>NZ_AQFT02000001.1:0-2742500 GCF_000364225.2 Eubacterium plexicaudatum ASF492
ACATGTACGGACAGTGCTGCGGTATTATGGCCTGCAGACAGAACATGCATCGTATCCTGCGGACTGTGCATTTGATAATGCGATTGCATGCTTGGAACGCTGAGATATCTGCATCCGTCACGATGGTATTTACTGCCGGTATCCGTAATGTATACCGTCAGTTCCTTTGTGTCCGAAGCAGTATCGGAATTATTTTGGCTGACAGACTGCGCCTGTCTTTTTACCCCTTTTATATGCAGGGATTTGAGCAGGGAAGCGTTTACCGTACCGGTTACTTTCAGATCGTAGTCTTTCTGGTACCGTTTGATCGCTTTTGTCGTCTTGCGTCCCTGTACACCGTCAGGCGTACCACAGTCGTAACCGCATTGGGTCAGCTTTTTTGTACTTTTTGATCGTTGCCTTGTTGTAGCTGGTATCTGCCCGGACCGTAACCGTTGGAAGGGCCGAGTCCGTGTACTGCAGCGGCATGCCTGAAATCATGGAACAGGACAGCAGGACGGTCAGCAGCAGCCGGACAAATAACAGTTTCAGCTTTTGCATGAGTGCAGCCTCCTTTCTATCATTCTATTACCATTGTAACACAAATGATAAAAATGTGGCAAACATTGTTCAGGATTTTGGAGAAACTTTTGCTTTTTGTGCAAACTCTGTCGTAACAAGCGCCTCATAAGGCGGACGTTTTGTAATGACTTCGGCGTCTTCCAGTATGGTTAAGAGCAGGTCAAAGCTGTCCTTAGAAAACAGGAGGTCATTTTTCCACGTATCCTGTTCATGATAACGTTCTACGATCATGGTAAGCGTATCCGCATCCGTTTCGGAAAACTGATTTTTAATCGCGGCAGCGATTTCTTCGGCGGTGTGTGGTTACATAGTCCATGCCTTTTTGCAGTGCATTTGTAAAAGCCTGGATCAGGTCTTTGTGACTGTCCAGATAGCTTTGCTTTGCGCTGAAAGCGGTATAAGGGACATATCCGGATTCTACGCCGACAGAGCTTACGACATATCCGGCGCCCTCTTGTTCCAGTGCGGTAGCAGAAGGTTCAAATTCCACCGTATAGGCGCCTTTGCCGCCGGAAAAGGCAGCTGCGGTAGAGCCAAAATCAATGCTTTGGTCGATGTTCACGTCGGATGGGCGGATATCGTTTTTCTTTAATACGTATTCAAACACCATTTCGGCATACCGCCGGCCCGGCCACCAAGCACATCGGCTCCTTTTAAGTCGCTCAGCTTAAAGTCATCCGTCTTTTCTCGTGCGACAATAAAATTGCCTGCGCGCTGTGTCAGCTGTGCAAAGTTCACAACGGCATCCGCCGAACCTTCATTATAAGTATAGACGGTCGTTTCCGGTCCCATAAATCCGATATCTGCTTCGCCGGATAAAACAGCGGCCATAACTTTATCCGCACCGAATCCGGTAACCAGCTGCAGGTCAATGCCTTCCTGATTAAAGTATCCGTTTCTATGGCAGCGTACATAGGTGCATAAAAGATAGAATGGGCGACTTCGTTCAGTGTGATTTTGGTAAGTGTCGGTTCGGAAGGTGATTCATTGGAAGAATTTTGAGAATTGGATTTTTGAGAATCCGTTTTTTGGATGGTGTCTTGTTGGCTGCATCCGACAAGCAGAAAACAGTGTCAGTGCAGCGATCGACAGAAGTGGAAGAAAGTGTCTTTTTAAGCTCATAAAAAGACCTCCGTATGTGGATTTGTATAGTATACTGCGTGAAATGGAAAATGTGCGTTTTTAAAAATAGAAAGCTCAAAATCTTGGGAATTTCGCAAAAGTATTGATTTTACAACATATATAGGAAATTACAAGACAAAAATGTCACTAAATTTGTAGTTTGGATTAGAGAAAGCTTCAAGGAGAAAGGAGTTGGATATACCCCCAATCCAAGCTATGTTGGTTCCGTAAGGATCTGTGCTTGTAAGGAAACAGAAGTGCTAATTGCTGCGGAAGGCACGGATGTATTGGGATACCAAATAAATTTAATTCTAAACAGTTAAATAAACCGTAATTATGTTTGTATAATCATTGTATATTACGGAAGTTATTGTATTAACTTTTCGGTTACTAATTGACCACATTCATGTTATCATCATTGCATGAATAAATAAGTATTGTTTATATCCTGCCCTGGATAACAGTTTCTCGAATTCTTCCATTCTATCTATAGATGAACCGTCAAACCATTTTTTATGCTAGCGCGTGTAGGATTAATTTTTGAAATCTTACGTTATTTTATCTTTTACATCCTTGAATTTTGTAATAATGTCAGGAATCCTCATCAGAATCATTAATTCCCTCTATTAAAATATAGTTTATTTTAAAATACGGTATAGTTGAATGATAGATCATTTGGATTATGGAATCTGCATTATAAGTAATAATTTATAGTATTGTATAATATTTTGTATTTTCTGTAAATGATGAGTAATGTAGGTAATTTGAATAGTTCGAAATTGGATCACAGTGTTCAGAATTTCTACTTTTTTTCAACTAGTTTGAGTCCAGCAACATGAGGATATTGAAAAGATATATTTTTTATTTTTATTATTAATCTTTTTCAATACTTTTTCAACGTTATTTATTGTAAAGTATAAATCACCAATTCCCATCATTGAAACTAGATATTGGTTTTATTTTGGAGGTGATTATGATTATTATATACAGAAAAATGTCGTAATTTCTTCTGCAGTTAAAGAACGAATATGCGATATCTGAGAAGATGCACAAAACCACACTTCATCATGCACCATAGCTTGATGGCATTCTATTACTTGTTTTTTTTCCTCATGTCAGTTGTATCTTTTAAATATGGATAAGTAACCTGCTTCTATATATTCACATCTATTTTAAAATATATATTTCGTTGTTTTTTCATAATTCCAATCACTTCCACATAATTATTCGAAACACTATATTGATTGTATAATGTTATCATTTTTTACTTATTCCTTTCCTCCAAATACTCATATAACCACATGTTATTGTCTGCGTTTCTCATTACATGCTGGAAATCTCTGGAATATTCTGCCCATGTCTATGGGAACGTTTCAATACAAACTTATATTATTGCTATTTTCATATGTGTAAATATGGGGCGACTATAATTTCATTTTCATTGGCGTTATAGATATGGTAATTTATCTACTTCCAAATAGATAGATTCATATCTTGTTTTTTTACATATTTGTTCTTCTGTTTTTTTACACAAACAGAATATTTCATTATATAAAAATCACGAAGCAGTTCTTTTTCTTTGTTTTCTTCTCCTTCAAGGTTTTTATAAATAATAAAGGTTATTTCTCCTTTTCCCTTAAGAATTCGGATAATATTTCTTTTGAATTTCTCCTTAATATCATTCTCAAGCCATCTGTTCAATGTTCTACCTGATATAATCCACTTTTCATTCGTTATTTTCAGCAAAATCTATCCAGAAGTCACTTGCTAATTCGGATCTTCCTTTAATCGCAAGAATTCCTTTGTTTGTATTTCTTCAAGAACAGTTATCATTTGTTTAAGGATTTCTATTTCTTCGACTTTATTTTCAAATACAACTTCAGAAAAAATATAGAAAATAGAGGATGCAATAATTGAAGAAACAATTCCTAATAAAATTGCTTTTATATCACTATTGTTAACAATGACGTAATAATAGGTATTGCATTAAAAGAATAATTATGATACATATTATTGTTCTTTTTCTTTTGCTTGACATAGGTTCTCCTTCGGCTATTTAAAAAGTAACCCTTATAGGCATTAGTATAGTATATTTTATGGCAAATGACAACAGCGCGTTGAAAAAACTTCCTTTAAATAATGCAGATAACTATGAAATAATTAAGAGTCTTAATCTATAAACTGTTATAGTATAATTCAAATACAGCAAAATCAACTATTTTTTACAATTTATTGTGATTTCGACTACTGTTCATAGGCAATGTCATTTGCTTAAGTTATCATAGTCAGACCATGCGCCTGTCGGAGTGGTTTTGCCGGCCGGAACATCCTCTGAAAGGACGTCAAAGGGGCGTTTTTAACGGAGGTGAAATCCAGCGCTTACAAAGACTTAGGCGCGAAGCCTTTGCTGAGCGTCTTAGTCTTCGTTAGCGATTAGTTCACCGCAGTGTTGCCCGGTCCGCTCAGAGGATGTTCCGGCCGGCAAAACCACTCCGACAGGCGCAGAGTCGTTCGGAAATCCGTTAAGTAATGACATTGGTTCATAGGTAATGTCAATTATTCATTTTTATAGTAGATAAAATGGCTGGTGATGTATCATATATTCTTTTTTGCATCTGAGTTTACTATATTGGACCAAATGGCAGATGGAAGTTTTAGAAATTGTTGCTTGTTATCTTATGAAAAGTGATGTAAATAACATATTTGTAAAATCAGTCCGGATGTGTATGAATTATGCTCCGTAGCATGTTGAAAATGGGGTATGTGATGACAGAGATTTTTGGTACGTTAGGGCCGGCCTGTGCGCAGGCGGATTTGTTGGAAAAGATGTTTTTGGAAGGGATGACGGTATGCGGCTGAATCTGTCTCATACGAGTCTGAACGAAAGCGAAGATTTATACGGAATTTTCAGCTGGCCGCGCAGCGTGCCGGCGTTCGGCCGGAGCTTTTGATTGATATGCAGGGGCCGGAAGTGCGCATCGGAGCATTGAGCGCGCCGCTGCAGCTAAAAGAATCGGAAGAGGTTGTGTTTGCAGGGCAGCAGGAGACACAGCCGCAGGCGGGTGTGATTCCTGCTGAGCATCAGGTACTGTCGGCGTTGGAAACGGGAGACCGCGTTCTTTTGGACGATGGAAAGCTGGAGCTTATGATTACGGCGATAAAGCCTCAGATACGGGCCCGTGTGCTGCAGGGCGGTGTGCTGCACAGCAGAAAAGTCTGAAAATTGTGGATAAACGGATCTCAGGCCCGTTATGACAGTGCAGGACAGAGAAAATCTCCGACTGGCAAAAAGTTATGGCGTAACAGCTCTGATGCAGCCTTTTGTGACAACCGGAATGCAGCTGTCGGAAGTAAAAAACGTGCTGTCGGAATATGGAATGGAGCATATCCGTATTTTTGCAAAAATAGAAAACCGCGAAGGGATGGAGCATATTCGGGATATTATACCGCATGCGGATATGGTTGTAATTGCACGAGGCGATCTTGGGAATGATATGCCTTTGTGGGAACTTCCTGCCGCACAGAAACACTGTCTGAAATATGCAGAAAGGAAGGACGGCCGTTTTTAGTTGTGACGCAGCTGCTTGCATCTATGATACACCATCCGTATCCGACACGGGCGGAAGTGTCCGACATCTTTCATGCCGTTGTGGATGGGGCATCGGCTGTTATGGTTACAAATGAGACTGCTGTGGGGAAATATCCGGTGGAAGTTATCCGGTATTTGAAAAAGACGGCACAAGAGGCAGAGAGATATTGAAATTTTTTAAAAGTTGTGGCATTATGACTATTGGAATGTCCAATCTGGAACCGGACACGCGATACACATACAAAAACAGGAGGAAAAACATGGATTACAAAATGCTGGAGTTGATATTGAAGCGGGTTACAAGTCCGTAGAGTTAATGAAAAACACGTACAAAGTACGATGAGGCCGGAGGTATTGACGAATCTGGGAGGTTTTTCCGGGGCTTTTCCATGGAGGCGTTTAAACAGATGGAAAAGCCTACGCTCGTCTCCGGTACGGATGGTGTCGGTACGAAATTAAAACTGGCTTTTTTAACGGACAGGCATGATACGGTTGGTATTGACTGTGTGGCAATGTGTGTCAACGATATTGCATGTGCAGGTGGTGAGCCGTTATTTTTCCTGGATTATATTGCATGTGGAAAAAATTATCCGGATAAAATAGAAGCAATTGTGAGCGGCGTGGCAGAAGGATGCAGACAGTCAAATGCCGCGCTAATCGGCGGGGAAACGGCGGAAATGCCGGGATTTTATCCGCCGGATGAATATGACCTTGCCGGATTTGCGGTAGGTGTCGTAGATGAGAAAGATATTATTACGGGCAAGATTTAACCAAAGGGGATGTGCTGATCGGACTGGCATCTTCAGGCGTACATTCCAACGGTTTTTCACTTGTCCGCAAAATTTTTGATTTAAATCAGGAAAAAATGCAGATAATAAAAAAGTACTGGATACGTATGTTCCGCAGCTGGGCAAAACGATTGGAGAAGAACTGCTGACACCGACACGTATCTATGTGCGGACGCTGCGGAAATAAAAGAAGCCGGGGTTGTGCTCAAAGCCTGCAGTCATATTACCGGCGGCGGATTTTATGAAATGTGCCGCGTATGCTGCCGGACGGGATCTGTGCCGTAATCCGAAAAGACAGCTATCCGGTACCGGAGATTTTCCGTCTGCTTGCGGAAAAAGGAAATGTGGAAGAACAGATGATGTACAATACGTTTAATATGGGAATCGGTATGGTGCTGGGCGTAGGTGCCTCGCAGGCGGAACGGACGATAGAAGCAGCCGGACTGGCAGGTGTGGAAGCGTATATAATCGGCGTTGCGGACGAAGGAGAAAAAGGAGTGACATTATGTTAAGACTGGCAGTGTTCGTATCCGGCGGCGGGACAAATCTGCAGGCGCTGATTGACGCGGTTCATGAAAACAAAATTCAAAATGCACGGATTGCGCTTGTAGTCAGCAATAAAAAGGATGCCTATGCACTGGAACGTGCGCGCAAGCATGGGATCAAACAGTGCTGTATTGCGCCAAAAGATTATGCGGACGCAGATGCGTTTGCAGAAGCGCTTATAAGCACACTGGAAGAAGAACGGATTGATCTGGTCGTACTGGCCGGTTATCTTGTGATTTTACCGGCATTGCTGATACAAAATATAAAAACCGGATGATTAACATTCATCCGTCACTGATTCCTTCTTTTGCGGTGCGGGATATTATGGACTGAAAGTGCATGAAAGCGTACTTGCAAGAGGGGTAAAGGTGACCGGAGCGACGGTGCATTTTGTAGATGAAGGCACGGATACCGGACCGATTATTTTGCAGAAGGCAGTGGAAGTAAAACAGGACGATACGCCGCAGCAGCTGCAAAGACGTGTAATGGAAGAAGCGGAGTGGAAGATTTTACCGGAAGCGGTAAACTTGATTGCGAACGGCAGGGTATCCGTTTCGAATGGCAGAGTTGTGATGCAACAATAAATCAAATTGAAATCAGTATAAGGAGACTTGAATATGAATGTTTTGATCATAGGAAGCGGCGGACGTGAACATGCGATTGCGGCCAGCGCGGCCAAAAGCTCAAAAGTAGATAAAATTTACTGTGCACCGGGAAATGCAGGCATTGGACAGATCGCAGAATGCGTTCCGATTTCGGCGATGGAGTTTGACAGGCTGGCGGATTTTGCAGTAGAGTATGCGATAGACTTTACGATTGTCGGTATGGATGATCCGCTGGTCGGAGGCATTGTAGACGTATTTGAGGAACGGGGACTCAAGGTGTTTGGGCCGCGCAAAAATGCTGCGATCTTAGAAGGTTCCAAGGCATTCTCCAAAGACCTGATGAAAAATACAACATTCCGACAGCCGCTTATGAGACATTTGATGATCCGGCTGCGGCGCTTGCATATTTAAAAACCGCTGAAATGCCGATTGTGTTAAAAGCGGACGGACTGGCGCTCGGCAAAGGTGTTTTGATTTGCAACACGTTAGAAGAAGCGGAAAAAGGCGTGAAAACGATTATGGAAGATAAAAGTTCGGCGATGCCGGTACCCGGATGGTTGTGGAACAGTTTATGACGGGGCGGGAAGTGTCCGTACTGTCGTTTGCCGACGGAAAAACGATTCGGATTATGAGTTCGGCACAGGATCACAAGCGCGCAAAAGACGGCGACCAGGGTCTGAATACCGGAGGTATGGGAACGTTTTCACCGAGTCCGTTTTACACGGATGATGTGGACGCGTTTTGTCAGAAGTATATTTATCAGCCGACGGTAGACGCCATGGCAGCAGAAGGAAGACCGTTTACCGGCGTTATTTTCTTTGGACTGATGCTGACCAAAGACGGACCGAAAGTGCTGGAGTATAATGCACGTTTCGGCGATCCGGAGGCGCAGGTTGTGCTCCCTCGGATGAAAATGATATGATTGAGGTTATGGAAGCCTGTGTGGAAGGCAGACTGGATGAAATTCGGCTGGAGTTTGAAGATCAGGCTGCTGTCTGCGTCGTGCTGGCGTCCGACGGCTATCCGATCGGCTATCAAAAGGCTATCCGATCGAAGGGCTGGATGCGTTTGACAAACGGGAAGATTATTATTGTTTTCATGCGGGTACGGCGGAAAAAGACGGCAAAATCGTGACAAATGGCGGTCGGGTGCTTGGGATTACGGCAAAAGGAGAAGATCTGAAACAGGCGCGGCAAAAAGCATACGAAGCGGTCAGCTGGGTAAGATTTGAGAATAAATATATGCGGCATGATATCGGAAAAGCGATAGACGACGCAGATGTGTAAGCAAAGACGCCTGTGCGTATGATCGGAAGATAAGAAAGGGGGCTTTTTTATGAATTTAATCGTTTCTGCAGATGAAAACTGGGGAATTGGCCGTAACAATCAGCTGCTGGTGCGGATTCCGGACGACCTGCGTCTGTTTCGCGAACTGACAGAAGGAAAAGTTGTGGTTATGGGCAGAAAGACAAGAGAAAGCCTTCCTAACGGTATCCTGGCAAACCGTGTCAATCTGGTACTGACGCATGACAGGCATTATGAGGCAGGAAACGCTGTCGTCGTTCATTCCATGGATGAACTGCATCGGAGGCTGGAACCATATCCGACGGACGAGGTATATGTCATAGGCGGCGGGAGCGTTTACAGCCAGTTGTTAGATGAATGCAGCACAGCATATGTGACAAAGATTGAGTTTGCATATGCTGCGGATGCATATGCGCCCAATCTGGATCACCTGCCGGAGTGGGAGCTGATAGCTGAAAGTGAAGAGCAGACGTATTTTGATCTTATTTATTATTTTCGCAAATATAAAGCAAAGGGGAGGAACCATGGATATAACAGGTAGAAAATTATTTGTGAAAGCGTTGCGGGAAGAAGGCGTGGACACAATATTTGGATATCCGGGCGGAATGGTTACGGATATCTTTGATGAATTATATAAGCAGGAGGATATCCGGGTCGTTTTGCCAAGACATGAACAGGGATTGATCTTCGAAGCGGAAGGGTATGCGAAAGCATCCGGAAAAGTCGGCGTCTGTCTCGTTACAAGCGGACCGGGAGCTACCAATATTATTACCGGTCTGGCAGATGCGCATTATGACAGCATTCCGCTTGTGTGCATAACCGGGCAGGTGCCGCTTGGACTGATCGGTAATGATGCGTTTCAGGAAGTGGACATCGTTGGTATGACGCAGTCCGTGACAAAATACGGCGTGACCGTACGCGACCGTAAAGATCTGGGCAGAATTTTGAAAATGGCATTTCATATAGCAAGAACCGGAAAACCGGGTCCGGTGCTTGTGGATATACCGAAAGATATACAGGTTCGTACCGGGGACAGCGAATATCCGTCCGAAGTGCATATTCGTGGTTATAAACCAAATGAAAGCGTGCATATCGGTCAGCTGAAAAAGGCATATCGCCTGTTAAAAGCAGCAAAACGGCCGCTTATACTGGCAGGGGGTGGTATTTTTGTCAGCGGCGCCAACGAGCAGCTGCAAAAATTTGCGGAACGTACGCAGATTCCGGTTGTGACAACGATTATGGGAAAAGGCGCGTTGCCGGCAAATCATCCGCTGTATCTGGGCAATTCCGGAATGCACGGAAAATATGCCTGCAACATTGCGGTCAGTAAATGTGATGTGCTGTTTTCCATCGGGACACGGTTTAACGACCGGATTACAGGAGATTTGAATGAATTTGCGCCAAATGCAAAAATTATTCATATTGACATTGATACGGCTGCGATTTCCAGAAATGTAGTCGTAGATGTTCCGATTGTGGCAGATGCAAAGCTGGCGCTGGAAAAGCTTTGTGAGTGGGCGGAGAAGCAGGATACGGAAAAATGGGTGGAAAAAATGAAAGGCTGGGATGCTGAAAATCCACTGGAAATGCGCAAAGACCGTGGAATGACTCCGCAGATGATTATGGAAGCGATTAACCGTAATTACAAAGAAGCAATTATCGTTACGGACGTTGGACAGCATCAGATGTGGGCGACGCAGTATCTGGAGATCGGCGGCAGAAAAAAACTGATTACGTCCGGCGGACTGGGTTCTATGGGCTTTGGCCTTCCTGCGGCAATCGGTGCAAAGATAGCAAAGCCTTATCAGAATGTAATCTGTATTACCGGAGACGGTGGGTTTCAGATGAACATGCAGGAGCTGGCCACTGCCATAACGCAGGATGCGCCGATTACGATCTGCCTGCTTAACAATTACTATCTTGGTATGGTGCGCCAGATGCAGCAGCTGTTTTATGGCAAACGTTATGCGGCGACCTGCCTGCGCAAAAGAAAAGGATGTCCGGATACATGTAAGGGGCCGAATGAAGCATGTCCGCCATATGTGCCGGATTTTGTAAAATTTGCGGAGTGCTATGGCGCACATGGCATTCGGGTAACGGAAGAATCGCAGATACAGGATGCATTTGAACAGGCAAAACGCAGGGACGATGCGCCAACGTTAATTGAATTTTTCATTGCAACGGATGAACTGGTACTGCCGATGGTAAAAGGCGGAAATCCGATGAGTGAAATGATTTTGAAATAAGCGGGAGGGAAAAAGATGAAAAACAGATGGATCGCTTTGTATGTGGAAAATCAGGTCGGCGTGCTGGCGAAAGTATCGGGGCTTTTTTCCGGAAAATCGTATAACCTGCAGAGTCTTACGGTTGGTACGACGGAGGATGAGACGGTTTCCCGCATGACGATTTGCGTTATGAGCGATGATATTACATTTGAGCAGATCAAAAAGCAGTTAAATCGTATGGTAGAAGTCATTAAAGTAATTGATTTGACAAATGTGCCGATTCATATGAAAGAGATTTTATTTGCAAAAGTAAAAGACGTAAATTCCGTACAGATCGACGAAGTATTTCGTATCGCGCAGGTATTCAGCGTGGATGTAGCGGATATCGGAGAAGACAGCGTGATGCTGGAATGCAAACTGACAGAGAGAAGAAATAATGAATTGATTGAGTTATTAAATGCAAAATTCCACAATATTGAAATCGTACGGGGCGGCGCCGTGGCAATTGAGGCGATCAGCACTTCTTGCAGATAATGATTCTATGCGGATAAGTATGGAAAATATTGTGCGGTTAAGGGAGATATTTTATGATAGAATTTAAAAGTCTGTCGTTACGTGACCGGGAATGGGTAACACAGCGGTTGTTGGAAGACGACAGACAGGCCTGCGAATATTCGTTTGCAAATAATTTTTTGTGGAGCGATATTTACGGCGTAAAGATGGCAAAAGAGCAGGAATGTCTGATTTTTCAGTTTCAGCATGAGGATTCGTATTATTATACGATACCGATTGGAAACGGCAACCGGAAAGGCGCACTGGATGCAATGCTTGCGATGGCGCAGGAAAACCGGCAGGAACTTGTGCTGGGAACGCTGCTGCAGAGCGATTTAAACTGGCTGGAGCAGCATTATCCGGGGCAGTATGCGGTAGAAACGAACAGAGATGATTATGACTACGTATATACTACGGAAAAACTGTCTACACTGTCCGGAAGAAAGCTGCATGGCAAGCGCAACCATATTGCGCGCTTTAAAGACGATCATAACTGGATGTACCGTGAAATGATGCCGGAGGATGCGGGAGAATGCATGCGACTTCTGGACGACTGGAAAGAAGCCGAGTCTGAAAACTGGAATGATGAAATGGAAAACGAGCTGCATATTAACCGTATTGCGCTGCGTAATCTGGCAGAGCTTGTGCTGGACGGCGGAATGTTGTATAAAGGCGGGAGATTGGTGGCATTTTCCATCGGAGAGCCATTAAATTCCAATACTTATGTGGTGCATATCGAAAAAGCGCTTGCCAGTGTGCAGGGAGCCTATCCGATGATCAACCAGCAGTTTGTACTGCATAATTGTCAGGACTATGCATATGTAAATCGGGAAGAAGATACGGGGGATGAGGGCCTGCGCAAAGCAAAACTGTCTTATCAGCCGGAGCTTCTTGTAGAAAAATTCGAGGCGAGGTTTCATTTATGATGCAATATGGAGATCGAACGAAAATTCCGCAGTTAAAAAAGCTGTGGAAAGCGTGTTTTGCGGATGAAGACGCATATATTCATGATTTTTTTGAAGCTATGTATGAAAATGAACATGTGTTGCTGGAAGAAGAAAAAGGGGTGCTGATCGGAGCATCCTTTTTTCTCCCCGGAAAGATTTGGATGGAACGGCCGGATACGGACGATGCATGGCAGCCGGTACGCTATGTCTATGCACTGGCTGTCCTGCCTCAGTTTCGCGGACGAGGCGTTGGGGCAGGACTGCTTCGTCGTGCACATGAGCTGTATCATGCGCCATTGATCGCAGAACCTGCAGAGGCAGGGCTGATCGGAGGATTTTATGAGCCGCTTGGATTTACTTCTGATTTTTATATAAAAAAAAGTACGATGGAACTGCCGCAGTATGATCTCAGAGCCGCACAGGCAGAAGAATGGGAATGGATACCGGCATCGCCGGCAGAGTACTTAACAATACGAGATACACGTTTTAGGCGCAACGGGTATGTAACCTGGCCGCTGCCGCATGTAGCATTTGCGTTGCGGCAGCATGGCAGCAGCGGAGGCGGGGCGTATATCCTGCGTATGGCAGGCAGAGAAGAGCTGCTTTTGTATTTTATCGAAAATCAGACTGTGATTGTTACGGAAACAACGTTGTGTGAGGAAGAATGTATGGAACTGCTGACGCCGCATGTAGCCGGAACCTGTGACAAAATGATTGTAACAGGTCAGACAGCGGACAGCACAGACCGTCTGATCGGGATGAGCTACGGACTTTTTCACATAATGGAAATGGCTATCTTAATCTGTCACTGGACTGAAAGCCGAAGTTAAAAATGTATCTGTTTGTCTGAGTCTGAGATATACGCCGGCACGAAAGATAAAAAGAAATCGAAGAACAAAAACAGGAGAGCGGAACAATGTGTGATCAGTTTGCAAGAATGGAATTATTAGTAGGAGCCGAAGGCATGGAACGTCTGGCGCATGCGCATGTAGCAGTATTTGGAGTTGGCGGCGTCGGAGGTTATGTAGTGGAGGCGCTGGCACGCAGCGGGGTTGGTATGCTCGACATCATTGATCATGATAAGGTAGACATGACAAATCTGAACCGGCAGATTTTTGCACTGCATAGTACGTTGGGAAAATATAAAGTCGATGTGGCAAAAGCACGCATTTTGGATATTAACCCAAAGGCAGAAGTTCATGCATGGAAATTATTTTATCTGCCGGAAACTGCAGATCAATTTGATTTTACACAATACGATTATGTCGTTGATGCGATTGATACGGTAACCGGAAAGCTGATGTTGATTGAACAGGCACAGGCGGCAGGTACGCCGGTGATCAGTGCGATGGGAGCCGGAAACAAGACGGATCCGACGGCGTTTCAGGTAGCCGACATCTATGAGACATCTGTGTGCCCACTGGCAAAAGTGATGCGAAAAGAGCTGAAAAAACGCGGGATAGAAAAATTAAAAGTCGTATATTCCAAAGAACAGCCTGTCAGCAGCAGAGACAAAGGGACACCGGGCAGTTTGTCCTTTGTACCTTCGGCGGCAGGGTTGATTTTGGCGGGAGAAGTTGTAAAAGACCTGCTACAAGCGCAAATTGCTTGCTTGGATGATCATTAAGGGTGCAGGGGGTTATGAAAAGGAGATTGGAATAATGGAGGGAAAACAGGATGTGGCAGTTGAAGGAAAAAGAGACATGCTGTTAGAAGTTTTAGCAGATTTATACACAATCAAGGCAGCTAACAAAGAGGAAAATAAAGTGTTAGAGCGTGTCTTAAAATTGCTTTCTGTCAACTGTGCGTCACAGTTTGCGGGAGATTTAGATGGCAGGAATGAATTTTAAGACACGCTCCAGATCACAAAATCAAAGTAACCGAAAAACGTCTTGAGGTTTTGGGCGTTACAAACCTGGCAGATATCAAACCGTAGCAGACAGAAGGATGGACGGACTTGTTTGGTTTAAAAAAATTAATTGTGTTGATTGAAAAGGCGATGGGTGAATTCATCGTCTTTTTTTGATATTAGATTTTATTTGGATTTTATTTCTTTCCGGAATATATTTATATTTTAATATACGAAATTGAAAGTAATTTATACAAAAATATATTATAATTCAACATGACCGATTTCAGATACAAAAATAGTTGTTGATACATGGACATTTTTGTATGTACAATTTGGAAAGAGGTGTTGAATGAATAAAAAAGTAAATTTTAAAGTAGAAGGATATGGTAAGTTAATTTTTTTGTGTTTTTTTGTGCGACAGCATCAGCTTTGATTCAACCTTATCAATCTGTTTTCTTGCAGGAAATAAAAAATGCTACATCGAACCAGATTGGAATTTTTGTGTCATTAAATTCAATTGCAGGAATTTTCTTTAGCACTTTGTTTTCAATGGTATCTGATAGGTTTAGACAACGGAAGAAAATTCTGAGTATGGCATTGTGTAATGCTATATTAGGATACATTTGTTATTTATTTATAGATGAATTCTTTTTTTTGTTAATTTCATCATCGGTATTTATAGGTGTTTCGACTATGATAACTGCTCAAATATTTGCTTATGCTAAGGATATTTTAAGAAAGGAGGTTAACGATACAGAACCTTATATTACTGTTCTCAGAACAATTGTATCTTTCGCATGGGTTTTCAGTCCTATGTTAGCATCTATGTTGATTAAAATTCCTAAATATAAAGGGATAATTGGAAGTGCGATTGTAAGTTATATAATTGCTTTTCTTATTTTGCAATTCAATTTTAGCACTTTGACCGAAGATATAAAAGCTGAATTAACGCACAAGGAAGATATATATGAACAAAAATCTAATTTATACATATTAATAAATTTTTTGGTATTTACGCTTTTAGAAGCTATGAACGTAATAGCAAATACAAATTTACCATTGTATATAACAAAGATTTTAGGATATAGCAATAAATATGTTGGTTTCTTAACGGCCTTATCTTCTTTGATGGAAATACCATGTATGTTATTTTTGGCATATCTGGCATTTAAGAAGATTAGGATCGAATATATTATCTTCTATGGAATCAGTAGTGGAATCATTTTCTTTTTATTATTAAAAGAAGTTAATAGTATGTATATGATAATGCTGATTTTTGTTTTTAAAGCAATATTTAATGCGGTGTATAAGGGAATAGGCATTAGTTTCTTTCAGAAAATGATTCCTCAGAATTGTGGTATATCTACTACCCTTTTTACCAATACAACTAGAATGGGATCAATAGTGGGTGGTATTATTATTGGGAGTATTGGTGGATATAAGAATAATTTCTTTTTTGTATCAATGGTAATGGGAATTATAAGTTTTTTGCTATATATATGGGCATGTAATGTTGAGAAAATAATAAAGGAGAAAAGTCAATGAGAGATAGTGTTATAATGAAAAAAATTTTTATGAGAAGTTTGTGGATAAAATAAAACAAAAATATCCGAAGAAATCTTTTGGATATTTTTTGGCAAATGAAGGGTGTGATAATCCAATGGATTTCTATATATTTGACAAAGATATGAGAAATGATATGAAAGAAGAATTTGAAAAGTATGGAGAATATTACAAGATTCATGAAGATGCTGGATTTTTGGCTTCAGATGAGGAAGTCGTAAAATTCCATAAAGACTTGTTGAATAAAAGGTTACATGTTGTGGGAGTTTTTCACAGTCATCAAAGGCATCCGGCAATTTTTTCTACTGTAGACATTGATTTGCATCCATCAGAGGAATTATGGCATTTGATTATATCTGTAAGAACATTGGGTTCTCCTCAGATAAAATTATTTTGTCATAAAAATAAAGTGGTTCAAGAGTTACATTTGATTCTGGAGGACTAAAGATGAGAAAAAATTTTTTATGTCTAATCTTAATAAATTGACAGATTATAATGAAATCAAGATGTTTTTGGAAGAATTAGTTAAAAATTGGAATAATGTTGATAATGAAATAATTTATTATGCAATGAAAAAAGCCCAAGAAATATCAAACGAATTTGAATATCAAATTTTTATGATTCGATATACAAGGAGGCACAACAACATTATTTGGAACTGATAAGTTCGTATATGGTACCCATTAATGAACAGACATTTTTGATGGGATCAGCCCAAAACTCTGACATAGTATATTGCGGAGAACAACCGCAACATGAAGTGCATTTGAATTCATTCATGATTTGTAATACGGTGATCACAAGTGATTTATTTTCCAGATTTGATAAACATTCAGAAAATAATGGAAGATTGCCAGCAACTAATATTAGTTGGTTTGATGCGTTTGTTTTTAGTAAATGGGTGGATTGCAGTTTACCTACAGAAGCAGAATGGGAGTTGGCAAGTGCTAAGTTAGAAGATGAACACTGGTGTTGTAAAGAAACGGAATTAAATGACTTTGCGTGGTATAGTGAAAATTCTAAAGGAATCTTGCATGAGGTAGCTAAAAAGAAACCAAATAGTATGGGAATATATGATATGCATGGTAATGTTTGGGAGTGGGTTTTAGACGATTATGAGGAAGAATATTATTCAAATTCCAGAAGGGAGAATCCGTGTTGTTTAGAGTCAGGACAGTATAAAGTATGCAGAGGAGGAAGTATACATGCATTTTCTGAAATGTGTCGATGTGAATTTAGGTACTATGAGCCACCAGCTTTTAAAACTATGGATTTAGGATTTAGGGTTGTAAAAAGAGAAGGGAGATAGAAATGATTTCAGTAGATATTCCAGCATATATGATTAATGCGGAAGATAAGTGTAAAAGTGATAATATATTTATTAATTTTAGCATTAATCATAGAGAAAACGTGTTAGAAATTCTTGAAGAATTAAAAAAGTCATACCTCATACAGTTAGTGAATGGGTAGATGACAATAATCATATTAAAACAAATATTATTATTGTTTATAATAATAAAATACTTAATAAGTCCAAGTTGAGTGAACAAATAGTCTTTGACGGTGCCCATTTGGAATTTTTAACACAGTTTGCGGGAGGTTGAAAAGTGGATGATTATTGAAGATAAACGGGTGTGATAATTTTAAAGTGGAAGGAATAATATGTTGACAGAACGAGAAAAAGAATATTATGAAAGGCAACTACTTTTAAAAGAAATGACTCAGGAAAGTCAAGATAAATTGAAGGAAGCAAGTGTTTTGGTTATTGGGGCAGGAGGGCTTGGCTGCCCAGCGTTGATTTATCTGGCAACAGCGGGGGTTGGGAAAATTGGTATAGTGGATTTTGATGAGGTAAGCATTTCGAATTTGCATCGACAAGTATTATATACATTTAATGATTTAGGAAAAAAGAAAGCTGAGATTGCGGCCAAAAGGATTAACAAATTGAACCCTTTTGTAAAAGTAGAAATATTTACGTGTAAAGTTGAAAAAAGTAATATTCATAAACTTATTTCTCAATATCAGGTCATTTTGGATTGCCCGGATAATTATGAAACGAGATATATTGTAGAAAAAGCAGCAGCAGAACAAAATAAGACGGTTATTTATGGCAGTGTGTTTTGTTTTGAGGGACAAATTGTAACTTTTAAACCCAATACAGCATGCTATTATTGTGCTTTTCCAGGTAATATGGAAGGCCGAAATCAGGATATTTATTCGAAAAAGGGGATTTTTCCACCAATTACTGCAATTATTGGTACAATACAGGCGTCTGAGGCTATTAAAGAAATTCTCGATATTAATATGGCACAACCTAGTACCATGTGCACTGTGAATTTGCTCAATAATAGTGTCAGAGAATATCAAATAGAAAAAAACGAAGATTGTCCAATATGTGGTGCTAAGAAAAGGAGTGTTTATGAAAGTCAAAATATAAAAGTCTCAGTCATCGTACCAGCATATAATGAAGAAAACTATCTTGATCGCTGTTTGAAGTCTTTGGTACATCAAACGCTTAAGGAAATACAAATTATAGTGGTTGATGATGGAAGCAGTGATGGGACGTATGGGATATGTGAAAAATATAAGCAGAATTATCCGGACAAAGTGGTGGTCATTCATAAAATGAATGAGGGACTTGGGCCTGCACGGAATTTTGGAATTGCCATTGCGATGGGCGAGTATATTGGTTTTGCTGATGCAGATGACCGGGTAGAAACGAATATGTATCAATCTATGTATGAAGTGGCAAAGAAAAACAATTCCGATGTAGTGGTTTGTGATGTAAGAAAGATATTTGTATCGGAAGAAAGAGAAGTTGTGGAGACGAGTCTGCCAAATGAGAGCGCTCAGATTGATATAGGAAAGTATATAAAAGATGGACGGAATCCGGCTTACTCGTGGAACAAACTGTATAAAAGAGAAATATGGGAGAAATATCGGTTTCAGAAAATGGTATATGAAGATTTGGATATTGTATTAACAATATTAAGTAACTGCCATGTTGTTTCTTATATTCAGCAGCCGTTTTATACATATTATAAAAGACCGGGTTCTATTACAACGTCCTATACGAATATAAGATTAATGGATATTATGCAGGCATATAGAGATGCTGCTTTTTATGTGAATACAAAATACCGTGATGAAACGATATTTTGTATTGCAAAACGTATATTAATTAACATGGAAACGCCAGGTTTGAATTATTATTTGGCGGATTTTATCGAATTAATTAATGAGTTTATGCCTCTGTTTGAGAATAATGTATATATTGTACGGGATGAGGCGGTAAGAAAAATTTTGGATTATAAAGGGAAATGTACGATTCCGAAACATATGATTTGTTATGGTGAGACGTGTGACGTGCAGGTACTGAATCAATTTATTAAAAATTATAAAATAATCGGTCATATTCATCCTTCGGAAAATGGTGTTCAGGTGAAAGAAGCGATAAAAACAATGGATCTGTCGGGAGGTATTTTTGTAAAATCTGATATTCAATTTGCGATACCGATTGGTGGAATAAGAACAGAAGAATTCTTTATCGTTCGCGATAATAAGGAAACACTTTTATTTGGAGCTCAAAAAGGAAGTGCGTTTATTCATACGCTTTATGTATTATATAACATGGATAAAACTTTAGATGAAAATATTGAGTATGCAATTAAGAAGTATGATAAAAGAAAACACTGTCAGGTGCAAAAATATGAAGTGATTTGCTGATCGTGATGTTTTATGCAGGATGGAGCCCGGATTTCTTATGAAATCGGGCTCTTTCTGCGAAACCGTTTTATACGTGTATAGCCTGCGTGTTAAGGTCCAATATGTTCCGTTTGTAATGATAAGGAGTGGTACCTGTAATTTTTTTGAAAGTGTTGATATAATGGTTGATACAATTAAAACCGACATCGAAAGCAATGTCAGTAATTGTACTGTCGTCTTTTAGCAGCAGGGAAATACTTTTTTCAATTCGATACTTTATAAGATAACCGATCGGTGTTGTATGTACATATTTTTTAAATAATTGACAGCATTCGCTCCTGCCGATGTTGCCAATGGATGCAATGTCGTTCAGCGAGATCGGATGACTGTAATTTTCATGGATATACGCCAGCATATTTCGGATCTTTTTTTCAATGTTTTTAGTATAAGGAGTATTTGACGAAGTTAAATTCGATAATTTTGTGTTATCTAAAATCAGTTTCCAAAGCATGGAGAAGTATTGTGAAATGGTAATTTCATAATAATCCGGTTTTTCTTCAAGTATTTTGGCAATAGATGCAAGCAGTTTAAAAACCTCTGCTCCCCAGTCCGTATGTTTCGAAAAAATAATATGCCATTCGCTTCTAAACAGACAGGAGTATAATATTTATGATATATAATGGAAGGCTGCCTGCCGTAAATAATGGAAGGATCAGCGATGATGGTATCATAAACTCCTTCATGATTCGAGATTTTTATGATTTTATGCATGTGATTGGGAAAAATTAAGTAACCCTCGTCTTTTTTACAATATGTTTGTTTTCCGGAAACTGCAGTTCGATCCGGCCTTTCTTTATAACGGAAAATTCCAATTCATTCTGCCAGTGCCAGTTGACGTTATTTTCATGAAAATTACAAATATTATCATGATAAAGCTGACATGGAAAACCGATTTCGCCAAAAGGAAAAATTGCCTGCATAGAGTCGGAAACAGGAATAATTTTACGCCCGTTTATTCTTGTAATAACATTCATAACAATACACCACCTCGTATGACAAATTTTATTCGATTTCAATATACTTTCTATTATAACATATGAATTTAATAATTTCGATCCATGGGAGGATAAAAATTGGAGCAAATCTGTTGTCATAATACAGATTTGCTCCGGTTTACAAATTTACAATTTTATATGTACTTTTAATAAATTAGCTATAGTTATCCACGCAGCCCGGATAAGATTTGTCATAAACAGCGTCTACCGATGTGCCATCTTTTAGCTGTACACTGTCCATGAAAATATAATCCTGATAATTAGAGCGGATATCTTGTCCTGCATCGGCAGGTGTATAGCCGGTACATGTTGAAAGAAAGATTTTTTCAAATATATTACTGTTATCGTTAGACCAGGTGTGCTGAGAGATATTGAGCGGTTTACCCAGTGCCTGGAGCAAATCAACTGCGTATGTGGTGCAGTTATTGCTGATGATATTGTATTTCTTTTTGTAATTTTTAGCAAATTCGTTAATCTGTCCGATTTTATCATTTGTCACAGGGACTGTATAGGCAACATGCCATGGTTTGCCTTTGTCGGTTCCCTGAGGATCCAGATAGGAATTGCCCAACAAATCACCTTTCGTTAAATAAGTACCATTATCCAGATGAATCATGCCGTTCACGCTTATCCGGAACAGGACTTTGGCAAGATCGTATGCTTCTTCCGGATAAAATCCTGCATATTCGCTGCTGTTTTCGCCGTAATCCAATCCTACATAAGTATGGCCGACTTGCAGATTTTCATCAACAACGTTACGGCTGCCTCGATATGGCTGTTCTACAAATACTGTGAGCGTCGGTTCGTTCTGATACTTGTTTTTCTTATAGGTATCAAAATCGCTGTAACAGATCGGATCAAACGGTGTAGCATCCACAAGATCGGAGAATCCATCATCGTCCGAATCTTTTTTCAGAGGGTTGGAATGCAGTACGGCGGTTACGAGAACTTTTGAACGGTCGTCATTGTATTTATATTTCAGCTCAAGCTCTTCTCCGTCCGGCACGCCATCTCCATCCGTATCCGGATTGTTTTTATCCAGATGTAATTCGGCGCCGCTGAATATTACAATACTTTCTTCGAAGTAGTCAGGGATGCCGTCGCCGTCACTGTCAGTTTCCAGATCAATCTTATTGCCAATGTCTTCATAAATATCGCTTAATTCAAGTGCGTTCTCAGCCAGATAAAATTTACCTTCGGTATTTTCTGCCAGTGGCTGCAAATAGTTTTGAAAATAACTTGAACTGTTTGAGCCTAATCCAACCGTGTATAATTTTACATGATTCTGGATCGCTTTGTTGATCATATCCGTATGCATATTTGTATCTGTAGTTTCACCGTCACTCAGAACAACCATAGCCTTTAAGATGTCTTCATCGTTTGTCTCAAACAAAGAAAATGACTGATCAATAGCTTTATACATTTCTGTTCCACCGGATGAGGAAAAGTTGGCATCCGATAAATAGGATTTGGCAGTATCTTTATTTGATTCAAGATTTTCTGTTAATTTATTTGTAGTGCTTTCAAATTTCACAATTCCGATTTTACTTTTTTCAGGAAGTTGATCAATTAAGGTCTGTGCAACTTTTAAACGTTGATTTGCAGCATCGCTCCATTTCATGCTGCCCGAATCATCAACTGTAAAAACAATTTCAACGCCAATATTTGTGGTCTCCATCCCAGTTTTCAATCCATTCGAACGTTTCTTCGTGTGCATTTTTATCAATCAAAATATATCCGGAAAAATGGCTCACATGTGCACTTGCTACATTTCCGTTTATAGTGGTAGGCATTTCTTCCAGTAATTGCTGCTTATCATCAAAGTGGTAGATAGTAGGCTCCGCATCTGGCCCAAGGGTGCTTGGATCAAACTGAAAACTGATCAGTGCGTCTTGAAAATTGCCATCAACGTGGAAGTCGTATGCCTGTCCCATATATCCTGGCATATCTTCCGGGAAAAACGTGTCGTTTTCAATCGGAGTAATGCATAACGTTTCAACCTGTTCGCCTGAGAGATTCATCTCTACCGTTGGTACGACAGTATCCGTATTCGTAGGTTCGGATGTTAGTTTTACGGTAAACTGTGACTCTGCGACAAGCGGGTTGGTACCCAGTTCAACTTCTTTTCCATCTGAAACACCATCCTGATCGGTATCTGCCAGTTTTGGATCCGTACGATGAATGTTAACTTCTTCTGCGTCTGTTAAGCCATCCTCATCCGTATCTTTTGCAATCGGATTTGTGCCAAGTTTTATTTCATGCAGATTAGATAATCCATCTCCATCGGTATCTTCATCTCCGTCAGGAATGCCGTTGCCATTCGTATCAGGGTTTGTCGGATCCGTGCCGAGCAGGACAACTTCTTCATAATCCGATAATCCGTCACCGTCCGTATCAGGTTTTGTTTTATCTGTTTTATAAAATTCTTCCAGAGCGTCTGTCAGCCCGTCACCATCGGTATCCGTTTTGTCGTTTGTGTCTACCCAGCAGGCATATAACTGCAGATTTGAATTGACGGTCGTCTCCCAAAAATTAAATAATTTTGTAGTTGCAGCATCCGTATACCAGCCTGCGAATGCATAGCCATTTCGTAAAGGTATATCCGGTACGTTCACATACGCGCCTTCTTTCACCAACTGGTCGGCAATGTTGCTTCCACCGTTAGAATGAAATTTTACCATATAGCTGCCGGATGGTATGTTGGTATTGTCGTTACCGGTATTGTTATTACCGTTACCGGTATTGTTGTTGCCGCTTCCGTTGCTGTTGCCTCCCGTACTGCCGCTGCTGCCTCCCGTACTGCCGGAGCTGTTTACAGGTGTACTTGCATTTACGACTTTCCATCTGGCATAAAGAGTGATGTTTTTTGTGACCGGGGCGGAAAAATCGTATGCTTGTTTCAGCTGGCTGTCAAGATACCATCCGACAAAAGTGCATCCGGTTTTTACGGGATCCTGTGGTGATTTTACTGTTTTTCCGCTTTCAACGGTCTGATCTTCGATTTTATTACCACCGTTTGTCTGAAACGTAATTGTATAATTTTTGTTCCATCGAGCATAAAGTGTGATATTTTCCGTTACGGCAGAGGTAAATCGTAGCCGCTTTCAGAATTTTTATCTTTATACCAGCCGTTAAAGGTATATCCCTGTTTTACCGGAACTTCGGGTTTTTTAACGGTTTCACCGTGTACAACGGTCTGATTTGAAACAGCGTTTCCGCCATCCGAATCAAAGGTTACGACGTATTTGGATTTGCCGTCCTGCTCCGAAGGAACTTCCGGTGCGGGATCCTGGGTTTGAGATATTACATTTATTCTGCATTTTAATGTTTTCGTGTTGTTTTTGGTTCTTTTTTCGTATCAATTCGAACTTTAACAGTAGCCCGCCCTTCTTTTTTGGCTTTCAACAGAACATCGGATTCTGTTTTTCCATAAACCGTGCAGATGGATTTGTCAGAAGTGGTTACCTGGCGGATCTTCCAGTCGGACGTATTGTTTTTCAGGTATAGCTTATAACCTTTTTGGCCTGTTTTTAAAGTTTTAAATGTTGTGTTCAGGCTTACATATCTTCTGGCAGATAATGCTGTCGTTACATTGCTTTGTGGTGTAACGGATACGGTTACTGCAGAAGCAAGAATGACTGCAAGCGCTTTCTTAAAAAAACTCTTTTCATCGTTTTCCTCCTTCGTTATGATTGCGCAATCATAATACAACTATATTTGATGTTCGACTAAAATTATAAAACGATTACATATTAAATTCAAGATTTATTTTTTAAATCCAATGATGAACAAGTGCACGGCTAATTTCTGCCCGGATGCGGCACAAGTATGAAAGAAAAGATTTCCAGTATATTATGGAGCAGACTGCAAAAGCTATGTATAACGATATGAGCTGTATACTTATATTGTAGAACAGGAGTTGATTTTATATGAAAGAGGAAGAAAAACAACGGCAGCAGCAGGAATATAATGAATATGTCAAACAGGTGACACCGACGAGAAATCTGGCCTGGGCAATGTGCCGGGCGTTTATTGTCGGCGGTGTGATCTGCATCGTCGGGCAGTTAATTTTGAATACGGCCAAGGGAATGGGCCTGGATAAGGACACGGCAGGCAGCTGGTGCAGTCTGAGTCTTATCTTTTTAAGCATTTTGCTGACAGGGCTGAATATTTATCCGTCATTCGCAAAATGGGGCGGAGCAGGCGCGCTTGTACCCATTACCGGATTTGCAAACAGCGTAGCGGCTCCGGCGATTGAATTTCAGAAGGAAGGTCAGGTGTTCGGAATCGGAGCAAAGATTTTTACGATTGCGGGACCGGTAATTTTGTTTGGAATATTCTCAAGCTGGGTGCTGGGATTGGGTTACTGGATTGGAAAGTGTTTTGGGGTTTTCTAAAAGTTCTTACAAAACTAAAAAGAGATATAAAAGCAGGATAACAGATTATATAACTCGTTATCCTGCTTTTTGTATGCTTTTCATACAATATGATGTCCATATATGACAATTCATGTTTCTTTTATTGATTTTTGGTCGTTAGAAGATGCAATGCAAACGTGTGTCAATGATGTGCGAGGAAGAGGGCGGCTTTTTGAAAGTACCCAAAAAGTGCAGGATGTGAGACGTGACTGCAAGCAAAAGACAGTATTATCACACAAAAAGTGTTCAAAGTTGCTGGATGTGCAACGGAATGTGGACAGGTGTAGTAGCGGAAAGTGTTCAAAGATGGGTACTTTTGCAGCTTTCCGGATGTATCTTCCATCTATCAGAAAAATTAGGATTGCCATAAGAGGGAAAAACACGGTAAACGCAAGCTTTTATGTATTCCCAAGTTTCAAATTTTCTGTTATATTGAATTTAGTCAAAGACAATCTTTACACATTCGTGTATAATTATTTCCAAACTCTGAAAGGAAATAATTATTATGGAAAAAGAGAAAAAAGATATTTTACTGATCGATTGTATGCGTGAAATCCCAGATCCAAGGGCTCCATACAACCAAAGACACAAATTTCTTGATATTATCATTATCGCTGTCACAGCTGTCCTTGCAGGGATGGATACCTGGAATGAGATTGCAGACTGGGCGGCTTCTAAAAAACAATGGCTGGGAACGTTCCTTGAACTGCCAGGCGGCATTCCTTCCCATGATACGATAAACAGGGTTTTCCAGATGATCGAGCCGGAAAAATTCCATGATGCATTTTTCCGGTGGGCCAGCGCCGTGTCAGGCAAAGTAAAAGGCGTAGTGGCGATTGATGGTAAAACAGCAAGGCGCAGCAGGGAAGAAGCAGGGGATATCAAACCGATCCACACGGTCAGCGCATGGGCAGTAGAATCATCCCTTGTACTGGGCCAGTTGTGTGTGGATGAAAAAACAAACGAGATAAAGACAATACCGGAGCTTTTGGACATTCTGTGCCTGGAAGGATGTATTGTCACAATGGATGCGATGGGAACGCAGAAAGAGATCGCCCGCAAGATCATTCACAAAAACGCAGATTATATCCTGCAGGTGAAAGGGAATCAGCAGACACTTATGGACGATATCCGGGAGTATTTTGAAAAAGATGTATTTACGGAAAAGAAAGATGCCCTGGAAAAGGCGGAGCGTTACTATAAAGATCTGTGTAAGGAGCACGGGAGGATAGAAAAGAGGGAGTATTACGTTGAAAATGATATTGAATGGCTCAGGCAGAGGCATCCGGAGTGGGAGGGCCTTGCAGGTATTGGGGCATGTGTATCTACAGTAACGGAAAAAGGGAATACCGTAACAGCTGTAAATTACGCCATATACAGCAGGAAAGGAATGACAGCCGCAGAATATGGGAAAAGTGAAAGGGCACACTGGGGGATTGAAAACAGCCTGCACTGGGTGCTTGATATCGCGTTCAGGGAGGATGAAAGCCGGATCAGGGCTGGAAATGCAGCAGAAAACATGAATATGGCACGCCATATAGGAGTAAATCTGCTAAAACAGGAAAAAAGCTGTAAGATGGGGATTGCCAGCAAAAGAAAGAAATGCGGGTATGACATGGCTTACCTTTATAAAGTATTGGGCGGATTAAATACTGGAATAAAATAGAGGGTACGAATTAAATACATCGTTTAACACATGGCAGAACCCCATGTCTAGTTATTATACGCAAAATAATTTAACCATCGCATCTTTACGTATAGTTTTAATCGTGAAAACTGATATCTCCAAATTTATAAAAAGTTTATAAAACTTGCGTTTACCGTGGAGGGAAAAAGATCTTCAGTGGCTATTTTTTGCTAAATGTGGTAAACTGTAAAAGTAAAAAGTGTTCTGAAATGAAAATAGTCAGGAGGGATGATGATGTGCCAGATAGCATTTAGTGTACCAGATGAAGTCCTTTTCGATACAAAAATGAGCAGAGAGCAAGCGAACCAGTTTGCAAGGCGATATGTAGCATTAGGTTTTTACAAACAGAATGGAGTATCCATTGGATATTGTTCACAGATTGCCGGAATGACAGAAGAAGAATTTATAAAATATTTAGGGCAGAATGAAATTTCTATCTTCCAGTTTGATGACAAGGAAGAATTCTTGGAGGAATTAGAGCATGCGTAAAGTAATTGTCAATTCAACACCTCTGATTGTTCTTTGCGGGATCGGTAAATTAAATATTCTGAAAGAGATGTATGAGAAAATTATAATTACGTCAGCAGTATTTAGAGAGGTGACTGCGAAGGATGATTCTGCCTGTGTTCAAATTAAATCAGCAGGAGCGTGGGTTCATGTAGAACAAATTAAGGATCATGGTGAAAAGAAAATGTATAAAGCGAAACTCCATGATGGAGAAGTAGAAGTAATGATTCTTGCCCAGGAACGGAGTGCGGACTTGGTGATTTTGGATGACAATGCTGCAAAGAAGACTGCTAAATATTTGGGTCTTACTGTTACAGGGACGCTGGGTGTTTTGGTAAAGGCAAAACGCCAGGGAATCATAGAAGAAGTTCGTCCGCTTTTGTCTGAGATGAGACAGAATGGTTTTTATGTTAGTAAAACAGTTGAGAGTATGGTTTTAGAACAAGCAGGCGAATAAGAAATACAATTAAGTCCCACACTTGAGTAATCAAGATAATTATGTGGATATCCTATTGTTTCCATGCTATACTAAAGAAAAAGAGGTGATCCGTATGACAGTAAAATACTCAAATTGGGAAACTGAATTTGTAGACGCTAAATTTGTCGATCAGCGTTTGAAAACGCGTTTTTTCAAAATTATGGATGCATTTGCTGCTGCACCGGATAAATCCACCTGGGCGGCAGCCGGATCCGGAAGTTCTGCAAAGGCAGCGTACCGCTTCTTTCGTAATACGGATGTATCCAAGGATGAATTGCTCGATAGTGTATCCGGAGCAACGGTAGAAAAAATGAAGTATGCGGATGCAGAGTGGATGTTATTATAAACAGAAAAAGAAAATAGCCATTTGCCATGAGAAGATAAGAAATACCGGAAAAGATTATCTGCATAAGGTTTCCCATACGATTATCAGCGAAAACCAAGTGATAGTTTCAGAGGATTTACAGATAAAAATATGGTAAAAAACCATCAACCGGCAAAATCAATATCAGATGTGTCGTGGTACGAATGAACAAGACAGTTAGGGTATAAGGCAGAATGGAATGGGAGGCAGTACATAAAAATAGATGCATTCTATGCAAGCAGCCAGATATGCTCAACCTGTGGGTATCAGAATACAGACATAAAAGATTTGTCCGTAAGGGAATGGATATGCCCAAAGTGCAGAGCGAAACATGATAGAGACATCAATGCTGCAAAGAATATATTGGCGGAAGGTCAGAGACAAATAGCATAAAAGAAGAAATCCATTGGCTTTAGACAATGGGTAGTTCACAAGTATAGTTCGTGGACAAATCGATTGTATTTAAAGGTGTGATAGTCCTTAATCTTGCAATCAGAGATAATGATCCTTCAAAAGTGGAACGGACAGGAAAGGGTGACACATATGCAGGTTGATTCATTTCAAACTTCATCACGACAAAGGGGTTTATCGGCAACGGGAAGTATCGGCGGGATTCCCTTGCCTGATTTTAATGACAAGTATGTTTTTTCAAAAAAGAAAAGCGGTATCAGTCAGGCGGAGTATCGGCAGTATATTCGGGAACAGGCTTATAAGGACTTTGCAAAAGGGCAGTTTCAAAATAAATCCGAGGAGTTTAACAGGCTGATGAAACAATATACATCGGAAGTATCTCCGGACAGACAGGGGATTATTGTTTCCGGTTTGAAGGCTGTTTCCGGAAACAGGCAGAATGTGTTAAAGCCGATTGATATTTTAGCGACGTTGCTGGAAGGGGAAGTAAGATACCAAAAGCTGCCGTCAGGCAGCAGTGAATACATAGAGTTTTATGATAAGAATGGAGAGATGGTAGCGACTTATTCGAATCAGGGGTGGACGATGTATACAACGAATGCGGAAGCTGCAAGACAGACGCAAATGTGTCTGATCTATAATGAAGCGTGGGGAAACGCAAAAAGGGGAATTCCACTGGCAGCCGGAGAAACGGCGCATGTAGAAAATCAGTACCATGGTTTTGATGCAAAAGCATGACAGGGACAATTGAACTTTTAATGACGCAATAATGCGAACAGCGTAGAAAAAAGATCTGTCAGCGTTACTTACAGGAAATATCGAACGGGCAGGTTATACTTCCGGCAGTTCGAGAAGGAGCGGAACGTGTCTGGAATCAGTTTGTCATTCGTACGGGACATCGTGGGCAGCTGATGGAATATTTGCGTATGCATGGGATAGGTACGCTGATTCATTATCCGGTGCCGCCGCATTTATCGCAGGCTTATGAATATTTGGGATTGAGGGAAGGAAGTCTGACCATTACGGAACGATATGCGCGGGAAGTATTGTCGCTGCCGCTGTATGATGGGATGATACCGGACGAAGTATCCTATGTCATAGAGATGGTGAATCGGTTTTCAGTAAAATAAAGGATAAGGGACGAGTTGATAAGGCTGGTCTTTTTTCTTAACTAACAAAGGCACATTGGCAGCCGAATTGGCTTTACACTCTCAAATACATACGCTATAATGATTGTAGCAAATAACAACGGCATCAATCATAAAGGCGGTGAAAATATGGAGGTAATGGAAATGTCAAAAGAAGAAATTATGAAAAATGCCATGGATGATTTTGGTGAAATACAGGAGTACATGACATCGGCACATAAAGAAAACGCAACCGAAACATATGCTAAACTGAAAAAGAAATATCTCAGATTAAAAGCATTGCTTAACAACTTAGGTGTAAATCTTACAGATATTGATGAAATCAAAGAGTAAGGATAGGATAAATGAATAACAGCCACATAAAGTAACCACTAAACCAGAGTGTAAAGCCTATTGAATTGCCAATATGCTTTACACTTTTTTCTTTAGGGAGGTTATTACTATGAGTCCATATCTGTTCTTTATTTTATTGTTCACATTATTTTTGTTTGTATACATAGCATATTATCTCCTTTTTCTTATAAAAATTTGACGCAAAAAATAAAAAGGTACTTGACAGCTATCGTTAGTTAGTATATACTAATAAAAGTAAGAAATAAAATATTTTATGGAAAGAGGGAGTCATATGCCATTAGCGATGATGAAAACCGGAGAACCCGGAACGATTAAAAAAGTAGGCGGCAGAGAAGATACGCGCAGATTTTTGGAAAGTCTTGGTTTTGTGACCGGCGCAATTGTAACAGTTGTTTCTCATACCGGCGGTAATATGATTGTTAATATTAAAAATTCAAGAGTGGCGATCGGAAAAGAAATGGCCGGAAAGATATTAATCTGATTGTTTGATCATTTGTATACAAAGAAAGAAATAGAAAGGGATAGCGTATGAAGACATTAAAAGAAGTAAAAACAGGGCAGACCGCAACGGTTCGGAAACTTACGGGTACAGGGCCGGTAAAAAGGCGGATTATGGATATGGGAATTACGAAAGGGGTGTCTGTTTATGTGAGAAAAGTAGCGCCGTTTGGCGATCCGGTTGAAATTACCGTTCGGGGATATGAGTTGTCGCTCAGAAAAGCAGATGCGGAAATGATCGAAGTAGTCTGAATTATTTTTTTACCCAGTGGTTAGTTATATCTAATAACATGTAGATAAATAAAATAAATGATAGAGGAAGACAACTGGTAAAATCTAAAAGAGAGAAAGGGAGGATTGACATGGCGCTAAAAATTGCACTGGCAGGGAACCCAAACTGCGGAAAAACCACACTGTTCAATATGCTGACCGGTTCGAATCAGTTTGTTGGCAACTGGCCGGGAGTAACGGTCGAAAAGAAAGAAGGAAAATTAAAAGGGTATCAGGATGTTATTATCGTAGATTTACCGGGAATTTATTCGTTGTCGCCGTATACGATGGAAGAGGTCGTGGCAAGAAATTATCTGATTCAGGAACGGCCGGATGTGATTTTAAATATTGTAGACGGAACAAATCCGGAGCGGAATCTGTATCTGACGACGCAGCTGGCGGAACTGGGCATTCCCATGCTGATAGCGGTTAACATGATAGATGTCGTCGAAAAGGCCGGAGACCGAATTCTGACGGAGCAATTAGGAGGTATGATAGGCTGTGAAGCAGTGGAAATCTCAGCGCTGAAAGGAACCGGTATCTCGGAGGCGGCACAAAGGGCGGTATCTCTGGCACGGAATAAAGACAGGATGGTATGCATGCATAAATTTTCTGCGCACACGGAACGAGCCGTACAGGAAATCGTTCATTTGCTGGGTAATGAAGTGCGTGAAGAGCAAAAGCGTTTTTTTGCGCTGAAATTATTGGAACAGGACGGCGAAATAAGTACCAGGTTAACGAAAGTTCCGGATGTGTCGGCACAGATAAAATTGCTGGAAGATACGTTTGACGATGATGCGGAAAGCATTATCATCAATGAACGGTATACTTTTATTTCTTCTATTGTAAATGAATGCTGTATAAAAAAAGAAGGGAAACAAAAGCTGACGGTTTCAGATAAAATCGATCGGGTTGTTACAAATCGGTGGCTGGCTCTGCCTGTTTTTGCTGCTGTGATGTTTCTCGTGTATTACGTGTCCGTTTCGACAATAGGAGATATGCTGACCGGGTGGACAAATGATACGTTGTTTGGGGAATGGCTGATACCGGGTGTGACAGGAGCTTTGGAAGCGATAGGTTGTGCGGGCTGGCTGACGAGTCTGATCGCGGATGGAATTGTAGGCGGTGTGGGAGCGGTGCTTGGCTTTGTGCCGCAGATGCTTGTTCTGTTTTTGTTTCTTGCTTTTCTGGAAGCATGTGGGTACATGGCACGTGTTGCATTTATTATGGACCGTATTTTCCGCAGGTTCGGACTGTCCGGTAAATCGTTTATCCCAATGCTGATTGGCAGCGGTTGCGGTGTGCCTGGCATTATGGCGTCTCGAACGATAGAAAATGAAAGAGACAGAAGGATGACGGTTATGACGACGACATTTATACCGTGCGGAGCAAAACTGCCAATCATCGGTCTCATAGCAGGTGCGTTTTTTCAAAACGCAGGATGGGTATCCTGGAGCGCGTATTTTGTTGGAATTACGGCCGTGATCTGTTCCGGACTGATTTTGAAAAAGACCGGAATGTTTGCAGGAGAACCGGCGCCGTTTGTAATGGAACTGCCGGCTTATCATATGCCAACTGCCGGCAATGTATTAAGGAGCATGTGGGAACGGGGCTGGTCATTTGTAAAAAAAGCTGGTACAATTATTTTATTATCCACAATCGTGCTCTGGTTTTTACAGGGCTTTGGCTGGGTGAATGGCCGAATGATAATGCTGGAACCGCAGCATACGGAGCACAGTGTATTAGCGGCTGTCGGAAGAGTGGCTGCGCCGATTTTTGCACCGCTTGGCTGGGGAGACTGGCAAATGGCTGTTGCGGCGGTAACCGGACTGATTGCAAAAGAAAATGTAGTTGCAACGTTTGGCGTACTGTTTGGTTTTGCGGAAGTGGCAGATTACGGAGAAGAGATCTGGAGTGCGCTTGCGGCATCAATGACCGGAGCGGCAGCGTATTCGTTTCTTGTATTTAATTTATTGTGCGCGCCTTGTTTTGCGGCAATGGGAGCAATTAAAAGAGAGATGAACAGTCGGAAATGGTTCTGGACTGCGATTGGATATCAGTGTGGTGTTGCATATGCCGTGTCTTTGTGCATTTATCAGTTCGGTACATTTTTTACAACGGGCCGGTTTGGCATAGGGACGATTGTTTCGGTAATTGTTGTGGCGGCATTTTTATATTTGCTGTTGCGGCCGGATACGCAAAACCGCTTACGCAGCGCCGAAAGAAATAAAATGGCAGGCGCAGGGCTGTAAAAGGTATGACGAGGAGGATGTGAAATGGGTACGATTATCGTTTTGACAGTGCTGACAGGAGTGGTCTTTTTCATTGTCCGCGGTATGGTCAGAGACAAAAAACAGGGAAAATCCGGCTGTGGGGGAGACTGTGGCAGATGCGGCGGGTGCCATTAGAATGCAATTTGTGGTGAAAACAGCGACTGGATAACGTTCATGAAAAATAAAAACCGCAGTAAAAAAGTATTTTCTTTTGCAAAAATATCTGATAAAATAAAAAGGGAGATATGATTAGGAACAGATGGAATAACAGGTATGTTGCAGTCTGCATCAGACATGCAACGATTGCAAAAGGAGAAAGTTGAGAAATGAAGGTTATGAATGAATTGCTCAATACTGCGGATAAGCTCATTTATACGAATGATAAATGCACGGGATGTAATAAGTGTGTGAGAGTTTGTCCGACGCTTGTTTCCAATATTGCACAGGAAGGTAAGATATGGGTCAATCGTGACAGCTGCATAGCATGTGGAGCATGTCTGGATGCATGCGGGCACGATGCCAGATCTTATCACGATGATACACAGCAGTTTTTCTCCGATCTAAAAAGTGGAAGGAAAATATCGGTGATTATTGCACCTGCTTTTCTGGCAAACTACCCAAAGGAATATAAACGGGTACTTGGCTATCTGAAATCTTTAGGCGTTAATCATATTTATAGTGTTTCTTTTGGCGCGGATATCACAACATGGGGTTATTTAAAATACATAACGGAAAACAATTTTAAGGGAGGCATCAGTCAGCCATGTCCGGCTGTGGTAGATTATGTGGAGAAGTATATACCGGAACTGCTTCCAAGGATGATGCCGGTACAAAGTCCGATGATGTGTATGGCAATTTATATTAAAAAGTATCTGAAACTGACGGATGATCTTGCGTTTATCAGTCCATGCATTGCGAAAAGGTCGAGATTGAGGATAAAAATAATCATGGATATGTGAAGTACAATGTAACATTTCTGAAATTGATGCAGCATATTGGAAGAGATTATACCAAAAGTCCGGAATATACGGATGAGCTGGAGTATGGACTTGGATCTTTATATCCGATGCCGGGAGGACTGCGTGAGAATGTGGAGCATTTTCTTGGAAAAGAGCAGGTTGTGCGGCAGGTGGAAGGAGAACGGGAAGCGTATCATTATCTGCAGGAATATCTGAAGCGGGTGAAAAGTAAAGCACAGCTGCCGCTGATGGTAGATATTTTAAACTGCAGCAAAGGCTGTATTTATGGTACGGCGACGGATCCTGCGAAAAACACCGATGATGTGCTGCTTACGTTAAGTAAAATGCGTGCGATGGATAAACAGGAGATACATGGTAAAGGGCCGTTCCGTAAGACAAACAAGAGTCCATGGTCACAGCAGAGTACGCCGAAAGAACGAATGGCAAATCTGATGGAAGCCTTCCATGAACTGAATCTGACAGATTTTATTCGCAAGTACGATACGTCAAAACAGATTAAAGTGAATGAGCCGTCTGCAGGTGAACTGGACGAAATTTATCGGAGCATGCTGAAAGATACGCAGTTAAAGCAGGTGATCAACTGCGGTGCATGCGGCTATGATTCCTGTAAGGACATGGCATATGCTATTTATAATAAGGTAAACGACAAAAAAAATTGTATTCATTATATTAAAGAACTGGCAGAAAATGAAAGCCTTGCACTGGAAAGGGCGAATGAACAGCAGCGGCAGGAACACGAACGCAGGATGAATATGATAGATGCCATTAAAGATCAATTTACGACACTTTCCAATGCGGTCTTTGAACTGAATGAAGCAAATGAGGCATCTGCAAATGAAGCGACCGATCTGGCAGGCAAACTGCACGGTATATCTGAGTTTTGCTATCAACTGGAAGATTCACTGGCAAGTATTTTGAATTTTATTGATATTTATAAAAATACGAGCGAAAATATTGTGAACATTGCAAATAAGACAAATCTGCTTTCACTGAATGCTTCCATTGAGGCAGCGCGGGCAGGCGAGCAGGGACGCGGATTTGCGGTTGTAGCGGAAGAAATTCGCAAACTGTCAACCTCGATTAAGACGCTTATTGTAAAAGACAATCAGCAGGCGGAAGAAACGATTCCTATGGTTGATGAAAGTGTAAATTCGATTAAACAGCTGATAGAAAATATTAATCATATGAGTGACCGAATCGCTACGATAGCGGCAAATTCGGAAGAGATTGCAGCACAGACTACGAGCGTGCAGGTAATGGCAGACGATCTGAAAGATGAAGTGCAGAAAATATAATACGTTTGATACACAACAGGCAGGGACATATGTTTCTGCCTGTTTTTTATATTTTGCTTGACTTTTTTCATAACATCAGGTATTATGTTCATATGAACAAGTGATCATATGATAAAATATATGAAAGATTGTATGGGATTCGATCACAAAGTTTTACAAATAAGAGGAAGGAGTTTGATTGTTTGCAGGAGCGGGAAACGGAATGTTGTGAAACGACGGAAATTCATATGGAATTACTGGAAATGGTAAGCAGGCAACTGCCACCGGAAGAGGAATTGTATGATCTGGCGGAGTTGTTTAAAGTATTTGGCGATTCCACCAGAATACGAATTCTTTTTGTACTGTTTGAGGCGGAAGTCTGTGTCTGTGATCTGGCAGAAGCGCTGCATATGACACAGTCTGCGATTTCGCATCAGCTGAAAATATTAAAAAATTCCAAGCTGGTAAAAAGCAGGCGGGAAGGAAAATCCGTATTTTATTCACTGGCAGATGGCCATGTTCGCACCATTATTGATCAGGGACGGGAACATATCGAAGAATAAATTACGGCAATGAAACAAAGAAATAAACAGAGAAATTCGGAATTATAAAAAGGAAAAGAAAGGAAAATAGAACGATGAAAAAGAAATTTAAATTACAGGATCTGGACTGCGCAAACTGTGCTGCAAAGATGGAGGAAGCAATTAAGAAGCTGCCGGGCGTTCATGATGCGTCTGTTAGTTTTATGACACAAAAGATGACGATTGATGCGGATGATGATCAGTTTGATACGATCATGAAAAAAGTAGCGGATGTATGTGCAAAGGTAGAACCGGACTGTAAGATTTTAATGTAACGACAAAACAGGAGAGCAAAACAATGACAAATAAGCAAAAAAAAAAATGCTTTCCCGTATTCTTCTGACATTTTTTGTATTTGCAGGACTGCTTGTGTTTGAACATACGGGAAAGTTAGAAAACGTGACAATCCCGGCGCAGTTTGTGATTTATGCCGTACCATATCTTATTATTGGCTACGATATTATTTGGAAAGCATTCCGTAATATCAGACATGGCCAGGTGTTTGACGAGAATTTTTTAATGATGCTGGCTACGTTTGGCGCTTTTGGTGTACGGGAATATTCGGAAGCGGTTGCCGTTATGCTGTTTTACCAGGTAGGTGAGCTGTTTCAAAGCTATGCGGTCGGCAAATCACGCCAGTCTATTGCAGACATGATGGATATTTGTCCGGAATATGCGAATATCGAACAGGATGGGCAGCTCGTACGGGTGGATCCGGATGATGTGGAGATAGACAGTATCATTGTCGTAAAGCCGGGAGAGCGGGTTCCGTTAGACGGTATCATTATAGAAGGAGAATCGCTGCTGGATACGGCGGCGCTGACCGGAGAATCCGTACCTCGCAGGGCGTCGGCAGGAGATGAGATTATCAGCGGCTGTGTCAATGGCAGCGGTACGCTGAAAGTGCGGGTGACAAAAGCGTTTGATGATTGTACGGTAGCCAAGATTTTGGAACTGGTGGAAAATGCTTCCGGCAAAAAGGCGAAGGTGGAAAACTTTATTACCCGCTTTGCAAAATACTATACACCGGTTGTAACGGTTGCTGCAGCAGCATTGGCAGTGATTCCGCCGCTTCTTTTAGGCGGTGAATGGGCGGATTGGGTACAGAGAGCCTGTATTTTTCTTGTTATTTCCTGTCCATGTGCGCTGGTAATTTCCGTTCCGCTTGGATTTTTTGGAGGAATCGGTGCGGCATCCCGAATCGGTGTGCTTGTAAAGGGCAGTAACTATCTGGAAGCAATGTCGGAGATGACTACGATTGTCTTTGACAAAACCGGCACTCTGACAAAAGGCGAGTTTAAAGTAACACAAATACTGCCGCAGCAGTCCGGGCAGAACAAAGTGACAAAAGAAAAGCTGCTGGAAACGGCGGCTCTTGGCGAAGGGTATTCCAATCACCCGATTGCAGCATCTTTAAAAGAAGCATATGGCAAACCGATGGATTCGGAACGGGTATCTGGTGCGGTGGAAATTGCCGGCTATGGCGTACGCGTGCAGGTGGATGATAAAGAGGTGCTTCTGGGCAATGAAAAACTGATGCAGGCAGAACACATCGCATATGTTCCATGTGACAGTATGGGAACGATTGTGTATGTAGCCGAAGAAGGCGTGTTTCTTGGTGCGGTTGTTATTGCCGACACGATTAAAGATGGAGCAAAAGAAGCGCTTGCTGCTATGAAGCGTATCGGAGTGAAACAAAGCGTGATGCTGACCGGAGATCGCAAAAAAGCTGCGCAGGATACGGCAAAAGAACTTGGAATCGACGTGGTGCATGCGGAATTGCTGCCGGCGGATAAAGTAAACTGTGTGGAACAGCTGCTGCAAAACCAGCCGGAAAAAGAACGCCTGGCATTTGTAGGCGACGGAATTAACGATGCGCCGGTACTGACAAGAGCAGATCTTGGCATTGCAATGGGAAGTATGGGATCGGATGCGGCAATAGAAGCTGCCGATGTCGTGCTGATGGATGATGACATTCGAAAAATTGCTGCAATTGTACACATTTCCCGCAAGACCATGCGTATTGTAAAACAAAATATCATATTTGCACTTGGAATAAAAGCACTTGTATTGCTGTTGGGTGCATTTGGGGCTGCAAATATGTGGGAAGCGGTATTTGCGGATGTGGGCGTGTCGGTCATTGCTATCTTAAATGCAATGCGGACTTTAAAAACCGATATACATTAAAAGAAAGAGACGACTGTTTTAACTGTTTAAATATTCATGTATTTCTGAAATTTTAAACGGATGAAACAGTCGCTTTTTGTTTTCGTATTCTTTTTTAGTTGGGCTTTTTTAGTTGGAAAAGTTTGGCTTGACAATATATTCCTGTTATGATAAAGTAATCAGAATTAGAATAATTCTAATTCTAAAACAGTAAAGGTGGGCATATGACAAAATACGAAAAAGAAATATACGGAATTATTACCAGATCTACCGAACATCTGACTGTAGAACAAATCTACATGGAACTTAAAAAAGTCTATCCGAAAGTAGTGATGTCTACGGTTTATAATAATGTGAATAGACTGTGGAAAGCCAGAAAGATTCACAAAATATCTGTTGAAAACATGCCGGATCGGTATGATCGGATTGTAAAACACGATCATCTGGTCTGTCAAAGGTGCGGGAAACTGGCGGATATTTCATTAGAAGATTTAACCGCTTCACTGCGTGAGCAAATGGACGGAGACTTTCTGTTTTATGATTTGAAAATCTTTTATATATGTCCGGAGTGCCGGGAACAGGAAAAAGGGTTATAAAATGCTGCAGGTGATAAGCAGACTGTTTGCAGAGAATATGGGATAATATTGATAAGAAAGAGGACAGCTATGAATTTTTTAATGAAATCAAGGAAGCAGAATTTAATATTGTTAATGTCGCAGCTGGAAGAGGCGGATTATGGGAAAAAGTCTGTCGAGCTGGAACAGATGTATGAACGACTGTTAGCGGGCCGTGCCCGGTTTGCAGAAGTGATTGCAAAGATTTTGGATTCGCTGATGAATATCAGTTCCCTGGATCTTTCGATAAAACACTATTCCGCAATTCTTAGAAAAGTATCGGACAGCGTTTCGGATGCTACGGAATTGATACATAAGGCTTCGAGAGAAGCGGATTCCATATCGGGAGCGGTATCGGTACAGCATGAAGAGCTTACGAATACGATTATCGAAATCTCGGAGGAGTCCGGCTCGGTCTACAAGCGCATTGATGAAAGCCAGCAGGAGCTGACCGACACAAAGAGCCTGTCTGAGGGTACGATTCGGGTATCGAAAGAAATGCAGCAGGATATGAATCGTCTTTCCGAGATTATCAGCCAGATGAATGATGTCATTGCAGGCATTAATTCGATTTCCTCACAGACAAATCTGCTTGCGTTGAATGCATCAATCGAAGCGGCAAGGGCAGGGGATGCCGGCAAAGGATTTGCGGTTGTCGCAGATGAGATACGACAGCTGGCAGATGAAACGCAGAAGCTGACCGCGAATATGGGAAACTTTATGACAGATATACTGAATGCGTCAAACAAAAGTGTCAGAAGTGTAGATAACACAATCGGATCGCTGGAAACGGTTACACAAAAGATCGGCCATGTGTGGGAATGGAATGAAGACAACCGGAAACATCTGGAAAGAATTACGAACAACATAGCATCGCTCGCAAGTCTCAGCGAGGAGATCAGCAGTTCCGTTATTGAACTGGAGACGCGCTCTTCGGATGTTAACAAACAGTGCGGCGTGTTGTATGAGGATACGCTGCTTTTACGGGAGCATGGAAATAATCTGGATAAGATTGCAAGGCCGATGGAGATGATCGAACAGACTTTGGATGAAACCGTCAAAGCTATGGGTAAAATGACAAAAGATGCTTTTTACAGGCTGGAAGATGAGAATTTTGCCGGTTATATCGAAAAAGCAATTACCGCACACAAAAACTGGCTCGGCAATCTGGAGCGGATTGTAAAAGAGCGGACAATTCTGCCGCTGCAGGTGGATGACAGGAAATGCGGATTCGGGCATTTTTACTATGCGATCGAACCGGTCAGACCGGAGCTTTTAAAGCTTTGGAAAGAACTTGGAGAAAAACATAAGAAGTTCCATGCGTATGGGAAGCAGGCTATTGATGCGCTGTTTGACGAGGATTACAGCAAGGCCGAGAATATTTACCGCGAGGCGGTACAATATTCCGAAACACTGATCGGTGATCTTGAACGGATTCGATCTTTTACGATAAATGGTGACAAGTGATAGGAAAAAATCTGATACAACGGCAGTAATAATAAAAACGCCATGGACTGTTATTGTCCGTGGCGTTTTTATTATCCGTATCAATCTGTTTAATTGTCAGCGGCATCGCTTTCCGACATAGAGTAAACCTGACGTTTTCTTGCCATTTCATCACTTTCCAGATATTCGTCATAAGTCGTAACTTTATCAACAATAGTTCCGTCCGGTAAAAATTCTATAATCCGGTTTGCCGTTGTCTGTACGACCTGATGGTCACGGCAGGCGAATAAAATTGTGCCGGGAAATTTCATCATTCCGTTGTTGAGTGCCGTAATTGCTTCCATATCCAGGTGGTCGGTCGGTTCGTCAAAAATCAGTACATTGGAACCTTCGATCATCATGCGGGAGAGCAGTACACGTACTTTCTCACCACCGGACAGTACTTTCATTTTCTTAATGCCGTCTTCACCTGCGAACAGCATACGACCTAAAAATCCACGGACATAAGTCGCGTCTTTGATTTCGGAAAACTGTGTCAGCCATTCGGTAATGGACAAATCGGTATCAAAGATTTCCGTATTGTCTTTTGGAAAATAAGACTGGCTGGTCGTAACGCCCCATTTATAATTGCCCTCATCCGGCTCCATTTCACCTGCCAGAATTTTAAAGAGCGTAGATTTTGCCAGTTCATTGCTGCCGACAAACGCAATTTTATCATCATGTCCCATGACAAATGATACATGATCCAGCACTTTTTCCCCATCAATGGTTTTGCTGATGTCTTCTACCATCAGCACTTCGTTGCCGATCTCCCGATTTGGACGAAAATCAATATACGGGTATTTACGGCTGGACGGTTTGATTTCATCCAACTGGATTTTTTCCAGCGCACGTTTTCTGGATGTTGCCTGTTTGGACTTGGAAGCGTTTGCGGAAAATCGGGAAATAAATTCCTGAAGTTCTTTGATTTTTTCTTCTTTTTTCTTATTGGCTTCTTTCATCTGCTTGATTAAAAGCTGACTGGATTCATACCAGAAGTCGTAGTTGCCGGCATACAGCTGGATTTTGCCATAATCAATATCTGCCGTATGGGTACAGACTTTATTCAGAAAATAGCGGTCATGGGAAACGACAATTACCGTATTTTCAAAGTTGATCAGAAATTCTTCCAGCCATGCAATCGCATCCAGATCCAAATGGTTGGTCGGCTCGTCTAAAAGCAGAATATCCGGATTGCCAAACAGAGCCTGAGCCAGCAATACTTTGACTTTTAAAGAACCCTGCAGATTCTGCATGATACATGAATGTTCTTCGGTAGCAATGCCAAGTCCGTTTAACAGTGTGGCAGCATCCGCTTCCGCATTCCATCCGTCCATTTCTGCGAATTCACCTTCCAGTTCACTGGCACGGATACCATCATCGTCCGTAAAATCTTCTTTTGCGTATATGGCGTCCTTTTCCTTCATAATATCATAAAGTCTCTGGTTGCCCATAATAACCGTATCCAGAACGGTAAATTCATCATACTTGAAGTGATCCTGTTTTAAAAAGGACAGGCGTTGTCCGGCAGTAATGGCGATGCTACCGTTGGTCGGTTCCAGTTCACCCGATAAGATTTTTAAAAAGGTAGATTTACCGGCGCCGTTCGCCCCGATCAGACCATAGCAGTTTCCTTCGGTAAATTTGATGTTGACATCTTCAAATAAGGCTTTTTTGCCTACTCTTAATGTAACGTTATTTGCACTAATCATATGAAAACCCTCATTTTCAAAGTTTTATTTTTGCAACAGTTCAAATACGTTTTGCTGCTGCTTATTTTTCAATGTATGTTTGGAATTTCCAGCCGCTTTTATTATTATACATAAAATGTGTGTAATTTCAAGGCAAAGCTGCCGCTTTTTTATCAAATTATGTTTTTGCAGCAGTTTTAGAGCGTGTTGTCATAATAAGCATAAGCTGCGCATAAGATAAGTTCAGGAAGGATGTCCATAAAAATCAGCAGTTTTCATAGACCGTTTTTTATAAAAACAAGGATTTTGTGCACACTGCCCATGGCTTTTTCCGAAAAAAAGTGAATTGCACCCCGATTTATACAACTAACAATCTTTACAATCGACAAATTAAATGATAAAATTGTAACATAAAGTCGTTATGCGACTAATAAAGAAGGAGGATAAAAATAATGCCTAGAGCAAAAAAATCTATGGACGGTAATACGGCTGCGGCTCATGTAGCATATGCGTACACGGAAGTAGCAGCTATTTACCCGATCACCCCATCCAGCCCAATGGCAGACACCGTTGATCAGTGGTCTGCAGCAGGACAGGACAACATTTTCGGAAATCAGGTAAAAGTAGTAGAAATGGAATCGGAAGCAGGTGCGGCAGGTGCGGTACACGGTTCTCTTGCAGCAGGTGCGATGACAACGACATTTACGGCTTCCCAGGGTCTTCTGCTTATGATCCCGAATATGTACAAAATTGCTGGCGAGCAGCTTCCATGCGTATTTGACGTATCTGCACGTACGGTTTCTACACAGTCTTTGAACATTTTTGGCGACCATAGTGACGTTTATGCCTGCCGTCAGACCGGTTTCGCTATGTTATGTGAGACAAACCCGCAGGAAGTTATGGACTTAAGCCCGGTTGCACATCTGGCAACTATTGAAGGTAAAGTTCCGTTCTTAAACTTCTTCGACGGATTCCGTACATCTCATGAAATTCAGAAAATTGAAACATGGGATTACGCAGATTTAAAAGAAATGTGCAATATGGATGCGGTGAAAGCATTCCGTGATCATGCGCTGAATCCGGAACATCCGGCTATGCGTGGTTCTCACGAAAACGGAGACGTATTCTTCCAGCATCGTGAAGCATGCAACAAAGTGTATGATGAACTGCCTGCAGTTGTATCCAAATATATGTCCAAGATCAATGAAAAACTTGGTACAAACTATGACCTGTTCAACTATTATGGCGCAGAAGATGCGGAACGCGTAATCGTAGCAATGGGTTCGGTCAATGACGTTGCGGAAGAAGTTATTGACTATTTAACGGCTAAGGGTGAAAAAGTCGGCTTGGTAAAAGTACGTTTATATCGTCCATGGGTTCCGGAAGCATTCACAAAAGTACTTCCGAAGACAGTGAAGAAAGTAGCTGTATTAGACAGAACAAAAGAGCCAGGTTCTTTAGGCGATCCGTTATACCTGGACGTAGCGGCTACATTGCGTGAAGCCGGTCTTGATACAATCGTATTAACAGGCGGACGCTATGGCTTAGGCTCCAAAGACACACCGCCTTCCTCTATTTTCGCCGTATACAAAGAATTAGAGAAAGACGCACCAAAGCCTCGTTTCACAATCGGTATCGTGGACGATGTTACAAACTTAAGCTTACCGGAAGTAAAACCGGCTCCGATCACAGCAGCAGAAGGCACGGTAGAGTGCAAGTTCTGGGGTCTTGGCGGTGATGGTACGGTAGGTGCAAACAAGAACTCTACAAAGATCATCGGTGACCATACGGATAAATTTATCCAGGCATACTTCCAGTATGACTCCAAGAAAACAGGCGGTGTTACAATTTCCCACCTGCGTTTTGGTGACAAGCCAATCCGGAGCCCTTACTACATCGATCAGGCAGATTTCGTGGCATGCCACAATCCTGCATATGTAAACAAAGGCTTTAAGATGGTACAGGATGTTAAGCCGGGCGGCGTATTTATGATTAACTGCCAGTGGTCCGATGAAGAATTGGAACATCATTTAAATGCGGAAGCAAAGAAATACATTGCTGACAACAACATTCAGTTATATACGATTAACGCAATTGACAAAGCGATCGAAATCGGTATGGGTAAACGTACCAATACGATCTTACAGTCCGCATTCTTTAAACTGGCAAATGTAATGCCGATTGATGATGCGGTAGACTTTATGAAACAGGCTGCTAAGAAGTCTTACGGCAAAAAAGGCGATGCGATTGTAGAAATGAACTACAAAGCAATTGATGCCGGCGTAGACGCAGTACATAAAGTAGAAATTCCTGCTTCCTGGTCAAATCCACAGCCAGACCCGGCTCCGGCTGAATTAACAGGACGTCCGGAAACAGTGAAGATGGTAAAAGAACTGATGGAGCCAATCTCTATTATGGATGGCGACAGCCTTCCGGTATCCGCATTTATGGGCAACCCGGACGGACAGTTCGAACATGGCGCATCTGCATATGAAAAACGTGGTACGGCAGTAACCGTTCCTACATGGAGCGCTGAAAAGTGTATTCAGTGTAACCAGTGTGCATTCGTATGTTCACATGCAACGATTCGTCCGTTTATGTTAAGCGACGAAGAAGTAAAGGCAGCTCCGGATAACATCAAGCTTGCCGATATGAAGCCAAAGGCCGGCGAATACAAGTATACAATGAGCGTATCTCCATTAGATTGTATGGGATGCGGCGAATGTATTACTGTCTGCCCGGTTGGTGCAATCGAAATGGTACCACAGGAATCTCAGGCAGCAGAGCAGCCGGTATTCGATTACCTTGTAGCAAACGTAGGCAAGAAGCCTGGTATGCCAGCTGACAACACCGTAAAAGGTTCTCAGTTCAACCAGCCATTGCTTGAGTTCTCAGGCTCCTGTGCAGGTTGTGCGGAGACATCTTACGCAAGACTGATTACACAGCTGTTTGGTGAGCATATGTACATTTCCAATGCAACAGGATGTTCTTCCATCTGGGGTGGTCCTGCGGCTACATCACCATATACGGTACACAAAGATTCCCAAAAGGGACCTGCATGGGCAAACTCCTTATTCGAGGATAATGCGGAACATGGTCTTGGTATGCAGATCGGTCAGCAGGTACTTCGTGACCAGGCAATTGCAAGCGCTAAGAAATGTGCGGAATCTGACAAAGCAGACGCTGCATTAAAAGATGCATTTGCAAAATTCATGGAAACAAAAGAGGATACAAAGGCAAATACACCTGCAACGGAAGCTCTTGTAGCCGAGCTGGAAAAAGCAGCAGCAGCCGGATGTCCGGATGCGGCAGCAGCAATTGACAAGAAAGATTACCTTGCTAAGAAGTCCGTATGGATCTTCGGTGGCGACGGCTGGGCATATGATATCGGCTTCGGCGGATTAGACCACGTGCTTGCTTCCGGTGAAAATGTAAACGTTATGGTATTTGATACGGAAATGTATTCCAATACAGGCGGTCAGGTTTCCAAAGCTTCCAATATCGGTGAAGTATGTCAGTTCGCAGCAGCAGGTAAAGACGTAAGCAAGAAGAGCCTTGCAGACATTGCAATGAGCTATGGTTATGTATACGTAGCACAGATCGCTCTTGGCGCAAACATGGCACACGCTGTAAAAGTAATTGCAGAAGCAGAAGCTTACAACGGCCCATCCCTGATCATCGGCTATGCTCCATGTGAGCTGCACGGTGTAAAAGGCGGCATGAACCACTGCCAGGATGAAATGAAGAAGGCAGTTGCTGCCGGATACTGGAATCTGTTCTCCTTCAATCCTGCATTAAAGGCAGAAGGAAAGAATCCGTTTACACTGGCATCCAAACCAGGCGATGGCACATATCAGGATTTCTTAAACAACGAGACACGTTACAGCCGTCTTGCAAGATCCTTCCCGGATCGTGCGGAGAAACTGTTCAAACAGTCCGAAGAAGCTGCAAAAGCTCGTTATACACATCTGGAAAGACTGGTTGAGCTTTATAAATAAGAACAATCAACGATACGGATTAACAGGATAGATACAAAAAACCGCTGCTTTTGGGCAGCGGTTTTTTGAGTGCGGAAAGCTTTTTCTTGGATTTACCTGCCAATTTGAAAATCCGGTTTACAAAGTTGCCACCAAATGATAAAATATATTGAAACATTTCCATAAAATACAGTATTTACTGTGCGGAGGAAGAACCATATGAATCAGAGGGGTAATGATACTGCTCTTGGAATGAACAGGATAAAGCAGGAGAGAGAGCGGAGACAGCGTGCGATGAAAAAGGAAGATTATTTACTAAAGCAAATAGACGAGTTCCGCGAAAAGGCTAAGCAGCTGCAGACTCTTTTGGATTCCAGAGAAGTGAAAGTACAAGAGCTGCAATTACTTGTAGATGAAAAGCAGGTTCAGGCAAATGAACTGGAGGAGGTTATTTTAACCCGCCAGACAGAGGCAGACCAGCTTATAACGGGCGTTGGACAGCAGATGGACCAGTTGATTTCCCAGCTGCAGATAACGGTAGACAGGCTGACAGAAGATACTTCTGCGCAGATTTATAATTTAAACAGACAGACGTCCAATAAAATATCACAGATGTCAGATACGATTACGAACCAAATTGGAACGATGACAGGCGAGACAAAAGAGAGTATTGCCAATATGACTGCGGATGTGACAGACCGGATCGGCAGAATGACCGTGGAAACACAGGATACGATAGCACAAATGGCGACCGGTGTCACGGAACAGATGGAAGCGGTGCGTCAGGAAACACATGGCAGTATGGACCGTTTAACGGTAGATATGACAAGTCAGTTTGAGCGTATGAAGCAGGAAAACCGCAGCAGTATGGAACAGATGACGTCAGGTATGACAAGTCAGATAGAAGCGATGCGCCAGGAAAACCGCAGCGGAATGGAACAGATGACGTCAGGTATGACAAATCAGATAGAAGCGATGCGCCAGGAAAACCGCAGCAGTATGGAACAGATGGCGTCAGGTATGGCCGGTCAGATTGAGACAATTGCAAGGGAAAACCGCAGCGGTATCGAATATATGACAGAAGGCATAGGCAGTCAGATTGGGGCTATGGCGCAGGAAACGCGCGGCGGTATGGAGCAGATGAGCGCGGATTTGATGCGGCAGATGCAGTCCATGCAGCAGGAAACAAAAGATGGCTATGCACAGATGAATTCCGATGTGACCAATCAAATCGGAGCAATGGCACAGGGCGCATGGGATGGTTTTTCTCAGGTTAACGACCGTCTGGATCAGATGGGAACCGGCCAGCAGACCGCATTTCAGGAGCTGTCGCAAAATATCAACCGGATGAATGCGGATACGAAAAACAGTTTTCTGGAAATGACCGGTGCATTTACCGACAGGATGAGCCAGATGACAGGATATGTGACCGAGCAGTTCGACCAGATGACAATGCAGATGAATCGCATGTCAGAGGAAAACCGTAATGAACTGGCAGCGCTTACCGACAGCAGCCGCAAAGCGATGGAACAGATGACAGTGGAGGCCGGGCGTCAGATTCATAAAGAAGTGGAACAGATGTCGCAGCAGTCCGAAGAAGTCAGGCAGACCATTGATGAGATTAACGGACAGGTGTCCGGGCTGAAAGAAGAGCTTTCGCAGAAAATTCATACGGAAGATGTAAAAGTGTTCCGTAATATGAAAGATTTAATAGAAGAGCAGAAGCCGTTGTTTGAAAAGGTCGGAGTAAACGAAAAGAGTATGAAGCCGGTAAAAAAATATATATACTGGCTGATTTTATTCGGTGTTTTAGATTTGGCAGGGGTAATCGTATTGCTATTAATGGATTTAGGGGTGATTTAAGTGGATTTTGAACAGGAAAATGCAGTCTGGGTGATCGGACACAGAAATCCGGATACGGATTCGATCTGCGCTGCAATTGCGTATGCAGATCTTCAGAATCATTTGTCGGAAACAAAATATGAGCCAAAACGGGCAGGAAATCTGAATGAAGAGACAAAATATGTCTTACGAAAGTTTAAAGTAAAAATACCCGCTTATGTGGATGATGTACGTACGCAGCTGAAAGATATTGCGTTTCGGCGTACGATTGGCGTAAGCAGCAGTATTTCATTGAAACGGGCGTGGGAGCTGATGACGACGAGTAAAGTCGTCACGCTGCCTATTACCGATGATGGGAATGAACTGCTCGGACTCATTGTCAATGGAGATATTGCCGAGTCCTATATGGATGTGCTCGATACGCGCATACTGGCCGAAGCACGTACGCCATATAAAATATGATTGAAACGCTTAATGGTACGATTCTTGTAGGAAACGAACATGGTCGATACATACGCGGAAAAGTAATCGTAGCCGCGGACAGTCTGCCAATGGCAGAAGAAAGTATGGAAAAAGATGATCTGGTTATCCTTGGCGACAGGGAAAGTATGCAGAAATGCGCCTTAAAGCACAATGCCAGCTGTCTGATCATATGTGGAGGGACGCAGGTATCCAAGCAGATTTTATCGGAAGCGCAGGATAAGGAATGTGTCATTATCAGTACGCCTTATGATCCGTTTACCGTATCCCGTCTTATTATGCAGAGTATGCCGATCAAGCAGTTTATGCGCACTAAAAATCTGAAAAAGTTTGATATAGAAGATTATGTGGATGATGTAAGAGAAGTGATGTCCAAAGCGAGGCACAGAGATTTTCCGATTTTAGATCATGACGGCTGTTATATTGGCATGATTTCCAGACGAAATCTGTTGAATATGCAGAAAAAGCGGATTGTACTGGTAGATCACAACGAAAGGCAGCAGGCTGTCCATGGCATTGATAATGCGGATATTTTGGGAATTATTGATCATCATAAGATCGGAAGTCTGGAAACACCGGTACCGGTTATGTTTCGCAATCAGCCGGTTGGATGTACTTCTACGATTATCTATCAGATGTATATGGAAAAAGGGGTTAAAATTACAAAGCCGATTGCAGGGCTGCTTTGTTCGGCAATTATTTCCGATACGCTGCTGTTTCGTTCTCCAACCTGTACGGAATTAGATAAGCAGGCGGCCGAAAAACTGGCGGAAATAGCCGGTATTGATATGGAGCGGCATGCAAATGAAATGTTCCGCGCGGGAAGCAATTTTCAGTCAAAGTCAGCAGAAGAGATCTGCTATCAGGATTTCAAGACGTTTACGGCAGGAGAAATCCTGTTTGGCGTCAGCCAGATCAGTGCGATGAGCCGGGAAGAACTGGATGAAGTAAAAGAGCGCGTACTCCCGTATCAGGCGACAATTATGGAAGAGCGTAAGCTGAATATGGTATTTATTATGCTGACCGATATTTTAAATGAATCTACGGAACTGATCTGTCTGGGGAAAGGTGCCGATGAAGCGGTGGAAAAAGCCTTTTATAAGCAGAAAATCAACGATGGATTCCGGCTTCGCGGCGTAGTTTCCAGAAAGAAGCAGCTGATTCCGGAGCTGCTGGACGCAATTGCCAATCAGTAAATACGAGGCGGCAGACGGAAAGCATGCGGGAGGATTGTACGGATGTCAAAACAGAATTGGAAACCGGGGAATATGCTTTATCCGGTTCCGGCAGTCATGGTAACCTGTCAGAGGGAAGGCGAAAAGCCAAATATTATTACCATTGCATGGGCAGGAACGATCTGCTCCGATCCGGCTATGGTATCCATTTCCATACAAAAAAAGCGTTATTCGTATGCATTGATCCGGGATACGCGTGAGTTTGTCCTAAATCTTACGACAAAAAAACTTGCCGCAGCTACGGATTACTGTGGTGTCTGCTCCGGAAGGGATACGGATAAATTTGCCCAAACGGGACTTACGCCCTGTGATTCAATGGCAGTAAACTGTCCCGGTATTGCGGAAAGTCCGGTTAATATCGAATGCAAAGTTACGGAAATCAAACCGCTTGGAAGCCATGATCTGTTTCTTGCGGAAGTTGTAAATGTAGCGGTAGACGATGCATTGCTGGATGAAACCGGAAGACTGCACTTAGATCGCAGCGGTCTGATCGCATATTCTCATGGCGGTTATTATGAGCTTGGCAGACAGCTAGGAACGTTTGGATATTCGGTGAGAAAAAGAAGACGCATGCACAAAAGCGTACAAAAAATCTTACAAAGAAAAAACAAGCGCATAGGAAATAATTGCATAGAAAACGGTTTGTATCGTTCGGAGCCAGATAAAGCATACGAAAACAGTTGCTTTGTCCGGCTCTGTTTGTGTACATCGACAGGCGTTATTTCAGCAGTTGATCAATCAACAGCATGTAAATGTCGTCCGTCTGTTTTTTCCAGTTTGAACAGATAGCTTCCGCCTGTTCTTTATTTCTTACATTCAGCGTCAGATCCAGCTGTGGGATTCCTTTCTCACGAAGCTGGCAGTGCACCGCATATTTTTTTTCAGGCGTAACGTAATAATCGGCTACGGCAGAAGTAGCATTTTCAATGAGCAGCTTATGTTCTGCGATATACTGTTTCATGTCTGCCTGTATTTCGGAATTGATTTTGTTTTCAAAAAATGCAGCGATTCCTGACCGGCAGGGGTAATGGAATATTCGACATTGTTGTGAGAAGCTTCCTGCTGAATAAACTGTGCTTCGTTCAGCTCATGGAGCGCTTCCTGCAGTGTAAAATAAGTAGTGTATTCTTTTCCGAGAAAAAAATCGGATAACAGGGTATTGGTCAAAGGCGCTTCAGAGTGGTCTAACATAGACAATATCATCAGCTTATATAAAGTAATTGGTTCAGCCATAATCAAGAACCTCCTTGTGTTAGCAGCCGGAGTGACTCCGATAGTTATTTTTTACCGCATTACTGACAACCTGCGCCATACGCGGATCAAAAGCCTGCGGCATAATATGCTCTTCATTCAGCTCTTCATCGGATACAAGTCCTGCAATGGCTTTTGCAGCAGCCAGTTTCATCTCTTCTGTAATCTGTTTTGCGCGGCATTCCAGTGCGCCTTTAAAAATGCCTGGAAAGGCAGCAACGTTATTCACCTGATTTGGAAAGTCACTTCTGCCGGTTCCGACAATTCTGACGCCGGCTGCTTTTGCCACATCGGGCATAATTTCCGGCACCGGATTTGCCATTGCAAATAAAATGGAATCCTTGTTCATAGAAGATGCCATTTCCGGTGTTACAATATTCGGAGCGGAAACGCCGATGAAGATATCCGCACCGTTCATGGCATCTGCAAGCGTTCCGGAAACGCCGGAGAGGTTGGTAACTTTGGCCATTTCTGTCTGTACGGGGTTCAGGTCCGGGTAGTCTTTTCCGATGATTCCATGGCGGTCACACATCGTAACGTCTGTAAATCCATAAGAAAGCAGCAGTTTCGTAATTGCAATTCCGGCAGAACCTGCGCCGTTGACAACCACGCGGCATGTTTCCTTCTTTTTACCGGTTACTTTCAGACTGTTGATAATGCCGGCAAGCACGACAATAGCCGTACCGTGCTGATCGTCGTGAAATACCGGAATATCCAGCAGTTCTTTCAGACGGGATTCAATTTCAAAGCAGCGGGGAGCGGAAATATCTTCCAGATTGATGCCGCCGAAACCGGGCGCAATGTTTTTGACCGCTTTGATAATTTCTTCGGTATCCTGTGTATCCAGGCAGATCGGTACGGCATTGACGTTTGCAAATTCTTTAAAGAGTACACATTTGCCTTCCATAACCGGCATTGCGGCATATGGACCGATGTTGCCAAGTCCCAGTACGGCGCTGCCGTCAGATACTACGGCTACGGTATTGGACTTGATTGTATAAGTGTAAGCAAGAGAAGGATCTTCGGCAATCAGTTTGCATGGCTCAGCGACGCCGGGCGTATAGGCGATGGCAAGATCTTCGTTTGTTCTGACAGGTGTTTTTGATATCGTTTCTAATTTTCCATTCCATTCTTTGTGCATTTGAATTGCTTTTTCTTTTTGGTCCATAAAATCTCCTTTCCGAAATAGCCAAAACCGTGAATTGTGCAGTAACAAATCCAGCACATGGAAAATTCGCCTGCGGCAAAGTGCTGGATTTCTTTCGTTTTGTTATGTATATTGCGATAGTCTCATCATACCAGATTACACAAAAGGTGTAAAGTCTTTGGACAATCATTTGCATAAATTTAGAAAAGATACATTTCATTTTTATAAAAATTTACGAAAAAAGTTCGATATTTTGCGAACTCTTGATATTGTAGTGCAGGGATGTTATAATATCTCTATTTGGAAACTTTTTATTTCAGCAACAATGCTGCACTGCATAAGAAATTCAGGTGTAGAGGTAACAAAGATGGAAAATAAAACAGAAAATATTTATACAGGACGGCCCCTGATCGGAAAAATCGGAATTGCCAGTTTTTTCATTTTTTTAGCGGGAATCTTTTTTATAACCCGAAAATCGGAGGAAGATTTACGTATCGTGCTTATAGTTGCCACAAGTTTCTGTGCGGCAATTGCATGTGTGGGCTATCAGAGAGCTTTATATAAAACGGCACGAAAAAAGTGTATGGAGTACGAAGCGTGTATCAGCCAGATGGAAGAAGCACTGGCTTCGGCAGAAGCAGCCAACAAAGCAAAATCCATATTTTTATCAAATATGAGTCATGATATCCGCACGCCAATGAATGCAATTATCGGATTTGCCGCGCTGCTGATGCGTGATGCGGAAAATCCGGCAAAGGTAAGGGAATACACACGTAAAGTTACGGCATCCGGCCAGCATTTGCTGAGTCTGATCAATGATATATTGGATATCAGCAAGATTGAAAGCGGCAAGATGGCGCTGAATGTCAGTGAATTTGAACTTGCCGATATGGTGGCGGCCGTAGATACGGTTATTCGTCCGCAGACGAATGCCAGAAAGCAGACATTTGATGTACATGTCAGCGGACTGCAGCGTGAACAGTTGATCGGAGATGAGATGCGGATCAATCAGGTGCTGATGAACCTGCTGTCGAACGCTGTAAAATATACACAGGAAGGCGGACGGATTGAGTTTCGGGTAGAAGGAACGGGGCAGATTCGGGAAAACATACAGCATTTGACAATCACCGTTAAAGACAATGGATACGGGATGACAAAGGAATACTGTGAGAAGATTTTCGATGCTTTTACAAGAGCGGATAATGATACGACACGGACCGTACAGGGTACCGGGCTTGGGATGGCGATTACAAAAAATATTGTGGAAATGATGAATGGTACGATTGAGGTGGAAAGTGAGCCCGGCAAAGGAAGTACGTTTACGATACAACTGGATTTGAGTGTGTCCGATGAACGTGTGGATGCAAAATTCTGGAAACAGTATGGGATTTCCCGTATTCTGGTTGTGGATGACGAGCCGGAAGTATGTGAAAATATTGTAAATCTGATGGCCGATATGGATGTACGGGTTGATTATACACTCAATGGGGAAGAGGCAGTCTCCATGCTGCAAAAATCCGCAGGGCGCAACTTTGATTATCAGGTAATACTGATAGACTGGAAGATGCCGCAGATGGATGGAATGGAGACAGCTTCCATGATTCGAAAAATTGTGCCGAAAGAGGTGCCGGTACTTGTACTGACCGGTTACGAATGGTCCGAGATTGAAGATCAGGCGGTCCATGCAGGAGTTAGTGGATTTTTGCCAAAACCGTTTTTTGTTGTGAACTTTAGAGAACGGCTGCGGCAGCTGTGGGAAAATCCGGAAGACGGAAAAAAGGATCCGGCAGCGAATGCACTTGCAGGCAGACATTTTCTTGTCGCCGAAGATGTGGAGTTAAATGCGGAAATACTGAGTGAAATATTGTCCATGCAGGATGCGTCCTGCAAAGTTGTTGAGAACGGACAGCTGGCAGTTGAAGAATTTGAGCGTTGCGAACCGGACCGGTATGATGCGATTCTAATGGACGTTCAAATGCCGGTTCTGAACGGGTATGACGCCACGAAACATATTCGTAGTCTGAGCAGGCCGGATGCCGCACAGATTCCGATTATAGCTATGACGGCAAATGCCTTTGCGGAAGATGTAAAAGAAGCGCTGGATGCAGGAATGAATGCGCATGTGGCAAAACCGATTGACCCGCGGCAGCTTAGTATGACGCTTTCAGATTTGTTGGGAAATATAGCAGAAAGGAGCAGATCATGATTCAGCACGGAGGGAATGTTTTTTTCAAAGTACTTGTATTGATTTTTCGGCAAATATAAATTTTCTGGGTATTCCGGATCCGGTCATGCAGGCAGCAAGAAGCGGCCTGATGGCAGCTGTGCAAAATCCGCAGGAGCAAAGCGGCACGCTGGAAGAGCACATTGCGCAGTGGGAAGGTGTGGAGCCGTCACATGTATTTTGCAATAGTGGCGCTTCCGAAGTTGTAAAAAGTCTGGTGCAGACCTTGCAGCCGAAAAAAGCGCTGATTCCGGCGCCGGGGTTTGAGGAATATCTGCGGCCGCTTTCAATGGCGCAGTGCGAAATTGAATATTATTATACGAAAGAAGAGGACGGTTTTCGAATTGATCCGAATGATTTTTCAGGGCATATTACACAAGACACGGATCTTGTATTCTTATGTAATCCGAATAATCCGACCGCCGTGTTATATGACCGGTCATTTCCGGATCAAGTATTGGAGCGCTGTATGCAGACCGATACCGTTTTGATTCTGGATGAATGTTATTTGGATTTTGTAGAAGACGCACAGTTGTTTTCCATGCATGGCAAAGATGCGGATCAACGACTGTTTATTGTGAAGGATTTTACGAAAATGTTTGCGATGCCAGGAATCCGGCTGGGCTATGGGTTGTGTACGGATCAGGCATTGGTGGAGCAGCTCCGCGCTGCCGTACAGCCATGGTGTGTGTCTTCGGTAGCGAAAAAAGCAGGAATTGCATGTACAAAAGAGCATGCATTTATACAAAGAACCGTGCAGGAGACAATCAAAGAACGTGTCTGGATATTGGAACAGCTTGACCGGATCGGTATGGAAAATACAAAAGGAAAAGGAAATATTGTCTTTTTTAAAAGCCGTCCGGGACTGCATGCGTTTGCCATGATGCGCGGTATTATGCTGCGTGACTGCAGCAATCTGGAAGGAATGCCGCAGGGATATTACCGGATTTCCGTACGTGGCCGGGATGAAAATGAAAAATTAATCGAAGTGCTGGAGCAGTGGCAGGGTCAGAGCTGATTGATCTGATTGGTAAGGACAGAATCGAATGAATATTTGTATGATAGGGATTGATCATAGTACGGCAGGGGTGAAAATACGGGAGCAGTTTTCCTTTACGGCACTGCAGGCAGAACGTGCGATGCAGATCATTAACAGGCAGCCCGGTGTCCGGGGATGCGTGCTGCTGTCAACGTGCAATCGCATGGAGCTTTACGTCAGCATGGATCCATGTGGAATTTCTTTGCCTGAGCTGTTAGGGAAAATCAGGCCGTTTACAGGACAGGAGCAAGAATTTAAGTCTTATTTTAAGATTCGAACATCTTTGGAAGCCGTACGGCATTTATTTTATCTGGCAGCGGGCCAGAAATCCAAAATTTTTGGGGAAGATCAGATTCTGACACAGATAAAGGAAGCAATCAGGAAGGCGCGGGAGCTGAACTGTACGGATACGCTTCTGGAAGTCCTGTTCCGCCAAGCGATAACTGCGGGCAAGGAAGTAAAAACAAAAGCACCGGCGGCTCATGGGAATGTGTCTGCTGTACATAGCGCGCTGGCAGCCATTGAAAAAAAAGGATTTGAATGTAAAGGAAAAAAATGTCTTGTAATCGGCAACGGACAGATGGGAAAGCTTGCAGCGGAAACGCTGCGGGATGCAGGGGCATTGGTAACGGTAACCGTACGTCAGTATCGAAGCGGAATCGTGGAAATTCCGAAAGGGTGCGATAGAATTCATTATGGGGAACGTTATGAACATGTTCCTTTTTGTGATCTGATTCTTTCCGCGACTGTCAGTCCGAATCTTACGATTCGAAAAGAACAGCTGATGCAGGCAAGAGAAGGACATTGCAGAAAACAGATTTTTATAGATCTGGCTGTTCCACGGGACATGGAAGAAGAGATTGCTCAGTTGGAAGGCGTTACATTGTATGATATAGATGCTTTTCAGAATGAAGCGCTGCGGGAAGAACTGTGTGCGCGGAAGGCGGCCGCAGAACAGATTCTGGAGCTGAAGCTGGCGGAATTCAAAGACTGGTATGAATGCAGGGATTTCATTCCAAGAATACGGCAGGTTGGCGGGCAGGCGGCAGAGGAGATTTGCTGGCGCATGGGGCGTGTAACCGGAGGTCTGCAGCAGTCGCAACAGGAGCAGGTGACAGAGCTGCTAAAGGAAAGCGCACAAAAAGTCGTGGATAAAATGCTGTTTGCGCTGCGGGATGAACTGGAGCCGGAAGAACTGCTGAGGTGCCTGGAAATTCTGGAACGCATTAGATATTAAATAAAAAATAAATTTTGGAGGTTGTTCGGAATGCAGCCGTATTTTCCGCTGTTTGTAAATTTAAATCAAAAAAGATTCTGGTATATGGCGCAGGAACGATTGCAGTTCGGCGTATTACCGGAATTTTGCGTTTTGGAGCGTATGTATCTGTTGTTGCGCCGCAGATTCGGGAGGAATTGTGGGTGCTTTGCAAAAATTATCCCGAACAGCTGGTGATCGAACAGCGAATGTATGCGTATGGGGAAATTTGCCGGCAGAATGCACATATTGTACTTGCGGCAACAAATGATAAGCAGGTGAATCGAATGATTTGTAAAGAATGCAGGCAGAAACAGATCATGGTCAACAACGCTTCGGACAGCAGACAGTGCGATTTTTATTTTCCGGCGCTTGTGGAGCAGGACGGACTTGTGATCGGGATTACAAGTACGGACGCAGATCATAAAAAAGTAGCGGCATATAGTAAAGGACTGCGCAGGCAGTATGGTAACGACGGGCAATCGAACTGCTGATCGGAGGAAAATTATGAAACAGATCATTCGTATCGGAACGCGGGACAGCCTTCTGGCAGTTGCACAGGCAGAGCTGCTGCAGCAGCATATTCGGACAAATCATCCGGAGTATGAGGTCGTACTTGTAAAAATGAAAACGACCGGAGACAGGATTTTGGACAGAAATCCGTATGAGATCGGAGGAAAGGGCCTGTTCGTAAAAGAGTTGGATATGGCCTTATATGAAAACCGTACGGATTTATCGGTGCATTCTCTGAAAGATATTCCAATGGATGTATCGGAGGACTTTCCGATTCTTGGCTATTCGCATCGGGAAACGCCATGGGATGTGCTTGTACTGCCACAGGGATGTACAAAACGAGATCCGGACAGGCCGCTTGGCACTTCCAGTCCGAGAAGACGCATACAGCTTACGCAGCTTTATCCGGACTGTGAGATTCGCTCTGTTCGGGGAAATATTCTGACACGTCTGAAAAAGCTGGATGAGGGAGCATATGGCGCACTCGTACTTGCGGCAGCCGGTTTGTGCAGGCTTGGCCTGGAACATCGAATCAGCGAGTGGTATTCTTGCGGGCAGATGGTTCCCGCTGCCGGACAGGGAATATTGGCAGTGCAGGGCAGTAAGGATTTTGACCGGACTGTTTTGGAAGGTTTTTTTGATCGGGATGCCGAATGGCAGGCATTGGCGGAACGAAGCTTTGTAAGCGCCATGGGAGGAGGATGTGCATCGCCGACGGCGGCATATGCCTCCATTGACGGAAATGAAATGACGCTTACCGGCCTGATTGCATCCGGTCAGGGCTGTGAGACGCGAAAAGGTACGATTACCGTACCAAAACAGCAGGCGGAACAGGCGGGGATTCGACTGGCACGCAAGCTTCTTTCGGAAGTGGAATCAGATAACAGAAAGAGAAGGTAAAGTTACTGTTCACAGGTCAGGAATGCGCTGAGCTGCGCATTCCGTGAGAAGACGTACGGCTTGAAAGCAAAAATCCATTTGCGAAGCAAATTTTGCATGGATTTTTGTCTGTTACTGAAACGGAGTGAACAGTAACAAGGTAAAAGAACGGAAGAAATTATACTTACCGTTCTTTTTTTGTAAAAAGATGAAAATGAGCGGGATTTCAGCCAGGTTGGATAATTCGTCCCGTATCCGGATATGATAGTATGGCAGTGCTGCAACGTCTAATTGTCAGACTTCACAAAAAGTTCACAAAAATTATTAGCACTCACTATTGACGAGTGCTAATAAAAGTGTTATAACATACTTGTAAGCAAAACAAAGCACTGACCGGTAAACGGAAAGACACCGGCTAATATAAGAAATGGAGGAATGACCTATGTTAATGCCTAGTATTTTTGGAGAAAATTTATTTGATGAATTTTTTAATGATTTTACCCGCCCGTCAAAATCACTGATGCGGTATAATACACCGACAAGCAATGTGATGCGCACGGATATCAAAGAAACAGCAAATGGTTTCGAACTGGATATTGATCTGCCGGGATTTAAAAAGTCAGACGTTCAGGCAGAGTTAAAGGAAGGTTATCTGACCATCAGTGCATCTTCAGGTAAAGAGTCCGGAGAAAAAGACAAGGACGGCAAATATATCCGTCGGGAAAGATACTATGGTTCCTGCAGCAGAAGCTTTTATGTAGGAGATGCGGTTACACAGGAAGATATTAAAGCCAGATTTGAAGATGGTATTTTGAAAGTATCCGTACCGAAGAAAGAAGTAAAACCTGAAATAGAAGAAAGCAAGTATATTGCAATCGAATAAGAATCATATGATATAAAACAGTTTGATGCAAAATAGTTTGGTATAAAATAGTTGATACCAAAATGGTATGCGATAAAAACAGTGTGCGATAAAAACAGTATGTCATAAAACAGTACGCTATGGAATACTGTGACATAAAGGATGAAATAAGACTGCCGCATGAAAGATATGGATGTTCGTCTTTCATGCGGCAGTCTTTTAATACTCAAAAACAATGGATAAAGGGAACGAAGAAAGCATTTCCAGGTATTTGACAACAAAATATAATTGAAGTATAATAGTTGCAAATAACAGCGGAGGAACGATGCAATGCCTGCAATTGATATGAGAAATATAGTCGGAAAGATGGATATTTTATTCATTTGTCTGGATGCGCTGCGCTATGATGTGGCGATTCAGGAAGAAGCGGCTGACACAACGCGGGTTTTAAACAGTTATGGCAAGTGGGAGAAATGTCAGGCTCCCGGAAATTTTACATATCCTTCACATCATGCGATGTTTACAGGATTTTTACCCTGCAGGTATGATATAAAAAATCAGGCGGATCGGGAATTGCTGTTTTATCCTACCGCAATCGGACTGCGCAGAAAGGTGCCGGAAGGCGCTTATGCTTTTTCCGGCAGTACGATTATGGAAGGACTTGCAAAAGACGGGTACGATACGTGGTGTGTGGGCGGAGTATCTTTTTTTGACAAGCGTTCGGACATCGGAAAAGTATTTTCGGGATATTTTCAGAACAGTTTTTGGAATCCTTCGTTCGGATGTGCCGTAAAAGAAAGCACAAAAAATCAGGTAGATTTTATTTTAAAAAGAATAGCGTCCCTGTCAAAAGACAGGAAACTTTTTTTATATCTGAATGTGGACGCCATTCATTATCCGAACTATTTTTATCTGGATGGTGCGGCTCACGACAGTCCTGAAAGCCATGCGGCAGCGCTTCGATATGTGGACGGCCAGCTGGGGCGGTTGTTTGATGCCTGGAAAGCGTACAGAGAGAATGCGTTTGTTATTTGCTGTTCGGATCATGGGACATGTTATGGGGAAGATGGCTGTCAGCTTCACGGAATCAATCATCCTATGGTGGATACGGTACCGTATAAGCATTTTTATCTGGTATCGGCAGGTCCATAAAGATGAAAATTTATATGCAGCCTTTGAAATAGAAAAGCGGGAAAGGAGGTGAAGGTCGGCATGAAATTTGACCAAGGAAGTTAGAGCGTGTTTGAAAAATGGAAGTAAGAAGCTGCTCGGACTTTTTTAGAGAGCAGAAGCAGTCCGGAACGACAGATGGGCTGCCTCATCAAAAGAATGGAGGATTGAATGCGATGAATGTAAAAGGGATTGGACTTTACACAACACCTTCTTTTGTCGGAAAGGTTTGGACGAAAGAAGAGCTTATGGAGTCTGTTAACAGGCAGGTACAAAGCAATCAAAGCAAGAAAATGTCCCTAACCGATATGGTAAAGTCAACTTATATGGGTACAAGGGAAAAGTTCCGTTTTGTGGGAGAAGATAAGATATATGCGTTTGATGAATACATAAAAGAGCTGGATAAGCGTTCGAAGAATAACGGGTAGTTTTTATAATTAAAGAAGCGGCAGGACCGAAGGAGGAAGAACGTGCCTGGCTAAAATAAAAACTGAAGAAATTGTGAGGGGTTCGTCAGATGTACCTGGCTAAAAAAGCTGAAGATATTGTGATTAGAGGGGAACGGTTTAGTTTCCCTTTTTACTGTTAGAGAAGTTATAGACAAATTATGTAGCGAATTTTGTGTTTTATAAGAGAATCATATTTTACAAAGAAAAGTAATTTTATCAAAATGTCGGATTGTGGAGATTCTAAGAAACAATCCTGAAGAACTCATTTATGCATCAAGATAGAAAAAGATGGGAACACATATAAGCTTGCGTTTACCGTTTTAGACGGTGGGGTAAGGTAGTCAAAAGTAGTGGTTTATGTTATACTTGCATTATGGGGACATGGAAATCTAAAAACAGACATATCATGCCCTATGAGTATAAATACTTGCTGCAGTATCACATAATATTCGTGGGACAAGTTGATACGTTTTGACTGCAGGGAGGATTATGGGCATGCATGCAGGACCTGTAATGCATATGGCCCGGAATGCCCGAAAAACTTGCGATGAATTTTCCTTAAGCTGCAGCCGTGCAACGTGGGATACAGATGAAGAAGGCATGTGGCAGGGACAGTATAAAGGGAGTGATGACTGGGAGCTTCGGGAACCGGAAGATTTCTATGGAAAAACCGCTGCTTAGTTGCTATAATGTATTTAATAATCTAAGTCAGGCAATGGCTTAAGGAGCGTGGAAAGAGATGGAGATGCGAAAGAAAAAACTTTCGATAGGGATTGAAAATTTCGAAGAAATCAGGAAAGAAAATTTTTACTATATAGATAAGACAGGGCTTATTATCGAATTACTTCATAACTGGGGAGCGGTGAATCTGTTCACCCGTCCCAGAAGATTTGGGAAATCATTAAATATGAGCATGTTGGAACACTTTTTCTCATTGGATGGGGATAAGAGTATTTTTAACGGGCTGGATATCTCAAAAGAAACTGCGCTTTGTGAGGAATATATGGGGAAATATCCGGTTATTTCAGTTTCCCTGAAAGGGATTGAAGCACGAAACTATGAAATGGCATTTGAAATGGCAGTCCAGATTATGAAAAGAGTTCCTGCAAAAGTACAATATCTTTTGGAGAGTGATGTCTTAAGTGAACAGGACAAAGCGGAATACCGTAAACTTCTGGATGATAATATGTCGGAAGCGGTATTTTGTAATAGCCTGAGAGTCCTATCGGAATTGCTGGAGAAGCATCATGGTACAAAGGTAATTCTGTTAATTGATGAATATGATGTCCCTTTGGCAAAGGCTCATGAGAAGGGGTATTATGACCAGATGATCTCCCTGATCCGAAGCCTATTGGGAGAGACGCTCAAAACAAACAATAGTCTGAAATTAGCTGTGCTGACCGGGTGCCTTCGAATTTCAAAGGAGAGTATCTTTACAGGGCTAAATAATCTGAAGGTGCTGACGATTGCAGATGAGCGTTTTGATGAATATTTCGGTTTTACAGACAAAGAAGTGAAAGACCTTCTGGAGTATTATAGTGTATCGGATCATTATGAAGAAGTAAAAAGGTGGTATGACGGCTATCAGTTCGGAAATAAGGAAGTGTATTGCCCTTGGGATGTGCTGAACCATTGCGACAGGATCAGAAGCGAGCCTCATGTACAGCCGGAAAACTATTGGATCAATACCAGCAGTAATGATGTGGTGAAACGGTTTATAGAAGAATCGGCAAATGCTACGACCAAACGGGAGATTGAGCGTCTGGTGGCAGGGGAAGTCATTATGAAAGAAATTCATCAGGAGCTCACATATTCGGAGATTTACCAGACGATTGATAATATCTGGAGTCTGCTTTTTACCACCGGATATCTGACTCAGCGTGGAAAAGCGGAAAGGAGACAGATGAAACTGGCAATCCCCAATTTGGAAATCCGGGATATTTTTGAGACTCAGATCATGGAATTCTTTAAGGAGAATGTCCGGGAAGACGGGGATATGCTGAACCGTTTCTGTGATGCTCTGCGGAATGGAGACGCGGAAAATGTGGAGAAGATTTTCACAGAATATTTAAGGAAGACCATCAGTATCCGTGATACGGCCATAAGAACAGAGATGAAAGAAAATTTTTATCATGGTGTTCTTCTAGGAATTTTAGGAGTGAAAACCCGATGGGGGATTTCTTCCAACCGGGAAATGGGAGAGGGTTATGCGGATATCCTTGCAGAACCGGATACTGGGGATATGGGGATCATCATAGAAGTGAAATATGCACACGACGGAGATCTGGAGGGAGCTTGTAAAGGGGCATTAAGACAAATCGAATATACAAAGTATGAAGATGACCTTGAAGACGACGAGGTAGAGAATATCCTGAAATACGGGATTGCATGTTATAAAAAGCGGTGCAGGGTTATGCTTGCAGAAAAATAATGAAAAGATCATAAAGGGAAATGAAAGCCTTGGAGCAGATATATTTCAGGGCTTTTTTCATACCGTCATGTGCGGGGAGAGCTGCGAACGTGACGTCTATGATTCAATATCATCTTCGAAAAAATTCAAATCTCTTTTTATATTGACTTTTGAGAGCTTATAAGCTATTGTATAAACAGATAAAGGAGAAAATATAATGTACTAGGATTATTTTTATCAGGATGCCAGTGGAAATCAGCCAGTGAAAGAATATCTTGATAAGTTGGAAGAAAAATCCATAAAAAGCAAAGATGCAAGAATTAAATATAATAAAATCGACCAATATATCGGAATACTGATGGAGTATGGGACAGCAGTGGGAGAGCCGTATGTTAAGCATTTGGATGGGGAAATATGGGAACTACGTTCGTTAAGAGACAGGATTCTATTTTTTGCATGGGACGGTAATTCATTTATTTTGTTAAGCTGCTTTATGAAAAGCACGCAGAAGACGCCAAAGAGAGAGATTGAAAAGGCGAAAAGGTTCATGGAAGATTTCAAGAAAAGGAGCAGGGAAGATGGATAATGTAAAGAAAATATCCCCAGCAGGAGAAAGCTGGAGCGAATACAGAAAGAAGCATTATACGGCGGAAGAAATTGCCGAAAATGATTTGATGGTTAAGCTGGTTGGAGAGATCATAAAGACCAGAAAAGAAAAGCATATATCGCAGAGGGAATTGGAGGATATGACAGGAGTTAAGCAGTCTGTAATTGCAAGGATGGAAAGCGGAAAAACGGATCCCCAGTTATCAACAATTTTAAAATTGCTGGTATCCATGGGAAAAACGCTTACAATCGTTCCGCTGGAGCTGTCTGAAAAATAGGTTGCCGAATATGGTTATAAATGAAAGATAATAGAGGGAAATGAAAGCTCCGGATATGTTGACAGTAGTGGGAGCATCATAGGAACAAATAAAGGAAGCATCAATAATCCTGATTTCTATGATTTTGAGGACTGCTTGCAAGATGAATGTGAAGTACATGCAAGTGCATAAAAGAACTATAAAAGCAGTGCGGTTTACTTAACGCACTGCTTTTTGATTACTTTAAACGATACTTGTAACAATATGATAAATTTTTATGTATCGGCTAATATGTTCTGTAAATAGAACATCTACGATACATACTACTGTGCCGTCATCCTGAATGCCAATACATAATTTGTCTGAACCAAATATGATACGATTATGACCGGATACGTTTTGCATACGGGTACACGCGAAAAAGGAAGAAAATAAAGGGAATTTTGTGAAAAGAAAACAATTTCTATAGAATTGTTATGCTTTACAATCGTAGTCAGCATCCTATCCGGACACAAAATGAGTTTAATAGAAAGAAGGGCAGACGATGCACGAATCAGATTATGCAAAAATGGGATCAAGAATCCGCCAGATCAGGAAGACAAAGGGATGGTCACAGGATAAGCTTGCAAAAAAATGCGGTATCAGTCTGAACTTTATGGGACATATTGAACGGGGAACACGGAAAATGAGCATGGATACGTTTGTTAGTCTATGCAGAGAGCTGGAAATCAATGCGGATGCGCTGCTCTTTGGCGCAATGCAGCCATCTGAAACTGCGATGCAGGGGATGTGGGGGAAGACGGAGTCAAAAGATGACGACAGCTATTCGATGTATATCAGAATTATGAAATCGGTCGCTGATATTATGAGAACGCGTGAATAAGAGCGGTAAATCAGGTAAGGAAGCAGTGTGCGATGACAAAAAAGAAAGTATTGGTGCTTGCTTCGGTAGCATCTATGATTGACCAGTTTAATATGCAAAATATCAGACTGTTCATACAACTTGGGTATGAAGTACATACGGAAAGCTGCCGCAATTATCTAAGAAAGCATGGAAGTGTTCGGAGCGGATATTCAACTGGAATGTTTATGAAAAAAGGCTGCAGACGTTGATAGGTAATGAAAAAAACAGAAACACACATGCGGTAAAATGCAGAAAAAATACGAAACGGCTTCGGCAGTGGGATATGGAAGATGCACAGCAGCTGGAGCGTGTCCGTTCGGATAAGTTATAAAAATATTACAGGAGGGATATGGCATGCAAGAGTATCCATTGATTACAATAGCGCTGCTTGGCCGCTATACCGTACGGCAGACCATAGAGGTGTTAAACGGGATTCTGGCGCAGACCTATCCAAAACTGGAGCTTATTATTTCGGTAAATGACAGGGATACGCCTTTGGATGCGGTGATCCGTGTGTTAAACGCACACAGTCCGGGAAATGTAAAAAACATTAAAATCAATGAAGCGTACAACCAGACATCCGAGCAAAAGCATCTGAAATATGTCTGCGATCACATGTCCGGGGAAAGTCTGCTTTTACTTTTGGATGGCTGCAGATTTTACGATACGCAGGCTTTGCATGATTGTATCGACCTGTATGGGACGCAGCCGTTTCTTTTAGGTACTTGTGTGATGTATGATGCGGATGATACATATACAGGGGATATTCGCAGGATGGCAGCCGATTCGATGGCGGATGTCCTGCATAAAATATGCGGCGTGCGTGGTCCGGTTTTGCTGCCTGAACATTTTGTAAAATCTATGCGGTTTCGTTCCGTGCAAAAATACGATGCATTGGAAAATATGATTTTACAATATCTCTATCAGCATGAGGAGTGCGAAATCCGTATGTGTGAGTGGCCGATGTTCCACTGTTTTGAAAAAGATAAGCAGGATTGCACAAATATGGTGAGTGATTATGAAAACAACTGTTTTTTAGAGTGTGGGGGGGGTAAAATGGGAGTTGAGCCATGCAGATGGGAAAAAGGCTGCCCGAATATTGGAAGATTTTATACGGCATACGGAGAAACGGGCGGATCATCTGAAATATATAGAGGAGTATTCCAGGGAAATTGCGACAAAAGGAAGGCAAAGTGTTTGGGGACTTTCGACCGCTGACAGAGCTTTTTTACAGTTATTGTCGCGGATAAGAAAAATTTTTTTGCAGAATTATTTTGTAAAGTACAGGTTGAAGCAACTGGCAAAACATATTCCATATCGCAAAAAAATAAAAGCCGTTTTTTTGGTTGTAGAAAAGTATTTGTGGGTATCCTGTTATAAGAGTATTTATGACCTGATGACCGGCTGGCAGGATCAATATGAAACAGAAGTAGTTTACGTTGGCAGCAAAAGACAGAGTGGGAAAACTGGACGGATAGTGATTTTAAGGTATTGGGGGCAGACAGTTATGACCTTGCTGTCAGTTGTCCGGATCTTGTGTTTTTGTGCAAGCCATATGAAGCGGAAACCGGAAAATGGTGTGCGAGAGAAATTAAATTTGTATGTCCTCATATTATATACATTCCGTATAATATGGCATTGGCAGGCTTGCATGATTTTAGGAAAACGCTGATGTTTCGTCAGCCGGTGCACTATTATGCATGGAAGAGCATGGTATGGAATAAGGAATATGGGCGGTTTTATGATGAAAATGCATTTCACAATACAAACAAACTGGAAATCGGTCATCCGAAATTTGACGTGTCGCACAAAATGTTGTCGGAAAAGGAACAGGAGACAATTCGGATTATAAAACAGCGGGCCGGCGGAAGAAAGGTTCTTTTTTGGAATACAAGTTTTATATTGGGGAAGGAGCATGCGGATGGCGGAATATTTTTGGAATATGGACAGCAATTTTTGGAGTATATTACAGCAGGGGATGATTTCTTTTTGTTATGGAGGCCGCATCTCTTGTTTTTTCAGACATTGAAGCAGTATGGATGCTATGCCAAAATCATGGAAATGATAAACGGTTTTTCGGCGGATCGGTTGTACCTGGATACGCAAATATCGCAATGGCCCGCCGTATTTGCATCGGATTTACTTGTGAGCGATCTCTCTGGCATTATTGAAAGCTATCTGCTTACCAATAAGCCAATCGCGGTAACTACAAGGGGGAAAATAGAAATAGAAACGCATGGTGTGTTTTGACAGACGTGGGATTTAAAGAGCCTGACAGATTTTTTGTCAGGTCAGCTCAAAGATGGAGATTTTTTGTCCAAAGTACGGGAACAGTATGTGCGGGATAATTATTTTCGGTCGGAGACGAGAACGGTGGCGCAACGATTGCTGGAAGTAATACGGCAGGAATTTTTGTTTTAGAGGCAATAAAACTTGCAATTTAACCAACGCCATGCTATAATGCTTTCATGTGGAGGTGCATTTCCAACAAAGGAGATGCACTTTTTTGTGATAAACCTGTCAAAAAATGCCAATATACTACAAAAACAGACAGGTAGGCCTTAGACAGTATGAAAACAGAAAATCGGGAAAGAGGAGACTTCGTATGTTAAAAAATGCAATATGGATAACCGGTGCGGAGGGGCGTCTTGGCTCTGCGCTTGTGGAACTGCTGAAAAAAGACGTGGATAACAAAGTTGTCGGTACGGATATGGATGTGGATATTACCGATATGGAAGCGGTGGAGCAGTATATGAAGGTGTATCGTCCGAATATCGTTATTAATTGTGCAAGTATTTCGGACGTCCAGTATTGTGAACAAAATATGGTACAGGCATTTAAAGTAAATGCGCTTGGCGCTAGAAATCTGGCGGCGGCGTCCAGGAGCGCGAATGCAAAGATTATTCAGCTTTCCACAGATGATGTGTTCAGCGGCAAGGCTGCGGGCCAGCTGACCGAATTTGATGTTCCGGATCCGGAGTCCGTATATGGCAAGTCCAAATACGCCGGAGAAAATTATGTAAAAGAGTTAAATCCAAAGCATTTGATCGTACGCAGTTCCTGGGTATATGGAGCCGCCAATGAGAGTGCAAAAGAGGATTATTTTTCTTATGTTGTAAATCATGGGAAAAGTCATACGCCGTTTCAGGCTCCGCTTGACCGGATTGGAAGTCCGACCGGTGCGGATGTGCTGGCAGGGTTTATCAGATGTATGTTAGATAAGGCAGAATATGGTATTTATCATGCTTCCTGTGAAGGCATGTGTTCCAGACATGAATTTGCTACGGCGATTCTGGCACTGATGGGGTATGATACGGAGCTGGCAAAAGGGTATTTTTCGGTGGAAAACAGAGGCAGGATTTCCATACTGCTGGAAAATCTGATGATGAAAATGACGGAAATCTATGTAATGCCTCAGTGGTTTGATGAACTGAAAGCATATATTGAAAAAAATAAAGAATCGGTATAAATTGGAGGAAGAACATGCAGGAAGAAGGAAACAGCAAAGAAAAAAGAAAATGGGGCTGACTACCAAAATTTTTATCGGATTGATTGGCGGTCTGCTGCTGGGTGTTATTTTGAATTTATTTGTGCCGCACTCTTCTTTTCGAGATGCGGTTTTGGTAGATGGTATTTTCTATGTTATCGGTAACGGGTTTATCCGATTGATGAAAATGCTTGTGGTACCGCTCGTATTTTGCTCGCTTGTCTGCGGAAGTTCTGCGATTGGCGATACGAAGTCATTGGGAAAAGTAGGCGGAAAGACGATCGTATTTTACCTGTTGACGACGGCTCTGGCGGTAACCGTAGCGATTTCGGTAGCTACCGTTATCAGGCCGGGTGTCGGTCTGGACATGTCTTCGATCGAAACAGGGGAAACGGCGGTTGCTGAAAATGTATCTGTCGTGGATACGATTTTAAATATTATACCGGAAAATCCGATCGGTGCTCTGGCGGACGGCACAATGCTGCAGATTATACTGTTTGCGCTCCTGATCGGTGTGCTGCTGGCTAAAATGGGAGAGCGTACGGAGCTGATTGCAAATCTGTTTAACCAGTGCAATGAACTGATGATGGAAATGACGAATCTTGTTATGAGTCTGGCTCCGATCGGCGTATTCTGCATGATTGCCAAAACATTTGCCAATCTGGGATTTGACGCGTTTGTACCGCTCTTAAAATATATGGGAAGCGTATTGGTGGGGCTGATGATTCAGTGTCTGGTTGTGTATATGGTTTTGCTTGTGATTTTTACAAGGCTCAACCCTGTGAAATTTATTAAAAAGTTCTTTCCGGTTATGGCATTTGCATTTTCCACATCGACTTCCAATGCGACAATTCCAATGAATATTGATACTTTGGAAGAACGAATCGGCGTGTCCAGAAAGATTTCTTCTTTTACAATACCGTTAGGGGCAACGATCAACATGGATGGTACCTCAATTATGCAGGGTGTTGCAGTTGTATTTGCGGCACAGGCATATGGAATGCAGCTTGGTCCGAAAGGTTATCTGACGGTTATTGCGACGGCAACGCTTGCTTCGATTGGTACGGCGGGTATTCCTTCGGTCGGCCTGGTAACACTTTCGATGGTGTTTACGGCTGTTGGCCTTCCGGTGGAAGCGATTATGCTGATTATGGGTGTTGACCGTATTCTGGATATGATTCGGACCGCAGTCAATATTACCGGAGATGCGGTATGTACGACGATTGTAGCACATCAAAACGGCGATCTGGACAAGGATGTGTTTAACAGAATGGAGGAGAAAAATGCGTAACAGGATTATGCGCATGTACAGGGTGCTGTTTTGTATCATGCCATTGTTCGCTTTTTGTCTGTGCGGCTGCAGCGGTCAGACAGAACAGGTTCCGGACAAGCAGGAGGAAATTGTGACGGATGAAAATACATCCGAAATTATAGAAGAAATTCGCGGGCGGGGATATTTGCTGGCAGGGTGCAAAACCGATGTGCCGGATTTGAGTTTTTATGATGCGCAGACAGATACATGGTCCGGTCTGGAAGTGGAACTTGCCTATCAGACCGCGGCCAAACTGTTTGAGGTAAGCGTAGATGAAGCAAAAAAACAGGAACTTGTTCATTTTACAGGCGTAACGGTAGCTGATCGTGAGGAAAAGCTGGAGCAGAAAGAAGTGGACTGTCTGTTTGCTACTTATACGATTACGAAGGAAAGAAAGCAGAAGTTTGCATTTTCTGACAGTTACTATACGGATTATATCGGACTTCTTGTAAAGACTTCAGGTACAGATGCCAATGCGCTTGGCACAAGCGATATCCGTTCCATTGCCGATCTGGATGGGAAAAAATTGGTGTGGCAAAAAATGCGACGACACGGAAAACATTTTTGAATTATATAGACACGATGAACAATGTAAAAACAGCTCCGGTTTTTTTCGAGTATAAAAGTTATGAAGCGATTTTTTCTGCTTTAAAGGCCGGAACCGTGGATGTGATGGCTGTTGATGTGAGTATTTTAAACGGCTATGTAGACAGATCCACTGTGATTTTACAGGATCGTTTTGGAGGTCAGCATTATGGTGCGGCCGTACGCAAGGAAGATGCAAAACTTCTGGATTATGTAAACGCGGCAATGCAGACGGATGAAGTTTAAAACTTCATCCGTCCGTTGTTCGAAAAGGTTACATTATCTGACAGGGACGTCATATATTCGTAAAAATCGTGACAATCTCCGGGTTCGGTCAGTAAAAAGGTACAGGCGTTTGCGGCTTTTGCCGGCAGCAGCTGCCACTTTGCCTTCCGATCGGCAGTAAACGTTAGTTTGGCAACGGCTGTTCGTTCAATGTTCTGATAAAAAATAAAATTGCCAAGGCTGTAGAAAATCGGTTTTTCGTTATAAAATTCCACGCCTTGCAGCACGTGCGGGTGAGCGCCGATAACGGCGTCGGCGCCTGCGTCGATCAGTGCATGTGCCATAGAGCGCTGATATGTCTCCGGTGTTGTATTTCGTTCAATGCCCCAGTGGACATAGACGCATAAAAAGTCACATTGGCTGCGTGCATCCTGTACGGCTGACACAAGCCGCGCAGGATCATAAGCAGATAAAACGCCCGGGCAGGAATTTTCCACGTTCCAGGAGACTTCCGGAAATACACGGGATGCGGCCAGAAAGCCGAACTTGTGGCCGTTTATTTTTTTGTGATCGGTTTTGCGGCGCGTTTGAGGGAATTTCCGGCGCCGACATAGTCAATACCTGCCTTATCCAGAGTCTGAAACGTATCTGTCAATGCGTCTTTTCCATAGTCAAGTACATGATTGTTAGCAAGTGTTACAAGGTCAACGCCGGACTCCGAAAGGATTGATACATAAGAGGGGTCGATGCGGAATGTAAACTGCTTGTCCGGCGCCTGCGTACCACGGGTACTGTATGGAAACTCATTGTTGACCATCATAAGGTCAGCCTTTCTCATTTCTTTCAGCAGATCTTTGGATAAAACGCTGCGAATTCCGGACCGGTGATAATTTGCGAGTACATAGTCGCTGAAATAAACGTCTCCCGCAAACAGGAGCGTTGTGTTTTGCTTTTGTGAAGGTGTATCTTCTGCCGCAGGATCCGGTTTCTCAGGAGGCGATGGGGGTTCACTCTGGCTGCTGTCCGTTTTGACTGCGGTGTGCAAAGATGCCGGCTTGGTGGTTTTGCTGGCGGCAGTGTCGTGGTTTTCCGAGTAAGTGATATAAAAAATGCTGCCAATCAGTACGCAGAGCAGCATACATGAAACAATCAGTGTACTTTGCAGAAATGCTCTTAAGATTTTTCTGTTTTTTCTTGATCTTTTCATTGGTAATCTGGCCTCCCTGAAATATCTTTTATAAATATATAATATGAAATCATGATTCTGGGATATTATACTATGAACAGATGAATTGGGCAAGGTTACATTCACGGGTCAGGAACGCGCATTTACTGCGCGTATAGTAACCGGGTAAGAGCGGTATAAGCCGGATTATTTTCCCAAACTTGCATAGCAAGCCTGTATGCGCTATAATAATAGGCAAATACACAAATCTTAAACGCTATAGAATATTCTTTGAAATTAGTTGTTAATAAAAATTTACGTTTGGAACCATATCATGTTAGTTTGGAGTTTGATATTGACGATAAAAAGTATGTTTGGGAATATAGAATAGAGCAGGATACAAACGAAGATTTTATAGAGTCCAAAGAGGTGAAATATGCTTTTGTATATGAAGAACTGTCTCAAAACGAAACATGCATTATAAAAAGAGAATTTGATCATGTGTATATTATCGGATACGATAGAATTCCTACACCTAAGAGGGATGAATGTTTATTAATACAATATTCGCAGGACAAATTTATCAAGCCTATCATTATTCAATTGATGAAATTATATCCAATTGAAATAGATATGGATGTGCGTGGCGCTATAGACAGAGAAGATTTTAATATGTTTAAGGAAAAAATAAGAAAAAGTATGCAAAAGGAGAATAATTCTGTTTTTGAAAGATTCAGTCACCTTCCTGTTCCATTAAAATTGTATATTACAAAAGAGTATTATCCAAAGATGTACAGTCAAATTTTCTCGGCCATTAAGGATTTGTTTATGGAAATCAATAGTATTGATATCGTAGAGGATATCACCAGAAATATTTCGATGGTTGCTATAGATGTATATGGAAAAAATTAATGCAGCATGAAATCTCTAACGGAATGCTAAAAACAATATATTATATTGTTGAATTAATCACCATGTCAGAAAACTCTCTGGTTTTAATAGACAAATTTGAAAATGGATTGGGAGTAAATTGTATTGATGTTTTAGCTGAAATTTTACTGAGTGAAAGAAATGATTTACAGTTTGTAATCACCAGTCATCATCCAAAAATCATCAATCAAATATCCAATAAAAAGTGGAAAATTATAGAAAGGGATATTGCTGTAGTAAGAAATATGAATGCGGAGGAATATGGAAGAATAATGATTGGAGAATGCAGATCATGGGAACGATTTTTCAAACACGCTTCAGGAAGGAAAATACATGATTGTTTTAAATGGGAAATATAACGAAGCAAAGATTTTTACGGATGCGGTTGATGAAGCATCCGAGTCGCAGGTGCGTTTGCTGCTGGATCAGGAATTTACCAGGGGAAGCAGAATTCGAATGATGCCGGACATTCATGCAGGCGTTGGCTGCACGATCGGTACGACGATGACGGTAGCGGATAAGATTGTGCCGAATCTGGTCGGTGTGGATATCGGATGCGGTATGGAGACGGTTACGGTGCGGGAAAAGCATATGGAACTGCAGAAGCTGGATAAGTTAATTTATGAAAAAATACCGTCCGGATATCATATCCGCGAAAAGGCACACCGCTATTTTGATCATATCAACCTGGAAGAGCTGCACTGTTATCGACATATTAATCGGATAAGGGCAGAGAGAAGCCTTGGAACATTAGGCGGTGGGAACCATTTTATTGAGGCGGATACGGACAAAGACGGAACGATTTATCTTGTCGTCCATTCCGGAAGCCGGCATTTGGGTGTGGAAGTCGCAGCATATTATCAGGAAGAAGGATATAAGGCATTAAATGGCCGGACAAAGAAAGACGTTGATCGGCTGGTTGGTCAGATGAAAGCACAGGGCAGGGAAAAAGAGATTCAAAAGAGTATTCTGGCGTTGAAAAGTATGGTAAAGACTGAGATACCGAAGACGCTGGCATATGTTTCCGGAGAATTATTTGATCGGTATATTCATGATATGAAAATTGTTCAGCACTATGCGCAGCTGAACAGGCAGGCTATGATGGATGAGATTATAAAGGGGATGAAACTGCATGTCGTAGATCGTTTTACAACGATTCACAATTATATTGACACGGATGCGATGATTCTCAGAAAAGGTGCGGTATCCGCCAAAAAGGGGGAAAAACTGCTGGTTCCGATTAATATGAGGGACGGTTCTTTGATTTGTACAGGGAAAGGCAATGCTGACTGGAATGAATCGGCTCCTCATGGAGCGGGACGTCTGATGAGCCGTGCCAGGGCGAAGCAGTCTTTTACCGTATCGGAGTTTGTAAAACAGATGAGCGGCATTTATTCGACATCCGTTAAGAAAGAAACGCTGGACGAATGCCCGATGGCATATAAAGGAATGGATGATATTATCAGACATATCGGGGATACGGCAGAGGTTGAAAAAGTAATCACACCCATTTATAATTTTAAAGCAGGTGAAGAGTGAAACCATTTGGATGAAAAAGGTGTTTTGGTCAATCAAATACAATAAGAGAGGCACAAAAGGGAGAGGAAAAAAGTATGAGAAAATTAAAACAAACATTGCTGTGTGTCCTGCTTTGCATGACGACACTGCTGACAGGATGTACGAACGCAGAAGTAGATACGAAAGATACAGGCAAGGATACAAAAAACGAGATCAATATGGAGACAGGGACATCGGAACCGTTAAAAGATGCGGATGTTGTAAACGATCCATATGTAATTGTAGACGAGAATGTACCGGGATTTACAAAAGAGGAAATTACCACACAGTCATTTGAGCAGTATGCGGAACTGGATGAGCTTGGAAGATGTGGCGCGGCGTTCGCCTGTGTGGGCACCGATTTGATGCCGATGGAAAAACGGGGAAATATCAGCAGAGTAAAACCTACCGGATGGCATAGTACAAGGTATGAGTTTGTAGAAGGGAAAAATTTATATAACCGCTGTCATTTGATTGCTTATCAGCTGTCAGGTGAAAATGCGAATGAGAAAAATCTGATTACAGGCACCCGTTATATGAATGTCAGCGGGATGCTGCCTTTTGAAGAACAGGTAGGCGACTATGTACGGGAGACAGGAAATCATGTTATGTATCGGGTAACGCCTGTCTTTGAGGGAGATAACCTGATTGCGGACGGTGTGCAGATGGAAGCGCTGTCCGTAGAAGATGACGGACAGGGCGTTTCTTATAATGTGTATGTCTTCAACATTCAGCCGGGCGTAGAGATTGATTACGCGACAGGTGAGAGCCGGGAGAGCGAACAGGAAGCTTTGCCGGAGCAAACGGAAGGAGCAGATTACGTATTAAATACGAATACGAAGAAATTTCACCTTCCGACCTGTGGCAGTGCGGCACAGATTCGGGACGACAACAGAGATGAATATAAGGGTGACAGGCAGCAGCTGATCGACAGCGGATATGAACCATGCGGAAGCTGTAAGCCGTAAAAATGAAATAACGAATCACTTTCACCGGTTCGGTGTGACGCGGATATGGGGATGCTGTTCCTTCATATCCGCGTATTATTCTTATTCATATTTTTTGCCTACAAGGTAGACAGGTACAAAAAATCCGCCCAGACTGCAGCAAAACATGATGATGAAGAAGATGTCCAGATGCCATGTTTCCGGTATCAACAGGTTGATACAAAAGATGCATACGGGAATTACGGTTGTATCAAGCAAGGACCAGATGCGGCAGACGCGCAGAATATGAGGCCAGTTGCGGTTATTAAAGCATAGAGGTGGCATATTCATCTCAAAATAACCATCATGGTAACAGTGAATCGGATTTTCATCATAATACGCAGGAAGCCGTTCTTTCGCATATATCCAAAAATAAAACATAAAAATCAGACCGATCACCTGAAGCGTTAAAATGCCGCTGTTTATCACATTCAGGAAGTTTTCGGATATAAGAAAAATGACCGGCCACTGTACTACGGCAAACAGAGCGCCGGATGCGCAGATTATCCGGTGTTTTTTTCTGCGTTCGGCAGATTTTTCAGGGGGTTTGTCAGAAAAAGCCAACGCTTTTTTTACAAGTTCTTCTACCTGTTTCGAATGTTCCGTGTAACTTTCTTCCATCCGTTTTCCTTCCAACAATTCTGTTACCGTAATGTCCAAAATGTCAGCCAACGGAATTAACAGAGAAATGTCCGGGAGACTGAGTCCGCGTTCCCATTTACTGACTGCTTTGTCAGATATAAAAAGTTTTTCTGCCAGCGCTTTCTGCGTTAAATTTTTTTCTTTTCTTCTGACAGATAAAAATCTGCCAAATTGTAGTTTGTCTATTTCAAACATTGCAGCTCCTCCTGATTGCTTTTACTGAGCCTGATTATAAGACAACAACGATCGTCGGTGCAACCGACGGCCTGTAGAATGCGCTAAACAGCAGGTAAACGGCTGGTTTACATCTTATTTTCCAGACATTGTAAAATTGGTTCCGTATATTTTTTGTTTGAAATATCATAGGATGCGGAGAGCATTTGAATCATGTTCCGTTCCATTTCCGTTTTATTTTTTTTGGCTTTTATTGTTTTTAAAAATAATTTCATCATCAATGCGGATAAGCCTGACATTTTTTCATAGTTAAGTCCGCCGGGACAATAAAAGACATTTACTTTTTGCAATTCTTCCTTACTGAAATTTTGTTTCAAAGCCGGTTCTATTTCCGGACTTTCCATAGGACTTGCGCCGACACAAAATACAATCAGTTTTTTGCCGGTCCATTGATCCATATGGCTTTTAAACCAGCTGAGTTTATGAATACTGCCTCCGCATGCCCATCCGCCATAAACAATTGCTTCATATGCAGACAGATTTCTTTTTTTAGCATCGGATAATGCAAAGCAGTCAGCTCCTGCGGCCTGTGCAATCCATTGGGCATAGCGTTTTGTAAATCCGGTCTGTGAATTGTAGATTACAATGGTTTTCATCTTGTTTCCACTCCTTTATCCGTATTTTAGAGCGTGTCTTAAAATTGTTTTCTGTCAAAAGTATAGCATAACCTGCTGCGTCTGGCTACTTTAGAATCTGTTTGAACATGCTTATTTTACTAGTGCTCCATCCGGGCAGAAATTTATAAAAATTTTACTGGAATACAGCTGCCTGCATGTGTTATAGTAAATATGTATGTGTTCACGCCGGCACAAGTGATGCAAATTAATAAAGAAAGAAGATGGAAGCATGACAAAAATTGATATTATTTCAGGATTTTTAGGTGCAGGAAAGACAACTTTCATAAAAAAATGATTGAGGAAGTCTTTCAGGGACAAAAAATAGTACTGATTGAAAATGAGTTTGGCGAAATCGGCATAGACGGCGGATTTTTAAAAGATGCGGGAATTGAGATTACGGAAATGAATTCCGGCTGTATTTGCTGTTCTCTGGTCGGTGATTTTGATAAGAACCTGAAGGAAGTGTTGGAAAAATTTCATCCGGACCGGATTATGATTGAGCCATCCGGCGTTGGAAAATTATCGGATGTTATGAAGTCTGTGATTGATCTGGAAAAAGAGCGGGATGTAAAATTAAATGCGCTTGTTACCGTGGTGAATGCGGCAAAGGCTTCCAAGCAAATGAAAGCGTTTGGGGAGTTTTTTAATAATCAGATCGAATTTGCAACTACGATCGTATTGAGCAGAACGCAGAATGTAGCACAGGAAAAACTGGAACTTTGTGTAAAACAAATGCAGGCGTTAAATGATAGGGCGGCAATTATTACAACACCATGGGATGATATCAGCGGCGATGCAATTTTAAAAGTGATGGAACAGACCGATTCTATGGAAATGGAGCTGCTTGCACAGGCACGTCATGCGAAAGAAGCAGCGGAACATGCACATCACCATCATGATCATGGACATGATGAACATGAACACGGCCATGGACATGACGACCATGAACATGGTCACGACCATGCACATCACCATCATGATCATGACGACCATGAACATGGCCACACACATGAGCATGACGACCATGAACACCATCATGACGATCACGGGCATCATCATGGACATGCACATCACCATGCGGATGAGATATTTACAAGCTGGGGAAGGGAAACGCCTCATAAATATGAGAAGTCTGTGATTGAGCAGGCGCTGAAAAAACTTTCCGAAACCGAAGACTATGGTACGGTGCTGCGTGCAAAAGGCATGGTGGAAGCAACAGACGGCACATGGATCTATTTTGATATGGTTCCCGGTGAGTATGAGCTTCGCGAAGGCCAGCCGGAGTATACCGGGCGCCTGTGTGTGATCGGATGTGATCTGGCTCAGGAGAAACTCGTGGAATTATTTGAACTATAGGCGGTTTGATTTTGCGGAAAGGAAGCTGATTTATGGAGGAAATTCCGGTATATTTGTTTACAGGTTTTATGGACAGCGGCAAAACATCTCTGATTCATGAGACTTTATATGATAATGAATTCGGCAAAGATGCCCGAAACCTTATTATTTGCTGTGAAGATGGTGAGGTGGAATATGAAGAGGCAAAGCTGCAAACGATCATGGGTCATCTTGTAATGATCGAAGAGCAGGAGGAGCTTACCGAAGAAAAATTAGAACAGTTAAATGAAACGTACCATCCGCAGCAGGTATTTATTGAATATAACGGTACATGGGAGGTCGGTCCGTTTCTGGAAATGAAACTGCCAAAAGGATGGGAAATCGTGCAGCTGCTGGCAACCGTTGATGCGGATACGTTTGAAATGTATCTGGCGAATATGCGGTCGATGATGATGGAGCAGTTGTTTCCGGTGGATGTCGTTATTTTCAATCGCTGTGACGATAACACCCCAAGAGGCAAATTCCGCAGAACGGTAAAAGCTTTGAATCGCAGAGCACAGATTGTTTATGAACGCAAAGACGGCACGATTGACGACCGGGATATGGAAGAACTGCCGTTTGACTTAAATGCGGAAGTGATTGATTTATCGGATGCGGATTATGGAATCTGGTATCTGGATGCAATGGAAAATCCGAAAAAATATGAAGGAAAGAAAATTCATTTCCTTGCCCTGGTATATCGTCCGGAGCATAAGATTAAACGCGGTGTGTTTGTGCCGGGGCGTTTTGCCATGACCTGCTGTGAAGCGGATATTCAGTTTATCGGATTTAAATGTAAATACGATCAGGCTGACCGGATTGCGCACCGTTCCTGGATAGATATTACCGCCGAGGTTAAATATGAGTTTGCAATGGAATACCGGGGCAAAGGACCGGTACTGTATCCGGTTTCGATAAAGCCGGCGGAAAAACCCGAAGATGAGCTCGTTTATTTTTCATGAAATCAGACGCTGTAACAGATATAGTTAAGTATAAGAATGGAGGTTCACTATGTTTCCAATAGTAAAAAAGAATTATTGGCAGATAAGATCTATCTGATGGTTGTCAAAGCTCCGCGTGTGGCAAAGTCATGCCTTCCGGGACAGTTTGTAATCGTTAAGATGGATGAAGAAGGCGAGCGTATTCCACTGACCATCTGTGATTATGACCGCACGGATGGTACGGTTACGATTGTATTCCAGACGGTAGGATATTCTACGGAGCGTATGAAAGAGCTGAATGAGGGCGACAGCTTCCGCGACTTTGTGGGGCCGCTTGGCTGTGTTTCGGATATTTGTGAAGAGAAGAATCTGGAAGAAACAAAGAAAAAACATATCGTGTTTATTGCAGGCGGTGTAGGAACCGCACCGGTCTATCCGCAGGTGAAATGGCTGAAAGAGCATGGCGTGGACTGTGACGTGATTATGGGTGCGAGAAATAAGGAACTGTTGTTTTATGTAGAAGAAATGCGTGCCGTAGCTACGAATTTGTATGTAACTACGGACGATGGTACATATGGTTTTCATGGCATGGGCACCGACCAGCTGCAGGCGCTTGTAGATGAAGGGAAAAAATATGATCACTGCGTGGCGATCGGACCGATGATTATGATGAAGTTTGTCTGCATTCTGACAAAAAAACTGGAAATTCCGACGATCGTATCTATGAATCCGATTATGGTAGATGGTACCGGTATGTGTGGTGCATGCCGCCTGATTGTCGGAGGAGAAGTGAAGTTTGCATGTGTGGACGGGCCGGAATTTGACGGACATCTTGTGGATTTTGATCTGGCAATGAAACGTCAGCAGCAGTATAAGACACAGGAAGGCAGAGCAATGCTGAAGCTGGAAGAGGGAGATACTCATCACGGCGGATGCGGAAATTGCGGAGGTGACAAATAATGGACGTAATGAAAAGAGTACCGATCAAAGAACAGGAACCACAGGTTCGTGCAGCAAATTTTGAAGAAGTATGCCTTGGATATTCAAAAGAAGAAGCTATGGAAGAAGCATCCCGGTGTCTGAACTGCAAAAATGCACAGTGTGTCAAAGGATGTCCGGTAGGTATTGATATTCCAGGATTTATTCAGCAGGTAAAAGAAGGAAATATTGAAAAATCCTATCAGGTAATTGCAGAATCATCCGCACTGCCTGCAGTGTGCGGCCGTGTTTGTCCTCAGGAATCCCAATGTGAAGGAAAATGTATTCGTGGGATTAAGGGAGATCCGGTAGCTATCGGCAAACTGGAACGTTTTACCGCTGACTGGGCAGGAGAAAACGGCGTAAAACCGGCACCTGCCTCACAGAAAAACGGACGTAAAGTGGCTGTCATCGGTTCCGGCCCTGCGGGACTTACCTGTGCCGGAGATTTGGCAAGACTGGGTTATGATGTGACGATTTTTGAGGCGCTTCACGAAGCGGGCGGCGTACTTGTTTATGGAATTCCGGAGTTCCGTCTTCCAAAAGAACGCGTTGTGGCTCAGGAAGTTGACAATGTAAAAGCGCTCGGTGTTAAAATTGAAACAAATGTTGTCATTGGGAAAGCAGTTACCATTGACGAGCTGATGGAAGTGGAAGGATTTGAAGCCGTATTTATCGGTTCCGGTGCCGGACTGCCAAAATTTATGGGTATTCCTGGCGAACAGGCAAACGGTGTATTTTCTGCCAACGAATTTCTGACACGCAACAATCTGATGAAATCTTTCAAAGATTATGATACACCGATTTCCGAAGGCAAGAAGGTTGTTGTAGTCGGCGGCGGCAACGTAGCAATGGATGCTGCAAGAACAGCGCTGCGGCTCGGCGCCGAAGTACATATCGTATACCGCCGAAGCGAAGCGGAGCTTCCGGCCAGAGTAGAAGAAGTACATCATGCAAAAGAAGAGGGCATTATCTTTGATCTGCTTCAGAATCCACAGGAAATACTGGTAGATGAAAATGGCTGGGTCAAAGGAATTCGTATTATCAAAATGGAACTGGGAGAACCGGATGAATCCGGCAGAAGAAGACCGGTAGAAGTGCCGGGTTCGGAATACGAGATTGCCTGCGATACGGTTATCATGTCACTTGGAACTTCGCCAAATCCACTTATTTCTTCTACAACAAGCGGACTGGATACGAACCGTTGGCAGTGTATTGTAGCAGAAGAAGAAAACGGCAGGACTTCCAAACCGGGCGTATTCGCAGGAGGCGACGCAGTTACAGGAGCTGCAACGGTTATCCTTGCGATGGGAGCAGGTAAAGCTGCGGCAAAAGGCATTCATGAGTATTTAATGAATAAAAATGCCTGAGCGGCACAGTCGAAAAAATAATAAATAAAAATAAATGAAAAGGAAATACTGTCCGGAATGTAGTTGAAAAACGAATTCCGGACAGTATTATTTAGATTATTTATTAAATGCCAAATTCCTCAAATAATAACTGCCGATAATCTGCGTCCTTTGAAGAACGGGCAAGATCGTCAAAGCGGTTATGTTGAAGTAATAAGTCCTGCAATTTGCAGATACGTTCCATACCACATTTTATACCATGTTCCATACCACGTTCCATGCCACGTTGTTCCGCCTCAAATATAGACTGATTATAATCGAGAATGGCTTTTTCACGCGCTTCATATTCAAGCTGTTTTTGTTTATCCTGACTGATAAACTGCAGCTGGCGGTAAGCGCTTTGAATATAAGGGTCTTTATCAGCGATCATGTCAAATACCTCTCTTTCTTCAGCATTGATGAAGTTAGCCCACAATTCGATCTGACTGCAGTTATCTACCTGTACTTTAGGAAGCTTGGGAAGCTCAATGCGGTATTTATTTTAAACCGAATGACTATAAGTTCCATCTTTTATTTTGATTATAGCAAAATGTGAGAAAATATCAATAAAAATATACCGATTGTATAAAGATATAACAAAAAAGTATCCGAGATGTAAAACGGGCGGCTAAACAAGGATAACAGAAGAAAGGATGTTTTGGAATGTTATAGATAAACAGAGCGATATATAAAAATTCAAATAAGTAATAATTTGTTGTAAAATGTTATCTTTAAGTATTCTATACTAATTTTATCTTTTTTGCAATACCAATGATAAAATTGTTTAATATTTACAACAATAAGAATATTTTCTATTGTCTTTTCGTGTTATTTCATAAAAATTTCCAATCGATTTTTAAAATTCCATATTTGATTTATAGTTGTAAATTCAGGTATGAAAGCAGGTTACTGGTATTCATTTTTTTAATAATGTCTTGATTTTCCTGTTAATATGCGGCTTGCGGAAGATCAAACTAAAATTATAAAACATAACATTTTAGATTAAAACGGACTTTATATTCAGATTTGGAGAAATTGCAGGTGGGTTTCAAGATGGTTTTGGAATGAAGCCAGAAAGGAAAACTTGATGTATTTTGAACTACTATTTATTATATCAGCAGGCATATCGCTGTTTCATTCGGAATTTTTAAAGAAAAAAACAGCTGATGGCAGAAAAACATATATGGCAGTGATCATCTTTTCACCGGTATTTTTATCTTATTCAGCAAAAGGTTGTTTATGATTCAGGAAATGCTGCTGGGATGTGTATTTGCATATTTTGTTATGGCCGGAAGATATCTGCATCAGCCAGGGTTTTTCAGATTTATTTCAAAATATATGGGATATGGTGTTAAAGCAGGTTTGGCCATGCTTTTATATATGCTTTTAATGAAGCAATATACGCCGTTGGAAGACGGAATGGGCAGAGAACATGCGATGCTGTTTTTTTGGTCGGTTACCATTCTCTGGCTGCTGGCCGGGAATATCAGGAAGTGGATAGCGGAGCATGCAAAGCATTTTCATTTGGGAATTTTTGCTGCTGTCACACCAGTTTGGGGATTTTATTTGATTGAAAAAGTGTATAATCCGAATTTTGTAAATATGGATGTGAAATATATCGCTGGTAATATCATTTGGCTGGCTTGTCTGTTTGCTGTGCTGTATTGCCTGTTTGCGGGAAAGCGCATAATGATCAAGATGTTTGCTTCGGTATGCATTTTGTTTGGCTTGGGTAATTATTACGTGAACTGTTTTCGGAGCAGTCCGGTGATGCCGAGTGACCTGTTGGCGGCTGGGACAGCGCTGCAGGTGGCGGGAGGATATGTGTTTCAGGTACAGGAATCCGTGATGGAGGGTGTGCTGTGCTGGTATGCAGGGATCGTGCTGCTGTACTGTCTGCCTGAAAAGAGGATATTTGTAAAAAGATGGCAGATTCAGGCGGCAGTGACCAGCCTTGTAATAGGCATTTGTGCAGGATATTTGTATGGAGCGGACATTGAAGGCGAATATGAGCTGGATTTGCGGTATGACAATCAGTGGAATATTAACGCTGTCTATCAGGAGAAGGGCAGTGTGCTTGGATTTACGGTGTTATCAAAAAATTTACAGGGCAGCAAGCCGGATGGATACAGTACGGGCAGGGCGCAAGAGATTCTTTCCGGACATCGTCGGCAGAAAGATGAGACGGCTGTAACACCGACGATTATTGCGATTATGGATGAAAGCTTTAGTGACTTTCGCAGCGTGGGAGATTTTCAATGTTCAGAGGAATATTTGGAGCGTTGGCATGCGGTGGATGATCCGGTTATTTTATGTATCTTTGGGGACCATCTTCCGAATGTTTCGGCGTGGATCGAAGATATGGCGGGCAAACGGGAAGATATGTTTACGTTGGAAGAAAAGCAGAAGATGTATGCGGTTCCATATATGATATGGGCGAATTATGATACGCCTTATGAAAGCCGTGAGATGGATACGAGTGCGAATTATCTTGGAGCCATGCTCCTTGCATATGCCGGGATACAGGGGACAGACTATACGGATTTTTTGCTTGAGATGGGAAAAGAAGTTCCGGTATACAATGCGTTTGGATATCAAACACCAGATGGGAACTGGCATTCTTTTGATGAGGAAACAGAAGTGTCGGATTGGATCAGGGATTACAGAATCGTTCAGTATTATGAGATGTTTGATGATAAGAAATAGGATGATAACAAGGTGAAAACAGGATAAGCCGCAGATAAGGAGAGTGAGAATACGTTGGATATGATATTTATGTTTATCGCTGTATGTCCGACTGTCTTTGTAGTCGGATACAAAATGAAGGGAACCGTGTTTGTCTGGGAAAAGGCATTGTATCAATTTGCAAAATGGTTTTTTGGAATTACATTGTTTGATTTAATCGTGTTATATTTGCGCGGTGCAGGAGACTTTGATTTCACTTATTTATCTGTTCAGTTTGTTTTGAAGTATATGCTGTGCAGTATCGGGGCGGTTATCTTTTTATCGGGTATTTGTAAACTTGCAGAGGCGATGCTGAGAAAAAAGATAAAAGGTAGCGGCTGCATGGCAGTCGTTTGCCAGGTCATTTAGGGAGGGAGAGCTTATGCTGCAGTCATTGGCTCGAAGGACCATGCATTAGAAATTCTGCAGGAGCTTGCAGGACATGCTCCTGCAGATGCTGGAAATCCTCCGTTTTTTCATGGGGATTTTTGGATGAATTGGATTCCGTACCTATTGGCTGGCGTATGAACTGTATGTATTATGATGTTTATTGTCGGGATACAGTTGTTTTGCATGGGCATTATGGGGCAGCCTGTCCTTATCAAATAAACGATTCATTATCATGATTCCTATTGCTCTGTGCTACAATATAGTGCGGCCGCCTCTTTACTTCCATATAAATATTCGAAATATACTGCCATGCGCTGTTTTCGATTATGCGGGCACAGGGAGCGGATCAGTTTATAGATTTTTTAACCATATCTGCTTTTTCGTACCGTTTGCCTGGTTTGGAGGAGTTGGGGGTATGAAGCAGTTTTTTCTGAATCAGGGATTTGTACAGAGTCAGGATGTGGCGAGATTGGGAAGTGTAAAAATGTCCTGGGAAAAGGCAGCGTCTTTATGGAAAGATCATTTTTTTGTGCAGGCGGATTTGTCTTGGATGGGAATATTGCTGACAGCCGTTTTTATGATGTTCGGAGTTTATTTGTGTAAGGAACGTTATAATAAAATATTACTTTTATGTGGATTTATGGTTGTTATTCCGTTCTGGAGCGGCGGATATATGCTGATTTACATGTGCATTCCGCTGATTGTGTTTTTCAGGGACAGCACAGATGAAGCGGCAGGAATAGGTAGGTATTTTTATGCGGTGCTGTTTGCGATGATTTTTTCTATGTTTATTTATGACTGCCCGCCATGCGGGTATTTGTTTGGGAAAAATTTTACTATGGTGAAGTCTATGCTGGCTGTTTATGTGAAGTGTGCGGTTGCTGCCGGCAAAGAGGTTTTGACTCGGATTGCATGCTATTTCCGCAGCACCGCGTCCAGCGGTTAAACCGGAGGCTGATTCTTATGAAGCTGTGCCTTTAGCTGCTCAATCAGAAGGTCTTTTTCCTGGTTTTCCAGTGTCAGATTTTTTACTTTTGAATTCAAGCTCAAATTTTCAGAAGTAAGGCACTGATTTTCAGAAGTAAGGCACTGATTTTCAGAAGAAAGACTCTTGACTTCGGCAGTCAGGGTATTTAGTTTTTGACTAATCGTATTATGGAGCCTGTAGTAATCAGAGCGTGCCTGGCACTGTTTCCGTATCAAATCATCAGCGTTCAATGTAAATAGGGTTTCAGAAGCTTCCAAAAGGGCAGTGTTATGTTTTGCGATCATTTTAATCTCCTCCCATGTAGTGGCTCTCAAAAGTCTTGCCCAGTTATCCAGCTGGCAGGCCTGGTCTTTAGGGGTGGCAAGATGGATACAAGTTAAGTCTAACATACGCAGGTTGAATTTGTCACTATAAATATGATGATTTTTTCATTAAGCAGTTTATAAGAAGCGTAAAATTCTGGAAGATCCGGAAAAGGGGTGAAGTTTAAAATGCTGATATGAATGGCAGGTTTGGCAGTATGATATTCGCTGCCTTTTAAGAGCTGGTCGAAGGCGCGGCAGAGATAGCTAAGGGAGCGGTCTTCCCAGTTGAAGAGGTTTTTGACCTGCATTTCCAGATTGATCAGGGTATTGTTATTGAAAAGAATGTTGATGTCCAGAATAAAAGTCTTGTTGTCAATGGAAGCGCCGAGGGAGATTGGATTTAAAATCTGAATGGAGCGGATATCATCCGGATTAAGGTTTAATAGAGAACAGATGAGGCTTTTTAGTACATTAGGATTTTCCTGAAGGACAGCGTGGAACATATAATCGTTGGTCATTTGGTAGTCAATGGGACCGGAGGCGGTTTGAAATTCGCTGCTAGCGGAAGGGAACGCAGCAGGAGTATGATAAAGCGGCATAGGCGGAATTCCTTTCGTTTGTAAGAAATCAGGATCTGATTTGGTCAGAGACCTGGATCAATGATTTGAATAAGATGATTCTGAAAATATACATAGTATAACATAGGTGATGACAGGTGTAAATTAGTGAAAATGATGAATTTTTGAGACATGGAAAAGGAGTTTAAAATACGATATGAAAGTAGTAATATTAGCCGGCGGTTATGGCACGCGTATCAGCGAAGAGAGTCACTTGAAACCAAAACCTATGGTCGAGATTGGAGGACGGCCGATTTTGTGGCACATTATGAAGGAATATTCGTTTTATGGTTTTCATGAGTTTATTATATGTGCCGGATATAAGCAGCATGTGATTAAGGAGTGGTTTGCGGATTATTATCTGTATAACAGTGATATTACGATTGATTTCAGCAGGGGTGGGGAGACGACGATACATAATAATGCCGCGGAGCCGTGGAAGGTGACGATTATTGACACAGGGCTGGATACGATGACGGGCGGCAGAATCCGCAGAGTACGCAGGTATATCGGAGATGAGACATTTTTGCTTACTTATGGGGATGGGGTGTGTGATGTGGATATTGCGCAGCTTGTGGAGTTTCATAAAAGCCATGGAAAGACGGCGACGCTGACGGCGGTTTATTTGGAACAGCGGTTCGGGGTGCTGGAAATGGGGCGGAAGGACCGGGCAGTACTGGCGTTTCGGGAAAAGTCACAGGTGGATGGATCTCAGATCAATGCGGGGTATATGGTGCTGGAGCCTGGAATCTTTGATTATCTTAAGGATGACCGGACGGTGTTTGAACGGGAGACGATCCGGCAGCTGGTGGCGGACGGGGAGCTGTGTGCTTATCAGCATGAGGGATTTTGGCAGTGTATGGATACGAAGCGTGAGAAGGAGAAGCTGGAGGATATGATTGCACAGGGCAGGGCGCCCTGGATGGTATGGAACCGTTCATAATGATTTTGTTTTATGGAGGATGCTATGGATATAAAATATCTGTTAATTTTACAAAACATCAGAGAAGCTTTTGGCGGGGTGTTCGATTCTTATATGCTTAAGATTACATCGTTTGCAGAAACGTTTCCTGCGTTTTTATTACTGTCTGGCATTTACTGGTGCGCAGGCGGATGGGTCAGTGTATGGGATGGAATACGGCTCTGGCATGTACATGGAGCCAGTTTTTGAAGGCGGTATGTAAAATTGACCGTCCGTGGATACGGGATGAACGGATTCATCCGGTAGAAGCGGCTATTCCGGCAGCGTCCGGATATTCGTTTCCGAGCGGGCATACGACGCGGGCGGTAGCTTCCTGGGGTGTGGCTGGAATCTGTGCGTGGAAGAAAGGTAAGCATGACCAAAAGATTATGGGGGCGCTGCTGTGGGTTTTTACGGCACTGATCTTATTTTCCAGAAATTATCTGGGAGTACATACGCCGCAGGATGTGATTGCAGCACTTTTTTTGGGGCTTGCATGGATGTATGGTGTGGAAAAGTTGCTGGCCTGGGTGGGTAGATATCCCATGAATGCGAATAAAGACGTGCTGGCCTGTGCTGCAGGATGTCTGCTTTGTTTTTTGCCGATGCTGCGTGTCGGATGCATGCCAAATGCGGGAGCTGGAATGGGGCTTTTATTGGGCTGGCTGAGCGGCGGTTTGTGCGGTTTGAGACGGCCGGTTCTTTGGCACGCAGATGTGTACGGTTTTTGGCTGGAAGCGGTCTGGCGCTGCTTTTACTGGAAGTGACCAGATCGGTTTTGGCGCTTAAAATGGAAGGCAAATATGCTGGGTTTTTTGCGATGTTTGTATTTGCTTTTTTGTGATGGCAGTGTATCCGTATATGTTCAGCAGATTTGAAGCAGAGGGCATACAAAAAGGGCGAACCGGTCAAAAGGCGGGAGCGGGACTTTTAGCAGTTTTTTGTGTGTAATGCTGATGTTTTCAGCGGTTGGCAGGCAGGATTTTTTGTAACGCAGGTCCAAAATGCACAGGAGCAGGCGGAAGAAAGTGTTAGTGAGGCAGAAGGAAGTGCTGATGGGGCACAAGGAAACATTGGCGGGGCAGTAGAAAAATTAATGCAGGTTTGCGCGCACAGGGGATATTCTTCGGTTTTTCCGGAAAATACGATGGCTGCTTTTGAAGGAGCGTTGCATCTGGGTGTGGATTATTTGGAGATGGATGTGCAGATGACCAAAGACGGTCGGATTGTGGTCTTTCATGATGATAAGTTGCGACGAATTACGGGCTGTGAGGGAGCGGTTTCAGATTATACGTATAAAGAATTGTCAAAAATGGATGCTGGAAAGTGGTTTTCGGATACATATGCGAAAGAACGCATTCCAAGCTTGAAGCAGGTGCTGGAATTGGTACGGGATTCCGAGGTGAAGATTTATCTGGAGCTTAAGGATATCGGTGCAGCGAAAGGGTTTGTGAAGGAGGTGTATCGAGTGGCAAAAGAGGCTGATATGATGCATCGGTGCGTATTTGCCTCTTTTCGTTATGAATATCTGCAGCAGTTAAAGGAGCTGGATCCGGAGTGCTGGGTACTTTACAATACGCTTTCCGGGAAAGCAGATTTGCCGGAGGAATTTCCAGCGGATTTTTATGGACTTTCAACAGAAACAGTAAATGCACAGGTGATCGAGGCGATACATGCGCGGTCAGGGCAGGTGTTTGTATGGACTGTTGATACGCCGCAGAGTATGAAAAACGTGCGGGCCATGGGAGCGGACGGGATTGTGACGAATGTGCCTGGACTCGCGAAGATTATGGTACATCCGCAGTATTCGTTTTTGGCAGACCGGTTTGAACGGTCGGTAACGATGCCGGGATTGTATCAAAAGGGACTGGAAGAGTATGAGGATATGGTTGTGCAGGGGTTTACGAAGACAGCGGACAGGCTGATTGTGTCGGCGTACAGCTTTTCCGGAACGAAGAACAGTATTTTGTGGATGATGGATTTGAACGGAAATTTACCGGATATTGCAGAACTTGGGTTTTCGGTGCATACAGGCGGGATTGCATATGATGAAGAGCATGACCTGCTATGGGTGACAGGGCCGGAAGGGGCCGTGTATGGCATTTCCTGGCCGGAAATGATAAACGGTACGTATGACGGGGGCATACAAGTGAGTTTTGATGCGGGACTAATCAATCATAACGGGGCGAAGGTGGCTTCCTTTCTGACGCTGCATCGAGGAGAACTTTATGTGGGCTCATATGTGGATGGTGCGGCCGGACAGCTGAACCGGTATAGCCTGGAGGATGTGCTGCATCCGGCGCTGCTTTCGACGGCGGTGATTCCGCAGCGGATACAGGGCGTGACATTTCAGGAGGATGTGAAGGCTGGTCAGCGGTATATGCTGCTTAGCCAGGGATATCAGATGGAAGATGCATATTTAATGCGGTTTATGTATGAGGAAGGGACAGCAGTGTATGATGATCCGCTGATGCAGGACCGCTGGCTGCTGCCGGAAGGTGCAGAGCAGATTTTGATGACGTCCGAAGGTCTGTATTTGCTGTTTGAATCTTCGGCAGGGCCGTATCGGGAAACGGCGCGGGTGCGAAATGATCAGATATATGTGATACGGATGTGAGCCTGGAGGAAGTCAGCTATGAGCAAAAGAGTTGCTTTTACGGGAGTTACAGGTGCGGTGGGGATGGCGTTGCTGGATACATGCATCAGGAAAGGTTATGAGGTATTGGCTGTTTGCCGCAGAGGTTCTAAACGAAACAGCCGGATTCCGGACAGACCTGAGGTTATGGAGGCAGATCTGAGTGAACTGGATACGCTTGTCCCGCCAGATGATAAGCCTTGTGAGACATTTTATCATCTGGCCTGGGGCGGGACTTTTGGAAAAGACAGAGAGGAGCTTAAGAAGCAGGTGCATAATATTGAAGGGACGCTGGGGGCAGTCAGACTTGCGGCGCGTCTTGGCTGCCGGACATTTGTCGGAGCTGGTTCACAGGCGGAGTATGGGCGCACGCAGGGGATGCTGCGGCCGGATACACCGGCATTTCCGGAAAACGGATATGGAATGGCCAAGCTATGTGCAGGACAGATGAGCCGAAAAGCTTGTGAACAGCTTGGTTTGAAGCATATATGGGTGCGGTTGCTCAGCGTATATGGACCTTATGACCGGGAGGAGACAATGGTCAGCACGAGCCTGCGGCAGATGCTGTGCGGGGAAGAGACAAGATTTACTCCGGGCGGGCAGGTATGGGACTTTTTATACAGTGGGGATGCAGCCGATGCGTTGTTCCGGATAGGGCTGCATCCGGTGCATGGACGGATATACTGCCTGGGAAGTGGGCAGGCACGTCCGCTGAGGGAGTATATTTTAAAGATGAAACAGCTTACAGGATGCAAAGCTCAGGTCAGATTCGGGGAAATTCCTTACAGTTCGAATCAGGTGATGCATTTGTGTGCGGATATTGGCGGCTTGACGCAGGATACAGGATTTGTTCCGGAGACAGATTTTGAGACAGGGATACGTGAGACAATCAAATGGATACAGGAAAATCATTAGATGCAAGTCTGGCTCTATAATGTATCATCCTGTCTGTTGCTGCATACTTCTGCAGGCATTAAATAATCTGCTTGTTAATTGTAAAAAACATTATTCGGAAGGTCAAACAGAAGAAAATACGCTGCCACTCGGAGTGCATTACAGAGCAAAAAAGAAAAAGTATTATTTGGTGAACACATTTTCCGAACCAGAAGAACCGAGAAAACTATCATACTGGGAATTGAAGCGGAGGCAGCGCAGAGGCCAGAAGAATAGCGCAGGAAACGTGAAGAGCAGGAATGCATAGAAAGATTCCGGCATGAGATTGACCGTTTGAATAAGACAAGGGAGAGCATGGTGTGTACAAAGTAATTTCCGGAACGAAGAAAAAACGGGAAGAAGAGCATAACAGGCAGATGGAATGGTATAGAAATCAGAAGCGGGGTAATGAATTAGGGGGTATACTGGATAGAATATCTGATATGTTCCATTTTTTACGGTTTTTGGACTTTCTTTATTTATGCTTGTAATAGACTCAATTGTAATTTGTTGTTATATGATGTATAATGCTGATAAATATTTTATTATTCATAATGAGGTGATTATAATGGTATTTGTCAGTCATGCATGGATTAATGGGAAACCTGATGAAAGAGTTTTGAAGCTAGTTGCTAAATTAAGAGAGAGCGGTTTTGAAGCATGTTGTGATGTAATGTTTGCAGGAGATAGAACCTCTATTCATTTTAAGCAGATGATGGCAGAAAATATGCAAAAGTCAGAAAAAATTATTGTGGTTTTATCAGAAGAATATAAAAGGAAAGCAGATTTATTTGAGGGCGGAGTGGGTGTAGAGTATAAATATATCTTAGAAGATATTGATATAAATACAAAAAAATATATATTGGTATCGTTAAAAACAGATTTAAGTGAAATAGAAATACCTGATGCATTGAGAGGTCGAGAAATAATTTGTTTAGGTAAAGATTTTGATAAACTTTTTTATAAGTTGGAGGATATTCGAGAATATCAATTTCCGGAAGTCAATCATAGAAAAAGATTGTAACTTCTAAAAAAGTATTTGGTTTTCAAGACTATGCATATATATCTGAAAGCAGCATTCAACTTGTTAAAAACAGAGCACAAGAGTATGCTGAAAAATGGAATGAGAATATGTTCCTGAATGATTTTAATGAATGGGATGAAAATTATGGTGTGAATGTAAAATTAAAAGATGTATATATAGATGAGCATCTTCCTCATTTTGTATGGAGAAATAATAGAAAAACATCTAAAAATATGGATGAGTTAATATCGAAATATATTGTAAAAAAAAAGAGAAATGAAATGTTATTAATTCTGGGACAACCAGGAATCGGTAAAAGTACTTTAATTACGTGGATTACAATAAAATATAAACAGAATATAGAGGATCTTTTAGTATATCAGTTTGCTGCAGACTTGAAAAATGTAAATTGGTATAGTCAAGATATATCTGAGAATATATTAGAAATATTAAATTTATCAAGTAACGAATTAAGTGACAAAACATTAATTTTAGATGGATTTGACGAAATTAGTATAGGGTATTTTGTATAGAAAAAAATTTTAGATAACTTATATGATAAATTAATATATAAAAAATATATAAAAAATTTTACTTTAATAATTACTTGTCGAGAAAATTATATTTATAATTTTGAGAAACTTAGATGTAAATATTTAACGTTGCTTGCTTCAGTGTACAAAGGATTACAATAAAAATGGACTGCCAACCTACAACTTCTACCGCTCTTCCAAAGAGCGGTATTTCATTTTTCTGAAATGTAATGATTACATGCTCCAGCTTCGAGCCAAGTTGGCCTGAAGGTTGATAAGCTGAATATGACACTGACATATTTGAATTCCAACCAAATATTCTTTTCCAGCTGGCAAAAATGATTAAAAAGGGAGTATGGCTGTTACGATTTGGCCATATAGAAGCCGTTTAGTTTCAAGCATTATCTGCGTGGTTTCCAAAGGCTGAGTATTTTTATACCTTTGCCTCTTGTTTTATGAAGTATTTCGTAACACTAAGGTATTAAAATTTAAACTAAGCTGGTATAACATATTTTCTAAATGGAAAAATATATCTTCATCCTGAGCATATTCCATGATATAATTATCCCAACAGACTATCGGAACGAGGGAAATGTATGGACGATTTAGCATTAAACTATCAAAGTGATTTTCATGCCATTCTGCAAATGATAGCAGATGCCCGCCGGAAAGCTGCCTATCAAGTGAATGCCACAATGATTGACCTTTATTGGGGAATTGGAGAATTTGTTTCCAATAAGGCTGTACAGGATGGCTGGGGACGTTCTACCGTAAAGGCACTTTCTGAATACATTCTGACGCAGGAACCAGGGATTAGAGGCTATTCCCCACAGAATATCTGGCGCATGAAGCAGTTCTTTGAAACTTATTGTGACAAGCCAGAGTTAGGAACTCTGCTAAGAGAAAATACATGGTCAAATAATTTGCATATCATGTCAAAGACAAAATCGGATGCAGAGAGATTATTCTATTTGAAGCTGGCCTCTCGGGAAAAGTATAAAGCAAAAGAACTGGAACGGCAGATTGACAGCGGATATTATGAGCGTTTAATGCTATCAGACGGTAAAGCGCCTTCCGCCATATCCCATGCTGCGCCTGCGAACATAATCAGAGACATGTATATGTTGGAGTTTTTAGATCTGCCCGAGCCTTATAGGGAATATGATTTGAAAAAGGCCATTTTGAAGAACATGAAAAAATTTTTACTGGAAATTGGCAGGGATTTTATTTTTATGGGAGAAGAATATCATCTTCAAGTAGGAAAGAACGACTATTATACGGATTTAATCTTTTTTCATAGGGAGCTACAATGCCTTGTTGCAATTGAGTTGAAAATTGATGATTTCAAACCGGAATACTTGGGAAAAATGCAGTTTTATCTTGAAGCGTTAGACCGGGATGTAAAGAAGCCCCACGAAAATCCCAGCGTTGGCATTATTCTTTGCAAGAGTAAGGACGAGGACGTTGTTGAATATGCCCTGAGCCGGAATATGAGTCCAACCATGATTTCCGAATATAGGACGAAACTAATCAGCAAGGAAATCTTACAAAAGAAACTTGAGGAATTAACGGAAATGGTGGATGAGGATAAAAACTCTCAATGACGTTGAGAGTTTTTCAAAAAATCAATTTATTATGTTAGTACAGAAATAGCAGGGGATTATAATGAGCCTCTGCTATTTTTATAACCTCAAGCTAATATAAGGAGCAACGCGACGCTGACATTTCGGGCCAAGTTAGCCCGAAGCCGGGTTTGGGGAGGCTCCCCAACAAGCAGATTTTTGCGTTCTGGCCGGAAGGCTGGAACGTCAAAAATAGCAACTGTGGCTACAGTTGCCCTGCTTGCCACTTAGCGACAGCCCCTAAAATGACGCAAAAAAACAGAGGCCCTTATTCTGGAACCTCCGTTTCTCTGGCTTTCTTAATGCCTTCGGCTGTGGCTTCTATCACGACAAGCTCTTTTTCATTCATGGAGTTTAGAAGTACATCAATGTGCTTTCTACAAGAGCTTGACCTTGCCCCTCCGTCCGCATGAATAAACTGGTCAACTGAAACGTCAAACATAGTAATGAGTTTAACAAAAAGGTCGAAGCTGGGATATTGACCTTTGTTCTCAATATTCATAATGGTACGGGAGTCACGGTCTACTAATTCCGCAACATAGGCTTGTGTCCAGCCCTTTTCTTCTCTGGCTCGTTTGAGAGCTGCCCCGAGGCCGTGAAAGTCAAACCTTCTTTCATCTTGGTTCATTCTCATATCACCCTATATCATTGTACATTTCTGGTCAGGTTATGAGAGTGTAATCAAATTTGATGTAAGGTAGTATTTTGTTTCATTTCAAAAGTGGTTCTGCCTTGCTCTAATGCAACAGAGACGGTATAATTAAAATAATATGTGAGCTTTAATTCGGAAATCTGAGAAATGATAAGGAGATAATAGTATGGAAACTGGAACACACCCACATCTTCTGATTATTGAAGATGATGTGCTGCTCAATGATATGACGAAGCGGCTTTTGACCCAACATGGTTATTGCGTAACCTCTGCATATTCTGGAAGCGAGGCGCTTCTGTTGATTGAGAAAGGCACTTTTGACTTAATTTTACTTGATTTAATGCTGCCCGGCATACCGGGGGAAACAGTATTGGAAAAGATGAAAAGCACGATGGATATTCCGATTATCGGTGTGTCCGCTAAAACGGATATAGACAGCAAAGTGAACCTCATACGAAATGGTGCAGATGATTACATCACAAAGCCATTCGACAATCAAGAGCTGCTGGTGCGGATTGAAGCAGTGCTCCGGCGCTTTCAGAAGTCTACCACCCCCAACAATAGCAAAATACTTCGCTTTAAGGACTTGTCCCTTGATACAGAAGCTATGGAGGCTAAAATCAGGAATACCCCCATTACTTTGACACGGTATGAATACCTGATTTTGCAACTTCTGATGTCCTCGCCCTCAAAGGTATTCACAAAGAACAATATTTTTGAAAGCGTGTGGAATGAAAATTTTATCGGGGACGATAATGCAATCAATGTCCACATTGGAAATCTCCGCAAGAAGTTTGCCAAGGTCAATCCAGAGGAAAAGTATATTCAGACGGTTTGGGGCCTCGGTTTCAAAATGCAGGGCTAATCCTTAGAGAAATCTTATGAAGTTTGCACACCAGTCTGCTACAATAAGACAGCATGGAAAGGGGATGATTATTTTGGAGACTGCTTTGGAAACAGCCGGGTTGACCTATGTTTTCCCGGATGGAAACGGAATTAAAAATATCGCGTTTCAGGTAAAACGCGGAGAAATCTATGCACTGTATGGCGGCCATCACGCCGGGAAATCTGTACTGTTGCAAACCATTATAGGTACACTTAGACCTCAAGCTGGTACGCTCAAATTATTTGGCAATATAGACTATCAGAAGGAGCGCCGCCGGATTGGGTTTGTACCACAAAAGCCTGTGACAATCGGCTCTCTGTCACCTGCTGATATGCTGCGTTATTTTTCTTCCGTTTTTGGAACCACAGAAATCCATATTTTAGATATACTGCATTTGAACCTGAAAGAGAAAAAGGCGGTACGGCGATTGCCATTATCGACCCAGCGTTTAGTGAATTTGGCTGTTGCCCTTTTGGGAAATCCAGATATGATAATTTTGGACGATCCTTTTTCCGGGCTAGATAAGGGAGAATGTGAACACCTGCTTTCTGTTCTGAACTATCTGCATGAAATCAACCATACCACACTTTTAATCTCTGGACAGGATTATACGCTGCTTTCCCGGCTTGCATCCAAATATGGCGTAATGGCAGATGGAAAGCTGCTTTGTGAGCTTACGGCTGGGGAATTGAAAGAGAGCTGCCAGCGGTGCATAAAGATAAGAACTCCACAATTAGAACGGGCTATTACAATTTTAAGCCAGCAGTTCCCGGATTTTGAAGTGTTGGGTCATGACCTGATTAGAATTTTTCATTGTAATGAGCAATCCGGGGAAATCAATACGCTGCTGGTTCATTCCGGGATAGAGGTATCAGAAATCTGGCTTGCCGGTATGGAGCCGACCGACTATCTTTTGAAAATGACAGGAGGTGCAAAGAGTGATTCAGACGATGCAAAGTGAGTTGTTCCGTATCCGCAAAAGCCGCCTGTTTTGGGCCTGCCTCGTATTGGCTGCGTTTTTTGTCTTTGCGCTTGCCCTGACCTTTTATCACAATTCGGTAAATGGTATGCTTCCGGTTATATCACTGGTTTCGTTCACGGAGTTTCTGTTTTCAGATTACAGTCTGATTTTTCCATTGACGCTCTTTTTGTGCCTGTACTTTACAGAAGATTTTCATACCGGCACATACAGTATCACACTTTCTAAAGGTACAAGCAGAGTACACCTATTCTTTGGAAAACTGCTGGCCTCATGGGGTGGCGTTTTATTTTTTCTGTTTGTATGCTTTGGTGTTGCGTATTTGTCAATTCTGATGATGGGAGCATCCCGGTATGACATAAAGTATTCGTTTTCTGCAATCGGAGTCTTTCTTTTGTTTCAATGCCTGTGCTTTTTAGGTTACACTGCATTTCTCAATTTGTTAAGTTACCTGCTCCGGCATCGGATCATTGTTACGATTACCGCATTTTTTATGCTGGGGGTTTTGTATTTATATCTCACAAAGATAAGTACAGCACTGGATATGGATTATTCGCTCTACAAGTATTGGGTTGTAGGGCTATCTCATAGCTTGCAGATCAATACCTTTGGGGAGGATTTAATACCCATTTGTTTGACACTGGTAGTATATCTGTTTTTACCAACAGCCATTTCGCTCTCCCTGTTTCTAAGGTTGGACTTGCGCGATTTGGAAAGGCGGTGATGGCTACATGATGGTGTTATGTATCTTGCTTGCAATGCTTTCCCTGTTTTTGTCCCTGAAACTGATTTATCAGCGAAAGTTGGTTCAGAAAGTAAAAAAACAGATTGACTTTCTGATTGACCGTGATACGCAAACCGAAATTATGGTGGAAAAAACGGATGGGACAATACAGGATTTGGCTGCAAGTATCAATCATCTTCTGAAAAAATATCGTAGCATGGGGCAGGAAATTGAACGGAGCGATACACTGTTCCGAGATACCATTACCAGTCTTTCCCATGACTTGCGAACGCCGCTGGCAACAGCAAATGGCTATATCCAGCTCTTACAGGAACAGGATTTAACAGGGGAGCAAAAAGAATATGCGACGATTGCGGGAGAAAGAATTTCCGCTGTAAAGCTGCTTCTCGACCAACTGTTTGAATTTGCAAGGATTGAGGCCGACGAACTGAAATTGAATTGTAGAAATACGGATATACACAGTGTACTTCGGGATGTTGTCGCCTCATACTACGGCGATTTTGAACAGAAAAAATGTGTCCCCTATATCGTTATCCCAAATCCACCAGCTATCATTTGGGGCGATCCAGATGCCTTGACCCGGATTTTCTCAAATGTGGTTTATAATGCACTTGTTCACGGGGAGGGAAATTATCAAATCACCGCAGCGATAGAAGAAGCTCAAACGGTCATAACCATTAAAAATGCGTCGAGCAGTATTCAGCAAGAAGATATTCCTCATTTGTTTGACCGTTTTTACACCACCGACCAGTCACGAACAAAAAAGACAACCGGGCTGGGATTGGCAATCGCTCAAAGACTTGTGACCCGCATGGGCGGGCAAATTGTCGCTTCCTTGCAAAACGGTATCTTTGCAATTCAAGTCGTGTTTCCCATTGTCAATTCCTAAAGGGCTGCTTCGGCGGCTCTTTTTTCATCCTTAGACTTTCCTTAGACTTTTCTCAAACAAATCTTAAACCTCTTTGGTAAAGTATGAGCCATAGGAGGTATAAACAAATGGTTAAAGTAGCTTTAGTGGTTTCTATCATCGCTTTGGCGGTGTGCCTGCTCACGGCCTTGCATGGCGTATTGAGCGATGGACTAAAAGGACTAAAACAGAGATCAAAACCCATTGGTATTTCATTTTTGATTTATGCTGTGGCCTTTTTGCTTTTCATCTTTTTTCAATAACGGAGGTATTTCATGCTGCAAATCAAAAATGTAAATTTGAATGTTGGAAATACCGCATTGCTGTCCAACATCAACTTGACTTTAGAGCAAGGAAAAATCTATGGTGTACTGGGGCCAAACGGAGCCGGTAAAACAACACTGTTTAAGTCCATGCTGGGTCTGACTGCCTTTTCGGGAGAAATCCTCTCTGATGGACAGTCCGTTTCCAGTAGATGTTTTGGAAGTTTGATTGAATACCCGGCTTTTTACCCCCGGCTCACCGTAGAGGAAAATTTGAAGCTCCACGCACAATATTTAGGTCTGAAAAGACCAAACATCGAAGTGGCGCTCAAACAAGTGAACTTGCTGGATGCCCGAAAAAAGCTGTTCTCTCAACTTTCTTTGGGGATGCGCCAACGACTGGGAATTGCTCGCGCCTTTTTAGGCGATGTTCAATATTTACTGCTGGACGAACCTACCAACGGTCTTGATCCGATGGGGATAAAGGAAATCCGGCTGCTTCTGAAAGAACGCTTAAAATCTCCCCAACACTGTATTTTGGTATCAAGCCATAATCTGACGGAGATTGCTGCTGTCACGGATGTTCTTATTTTCATTCGTGACGGAAAAATCATCAAGATTGTAGAAAACGACTATAACGAAAAGGAACTGGAAGCCCTGTATGAGGATATTATGACTTCCGGCCAGAGGGAGGAAGCATAATGGGAGTGTTGATTAAAAATGAGTTTTACAAGTTGAAGCGGGAATGGTTTATGGTATTTCTTCTGCTGTTGTCGCTTCTTCCCATCATTACCGGCGGAGCAGGAGCAATTTTCAACAGTAGCACAAAATCACTTGCTGACCTGTTCTTCTTTATGAATAACCAGTTTTCCATGTTCTTCCCAATGGTGCTCTTCATTTTGATTGGTTCGCTGTTTTATCAGGAATACAAAAACAAAACTTACATCAACTGGATTACCTACGGGTTTTCAAAGAAGAAGCTCTTTCTATCGAAAGTTACTGTCAGCGTCGTTATCGGCATCTGTTTTGCGGCTGTCTTATTTATCGCATTTGGCCTATTGGTGGCGATACTCAATGGAGCTGGCAGGTTGACCGGCGGTATTTCCCTGTTCCTCAAGCTGGCAATCGGGTTTGGAATTGAAGCCGGTGTTGTCGTTTTTGTAACGACCTGTTTAGGGGCAATCGTTATCAATCTGAGCCGCAATATTATTGTAACAAGCGTTGTCGGAGTTATATATGGCTTTGTATCTTGCCTGTTCATCGGTTCAGAAAGAGGCTTTGTCATTCCGGGTAGCTTTGCATATCGTGTGTCTATGTTCTTCTCGGATAAATCCACTTACTATGAGGTGCCTATATCGGCCACCATTGGCGGATGTATTAGCATTGTACTTTGCTTTATTGTTCTGTTTCTGGTTGGATTGATTGTCTTTTCTCATAAGAAAAAAATAGAAAATTAACTGCCGGACGACGGCAAAAGAAAAAAAGCCGTCGTAAAGCAGACACATTCTCGCGCCTATGAAACGGCGGCTTTGAGAAATCAGAGCCGCCGTTTCTTTTCGCTCCCCCCCTAAACCAACGACGACCTAACACCGTGTAAATCCACGGCGGCATATAGGAGGATTGCCGCCGTGTCTATTTTTGCCTTTTTTCACAGTCCCCATGACCTGCACCAGCTAAAAAAAGCGTAGCTCCCCCTCCGGGGTATTCCGGCTATGTATGCGAAATTTGTTGGAACCTTAACTATTATGTCATTTCATGCGTCCGTGTGGCTTCATGCCGCCCGGGCGCTTTTGCGTTCTTATGGGTTAGCTTCGGGTCATGTTGGCCCGAAGTCATTCCCCGGTGCCGCTCCCCGCCGCCTTCGTTTCGGTCACTCGTCAACCAACAACCGAAACGGAGGTCAATATGGCTATTATCAATTTGCGGGACTATTACCCATTCTATACATCGGATTGCTTCATGGAAGTATCGGAAGAAGTTGCAGAAATGTTCAAAGAGTTTGATCGTAAAGAGGCTGCTTATCGGCTGCGTACATACCGCCACAAAGCCTACTATTCCCTTGATCGGGATGACGGGCTGGAGCATGAAGCTGTCTTTGTTGCCTTATCTCCCCATGAACTGTATGAGCGGAAAGTGACGATGCAGGAGCTTCACGCAGCGATTTCCAGTCTGCCGGACAAACAGGCAAAACGGATTTATGCTCATTTCATTCTCGGCATGACCAAACAGGACATTGCTCGGGCAGAGGGCGTCCATGAAAAAGTGGTTCGTGTCGCAATCGAGCGAGGTCTGCGGCGCTTAGAAAAAATTTTGAAAAATTCTTTGTAAGGCGTACCGATTTAGACCGGAAAATGAAATGGCTTATGAGAGGCAAAACACTTCGGGTCACAGTGACCCGAGGTTCAGACAAGCCTCATGCAGATTGAAAATTGAATAAAAAGACACCCGGATACGAAGGGGAACGCGCTGTGTGACAGACCCGCCATGACCTCGGATTTCAGAGAATACAGTCTTTGTAAAACTGAGCGAGCGAACAGGTCCATGCCATAGGTGGGGCAAGGCTGGCTCCACCGGAACAGGCGCAGAACCCGGATACTTGCGTTTAGTCACAGTCCGAGCGTTGAAGCGGCCTTGCAAGCCGTGAGCCGTCGCAGGCAATGAGAACGCCTTGCCATCAGAATGGGGAGAGTTGAAATACTATGGGGCATGAAGCCTATGTCCGTCCGATGTGTCTGAAATGAAGTGAAAACCTATGGGGAGTCCCCGGCAATGCTGTCTGATGATAGGCCAACCGATCCGGCGTGGCTCCCCATCTTTTCAAAAAAGGAGCATTTTATGGGAAATGCGTTTGGAATGATCCCCGGCTTGGAAACGGACGAATGGAGCAATGACGCCTGCCGCGGCTATGTCATTATGGCAATGGAGGACTGCGGATTTTCAAAGAAGGATATACGGCGTGTTGTGGGGCAGCTTTATGAAGTATTTGACCTCAACAGCGTGGAGGACGCCAAAGAAAAGTACCATTCCAGTCCTTACTGACCTCGGGCCATATCGCCCCGAAGTGGAGAAAGCTCAAAGGGCGGCACCTGCTGGGTGCCGTCTTTTGACATTTCCCCACAGGACAAGCGGGAAAGGCAGGCATATACACGCACTTTCGCAAAGGAGGTTTTCAATGACGCAAGCTGTCACTTATGAACGAGAAACAAAGTCTGTCGCATTTCAAGGGAAGATCATTGTGCTGGAAAGCCTCACGCCGGTACTTCCCCCGAAGGAGAAAGCACAGCGCAAAAAAGAAATTGAGCGTTGTCTTTATGATGTGTTCAGCAAATATGGGGACAGATTTCCCTAATCATTCGCAACATTGTTGTCCGGGGCTGCTGATGGTATAATATAGTTGTAAGGTTGGTAGCTCCATTCCAACAAGGAAAGGAGCCCAATATGGAATTTATCAGAGAAGATTGTATTTACGCAAGACAGTCAGTAGACCGCAAGGACAGTATCAGCATTGAAAGTCAGATTGACTTTTGCAAGTATGAATTGAAAGGTGGGAGCTGCCGGGTATTCAAGGACAAAGGCTATTCCGGTAAGAATACGGACAGGCCGGAGTTTCAAAAGCTGCTGGGCGAGATCCGCAAGGGAAAGGTCCGGCGGGTCATCGTGTACAAACTGGACCGTATAAGCCGCTCTATTCTGGACTTTGCAACGATGATGGAGCTGTTTCAAGAGTATGATGTGGAGTTTGTATCATCCACAGAAAAGTTTGATACTTCGACCCCGATGGGCCGGGCTATGCTGAATATCTGCATTGTATTCGCCCAGCTTGAACGTGAGACAATTCAGAAGCGTGTCACAGACGCCTACTATTCCCGGTGCCTGAAAGGTTTCCACATGAGCGGACAGGCACCATACGGTTATCAGTTAGAGCCTACTGTGGTAGAGGGTATCCGTACAAAGAAAATGGTTGCCGACCCCATAGCCGCCGACCATGTACGGCTGATGTTTGAAATGTACGCTGAACCGGAAACCTCCTTCGGAGATATTACCCGATACTTCGAGGAACAGGGTATCAAGATTTACGAGAAGTCAATGGTTCGGAGTTTTCTTTCCCAGCTTTTGCGAAACCCCGTTTATGCACAGGCCGACTTGGAGCTGTACGAATTTTTCAAGAGTCAGGGTGCAGCGATTGTCAATGACGCTTCTGACTTTGCCGGAACAAACGGCTGCTATCTCTATCAGGGGCGGGATGTGAAGGAGGACAAGGACAGGTGCTTAAAAGACCAGATACTTGTTATCGCTCCCCATAAAGCACTCATTTCCTCTGACACATGGCTGAAATGCCGGAAAAAACTTATGGCAAATACCACCTTCCAGCAGGGACGGAAACCGAAGAACACTTGGCTGGCCGGAAAAATCAAATGCGGTCATTGTGGGTATGCGCTGAAAGCCACCCATGTGCCAAACAGCACCGGGTATTTCCGCTGTACCAAACGGACGGAAAATAAAGGCTGTCCGGGCTGCGGGAAAATCCGCAAAGAAGAATTTGAGCAATTCATTTTCTCGGCCATGCAGGAGAAATTCAAAGACTTTCAGATACTCCACGGCAGAGAGGAAAAAGTCAATCCGAAACTGACCGCCTATCAAGTGGAGCTGGCACAGGTGGAGGCAGAAATTGAAAAGCTGCTGGATACGCTGACCGGAGCCAATGCGACCTTGCTTGCCTACGCTAACAAAAAATTGAAGAACTGGACACCCGACGCCAGACCATTTCAAAGGCAATCGCCGAATTGAGCGTTGAAACCATATCTCCCCAGCAGATAAAGAAGTTGTCCTATTATCTCGACAACTGGGAGAGCATAGATTTTGACGACAAAAGAAAAGCCGCCGATGGTTTGATCTCTACGATCAAGGCCACCAGCGACCGTGTTCAGATAGAGTGGAAAATCTGACATTTCTGCTCTATCGCCCCTCATTTCTATTTTATCTTGTTTGTACCCCTTGTACACCGATGTTTTCTTGGGATAATAAACAAATTCTCAGTTTTTGTTTTAAATTTCAAGAAAAAACAAAAAAACTGATTTCTAAAAATACAATTTTCAAGATAATAGAGAATAAAGAGCACGGTAAACGCAGGTTTTATAAACTTTTTATAAATTTGGAGATATCAGTTTTCACGATTAAAACTATACGTAAAGATGCGATGGTTAAATTATTTTGCGTATAATAACTAGACATGGGGTTCTGCCATGTGTTAAACGATGTATTTAATTCGTACCCTCTATTTTATTCCAGTATTTAATCCGCCCAATACTTTATAAAGGTAAGCCATGTCATACCCGCATTTCTTTCTTTTGCTGGCAATCCCCATCTTACAGCTTTTTTCCTGTTTTAGCAGATTTACTCCTATATGGCGTGCCATATTCATGTTTTCTGCTGCATTTCCAGCCCTGATCCGGCTTTCATCCTCCCTGAACGCGATATCAAGCACCCAGTGCAGGCTGTTTTCAATCCCCCAGTGTGCCCTTTCACTTTTCCCATATTCTGCGGCTGTCATTCCTTTCCTGCTGTATATGGCGTAATTTACAGCTGTTACGGTATTCCCTTTTTCCGTTACTGTAGATACACATGCCCCAATACCTGCAAGGCCCTCCCACTCCGGATGCCTCTGCCTGAGCCATTCAATATCATTTTCAACGTAATACTCCCTCTTTTCTATCCTCCCGTGCTCCTTACACAGATCTTTATAGTAACGCTCCGCCTTTTCCAGGGCATCTTTCTTTTCCGTAAATACATCTTTTTCAAAATACTCCCGGATATCGTCCATAAGTGTCTGCTGGTTCCCTTTCACCTGCAGGATATAATCTGCGTTTTTGTGAATGATCTTGCGGGCGATCTCTTTCTGCGTTCCCATCGCATCCATTGTGACAATACACCCTTCCAGGCACAGAATGTCCAAAAGCTCTGGTATTGTCTTTATCTCGTTTGTTTTTTCATCCACACACAACTGGCCCAGTACAAGGGATGATTCTACTGCCCATGCGCTGACCGTGTGGATCGGTTTGATATCCCCTGCTTCTTCCCTGCTGCGCCTTGCTGTTTTACCATCAATCGCCACTACGCCTTTTACTTTGCCTGACACGGCGCTGGCCCACCGGAAAAATGCATCATGGAATTTTTCCGGCTCGATCATCTGGAAAACCCTGTTTATCGTATCATGGGAAGGAATGCCGCCTGGCAGTTCAAGGAACGTTCCCAGCCATTGTTTTTTAGAAACCGCCCAGTCTGCAATCTCATTCCAGGTATCCATCCCTGCAAGGACAGCTGTGACAGCGATAATGATAATATCAAGAAATTTGTGTCTTTGGTTGTATGGAGCCCTTGGATCTGGGATTTCACGCATACAATCGATCAGTAAAATATCTTTTTTCTCTTTTTCCATAATAATTATTTCCTTTCAGAGTTTGGAAATAATTATACACGAATGTGTAAAGATTGTCTTTGACTAAATTCAATATAACAGAAAATTTGAAACTTGGGAATACATAAAAGCTTGCGTTTACCGTGGAATAAAGAGATTTTAGGAATTCCTCTTATTTATATATGGTGTTAGCTTTAAATATTAATATTGATAATAACAGTTCTATAGTAGACATTTATGATAGAATTTTTCTTTGGATGGAGGCATATATGATAGGTGTATTGACAATAAAAACTTTGCAGATGTACATAGAATAAGTGTGATAAAAATCAAATACATCAAATATCTAGAGAAATCGGAATTTGGATGTTTGAAATAATTCTAGTGAAGCATATATACCGCAGTCAGAATATCAAAAAATTTGTAATGAAGTTATGCATAAAAGTGGAAATAAAACAGAAATATTACAACAAGACTTCAAAATAGGAAATTATTTCAAATTAGTAAAGCATTGTGAAGGGGTAGCGACAGAAGATTTATATTTTATACATCGTTCAATCTATGAATATTTTGTAGCAGAATATATATACAAATCAATATCTGATATAGCTGAAGTATCAGCAAAAGAACTTGCAAGGATTTTAGGAAAATTACTAAAAGGGAATTTATTAAAAATGAGATATTAAGAAATTTGAAATATAAAATCAAATTGTGTAAAATAAATAACTTAGGCAATATAATAAATGATGCTTTTCATATGATGTTGAATGATGGAATGATATATTATACTAACCAGTGTTATAAAAATATATTTAAATGTGAGATGAATGTTTTTGCTAATATGTTAGAAATTATTCATATGTTTGAAGGTATAGATTTGAAATATACAGAAAATATGCATAAATATTTAAAGATAAATCTGAATTATTCACGGCAGTATAAACTCACATAAAATCCGCCGTAGTTACCATTACAACCACTCCCGATACCCCACTCTGTCGCAAGATAGCCTAAAAATGGGCAGACTTCTCCTGTGATAGGGTTAGAAATTTATTGTGGCTGTCAAGGTCCATTAACAGTTGTTATTCCAACTGTGGCTGCAGGTTACGGATGTTTTCCAGTGTCTCGTAGAATTCTTTCTTGTAGGGACAGCTGCTGCATAGCTTGAAATATTTATATCGTGCTGATTTTACCACTCTTGCGGCTATCTTCAGCAGTTTTAATCGTATGGTATCAATACGCTGTTTTCTCATACTGACAGCAAGCGCCAATCGTCTAAACCAATTGAATAGGTTATAAGCTAATGCATGAACCAGAAGGCGGTTCGCATTTACCAGCTTTGAGGAACTGCTTACAGAGGCAAAGTCAAAACCGCTTTTGCATTCCTTGATGAAATTTTCCATTTTGCCTCTTCCGCAATAAAACTGGATCACCTGATAAGGTTCCATTTCCAGTGTTGTGACAATAAAGGTATACAGATGGACCATCTGCCCATACGGCTTTTCTATTTTAAAGACCACCCTGCGTGGATGGTTCCATGAACCGGCCTGGTATAGGAATGCCCCATACTCGACGGCGTAATCTACCTGGTTGAATTTCGTTGCACGGTACAGTGCCTGGTTTTCCTCTTCTGCCAATTCACGGAGTTTTGCATTCTCCTTGAGCCGGATGGCATATTTGCAGTTTTTATCTTCAAGAACTTCATACAGGTCTGGTGATGCAAAGCCACTGTCACCGCGAAGAAAAAGCGGCATATCCGGGAAATCACAGAGGAATTCATCCAGAAGGGACTTCATAAAAATATCTGCCTCTTTGCTGCAATACATGGTGCCGTCACGAAGCTGTGCTTTTAGCAAATCGCCGGTCAGCCCGTCGTAGCACAACAGCGGATGATAACCGTGGGCCTGATAATGGTAGTTGAAACCTTCCCCTTCCTGATTCCCATAGGTATCAAGAAGTGTGGAATCAATATCAAAAAGCATGAATTCCGGTTTCTTTATGGAATAGATGACTTTACGGAGTTCACGGATGATCTGGTTTAACTGGCTGAGCGTATCTCCATCCATGCGGTTAAAAAAGCGTGACAGGGTAGGCTGGGATGCCAGGGCATTCTTCTGTAAAATAGCTGTCATAACAGGTTCGTTTGTCAGTTCGTCTGCACAGTCATCCTCAAAGTAGGAACTGATAATCTGGTAAATTACCTGCATCAGATTCGTATCATCCTTATGGACGCGGAACCATGCGGTATCATTGGTTTTGAACATACGATTAACGAGCTTGACCGCTCCAATCTTAAACAGGAACTCTTTGAACAGGAGAAGTCCTGCATCGGAGGATAAATCGCCTCCGTCAAAATTAATTTTAATTTGGCTATTGCTTTCTAAGCTTATGGTGTTTAATATATCCATATAAAGACCCTTTCTTTGGTTTTGATTTGGATTGGACACCTAAATTTTACCATAGATAGAGGTCTTTTTCTATTCACTAAATAAGTGAAAAGCAATATTCAATTAAAATACAGTAACTGTGCGGGTTTCAGCAGTTAATGCTGTTATTCCGTGAATAATTCAGGATAAATAATGAAATTCAGTTAAATTTACGTGGATATGATTTTAGCAAGATGAATATAGAAAAATCAAATTTAGAACAAGCTAATTTATGTGGGACAAATTTTTATAATTCTAATTTAAGCCAAGCAAATTTAAAAAATGCGCTTATGAGATTTTCAAATTTTCGTTTTTGTAATCTTAGAAATGCAGATTTAACAGGAGCAGATTTAACAGGGGCAGATTTACGGGATGCCTTTTTAGAAAATGCTATTTTAATTGGAGCAAATTTAAGAGGTGTAAATTTAAGAAGAATAAATTTAAAAGGAGCAGTGTTAAGAAAAGCAAAGTTAGAAGGAGCAGATTTAAGTGACTCAAATTTGGGTAATGCGGATTTAAGTAATTCTGAGTTAATGAAAGTAAGGTTTATAAATGCAAAATTAGAAGCTTCCAGTTTAGAAAATGCGGATTTAAGATATGCATTATTTACAAATGCAAAAATAGAGGCAATAAGGCTAGAAGGAGCATGTATAAAAGGTGTTATATTTTCTGAAAATCAAATTGAATATTTAGAAAAGTATTATAATATGAAAGAGGAAAAATTAAAATGAGTAAAAGTAATGATTTTGAATTGAAAGTTGTAAATGATCAGTGGCCTATTTCACAAACGGCAATTGATGAGTTGCTAGAAGAGTTAAGTAAAACGAGATAAAAATACAAATTGTTTGTTTTGAAATCTTATCTTCCTATGTATGTAGAACAGATACACGCTTTAGGATAGTAAAGTATCTTGAAAATAATGTAAACATACTCCCATAGTTCTATTGTAAGATACTTTATATCCCACATCCTAAAACATAATATAACGCCATCATTCCCACTTTACACGTATACCCCAACAAAACTTGTACTCATGTAATTGCAATCTAAATTTACACCTGTAAACGTGCTCAGAATACTATTGTAATATTATACTGATATATAACAAATATATACAAAAATTATTAAACTTACCTGTTATAAATCTGATATTTATTATAAACAATATTTTTCAGCAAAAAAGGTTGTATAAGTATTTAAACTCATACAGCCTTTATTTTAATCAGCTATGTTCTAATCGAAACCTTAACTTATCCGACGTCCCTCATATTTATACCTTCATTCATTCTTCTAGAGCGTGTCTTAAAATTATAAATTACACAACATGTGTGAATTAATTTAGGGAAAACTGAACAAAAATTCTTTTGTATAAAAGTATTCAACACCGCATTTCGTACATTGCAAATTAAAAAAGGTAAAGCATATTGGCAATTCAATAGGCTTTACACTCTGGTTAGTGGGTTGTTATGTGGTTTTATGTATTATGATATTTTTGTAACTTTTCGCTATGTTCACGAATCACATTCTTCATAACATCAATATCAGCTTGCATAGCTTCTATTTTAGCAGCTTCTTTTGTATATTTCTTAGCAGCTGGCTGATAATTCTCTGCTATGAATTGAATATTCTTATCTGTAGTATTTTCAAGATGTAATTCAATATTGGTCATACGATGTTTTAATTCTTGTAAGTCATCTTTAATTGGCTGTAATTCTGATTGTAATTCTGATTTTAATTTCTTATCCATTAAATCACCAATAGCAAGTAACAATTCGTTATCTGTCATATAATCACGCTCCTTTGTGGGTGGTGTGTTGTTGTTAGTAAGTATATCACATGCAGAGTATAAAGTCTATTGTATTGAATTGTCAACGACTCTGCACTTGCCGGCAAAACCATTCCGACAGGCGCAAAGTCTGACTATGATAAGCTTAAGTAAATGGCATTGAAACAAGGATAACAGAAGAAAGGATGTTTTGGAATGTTATAGATAAACAGAGCGATATATAAAAATTCAAATAAGTAACAATTTCTTATAAAATGTTATCTTTAAGTATTCTATACTAATTTTATCTTTTTTGCAATACCAATGATAAAATTGTTTGATATTTACAATAATAAGAATATTTCTATTGTCTTTTCGTTTTATTTCATAAAAATTTCCGGTCAATTTTTAAAATTCCATATTTGACTTATGGCTGTAAATTCGGGTATGAAAACAGGTTACAGGTATTCATTTTTCTGATAATGTCTTGATTTTACTGCTAATATGCGGCTTGTGGCAGGTAAAACTAAAATGATAAAGCATAACATTTTATAAGAAAATGTTATGTTTTTAATAATATAGTTAGAAAGTGTATTTGCAGGTATTAAAAAAATTAGAAAAGTATACGGCATATGGCCGTGATAAAAGCGAAATAACGATCCGGATACATTTCGGAAAGGACGGAGGGATGGCATGAAAGAATTAGATTACGGCAAAATAGGCATGCGGATCCGGCAGGTACGAAAGGCGAAAGACTGGTCACAGGATGAGCTTGCAAAAAAATGCGGCATCAGCATGTCTTTTTTGGGCCATATTGAGCGCGGAACGAGGATTATGAGTCTGGAGACGTTTGTCAACATTTGTACGGCGCTGGAAGCGGATGCGGATGAACTGCTCTGGGGTGTGGCGCATGCGTCGGAGGCCGTGCTGGATCTGTGGAACAGGCCGGCGGGGAAAGAAGACCGTGCCCTGGCACAGCCTGCGCAGAAGGACAGCTATTCTATGTATGTGCGGATTATGAAATCGGTGGCGGAGATTATGAACGAAGCATGAGTGCGGGTGAAAACGGTAAAGGAAAAGTGTTGATGCTCTCGTCTGTCGCTTCGATGATTGATCAGTTTAATATGCCCAATATCAGGCTGCTGCAGGAGATGGGGTATGAGGTGCATGTGGCTTGTAATTTTAAGGAAGGCAGCACGTGCAGCGACGGGCGGATCGAAGATTTGCAGGAAAGGTTGCGCAGCATGCATGTCGTATGGCGCCAATGGGACTGCCCGAGAACGATCTGCCCTGTTGTGAAATGCATCCGGGCATTGCGGCAGCTGTGGAAGCTGACCGGCAAACAGCGCTATGCCTGGATCCATTGCCATTCGCCGGTTGGCGGAGCGATTGCAAGAATTGTGGCGCATGGCAGAAATATCCGGGTGATTTATACGGCGCATGGGTTTCATTTTTATAAAGGTGCGCCTGTGAAAAACTGGTTGCTGTATTATCCGGCGGAAAAGCTGCTGTCGTATTGGACGGAGGTGCTGTTGACGGTGAATCGGGAAGATTACCGGTTTGCAAAGCGCAATTTCCATGCAAAAAAAGTGTACTGTGTGCCCGGAACCGGGGTCAGGACCGGGCGGGCGCTGCATTCGAACCGGAGCAGGCGAGAGCTTTGCAGCCTTTTTCACATACCGGAATCGGCATGGGTGTTGCTTTCGGTTGGGGAGCTGACACCGCGTAAAAATCACAGGCTTGTGCTGGAGGCTATGGCTCTTATGAAGCGTACGGATGTTTATTATGTGGTCTGCGGGCAGGGGGAGCTTTGCCGACAGCTGCGCACGGAAGCCGGACGATACGGGCTTGCGGACAGGCTGCGGCTTGCCGGGTTTCGGGAGCATTTGGATGATTTTTATTGTAATTGTGACATCTTTGTATTTCCGTCCGTACAGGAAGGGCTGCCAGTCGCGCTTATGGAAGCTATGGCTGCCGGCATGCCCTGCGTTGTTTCGGATATCCGGGGAAACAGAGAGCTGCTTGGCGATGCGGGAGGGTGTGACGATGATATGTGTGGGGCTGTGGACGTTCGCTTTGCGCATGATGACGCGGCCAGTCTTTGCGGCATACTGTTGCGCATGATGGAAGATGCGGATCTGCGCAGACGCTGCGCTGCTTATAATCGAAACGCGTCCGCGCGGTATGACATCCATGCGGTCCGCAGGGAAATGCGCCGCATCTACGGGCTGAGCATAGAAAGGGAATTCCAGGATGAAGATGTTAAAAGGGCTTATCAAAAATCGGAAAATCATCGCGTCTTTGATGGTCGATGATTTTAAGACCAAATATGCAGGGACACAGTTTGGGATTTTATGGGCGTTTGTGCAGCCGGTGATTACGATTGTCATTTATGTGTTTGTGTTTCAGGTGATTGCAAAGGCGAATCCGCTGGAGAACGGGTTCCCGTTTGTGCTTTGGCTGATTGCCGGCATGATTGCGTGGTTCTTCTTTTCGGAGGCCGTGATGAACGGAACCGGATGCCTGGCGGATTACAGCTATCTTGTGAAAAAGGTGGTGTTTCATATTGATGTGCTGCCGGTTGTGCGGGTATTATCAGCCATATTTGTGCACTTGTTTTTTGTCGCTTTTACGATGCTTGTGTTTGCCCTGTCGGGAGAGAAGCCGACGTTGCATTGCCTGCAGATTTTATACTACATGGTTTGTACGGTGGCGTTAGCGTGCGCCATATGCTTTATAACGGCGTCCGTTGTGCCGTTTTTTAAAGATTTTGCGCAGGTGGTCAACATCCTGCTTATGATCGGCATGTGGGTTTGCCCGGTCATGTGGGATTATAAGACGGTGATGCCGCAGGCGTATCATTGGATTTTGCGGCTGAATCCCGTTTTTTATATTGTGCAGGGGTATCGGGATGCCTTAGTTGAAAAAATATGGGTTTGGGAACGGCCGGGGGCGTTTGCCGGATTTTGGGTCACGGTGGCTTTGATCTGGATGGCCGGCGTCCGGATGTTTGAACGGCTTCGGGTCCATTTTTCGGATGTTTTATAGAGGTGCGTATGGAAGAGACACAGGAGAAACAAAAGCAGGCGGTGGTCAGCGTAAAGGGAATTCGGAAAGTGTATAAGCTTTATAACAAGCCTTCGGACCGGTTTCGGGAAGCGCTGTTTGCAAAGCGGCCGGAGCTTCATGCGGATCATTATGCATTGGATGATATCAATTTTACCGTAAAACAAGGGGAATGCATCGGCATCATTGGGACAAACGGTTCCGGCAAGTCTACGCTGTTGAAAATCATAACAGGTGTGCTGCATCCGTCGCAGGGAGAGGTGCGGATGCAGGGCCGTGTGAGTGCTCTGCTGGAACTGGGCGCGGGATTTCATATGGAGTATACCGGCGTGCAGAATGTGTATCTCAACGGTGCGATGATGGGATTTTCAAAAAAGGAAATTGAGAAACGGCTGCCGCTGATTGAAGACTTTGCGCAAATCGGGGATTTTATGCGTCAGCCGGTAAAGACCTATTCCAGCGGCATGTTTGCCAGGCTGGCGTTTGCCGCGGCGATTCATGTGGATCCGGATATTTTAATTGTGGATGAGGCGTTAAGCGTCGGGGATATCTTTTTCCAGGCCAAATGTTATCGCAAATTCCAGGAATTTATCAGCAGGGGGAAAACCATTCTTTTTGTCTCCCATGATATGAGCAGCGTGCTCAAGTATTGTGACAGGTGCCTGCTGCTTCATAAAGGCAGGCAGGTCGCGCTTGGAAAGTCGTCCGAGGTCATTGACATTTATAAAAAATACTGGTGGATTTGTATGATACGCACACATCGGAGGAAACGGAAAAGGAAACCGCTGCGGACCGATTGGGGTCGGAGGCTTTCTTGTGGAAAGAAAGACTGGTGCAGAACCCAAACTTTGTATCTTATGGGGACGGGCGTGCGGAAATTGTGGACTTCGCCGTGCTGAATGAAAACGGGGAATGTGTTTCCATGATCGAAAAAGGCACGGAATGCACGATCAAAATCAAGGTCTGTTTTCATGCAAACATCAAGGATCCGATTTTGGCGTATACCGTGAAAGACTTGAAGGGAACGGAGATTACAGGCACGAATACGGCGCTGGAAGGAAAAGAGATTGGGGCCGTGCAGGCAGGGGACGTTGTTACGGCGGTTTTTAGACAAAAGATGACGCTGCAGGGGGCACAGTATTTGCTTTCGTTTGGATGTACCGGTTATGAGTCAGGCACATTTACGGTATACCATCGGTTGTATGATATGGCGCAGCTGCAGGTTGTATCAGAGAGAAATACCATTGGCTGCGTGGATTTGAACGCACAAGTGCAGGTGTGGAAAGGAAAAGGCAGGGATACAGGGTGAACAGGATAGGCAAGGTGAAGATAGACGATCGTTATCATTCCGGCAGGGACCATTACAGCGATGGAGATGTGGAAGACCTGCTGCTGGAAGCCATGATGGAAGGGCGCGCTGCGCAGGAAGTGATACGGGAACATCCGGTTTGGCCCGTGTTTTATCATTTGTCCGATCTGCGGGAAAATATACTGAACTGGATTCCGTTTCAAAAAACAGATACGGTGTTGGAAATCGGAGCCGGATGCGGCGCGGTTACCGGTGCGCTGGTGGCGCTCTGCAAAGAGGTCGTCTGTGTGGAACTGTCAAAAAAACGCAGTCTGATCAACGCGTACAGGCATCGGAATGCGAACAATCTGGAAATTATGATCGGGAACTTTTCGGATGTAAGGGACAGGTTGGAGCGGAAGTTTGATTATATTACGCTGATCGGCGTATATGAATACGCGGCGTTGTATACGAAAGAAGAACATCCGCACCTGGCCTTTTTACAGCAGCTGAAAAAGCTGCTGAAACCGGAAGGCAGACTCATTATTGCGATTGAAAACAGACTGGGGCTGAAATACTTTGCGGGATGCAAAGAAGACCATCTCGGCGTTTATTTTCAGGGAATCGAAAATCAATATGCCAAAGGCGGTGTACGCACATTCGGCAGAACGGAAATGATACGGCTGCTGGAAGAGGCGGGATTGCGGGAATACCGGTTTTATTACCCGTATCCGGATTACAAACTGGCGCAGACCATTTATTCCGATGATTACCTGCCGAAAAAGGTGAACTTGTGCAAAATATCAGGAATTTTGATGCGGATCGTTTACTGCTGTTTGATGAGTCCAAGGCGTGGGACGGTATCATACAGGCAGGATTATTTGCTGAGTTTTCAAATTCCTTTCTGGTGATGGCATCCTCTGATCAGACAAAGATGTTTGCTGAAGCTCAGCCTGAGAAAATGGTATTTGCAAAATTTGCATCGGAAAGAGCGGCAGATTATCAGATTGTTACAGAAATGATCCAATATGGATGCTGTAAAAATGATTGTGGACAAAAACAAGGCGAAATTGTGCGAAAAAGACCGCTTACAGATCAAGCAGTCTTACATGTTAAAAAGATGCACGAATCGTACGTAAAGTTGTCAGCGCTTTTTGAGGAAACAGCAATAGATGTTGCTGCGTGTGTATGGAAAGATGCGCACAGGATAGAGATGCCTTTTATGCAGGGAAGGGATCTGGAAAGTCTGCTGGAAGATTATATTTCGCAGCAGCGGCACGAGAAGGCGTCTGAACTGATTCAATATTTTTTCACACAGTTTTTGGAACGGGTGCAGTTGATTTTGTTTCAACAAACGGAAGCTTTTACGGAGGTTTTTGGAGCGGCAGACGAACAAAAGATCTGCAAGTCTCTTCCGGTTACGAATGCAGACTGTATTTTTTCAAATTTTATTGTAAAAGAACCGGATTCTCAAAAGCAGAAGTTTGTAATGCTGGACTATGAATGGACATTTGATTTTCCGGTTCCGCTTGCGTTTGTGTTGTTTCGTGCGCTTTTTCATAGTTATGCGTTTCAGAAGCTGGAGCAAACATATAAAAACAGACTGTTTCAATATGCTGGCATAAAAGAAGAGGATAAACCGTTTTACCTGAATATGGAGTTGGCTTTTCAGCAATATGTAAGAGGTCAAAGACCGGAGACAGAAAAGATTTATCGGAATATGCACACACATGTATGGGATATGCGGCAAATCAATCCAAAGGTTTATTATACGGAATATCAGATTTATTTTGATGGACAGTTGGGCAAATGGGAAGATACGTTAGAGCGTGAAGTTACAATTCATGTCTCTGTTCCGGAAGGGACGGAAACGATACGGATTGTGCTGAATGACAAAAACGGTATTTATAAACTCCGTAGTATCTGTGCGCAAGATGGTTGCAGTGAAATAAAAATTATAAAAGCAATGCACAATTACAAATATTTGATGACTTTTATTTTACACAAATACCGGAAATTGAAATAAAAAACGGACAGTATCGTGAAATCATTATGAAATATCAGGTACTGGAAGCAGACAGCCATTGTATGGAACAGATGATTACGGCATTGAAGGATGCGGAACAGTATCGACAGGCTTACGGCGCAGCAAAGCAGGATGTGCAGGCGTATGAGAAGGCATATCATACGGCGGATCGTGCATGGAAGGAGTATGAGCAGGCATATCATACGGCGGATCGTGCATGGAAGGAATATGAATGCGCATATTTGGAATCGGAAAAAAGTGTGTGGAGTATAGCCGCATGATCGAAGCGTGTACGGAAAAGTGTTACTCACTGGAAGAGGAGCTAAAGCAGATTCATAACAGTTTATGGTGGAAGCTGAGGAGTAAAATTGGAAGATTTAAAAAATAAAAATGGCATGGATGTCACGATTGTCATTCCTACAAAAAACGGCGGGACGCTGTTAAAAAAAGTGCTCGATGCCGTGTTTGATCAGAAAACGACTTATACATTTGAGGTGGTTTGTGTGGATTCCGGCTCTTCCGACCGGACCATAAACCTGATCGGACAGTATCATATTCGTCTGTATCAGATTCCGGCAGATGCGTTCGGACATGGAAAAACACGAAATTTTGGCGCGTCGAAAGGCACCGGGACTTATATTGTGTTTTTAACGCAGGATGCGCTGCCGGCGCATGAACGCTGGCTGCAGAACCTGGTGGACGCAATGCAGGCGGACCCTGCGATTGTCGGCGGATTTGGAATCCATTATCCGTATCCGGACTGCAATCTGATTGATAAAAGGGATATTACCGCACATTTTCAGGGGTTTGGACAGGATAATACGATTTATTGTCTGGACGACTGGGACCGGTACCATGCAGAAGAAGGTTACCGACATCTGCTTGCTTATTTTTCGGACAATAATGCCTGCCTTAAACGGGAAGCGTGGGAAAAATATCCTTATGAAGATGTGGATTTTGCAGAGGATCAGATTTGGATGCGAAAGATGATGGAGCTTGGCTATAAAAAGTGTACTGCCCGCATGCCCCTGTGTATCATTCGCATAATTATAAGCTTGCTTCCTATTTTGGAAGGTATTTTGACGAATACCGCGGCTTATACGAACTTCACGCATATAGAATTGTAAAAAAGTGGTGGCTGGTGCTGCCGGGAGCGTTTTACTGCATACTGGCGGATTTTAAGTATCTGATGCAGCTGGACGAGATCGGGCGCAGAGAAAAAATCTTCTGGCAGTGTTACAGCGTCCGCAGAAACCTGTGTCGATTTATAGCGGGCTATCTGGGCGGAGGATACCATGCGTACTCCCGTCCGGTGCAAACATGGCTGGATCGGCACATATCACAGCAGTACAGACAGAGAAGAGGATAAATCCATGAAGCGATTCGTTCGGGGGATCATCAGTGTATTAAAGAGAAAAGGGCTGCGCGGCGTATGCAAAGCGGTGGAACAGATGGAGCAGCAGATAGACATACCGGCTTTTTATGATTATATCATGGAGGATACCGCAATCGAGTTTGCAGCCGGGGAAAAAGAACAGCTGGAAGAAGCGGATCAGTTACTGATTAATTGGGTAATTCCCGAGATGGGAATCGGTTCCGGCGGACATATGAATATTTTTCGGTTTGTGCAGGGGCTGCAGAATCTGGGAGCAAAAAACAGGGTGTATGTGTTTCGCGGCGTCAATCTGGATACGGATGAAAAGCTAAAAGCGTTTCTTCGGCTTCATTATGATCTGGATACGGAGCGGATCGAAGTGTTTCATACGACAGAACATATGAAGCCTGCGCATGCGGTCATTGCAACTGCGTGGCAGACCGCCTATTTCGTTCGAAATTTTAAAAAGGCGTGCTGCGGGTTTTATTTTGTGCAGGATTTTGAGCCTTATTTTTATGCGGTCGGTTCGGAATATACGTTTGCGGAAAATACATATACATTTGGACTGCGGGGGCTGACAGCCGGAGACTGGCTGAAAGGAAAGCTGCGGGAGGAGTACGGCATGGAGGCGGAAAGCTTTGGATTTTCTTATGAGAAAAGCCTTTATCATGCAGGAAAGAAAAGGGACGACGTCAAACGGCTGTTTTTCTATGCGCGCCCGGTCACGCCAAGACGCGCGTTTGAGCTGGGACTGCTGGCGCTTGACAGAGTGGCGCGGGAGATTCCGGAGGTGGAAGTTATTTTTGCCGGATGGGATGTGAGCGGGTATAACATACCGTTTACGCATTTAAATGCCGGAAGCGTCAGATTGGAGGAATTATCCGATCTGTATGCGCAATGTGACATGTGCCTTGTGCTTTCCAACACCAACCTGTCTTTGCTTCCGCTGGAGGTTATGGCCAGCAATTCCGTGGCGGTGTGTACAAAAGGCGCAAACAGCAGCTGGCTTGTAAATGAAACAAACTGCATACCGGTGGATTTTGATCCGATCGGCATTGCACAAACGCTTATTTACTATTTAAATAACCGAAAAGAGCTGGAGCGGATTCGAAGTGCAGGGCTGGCGTTTGCACGCATGACGTCCTGGGAAAAAGAAATAAAGAAAGTATATGATGCGATAAGAAAAGGTGTGAAAGAAGATGGAAAAGCGCAGGGCATTGATTATCGGGGGCAGTGGATTTATCGGGACGAATCTGGCGGCGTACCTGGCTGAAAAACAGATGGAAGTGTTTAGCTTTGACATGACGTGTCCGGTACGGACGCATCCGCAGGTCAGGTATATGCAGGGCGATTTTTTTGACGACCTTACCTTAAAAAAGGCAGTCCGTGGCATGGACGTTGTCTACCATGCGCTTTCCACCATCAATCCCGGCAATTCGAATGAAACTTATATGATGGGATATGGCAGGGATTTTATGCAGACCGTGAAATTGTGCGCCATGCTAAAGGACACGAACACGCGCATGATTTTTTTATCGTCCGGAGGGACGGTTTATGGGCATCAGGAATGCCAGCCGATTCGGGAAGATGCGGTAGCGGCCCCGATTAACCATTATGGAAATGTCAAGCTGAGCATTGAAAATGCAATGCGTGTATTTGACATTCAGGCAGAAGCGAAAATGCTCATTGCAAGAATATCCAATCCATATGGGCCGGGACAGGATTTTACAAAAGGAGTCGGGTTTGTCGACGCGGCGCTGAAAAAGTCCATGCGCCGGGAAATCATTGAGATCTGGGGAAACGGAGAAATTATCAGGGATTATATTTATATCCGGGATGTATGCAGGATGCTGTATGCACTTGCCTTTTATGAAGGGCCGGAAGTCGTTTTCAATATCAGTTCCGGGGTGGGGCATACGCAAAACGAAATTTTGCGTATGGTGCGTCGGCTTACCGGGCTGGACGTAAAGTTTGCATATAAAAATGCGCGAAGCGTAGATGTCCCGAAAATCGTACTGGATAATGCCAAAATACGAAGCGTTTGCCCAACTGCGCTGCTGACGGTGGAAGAAGGCATTTTGGAGTATATGCGTTATCTGGGCATGGATGGGAAAAGTGAAAAGGAGGAGCAATGATGCGCAAAGCGGCATGGGTGCTGCCGTCCCATATAGAAAATTCGGGTGGGTTTCGGACTGTTTTTCAAAATATCAATTGTCTGCTTTTACATGGATACAGGTGTGACGTATATATAGAGAAGCGTGGATGCACAGACGCTGCGTCAAACCTGAAAAGGATGGCGGAACAGTATTTCGGGGTCTGTGGCTGTCGTTATTTTACCACATATAAGTTTCACGGCACATACGATATCATGTTTGCGACATCATGGAAAACGGCCGAAGCAGTAAAACAATATCCGAAAGCAACAAAAAAAGTATATTTTATACAGGATTTTGAAGCGGCTTTTTATCCGGCCGGGACGGAATATCTTGCAGCGTGCGCTTCTTATTGCCAGGGCCTGTATCCGATTACAATCGGCAGGTGGCTGGCTGCAAAGATGGCAGATCACTATCATGTTGACGCACGTTATTTTGATTTTTGTGCGGATACGGATATTTATCGAGATCTGCACAGGAAGCGGGAAAAGGCCGTCTGCTTTATTTATCAGCCGCACAAGCCAAGGCGGTGCAGCCGGCTGGGGCTGCAGGCGCTTGGCATTGTAAGTGTGCTGCGTCCGGATGTAAAAATCTATTTGTTTGGCTCGGACAGAAAACCGCGCGTACCGTTTGCGTATGAAAGCAGGGGATGCCTTTCGGTGGAACAATGCAATGCGTTATATAACCAATGTATGGCAGGCCTTTGCATCAGCGCCACGAACCCGTCCAGAATTCCATTTGAAATGATGGCAGCCGGACTCCCGGTTGTAGACTTGCATCTGGAAAACAATTTGTATGATATGCCGCAGGAAGGCGTACTGCTTGCGCATTACACGCCGCAGTCGATAGCGGCTGCACTGCTGGAGCTTTTGGATCATCCGAAAAAGGCAAAACAAATGTCGCAAGGCGGACAGCGTTTTATGAAAGACCGCACACTTGCGTATGGTTTTGACCAGTTTTATGAAGCGGTTACGGACGTTTTATCCGACGGGAAAAGAAAGAACCGGCATGGGATGAAGACGGTGGCATGCGCCGAACCGGTTAGAATGTACCGGCATGCGCCTGTAATTTCCTCCATGCGGGAAAACAAAGCGATGCAAAAATTATGTCGTTGTAAAAATTTTTGGGTGGCGCAGTTGGGCGGTAAACCTCCCTGGTGGATCAGGCTTTTGAAAAACAGCCGCATAGTCCGTTCGATATACGGCAGGCTGCAAGGGGATTCCTTATGAAAAAAAGGTTTTCGGTATATGTGCGCAATGCGCAAAGCGGACCGGCATGTTATTACCGTATTATGCAGTATGTGGAAGAGCTTGATAAAGGCCGGGCAGGAGTGGTTCACAGTGCATGGACGAAAAAAGAATTTGGCACAAACCTGAACTGTCCGGATGGAAGAAAGAAGAAGGTTTTGCAGGGGATTTTGTATCTGCGCATTGTGCGCCGACGATTTGTGTCTTTGCTGGTGGATATGCTGCTGTATCGGCCGCAGGTGATTGTCATACAAAGAGAGGTCGTCCCGCATATACTGCCGCCGTTTTTCGCAACTCTGATCAGACTTATCGGTAAAGGCGCAGATATTATATGGGATTTTGATGATGATATTTTTGAATCCGGAGAGATTTCCGCGGCAGAGAGAAAAATACTGCTGGAACAGAGCAAAAAGATTGTTGTAGTAAGCGATTATTTAAAACAGCTTTTACCGGCAGAATATCAGAAAAAAACGATCGTTTTGCCAACATCGGAGAAATGTTTTTTGAGAGAGTCTTTTTCCAATCTGTTGAAACGGCGCAGAAAGACATATCCGGATGCGGTAAGCCTTATATGGATAGGAACCTCGGGAAATTTAAAATATCTGGATCCGGTTATGGAAGAGCTGGATGCCGCCGCCGGAAGGATGAAAATGGAAGGCAAGAAACAGATGAAACTGATGGTTGTATGCAATCGCAGCTACAAACCGCCATACAGGCTCAGATGTTTAAAAATGGCCAATATCCGATGGAGCAGAGAAAGTGCGCAGGCATGTATGAAAGAGGCACATATTGCGATCATGCCGCTGGAAGATACACGGTTTGCACAAGGAAAGGGCGGTTTTAAGCTGGTGCAGTGTATTGCGTCCGGCATGCCGGTCATTGCGTCGGACGTCGGATACAACAAAAACGTTGTGGATGGCAGAGCCGGTTATTTGATTCCAAACGGCAGCAGCGGTGGTTGGGAAAGGGCGGTTATGGAACTGGCCGGGGATATGGAATGCTGGGAGAATTGCAGCAGAGGAGCATATGCTGTGTACAGGGAAAAGTTTTATTTTATGGATAATTTGATGGTGTGGAGAGAGATACTGGTGGGAGAAGGATAACGATGTATAAAATGAGGGTGGGAAAAATCAGTTCTGCGGGAATTGTGTTTACAGTTATTTTTCTTTTTTACAGTTCGGCGTTTTTTTCACAGTGTAATAAGAAGAATTCCGAAAGCCTATCGGATTTACCTGTGACTGCGACTTATGTGATTACAGAACCGAAAATGGGAGACGCCAAACTTATGTCTGATAAAATTGTGGCTGGAACAGATGGACACATGATTGTTTTTCAGAATGATGGTTCCATATTTCGCGAATATCCGGGGATCTCCTTGTATTGGCTCTATGTGTATGAGCAGGAGCATATGATTGTAGCTGCAGGAGATGGAAATGAAGTGCGTCTTATTCAGATGAATGATGACTGGACAGTTAGAACAAATCAGGTTGTCAATATAAAGGAGAGTAACAGAAAAGAAGTTTTGAAGATAGATCCAACGATTGTAAAAGCAGAGGATACATATATTTTGACTTATACGCAGATAGAGGGTACGGTGAACAATGCTGACAGAGATGCTGAAAATGGCGTTTATACAGTAAAATGCATGAGGTCCGAGGATGCGCTGCACTGGACAGAGACAACAGATATTGTGACACATAAAAATAATATTGAAGATGGGGATATGGTTTATGCGGAGCAAAGCGGAGAACTATACTATTTTTTTGAAAAAGAACTGTATGATAGAGGGCCGTCTTCCATATGTGTGATTATATCAAAAGATGGCGGTCTGACATGGGGAGATGAAATAGAGTTATTGCCAGCCGAGGCAGATCATGAATTGGCTTCAGCATATGTGACAGATACCGGGTTTTGTATATATTACAGCAGTGACTGCGAACGGGCAGGGACGAGTTATGAAGGTGCAAAGATTTATAAGGCGATATTTGATGAAGATTTCAGTCCGGAAGAAGTGCGATTGGCGGACATCGAAGAGAAGAAAGGAATACTGCTGTATGATGTAAAGGATGCAACGGAGGGAGTGTGTTATTTATATGTGCAGAATTATCTTACGGAGAATCATTTGGTTTTGAAAAAGGTAGTAAGACGTTATGGAGACGATGAATGAAGTTAATGAAAAAGCGAAATAGCATGATTTATGTATTGTGGATCGTTTGCACGTTTCTGACTCTTTATTTTTTAAGAAATAAACTGACGTATATAGAATTTCAGTCAATGAACAGTGCAAATGATGCATTTATTGAAATCAATAACACAGAGGATGAGATTATCCAGCAGTTTTATATGCCATATGATATTTTTTATGGGATTTCCGTGCAAATTGGAACATTTGCCAGAGATAATAATTCAATATGGAAACTTGAGATTTTGGAGAAAGAGACACAGTCTGTTGTTTGTGAAGAGTTTTTCCATGCAAGTCATATTCAGGACAACGGCTATTATTTGATTCCGGCAAATAAAATATAAGAGTGAAACGAGGGGAAGCATATGAATTGCATATTTTGGCACAATCCGTATTGCCAAGTACTTCATTAGCGTTTTATCGGTCAGATACGGACATTTTGGATACAAGCAGCCTGTATGTAAATGGAACATATGTGGATGCGGATTTGTGTTTTAAAGTATATGGTGGAGAAGTGGATTTGTGGTGGTCTGGGTTCGCAGCCATATGTGCTTTGTTCATTTTGCTAATAGTGAAAAGAATGCTGAAGGCAGATATGCTTGTGAAACAGATACGGGAAGATCGTATATGCCAATGCCTGGTTTTGATTGGTATTGTATTTTACTGCTTTGTACATTTTCATCCGCAGGTACGTTTACGGATGAGAATGATAATATCAGAGGAGGAATGATCATTGCCAATGGGGGTGTTCTGTATAAGGATTATATTACACAGCATACACCCGTAGCTTATTATATCTGTGCGTTGTTTGCACTGTTGGGTGCCGGATCCGTACGGCAGTTCAGATTGTCTTATTACTTGTTCGTTGCCGTGCTCTGGGGTCTTTTGTATGTCAGACATGCTTCACATTTTGGAAAAAGAAAAATGTATTTGCTTGCAATTGCCGAATCCGTTTTTATTCCGGCCGTAGTGCCTCTGCAAGGAGCTCAGGTGCTTTCGGATGGTATACAAGGAATGTGTATGGTTGTTCTGATGCTGGAGTTTTTTTCTTTTTATCAAGATAGAAAACTTGGGTGGGACAGAATGTGGATTGTATCAGCATGTGTATGGGGGAGTTTTGGTTCTGCTTTTGTAAGTGCATATGCTCTGATTTGGGTAATTGGTATCGTATTGATTTTGGAATTTTTGTATTGGAAAAATAAAAAGTTTCTCTCGGTGAGCTTTATTTTCGATATTACAGACTTATTATTTCCGTATCGGTGCCATTATTATGCGGAGTCATTTATCTGGCAGCGAATGGAGCGCTGCGGGAAGCATATCAGCAGGCATATAAATTTAATACGGAAGTATATGCATGTTATTTACAGGGTTTTGGCTCCAATTCTTTGCAGCCATTGATAGAAGCAGTGCAGCATTTTTTTAATGTGATGGCCGGCCAATTTCAGACACTGCTTACGGCACAGGCAACAAATGTGACAGTTTTACAATTTGTATTGCTTATATCGGCAACGACAGCAATAGCGCTACTTTTTTTGCGGAAAAAAGACGAGTGGAAGCTTTTACATTGTTTATGACGATGATTTGTTCTGCAACGAGAGGTTATGATCAGCATGGACTGGCGGCATGGTATCTTTCCATATTGAGTATATGTCTGTTTACAGGCAAATGGAATAGACATCCATTGAAACTGAGAGGCGGTTCTTATTTTTCTGTGATAGCAGTAGTATTTGTTACGGTTATTTTATTGAGTACATATACCGATTGGGTGGGAGATTATCTGCTGGCAGAACAAATGCCTGTATCGGATACGGAAAGTGAAGTCATAGCAAGAACGGAAGAGGGAGAAAAAATAATGATAGATGCGTACGCCTGTGATTCTATCTATTTTCTTTATAAGGACAGGTATCCGGTGAACCGAATGGTGTATATGCTGCCCTGGTATATGGATTGGTACGAACAAATAACAGTACAGGAATTGTATCATTACCGTCCCAACATAGTTGTTTATAATCCGGAACAGGATACGTGGGGATATACGCATTATGCAAATGTATTGGAAACGGAAATTAAAAATAATTATATAAAACTGTCAGATATGCCGGTCTGGAAAAGAAAAACGGATTCATGACAGAATCGGACGGGTGGTGTGAAAATGGGGTTTAAAATAACGAGTGTTTTTAAGACTTATCAATCATTAATACGGGAAATTATTTTATATGGAATGATCGGGGGATTTTCGTCATGTCTGGATACGGGATGCTATATCTTGTTTACAAGGTTATTGGAGTGGAATAAGTTTTTCTCGAATCTATGCAGTGTGAATATTGGTATTTTAAGCAGTTTTTTGTTAAATACATATCTGAATTTTAAAAAGACAGATCAGGCGATCAAACGAGCGTTTTGTTTTTTTGTCGTCGGATACTGTGGTATGGGATTATCTATGCTTATGCTATATATAGGTACAAATATAATTGGATATGATGATATTCCAATAAAAATAGCAGCCATTTTCATTGCTGCGGCGTTTCAGTTCATTTTGAATAAGCTTGTAACGTATTCCAGGATTTAATATCACATGGATTTACAAAGGAGATAAATAATGAATGAAAAATTATATATTGTGATTCCGGCATATAATGAGGAAGAAAATATTGAAAATGTAGCGAGAGAGTGGCATGAAATAGTAGAGCAGATATCAAAAGAGTCTGAGTTGGTAGTTGTGGATGACGGATCAAAAGATCATACCTATCAGATATTATATGATCTGCAGAAAGAATTGCCGCAGTTACACCCGTTAAAGAAAGCGAATGAAGGACATGGAGCAACTTTGCTTTATGCATATCAATATGCATTGGAACAGGGTGCCGATTATATTTTTCAGACGGATTCCGATGGACAAACGTTACCGGAGGAGTTTGGGGAATTTTGGAAACGACGTAAGAAGTATGACGCACTGATTGGATACAGAAATAACCGGGAAGATGGGTTTTCCAGAATTGTTGTAACAAAAACTTTGAAGCTTGTATTGAAAATTATTTTCGGATTAAATGTTACGGATGCAAATACCCCATACCGGTTGATGAGTAGAAGAATTTTAAAGAAATATATACATAAAGTACCTGAAAAATTTAATCTTTCGAATGTCATGCTGACCGTATTATTTTTAGAAAATAAGGAAAAAGTCAAGTTTATCCCGATTACGTTTCGTCAAAGGCAAGGAGGCGTGAATTCGATTCATTTACCAAAGATTATCAAAATAGGATGGCAGGCGCTGAAAGATTTAAGAAGATAAAATGGGAAATGCGTCACAGATAGATGATAGAAAATTTAACGGAAAAGAAAGGATTGGAAAATATATGAGGTGGTTAAAGTTGGAAGGACCGGAAAATGATAAAGGTGTCTTTACAAACATAATGACCGTAGTCACGTATGGTTATCTGATTTTGCCGTTTCTTATTTTTGCAGTAGGGTGGTTTCGGATCCGATTTTGGCTACCGATTGTTATTTGTCTTCTTTTTTGTGCATGGAAGTGTTGCAAGGAGACGCCTGCTTTATGGAAACCGTGTTTAACACAAGATCATATTATTAAAATAATATTTATCTGTATGGTTCTTGCGGTATGGGTATATTATTCCGGCATTGGAGGAAAGGTCTTTCAAAATTCGGATCATTCCAGTAGAAATGCCATTTTTGAAATACTCGTACAATGCAGGTGGCCAATATATAATACGGATATCAATACGGAATTGTATCCTGAAGGCACTGTGACATCTTTGATTTATTATATTGGGTTCTGGATGCCGGCTGCGGTTGTCGGAAAAATATTTGGAATGCAGGCGGGGTACGATTTTCAGATGGTGTGGGCGTTTTTTGGTCTTTTTCTTGTTTATTATTTTATTTGTGAAAGGAAAAATAAAATTATAATCTGGCCCTTGTTGTTGCTTGTTTTTTTCTCAGGACTTGATATTGCAGGGGTATTTATGACAGGGACGAATATATTCAGTATAGCGAATGATGTGCACATGGAATGGTGGGCTGCGCCATATCAATATTCTTCTATGACAACACAGTTATTCTGGGTTTTTAATCAGTCTGTGCCAGCATGGTTGTGCACGGTTTTTGCAATGAGACAGGAAAATAACAGATCGCTCGTATTTATCGTTGCATCAGTGATGTTTAGTGCAACGTTTCCATTTGTCGGACTACTCGTGTTCGTCCTTTTTTGGGCATTTACTCGTCAATATGAAATATGTATAGATGTTAGCCGGATGGAAAGCGTTAAAGAATGGATGAAAGTGTTTATAAAGGATACCATTACCATTCAAAATGTGTTGGGTGGAGGCATATTAGGGATATTTACATATCTTTATCAGAGGGGCAATACATCAGCAACTAAAATTTCTTCACAGGGATTTTTAGATATACTGGGATCCATAGAGTGGACACAATATCTGATTTTTATGCTCCTGGAGGTTGGAATATATTTCATAGTTATTTATAAATATAATAAAATAAATGGTGTTTATTTTGTTGTAGTTTTGTCTTTGATTTTCATACCGTTATTAAAAGGCAGTTCGGTTGATTTTTGTATGAGAGTATCGATTCCTGCTCTTTTTATTTTGATGCTTTTAGTGCAGGATACGTTGGAAAAAGCCGCAGAACAAAAAAATTGGATCATATTGGGAAGTCTGACGATTGTTTTGTGCATCGGGAGTATGACACCCATTCATGAAATGGCAAGAACGATTTGGCATACAATTGAAAGAAATATTATGAAGTTCAGTTAAATGAAACGCTGTCTCAAAAAGAAATTTTAAATGCTGGTAATTTTTCAGGGAATGTGGAAGGAAATTTGTTTTTTGAGCATATAGCTAAAAAATATGAATGAGATTTCAACGGAACAGGAGAGAAAAACGAGGAGGAAATAACAGATGAAAGTGGTCATATTGGCCGGCGGTTTTGGCACACGCATCAGCGAAGAAAGCCATTTGAAGCCAAAGCCAATGCTGGAAATCGGAGGAAAGCCGATTTTGTGGCATATTATGAAAGAATATTCCTACTACGGGTTTCATGACTTTGTGATCTGCTGCGGGTACAAGCAGCATGTCATCAAAGAATGGTTTGCGGATTATTACCTGCATAACAGCGATGTGACCTTTGATTTTAGCAACCGCAATGAGATGACGGTACATAACAATGTGGCGGAACCATGGAAAGTGACTTTGGTAGATACCGGGCTGCACACAATGACAGGCGGCCGTGTAAAACGAATTGAAAAATATATTGGTGATGAGACCTTTATGCTTACCTATGGAGACGGGGTCAGCGATGTGGATATCGCGGAGCTGCTCAGGTTCCACCGCTCCCATGGCAAAACGGCGACCCTGACCGTGACAAGCGTAGCGCAAAGATTCGGTGTGCTGGATATCGCGTCCGATCAAAAATCACTTCTTTCCGGGAAAAAGTGTGGACGACCGGGCCAAAGTCAACGCAGGCTATATGGTTTTGGAACCGCGTATTTTCGAATATCTGCGCGGTGATGCGGAAGTGCTGGAAAAAGAACCGCTGATCCGGCTTGCAGAAGAAGGGCAGCTGATGGCATATCCGTTTCACGGTTACTGGCAGTGCATGGATACAAAACGGGAAATGGACAGGCTGAACGCATTATGGGAAGCCGGACAGGCTCCCTGGAAAAGCTGGGACAACTGAACATTTGGAGGTGCGACATGTTGGAACATAAAACCGAACGGCAGGCGAGGGAAGAAATTCTGAAACTCGTTGCCGCGTATTGTGACAAATATCATAAGAAAAAGAATATCAAAAGGGGATCGGATTCCCTATGCGTCCCGCGTGTATGACAGCGCGGAGATGTGCGGCCTTGTGGATTCCGCGCTGGACTTCTGGCTGACGGCGGGCCGCTATACGCAGAGGTTCGAGGAACGGTTTGCCGGCTATCTGGGCGTAAAACACTGTTCGCTTGTAAACTCCGGCTCTTCCGCCAACCTGCTTGCGTTTATGGCGCTGACGTCTCCGCTGCTCGGCGAGCGGCAGGTAAAGCCGGGCGATGAGATGATCACGGTTGCGGCAGGGTTTCCGACGACGGTCGCTCCGGCTGTGCAGTACGGCGTGACGCCGGTGTTTGTGGATATTACGATTCCGCAGTATAACCTGGATGTGACAAAGCTGGAAGAAGCCTTGTCGGAAAAGACGAAAGTGGTCATGGCCGCGCATACGCTTGGGAATCCGTTTGACCTGGCGGCAGTCAGGGAGTTTTGCGACGCGCACCGGCTCTGGCTGATTGAGGACAACTGCGACGCGCTGGGGTCTGTCTATACGATCGACGGGGAAGAAAAGCTGACAGGGACGATCGGCGATATCGGGACGTCGTCGTTTTACCCGCCGCATCATATGACGATGGGCGAAGGGGGCGCGGTCTATACGGACAATGCGCTGTTACATAAATGCATCCGCTCCCTGCGCGACTGGGGACGCGACTGTGTGTGCGCATCCGGTCAGGACAACCTGTGCGGGCACCGGTTCGACGGGCAGTACGGCGAACTGCCGCGGGGATATGACCATAAATATGTGTATTCCCACTTTGGGTATAACTTAAAAGCGACGGATATGCAGGCGGCCATCGGATGCGCGCAGCTTGAGAAGTTCCCTGCGTTTGCGCGGCGCAGGCGGCATAATTTCGCCTATCTGCGGCAGGCGTTGGAAGAGCAGAGCGACAAACTTATCCTGCCGCAGGCATGTGAACATGCGGACCCGTGCTGGTTTGGATTTTTGATGACCTGCCGGGAAGGCGTCAGCCGCAGCAGGGTTGTGTCGTATCTGGAAGAAAAAGGCATCCAGACGCGGATGCTGTTTGCAGGGAATTTGACGAAACATCCGTGTTTTAGCCAGATGAAAGAGGCAGGCAAAGGATACCGGATTGCCGGGGAGCTGGCAAACACGGACCGTGTGATGAACGACGCGTTCTGGGTGGGCGTGTATCCAGGCATGACGGATGGGATGTTGGAAGATATGGCGCAGGCGGTCAAAACGGCGCTGCGGCAGTGAAGCGGGTGATAATGAAAGTTATTGAAAGAAAGAGGAACAGAATGGCCTTTTGGATATGGGAAGGAAGTTGAGCAGAGAGGTGTCAGGATGAAAAGTGCAGCTGTAACAGGAGCAACAGGATTTATTGGACGGTGGGTAGTTGCGGAACTGTTAAGGCATGGAATAAACGTATATGCGCTGGTGCGCAGTGTGGAAAAGGCGGAAAGGATATTCCATTCCAAAGATGGGCTGCATATTGTTGCGTATGATTTTGAGACAGACCATTTAAAGGAATTGATACCGGAGCCTGTAGATGTGGTCTACCATTTTGCATGGAGCGGGGTATCAGGGGAAAAAGCGGGTGATGCCGAGGTTCAGATTTTAAATATCCGGCATACGCTGAAGCTGGTCGAACAGCTTGGAGCGCTGGGTGTGCAAAGGTTCATTGGGGCTGGAAGCCTGCATGAAATGGAATGCCTGGAAGAAATGAAAGCAGAAGAAGCCGCTGTTAATAGAGGCATTATGTATAAGAGCGCAAAATTAGCGGCACATTATATGGCGAAGGTTGAGGTATGCCGGCAGGGAATACAGTTTTACTGGCCTGTGATAACGAATGCGTTTGGTATTGGTGAGAATTCACCACGCCTGATAAACACAACGGTTCGGAAGCTGATCCGTGGAGAAAATCCAAAGTTTACAGCGGGAACGCAGCTGTATGATTTTATTTATATCACGGATTTGGCAAAAGCTTTTTGGATGATAGGTGAAAAGGTGTTAACTGCAGAAACTATATTTTAGGGAGTGGGAAATGCAGGCCACTTAGAGAATATTTAGAGTGTGTTGGCAGGAATGTGAACCCCAAAGCAACGTTGTTATTTGGCGAAGCGCCATTTACAGGGGTTATGCTTCCGGCTGCATGTTATAATACGGCCAGTATGAAGGGAGATACGGGATTTGTGTGCGAGGTAAGCTTTGAGGAAGGAATAAGACGTATGAAACAATGGATGCTGGAAGGGGAAAAAGACATTCCGGTTTGAAAAATGGTTGAGCGAATAAGCATTAATAACCGGAGGAATGAAATGAAAGTTATTACAATTGTGATACCTACCTATAATGAGGAAGAAAACATTGACTTCATTTATAAGAGAGTGTCAAATGTTTTTCAGACAGAGCTTGATGATTATGGATATCAGATCATGTTCATAGACAATTGTTCAAAAGACCGGTCCAGGAAGAAGATCAAGGCGCTGGCAGAAAAAGATGAACATGTGCAATACATATTTAATGTTAGAAATTTTGGCTTTTCCAAGTCGACATTTTATGGACTTACCCAGGCGGAGGGGGATGCGGCAGTGCTGTTGTATGCAGACATGCAGGATCCGCCGGAGATGATTGTACGGTTTGTGCGGGAATGGGAGCAGGGAACCCGGGTGGTTGCTGGCATTAAGAATGCAAGCAAAGAGAATCCGTTCCTGTATTTTGTACGGCAGAGCTTTTACAGGCTGATGAACAGGATCGCAGAAATACAGCATATCGAACAGTTTACCGGATTTGGCCTGTATGATAGGGAGGTCATAAAAATATTCAGGGAATTAAAGGATCCATTGCCATATTTGCGGGGAATGGTTGCGGAACTTGCTCCGGAGTGTAAAAAAGTGTATTACGAACAGGAAAAGAGAGCATATGGAAAATCTTCTTTTCATTTTAAAAACCTGTATGATGTGGCTATGCTTGGAATCACGTCATATTCCAGGTCATTGATGAGGATTGCAGTGATGACGGGATTTTTGATTGCTGCATGTAGCCTTTTTCTTGCGGTGGTTACATTCTTTTTGAAAATTTTTCGGATCATAGACTATCCGATCGGAATCGCAGCGAGTATTTTTGGGATTTTTTCCTTGGGAGTGTACAGCTTTTGTTTATCGGAGTGCTCGGAGAATATATTTCGAATATCAATATTCGTTCGATGGGACGGCCACTGGTGATAGAAGAAGAACGGTATAATTTAGAAAGAAAGATGGATGAATAACAATGATATGGAATAGAAAATATCAGAAATTTTTGATGGGATGTGTGGTGATAGCATTTTGTCTGTAAAATATTTTGCGGTATTTGAAAATGTGGATTGGGTAACGGACTCAATAACAGATTGCTTTATGGATTCTTTTCTTTTATTAATTTCCGGTTCCATAATTAGTGAATGAAAATTCTTATGAATTTCATTGTAAATACGAGGCATCTGAAACAGCAGAGTAAATGGAATAAAGCGTTTTGGGCAAGAGGTTATTATGCCGCAGCAGTGGAAAATATTGTTGTGTAGTGTCAAAAGGTGTGTTATAATCCCGGCTTTGACAGTTTTTAGAATAGAAAAACGTTGTAAATGCCAGTATGAAAGGCTTTACAGCGTTTTTTTGTGATTCACAGAATATAGTAATTTACTCCCTGCCCTTACTTCTCTTTTAGATAGTTTTCATCTGCCTTTTTGTGATGAACTGGTAGTCTGTTCTGAATCCGCTAGCAGCATGCAGGTCGTCTGTTATTGTTTCCCTTTTATAAAGGCATGAATCTCCGGTCTTCTACATCTGCGAAGTTCATTCCTTTTAAAGTTCTGAGAAATTCCCTGTTCGCTTCTGACCCAAGTCCTGCATCATTGCAGCAGATAAACTTATCGCGTCCGAATTCCTGCAGGATCTTTCTCTCTAAAGGTTTCAGTGATGTCTGTTCATTGCTGTTTCCCGGAAAGAGGGAGAAAGCCAGCGGGATACCGTCCCAATCCGTAAACAGCCCCATTTGGATGATGGGATTTGGATGGTGTTCCTTGCTCTTGCCGTATTTTTTATCCTCATCCTCCTGTTCTTTAGCCCATGCCATAACGCCATCCCTGTCTGTACCAAGTTTTCTGGACAGTTCTTCTAAATGTGTCAAGTTTACGGATGATTTTTGAAGTACTTTGCTCTTTGTTATTAATACACCACTTTACAATTTTTTGAAAAATATAATTAACGCACAAGGTACTTTCTAATGTATAATAATTTGATAACAAAAACCATACGAAGGATGAAAGATTCCGAGAAGTTATTTTATAAGCAGGGAGGAAAAAAGGATGGGTATATATGGTTATATACGGGTATCGTCTACAGACCAGAACGAGGACAGACAGATAGCGGCAATGAGGGAAGCCGGTGTGGCAGAAACGAATATTTATATGGACAGGCAGTCAGGAAAGGATTTCGACCGTCCGCAGTATAAGATAATTGTTGGGAGGTTGGAAAAGGGGGACCTGCTGTATATTTTAAGCATTGACCGTCTGGGGCGCAATTACGAGGAGATACAGAGACAGTGGCGCATTCTGACAAAGGAGATTTGCGCTGACATCTGCGTGATAGACATGCCGCTGCTGGATACACGGAACGGGAAAGATCTGATGGGGACATTTATTGCAGACCTTGTGCTGCAGATCTTATCGTTCGTGGCGGAGTCAGAGCGGTCGAATATACGGAAACGGCAGGAACAGGGGATTGCTATGGCAAAAGCAAGGGGCGTGAGATTCGGGAGACCCGAGGCTCGGGTGTCGGAAGAATTTCCGAAGATCGTAAGGGATTGGGAGAGAAAAAGGATATCAATCGACGTAGCGCTGGAAAAGTGTGGAGTGAGCGAATCTACGTTCTATCGCAGGGTGCGGGAGTATCGGATTTTACAGAAAAATAAGCATTAACTGTCAAAAAGTGGAACCGAACTGGCGGTAATGCGTTCGAACAGTTCCCTGACGGCAGCGAAAAGGAGATAGTTACCACATGTCGATTGTATCGTTTTACTATTTGTATTTATAGGAATTGTATATCTGTGTTATTGGTTATGTGTGCCAAGGATGCGGTGGTTAGTGCTGTTTTTTGCCAGTGCTTATTTTATGTTGTGTGGTGTGCAGGGAAACGGCATGTTGTGCTGTATATTTGCGGCGGAAACACTTTTGACGTGGTGGGCGGCATTGGGTCTGAAAAAGATAAAGCAGGAACGTGTTAAAACTTGGTTGACAGGGAGCGTAATTGTAATTCTCCTTGCAGTGCTTATCTTTTATAAAGATCTGGCATTCTTTGTAAATAATGCAAATGTAATCGGCCGTTTGTTTTGAGCAGGAGTTTTTCTGAGGATGCCAGAGAGGGCAGCGCCATTTGGCATCAGTTATTATACTTTGATTCTGATCGGGTATTTACTGGATGTGCGTTGGGGGATCGTTGCGCAGCCGCAGAAAAATCCATGTAAGCTGTTGACGTTTGCGGGATATTTTCCACATATGACGTCCGGGCCGTTTACCCGTTATAGAGAAGTGGAGCACGTGCTTTTTAGCGGAACGACATGGAGTTTGCGGCAGACGCAGTTTGCTATACAGCGCTTGCTGTGGGGATTGTTTAAAAAGCTGGTAGTTGCAGAGCGTCTGGCGGTTATGGTAAGTACGATTTATGATCAAAAACCACAACCATTGGAAGAAGAGCCGTATGTCGGACTTGTTGTAGTTATGGGCGCTTTTTTGTATGTGGGACAGGTATACATGGATTTTAGCGGATGTATGGACATCGTGATCGGTACGTCGCAGATGCTTGGCATACCATTGGCGGAAAATTTCTGCCGTCCGTTTACGTCGACGAGTGTCTCTGAAATCTGGCGGCGATGGCATATGACACTTGGGTTCTGGCTGAAAGATTATTTGCTGTATCCGGCTTTGAAATCGGAATTATTTGCCCGTGTTCGGAAATTTTGTAAAAAACGCGGGGTAAACAGGCAGCAAAATCGGTACCGACATATATGGGGTTATGTTTGACATGGTTTTGTGTGGGGTTCTGGCATGGTGGAACGTGGAAGTATATTTTTGGCGCAGGTCTTTATTTTTTTGCTGTGATTGTTGGTGGAATGATTTTGCAGCCTTTGTTTCAAAAGCTGATGGAGATGTTAAAGGTCAATACAGAAGCGTGGTCGTGGATGTTATTTCAAAGGATAAGATCGTTTTGCCTGTTTGCCATAGGGGTTTCCATTGGAAGGAGTAAGAGCCTGATGGAAGGGCTGCGGGCGTGGAAGACGGTCTTTACGGAATGGAATCCGTGGGTGTTGTTTGATGATACGATTTTCAACCTGGGACTGGAACGAAAAGATTTCGACTTGTGTATGGCGGGTATCGGGATCGTGGTGATTGTGTCGATTTTGCAGGAAAGATACGGCAGCGTCCGCAAATTGGTGGCGGAACAGAATCTGGTGTTTCGCTGGATTATTTACTTTGGGCTGTTTTTTTCGGTGCTTATTTTCGGATGCTATGGTCCGGGGTATGATGCGGCTGACTTTATTTACGGAGGATTTTAAATATGAGCAAAAAGTGTGTGGATTTGGTGAAAATAGTACTGTTTCTGCTGCTTTTAATATTTTTTGTGTATGTGCTGGATCGAATTTTGGCGAATGGGACAGATAATCATAAGTATTTGTTTCGAGACTTTTACCGTGCGTCTGCTGATGAGGTGGATGTGGTCTATATGGGGGCAAGCTCTGCCGGATGGAGTTGGAATCCGGCTGTAGCGTATCATGAAAACGGCGTCGGTTCACAGTTATTGGCGTCAGAGCGCCACCCGGCGGATGCATTTCCTTATTTACTGAAAGAAGCAGCCATAAAACATCCGGATCTGTATATTGTGGATGCTGAGCAGCTGCTAGGGAGTTTGTCCGGGGATTTTGCCGCCGTTGAAAGTATCCTGATTAATTTAAGGCGTTCCGCAAACCGGCAGGATGCTGCGGCAGATATGCTGGAAAATTATTCTGAGGAAGAACAGCAGGTGCGTTACCTCCCTCTTTTGTATTTTCATGACCGCTGGAAAGAGCTAAGCCGCAGAGATTTTGAGCCGGTTGACTATGATTTTATGGGATTTTCATTGCGTTCTGTTACAGGAACCGCCATGCCGCAGGGCAGGGAACAGTTGGATGCGAAACCACAGGAGCTATCCAAAGAGCATGTGGAAAATCTGGATGAGGTGCTTCGCGTCTGCAAACAACTGGATGGAAAAGTGCTGTTTGTGATTGCTCCGAATGACGGCAGCGCCGCGGGATGTTACAGTTATATCCGTGATCGGGTTGAGGAGGCAGGCTTTGATTATCTGAATGCATCTGCCTATCTGGAAGAAATCGGGATGGAACCGGGAGATTTTGAAGGGGGCGGGCACCTGACGGTATATGGAGCTGAAAAATATACGGCCTGGCTGAGCGGCCGGATTGCACAGACTTACGGACTGGCAGACCGCCGCAAAGAGCAGGGATATCAGCAGGCGCAGCGTTATGAGCAGACTTATGAGGCTTATCAAAAAGAAAAAATCAGACGCGGCGTGATGCTTGGAAAATATCTTGAGACGATTTCAAATCCACAATATTCTGCTCTGCTGGCAGTGCGGGACGAGGCATCGGCTGGACTGGGAGAAGAGATTACGGAAAAGCTCCGTCAGTTTGGCATGGAACAGACGCCGGCTGGCAGGTACCGGGCTTCCTATTATGCGGTCATTGATCAGGGAAATCTGCTGTTGGAGCAGACGGCTGAAGCGGAAAGCAGTGAAATGCTTCAGGCATCGGGTTCTTTGGCGGATGGAACGCCATTTATCATCCAAAGCGCCGGACTGGCGGCTGGAAATTATGCTTCGATTATTGTAAACGGGACGGAGTATGCGGTAAATGCGCGCGGCATTAATATCGTTGTGTACGATAATTTGGCCAAAGAAGTGATTGACAGCGTAGCATTTGATACATGTGTGCCGGAGCTGACAGCCGTGCGCGGGATTCCAAAGCAGGAAGAATTGGAAGCGGAGATGTCTGTGCTGTCGGAGCCGAAGGAGGAAGGCTCGGCATGGAATGATTCTGGTAATCTGATCATACCGGAAGGGCATATGGTGAATGTCAGTTTTCCAAATATGCGATCTGCCAAAAAACTACATATTTCTCTGGATGCGGATGATATGTATCAAATTCAGCTATGCATACAGGAGAAGATTCATGCGCTGTATACAGTCGGACAGGATTCGGAGAAAGCGGGATTGCGTACGGTGACGCTGGAGCTGTCCACGGATGGATCCGTTGAATTTGACAGTATCAGGATTGTACCGGTGCAGAGAAATGGGGGATGCAGTGTCGGATATTTGTCAATGTAATACAACACCGTGTAGAAAACGTTATATTAAAAACAGGAGGATACAACATGCAGCAATATTTTATACCGCCATTTTCCAGTGAATTGCTTTCTAAAAGGAAGAAGCTGCGCCGGAAGCTGCTGGAGAACGGCACGGATTTTTTAGACAAACGGATTGCCATACTGGGTGGCTCTACAACACATGATGTGAAAGATATGCTGGAGCTGTTTTTGGTGCATTACGGCATACGCTGCCAGTTTTACGAGAGCGAATATGGGCAGTACTGGCAGGACGTGATGTTTGAGAATCCGCAGCTTGAGGAGTTTAAGCCTGATCTGATTTATGTTCACACATCCGTGCGCAATATTTCCTGCTGGCCAAACCTGACAGATAATGCTGAAACTGTAGAAGCCATGATTTCGGAAGAGTACGAAAAATTTGCAGGTATGTGGGAACAGATCCACAACGTATACGGCTGTCCGGTCATACAGAATAATTTTGAGTATCCCTACTGGCGCCTGCTCGGCAACCGAGACGCAAGTGATATTCATGGACGGGTTCATTTTGTAACGAAACTGAATTTGAAATTTGCCGCCTATGCACAATCGGCAGAAGGCTTTTACATCCATGATCTTAATTATCTCTCTGCGAGTTTTGGGCTGGATGCCTGGAGTGATCCGTTTTGCTGGTACATGTATAAATATGCGCTTTCCATGAAGGCGATTCCATATCTGGCATACAGCGTGGCAAATATGATCAAGTCTCTTTACGGAAAAAATAAAAAAGCCTTTGCATTAGATCTTGACAATACGCTCTGGGGCGGTATTGTCGGAGACGATGGAGCGGAAAATTTGCAGATTGGCCAGGAGACATCCGTGGGACAGGCATACGGTGAATTTCAGCAATATATAAAGGCACATATGCAGATTGGCGTAATTTTAAATATTGTCAGTAAAAACGAAAAGGAGAACGCGCTTGCCGGATTGCAGCGGCCGGATATGGTACTAAAACCTGATGATTTTATTATGATAAAAGCAAACTGGCTGCCAAAGTCGCAGAATCTGATGGATCTTGCACATACGCTGTCGCTGCTGCCGGAAAGCTTCGTATTTGTAGATGATAATCCTGCCGAGCGCGAGATTATCCGCCAGCAGATTCCGGGTGCGGCAGTTCCTGAAATCGGGGATAGGTCGGAAGCGTTTATTCATGCCATAGACCGGATGGGATACTTTGAAGTTACGCAACTGTCTGGGGATGACGTGGCAAGGAACAGTATGTACCGTCAAAATGCTGCCCGTTCCCGCGCAGAGCTTTCCTTTGCCGATTACGGAGAATACTTGCGATCTCTTGCAATGCAGGCAGAGATCCGGGGATTTTCGCCGATGTATTACGCGCGTATTGCACAGCTTACGAATAAATCCAATCAGTTTAACTTAACGACGAAACGAATGACGCAGGAAGAGATCGCGGCGATGGCACAGGATCAGGCGCATATTACTTTGTATGGAAAACTGGCTGACAAATTCGGTGATAATGGTGTCGTATCCGTGGTGATCGGAGAAATCCGGGAAAAATGCCTGGATATTATTTTATGGTTGATGAGCTGTCGTGTCCTGAAACGAGATATGGAGTATGCGATGATGGACACGCTTGCCGTAGAATGTCAAAAGTGCGGCATAGATACAATCTATGGTTATTATTTCCCGACGGCAAAAAACAGGATGGTAAAGGATTTTTACCAAAAGCAAGGATTTTCTAAGGTTTCTGAGGACAAAGCTGGCAATACGGTTTGGAAACTGGAGCTTTCGGACAACTACAGCAAGAAAAACCATACGATTCAGGTAAACATAAAAAAAGTGGAGGATATGTATAATGACAAGAGAACAGATTTTTGAAGCACTGAATGAGGTATTCCAGGACGTATTTGATGACGATACGATTGCAGTGACAGACGCAACGACAGCGGCAGATATCGAAGATTGGGACAGTTTGGAACATATTAATCTGATTGTGGCTGTGGAAAAAAGTTTGGCGTCAAATTCAGCATGGGCGAAGTGACGGGTATGAAAAATGTCGGTGAAATGGCGGATATTATTATCACCAGAGGTTAAGAAGGATGGATGGAAAAATGAAATTTCATCATATTGGTATCGCAACTGTGGATATGGATGAAATGCTGCAGCATTTATATAGGATTTTAGACATTGCAAATGTAACAGAGCCGGTTTATGATAAAAACCAGGATGCGACACTATGTATGGTTACTCTAAAAGACTCTTATAAAATATTTTAAAACGCGGTAATTATATGAAATGCATGCTTCATATGGTTATCGTGTTCTTTTTATAAACACATCTTGATTTTTCACCGGATGTTATTTATACTTATGGAAACTTGTGATACTGCCCTTCGATGGAGGTGTTTTTTATGCCTGAAACAGTAGGAATTGGCATTCAGGATTTTGGCAAATTAATTGAAAACAACTGTTTTTATATTGACAAAACTTATTTTATTAAAGATTGGTGGGAAAATAAAGATGATGTGACATTAATAACCCGTCCCAGGCGTTTTGGTAAAACACTTACGATGAATATGCTGGAAAAGTTTTTTTCTGTAAGATATGCAGGAAGCGATATTTTTGAGCGGCTCTCGATTTGGAGGAATGAAAAGTATCGTAAGCTTCAGGGAACGTATCCGGTTATCAGTGTGAGCTTTGCACGTGTGAAAGGGACAGATTTTAAGGCTGTCAGAAATGCGATTTGTCAGATTATAACAGATATCTATATGAGACACCGTTTTTTATTGGAAGGAGATCTGTTGGCGCCGCCGGAGAAAAATTATTTTGAAGGGGTATCAGATACAATGGAAGATGCCGTAGCAGTCGTTGCTTTACAGCGTTTATCCGGGTATTTGTACCGTTATTATGGAAAAAAGGCCATCATTTTGTTAGATGAATACGATACACCGATGCAGGAAGCATACGTAAATGGGTATTGGAATGAAATGGCAGATCTGATCAGAAAGATGTTTCATTCCGTGCTGAAAGATAATTTATATTTGGAACGTGCGCTTATGACAGGTACTACGAGAATCAGCAAAGAATCTGTTTTTTCAGACTTAAATCATTTAAAAGTTGTAACAATCACTTCTAAAAAGTATGAGACGGTATTTGGATTTACAGAGGAAGAGGTGACCTGGGCATTAGAAAAATATGGTTTGCAGGATCATCGGCAGGCGGTAAAGGAATGGTATGACGGATTTAAATTTGGTGACTGTGATCATATTTACAATCCATGGTTGGTATTAAATTTTTTAGATGAAAGGAGATTGGATGACTACTGGGTCAATACCGGCTCGCATAAATTAATAGAACAGCTGATCGGCAGAGGAAGCAGGTCCATAAAGATCATTGTGGAAGAGTTATTAAGTGGTAAGAACTTTCGTACGATTATTGATGAAAATATGAATTTTAACGATGCGGATCACAGGGAAGAGGCGGTTTGGAGTCTTCTTTTAGCAAGTGGTTATTTAAAGGTAAAACAATCTGTTACGGATCCGAAATGGGGAGATACGGAATATGTTCTTTCGCTTACGAATAAAGAAGCAGCCGGTATGTTTCGGAAAATGATTACAGGCTGGTTTTCGGGATGCAGTTCCAGTTATAATGATTTTGTGAAAGCATTGCTCATCGGTGATCTGGAAGCAATGAATGGTTATATGAACAGGATTGCACTGGCAACGTTTGGTATTTTTGATACGGGTGCAAAACCATCTGAGCGGTCGGAACCGGAACGCTTTTATCATGGATTTTTTCTTGGATTGACAGTGGAATTGTCAGATAAATATTTGGTTACCTCCAATCGGGAAAGTGGTTTTGGCAGATATGACGTTATGTTTGAGCCGATAGACACGAACAGCGATGCAATCATTATTGAATTCAAAGTACATGATATACACACCGGAAAAAGTATGCAGGATACGGTTGGGACAGCCATCAGCCAGATTATATCGAAAAAATATGCAGCTTCGCTTGAAGCAAAGGGCATAAACAAAGACAGAATCAGAGTCTATGGATTTGCATTTCAAGGCAAAAAAGTGTTTATTGACGGCGGATGGATTACACAATTTGAATAGTATAAAGGTTGAAGGAGCGAATAACGCATGCAAAAAAAAGAACATAAAATCTCTCACATTGTTCCGGGCAGCATTGCCATGGAGCTGGAAATAGAGCCGGGTGATGTTCTTGTATCCGTAAATGACACGGTAATAGAGGACGTTTTTGATTACCATTATCAGCTGAACGAGGAATATGTAACCGTTGTGATTCGCAAACCGGATGGCGAAGAGTGGGAATATGAAATCGAAAAAGAATATGACGAAGATCTTGGACTGGAATTTGAAAACGGCCTGATGGATGCGTACCGTTCGTGCTCCAACCATTGTATTTTTTGTTTTATTGATCAGATGCCGCCCGGGATGCGGGAAACGCTGTATTTTAAAGATGATGATTCCAGGCTTTCGTTTCTGCAGGGGAATTATGTGACGCTTACGAATATGAAAGATACGGATATCGAGCGGATTATTACCTATAAACTGGCGCCGATTAATATTTCCGTGCAGACGATGAATCCAAAGCTGCGCTGTGAGATGCTGCACAATCGCTTTGCGGGAGAAGCTCTGAAAAAAATGCGCCGTCTGTATGAAGCCGGCATTGAAATGAACGGGCAGATTGTGCTCTGTAAAGGTGTGAATGATAAGGAAGAGCTGGAACGCAGTATCCGTGAGCTTACGGAATATATTCCGCATATGCGCAGTGTGTCGGTCGTTCCGGCAGGACTGACCAAATACCGGGACGGGCTGTACCCGCTGGAACTGTTTACGAAGCAGGAAGCGATAGAAGTGCTTCGGACGGTGCACGGATGGCAGGCGTTTTGTATGGAGCGATTTGGCACGCATTTTGTACATGCATCCGATGAATGGTATTTGATGGCGGAGCAGGAGCTGCCGCCGGAGGAAAGTTATGACGGGTATTTGCAGCTGGAAAACGGTGTCGGGATGCTGCGCCTTTTAATAGAAGAATTTGAGGAAGCGATGCGGGCGGATGAGGAACAAAACGCTGACTTATACGAGATAAAAGAGACGGAGAAAATTTCCATTGCAACCGGTAAGCTTGCAGCCCCGTTGATCGAACGGCTGGCGCAGCAGTTTATGAAGCGTTATCCGCACAAACGTATTCAGGTGTTTCCGATTCGCAATGAGTTTTTCGGAGAACAGATTACGGTGGCAGGACTGCTGACAGGTCAGGATTTGCAAAAACAGCTGCAGAATGAGGACCTGGGAAGTCGTCTGCTGCTGCCGTGCAGCCTTTTGCGCAGTGGAGAAGAGGTTTTTTTGGATGATATGACACTGCAGGAGCTGAAAAAAGCTTTACAAGTCAAAATAGTTATTGTAAACTCTAACGGACAGGATTTATTTGATGCATTATTAGAACAGGTTACAGAATAGGAGATAAAAATGAGTAAACCAATCGTAGCTATCGTAGGACGTCCCAATGTCGGAAAGTCTACTTTATTTAATGCGTTGGCCGGTTCCAGGATTTCGATTGTAAAAGATACGCCCGGGGTAACAAGGGATCGTATTTATGCAGATGTGTCTTGGACGGACCGGGATTTTACAATGATTGATACCGGTGGGATTGAACCGGACAGCAAGGATGTTATTTTGTCGCAGATGCGGGAGCAGGCGCAGATTGCGATAGATACCGCGGATGTGATCGTTATGATTACGGATGTGCGCCAGGGATTGGTGGATGCGGATGCAAAAGTAGCGGATATGCTGCGTCGTTCCAAAAAACCGGTTGTTCTGGCGGTTAATAAGGTTGACAACTTTGGAAAACTGATGATGGATGTGTATGAGTTTTACAATCTGGGGCTTGGAGAGCCGGTACCGATCTCAGCCGCATCCAGACTGGGACTGGGGGAACTTCTGGATGAGGTCACGGGTTATTTTCCTGCGAGAAATTTGGAAGAAAAGGAAGATGAACGGCCGAAGATTGCGATTGTCGGAAAGCCGAATACGGGCAAGTCTTCTCTCGTCAATAAGCTGTGCGGCAAAGATCGGGTGATTGTGTCCGATATAGCGGGTACGACGCGGGACGCGGTGGATACGGAAGTAACCTATAACGGGCAGGAGTATGTATTTATTGATACGGCCGGTATCCGACGTAAAAGCAAGATAAAAGAAGAGATTGAACGCTACAGCATTATCCGGGCGGTTACCGCGGTGGAGCGTGCGGATGTGGTGATTCTTATGATTGACGGTGTCGAAGGTGTGACGGAACAGGATGCCAAAATTGCCGGAATTGCACATGAGAGAGGGAAAGGTATTATTATTGCGGTTAATAAGTGGGATATTGTGGAAAAGGATGATAAGACCATTTATCGGCAGACCGAAAGAATCCGCCAGGTGCTGAGTTTTATGTCGTATGCGGAGATTATGTTTATTTCGGCTAAAACGGGACAGCGTCTGAACAAATTATATGCTATGATTGATCTTGTAATTCAGAACAATAGTATGCGCGTGGCGACCGGCGTTCTGAATGAGATTATGACGGAGGCGGTAGCGCTGCAGCAGCCGCCGTATGATAAAGGAAAGCGGTTAAAGCTGTATTATATGACGCAGGTGTCGGTAAAACCGCCGACCTTTGTGATTTTTGTAAATGATAAGGAAATGATGCATTTTTCATATACGAGATATCTGGAAAACCGAATCCGGGATGCGTTTGGGTTCCGCGGAACGGCGCTTAAGTTTATTATTCGTGAGCGGAAGGAGGGTAAAAAATGACAACGGCACGTCTGATTGCTATTTTCATTGGATACTTGTTCGGATTGTTCACAACCGGGTATTTTTATGCAAAGCATATGCATGTGGATATCCGCAGCATGGGCAGCGGCAATATCGGAACGACAAATACGTTCCGTACACTTGGAAAAAAAGCGGGTGTAATCGTATTTCTGGGAGACGGTTTTAAGGGTGTTTTTGCCGTGCTCCTCGTATGGCTGATTTTTCGCGGAAATTATCCGCAGGAAATAAAAATACTGGAAGCGTATGCCGGGCTGGGAGCGGTTCTTGGACATAATTTTCCGGTTCATTTAAAATTTAAAGGCGGCAAGGGAATTGCAACGACTGCTGGCATGATGCTGGCGTTTTGTCCGTGGGCAGTGCCGGTATGCCTTGTATTGTTTACACTGAGCATATTTGTCAAGCGGTATGTCTCCGTTGGTTCGCTGCTGGTCTGTCTGGGATTTTTTATACAGACGGTTATTTTCGGGCGCAACGGAGTCCTGGGTGCGCCGCCGCAGACTTTGACGGAAATTTATGTAGTCGTTGGCATTGTATGCGCGCTTGGACTGATTCGGCATCAGTCTAATATTAAAAGACTGTTAAGCGGCACGGAAAATAAAGTGTTCGCGCAGGAAGATGAGAAATGAAAGAAGGGATTCCATGGCGAAATTAGGAGTAATTGGTGCAGGCAGCTGGGGAACGGCGCTGGCTGTTGTTTTGGAAAAAAACGGGCATGATGTTGTGATCTGGTCCGCACTGGAAGCAGAGATCCGGATGTTGCAGGAACATCACGAGCATCAGGAAAAACTGCCGGGTATCCGGCTGGCAGATACAATTCGATATACGGTACGGATGGAGGAGGCGGTATCCGGTATGGATGCGCTTGTACTGGCGGTTCCGTCCATGTATACGAGGCAGACAGCCAAAAATATGGCGCGATACGTTGCAGACGGGCAGCTGATCATCAGTGTCGCAAAAGGTATTGAAGAAGATACGCTGATGACGCTCTCCCAGATTATCAAACAGGAAATTCCACAGGCAGTTCCGGCAGTTTTATGCGGACCGTCCCATGCGGAAGAGGTCGGGCGCGGGATGCCGTCCGTATTGGTAGCCGGTGCGGAAAAACGTGAAACGGCGGAACGTGTACAGTACTATTTTATGAATGAGGCATTTCGGGTTTATACCAGTCCGGATGTGCTTGGTATGGAGATCGGAGCTTCTCTGAAAATGTAATTGCTCTGGCAGCAGGTATGGCAGACGGACTTGGTTACGGCGATAATACAAAAGCGGCTCTTATTACAAGAGGAATTAATGAAATCGGACGTCTTGGTCTTGCGATGGGTGCAAAGTATGAGACATTAAGCGGTCTGACGGGAATTGGAGATCTGATTGTAACCTGTGCAAGTATGCACAGCCGCAACCGCAGAGCAGGTATCCTGATGGGCAAAGGATACGACATGAAACAGGCGATGGATGAAGTTAAAATGGTTGTGGAAGGCGTCTATTCTGCGAAAGCGGCAATGGGCCTTGCTGAAAAATACAATGTGGATCTGCCGATTATCGAGCAGGTAAATGAAGCGTTGTTTGAAAATAAACCGGTAAAAGATGCGGTATACGATTTAATGACCAGAGACAGAAAGGCAGAACATGACGAAACAGCCTGGGAGGAATAATGTATGAACTATGAACAGGCAAGGATGTTTCTGGATGAAATCCGCACGTCCGGAAGTGTGTATGGTCTGGAAAGCATACGCGGCCTGATGGCACGTCTTGGTAATGTACAGGAACAGCTTTCGGTTATTCATGTCGCCGGGACAAATGGAAAAGGCTCTGTCTGTGCGATGCTTGCGGCCGTGCTGCAGGCAGCAGGATACCGGACCGGTGTATATGCTTCTCCGGCAGTATTTGAACCGGAAGAAATTATAAAAGTGGACGGAAGTGCCATTTCGCAGGAGGCTTTTGCCGGGTTTGCAAGTAGAGTGCAGGCAGCATGCATGGATATGCAAAAAGAGGGGTTGCCGCATCCAACGGTTTTTGAAGTGGAGACAGCAATCGCTTTTTGCTATTTTAAAACGGAAAAATGTGACGTAGTTGTACTGGAAACCGGACTTGGTGGTGCGCAGGATGCAACGAATCTGCTGCTACATCCGCTGTGCAGCGTGCTGACTTCGATCAGTATGGATCATATGGAACTTCTTGGCCGGACTTTGGTGGAAGTGGCAGCCGCAAAGGCAGGAATTATGAAAGCCGGCAGTCCCTGTGTATCGGCAGTGCAGCAAAAGGCAGCGGAAGCGGTCTTAAAAAATGCCGCAGCCGAAAAAGGGGTTGTACTTCATATGGCAGACAGTTCGTGTATCGGCAGCTTCACTTATGATGGAGAAAAAAGTCTGTTTGAGGCAGAGGTATGTGGAAGCAAAAAGGTACATGGTCGACTGGGCCTGTCAGGTGCGTGCCAGAAAGAAAATCTGGCGTGCGTTCTGGAAGTAATTCGTGTTCTTACCGAACGCGGCCTGCGTATTACGCAGGAGGCCATGCTGGAAGGACTTGCAAAGGTACGGCTGCCGGGACGCTTTGAAAAACTTTCGTCAGAGCCGGATTTTTATATGGACGGTGCGCACAATGCAGGTGCGGCATATTTTTTGCGGGAAACGGTACGCAGTTGTCTTGCGGGCCGTAAAATCGTATATATAATAGGAGTATTCGCAGATAAAGAATACGAAAAGCTTCTGCAGATCATGCTTGCGGATGCCGCACAGGTGTTTACGGTTACACCGCGGCATGCAAGAGCATTAGACGGAAAAAAACTGGCGCAGCTTGCAGAAAAGCTGCATCCGAAGGTTACGTTTGTTCCTGACCTGATGCAGGCGGCAGAATTGGCTGTGCAGGCAGCAGGCAGGGAAGGAGCGGTACTGGCGTTCGGATCGTTTTCTTATCTGGGTGAATTAAAAGCAGAATGGGGCAGGGCCAGAGAAAGCAGGCAGAAATGATAGATGAAAATAAAATTATGGAAGGTGTCCGGCTGCTGCTGGAGGGCATCGGAGAAGACCCTTCACGAGAGGGGCTTTTGGAAACGCCTCAGCGGATTGCCAGGATGTACGAAGAGATTTTTGCAGGGATGACGCAAAGTGCTGGTGAGCCACTGGCAAAGACATTTCATGCAAAGCAGACAGACATGGTGCTGGAAAAAGATATTATGTTTTATTCCACCTGTGAGCATCATTTGCTGCCGTTTTATGGGAAAGCGCATGTGGCGTACATTCCGAATGGAAAAGTTGCGGGTCTGAGCAAACTGGCGCGCACGGTTGAAATTTTTGCACGCAGACCGCAGCTGCAGGAGCAGATGACGGCACAGATTGCGGATGCTGTTATGGAATATTTAAATCCTTTGGGTGCCATGGTGATGATTGAGGCGGAGCATATGTGCATGACGATGCGCGGAATTAAAAAGCCGGGCAGTAAAACGATGACGTATGCGGCCAGAGGGGTATTTAGAGAGCAGGATGGACTTCAGAACCGTTTTTTTCAGATGGTGAAGGACAAATAGAGAAGCAGTAGACGACAGTATAAAAACGTAGGAAAGCAGGATAGATGACAAACGGCAGAAACAGAATGAAAATAGGACAGCGAGAGTTTGATTTTAATCATAAAACTTATGTAATGGGAATTTTAAACGTTACACCGGATTCTTTTTCGGATGGCGGCAGATACAATCGGATGGAGTCCGCACTGCAGCATGCGGAGCAGATGATTCTGGAAGGTGCGGATGTGATTGATGTGGGCGGAGAGTCTACAAGGCCGGGATTTGTACCGGTATCGGACCAGGAAGAAATAGAGCGGACCGTGCCGGTTATCGAAAAAATAAGGCGGAATTTTGATATACCGATCTCGATAGATACTTGTAAAAGTACGGTCGCAAAAGAAGCGATTGCAGCGGGCGCCGATCTGGTTAACGATATCTGGGGGCTGAAATCTGATGCCGATCTGGCAGGCATCATTGCACATGCCGGCGTATGCTGTTGTCTGATGCATAACCGCAGCCAGGTGCAGGAACATCCATATGGGGATTTTATGAAAGATCTCATTTCGGATTTGCAGGAAACGGTATGTATTGCGGAAAGAGCAGGTATCGGCCAGGACAGGATTTTGCTGGACCCGGGTATTGGTTTTGCGAAGACTTATGAAAATAATCTGGAAGCCATACGATGTCTGGAGCAGCTGCATGTGCTTGGTTATCCTGTTTTGCTTGGAACTTCCCGAAAGTCTGTTATCGGACTTACCCTGGACCTGCCGGCTGACAGCCGCCTGGAAGGAACACTTGTTACGACTGTACTTGCGGTGGAAAAGCAGTGCGCATTTGTACGTGTACATGATGTGAAAGAGAACGTGCGGGCGGTGCGTATGGCAGAGGCGATTTTATATCGGGCGGAATGAGAGAATTTTTTTCGGATACATTTTAGAAAAGAGTAATTGATATACGAGGGAGAGAGATTTATGGATCAGATTATTATTCAGGATTTAAGTATATATGCAAAGCATGGTGTATATACGGAAGAAAATATTTTAGGGCAGCAGTTCTTGGTATCTGTCTATATTGACCTGGATTTATCCAACGCCGGGCAGACGGATGATCTGCAGTATACGATTGACTATGGGAAAATCTGTCATTTTGTAACGAACTATATGCAGTCGCATACGTTTAAACTGATCGAAGCGGCGGCCGAGCATCTGGCAGAAGAAATTTTGCTGCGGTACGAACAGATTAAAAAGATTCGTATTAAAGTGAAAAAGCCATGGGCGCCGATCGGACTTCCGATTAAAAATGTCTGCGTATCCGTGGATCGGACACGTCACAGTGTTTATCTCTCACTTGGGTCCAATCTGGGTGACCGGCAGGCATATCTGCAACAGGCAATCGAAGAACTGAATGCGCTTGGTTCCTGTAAAGTATGTGAACAGTCAAAGATCATTGAGACGGAACCTTATGGAGACGTGCCGCAGGATAAATTTTTAAACTGTGTGGTACGCATTGAGACCGTTTTAAATCCACAGCGTCTTTTAGAAGCGCTGCATACGATTGAGGCACATGCAGACAGAACGAGAGAAGTTCATTGGGGACCACGTACGCTGGATTTGGATATCCTGTTTTATGACCATATTACGATGAATACACAGCAGCTTACAATTCCACATGCGGATTTGCACAACCGCAGTTTTGTGCTGGAACCGCTTTGTGAAATCGCGCCTTGGTATCAGCATCCGGTGCTGCATAAAACCGTGCGGGAGCTTTTGGACGGACTGGTGAAAGATGATGACTGGTTATAAACAGGATGCGGGTGGTCCGGCACGTAGGCCATTCTTTTCAAAGCTGTTGTATGCTGCCGCACCTGCGCTGCTTCATATGGTTATTATGAATGCGGCGCATACGATCTTGTCCGTATGCGGTGTATCGGACTCCGGGATTTTGCTGCAGGCGCTGTCCGTATCGGCCAGTCTGCTGTTTTTTATCTGGTATGCGGTCCGAAATCATTTGTCGATCGGAGGCCGGAAAAAAGGAATTTATCGTTATCCGGCTTCCTTTTGCTATGTTATTGCAGTTGTCATGTGTGGCGTGGCAAATAATTATCTGTTTTCTATTATTTTGTCGCTGACCGGACAGTTTTCATCAAATTATTGGAATGTGGTCAAAGTTTTTTACAAACAGGATTTGCTGCTGGAAATTTTGGCTCTTTGCGTAATCGGACCGTTGGCAGAGGAGCTCGTTTACCGTGGATTTGTATATCGGAGACTGCGGGAAAACAGCAGTGAGACGAAGGCGGCCCTGTGGTCGGCGCTTCTGTTCGGATTGCTGCATTTTAATTTTGTGCAGTGTGTGTATGCATTTGTACTTGGCATATTGCTTGCACATATTGTATATAAAACAGGAAGTCTGTTTACGGCGGCTGTGGCGCATATGGCAGCGAATCTTGTATCGGTGCTCTGGCAGGAGACAAACTGGCTGGATTTTTTAAATCAGACCGAAACAAGGCAGCATGCGGCAGCGGTGGTCTGTCTGGTTTTGATGGCAATGTTTTTGTCTTATGGGAATCAGATGTCGCGGCGTATCAAACGGGAAGAAACATAAAGCAGTGGCGTGTGTTTGAAAAAAGAGACTGTGACAGTTGCAACAGTCTCTTTTTTATAAAAAATCTCTGTGATTTGAAAGGAGTTAATCTCTGTGGACATACATTCTGGTCATATCCGGTTCATCATCCCCTTGCACCATGCACAAAAATTCCCATCCATATCGCTCATAAAAGGAAGTGTGGTCGGTTACAAGATATAACGTGTCAATACCTCTTTCTTTCATGTCCGCACAAACATAGTTTAACAGAGTGCTTGCCACCCCATTGCAGCGTTTATCTTCTTCCACATATACGGCACATACATTTGGCGCAAGATCTTTTCTGTCATGAAAATCATTTTCAACAACGCCTAAGCCACCGATGATTTCGTTATCTTCCATTGCGAGATACCACTGTGGAACAGAATTTGTCTTCAGCAAGCATTCATCCATGCTTTCCGTATAAGCTTCTAATGGGATACCCCATTTTTCATGAAACCATTTTGCCATTTCTTTTTTCAGTTCGGGTCTGTCAATCAATCGTATTATGTTATAATCCATCTAAGCTATGCCTCCATTTAATAATATTCTACCAAACACAAACGATTTGTCAATGTTTTTTGGGCATATTGAACAGATCGATAGCAGTGGCAGAACTACTTTTTTGTTTAAGAAATATTGAATTTTGTCATGACATAAGTTATAATAGAATATAGTTAGATGGGCAAGACGTTAACGGAAAGGAGTAAATCACATGGAGGGATTAGAGATGACCGAAAAAGAACAGGCAACAAACCTGATGGACAAATTTATTGACTTACAGAGAATTAAAGCGGCAGGAGATAAGGACAAGGAAATTGAATACCAGTTAAAAACAACAAAGGCAAAACTTGAAGCACTGGGAATTGTTACGGAAAATCTTGAAATAAAGGAATAGCAGAAAGGGCGGGTTTGTTACCGCTCGCTTTCCTGTAATTAATATATCACTGATAAGGGGTGGTGTAAAGTAGAACGTAAAAAATAGGTAGACCGACAGATACCCCAAAGAACAACAGAGAAAGTTTTCGCTTGTCTGATGATGATATGGAAAAGTTAAAACTTTGTATGGAAAGAACAAATTTATCTAAAACCGATATTGTTAGAAAAGGAATTGATTTAGTCTATCAAGAAACAGTAAATAAAATGAGTGTTATTACCCTGAGAAAGTCGTAAAACCGGGCAAAAGTCTGAATATTGACTATTGCCCGGCTTGTTATCCGAAGCATTTCGATTCCCTTGAATATTCGTGGCAAAAAAGTATGTATTGTCAGTTGTTTCAACGAAACCGACAAACCATCCGTTCACATCTTTTCCATCAATACGTCTGGTTCCTGTTTTTCCGTAATATCGACAGTTTACAGAGGAGAAAAGGCAGATAGAGTCTTTCACTGCCTGAATATGTTCCGGGATAAAGCCAAATAGATTTTCAGGGAAGACTGCGTTCTGAAAGGAGAAAGGTCGGAGTATATGTTTTCGTTTCCGTATCCGATTTTCCGGATATAGTTTCTGCTGGTACATGTGCCGAGATGTCTGCTTATTTTCTCAAAATACCAGTTGACGGAGGCGTGCATTGCAGAATACAGATCCTGATCCGCGTTCCATGCTTCAAACGGATAGAATGCTGCCATCTTAATGCCTCCTGTTCTTTGCTCCGTTGGAAAGCAGTGTGCGCAGAGACGCTACTTCCGCTTCCGAGAGTTTATCATCTTCCATAAAGGCAGAAAGCATGGCGGTAATATCGCCGTCATAATAACGTTCCAGAAAAGAATGGCTTTCCTGTCCGATATATTCTTTTTCATTGATCAGAGGTGTGTAAACAAAAACTCTGCTTTGCTTTTCATAAGAAAGCGCCCCTTTTGTCACAAGACGTTTGATCAGAGTCTGTATCGTTTTGGGACTCCATTTTGTAGTTTTTGTTAATTGTTCGGTGATTTCATTCGTATTGATTGGCGCATGTTTCCATATGACTTTCATCACTTCGAATTCTGCTTCCGAAATTTGCGGCAATGCTTTCATGGTAGGAATCCTCCTTAAGAATACGATCATGATTGCTATAATTCTTACAGTTGTAATATACATTATAAAGTGCGACCTGGGAAATGTCAATTCCGTTTATTATATTAAGAAAATAAAATCGGCTTTTTAGCGATCGTCATGATAGAGAAGACAAAACGGAACATGTTTGATATGGAGGAGGTTGTCATATGAAAAAATCAAAAAAATGGATCATAGCAATGATTTGTATCGCTGTATGTAGTGTTGTTATTATGGTATGGAATTGCGGCCGAAGACCTTTTAAAAATTTGAAACCGTCCGAAATAGTGTCGGCTACGGTGAGACTGACGCCGCCGGACAAAACGATTCGGATTGAGGATCCGCATGAATTAACAGATTATCTGCACGATGTGACCATCTATCACCAGGATAACTCTAATGATGTGTATGCCGGGCAGGCAGTTACCTTTATGCTTACGAGGTCAGATGGCACACAGACGCAGATAACGGTCTGTGAGCCTCTCCTTATAGTGGATGGTGTCGGCTATAAAACCAAATATGAACCATGTGAGGCGCTCAGCAATTATGCAAACAGATTGCTGCATGCGTCGCAGGATGTGGATACTTAATTTTATTTCAAATTCGAATTTGTGGTTTTATTTTACCGCAGATTATGTTATTCTTACTTGTGTTAAATTTGAATAGAATACGGAAAGCAGGTAAAATAATGGAATTTCGTCCATGTATAGATATTCATAATGGTAAAGTTAAGCAGATCGTAGGTGCAAGCCTGTCGGATCAAAATCATTATGCACAGGAGAATTTTGTGGCAAAGCAGGATGCGGCATTTTATGCGCGTCTGTATCAAAAGGACCGGATTCGTGGCGGGCATATTATTATGCTGAATCCGGAAGGTTCGGATTATTATGCGGCAGACAGGGCGCAGGCATTGGAAGCTTTGGCAGCATATCCCGGCGGGCTGCAGGTTGGAGGCGGCATGACGCCGGAAAATGCGTGCCGGTTTCTGGAGGCAGGAGCCAGTCATGTGATTGTGACTTCGTATGTATTTCAAAATGGGAAGATTCATTATGACCGTCTGCAAAAGCTTGCGGATACGGTCGGAAAAGAGCATCTCGTACTGGATTTAAGCTGTCGTAAGGCAGATGGAGCTTATTATGTAGTGACGGACCGCTGGCAGAAGTTTACACAGGAGACGGTGACAGCTGCGTTGTTGGATGAACTGTCCGCTTATGCGGATGAATTTTTGATTCACGCTGCGGATGTGGAAGGAAAAGCATCCGGTATTGAGACGGAACTTGTGAAGATGCTGGGAAGCTGGGGGAAGATTCCGGTAACCTATGCAGGAGGTGTCGGCAGTTTTCAGGATCTGGATACGCTGCGTGTGTACGGGCAGAACCGGCTGCATGTGACGATTGGAAGCGCACTGGATTTGTTTGGCGGAACGATGGCATATGAAAAGGTATTGGAATATATGAAAGGGTTGCAAAGATGAATCATGACATAACACAGAATATCCTGCATCTGGCAGAGGTGGAAGACATTGAGTTTATCAGGCTCCAGTTTACGGATGTGTTCGGAGCGCTGAAAAACATTGCGATTACAAAATCCCAGCTTGTAAAAGCGTTAAATAACGAATGTATGTTTGACGGCGCTTCGATTCAGGGATTTGCAAAAGCGGAAGAATCGGATTTGTATCTGCATCCGGATCCGGAAACATTTGCCATATTTCCGTGGAGGCCGCAGCAGGGGAAAGTGGCGCGGCTGATTTGTGATATTTATCATGCGGATGGTACGCCGTTTGAAGGAGATCCGCGTTATATTCTGCGTAAAGCGGTACAGGAAGCACGGGAAATGAGCTATACGTTTGAAGTAGGACCGGAATGTGAATTTTTCCTGTTTCAAAATGATGACGACGGGCATCCGACGACGCAGATTGACGAAAAGGCAGGTTTTTTTGATCTAGGTCCGATGGATGCAGGAGAAAATGCCAGACGGGATATGGTGCTGACACTGGAAGAGATGGGCTATGCCGTGGATGCGTCCCATCATGAATGTGCGTGCGGGCAGCATGAGATTGATCTGAAATATGACGAAGCGCTTCGCACGGCGGATCGTATCGTGACGTTTAAGCTGGCGGTCAAGATGATTGCAAAGCGGCATGGAATGTTTGCCAGCTTTATGCCAAAGCCAAAAGCAGGGGAACATGGCTGCGGCATGCATTTGAATTTGTCACTTTCCAAAGACGGCGCCAATATTTTTGCGGATGACACGGATGATTGCGGACTGAGCAGGGATGCATATTATTTTATCGGCGGACTGCTCAGGCATATGAAAGGAATGACGGCGGTTGCAAATCCGCTTATCAATTCGTATAAACGGCTTGTTCCGGGATATGAGGCTCCAAATGTGATCGCGTGGTCACCAAGCAACCGGACATCGTTGATTCGGATACCTGCGGTCAGAGGCAGCGGTACGAGAGTGGAGCTGCGCAGCCCGGATGCTGCGGCAAATCCTTATTTATTGCTGGCGTTGTGTCTGAGAGCCGGTCTGGAAGGAATTCGCAATAAGACAATGCCGCCGCAGGCCGTAAGCCGCAATCTTTATCAGATGCATCAGGAGGAGCTGAAAAAGACCGGTGCGCAGCTGCTGCCGGGTGATCTCATGGAAGCGCTCTATGAAATGGAGCAGGACGCGCTGATATCCGATACACTTGGCCCGCATATCTGCCATGAATATATGCAGGCAAAAAAACAGGAGTGGGAAGAGTTTTGCAGGGCGGTAACAGACTGGGAAATCAATCATTATTTGTATAGAATATAGACGGCGGTCGGTATGAATATCATAGTAGTTTTTCCGAACATGGAACATGCGAAAAGCGTGCGCAGTATTTTGCTGAAAAACGGATATACGGTAGATGCGGTCTGCTGCAGCGGTGCACAGGCGCTGCGGGCGGCAAATGATCTGGACGGCGGCATTATTATCTGTACCTGCAGGCTGACGGATATGGTGTATGGAGAGCTGTATGAATATCTGGCACCACGTTTTGCCATGCTCCTGATCGGTTCGAACAGTCAGATTCAGGAGCGGGAGACGGAAGATATTGTTGCTCTTGGCACGCCTTTAAAGGTGCATGAGCTGCTGCAGACAGTTGCTATGATGGCCGAAATATCCATGCGGAAAAAGAAAAGACGAAAGCAGAGACCGAAGACTCGCTCCGCATGGGAAAATCGTCTGATTCATCAGGCAAAGCTGCTGCTGATGGAACGAAATCATTTTTCCGAAGAAGAGGCACATCGGTATTTGCAGAAACGAAGTATGGAAAATGGTTCCGGCCTTGCAGAGACGGCACAGATGGTGCTCAGTCTTATGGACAGCGAATTGTAGAGCGGTGCGGTCGGTTTTAAAATCACGGAGGTTGAACAGGGAATGAAGTTTACGAAAATGCATGGAATAGGAAATGACTATATTTATGTCAATTGTTTTGAAGAGACGGTTGAACATCCAAGGGAAATAGCAAAATTTGTCAGTGACCGACATTTTGGAATCGGTTCCGACGGTTTGATATTAATCAAGCCATCCGAACAGGCAGATTTTGAAATGGAGATGTACAATGCGGATGGTTCAAGAGGAGAGATGTGCGGCAATGCGATTCGGTGTGTGGCAAAATATGTGTATGATCATCATATGACAGACCGTATCGATATCCGGATTGAAACGCTTGCCGGAATCAAACATGCGCAGCTTATGAGAGTGGATGGGAAAGTGTCCATGGTGCGTGTGAATATGGGCAAACCGGAATTAGCGCCGGAAAAAATACCGGTCGGATATCCGCAGACACCGCCACGGACACAGATTATGGACTGTCCGATTACCGCAGGCGGAAAAGAATACCGCATGACGTGTGTTTCGATGGGAAATCCGCACTGCGTAATATTTACGGATGATGTGGACGGACTGGAACTGGAAAAAATCGGACCGCAGTTTGAAAACCATCCGTATTTTCCAAATCGTATTAATACGGAATTTGTGAGAGTGCTGAATTCATCGGCTGTAAAAATGCGTGTGTGGGAAAGAGGTTCCGGTGAAACGCTTGCATGCGGAACAGGCGCCTGTGCGGTGACGGTCGCCTGTATTTTGAACGGACTGACGCAGCGGATGGTAACGGTAAAGCTGCGCGGCGGTGATTTGCAGATTGAATGGGAGGAAGATACGGGAATTGTCTACATGACAGGACCGGCAGAGCATGTGTTTGACGGAGATATAATACTGCCGGATGTTGCGTTTTTATACAGCTGAAAACAGAAAGGAGTAATTTATACAATGTACCAGATTAATGATAATTATCAAAAGCTTCCGGGCAGTTATCTTTTCAGTACGATTGCGAAAAAGGTAGCGGCATTTACGCAAGCAAATCCGGATCGATCTGTGATTCGACTTGGAATCGGAGACGTTACGCAGCCACTTGTGCCGGCTGTAATTGAGGCTATGCATAAAGCGGTGGATGAGATGGCGGATGCCGCTACTTTTCGCGGCTATGCACCGGATCTTGGTTATGAATTTTTACGCCGTGTCATTGCACTGGAAGATTATCGAAAAAGGGGATGCGCCATCAGCGAAGATGAAATCTTTGTGTCGGACGGAGCAAAATCGGATTCCGGCAATATACAGGAACTTTTTAGTACGGACTGTAAAATAGCCGTAACGGATCCGGTGTATCCGGTGTATGTGGATTCCAATGTGATGGCTGGCAGATGCGGGGTTTATAACCAGGATACGCAGATGTGGAGCAATGTGATTTATATGCCGTGTACAAGGGAAAACGGATTTGTGCCGGAGTTTCCGAAGGAGACACCGGATTTGATATACCTGTGCTTTCCAAACAATCCGACCGGAACGACTGTTTCCAGGGCAAAGCTGCAGGAGTGGGTAGATTACGCCAATGAAAAAGGGTCTGTGATTATCTATGATGCGGCTTATGAAGCGTATATTACACAGGAAGAGGTAGCGCATTCCATATATGAATGCAAAGGAGCGGATACGTGTGCGATAGAAATACGCAGTTTTTCCAAAAATGCCGGATTTACCGGAGTGCGTCTTGGATTTACCGTAGTGCCGAAAGCGTTGATGTGCGGCAGCGTCTCTTTGCATACGATGTGGGCGAGACGCCATGGGACAAAGTATAACGGAGCGCCTTATATTATGCAGCGGGCCGGTGAAGCGGTTTATTCCGAGGCAGGAAAAGCCCAGTTGAAAGAACAGGTAGCCTGTTATATGAAAAATGCGGCGGTAATTAAAGAAGGACTGACAGCAGCCGGCTATGAAGTGTATGGCGGCGTGAATGCGCCGTATATCTGGTTAAAGACACCTGAGCGGATGAATTCATGGGAGTTTTTTGACTATCTTTTGGAAAAAGCAAACGTAGTAGGTACGCCGGGTTCCGGATTTGGTCCAAGCGGAGAAGGGTATTTCAGACTGACGGCGTTTGGAAGCTATGAAAACACGGTAGCTGCGCTGGAGCGGATCAAAAAGCTGTAAAACCGGTACCACAGCTATTCAACATCTATTGTAAGCAACAATTCGGTATAACCGGATCGTTGCTTACAGGGTACCTGAATCAGACGTCTTTGCAGCATTCCTGCTTACTCCTAAACAACAAAATCTTCCCGGTGGTCGGTCAGCTGTTTCTCCGTATAAAGTATCGTCGTTGCTTTGAAAAGACGATAGTTTTTCGGACTCATCCCAAATTTCTTTTTAAAAGCTTTCGAAAAATTCAGCTGGTCTTCGTAGCCGATCGCATTCGAAATTTCTTTAATCGCATCGGGAGTGCTGACCAGAAGATTTGCGGCCTTATGCATTCGAAAGTCAATCAGAAACTTCTGTATGGACATGCCAAGTTCTTTTTGAAATGCACAGTTTAAATATGCGCGGCTGATGCCAAGGCATTCGGCAATATCCGATACGTTAATCCCATCTTTATAGTAAGTTTTAATATGTTCGATGGCGAGTTCCACATAGGCTTTTGTGCCGTAATTGCCGTTTTCGCAGGTACGTTTCTGACTGAGCTTTTCATGATTTTCCGCGAGTTCGGAAAAAAGCATGAACATCCATGCTTCTCTGCGCAGATCGTTTACGAAAGTAAGTGATTTGCAGTCTAAAATATTGTTGATGCAGTTTAAAACAATTTCATGTTGAACCGGTGAAGGAAGGACCCATGTATTTGCGGAAAATCCGCACTGTTTTAGGATCCTGTCGGCTCGAATACCGTTAAAACCAATCCAGGCATAATGCCATGGGTCGATCGTATCGGAGCCATAGGTGACAGGTTCTCCCGGGCGGATTAAAAACATCTGTCCGCCGGATAATGTATAAATTTTGCCGTTCTTTAATGAGTAAAATCCTTTGCCCGAAAAAATAAAATGAAGGATATATTCGTCCCGTGTACCGGAACAGATATGGGAAGGCTCACAATGTTCCTTTCCTGCGTGAATCAAACTGATATCCAAAGATGTTTCTCTTAAGTGCTCCAGACAGCGGAAATTAACACTATCAGTATATTTTACATTGCGCATGACCGTTTTTCTCCTTTATTTTATAATAAAATTGTGTTTTCTCGTGTAGCTGAATATAAAATAAATAAAAACATGTAAAAACAGAACTGTAAATTAAGAATATTACTAAAAGTAATAGGTAAAACACTTTAGTTTTTGTTTGATATGTATATGATTCAGGCAGTTTCGATTATACCATATAATATACTATTTTTCTATAACGAAAATAACATAAAAATATTAGATTATTCCATTTATGTAATTTGCACAATAAAGTACAATATAAATGACTAAGTAATTATGAAATGTGTATGCAGATTCGCGCGGGCTGTATGGAACATGATGCATAAATTTTATAAAAGAAGCAGATACGAAAGATTTTTGCATCGAATTGTGCACATAACAACACAAGGGAAAGGAAAGGAGTAAAAAAATGAGAAAGAAAATAGTAAGTCTTTTTCTGGCATGTCTGATGCCGGCTCCGCTGCTGTTATCCGGATGCGGGGACAGCGGCCATGAGGGGAAGACCGTGGTTGAGCTGGTGCAGTACAAGCCGGAAGCGGTAGAGATCTTTAATCAGGTGGCTGAAAAGTTCAACAGCACACACGATGATATCTACCTGAAAGTCGAATCGCCGAACGATGCGATGACCATTCTGAAAACACAGTTTGTCAGGGAGGATTACCCGGACATCATCGGCATCGGCGGGGACATTAACTATTCCTATTTTATTGACTCGGATATCCTTGCGGACGTGTCGGACTATGCGGGCATGGCGGATATCAATCCTGGCTACATCGACATTCTGGAAGGGCTGGAGTTCGTTCCGACCGAGGGGACTTACGGGGTGCCGTATGTGGCAAATGCAGCCGGTATCTTATACAACCGTGCAATGTTCAAAGAGCACGGCTGGGAGATTCCAAAGACCTGGGAAGAGCTGCTTGCGCTGTGTGAACAGATCAAGTCCGAAGGCATCCTGCCGTTCTATTTCGGATTTAAAGACACCTGGACCTGTCTGGCTCCATGGAACTCGCTGGCGGTAGACCTTGCCCCTGCGGATGTGTGCAAGCAGGTAAACAGCGGCAGCACAACGTTTAGCGAACATTACAGAGACGTTGCCGAGAAGATGCTGGAACTGGTGTCTTATGGCGAGGAAGGTCCGTTTGCATATGGGTACAATGACGCCTGCACGGCATTTGCCAACGGCGAATCGGCGATGTATACGATCGGCAGCTATGCGGTGCCGCAGATCAAATCCGTAAATCCGGATATGGACATCGACTCCTTTGTAATGCCGGGCAGCAGCGATGCAAACGGCAATACGCTCAACTCCGGTGTGGACCTGCAGTTTTGTGTGACAAAAGCATGCCCAAATAAAGAAGCGGCCTATAAAGTGCTGGATTTCCTGCTGGAAGATGAAAACATACAGATGTACCTGGACGATCAGAAGGCGGTGCCTTGCAAGAGCGGGAACTTTACGCTGGCATCCAATCTGGACGGCATGACCGAATACATTACATCCGGCAACATGACGGACTACCAGGACCACTATTATCCGACGGAAATGGCAGTGGATGCGCAGATACAGACGTTTTTGATTAATCAGGACGTGGATAAGTTCCTGTCAAAATTCGATTCGGACTGGAAGCGGTACAACCGTGACATCATCCGCATGGTGCAGGAATACGAAGCAAATCACTAAAGCCCGGGGAAGGAGAGCGAAGCAATGAAAAATATGAACGACAAGCAGCGTACATATATGCTGATGACAGTGCCGATTCTGTTACTGTTCTTTTTGTTTAACACGCTGCCGTTAATCAAAGGTGTAATTTACAGTTTTACGAATTTCAGGGGATACGGCACTTATAATTTTGTGGGCCTGCGCAATTACATAGACCTGTTTTCGGATGGGCGTGTCGGAAAGTCCTACCTTTTCACCATTAAGATGGCACTTGTGACGACGATAGTTGTAAACGTAATCAGCCTTGTGCTGGCGCTTGGGTTAAACAGCAAGATCAAGTTCAAAAGCACGTTAAGAGGGCTTTATTTTGTGCCGAATATCCTTGGCGCATTGGTAGTGGGTTATATTTTCAACTACTTCTTTACTTATATCATACCGGCGCTGATCAACATGATGGGCGGCGAAGGAACGAGTATACTGGCAAGTGAGAAGTGGGCCTGGGTGGCAATCGTGATTGTGTGCGCATGGCAGGCGATCGCGATGAACACGATTATTTATATATCCGGCCTGCAGACGGTGCCGGAAGACGTGTATGAAGCAGGCTCCATCGACGGCGCGACGGGCTGGTCCCAGTTCAAGCACCTGACATTTCCGTTGATCATTCCGTTTTTCAGCATCAACATGGTATTGTGCGTAAAGAACTTTTTAATGGTATTTGACCAGATCATGGCATTGACAAAGGGCGGCCCTGCACAGAGTACGGAGTCCATTTCTTACCTGATCTATAACAACGGTATGTCTGGCGGGCAGTTCGGCTTCCAGAGTGCGAATGCGGTATTGTTCTTTGTAATCATCGTCATCTTTTCCGTGACGCAGCTTACGATTACAAGCAGAAAGGAGGAGCAGTTATAATGAGTGACCTGAAAGTAAAAGAAAAATATAACTGGCCGGTGACCGTGCTGCTGTTAATCGGGCTGATCACGATCATCTTCCCATTGTACATGACGATAGTAATTGCGTTCAAGCAGCCGTCGGAAATGACAAACAGCATTTCGGGCATCCTGTCGCTGCCGAAACACTGGAGCCTTGCGAACTTTGCGGAAGCGATGCGTGTGACGGACTTCTGGCGTTCGCTGTTTAACAGCTTTATGATATCGGCCGTAACGGTAAGCATTTCGGTGCTGGTGCATTCGATGATCGGATATGCGGTCGGAAGAAGCAAGGCAAAGAGCAAATGGTATAATTTTGTATACTTATACATTGTAAGCGGTATGTTCGTACCGTTCGCAATTCTGATGATGCCGCTTGTAAAGCAGACAGCACAGATGGGGATAGCAAACATCGTGGGCGTTATACTGTGTTATGTGGTATTTTATATGCCGATGAACCTGATGCTGTATTCGGGATATTTAACAAACATACCGATTGCGCTGGAAGAAGCGGCACGTATGGACGGGGCAACGACCTGGACGACTTACTGGAAGATCATCTTCCCGATTATGAAGCCAATGCACGCAACCGTAGCGGTAATCACGGTTCTGGGTGTATGGAATGACGTCATGACACCGCTGGTAATTATGTCAGGAAGCGGACTGAACACACTGCCGCTGGCACAGATGACATTCCAGACACAGTTCGGTACGAATTACAACCTGGCATTTGCGTCTTATCTGCTGGCGCTGCTGCCGATTCTGGTATTCTACATTATTTGTCAGAAACAAATCTTAAATGGTGTTGTAAATGGTGCTGTAAAATAATATAATAAATACGGTAAAGGCCGGATGCTTTGTTCCATTGTCATCCGGCCATTTATAGAATGAATGAGGGGTGATTGAAATATGAAGCATATTACTTATGATGAAAAGACAAGAGTATTTAAACTTCATACAAAAAACAGTGTGTATCAGATGCAGGTAAGGGATTATGATACACTTGCACATTTGTATTATGGAGCGGATATCGGAGACAGCGATGCTTCGCACCGTATCATCAGTCTGGACCGTGGATTTTCAGGCAATCCGTATGAGGCGGGAGACGACCGAACCTTTTCTCTGGATGTGCTGCCGCAGGAATATTCCGGATACGGCAACGGGGATTACCGAATCAATGCAATGGAGGTTACGCACGAAGACGGGAGCGATGCGATTCATTTGCGCTATGAATCTTATAGCATGATGGAAGGAAAATATTCCCTGCAAGGACTTCCTTGTATGTTTGGAAACGCCGAGGAAGCCGAGACATTGGAGATTGTTCTGTATGACCGGATTACAAATTTGAAAGTACATCTTTTGTATGGTGTCTTTTATGAGCTGGATGTGATTACAAGAGCTGTCCGGGCAGAAAATAAAGGGGACAAGACGGTAACGATACAGCGTGCCATGTCGATGGAAATGGATTTCCCGAATAAGCATATGGATCTCATTCATTTTTATGGACGGCATGCCATGGAACGCCTGACAGAACGTCTGCCGCTGTATCACGGCGTACAGTCCGTGGAAAGCAAGCGTGGTATGTCCAGTCATCAGCACAATCCGTTTGTAATTTTATGTGATCGTCCGGCAAGTGAAAAGCATGGAGACTGTTATGGATTTGCACTTGCTTACAGCGGCAACTTCCGCTGTGAGACCGAAGTGGATCAGATGGATCAGACCAGACTTGTAATCGGAATACATCCTTATCATTTTTCCTATCGGCTGAATACGGGAGATGTATTTGAGACGCCGGAAGTAATTATGGCTTATTCCGCAAAAGGATTGTCAGGACTGTCTCATATTTATCATGATGCTTACCGTTCCAATCTGATTCGCAGCAAATATGTGACTGCGCCGAGGCCGATTCTTGTAAATAACTGGGAAGCTACTTATTTTAACTTTAATGAAGAAAAGTTATTTAACATTGCAAAAAATGCAAAAGAAATCGGTCTGGATATGTTTGTACTGGATGACGGGTGGTTCGGAAAACGTGATACGGATTACTCCGGCTTGGGCGACTGGGTTGTAAACGAATCCAAAATAAAAGGCGGTCTGCCGCAGCTTGTCAAACGCATTAAGGCGCTTGGTATGAAGTTTGGCCTTTGGATTGAACCGGAGATGGTGTCGGAAGACAGCGACCTGTATCGGAATCGTCCGGACTGGATTTTAAGAATTCCGCAGAGAAATATGACAAGAAGCAGACATCAGCTGAATCTGGACATTACGCGCCGGGAGGTCCGCGATTATGTTATGGAGCAGATTTTCCAGGTATTGGACAGCTGCGAAGCAGATTATGTAAAATGGGATATGAACCGCAGTGTGGCAAATGTGTATTCTTCCGTTCTGCCAAGCGAACGGCAGGGAGAAGTATACCATCGCTATATGCTTGGCGTATACGAAATGATGGAACGGCTTGTAACGAGATATCCGAATTTGCTGTTTGAAAACTGCGCAGGCGGAGGCGGCAGGTTTGACGCCGGTATGCTGTATTATTCTCCGCAGATCTGGTGCAGTGACAATACCGATGCGATTGATCGTCTGAAAATTCAGTATGGTACATCTTTTGGCTATCCAATCAGTGCGATGGGAGCCCATGTCAGCGTATGTCCGAATCATCAGACCGGCCGGACAACGCCGTTTGAAACAAGAGCCGTAGTTGCCAGCGCGGGAACATTCGGATTTGAACTTGATCTGGAACATCTGTCAAAGGAAGAAAAAGAACTGGCCAGACAACAGATTGTGGAATACAAAAAGATGGAACATCTTGTACAGACCGGAGACTACTATCGTCTGTCGAATCCGTTCCACAATGATGATTATGTGCTGTGGCAGTTTGTATCCAAAGATAAAAAGAGACAATTGTCAATGGCGTGCAGCTGCGTAACGAACCGAATCCGCATATTCATCTGATTTATCCTGAAGGACTGATGCCGCAGGAGCATTATAAAGATACTGCAACCGGAGCCGTATATACGGGTGCGGCGCTTATGAAAGCCGGCATACCGCTTCCGGTAGGCGAGGGAGATTACCAGCCGATTAAATTTCATTTTGTAATGGTATAATTTTGTAACAGTTCAGCCTGGCTGAACTGTTATTTTTTCAGCATTTTTGCTTGTATATTGCCATGTTCCCGGCGAGTGTGCTATAATCGTTACGGTTCATAACAAAATTGATATATGGAATCGTAAAAGGAAGTGTAAAAATACACGATCGGGTTAACATAAAGGAAGCAGAGGAATTAATATGGAAACGAAAAACATACAATATGAACGGGCTCTGCTGGCGGGAGTCAATACAGGTACGGACGAGCAGGAGTTTGCACGTTCGATGGAAGAACTGAAAAGTCTGGCAAAAGCCTGCTATATGGAACCCGTGGCAATTGTAACACAAAATCTGGAACACGGCAACAAGGCGCTCTATGTGGGAACCGGCAAGGTGCGGGAAATAAAAGAAGCGGCGCTTGCATATGATGCGGATGTTGCGGTATTTGACGATGCACTTACGCCGGCGCAGCTGAGCAATTTGCAAAAAGAGCTGGACATGCCGGTATTAGACCGTACGACACTGATTCTGGATATTTTTGCAATTCGTGCCGGAACGAGGGAAGCAAAGCTGCAGGTGGAGTCCGCGAGGCTCAAATATCTGCTGCCAAGACTTGTGGGCATGCATGAAGCGCTGACCAGGCAGGGAGGCGCCAGCGGCAGCATGAGCAGTCGTGGAGCAGGGGAAAAGAAGCTGGAGCTTGACCGCAGAAAAATTGAAAAAAGAATTGCACAGTTAAACCGGGAATTAAAAGAAGTATCCGCAGAACGGGAAGTGCAGCGAAAAAAAAGGCAGGCGGCCAGAATACCGCTCGTTGCGATGGTCGGTTATACAAATGCCGGAAAATCAACGATTATGAATGCACTGGTAGATCGGTATGTGAAAGATGATGATAAGAAAGTGCTGGAAAAGGACATGCTGTTTGCAACGCTGGATACGACGGTAAGGCAGATTTGTACCGGAAACAATCAGGATTTTTTACTGTCCGATACGGTAGGCTTTATTCATAAGCTTCCGCATAGCCTGATTAAAGCGTTTCACGCGACGCTGGAAGAGGTGCGCAATGCGGATTTGCTTTTGCAGGTTGTGAATGTATCGGATCCACACTACAAAGAACAGATGCATACGACGGAGGAATTACTGGCAGAGCTGCATGCGGCCGGTCTGCCGATGATTACCGTATACAATCAGGCGGACCGCTGTATGGATGCGGTGGAATATCCAAAAAGATCCGGCATGGATAAAGTGTTTATCTGCGCAAAAGAAACGTCTTCTCTGGAACTGCTTGTTCGAATGATTTGGAACGGGTGTATGAAGACTATGTCTGTGCGGAATTTTTAATTCCATATACGGATGGGGTCGTTTTATCTTATTTTATGGAACAGGCACAGGTCATCGAGAGTGCGTATGAAGAAGACGGAACCCGGGTTCGGGTAAGGTGCCACAGAGCGGACAGAGAAAAGTATAAGAAGTATTTACAGAATTAAAATAAAGGAGTATTTATGTCGGAAATGATACGGGAAATGCGGCCGGATGAGTTTGAACAGGTGTTTTCCATTATGGAACGCAGTTTTCCATTGGAAGAATACCGTACTTACGAAGAACAAAAGCAGCTGCTTCGGGATCCGCGATATCATATTTATACGGTACATGCTGCCGTAGATCAAAAGACAGAGAATGATAAGGACAAAATCCGGATACACATAAAGCCGTTCAGGCATTTTTGGCAGTGTGGCAGCTGGAGACGTTTACATTTGTGGAACATTTTGCATCGGATCCGGCGCTGCGGGGACGTGGGATTGGCAAGGTGGTCTTACAGGAAGCCGCCCGGCTGTTTTCTGGGCGGATATGTCTGGAAGTGGAACTGCCGGAGAGAAACCTGGCGAAAAGAAGAATCGCATTTTATGAAAGAAATGGTTTTTATTTAAATTCGTATCCGTATGTGCAGCCGCCGCTTCGGAAAGGAAAAAAGGAACTGCCGCTTATGCTGATGACGTATGGCTCAGGTGTTTCAAAGGAAAAGTTTGAAACAATCCGGGACACGCTGTATAGGGATGTGTACGGGCAGGATGAAGTGTATCTGACCGTTCACAGGGCGAAAGACGCGGCAGTCAGAAGTTTCCTTACGGACATACTGCGTCAGGATGAAACGCTTTATGCGAGATTTCAGCTGTTTGACGGCCATGATCGGGGCATCTTAGATATGGAAAGATATCGGCGACGGGTAGATGCCATTATTCAGAAATATGCCGGACCAAAACAATTTATTTCTTATCAGGAAGTGTTTTCGTTTTTGCAGGAAATGGATGAGATTTTGGAGCAGGATGTCCGTATGATGCTGGAAAACGGGCATTTCACGGAAGCTTTTTATTAACCTGTCACCTGTTCGTGAGCGTTTCCGCAGTCGAGATGGATGACTCGGACGGAACGAGGGGAATGCTTGCGGAACAATGTGTTCGGATCTGGCACGAGCTGGAAAGGAATGCGGACAGTCAGCTGCAGCAGCAGATGTACACATGGTTTACCGGTCAGCTGGAGTGTGCAGAGTCCGGGGATCTGGAAGAATATGTGGAACAGATGTTTTGGGAAGCCTTTTTGGGCGAAGACTTTCTGCAAAGGAAACTGGCGTTTACAAAACGAAAGGCGCAGGAGCAGAAAGCTGATTCTGACAGCTGGAGCGCCAGATATTATGCACAGAAATGGATAATGTATTATATCGGGCTTCTGGAGGAGTCCGGATGCGCGTTTGCAGAGATTGCGTCATACTGTAAAGAGAACTGGGAATATGCGGAAGTAAGAAAATACTATGCGGAACAGTGCATTTTACAAAAAGATTATGATACGGCAGAGAAGGTGCTGGCGGAAAGCCTGAAAATGGAAACGGGGATGTCCGGACTTGTCCGCTGGTTCGGCACAAGGCTGAAAGAAGTATATCGGATGAGCGGCAGACAGGAAGCGTATAAGCAGCAGCTTCTGACGATGTTGACGAAAGAAAGCCCGGGCAATCCGGATGATTTTCGTGAACTGAAAAGCCTGTATTCCGCGCAGGAATGGCCGCAGGTGCGGGAAGAAATATTTCGGTCGCTTCCAAAGCAGGCGCGTGTGGAGCGTTTATATTACGAAGAAAAGCTGTATGACCGGCTGCTGACATTTGTACTGGCACAAAAGGGATTGTTTTCCCTGGTGCAATATGAACATGTACTGAAGGAAGAATATCCGCAGCAGCTTCTTTCCAAGTATACGCAGGAACTTACCGATATGGCAAAGCATGCGGCAGACCGCAGACACTATCAGGAATGGGCGATGCATTTAAAGCGGATGACACAGATTGCAGGCGGACAACAGGAAGTGCAAAAGATTGTGGCGGACTGGCGGGTACGTTATAAAACCGGCCGGCGATGATGGAAGAACTGAAACAATTCTAAGATTCATAGTTGCATCCTATCCGTAATATGATAGAATAATAGACGTGCGATAAAGTGGTTGCACATGGAGGTTATGATTTCATGAGGAAAGAAAAAGTTGCTATACAAAATGGAAACGTGCTGCCGATATGGCGCTGTCCGGTCTGGCATTATGCGTTCTGTCCCCATTTTTTCTGGGCATAAGCATTGCGATTAAGCTGGACTCCAAAGGGCCGGTCATTTTTCGTCAGAAGCGTGTAGGCATACATAAGACTCATTTTGAAATATTCAAATTTCGAACGATGTATGCGGATACACCAAAAGATATGCCGACACATTTGCTGCAAAATCCGGATGCGATGGTGACAAAGACAGGCGCATTTCTGCGTAAATACAGTCTGGATGAGCTGCCGCAGCTGCTGAACATTCTGCGTGGAGATATGAGTATTGTTGGCCCGCGCCCGGCTTTGTGGAACCAGTATGACCTGGTGTCGGAGCGTGATAAATACGGTGCGAATGATGTATTGCCGGGACTGACCGGATGGGCACAGATCAACGGCAGGGATGAGCTGGAAATTCCGGTCAAAGCGAAACTGGACGGGGAATATGTGAAAAATATGGACTGTGGATGGATATACGATGCGTATTAGGGACCATATCGACGGTTGTCAGTCATAAAGGTGTGGTGGAAGGCGGTACCGGAACGATTCATAAAAAAACATGCATGTGCAAAAACCACGGCATACGGCATCCGAATCTGCCGCAGCACGTGTTTATGAACAGCAAAAGACAGCCTGTCAGGAAATACCAGAAAAGTGCTGATTACCGGAGCCGGCAGTTATATCGGGACATCGGTCAAAGCGTGGCTGTCCGCATTCGGCAGCCATTATGAAGTAACCGAACTGGACTTGCACACAGAGCAATGGAAAAAGCATGATTTTTCGAAATACGATACGGTATTTCATGTGGCAGGAATCGCACATGCGGATACCGGTAAAGTATCAAAAGAGCAAAAACAGTTATACTATGAGATAAACCGTGATCTTGCAGTGGAGACTGCAAAAAAAGCAAAATTTCCGGAGTCAGGCAGTTTATTTATATGAGCAGCATGATTGTCTACGGGGAAAGTATCGGGCCGTTTCAGGGACGTCGGCGGATTACGGCCGTGACAAGACCGCAGCCGGCCAATTTTTACGGCAACAGTAAATGGCAGGGGGATCGCAAAGTGCGTGAACTGGAGTCGGCTGCGTTTAAAGTGTGCGTGCTGCGTCCGCCGATGATTTACGGTGCGGGCAGTAAAGGCAATTACAAATGCTGGCAAAGATGGCAGTATGGATGCCGGTATTTCCGTTTGTGAAAAATGAACGCTCCATTCTGCATATTGATCATTTGTGTGAGTTCGTACGTCTGATGATAGAAAATGAAGAAAGTGGCGTATTTTTCCCGCAGGATGCTTCTTATGCGGATACTTCCGGTCTGGTTGCACTCATTGCGAAAGCGCATGGGAAAAAGATCCGACTTTGGAAAATGCTTGCGCCTGCAGTTCGCCTTGCATCTTTGATGCCGGGGCGGATCGGACGGATGACGGATAAGGCATTTGGCAGCTTTAGCTATGATATGTCTTTGAGTACGTATCCGAAAGGCAATTACCGGGTGCATGATTTGGAACAGAGTATTGTTGCCACAGAACGGGATTCTGTGTAAAATCATCCGAATGGATAAAGAGTGATGGAGAAGAGCGAATGAAAAACATGGAGTTGTGGATACGCAGGTTTTTTCTCGTATGTTATGATATATGTGTCGTAGTGATTTCCTGCCTGCTGGCGTTGATGGCAAGATTTGACTTTCACTTTGACTGGGTGCCGCCGCATTATCTGGATATGTGCGTGCGGATTATGTGGATCGCTTCTTTGGTTACAATTATCAGCTTTACGGTATTTCGGCTCTATTCAAGCCTCTGGTCTTATGCCGGTTCCACGGAGCTGATGTATATATGCAGCGCCTGTTTTGTGGATGATGTTGTTCTGACCATATACGTGCACGTGCTGCATGGCAGTGCGACTTATCCGATGCCGCGTAGTTTTTATGTGTTTTATGGTTTGTTTTTAATGCTCTTTACGATTTTTGGACGTTATTTTTACCGAACTCTGCGTATGCTCCGGGCAAAAATAACCGGACAGAAATCGGACCGGAAAAATGTGCTTATTGTAGGAGCCGGAAGTGCGGGAAATCTGCTGATTAAGGAAATTGTAGACAGTAAATATATCAATATGAATATCGTAGGCGCCGTAGATGACGATCTGATGAAAAAAGGAAGCTATATCCATGGAATTAAAGTATATGGTGACAGACATATGATTCCGGAGCTTGTGGACATTTTGCATGTAAATGAGATTATGATTGCAATTCCGTCAGCGTCGCCGAAAAAATGAAAGAACTTGTGGAAATCTGCAAAGAGACCGGATGTGAACTAAAGCGTCTGCCAGGCATGTACCAGCTTGTAAATGGCGATGTCAGCGTGACAAAGTTAAAAGATGTGGACGTCAACGATCTGCTTGGCCGCGATCCGGTGGAGGTGGATCTGGACTCGATTATGGGCTATGTGTCGGGGCAGGTCGTTATGGTAACGGGCGGAGGCGGTTCAATCGGCAGCGAGCTGTGCCGCCAGATTGCCTCGCACAGTCCGAAGCAGCTTGTTATCGTGGATATTTATGAAAATTCCGCTTATGACATACAGCAGGAATTGAAGCATCGTTTTCCGGAGCTGAATCTGGTAACGCTCATTGCTTCCGTGCGTAATACAAAGCGGATGGACGAGATTTTGCGATTTATAAGCCGAAGATCGTATATCATGCGGCTGCGCACAAACATGTACCGCTTATGGAAGACAGTCCGAATGAAGCGGTAAAAACAATGTGCTTGGAACATGGAAAGTGGTGCAGGCAGCAGACAAATATCATGTCCGCAGATTTGTTATGATTTCGACGGATAAGGCGGTGAATCCGACCAATATTATGGGAGCTACCAAACGAATCTGCGAAATGATTATACAGACTTACAACAATCGTTCGAAAACGGAGTATGTAGCGGTGCGTTTTGGAAATGTGATCGGCAGCAACGGCAGTGTCATTCCTCTGTTTCAAAAGCAGATCGCGGCAGGCGGGCCGGTAACGGTTACACATCCGGATATTATCCGCTATTTTATGACGATACCGGAAGCAGTGTCGCTTGTCCTGCAGGCAGGGGCATATGCAAAAGGCGGCGAAATTTTTATTCTTGATATGGGAGAACCCGTTCGGATTCTGGATTTGGCGAAGAACCTGATTTTACTGTCCGGGCATAAGCCGGGTGAAGATATTCGGATTGAATTTTCCGGGTTGCGTCCGGGAGAAAAATTATATGAAGAAATGCTTATGGAAGAAGAAGGTATGCAGGAAACAGCCAATAAACTTATTCATATCGGAAAGCCGATTCAGTTTGATGAAGAAGAGTTTCTGGAACGTCTGGAGCAGCTTCGGGATTATGTCGTGAATGAGCCGGACGATATCCGTACGTTTGTACAGTGTATCGTACCGACGTATTCCATTCAGGATCAGGAAGAAGGGAAAAAATATGATTCGTATCGTAAAAAGTTTGCAGGTATTATGACGCACGAGCAGAAGGTACGGGTTGTAATTCTTGCCGTACTGATGGTGATCGGAGCGGTTTTGGAAATGGGCGGCGTATCGCTCGTGTTTCCTCTGATGACGGCTGTCATGGATAAAGATTTTATGGATAAGTGGTATATGCAGCTTGTCTGTGAGTTTTTTGATATTCATACGTATCATGAAGCGATGATGCTGATTTTGGGTGCGCTCATTTTTATTTACATTGTCAAAAACGCATTTTTATTTATGGAATATTATCTGCAGTACCGGTTTGTATGCAACAATCGGTTTCTTGTACAGAGGCAGCTGCTGGAAGTCTATATGTATCGTCCTTACGAATTTTATCTGCATGCGACGACGGCTGAGATTATGCGTATTATTAATACCGATGTTGTGAATGCTTTTAATTTGCTGACGACGGTGCTGAATTTTTTTACGGAGATTATCGTCAGTGCGGCGCTGATTATTATTATTTTTGTCATTGATCCAAAGATGGCGGCGCTGATCGGCCTGGTGCTTGGCTTGATTATGCTGCTTATATTTAAAGCGGTAAAGCCGGTGCTGCGCAGAGCGAGCCAGAGATTTATGAAAAATACGTCTCTTTCCAATAAGTGGCTGCTGCAGTCTTTAAACGGAATCAAAGATGTCAAAGTCAGTCATAAAGAAGAATATTTTATAGAAGAATATGCGGTCTATGGAAAAAAAGCGATTGACGCGGAAAAGATTAACAGCGTTGTAACAATGCTGCCGCGCCTTTTAATCGAAGCGGTCAGCATATCTGCGGTGCTTGGCGTTATTATGGTGCTGCTGGCGATGGGACAAAGTATCGACGAGCTGCTGCCGCAGCTGACAGCATTTGCCTTTGCGGCAGTCAGGCTCCTTCCCAGTACGACAAGAATCAGCGGAGCTGTCAACGCGGCTGCATTTCAGGAGCCGATGTTAGACAATCTGATTCAAAATTTAAATGCCGCGAAAGAGTTTGAGCAGCAGAAACAGCTGGAACAGGATATGGTGGAAAAAAAGCGCGAAACGGCAAAAAAAAGCGGCAGAAAGCTTACGTATGAAAAGCAGTTTGAACTTTCACACATTTATTTTTCGTATCCGAATTCGGATGTGAAAGTGCTCGACGATGCAACAATGGTCATACCGGTCGGCAGTTCCGTCGGTATTATAGGCGCTTCCGGTTCCGGAAAGACGACGGCGGTTGACTTGCTGCTGGGACTGCTAAAGCCCCAGTCCGGCGGTGTTTTTACGGATGGTATGGACATTCGCGAAGATTATTATGGATGGCTGTCACATTTGAGTTATATTCCGCAGACGATATATATGCTGGATGATACGATTCGTGCAAATATTGCGTTTGGTCAGCGTAAAGACGGCGTCGACCATGAAAGGGTATGGAAAGCGGTGGAAGAGGCGCAGCTGAAAGAGTTTATCGACAGTCTTCCGCAAGGACTGGATACGAAGATCGGTGAACGCGGCGTGCGGCTGTCGGGTGGACAGCGTCAGAGAATCGGTATTGCAAGAGCGTTGTATACGGATCCTGAGCTTGTTATATTTGATGAGGCGACATCCGCACTGGACAATGAGACGGAAGCGGCGATTATGGAATCTGTCAACAGTCTGCATGGACGAAAAACACTTGTAATTATTGCGCACAGACTGACGACAATTGAAGAGTGTGACTATATTTTCAAGGTGGAACAGGGGAAGATCGTCCAGGTTCCGCCGCAGGAATAAGGATGTGAAAAAATGAGTGGTTTAAAACGGAAAGAAGAAGAAATCGGACTGATTGATCTGGATGCGGAACAGACGGATGACAGCCATAGGGACAGAGAGCAGGCCGTTCAGCAAAAAGGAATGGAACAAAGGACAAAGGCTGTGCGTATGGCACTGGCGGGTATGGTTGCCGGGGGTCTGACGCTGATGCTGCTCGGAACGCTGGTGTTTCACATATCGCTGATTACCGTAGGCTTTGTGGTTGTGATTGAAGCGGTTATTGCATCTGCATTAAATAATTCTCCTTTTTGGATGCATATCGGTATTATGGCACTGCAAATTGTGATGGGATTTTTTATGCATCAGATTTTGTTTCTTTTGCTGGCCGCTGCGTATTATTTTTTGCTGCTGCTGGCAGTGAAATTGCTGGAAGTGGAAGGATAAGCCGTGATTTTGAAAAATAAATTGTAAATTTAAAAACACAAATAAAAGAATGAAATTATAAAAAATAAATCATAATCTGTAAGATTTCTCCCTTCGGCCGCGGATAGATAAGTGTAAGGCAGCGCTGGCTTACATGGTATGGAAAATGATATCTGAGGTGTACGATTATGAAAGCAGACGAAACAAATTTTATTACACTGATCCGCAGACAAAAGAAGAAGGCATTCTTTATGTTATGGACACGTTTGACAGCTACTTAAGAGCAATCGTAAGAAGCCGCCTATACGCTTTGCCGGATGAGGTGGATGAGTGTATGAATGATATTTTTTTAGGTATCTGGAAAATATCGGCAGTTTTGACGAGACAAAAGGCAGTTTTTTAAACTGGGCGGCGGGTATTGCACGACTGGAAGCAATTGACCGTCTGCGAAAAGCCGACAGAAAATTAAAAACAATCAGTCTGGAAGAGATGGAACTGCCGCAGGAGGACAGGCAGCTTTTGCAGCTCGTGGAAAAAGAACTTTCCCAAGAAATGCAGGAACTGTTGTCGTGTCTGAAGCCAAAAGATCAGGAACTGTTTTTAAGAATTTATGGAAACGAAGAAGATCCGGGGCAGGTCAGCAGGGAATATGGGCTGACGACAGATAATTTGTATGTACGTCTTTTTCGCGGAAAAAAGAAAATGCGTCTGATGGCCGGAAAGAAGGGAGAATAAAAATGAATCGGGAATATTACAAACTGGCAAATGCAATAGATTCTTCCGGTGTGAAGTTGCTGCGGCCGCATGAGCAATCGGACCGCGGTGCCGGAAACAAATGCAGGCAGGATGTGCTGACGGTTATTCGCAGTGAAAAAAACAAACGCAAAAGAAAGCACCTGATGATGACCGCAGCCTGTCTGGCAGTCATAGCGGTGGTTACCGGAATTTTTCACAATGAGGTACAGGCCGCGATAGAGCGAATCCGTTACAGTCTGAGCATGGCACTTGGCAAAGACGTGTCGGATTACAGCGAAGATATTCTTGCTTCCATTAGCAAGGAAGGATATATCGTTACTTTGCAGGAGACAATTGCAGCGAGAGAAGAGCTGTTTATCAGTTATACGGTGCAGCGTGAAGACGGTCGGCCGATTGCGGCTGAAGACTGGACTACAATGGAAGCAATCCTTTTTATCAATGGAAAACGGGCTGACGGAGGCAGCGGCGGAAGCTTTATGCACTTGGATCAGGAGCAGACCGTTTTAGGATGTGAGATTGTATTTCGACTGTTAGATACGGATTTGGCGCGAAACAACACCTACGAACTGAAATTCAAAGATCTTACGGACCGAAGAAAGGAAAGCTGGGATTTTACATTTGAGGCGGATGGCTCCGAATTACACGCGCAGACCGTCAGCATGCCGCTTGAAACAGCATATACACTGCCGGACGGTTCGACATTAACCCTTGACGAGCTGTTCATAAATGGGTTCGGTGAGCAGATTACATTTCATACGTCAAAGGAAGGACTGTCGATGGAATTTGAGCTGCGTGCATATGATGACAAAGGAAGAGAAGCAAAATTTACGATCACATCGTTTGGAACGAACAAGGGGGTACTCGAAAATATATACGACAGAGAAGGTCCGATGGAAGATTCGATGAGAGAAAGTGGCATCGGTTCGGACAGTAAGACCCTGACCGCAGCCGTATATGCTTATGAGCTGCCTGAAGAGGGCGGACAGATCCGCACCGATGATGCGCAGCCGATTGGAGAAACGGTTACCTGGGATCTGACCAAATTAAAATAAAATATTTGAAAAAGTTTGCAAGGAATGTTCCTGTTGAATCGTATTATATACAAAAGATAAAAAATAATATCACAATTATAAGGAGGGTTTTAACATGAACATTTTAAATAACCGGAAAAAGGCGGCAGCAGCTCTTATGGCAGCATTGATGCTGACAGGAAGCTTTACGGTACCGGTAATGGCGCATGGCCATGGAAGCAGCCACCACAGTTCCGGAACTTACTGCACTTACCATGGTACGACACACAGAACAAAAACCAGCTGTTCAAAATATTGTACCGTACACAGAACCACACATAAAAATGGTACCAGACATCATCATTAGTCCGGATACCATGAATACCTGTAAAAAATCCGGCGCTTGGTTTTTCAGAAAGCACCGGATTTTTGATTATTTATGACAACTTCTTAATTTTATAAACTTTACAGAAATGCCGCAATCCGCTATAATAAGGAATGATTCTGAAAAAGCGATGAGGAAAGAGAGAATGCAGGATGGATAAACAAATACCTTATAAAATTTATTTGGAAGAGCAGGAAATGCCAAAGCAATGGTACAACGTACGTGCCGATATGAAGCAGAAACCGGCGCCGCTGCTGAATCCGGCTACGCTGCAGCCGATTACACAGGAAGAGCTTTCCGCTGTTTTCTGCAGTGAACTGGCAAAGCAGGAGCTGGACGATACGACTCCGTATTTTGACATACCGAAAGAAATACGGGACTTTTACAAAATGTATCGGCCGTCTCCGCTGGTAAGGGCATACTGTCTGGAAGAAAAATTGGGTACGCCGGCACATATCTATTATAAGTTTGAAGGAAATAACACATCCGGAAGCCATAAGCTGAATTCTGCGATTGCACAGGCATATTACGCAAAGCAGCAGGGGTTAAAAGGGGTTACGACCGAAACCGGCGCCGGCCAGTGGGGAACGGCGCTTTCCATGGCATGTGCGTATCTGGATCTGGACTGTCAGGTATATATGGTAAAATGCTCTTACGAGCAGAAACCGTTCCGGCGGGAAGTAATGCGTACCTATGGCGCAAAAGTTACACCTTCGCCGTCTATGGATACAAATGTGGGACGCAAGATTAACGAAGAATTTCCGGGAACGACGGGAAGCCTTGGCTGTGCCATATCGGAAGCCGTAGAGGCAGCAACCGGTCAGGAAGGCTATCGCTATGTGCTTGGTTCCGTATTGTCACAGGTATTGCTGCATCAGTCGATTATCGGACTGGAGACAAAAGCGGCTTTGGATAAATATGGCATTACGGCGCATACAATTATCGGCTGCGCAGGCGGCGGTTCAAATCTGGGAGGTCTGATTTCTCCGTTTGCAGGAGAAGTGCTGCGCAAAGAGGCAGACTATCATATCATCGCAGTAGAACCGGCTTCATGTCCAAGTCTGACAAGAGGTACGTATGCATATGATTTCTGTGATACCGGAAAAGTATGCCCGCTTGCAAAAATGTATACACTGGGAAGCGGATTTATTCCGTCTGCCAATCATGCAGGAGGACTTCGCTACCATGGTATGAGCTCTACCGTATCCGAACTGTATGCACAGGGACTGCTGGAAGCAAGAAGTGTGGAACAGACAGAAGTATTTCAGGCGGCGGAGACATTTGCAAGAGTGGAAGGGATCCTTCCGGCGCCGGAGAGCAGTCATGCGATCAAAGTAGCTATTGATGAAGCAATGAAATGCAAAGAGTCCGGGGAAGAAAAAAATATTGTATTCGGACTGACCGGAACCGGTTATTTTGACATGTATGCATACCAGAAATTCAATGACGGCCAGATGGTAGACTATATACCAACGGATGAGGAACTTGCGCAGGCAATGGCAAAACTTCCAAAAGTGGAAAAATAAATAGCACCAGGCATATATGGAAATTTGTTAAAAACAGGTGAATAACAAGAAGAACCCTGCAAGCAGTGTGAAAATGCTGTTTGCAGGGGTTTTAGTCAAGCAATTGTAACCAGTCATTTGTCCCATCATATAATATGGTATAACGGTTTCGACGGAAACGAAAACACAGCCGTATACATAATATGAGGGAGGAAACGGTATGAGTCACCTGCTTGAATTTCAGCATGTATCCTATTCTTATCATTCTGTCAGCGGAGAAACGACTGCTTTATCTGATATTAGTTTTACACTTGATGCCGGAGAATTTCTTGCAATTGTCGGGCCGAGCGGATGTGGAAAATCCACGCTGTTGAATATGATCTGCCATCTGACCGAACCGGAACAGGGAGATATTTTGGTTCAGGGAGAACCGCTGTCCAAAGATGCGGTCTGTTCGATTGGGTATATGCTGCAGAAAGATCATCTGTTTGACTGGCGCAGCATAGAAAAGAATATTTATCTTGGTCCGGAAATTCAAAAAAAACTGACACCACAGACAAAACAGTATGCGGCACATTTACTGCAAAAATATGGCTTGTATGATTTCAGGAAAAAAAGGCCGTCCGAACTGTCCGGCGGCATGCGTCAGCGCGCGGCGCTGATCCGGACACTTGTATTAAAACCGATGCTTTTGCTGTTAGATGAACCTTTTTCCGCTTTGGATTATCAGACAAGGCTGAATACGGCAAACGATATTGGATCCATTATACGGGAAGAGCAAAAAAGCGCCGTTATGGTAACACATGATCTGTCGGAAGCAGTCAGTCTGGCAGACCGCATATTAGTACTCAGCCCGCGTCCTGGTAAATTAAAACGCATTTTAACAATATCGTTTCCGAAAGAAATGTCGGCGTTGCAGAGGCGGGGCACAAACGCATTTAAAGATTATTTCAACATGCTTTGGAAGGAGATGAATGAAGATGAAGAAAGCACTTACAGCGCAGGAACTGTATCTTGATTCCGTCAGGCGCACAAACAGGAATGTCAGATTCTGGCGCATTGGTTTATGTGTTATATTCATCGCCGCATGGGAGCTTTGCGCCCGCTATGAACGAATTAATTCCTTTATTTTCAGCAGTCCTTCCAAACTTGTAAGCTGTTTTGGAAAACTTCTTATGGAAGAAGGGCTGCTTGGACATATTGGCATTACTTTATTTGAAACACTTGTCAGTTTTGTGCTTGTAATTGTGGTCAGCCTGATTTTTGCGATATTGCTCTGGAAGAGCCGGACAATATCTCAAATAGTGGAACCATACATGGTAATGCTGAACAGCCTGCCGAAATCGGCATTGGCTCCGCTGCTGATCGTATGGTTGGGTGCAAATTATAAGACGATTATTTTAACCGGAATGTCTGTTGCGGTGTTTGGTTCAATAATGAATGTTTACACAGGATTTACGGAAGTCGATGCGGAAAAGATCAAATTGATTTACACGCTGACAGGAACGGAGAAAGACGCGTTGTATAAAGTCATTTTACCGGCAAATATCCCGAATTTGTTCAGCATTATGAAGGTGAATATCGGACTGTGCCTCGTAGGGGTGATTATCGGAGAATTTATTGCAGCCAGACGCGGTCTTGGATACTTGATTATATATGGCAGCCAGGTATTTAAAATGGACTGGGTAATTTTATCCATCCTGATTCTCTGCGTAATTGCAATGGTGCTGTATCTGCTGCTTGATTTGTCTGAAAAATTCTATCGAAAAAGAACGTTATAGCGCTTATCCCTTCCTCTTGTCCGCATGCTGACAGGCAGGAAGGGTATTTTTTATAAATTTATCTGTCCGTATCTGTTGTAAATCCGAATGAAAAGTGGTAGAATATAACAATCTTAGAATTTCAGGCAAATGTAAAGAAGGAGGGCAATCATGTCTCAAAAGATTTTGAAAGAACTGGCGTTACTTTTAGCCGTTGTGATGATTCTCACAGGGATGCCAATGTATGTACAGGCTGCGGCGGATCCTGCGTTTCAGACAACTTACTCGACCTTTTATGAAAACCGTGCCAATCAGGGCATTTATGATATTCAGGTCAAAAATGTGCAGAAAGGCTACATATTAAAATGGCATATTACAGGAAAAGGTAAAAAGTGGGCGTCATTTGATACGAAGAAGGTGATTGCAAAAGGGACCACAGCGACAAATAAGCTGACGATTGACAGCAACGGAGAGTCGGCTTATGCGGCAGGCGAGCGTATTCGGATTACGGTCAATGTGTATACGGCAAAGTGGAAGCTTGTCAGTAAGCTGACATTTGCAGGAAAGCTTCAGAGCAAGGCGAAGGCGATTAATATTGATACAACGGGCGTTGGTGATCTGAAACAGTTAAAATCCGGTCAGACGTATAAGCTGCGTGCGGTTTTGACGCCGTTGAACTCGACAAGCAAAGTATACTGGCAGGTAAAAGATTCCAAAGGCACCGACTGTTCCGCACAGATTACGGAGGAAGGCGCATGGACACCGACACAGTCAGGGGAATATACGATCACCGCGACCGCCAGAAATTCTGCAAAAGGCGAGGCGCTCTGTACAAAGCAGATTCAGGCAACGGTCGGATCGTTTATTGAAAATATCGAGCAGACGGCATCCAATAAATTTAAAGTTACGTTTGGAACCGCTCCGGCAGTGACATTGAAAGAAGCGGATTTTTCCATTAAGTCCGGAGAAACAACGGTTGTTGTAAAAAAGTAAGCGCTACGGAAGATGGAAAAACGGTAGAGGTTACAACGGCGACGAGCTTTATGGACGGTAAAGTTTACAATGTAACATGTGCGGGATATGAGAAAGAATTTACGGCAAGTGCGGGCAAGCCGGCGAAGCTGACGATTACAACGACATCCGCGCAGGCAGGAAAATATACGACGATTGAATATGCGTTTCACGACGCAAAAAACATTGACGTGACCGAAACGGTAAAAAGCGGAACGTTCCGTTATTCTGCGAATGTGACAAACGGATTGCTTGACCAGCAGACGAACAAGCTGTTTATGACGACGATTGGAAGCATTGCAAATGTGACGCTGGAATATACGGCGGTTGACGGTACACGTCTGACAGATACAAAAACCATTGTCTGTGTGGAGCAGAAGGCGGAAGAAGCTGCAGATTCCAAATTTACACTGACAAAGAGCGTACAGACACCGACGTTCCAGGATGCCGAAGTGCGTGAAGTTGCGATTGGTGATACAATGTATGCGCATTTTGCGGCATTTAATAAAAACGGAACGGCGATTGCTTATGACAGCCTGACTTATTCATCTTCGGATCCGGACAGCCTGATTGTCAGCGCGGAAGGAAAACTGACACCGATTAAGGCAGGAAATGTCACGATTGTAGTGACCGCGGTACAGGGTTCCATACCGGTAACTTATTCTTATGATGTAACGGTGAAGGCAGGACGTTATCTGGCTACGATTCAGATGAAAGAGACGGCCATTGCCATGTCCAATGCGGATGTTGCGGAATATCAGAAGATTATTCCGGTAACGGCTATGGATCAGTATGGAGAACAGCTGGCACTGACAAATGCGACAGGAACGGTAACCGAATCTTACGGACGTACGATTGCACGTTATGAGCCGTCGTTGAACAGTATTGTAGTGACAACGCAGAGAGCGGCTGCGGGAATATACAACTGCATTTTATCACTTACTTCAAATGGAGTGACATTAAAGCAGAATTTTACGGTCATTGTGTCGGCAGTTCCGACAAACGGTGTGCTCACGTATCAGGTTGAAGTCAGCCATCCGGTACTGGATCTGGCAATTAATGAAAATACGGATATGTCAAATGTACCGAAGATTACCGTACGTCTGGCAGAATATTGCGGAGGTGTATTTAAGCAGTATGTTCTTTTCGAGTCGGCACAGATTCAAAAAGGCAATGCCAAATATGCAGCCGATATGAGAATGGTCATTACATCGGAAAGCGCCATTACATCCAACAGCAAGACGTTGGAACTGAATCCGATCTATATCGGACCGGTTGGAGACAACGGAGGAATTTTCTGCAGAAAAGCTGAAAAAGGTGTTTATGCAGTTACACTGAAATACAAGCAGCAGGTTTCTTATATGGGAACATGGAAAAATGAGGATAAGACAGTTACAGCAAATATTGAACTTACGGATACGCAGGGGATACCGGATTACAGCATCCGCAGTCTGACGACAAGTACATCGGTACAGACCGCATATCAGATGGCACTGGATTGTATCCAGCTGGCAAAGGATGATCAGATTATAGACTGTACCGTAACAGGTTCTAATAAGCTTGGTTCTTCGGTTCTGGTTAACAGCGGAGAACAGATTAATATCAGCACGATTACCATTCGTTCCATTGCAACGATTAAAAATCAGCAGAAAGTATATGTAGACTATATGATTCCGGTTGGCAGGACTTTTACAAACAGATAGACGAATACAAAAAACAGGCGTTCTGATTTGGACGTCCGTTTTTTGTTTTAAAGATGAATAAGATTCATCTTTAAAGTGAATAATTCTCACACTTTCACTTTACAAAAGAAGGGCATGTGGGTATAATAGCAAAGGACAGTTATTTGAAAAGGCTGATAGTAATACATAGAAAGCAGTAAGAAAAAGGAGATTGGGAAAAATGAACAATGGACTTGAGATCAGATGGCATGGAAGAGGCGGCCAGGGAGCCAAAACAGCAGCGCTGCTGCTGGCTGACGCAGCATTTCAGACCGGACAGTATGTGCAGGGATTTCCGGAGTATGGTCCGGAGCGTATGGGTGCACCGATAACCGCTTATAACAGAATCGGCCGGGAACCGATACGTGTGCATTCCAATATTTATACGCCTGATCTTGTTCTTGTTGTAGATGAGACGCTGCTGCATTCGGTAGATGTAACGGCAGGTCTGAAAGAAGAAGGCGCTGTTATTATCAATACGCCGAAGACAAGAGAAGAACTTCTGCCGCTGCTGCATGGATATCGTGGCAGCGTCTATACGGTAGATGCAAGAAAGATTTCGGAAGAAACACTTGGAAAGAATTTTCCGAATTCGCCAATGCTTGCGGCGGCTGTTGCTGTCAGCGGCGTTATGGAGAAAGAAGCGTTTTTAAAAGAGATGCGGTCACTGTACGGGCATAAATTTGCCAAAAAACCGGAAGTGATCGAAGGCAATATGCAGGCGTTGTACCGCACATTTGACGAACTGGGAGAGATCTTAAAACGGAACATAAGAAAAAGTGCGTAACACGGATATGAAAGTAGAATACATAAATAATTAAATTGAGGATAAATATTTATGAGAACAGATGTACATAAAATAAATGAGCAGACAAGGCATCAGGACTTAACGGAAGGACTGATGATGTTTGCTCCGGGAACTTCGAAATATTTTCATACGGGCGAGTGGCGGACAAGCACACCTGTATTTCATGCGGATCTGTGTAAACAGTGTATGCTTTGTGTACCGGTCTGTCCGGATTCCAGTATTCCGGTACAGGATGGCGTACGGAAAGATTTTGACTATGATCACTGCAAAGGCTGCGGGATTTGTGCCAATGTCTGTCCGTTTGAGGCAATTACGATGAAGGAGGGAAGATAACGATGGCGATCAAAGACCGTATGTCAGGCAATGAGGCGGTATCGTATGCAATCCGCCAGATCAATCCGGATGTTATGCCCGCATTTCCGATTACTCCGTCTACGGAGATTCCGCAGCTGGTATCTGCGTATATTGCGAACGGCGAAATGGATACGGAGTTTATTCCGGTAGAAAGCGAGCATTCTTCTATGAGTGCGGCCATTGGAGCGGAAGCTGCCGGGGCAAGAAGTCTTACTGCAACTTCTTCGGCAGGACTTGCGCTGATGTGGGAAGAACTGCTGCTGGCTGCGTCCAATCGAATGCCGGTTGTGCTTGCACTCGTAAACCGTACATTATCCGGACCGATCAATATCAATTGCGATCATTCGGATGGAATGGGAGCACGGGATACGGGGTGGATTCAGATTTACGCGGAAAACAATCAGGAAGCTTATGATAACTTTATTCAGGCTTATCCGATTGCGGAGCATATGGACGTGCATTTGCCGGTTATGATCTGTCAGGATGGATTTATTACAAGCCATGCCGTAGAAAATATAGAACTGCTGGAAGACAAGACCGTAAAATCGTTTGTCGGTGAATATGAACCAAAAGAGTATTTGCTGAATCCGGGAAAACCGATCGCGGTCGGCCCGTATTCCGCATCAGGCTATGTGATGGAAGCAAAGAAAAATCAGGAAATTGCGATGGAAAATGCCAAAGACGTCATTTTGTCGGTGGCAAAGCGGTTTGGGAAAATATCGGGCAGAAGTTACGGATTGTTTGAAGAATATCGGACGGCAGACGCGGATTACATTATGGTGCTGATTGGCTCCGCGGCAGGAACAGCCAAACAGGCGGCGGACGACCTGCGTGAAAAAGGGATCAAAGCCGGCATTTTGAAAGTCAGAGTCTTTCGTCCGTTTCCGGCGAAAGAACTGGCCGAAGCATTAAAAAACTGTAAGATGGCGGCTATCATGGATCGCTGTGAAAGTTATAACGGAAATGGCGGGCCGCTTGGCTGCGAAACAGATGCAGCGCTGTTTCGGCATAAAATTGCGATTGAAACGGTAAATTATATTTATGGATTAGGCGGACGTGATTTTACGGTAGACGACGTATATGCCGTATTTCAGGAAATGGAAGATGCCGTATTGCATGGGAAAAAAGTAGAACAGTATCAGTATATAGGGTTACGTAAGTAGGAGGAAACAGTGGAGAATCGGACAGAATACAAAACGGACAGTCAGTCTGCGGCACAGGCTTGTGGTGCAGGAGGACAGGGCGGATATCGGCTCAAAGACTGGGTGAACCAGCCGGAGCGTCTGGCGCCGGGACATCGTATGTGTGCAGGCTGCGGAGCGACGATCGGTGTACGCGCGGTACTGCGTGCGCTGCACCCGGGAGATCATGCGGTAATTGGAAATGCTACCGGATGCCTGGAAGTATCTTCTTATATGTACCCATATACGGCATGGGAAGACAGCTACATTCACAATGCGTTTGAGAATGCAGGAGCGACGCTGAGCGGGGTGGAGACCGCATATAAAGCGTTAAAAAAACGCGGCAGACTTCCAAAAGAAGAAACGTTTAAATTTATTACCTTTGGCGGCGACGGAGGTACGTATGATATCGGATTTCAGTCGTTGTCAGGTGCGATGGAACGCGGACATGATATGGTCTATGTCTGCTATGACAATGGCGCTTATATGAATACCGGCATTCAGCGTTCGTCGGCTACGCCGATGTATGCGGATACGACAACGACGCCGGTTGGCAGTGAGTCGGACGGAAAAATGCAGAACCGTAAAGATCTTTCTGCAATCATTGCGGATCATGACGTGTCATATGTGGCGCAGACGACACTGACGCAGGATTTTAAAGATCTGCATCTTAAGGCGGAAAAAGCGATTTATACGGAAGGGGCATGTTTTTAAACATTATGACACCATGTCCGAGAGGATGGCGTTATGATACGCCGGAAATTATGAAAATCTGCAAACTGGCGGTTGAGACATGCTATTGGCCGTTGTTTGAAGTAGATCATGGAACATGGCGGCTGTCGTATAAACCTAAAAACAAACTTCCGATTGAAGAGTTTTTAAAACCGCAGGGAAGATTCAGACATTTATTTAAAAAAGAAAACGAACATTTGATTGCACAGTTTCAGGCGGAGGTCGACAGACGCTGGGAAGAACTGCAGTATAAATGTGCTTATTAGGAACAAAAATGACATTATTGACTTATCAGGTGTTTCAGACCGCGGCAAATATCGGCAGTTTTCAAAAAGCTGCCGATATTCTGGGACTGACACCATCTGCAATCAGCCATACGATATCTTCGATGGAACATGAACTTGGATTTAATGTGTTAACCCGCAGCAAATCGGGCATTACACTGACCAATTACGGAGAGCATCTGCTGCCCTATGTCAATGCGGTTTTAAACAGTGACGAAAGCCTGCGGCAGGCTATTGCAGAACTGAACGGTTTGAAGCAGGGCAAGGTGAAAATTGCGGTCTTTTCCAGCGTATGTACGAACTGGCTGCCGGAAATTATGCGTTCTTTTGAAAAGCAGTATTCGAAAATCAAGATTGAAGTATTTCAGGGAACGTATGACGATGTCTATTACTGGATTAAAAATGGCGTAGTGGATCTTGGATTTTTATCCGTATCGAGTGCAAAAGATATTCCAATCGAACCTCTGTATAAAGATCCGCTGCTTTGCGTTCTGCCCAAAGGTGCAAAAAGGACTGCGCCTGTCCATATATGGATATCGAAGAGATGCGTGCGCATCAGTTTGTGACACAGCGCGAATGTACGGATGCGGATATTCAAAATTTTTTAAAAGAAAATTCACTGCGCATCAAATCGAATTATCATGTCGTAGACGATCTTTCAACGATTGCGCTTGTGGCAAAAGGCTTTGGAATCTGTCTGATGCCGGAGCTTGTTATGCGGGATATCCCATACGAGGTAGACTGCTACCCCGTATATCCGCAGACGTGCCGCATTATCGGAATTGCCGCATTGCATCCGGAATTTATGGCGCCGGCGGTGCGAACCCTGTATAACCATATTCTGGAAAAATATAAAAGTATCTAGTGCTCCATCCGGGTACTACCTACCTAAAGTCACTTTTAAATGACGATTGTCATGTTATTTAAAAGTGACTTTTTGTGCTGTTTCTGTTGTTGAATAAAGGAGAAGAGTGTCGTATGATTAGGATATAAAGAAAAAGATACTACCACACGGGGAGAAGGGGGCAGAAATATGTATGATGTGATTATTGTCGGGGCGGGGCCGGCCGGAAGTACGGCGGCAAAATTATTGGCAGAAAAAGGATTCGGAGTTTTGCTGATAGAAAAGTTTAAAATACCACGTTATAAATCATGTTCCGGTATTCTGATCAAAAAGACACTGATGCTGATCGACCGTTATTTTGGAGAAAGCGTACCGGAATCCGTTATGTGTGAACCGGTTGAAAACAAAGGCATGATTTTTACGAATGACAAAGGCAAGGAATATCGTTTTGAACAGGAAGGACGAAACATCTGGCGCAGCTCTTTTGACTACTGGCTTGTTCGGAAAGCAGAAGAGAGCGGAGCTGTCGTCAGAGATGATACGATTGCCGTTTCCTGCGAAGAAAAGGGAAATTTTGTGAGTGTCAGGCTGCATGGGAAAAAGGCAGATATAAAATCGGGCACACAAACGTATACGGAAGAAGCAAGGTATCTTCTGGACTGTGAAGGCGTGGCCTGTGTGTTAAAACAAAAGATTATGAAAACGGTTCCCGCATATATTACGACCTATCAGACGTTTCAGGCGGGAACGATAGATCTGGATCCGCACTATTTTTATGCGTATCTGCAGCCGGAGCTGTCGGAGTATGATGCCTGGTTCAATGTGAAGGACGATTTGCTTGTACTGGGAGTGGCGGTAAAAGATACGGGAAAAATACGCCATTTTTATAATGAGTTTTTAGGATATATGAAACGGTATCACAACCTGAAAATCGAAGAGCAGATAAAATCGGAGAAATGGCTGATGCCGCGGATTCGTCCGGGGTGCCAGATTGATTATGGTGTCAGGCATGTTTTCTTTGCAGGAGAAACGGCCGGATTTTTAAATCCGATGGGAGAAGGCATTTCTGCGGCGATGGAAAGCGGTTATCAGGCGGCCTGTGCGATTGCGGATCATTTTGACTATTTGGATCAGGTTTATGCGGCTTATGGGCAGAGTACGGAAAACATGCGGTCTTATATGCAAAGACAGTGGAGCCTGACCGGAGAAATGGCGGAAACCTTTCAGGAAATGAAATAATAAATTTATGTGGAGTCCGCCGAAGAATATTTAAAGGCATTTGCGTTGAGTGGTGAAGTAAGACAGCTTTTAGCCGATCCGGACAATGCGGATCTGCTGCAAAAAGCACAGCAATATACAATAGATTTTTCAAATGTTAAAGGTATTTTTGAGGGCCTGTACATTGCGGATACAAATACATATGTGCTGACGCATACATCTTCCGGAGCGGTCGGGATTACAACCCGTGAAGGTGAATCTCTGGAAACTTTTCAAAATACAATTCTGGCGAGTCAGGAGCTTACGAATCTGGGCATTATGCAGTCTCCGGGAACCGGAAATATGGTAATTTCGATGTATTATCCGATTTACGAAGGAAAGACATGTCTGGGGTTTGTCGGTGCGGGCGTTTATGCGGACCGCTTAATGGATGCATTGTTAGATCTGGAGCTGAAAAACCTTCCGGAAAGCAAATATGTGTTTATGAATGCACAGACAGGTGTTTATATCTATCATGAAGATGAATCCCTGCTGAATACACAGGCAGAAGAAAAAGGACATGTGGAAATTATAAAACATGTGCAGGATGCGGGCAATACCGATACCACATTATATACATACGAGAATGAAAAAGGAAAAAATCAGCTTGTCGTATATAAATATCTGGACAACAGAGACTGGATCTTTATGCTTCAGGCAGACGCTTCCAAGGTATATGGTTCCGTCAGCATGGTAAGAATTTTAATGGGTGCAGCCTGTGCGGGAGTAGCCGCCATTATTATTCTTGTAACACTGCTTATCCTAAGCAAAACCGGAAAAGAACTGATGGTAGTGGAACATGCCATATCCGGTCTGAGTGAATTTGATCTGGATGCGGACAAAGGACTGGAATCGTTTTATGGCAGAAAAGATGAGGTTGGTATGATTGCCTATGCGACACACAAGGTCTGCAAACATTTAAAAGCGGCAATCGAAGATATGGAACGGATTTTAAGTGAAATTGCAGATGGCAACCTGACGGTTGATGTGACAAAAAATGAAAGCTACTATATCGGTGGGCTTAAGATGCTGACCGGAAGCCTGCAGGCAATTCGTTCCAAACTTATGAAAGTGATAAAAGAAATATCGTTTGTATCTCATCAGGTCAATGCGGAAGCCGGGCAGGTGCTGTCCAGAGCGGATTCCATGTCGCAGGGAGCGGAGGAACAGGCATTATCGGTACAGGCGCTGGGCGATGCCATCAGCAATATTGAGCAGCAGGCGGATTCTACCGCAAAATTTGCAAGTCTTGCCAAAGAAGAGAATGTCCGTACCCATCAGCGCATTGAAACGTGCAGCAGTGATATGCTGAACCTGATGTCTGCGATGCAGACGATTGATGAAAAATCCAAAGAGATTATTAAAGTTATTAAGACAATTGAAGATATTGCTTCCCAGACGAATATTTTATCGCTGAATGCCGCCGTTGAAGCAGCATGGGCAGGCGAAGCCGGAAAAGGGTTTGCGGTTGTGGCAGATGAAGTCCGGATGCTGGCAGGGCAGTCTGCGGAGGCAGCCAGAAATACGGCATTTTTAATTCGGGAAACGGTTACGGCGGTCGAAACGGGCAGTCATATTTCCGACCTTACCAATCAGGCGCTGCAGGAAGTGGTAGCAAGCGCGGAACATGTATCCGATGCGGTGTCATCCATATTTGAAGCCGCAGATGATCAGCCCGGCGCGGTGGAACGAATTTCTCAGGAACTGGAACGCATATCGGATGTTGTTCGCAGCAACGGAGATGTGGTAAAGGATTCTGCGGCAGTCAGTGAAAAAATGTCGGAACAGGCAGCAATGCTGAAAGAACAGGTGTCCAAATTTCACGTTTAAAAAAAGTGCGGGGAAAGCCGAAAATGTTTGACTCCGTAAAACGGGCATGGTAAGATTATGAATAAAAAATGCATCAAACAGGAGGAGACAACTATGGATAATGTATTTTGATGGACCATCCGCTGATTCAACATAAGATTTCCATGCTGCGGGACAAAAGGACAGGAACAAATGAGTTTCGCAAACTGGTGGAGGAAATCGCCGTTTTAATGGGGTATGAGGCATTTCGTGATCTGCCGGTGGAATCGGTGGAGGTGGAAACACCGATTGAATCATGTATGACGCCGATGATAGCGGGCAAAAAGCTTGCGATTGTACCGATTCTGCGGGCCGGACTTGGGATGGTCAACGGAATCTTAACGCTGGTGCCGAGTGCGAAAGTCGGACATATCGGACTTTGCCGCAATCATGAAACACACGAGCCGGAAGAGTACTACTGTAAGCTGCCGAGTCCGATTGAAGAACGTACGATTGCCGCGCTGGATCCGATGCTGGCAACCGGAGGTTCCGCAGTGGCTGCCGTGGATTTTATTAAGGCGCACGGTGGAAAACATATTAAATTTTTGTGCATTATCGCAGCTCCGGAAGGGGTAGAGCGGCTGCACAAGGCGCATCCGGATGTACAGCTTTACTGCGGATGTCTGGATCGCTGCCTGAATGAAGACGCGTATATTTGTCCGGGACTTGGAGATGCAGGTGACCGGATCTTTGGTACCAAATAATCAGTTATGCAGAATATGAATTATTACTATGATTTTTCCGGACAGAAGTTCGGCTATCCGTTAAGTCTTAGTATCAACGGATTTTCCAGGAGTGTATTTTCCAGGCAGAGCAGCCTGGAAATCTCCTATATTTTGAAAGGTGAATATGAGACAGTGACTGCGGATTTTTCGTGTACGCTGAAAGAACGCAGTCTGATTGTGATTGCTCCGGATACGATGCACATGATCTGCCAGAAGCAGGAGACAGACAAAGAACATGTGATTCTTACGATTCATGTGGATTTCAGCCGTATGTCGGATGCGATGGCAGGTGACGGAGCAAACGCGTTTCGTACGGTCGTCTGTAACGAAGAGAAAAACAGGGATTTTATATCCGTCTTAAGCGCAAGATCGGACAATTGCTTGCAATGCTTATGAAAGGCAGAGACAACTTGTATGAAATGAATGTGGTTATGATGGAACTTGTATATTTCGCTGCATGGCAGCAAAATTTTTCTATGGAAGATCTTCCGCTTCATTCCGATTCCCATGAAAATTATATGAAGGCGATCTGCTATATTGATACGCATTACAGACAGGAGCTGACTTTGTCCGATATTGCCAGGCAGCTTTCTTTCAGTCTGTCTTATACTTCCAAACTGTTCAAACGTTATACGGGTATTCCGTTTGTAAAATATCTGGCTTATGTCCGAATACGGGCTTCCCTGGAGCACTTGCTGGAAGGACGCAGCAGTATCGAACGGATTGCGGCGGACTGCGGGATGCCGAATGCCAAAGCATACACGGCGGCATTTAAAGAACTGTACGGCATTCTGCCAAGTGAGTATCGCAAGCAGTTCCGTCAAAATCTCAGATACGGCAAGGAAAAAAGATACGAAAAATGACCCTTGATAAGGAACATAGAGAGCTGCTGCACCACTTTATAGAAGAGTCACAGCAGGTGCTGTATGAAACGGAAACTTTTTCCGCCTGCTTAAAAGAAGACGAGCTGGTCTGCCGGGTCAGATCAAAAGGCGGTCGTGTCAGTCTCGAAACGGAGCCGGATGGTACGCTGGTCATAAGAATTCCGGGTATACAGGACAGATAGGCACTGATTTGTGTTTGGAAGGGCTTATATATGTTCTGTTTTTGCAAAATAGTTCAAATTTTTGACAAAAAAGGACAAAAATGAACGGTTGATATCTGAAACTGTGGAGGTGTGAGGCAAAAAGATATGGTACAATCAGGGAAATAAACGGAAAGGAAGAGGAAAAAATAATGACGAATGCATATCCGCATCTGTTTAGCCCTGTTAAAATCGCAGAGACGACCGTAAAGAACCGGATCTTTATGCCGCCGATTTCTACGAATCTGGCAGATAAAGGCTATGTAACCGATGATCTTGTCGCACACTATGCTGCCCGTGCCAAAGGCGGTGTCGGACTGATTGTTACGGAAGTCACTACCGTAGAGCCGACATATATTTATCTGCCGGGTGATATGTCCATCAGCGATGATTCTTTTATACCAGGATGGGAAAAGCTGACAAAAGCAGTACACCAATATGGTGCAAAAATTATGCCGCAGCTGTTTCATCCGGCATATATGGCATTTCCGGTTCCCGGGACGCCGCGTCTGATCGCACCGTCCAATGTCGGACCTTATTATGCAAAGGAGGCGCCGCGTGCCGTTACCATACGGGAGCTGGAGGTCATAATCGAACAGTTTGGCGCAGCTGCGGGCAGAGTCAAACAGGCCGGTGGCGATGGCGTGGAGATTCATGCGGCTCATGCGCACGGGCTGCTGGGAGGATTTCTTTCCCCACTGTATAACAAACGGACGGATCCATATGGCGGTGATATCAACGGCCGTCTGCGTCTGGTGCTGGAAGTCATTGCGCAGGTACGGAAAGTCTGCGGAAAGGATTTTATCATCGACGTGCGGATATCCGGAGATGAATATACCGATGGCGGTCAGAATCTGAATGACAGCGTATACGTTGCAAAGCAGCTGGAAAAAGCGGGAGCGGATTTTCTGCATGTATCCGGAGGAACGACGATTATGCGGGGCAGCTCGATTCCTGCGCCCGGTACGCCGATGGGTTCGCATATCAGGCTGGCGGAGAAAATCAAGAAGCATGTATCCATTCCGGTTGCATCGGTAGGACGCATTACGGAACCGTGGCTGGCGGAAGAGCTGATTGCAAACGGCAGGACGGATATTTGTATGATCGGGCGTGCCAATCTGTGTGATCCTGCGTTTGTGCAGAAGGCAGAAGCGGGCAGAGAAGAACAGATACGGCCCTGCATTGGCTGTCTGCGCTGCCTGAACGGGATTATGTTTGGCAAACGCATTGCATGTACGGTCAATCCTTCTTTGGAGCAGGAAAACGAAGATACGGTGTCGCAGGCAGCACAAAAGAAGCAGATTCTTGTGATCGGCGCAGGGCCGGCCGGGATGGAAGCTGCTTATATTGCGGCAAAGAGGGGACATGAGGTTGTTTTATGTGAAAAAGAAGATGAGCCCGGAGGATTGCTGCGCATTGCAGCGGTACCGATTGCAAAGCAGGATTTAACAAAAGTCGTGAAATATATGATGGAAAACTGCACAGGGCAGGTGTAACGGTGCGGCTGAACTGTCAGGTAACAAAAGAGATGCTGCAGACAGAGTTCGCAGGCTATGAAGTGATAGCAGGAACCGGTGCGTTGCCGGTAGTGATCCGGCCGTTTACGGCATTTAAACAGTGGATGACTGCAGATGATATTCTGGCCGGCAGGGCATTTCCAGGCAGAAAAGTCGTAATACTGGGCGGTGGTTCGGTTGGCTGTGAAACGGCTGACTATCTGGCGCCGCTTGTAGATGACAGGTATCCGAGAAACCGGGAGATTGTCGTATTGGAGATGGCGGACAACGTTATGTTGAATGAAACGGGCCCGGGCAGAAGTCTGCTCGTGCAGCGGATGCAAAAAAAGGCGTGAAACTGATCTGCGGTGCAAAAGTAGAACGGGTGGATGCGGATTGCATTTATTACACCAAAAATGGAGAGGAATTCCGCATCGGTGATGCGGACACGCTTGTATTTGCAGCAGGCTATCAAAAAGATCCGTCCGTAGAAGAGCTGCTTAAATCCTGCGGCGTGGTTTACCATATGATTGGGGATGCACATGTAATTGGAACGATAAAAAGCGCGGTATCCGAAGGCTATGAAACAGCGAAACATATATAGCGGACAGGCAGATAGGCCGAACCATTTGGTAAAGAAATATTGATAAAGAGACATTGTAAAAAGACATTGAAAAAGACATTGGTAAAGAGATACATATAAATAGGAAAAAGAGGTAAAAAATGAGCGAAAAAAAATCTCCGTTATTACAGCCGATTCAGGTTGGCAATCTGACACTGAAAAATCGAATCATGTTTCCGCCGCTGACAACCGGATATGAAGAACGGGACGGTTCCATCGGGGAACAGAGTCATCGTTTTTATGAACGGCTTGCAAAGGGCGGTACGTCCTATATTGTCATTGGAGATGTAACGCCGGTTAACACGGCTTCTCCGACGCCAAAGCTTTGCGATGACAGGCAGATTCCGTCTTTTCAAAAACTTGCGGATGCGCTTCATACGTATGACTGCAAACTGGCGCTGCAGCTGTTTCATCCGGAATATGACGTACCGGGAGTAGGCCGTCTGATTATGGGATCTATGGCAGCCGCCAAGGAAGCGGAAGCTGCAAAAGCAGACGGTGATATGGACTTATTTGAAAAGAAAATGGCGCAATCGAATGAAATACGTACGCAGGCGTATGCAAAGCTTCGCCATGATATGCAGTTTTTTGTTACCGAGGCAACCGTAGAACAGCTGACGGAGATTAAGGAATCAATTGCAGCCTGTGCGGTACGTGCAAGGAAGGCAGGGGTGGATGCGATTGAGATTCATGGGGATCGCCTGCTTGGTTCCATATGTTCCGCATCCCTGAACCACAGAACGGACAGCTATGGCGGTTCTCTGGAAAACCGGGTCCGCTATGCGCTGGAAGTTGTTGATGCGATTCAAAAAGCGGTGCCGGGAATGATGGTGGAATACAAATTGCCGATCATTACGACAAATATCGACGGCACGCTTCGCGGAAAAGGCGGTTTACTGCCGGAGGAAGCGAAAGTGTTTGCGGTTATGCTGGAAAAAGCAGGTGTGGATATGCTCCAGGTAGCACAGGCAAATCATACGGGAAATATGGGAGATACGATTCCGCCGATGGGAACGGTTCCGTATAATTGGGTGCTTCCGATTGCAGCTGAGATCAAACAGCTCGTTTCGATTCCGATTGCAACCGTAGGTCGTGTCGTTACCGTAGAAGCAGGCGAGCAGATTTTAGAGGAAGGAAAGGCCGATCTGGTCGGCTATGGACGTTCTCTTCTGACCGATCCGGATATTGCGCTGAAAGCAGAAAGCAAAGAACCGATTCGGACTTGCCTAAACTGCAACAAAGGCTGTGTCGATGCCATTCAAAACCGTCGGTATATTTCCTGTATCTTAAATGCGGAAAACGGAAACGAAGCAACCGTATTTATCCGACCTGGCAACGGACGCAAAAAAGTAGCCATAGCAGGAGCGGGAATTGCCGGACTGGAAGCGGCAAGAGTGGCCGCAAAGCGTGGATATGAGGTGGAATTGTATGAAAAGGCGCAAAATATAGGCGGTCAGATTTTGATTGCCGCCGTGCCTCCGAGAAAATCCGAGATCCTGCGTGCGGTGGAATACTATGAAAAAGTACTTCCGATGCTTGGCGTTACGATCAGAACCGGAACGGAACCGGATGCGGAAACGCTGAATCAGGCAGATGCCGTTATCGTTGCGGTCGGAGCGCAAAATGTGACGCTTCCGGTGCCGGGGGCCGATCAGGAACATGTCGTTTCCGCATGGGATATTCTTGCCGGAGAAAAAACGGTGTCCGGACACTGTGCGGTGATCGGAGGCGGACTGGTCGGAACGGAGACGGCAGAGTATTTGCTGGAGCAGGGCTGTAAGGTATCGGTCATTGAAATGATGGACAAAGTTGCGGCCGGAGAATCCTCTACGATACTGCCGATTATCGAACAGGATTTTAAGGAACATCAGGTTGCGCAGTATACACAGACGAAGGTAACGGAAATAACGGCGGATGCCGTTACGGCAGTGCATACACAGACACAGGAGACGGTTACCATTCCTTGTGACTATGTAGTGATGGCGGTTGGTTCCCGCAAACTGCCGTTTTCTGCGGAAGGTATTACCGTTCCGGTAACTTATGTCGGCGATTGCAGCGGAGAAAAGACGGCGGGTATTGCAGAAGCGATACGAAGCGGATATCAGGCCGCGAATGAGATTTAAAATCCGGAAATGACAGGTGGTTTTTAGAATCGTAAAAACCATCTGTCATTTTGTCTATATATTACTTGCAAAACGTGTCGGCGCATGGTAAGATGGAGCATGGATTTGACGATGCACAAAGAAAGGATGATGCATACGGCTATGAATAAGCGTAATTATCAAAAAGAGCTGGAAGCAAAAATCAGTTTTCATGCGGGTCGCGGTGAAGTTCCGTCTCTGTTGTTACATAGCTGCTGTGCACCTTGCAGCAGTTACGTGCTCGAATATTTATCACAGTATTTTCACATTACCGTCTTATATTATAATCCAAATATTTATCCGGAGGAAGAATATCATCACAGGGTACTCGAACAGCAGCGTTTTATAGGACAGTTTCCGATGAAATATCCGGTTTCTTTTATAGAAGGAACTTATGATACCAAACGGTTTTATCAAATGGCTGCGGGAATGGAACGGCTTCCTGAAGGCGGCGCACGCTGTATGGCCTGTTATGAACTGCGGCTTAGGGAAGCGGCGGAGTATGCGAAGCGGCTGGGACTTTCGTATTTTACAACGACACTGTCGATCAGTCCGATGAAAGATGCGCAGAAGCTGAATGAAATCGGAGAGAGGCTTGCAAAAGAATATGGCGTTGCTTATCTGCATTCGGATTTTAAGAAGAAAAACGGATATTTACGGTCCGTACAGATTTCAAAAGAATATGGAATGTACAGACAGGATTACTGCGGCTGTATATTTTCCATGAATCAAAAATCGGTAAACCCACTTGAATCCATACAAACATACGAAGAAAGAGAGGAACGATAAAATGGCACAATTATGGGGCGGTCGCTTTACAAAAGAAACGGATCGGCTTGTTTACAATTTTAATGCATCTATTTCGTTTGACCGGAAATTTTACAGACAGGATATCGAAGGAAGCATTGCACATGTGAAAATGCTTGGCAAACAGGGAATTTTATCGAATGTGGAGGCAGAGCAGATTGTTGCGGAACTGAAAAACATACTGGCAGAGACAGAAAACGGAACGCTGGAAATCACTTCGGAATACGAAGATATCCATAGTTTTGTAGAAGCGGAGCTGATCAGACGTCTGGGTGATACCGGCAAAAAACTGCATACCGGCAGAAGCAGAAATGACCAGGTTGCGCTGGATATGCGCATGTATACCCGCATGGAAGCAGTGCGGACAGACGCTTTGTTAAAAGACTTGCTGCAGACGATTTTAACAATTATGAAAGCACATACGGAAACGATTATGCCGGGATTTACACATCTGCAGAAAGCACAGCCGGTAACGCTGGCTCATCATCTGGGCGCGTATTTTGAGATGTTTAAACGGGACCGTCTGCGCATTCATGATATATATAAGCGTATGAATTACTGTCCGCTCGGAAGCGGTGCGCTCGCAGGTACGACTTATCCGCTGGACCGGGATGCTACGGCAAGGATGCTGGGATTTGACGGCCCATGTCTGAACAGTATGGATGGTGTATCGGACAGAGACTATGTCATTGAGTTTTTGTCGGCGCTGTCTACCATTATGATGCATCTGAGCCGTTTCAGTGAAGAGATTATTATCTGGAACTCCAATGAGTATCAGTTTGTAGAAATTGACGATGGCTATAGTACGGGAAGCAGCATTATGCCGCAGAAAAAAAATCCGGATATTGCAGAACTTGTGCGGGGTAAGACAGGGCGTGTATATGGAGCATTGATCTCCCTGCTTACAACTATGAAAGGAATTCCGCTTGCATATAATAAGGACATGCAGGAGGATAAGGAACTGGCATTTGATGCCATGGATACGGTAAAAGGCTGTCTGGCTCTGTTTCAGGGGATGCTTGCTACGATGAAATTTCGGGTGGAAAACATGCGCAAGAGTGCGTCGCTCGGATTTACAAATGCGACGGATGCGGCTGATTATCTTGTCAATCATGGAGTGCCGTTTCGTGATGCTCATGGCATTGTAGGAAGGCTGGTATTATACTGTATGGATCGGAACCGTTCGATTGAAGAGCTGTCTTTGGAAGAGCTGAAAGCAATCAGTCCGGTTTTTGATTCGGATTTGTATGATGCTATTTCCATGGAAACATGTGTAAATAAGCGTCTGACAACAGGGGCGCCGGGCAAAGCTGCGATGGAGCAGGTTATTGCACTGGAAGAAAAATTTCTGGCGGAATGTGCGGATATTGATGAGGACTGGGAAGATCGCCTGCTGAATGGCAACATAAAATAATCGGTAAGTCATAACTAAGCCTTGCGTTTTTCGAAATCCTGTATTAATATAATAAAATCAACGATTGCGGAGGAGAGTAGTCATGAGTGAAAAATTAAAAGTTGGTATTCTGGGTGGAACAGGTATGGTTGGACAGAGATTTATTTCTCTTTTGGAAAATCATCCATGGTTTGAGGTAACGACAATTGCGGCGAGTCCGCGCAGTGCGGGACAGACTTATGAACAGACGGTAGGCGGACGCTGGAAGATGGATACACAGATACCGGAAGCCGTAAAAAATATAGTGGTAAAAAATGTAAATGAGATTGAAGATACCGCATCTGAGGTGGATTTTGTATTCTCGGCGGTAGATATGTCCAAGGAAGAAATCAAACGGATTGAAGACGCCTATGCAAAGACGGAAACACCGGTAGTGTCCAATAACAGCGCACACCGCTGGACGCCGGATGTACCGATGGTCGTGCCGGAGATCAATCCGCAGCATATGGAGCTGATTCCGTATCAGAGAAAACGGCTGGGCACAACACGCGGTTTTGTGGCGGTAAAGCCAAACTGTTCCATACAGGCTTATGCGCCGGTACTGACCGCATGGATGGAGTTTGAACCTTATGAAGCGGTAGTATCCACGTATCAGGCAATTTCCGGTGCCGGTAAAACATTTGCGGACTGGCCGCAGATGGAAGGAAATATTATACCGTTTATCAGCGGAGAAGAAGAAAAGTCCGAACAGGAACCGCTGCGTATCTGGGGTGAGATGAAAAACGGAGTCATTGAGCCTGCAAAACAGCCGCTGATTACCAGTCAGTGTATTCGTGTGCCGGTGTTAAACGGACATACGGCTTCGGTTTTTGTAAAGCTAAAAGATAAATCCGTGGAAAAAGAACAGCTGATTGAAAAACTGGTTAACTATAGAGGACTTCCGCAGCAGCTTGCGCTTCCGAGCGCTCCGAAACAGTTTATACAATATCTGGATGAAGATGCCCGTCCGCAGATTACGATGGATGTGGACTATGAACACGGGATGGGAATCAGTGTCGGACGTCTCCGTAAAGATTCCGTTTATGACTGGAAATTTGTCGGATTGTCGCATAATACGGTGCGCGGAGCGGCAGGGGAGCTGTCTTATGCGCAGAGTTATTGAAGGAGCAGGGCTTTATTGTGAAAAAATAAAAAGAGTGAACAGTAACAAGAGATTGAACTTTCATGCATTTTATTCCAACCTCTTGAAATAAAAGTTAAAATGTGATATTATTTCGATACAATTTCGTTATTATTTCAATAGCATAATAAAAGCTCATGATACACAATAGGAGAAGGCAATGGTAATACGACATACGGAATTAAAAAAAATAGAGCAGCAATATGAAAAGAACGGAAATCAGCTTGTTGTACTATATGGACGTGAAGGCTGCGATAAAGAAGCTTTGATCAGGATTTTCTGCAAAGGGAAAAATTTTTTTTATTATCGTGCGCGCAAGGCATCTGCGCAGGAACAGTGTATGCAGTTTGGGCATGAGATTGAAAAACAGTATACGCTGAGTCTTTCCAAGTATCAGTATACCGAATTTTTCAATCGTATTCGAAGTGGGGACGCCAGCAAACTGGTTGTAGTGATTGATGAATTTCAGTATATTGCAAAGCGCGACGAAGAATTTTTCAAAGCGATTTTAAAGCTGAAGGCCAAAAAACTGTATCCGGGCCCCGTTTTGATTATACTGGCGAGTTCTTCGATTGCGTGGGTGGAACAGGAACTGGAGCAGCTTCTGGAAGATGGTATAAAAAAAGTTGACACGATGGTAAAGCTGGACGATCTGAAATTTCTGGATATGGTACGTTCCTATCCGGAGTATTCGGTCAGCGACTGTGTCAAGGCATATGGAATTTTAGGCGGCGTGTCTTCTTATATGAACCGCTGGAATTCAAAGAAAGATATCCGAAGCAACATCTGCAAGCATATTTTATCTCCGAGCGGATTTTTATTTGCGGAAGCGGAGCGTTTTATTGGCAGTGAACTGCGGGAGCTTGCTATTTATGATACGATTCTGGCGGCGATTGCAGCCGGATATCGAAAGCTGAACGATCTGTTTAACCAGACGGGATTTTCCAGAGCTAAAATCAGTGTGTACATGAAAAATCTGGCTGCTTTTGAAGTGGTGGAAAAAGTCAATTCTTTTGAAACAGGCGGCTGGGAAAACGCACAGAAAGGAATTTATCAGATTCGCAGCAACTATGTGAATTTCTGGTTCCGTTTTGTTTATCCGCATCTGTCCGATTTGTATATGATGACACCGGAAACTTTTTATGAAACTTATATTGAGAAAGAACTGGACGATTATATGAACCGGTATTTCGTTCAGGTCTGTATGGAATATCTGGAGCTGTTAAATATGGTAGAAAAGCTTCCGATCCGGATACACAAGGCAGGCACATGGGTTGGCAAAACCGGGAATATTGATATTATCGCACAGGACAGCGCCAGAAATAATCTGATTGGACTGTGCAACTGGTCGAAACCACAGCTTACATACGAAATGTGTGAAAAGCTGTTTGACACGATGAAAAAGGCCAAGCTGAAATCAGACCATTATTATCTGTTTTCCGCAAAGAGTTTTGATGAAGAACTGTTAGAAAAGGCAAAAGAAGATAAAAGACTTGTCCTCGTTGACATGACGCAGCTGTAACGGGGATGCTGTAAATGCCGGATATGGAAGCAGTAACGAAAAACCGTAATGGTATAAACAATGAGATTGCAGGAAAGCGGATCGTTTCCGGTAATCTCATTGTTTATGTTTAAAGTAGGAGTAATTTATGCCAAAAGCGTTATACATAGCGGAAAAGCCGTCGGTGGCACAGGAATTTGCAAAGGCTTTGAAACTGGATATGAAACGATATGACGGATATCAGGAAGGTGCGGATGCGGTTGTGACGTGGTGTGTCGGTCATCTCGTTACGATGAGTTATCCGGAGGTGTACGACCCGAAATATAAAAAATGGAGTCTGACCACACTGCCGTTTCTTCCGCAGGAGTTTAAATATGAAGTAATTCCGAGCGCAGCAAAGCAGTTTCGAATCGTTGCGTCTTTATTAAATCGCAAAGATATTACATGCATTTACGTGTGCACGGACTCCGGACGGGAAGGAGAGTACATTTATCGGCTTGTAGAACAGCTTGCCGGTGTAAAAGGCAAACAGCGCAGACGGGTCTGGATTGATTCTCAGACCGAAGAGGAGATTTTGCGCGGCATCCGGGAAGCAAAAGATTTGTCAGAATATGATAATCTGGCTTCCAGCGCATATTTGCGTGCAAAAGAAGACTATTTAATGGGAATTAATTTTTCCAGACTGCTTTCATTAAAATATGGAGACGCAGTTGCAGCTCATCTGCATGAGAAATACGTTGTGATATCTGTGGGGCGTGTGATGACCTGTGTCCTGGGAATGGTCGTGCGCAGGGAGCGTGAAATACGCACATTTGTAAAAACGCCGTTTTACCGGGTATTGTCACGGATTGACGTTCAAAATCATAAAATAGAGTGTGAATGGAAAGCGGTGGAAGGCTCTGCGTATGAGCAGTCGCCGAAGCTGTACAAGGAAAATGGTTTTAAGCAAAAAGAAGATGCGCAGCAGCTGATTGCACATTTATCCGGACATCCGCCTGTCCGGGCGACCGTGTTTTCGACCGAAAAGAAAAAAGAGACAAAAAATGCACCGCTTTTGTATAATCTGGCAGAACTGCAGAATACATGTTCCAGATTTTTTAAGATCGGTCCGGATCAGACGCTTGGCATTGTGCAGGAGCTGTATGAGAAGAAGCTGGTTACATATCCGCGTACGGATGCCCGGGTGCTTTCTACAGCAGTAGCAAAGGAAATCCGCAAAAATATCAGCGGACTTTGCAACATTCCGGGTGTCCGGGTATTTGCAGAAACAATACTTCAAAATAAAAGCTATGAAAAGATCGGAAAGACGCGTTATACGAATGATAAGCAGATTACGGATCATTATGCGATTATTCCGACCGGGCAGGGATTGGGGGCGCTTAAGACGCTGCATGGGAATGCGGTAAAAGTATATGAGACGATTGTACGCCGCTTTCTTGCCATATTTTATCCGCCGGCAGTCTATCTGAAATATGGCATCGTATTTCAGATAAAAGAAGAAAAATTTTTCGCGGCTTTTAAGGTACTCAAGCAGGAAGGATATCTGCCGGTTATGGAGTATTCTTTTTTCAAAAAGAAAGAAGACAATGCAAATGAAACAAATGAAAAAGAAGAAACGGGAAATGATGAGACCGTACCGGATAACGGATTGCTGGAAGCGGTTGCTTCACTGAAAAAGGGCATGGTTTTTCCGGTTGATCAATTTTGGATTCGGGAAGGAGAGACGTCTCCGCCAAAGAGGTATAACTCCGGTTCGATGATATTGGCAATGGAAAATGCCGGTCAGCTGATTGAAGACGAAGAGCTGCGGGCTACGATCAAAGGCAGCGGCATCGGCACAAGTGCAACAAGGGCCGAAATTCTTTCCAAACTGGTAAGAAACAAGTATCTTTCCATAAATAAAAAAACGCAGGTGATTACACCTACCCTGCTCGGAGAGATGATTTTTGACGTCGTAAACGCTTCGATTAAGTCGCTGCTGAATCCGGAGCTTACAGCCAGCTGGGAAAAGGGACTGACTTACGTGGCGCAGGGTTCCATTACGACGCAGGAATATATGGCCAAGCTGGAGCATTTTATTCAAAGCCGCACGAGCGGGGTCATGAATCTGAATAACCAGTATATGCTGCGTGGCTTTTTTGAGCAGGCTTTTGCATATTACGGGGAAAATAAGAAAAACAAAGTACAAAAGGAAAAGACAAAAGGAAAATAAAATCTGATTACAATTAATCCGGAAAGGAAACGAAAATGGAACAGTGTTTAATTAAAAATATGTATGATTTAACTGAAACGATTGCAGCCGGACTGTTTGCGGATGCCGATTATCCATGGGAGGTACTGGGGAAAATCTCAGATTTTATCGTGAAGCTGGGGCAAACGCTGGACAGCAGCATATATGAAATGCGTGGCGAAAATATCTGGGTTGCAAAGTCGGCAAATATAGCTCCGACCGCATGTCTGAATGGCCCGCTGATTATTGATGAGGAAGCACAGATTCGCCACTGCGCGTTTATCCGCGGCAGTGCGATTGTCGGAAAGGGAGCCGTAGTAGGAAACTCTACGGAGCTGAAAAATGTTGTGATTTTTAACCGGGTTCAGGTACCGCATTACAATTATGTCGGGGATTCCATTCTTGGCTGTCAGTCGCATATGGGAGCCGGTTCCATTACTTCAAATGTGAAATCGGATAAAACGTTGGTTACGGTTAAAAACGGCGATACGGTGGTAGAAACCGGACTGAAAAAATTCGGCGCTATGCTTGGCGACTATGTTGAAGTCGGCTGTAATTCCGTATTGAATCCTGGCACTGTAGTGGGCAGGCATACCAACATTTATCCGTTGTCTATGGTACGTGGCGTTGTGCCGCCGCGTTCGATTTATAAAAACAAAAATGAAGTAGTGGAAAAGACAGCGGAATAGAATCGTAACAGGTGGAAACAGGACGGATATACAAGCGAAATATAAAATACGTGTAAAAATGGTCGGAAATACTTGTAATGTGGAATTTTCATCCGTATAATAAAGTTAGGCAATGGCTGCGAAAGTCATAAAGCGATACATAAGCGTCTGTAAATACGGACAGACTTTCCATGAAGATAGTAAAAGGGACACTGCAGGATGAAAACAGCAAAAGAGATTTCAAAAAAACAATCATAAAAATTTTATGGGTGATCTTTGCCTGCTGCAGTCTGATTGGTTGGCTGCCGATGGCGGATCATATGATTTCGAAAGATTACGATCAGATTTCAAAGTGCATTACGCTGAATGATGACTGGGATATCCGGGTGAATGGAAAAAGTTTTGAGGATGTTGAACTCGACGGATTTTGCTTTGAACCGCTGCATAAAGGAGATCAGATTTTATTGGAACGGGTACTGCCCGACAGCTGGACCATTGAAGAAGGTGCGCTTCGCATCCGGACCAGACAGTCGGCAGTCAGCCTGTTTGTGGACGGTAAAAAAGTCTACACCTATGGATACGATCGCGCCGCGTTCGGAAAAACCGTTGGAAGCGGACTGCAGTTTATCAATTTTCCGAACGATTATCAGGGAAAACTGCTGACGATACAGCTGGAATTAGTCGAAGACTATGCGTTTACGAAGTTTGATGCCGTTCGGATTTATGAGTGGAAAAATGCATACCGGGTACTGATGACGGAAAACCGGATTCCAATGCTGTTTGGCAGCTTTCTTGTCATTTTCGGACTGGCAACGGCTATGGTTACGATTTTTGCAGTTGTTTTTTCGATCAAGTATATCAGACTTTTGTGTGTTTCGGTGTTTTCGATCTGTATCGGATTGTGGACGCTGTGTTATTATAAGGTTATTCTGATATTTTCCATACCGTTGTATTCGGTCTCTTTAATGGAATATATTTCCTTATACCTGTGTCCGATTCCGCTTACGGTCTATATGTATGAAGATGTAAAACAGATAAAAAACGATATTTTCAAAAAGCTGTTTTGGATACTTTTGTCCGTACAGTTATTGTCAACGACTGTAATTATGGTTCTTCATATGAAAGACATCATGCATTTTGCGGTAACGTTAAAATATATGCAGGTGCTGATTATCATCAGTCTGTTTTATTTCTTTGTTATAGTGCTGATTAATCTGAAGCAGTCCAGCCAGATTGAAAACCGGCTGTTTCTTGTGGGTATGCTTGTAATTGGCAGCTGTATTACACACGATCTGTTTGCTTACTGCAGCGAACGATATTTTGGACGTTCCGTGCAGACGATCCGGGGCATGTCCTGCATCGGTATGATTATATTTGTTTTTATACTGATTGTGTCATTTTATATGAATCTGACCAGAAAAATGATGTGGGAGACGGAACGCAATTCCCTGATTAAAAGTGCGTATACGGACGAACTGACACAGCTGCATAACAGACGTTACTGTATGGAATATATAAATAAAATCAAAGAAGAGCGTAATCAGCAGTTTACCGTGATTTGTTTTGACCTGAATGATTTAAAGATGATGAACGATACATATGGACATGCCAAAGGTGATATTTTGATTAAAAGCGCGGCAGAGGTTATCGCACAGACTTTTGAAAGGCATGGAGTTGTTGCAAGGATGGGCGGAGATGAATTTATAGCCGTAATTACGATTTCCGATCCGGTTAAAGTAAATGCGCTGATGCAGGATTTTCAGGACAATATCGCTAGGAAAAATGAGCAGGTAAAAGGGCTTCATATGTCGATTGCCTGTGGCTTTGCATCTGCCGGTACGCAGGAGACGGATATTGACAAAATCTATCAGCTGGCAGACGACCGTATGTATGAAAATAAAAAACAGATGAAACAGACGAAAAATCGTTCGGGTGGCCGTTGAACAATGGATGCCGGTTTGTCTGTAAAAGGAGTATGAATGAACCTTTATGAAAAACGGATGAATTATGGGATTTATATACGAAAGACAGAGAAAAGACAGGAAAACTGCATCGGCGCAAGGAACCTTTGCCGAAAGACAGCTTTCGCCTTGCCGTCCATGTCTGTATTTTTAACAGTGAAAATCAACTGCTGATTCAGCAGCGTCAGCCTTTTAAAAAGGGATGGCCGAATATGTGGGATGTATCGGTCGGCGGTTCGGCAGTGGCAGGCGACAGCAGCAGCCAGGCAGCACAAAGAGAAGTATTTGAGGAGCTTGGAATTGAGCTGGATTTTTCAAACGAACGTCCGTTTTTAACGATGAATTTTTCCGGAGGGTTTGATGATTTTTATCTGATCGAACAGGACATCGACCTTTCCACACTGCGGCTGCAGAAGGAAGAAGTACGGCAGGTGCGCTGGGCCTATAAAGAAGAAGTGCTGAAAATGCAGGCGCAGGGCATAATGATTCCATATTGGTTTTTGGACAGGCTGTTCGATATTCGGGACAGCTACGACAGACAGGGGGAGCGAATCCACAGAATCCGCACGGGATTTGCGGGATTTTCCCATCTGGAATCGTGGATGAGTCTGGGAGAAATCATCAAACATGATTTTCCGGGCATGGAATCGGTTGCGGCATGGCATGGTTACTGTGATACCGTAATCCGGCATATGAAGCAGGGAACTGCCATATATGCGGCGGACGGCCGTATGATTGTCGGTATATTACTGTTTTCAAAAGAGGAAAGTAAAATCCGGTGTCTGGCCGTACATCCGGAGTACCGCAGGCAGAAAATTGCGTCAAAAATGCTGCAATTGATGAAAACAAAAATGCAACCGGGAGCAGATATTGTTGTGGAAACATTCCGTGAAGATGACAAAGCAGGGTATGCGGCGAGAAGTTTTTATCATGCGCTTGGATTTGTTCCGGACAGACTGGATCTGTATGAAAACTATCCGGTACAGCGATTTGTATGGAAATGCCGCGCTTAGCAGCAAGGTCAGGTAACGGTTAACAGTAATGACGGTAAGATATATATTTTTGTGTAAAAGGACTAGACTTATTTGACGAAATATGCGAAAATATATGCAGTATGTTGAGCAACATCAGTCCAACATGTTATCAACTCAGCAGAAGCGCTGTTGCTTTCTGCTGGCATCATTTATCTAACTGAAAGGAGTCTTAAAATGATTTACACACACGAAGTTCAAAACATGTGTCCGGTAGCTAAGGGTGCAAAGCACGAGCCGGCTCCAATTCCGGAAGAAGGGAAATGGGTACATTCTAAAAAAATTGAAGATATCTCCGGTTTTACACACGGCGTAGGCTGGTGTGCACCGCAGCAGGGCGCCTGCAAACTGACTTTGAATGTAAAGAACGGCATTATCGAAGAGGCTCTCATTGAGACTCTCGGCTGCTCCGGCATGACGCATTCCGCAGCAATGGCAGCAGAAATCTTACAGGGTAAGACCATACTGGAAGCGTTAAATACGGACCTTGTATGTGATGCAATTAATACGGCAATGAGAGAGCTGTTCTTGCAGATCGTTTATGGACGTACACAGAGTGCATTTTCCGATGACGGCCTAGCAATTGGTGCAGGACTGGAAGATCTGGGCAAAGGGCTTCGTTCCCAGGTTGGTACCATGTTTGCAACAAAAGAAAAAGGCGTTCGTTATCTGGAAATGGCAGAAGGCTATGTAACTGGTATTGCTTTGGACGAAAACGACGAAGTAATCGGATATCAGTTCGTTTCTCTTGGCAAAATGACTGACTTTATTAAAAAAGGTGATGATCCTAACACAGCCTGGGAAAAGGCGAAAGGACAGTACGGACGTGTAGCAGATGCTGCTAAGATTATTGATCCGAGAGTAGAGTAAGGAAGGGAGAACGAAGAATCATGGCATTATTTGAATCATATGAAAGAAGAATTGACCAGATTAACGCCGTATTAAACAACTACGGTATCAGCTCTATCGAAGAAGCTGAGAAAATTACGAAAGATGCTGGACTTGACGTATACGAGCAGGTAAAGAAAATCCAGCCGATTTGTTTCGAAAATGCATGTTGGGCATACACGGTAGGCGCTGCAATTGCAATTAAAAAAGGCTGCAGAAAAGCTGCGGACGCAGCAGCTGCGATTGGTGAAGGCTTACAGGCGTTTTGTATTCCTGGGTCTGTTGCAGATCACAGAAAAGTAGGTCTTGGACATGGCAATTTAGGTAAGATGTTATTGGAAGAAGAGACAGAATGCTTCTGTTTCCTGGCAGGACATGAATCTTTTGCCGCTGCGGAAGGAGCAATCGGTATTGCTGAAAAAGCAAACAAAGTGCGCAAACAGCCGCTGCGTGTAATTTTAAATGGTCTTGGAAAAGACGCTGCACAGATTATTTCCCGTATCAATGGTTTTACATTCGTTGAGACAAAATATGATTATAAAGAAGCAAAATTGAACGTTGTTTATGAAAAACCTTATTCCGAAGGTCTCCGTGCATCCGTGAAGTGCTATGGTGCGGACGACGTACAGGAAGGTGTTGCAATTATGCATCATGAAAACGTAGGTGTATCTATTACAGGTAATTCTACGAACCCGACCCGGTTCCAGCATCCGGTAGCAGGTACATACAAAAAAGAATGCAATGAGCAGGGCAAGAAGTACTTCTCCGTAGCATCCGGCGGTGGTACGGGACGTACACTTCATCCGGATAATATGGCTGCAGGTCCGGCTTCCTATGGTATGACAGATACAATGGGCCGTATGCATTCGGATGCACAGTTTGCTGGTTCTTCATCCGTACCGGCTCACGTAGAAATGATGGGTCTGATCGGTATGGGCAATAACCCGATGGTTGGCGCTACCGTAGCAGTAGCTGTTTCTGTGGAAGAAGCTGCGAATGCTGGGAAGTTCTAAGAAATAGCGTATTTTTAAGGGTTTCCGTTGATATGGATTGTCAGCGGGAGCCCTGAATTTTGCCACGTAATAGACATGAGGTAATAGACAAAAATGAAGTATAGAAAAAGGGCATCTGCATTTTAAAGATACCCCTTTGATATGGTTTATGTAACGGATATTTTCTATACTTTGTGGTAGGTGGAGCGATTACTCTTTTTATTTTTTATGTCAGGCTTTAATACTGTGTATTCCCTGTCTTATTCCCTCTGTTTTTGCTATCTTTTCTTGTTTGCAATAATTTTCTAGTATTTCTTTTGTTTCATTATCTAAACGAACGCGAATTGGATTTGACTTTGGATTTTCAGATTTTGGCCGTCCTGTTCGTGGACTCAAATTCACACCTCACTTTCTGTAGCCCTATAATCAATACAATTTACGTAGTCCCAAAAGTCAATACCTATTTTATTATTTTTTCTATTTCTGCTTTTAATTGGTCAATGGTTCTATGTGTATATACTTTTTCAGTGATATCTTTTTCAGAATGTCCAACGATAAGTTTTAAGATATGTTCATCCACATTGCAGGACTTAGCTTTCGTAATGAATGTGTGTCGGGTTTCATGTGGGCGGTGTGTCATTTTTAATCTGTCCATGACCTTCTGGAATCTCTTGCGGTATTTATCGTAGGTCATATATGTACCCTGCTGCCCGTTTACATCATTAAAGAGATATTCAGATTGCAGAGTGTCAGCCTCTTTCATGCGGTTTTCAATTAACGGCTTTATTATTGGATGGATAGGAACAATTCTATTTTTGCCGGCATCCGTTTTCAAGCCGCCTTTCATAGTTCTGGATTCAAGGTCAATATCTGCAATTTGCAGTATAGACAATTCCTGTGGCCGCCATCCGCTGTATATTCCTATCAGTACCATATCGGTAAAAGGTATCGAGTCTTTGCTATTCCATAACTGCTGCACTTCTTCATCCGTAAACGGTATAGGTTCTTTTGTGCGTTCTCTCTTAATGGGGTTGCCATTTGCAAACATGACAGAAGCATGGTCTTTATCTACAATATCATGCGCTACAGCGTACTTATACATCATATTAAACAGGCTTTTAATTCTGCCCTTTGTACTGTCTCCGACATCTGCATTTAAGATAGTACTCTCTAAATAAGATACCCTTATATCATTCATTCGCATATCATAAAGACCGTTACAATAAGCGTATGCCGCTGTGATAGTCCTGATACTGGACGGATTGGAGAGCGTAGGGAAATACCCCTCATTCCATTTTTCATAGACTTCTGAAAATGTAATACTATCCGCTTTAATGTCATACGGATTTTCGTTGTATTCAGCAAGAGCAATCATAGCTTCTTCCCGTGCAGCATAGTAGCCGATATTGATGTATGTTTGTTTGGCTTTACCCCGGACCGGATCAATTATCTATTTGTCCGTTTTCCGTACAGCAAAAGGGTTTACGCCGTTTGCCAGATAATTTATAAATACACCCAAAGCCATTAGGTAACTTTGTGGGTTTACCATTTCTAATACGTGGTTTTGTACTGGTAGGGCTATTCATAGGATAACCACAATGAGGGCAAGCAGCGGCTTTATCTGATATATCATGTTTGACTCTGGACACTTTAGTAACGCCATTAAATCACTTCCTTTCTATAGACGGAGCCAAAGCCGCTGGGTAGTTCCACTTTTGTCAGTTCTTTCTTTTGACAATAAATCTTCCAGTTTCTTTATTTGTTCTAAAATTTCTTGCTCTAGCTGATATTTATATAACTCTCCTAGTTTTATGGGATGTGATATCCCTATATCTCCATTTTTAAGATGTTCTTTATTAACGGTATAAACGGTATCTTTAATGACATATTCTCCATTGTCATCAAAAGAACCATACCCTATGTCTTTTGGGTTCAAAGTTATATATTCCCACATTTTACGCAAAATTGTGAAATACAATTTGGTGTTTGTGAAATTGGGGTCGTTATAAAAACTCTCTAATATATGATTAATCATTAAGAGATTTTTCTTGTTTTCCTTGTATAATGTGTTTTCTTTACTATTTATAAGTTTAAGCATTTCTATTGAATCTCCAGATAAACCTGTTACTTGGCTTATCATAGCAATATTTTCGTCTATTGGTTTAGTATTACGTAATCCAAGCAGATAATCAGAAGTTACATGAAAATATTTAGAATAACCTTCAATTAAAAAAGTTGAGGAAATTTTCCTTTAGATTCAACTTTTCCAATTTCCTGTCGTATCACATCAGATTTGTAATCCCTAATATATTCTTCATTTGCTAATTCTTTTGCAAGTTGTTGGATTGGCATATCTTTTCCGTGTATATCTTTTTAGTTTTTCGTAGGTCTGTAAAACGTTCGCCTAGTGTTTTATTGTCAAACATAAAACCTCCTATTATATTTTGATTAGAACAATTGAATATATAAAAATTCAATAGGAAACGTCCTGAGGATGCAGACTACAGCCGCATGGCCCCGGAAGAAGCCATGGCCGCCATGCAGTGTGAGATTGTGTACTTGCGTCAGGAACTTGACTTTATAAAAAAAATTATAAAAACGGACAGTACAGGAGGGCAGAAGCAATGATACTGGAACAGCCGTCTGTGAGATTTGAAGCAATCCATTCCATCCTTTCCAGTGATGGGAATATCCTGACTGTCTCCGAACTCTGCGAAACTGCCGGGGTATCCAGGTCAGGCTATTACCGATGGCTGTCAGCGGCCGGAACAAGGGAAAAGCGGGAAGCCGGAGACCGTGAAGATTTTGAACTGATCCTGGAGGCATACCGCCACAGGGGATACCAGAAAGGTGCACGAAGTATCTATATGTCCCTGCTGCACAGAAACCCTCCAGTAGTGATGAATATGAAAAAAATCAGGAGGCTCATGAATAAATACGGCCTGTCCTGCCCAATCCGGAAAGCAAACCCGTACCGGAGGATGGCGAAAGCACTGCGGACAAGCAATGTTGCGGACAACCTGCTGAAAAGGGAATTCCCAAAATACGGCCGCGGACGGTTTTGCTGACGGACATTACATATCTTCCATATAACGGGACGTTTGCCTATCTGTCTGTTATATTAGATGCATTCACGAAACAGGTTCTGGCTTATGTCACCAGCCCTTCTTTGGAAGTTGATTTTGTCCTGGAAATCGTGGATATCCTTATCAGCAGCCATGGAGCGGAGCTGAAAACCAAAACACTGCTGCACAGCGACCAGAGATGCCATTATACAAGCTACAGCTATATAGATATACTGAAAGACAACAGCCTGCGGCAGTCCATGTCAAGAAAAGGAAACTGCTGGGACAATGCTCTGCAGGAAAGCTTCTTCGGGCATATGAAAGACGAAATCGACATTTCAGGGTGCCAGAAATTTGATGAAGTAAAGGCGGTGATAGACGACTGGATGGATTATTATAATAACGAACGTTACCAGTGGCAGCTTGCCCGCCTGGCACCAAATGCGTATTACCAGTATATAATGACGGGTGAGTATCCGCTGCCAGTGGAAAACATTTCGCCCATTCCAGAATACGAAGAACCAAACGACAACTAAATACCACACTTATGGACAGGGAATATGACCCTATACCCATGGGGTCAAAAAATTTGTCCTTGACAAAGGGTACAGTTTACACTTACGTAGAAATACTTTTTATTATGAAGATATTAATTCGCTGTAAACCTGCGGTAATAGAAAAATTTAATTCGCTGGCTGACAACCGTCTAAAGCCAGTGGGATTGCGGTAGTCACCATTTCAAAGAATGTTGCAATTCCACGCATATTCTCCTTGTAGGGGATAGGATTTTTCGAGAAAAATGGTAATATGAAGGTATAAAATATTTTGGAGGCATAGAAAATGAATCAACTTTTGGTAGGAAAATTTATCACTCAAAAGCGGAAAGAAAAAAATTTAACGCAAGAGCAGTTAGCGGAAAAAATCGGTGTTTCAAATAAAACAATTTCAAAGTGGGAAACGGGAAAATGTATGCCCGACTACTCTGTAATTGAATTATTGTGTGAAGAACTGAACATTACACTTGCAGAGCTGATGAATGGCGAAGAAGATGAAAAAAGTATACATACCTATGACAATGAACAGATTGTGGAAATGCTAAAAGAAATCCGGAACTTGAAAACAAAAGAAAGTGATTATAGGATTTATTTTACTTGTCATGGGCGGTGTTATGATGGCTCTTTCGCAGATTTGTGGGGAACAGATATTCAGGATTTTCTTTCAGGTGTTATGTTAGGGTTATCTATTGGCGGATTTTTGGCAGGTTTTTTCCTTCTCGCTTATTATTTAGCTTATAAAAACAAAAGGAAGTGAGGTGACTATAAATGCGTTCAAAACGAATTATGGCTATTATTGGAATCATATTTTTAACAATAGGACTTATCTGCATTTCTGTTTGCATTTTCCAGCAAGGCAACAAAGCATTGTTGGCATTTGGCTTAATGTGTAATTCTATTGCTTTTTTGCTCTACTGTATAAACAGAAAAAAAGGTGTTAGTCCGAAAGTGTGTTGGCGGATATAATTTGTAGTCTGGCAACCCTGAATTTATGCGGTCTGAAAACGAGCAATTTTAAGTACCAACACATTTACGGACTAACACCAAAAATAATTTCATGCTGCCCGGTCTGCAAAAGGGTACAGCCCAAAGCGTTGTATTCTTTTGCAGTATAACAAAACCGTACACCAAGCACCGCCCTATGTGGGAGAAAAGGGGATACGAAACTTCATGGCTGGGGCTCTTGAGTGTGGCTGACGCGGTCAGGAAATATAACGGAACATTGAAATGCAAAAACGAAAATAATAGGTTTATAGTTACAGCCATGCTTTTTTTTTGAGGAAGCTTCTGGGAACTAAATGAATTCGCGGTCAGATTTCAATGGTTTGGTGGTCAAATGAAACATTTCTGTAATAGATGTGCTAATGTTATTATAAAATAATTTAATTGAAAAGGAGATTCTGAATTATGAAGAGATTACTATGTTTAATGATGTCTATTATGATTGGTGTTTTGTCTGCGTCAATAACTGCATTTGCACACGATTCCAGTATTGATTTCGTACAAGAATTGGATGAGATAGAATTGTATGACCGAAAACTTAATCGTAATGTTAAAATAGGTATTATCAAGACACAGCAAACAAGAATTGAAAATGAATTAATTGATACATATAAGGTTTTTACAGACGGTATTTTAGACTATACACTTCAAGTGGATTTGAATAACGATAGGGCATATCTGAAGTATCGTGATGGGCATACAGAAGAAATTGTTATTAGTGAATCCGTTGTTGTGGAAAAAATCCCAGATAATACGAACCCGGTCATAGATGAACCAAAAAGTAATGGAACAAAGGCTGCTGCAAATTATATAGGTAATGAACCGTTTGAGATTTCTTCATCCGGTGCACAGCGCACACTTGGAACAACTATGTATAGCGGATATGAAGCAATGGGCAGCCTGTCATATTATAATCCGGCTGAAACTGGATTTTTGCAAAGAAAAAATTCTGGATATACAACTTTCGACTCATATAGATTCACAATATCAGCCGGAACGGCATTTGGAACAGCGGTTGGGATTATTGCTTCCGTGGTAGCTAGCGGGGGTGTTAGTGTGTCAACAACTATAATATCATCTTTATTTAGCGGGATAATAGGTGCTGTATCAGGAAGTATCATAGATTCGATTGTAAATGGAACATTTCAGTGCCGTGAATATCGATGGGATTATAGAGTACGTCTTAATTCTAATACGGGCACCATTAAAAAAACTGTATATAAATGCCGTTATTGGTGGGAAATGTACAATAATAATGGAATACGGGCATTTGAATATAGAAATAACTTAAGAAATGGATGGTTATTGTCAAATTCTGAATTAATTGCGGTAGCGTTGGGGAGAGCGTAAATATGTACTGGGTGTTATTTTTCTTTATATGGGGTATACGTGACCTTATGGACGCAAAACCGCTATTTAAGAATAATGATATTGGTTGTTTAAGTGACGATATCCGCAAAAAGTATCGCCACAGGCGGGGAAGCGCTTTTCTCTTATGTTCGGCAGTTGCTGCGTATATCTTTGTATTTGAAACGATATATGGGATAAGGCTGGGTTTTAGATCAGCTTTTATATATTTTGGGATTCCATATGCCATTCTTATTTTATATATCATTTACTTGAAGAAAAAATATCATGTTCCAGGGTTTTGGACTAAGAAGCAGGATAAAGATGACTGTGCCTGATGCTTCTATTGCTTGCTTAGAATTAGTAAATGAATTTATTTGCATAAACTCCTGCCGTTTAGTTTAAGGGAACTGTCATTTATTGGTAACTCATTGTTATCCGTTATATGGATTCCCGGACTGTATACCGAACGGTACGTACAGTGGTGTGGGAGGTCGGCTACCCAATTAATGGGTAGCCTCCTACCCGATCGTCTGAAATAAAAAGGATAGCAGCTAAAAGTTTATGGAAATTTTGTAAGTAAATCTATTGACAAAATAGCAGCTACGCCATACACTTAAAGTGCAGGTAGAGATACGCTGTATACCCACATTACCGAATTTGTGTTTAAGTGTCATGTACTGGCACCGGCTGTGGGGCCGCCGAAAGGCGGTTTTTTGCGTTAAGGAGAAAAATATGGATTTATTTATATTTTCTGATGAATCAGGAGTTTTTGATAAAGCCCATAATGAAATTTTTGTATATGGCGGCTTGATTTTTATAGGAAAACAGCAAAAGGATGAATATATCCGGCGTTATCTGACAGCCGAAAAGACGATTCGGGCAGAAAAGTATTCAAATGGAAGTGAACTTAAAGCATGCAGGATCACTAATAAGGAAAAGGGTAAGCTGTATCGTTCATTGGGCGGGGCGATAAAATTTGGAGTTATCGTTAACCAAAAAATGTTGTTGAGGGAAGGGCTTGAACAGGAATTTAAACTTGGCACATATAATATGCAGTATGAAAAATTTTTCCCACCATTGTTTGAAACAATGAAGGGAATACGCCTGGAATTTTGTGATTCAAAGAAGGTCACACTTATACGTGCGGCAGATATCGTTGCTAACCGCATATATTTTATGGCACTTAACAGAAAACTAGAAAATTTATCAGGAATTTATATTTCTTCTTTGCCGTAGAGTAAGGACATGTAGAATTTGATGGATAGCATATATGTCGTGAAAAACGCTCGCAAGTTAGAAAATTTCCTGAGTAGGCAACACACAGGCAACAAAATGGCTGGAACGTCTTGAAAATGCGGTGGTTGCTGTTTCCGTTGAGAAAGCTGCGAATGCTGGGAAGTTCTAACAAATAGAACCACAAAGGGCAGCTGTTTATTACTTCCCTAACGGTTTAATAACGGAAATTATTTAAAAGAATATAAGAAATGCAGGGCGTTGATGATTCCCTGCATTTGGTTATAATATATTAAAGTGCCAACTTGTATAATGCTAACTGATTAAGACTTACACCCTCTTTTTCCGCTTCAATGGCTAATCTTTGATGCAAAGATTTTGGAAGCCGTACAACAAATTTTCCGCTGTAATTGTTAGGTGCTTCCGGAACTGGTATAGGGAGATTATTTTCCATCTTTATTTCAATATATCCTTCCATTGCTTCATTAAGGCTTTCATACAATTCTTCAAGTGTATCACTGGTACTTTGACATCCGTCAAGTTCCAAAATTCTGCCATAGAAATAGTGACCGCTTTCGTCGTTCATTTCTTGTACTAATCTTGTATAGGGCAATTTCATATAATCTTTAACTTCCATACTTTCCTGCTCCTTTCCGCTTGTTATGCTATGTCAGGATAAGGGGATTATTCCACTATCCTATTCAGAACATCTACGACATAAGTCTTTTTTAATGGATTTTCTTGTTTTATTGTTATTAAATCCCCAGTTTCTTTATTCAGATAATGCTTATGGCTTCCTTTTTGTCTTGCCGGAATATAGCCGTATGATGCTAAAACTTTGTCTATTTCTTCTGGCCGCATTCCATTTGGCTGTTGCTTCATTTTTTCAATTAGCTTTTTTACGGCTGGTGTAAATGTCAAAATAAAGTATTATTTCTATGTCTGTCGAGTATCAAAAGTTATTGTCAACAACAATAATAAGAAGCAAAATAGAAGTATCAAAACAGACGAACGATAGAAATATATACCGGAACAAAGCAGGACAGACCAGAATGGAATAAGCTGTATAAAAAAGCCAAAGCAGGAGATACTATTATCTTTGATAGTGTATCACGAATGAGCAGGAACGCAGACGAGGGCTTTTGCCGCATATCAACACAAGCACATATAAGAAAGCATTAGAGAGCAATATATCAATGACCGGAACAAATTACAGATGCGTTTTATAAAGCAGGGGCATATGCGAGTTTATATAAAGCATATGGCGGGGCATCAGACGAACGAAAAGCTGACGATATAACGGTGTCTTTGATCAGGGAAGCTAGTGCTCCATCCGGGCAGAAAGACAGAAAGCAATTTTAAGGCAAACTCTAAAGAAATCTTTATAGTTCTTACGGTTTTCTCTTTATACTTCCTCTTTATACTGAAATCATCAAATGACAGCATAACACGCTGAATTTATTATATGTGGAGGGACATCCTATGTGGCAGTTTTTAAGAGAATACTTCAGTGCTCCGGACACGATCGGAGCTATTGCTCCCAGCAGCAGATATCTGGCGGCATCTATGACGGCTTTTATTGATTTCGATAAAGCAGACTGTATTGTAGAATACGGGCGGGGACAGGCGTATTTACCCAAGATGTGGCAGCAAGAAAAAGGCCGGACACGACTTATATCGTGATTGAACAGAATGACCGTTTTTACGAAGTACTGCGGAAACAATTTTATGGAATGCCGGGGGTGGTGCTGATTCATGGAGATGCCGCAAATGTATGCGGCTTTTTAAGAGAACAGGGATTTCGACATGCGGATTATATCATTTCCGGGCTGCCATTTACATCTCTTCCGCAGCAGGTGTCCCGCAGAATACTATCACAGACCCAAAAGGCCATCGGAATAGAAGGTATATTTATCACATTTCAGTATACACTGCTGCGGAAAACCTTTCTTGAACATTATTTCAATATTCAGAAGATTGTAAGGGTTTGGCGAAACCTGCCCCCGGCATATGTGCTGCACATGAAATTAAAATGCTGCCGCAGGAAACAGACTTCTGCCAACAGTGCAGTATGACCAATATCAGGAGGTGTCGTTATGTGGTGCGTCTATTTTCTTGCTTGTGTGCTGCTTCCTATATGTGTTCCGGTACCGGAAACGGCAGTGGTACTGTGGGGAACCAGACAGATCGGCAGCCTGGGGGCTTTTTTCTTTGGGGTCACAGGCTCTGTGCTGGGATTGATGTTTATGTATTCCTTATCTTCACTGATTGCACATCATATTTTAAAGGGGAGAAAAGAGAGCAGGCAGCTTGCGTGGTTCATGCAGCTGACAGGGCGGTATCGCGTTTGGATTCTTGGCGTACTGCTGATTGTTCCGCTTGTGTCCGATGAAGTGCTTTGTGCAGGCTCTGCTTTTTTGAAAATACCATTGCCTCAGTTTTTGAAAATTGGTATAATTGCTAAAGTCATATCCATCGGTATGATTGCCTTTTCGGGTTTTCTTGGAAACTTGTGCGGTCTGAGGCGATGGCAGATGATCGCTGTGGAGCTTTTGTTCATGTTCCTTGCCTCGGCGGTTCTGCAGCATTTTTGCAAAAAGGGAGAAGCGAAGCTATCATGCAAGAATTCATATTGATTGTTGACGATGATAAAGACATCTGCAGGCTTGTGGGCATCTATCTGGGAAATGAGGGCTACCGTTACCTCGCCTGTGAAAATGCAGCGCAGGCGCTGGATATCCTGGAGCGCTATCAGGTGGATCTGATCCTGATGGATGTAATGATGCCGGAAATTGACGGTATCAGCGCCTGCCTGCGAATAAGGGAAAAAAGCAAAATGCCGATTATATTTATGTCGGCAAAAGTGGAAGATATAGACATAATACAGGGTCTCGCGGTGGGAGGAGACGATTATGTGACGAAGCCTTTTAAGCCCATTGAGCTTCTCGCGCGTATCAAAGCCCAGCTTCGCCGCTATAAACAGTACAATGAGACGGAAAAGCCGGTGCACACGCTCCGGACGGAGGATCTTACGATGGACATGGAAAGCCGTCAGGTATGGGTAAGCGGACGGGAAGTGAGGCTGACGCGCAAAGAGTATGACATTCTGGAATATATGCTGCGAAACAAAGGGCAGGTGTTGACCATGGCGCAGATTTATGAAGCGGTATGGCATGAAGAATTTTTCTGTTCGGAAAATGCTGTGATGATGCATATTGCCAATCTACGCAATAAACTGAACTGGGACAATGTACATTCGGATTTTATCAAAACCTGTTGGGGAAGAGGGTATCAGATATGACGCTGTTTCAGATAATTCCTAACTATATTTTAATCAACGGCATTGCTATCGGAGGAACGGTTTTCGTGATTTTTCTGGTTTACAGAAAACTGTCCTCTTCATTTCGAAAGCGCCTTACGGCATATTTCCTGAAAGCGGCCTGCGTCTCCCTTGTTATCAGCTTAGCGGTGCTTGCGGCAGTGCTGACTTTGCTGCAGCTTCTGCTCCATTCCGGGATGTGGGATTTTTTTCATGAGCTGGGCTATGGATACCTTATTGTCGCCGAATATCTCCAGTCTGTGCTGGCAGTGGCGTTTCCTGTGATATGCTTTGTTGTCTCCTTTTCCGTCAGGGTCAATCGCAGGGTCAGATATGTGGAGTATCTGTCTCAGGAAATTCAGAAGATTCGGGAGGAGGGGTTTGGAAGAAGCATGGAACTGCAGGGGGACGATGAAATTACCCAGCTATGCGCTGTCATCAACGAGATGTCCGTCCGGCTTAGGGAAAAGGAGGAAAGGGAGAAAAGGCAGCAACAGAGTAAGAATGAGCTGATTACCAATGTTTCCCATGATCTGCGAAGTCCGCTTACCTCGATCATCGGCTATGTGGAGCTGCTGAAGGAGACGGGGCCTGAAGACAGGCAGCGCTTTGATGAATACATGGAAGTGATAGAACGGCGATTGACGGGGCTTAATGGGCTGATCAACGAACTGTTTGAATATACAAAGCTGAACTCCGCCGACCGGTTTCCTGACATGGAGAATAGGGATGTGCTGGAACTGCTGCGGCATATCCTATATGAATATAAAATTCTTATGGAGGCAGAGGGTCTGACGCTTTCATGGCAGCTGGGGGCAAAAAGCCATGCTGCCTATATCAATACACAGCAGATGGTGCGGGTGTTTCAGAATCTGCTGGACAACGCCCGCAGATACGCCGATCGTTCTGCTCAGGTAACCGTGACGGCACAGGAGACGGGGCGACTCCATATCTGTATCACGAACCGATTGATGGATGCTCATGGCATTGAGCCGGATCGGATCTTTGAACGCTTCTACTGCGGAGACCGGGCCAGAAGCACCCCACAAAGCTCCGGGCTAGGGCTTGCCATTGTAAAACGCATCATGGAGCTCCACGGGGGCGAGGTCAGTGCATCGTTACAAGGACAAGAACTGTCCGTCCATCTGTTTTTCAAATAAGTGTCCGGAAAAATAAAAGAAGATGAAATTCTATGCGCGGTAAAAAGTTTTCGTGTCCTAGAATGTGTCTTAAAATTGCTTTCTGTCAACTGTGCATCACAGTTTGCGGGAGATTTGTCCCGAATGAGGGAGGCGTAGTGGGCTACGTTGACCGAATGAGGGACAAATCTCCCGCAAAGTGGGGCGTGCAGATGGTAGGAATGAATTTTAAGACACACTCTAGTACTACAGCGATATTCAGATTAAAGATGTGTTGCTTAAAAACCATCCATTATCTTTTGAGGAAGCAGAGAAATATTTTTATACTCACAATCTTGACAGAACCAAATGGAAAGCATATATTATTAAAGATATATGCTTTTGCAGATGTAAAGAAATGTATGTACATGATCAAGGGAGGATGAAATATATTATGGAACACAGCATAATGGATAAGGATGGCAAAATCTATTGGATAGATGTATGCAAAGGAATAGGAATACTGTTTGTAGTATTAGGGCATATAGCAAGGGGATATGATGGAGCCGGGATTTTTCCGGAATATACACGGGTGTTGGTGACGGCTGGAAATTTTGCTTATGTTTTTCACATGACCCTGCTTTTTATCTTGTCAGGCTATGTATTTTATAGATCATATGCAGTGGGGGGGGACAGCCGAAAAATGTTCACTACGTCAGAAAGCTGATGAATTAGCCATGGATATTTATCCTGCACAGCGTAGTGTGGTGGGCGGTAAAACAGGTTTTTGCAGACAGCGTTAACATAAGACTGACAGTTAAGGATTTGGCATGGTTTCTGATACGGCCGATGGATCCATACTGGTATTTATGGGTGTTGTTCTTGTATTATTTGATTTTTTATTATATAGGAAAAAGAGGCTTTCGGAATAAATGGGTATGGGCGGCGATAATAGCGGCAAGTCTTGCAGGGTCTGCTTTCCGGATTCATTGGGAAGCGTTTAGAAAACTTTTATTGTATATGTTTCCGTTTTATCTGGGGATGTATCTGTCAAAGCAGGATTCTGTCAGAAAGCTGGGAAAATGGGTATGGATTACGTGCGGAATGATTAGCATGGCGGCATTGCCTTTTATCATATTTACCGGAAAAGATGTGAATACTATGAGAGTCATAGGCATCGTGTCGGGAGTATCCATATCGTTATTTATCATTCTAATGGCGGTCATCATACCGATCTGTATTGGAATTATATTGAAAACAACAGGGCTGTATCTGTTCTTTTTTAAGACAGGGGCTTTGTATAAACGGGATATGGGATGAATTGCTATATAGCAAGAGAATGAATAACATACGGGCATGTGCAAAGAAAATTGTAGAAAAGGAAATGATCTTTGCATAAGTGAAAAGTCGGCAGGGAGAAATCTCTGCCGTAATTTTTTTGCAAAAGGTGTTGCTTGTGACGCGGCGTAATGAGGTAAATGCAGGATAGGAGGGAAACAGAATGAACGGGTTTTTATATGGTGTAGCATTACAGTGGAAATTGGATATACGAAGTAAGTCCCTCTGCGTTACCTGTTATATCGTTCCGCTTATTTTCTTTCTTCTTATAGGTGGTATTTTTACTTCGGTTATGCCCGAAATGGGAAGTTCACTAATACAAATGATGATTGTAATGAGCGTTTCCATGGGGGCATTGATAGGATTGCGGCTGTCGTTAATTGAAACTTACGGAGGCCACATAAAAAAGGTTTATAAAGCAAACGGAGTACCTGTCTGTTTGGGACTTGTTATAATGTTCCTTTCGGCATTTGTTCATTTGATGATTACCTGTATTGTGATAGTGCTGCTTGCCCCTGTTCTATTTGAAGCAGCTTTGCCGACACAACTTCTGTCAAAAAATCAGGCGAAACTGACGATGATAGCACAATTAGTGTTTTTGCCTTCCATTATGCTTTCGGGGATTATGTTCCCTGTCGACTTGCTGCCCGATTTTCTTGAAACCATAGGGCGTATTATCCCTGCTTCCTGGGGATACCAATTGATGTTGGATGATGGATTTTGCTTTGAAAATCTATGGTATCTGATGGTTATCTTTTTTGCGGCGGTAATTGTATGCAAAACAGTATTGAAAAATAAAGTCCCATACGAAGTTAATTTGCGTTGCTTGTAGCAACGGGCAGTTTTACGTATAATAGTGGCGACAATTGAAAGAAAGGAGGATATTGTTGATGCTCAACGAAAATATGAAAGCAATCAGAAAATCAAAAGGACTTTCACAACAGGAGCTTGCTGTCAAGCTGAACGTGGTGCGGCAAACCATTTCGAAATGGGAGCAGGGATTGTCAGTTCCCGATTCCGATATGCTGATCTCCATATCGGAAGTGCTTGAAACACCTGTGAGTACGTTGCTTGGGGAAAATGTCATTGAGTCGAAGGTGGATGACTTAAAGGTAATTTCCGAAAAATTGGAGGTGATAAACATGCAGCTTGCACAGAGAAAAACGACAAGAAAAAGAATTTTGCAGGGAATGCTTATTTCGTTATGTGTAGTCATAGCAGCAATTTTTGCGGTGATATTGGAATTAGAAAGTCCTTACCTGGTTTGGGACTATCATGATCCTGAAATTGCCGTTCTTGGAGTGGCATTTCATTCATTTGAATGGCTGTTTGTCAGAGCAGCGCCGATTATTTTTATGAGTGCGGTTGCCGGAATTTTCTTCATACGCCACGAACGGTGATACCATCCTGCAGCTGTCTGCAGGCAAAGCTCGTTGTCTCCGCTGATCTGTCAGATGCTGCCTGAGCAGGGCAGGAAGGCATTGGAGCAAATGCAGGATGGGTATTTGGAAGCATGATCCGGGAACGCGGATATGCAGAAAGGACAAGGGGTTCCGGTGCGTTGAGCGCTGCCGGAATCCCTTGTCTGTTTGGAATATTTCTATTTTCTTTGGAAGATAATGCTCGCATATGCCGATATGGTTCCATCATAATTTCCGGATAATATGGTTATATCATCAGGAAGACCGACAGCAACGGCATCGCCTGTATAATTTTGAACAAATACGTATTCCGTATCTTTATGAATACGGCTGGAGACTTCGATTCCTTCCGGTATGTTGTCTAATATAGGACGAATTTGCCGTGTGGTTATGACACGCTGATAAAAATCATAATAAAAGTCCGGTTCCGCGTCCGCACATATATAGTATGCATATCCGTTTCCATATTTATGTACGGTCAGGGCCGGATAACCTTTGTAAAAATCGTCCGCATATTCCATGAGCGGGACGGCTCCTTTTAGCTGTACCAGATCGCATAGATGCCGGCAGGTATAACTTTTTAGCAGCTGAAGTTCGTTGCCCTCCACCGGAAGGAAGTGGTTGACTTCCCCATTGTAGAGTGCGTCAATTTCTTCGCTGCGCAGGCCGAGTACATCTGTCAGGTCATGCGGCGTTCCGCCCAGATGACACAGGTCGGTCTCATTTACAATGCCGCTCCAGTAAGTCATAATGAGGGTTCCGCCGTTTTGAACAAAACGTTTCAGCTTTTCTTCAATGCCTGCCCGGAACATATAGAGCATCGGCGCGGCAATGATCTGATAGGCGTCCGGGGACTGTTCCATATTGATGACGTCTACATTTAAGCCGTTTCTGCGAAATGCCTGGTAGGATTTTAATGCCGTTTCATGGTAAAATAATCCTTCGTTTCTCGGTCCCTTGGCATTCTCCATAGCCCATCTGCTTTCCATGTCATATAATACGGCTACAGGAGCTTCTACCTGGCTTTCCGTGATTTCGGACAATTGCTCAAGGAGAAGTCCGGTTTTTGTGACCTCGCGGAATACACGGGTATCTTCCCCGCCGTAATGGTCGATGACAGCACCGTGAAACTTTTCGAAACCGCCTCTGCATTGTCTGATCTGAAAAAACTGCACACTGTTGGAGCCGTGGGCAACCGCCTGGATGGAAGCATTTGTCAAAAGTCCCGGTTTTTTTATTTTGCTGACAGCTTGCCAGTTCGTGGCTGCAGGACAGGATTCCATAAGGAGGAAAGGCTTGTGCTTCATGGAACGCATCAGGTCATGCTGCATTCCGGTATCGTAGGCGGTCAGAATATCCTGATGCCGATGCCAGATAGGATAGTTGTCCCAGGAAACAAAATCTACATATTCGGCCAGTTTGTAGTAATTCAGGCATGTGTAGTCATACATGAAATTGGTAGTTATCGGCTGGAGGGCGCCTGACTCTCGCAGTGCCAGTATTTCATGGTGCATAAAGTCTGCTGTCTGGTCCGTGACAAAGCGTTTCCAGTCCAGATTCAGTCCGTGCAGCCCCTCATCACCCAAAGAAGAAGGGCTTTCAATCTGTTCAAAAGAGTTGTAGGTATGGCTCCAAAATGTAGTCCACCATGCATGGTTTAAGGCATCTATATTTTGGTATTTGTTTTTCAGCCACTTACGGAATGCGGTCTGACACAGGGGACAGTGGCATTCTCCGCCATATTCATTGGAAATATGCCACATGATAACGGCAGGATGGTCTTTAAAAGTTTCGGAAAGTTTTTGGTTAATGATTCGTACCTTTTCACGATAGTCAGGAGAAGTATAGCAATGGTTGTGCCGTTCTCCGTACAGATGCCGTGCACGGTCCTCCCGTACGCGGAGGATTTGCGGGTATTTTTCTGCCAGCCACCGGGGTCTGGCTCCGGACGGGGTTGCAAGGATTACCCGGATGTCATGTTCGTAAAGACGGTCAACGATTTCTTTTAACCATTCAAAATGAAAAACGCCTTCCTGTGGTTCCAGTTTGGACCAGGAAAATACACCCAGTGTGACAGCATTAATATGGGCTTTTTTCATCAATGCAAGATCTTGTTTCAGTATATCAGGGTAGTCTATCCACTGTTCGGGATTATAATCACCGCCATAGATCAGGCGGTCAAAAAGATGCTTTTGGTTATCCATAGAGTATCCTCTCTTTCTTTGCTGCCATATGATTTTCAGATACATGTTACAGTATATGCGTTTTTTTTCTTTTGGCAAGTATGCAGGCTGCAAAGTCTGACTCTGATAAGCTTAAGTAAATGACATTGGTTCACACCTTCGGCGCTCACAGTAACGGCGGCTGTCCGGTATGGCTTTTTTGCTGCCCGAACGGTTGACCAAAGCAGCAATAAGGTTTATACTGGTATAAGTAACAGGGAGTTTACATAATATCCAATCAGACAAGTCGGAAATAGGAATGAGGAAGACAAAGATGAAAAATTTTGCAAAAGCAGCAAAGAGTATGCTTATTTTTTGTTTTACTTTTATGATGATTGGCTGTATCTGGTCGGTTCATCAGGCAGAGGCGAAAACAAAAACGATTCAAAAAGGAGTTACATATGATACCGATCTGGAAGAGGTATTTATGGATATTTCCAAACTCACGCCGGAGGAGGGAAAAAGACACTGGACCGGTTATCGACCGGAAAATACGGCGACAAGCTGTTGGTTGCAGTCGTAAAAGCAACAAGTGTTTCCGGTGCCGAAAAAAAATATAAGACATGGGGAGAAGCATTTCAAAAGCTTTCATCAAATAAATACCGGCTGCTTCCTTTTTCAGGTATGGTCAAGACGGAGAAGTGGAAAAAGGGTTATTATGAATGCTATGATTCGACCCTTGCACCGGTCAATAACTATTACTATCTGGAACGCTATATTGACAATATTTTTGCGTTTCAGGAAGGGCAGGAAAATATTTTTGGCAGCAAGCCAATTAACTATTTTGAAAACTTTACATTTACATATACAAACCCTGCCGGGCAAAAACAGACGGGACAGCTTTATATGGATTACATGAATTTTTCCATAAAATCTGTCTACTCGGATATTTTAAGCAAGGAGCAGTTTGCGGAAGCAAGTGACGCCGTAAAAACTGCATTTCTGCTGTTTCCACGTGTACATTTTACTACTTACAAAATAGGAACTTCGGCTTCGGACTGTGATATGAAAGCTTTGGCAGAGAAACGCTGGAAAGGAGTGTGCTCGGATTTCTGTGTCCTTACCCATCGGCTTACAACGTTTTTATCATTTGACATACATTGTGAGGAAATAGGGTTAACATCTTTGTACCATGCGGTATCATTTGTCCGTGCAAAAAACTCTGATGGAAAATGGGAATATTTCAGAACGGACAACGATGAAATAGCTTTTGATGTCAAGAGCGGTGTAAGATATAGAGAGCTGGATGAACTAAGCAAAAGTTATCCGTTTTTAACAGATGCATATGCGTATATGAGTAGTTCCCCAATGCCGGAGCTTACGAAAAAATCTCTGGAATACAATATAAAAAAGGGATTTTCCAAGGGCTGCCTGGACAGCACAATAGAAACTACGGTGTCCATGGCATACCAGGATGGGCATTTCCGCAGGAATGATACGATCACGTATACGTTTACGAATGAAAATGATGAAACATATGGACATCCGGAGTATACTGGGACTTATCCGTCTAAATAAGATTGAGGACTATCGGCAGCTGCCGGTAGTCTTTTTTTAAATAAAAAAGTAAAGAATACTTGACATCTGTATGATTTTGGTATATGATAAAAAAGTAAAGACTGTTTTACATTCAAAGGAGGTGTCTATGAAAAAACTTCTCAAACAGGCTGGTATTCATAAACCGGATGAAATGGAACGATATATTGTTTTCAGGGCACAGAGAAATTCTTATATTTTTTTAATTTCAGCTCTGATTTTTTGGTCTTTTTATGAAAGTTATCGGGTATATGCGTACCACACAAAGTTAAATCTGCTCCCTTGTATGCTGCTGTTGTTGGCGACCGTTATTCAGGGTTTTTCTCAACTGCTCATGACACGCAATGCGGTCAGAGAGGATGCAGAATCCAATGAGACCGCACATTTGCTTAAGACAGTGGTTTTCATTGGTGCTGCTGCCAGTATTGTGGCAACGATAATCACTGCAATTATATTTATGGGTGTAAAATTATGATTAATCGAATTAAAGAAAATCGAAAAATAAAAGGTTATCGACAGGAAGATCTTGCAAAGGCGTTAAAAGTATCACGGCAGACGATTATAGCTATAGAAAGAAACAGGTATAACCCGTCTCTTGAGTTAGCGATGAAACTTGCCCAGGTTTTGGATACCACGATAGAAGAATTATTTGAACTGGAGTAAGAAACTGTTAGCTTACGCAATATTCGATCGGACAGGTCGAAATTAGAATAGGGAGGACATGTATGAAAAATTTCAAAAAAGCAGCAAACAATATGATTATCTTTTGTTTCACCTTGCTTATGATCAGCTGTATCTGGCCGGTTCATCAGGCAGAGGCCAAAACAAAGACGATTCAAAAAGGAATTACATACGATGCCGAGCTGGAAGAAGTATATATGGATATATCCAAGCTCACGCCGGAGGAGGGAAAAAAGGCGCTGGAGCAGTTGTCTACAGGAAAGTACGGCAGTCAGTCACTGGCTGTACGTGTAAAAGCATCCGGCGCATCCAATGCTGAAAAAAAATATCTGAAATGGGGAAAAGCATTTCAAAACCTGAAGTCAAATAAATACCGGCTGCTTCCTTATTCCGGTGATATTGAGACAAGAAAGCGGGATAAAGGCTATTATGTATGCTATGACATATACTTTCCGCAGGTCAATAACTATTATTATCTGGAGCGGTATATTGATAATATCTTTGCATATCAGGAAGCGGAAGAAAATCTTTATGACTGTAGTACAGAGGGATATTTGGAAAACTTTACATTTGCATATACGGATCCTGCCGGGCAAAAACACGACGCAGAAGTTTATATGGACTACATGAGCATATCCGCAGAATCCGTCTATTCGGAAATTTTAAGCAGGGAGCAGTTTTTGAAAGCAAGCGATGCCGTAAAGGTTGCGTTTTTGCTTGTTCCGCGTAAGCACTTTACTACTTATGAGCTTGGGACGCTAAGATCGGATCGTGACATGAAAGCGCTGGCAGAGAAACGATGGAAAGGAAAGTGCGGAGATTTCTCAATACTTTCGTATTGGCTTGTTACGCCTTTATCGTATGACATTCAATGTCAGGGAGGCTTTAAACCGAATCATTCCACATTATTTGTCCGTGCAAAAAACTCCGATGGACAATGGGAATATTTTCAGACAGACAATCAGACCACTTACCTTGGAGGCGACACCCCTTTAAAATACGAAGAGGCTCCAAACGAAAAATATTCGTTTTTACCGGAGGCATTTGCATATCTGAGCAGTTCACCGGTGCATGAGATTACGGAAATGTCATTGGAATATAATGTAAAGAAGGCAATATCACAGGGCTGTTTGGACTCATCCATAGAACGGACGGCGTCCCGAGCATACAAAGACGGAAAATTCCGGGGGAATGATACGATCACGTATACTTTTACGAATCAAAATGAGAACACATACGGATATCCGGAATTTACAGGAACATATCCGTCAAGATAGCACAGTAAAAAGATTGTCAAAGTTTGCCGGTTTTTGTATACGATGGCAGAAGATATTGTCAGAAATGGAGGATCAATGATGAAGAAAAAAATGACCGTATTTATTCCATATGCTGTTGTACTGGGATTAGATTTTTATATATTCCCTTGCCTGATCAAGGATACGGGTTCGGCAATGTTTATGCTGCTATGCGTGATTCCACTGATTGCTTTTATCTGTTCGGTCGTCTATGGTATTCGGCAGGGGTTTGACGGTGTGATGCCGGTTGCGGCTGTTATTTTGTTTTTGCCTACGATATTTATTTATTACAATACGACGGCGTATGTATATGTGTTTATTTACGGGATCATAACCTTTGTCGGAAACGGCATAGGCAGACTGTTCTATAAAAAGTGCCAGAGCGTGTCTTAAAATTCATTCCTGCCATCTGCACGCCCCACTTTGTGGGAGATTTGTCCCTCATTCGGGACAAATCTCCCGCAAACTGTGATGCACAGTTGACAGAAAGCAATTTTAAGACACGCTCTAGAGCAGGCAATCCCCATTTTGCAGAGAATTTATCCAGGGATAAATTCTCTGTTTTTTTGTGAGGATTTACAGTCTGTCAAAAAAAGGTTGACAAATGCTTACCTAAGCGCTATAGTATCCATATAAGGTTGACAATTGCCAACCACGAATAGGCAACCAGGCAATGTCATTTACTTAAGCTTATCATAGTCAGAGGATGTTCCGGCCTGCAAAAACATTCCGGCAGGTGCAAAGTCGTTCGGGAATCCGTTAAGTAAATGACATTATGTAATCAGGATGACAGAAAGGAAGTGGTATACACATATGAAAAGTAAGTTAACCGATGCGGAATGGAAGGTTATGGCGGTCCTGTGGGAAAAATCGCCCAGAACGATGATGGAAATCACCAATCTGTTAAAAGAAGAAACCGGCTGGACCAAATATACGGTTATGTCTTTTTTGAAGCGGATGGAAGAAAAAGGCGCCGTACATTATGAAGATGGCGGCAAGGCAAAACTGTACTTTCCGGATTGGAAAAGAGAAGATGTGGCAATACAGGAAACGGAGGATTTTTTAAATAAAGTATTTTATGGGAAAATAGGATTGATGCTCAATGCGATGGTGCAGCAGAAGGCTTTGTCGCAGCAGGAATTAGACGAACTATCGCAGATTCTGCAGGAAAATGAAACTGACTGAGGGTGGAGGAGAATGATGAGAGAACCATATGGTGAGATTATTTTAGGAATAGTAACCTCATCTGCTTTTATTATGGCGATTGTGCTGCTGCGTGCTTTATTTCATAAAAAATCAGTATGAAGCTGCAATATGCGCTTTGGCTGTTTGTGGCGTTAAAGCTTTTGCTGGCCCCTGTTCCGCGGTTTGAGAGTGTGCTGTCCGTGCAAAGGCTGGCCGGGCAATGGGAAAGCACGCAGCAGGAAGAGGCTATGGAGCTGTCATTTGAAAATGATGTGCGGCAGGCAGGAACAGACGGATGGAGTCAGGAAAGTGCCGTACAACAGACAGACAGCAAACAGGCGCAGGCCGGCAGGGAAAATGGGATGGCAGATTGTAAAAAAGATGCCGGAAATTCGGGTATGAAAGAGTCGGAAAAGGTGTGGTTATGCATATGGATAGCCGCTATTGGAAGCGTGATCATGTTTCTGTATTTTTTAACAGGGAATCTGAGGTTTGCCGGATATCTTTGCAAAAGAAGGGTGCGTTTTAGGCAGGATGGGAATCCGCTGCCGGTCTATCTCGTGGAAGGACTGCCTTCTCCCTGTCTGTATGGCAGAGCAGTCTATATGGCACCGGAGCTGACGACTGAGCCGAAACGGTTTTCTTATGTGCTTGCACACGAATACTGTCACTACAGACAGGGAGACGTGGTATGGTCGATTTTGCGCGCGGTGTGCGTGATACTGTATTGGTGGAATCCGCTTGTGTGGCTGGCGGCTTATTTATCCAAACAGGATTGTGAACTTGCCTGTGATGAGAGAGCAATAGCATATTTGGGGCAGGCCGAACGGATTTCTTATGGAAAGACGCTGCTTAGCCTTGTTGCCGTGAAGCCGGCAGGGAAACAGCATTTATTTTTTACGCCAATGATGATAGGAGGAGGTCGTAATATGAAGCAAAGAATACAAAGAATTGCAAAAAAGCAAAAAGTTGCGGTATCGGGCTGCATTTTGGTGGGTGTGCTGTCTGTTTTATGCTTTGTAAGCGTGAGTACGGCGAAACCGGCACAGGGAACGAACAGACAGGAAACAAACAGACAGGAAACAAACAGACAGGAAACAAACAGACAGGAACCGATCAAAGAAAATGGATTGCCGGAATCAGACAGCAAAGGCCAGGATGCAGCTGCGTCCGATCAACCGGATAAAACGGAAGTGAATTCCAAGCAGGTGACTTCCGATCATGCGGATTTGGAACAGGCGGTTGGGCAGGCAATTTTATCGGAAAATAAAGAACGCTATTCGGGCGGAGAATGTGTGGCAGAAGGACATAAGATTCTGGGACAGGAAGAGGAGAACGGACTGCTGACCGTATATGTTCTGACCATGTATGGCGAGTATGCGTTTGAGAACGGACGGTTTATCAAAGATTCGGGAACCGGCGTGATTCCTGCGGTCATAAAATTTTCCGGAGATGAACGGAATGGATATGTATTGGAAGATATGGAGTGGCCGAGGGACGGAGGCTATTATTTACTGTCGATTCGTGAGATGTTTCCTGAGTCCCTGCAGGAGGCATGTATTTCTGTTACCGATGAAATAAGCGAAGAGCTAAGCAGACAGGAGAAAGCCTATGCAGAGAAGTATTTGAAAGAAATCAATCGAACGGCACAGACAGGCGAATATGCGGATGTTGAGCATAAGCTGTTGACAGATGCAGGAGTCAGCGCCCAGGTATCCAATCAACTGGATGAGACGGCTAAGGGTAAGAGCATGAATTATCCGTATTTTATCGGCAATGTGGAAAAAATAGAAGACGGAGTGCGTTATGTGTATGAAACAAAGACGGATGAAAAGGCACGTGAGATTATTTATACAAAGACAGAATATGATACGGGAACCATCATCGAAGAGCTTCGATATGATATGGATACCGGTGCGGAGATAAAATAAAGGTTGGCGTAATTGCTTTTCATTCATCATTTTTTGTGTTATAATAAAACTCGTTGGAAATATTTCAGATGATGCGTAACAGGTCTGTCAGTCTGAACGGGGTAGTTATAATACAAAGAGAGGTGTCTTAAATGCTGGTGTTGCATGCGAATCAAGAGCAAAGACAGGTATTTAACGATTTGATACAGGAAATAAATAAGCAGGTAGTATGGAGCGGCCGATTTATTTTGATGGGAGATCGTTTGATTTTGGAAGGATTTGTGCGTTCTTTATGTTTTCACTATGATATTCGCCAGGCAGAGGTAAAGTTATTCGATCTTCCGGTGGAAGATGAGGAAGGGCTGGATGTCCGGAATTATAAAGGACTGGAAGACCTGATTGCCATGACCGTTTTTGTTTTTCATAAATGGGGAATTCTGACGGGAGTTGATGCGCAGGAAGATGTGGCCGAACTGGAACGGCTGTTTGGCGAAATATTGGGAACCTATCGGATTGATCTCGTATTTACGGCTGAAAAGCTGGAGTTTTATCAGGCAGGTATTCGTATTACATATGAAGATGTTGCGGATGCGATGATTGCATATGAGAAAAAAGCAAATCCGCAGACTGCAGTGAAAGACTCTGTGCTCAGGCTGCCTGCTGTCAGGACGGAAAGTTCCGGGGCCGAAGAAGATGGCAAAAGGGCAAAGGCAGAGACTGCGGCACCCGATCCGGAAAGGGACAGTCAGGCGGTGGCACAGAGAATTGAAAAATATCATGCCAGAATCGGTGTTCTGAGCCGTTTATCGCTGTGGCAGAAAAAATCATTGCTGCGGGATATCCGTAATGACAGACTCTTAAATGCACAGGAAAAAGAACAGCTCTGTCTGCCGGTTCAGGAACATGAATGCCGTGAAAAAATGCGGCAGATAGAAGAAGAACTAAAGGTTGCGGCGCATGCAACGTATGCACATGTGCAAACGATGATCAGGAAAATCGAAAAGGAAGAGCTGTTTGAAAAGACAAAACAGACCGCTTTGGAAAAACTGCAGGAATGTCGCATACAATATGGCATGCAGGAAGTACGGGAGATTATGGAGCAGGCGCCGCCGCATATGGAGCGGGAAGAATACAAAGAACTTATGGAAAAGCTGGCTCCTTATGAAGCGCTTGATCTGGAAGAATACAAACAACCGCTGGATAAGATGCGGGAAACGCTGGAGATTAAAGAAATCAGCAATATGCTTATGCAGTCCCCCAAAAAGTGTCGCGGTGATTATATACAGCTGTTAAAGTGTATCGAAGAACAGAATTTTGCCAGAGAAAATGCGGCGCCATATGTAGATCAGATTTTGAACCGGATTGCAGAATTTGACAAAGCAAGATTGAAAAAGCTGCTGTCAAATGTGAACGCTATGGATTTTGAGACGGCAGCTTCGCTGTATGAGATGATTGCGCAGGAAAGTTTTCTGCCGAAGTTAAGAGCCGGTGCACATATTGTAGTATCAAGGCGTTTGGAAGAGATTAGTCTGCGTGAGTGCGGGAATTTTGTCAAAATGCTGAAAAACAATATGGATCCTGTTCTGCGTGAAAATCCAAGACACTATTTTATCCTGTGGAACAAATGCTGAAAAAAGCAGGCTGTCCGGAGGACAAAAAAAGATTGAGAATGCGCTGGCATCTTTTGTCCGGAAAAAGGGAATGTTTGAGCATCCGATTTTTATGGCGGACACGTCAAAGGAGGGCAACGGCAGGGACGGACTGCTGCTGACGATGGAACATATTTTTTACAGTACTCGTTTAAGCAGTTATCGCATTAAGTTTGCTGAGATAAGCTCCGTGTATGTGTATACGGGACTTTTAAATCACAAATCTTTGATTGTGGAAGAAGCTGACGGAACGAAGCATAAAGTCCCATATGCGGTGAATACCGATCATTTACAGGATTGGGCAAAAACGCTGGATTGGTTTATCCGGCAGATCAGGGAGTATCCGGTATGTGAAAAGTTAACATATGATACATTGGAACAACAGACAAGGATCGGCTGCAGGCGCTGCGGATGTGTATATGATGGGGCTGGCAGCTGTCCGGAGTGTGGCTTGAAGAGTGGAACGGCATCGTGATTGCTTCGGAAAACAGTTTATTTTCAGAAATGAAAATAAACTGTTTTTTTGTAGTGGTATATTGGGAGGAAAAAAATTAAACTATATACTTAGGCTGATAAAATGAGCCATAATGAAATCGTATAATAATGTAAATTTTGTGAAAATAACAGCGTTAATGACAAAATTCGACAATTTTCATTGAAACTGTTTCTTTATGATAAGGAGACAGAAGAATCCTGTCTTTTTCTAAAATTCTGTATTTTTCACAAAGTTATTGACGATATTAGGAGGTTAAATCAATGGCTCAATTAAACGTAGCAATTGCAGATGATAACGAAAAATGGTACAGCTTTTAGGAGAAATTGTTAAAAGTGATAAGGAGCTGAACGTTGTAGGAACAGCGAAAGACGGCGTTGAGGCTTGCGAAATGATTCGTACAAAAGAACCCGATATAGTGCTGTTAGACATCGTAATGCCAAAACTGGACGGACTTGGTGTACTGACGAAAATCAATAATGACCACTCACTCAGGAAACATCCGTCATTTATTGTTATCAGTGCAATCGGGCAGGAGAAGATTACAGAAGATGCATTTAGTCTTGGGGCAGATTACTATATTATGAAACCATTTGATAACGAAATGGTCATTAATCAGATTAAGCTGGTTCATGATCGCAGTATGAAGCGGGTGAATGAACCAAGGAAAGCCAATGCTTATGAGAAATATCAGGAACCGGTGGAAAGGGATCTGGAAGCGGATGTTACCAATATTATTCATGAGATCGGTGTACCGGCACATATTAAAGGGTATCAGTATTTGCGGGAAGCAATTATGATGTCGGTGAACGATATCGAGATGCTCAATTCTATTACAAAAATCTTATATCCAACCATTGCAAAACAATATCAGACGACACCAAGCAGAGTGGAACGGGCAATCCGTCATGCGATCGAAGTGGCGTGGTCAAGGGGGAAAATGGATACAATTGACGAGCTGTTTGGCTATACGATTAATAATGGAAAGGGAAAACCGACAAATTCCGAATTTATTGCACTGATTGCAGATAAAATTAGGTTGGAATACCGCTCGAAATAGAGTATAATGTCATTAAGGAAATGATGACATTATACCTTTCGGAGGAATTTTCATGAAAAAAGTATTATTTGTAACATCAGAGGCAGTACCTTTTATTAAAACAGGAGGACTTGCAGATGTGGCAGGTTCGCTGCCTCAGTATTTTGACAAATCAAAGTATGAAGTGCGCATTATTCTGCCGAAATATGTCTGCATGGATGAAGAGTTCAAAAAACAGATGCATTTTCTATCCCGTTTCTATGTCAGACTCAGCTGGAGGAGTCAGTATGTAGGCGTACTTGAGACAAAAGTGGAGGGGATTACTTACTATTTTATTGATAATGAGTATTATTTTGCAGGAGCAAAGCCCTATAACAACATCTATGAGGATGTGGAAAAATTTGCTTATTTTCAAAGGCGGTTTTGGAGGCGCTGCCGGTTATTCAGTTCCGGCCCGATATCCTGCATTGCCACGACTGGCAGACCGGTCTGATTCCGGTGTATTTGAAAAATGAATATCAAAAAGATGAATTTTATCAGGGAATCCATACGATTTTTACGATACATAATCTGCAGTATCAGGGCCGCTGGATTATGCAGGCGGTGAAGGATATTACAGGACTGCCGGAACATCTGTTTACCGCAGATAAGCTGGAGTCGTACGGAGAAGCCAATTATTTAAAAGGTGGAGTCGTATATTCCGATGTGATAACGACAGTCAGCAAAACATATGCTTACGAGATCACAACACCCGGAGGCGGAGAAGGACTGGATGGCCTGATGCGTGCCAGACACAGAGATTTATACGGGATTATAAACGGACTGGATTATGATGTCTTCAATCCGCAGGCGGATGCTTATATCTGGCAGCGGTATGGGTCTGACGACATGGTGGAAGGCAAGCTCGCAAATAAGCGCAGACTCTGCGAACAGCTTGGATTTGAAGTGGATGACGGAACGATGATGCTGGGGATTGTCACCCGTATGACAAATCAAAAAGGCATTGATCTGATTGAAGCGGTATTGGATGAGCTGCTTTCCAATGCACGAATTTGGATTGTAGTGCTTGGAACGGGGCAGACGAATTATGAAAATATGTTTCGGCACTATGCATGGAAGTACGAAGAGAAGCTATCGGCAAACATCTGTTATTCGGAAGAGCTGGCACACAGAATCTATGCTTCCTGCGATGCGTTTTTAATGCCGTCTTTGTTTGAACCATGCGGACTCAGCCAGCTGATCGGCATGCGTTACGGAACGGTTCCGATCGTACGCGAGACCGGAGGATTAAAAGACACGGTAGAGGCATATAATCGGTATGACCGGACGGGAACCGGATTCAGCTTCTGTAACTTTCAGTCGAAGGAAATGCTTTCCGCGCTGTATTATGCAATGGATGTGTATTATAACCACAGAGAAGACTGGAATGAGATTGCGGTGCGCGGTATGATGCAGGATTTTTCCTGGGCTCACTCGGCTGGAGAATATGAGAAAATCTATGATATGCTGCAATAATAAGAAGAACAGATTCAGGAACAAATGCCAAGCGCCTGTTCCGCTCTGGAATAGTAATAAATTCGGCTGCTTAGCACCTCATCCGTAGTCAGTTCCGTTTCGTTGATTTGAGCTACCATGTCGGCCAGTTCTTTGGAATAGCTGCGGTTGGAGGCAGGCAGAAGGATGACTTCATGAATGCTGCTTGGAAGAATAAACAGATCGGAATCCAGTTTTTCCGATATGGATTCCAGCAGCCCCGGATAGAGGATGCAGCTTGCACCATATAGTTTCCGGGCATTAGTCAGTACATACATCGGGCAGAAGGACGCAGCTTTTGTACTGCCAAGATCAACGGAAACCGGTGTATGGGGCAGACCGGAAAGAACGGATGTCATATTCCGAAAGTCATAAGGCAGAAGCTGAGGAGTTATCCGGCATGCCTGTGCATAGAGCTGTTCGGTCGTAATATTCCACAGTTTTAAATGGTTTGTATGTATCAGAATTGTAGCATTGCCGCTTTCGGACATTTGCAAAAGGCAGTAAAAGACTATAGCAAGATCCAGGTATCGTATATAAGGGACTGTTTCCAGCAGTTCCTTATTTTTTTCATAATGGATAATACGATAGGCAATGTGACTGCGGATATACGTATAGTTGGTAAAAATTGTGCATCAATCCGTTCCGTAGAGCGGTTTTGCCTGTATGTCAGCGCGATATCCTGACAAATTGCGTCAAAATCAGGGAAAAATTCTGCTTTTCATAATATGGATTCAGAAAAATAGTTGGCGAAATATTGCTTGTTTTGTTGGAAATAATCAGTCCGTCAAGCTTTAAACCGTTGTTTTTGCAGATCGTCTGCAGAGATACGGTAGTATCCGGCTCAAGCAGCTGTTTCATTCTTTCAAGTATGTTTGATTTAAATTCTTCGTAGTTCATATGATTCCTCCATTGGTTATCGTTAGAAAAGTTGTAAAGCGACTGATTTTGGGAAGTATTGTTTAGAAAATGTTGTTGGAAAGTTTCTACGGATGGAAAGAAGCAGATGGTGTCATTTGCACATGTCTGCATGGCAGAAAGAAAACACATGCGGGAATACTGACAGGTATTTGCGTGAATTTACCATATCATGTTTGATTCAAAATTGCAAGTAGTTTTTTTAAAAGCGGATAAAAAAACGGTATGGGATTGCAGGCCCATACCGTCAATCGGAAATTCCTACGTCTGTTTTTAATAGGCTTTCAGCGCTTCCCACAGCTCCGTATAATAGTTGGTGGTAATTTCATCCAGAGGCTGAAAAAATTCACAGTTATCCAGTGTTTCTTTCCGCGGAAAGATCGTTTCATTCTGCTGTATTTCCGGGTCAAGCATGTCATAGACGGCTTTGTTTGGCGTTGCGTAATAAACGTAATCAAAATTCGTCATAGCCACGTCCGCCCGACACAGGTAATTTAAAAACAGCTCCGCATTTTTTTTATTCCGGCATGTCTTAGGAATAAACCAGGCGTCTACCCACATATTGGAACCTTCTTTGGGAACGGTGTAGGCAAGATCGCTGTTCAGGCTTTCCGCATAAGCCGCTTCTCCGGAATAAACTTCTGCAAGCGCGGCATTGCCGGCAGCCATCCAGTCTGCGGTTTCGTCACTTAAATACGAATATACGAGTGGTTTTTGTTCCAGCAGCAGCTCCAGTGAGCGGTCTAAAATATCACGGTCCGTTGTGTTGCAGGATGCGCCGAGCAGTTTTTCCGCGACCATATAAGTGTCACGAACACTGTTTTCCATAATGATCTGTCCGGAATACCGCTTGTCCCAGAGAATGTTCCAGCTGTTTGTCTGCGCGGCATCGACCAGTGTTTTATTATATAAAATGCCGACCGTTCCAAAAAAGTAAGGGATGGTACGGCTGTTGTCAGTGTCGAAATTTTTGCAGTAATCCAGATACGTTTCGTCAATATTGGCAAATTCAGGGACGTTTTCAAAATCAATCGGTAACGTTTCACCTTCCTGAATCAGCTTTTGAATAATGTAATCGGACGTACATGCCACATCATAGTGAATGGAGCCGGCTTTGTATTTTGCGTACATTTCTTCCGGACTTTCGTATTCCTCATATTTGACCGTAATACCGGTTTCGGCCTCAAATTGGTCTAACAGGCCGGGTTCAAAATATTTTCCGTAGTTTAAGATCGTAACGGTATTCGGATCATGTTCTTTGCCGCATCCGGTCAGCATGATCAGACAGCAGACAACGGTAAAAACAGTAAGCCATTTTTTCATAGCGGTCTCCTCCTCTCAGATACGCTGTTCCAGCTGCTTTACGGCGCGGTTCGAACGGAAATTGATTACAAGCAGCAGTGCAAAGGCGATAAAAATAAAATGGTCGAGAGCGCGTACATCTGCGGTACGATGCCTTTGCGCAGTTCCGTGTAGATCATGGTCGAAAGCGTGTTGACGCCGGCGCCTTTTGTAAAATACGTAATGCTGAAATCATCTAATGACATGGTGACGGACATTAAAAAGCCGGAAAGCACACCCGGAGCGATCTGCGGCCAGATGATTTTAAAAAATGCATAAACCGGTTTTGCGCCAAGGTCCAGAGCGGCTTCGTAAGTCGATTTGCTCGTCTGGCCCAGCTTTGGCAGTACATTTAAAATGACATAAGGAACGTTAAATGTAATATGCGCAATCAGTACGGTATGCAGACCCAGACTCGTAAATCGGACAAATATAAGCATCATTGAAATACCGGTTACAATATCCGCGTTCAGCAAAGGAATATTGGTCGCGCCAAGCATCAGGGCGCGGTTGTTTTTTTTCATGGCATGAATGCCGATGGCAGCCATTGTGCCAAGCAGTGTGGCAATAACGGACGCCAGAAGCGTCACAACAATTGTCGTTTGAAATGCGTTCATGATCATACTGCTGGCAAACAGTTCCCGATACCATTTCAGTGTAAATCCGCCCCAGAAGACTCTGGACTTGGAATTGTTAAAAGAAAGAACGATCAGCACTGCAATTGGAAGATATAAAAATAAAAAATCAGTGCCAGATACATCCGTTCCAGGCTTTTTTTAACCATGCGTAATCCCTCCTGTATGACTGTTTCTTACCATACTGCGGTCTGGCCGGCATCATCGGAATGTTTATTCATTACAGCCATGCTCGCAATGACAAATACCATCAGTACAAGCGAGAGTCCGGCGCCCAGATTCCAGTTGAAAAACTGCATAAAATCAGCTTCGATAATATTGCCGATCAGCAATACTTTGCCGCCTCCCAGCAGGTTGGAAATTGCAAAAGAGGTCAGGGCAGGTACAAAAACCATAATGATGCCGCTCATTACTCCGGAAAGCGTAAGCGGCAGGATAATCCGGATAAAAATAACATAATTTTTGGCTCCCAGGTCCTGGGCCGCTTCGATCAGATCTTTGCGGATTCTGGACATGGCATTATAAATCGGCAGAATCATATAAGGCAAAAAGTCATATACCATACCGAATAAAACAGCAGTCGGCGTATTTAAAATATAAATGTTCGGAAGATGAAAAAAATCAAGTACCGCATTAATAATGCCGTTATTTGAAAGTAATAACTGCCAGGCAAGTATTCGTAATAAAAAGTTCATCCACATCGGCAGTATAAAAATAAATACGATAAAGTTCTGGTGCCGGACATGCAGCTTATTTAAAATCATTGCCAGCGGGTAGGAGAGCAGCAGGCAGATGACCGTGCACTGCAGTGCAATTTTGATTGACAGGCCCAGTGATTTCATATGAACCTTATGAAAAATGGAACTGATGTTTGCCAGTGTAAAATTGCCTGCGGAATTCGTAAAGGCGTAATATACGACTAACAGCAGCGGCAGCAGTATAAATCCGATCATCCACACGAGATAAGGGCCTGCCAGTAATTGTTTTCCGAATCTACGCATCTGTCTCCACCACCTTTTCGTCACTGGATTCCGGTTTGTTCATAATCTGTATATTAAAAGGAATGACCCGCAGTCCGACCGGTTTTCCCTGCTCATGGTATTCTGTCGTATGAATCAGCCATTCATATCCGTTTGCTTCTACTTCGATTTCGTAATGTACGCCTTTAAATATGACGGAGGTGATAATGCCGCGGTAAAATCCGTCGTCCGGATCCGTAATAATCAGATCTTCCGGACGGATAACGACGTCTACCGGCCGATTGCTGCCAAAGCCGGTATCCACACATTCCAGATCCGTATTCAAAACGCGTACCAGTTTATCACGTACCATGATGCCGTCAATAATGTTGCTTTCGCCGATAAAGTCTGCGACAAATGCGTTGACCGGTTCGTTATAAATGTCCTCAGGCGTTCCGATCTGCTGGACATAACCCTGGTTCATCACGACGATCGTATCCGACATCGTAAGCGCTTCTTCCTGATCATGGGTGACATAGATAAAAGTAATGCCGAGTTCGTTTTTCAGCCGGATCAGCTCATATTGCATATCCTGACGCATTTTCAGGTCCAGTGCGCCAAGCGGTTCGTCTAACAGCAGCACTTTTGGCTCGTTTACAATGGCACGCGCAATGGCAATGCGCTGCTGCTGTCCGCCGCTTAAAGAATCGACGCTGCGCTTTTCAAAACCGTCCAGATTGACGAGTTTGAGCGCGTATTTAATTTTATCATGAATGTATTCCTTGCTTTTTTTACTGATTTTCAGGCCGAAAGCGATATTTTCCGCAATCGACATATGGGAAAACAGCGCGTATTTCTGAAATACGGTATTTAACTTGCGTTCATTTGGCGCAAGCGCGGTAATATCCGTACCGTCAAAAATAATTCTGCCGGTGTCCGGTGTTTCAAATCCGCCGATCAGCCGCAGCGTCGTTGTTTTGCCGCATCCGGAAGGACCTAACAGCGTGACAAATTCATTTTCATGAATCGTCAGATTTAAATCGTCTAAAATAAGCTCTCCGTCAAAGGATTTTGAAATATGTGACAGTTCAATCAATTCTTTTTCCATAAGTAGACCTCCCAAATCAAATTCAAATTAGAAGCAGGGCGGTGTGCTGACCCAGATCAGCTTCGCTTCTTCTTTATATGCTTCGATAAAATGCTTTTTGCCGGCAGTAAAATAAAAAGATTCTCCTGCATGGACGATGTAACTTCTTGTACCGTAATGCAGCCGGATTGTGCCGCTTAGTACATATCCGAATTCTTCGCTTTCCTTTGGCGCAAGAGTCTCGGATTTCCCTCCGGGGGCTAAGGTCAGCAGTACGGGCTCCATTGCATTTTTTTGTGCGTTTGGGATGAGCCATTCTACCAGACAGCTGCGTTTTTTGTAGATTTTTTCAAAATAATCTTCCGGTGAAAAAACGATTTGTTCCGGCTCGTCATCGGTAAAAATTCCGCCGGGGTCGTACCCAGACATTGAATAATATCTAATAAAGTGCCGATGGAAGGGGTAGTCAGGCCACGTTCCAGCTGCGAAATAAAGCCTTTGGATAACTCGGAGCGGTCTGCCAGTTCCTGCTGTGTGAGTCCGTACTGGATGCGGAGCTCTTTCATACGGTGTCCGATATCCATAAAGTGCCTCCTTGTGTAAATGTAATAATGAATTTTGTGTTTACTAATAATAAACAAGACGAAGTCTATTATGTAAGAAAAATGAAGAAATGTCAATATCTATTTTCATATATTTTATATATATATTTTTTTAACGGTAAAAAAAGGAACATGCATCGCATGTTCCTTTTGCAGAAATCGGTTATTCATAAGGATCAAAAACTTTAAACGTTACGTGTCCGTCTTTTTTCTTGGAGCTGTCCAGCATAAGCAGCCATAACTGATGGAATCTGTCCAGCAATACCGCGTCTGCGTCTACAATGTAGGGAGAGAGGATGCCGACATCGAAATAGCGTACGTTTAACGGCGGCATGAAAATCAGATTGTCGGAACGAACCTGATCGCCGTGCTGTTTGATATGTTCATAAGTAATCATCAGGTAATCTTTGCCATGGTATTTGCAGTAAAACGAAATAAAGCATTCGTCTACGACCCACTCTTTGTCGTCTTCCGTAATCCGCTGCTTTAAAGATGGTGCAAGACCGTCCGTGGACTGAAGTTCAATCAGCCAGTCCAGATGACCTTTTTTTGTTTCCTGAATCATTTCTTCCAGTGTTTTTGCCAGTGCTGCAGGTTTCATACAAATTTCCTCCGTAATCAAATAAATGAACCCGAACTACGGATTCATAGAAAAAAGCCAATAGGGGGACTCGAACCCCCGACCTACGCATTACGAATGCGTTGCTCTACCAACTGAGCCATATTGGCATATACAACTGTCATTGTCACTTGTCCTTACGACTTAATTACTTTAACACAACCAGGAAAAAAATACAAGCCTTTTTTTGAAAAATTTTTAAAATGATTGTTTTACTCTTTTTCCAATCTTTTTTTGCAATTTTTATGTAAGTTTTCCACAAAAGATAGTAGAATTTTTGTATGAAATCTGTTATTCTATGATACAGGGATATTTATTTTATAGAAAAGGAATTTTTATATAGGTAACATTATGACAGGAAAGAGGAGAGCGGTGTATGAAGAAGAAATTCGTATTTATGCTGACGGCATCCGTACTTGCATCCGCCTGTTTTGCAAGTTGCGGCAAAAAGTCTGAGGATGAGACGCAGAAGGCAGATACGGTGACAGATGACAGGAGTTTGGAGGAAACTGCCGATAAAAGCGGAAATGTAAATTTGAAATTCTGGTGTGATGAGGATGAAATGGCACTGTTTCAGGAGTTGATTGAGACATTTGCAGATGATCATAAAAGTGAGGCTGCGATTAAAGTGGAATATGAACCGATTGCGGCAGCCGACTGTAAAAATGTATTTCTGGAAGATGTGAACAACGGAGCGGATGTATTCTGCATGCCTGACGACCAGCTGCTGACGATGGCAGCCTCCGGTGTACTGGAAGAGATCTCGAACGCAGATACGATTGCGGCTGCCAATCTGGAAGGAGCGGTAGAAGCCGTTACATTGGAAGGAAAGATGTATGCGTATCCGCTTACGGCTGATAACGGATATTTTCTTTATTATGACAAAGCGTATTTTACGGATCAGGATGTAAAGACACTGGACCGTATTTTGGAAGTTTGTGCACAGAATGGCAAAAAGTTTGTCATGGACTGGTCCAGCGGCTGGTATTTGTATTCTTTTTTTGGTAATACGGGTCTGAACTTGACATTGCATGAAGACGGACTGACAAATATCTGTGACTGGAATACGACAGAAGGTAAGATTACCGGAGAGGATGTAGCAAAGGGAATGCTTGCGATTGCCAAAAATCCGGGATTTTTAAGTACGCAGTCTGCTGCGGATGCAATGAAAAACGGTACGGCGATTGCGGCAGTCAGCGGTGTATGGGATATTCCTGCCGCAAAGCAGGCGTTTGGAGAAGATTACGGGGCCTGTAAGATGCCGACTTATACGTGTGCCGGCAGACAGATACAGATGGCATCCTTTACCGGATACCGGATTTTGGGTGTAAATTCATATTCAAAGCACAAAGCGTGGGCGGAACGACTTGCGGAATATCTGTCAGGAGAAGAGTGTCAAAAGCTGCGTTTTGAACGGGCAGAACGCGGACCTTCCAATAAAAATGCGTCTGCTTCCGATGCGATAGCAAACAATGCGGCTATCTCGGCGGCATTGGCTCAGGCTGAGTTTGGTGTTTTACAGAAAGTCGGGCAGAAGTACTGGGCCCCGGTTACGGAGTTTGGCAATACGATGGCAGCAGGCAATCCAAGCCATATACCGCTGCAGGATTTGCTGGATCAGATGGTAGAAAGAATTACGGAATAGGGTGCACAGGAATAACAGGAGGGACGCTTACATGGATACGAAACAAAAAGGCATGGCAGCATTAAAGTGCGCATTATGCTGCCGGTTTTGATTCTGGGCATTGTAGCCATTGTTTCCAATATTACCGCAATGATGAACATCCGGAAAGTAAATCACAATGCGGCACGGATTGCAGACCATTATATGACAAGCCTTACCGAATTAAGCTCTATAAAAGAACAGGTGCAGCAGCTGCACAATCTGGGACTGTCACATGCGGTGGCGATTAATGCGAATACGATGATTGACACCGTAAATACGATAAAGCAGAATGAGGTGGTACTGGCAGAAAGTTTAAAGAACTATGAGCAGTACCTGGATGAGGAAGATCAGGAGTTTTATCAGGAAATGACCGCACAGTTTGAAGAGCTGAAGCTGGCGCTTCGAAGCGTATGTGCATTTGGTGCAAATTTACAGCGTTCACAGGCAAATACTGCGGCGAGTACGGAAGTTTCTCCATGTGTGGAGAAGATTCTGAATGATATCGGTGTGATTGAAGAACATGCAAAAGAAGCGGCACAGTCAGCAAGGACGCAGCTTGCAGACGTATACACATTCAGCAGAGTTACAAACAGCGTTACGATTATTGTCAGCCTGCTTGCGATTTTGTACGCGATATACAGTTCCAACCGGCATGTGCTGCATCCGATTGTAAAGGCGGAACATGAACTGACGGATATTATTCATGGCATTGATCGGAAACAGGGTGACCTTACAAGACGTGTCAGCATTGTTTCCAACGATGAAATCGGGGCGCTTGGAGACGGGATTAATATCTTTCTGGAAAAGCTGCAGAATATATTCCGCATTATTACGGATAATTCGCAAAAGATGGATATGGTCGTATCGGAAGTTATGGATAATGTCGTAACGTCGAACAACAGTGTATCGGAGATGTCCGCACTTACCGAAGAACTCTCTGCTACGATGGAAGCCGTGTCGAACAATGCGCAGACAATCAGTGAAAGTGCCGAGTCGGTCAATGAAGAAGTGATCAGTATAGCGGAACGGACGACGGAAATCAACGATTACTCTAAGAATATGAAAGAGCATGCGGAGACAATGGCCGGCAAAGCGCGGAATAATATGGAAACAACGAGTGTGAAAATCAATGAAATTTTATCCGTATTAAATCAGGCGATTGAAAACAGTAAAAGTGTCGATCAGGTAAATACGCTGACGAGTGATATTTTAAATGTAGCGAGTCAGACCAATCTGCTTGCACTGAATGCTTCGATTGAAGCTGCAAGAGCCGGGGAAGCAGGAAGAGGGTTTGCGGTTGTCGCAGGTGAGATCAGTCAGCTGGCAGCAGCTACGCGGGAATCCGCAAATAATATTCAAAGAATTAACGTTATCGTGACGGAGGCGGTACATAATCTGGCCGAGCATGCCAGAAGTCTGGTGGCATATATGAATGAGTCGATTTTGCCGGAGTTTGAGTCGTTTGTATTAACGGGAGATGAATATAAGCAGAATGCGACTTATATCGAAGAAGTGATGCGGGAATTTGATGTAAGGACGGACAATCTGAAAGGATCGGTATCGGAAATTGCAGAATCCATCCATACAATCAGTGTCGCAATTGATGAAGGGGTAAGCGGTGTGAGCGGTACGGCTGAGAATATGCAGGTGCTTGTGGCAGATATGGACAGCATTAACGCTCAGATGAGTGAAAATAAGGGAATAGCAACGAAATTAAAGCACGAGACGGAAATTTTTACAAAATTATAAACATCTGTGCGACAGCATAAACAGACGCTTCAAAAGAAGGCAGTATGTACAAACGGTACGGGCTTTCTTTGGAGCGTCTTCGTTGCTGTCAGCACAGAACGGAAGGAGTGGGCAATGTCATTACAATTTATTTTTGGTAATTCGGGAAGCGGAAAGTCGGTCTGGCTGTATGAGCATGTGCTGGAGCAGGCACGTAAATATCCGCAGAAAGATTTTCTGTTTTTAGTGCCGGAGCAGTTTACGATGCAGACACAGCAAGAATTTGTGGACAGGCATCCGGCGCATGCCATTTTAAATATTGATGTGTTAAGCTTTCAGCGTCTTGCTTATCGGGTATTTGACGATCTTGGCATGATGGATTTTGTCGTATTGGAAGAAACAGGAAAAAATCTTGCGCTGCGTAAGGTCGTATCGGAGCTGGAAAACAGGCTTCGTCTGCTTGGCGCGAATATGCGAAAGACGGGTTATATCAGCGAGATGAAGTCGCTGATTTCGGAGCTGACGCAATATCATGTGACGCAGGAACAGCTGGAGCAGGTAAGAGACGAACTTGAACAAAAACAGTCGCTCTGGTACAAGCTGGATGATATTGTAACGCTGTACCGGGGATATCGGGATTTTCTGGAAGGTCGGTATGTAACGGCGGATGAGATTGTCAGTTTGCTGACAAAAGTAGCTCCGCAGTCGCAGATGCTGCGTGACAGCATCGTTGTGCTGGATGGATATACCGGATTTACGCCGGTGCAGAATGAATTTCTGGAAGAGCTGCTCGTGCTGGCGGAGCGTGTGCAGATTGCGGTGACGGTAGATGCACGGGAGCCTTTGTACGGCAGAGCGGATGTTCAGGATTTATTTTATCTGAGTAAAAAAACGGTCGGCAGCATATGTGAGATTGCCGCAAGACAGCATATTGAGATGGACGAGCCGGTGATGCTTGGGCATGGACGCGAGAAACGGTATGCAAAAGCGCCTGCCATTTTCCATCTGGAGCAGAACCTGTTTCGAAGCTGTCCGAAAAAATATGCGAAAGATCAGCAGGAAATAAAGATCTGCAGTCTGTTTCAGCCGAAAAACGAGCTTCGTTATGTGGCCGGAGAGATACGAAGGCTCGTGTCACAGGAGCATTACCGGTATATTGATATTGCGGTTGTAACAGGGGATGTGCCTTCGTACGCGAACTATGCGGAGGAGATTTTTACGCTGTATGATATTCCGATTTTTATTGATCAAAAGAAAAATATACTGTTTCATCCGATGATTGAACTTTTGCGTGCGGTGTTGGAAATGGAGACGTCCGATTATTCTTATGAGAGTGTGATGCGGTATTTTAAAAGCGGACTAAGCGGCATGGATGCGACAATGATGGACCTGATGGAAAATTATTTGCTTGCATATGGAATCCGCGGCTTTGGCCGGTGGAAAAAAAGCTGGGTGCGGCCGGCTGCGTGGCTGGAAGAAGCGGAACTGGAAGAATTAAATGAGGCACGCGAAGTGTTTTTGGACATTTTTTTGCCGTTTCACGAGACATTTCATAAAAAAGACGTCACGGTACGGGAACGAACAGCGGCATTGTATGAACTGCTTGTCCGACTGCAAATGCAGGAACAGATTATGGCATGGAAAGAACGGTTTGAACAGGAAGGGCAGCTTGCACAGGCAAGGGAAAACGAGCAGATTTACGGGATTGTAATGCAGCTGTTTGATCAGATGGTAAAACTGCTTGGAGAAGAAATCGTGTCGGACAAAGAGTATGCGGAGATTTTAGATGCGGGACTGGAAGCTTCGAAAGTGGGCATTATTCCGCCGGGTTTTGACCGGGTGCTGTTTGGCGATATCGAACGGACGCGTCTGGAACATATAAAAGTACTGTTTTTTATCGGGGTAAACGATGGCCTGATACCTAAAAATGAAACGGACAGCGGGATTCTTTCCGAATTTGAGCGGGAAAAGCTGGCGAATTTCAAGCTGACGCTGGCCCCTACGCCCAGAGAAAAGGCTTTTATTCAGAAGTTTTATTTGTATCTGAATCTGACAAAGCCGTCGGACCGGCTGTATCTGACCTGTTCACAGGCAGGACAGGAAGGGGACACAAGGCGTAGGTCTTATCTGATCGGGGTGCTGTTAAAAATGTTTCCGAAGCTTACGGTTTTAACACCGCAGGAAGATCTGACGGCGACGGCGCAAAGCAGTATGCGGTATTTTTTAAGCGGTTTGGCACAGGCAAAAAACAACGAGGCTTCGCAGGAGTGGAAAGCGCTGTATGCATGGTATATGAAACGGCAGCAATGGGCAGACACGGTTATGGATTATGTAAAAGCAGCTTTTTTTGTGCATCGGGATTCCGGTCTTAGTACGGATATCTGCCATAAGCTGTACGGGACGGTTCTGGAACATTCGGTCACGCGTCTGGAACGGTTTGCCGGGTGTGCATTTGCGCATTTTCTGCAGTATGGCCTGCATCTGGCCAGGCGTCAGTTAAATGAATTCGAACCGGTAGATTTTGGAACGATTTTGCATGATGCGCTGGAACGGTTTGCAGGAAAGATGCAGGAAGCAGGGGACGACTGGTTCGGCATGACAAAAGAACACCAGGGTCAGTATGCGAAGGAAGCGATCGAACAGGCGGTTGCGTCATGTCAGAATACGGCGCTCGCAGACGGTGAACGCAATATTTATCTGGTACGTCGTATGGAAAAGGTGCTGAATCGTACGGTAGACGTACTGGGGCAGCAGATTCGAAGCGGCAGCTTTATACCGGAAAATTACGAGGTGTCGTTTCAGTATGTAAACCGTTTGGACGCGATTCGCTTTCGGCTGAGTGAAGCGGAGGAAATGCGTCTGCGGGGCAGGATAGACCGTATGGATGTCTGGGAAAAAGAAAAAGAAGTATATGTGCGGGTTATTGATTATAAATCCGGAAATACCAGTTTTCAGCTGGTGTCGCTGTATCATGGCCTGCAGCTGCAGCTGGTCGTTTATTTGAATGCGGCTATGGAGCTGATGCGTGCAAAGTATCCGGATAAACAGGTCCGGCCGGCCGGAATTTTTTATTATCACATAGACGATCCGCTGCTGGATACGGAAAAAGAGCTGTCCGAGGAAGAGATTCGGGAGCAGATTTTTGCCAAGCTAAAGCTGGACGGGTATGTCAACGCGGATCCGCAGGTGTATCATGCGATGGATCATACGATGCGGTCGGCTTCCAATATATTGCCGGTAACCGAAAATAAAGACGGTACGCTGCGGAAAAATTCCAAAGCGGCGTCGCAGGAGCAGTTTCAGGTTATTTCGGATTATGTGAATCATAAAATTGCACAGCTTGGAACGCGTATGATGCGCGGAGAGATTGCGGTGAATCCGTATGAACTGGGGGATCGGACGCCATGTGAATATTGTCCGTATCGCAGCGTGTGCGGATTTGATGAAAAAATTGACGGATTTGCATATCGCAGACTGGAAAAATTTGATCAGGTGTCAGACATCATCAAACAAATGGAAGAAGGGCGGGCAGAAAAGGAATGGGAATGACATGGACAAAAGAACAGCAGCAGGTCATTGCACTGCGCAACAGAAATCTGCTGGTATCCGCAGCGGCAGGATCCGGCAAGACGGCCGTACTCGTAGAGCGGATTGTGCAAAAAGTACTGGATGTACGCCATCCGGCAGACATTGACCGCATGCTGATCGTGACGTTTACAAAGGCAGCGGCAGCCGAAATGCGTGAGCGCGTCAGCCAGGCAATTGAAAAGAGACTGGAAGCGGAACCGGAAAACAGCAGACTGCAGCGGCAGGCGACGCTTGTGCACAATGCGCAGATTACTACGATAGACAGCTTTTGCCTGTATGTCGTACGCAATTATTTTCAGACCATTGATCTGGAGCCGTCGTTTCGCATCGCGGATCCCGGGGAGCTGCAGCTGTTAAAGGCGGATGTGGCCGCGGAAGTGATGGAATGCTGCTATCAGGAAAAAGAGGAAGGGTTTTTGCGGCTGGCAGATCGTTATGCGACCGCAAAAAGTGATGCGGCGCTGGTCGATTTTATGATGCGTCTGTATGATTTTTCACAAAGTTATCCGTGGCCGGAGAAATGGCTGGCGTCACTGCCGCAGTTTTACCGGATGTCGGACGATCCGAAAGAACGGATGCAGCAGTTTGAAGAGCAGGAGTGGATGCGTGGCCTGCTGCATTATCTGGCGTCCGTGATGCAGGATTTATACGGGCAGATCGAACTTGCAAAAGCGCTCTGTACGGATTTTGACGGACCGCAGATGTATCTGGCTGCCATTGAGGACGACCTGCGGCAGCTGGCGCAGCTGTGTGCCTGTGCAACCTATGAAGAGTATGGCAGGCAGCTGTGTGATCTTGCGTTTACAAAACTGGGTGTGAACCGCAAGTACGACGGCAGCAAAGAAAAGCAGGAAGAGGTAAAAAGCATTCGTAAAATCGTAAAAGATACGCTGGCCAAAATAAAAGAGTCTTACTTTTATCAGGATGCGGAGCATATGATTGCGGATATGCAAAATATTCTGCCGGATGTGGAAGCGCTTGTAAGGCTGACGCAGATATTCGCAAATGCGTATCACGCGAAAAAGGAAGAGCGTAATCTGCTTGATTTTTCCGATCTGGAACATTATGCGCTGCGCATTCTCGTAGATGCGGAAACGGGAAAGCCGACCGCAGCCGCTGCGGAACTGCGCGAAGTATATGAAGAGATTATGATAGATGAATATCAGGACAGCAATTACGTGCAGGAAACGATTTTAAAGGCGGTGTCCCGGGAAGAACTTGGTGAAAACAACATTTTTATGGTTGGAGATGTAAAGCAGAGCATTTACCGGTTCCGTCTGGCAAGGCCGGAGCTGTTTATTCAAAAATATAACACGTATTCGAGTGAGGAAAGTACAAAGCAAAAAATAGATCTGCATAAAAATTTCCGCAGCCGGACGCAGGTCATACAAACGGTTAATCATATTTTTTTCCGGATTATGCGGGAAGATATTGGAAATGTACAATACGATGAACAGGCCGCCCTGTATGCGGGAGCTTCGTATCCGGAACACGAACAGGCGTCGATGTTTCAAAGCGAGCTGCTGTTGGCGCAGGCATCGCAGGAAGAGCTGACGCAGGCACAGATGAACGGCTGGCAGGAGCTGGAGGCGCGTATGGCGGCGGCGCGCATCCGGGAAATGCTGGAGACGCAGTATGTTACGGACCGGGAAAGCGGACAGCTTCGAAAGGCGCGCTGCAAAGATATTGTGATTTTGCTTCGCAGTATGAGCGGATGGGCGGATACGTTTTTAAAAGTATTCGCAGAAGCGGGCATTCCGGCTCACACGGCTTCCAAAACCGGATATTTCGGCACCGTCGAAATACGCACGATTTTAAGCATGCTTGCGATACTGGACAATCCGCTGCAGGATATTCCTGCCGCCGCCGTGCTGGCTTCTCCGATCGGCGGGATGAACGGAGAAGAACTGGCACGGATTCGCGCGGCCAGCAAAGAACATTTTTACTTTCTGGCACTGGAAGATTATGCACGGTGTGACGCTTATGATCATGATGCGGATGAAAAGTTGCGTCAGAAAGCAGCCGCGTTTCTGGAACGGTATGACAGGCTGCGCCGCCTGACGCCGTATACGCCGATTCATCAGCTGATACGGATTGTGCTGCAGGAAACAGGGTATGCGTCTTATGTGCAGGCCATGCCTGCAGGGGAACAGCGCCGGGCAAATGTGGACATGCTGCTGGAAAAAGCAATTGCTTATGAGAAGACCAGCTACAAAGGATTGTTTCATTTTGTACGTTATGTTGAAAAGTTAAAAAAATATGAAATTGATTTTGGCGAGGCTGATATTACGAGTGAAAATGAAGATGTAGTACGTATTATGAGCATTCATAAGAGCAAGGGGCTGGAGTTTCCGATCGTATTTGTCAGCGGTATGAGCAAGCAGTTTAATAAACAGGACATACGAAGCCGGCTGATTCTGCATCCGGAGCACGGAATTGGACTGGATTATATAGATACCGAAAAAAGAACTCGAAAGTCCGGTATTATCAAGAAAATATTAGAAAATGAAATCGGAATTGAAAATCAGGGAGAAGAGCTGCGGGTGTTATATGTGGCACTGACGAGAGCAAAGGAAAAGCTGATTATGACAGGGGCGGTCAAACAGGAGCTGCCGGCAGTAAGAGCAGACAGTGACAGGAATCGGCCGATGGACTATTTTGCAAGATATCATGCGTCTTCTTATCTGGATTGGGTATTTCTCTGCATAGGGAACGGCAGCGGTGCAATGCAACTGCGTACTTATGATACAAAGGATCTGCTGCTGCAGGAGGCAGTGGAGGCCGCGATCGAACGTCTGGATCAGATGCAGGTGAAAAATCTGTATCGTACCGCAGATCCAAAGCTGTATCAGCAGCTGGATGAAAAGCTGTCGTGGAAGTATCCGTATGCATCGGATACGGATTTAAAGACTAAAATATCGGTTACGGAATTAAAACGCCGCCAGCAGGTCGTATTGGAAGAGGAAGCTCTGCCGCAGGAAGAGTGGTTTGCAAAAGAGCAGGAACGTGTGGTGCCGGCTTTTATGCGTACGGAACAGGAGCAGGAACATAAAGGTGCGCTGCGTGGAAGCGCCGTTCATAAAGTTATGGAAGAAGTAGATTTTGTGCGGAGCGACCAAAGCGAAGACCGGATCGCGGATATACGTATGCAGATGGAGCATATGCTTGCCGAACGGAGAATTACACAGGAAATGAAAGAACTGGTCAGCGTACGGATGATCGGAAAATTTCTGGAAAGCCCGCTTGCCCGGCGGATAGCGCAGGCACAGCAGCGCGGGGAACTGTATAAGGAGCAGCCGTTTGTTATGGGAATCCCGGCATCTGAGGTGTATGAGGGAGCGAGTGAGCAGCTAGTGCTGATTCAGGGAATTGTAGACGTATACTGGATGGAGGATGACAGGCTTGTCATTTTGGATTATAAGACGGATGCGGTAAGCAGCGAATCCCAGCTGACAGAGCGGTATCAGGTGCAGCTGGATCTGTATGCGAAGGCGTTGTGCAAGGCGACCGGAAAGAAACTAAAACAAAAATTAATTTATTCGTTTTCATTGCAAAAAGCAGTGGAATTGTAAAACGTAATGTAATAGAGAGGAGACACAAATGCGTATTATTCTTGCGTCAGCATCACCAAGAAGGAAAGAACTGTTGGCACAGCTGTTTTCGGATTTTGAAATTATTCCTGCACAAGGCAGTGAAGTATATACAAAGCAAATCCCGTCTGAAATCGTACAACAGCTGTCCGCTCAAAAAGCAGCCGAGGTAGAGCAGGCCGTAACCGAAGATGCGGATTATCTCGTGATCGGAGCGGATACGGTTGTGGCGTTAAAGAATCGGATTCTTGGCAAGCCAAAAGATGCATCGGATGCGGAGCGAATGCTTCGCATGCTTTCAGGAGCCGTGCATCAGGTGTATACGGGTGTTGCCATACACCTGATGTGCAAAGGGCACCGGCGGTGTATCGAATTTGCAGAATGTACCAATGTCCGTTTTTATCCGATGACGGAACAGGAGATTCGGGATTATGTGTGCAGCGGCGAACCGATGGATAAGGCGGGCGCATATGGGATTCAGGGAATCGGAGGACGGTTTGTACAGGGAATTGAGGGGGATTATGCAAATGTCGTTGGATTACCTGTCGCAAAGCTTTATCAGATTTTAAAGAAAATCGAAGAAATTGCATTGCCTTTTTGAGAAATATCTACTATGATAAAAATATCGAATCAGAATAAAGGAGGCAGAGCAAAAGATGAATCAGTTTGATGAGATATGTCTGAACTATTTTTTGGAACATCAGCACCAGCTGTTCCGTGAGACGGTAGCTGCTACGCAGGAGGAAGCCGAGGAATTTTTGGAAGACTGTCTGGCTGTTGTCTGCGAAAGCTTACAGGAAGTGAAAGATTACCTGGAGGAGAGCGGTGCGGATGTTGCCGATATGAGTCTGAAAGAGATGGAAGAGGCCAGTGAAGTATTTTCACTTCCGGACGGAAGATATCTGGTCGTTGAGGTTTAGCGAATGGCGTCAAATGAGATTTGCAACAAAAACAGCAAAAATAAGAAAAAAAAGCGAATTGCTGCCGTATGTTGTGCAGGAATGCTGTTATCCTGCCTGTATACGGGCTGCGGAAAAGGAGATCCGCTTCATGTCACGCAGATGATGACAAAGCCGGTGTTGAAAGTGGACGGAGAAAGTTATTCGCTTTCCGAGGCAAAGGTATATCTTGTGAATTACCAGAATCTGTACGGTACGGTAGCCGGCGTGGATTTGTGGCAGCGGGAAGATCAGGTGGATATGCTGGAAGAGTATATTAAAAATCTGACGATTGCACAGATGACGAAAATACTGAGCATGGATTCACTCGCAAAAAGCAGGAACATTGCATTGGAAGAAGAAGAACTTGCCAGCGTAGCAAAGGCTGCGAAAGCTTATTATGAGTCCTTAAATGAAGAAGAGCTGGCTTACCTGGAAGTCGGTGAAACGGAAATCAGAAAATTATATGAAGATTATGCTTTGGCACAAAAGCTGTATAAATCGCTTACGGTTGGCGTGAACAGTGAAGTGAGTGATGATGAGGCGCGGATTATGGATGCGATGCAGATTGTTGTATCGGATGCAAAAAAGGCACGGGAAATAAAAAAAGCGCTGAAATCGGGAGGCGATTTTTCTACACTTGCCGGTTCTTATAATGAAGCCGAAGAAATAAAAATTCAGTTTGGCAGAGGAGAACTGCCGCAGGAAGTGGAAAAAGCAGCGTTTGCCCTGGATAATGGAACGGCTTCCGGCAGTATTAAAACGGACGACGGATTTTATTTTATTTACTGTGTTAATAAGTTTAATGAAGAATTAACGGATGCAAATAAAATTAAGATTGTACAAAAAAGAGAAAAAGAAGCGTTTGGCGATGTTTATGATGCATACAGCAGAACAATTGCAAAAAAGATGTATCAGGATACGTGGAACAGCCTGCAGGCGAACCGTCTGGATCAGGTGAAAACGGATAGTTTTTTTGCGGTTTATCAGGAGTATTGCTCGGAACTGTGACAGAAAACCGAACCCATGAAAAGAAGTAAGTGAAAGGCGGTGAGGGCATGATTGATAAGATCAATGGAAATAACGGATATGATTTTCCGGATGGCGGTCAGCATAAAAAGAAAAATCCGGCTGTCAGAGCATATGAAAATACACCCGGTTTCGAAGAATCATCGAAGAAAAAACTTTGGCTGCCCGTAAAAAGAGCGCTGCTTCGGCAAATGAAAAAGATGCGGGAGTTATTTTGGACCTGTCCGCAAAAGAAGCTGATAAGAAAAAAGCAGAGGCGCCTGCCGACCGGAAAAATGACATGCCGTGGACGAGTATGCTGCGCAGACTTGTCAATCCGCTGCTGCGGTGGCTGAAAAATTTCTGGGAGTCGGAAGGTTCAAAAGAGGAGAACACACAGGCGACCGTATCGGAAATAACTGCGGCAGATGCCGATCAAAATCTGCCTCCGTTACCGGCTGTGTCCGAAATGGATGAATTATCGGAGATGCAACAGCCTGCGGCAGCAACGGCTGTCAGCCAGGATGAACAGGAAACGATAAAAGAGGCTGCGCTCAAATCTAGAAATTTGGATCGGATTGAGCAGCTTGTAACACAAAATGGGACAAAACGACTGGCACATAATTCGGACTTGCTGACGTATTATGATCGCCGGGGAAAATTTGTAGAACTGGATGAGACGGAAAAATACCGTGTGCTGTTTGGGGATAAAAATATACTCAAATTGTAATGCGGAAAAGGAGAGATTGTGAAATGGCGGGAGAAGAAAAACAAGCAGGTTCCATATGGAAGCTGCTGCTGGCAATGGCAGCAGCTGTTGTAATGATTGTCGGTATCAGTCAGGTATCGGAAGCTGGTGTTGCGGAAACGGTGTATGCGATGGATCAGGACGGAATGGAAGAAGATGCGGTGCTCTTCCCCAATATGTCAGATTCGTGGGCGGAAGTTACGTATTCGATCTCGGTGCGTGAAGACGGAGCTTTGCAGATTATGGACAGCAACGGCGGCTTTGTGTACGATATGCTTGTCGTGCTTGTAGGCGGTGAACTTTGCTATGCAGATGAAGAAGGAATCGTTCCAAGAGAGCAGATCGTTTCTTATAACGGCAAAAAATATTATGCAAAAAAAGACGGATCAATAGCCGTAAACGAGTTTTGCAAAATGAAAGACGGCAATATGGTGTTTGCGGATTCGGACGGCACGTTAGCGGCAGACAGAACGCTCAGCAAAAATGGAAGGCGTTACTATGCGAAGTCGGATCATATGCTTGCCAGAGACGGTTTTTACAAGACAGCAAAGGGCAGTTTGGTGTATGCTATGGCAGATGGGGAGCTGATTGCCGGCAAAAGCTTTCGTGTGAACGGTACGCAGTATTATGCAAAATTGTCCGGAGCCATTGCCATGAACAGTTTTTGTCTGACAGAAAAAGGAAGCAAAATTTATGCGGATCATTTTGGCGCAGTTGTAACGGATCGTATGTTTCGTGTAAAAAACAAGCTTTATTGCGCGAAAAGATCCGGAGCGCTCTACAGAAACGGACTTTATACGCTCAAATCCGGGAAAAAGATATACGCGCTTCTTTCAGGTGTACTGATGGAGGATGAAGTATTTACCGTGAATGGCGATCGGTATTATGCAGATGAAAATGGCTATATTGTGAGCAGCCGGTGGGTAACTGTCGGAGATTACAGATATTACTGCAGCGCTTCGCGTAAGATTACAAAAGTAGAACATATATAAGAAAATCATAATTTTGATCCGGGAAAATCCGGCGCATGGCAAACGTGCATGTGCCGGATTTTTTATCGACCAAAGGAGCGCAGGCGACTGACTTTATGGATGGTTATAAAAATCTGATATGGAGCTGACTTTTGCGTGCATGTTTTCCAGCATCAGGTCTGTCAGCGTTAGTGCGGCCATAGATTCTACAACGACGACCGCGCGGGGAACAATAATCGGATCGTGGCGTCCTTTGACCCGAACCGTTATATTTTGGCCGTCTTTGGATACCGTTTCCTGTGGGGAGCCGATCGAAGGGGTTGGCTTAAATGCTGCGCGCAGAATGATATTCGAACCATCGCTGATGCCGCCCAGAATGCCTCCGGCATGGTTGGTCTTTTTGCATATGCGACCGTTTTCGTCGTAATAAAAACAGTCGTTATTGTCGGAGCCGACCGCGCGTGCCGCTTCAAAGCCGTCGCCGATTTCAAAGCCCTTTACCGCACCGATGGAAAAGATTGCTTTTGCGAGTTCACCGTCCAGTTTTCGAAAGACCGGTTCTCCGATTCCGGCAGGAACACCTCTGATAATACATTCTACCACGCCGCCCGAAGAGTCCTGTGCCTGCATACACGTATTCAGATAATTTTGCGCCTCGCATGCGGCATCGGCATCCGGCATGCGGAACGGATTTTTTTCGATCTGTGCCGCATCGAAACGGGAAGGATCAATGGCAACGGGACCTATGCTTTTTACATAAGTAAGAAAATGAACGCCGAGCATGTCCAGCAGCTTTGCGGCAACAGCGCCGGCAGCGACACGTCCGATTGTCTCACGGGCAGACGAGCGCCCGCCACCGCGGTAATCGCGGAAGCCGTATTTTCTGTCAAACGTATAGTCGGCATGTCCCGGACGATAATAAGAGGCGATCTCGCTGTAATCGGCGGAACGCTGATTTTTATTATATACGGTCATGGAAATCGGAGTGCCCGTAGTCCTGCCTTCAAAAATACCGGACTGAATTTCCACCGTATCGTCTTCTTTTCGCGGTGTGCTGAATTTGGACTGGCCAGGTTTGCGGCGGTTTAAATAGTTTTGAATATCCGTTTCACAAAGCGCAAGACCGGCAGGGCAGCCGTCAACTACGACGCCGACGCCCATGCCATGAGATTCGCCCCACGTAGTAATTTTAAATATCGTTCCAAATGTTGAACCTGACATAGTATTCGCATCCTTTTCTGTTTTTATATTTCCAAATGTATTTTCTATTATATGGCAAGATTCGTGATATTTCAAGAATAAAACATTTTGAAGCGGGAATACTGAAAAAAAGACAGACGAAAGTCAGGTGGAACGGTCCGCCTGCAATTCGTCTCAATAAAGGAGAATCAGTATGACACAGCAGATAGGAAGTCAGAGCCTACGGTTTGCGGAGGCTCCTTTTATTTTAAGCAGTGCATCCGTAGTAGGGAAGAAAGAAGGGGAAGGGCCGCTTGGTAAATTATTTGATATGGTATGCAGCAGCGATAAGTTTGGAGAGGATTCCTGGGAGGAATCGGAAAGTACCATGCAAAAAGAAGCGGCTGCGCTTGCTATGGGAAAGGCATCTTTAAAACCGGAAGATATCCGTTATATTTTTGCAGGTGATCTGCTCGGACAGACCATTGCCACTTCCTTTGGATTGATGAACTATGAGATTCCGCTCTTTGGGCTGTATGGAGCCTGTTCTACATGCGGAGAAGCGCTGTCGTTAGGAGCGATGTGCGTAGCGGCAGGATATGCGGATCATGTGCTGGCAATTACGTCCAGTCACTTTGCAAGCGCAGAAAAGCAGTTTCGTTTTCCCGTGGAATATGCGAACCAGCGTCCGTTGTCGGCGACCTGGACCGTTACGGGAAGCGGAGCCTTTGTACTTGGAAAAAGCGGCGGAACCACCCGCATTACAGGAATTACGACCGGGGTCATTACCGATTATGGGATTCGGGATTCCATGAATATGGGAGCTGCGATGGCTCCTGCGGCAGCAAAGCTGATTGTGCAAAATTTTAAGGATTTCGGGCGTACGCCAAAAGATTATGACCTGATTGTCACAGGAGACCTTGGTTATGTCGGTCAGGAGATTCTGTGGAAGCTTGTAAAAGATGAAGGGTATGACATCAGCAGCAATCATACCGACTGTGGGATTGAGATATTTGACAAAGAAGAGCAGGGAACACAGTCCGGCGGTTCCGGCTGCGGGTGTTCCGCAACGACGCTGAGTGCGCATTTTCTGCCGCAGATTGCGTCCGGCAGCCTGAAAAGGATGTTATTTGTGCCTACCGGAGCGATGCTTTCACAGGTCAGCTTTAACGAGGGTCAGAATGTACCGGGAACTGCGCATGGGGTTGTGATCGAGTATGCCGGGTAAGCACGGTCAGACCCAAAAATACGAATCACAGTGATGGAAAGGGGACTGCGATATGGATTATATCAATGCTTTTTGGGTAGGTGGACTGATTTGCGCCCTTGCCCAGATTCTGATGGAAAAAACAAAAATGCTTCCGGGACGAATTATGGTGACACTTGTCTGCACGGGCACCGTGCTGGGAGCGATCGGTATATACGAACCGCTGATGGAATATGCCGGGGCAGGTGCAAGCGTGCCGCTGTTGGGATTTGGCAATCTGCTCTGGAAGGGAATGAAAGAAGCAATTGACCAAAATGGATTTATCGGACTTTTTATGGGTGGATTTACATCGTGTGCGGTAGGTGTGTCCGGGGCGCTGGTGCTTGGTTATCTGGCTTCGCTCATTTTCCAGCCAAAGATGCGCAAATAAATGTATAGTTTGCCGTCTTGTGGAGACAATATTTTTCATCCGGTTATCGGATGACTATACCATGAGTAAAAGGAGACAACAGTATGAAAAAATTAATGTTAGGATTTTTAACAGCACTGGCACTGACCGTTGTTGTCGGGTGTGGTACGACAAAAGATGAAAAAAACAGTACGACGCAGAACAACAATACGGATCAGACAAATGGTACAAACAGTGCGGTAGACGACGGAATGAATGATAATACAAATTCTGTTACAAACGGTACGGATCAGAATGGAACTGATGGAAATATTGCAGATGACGTGATTGACGGCGCGGAAGATATTGGTGATGCTGTCATAGATGGCGCGCAAGATTTGACCAATGATGGAAACGGTACGGATGGCACGGGTACGGCAGATGATCATAACGTCACGGATGACAATACAACGTCAGATAACAATACGGATATGACGGATAATAATACGGCCGGTACCGATCATACAACCGGAACGGCAACGGATAATCGTAACGATAACAATAACGACACAAATAAAAAGAAAGATCAGGGTACCGATAAAAATAACAAAGCAAATAAATAAGAGAAATGTTCCGATTGCATAAACGGTAAAGAGCGTGATTACCGAAAAACATCTTTTTTGCAGCAAATGCATGGTATGGCACAGCTGCAAAAAAGATGTTTTATAGTTGGAACTTATCATAATGATCAATACGTATAGTAGGTGTAGCCAAAACTGCCGTCCGTCAGTATCTTTGCATTTCTCAGGTCAACTGTTTTTTTGACTTTTAAGTCTGCCTTTGGAATGGTAATGCTGAAGTCTTTATAGCTTTGATCCGCAACATAGAGCATTTTTTTGCTTCTTTATAGGATGCAACCGTGGAACCTTTTGCCGTTTTACTTTTACACTCAAGTTTTTCAGATATTCGGAGTAATGTCCGCAGTTGTTGATCATTCTGAATTTGATCGTCAGATTTCCTTTTTCGTCGTAAGAAGCGCCATATGCTTCCCAGCTCGCCTTTCCGTATGGAATTTCACTGTTTGTCAGTTTTGCGGAAACAAATTTGTTGCTTTTTACGGTTACCGTACATTTGAGCGTTTTGCCGTCTACGGTAGCGGTAATGGTACATTTGCCAGGTTTTTTTGCAGTTACTTTGCCGTTTTTATCTACCGAAGCGATGGCAGGCTTGCCGGATTTCCATTTTACGGTTCCGGTATTGTCCTTAACGGATAAGTTTTTGGTAAAGCCTTCGGTAATGGTCAAGACGGTGTTGCTGATTACGGCTTCCTGCACATTTGCGATAACAGCAAACTGGAATGCGGTTGCGACATCAAACGTGATGGAAACATGATAGTCGCCGGCCGGAAAGCTGCCCTGGTAACCATTTGCATAAATACCGTTGCTGTCCGTAGCCCAGGAAGAGTCCGACTCCGTAATACGAATGGAATCCACTTCCATGTCTTCGCTGTTGAAAATCATCATGTTAAAGGAACATGGTGCATTGGTGCCTACATACAAACCGACTTCTGTGGAAGCGGGCGGAAGCGTAAAATCTTTCACAACCGGAACATTGCCGGACGCCACTTCCCATGTTTCCGGTTTGACAATATTTGTGAGTTTGGCATTTACACAGACCGGATTCAAAGAAGCCGTACCTGCAGCGAATAAAAATGCCAGTAAATAACAGGTTAATTGTTTCATGAAATGTTTCATAAAGATCTCCTTTCCATAAATTCATGTTCTTTTGTATATTTTTCTGTAGATAAGAATAGTATAACGAATTCGTAATGGCGATGCAACATAATTTTTACCAAAATATTACAAATATTTATGCAAATGTAATAGTTATAAAAAATAAAACGGCTGTGGTTTCGTCAGACGCAACCGCAGCCGTTTTTTTATCCCGCCGATTCGGATATTTATTTTTATTTTATTCTGTTTTATTCATCCATACTGTAGTTTGGAGCTTCTTTTGTAATATGAATATCATGCGGATGGCTTTCTTTTAGCGATGCCGCAGAGATTTTTATAAATTTTCCGTTTTCATGCAGTGTTTCGATCGTCGGACAGCCGCAGTAACCCATACCGGAACGGATGCCGCCGATTAACTGAAATACGGTATCTTCCACGGAACCTTTATAAGCAACGCGGCCTTCTACGCCTTCCGGTACCAGTTTCTTGGCGTTTTCCTGGAAATAGCGGTCTTTGCTGCCGTTTTCCATAGCCGCGAGGGAACCCATGCCGCGGTATACTTTGTATTTTCTTCCCTGGAAAAGTTCAAAGGTACCAGGCGCTTCGTCACATCCTGCAAAAATGGAACCCATCATACATACGTTTGCACCTGCGGCAAGCGCTTTTGTCATGTCGCCGGAATATTTAATGCCGCCGTCGGCGATTACCGGAATATTGTACCTGCTTGCGACCTGGTAGCAGTCCATAATCGCGGAGATCTGCGGTACGCCGATGCCGGAAACAACGCGGGTCGTACAGATTGAACCGGGACCGATGCCGACTTTGACGCAGTCTGCGCCGGCTTCAATCAGCGCTTTTGCTGCTTCTCCGGTTGCAATATTTCCGGCAATGACCTGCAGATCCGGAAAAGCGGATTTGATGTTTTGTACCGCGGTTATAATATTTTTGGAATGGCCGTGGGCGGAGTCTACGACGATGACATCAACATGGGCGCCTACAAGCGCATTGACACGTTCCATCATATTTCCTGTAATGCCTACGCCGGCTCCGCAGAGCAGACGGCCCTGTTCATCTTTGGCAGAATCCGGATATTTAATCTGCTTTTCAATATCTTTGATTGTAATGAGACCTTTGAGGTTGTTGTCCTGGTCTACGATAGGGAGTTTTTCTTTTCTTGCCTTTGCAAGAATCTGTTTGGCTTCTTCCAGCGTAATGCCTTCCCGGGCGGTAATCAGTCCTTCGGAAGTCATACAGTCTTTGATTTTCTTTGTATAGTCCGTTTCAAATTTTAAATCGCGGTTTGTAATAATACCGACGAGTTTGCCGTTTTTTGTGATTGGAACGCCGGATATGCGGAACTTGGCCATTAAATCGTCAGCATCTGATAACGTATTGTCTTCGGAAAGTGAAAACGGATCTGTAATAACACCGTTTTCAGAACGTTTTACTTTGTCTACTTCATCAGCCTGTGCCTGTATGGACATATTTTGTGGATGATGCCAATGCCGCCCTGTCTGGCCATAGCAATCGCCATCCGATGTTCTGTGACAGTATCCATACTTGCACTCATCATAGGAATGTTCAGGGAGATTTTGTTCGTAAGCTTCGTGGACAGATCAATCATGTTCGGTGTTACTTCTGAATAAGCCGGGACTAAAAGTACGTCGTCAAATGTAATGCCTTCGCCGATAATGGTTGCCATATGCAATATCCTCTCTTTCTTCGGGTGCGTTCCGATTCCTGTTTTTGTTTGCTTGAAATTTTTTGAATTTTATCAATTCTACAATACGAGCATAAAAAGTCAATGCACTATGTAGGAAATTTTAAAGTTTTTGAAACGGTCGGAAATTCAGATAAAATTATAAATGTATTTCAATAAATCCATTGACTTTTTTGCTTTTAGTAGCTAAAATAGAGAAAATCGGAAGTCCTTCACCAATGGTGAGGGACTTTAAACATTACAAACAGGAGGAAACTGCAATGGTGATTCGCAGAGCAGAAGAAAAAGACATGGACGGAATTAACCGGCTGCTGATGCAGGTGTTGATGATTCATCATCATGGACGTCCGGATTTGTTTCAGGGAAATTATAAAAAAAATATACGGATGAACAGCTCAGAGAACTGATTCGGGATGAAAATACACCGATTCTGACAGCGGTTGACGAACAGGAACAAGTATTGGGCTATGCATTCTGTATGTTCAGACAGTATGTAAATGATAATATTTTAACCGATATCAGGACTTTGTATATTGACGATTTGTGTGTCGATGAAAATGTGCGGGGGCAGAATATTGGAAGACAGCTTTATGAAGAAGTATTAAAGTATGCAAGGCAGGCAGGCTGCTATAATGTGACGCTGAATGTGTGGACATGCAATGAGTCTGCCATGCGGTTTTATGAAAAATGCGGATTGAAGCCGCAGAAGATAGGGATGGAAGTGATTTTGTGAAAAATTCATTCCCGATTTAATCGTATATCTACATTTGATAAATCGGGAATGAAGATGGGTGCCGTCAGGCTTTGTTTTTAAATCCTGCTCTTTTGCGCATTGTAGGATCTAAAATCCGTTTGCGGATCCGCAGGTTTTGCGGGGTTACTTCCAGCAGTTCGTCCGTATCAATAAAGTCCAGCGCCTGCTCCAGACTTAAAATGCGCGGCGGAGTTAATGTCAGCGCTTCGTCTGCGCCGGAAGAGCGGGTGTTGGTCAGATGTTTTTTCTTGCATACGTTGAACTCGATATCTTCCGGTTTGGAACACTGGCCAACGACCATGCCGGCATAGACTTTTTCACCTGCGCCGATAAAAAGCTGACCGCGTTCCTGTGCACCGAACAGGCCGTATACGACGGATACACCGGTTTCAAATGCGATCAGGGAACCTTGTTTGCGGTATTGGATATCGCCGCGGTAAGCGTCGTAACCATCAAAAATAGTATTGATAATGCCATTGCCTTTTGTATCGGTCAGAAAATCTCCCCGGTAGCCGATCAGACCACGGGATGGAATGCGGAATTCGATGCGGGTATATCCGCCTGCAATAGAATGCATATTTAACATTTCACCCTTCCGCTGGCAGAGCTTGTCAATAACCGCGCCGGTAAATTCATCCGGGACATCTACATAGGCAATTTCCATTGGTTCCAGTTTTTTGCCGTTTTCATCTGCCTTGTATAATACTTCGGCTTTGCTGACGGCAAATTCGTATCCTTCCCGGCGCATGTTTTCGATCAGGACGGACAGATGCAGCTCGCCGCGGCCGGATACTTTGAACACATCCGTATCGTCCGTTTCTTCCACACGCAGACTGATGTCGGTGTTCAGCTCGCGAAACAGACGGTCGCGCAGGTGGCGGGAAGTAATATATTTTCCTTCCTGTCCGGCAAGAGGACTGTCGTTTACGACAAAATTCATGGAAATGGTCGGTTCCGATATTTTCTGGAACGGAATGGCAACCGGATTTTCCGGAGCACAGATCGTATCGCCGATATGGATATCGGCAATGCCGGAAATCGCAACAATGGAACCGATTTGCGCCTCCCTGACATCTATTTTGTTCAGGCCGTCAAATTCATACAGTTTGCTGATTTTCACTTTTTTATGCTTGTCAGGATCATGGTGGTTGACAACGACGGCTTCCTGATTGATTTTTAGGCATCCGTTATCTACTTTGCCGATACCGATACGGCCGACATATTCGTTGTAATCAATCGTACTGATCAGTACCTGCGTGCTGGCATCCGGGTCGCCTTGCGGGGCAGGGATATAGTCGATAATTGTTTCGAACAAAGCGGTCATATCTTTATGCTCGTCCTGTACGTCAAGCACGGCATAACCGTCTCGGGCAGAGGCAAAAATAAACGGGCAGTCCAGCTGTTCGTCAGAAGCATCCAGATCCATAAACAGTTCCAGTACTTCGTCGATGACTTCATCCGGACGGGCTTCCGGACGGTCAATTTTGTTAATACACACAATAACAGGCAGATTCAGTTCCAGAGCTTTCATTAATACGAACTTTGTCTGCGGCATGGCGCCTTCAAAAGCGTCAACAACAAGTACGACACCATTTACCATTTTTAACACACGTTCCACTTCGCCGCCGAAGTCTGCGTGTCCGGGTGTGTCGATAATATTAATTTTTACATCCTTATAAAAAACCGCCGTGTTTTAGAAAGAATTGTAATACCGCGTTCGCGTTCGATATCGTTGGAATCCATAACGCGTTCCTGTACTTCCTGATTTGCGCGAAATACGCCGCTTTGCTTTAACAGTTCGTCCACAAGCGTTGTCTTGCCATGGTCAACATGTGCAATGATTGCAATGTTACGGATATTATCTCTTGTGATGTTCATATAAAAAACCTTCTTTCTGACTCGGAAAATTGTTGGAGTTTATTTGCATTTTATAGATGACGTATCGGATTTTTTCGATTATAATATATCTGTCATCCTCAATGCCGTCTCGCCCATTTTATCATATTTCGGAAGCAGTGCAAGAAATTTTTTGTCGGGTATGCTTATTTTAGGCGATATGACAAAAAATCTTTATGGGGAATGCGAAATATAGAGAAGTTTTTCTAATTTTTTGGAACCGATAAGTTGTCGACATGAAATGAGATGTTTTTTAGAAGCGGCATGATAAATTCTGTTTTGTCAAAAAGAAGACCGCGCAGAAGTTGTTACAGTTCTAAATGCGGCGTTAGAAGAATACAATGGTAGTAGCTTAAATCGGTCCGGCATGCAGGATTGATATAGTACCGCTTGGCAGAAAAACAACTGTCACGTTTGAAAAGAGGAAGGAGAAAAATTCATGGCAGATAAAATATTTGAAAACAATCAGGTAACGATAGCGGGCAAAATCGTATCCGATTTTGTCTTCAGTCACGAGGTATACGGAGAAGGCTTCTATATGATTGATGTGTCTGTAAACAGGCTGAGTAATTTTGTAGATTATATACCGGTGATGGTATCGGAAAGGCTGATTGACACAACACAAAACTACATAGGACAGTATATCTATGTAACCGGACAGTTCCGTTCGTACAACCGGCATGAGGAAAAAAAGAATCGCCTCGTATTATCCGTGTTTGCCAGAGAACTGGAGTTTATGGAACAGGAAGAAGAGGATGTGAAAAGCAACCAGATCTTTTTGGACGGTTATATCTGCAAAGAGCCGATTTACCGTAAAACTCCGCTTGGACGCGAAATCGCGGATCTGCTGATCGCGGTAAACCGTTCCTATGGAAAATCTGACTATATTCCGTGCATCTGCTGGGGCAGAAACGCACGTTTTGCTTCAGGATTTACAGTTGGTGCACATGTACAGATCTGGGGCAGAATACAAAGCCGTGAATATGTGAAAAACTCAATGAGCTGGAAACGGAAAAACGGGTTGCTTATGAAGTGTCCGTCAGCAAAATTGAATATCTGGACGATAAGAGTTATTAAGGAAGGCATATTTGTCAGATTTGACGAAAATGAAGGCAATTCATATAAAAAGAGACAAAAAATTTGCATTTTATATAGAAGTGTGGTATCTTAAAGAAATCTGAAGCAGATATAGAGGCATAAGGACGTTCCAAAGGAGGAGATTATGGGTTCAGGCATTCAGATTTATTATGGAGACGGCCGCGGAAATCAACCGCCGCACTTGGATATGCACTGCAGTCAGCGATTGATGGCAGAAATGTATTTGTTATTCATTTTTTAAAAGGAAAGATGGCATCGGAATCCGCATTTATGCAGCGGCTGGAGCCGGAAATTAAAGTGTTTCATTTTGAAAAATCGGAAGAACGGTATGAAGAACTGTCCGAACAGGAAAAAACGGAGGAAAATCGGAATATCAGAAACGGCGTGAATTTTGCCAGAAAAGTTTTGTTAAATGATGAATGCAGCCTGCTCGTTCTGGATGAACTGTTAGGCGTGATAGATAACGGCGTAGTAACGAAAGAGGATGTGCAGACCCTGTTTGGGGCAAAAGCAGAAGAGACGCAGATTATCGTCACAGGAAGAACACTACCGGATTATATGCGCGAACTGGCAGACGAGATTTATCAGATACGGACGGAAAAGAACGAAACATAGAAAAATTAAAGACCGAACAATTAAAAACAGAAAATTAAAAACTGAAAATTGAAAATGGAAAAAGCGCCGTCATAAAGAACAAGATATAGATGGATGCGATATATTTATGAGAAAAAATCTCTGCGTATTGTTTGAAACTACAATGTGCAGAGATTCGTTTTGTCCGAAGAAGATGTGGGTGCATTGCCGATTTCTGACCGGATGGAGCATCGGTAAAATACTTAACGATAGGGGGTGACGATGATGGGAATTTATCTGAATCCGGGAAATGATGGCTTCTGGGAGGCTGTCCGTTCTAAAATATATGTGGATAAGACAGGGCTCATTTCGTATACCAATGAGCTGATCGGCACGGAGCAAAAATTTATATGCGTCAGCAGGCCAAGGCGTTTTGGAAAATCAATGGCATTAAAAATGCTTGCAGCGTATTACAGGCCGCGGTTTTGCGGATATTGTGTTTTTGCCGCTTCCGCACACGAATAAACCGGTGATCGTGATAGAATTGAAATATCAGAAATCCGTGCATGCGGCGATCCGACAGATAAAAGACAGAGGTTACACGAAGGCTCCGGAAGGATATGGCGGTAAAATCGTACTTGTCGGTATCAATTATAATAAAGATCATGTAGATAAGCCGCATATACAATTTGTCAATAAAAGAAGATTTTTTAAATCGGGCTGTGACTTGACATAAGCAGTAAATAGTGTTATAGTCATTTTCAGTAGAGAAGTGTAATAGTGTCGCTTGTTCGGGCTGTTACGGAAAATCAAAAGACTACAACTGGATAGGTAGATAGAGGTTGCGTAATTTATCAGTAGTATATTCGATGCGGCAGGCGCAAAGGAGAATATAGGAAAGGGAATTACGCCGAAAGGATCGGAATCCTGCGTTTTGGTTCTTGGGCATGGAGTGAATAATTCCCTGACTGTCATCTGAATATACATATGGATGGGGCGCTATCGGATCGAAACTTGTTTTTATAAACCGGAATTTATAGGAATCAAGTGGAATGCAAAGCCGGCTCATCTGAGCCGGCTTTTATAAACGGCGCTGCGGTTTTCCATTTGGTATCCGGCAGCGGTAATGATTTCATTGTTGGCAGAAAAGAAGCAGGAGGAATGAATATGGCAATATTTAAAGGTGCAGGCGTTGCGATCGTAACACCTATGAAAGACAATTTTGATGTGAACTATGAAAAACTGGAAGAACTGATTGACGATCAGATTAAGGGAGGCACAGATGCGATTATTATTACCGGTACTACCGGGGAATCTTCCACAATGACAGAAGAGGAGCATCTGGATGTGATTCGTGCCTGTGTGGATTTTACAAAGCATAGAGTGCCGGTTATCGCAGGAACAGGTTCAAACTGTACGAAAACGGCCGTTTATCTGTCACAGGAAGCGGAAAAGGCAGGAGCTGACGGTCTGCTCGTTGTGACGCCGTATTATAACAAAGCGACGCAGCCAGGACTTATTGCGCACTATACGCAGATTGCGGAAGCTGTAAAAGCGCCGATTATTATGTACAATGTACCTGGCAGAACCGGGTGCAATCTGCTGCCGGAGACAGCCGCATACCTTTATAAAAATGTGGAAAATATCGTGGGATTAAAAGAAGCTACCGGAAATATTACACAGGCTTCCAAAACACTGGATTTAACGGACGGAAAACTGGATATGTATTCCGGTGAGGATGCGGTTATTCTGCCGCTGCTGGCAATCGGTGCGCTTGGCGTTATTTCCGTATGGTCGAATGTGGCGCCAAAGGATGTACATGATCTGTGTCAGAGCTTTTTTGACGGAGATCTGGAGACGTCCCGCAGGCTGCAGAGAAAAGGACTTTCTCTGATCGAAGCGTTGTTTTCCGAAGTAAGCCCGATTCCTGTGAAAAAAGCGATGAATCTGATGGGAATGGAAGTTGGACCGCTGCGTGCGCCGTTGTGTGAAATGAGCGAAGAGGGTGCAAGGAAGCTGGCACAGGTGATGAAAGATTATGGAATTTTAGCATAAACGATATTTGCAATACTATAGTTGCATATGATCGGAACGGTTCTGGAAATGGTACATAAGATGGAGGAAAGAACAATGGTCAAAATCATTCTGCATGGATGTAATGGAAAAATGGGGCAGGTCATTAACGGCATCTGTGCCGAAGATAACGAGATTGAGATTGCAGCGGGTGTTGATGTATACGATGGGATACAAAATCCGTATCCGGTGTTTCAAAATATTTTCGACTGTGATGTGGCAGCGGATGTAATTGTGGATTTTTCCAGTGCCAAAGCAATGGATGCGTTGTTAGACTACAGTATGGAAAAAAGAATTCCTGTTGTATTATGTACAACAGGATTGTCACAGGAGCAGATTGACAAAGTGCGGCAGACCGCCGAGCGGACTGCCGTGTTACAATCGGCAAATATGTCGCTTGGCATTAATACGCTGCTGGATCTTTTGAAAAAAGCGGTTCATGTGCTGGCGCCGGCGGGATTTGATATGGAAATTGTGGAAAAGCATCATAATCAGAAGCTGGACGCACCAAGTGGGACGGCGCTTGCACTGGCGGATTGTATGAATGCGGAATTGGAACAGTCGTATGCATATCGGTATGACCGCAGTAAAGAACGTGAAAAACGCGCAAAGAAGGAAATCGGCATTGCTTCCGTGCGGGGTGGAAATATAGTAGGAGAGCATGAAGTCATTTTTGCAGGCACGGATGAAGTCATTACATTTAAGCATACCGCACATTCCAAGACGGTATTTGCGACGGGAGCAGTAGAAGCTGCAAAATTCCTGGCCGGTAAGGATGCAGGAATGTATGATATGGCTGATGTGATAGCTGCAAAATAAGGCATCCGGTGCCTGCCGGAGCGTGTTTGTGCATGTAACCCCTGTCCGAATCAAACGGACAGGGGAATTTTATGTCTTGGCCAGACGAATAAATTCTTCCATTTCTTTTGTTTTCCATTTGTCTTTGTGATAAAAAATCTGTCCGTACATGTACGTATGAAAATCTGCAACGTCCAGAATCCGGAGTTCTCCCTGTTCTACGCTTTGCCTGACGGCAAAGTAGGGAAGAAATGAAATCGCATGGGCCTGACGCAGCATCTGAATAATAAATTCCGTGTTGCTGACTTCCAGTACGGGTGTCAGTATAAGATTTTGTGCCGCAAGAAACTGATCCAGTGTGCGTCTGTAGTTTGCGTTTTTTTCGGTAAGAAAAAAAGGTTCTTTTAAAAGGTCTTTTACAAGCAGCTGCCTGTTTGATGCAAACGGTGCATCCGGGGAAGTGACGAATACAATTTCTTCTCTTGTTTCCATGACTTTGTTCCAGTTGTTGCTGTAATGAGGGTCGTCCAGTATGTAAATCAAATCCAGATAATTTTTCTCCATCATTTCAATTAATTCTTCCGGAGACGCTGTCGTAATAAGAATTGTTACATCCGGATAATTTTTCTGGAAATATTTTAAAATCGGTGGAAACTTGGAAAAGCAGAGCGACTCAAGGGTGCCAATATGAAGCGGATTCACGAGTTTTTCTTCATTGGCAAGAGAGAGCTTTGCTTTGTTTACTTCCTGGAGAATGTTGTGTGCATAGCTAAGAAACTGTTTTCCGTGACCGGTCAGGGCAACCTGTTTTCCAATCCGGTCAAAGAGCCGGGTATTCAGTTCCTGTTCCAGAAGCCGGATCTGAACGGTTAATGCCGACTGAGAATATCCGAGATCTGCCGCTGCCTTGGAAAAGCTTTTCATTTGTACGATTTTTACAAAGGTGATCAGTTGTCGTATTTCCATAAGAACCTTCCTTTTATATGTGCTTTTGTTATGAAAAAAATTCAATGATATTATAAAAACAGTGAATTTGACTTGTGGATATTGCCATGATACTATATATTTAACATAAGGTCAATCGTTGAAAACAACGAAAAAATATTTTTACAGGAGGGTTTTACTGTTATGGAAGGAAAAAAATTTAAACTGGGGCTTGTTCCGAAACTGATCATTGCAATTATCGTCGGTATACTGATCGGACAGTTTCTGCCGGAGCCGGTTTGTCGGCTGGTAGTGACGTTATCCGGCATTTTCAGTACCTTTTTAAAATTTGTGATTCCACTTATGATTCTGGCTTATGTAACGATGGGAATTGCGGATTTGTCGCAGGGTGCGGGAAAGCTTTTGATGATTACGGTGCTGCTGGCATATTCGTCAACGTTGATTGCCGGGTCGGGTTCCTATCTCGTATCTTCTTCTCTGTTTCCGAGTTTTATGAGTGCGGAAGCGCTGGAACAGATTGAGGCGACGGCCGGAGTTTCCGTAGAGTCCTATTTCAGTCTGTCGATTACACCGCTTATGGATACGCTGTCCGCAGTTGTTCTGGCATTTATCCTGGGACTGTGTCTGTCCGCGATGAAAGGCAAGGAGATCGGAAATACATTTTATGACTGCTTTAAAGACTTTTCCGGTATTATTGACAAGGTGCTGCATACTGTCATTATTCCGTTTCTTCCGCTGTATATTTGCGGTACTTTTGCCGATATGACCAGATCCGGTAAAACGTTTGCAATTTTAGGTATTTTATGGAAAGTATTCCTTGTTGTTATTCTTATGCATATGGTTTGTATTGTTATTCAGTTTTGCATTGCCGGTGCGGTCAGCAAAAAGAATCCTCTTACGCTGATTAAAAATCAGATTCCGGGGTACACTACGGCATTGGGTACACAGTCTTCTGCCGCAACGATTCCGGTTAATCTGCAGTGTGCGGCTGCGGATGGTGTCAGCGAACAGATTCGCAACTTTGTGGTGCCGCTTTGCGCGAATATTCATATGGCCGGCTCCATGATTACCATTTCAGCCTGTGCGACGGCGGTATGTCTTATGAACCAGCTGCCGATCAGCCTGATGTCGGTTATTCCGTTTATTATGACGCTTGGTGTTGCGATGGTAGCTTCTCCGGGAGCGCCGGGCGGTTCTATTATGACCGCACTGCCATTTTTATATATGGTTTTCGGAGCGGAAGCGGGGAATCCGGACGGCCCGATCTGTGCGATTATGGTTGCGCTCTACATAACGCAGGATTCTTTTGGAACAGCCTGCAATATATCCGGAGACAATGCGATTGGCATTATCGTAGATACGATTTATAAAAATTTATTATGAAAAATGCATAATGCAGGAGGAAAACAATGTCATTTATAAGTGTGTTTGATGTACTTGGCCCTAATATGATCGGGCCTTCCAGCTCCCATACGGCGGGAGCCTGTGCCATTGCACATCTGGCACAAAAAATGAAAAGCGGTATTTTAAAAGAAGTTACCTTTACGTTATATGGATCGTTTGCCAAAACTTATCATGGGCATGGCACGGATCGTGCGCTTTTGGGCGGCATTATGGGGTTTGCAACCGATGATGTGCGCATCAGAGATTCTTTTGATATTGCAAAAGAGCGCGGGATAACCTACCGTTTTGTACCGGATGAAAAAGAGAGCGACGTGCATCCGAATACGGTCGATATCGAAATGGTCAATGACAGCGGTACGCATACGATAGTCCGCGGCGAATCTTTGGGCGGCGGAAAGGTAAGAATTGTGCGGATTAACCAAGTCCAGGTGGATTTTACAGGGGAATACAACGCGGTCATTATTATCCAAAGAGACAGACCGGGTGTTGCGGCTCATATTACAAAAGAGTTAAGTGACAGAGGAGTGAATATTGCTTTTATGCGTTTGTTTCGGGAATCTAAGGGAGAAAAAGCGTATACGATCGTGGAATCGGACAGCAGATTGCCGGAAGATATTACCGGGAAACTTTTGGAAAACCCGAATATACAGGATGTAATGCTGGTGCAGGAGTAGGAGGAAAATAAGTTATGACTGATTTTAAAAGTGCCAAAGAGCTGTTGGAAATCTGCAGTCACAATCAGCAAAGAATATCGGATGTGATGAAACAGCGGGAGTGTGATCTTGGTGAAGTTCCTATGGATCAGGTCTGTTATCGAATGAAAAAAGCACTGGAAATTATGCGCCAGTCTGCCATGACACCGTTGAAAACGCCGGTAAAGTCCATGGGAGGGCTGATCGGAGGAGAAGCAAAGAAACTGGATCTGCATCAGAGCAAGGGAAAAAGTATTTGTGGAAAGGTGCTTGGACGTGGAATCACTTACGCTATGGCAGTACTGGAAGTCAATGCTTCGATGGGCGTCATTGTGGCGGCGCCTACGGCAGGCTCTGCGGGCATTGTCCCGGGCTTGCTGCTGGCGCTGCAGCAGGAATATCACATTTCCGATGAACGGATGATTGATGCATTGTTTCATACAGGTGCGATCGGATATCTTGCCATGCGTAACGCAACGGTAGCAGGTGCGGTAGGAGGCTGTCAGGCAGAGGTGGGCGTTGCGTCTGCCATGGCTGCCTCTGCCGCTGTGGAACTGATGGGAGGAACACCGCAGCAAAGTCTGTCTGCCGCATCCACCGTTTTAATGAATATGCTTGGACTGGTATGTGATCCGGTAGGCGGTCTGGTAGAATACCCATGTCAGAACCGCAACGCGGCGGGTGTCGCCAATGCACTGATTGCTGCGGAAATGGCGCTTTCCGGAATTCATCAGCTGATTCCTTTTGATGAAATGTTAGATACGATGTATCAGGTAGGAAAGCGGATTCCTTACGAATTGCGGGAAACGGCTCTGGGCGGCTGTGCCGCATCGCCTTCGGGATGTCAGTTTTGTCACTGACGGGAGCGAACAGATTTAACATATGGGCAGGAAATCGGAAACGGTTTCCTGCTTTTTTTAACACGCTCCGGTCTGTGATATTGGATTTGTCTGAGGATTGCGTTTATGCGTTACATGTGCGCATCATAAAAATCCACAAAGTCCCCGAACAATTCCAAATTCAGTGAATGATACCATTTTTCCTGATCAAGGTGTTGGTATATATAACTGGCTTTATCCTCCGAAAACCGTTCTCTGTTTTCTTCAGCGTGATAGTTGTAATCAAGTGTTTGCAGCCATGCATCAAGTTCCGAATGAAATGCATTGCGATACGTCTCATCATTGAAATAGTTATGTCCTTTATTCTCAAGAGGAACGAAGCTGAAACGGGAATCATCCCGATACTTTTCATAATAAATGTCGTAGCCGTATTCGACCGGAACAACTTCATCATCGAAGCTATGTACAATCTTAATCGCGGCATTGCTCTTTGCAAAGCCATCCATCGCAGTATTTGAGGCATACTTGCCGTACCGAATTTTCTCATGCAGTTTCACAAACGGTAACATCAAATAAATACCATTCCCTGCCTGCTTTTTTCCTTCTGCTTCAAACAGACTCGCCGAAGCGTTAAAACCGGAACACGCGATAACGGCTTTTACTTCGGGATGGTAGGTAAGTACGCTGCAAACACTGTAACCGCCCCAGCTATGCCCAAATAGAGCAATTGGCAGATTTGGGAAATTTCCGCTTTCTTCCACAAACGTGATTGCATGGTCAAGGTCTATGACTCCCTGTGGAAGTCCTCCGACGCCTTCCCCTTCGCTTTCATCATTTCCGGTAGCGTCATAAGAGAAAACATAGTATCCATGACTGGCAAAATAATTTGCACAATCCATGTAAGAACTATGTCCGCCTCCGCCAAAGCCATGTGCCATTACAATAATACCATGTTGGTCTTCTCCTGATTGATACAGATATCCTGCCAGCTTCTGCCCTTTATCGGAACGAAACTCATATTTCGTGCGCTGCAGTCCGTCAAAGTCATCAACGTGCGGTGTAAGCGGCTCATAGCTTTCGAATCGCAGGTTAAAATTCTCGTTATATACCATTACGGACAATGCCCAATCACCGGCAATCATGAGTATGGTTACGATCGATAATACAATCAGGAGAATCTTTTTCTTTTTAGATTTTGGTTTAAATATTCGAACAAATCTAAACATTGCACATATCCTCATTTATTTTTCGAATTACACGGCACGGGTTGCCCACTGCCAGTGAGTTCTTCGGTATATTTTTTGTGACAACGCTTCCGGCTCCTATGACGGATCCTTCACCGATTGCTACTCCCGGAAGAACAATGACACCGCCGCCCAGCCAACAGCCATCTCCGATTTTTATGGGCAATGCATAAGTACGGCAAAAATACTGTTCCGTCTCTTCCTTCCGGTCCGGAGTAAGCCTCTCCGATAACGGGACGGGGTGTGTTGCCGTATAGAGCTGCACATTGGAAGCAATCAGCACATTATCGCCAATAGTGATTTTATTGCAGTCTACAAATGTACAGTTCATATTTACGGAAACATTGTTTCCTATATGGATATTTTGTCCATAGTCGCAGATAAAGGGGAGTCCGACAGATACATTTGTGCCGATTTCTCCGAATAACTGTTGAAGGATATGTCGTTTTTCTTCTTTTTGTTCATATGCAAGGGCATGATATTCCTGCAGCAGTTTCCTTGCGTTGCTTTTCATATCCAAAAAGATTTTATCGTGGCAGTTGTAATATTCTCCTGCCGTACATTTTTCCAATTCGGTCATGGGATCACCTCCATGTTTCATGTTGAGTACTCTCGGAAACTCACAGCCCTTGAAAATACTGCCGTTCCAAAGTGCTCCATTTTTTCTTTACCTCCATTTTTCAGTGGATTTTTTACATATTTTCTTTATTCTTTCAGAAAATTTTCAAATCCCTATTGAACAACCTGCCAGTTTGTGCGGCTGTCAACCAGACGCAGATCCTGCGTTCCCTGATTCTTATGCTGCATCAGGGTTTTACAGGCATTACCGCCTGGGTGGAAAAGCTAAACTCCGACTCCCTGCCGGCTCTTTTAATTGGCTGCACCCCGCACTCCCTGCCGCCGCTTGGCTCTTATTATGATTTTATTGACCGCCTCTGGCTCCAGGATAAACAGTTCCAAAAATCCGCCGGAAAAGATCTTTTCCCCGCTGATAAAAACAGAAAGCCTGCCAATAAACCTGGAAAAGGAAAAAAACTTCCTAACCGCCATCCTGACATTACAAAAATTATGGCTAGGGAAGCTGTTTCCAGGGATGAATTCCCTTTTTATTACGAAAAGCTTCTCCAGCAGGTATTCTGTGCCTCTGCCGTTACCCCATCCATGCAGCGCGGCCTTATCCATAAAGACGGCATCACGCTTTCCGGTGACGGGACCTGCGTCCATACACATGCCAGCCCTTATGGGCATAAAGTGTGCGGCTGTCCGGACCATGGACAGGCCCGATGTAACTGTCCGCGCCATTATTCTGATCCGGATGCCCATTGGGGCTGGGACAGTGATCTTGGAACTTAGCATTCTATAGCACAAGGGAGAAGTGCGCCCAAAATTAAGAACTACTTTTATAAGCAAATTGGTTGTTGTACATATTCACTGCAGATACTGACCAATGTTCATTTTTGTATAATTTTCAATCCACTATTCAAGAGTTTCCGAGAGTACTCCATGTTATGTGTCCAATTTTTGTTGACCGGTAGTGCCTTATCAACGATTCGATGTGCCGTGGCGTCCATCCGAGGAAGAGCGTGCCAGACGCAGGGCATTTTGCTGTTCGGTAGAAATCTAAAATATAAGCGATATTCTGTTAAGGGAATGCTGCTTATATTTTAGATGGTCTTATCTGAGCCAACATAACATAAAACTTTGTTGCATAATCTGCGGCTTAATCTGATATTCTTGTTTAAAAGTATATTCAGACATTTTTCGATTTCCTCTGTAGATAAAATTTTTTTATCGTATGCAAGCATGAAAATGCCAAGCGTGCCAATATATTCAACTGACATTCTTTTTGCGACACTGCGCTCTTTGTGTTCGTCAATCAGCAGTAAGTCGGCTTGTTTTTCATCATAAATTATCAATGCTTCGCTTTCTCCTGCATCAAGCCCCGTTACATCCCTTAATATTCTTACAGATTTCAAATTTTCCGTTTTTTCAACTTTTAAAAACGGGCATCCGGAAATTTTATCCCTTTCGTTTTTAAATAAGGGATTAATGGTTAGTTCATCATAAACAGCTTCGGGAATTATTACACTCTCATAGAGTTTCTGCAGCAGGTCCAGTCTTCCGGCTTTTAGCAGAGAAAGGATTGGTGTAGTATCAGAAATAACAATCATATGTTTTTTCCTGCCAGTTTTTTTACGGTATTGACTTCTTCTTCAAATTCTTCATCAGTCATATCCAGATAGGGTATTCCTAAATTTCCGTATAACTCTATCAGCTCTGCTTTATGCATTCCTAACAGTTCGGCAGCTTTCCCATGTGATATTGTATCATTGGCTATGCTTGGATAGAGTAAAAGAGCATTGCGCAGCTGCTCTGTAGTGGTATCCATTATATAAGTTTTGGCACTAGCGGGAATTTTAAGTTTAATATCTGTCATTAACATCTGCTCATCCTTTCTTTTATCGTTATTTATTATGATGCAGCCTATATAGGTATCGCCTGATTCTTTTAAGATTATTATATTCGTTACAGTTGCATTTTACAAGGAATTTTAAATACAATGTTAATTTTAGTCCTTTTAATATATTGTGGAATCAGCAGCGGGTCATATTAGACAGAAGATAATCTGTATACCAACCGTTAAAATTAGGCAGTATGATAGGATCAAAAATAGATCATGCAATTTCGTAGTTTGAATTTTCATAATAATTTATGACATAGACAAAATATGTCTATGTCGATGCAGGGAGGTGTGGTTTAAAAAACATATTACAGGGGATTGGATAAAATAAGCCATGCAACAGGGAGGTGGATATGGGTACAAAAGAGGATAAAATACAATTCGCAAGTAAGAGTATTGAAGAATGGCTTAAAATCAAGGGATTTTGGGCGCGGAGGGGTTCATCGGAGTGGTTGGTGGATCTTTCTTTTTTGTGTTTTTGATGCCGCTGATAGGATGGCGGTTGGGACAAAATTATACTATCATGCAAAAATCGTTGTTTGACCAAAAGAGATAATTAAAAGTGTAACAATATTTGACAATACACTGATAAAAAAGGCGATGGACGATCCTCAAATAAGAGACATAGAAAAATGTCTTTTTCAGATAATATCACTTTTTTTAATACAAGTAATGGGAATGGTTAATGAAAATATATGGATGTTTTATACGATTCACTTGACTTCCCAGATCAATTATTCCAAAATATATAGAAACAAACAGTTACGAAAAACACAGGTGTAAAGTATGATTTGAATGAATCCGGAGTGTTTTTATTTTGATAAAGATAATAATAGAATCAGACACAAATTTTTAAGGGGGCTGAATGTAAATGGCAATTCGTTCGATAGATATTTTAAACGTTATGGTTTTTAAGCGGCAGTGGAGAAAAAATAATGGAGACTGTAAACAAGGAGAAATCAAGGATAGCGATAAGTTTTCGAATGGTTTTCACTTAGATTTTTGCAATGGAATCAATGTTTTGATTGGAGAAAACGGAGTAGGAAAAACGACAATTTTAAAAATGATTTATGCAGCGACACAGTGGTCTAATGAGAAAACAGATTCGAATAAAACTAAAAAATTAACTGATTTTTTTTCGAATAATTTGAAAGATTCGAATAAATTGAAGAATGCAGATAGAAAAGAGGATTACTGCTATTATAAAGTGTCATATGGTGAGCATACATTTACGGATAGCCTTTCACATAATGGAATTTTCAATTTTGACGATTGGTTAGGATTGAATATACAGTCTGTGTATATTCCATTGACAGAAATGCTTTCTCATTCGAAAGGATTTTAGCAATGAATCAAAAATACAGCATGCCATATGATGGTACGCAGGTAGATATTATAGTAAATGCCTCATTGCCGGAAACAAGAGAAATACCTGGGTCATGCAAAGCGGTTTTGAAAGAAATAAGTGATGTGATTGGGGGAATCGTTGTTTTGGAAGATGATATATTTTATGTATTAAAAAAGGATGGAAGAAAATTGATTTTTCTCTGGAAGCAGAGGGCTTTCGAAAACTTGGTTTGTTATGGAAATTAATACGGAATGGGCTTCTTGAAAAGGGTACGATCTTGTTATGGGATGAACCCGAGGCAAACTTGAATCCGGAATTATATCCTTTGGTGGTTGGCATATTATTAGAACTGCAGAACAATGGTGTTCAAGTATTTATTGCTACGCATAGTTATAATTTTGCTAAATATCTGGAAATTAGAAAATCCGGAAAAGAGCAGGTGATGTTCCATAATTTGTATAAAGGCACTTCAGAGATTCCTCAAGTCCTTAATGACTTTTCCGATGAAAATCACAGTCCGGATGAAGTGTATAGTATTTCTGCCTACAAGATGGAAGATTTGGGGCCAAATCATATAATGATGGCAGATAATCGGCTGCTCGATGAGGTTTATAATATGTGAGGATAAGTATGAAAAATATGTTGATAGATGAAAATGGGGATTACGGCTTGGAGTATACGAATGCGATTTGGGCATCAGATCAAATGCATCGGGATTATCATACTGCAAAAGTTCCGCTTTCAGATGCAGATTTTCTGCTTGAAGATGAACAATTCATTATGATTGTAGAATATAAAAATGCAAATACCAGAAAAGCCAGAGATGCAGGTTTTAAAACACCACAATTTGATCCAATGGATGATAAGAAATTTACTATGATTATTCGTAAATTTTATGATTTTCTTCATTACGTGCATTTGCTGGGAAAATATAAACCGGTAAAGTATATTTATGTGGTTGAAACACCAAATGGAGATGAAACAATGCGGAAAAGATTACGTGATAAAATGAAGACGTTATTACCTTTTAATTTGCAGAAAAATTTGGATACAGGGATAACACTTATAAATAAAGTTGATGTTCTTTCCATAGATGAGTGGAACAGGCATGATGAATATGGAAAGTATCCGCTGATTAAAATTGAGGAAAGTAATTAAATCTGAATCAAAGGATAAGGCACAGGTTGGATTATGCCAAAATATGATACAAACAAAAATGAGGGATGCTAGGAAATATATAAACAAACAAAAAACAGCAAAGGAATTTATATAGGAAACAGTATAGGGATTAAATGAAATGATACGGAGGATGGATTGTTTATGAGTAATATTGTTATTTTAGTTGGAAGTATGAGAAAATGTGGGAATACAGACCTGCTTGCACAGGCGTTTGCGGAAGGTGCACGTGAAAATAATTCTGTGGAAATCGTATCTGTTGCCGATTATAAGGTCAATCCCTGTATTGGATGCAATTCATGTTTTACCAGGGAAGGGAATAGGTGCTTTCAAAATGATGACATGGATGGAATATATGAAAAGTTAAAAATAGCTGATATGGTAGTTGTGGCGTCTCCGGTGTATTTTTATGGTATTAGCGCAGAACTAAAAGCAGTGATTGACAGACTGCATACGTCTATGAGAAATGAGTTTCCGATTAAAAAACTTGCTTTGTTGTTGGTAGGAGCTGCACAGCTGCCAGAGTTATTTGATGCAATAAAATTACAATATCGGCTTATACTTGATTTTTTCCATTTGGAAGATGCAGGAATGGTGCTTGTAAGAGGTATGAAGGATATAGGGGATATCAAAGGTAATGCAGCATTAAAGGAAGCCTACGATTTGGGATTATCCATTAAATGAGATTGGGTAAGTGATTAACGAATATAGCAGAGTGGCTTACATACTCCCGGACATTCAACTTGTGTATTTTGGCTGCTTCATATGGCAGCGAAAGACAGGTAGGTGAAATAACAACTACCTTAGATTTGAGAAGTTTATTTCACGGTCACGCAGGCACAAAGCAAATCGTAGATTTCTCTTGCGATAATACGGGACTCTAATTCATACATACTTGGCTCCGTCTTCAATGCTATCCTGCATGACCGGGCTGGTGACGGAATTTGACGAGGAGATTTGGCATTCCACGGTGGATATGGTAACGGTATTCGTCGTTCACATGGTATTGATAAGGCACAGATGGGAGTCTGGATGGAAGGGATTATACGTGACTGGCCTATAATGTTTGCTGTGTTCTATTTTTCGGCGTTTTTACAGCGCCGATGGGAGGTACGGACATTACAAATGATGGATGCATTGGATCAAAATCCTCGGCATTTTATGAACTGCGTGCAAAAGGCGGCGCGGGCGCTGTAACAGTAAGTGAGTGCATGGTGCATCCACAGACGGACGGTTCCCACGCGTACCATTTGGAGCACGCAGGAGGCACGAGGTAGTTCTTTGTGAAAAAGAATCGGAATTAGGTGGTAATTTAAAGAGCGAACAGGCACTTCCATTTAAGCGTGAGATGTATGAGCTGGCAGGAACCTATGCGAATATGGCTGAGCAGGCCGGTGTAGAAATTCGCTTAAATACAGAGGTAACAAAGGAGTATGCGCAGAAAGAACAGGTAGATGCTTTGATTATTGCAGTAGGATCTTCTCCGTTTGTGCCATCGATTCCGGGGCTGGATAGGGACAATGTGCAATCCATCTGGGCATGGAAGGAAAAAACGTCCATCTGGTGGAAATGCGTGATGCGCTGGCACCGGATGCAAACGTAAGGTACCGCCCGCTGCTGCTGAAAGAAATTGAGAAGTATGTGACAGTTCATACTGGCTATAAGGGACTGGAAGTAACGGCGGATGGAATTCTTTGTGAAGATAAACACGGGGAAAAGCAGCTTGTCATAAAAATGCAGTTCGCGAAAAGTGGAGATGTGCCGGACTGCAATTCATAAACGTAACGTTGTATGAATATCACTTTTTTTAATATAAGTAATGGGAATGGTTAATGAAAATATATGGATGTTTTATACGATTCACTTGACTTCCCAGATCAATTATTCCAAAATATATAGAAACAAATAGTTACGAAAAACAGGAAATATATAAAATAAACAAAAAACAGTAAAGGAATTTATATCAGATGAATATACAGATTTTTGGCACTAAGAAATGTAATGATACGAAGAAAGCGGAACGCTTCTTTAAGGAGCGTAGTATTAAATATCAGTTTATTGATATGAAAGAAAAAGGCATGAGCAAGGGAGAGTTTATTTCGGTTGCACAGACAAATGGTGGTACGGAGAACATGATTAACTGGGAAGGGAAAGACCGGGATACGCTTGCTCTTATTAAGTATATCGCAGAGGAAGACAAAATGGAAAAGATTCTTGAGAATCCGCAGGTGATAAAAACGCCGGTAGTCAGAAACGGAAAGCAGTCCACACTCGGATATCAGCCTGATGTATGGAAGAAATGGATGGGGTAATTTTTATGCCGAGGATGAAGTAGCCGGATAAACCTGAACATTCCCCTTGTGTATTTTGGCTGCTTCGCTTCATATGGCAGCGAAAAACAGGCAGGTGAAATAACACCTACCTTAGATTTAAGAAGTTTATTTGTTGTTCCGAGTCCGTTCTTTTTTTAAAATTTTTCTGTCACAAAGATAAAGGAGCGTTGTCTAATATAGCAGGAGGTAAAAAAATGAGTAAAAAACGAATGAAGAATTAAAGATTTTGGTTGATCAGGCCACAGCCGGGGATAAGAAAGCACTGGAAACGCTTGTTTGCGATGTGCAGGATCTTGTATTTAATTTATCCCTGCGGATGCTCGGCACGTTTGCGGATGCGGAAGACGCCGCTCAGGATATCCTGCTGAAAATGATTACGCATCTGTCGTCTTTCAGAGGTGACAGTTCGTTTACAACGTGGGTATTTCGTATTGCGGTAAATCATCTGAAAAATTATAAGAAGCATATGTTTGCCCATCGCCCGTTAAGTTTTGAGTATTATGGAGATGACATAGAAAACGGGAAAATACGAGATGTGCCGGATCTGACACAAAATGTGGAAAAAGATCTTTTGACGGAAGAGCTGAAAATGTCCTGTACCAATGTAATGCTGCAGTGTCTGGATACGGAAAGCAGATGTATTTTTATACTGGGAACGATGTTTCGGATTGATAGCGGTATTGCAGGGGAAATTTTGGATATGACGCCACAAGCGTATCGTCAGCGGCTTTCCCGTGTACGTAAAAAAATGGCAGACTTTCTTGGGCAGTATTGCGGGGAATATGGCGGCGGCAAATGCAGATGTATGGACAGGGTGAATTATGCTATCCAAAGTCACAGACTGAATCCGCAGCATCCGGAGTATACGTCATCCGTGGAAATATCTGCCGAGACAATGCTGCAGGTAAAAAGAGCCATGGAAGATATTGATGATTTATCACAACAGTTTTTGTTCTGTAAGCCTTATCGCTCTTCCGAACGCACGAAATATCTGATCAGGGAGTTATTAGATTCCACGCAGCTTTCCGTTATCCGGAATTCGTAAAGGAGAGGACAGACTATGAATACACAGTTAATTATGGATTACTTATCGGCATTGAGCTTACATAACGACCGTGAATGGTATCATGCGAACAAGGAAGATTACAAAAAAGCAAATGCGGCATTTGAACAATTGCTGGAGGCTTTAATACTGGAAATTGGAAAGTTTGACAGCAGTATTTTACACAATCAGCCAAAAGATCTCACCTTTAAGATTGTAAGGGATACCCGTTTCAGCCATGACAAATCGCCTTACAATCCTGCTTTTCGTGCTCATATTTCCGCGAAAGGAAAGCTGCCTGTTCCGGTCGGTTATTATCTTATGATAAAACCTGGCAATCAGTCTTTTTTAGGAGGCGGCCTGTTTGCAGATATGTTTAAGGATGCAACGACAATGATACGGGATTATATTGTCCTGCATGGTGAAGAATGGGAACGGATGATTCATGAGCCGGCGTTTGCAGATTATTTTACGGTACGGGGAACAGCATTGAAAAATGTTCCTGCGGGCTATGCAAAAGACCATCCGCAGGCGGAATATCTAAAGTTTAAAAGCTGGTATCTGGAATATCCGCTGAATGATCAGGAAGTATGTGATGCGGAAGCGTTTATGGGAAAAGCGGTGGAGATTTTTCAGACGATGAAACCTTTTAACGATTATCTGAATAAGGCGCTTGCAGGTTTTCAGATGCCGGCAAGGTAAAGAAACAACCGCCGCTGTGGTTTATTCCATATGCAGCGGTTGGGATAACGGGTTCAAATTAGAACTCACTGCCTGGTCCCATACACTGAAAAACGGTCATGTCCAGTCCGCGTCCACTGTTTTCCAGGATTAGACGGTCCAGGCAGCTGCGCATTTTTTTCAGGTAATCCGTACTGCTGATATCGGTGCTTTTCGGTGTATCTGCTACGAAGGCATCCATACCATGCACAACATTCAGAATGATCCGGTCTCTTTGGCCAACGGTCATGTCCGGGTCGGAAGGTTCGTATCGGACGCACCATTCAAAAGAGATAAGTGTTTCGAGCTTCGGATAAGGAAGCTCATAACGTCCGCCGAAATCAGCAGGGATGTTTCCAACCCGATCGGAAGGGTATGTGGATTCGCGTTCCGTACAGGGCAGAGTAACTGTCAGAAAGTTGTAATCTTCTTCGGAAAGCCGGTTTTTAAGCCGGTCGTAGTCTTCGTGTGCCAGGCGGTTTTTTGCTTCCCATAAAGATTGGTCGGCTTCATACCGCATTGTAACATATTCAAAAAAATCTGTTAGTTTCATATTTTGATAATCATCGGTTTTTAAAGTCAGCACGTTTTTTACATAGGCAGGGATGCTGTCTTCCGGGCCATACATGCATTTGTCAATGGACAGGGTTATGTTTTTGGCCTGGCTAACCGTTTTTGCATACTTTTTCAGTTCTTTTTCAGCCTTTTTTTCTATTTTTTTTGTGGACGATGCTGCGGCGGATGCAAGGGCCGCTTCCGGTTGGGAGGACAGGAAGTCCTGTGCGACCTGATGCAGCTCGCGATATATTTGCTCATATTCGGATATCAGGATGTCAGCATTTAAAATCTTAAGAGTGGCGTTAAATTCCAGCTGTGCAGTCAGCCCGCCTTTCAGAGAGCGCTCTGCGCCGGCGCTGGTTATCGTGGTCGTTTTCCATTTGCCGCCGGTCAGTGGAAGAAGTGTATTACACAGGAAAAATGCATTTTCATCCGTAAAACGGTAAAAACGGATGCTGTCCTGCAAAGCAGCTTCCCATAAAAGAGCCCTGCCCTGCGGGGTATCAAGCTCAGATACGGCGTTTTCCCGAAATTCCTGAATGGTCATATTTCGGTAAGTGTCTGTCTGCAATGCGAGAAGACTGTGGAATTCGATTAACAATTCCTCTGACAGGAGACTGTTTTTTGCCGGACTGCCCGGCTGTACATGGTTCTGCGTCTGTCCTGTCTTTGCGGCGGAATTTACCGGTATAACATATGCACCTATCATGGCAGAGCCAAAACAGATTCCGGCTGTAACAATAGCGGCAGCCACCGCTGTTTTTTATTTTTCTTTTGTTCGTTCATAATCGCACCTAGCCTTTCTTTTAATTGTTTTGCACCTTCTGTCAGAGTAAGAGAAGAAGAAGCGCCTGTGGGGCAGAGATTTGCTTTGGAACATAAAAGCAGGGTATTCCCGTAGGCTGTTTTTTCTTCTTTGTTTAAGGAACGGATAACGGCCTCGTCACAGGAAAGCTCGCAGGCTTTGCCGGTTTCCTGCTCCAGCAGACGTACAAACGGATTGAACCAGTGTACGCAGACAACTGTCCGAATCAGCCATTTGTAAATTAAGTCCCGTCGTTTGTAATGTGTCAGTTCATGCATGAAAATAAATACAAGATCGCTGTCACCGAACCGGCTGCTCCCAATTGCGATGCACGGATGAAAAAAGCCGGTCATAACAGGGGAAGCAGGATGCGGAAGGCAATAAAGCTCCACAGGACGTCGAATGCCGCATTTTTCTTTACATTTCGCAAGCAGATTGAGCATATGGATATCCGATACCATAGTGCCTTCCGTACGGATATACCGCACAAATCTCCGGTAAGCCAGACTGCTGCGCAGAAACATCCATATGGCTGCAAGGAGCCATGCATAGAAGATACAGGCAGAAATTTTGTGCGCATTCCATAGCGGTGCGTCGGTCTTGGCAGGGTGCGTGGCAGGAATATCCGTGTGTTCTTCGACAGGCAGTGCAGTTGCCGGCTCCGGCTGGGGTTGCATCGTTTGGTTTGCTGTCGGATTGGGCAGGCTGCCAGTGACAGTCGTTTCCGCTGCCCGGAACAACGTATTGACCGGTGTATGTACGGGTGCAAACGGAAGCAGGAACCGGAGAGCGACGGCCAGCCAGATATAATACTGCCAGCATTTGCCGAACCGGTTTTTGTACAGCTGTTTTAACAGGAGTAAAAGCAGTGTCAGCAGTGTGCCGGAAAGGGAAAGCGACAGCAGCGTTTTTAAAAAATCACTCATTTTTCCGTCCTTTCTTTTTGTTAACATTATGTAGGTGTAATTATATTAACATAGTGTGGGTTATAAGTCAACTGCTTTTTGTATGGGTACTATGATAATGGAACAGGCTTTACACTCGCAACCACATACGCTATAATCTTGGTGTAAACATGGCAGAGATTGACATAATCAAAGAATAACAACGACGGATAGCGTATGAATCATTTAAAGAATCAATATGAGCAGACCAGATATATGCTCGGACAAAAAATAAAGGAATTGTTTGCAAAGGATTGTTCGGGACATGATTACTGGCATAGTTTAAGAGTTTTAAATAATGCGGAGAAAATCGCAAAGACGGAAAACTGCGACGAATACATAGTGATGGTTGCCGCATTGCTGCATGATACCGATGATGTAAAAATATTTAAAACAACCGATTACGAACATGCACGACGTCTAATGTCGGATTGCTGTTTAACGAAAGATACGATAGATCGTGTAATTACTATTATCAGGGAAATTTCATTTATAGGTACGGAAACCGTTTGCCCGGCATCAATAGAAGGGAAAATCGTACAGGATGCCGACCGGTTGGATGCAATGGGGGCAATAGGAATTGCGAGGGCTTTTGCATATGGCGGTAATCATAACAGGGCGATTTATATTCCGGACTGCAAACCCCATTTAAATATGAATGAAGCTGAGTACAGGACGCATGAAGGCACAACCATAAATCATTTCTATGAAAAACTTCTGTTGTTAAAAGATATGATGAATACCGACTATGCAAAAGCCATGGCAAAGAAGCGGGATAAATTTATGCGTGATTTTTTAAAAGAATTTTATGATGAATGGTAGCATTACAAGATTAAAATATGAGCAGGAAAGAGAGGTGTTATTCCATGCAGATCTCAAGCAGGTTTACTTTGGCAGTCCATATACTTGCCTGCATAGATGCATTTAAAGATGATTATAAGGTGACAAGCGATTTTCTGGCAGGGAGACATCACGACATTGCGGTGCGACGCTATTGTCAATGCGGCAAACATAACAAAAGCCTATAACCTTCCCTGCAGATACATTCTGCATACGGTGGGGCCGATCATCAGAGGCCCTCTGACAAAGGCGGATTGTGAACAACTGGCGGATTGTTACCGTTCCTGCCTGGAACTGGCATCTAAAAATCATTTGGAAAGTGTGGCGTTTTGCTGTATCTCTACCGGAGAGTTTCATTTTTCCAATGATATGGTGGCGCAGATCTTGGTGCGGGAGCCGGCCTTTCCACAAAATCTGACTGTAGCAGAAATTAATACGGATTATCTGGGCTTGTTAAGAATTGTTAAGAATTATTTAAGCTGCAATGTAAGATTTTTGTGTTATTCTGATAAAGGCTCCGGTGAATTCGGCAAATCGGAGACCGGAAAGGAGAGAAAAAATATGAGGAAGAACATGTTAAAAATCATGGCAATCGTTGGAATGCTGTCCGTGTCAGCCGTTCGGTTATCTGCGGCAGAGCCTGTTATGGCATCGGAAAGCGTATCTGCTAAGCGGTCCGTGAAACAATATTATGTCACGTCGGATGTCCTGAATGTACGCAGCGGCCCGGGTACGGATTATCCTGTGATTGGAAGTCTGACGCATGGAATGAAGGTGAAAGTATTTTCTGTCAAAGGAGAAAAAGGAAACCGCTGGGCGAAAATCAGGTTTGAAGGGCTTACTTCATATGTATCTGCAAAGCATCTGGCAAAAAATTAGAGTGTGTCTATGGAACGGGGCAATATACTGATTATAGAAGATGATGAAGCCATTCGGGAAGGGGTCCGCATCCTGTTGGAAGGGGACGGATTTTTGGTGCAGGAAGCGGAAAATGGAGCTTTGGGCCTGGAAAAGCTTTCGGATGCAACGGGTCTGGTTATTCTTGATATTATGATGCCTGGGATATCCGGGATAAAAACCTGTGAAGAAATAAGAAAAAAGTCTAAAGTGCCGGTTTTATTTCTGACTGCAAAAGGACAGGAATCCGACAAACTGCTCGGCCTTACGGTTGGGGGCGATGATTATCTGGTCAAGCCGTTTTCTTATGCGGAACTGCTTGCGAGAGTTAAGGCGCTTCTGCGGCGGCGTAATGTGTATGACAAAGCAGATCCGGAAAAATCAGATGAGGTTCCGCAGTGGTTGGAAAGAGGATGCATCCGAATCAATACGAAGTATAACCAGGTGTTTGTGCGCGGAGCGCAGGCAGATCTTACGGAAATGGAATATGGGCTTTTGCTGTTAATGATGAAATATCCGCAGAAAATTTTTTCGGTAAAAAACCTGTATGAAAGCGTATGGGGAGAACCTTTTATCTATACGTCAGGCAATACGGTTATGGTGCATATTCGCAGATTGAGGAAAAAAATTGAGGAAAATCCACAGGCTCCCCGGATAATAGTAAACGTGTGGGGAAAAGGATACCGGCTGGGAGAAAGTATCGGTGTGCCGTGCGATATTTGAGAAAGAGATAAACAGGGGAGGCATATATGCATGTCAAAATGAAAACGATATTGCATGCTTTTGCAGCAGTTATCATTTTTTTTCTTACGGATTCTTTTTGTCTTGAGTTGGTTGGAATGGCAGCTTCGGTATGTGGTTCGGCAATTTTACTCACTGCATTATATACAGGTCTGCACATTTTAAATGTTTGGATTGTTGTGTTTTTGTATTCTAAATATGTATGGAAAGTGTCTTTGCCGCAAATGTATCTGGGAAAGCCATTTCCGGCTTTGCGGCGGTGTATGGCGGCGCTTGCCGTGCCACTGGCAGTCGATGCCGTTTATTTCATATTTACAAAAGGTGATTTTAAGACCGGATGCGATACACAGGATGAGCTGGTGAATATTTTATTCCATGAGGTGTTCGGTTCCGGATTCCGGGTTGCTGTGACGGAAGGAATGATCTTTCAGGGTATGCTGTTTTATGTCATACAAAAAGGATTTGGAAAGAAAGCAGGGATTCTTATTTCCGCTTTTATTTATGCGGCAGCCGGTTTTATTCTCAATAACGGTTTTACTTTGCATGGGGCAGATCATGCAGGGACGTTTCTGCTGTTGTTTTTTATGGGACTGGCATTTACATGGATTACGATTCAAACCAGTTCTGTCTGGCTTTCCGTAGTGATTCATTTTTGGTATAATGTCTTATCCGGCAATGCGTATATTTTACATATTGGTACCAGGCAGGATTTTCCTGCTGTTTTCACCTATACGGTGAGAACCGGTGGCATATGTTTTACTGATATTCCAATGCCGTCCATAGCAGTTTTTCTTGCATTGATGATTATGATACGGATACGTATGAAAAAGGAGAATCAAAACAATGCCGAGTAAGGAGCGGTGGACGCGAATAATGGGAAACGCAAATCAATCTGCCAGCCTGACAGGAAAAATGCTGAAAGACCTGTTAAGCGGACTGGCTGTAGGTATATATATGATTTTTCTGCTGTATCTGGGAGGCATGAATATGCTTCAGCAGTATTTTTCCATTTATTATACGAAGGAAATGGAATTAGTGGGGGAACTAAAGGAATATGCCAGGCAGAGTAAATTAAGGGCTACAGATGTTGGGGGACTGATCTCATGGATTGAAGAAAATGGAATTCGTGAATTAAAAATTGCACGAAACGGCTGGCTGCTATTTGACGCCTCCTATCCGGGCGTCATGCTGTCGGGCAGGAAGGAGCAGCCGCACAGTAAATGGAGGATTTATTACCGGGTCACTTTTACTGACGGGGATGCAGATGTATATCTTTCTACCGGATTTGACGAAAAATATTATCGGGTGCTCCTTGCAGTTTCCGTGGCATCCGGGTTTGCTGCCTGTCTTGGAATTATCATTTCCGGGATGAAAGAGAATGTGGTTTATATTCAGTGTCTGGAGAAAGAAGTGGATGCCATTAAAAGAGGCAGTCTGCGGCAGGCGGTAACGGTAAAGGGAAAGGATGAGCTGGGACAGCTTGCCTATGGTCTGGATCAGATGCGCAGGCAGCTGTATGAAAAAGAGGAGATGGAAAAGGAGCTGCGTGCGGCACAGGAAAAACTTGTCCTTGGCATGTCGCATGATTTAAGGACTCCACTGACCGGACTGCTGGCGTATATGGAGGTAATAAAGAAGCAGGAAAGAGAGGGTGGGCTTAGTCGGGAATATATCGACAAGGCGTATGACAAGATTCTGCAGATCAAACATCTGTCCGATCAGATGTTTGAATATTTTTTTATTGATTCCCGTAAGGGAGTCGAGCCTGAATGTCCGGAAGAAATAAGCAGCGCTTTTGGGGATTATCTGTCCGAGCTGTGTGCCATGCTGGACTGCTGCGGGTTTTCCGTCAATGCTGCCAGCCTGCGGTGGGAACCCGTATTTGTCCGATTCGATACGGATTATCTGGGAAGGATTATAAACAACGTTTTTTCCAATATTGAAAGATATGGAGACAGGGAAAAGCAGGTGAAGATATGGCTGATTTATGAGCCGTACAGAGTGGGCATAGCCATTCAAAACAGTATGGCGGTACCCGGACAATATGTGGAAGGGACCGGAATAGGAGTAAAAAACGTATCATTAATGATGGAGCAGATGGGTGGGTCGGCAGAGGTAGACCTGGCAGAAGGAAATTACCGGATCGTACTGTATTTTCCGCTGCAGCCGGAAAGCGAAACTTTATAAAAGGCTAAGGCTGCAGCTATGGGGATTGATAATTTTTTAAATGAATATGACATTCAAAGTGAAAAATTGCGAGTGAAGAATTATCTGTAGTATTTTAAGACATGGAAATTGATATCGTGGATAAAGATATCAAAGAATTTGCTAATGCATACGTAAAATCAGATGAAACAATACTTAAAAATTTTATGGCGTTAGAAATTTGGAAGTTATTGTATTTGAAAATTTATCAGCATTGATTGGAAAATTAAAAAAATAGACTGTCTGCTGACTATATCTCTGGCGATTTAGGTCAGCAGAAAGAAATTTATTCTCCGGAATTAAATTTAACAAGTTTTTCCCAATCAATACTGCCGTCTTCTGTGCAAAAATTATTTGAAAACTCACGGACTAACCGATTCGATGCTTTCATATAACTTTCTTGAAAGCGTGCCACATATTTTTCTGGCAAGTCACCCATATATTCAATTAATTTAATATAGGAATGCTGTTAGGACAGAATCCACAATATCTGATGCGCTTTGCATTGCTTTGGCACGGTACAGGTATGGATTTTTACGTTTCATTACTTTGTTTATATTTAAGGTATCTATTTTGCGGATCAGGCTTTCATAAAAAGAGTTAAGGGCCTGTGCAATAGCCTGTACTACTGCCTGTTCATTATATGTTTTATTATCCAATGCAATCCCCTCCTAATTCAATAGCATATTTTATCCGGCTGTGGATATTTGTTCCACGGAAACGTTTTGTCTGGATAGCCGCGTTATGGTCGGCAACCGCGATGATCGCTTTTCCAAGGGCAACAGCTAAACCCACAGGTACAACATTACCAATCTGCTTGTATTTTGCGGTGGTTGTTCCGATAAATTTCCATTCATCCGGAAACTGTTGTATCCGGGCATATTCCTGGACGCTTAACGGGTGGTTTTGTGTGGGGTGGCACATCATGGTTGCCTTCTGGACAGGCGATGTGACCAGGGTAGGGGAAGGCTGGTTAAAAGAAAGCCTCCTGTAAAAGCCGACTTTACCCCCGCCAGATTCATAGGCGCCGCCCATGGCCTGCTTGACCAGTTCTGGTGGCAGGCTGCGCCAATTCCCTCCTTCAGGCACTAATTTTAGGAATTCTAAACGGTCATTGCTAAATGGGGTGTATTCCCCGCAGTCATATTCCAAATCTTTGATGATGTCATTTAAAGTCTGCCATCGGTAACAGCCGTCTTGGTGCATTTGAAAATGCGTAGGTATGGGAAGGAAAATATCTTCGTTGTCCCTGCTGCCGATTAACACAAAGCGTTCACGAAATTGTGGTACGCCATAATTAACAGCGTCCAGTACTCCATATACTGTTTTATAGCCTAATTTTCTAAATTCAGAAAGGATGACGTCAAGCACTGTACCCAGTTTTTGTTCAGGATCTTCCTTGTCTCGTTCGGAAAGGGGGACATGTTTTAACGGGGCAGACATTATCCCTTTTACATTTTCCATTATAAAGAACCTGGGGCGTATGTAATCAATCATCCGGATGAAATCCATGAATAAGCTACCACGGGGGTCATTGATGCCCAGCCGTTTCCCTGCTGTAGAAAATGGCTGGCAGGGTGGACCTCCACAGATTAAGAATGGCTCCCCAGGGGAAAGGCAGGTGAAATCCAATAATTGCTGGGCTGGATTCCGCGGATATCGCCTTCTATAACGTTATGCCCATTTTCACGCATTGTAGCCACGCAGGAAAGGTCAAAATCCTGTCCGACAACTACGTTTAAGCCAGCTTTTTCCAATCCAATATCAAGCCCCATAGCTCCTGAAAACAGGGATATGGCATCCCTATTTTGCACATTGTCTTTATATCGCAAAATATTCATTTAAACCCTCCGTCAGACTTTATCTGTCAATATAGTCCTTTTCCAAATCGATTATATCATCAGAAGACCCGATTTGCAACTCAAACCGTAAATCGTCGATAGCCTCAATGCATCCGGAGATATTTTTTAAAATGTCCTGCCCCCAAAAATGGATGGGTACCCAGTCCATTGCTATTAGTTTTAGGTCGGCTTCCCGGTCACGTGCCATATTACGTTCTATTTTTCTAATCCAATAGTCTTTGTTTTTGCCAAGCCGTTGTTTCTTTATCTCCCAATTATACACATGGAAAAATTCACTGTCGCAAAATATGGCTCATAGTGCGGCTTCTCTGTTCAGGTGTCATTATATCCATAAAAACCTCTTTCAATTGATTGGGTTTATAAATCAGCTTAGTTGTTGCTGTGTATCAATAATACAGCAAAAAACTGTTCAATGGAAGAGTGAATATTTTTGATAAATTTTGTATGAATGGCAAACCGCAATCCCACTGGCTTTAGACGGTGGGTTAAGGTAGTCAAAAGTAGTGGAATGTGTTATACTTGCGTTATGGAAACATGGAAATCTAAAAACAGACGCAAGTATTTATTACAGTACCACATAATTTTTGTATGCAAATACAGAAAGAAATTACTGATATCAAAACAAATATCAGATGATATATTTCAGGAGAAATGCTGCGTAAATATATAGAAAATCAGGGATAGGAAGGAGGCGGCGAATGTTAAAAGCATACAAATATAGAATATATCCAAATAAAGACCGGAAAATACAGATTGCAAAAACATTTGGCTGCTGCCGTTTTGTCTATAACCAGACACTTGCATATCGAAAAGAAACATATAGGAAGGAAAAGAAACCTGTCAGCAGGACAGACTGCAATAACTATTACGTACAGTCTGTGGCTATCAGAATACAGGCACAAAAATTACGACAAATAGCATAAGATAATAAAATATAAATAGGGACGGTACAGCCCGAATTCACGCCTGTGGAGATAGTAGGTTGCGAGGTCGATGAAGCAGGTTTTTCAGAAAGTGATCCGCCCCATATGTGCGAAACGATTAAGGCACTGCCGGATAAAAACTTTGGAGCAACGGTAAAATCTGCTATTCATGTTGCCAGATGAACCATTCATGAAGAAAATGTCAGAAATCATCCTTCTTTTTCCGATAAATTAGTAAGCAATGCTGCAATAGGTGCATATCAGCATACAGGAAGAATACGGAAAAATATTACAAATGGAACAGGTTTTACAGAACGGACAGCACAGGCACAGGATGTCTCGGATGCGGAAAAATCGGAGAATTTCAAAAAAGAAATCCGGAATGAGATTAATTCTATGCCATGGGGAGCAAATATATCTATACAGATAACGGATGGGGATTTCAGGAAAATGATGGAAGACAGCAAGTTTAAAAACAAGATGATGAAGGTTATCAGGGAGGATGCTTTTTATGTAAAGAAAGTAGCAAAGAAGCGAGAGTATATGAAGTTGTTGGAGAAAAGAGGTTAAAACTAAAGCTGTCAGAAGATGATTTAAAATCATCACTTGAAAGGAAGCGTCTGACTGAAAATGCCATAGAGCGGAAACAGGTGGGAATGAAGAAAGTGAGTGTATAGATAACAAATGAAAAAAAGACTTTATATGATGACATTAATATTAATGGCAGGACTTTGCATTGGCTGTGGCAAAGAAAGGAAAGAAAGTAAAGATTTAAATATTGAAAGCAGATCTTCTCAAGTAGAAGAACAATCTGGCCCTGAAAGCAGAGAAAACAATGATATCGAATTGAATGATAAATCAAATGTGGATTTTACGTATGATTATTCCGGAGATATTAAGGCAGATGTCGACGATGTGGTGTCAGGTTCGGCATCCCTGCAAAAAGAATTGGAAAATATTGAGAAGATTATCGAAAAGTATACGTTGCTTGCAGAGGCAGCTCAGACCCAGGGAGAAATGAATATATCATCCGAATGGTTTTTCGTAATATGGGATACGGAATTAAATAACCTTTGGGGCAGATTCGGTAATTGTGCAGATCAGCAGACAAAGGAGAAGATGCTGAAGGAACAGAGGAACTGGATTGCCATGAAGGAAGAAGTGACATTACTGAACCTTGGGTCTGTCGAAGAAAATGGCAGCATATATCCTGCTCTTCAGAATTCCTTTCTGGAGAAGATTACAAAGAATAGAGCTTATGTTCTTGCAAATGAGCTGGCAAAGATAAAGGGAGAATCTTTTGTCATGCCGGAAAAATCAGCAAAGTACGGTTTGTTTGTAGATAACCAGGGAACGGGTAACGTATACAGTTCCCTGATCACGCGACAGGGATGGGAAGGAAACGATGAAGCGATTATTTCCATTTACAGACAGGGTAAAAAGGAAGGAACCTTTGTTGACAATGGAAACGGAGAGCTAACTTTCACGTCAGATGATGGAAGTATAAAAGGAATTATCAAAATTAACGGATGGGATGGCGCAAGTTTTAAAGTTACTGAGACATCAGGAGAGTCTGTTTTTTCCGTAGGAGAAGAAGTCAAATTTCTTTTTGCATTTTGACGGATACGAAGATTTTGAGCCAATGTGGCGTATGTTTACAAAACAGCACAAAATTGGGAAAGGAGATTGAAATGGATATTAAAGTAACAGCAAAAAGCCATCGGTCAAATAGCGCGGGAGCAGGAAAAATATCATTTAAGAAAGAATGGAAGCTGTCTGATTCCCTTCGGGAAAAGATAACGCAATATGCCAGGGAGGATGCGGCGCAGAACGTTTATATGGGAAACAGGTTCCTCGCTTTGCGCAAAAGCGAGGTCGCCAAAGTTGCGCCAAACAGATCTGCGCTGATCGGGCAACTCAATCAGGATATGGTAAATATGGAGAAGATACGGGAAGCAGATGAGAGGTGGCTGTGCATTCTCTTTGGCGAGCCGTATGAAGCCAAGTTCCAGTCGGAAGGTACGGGTTCCGCTATTCACGTGTATGATGAGAACGGCGACGAGATACTGACCTACACGGCGGGCGTGGGCTGGCATGAGAAGGAATCAAAAGCGGAGACGAAAGTACACGGGGCTTTGAAGTTCGCCTACTATGGAGCATACCGGGCGGCAAGGCAGGAAATAAATGCCGGCGTTGCAGATATGGAGGTGCAGAGCGGCTTTGACGCAAGGGCGTGAGGAGAATAGAATGTATAACAGAATTGTCAGAATATGGAATGAAAACAGTGGCTGCATGATTGCAGCCACTGTTTGATTTAATGCATACACTCTAAATTTCGGTAACAGGGATTTCAATCCGGATGATATAATCCTCAATTTTGTCAATGACATTTTCATTGATGCCCATTTCATAAGAATACCCATGAAGAGCCAGATTGTGTTTTTTGGCGTATGAAAAAATTTCTTCATACCGCTCAGGTATTTTGTCCCAGCTTCCTTTATGGAAAGTTCTCAGATATTTCCCAGCGGGAGTTGTGTGCATGGTTGACTGGTATGTGAGAAAAGGCACTTCAATAAAAAGCTTGGAATAATCATCAAAGTTTCCGTTCTGCAGGCTGGAAACGGCAATCATGGAGCCGTAGGAAGCATCGTGAAGGCGTCCGAGATGGTATTTTTCCGTTTCGGCAGTAATCAGCTCTACTTCTTCTTCAAAGGAAGTGTCAGGGTTTACATCAACCGTTACAAAACTGCGCTCTTTATGCTCAATCATACTGATTTTTGATAAATCCATTGTCATGAGTGTAATCATATGCTCGCGTTGTGTACACAGAGTTGTCCTGATTGCCTGCAGGTGCATGAGCTGTGAATCAAGGTCTGCTATTTTTTCGTCCAGTAGATTTTTTAAGTTTTGGGCGGAACGGTCTTTCATAAAATTGTGTACTTCGTTAATGGGAACTTCCAGTTCACGCAGCAGCAGAATAGTTTCTAGGACCGGGCTTTGGTAGTAATTATAGCAGCGGTATCCGTTTTCGGGGTTGATGAAAGCCGGTTTGAACAGTCCGATCTCGTCATACCACATGAGCGTCTTTTTGTTGATGCCGTGCATGGCTGCGAACTGGCCGATTGTGAGAAGTTTGTTTTTTTATTCATGGTCACCTCATAAAATAATTTAAAAATTGTATTGACCGAACGGTTACTGTACGGTTTAGAATAGCATACATAGGGAACAAATACAATACCATCATCATGTATGTGCTGATGTTTGCAAGCTCTTTGTATACCGGGTATTCTTACGGGGGTGCTCCTATGCTGAGTTTTTATTATGGGGAGCAGAACCATGAAAAATTAAAGAAGCTGGTTGCGCTGAGCATGAAAGTGATCGCAGTGATTTCCGTGGTCACGGTTGCAGCTTCTTTTATGCTGACAAGACCGCTGGTATCCGTTTTTGCCCGGCCGGATAATCCGGTGTATGATCTGGCAGTAGCGGGAAACAGGATATGTACGGTGGCATTATTCTTTATTGGATTCAATATTTTTGCAAGTGGGATGTTTACCGCATTATCCAACGGGATTGTTTCGGCTGTCCTTGCCTTTTCCAGATCGTTTGTATTTATGCTGATTACGATGATTGTGCTTCCGCTTCTTTTAGGGGTAAATGGAATTTGGCTGGCAACTCCTGCAGCGGAACTGATGGCGCTCGCATTGTCATCTTTTATGTTCTTAAAATACAGGAAGAGATACGGTTATTAAGGAGTCTGCAATATTCTGTGCCGGCAGACTTTTGGTCTGCCGGCTTTTTTGATGTTCAGCCACTTTAAATAAACAAGTATTCCAGATAATCAAAAACCGTATGTATTCTGGGAGAGTTTTTAATAATTCCCAGATAAACCGTCTCCTGAAATCCGCCCTTTTGGATCAAAGGCGAAGCAGACAGATCCAGTCCCATCGGGTAAGTTGCCGTTTCTGCATGATAAACGGCAGAGTCGTCTAAAAGCAGATCTTCGGAATTATCTTCCAAAATCACAGTGTTTGTAACAAAATAAGGCGCAAGCTGCTGATGCAGAGCGGGAACTTCCTCTGCCAGCAGTTCGTCCAGGTTAGAAAGATAGCCGTTCCGGGAAAAGGCATCAAAGGCTTTCTGATCCATAAGTGCCACATCCAGCTGCTCCGCATCGATAGATGCCAGAATCTTCAAGCGGGAGGCATAAGTGTATTCGTGATAAATGTTGTTTTCATCATCTGTCAGATACAGGCCGGAATACAGTCGGAAAGTGTTTGCGTCAGTGTTCAGATTCTGCGCGGTTAAAAAATGGCTGCTTAATTCTTCGGTTAGAGTTTCTCCGACGGCAACGTTAACCAGCGCGGTATATAGTACAGTGTCTTTGTGGGTGAAGTGGCCGTATACAGCGTATATGGCAATATACAAAGCAATGGCTGCAGCCGCAAGGGGCAGTTTGTAATAGTCCCACAGATACTGCAAGCAGAACCGCAATTTTGCTTTTCCGTGTAGGCTTTGCATGAAAGGATGTGCTTCTGATGGATATTCTTTTTGCAATTTTTTCTCTTTTTCCGGCTGTTTTTGAGATAACAGCATAAGCGCCTCCTTATACGGGTTTCTTTTATGAAATGTGTATGGAAACTGAACCGGGTGTTACAGGTGTGGCATGCCTGCAGTCGTTTTCTGCGTACCGGTATCTTCTTTCTGAGCCTGACACAGCAGCAGGATATTGGAAAGCAGGTAAGAGCAGAGCAGTGCGCACAGTCCTTCACCGAATATGACAGCTGGGGTGAAGATATTGATTACCACAAAGAGCATGGCAAAATAGATGACAGCCATAAGTACCGTGCACAGTAAAAAGCGCATGCCGATGAAGAGGGAATTTTTGAACATGGCAAAGACGGTGTTGTCAAATCTTGCCAGCAGCGGAAAGATGTACATCAGGATGATGGCATAGGCGGCAAGAGCCACAAGGAATACAGCGGCTCCGATGGTCCAGAGCGTATTTTCAAACCGCATGTGGTAAAAAACGTATCCGTCAAAAGCAAAGACGATGCCGGCTGCCAGAAGGATCAGCCATATTTTTGTGGCCTGTTTGAAATTTTCCCGAAAGGAACGGAAAAAGGCGGCGGTCATGCTGCCTTCTTCATTTTTGGCCATTTTCAGCGTGACATAGAACAGGGCTGTGGTGGAAGCGCCGATGGTAATGACCGGCAGGCAGCAGACGAACCACAGGATGTTTAAATAAACGCTGCTGGCAATCTTAGTGATAAAACGCATGATGGAACTGTCTGGGGTAAAAAATTCGCTCATAAGGTTCCTCCTTTGATGAAAATATGTAAAATGTAAAACCTACTTTTATTATAATGCATAAAATTGATTTGTCAAATGCAAAAAATAAATAATGCAGAACAGGATAAATCAAGACGGAATATTTCACGAATTTTTGTACACTATTTTGTATAAAACTGCTAAATGCACAAAAGAATAGGTGTAAATGCCAAAAAATAGATTGACGTTTTAGAAAAATTCTGTTATATTAGCAATAACAAACCTGAGATGCAGTTTTACAAATACACAATTCTGATGTGATATATATTTGCAAAAGGAAGATGTGAGCATGCGGAAAAGGTTTTAATAAGAAAGGAGGAAAATATGAAAACAAATGGAACAGCGGTTTCTGCACAGAAACAGAACACAGGACAGGGCGGATTGCATGGTGTGCTTCTTTATGTTACACAGCACTGGCAGTTATATGTGATCTTCCTGCTGCCGGCATTGGCGCTTACCATCATTTTCAGGTATATTCCAATGGGCGGCATTGCAATTGCATTCCAGGATTATAATCCGTTTGCAGGTATTCTTGGAAGCGAATGGGTGGAATTTAAGTATTTCCGGAGATTTTTATCCTCGCCAGATTTTCTGACGTATCTGGCCAACACATTAAAGCTGAGTATTTACGGCCTTTTATGGGGATTTCCGGTGCCGATTCTGCTCGCTTTTCTGCTGAACCGGATTGAGAGCAAGGGGCTTAAGCAGAAGATTCAGCTTGTGCTTTACATGCCGAACTTTATTTCGGTAATCGTATTGTGCGGTATTGTAAGAATCCTCTTGTCCGTGACAGGTCCGGTGAACATACTGCTGGGAAGCCAGTTTAACTTTATGACGATGCCGGAAGCATTCCGTACGATTTACATTGCCAGCGGCATCTGGCAGGGAGCAGGCTGGGCATCCATTATGTACACGGCTTCCTTATCAAATGCCAGCCAGGAGCTGAAGGAAGCGGCTTTGATTGATGGTGCGAATATCTTACAGCAGATTCAGGCAGTAGAATGGCCGGCAATCAAGGATATGGTTGTGATTCAGTTTATCCTGCAGGCAGGGAATATTATGAGCATCGGTTTTGAAAAAGCCTATGCACTCCAGACCGATCTGAATATGGGCACATCAGAAATTATTGCTACATATGTGTATAAAAAAGGTCTTATAGACGGGGATTACAGTTTTTCAACGGCAGTAGGCCTGTTTAATACCGTGATTAACGTTATACTGCTGATTTCTGTTAACAAGATTGTCGAGAAGATGAATGACGGCAAGGGATTATAAGGAGGAGCAAAATGAAAAAGAAAAGCAGATTTGCCAGATATTCCATTCAGGATAAGGCATTGCTCATAACCGGATACATACTGCTTGGCCTGTTTGTCGTTGCCATTATTATCCCTATGATTTATATCATCGTGGCATCTTTTATGGATCCGATTACGCTGCAGAATAAGGGGATTACGTTTGATTTTGAAAAATGGACGCTGACAGCGTACAATAGGGTTATGTCAAATGCGCAGATCTGGGTTGGGTTTAAGAATGCTGTGATATATTCAGTTGTATTTACTGTGGTATCTGTATTTATTACGCTTCTGGCTGCATATCCGATGTCCAGGGCAGATTTTAAGGGAAAAGGTTTTTTTAATACCATCTTTGTAATCACAATGTTTTTTGGGGGGGGGTTAATTCCGACCTACTTATTAATCAGTAATCTGGGCCTTTTGGATAGCATGTGGGCGATTATCCTTCCGGGTGCGTTCAGCGTATGGAATATGATTATAGCGCGTACTTATTATCAGGGTATTCCGGGAGAACTGCAGGAAGCTGCGGAAGTAGACGGGGCGAATGAGATTACATATTATTTTAAGATTCTGCTTCCGGTATGTACGCCAGTCATTGCGGTGCTGGCATTGTGGCAGTTTGTTGCAATGTGGAACAGCTACTTTGATGCGATGATATATCTGAATGATTCGGCAAAACAGCCGTTACAGCTCGTGCTTCGTTCCATCCTTATTCAGAACCAGCCGGAAGCCGGCATGATCGCTGATATGCAGAGTACCGCAGAACGTGCACAGCTGGCAGAGCTTTTGAAATATGCGACAATTATTATTTCCAGCCTGCCGCTGTTAGTAATGTATCCGTTCTTTCAGAAATATTTCGATGCCGGCATTATGGCAGGTTCTGTAAAGGGCTAGAGTGTGCAACCGCAAAGCATGACGGGCAGTTACCGGAATTTGAATGTCCGTATGCAGTCTGTAATCAGGAATATTCGATATGGAAAAAGAAAAGCACAGAAAAGGAAAGGAGACAACTATGAAGTATCATCAGATTATAAAACGTATGATGGCAGTGGCGCTGGCAGCCAGCATTGCAGTAACGGCTGCAGCATGCGGCGGCGGGAGTAAGGCGCCTAAGAGCGGGGAGGTGCAGGAAGTAGATACCGCGGATCTGGAATTTCCGCTGAAAGAAAAAGCTACGCTTACCGGTTTGATCAGTTATCCGGCAAATACGGAGTCTGAACCGAATAACAGGACGATTTTTAAGCGTCTGCAGGAAAAGACCAATGTAGAAGTCAGTTGGACGGCAATTCAGGGCGACCAGTGGGGAGACAAGATTAAGCTTGCTATGGCAAATAAGAATTCGTTGACAGATTTTGTCTTTACTGCAGGATTTGGCGACAGCGATCTGCTGAAATACGGCGAGCAGGGCGTGATTATTCCGCTGGAAGGCTATATTGACAAATATATGCCCAATTTAAAAGCAGTATTTGACAAATTTCCGGAATACAGAACTATGAGTACCGATACAAATGGGCATATCTGGGCGTTTCCATGGATCGAGCAGCTTGGATCCGGGAAGACGGCAATTCAGACAGTCGGCAGTATGAGTTTTATTAATAAAAAGTGGATGGATTTCCTCGGGCTGGAAATGCCGGAAACGGTAGATGAATTTGAGCAGGTGCTGCTTGCATTCCGTGATAACGCTTCAAAACTCCAGGCAGAGTTTAACATTGACGGAAGCATTATCCCGATGTCTTGTATTTTAAATGGCGGCGAGGATCCGGCGATTCTCATCAATGGCTTTGGCGAAGGCTATGGCGATGCTGACACCGGCAGGCATATTGCGGTTACAGATGATTTGAAGGTAATCTGCTCTGCCACACAGCAGGGATTCAAAGATGGGATTGCATGGCTGCATAAACTGTATGAGGAAGGACTGATTGATCCGGAAGCTTTTACACAGGAATGGTCTACGTATGTATCAAAAGGAAAATCCGGCCGTTACGGTGTATGCTTTACCTGGGATGTCGGAAACATTGATAATATAACGGACTGGGTGCCGCTGCCGGCGCTTACGGCCGATACAAGAAATATTACGCCGGCGAACGGTTCTTTTACAAGCGGATATGACCGGGGCCGCTGCGTTGTCACTTCGATTGCTGAAAATCCGGCGCTGGTATGCGCATGGATCGATCAGATGTATGACCCGTTCCAGTCTCCGCAGAATAACTGGGGTACTTACGGCGAGGATGATGAATTTGATATTTTCGTGCTTGGTAAAAATGAAAATGGAGAAGATATGCTTCAGCATGCGCCGCTGGGCGATGCGTCTCCGGTAGAAGTACGTGAAGCGGAGAATGTAGCAGGCCCTCTGGCAGTTCTGGATGAATACTATGGTGTATACGTAACCTGCCCGGATGATGCACAGTATCGTCTGGACTGGATTGAAGAACTGTATACACCGGATATGAACACAAAATATGTATATCCAAACGTATTTATGAGCAGGGAAGATACCGAAAAGATTTCCAATCTGCAGGCGGATATTCAAAAGACAATCAATGCAAAGAAATCAGACTGGATTATGAACGGTTTTACAGATGCTGACTGGGATAAGTTCCTGAAAGACCTGGATGCTTATGGCCTGGAAGAATATCTGTCTATTTTCCAGAAATATCTGGATGCTTATTATGAAGAAGGCAGCGGGGATGAATCTTCGGATTCCGGTGCAGATGCAGAAGATGGTACAGATGCAGAAACTGGTACGGGAACAGATGCAGAATAGTATCTGCAGCAAAACTGTGTAGTTATGAATTGTGATGAAATCAGGGCATAGGAACTGTCCCTGGAGCACTGCCGTATTAAGAAAAGGCGAAAGAATTCTTTCTTGATCTTAATACGGCAGTTTTTTAACGATGTAAAATTTCCTGTATTATTTGCAAGAGTATGACAGGACAGGACTTTAGGAGGAGATGAGTATGACAAGTCAGACATTGCGGGAAGCCCGTAAATACGAAGAGGCTTCGGAAAAATTGATTAAAGAGGAAGAAAAACCGGCGTTTCATCTGGCGGCAAGAACCGGATGGATGAATGATCCGAATGGATTTTCCTATTACAAAGGGGAATACCATATGTTTTACCAGTATTATCCATACGATTCCAAGTGGGGGCCAATGCACTGGGGGCATGCCGTAAGCAGCGACCTTCTGCACTGGAAACATCTTCCGGCAGCACTGGCGCCGGATGAGTTTTATGACAGGGACGGATGCTTTTCGGGGAGCGCGGTGGAACTAGACGACGGCAGGCAGCTTTTGATGTATACCGGCGTGATAAGGGAACGTCAGAAAAACGGGGGCGTCAGCGAAGTGCAGACACAGTGCATTGCGGTCGGTGACGGAATGGATTATGAAAAATATGAAAAAAATCCGGTACTGGATGAGTCAGACCTGCCGGAAGGCTGCAGCCGGTTTGATTTTCGTGATCCGAAAATATGGCGCAAGGACGACGGTACTTACTGCTGTATCGCAGGAAATCGTCCGGCGGACGGCAGCGGCCAGATTCTGCTGTTTACAAGTCCGAACGGATTTCATTGGGATTACAAAAAGGTATTGTGTGCAAATAATAATCGGTTCGGCCTGATGTGGGAATGCCCGGACTTTTTTAAGCTGGATGGAAAATGGGTGCTTTTATCCAGCCCGCAGGATATGATGCCTAAGGGATTTGAATACCACAACGGAAATGGTACGCTGTGCCTGATTGGTGATTATGATGAAAAGACAGACAGCTTTACGGAGGAATGCAACCAGTCTGTCGATTATGGAATTGATTTTTATGCGCCGCAGACAGTACTGACACCGGACGGGCGGCGTGTGATGATCGGCTGGATGCAGAACTGGGATACCTGCAGCCTGCGCATGTCAGAACATCCGCTGTGGTACGGGCAGATGAGCCTGCCGAGGGAGTTGTCCGTAAAAAACGGCAGGTTGTACCAGGAGCCGCTGCGGGAGCTTTTGAACATGCGTCAAAATAAGACGGTGCATGAAAAGGTATCGGTAACAGGCGTGGTCCGGTTAGACGGGATAAAAGGCCGCAGGGTGGATATGGAACTTACGGTCCGTCCGAAAGACAGTGCAGGGATGTACCGGAAATTTGCAGTTCGTTTTGCCCAGAATGAGGAGTTTTATACATCGCTGAGTTTCCGGCCGGCGGAATCGATTTTAAAGATTGACCGGAAGTTTTCAGGATCCAGAAGGGCCATTATCCACCAGCGCAGAAGCATGGTGAATAGCAGAAACGGGGAACTGAAGCTGCGCATGATCCTGGACCGTTTCAGTGTGGAAGTATTCGTGAATGATGGGGAACAGGTGATGACTGCAACGATGTATACGGAGCAGGAAGCAGACGGGATTTCCTTTTTTGCTGATGGAGAAGCGGTGATTGATGTGGAAAAATATGACCTGGCCTGATTAGGAGAAAAAATCATGAGTTACAGCCATCCGGTCTGTGTAACGCATGTTGTTTGTTAAGGAACCGTATGTAAATAACCTATGCCATTTGCATACGATTCTTAAGAAGCGGCGCCGCTTTCTGATTTCATTATATGCGGCAGGCGAACAGGTATCAAGGACACGCTGCGTGAGATTTTTTCAATGGCAGAGTGATTGTGCGCAACGGTTCGGGAAGGGTGTATTCTGATCAAAGTTAATCTTGCGTCGACTCCCTGTAGATCAGGCTTGTTTCCGTATAGACCCTGCGGTAGTTCATAGAAGGGTCCTTGATTCTGGACAATAGTAAATGGACAGCTGAAAATCCCATAATCTGGCTGTGGATATGTATGGTAGTCAGAGTCGGTGAGGTGATCCTTGACTCCTGGGAATCATCAAAGCCGCACATCCATACATCTTTCGGAACGCAGATGCCAAGCTCTTTAAATGTGAGCAGCGCGTCTATGGCAACAAAGTCATTGGCGCAGATAAAGACATCAGGAAGAGCATCCAGGCTTTGTATACGTTCCCTGAGATATTTCCGGTATTCTTTTTGGGAAGGATATTCGCAGGCGCCTGCAGGGCCTGTGATGCAGTATTCTTCCGGACAGGAAAGCCCACACAGATACATGGCATTCCGGTATCCTAAAAAGCGCTCAAAAAATGACTGGCAGTGCATACAGTTTCCGATATAACCGATTCTTTTTTTGCCGCGTTTTGCCATTTCATGGACAAAGACATGGATATTGGACTGGTTATCCATACTGAGCACATCAGCCTTCAGCGGTTCTAAAAGACCGGATGCAGGAGAATCTACGAAAAGGAGAGGGGTGCCCAGTTCGCAGAGCATGGAACAGTATTTTGGGTCAAACATTTCCACACAGATGATGCCGGCGGTTTTTTCCATGTTACAGGAATTTGGCAGCTGCAGATTTTGAATCTCATTTTCCTGGATGCGGTGCATGGTAAAGGTATACCCGGAATCGGAAATCCCGCGCTGGAAATTATCAAGCATGGTGGATGCAAAATGTGAATTGCTGATAAAATTGGCAGTAAGCAGGGCAATTTCGTTTTTTTTTCAATGGCAGTGTGCAGCCAGGATCTGTACCGGGTATTCCTATACCTGGAATGTTTACATAAGAAAACTGTTTATATCCCATTTCAATGGCTTTCTTTAAGACCTTTTCCCTCGTAGCGTCAGCAAGGATTCCGGTATTATTGATGGCTTTGGACACTGTATTCCGTGAAAGGCCAAGTGCATCTGCGATATCTTGTATGGTAATTCGTTCGGCCATGGTATCTCGCTTTCTTTTTGTTCATTTTTTATGTGACAATATATGTTACATTGTTTTTATTATAATGGACAAATTGTATACTGTCAAACCAAAGAAAAAAGCTTTTTGGTAAAATATACGGCCTGATAAAATGATAAATATTTAAAAAAATGTGCAAATATAAAAAGATAAAGATTAAAATATAAAAAATAATAAACGTGAAGTTAAACAAATGTAAAATCTGTGTTATGGAAAGAATGCAAGATGTAAGAATGCAGATAAATATACGAATTAGAAAGAGCAACATACAACGGAAATTGTTTCAATTGATAATTTGAATTTGCAAATTTACAAACTGATTGAAGTGATAATATTTGCTGTCTCTGCTTTTATGTTAAAAAATAATTCTATTTCGGTGGGGCAAATATATTTATTCATTAATTATATGGGTTGGATAGACAACGCATTTTCAACAATTTGGGATAACCATATTAAATACGTATAACTTTATTGACAAGTCTTATAATTAAAGCCGGGTGCATCTGATGTAATAAACTACATCAGATGCACTTTTTAACTTTTTATAAAAACCGGTTTTTTTGTTGCTTAAATGACACATACGGATATATAATTAAATTGCCGTATATTTTTTAAATACGCAAGTATACAGATGAGTGACAGTAAGAAAAGGCTGGTGTGATGATGGAGATATTGGATTATTATCTGATCATAGTGAATATTGTAGGATTTATTTTGTTCGTTTTGAATATGTGGCTGCATTCACATACGGCGAATGGTCAGATCGGTGGGCTTTTAACCGTGATTTCTTTGGCGGGCGGTTCATTTGGAATTTTGATAGCCATATTGTTGATGGATCGAAAAACAAAAAAGGATAATGTGATGTCCAAAGTATTTATAACCTGTGTGTTTGTGATTCAGGTTATAACGATTTTACTGATTAAAGGATATCATGCAGATCATATTACCTTTGCATTTTGGACGTTCTTTCATCAACGCAAGATTTTGACAGCATATTTAGGTATTATGAATGCTGTTACGTTTGCTGTGTTTGCAATGGACAAATTTAATGCTGTTCGAGATAGAAGAAGGATACGGATTGTGACGCTGCTGGGACTGGCATTTGTCGGTGGTTCACTTGGTGGGCTGCTTGCAATGTATGTATTTAAGCACAAGACGCAAAAAGATTACTTTACAACAGGAATTCCGCTGATCATTTTGATGCAGATTGTGGTGATTTTTATATGATGAACATCGGATGGTAAAGCGAACGGCAGAAAATCTTGACAAACATACCAAGAGTATGATAACATAGATACATACCAATAGTATGTTAAGGAGGTGAGCAAACGTGGCAAGAAATAGGCATCCGGAAGAAACTGTTAATTTAATATTAGATGTTGCTTTCCGTTTATTTATGGAAAAGGGGTATGAGCATACTTCCATTCAGGATATTATAAATCATTTAGGTGGTCTTAGCAAAGGTGCCATTTATCATCATTTTAAGTCAAAGGATGATATTTTAGTTGCTGTTACAGAGTGGATGACGGCTGAATCTAATCAGATGCTTGCAGCTATCCGTGATCGTTGTGACCTTAGTGGCAAGGAAAAGTTGAAAACAATTTTCAGGGAATCAATCAGCCGACCGGTACAGAACGATATTTTTACGGTAGCTCCGGATTTTCATAATAATCCGAAACTTCTTTTCGGCCTTTTGCATGATACCATAGATAACGCAGCGCCAAACTATATTTTACCGATTATCAGGCAGGGTATTTCAGACGGTTCTATTCAAACGGATTACCCGGAGCAATTGGCAGAACTGATTTTGCTTGCAGCAAATGTCTGGATGAATCCTATGATATTTGATAGTACGGAGGAAGAATCTTACCGAAAGTTTATGGTATTCAGGCAGATGCTGCAAGGATTTGGTCTGGATATTGTAGACAGCGAAATATTAGAGAGATTGCAGGAGCTGGCATCTGTCTATCAAAAGAACAAGCAAAAGAAAGCATAATCTGCGGATTTTTAATTCCATGAATAAATTTCTGCCCTGTGAAATGGGCAGATATATTTTGAAACAAATACATACCAACGCGCGGTACTTAAAACAGACAAGAATATCATGTACCGGCAGACGGATGGAAAAACGGAGGTTTAAAGTATGAATCAAAAGCTATTTTCAAAGGATTTTACGTTAGTTGTCATCGGTCAGATTATCTCGTTATTTGGAAATGCAACAATAAGATTTGCATTACCGCTATATTTATTAAATTTGACAGGCTCATCCGCACTTTACGGAACCGTTACGGCGTGTGCCTTTATTCCTGCCATTTTGCTGTCACCTGTTGGCGGCATTGTTGCAGACAGGGTTAATAAAAGAAATATTATGGTAATACTGGATTTTTTTACGGCGGCAGTTATATTAACATTTTCTCTGCTTATGCATGAAGTGAATCTCATTCTCCTTTTGACAGTTACATTGAGCTTTTTGTATGGCATTGCGGGTGCATATCAGCCAGCCGTGCAGGCTAGCATTCCTGCACTTACCAATCAGGATAATTTTATGGCGGCAAATTCTATTATCAATACAATCAGCTCTTTTGCGTCTTTGATGGGTCCCGTGCTTGGAGGTGTTTTATACAGTGCATATGGATTAAAGCCTGTATTGTGGGTATGCATGGTATGCTTTATGATGTCGGCGGTTATGGAAATTTTCATTAACATACCGTTCCAAAAACAAACTTCAGGTGGTGGTATATTAAAGACCGTCAGGACCGATTTTGCAGACAGCATCCGCTTTATCCGAAAGGAGAAGCCTGTGATCGGAAAAGGTGTTCTTGTAATCTGCGGAATTAATTTGTTTCTCTCGGCAATGATTATTGTCGCACTTCCATATCTGGTAACGGAAGTATTAAATTTAGATGCTTCACAGGCAAACAGGCTATATGGTTTTGCACAGGGAGCATTGGCGGCAGGTGGGCTGGCAGGTGGCATCGGAGCAGGCATTTTTGCAAACAAACTGGCGATTGATAAATCGGGCAGTCTCTTAATCGCCTGTGCGGTATGCGTGTTTCCGATCAGTGTTTCATTGCTGTTGTTTTCATCTGGCATCATAAATTATATTGTCATAACTGTATGCTGCTTTGCCATTATGGTATGTTCAACGATTTTTACCGTGCAGATGATGTCCTTTATCCAAACAGAAACCCCGCAAAATTTAATTGGAAAGGTAATTGCTGTCATTCTTACCGTTTCCATGTGTGCACAGCCATTGGGCAATGCGTTCTATGGTGTCCTGTTTGAAATTTGTAAAGGGTTTGAATATGCGGTTGTTTTATTTTCGGGTATTGTGTCGCTTATGATTGCCATCAGCGCAAAAAAATTTTCAAAAAATTATCCTCCATACCGTCCTAAATGTAAAATGGTATAATCAGAATGATAGCATGACAGGGAATGGTTATAAGCTTACAGAATTTTACACAGATTTTACATAAATCATCTTTTGGATTTTACATAGATCGGATACCATTTGACTATAATAAGCAGGTCAAAGGAACTTGTATACGTGGGGCTTGGGCACTTGGCTGCAAAATTCTGTAAAGATTATGCGGAAATGAAAGTAAAAGATTGGAGGCTGAATACATGGAGACTGTCTTACAGATATTGTTATTGGGTGCAGGGTTTATGATGCTTATCAAGGGTGCGGATTTCTTTGTGGATGGTTCGTCAGGAATTGCTTCGAGGTTCGGGATTCCGCAGCTTGTGGTCGGACTTACCATTGTTGCTATGGGAACAAGCGCTCCTGAGGCTGCGGTAAGCATCTCGGCGGCTCTTAAGGGGAATGCAGGCATTACCATTGGAAATGTGGCGGGAAGCAATATTTTGAATATTCTTATCATCTTGGGTCTTACGGCATTTTTTGCAAAAAAAATTGTTCCGGTTTCATCTTCGACTATAAAATATGAAATGCCCTTTATGATTGTGACAATGTTAATCCTTCTGCGGATGGGATATGCAGACAATATAATTTCAAGACCGGAAGGAGCCGGATTGTGGGTTGTTTTTCTGTTATATCTTTTTTATCTCTTAAAGATGGCAAAAAAAGGCATTGACAAGAGTTCGGAGGGTGATGAGGGAGATAATTCAGGAAGGAGAGGGGATAAAAAGGAAAAAAGTATGGCAATACTATTTTTGTTTACGGCTGCTGGTCTTGCGCTTATTGTGATCGGCAGCAGCGTCACTGTGGATGCAGCGACTGCGATAGCAAGGATCATGGGTCTGAGTGAGAGGTTTATAGGACTTACGATTGTAGCATTGGGAACATCCCTGCCAGAATTGTTTACATCTGTTTCAGCGGCGAGAAAAGGCAATGCGGATATTGCAATCGGAAATATCGTCGGAAGTAATATCTTCAATATCCTTTTTGTGGTAGGAACATCTGCGGTGATCATACCGGTAGTTTTTGAGAGTAAATTTATAGTGGATTTCATTGTGGCTGTGGCAGCAGGAGTACTGCTGTGGATTTTCTCTTTCAGTGGAAAGAGTCTGAACCGTATGGAGGGCGGCTTGCTGTTGCTTGGATATTTAGGATATTTTATTTATTTACTGTAAATCATAATATGCAATGATCTTCTTATCATGATGGAGGGAGGTGAGCAAAATGATAATTGACAGAGTTTCAGACAGCATCAAGGCTTTGGCGGCAGCTGTCAATCCTCATAAAGAAGCAGTGGAGCTGGCGGAACAGCAGATAGATGAGCTGGCAGACGATCTTGTTCGAGATACCTATGAAACAACAATGAAGCCGGATGATTATGTTTATCCGAGTGAGAACTATAATGATATTATGAAAGTTAGTGCCACAGAACATTCTTCATCATCAAACAATAACCGTCAGCCTCAATAAAGGTCTGATTGCAGAGGTACATAGGTCTTGATATGGTAGTTCCTACGTCGTATCAAGATTATAATATCAATATGGCTATGTTTAAAAATACCTCTGCCGTACGACGGCTTTTTTTCTTTTGCCGTCGTGCGGCAGATTAAGGCGAGGTTGGCTAATGGTGTTGCCACTTTGAGCGGTAGCATTAGATTGCTTTTTTGCAAGTGTAACCCGGAGTATCTAATCGGGATATTGTTAAAAGCTCTTGTACCATTTTTCCCAAAGTGTCCGTAATTTCCAAAGACTGTGCAAGATATGTTTCCCGGTCTTTATAGCGTCCCACTTGATAGAGCATACCTTGAAGCTGTCTTTTGATAATGGTGATAGGCGTTTTCAATTCATGGGAAGCTGCTGCAAAAAATTCTACCCGTTGTTTTTCAAGCCGCCTTTCCATGTCAATATCAGCTTGTAACTTTTGATTGGCTTCCTGCAATTCTGAAAGAGCCTTGATATGCCGCCCGGAACCCTGCAAGCCCAGCCACCAGCACACAGCATTGAGAAAGAATAAATGAAAACCGAATACGACGCAAACGCGGCGTTTCTCTATCTCAACACGGGAGAACAGGAACGCCGCTTTTTTATGCCCTCATGTTACGCAGTAGGGGCAAAAAGAGAAAGGAAAAAAGCTAATTTCACAAAAAAGAATTCCGTCATTCTGACGGTGGAAAACTATGCTAAAACACAACGCAGGACTGGATAAAAAATTCTTCCACACAGAAAAACAGGCTGAAATTGAAGAAACAACTGATATAAGTATAGACATATCCACAAAATACGAAATTAATGATGAAAAATAAACTTATCCACATTTTAACATCATTGAGCAGCCTGAAATTTTCAGCACATTTTTTAGATGGGTATCTGAACTGTTACCCCTGCTGTAACGGATCTGGAAACTCTCAGAAAAATCAATAGTAATATTCACAAACATATGGTATGATAAGAATGAAAGGCGGGCGATAAGTTATGCACAGATTCAAACCTCTGAATGATTTTATTTTCGGAAAGACATTTGGTGAAAAAGGCGATGAAGAACAGCTCCTGTCTTTGCTGAACGCGATTCTGGCAAAGACAAAGCATAAGAAGCTTGTTAAAATTGAGATTGTGGAACAGAGGACATTCACGGCAGAGATTGTCGGTGACAAGACGAGCATCCTTGACATACGTGCAGTAGCCGAGGACGGCACAAGGATCAACATCGAAGTACAACTGCGGGATTATGGGAACATGGATCGAAGAAGCCTGTTCTACTGGAGCAGGGAGTTTACAGGCGGTCTGGCGAAAGGCGAGGACTACAGCCTGCTGTCCAATGTGATTGCGATCAATATTGTAAACTTTGAGGCAGTAGCGATTGATGATTTCCACAGCGTATTCCATCTCTGGGAAGATACCCACAGGGACTGCCTTCTGACGGATGCACTGGAAATACACTTTATAGATATGAAAAAGTTCAATGCCCTGCCAGATAAGGACATTAAAAACAATTCCCTGCACCGCTGGCTTACCTTTTTTGACCAGAACATTTCCGATGACACGCTAAAGGAGTTGATGAATATGGATACAGCGATTTGCAAGGCGAATGAAAAAATGGAATTCCTGGCGAATGACAAGGAAGTACTGCGGCTTTACCATTTACGTGAGATGGCTCAGTTTGACTACAACAGCGGCATGAAGAAGGCGAAGGATGAGGGCAGAACAGAAGGCAGAGACGAAAGAAACCTTGAAATTGCCCGGAATATGAAAGCAGATGGAGAGCCGATGGAAAAAATCATGAGATACACCGGATTAACAAAAGAAGAAATCGAAAACTTGATGTAATAAGAGCAATTACAAACAGGTGCTGATGTGTGCTGCATACAAATCAGATAATAAGGCAATATCTGTATACGTGATTTTATTTGTGGGAAATTGTCGGACAGCGAATTGAGGGAGACGCAAACCGTGAATTATTTTTCCAACCTTTATCCAATTGACTGCGCAGTGCTGTCTGTGAATGCATGATCCTGCCCAAAATGAGGCGCATTGTTGTCAGGATGGATTTCCTCCTGAAACTTAAAAGGCCATGGATCCCATCAAGAGCTCCACAGCCCATATGAAGTATTCAGTTTTTCATCTGCCTGGCAGCCAGGGCAGGCAGATGGACAAGGCCGGTGGCAACCGTCACCGCATCCACCTTCCGCATGAGGGAGCCGATCCTTCCTTCATTCCAAAAGATATCGGAGAAATCGGAGAGCTCGCACCCTACATCATGGTTGGGAATACACAGGTAGTTTCCATATTTATGGCGTCCGGCGAGGATGTGGAAGTAAGTCCCCCGCCCATTAATCTCAGCTTCATACCATCCGTTTCCCCCGCCCAGCAGGATGATTTCCCCCGTCCAGGTCTCCCTGCGGGAGCTGCTTTTTAAGATACAGGTGTAATTCATGTTCCATGCCCCCTATCCGAGATTCTGGCTGCTGACGGAAGCCAGGATGACATCGGTATCGATCACCTTCTTGTCCATCTGCGCCCCCAGTGTCAGCGCGTCGGTCATCAGGTTGTCCTATGAAGAACACCCCATTACGATATGCGGTCAGACAGTTATCCTCACGAATGGGGAGCTTGCCGCCGCCCTGTTATCACTGCCGGAGAAGAACCGGGAAATCATTTTCCTTTATTTTTTCGGGCATTACACACAGCGGGAAGCGAATCCGAATTGCCGCCATTGAAAACGGGCATATCGACAGGGATACCGAGGACAGCATAAAATCCCGGATTGTTGCCGCATTATTCAAGTTCCGTTTTGATGAACAGGAAGTATAAGAAATCGCTTTCATTTTTGGGAAAACGGATATATAATAAAGCACAGACAAAGTGGGAGTAATTAACAAAGTGACAAAGTTCAGCATGGAACGTTAATTTCACATTTTGGTTCAAAGGAAGAAAAGTCAAAAGGAAGAAAAAACAGAGTAATCCGATGAACATGAATTTTTGTTAAAAAAACGGAGGCGCTATGACAATAAAAAAGCTGTTCTATATTGCAATCGCAGGAAGCCTACTTTGCTTCTGCGGAGATATGTTATTGGGTTGCTTTTACCCTATGGAAAAAGTGGGGATTTTTCATCTTTTTCCTGCATTTTCAGAAGAATGGTCAAATGCTACGTCTATTAGGTTCATTATAGGCGGATTATTGGGCGTGATTGCACTTCTTTTAATGTTTTGCGGGTTTTACGCTATATCTGTTTTACTCAAAGAAAAAGTCGGTAAATATGATAAACTGTTTTTTATAGCATCTATTGTATTTGTCTCTGTAGGAACATTATACCATTGTGTATTTGCAATATCCGCATGGCTATATAATCAACTAGCAGAAGAGAATATAGTATTAGCTAAGCGGATTAGTGAACGCTTTTTTACTACATTCATCTGTGTTGCATTTTTGGCTGCAATAAGTTTTATAATTTTATCAATTATTATATTTTGTGTTGCGATAAAAGGAACATGGGGAAAGAAAAGGTGGGTGCTGATAAATCCGCTTTTGTTTATGGGAATTTCAATTATGGTTGCAACCGTTTTACCTGCTAATGCTATAATCAATGGTGTGTTTGATTGGGGACAACAAAGTTTGGCTTTGTTGCTAGTTTTCTGCGCATTTTCAAAATCCCTTGCACAACTTCCGGATTGTCGGGCATTGCTAAAAGATATGGCTATCAGAACGTGCAGGATTTCTACCGAATTTACTACAAGGCAGAGGATGCTTACGCAACTTACCAAAAAGAAACAGTGAAGTGGGAAGAAAGCTACGGAGAAAACAGCCGGAAACGGGCAAGAGTAAGTATCAAAGAACTGCTGAAAAAACAGCCGAAGCAGACCTCAGACTATCAGCCACAGCGAACAGTTAAGAAGAAAGACAGAGGGACGAGGTAATTGCTTCTCATCTTTGCTGTGTTTGCCGGATGGTGGGAAGATGTTGTGCATCGTGCCGTTTGGGTTAACATGAGCATTGACAAAATAAAGAAGTTGTGATACAGTACCATCAATAACATAAGAAAAGCGAAGACGGAAAAAAGTAGTTTACTTGGAAACATCCAGAGAGAATAGTACTTGGTGGAAGCTATTTATGTGGAAATTAGACGAAAACCATTCCAGAGCTGTAATGCTGAAATGAGTATGTGTTACCGTATGCCTGCGTTAAAGGATAGGATTTGATAGAATCTGAAGTGAAAAGTTAAGGTGGAACCGTGCTAAGTGCACCCTTAAGACTATGTGATTATGGTCTTATGGGTGCTTTTCTTATGTTGTTGCCAAATAGTTAAAGCTGAAAAGAGAAAGGAGCAACAAATTATGAAGGTTCTGCGAAAAATGGAGAAGTTGTAGAAGTAAACTTTGAAGAACAGGAGGGCAAAAAGGCATTTTGGCATACGAGTGCACATGTGCTTGCACAGGCTGTAAAACGTTTATATCCGGAAACAAAGTGTGCAATTGGTCCAGCAATCGAAAATGGATTTTATTATGATTTTCAGTTTGAATTTTCATTTTCAGAAGATCATTTAAAGACAATCGAAGCAGAAATGCGAAAAATCGTAAAGGAGTCTCTATCCTTGCAAGTCTATGAGAAGTCAAAAGAAGAAGCTCTTAGATTTATGGAGAATGCAGATGAAAAGTATAAAATTGAACTGATTCAGGAACTGAATGATACAGAGCAAATCAGCTTCTATAAGCAGGGAGAATATGAAGAGTTTTGTGCGGGACCACATATTTCTAATGTGTGTCAGATTAAGGCAATCAAGCTATTGTCAGTGGCAGGAGCCTATTGGAGAGGCAACGAAAAAAATCAAATGCTTACGAGAATCTATGGTATCTCTTTTCCAAAAGCGGCACAATTGGATGAATATCTGCATATGGTTGAAGAAGCAAAAGCAAGAGATCACAGAAAATTGGGAAAGGAACTTGGAATATTTACGATTTTTGATGAAGGACCGGGATTACCGGTATTCCTGCCAAAGGGAATGATATTGAAGAATCTGCTGATTGACTATTGGAGGAAAATTCATCACAGAGAAGGATATGTTGAAATATCTACGCCCATTATGTTGGAACGAAGTCTTTGGGAAACATCTGGTCATTGGGATTTTTATAGAGATGCCATGTACTCTCTTAAAGTTGAAGATGATGATTATGCAATCAAACCAATGAGTTGTCCGGGTGGAATGCTCGTGTATAAACTGGAACCGAGGTCATATAAAGAGCTTCCTATGCGAATGGGAGAATTAGGGCTTGTTCATCGTAATGAAAAATCAGGAATATTACATGGTCTCATGAGAGTACGATCATTTACGCAGGATGACGCTCACATTCTTATGAGAGAAGATCAGGTAACTGATGAGATACAAGGTGTTATGCGTCTCATTGATGAAGTTTACCAGAAGTTTGGGTTTTCATATGAGATTGAATTGTCAACAAGACCAGAGCATTCCATAGGCAGTGATGAGGATTGGCAACTTGCTACGGAAGCTTTAGAAAAAGCAGTGCAGGGAATGGGTAAGTCTTATGTAATAAATGAAGGAGATGGGGCATTCTATGGACCGAAACTTGATTTTCATATAAAAGATTCCATAGGCAGAACGTGGCAATGCGGAACAATACAGCTTGATTTCCAGCTTCCACAAAGATTTGATATTGATTATATTGGGGCAGATGGAGAGAAACATCGTCCGATTATGTTGCATAGAGTTGTATTTGGATCGATAGAACGTTTTATTGGCATTTTATTAGAACATTATGCGGGGAAATTTCCTGCGTGGATTGCACCTGTACAGGTTAAGGTTCTTCCAGTTTCAGATAAATATAATGATTATGCTAAGAAAGTTGAGGGACTTTTGGAAGAAAATGATATCCGGGTAGAAGTGGATGTTAGAAGCGAGAAACTTGGATATAAAATTCGTGAAGCACGCATGGATAAGGTGCCATATATGATTATCGTAGGTGAAAACGAGAAAAATAATATGTCTGTATCCGTAAGACAAAGAGACGCAGAGCTTGATAAACAGGACATGGGAGAAATGAATCTTGAACAAGTGGTCAATTTGGTAAAGAGAGGTGAGATAGAATGAAAGCAACAATTGTTTAAATTGCAGATAATGATGCGGAGAATTATGGTAGAAAATTGATGCTGGAAGCAAATAGGCATGGAAAGATGGGGTTTGAAATGGCAAGACTACCACAGCATGTTTCATTAAAGCAGCCATTTGCGATTCCTAGTACACCGTAAAATAAATATCTGGTCATCCTGCTTGTCTAAATCTCCATGAGCACATGGCAAAAATCCTCAATGTACCCCGGTACACCTCCGGTTTTTGCCATGCACTCATGAAGATTTATCCGGCGCAATATAACCAGATATTTATTTTACGGTGTACTAGTTTAGAGAATATGGAAGTATTCTTTGATGGATTCGCAAAGGAACTATGTCCATTTGATATTGAATTTGTGGATATGGATATATTCCCATCTAATGTATTAGGTGGAGTTGAATCTGGCTGTATGAGCTTGCGAGTAAAAACAACACCGCAACTTGTAGATGCACAGAAAAGGTTAAACGAAGAACTATATAAAGTATTTGGACCGTGCCCGGCAGAACATGACAATGACTATATTTTTCATATGACGTTTGCTATTGGTGGTGCAGACTATGAATCATATCAAGGGGCTTATGATGAGTTAATAAAGAGTGATTATAATCAGATATTTAGGTTTAGTAAACTGGGCTTACTATATTATGACGATGATGATATTACTCCGGGAACATATTTTTGCTATAAGGTTTGTGATATATAATACTACAGCAGGTAGTGATGTGCTGTACTGTTACAAGAGCGATTTGAAAAGATAACATCCCATCGTGGAAGACCATAGAAAAGGCTGGTTTTTGTGCTGATAGAACAAAAGAAATATAAAGATATCAATGATGACGTTGTGTAAGTGTTTTAGGAGATTGTTGATTTCTTTACCAATTTCTGGATAGATAAGATTACCAGTAAGCATAAGTCAAAGAAATAGTCAATTCTAACCTATGCAGAAACGAATTGATTTTTATGGGGTGTGCATTTAGGAATCTTCAATCGGAATTTTAACTCAAATCCACTCTAAAAACCGAAAACGCGCACCCCGGAACGTATATTTGGCAAATTTACTAAGCCGTTTCGATTGTATTTAAGATTGTATCAGAATATGAAAAAAGTAGAGAATTACAGAATTTCCAAAGAATCTTCTGCATCTACCCACATTTGCAGATTGCCATCAAGGGCTAATCGGGCATATTCAAGCGGATTGTCTATTGCTAATGCATCTAACGCACATTGCGAGCAGGGAGTGGTTCGCAATCCATCTTCCGCTACATTACAGTCAATCCGCAGAAGATATCCGTCAAATTTGGTTACATCAATGCTGCTGGGGGTACATATTGTATTCTGCATATATAAATTTCATATCTTACCAGTCCTTTCTTTGCTAATTAAATTTCGGAGAAATTAAGAAAGCATTTCAATCAATTCTTTCTGCCCAATTTATTCTGTGTTATAATTTGTTACAGGTTTTTCTCTCTCTTATTTTTGCCCTTATGGGGCTTCGTAACATGAGGGAAAAGGATATAACACAAGGGAAAGTCTAAGGGCAAACTCACATACTATAAATTTAGTGTTTTCAAGGGTTTACGGACTTCTTGAGGATAAAATATAACAATTATTAAATGCTATAAAAAGTGTCTTATCAGAATTCCGGTTTGTAGAATTGCAGCCAGCTAAAAACTGAATAACCGCCGCTACATAAAACGGCACACCAAGACAGGAAATCAAGAAAAGGTTTCCTGTTTTTTTGGTGTGCCCGGTGGGCACACGTTCTAACGGGTGAAAGTCCCCAATCCGCCCGGCTGCACCGGTCAACAAAAATTGGACACTTAAATTGTATTTTTTGACATACAAGCTATAAGTATTATGCAGTTGCGTATGTTTCTTTGTACTGTTTGGGCGTTAGATACCCCAGTGAGTATGCAGGCCATTCTTCGTTGAAAACCGAACGGTTTCCCGGCTGTTTTTGAAAGTCTCAAAAGATGTATGCTTATGCTTTTCTGCAAAGATCAGCAAAAAAATACTTGACAAAATTTGCAAATAGGTCTATCATTCTTATTATATTATATTAGGAAAAATTAATATAATATAATAAACAATAAATTAAAATTGCCGTATGGAATTGTTGTGGAATGCCGAAAACTCAACATTTACATCTGTCTGACTGAACCGGAGGAGACTGATGTGATCGGAATAAAAGGGGATATGGGATATTTTGCTGCATCAAAAGACTGTCAGAAGAGGATGCAGCCGAACTCAGGAAATTGCTATGAATGATGCAGCTTTGGAGCAGATGTGTTAAAAATAACGGAGGTAACGTATATGGTTCCAAACCTTCTTTTCACAATGTCGCTGGCAGGGAGTACAGTTTTTCTTTTGTATATACTGGCTTATCCGTTCGCAAAAAATATTTTTCCTTGAAGTGGAGATACGGGATATTAAAAATAGCAGCAGCGTTTTACCTGCTTCCGGTGCCGGTGTATAAATATTTGATCATAGATGTAATCTATCGCTTTTTCCGGGGGAGGGGGTGGGAGAATAACAGACGTATTTCAGGAATGATAGATATGGAATACATAATTATTATAGGCCGGGATTTTGTAGAATTTTCATCAGGTGTCAGTCGTATGCTGTTAGTTGTGCTTTTGTCAGGAATTATTTCGTTTGCCATAATACAAAGGAGAATGATCCGGTATTGGAAATGGAAAAGAGTTCGCAGTGTGAATTCTGAAAACCTTCAGACCGGGAACAGGAACTTTTTACGAAAGTAAAAAAAGAGACAGGCATAAAAAAGGATGTGAAATTTATCTGTTCCGAATATTGCAGATCACCAATGGCAAGCGGAATATTATCTCCTGTTCTGATATTTCCAATTTGGAGAGATCGGATGGAGGCGGACAAATACGAGTATATGCTCAGGCATGAACTGGTCCATATTAAGCACCATGACCTGTTCATAAAGTATATTGGATTACTGGTGATCTCAGTCCACTGGTACAACCCTTTGGTTTATGTCATGTTCCATGAGATTTCCGTTATCAGTGAAATGTATTGTGACAGCATCGTTATCAGCGGAAAGGGGGAGGAAGAGCGCAGGAAATACAGCAGTCTGATTTTGACACTTGCCACACGGAATGAATATGCCGGTAAGGAAAAATTCTTTGTAGGCATGGCGGACAGCAGAAGTAAAAATGTGTATAAAAGGAGGGTTTTAGAAATGAAAAGGCATACGCAGCATAAAGCAGTTTTGTCTGTTATCATGACGGTAATGATAGGGATGGCTGGCGTGGTGACAACATTTGCATACGATTCACCTAATACAGTTTCAGGTCTTGTAGATCATGATGTTGGCGGAGATGCTATTTTTATAATAGAACCGGAAGAAGCAGGGAACACGGAGCTGCCATCAGACCATTTTTTCGCAGATGATAGTGGAATTATTATTGAAGGGAAAGAGTCAAATGAAAAAAAATTATGGTTTAACTAATACGGAACTGCAGATCATGGAACTGCTGTGGGCAGCAAAAGAGCCGATGTCGTTCAGGGATATTATGGATGTTGCCACAGCAGAGTGGAAGAAGTCATGGAAAGTGCAGACGTTGAATACATTTCTGCTTGGCCTGCAAAAAATGGGGCTGGTTGGAACAGACAAGAGCATGTCGACTTATAATATGTACTATGCTTTATGTACAAAAGAGCAGCATATCCATAACTGGACGAAAAAAATGGTAGCAGAATGTTATGAGAATTCCTTTGCACGTTTTGTTGCGGCTTTTATCGGTGATGGGAAGCTGACGGAAGAAGAAGCGGATGAATTAAGAAGATTGCTATAAAAATATGGTTAGCCATTTTTAATGAAAGGAGGCTGAAAGACTGATGAGAAGAAAATCTAAATCTATATTATTATTGGCTGTTATGTGTGTTCTTATGGTCACGGCAAATATGCAGATGCATGTGTCGGCGGCAAAAAGAATGCGGATCATACAGCGGAATATGCCAGATTTGGTATAACAGTCAAAGGCGGCGCATACTACTACGATGGTGACCGCATTAGGATTTTCCATGACATGAAAGCAGATAACTCGTTTGAGAACAGCTTTGTTGACCTCAAAGGCACTGTTGATGTCCGTTTGATCAGAGGAAAGCGTGGAGCTATTAAAAAACTGGAATTTATCTCCGGAGCCGAAGCTGATGAAATTCAGGAGGATTTATTCGGTTATGTTCCATCCCGTAAAAAGGAGACAGCGAGCAAAAACCAAAAGCAGAGCTTCAGGCAGAAGAAGGCAGGCACAAAAACAAAGAAAAATGGAGAATATACCAACATGAAGCGCTGCGAACTGGGTGATATTCCTGATAATGTTCAGATTGCGATTAAAAAGCAATGCACAGGTGACAGTTGGTATGTTATCAAAACTGACAATAAAAAGTACGTTTATTACAACAATTTGCCAAGAGATTATGCATTCAATATCTCCGGAAAAAATTTGAATGTGCGTGATATGGGCAGACATACCGGTATCTATGTGTTGTTGTCTCTTGGAAATGATTTCGATTTTACATTGTCTTATAATGGGAAGTCCGTCGGTTTTACAACGATTGACGTAAACTAGAGTGTGTCTTAAAATTGCTTTCTGTCAACTGTGCGTCACAGTTTGCGGGAGATTTGTCCCGAATGAGGGAGGCGTAGTGGGCTACGTTGACCGAATGAGGGACAAATCTCCCACAAAGTGGGGCGTGCAGATGGCAGGAATGAATTTTAAGACACACTCTAAGATTTATATATTAAAATACGTCAATGAAAAATCCGGTGCAAGTAAAGATGATGTTTATAATGCACTGTTGGCTAAAAATAAAACAAATGAATTATTGCAGATTTGTACAGCTTAGTTAATTGCTAAGATTCATGATACGGATTATACGGGCGTAAAGAGACTGATGGACAATGTGGAACAATGAAACAGATGGAAGCTGATTGTAATAGGATATCAGCAATTTTGGGTGAAATGAGAGACTGGGTAATCGAATTTGTGGAAGACAATTGTAAATAAACTGCGGAGAACAAAAAGATTTCCTTGTTTCTTAATACCAGGAAGTTTCAGAAATGCCAAAAAAATGATAAAATTTCCGATACAGATAGGGATTTACAAGTTGCCATAATACATTTATCCCTAAACCTCATTGACAAGAAGGAATACTCTCTATATAATTAAACTGTAAGTTTAATTATTGCAAGGAGGAACACATGGGACGAAGAAAGAAAGAGCCTAGAAGTGTACATCGGGAAAACATAGTGTCTGCGGCATCTACTTTATTTATGGAAAAGGGAATTGCCGCGACTTCTATGGACGATATAGCGAAAGCCGCCGGATACAGCAAGGCAACATTATATGTATATTTTGAAAATAAAGAGGAGATAGTCGGCATTTTGGTACTGAACAGTATGAAAAAGCTTTATGACTATATATGTTCTGCGCTGATACAGCATGAAACCACAAAAGCAAGATATGACGTTATCTGCCGCGGGCTGGTACGGTATCAAGAGGAGTTTCCTTTTTATTTCAAAATGGTATTGGATAAAATCAACATTGATTTTGAGAGCAAAGAGTATCTGCCGGAAGAAAGGGAAACTTATCAAATTGGAGAAGAAATAAATGAAAAAATAAAAAACTTTTTGTTATCCGGTATGGAAAAGGGGGATTTACGAAATGATTTGGATATTATGCCTGCTATATTTAATTTTTGGGGTATGCTTTCCGGAATCATTCAGCTTGCCGCAAACAAAGAAGAATATATTAAAAAGTCAATGGGATTATCTAAAATAAAGTTTTTGGAATATGGTTTTTCCCTTGTTTATCATTCGATTGCGATTAAGGAGAAAGGTTTATGAATTGCTGGGAACGGCTATGGAAGAAACAAACACATTTCCAAAACCACGCTTACGGGGGAAGCAATATATGATTTTGACTTCCTGCAATACTCCCGCGCCTTTTTCGTGGATATTAGGACAAAGCAGAGGGGCAATCCGCAGTATGGACGAATTTTTCAAGACCGCAGGCATGAAATCGGCGGGAAAAGTGGTATGTGCAAATGCAAAGAATAAGAAAGAACTGCCCAAGCGAACAATGAAAAAGATTGAGAGGTGTCTGAAATGAAATTATCCCGAAAAAGAATCCTGTCCTTTACAGCAATTTTTCTTTTTCTTATTGTTTTGATTTTTACGGCGGTTTATCTGAAAAGCGTGGCAGATTATAAAAGGTCAGTAAAAGAAACAACGTTCAGCAATTTAGATATTTCCAATGTTCCCGATGGAGTTTTTGTCGGAGAATATGACGTGGATTTTGTTTATGCCAAAGTGGAAGTAACGGTTCAAAACGGAGTGATTACAAACATTGATATTCCGGAGCATAAAAACGGGCGTGGAAGCCACGCAGAAGTTGTTGTTGACAGAATCATTGAAGAACAGAAAATAGATGTTGACGCAGTATCGGGGGCAACAAATTCAAGCATCGTCATAAAGAAAGCTGTTGAAAATGCCTTAACAGGAGAAAAATAGAAAATGAGCGGGAAAACAGAGTGGATTTATTGCCCTGTCTGCGGGAGCAAAACAAGGTTACAAATACGGATAGATACAGAACTAAAAAATTTCCCCCTTTTACTGTCCGAAATGTAAACGGGAAAATTTGATTGATGTAAAAGAATTGCATATAACCATTATCAGGAAACAATTTGAATAAAGTGAAGAGTCAGACGCATAAAAGACGCAGAGCCGACAAACTTGTGAGAAATCACAGTTTGTCGGCTATCTTTATGTTCAGGAGAGCAATTTTTACAAAGTCAGCAGATTGTGTATTACAGCTAACAAAGGGAATCGTGATGGGATGTAAAGTATGTAAGCAATAAAATCGTATAGCCGTTGAACTGTTTGCGCCTATGGATATGAACACACACATCATGTAGTATATCTTAATAACTCATCTGGTTTCATTGTGGATAAAGTATGAGGTAGATAAAGAAAAATGGCTTTCCCATTTTCCACTTGTAGTAAAAGTGCAGACTTGCGATTTGTATTATAATCTGCATAATAAAAATCGACAATATTTTTGTTTGAATTTATAGTTACCGGTGTGTCAAAGCTTTCCGGCCCGGAACGAATGGAATTTATAAATTGTGCGCATGTATAAGCATATTGATAACATTTCTTTCCTACATGCTCATCTAAGTTAAAATTATTAGGAGAAATCTCATAAGCAGTAGCAATTTCATTTGGCCGTATAGAAGACGTTTCGTTTCAAGCATTATTTGTAAATGAAAAAATATATCTTCATCTTGAGCATATTCCATGATATAATTATCCAAACAGACTATCGGAACGAGGGAAATGTATGGACGATTTATCATTAAACTATAAAAGTGATTTTAATGCCATTCATGATTTAGAACCGGCCTGGAATATTGAGAAAATGGGGTGGGAGATAAAAACGGATTTATAAAAATTCGGTTAGGTGACAATCTGCCAGAAAATACGGCGTGGAGCTGCGCTATACGGCGGCCGCGGACTACCTGCGGTTCTGCGGGCAGTATTGGAATGGAGAAGGAGTGTAAATGACATGGTTAAAGAAAAAAACGCCTTCCGGTGGGAGTAGAAAATTTTGAGCAGATTATTAACGATAACTATTATTATGTGGATAAGACAGCACTGATTTCAGAACTGCTCCGCAGCGGTGGAATGGTATATCTTTTTACCAGACCAAGACGCTTTGGAAAAACTTTAAATATGAGCATGCTGGAATACTTTTTTTCCATAGAGGGAGACCAGAGTGTTTTTGATGGAGTGGAAATTTCAAAAGATACCAAACTGTGTGAAGAGTATATGGGGAAATATCCGGTTATTTCAATTTCACTCAAAGGGATCAATGCTGCTGCTTATGAGGATGCATTTGATTTTGCAGTTCAAATCATGAAAGAAGTAGCAGCTACAATGCAGTTTCTTCCGGAAAGCAAACAACTGAGTGAGTATGACAAATCCGAATACCAAAAACTTTTGGATGGCAGTATGAGTGAAGCCGTATTTTGCAGCGGCCTGAAAAAGTTGTCCATATTATTGGAAAAGCATTATGGAAGGAAAGTAATTCTTCTGATTGATGAGTATGATGTTCCTTTAGCGAAAGCATTTGAAAATGGATATTATGATCAGATGGTCTTTTTAATCCGCAGTTTATTAGAACGGGCATTAAAAACAAATAACAGCCTGAAATTTGCAGTGATGACAGGGTGTATGCGTATTTCCAAAGAAAGTATCTTTACAGGGCTTAATAACCTGAAAGTATTGTCCATTACAGATGAACGGTATAATGAATATTTTGGTTTTACAGATACGGAAGTAAAGAACATGCTGGAATATTATGGGATAGAAGAATATTATGAAGAAGTTAAGAGATGGTATGACGGGTTTCAGTTTGGCGGTGCAGAAGTGTATTGCCCCTGGGATGTATTGAATTACTGTGATAAATTAAAAGATCATGCGGATTCTTTTCCGGAAAACTATTGGATCAATACCAGCAGTAATGATGCTGTCAGGAAATTTATTCAAATGTCTGATAATCTTAAAACCAAGCGTGAGATTGAAAAACTGCTTGCCGGCGAGGAAATCACGAAAGAGATTCATCAGGAGCTGATTTATCCGGAGATGTATCAGTCCTTGGAGAACGTTTGGAGTCTTTTATTTATGACGGGATATCTGACGCAGCGTGGAAGGGTTGATGCAAAGCGGTATAAACTTGCGATACCGAACCTGGAAATCCGGGATATTTTTGAAACACAGATTATGGAATACTTCAAAGAGAGCGTTGCAAAAGACGGCGAAACGTTAAGCGGGTTCTGTGATGCTTTGAAAAACGGAGAGGAAATGAAGGTAGAGGAGATTTTTGAAAACTACCTGAAAAAGACCATCAGTGTCCGGGATACGTTTGTGAGAAAAGCAAGTAAGGAGAACTTTTATCATGGGATACTGCTTGGAATCCTGGGTGTGAAGGAAGAATGGTACGTATCGTCCAATCAGGAAAGCGGCGAAGGATACAGCGATATTCTCGTTGAAGCCGAAAACAGTGAAATGGTTATCCTCATCGAAGTAAAGTATGCCAATGACGGAAATCTTGACCAGGCTTGCGAAAGGGCTCTACGGCAGATAGAGGAAAAGAAGTATGATGAAGAACTTCGGGAAAACGGAGTGGATAAAATTTTAAAATATGGGATTGCATGTTATATGAAACGCTGCAAAGTGAAACTGGCAGAGGAACATGGTGATCCACATTGACCGGAAACACGAAGGTCATCCCGCATTCATTCCATAATGCAACTGAATGTTATTCGCCCTAAATGCTATTCCTGTAATTTTCCGGGGTAATTCCCATTTCTTTTTTAAAAATTTTTCCAAAATAACTAGGGCTTTCAAACCCGCACATTTTAGCAATATCCAGAACTTTTTTTTCCGGATATTGCAGTAAGAAAATACGTGCCCGGCTGATTCGGACAGACTGCAGATAATGCATGATGGATTGCTGCATACACTGTTTGAATAATGTGCATGTATATTCTTTGGAAAGCTGTATATGCCGGGCAAGATCATCCAATGAAATGGGCTTTGCGTAATTTTCTTCCAGATAAGAAATAATTTGCTGTACCAGCAGATTCTCCTGGACAGGCACAGTAGTGTTAATGTGCTTGATACAGGAAGAAAGGTCAAGCAGCAAGCCCATGAAGTCAAAATAAGAACCGAGGGGCGGCAGGGAATCCGTAGTGCAGCCGATGAGAGCGGCAAGGAGGCGGTCATGTTTGAGCCTGTCGACCCAAAGGGTAAGGGATAGCTTGGCCAAACCTTCTGAAAATAGAAGAAAGAAAAGGATAAAAGACCTTAAGATTTGTGGCTGGTTCTTAGCGGGCCTGCCAGTGTTGGAGTAAAAGGGCAGAAGGAACTCCATGGCCTTATCGGTATCGAAAAGGCGGAGTTTCTGCCATGGTTTCCAAAGCTCCGTATGGAGCCGGACTCTTTCAGAGGAATCGAAATGGACTTTGGATTCGTTGAGAAAGTACTTGTAATCTTGCATGGACTGCCAGTACTTGATCATAAAGTGCACCTCCTAGTAGTTTAGTTTAATGCTGTGCGTGTGGCACAGACGCTTCTTAACTACAAGGGGCGCGTTTGGTGACTGGCGTATATGGTCACCAAACGCGCCGCACATTTTGACTTATATGTCAATACTTTTTTGAAAATTTAACAAAAATGTTTTCCAGGATATGGAGGAAAGCAAAAAGAAGAACATGAAAAAGAGCGGAAATTCGGGCTTAAAGAGTTTCCGAGACCGCTCTATTAAAAATTATGGAGGATGAAAGGGAATGGAGATTTCAAATAATCAATCATGATATGTTAACCCGAATACCAGACAAGTCACATCAAATATAAAAATACTGCAATAAAGGACAGAGAGGCTTTCAACGGTTCAATGCAAAATCTGTTAAATCCCGTAGAGGATTTGGTGCAGGTTTTGAAAACACCTATCAAGCTGGCAGAAAGGTCATCTCTGAACCGCCAGGGAAACTCTGTTGATATTGCATCCGGCAGGCGCATTGCGGTGAATGACGGTTATATATTGACGGTAAAGCCGCAGGGTGTGGAGGTTTCCGGCGGGGATGACCCATATGACACGTTTGCAAAAACTGACTGCCAAACGGAATTGTGCCAAGGATTCGTCAGACAGGCTGATTTTTTTGTATATCAATGGCGGCATTCCATAATATTTCTTGAAAGTTTCGCAGTAATAGCTTGCACTGCTAAAACCATATTCATAGGCTATGTCAGCGATACTGTTATTTGTGCCAAGCAATGTGGAAAGGCTTTTTCTTAGCCGGAGTTTGGTAATATAATTTATCGGAGTATCGCGCAAATATTTTTAAAGAGTAAGGAACATTTGCTTTTGCAGCAGGTGCCGGACAAGGCGATGTCTGCCAGGGTGATGCGCTCCATATAGTGTTCTTCTATATAGGTTATCATGTTTTTGAGAGAAGACAGGTCGGAAGTCTCTGGTTTGCGTGGCCGGTTTTCAAAATCAAGGTTTTCATACAGTATTTTCATGATTCCAAAATAATTATCAATCAAATCAAAATAAGATAAGGATTTTGCAGGAATTTTCCAAAGGAATCATAGATTTTATCCAATTTTTCCATAATGGACGCCATCCAGCCATTACGTCTTAAGTACAGGTAAGGGCAGGATGCATTCTCAGTAATGGGTTCGATGCAGTTTTGATAAAACCAATCGTTTATGTGCAGCAACTCGGGGGAGAGCAGGATACAGATAAATTCGCATTCGTTATGCTCCATAGAAAAGCCATAATGGAGCTGGCGGCTGTTTACTATGATTCCGCTGTCTTCTTCCAGTTCTATCAGCCTGCCATTTACATTATAGGTCATGGCTCCCTTCTTTATAAGAATAAATTCCAGGTCCTTATGCCAATGGCTTATGGAAGAATAGTTCGGATAGGAGGACAGAAGTCCGTATACTGCATAAGCGGGGAATAGGGGGTTATTATATGCAACTGTTTCAGAAGAATCTGAATTAAATGTGGAGCAGTATGTTGAAACACCATTCATAAAATTCACCTCATAAATGGAAGATTGTTATATAAAATAAACGATTTTGAATGATTTTAACGCAAAAATATGATATTGTCAAATAGAAAATGAAATGGGGTGAATGTAAAGATGAAAGAAAAGCAATCACATGATTTTATCCAAAAGCTGCTGACACTTGTGATTCCCATAGCATTCCAGCAGTTCATGCTGGCTCTGGTCAGTGCTTCGGATGCCCTTATGCTGGGGATGCTGACACAGGATGCCCTGTCGGCAGTGTCTCTTGCAGGGCAGATTACTTTTGTGGAGAACCTGTTTTTTGCTGCTATGGCCATAGGGCTTTCCATGCTTGCGGCCCAGTATTGGGGTAAGGGGACAGGGCGGCTGTTGAGAGGATTTTTGCTTATGTCATGAAGATCACGGTTGCGGTTTCCTTTTTGTTTTTTATCGCGGGGTTCCTGATACCGGGCGTTTTCATGCGTATCTTTACGAATGAGCAGGCCCTGATCGAAAGCGGCAGAATGTATCTGCGTATGGTCTCTCCGGCGTTTCTGCTGACCGGTATCTCGCAGGTCTATCTATGCATATTGAAGAATACGGGCAGGGCGGTTAAATCCAGCGTGATCAGTTCTGTAAGTGTAGTGGTCAATATAATACTGAACGCCATCTTTATTTTGGGTGGCTTGGGTTACCTGAAATGGGAATTGCGGGAGCAGCATTAGCCACAGTGATTGCCAGCATGATTTTTGGAAATATTCTTCTCCCGTTTTTGGCAACGAGATTGTCTGGGGAGTGGGCTTTACCATGTATTCCGTTATTATGGGGCATCTTGGGTCGGACGCCGTTGCGGCCAATTCGATTGCCAATATTGTGAAAAACCTTGTCGCCTGCTTTTGCCTGGGACTTGGGAGTGGCGGCGGGATTATGGTTGGCAATGAACTGGGCGCCGGCAGGCCGGATAAGGCAAAAGAATATGGAGACAGGCTGTGCAGATTGTCTGTCCTGTGCGGTGTGGCATCAGGAATCGTGCTGCTTGCCTTAAGCCCGCTGATCTTTGCTGTGACAAATTTAAGTGTTACATCAAATACATACCTGAAATGGATGCTTGTTATCTGTTCCTACTACATGGTGGGAAAGTCTGTAAACGGAACGACAATTGCGGGTATTTTTTGTGCGGGAGGGGATTCCAAATTCGGTTTTTTGTGTTATACGGTGACCATGTGGTGTATTACCGTACCGCTGGGATTTCTGGCGGCATTTATGCTGAAACTCCCGGTGTTGGCCGTATATTTTATTGTCAATCTGGATGAGATTGTAAAGCTTCCGGCGGTGTATCGTCATTATAAAAAATATAAATGGGTCAAAGACCTTACGGTGTATAATGGAAAGGAAGGAGCGGAAGGGAAAGTAGAAAAAGATGCAGATTGGAATTGTGGGAATATAAAACAGTGAAGATGGAGGAGCATAAAATGACAGAACAGGAAAAAATGAAAAACGGCTATTTATGGGATGACGACGAGGAGAATATGGCACTGCAGGCGCAAGCAAAAAAACTTGTGCGGCAGTTCAACGCATTACCGCCGGAGGACATGGACGGACGGGCGGCGCTCCTTCCCAAACTGTTTGGAGAAGTCGGGAAAAATGTCTGGATTGTGCCACCGCTTACGACTGCGGTTGGTAAATATGTTTCGATTGGAGACGGCACTTATGCAAACATGAACCTGACACTGATTGATGATTGGAAAATTACGATAGGGAAAAATGTCCTGATCGGCCCTAATGTGACGTTGTGTACAACAGGGCATCCGGTTCATCCGAAGCATCGGGCAGATGGTATGTATTCCTTCCCTGTCACGATTGGCAATAATGTGTGGATCGGTGCAAACGTGGTTGTCCTGCCGGGGGTTACGATCGGGGAAAATTCCGTAATCGGGGCGGGGTCAGTCGTGACAAAGGATATACCGGCAAATGTGATAGCATTTGGTAGTCCCTGTAAGGTATACCGGGAAATGAATGAGCATGACGAGGAATATTATTTTAAAGACAGGCGGTTCGACGACCAGCCTGAAAATGAATGTATGGAGGAACAGTGAAAATGGATATGACAAACAGACAGCGACGGGATGCAGGCATGGCTTATATTTCGGATGATACGGTTTTGAGGAACAGCTTGTATGCAGGAGGATTTTACAGAAACTGAATTTTATGGACCGTTCGGATTTTGCGGGAATCAAGGAGACAGTGAAGGAGCTTTTCGGGAAATCTGAGGACGCTTTTGTGAACCCGCCGTTCTACTGCGATTATGGGAAGCACATCGAAGTGGGAAAGAATTTCTTTGCAAATTATAACTGTACGCTTTTAGACGTGGCAAAAATCAAGATAGGTGATAACTGCCAGATGGCGCCTAATGTGGCAATCTACACGGCAGGGCATCCCGTTCATCCGGTCAGCCGCAATTCGGCATATGAGTATGGCAAGGAAGTGACGGTAGGGGATAACGTATGGTTCGGGGGAAACACGGTGGTATGCCCTGGCGTACACATAGGCGATAATGTGGTGATCGGTGCCGGCAGCGTGGTGACAAAAGACATCCCGGACTGGTGTATCGCAGCAGGCAATCCATGCAGGGTTATTCGCAAGATTACGGAAAAGGACAGAAAAAAACTGTTCCGTGACGAAGAGATAGACGGGGAGGCATGGCAGGATATTTTGGAGCGGATGGAATTTTAGGATGAAAGGATGGGTATATCCGATGGAGCAGGTTGTCAGGGATGCCATAGCCGGGGGAATGGATGAAATCTGTTTTACAGACCATGTGGATTATGGCATTAAGCAGGATTGGGACTGTGGGAAGCCAATATTGTACCGGGGAGAGGAACCGCTTGCCAATGTGGATTATCCGGTGTATATTGCCAGGATCAAAGAATTGCAGGAAAAATACGGGGAGAGAATTCGGATAAAGATTGGAATTGGCAGTGACAGCCACAAGGCGGAACATTTAGGAGCTTATATTAAGGAGGCCGGATATCTGCTGAAGGAGCTGGGATTTCCATATTTCTGTACTTATGAAAAGCAGCAGCCGGTATTTCACGGATTATAAAGCGGTTTCAAAAAACAGCTTACAAAACCGGAAATTTTAAAGAGAACAGGATGCGAACAATATTTTAAGGAGGTTCATATGAAATTTGAAAAGAAAAATTTGTTTTGGATCAGGGAAGCAGATCGAAGTGAGGTGACAGATGACAGGATTACTATTTACACACAACCAAAAACTGATTTGTGGCAGAGGACCTACTACGGGTTTCAGAATGACAATGCGCCTGTCCTGCAGATGAAAACGTCAGAAAAGTATTTTTCGTTCATCGTAAAAACAGAATTTGACAGCAAGGCGAGATTTGACCAATGCGGTATTGTAGTGTATCAGGATAGTGAAAATTGGATAAAAGCATCCATTGAATATGAAAATGAGCAGTACCAGAGGCTTGGCAGTGTTGTTACAAACCATGGGTATTCTGACTGGGCAACGACAGATATTGATGCATCGGTGAAATCTATGTGGTACCGGCTTAGCCGCAGGGAATCAGACTATTGTATTGAGTGCGGTACGGATGGCAGCACATTCCGGCAGATGCGGATCTGCCATTTGTGGAAAGGAGACGAAAAAATTTCTTTTGGCGTTTATGCCTGCAGTCCTGTAGAAGGTTCTTTCCGGGCAGAATTTACAAATATGCAGATTACAGAATGTATGTGGGAAACTCATCAATAAAAGGAGCGTTCAAAGAAATGCGGTTATCGGTTCTTTTTGTAATCAACAATCAAGGGGGGGTTATACCGCATAATTGCAGAATGATACGGGCAGAAGTATAATAAGTGAGAAATTTGAACGTTTTTGAGAAGACTATTGCTGAATTTATGTCCGCTATGAGCCGTTCAAGGCGTTCCTGCGTCTGCCTGTCAATGTCGGCAAGGTAGGAATTGGGCCTGCCATTTGTGAGAAGAACTGCATGCCGGTACTTGGCTTGATTATGACGAAGTAAGTATTTCGGTGTATCGCCAACAGATTTATGAGTATGTTTATACACGATATAAAGAGGCTGCGTAGAAGGAGTTATCAGTAAGAAGCATAATGGACTTATCAATGAAGAGATAATAAAACGAAAAATAAATGAATAGTATTGCCGAAAATGGAAATACTATTCATTAAGAACAAATCAATGCACAGTCGAAAAAGAAAGCCAGACAGCTACCTGCCAATTTCCGACAATACACAGTTAAATTTACAGTTTCTCCGAATGATCAATCCATTCTTCCCATGACCAGAAATCATCTTCACTCAATCGAGGCATTGCATTCACATCTACACCATGATGTTCGGGTAAAGAAATCATCTGCTCACGGATACGATTACATTCCTTTATTATAGCGTCTGCGTCACCTGCACAAAGGGAAGTCACAATCCGTTGAAACTGTCTTTCATAATATTGTTTTAACTTAAATGAATTATCCAGAAGCCATTCTATAAACGGATGGTCTAACGTAATTCCTCTGCGAATAACAGAATTGGCACAACAAATATATTGCTGGCTCCGTCTACTTGAAGCCTTGCAAAACATCATCGGCGGAAATAGATCATAACTATCTTCGAGACTGTTATCCTTTTTTCATAGAAGGATATGATCTGCCCATCTTCATAACAAATCGTCATTTCGTAAACATCTTGAAGATTAGCTATCAAATACTTGAACATGATCGTATCAGCTGCATCATAATATGGATTAATAGTAAATTCAGATATATTAGGATTTTGTGTTGCTTTGCCTAACAGCAGCATACTGTTTATAAAATAGTCTTTCAGATTCTTTCTCATCCACTCACCCAACCGGAAATTCCTGGCTTCTCTCCATTGTTTCAAAGTGCTGGTTTTCCATTCCTTGAATTCATCCAAACTTCCTAACCTTCCTAATATCTGATATTTAACAAAAATACCAGTAATAGCAATAAAAACTGTTAATGGTAAGTCGGATATTTTGGATCGGCTAATTTCTACGAAGGGTTTCCACATATTTTCCAGCAAGAATATCGCTCCTTCAAAAATGGTATGCGCTTCTATATTTCCCGCTATAATACCTTGATATATGCACTTAACTGATCCATATTGACGCCAAAGAGATAACAGAGCTATATCCGGACATCCACATTCTATCGCATAGAATCGCATTTCCGCTTTCTGTTGATCGTTATTGTACAGCCTCCATATATCCATTAACTTATTGTCTTTTGCAAATGGCTGCCATATTTCCATTATATCCTGCATTTTTGGACAGGCAGAATGTTTTTCAAATTCTTTCTCTAAGGCATTTACTTTTCTATGCCATATTTTCTCTTTATCTTTTTCCATCCATCAGTTTCATTACTCGGATATATTAAGTTTTGACTCTCAAGCTGTATTTCCCAGGTTTTTCCCTTTATCTGAATATCCGCATAAATTCGGTATTTCTGATCTTTCACCTTCCACCGCGCTGACTTATCACAATATACATCATATTTCACAAGTACCCCCCGAAAAGTCTGGCAGGACTTGATCTTCTTCCTTATCCAAGGGATCACAGTTATCACGATCTTTGGATATTGGCCTTGAATCGCTGGAAAATTTTGGTCAAACTTTTTCTTTAGTTCCGGAGACAGTTCATAAATTCTTTTCCCTGCCATTTCGTGCGCCTCCCGCATCACTTCTGCATAAGTCTGTCCGATCCGTTTATTATTATAATATATTGGCATCCTGGCTCCAAACAAATATTTCTCCACAGTCGCTCGAAGATCCATAGCTCCCAGTTTTCCCGGATTGAGCCGTATAACGATCGAAGTTCCGGACTTTGCACGATAACCTCTTCTCTCCAGGCCGTTTTTCACACCTATATCATAATCCGCAGGAGTCGGCAATTCTCCGTCTGTCGGATGATGTTCTAACTGATTCTTCAATGTGTAATACCCGGTCAGTCCTGTTATTTGTAGGCGCAGTCCATATTGTACCATCCTCTGAGACTTTCCTGTGGCCTCTTCTCTTCGGTTTTTCTCAGGGTCAAAATAAAGGGTGGAGACCTCGACGTACTCTCCACAAAGAAAGCTGGACAAGAAGCCGATCCCAAAACGGCTGATCCCGTGATATTTCTCTGTTCGTCCATGGTCTCTCATATCCCGTTCCAATTCCTGCGAATTGTAGTAAGAATTTCCTACTTTCAGGAAATATCGTTGCAGCATCCCCAGTGTCATACCCGTTCCCTCGTCATCAATGCGAAACCAGATATTCCCCTTCGCATCATTCCATTCCCATAAATCTATACGAGACTCCTCTGGGATAAAATCCCGGTCCATCTCGCCTCTGAGCAGGGTCGCATCAATCGCATTCTGCAGTAATTCTCTTATAAATACATCCGTATGATCATACAGATTTTCCCCTGTCAGAAGATTCAGGATCTGAGCCTGATCCATTGTCAGACAGAAATCACCGCTCATATACCCATCTGATTCGATCTCATTTCTCAATACCGCTCTCGGAAACGGAAACTCCTGCCTCCAACCCGCCTTGCAATACCTTTGTAATTTCACACAATTCGCCAGTTCTTCATCTATCCAATCCAGAAAATCCCTGACCGCATGCTCAATCCCCGGGTTTGTACATTGTGCCTTATAAGGAAGGTCGTTTGCAGAAGGAGAGGCCGGGTAACGGAAACCTGCGGATGCCCGATGTTTATCCCATTCTGTACGGCTCTTTTCGTTTTCTTTCACATAACCATATAATATTTTTGGGGCACGGGTATCGTCAAAATCCAGCAGATCTGCCAGCCGCAGCAAAAGTACACAAAATAAAGGATCTGCATCACTTACAGGCAGATAATCCAACTCCTGATTACTGCAAAGTTCCGACCAGTTCTCCCCATGCGCCTGACAGACAGCTATCATGCAGTATTTTGGCACCACATCCAACGGACACCTGTCGAACAATTCCTTCCATGCTTCATTTTGCAGCACTTCCGGAATACGAAAAGGATGCAATGTCCGAAGATACCATTTACGGATATCTTCCGGCCAATCTTTTGCCGGACGCCCTAATAACTCCGGGCAATAGTCTCTTAGAAATTCCCTGCATTCCCTTTCATCTTCATACCACTGCTGTCTTTCTTCATCTGTATAAACCATTCCCAGATCATGCATACAGGCCGCCAGGATCAACAGTTCTGATTCTCCAAGCGATAATTGCCGGATCTGATCCCCAGCAGGCCGCCCATTGCATCTAAAACATTCAATATATGTGTTCCATCATGCAGAGTATAGTTCTGAAACGTCAGCCGGATATCTGCCAGATATTCTGCCGCAGCCTCATATACATCTTTTACCCAATCGCATCGCTTTCCGGATAGATTTGCTTTCTCCAGATAAATCTGCCAAAGCATTGTCTCTTCTAGTTTTTTAGAATGAATCATAAAAGTTCCCCACCTTTACTTTTATTTTGTCTTTTTCTTTTGCAAATCCTACTATTATTCTAATTCCTTCCGGTTATTTATTCTATCATAGTTTTCATCAAAGTACAGCAAAATCTTATATATGAGCATTTCGGATTGAGCCGGAGGGAACATGCGGCGGACTTTTGCTTTTGAAGAAATTGATACGGATTCCGTCAAATAATTCCGATAAAAGTGCAGTTTGTACCGAATGGCTTTTCAAGTTCTTTCGGTGTGATATAATCAAAACGGCGAAATGTACGTAGCTATCATATTATATTTAAGGAGGATTTGAGAGGAAATGAAGAGCATGAAACGTTTTTTGAAAAAAGCGTGTGCAGTTTCATTAGCAGTTGCCACGGCTGGCTGTTTTCTGATGACAGACAGGCCGGTTACGGTATCTGCGGCGACACCTGCGGTCAGTCTTCGAACATCGTTTAAGACGCTGCGGGTCGGGCAGAAAAATGTTATGACGCTGAAAAACAATACGATTGGTTGGAAGATTACAAAGGTCGCTACGAATGACCGGACGATTGCGATGGTATTCGGGCGTACGACGAAAAGCTTCCAAATTAAGGGCAAGTCTGCTGGGCGTACGACGGTGAAGGCCAGACTTAAGACAACATCCAGAAAAAAACATAACAGTAAGATTGTGAAATGCAGAGTGAATGTCATCGAACCAAATACATCTCAGGCGACAGAAGCGGTGGTATCCACGCAGGCGGAGCTAAATGCGGCGCTGGAAAACAAAAACCTTGCAAAGCTGACGATCCGTACGGTACAGGCAGAAAAATTTACGATTCCGGCAGGAAACTATAAGGATGTGGAATTGACTGTAGATGCGCCGCTTTCCGATGTGACGAATAATGGTGCCTTTCAGTCGATTCAGATCCATGCCATCCGTCCGGATACATGGTTTGAACATGCTGTCGGCAATACGCTGAAGGTACTGGCACAGACGGCACGTATTGTCGTAAGCGAAAGCGCGAAGGTGAGCGGCATTGAGTTTGCAAAAGCAGATGCCGATGTGAAGCTGGAGGTAAACGGTACGGTTGATCAGATATCCGTAAAGGCAAAAATGAGCTTGTCTGTTTCCGGCACGCCAAAAGCTCCGCTTAATGTAACAATGGAAGAAGCGGCAGAAGGTTCGACGTTGGTATCGGAGGCACCGGTTAATATTTCTGTCTACGCATCCGTAGACATTACGCTGAAAAAAGGCGCGGAAGGAAGTTCGGTAGCGATCAAGTCTGAGAAAGCAGATCCGAAGATTACCAATCAGACTTCTATGTCCGTTACAGTGACAAAAGCGGATGGCTCTAAAACTACGGTAAGCTCCGGAGGAATTCCGACCAGGCCGAATTTTGGCAACAGCTATGGCTCAGGGTCAAACTCTGGTTTTGGCTCATCCGACACGACGACTGGCGGTTCTATTACAACGACTGGCGGTGCTATAGATACGGAAACGGAAAATCCTGACCAGCCTGGAATAGGCGGCGGTGGATACCCTGGTTCGGATACTTCCGTCCATATGTTTTCCATGAAACAGCTGATGCAGGAAATGAAGCCCGAAATCGAAGCGGTTACAATTACACTGGGAGCTTATCATGCAAGCGAAGGACCAAAAAGCGTGTCCATGTCAGCCCTTGTTTCTTATGAAATACCGGGAACGTTAAATAAGATCGTACAGGAGCTGAATCCGGATATGCCAGACATTCATTTACAAAGATATGTGCAGGAGGCAGATCAGGAGGAAGGAACCTGGGAAGATATTCCGGAAAAGGGGTGGACATTTTCCAGAGAGATTCAACCGCTTGAGTTTAGTGAACTGGAAGAATATTATGTAGGCTTTTATGAGGCGTTCCGTCTGGTGGATAGATATGGTTATGAAATTGGCAGCAAGTTAGAGGTGCAGATTGTAGCGATTAATAAAGATGCTCTGCATTCCTATATCTATGACCTGCTTCCTTCTAACGGTATTCATACTGTCAAGCTGGCAGGACTCCCGTTTGCAGAACCTTCCGAAGATGACTCGCCTGGCAGCGTGCGTATATTTGCCTATCAGCATTGGACTCTGCCGGATAGAATGGAAAAATTGACACCGGATAACCTGGATAAGTATCATATTATAGAGTACACACTGAAAAACGGCGGACAGCTGCAGCCTTGATGCTTTCATTTTGGAAATTTGCGTGACCGACCGGGATTCAAAGGCCGGTTTATTACGGAAACGAACAGGATTGTTTCTTTTCGGGGTGTGTCAAATAAACTGTGTAAACCATCACAGATTATTTGACACACCTTTATTTTTTTGTAAAAAAGGATGGGTTGGTTCAAAAGATTATCAAGGATGCCGTAGAACATATCCTTGGCTAGTACACCGTAAAATAAATATCTGGATATATTGCGCCGGATAAATCTTCATGAGTGCATGGCAAAAACCGGAGGTGTACCGGGGTACATTGAGGATTTTTGCCATGTGCTCATGGAGATTTAGACAAGCAGGATGACCAGATATTTATTTTACGGTGTACTAGGAACCAAGAAAGATGACACAAAAGCTAACCGCCGCACGATGGACTTCATCCGCCATATGCGGCGGTCTGCCTGATATTTGGCGTTTTGGTGTGATGGAAGGAAAAGAATTCACGCTGTCAAATCCGCTATTCACGCTATTGGCGTTAGATAATACGCTGTTTTTTACGATATAAAAAGTGAAAGCGGGAGGAGGTGGATTTTATAAAAATTGCGATCTGTGATGATGAAAAAAATATAAGGGCTTACTTATCCTCTCTGGTCAGGAAGCAGGGGGTAGAGTGTGAAATTGCAGAGTATGTGTCTGCGGACGAATATTTGTTGGAGCAAACGGAGTATGACCTGTTGTTTTTAGATATAGAGCTGGATGGAGTGGCATCCGGTATGAACGGGATGGAACTGGCAAGGCGGATAAGAGGTATGGAACCGGAGAGGCAGCCGGTCATTATTTTTGTTACGGGATACGAAAAGTATGTGTATGACGCTTTTGACGTGGGGGCATTCCAATACCTGCTGAAACCTGTTGACGAACAGAGATTTGCCGAGGTTTTTGGACGGGCGGTGGCGCAGATCATATTTGAGGCGGAACAGAAAAAGAAAACGCTGGTCATCCGGTACGGGAGTGAAAGCAGGGCTGTACCGATTCATAGCATTTATTATATTGAGAGCCGTAACCATAAGGTGGTGCTGTACCTCAAAGATGGGCAACTGGAATATTATGAGAAGATCGGCAGGCTGGAGGAAGAACTGCAGGGGAAGTTTTTTCGGATACACAGGGGGTATCTCGTCAACCTCGCCTATGTCGAGGGGTATGACAAAACAGAGGTGATGCTTACCAATGGCGTCAGGCTGCCACTTTCAAAAAGATATGAGGACTTTGCAGCGGCATACCTGCAGTTTGTGCAGTGAGGGGGAGGAGGAAATTTGAGTGAAATGAGTTTTATGCTGTTTCAGCATATAGTGTCAGGGGTTGAAACGGTTTTATGTGCGTTCTGTATGGCGGTCTTTTTTCGTCCATATACGGCAGGACGCAAAAATAGGATGCAAAAAAACATTGCGGTATTTCTGGCCTATGGGATGGCATATCTGGCGGGAAAAGCAACTTCCGTTTCCGGCTGGCTGTGCATGGTGATTGTAATCCTCCTGTTGATAGCAGGCAGCAGATGGCTGCGCATGGAAAGAAAACAGGTTTTTTTGTATGGCATACTGTTCTTTTGTACCAGGGATATGAGCAGGCTGATAACGGAAAGCCTGTATTATCTCTTCAATGGGAAAATCGTGCAGGGGCTGGACAATGAAAATATGATATACCGTAATGTTGCGGCAGGATATTCTGTGTTCATGATATTGAGAATCATACTGTTGCTTGCCATGCTGCTGTTCTTAAGTAAAAAACTGGAGAAGGGGCCGTCGGAACCGCATACAAAAGAACTATGCTATCTATGCCTGACGCCAGTTGTGGGCATCCTGTTTGGAAATATCATTTTCCGCCTGCTTTTTACCGTTAAGGAAAATGTGTTTTTCTCGCTTTATGGCCAGTACCCTGCATTTATCGGTCTGGTGCCGTTCATAGCAGCCCTGTTTTATGTAGGCATGGTGGTCACGGTGGTATCATGGCAGGAGATGGTGGGGTTGCAGGAGGAGAAAAAGAAGTATTTCGTGGAACAGCAGCAGCTTGCGGCCATGAGGGAACGGATAGGGGAAGTGGAGCAGTTTTATGACGGGATACGCCGGATGAAGCATGAGATGAAAAACCATCTCACAAACATAAAGGGACTGGCGGGCAGCGGCAGTTATGAGGAAATGGAACAGTATATTGCCAGGATGGACGAGAGCATGGATGCGTTTGAGATGTCTGTCAGGACAGGGAACGCTGTTACAGATGTAATCGTGAATGACAAGCAGAAAGCCGCAGAAAAGCTGGGCATACGGTTCAGGACTGATTTTGTATATCCGGCATCGGACAGGTATAATGCGTATGATATTGCAATCATTGTAAATAACCTGCTGCAGAATGCGCTGGAAGCCTGTGGGAGGATGACGTCGGGGGAAAGATATATTTCCCTTTCCGGCCGCAGAAAAAACAGATTTTTTCTCATATCTGTAAAGAATTCCTTTGAGGGGGAGGTGGTATTTGATAAAAGCACGAATCTTCCGGTTTCCACGAAAGCGCCGGATGTACCGGGAGGCCCGGCTCCGCTGCATGGCATAGGCTTATCGAATGTCAGGCGTGAGGCGGCGAAATACCTGGGAAATGTGGACATTAAAGTCAGGAAGAATGAGTTCAGCGTAACAGTGCTGTTACAGGAAAGGAGCAACCATGAATAACACGATCAATGTAAACTACATGACAAGGACGTACAGCAATTTTTTGAAAAGCAATGCAGCAAAAGGCGGCAAGACAGAAAGTCCGTCTTTTTGTGACAAGGTGGCGGAAAAGAGCCGGAATGTATCAGAAACGGGAAAGGCGGGGGCTGTTTCAGCAAAGGACATGACAATGGATGAGTATAAGCAGTATATTCATGAAAAGATTTCACAGATTCCCATGCACCCGACCCGTATGTCGGAGAATATTTCCATCCATATTTCAGAAGCGGGGTTTGAGGCGATGAAAAATGACCCGGAGTATGAGGCGTGGGTGCTGAATGACCTGCGGACAGGATGGGCGCAGCCGGACAGATGGGCAGGCGTCTGTGGAGGGACTTATTCCACCATCTATTACGGGGCAACAAAAGAAGAGTGCCACGCAGAGATGTGGAGCGCAGGATACCGGAACGGAAGCGGGAAAAGCCTGTTTGACGGCAGGGCAAAAGACAGTTTCTGGGAGCGCAGGACAGAGCAGAAAAAACGGACGGAGGCGCAGATAAAAAAAGATCAGGAAAAGAAAAGGATGCGGGAAGAAGCCAATGTGAAGGCAGCGATGGAAAAAAGCGATGCGCACAGGCGGCTGATGTCTCAGTGGGCAAAAGAGACCGTATATTCCGATTCCGTTCCGGAAAAATCGGGGACTGCGGCAATAGCAAATGCTGCTTATGAAGCAGCGGGCATTTTGCAGTAAGGAAGATCATGCCCGGACTTACCATAAGGGGGCATGGGCGGCTTTGAATGACAGAGGGGCCGCGGTAAGACCTCAATCATTAAAAGACTATGACAGTAACGGTTATAGTCTTTTTCATGCAGTAATTACCGTACGAAAAGAACCCCTATTCCCATAAGCGGAAACAACAATATTCCGCAATCCAAACTCCTGAAAATTAACGGAAGAAAATCATTTATCAGCACCAAAACCAATCAATCATATCAATCAATCCAAATCACAGGAGGGCAATCAGTACCGAGCAGAGGGAACGTGCAAGGCAGATGATGATTGCTAATAATAGGACAAAGGGTGATTGAGAAAAATTTAATGGAATTGTGTATGTGCTTGTGGTAAGATAATGACATTGAACAATTCAACAAATTAAAGTTATAGAGAATGTAAGTAAGGAGTTTAACAATGAAAAATCTTTTGAAACGTAACCGATTTGCAGTTTTCATAATCTTAACTTTTTTAATCTATGTAATGTCCAATGGAGAATGGTGTATCCCGTTCTTTGCATGGATTTATCCAATTTTGTTTTTACATATGCTTTCTCTCAATCATACCCGAAAAGTATATCTTATAATTGGCTCAATATATGCCATCGGGTTTGTTTTCCAGTTTGAAAAAGCCATCGGAATGGATATAAAAATATGTATGGTAGTAGCTTGTTTGGTAGCTTTTCTGAAAATTTTACCGTATTACTATTGGTCTAAATCAAAAATGAGATTTCAAGATACCGTTATTTTTGCTGGTATAATGGTATCAATAGAATATATCATGTATTTGGTATATCCTATTTTGGGCGGGTTGTCTGACGCTTATACACAATACCAAAATCTATACCTGCTGCAAATAGTAACGGTAACAGGGATTTACGGAATTACCTTTTTAATGTATTGGACGGCGGCAATGGTTATATGGATTTGGAACAATAAAAGCAAAAAAGAACACATCGGAAAATACATCATCGTATATGGTTCTGTAATTGGCTTGGTATTTGCCTATGGAGTTGTTATGTTTCATTTTGCAGGAAATTCAGATAGAAGTGTTAGGATCGCTGGAATAACCGTTCCGATTTCAGAACTGTTAAATAATGATAAAGATGTATATTCTACATTTTATACCAACACATTTACCGATGAAAATATTACTAATACAAGGAAGAAACTATCATCGGTAGCTGAGGAACTTTTCCTAAAAACAGAGTTGGAAGCACGGGCAGGTGCAAAGATTGTTTTTTGGTCCGAACTGAATGGAGCGGTTTTAAAACAAGATGAAGATATGCTTCTGCAACGAGCATCGGACATGGCAAAACAGGAAGAAATCTATTTGATTGTTTCATTACTGGTGAAAACTCCTTACGAGGACTTAAAGGAAAATAAAACGGTAGCATTTAATCCACAAGGAGAACTAATATCAAAATATTTTAAGCATGGACGTTCAATCGGAGAATTGTGCCAAAAAGGAGATGGAATGCTAAAAAGTTTTGATACGGAATATGGTAGAATTGCGCCGTTTATATGTTCCGATATGGCATTTTTGTCTAAAATACGGCAGGCAGGTAGAAATAATGTAGATATACTAATTGTTCCGGCTTCGGATTGGAAAGAAATGACATTAATAGCTGCAAAGACAGCGATTGTGCGTGGGGTTGAAAATGGAAGTAATATAATCAGACATACAAATAACGGAATGTCGATTGTTTCAAATGTTAAGGGCTGTGTGTTGGCACAGAGCGATTACTTTCAGTCTGATACAAAGACATTATCAGCACAGGTTGCTATGAAAGGACGCTTTACGCTTTATTCATATATTGGAAATCTATTTGTATATCTGTGTAATTTATATTTGTTATGGAGTTTCATACCACCCAAAATTAAACGATTAATTAAGAGGTAGTTAAATTCCAGTTTGTCGGGAAGCTGCAAAAAGTGAAAAATCGGAATTTCATAAGGATAGGATAATGGTTTTATGTGGGCGTTTTTCATTAGTGTTCTTCTGTTTTTTTCAAGAAAATATTATCATTTTCCGGTAAACGGAAACAAAAGGGAGAAGCACAGGGTAAAACCGTATTCCAATTTTGTGTGCGGTATTTATACTATATATTTGAAGTAATGCTTGTTATTCTGGGGTGCGTTTCATTTCGTATCAAGAGGAGTAGGACTTGAGATATGGAACGGAATTTCTACTATGATATTTTCTGTTCTTAGCGGTGTAATGTATTTAAGATTAAATGTAACTATTCAGAACCCCCTTATTCAAAGATGAAATCAGGATGACCTGAGATTGCATTTCTGATTGCTTCGTAAGCATTGTATCCCTGCTTATGTGCTGTGCCAACATAGGACATGATTTTTAGATAATCTCTGGCACCTTCCTCAGTTCGGAAGCATCCGGATACTTTGGTTTTCACCTTTATCATCCGCAGATCTCGTTCCGCCTGGTTGTTATCAAACGGGACATGGAAGTTATGGATAAAAAGGCAGACTGAGGCCTTGTAATTTGCAAGGCGTTCTGCCAGGGCAAGGATTTTTCCTTTTTTCTTCCGTCCACGTTTTTTCTCCGGGGTTTCGGTAAGTGGATTTTCCTTCCGGGCCTGTTCGATAAGTTCATCATACTTCTTATCGAACTTATGATAATGATAATAGCTCAGAGAGTCCTTTCCCTTCTCTACAGCTTTCTCTTTGGCCTTTTTCATTTCCAGTAAAAGGTCTATAAATGCAGATGCCCACTTCTGATCCGGATGATTTTCATCAATCCCCGTTAATTCACAGAGAAGATGGGCACAGCAGACTGCATGCTGAATATCCGGATAATTCCAGTAGGAAGCCCAGCAGTCATGCATGGCAATCCCTTTGAATTCCGGAAGAACGCCGCATTGCCCCATACCTGCAGTTCCACGTTTGGGACTGATATCAAGATAGGTGTATTCACAGTTTGAGGCACCATGAACCCACCAGGGTTTTTTATCCACTCTGGTTCCGGTTTCGTCGAAATGTCCAAGCGCAGAACCGATCATCTTATCCTTGATCTTACCTACTGTTTCACTCAGACTGTCAGCGCATCTTTTTACCATGCTGCTGACCGTTCCTGTTGCAATCGGAATGTTAAATACTCCGGAAAGAATCTCATGGGTACGTTTGATGCTGACTGCGCCTACGGTATTTAGTGCAACAGCTAATGCCTGAAGGTTTTCACCATACTGTACGGTTGCTTTTACGTCAGAAGGGAAAGCACCTGTGCGGGTATCTCCATGCAGCATACAGACTGGAAGTTCCAGCGCCTGATGCTCCGTTACATTGACTTTAACAACTGCGTCAATAACATGGCGTTTCTCCGCAATACATGCAGTGCCTTTGCACATCTGATAATGCTGGCATCCTTTACATGCGGAGGGCATATGTTTGACTATTTCATCCGGAGCTGTTATTACCGCTAAATGTATCCCCTGATGTCCATTCTGTCCACCGACCTTTTTTCCGGATGGTTTGCGCAGACTCTTAGGAGCAGGTTTTTTATAGCCATCACTTGAAGGTGGTTTGGAACTGTTTTTGGAGTTCTTATTAATCTGTTCCTTCAGTTCCTGTATGGTCTGATTTAACTCAGCAATAGTTGCTGTGAGAATTTCATTTTGCCTGAGCAATGAAGCATTCTGTTCAAGCAATTGCTGAACCATTTCAAGTGTAACATTTACTGGCATTCAGACCACCTTCTTCCGTTAAATTTGATACTTCTATTTTAACGGAAAATGGTCCAAAAAGCGAATCGTGTCGTTTTGATATACTGTCAAAATAACGGTGGATAAACAGTAAAAAACAAGAGATAATTGCCGGTAACACTCGGATAAAATCCACAATTACTCTGTTATCTGTGATACAACTGGGGAATTATGTTTCAGTAATCCACAGCCCAAAAACACTTGGCAGTTATACTAGAAAGTTATCCACTTTTTACACTAAAGCAATGACGAAACAGAAATTTTATTTTCTCTGTTTTGTCCAAAAATCAATGTGCCCTTAACGGGGTGCTGAACAGTTACATTTACTATTAATAAAAGAGCTGAACGGAAATTTTAAAACTATCTGATACAAAAAGCGGGCAGAAATGCCTGCTTTTTTTTGAGGGGGAGGATTATAAATGTGCCGGGAGCCTGCTCTGGCAGAGAATAGATTCTCTTACGGCATCCCGGGGAATTCTCCATTTTTTCCCGATACGGAACCCTTTTATCATGCCGCTGTTTAAAAAACTGTAAGAACGGTTCATTCAAATGTTACTATGCTTTTCTCACTATTAAATAACAGTGCTTGCTGCACCGCTGCTGCACCATTTCTGAAAGAGCCTTAATGTGACAGGAAATTATAATGAAATGCTCCAAAATACTCAGAAAATCAATCGTAAAAAAATACGATTGATTTTCTGCATATTTCTGTTTATAATATAAGCAATAAAATTGGAAAGGGAGAGCGGTGTATGCGTGAAACAAGAACAAAAGAGTTCAAAGAAATGATTACAAATACATTTTTAAAAACAGTAAGTGCCTTTTCGAATTACGATGGAGGAGAAATATTTTTTGGAATTGATGACAATGGCGATATCAAAGGGCTGCCGGATGTAAAACAAGCGTGTCTGGATATTGAAAATAAAATTAATGACGGCATTACTCCGCAGCCCGATTATACACTGGAATTGCAGAATAATGAAAGAACGGTAAAACTGACTGTAAAAAGCGGGCTTCAAAAGCCATATTTATATAAATCGAAAGCATATAAGCGAAATGATACTGCAACAATAGAGACTGACACACTGGAGCTGTCGAGACTGATTTTAGAAGGAAAAAATATCAGGTTTGAAGAACTGCCGTGTGAAGATCAGGAGCTGACTTTTAATGTGCTGTGTCAAAAATTAAAAGAATGTATCCAAATTGAAACTTTTAATCAGGATACCTTGAAAACGCTGAATTTATATAACAGCGCTGCCGGATATAATAATGCGGCTGGTATTTTGGCGGATAAAAATCATTTTCCGGGAATTGATATCATGAGGTTCGGTGAGAACATCAGCGTGATTCATAAGAGAGCAACGTTTGATAATATATCTATTTTGGCAGGCTACGAAAAAGTATCAGAGATATTCAGAGATTATTATCAATATGAGGAAATACAAGGCACCGAAAGGAAAAAAGCAGAAAAAATACCAGAGGCCGCGTTTAGGGAAGCAATCGCAAACGCGCTGATTCACCGGGTGTGGGATGTGGAGTCACAGATAAGAGTTTTGATGTTTGACGACAGAATAGAAATTATTTCTCCGGGAGGACTGCCTTCCGGAATAACGGAAGCTGAGTATTTATCGGGGAAACTTTCAGTCTTAAGAAATAGAAACCTTGCAAATGTATTTTACAGGCTGGGGTTTGTCGAAATATTCGGTACAGGAATTACGCGGATAAAGCAGCTCTACGAAGAAGGATTGAACCAGCCGGATTTTGAAGTTTCGGAAAATGCAATTAAGATTGTACTTCCGGTTTTTGAGAAAACCCTGAATTTAACGGAGGACGAAAGAAAAATATATAAAATTTTAAATAAAACAATGCTGAAATCAATTAGCGAAATTGCTCCTTACGTCCCGTTTGGTAAATCAAAGACAACACAATTACTGAAAGGGATGGGTAAAAAAGGTGCTGTGAAAATTGAAGGCAGAGGAAGGGGTACTAAGTATGTGATAAAGTAATCAGCCCATATTGAACGGAGGAAAGAGTATGAGATATCTTTATCATTATACAAGCCTTGATACACTTGCATTAATCTTAAAAAACAGAACACTATGTTTTAACAATCTTCGGAATGTGGATGATATGGAAGAAGCACAGTCAGAAGATATGGGTGAGTTTGGGAAGTTTGTCTATGTCAGCTGCTGGACAGCGGATAGTAAAGAATCCATCCCATTGTGGAATTTATATACGCCTAACATGCATGGAGTCAGGATTAGGCTTCCAGAGAAACCTTTTAAAATGTACCATTATAAAAAAGGGGAATTTTTTCTTAAGCAAGATACAGATACTTGTATTGAATTTGCAGATGTTTTTGCAGAAAATAAATACAGTGTGTCACCTGATAATCCCGCTTTATTATCTGAGGTCAGGCAGGAATACACCGGGACACGGTAACGGTTTTTTATCTGCGGAGGAAATAAGCAGGATGGACCTGCGGGGGACAGAAATTGCCGTTCTGTCCGCATGCGGCTCTGGAAAAAGCATATTTTCCCTGCATAAGCAGCAGATTGGCCTGCATGTCGCATTCGGAGTGGCAGGAGTGCGGTATATTATATCTGCTTTGTGGGCGGTGGACGATTTTCCGACAGCCGTGCTTATGAACTTTTTTTATGAGAATATGAAAAAAGGCATTTCCATATCAAAGGCGCTTTTTGCAGCAAAAAAGCAGCTGAAGAAAATGACGGTAAAAGAATTGGTAGCATTAATTCGGCAGGATCAAGAGTTGTTTTTCGGCTCTTATGATGAACTGCTGGCTGAATTTGAAGACCTGCCGTCAGAGTTCTGCTATTATTCTTCAATGCGTTATTGGGGGAGCTTTATCTGCAGCCAGACAATGTATTAATTTTATATATTTTTAGATATTTCCAATCATGCTGTCATTATATTATAACGGCAGGATAACAGATTAACATATGACAATTAACAGAGGAAAGAAATATGATGGGGATAATATTAACATTAGCAGCGTTAATACTAATACTTATTGCAATATTTGGCGGTTTATGCCTGATTACAGGGGAAGAGGATAAAGGAAATAAAAGAAAAGAGACTAAAAGAGCAGGTACAGTCGCTGAAAGACAGCGTAGCGTCATACAGAACACGGATTGAGAAGCAGTGTGTCCAAATGAAGTATATTCGTTTCTCTGGCATTAAACTGTGTGCTGAAAGGAAATCCAGGAACCGGCAAGTCAACAGCAGCCAGACTGTTAGGACGCATTTATCGGGAAATCGGCTGGCTGCCGACAGGAAAGGTGAATGAAGTGCAGAGTTCGGATTTATTGTCTCAAAATGTAAACGGCACTGCTGATAAGACAAGAAAAGAGGTTCAGAAAGCAATCGGCGGAGTGTTGTTTGTGGATGAGGCCTATAAGCTTTACAGAGAAGACGGCCAAAACCACACCGGGCGTGAAGCTATAGAAGAGATTATGAAGTGTATGGATCAGTATCAGGGGCAGTTTGCCGTTGTTCTGGCAGGATATCCGGAAGAAATGGATACCTTGCTGTCTGCGAATCAGGGTCTGCAGAGATGTTTCTCAAAGCAGTATGTTCTGGAGGATTATACTGCTCACGAACTGGAACAGATTTTTAATCTTATGCTGAAAAAGAGACATATCCGCTTGTCTGAGAAGTTTCAGGAAAAACTTCCAGTCTTTTTTGAAAACTTTTATAATACCTGGGGGAACGATGAGCAGAAAGAGATTTGGGGAAATGTAGGGGAAGTTGAAAATCTTATAGAAGAGCTTCTTAAAAACCATGCAGACAGGCAGGGAGAGATTATTACCGAAGGAGATGAGCATTACCGCCTGATATCTACGGAGCATCTTCCAGCTCATCTGCTGCAGTTGGTCAATCCGGTGAGCCGTGATGCAGTATGGGAACAGCTGAATGAATTGGTTGGTCTTCATGGTGTGAAGGATAAGTTGAAAAGGATTGAGGCAACGGTTCGGCTCCAGAAAAGAAAAGGGTGCGTCGGCCATTTTATTTTTAAGGGGAACCCAGGGACTGGAAAGACAACTGTTGCGCGGCTTATGGGGCATCTGCTGAGGGATGTAGGCGTACTGAAACGCGGGCATGTTGTAGTGCATACTGCAAAAGAACTTATGGAACATGGGGGAATGTTAAAAAAATCCGTGAAAAAAGCAAAAGATGGCATTCTCTTTATTGATGAGGCTCATCAGTTGATGGAAGATGGCCGGGGAATTTCAGTTTTGACAGAAATGGTTCCTATTTTAGAAAGCCAGCGGGAGAGCCTGACAGTTATTTGTGCCGGATACCCGCTGCAGATGGATGATTTCTTAAAATATGATCCAGGCATGAGATCAAGGTTTCCTACGCAGCTGCTGTTTGAAGACTATGATGAGAAAGAATTGATGCATATCCTGGAATATATGGCTGGTCAGAAGGGCTTTCATATGAAACCGGAATACAGGGAATATTCACAGATGGTCATGTGCGGGCTGACCGGACATAAGGCGGAGGGATTTGGAAATGCGCGGACTGTCAGAATTTATCTGGATGCATCCATTGAGGAACTTAGCGTAAGGCTTTGTGAGAAATATGGCAGTGGAGAACCGGCAGAAGAAGAACTGCATTGCCTGACGGGAGAAGATATTGCACAGGATTATAGAAAATATATTTCCGGTGGTGTATACAACAGGAAAACCGCTATGGAAAAACTGGATGAACTGGTTGGCTTTGCAGGAATCAAAGAGGAAATGAAAAAGCTGCTGTCCGTTGTCAAATCACCGCTTTATGATGGAGTATCTATAAATCTGCACTGCCTGATAACCGGTAATCCGGGTACAGGTAAAACAACGGTTGCCAGAATACTGGGGCAAGCCTATAAGGAGATTGGGATTTTAAAAAGCGGGCATGTGGTGGAAACGACAAAGAGCGACCTTGTAGTAGGTTATGTAGGGCAGACGGCTGCTAATACTAGAAAAAAGGTCATGGAAGCCATGAACGGCATATTGTTTATTGATGAGGCATATACGCTGTACGAAGGAAGAGAAGGCGATTTTGGGAAGGAAGCCCTGGAGGAACTGCTGAAATGCATGTCAGATTATCGCGGGAGGTTTGCTGTTGTAGCGGCTGGTTATCCGAAAGAAATGCAAGTGTTTTTGCAGGCGAATCCGGGGCTGGAGAGGCGTTTTTCAAACAGTTTCCATATTAAAGACTATACTGCTGGTGAACTTCATCAGATTTTTGATCAGATGATGGCGAAAAAGCGCCTGAGGCCGGATGAAGAGTTAAATCAAATACTTCCTGTATTTTTTCAGGATTTTTTACGTACAAGAGAGAACCGGTCAGATCGGAACGCCTGGGGGAATGCAGGCGAAGTTGAAAATTTGGTTGATGAAATCCAAAAACAGCATGCTGTTTCTGGAGGCAGAATTATACAAGAAGAAGGCAAGTATATCGGCATTGTTTCAAAAGAACATTTTCCTAGGAGGCTGCAGTGTTTCCTGCATCAAAACCATACCGCAGAATCAGGCATACAGTCTTCATTTCCTCAAAAAGAGGCCAGAACAAAACAAATACAGCGCAGTCTGTTAACAGAACCAAATTCGATATTCAGGGTAGGCCATAAAAAACAGGACTGGATAGAACAATATTTAGAGGCAGTGGTATTGATTCAGTCAGAAGGGCGGAATGGAGAGGTGAATGGTTATGGAACTGGTTTTCTTGCTTCAGCAGATGGTTATATTGTTACTTGCCATCATGTGGTTGCAGACGCGGATGCTGTTAAAATTCAGCTGCGTATGAAAAAAGGGGAGCATAGGGTCTGGTGCAATGCGAAAATCGCCTGTATACAGAAGGATTGTGATCTGGCATTATTAAAGATTGACGGCTATTATCCAATGGCTCTGCCATTGGATAATAGCGATGTGGAAATCGGACAGGAGCTTGCTCTATTGGGTTATCCGTTTGCCAGCCGATTAAGTGATGACATTAATGCCTTGAATCCAAGTTATTTCAGTGGCAATGTGTCTTCTAAGAATTTGAAGGACGGGCATGAAAGGATTTACGTGAATATGGAAGCAAAAAGTGGATGTTCAGGCGCTCCGGTTATTTCAGTAGAAAATGGGAATGTGTCAGGAATACTGAGAGGTTCTGTTTTAGACAGTAGCGGGGAACTGACCGAGGAACTTAATTATATTGTTCCAGTACGGTATGTATGGCAGTATTTTGTAGGTAAGCGATGAATAACCTACCGTTCCACTTATGTTCCGCTTAGGTGTAAAATAGTCTAGATTGGTAATCGAGGCTTGTTTTCAGGTGTTATCGTTTCAACATCAATCAGTCCTGTGCAGTGCTCTTTGATAAAATCGCTCTATGGAAGAAGCGTTTCAACTGCATCAGGATCATCTTTATGTTCGGGCATGTACAGAAGCAGGACATAAAGATATTGGAATACATTCAGCTTATTGGATTTAGCAGTCTCTATCATGCTGTAGACAAGTGCGCTTGCCTGCGCGCCAGCGGCAGATGTGTGGAACAGGGAGTTCTTCCTGCCGATGGCATAGGACTGTGCGCCATCAGCGGCACAGGTGTTTTCGCCTGCACGATTGTCCCGTCACCGTCCTTACGGCATTCCGGGCAGATAAGCTCTTCCTGCATATAGCGGACACGCTCCACTTTTGCCGGAGTTATGCGCAGCTGTGTGCGGACTTCTTTATGCCCGAGCAGGATCATTTGCGCATTGCAGTATGGGCAGGAACGGTCCTTATCCGGGACTGGGATTATGACGTCACGGACAGGGATGTCCGCATAGCGCTCATCCCTCTTGGCTTTTTTTCTTTTTCATGCGGGTGTGTTCTTTCACCGTTGTTTTCACGGGCGGATTTTCCGTTTCGTCCACAGTGCTGTCCGGCGTGGTTTTTGTTTTCTCACTTTTTGTGCCGAACAGATGGCGCTTAAACTCATCAAGCGTTTCCTCAAGGCCGGCCTTTAAAAGGCGCAGCTCATCCACAAGGGTGCGCAGTTCAGCAATAGTCTGCTCCTGCTCCAGGATGCGTGCATCCTGAGATTGTATATGAATTTTCTGCTGCTCAACCATTGCTTCCAGCAGCCGGATGTGTTCTTCAATATTCACTGGCATGCGCGCACCCCTCCACGTTTCTTTTTACTTGCATTATAAGGAAACATGGGGGTGAAATCAAACCGCCATAACTGTGCTATAGGCACAATGACGGACTGGAAGCTGCCGCCAAACTCTGGAAAAAGGCTTAAAAATATCGTCTTACAGACAGATTGTCCACAGTTTTGCGGCTCTAGGCAGTGTTATACGTGGACAGCCTCCTAGAAAAAGAAAGCGGCGTGGATAACTTTCACCGACGGTTTCCAGCGCCGGAGCGGTTGGAACCCGCGGCACGTCACCGGCAGGATATTCCGGGCAGGGGACAGGGCTGCATGCAAGTTCAATGGGAACCACTTCATGCCTCTGCCTGGATGGGGCTGCCTGCGATTTCGGTATTTCATATGCTTTTTTCCTTAAGTCCGAGACTTTGTTATAAAATGTATTTATGGATATGGAATGCATCTGATACCACTCCCTGTCAGACAGGCCGCTTGTGCGGCATTCCTGAATCAGATCCAGCCACTCCTGGTCATTGCGGATTTTCTTTTTCTCCGGCATGGCATCATCTCCTGGTAGTTATTTTGGAGTGAATGGCCGTAGTGGATGCCTGCAGAAAAAGCAGTAAATGGCTACCGAACTACTTTATCAAGAACTGATGTAGATATATATTCGCTCCAAGTTGCTACTATTATAGAGCAAAATCCATATCTTGTGGAACGGTAGGTTATTCATCGCTTACCTATATTCTTCAAACGTCAAGTATGAACCTTAATGCGAAAAATCAAAAAACAAGTGATGTATGGTTATTTCCTGATTATCAATATCCCTCGTATGCTGCGAAGAGTACTGCGGTTCCACATAGCGTAACTCTCGAGACAAATTATTTACTGGTGTAATTTTTGCAATTTCAGAAACAAGTTCAGCTACGATTTCTGGAATCTTACCACTTAACACATACCCAATAATCGAAGATTCTGATGACTGTGAACCGTACCGTCCTGAGGTATAGTTCTTAACTCCTGTTTCGACATATCTTTTGATTTTATCGTTCTGGTGATTATAGAGATTCTTGCATTCTACGCCAAAATAGCTGTTTGAAGTATCCCAATCACGAAAACAAAAATCAATCGTAGGCTTATATCCACGACTCTTTTTTAGCGTGGGGTCTGGGTATTGATGAACAGGTCCGATGTTGTTTATTCTCAAAGTAGTGGCGCGATTCCCATTGGCCCAGCGCTGCGATATTTTCCCATACCATTCCAAGGTGATATCATCTTCCATAGCGGTTTCGGAGATAGTTATGTTCGTATCTGCTATTAAGTCATGATAACCCTGCCACAGAGTCAATATTATTTCGTTGACTCCAGAAGGACCAAGCCGCTTTGCTAAATCATCTGGAACAGTTGTGGATGCTGTTATATTTCTTATACTGCTCATTGTATTACCTCCACGCCCTAGAAACATCTTCGAATATCTCATCTGCATCCCTGCAAGCAGCGGAATGTGTCCAATATTTACGTTGGGCCGGCTTGATGATAAATATTCTATTAGGCTGGTAAATTCGGAGATTTCGCCTAATAAATACCATTTTCTGGTTATCGGCCAATGCACTGTCCAAATTCAAGAGGATTTCATTCAACTTATCATTGTTTTTTACAAAATTCAGATCCGTATCGTTTTGTAGTCCAACATTTAAAACAAGCACAGACAGCGGAGCAACGCCAAAATATAGATCTCCAGTTAACTCTATACTTGCTCCAAATGTGTTCGTCAACACCTCTCTAATGGAATCATAATACAGTTTGTAATCATCGGTGTTCGGGCGTTCAAAGGATACAGAACGTTGCTTTTTTTTGAAATAGTCATATACATAATCAATTACATCATCTATCTGGTAACTCTCATATTCTTTTAGTCGATACATATGGCGCACAAATTGTTCTGCTTTTCTTTTTTTAGCTGGTGAGATTGCCAATTCATCAAATATTTCGCATGCTTCAGCAATTTCTGCCTCACTTGGGCTGGGGATAGGTGTTTGCCAGATATCTCCCGCTTCTAACTCATCTCTTTCTACAAGCCATTTCCTATTTGTAAGAATATGATAGTACGAAAAAACTCTCGAGCCAATTATTACACTCAAGTATTTAAGTCTGTTTATGTTGCCATGAACTCCTAAAAGACTATGGTTGAACACAGCATCATAATCTAGCACTTCTGAAAGAAATATTCCATTTTTATGGCTCTGTTTAATTATTAAGTGTGGAGCAGCAAAAATTTCTCTGGCATTTTTAACAATGCACTCAAAATCATCGAAATCAACTATTGGAAGCTCATCAGATGAAACATAGTATGGTTTAAAGTATTTGGCTTCCACCATTGGAAGACCTTTGAAGTCATAACATTCGTGTTTCCTGTTTCCTCTTTTGAACCCCTCGGCAGTTGTCATGTGATTTTCTTCAATAAATGATGCCATAGATGCAAAAGTACTTTGCATTTTTCCTATTAATTCAAGATCTCTAGGTGCGCCCCACATTGCAATTTTCCAGATCCTATCGTCATCAATAATGTCACGGGGTATTCTGCATATATCGGTAGGATCAATAGAAAACTTTCTAACATCTTCAATTGTATAAATTGGCTTTGGCGTACAATAAACTATTGGCTGATTGATCTCTTCCTTTTTAGGAGTATAGATAATGGCAGTAGCAGGCCCACTAGCGTGATCAAACAGGAATTTTCTATATATTGATAGATTGATAATTGCTAGGACATTGTTATCGGAAAAAAGATTTGCCCTATACGTCCTGCTTTTATCTGATCTATTAAAAAGCAATCCTTTACTAGGCATAAGGAGACAAAGAATTCCGTTTTGCTTGCACAATTCTGAACACTTGATAGAAAATGCCTGTGCAATTTGCTTGTCACCTATAACGCGGTTTACTTTTTTCAAATACTCTTTCGTTTTTTTAGTAATGTTACTCTGCCAAGGTGGATTGCCAACAATGACATCATATTTTTTGCTATTAAAAGATTTATCCTCATCGAAAAAATCACTTGAAATCAAGTTGTTATCTAGTAGATGTGGAAATGAAAGCTTATCCCAGATGCTTCTTGGATCAAGGAAATCACACATCGCTAAGCTAAGGCTAAACGAGGCAACTCGAATAGCTTCTTCATTAATATCTACACCGAAAATACTGTTTTTCAAGAGAAGTTTCAGTTGATCGCAGGTGATCGTATGAACATCATTTTGTGACATCCATCTGCAAACAAGTCTTCTATATGCCTCAACTAAAAAAATTCCCGAACCGCATGATGGATCAAAAAAAGATGTATCTTTATATTCGCCTTCCCACGGGTACACTTCATCCATGATCAAGTTGACAAGATGAAGTGGTGTATAATATGTGCCTTTTTTATCATCTTCATCTGACAGATGAAAAAACAACTCATAGATACTGCTAATTAACTGAATGGGGATAATGTCAAAACTATAAAGTGGCCATAACGTAAGTTGTTTGCTCTCTAATTCGCTATCACCTAGAATAAATATGCGAAGTTCATCCAAGTCATTTTGAGTAATAATCTCTATTTCAACTTCTGAGACTTGCAGTATATCACCATTAAACTTCTCTTTAAGTGCTCTAAATAAGTTATAAGTTGCCTCTTTACTGCTTAGAACATCAGTATACTGTTTCGCTGATACCATAAAATTGCAATAAAAATCTTGCGGAAATACCGTTTCTCCGTTTGAATCTTTTCGTTCTTCCAAATACTTAATAAAAATTGACCGACTGAGCAAAGAGTGAACTACCCCTGTGATTGTTTCTTTACTCTTATCACATCTTTTACTAATTTGGTTAATCAACGTTCTGCGCATTATTCTCAAATTTGACATCAAGGTTGCATCAACCCGGTTTTGAGCATCAAATCTAGTCATGCTTTGCCGCCAGTATTCGCCACTTTCAAGCAATGAACGATGATACTTCTTTAGTGCAAGTTGCTGTGAAACCAATCCATTTGTCAAGTTTAATGTTTCAATTACCCCTGCGGCAGGATCAAGATTTCCGTTCTCAACGACTTGCGGTGTCTCGTAATTATTATAAATCAAAATCTCATCTGGAGTCACCACAAATAGTAGTGGAGCCTCTCCGAGATTCCAAGAAAGGCGATGTAATTCTGCAACTTGTTTTGCATCATATTTTTGGATAATGGAAAAATAGATAAGTGGAACTTTGGCAATCCCGTTTGCATCGCGAAGAAAATATACGGCATCAATTCCTATCTTTTCATGAACTTGTGTATAAAATAGTCTTTGAAAGGAGGTCATGCACTGTAAATTGTCTTCTGTAGCCAAACCGGTACTGCTATTTATATCAAGACTTTCAAATATGCCATTTAGCAACTCACTCATATTTCTGCCCTCGCATTATTTTTTAACTAATCACATGTTGATGGATGCTTGGTAATGTAAACATAAAATCAAGATAGTTATATTTCCATATTCGATTTCTTGCAGCATTGCTTTCTTGCATAATTATATTGTATTTTTGCAATAAGGCAAATGCTTTAGAAACTGAATTATATGATAAGTTTAGATGTTTTGCCGCAATAGGAATACTGGCAATAGGAAAAACTTTAAGGTACTCATACACGCCCAAAAACTTTTTGCTTTGGGTACTTTAACCCTTAACTTTTCCTCATTCAGCTTAATCATTTCTTCGTATCTCTTGAGCAGTGCAACACTGGTTTGAGCAGCTTCATTTATAATCCGTATAAAATGTTTAATCCAACGTATATAACCACCACTATATTGTGTTGATCTGAGTATGTCAAAATACTCATTTTTATTGAAGAATAGGTACTCAGATATACACAACCCAAGCAACGCTTTATCTGCGATTTTTTGCAATACCATGAATATCAGGATACGTCCAACAATCTCATTATATTTCTCAAATGGGTGTATCATTTCAAACTGATAGTGCGCTAACGCTGCTTGAATCAGGGGATCATCCCCGCTGCCATAAAGATAAGCAGAAATATCAGCCAATGACGGCAGGACAGCTTCTGGTGCCGTCGGATTATAGGTTTTTAAGTTTGATATTGCATATTGCAAAAATGTTTGGGTATCACGAACACCCATTTGTTGCTCTGGTTTATCACCATATAAAGCTATGCTGCATATTTTGCTGTAATCTTGAGCCGTAAACTGCATACCATCTGCCGCTTTATAAGCTGTCAACAAATCTTCTAACTGCCCAAGATTGTGATGTGCCTCGATTAGAAGCGTTGCAAGTTCATTATCCATTTTATAAAGTATATCATCTTTCAATGGACGAGGCGTGAAAGTATAGTATGTGAAATTAAATTTTTCATTTTTTCTCTGTTCGGTATAATCTCCTGTTTACGGATGCATCTCTATCCCTCAATCGCTATTTTGTTTATTTTAAATATAGCAGATAATAGCGAATAAAGGAAGCACTATTCCATAATTAATTTCAATAAATCACAGAATAGTACAATATAATGGCCGATTCGGCTTCCATGACTTAGGCATACCTACTGCAGCAACATGGCAAAATCAGGCATGAACCCGAAGACGCTGCAGTACCTGATGGGGCACAGCGATATCGGGGTGACGCTGAACACATACACGCACTTGGGACTGGAAGACGCAACGGATGAACTGAAACGGATGGAGGAGCTGGCGGATGCCAGGAAAGAGCAGGAAAAGGCAAAAGAGGAAAAGCCAGTGTCACAGAAGATGTTCCGGGCGATTTGAGCAAGAAAACGATAAGGCGTCCTGCTTCGGCGGGGCGTTTTTGTGTTGGGGCATCTGATAATGTAATGAAAAATATAGTGGTAGAAGAGTGTAATATCTGTTATAATTGAAAAACGAAGCAGATAAAGAAGGAGATGTTTTTATTGAAAATATCAAGATTGATTATAAATAATTATAGGAATTTAAGAAATATAGATATTCATATAAATGATATAGTTGCTTTAATTGGAGAGAATAATAGTGGAAAAAGTAATCTTTTGAGAGCTGTGACACTTCCCTTTTTGATAGATGAAAGGAAGCTGAAAGGAATGAAAATACAGTAGTATATAGTTTGAGTATGAAATATAATCAGATATATGCTAAAATATCAAGAGTAGTAAAACACCCCACCTTTTACTACGTTTCACGGCCTCAATACGCCGCATTTTGCCCCGTTTTGCCGAAACTGTGATATTTTTAACAATCTTTCCGCAAAATACAATCCGCGCAAAACGCCGCAAAACACGGCAAATCAACGCAATAAAGGAGGAAAAACCACAATGATAAAAATACTTTTCATCTGCCACGGGACCACAGGGGATATGCGGTGCATAAGTCTAGGCAGCGTCCGGTAAAAGAGTCAAGGGACTGGTCCCTTGCAGGTTCTTAGGGCAGAGACCAAGCCCCCACCCGGAAGGCTTTCAAGTTCATGATATAAGGTGACGTTTGAAAAGGTCTTTAATTACCTTATCTGTCAATCCTATCCGTTTTAAAATGCAGCAATATACCAGTTCCATAAGTACAAAAGCAGTCTCTGCTATTTTATTGTCTAATGGCATGAAACTTCCATGGGTAATGGTATTTCTGTATTTGACAAGTTCATCAATCTGCTTTCTGGATATATATTCGCCCATTAACGGCTGGCATTCAAAAAAGCAGTTTTCAATTCTTTCAGCTCCCGTATCTGTATAGTCAACTATTATTGAGGATTGAAAGAATAGTTTATTCAGGATACCGCCTTCAAAACATATTGCTTTATAGCTTGTGATATCAGGGGAACTGCTGACAAAATATCCCCAGGTGTTAAGTGTAAGCTCATTCCATACTTTTAAATCTTCATTGGAATAGATATATACGTATTTTTGTCCGGCGGTGCGTCCTAAAATAAATCCCTGATTCTGGGGAAGGGTAGTAAATGCTTTTGGATTGGAATCTACATTGAAAAAAATACATTGGAACCCGCCCAATACAAAAGAAATATTTTCATATCCTTCAACAGTTCCACACAGTTTTGTTGCATTTTCCATATAATCTCCTTTTCAAATTTGTATTACAAACGATAACTGCTGTTCCTTTTGAAAAATATTATAGCTAAAATGCAGTAGTTTGTATAGCTGTACATTATATTTTGAACCGTAACCCTTGAAATTGACAGTATAAAAATATTTGATTGTCTATTTTGCAGGAATTATAATGGCCATATTTTACACGGGATGATTGGCAAGAAATGATTGATAAGAAAAAAGATACAGAGTTTTAGTACATGATCATGAATGTTTGCGGTTAGTTAAAAAGCCATATTTAGAAAACTGATATAAACATGGAGATTAAATAATGATACATATTTCGGAAAACTTGCCCGAGGGCATTCAATGTGTTTTTGCTCAAAAGGATGTGCTGGTGGAGAAATGGGAACGACAGATGCAAGCTGATGATCCGCTGGCGGTAACCGGTACAGTTTTCAGATGGCGCAAAGATTTAATGAAAGAGGAATAAGGCAGACAGGGTATGCACTAAGTACAGTGGAGCGCATACCCTGTTTTTATGGAAGGCGGCAGTGCCCAATGGAAAGCAGGACAGATATGGGTATGGATTGAGGTTATCCGTTTTCTTCGATAATTCCATAATTGATAAGGATATTCTGTGGTGCGTTGGGCGGGAGTACCTGCCCGTCATTACATAACTATAACATTTCGCATTGTGGAAAGACTGCACAGGTTCCGGTGCAAAAGCTGTAGTTTCACATCCGGCATATTCAGGCATTTCAGCCAGATCCTCAGTTACATCCCGGATAAGTGCGTCTGTGACACAATAGATATCTGCGCCGTATTCCACGGCTGTCAGTTCATGATTTATGACATCATTACCCGGTTTCCCAAAGGAGCGGTATAAGGTGTATTTCATAGTATATCCTCCTGTTTTTTTAGTTATTTATCTGTGTCTGCAGATTTTACAGTTTTAATTATATGGGGAAGACCTGGCTTAGTCAATCGGAGAATATGCTGTTAATTCCTCTAAAACTGAATAACTGGGAACAACTGCAGGACCTAAATTATTCATAACACATTTTTTTACGGCTTCAATGATTTGTACTTTCATGTATGGGTTAAGGATAATATCCTTTTTCGCGGCACCACAGCAGAAATGCGGTGCATAAGCGGGTGAAACGGGGCAGAATGGGGCAAATCGCGGCAGCAGGAGCGGTGGGTTGCTGCGGTTTTACTATGATTGGAGACGTGAACATAAAGAGTGTGGAAAATGATATATTTTGGAAAAAGAGATAAAAAACAGCTGTTGAAATCTGAACGGTCTCCCAGCTGTTTTAGAAGTATGAATTAAAAATAAATTTTCATGCGTTTCTGAATAAATCGGCATATAGGGTCAGGCGCTGATCTTTTGGGACTTTTAGCAGATCCATAGCTTTTTCTGCTGTCCATCCTGTGCTGTCCATCAGATTTTTGATATTGAGAACCATTGTTTCCTGCCGGCCTTCTTCTTTCAGCATTTCCATAGTTTCCGTTTCGTTATATTCAGTCAGGCACATATCTTTCACCTCCGCCCTGTTGGCTGTTATGAATTTTTGATTTGAAAATCTTCGGGCATTTCATCAATTGCTTTGTCAATCGCATCACCTGTTACGGATGGCCCGCCGTTTTTGTCTGCAGACAGGTTTTTTCTGGCCTGCTCTACAAACCACGCATATTCTTCAAGCGGCCTGCACGCAGAGAGCAGTTTTTTATTATGCCCGTGATTGATGTTGATCATCCGGACGTTTACTTCGATATCAGGGCTAGCCGCATGGAAGATCTGCTCCACTTCCGCTGATATTTCCGCGTCATCCGTTTTTTCTCCGTTTTCGCTGTGCCTGCGCATCACGTTCTGGCGGATTTCCTCCCTGAATGCAGCGCTGAGTGACAGCACGGTTTCATCCTCTTTTTCATCGTCCCCATTGTAAAAAGTCACGAGTTTTGGCAGCGGGAGCGGCAGGAGTTTTCTGCCGTATCTGTTCAGCCCGGCTGAATGGATGAACTTATCGTACAGTTTTCCGGCATACATGAACTCACGGACAGGCATGTTTGGGTTATAAGTGCTCTGCTGTTCATACAGCTCCATGACCCTGTAAAGGCTTATGTTTTCCGATACGAGGATGGACAGGTCATTTTTCATGCCCATGTAAACCACTTCCTCGATTGTATTAATGGTAATGCCGGACACGTCGTCATAGGATGTGCCGTGAATGGCGTTATATAGAGACAGCGTCCAGTGTTTGTTATCTTCCTGGCCGAAGATGAAGCCGAACAGCCGGGATTTGTATTCGCGGTTCCCGCCGCCTTTCAGCTGTTCCTCCAGTTCTCGGATGCGTTTTTCCAGTTCCTCATAAGTTTTCTTATCTGCCATGCCGTCTTTCCTCCTGCAGTTTCATGCACCTATTTTACCATGATACGGGTCGGCCTGCAAGTGCACTGCATATTCCGGTTCCAAAGTTGGAAAATTGGGAGCAAGGGAGAAGGATATAGATACTGGCCTGATAAAATCAAATTACACTAATAAAAATAATTCTTGACAAATTATGCCAATGGGTTTATAGTATTTATTAGGCTGTATTAAAAAAATCTAATATAATCTAAAGAGCAATAAATCAGAATCGAAGTACAGAAGGAACATGAAAATATGTCAGTAATGGTAGAAGGGCATTTAATGAGTGGCAGCTATGGTCTGAACAGAACAGCCGAGCAGATTATGGAACTGTTGTGGAATGCAGAAACACCTCTTTCTTATGAAGAAATTGCAGAATCTGTCAAGGGCATGTGGAGAACACGGAAAATTTACATCTGTCTGACTGAACTGGAGGATGCTGGCATTATCGGAATAAAAGGGGATATGGGATATTATGCTGTATGTAAAAAGGACGAGTTCATAGACCACTGGGGAAAAGAGCAGATAAAGAATTTTTGAAGGCCCCACAGCTTCCTGTCGGAAATTTAAGGAAGATAAAAAGGCTGTCAGAAGAGGATGCAGCCGAACTTAGGAAATTGTTATGAATGATGCAGCTTTGAAGCAGATGTGTATTACAAAAATATTACGGAGGTAACGCATATGTTTCCAAACCTTCTTTTTACGATGTCGCTGGCAGGAATTATTTCGTTTGTCATAATTCAAAGGAGGGTTATCCGGTATTGGAAATGTAAAAGCGTCCGCGGTATGGATTCTGAAAAACCTTCAGAATGGGAACAGGAACTTTTTACGAAAGTAAAAAAGAGACAGGCATAAAAAAGGATGTGGAATTTATCTGTTCTGAGTATTGCAGATCGCCAATGGCAAGCGGGATATTATCTCCTGTTCTGATATTTCCAATTTGGGGAAATCAGATGGAGGCGGATAAATGCGAATATATGTTCAGGCATGAACTGGTTCATATCAAGCACCACGACCTGTTAATAAAGTATATTGGATTACTGGTGATGGCAGTCCACTGGTACAACCCTTTGGTTTATGTCCTGTTCCATGAGATTTCCGTTATCAGTGAAATGTATTGTAACAGTACCGTTATCAGCGGAAAGGGGGAGGAAGAGCGCAGGAAATACAGCAGTCTGATTTTGACACTTGCCACACAGAATGGATATGCCGGTAAGGAAAAATTCTTTATAGGCATGGCAGACAGCAGAAGTAAAAAGGTGTATAAAAGGAGGGTTTTAGAAATGAAAAGGCATACGCAGCATAAAGCAGTTTTGTCTGTTATCATGACGGCAGTGATAGGTATGGCTGGCGTGGTGACAACTTTTGCATACGATTCGCCTAATACAGTCTCAGGTCCTGTAGATCATGACGTTGGCGGAGATGCTAATTTTATAATGGAATCGGCAGAAGCAAGGAACACGGAGCTGCCATCAGACTATTTTTCACAGATGACAGTGGACTTGTTTATGATATAAGCAGTCCTGATATTAATAACAGGACAATTTGCTTTCATGATTTTTCCATACATGGAACCTGGAACAATCATAAAAAAGACGGGAAAGGCGGATGCGTGGTAAAAAGCTATGATGCATTTTTATGTTCCAAATGTTCTGATGTAAAAGTGAGGGAGTTAAAGGATGTTATAACTGAACGTCCATTAAGCCCCCAGCAGAGCTGGGGAGAATAGAGTGAGCAGTAGCGATCCCTAAAGTACCAAAAATAAAACCTCCATGTTATCATAGATTTGGGTCTAGGCAACCTAATCAACAATAGCAGGAGGTATCCATAATGGATAATCAGATTTTAGCACATACCAAGTATAATTGCACGTATCATATTGTTTTTATTCCGAAATATCGCCGGAAAGTAATGTATGGGAAGATTGGGAAAGAGGTTGGCGAGATATTGTCCACAGTATGTAAAATCACAGGAGTAAAATTGATAAAAGGCGGAGTATGTCCAAACCATGTACATCTGTATGTTTCGATTCCGCCCAAGATGAGTATCTCGGAAGTGATGTCAAAATTGAAAGGAAAGAGTGCCCTGATGATATTTGACCGACACCCAGAATACAGGGACAAGTATGGCAGACATTTTGGGCAAGAGGATATTATGCCGAGACGATTGGGCAAGTGAACGAAGAGACAATCAAAAAGTACATCGAAGAGCAGGAGGAATGCAGTAGAATGGAAGGATAAAGAGCCTCTTTTAAGAGGCAGCCAAGTACCAGAGGTTAGTGAAATACTGCCTATAGGCAGCACCGAAAAAGGGGTTGCTTAGACACCGCCTATAGGCGGTACCGAAAAATGCCCCGGAGGGGTTCATCCAAACCACCGGCAGAGCCGGTGGTCAAGCCGTATGGCTGTGATTTTCAAAAGAAGCCGGATGGAATTCCAGCCTTTTATATACTTCATCTGGAAGACGCTTATATTTTCCATCCGGAAATGCTTCTTTTAGTTCTTCTTCTGACATTTCATGTTTTATAACCGTTACAGGCATTCCTTTTAAGTCGTCTTCACGTTTCCCTTTCTGCTTCTTTTTCCTGCGGATGACAACTTCCTCAAAATCCGGTTCTTCTGCCTGTGTGCCCGGTTCGCTGGCTGTGGCTTCCGGTTCGTTAAAAAACAGGCTCATCTGCCCGTCAATCACATTCATTTTTCAGAATGCCGTCCGAAACGCTGTCCGCGCAGAATGGCTATCTGTTCTAGGATCAGTTCCTGGTTTTGAGTCATCCGGGCAATATTTTTCTGCAGCGAGAGTATGATCCCGATGAGTTCATCCCTGTCGGCATTATTCAGTTCATCTGCTGTATAGATCATCTTTTCCATATCACAATTATAGCAGAAACAGGATATTCCTGCTGAAAAATTTTTGACCGGCTTCGTCAAAATGACGACAGACTATACCGTCACAAAAGGCGCTTTCAAAGATATCGGATTATTTTTTGGATTTAATTAGAAAAAAGCGCAAAGCTGTTTCTGAAAGCTGCACAGGACGTTTCTGTACAGCTTTCTTCCCTGTACAGAAACGGGAAAGCGACACCGGAAAAGGGGCAGGAAATTTCTATGTTTTGCACAAAACCTGTCATCATGCCTGTCAGCAGGTCCTTTCCGGTGTGACTTCCTGGATCCTTCTTTTCTGCTCGACGGCAAGCCCCTGCATCAGCCATGTGAACTGTTCCGGTGTGATCTCACGGGCTTCTGACGCTGTTCTTGGCCACTGAAAGCGCCCCGCTTCGAGTCTTTTATAAACAAGCACAAAGCCGTCGCCTTCCCATAAAAGTCCTTTGATGCGGTCTGTCCGCCTGCCGCAGAACAGAAAAAGGCAGCCTTTTTGAAACGGGTCCGGCGAAAAATGATCCTGTACAACTCTGGCCAGGCCGTCGATTCCAAAACGGAGATCCGTGTAGCCGTACGCCAGGTAAATCCGGCTGTATCGTTTTACATTACCAAGCATTGGCCAGCGCCTCCATAACTTTTTGGATAAAACCTGCCGAAGCATATTCGGTTACTTCTATGGTAATATTTCCTTTTCTGATAACCGCTGCGGCTGGTGCAGGGAGCTGCTCTTGACAGATGTCTGCCGAAATTTCAACAAAAGGCGATGCCTGCGGGGGCTGTCCTGTATTTTCCACTGCCTTCCTGCGGAGTATTCTCAGCCAGTAATAATACCTGGACTCTTTGATATTCCTGTCATGACACCATTCCCTGACGGTCATGCCGCTTTCCATGCGTTCCTTTATGAGCACGGCCCAGCGCTCTGCGATTACATCGTGTTTTAAATCTGACACTAACTACACCTCACTTTCAAAACTGGTATGAGTTTTCAAAGCTATGTACATGGACTGTGAAAAGTGATATAAGTTTTCACAGTTTCAATAGTAACTAATAATAGCCTTGAGATAGATTATTCTCAAGGCCATTATATACAAATTTCTTCTATTATGCACGGTACGCGCTTTTTACCGTTTACGTTTTCGCAGACAAGCCTGCCTCTATGCTATTTTTCATAGGGATTTTGGTAATCCGGGCAGAGGTACGTTTCGCTCCATGCCATCATGGTCTGCAGGACGGGGATGAAGCTCTTCCCAAACTCGGTAAGTGAGTATTCCACCTTCGGCGGTATTTCCTTGTAAATCTCCCGGTGGAGGAACCCGTCACTTTCCAGTTCCCGGAGCTGCTTTGTCAGCGTGGACTGCGTGATACCGTCAAGGCGGCGCATCAGTTCACCGAACCGCTGGACTTTGTAAAAGGACACATACCATAAGATCAGGATTTTCCATTTGCCTCCGATCACGGATTGTAGCCTGCCCATAGGGACGCAGCGGGCAATGGTTTCCTCATTGTTGAATTTATTCTCAGCCATTTCATTCCACCTCTTTCCCCACCAGTATATTCCTGCAGTGGGAAAAAATCAAGATACGGTCATTTTTAATAGATAGTATGAAAAAGTGTACTACTACCAAAAAAGACAGTACTTGATTTCATGAAGTTTTAGAGGTAATTTAGTGCAAAAGAGGAAAGACACAAGGAGGAATGAAAGATGCACTATACAGGAACCATATGGAGGCCGCCCTATGAGGCATCTTCCCTGTTATTGGAAGCCACCGCAGGCTGTACGCACCACAGATGCAAATTCTGCACGCTTTACGCATACCTGCCGTTCCAGTTTAGGATGTCACCAATGGAAGATATAGAGGCGGACTTGAAAGAGGCACAGAAAATGTACCGCCGTTTTATGGGGAGGAAGGTGTCACGGACTTTCCTGACAGGGGCGAACCCGTTCGTACTGAAATATGACAGGCTGATGGAGATTGCGGAAATGGTACACAAATACTTTCCGGGAATGGAAACCATCGGCAGTTTTGCCAGAGTGACGGATGTTACCCTGAAAACGGATGAGGAACTGGCCGCCCTGCACGGGGCAGGCTATGACGGGCTGACAATCGGCATCGAGACGGCGGATGACGAGGCGCTGCGGTTCATGGATAAAGGTTATCTGGCGGCAGACATTCTGGAGCAGTGCGGGCGTCTGGATAAGGCAGGCATCCGCTACAGCTTTTTCTATCTGACGGGCATATCCGGCGCAGGGCGCGGGGAGGACGGGGCCAGAGCCACCGCCGCTGTATGCAATAAACTTCATCCGACTTTGGTCGGTGCAAATATGCTGACCATCTACCCGGATTCAAAACTATATGGGGAAATCCGGCAGGGGAACTGGAAAGAGGAGAGCGAGACGGAGAAATACAGGGAAGTCCGGGCATTGGTGGAGAATCTGGAAATTCCCACGACTTTTGCGGCCCTTGGTGCATCCAATGCATTCCAGATGCATGGAGCATTGCCGGAAGACAAAGGAAAACTGCTGGCTTTCCTTGATGATGTCATAAAGAATGTAGGAGAGGACGAACTGCGGCGCTACCGTGAGAATGTCCATCATCTGTAGGGAGGTGGTTCAGTTGCATTTTACGGGAAGGACGTGGAGGCCGCCCTACGAGGCGAATTCTGTCATCATACAGGCAACTTCCGGCTGCACATACCGGAAATGCCGTTTCTGTAGCCTTTATAAAAATGAGTGTTTCCGTATGTCACCATTGGAGGAGTTCGAGGAAGATCTGGCAGAGATCAAAAGCTACCAGCCCTATGCAAGACGCATCTTCTGGACGGGGGCGAACCCGTTCGCCATGAGCTATGAGAATTTGAAGCTGCGGGCGCTCACGGTAAGGGATTACCTCATCAAGTGCCAGACGATGGCCATGTTCGCAAGCATAAGGGATATCAGGGACAAGGAAGTGTGGCAGCTTAGGAAGCTCCGGGCAATGGGGATAAACGGGCTGAGCATCGGGACGGAGAGCGGGGATGATGACACGCTCGCACTGGCGGGCAAGGGCTATACGGCGGCTGATATTTTAGAACAGTGCCGGAAGCTGGACGAGGCGGGGATTGAATACTATTTTGTCTACATGACCGGGCTTGCGGGGAAAGGCAGAGGATATTGGAATGCGGTAAACAGTGCAAAGCTGTTCAGCCAGTTGAACCCTTATTTTATCTCGGTAGATTCCCTTACGCTGTTCCCGGACACGGAACTGTACCGCATGGAGCAGGAGGGCAGGTTTGTTCCCGCCGGGGAGAAGGAGCGCCTGCAGGAACTGCAGGTGTTTATCCAGAATTTGCAGATACGGACGCACCTTTTTGCCAACTCCAGTTCAAACTTTTATCCGGTCACTGCCTATCTGCCGAAGGAGCGGGATTCCGTGGTCAGTGAGCTGCAGCATATCATGGATACGGTAAGTGAGAAGGAAATGGCGGAATACCGCAGAAACCTGAAATCTTTAGGATGATACAAAAGACAACCGCCACATATGGAGTAAAACCATATGCGGCGGTCTGCCATTTCCCGCAGGCAGGCCAAGCGGCCTGATAACGGAAATTGCTTGGATGGTGGGGAAGTAATTTCCCATAAGCTGCCCTCTGTCCATACCCATATCATGCAAAAGCGTCAACGGCTCTTAACAATTAACAATAATTGACCGATATATAAAGTGACGAAATAAAACGAAAGGAAGGCAGAGATATGGCAAAGGAAGAGATTACACCGAGCGAATGGCAGATCATGGAAGTTCTCTGGGCGAGCGATATGCCGCTGACATCCTCCGAGGTTTACAAAAGGATGCAGGGGAATGTGGATATGTCTATGAGAATGGTGCGGGTGCTGATGAACCGCCTGAACCAGAAAGATATCCTTGGTTATACCGTGGATGAGCATGATTCAAGGGTTTACCACTACTATGTTCTGAGACAAAAAGAGGAATGCGTGAAAGAGAAAAGCAGGAAGTTTGTGGACAGCTATTTTTCCGGCAGCGGTACAAATGCAATGGCGGCACTGCTGCAGAGCTTCGCATTGACGGATGAACAGATAAAGGAACTGGAGGAGATTCTGGAAAAAAGCAAGGGCAGAATGCGGAATCTCCGGACAAAGAGGGTGGGACTGATGCCTGACTGGCAATGGATTGGCAGCTTTCTGGATTTATGTGCAGTATATCTGACAACACAGCTTGTGCGGTGCGCCGCCTTTTCACTTGTACTGACCGGGCTTGTGATGCTGCTCCGGAAAATGCTTTTTTCAGAACGGATTTTTTTGAAGGGGATGCTATGGGCAGTATTTTTGGTCACCCCATTTCTTGGGAAGCTGAAGCTGTTTTATGAAAATGCAGCCATATGTAAGGCGACATGGTGGATGACAAAGGGAACTATGTCCTGCCTGTGGGTTGGCCGCATTTATACAGCGGGTATTCTGGTGGCTGCCGTTTGCATTTTTGGGAAGCGTCTGCGTCTTTGGAGGCTGGTTGCCGGAATGGAAAAAGTCTTTTTTGATGGCATCAGGGTCAGCGTTACTGACATGATTGTTACGCCATTCACAATCGGCTTGCTGAAACCGAAGATCGTCCTGCCAAAAGCAATGGCGGACAGCTACAGCCGGGAGGAATTAAAAGCTATTATACAGCATGAGCAGACACATATCCGGTTAGGGCATTTATGGTTCGGGCTTGCGTGGGATATGCTGCGGTGCCTTTTGTGGATGAACCCGTTCCTGACAGTTTTCCAGAAACATTTCAGGGCAGACATGGAAGATATCTGTGACAGGGTGTGTATACAGAACAGTGGGAAGATGGCACATGAGTATGGGATGGTATTGCTGAAGACCCTGAAACTGCTGCGCTCTGAATCGGAGGCTGCACCGCCTGCCGTTACCTATGCGGGGGAAAGTGAATTTACAGACATGAAAAGGCGGATGGGGAAGATTGCAGGTTTCCGTCCATACCGGAAAAAACTGTGCATGGGCATGGCAGCAGCTCTGGTAGCGGCAACAGGCGCGGTATTACTCATCATACATAGCTGTTCTTATGCCCAATGCAGGGAGGATGAAAATATACAGATATATGAGTATGATGGTGCAGAAGGAATTATCATTACAAATCATGATAGCAGTATAAATCAGATGATTTCTTATGATGATAGTTATGTTTATGTAGATAGGGAGGCGTTTGATGCATTTTTGAAAAAAAGCAATGCAGAGGGGCAGATTTATATTGTCTTTGGAGGATTTTATAAACTTCCCGGTTTTTTATGCGGAGCGCAGTCATGTTTATATGAAACCGATTCAGCGGATGAGGTAGTTCGGATTCCCTACATAAGACAAAAGGACGATTGGGTGATGGCATTGTTCAAAATATTATAGGTAAAAGGAATTAAATTTTAAGGAGGATATGATTATGGCAATTACAGGAGTGAGCAATTACAGCAGTGTTTATGAAAACACATATGCTTCATCAAGGAAGGAAGCGGCAAAGAAAGAGGAAACAGCGGCTACAGAGAAAAACGCCGAAGCAGCAAAGAGTGGCGGCAATGAGGAATACCTTAATAATTTGCAGAAACAGTTTCCTAATATGAAGTTGCAAGTCGGCTATGGGGTTAATACAAAAAATGATGGTAAAGTAGATGTTTTGAATATTAACCCGAAACTTTTAGAGAAGATGCAGAATGATCCAAAGGCAGCAAAAGAATATACGCAGAGATTGAAAGATGTGGTGTCGGACGGCAAATTGATGGAAACGCAAACAGCGAATTATTTTTCCGACATTTATCCTATTGACTGCGCAGTGCTGTCTGCAAATGCATAGTCCTGTCAAAAATGCTGCACGTTGTTGTCGGTATTGTTTTTCCGCCTGAAATGCAAAAGGCCATGGATCCCATCATGAGACACACGGCCCATATGAAAAATTTAGTTTTTCTCCTGCTTGTCGGCCAGAACAGGAAGATGAACCAGGCCGGTGGCGACAGTCACTGCATCCACCTTCCGCATCAGGGAGCCGATCCTTTCTTCATTCCAAAAGATATCGGAGAAATCGGAGAGCTCGCACCCTACATCATGGTTAGGGATGCACAGGTAGTTCCCATATTTATGCCGTCCGGCGAGGATGTGGAAGTAAGTCCCCCGCCCATTGATCTCAGCTTCATACCATCCGTTCCCCGTGCTCAGCAGGATGATCTGCCCCGTCCAGGTCTCCTTGCGGGAACCGCTTTTCAGGATACAGGTATAATTCATGTTCCATTCCTCCTATCCGAGATTCTGGCTGCTGACAGAAGCCAGGATGACATCCGTATCGATCACTTTCTTGTCCATCTGTGCCCCTAGAGTCAGCGCGTCGGTCATCAGGTTGTCCACCAGGCGGGGGCTCCCCTGGGAGTGACTGTGGACGGCAGAAAGCGCCGCCTGGTCGATGATGGAGGCTGCGCCTCCGGCACAGGCGATCTTGTGGAGGATGTACTGCGCCACTTCGGAGTCTGAGAGCCCGGAAAAGTTGTAGTGCACTGTGATCCTCTGGCGCAGGGCCTCATGGACGGGCTTTTTCAGGGTGCTGTTCAGGTGGGGCTCGCCGCAGAGGATGAGCGTGAAGCAGTTCAGGGAGTCATACCCATAGTTCATGAGCATCTTGATGTCCTCCAGGATGCCGGTAGAGAGGTATTGTGCCTCATCGACGGCCAGGAGGAGGGGCTGCTTCTTGTCCTTGTAAAGGTAGAGGATCTGCTCCTGTACGGCGCGGAACATCCCAGGCTTGCCGCCCCTTGGCTCTAGCCCCAGGACAGAGCAGAGCTGGCGGTAGAATTCCATGACGCTGACGGTGGAGAGGCAGATGTACTCCATGTGGTAGAGGTTTGGATTGAGGTTCTTTGCAAAGCAGCGCAGGGCGAAGGATTTGCCCATGCCGGGGCGTGCGGTAAAGAGTCCTATACCCCTTGTGTCCTTTAAGTAGTCCAGGCGGGACGTCATCTCGGAGATGTCCTTTGAGAGGAACCGGTCCTTTTCTCTTGCGTTCTGTTTGTCAAAGGGATTGAAGGAAAACCCATAGTAGGAACGGAACATCAGACCTCACCCCCGATCCTTGAATAATCGATGGAGGGCGTGTTGTTGCGTTTCGTCCTGCAGTTCTCGTTCTTATCCGTAGGCCGGATGGGGTAATGCGCCCCCTCACAAAGGATGAAGGCGGAGGACATGTCGTCCGGCAGGAAACGGATCTCCACTTTTGAAGAAATGAACTGCATGGGAACGTCATAGGACACCTTGTCGATGGAGACGGTAGAGTCCTTGTTCACCTTCCTGGTGATGCGGTTCAGGAAACATTCCTCCAGCCACTCCCTGGACTTAGGGCTTCGGATGGAGGAGCGTGTCTGCTGGTAGCGTTGCATGGGCGTGGTGCCAATACCGGAATGGACAGACGTATTGTAGGTGCGCATATAGTCCTTAAGCAGCCCGTTAAACTGCGCCAGCGAGGTGATGGAATCCATGTCTAGTGTATAGAGCCAGGTTTCTTTCAGCGTCCTGAACTGGCGTTCTATCTTAGCCTTGGAAGCGCCGTCACGAATTTTTGTATGCAAAAGGACCGTCCCGATGGAGCCGCAGATGAGGGAGAGCTGCTCATTTGAATAGCTGCATCCGTTGTCGACATAGAGCTTCGCCGGGATTCCATGGGCGGCCACGGCATCCCTCAACACCTTCTGGAAGTTATAGGCATTATCGTTATAGAAGAGGCCGCCGCCCACCAGAAAACGGGAATGGTCATCAATAATCATAATGCAGTAGACTCTCCTGCGCCGTCCGTCCTCCGTGATAAAAGGCAGGTAACAGGTATCGGCCTGCCACATCTTCCCAAAGGCATCTTCTTCAAATGCCTTCCTGTCCCGCATGCCGGGGTTGCGTGCCGATTTCAGGTCATGTTTCCTGACGAAGCGCTGGACGGCGCAGACGCTGACTGTGGCAGGGATGAAGGCTTCTTCAACGAGGTGCCGGTGGATCTGTGTAGCGTTCAGCCGTGGGAAGGCCTCCTTGAGGCGGTAGATCTCCTCGATGGCCGTGTCTGGGAGTACCCGTGTGGAGCCCTTATCGGAACGCTCCTGCGGCATGAGGGCGTCGATGCCGCCGTTCTGGTAGAGGGACACCCATTTGCTGAGGGTCTTGGGGCTGTACTGGAACACGGAGCCGTCAGGCAGGGCGAGGGGCTTTTCCGTGACTCTCTGGTAATAGGCGTTCCTGGACGCATCCGGATAAAGGCCATGGATGACCGACGCTATGAGAGCGAGGCGGAACTGCGCCATGGCGGCTGCGTCTGAAAGTTTTTTTTGATTGTTGTCCATAGAAATGTCCTCCTTAAGTGGTTTTCCCCCATTATGGGGCAGAAACGGGAGGAAAGCCATGCCCATGGCGTGTGGTTGGAGGAAAACAGTTCATGGGCCGAACACCTGTTGGCAGTAAGGCGCCGGATTTTTATGGGACTGGAGGAAGGACTTTGTAAAACGGCGGACAAAGGCGGAGGCGAAATCCGAATAAGCCGGCTGCGTGAGCAGGGACTTAAGGAAGGAAAGGCCGGAAACCTCCATGGAGGAAAGCACGCCGAGCCAATCTTCCTTCTGCACCCGAAAGAGCTGCAGCCACCGGCGCAGCTGGGAAAGGGTGATGCCGAAGCGTTCGCATAGCCTTTCCACAGTGGAAAGGCGCAGGAAATACTCCGCCAGGACACGTAGAAGGAAGAACAGGCCGTAGCCGGAGTAGGGAATGATGAAGTCCGGGAGGATGGCATGGGTATGGCCACAGGTACAGATAAGGCGCATGATGCAGAGGCTGTGGCGGACCTGGGTGCCGCCTATAAAGTCCACCAGGGAGCGGTCATAGTAGGCATGGATGCGGCAGGATCCCTTTCCCCCACAGCAGGGACAGGTCTGCAGTTCCGAACGGAATCCGGCCATAAAGGAATCGAACAGGATCTTTGATGAACTTTTTATACGAACCAGCTTGCAAAACAGGGAATTTTCTCTTATCATAATATATGTCGGTGGTGCCGGAGCCTCATGAGAGGGACATGATCCCGTATAAGGCAGGCACACTGGTATGCGAGAGAAAGAACGAACTGTGGAAGGGGCTGTTCTTTCTCTTTTTTTTGTTCCATAAAAACTATATCGGAATGACATGGGATGGTCAAGAGGAAAACGTGCCGCCTCCTGTAGCACACTTTTATAGACAGTGTATAAAAATTGAGATTATAATTTGACGTTTTTGTGCGGGAGATAGGAACTTTAATTTGCTGGGCTACAATGTGGAAGCTGCACATAAGTATGTAGATAGTTTTTTTGCAGCAACTGGAAGTACAGTTGTATGCCGTCATGCATATTTAGATGAGAATGGAAATTACAGTAATTTTACTGTTTCAGTTAGAAAAGATGCGTTAAACGAAAAACTCCGCAAAGAAGCGCAGGAAAACGCCGAAGAGCGGATTGAGAAGTCAAGAGAAAAAGCCCGTGAAAATGCGGAGCAGCTTGCGGAGAAATTAGAGGAAAAGGCAGAGGAAAGCGAAAAGTCGGAAGAAAAGAAAGTAGTAAAGGAAGATGGAACAACAACTCCGAACAAAGCAGAGCAACTCTTAGAAGAAAAAATGACTGCTTCCAAAGATGGCACGATTTATCTGAATGACACAGATATGAAAACAATCATCGAAGCTGCCCAGGAAGAGGATGCGGGCAAAACCACTGTAAAAGAACAGGCACAGGTGGGTGCGAATCTGGATTTGAAGATATAATGTTCCAACCCTATTCCGCAGAGGTATATAAGAAAGTGCCTCTTTATATGCAGGCCAAGGTTGGCAAAAAATATTTTCAATAAGGAGGATGATATCAATGAACATTAGTTTCAATGCAGGGAGTTCTGGAGGATACAGTAGTATCAATAAAAGCAGCGCACAGTATAAGGCTGTTGAAAGGGATCATTTGAGTGCCATCATTGCAAATGAAGCAACCATGTCCGATAAGGAGCGGCTGATTTATGAAACATTTGGCGGACGGGATACTATCATTAAAAATTACATGAAATTATATGACTCTAATGGGAATTTCCTTAATGCGTATGGTGTAGCAGGAATGTGCGTGGATGGAAAAAGTCCTTCGGAATATAATCAGATTATAGATGTTTCCGAAGACTGGCGACAAGAGATGTTTGATATGGTCAAAAGGGAGTTCATACAAGAAAATGGTGTTGCGAATGGGGATACAACCAAAAGGACATCACTGTATACGGCGTATCAAAAAAGCATTAAGATTGATGACCGATTGAAAGGTACATGGACGCTTGGGCAATATGAAAAAGCATATAATAAGGCTTTTTATGATGCGGTAAAGGCAGCTAATCCCAACTGGAAGCAAGGTGATCCGTTTGATTCCAGAATACTGGACGGCGTTACAAGGGAATTCGTAGAAAGCCAGCTTGTCAAAAGTGGCAATACGTTTGTTAAAAAATCATCTTCGGGTAGCAGATTGGATATGAAGATATGATCTTTACACCTTATTCCACAGAGGTGCATAAATTTATGCCTTTGCGGAGGTGTGGGGTAGCTCTAAATGATAAAGGATTTAATCAAAACAAAGTAAAGGAGAGTGCAGATTATGAATATTGATTACAGCCAGTTTTACAGAGGAACAACAAATATCCCATCATATGGAAGCGGTGCGTATAAGAAGGACACCCTTGTAAAATATGAGTTCAACACAACGGATGAGCATGGCAACAAGGTCATGGATAAGATGTCAAGGGAAGAAACCCTGCAGGCAATGAAAGACATCCGTTCACAGTATGGGGATGCAGTCATTGTGGAATTTTCAGGAGACGGCATGGCGGCTCTTGTAGAAGGAAAGAAAGGCAGTATGGTACTGGAAGATAAGGAAGCAATGGAAGCGAAAAATGCGGCGTTCCAAAAGGATATCGTGCAGATTGACAATTCCTTAAATGACCTTCCGGCATATTCAGGGATGTATGGCGCAGACAAGGCGGTTGCATCAGCACTGGAGAACTGCGGCAAAGAGGAGCAGGGATTCGTGTATGACATCATCCGGCAGAATTTCCTTGTGGGGAACAGCGGTTCCATGACAGAGGAGGAGCGGCAGGCGAACATTTCACTCGGCATGAAGAAAGCAGAATATGCGGCACAGAACTTTATCCCGGAGGAAAGCAGGGAGGCATTTCTGGAAGCGATGGAGTCCATTGCAAAACTGGCAAGCGCAGGAAAAGCCGACAGCAGCGGGAACATGGATTATGGGGTTGCAAAAGGCAGGTATCTTGGGCATGGGAGCAATCTCGTCCAGACAACAAATGCGCTTGACATGATGCGGACGATGGACAAAGATGCATATGCCGAATACCAGAAGATGGGCCAGAACGATGACGGCGGGCTCAGTGCATTGAAATACCTTACAAACTGGTATGCAGGCGCAGTAAAGAAAGACTCTTCGATGGTTGATACTTACGAAAAACAGTCGGAGGAATATGTGGAGAAAAACGTGAAAGACCGGGAGCTGGATGCAACCTTTGCGGACATAAAGACGGAAAGCATGGCGGCTTTCCTTGAAAGCCTAAAAATGTTCCAGAATAACAATCCGAATTTCCTCTCATCCATCATAAACCGGGAGCTGACATCGAAGTTTTGGTATTGATGGTACAGTAACGGGGGAGGTCTGCCACGGCTACATATCCCCAATAAGGCACAGAGGACGAACAGGCTTCAGCAGGGAAGCAGTTGCAATATAAATAATTGATGGAGGTTCTGCAGCATTATGAAAAAGAACATTATATTGTGGTTGGCGGTTTCAGCGGTAGTCATGCTGGCATTGCCGTGGATTGCGGTTACTTTCGTAAAAGGTGATGCAGGAATGGCAGCCTGTTTCGTCCTATTTTTTGCACTTAATCCGTTATACTCAGTGATACTCGGCGTTTTCGCGGGAAAAGATGTGAAGCATCTGTGGAGTCTGCCAGTTATTTCTGCGGTGCTGTTCCTGATCGGCACATGGATATTTTTTGATATGGGTGAAATGGCATTTGTTTTGTATGCGGTGGTCTATCTCGCTTTAGGAATAGTGACCATGCTGATTTCTATGATCATCAGAAAGAAGGTACAAAGATAATAAATGCATACGGTTCTACAGAAGCATATCCCCAATAAGCCGCAGAGGACGGACAGGGCAGGCTTTCCCGGTTTCCGGCAGATTGGGGAATTGGTGAGCAGGGGCAGTTGCGTGAATGGAAAGGTTTTCTTTTGGCTGTTTTGGAAAGAAGGTCAAAGCATAAACAGGAAGGCTAGATATTATGAAAAGATTGATTACATTAATTATATTGGCGTTTTGTATGCTGGCTTTGCTTGCTGGGTGTTCCGGTCGGGAAAATGAAATAGGAGATATCAATAACTATACGCCAATTGTTTTGCTGGATGATACGGTTGTTTATAACTATATTGATGAAAGTGGTGCATTGGTAATTGGAAACTATGATTTTTCCTCCAAAAAATATTCAGATACTGTGAGTGTGGAAGAATTTTATATTTCAAGTGGAAAACCTGCGGTGATTGATGATTCCATTATTTTGCCTGTAACCTTAAATACAAATGAGCATAAACTTTTGAGAGTAAATGCTGATTCCAATACGTTTGAAATAATATTTACTGAATTTAACTCTTATCCAATGGACGCAGTTTCTATAATGGGCACAGACATTTATATGTTAAGCACCATGAAAGATGATGTGGCTACAGCAACTTATATCAGAAAATATAATGAGAATACCGGGGATATGGATATCTGCATTGAAAAACAGTTTACAGATAATACAGGTGAGCAGATAACGACATTTGCCTGTAGCAACGAAAATATTTATGTGCTGGTAAATAATATGGGAGCAGAAAATGATGTTTATATAGAAATTTATGATGATAAAAAATATGATTTACTTGGTAAGCTGTACTTTGATTCTGAATTGAGAAATTTTGTTTCCAATAATGGGATAGTAGAATTTTATTGTTTTGGCAGTTACTTATACATAAGGAATTTTTCTGATTATGGTGCGATAGGGGAAATAGAAAATAACCAGATAAAAACCTTTCTTAATTTGCCTGGTTTGCGTATGGCTTATAACGGTAAAAATACGCAGGATAATTATTATGGATTTTTTGTAAGAAATGGCAGAGAGCTTTATCTTTTAGATGTTTATTCTGATACTCTATATGAAACCAATTTAGATCTATCACAAGATGAAAGCATTCGTAATGCTATCTCTGATGGAAATAATATATGTATCAGTATTCTTGATGAGAGGGATACAGAGTCTTTTACAACAAAAAAGACCATTATAGTGGATTTCAATGAATTGAAAGAAAAAGCATATCAAACAAAGTGAAAAAGGCTATCCATTATATATCTCCAATAAAACACAGAGAGCAGGCTTCCCCGGTTTCCGGCAGATTGGGGAATCGGGGAGCAGGAAGAAAATCAATAATACACAAACGATAAAAGGGAACCAAGCAGAGCGTAACTATTGCCTGTCTGGTTCCCTTGTTACATATCAGTGCGGGGAGGCGGTGGCGGATGTCATAAAATAAGGCCGGTTACTGGCCTGAATGTAAAGGAGGCGGCGGCAGATGGAAGTGATCAAATGCCCCAACCCCAAATGCAGGCGGCGCATTTTGGATGATGAGGGAACTGAAACAGAGTGGACGGTTCTGGCGATTAAATGCCAGCACTGCGGAAAATTGGTAAGGCTGTACTGCGGGCCGGACGGGATAGAAGCTGGTATATATGAGAAGAAAAAACGGCGGAGGTGATTCTGCTGTTTTTTTATGCATAAATGATTAAGGCGGTGCTTTCCGGCCCATACTTATAACAGGCAATGGAAATTTATGGAAATTTCCACCGATGGGATATTTTATGCAGGATGCATAGCATGGCATTGTCATCCAAAACAGGCTGTGGGAGGTATACGGTATGTGTATGGTCAAATGTCCCGCTTGCAAAGGACGGATCTGCGATTTAATTGCCACCGCAGGAGGGCGCGTAGTCTTAAAGGTCAAATGCCCTGAATGCGGGAGGATAGTCAAATTGGAATGGCTACTACAGGTCACGGAGACAGCTAAATAAGACTTACTACCGAGCGAGTGGGACCAGGGGACATCGAGTCACGAATGGCCGGAGTGAAGCTAGAGACAATGAGCCTTAGCTTACTCCGGCCATTTTTCCATTTTAAATCAATTTCATATCAAAAATAGAAGCGTTTCTGGCTTTACGAAGGCGTAAAGAAAGGAACGCTTTTATGTCTGAAAAAATCATCAGGATCAAGTCAGGAAACGAAGAATTCACAATGAGTGTTACAGAAGAGTCCTATGAGGCGTGGAAGGATAGTGCCTCGGAGGAAGCGGGCATGGCACGAGCAGGGAACTGGCTCCCTGCACCCACGGCCGGATATCATATTTTTTCTGTATATACAGCAGCCTCAAGGGGGACTGCGGAATTTTTTATTCGACACATTTCTATCTCTTTTCCCAACAAATCACAAAAGAATACAATGTTTTTATGACAGGCGCACCTGGGATTCTTCGGGTGCGCTTTTTTTGCGCTTTCGGCTGTAGGCATCAGCCGCCGTTCAGGGGCCGTGCGCCCCCTCTGGTCTTGAAAATTGTTTAACCAAATTTCAAGAACTGGAGGGAATCTGAATGAAAATTAAATATGAATTTGCGGATGGGACTGTATCAGAGGTTGAGGTGGAGGAATCCATCGGTGCCGTCATCATTGAGGACAGGCGGCTGGAAGATAACCTTTCCCGCAAGGAACGTTACCACTGTTATTCGCTGGATGCAGCGTAGTTTGTGGGAGAGGAGTATGCTGACAGGGAAACGCCGGAAACGAAGATGGAGCGTGAAATGGACACGGAGCGTATCGCCCAGGCATTGGACGGGCTGTCGGAAGTGCAGCGCAGGCGGATTCTGATGCTGGCGGGCGGTATGTCCGTTAACGAGATTGCGCGTAAGGAAGGCGTGCATCACAGCGTGGTCTCAGAAACGATATCTGCGGCCCGGAAAAATTTAAAAAGTTTTTCGTAAGCGATGAATAACCCACCGTTCCACAGGAACTTGATTTTGCTCTATAATGGTATCAGCTTGGAGCGGATGTCCACATCAGTTCTTGATAAAGTAGCCCGGCAGCCGTTTATTGCTTTTCCTGCGGCTCCACTACTGCCATCCATTCCAAAAATAATAATCAGGAGATGATGCTATGTCAGAGAAAAAGAAAACCCGCAGTGACCAGGAATGGCTGGAGCTGATCCAGGAATGCCGCACGAGCGGCCTGCCTGACAGAGAATGGTGCCGGCTGCATTCCATATCCATAAAAACATTTCATAACAAAGTTTCAGACCTAAAGAAAAAATCCTGTATCATACCAGATCCGCAGGCGGCCCCATCCAGGCAGGTGCACGAAGTGGTTCCACTGGAGCTGGGCAGCAGCCCTGTCCCTGATCCAGGCTGCGCTGCAAGTGATACGCTGCCGGTTCCAGCAGCCCATGCTGCCATCACGGTCAGGATGCCGGGGTACAGCATTGAAATTGCAGACGGTGCTTCAGAAGATACCATACGGAATACGCTTCTGGCGCTGGGGAGGCTGTGCTGTTAGGTGCATTGTCCAGTGACACGAAAGTTTATATCGTCACTGGATGCACCGATATGCGGCGCAGTTTTGACGGCCTTATGTCCCTTATCCGGGACACTTACCAGATGGACCCTTATGCGGACGCCCTTTATCTGTTTTGCGGCCGGAAAAGAAATACGCTAAAGGCCTTGTACTTTGACCAGACGGGTTTCGTGCTTTGCACAAAACGCCTGGACAATGGAAAATTCCAGTGGCCGCGGGACGCTTCGCAAGTAAGGCCGCTTACCCGCCAGCAGCTGCGATGGCTTCTGGAGGGACTCTCCACCTGCCAGCCAAAGGCGGTGCAGCCTTCCGGCAGGAAGGACTTCTGAATTTTTGTGCATTATGTAGAAATTTAAAAATTTTTTTCCAGCGCTGCAAGCCGCCAGGGAATGTTGTCCACGACGCTGTTTTTTTCCGGAATGCTGTCCACGCATAACGCAGCGCCAGGCCGCAAAACTGTGGATAACCTGCCTGAAAAATGCTGTTTTTAAGCCTTTTTCCTGTATTTGGCGGCAGTTTCCAGTCCGTCATTGTGCCTATCGCGCAGGTATGGGCGGTTTGATTTCATCCCCGCGTTTCCTTATAATGTAAGTAAATGGAAACGAGGAGGGCGCACATGCCAGTTAATATGGAAGATTATATCCGGCTGCTGGAAACAATGGTGGAGCAGCAGAAAATGCAGATACAGTCCCAGGACGCACGCATCCTGGAGCAGGAACAGACCATAGCACAACTGCGCGCCCTTGTGGATGAACTGCGCCTTTTAAAGTCCGGCCTGGAGGAAACGCTTGAAGAATTTAAGCGCCAGCTGTTCGGCACAAAAAGCGAGAAGACAAAAACTCCGCCAGCCAGTGCCGGGGATGAACCGGAAAACCCGCCTGAAAAAACAACGGTGAAGGAACACACCCGGACGAAAAAGAAGAAAGCCACGAGGGATGAGCGTTATGCGGACATCCCTGTCCGCGATGTCATAATCCCTGTCCCGGATAAAGACCGGCTCTGCCCGTACTGCAATGCGGAAATGATCCTGCTTGGATATAAACAAGTCCGCACAGAGCTGCGTATAACCCCGGCAAAAGTGGAGCGTGTCCGCTATATGCAGGAAGAACTGATCTGCCCGGAATGCCGTAAAGACGGCGACGGCACAATCGTGCAGGCGCAGACGCCTGTACCGCTTATGGCGCACAGCCCGGCGTCGCCGTCTGTTGTTGCGTACGTCATGTTTGAAAAAAGTTTTGTAAGCGTCCCATACTACCGCCAGGAGGCCTGCATGGCCCAGCTTGGATTGGAGCTGCCGCGTGAAACCATGGCAAACTGGTATATAAAATGTGCCATGGAATATTTCCAGCCGGTATATGACCAAATGCACCGGCTCCTCCTGCAGAGGGATATTATCCATGCGGATGAAACAACCTGCCAGGTGCTGCACGAAAAGGGGAAAGCCGCGGAATCTATATCATACATGTGGATGTATTTAAGCGGGAGCGACGGCCTGGCGCCGATCGTACTCTATGAATACCAGGCGGGGCGCAGCGGCGTTTTCCCAAAAGCTTTCCTGGAGGGTTTTTCCGGCATCGTGCAGTGCGATGGGTACAGCGGCTATAACCAGGTGGAGGATGTGGTCCTTGCCGTATGCTCTGCGCACTGCCGCAGAAAATTTTACGAAGCCCTCCCGGCAGAACGGCGGAAAAAGCTGAAGCTGCTGGACATAAATTCAGAAACGGATGTAAAAGACATCCCGCTTCCGGATCCGGAACAGATGGAAAACATGATCCCGGCTGAGATCGGCCTCGTGTTTTTCAACAAGCTCTTTTTCATTGAAAAAGGGCTGAAAGGCATGGGCCCAGAAAAGCGCCAGGAAAAACGGCTGGAAAAGGAGGCACCTGTCTGGGAAAAGTTCTGGTCATGGATTGAAGCCCTAAAACCGCTTGGCGGCAGCAAGCTGGAAAAAGCCGTCAATTATTCAATAAACCACAGAGAGACACTACAGAGCTATATGCTGGACGGCAGATGCGAACTTTCTAATAATAGAGCCGAACGCTGCGCAAAATCGTATGCTATTGGCAGGAAGAACTCGCTGTTCCACACATCTGCGGCTGGGGCAGAAGCAAGTGCGCTTGTTTACAGTATAATAGAAACCGCAAAAGCCAATAAGCTGAATGTATTCCAATACCTTTATGTCCTGCTGCTGTACATGCCTGAGCATAAAGATGATCCTAATGCAGTTAAAACGCTTCTTCCGTGGAGTGATTTTATCAAAGAGCGCTGCACAGGACTGATCGATGTTGAAACGATAACACCTGAAAACAAGCCTCAATTGCCAATATAGACTATTTTACACCTAAACGGAACATATGTGGAACGGTAGGTTATTCATCGCTTACAGTTTTTCTAAAAACACCCCGCCGAACACCCCTCAAAATCTCCGTATAGTGAAGGGCATGAAAACAGCCGCCCTTCGGAAATGGAGGTCATGGGCATGGAACACACATTGAGGATCAGTGTTTCAAAGGAGCCGGCATCCGGCGGGATCGTGAGCTGCCGCCATATCTCCTGTTGCTGCCTGTTTATTCTGACGTCTAATAAATCTGATTGATTGTCACAGAATTAACCGATATAATGACATCAGCATATAGAAAGAGAAAGTTCCAGAGCACTTTCTTTTTGCAGAGACAAGTGTTCCGGAACTTTATTAAAACCATGGTTATTATATCAAAATATATAGTAAAATACAATCGGGAAGATGATTTTTTTCTGTAACCAGTGAAGAAGACAGTATCTGTCCATGCTGTGGGAACCCGCTTAAATACAGGGACCGCAGGCTGCGTGTCCATAAAGTTGCCGGCGGAGGGAAAGAATGGTACCAGATCAGGCGTTTGAAATGTACGAATGATGAATGCGGAAGGCTCCAAAATGAGCTGCCGGACTGCATGTTCCCTTATAAACATTATGATGCCGGACTGATAGAGGATGTAGTGGATGAAGTTGTCAGCGGGGACGATCCTGAAACAGAGAATTATCCCTGTGAAGGGACCATAAACCACTGGAAATGGTGGATGAAGATGAATGAGCAGAACATAGAAGGCCGGATAAGATCATCAGCGCACCGCTTCCTGGACTTTGGGGACGGGTTCCTAAAATCCATGGGTTCTTTGCTGGAGGAACTGAAAAAGAGGATAAGCCCCGGCTGGCTGAAGGCGGCTGCCAGGTTTATATATAATTCAGGAGGGCGGTTAGAGCCGTACCCGCAGACGGCCTGACTTGTGCACCTGCTTTTGTTCGCTGTCATCTTTTTTAAGTGTATAGTTATCTCCAGAAGGAGGTAATGCATATGCAGAAAAAAGAAATCAAAAAGTGGCAGGATGAGGAAGCGCTGAAAAGGTACCGTATGATAGCGCCGCTGCTGGATGAAGGGCTGGATGAAGGGAAAAGGCGGCAGATGCGGGAAGAAGCCGCCGAAAAAAACGGCATATCCAAAAGGAGCCTTTACTGGTATGAGGCAGGGTATCGGGACAACGGCTTTGAAGGGCTGCGCCCAATGAGCCGGACAAAGAAGCGGATGCAGAGGCTGCCGGATAACTTTGATGAGGTGATGGAGCAGGCAATGCAGCTGAAACGGGAAGTTCCAAAGCGCAGCGTGCGCCAGATCATAAAGATTCTGGAGCTGGAAGGATGGGTGGCGCAGGGGTTTTGAAACAGTCCACAATGCAGAGGCATCTGTACGAAGCGGGGCTTGGGAAGAAGCAAATGAAGCGGTATGCAGAAAAACGTGAGACGTCTTCCAGGCGGTTCTGCCGTCCGCACAGGATGGAACTCCTGCAGGGTGACATTAAATATGGACCGGACATACGGACAACGGACGGGGAATTGATAAAAACGTATTTGTCATCATTGATCGATGACCATTCCAGGTATATCGTGCAGTCAGAGTTTTATGATAACCAGAGGCAGGAGATTGTGGAGGACACATTCCATAAGGCAGTCTTAAAGGCGGGAAAGTTTGACTGTGCGTATCTGGACCATGGGGTGCAGTATACAGCTTCACATCTTGGGAAGGCGTGTGCGAAACTGGGGATCCGTATTGTCCATGCAAAGCCAGGTGCGTGCCAATCGAAGGGAAAAATTGAAAAATTCCACCAGAAAGTTGACCAGTTTATAGCAGAGATCCGTGTGGCGCATGTGCATTCTGTGAAAGAACTGAACAGTAGATGGAAGGTTTTTTTGGAACAGGAATACCAGAAAGAGGCTCATGCGGGGATCCGGGAGTATTATGAATCTTACGGCGCAAAGGTCCCGGCATGCGGGATCACGCCGGAGCAGGAATGGATGAGGGATGCGAGGGGCCTTATATTTACCTGAATCCGTGAACATCGCCGCGAATATATGAGGCACGTTGTTTTGTCATCGTTGATAGTTCCGTTTTAGCATTGTACCTTGAAAATCATATATATTAGAGGTCGGCAAACAGACCACAGTGCATATGCCTGTGCTGTATCAGCTTATTCAGTTATTGACTATTAAGACACGGAAGCGAAACTGTCGTAAATCCGCTTGAATGTGAACCGCCATCGGTTGCTTCTGCCTATGGACAGTACCAGACGTCCTGCATGCTCAGTTAAATGGCCTGCAAACTGCATCAGGTTACTGATGATTGTGCGTATCCTGCGTCGGCGGACTTTCTTCCGTCCCGGGTCATCACGCTTTTTCAGCGATTCCTGGCCTACAATTCTCAGGATATTATAAGCAATGATTGTAAGTTCAAGCACAAGCTTGTTGCTGTCAAATTTTCCCGATGGAAGTCTTTCCACATCCATATCTGTCTTTATCTCGCTGTGGTACTGCTCACTTTCGCCGTGTGCGTGGTAAAGATCTATAATGTTCTGGTCTGACAAAGGCAGATTTGTCCAATATGTGTCAAGCTCAATATCCGGAACAATGAAATACTGTCCATGCTTATCAATAGTACGTTCGGTGATTTCATAGATGGTGCGTATGCCTGCCGTCTTCTCTGTTTTATTAGGAAGCGTGTAGGTTACATCGCGGAATGTCTGCCCGATGTAAACGGTCTTTCCATCCCTCGGTTTTTGGATATTCGTACAGCAGTCCTTCACAGATGCAAGCCATTCCTCCTTGCTTTCCTGCCGTGGATTACGCTTGATGATGAAAGACACATTGTTGTACCTGTAACTCTCTTCCATAAAGATGCCAATGTTCTCGGATGCATCATTGCCGGAATCAAGCCGGATGAGTAACAGCTCTGACGATTAAATTATGGATTTATCAGTGCCAATTACATATATCTTTCAATATATTGCAACTTTTGATGATAGTATTTTAAAACAAAAAACTCCCCCTGCTGTAATTTTGAAAACGCTTTTAGGTTATTGTGCCATATCCGGGCATCCCCCCTTTTTCCAGTGCATTCCATTACCGGAACCTTATCTGAAAGCGCTTTCCTGTTTCATGCCTGTGTTCTGATAACTTTATATTCTGGAATGATTCAAATATCCGGCTGTGCTTTTCCGACAGGGACAGCGCTGTGCTTTTCCAGAGTTTTTCCCACGCCTCCATTATCTGGGATATCATATGCCCGATCTGTATCAGGTAATAATGGTTTTTCAATGCCTGATAGTTCCTGCTGAATAAATGTTCCAGATAATATCCGTGTTTTTTCTGCGCGTTAAAGCCTTCGTTTTCTATTTTCCACCGCCTCCTTCCGGCTTCCACCAGTGCAGCCACATTTTTCTGATTAACGGGAAGGTCCGTCAGAAACAGGAACCCTGCCTTTATGTTTTCTGTCTCCCCTTTCCTGCTTCCCTTTTTATCAGCACATCCCGCTCCTCCCTGTATTCTGCAATGTTTACCTTATGACCGTTATAATCAATGTCCGTAACGAAATCATGCCAGCATGTTCCGTTAATGAGTTCCTGTTTCCGGCAGTTTTTCTCTGTTTTTTTCAGCCTGCCGTATTCATCTGAAACCGTCGGAATGCTGCCTTCCTTATACCGCAGAATATAGCGCCATCCGCTGTCGCGGCATTTTATGAAAAAATTCTCACATGCATAAAGGCTGTCTGCGCAAAGGCAGACAGGAAGCTTTGGAAATTCTTTCTTAAGCCGTTCCATCAGTCTGTAGCATGCTTTCAGCTCACAGTCCTGTTTTTCTGCTTCTTCCCCGCCGGTATTTTCTACAAATTCTGTCATAATGCTTACAATAATGTCCGGATGGAGAACAATTTTTGCTTCCAGTATATAATAGTAATATTCCGTATACTCCCTGCCAGTCCCCTTATTATGAACCCTGTACAGGCTTTTTGCATCCAGTTTTCTGCGGCTGCTGTGAATCTGCGTCCCGTCTGCAATCACCTGCCAGTATCTGTTCCGGATTCGTGCACCTGCAAATGCGCGGCTGCGCACCAGCCTGTATACAAGCCGGCAGACAGTATCCTGCAGTTCTTCCGGATCCAGCCTTTCAAGGTATTTATTTATCGTTTCCCAGTAAGGAATTTCATCTGCGGATGCGCTTTCCCCGCACATTTCCCAGATATTCTGTATAACTGTATCAGAATTAAATTTCTGGCTTGTTTTTCTCATGCTGCTGATATAGAATATAGAAGAAAGGATACGGGTCATGAGAAGTATGACATTGGGATAGGTAATGTAACTCTGATTTCTGGGATCTTCTGTCTGTTTTAACAGGCGGGCCAGGTCAGGGAAAAAATGTTTTATAACCTTAACAAGTTCTACTGCAAGATGAAACTGTTCCAGATGTTTACGTGCCTCTTTCCGTGTCACTTTTGTTTTCATAAAAAAGCCTCCCTTCTTTACGTGGATAATGCGAAAAAATAATTTTGGGTTAATTATATTATCGCTTATTTTCCCGCAAAATGGGAGGTTTTTTTGCGAAAAATTTTTAATCGTCAGAGTGTAGCCCAGCAAATTAAAGTTCCTATCTCCCGCACAAAAACGTCAAATTATAATCTCAATTTTTATACACTGTCTATAAAAGTGTGCTACAGGAGGCGGCACGTTTTCCTCTTGACCATCCCATGTCATTCCGATATAGTTTTTATGGAACAAAAAAAAGAGAAAGAACAGCCCCTTCCACAGTTCGTTCTTTCTCTCGCATACCAGTGTGCCTGCCTTATACGGGATCATGTCCCTCTCATGAGGCTCCGGCACCACCGACATATATTATGATAAGAGAAAATTCCCTGTTTTGCAAGCTGGTTCGTATAAAAAGTTCATCAAAGATCCTGTTCGATTCCTTTATGGCCGGATTCCGTTCGGAACTGCAGACCTGTCCCTGCTGTGGGGGAAAGGGATCCTGCCGCATCCATGCCTACTATGACCGCTCCCTGGTGGACTTTATAGGCGGCACCCAGGTCCGCCACAGCCTCTGCATCATGCGCCTTATCTGTACCTGTGGCCATACCCATGCCATCCTCCCGGACTTCATCATTCCCTACTCCGGCTACGGCCTGTTCTTCCTTCTACGTGTCCTGGCGGAGTATTTCCTGCGCCTTTCCACTGTGGAAAGGCTATGCGAACGCTTCGGCATCACCCTTTCCCAGCTGCGCCGGTGGCTGCAGCTCTTTCGGGTGCAGAAGGAAGATTGGCTCGGCGTGCTTTCCTCCATGGAGGTTTCCGGCCTTTCCTTCCTTAAGTCCCTGCTCACGCAGCCGGCTTATTCGGATTTCGCCTCCGCCTTTGTCCGCCGTTTTACAAAGTCCTTCCTCCAGTCCCATAAAAATCCGGCGCCTTACTGCCAACAGGTGTTCGGCCCATGAACTGTTTTCCTCCAACCACACGCCATGGGCATGGCTTTCCTCCCGTTTCTGCCCCATAATGGGGGAAAACCACTTAAGGAGGACATTTCTATGGACAACAATCAAAAAAAACTTTCAGACGCAGCCGCCATGGCGCAGTTCCGCCTCGCTCTCATAGCGTCGGTCATCCATGGCCTTTATCCGGATGCGTCCAGGAACGCCTATTACCAGAGAGTCACGGAAAAGCCCCTCGCCCTGCCTGACGGCTCCGTGTTCCAGTACAGCCCCAAGACCCTCAGCAAATGGGTGTCCCTCTACCAGAACGGCGGCATCGACGCCCTCATGCCGCAGGAGCGTTCCGATAAGGGCTCCACACGGGTACTCCCAGACACGGCCATCGAGGAGATCTACCGCCTCAAGGAGGCCTTCCCACGGCTGAACGCTACACAGATCCACCGGCACCTCGTTGAAGAAGCCTTCATCCCTGCCACAGTCAGCGTCTGCGCCGTCCAGCGCTTCGTCAGGAAACATGACCTGAAATCGGCACGCAACCCCGGCATGCGGGACAGGAAGGCATTTGAAGAAGATGCCTTTGGGAAGATGTGGCAGGCCGATACCTGTTACCTGCCTTTTATCACGGAGGACGGACGGCGCAGGAGAGTCTACTGCATTATGATTATTGATGACCATTCCCGTTTTCTGGTGGGCGGCGGCCTCTTCTATAACGATAATGCCTATAACTTCCAGAAGGTGTTGAGGGATGCCGTGGCCGCCCATGGAATCCCGGCGAAGCTCTATGTCGACAACGGATGCAGCTATTCAAATGAGCAGCTCTCCCTCATCTGCGGCTCCATCGGGACGGTCCTTTTGCATACAAAAATTCGTGACGGCGCTTCCAAGGCTAAGATAGAACGCCAGTTCAGGACGCTGAAAGAAACCTGGCTCTATACACTAGACATGGATTCCATCACCTCGCTGGCGCAGTTTAACGGGCTGCTTAAGGACTATATGCGCACCTACAATACGTCTGTCCATTCCGGTATTGGCACCACGCCCATGCAACGCTACCAGCAGACACGCTCCTCCATCCGAAGCCCTAAGTCCAGGGAGTGGCTGGAGGAATGTTTCCTGAACCGCATCACCAGGAAGGTGAACAAGGACTCTACCGTCTCCATCGACAAGGTGTCCTATGACGTTCCCATGCAGTTCATTTCTTCAAAAGTGGAGATCCGTTTCCTGCCGGACGACATGTCCTCCGCCTTCATCCTTTGTGAGGGGGCGCATTACCCCATCCGGCCTACGGATAAGAACGAGAACTGCAGGACGAAACGCAACAACACGCCCTCCATCGATTATTCAAGGATCGGGGGTGAGGTCTGATGTTCCGTTCCTACTATGGGTTTTCCTTCAATCCCTTTGACAAACAGAACGCAAGAGAAAAGGACCGGTTCCTCTCAAAGGACATCTCCGAGATGACGTCCCGCCTGGACTACTTAAAGGACACAAGGGGTATAGGACTCTTTACCGCACGCCCCGGCATGGGCAAATCCTTCGCCCTGCGCTGCTTTGCAAAGAACCTCAATCCAAACCTCTACCACATGGAGTACATCTGCCTCTCCACCGTCAGCGTCATGGAATTCTACCGCCAGCTCTGCTCTGTCCTGGGGCTAGAGCCAAGGGGCGGCAAGCCTGGGATGTTCCGCGCCGTACAGGAGCAGATCCTCTACCTTTACAAGGACAAGAAGCAGCCCCTCCTCCTGGCCGTCGATGAGGCACAATACCTCTCTACCGGCATCCTGGAGGACATCAAGATGCTCATGAACTATGGGTATGACTCCCTGAACTGCTTCACGCTCATCCTCTGCGGCGAGCCCCACCTGAACAGCACCCTGAAAAAGCCCGTCCATGAGGCCCTGCGCCAGAGGATCACAGTGCACTACAACTTTTCCGGGCTCTCAGACTCCGAAGTGGCGCAGTACATCCTCCACAAGATCGCCTGTGCCGGAGGCGCAGCCTCCATCATCGACCAGGCGGCGCTTTCTGCCGTCCACAGTCACTCCCAGGGGAGCCCCCGCCTGGTGGACAACCTGATGACCGACGCGCTGACTCTAGGGGCACAGATGGACAAGAAAGTGATCGATACGGATGTCATCCTGGCTTCTGTCAGCAGCCAGAATCTCGGATAGGAGGAATGGAACATGAATTATACCTGTATCCTGAAAAGCGGTTCCCGCAAGGAGACCTGGACGGGGCAGATCATCCTGCTGAGCACGGGGAACGGATGGTATGAAGCTGAGATCAATGGGCGGGGGACTTACTTCCACATCCTCGCCGGACGGCATAAATATGGGAACTACCTGTGCATCCCTAACCATGATGTAGGGTGCGAGCTCTCCGATTTCTCCGATATCTTTTGGAATGAAGAAAGGATCGGCTCCCTGATGCGGAAGGTGGATGCAGTGACTGTCGCCACCGGCCTGGTTCATCTTCCTGTTCTGGCCGACAAGCAGGAGAAAAACTAAATTTTTCATATGGGCCGTGTGTCTCATGATGGGATCCATGGCCTTTTGCATTTCAGGCGGAAAAACAATACCGACAACAACGTGCAGCATTTTTGACAGGACTATGCATTTGCAGACAGCACTGCGCAGTCAATAGGATAAATGTCGGAAAAATAATTCGCTGTTTGCGTTTCCATCAATTTGCCGTCCGACAGTCAGAGCTGGATGAGTAATGGTTTATCGGTCAGCTGGCGGCACAGCTCAATTGTCTCGCGCAGGAAATCCGGTGTTTCTTTCTGGCAGTGCTGTTTCCCAACGCGGAGCTGCGTATTGACAAAATAACCTTCTGTTCCTATATAAGCCATGATTGGTGCATAACCATCAAATCCTTTATAGGTACGGGAAACGCCCTCCTTTTGGTCTTTGAATTATCAAACGGAGTGAAGTCAATGTCCACCGGCACATAGCCATTTTCAAGTGCGGCAGGTTCGATCTTCATCTCACGCAGCATGTCGATATTTGCCTGAAGGATATCTCCACGCAGGGAATCGCCAATCATATCGAAACGCTGGCGGAGGGTTTCTGCGGATGGAATCGCATATGCGATTCCAAGGGCATATTTGTAATAGTCGGGATCATCCATCATTTCGCGGACGGCTTCGTACTGCGGTTTGCCCTGACAGAGCATACCAATATAAGTCAGGAGAATGTCACCATTTTTTATCTGCTTTTGCAGATACTCATTCGATATAGGTGCCCGATTAATCTTTTTGACAAAGTTGCTTTTGCCAAGAATCTGTCCCACAAACACAAGTCCGCTGGGTGTAATTAATCGTTCATCACTGAACTCTATATGTATGGTTTTCATTGCAGTACCTCCGTATAAATTGATACCTTTATTATACAGGATATGGTACTGCAATGCATTAAAAAATGAAATATTTGCCATAACCCATTGGGTTAAATACTTGAAATACGCAAATGCTCAGCAAAACAGCATAAGTACTAGCTTTGGATTTGGAAATGCGAGGCTGGGTTCACGGATTCAGGATTTATAGATGTGTCTGTAGTGGCGGATGCATTCCTGCACAGGGAAACGCGCAAGATTGATGAAGCGGGGTGTTTTTCTTTTGAAGGCGCCAGATATGAGGCAAGCGCGGCCTTGGCAAACCTGGAGGCTGAAATTGCATATGACCCAATGAATACGCAGACCATCATGGTTTACTGTAAAGGGACGGAGTCGGTGGCTGCGCACCGGATAGAGATAGGCGCCTATGCGTCAAAGGTTCCGCCTGTGCCTATGGGAATGACGGGAAGCATCCCTGAGACGTCAAGGCTGCTGGACGCCCTTGAGAAAAAATACAGGGAAGACCACCGCCAGATGGCGCAAGTCCTGTCTTTTGAGGATTACGGAAAGGAGGGCGGCCAAAATGTATGAGACTTTTTTTGAAATGGAGCATACGCCGTTCACCAGGGATATACCGGTGGAGAGGCTTTATACATCGCCAAAGATAGAAAACGCCCTGGGGAGGCTTGTTTATGTTGTGGACCGTCAGATGTTCGCGGTCGTGACGGCGAATCCAGGATGCGGCAAGTCCACGCTGATACGGATGCTGGACGGGAGGCTTGGCAGGGAAAAATACCTGCTTTTGTACCTTTCGGATTCGAAATTGACGCCTCGGTGGCTGTATGCGGGGCTTTTAGGGCAGTTGGGCCTTGAGGCGCATTTTTTCAGCGGAGATTCCAAACGGCTGCTGCAGAAAGAGATCGGGTCAGTCTGTGCGGAACAGAAAAAGAAAGTTGTCTGCGTGCTGGATGAGGCGCACCTTTTAGGGAAGGACATGCTGGAGGAGCTGCGCTTCCTACTGAATTATAAATTTGATTCCAGCAGCCCGATGTCGCTGGTGCTTGTTGGACAGACGGAGCTGTGGGAGCAGAAGCTGAGGCTGCAGGCTTATACAGCCATACGCCAGAGGATTGACATGAACATTGTTCTGGGCAGGCTTGACCGTGCAGAGACAGGGAAATATATAGCAGCGCACCTGGCATATGCAGGGGTAAAGCAGGACCTGTTTACCAGCGGGGCGGAGGACGAGGTATATAAGATCTCAACAGGCATACCAAGGATGATCAACCGCGTCTGTGAAAAGACCCTGCTGTATGCATACCAGCAGCAGAAACGTTTAGCGGATGAACATATGGTAAGGTTCGTTGCGGACCATGAGATGCTTGGAGGCATGGAATGAGCGGCGGGCCAGCAGGAGGCATCCTGTTTCTGTGTACAGGCCCTGCGAAATGGGAGCCGGATGAAAGGAGATGGAGCGGGGAAATAAAAATAACCAGGCGCAGCGTAAGCATGGTGGAGTTTATAATTTATGGGAGAAGCAGCTGTATGAGCGGCATAGTTGGAAAATATATGAGTGGACAGTATATCTGTATTCCTGATATAAACGTGGGATGCCCGCTGAGCAGATTTTCGGACATATTTTGGAATAAGCAGAGGCTGTCAGCACATATGCAGGAAGCAGATGCAGTAACAACAGCATATGCCCTGAAAGCATTATCTGAATATTTAGGCACAGACTGGCTGTAACAGTATTTGACTATTCGCAAAAATGATATTAGGCGAAGTGTGCGGAAAGAACAGACAATTTAAAACAGAAGGCGGGAAAAGGCCGTCCGGAGAGTTCCGGGCGGCCTTGTTGTGTGAATTGTGCAGGAATGAGGAACAATTCTGGGAATGGATCAGAACTGTGGCATCGAGAATTGACAGAAAGTTCCAGACGGAGGTATGGAAAATGTAGCCTGAATGGTTGATATATGCCAGAAATGAACAGTTGTATATACAATTAGCTGTATGTCAGGAAAATGGGAAAATTTGAGACAGTGAATGAGGTTAAATCTGTGACAGATCATGAAGTTATTAACAAAAATAAGGACGCAGGAGGAAACAGCGATGAAAGAAACAGATAATATTGCGAGGATTTCGGTCTGCCCACGATGCGGGCAGACTTACCACGGGAGGCCGGCAGTTTCGCGGGCGGACGGCAGAACGCCGCTCTGCCCGGACTGCGGCACCAGGGAGGCTCTGGAGAGCATCGGGGTGGACGGGAAGGAGCAGGAACAGATTCTGGAAGCCATCCACAGGTGCTACGGCAGGGGATGAAAATTATAAAGGCAAAGGAGCGTACAGCTATGGAAAAAAGGACAGAGGTCATCCAGGAGTGGATTGACGCAAGAAGGGAACGGGGCGAGGCTGCAACAAAATGTATGTTTTACATCACCGTCCCGAAAGACACCGACCTTTACAAGGATGAAACCATCAAGAAAATCGAGGGCATCCTTGATAAGAACCATGTCAGCCACGGCCATGTGGATACGGTCTGCGGCGCATGGAACCTGAACCGGGACTGGATTGAGACGGGCGAGATCGACTGCATTGTGGAATTCTGCGGGGTGTACCCGGTCAATTGGGACATGGACGATGTGGCGGAGCTTGAACGGATGGAAACCGAAGGGGAGATCATCGTCCTGGTTGACTGGATAGAGGACGGGAAACACATCCCTAACCATTGAAAACTACACAATTTCTCCTGCAGATATTTGCGAAGTATATGTTCAAAATCCGCTTGCTATTATCCGCAGAAAGAGCGAATATGTGTACTACCGAAAGGAAAAACACAGAAAGCGGAGGAGAAAGGCATGACAAGATTTGAAAGGGATTTGAGAGATGCACAGAAAGGAAACGGAATTGAGGTACTGACGAAACGGAAAGCGGAGCTTGACCGCCTTTGGAAAGAGGGGAAAGCCTGCAAAAACGGATTCAGGAGGCAGTGCATAGCGCAGGAATACACGAGGCTTAAGGCCGAGTACGATAAGATTGACGCACTTTTCTGAAATTAAAACTGGACATTCCAAGAGCGGAGCCGCAAGGCTCTGTGTCTTGTACTGATAGATTACGGCTTGCTGCTGGCAGGCCATTTTTGATGCCGTCTTTGGGGAGGTGACCGGAATGGCAATGCGAAAACTGAAAAAATATAAGCCGACAAAATTCAAAGCGAAGGACAGCCGCTATGACAAGGATGCCGCCGATTTTGCCGTGATGTTCATCGAGAGCCTCTGCCACACCAAGGGGACATGGGCGGGGAAGCCTTTTGAACTGATCGACTGGCAGGAGCAGATCATCCGGGATATTTTCGGAACGCTCAAGCCAAACGGGTACCGCCAGTTCAACACGGCATATGTTGAGATTCCAAAGAAGCAGGGCAAGTCGGAGCTTGCCGCCGCCGTGGCGCTGCTTTTGACCTGCGGGGACGGGGAGGAGCGGGCAGAGGTGTACGGGTGTGCAGCCGACCGGCAGCAGGCCACCATCGTTTTTGACGTGGCGGCGGATATGGTGCGGATGTGTCCGGCATTATCCAAGCGGGTGAAGATACTGGCATCGCAGAAGCGGATCATATACACGCCCACCAATTCCTTCTACCAGGTGCTTTCGGCGGAGGCGTATTCCAAGCACGGCTTCAACATCCACGGGGTGGTGTTTGACGAGCTGCACACGCAGCCGAACCGGAAGCTGTTTGATGTCATGACCAAGGGTTCCGGCGATGCCAGGATGCAGCCGCTGTATTTCCTCATTACCACGGCGGGGACGGATACCCATTCCATCTGCTATGAGACGCACCAGAAGGCGAAGGATATTTTAGAGGGCAGGAAGATCGACCCCACCTTCTATCCTGTGATTTATGGCGCGAATGAGGCGGACGACTGGACGGATCCGAAGGTGTGGAAGAAAGCCAATCCCTCACTGAACATCACGGTGGGGATGGCAATGAGGGCAGGAAATATTGTTCCCATGAGTGTTATATCAAAGACAGATTCGGAGGTGGGCGGAATGCAGAATAAAAAAAGTGAAGCGGAAAATATAGTGACTGCAAAGGGTGGCCTTGTGCCGGTATGCGAGAAATATACGCTTACCATCAAAGAGGCGGCAGCCTATTTTAATATCGGGATTAAAAAAATGCGGAGGATGGCAGAGGAAAACACGGGCAGGTTTTCTGTATTTTGCGGAAACAAGTATCTGATCATCCGCCCCAAATTCGAAAAATTCATTGATGATTCCTCGGAGATATAAATAGTTTTTATCTGCCAAAAGTAGTTGCTATTTGCCGGCTTTAGAGTGATATATGTTATGACCTCGGAAGAGGCAGAAATACGGATTGGAGGTTAAGAGGATGAAACCACAGTTGCAGGACAAAGATGTTCTGACCATCCAGGAGGCAGTAGAACATTTCAAGTTGAGCCGCAGAAAATTTTATGCATTGCTGAAAGAAGAAGGATTGCCTTTTGTTGCCTTTTACTTTAATGGACGGAGACTTATTCTCCGTTCAGAATTTGTGAAGTATCTGGCGGGGCATCCGGAAATAAGGAGGAGGGAACCAAAATGTCAGGAAAGCCAGGGATGAGACGTGATTCCAAACACAGGGTTCTCCGCAGGGGAGAATCCATCCGTGCAAACGGGAAATACCAGTTTAAATACCACATAAACGGGAAACCGCATTTTGTGTATAGCTGGAGGCTGGAGCCTACCGATCCGCAGCCAGTAGGGACAAAGCCAGACCTTTCTTTAAGAGAAAAAGAAAAACTGATAGGGTATGACCTAGACAACCAATTGGACCCGTTGGGAAAGAATATAACAGTCAACGAATTGGTGGAGAGGTACCTTTCCACTAAAACGGGAGCAAAAAATAATACGAAGAATAATTACGGTTTTGTGAAAAACCTGCTGAAGAAGCAGGCGTTTGGCGATCTTAAGATCTCCAAAATAAAGACATCCGATGCAAAACTGTTCCTGATCAAGCTGCAACAGGAGGATAAAAAAGGCTACAGTACCATCAAAACGGTTCGGGGAGTGCTGCGTCCCGCTTTCCAGATGGCGGTGGATGATGACGTGCTGAATAAAAACCCCTTCGGGTTTGAACTTGCCGGAGTGGTGGTAAACGACAGTGTAACGCGCGAAGCAGTCACAAAAGACCAGATGAGGAAATTCCTGAAATTCGTCCATGATGATGCAGTGTACTGCAAGTATTATGAGGTGGCCTATATCCTGTTCCATACAGGCATGAGGATTTCGGAATTCTGCGGCCTGACGCTTTCAGACATCGACCTGGAAAACAGGATTATAAATATCGACCACCAACTGCAGCGCTCCTCAAGAATGGAGTACATCATTGAAAGCACCAAGACCAATGCGGGAACCAGGAAACTGCCGATGACGGATGATGTGGCGCAGTGCTTCCGGGCAATCATTGAGGACAGGGAGCCGCCGAAGCATGAGTGTATCATAGACGGGTATGGAGGGTTCCTTTTTACAGATAAGAACGGCTACCCGGAAGTGGCGATGCATTGGGAACACCGTTTCAAACATATGCTGAACCGCTACAATGAGATTTACCGGGTGCAGATGCCGAAGATCACGCCCCATGTCTGCAGGCATACCTATTGCAGCAATATGGCAAAGGCGGGGATGAATCCGAAAACATTACAATACCTAATGGGACACAGCGATATTGGCGTCACGCTGAACACATATACACATCTTGGACTGGAGGATGCAGAGGGCGAATTGAAACGGATGGAAGAATTGGAAAATGCGAGAAAGGAGCTGGGTAAGGCAAAAGGGGAAAACCCCGTGTCGCAGAAAATGTTCCGGGCAATTTAATTGAGGAAATGATAGGAAGGTGCTCTGCTTCGGCAGGGCGTTTTCCATTTGTGTGATAGGGAATGGTATTGAAAATGTGGTGGTATGAACAGACGACTTCTGCTATAATAAGGAAAGTGTTATGCATCCGTATCGTTAAAAGATGCACACCCCTAAACCTAAAATGCACACCCTGCCCCAAAAACCGGAGTAGTTTTGCACCTCCTATCTGACTACGGAAAGACTACGAATGAGGGATGTGATTTGCTACGATTTGCCTCATTTTGCAAAAAATGTAGTATAACAGGGGTGATAAAACTAAAAAATATAAGCCCGCAAAACGTGCCAAAACACGGCACTTTCGGGCATTTTGAGAAAGGAAAAAATTATGATTAGAATACTTTTCGTCTGCCACGGCAATATCTTGAAAAGTTCCGGAAAAGCTTGTAAAATCGATTGTTTCACGGTAAAGCAAGGCGCTTACTGCACCACTACTACACCATTTTTGAAAGAGCCTTGATTTGACAAGAAAAAATAGATGCTAAGTGAGTCTTGTTTTTCTGTAGAATTATGAAGAATGTCTCGCTATAATGTAAATTGGGTAGATGAGTTCTACCCAATTTACTTATAAAAAATAAGAGGTGATGGTGAAAATGGTAAAAACAGATGTATTTCCAGCAATTCGAGTGAAAATAGATAGATTGTTAAAAATTACAAATAAGTACAGGTTTTATGATCTTGTAAAAGCAATATATTGTATTAACTTATGCATTAATAATAGATCTGTTTTGGAATCTTGTCTGGCATTAAATGCTTGTCTGATTGAATATGTAGAACAGGGTAGTCAAGAGATAAATAGCTATGATAGTTTAAAAAATTTTTTTGACAGAATCTATGAAATTATGAAACCGGGAATTGCAGATGATTATACTGTAGAGGATTTTGGAGAGGTTAGGATTAGATATGAGAATAAGTTTTATCGCGTGATAATTGGAACTGGGCATAATAATGTTTTTGCCTGCTTGAATTTTTGCCTGTATTAGCCAGAAAAACTTCGCATGAAGATGAACTTAAACTGGTCTTGGATTATTCGTCAGGAATTCTTGATTATTTTATAGAAGATAATAAAAATGATGGAGTTATAGAAAAAAGATTTCAACTTCCGTCAGAACAGCTGTTTTATAGAATACAGAAATTTTTGATGAAGAATGTAAGAAATATGATATTTTTAAGATTGCGACGCTAATGAAAAGCGAAGAAGCTACTATTGAAAAGAGCCATTTTGTCTATAAGGAAGATAATATTTATCCATTATATAATGTTTCTTTGCTAGTTGATTTGTATGATATTTGGGAGAAAGAAATCGATTATGAACAACAAATAGCTGTTGCAAATATTGGAATAATAGAAAGAATATATAGTTTGTTTGAAACTGATCGGTCACGAGGCTGCATAATGTTTGCACCAGCTATGATTTTTCCAGATCAAAAATTTGATTCAACCCAGAAAACATATACATTTGTAGCAACGTCTTCTCATGGTGCTATTTTTGCAATTAATGCAGATGAATATAAAAATAATCAGCTAGAGAAGGAGATTGAAAATATTGAGGAATATCATAAAAACGGTAAACTTCAAATTGCAGAAACATATAATCGGTTTGAAAAAAATGGATTAAGAGGGCTTTACATCTCGCCTGATATGCCAATAGAATATTTAATCTATGACAGCTTTACGAACCCAAATAAAACATATGTTTCGATGGGTAAGGCAGGGGGGTTAGAAAGAAAAATTTGCACTGCACTGGATATAATTTATTATCTTGATTTTATGGAAGACATTGATGAATTATTTGAATATCTTTCTTATTCAAAAGAGAGAGATTACAAGAGTACTTTTGGATTTGGTAGCGATGCTGCTCATTATTTTACATGGAAATACCAAGATCGATATATCGCAAAAGGTGCAATTGTATTTGATATGCTTGATGTAGGGTATGATACAGAAAATGAAGCCGTTGTTGAATATTTTCGAGAGAAATTAAGTGATTATCCGTTCCAAGTGAATGATTATCTTTTTCAAGAACCTTTCTCGTGGAAAATTGACAAAAGAGATTCAGAGGATTATGAATATGTTGCAAAACATGGTATAGGATTTGGCGGGATTTTTTTTCCTTTACCAAGGAATAATTATGTTTTTTTGACAAATAATGTTGAGTTTTATAAGGATGTGAATGATTTTGGTGAATATCGTCAATGGATTCAAGTGTTGGAAGAAATAATTACTGAGGGATTTGTTTCTATAAAGTGCATATTTGAAGATAAAAGAGCAATCTGTAACACGGGAATTCAGTTAGCATTTATGCCAATCGAATATGCCGCTCATGCTGGTCATGAATCCTTTTTGCATGAAGAACGGACATATGTATATAGTGATGCTCAATATCATAATCACAAATGGATTATCAGGTATGTGGTGAAAGATATGCAGCGAATCTTTCGAGATATTCAGAAAGCGGAAAATAGGAGTATAGAATTGGACATTTTAAAGGAAGTTTTGTTGCCCTTGTTGCTACAGATTCCTGATTTGAGTGAATTATTTTATGCAAAAACTCAGCAGATTTCCAGTGATAAAAAGAAAGTGGGTGTCTTTGCAACTTCTGTAGAATATAAGTGGGATAATAATATGCAACACTTTTCTCCACAGGATTATCACTATCACGAGGTTAGAAAAAGAATAGCAAATGTTTGTTATGATCGGATGATTAATCCTGGGATATATCGTGGAAGAGAGGCAAATCAAGTTATTCGCACTATGCAAAAGGCGGTTATTGAAGATTTTGAGAGAGAAATTTCAAAATATTCTTGGAACGCATTGCATGTTACAATGTTGGATTATCATTCAACATTGCTGCATGATATATATATTAATCAGAAAAGATATGGTTCTTATTCAGGCTTGGATGAAGAAAGGATAAAGAAGTTAGAGATAGAATAATAGATCAAAGAGAAAAGGCAAAGCATGAAGATAGAAATGTCCTATACTTGATAGAAACCAATCTGTTTTTGCATTGTGAAACAGAAATATACGCAACGAAAGAAAATATTAAATTTTTATTAGCATATGCAAATTGGCTGGTGGTATTAAATGACGTTGCTGACATGTGTTACTTCGCGGACACAGAAGCTTATATAGAAATAACAAGCGAGTATGTAGTTGATACCTTATCTGATGAGCAGCATTCAGAAAAAATAGATAACCTACATCATAGGGTGTATTCATATTCGGATGGATTAAAGAGAAATGCGGATATTGATTGTAAATACCTAGAAAAAGTTAAAGAAACTATCAAGGAAGACATAGGATTAGATTTTCAGAGTTTCATAGATGCGTTGTCGTATTTTAGTCATTCGTTTTCAGATGAGATAGTTAATAAGATCGGTAGTAATGTGTTCAGAGGAGCTTGTAATGAACTATTAAATGATTTCTTAATGCAAATGGATGGAGTTATTACAAAAGAAGAAGCACTAGGAATTTTCAACTATCTTGTAGTAGCTTTTGAAAATCTTAAAACTGAAAATGGAAAGACGGATTTCTACCTACCCATTGGCAAAAGAAGAACACGGGACACACGATTTGAATTAATGCCTCTTGTAAAGGTTGAGGATGATATTGTTTTTTCGCCGATTACTATGAATCAGCTGAAAAGAGAATGGCTTAATGGAATAATAGAATTTGTTTTGCCATATGAAATTGGTATGAAAAAAACGAAACAATTGTTACAAGAGTGGAAAAATTCATATGAGAAACAGATTGTATATGATATTGAAAATGTTTTTAAACAAGAAAAATACGATATTGTAAAACATAATTTCGAATTGAAAAAATTAAGCAAAGAGCATCCACAGTGGCTTGGTGATTATGACGTATTTGCAGTAGATATCAATAATAGAGCAATATGGATTGTGGAATGTAAAGTAATAGAAAAAGTAGCAACCTTTTATGATATGTACCGCCAACAGAATAGATTTTTTAATGAACATAAGGAAGATGAAAAGTTTCAAAGAAGAATAGATTATTTGTGTGAAAATGCAGATAAGGTTATTCAAGAGTTGGGATGCGAGGAATATATAGGGTACAAAGTAATACCATATATGTGTATGAATAAGATTATGGTTTCAAGATATAAGGAAATTGGTTTCCCTATTGTGTCCTACTCAGAATTAGTTGAAATTATTTCGAAAAGTAAAAATATCTTATAAATGGGTAATTAGAAAGGATTATTCTATGGCGAACATTTTGATTGTTGAAGATGAAAAGAATATGCAGGATATTATTGCTGAATATATGAAAAAGGGCGGGCATACCTGCTTTACTGCGGATGACGGTATAGATGCCTTAATGATATTGAAAAATAATCCTATGGATTTAATGATATTGGATATCATGATGCCCCACATTGACGGCTTCACTGTCTGTAAAATGGCACGGGAAATGAGCAATATGCCTATTATCATGCTGACAGCCAAAAGTGAAGAAAGTGACAAGCTAAAGGGTTATGAATATGGTGCGGATGATTACACAACAAAACCTTTCAGCCCTAAAGTCCTGTTGGCTAAAGTGAATGCCCTGCTCCGCCGTTCTTCTTCGGAACCGTTAGATATATTGAGTATTGGAAAAATTTCTGTTATGCCGTCCTCACGTAAAGTATTTTTAGATGGGCAGGAAATCGCTCTTACCCACAAAGAATACGAACTGCTTTATTTTTTATGATGAATCCCGGACAGATTTTTACCCGTGAACAGCTGCTGAATAGAATTTGGGGCTACGATTTTGAGGGACTACCCGTACCGTAGATACCCATATCAAAACACTGCGGCAAAAGCTGGGGAGTGAAGGAAAGCATATAGTAACGCTTATTCGTTCTGGATATAAATTAGAGGTGACAGTATGAAAAACAGCGATAATTTAAGCATTTATTCGATAAGGAAGAAAATACTTTTGATGTCTAAAGTGATAGGTGCTATCCTTGTTATTTCATATATCCTTTCAACCAAACTACCGTTTTCCTCAGACATTTCACTTTCTATTTGGACTGTTTTTGTGGTGCTGTTGATTTTTGGCGTTGATTTTCTGATGAGCTGCTTTATCTCAAAACCGATTGCTAAATTGGAAAAAGCAGCAAAACGGATGGCTGATTTAGATTTTTCTTCGTCATGTGACATCATGACAAATGATGAATTTGGGCGGCTTTCCACAAGTCTTAATGTCATGGCTGATAATTTGCAAAATGCTCTTATGAGGTTGGAGGCAGCAAATAAGCAGCTGGAAAAAGATGTTGAAAAGGAACGTCTGTTGTTATCAGAGCGTAAAGAACTGGTAGACAGTTTATCTCATGAAATGAAAACGCCTTTAGGGATTATCAGAGCCTATGCGGAGGGCTATCAGGACGAAGATGATGAACTGAAAAAACAAAAATATGCAGAAATAATCATATCGGAAACAGAGCGGATGAATCATCTGATTACTGCTTTACTGGATTTATCTGCATTGGAAACCGGGGCTGTGCAGCTTACCTCCGAACGCTTTGATTTTGTCGAACTTTTAGAAACTGTCGCCGGGCGGCTGCTGATTGACACGCCGGATGCTAATTTTGAATTGCAGTATGAGCTTCCTGATTATAAAATTTATGTTTGTACAGATAAGATCCGGATGGAGCAGGTCTTAAATAATCTCATTATCAATGCAAAAAAGAATGTAAAACCGGATGGCATATTAAAGCTATGCCTTTCAGACGAAAATGGGCTATTACATTTTTCTGTATATAATCAGGGCGAAACGATTCCAAATGAAAAGCTGAAAAAGATTTGGACAAAATTTTATCGGGATAACCGCTTAAGGTACAGTGGCTCCGGATTGGGGCTTGCGATTGTTGCACAAATTTTATCTATGCAGGAATTAAGTTATGGCGTAAAAAATCTTGCGGATGGCGTACAATTCTATTTTTCCATACCCACAGTTAAATAAGATAACATCCTTATTTTTGGTGGTTCTGTTTTCTATAAAGAGAGCAGAACCATTTTTATTTCACACCAATTTCACATCAATCTCACACCGACTTCACCTCATTTTCTTAAATTCATAATACGAAAGGGCGAAAAGCCCGAAAAAAGGAGGAGCATATATGACATTATTAGGTTTGGAATTGTATTGGTGGTTGGTAATTGCAATAATATTGGTTATCTCCATTCCTTTTAAAATCAAATTTATGAAATGGTGGGGCAAACGCCAGCAGGAAAAGAAAAACAGCCAGAGGGGAAAATGGGGGATGATGAATGATTGAAGTTAAAAATCTGACTTTTTCTTACGGAAAGGATAAGCAAGCCCTTCATGGCTTAAATTTTACGGTAGGGGATGGTGAAATTTTTGGATTTTTAGGACCGAATGGTTCCGGCAAGTCAACAACACAGAAAATTCTCACTGGAATTTTGAAGGGGAATGGCGGCAAAGTTTCACTTTTTGGGCAGGATATTGCTACAGCGCACACGCAGGATTTTTTCAAAAGATAGGTGTTTTATTTGAATTTCCCTATTTATATGCAAATTTGAGTGCTATTGACAATCTCAAATATTTTTCTTCGTTCTATCCGGCAGAACAGTTGCGGGATATTGGGGAAGTTTTGGAAGAATTGGAGTTTAAGACCGATTTCCTGAAAAAGCCTGTTTCTTCCTACTCAAAAGGTATGCGGCAGCGTGTAAGCATGGCAAGGGCGCTTATCAACAATCCGAAACTGTTATTTTTAGACGAACCAACCAGCGGTCTTGATCCGACGGGTGCGGTCTTGTTCCGCAAGATTATAGAAGAAGAACGCAGGAAAGGGACAACGATATTTTTAACCACTCACAATATGCTGGATGCGGATCTGCTGTGTGACAGGGTAGCTTTCATTACAAATGGAAATATTGTTGCGCTTGACACTCCGAAAAGGCTGAAGGAGCAAAACAGCAGCCACCGTATCGTGACCACCTATCTGTATCAGGGCAGACGGGAGGAAAAGACTATCGAAATCCCGGAATTGGAAGCAGGCATTCCATTCCCGCATGATGAAATCATCAGCATTCATTCAGAAGAACCAACCTTAGAGGATATGTTTATCCAGTATACAGGAAGGGGGTTGTCCTGATGAAAAATTTCTACTCCCTGTTCAAAAAAGACTGTCAGATGATGATAGCCGGAAAATTCATCTTTGTTGCTTTTGGCTCACTGCTTATTTATACATTGTTTATTAACTTTGGCTACATCAATTTTATGGATATGCAATTATACAATGTATACCTCTATGACCCGCAGGGGACACAGCAGGAAGTGTCAGAACTGATTCGTCCGGTGGCATCGTTAGAAGAACTGGATGACGCTCTTTTGGCTGATACAAACGGTGTCGGAATAGACGCCAGTTCCGGTACGCCAAACATTATTTTGTATTTCGGAAGCGAAAAGGTTGATAATCACAGGGCTGACTATGCGTTATCGCTTCTTCGTTCCGGTGATGAGTACGCTGCGCAGATAGTAGGGACAAATACAACAGAGCAAAAACAGAGGAAAGAAATGTCCTGCGAATTATTGTTTATCGAAATCGTTGCCGTTGGATTTTTGGGGATTGCTTCAGTGCTGTTCAAAGAAAAGCAGATGGGGGTTATCCGTGTCCATGCAGTCCTACCGCTTAAAAGGAGCTTATTTGTTCTGTCAAAACTAGCTGTTTTCCTGCTGTCTGATTTAGTTTTTGCAGTGCTATTAACATTGTTCAATGTAGGTTTTTCCGGTACAATCCGCATTTTGCCTGCCGTATTGGTGCAGACCGCAATTTTATCACTGATTATGGCGCTTACGGGATTTGGATGCACTATGCTGTTAAATGACTTCAAGCAGTTTTCGCTTGCCTATTTGGTAATTGCTCTTTTTGTGGCAACGCCCGTATTTTTGTCAGCAAATACTTCCATAAAAATGGCATGGATAGGCTGGCACCCTTTCTATCAGGTTTATATGGGACTTAAAAATGCCTATTTTGGAACACCTGTCACAAACCCTGTTTATTATATTTGTACCGCTTGTGGAATTGCTGCCCTGTTTGTGGTTGTTCAAACTGCATTCCGTAAAGAAATGGGAAAGGAGGACTGATTATGCGGGGATTGATTTATCAGCTCAAAAGTGTCTGGAAAGACAAATTTTGTATCATGTCTTTTCTTCTGCCAATTATAGTTGCTGTTGTTTTGCGTTTTGTTGGGACGATTGACCTTTCCTCACTGGGTGAACTTCATTTTGGAGCATTAGAAAACAATTTGTCTGCCGAAACAATATCGTGGCTGGAACGATATGGTTCAGTAACCATATACAAAACGCTGGAAGAATTAACTGCTTCAATCAATGAACCTTCTACAGACTTGATTGGAGTAGAAACCGATGGCAATGGCATCAAAACAATGGTAGCTGGCGATGAGCTGGGCATATACCGCCAAGTGGCTGACACGCTTCCAGCATTGTATGCGGAGCGGGAAAACGCAGAGCAGATAAATGTCAGTATTTTAGAGCGTCATGATGTATTGGCAGGAATGCAAAATATTTTTATAGCAATGACGCTAATTGTTGCTATGTTCATGGGGTGTACTTTTAACGCTATGAATATGATATCTGAAAAAGAAAACTGTGTCGATTTGGTTAATCAAATATTGCCTATGACATACAGCCAATATGTCATCCAAAAAATTTTTATTGGTTTTGTCTTTGGATGCCTGTCCGCCGTTATGACAGCCTGTATCTGCTTTCAGCTTTCCTTGCAGAGTACATTTCTTATGCTGTTACTGATTATTCTGTCAGCTTTTGTAGCTGCATTGATTGGGTTGTTTATCGGTAAATTTTCCGAAAATCTTATGGTAGGTGTGGTTTATGTCAAGGTAGTAATGATTGTATTTATGGCAGTACCATTATTATCCTATCTGCTGGGGGCAAATGGTTTGGTTTTAATACTTTGCTATTTTGTGCCGTCCAATGCAACTTTTGAGGGGGTTATGAATTTAGCAAACAGTACTGATCCGATTATTGCAAAAGATATGCTTATTCTTATGGCGCATTGCATTGTTTGGTTTCTGCTTTATTTGTTAATCTCTAAACGGCGAAAAAAGAATGTATAAAGAGAAGAGTTTTTCATGCACCTTACAAACGGCAGCTTTGAGAAAATAGAAACTGCCGTTTTTTAATTGGAGCAGCAGATTTTTTCAAAATGAACTAAAGGGGAATGCAAAATATGCATAAAAGAAAGCTTAAAATGTTGAACCATAGAATAGGAAAAGTAAAAAAATTACAGAGTGTTTTACACATCAAGGTGTACCGCAAGGGAGGAAGAAACTTCACTGCGGTACACCTTTTTAATGGTGCGAAATTTGTCTGATTTTAGATTTTATACACTACTTTACAACTTTATAAATGATGCCCCTGTTTCTGAACCAGCCGTTTTAAGGCATTTATTAAAGCATTTGATTTTATGCTGGTTTCGACTTTTTCTACGAAAATGGCATAAAATACCTGCTGGCGAATTTGTTCACTTAACGCAAACCGAAACTCCTGCACGCTTTCTGTCTGATATTTATAAAACGCCTTGTCCTGGTATGGCAGCAGTTTCATTGCACAGTATGAAATGTTAATCAGATTGACCAGCATTTCAATCCCTTTGCGGCTGCGGACCATGTAACTGCACAGTGACCAGAAAGTTTTCTGTTCGTAGTAACTAACCTCTATCGGCCATCGAAATGCATACAGCATCAGGGGAATAAACTGCATCCGGCTGCTCCCTGTCTGGTTTAGCGGGGATTTCTCCTGCCATGCGCAGAAGACCTGAAGCTGTTCCGGAAAAACTGTGCTGAAAAACAAACGCCTGCTGCCTGCTGCTTTATCAGCGGATGTGACATATGCCAGGACTGTCCTTTTTCCAAAAATATTAGTAAGGACATGGCGCACGGCCATATAATAATCACCGATTTTTTCATCAGACAGCGTAAAATCGTCCTGAATGGAAAGTTTTTTCCCATGCAGCGCAGGCCGCCCTCTTTTTCCAGTACGCTGCGGCGGCAGGTCATAAATGACAGAATCAGACCTTGCATTTCCGATAAGGTCAAGGTTCTCATATTCATCCACAATGGAAACAAGGTTCTTTTTTACATACCAGCTGTCACAAAGGATGATAACATTTTTTTTATTGCTGAATTCCGGCATCGCCTGACGGACCATGGATGCAGCAAGTTCCAGCTTTGACTCCTTTTTTTGCCACATACGGTATCCAAGCGGAACAGAAAGGTAATGGATCCTGTTTTTATTCCACACCGGGACGCAGAGCATTACGCTTACGAAACAATGTCCGTTCAGATAGTTTGAGCCATTATGCGCTGCATGGTCAAAAAGTTTTGAAACATCTTCAAATTTTTTTCCAAACTTCGGGGCCATTGTGTCATCAATGCACAGAAAAACAGGCTGTGAAGAAAGTTTTTCCGGTATGAGTTTTAAAGCCATGCCAGCAGTAACATTCATAAATCTGGAATAATCGGCCTTTGCATAAGAGCAGGCATAGTAAAATGCATTCAGGGATTTTTTTGTAATCCCTGATAAAAAATGTCTGTAAAGGGACCGGATGGAAACTGCTGACTCCATGGCAAGTATAGATAACACCAGCAGAAAAAGGGTTTCAATAGTCGGTGCGGAAAAAGTTTTAAAATAAATAGTAACTGTTCAGCACCCCGTTAAGGGCACATTGATTTTTGGACAAAACAGAGAAAATAAAATTTCTGTTTCGTCATTGCTTTAGTGTAAAAAGTGGATAACTTTCTAGTATAACTGCCAAGTGTTTTTGGGCTGTGGATTACTGAAACATAATTCCCCAGTTGTATCACAGATAACAGAGTAATTGTGGATTTTATCCGAGTGTTACCGGCAATTATCTCTTGTTTTTTACTGTTTATCCACCGTCATTTTGACAGTATATCAAAACGACACGATTCGCTTTTTGGACCATTTTCCGTTAAAATAGAAGTATCAAATTTAACGGAAGAAGGTGGTCTGAATGCCAGTAAATGTTACACTTGAAATGGTTCAGCAATTGCTTGAACAGAATGCTTCATTGCTCAGGCAAAATGAAATTCTCACAGCAACTATTGCTGAGTTAAATCAGACCATACAGGAACTGAAGGAACAGATTAATAAGAACTCCAAAAACAGTTCCAAACCACCTTCAAGTGATGGCTATAAAAAACCTGCTCCTAAGAGTCTGCGCAAACCATCCGGAAAAAAGGTCGGTGGACAGGATGGACATCAGGGGATACATTTAGCGGTAATAACAGCTCCGGATGAAATAGTCAAACATATGCCCTCCGCATGTAAAGGATGCCAGCATTATCAGATGTGCAAAGGCACTGCATGTATTGCGGAGAAACGCCATGTTATTGACGCAGTTGTTAAAGTCAATGTAACGGAGCATCAGGCGCTGGAACTTCCAGTCTGTATGCTGCATGGAGATACCCGCACAGGTGCTTTCCCTTCTGACGTAAAAGCAACCGTACAGTATGGTGAAAACCTTCAGGCATTAGCTGTTGCACTAAATACCGTAGGCGCAGTCAGCATCAAACGTACCCATGAGATTCTTTCCGGAGTATTTAACATTCCGATTGCAACAGGAACGGTCAGCAGCATGGTAAAAAGATGCGCTGACAGTCTGAGTGAAACAGTAGGTAAGATCAAGGATAAGATGATCGGTTCTGCGCTTGGACATTTCGACGAAACCGGAACCAGAGTGGATAAAAAACTCTGGTGGGTTCATGGTGCCTCAAACTGTGAATACACCTATCTTGATATCAGTCCCAAACGTGGAACTGCAGGTATGGGGCAATGCGGCGTTCTTCCGGAATTCAAAGGGATTGCCATGCATGACTGCTGGGCTTCCTACTGGAATTATCCGGATATTCAGCATGCAGTCTGCTGTGCCCATCTTCTCCGTGAATTAACGGGGATTGATGAAAATCATCCGGATCAGAAGTGGGCATCTGCATTTATAGACCTTTTACTGGAAATGAAAAAGGCCAAAGAGAAAGCTGTAGAGAAGGGAAAGGACTCTCTGAGCTATTATCATTATCGTAAGTTCGATAAGAAGTATGATGAACTTATCGAACAGGCCCGGAAGGAAAATCCACTTACCGAAACCACGGAGAAAAAACGTGGACGGAAGAAAAAAGGAAAAATCCTTGCCCTGGCAGAACGCCTTGCAAATTACAAGGCCTCAGTCTGCCTTTTTATCCATAACTTCCATGTCCCGTTTGATAACAACCAGGCGGAACGAGATCTGCGGATGATAAAGGTGAAAACCAAAGTATCCGGATGCTTCCGAACTGAGGAAGGTGCCAGAGATTATCTAAAATCATGTCCTATGTTGGCACAGCACATAAGCAGGGATACAATGCTTACGAAGCAATCAGAAATGCAATCTCAGGTCATCCTGATTTCATCTTTGAATAAGGGGGTTCTGAATAGTTACAATAAATATAAAAATAACGGTACAGTCTACCAATTAGATTATTTTCGTTGTATAATAAGTCTGACGTACAAGGTCACTCTCTTTCGTATAGTTTTGTATGCAAACTTATTATACATGAGAAAGTACCTTGTGCGTTATTTTATTTTTTAAAAAGTTGTAAAGTGGTGATTTTATAGTGTTTTCACGCTTATAGAATCGTGAAAGAAAATTGCCTGACATTGCCCTGTTCTTCAGCAGGGATTCCGTTTCACTTTACTGCTTCATGTACGGCTGTTTTGAGAGCATGGATTTTTGTGTATCCCATACTTGTTTCATCAGCTCTTTGACTTCCTTTACATCGGCGGCATAGACGTTTCCTGTGGCGTTCATGCGTTTCGCTATCTGGTTCAGATTGTTGCCGATTTTAGCAAGCGCAGCATTGTATTCCCGAAGCTCTGAATAATCAATGTCATAGACGTAGCCATACAGAATCTGATGCCGCAGGAAAGAGGATTTATCCCTCATGCCGGAGACTTTGACTTTCTGCTCCAGTATGTATTGCTCATCGTCACTTAGATATATTTTTAACTCGTTTTTGCGTTCTCTGTTTGCCATTTTTACGTCCTTTCTGTAATGGGATTATGAAAGAATTTTACACTATCTTCTATCCCGTTGAGGGGGATATTCGTGCAGAAAAATGAGTGAAAAAATGAGAAATTCCGGCAGGGCATTTCATGGATTTTTGAGCGCAGAGGGGCTAGGGGGAAACTTCCCCTACAAGCATTTTTTTCAAGTTTCCGTCCTTTGGAAAATTGGAAAAATCAGCCTGTGAGGGAACACAGGCAGTGCTTGCTATGACGTTATACCGACTTTTTCGGTAACGCTGATAAATACAGGATTTGTTCAAAAAAAGTCGGTATAACTTTTCCCGTTTTTGAAAAAATAACCAAACTTTTTGAGGAAGGTAGCCATAGGGGAACATTACTTTTTCTATAATACCCACAGGGAATCAAACAGCGGAAGGAGGTGAAACATGAAGGACAACGCATTCCAGCGGCGGCGTGATATAGAGCGTATGCTGCTGTCGGGGAAAAAGCTGACCACATCGGAAATGATGAAGATGTACGGTGTCGGCAGGAAAGCCATACGCAGGGATTTTGACATCATAGGCGAGGAACTCCCCGTTATCACAAAGCAGGGATATGACGGAGGCTATCTCCTTGCGGACGGTCTTAACTTGACCCACAATTATAACATATATTTCGATAAGCAAGTAATGAGCAAAGAACCTCTAAGCCCTGACAAATAGAACGTGCTCCGGGCATACCATCGCTCGGAGCACCTTTTATTCCACTCAGAATCCCTAAATCATAAATCGCCTCTTTCAGTGTATATGTTTCAGGAATTTCTTTTGTTTTTCTTGCACAGCAGTATAATATTTTCCATTCTTCTTTATCAAACACAATTTCACTCGAGATTTCCGGACATATTTTTCCTAAATAAGTCAAATTTAGTATCTGCAGTGCGATAACCGAATATAGTAATGTTAAAAATTTTAATCTCTCATATTCCCTCGCCTGATTTTTCTCTATTTTGCATCCACTTTTTAAGATGAAATGAAAACGTTCTATTTTCCATCTGTGTGCATAACATTGTATCAGCTTTTCTATATCTTTTTCGTTTTTTACTCTTACCGTTGTTAGCAGAAACCATTCGGTTCCTTTTTTTCCGGATTCATGTACATAAATTGCTGTTAGTACAAGTTTTTCTCGTATATGTTTTTCTGTTCTCCTTTTTGGACAGTGAACCACAACCTCTTTATAATGATAATCCATTTTTACATTTCTGGCTGGAATGTGTTCTTTGGGATTCCTGCCCATCCTGACAACCATACTTCCAGCCACAGGAGACTGGTGGAGTTCATGAAAAATCTTTTTTCCGTCATCCACCATGCGGTTTTGCACTAGCCGAATCAGAAAATTTTCTCCCAAATCTGCAGCGTTCGAAAAAAATTCATAAAAATCTCCTTCACGGTCACATACTGTCAATACCGGAATATCTTCTGCAACCCTCTGATGAATTTCGTTCATTGTATGAATCCATCGGTAGCTCTCTTTTTCTTCTATTGGCCTGGAACGTTTTTCATCTTTTGTTCCAGAGTCATCCCTGCGTACATCCCTCGTATGTATTTCCTGATAAAGAAGGCCCAGGGGAATTCCCTGGTCTGTGGCCGCTATACAAGAATGTACAAGCATTCCCCTCTGTTCCGTACTGCAATGGTATCCCATTCCTTTGATTGCTTTCCGGTTTCCAAATCCAACAGATGTGGTATCCTGAATGGCAAGTATCCAATCTGCATCCGCATGTTTCATTTTTTCTACAGTTGCCCTAGATACACTATCCAACAGTTCATCCCTGGATACATCCTTATTACTAAAGAAGCGATACGCTGCTTTTGCAGAACTTCTGGATCCGGCTGCAGCCCAGGTGGATTTATCTGGCGCTGCAGCAAATGCATCCATAATTTTAAAAAAACGTGATTTCAAACGCTGATCAACAAATTTTACATCTACAAATTCCGTTTCCCAATTCGTATATTCTGCCGTCATACGGATCACCTCTTTTTCTTTAGTATAGCATAGAAACAAGAGGATATCCATATAAACTTGTGGGTCAAGTTAAGGCGGACGGTGTGGGGCAGCACCAGAACACGCTCACGCAGGAACAGCTGGAATGTTTGGAAAAAGTTGCTGTGACCTGTGGTTCAGATGACAGGAAGATTGTCCTGTCAATCATACATGAATTTGGACCGTACTGCGGAAGTTTTACATAGAAAATGACGGGAGGCGTGGCATGGACACTGCACACCGGAGAATGGAAATCATCAGCATTTTATCCGCCAGAGGGCATACGACAATGAGGGAGCTTGCATGGGAACTGGATGTTTCAAGGCGCACGATAATGAATGACGTTATCGCACTGTCTTTTGATTACCCTGTCTACACAAAGCCGGGCGAAGGCGGCGGGGTTTTCATCACAGAAAATTACAAGCCCTATATCAACACACTCACGCTGACGGAACAGAAAACCTTATGCGGCTTATATGATAAAGCAGAGGGGAAAGAGAAAGAAATCCTTTTTCGCATCATTCACAAATACGGTGCAGACAAGCTGAAAATTTAGGGCAGATACATAAAAACTGACAATCAAAACTGAATACATAAATCCCACATATGATTCTGCAATTCTTCCCGATTGATTGCAGAAAGTTTTCAAGGGATTTTGAATTATTTTTCATTAACACAGCGCAAGGGCAGTCACAGACTTATGGGAAAAGTCTGGGCTGTCCTTTTTGTGCGTTTAAGGAGGGCGCACAACGTCCGGTGGACGTTGGCTCTGCGCCGACCGGAACGGAGAGGAGAAATTTATGGCAAAGAGGTATTACTGGCTGAAACTGAAAGCGGACTGGTTTTCAGACAAGCGCATCAAGAAGCTGCGCTCCATAGCGGGCGGCGATACGCATACGATTATCTATCTGAAAATGATGCTGCTGTCGTTAAAAGACGAGGGGAAACTTTACTTTGAGGGCGTGGAGGACAACTTCGCTTCGGAGATTGCCCTTGCGCTTGATGAGGATGCAGAGAACGTGAAGCTGACGCTTGCGTTTTACAGCGGCATGGGCTGATAGAAATCGGCGATGATGACGAGTACCAGCTAACGGAAGTGCCGACAATCATCGGCTCGGAAACAGCTTCGGCTATGCGTGTGAGGGAGCATAGGGAGAGGAAAAAGCAGGCTGTCGGAAATGACAGGCTGTTACAATGTAACACGAATGAAACGGGTGGTAACAATCTGAAACAGATTTGTAGCGTAGAGAGAGAGTTAGAGATAGAGAGAGATAAAGAGATAGAGAAAGAGGGAGAGGGAGAGAAAGAAACACCCGCCCACGCCACTTATGGGAGATTTAATAATGTTTTTCTTTCTGATGCGGAGATTAACGGTCTGAAATCGGAACTGCCCGGCAAGTGGGAATATTATATTGACCGCTTATCCATGCATATCGCTTCAAGCGGGAAACAGTACCATAACCATGCCGCCACGATTTACAAATGGGCGCAGGAGGACGCTGACAAGGCAGTGCCAAAGAAAGGGATACCTGATTATTCATACAGTGAGGAGGACAGCTTATGAACGGTTTAACGGATACGGTTCTGAAAATGATGGATACCACGCAGGAGCCGGAGGATTACAAAGGGGAGGACGGTTTACTGTACTGTGGGAAATGCCACAAGCCTAAAGAAGCATATTTTCCTAAAGGCAGGGCTTTATTCGGGCGTGACCGGCACCCGTCTGAATGCGACTGCCGCAGGGCAGAACGTGAAAAACGTGAGAAAAAAGATGCGGATGAAAAACACAGTGCCGAAGTGGAACGTCTGAAACGGGAAGGCTTTTCCAATCCTGCCATGCGTCACTGGACTTTTGAAAATGACAACGGGAAATGCCCGCAGATAGGGAAAGCGCACTCTTATGTGGAAAAGTGGGAAACGGTACGGGCTGAAAACCTCGGCTACCTGCTGTGGGGGAATGTCGGATCGGGGAAAAGCTATTTTGCAGGCTGTATTGCCAACGCCCTCATGGAGAAGGAAATACCCGTCTGCATGACGAACTTTGCGACAATTTTGAACAACATTTTCTACGGCTCGGAAAACAGGAATGAATACATCGTAAAGCTGTGTTCCTATCCCCTGCTTATCCTTGATGATTTCGGCATGGAGAGAGGTACAGAATACGGACTGGAACAGGTATACAACGTGATTGACAGCAGGTATATCAGCAAAAAGCCGCTGATTGCAACGACAAACCTTACGCCGGAGCAGCTTAGGAATCCGGAGGACGTGCCGCACGCACGCATTTATGGCAGGTTGCTTGAAATGTGTGTGCCTGTCCGCTTTACGGGTGGCGATTTCCGCAAAATAACGGCACAGCAGAAAATGGAACGTCTTAAAAAGCTGATGGAGGGAGGCGAAAGCCAATGAAAGAAGTTCCGATTTGGGAAAAGAGTAATCTAAGTCTGGAAGAAGCTGCCGCTTATTCAGGGATTGGTGTAAATAAGCTACGTGAGCTTACCAACGAGAGAAACTGCCGCTTTGTTTTGTGGGTTGGCAATAAGCGATTGATCAAACGCCGCCTGTTCGATCAGTATATCGAGAGCGAGTATTCTATCTGATTTAGCTATTTGACTTATTTCTCACAGTTTTATGAATCTGATGGTGTAAATTTGGCTTTGGTATGGTACAATGGATGAGTCATATCAAGGCTCTTTCCACCACGGAAAGGAGTTTGAAAATGTCTGAGAAACGAAAAGACAATAAAGGACGAGTCTTAAAGACAGGAGAGAGCCAGAGAAAAGACCTGATTTATCAGTACCGCTATACGGATATCCACGGAAAACGGCAGACCATTTATTCCTCTGATTTGAAGGAACTGCGGGAAAAGGAAAAGGTAATCCAGAGGCAGCTTGACGATGGAATTGACTATGCAGCCGGAGAAGTTACCGTTATTGCCCTCTTGGAACGCTATATCAGCTTGAAGCAGGGTGTACGCTACAATACCAAAGTCGGATATAATTTTGTTCTTAATCTGATTAAGAAAGAAGATTTCGGCTACCGGCAGATAAGGGATATTAAGGTATCTGATGCCCAGCAGTGGATTATGAAGTTGCATGATGACGGAAAAGGATACAGCACTATTACAAGCGTCAGGGGCGTTGTAAAACCTGCTTTTCAGATGGCATATAATGAGGACATTATCCGCAGGAATCCATTTGATTTTAAGCTGGTAGACGTTGTTCCGAACGATTCGCAGAAGCGTATCGCCATGACAGAGGAACAGCAGGAACTTTGGATGGGGTTTATCCGTGAAGATAAAACCTATGCAAAGTATTATGATGAATTTGTCGTGCTGTTGGGAACGGGAATGCGTGTCAGCGAGTTTTGCGGTTTGACAAAGAGCGATCTGGATTTTGACAGCCGGAAAATCCGTGTGGATCATCAGCTTGTCAGGGAACGGGGCGGAAAATATTATGTTGAGAAAACAAAGACCGAGTGCGGATGCCGCTTTATTCCTATGACAGAGGAAGTCTATCAAAGCCTGAAAAAAATCCTTACCCGTCGTAAGAATTTAAAGACAGAAATAATTGTAGACGGATACAGTGGATTCCTCCTGCTGGACAAGGATGATAAACCGAAAGTAGCGTTGCATATCGAAAATGAAATGCGGTGGGCAATGAAGAAATATAAGAAGCTGCATCCGGACAATCCATTGCCACATATTACGCCCCATGTATTCCGACACACATTCTGTACCAACATGGCAAATGCAGGCATGGATATTAAGACTTTGCAGTATGTGATGGGGCATTCGGACGTAGGCGTTACGCTGAATGTATATACCCATGCAAGCTATGATCGGGCGGCGGAGCAGATGGCAAAAATCTTGGACTTCAAAGAAGCGGATATGCATGGAAAACAGAGAAAATCAGGTTGAGAAGTACACGAATCTACTACACCAATTACTACACCATTTGCCCGTAAATTTGCGTAGATTTATAACGGATTACGCAGATCAAGGGTAAAAAACCAAAAATGAAAAAAGCGCCTGAAAGCTTGAAATATCAAGGTTTGAAGGCTTATGAAGGGATATAAAAGATATGATTAAAATACTTTTCGTCTGCCACGGCAACATCTGCCGCAGTCCAATCGCCGAATACGTAATGAAAGACTTAGTTCAAAAACACCACCTGGAATCCGATTTCGAAATCGCGTCGGCTGCCACCAGCACGGAGGAAATAGGCAATCCGGTTTATCCGCCTGCGAGGGATGAACTTCGCAGGCATGGTATTGGCTGCAGCGGACATCACGCAAGACAGGTGACAAAAGCAGACTACGACTATTATGACTATTTAATTGTTATGGACCGTATGAATGTCCGGAATCTGAACAGAATTATCGGCAGTGATCCGCAGGGGAAGGTCAGCAAACTGCGCAGCTTTGCGGGAATTGCAGGCGATATTGAAGATCCGTGGTATACGGGGGCGTTTGACGAGGTGTATGACCAGATTTTGGAAGGGTGTCGTGCATTACTTGTGCAGTTGTATCCAAATTGTGAACTTTAGATGAAATTTTCTTAATATCCAAAAAATACGGTATTCTTTTCGGATAAAATAGATGAAAGTAAATTTATTCTAAAAATTGGAAAGGTGCAAAGAAAAGCAGAAAATGTTTTCGTTGTGCAAAGGAAAAATGAAACGGAAGGATCAAAAGAAAGGAATACGGTATGAATAAACGAAAAATTGTAGCATGGCTGTTGGCAGCGACAGCTGTCATCTGGCAGACGGCGCCGGTGTGCGCGGCTGCATTGCAGACGCAGGCGCATGAAGTGGAGGTTCCGCAACTGGAAGAGGGTACGTATGTGAAGGGAGAGGCTCTTGTGTCGATGACAACGACACAGGCTGCCGCTTTAACGAAGGAAGGTACGGCCAGTTTTGACAAGGATATTCGGGTGGAAGAATGCTGGGAATTTGGAACGGCGCAGGATGCACAGTCGGAACAGATCAAAGATTATGTAGCTCTGGTCAGTTCGGATACATATTCAACGAAAGAATTAATGGAAATTGCGGCCGACAGGTATTATGTGGATGCGGTTGCACCGAACAGTTACGCGCACTTGTGCGATATCGGAAAAGATACGCTGTCGGATTATCAGTGGTATCTGGACGGAACCGGCAGTTTTCGTACGGAAAGTAAGGGGATACGGTTTTCCGATCTGGAGGCGGAGTCGTTTATGCAGCCGGTAGTGGCTCTGATTGATACGGGAGTGGATTATACGAATGAAGATTTGAAAGATTCCATGTGGGTGAATCCGTATCAGTCAAAGGGGGTGGAAGGAACGTATGGATATGACTTTGCAAATGATGATGATGATCCGATGGATACGGACGGACATGGAACACATTGTGCCGGCGTGATTGCGGCACAGCAGAACAATGCGGCTGGCATTACGGGCATCAGCAATGCAAAGATTATGGCGTTAAAAGTCGTAAAAGACAATTCCGATGTGTTTGATGTAGCCGGCGCTATCAGAGCTTTTGAGTACATTGTTCGGGCTCAGGAAATGGGCGTACCGGTAGCTGCGGTGAACTGTTCCTGGGGAGGCAGCAGGGATTCCGGGGCGGTTTTAAATACACTGATTGATAAAATGGGTGCAAACGGCGCACTTACGGTGTTTGCGGCCGGTAATGATTCGATAGACTGGGATGCAATACCGATGTCTTTGCGTACGGTGCCTTATGATCTGGATAGTAAATATGTGGTGGTTGCAGGCGCCAGTGATGAAAATGATGAAAGAGTTTATTTTTCAGATTATGGTAATACACAGGTGGATTTGTTTGCACCGGGATCAAATATTGTCTCTACCGTGCAGGAAGCCAAGTTTCTGCCGCAGTTTTGGACACCTGAGAAACGTCAGCAGATGACCACTTATTATAATACGGTGAGCAGCATTGATGATTTTTATACCGCGTCCAATATTCGCGGGCTTGGGAGTGATTATACGGTCCGGTTAAGCTACGAGCCGAAAGTCGGCTGTTCGGATCAGACGGATGGTAGTCTGAAGTATACGGTGAAAAACAATCGGAGCTTCGGGTTACCAATTGTGAAAGACGATATTTTTGATGGAGGTATGGAGCAGGCAGGATTTATTTATCTGGATGTTACGGACTGGAATCCGGATACGGAAAAGACGTATTATATCAGCTGTATGATGGCGGATAATGACGGAGACGGCGTGCCGGCATGGGAATCGGTGGAAAAGGTGAGTACCAAAGATGACTGTCGGTTTGTTACATCCGGCGGCAGGACATATCTGGCGTTAATTGGAATTACGACGCAGAAAACACGTTCGACGACATATTATTTTGACAATTTTGCAGTGTCGGTAGCGGATCCGGATACGGATCAGTTTGAAAAATGCGATATTATGTCAGGGTCGTCTATGGCTGCGCCGATGGTTACCGGAGCCGTAGCAGTATTGCGAGGTGTAAATCCTACGTACGATGCGATGGGGATACGCAGTCTGCTGATGGAATGTACACGCAGTGTGGATGCACTTGAGAACGCCTGTGTGACAGGAGGTATATTAGATCTTTCCGGTATTGTGGTACAGCCGACCAGTCTGAAACTGAATAAAGCCTCTGCGAATGTACGTTATGGGAATAAGCTGCAGCTGGTTGCTACGATACTGCCGGAAAATGCAGCCGGAGCAAACGTAACATGGAAATCTAGCAATCCCGCATATGCATCGGTATCTGCAAAAGGAGTTGTAAAAGTAAAAAAAGCAGGAGTTGGAAAGACGGTTAAAATTACGGCTTCTACAAAGGATGGAATAAAACTTCAAGATGCATGTACGGTGAAGATATTAAAAGCTAAAAATAAGAAATAAACGCAACGAACCAGAAACAAATATATAAAAATATTTGAGAAAGAAGCAGTCATGATGGAGTGGATACCGAAAACAGGAGAGAGGTATAAAGATGATGCAAATAAACTGTATCAGATTATTGCCGTAGCTGTTCATGCGGAAACGGCAGAGCAAATTGTAGTATATCAGGAAATGTTTGGGGATTTTGGCATTTATGCATTAGATGTGCGGCAGATAACGGAGAAATATGGCTGGCAGCGCGTGTTTACAACGACAGATCGCTCCGAGCCGATGCAGGTGGAAAGAAAGTGTGCATCGGTTGCAGGAAGCGGTCAGGGAACAGTTTGGCAGCCAATACAAAACCGGAGCTTCGTCCTCGTACGCAGTCTCCGGCCGAATCCCGGCGGGCTATGCGCCAGTCCGTATCCGAGGCATCCGGTGAGGGAACCTATTATTATGAAAAACGCCGCCGGCAGATGGAAGAGCGGGAGCAGCGCAGGGAGTTGTTCCGGAAATCGGAAAGACACGAGAGTGCCACGGAGGAACTGCGTGCCAATCCGTGCCTGATCAAATTTCTGGAAGCAGATACGTATGAAGAGAAATTCCACGTATTAAATGAAATACAAAACGATATTACCGATCGACTGATTGATGATATTGCAGTTGTGCTGGATGTGGTAATTCCGGAAGGAGCTTTGGCAGATCGGTTTCATCAGCTTCGGAATATTATACTGACCAGACAGAAATACGAGACAAACCGGTTCCGTTAAAAAAAGGCGCCTTTGCTCATTTCGCTGTTGTGGTACCGGCTCTCATAGGTGACATCTTCACCAAACCAGTCCGGAGGGATAAAAGAATCTGCTTCTTCTACGGAAGCAAATTCTACCTCTGCCAGAGTGACGCCTTCCAGCTTATCGTGGAAAATGTCCAGTTCAATCGTATGCGTGGAATCCAGAGGAATCAAATATCTGCGTTTGGTGATCAAAATACCGTCCGCTTTTTTCGCAGGTGTTCATAGGCTTCTTTGGAAAGGGGCATTTCCTGTTCCAGATGTGCTAACATGCCGGCGCTTTTGTAAGTGAGAAAATAGGTGTCGTCCATTTTTCGGATTCGTATGGTAGGACTTGTGCATAAGTATCCCTGTTCAATCTCATGATAAGGATACTGTTCCAGATTGTTTGGAAGCCATTTGGGAACAAATTTGCGCTCAATTTCCATATGTGCCGTATTTTCCGGATTTGTTTTTGGCATGGCAATACTCCTTTGCTTTTGTTTTTATATTTAAGATAACCGATCTTTCCGGAAAAATCAATGTGTGTTTGCAAAGTCATGCAGAATATGGTATTTTAAAATAGCAGTTCGGTCTGTCCGGACAATGAAAATAAATATGCAGGAGGACGAAAAAATGAGTAAAATAGCCGTATTTTTCGCAGATGGCTGTGAAGAGATAGAAGGCTTAACGGTAGTAGATATGCTTCGCAGAGCAAATCTGGACGTTGTCAGCGTGTCGGTTACAGGAAGCAGGGAAATCCATGGTTCCCATGATATTACGTTTTTTGCGGATACCACGTTTGAAGAGACATCGCCGGATGCGTATGACGGCGCGGTTCTTCCGGGCGGAGCCGTTGGGACGGCAAATCTGGGAGCGCATGAGGGTGTAGTCAGCACAATCAAAAAATTTGCACAGGAAGGAAAAATGGTTGCAGCAATTTGTGCGGCGCCAAGTGTACTCGGTGCAAATGGTATTTTACAGGGAAAACGTGCTACCTGCCATCCGGGATGGGAAGAAAAACTGACGGGAGCAGTGATTTCGGAAGGCAATGCGGTTGTAGATGGAAATGTGATTACGAGCCGCGGCATGGGGACATCCATTGATTTTCGCTGGCTATTATTGAAAAATTTGCAGATGCGGATGTTGTAGAAAATGTAAAAAAGGGAATTGTTTATTAACGACGTTTTAAAAATCGTTCATCTGCTGCGTCAGGATATTTGCGGTAACAGCATAAATTGCCGTTCTGCTTTCTGTCCGCGGCAGATGGACGATTTTTTGTTTGCATTACATACGGAAAATGCGGTTTTTGTTTCTCTTATTTGATCGTTATTTTTTTCGCCGGGCTGTCTGCTCCGTAGTATGTAACGCCTTTGATCACTTTATAACTGCGTAACTTTACATAATAAGTCTTTTTTGCTTTCAGTTTTTTCGAATTTGTCCGAAATGTTGTGTTATCTGAGGTCCCCAGTTGTTGATAACTGCCGTTTTTCTTAGCGGCATACAGTACCTGATATCCATCTGCATCGGCAGGCAGGGTTGCCTTTACGGTTAAGGTTTGCTTGCTGCTTGTAGATAACTTGCGAAGTTCGGCAGCTTTTGGAGCATGTGCCTGCTTACATGCACGAATGATCAGATTGGCGATCTTGGCATGTCCCTGTACGGAAGGGTGCGGGTCTAACCGGAAATCGTATGGCTGTTTAAAATCAATGTTTACATTTGTGAGCTGCTTTTCGTAAAATGGCGTATAAACATCAATGAGTGTATATCCGGACGCATTTTTAGAAAAAGCTTTGTTCATTTCCTGAATGTAAATATCTGCCAGCTCTCCAATTTTCGGAATCGTCACAAAAGGATTATAAATATTTGTTGCGTAAATTTCTGCGTCAGGCGCTTTATCATGCAGAATGGAAACAATGGTCTGAAATTTTTCAGGAAAAGCAGCCGTCTGTGCATGCAGTGTTTCATTGTCGGATAACAGCGTCAGCAGTTCTTCGGCTTTTTCATAATATTCTGCCATTTTCGTAACATCAATCTGCGGCAATGGAAACCCGGTTTTTAATTGTTCCGGTATGGCAGACGGGTCAAGCGTTTCCGGATTGATCTCGAAAAAATCGAGAAGAATTTGGATAAATGGCAGCAGCAGATCGTTGGAACCAATCGAAAGAGTAATGATATCGGCATTTGCAAGATCTGCATCAGCTTTTCCGGAATGGAGCAGTTCCATACAGTCATCGCTGTTATCTCCGGTTATGGCGTAATTGGCGGACTGTGTGTGTAAAAATGAGGCGACAAGCGCCTGATAGCTGTCCCCAGGAGCGGCAGTCTGATCATCGGAATACCCGTCCAGGCCGTAGCCGGCGGCAATACTGTCTCCAAAGGCGACATAGTTAGTCTTATCCGAACGGTTTTCTGCGTAAACGGGCTGCAGGCTGACGCCAATAGAAGTAACGAGCAGACTCATCAGCATTAAAATCGAACAGATTGTTTGATGTTTCTTATGTTTCATAAATGATTTCACCTCCATAGAGAGAAGTATAGCACACAATACCAGAACTTACCATTCATAAAAATATAAAATTTTTTCATACTAACAACAGATAGCAGAAAGAAAATTTCTGTTATTCAGATATCAGACAAATATATGGAGGTATGGAAACATGTCAAGTTCAAAGAATTCAAATTCAGGTATGGCAGTACCGGAAGCAAAGGAAGCAATGAGACAGTTCAAAGAAGAAGTAGCATCTGAATTAGGTGTAAACTTAAAGGACGGATACAACGGAGATCTGACCTCCCGTGAAGCCGGTTCGATCGGCGGCGAGATGGTAAAGAAGATGATTATGAGACAGGAAGAACAGATGAAACAGTAATTAGCTGCAGTATCGTTTGGTAGTTGGAAAGATTGCAGCAGCAAGCTGCCGCATGAAAAAAGATGTCGGAAGGGATACTTCATATAAGGAAGTGTCCCTTCCGGCATTGTTTTTTTACTCAAAGTCAATCATAGCAAACGGAACGCTTTTAAACTTGAGCAGTAGGCAGTTAAATAGAAAACACTGCGTATCCTTGAAGTGTTCGGAATTTAATGCTATACTTATAAACATGAAAGAATGATTTATTTATATAGGTGGTGAAAAATGATGTGTATAAATAAGAAAAGGAAAAACAAAGCATGGCTCCATGCAAAGCCAGTACAATGAGCGACATTTGCATGGAGTAATAATAGTCGCATAATATTGCTGGCTTTGCTGCCTGATTTTATCAATCAAGGAGGAAGCCTGCATATGAAATACATCAATGCAAATGCAATTCTGCCTGATATGTTGGTCGAGGAGTTACAAAAATATGTGCAAGCGGGTTATATCTATATACCGGCTAAGGACGATCAACATAAATCTTGGGGTGAATTGTCCGGTTATCGAAAAGAACTACATGAACGCAACGAAATCATCATAAAGAAATATCGGAACGGTGTTTCGATTGAGGAACTTGCGGAGGAATTTTATCTTTCGGTATATGCCATAAGGAAAATAATATATCGGAAATGATTATGGAGAGCTGCTGAAAAAGCAGCTCTTTTTTCTACGGATTGTTTCTGCATTGTTTGGTATATTGAGAATCGTTTTGCTGATGCGTACAATTATCATATAGCATTTTCAACAGGAGGATTACAAAAATGGCGAACTCTGAAATTTTATATCCACGGACAGGTGATAGGCAGACTATTTACTTAAAAAATGCAATTACCGATGCAGGCATTACCGTGGGAGATTATACCATGTATAACGACTTTGTGAATGACCCTACGGGTTTTGAAAAGAACAATGTTCTTTATCACTATCCGATCAACCACGACAAACTTGTTATAGGAAAATTTTGTTCGATTGCCTGTGGTGCAAAATTTCTTTTCAATAGTGCAAATCATACAATGGATTCTCTGTCCACATATCCGTTTCCCTTATTTTTCGATGAGTGGGAACTTGAGAAAACAAATATTACGGAGGCGTGGGATAACAAAGGAGATATTATTGTTCACAATGATGTATGGATTGGCTATGAAGCGGTCATTTTGGCAGGTGTTACAATTGGCGATGGTGCAATTATAGGTACGCGTGCTGTTGTCACGAAAGATGTACCGCCTTATACCGTTGTGGGAGGAGTACCAGCAAAGCCGATCAGAAAACGGTTTCATGATAAAACCATTACAGAATTACTTAAATTGAAATGGTGGGATTGGTCAGAGGAAAAAATTTCTCAGAATATGAAAGCGATACAATCCGGAAATATCGAACGAATGAGGGGGATTTAATTATGTGTACGAGATTTGTTCATAATGGAAATGATACCATCGTAGGATTTAATTTTGATATAGACCTTGCGGTTTGGATACATACCGTTATCAGAAGCTATGCTTTCGGATAAATACGGGCGTGTACTTATTATTTAGCCGGGATTAGGATACCGATATATTAAAATCCGTAAAACAAGAAGGAATTTGGGCGACAAGAGTTTCTTTTGTATATTCGGTTAGTGAAAACAATGTTTATTATGTTTTGAATAATGATTTTGAACACATTTTAGAATATCAATTCTTATACACAACATTTTCATATAAAATGTTATCTTAAAGTATTCTACACTAATTTATTTTGTTTTGCAATACTAATACAAAAATGTTAGTAATTACCAGAACTTACGCAAAAATAACAAAAAATTGGATAAAACATACAAAAAACCGGAAATAAAATCATAAATTTCAAGATAAATTGACATTTATAATTTTAAAGTATTTTCCGGTTTTTTGGTGCCGTAATCAGGGATAAACTTGGAATGCCTTTTTTTATAGGCGTTTCCGCTGTTTTTAATATTTGGAAAAACATAACATTTTATATGAAAATGTTATGTTTTTATGGACGTAATTTTCAGTGGTTCGGACACGCTTTTTTCATATGCACAATGTTGTTGTGCGTTACAGAATGGAGGAAATCATGAAAGAATTAGATTACGGCAAAATAGGCATGCGGATCCGGCAGGTACGAAAGGCGAAAGACTGGTCACAGGATGAGCTTGCAAAAAAATGCGGCATCAGCATGTCTTTTTTGGGCCATATTGAGCGCGGAACGAGGATTATGAGTCTGGAGACGTTTGTCAACATTTGTACGGCGCTGGAAGCGGATGCGGATGAACTGCTCTGGGGTGTGGCGCATGCGTCGGAGGCCGTGCTGGATCTGTGGAACAGGCCGGCGGGGAAAGAAGACCGTGCCCTGGCACAGCCTGCGCAGAAGGACAGCTATTCTATGTATGTGCGGATTATGAAATCGGTGGCGGAGATTATGAACGAAGCATGAGTGCGGGTGAAAACGGTAAAGGAAAAGTGTTGATGCTCTCGTCTGTCGCTTCGATGATTGATCAGTTTAATATGCCCAATATCAGGCTGCTGCAGGAGATGGGGTATGAGGTGCATGTGGCTTGTAATTTTAAGGAAGGCAGCACGTGCAGCGACGGGCGGATCGAAGATTTGCAGGAAAGGTTGCGCAGCATGCATGTCGTATGGCGCCAATGGGACTGCCCGAGAACGATCTGCCCTGTTGTGAAATGCATCCGGGCATTGCGGCAGCTGTGGAAGCTGACCGGCAAACAGCGCTATGCCTGGATCCATTGCCATTCGCCGGTTGGCGGAGCGATTGCAAGAATTGTGGCGCATGGCAGAAATATCCGGGTGATTTATACGGCGCATGGGTTTCATTTTTATAAAGGTGCGCCTGTGAAAAACTGGTTGCTGTATTATCCGGCGGAAAAGCTGCTGTCGTATTGGACGGAGGTGCTGTTGACGGTGAATCGGGAAGATTACCGGTTTGCAAAGCGCAATTTCCATGCAAAAAAGTGTACTGTGTGCCCGGAACCGGGGTCAGGACCGGGCGGGCGCTGCATTCGAACCGGAGCAGGCGAGAGCTTTGCAGCCTTTTTCACATACCGGAATCGGCATGGGTGTTGCTTTCGGTTGGGGAGCTGACACCGCGTAAAAATCACAGGCTTGTGCTGGAGGCTATGGCTCTTATGAAGCGTACGGATGTTTATTATGTGGTCTGCGGGCAGGGGGAGCTTTGCCGGCAGCTGCGCACGGAAGCCGGACGATACGGGCTTGCGGACAGGCTGCGGCTTGTCGGGTTTCGGGAGCATTTGGATGATTTTTATTGTAATTGTGACATCTTTGTATTTCCGTCCGTACAGGAAGGGTTGCCAGTCGCGCTTATGGAAGCTATGGCTGCCGGCATGCCCTGCGTTGTTTCGGATATCCGGGGAAACAGAGAGCTGCTTGGCGATGCGGGAGGGTGTGACGATGATATGTGTGGGGCTGTGGACGTTCGCTTTGCGCATGATGACGCGGCCAGTCTTTGCGGCATACTGTTGCGCATGATGGAAGATGCGGATCTGCGCAGACGCTGCGCTGCTTATAATCGAAACGCGTCCGCGCGGTATGACATCCATGCGGTCCGCAGGGAAATGCGCCGCATCTACGGGCTGAGCATAGAAAGGGAATTCCAGGATGAAGATGTTAAAAGGGCTTATCAAAAATCGGAAAATCATCGCGTCTTTGATGGTCGATGATTTTAAGACCAAATATGCAGGGACACAGTTTGGGATTTTATGGGCGTTTGTGCAGCCGGTGATTACGATTGTCATTTATGTGTTTGTGTTTCAGGTGATTGCAAAGGCGAATCCGCTGGAGAACGGGTTCCCGTTTGTGCTTTGGCTGATTGCCGGCATGATTGCGTGGTTCTTCTTTTCGGAGGCCGTGATGAACGGAACCGGATGCCTGGCGGATTACAGCTATCTTGTGAAAAAGGTGGTGTTTCATATTGATGTGCTGCCGGTTGTGCGGGTATTATCAGCCATATTTGTGCACTTGTTTTTTGTCGCTTTTACGATGCTTGTGTTTGCCCTGTCGGGAGAGAAGCCGACGTTGCATTGCCTGCAGATTTTATACTACATGGTTTGTACGGTGGCTTTAGCGTGCGCCATATGCTTTATAACGGCGTCCGTTGTGCCGTTTTTTAAAGATTTTGCGCAGGTAGTCAACATTCTGCTCATGATCGGCATGTGGATTTGCCCGGTCATGTGGGATTATAAGACGGTGATGCCGCAGGCGTATCATTGGATTTTGCGGTTGAATCCCGTTTTTTATATTGTGCAGGGGTATCGGGATGCCTTAGTTGAAAAAATATGGGTTTGGGAACGGCCGGGGGCGTTTGCCGGATTTTGGGTCACGGTGGCTTTGATCTGGATGGCCGGCGTCCGGATGTTTGAACGGCTTCGGGTCCATTTTTCGGATGTTTTATAGAGGTGCGTATGGAAGAGACACAGGAGAAACAAAAGCAGGCGGTGGTCAGCGTAAAGGGAATTCGGAAAGTGTATAAGCTTTATAACAAGCCTTCGGACCGGTTTCGGGAAGCGCTGTTTGCAAAGCGGCCGGAGCTTCATGCGGATCATTATGCATTGGATGATATCAATTTTACCGTAAAACAAGGGGAATGCATCGGCATCATTGGGACAAACGGTTCCGGCAAGTCTACGCTGTTGAAAATCATAACAGGTGTGCTGCATCCGTCGCAGGGAGAGGTGCGGATGCAGGGCCGTGTGAGTGCTCTGCTGGAACTGGGCGCGGGATTTCATATGGAGTATACCGGCGTGCAGAATGTGTATCTTAACGGTGCGATGATGGGATTTTCAAAAAAGGAAATTGAGAAACGGCTGCCGCTGATTGAAGACTTTGCGCAAATCGGGGATTTTATGCGTCAGCCGGTAAAGACCTATTCCAGCGGCATGTTTGCCAGGCTGGCGTTTGCCGCGGCGATTCATGTGGATCCGGATATTTTAATTGTGGATGAGGCGTTAAGCGTCGGGGATATCTTTTTCCAGGCCAAATGTTATCGCAAATTCCAGGAATTTATCAGCAGGGGGAAAACCATTCTTTTTGTCTCCCATGATATGAGCAGCGTGCTCAAGTATTGTGACAGGTGCCTGCTGCTTCATAAAGGCAGGCAGGTCGCGCTTGGAAAGTCGTCCGAGGTCATTGACATTTATAAAAAATACTGGTGGATTTGTATGATACACACACATCGGAGGAAACGGAAAAGGAAACCGCTGCGGACCGATTGGGGTCGGAGGCTTTCTTGTGGAAAGAAAGACTGGTGCAGAACCCAAACTTTGTATCTTATGGGGACGGGCGTGCGGAAATTGTGGACTTCGCCGTGCTGAATGAAAACGGGGAATGTGTTTCCATGATCGAAAAAGGCACGGAATGCACGATCAAAATCAAGGTCTGTTTTCATGCAAACATCAAGGATCCGATTTTGGCGTATACCGTGAAAGACTTGAAGGGAACGGAGATTACAGGCACGAATACGGCGCTGGAAGGAAAAGAGATTGGGGCCGTGCAGGCAGGGGACGTTGTTACGGCGGTTTTTAGACAAAAGATGACGCTGCAGGGGCACAGTATTTGCTTTCGTTTGGATGTACCGGTTATGAGTCAGGCACATTTACGGTATACCATCGGTTGTATGATATGGCGCAGCTGCAGGTTGTATCAGAGAGAAATACCATTGGCTGCGTGGATTTGAACGCACAAGTGCAGGTGTGGAAAGGAAAAGGCAGGGATACAGGGTGAACAGGATAGGCAAGGTGAAGATAGACGATCGTTATCATTCCGGCAGGGACCATTACAGCGATGGAGATGTGGAAGACCTGCTGCTGGAAGCCATGAGGGAAGGGCGCGCTGCGCAGGAAGTGATACGGGAACATCCGGTTTGGCCCGTGTTTTATCATTTGTCCGATCTGCGGGAAAATATACTGAACTGGATTCCGTTTCAAAAAACAGATACGGTGTTGGAAATCGGAGCCGGATGCGGTGCGGTTACCGGTGCGCTGGTGGCGCGCTGCAAAGAGGTCGTCTGTGTGGAACTGTCAAAAAAACGCAGTCTGATCAACGCGTACAGGCATCGGAATGCGAACAATCTGGAAATTATGATCGGGAATTTTTCGGATGTAAGGGACAGGTTGGATCGGAAGTTTGATTATATTACGCTGATCGGCGTATATGAATACGCGGCATTGTATACGAAAGAAGAACATCCACACCTGGCCTTTTTACAGCAGCTGAAAAAGCTGCTGAAACCGGAAGGCAGACTCATTATTGCGATTGAAAACAGACTGGGGCTGAAATACTTTGCGGGCTGCAAAGAAGACCATCTCGGCGTTTATTTTCAGGGAATTGAAAATCAATATGCCAAAGGCGGTGTACGCACATTCGGCAGAACGGAAATGATACGGCTGCTGGAAGAGGCGGGATTGCGGGAATACCAGTTTTATTACCCGTATCCGGATTACAAACTGGCGCAGACCATTTATTCCGATGATTACCTGCCGAAAAAAGGTGAACTTGTGCAAAATATCAGGAATTTTGATGCGGATCGTTTACTGCTGTTTGATGAGTCCAAGGCGTGGGACGGTATCATACAGGCAGGATTATTTGCTGAGTTTTCAAATTCCTTTCTGGTGATGGCATCCTCTGATCAGACAAAGATGTTTGCTGAAGCTCAGCCTGAGAAAGTGGTATTTGCAAAATTTGCATCGGAAAGAGCGGCAGATTATCAGATTGTTACAGAAATGATCCAATATGGATGCTGTAAAAATGATTGTGGACAAAACAAGGCGAAATTGTGCGAAAAAGACCACTTACAGATCAAGCAGTCTTACATGTTAAAAAGATGCACGAATCGTACGTAAAGTTGTCAGCGCTTTTTGAGGAAACAGCAATAGATGTTGCTGCGTGTGTATGGAAAGATGCGCACAGGATAGAGATGCCTTTTATGCAGGGAAGGGATCTGGAAAGTCTGCTGGAAGATTATATTTCGCAGCAGCGGCACGAGAAGGCGTCTGAACTGATTCAATATTTTTTCACACAGTTTTTGGAACGGGTGCAGTTGATTTTGTTTCAACAAACGGAAGCTTTTACGGAGGTTTTTGGAGCGGCAGACGAACAAAAGATCTGCAAGTCTCTTCCGGTTACGAATGCAGACTGTATTTTTCAAATTTTATTGTAAAAGAACCGGATTCTCAAAAGCAGAAGTTTGTAATGCTGGACTATGAATGGACATTTGATTTTCCGGTTCCGCTTGCGTTTGTGTTGTTTCGTGCGCTTTTTCATAGTTATGCGTTTCAGAAGCTGGAGCAAACATATAAAAACAGACTGTTTCAATATGCTGGCATAAAAGAAGAGGATAAACCGTTTTACCTGAATATGGAGTTGGCTTTTCAGCAATATGTAAGAGGTCAAAGACCGGAGACAGAAAAGATTTATCGGAATATGCACACACATGTATGGGATATGCGGCAAATCAATCCAAAGGTTTATTATACGGAATATCAGATTTATTTTGATGGACAGTTGGGCAAATGGGAAGATACGTTAGAGCGTGAAGTTACAATTCATGTCTCTGTTCCGGAAGGGACGGAAACGATACGGATTGTGCTGAATGACAAAAACGGTATTTATAAACTCCGTAGTATCTGTGCGCAAGATGGTTGCAGTGAAATAAAAAATTATAAAAGCAATGCACAATTACAAATATTTGATGACTTTTATTTTACACAAATACCGGAAATTGAAATAAAAAACGGACAGTATCGTGAAATCATTATGAAATATCAGGTACTGGAAGCAGACAGCCATTGTATGGAACAGATGATTACGGCATTGAAGGATGCGGAACAGTATCGACAGGCTTACGGCGCAGCAAAGCAGGATGTGCAGGCGTATGAGAAGGCATATCATACGGCGGATCGTGCATGGAAGGAGTATGAGCAGGCATATCATACGGCGGATCGTGCATGGAAGGAATATGAATGCGCATATTTGGAATCGGAAAAAAAGTGTGTGGAGTATAGCCACATGATCGAAGCGTGTACGGAAAAGTGTTGCTCACTGGAAGAAGAGCTAAAGCAGATTCATAACAGTTTATGGTGGAAGCTGAGGAGTAAAATTGGAAGATTTAAAAAATAAAAATGGCATGGATGTCACGATTGTCATTCCTACAAAAAACGGCGGGACGCTGTTAAAAAAAGTGCTCGATGCCGTGTTTGATCAGAAAACGACTTATACATTTGAGGTGGTTTGTGTGGATTCCGGCTCTTCCGACCGGACCATAAACCTGATCCGACAGTATCATATTCGTCTGTATCAGATTCCGGCAGATGCGTTCGGACATGGAAAAACACGAAATTTTGGCGCGTCGAAAGGCACCGGGACTTATATTGTGTTTTTAACGCAGGATGCGCTGCCGGCGCATGAACGCTGGCTGCAGAACCTGGTGGACGCAATGCAGGCGGACCCTGCGATTGTCGGCGGATTTGGAATCCATTATCCGTATCCGGACTGCAATCTGATTGATAAAAGGGATATTACCGCACATTTTCAGGGGTTTGGACAGGATAATACGATTTATTGTCTGGACGACTGGGACCGGTACCATGCAGAAGAAGGTTACCGACATCTGCTTGCTTATTTTTCGGACAATAATGCCTGCCTTAAACGGGAAGCGTGGGAAAAATATCCTTATGAAGATGTGGATTTTGCAGAGGATCAGATTTGGATGCGAAAGATGATGGAGCTTGGCTATAAAAAAGTGTACTGCCCGCATGCCCCTGTGTATCATTCGCATAATTATAAGCTTGCTTCCTATTTTGGAAGGTATTTTGACGAATACCGCGGCTTATACGAACTTCACGCATATAGAATTGTAAAAAAGTGGTGGCTGGTGCTGCCGGGAGCGTTTTACTGCATACTGGCGGATTTTAAGTATCTGATGCAGCTGGACGAGATCGGGCGCAGAGAAAAAATCTTCTGGCAGTGTTACAGCGTCCGCAGAAACCTGTGTCGATTTATAGCGGGCTATCTGGGCGGAGGATACCATGCGTACTCCCGTCCGGTGCAAACATGGCTGGATCGGCACATATCACAGCAGTACAGACAGAGAAGAGGATAAATCCATGAAGCGATTCGTTCGGGGGATCATCAGTGTATTAAAGAGAAAAGGGCTGCGCGGCGTATGCAAAGCGGTGGAACAGATGGAGCAGCAGATAGACATACCGGCTTTTTATGATTATATCATGGAGGATACCGCAATCGAGTTTGCAGCCGGGGAAAAAGAACAGCTGGAAGAAGCGGATCAGTTACTGATTAATTGGGTAATTCCCGAGATGGGAATCGGTTCCGGCGGACATATGAATATTTTTCGGTTTGTGCAGGGGCTGCAGAATCTGGGAGCAAAAAACAGGGTGTATGTGTTTCGCGGCGTCAATCTGGATACGGATGAAAAGCTAAAAGCGTTTCTTCGGCTTCATTATGATCTGGATACGGAGCGGATCGAAGTGTTTCATACGACAGAACATATGAAGCCTGCGCATGCGGTCATTGCAACTGCGTGGCAGACCGCCTATTTCGTTCGAAATTTTAAAAAGGCGTGCTGCGGGTTTTATTTTGTGCAGGATTTTGAGCCTTATTTTTATGCGGTCGGTTCGGAATATACGTTTGCGGAAAATACATATACATTTGGACTGCGGGGGCTGACAGCCGGAGACTGGCTGAAAGGAAAGCTGCGGGAGGAGTACGGCATGGAGGCGGAAAGCTTTGGATTTTCTTATGAGAAAAGCCTTTATCATGCAGGAAAGAAAAGGGACGACGTCAAACGGCTGTTTTTCTATGCGCGCCCGGTCACGCCAAGACGCGCGTTTGAGCTGGGACTGCTGGCGCTTGACAGAGTGGCGCGGGAGATTCCGGAGGTGGAAGTTATTTTTGCCGGATGGGATGTGAGCGGGTATAACATACCGTTTACGCATTTAAATGCCGGAAGCGTCAGATTGGAGGAATTATCCGATCTGTATGCGCAATGTGACATGTGCCTTGTGCTTTCCAACACCAACCTGTCTTTGCTTCCGCTGGAGGTTATGGCCAGCAATTCCGTGGCGGTGTGTACAAAAGGCGCAAACAGCAGCTGGCTTGTAAATGAAACAAACTGCATACCGGTGGATTTTGATCCGATCGGCATTGCACAAACGCTTATTTACTATTTAAATAACCGAAAAGAGCTGGAGCGGATTCGAAGTGCAGGGCTGGCGTTTGCACGCATGACGTCCTGGGAAAAAGAAATAAAGAAAGTATATGATGCGATAAGAAAAGGTGTGAAAGAAGATGGAAAAGCGCAGGGCATTGATTATCGGGGGCAGTGGATTTATCGGGACGAATCTGGCGGCGTACCTGGCTGAAAAACAGATGGAAGTGTTTAGCTTTGACATGACGTGTCCGGTACGGACGCATCCGCAGGTCAGGTATATGCAGGGCGATTTTTTTGACGACCTTACCTTAAAAAAGGCAGTCCGTGGCATGGACGTTGTCTACCATGCGCTTTCCACCATCAATCCCGGCAATTCGAATGAAACTTATATGATGGGATATGGCAGGGATTTTATGCAGACCGTGAAATTGTGCGCCATGCTAAAGGACACGAACACGCGCATGATTTTTTTATCGTCCGGAGGGACGGTTTATGGGCATCAGGAATGCCAGCCGATTCGGGAAGATGCGGTAGCGGCCCCGATTAACCATTATGGAAATGTCAAGCTGAGCATTGAAAATGCAATGCGTGTATTTGACATTCAGGCAGAAGCGAAAATGCTCATTGCAAGAATATCCAATCCATATGGGCCGGGACAGGATTTTACAAAAGGAGTCGGGTTTGTCGACGCGGCGCTGAAAAAGTCCATGCGCCGGGAAATCATTGAGATCTGGGGAAACGGAGAAATTATCAGGGATTATATTTATATCCGGGATGTATGCAGGATGCTGTATGCACTTGCCTTTTATGAAGGGCCGGAAGTCGTTTTCAATATCAGTTCCGGGGTGGGGCATACGCAAAACGAAATTTTGCGTATGGTGCGTCGGCTTACCGGGCTGGACGTAAAGTTTGCATATAAAAATGCGCGAAGCGTAGATGTCCCGAAAATCGTACTGGATAATGCCAAAATACGAAGCGTTTGCCCAACTGCGCTGCTGACGGTGGAAGAAGGCATTTTGGAGTATATGCGTTATCTGGGCATGGATGGGAAAAGTGAAAAGGAGGAGCAATGATGCGCAAAGCGGCATGGGTGCTGCCGTCCCATATAGAAAATTCGGGTGGGTTTCGGACTGTTTTTCAAAATATCAATTGTCTGCTTTTACATGGATACAGGTGTGACGTATATATAGAGAAGCGTGGATGCACAGACGCTGCGTCAAACCTGAAAAGGATGGCGGAACAGTATTTCGGGGTCTGTGGCTGTCGTTATTTTACCACATATAAGTTTCACGGCACATACGATATCATGTTTGCGACATCATGGAAAACGGCCGAAGCAGTAAAACAATATCCGAAAGCAACAAAAAAAGTATATTTTATACAGGATTTTGAAGCGGCTTTTTATCCGGCCGGGACGGAATATCTTGCAGCGTGCGCTTCTTATTGCCAGGGCCTGTATCCGATTACAATCGGCAGGTGGCTGGCTGCAAAGATGGCAGATCACTATCATGTTGACGCACGTTATTTTGATTTTTGTGCGGATACGGATATTTATCGAGATCTGCACAGGAAGCGGGAAAAGGCCGTCTGCTTTATTTATCAGCCGCACAAGCCAAGGCGGTGCAGCCGGCTGGGGCTGCAGGCGCTTGGCATTGTAAGTGTGCTGCGTCCGGATGTAAAAATCTATTTGTTTGGCTCGGACAGAAAACCGCGCGTACCGTTTGCGTATGAAAGCAGGGGATGCCTTTCGGTGGAACAATGCAATGCGTTATATAACCAATGTATGGCAGGCCTTTGCATCAGCGCCACGAACCCGTCCAGAATTCCATTTGAAATGATGGCAGCCGGACTCCCGGTTGTAGACTTGCATCTGGAAAACAATTTGTATGATATGCCGCAGGAAGGCGTACTGCTTGCGCATTACACGCCGCAGTCGATAGCGGCTGCACTGCTGGAGCTTTTGGATCATCCGAAAAAGGCAAAACAAATGTCGCAAGGCGGACAGCGTTTTATGAAAGACCGCACACTTGCGTATGGTTTTGACCAGTTTTATGAAGCGGTTACGGACGTTTTATCCGACGGGAAAAGAAAGAACCGGCATGGGATGAAGACGGTGGCATGCGCCGAACCGGTTAGAATGTACCGGCATGCGCCTGTAATTTCCTCCATGCGGGAAAACAAAGCGATGCAAAAATTATGTCGTTGTAAAAATTTTTGGGTGGCGCAGTTGGGCGGTAAACCTCCCTGGTGGATCAGGCTTTTGAAAAACAGCCGCATAGTCCGTTCGATATACGGCAGGCTGCAAGGGGATTCCTTATGAAAAAAAGGTTTTCGGTATATGTGCGCAATGCGCAAAGCGGACCGGCATGTTATTACCGTATTATGCAGTATGTGGAAGAGCTTGATAAAGGCCGGGCAGGAGTGGTTCACAGTGCATGGACGAAAAAAGAATTTGGCACAAACCTGAACTGTCCGGATGGAAGAAAGAAGAAGGTTTTGCAGGGGATTTTGTATCTGCGCATTGTGCGCCGACGATTTGTGTCTTTGCTGGTGGATATGCTGCTGTATCGGCCGCAGGTGATTGTCATACAAAGAGAGGTCGTCCCGCATATACTGCCGCCGTTTTTCGCAACTCTGATCAGACTTATCGGTAAAGGCGCAGATATTATATGGGATTTTGATGATGATATTTTTGAATCCGGAGAGATTTCCGCGGCAGAGAGAAAAATACTGCTGGAACAGAGCAAAAAGATTGTTGTAGTAAGCGATTATTTAAAACAGCTTTTACCGGCAGAATATCAGAAAAAAACGATCGTTTTGCCAACATCGGAGAAATGTTTTTTGAGAGAGTCTTTTTCCAATCTGTTGAAACGGCGCAGAAAGACATATCCGGATGCGGTAAGCCTTATATGGATAGGAACCTCGGGAAATTTAAAATATCTGGATCCGGTTATGGAAGAGCTGGATGCCGCCGCCGGAAGGATGAAAATGGAAGGCAAGAAACAGATGAAACTGATGGTTGTATGCAATCGCAGCTACAAACCGCCATACAGGCTCAGATGTTTAAAAATGGCCAATATCCGATGGAGCAGAGAAAGTGCGCAGGCATGTATGAAAGAGGCACATATTGCGATCATGCCGCTGGAAGACACACGGTTTGCACAAGGAAAGGGCGGTTTTAAGCTGGTGCAGTGTATTGCGTCCGGCATGCCGGTCATCGCGTCGGACGTCGGATACAACAAAAACGTTGTGGATGGCAGAGCCGGTTATTTGATTCCAAACGGCAGCAGCGGTGGTTGGGAAAGGGCGGTTATGGAACTGGCCGGGAATATGGAATGCTGGGAGAATTGCAGCAGAGGAGCATATGCTGTGTACAGGGAAAAGTTTTATTTTATGGATAATTTGATGGTGTGGAAAAGAATTTTGATAGGAAGACCGGAAAGAAAATGGTGAAAAACTGAGATAGTAGAAGTTTAACTGCATCTTGTTTTTTAGAGGTTTTTACTTGAAGCGATTTTTTAGGAGAAAATAATAATGAAGACTTTGATTATTATACCAGCCTACAATGAGCAGGAAAATATTCTGAATGTCATTAAGAGGTTGCAACAGAAAGTTCCGGAAATGGATTATTTAATCGTAGATGACTGTTCGATGGATAATACAGCTGGGATATGTAAGATGTATGGGTGTAGTTATCTTTCACTTCCGATTAATTTGGGGATTGGCGGAGGGATGCAGGCCGGTTATAAATATGCTCTGGAAAATGGGTACGAAATTGCTGTACAGCATGATGGAGACGGGCAGCATGATCCGGCATATATCAGACAGGCAGTTGAACCGATTGTAAAAAACCGTGCAGATATTGTTATTGGATCCAGATTTCTTAAACAGGAGGGATTTCAGTCATCTACTACACGCAGAATAGGAATACGACTGCTGAGCACTCTGGTATATCTGTGCGGTAAAACAAGGATTAAGGATGTGACAAGTGGGTTTCGGGCTGTAAGTAAAGAGTATATTCGGTATTATGCAAAAGATTATCCTTCTGATTATCCGGAGCCGGAGGCAATTGTAATGGCAAGTCTACATGGGGCAAGGATTTGTGAGATTCCCGTAGTCATGTATGAAAGAGAAAGTGGAGTTAGTTCGATCAACCGAAAAAGAGCCATTTACTATATGGTAAAGGTATCAATTGCAATAGTACTCAGCCGATTGGTGGGGAGGAGGAAATAGATGCCTGTCTATTTAAGAATATCACTTGGGATTATGGTAGTATTGTATTTTTATCTGCTTTTATATTTTCTAAAGAGAAAAACACTGGCGTTAAAATATACGCTGTTATGGCTGTTTTCGGGATTTGCGATGGGAACCATGCTTTTAGTTCCCGGACTTCTTACTGTAGTCGTAGAAATAGTTGGGATTGAAACTCCGGTGTATGGACTGTTTTTGGCAGGAATATTTTTTCTGATAGTAATTTCCATGTCACTAACAGCGATTGTATCAAAACAAACAGAGCGGATTAAAGATTTAGCACAGAATAATGCTATGTTGGAAAAAAGAGTAAGGGAAATAGAGCAAAGACTTATGGAGTTGGAAGAGCTAGAATGAATTAAAATTTATAACAGGTTTCAAAAAAATTAACAAGAAAAGAGAAATTATAATGAAAATTATATTATTATACGTAATATTTTCTGTTTCTGGATTGCTTATGTTGAAAATAGGAGCTGTGAAAGGGCTGGAATTACAGGTAGTAAGTGGAAAAATTCTGTTTACAATAAACGCATTTTTATTGATTGGTATATGTTTTTATATAATCTCATTTATTATGTCCTTAATAGCAATGAAATCGACTGATTTAAGTGTATTTTATCCGATTTCAGCAGGATTAATATATGTATTAATTTGTTTTTTTAGTTATGTATTGTTAAATGAGAAGATTACCATATCTCAGATTATAGGCATAGTATTTATTTTATCAGGTGTACTTTTAATAAATTTAAATAAATAAAAACTTAAATGAGAATAGAGATTTTATCATGACATTGCCCCATTTCATTTGGATGCTCGTCTTTTCCGCTTCCTGTATTGATGGGGCTTTATACAATTTTGTTTTATGATACGTTCCTAAAAAAGAGAGGCGGACATATGTTGAAATTTATGAAAGGATTTTTAAAAGAAAATAGAAAAATTGCAGTTGCTAACTTCATTTTAACAATACTGCTGGTGCTGATGTTCCAACATATTATGGGACAAAGGCGGGAATATATTGACACAAGTAGGGAACCGGATAAAACAGAAAATAGTATTACCATAGAAGGGGAAAATGTTTTTTTACAGCAAGTAGTTTGTGAAAAGGATACCATTGATGGAATAATGGTATTGGGTGAGATGGAAACAGGGATAGTGGGGACAGTGTCTGTACAGGTCTTTGAAGAATCAGGTAAGCTCCTTGCGCAGGCAACACAACAACTTCGGACAGACGGAGATTATACAATGATTCAATTTGGAGAAAGCATAAGTGGATGTACAGGAAAAAAACTGGAATTGGTTTTATGTTCTTATAGTGGGGAAGCTATCGAACTAAAAAGCGGAATTTGTGAAGGGGTACTTGACAATGAAGGAGTAAATGCATGTATTAAGTTGGTATACCAGACATTGGATGTGAGGCTGTATAAAATATCCGTGTATCTTTGTGGTGGTATCCTGTGGTTGGCTCTTTCCGTTTGTTTGGTAATTCTGCAGAAAAAAAATGGGAAGCCGGAATATCTGTTTGCCTTTTTGTATTTTTTTCTTGGGATACTTTATATGTTTATAAATCCATTGTATGCCATACCGGATGAAGCGGCGCATTTTGAAAGGATCTATGGGATATCGGAAGGTTATTTTATCTCAGAAGGACCGGATGGCGGAATCGGAACAGGTAGCAGGCTACCGGAAAATCTTCTGTATGGAAACCGAGGAGCAAGTATGAAGATTATGGATATTTTTGATGGAAAGGATGTGAAACTGTCTGACAAGAAAGTATTTATGGATTATTGGGCTTCTGCTTTGTATTCTCCATTTACTTATACAGCACAGGTTCTCGGGGTGATGGTTGGGAAGTTGTTTAGTAGTAAAATATTTTTTATCGCTTATTGTGGGCGATTTGCGGCCTGGATGGCTGCAGGTTGTATTTTGTTTTTGGCGATCCGTTATATCCCGTTTGGAAAACATATTTTGGTAGCCGTCTCTCTTCTTCCAATGAATTTACATGAGGCCATTTCTTTAGCTGGGGATACATTTACATTTGCAGTGTCAGTAGCTTTTTTCATTTGTATTGTATTTGCGGTATACGAAGAAAGATACAATGGGTATAAAAGAATATGTTCTTTTATACGTTTTGTTATTTTTTATTGCATCTTGCAAGATTGTTTATGTACCTTTGTGCATGTTGGCATTTCTGATACCGGTGGAACGGTTTGGGTGCAGGAGGAATTATATTAAACATGTCACGATGTCTATATTAGAAGTAGCATTGACATCCGGCATATGGCTGATAATCAGCATGTATATTTTGGATGGCCGGTCCGATGGAAAGTCGGTGGAACAGGTGCGATATCTGTTAAGTCATCCGTTGTCATATGTTGAGGCGATTGTAAATACTACGATCACATATGGGGAAGGGCTGGTGAAGACAATGCTGGGAGCGTCTCTGGGGTGGCTGAATATAGCGGTTAATTCAGGCATTATTGCAATGGTTGCGGTTAATCTTGCTTATATATGTATCCATGAAGAGGGTATTTGGAAAGATGAGGAAAGTAAGTGGCCGCGTATTTGTACGGCCGGATCGGTCGTATGTGCCATCCTTGTTATGTATACAAGTCTGTATGTTCAGTGGACAGAACTGGGAAAAAATATTATTGACGGACTTCAGGGGAGATATTTTATTCCTGTATTGTTTCCGCTTCTTTTATCGTTAAAGAATAGCAGCCGGATGACGGATAATGGAGCAGATCGCCTGGGGCGTTATGTTTCTTATTTGCTATTGCTCATTACAAATATATTTACGCTGGTTACATTGTTAACGAATTATATTTTATAAATGGAAAAGCAGGCTATAAATTATTTATTTTGGAGAAGAGAACAAAATGAATTTTATAAAAAAATGGTTGATTATCTCAAAAAAGCCTTGATTTACGGGCATACAAGCAGGATTTCAAGCTGAATTTACTACCAATTTACTACTTTTGAGGGAAAGAGCCTTGATATGCCGCCCGGAACCCTGCCAGCCCAGCCACCAGCACACAGCATTGAGAAAGAATAAATGAAAACTGAATACGACGCAAACGCGGCGTTTCTCTATCCCTAACCGGGAGAACAGGAACGCCGCTTTTTTTATGCCCTCATGTTACGCAGTAGGGGCAAAAAGAGCCTTGCTATATGCGGCTTTGCGGGCGCACTTTTGCCGGGGACAGGGATTTATACCTAACCCCGGCAAAATGGCGTTCTATCGCGTAACAAATCCACAACCAAAGGAGTGATGAAGCTATGGCAGTTTTCCGAGTGGAACGCAACAAGGGCTATACCGTTATGAGCAACCACCATTTACGCAACAAGGAGCTAACCTTAAAGGCAAAGGGGCTTTTGTCGCAAATGCTTTCCCTTCCCGAAGATTGGGACTACACCCTTGCGGGGCTGTCACAGATCAACCGGGAAAAGATAGACGCTATCCGGGAAGCCATAAAGGAGCTGGAACGCGCCGGGTATATCGTCCGATCACGGGAGCGCGACGAGAAAGGACGCTTGCGGGGAGCCGATTATGTAATCTATGAGCAGCCGCATACAGAACCTACGCCGGATTTACCTACATTGGAAAATCCAACATTGGATAATCCAATGCAGGAAAAACCAATGTTGGAAAAACCTACGTTGGAAAATCCAATGCAATTAAATAAAGATATACAAAGAACTGACTTACCAACAAAAGAAAAAAGAAATACGGATTTACAAAGTACCCATTCCATTCCTATCCTTTCCCCTAACCCCTCTCCTTTGGGGCAGGAAGCGGCTACGCCGCCGGAACGGAAACGAAAGGAAGCGGAAGCACAGACCGCTTTTGAGATTTACCGGGAGATCATCAAGGAAAATATCGACTATGACATTCTCATACAGGATATGAAGTTTGACGGGGACAGGCTGAATGAAATTGTAGACCTCATGCTGGAAACCGTCTGTACCCGGAGAAAGACGATCCGCATTGCCGGGGACGACTACCCCGCCGAGCTGGTAAAAGCAAAGTTTATGAAGCTGGACGCTGAACATATCCGCTTTGTGCTGGACTGCATGAAAGAGAACACAACCAAAATCCGCAACATCAAGCAGTATTTACGGGCGGTGCTTTTCAATGCCCCGTCCACAATCGGCAATTATTACACGTCCCTTGTGGCTCACGACATGGCAAGCGGCGCACTTGCGCCACAGGAGCCGCACGACCCCTATTCATTCAAACCGGGCGAAAGCCTGTAACCACCCACAACCACAAAAGGAGGATTTTATTATGGCACAGAAAATGACGGGAGCATTGGTATTTGACGAGCGCACAGACCGCTACGACATTCGCTTTGACCTTGCCAGCTATTACGGCGGGCTGCATTGCTGGGACTGTTTCGACGTGTTCACACGCGGCAAGTGGAAGCCGACCCGTATTGAAATGAATATGGCGCAGGAATGGTACTTGGTGGGTATCAGAGCCGACGACTTAAACGGGCTGCGGGTGCGTATCTGACCGCCGCCCCATAGACTACCCCGAAAGGAGGGACAGACCCCATGCAGGACGAAATCAACGAAAAAACCGTTGCCCTGTATATCAAGACCGGGAAGCTGACCGCCGAAGTGCTGCAAAAGGCAATCAAAAAGCTGCTCTCACAGGCAAAGAAAGAGCTTGACAGACAGGCAATCCCCCACGGGAAGCAGACCCTAAAGCAGCTTATGAAGCAGAATACAGGCGTTTCCAACATTGAGATCACAAAGGACAACATCAAAGCCTTTGAGAGTACAGCGAAAAAATATGGCATCGACTTTGCGCTGAAAAAGGACGCGACGGAAACCCCGCCCCGCTACCTTGTATTCTTCAAGGGCAGGGACACGGACGCGCTGACCGCCGCTTTCAAGGAGTTTTCCGCAAAGAAGCTGACGCAGGATAAAAAGCCCTCAATCCGAAAGGCATTAGCCGCTTTCCGGGAAAAGGCAAAGGAGCTGAACGCCAGCCGCCAGCAGACCAAACACAAGGACAGGGAGGTATCGCTATGAAGCCGGAAATCAAGAAGCTGCTTATTCTCAATCTCCCGTATCTGCTCTTTGTGTACCTGTTCGACAAGGTGGGCGCGGCTGTCCGGCTTTCCCCCGGCATAGACGCAAGCCAAAAGATTTTACATCTTGGGGAGGGCTTCACAGCCGCCTTTGCCAGTGCCGCGCCCAGCTTCCACTCCGCCGACCTGCTGATCGGCGTTGCCGGGGCGGTGATTATCCGGCTTGCCGTTTACCTAAAAGGCAAGAATGCGAAGAAATACCGCAAAGGCATTGAGTACGGTTCCGCGCGTTGGGGAACCGCCGACGATATAAAGCCGTACACCGACCCGGTATTTGAGAACAATATCCCCTTAACACAGACAGAACGGCTCACCATGAACAGCCGCCCGAAGCAGCCGAAATATGCAAGAAACAAAAATATCCTTGTGATCGGCGGTTCCGGCAGCGGCAAGACAAGGTTTTTCGTCAAACCGTCGCTTATGCAAATGCACAGCAGCTATGTTGTCACAGACCCGAACGGATAACTACAATAAGGGTTGAGAGAAGTAGACATTCTCAATAAAGGAGGTTACACACTATGAAGAAACAGACAGAGAAAGACAAACTCACAGCCCTTTACGAAAGATTATCCCATGACGACGAGCGAGCCGGGGAAAGCGTATCTATCGAGAACCAAAAGCGGATTTTAGAGGACTACGCAAGAAAGAACGGTTTTACCAATATCCGGCATTTTACGGACGACGGAATCCGGGGAACTACGTTCAAGCGTCCGGGGCTGGACGCTATGTTAGAGGAAATCCGGGCGGGGAACGTGGCAACGGTCATCATCAAAGACCAGAGCCGAATCGGGCGTGACGTGGTTGAAGTGGGGCTTTTGAAGCGCACTTTTGATGAATACCATGTGCGCTTTATCGCCGCCAATGACAACCTTGACACCGCCAACGGCTTTGATATTATGTCGATTTTCCGTGACGTGATAAACGAGTGGTATGTTGCCGACACCAGCCGGAAAATCAAGACCGTTTTCAAGTCCAGAATGGAAAAGGGCTTGCGCTGCTCTGGTAGTGTCTGCTATGGCTACCGCGCTTCCAAAGAGGAAAAAGGCGAATGGATAATTGACGAGGAAGCCGCCGCCGTTGTGCGCCGTATCTTTCAGAGCGTCCTTGCCGGGGAAACCATAGCCAGCATAGCAAAAGCACTCCGCGCCGAGAAAATTCCTATCCCGTCCGAGCATTGGAAGCGGACAGGCGAGCCAGTCCGGGCGGCAAAGTACGCCGACCCCTACGCATGGTCAGCTACCACTATCGGCTACATACTGAAACGCCCGGAATACACAGGGCGCAAGGTATTGGGGAAAACCGTATGCGAGAACTACAAGACCAAAAGCACCCGCAAGACCACGCCGGAGGAACAGCACGTTTTTGAGGGCGCAATCCCCGCCATTGTGGACGAGGAAACATGGAGAACGGTACAGAAGATACTGGAAACCGTGCGCCGCGCCCCGAAGCGGCAGAACGCCCCGAACCGCTTGACCGGGCTTCTCTACTGCGCCGACTGCGGCTCAAAACTCACACACCGCTACAACCTTGTGCAAGGGAAATGGATTGAGGACGCTTTTGTCTGCTCCGGCTACCGCCAGCTTACCCATGACTGCACCATACACTATATCCCCACAGCGAAGATAGAAGCCGCCATTCTTGCCGTTATCCAGCGCGTGAGCTGGTATGTGCGGCACAATGAAAAGGAGTTTACAGAGCGCGTCCGGGAAGCGTCCGACCAGAACCAAGAAAAGACCGTCAAGGAGTGCAAGCAGAAAATCAGCAAGGCACAGAAGCGGCACAAGGAGCTGGACGGGCTTGTGAAAAAGCTGTATGAGGGCAACGCCACGGGCAAGATACCCGACAAACATTTTACCCGGCTGCTGAATGAATATGACGAGGAACAGACCGAACTGGAAACGTCCATAGCCGAATGGCAGAGGCAGATTGAAAACTGGAACGCCGACAGGCTGAAAACAGACCAGTTTATCCAGCTTGTGAAACGCTATACCGACTTCTCCGAGCTTACAACGCCCATGCTCAATGAGTTTATTGAGAAAGTGGTTGTGCATGAGGGCGAGGGACGGGGGAATGACCGCCGCCAGCGGATAGACATCTACCTAAACTTTATCGGGGCTTTTGAAGTGCCGGAATATATTGTCACCCCGGCAGAGGTAGAGGAACAACGCCGCCAGCATGAGGAACAGGCGGCAAAGGAAGCCCGGTCAAAGGAGCTTGCAAAGGCGCGGTATGAGAAACGCAAGGCAGAAAAACGGGAATTTACCGCAAGGAAGAAAGCGGGGCTTCTCACCCCGGAAGAACTGGAAGCGGAGGAAAATCGGCTTGCACACAACCGGGAGTGGCAAAAGGAATGGCGGGAGAAACGAAAAGCCAGCGAGCCAGAGAAGCCGCCCAAGCAGAAATCCATAAAGGAGCTTATGGCGGTTGAAAAGACCGGGGCAGACCTCACGCCGGAGGAAACAGAACGGCTTGCGGCATACCGCCGGAAGAAAGCCGACCAGCAGAGGGCAAGGCGGGAGGGAAAGAAAAGCGACCAGCCGAAAAGAAAAGTCAGTTAGTGGGGGAAGCCCCATATGCACTAACTTTACTGCAAATTCATGAAATTCATGGTATACTCAAAAAGGGTGAATTTTTATGGATACAAATGATTTAGTAAAATTACTGCCGCCAGGCTATGAACAGGCGTGCTTTGATAAAAAAGCGATCACAAGAAAACGGACCATTAAAAATCCTTTGGATTTATTGCGGCTGATCTTATTTTATCTTTCCGGTAATAAGTCTTTGATTGATGTAACACATTTCGCTTTGTTAAGCGGCATTGGCAAATCAGTGATGTTGCTTTTATGAAAAAGTTCATACAGTGCGGGGACTGGATCAAATGGCTGACGCAAAACATCCTTCCAAATCCTATCATGCACTATAAAAAGCCTGGCTGGCTTGAATCTTATCAGGTGCTTGCAGTGGATGCCTCTGATCTTGTGGAGAAAGGCGCGGTAAAACGACTATGGCATTTGCATTATGCTGTGGATTTATTTTCCCTGACCTGCAGCCAGTTCAAAATAACGGAACAATCTACAGGGGAAAGCCTTAAAAATTTTACGTTCAGCAAAGGCTGCCTGGTGATAGCAGACCGCGCGTATGGCACAATAAAAAGCATAGGACACTGCCTGGATGCAGGAGCTGATTTTATTCTGCGGATCAAGAATAAGGCATTTAACATGTATGATAGAAGCGGACAGAAAATCATATTGGCTGACTGGCTTTTGACAGTCGGTGAAAAAGCTGCTGAATGCACGGTATATATAAATGGGAGTGATAAAAAACGGACTGCTTTAAGGCTCTGTGCCATAAAGAAAACAAAAGAAGAAATACGGGCAGAAGAAAAACGGTTAAAGAAATTGGAAAGTAAAAAACAAAAACCTATAGTGAAGAAACAAAATTTACTCACCGGTATATGTTTGTGATTACCTCTCTTCCAGCAGAAATTTCTGCGGAGGAAATCCTTGCATGCTACCGTTTACGCTGGCAGGTCGAGCTTGTGTTCAAAAGATTGAAATCGCTGCTGCAGTTAGGAAACATCCCAACCAAAACAAAAGAATCCGGGGAAGTTTGGATCAGCGGGAAAATCCTGCTGTCGCTTCTTACAGAAAATATCTTGGGGATATTGATTTTTCCCCCACTTGGAACATCAGAAGAAAACCGGAGTATATGGAGGGAGACAAAACTGACGTCATTTATAATTTTTATGATGATACTGCCCAATCAGGCGGCAATGTCCGTTGATATTCTGGAATTGATACAAATGTCATTTATTGAAAAACGAAAAATCCAAGACAGCAGCTTATTCGGTTTTTGTTAAGTTAGTGCATATGGGGGAAGCCCCGCGCCGGGAGGAACAAAAGAAGCATTGTGGAAATGTGCATAACTGGCTATGGAATCATGGATAACTCTATTCACAGCACATGGAAAAGCTAAAGTGCAGCTTTCCCACGTCCTGCAAACAGAGTTACCCACAATTCCATAAGACAGCCAGTTATACACATTACCAGCAATGCCGACTACTACGGAATCCCCCTCATTCCTACCTAGAAGATATTAAAACTTGATTTGAGATAAAAAGATATGCTATAATTCTTCTGCAAAACAAAAAATTTTATTTTTTTTACAACCAAAATGACAAAATCCGTACTTAGTATAGTGGAGGCTGTTTATCTACAAAATAACAAGGAGGTGAAAACATACTATGGATGACGAGACGATTGTAAGTCTTTACTGGGCAAGAGATGAAAGTGCGATTGCAGAAACATCTTCAAAATATGGCGGGCTTTGTAATCATATCGCAAATAACATTCTCTCAAACTACCAAGACAGGGAAGAATGTCTCAACGATACTTACCTTGCAGTCTGGAACGCAATCCCGGATAAGCACCCAAACAGATTTTCCGTATTTTTGAGCAGGATTGTCAGAAATCTGGCTTTGAAGAAATATGAATATATTTCTGCTGCTAAAAGAAATCCGGCTGTTGTTACCTCATTAGAGGAATTAGGTGACTGCGTATCCGGGACAGACAGCATAGAGTCGGAAATCGAAAAAAAGCATATCGAAAGTACGATTGATAAGTTCCTCTGGCGGTTAGAGGAAGAAAAACGGACTGTATTTATACGGCGGTACTGGTATTTTGATTCAATCGAAACGATCTGTAAATATACAGGCTTCAGCCAGAGCAAGGTAAAATCCATGCTTTACGAAATGCGCCGCAAGTTAAAAAATATTTAGAAAGTGAGGGTATCAAAGTATGAACAAAAACAGCTTTCCGAACATATTGGGAACATTGATGACCGGCTTGTTGAACAGGCAGAGAATATCCCAAATTACAGACAACTGCATCACCGTCAGACAATAAGACGCTTCCTTACTGCCGCCGCAGCTTTTGTGCTTATGGCTTGCAGCTTTAGTGCAGGCGCGTTTGCCTTTGCCCGTGAAACAGTGGTTGAAGTGCCAGTAGAACAGGAAATGATAAAGTTGGAAGAAATCAATCTTACACTGATCCTGCCCGATGATTGGAAAGGAAAATATTCTGTAGAAGCTAGTGGTCAGAATTATATTGTTTATCACACACAGGTCAGAGAAGATGTCAGTGCGGGGATAGACGCATTTGACGGCGGTGTCCTGTTTTATATCGTCTGCTATGAGGAATCCATGACACCGGAACAATTCATAGAAAAGGGATATGATTTTGTCCAGTACCGTTATCTGTTTTCTACCAGCGATAAAACTTACATTCTCTGCTATCCAAGTGACGTACAGTGGAATCCCGAAAATTCAGAACAGGAAACGGAATATCTGGGAATGGAGGGAGAAATAAAAGATATTAAGTTTGTGGTTGACAATATCCTTGCGGACTGAAAATGTTTTGAATCTTGAAACAGGCATGGTGGGAATGCTGAACGTAAGGTATTTTTGTTCATAACCATATAGCTTTAACAGAAAAGTAAGTTTTAGTATCACAATTACATGGAGGTTAAAAATGGGAAACACAAAACAGAAACTATGGAAAAATATTTTGGTAATTGGCATTTTATCCGCAATATTACTTTCCGGGTGCGGCAAAGAAAATGTGCCAAAGGAAGAACCACTTATGGGCAGCGGCAGTGAAAGTACAGTGGCAGAAAAAGACAGTGTGCCGGAAGAAAATAATGCAGAAGCCGAAAAGCCGACAGAAGATACTGCACCCAGTGAAAAGGTTATGGAGCAGGCTATAAGCGAATGGAAAGAAATGTACGCTTCGTTTTATGAGTATAAGGATTGTTCCGCAGTTCTTGTGGAACGTAAAGAAAATGACGGAACGGTGGACGAGATATTCACACTGGATATTACATACTTGTCCGGGCAGCCGGAAAGCGATGAGCCGGAGCATTTCATTGCGGATATGAAAGCAAGCTATCCGGCGGATAATCCAGAGGATATTACTTTATGGATGGATAACAGCGGCGGGGCAATGACTGATTTCACGCTGTTTAAAGAGTGTGGTCCCGGTTGACAGGTAATATCCCACTGATATTTCCAAAGATACCTTATGTTCAGCATTCCCATCATATTTGAATGTTTAATCGGTATATATAAAAACTGCCAGTTGTGTCTGCTAAGGAAGCCGTAACATTGCTTTTGCATTGGCAAACTGGAAATATAATATTCAAAATTTGTAATGGGTAACATTATGGAACATGATTTGCAGAAGAAACAGGAATTGGAATTATGGAATATGGTTTCAAGCGGAAAACCAAGGCAGGGGGCAAAAACTCCGAGCAGAACACCGCAAAGAATGAAACAGGAAGTACCGAACCGAAATTACCAAACCATTTCCCGTTCAAAAAAAACAGCACAGGCAGTTAGACGAAAAAAGCACGAAAGCGCCGGATACGCTTTTATAGGTTAATGGCAATCATAAGGATAATATTATGCCTTATAGGAGCGCATACAGTAGCAGACACCATATACGGATGGGTGCATAAACCGCCGGAAAAGGAAGAAGCAGTTGTCCAAGTAGTGTCTCTCCCGGCGCAAAATGATGAAATAGCTTTTGAAGAACACGATATTACGCTCATGGCAGTCGGTGATAATTTATTACATATGGGGATTGTAAATGCCGGGAAGCAGTCTGACGGAAGCCGGAATTATGACTTTTTATTTGACGGAATAGGCGCATTTCTGGAAAAAGCAGATATAAAGATAATCAATCAAGAAACAATATTTGGAGGTAATGAGCTTGATTTTCATGGTTATCCCAAATTTAACTCCCCAACAGAAGCGGGGGATGCCATAGCCGGGGCAGGATTTAATGTTGTCCTTCAAGCCACAAACCATACGGCAGACCAAGGAATGAGCGGAATGGAAAACTGCATTGATTTTTGGAAAACACACCCTGAAGTGCTTGTTACGGGTATTCACGAGCCATTGACAGAAGAAACATATAAAAACCGCATTCCATTATTAAAAGTTGGTGATGATACGTTTGCAATTCTAAATTATACATATGGGGCAAACGGAGAAAGCATATCATCTTCCATAAAAGACAGAATGAATATGCTATGTGATGTAGATGAATCAAATGGCAGGATTGATTTTGAAACACTTAACAAGCAAGTGCTGCTTGATATTTCCGAAGCAAAAACACTGGCGGATATTGTTATTGTATGCCCGCATTGGGGAACAGAGTATTCAACAACCCCTTCAAGCACCCAAGAAAAGTTTGCAATGCAAATGACAGAAGCGGGAGCAGATATTATTATTGGCACACACCCCCATGTTGTGCAGCCTGTAAAGTGGATTGAAGCCACAAACGGAAATCGGGCATTATGCTATTATTCGCTCGGAAACTATGTGTCAACACAGAAAAATGGACAGAGTATGCTTGAAGGAATGGCATGGATAACATTCCATGTAACAAAAGACGGTATATCTGTTTCGGAAGATCAGACAGGCATTATCCCTTTGGTATGTCATTACACAAGTAATCCTACACGCTTTAAACAGGTATATTTGCTTGAAAATTATACAGAAGAACTTGCGTCCTCACATGGAATTATATCTTATGGCGGAATATCATTTCATTTGGACGACTGCTTAAAATGGAGTGACGAAATATTAGGCGACTGGGTACTTTCTGCTGATGAAGTCCTTAGCCCATAGTCTATGATAATGAGCAGTATAAAATTGCAACTATAAACCAAGCACCGCCCCATGTGGGAGAAAGGGGGAAATTTCTATGGATTGCACAGAAGCATACAGGGAACACATCATGTATTCTTTCAATGGCTTTTGCAAAGTCGTCATACGCTATGCCGCTATCAACGCATGGCGCGACAGGAACAGGCGGCGGCAAAGAGAAATATCCCTTGATAAGTACATAGTGAAATCCATGTTGTTTCGTCTTTGTGTGAAAGTGGCTTAAAATCAAGGGATTTTAGGCTTTTTTCTTATTACTCAAAAGTTTTAGTTAGTGTCTTTATTTGTATTCTGTTTAAAAAAGTATGTCAAATAATATGTCATAGAATGATGCTAATGGTAGGAGCAATAGTCAATTTTTGTCTAGGATTAGTTCATTTACTAATAAGTCAATATTTTCCATAATTGTTTGAGGTGTAAGTTTTACTAATAGATATTCTTTATCATATGTAGCCATTAGTTTTTGTTTATTAATAATTATTTTTTCTACTATTTCTCTTCCTTCTGGATATTGAATGATTTTTTATCTTTTTGAATTTCGAGCAACAATTCTTTCTGTATATGGTATAACATTGCCTTTTCAGCAGATGGACGTTTTTCCTCATAAATATCATCAATTATTTGGCCAAACACATCAGTCGTAGAAAATTTTAATATTTCACGATGTTTTCGGCCAGAGTATATAGTTTCTTTATCTTTTGGGTTTATCGGATTAGTTATAGTGATTTCTTTGTTGTGTGAATTTACATATTTTAGTATATAAAAAAGTAATGTTTCAATTCGAGGATGCTTTAATAAATCATTTAAAACTGAAACAAGAAGTTCATTTAAATTAACCAAAATCTCGGAAGCATCAGTATCTAATGATGTTACATCACAAATAGTCTGTTCTTGGTGTTTTTTGCAATCCTGTTCACCAAGTAAGTAAGCAACATCTACATTAAATATTTTTGCTATTTTCTTTGTGGTATCTAACGGAGGTAGTTTTGCCCCGCTTCTCAAATATTTTTTTATTGTATCAACGGAAACATTTAATTCCATAGCAACTCTATCTTGTGTCCAACCTTTATCTTGGTAACATTTCTTGAAACGTGTACTAAATATACTCTTATTCATTATATAACCTCCTGCAAATGGTATAAAGTTTATTTTCTATACACATTATAACATGATATTCTGTAATTGCAATAAATAATAACGAAACAGGAGGAACTTAAAATGAATTTAGCAAAAAATCGTAATCAAGATGGCACGTTAATTACTTTAACACAAGCTTGCCAAGAATCTAATTTAGGGGCAACCGCAGTTAGGAAGATTGCAGAAGAAAGTGGAGCAGTGCGGAAGATAGGAAGAAGCTACAGAATAAAAAAGAGCATATTTTTTGATTATATTGAAAAAGTGTATGCTGAATGAGTGGTGATAACATGGCAGATTTCTATATTCCCCCACAGATGAAGCAACGCAGCAATTTTATACTGTGGAAGTTAGAAACAGATGAGAAAGGGAAACAGCGTAAAATACCATATTCAGCTTTATACAATGGCAGGGCAAGCACAACTAACAGCAGGGCATGGACATCATATGAAAATGCTTTGCAAGGTCTTAAATCGGGCAAATACGGCGGTTTGGGCTTTGTTCTTGATAAAGATATTACATTCATTGATTTAGACCATTGTAGGAGCGATAACGGGGTTTTAACGCCATTAGCAAAGAACATAATTGATAATTTCAAAGATACATTTATTGAAGTATCGCAAAGCGGAAACGGATTGCATATTTTTGTTTTGGGAACAGTGAAAAAGGCAGTAAAGACAAAAGAAATTGAATTATATTCCACAGGGCGGTATGCGGCTTTAACTGGTAATGCTGTCAATCCTGTAGATTTATCAGAAGCACAACAGAGAATTGATATACTTTACAATTATTGTAACAGAGGAAAAAAGGAAAAAGAGAATACAAGGAGGCTTCCACAGTGTGGTTTGTTGCTGTCGGAGCGTGAAGTTATAGAAAAAGCTGAAAATGGCAGGAATGGACAAGTATTTTCGGACTTATTAAATGGTAATTGGAAATGTCTTGGAATTGGTGACGGCACACAATCCAGCGCAGATTTAAAGTTTGCAAATATGCTTGCTTTTTGGTGCGGATGCAGTGAGGGCATTATGCGTGATATATTCAGAAGTTCGGGAATGTACAGGAATGAAAGAAAGATGAATCTGGCTATTAAAAAGCTATTTCGGATTGCCATACCGTATATCGGGGAGGTGGTGGGATGTGACAGAGGAAAGTATTGTTGAGTGGCTGAAAATGAAAAACGCAATCAGAACTTATTCGCATGATGACATAGGTTCCGCAAGGTTGTTGTCTGATATATTCAATAAAATGTGTAGATACAATGCTACGGCCAGTGAATGGTATGAATTTAACGGGAAGTATTGGGCGATTGATTTAGGCGGCTTGAAAGTGCGGAACATGACAAAGATTCTGGCGAAAGCACTTATCAAATATGCAGTGTCGGCATCAGAGGATGATAATAAATATCTGAAATATGCGGCAACATGGAATGAACACCGAAAACGAAATACAATCATCCAGGATGCAAGGGATCTGAATTTTTTAAGAATGAAGATTGTGATATTGATATGTATATCCTGAATTGTCTGAATGGCGTTTTAGTGTTGCATCAAGATAGTGTTGAATTTATCAAGCATGACCCGGATTTGCTATTAACGCAGATTGCGAATGTTCGGTATGATCCGGACAAGCCATGTGAACGGTGGGAAAAATTTGTTGATGAAGTTATGGAGGGCAATCAAGAGAAAGTCCGTTATCTGCAAAAACTATTCGGCATTTGTCTAACTGGTGATACAAGGCTTGAAAAATGTGGTTTTTATTTGGCAGTACAACAAGAAACGGAAAATCTACAATGATTGAAACAATTTCAAATTTGCTAGGAACTTATGCTGTATCAGTCAGGGCAGAAACATTGGCAATTAAAAATAATACAGACAGCCGGACGGCAAGTCCAGATATTGCAAAACTGGCAGGAAAACGGCTTGCAGTTGCATCAGAACCGCAAAAGAGAATGGCCTTAGATGTTGCGCTGCTAAAAAGTATGACTGGACGAGATACCATATCGGCAAGATTTTTACATCAGTCCGAGTTCCAGTTTACGCCTTGCTTTAAACTGATTTGTAACACAAATTATCTTCCTATTGTCAGTGATACCACTATTTTTAAGTCAGACCGGGTACAGGTTATTTCATTTGACCGACATTTTGCGGAGAGTGAACAGGATAAAACGCTAAAGAATAAATTATCTACAGGCAATGCATTAAGCGGAATCTTAAACTGGTGTATTTCTGGATGGTTACTTTTTTGTAAAGAGGGGTTGGACGAGCCGGAGAATATCCGGGCGGCTACAGTGGAATACGCTAATTCCTCTGATAAAATGCAAAACTTTATCAATGACTGCCTTGTGGAGAAAAAAGGGTGCAATATTGCTATTAAGGATTTATATGAAAAATATGAGGAATGGTGCAACGATAACGGTTTTCATACAGAAAATAAGCGGAATTTTATTGATGATGTGAAGTCAAAGAACATTTACAAGGCATCCGGAACAGTGAACGGCAAAACGGTTCGCAACATTATTCGGGGGTATGATTTTGCAAGTGAAGATTTTATTGAAATTGATGAATCAGAGCCATTGCCATTTGATTAGTGAGAGGTACAGTATATGGACTATTTCGAGGTATATCGTGAAATTTGGCAGTTTCATAAGCAGTATATTGATAGAATTTGCAATGAGGATGAATTTTGGGAAGCGGTGATTGCTGATGCGGACAAGCTGTACAAAAAGTACGATAATTCACGATTTGCAAAAGATTTGATACTAGCAGAATTGACAGAGTTTGAGCGGATTGGCAAGGAAGAAAAAACATAGTTTGTGCGTGGTGTGCATTTCCTATGGGTTGTATAAAAAATAATTTCTTTAAGGGTTTTACATGGGAAATACATATTTGCACAAATGCAGTAATGATAAGGCTTCCACGGTGTGTGTGATGGCTGCCCCCCTCTGTGGAAGCAATAAAGAGTAATGAAAGAGTAAGGAATAGGCTAAGTCACACACAAAGGTAACGTCAATTAAAAAAGATTGAATTTTATAATTTTTTTCAGAATGAGAGGTAATAAATTATGGCAGGAAAAGCACCACAAGGACAACTAACAGAGATGAACCCGGTCAAGGTAAAAGCAATCATCCACAGTTTAAGGGAACTTTACGACATGGGGAAGCCGGAAACAAACTTAGAATTGAAAGAAAGGATTGATATGTTTTTCCAGTTTTGCGAGGATTCCAGTGTCAGACCGGGCGTTCAAGCACTTTGCACGGCATTACATATCAGCAGAACTACTTTATATCGCTGGTCAAATGGGGAAGATTGCGACAGGGAGCGGCAGGAAATTGTATCAATGGCAAAAAGTTTCATTGACAGTTTTTTAGAACAAGTGACATTAAGCGGTCAAGTATCGCCGCCAGTTGGGATATTCCTCTTAAAGAACTGGTGTTCGTATAAAGACACAGTTTCTATTGAGGAAAATATACCAAATACGAAAACAACGCACGTTTTGACAGCCGCACAGCTTCCAAAGTTGGGTAATATGGCAGAGGATAGCGGTAGTAATGCAACGCTTCCTTATCTGGCAGATACAAAGCTAAACACAATAGTGGAATATGACCATTAGATCATGATAATTTGAGGGGATAGGGTGGGTTAAAGTAAGGAAAGAATGAGGTAGAAAATGTATGGATAGAGAAATGGTTATAAACAATCTGCTTATGAATTATGGCAAATATAGCGTTACTAGAGCAGAATTAGAGCCGATTATAGATGATGGCATACAAAACTATGATTTGTCATTAGAAGCTATATATAGCGGTTTAAGAATGAGCCTTGCATCTGCATTTAATGAGCATGAGTATTTCTCTTTAGATGATGTGATGGCGATAACTGGGAAGAGCCGGGAAGAACTTTTACAGAGGATAGAGCAATGTCGGCAAGAATTGATAGAAGCTGGAGAAAACCCGGACGAGTATTTCAAGCCTATAGAGCCGCAGAGGGCAGCAGTCTATTATTTCCCTGATGGGTTGTGCTGATACAAAGCTATTTGCATCAAAGTCTTATAAGAAAATGGTTATTGTATGTCAATAAGTATGTCAAAGTATAAAACCAGATGCGGAAACGCCTTGAAAATCAAGCGAATGTGATTGGTATAAGCACTAATTCATACTAAGTACATATCATTTTAGGCGTGAAATCTGGACAAGATTGTGGAGAATTTTTTCTGTGATTTATGGGATTAGACATTGAATCCTATTTAGAGGGATGCGCGATATTGATGAAATTGTACCTTGAAAACTGAATAATGCGTGTGTTTGAAATTTATATTTAAGCGATATATGGGGCGAATAGAGGGGGTGACGGGCATATTATACGCTACGGAAAGACCGTGGCGGGGTTTTATAGAGTGAACGTATGTTCTTCATTAAGCTACCAGAGTAAATTTTTAAAGAAAAAGGTTTTTCAAAATTAAAAAAATAAAAAAGGCAAAAGCCGGAAAGCAGGTAAAAATGATTAAAACAGAACTTGAAATTTTCACTATGGCAAAAATCACTATGGACACATACCAGGCGAGATATGAAAAAGCGAAAGAGAGACGGAAAGAACGTTTTAGAAACCTAAATGCCAATTACAAGCCGGGAAGTCCGTTGCTTCTGGAAGAACGAAATAAAATTGTGCCGGATTTTGAAGCGGAAATTGCAAAGGCAAGAAATGACTTAATGATGGAATTTGAGGATTCTTTGATGAAGCTAAGAGCCGTTGAAACGGCAAAAGTAGCGGTCATTTCCAACGAAACAAAAACCATGATGAGTGTTTTGGACTGTCTGGAAACTAAAACAGTAAGCGTTGACGAATACAAGGTGCTAGCTGAACATTATGGAGGCAAATTGTACTGGATTGACCGACTTCTTGAACGGGTTGCCGATAAGTGCGGGATAATGGACAGCATGGTACAGCCGCCATTGTCTGTAAAGCTGGAAATCCTGCAAACATTGGAACAGAATGTAAGAGAATATATTGACGGATATGACGGCGAAAATAAATGCTTCCCTGTTACATCTTCTGACAAGTATATTTACAAAATGGAAGAATCATATACAAATGGCTACTCCGGTGTACGTCTGGACAGCCGGGAACAGGCAAAGCGGATGATTTCAAAAGCACTGAATGAAGGAAGTTCTTTAGACCGTAGTTTTGTGCTTGCTAATATGCTTCGTACATCAACGCCGGATATACAGGATGAAATGCTTTCCATACTGGCAGAAAAAGACCCGGCGGCACTACATGACCCAACAATGCAATTTACAGGCGTTAAGAATGTTGTTGACAGGTTCATTAAAACGGATGGCGAACTTGTAAAGGCGGCAGGCGTGGCAATGAAGAAAGCCGACAATGCAAAATCCCATCAAGAGCGCATTGGTATTTTATGGGATAATTTTGACAACCGATATCTTAGAAAAAAGATAGAAGAAAGGATTGCTGCCACAAATGATGAAGAATTGAAAGACAGCTATGAGAATATGAAAGAAATCAAAGAAGAACAGAAACAGGAAAGCAGGGCGAATAAGGGGGAATGAAAAATTTTCCCCTTAAAAATAAAAAAAGGCTATTAAAAGAAAGCGAGGTAATTTTATTATGACAAATATTTACGATTTAACAAATTTATTGCGAGAGGTACGGAGCCGCTATCAGGCAGAATTTATTGACGCAACGGAAACAAAAAAGAAAGAATTGGAGCTTTTAAAGAGCGGCTATATCCCCGGTTCTAAGCCTTATTTAGAAAAAGAACAGGAGATTGAACTTAATTTTGATGTGGCGATTGTTGGGGCAAGGGAAAAAGCGGCAAAAAAGGCGGCAGAAGAAATTGAGAACATGAAAGAATGGGAGCGCACAGGCGTTGGAACTATCAACACAGAAGCACTTGCAAGGGTAAACGCACTTCGGGGAATCCCGGTTACAACAGAAGAATTGAAGCAGATTCTTTCTAAACATGGTTCAAGCAATTATTGGGTACAACGTGCGGTTGCGGCACTGGCAGAAGAAAACGGAATCCCGGTTACTGATTTGCCGCTTGATTCTTCCTTAGATGTGAAATTAAACGTGCTTGACCAGCTTAGCGGACAACTGGATTTACTGTTAGAGCATTACAGCTTGACAGAAAAGACAAGGGAAGCATCGGAAGCAAGGTTTTTGTATCTTAATGACAGCATTTTAGATAATGCGGTAAGGATTTATAACAATGGAACAAAGGATTTATCAGAAGCAGACGCTGCCGAAAGAGCATATTATAAAATCCAGGCAATGTCCGGGCAGATGTCAAAGGCGTGTGCAATTTCCAACAGTTTGCGGAATCTGAAAAAGGAAGATACAAAAAATATGTTGCTTTACAGACTTGCCATAGATGACAGCATAAGAAGCGAAGCCTATGAGGTTGCCGGAATTTCTGATGTGATGGCAGAATGGAAAGGCGGAAAAGCTGACCGCTACGCAAGGGCGGTAAAAATGATGAATGGTATTAAGACAATGCAGGACACAGAGAATATAAAAACAAAGTTGCGAGAGTATATAAACCGTGTTGCTATGGGTTCAGAGCCGGAAAATGAGTTTTTACGCCATGAAATCACGAAAACATATAAGAAAAATACCTTTATTGGGCGAGCATTGGAAGAAATGAGCGGAGCGGAGAAAAATACACTTTTCGGGAGCAGTGCAGAGCCGGAGGGTGGCACAACAGCGGAGTAACCTTTTCCCTGGCAAATTAAAAGGGAAGTAGCACTGAAAATGGTTCTTTCTGTACTTTGGGTATCAGCACATTCTCAAGATTTGCTATAAACCACTAAACTGGCTTAGTAAAGCAAAATGAGAATAGATGGAGTTACCCAAACATCAGAAAGAACCCTGAAAATACATACTTCCCTTTTATCTCCTATACATCTACTCAAATTATAATCTAAAGGTAGGTGTATTACAATGACGAATGAACAAATTGTTTCTGAAATCAGGAACGGTTTTTCCACAACAAATAATATGCAATTACTGTACGAAAGCAATCTGCCATTGATTAAAAAATTCATAAAGCCTTATACCGCCTATGAGTGTGAAGCCGACCTATTGCAAGAAAGCTACTTCGGATTACTGGAGGCAGTAAAACGCTATGAAACAGATAGAAACGTGCAATTTATGACTTTTGCACAATACTGGATAAAACAATCAGTACAGCGGTATCTTGAAAATTGCGGTTCTACCGTCCGCATACCTACCCACACGAGGGCGAAAATGTCACGCATACGGAAAGCCACAAGCCAGTTAAGGCAGGAGCAAGGCAGAGAGCCAGTACCAACAGAGATAGCAGCTTTATCGGGCGTATCAGTGGAAGAAGTGCAGGAGATACAAGGCTATATGCAATCGGTAATAAGTTTAGATACGCCGATAGCAGAGGACAACAGCTTGACACTTGCGGATACGCTACAAGCCGATTTAAGCGTTGAAAATGATACAGTTGATAAAATACTCTGAATACTCTAAAAATGAATTATGGGGCATTGTGGAGCGTTACACAGCCACAAGGGAGAATGACATAATCAAAGAAATTTTCCTGCACAATAAAACAATGTCGGCAGTTGCACGAGAACAAGGCGTAACCATAGACAGAATACGCCAGATAAAGGAAAAAGGACTGCGGCGGTTGCGGATGAGCAAGGCAAAGCGTGAACTATTGGAAAGGTTTGATATTGCTGAAGCCGGACTATTCCGAGGCGGCTTGAATAATTATCGGGAACACAAATTCACTTCCATTGTGGAGTATTTAGCAGAAAAACGAATTGAAGCAGAAAAACGATATAAAAGACATTTAGCGGAAATTGAGGAAATACACAGAAAAAGGCTTGAACGAAATTCGGAAAAGCCAGACTTGCTTTCAAATGAAGGAGAGTGCAAAATTCAGCTTGTAGACCAAATGAACCACAAGCTGAAAATAGGTGTAGACCAAATGAACCACGCCTAAAAAGATATTGCCCGATAGAGAAATATGTGTTATATTGTCAATACGGAAAAGTCATAGAGCCAGGCGGCTTTACCCCTCTTATTTTTTCGGAGGGTTCAAAGTAGCCCTCCAGACGAAAGAAAGGAGGGCGATTCAATGTACGTTACATATCAGGATTTAATTCAGATAGGTATACTCATTGTTGCCCTTGCGAATTTGCTTTATCAGATTTACAAGGGAAAAAAGAAATAGCCGCCACTACTGCCAATAGTGACGGCTTGCCTTTACAACGCAAATTGTAGAGGTAAGTAATTTGTTATTTGGAGGGGTAGCCGCTTCTATGGCTTTTCCCTTTTCTTATATCTAAGATAGCACATCCGGGAGCAGGACGCAAGTAATTTTTGTTTCCTCATTCTTCTTTATCTGGCGCATTGTTTTCTTTTTGGGTGTAACGTGGTATTTCGGTTAGTTCTTGTACCCTTTTATCTGCTTCACGTTTTCCTGTATCATTGAGTTTTGAATAATTATCAAGTAGACTTGAGGGAAGTGTTGTTATTATACCGTTGTCAATTTGACGTTTTATTTGCGATTTTGTTTCAACGAGTTTATTAAATTCCTCTATACCCATTATGTCAGATAAAGATACCTCTAGGGCGGTGGCTAATTTTTGCATCGTTTCTAAAGTTAAATTTGCTCTTGGGGATTCCCATTGTCCTATCATTTGTTGAGAAACACCAAGTAATGCCCCTAGTTCCTTTTGCGAAAGTCCTTTTTTTTGTCTGACATTTTTGATGCGTTCGCTAACGCCCATTTTACCACCTCCAAAATCAATATAACACATTTCTACAATAATAACAAGAAAATACTTGTTTTTGACATTGACACCAGTTATATGTTGTGATATTGTGTTTATACAATATAAAACTTGTGAAGTTAAAGAAAACGGAGGTAGAACAATGAAAATGAGGTTAGACAAAAGGAAAATCTACCTTGCAATGGCTGAAAAAGGCTTGACGGCTACAGAGATAGCCAAGCAAGGCGGCGTAAGCCAACAGGCAATATCTAATGCGCTGAATGGTAACGGAATGGGGAGAGTAAAAGTTGTTCCTGCTATCTGTAAAGCATTGGACTTATCGGCAAAGGATATTGTGATTATTGAAGATTAGGTATTTTGAAAATTACTTTTCATCCCATTTTCTTGTGGGATAACATCTATTCTCTTATCTGGCTATCTGACAGCCTAAAACAATGCTTTGTATGTTTTTCGGACAAAGCAAGGAACCGTAAACAATGCCATTCGTCATAGATGGCGAGCCACAGAAAGGAAGTGTATGCAGACCAGAGAAAATAAAAAATGCCCTCACAGAGCCGCAACCTCTGACAAGGGCAAGTAACCCGGAAATCACAAAAGCCGGATACTGAAATATTGTATCATATCCGGCTGAAAAATAAAAGAAATGGCAAAAAAATCTTAAAACAAAAGGAACAACACAGACGTTACACAATCAACAGTTTTTAAAGAAAGGACATGATTTTATGGGAATTTTTAAGAAAAAAAGAAAACAGCCAACAAAGGAAGAACTGCAAAGCATCCTTGCCAGCTACAAACGCCAGACGGCAGAAATTACGGACGAAACGGCAATAGACATGATGGACACTGAAAAGAAAAATGATTTTTTCCTGCTTTTGAAAGTAGCCGACTATGCACAGATGGGAAAATCGCGGGCGATACTGACCGATTTCAAGCTGGGGTATCTGAAAGGGAAAACAAAGCAGGAGCCGGATGTGCATAATCTGGAATTTCAGGATGTTATTTCAGAAGCAGCATTAAAACTGGAAAAGGCATCAACCGTGCTGCGGACAACGATAGAAGCTAATTCCCTGAGCAAGACAGGCCTTACAAGGGATGAAATAGTTGCAATCGGCGGCTGTGCGTCCAATATCTGCGATATGATGTTTGTTGCGGATGATTATTTATACCTGAATCCGTGAACCCAGCCTCGCATTTCCAAATCCAAAGCTAGTACTTATGCTGTTTTGCTGAGCATTTGCGTATTTCAAGTATTTAACCCAATGGGTTATGGCAAATATTTCATTTTTTAATGCATTGCAGTACCATATCCTGTATAATAAAGGTATCAATTTATACGGAAGTACTGCAATGAAAACCATACATATAGAGTTCAGTGATGAACGATTAATTACACCCAGCGGACTTGTGTTTGTGGGACAGATTCTTGGCAAAAGCAACTTTGTCAAAAAGATTAATCGGGCACCTATATCGAATGAGTATCTGCAAAAGCAGATAAAAAATGGTGACATTCTCCTGACTTATATTGGTATGCTCTGTCAGGGCAAACCGCAGTACGAAGCCGTCCGCGAAATGATGGATGATCCCGACTATTACAAATATGCCCTTGGAATCGCATATGCGATTCCATCCGCAGAAACCCTCCGCCAGCGTTTCGATATGATTGGCGATTCCCTGCGTGGAGATATCCTTCAGGCAAATATCGACATGCTGCGTGAGATGAAGATCGAACCTGCCGCACTTGAAAATGGCTATGTGCCGGTGGACATTGACGTCACTCCGTTTGATAATTCAAAGACCAAAAAGGAGGGCGTTTCCCGTACCTATAAAGGATTTGATGGTTATGCACCAATCATGGCTTATATAGGAACAGAAGGTTATTTTGTCAATACGCAGCTCCGCGTTGGGAAACAGCACTGCCAGAAAGAAACACCGGATTTCCTGCGCGAGACAATTGAGCTGTGCCGCCAGCTGACCGATAAACCATTACTCATCCGGCTTGATTCCGGCAATGATGCATCCGAGAACATTGGCATCTTTATGGAAGAGAGTTACAGGTACAACAATGTGTCTTTCATCATCAAGCGTAATCCACGGCAGGAAAGCAAGGAGGAATGGCTTGCATCTGTGAAGGACTGCTGTACGAATATCCAAAAACCGAGGGATGGAAAGACCGTTTACATCGGGCAGACATTCCGCGATGTAACCTACACGCTTCCTAATAAAACAGAGAAGACGGCAGGCATACGCACCATCTATGAAATCACCGAACGTACTATTGATAAGCATGGACAGTATTTCATTGTTCCGGATATTGAGCTTGACACATATTGGACAAATCTGCCTTTGTCAGACCAGAACATTATAGATCTTTACCACGCACACGGCGAAAGTGAGCAGTACCACAGCGAGATAAAGACAGATATGGATGTGGAAAGACTTCCATCGGGAAAATTTGACAGCAACAAGCTTGTGCTTGAACTTACAATCATTGCTTATAATATCCTGAGAATTGTAGGCCAGGAATCGCTGAAAAAGCGTGATGACCCGGGACGGAAGAAAGTCCGCCGACGCAGGATACGCACAATCATCAGTAACCTGATGCAGTTTGCAGGCCATTTAACTGAGCATGCAGGACGTCTGGTACTGTCCATAGGCAGAAGCAACCGATGGCGGTTCACATTCAAGCGGATTTACGACAGTTTCGCTTCCGTGTCTTAATAGTCAATAACTGAATAAGCTGATACAGCACAGGCATATGCACTGTGGTCTGTTTGCCGACCTCTAATATATATGATTTTCAAGGTACAATGCTAAAACGGAACTATCAACGATGACAAAACAACGTGCCTCATATATTCGCGGCGATGTTCACGGATTCAGGTTATATGCAAAAGCTGCAAAAGGCGAAGCATTTGACAGTCTGATGGGTTTGATATTCAGTAAAGACAACATCTTACTTGCCTATCGGAACATCAAGGGAAACGGCGGAAGCGTGACACCTGGCACAGATGGGCTGACCATCCGAGCTGTCGAAAAGTGTACCCCGGAAATGTTAGTCCAAAAGGTTCTCAACATTACCAAGAATTACAGCCCACGGGCTGTACGGAGAAAAGAGATTCCAAAGCAAAGTGACCCAAGCAAGACCCGTCCGCTGGGTATTCCATGTATCTGGGACAGGTTGATACAGCAATGTATTCTCCAGGTTCTGGAGCCAATCTGTGAGGCAAAATTCAGCGAGAATAGCTACGGGTTCCGGCCCAACCGAGACTGTGAACAAGCCATAGCCGCGTCCTACCGGCATATGCAGCAATCTCATTTGCACTATGTTGCCGAGTTTGACATCAAAGGATTTTTCGATAACGTAGACCACTCGAAACTGATTAAGCAGATGTGGGCGCTGGGAATACGTGACAAACGACTGATTTACATTGTCAAGCGCATATTAAAAGCCCCTATCCAGTTAGAGAACGGCACAACGGTGGCCCCGTTAAAGGTACGCCTCAGGGCGGTATTATCTCGCCTCTGTTGGCAAATATCGTGCTGAACGAACTGGATTGGTGGGTAGAAAGCCAATGGGCAGACAACCCGATGGCTGTGGCGCGGGGCAGAAACAGACAGTTAGGCGGCAACACCGTATTCGACAAAAGCCATGGGTACCGCGCTATGCGTACAACCCGCTTGAAAGAAATGCACATTGTTCGATATGCTGATGATTTTCGTATATTCTGTCAGAATAAGGACAGCGCAGAGCGGACGCTGATTGCGGTCACCAAATGGCTGAAAGAACGGCTGAGGCTGGACGTATCCCCGGAAAAGACACGGGTGGTAAATCTCAATAAGCATTACTCCGAGTTTCTTGGTATCAAAATGAGGCTCACGAAGAAAAAGAACAAGCTGGTGGTTCAATCGCGCGTTAGCGAAAAAGCCGTCAAGAGGATTAAAACCGAGGCCAAACAGAAAATCAAGAATATAGCCCGTCCGCCAAAGGGCATGACGGAGGCAAGAGCGATTTTGAATTATAATGCTTTCGTCATGGGTGAACACAATTACTACCAGATGGCAACAGGGGTCAGTCTTGATTTTCGTGACATAGGCTACGAGGTCACCCGGACTATGAAGCGTCTGGGCGACAGGCTGAAAAAGGAGCCGAAAGATAATATTGGTGGTGCTGTCGTAGACCGCTATAGCTCCTCTAAATTGATGCGTTACATCAAAAATCTTCCTGTTGCTCCCATCAGCTATGTTCGTACTAAGGCCCCTATGTGCAAGAAAAGGTCTATTCAGAAATACACGCCGGAAGGCAGAGCGGAAATCCATGAAAACCTTGGTTTTGATACCAAGATGCTCAGGGCACTTTTGCGGCAGGAAGTCCACGAGCAAAGTGCCGCGTATGCGGATAACCGTCTATCGCTCTTTTGTGCGCAATATGGAAAGTGTGCGGTTACTGGTCAAGTGTTTGAATCTTTGGGAGATATTCATTGCCACCATAAGTTACCGAAGAACAGGGGTGGCAGGGATAACTACCAAAATCTGATTATTGTCCGGGAAAGCGTACATATTTTAATCCACGCTACATCTGAATCGACCATAGCAAAACATCTATCTGAATTGAGCCTCAACAAACGCCAACTTGCAAAACTCAATAAACTCCGCAAAGAAGCGGGAAATCCGCCTGTTTCTGCCTAATCGGTTTCGGCAGAAACAGGTGCAGACCACTTTAAAAAAATGTTCATGGTAATAACTTGTGATAACGTGTGCGAATTGTTGTTGATGGAGCGCCGTGTGACGGGAAAGCCGTCATGCACGGTGCGGGGTGGGGGAAAAGCCGGAAACATTAGAAACTGTAGGCTTACCTATCACCATAAGCCGAGAAGCTGTATTATACGGCGCTTATCGCCTACATCTGGTATGAGGCCCCGGAGGAAGAACAGAATTTCGCAATGCTGATTGATATGATTGACGCAAGCGAGGCAAGGGAAGATGACGAGAATTTCAAGAACGCCGTTGACCTTCTGTTTGACGAACCGGAGGAAAAAGACCCGGATCATTTCGCTGTCCGCCAGTATAAGAAGTATAAACTTGCGGCGGGTGATATATGCTCTAAATGACTTCTTAATCACGAGATTTTCTCATGGTTAGTGAAGGACACATTTAGAGCATATTTCATGTAAGGAGGCAGACGCTATGACAAAACCCCAAATCACTCCATTATACGAGAGGTTGAGCCGTGACGATGAATTGAATGGGGAATCCAACTCCATCAGCAACCAGAAATCCATGCTGGAAGATTACGCCCGCCGCAACGGTTTTCCCAACCCGACCCATTTCACGGACGATGGAATCTCCGGAACCCGGTTCGACCGCCCCGGATTCACCGCCATGATGGAGGAAGTGGAGGCCGGAAACGTGGAGGCAATCATCATCAAAGACATGAGCCGCCTGGGGCGTGACTATCTCAAAGTCGGCCAGGTCATGGAAATCCTGCGGCAGAGAGGCGTCCGGCTGATCGCCATCAATGACGGAGTGGACAGCGCCAACGGAGAGAATGATTTTACCCCGTTCTTGAATATCATGTATGAATTTTACGCCAGAGATACCAGCCGCAAGATTAAATCCGTGTTCAAGGCAAAAGGCATGAGCGGCAAGCACCTGACCGGCACGGTTATTTACGGTTACTTGTGGGACGAAAAGCGGGAACACTGGATTGTGGACGAAGAAGCCGCTGACGTGGTGCGCCGGATATTCGCTATGACTTTGGAAGGATACGGCCCCTACCAGATTGCGAACCGGCTGTCACGGGAAAAGATTGAGATACCTTCCCTGCACCTCTCCCATTACGGGGAGGGCGTGAATCAGTCCAAGACGTTTAAAGACCCTTATGGCTGGGGCTCTTCTACTATTGTCAATATCATGAAAAAACGTGAGTATTTAGGCCATACCATCAACTTCAAGACCCGCAAGCACTTCAAGGACAAGAAAAGCCACTACGTTGACGAAAATGAATGGGTAATCTTCGAGGACACCCACACCGCCATTATCGCCCCGGAAACCTTTGAGAATGTGCAGAGAATCCGTTCCAATGTGAAGCGTTACCCGGACGGCTGGGGAGAAGCCGCCCCGCTCACCGGCCTGCTCTACTGTGCCGACTGCGGCGGCAAGATGTACGTCCACCGCACCAACAACGGCAAGCGTATCTCACAGTATACCTGTTCCCAATATAGCAAGGTTCCGGTTGGCGTTCTCTGCTCCACACAGCACCGAATCAACGAAAGCGCCGTCCTGACACTGATTTCCGATATGCTCCGGGCGATTGCGGAGTATTCCAGAAATGACCGGGCAGAGTTTATCAAAGCGGTTCAGGAAACCCAGGCCGAGCAGCAGGCCAGTGACATCACCAGAAAGCGGAAACGGTTGGCGGCGGCACAGAAACGGGCCGGGGAACTGGAAAAACTGATATGCAAGATTTATGAGGACAATGTGCTGGGCAAGCTGCCAGACGCAAGATATGCCGCCCTGGACGCACAGTACGCAAAGGAGCAGGAATCCCTTTCCGGCGAGATTGCCGAACTGGAAAAGACAATCGCCGGATATGAGCAGAGCCGGAAATCAGCGGAGAAATTTATCGCCCTTGTTGACAAGTATGAGAATTTTGACAACCTGACTACCACCATGCTGAATGAGTTTGTGGAGAAAATCCTTGTCCATGAGCGTGACCGGAAAGGCAGTATTGAAACCACGCAGGAGGTTGAGATTTACTTCAATTTTGTCGGGAGGTACATACCGCCCCATTTCGGGGAAGTGAACCTTACGCCGGAGGAACTGGAAGCCCTGCGGAAGAAAGAGGAACGCAAGGACAAGCTGCACCAGGCGTATCTCCGGCGAAAGGCCAACGGGACGCAGAAACGGTACGAGGATAAAATCAAAGCAAAGAAAAAGGCTGAAATCGAGGCGAAAAAAGCCGCTATCCATGCCGAGGATATGGAAAAAGGCGTGTTTATCCCGGCCAGCAGCCTGCCAAAGAAAGAACCCCAAAAAGCACCAATGCCAGCCAGAGCCGCTATGTAGGCGGCGGGCATACCACAGAAAAGACAAGGAGGCATACACATGAATGGACTGACTTATACAAAAGTTGGAGATTGACGAGGCGGCCAATAAGCGAATGGATATTCTTATGCCGCAGCTGATGAAGGCCGCCGGTGTGACCGAGGAACTGAAAGCAGCCGAACAGATGAAATGGGTAGGGCTGGCTAATAACTGTAAGGCGCAGGCAGAGGAAATCATTCTGTATGAACTGATTTACAATTAAACAGGGAACAACAAAGAGAGGCAGAAGAAAGGTATCCTTCCGCCTCTCTTTGTCTGGCGCTGATAAAATCATGTTTCTGTATTATCCAGGCCGGAATTACCGTCATTTTTTTTCAGAGAAGAAATCCATGTTTCGATTGCCCTGGCAAGAATAAGCTGTTGCTGCAGAACTGCCATTCCGTTTTCAGGAACGTCCGGTATATTTTCCTTTGCAAGAAAGTTTTCTTCCAGATAGGATTTTAATTGCTTGATGTTGTTCTCAATATTTGCCAGACATACATTCTGTTTTTCTTGTGAGAGGCTGTTCAGGTTTACAATCACAGCATTAAAATCCAGATAAATGTTGATGGACTTTGCGGCAATTTCCAGCATAAGTTTTTCAAATTCCTGCTCTCCCTGCCGGGTTAGAGAATAGACGGCTTTTTCCGGCATTTTTCCCTCTTTTTCAATACGGCTTTTAATGAATCCTTTTTCTTCCAGTTGAAGGACTTTTTTATAAATTGAGGGAGTGCTGATTTTTACCCATTTGGATATGTTACGGTACTCAACCAGTTTTTGAATATCGTAGGCGCTTAAAGATTCCCTTTTTAAAATTCCCAGTACAATTAGGTCGATTGTGGCCATATTCGCTCTCCTTTAACACTTGACAGATACTATAAATTATAGTAATATATTCCCTGTTGCGCAACTGTTATAATTTATAGTAGTATAAATAATAGCATTAGTCAAGCGAAAGGAGAAAACGACATGAACGAGCAAAGCAAGAAAATGGAACTTCTGGGGCTGTGCCAATACCAAAGGCTCTTTTGGCACTGGGACTGCCAACCATGATAGGTATGCTGATTAACGCACTTTATAATCTGGCAGATACCTACTTTGTCGGTGGATTAGGTACGGATCAGATGGGGGCGGTTACAGTAGCTTTTCCTTTGGGGCAGATTGTTGTCGGCCTGGGGCTGCTTTTCGGGAACGGGGCGGCGGCATATCTTTCCAGGCTGTTGGGGCGAGGGGATAAAGATACCGCTGATAAGGTAGCCAGTACAGCTTTATACAGCAGTGTATTGATTGGAGCGATTGTTATTATAGGCTCCGTCATATTTCTGAAACCAATATTAAATCAGATAGGCGCATTGGAAAGCGTTATGCCTTATGCGATTACCTATACCAGCATTTACATCACGTTTTCCATTTTTAATGTTTTCAATGTCACAATGAATAATATCGTGTCCAGTGAGGGAGCTGCAAAGACAGCCATGTGTGCGTTAATGGCAGGCGCTGTCCTGAATGTGATATTAGACCCCATTTTTATCTACGTCCTGAATCTTGGAGTTGCCGGCGCAGCCATTGCCACGGCTATTTCTCAGGTGATTTCCACGGTGGTTTACCTGTGCTATATCTTCCGGAAAAAGAGCATATTCCATTTTCGCATGAAAGACTGCTGTTTTTCAAAGGAAATAATGTCTGAAATTTTGAAAATAGGGATTCCCACATTACTCTTTCAAGTTCTGACCAGTATGTCTATCAGTATGATAAACAATGGGGCAAAAGAATATGGCGGCTCTGCCCTTGCCGCCATGGGGCCGCTTACAAAAATTATGTCTATGGGAACTTTGATTGTTTTCGGTTTCTTGAAAGGATTCCAGCCAATCGCCGGATTCAGCTACGGAGCAAAAAAGTTTGACCGCTTGTATGAAGCGATTAAAACCTCTGTTCTGTGGTCAACCATATTCTGTGTGGCTTTTGGTTTGATAGCCGCTGTATTCCCGTCACAGATTATGGCATTGTTTACAAAAGGAGATACTGAAATGATTCGGATTGGTGCGGCGGCGTTACGGGCAAATGGTCTGTCATTTATCCTTTTTGGATTTTATACCGTGTACTCTTTCCTGTTTCTTGTAATGGGAAAGGCAAAAGAGGGGTGCTTTCTTGGCGCTTGCCGACAGGGAATCTGCTTTGTGCCGGTTATCTGGTTCCTGCCAGGGATTTTAGGATTAAACGGTGTCATTTACGCCCAGCCGGTTGCTGATGTCCTGGCTGCCATTATCACCGTATTTATGGCTTTGAATCTTCACAAAAAACTGTCCATTGAAGAATCCCATATGGCTTTGCAGTCAGGAACACCGGAAAAATAGGAACTGTCATGAATGGGTAAGGTATGCTGATTTCTAAAACCAGACGCAAGCCGCAGAGTAGGAATTGGTATCAAGAAAGTGTGATGTAATGAAAAATAAATCCTTATGGATTCACTGTCCGGCTTGTGGCGGTAAGACAAGGACGAAGGTGTATGGGGATACAGTACTTTTGAATTTTCCGCTTTTCTGCCCGAAATGCAGGAAGGAAATCAAAATTAATGTAGTACAGCTAAAAATGACGTTAAGCAAAGAGCCAGACGCATAATGCGGAGAGCCTGCTTCCTTTGGTACGGGAATGCAGGCTCTCTCTCATGTTATGTATCAGATTCAATTTCAATGGCTCCTTTTGCCCTTAGTACAGATAAAACGGATTCAATGATTGGGATAAGGGCGGCAGACTCTTGTTCGCTGCATTCCTCAATCATAAATCGAAGCTGGCGGATTGCAGGGCTTTCCCTTTTCATTTCAGGATTGAAAATCTCTCTGGAATCCAGTTTGAGCGCACGAACCAAAGGATATAGGACTTCCATTTTAGGATTTCCCTTGTAGTTCTCTATGTTCATTACGGTACGTGCGTCAATGCCGCTTTTTTCAGCTACCTGGCTTTGCGTCAGTCCCAGCTCTCCCCGTGCCCTTTTAATGGCATCCCCCAATGGATAAGAAAATTCTTGCATGGCGGTTCACCTCATAAGTATTTTACAATACACTTTACCTCATTTGAACTCAACACGGTTCCGCAGTTATATGAACTAAGATACATATCTTCCGAAGGAGATGTGATTTGAAAGACAGGACAATTTTAAAAATTGATATACCCGGTATGAATTTCAGTGTTTAGCTGAAAACCACCACGGGATTGTAAGTGAATTACAGTTCACCATAAGGATTTATCTTAAAGGCATACTTGCAGATTACTTTATCTGCTTGAGTGCCTTTTTCTATTTCCGATTGAAACAGTCAGCGAGCTGCCGTTCCCCGCCCTACTCCGTTCAGAAATCTTTGCAAAAAATCTGAACGGAGGAAAGGAAGATGGAAGTCATCATCAACATAGACGGACAAGCCCTGTCCGTGGAGGTCACAGTCGAAGTATACGAGTACCTGGACAAAGCCGACCACAAGGAAGAAAACCTTGCCCATGAGAAACGGAGGCACTGGGACAGCCGGGAGTTTGACGAGTACATAGTCCTCACCGAAGGGCGCTCCTGCTACTACCAGACGCCGGAACAGTGGGTGTGCAGGAAAGAAACCATGCTGGAGATTAAAGCCGCCCTTGCGCTCTGCACCGAGGCACAGCGCCACCGGTTCCTGCTCTACGCACTGGACGGTTTGAGCTATGCCGAGATTGCCGGGCTTTGTCGCTGCTCCAAAGCTGCCATACAGGACAGCATTGAGGCGGTACGGAAGAAAATCAAAAAATTTTTCTGATACGGACCCTACGATTGGCTGATTTCAGGCTAACCAGTGAAGGGAATTTTTTCCCTATCACATTATCGGGGAGGACAAGCAGGAAACCGCTGCCTGTCCTCTCCGCATTTTAGGAGGTCAGCCATGAAAACAATCAATCTAAGGTACTGTTACCCCTACTACACCGGGGACGTGTTTGTGGAGGTATCGGACGAAGTGGCCGAGGTCATGGTGCAGTCTGCCCGGGAGATGTACAACTATGACCGCCGGACACGCTACCACAAAGCATTTTACTCCCTGGACGCTTTTGACTGGACAGAGAAATACGCACTGGAACACAGCCCGTCAGCGGAAGAAATTATCCTGATGAAAGAGGAACAGGCTACCTATGAAAAGCTGCTTGCCATGCTAGACGAGGCGTTTTCCGTTATCACTCCCATGCAGGCAAGGCGTGTGAAAGGCTACTACATCAGAGGGTTAGATTTCACCCGGATCGCAAGAGAGGAAGGCGTTGACAAGAGCGTGGTGAACCGTTCCGTACACCGTGGGCTGAAATATATGCGTGAGTTTTACAGCCGCCAGCAGATGGAATGAGGTGCGGCCTATGCAGACAATCAACCTGAAAAAGTATTATTACCCGCTTTTTGCCACGGACACATTGATTGAGGTATCGGACGAGGTGGCCGAGGCTCTGCTGCTTATGCGGAGGGAGGAAAACAACCGAACCCATAAAATCTGGTATCACAAGGCGTACTATTCCCTTGACTGTGAGGACGGGATTGAAAACTGTGCCTTTGATTTTACCGCCAAGTCCCCGGAGGAGATTCTGCTGGAACAGGAGGAAGAACAGCTTTTCCTTGCTACACTGGAACATCTGTCCGAAGCTATGGATAATCTGACCGATACACAGGCGAGGCGTATCCATGCCCGCTACATACTCGGCAAAAAGCTGATTGAGATTGCCGCAGAGGAAGGCGTGAGCGTATCTGTGGTACAGCAGACCGTTAAGAGTGGCTTAAAGCGAATGCGAAACTATTTTGAGAAAAGAAGTGGAGGGAATAGGCAAATGAATTTTACCAGAAGCGAACTGGAAATGCTCTACCAGTATGCCGCGCCAACGAAGGAAGAAACCCTTGCCGGGCTGAAAGAGATTGTGCCGGTTCTGGAACGGAAGGACGATTTACTCTCAAAAGTGATTGTCGAGAATGCCATACGGAAACTGAAAAAACTGGCGGAGCCGGAGTGCAGCCGGTTTATTGCGGATAACCGGGCCGCCTTTATCGAAAAGCGGGATCATTCTATCCGCCAGAGGCTTGCCGCCGCCAAATCCGGGAAGGGGGAGCCGGTTCTGCAGGGGCATGACCTGGCAGGCATGGAGCGGTTCCTGCCGGAAACAAGGCACATGGTAACGGTGGATATCCTGAACAGTGACAGCCCGGTGGGATTCCACGGAGAGCGATACCGCTTTTTCCTCTCTGACGAGGGATACAAAAACGCCAGAGCCAGCGAGAAACGGGGAGAAATCAAAATCAGGAACCATGCCGCTGTCATGGCCGGTAAACTCTACCCGGACAAGAAGCCGCTGGTGCAGGAACGGTGACAGACAACAGAATCCAAATCACAGCAGGGCAACCGGAAACGGCTGTCTTTTTGCCGCCCGAAAGGAGGTGATTACAATGCCAGATATCGGCAAGCTGAAAAACCAGCAGGAAAAAGTAAAGACGGAAATCCGCCAGCTAGAGAACCGCCAGAAGATTCTCCTGAACCGGAAAACGGACGCAGAACGGAAAGCCAGGACACGCCGCCTGATTGAGCATGGGGCAATTCTGGAAAGTATCTTCCCTGCTGCTACCGCCATGACCGGCGAGGAAATCAAAGCATTTTTATCCGCCATTTCCTGCCTGCCGGAAGTCGTGCGGCTGCTAAAAACAAGCCTAAAAGCCAAGATATGCAGCAGCCTTAAAAATCCAACGGCGCACTTATACACCGTTCCGGTGCGTGCGCCCTGCCGGGAGCGTGGCGTCCTCTGGACGCAATGGGGAGCTACACTCCCCAAACCCCTTGTGCGCTCCGCCAGAGAGGACACCCGCTTTGCCTCTGCCCTTTCCAGCGAAGCCAATCTATCCCCACCCGAAAGGAGGCGAACCGCCATAGCCATATTCCATATGCCCGTCCAGATTATCAAGCGTAGCAAGGCCAAGTCTGCCGTAGGCGCTGCCGCTTACCGAAGCGGAACCAAAATGACCAACGAATGGGACGGTCTTACCCATGATTACACCCGGAAACGTTGCGTAGTCCACTCTGAAATCATATTGCCACCCCATGCCCAACCGGAATTTCAAGACCGAAACACTCTCTGGAACAGTGTGGAGATGGTTGAAAAAACCCGTGACGCACAGCTTGCCCGTGAGATAGAAATTTCCCTGCCGGTAGAACTGAACCGGGAGGAACAATTACAGCTTGCCCGCTCTTTCATCAGAGATACTTTTGTCGCTGCCGGTATGTGTGCGGATTTCTCTATCCATGACAAGAAAGACGGCAACCCCCACTTCCATGTCATGCTCACTATCAGGCCTCTAAAGGAGGACGGACAGTGGGGAGCGAAATGCCGGAAGGTCTACGAATTGGACGAAAACGGCCAGCGAATCCCCAATGGCAAAGGCGGCTGGAAGAACCACCGGGAGGACACCACTGACTGGAATGATAAAGGAAATGTAGAAAAGTGGAGGGCTGCCTGGGCTACCTACGCCAACAAAGCGTTGGAGGCAGCGGGCAGGCCGGAACGGATTGACCACCGCTCCTACGAGCGTCAGGGCATTGACAAGATACCTTCTATCCATCTGGGAGTTGCCGCCAGCCAGATGGAGCGGAAAGGCATTGCCACAGAGAAAGGAAACATCAACCGCCAGATTGCCGCCGACAATAAGCTGCTGAAAGAAATTAAGGCACGGATTACCCGGATCTATAAATGGACGAAAGAGCAGGCAGAGAAATCGGAAGGAAAAGACAGTATCATGGCGCAGTTTTACGAGGCACAGCTGTTAACAGGGAAACCCGGCTCCCGGTATGGGAAGATAAGGAACCTGAAAGAAAGCGCCGCCTTGTTCAATTTCCTGAACGGCAACCACATTACTTCCATGGAGCAGCTTTATGAAAAAGTGGCCGCCATGAACAAAGATTACTATTCCCTTCGTGGGAAGATTGTCACCGCCGAGCGGCGTATCAAAGTGCTGGGCGAACATCTCTCCATGTGGGAGAAATACGAGAGGAACAAAGGAACCCGCCGCCAGCTTGACAAGATGAAGCCGGGAAAGAAAAAGGAGCAGTTTGAGCAGAAGCACGGTGCGGAACTGGCGTTATATGAGGCCGCCGTCCGGTATCTGGAAAAGCTGAAAGCTAACGGCGAAGAAATCCCCCCGAAGAAATGGCAGGCCGAAGCCGACCGCCTGAAAGCGGAGAAATCGGTACAGTATCAGAAAATGAAAGCCATGCGGGAGGACATCAAGGCGGTGGAGAATCTGAAAAAGACAGCGGAACAGTTGGCCAGGACGGAAAATGAACCAGCCAGAAAGAAGGAGGAACAGGAATTATGACACAGCAGTTTATCACCATGACAATCACCATCACCATAATGATACCCGTGCCGCCCACGCCGCCAGCGCCTACGGGGCGAAAGCGCCGGAGCCGGTTTTCCTTTTCAGGGAGGGGCAGCCGCCTTTGTGCCGCTGCAAGGTGAGATATGGGAAACAGGCGGCATGAGCGAATCCCGGCCATGGACTACCGGCAGTACCGCAGGGCGAGGCGGCTGGTGCGTGAGTGCTGCAACTACGACAATGGCCAGTGTATCGTGCTTGACGAGGGGGAGGGTACGTCTGTGTCCAGAGCATTTCCCACTCCCTGCTCTGCCACTGGTTCCGTGTGGCGGTGTTGCCCTTAGACCACCAGCTGGAAACGGCGCTTTACCACCGGCTGGAAAGCAGACGGTGCAGCGAGTGCGGCGCTCTTTTCCTGCCCGGCTCCAACCGGGCGAAATACTGTAAGGATTGTGCCGCCAGGGTGCGCCGGAGGAAAGAGGCAGAACGACAGCGGAAAAGATACCATGATCCTACGCATTTAGGAGCGGAAAAAGCCTTGTAAATCAAGCACTTTAGGAGCGTGTCGGGGGGGGGAGGCAATACTTTTTATCACCGACACTCCCAAAGCCCCTTTAAAATGCGTACAGAGTAAAAAAGCTATTCAGAACAAAAGGAGCAACTAAATGACAGAGAACCGACGATTTTATTACCTCAAGCTGAAAGAGAATTTTTATAACAGCGAAACCATGGTCATCCTGGAGAGTATGCAGGACGGCCTTCTGTACTCCAATCTCCTGCTCAAGATGTATTTAATGTCGCTGAAAAGCAGCGGCGTACTCCTGCTGAATAACTGCCTGCCCCATACCGTGCAGACCATAGCCACCTTTACCCGGCATCAGGTAGGCACGGTGGAGCGGGCTTTGAAGATATTCCAGGAGTTTGGCCTTGTGGAGATACTGACGGACGGGGCCTATTACATGAGCGACATCCAGCTGCTGATCGGCCAGTCGTCCAGCGAGGGGGAGCGGAAGAAAAAGGAGCGCATGAGGCTGAAACGCCAGAACCTGCTCCCGTCCGGGGAAACGGACATTTGTCCGTCCAATGGCCGGGTGGACAAATGTCCGCCTATATTAGAGTATAGAGATAAAGAGATTAGAGATAAGAGTATAGAGAATAGAGAGGGGGATATGGCACACGCCTATGGGAGATACCGGAATGTGTTTCTGTCTTCTGCGGAACTGGCAGAACTCCAGACGGAACTTCCCTCTCTTTGGGAACAGTACATTGAGCGGCTGTCCGAGTACATGGAATCCAGCGGAAAAGGATATAAAAACCATGCGGCCACAATCCGGCGCTGGGCGAACGCCGACAAAAAGAAGGAGGAACCGCCTGCCCGGAACCGGGATTACAGCGTAGAGGAAGGAGAAACCATATGATTGAGATTACCGCAGAAGTCCGGGCGGCCATTGATCGGGCCGCCGGGGATATGGAGCTTGCCGGGGACGAATACATAGAACCGGCTGACGGGCTTATCCACTGTAAGAAATGCCGTGGCAGCCGCCAGACTGTTGTGCCCAGGTTCGGAGGCTCCGGCTATTTCATGCCCCGCTGTCTCTGCTCCTGCCAGCAGAAGGCGCAGGAGGAACGGAAAGCCATGGAGGAACAGAGGGAACGCATGGAGCGTGTCAAACGCCGGAAGGCGCAGGGACTTCAAGACCGATACCTTTATGATTACACTTTCTCCAACGATAACGGCCAGAATCCTATCATGGAGAAAGCGCACGCCTATGTGGAGCATTGGAAGGAGGCATACCGTGACAATATCGGCCTTCTGCTCTTTGGTGATGTGGGAACCGGGAAATCCTTTTTTGCCGGCTGTATCGCCAATGCTCTGCTTGACCGTGACGTGCCGGTGTTGATGACAAATTTCCCGTCTATTCTGAACCGGCTGACCGGCGTGTTTGCCGAGGACAGGGCAGCCTTTATCGCCAGCCTGGACGATTACAGCCTGCTTGTCATTGACGATTTAGGCGTGGAGCGCAGTACCGAGTATGCCATGGAGCAGATGTTCACCGTTATTGACAGCCGGTATCGGAGTAAGAAGCCGCTGATTGTCACGACAAACCTGAAACTGGAAGAAATCAAGAACCCGCCAGACATTGCCCACGCAAGGGTTTATGACCGCATACTGGAACGGTGTGCGCCGGTTCTCTTTTCCGGAAAGAATTTCCGGGAGGAAGGAGCTATGGCGACCAAAGCGGCGGCGAAGGAGATTGTAAGTAAGGAATAACAAAACCTGATTGCATGAAAAGGAGAATTTATGGGCAGCGAGAAAATTACAGAGAACACTACCACCACAGCACCGGCTAAGGACGCTCCCGCACTGGTGAAGAAGATTGGCCGGACTACCTACATTGTGAGGGTTCATTTCAGTAAGACCAGCAGGGAAACCATGAGCGACAAAATCAAGCGTATGCTGAAAAATGAGATACAGCAGATGTAAAAACGATAATAGAAACAGGCCGGGAATCAGAAATGCGCTGGCTCCCGGCTTGTAAAATCAGGAGGTTTATGGTAGTATGGAGATACGAAAACAGAAGGGAAAGCAGGTGGGAAGATTGACAGTGACGGAACAGATAGACCAGAAACATCAGGAAGATTTACAGAGGCTAAGAGGCTTTCGCCTGCTTGATGATGATTTCCTCACAAAGTGTTTTGAGGGAGATACGGCAAGCATAGAACTGGTATTGCAGATTGTTCTGGAAAAACCGGATTTAAAGGTGCTGGACGTCCGCACCCAGGTATTTGTGGAGAACCTGCTGAACCGTTCAGTGAGGTTGGATATTCTGGCTACAGACAGCACAGGGGCAAAACTGAACGTGGAGGTACAGCGCTCCGACAAAGGAGCCGGGAGAAAAAGAGCCAGGTACAACAGCAGCATGATGGACGCAAACCTTTTGAAAAAGGCGAGGACTTCGACAAGCTGCCGGAAACGTGGGTAATCTTTATTACAGAGAATGACGTAATGGGAAAAGGGCTGCCGCTCTATCCGATTGAGCGGTGCTTTTTAGGAACCGGGGAAAGATTTGAGGACGGTTCGCACATACTGTATGTAAATGGCGCTTACCGTGGAGATACGCCAATCGGGAAGTTAATGCATGACTTCTCCTGTACGGACGCAAAAGATATGTACTACGGAATCCTGGCAAGCAGGGTGAAATTTTTCAAGGAAAGCAAGGAGGGAATCGAGATTATGTGTAAGGCCATGGAAGATATGAGAAACGAATCCTTACAGGAAGGCATCCGTGAAGGCATGAAAGCTACGGCACGCCGTATGCTGGCAGCTGGCAAATATGCGTTGGAGGAAATCGTTAATATTTCAGGACTTTCTCTTGAAGAAGTAAAACAACTGAAAGCTGATAGAAGTGCATAGACAAAACTGTAGGCTGGGAATCTAAAGACAGGTTCCCAGTCTATAATTTTTACGATTATACAAGACACTATTTATAAAATGTGAATTTGTCAAAAAATTATTTTGTTTTAATGGGCATGTATACCTGAGACATAATTTTAATATCGGGTTCATCCGCATTTTCGACTTGTGTATCCAAGACTTTTCTCATTAGTGCCATGCAAAACTTCATGCCAGCATCTTCAGAAATTATGTCTTTCAAATAAATATCATTTTGATTATAGACCTCAGGAAAATGTATTGAAAAGTATGTCATTTTTTCTTTCTTAACTTCCCAAATTCGATATTGAAGGATTCCACTACCATCAATTTTTATTTGAGTACATTTATGCAGAAATTTATCAATTTGTCCTTTTTACTCCATGTAGCTAAATTTTTATTTACATATACTTCATCCCAGGTTTTAAAAATAGGAAAGTGTAATAATAAATTTCGTATAAAGCTAAATAGACCATCTGCGATAATACCTTCAAGAGGGGGTCTTCCACCTCTTTTCATCCATTCAAGATAGCTTTTTATTGGCTCATAGCTTAATAATTCTTTGTATATCGAAAATGCTTCTCTCAATTTAAAAAAGCGTAATTGAGCATTTTCTTTAAAAAATTATCATTAGTAATTTCTTCATACAAATCATAAAATCTATTATAAAATAACGTTAAAACTTCTAATTCCTTATCATTAGGTAAAGACTTCTCCATTACAATCATATCCTTTCAAATGTTAATAATTTACCAGAACTTGTAAGTATGATTCTAGCATAATTATAAACATAATTTCAATAAAATTCTCTTAACCATCAGGTTATTTTGTATGTTGAAACGGGTTCTATTATATGACGGGAAAACTATTATCTAAAAATAAAGATGGATAAATGTAAACTTTTTGTGAATTTGATTAAAAAGTCCTTTACAAAACGTCACTGGCAAGACAGCTAAATCTATCCTGATTAGCTGCGGCGCAAGGTTAGCGCCATTTGACAGTGCAGCGACACGTTGTCGCATATAAACTTTGCGTAGGATTTTCCTGCAAAGAGGTAAAAGTGACGGAAAGGTAACAGCCTTTCTAACTGATATTCCGAGAAGTGGAATGACGGGGTAACGCCCTGAAACGCTTCCCTTGATACTGCGTTGGAAGAAACGGGACGTATTTCCCACAACTGACACAGCACGCTGAAGTCGGCTGTCTGCACCTGCGACTGTCCCTTTTGGGGATAAAGCAAAACCGAGCCAGAGGTGGCCGGGGGTGTTAGGCCGGAGGTCTATAAAGTACCTATGTCCAGAATGCGGCTGACTACCGCTGACAAAAGCCCGAATGTACAGGTCTATAACGGGATATGGTAGAAATGCCATAGCCGTGAAAACGGCGTATGTGGGGGAAAGTAAGATTTGTCGATATGAAATTCCCTATGGTGTTACAGGCATCATCAAGCATACAGGCCTAAAGGGCAGGGTTAAGGGTATTATGCACAGATAGGAATATCGGAACGTGGAAAGCCCCGGATGTGGAGTGGATACGCACGATGAAGCACTGAACGGGAAAATCGTGTCGCCCTTATGGGAGGTGCGGTATAACCGTTCTTAATCCGGGAGGAAAGAGCAGCCATGCTACCTGTGAAGCCGTGAACAAAGTAAGCGGTGGAGGGACGGGCTGTAGTCAGGAACAGAAATAAAATCATAATCAATAAACACGCATAGGTTCGAGTAGGACTAAGAAAGGCGAAAATCCAAACGAAAGTGAGGACAAGTAACCGACTATGGCAACAGGAAAGGCACAAAAGAAAGATAAGTTAAGGCACGCCGAGTATTATGACTTTCAGGAAATTCAAGATAAGCTGTACGCCGACAGCAGTAAGGGTAAAGTTTTCAAACATCTGGTTGAAATCATTGCATTGCCCGAAAATATACGGCTGGCATACCGCAACATCAAGAAAAATCATGGGAGCATGACACCCGGCACAGATGGAAAAACAATTACAGAATTAGCAACACTCTCTGATGAACAGCTAATTTCTTCCGTACAGCACAAGTTAGACTGGTACGTTCCGCAAAGTGTCCGGCGGGTAGAGATTCCGAAAGGAAATGACCCAACAAAGAAACGCCCTCTTGGAATACCGACAATTATGGACAGGCTGATACAACAGTGCGTATTGCAGGTCATGGAGCCGATATGTGAGGCTAAATTCCACGACCATAGCTATGGATTCCGCCCTAACAGGAACCAACAGCACGCAATCGCTCAGGTTCATAAGGATATGCAGAGAAGCAATCTCCACTATGTCGTAGATATAGACATCAAGGGGTTCTTCGACAACGTGAACCACGGAAAACTGCTGAAACAGCTCTGGACAATGGGAATCCATGACAAAAAGCTGCTCTGTATCCTATCCGCTATGTTAAAAGCGGAGGTGGCCGGGATTGGATTCCCGGAAGTCGGGACGCCGCAGGGCGGTATTATCTCGCCCCTGCTCTCCAATGTAGTTCTGAATGAATTAGATTGGTGGCTTGCCAGTCAATGGGAAGAAATACCGACAGAGTTCCCGTATAAGGAAACAGTCAATCCGAATGGAAGCGTGAGTAAAAGCCATAAGTTTTCCGCACTGCGGAGGACAAAACTGAAAGAAGTTACCTGCGTCCGATATGCTGATGATTTTAAGATATTTACAAACAGCTATCAAAATGCAGTGAAGCTATTCCACGCAACCAAAAGCTGGCTCCATGAAAGGCTCGCTCTTGAAATCAGCCCTGAAAAATCGAAGGTGATTAACCTGAAAGAGCAGTATTCAGAGTTTCTCGGTTTCAAGCTAAAGGTTATCCCCCGTGGGAAACGGAGCGACGGACGCACCAAATATGTAGTGGAGAGCCATATCAGAGAGAAATCTATCGCGAAAATAAAACCAAACTTAAAACGGCTGATTTACGACATTGAGTTCCCGTCACAAGGCAAGCGTACTGAATATCAGGCGATTTGCCGCTACAACGTTTATGTAATGGGAATCCATGACTACTATCAATTAGCCACAAAGGTCTGCGACGACCTTACGCCATTCGCCTTATCTGTCCACAAGAGCCTGCGGGCAAGACTGAAAGAACGGGTTAAAACTGCAAAACAGGTCAGGAAAAGGAAACTTCCGTGTGAAGTCCCAAAAGTTATCAGGGAACGGTATGGGAAGAGCAAACAGCTCCGATATGTAGCCGGACACGCAGTTGTCCCGGTAGGTTACATACGGCACAAGTCCCAAAGTCCATGAACCGCAAAATCAATTCTTATACGCCCGAGGGCAGAGCCGAAATCCATAAGAATCTGGACAGAATCGATATGACGGTTCTTCATTACCTGATGAGGAACCCGGTTCTATACCGTACTATCGAATACAACGATAACAGGCTTTCACTATATTCGGCCCAAATGGGAAAATGTGCCGTATCTGGCAAAGTGCTTTCTGTCGGACGGCAAATTGATGGAAACGCAAACAGCGAATTATTTTTCCGACATTTATCCTATTGACTGCGCAGTGCTGTCTGCAAATGCATAGTCCTGTCAAAAATGCTGCACGTTGTTGTCGGTATTGTTTTTCCGCCTGAAATGCAAAAGGCCATGGATCCCATCATGAGACACACGGCCCATATGAAAAATTTAGTTTTTCTCCTGCTTGTCGGCCAGAACAGGAAGATGAACCAGGCCGGTGGCGACAGTCACTGCATCCACCTTCCGCATCAGGGAGCCGATCCTTTCTTCATTCCAAAAGATATCGGAGAAATCGGAGAGCTCGCACCCTACATCATGGTTAGGGATGCACAGGTAGTTCCCATATTTATGCCGTCCGGCGAGGATGTGGAAGTAAGTCCCCCGCCCATTGATCTCAGCTTCATACCATCCGTTCCCCGTGCTCAGCAGGATGATCTGCCCCGTCCAGGTCTCCTTGCGGGAACCGCTTTTCAGGATACAGGTATAATTCATGTTCCATTCCTCCTATCCGAGATTCTGGCTGCTGACAGAAGCCAGGATGACATCCGTATCGATCACTTTCTTGTCCATCTGTGCCCCTAGAGTCAGCGCGTCGGTCATCAGGTTGTCCACCAGGCGGGGGCTCCCCTGGGAGTGACTGTGGACGGCAGAAAGCGCCGCCTGGTCGATGATGGAGGCTGCGCCTCCGGCACAGGCGATCTTGTGGAGGATGTACTGCGCCACTTCGGAGTCTGAGAGCCCGGAAAAGTTGTAGTGCACTGTGATCCTCTGGCGCAGGGCCTCATGGACGGGCTTTTTCAGGGTGCTGTTCAGGTGGGGCTCGCCGCAGAGGATGAGCGTGAAGCAGTTCAGGGAGTCATACCCATAGTTCATGAGCATCTTGATGTCCTCCAGGATGCCGGTAGAGAGGTATTGTGCCTCATCGACGGCCAGGAGGAGGGGCTGCTTCTTGTCCTTGTAAAGGTAGAGGATCTGCTCCTGTACGGCGCGGAACATCCCAGGCTTGCCGCCCCTTGGCTCTAGCCCCAGGACAGAGCAGAGCTGGCGGTAGAATTCCATGACGCTGACGGTGGAGAGGCAGATGTACTCCATGTGGTAGAGGTTTGGATTGAGGTTCTTTGCAAAGCAGCGCAGGGCGAAGGATTTGCCCATGCCGGGGCGTGCGGTAAAGAGTCCTATACCCCTTGTGTCCTTTAAGTAGTCCAGGCGGGACGTCATCTCGGAGATGTCCTTTGAGAGGAACCGGTCCTTTTCTCTTGCGTTCTGTTTGTCAAAGGGATTGAAGGAAAACCCATAGTAGGAACGGAACATCAGACCTCACCCCCGATCCTTGAATAATCGATGGAGGGCGTGTTGTTGCGTTTCGTCCTGCAGTTCTCGTTCTTATCCGTAGGCCGGATGGGGTAATGCGCCCCCTCACAAAGGATGAAGGCGGAGGACATGTCGTCCGGCAGGAAACGGATCTCCACTTTTGAAGAAATGAACTGCATGGGAACGTCATAGGACACCTTGTCGATGGAGACGGTAGAGTCCTTGTTCACCTTCCTGGTGATGCGGTTCAGGAAACATTCCTCCAGCCACTCCCTGGACTTAGGGCTTCGGATGGAGGAGCGTGTCTGCTGGTAGCGTTGCATGGGCGTGGTGCCAATACCGGAATGGACAGACGTATTGTAGGTGCGCATATAGTCCTTAAGCAGCCCGTTAAACTGCGCCAGCGAGGTGATGGAATCCATGTCTAGTGTATAGAGCCAGGTTTCTTTCAGCGTCCTGAACTGGCGTTCTATCTTAGCCTTGGAAGCGCCGTCACGAATTTTTGTATGCAAAAGGACCGTCCCGATGGAGCCGCAGATGAGGGAGAGCTGCTCATTTGAATAGCTGCATCCGTTGTCGACATAGAGCTTCGCCGGGATTCCATGGGCGGCCACGGCATCCCTCAACACCTTCTGGAAGTTATAGGCATTATCGTTATAGAAGAGGCCGCCGCCCACCAGAAAACGGGAATGGTCATCAATAATCATAATGCAGTAGACTCTCCTGCGCCGTCCGTCCTCCGTGATAAAAGGCAGGTAACAGGTATCGGCCTGCCACATCTTCCCAAAGGCATCTTCTTCAAATGCCTTCCTGTCCCGCATGCCGGGGTTGCGTGCCGATTTCAGGTCATGTTTCCTGACGAAGCGCTGGACGGCGCAGACGCTGACTGTGGCAGGGATGAAGGCTTCTTCAACGAGGTGCCGGTGGATCTGTGTAGCGTTCAGCCGTGGGAAGGCCTCCTTGAGGCGGTAGATCTCCTCGATGGCCGTGTCTGGGAGTACCCGTGTGGAGCCCTTATCGGAACGCTCCTGCGGCATGAGGGCGTCGATGCCGCCGTTCTGGTAGAGGGACACCCATTTGCTGAGGGTCTTGGGGCTGTACTGGAACACGGAGCCGTCAGGCAGGGCGAGGGGCTTTTCCGTGACTCTCTGGTAATAGGCGTTCCTGGACGCATCCGGATAAAGGCCATGGATGACCGACGCTATGAGAGCGAGGCGGAACTGCGCCATGGCGGCTGCGTCTGAAAGTTTTTTTTGATTGTTGTCCATAGAAATGTCCTCCTTAAGTGGTTTTCCCCCATTATGGGGCAGAAACGGGAGGAAAGCCATGCCCATGGCGTGTGGTTGGAGGAAAACAGTTCATGGGCCGAACACCTGTTGGCAGTAAGGCGCCGGATTTTTATGGGACTGGAGGAAGGACTTTGTAAAACGGCGGACAAAGGCGGAGGCGAAATCCGAATAAGCCGGCTGCGTGAGCAGGGACTTAAGGAAGGAAAGGCCGGAAACCTCCATGGAGGAAAGCACGCCGAGCCAATCTTCCTTCTGCACCCGAAAGAGCTGCAGCCACCGGCGCAGCTGGGAAAGGGTGATGCCGAAGCGTTCGCATAGCCTTTCCACAGTGGAAAGGCGCAGGAAATACTCCGCCAGGACACGTAGAAGGAAGAACAGGCCGTAGCCGGAGTAGGGAATGATGAAGTCCGGGAGGATGGCATGGGTATGGCCACAGGTACAGATAAGGCGCATGATGCAGAGGCTGTGGCGGACCTGGGTGCCGCCTATAAAGTCCACCAGGGAGCGGTCATAGTAGGCATGGATGCGGCAGGATCCCTTTCCCCCACAGCAGGGACAGGTCTGCAGTTCCGAACGGAATCCGGCCATAAAGGAATCGAACAGGATCTTTGATGAACTTTTTATACGAACCAGCTTGCAAAACAGGGAATTTTCTCTTATCATAATATATGTCGGTGGTGCCGGAGCCTCATGAGAGGGACATGATCCCGTATAAGGCAGGCACACTGGTATGCGAGAGAAAGAACGAACTGTGGAAGGGGCTGTTCTTTCTCTTTTTTTTGTTCCATAAAAACTATATCGGAATGACATGGGATGGTCAAGAGGAAAACGTGCCGCCTCCTGTAGCACACTTTTATAGACAGTGTATAAAAATTGAGATTATAATTTGACGTTTTTGTGCGGGAGATAGGAACTTTAATTTGCTGGGCTACAGTGCTTTCTATTGGCGATATTCATTGCCATCACAAAGTGCCACGGTATTTAGGCGGCAAGGACAACTATCAAAATCTGGTGTTGGTATGTGAAGATGTACATCATCTGATTCATGCCACAAACCCTGATATTATCAGAAAGTATATGGAAATCCTAGGCCTTGACCAAAAGCAGAAAGAAAAACTCAATAAGTTAAGAAGCCTTGTCCACGTTGAGAGTTATTGAGATGAAATAAAATCTGTTCCTGATGGCAAGCCGGGTGAGCTGAAAGGTTCACGCCCGGTTTAGGGCGGGGGAAAATCCGGAGATAACATCAAAGGATTACCTATCGCTATTAAAGGAGCTGCGTGACCTTATGGAGTATGACGATCTGGAACTTGACACGCTTGGGGAACAGAAAACAGCATTGTTCGTCATTATTTCAGATACGGACGCCACCTTTAATTTCGTGGTGTCAATCATGTATTCACAGCTCTTTAATCTACTCTGTGACAAGGCAGATGATGTCTATAACGGCAGGCTTCCGGTTCATGTGAGGATGCTGTTGGACGAGTTTGCGAATATCGGTCAGATTCCGCAGTTTGAGAAGCTGATCGCCACAATCCGGAGCCGTGAAATATCGGCTTCCATTATTTTGCAGTCCAAATCTCAGCTAAAGGCAATTTATAAGGACAACGCTGACACGATTGAGGGGGATTGTGACACCGCCTTGTTCCTCGGAGGGAAGGAAAAGACCACTCTGAAAGAGCTGGAAGATGTTTTAGGAAAGGAGACCATCGTGCGCCCGTTAGGGTGTATGCCATAAACCGCCTTTAGCAAGCGGTAGACAAAGATATCAAAGATCGGATGACCGGAATCTGTCTGACCTTTTTTCCAATGGTCCGGCGTTCTAACGCAAAAACCATATCGCTGGTGCGCTCAAAAAATCCGATGTCCTTTTTCCAGCTCATCCCGCATTTACAATGCTGTAAGCCGATAAACTGCTGTTTCATTTTTCTGCCGCAGACGGGGCAGACTTTATTACTGGTTCCCATATTTATTCTTCCATCTTATAAAAGCTGTCCAAGTTCAGCTCCCGTTTCAGTTCTTCTTCGGATGGCAGATAAGTAAAATACTTCGACGCGAATATCTGGCGGTTATCTTCCGGCAGCGTGTATTTTACAATGGAATCTCCTTTGTCCGCGCAAAGGACAATGCCAATCGGCGGCGTATCACCGTCATTCATCATCTCACGAGTGTAATAATTCACATACATCTGCATCTGGCCCAAATCCTGATGGGTCAGCTTGCCCATTTTCAAATCTATGAGGACAAAGCATTTCAGAATATAATTATAAAAAACCAGGTCGATGAAAAAGTCCTGCCCATCCAGTGTAAACCGTTTTTGGCGCGCCACAAATGAAAAGCCGCGTCCAAGCTCTAAAAGGAAGTGCTGAAGATGGTCGATCAGGGCTTGCTCCAGTTCGCCCTCATACACATGAGTGTCCGGCTGGATCTGCAAAAATTCCATTACATAAGGGTCCTTGATTATTTTTTCATATTCCGGTTTTGGCTCGGTAGTCTGGATTTCTTTTGCCACAAGCGATTTATCCTGACTTGCTAAAATGCGCTGGTAGTACATGGTGTTAATCTGCCGTTCCAGCTGCCGGACACTCCACGCAGATTTTGCACATTCTTCTGCATAAAAAGTCCTTGCCTGTTCATCCTGGACACGCATTAAAAGCCGATAATGGGACCAGCTCAATTCGGCACACAGTGTGTGCCGAATCGGAAACAAGCAATAAAACTGGCGCATTGCCCGAAGATTACGGACGGTAAAACCCTTTCCAAACTCAACAGTCAGCTGTTCAGATAAATAATCCAGAAGTTTTTTTCCATACTCGGCCCGGTCATTTTCTCCACACGCTTTATAGATTTGTTCTCCTATTTCCCAGTAGGTGATTACCATTGTGGAATTTACCGCCGCGCTTAAACGGTGTTGCGCGGAAACAATCGAATTGCGGATAGAATGATAGGTCTGTTCCGCATTTTGATTGATTTGCAAATCGTGATTCAATTTTGCTCCCTCCTTGCCTATGGACATTATACCACGCAATCACAAAAAAACAAATGCCCCAAAAATCTTGCTGTCTTTTTCATAAAAGCTGCGCTTTCTCTCATCAGAGATTGTAAAAAACTTGAAATAATGTGACCACACCAATTTAACAGACGGTGTCTGGCATTTTCCATATACTCACTCCTCTATGAAAAGACCCGCCCGTTTGCGGGACTGTCTGCGCTATGACCTTTATCAGTATATCCTATTTCATGCCGAAAGTAAATCGCCAAAGCTATCTGGCGTTTCCTTTTTCCCACCTCTCCAAATGGGATTGGCACAGTGCGGCAATTTCGTTTTTATCTTCCTCCGTCACATTCCTGCATCCCTTTGTCCGCTGGATTTCCAGATAGCTTTCATAATCGGAAAGCAGAAGGTCAAAAAGCTCCTTTGGGGTATGGCAGACCATGCCGCTGCAATAGCCGGGTAATTCCCCTGTCCCATGAAACTCCACCCGGATATACCCATACCGGCTTTTGCAGACTTCCATTTCTGTATCCAATGCCAGATAGTCCCCAAAAATGTCTATCACCTGTTCAAATGACATCATAGCAGTCCACTCCTTTCGTAAAACCCTGTTCTGCCGCTATTATCCATGATTCCGGCACATCCGGCAAGTTTACCGTAAGCGATGAATAACCCACCGTTCCACAGGAACTTGATTTTGCTCTATAATGGTATCAGCTTGGAGCGGATGTCCACATCAGTTCTTGATAAAGTAGCCCGGCAGCCGTTTATTGCTTTTCCTGCGGCTCCACTACTGCCATCCATTCCAAAAATAATAATCAGGAGATGATGCTATGTCAGAGAAAAAGAAAACCCGCAGTGACCAGGAATGGCTGGAGCTGATCCAGGAATGCCGCACGAGCGGCCTGCCTGACAGAGAATGGTGCCGGCTGCATTCCATATCCATAAAAACATTTCATAACAAAGTTTCAGACCTAAAGAAAAAATCCTGTATCATACCAGATCCGCAGGCGGCCCCATCCAGGCAGGTGCACGAAGTGGTTCCACTGGAGCTGGGCAGCAGCCCTGTCCCTGATCCAGGCTGCGCTGCAAGTGATACGCTGCCGGTTCCAGCAGCCCATGCTGCCATCACGGTCAGGATGCCGGGGTACAGCATTGAAATTGCAGACGGTGCTTCAGAAGATACCATACGGAATACGCTTCTGGCGCTGGGGAGGCTGTGCTGTTAGGTGCATTGTCCAGTGACACGAAAGTTTATATCGTCACTGGATGCACCGATATGCGGCGCAGTTTTGACGGCCTTATGTCCCTTATCCGGGACACTTACCAGATGGACCCTTATGCGGACGCCCTTTATCTGTTTTGCGGCCGGAAAAGAAATACGCTAAAGGCCTTGTACTTTGACCAGACGGGTTTCGTGCTTTGCACAAAACGCCTGGACAATGGAAAATTCCAGTGGCCGAGGGACGCTTCGCAAGTAAGGCCGCTTACCCGCCAGCAGCTGCGATGGCTTCTGGAGGGACTCTCCACCTGCCAGCCAAAGGCGGTGCAGCCTTCCGGCAGGAAGGACTTCTGAATTTTTGTGCATTATGTAGAAATTTAAAAATTTTTTCCAGCGCTGCAAGCCGCCAGGGAATGTTGTCCACGACGCTGTTTTTTTCCGGGATGCTGTCCACGCATAACGCAGCGCCAGGCCGCAAAACTGTGGATAACCTGCCTGAAAAATGCTGTTTTTAAGCCTTTTTCCTGTATTTGGCGGCAGTTTCCAGTCCGTCATTGTGCCTATCGCGCAGGTATGGGCGGTTTGATTTCATCCCCGCGTTTCCTTATAATGTAAGTAAATGGAAACGAGGAGGGCGCACATGCCAGTTAATATGGAAGATTATATCCGGCTGCTGGAAACAATGGTGGAGCAGCAGAAAATGCAGATACAGTCCCAGGACGCACGCATCCTGGAGCAGGAACAGACCATAGCACAACTGCGCGCCCTTGTGGATGAACTGCGCCTTTTAAAGTCCGGCCTGGAGGAAACGCTTGAAGAATTTAAGCGCCAGCTGTTCGGCACAAAAAGCGAGAAGACAAAAACTCCGCCAGCCAGTGCCGGGGATGAACCGGAAAACCCGCCTGCAAAAACAACGGTGAAGGAACACACCCGGACGAAAAAGAAGAAAGCCACGAGGGATGAGCGTTATGCGGACATCCCTGTCCGCGATGTCATAATCCCTGTCCCGGGTAAAGACCGACTCTGCCCGTACTGCAATGCGGAAATGATCCTGCTTGGATATAAACAAGTCCGCACAGAGCTGCGTATAACCCCGGCAAAAGTGGAGCGTGTCCGCTATATGCAGGAAGAACTGATCTGCCCGGAATGCCGTAAAGACGGCGACGGCACAATCGTGCAGGCGCAGACGCCTGTACCGCTTATGGCGCACAGTCCGGCGTCGCCGTCTGTTGTTGCGTACGTCATGTTTGAAAAAAGTTTTGTAAGCGTCCCATACTACCGCCAGGAGGCCTGCATGGCCCAGCTTGGATTGGAGCTGCCGCGTGAAACCATGGCAAACTGGTATATAAAATGTGCCATGGAATATTTCCAGCCGGTATATGACCAAATGCACCGGCTCCTCCTGCAAAGGGATATTATCCATGCGGATGAAACAACCTGCCAGGTGCTGCACGAAAAGGGGAAAGCCGCGGAATCTATATCATACATGTGGATGTATTTAAGCGGGAGCGACGGCCTGGCGCCAATCGTGCTCTATGAATACCAGGCGGGGCGCAGCGGCGTTTTCCCAAAAGCTTTCCTGGAGGGTTTTTCCGGCATCGTGCAGTGCGATGGGTACAGCGGCTATAACCAGGTGGAGGATGTGGTCCTTGCCGTATGCTCTGCGCACTGCCGCAGAAAATTTTACGAAGCCCTCCCGGCAGAACGGCGGAAAAAGCTGAAGCTGCTGGACATAAATTCAGAAACGGATGTAAAAGACATCCCGCTTCCGGATCCGGAACAGATGGAAAACATGATCCCGGCTGAGATCGGCCTCGTGTTTTTCAACAAGCTCTTTTTCATTGAAAAAGGGCTGAAAGGCATGGGCCCAGAAAAGCGCCAGGAAAAACGGCTGGAAAAGGAGGCACCTGTCTGGGAAAAGTTCTGGTCATGGATTGAAGCCCTAAAACCGCTTGGCGGCAGCAAGCTGGAAAAAGCCGTCAATTATTCAATAAACCACAGAGAGACACTACAGAGCTATATGCTGGACGGCAGATGCGAACTTTCTAATAATAGAGCCGAACGCTGCGCAAAATCGTATGCTATTGGCAGGAAGAACTCGCTGTTCCACACATCTGCGGCTGGGGCAGAAGCAAGTGCGCTTGTTTACAGTATAATAGAAACCGCAAAAGCCAATAAGCTGAATGTATTCCAATACCTTTATGTCCTGCTGCTGTACATGCCTGAGCATAAAGATGATCCTAATGCAGTTAAAACGCTTCTTCCGTGGAGTGATTTTATCAAAGAGCGCTGCACAGGACTGATCGATGTTGAAACGATAACACCTGAAAACAAGCCTCAATTGCCAATATAGACTATTTTACACCTAAACGGAACATATGTGGAACGGTAGGTTATTCATCGCTTACAGTTTACCGTCAAAAAGAAAAAGCGGAGGAAGGCGCGGCGAAGAACGCCGTTCCTCCCTCCGCAGATGGAGCAAACTATCCGGTCAGGAGAGCTTGGAAAGCTGGGCCAGTATCTTCTGCACACCCTCCCAAAGCTGTTCCTGCCGCTGGGATATATCTTCCAAATCAGCGTTATAAACCCGCTCGGTTTCATGCACTTTACGGGTCAGCTGGTTTAAGTTGTTGCTGGAATAGCGCATCAGGGACACCAGCTCCTTCAGTTCCGGCAAATCCAGCTTTACCACATACCCGTCCAGCGCCATTTTCCGCAGGTAGGCTTCCCGGTTGACGGTTCCAAGCTGGGACATTTTCTGCTCAATCAGGGCCAGCTCCTCCGGGGAAACCCGGAAATTCACCTGTACCTCCCGTTTCCGCTTTGCCGCGCTCATCGTTCCGGTTCCCGTTTCTTAGGGGCGGCGGGTCTGCGTTCCGGCGGCTCCTGTTTGAGTTTTTCCAGGACGGAGCCTTTCTCCGGGGCTTGAAGGACTTTCCGCGCCTGCTTCAAGAACAGGTCGGTCAGGCCGGGGTTGACCTTATCCACCACCAGGGCATAGCTGTGGCGGGGATCGCCGCCATCCTCCGGCATGGGGATTGTTTTCGCCCAGGCTTTGTTATCGCGGGAGATACGCCCGTCATGCTCCTTTTTCAGCACCGTATTGGCAAGGATAACCTGCATACGCTCCGGCCCGAACTGTTCCAGCACTTCTTTGACAGCGGCCTCGGTATTCAAGCGGTTATCCCCATAGTGGGCGCTGATGGCCTGCCGGGTGACTTCTTTGCAGGCAAGACTGGCTTGCAGGGAGGCGCGGTACTGCGCCATCTCCCCATGCTCGGACGCATAGGCGGCGGAGTGGGGATAGATTGGGGCGGCTCTCTGTTCCTCTTTTGCCTTGTGCATCTCATTGGCCCGTTCCTCAATGCTTTCCCGGATCACATCCATATAGCCGGTTTCCAGTTTTTCAAAATGCCGGTACACATCAGCCAGCGGGGAGGGGGAATCCAGAAGCGCCTGTGCCTGTGCATCGGAGAGTTCCAGTTCCTCCATCGCCATCACAATGTCCTCCCGGACGGTGTACTCATAGGCATGGTTTAAGACCTCCTCCGGGGACTGGCTTTTCAGCCAATCCCGGAAGGTATCCTGTTCAGCGGCCATCTTCTCATAAAGGGCCGTATTCTTTTCGTTGCTGTTCATATTATCTTGCCTCCTGTTCCTGTTGTTTGGGTTTCTTTTCCATGCTGCGGGGCGGGATGGGGCGTTTCAGCCCTTCCAGCACCGAGGGCCTTTCGCGCTTGGCAATCGCCGCTTCTGGACGGGACTGGCCCTTGCTGTCCATGTTCAGCTCCATATCCAGCTCCACCAGACGGGCGTTCTTGACCCGCAATTCCTCCTCATAGGGGAAGGCTTTGCCCACTTCCTCCTTCGCGGCGGCCTGCTGCTGGTAAAGGTTATCCAGCTGGACTTTGACGCTTTCCAACCGCTGGGGCATCTGGGAAAGGGCGTTGTCAATCCGGGTCAGGTTGCCGCGCGGGTCCGCGCCCAGGGCGGTACGGTGGGTCATGCGGCCTTTCAGTTGGAGCATATATTCCTTCTGAAAAGCGTCAAAGGTTACAAACATAGCAAATCCCCGGTAGCTGCCGACCTGCACCGGATCGGAGCCTTTAACCTCCTTGCAGGCGTCCAAAAGGGCGGCTCCGGCGTTCTCTTTGTCGGTGAGCGTATCGCCCCGGACTTCCATGCCGGTAAATCCGTCTGTCGGGTGGGGGTGTGCCGCCAGGGTTTCCATATCCGTTTCCAGTCCCTGGATAAAGCCTTTGTGTTTCTCGATCTCCTCCGGGAAGTGCTTTAACAGCTGATCTTCCAGCCGGTACTGCTTGCTCTGGTGGTCGGCCTTCATCAGCTTTAAGCGGGATACCTCCACATCCAAATCCATACGCTCCTTGATGCGGGGGTCCCCGGCGCACAGGGCCTTGATCTCCGCAAAGGACAGGGCGGTTTCGTCCACATCGTCACAGCTGCGGACCGGGGATTTTGAGGTCATGATCTGGGAGATGAATTTCTGCTTGTTCTCCACCGTCTGCCAGAGGTATGCGTCGAAGGTCCCTTCGGTCACATAGCGGTAAACATGGACCAACGGGTTCTGGTTGCCCTGGCGCTCGATCCGACCTTTTCGCTGGGCCAGATCTCCGGGCCTCCAGGGGCAGTCCAGATCGTGAAGCGCCACCAGCAAATCCTGCACGTTGGTCCCGGCCCCCATCTTCTGGGTGGAGCCTAACAGGACGCGCACCTGGCCGGAGCGGACTTTGGAGAACAGCTCCTTTTTGCGGACTTCGGTATTGGCCTCATGGATAAAAGCGATCTGGCTGGCGGGCATACCCTGTGCGATGAGTTTCTGCCGGATGTCCTCATAGACCGTAAAGGCCAGCGGTTTCTCCGGCTCTGGAACCGCTTGTTCCAAAGCGTGAAGTATCGGGTTATCCAGCGTTTTAGCCACCTTTTTGGAGCCAGCCGCCTGGGGTGTGGAAATGTCGCAAAACACCAGCTGGGTCAGCTTTTCCGGCTGTCCGTCCCGCCAGATTTGCAGGATATTGTCCACGCACTGGTTGACTTTTGTGCCGGGTTCGTCCGGCAGCAACATCAATAAAAAGCCTTGTGATTTCTTCCTGTATTGCCCGGAAGTTGTCTGACTTGCGCAATGCAGGCTCCATACCCAGTTCCGCTGCAAGGTTCCGGTAAAAATCATTTGCTGTCAGTGAAGAAAGGCAGGAATACACCACTTGATACAGCGCCGGGTTCAGGGAGGATGCCCATGCCCTTATGGCAGTTGTCTTTCCCTTGCCGGATGCCCCGGTCAGGATGCCGAATCCTTTTAGTTTTGCCAGGTAATCCAGGCGGGTAACGGCTTCCCTGTGTTCTTTCGTCTTTATGAGTATCTCCTTGGAATTTTTAGGAATGGGTTGAATTCCAGGCCGTAACGCGTGGTATAGTCAATGGCTCCAGGGTTCATGCTTGCTCACCGCCTTTATATAAATATATTTTTTTGCGTTTTACGGATGCATTTTCCTGCTTGTCCAAAAGCCGGACTGGGGTAAGTGTGCCATCCGCTTCCACTATAAAAACCTCTTCCATGTCTGGTGAATACCGGAGTGTGATGCGCTGCCTTGCAAACCGGCAATCCACTTCGTATTCCACCTGCCCAATGACAATGACGCTATCCGCAGAAACGCGCCGTTCTATTTCAAGTAGAAAAAAATCTGAAATTTCCCGCCCGGTGAGCCGGCGGATGCATTCCGGCTCGGAAAAGAATCTCTCCTGCGGGGACTTCCCCTTAAGGGATGAGTGGGCTGTCTGGTTGTAGTTGTGCACATAAGCCAGAAGATTTCCGCGCAATTCGTCAAGGGTATTGAATCCACTGATGTCAAGGGACGCCAGCCACTGGTCCTTCATGGTGCGGAACCACCGTTCAATTTTTGCTTTCGCAGTCGGCGTATACGGCTTGCAGTAATTCAGCGCAGAACCGATGCGGGCGGCAAGCAGCTCCATCTGCTTATTTTTATAAGAACTTCCATTATCGAAATTAAACGTCTTTGGCCGGCCATACTTTGCCACTGCTGATTTCATGACAGACATCAGGTTCACAAAGTTATCATGAAAAAACACATCAACGCCAGTTATGAACCGGCTTGCGTCATCAATCAGTGCAATGACATAGACCCGGCGCTTCTTCCCATCCGGTGTTCTCAAATAAGGGCCCGCACTGGAATCGCCGCACCAGACCTCGTTGATATGCGGCCTTTCATAGCGGCGCATGTCCCGGCACGCTGTATGTTTTTCCTGGAATTCGATCTGGTTGATGAACCGGTTGATGGTAGCTTGGGACACTTCACCGTTCCGAATGCTGCCATCCTCTTTCAACTGGCAAAAGATTGCCGCGGCGGACATGCGAGGATAGTTGTTTTTCAGATACCTGACCTGTTCCTGCAGTGCGTCATCCAGCCTGCGCGGCTTACCGGCATCGTTACGGCCTGCGGGGAGCAGCGTTTCAAAGCCGCCCTGTTTGTAGGAACGGTACCATCTCTCGATTGTAACGGGTGCAAAATGCCGGAGTGTTCCATCCGGGGCGGTGACTCCTTTGGCAGAAACATCGCGGAAAAATGCCTTCAGGGACGGATAGTCTTCTTTCAGGCCGGTGACCAGAGGTGCAATTGCGGAATAACGCATGAGGGCGATATCCTGTTTTCTTTCCTTATCCATAGTCATGGATGCCTCCTTTTCTTGTTTTTCTATAGTATAAAGAATGGGGCAGGGCGTGTCGTGTAAGGTTATGTTGGTCTTAAAAAGAGGACGTTGGGAGTTCTTTTTATCTGCATGAACTGGCGGTTCATAAAGGAAAAGCATGCTGTCACAAGGATGCGGAGGGGATGGAAAGGGATGTCAGCAGCCAGCAGAACCTGTTTCCAATGCTTTTTAAACTGGCGGAGAATGGAACGAACGCAGCTTTCATCAATCAGTGGGTTGCGCTCCATGACAGTGGCAGGGCATCCTGAAATAAGGTCCGTCTGGTCTTTCAGCAGGGTACGGGAATACGGAACAATTTCCGAAAGCAGCAATGCGTGGGTGGATCTGCATTCGCTGCAGATCACCCTGCGGATGTGCAGTTCCACCAATTCCCCATCCTGTTTTACAGACCGGACATACCTGCCATAAAAAGCCAAGCGGGCGGCTTTGCCGCAGCATGGGCAGGAGAGCTGGTGCAGCTGGAGGCTGGAAATCAAGTCGTCATATTTTTTTGTGAAATGGGATTGCAAGAATCAACAAAAATAGTTATCATAAATATAAGCGTATGGGTTGCATATGCCGCGAACTATACAAAGACCTGCGGCATTCCCCAAGCGTATGTGATACAGCAGGAAGCCAAACTTTGGTCGGGGAGGTTCCTGCTGCTATTTATTTTACAGTTACACAAGAATGATAACAGAAGGCACAGCATAAAACAATCTGCTGCAAAATGTAACAGATTAATTTATGCTGTGCCTTCTGTTATTTTGACTGAAATTCAAAAAAACAATCCTAATTAATCTATCGAATAACATAACCGGCAGAAGGGCTGGGAACGGGCGGAGCCGCCTGACAACGGAGGGCATGGGAAATCGGGTTTCCAGCCTTTGCCCGAAGGGGAAGCCGTCCAGCTTGGGCTGCCGGAGGAATGGCTGGAAGGAGAAAAGCCATAGCCGGTTGCCGGCTGGTTGCCCCTCCCGTTGTCAAGCCCGTTGCCGGGAAGAGAGCCTGCAAATGCCGTATTTCCGGGCTTTTTCTTTTCCTGACAACGAAAGCAACGGAAAAATAGAAAGAAAATCAATCAGGACAGGAAACGGGAAGCCGGGTTTTGTGTGCGGGGTTTTTTAACGTCCGTTGTCAGACCCCGTTGTCAGGCTCCCACCTGCCCGGCAGCACACGACACACGCCCGGACGAAGCCGTCCGGGTATCTTTATGGAGGTAAATGCCTATGGCAAAACAAGCAGACCGCCCGGCGCAGAGCCGGAACAAAAAGAAAAAGGTGCAGTTTATCGTGTCCCGTGAGTTTGCGGGCAGCCAGACCATGCAGGAAGCTTTTGAGCAGCTTATCGAGAGGCAGACCTGTGAGCGGTTCGAGGAATGGCAGAAACGGCAGGCAGGCTAAAGGGCGGAAACCGGAGAAAAACCGGGAATCTTGCAGAAAACAGTTGAACAAATGGCGGGGGCATGGTATTATCATGGTATCGTGTCCCTGTTCATAGAAGGAGAAGCCTATGAGCAGGAAAAATCATCTATCGAATCAGAAAATAACCGCCCTCTATTGCAGGATTTCCCTTGATGACGGCAGCCAGAATGAAAGCATGAGCATCTCCAACCAGAAACTTATGCTCAAAGATTACGCTGAAAAGAACGGTATGTCCCGGTACGAGTATTACGTGGATGACGGGTATACAGGAAGGAATTTCAACCGCCCTTCGTTTAAGCGTCTGATTGCCGACATTGAAGCGGGGAAAATCGGCTGCGTGATAACCAAAGACCTTTCAAGGCTTGGGAGGAACTATATTGAAGCGGGCAGTTATATCGAAATCTTTTTCCCGAAACACAATGTAAGGTATATAGCGGTCACGGACGGCGTGGACAGCCTGACAAGGCAGGAAATGGATATAACGCCGTTCAAAAATATCCTGAATGATATGTACAGCCGGGATATTTCAAAGAAAGTGCTGGCCGGGCGCATGACACGCTCCCGTCAGGGGAAGTTTTGCGGCGGGCAGCCGCCCCTTGGCTTGATGCGTGACCCGGAGGAAAGGGGACACCTTATCCTTGACCCGGACACTGCGCCGACTATCCGAAGAATCTATGACCTTGCCTTAAACGGCTGGGGGTGTATGCGGATAGCCAAACAGCTTATGGAGGATAAAATCCCCATCACACGGGTAAAAAGCAATACGGAATGTGACGTGAATTATTATTCGTGGGGGAGCGCAAGGATTAGCCATATCCTGCGGAACCCGTTTTACAAGGGCGCACATCTTGTCTGCCGGACGCACCAGAAGGGAATCCGCTCCAATGCCTATGACATCATTCCCCGTGAGGAATGGGAAGTCCTTGAGGGCTGCCATGAAGCCATTGTAAGCCCGGAGGACTGGGAGAAGGTGCAGGAACTGATTGACCGCCGCCCTCCCATCATGGAGGGGAACGCCTGCCCCTTCTACAACCTGTTCCACGGCATTATCTACTGCGCCACCTGCGGGAAGTCCATGCAGGTACGCTATGAGAAGGTAGGCAGAACCGGGAAGAACCGCTTTACCGGCGAGGAACGGGAGCCGATAGACAAGGCGTATTATATCTGCCAGACGTATAACCGGCTGGGGAAGAACGCCTGCACCAGCCATAAGGTGGAAGCCAGGGATTTATACAATCTTGTGTTGAGGGACATTCAGGAACTTGTGGCAATGGCGTTGAAAGACGTGGAATCGTTCTACCAGCGGATTAGCAGCCGCATGGAGCGGCGGTATCTGGCGGACGCTTCGGAGATGGAGAAGGAGCGGGAACGGCTGGAAGCAAGGAACCGGGAGATTGACGATATGTTTTTGAACCTGTATACCGACAAGGCGAAGGGAATCCTGTCAGAGCAGCGGTTTGTGAAGCTGACGGCGGCGATGGAGCGGGAACAGGAGGAAAACCAGAAGCAGCTAAAAGAATTGACCCTCTCCTTGCGCCGTTCCAATGAGCAGGAAAGCGATGTCCGCACCTTTATCCGGGAAATCCGGCAGTACGCCGCAGTCCGGGAACTGGACGAGGGTATCTTGAACCGCCTTATCAGCCGGATTCTGGTGGGGGAGGTGAAAAAGGTTGACGGGGAGAAGTTTCAGAAAATCAAAATCATTTATAACTTTGTCGGGGAGATACCAGCGGCAACAGAATAATGTGAGATTATAGAAAGTCAGGAGGAATCCAACTTTTTAAGATTCCTCCTGTGCATTGGCGCTGTTTTTTTGCAGCTTCTTTTGGACTTAACCGTGAATACACAATAATTTTGCAAAATTATTCACCTGTGATTATTACAATTTTCACAGCTTGAGTTGGATGTTCTTCATCATCAAGTGTCCCCCGGTAACTGATCTCAACTTTATCGCCCACAGCAATCGTGGAACCTCCTTTTGCCTCATGGGCACTTTCCGTGGAATACCCTTCTAATATCGGGGTATTTTCCATAAAAAAATAATAGAGCATATCGTCCTCCGGAGTCCTGAGTGTAAGTATGTTTTCTTCATACTTTTCAATAATTCCTGCTATGGGATCGCCCGCTGGGATTTCTTCGACCGGGATTTCTTCGAGCGGAATTTCTTCGGCTTCCGAAGTGGTTTTTTGGTTTCTTCTGTAATCTCTGACTTTGACGATTCTGTAACTTTTGCTTCTGTTTCTGTAGTTTTTGCATCTACAGTTTTTACATCTGCTACTTCTTCCTGAACCGTTTCTTTCGGGGAATCATTCTCCACAGATATTTCATCCTTTTTTTGTTCCGATGAGCATCCGATCATCCCCATAGTTAAAGCTATCATAAATATCAGTATCAATTTCCTTTTCATAATCTTTCCCATCACTTTCTAAAAGAATCGTATTTCCTTGGCATAAAATTTATCATTTTTAAAGCTGCCCTTCATTTCAACAGACATATGTACCTTCAAGTCCTGAAATTCAGCCTTTGTGTCCTCATAGCTTTCTCCATTTCCATCAGTGGTTTTTAAATAAAAACGGGTATCATCTTCCAAAATCACATGAATCAACTGAGAATCAGGGAGATCGGCATTGGAGCTTGGAGAACTGTATGATAAGGAACCGTCATCAAGAATTTTTACTTTCTTTTCGGCAATGAAAAATGAGTCTTCTTCAATCTTCCAGACCTTACCCAGAAAATCCGCATCAACAGCAGCAGCGACATCCGGCTCTAGTACCTGCCATTTACCTGCTGTATTTTCCTGCAGTCCATCCGTGTTTCCATCAATCTCTTTTGACGGCGCATCATTTAATTCCTCTAATAATGCTTCGTCTGTCTGGTTTTCTTCTGTCTTAGCAATAGAACCGGAACCACATCCTGTAACCATTGTATTCAATATACAGACAGTACCGAGTAATATCATTACTTTTTTTAGTTTCATAAATTACCTCCCTTGTTATCATAGAAATAACAGATATTATAGTTTGTCTAAATCATTTAAACAACCTATTTGTTGTGAAATGCTTCTTAAGTGTAGCAAACGTCCTTAAACCTCTCTTAACGATTTATCTTCTCTGTCCACCTTAATCCCAAATAAGGTTTAATTCTCTGTAGCTCTGCTGCACAGCAAGCTAATACCGAGCAGAGCAAGGCTGGTTTTAATACCCCGTAGCTTGTGTTTCTTGTAGTGGCGGCTCTGCTTTGTTTGAATAATGGATATTCAGGGGAACGCCTAATAAGGGAGGGAGAGGACAGCAGATCGACAGCTTTCACAATCATATTATAATAAACAAAAATCCAAAAGAGTGAAGTATTCACTTGACAATGTGGCAAAGAGCTTATGACACAGGACGAGATCGCCGTTATGGACGGGGGCAAGTGTATTTTACAGGTGCGCGGGGTGCGCCCGTTCTTTTCGGATAAATTTGACATCACAAAACACCCGAAATACAAGTACCTGTCCGACGCAGACCCGAAAAACGCCTTTGACATGGAAAAGCACATCAAACGCCGCCCCGCCATTGTGAAGCCGGAGGAAGAATTTGACTACTACGAGATTGACGGGGAGGGCTTACAGGAGGACACAAAGGGTGAAAGAAAAAGTATATTTTTGGGCGCACTTCACTAAGGAGTCAAAAACTCCCCTGAAAACGAATATATGTTCTAGTTTGAACTAGTTATCGTTGCATTTAACTAATTGAGATATATCGTAACCTTGGGCGGCAAGAAATGCCAAAGCATTTTCTTCGTTTAAAACAACCCGTTTTTTCTGCTCACGGCTATCTATTAATTCTTCATAGTCCGTTGGCGCAAATGGTTTCTTTTCAGAGATCATATGGTAAATACAGACCATCATCATGCGGGCTATGGCAATAATTGCTTTTTTATGTCCACGGCGCTTTTTGATTGCGTTATATTTAACTGCAAAATAAGGCTGTTTCCTGCTTCTTACGGCGGAAAGGGCGCACTGAACCATTACAGGTTTCAGATAATCGCCAGCTTTTGCGATCCGGACAGATTTTTTCTTCCCGGCGGATTCATTATTGGCAGGGGAAAACCCACACCAGGAACAGAGATGTCCGGCGTCATCAAAGATTTCCATATCGACTCCGGTTTCAGCCAGGACAATGGTGGTACTTAGCTGAGTCATGCCTGGCATTGTGCTTACGAATTCCACAAATTCGTAATAAGGTTTTATGCGGACATAGAGCTCGACTTCTGTCTGGGTGATCATATCTTCAAGGTAATTCAGATGGTTGCGGGCAAGTTCCAGTTTTTTTGCCTGATCCGTTTCAATGTTATAGCCTTTGATCGCCTCAATGATTTCGTTTGATGTGGCTTTTGTCCCTTTTTTGATCAGTCTGCGGACAGCCTTTTCATCGATCGTGTCTGAGGTATGTTCCAGTAGATAGGACATGATCTCAGTGGCTGTTTTACAGAAAGGGTCTTTGAGAACGCTTGCGATCCCAATGTTTGAAACTGTCATGCAGTTCCGGATGCGGTTCTTTTCCGAGGATTTCATGCAGACCAGTTTAAAACGGTATCTGGCAAGTTCCCGGAGTTGCCGGAAATCTTTTGGAGGGATAAAAGAGCATCTGACCAGATCAAACTTGTAGAGGTCGGCAATCCATTTGGAATCCTTTTTGTCGGTTTTCTTGCCTTTGATAGCTTTCACATATTTGGGATGCGTAAGGCAGACATCAATGTCTTTTTCGAGATAATTAAAAACAGGAATCCAATACTTTCCTGTGGATTCCATACAGACATGATAGCAATTATTCCCAATAAGCCAGTCGTGAAACTTTTGGATGTCCGAGTTGATGGTGGAAAAAGATTTCTGGTTATACTCAGAAACGCCTTCCTTATTGGTGGTTACGATGGTTGCAACGATAACATTTTTATGGACGTCAAGTCCACAGCAGATGGAGTATTTTAACTTCATCATAAGTATCACCACCTTAAAAATGGATAGCAACATTGACTGTCATCCAGTGACTAAATAAATATGGTTTATTACCAATGATAAGGGTCCGGGCTCAAAGTCCCACTTGTTTGTGCTTGAAAGGATGACGGCACATATAACCATGCGGGGTCGGAAATGCATCCGCCACTCACCTCCCCGTGCTCTGTAGTGTATTGCTATCCTGAATTTATTATAAACCAATCAACAAAGTGGCACAACTCGCTTTTTCATGACTTGTTTGTGCCTTGAGCGAAGCGAAAGGAATGATGAAAACCATGAGTGAACACCCCGGAACTGACAGGCGGCGGTTCACCCTGCTTGTCAACCCGAAAATCCGGGAGGAACAGCGGCGGGAAGCCGCCCTGCGGAAATTTATCAAGGATTGTGAACGGCTCTACGAGAAGAACCGGGCGCATTTACAGGAGGACGCAGACCATGAATAAAGGTATCAGTAAAGAAATGGAGATACGGGAGGTTATGAAGTGGCAGCTACTTATAGCCGGGGCGGTTGACGCTGCTATTAAGGGGACAGAAAGCTATATCCGGCACATGGAGCTGACCCGCCAGCAGGGAGAAAGGAGGGATTGCAGTTAAGAACAGAAAAACCGGGCGTGAGATACGCGCCCCTTGCGCCGTGGAAATGTGGATAACAGGCTATGGGGCTATGGAAAACGCCATTCACAGCACATGGAAAAGCCAGAGTGCGGCTTTCCCACGTCCTGCAAACAGCGTTTCCCACAGCCCCAAAAGAGCAGCCAGTTACCCACATTCCCACACCGCCGACTGCTACGGAAAAAGACCCTTTCCTACCTGTCATTCATAAAAAGATTTTTTAAGGAGCTGATCGGAAATCAAGAACGTAAACACGGGCTACATGGTACGCGCCCCTACCGGGGGACGTACCGCCCAACCCTTTACAACTGAATACCGCCGCGCCGCAGAACTTACGCAGCGCGGGGACACCGCCTTTATCACAGGGCGGTTTTTTTATGCGGCGGCGACCAAACGCTGACCGCCTTTTGTCCGCTTGCCGGACAGCCGCAGACGCGGCAGAAAGGATATATTCATGGCATTTTTCAATAGCGCAGTAGACGTTTTGCAGACCCTTGTTGTAGCACTTGGAGCCGGGCTTGGCATTTGGGGCGTGATCAATCTCATGGAGGGCTATGGCAATGACAATCCGGGCGCGAATGCTCATGTACGGTAAAGAAGCAAGCAACCGAAAACAAGAGATAGACTGCCAGCACCACACTATTCCGAACCAAAGAAACCAAAAAGCAGAAAGCAAGCTATCTTATACAGTGCCATTCCCCAGTATTTTTTATTTTCCCAATCAAAGTTACAAATACATTTTATTGATACTCCATGCTCTGCCTTGAGTTCATTTCTATTATGCCGTATAATGAAAGCATATTTTAAGCAATCAAAATTAAAGTATACCCTACGAGCACTCTCGGAAACTCAATAGAGAATAAGCAGGAAAAGGTTGATTTTCAGAAATGAGAGGGATAAGGGATGGATGATTATGGGGCTTGAGCAGTCCAGAGAGCATAAAGAATAAAAATGTGCATGACTTTAAAACCTGTCAAAAAACAGGCCTGAAAGAATCCGGAAGCAGGAAACTTGGTTTATGCCACTGCCTGCACCTGCTGTTTATAGCGGGCATCCAGATGGATGCAGATTCCAATCATGGTTGTCATGAAAGAATAATGCTCCTTTGTGTGTATGAACATACGGTGCAGTCCGTAATCATTGAGGATGCGGTTGTTGATACGTTCCGTGGCGGTGCGTTGATTATAAATCTTCTTATAAGCATCTGTGCCGCGGGGGACGTCGGTGTAAAGCCGGATATCCCATTCGGGCCGGGTCTTGACGACTCTCCCATATTTGGAATCGGTGCAGGAGTTTTTACATTTGGAACAGTGATCTTTCCCATAGGGGCAGCGCCACATGAGGTAACCGCTGGATCTGTCATAACCGTTAGGCTTCATGCGCAGTTTTTCCTGACATAAGGGCGTTCCATCTTTGTCAATGGTGATGGTATCAGGAATTGTTTTTGGCCGGCCGCATTTGTCGTTCAGGTCGATGAAGGCCCGTATTCCCCTGTTTTTAAGGATCCGGTAGGTGGGGTAATTGTCCATTGCAGAATCCAGGCACATATTCGAGGTGGAAACAGCCGGCATATGTTTTTCCAGTTCATGGAAAGCGACAAGGAAATTGACCGAATCATGACGCTTTGCACTGGTAAAACGCAGAAGCAGGGGGAGATCTGTCCTGAGTTCACTGTTATAGCAGGATAATTGGAACAAAGTGTAGCCGAAGTAATATTTTTCCAGGTCGCTGTCCCAGCCCCAGGAAGCATCGGGGTCGGGGAAATGCCGCAGGTTTTCCGGTGCGCCAACCCTGTGGTGCCCGCGTGGGCAGGCATGGGTATGCACGGCGGTGCCGTCTCCGGAAACCGTAAGGTGTTCCCTTGGTATGAGGCCGGATTCCATGGAAGGCAGGACAGCCACGTGATAGAAGAAGCGCTGCAGCCGCCCTTCAAAGTTAAAAGGGATATCCTTCCCGCTCATGAGCCGTTTTTCGATAGATTCTGTGATTTTGGGCTTTGCCTCCTGTGCTTTGTGTTTTTTGCCTTTGGACTTATCCGGCTTTTTGGTGTTCCAGGAAGCCGGAAGCAGTTTGTCCCGCGCATATAAGTCCGTTGGCGGTGCAGCCCAGAGCCTGTCCATGAAGTCAAAATAAGAACCGAGGGGCGGCAGGGAATCCGTAGTGCAGCCGATGAGAGCGGCAAGGAGGCGGTCATGTTTGAGCCTGTCGACCCAAAGGGTAAGGGATAGCTTGGCCAAACCTTCTGAAAATAGAAGAAAGAAAAGGATAAAAGACTTTAAGATTTGTGGCTGGTTCTTAGCGGGCCTGCCAGTGTTGGAGTAAAAGGGCAGAAGGAACTCCATGGCCTTATCGGTATCGAAAAGGCGGAGTTTCTGCCATGGCTTCCAAAGCCCCGTATGGAGCCGGACTCTTTCAGAGGAATCGAAATGGACTTTGGATTCGTTGAGAAAGTACTTGTAATCTTGCATGGACTGCCAGTACTTGATCATAAAGTGCACCTCCTAGTAGTTTAGTTTAATGCTGTGCGTGTGGCACAGACGCTTCTTAACTACAAGGGGCGCGTTTGGTGACTGGCGTATATGGTCACCAAACGCGCCGCACATTTTGACTTATATGTCAATACTTTTTTGAAAATTTAACAAAAATGTTTTCCGGGATATGGAGGAAAGCAAAAAAGAAGAACATGAAAAAAGAGCGGAAATTCGGGCTTAAAGAGTTTCCGAGACCGCTCCCTACTTTATATGGAGGATATAAAATTGAAAAAAATAGCAATCATTGAAGATGATACCGATATTTGCAACATGATAACAAAGTTTCTGATAAATCACAATTATGAAGTGTATTCTGCCCCTAATGGAAGAGAGGGAATAGACCTATGCCAGAAATTTTTACCAGACCTTATCATTTTGGATTTAATGCTTCCAATTCTAAATGGCGATAGTGTGATAAAGCAATTAAGAACATATACAGATATTCCTGTAATTGTTGTGTCTGCAAAAACAATGGTACAATCCAAAATAGATTTACTGCGTTTGGGAGCAGATGACTATATGACAAAACCTTTTAACCTTTTTGAGTTACTTGCAAGGATTGAGGCTAACTTAAAAAGAAGTGTAACTGCTCCCATGAAAGCGGATATTCACTTAAAGTATAAGGATATTAAAATCGAAAACTGTAATGCCTATATAAAAGGAGCAATCGTACAATTTACATCAACAGAATTATCAATTTTAATCCTTCTGTTACAATATCCGCAAAAAATTTTTTCAAAACAAAATATTTATGAATCAATCTGGCAGGAAGAATATGCCTACGATAATGATACAATCAACACGCATATCAGTAACATTCGGAAAAAAATAAAAAAGCATACGGATACTGATTATATAGAAACTGTATGGGGATTGGGTATAAACTGAAATAATTTTTATTTCTTTAGATTTTTTTAGATTTGGATTGTAAATTAGCATGGAAAGGAGTTGGTAAAATGTCAGAGATTATTTGTCAAACAACAGAACTTTGTAAAAATTACAAAAATTTCCATGTATTACAAAATGTTAATTTTTCAATTAACCGGGGAGAAATATATGGGTTAGTCGGTGAAAACGGCGCTGGAAAGTCTACCCTAATCCGTATATTGACGGGATTAGCATTTAAAAGCAGCGGTATCATTACTCTGTTCGGAAAAACAGATTATTTGCAGCATGAACGTACTAAAATTGGCTGTACGATTGAAATGCCTGCATTGTATAAAGATATGACTGCAAAACAAAATTTAGAGATTCAGCGGGTACAAAGGGGCATTCCAGACCAAAAATGTATCTCAAAAACATTGGAACTTGTCGGACTGAATAATACGGAAAAAAAGAAAGTAAATAACTTTTCTTTGGGTATGAAACAGCGTTTGGCATTGGCTGTTGCTCTTTTGGGTGAGCCGGAATTTCTAATCTTAGATGAACCTGTCAATGGATTAGACCCAACAGGTATTATTGAACTTAGAGAGCTGCTTAAAAAGTTAGCCCAGGAAAACCATGTAACAATATTGATTTCAAGCCATATTTTAAGTGAGCTTAACCAGCTTGCAACTTGTTATGGCTTTTTACATCATGGTAAGCTGCTGAAACAAATTACGGCAGAAGAATTAAATGAAGAATGTAAGCGGCATATTAAACTGAAAACAGACGATACGAAAAAAACTGTTACTGTTTTGGAAGAACAGCTAAAAATCAAAATTTTTCTGTATATCCAGACAATTTTATAAGGATATATGAGAAACTGGAAGAAACACATACTATTTCAAAAACGCTTTCTTCTAATGGCATTGTTGTTGAAGAAATGTCTGTACAAGGGGAAGAATTAGAAACCTATTTTGAAAATCTAATAGGAGGGTGCAGATATGTATAATCAGTTGAAATCTGAATTTCTGAAACTGAAATATTCCAAACTGTTTATAGCGGTTCCAATTCTTTTTTGGCAGGGCTGATTTTGTATGGGAGTTTCAGCCTGTCCGTAGGGGGAACACAGCTCTTCGTTTCAGAGGGAGATGAAGAAACAAATGCTGCCATACAAGGAATTATTGGCTTTTTTGCATTTACATTTGAAAACATTGATACACCTAAATTTAGCGAAATTATGCAATCCTGTATATCCTGCAATGTATTTCTCTGGATTGTTACCCTCATTTTAACCATACAATTTTTCTGCTATGATTACTCTACGGGTACAATCAAACTCCCTGTTGCCTATGGAATAGATAGAGTAAAAGTTTACTTTGCAAAGACTATTGTTATTGTTTTATATAATGCAGTCTGCTATTTTATATTCAATACCATTACACTTTTGTTTACTTGTTTGCAGACCGGGTATCTCCCCGACACAACTGAGTTGGCACAATATTTAAGTTATGTCGGATTAAATTTTTTAGTATTGGTTTCATTTATCTTACTTTGCCTTACTATATGCATCTGCTTGAAAAATACCGGTATTATTGCAACTGTCATGTGTTTATTTACTTTGGGCGGCGCAGTAATATATACCGGGATATGGCAAGATTTTCACAGTCATGCAATATTAAAATATTTAGTCTGGCTCAATCCATTATACTATTGGATGAACATGGGAACTTTCCGGCTTGAATATGGGCTAATCAATGAAATAATCATATATTTTATTTTCAGTTTATTATTTTTACTGCCCCTGTCTGTTATACTTGTCAGAAAACAGGAGTTTAAGTAATTTTATAAAACGAATAGTCAGCAGAAAATATTTTCTGAAATTCACCGAAGGAGAGAATGTTAATGATGTATTTATTACTGGTCTTATTAAATATAATATTGGCATTTTCTCTTTTTTCATGGAAACGCCAAATTTGTGAAATAACAAAACAGATTAGCGAAAACAAAAAACTGCGAATTTCCTTATCAAATAAGCAAATAGAAAAATTAGCAGGTATCATCAACGAAAAAAAACATTTAGAACAGAAAACAAATATCCAGATTATACAGGAAAAAGAGCAATTAAAACACTCTATTGCTAATATTAGCCATGATTTAAGAACGCCTTTAACATCAATCCAAGGATATCTAACACTCTTAAAAGATTGTGAAGATAAAGAAGAACAGGAACACTACTTTTCTGTTATTCAGGCAAAAACAGACTATTTAACAGAACTAGTGCAAATATTTTATGATTTGTCATTGATAGAAAGTGATGATTATATTCTGGGAATTGAAAAAATAGATGTAAACAGAATTGTAACCGACTGTCTGATTAACAAATATAACGAATTAAAAGAACTGTCCCCCACTATTAAAATAGAAAATGCTCCTGTATGGATAACCGGAAATGCTGTTGCCTGCAAAAGAATTATTGATAACCTGGTTACAAACGCAATACGGTATTCTAATGATTATATTGAAATTGTGATGGACGCAGATGGTATCTTTACAGTAAAAAACACTACATCAGAATTAAAAATATAGATGTTAATATACTATTTCAAAAATTTTATACAGTAGATACATCACGTTCAAACGGGAATACAGGGTTGGGGTTATATATTGTAAAAGAGTTATTAAATAAAATAGAGGGTGGTATAAAGGAAATTAGTTACAAAAATAATATATTAACAGTTTCTGTTTATTTTAAACTTTATAAGCAAAAATGTGATATTTGCTCTTTGGGGCAGAGAACAATATGATGTATCAGGCAGCCTGTATACTGTAAAACACCTGTTACTGAATGTGGCATATTTAGTGTTGGTTGCAGCGGCGGTATATCCAATAGCAACAATAAGAAAATGGAAGAAAAAAAAACAGACAACGAGATTGATACTCTTTGACATTATAAGGCATGGCATATTGCCACTACTGTTACTCTGTTTGCCCTATATGGTAAGTATTCCATTATGGGTAGTATGGTATTTTGTAAAAGACTTGTTCCTTGTTTTGTTGGTAAATTCAAGTCTGCTTTGGGTTATGGGATTATACAAAATATTATTTGCGGTATTCAAGACATGACAGACTACGTGCTGTTATTGCTCTGAATTATAAAAAGCAACTGTAAACCATACACTGTCCTATATGGGAGGGGGAGATGTAAATGCAGAAGAATCACACTTACAGACATGAGCTGAAATTCCGGATTTCCATGGCGGATTATCTTGCCATACGGCAGCGGCTGCGCTCGGTTATGAAGCCGGATGAACATGCAAGGAAAGACGGGCGCTATCTGATTCGAAGTATATACTTTGACAATCCGGATGATAAAGCGCTGCGTGAGAAAATAAACGGTGTGCAAAAACGTGAGAAATTTCGCATTCGCTATTATAACGATGATTTTTCTTTTATACTATTGGAAAAAAAGATCAAACACAACGGCCTTTGCATGAAAATAGATGCCAGGCTTACGGAAAACGAATGTCGGACTTTGCTGAAAGGAGACAGAAGTCATATGATGGCGCATCCTTTTGGGCTTGTACGGGAGCTTTACTGTAAAATGAACAGTCAGCAGCTTCGTCCGAGAGTGCTGGTGTCTTATATACGGGAACCTTATGTATATGCCGCAGGAAACGTCCGTGTTACGTTTGATTCTCATATTCGAAGTACACTGTTTCATCGGTCTTTTTTAGAAGAGCGTGTATCGGATATCGAGGTTATTGACAATCCGGGAGATATGATTCTGGAGGTTAAGTATGATGCGTTTTTGCCGGATGTCATTCGGTTTCTTCTGCAGACGGAAACGATTCGTCAGCAGGCGTATTCAAAATACGGAGCCTGCCGCAGGTTTGGCTAAATGAAAAATCAGGAGGAATAAAACATATGAGTTTTAATGATATTTTTAAGTCCGGTTTTCTGGAGAGTGTATCTGAATTTTCAATGATTGATACGATTTTAGGGATGACAATTGCCCTGATGATTGGTTTGTTTATTTTCATAATTTATAAAAAAACGTTGACCGGTATGATGTATTCCGAAAGCTTCGCACTGACACTGGTTGGTTTGTCTCTTGTGACGACTCTTGTAATTATGGCGGTTACGTCAAATGTGGTACTTTCGCTCGGCATGGTCGGTGCGCTGTCCATTGTTCGTTTTCGGACGGCCATTAAAGAACCGGTAGAGATTGTATTTTGTTCTGGGCGTTGGCTGCAGGTATTGTGATTGGAGCAGGTATGATTCCGCTGGCTATCATCGGATCCGTAATGATTGGAGTCATTCTTTTGCTGTTTGCAAATCGTAAAATTAACAATCGTTCCTGTATTCTTGTGTTAAATTTGCGCAATGAAATGGCGGAGCAGGAGATTTTTGGCATTTTGAACCACGATGTGGAACGGTATGTCGTAAAGTCTAAAACAGTGAATGCGGCAGGAATGGAACTGACAGCCGAGCTGTGCACGAAAAATGCCAATACGGCATTTGTGAATCGGATTTACGGTGTTCCGGGAGTAGAGAACGCGACGTTAGTCAGTTATAACGGGGAATATATGTCCTGATGGAGGGAAAACATGATCGCATATAAAAATATATCGAAAATAGTTGCTGTGGTCATGGCTGGTGCTGTCTGTTTTTGTCTGGCTGCAATGGCCTTTGAAAAAACACTCACAGAAGTTTTTGGAGGTTCTCATGTCACAATGGAATATGAGTCCCGGCTGTTTGATACGGATGAAGTGCTGCATATTAATATTATTATGGATGAAGCGGAATGGGACGATATGCTTTCCAATGCTGTTTCGGAGACGTACGGTCAGTGTGACGTAGAGATCAACGGAGAAATGTTTTATCGTGTTGGCATCCGGCCAAAAGGAAATACAAGCCTTACCTCCATTGCCAATGATCCGGAGACGGACCGGTACAGCTTTAAGCTGGAATTTGATCGGTATGTGGACGGTCAGAGCTGTTATGGCCTGGATAAGCTGGTATTAAACAACAATTATGCCGATGCAACGAACATGAAGGAAGCGTTTGTTTACGATATGTATCGGTATCTGGACGTGGATGCCTCGCTTTACAACTATGCCCAAATATCTGTCAACGGTGACGATTGGGGTGTATATCTGGCGCTGGAAGCGGTGGAAGAAAGTTTTATGCTGCGAAATTATGGTACGCAAAGAGGGAAGCTCTATAAGCCGGAAAGTATGAATATGAGAGGAGAACAGTCGGGCGGCAATGGCGCAGATTTAAACTATATGGATGATGAATTGGACAGCTATTCGGCCATCTGGGACGGGGAAGTGACGGATAGTGGGAAAGCGGATCACAGACGGGTTGTAACCGCTTTGAAAAATATAGCGGAAGGCGCTTCTTTGGAAACTTATATGGATGTGGATAATCTTTTAAAATATATGGCCGTTCATGTTTTTTCAGTCAATGAAGACAGCCTGTCGGGTAGAATGGCACATAATTATTATCTGTATGAAGACGATGGAAGACTTAATATTCTGCCCTGGGATTATAACCTTACACTTGGCGGTATGGGCGGGATGCGTAGCAGCAATGACAGCGCAACGGACATGGTAAATGATGCCATTGATCAGGCTTTTTCCGGTACGGCTTTTTTGACACGCTGATGGAAAACGAAGAGTACCACTCCAGATATTTTGGCTATTTACAGCAGCTTGCGGATGAATATATTTCCGGCGGCGGATTTGAACGGTTTTACAACCGTGTGCGCGGCCAGATTGATTCTCTGGTTGAGCGTGATCCGACTGCTTTCTATACTTATGAAGAGTATTCCAAAGCGGCAGATATGCTGTATGAGGTGGTGCAGCTGCGAGGACAGTCCATAAAAGGCCAGATAGAAGGAACGATTCCCTCTACGGACAGTGAGCAACAAAATTCAAATGCTGTGAGCAGCTCCTTTGTAGATGCTTCGCATCTGGATTTGAGTGTTATGGGAAGTATGGATATGGGGGATCGTATGAAGCAGCTTCCGGAAGGTCAGGCGGGAGAATTTTCAAAGCAGGACGAATCATTTTCGTTTGAAGAAGGGAACTTTCCGCAAGGTTCTGACCGACCGCCAAACGAAACAACAGGGGAGTCGGAAAGAGATCCGGGAAAGATGCCGGATAGGAACTTTGCGGAAAGCAACAGCGATTCTGCCATGAAAGACAATCTTGTTTTATATGGCGTATGTTTGGTTATTTTGATGATTGCTTTATTATTTGCAAAAAGATATCGCAGACGGCCACGCAAATAAGACCGATCAGTCCGTACGGATATCTTTTTGATAAATCAGCTCGACAATTTCTCCGATATTTTTGCAGCTTTCTAATTTTAGATTTACTTTTTGAAATCCTGCGGGGAAAAGCGGAATGCCATTTCCAAGGATGGTTGGCATAACGTAAATGTAATACCGGTCAATCAGATTTTCACGCATAAAACAACGAACAATTTCTCCGCCTCCCATCAGCCAGATATTTCCTGTATGTTTTTTGCGGATGAAATCTAACACTTGCTGTCCGGACGGCAAAGAGATGAATTGAACATTCGGATCATATGGGTGCTGCTGACGTGTGCATACATAGCAGGGCATTCCCTCGTAGGGCCATTTGTCAGGTGAAAGCTCATTTTTTACCTGTCGGTAAGTTTTCCCTCCAAGTATGATCGCCTGCAGAGAATGGTAGAAATTCTCGTAATCAAGATCGGGAGAAGGCCCTGTCGTTTCCTCCAAAAATCCGATGCTGCCATCTTTTTCAGCAATGTAGCCATCCAAGGACATTGCAATATATAGAATGAGTTTGTTCATGATGTGCTCCTTTCGGTTCAGGTTGCTCCATCCGTGCAGCTGCGTGTTATTTTAGAATGTATTCTGTTTTTTCTATCACTTCAATCACGCAGCTGTGTGGCTTATTTGGATTGTCTTTTTCATAATTTATACCAACTGGCAGAATTTTGCCGGTATAATCTTCGAACGCCTGTGTGTATTGTCTGTCTTTCATCTGTCGTATGGCTGCATGGGCGCATTTATGATATTTTAATTCCACAAGCAGAGCAGGTTTATCTGTGTGTGGCAATGGCAGAAAAGCAATATCTGCAAAGCCTTTCCCGGCAGGAAGTTCACGGATTAATTTGTAATCTTTTCTGGCACTGTAATATGCAAGTCCAATTGCAAACCCAAGAGAGTTTTCATCGTTATAGGTCAATAACAGCAATTTCAAATGCTTAAAATTAGTAAACGTGTATCCGTCATACCAGCTGCATGTTTCGTCAAAGTTCATGTCAAATCGTTCACATAATACTTTCACTTCTTCTTCGGTAAAACCGGTGTACGGTTCGAAGTCAGCCTGATCAATCATGGAATATTCCCAAAACATATTCAATGCGGAGTGCTGTCCGTACTTTTTTACAGGAAGAATCCCTGTCATATAGACAAGTGCGACATAAGGCTGGTCTTTTAACAGATTTCTTAAAAAATCAAGATATTGCTTCTGCATAGGTTCCGATTCTTGTCGTTCGCGCATGATACAATCCCATTCGTCTATCAGGAAAATAAATTCACGGTCGGTTTCTACAAAAATTTCTCGTAGTGCGGCAGCCAGCATTTCCAGTGCCATGGATTTGCCGAACCGCCGTGGTCTGCTGACACAGATATATTTATCTTTTGTATTTAAACGCTCATTTGTACATGCGATCAGATTGGTCTTGTCCACATATATTTTGGAGCGGACAGATTGCTGAAAGCTTTTATTTCCCGGATTTAAATAAATTCCCATACGGTTTGCCTTTCTGCAAAAACGTGCATCTTAAAACAGCGGTATCGTCTATTGTTCATTATACAGGGGATATTGTAAATTAACAAGTAAATGTTATGGCATTTTGTATTATGCTCTTGACAATGTCAATCTATAATGATAGACTGAAAACAGATAGTCTATTGCTATAGATTGAGAATTCGGCAAAATAGAATTGCGACAGGAACAGTGGAAAATTTTTAGTGCAGGAGGGGATTAAAATGGAGCGGATATCGGAAGGAGAATATCGTTTTTTAAGTATTTTATGGGAGGATGAGCCGGTTGCCAGTCCGGAATTAGTAAAGCGGTGCAATGCGCAGCTTGGCTGGAAAAAATCGACTACGTATACGGTGATTAAAAAGCTGATTGGCAAGGGTATCGTGAAAAATGAGAATACGATCGTTTCCACACTTGTTTCAAAGGATGAAGTAGACAGGTGGCAGGGGGAGGAACTGCTGCAGCGTACGAGCAAAGGCAATGTGCCGGCATTTTTAGCGGCATTTTTAAAGGACCGGAAACTGTCGGGCGCGGATATGGAACGCATCCGGCGAATGATTGATGAAATGGAGGAGGAGCAATGATTGGAATGGTGTTTCGGCTGTGGGCAATGGGGCTCCGGGCCGGTCTGTTAATCGGTATTGTATTGGCGGTACGGGCTTGTCTGAAAAAGTATCCGAGGATTTACAGTTATTGCCTTTGGATTCCGGTTGGACTCAGACTTTTGTGCCCGATTTGGATTGAAAGTCCGTTTGGCCTGCTGCCGGATTTATCGGTAATCGGATATCAAAAAGAAGTGATATCGGAACAGGATAAAGCAAATGAAAGGATCCGGACAGGACAGATACCCGAAGACGCCGTAGGGACCACAGAGAGCAGCGTGGAAGGACTGGCACAAAAGCAATATCAGGATGAGCCGGTGAACGCACAGGGACAGACAGGCAGGAATATCGGAACTGCTGAAAAACAGGGATTATGGACACTGTTTACAGAGCTGGTAAAAGGTGAAGAACGATTTGTGAATGCGGATTTTTATAAGCCTGCCGTTGTTTTTTATCTGATCGTTTCGATGGGTTTTATGGCATATTATCTGGCGCGGTATGTCCGGATCGGATATAAACTGCGTGCCGCGGTGTGGAAACAGGATAACATATGGCTGAATGGGGAGATGCGATCGCCTTTTGTTATGGGTGTGATTGCGCCGAAGATCTATCTGCCGTACGGGTATTTTAATGATAACGGTTCGGGCGCTGCCAGTGACGGGATTTGCAGATATGAAAGAAATTATATACTGGAACATGAGCAGACGCATATTCGTCATCATGATCCGCTGATTTGTATGGTGGGAATGTTATGTATCTGCCTGCACTGGTGGAATCCGCTTGTGTGGCTGGCAGTTTCCAAAATGCAGGAAGATATGGAGATGTTTTGTGATGAAACCGTTTTGGCGTCCGCATCATTATGGGAACGAAAAGATTACGCAAATGCATTACTTTCCTATGCGGTAAAAGAAAGCGGCTTAGGTATCGGACCTGCGTTTGGAGAGTCCTATACGGAAAAACGTATAAAAAATTTAATGTCCGGACGCAAGAAACACGGAAAGCTCAGCTTTGCTGCGGTGTTTGTGGTTGTATTATGTGCGGCAACACTTTTTATGATACCGCAGAATACAGGCACCGGTCAGGCGAAGCGCCGGTCGGATTCCAAACCTGTACGGACGACTCCGTTTGCATATGTGGAATATACCGGATATCTGGATGCGTGCACACAATGGACCGGTCATACCGCATTTGTCGGACAGGACTATGACGGAGACGGACGGACCGACCGGGTTTTTCGCACATATGAGAAAGATTCGCAATATTGTCGCTATCGGATTTTGTTTGGTAATAACACGGTGCTTGAATTTGAAAAAGACGTGTATATGGATGGAATGCCGACGGTAAAGGCTGTCGATCTTAATGGTGACGGAGTAAACGAGATCATTTTGCTGCTGCAGTATGGAGCGAGTACGGATATGAGAACATTTGGAGATTTTGCCGTATTTGAAAAGACGGAGGGAGACGTTTATGTACAGGCGAAGCTGCCTTTTTTAGAAAGCGAACAGGGCTATTCGATGGTAATGCCGATACGTTATGAAAAGAAACGGGAACAGCTGCTTGCGGTTTCACCGGACGGGATGGATGATGATACAAAAGTTCCGAAAGGAGTTCCGATCAATGTACCGATCAGCGATTGGCTGTGGGTGGATGCACGGTATCAGGAGTTGTTTTCCGATGTCAGCGCCGGTTCTGTGGTCTGGGATATATTTCTGATTGAGGACGGACAGGAGGTGAAGCTGGCGTGTAAAGTACATTTGTTTGATAAATGGTCGGACTATGGACTGATTTTGGTACTAGGCTATGAGGAGGGGCGCTATGTAGTGGAAGAGGTCATGGCGGCACAGGATGAATTTTCCAATACGCTGCCTGATACAAGGCAGACGTGGAATCTGAGTGAGTATTGACGCTAGATGAAGACGGTAAGATAAAAGGCTGTGTAGGGAAGCTATTCCTTCACTGGTAAAAGAGCATTCGATTGTGTTTGAAGCAGCTGAAAAATTTGCGGTAACCTCTTGACGAATGGAAAAAATATGCTATAATAAATTCTAGTGCTAAAATATAACCTAACAGTTGATATGCACAATACGCAACTGGAGGGAGGTTAGGTGTGAGAATATGTCAAATGTGATCGTAAAGAGAACGAGACTTTAGATTCCGCATTACGCAGATTCAAAAGAAATTGCGCAAAAGCAGGAATTCAGCAGGAGATTCGTAAAAGAGAACATTATGAAAAACCAAGTGTTCGTCGTAAAAAGAAATCCGAAGCTGCAAGAAAACGTAAATATAACTAACGGTACTGATTTAGAAAAGCTGTTGCATCTGCAACAGCTTTTTCAAATTGTCAAGTAATTTTTATAAACAGTTGACGGTAAAAAATGGCTGTGTTAATCTGGTAAAATAATCGGGTAAAAGCAAATCAGCAGGAGGATAAAGGATATGGATAACAGGATTTCAGGTACAACAGGTTTACTTGCATTAATTGGTTCGCCCGTCGGTCATTCCGGCTCTCCGGCCATGTACAATTACAGCTTTCAAAAACTGGGGCTGGACTATGTATATGTAGCGTTTGATGTTCCGCAGGAAAAGGTAGGACAGGCGATGGAAGCCATACGCACGTTTCACATGCGTGGCTGCAATGTAACTATGCCGGATAAGACGGAAGCAGTGCGGTATATGGACGAGCTGTCTGACGCGGCGCGTCTGATCGGTGCGGTTAATACCATTGTGAATGATGACGGCAGGCTGACCGGATATATAACGGACGGAGAAGGATTTGTGAACAATTTGCGTGACCATGGCGTTGCAATTGCCGGAAAGAAGATCACGATCGCAGGCGGCGGCGGAGCGGCAACCGCGATTCAGGTACAGTGTGCACTAGATGGAGCCAGAGAGATTTCCATTTTTAACAGAAAAGACGATTTTTTTGCGCGCACATTGGAAACGGCGGAAAAAATCAGAAATCGGAAACAAGACTGTATCGTGCATGTATACGATATTGCGGATGAAGCGAAAATGAAAGAAGAAATTCTTACGAGTGATATTTTTGCGAATGCAACGATTTTAGGAATGAAGCCGCTGGAGCAGGAAAGTGTTGTAAAAGATGTTTCTGCGTTCCATCCGGGCCTTGTTGTCTGTGACGCCGTGTATAATCCGAAACAGACAAAACTGCTTCGGGAAGCGTCTGAGGCAGGCTGTGTCTGCATTTCCGGAGAAGGAATGCTGCTCTGGCAGGGAGCGGCTGCGTTCCGGCTGTATACGGGCCGGGATATGCCGGTACAGGAAGTAAAAGAACGTTTTTTCCGGTAAAGGGCGCCTTTTAAGAATGATTTAATAAAAAAGAGTATGATAACAAAACAAACAGGAGGATCAATATGAGTAAACTATCCCATCTGGATGAACTGGAAGCAGAAGCCATTTACATTATCCGTGAAGTGGCTGCAGAGTGTGAAAAACCAGTCATGCTTTATTCCATCGGCAAAGACAGCTCTGTCATGCTGCATCTTGCAATGAAAGCATTTTATCCGGAAAAACCCCCGTTTCCGTTTCTGCATGTCAATACGACATGGAAATTTAAGGAAATGATCACGTTTCGTGACCGAATGGCAGAAAAACTTGGAATTGAAATGCTTGAATATATTAATGAGGACGGCGTGGCAAGAGGCATCAATCCTTTTGATCACGGTGCGGCCTATACGGATATTATGAAAACGCAGGCGCTGAAACAGGCGCTGAATCAATATGGATTTACGGCAGCCTTTGGCGGAGGACGCCGCGATGAGGAGAAGTCCAGAGCCAAAGAGCGGATTTTTCTTTCCGTAATGAAAATCATGCGTGGGATCCGAAAAACCAGCGTCCGGAAATGTGGAAACTGTTTAATACGATGATTCATTCGGGCGAAAGTATTCGTGTGTTTCCGATTTCCAACTGGACGGAAAAAGATATCTGGCAGTATATCCGGCAGGAAAAAATTGAAATTGTGCCGCTGTATTTTGCAAAGGAACGTCCGGTCGTTTATCGCGACGGCAATATTATTATGGTGGACGATGACCGCATGAAGCTGCGCGACGGAGAAAAAGTAGAGCATAAAAAGTACGGTTCCGTACGCTTGGCTGTTATCCGCTGACCGGAGGCTGTGAATCGGATGCGGATACGCTGGATGCGATTATTGAAGAAACGTTAAGCGCAGTAGAATCCGAACGAACTTCAAGGGTGATAGACCACGAAGCAGCCGGAAGCATGGAAAGAAGAAAGCGGGAGGGATATTTCTAAATGAAAGGATTATTAAAATTTATTACATGCGGAAGTGTCGATGACGGAAAATCCACGCTGATCGGCCATATTTTATACGATGCAAAGCTGATCTATGCAGATCAGGAACGTGCGCTGGAGCTTGACAGCAAAGTGGGAAGCAGGGAAGGAGCGATTGACTATTCCCTGCTGCTGGACGGTCTGATGGCAGAGCGGGAGCAGGGAATTACGATTGACGTTGCGTATCGTTATTTTACGACAGACAACCGCAGTTTTATTGTGGCTGATACGCCGGGGCATGAAGAATATACAAGAAATATGGCGGTCGGCGCTTCCTTTGCGGAGCTGGCAGTGATTTTGATTGACGCACAGGCAGGCGTGCTGGTGCAGACAAGACGTCATGCCAGAATCTGTGCATTAATGGGGATTAAATATTTTGTGTTTGCCGTGAACAAAATGGATCTGGCCGGCTATGATGAACAGCGGTTTCATGAAATTGAAGCGCAGATTCGGGAACTTACGGCAGAATTATCGTTGGAAAGTGTAAAATTGATTCCGGTGTCCGCGACGGAAGGAGATAATATTACGAAAAAAAGCGGAAACATGCCGTGGTATGATGGAGAAGATCTGCTGACTTATCTGGAAAATATTGACACAAGTGAAAAAACGATGGAAACGGGAGCGTATATGCCGGTGCAGCGGGTCTGCCGTCCGAACCATGAATTCAGAGGATTTCAGGGGCAGGTGGAAGCAGGAGTATTTGCAGTCGGTGATGCAATCGAAGCGCTGCCAGGGCATCAGAGAGCGCAGATCAAATCCATTTTGATCGGCGACAGGAAAACAGATGAGGTCAGGAAAGGCCAGCCGGCGACAATTCAGCTGGATCGTGAGATTGACATTTCGCGCGGCAGCGTGTTGATTAAAGACGCACCGATTACGCTGTCTAATAAAATAACGGCGACGATTTTATGGATGGATGATGCCAGTCTGAATGCGGATCAGGATTATCTGGTGAAAATCGGTACAAAGCAGATACCGGCAATGGTCAGCAGCATTCATTATAAAATTGACGTGAATACCGGCAAACATCTGTCTGCCGTATCACTCCGCAAAAATGAGATTGCCGTCTGCGATATTGTACTTTCCGAAAACATTGCGGTGGACGAGTTCCGCAGTCATAAGACGATGGGCGAGCTGATTTTTATTGACCGTGTCAGCCACATGACTTCTGCATGTGGGGTGGTAGAAAGTACCAGAGGCAAAGGCGAGCGGGACAAGATGGCAACGTTCTGGTATGGCGAGCTTCAGGCGGGAGCAGGTATTTTCAAAGAATACTACCTGAATCTGTTTTTGGATACGATTACAAAGGAAAGTCCGCATAACGGCCGTTATACGGTTGGAGATACGGTTCCGGTACAGGGAAAAAGCTACCATTATCCGGCATATTTTGACATGATTATTTTACATCAGCATATGGCTGTCAGCATCCGGGACAGCAAAATCACAAAAGTCGTGTCGGTTGATGACTACAAATATGAAGGATATCCGATCGTAAACGGCAGAGGATGCGGTGTGCGTGTGGAAAGCCAGACAGAGGTGGAACAGTTTATCCGTGAATTTGATATGACTGCCAAAGGCGGTGAGGCAGAGTTTTATAATAAATGGCTGCAGTTTGAAAAATACAGAAGCATCGTATTTAAAGACAATTTCTGGGGCGATGCCGATCTTTAATCTTTTATAATTTTACAGGAACTTTACAATTGGATAACATGGATTTTACCAGGGTATAATAAAATACTGTCAGAACATATGAGAACAGAAAAAAGGAGCAGATTTATGAATGATATTTTGCAGATCCTATTCGGTTTACTCGGCGGCCTGGCAGTATTTATTTTGGCATGAATATGATGAGTGAATGCCTGCAGAAAGCCGCCGGTGAAAAAATGAAAAGTATACTGGCATTGCTTACGAAAAATCCGGTGATGGGCGTCCTGGCAGGCGCATTAACGACAGCAGTGCTGCAAAGCAGCAGTGCGACGACGGTTATGGCAATCGGGTTTGTAAGCGCAGGGCTGATGAGCCTGCCGCAGTCGGTTTCGATTATACTTGGAGCAAATATCGGAACGACAATGACGGCGCAGATCATCGCGTTTAAAATCAGTGATTATATTTATCTGTTTATTTTTTCGGGTTTGCAGTGTCTTATTTTGCAAAATCGGAAAAAACAAAAAATATCGGGCAGACGGTATTTGCATTTGGTCTGCTGTTTTTAGGAATAGAGACGATGAGTACGGTTATGAAGCCGCTGGCCGGCAGTCCGTTTTTTTTGCATATGATTGAAAAAGTAGCGGGTATTCCGGTACTGGGTGTGCTGGTCGGCACGTTTATGACACTTGTGGTACAGAGCAGTTCCGCGACGATTGCGGTGCTGCAGAATTTTGCGGAGCAGCCGCTGGCAGATGGGGTTACAAGTATTCTCGGACTGGCGGGCGCGATACCGATTCTGCTCGGAGATAATTTAGGTACGACGATCACGGCGCTGTTAGCTTCCGTAGGACAGGCAAAAGATGCAAAGCGGACGGCTCTGGCGCACTGTATTTTTAATCTGTCAGGATGTCTGCTGTTTATATGGCTGATTCATCCTTTTGCGGCTGTTATACGCATGATTTCTCCGGCAGGACCGGAGGTGGAAGTGATTTCCAGACAGATTGCAAACGCCCACACGATGTTTAACCTCGTAATGACACTGATCTGGACGCCGTTTTTACCTTTTATGGTAAGAATTGTATCTGCACTTGTGCGGGAAGGCGTAAAACTGCCGCAGGCATTATCGGAGCCGATTTATCTGGACAGTAAACTGATCACGCAGCCCGCAGCGGCGCTTCGACTGGTGGAAAAAGAGATCATTCATTGCGGTGAGTCTGCAGCCGGCCTGCTGCCGGAACTTTCAGGCATGGTAAAAAATGAAGATAAAAAAGCGCGCGGACAGCTGCTGGAACGTACGGATCAGGCGCGCAGACTGTATGAACAGGTTACGGAATATCTGGCGGAGCTGTTTTCGGCAGGCAGTATGAGCGAAGAACAGGCAAATGAAGCGGCAGGGCTGATGTATCTTCTGGGAGACTTTGACCGTATTGTTTTTTTGTGCCAGGAAGTTCTGGAGCTTTTGGGGGATCAGGGAGAAAAGAAAAAGAAGAACGATGGATATTCCAGGGAAGCGCAAAAAGATCTGGAACAAAGTCTTGCATTAATCGGAAATATGTATGAAGAAGCGTTTCAGATGCTACTGACCGGTGACCGTGATAAAATTAAAAAAATCCGCAAGAAAAAAGAGAAAATGCTGGATATAAGCCTGCATATGCGCAAAGCACATATGGACCGGGTAGCAAAGGGAAAGTGCAGTGCGAAGCTTACGAAGCCGTTTTATAAGATTTTAAATGCATTGGACAGGCTGAGTAACAGCTGCGCCAACATCGCAGATCATGACATCGGATTTTTGACATCGGCTGCGGAATATGGTAATATTTTATAAAAATATATCATATGGAAAGGGGCCGATGTAAAGATGGAGCAACAGACCGGACACGCTTGTTCTTCCAACATTTTTCTGATTGGATTTATGGGAAGCGGCAAATCTTCTATTTCCGATTATCTGCGGGACCATTATGCGATGGAAAAAATAGAAATGGATCAGAGGATTGTGCAGAAAGAGGGCATGAGCATTTCTGAAATTTTTGATACACATGGAGAAGAGTATTTCAGAAATCTGGAGACACAGCTGTTGGTTGAACTGCAGCAGAAACAAAATATGGTAGTTTCCTGCGGCGGAGGGACGCCGATGCGGGAAACGAATGTGCGGCAGATGAAAAAAAATGGCAAAGTCGTATGGCTGACGGCCAGTCCGGAGACGATTTATGAACGTGTAAAAGACAGTCACGATCGTCCGTTACTGGAGGGAAATAAAAATACGGATTTTATTGCAAAGCTGATGAGCCGGCGCAGACCGAAATACGAAGCGGCAGCAGATTTTACAATACAAACGGATGGGAAATCGTGTGCCAAAATCTGTGAAGAGCTGATGCAAAAGCTGGTGGAATGGGAGAAGCAGTCATGAATACGGTAACGGTGAGAAACATTACGATTGGGGAAGGCATACCCAAAATATGTGTGCCTGTCGTCGGAAAAACGGAAGAAGAAATATTGCGGGCGGCAAGACAGCTGAAACAGCTTCCGGCAGATCTTGCGGAATGGCGTGTGGACTGGTATGAGCATGTGCACGACATACAAAATGTAACGCAGTTGTTTGCTCCGTTACGTGAGATTCTTGGAGAAACGCCGCTTTTATTTACGTTTCGTACAAAACAGGAGGGCGGGCAGACGGGTATGGAACCGGATACGTATGCTGCTCTGAATCAGGCGGCAATACGGTCCGGTTATGTGGATTTGATTGATGTGGAGCTGTTTACCGGAGAGGCGATGGTAAAGCAGCTGATAAAAGCGGCGCATGCATCCGGTGTGAAAGTAGTGGCATCCGGTCATGATTTTGTAAAAACGCCGGCGAAGGAAGATATGATACAAAGGATGTGTGCGATGCAGTGTCTGGATGCGGATATTTTGAAGATTGCCGTAATGCCGCAGAGCAGGGCGGATGTGCTGACGCTTCTTACGGCAACGGAAGAGATGTACACGAAATATGCCGACCGCCCGATTGTTACAATGTCTATGGGTGGCGACGGGGTGGTCAGCCGGCTTTGCGGAGAATTAACCGGTTCTGCGGTTACGTTTGGAGCGGCAGGCCAGGCTTCCGCACCGGGGCAGATGCCGGCAGAAAAGCTGGCGCAGATCCTGGCGCACATACACGACAGTATGGGATAATTTCAGACGGATATGCAGATGCATGTGAAAACAGAGATATTTGGTTCTAAAACAGACCGATGCTCATATATATAGTCATGGGACAACTTTCAGCAGAAGGTTCCATGGCTATTTTTTTATAAAATTTTCAAATGTGCAGAGAGGAAGGAGCATTTTATGAAGCATATTTTAAAAATATTTCCATTACATATCCGGGAGGAACTAAACAAAGTCTTTGAACAGCTGGAAGGCAGGGAACAGCTGGAAGAGATTCGTGTACGTGTCAGTCAGCCGATTATGTTTCTGACCGATCAGGGAGAATACTTTTTCAGTACGAAGGGAGGCGGACTGACAAAAAATACACAGAAAGCGTATGCGGTAACGTCGCATGATATCAGTGATATGATCGTATTTATCAGCCGTTATTCGCTGTTTGCATTCGAAGAAGAGATTCGAAACGGTTTTATTACACTGGAGGGAGGCCATCGGGTAGGTCTGAGCGGACAGGCAGTATTTCAGGAAGGATGGATGCATACGATTCGAAATATTTCCTATCTGAATATTCGGGTCAATCATGAAAAAAAGGAGTGTGCCAGGCGTCTGATTTCTTATTTGTATCGCCAGCCGTCGCAAAAACAGTCCGGTATTTATAATACAATGCTGATCTCACCGCCGGGAAGGGGAAAGACGACGCTGCTGCGGGATTTTATCCGCCTGCTTTCCAACGGGTCCGATGAGCATAGCGGGCTGAAAGTAAGCGTTGTGGATGAACGTTCGGAAATCGCGGGCTGTTACCGCGGCGTTCCGCAAAATGACGTAGGCATTCGTACCGATGTACTCGATGGCTGCCCGAAATCCAGCGGAATGATGATGCTGATTCGTACCATGTCGCCGCAGGTTGTGGCGGTAGATGAGCTTGGCTCCAGGGAAGATGTGGAAGCGGTTGCTTACGCGGTTCACTGTGGCTGCAGCATTCTTGGCTCCGTTCATGCAAAAGATCTGGAAGAAGTCAGGAAAAAGCCGGTGCTGCGGGAGTTTTTGGAGCAGAATTATTTTGAACGTTATCTCGTTATAGACAAAAAGAAACAGGTGAACGCAGTTACCACATGTATGATGCAAAGCAGGCGCTGCTATGTTAAAGCTGATTGGCTGCATCTGCATACTGGCTGCATCTTCCGGGATGGCGTACAGCTGCACCGTAGGACTGCAGGTCAGGCTGCGGCAGACGGAACTGTTATCCGAATTGCTGACGGCGATTGAGGGGGAACTTACTTACAGCCGCTGTCCGCTTCCGGAATTACTCATACATTTGTCGCAGCATATGAAAGAACCCTATGCGGATCTTCTTTTGCAGGTAAGCAGTCAGATGGAAGAAAATCGGGAAGCGGATATCCCGGTGTTATGGAAAGAAGCATGTACACGGTTTCGCAGGCAGATGAATCTGCCGTCCGAGGTATATGAGTCGTTGCTGCGGGTCGGTGAGGTGTTTTCCTATTCGTCCCTGGATTCTTCTTTGCAGCTTCTGGAATATACGAAAAAGAAACTGGATGCTGCAATACGGAGCCAGTATGCGGAATTTGCAGGGAAAAGAAAGCTGTATTGCTGCCTGTGCTATACGGCAGGGCTGTTTTCCATTATTATACTGTTGTGAGGAGAGAGGATATGAGTGTCAATTTAATCTTTAAAATTGCAGCGGTGGGCATTATTGTGTCGGTGCTGAGCCAGGTATTAAAGCACAGCGGGAGAGAAGAACATGCTTTTTTGATCAGTCTTGCCGGGCTGATGGTTGTATTGTTTTGGGTCGTGCCGTACATATATGAACTGTTTGAAACAATGCAGTCACTGTTTGCATTATAATAATCGGGGTGAACATATGGAAGTGTTAAAAATAGCGGCGTTTGCGGTTGGCGGAGTGCTGCTGGCGCTGATGCTAAAGCAGATCAGACCGGAATACAACGTCTTTTTAAGTATGGCAGTCTGCATTTGTATTTTTATGTATCTGCTTGCCAGGCTGCAGACGGTACTTGGATATTTAAAGCAGCTGGAAGCGCAGGTGTCGATTGACGGCGTCTATTTGGATACGATATTAAAAATGCTGGGAATTACGTATATTACCCAGTTTGCTTCCGACTTGTGCAAAGATGCCGGTTACAGTGCAATAGCCGGCCAGATTGAACTGTTTGCACGTGTTTCCATTTTGTTTTTAAGCTTTCCGGTGCTGCTGGCGCTTGTGGAGATGATAGGAGAGGTACTGTGAAATTACGGAAACAGACAACAGGAACGGTTTGGGCTGTCATGTGGACAATCATCTTTTTATTTGGCTCCTGTGATCATATTGTACAGGCAGGTCAGGAAGCGTATGATACGGATGCCATGCGCACGGAAGCGCAGCAGCTTCTTTCCGATTTGGGACTTTCCGATATTGATGCGTATTTGCAGCAGGAAGATTTGGGACAGATTACTTTTTCACAGCTTGTGCAGGAGCTGATGAGCAATGGCGTATCGTTTGGATTTGCTTCGATTGGGGAAACATTAAAGCAGGCTGTTTTCGCAGATTATTATGAGAACCGTTCGGTTCTGATTCAGATTCTGATGCTTGCCCTTGCATTTTCCATATTGCTGCAGATGACGTCTTCGATACAGAAAAAATATATTTCCGATCTGGGTTTTTTGGGCGTATATTTAATTTTAATGATGCTCCTGCTCAGACTGTTTATGCTTATGACGGGTTCGGTGGAAAATTTTTTTACAAAACTTGTAGATTTTATGCGTGTCTTACAGCCTGCGTTTTGTCTGAGTATGGTGTTTTCCAGCGGAAGCATCAGTGCAGGCGCTTATTACCAGCTGCTGCTGCTGTTGATTCATTTGATCGACACGGTATTTGCCAAAATCCTGCTGCCGGTTGTACAAGTCTACATGGTGCTGCAGCTTGTAAATTATCTGACACAAGAGCGGTTTTCCGGAATTGCAGGATTGCTGGCCGATAGTGTAAGCTGGTGTATCAAGCTGTTTACAACGGCGCTTGTAGGACTGAATATTGTACAGGGACTTCTGGCGCCGGGCATTGACGGACTAAAGCGAAGCCTGGCTTCCGGCGCGGTTCGTTCGATACCGGGTGCGGGGCAGATGATCAATTCCATGACGGAAATACTTGCCGGTTCCGCATTGCTGATTAAAAACAGCGTCGGTGTTGCCGCACTGCTGATATTGATTGTAATCAGCTTTTTACCGTTGGTAAAAACAGCGGTATTTATGGTACTGTACCGGGCATGTGCCGCGTTTATGGAGCCGATGGCAGACAAGCGGTTCTGTGCGGCCGTATCGGCGCTTGGACAGTCGGCGGCATTGTATTTGAAGCTCATGTTTTATGCCGTTTTACTGTTTTTCTTAACGACTGCCATTATCTGTGCGGCAACATCCATATCCGTGTAATATCCGTTCGGAGGAAAAGTATTATGACTGCAATCATAGACTGGATGAAACAGTTTTTAATTTTGTACCTTGTACTTACGATCTTGATACAGCTTGCCGCTGCGGAAGAATATAAAAAATATGTACGCTTTTTATCGGGTATTATTTTGCTGTTGGCACTGATTACACCCGTGCTGAGACTGGTTGGCGGCGGAGGTGACAGCAAGATGACACATGCTTACGACCGTTTTTGGAAGCAGATAGATGATTTTACCAAAGAAGCGCAAAAGCTCCGGACGCAGCAAAATGGATATGAACGTCAGACGTACGAAAATGCGGTGTCGACAAATCTGTCCGAACAGGTGCAGGAACAGGGTATTTTGGTATCACAGGTTCGTGTTGCATTATCGGATGATTACAGGCTGCAGCGTGTGGACGTCTGGCTGGATGTGGTGTACAGACAGCAGCATCCGTCGGCGCCGGATAAGGTAACCGTATTTTTAAAGGAAACGTATGGACTTGACGAAACGCAGATTTTTATTTATTAGCTGGAAAAGGACTGATATTGTGAAATGGCTGAATGATTTATTAGATAAAACGGAAAAAATGGATAAGACGAAATGGCTGATTCTTGGTCTTGGCGGAATTTTGCTGCTTGTCATCGCACTTCCTGCGCAGCGCAGTCAGCGTGCGGAGGAGGAAGCGGTACTGGAACAGACGTCCGGTGAAACGACAAAGCAGGATCATTTGATTCAATCGTATAAAAAGCAGCTGGCCGGTGAGCTGGAGCAGGCGTTGGAATGCATGGAAGGTGTGGGAAACGTGCGTGTGATGATTACGTTTCAGGACAGTGGGGAAGCCGTTGTGGAAAAAGATGTAACCAAATCTTCCGGCGGGCAGAATGACAGCCTGCAAAACAGTCAGTATCAGGAATCAACCATTTATCAGGAAACAAATGGCAGAGAGCCTTACATCAGTCAGCAGAAGCTGCCGGCTGTGGAAGGCGTGCTTATTATTGCGCAGGGAGGAGCGGATTCCAAAGTCAAACAGGAAATCAAAGATGCCGTAACGGCGTTGTTTCCGATTGAAGCGCATAAAATTAAAATAGTAAAAATGCAGGATTCTTAAGCAGACGAATAACAAAAGATTCCCGTAAATGGTGTCATAAATAAAACGGTACGGGAATACAATAGCAATAGTTAAAAAGACGATACAGGGAGAAGGAATCAGTATGAAAAAACTTTTCAAAAAGAATCAGATTATTATTACCGCATTGGCGCTGATGATTGCGGCAGCAGGGTATTTAAGCTATACGCACAGCAGCATTGGCGACGAAGGACTGACCCAGACAAGTGCGGAACTTACGGAAGAAGATTACGATATTGTATACGACGAAACGCTGGTAGATGCGGATATATTTACGGAAACGGAAGTAGATACGAAGTTGGACGATACGACGGCAGATACCAAGACGGATGACGCCGATGCCAAAAAGAAAAATAAAAAAGACAATGCAGACGGCAGTCAGACAGAAAAAAGGCTGACGGTAAGGATGCTGCGGCAACCGGCAGCGATGCGGCAGCCTCGGACGGCAAATCGCAGGATAGCGAGATCAGCAATCCGGGAGAAACCGTTCTTACGAGTACGGGCGTATCGAATGTAAACTTTGCGGTAGAAGCAAAATTAAACCGCGAACAGGTGCGTTCCCAAAATAAGGAAGATCTGATGGAAGTGATCAACAGTACGGCGATTTCCGACAAAGAAAAACAGGACGCCGTTGATAAAATGGTAACGCTGACGGATATTGCACAGCGCGAATCCGATGCGGAAATGCTGCTGGAGGCAAAAGGATTTACGGACGTTGTGGTAAGCATTACGGAAGATGCTGCGGATGTGGTATTGAATATGGGAGATGTAACGGATGCAAAGCGTGCTCAGATTGAAGATATTGTAAAACGTAAAACGAAAGTATCTGCGGAACATATTGTTATAACACCGATTACAACGAAGAAAGAATAAATGGAAATTATGGTTACTGTGAGCACCGCAGTTGTGAACTAATGTCATTTACTTAACGGATTCCCGAACGACTCTGCACCTGCCGGCAAAACCATTCCGACAGGCGCAAAGTCTGACTATGATAAGCTTAAGTAAATAACATTGGGCGTGAACAGTAACCATGATATGGAGAATTTATTCTGCTATTTAAAATCAGGGATTGACAGGAAAGAAGAAATGATTTATTCTTAACAGTAAGAAATGGGTTTTCACCGTACATCTTGCTACGGCCTGCTCGTTTCTTTTTTTATTGCCAGAACATCGTACAGATATTTTCTGCCATTTTCAGCGTGGTTGATCAGAAGCCGGGCATGGAAAATATTGTATCTGATCAGTACATTTTCTTCATAGATTGGGAGGGCAAAACGGACATCATACTTGTACCAGCCGTATTTCGCATTTTTATTGTGTTTTTCCTTGCGGTTTTTTCGAAAGTCGGATTAGAAGCAATCTGTATCAACTCCGGAATCGCGGTAGCGGCATTTGCCTTCGCTTTTGCATTGGCACCCATAAGGCTTTTTCGACTCTCTGATTCCGTGTATTCTTCAGGCAATTCGCTACCGATAAAAATATGTTCTGCATTTTCAGTGATTTCGTAATAGTCTCCGACATATCCTTCAAGATATTGTTTTACATCATCCCAGTTAATCTGCCGTTTTCCTTTGAAACGAATATCGTTGATCAGAACCAGTCTTCTTCCGTTGGCATCGGTTAGGATATTTACATTTCTGTTTTCAATCATATTTGTTGTCCCCTTTTTCCTTTGAAATATAAATAGGAACCTGTTTCTCACATTTTTGCTGAAAAATTCATTTCCCTTTTGTTTGCGAAACGGATCTGAATTTACTATAACAGAAAAAAGGCATTTGGGAATATATAAAAGCCTGTGTGTACCGTGAGAAGAATTTTTATTTGTTTACAAAAATAGATATGTCGTATTTGCAAGCCGTGCATATAATATGTCAAAAGCACTCATATATGCTGCACAAACAGAAATTAATAACAAACAGGGAAGAAATGCGGGATATAGTCTGCACAATGATAAGGAGAATTTGCATGGGAAATCATTTGATCTGGGAAGACAGATTTAAAATTGGCATAGAAGTAATTGACAAAGAGCATAAAAAATTATTTCATATTATCAACAAGCTGTTTGCATTCAGTGAACAGGAAGCCAAGGGTCCGTGGGTCTGCCAGGAAGGAATTAAATATTTTAAAGAGCATGCACTGGAGCATTTTGCAGAAGAAGAGGCCTATATGAAGTCTGTTTCTTATGAGGGGTTTGCAACGCATAAGCGGCTGCATGAGGATTTTAGTATGCGTACGCTTCCGGCGCTGGAAAAGGAGCTGGAACAATCCGGATATGCAAAAGATGCGATTCATCATTTTTAGGAGCATGCGCCGGGTGGCTGATCGGACATACTTTGACCGAAGATCGTGCAATGGTTGGAAAGCAAACGAGCAAATGGGTAAATTTAATGCCGGAAGAAGAACAGTTTGTAGTTACGCAGACAATTACACGTCTGCTGCAGCAGATGTTTCAGCTGGAGACGAAAGTTGTAAGCGAATGTTACGGAGGAGAAAAGTTTGGCAACGGTGTTTATTACCGATTTATTTACAGTGAAAAAGGTGGAAAACAGCGGGAAATTATGCTTGTTTTTGAAGAAAAGGTGTTGATGGGAACCGTTGGAAAACTGCTTGGCGAATCATCCGGTAAATTAACACCGGTGCTGTTAAATGCTGTTAAGTATACGGCCAGACAGTTTGTGGAAAGCGTTCGCAAACGGTTTCCATCCGAAGCCGGATACCGGATGGAAAGCGAGCATCTGCTGACTTATGAACAGTTTCAAAACGCGCTGGAAAAACAGCTGCCGCAGTATAGTCTGCTGTTTGATACCGGAGAAGGGTATTTTGCGTACTGTGCGATGACTCCCCGTGTTTTGGGAAAGAGAAAATCAGATCAAAGACAGGAAGTACATTCGTTGACGGAAATAGAAAAATATCTGCTCAAAAACGAACAGGAAAATTACAACTGCAAAAAGAAGCTGCTTATAGTGGATGATTCGGATACCGTGCAGCTGGCGATGAAAGGGCTTTTGCAGGAAGATTACCAGGTTAGCGTGGCAAACTCCGGGACGGCTGCGATCTGTAGTATGACACTTGACCGGCCTGACCTTGTACTGCTGGATTACGATATGCCGGTGTGCGACGGAGCGCAGGTGCTGGAGATGATTCGTTCGGAGATGGTGCTTGCCGATATACCGGTCTTTTTTTAACGGCAAAGGTTGACAAGGCAAGCGTTCGTAAAGTGATACCTTTGAAACCGGAAGGATATTTGCTGAAAAGTGCAAAGCCTGCGGAAATTAAGAAAAATATAGATCGTTATTTTGAGAAAAAAGCCATAAAGAACGGTTAAAAATAAAAGAAGTCCCTGTTTGCGGACAGGGACCGATAGCTATTTGTTACAGGCTGCGTGTCAAAATATCACTGTTTTTCAAAAATTCTTCGATGGTAAAAAATCCGAGTCGGTGAATGAGATCAATCACATATGGATTTTCTGCCGGTGTCCGGTATGGGGCCTGCGCCGCATAATCGTTCACAAGCTGTGTGCCCTCCTGTGCGGGAATGACACGTTTCGGACCGCCCACACAGCCTCCGTCACAGGCCATGCCTTCAAAGAAATTGCCGGAAGCTTTCCCGTTTAAAATATCTTCTAACAATTTTTTGCAGTTCGCAATGCCATTTTCACAGACGGGATCGATCTGACAGTCCGGGTTGATATTTTTTACACATTCCATAACGGCCTGGCTGACACCGCCGGTTCTGGCATACAGCCGTCCGGCGGCGGCAGAATGCTCTTTTACTTCGTCTTTCAGTTTGGAAAAATCTACGGAAAACGTATCGAAAATATAATCCAGTTCTTCGAACGTCAGTACACAGTCAATGGCGCCTGCCAGTTCCGGTTCTTTTGCTTCGGCTTTTTTGGCAAGGCAGGGACCGATAAAGATAGTTCGGCAGCCTTTGTGCAGCTGCTTTGCAATGCGCCCGCATGCGATCATCGGAGATACGGATGCGGGAAGGTGTCCTACGATCTTACCGAAATCTTTGCGGATCAGATTGATCCAGATCGGACAGCAGCAGCTTGTAAGCTGGAAGGCATCCGGCTGCTCCATATTGTGCTGGAATTCCAGCGCTTCTTTTAATGTTAAAATATCGGCAAAAGCAGCCACTTCGATCATACCCGTAAATCCAATTTGCTTGAGTGCGGTGCGGATGCGGGATGGTGTGGCGTCTTTTCCGAACTGGCCGATAAAGGCAGGCGCCATAAGCGCATATACCGGATGCGCATCATCTTTTAACAGTTCCAGCGCTTTTACGGAATCATGGCTGAATGTCAGGTTTTCGTTCTGACAGGCTTCGATACATTTGGCACATCCGGTGCATTTTTCGGGGTCAAAAGAAATCTGGCCGTCTTTGATTTCCAGTGCGGCAAACGTGCAGGCAGCCGCGCATGATCCATCCTGACAGTCGCATGCATCCGTTTTCCAGACTAGCGGATGTTCATCCGGATGAAGCAGGCAATCCAGCTGATGCTGTTCACGGTCGGTCAGGTTCCGGGGAAGTGGGGTATTGTCTTTTTTTGATTTTAAAACGGTACGGTGAAGTTCGTTAAAAGTCATTGTTTCAGGCTCCTTTATTAGAATGATAGATATTATGCTTAAAATAAACGGCATTTATACGGTAAAGGCGGAATTTTAAGAGGAAGGTATGATGTTCTTGACATCTGAGAGCCGCTATACTAAAATTACGATTGCTGGCAGAAATATCCGGAACCATCTGCCGGCCCGAACATGGAAACAGGAACTGTTTGTATACGACATTCTGAAAAAATTGGAGGAATATATGGTGGCTGATTTACGTCAGGAAATAGAAAAAAGAAGAACATTTGCAATTATATCACACCCGGATGCAGGTAAGACGACATTAACGGAAAAGTTTCTGCTTTATGGAGGGGCAATTAATCTGGCCGGTTCGGTGAAAGGAAAAGCGACTGCCAGACATGCGGTATCGGACTGGATGGAGATTGAAAAGCAGAGAGGAATTTCGGTAACCTCGTCCGTACTGCAGTTTCATTATGACGGCTACTGCATTAACATTCTGGATACACCGGGACATCAGGACTTTTCGGAAGATACGTACCGTACGCTGATGGCAGCCGATTCGGCGGTGATGGTGATTGACGGGTCAAAAGGTGTGGAAGCGCAGACGAGAAAACTGTTTAAAGTCTGTGTGATGCGTCATATTCCGATCTTTACGTTTATCAATAAAATGGACCGTGACGCCAATGATACGTTTGAACTGCTGGATGAGATTGAAAAAGAACTTGGCATCGCCACCTGTCCGGTCAACTGGCCGATCGGTTCCGGTAAGGAGTTTAAAGGCGTTTACGATCGGAATACGAAAAAAGTTATGACTTTTTCGGATACGTTAAAGGGACAAAAGAAGGGACAGAGCATGAGATTTCCATTGACGACCCTGCACTGGAACAGGAGATTGGTGCGGACGCATGCAGTTTGTTAAAGGATGAGATTGAACTGCTGGATGGCGCAAGCGCAGAATTCGATCAGAAACTTGTGACAAAAGGAGAGCTGTCACCCGTATTTTTTGGTTCTGCTCTGACCAATTTTGGTGTGGAGACTTTTTTGCACCACTTTTTAAAAATGACGTATGAGCCGCTTCCAAGAAAAGCGGATATCGGACAGATCAGCCCGTTCTCGGAAGATTTTTCGGCGTTTGTCTTTAAAATTCAGGCCAATATGAATAAAAATCACCGCGACCGTGTGGCGTTTATGCGGATTTGTTCCGGCAAATTTACAGCCGGCATGGAAGTAAAGCATGTGCAGGGCGAAAGGGCGGTCAAACTGTCACAGCCGCAGCAGCTGATGGCACAGGAACGTAAAATCATTGAAGAAGCTTATGCCGGAGATATTATCGGAGTCTTTGATCCGGGTATTTTTTCGATCGGAGATACGCTTACTACGGCAAAAGAAAATTTTACATTTGAAGGAATTCCAACGTTTGCGCCGGAACATTTTGCACGTGTACGTCAGGTGGATACAATGAAGCGCAAACAGTTTGTAAAAGGCGTTACGCAGATTGCACAGGAAGGTGCGATACAGATTTTTCAGGAATACAAAGGCGGTATGGAAGAGATTATTGTAGGCGTGGTAGGCGTGCTTCAGTTTGATGTGTTAAAGTTCCGCCTGGAAAATGAATATAATGTGGAAATTCGTATGGAAAATCTGCCGTATGAACACATTCGCTGGATTGAAAATAAAGGACTGGATCCGGACAGCCTGACAGGTACTTCGGATATGAAAAAAGTCATTGATATGAAAGGAAGGCCGCTGCTTTTGTTTGTCAATGCATGGAGTGTCGGCATGACATTGGACCGCAACGAGGGATTGGTTCTTTCGGAGTTCGGAAGAGAATAAAATGCGGAAAATAAGGATTGACTTTTTCATGCGTCTGTGTTACGATTCTAGCATAACAGGATAGTGATTGCACATAGCAAGCTAAACCTATATACAGAGATATATTTGGAGACAGGAGTCTTTGGATTGTTTGTGTATATAGGTTTTTTTGTTATATTTTATTCGGAAAGGAGGGCAGCAAATGCAGATTTACAAAATTCTCAACAACAATGCTGCAGTCGTCCGTGATGAGAGCGGACAGGAAAAAATTGTGATGGGAAAAGGTATCAGCTTTCAGAAAAAAACGGGTGCCGGGATCGATCCGTCTGTCATTGATAAAACGTTTTTGCTATCAGCCAAAGATGCGAATGACAAGTTCCGGACACTGATACGGGATATTCCGATGGAACATGTTGCTGTCGGTGAAGAGATTATTGTAAAAGCAAAAGAGGAACTCGGAAAAGATCTGAATGATATGATTTATATTTCTCTGATTGATCATGTTCATACTTCGATTATCCGTTTTTTAGATGGTATTACCGTAAAAAATGTACTGCTGTGGGACATCAGGCGATTTTACAAAGATGAATATGCAATTGGTCTGTGGGCGCTTGCGCATATAAAAAAACAGATCAAAATCGAACTTCCGGAAGATGAAGCAGGCTTTATTGCATTACATCTGGCAAATGCCCGGATGGATACTTCCGTCATGCAGAATATGTATGAGATTACGAAAGTAATGCAGGAAGTATTGAATATTGTAAAATATTTTTTTCATGTGGAGTTTCAGGAGGAAGACGTTTATTTTTATCGTTTTATTACACATTTAAAATTTTTCGCAAAACGACTCGTAGAACGTCGCAATTGTTTGTAGCGTTTGGTTTGTATACGGATGAGGGAGGAGGATACCAGATACTGAATGCCATTGGCGACGGACTGTTTTATTATATGCCGCTGTTTTTAGGCTATACCGCAGCGAAAAAATTTCAGTTAAAACCGATGATCGGTCTCGTAATCGGCGCGATTATGTGTTATCCGGCCGTGCAGAACAGTGCTCTGTCTGCGGGCGGGGAAGCGCTGTATACCCTGTTTCAGGGAACGATGTTTGAGTCACAGGTTCATACGACTTTCTTCGGCATTCCGATGATTGCGATGGACTATACGGGAACGGTAATCCCGGTGATCTTTGTTGTTTATTTTGCATCGAAATGCGAAAAGTTTTTCCGGAAATTTATTTCGGATCTGGTGAAATTTTTCTTTGTACCGATGCTGACTTTGCTTGTGGCAATTCCGGTCGGATTTTTGCTGATCGGACCGGTAGCTACGTTTGGTTCCACAATCATTGCGGTGACGGTTATTTCCATTCGCAACTTCAGCCCGCTTCTGGCAGGTGCAATAGTTGGAGCCACCTGGCAGATACTTGTAATATTTGGCCTGCACTGGGGTTTTATTCCGGTGTATATTAACAACATTATGACGAACGGTTATGACAATGTTATGATGCCGTTTTTTGCCTGTACGTTTGCAACTTCCGCGGTTGTGCTTGCAATTTTTTTCAAAACAAAAGATAAAAATCTGAGAGAAATGGCGCTGCCGAATTTTGTTTCCGGAATTTTTGGAGTGACGGAACCGGCTATTTATGGTATTTTACTGCCACTGAAAAAACCTTTTATTATCAGCTGTATTGCAGGCTGTATCGGCGGCGGATTTTACGGAGCTTTTAACTTCCGCAAATTTATGATGGGCGGCATGGGCATTTTTGAATTTCCTGCCATGATTGAACCGGACGGCAGTCTGGGGAATTTGATCGTGGCCGTTGTCGGCGTACTCATTACGATGGTTCTTGCGTTTGGTATGACGATGATTTTTTACAAAGAAGACGCACCTGTGCCGCAGACCGAAAAATCCGGAGCAAAAGCGGCGGATGATAAGGCGGCAGAGACAGAAAAACATAACCAGTCCGGAAATGACGCACGGTTAATGAATCGCATGGAAATTGCCAGTCCGATCAAAGGAACGGTTATTCGACAGGAAGGATGCGGTATTTGGCTCCGGCGCGCTGGGTATCGGCATTACAACGGATCTTGGTGTGGAACTGCTGATTCATGTCGGCCTGGATACGGTGCAGCTGAACGGAGAAGGATTCCGGGCTTATGCGGCGGAAGGCGACCGTGTTGCCAGGGGACAGCTTTTGCTGGAATTTGATCAGGCGTTTATAGAGAGCAAGGGATACTGTATGGAGACGCCGGTGTTAGTCACCAATGCGGATGATTATCTGGATGTGGTGGAGACTTCCGCGGCACAGGTAAACTGCGGAGACGAACTGCTTCGCATTTTAAATTAAGGAAAAAGCGATGGGATTTCCTGAAAATTTTATGTGGGGAGGAGCTACGGCGGCCAATCAGTGTGAAGGTGGTTTTAAAGAAGGAGGCAGAGGACTTGCGAATGTGGACGTCTGCCCGGCAGGAGCCGACCGCAGTGCGGTTATTACAGGACGTAAAAAAATGCTTGCCATAGATCAGGAGCATCGGTATCCGGCTATGGAAGCAGTCGATCTGTATCATCATTTCCGGGAAGACATCCGTCTGTTTGCCGAGATGGGATTTCGGGTTTATCGGATGAGCATTGCATGGACGCGTATTTTTCCGAACGGAGACGAAGAACAGCCAAATGAAGAAGGAATCAGCTTTTATAAATCCATTTTTCAGGAGTGCAAAAAATATGGGATCGAACCGCTTGTCACCATTTGTCATTTTGACTGTCCGATCGGTTTGATTCAAAAATGCGGCGGCTGGAGAAGCAGAGAAATGATTACCTATTATCTGCGTTTGTGTGAGGTATTGTTTACCCGTTATAAAGAAGATGTAACGTATTGGCTGACATTTAATGAGATTAATATTATTTTGCATGCGCCTTTTCTGGGAGCAGGTCTTTGCTTTGAAGAGGGAGAAGACGAGACGCGGATCAAATACCAGGCGGCACACCATGAACTGGTCGCCAGTGCGCTTGCAGTGAAGCTGGCACATGAGATCAATGACGCAAATAAGGTGGGCTGTATGTTTGCAGCCGGAAGCGTTTATCCGGCGTATGCGGTCAGACGTCTGCAGGCACAGGGCATTTATCCGCTGATGGAAAAAGAAGATCTGCATATTTTACGGCAGTATCCGGTAGATTTTATTTCGTTTTCGTATTATAACAGCAGATGTATCGCTTCGCAGGACAGTGTGCAGGAAGAAGCGGAGGGCAATTTATTCCGCTCCGTGAAAAACCCGTATTTAAAATTCAGTGACTGGGGATGGCCGATTGATCCGCTGGGACTTCGCATTACGTTAAACGAGGTGTACGACCGCTATCGCAAGCCGCTGTTTCTGGTAGAAAACGGTTTGGGTGCGCGGGATAAACCGGACGAGAGCGGAATGGTTGCAGACGATTACCGGATTGATTACCTGCGGGAGCATATTCGCGCAATGAAAGCGGCCGTGGAGGAAGACGGCGTAGATCTGATCGGATATACGACGTGGGGCTGTCTGGATCTGGTCAGTGCATCTTCGGGTGAGATGGAAAAACGGTATGGGTTTATTTATGTGGATAAGCAGGATGATGGCAGCGGTACGCTTGCCCGCAGCAGAAAAAAATCCTTTGCATGGTATCGGAAAGTGATAGCATCAAACGGAGAAGATTTGGAATAGGATTCAAACGGCAGCGCCTTTCAGGTAAGAAACGGCGCTGCCGTTTTTTGAAATTTATATTGCGTTTTTCTTTTTGCATATGTTAAAATATGAAAAAGCATGGTTTGTTATTATATTTTCTAAAGTTTCATTGTATGGGACGGTCTGCCGTTCCGATACTTCTGCAGGATATATCCGTCCTTTGTTCTTTCGGAAAATGCGTGCTTTTATCCCATGTAAGCAGGAGATTTTCCGGAACATATGGAAAATTTCCAAAAAAATAAAGGTGAAGGAGGTATGCAATGGACCAGAGTATGTTTTTATAAAATTAGTTGTTGACAACGCGGTAGAATTATAATAGTATAAGAACAGCATACAAACATTTGTTCGAAAATCAAATAACAGGGAGACAGATTATGGCAAAAGAACCAAAAGAAATAAAAGAAAGCAGAGAAGATAAATTAAAAGCGCTTGATGCGGCAATTCTTCAGATAGAAAAACAATATGGCTCCGGCTCCGTTATGCGTCTTGGAGATCCGACCAGCAATATGAATGTGGCGACCATACCGACCGGTTCGCTCAGTCTGGATCTGGCATTAGGGCTGGGCGGACTTCCGAAAGGCAGAATTATTGAAATCTACGGCCCGGAGTCCAGCGGTAAGACGACCGTGGCGCTGCATGTCGTAGCGGAGGTGCAGAAAACAGGCGGAATTGCCGCGTTTATAGATGCGGAGCATGCACTGGATCCGGCTTATGCACGTAAAATAGGTGTTCAGATTGAAGATCTGTATATTTCACAGCCGGATAACGGAGAGCAGGCATTGGAGATTACGGAAACAATGGTACGTTCCGGTGCGGTAGATGTTGTAATCGTTGACTCTGTCGCAGCGCTGGTACCAAAAGCAGAGATTGACGGCGACATGGGAGATTCGCATGTCGGACTGCAGGCACGTCTGATGTCACAGGGACTGCGGAAACTGATCGGAATTATCAGCAAGACAGACTGTATTGTTATATTTATTAATCAGCTGCGCGAAAAGATCGGCGTTATGTTCGGCAATCCGGAGACTACGACCGGCGGCCGGGCGCTGAAGTTTTATTCGTCCGTTCGTCTGGATGTGAGAAAGATTGAGACATTAAAACAGGGCGGCATTATGGTAGGCAACCGGACGCGTATTAAAGTGGTGAAAAATAAAATTGCTCCGCCGTTTAAAGAAGCCGAATTCGATATTATGTTCGGAGAAGGAATTTCAAGAGAAGGAGATATTCTGGATATAGCGGTCAATCTTGGAATTGTGAACAAATCCGGAGCATGGTACGCTTATGAAGGGGAAAAGATCGGACAGGGCAGAGAAAACGCAAAGCAGCTGTTAAGAGAAAGGCCTCAGCTTTGCGAAGAAATTGACCAAAAAGTACGTGCACATTATGAAAAACTGCGCAAGGAAGAGGCTGAAAAAGAGGCCGAGCAGGCGGCTGCAAAAGCGCTTGCAAAGCAGACCGAATCCGGAATGAAAACCGTAAAAAAACCGGAAACACCGGATAAAACGACTTCGGATGAAACAAAACCGGCAGACCATACGGCACAGGAAGAGAAACAGAAATGATGATAACGGAAATTTTGCCGATCAATAACGGAAAAGTACAGGTTTCTTTTGATGACAGGGAAACACTGGTACTATACAAAGGAGAAGTGTCAAAATTTGCTCTGGAAGAGCAAATGCCGGTCAGCGAACAACTGTATGATCAGCTGTTTTATGAGATTGTGGGAAAGCGTGCGATCAAACGGGCAATGCATTTGCTGGAAAAGATGGACCGCACGGAACAGCAGCTTCGAAAAAAACTGCTGGAAGGAAAATATCCGGACGAACTTGTGGAACAGGCAATTACATATGTAAAATCCTATCATTATATAGATGACGAACGGTATGCACGTACGTTTGTAAGACTGAACCAGGAGAGGAAAAGCGCGGCACGCATGGAAATGGATTTGCGGGCAAAAGGAATTTCATCCGATGTGATTGCGTGCGCACTGGAAGAAGAAAATGACACGGAGCCGGAGACGCTGATTCGAAAACTGATGGAAAAAAAGAATTTTGATCCGGATACGGCAACCGGAGAGGAAGCGGCAAAAATGTATCGGTTTTTGCTCCGCAAAGGCTTTTCGGGCAGTGAAATTATGCATGTCTTATAGAACATATAGGTTGATGTGGCGTTGCTATGAGCGGCCCAGGCCGCGAATAGCAGCGATGTGGCTTCACGGTGCTTTCGGAAATTAGAGCGAGTCTCAAAATTACTTGACATAATGCAATGGAAAGTATAAAATCTAATTGTTGTTATTTATGACTTGAACGATAATATACAGTCTTATCGCTGTTACTTTTAAGAAAAGACTGCAATTGAGTGATGTTATATGTACAATGAAAACTAAATAAGGAGGTGCTCCTGTGTCACCAATACCAATCATCATTGCCGTATTAATTACAATTGTGATTTCGGTGCCGGTTACTTACTTTGTCACCTCTGCTTACCAGAAGAAAGTCGTAGAGGCTAAAATTGGTTCGGCGGATGAGAAAGCAAGGGCAATCATTGATGAAGCGGTAAAGACGGCTGAGACGAAAAAGCGTGAATCTTTGCTGGAAGTAAAGGAAGAGTCCATTCGAACGAAAAATGAATTGGATCGCGAGATCAAAGAGCGGCGGGCAGAGATTCAGCGTAATGAGCGTCGGATTGAGCAGAAAGAATCGAATCTGGATAAAAAGCTGGATGCGATTGAAAAACGAGAAGCCGGATTTGCAGCGAAAGAAGAAGAGATTAACAGGCAGAAAGAAGAAGTCGCAAAGCTGAATGAGGAACGATTGCAGGAACTGGAAAGAATCTCCGGACTTACCTCCGAACAGGCAAAAGAATATCTTTTAAAGACCGTTGAAGATGATGTAAAGCTTGATACTGCAAAAATGATTAAAGAAATGGAAACGAGGGCCAGAGAAGAAGCCGGAAAGAAAGCAAGAGACTATGTCGTTACCGCAATTCAGAAATGTGCGGCAGACCATGTTGCTGAGACTTCCATCTCCGTTGTCCAGCTTCCGAATGACGAGATGAAGGGACGCATTATCGGCCGTGAAGGCCGGAATATCCGCACGCTGGAAACATTGACCGGTATAGATCTGATCATTGATGATACTCCGGAAGCGGTCATTCTTTCAGGTTTTGATCCGATCCGAAGAGAAGTCGCACGTATTGCTTTGGAAAAACTGATTGTTGACGGCCGGATTCATCCGGCAAGAATTGAAGAAATGGTGGAAAAGGCGCAAAAAGAAGTAGAGAACATGATCCGGGAAGAAGGCGAGACGGCTACGTTAGAAGCCGGAATTCACGGACTTCATCCGGAACTGGTACGTCTTCTGGGACGTATGAAATTCAGAACCAGTTACGGACAGAATGCGCTAAAACATTCGATCGAAGTAGCGCAGCTGGCAGGATTGCTGGCGGCAGAGATTGGCGTAGATGCCAGAACCGCAAAACGTGCAGGATTATTACATGATATCGGAAAATCAGTCGACCATGAAATGGAAGGCTCACATATTCAGATCGGAGTTGATATTTGTAAAAAATACAAAGAATCAGCTGTTATTATTAATGCAGTAGAAGCACATCATGGTGATGTGGAACCACAGTCTTTGGTTGCGTGTCTGGTGCAGGCGGCTGATACGATCAGTGCGGCAAGGCCGGGTGCAAGAAGAGAAACATTAGAGACATATTCGAACCGTCTTCAGCAGTTAGAGGATATTACAAACAGTTTTAAGGGTGTTGAGAAATCTTTTGCTATTCAGGCAGGCAGGGAGATTCGTATTATGGTTGTACCGGAGCAGGTAAGCGATGCAGATATGGTATTACTCGCAAGAGACATATCAAAGCAGATTGAGGCGCAGTTACAGTATCCGGGACAGATTAAGGTGAATGTAATTCGCGAATCAAGAGTGATAGATTACGCGAAATAATCATGATTACAGAATGAAAGAACACGATAAGCGTCAAGACCGTTTATAAAAATGGTTTTGGCGCTTTTTTTCAAAGAAAAGATCGAAAGGAGACCGTGAGGAAAATGGAAAATAACATTATACGGATTGACAGAAAGTTGGAATTTCAGGGAGTGATTGTAGACTTTTATTCGGATTATATGCAAATGCCGGACGGAAAAGTAGTCAAGTGGGATTTTATATCACATCGAAAAGGTGCGGCAGCGGTAGTTCCGGTAATGGACGACGGAAAAATTCTGATGGTGCATCAATATCGGAATGCATTGGATCGTATGACAATTGAAATTCCGGCCGGAGCTAGGGACAATACGACAGAGGATACGAAAGTCTGCGCGGCAAGGGAACTGGAAGAAGAAACCGGTTACCGAAGTGAAAATCTGGAATTTCTGCTATCCTTAAAGCCCACGGTTGCCTATGATAATGAGTTTATTGACATTTATGTGGCAACGGATTTAAAACCGGGCAGGCAGCATTTGGATCCGTATGAATTCATCGAACTGGAACCCATGGATTTGGATGTATTGTGTGAAAAAATATATGCGGGCGAAATTCAGGATGGAAAAACGGTGGCTGCGCTGATGGCGTATAAAAATAAATACAGATGACGGTATAAAAAAGAAATGGCGCATACACTAAACTAATTGAAAAAAGAAAAAGAGACATGTAGTGAGAATAAAACGCCGAACCATTCAAATACCGCATTTACAATTTCATTTTTTAAAATTCCATGGAAAGGATTTCTCGCGGGATGTTTTTTGCTCATGTTTTTTGCTGGTATTCTGACTGCAAACTGGGTTGGTACGGAGAAGATGATGCGGTATGGCATGCTGAATGAGTATTATGTGGGACAGCTGGCATATATGGAACTGGATGCAGCCGCATATTTTTGGTATTTGCTAAAACGAAGAATGAAAGTGTTTGGCATGACGGCGTTGTTTGTATATACACGTTTCGGTATACTGGCATTGCCCGGTGTGATCGGCTGGTATGCTTTTACGCTTGGATATCTGTTTGTAAACGCGCTTGTGTGTATGAAGTTTCAGGGGATGATACTTGTACTGCTTTCCGTATTTCCGCAGATTATCGGCTATGTGGCTGCGTATTTCGGACTGGGAAAAATTTTATTCGGAGCAAATGCGGAGCTTGAAATGCCGATGGGAATTAAAAAGCTGTGGAAAAATCCGAAGCTGTTTTTGCTGCTGTCGGCAATTCTTTGCATGATTGCAGGTGTCTGGCTGGAAAGTTATATAAATCCGATTTTATTAAAAAGTTATATACGAACGATGTAAGCGATATACGAGGGAAGATCAAAATGGGAACCGGAATCAGAGAGAAAATTTTTGAATACATTACATCGCTGCAAAGCAGGAACATTGCACAGAATACGATCCTGTCGTATCGGCGTGATCTGCTTCGGATGGCTGACTATCTGGAGTCAATGCAGCTGTATGAAACGACGGATTTGCGTGCGAGAGGCAGACAGCATCTGCAGGATTATATCCGGCAGATGGAACAGGAACGGAAGCGGCCGGCAACGATTGCAAGAGCAGCCGCATCTATCAAGTCTTTTTTTCGATATCTGGAACAGGACGGAAGTCTGGCGCAAAATCCGGCAGAACGGTTAAAAGTTCCAAGAGTGGAAAAGGATATTCCTTATATTCTGACACAGCAAGAGGTAGTAAAGCTTTTGCGTCAGCCGGAGGGAGATTCGCCAAAAGCAGTGCGGGACCGGGCTATGCTGGAGCTTTTGTATGCGACCGGAATCAGAGTCAGCGAACTGATTGAGATGGAGACGGAAGATTTAAATCTTGCAATGGAATATCTGTTATGCAGACAGGGTATGAAAGAACGGGTCGTTCCGTTTGGAAAGATTGCAAAAAAATCACTGGAAGAATATCTTGAAAAAGCAAGACCGGCGCTTGTAAAGGATGCTGACTGTACAAAACTTTTTACGAATCTTTCGGGCAGGAAGATGAGCCGTCAGGGGTTTTGGAAGCTTGTTAAGCAATATGCAAAGTCTGCCGGTATTGAAGGAGAAATTACACCGCATACACTCCGTCATTCCTTTGCGGCGCACCTGGTGCACAACGGAGCGGATTTGTATGCGGTTCAGGAAATGATGGGATATGCGGATCTGTCTGCCGCACAGGTTTACGCGAAAATGCATCACGTATCTGTGCGGGAAGAGTATACAAAAGCACATCCGCGGGAGAAAAACAGCGATTAATGATTCATTTCTGCGATGTCATAAATGAGCCGTTCGCTGTCTTCCCAGCCAAGGCATGGATCCGTAATGGACTTGCCGTAAATATGGTCACCGATCTTTTGTGAGCCTTCTTCCAGATAGCTTTCTATCATAACACCTTTTACAAGCGCATGAATTTCAGGTGATACGATACGGTTGTGCATGACTTCTTTTACGATTCGAATCTGTTCCTTGTACTGCTTGTTGGAATTGGAATGGTTCGCATCAATCACGGCAGCCGGATTTTGCAGGTGCATACTGTCATAGCGGTCTAAAAGACGTATAATATCTTCGTAGTGATAGTTTTGTACCGTATTTCCGTGTTTGCTGACGGCGCCGCGCAAAATGACATGCGTTAACGGGTTTCCGCCGGTGTCTACTTCAAAATTACGGTAAATAAAATGATGCGGATGCTGTGCGGCATAAACGGAATTCAGCATTACGGAAAAGTCTCCGCTTGTCGGATTTTTCATACCGGCTGCCACATCAAATCCACTGGCAGTCAGACGATGCAGCTGATCTTCCACCGATCGTGCGCCAATTGCCACATAAGAAAGCAGATCGTCCACAAAGCTCCAGTTTTCACAATAAAGCATCTCATCCGCAGCAGTCAGCCCGCTTTCCCGAATGGCACGTATGTGCATTTTTCGCATGGCCATAAGGCCGTTGAGCATGTTCGGCGCTTCTTCCGGATTGGGCTGCGATACGATGCCTTTGTATCCTTCTCCGGTTGTACGCGGCTTGTTTGTATAGATTCTTGGAATAATCAGGACACGGTCCTTTACTTTTTCCTGAATCGGTGCAAGCCGGCTGACATATTCACAGACAGCATCTTCTCTGTCTGCGGAACATGGTCCGATAATGACAAGGAAGCGGTCGTCTTTTCCGGTAAGGATATCGGAGATCATAAGGTCCCTTTCTTTTTTTATCTCGGCAAGTTCGGCCGTAACGGGATGCATTTCTTTCACAACGGCAGGAGTTGGAAGCTCCCTGACAAATTGAAAACTCATTGGCATTCTCCTTTTTATGATAACAATACAAAATTTTAATCGCATCTATTTTACATGAGTGAATTTTGTTTGTCAAATCGTGTTATGCTAAAACGGAGTAAAAAATCTGAAAGATTTTGAAAAAATATCTTGTCGAATATACAAGAATCATGTATAATAATCCTGCATTTAAAGAAGTTCATATCAGGAAGTTCATATGAGAGGCGGCGTTTAACTATGTATTACGGAGCGATTAAAACAACGGATATTGCAAACGGAATCGGAGTTCGGGTGACTTTATTTGTATCCGGATGCACACATCACTGCAAGGGTTGTTTCCAGAAGGAAACATGGGATTTTAAATACGGAACGCCTTATACAAAAGCAACGCAGCAGCAGATTTTAAATGCATTGAATCATGACTATATCAAAGGACTGACGCTGCTTGGAGGAGAACCATTCGAACCGGAAAACCAGAGGGAACTCGTTAAGCTGCTGCGGCATGTCAAAGAACACCTGCCGCAGAAAGATATCTGGTGTTATACGGGTTATACGTATGAGACGGATTTGGTCGAAGACAGCCGTGCCAGATGTGAGGTGACGGACGAAATGCTTTCGATGATTGATGTACTGGTAGATGGTGAGTTTCATGAGAATGAGAAAAATATCAGTCTGCGTTTTCGGGGGTCGGAAAATCAGCGTTTGATAGATTTGCCCAAAACAAAGCAGCAAAATAAATAATATTGTTAGAAATTTAGTCTTTTCTTTTTTAGAAAAACATGTTATACTAGATACTAGCTTTTGCAACCGTAGTCTAACGGATAGAACGCAGGACTCCGACTCCTGTAATGTGGGTTCGATTCCCGCCGGTTGCATTTTTCTGACTAATCGACCGTATGTACGGCGTCTTCGTGTAGTATCATTATGTATTTTTACAATTCGGAATAATTTCAGCAATATTTCAATAGACAGATAAGGAGGCAGTCAATGGCAGCCAAAAATGATAATAAAAACGATAATAACGTGGGTTTTAACATAAATGCAATTAAAAATATTTGTTCCAAATATAAGAAGTATATCGCTACGGGAGCCATGCTTGTTTTGCTTGCGGTTGTAGTTTCTACTTCACAAAAGCAGGAAACGGAAAGGATCCTTCCAAATCCGATTCGAAACAGACAGATACAAAAGCGGATGATTCCCAAAACGAACAGGCAGTGGAAGTAAATGCATATCCGCAGATCAATGCACTGTTTGAAGAGTATTATAAATATTATGCAAAGGGCGATACGAAATCAATTGAAAAATAGCATTTCCTATTTCCGATACGGAAAAAAGCTATATCAAATGTTTTAGCAAATGTATTGAATCATATGAAGATATTAACTGTTATACAAAAGAAGGAATTGCGGAAGGTGAGTATGCGGTCATTGCGGTTACACAGATGAAGTTTCCGGATATAGCGTCTACGGCCCCTGAGATGGCAAGTTTTTATATTCGCAAAGACGGCAAGGGAAACTTTTATATAGACAACGCATACAGTTCGTTTAATCAGGACAATAAAGAAAATACGATGGACGTCCAGATCAATACGCTGCTCACGGAATTCGGCGAAGACGAGGAGATTATTGCGATACAGAAAGACGTCTGGAAAGAACTGGACAAAGCGGTAGAAAAAGATGAAGATTTAAATACGATGGTGTATACGACGATGCCAAACACGCTTGCGGAGTGGGTGGCAAGTTTTAGTCCGCAGACATCGGCTGATGATGAAAAAGACGGTGACAAAAAAGATTCAAAAGACGATAAAAAGGACAATGAAAAGGATAATGAAAACAGCGATCCTGAAAATACGGACGTCAACGATGATAAAAACGACGTAAACAATGACGACCAAAATCAGACGGATGATGATGAAAAAACAAATGAAACAACACGCACGGCTTACGCGAAAACAAAAGTAAATATGCGTGAAAAACGCAGTACGGACAGTGAGATTTTACAGACCTTAAATGCCGGTACAAAAGTTACAATTCATGGCACGAGCAAAGACGGCTGGTTTAAAGTGACCTGCAAAGGAAAGACGGGATATATCAGCAAAGAGTATATTGTATCGGATCCATCCAAAGTCGAGGTGCAAAAACGTACGGCTTATGCGAAGACAAAAGTAAATATGCGTAAGAAACGCAGTACGGACAGTGATGTGGTGCAGACATTAAAAGCAGGCACCAAAGTTATGATCTACGGAAAGAGTAAAGATGGCTGGTTCAGAGTCAGAAGCAAAGGCAAGTTTGGATATGTAAAGAAAGAATATATCGTATCCAGCAAGTCGAAAGTGGAAAAAGAAGATACAACGCAGAACGGGGCGCCGTCTACGTCTACAACCTATCTTAATGAAGGCGACAGAATTACGCTGACGGATTCTGTAAATATCCGTACATCTATGAGTGAGACAGCGGATCGTGTCGGCCTTGCATACCAGGGAGATGTTGTTACGGTTATTATGAGTTATGCGGAAGGCTGGACAAAAGTATCCTGGAACGGGCAGACAGGTTATGCCAAGACGGAATATTTACGGTAAAGACTAAAAAGAAATAATTCGGTTTATAAAAGCGGTTGCTGTATTTGGCAAAGCCGGTATCCGGCGCGGTACGGCATCCGCTTTTTTCGTGCAATTGGAAACGGACCGGCACAGCGGAAAACCGCATGGTTCGTATTACTCACAGGCAGGACGGAAAAATGGAAGGAAATAAGGAAAAGGTAAGAATTAACAAATATTTGAGTGCGGCAGGAGTCTGTTCCAGAAGGGAAGCCGATCGTCAGATAGCAGCCGGAAATGTACGGATTGGAGATGCGGTTGCACAGATTGGAGATGTGGTGGCGCCGGATGTGCCGGTATATTTTCATGGTATGTTGGTAGAAGCAGAAGAAGAACGCATTCTGCTTGCCGTTCATAAACCAAAAGGCATTGTCTGTACGGCGGAAAAAAGGGAGAAAAATAACATTGTGGATTTTTTGAACTATCCGAAGCGCATCTATCCGATCGGACGGCTGGATAAACAGTCGGAAGGGCTGATTTTGATGACGAATGAGGGGGATTTTGTGAATAAGATTATGCGCTCCGGCAATCGTCATGAAAAGGAGTATCTGGTTACGGTCAATAAGACGGTTACGGATTCGTTTTTGCGGGCACTGGCCGCAGGTGTGCCGATTCTGGGTACGATGACCAGAAAATGCAAAGTGGAGCGTACCGGAAAACGAAGCTTTCGTATGATACTGACACAAGGAATGAATCGGCAGATTCGCAGAATGTGTGAATATTTTGATTATCGTGTGGTTAGCCTAAAGAGAGTAAGAATTATGAATATTCTTCTGGGTGATCTGCCATGCGGAACCTATCGAAAGGTCACACAGGAAGAGTTAAAACGACTGGAACAGATGATTGAACATTCATCGAATGATACGGTAAGATTTGAAAACAGCACAATGGATCGGCAGCTTTGGGAGGAAGAATAATGAATCCGTCGGACAAGTACGAACAACTGAAAAAAACCATTCAAAAACATATGGAATACTATTATGATCAGGATAACCCTCAGATTACAGATTATGAATATGATCAATTAATGCAGGAATTAAAGGTGATCGAAAAAGAACATCCGGAATTTGTAACACCCGATTCCCCTACGCAGCATGTAGGCGGTAACGCAAAAAGGGAAGCGGGCGTGCTGGTGCGACACAATGTACCGATGCTGAGTCTGCAGGATGTATTTTCGAAAGAAGAAGTATTTGCGTTTGTTGAAGATATGCAAAAACAGCTGGAACATCCGGAATTTGTAGTTGAATATAAAATAGACGGTCTGTCCCTCGTACTGCGATATGAAGACGGACTGTTAAAACTGGCAGAAACAAGAGGGGATGGCGTTAATTTCGGAGAAGATGTGACTGCAAATGCAAAAGTGATCAAAGATGTCAAAAAGAAGCTAAAGCAGCCGCTTCCTTATCTGGAAATCCGCGGAGAAGTATATATGAAAAACGCGGATTTTGAAAAAGTAAACGAACGCCAGGAGCTTGCCGGAAAGCGGACATTTGCCAATCCCAGAAACTGTGCTGCCGGGACGCTGCGCCAGTTGGATACGTCCGTAACAAAAGAACGCGGACTGTCCATGTTCGTCTTTAATATTCAGCAGGAGCGCGGCGGCGCGTTTGAGACACATACACAGGGATACGAATATTTGAAAAACAGGGCATACCGGTTATTGAAGATTATCGTGTTTGTCATACACCGGAAGAAGTTTGGGAAGCGATCTGCGCAATCGGAGAAAACCGCGGAAATTTATGTTATGATATTGATGGCGCCGTTGTGAAGCTGAACAATCTGGCAGACCGCAGGCAGCTTGGAACAACGTCAAAAGTGCCGAAATGGGCGGTAGCCTATAAATATCCGCCGGAAGAAAAAACAGCCAGAATTCTGGATATAGAAGTATCCGTAGGCCGCACCGGAAGGATTACGCCAACGGCCGTTTTTGAACCTGTGCGTCTGTGCGGAACGATGGTGTCCAGGGCGACACTGCACAATCAGGATTTTATCGACCAGCTGGATGTGGGAATTGGAGACTATGTCAAAGTCTATAAATCCGGAGAGATTATTCCCAAAATCCGGGAAGTAGTAAAAGAACAAAGAGACAGCAGTGTACAGCGGTTTCATCTGCCGGAATTTTGTCCGGTGTGCGGCACAAAGACAGTGCGGGAAAAAGATACCGCAGATATGAAGTGCCCGTCGCCAAACTGTCCGTCTCAGGTCGAACGCAGAATTATTAATTTTGTAAGCAGAGATGCGATGGATATCAAAGGATTTGGCACGGTATATATCGAAGAACTGGTCAGACGTGGTTTTATCAATACGATTGCAGATATTTTTGTACTAAAAGAACATCGCACGCAAATGATAGAAGAAGGCATTATCGGGAAGGAAAAAAATACGGACAAACTGCTGGATGCAATCGAAGGTGCAAAACAGCGGGATGCCTGTCAGCTGCTGACCGGATTTGGTATTCCAAATGTTGGCAAGGCCGCGGCGAAAGCGGTAATGAAACAGTTTGGAACGATAGAAAAACTTGCGGATGCCGGTATGGAACAGCTGATGGAAGTTCCGGATATCGGAGAGGTCAGTGCACGCTGTATACGGAATTTTTTCAAAGATGTATCCAATCAGGAAATGATCCGCAGATTGGAAGCCGAAGGCGTCAATATGACGCATATACGGCAGGAAGGAGACAGTGACCGTCTGGCCGGAATGACATTTGTGATTACGGGTACGCTGCCGAATATGGAACGCAAGCAGGCTGCGCAGCTGATCGAACAAAATGGCGGAAAAGTGTCCGGTTCCGTGTCGAAAAAGACCACATATCTGCTTGCCGGAGAAAACGCCGGAAGCAAACTTACAAAAGCACAGACGCTGGGTGTTGATGTGATTGACGAAGAGCGGCTGCTGGAAATGATACGGAATTAGGGTTCCGAAAGAAGAGACATATGCTTATTCCAGTAATCTTCACGTTGCGCATATTGTTCATTGATCCAGTCGGCAATGAGGACCATACTTTCCTCGGAAAAGGCAAACGTGCGGGACTGCTTAAGCTCGTCCGCGGTTTTTTCAAAACAAAGCGGCCCGGGGAAGATGTGGACACAAAAGACATCGGTATCGTTTTCCGTTGTTTTTTCGATATAATAGCGCATTCCTTTTATGCTTCCGGTGTAAGGTGATTTTTATAAAATGAGAGATGGAACAGGTCCGTACTTTGAATCATAGTAAGTCTCCTTTACGACAAATATTGCATTTATTATAGGGCAGGCAGAAACATTTGGCAATGATTTGAGAAAATTTCTACAGATGGTTGTGATTTTTTACATCTCTGATAAAATAAGATAACATTGATTTTATTATTTAACGGTTTGGTTTAGGAGGAATTTACATGGCAGAAGATAGAAAGGTATACAGTATCAAAGAAGACAATCTTGGCGAGGTAAATATTGCGGATGAGGTTGTTACAATTATTGCAGGTCTGGCAGCTACGGAGATTGAAGGCGTAAGTTCTATGGCCGGCAATATTACAAATGAACTTGTCAGTAAGCTTGGCAGGAAAAATCTTGCAAAAGGAGTAAAGGTAGACGTTATTGACAATTGTGTGACGGTAGACGTAGCATTAAATATTGCATACGGATATGCGATACCGGAGATCTCGGCAAAAGTACAGGAGAAGGTTAAGACGGCAATTGAAACAATGACCGGGCTGGAAGTAAACGCTGTAAATGTAAGAATTGCCAGTGTGGATATGAGCAGCAGCAAATAGCCTTTGCGAAGCCGGTTATCGGCTGTATTTGGAGTGTCACGCGGCACTCCTTTTATCATATGCCGGGTGTATAAGTTGTGACAGAGAGGGAGTTATGAACAGGAGAGAAATCAGAGAACAGATTTTTAAAATGTTATTTCAGACGGAATTTTACGGCCAGGAAGAGATGGAAGAACAGATTCGCCTTTTTATGCAGGAACTGGAAGAAAAAGACGAAACAAAAGAAATTATCTGGAACAAAAACTGTGGGATATTTACAACAGGCGGGAAGAAATTGACGCTGCCGTAAATGAAAAGGCTACGGATGGAAAACGACCCGTATGGCAAAGGTCGATCTGGCGTTGATTCGTCTGGCAGTATATGAGATCAAATATGAAGCGGACATACCAACGGGTGTGGCCATTAATGAAGCTGTGGAACTTGCAAAAATTTACAGCAGTGACGGTGCGCCGTCATTTGTGAATGGAGTGCTGGCAAAACTGGTATGATGAAACATGTATATAGTGTAGGACAGGTCAATACGTATATAAAAAATATGTTTGCGCAGGATTTTATGCTTCGAAAAATCAGCATAAAAGGAGAAATTTCCAACTGCAAATATCATAATTCGGGACATATTTATTTTTCCATAAAAGATGGTACGGGGACAATGGCAGCGGTTATGTTTGCCGGAAACCGCAAAAACGGATTAAAATTCCGCATGCAGGACGGAGACCATGTCGTTGTTACCGGTTCGGTTGAAGTATATGAAAGAGACGGCCGCTATCAGATGTACGCGAGAGAAATCTCTCCGGACGGCGCGGGCGCACTGTTTTTAAAATACGAAGCGTTAAAAAAGAACTTGCGGAAATGGGAATGTTTGCACCGGAATATAAACAGCCCATACCAAAATATATCCAAAGCTTGGCATTGTTACCGCACCGACAGGAGCGGCGATACAGGATATCCGCAATATCAGCCACAGGCGCAATCCTTATGTACAGCTTATTTTGTATCCGGCGCTTGTGCAGGGTGACGGTGCGGCACAGAGCATTGTGAACGGGATTCGTGCGCTGGAACGGATCGGCGTGGATATTATCATCGTAGGCCGCGGGGGCGGTTCGATAGAAGATTTGTGGGCATTCAATGAAGAGATCGTTGCGAGAGCCATTTTTGACTGCAGCATACCGATCATTTCGGCAGTCGGTCATGAGACGGATACAACGATTGCCGATTATGTGGCAGATTTGCGTGCGCCTACCCCTTCGGCGGCAGCGGAGCTGGCGGTGTATGATTTTGGGCAGTTTCAGGAAACGGTGCGTTTGCTGCATTCGACGCTGCACCTGCGGATGCGTGAGCATATACGGATGGAGCGACAGAAACTGCAGCAGCTGCAAATGCGGCTTGGTTATCTGAGTCCGCAGACAGTACTGAACAGCAAAAAACAGTATCTGGCGGATCTGGAGGAAAAGCTGATCCGCAGGATGGATTACAGACTGCAGATGGACAGGCATCGAATACAGCTGCTTGCAGGACGTCTGGAGGCAGGTTCTCCGGCCAAAAAACTAAGTCTCGGATTTTCCTATGTGACGGATGGAGACGGACGGCCCGTTACGCAAATCGCGCACGTACGGGCCGGAGATGAGATTACGGTACGCACGTCGGATGGGAAGATTTATGCAAAGGTGTACGGTACGGAATCGTCTGATATGATGAAAGAAAGAGGATTGGCACAATGAATAATGAGGAAGAACGAAGTCTGGAAGAGACATTGGCGCAGGTGGAACAGTGCATTGCACAACTGGAAAATCCACAGATTTCACTGGAAGATTCGTTTGGCTTTTATGAAGAAGGCATTCGAAAATTAAAATTCTGCAACGAAAAAGTAGACCTGATCGAGAAAAAAATGCAGATAATAAACGAACGGGGAGAACCGGAAAGAGAAGGAAATGAAGGAAAATATGAATGAGTTGGAATTAAAAAAGAAATGGAAAAGCGTACCGCAGAGATAGAAACCGTACTGCATCAATATCTTCCTCTGGCAGAAGGCTATCAGAAAATGATTATGGAAGCAATGAGCTACGGTCTGCTGTCGGGAGGAAAGCGCCTGAGGCCGATGCTGATGCTGGAAACCTACCGGATGTTTGGCGGACAGGGCGCTGTTGTAGAACCGTTTCTGGCAGCGATAGAAATGATTCATACGTATTCTTTAATCCATGACGACTTACCTGCGATGGATGATGATTCGTATCGCCGTGGAAGAAAAACAACACATGTTGTTTATGGAGAAGCGATGGGCATTCTGGCCGGAGATGCACTGTTGAATTTTGCGTTTGAAACGGCTTTACAGGCTTTTTCCATGAGTGATCATCCGCTCCGCACGGCGAAGGCAATGCGGATCCTGGCCCAAAAGGCGGGTATCTATGGGATGATTGGCGGTCAGGTTGTGGACGTACAGAATGAAGATCATAATGAAATAGACGCAGATACGCTCGACTTTATCTACCGGCTTAAAACAGGAGCTCTGATTCAGGCGTCCATGATGACGGGCGCAGTTTTGGCCGGCGCAGAAGACAGTGAGGTACGGCTGCTGGAACAGGCGGCAGAAAAAGTGGGTGTTGCATTCCAGATTCAGGATGATATTCTGGATGTGACCGGTACATTGGAGGAGCTGGGAAAACCGGTTGGTTCCGATGAGAAAAATAAAAAAAACACGTATGTTTCCATTTATGGTATGGAAGCAGCCAAAGAGCGGGTGCGGCAGCTGACGGAAGAAGCCGGTGCATGTATGGCGCAGCTGCCTGTGGAAAACAAATTTTTAGAAGATCTGTTGCTGTATCTGGTGCGGCGGCGCAGTTAGTTTTGGTGGACATGATAAGTCAGGATGCGAGATGATAACATGGTACTTGATAAAATAAACGAAACGAACGATATTAAAAAACTGAATATGGAAGAGCTGAAACAGCTTCCGGATGAAATCCGTCGGTTTTTGATCCAAAGTCTTTCGGAAACAGGAGGGCATCTGGCATCAAATCTTGGTGTGGTAGAACTTACCATGGCGCTTCATTTGACATTTGACTTGCCGAAAGACAAAATTATCTGGGATGTGGGACATCAGTCTTACACACATAAAATTCTGACCGGACGGAAAGATGGATTTGGCACGCTGCGGCAGTATGGCGGCATGAGCGGATTTCCAAAACGAAATGAAAGTGACTGTGACTGTTTTAATACCGGACACAGTTCCACTTCGATTTCGGCCGGGTTAGGACTTGCGGCAGCAAGAGATCTCAGGAAAGAAAATGACAAAATCGTATCCGTAATCGGAGACGGAGCGCTGACAGGCGGTATGGCGTTTGAAGCGCTGAATAATGCTTCCAAGCTGGATACAAACTTTATCATTGTATTAAATGACAACGACATGTCAATATCTCCGAATGTCGGCGGCCTGTCCCAATATCTGGGCGGAATCCGTACGGCAGCAGCGTATCAGGGATTGAAAAATGGCGTGATGGAATCGTTAAATAAAATTCCGGTATATGGAGAACGGCTGGTAAAAAGAATCCGCCGAACGAAAAGCGGCATCAAGCAGCTGCTTATTCCGGGCATGCTGTTTGAAGATATGGGGATTTTATATCTTGGGCCGATAGATGGACATGATATTGATAAAATGGCGGCAATGTTTCAAAAAGCAGCCAGAGTAAACGGTCCGGTACTCGTGCATGTCATGACGGAAAAAGGCAAAGGATACGAACCTGCCGTGCGTCATCCGGCGCGTTTTCATGGAACGGAGCCTTTTGAAATTGATACGGGGCTGGTGAAACAGAAAAAGAAAAAGGCGGCATATACCGATATTTTTTCAACGGTTATGCGCAAGCTTGGAGACCGGGACGAGAGAGTTACCGCAATCACGGCGGCTATGGAAACAGGAACAGGATTAAAGCGTTTTCACAATATGTTTCCCAAACGGTTTTTTGATGTGGGAATTGCCGAGGCTCATGCGGTAACCTTTGCCGCAGGTCTTGCCGCAGGCGGCAGACGTCCGGTTTTTGCGGTGTACTCTTCGTTTCTGCAGCGTGCATACGATCAGATTTTGCATGATGTCTGCTTACAGGATCTGCCGGTCGTGTTTGCCATTGACCGGGCCGGAATTGTAGGTAGTGACGGAGAAACGCATCAGGGTATTTTTGATATCTCTTATTTGCGGACCATACCGCATATGACACTCCTGGCTCCGAAAAATAAGTGGGAATTTTCGGATATGATCAAATTTGCAATAGACTTCGGTCATCCGGTGGCAATCCGCTATCCGCGCGGAGAAGCTTATGATGGTCTGCGGCAGTTTCGTACGCCTGTCGTATTTGGGGAAAGCGAGATTATTTATCATACGGGCAGTGTGGCACTGCTTGCTTACGGCAGTATGGTAAAAACGGCCGTAGAGGTAAGAGAGCGGCTCAAACAGGCAGGAATTGACTGTGCGCTTGTGAATATGCGTTTTGCAAAGCCGCTGGATACGTATATGCTGTCGCATGTGGCAGAGACTTACAAACTGGCGGTCACGATGGAAGAAAATGTGAAAACCGGAGGTATGGGCGAAGCGGTTGCGGAATATTTAAGAGAGACAGGAGCCGATCTGCCTGTTTTGCACATTGCAGTTGCGGATACGTTCCTGCCGCATGGGAATGTAGAAGTGCTCAAACGTCAGATCGGGCTGGATGCGGAAAGTATTGCAGATAAAATACTTACTGTAATGATGGAGAAAAAATGAAAGAAAGATTAGATGTACTGCTTGTAAAACGTGGCCTTGCTCCGTCCAGAGAGAAGGCAAAGACCATGATTATGGAAGGAAATGTCTATGTTAACGAGCAGAAAGAAGATAAAGCCGGCTCCATGTTCGCACAGGAGGCGCGGATTGAAGTGCGGGGAAAGACACTGAAATATGTCAGCCGGGGCGGATTAAAACTGGAAAAGGCAATTGAACGGTTTGCCATTTCCCTGCAGGATAAAATCTGTATGGATATTGGTGCGTCAACCGGAGGATTTACAGACTGCATGCTGCAAAACGGTGCAAAGAAAGTGTATGCCGTCGATGTGGGATACGGGCAGTTTGCCTGGCAGCTGCGTCAGGATGCCCGTGTCGTCTGTATGGAAAAGACAAATATTCGTTATGTCACACCAGAAGATATTGCGGATGTTTTGGACTTTGCATCGGTTGACGTTTCTTTTATTTCTCTGACAAAAGTATTGGGACCGGCCAGGGAACTTTTGAAAGACGACGGGGAACTTGTCTGTCTGATTAAGCCGCAGTTTGAAGCCGGCAGGGAAAAAGTGGGAAAAAAAGGAGTTGTGCGTGATCAGAAAGTACATCTGGAAGTTGTAGAGAAAGTGTCGGATTTTGCAAAAGAGCTGGGTTTTGCGGTTTTGCATCTGGACTTTTCACCGATCAAAGGCCCGGAAGGAAATATTGAATACCTGATACATCTTCGAAAACAGGGAAATATGGATACGCAGGAAACAAAACAGGATAAAACCGGAGTACAGGAGGAGGCAGACGGCAGAACAGTTGTAGAAGCTGCGCATGCCGCATTGGATGCATGAAAAATTTGTATTGATCGTGAATGCATTAAAAGACCGGAATCTGAAAGAAACACGCAGTTTGTGCAGCTATATAAACACGCGGGGTGGAAGCTGTCGGTATTTGGTCAGTGTGGATGAGATGGAAGGAGTCCGAAAAGTACGGGCGGAGGATGTTCCGCATGGAACGGAATGCATTGTCGTACTTGGAGGAGACGGAACGCTGATACGGGCTGCAAGAGATACGGTGGAGTGCAATATTCCGCTGATCGGCGTGAATATGGGGACGCTTGGCTACTTATGCGAACTGGAACCGGACGGTCTGGAAGAAGCGCTTGATCTGATGCTGCACGATAAATATACGCTGGAAGAACGCATGATGATTTGCGGACGAAAAGAAGTGCCGGTAAAAACACAGACGTATACGGAAAATGGTGTAGAGAGAACTTCGGTAAAAGAAGGACCGGTATTTCGTGCATTAAACGATATTGTGATTCACAGAACGGGGTCATTATCTCTGGTCAGTCTGACGGTCTACGTCAACGGACAGTATTTGCATACGTGGAACGGCGACGGAATTATTTTATCTACGCCTACCGGTTCCACTGGTTATAATATGTCTGCCGGAGGCCCGATTATAGATCCGAAAGCACAGCTTCTTTTACTCACGCCGATTAATTCACATGCGCTGACACAAAGAAGCATCGTGATTGACCCGCATGATGAGATCGTGATTGAAGTGGAAAGCTGGCACGGAAAGCAGACGGATACCGTAGAAGTAAGTTATGACGGAGATCACGGCTGCTGGCTTTGTGCCGGAGAACGCATTCACATACGGAGAGCACAGGAAAGTACAAAAATTTTAAAGATCAGCAGGGCGAGTTTTTTGGAAATATTGCGTAAAAAAATGCAGACATTTTGCTAAAATGCGTTATGCTGGTAACGGTAAGCTCTATTTCGGATTTAAGAGAGGCAAGATGGACATGAAGACTTCACGGCACGAAAAATACGGGAAATTATCGCCAAATTTGATGTAGAAACGCAGGAGGAGCTGGCAGCAAGGCTTGTGCAGGCCGGGTATCCGGTTACACAGGCGACGGTATCCAGAGATATTCGTGAACTGAATCTGATGAAGGTATCAACCGGCAGCGGAAAACAGAAATATGCGGCTGCTGCCGAACCACACAAAGATTTATCAAAATATATACGTGTGTTCAGAGACGGGTTTCGTTCGATGGATATGGCGCAGAACATTCTTGTCATTAAGACAATATCCGGAATGGCAATGGCGGTAGCTGCGGCGTTGGATGCGATGGAATGCCATGAAATTGTGGGAAGTATTGCCGGAGACGATACGGTCATGTGTGCGGTTCGTACGGTGGATGAAACGACTGCGTTAATGATGCGGCTGAGAAAACTGGTGAACAGCCCGCTGTGACTCGAAAAATTTTCAGAGCAGAAATCGCAACAAGGAAACATGCAAAATGAGAAAGGAGACAGTTACAGGAAACGATCTTTTTTGTAACGGCAAAGAAAGGATTATGCTACATAATTTACATGTAAAAAATCTGGCTCTGATCGAAGAAGCCGAAGTTGATTTTTCGGAAGGGCTGAACATTTTGTCAGGTGAAACAGGCGCCGGAAAATCCATTATTATAGGCTCTATAGGAGTCGCCATTGGGGAAAAAGTATCCAAAGATATGATACGTAAAGACGCGGATTACGCACTGGTGGAACTTGTATTTTCCGTCGACGAACAGGTATCGCACAAACTTGTCGATATGGATATTCCGATGGAAGATGATCAGGTGATTCTGACAAGAAGAATTTCCGGCGGAAGGTCCATTGCCAAAATTAACTCGGAAAGCGTTTCTGCGGCAAAGCTGAGAGAAGCCGCATCACTTTTGATTGACATACACGGACAGCATGAACATCAGTCTCTTTTGAATCAGAAAAATCACCTGCACATTTTGGATGCTTATGCAAAAAAGAACTGAAAGATATGAAAGAAAAATTATCGGACGCATACCATGCATACATTCATGTGAAAAATGAGCTGAAAGAAGCTGCTACGGATACGGAACAGCGGGCAAGAGAACTGTCTTTTCTGCAGTATGAAGCGGAAGAAATCGAACATGCCGCGCTGACCGTCGGCGAAGATGAAGAACTGGAAATCCGGTATCGCCGTTTTGCAAACGGAAAGCAGATTCTGGGCAGCATCGGTCAGGTATACGAGCTGACATCCGATCACGGCGCCGCACAGATGACCGGACATGCTGTTTTGGAAATTGCAAAAATCAGCGCTTACGATGAGAAAGTGCGGCAGTTGGAAGAACAGTTGACGCAGATTGACGATTTGCTGAATGATTTCAACCGGGAACTGGCAGGCTACATGGATGATACGGATTTTGACGAAGAGCGTTTTTATGAAATGGAAAAACGACTGGATCTGATTAACGGATTGAAAGCCAAATACGGCGGTACAATTGAAAAAATTTTAGCCGAATATGAAAAGAAACTGGAACGAATAGAAAAATTAAGTGATTATGATGCATATTTATCCGACCTTACGCAAAAACTAGAAAAAAAGGAAACGGAACTGGAAACACTCTGCAAAAAAGTATCCGCTGTTCGTCGGAAGGAAGCATCGAAGCTGGCAAAAAAAATCAAATCCGCTTTGATTGACCTGAATTTTTTAGATGTACAATTTGAACTGTCACTGACAAGAAAAAAAGACTATACGGCGTCCGGTTACGACGAAGCAGAGTTTTTAATTTCTACAAATCCGGGAGAACCGGTTCAGTCACTGACCAAAATCGCATCCGGCGGTGAATTGTCCAGAATTATGCTGGCAATCAAAGCGGTGCTGGCGGACTGTGATGAAATCGGAACATTAATTTTTGATGAAATTGATACCGGAATCAGCGGAAGAACTGCACAAATGGTATCCGAAAAAATGAATGTGATCTCCAAAGACCATCAGATTATCTGCATTACACATCTTCCGCAGATTGCGGCAATGGCAGATACACATTTTCTTATAGAAAAACAGGCAAAAAAGAATCAGACACATACGTCTATCCGCAAACTGGACAGCGAGGAAAGCGTATCGGAACTTGGCCGCATGCTCGGCGGCGTTAAAATTACCGACACTGTTTTAAAAGTGCAAAAGAAATGAAAGATCTGGCAGTCGCCACAAAAAATTCCCAGAGTGAAAATAACAGATCATGACATACTAAAGCCGAGAGATTACAGCAAATCTGTAATCAACGAAAAGTAATAACAGGAGCTGCAGAAAATGAAGATTCTGACAGCTCCTAAATACGCAGGAAAAGGGATGTCTGACATGTTGCAAAGATTATGGATTCAATTTCAAAGAAAAAGAAACATCATAGGCTATACGGAAATCGCAGTCGGTATTTTATTTGCATATGTACTTTTAATGTATTCCATACCGGATAAAATGTATGTGGAAAGCGGAGAACAGCCCAGTTATGAATTTGGCGTTCCGATAACGGGAACGGTTGTAAAAAGTGCCGAAGTATTTGCCGGCAGACAGACGGTTCAAAAAGATGCGATTCATGTGACGCCGCAGACACAGGCAGTACCGTCATCGCAGACAGGTACCTATCAGGTACTGTGCAGACTGTTCGGTACCATTCCGATTAAACGAATCGACGTACAGGAAGTGAATAAAAAACAACTGCTTGCGGCAGGAACCAATATCGGAATCTACGTAAAAAACGCACAGATTATGATTATTGGTACCGGAGAAGTTACGGACGCATCCGGCGCCAAAAGCGAACCGGCCAAAAACGTCGTTCAAAGCGGAGATTATATTCTTGCGGTAAACGGAAAAAAAGTAAGATCAAAAGAGCAGCTTGTAAAAGCAATCTCTTTTTGTGAAGGCAAAAAGATTTGTCTGGAATTGCTGCGCGACAGAGAAAAAATAGAAGTTTCGATTCGGCCGGTTCGTTCAAAGGAAGGCACGTATCAGATCGGCGTCTGGGTGCGTGACGATATTGCAGGTGTCGGTACGCTGACTTATGTGACAGATGAAAAAAAATTCGGTGCACTCGGGCACGGTGTCACAGACGCGGATGTCGGCAGCCTGATTCATATGGAAAAAGGCTCGATCTACGAAACAACCATACTTGAAATCCGCAAAGGCCAGCGCGGTCAGCCTGGAGAAATGTCCGGCATGATTAATTATAACGATGATTATAAACTCGGAACGGTAGAAGAAAATACGAATGTCGGAATTTACGGCACGCTGATGAACATGCCGAAAGAGTTAAAAGGAGTCGAAGCACTGCCCGTGACTTACAAAGAAGGAATCAAAAAAGGAAAGGCCCGGATTATCAGCTCCGTAGAAGGCAGCCGTAAGGAATATGAGATCGAGATAGAGCATACGGATTATCACAGTGAAGGAAATAATAAAGGGATTCAGTTTCAGGTGACGGATGAGAGATTGCTGGAAGATACGGGAGGAATTATTCAGGGAATGTCGGGCAGCCCGATTATTCAGAATGGATGTGTAATTGGAGCGGTGACGCATGTGTTTATTTCGGATTCTACGCAGGGGTATGGGATTTTTATTGAGAATATGCTGGAGCATTAATTTTGTTTATTGTTATAAATTTTTATAACTCTTTATATTACTTTAATGCCGTAAAATAAAGACTTTTGAGAAAATTATTTATTCTATAACTTTTTATATTTTATTATATTTTTTCTAAAAATGGTGTATAAATGGTGTAGTCATGTTCAGAAAACACCTTGGCACAGAAGATGAAATTTAAATTTATGTTGACTACACCAGAAACCCAATATACAATATATGTATAATTGTTTACAGGGGGAGCAATATGGAAGAAAAAGAAATTTTGGAAGATGATATCGAAAAAGAATGTTCGGAACCAGAAGGAATTGCAATGGAGCTTCTTCACGACTTAAAGGAGCACAATCAGAGGATGGATGAGCACAATGAGCGGCTCGTTTCTGCTCTCAAAATATCTGTGATTTCTTTCGGCGCGACTGTAATACTTGTGGTCGGCATGTTTTTCTTTGGCATACTGCTTTTCCTAAACCAGTATGAATTTGAAAACTATTCTCAGGATGGCGGCGGATACAATAACATTAATACAGGAGAACAGGGGGACTTGTACAACGGGACAGAAATATCAGAGGATGAAAAAGAAGAACGGCAAAGCAAAGGGAATGATTCACAAGAAGCCGTCCAATAGCCAGAACAAGAATCAGAACAAGAGAAAAAAGAAAAAGATAATAATTAAGGTTAAGAAAAAATAAGGGGTTTGTCAATGAAGGCTTTGTGAAAATAAAACGGGGGTGTGTATGAGAACACTCGAATTCACAAGGCGTGAAATGGAATATCTGATAGATAACTGCAACTTCTCGGAGCGCGAAGAGATGGTGTTTCGTTTGCGCTGCAAGAAATACACGCTCGAGAAAATTGCAGAAAAGATTCATGTATGCTATAAGACGGCATACAGAGACAATAAAAAGGTAAAAGAAAAAATTATGAAGATTTTGTAGAGAGTATTAGAAAGGGAATGAAATGGAAAAACACGATGCGGATTCGGCGATTAGATTTTTAGACATATTAAAAGATGAAGAGCCTCAAAATTTATTAAGAAAAACATACAGTCTTCCTGGCGTTCCGAAAAACCGGAATGTGAGAGGAACTATTGCGCCAACGTGGATTGACGAATTATATCAAGGAGCCAGAGATTATCATGCTAAAAAGCGGGATGCAGGCACTGAAACAAGCTAATTTTTCAAATGATAAACCAGGAGGAAACACATGATATTGGAGAGGTTCATCGGAAACAGGAAAATTATAGAGTCGGATTCTGTATATTTGTACAATCCGGACGATGATCTGGTTTTGAGTTTTTTGTTTAAAGAACTGGGTTTTGATGTGAAAATATCTTTTTCTCGTGATTTTATGAAAGGACTGGTTGGCATGAAGGTTTTTGCTAGAGAACTAGAACTGGACGCGGAAACCAGAACAAATGTCAAAAATGGTACGATAGGAACTGTGAATCCTTTAAAAAATCGCAGAGACGGACGGGAAGATTATTTATATTCACATATGGGTTTTTGACGTATGCGAAAACGTCGCAAGGGTTGAATATACTGTTTTTTCATCTGATTCATAATTTGAGCGGGGTTTGAAAATGGATAATTTTAAAGTTATATACAAAATACTCAGGTCCTTAGAAAAGAATATGGGAAACGATGAGTTTGACATCAAATCTGTTTCGGCAGAAAGAACGAATATTTCTTTTGAACGATGGGAACAGCTCTTGATAATGATGCAGGATGAGGGATATATCAAAGGTCTTGTGCTTTCAAGCGGACTATCTTCTACATACCGGCACATTACAGAGCCAATCAGACCGCAGATTACAATTAAGGGGTTGGAATATCTTGCAGAAAACTCTCTTATGAGAAAGGCGAAAGAAGCGTTGAAAATGGCCGGAGAAATTTTGTAGGGGCGGGGTTTCCCGCTCTTTTTTTGATTCTGTAAATAATCGAATGACATTTTTCTCATTATGTGCTATAATTTTCAAATAAAAACACACAGGAGGATTTTGTCAAATGTCAAAAGAAAAGCCGCAGACAAAGGTCTGCAAGCATTGCAGAACAGAAATACCGTATGATGCGAGGGTTTGTCCGCAATGCAGAAAGAAACAAAAAGGTGGTATTCTGAAATGGATATTGATTATCATTGTGGCCCTGGTTGTTATAGGGGCGATTGCCGGAGGCGGTGAAGGTTCTGATAAGGCGAGTGACTCCAGCCCGAAGAAAGTCAATGATTCATCTGATAACAATTCGACAGATGTCAAAAAGGAAAGCGATAATGACAATTCCGATTCAGATGAAGAAATAGAACCGAAAAACGAATTTAATGTTGGCGACATTGTAGAAACATCCGATTTAAAAATTTCGTTTAATGGTGCTGAAAAATACACGTCCGACAACGAATTTATGCAGCCAAAAAAAGGAAATGTATATTACAAAATGGATTTTGAGTTTGAAAACATTTCAGATTCAGACCAGTACGTTTCGTCATGGGACTTCAAGTGCTACGCAGACGGATATGATATGGAGCAGTCATATATGGACGGGGCGGATTTGGATGCAACGCTTTCTCCTGGAAAGAAAACAAAGGGTTCCGTATTTTTTGAGCTTCCGAAAAAATCAAAAGAAATCACGTTGGAATACGAGACTAATTTCTGGACAGAAGATAAAATTATATTTATAGTAAAATAAAAGCTGAATATAAAATAAACAATAAGGTGCGTCTGATTTGACGCGCCCTATTGTATTGAGAAATTTTATTTTGGGTATTGACTTTTAAATAATCCCGCACTATCGTTATGTTAATTTAATATTTCACACAGGATGAATAAACAGAGGGATATAGCACCCACGAGGTCTGATGGTATAATCAGGCTTTGTGCGGTGCTTTTTGTTTTATGAAAGTACACAGGGAGATTCTTTCCCTACCTTTAGCACATAATTGATGGTCGGAATTTAGTTTATTATAAAGAAAAATACAGAAGTGTTGACATACCTAATTATGAAGAAAAGTTTGGTAATATCGGTTACATCTAGGGATAGGCTGACGAGCCGAAAAGTACAAGCCTTAGTACCTGCCCTGGTTTAACATAAGGCGAATTTGCGGAAAGGCGGTAGAGATATGAATGAGATTAAAATATTTGAAAAAGAAGAATTTGGAAAGATAAGAACAGTCGAGATTGACGGAAAGCCATACTTCGTAGCGTCAGATGTTGCAAAGGCTTTAGGGTATGTCAACGACAGAGACGCAATTTCAAGGCATTGCAGGTGGGTCGCGAAACACGACATACCACATCCACAGAGCAAAACAAAGACGTTGGAGGTCAATGTTATTCCAAAAGGAGATGTTGTCAGACTTGCGGCAAGTAGTGAACTGCCGACAGCAGAAAAGTTTGAAAGTTGGATATTTGACGATGTTATACCATCTGTATTAGATAATGGCGGCTACATAGCCGGACAAGAACACATATCAGATGATGAACTGCTTGAAAAAGCCGTATTGGTTGCGCGGCGAAAGATTGCGGAACGGGACAAGATTATCAAACAGCAGAAAGAACAGATTGAGGAGCAGAAGCCGCTTGTAGATTTTGCCACTCACGTTTCGCAATCCAAAGACACTATTGACATGGACGAAATGGCGAAAATTGCGCAGGGCGAGCAGATTAACATCGGCAGAAACCGTCTTATAAAATGGCTGAAAGAAAAGAGGATTCTCAAAGACAACAGAACCCCATACCAGACGTTTATAGACAGAGGATACTTTGATGTAGTGGAAACAAAGAAAGAAACCGTTTACGGAACGCTCGTTTTTCCAAAGACTGTCATAACTGGAAAGGGGCAGTTGTGGGTGATTGAAAAATTGAGAGCGGAATATTGTTAATATAGAAAATTACAGGCGGTGTCCAATGCGGACATCGTCTTTTAAATTTTTAATTTTATTATTGACTTTTTGTCGAAACTTATCCCGTTTTATGTTATAATATCACCACTTTACAACTTTTTGAAAAATAAAAAAACGCACAAGGCACTTTCTCATGTATAATAAGTTTGCATACAAAACTATACGAAAGAGAGTGATCTTGTACGTCAGACTTATTATACAACGAAAATAATCTAATTGGTAGACTGTACCGTTATTTTTATATTTATTTTAAAACTTTTTCCGCACCAACTATTGAAACCCTGTTTCTGCTGGTATTATCTATACTTGCTATGGAGTCAGCGGCCTCCATCCGTTCCTTGTACAGACATTTTTTGGCGGGAATTACGAAAAAATCCCTGAATGCATTTTACTATGCATGTTCTTATGCAAAGGCAGATTATTCCAGATTCATGAATACCACTGCGGACATGGCTCTGAATCTCATACCGGAAAAACTACAGTCACAGCCTGTGTTTCTGTGCATTGATGACACAATGGTTTCGAAATTTGGCAAAAAATTCGAGGATGTTTCAAAGCTTTTTGACCATGCCGCGCATAATGGTTCAAACTATCTGAACGGACACTGCTTCGTAAGTGTAATGCTCTGTGTCCCGGTATGGAACAAAGGCAGGATCCACTATCTTTCCGTTCCGCTTGGATACCGCATGTGGCAGAAAAAGGAATCCAAGCTGGAACTGGCTGCATCCATGATACGGCATGTAATGCCTGTATTCCATGAAAAGAAAATGTCATCATCCTCTGCGACAGCTGGTATGTAAAGAAAAACCTTGTTTCCATCATAGACGAATACGAAAACCTTGACATGATAGGAAATGCCCGGTCTGATTCTGTCATTTATGACCTGCCGCCGCAGCGCACCGGAAAAAGAGGGCGGCCTGCGCTGCATGGGAAAAAACTTTCCATTCAGAACGATTTTACGCTGTCTGATGAAAAAATCGGTGATTATTACATGGCCGTGCGCCGTGTCCTTACTAACGTTTTTGGAAAAAGGACAGTCCTGGCATATGTCACATCCGCTGATAAAGCAGCGGGCGGCAGGCGTTTGTTTTTCAGCACAGTTTTTCCGGAACAGCTGCAGATATTCTGCGCATGGCAGGAGAAATCCCCGCTAAACCAGACCTTAACTTGACCCACAAGTTTATATGGATATCCTCTTGTTTCTATGCTATACTAAAGAAAAAGAGGTGATCCGTATGACGGCAGAATATACGAATTGGGAAACGGAATTTGTAGATGTAAAATTTGTTGATCAGCGTTTGAAATCACGTTTTTTTAAAATTATGGATGCATTTGCTGCAGCGCCAGATAAATCCACCTGGGCTGCAGCCGGATCCAGAAGTTCTGCAAAAGCAGCGTATCGCTTCTTTAGTAATAAGGATGTATCCAGGGATGAACTGTTGGATAGTGTATCTAGGGCAACTGTAGAAAAAATGAAACATGCGGATGCAGATTGGATACTTGCCATTCAGGATACCACATCTGTTGGATTTGGAAACCGGAAAGCAATCAAAGGAATGGGATACCATTGCAGTACGGAACAGAGGGGAATGCTTGTACATTCTTGTATAGCGGCCACAGACCAGGGAATTCCCCTGGGCCTTCTTTATCAGGAAATACATACGAGGGATGTACGCAGGGATGACTCTGGAACAAAAGATGAAAAACGTTCCAGGCCAATAGAAGAAAAAGAGAGCTACCGATGGATTCATACAATGAACGAAATTCATCAGAGGGTTGCAGAAGATATTCCGGTATTGACAGTATGTGACCGTGAAGGAGATTTTTATGAATTTTTTTCGAACGCTGCAGATTTGGGAGAAAATTTTCTGATTCGGCTAGTGCAAAACCGCATGGTGGATGACGGAAAAAAGATTTTTCATGAACTCCACCAGTCTCCTGTGGCTGGAAGTATGGTTGTCAGGATGGGCAGGAATCCCAAAGAACACATTCCAGCCAGAAATGTAAAAATGGATTATCATTATAAAGAGGTTGTGGTTCACTGTCCAAAAAGGAGAACAGAAAAACATATACGAGAAAAACTTGTACTAACAGCAATTTATGTACATGAATCCGGAAAAAAAGGAACCGAATGGTTTCTGCTAACAACGGTAAGAGTAAAAAACGAAAAAGATATAGAAAAGCTGATACAATGTTATGCACACAGATGGAAAATAGAACGTTTTCATTTCATCTTAAAAAGTGGATGCAAAATAGAGAAAAATCAGGCGAGGGAATATGAGAGATTAAAATTTTTAACATTACTATATTCGGTTATCGCACTGCAGATACTAAATTTGACTTATTTAGGAAAAATATGTCCGGAAATCTCGAGTGAAATTGTGTTTGATAAAGAAGAATGGAAAATATTATACTGCTGTGCAAGAAAAACAAAAGAAATTCCTGAAACATATACACTGAAAGAGGCGATTTATGATTTAGGGATTCTGAGTGGAATAAAAGGTGCTCCGAGCGATGGTATGCCCGGAGCACGTTCTATTTGTCAGGGCTTAGAGGTTCTTTGCTCATTACTTGCTTATCGAAAATATATGTTATAATTGTGGGTCAAGTTAAGTAAACCAGACAGGGAGCAGCCGGATGCAGTTTATTCCCCTGATGCTGTATGCATTTCGATGGCCGATAGAAGTTAGTTACTACGAACAGAAAACTTTCTGGTCACTGTGCAGTTACATGGTCCGCAGCCGCAGAGGGATTGAAATGCTGGTCAATCTGATTAACATTTCATACTGTGCGACGAAGCTGCTGCCATACCAGGATGAGGCGTTTTTTAAATATCAGACAGAAAGCGTGCAGGAGTTTCGGTTTGCTCTAAGCGAACAGATTCGCCAGCAGGTATTTTATGCCATTTTCGTAGAAAAAGTCGAAACCAGCATAAAATCAAATGTCTTAATAAATGCCTTAAAACAGCTAGTTAAGAAACAGGGGTATCATTTATAAAGTTGTAAAGTAGTGTTATAATATGACATTATACGAAAGGGGAACGAAACACCATGAAGAAAAAACTTATAGCACTGATGCTGGCAGCTTGCGTTCTGGCGAGCGGATGTGGGAACGGAGATAGCGGAAAGGAAAATTTTAACGAAGCAAATACCAATACAAAAGACACGGAGACACAAACAGATTTTGCGGTCGATGAAAAGAAACTGGAAGAAGATGGTTATACAGACATAGCGTGCATTGCCTACGCAAAGATAAAAGAAGAAAAAGGAAATCAGACTTTGTATTTGGTTTGCAAGAAAAACGAACCGGAGCAAAACATATATCTTTGGTCGCAAATGGTGTCTAATATTGAAAGCATATCAAGCTACTCTATAACCTGGGACGGAAAAGAATACTTAATTGATGCAGAATCAGAAGATATGGAAACGGAAGAAGATATGCTTGCGCTCTTACCGCCTGGATGGAGAGAAATTTTCAAAGAAATGCAATCCAAAGGAGATGGGGCAGACAGCATTGTTTCAAAAGCGGATGCAGAGAATATAGACAGAGCAGTAGAGAGTTTTGCTTCTAAATATTTAGAAGACGGAGAACTCGAAGTAATATCAAAAAGGGAATATACAATAGACGAAGACAGTATTTCGCTTTCAATAACAAAAAGAGGAGAAAAGGTTTCTTTAGAAGTAGATGGAAATGCAAAAACAGAAGATAAGGCGTATTTGATGTACGCAGCCATTTTGGTTGATTTCCAAAACCTAAAAAGCGAATTTTACGAGTGCTCTGCCAAAATAAGTTATGACAACTTATACGTGCTGCATTTGCAGTATAATACGTCCACGGTCATAAGCGGATTGAACAGCGACGGAGAATTTGTTATGGATGTTCCAGACTGGATTGATAAAGACATGGACAATCTTAACACGCCAAAAGAAAAAGCGGAAAGTTATCTGTTGGAAGTGGAAAACGCATTACAGGACTTTGGAAAATCTTCTGGTTATGCGATGGGTTATTTGCTGAACAAATAAAAGACAAATGTTTTAAATCAAAATAGAAAGTTATGGCGGGGAGAAATCCCCGCCAGTTTTATAAAATTTATTTTTTGGTACTGGTATTGAATGACAAATAAAATACGCTGTGATATAATGAATGAAAATGCAAAGGAGGATTTTATCAATGAAATCAAAACAAAGAAATTTCTTTCCGCAATTTTAACCCTGGCCGTTATGTTTTCCGCGCTTATTCCGATTCATGCACAGGCGGCGAAAGAAGATGGAAGCAAAAGAATCCGTATTCTGCATACAAGTAATGCAAAACGGAAGTGTATGGCGCTTCGTATGCAGGAAAGTTTAAGATTAGGCTTGTTGATTATAAAGACGGAAAAGAAGCGCTGAAATTTCTAAAAGAAAACGGAGTCAAAAAGAATCCAGGGAAGTCAAAGGAATATGTATACCTGAAATTCAAAATCAAATGCATATCAGCCGATGAAGAAGTTCCGGCAGACTTGATTTTGAATGAATATTCGAGCTTCTTTGACTCAAAATGCAAGAAACAGTCAAAAGCAGAATTGATTCCGGTTGACGATGGAAACAAAGAACTTTCATATAATACGATGATTTCGCCCGGAGAAACGGTTGTTTGCTCAATTGCACTTTCGGTTAAATCTGGAAGCGCACCGATTACATACAGAATTTCAGCCGGATATGATGAAGATTATAACGAGATAGAAAAGTGGTTTGCGACGAAGAAGTAATAAGCGATTGAATTATTTGTAAATTAATTTGGCGGGGAGAAATCCCCGCCGTCTTTATAAATTTTATTTTGCAACATTAAATTAATATCTTTTTCTTTGTTGTACAACAGAAATAAACTGTAAAGGAGAAACTCTAAAATGAACAAAAAATTTTATGAAAGAACATGGTTTGTCGTGATGTGCTGCATAATCTTTCCGCCTGCCGGAATATTTCTGATATGGAAAAACAAAAAGCCAGACAGGAAAAGCGCCAGAATCTTTATCAGCGCGATTCTTTGCTTGTGGACGTTGGCTATTGCTATGGTCGGTTCGGATGAAGAAAATTTGTCTAGCGAAAGCAGAGAACAGCAAGAAGAAACTACAAAGACCAAAGCAGAAAACGAGAAAAGTGACAGGCGGGAAGTAAAAGAAAAAGGCAAGGGAAAACAGGAGCAGAACAGCTCTGACGATTAAATTATGGATTTATCAGTGCCAATTACATATATCTTTCAATATATTGCAACTTTTGATGATAGTATTTTAAAACAAAAAACTCCCCCTGCTGTAATTTTGAAAACGCTTTTAGGTTATTGTGCCATATCCGGGCATCCCCCCTTTCCAGTGCATTCCATTACCGGAACCTTATCTGAAAGCGCTTTCCTGTTTCATGCCTGTGTTCTGATAACTTTATATTCTGGAATGATTCAAATATCCGGCTGTGCTTTTCCGACAGGGACAGCGCTGTGCTTTTCCAGAGTTTTTCCCACGCCTCCATTATCTGGGATATCATATGCCCGATCTGTATCAGGTAATAATGGTTTTTCAATGCCTGATAGTTCCTGCTGAATAAATGTTCCAGATAATATCCGTGTTTTTTCTGCGCGTTAAAGCCTTCGTTTTCTATTTTCCACCGCCTCCTTCCGGCTTCCACCAGTGCAGCCACATTTTTCTGATTAACGGGAAGGTCCGTCAGAAACAGGAACCCTGCCTTTATGTTTTCTGTCTCCCCTTTCCTGCTTCCCTTTTTTATCAGCACATCCCGCTCCTCCCTGTATTCTGCAATGTTTACCTTATGACCGTTATAATCAATGTCCGTAACGAAATCATGCCAGCATGTTCCGTTAATGAGTTCCTGTTTCCGGCAGTTTTTCTCTGTTTTTTTCAGCCTGCCGTATTCATCTGAAACCGTCGGAATGCTGCCTTCCTTATACCGCAGAATATAGCGCCATCCGCTGTCGCGGCATTTTATGAAAAAATTCTCACATGCATAAAGGCTGTCTGCGCAAAGGCAGACAGGAAGCTTTGGAAATTCTTTCTTAAGCCGTTCCATCAGTCTGTAGCATGCTTTCAGCTCACAGTCCTGTTTTTCTGCTTCTTCCCCGCCGGTATTTTCTACAAATTCTGTCATAATGCTTACAATAATGTCCGGATGGAGAACAATTTTTGCTTCCAGTATATAATAGTAATATTCCGTATACTCCCTGCCAGTCCCCTTATTATGAACCCTGTACAGGCTTTTTGCATCCAGTTTTCTGCGGCTGCTGTGAATCTGCGTCCCGTCTGCAATCACCTGCCAGTATCTGTTCCGGATTCGTGCACCTGCAAATGCGCGGCTGCGCACCAGCCTGTATACAAGCCGGCAGACAGTATCCTGCAGTTCTTCCGGATCCAGCCTTTCAAGGTATTTATTTATCGTTTCCCAGTAAGGAATTTCATCTGCGGATGCGCTTTCCCCGCACATTTCCCAGATATTCTGTATAACTGTATCAGAATTAAATTTCTGGCTTGTTTTTCTCATGCTGCTGATATAGAATATAGAAGAAAGGATACGGGTCATGAGAAGTATGACATTGGGATAGGTAATGTAACTCTGATTTCTGGGATCTTCTGTCTGTTTTAACAGGCGGGCCAGGTCAGGGAAAAAATGTTTTATAACCTTAACAAGTTCTACTGCAAGATGAAACTGTTCCAGATGTTTACGTGCCTCTTTCCGTGTCACTTTTGTTTTCATAAAAAAGCCTCCCTTCTTTACGTGGATAATGCGAAAAAATAATTTTGGGTTAATTATATTATCGCTTATTTTCCCGCAAAATGGGAGGTTTTTTTGCGAAAAATTTTTAATCGTCAGAGCTGAGGAGCAGAAAGACAAAAAAGAAAAGCCGAACAAAAAATTAAAGCGCGCAATAGAATCTATCGGAATGGACTATTCGCGTGTAAAGAACATTAAGAACCTAAGCGACTGGTCGTCTGGCAAACGATATAGTTTCGTATATGACGGATTCAGATACATAGTATATGAACTTGGGAACGGCGAAATAGAATCCGTAAATACAGACGTTAAAAGGGCAAAAATTTACGAGAGAGGATATAAGCCGCTAAACTATAAAGATTTTGAGCCAGATGCAAACGTTGTAGAACCCTTGCAGACAGATGCTATTGAAAGGCTTTCTAAATACATCAAGGGAGAAACTTCCATAAAAAGCAAAATAGGCTCAATGATGTATTCCAGAATATATGATTACTATTCGATTTCTGGGGACGTTAAGGCGAAAAATGCTGTCAATAAAAAGGATTTTACTTTTTCGGTTGACTATATCGTAAAAGATGGCGGTTATGAGTGCGTGTATTTGGCGATTGACGGAGCGGTTGCTTTTGGTTCAGACCAGACACCAGAACTTCCTAAAGAGGAATTGGGGCAGGAGAACAGTTCGAAAAACGCAGAATCAATCATACTATCCGATGGGAAAGAGGGGAAATACGGTCAATACGATTCGTTTGACGGAGAACCATATTTGAGGTATCATGTTCCGGTTGGAAATTATAAGGTCAAGTGCAATATTCGAGGCGGATTTTACATTGAAACCATTGAACTTCACAAAGAAGATGGATGGGACACAGCAACCACTATACAGCAGATAAATATGTCAGAGGGAGAAGAAACGGAGATTGTAATAGAGGACGGTCAGTGCATTAGTCTTATTATAAACACAGAGATAGAACTGATTAAACAATAAGATGCATTAAGGGATAGCGATTTTGCTATCCCCTTTTAAAATTTTTAATTTTCCTCTTAACTTTTGTTTAAACAGATGTTATATTTTGTTTATACAAAAGAAAGGAGATGATAAGTTGTCGCCTAGAACTGGCAGGCCAACAAACAATCCCAAAGAAAATTATACAGGGATTAGGTTATCTGATGATGAACTTAAAAAGTTGAAGTTTTGCATGGAAAAAACTGGAATGACAAAAACAGGCGTGATACGTGCGGGGATTGAACTTGTTTATGAACAGATAACAAAGAAATAAAGCGGTAACGCTCCGACCAAAGAACATACCGCTTTAAACCACAACTCCCATAAGAAGCTGACGCATACAGTATAACAGCCTCTTATGGGAATGTCAAACATTTTCATAGGAGATCAGAGATTTCGCTTTTAGTATTTATATTTATTCAATTATAGATTTTAAAGAATAGGGATAAAAAGAAGAATGCCTTTTGAGTCAATCGTACAAAAAATATATTTTCTGTATCATAGAATCAAAAAAACAGCAGATTCTCCCTCTGCTTGATGTTATTCTTTCGTATGTAGTTTTTTCTGGTTATCCTCCTTTTTCAGATTCATATAAAACGTTCTTCATATTTTTCATATGTAGTTCATCCTGAAACATCCGGCTTACACTTATAAGAGTTATCTTTCTGCCCTTAAAATCCTTTGTCCTCCGGTAAAGATAGAGTTCTTTCATATTAAATGCTATGATGATCAGATAAAATACGGTCTCTACAGCTTTATGGCAATAACAGTGTTTCAGGTGGTAATACGTTTTGAGCTGATGGAAGCCGTTTTCTTCTATATCCCATCTTTTATGCATGATCTTCCATAAGGTTTGATTATCCGCCGTTTCATCCGTTGTCACCAGCCACATCCAGTTTTCTTCTGTACGGCCGTTCTTTTTCGTGGTTTTTTCATGATAGCGGATGACCCGGACCTTTTTTGCCACCCCATCCATTTCAAATCCGGCCAGGTCCCATGTTTCAATCTCCGTGCGGCCCCTTTTAAATGCCTCTTTTTTTCCCGCGCCTTTTTCAAACAGCCCCTGTGCATCTTTAAATATCAGCCGTTTCTCATCTTTGAGCCTTATCACTGTTTCCATCCCGCATGAGAGAACCGTATTTATAAAAGGCGCATTCAGATATAACGCGTCTGCCACAATCAGGTCCGCAAAATGCCCGTGCCGCTTCCTCAGCCTTTGAATCAGGCGCTTCCCGCCGGTCAGTTCACCCTCGTCTTTCTCATTCCCGTCCCTTGGTTTTAGCATCTCCTGCCCCAGAATCACATGCGGCGGTCCGCCTACGCTCATGCACACAACACTGCGGTGGAAGTATTCCGTCCCCTGTTTGCCGTGTCTGCGGGCCAGACAGTCCGGGCAAGATTTTTTTGTGCTTCCAAAAAGTTCCACCCCGTCAACAGCCGCAACCCTGCAGCCTCCAATGGTTCCGTGTTTCCAAATCCGGTTCCGTTTCATCCGGTCAATCGTCTCTTCGTGAATGTTACGCAGTTCATCTGGATCAATCTGCGAAAGCAGGTCCCGTACAGCGTCCACTTTTGGCATTTTTCCCCGGATGCAGTTACGCAAACGCCTGTTCATGCTTTCCGGTGACGAAAACACGGTATGAAAGCTCCTGTACTGCAGCATCAGAAAAATCAGAGTTGGCATGACAATATTGAAAAGCGGTATGGAACGTCTTTTTCTTTTATCAGTCAGTGTCCTGATTTTTTGCGGGATATGGTATACACTCTTCATATAAGATAACAATTTAAATAATGTTAATTTTTCATTAAGGACACCTTCTTTCATAATGTATTTGCTTACTATCATTATACCACGAAAGGTGTTCTTTTTGTAGGAAAAATCAAGAAAATTTATGCAAAAAGTCTGAATATTTATACATAAAAAAAGGAATCTTCCCGAAATCTGCCCCTATTTCTATATCTATTAAAAATCCGGTAATCTTTACTCTTTTTCACATCTAAAAGCGAAATCTCTGATAGGAGATTTTTATATGGATGATTTAATGATTAAAAATGTGGATATATTTGGCGATAGCATAATGGCTGCAAAAGACAAAGACGGGAACATATGGGCCGGTGTTAGCTACTTTTGTCGTGCGCTTGGAATGGATAAAAAGCAGAAAGACAATCAGGTAGAGAGAGTGCAGCAAGACGACGTATTAAAGAGGGGTGCCGGTAATGTAGCCAGGATCCGGATAGAAGTGGACAGTGAGAAGCTGCGGCCAGCGGATGTACCGGTTATGGAGGCGGATATCAGCAAGGTACAAAGGCTTACCGGGTGGAAGCCAAAGATCAGTCCGGAGCAGACGATTGGAGATATGCTGGGATATTGGAGGCAAATGGTAAAAGATAGCAGATGATTCTTACGAATGTAAAATATAATAAAAACAAGATTGTAGAAGCTGTCAATATATTTAAGGCAGCTTCTTTTTGGTGTGTGTCGAGTATGGCTCTATGAAGAAAAGCGAGCTAACTATGTTTTATGAAAGGGTAAAATGCGATGATGGGAGCAGCTTGATTATTCGGAATGGATGTGTAATTGGAGCAGTGACGTATTTGTTTATTTCGAATTCTATGCAGGGGCATGAGATTTTTATTTAGAATATGCCGGAGCATTGATTGAATGAAAATAGGTGTAGAAAAGCGTTTTTGTCCGGAATGGATAGATACGCTTTTTGTAATTTATCGGTTTTAGAGTGTGTAATATTCGGGACAAACTATTTCGATATTCTACTCATTCTAATCGTACGATTGACAAGAATGAGTAGAATGAGTAGAATGTGAGTAGAATAAAATTAGGAGGCGGTCAGATGGTTTTTCAGGAAAGTGAAACGGTTGAACTAAAAGCGATTGTGGTGGAGGATATAAAAAAAGAAATCATTGCTTTTGCAAACTGTGAGGGAGGAAAACTCTACATCGGCGTTCAAGATGACGGAACAGTGTCAGGGCTGGATAACCCGGACGAAACTTCTTTGCAAATCAGTAATATGGTTCGAGATGCTGTTAAACCGGATCTGACGATGTTTCTTCACTATGAAACAGTAACGGTAGATGGAAAGAAAATCGTTGCAATTGATATTCAGCAGGGAACAGAGCGACCATATTATATAGCCAAAAAGGGATTGCGTCCTGAAGGCGTTTATGTCCGTCAAGGCTACTCATCTGTTCCGGCTACAAATACGGTAATCCGTCGCATGATTAAGGAAACTGACGGGGATCATTTTGAAGAAATGCGGTCTTTAGAACAAAATTTAACCTTTGAAAGTGCAAAAAAAATATTTGCCGAACGAAATGTAAAGTTTGGTCTTGCACAAATGAAAACATTGGGAATGGTGACACAGGATGGTGTCTATACAAACTTGGGGTTGCTGCTGTCGGATCAGTGCGTGCATACAATGAAAGCAGCTGTTTTTCAAGGGACAACGCAGAGTGAATTTAAGGATCGGAAAGAATTCTCCGGCTCTCTGTTTCGGCAGATGGATGAAGCGTATGATTTTATTGATTTCCGTAATCAGACACATGCAACCTTTGATAAGTTATATCGTATTGACAGACGGGATTATCCGGAAACAGCAGTCAGAGAAGCTCTTTTGAATGTTCTTGTGCATCGTGAATATTCATTTCGTGCCAGCACCTTCATCAGTCTTTATGCAGACAGACTTGAATTTATCTCTATCGGCGGTCTGGTAAGTGGTGTGACCTTAAAAGATGTAACAATGGGTATTTCAGTTTGTCGAAATACTAAATTGGCAAATGTATTTTACCGTTTGGAGCTGATAGAAGCCTATGGAACCGGAATCATAAAAATCATGGAGGCGTATGAGGGAACAGGGATGACGCCGCAGATTGAAACATCTGATAATGCATTTAAGATGATTCTTCCTAACCTGAATGCAATGCCGGATTCCGCAAGGCAAATGCATGTAAATCCGGAGAAAGGCACACCGGAAGAAAAGGTGATTTCTTTGACAATGCAACGGGGGTTTATTACAAGAAAAGAAATAGAAATACTGCTTGATATCGGTCAGTCATCATGTGGACGGCTGCTAAAGAAAATGATTGAAAATGGTCTGCTGATCCAAGAAGGAAAGGGTAAAAACACCCATTATTGTCTTCCTCAATAAAGTATAAAAATACACATACGGATATTGGAAAGGAGAACATGCTATGGATAAAATTTATGCGCCGAATGAAATACAACTGGTTAGAGTGATATTGATCTGAGGATTAATGACGGAAAAATCAAAAGTATGTTTGGCTTGGGGTGTTATATTAACATTGTACATTGTTCTGAAAAAAATGATTGGTAATATATGAAAGAAGGTGACGTACTATGACTGTGAAAGATATTATATCCGGAGAATCAGAGTATCTTGAATTTAAACAAGAAGTACCGAAAAAAGTGAAATTTATATGAAAACAGTAGTTGCATTTGCAAACGGTAGTGGGGGAAAGATTGTGTTTGGTGTGGAGGATAATACCTGTCAGGTAGTGGGTATTCATCAGGAAGAGGCTTTTTCCATAATGGATGGAATTACTTCGGCAATTTGTGATAGTTGCACGCCTATGATAGTGCCAATTGTAACACTTGCTTCTGTTGAGGAAAAAGTTGTCATTGTTGTGAATATCATGCCAGGCAGTCAGCGTCCATACTATCTTACAACAAAGGGTAAAGAAAATGGAACTTATATCCGTGTGTCAGGAACTACCCGGCCGGCAGATTCATTCGTGTTGAAAGAATTAGAATTTGAGGGTGCAAATCGATGTTTTGATCAAAAGTATGCGGCGCCGGAAGCAAGTGTCACAGAGGATGAGATCAGCCATTTTTGCAATAAGATGTATCAATATGCGGCAGAGCATTACAGAACGGAAGAGGCGGTAGAAAGAATACGTCCATTGACAAAACAAAAACGGAAAAGTACGGATAAAGTACGGAAAAGTACGGATAACATAACGGATAATCATAAAAAGATAATTCAATATGTTGAGGAGAGGGGAGCAATAACAAATAAAGAAGTACGAAATTTGCTGAATGTGAAAGATTCACGTGCGTTAAAAATATTAAAGGAATTGGTAGCGGCAGGCGTATTGCACAAAGAGGGAAAACTGAAGGGAAGTTACTACAAATTAAAATGATTTAAAAATGCAGCCCGAAAAAATAAAAAAAGCGGTTCCACTGTCCGGTTGGCATGAAGCGTATGCTATTTGTCACGAATAGTCTGCTGCAATGCTTGTTTTTGGTTTGCAATTTTAAAGTGAATGTGCTAAGCTAATAGATAACTAAAAGTTTTACGCTGACAGCCATATGTCAGATGTCAGGATATGGAAGTCCATATTTTTATTCAAAGGAGTGATGACAATGAATGTAAATCAAAATTTTTTCGGTGGAATGGGAGGAAATACAGGTTTTTTCTCAGACTATGCCAGCATTAGAAATGGCAGTTATCGAAGGCTTTTAAAAGCTTATTATGGAGGAAATAATAATTCGGGTACGACAGCCGGCACGCGAAGCAACAGAAGTAATGTGCTTGAGCAGCTTCTTGAAGAGAGAAGAAATCCGAAGGTTTCCGAGCAGACCAAAGAGGCAAATTCCAAGTTGCTGGATGGAATACCGACTTTGACAAATGCCGTGAAGGCGTTACAAAAGGACGCAACGTATACCGATTCGGAGGATGGCAAGAAGAGTGCGCAGGATAATATGGTTTCCGCACTGAAAAATTTCGTTTCGGAGTATAATGATGTTGTAAGTGCGGCAAAGAAATCCACATTATCCAATAAGACGTCGCATGTTGCAAGCATGATGAAAAGCACGACTGAGAATGCCGATAAGCTTAAGGAAATCGGGATTTCAGTCAATGCAAACGGTACGCTTCAATTTATTGAAGGCCAGGCAAAGAACGCAGATATCTCTAAAGTGCAGGATTTGTTTTCAAACAAAAACAGCATGAGCTATGGTTCTACGGTTCTGTCCCGTCTGCAGTTTGCCGGTATTACATCCGGTACGGTAGACAGTACGAAAAAAGAAGATAATGTAAGTTCGGTTTCCAGTGCCGCTTCTTTTAATGCGGATATCAAGTCGCTTGCATCGGATGCATTGTATGAAAAGGTAAAGGATAAAAACGGTAAGTATTCTTATGATTTAGACAAAATCTTTTCTACGGCAAAGAGTTTTGTAAAAAATTACAACGATATGTTTGATGCGGAAAAATCCGGCACAAAAACAGGTGTAACATCGAACTTGTCTTATATTAAGGAAAAACAGAGAAAAATAAAGATATGCTGGCACAATTTGGCATTTCTCTGGATGCGAATAATAAAATGACGATTGATGAGAACACCTTTAAAAAATCTGATATGACCAAAGTACAGAATTTCTTCAAAGACTACAGCCTTTCTGTTTCTACAAACGTTTCGCTGGTAGATCATTATTTAACTTCCATGGCAAAAAATGCCAATGGTTATACGTCTGCCGGAATGTATAATGTACAGGGCGTTTCTCAATTTAACGATTTTATTTAGTTTGTGCGCCGAAGACAATCCTGCAAGCGTACGGTAATTGAATGGAAAGCCAATCTATATTTGTCGTAATCCGACCAATATGGATTGGCTTTTTGTGTGTCAGGCTACATCCCAATCGGAAAAGCCGGACGCCATCTGTCCCATCGTATATTCTCCTAATTGCGGGTCAAGAACATTACCGGAGCAGCGTACGGTATAATATCCATATTGTATTGCGCCCGAATGGTTATATACATTGCATTGAATGTGAACAATATTATTTTTCTTATGAAATAGGAGTATTCCAGCTTTGTTGTATCGGATTGCGTTAATTCGTCCGCAATCATAGTTTTTATTTTCCGAGAGTTTGTAAAACGGAAATAGTCAGACTCCGTTAGTTCTTCCGCAACATATTCCCGGTACGTGGTTCCGTCAAAATACAGATAGGTGTCTTTCCAGGTATGAACCATCATTACGACATGTGTTTCCGTTTTCAGGTCGAGTAATTGCAGGATGCATGCATCCATGATTTCCGTATTTTCATGGACCGGAAGACAGGTTTTGCCGTCACTGCTGCAATACCAGGTCTGATACAAACCCTTATCATCGGAAAAAACGCCTATAAGTTCTTTGAAACCATCGTGATCCATATCGACATATACATAATGTTCCGGCTGATGTCCGCAAGCCGATTGTGTAATTGCAAGCAGTTGTTCTTCGCTTAAAGGTTCTTTTTCAGAAAATCGTATTCGTATGCCAACTGCAGATGCAATGATTGCTATCCATGCTATGATCATAATAATAAATACTTTTTTTTCATTTTTTCTCCCTGTTTCCATACCCGGTTTTTGAATTCACTTTCATGTGCCTGTTATGATCGTTTATTATAACTTATTTTTAAGCAGGTGTCATCAGATAAAAAGTTCCACATCTGTTTCGTTGGATTACGGACTATATTTTTCCACAGTTTATGTCGATAAAGATAAGAGAGCTTTTTATTTTTTATCAACGGAGGAAACAAAATGAGAGCGGAACCGAATGAATGGAGACCATATGGTAAAATTATTTATCAGAAGCAAAGTTTTATAGTGAAGCAGGTAGCGATGCTGCCTGAGAAAGCAGCGGAGTATGATGATGCGCCTGCTTATACCTGTTGTCCGATTCAATCCTGGCAGCATACGGATTTTCATAAGTTATTTGATGACTGGCGCAAACAGTTTGCCAAGGCATCTGGGAATGGCATCTGTAAGCGCATACCGTGTATCTGTTATCCGGATGAGATGACTTTTCGGTCTGCGTATTTGGCCGGATTAAAACATGGCACGTTTATGAAAGCGATGAAAGACAACATGGATAACGGATGGGAAAAAGCAAGAATCGTTGCACATGAGGTTGTAGAGAAGGCGGTACAATCAAAAGATCTGAAAGAAATATGCAGGGCGGTCGGTTATCCACCGTTTATCATAGCGGCACTTGGTAAAGCATTACTTAAATTTGAAGATGGAAATGCGATTCCGCTTATAGCGAAATTTTATGAGGAAATGATTAAAGGAATCCTTTATGTACCGTTAGAAAAGCCCGATGAACTCGCATTTAAGATTTCCGATAAAACATGGGAAGTTATTGATGCGACGGAGTTTAATTATTAATGCAGCCATATAATCTGTTGATAAGACAATATGGTGGCAGAAATGTAAAATCGGTATGAGGATCGGAATTAGGATACGAAAAGGATAGAGGAAAAGGCAGGAGAACGCATCCTGCCTTTTTTATGAAACGAAGAAAATGTAAATCTTACACAGAAACATCCGGAAACATCCTTGCAAATTTGGCCTTGTTTACTTATAATATAATAAAGAAATCCGATAAGTTTCAAAGGAAATGAAGATGACACAGGGGGACAAAGATGAAAAAAGTGAAAATGAGAAAAAAAGAAATTTCGAAAACGTCGGGGCCGCAAAACAAACAGAAAACGGATCGGACACTGCAAAAACAGCTGGTTTCACAAGTTAAGCGTCTGTTTCTTGTTTTGGTTATCACTCTGATTGTTGTATCTGGCATTTTTATGTATTTTAGTAATTTAAACACATTGCATGATATGGCAGATGTTGCTTTAAATTCAACATCATCGGCAGTGGAACGAACGTTACATACATTGGAAGTAAATGCCATGAATGTTGCTTCTCTGGAAACAATCAGAGCCACAACGTCAACCAAAGAGGAAAAGCTGGAAGCAATGGAAGGCGTGCGTCTGCAAAATCACTACGATGAAGTAGGATATGTGGAATTGGACGGAAAGGGTTATTCCAATTACGGCGATTTTGATTTTAACGATCAGCTGCATTTTCAGTCAACCTCCAAAGGAGATGTTTTTGTCGGGGAACCGATCATTAACCGACTTAACGGAGATATTATTATTATATCGGGTGCACCCGTATACAATGATGATAATAAGATTACAGGTACGGTATTTATTGTTGATCTGGTTGCTTCGGTAAATGATAAAATCGGAGAAATTACATTTGGAAAAACAGGACGTGCCTATGTGATCAATAAGGAAGGAACGATTATATTTCATAAAGATGAACAGAGAATTGCAGATGAGCATAATTCCATTTTGCTTGGTGAAACGGACAGGGCATATGCTTCTCTGGCAAAGGCAACGAAAAAAATTCTTTCAACTACCGAAGCAGGTACACTTACTTACCGCCTGAACGGAAAAAGCATGTTTGCAGCTTACTGTCCGGTAAAAGGACATGAAGAATGGCGTCTGATTATGACTGCGCCAAACAGTGAATTTACATTATCCGTTGTCATTTCCGTACTTGTCAACAGTGTGATCGGCGTATCTCTTCTGGCAATCTGCATCGTATTGATGAAACGCCGGATTCAGGTTATTATTCAGCCGGTTGATCTGGTTACAAAACGACTTGTAAAACTGGCTGAAGGTGATTTGCAGACACCGGTAGAGTTTATTGATACCGGAGATGAATTTTCCGTTCTTTCCGGAAACTTGGGCGAAACCATTCAAAGTTTGAATTCGTATATTTCGGATATTACAAGAGTCCTTTCACAGTTGTCTGCCGGAAATCTTGACATCCGGACGGAAGCCGCTTTTGCCGGAGACTTTGTCAGTCTGAAAGAGTCGATTGATACGATTATCAGCTCGTTCAATGAAACGATGACACAGATGAACAGTGCGGCCGATCTTGTTGCCGATCATTCAAGTGGTACTTCGCAGGGAGCGAAAAATCTGGCAGACAGTACGACCGATCAGGCAAGTGTACTGGAAGAACTGACAGCAAGTATTATGAGTGTATCCGATCAGGTAAAACTTACGGCAGATAATGCTTCCAGAGTGAACCAGCGTTCAAAGGAAGCACAGAAAAATGTGGAAGCGTGCAACATACAGATGCAGTCCATGATTCAGGCAATGGCTGATATTAAAACCGGTTCGGCAAAGATCAGTGATATAATTAAAAACATCGAAAATATTGCGGAACAGACAAACTTATTGTCGTTAAATGCAGCGATTGAGGCAGCACGTGCAGGAGATGCAGGAAGAGGATTTTCCGTTGTTGCCGAAGAGGTGCGCAGCCTTGCGGAAGAGAGTGCAAAGGCGGCTCAGAATACCGCCAGACTGATTACAACGTCAATTGAAACGGTAGAAAACGGTACAAGCATTGTCAATGAGACAGCCGAATCACTTTCACAGGTTGTAAGCAGCACGAGTGAAATTACAAGAATTATTGCTGAGATTGCGGATGCGGCAAGAGAGCAGGCAACGGCAATTGAGCAGATCAACACAGGATTTGAGCAGATGTCAGATGCGGTTACGACAAATTCAATGACGGCGCAGGATAGTGCGGCTTCCAGCGAAGAATTAGCTGCGCAGGCTCAGAATCTGAAAGAACTGATCGGAAGATTCTCATTAAAAGATCTTTAATAAGGAAGGAGACTGTTATATATGAAAAAACAACTGCTTAGTTCGGCACTGGCTTTTATTCTGGCTTCGGCTTCTCTTATAGGCGCAGGAGCATATGTGACCGCGGACGAAAGCCTTAAGACGGTGCAGGCAAAGGAAAAAACGACAGATGCAAAATCAGCTGTAAAGTCCGTGCGGAAGTTTGGCTATGATCTGATGGAGCAGTATCTGTCGGAAAAGAATCCGGTTATGTCGCCGGTATCCGCATATGTTGTGCTCGGTATGGTCGGAAACGGTGCAAAAGGAACGACGAAAAAAGAGTTTGAAAAAGTATTGGGCAGCAATATGCTGACAGCATCCGAACAGTTATTACATACACTGCCGCAGGAACAGGACGGCATGAAACTTACGGTTGCCAATTCCGCATGGTTAGACGAAGCGTTCACGCCAAAGAAAGCATGGCTGAATACGGCGAAAACCCAATTTCAGTCAGATGTATTTACGGAAAAGCTCAGCACAAACGCCACTAAAAATAAGATTAACAGCTGGGTAAGCGATCGTACCAACCAACTGATTCCAAAGCTTTTGGACAAAAAGATGGAGAAAGAAACGAGACTTGCGCTGATTAATACCTTATATTTTAAGGCGGACTGGCAGCAGCCGTTTATCCCGGAGAAAACTTCTTTGGCAGATTTTCATTCGGATTATGGAAAAACAATACAAACGGACATGATGCATGACGGTAATTATGTATGCGGATATTTTAAAGATGATGCATCGGAAGGCGTAATCCTGCCTTATAAAGACAGCAATTTCGCATTTGTGGCGGTAAAGCCGTCCAAAGATGAAAAGATACGGGACTGGTATGCATCATATACGCCGGAAAAACTGGAAGCTCTGCTTGACAGCAGCCAGACAAAAAACGTAGATCTTTCGCTTCCGAAATTTGATATACGCTGCAGAATGAAATTGAATGACAGTCTGAATAAGATGGGCATTAAAAAAGCATTTGATGAGAAAAAGGCAGATTTGACATTGCTTGGAAAATCGAAAGATGAAGAGAATTTATATCTGAGCTTTGTCCTGCAGGAGGCAGTCATCCGCGTGGCAGAGGAAGGTACGGAAGCCGCGGCAGCGACTATTGGCGGAATCGCCGCGGGAACAGCGATGATTATTGATAAGCCGATTGTGAAATTTGACCGTTCCTTTATGTATATGATTGTGGATACGGAATCCGGTGCGCCGTTATTTATGGGGATAGTGGATGAGCCGTAGAATGGAATAACAGCAGGATGTGTAATCAGACAGTCCTTTGTTGGAATATCCGAAACAGTGATTTGTGAATCATTGTTTCGGATATTTTTTTGCTCCATGTGGCTGTTCGGCCAATTTTATCAAAACTTTATTGGTTGATATGACCGAAACTTAACAATTGATGGTTTTTATTCCGGAGCAGGCATGGTATACTGAACTGAAAAGAAGATTCGGAGCATTTTTCAAACACGCTCTGAGAAAGGAGATGTGAATTATTCAATATTATATAAAATATTTTACGGAATCGAAGCCGTTTTTGGTTCGAACGGCAGCTGCCGAAGCCGGAGCGAATTTACTGGAGGTATTGAGAGCGAATCGGACCGCACCGCAGGCAGCTTGTAACGGAAAGGGAATTTGCGGAAAATGCCGGATACGTGTGGTAGAAGGAGAGGCGGCCGTATCGGAGGAAGATCGAAGTTTTTTTACGGAGCAGGAGCTGGTACAGGGGTATCGTCTGGCATGCAGATGCGGTATTTCAGGTCATCTGACCGTCTGTGTGCCGGATAGACAATCCGGGATGCAGGTGATTGGGATGGAGCAGAGCGATCATTCGGACAGCACGCGCAATGGAAAGAAGGAGTCGGATGCACTTTATATCGCTGTTGACCTTGGCAGCACAACGCTGGCCGCGGCCCTGATTGATACGGCAGGAACAATTCTGGCGCAGGCGACCGCTGTGAATTCACAGCACGTATATGGCGCAGATGTGCTATCACGGATACAGGCATCGAATGAAGGAAAAGGACTGCGTCTGCAGGCCTGCATTTGCAGAGATCTGGAGCAGCTGTTTCGGACACTTGTCGCAGAATCTGGGACATCGGTTCGGATTTCGAAGATTGCGATAGCGGCAAATACAACGATGCTGCATCTGCTGCGTGGATATTCGTGTGAAACTCTTGGACGGGCCCCGTTTGAACCGGTGAATCTGGAAACGGAATGTTTGGGGTATACGGAATTATTTACGGAGATGCCAGGCTTTGAAAGCTGTAACGTGTATTTATTGCCGGGAATGTCTGCCTTTATCGGTGCGGATATTACGGTGGGACTTTACAGCAGCGGGTTTTGGCAGACGGCAGCGGAGGAACCCGCCTTTTTTATTGATCTTGGCACAAACGGCGAGCTTGCGTATGGGAGTAAGGAGGGATTTGTTACGGCTTCCACCGCAGCCGGTCCGGCTTTTGAAGGCGGACGTTTAAGCTGTGGGGTGCCGGGGATACCGGGAGCGATTTCACAGGTGTCTTATTTGTATCACAGAGTTCGCATTCGGACGATCGGACAGAAAAAACCATGCGGTGTCTGCGGAACCGGTGCGATGGAAGCTGTGGCGGCGCTGCTGAAAGAAGGACTGCTGGATGCGGACGGATTGCTTGCTCCGCAGCTGTTTGATGCCGGTATGGAGCTTGCAAGACGGGAAGATGGCAGCCGTATTTGTCTGACACAGGCAGATATTCGGGAAATACAGATGGCAAAAGCTGCGATACGGGCGGGACTTTTTGTACTGCAAAAAAAGTATGGAGATACAAAAGTAAGCCGGATTTATCTGGCCGGAGGATTTGGGTATTATCTGTCGGCAGATACCGCGGTTTCCATCGGGTTGTTTGAACCGGAATGGAAAGAGCGCATCGTGCTTTGCGGCAATACGAGTCTGAAAGGTGCGGCCGCATTTTTAACGGAACCGTCCTGTGCGCGGCAGCTGGAACAGATCCGCAACAGAAACGGAAACATTTCGTTAGAAAGTGATGCGGATTTTCAGGAGATGTATGTGCGTCAAATGCGGTTTCCAAACTCCCCACTTTGCGGGAATGATTTTTCAAACACGCTCTAACAGCCTTTTTAACTTTTGCATGTCTCCGTCTTTGATCAGATACGTGCAGTCGGGCGCACCGGTCCATTTCGGAGAAAGGTTGGAATGCAGATACACGGAGTCCATACCGCATGCGTTTGCTCCGGCGATGTCCGTATATGGGTCGTTTCCGATCATAAGCGCGTTTTCACGTTTGATGTGGTATCGTTCACAGGCAGCCAGAAAAATGTGCGGATCAGGCTTTGCACATTCTTGCGTGGAAGAGATGACGATACCGTCAAACAGATCTGCGATACGGAGCAGTTTTAATTCCGGAATTGTAAATACTGCCTGTGCATTTGTCAGAAGGAAACAGCGTTTGCCGTCTGCCCGCAGCCGATGCAGAATGTCATGTACGCATGCATACGTACGGATATAATCTCTTGATAGCATACGGTAAAAAAGCGCTGTTTCGGCGATCGACTCCGCAGAGACAGATATATTTCGGATGTTGTAGAGCCGTTCAAAAACAGATTCCATTCGGATATCAACGGCTGTATAATCCGGGTGACGAAGAGCGGTCCGATGCAGTTCTTCCCGCAGCAGTGTCCGGAATTGTTTTTTCAGATTCCATGGCGAATATACCGCGCCATGCGATTGGTACCAGGAAGCCAGAAGCTTCCACAGTTCTTTTTTTGATTCGTCCGTATGGATGTCAGCCAGTGTTCCATACAGGTCAAACAGATAATCCTGATATTTCATCATGTAGTATCCTTTCCGAATGTTGTTTTTGGATGGCCCTTGCGGTAAGCGCTGGGCGTTACGTTAAATTTTTTTTTGAAGCTGCGGTTAAAATACGACAGGTTTTCAAATCCGACTTCCTGTGAAATGGACAGAATGTTGGAATCGGAAGCAAGCAGAAGCCTTGCAGCCATCATCAGACGGTAATCATTTAAATATTCAATAAATGAGATACCCATCGCATTTTTAAAGTATTTCATAAAGTGGGACTGGCTGTAATCGCAAAAAGAAGCGATTTGTTCAATGGTAATACGGTCCTGGTAATGATTTTCCACATATTTGATAATCATTTTGAGCTTTTCCAGAGAAGGCAGCGTTTTTTTCGGGGCAGCTGCAATTTCACGGTTCGCAAACAGCTCGTAAAAAAGTCCGAACAGACAGCTCTTGATATACAGCTGGTATGCCTGTGGAAATGTTTTGCAGATTTCATCGGCCTGGTCCAGCCAGTAGGCTATTCTTTCATGCTTTTTATCGGCCGATGTGTATATATTTTTAGCCGGAACATGGGAATGCCGCAGCGGTGCAAAAAAGTCCGAGGTGCAGCTGTCGTTTCCTTTTGCTTCCAGCATGCTTAGATCAAACAGTATGTTTTCGTATTCCAGACGGGTATTTTCGTACTGGGAAATGCCGTGCAGCTGCCCAGGTGCGATCAGAATAATATCACCTTCGTTTACCGAAGCGGGAGACAGATCAATGGATACGATGCCGCATCCTTTTTTATATATATAATCTCCATTTCCAGGTGCCAGTGTAATGGTACGGATAAAAAATCCTGCGGGATGCAGCAAAGGTAAGTATTGTATGGAAAAGAGGCGTCAAAGTGCGTCTTTTTTCCTGATAATTTTCATATTCCAGTATGTTCATGGCCGGTGGACTCCATCCTGATCAGATTTTGCATTACCGTTAATGTGGTATTTGCAACGGTGCCGATAAATTGATAGAATTGTACCATATCATCATAGGATATTGCAAGAATAATATCCACTATCTGACATATAATACATGCATCGACAGAATAAAAACGAACATTTATATTTTCAAATAATAAAAATAATAATTGTGAAAGAAAATTTTTGGGAGGAATCTTAAAATGACAGCGAATGAATATGTAAAGTCCCGTTTTGGCCGTTATATGGATGAATGTACAAACGAGGAAATCTACACGGCGCTTCTGGAATATGTAAAGGAACAGGCAAAGGGAAAAGAAAGCAATCAGGGAAAGAAAAAGCTGTATTATATTTCGGCGGAATTTCTGATTGGCAAGCTGCTGTCCAATAATCTGATCAACCTTGGATTATATGACGAGGTAAAACAGGAGCTGGAAAAATGCGGCAAATCAATAACGGATATTGAAGAAATCGAATTGGAGCCTTCTTTGGGCAACGGGGGTCTGGGAAGACTGGCAGCCTGCTTTTTAGATTCCATTGCAACACTTGGATTAAATGGCGATGGCGTAGGTTTAAATTATCATCTGGGCCTGTTCCGTCAGGTATTTGAAAACAATCTGCAGAAAGAAATGCCGAATCCATGGATTACACCGGAATCCTGGCTGACAAAAACGGATAAAACTTACAAAATTCATTTTGGCGGATTTTCAGTTCAATCCAGAATGTATGATATTGATGTTGTGGGATATGAAAACCGTACAACAAAACTGCATTTATTCGATGTGGAGTCCGTAGACGAATCTTTGGTGCAGGACGGAATCAATTTTGACAAATCCCAGTATGCAAAAAATCTGACGCTGTTTTTGTATCCGGATGACAGTGATGAAAACGGACGGCTTCTGCGTGTATACCAGCAGTATTTTATGGTATCCAATGCGGCAAGGCTGATTCTGGAAGAGTGTGCGGCAAAAGGTTCCAATATGTACGATCTTGCGGATTATGCGGTTATTCAGATTAATGATACACATCCTACGATGGTAATTCCGGAACTTATCCGCCTGTTAATGGAACGCGGACTGACAATGGATGAAGCGATTGCAGTCGTATCAAAGACCTGTGCATACACGAATCATACGATTCTTGCAGAAGCGCTGGAAAAATGGCCGATGCACTTTATGCAGCAGGCAGTGCCGCAGCTTGTGCCGATTATTTATGAACTGAACAATCAGGTAAATAAAAAATACAACGATCCTTCGGTAGCAATTATCAACGGCGATAATTGTGTCTGCATGGCACATATTGATATTCACTACGGCATCAGTGTCAATGGTGTGGCAGCGCTGCATACCGATATTTTAAAAGAGACGGAGCTGAACAATTTTTATCGGCTGTATCCGGAGAAATTCAACAACAAGACAAACGGCATTACGTTCCGCCGTTGGCTGCTGTACTGCAATCCGCAGCTGACTTCCTATATCGAAGAGCTGATCGGACCTGGCTTTAAAAAAGATGCGATGGAACTGGAAAAACTGGCCGATTTCGTAAATGACGATGCGGTATTGGACAAACTGCTTGCGATTAAAGACGCAAGAAAAGCTGTTCTGCGTGATTTCTTAAAACATACGCAAAATATTGACATTAACGCAGAGTCCGTATTTGATATTCAGGTAAAACGTCTGCATGAATATAAACGTCAGCAGATGAATACATTGTATGTGATTCATAAATATTTTGAAATAAAAGCAGGCAAAAAGCCGATTCGTCCGATCACCGTATTTTTCGGTGCAAAGGCAGCCCCGGCTTATACGATCGCAAAAGATATTATCCATCTGATTCTTTGCCTGTCACAGCTGATTAACAATGATCCGGAAGTAAGTCCGTATCTGAAAGTTGTTATGGTAGAAAACTATAACGTAACACTGGCAGAAAAATTAATCCCTGCTTGTGATATTTCCGAGCAGATTTCATTGGCTTCCAAAGAAGCTTCCGGTACGGGTAATATGAAGTTTATGTTAAACGGTGCGCTTACACTCGGCACAAAAGATGGTGCAAATGTGGAGATTGCCGAGCTTGTAGGAGAGGATAACATTTTTACGTTCGGAGAGTCCAGCCAGACTGTCATTGATCGTTATGCAAGAGCCGATTATGTGTCCAGACAATACTATGAAAATGACGAGGATATTAAGAAAGCGGTTGATTTTATTGTCAGTGACGAAATGAAGGCGGTCGGATGCGCAGAGAATCTGGAGCGTCTTTACAACGAACTGCTGAACAAAGACTGGTTTATGACCTTCCCTGATTTTAAAGACTATGTGGAAACAAAGGACCGGGCATTTGCTGCATACGAAGACCGCAAAGCATGGGCAAAGATGATGCTTGTGAATATCAGTAAGGCCGGATTTTTCTCCGCAGATCGTACGATTGAGCAGTATAATGATGAAATCTGGAAATTAGAAAAATAAAAATATGTATTTTTATCCGGTCAGGTATGTCAATATACCTGGCCGGTTTGCGTTAGGCAGAACAGGCGGAAGGATTCGCTTTTTCGGATGTACGTTACTGTTCACACCTGCGGTGCTCACAGTAACAGAATCCGGCATATTGGAAGTTTGCCTGCGGCAAAATGCCGGATTCCTGGCAGCGATTCTGTATTGGCCCCAGCAAAACAGCAAGTGTTCAGCTGGGGAGTGAACAGTAACGGATGTATGATTTGCTGCTTTTGCAGATTCAGTTCCTGATTGCGATGCTGGCTTTGGATGTACTTACGGTTATTTTGCTTTTTTGTTTATATAAATATATGTCCTATAAAGAATATAAAGGAGAAATTGATGATCTGACGGGCGTTATGAGAAGGAGGATGTTCCTTTATCATTGCGATAAGGCGCAAAAGAAAACGGCTCCGGTTTGGACAGAACCGGCTGGTTTTTATTTGTCGATGCGGACTATTTTAAGGAAATTAATGATACGTTCGGCCATTCCGTAGGTGATACCGTTTTAAAAGAAATTGCGCAGAAGTTGCAGTGTGTATTTGGTGAGCATGGAAAAGTGGGAAGAATAGGCGGAGATGAATTTGCCGTACTGATTGACGCGCCGATGCCAAAACAGGAACTGGGACAGCGGCTGGAACGGTTTTTAAAGGATGTTTCCGAGGCGATTCCCGATCAAAAGATCAGCTGCAGTATCGGTGCATGTGAATTTACGTTTCCGCAGAATGTTAAATATTTATTAAAAGAAACGGACCGAATGTTATATAAGGCAAAAGAACGAGGAAGAGCCTGTTTTGTGATAAAAACAAAGCAGGAGTGAAGACTGTGTCAGACTGTTGCATGTTATAGCCATGTGACCTTTGTTTCAGAGGAACTGGCTGTAACACGGACAGCTGACCGCTGCAGGAATTTATTTCTGAAAATTCATTTATTTAACATCCATTGTGAATAATTCATAAAAATCTATATTTGAATTTGTCTAATTATCCAAAAATGAAAATTAAAAAAATAATTGTTGAAATTTTATGTCGGTAGTGTTATAGTTTGTTTAACGGAAACGTTACCGATATCGTTACCGATATCGTTCCCGGAATCAGTGTTGCATTTACATGTAACGGTTAACAACACAATTTATGTTAAAAGGAGAAAAAGTATGAAAAAGAAATTAGTTTGTGCACTTTTGTGTACGGCAATGGCAGCAGCGTCCTTAACCGGATGCGGTTCTACCGGCGATGACAATCAGGCAAAAGACGATAACACAGCAAATGATGCATCGGATGATGCGTCGGATGATAATTCTGCCGATGCGCCGGATGACAGTGCAAAAGGGGATTCGCAGACAGGCTCCGGCAAGGTTTATTATCTGAACTTTAAACCGGAACAGGGTCAGGACTGGGTAGATCTTGCCGCAAAGTATACGGAAGAAACAGGAGTGCCGGTTGATGTACAGACAGCTGCTGCAGGTACTTATGAAGAGCAGTTAAAGTCCGAAATGGCAAAAACGGAAGCGCCGACACTGTTCCAGGTAAATGGTCCGATCGGATATCAGAACTGGAAAGATTATTGCTACGATCTGAAAGATTCCGAGCTTTATAAACATGTAAAGAGTGATGATTTTGTATTAAAAGATGGGGAAGCGGTACCTGGTATCGCATATGTAATTGAGACTTATGGTATTATTTACAATAAGAAGCTGTTAAATGATTATATCGCAATGGATGGCGCAAAGATTCAATCTGCGGATGAAATCAACAGTTTTGCAAAATTAAAAGAAGTAGCCGATGATATTCAGGCGAAGAAAGATGACCTTGGCGTGGCAGGTGCATTTACTTCCGCTGGCATGGATTCCAGCTCTGACTGGAGATTTAAGACACACCTTGCAAATCTTCCGATTTATTATGAATATAAGGCAGATAATATCGGTTCCACAGAAGCGATCAAAGGTACTTATCTGGATCAGTACAAACAGATCTGGGATCTGTATCTGACAGATTCTACCTGTGCACCGAGTATGATTTCCGGTATGACAGGGGATGATGCGACAGCAGAATTCGCAGTTGGCGATGCGGTGTTTTATCAGAACGGTACATGGGCTTATAACGATATTATGAATGACGGTCTGACAGATGATGATATCGGTATGCTTCCAATTTATATCGGTGTGGACGGAGAAGAAAATCAGGGTCTTTGCACCGGTTCCGAAAACTATTGGTGTGTAAATAAAAATGCGCCGGAAGAAGATATCAAAGCGACATTGGACTTCTTAAACTGGGTTATTACAAGTGATACGGGACGTGACAGTCTGGCAAATACAATGGGATTTGTAACACCGTTTGATACGTTTGATGATGGTTATCAGGCAAGCAATCCGCTGCTGCAGATTGCCAATGACTATATCAGCAACGGCAAGACGCCAGTTTCATGGAACTTCTCTACGATTCCTTCCGAGAAATGGAAAGATGATGTCGGAAGCGCACTGATGGAATACGCACAGGGTACGGGTGAATGGTCTGCGGTAGAAAAAGCATTTGTAGAAGGCTGGGTTACCGAATATAAGGCAGCAAACGGCGGCAACTAAATAAATAAAAAAAGTTCCTTTTCAATATTTCCTGAGATATATCCCTTGGAAACGGGCGGTTTTACCAACCGCCCGTTTTTCATAAACACAAGATGCTTTTTAGTATATATACGCAGAGCATCTTTATGCGTAAAAAGGAGGAGACAGTTATGGATAAAGCGATTAAGAAATATTTTCCGATTTTTATGCTTCCGACGATGGCAGCATTTGCAATTGGATTTGTATTTCCATTTATACTTGGCATTTACTTATCGCTGTGTGAATTTACGACGGTTACGGATGCCAGATTTGTGGGATTTAAAAATTTTGTCAAAGTATTCACGGACGATACGTTTATGCATGCTTTATGGTTTACGGTATTGTTTACGGTCGTATCCGTTATTACGATTAATCTGTTTGCGTTTATCATTGCAATGATTTTAACAAAAGGCATCAAAGGAACGAATATTTTCCGTACGGTGTTTTTTATGCCAAACCTGATCGGTGGTATTATTCTTGGTTATATCTGGCAGCTGATCTTTAACGGTATTTTGCAGAATTTTGAACGTACGCTGACCTATTCGGCTTCTTACGGTTTCTGGGGACTGATCATACTGATGAACTGGCAGCAGATCGGGTACATGATGATTATTTATATTGCAGGTATTAACAATATTCCGGGTGATTTAATGGAAGCGGCTCAGATTGACGGTGCAAGCAAGTGGCAGGTATTAAAAAACGTAACGATTCCTATGCTGATGCCATCCATTACGATCTGCTCATTCCTTACACTGACGAATGGCTTTAAACTGTTTGACCAGAACCTGGCATTGACAGCAGGGGCTCCGTCCAATAAGACACAGATGCTGGCGCTTAATATTTATGATACGTTTTATGGCAGAGTTGGCTGGGAAGGCGTCGGCCAGGCGAAAGCAGTCATATTCTTTATTATTGTAGCGGCAGTTGCTATGATTCAGCTGCGTATGACAAAGAGTAAGGAGGTACAAGCGTAATGGAAAATAAAAAACCGGTAAAAAACGGATGGATCTATACGACAATTTTTTCTCTGTTGTCCGTGCTTTATATTATGCCGATTGTTGTGGTTCTGATGAATTCCTTCAAGAGAAAGACTTACATTAACCGTGAGCCGTTTGGCCTTCCGAATGAAAAAACGTTTGAAGGGCTGAAAAACTATATCAGTGGCATTGAAAAAATTGACTTTTTTTCCGCATTTAAAAATTCATTATTTATTACAATATGTTCCGTTGCAGTGATTATTTTATGCACATCCATGTGTGCATGGTACATTTCCCGTGTGAAAAGCAAAGTCTCTTCCGGCATGTATTATTTATGTGCATTTTCCATGATCGTACCTTTTCAAATGGTAATGTTTACATTATCCAAAATATCTGATATGCTTAAGTTAGGAAATCCGGCCGGGATTATTATTGTATATCTTGGATTCGGCGCCGGCCTTGCGGTATTTATGTTCTGCGGATTTGTAAAAGCGATTCCGCTGGAAATTGAAGAAGCGGCCATGATGGATGGATGTACGCCGATTCAGACTTATTTTAAGGTCGTATTGCCGATATTAAAACCGACCTGTATTTCCGTAGCAATTTTACAGGCAATGTGGATATGGAATGACTATCTGCTTCCGTCCCTTGTCCTGGATACAAAAAGATGGAAAACAATACCGATCGCGGTACAGTATTTGAAGGGCGGTTATGGCGCCGTAGATATGGGTGCCATGATGGCGATGCTTGTACTGGCAATTATTCCGATCATTATTTTCTACATTGCATGTCAGAAATATATTGTTGACGGTGTCGTTGCAGGAGCGGTAAAAGGTTAGGAGGACTTTTTTCATGCGTGCAAGTGGAGTATTGCTCCCAGTGAGCAGTTTATCATCCAGATATGGAATTGGATGTTTTTCTAAGGAAGCGTATCAGTTTGTAGATTTCCTTAAAAAGAACGGGCAGAGTTATTGGCAGATTCTGCCCCTTGGACAGACGAGTTATGGGGATTCCCCGTATCAGTCATTTTCAACGTTTGCCGGCAATCCTTATTTTATCAGTCCGGAAAAACTGATTGCAAAAGGACTTTTAAAAAAGAAAGACTGTGATGTATATGATTTTGGTACCGATCCTGCCGATATCGATTACGGCAAGATGTACCGGGCGCGTTACAGATTGTTAAAAAAGGCATTTGAATTGTTTTATAACATCAAAGATGCGGAGTTTGTGAAGTTTTTGGAATTTCAGGAACGGGAAGCATCCTGGCTTGCCGACTATGCCATGTTTATGGCTCTGAAAGACAATTTTAAAGGAAAAAGCTGGGTGGAGTGGCCGGATGATATTCGTCTGCGCCAGCCGGAAGCATTAAAAACGTACGAAGAAAAATTAAAAAACCAGATTTTGTTTTACGAATATTTGCAGTACGAGTTTTTCAGCGAATGGGAAGAGCTAAAAAGCTATGCCAACGGGCATGGAATACGTATTATCGGAGACATTCCGATCTATGTGGCGCTTGACAGTGCGGATGCATGGGCGCAGCCGGAACTGTTTCAGTTTGATGAGGACCGTAAGCCATATGCCGTAGCAGGCTGTCCGCCGGATGCATTTTCCGCAACCGGACAGTTGTGGGGCAATCCGCTTTATGATTGGGAATACCACAGGAAGACCCGGTATGCATGGTGGATTCGCCGGGTCGGTGCATGCTATAAGATGTATGACGTGATTCGCATTGATCATTTTCGCGGGTTTGACGAATATTATTCGGTTCCTGCGAAAGATAAGACGGCACAATTCGGAAAATGGGAAAAAGGGCCGGGACTGCAGCTGTTTCAGGCGCTGCGAAATTCGCTTGGCGATCTGAATATTATCGTAGAAGATCTGGGCTATATTACGGACTCCGTTCGTGAACTTGTTCGTGCGGTAGGATTTCCGAATATGAAAGTGCTGGAATTTGCCTTTGATGCAAAAGACACCGGTCCAAGAGATTATTTGCCTTATAATTACGATAAAAACTGTGTTGTATACACGGGCACGCATGATAATGAAACGCTGCGCGGCTGGCTGGATTCGATTCCAAAGGCGGATTATGGAATGATAGAAAGATATCTTGGCCGTAAAGTGGAAGATAAGAACGAGATGGTTACGGAAATGATCCGCCTGGCGCAGGCAAGCGCTGCAAATCTGTGTATCGTACCGATGCAGGACTATCTGGTATTGGATAATAAAGCGCGGATGAATGAGCCGTCTACACTTGGAAAGAACTGGAGATGGCGCCTGCTCGCGAATCAGCTGACGCCGCAGGCCGGCCTGCTGATGAAAAACATGACAAAGACTTACGGCAGAATGCAGGTGCAGTCCGGACGTGCGGAAACAAAAGACCCGGAAAAAAAGTCGGGAATCTGCAGAAGCAGAAAGCGGAAAAAGAAACGGCAACAGTAAAAGAAACAGATCGTTTGCAGGAGCAGACCACAGTAAAAGAAACGGATTGTTTGCAGGAACAGAAACAAACAGCAGCAAAAGAAACGGATCGTTTACAGGAACAGAAAGTGGAAAAAGGTACCGAAAAGGCGGCAAAAACAGCTGACAGAGAAACAGGCGGTGCGGCAGCAGTCATTGGCAAAGTGGCAGGCGCTGCATTTGAAATGGTTTCCGAAAAAGTGACGGATGTGGCTTTGGAATTTTTGTCCGGAAAAAAAGATACTGAAAAGAAAGCAGAGCGGAAATAATCATGAGTGATATTACAATCAGGGATATTGCAAAACTCTGCGGGGTCGGAGTGAGTACGGTGTCGCGTGCGATGAACGACCATCCGGACATCAACCCTGAGACAAAAGCAAAAATCATGCAGGCGATTGAACAGCATAATTATATACCCAATAACAGCGCCAGAAACTTAAAACGTTCGGAATCCAACACAATTGCACTCTTGATGAAGGGCATTGACAATCCTTTTTTTCAGGGGATGTTCCATATGTTTGAAGAGATGCTCAGCCGGAAAAATTATACGTTAATTCTGCAGAAAGTCGGATTCGACGAAGATGAGGTAAATGTTGCACTGGAGCTGGAAAAAGAAAAGAAATTAAAAGGGATTATTTTTCTTGGAGGACGTATCAGGGAAAATACACAGGATTTTGCGTTGTTAAGTGTGCCTTATATTTTATGTACGGTCCGCCAGCCGCAACTGCCAGGAGAAAGGGCGGCGCATTTTGTGGCGATTGACGATGTGAAAGAAAGTTTTAAAATCGTAGATTACCTGTGCAGTCTGGGACACCGAAGAATTGCAATTATCACATCGCTGCAGGAAGAACGGGGCGTCGGCAGCCTTCGTTATGAAGGCTATTGCAAAGCTCTGGAAAAAAACGGAATAAAACCGGATCCCGGTCTGGTCTGTTATATGAAGCACAATCTGGCAAGCTTTTCCGCGGAAAACGGCTATGCGGTTACACAGGAACTGTTAGCTTCGGGAAAAAAGTTTACGGCGGTTTTTGCGGCATCGGATATGACGGCAATCGGTGTGTGCAAAGCAATTTTAGAGTCCGGAAACAGAATTCCGCAGGACTATTCGGTGGCCGGCTTTGACGGCCTGAATCTGACACATTTTTACCATCCTTCCATTACGACGATTCATCAGCCGATTGATGAGATGGTAAAAGCAGCGGTACGGATGCTGTCCGCACTGATCGAAGGAGAGCCATGCGAAGGCGGACAGATTTTTGAAGCACGGCTGGAGATACAGGAGTCTACGGGACCGGCGAACAGCGCAGTCCGTACGGATGGATAAATAGCGGTTATCATTGCCGCATACGAAAAAACGTTGCAGTGACCTGAGCAGTCACTGCAACGTTTTTATAAACAGCGAAATTGCGTTGTTTAGCGGATTCTGTTCCCATTTTTTAGAACCATTTGAACCGCGAGCGATTCATCCAGCAGAACAAGGTCCGCAATCTTACCAGGTTCGATCGAACCTCTTTCTTCATAAACACCCAGACATTTTGCAGGATTGACACTGGCACATGCAACGGCAGTTTCCAGCGGAATACCCATCTGTGTGACAGCCGTACGCATACATTCCATCAGATTGGAAGCAGAACCGGCAAGTGCGCCGTCGGAAACAAGAGTAACTTTTCGGTCCGTAACGTTCACGTCCAGACCGCCCAGCGTATAGCGTCCGTTTGGCATACCTGCTGCGCGCATACTGTCGCTGATTAAAATCATCCGGTCGGTTCCGAGCATCCGGAAGGTAGCACGTACAACAGATGGATGAATGTGAATTCCGTCGCAGATGATTTCCGCATATACATGAGGGCTGTCAGAGACTGCGCCGATTACGCCTGGCGCCCGGTGTGTCATAGGCGGCATGGCGTTGTATAAATGAACGGCGTGGTTCGCGCCTGCTTGAAAAGCAGCCATAGCAGTATCATAATCAGCATTTGTGTGTGCCAGAGAGATGCTGACCTGTTCTTTGAGCTGAGCAATAAAAGAAACAAAATCCGGGTTATCCTCAGGTGCGATGCCGATAAATTTTACCAGACCTTCCGAAGCGCGGATAAAATTTTCTGCAATTTTTACATCACATGGAAGGATATGTTTTGGATCCTGTGCGCCTTTTTTTGCGGTACTGATAAATGGACCTTCCATATTGATTCCGATCAGATCCGCGCCTTTTTTGGACTCTTTTTGCTCCGAACATTCCTTTCGATATGCGGCAGCCGTACGCAGGATCTGCAGCAGCTCTTCATATGGCAGCGTCATCGTTGCCGGACAGATACCGGTGATGCCGGCACAGGCTTCCTGTTCTGCGATTTTGGCAATAGCTTCTATGGAGTTATCGCATAAATCGTAACCGCCGCAGCCATGAAAATGCAGGTCGATAAGGCCTGGTATGGCATAGCAGCCTTTTCCGTCGATGGTGTCCGGACTGTCGGATGTATCGGAAAAGACGCCGTTTTGGATAGATATGGTACCTTCCTGAAACGTGTTGTCTTTTGTGTAAACTTTTACATGTTCAATAATCATGATTTTTCTCCTTTTTTCCTGTTTTGGTCCAGCCGTCTGCCAGTGCCTGTAACGTATTGTGATGCAGACTGTCTTTTGTCTGCCTGTCCAATTCGTTGTAACCGGAATAAATAATATCCAGTATTAGCAGAATCGGAAATTGGGGAGATATGACATGCCCCTGGTTCAGATGCTGGAGTGATGGAATTTGTACAACCTCCGTACAGAACTCATATAGTGTATCGTCATATTTTGCGGTAATCAACACTGTTTTTGCGCCGCGCTTGTGCGATTCCCGCAGCAAATACAAGACATCTTCGGTTTCTCCGCTGATACTGATGCCGAAAACGAGACTTTCTTTGTTCTGAAAGACCGCCCGCATGCGAATCAGATCGTTATCAATCAGGGAATCAATGTCGACGCCGATGCGCATAAACCGCATTTCCATTTCCGCAGCCGCATGACCGGAGCTTCCGCGGCCGCATACAAGAACCCGTGTGGATGTTCCAAGATAATGCGCAATGCGTGATATCTGATCTTCGTCTATAAGCTGATAAGTTTTGTTCAGCAGTTCCTGATAGGTATTCAGTATCATGCGTGTGTTTCCGGTAATGGAATCTTTCTCTGCCATAAGAGTCATTTCATACTGATACACAAATTCTCTGTAACCCCGGTAGCCGCATTTTTGGGCAAACCGGGACAGAGAAGCTTCGGAAACATAGAGTCTGTCAGCAATCGCTTTGGAAGAAAAATCCACTTTTGCCTGATTATTGATAAAAAAATCAGCGATATTTTTTTCTAAGGCCGTAAATTTTTCATAGTTGCTTTCGATAACCGGCACGACTGATTTAATGTAATATTTCATAAGATCAACCTCAGTTTCATTTTCTGTTTTTTCAGGAAGATTTTGTTCAGGACAGGTGACAGCCTTTAAAATGATAGAATGCACCGAGCATGCCCGCGTCATTTCTGTGTTTTGCAAACCTGATTGTCACATGGGTGGCAATGCTGTCGATTAAATAGGTATCCAGGGCCGTTCGAATGCGATCCGCCAAATAATCTTCCTGTGCCATAATACCTCCACCAAGCACGACTGTCTCCGGATTCAGTACATAGCACAGATTGGCAATGCCAAGCCCCAGTACGTCTGTAAGTTCGTCTATTGTTTCGATGCAGACGGAATTGCCAAGTTTGGCTTCGCTGAATATGCGGAAACCGTTCCAGTCTTCCACAGGTTCCTGCTTTCGTTCGGCAGTTTTTTTCACAAGGCTGCCGGCCGAGCCAAGTGTCTGAAAATCACTGCCCCGCATATGCATATATCCGACTTCACAGGCACTGTAGGAAACGCCGTGGAATACATGACCACCGGTGACCATACAGCCACCGATGCCCGTTCCAATCGTCAGCATCAGCATAGGATCACTGTCTTTGCCGGCGCCGGTGAGATATTCGGCCAGTCCTGCACAGTTTACATCATTTTCCACTTCACAGGGTACCGAAAACCGTTGTTCCATCGTTTCTTTTATACGAGTACCCGTATACTGTGGAATTAATGGGGCCGCATGCCGAATCATCCCTTTTTTTGTATCTACGATACCGGCTGTTGAGACACAGATTCCGGCTATTTCATGTTCCTGTGTAAAACGGTCTGTGATCGTTACCGCTTTTTCCAAAATGGAGGGGCCGCCTTTTTCCGCTTCGGTTGGTGTTTCTCCACGGCTGATGATCATGCCATCCGCACCAATCAGTCCATACTTGACAGCGGTTCCTCCGATATCAATGCAAACGTATTTTTTCATGTTATATTTAAGCAAACCTTCTTTCGTCATTTTTGACATGTATGGAAACGAATCAATCTACGATATCCGTATTTTAAAAATTGCTTTTTGATTGTTTCAGGGTCTTTCACCTGTATGGCGGTACGATGGCCGTCGTTTGGAAAGCAGATCAGAAAGTCTCCGTCCCGCAGTATAACAGAACTGTTTTTTTCACCTTCCAGCGGAAGAAAATCTTCACTTTCCTTATATTCTTTTTGCTCCAGATTTGCAATGAAGTTCAGATCAATCTGTTCCGTGCCGTGCAGCATCAGATGCAGATCCAGATACTGTCTGTGTGCTTCCCAGAAACGCTGCTGCGCAGTAGTAGTAGTATACCCAACAATATTGACAAACAATCGTTGTCCATCTATTTCATGGCATCCGTTTTCATATTCCGACAGAGCATGTGTGTTTGCATAGTCAAAACATTCCCGTACTGCTTGTTCCAAAAACGGATATTCATCCAAATGTTTGATATTCCCAAAAATCATAAAAATGGCCTCCTTTTTTATCGTCAATTACCTTTAATTGTAAACTGTCGTATTTTTTGCCGGAGTGGAATGATCTCCGGTCATTTTTCTTGAGATTATGCTGGCCGGAACGCCTACGAGCAGCGATACAACGATTGAAATAATCGAATAAGACCAGATGGATACCGAACCGGCCGGAGCAAAATACTTAATGCCGACCATTACAGCGGAAGCTGCTGCAAATGCCAGAGCTGCGCCAAATGCGTTAGCAATTTTTGTAAATGCGCCTAAAATAAAAGTACCGATCAGAATACCTAATACAAGTCCCATAAATCCGTTGAACCATTCATAAGCGGATTTGATATTGCCGTTTGCCAGTACGATCGAGACAGCGATTGCAAAAATACCGACGATAAGGGATACATACTGTCCGATTTTTGTCTGCTTTTCCAGACTCAGTTCTTTTTTGCTCACTCTGGCCTGAATGTCCAATGTCCAGCTGGCAGCAACGGAGTTTAATCCTGTCGATAAAGTAGACTGGGAAGCCGCATAAATGGCAGCCAATAACAAACCGGTTACACCGACAGGGAGTTCAAATGCAATATAAGAAGCAAAGATCTGATCCTGTGATGCGGCAGGCGGAAGTTCATTCTGCTGATAGAATACATACAGTCCGGTACCGATCAGATAAAATACGGTGGCGATAAAAATGGATAATGCACCGTTTGTCAGCATCATTTTGTTCAGTTTTTTTGTATCGGTTGTAGTCGTAAAACGCTGTACAATATCCTGGCTGGATACATAAGAACCCATTGTGTTAAAACCGGCGCCTACAATCAGAAGAAATACACTGTCTTTTAAAATATTTGCATCGAAAAGCGGCTGATCCGCTGCAAGGAATTTGCCATCATTGCGGAATGCGTCAAAAATAGCCCCAAAACCGCCGTCCGTATGTGCAACTAAAAACAGCAGAGCGATGGTAACACCGATTAAAAGAACGGAACCCTGGATAAAATCGGTCCATAATACGGATTTTAATCCTCCGGTATAAGAGTAAATAATGGCGATCACACCCATAATGACGATCAGAAGATTTACATTTATTCCGGTTAGATTTGAAAGGACCATACATGGCAGATACATAATAATAGACATACGTCCGATCTGATAAATAATAAACATAACTGCGCCAAGTACACGCAGGCCGCGGCTTTCAAATCTGAGCTCCAGATAATGGTAGGCCGTATCAATGTCAAGTTTGCTGTAAATCGGAAGGAAAAACCGGATGGTAAACGGGATGGCAAGGATCATTCCAAGCTGTGCAAACCACATAATCCACGTTCCGGCATAAGAGTTTCCTGCCAGTGATAAAAATGAAATCGGACTTAATAAAGTAGCAAAAATGGATACGGAGGTTACCCACCATGGAATTGTGCCGTCTCCTTTAAAATATTCTTTGCCCTTCATTTCTTTTTTTGCAAAAAACAACCCTGCAAACAACACAGCGGCCAGATAAACAATTAAAATAATAAGATCTATAGTTGTAAAACCCTGCATACGTTATCCTCCTGTCTGATGAAGGAAGCGGAAGTGGTGCAGGACGCACCACCCGCTTTCTCCGATATGATGTCTGAAATTTGATCTTCGGAAATACTGCCTGTTACAGATAATTTTCCTTTGCGGTCCGTATCATGGATGCAGCCTGTTCTACGATAGCGGCATCTTCACTTATAAGCGACGGCAGAGGTTTTCTTACACCACCTAATTCCAGGCCTTCGTTAATCTTGAGAATGGCTTTGATAACACCATACATATTTCCGTGTGCAGAGCACATTTTGTATATAATTTCATTTACGGCATATTGAATTTCACGAGCTTTATCAAGCTGACCGGCTTTTACGTATTCATCCATTTTCAAAAACAGCTCCGGCATGGCTCCATAAGTACCGCCGATGGCGCCCTGTGCACCGATGACACGTCCGCTGATAAACTGTTCGTCCGGTCCGTTGAATACAATATAGGAATCTCCGGCAGCCTGTAAAAACATCTGAATATCCTGAACCGGCATAGATGAATTTTTTACGCCGATGACACGAGGATTTTCACGCATTTTTGCGAAAAGGCTCATTGTCAGGGCAACACCGGCAAGCTGCGGAATATTGTAAATAACAAAATCCGTATCCGGTGCGGCCGAGCTGATATCATTCCAGTAGTCTGCAATCGCATGTTCCGGCAGGTGGAAATAAATAGGAGGGATTGCTGCAATGGCATCTACATGCAGGCTTTGTGCATGTTTTGCCAGTTCCATGCTGTCGGCCGTATTGTTGCAGGCCACATGAGCGATGACGGTCAGTTTTCCTTCTGCTGCTTCCATTACGTTTTCCAGTATAAGTTTTTTATCTTCGACACTTTGATAAATACATTCCCCGGAGGAACCATTGACGTATACCCCTTTTACCCCTTTGTCAACAAAATATTTGGTCAGTGCCCGTACCCCTTCCGGACTGATTTGGTTTTCCTTATCGTAGCATGCATAAAATGCAGGAATAATGCCTTTGTACTTTTCCAGATCTCTCATTTTTCTTCTCCTTTTTCTTTTCCGTTGGTTCGTCTTTTATGGTTCCAATACTTTTGAAAAACTACGTGTGATGAGCTGCGGTCTTGTAATAATAGAACCGACAACCACACAAAATGCCCCCAGTTCAATGACCCGCTTTGCCTTTGCAGGAGTGTCGATATTTCCTTCGGCTATTACCGGATGTTTCGATTCGCTTATAATCTGGCGTAAGATTGAAAAATCGTCTTCTTCAATGTGCAGCCCTTCGCTTTGCGGCGTATAGCCGACCATCGTCGTTCCGATAAAATCGAATCCGAGGCTGTCTGCGTATAACGCTTCTTCCACGGTAGAGCAGTCAGCCATCCATAACTGTTCCGGATATTTTTCTTTCAGATCACTGAAAAAATCCTTTAACTCCACACCGTTCGGACGCAGCCGGCCGGTGGCGTCCAAAGCTATGATTTCCGGCCCGACTTCCATCAGCTCTTCGACTTCTTTCATCGTTGGCGTGATATAAACGCTGCAGTCTTCATAATCCCGCTTTACGATGCCGATAATGGGAAGATCGACCTGTGACCGGATTTCACGGATATCTTCCTTTGTGTTGGCACGGATTCCGCTGGCGCCTCCTTCTTTTGCAGCTAACGCCATGCGGCCCATAATGAAAGAAGAATGAAGCGGTTCCGCAGGCAGTGCCTGACAGGACACAATCAGTTTTCCTTTCATCTGCATTACTTTTTGGTTCATTGCAATCACCTCCTTGGTTTATGCTTCCAGTATAGCGGTTGCGTGAGGAAATTCAAGCGGTTTGAAAGGTTCTGAAAGTACTTGTGACCGTTTTTTCATCTGTCGGATTCTATGCCAAAATTTACGGTTTGCTTTTGGCACAATTGCACAAAACTTTTGAAGGTTCTTTCGAAGAATTTTATTGAAATTATTTTGAAAACAGGTATACTAATAGTAGGGGACCGTATAAATTTATAAATTCTTATATAAATGAACGGAAGTATATGATATTTTATACAGTTTTCATAGAGATTCGGAGTTGATTTCACAGGAAACAATTCCGGAATCTTGGTTTTTACAAGAATTTTTCAGGAAAAGGAGAAAAGGAATGAATATTTGCAAAACAAAGGACTATGAAGAATTAAGCCGCAGAGCGGCAGCAATACTTGCAGCACAGGTAATATTAAAGCCGAACTGTGTACTGGGACTTGCTACGGGCTCTTCACCGGTCGGCATGTATGAAAATCTGGTAAAGCAGTACAAAAATGGGGAACTGGATTTTTCACAGGTAACTTCGGTCAATCTGGACGAGTATAAAGGCCTTGGCCCGGACCATCCGCAGAGTTACCGTAAATTTATGGACAGCAATCTGTTTGATCACGTTAATATAGATAAAACACGCACGTTTGTTCCAAACGGACTGGAACCGGACAGTGACAAAGCATGCAAAGACTATGATTGTCTGATCGCACAGACAGGCGGTGTGGACTTACAGCTGCTGGGTCTTGGAAACAATGGGCACATCGGCTTTAACGAGCCGGCCGATGCGTTTGCGTGCGGCACACACTGCGTAGAACTTACGCCGAGCACAATAGAAGCCAACAAACGCTTTTTTGAAAGTGAAGACGAAGTGCCTCGCTATGCTTATACAATGGGCATCCGCAGCATTATGTGTGCAAAAAAAATATTGCTGATTGTAAGCGGAAAGGCAAAAGCGGAAGCTTTAAAAGCCGTTTTGTGCGGACCGGTAACGCCGAAGGTGCCGGGATCCGTGCTGCAGCTGCATCCGGATGTGGCAGTTGTGGCGGATGAAGAGGCTTTGAGTTTGCTGTAAGCTGACCGGATATACAGCGGCTGCGTTGCTGTGGTTTCTTTCTGAAAGAAACTGTGGTAATGTGGCTGCTGTTATTTTTTTGCAGTTTTATTTTGGTGAATGTTTGCGGCTCAAACAGGATACATACCACTGACGCGGTCTATGGAAAAGATCAGTAATTTTACGATGGAAAAAGGTATTATGATCGGGTTGTTAATGATTCTGGCTGGTCTTGCAGCATCTGTTGCAAGTATTGTGATATGGGGAAGAACGGCGTTTGGAAATTTAAATCCGGATGAGATGATGTGAATTACAATACCTGCTATAACGTCATGCGTTATTGGCATAGAGTTGGTGTTTGGTGGATTTTTCCTTGAAATATTAAAAATAAAACATAAGTAAAGAAGGCTTTTGGGGAGATACAAAATCGAAGAGTTCGAGGGGTCGTTAAGTAAATGACATTGGATAAGAACCGTAACTTGCAAATTTTGTTGTATCTGATACAATATATAAAAGACAGGGAGGACTATTATATGGCAGAAAAAGAAATGATTCAAAAGAACATAGAAGATTTAAAGCAATTCTTCGGATTTTGGGTGTTAATCTGACAGATATTGACAGAATAAAAGAATAGGACAGGTATTTTGACTTTACGGAATGAATGTTTGCAAGGTGGAGATTTTATGAGCAAAGTCTCATCATAATATGAGGGAAATATTGATGAAAGAATTATTGCAGGAGTTGAAAAATACTTATGGAGAAGAAGCGGAATTCAGAGACGGGCAGGAGGAAGCAATTCAGGAGGTTCTGAACGGAAAGAGACTGCTGGTAGTTCAGAAAACGGGATGGGGCAAGAGTCTGGTTTACTTTCTTGCAACCAGAATGATTAGAAAGAGAACGCAGGCGGTTACATTGATCATCAGTCCGCTTTTGGCGCTTATGAATAATCAGATTGTTTCAGCAGATAAGCTGGGACTTCAGGTGGAAACAATAAATTCGGAAAATATGGATAACTGGGAAAGTGTTATTGAGAGACTGGAAAAGAATCGGATTGATGCCCTGATTGTCTCACCGGAACGTTTGGCGAATGAAGAATTTCAGGAACTGTTTCGTACAGGTATCCTGCGGATTGGCCTGTTTGTGGTCGATGAGGCCCATTGTATTTCTGACTGGGGACATGACTTTCGGCCGGATTACAGGCGTATCGTGGATGTGATCAGGAGACTTCCTTCCAATATCCCGGTTCTGGCTACTACGGCAACAGCCAATGACAGAGTAATCAAAGATATAAAAGAACAGCTTGGGGAGGATATCATCGTCAGTCGTGGAAGCCTGATGCGTGAGTCATTGCAGCTGCAGGTCATCAGGCTGACGACAAAAGAGGAGCGTCTGGCCTGGATATTAGATCATATTATGGAATTGCCGGGGACAGGGATTATTTACTGTTTGACTGTCAGTGACTGTCAGCTGGTATATAAATGGCTCTGTACCAATGGTATTCCCAGCAGATGCTATTATGCAGATCTCAAAAATGATGGAACAGAGGATAAACAAACGATTGTTGATTTGTTTATGACAAACCAGATTAAGGTGTTGGCAGCCACAGTGGCGTTCGGCATGGGATTTGATAAGCCGGATATTGGTTTTGTGATTCATTTTCAGAAGCCGGGAAATCTGGTGGCTTATTATCAGCAGATCGGGCGGGCCGGCAGAGGAATCAGCAGGGCATTGGCGATTCTGCTGAGCGGAGGAGAGGATAACCGGATTAACAATTACTTCATAGAATCCGCGTTTCCTACCGAAGATCTTATGGAAGAAGTCATGTCGGCGGTCAGGGAAAATCCGGATCCTGGTTTGAAGCAGTCAGATTTTGAAAAACTTATCAATATGAAGCCATCAAAGATCAAAGCATGTTTAAAATATCTGGTGGTAGAAGGGGCCATTTATAAAGATGGAGCGTATTATCGTCCTGCGGCACGTTTCTGGAAGCCGGATATGGAAAAGAGCAGAGAAATTACGGCAATCAGAAGGAATGAATTGGAGCAGATGACTGATTTTGCCGGTACCGGAAGCTGTTACATGAAATATATTGCAGGTGTACTGGATGATTCTCGTGCAAAAGCCTGTGGAACATGTTCGAACTGCCTGAACAGGCCGATAGTATCGGAAGAGCTTCGGCAGAATACGCTTTTAAAGGCACAGAGTTTTATAAAGGAAGATTTTCATGAGATCGATCCGCGCAAACAGTGGCCTTCGGGCGTTTTGGTAGATGGAAAGAACAGAATTCCAAAGGAATTTTTGTGTGAGACCGGAAGAGTGTTAAGCTATTATGGAGATGCAGGATGGGGCAGACTTGTAGCTGAGGGCAAATACAGAGATCATCATTTTGACGATCAGCTGGTAGAAGCGGCGGCAGGGCTTCTTACCGATTTTGTAGAGGAACATGAAATTCGGTGGGTAACAGGCATTCCGTCCTTGAGGAGGCCTGCGTTAGTGCCGGAATTTGCCCGCAGGCTGGCGGCACAGCTGCATTTGAATTATGCGCAGGTGATTGAGAAAGTAAAAGATACCAGATGCCAGAAAGAATTGAATACCAGTTTTCTCCAATATGAAAACGTAAAAGATTCCTTTGAAGTGAAACAGGCTTTTAGTGAAAATGTGTTATTGGTCGATGATATGGTAGATTCCAGATGGACATTTACCGTATGTGGTTATAAGCTTCGTGAAAGCGGAAGCGGTAAGGTGTTTCCGTTTGCACTGGCTAGCAGTGCAGGCAGGGATGGGAGATGAATCAATGAAATTTTCAGAAAATGCAATGTGTGCAATTTTGCTGTGTTCTTATGTGGGAATCGGCAAAGAGGATGCCTTTAAACCGCTGACATTGAAAGAATGGAATGCATTTTTGGATCAGGCTGCTCAGAGTGGACAGCAACCCGGCGCGATCATGGATCCGCATTTTTTGAAAGAGACAGGCTGCAGCAGAGAGTATATGGAGCGGATTGAAAGGCTGGTGTCCCGGGGCGGCGCAGCTGCTTTTGCGCTGGAAGAGCTGGAGAAAAAGGGGATCGATATTGTGACGCAGTTTGACTCGGATTATCCGATACTGATCAAACGAAAGCTGAGAAGGAAAGCTCCGCCGGTTTTCTTTTATTCCGGGGATATCAGCCTGGCAAAAAAATAGGGATCGGTGTTGCAGGATCCAGGAATATAGATGAGGAGGGAGTACGATTTACGCAGAAGCTGGTGGAAAAAGCAGCGGCAGAACGTCTGGTCATCTATTCCGGGGGCGCAAGAGGAATTGATACGGTTTCAGAGCGGGCAGCTGTGGAATTAGGTTCGGCAGCGATTTCATTTGTGGCAGATTCTCTTTTAACGAAAATCAGAAAAAAAGATATTCTGGATGCAATTATCAATAAGAAGCAGCTTCTTTTATCAGATGTGAAGCCGGATGTCGGATTTTCAGCAGCCAGAGCAATGAATCGGAACAAATATATCTATACTTCTTCTTATGGAACTTTTGTAGTGGCTTCTGATTATAATTCAGGCGGTACCTGGGCCGGTGCTACAGAGGCATTGAAGAATGAATGGACCAAAGTTCTGGTCTGGCAGAATAACAAATATGCCGGAAATGAGAAATTGATCGAAAAAGGAGCAGTGCCTTACAGCTTTTCAGAAGCATCTCTTTTTGAGCTGCTTACAGAGAAGAAGGAGACTTTTCAGCAAATAGATCTGTTTTCTATTTCTGGTGAAGCGGTGGAAAATCAGGGCAAATGTGCGGATATAGCAAAAGAGCATAAGAGTGAGGAGCAAAAGAGCCGGCAGATGCCGGAAAGAGGGACAGCGGAGATTCCGGATCTGTACCATGTGATTGCTCCGTATGTGGTGGAACACATTGGGGAAGGGATGACGAAGGAAGAGGCTGCAGAGGTATTTCAAGTGGCAAAAGGACAGATGAATACTTGGCTGAAGCAGTTGTGCAGGGATTCCTTTTTGAAATATGTAAAAGGGCGCTATGTAAAGCGGTAAAATGGCATTCTTCCAAAGCTGCAACGATAACTCTGGGATTAAAGTTACACTGTGCGCATGCAGTGTTTAAGCTTTTATACCAAGCGAGAGTCCTTTTGCTGTTAGAGCGTGTCTGAAAAGTATTTTTCAGGCACGCTTTATTTTATGAGTTGCGTATTTGTTAGAAATTACTGTTAAAGATAATACATTTCCACATACTTTCTGGCATCCTGTAATGTAAGATCGCATTCTTTTTGAAGTTTTTCGACTGCGGTTACCTGCGGTACACCGAAGTCTTTGCAGATTTTTACGATACCCTCAATTTTGCCCTCGATTTTGCCCTCGATTTTGCCCTCAATTTTGCCTTCGATTTTACCCTCAATTCTGCCTTTTTCTCTGCTTGCATTTTCTAATTCCTGTAAAGCCGTACACATATTCATAACACCTCCTCTGCTTTTCAGTGCTTCGTTCATAAGTACGGTGGATTCGGATGCCGCACCAATGGCGAGTCCAAGCTCCGTGCTGATTTCACGGGTTTTATATACTTCTTCAATTTTACGATAATCTCTGCGGTAGATGTTTCGCATAATCTCAAAAAAATCCTGGACATCTGAATTTTGGAACGGTATTCTTCGCTGCCATGAATTTGAATGAGATTGATCTTATAATCGTTGACAAAGCTTCTTAACTGTTTAGGAATATGTTGCATATCCAGCATATCTAATAAAGAATAAGGTCCATCCCAGGCCGTTTCTCCATAATAAACGCATATGGTGACAACCGCATGCAGGCGGTCTTCCCTGCGCAGGCCGGAGAGAAATTCAGCGTCATTTTGCAGCGGTTCGGATTGTTTGTTGCGTTTGACTGTTTCGGAATATTCCTTCATATAAATAAGCGCGTCTGCTGTCATATTTCTAAGAGGCATGGCATAATGTACTTTCATTTGGTTTTCCAGCCCAAGAATTACAAAATCAATGCCATAAGAGCTTTTCTTTACAACATATCGGGTTGTAGAATTTTTTCGCCGTGAAACAAAGAACCATTAAATAAATCAGCAAAACGGTCATTGTCACGCCAGAAATTTTTCAGCACAATGTCCGGTTTCAGTTTGTTTTTTACAGCCATGGCTTTGCCTTCTTTCTCTGTGGTTTCTTTATATAGAATAGTATAGTTGACGGGTGAAAAGAAGTCAATTGCTTCTTGATAACTGGTTATGGAAGGTTATTTTCATAACCTACAGTCGTTAAATTCGCTGGTTTCAAATGAACTCAAATATAATATTTGCATGATTTTTTAGAAAAGCAAAATGGAAAATACGATTGGGTATCGTCAGTGTTTTTTTAAGTGATATACGATCTGCTGCCTGACAGTTCAATCAGATTACAGAGCGGTTTGTACAGACAGTTTTCCGTATTGAAAAATTCTTGGGAGATTATGTGACAATTATGAATGCAGATCATGCCATTTCTGACATGTGATAAGTGGAAATTTAGAGATTCATAACAATTTCTATAGAATTGTTATGCTTTACATACATCATACAAAATGCAAAAGCCGCTAACATCAAGACTTGGAAGCATTTTGGGGATATCCTACAAATAAATTTATGTCTTAAAACGGCAATTCTGCGATCTGTTATTCTAAAATCATCTGTTCTTTATATTATTTGTCTTATTTCCATCGGTTTTTTCTGATTTTTTTATGCACAATACATAAAATTTCGATAAGTATTGCAAAATATAAGAAAAACGAATAGAATACTTGTAAGCTATATATGATATATTTTTAGTAACCATAAGAACTTTTAGGGGATTACAATTCTATAGAAAATGTTATGTTTTGCATATGTAGTTTTTTGCTTACAGGAATTATTCGGAAGCTTTGACAGACAGGGACCATGATCTGTCAGACAGGAGATGCAAAAATGTATGAATTAGATTATTCAAAAATGGGAGTCAGAATCTGCCAGGTTCGCAAACTGAAAGGCTTATCGCAGATTGAGCTTGCAAAAAAATGCGGCATCAGTCTGAGCTTCATGGGTCATATTGAGCGCGGAACAAAAAAATGAGCATGGATACGTTTGCCACTTTGTGCAGAGAGTTAGAGACCGATGCGGACGGGCTGCTCTGGGGAGTGACGCAGCCGTCGGAAGCATCCATTCAGAGTATGTGGAAACGGCTGGATCAGAAGAAGGAGGACAGCTATTCGATGTATATCAGAATTATGAAGTCAGTGGCGGAGATTATGAATGAAGCGTGAGGATGGGGCGGCTAAGAAAGTGCTGATGGCAGTATCGGTTGCGTCCATGATTGATCAGTTTAATATGCCGAATATCCGATTGCTGTCAGAGCTGGGGTATGAAGTGCATGTAATGTGTAATTTCATGGAAGGCAATACATGCAGCGATCAGCGGATTCGTGAATTTCGAAAGACGCTGAACGGTATGGGGGTCGTATGCCATCAGTGGGACTGTCCAAGAAGCATAGTTCCGGCAGGAAAGTGCTTAAGAGCGTATAGGCAGCTATGGAAGCTGACAGGTCAGGAGCGGTATGAATGGATACATTGCCAGTCACCGGTTGGCGGAGTATTGGCAAGACTGGTTATGCGCAGGAGGGGGATTCGGGTGATCTATACGGCGCACGGTTTTCATTTTTACCGTGGTGCTCCGCTGAAAAACTGGCTGCTGTATTATCCGATAGAGAGACTACTGGCTTATTGGACAGATGTGTTGATTACTGTGAACAAGGAAGATTATTGCTTTGCAAAGCGGAAGCTGCGGGCATCAAAAATATACTATATTCCGGGTGTTGGAATTGATACGGCCATGTTTGCCGGTTTGCAGCCGCAATGCGCCGGAAAGAGCGCGAGAAAACAATTTTGCAGGAAATATCAGATTCCGCAGGACGTAATCGTGCTGCTGTCTGTGGGCGAATTGAACAGAGGAAAAATCATCGTATGGTGATTGACGCGCTGGCAGCTTTGGACAGGCAGGATGTGCATTATTTGATCTGCGGCAAGGGAAAGCTGCGCAGGGAGCTGCAGCAGTATGCATACAGGCTTGGAGTAGGTGACTATATCCATCTGCCGGGTTATCAGGAGCATGTGGAGTGGATTTATCAGAATGCGGATATTTTTGTGTTTCCGTCTGTCCGGGAAGGAATGCCTGTCGCATTAATGGAAGCCATGGCTGCGGGAATGCCTTGTGTGGTTTCAGACATCAGAGGAAACCGTGAACTGATTCAGGATATCGCAGCGCCTGCGGACCATATGCGGATCAGCGCCGCTGCAGCAATGATAAATACGAAATCAGGCGGCATTCGATTTTCATTAAAGCAGCCATGGCAGCTTCGGCAGGGGCTGGCGCGGATGATAGTAGATGACAGGCTGCGGCAGGCATGCGGAAGGCATAATCAGGAGAAGATCGGAAAATACGACCAGGCAGTTGTGCAAAGAAAGATGTGGAAGATATATCAAAAGATGGGTGACAGGAATGCGTTCTGACGATATTCCGGATGAGAAAGGTTAAAAGAATGCCAGAGATTTCGGTTATTATGGGAACCTGCAACGAAGTTAGAGAACAGGCCGCACAGGCGATCGATTCCGTATTAAAACAAACGTTTCAGGATTTTGAATTTATTATCTGTGACGATGGTTCCAAAGCAATGTTTTATCAGTGGCTTAGAAAATACTGTAAAAAGGATTCGCGGATTATTTTATTGCGGAATCTGAGAAATCAGGGACTGGCAGCTGTGTTAAACAGATGTCTCAGCCATGCTTCGGGAAAATATGTTGCCCGTATGGATGCAGACGATTGGTCGAAACCGGATCGATTTGAGAAACAGATCACATTTTTACGTCAGCATAAGCAATATGTGCTTGCAGGCAGCAACGCCTGGCTGATGGATGCACATGGAGTCTGGGGAGAACGGAGAATGGAAGAAGTACCGCAAAAAGAATCTTTCCTGCATACTTCCCCATTTATCCATCCGACTGTCATGATCCGGCGGAAAGAGATGGAGAAGCTGCGCGGATATTGCGAATTGCCGGGAATTCGCAGGGCTGAGGATTACGAATTTTTTATGCGGCTGTATGCAAAAGGCTATGAGGGGTATAACCTGCAGGAGGCGCTACTTGTATATCGGGAGGACATGCAGTCTTATGCGAAGAGGAAATATCGGTTTCGAATCCATGAATGCAGAGTGCGGTATTATGGATTCCGCCAGCTTGGCGTGTTGAAAGGCAGCATACATTATGTGTTAAGACCGCTGGTGGCCGGAATGATACCGGCAAAGCTGATGTGCATGGTGCGTAAAAGAAGATTTGGCAACTGCCCGTGGATTTTCGGGACAGATGCAAAGATTTTGCAGCGGAAGGCGGAGGTCAGGACGGCAGGAATGTTATATAAGGATTGCGCAGCAGAAGGCAGAGAGAAATGATCGGGATTGTTATATTGAATTATAGAAACTGGGAAGATACAAAACGATGCGTGGAAAGCATTTTTCGAAATCCACCAAAAGACGTTTACAAGATCATTCTGGTGGATAATGCTTCGAATCGGGAACCGGACTTTGAACTGTCGTCTTTTTTGGAAGCATATCAGATCGTATTTGTCCGGAATGCACGGAATCTGGGGTATAACGCGGGAAATAATGTCGGAATCCGGTTGGCGCTGGAACTGGGATGCAGCCATATACTGCTGTCTAATAATGATGTGTGCTATCTGCCACGGAGCATTCAGACCATGAGCGATTATCTGTCCGGACATTCCAAAGCGGGTATTGTGGGACCGAAGATTCTGGACCGAAACGGGCAGGTGCAGAAAAGCAATCTGTGTCGGAAGACCGGAATGAAAGAAAAATATATGGTACGCACACGTGCGAATATTCTTTTTCGCAGGCAATGCCGGACTTATTTTGGCTGCGACAGGGATTACGAACAGATTTATCGCGTATATGCGGTGCTGGGATGCTGTTTTATGATGTCCGGACGATGTGCACAGGCCATCATGCCATTGGACGAGCATCCGTTTTTGTATGAAGAGGAGCTGATACTTGGCATTCGTATGGAAGAACAGGGATTTGCTACGGTCTATCACCCGGGAGCAGTGGTCAGGCATTTGCATGGAGGGAGCACAAGGCAGCAGAAAGCATTTGCATTTGCTCATAATGTACGCAGCGAGATTTACTATTGTCGAAAATATCTGCATGCGACAAAATGGCAAATCTACCCTTTGTATCTGTACCGTGTATTGCTGTATTTGGCAAGGTGTTTTCGGTATAAAGACTTTCGCCGGAGGTGGCGGTGGTTTTTGAAAATGACAGGAGAGGAATTTCATGTTACGTTACAGGAAGATCATTCGATGGATATGCAGCCTGGCCGAAGCAGAAAAAGTCCGGAGCATATGGAAAAGACACAGACAAAAGCATAGGGAATATATGCGTTATCCTGTCTATGAGAGTACGTATCAGCCAGATAAGGATTACAGCGAAAAGCAGGCTCAGATCCGGGCAGTTGCATTTTATCTGCCGCAGTTCCACACGTTTCCGGAAAATGACGCCTGGTGGGGTAAAGGCTTCACCGAATGGTCAAACACAGAAAAATGTGCGGCCAGATTTCCGGGACATTACCAGCCGCGCAGGCCGCATCCGGACATCGGGTTTTATGACCTGCGTTCACCGAAGACGATGCAGAGACAGATCGAACTTGCGCGGAAGCATCAATTATACGGGTTTTGTTTTTACTATTATTGGTTTTCCGGAAAGACACTGATGCAGAGACCGTTAGAGATCTTTTTAGAGCATCCGGAATGGAAGCTGCATTTTTGTCTGTGCTGGGCGAATGAAAATTTTACAAGGGCATGGGACGGCGCCGAGCGGGAAATACTGATGAAGCAGGAATACCGGGAATCAGACCCGCGGGTGTTTATATCCGGTCTCAAAAAATACATGCAGGATCCACGCTACATCAGGGTTGGCGGGAAGCCGGTATTGCTTATTTATGATATGGGAAGCATACCGAATCTGAAAAAGACAATCCGCAAATGGCGGGAGGAAGCTAAAAGACAGGGGATCGGAGAGATCCGGATCTGGATGTGCAGGACTTATCAGAACACGGCCGGACGGCTGGGCATAGAAGCGCAGATTGATGCGGAAGTGGAATTCCCGCCTCATAATATGTGGTGGCCGGTTATCAGAGACACGCGGCATAGCTGTGATGAGGCAAAGGTGTTCAGCTATCCGAAGCTGGTAGAGCTTGTGACAGCCAGGATCGGGAATGAGGGAAAGTCAGATCATGGGAAGCGTCCGCTTTACCGGACCTGCATGATGGGCTGGGACAATGCCTGCCGCAGGCAGAAGGGATGGACGGTGTATGATGGATATTCTTTAAAACTGTTTGACCGATGGCTGCGTGCGATTGTGCAGGAGGCGGGGAGAAAGAGGGCGGAGCAGAGATTGTTCTTTGTGAACGCGTGGAATGAATGGGGAGAAGGGACTTATTTGGAGCCGGATGAGAAGTATGGGTATGCGAATATCAATACGTTGTCTGAGAATATATGCAGGGGTAAGAAAGAGGAAATAAGATGAAAACAGATCAATATACGAATCCTTTGATTGAATTCAGCTATATATTCGGAAAATACCGTTTCCTGCTTGGGCAACTGGTGGGAAAAGAATTTAAAAATAAATACCGCAGAAGTTATTTGGGAATTATGTGGAGCTTATTAAACCCGTTATTGATGATGGTCATTGTATCCTCAGTGTTTTCTTTTATTTTTCGCTTTGATATAGAGAATTTTCAAGTGTACCTGATTTTGGGGCAGATTACCTTTAACTTTTTTTCAGAAGCAACCCAGGTATCGGTATCAACCATCGTGGGTTCCGGGCAGTTGATAAAAAAAGTATATTTGCCGAAATATATCTTTCCGCTCAGTAAAGTGATTTTTTCGTTCATCAATCTGGGTTTTTCTTTTATAGCGGTCATAATTGTGATGATTTACTACCGAATACAGCCGGGCATCTATATACTCTTTTTACCGGCGTGGCTTTTTTATTATTTTATTTTTACATTGGGAGTCAGCTTGTTTTTATCAGCTCTGATGGTTTTTCTGCGGGATACACAGCATTTGTATTCTCTTGTAATTGTAGCTTTTGGGTACCTGACTCCGATATTTTATCCGGTGTCGTCCTTGACGCCCTGGATGCAGAATGCCATGAAGCTGAACCCGCTGTATCATTATATCACTTTTATAAGAAATATTATGCTGTATGGTCAGTGCCCTTCTTTGATGGATCATTTGATATGTCTGGCATGGGCATTGGCAGCTGTTGCAGCAGGTATGCATTATTTTTTCAAAAAACAGAGTAAATTTATCTTATATATATAATGAGAGGATTGGTATGGATAACAGTGTTGCTGTGAAAGTGAATCATGTATTCATGCATTTTAATATGGCATCGGAAAAAATAGACAGCATGAAAGACTATTTTATAAAAATGATCAAAAGAGAATTATTTTTAAGGATTTCATTGCGGTCAATGATGCCGATTTTGTAATAAAAAAAGGGGAAGTATTCGGGATCATCGGAACAAACGGCAGCGGAAAATCAACTTTGTTAAAGATTATTTCGGGTATTCTGACGCCAACGCAGGGAAACGTGAGCGTGACAGGAACGATCGCGCCTTTGATTGAGTTAGGGGCAGGTTTTGATGGAGATCTGACTGCGCGGGAAAATATATTTTTAAACGGAGCAATACTTGGATATAAAAAAGATTTTCTGGAAGAAAAATTTGCAAGTATTGTGGATTTTGCAGAGCTTTGGGAATTCCTGGACATGCCGATCAAGAATTATTCTTCGGGTATGGTGGCACGTATGGCATTTGCGATTGCTACCGTTGTAAAGCCAGATGTATTGATTGTAGATGAAATATTGGCTGTGGGAGATTTTATGTTTCAGCAGAAATGTGAGCAAAGAATTCGGGAGCTGATGTCAGAGGGCACAACTGTTGTGATTGTATCGCACAGTATAGAGCAGATTGAAAGCTTATGCGACAGGGTCTTATGGATTGAAAAAAGCAAGGTGCAGATGATCGGCAGGACGTATGAGGTATGTAATGCATACCGGGGCATGCAGGATACTGCAGACAGCAAAAGTGTAAAAAGCAGGAAAACAGTTGTGAAGGAAAAATGCTTTGCCTGCGGAAACAGGGCCGAGTTCAGAATTGATGAAGAGGCAACATTAGTGCGTGAAGCCTGCTGCACGAAGTGCGGATGCAGTATACGGGTCAGTGATGCGGCGAGGATATATCTTACAAAAGGGCTGGGGCTGCCTGAGACCAAGGCATCTTTGCAGTCAGCGGAAAGCAGTATTGATGGTAAGACGATTTTAAACTGTAGCAATTACGGAGTTTTTAAGGAGCATTTCTGCAGGCTGCCCGGATATCGGGAGTTGAGTGGAAATGAAAAGGAAAGATGCAGGCTGCTGTATGATCTGCCTTACACAGACAATACCTTTGATCTGCTCCTTAATGAGGAACTGATGGCATATTTTCAAAATCCGAAGAAGGTTTATGAGGAATGCTGCCGGGTATTGAAAAAAAACGGGATTTTGCTGCTGACCGTGCCTGTGCATGAGGGCAGGAGGACAAAATTTCGGGAAAATCTGAAAAAGACCGTATACAGAGGAGAAGGCATGAAGGTATATGTCGACTGGGGAGATGATATTTGCCAGTATTTGGAGGAGACAGGTTTTCAGGCCAAGATGTATCCATGTCATAGTTTTCATAAAAATGATGAAATTACGGATGTAGACCGGGATTATGAAAAGTCCTTGAAGACGCACCCGTTAAATTTTTACAAATATAATTCGATTGTGATTATAGCGAAGAAGAGCAAATGAGGAGAAAAGTATGGAAAAGCATGCACTGCAGTGGACGGGGGAAAGATTTTTACCCTGGCTTAGTAATATACAGCCAGATATCGCATTGGAACATCTGAGCAGGTATTTTGCAGCCAGAATATTCTGTGTGGGCAAGGATGTGTTGGATGTTGCTTCGGGGGAAGGATATGGAAGCCAGATTTTGTCAGACGCTGCTGCAAGTGTACTGGGGGTGGACATATCAGAAGAGGCCGTACGCAATGCAAAGGAAAGATACCGGTCCGATCATTTGGATTTTGCTGTACAGGATGCAGCATATTTAGAACGGTTGGGGCAAAAGTTTGATGTAGTTACAGCTTTTGAGATGATCGAGCATATACAGCGCCAGGAGCAGTTTATTATCCAGGTAAAGAAGGTGCTAAAAGAATATGGCATTTTTATGGTATCCACACCGAATAAATATGTACATGAAAACGAATGGCATACACACAATGAATTTCATGTAAAGGAATTGTATTTTGAAGAGTTTCAAAAACTTCTCGAAAAGAATTTCCGCTACTGCTATTTTTATGCACAGAGAGTATACCGCGCTTCGGAATCCTGGCGTCTGGAAAGCAGCGGCTTTGGCGCAGTACATCAGGATTTGGTTCGGATAGACGAAAGCGGAACGGTACAAATAAAAGATGCAGATAAAAGTCCGGGTTATTTTTTGTGTTTTTGCTCGGATCAACCAATTGAAGATTTGAAGGAGAAGTATTATCTGACAGATGTTTCAGACCGTTTAAAAAGTAATTTGGAGAAGGAAAATCAAATACTGCGGAATCCTGATTTTCATTATATGAATCAATATACGGTTTATTATGATTATGGAAACGGGTTTTCAGAGGAGCAAAAGGATTCCTTTGCGTTTCGTTATACGGAGGATTTTGATAAGGTGCAGCTGCGAATCACCCTGCCGGAGCATGTGAAGCAAATCAGGCTGGATCCGGTAGAACAGCGGTTTTGTATGCTCCGGAACCTGTACATAACAGGATGCCCGAAAGAAAGGGTTATGTCGAATCATTCGCAAGAATTTGATGGTTATCTGGTTTTTACAAATCATAAGGATCCGCAGATTGTCATGCATACCGACGGGATAAAAGAACAGGAGATTTTTATTTCTTATGAAATTCTGGTATATGAAAGCGCCGGACTGTGGGCGCTTCTGAATGAAAAACGCTTAGATAGTGAAAAATTAGCAGAGGAACGTACAAAATCTGCACTCTTGTGTGAAGAATTAAATATGCAGAAGCAGGAAAAGAAACAATGTGAGCGGGAAAAACAGAGTTTGTTAGAACAGAACAAAAAATCAGGTCTGGAAAAACAGAAGCTGTTGGAACAGGTGAAAGAAGCAGAGAGGGAAAAGCAGGAGCTACTAGAGTGTTGTGCAAGGATGGAACTGGAAAAGCAGGAGCTGGCAGCCAGTGAAATGGATTTGCGTAAAGATATATCAAAATTGCTGCAGGATATTTCTGATATTTATGCATCGGCCAGTTGGAAACTTAGTAAACCGGTAAGGGTGGCTGGAACATCTGTTCGCTGGATGACAGAGCATTTTGGGGTAGTGCATAAATGTCATACGGCGTTTCGTATATTGAAAAATGGAGGAATTAAGCTGCTGCTCCATGAAATAAGGCATTATAAGGAATATAAGTCCTGCCTGTCGCCAACAGAAAATCCTGATTTGTCTGTTGATGCAAAATATCAGGAAAATAAGGACTTCTCAGTTCGGACTGCCGATGTAAAGCTGCTGGCTTTTTATTTGCCTCAGTTTCATGTATTTCCTGAAAATGAGGAATGGTGGGGCAGCGGATTTACGGAGTGGACAAATGTTAAAAACGGAGAGCCGGGATTTGACGGACATGAACAGCCGAGAGTTCCGCATCCGGATTTCGGGTATTATGATCTGACAGATATCCATGTACTTGAAAAGCAGGCTGAGCTTGCCAGGCAGCATAAAATCTATGGATTTTGTTTCTATTATTACTGGTTTTCCGGAAAACGGCTGATGGAAAAGCCGCTGGATTTGCTGCTGGAACATCCTGAAATTGAGCTGAATTATTGCATTTGCTGGGCAAATGAGAACTGGACGAGGGCCTGGGACGGACAAAACAGGGATATCCTGATTGCTCAGAATTATTCTGGTGCAGATGATCACAGATTCATAGCGGATCTGAAAAAATATATAGAGGATAAACGTTATATCCGTATTTATGGAAAACCCTTGATCCTTGTATATAATCCGGGGCAGATTCCCGACTGCCATAGGAGCTTTGGGGAGTGGCGCCAAACGGCAAAGGAGCTTGGAATCGGTGAAATACTGATCTGGACTTGCAGGACTGCAAATCATACGGCAAGGGAATTGCATATTGAGGACTGCATTGATGCAGAGGTTGAATTTCCGCCGCATAATATGTGGTGGGAGTCTGCAGCAGTCAGAGGTGTTGATCTGGGTGGGAAGAGTGCGTTTTTATACAGTTATTCTAAAGTGGCGCAGGAGGCTGTCAGCAGGATGAAAACAGCAAGGCAGAGAGTGCCGCTTCATCATGGCTGTATGCTGGCGTGGGATAATGCGGCCAGAAGAAAAGATGCCTGGTTTACCTACTGTGGATTTTCATTAAAAAGCTTATATCGATGGGTGCTTGAGATTGCTGAGGATGCAAGGAAGACTTTTGAACCGGAAGAAAGATTTGTATTTATAAATGCATGGAATGAGTGGGGAGAAGGAACCTATCTGGAGCCAGATGAGAAATATGGCTATTCCAGTATTAATACCGTATCGAAAGCTTTGCTGGGAATGCCGTTTTGTGAAGATTTAAAAATACTTCAGCTTGGCAATGATGCACTGGAGGAGTCTGCATTCCGGACAGGGGCGGCATCCGCAATAGCGGTACAGATTCATATGTTTTATCCGGATACGCTGGAAGAGATCATTTATAGCCTGAATCAGATTCCATATGCCTTTGATTGCTATGTATCTACAGATACAAAAGAAAAGCAGGCAGACATTGAAAAAAGATGCGGAAGGACTGTAGATGCAAAAGTCTTTGTGTGGAGGTCTATGACAACCGGGGCAGGGATGTAGCGCCGTTTTTCATGCAGATGAAGGAACGGATTGACAAATATGACTATATCTGCCATATACATTCCAAGAAAACAAAAACAAATGACCATGGCGATGACTGGAGAAAATATAATTTTGAACATTTATTTGGCAGCAGCGAATACCTGAAGCGTGTGTTCTATTTATTTGAATCGGATCCTGGAATAGGGCTTTTAATGCCGGAGACATATCCGATATTGGAATTACAGGCGGAATGGGGCGGCAATCAGGAGGGTACGGCAGCACTATTGCAAAAACTGGGTGTTCAGGCGGAACTTCCAAAGGAACCGGTATTTCCTGTCGGAAATATGTTCTGGGCCAGGACAGCCGCTGTCAGAAAAATGTTTACCTATGGCTTTACACAGAAAGATTTTCCGCCGGAAGCAGGGCAGGTTAATGCAACGCTTGCCCATCAGGTCGAAAGGGCATGGATCTATCTGATAGCCAGTGAGGGGTATTCATACCGCAAAATATTTAATCATTGTCAAAGCAGGAACACAAAGCTGCAAAAGAAAAGACGGCTGATGGCGTATGTCCATTATGATAAAGAAAACAGGATTTCGAAGGATGATTTAAAAACACTTGCGATTTTTTCCGGAATCTGTGAAAAAGTGCTGTTTGTTACGAACTCTGCCATATGCCAGGAAGATTTGGATCATGTGGACAGATATGCGGATCGTATTTTGGTAAGGGAAAATACCGGATATGATTTTGGCGCATGGAAGGATGCATTGTTTGATTTTGGGAGGGAACAAGCAGAGCAGTTCGATGAGTTGATTTTGCTGAATAACAGCTGCTTTCCGCCAGTATTTGACATACGTGAAATGTTTGCTGAAATGGAAGGACAGGACTTGGACTTCTGGGGCAATACCGTATCACCATTCAGTCCGGATGGATCTTATATTAAAGAAGCATGTATTTATGAGCATTTGCAAAGCTATTTTATGGTGTTTCATGCGAAGGTTATCGAAAGTAATGTCTTCTGGGAATTTTGGGAAGAACTGCCGGAATGCACGGAACTGATCGATGTTGTAGCGAAATGCGAAACAAAATTTACGAAGATTTTGAGTGACGCAGGCTTTACCTATGCACCGTACATCAGGGAAACTTATTATATAAGCAGATTTTTGAACAATTATGCAGTCCCGTATGAGAAGCCGTGTTCGCTGCTTTTGCTGAAAGATGCATTTGTAAAAAAGAAGTGCTATGAATATATGAATGCAGAAGAAAAGGTCAGGCTGGAATATTTGTTAAGATATTTAGAAATATTTTAAGAAGTGGATTGTTATATAATTTGAACGTAGGGACATACTGGCGGATAAAAGAAATAGAAATCAGAAGGAGTTTTTTGGGATGCTATCAAAGGTCAGAAAGTATTCAGCAAAGGAAAATATAGCAGCTTTTGATTTTGTAAGGGTTTTTTCGGCATTTGGAATCATAGCATTTCATTTTTCATGTCATACGAACAGTACATATAAGCCATTGTTTTATTTTGCGAATGGAGATTATGGTTTTGTATTTGTTACAGTGTTTTTGATGCTTTCAGGTGCAGTCTTGTATTATCAATATGCAGATAACATCTGTTTGAGGGTTTTTTATTATAAACGCTGGAAATCAATATTTCCAATGTTTTATATTGCATTTATTTATTATTACTACCAAAAAGTATTTGAGACATCCAGTTGGTCATATAACGGTAGCCTGAAAGCTTTATTATGGTCATTTTTAGGAATGGATGGTTATTTGTCTTATCGTGTTTCTAATTATTTTTTAGTAGGTGAATGGTATGTAGGTGCAATTGTAATACTGTATATCCTATTTCCGTTGCTGAATCAGATGTGTGCAAAGTCCTATAAACTGACAGTCTTGTTGACAATAGTTTTGTATTTTGGAATGAAGGGATTGTATAGGCTGGATATGTGGAAAATTGCGTATCATCAGAATTTAGTCGTATGTCTTGTTAGTTTTGTGGCAGGTATGCTGGTTATGAAATTTAGAAAAATATTAAAAAACAGGTATGTTTTTTTACTGCTTTGTTTTTGAGCATCATAATAATCAGGATAAAAATACCATTTTGGAGGCAGGGCGCTTTTTGTGGGCAACTGCTGGGAATCCTTTTGTTTTTCATCCTTGTTTTTATAGGAAATATTGTTATGAAAATGCCCATTGTAAATGAAATAGTTTCATTTTTAAGTAAATTGGCATATCCCGCTTTTTTAATACAGCATCAGGTGATTTTAAAAGTTTTTGTATTTCGAAATCCGGTTACTGCAATACATGCGGGAATCGTATTTGTATTTATTATTAGTTTGATATTGATAGAAGCAGCGGTCATTGATCTGATAGCAAAGGCTGTGATGAATAGTAAATGTTTTATGAAACTGGAGAGAAAAATATTGGCAGGGGGAGAAGTGAATGGTTAATGCGATTACAACTTTATATAAAGAGGATTGGTAACACATTATTTGGTATTATATGAGAAAGGAATATGATTCATATAGTTGATTATTTAGAAAATGTAAAGATCAGGCATTTTGGATGTACAGAGGATATTACAAAATATTGTTATGATTATCTTGCGGGATATTTGAGCATGGATATTCATTATCATACTTTTACAGAAGAAAGTATGACACATATTATTAATTGGTTTAATGAAAACATTTATCGATGGAGTTCGTCAGAGATTTTTTGCAGACTGGAAGGTGCAAATGAGTTTTTTGTGAAGCTTGTAAAATAATTCATTAATTCCGGTTTATGTATACGGGGCAGAAAAATTAGCAGCTTTGTTCACAGGTTATTTATCTGGCCGATTGTCGATAAGTGAAAAGGAAAGGAAATAAAAGATGAGAAATACAAAAATCAATATTTTTGAAAAAAAGTATAATAAGCTGCTGATATTTCTTATAATGTTTTCCATATTTTGTTCTTTTTGCTTCTCAATAGTAAAACACCTCCTATGGGGGAAGATTTGATATTGATTCCCTGGGGAGCAGGAGACAGACCGGGAAATGTATGTGAGGCTTTCTCACGCATATGCAGTCGGATACGGGAACAGTCTGCGGGATGGAATGTGCGATTTGGAGAGCAATTGTCCATTGTTTTTGCAGCATTACCGAAGCAGATCTTTCATGTGCTGAACAGCGGTATGGTTTTGCTGTATATCTGCCTGATCTATTGGTATGCATTCAAAAGAAAGATCATATACGGATACTATCATGCGTTGCAATTGCTGATCTGCTGGACAATGATCATCTGCGCACAGCCGGTATTAGGCGAAATATTTTTCTGGAGAACAGGGAGCGCCAATTATCTATGGGCAATCTGTCTGCTGCTGGCCTTTGGAATACCGTTGAGGTACTACATAGGAAATGAATCTATAGATCTTATAGGAACGTCTGTAATCAGGTGTATTCTTCTAACAATTGCAGGATTTTTTGCAGGTTTTACAAATGAAAATACAGTGATTGTATTTCTTGTATTATATATCGGAACGATTGTATTTGATAGGATACGCAGAAGAAGGACGCCGATTTGGATATTTTTATCTGGTACTTCATTTTTTGCGGCGCTATGTATATGTATGTTGCACCAAGTACAAAGGTACGCCGGCAGATCTATGACCAGATGTATGGAATTACGGAGGTTAGCTTTCAGGATTATTATATGCGGGCCTTAAAGGTGATCCACCGATTTTTTTATGATAACAGGATACTGGTTCTTCTGACGGGCATTCTGGTCTTTTGGCATTATATGTATACATTGTCGGATAAGAATATTACATTGCCGGCTAGGAAAAAGAAGCTTATATATTCGGCAGAAAACCTTATGCTTCTACTATTGACTTCTATTTCCTGCGGAGTTCTGATCCTGAATCCGTATATAGAGACAAGGGCTTTTTTGTTGCCGGATTTTTTCATGATGGTGTGTGTGCTTTATTACTTTGAGCAGTTATATTTATTCATCAAAAAGAAAGCAGTTCTTACCGGAACTCTCACTGCTATATTAGCAGGTAGTCTCGTAATAGAAGTAACTCATATTTATCATACATACAATAATTATTACAACTACGTTCAGCTGCGTTGTCAGGCGATAGCGGAACAGAATGATGAGGATACATTTATATGGGGTGCATACCAAGGTGAGGATTACAGCAGAGTTCTCACAACAAGGGAAGATTATTTAATGAATGAGAATACCAGATTAAGTTATTATTTTGGAAAAAAGATTCAGCCTTTACGAAATTACATATGGGGGTTTTCGATAGATGAATCTTTCGAAAAGGTACATATTGAAGGGGGTTTAGATACATTTTGGTACAATAGAGAGGATGATTCCGTAGAGTTGACCGGATGGGCGGCTAAAAAAGAAGATGATGCAGAGAATAACAGTTATTATGTATATTTGGATAGTGGTCAGCAGCGTTTTTATTTTAAAACGAATCGTATTTCCAGGAAAGATATTGCAGATGCATATGGCAATAATATTTATTTGAATAGTGGTTTTTGCTATACAATAGAGTCTGTATCAGAAGTAGTTGGAGACACTGAGTTGGAAAATGTTCGTGCTGGCTTTTGTGTAGTTGATGAGAAAAACGGATGGTTTGGAGAACAGGAAGAAGGGAAGATATATGAGGTTGTCGATCATAGTCCCCTGTTTTAATGAGCAGGAAGTGCTACCGTTTTTTATGGAGGAGGTATATAAGACGTTACATTGTATACCAGATCATGAGTATGAAATTATTTTTGTAAATGACGGTTCAAAAGATGAGACGATTCGGGTTATAAAAATATTGCAAAGGCTGATTCATATGTGAGATATATTTCTTTTTCCAGAAATTTTGGGAAAGAGGCAGCGCTTTATGCTGGGCTTTGCAAGGCGAAAGGAGATCTGATTGCAGTTATGGATGCAGATCTGCAGGATCCGCCTAATCTTTTATTAGACATGTGTACGGCAGTGGAGCATGAACGCTATGATGCGGCGGCAGCGTGCAGGAGCAGCAGAACAGGAGAGCCTGTGATAAGATCTTTTTTGCGAGTTGTTTTTATCGTTTGATCAATAAAATGACAGATATAGAAATCAGGAATGGAGCACGTGATTTTCGTTTGATGAGCAGAAAATATGTAGATGCCTTGTTGCAACTGCAAGAATATAATCGTTTTTCTAAAGGATTGTTTAGTTGGGTTGGATTTAGAGTAAAGTGGATTGAGTATGAAAATATAGAACGGGCAGCGGGAAGCACAAAATGGTCTTTTTGGTCTTTATTTAAGTACAGTATCGAAGGCATTGTAGCATTTACGACAATACCTTTGATTGTATCTTCTGTTGTCGGTTTGATGCTTTGTCTATGTGCGTTGTCTGCTGTTCTTTTCATCGCGATCCGTAAAATCCTGTTTGGGGATCCGGTAGATGGATGGGCGTCGTTGGCGTGCCTGATCACATTTATAGGAGGATGTCAGATGTTTTTTCTGGGCATAATGGGGCAATATGTAGCGAAGATATATTTGGAGAATAAAAAGAGGCCTATCTATATCGTGGATGAAGAAACGGAATAATAATAGCTGATTTTTAATAATTACTTTTTATCATTCGCATAAGAAGCAACCAGGATGATCGCGCGGGCAGTATATAACCTGGGAAATTACCGAACCAGTTCGGGTCCTTATGATGAAATAGATTATTACATCGGACACAATGTAGAAACAGTTCGTGATTACCTGGCCTTGATGGCCGCAGGCATCTCTGTTTCCGTACAAATATGGGAGTATGCGGCGACTTCTGCAAAGCTGCAGACAAAAGAAGAGATTTTTCTGCCAAGGTTGTATATGGATTTCTGACTTACAAAGACGGGAAAGTTTTGATTCCAAACAAAGAGCTGATGGATAAGTTTACTGCCATGCTCAGAAAAGAATCTTCTCTTGGATGCAGGAAAAGGATATGTGGATTTTATTTTTTATCCGGAGACAGATAAAAGTGCCGATTGTATTATTTTAGAACTGAAAGTGGGTCATACACCAGATGAGGCACTCAGACAGGTTAAAGAAAAAAGCTATGAACTCCGGTTTCAGGGAAAAACAGCAGAAGGTTCACGATATACAGGACGAATACCGGGGTGGGCATCAGCCTTGACAAAGAACAGAAAAAGCACTTTTGCAAAGCAGAGATTATATGAGCAAAGTCGCATCATAATACGAGGGAGTTATCAATGAAAGAAATGATTGCAGGAGTCTTTGTCGTCAGAGCGTGTCTGAGAAGTATTTTCAGGCACGCTCTATGTTACACGTTTCGTATTTGTTAGAAATTGCTGTTAAAGATAATACATTTTCACATACTTTCTCGCATCCTGTAATGTAAGATCGCATTCTTTTTGAAGTTTTTCGACTGCGGTTTCCTGCGGTGCACCAAAGTCTTTGCAGATTTTTACGATACCTTCAATTTTGCCCTCAATTTTGCCCTCAATTCTGCCTTCAATTTTGCCCTCAATTCTGCCTTTTTCTCTACTCGTATTTTCTAATTCCTGTAAAGCCGTACACATATTCATAACACCTCCTCTGCTTTTCAGTGCTTCGTTCATAAGTACGGTGGATTCGGATGCCGCACCAATGGCGAGTCCAAGCTCCGTGCTGATTTCACGGGTTTTATATACTTCTTCAATTTTACGATAATCTCTGCGGTAGATGTTTCGCATAATCTCAAAAAAATCCTGAACATCGGAATTTTGGAAACGGTATTCTTCGCTGCCATGAATTTGAATGAGATTGATCTTATAATCGTTGACAAAGCTTCTTAACTGCTTCGGAATATGCTGTAGATCCAGCATATCCAATAAAGAATAAGGTCCATCCCAGTCCGTTTCTCCATAATAAACGCATATGGTGACAACCGCATGCAGGCGGTCTTCCCTGCGCAGGCCGGAGAGAAATTCAGCGTCATTTTGCAGCGGTTCGGATTGTTTGTTGCGTTTGACTGTTTCGGAATATTCCTTCATATAAATAAGTGCGTCTGCTGTCATATTTCTAAGAGGCATGGCATAATGTACTTTCATTTGGTTTTCCAGCCCAAGAATTACAAAATCAATGCCATAAGAGCTTTTCTTTACAACATCCAAAATCCGTCCGAGAGTTTCCGCATGGCCGTTAAATTTCAAAACAGACGACACATCGGTATCAGATTCTGAGAGCATATCGGGTTGCAGAATTTTTTCGCCGTGAAACAAAGAACCGTTAAATAAATCAGCAAAACGGTCATTGTCGCGCCAGAAATTTTTCAGCACAATGTCCGGTTTCAGTTTGTTTTTTACAGCCATGGCTTTGCCTTCTTTCTCTGTGGTTTCTTTATATAGAATAGTATAATTGACGGGTGAAAAGAAGTCAATTGCTTGTTAAAACCGGTTATGGAAGCAGGATAACAAACCAATTATAGGATATAAGACAATTGAGAATGAGTTAGACAGTTTGTTGCTTTGCTGATGATTCTAATACATAACATTTTATAACAAAATGTTGCCTTTAAGTATTCTATACCAAATATCTTTATTTTGCAACAGGAAAGATAAAATTAGCAGTAATTGCTGGTTTTTCTTTCTTTTTTTGTGCTTTATTGTTGAAAAGTTACAATAAAATAGGCTGTTTTTATAATTGTTGAAAAATTCATTTTTATCATGTTCGTACGTTTTGATACTTTAAATTTTATCATTTGTTGTTGGGGATATCCGGTGTTTTATTGATTTTTTGCGGGGTTTGGGCATGGAACCTGCATTTATAAAACATAACATTTTGTTATAAAATGTTATGCTTTATATTTGTAATATTTGAATATAAGAATATAAGAAAAATGTCTGTTATTGGGACACGATATGCAAATCGGTACAGGAGGAGCATCATGAAGGAATTGGATTATGGCAAAATGGGCATGAGAATTCGTCAGGTGAGAAAAGCAAAAGGCTGGTCGCAGGAAGAGCTTGCAAAAAAATGCGGAATCAGCATGTCATTTTAGGGCATATCGAACGCGGAACGCGGATTATGAGTTTGGAGACATTTGTAAGTATTTGTGAGGCACTGGATGCCGGAGCGGATGAACTGCTGTGGGGTGTGGTAAATGATACATCGGATGTAGTGCGTAATATGTGGGAACCGATAGATGCAGGTAACAGGCAGGCTGAGGGAAAGAAATCAGACAGTTATTCTATGTATGTACGTATTATGAAATCTGTAGCAGAGATTATGAATGGGGTATAAGTCTGAGATCATGATTTGAAAGTTCCGGACAGTTCGGATGAGAAAATAGATGGATAAAGTAAATGGAAAAAGAATGCTTATGTTGGCTTCGGTGGCATCTATGATTGATCAGTTCAATATGAGCAATATCAAGATTTTGTTGGAAATGGGTTATGAAATACATGTTGCATGCAACTTCATGGAAGGAAATACGAGTAATGCAACTCGAATGAAAAGATTTAAATTGGAGCTGCAGAAGATGCATGTAGTATGGCATCAATGGGATTGTCCAAGAAGCGTTTATGCGGTTGGGAAATGCCTGAAAGCATTTGTTCAGTTATGGAAGTTAACGGAAAGATATGATTTTGTGTGGTTTCATTGTCATTCACCGGTTGGAGCCGTATTAGCTCGGATGGTAGCTTATAAAAGGAAGATTAAGGTCATATATACGGCACATGGATTTCATTTTTATAAGGGTGCCTCTTTAAAAAATTGGTTGCTGTATTATCCGGTGGAAAAGTTATTTTCATATTGGACGGATGTGCTGATTACAGTAAATATTGAAGATTATCAGTTTGCCAGACGGCATTTGTCAGCAAAAAGTATTTATCATATTCCGGGTATAGGAATTGATATTTCCAAATTTAATAGATATAAAGACGCAGCATGGATAACAGAAAAAAGAACACGTAAGAAATTTTGTCAAAAGTTCAGGATTCCTGAAAATGCTTTGGTGTTGTTATCCGTTGGAGAATTGAGTCGGAGAAAAAATCATCGGGCGGTTATCACTGCTTTGTCACGGCTGCAAAGGCAAGATATCTATTATTTGCTCTGTGGACAGGGAGAGCAAGAAGGCAGGCTGAAAAAACAGGCACGGGAGCTTGGTATATGGCAGCGCGTTCGAATGGTTGGGTTTCAGGCAGATATGGAAGATTTTTATCATTATACGGATATTTTTGTTTTGCCATCTTTGCAAGAAGGTCTTTCAGTTGCATTGATGGAGGCAATGGCTGCAGGTAATGTGTGTGTGGTTTCCGACATACGTGGAAACAGAGAACTCATTGATGATAGAGGAGGCATGAAATTTCCACTAGGAAAGCCGCAGATACTTGAGGCAGCGTTAGAAAGACTGGCGAGTGATGAGAATTTCAGGCAGGCATGCGGCAGGTATAATCAACAAAAGATCAAAGCATACAGCCAGGATATTACTGTGCGCAGAATGAAGAAAATATATGACAAAATGGAGGAGAACAGGAGGAAGGGACGTTGAAAAATGAAAACCAGGACCGTTCGTGTATTGTTATCGACCTACAATGGTGAAAAGTATTTAAAAGAGCAGCTTGACAGTATTTTGATGCAGGAAGATCGGGGAGTAAGTGTGTCGATACTTGTCAGAGATGATGGTTCTTCCGATCATACACAGGAAATACTTTCAGCATATACAAAGAAATTTAAAAATTTTTCTTGGTATACAGGAAAGCATAAGGGTGCGGCGGGGAGTTTTTATGATTTGCTGTTACGAACGGACACGATAGCCGATTATTATGCTTTTGCCGATCAGGATGATGTCTGGAATAAGGAAAAACTGGTACGGGCGGTAAGAAAATTGATACAGGAATCCAAACGTATGGATTACGCTGATCAGCCCATTTTGTACGCTGGAAAAGTCATTTGTGCTTCACAGAATTTGGAGAAACAGGAAAGGGTTTATTACCGTATCGGTAAGAACGCTTCTTTTGGAAATGCTCTGGTGGAAAATATTTGTATGGGATGTACGGAAGTATTTAATTTGGAATTATTATTGCTTGTCAGGAAACATTTGCCAGGGAGTAATATCATGCATGATTGGTGGATGTATTTAACAGCGGCTTATTTTGGAAAAGTGATTTTTGATCAAAAGGCATATATGCTATATCGACAGCATGAGAACAATGAAGTTGGGATGCAAAATTGCCGGAGGCTGCGTTGGAGAAACAGGATTGAACATGTCAGGAAAATAAAACATAAACTGTCCGGACAGGCATCGGAGTTTCAAGAGGTATATACAGGTGTGCCGGCAATGCGTAGGGAGGACGAGGGCATATTGGAACAGATGTGCAGATATAGAGACAGTGTATATAAACGGATTTGCATGGCAGTTACTAGTGGTATCTATAGACAAAACCGGATGGATGACTTAGTTTTTCGATTGCTGATTTTTATAGGATATTTGTAGAGGCGGTATATGGAAATATGATAACAAAGAATGTTGGAATAAGTTCAAAAACAGTCCGGACATTTTTATAGAAGACCGTTTTGAACTCGTTCCGTAGAAAGGAAAGTATGGAGAACCGTAATTGCAGGATACTATGCGAGTAAGGCTGTAATTGCAGGAAGCATATATAAAAATTATGGATGTTAGTGTAATCTTCGCTACTCATAACAGGGAAGATGTGTTGGAACAGGTTTTTGCTGCCTGGAAAAAAACCGACAGAGTTACAAAATATGAATATGAAATTATATGTTCGGATGATGATTCTACCGATCATACCATCCAAATAATTCAATCTGTTCGGGAATTGCCGGTAAAGCTTTTGCAAAATAAAAAGGAGGGGCCGGGAAAGCACGAAATGCCGCATTAGAAATTGCAGCCGGAAAACTGATTATTTTTACGGGAGATGATATATTTCCGGGTGAGGATTATATCAACCGGCATTTTGAAAATTACTTAAAGTATGGGGATAACGTAGCTACACTGGGTAGGATTGATTGGCATCCGGATATAAAGGTCAATCATCTGATGCGGCATATTACGGAAATCGGTTGTGAGCAGTTTGGATTTATTGCATTACCGCCCTATCAAATGGTTGATTTCAGACATTTTTATACATCAAATATCAGTGTCCCGGCTAAGCTATTGCATAAGCAAGAATATTATTTTCATACGGGATTTGATAAGTATGGGTTTGAAGATATCGAACTTGGATATCGCCTGCAAAAAGCAGGAATGAAAATTTATTATGATCCGGATATTCTGGCACATCATTATCATGTATATGATAGTGTGGAAAAATTTTGTGATCGGCAGATAAATGCCGGAGATCAGCTGGTAGCTTTTTGCAAGATACATGATGATTTGGCAGATAAATGTATCAGTGATGTGGAAAACATAAGGGATATTTATTTTAAGTATAAAAAAGGACAAAAGTTAGATAGTTCTTTCAGGGGCAATTTTATCCAAAGCAGTATCCGGATAGGAAAAAGTCTTACATGCCTGCTGGAAAAAAAGCTTATGCAAAAGGATCATTCTTTTTACCGGATAATCTGTTCTTTTGTTTATGCAGCATTATTTCGATTTTATTATACTTATGGAACCGTCAATCGTATTAACAGAGAGTATGGTCTATGTAAAGGAAAAGTTATGTTACTGATTTTACTTATCGGTATATGAGAATGCCATATCAGGAAATATATTGGAACAAAGGCCACGGATTTACAGAACAGCAGGCAAGGAAATGGGTTTACTGGGATGATTCCGAGACATCCTATAGGCTTGATTTGCAGACAGGAGTTAAAGAATTATGGGTTGCTCCGCTGAAAGGAAGATGCAAGGTACAGATCGTTAGCATGGGATTTATTTTGCAGGATGGAAGTTTTGAGCCGGCAAAAATTTCTTGGCATAATGCGTGTCGGATGGATAATGGGAAATATGATTTTTCAAATACAAATGATCCCTGTATTTTAGTGAAAGAATTGCCATCAGGCTGCAAAAGTTTCCAAATACAAATGAAAGTGAAAGCGTTAAAGGGTGATATGGGAATTTATAAGATGTTTCGCAGTGCGGCGGCACGTATGTTCCACCGAGTAGAATGTAAAGTGCAGAATGCAAAGCCATTGCGTATAACATATGCATATGGTCAAAGAAGGACCATTCAAATTGGAATTGGAGGAAGTATTTCATCGGATCAAAAAGAAAAATTATTACGATCCTACCAGGAGCAGGTATCTATTTTGGGGGAAGATGTTATCATTTCGGAAATCGGACATATGAAGACGGGATACACAGATTATTGTTATGAACCATCCAAAGAGCCTCTGGATATTACACAGATACTGCAAGTTGCCATGGTTTTGCTGAATTATGATATTGATTATGTGCTGGTATCAAAATCATACATAGAATATCCGCAAATTGCATGTCAGAATTTAGCAGATGTGGTAATTTATCGTTCGTTATTGGAAAGAAACGTTGATTATAAATGGATTGAGGCCGGATGTGGAAAATATATGCGTTTGCCTGCTTATAAAGTGGAAACGCAAAGTGTTCTTGCACATGAAATAGGCATTACCGTTCAGCCGACAGAAAAAGGCTTTTTAGGGTGTCACGATGTAGAATATCGTATTAGCAGAAGAAGTTTTGGACAGAGAAACAGACAGAAACCTCTGATTTTTGTCATTCCGATTTTTTTGGCGGTAGGTGGAATTGAAAGAAACACAATAGAAGTTATGAGGCAGATGAAGGATAAATATGATTTTTGTATGATCACAATAGAATATCATACAAGTCGTCATGGTTCACTGCATTATCAGCTGAAAGGAATTTGTAATTATATTTTTGATCTGCGTGAGATTACAGAGGAAACACATTTTTTGGAACTTTTTTATGAACTGAATCAAATGTTCAACCCTGATCTTATATGGTTATGCAATAATTCACCATGGTTTGAACAGCATACGGCTCAGATACAGGAAATTTTCTCCGGAGTACCAATTGTAGCACAGGATGTATACGATACCAAGGCAGGGTGGATTGAATATTACAAAAATCCACAGGTGCGGAATTTTCAGCGATTTATTGCAATTACAAAGCTGATACGGGATACTTTCATCAGTAGTTATCAGATTCCGGAAGAAAAGATAGATATTATTTATCCTACGGTAGATGACAAGCAGATTTGTACGGTTAAAAAATCTGAAATTTCTTATGAAGCGGTTTGCGAAAAGTATGGGCTTGATAAAACGAAAAAACATGTTTCCTTTCTTGCACGTCTGGCAGAGCAGAAAAATCCACTTCGATATTGTAAGCTTGTGAAAGCATGTCTGGAACATGGAATGACAGGAATACAGTTTATTATGGTGGGAGATGGACCCTGTAAAGATAAAGTAGATTCTTTTTTGGAGAAAAATCAAATGCAGGATCGGATAGTAAGAATTCCATATGTAAAAAATGTACCGGAATTTATGCGTATGCTTGATGCGCTGGTTATCACATCCGATTTTGAGGGGATGCCAATTGTTTGTATTGAGGCAATGAGTATGGGAGTTCCGATTTTTTCTACGGATTCCGGGGATACCAAAAGGTTTATTCAAAAAAACAGAAATGGAATGATTATAAAAGAGACAGAGTCGGATTATATAAATTTTAAAACTTTTATGGACAACTGGGAAGAGTATAAAAAAATGCAACAGTTTGCGCAGATGACATGTTAGATTTTTTTTCAATCAGCCATATATGTGAGCAGTATGACCAGACTTTCCAAATGGCAATGAACGGAGGACAAAATGAAAGTAAATGTTAATGGTCGTACATGTAAGAAACGGGAATTGGCAGATCAGATTATGTCACTTGCAGTAAGTGATTTTAAAAGCCGGTTTTCCGGATCTTATCTGGGAATTTTTTGGGGTGTGATCCAGCCTTTGTCGACGATTCTTTTGTTTTGGTTTGTTTTTCAGGTGGGATTTCGATCAAATCCAATAAATGATGTTCCGTTTATTTTATGGCTATCTGCAGGGATGATACCGTGGAATTTTTCTATGATGCATGGTTTGGAGGAACAACTGCTTTTACTTCTTATAGTTATATTGTGAAAAAAGTGGTATTTCGGATTGAAGTGCTGCCATTGGTGAAAATATTGTCATCATTTATCCTTAATGTTGTATTTAATGTTATATTACTCGCCATTTATGGGATTTACGGGCGCTTTGTGGGGATTCATATTTTGGATATGTTATACTTTAGCGTTTGCTTAGCCGTATTATCCTTGGGGTTATCTTACATAACGGCAACTTTAAATGTATTTATCAAAGATATAGGGCAGTTTATGGGAATTATTTTGCAGGTGCTAATGTGGATGACACCCATGATGTGGCCATATACAATGGTTGCAGAAAAAGATGCATGGTTTTATAAATTAAATCCGCTCCATTATGTGATAAATGGGTATCGGGAGAGTTTGATACAGGGAGAGTGGTTTTTTCATCATTGGGTACAAATGCTTTGGTTTTGGACGATTACCGGTATGCTTTTTGGCGCTGGACGAATTTTGATGTGCAGGATGAAAGGGCATTTTGCGGATGTATTATAAGAGAAAGAGAGCAGTTTGTTATTGAATAAGGAGAAAACATGTATACGATAGAAGTCCGTGATCTTGTAAAAACTTATAAGTTATATGAAAGGCCGGTTGACCGGATAAGAGAGGCGTTCGGTAAAAAGAAGTGTTATCACAAAGATTTTCTGGCAGTTGACCATGTTTCGTTTTGTGTGGAAAAAGGAGAAACGGTGGGGATTATCGGAAGCAATGGCGCCGGTAAATCCACTTTACTGAAAATGATTACAGGCGTGCTTAAGGCGACGGCGGGAGATATCAGGCTGAGCGGGGCGGTATCGGCATTGTTGGAATTAGGCGCGGGTTTTGATGCCGAAAGAAACGGCATAGATAATATTTACTTAAATGGCAGAATCAATGGGTTATCAAAAAAAGAGATCGATGAGAGCGTACCAAGGATTTTAGAATTTGCAGATATTGGTAACTTTATTCATCAGCCTATAAAAACATATTCAAGCGGGATGCTGGTACGGCTTGCATTTGCGGTAGCAGTAAATGTAAAGCCGGAAATTCTGATCGTGGATGAGGCATTAAGTGTAGGAGATGTTCGTTTTCAGCAAAAATGCTATCGAAAAATTCGTGAATTTACGCAAAATGGAACGGTCTTGTTCGTAAGCCACGACACTGGTGCTATTTCCAGCTTTTGTGACCGCGTTATCTGGATGGATCATGGGAAAATATATAAAGAAGGAACACCGGGAGAGATTATCGAAGAATATTTGTCATTTATGAGATACGATATAACAGATGCACAAAAGCAAAAGCTTGATGTTGATGATATGCTGGGACAGGAGACGGAGAACAATACTTGTATTTTATCATTTGGAAATCAGGCAGCATATTTTTGCAAAATTGCTTTGACGGATGGAAAAGAAAAGCTGTTGTCGCAGGTCAGACCTGGGCAGAAGATAAACATCGTTATGGAAATAGAGGCAAAGCGTGTTATTGAATTTCCGATATTGGGGTTTAATATTAAGGATGTACTTGGCAATGAATTGGTAGTGACAAACACCGTATTTGAAAAAGTTAGAGTGGAGCCTATAAAGCCAGGAAAAATTTATCGGTTTGCATGGCAGCTGATATTTCCGGATTTGCATACAGGAGATTATCCGGTAGATGTTGCTTTGGCGGAAGGTACTTATGCAAACCATGAGCAAATTCAATTTGTTTCGGATGCTTTGGTTATTAAATGTGTGGATGATTGCCTTTATCAAGAAGGAAGGGGAAAGCTTGTACCCAGGAACATAAAACTGATTGAAAAAGAAGAACAGGCAGAAAGGATACTATGATGCATTTGTTAAAACAGAAAGTCGGGAAGTTTCACAAAAAAACAGAAGGCCCATTATTGTCTGTTATCATTCCCTTATATAATCATGAAAAGTTTATCGATCAGGCAATACAAAGCGTATTGGATCAGATCTACCGGTCCTGGGAACTGATTATTATAGATGATGGATCGACAGACAAGTCTTTTGAGAAAGCACGTGCGTATACTGACAGACGTATATCTGTTTATAGACAGGAAAATGCAGGGGCGCATCGGGCCATTAACCGGGGATTGTCTATGGCAAAAGGAGATTATCTGGCAATTTTAAATTCTGATGACCTGTATGAGCCGCAAAGGTTTGAGCGGATGATCCGTTATATGGAAGAACATAAGGAAATTGATTTTGCCTGCACCTATTTAAGTGTGATTAATGAAAAAGGAAAACTGTTGGGAACAAAAAAAGGATGGAAAAATATGGAACCCTGGCTGGTGCGGCATCCGGAACTTTCATTGAAATCGCAAGATGATTTCAGAGCAAATTTGATTATGGCAAATTTTATATCAACCACAAGTAATTTTCTCATTCGTAGAAGATTGTATGAAAAAATTGGCGGAATGCGTAATTTGCGGTTTGCGCACGACTGGGACTATGCACTGCGTGCGGCTGAAGCAACAGATTGTGTGATTTTGCAGGAGCCATTGCTGCAGTATCGTGTGCACGGTGCGAATACTATTTCTTCTGACAGAAAGGCAATGTTGTTTGAAATTGTTTGGGTATGGGCGGCAAACCTGAGGCGATTTTATCGAACCGTGTTAACGACAGACGATAGAGAGCAGACAGATGTTGTAAAATTGGCAGAATCGTTGAATTTGCAGGGTAATGATAAGGTGTTTTGGATGATGCTTATATATATGGATGCGTGTCGGGAAGCAGGAATGACAAATCCTGAAGAACAGTTGTTGGAAGACAGAATGCTAAAGGAAAGGTTTTTAAAGTATGTAGAGGTTAACGGATAAGATTTTTTGAATAAAACAAAATGTAGTGATTGGAGATTATGAGTATGTCTGAAATAGTTGTGACAGGTGAACGTTTTATTCCGGAAAGTCAGGATGATGAATTGGAACTGGAACATATGGAAAGATACTATACGGCCTGTAGATTTGTAAAAGGAAAAGTAGTCTTGGACGCTGCCTGCGGAGAAGGCTATGGAAGTTATCTGTTGGCGCGAACAGCGAAATCGGTGATTGGTGTTGATATAGATAACAGGACAATCATAAATGCAAAAGAAAAATATTCCGATGCAGAGAACATTCAGTACATACAGGGAAGTGTAGAAAAATTAGATTTTATAGAAAGTCAAACAGTAGATGTAGTGATTTCTTTTGAAACAATTGAGCATGTTTCCGAATATATTCAGCTGAAATTTATGTCAGAGATAAAACGGATTTTAAAACGGGATGGATTATTGATTATGTCCAGTCCGAATAAAAAGGAATATACGGACAGATATCATTTTCATAATCATTTCCACGTTCATGAACTTTATGTAGAAGAGTTTTTGGACTTATTAAAAACCAAATTCAGAAATATCAGGTTATATCGTCAGTATCTGGAAGTTGTTTGTATGATTGACAAGGACGAAAACGAAGAAACGATTCTATATCATAAAAATAAAAAGCGTTATCAACCGGAAGGCAAATATGTGATAGCAATTGCCAGTAATGCAGATTTGCCGGAGCAATCACTTTCTATGGTCAGTCTTCATTTAAGGGAAGAATACATGCCAATGCTGGATGAATTAAATTATTGCCGTGCAGAAGCAATTAAATGCCGTAATATGGTGAAACAGCTGGAGACACGTCTTGAAGATTGCATGTGCCAGATAGATATTCTGAAAAATGAACGGAAATTAGCACTTGAAGAATCGGAAAGACGTGAAAAAGAGTTGGAGCACCGTATGGACGTGATTAATCAAATCTGTGAGGAAAAAGCAGATAAGGAAAACAGACTGAAATTAGCAGAAGAAGAGTTGGAGAGACGTGCAGCGGAATTAGTCCATCGTATGGACGTAATTAACAGTTTAAATGAAAAAGTCCGTATTTTAGAAAACGATTTAAAACTAAGTAATGAGGAGTTGGACAGGCGTGCAGCAGAACTGGAACATCGTATGGATGTAATTAACAGGCTGCGCAAATGAGAATGATTTGGTGAGTCGAGGTACATTATGGAAAAAGAGATGAAAAATAAGCGGATATTTAAGTACGATTTTATACGGGTAACAGGGATGCTGGTGATTCTAATTTTCCATTTTAATGTTTCGCTGGCTGCTCATAATATTCCCGGAAAGATACTGTTTGGTATATACAATGCAAATGGCTCATATGCAGATATCGGAGTTCCGCTTTTTTTTATTTTATCAGGCGCAACTTTGATGCAATCTGCTCGGAGAGATTTCAAAAGCTTTTATAAAAAGAGGTTTTTGGCAATTTTTCCTTTGTTTTGGTTAGCGTATTTTATTGTACTTATCTATTATTTTCTGAAATATAAATCCATACATCCGTTTGTTGCACAACCGGAACATTGGACGGCGTTATTAACAATAATAGGCATTGATGGGTATTTTGCAGGAGTGCTTCCAACGTTTTATCTTTTGGGAGAATGGTTTTTAGGGTGTTTATTATTTATGTATCTTTTGTTTCCGCTATTGCAGACAGGTGTAAAGAAATATCCGAAAATAACGGCGTTTCTGGTAATAATGATTTACTTTATTGTTATTCATAAATATGTTTTTTTGGAAAGTAAATTTCAGAATATATGGGTTCGATTGCCGGAATTTGTATTTGGTATGTACCTGGCAGAATATTGTGGAAAGGTGAAAAAGGTGGTTTGCCTGTCTGTTTTAGTTATTACAGTAATGCTGTTGTTTGTTCCTCTTGCGGATCGCTTTTTGATTTATATTGTTACGGTCAGGGGAATGACCTGTTATCTAACGTGTGATTTTTTAGGAGAACAATTGGAAGGAAAATTATGCTGGTGGCAAAAAAATATATTTGAATGGCTTAGCAGATATTCTTTTGCCATATATCTTTTACATCATGTCATTTCCGAACAGATTATCAGTAGTTATGATGGTATTGCTTTGTCCAACATTGAATTGGTATTGCTTTTTATTATAGTAACACGACTTTACAACTTTTATAGATGATACCCTTGCTGCCGAATTAACTGTTTTAAGGCATTCATTATTGTTTTGGATTTTATGCTGTTTTCGATATTTTTCACGAAAATGGCATAAAATACCTGCTGGCGAATTTGTCCGCTGAGGGCAAATCTGAATTCCTGCACACTTTCCGTCTGGTATTTTGAAAATGCTTCGTCCTGATATGGCAGAAGCTTCATTGCGCAATATGTAATGTTGATCAGATTGACCAGCATTTCTATACCTTTACGGCTGCGCACCATGTAGCTGCACAGTGACCAGAATGTTTTCTGTTCGTAATAACTAACTTCTATGTTCCATCGGAATACATATAGAAGCAATGGCAGAAACTGCATACGATCACTGCCTGTCTGGTTCAGCGGTGGCTTCTCCTGCCATGCACAGAATATCTCCAGCTGTTCTGGAAAAATGGTGCTAAAAAACAGACGTCTGCTGGTAGATTCTTTTTCCGGCGACGTCACATATGCCATAACCTTTCTGCTGCCAAAAATATTTGTAAGGACGCTGCGTGCAGCAATATAGTAATCTCCAATTTTTTCAGTGGACAATATAAAGTCATCATGAATGGAAAGTTTTTTTCCGTGCAGTGCAGGCCGTCCTCTTTTTCCGGTCCGCTGCGGCGGCAGGTCATAAATGGCAGAGTCAGACCTTGCATTCCCTATAAGGTCAAGGTTTTCATATTCGTCCACAATAGAAACGAGGTTCTTTTTTACATACCAGCTGTCACACAGGATGATGACATTTTTTCTGTCTCTGAATTGCGGCATTACCTGGCGGATCATCGATGCAGCCAGTTCCAGTTTGGATTCCTTTTTCTGCCACATACGGTATCCAAGCGGTACGGAAAGATAGTGAATTTTGCTTTTGTTCCAAACTGGCACGCAGAGCATTACGCTTACAAAACAATGCCCGTTCAGATAGTTTGAGCCATTATGTGCGGCATGGTCAAAGAGTTTTGAGACATCCTCAAATTTTTTGCCGAATTTAGAGACCATCGTATCATCAATGCAAAGAAAAACAGGCTGCAGCCGGAGTTTTTCCGGTATAAGTTTCAGCGCTATGCCAGCAGTGGTATTCATAAATTTGGAATAATCAGCTTTTGCATAGGAACATACATAGTAGAATGCATTGAGGGATTTCTCCGTAATCCCTGCTAAAAAATGCCTGTATAAAGAACGGATAGAATCTGCTGACTCCATAGCCAGTATGGATAATACCAGCAGGAACAGGGTTTCAATCGTAGGCATGGAACAGGTTTTAAAATAAATATAAAAATAGTGATACAGTCTACCAATTAAATTGTTTTTGTTGTATAATAAGTCTAACGTACAAGGTCACTCTCTTTCGTATTTTTTAGTGTGCAAACTTATTATACATTAGAAAGTGCCCTGTGCGTTATTTTATTTGCCAAAAACTTGTAAAGTCGTGTTATAGTAATTATGGCTGACTTTTCAGCAGGCTGGCTGCTTGCGAAATTAGAATCTTGTGTAAGGAAGAAATTGTGTTTTGTAATCAGACATGAAAAAAATGCTATTTCATAAAAGATACAGAACAATATGGAGGGAGCAATGCAAGTAGAAAAAGCAATTTTATACATAATTATACCTTGTTATAATGAAGAAGCGGTTTTGCCTATCACGAGTAAGATGTTTTTAAAAAAGCTTCAATTTCTGATTCGGACGGGTCAGGTAAAGGAAGAAAGTCGGATTTTATTTGTAGATGACGGAAGCAAAGACCATACATGGGATATTATATATGAATTAGCGAAAGAAAATAAATATTATATTGGAATTGCACAAAGTCGCAATAGGGGACATCAAAATGCTGTATTAGCCGGATTAATGGAAGCTAAAGATTTTTGTGATATTACAATTAGTATTGATTGTGACGGGCAAGATGATTTGAATGCGATGGATGCCATGCTTGAAGAATATTATCATGGGTATGACATAGTATACGGTGTCAGGGCAGAACGGAAAACGGATACATTTTTTAAACGTTTTACAGCAGAATTTTTTTACAGACTTCTAAATAAGATGGGTGCTGAAGTCATTTATAATCATGCTGATTACAGGTTAGTGTCATCCAAAGTTCTCCAAAATTTTTCGGATTTTAAAGAGGTAAATTTATTTTTACGAGGGATGTTTCCATTAGTTGGGTTTAGAAGTACCTGTGTATTTTATGAACGGCAGGAACGGATTGCAGGAGATTCACATTATACTATATCGAAAATGTTGACTCTGGCGTTTGATGGAATTACAAGTCTTAGTGTTAAACCGGTTCATATCATAACGGAAATGGGGATATTTTTAGCGATCATGAGTTTTTGTATTGTTATATGGTCTATCGTACAATATGTGATGGGTGAGACAGTTGCCGGATGGACAAGTATGACAAGCGTTATTTGCTTTATAGGAGGCATTCAGCTGATATGTTTGGGTGTTTTGGGTGAGTATATAGGCAAAATATATTTAGAGGTCAAAGCCAGACCACGTTATATTATCAGTAATAGAACATATGAGGCAGAAAGACTAAACATAGAAGAGAATAAGGAACAATAAAGGGATTTGGAATGTTTATGATGAAAAAGGTGAAAAAAGGCTGGTGTTTTTTTATAACAGGTTTTGGATTGGTAGTTGGAATCATAAGTTCCTTTTATGAACACAATAAAATTTTAGGTGTGCTGATTTGTGTTGGAATAATGTTTTTGTTTTATTTTTTGTTTATTTGGTTTTAAAAGAAACCAGACAAACAGCTAGAATGAAATCATGGAAAAGAACGCAAAAGGTTATTATGGCGGTTCTTTACTTTCTTTCAAATATTTTAATACTTTCTGTATTATTAAAAGAAAGATATATTCGGTTTTGGGATTTTGGAGGGTATTGGGGTGTTGCAATCGAAATTAGTGATCTTATCTTTCAACAGCCGATTCAGACACTGCAAAATCTATATTATAGTATAAACGCAGACGAATATAATCAGCTTATACCATGTATTTTGGCGTTGCCATTAAGAGTTTTAGGCAAAGATTTCCCAATGTATGCTTTGATTATATACAATATGTTTATAAGTTTTACTTATATAGCAATTTTGGGATGTGTGGAAAGTCTCATTACATTGATTGACTGTAATGTAAAGCCATGCATAAGCGCATTATTTGCAGCTATTATTATGATACCGGTTTTTTATTTGCCTGTTTTATTAGGATACTTGGATGCGTTTGCACTATTAAATTTATCACTTAGTTATCTTATAGTATGTAATTTTCTTTTGCCAAAGTGGAGGTGAAAAAAGATGTTTTGCTGGCAGTTTCGCTATTGCTGAGTATGCTTGGAAGAAGGTACTTTTTATTTGCGGTTCTTGGTGTAGGCATAGGCGTTATTCTTATGTGTATCTGGCAGTTCCTGCTTGCATCATCAGAAAATAAAAAGAGTTTTTATTCAATGTAATGAAAAATGGAATTGTGATTATTGGTACGATGTTGATTCCATTATTAGTTTTTTTTCGGGGATTTTTGATCAATAGTTCAAAAGGCACAATTTTCGTTGCGTATTCTGCTTATCAAAGTGGTGGAATGATTCACAATTATCAACGATTGGTAGTGTATTATGGAGCGATTATTTTATTCATAGCTGTTATAGGCGTCATGTACTGCCTGAGAAGAAAAAAAGGATTATCTATTGGCATATTTTTATTAAGTTCATTTTGTATATCTACATACCTATTTTACAAAGTGCAAAGTATGGGAAATCATCACTATTATATAACGATTGTGCCGATTATGATCTTTGCATGCGCAGGGGGATATGCAATATATCGTGCCAGTTATGGAATACATATTTTCAAATGTGCAATGTGTTTGATAGCATTTAATTTTATACAGTCGGTGATCTATGTGAATCCTGTGGTGAACCTGGGAAGTTTATTTACAAACCAGCGCATAGCGCCTCTAATACGTGATGACATACCTCAAATACAACGAATGGTTAATGATATAGATGAATTGGCGGAAGAAGGAAAAACGGTGTATATTCTTTCGAGTTCCACGATTTTAAATGATGATTTAGTCAGAAAGGCATATATGCCAGATAAACTGTTAGCAGTCCAAAATGTGTATGTTTCCAGTCATGTGGATTTAAGGGACGGATTTTCCAGAGATTTTTTGAATGCAGATGTTATCTTAATTGCAGATCCTGTGCAATATCATTTGGGAGAAGAATCACAGCGAGTAATCGGTCTATTAGCTGAAGAATTTATTGAGGGCAGAGAATTAAGCAGTCATTATAGTTATATCAAAGATTATGCCTTGGAAGGTAATGTAACTGTTTCTATGTATGAAAAAAACAGGGAATTTACGGAAACAGATTGCGAGTATTTGAGAAACATGTTTGATATGTTTTACAGTGATTATCCTGATCTGTTTCATAATAGAATTTATAGGGATCATTAAGTATGGAAAGAAAGGATTGTTAGATGATACGTACATTGTCTTTAGATAAGGAAAAAGGATGATGCTGGCATTCTGGCTGGTTGTATTTATTATGATAGCTTCCAGACAGTTTGTTGTATTGGGAAATACCTATTTAATGGGAGAAGACGCAAGCTGCTTTTTGAACAGAGTGTTGGAAAAAGGGTTATTTTCTGTTTTTATACCAAATACAGGATATATACAGATCATTCCACAGTTTGTGACCTGGGTTTCATTGATGATGAGCAGACTTTTAGGACAGGGTATACAGTTAGTGCCTTATTTCATGATGTTTACAGCGTTAGCAATAGAAACGGTTTTTGTGGCTAAAATTTGTTCTAAAGATTTTAGATGGTTTGTAGAAAGTGATCTATATAGATTTGGGATCGCGCTTGCAGCGGTGCTGCTAACGAGCGATAAAGCATTTGAAGTATGGCATAATATTACGTGTTGGCAATGGTGGAGCGGATTTTATATTATGCTGATAGGTATGAAATTATTGCATGATAGGAATTTATCAGTAAAAAACACGGAATTGGCAGCTTTAATATTAATCGGATTGTCAACGCCACTTGCTGTAATAACTGTGTGCATCTTTTCGTATATTATTTCCATTAAAGCTATAAAAAAACAGTATCGTAGGGACAATATCAGAAATGACGTGACAAAATACATGTGTGTATTGATTCCGTGTGGAATACAAGGAGTTTTTACTTTTTTAGATAAACGGACAGATACAGGGGTTTCTATACTCAGTAATTTTTTTCAGCAGCAAAGTCAACTGTGGCATCAATTCCGGCGTCTGTACTGTATCCCGATTATTTGAATCAACTATATCAAAGAAGTGATACAGATGGTCATGCGGTTTATGTTGTGCTTGCACTTGGATTTTTAGTATGGATGCTGTTATTTGTGGTGTATTTGAAGAATAAAAAGGTTCATATGTGTACCGGCTGACAGAAAAAATGCCGAGGTTAATTTTGTTTTTTCTGATGACTGGCAAAATACGTTATCGAAACAGGTTTTAGGTGAACATGAATATATTAATATAAAAGGGTGGTGTGTGGACGGTACAAATGAGTCGAATCCGTCCGATGTTGTAATCGGGTTAAATGATCATTATAGAGATTACAGAGCCTTAAAAACCGTATTAATAAAAGAGATAGGAGACTATCTCTTTTTCTGCAGTATTAAATAGGGGAAAATCATGGAATGGCTTGTTATAGATGAAAATATTTGAATTATCTAAGAAATAGAGAGTAGAATATCTAAATCAGATTATGGAAATAATAAGCATAAGCCTTTTTTTGCGTACTGTTTGAAACAGATTATTTTATTATGTTACACAAATATCGCATCCTAAACAGTAGCATTTGTCTATGAAGGAAATATAGATTTTAAGGATATGGAGAAACTGGCGTTGCAATATGGTGCAGAAAATACATAGTGTATTACATATGAAAAGTGAGCAGATAGGGCAGTGCATCCATTGAGGAAATATCTTTGCCATATCATTGATCCACTTTGAAAATTCCGTTTATTCGTGGCTTTGGGGTAGTGTTTTATTGAGCGCAAAAGTATATCCGGCAGTAATTGTAATCAATGGCATATGGAAGATTATACGCTCTTGTAACGGCCAGATCACTTTTCTCATATAACATTTTCGTTTTTGTTGTATTTCTGTTATACGTTGCACGTAGTTCATACGTATGTTATAATTAGATCAAAAATTAGAACTATTATACCGAAAGGAAAACATACATATGGATAGCATACAAATTATAATAAAAAATATAGGGTTGTTATTTTTGGCATTATTATTGTGTTATGTCTGAAAAACGCGAATAAAAGTAATTTATCAACGGTACTGGAATTGTTTTCCTTTATTCTAGCTTTCGGGTGCAATGCAATTATTGTCAAACCGGAGGAAAAATATAAGAAAATTGTAAATGGCGTAACTGCTCTTCCGGTGATGTATTCTTTGTTTTGCTTATTTAACGTTGATTTTGTGTATGCAGCGTTGGAAATTTTGTATAACTATCCTGCAGGAGTTGTTGCTTATATTGAATTGGTAGCAGTATTACCGCCGCTTTTGGCTTATATAGAAAAAAGAAATGTGAATTTGACGCCGATGACAGTTATATGAAATGGAACTTGATTTTTAATTTGGCTGGAACAATAGGTCCTTTGGTAATGTTTTATATTGCACGATCGGTTATTCCTGATTTTCAGGTGCTTAGAGATATGGAACTGGAAGCGCTTGTATGTTTGTTCGTGCCGGTATGTGCGGCATTTGTATTCTTATATCAACGGGAAGAACAGCAGCAGAGTGAGGATGTAAGGGATCATGATCCGTCCATACGCTGGATAAATCAGATTATAAATATGCTGCATTTGTTTAATACGTACTTATTGGCAATTATTTCTTCTATTTATGTTATTATGTATACGATGTATTGCAGGATACATAATATACAATTGGAGATCCACTTTTATTATTTTGTGTTTCTTCAGCTGACACTCCTGTTTTTTTACTTATTGGCATTGAAGCCAAATGAGTATTTATTTTTATAATGCTTGTTGATGTCCCTGCCATATTGCTGTCAAGTATTTATTGGCTGTCGTGGTTTAAATTAACGGATTCACTGATTCTGGGCGAACTTGTTTTCATTATAATGAATGTGACTCTTTTTACGGTGTTAATCATGTTCAGGGATAAAATACTGATAAAATCGGATACGGGACCGGATGAGGGGTACAAAAAATATTCAAATGCGGGAGAACATCTATATGGGTCAGAAATAAAAGCGGTATTTATTTTATATCTGCTGTTTTTGTGGTATTAGCATATGGCTTTCTCTGGTTATTTCCTATGACGACACAACGGGTTGCAGCTCTTGAAGCGGAAAAATATGTCCGAGAAATATGTGTGGATACGGAATTTAATACGGAAAAATTAATTGAAAATATGCGAAAAAAGAAATGTATGACAGCAGTAACGACGATTATAATAAAAATGATTATATGGATTATATAAATGACAGATTTCACGATGAACTGATCGAAAAGAATATTCTTGAAGGGCATAAAAAATTCTGAAATTTGAAGAACTTACGGAATGGTATGATCGGCAGGTGAAAGAGCAGGAAAAATGAAAAACATCTGCGCAGTTTGTGCAGATGTTTTTTCCGGGTTCTGTCAGGGCGTACGTTTGTTTTTTGTGTATAGCAGTAAAAATAATGCAAATACCAGAATGCAGCAGCCGGATAAAAGCTGCATTTTTAAATCTGCTTCAAAACTGTCTGACCATAAGTTGTATACCAGATTGACAATCGAAAAAAACTGAACATAAGAGGAGCGGCATACTGACTTAGCCAGGATGATTTCGTTGTCTTATTTCGGATCAAATAACTGAAAAACCAGACTATGCATAAAGCTGTGATGGTATTAAACAAAAGTAATACGACCTCATGTTTTGCGTTTTTCAGAACAATTGGAGAAAAACCGCATGAAATGAGAAACAGCAGTGCATATAACAAGGTCCAGGTCGGATAAACTTCCAGGGCGGTATTTTTAAAAGGTGTTTTGTCCGTGAATCGAAGTACAAGTACACTCAACAGAACGGAGGCGGAGAATACTACGACAAACAGATGCACTTTGTTCAAACTGTTTACAACAAACATAGGAGTCTCTACATTATAATTAATGCAATTTAAAAATGCTCCCATAAAACTAAAACGTAAATAAATTTCAAAAAATGCCCGGTGTGATTTTAATATGGATAAAATAATTTCTTCATTATTAAATTTTGATAAATGAGAGATAAGCGAACATACGATTAAAGCCCCGAAGAAATTGGGCAGGGCATTTTTGCATAGTTCTTTTACGAGACCTCTTGCGTCCAAAAAAGTGATTTCATTTGCAATCACACCGAAAACAAACGGACTGAGGGCAATTGCAATAAAAACAGAATATACAAGGAGTTTGTTTATGTTCATAAATTTTTTTACAAATGTTTCCGGTTGCTTTTCGGTACATGAGATGGCGCATATGCTGAAAATGGAAGTAAAGGTGATAGACAGGAAAGTCAGCAGGACGCTGTTTGTTATAAAAGCACAAAGAGCAGCGAATACTTCACATCCGAGCAAAAATATGATATTCCATAAGACCTGGTGGCTGTTGGTATCTGATATATTTTTTTTCATATTGCATCATTCACTTTCATAATAGAATTAACTATTTACAGTATAATAGCCAGACCCACAAAAGTCAATGATCAACAGCCAGCCCCCACACATTATCCGCAAATAATATTTTTCCGAAAAAGTGCTGGTAATTTAAAAAGCACTGTGTTATAATCTATAAATGACTGTAAATAGCTGGAATAACAGCTGGAGAAACTGCACACGGTGCGTTTCTTACAAGCTTTAAGGAGGAAATAAAAAGAATGAGTGTACAGGTGGAAAATTTAGAGAAGAACATGGCAAAGCTTACCATTACAGTTTCCGCTGATAAGTTTGAAAAGGCAATGCAGGAAGCTTATAAGAAGCAGAGAAGCAGAATTAATATCCCGGGATTTCGTAAGGGTAAAGTTCCGAGAGCAATGATTGAAAAGGTTTATGGTCCGGAAGTATTTTATGACGATGCGGCAAATATTGTAATCAATGAGGAATATCCGCAGGCGATGGACGAATCCGGGCTGGAAATCGTGTCTCGTCCTGAAATTGAAGTGACACAGATTGAAAAAGGCAAAGAATTTGTGTTTACGGCTGAGGTGGCAGTAAAGCCGGAAGTTACATTAGGAGAATACAAAGGCGTAACCGTAACGAAGGCTGAGGCGGCGATTACGGATGAAGAAGTAGATGCCGAGATTGAAAATACAAGAAATATGCAGGCGCGTACGATAGATGTAACGGATCGTGCGGTTGAAGACGGTGATACCGTTGTGATTGATTTTGAAGGCTTCGTAGATGGGGTGCCGTTTGACGGCGGCAAGGGTGAGAACCATTCTCTGGAGATCGGTTCGCATTCGTTTATTGACAATTTTGAAGAACAGCTGATCGGGAAAAATGTCGGAGATGATGTCGAAGTGCATGTAACATTCCCGGAACAGTATCATGCGCAGGAACTGGCTGGCAAGCTGGCGGTATTCCAGGTAAAGATTCATACCATTAAGGCGAAGGAAGTACCGGAATTAAATGATGAATTTGTTTCCGACATTTCCGAATTTGAAACGGTAGAAGAATATAAAGAAGACGTACGTAAGAAATTGCTGAAACGCAAAGAAGATACGATCAAAGGCGCAAAAGAGGATGAGGCAATTCAAAAGGTTATTGACGCATCCGAAATGGACATTCCGGAACCGATGGTTGAGATGCAGTGCGAGAGCATGATTCAGGAATTTGAAGGCCGTATTTCTCAGCAGGGTCTGACACTGGATCAGTATATGCAGTTTTCCGGTTCCAGTATTGACCGGATGAAAGAACAGGTACGTCCTGAAGCGCTCCAGCGGATTCAGAGCAGTCTTGTATTGGAAAAGATTGCAAAAGAAGAAAACATTCAGGTTACCGAAGAAGAAATGGATGCGCAGATTGAAAAGATGGCAGCGGTTTATGGCATGACCGGCGAAAAAATGAAAGAGTTTTTAAGCGACGAAGATAAAGAAAGCATTGAAAGAAATCTGTCAATTGAAAAGGCTGTCGGAATTATTATGGAGCATGCCGTAGAACAGGAGCCGGAAGAAAAAGAAGAAGGCAGTGAGGAAGCATAATTAAAAATGGAGGAATTAATATGAGTCTGGTACCTTATGTCATTGAGCAGACAAGCCGTGGCGAACGCAGTTACGATATCTATTCTCGCCTGTTGAAAGACAGGATTATTTTCCTTGGAGAAGAGGTAACGGACGTATCTGCAAGCCTTACGGTTGCACAGCTTCTGTTTTTGGAATCGGAAGATCCGGGTAAAGATATTCACCTGTATATCAATTCTCCGGGCGGAAGTGTTACTGCGGGACTGGCGATCTATGATACGATGCAGTATATTAAATGCGACGTTTCTACGATCTGTATTGGACTGGCAGCAAGTATGGGAGCATTTCTGCTGGCTGGCGGAGCAAAAGGAAAGCGTTTGGCGCTTCCAAATGCTGAAATTATGATTCATCAGCCGTCCGGAGGAGCAAGAGGACAGGCGACGGAGATTCAGATTGTAGCAGAGAATATATTAAAGACAAAGAAAAAGCTGAATGAGATGCTGGCGGCAAATACCGGTAAACCGGTAGATATCATTGCGCAGGATACGGAACGGGATCATTTCATGGATGCGCAGGAAGCGTTGGAATATGGTCTCATTGACAGCATAGTGATGAATCGTGAGTAAGTATAGATCAAAAGGGGTGAAATGATGCCAGGCAAAATCAGCGACAGCAAAGTAAGGTGTTCCTTCTGCGGAAAGCCGCAGGAGCAGGTACGGAAGCTGATTGCCGGACCAAATGGAGCGTATATCTGTGATGAATGTGTGGATATCTGCTCCGAGATTATAGAAGAGGAATTTGCAAGAGAAGAAGCGGAGATGGATATGGACATTGATGCGGAAATTGAAACTCCGTTTGAAATTAATCTTCAGAAGCCGGAAAAGCTCAAAGCTTTTCTGGATGATTATGTAATCGGTCAGGATGAGGCGAAAAAGGTGTTATCTGTTGCAGTTTATAATCATTATAAACGGATACTTGCGGATGCACAGCTGGATGATGTGGAATTGCAAAAGAGCAACATTTTGATGCTGGGACCTACCGGTTCGGGCAAAACGCTGCTGGCACAGACGTTGGCGCGGGTGCTGAACGTTCCGTTTGCTATTGCGGATGCAACGACACTGACAGAGGCAGGCTACGTTGGAGAAGATGTGGAAAATATTTTGCTGAAACTGATCCAGTCGGCAGAGTATGACATTGAACGTGCACAGTATGGCATTATTTATATTGACGAAATAGATAAAATTACAAAAAAATCGGAAAATGTGTCTATTACAAGAGATGTTTCCGGCGAAGGAGTTCAGCAGGCGCTGCTGAAAATTCTGGAAGGTACAAATGCGTCGGTGCCTCCGCAGGGAGGCAGAAAACATCCGCAGCAGGAATTGATTCAGATTGATACGACGAATATCCTGTTCTTATGCGGAGGCGCTTTTGACGGATTGGAAAAGATTATTGAGACGCGGATGGACCAGAAGTCGATTGGTTTTAATGCGGAAATTTCCGAAATATCCAAAAGAAATGTTGGAGAGGCGTTAAAGCAGACATTGCCGCAGGATCTGGTAAAATTTGGACTGATTCCGGAGTTTGTCGGGCGTGTGCCGGTTATGGTTTCTCTTGATTCGCTGGATAAGACAGCGTTGAAGCAGATTTTAACCGAGCCGAAAAACTCTCTGATCAAACAGTACTGCAAGCTGTTTGAACTGGACGGTATAGAACTGGAATTTGCAGAAGATGCAATTGAAGCGATTGCAGACAAATCGCTGGAACGTAAGACCGGTGCCAGAGGTCTGCGTGCGATTATGGAAAGTACATTGATGGACCTGATGTACCGGATTCCATCGGACGATACGATCCGTAAGTGCACAATCACAAGGGATGCGGTGGATAAAACCGGAGAACCTTTGATTGAGTATAAGAGCGCTTAATCGTATTTGTCTGCAGCGGAAGGGAGAACCATAACGGGTCTCCTTTTTTTGCTTTCCGAATGAACGCACAAAATGGAAAAAAGGAGGTCGGACAATATGTGTGAAATAATGAAAGTTATGCCTTCGGTATCCCTACGCGGGATGGTAATCCTTCCGGGGATGATTATTCATTTTGATATCAGTAAGCCGCATTCCATTCATGCGGTCGAAGAAGCCATGCAGAAAGACGAAAAAATATTTCTGGTGACATTAAAAAACAACGATGTGGAGGAACCTGTTCAGGAAGACTTTTATGAGGTGGGTTGCATTGCAAAGATCAAACAGCTGATCCGAATGCCGAACAATATTGTGCGTGTGCTTGTGGAAGGCCTGGAGCGTGCGGGGCTGCAGGAAATTGTAGATCATACCGGGTTTTATATGGTACAGGTGCAGCGCTTTGACGAAGAAGCTCTGGGTGAAATCATGCCGCAGGCGTTAGAAGCAATGCTGATGAGTATGAAGGAGACGATTTATAAATACTGCCAGCTGAATCCGCGCACCGGCCGTGATTTTTTAAAACAGATAGACGAAATCAGGCAGGTAGAGGCCATGATTGATTTGGCGGCAAACAGTCTGCCGCTGCATTATGAGCACAAACAGCAGATATTATCGGCTGTTAATCTGATGCAGCGCTATGAAGTTTTTATGGGCATTTTGTTAAATGAGCTGGAAGTGATTGCCATCCGCAACGATTTTCAGAAAAAACTGAAAAGTGCGGTGGATAAAAATCAGAGAGAATATATTTTGCGGGAACAGCTGCATTTGATTCGTCAGGAACTGGGAGAGACGAATACGGATACCGATGTGGAAAAATTTCGGGCAAAAGCAGAAAAATTAAGGGCTGATAAAGAAATTAAAGAGAAATTATACGAAGAGATCAATCGGTTTCAAAACCTTCCGGCGAGTTCTTCCGAAAGCGCCGTCATTCGCGGGTATATCGAAGCGTTACTCGAACTTCCATGGAAAAAAGGCTCAAAAGACAATAAAGATATTAAAAATGCGGAGCGTATTTTAAACGAAGACCATTATGGTATGAAAAAAGTAAAAGAACGTGTACTGGAATTTCTTGCGGTACGAAATCTGACCGGAAAAGGCGACAGTCCGATTATCTGTCTGGTAGGACCTCCGGGAACCGGTAAGACAAGTATTGCAAGATCGGTAGCGGCTGCTTTGGATAAAAAATATGTCCGCATCTGCCTGGGCGGCGTCCGGGATGAAGCGGAAATACGCGGTCACAGAAAGACTTATGTAGGCGCGATGCCGGGGAGAATTATTACCGGGTTAAAAAGCGCGGGTGTAAACAATCCGCTGATGCTGCTGGATGAGATTGACAAGCTGGGCAGTGATTTTAAAGGAGATCCGGCTTCCGCATTGCTGGAAGTGTTAGACAGCGAGCAAAACAGCCGTTTTTGCGATCATTATATCGAAGTTCCGGTGGATTTGTCCGAGGTGCTCTTTATTGCGACGGCCAATGATGCAGGCAGCATTCCAAGACCGCTTTTGGACCGTATGGAATTGATCGAGGTGTCCGGCTATACGGAAAATGAAAAGCTGCATATAGCCCAGGAGCATTTGCTGGCAAAGCAGATGAAAAAGAATGGTTTGAAAAAAGATCAGCTGACGATCAGCGATAAGGCGCTTGTGAAAATCATAAGCGGCTATACGAAAGAAGCCGGTGTGCGGAATCTGGAGCGTAAAATCGGAGCGGTCTGCCGCAAAGCAGCAAGAATGATTTACGAAAAAGAGCGCGAAAATGTTCGCGTGACAGGCAGCAATCTGGAAAAATATCTGGGTATTATCCGTTATACGCCGGAATCTGTGAATGAGAAAGACGATGTGGGCATCGTCAGAGGACTGGCATGGACAAGCGTTGGTGGAGTTACGCTGGAAGTAGAAGTAAACTGTATGCCGGGAAAAGGAGAGATGAAACTGACCGGCAAACTGGGCGACGTTATGAAAGAATCCGCAATGGCAGCGTTAAGCTGCGTTCGCGCGTTAAGTGAGGAGTATCATATCAAGGACGATTATTTTACAAAACACGACTTTCATATTCATATTCCGGAAGGCGCAACGCCAAAAGACGGGCCGTCGGCCGGAATTACGATGTCGGTAGCGCTGTTATCGGCGGTAACGGGTATTCCGGTACGTGCGGATGTGGCTATGACAGGAGAAATTACACTGCGGGGCAGAGTGCTTCCGATCGGTGGCTTAAAAGAAAAGCTGCTTGCAGCCAAAAATGCCGGTATCCGGGTGGTCTGCATACCAAAGAAAAATGAAAAAGATTTGTCCGAGATAGACGATGAAATTAAAAGAGGAATTAATATTGTTTTAACAGAGCGGATGAAAGAAGTACTGGATGTGGCATTTGTAAGAAAATAAAAGGCAGAATTGACAACCGACAATGCGCATGTGCGTAATACGGTAATCATGTTTAAGGAGAACGGAATGATTATAAGAAATGTGGAACTGGAAACCGTATGTGGGATTACGAGTAAACTCCCGGATCATATATTGCCGGAAATTGCGTTTGCCGGGAAGTCCAATGTAGGAAAATCATCATTGATCAATGCGCTGATGAACCGCAAGTCTCTGGCGCGCACTTCATCACAGCCCGGAAAGACGCAGACCATTAACTTTTATAATATTAACGGTGCGATGTATCTCGTAGATCTTCCGGGATATGGTTTTGCAAAAGTACCGGAATCGGAACGGGTAAAATGGGGAAGAATGATAGAACGATATCTGCAGGGCTCCAAACAGCTGCAGGCGGTATTTCTGCTTGTCGATATCCGGCATAAGCCGTCCGGAAACGATAAAACGATGTATGAATGGATCGTATATCAGGGGTATCGTCCGATTATTATCGCGACCAAACTGGATAAGCTCAAACGCAGTCAGGTTCAAAAAGCGGTAAAAGAAGTGCGGGAAGGGCTGGGACTCGGGCCGGATGACCGTCTGATTCCGTTTTCTGCCGAGACAAAACAAGGCAGAGATGAAATATGGCAGGTTATGGACGAGCTGATCGGATGGACGGAACCGGAGCAGAAAGGAAAGGCATGAAACAAAAATATACGTTTGTGGCGGGGATGCTGTTTGTGCTGATGGCTGCAAGTATGATTCTGACAAATTTTTATGTCACAGGAGAACGTAGCGCAGCACAGGCCGATGCTTGTGAATCGGATTTTTATATTCTGACGTCTTTTTATCCGATGTATATTGCGGCAAAAAACATTGTGGGTGACTGTGACGGCGTACGGCTGCAGAATTTAAGCGAACCGCAGACCGGATGCATGCACGATTATCAGCTGACGACAGAGGATATGCGCAAGCTTTCATTTGCGGATGCGTTTATTGTGAACGGAGGAGGAATTGAAAACTTTCTGGCGGACACAGCAAAGCAGTATCCAAAGCTGGAGGTAATCGACGCCAGTGCGCAGGTGCGGTTATTAGATGATAACGCGCATGCCTGGATGAGCATTGCGGACCACTGCATACAGGTACGCACGATTACGGAGCAGCTGGCAGCGCTGGATGCCGTGCATGCCGATCTGTACAGAAAAAACAGCAGGCAGTATATCGCAAAACTGGAAGAGCTGCAAAGCAGCCAGCAGACGATTGCCGCACGCTGCAAAGCAGCAAATATACTGATATTTCATGAAGCTTTTGCATATATAGCGAGAGATTATGGTCTTACGGTTGCCGGCGGCATGGATCTGGATGAGGAACGACAGATCGGCGCCGGAGAGGTGGCACAGCTGCTTGAGCAGATACGGGAACAAAAAGCCGGCGTGATTCTGGCGGAAGAGCTGTATGGCAGAAAGATGTGCGAGGCTGTCCAACGGGAAGCGGACGTTCAGGTCATTTATCTGGATACCTGTGTGCGGGGAGATTATGATGCGGACAGTTATCTGCATGCAATGAGAGGGAATCTGGAGCAGATGAAACGGATATACGAATCAACCGAACAGAAATCAAAATAAATTCAGGAGTTAATTATGCGCAAAATCATACAACCATGCGGGCTGCACTGCATCAAAATCAAACAGCTAGGTGTTGCGATCGGCACACAGGAGATATTAACGGATGTAAATCTGCACATTCACTGTGGGACTTTAAATGCCGTAATCGGAAAAAACGGCGCCGGAAAGTCTACATTGGTAAAAGCCATACTCGGCGACGTTCCCTATACGGGCAGTATTGAGTGCAAAGATCGGGAGGATGGCAGACTGCAGCGGCTGAAAATAGGATATGTGCCGCAAAGTATCAATATAGAAAAACATACGCCTGTCAGTGTTTACGATCTGATCGCCTGTTACCAGTCCCGGTTTCCGGTGTTTTTACGCAAAAAAGAAAGCTTTATGAAGAAATAAAAGAAAGCCTTAAGATTTTTGAAGCAGATGCGTTAATAGACAAGCAGGTGTGCAACCTTTCCGGTGGTGAACTGCAGCGGGTACTCTTGTCTCTGGCAGTTTTGGACGAACCGAATCTGCTGCTGCTGGATGAACCGGTATCCGGCATTGATCAAAACGGCATGGAACGGTTTTACAGGCTGATGGATTATTTAAAGTGCAATTTTGATCTGGCAGTGATCCTTATTTCGCACGATTTGGACTATGTGGCAAAATATGCGGATTGGGTTGTATTATTGGACAAGACGGTACGTAAACAGGGGACTGTAAAAGAAGTGTACCGCAGCGAAGAATTCCGGCAGGTTTTCGGAGAAACGGAGGGATGTGCATGACCGGATTTTTTACGGAATGGCTGCAGTATGGATTTATGAAACATGCATTAGCTGCAATCTTAATCATTACGCCGCTGTTTGGCCTGCTGGGAACCATGATTGTAGAGCGGAAAATGGCTTTTTTTTCGGATGCTCTCGGACATTCCGCATTGACAGGTATCGCCGTCGGGGTAGTGCTTGGCAGTTCCGATACAAATATATCCATGATGCTGTTTGCAGTTGCCTTTGCGTTGCTGTTAAACAAACTGGGAAGCAGGGGAATGGCAGCCAATGATACGGTCATTTCCGTGTTTTCCAGTTTCAGCATTGCGGTCGGACTTGCCGTTTTATCTAAAGGAGGCAATTTCAGTCAGTATTCCGGTCTGCTTGTAGGAGATGTGTTGAGCATTTCTTATACGGAGATTTTATATTTGGCCGTTATTTTTGCCGTGACGCTTGTCTTTTGGATTTTTTGCTTTAACAGGCTTCATGCGGCAAGCATTCATCGAACGCTGGCAAAAAGCAGAAACATTCCGGTTCGGCTGATGGAAAATCTGTTTGCGGTGCTGACAGCTTTGATTGTTATGGCGTCCATCAAGTGGACAGGCATTTTGATTATTAACGCGTTGCTGATCTTGCCGGCGGCCGCGAGCAGAAATATTTCGGAAAATCTGCGGGAGTATCATTTCTTCTCCATTTTGTTTTCCATGTTTTCCGGAATTTTTGGTTTGTTGATTTCTTATTATACAAATGTGGCTACCGGGCCGGTCATTGTAATTCTGGCTTCGATCATTTATTTTTGCACATATTGCTATGGCAGCAGAATCCAATAGACATTTTGTTATAAGTAGTGTATACTATACAAGAGAACATATGCAGCGAGGGCCTGGGAGTGATGTCTTTGCTGTACAATCAGAATATGCGTTAAGTAGGGTGAGGGAGAATGAGATTTAAGAGGATTAACGTAGACACGGTGCGTTGTATCGTGTCGGAGACAGAATTAATTGAAAATGGCCTGCAGATGGATGATTTTTTGCAGAATGACGGCAAGACAGAAGAATTTTTACGCAAAATCGTTTCGATGGCAGAAGAGGAAGTGGGCTTTAAAGTACAGGGAGGTCCTTTATCCGTGCAGGTCGCAGTATTGCCGGAACATCTTTTGGCACTGACATTTTCCGAACGTCCGGACAGCAATATCCTGAATCTTTTACAGAATTTGAAATCGGCAGTAGACAGTCTTTCGGTCATGGGCAATAAAATAAGCGAAGATGAAAAAGAGCAGGATACACAAGACAGCGATACATTGGTAGAAGGCTGTGATAAGCGGCTGTACATACTGGAATTTCCGAATATGGACCAGATTATTACTTATGCAAAATCAATCGTGCTGGAGGAGCCTGTAGTCAGCAGCGTATTTCGGATGCAGGAACGGGGAGCGTCCAGTTACTACTTGCTGATTGAACGAAATGGCCTGGGCGATAAGGAAATCTGCAGGGTGATCAGCGCTTCCGTTGAATTTATGAAAGACGCTTCCGCAGACATGCATAAGGCAGCTTATCTGGCGGAGCATGGAACATGTGTACTGCGCAAAGACGCGCTGGAAGTTTTGCAGAAACTATAGCGCTGGGGCGTGTTTGAAAAGAATCCGGATATAAAAAGAAGGGGTGAAAACCCCTTCTTTTTTCAGCATAGCATATAAATAAAATCATTACTGCAATGATCATATATGCCGGACATATTACATACAATTAGAAGTCAGTCAGATCTGCTTTGCGTTTTTCCAGGAATGCGGTCATGCCTTCCTGTTTGTCATGTGTAGAACATGTTACACCAAACAGGTTTGCTTCCATTTCAACAGCGTTTTTGATATCCATGTCATAACCATTGTTGATCGCCGCTTTTGCGATAGATACCGCATAGCTTGCCTTGGATGCGATCTTTTCAGCCATAGCTTTTGCAGTCGGCATTAATTCTTCGGTAGAAACGACTTTATTTACAAGTCCGATGCGGTATGCTTCTTCAGCGTTGATGTTATCGCATGTGAAGATCATTTCTTTTGCACGGCCCATGCCAACAAGACGGGCAAGACGCTGTGTGCCGCCGAAACCAGGGATAATGCCAAGGCCGCATTCCGGCTGTGCAAATGTTGCGTTGTCGGAAGCGATACGGATATCACATGCCATACAAATCTCGCACCCGCCGCCAAGTGCGAATCCGTTTACCGCAGCGATTGTTACCTGACGCATGTTCATTAATTTGAAGAACGGAGCGGAAGCTCTCATACCGAAAGCGCGTGCCTGTGCTGCAGTAAAGTTAACCATTTCAGCGATGTCCGCACCTGCTACGAAAGATTTAAAAGCATTGCCCTTTTTGTCAGGACCGCCGGTTAAGATTACGACTTTTACATCATCTCTGGCTTCGATTTCCGTTAAAACGGTGTTTAATTCGTCCAATGTTTCGCTGTTTAAGGCATTTAATGCTGCAGGTCTTGTGATCGTAAGAACTGCGATTTGATTTTCAACTTCGAGTTTTAAGTTGTTCATTGTTTGTTTCCTCCTAGAAATATGTAATTAAGATGCTTCATACTTTATAATTTATAACTTTGTGAAAGATATGTCAATAAAAATGCATCAAGATACCGGTATTTTTTGGGATACTTTCGTATTAATATTGCGTGGGACTTTTTGACAGTAAAATTTGGTAAATCAGGAAGGAATGGCTATGCTGGTAGATGGAAGGTCAGATAAAAAAGCAGATAACAATTACGAAAGATCGGATAATATAAGCTCAGATATAAGCTCAGATAGAAGAGTTTCTGACGAAGACGGAAAAAAACGGTTTCGTACCGCCGCAATATTCGGAATGCTGTTAACGGTGCTGCTGTTTCCGTCACATCCGGTACAGGCAGCGCAGGTGCAGATGGATGCGGTCGTATCTGCGGCGGCGCAGATTTTATATCATAACGAGGGCAGTTATAACTCCGTTAATCCGAATGACAACGGGGCGGTATCCATCGGAAAGCTGCAGTGGCATGGATGGAGGGCGCTGTCTCTTTTGCAGAAAATTGCAGCCGCCAATGAAACGCAGGCACAGAAGCTGCTTGGAGATACCCTGTACAAAGAAGTCGTGTCCGTAGCGGATACGACCAGATGGAGTACGAGAAAGCTTACGTCGAGTGAAGCTGCGGCAGTGAAAAAGCTGCTGGCAACGAATGAAAGTAAAGAAGCGCAGGATGTACTTGCGGTAAAAGACATTACGGAATATGTGCAGCAGGGACTGCGGCTGGGCATTACAAATGAACCGGCACTCGTTTATTTTGCAGATCTGGCCAATCAGGGCGGATCCGGTGCGGCAGGGCGGGTAGCATTATCGGCATCCAAATTTACAGGCAGTTATGAGACGGTTATGCTTAACGAACTGCATGAGGCGGCAATCTGTGATTCGGTTATGGGCTACAGCGCCTATCAGAAAAGACGATTTGAAACGTATCAGTATGCGACCGGGCTTGGCTGGACGTATTGTGCTTCGAATGATTCTTATATTCCAGATGATTATGAATCGGCAAAACAGTCCGGAGCGGCATGGGTGCAGCGAACGCTGAATACATGCGCGCAGGCAGGTCTGGCGGTTACCAATACATATGACGAAGCGACGAAGATGGCAGTGGCGAATTTCCAGGCCGCCCAAAAGCTTACGGTAGACGGGTATGCCGGAAAAGATACGATTGTGAAACTGATCAAAGTGCTGTTTCAAAACGGCTCTGCAGCACCGCAGCCGGATACACCGCAGACTCCGGACACATCGACGCCGCAGCCGGATACACCGCAAAATCCGGATACATCGACGCCGCAGCCGGATACGCCGCAGAACCCGGACATATTGGAGCCGCAGCCGGATACGCCGCAGACTCCTGATGTCGAGATTCCGGCGGAAAAACCTTTGGAAAAGACGGTATTGAAAGCATCGAAGACAAGTTATGGGGTCAATGATACGAGTGAGCCGTTTCAGGTAGAAGTGACAAGCAGCCGCGGACAGGATGCGATTACCTATCGTTCGTCGGATAACGCGGTACTGACAGTAGATACGAACGGCCTTGTTAAAGTGATCGGTGCGGGCAAAGCGGAGATTATTGTAAAACAGAGAGAAACACAGACGCATGAGGCGGCACAGCTGTCCATACCGGTAACGGTCTATGGGACAAATCCGGCCGATTATCCGAAACCGACCGGGGCTTTATATGCGGAAAAAAATATGAAAAAGCAGCATGTTCAGTGGCTGCAGGCCGCATTGATTACGCTGGACGGAGCAAAGATTACGGTTAACGGCAGCTGGACAAATACGATGACCAAGCTCGTTACCTCCTTTCAGAAAAAATGCGGCATTACGGCAGACGGTATCGTAGGAGACCAGACGCAGAACATGTTAAAACAGATGCTTGCCGTACAGGCAAAAGTACCGGAAGCAACGATAAAATGCACCGCAAAAGCGAATACGATCAGCTGGAAAAAATATACGAAAGCAAACCGTGTTTACATTTACCGAAAAGAAAAAGGCGGCGCCTATAAGCGAATCAAAACAATCACCAATATGAAAAAAACCTCTTTTGAGGATAAGACAGCAAAAAGCGGAAAGACTTATTATTATGTGATCAAATATGGTATGCAGCAGAATAAGGTGATTATTAAAAGCCCGTCTTCGAAAGGAGTAACGGGCGTACGCAAATAACAGGAGACGAGACATGCTGAAAGATTATCCTTTGGAACAGCTGGTAAGGCCCTTGCTGGAATGGTATCCCCATCACGCAAGGGTTTTGCCATGGAGAGAAGAACCTGCGCCATACCGTGTATGGGTGTCGGAGATTATGCTGCAGCAGACACGGGTGGAAGCAGTCAAACCTTATTTTGAACGATTTATGAAAGAACTGCCGGATATCGCTTCTCTGGCACGATGTCCGCAAGACCGGCTGCTCAAATTATGGGAAGGGCTTGGCTATTACAACCGGGTTCGAAATATGCAAAAGGCAGCCCGCACCGTAATGGAACAATATGGCGGCGTGCTGCCGGCGGATTATGAAGCGCTGTTAAAGCTCAGCGGAATCGGAAATTATACGGCAGGAGCGATTGCTTCGATTGCATATGGCATTCCGGTTCCGGCCGTGGATGGAAATGTGCTGCGGATACTGATGCGCGTATCCGAGGACGATTCCGACATATTAAAACAGTCTGTAAAGAAAGAAGCGGAAAGAGCGCTGCAGCCGGTCATACCAAAGGAACAGGCCGGTTTGTTTACGCAGGCGATGATGGAGCTGGGAGCAACCGTCTGTGTGCCGAATGGAGAACCCAAATGTACGGAATGTCCGTGGCAGCCGTATTGTCTGGCTGGCAGGAATCACAGCTATGCGCATCTGCCAAAAAAGGCAGGGCAAAGCCAAGAAAGATAGAAGAAAAAACGGTTCTTGTCATTCGGGACGGAGAGAAAGTAATGCTGCACCGCAGACCCAAAAAGGGGCTGCTGGCCGGGATGTATGAGTTTCCGAATCTGGAAGGCCATCTTTCAAGAGACGAAGTTACACATTATGTGGAAAGTATGGAACTGGTTCCGTTAAAAATCGAACCGCTGGAAGAGGCCAGACATATTTTTTCGCATATTGAATGGCAGATGATCGGATATATGATTCGTGTCGCGCAGCTGGAGGAACCGGACGGACAGAAAGAAGGTTATGTATTTGCAAAAGCGGAAGTATCGGAACAAAAATACGCAATTCCATCCGCATTTGCACGTTATACCAGATATATGAACATTCATCTTGGAATTCAAAAAGAGAAATAAGGATAAGGGGAAGCCGGTGTTAGGGGACACCGGCTTTATATGAAAAAGAAAATAAGTAATTAGCTTTGGGAGGAACCCTGCCACTTGCGGCAGGGTAACGCGGCCTTTGCCAGTTCGCTCAGCTGCGTTTAAAATATGAAAATGATTATTAATTAGTAATTGATGTTTTGTATCAACTGTACTTATCATAAAGGTAATTTGTGAAATCCGTATGTGAAAGAAATGAGGATATTGTAAATAAAATGTGAACTTTTTTATCAAAAAAGTAAAAGCGTTTTTCGGACACAAAAAAATATAAGTTGTCACGGTAAACGCAAGCTTTTATGTATTCCCAAGTTTCAAATTTTCTGTTATATTGAATTTAGTCAAAGACAATCTTTACACATTCGTGTATAATTATTTCCAAACTCTGAAAGGAAATAATTATTATGGAAAAAGAGAAAAAAGATATTTTACTGATCGATTGTATGCGTGAAATCCCAGATCCAAGGGCTCCATACAACCAAAGACACAAATTTCTTGATATTATCATTATCGCTGTCACAGCTGTCCTTGCAGGGATGGATACCTGGAATGAGATTGCAGACTGGGCGGTTTCTAAAAAACAATGGCTGGGAACGTTCCTTGAACTGCCAGGCGGCATTCCTTCCCATGATACGATAAACAGGGTTTTCCAGATGATCGAGCCGGAAAAATTCCATGATGCATTTTTCCGGTGGGCCAGCGCCGTGTCAGGCAAAGTAAAAGGCGTAGTGGCGATTGATGGTAAAACAGCAAGGCGCAGCAGGGAAGAAGCAGGGGATATCAAACCGATCCACACGGTCAGCGCATGGGCAGTAGAATCATCCCTTGTACTGGGCCAGTTGTGTGTGGATGAAAAAACAAACGAGATAAAGACAATACCAGAGCTTTTGGACATTCTGTGCCTGGAAGGGTGTATTGTCACAATTGATGCGATGGGAACGCAGAAAGAGATCGCCCGCAAGATCATTCACAAAAACGCAGATTATATCCTGCAGGTGAAAGGGAATCAGCAGACACTTATGGACGATATCCGGGAGTATTTTGAAAAAGATGTATTTACGGAAAAGAAAGATGCTCTGGAAAAGGCGGAGCGTTACTATAAAGATCTGTGTAAGGAGCACGGGAGGATAGAAAAGAGGGAGTATTCCGTTGAAAATGATATTGAATGGCTCAGGCAGAGGCATCCGGAGTGGGAGGGCCTTGCAGGTATTGGGGCATGTGTATCTACAGTAACGGAAAAAGGGAATACCGTAACAGCTGTAAATTACGCCATATACAGCAGGAAAGGAATGACAGCCGCAGAATATGGGAAAAGTGAAAGGGCACACTGGGGGATTGAAAACAGCCTGCACTGGGTGCTTGATATCGCGTTCAGGGAGGATGAAAGCCGGATCAGGGCTGGAAATGCAGCAGAAAACATGAATATGGCACGCCATATAGGAGTAAATCTGCTAAAACAGGAAAAAAGCTGTAAGATGGGGATTGCCAGCAAAAGAAAGAAATGCGGGTATGACATGGCTTACCTTTATAAAGTATTGGGCGGATTAAATACTGGAATAAAATAGAGGGTACGAATTAAATACATCGTTTAACACATGGCAGAACCCCATGTCTAGTTATTATACGCAAAATAATTTAACCATCGCATCTTTACGTATAGTTTTAATCGTGAAAACTGATATCTCCAAATTTATAAAAAGTTTATAAAACCTGCGTTTACCGTGTATAAGTTGTGCAAAAGCATTGGATTTTTGCGAAAAATTGTGTATAATCATTTTTGAACGGCAAAATAGAGGAAGGAGTAGCTGTATATTCAGGAGATTGTAACAGGAAACAACAATTTCCGGCAGCAGAAAATTATGTACGACAGTATTGTAATTGGAGCCGGCATTGCGGGAAGTACGGTGGCCAGACAGCTGGCAGAGAAAAAGGGTCACAAAGTGCTGGTTGTGGAAAAACGTGATCATATCGGCGGAAACTGCTATGACAGGCCGGATGCTTATGGTATTTTAGTCCATGAGTACGGGCCGCATATTTTTCATACAAATATGGAAGATGTATTTGCGTATCTTTCCGGATTTACAGAATGGATCTTGTATGAAAACGGTCATCAGGTAGTTGCGAATGTAGACGGAAGACTGATTCCGGTTCCGTTTAATTTAAACACGCTGCATATGATTTATGACAAAGAGACCGCAGATGTGCTGGAAAAGAAACTGAAAGACACATATGGTGAAGGCAGCAGAGTACCAATTATGAAATTGCGGGAAGACCCGGATGAGCAGATTCAGGCGATCGCGCAGTACGTTTATGAAAACGTATTTTTGAAATATACGATGAAGCAGTGGGGACAGACGCCGGAGGAAATCAGTCCGGAAGTGACAGGCAGAGTACCGGTGCTGATTTCTTATGATAACCGCTATTTTCAGGATAAATACCAGGGTGTGCCGAAACATGGATTTCTGGCAATGTTTCATCGTATGCTGGATCATGAAAATATTACGGTGCGTACGGGTACCGATGCAAAAGAACTTCTGGAGTTCCGGGAACAGGAAATCTGTTTTGAAGGACAGCCATTTAAAGGAAACGTAATCTTTACCGGAGCGCTGGATGAGCTGTATGACTGTAAATACGGCAGACTGCCATACCGGTCTTTGGAGTTTGCGTTCGAACATCTGGAACAGGAGGATTTTCAGGACGGGCATAGTGTGGTTAATTATACGGTCAGTGAAGATTTTACACGTATTACGGAGTTTAAATATCTGACAAGGCAGGAAGATGCAAACGGCACGACGATTGTCAGAGAATATCCGTTTGCGTATACGGGAGCAGAAGGTGAAATTCCGTATTATGCGATTATGAATCCGGAAAATGAGGCATTATATCGGAAGTACGAAAAACTGGCACAGCAGCATGCTAATCTGTATCTGCTTGGCAGACTGGCGGAGTATAAATATTATAATATTGATGCTATGACGAAAAAAGCGCTGGAACTTGCAGATTCGTTGCCTGGCTGTTAGAGGAGAACAAAATGAAGTTATTATCAATTGCAATACCATGTTATAATTCACAGGACTATATGGAACGTTGTATCAATTCTCTGCTTCCTGGCGGAGATGACGTTGAAATACTGATTGTGGATGATGGTTCCCATGATCTGACATCTGAGATTGCAGATGCGTATGAACGCAGACATCCGCACATTGTAAAAGCGATTCATCAGGAAAACGGCGGACATGGAGCGGCAGTGAATGCAGGACTTGCACATGCAAGCGGACTTTATTTTAAAGTCGTTGACAGTGATGACTGGGTAGACGCACAGGCGTATGAAAAAATACTGGCGACATTGCGCGAGATTGCCGGTTCCGATCAGACACTGGATATGCTGATTTCTAATTTTGTCTATGAAAAAGAAGGCGCAAAGCGTAAAAAAGTAATGAAATATACTTCTGCACTTGTGCAGGATAAAATTTTTACCTGGAGTGATGTGCGGCATCTGCGTAAAGGTCAGTATCTTTTGATGCATTCTGTTATTTACCGGACAAAGCTGCTGCGTGACTGCGGTCTTGTGCTGCCGCACCATACATTTTATGTAGACAATCTGTATGTGTATACGCCGCTTCCGTATGTAAAGACGATGTATTATCTGAATGTGGATTTTTATCGCTATTATATCGGACGTGAAGATCAGTCAGTCAATGAAGAAATTATGATCCGGCGGATTGATCAGCAGATTAAGGTGAATAAGATGATGATTGATGCTTATGACCTGTGGAAAATACCGAATAAAAAACAGCGGAAATACATGTTCAATTATCTGGAAATTATAACGGTCATATCTACCGTATTGCTGATTCGTTCAGGGACAAAAGAAAATCTGGAAAAAAAGAGGGAATTGTGGGGTTATATCAAACAGGCGGATTTGCGTCTGTTCCATCATCTGCGTAATGGGATAATGGGTAACACCATGAATCTTCCGGGAAGAGGCGGAAGGAGGATTTCAATCGCGGCATATAAGATCGCACAGAAAGTCGTAGGATTTAATTAGGGGGCATCTATCAAATATGAGAGCAGAACGTGATATTGCATTATGCGCTGTCGCAGATGCAACAATCAAATCAAAGGTTATGAACGCTATGATACAAAAGAGGATTCCGTATGCAGAAGAATGGCACAAAGTACCGCTGCTGCGCAGGAAAAAGTACGAAGGGGCGAAGGAAGTGTGTATCATTGTTACACACCATGACCAGGCAGATCAGGCGAAGTCACAGATTCAGGCGATGGATGAAGTAGTCAGCAGCCGGGTGTATTTTGATTTGAAAGGACTCACATAAAGCTGTCATGAAACAGGAAATGAAATAAGAATCGAAACAGGTAATGAAGCCGGAAAAAGACACAGATGGCAGCTTACTCCATAATGGCAGGGTAAGCTGTCTTTTTGTGAATCGTCATACCTTTTGCTTGCTATCTGTGGAAGAACACGATATGATAGTGGCATAAGGACACACTCTAAGAAAGGACAAAAAGAAAAAATATGAATGGCATATCAAAAGGAGAACAGGCGGAAGCGTTTTTTAAGGAAGGATATAACTGTTCTCAGTCGATCGCACTGGCTTTTTATGATGAAATCAGAGATGAAACCGGACTCGAAAAAGAAAAACTGCTGCGGATGGTTTCCTCGTTTGGCGGCGGAATGGGACGGCTGCGTGAAGTGTGCGGAGCTGTCAGCGGAATATTTCTGGTAGCAGGCGTATTATACGGCTATGACGATCCGAAAGATCCGCAGGCCAAAAAAGACCATTATGCCCGCATACAAAAGCTGGCGGAACGGTTTCGGGAGGAGACAGGTTCCATCGTCTGCCGGGAACTGCTCGGTGCGCAAGGCGGCGATAAAAGTCCCGTGCCAAGTGCGCGTACGCAGGAGTATTATAAAAAGCGGCCGTGTCCGCAGATGATCAGACTGGCGGCGGATATTTTGGAAGCATATATTAAGGAGCAATAATTTGACGTTTCCGGTTGGAAACGCTATAATAGTACGACGTGGCAACATTTGGAATATGGCAGATGGAAAGGAGAAACGAATGGCTAATATCAGACCATTTTCGTGCATTCGTCCATGCAGGGAAAAGGCAGGCAGGATTGCGGCGCTTCCGTATGATGTATACAATGCGCAGGAAGCCAGGCAGCTGACGAGTGGCAATCCGGATTCTTTTTGAATATTGACCGCCCGGAGACACAGTTTCCGGAAGGAACCGATATGTATGAGGATAAAGTATACAAAAGAGCACACGACCTGCTCTGGGAAAAGGTGTCGGACGGTTCTTTTGTCAGAGACGAACGGCGCTGTTATTATATTTATGAACTGACAATGGAAGGCAGGACGCAGACAGGTATTGTGGCGTGTGCATCCATTGATGATTATGAGAACCGGATTATTAAAAAGCATGAAAATACCCGTGCGGATAAAGAGGCGGACCGCATTCGACACGTTGATGCATGCAATGCGCAGACAGGGCCGATTTTTCTGGCATATCGTTCCGATTGGACGATCAATCACGTTGTAGAACGGGTAAAACAGGAAGAGCCGCTTTATGATTTTATCTCGGAGGACGGCATTCGCCACCGGGTATTTGTGATGGAGCACGATACGGATATACAGGCGGTACGGCAGGCGTTTGCCGGTATGCAGGCTATTTACATTGCAGACGGACATCACCGTGCGGCGTCCGCGGTAAAAGTCGGACAGAAGCGAAGAGCGGCTCATGCAGGTTATACGGGTGAAGAGGAGTTTCATTACTTTCTGTCGGTATTGTTTCCGGATGACCAGCTGATGATTATGGATTACAACCGTGTTGTAAAAGACCTGGCAGGCATGACGCCCGCACGGTTTTTAGAAAAAGTCGCTACGATTCTGGATGTGGAACAGATACCGCGGGAAGCGCGCAGGCCGCGCAGAAAAGGAGAATGTTCCCTGTATTTGGATGGAAACTGGTACAGGTGTACGTTCCGTGCGCAGGATATCGGTGATGATCCGGTTAAAAGTCTGGATGTTTCGCTGCTTCAGGACCTGCTGCTTGGGCCGGTGCTCGGCATTTTGGATCCGAAGACCGATAAGAGAATTGACTTTGTGGGCGGCATCCGCGGACTGGACGAACTGGAACAAAGAGTGCGGACAGACTGTGCGGCGGCATTTGCGCTGTACCCGACAGCGATTGACGAGTTGTTTGCTGTGGCAGATGCAGGGCTTTTGATGCCTCCAAAATCTACGTGGTTTGAACCAAAACTGCGCAGCGGACTGTTTATTCATGAACTGGACGGCTGAGAACAGGATGTCAGATTAAAATGGGAGTTGATGCGTGATGGCGGCGCAGGAACCGTCGATTATTACAGAAAGTCTGGAGAATCTGCAGAAGGTAGATAAAAATGTGATACAGCAGTTTTTGGAGGATCTTGTTCCGGATGTTTTGAATTTTTCCGTACAGATTGTGCTGGCGGTACTGCTTTATCTTGTGGGAAAACGTGTTATTTTGTTTTTGTGCGGATTTTTGCGCAGGTCGCTGGAACGCAGGAGCGTAGACATTGAAGTGCGGCAGTTTTTGGATTCCGTAATCAGGTACAGCCTGTATTTTGTGCTGTGGCTTATGATTCTGACCTTGTTTGGCATTACAACGGCTTCGGTGATCGCCGTGCTGGGTTCTGCGGGACTGACGCTTGGTCTGGCGCTGCAGGGCAGTCTGGCCAATTTTGCCGGCGGTGTGCTGATCCTGCTGCTGCGGCCGTTTCATGTGGATGACTATATTATATCAGGTGAAACGGGACATGAAGGAATTGTCAAAGAAATATCTACGTTTTATACGCGCATTCAGACAGCGGATAACCAGACCGTGCTGATTCCAAACGGAAAACTGGCCGATGGGGCGATTGTCAACGTGACAGCCCAGCAGACAAGGCGCATAGACATTCTGGTAGGAATCGCCTACGGTGCGGATTTAAAAAAAGCAAAGCAGCTGCTGTGGCAGCTGACGGAAGCGGAAACAAGAAAAATAGACAGCCAGCCGGTCAATATTTTTGTATCGGACCTGGCCGACAGCTGTGTGGAGCTGGGATGCCGGTTCTGGGTAAAATCCGAAGATTACTGGCAGACGAGATGGGATATGCTGGAGGCTGTCAAACTGGCTTTTGATGAAAACGATATTGAGATCCCATTCCCACAGGTGGATGTGCATATGAAATAAAAGAAAGATGGATGGGATAAAATTCCATCATTATGTTATACTATGTATCATCGCAGCCATTATATTTTTATAAATACAGGAGGAGACGAAGTTGAATTTAGCAGAGCTGACCGCATATGAGCTGGTCGAACAAAAGGAACTGGCAGATATCCATTCCGGCGGATATCTTTTGCGGCATAAAAAAAGCGGTGCCAGAATTGCCGTTATTTCCAATGATGATGAGAATAAAGTGTTTTATATCGGATTCCGCACACCGGCAGAAGACAGTACGGGTGTACCGCATATTATTGAACATTCCGTATTATGCGGTTCCGATGAATTTCCGGTCAAGGATCCGTTTGTGGAGCTGGTCAAAGGTTCTTTAAATACATTTTTAAATGCAATGACCTACCCTGACAAAACCGTATATCCTGTCGCAAGCTGTAATGACAAGGATTTCCAAAATCTGATGCATGTTTATCTGGATGCGGTGTTCCATCCGAATATTTATAAACACGAAGAAATCTTCTGGCAGGAAGGATGGCATTATGAGCTGGAGTCTGAGGACGACGCGCTGACGTTAAATGGCGTTGTGTACAATGAAATGAAAGGTGCTTTTTCTTCACCGGAAGATGTGCTGGAGCGGGTAATGTTAAACGCTTTGTTTCCGGATACAACGTATGCGAACGAATCCGGCGGGGACCCGGCCTGCATTCCGCAGCTGACCTACGAAGATTTTCTGGAATTTCACCGCAGATATTATCATCCGAGTAATGCTTATATTTACCTTTATGGAGATATGGATGCTGCCGAAAAACTGGACTGGCTGGACCGGACGTATTTATCTCATTATGACCGGATCGAACCGAACTCCGCCGTTTGCATGCAGCAGCCGTTTGATAAGCAGGGAGAAGTGGCAAGAAAATATTCCATTGCAAGCTCCGAGAGCGAGCAGGATCATGCGTATTTGTCTTATGGTGCGGTCGTTGGCACGACACTGGAGCCGCAGCTGGCACTGGCGTTTGATATATTGGATTATGCACTGCTCAGTGCGCCGGGAGCGCCGTTAAAGCAGGCCCTTTTGGATGCAAAGATCGGAAAAGATATTATCGGTGGATTTGACAGTTCCACGTATCAGCCGGTATTTACGGTAACTGCAAAACATACGAATGCTTCACAGAAGCAGCAGTTTTTGCAGGTGATAGAAACAACGCTGCAAAAGCTTGTAAAAGAAGGGCTGAATAAAAAAGCGCTGCTGGCAGGCATTAACAGCAATGAATTTAAATTCCGGGAAGCAGATTTCGGCAACTATCCGAAAGGTCTGATTTACGGCCTGCAGTGTCTTGACAGCTGGCTGTATGACGACGGCCAGCCGTTTACCTATCTGGAAGCGCTGCCTGTGTTTGGGACGTTGAAAGAGCAGGTGGAGCAGGGCTATTTTGAAGCGCTGATTCAAAAATATTTATTGGATAATACGCACAAGGTCGTTGTAGTTGTAGAGCCGGAAAAGGGATTGAATGAAAAGAACGAAAAAGCGCTGGAGGAAAAACTTGCTGCTTATAAAAACAGTTTAAGCAAAGAAGAAATTGCACGTATGATTGCGGATACGGCGCATTTAAAAGAATACCAGCAGGAGCCGTCGTCCGTCGAAGATCTGGAAAAAATACCGATGCTGCTGCGCAGTGATATGAAAAAAGAAGCGGCTCCGCTTTACAATCAGGAAAAAACCGTGTCGGGCATACCGGTGATTCATCATGAATTTTATTCGAATGGCATAAATTATATCAGCCTGTTTTTTGACCTGTCGGATATGAAACAGGAGTGGATTCCGTATCTGGGACTGCTAAAAGCGGTACTGGGAGATATGGATACACAGGATTATACGTACGAAGACCTTTCAAATGAGATTCATCTGCATACGGGTGGTTATTATGTGAATGCCATAGCATCCAACGATGTTGCGGACCGGCAGAAAATTGTCAAAAAATACGAAGTAGGCATTAAGGCGCTGCACGAGGAGACCGGGACGGCAATGCGTCTGCTGGAAAGTATGCTTTGCCGGACGAAGACGGACGATGACAAACGGCTTTATGAAGTGCTCGCACAGGCAAAATCCCGAATGGAGATGCAGTTTATGCAGGCCGGCCATTCCGTATCGGCGCTGCGCGCACTATCGTATTTTTCACAGACAGGACGTTTCGCGGATCTTTCCGGCGGAATTGAACTGTATCAGGTTATTGCGCAAGCGGAACATGATTTTGAAAATCGGAAAGAACAGGTAAAAGATATTTTAAAACAGATGTTTCATCACATCTTCCGTCCGGAAAATCTGATTGTCAGCTTTACGGGCGATGCGGAAGGCTATGCGGTGTTCGAACCGGCGCTTGCGGCGTTTCGGTCGGCGCTGTTTACGGAAAGCTGCGAGAAACAGAGCGGAGAAATAAGCTGTGTTAAGAAAAACGAAGGTTTTAAAAATGCGGCACAGGTACAGTATGTATCCAGAGCCGGAAACTTCCGCAATCATGGATTTGCCTATACCGGTGTGTTGCGAATTTTAAAAGTGATTTTAAACTATGACTATCTGTGGCTGAATATTCGTGTGAAAGGCGGCGCTTACGGCTGTATGAGCGGATTTGGCAGAAACGGTGATACGTATTTTTCCACGTACCGAGATCCGAACCTGCGCAAATCGAATGAAGTATTTGAAGGAATTCCTGCATATCTGAAACAGTTTGAAGCCGGCGAGAGAGATATGACAAAATATATTATCGGAACGATCAGCAATATGGATACCCCTTTAAATCCATTTGCGAAAGGCAACCGTTCCATGCTGGCATATCTGACGCACTTAACGGAAGCGGATTTACAAAAAGAACGGGATGAAGTGCTTGGTGCAACACCGGAAGATATCCGTGCGCTGGAGTCTCTGATTGCATCCGTGCTGGCAGAGGAGCATATTTGTGTCATCGGCAATGAGACGATGCTGGAAAAAGAAGCGGACCTGTTTTTAACACTGGAAGATCTGTTCTGATTGACCGGAATGTTCGGATTGTAATGTCCGGATTGGATGATTTGGACAGAATGGAATCACAGAATGAAAGATAAATGGAAAGGAATACCATGGACAACACCAGAAACTTTGCATCGGAATCCGGCTCCCGGAGCGAACCGGCATTGAAATCGGGATTTGTAACGATTATCGGCAGACCGAATGTTGGAAAATCCACACTGATGAATCGGATCATCGGTCAGAAAATTGCAATTACTTCCAATAAACCGCAGACGACACGCAACCGGATTCAGACCGTATATACGGAAACGGACCGGGGTCAGATTGTATTTTTAGATACACCGGGCATTCACAAAGCGAAAAATAAACTGGGCGAATATATGGTAAATACGGCGGAGCATACGCTGCAGGATGTGGACGTAATTTTGTGGCTGGTAGAACCGTCTGATTTTGTCGGCGCGGGTGAACGGCATATTGCGGAAATTCTGCAAAAAGCACGGACGCCGGTTATACTTGTAATCAATAAGATTGATACGCTTGCCCAAAAAGAAGATCTGCTGCACTTTATCGACACGTACCGAAAGATTTACGCGTTTGACGAAATCATTCCTGCCTCGGCCCTGCGGGGAGAAAACGTATCGGATGTTATAGATATGATTTTCAAATATCTGCCTTACGGACCGATGTTTTATGATGAGGATACGGTTACGGATCAGCCGCAACGGCAGATCGTGGCTGAAATTGTGCGGGAGAAGGCTTTGCATGCACTGGACGAGGAAGTGCCACATGGGATTGCCGTTACGATTGAACGCATGAAACCACGCAGGGGAAAACCACTGATGGACATTGAAGCGGTTATTATCTGCGAGCGGGAATCGCACAAAGGCATTATTATCGGGAAAAACGGCGCCATGCTGAAAAAAATCGGGTCGAACGCCCGATTTGAAATCGAAAAGCTTCTGGAGGAAAAAGTAAATTTGCGGCTCTGGGTAAAAGTCAGAAAAAACTGGCGGGACAGCGATACGATGCTGAAAAATTTCGGATATAAAGAGACGGATTGAACCTAGAGCGTGTTTGAAAAATCATTCCCGTGATCTGCACTACCCACAAACTGTGAAGCACATCTCACAGAAAGCATTTTTCAAACACGCTCTAACAAAAATGGAAAACTGGCAGATTTTATCTGGTATCGGAACCTAAAAATATGCGGAACCTATAATACGGAACCTGAACAGACGATATCTAACGAATTTTTTGATATTTTTCAGAAAAGAGGGGATGCATATGACAAGAGATTGCTGGAATGAGTTTGCCACAAGCGGCAGGGTCAGTGATTATTTGAAATACCGGGAACAGGAATGCCGCAGCGGGCAGCAGTCTGGCGCTGCGGTGTGGATAGATGAGGTTGCAAATGGGACAGACGATCGAACTGACAGGTATGGTGCTGTCGGCAATGCCTGTCGGTGAATATGACAAAAGAATTCAGATTCTGACGAAAGAAAGAGGAAAGATCGCAGCGTTTATGCGCGGTGCAAGGCGGCCGAACAGCGCGTTTCTGGCGGCGTCCAATCCTTTTTCTTTCGGACGGTTTGAAATGTTTGAAGGAAAAAGCTCTTATAACGTGGCGAAAGTAACAATTTCTCATTATTTCAGAGAACTTGTCCAAGATCCGGATGCGATATATTATGGCTTTTATTTTCTGGAAATGGCGTCTTATTATACACAGGAAAATATGGACGGTACGGATTTTTTAAATCTGCTGTTTGTCACGTTAAAGGCTTTGCTGAAACCGGCATTGGACAACCGCCTTGTGCGCAGAATTTATGAGCTGCGTGTGCTTGTTTTGTTCGGGAATACCCGGATGTATTTTCATGTGCAAAATGCGGTCGAAAACAGGAGCTGTACTACTTTTCCCTGCAGCGTCACGGCACGCTTTGTCCGGAATGCTTAAAGGGCGAATATGCGGTACCCCTGGATGAGTCGACTTTGTATGCGCTGCAGTATATTGTAACGGCATCTTATTCAAAGCTGTATACGTTTACGCTGTCGGGACCGGTTTTCGGGCAGCTGGAGGAAATTGTTTCGGAATACATACATCGGTATCAGTATCATAACTTTAAGTCCGAAGAAATGCTCTGACGTTACTGTTCACTCCCCAGCTGAACACTTGCTGTTTTGCTGGGGCCAATACAGAATCGCTGTCAGGAATTCGGCATTTTGCCGCAGGCAAACTTCCAATATGCCGGATTCTGTTACTGTGAGCACCGCAGGTGTGAACAGTAACGCTCTGACAGGTTTTGGGCGGCTTTCGGAAACTAATGGTTGTCATAATGTATTTTTCTGATAGAATTATCCATGCGCGTATAAGCATATGTGCAGGCAGATGATAAAACGAACTGTATAGAACAACAGAGGAGGCAATGGCTATGAGACGGAAGCTGTATGCAACGCTGCTCATTTTTGCGGCAGCCGGCATGACCACGTCCTGTGGGACTTCATTTGAAGCTGATGAGAGTACGGTTTACATTACAAAAGACGGAAACGTGATCGGCGCCGATATTGAGGATTTTAACAAAGAGTACTATGATGAAGAAGAATTAAAAGCGTATATTACGGAATCCATTGAAAATTATGTGGAATCGAATGGTGACGGAAGCCTGGAGCTTCGGAAATTTCAGACAGAATCCTCAGAGGAAGACGGCGTTACGGCACAGCTGTATTTAGATTATGCCACTTATATTGACTATGCATTGTTTAATGATGTTACATTTTTTGCCGGAACCGTGTCCGAAGCGCAGCAGGAGGAATATGCATTTGATCGGAACTTCCTGAAAGTGGAAGAGGGTGCTGCGGCCGGCAGTATGGATATCGAAGAGCTGCTGAAAGATGAAAAAATCAAAGTTGTGATTATTGCAGATGAGACAGTTGTGCAGGTAGACGGAGACATTCGGTGTGTATCCGAAGGAAATACGGAAGTATCCGGCAAAAATACGGTGCGGGTGCATTACGATGTGGAAGACACCGAGGCACAGCCTGCTTATATTTTTTATAAATAATTTTGGAATGGAAAACAGGGAGGAAACAGGAATGGAGAAATCAATGGAAAAGATTGTCGCACTGGCAAAAGCCAGAGGTTTTGTATATCCGGGTTCGGAGATTTACGGTGGTCTGGCAAATACATGGGATTACGGCAATCTTGGTGTGGAGCTGAAAAACAACGTAAAAAAGGCGTGGTGGCAGAAATTTGTACAGGAAAATCCTTATAATGTCGGTGTAGACTGTGCGATTTTAATGAATCCACAGACGTGGGTAGCTTCCGGCCATCTCGGAGGTTTTTCCGATCCGTTAATGGACTGTAAAGAATGTCATGAAAGGTTCCGTGCGGATAAAATTATTGAAGATTATGCGGCGGAACATGATATTACACTGGAAGAAAGTGTAGACGGCTGGTCGAACGAAGCCATGGTCAGTTTTATCGAAGAACATCAGGTAAACTGTCCCAGCTGCGGCAAACACAATTTTACGGATATCCGTCAGTTTAATCTGATGTTTAAAACATTCCAGGGTGTTACCGAAGATGCAAAAAATACGGTATACTTAAGACCGGAAACCGCTCAGGGAATTTTTGTAAACTTTAAAAACGTACAGCGGACCTCCCGCAAGAAAATTCCATTCGGTATCGCGCAGATCGGGAAATCATTTCGTAACGAAATTACACCGGGTAATTTTACGTTCCGTACGAGAGAGTTTGAACAGATGGAACTGGAATTTTTCTGTGAACCGGGCACCGATCTGGAGTGGTTTTCGTATTGGAGAAGCTTTTGCCGCGACTGGCTGCTAAGCCTTGGCATGAAAGAAGAAGAGCTGCGCTTAAGAGACCATGATCCGGCTGAGCTGGCATTTTACAGCAAGGCCACGACGGACTTTGAATTTTTATTCCCGTTTGGATGGGGAGAACTGTGGGGCATTGCAGACCGGACAGATTATGACCTGACACAGCATCAGAATACTTCGGGACAGGATCTTTCTTATTTTGACGATACGAAAAATGAAAAATATGTTCCATATGTAATCGAGCCGTCGCTTGGTGCGGACCGTGTCGTACTTGCGTTTTTATGTGCGGCCTATGATGAAGAAAATATCGGAACGGAAGAAAAACCGGATATGCGTACCGTGCTTCATTTTCATCCGGCTCTGGCTCCGGTAAAAATCGGTGTGCTGCCGCTGTCTAAAAAGCTGAATGAAGGTGCGGAGCAGGTATTTGCTCAGCTGTCGAAAAAATATAACTGTGAATTTGACGATCGCGGCAATATCGGAAAAAGATATCGCCGTCAGGACGAGATCGGAACACCGTTTTGTGTCACTTATGATTTTGATTCCGAACAGGATCATGCCGTTACGGTACGATTCCGTGACTCGATGGAGCAGGAGCGCGTAGCAATTGCACAGCTGGACGCATATTTTGCAGATAAATTTGATTTCTGATACGATTTGGAATAGAAAAGGATATGTTTTTTGGAACAGCCGTATATTTTTTTCCGATTAATTTGGAAAAAGAGGTTGCGAATGTGGAAAAATATGTTAAAATAGATATGTGCGTATGGAATCGCGCAAACAAAGTTGACAATGTGAATGAAATTCGGACAGGCCAGTCTGTAGAAAATTCACAAAAAATAATCAAACCAAAGTATTATTTAGGAGGAATTAGCAAATGGCAAACAAATGGGTATATTTGTTCAGCGAAGGTAAGGCAGACATGCGTGAGCTGCTTGGCGGTAAAGGTGCAAACCTGGCAGAGATGACAAATCTCGGACTTCCGGTTCCGCAGGGATTTACAATCACAACGGAAGCTTGTACACAGTACTATGAAGATGGTCGTGAGATCAACGAAGAAATCCAGGGCCAGATCAATGAGTACATTGTTAAAATGGAAGAGATCACAGGCAAGAAATTCGGTGATAAAGAAAATCCGTTGCTTGTATCCGTTCGTTCCGGTGCAAGAGCATCCATGCCTGGTATGATGGATACGATCTTAAACCTGGGTCTGAATGAGACGGTTGTGGACGTTATCGCTGAAAAATCCGGCAACGCACGTTGGGCATGGGACTGCTACCGCAGATTTATCCAGATGTACTCTGACGTTGTTATGGAAGTTGGCAAAAATACTTCGAACAGCTCATTGATGAAATGAAAGAGAAAAAAGGCGTTACTTATGACGTAGATCTGACAGCAGACGACTTAAAAGAGCTGGCGGGCCAGTTCAAAGCCGAATACAAAGGCAAGATCGGTTCCGATTTCCCGGATGATCCGAAGGAGCAGTTAATGGGCGCGATCAAGGCCGTATTCCGTTCCTGGGACAACCCTCGTGCAAATGTATACCGTCGTGACAACGATATCCCTTATTCCTGGGGAACTGCCGTAAACGTACAGTCTATGGCATTCGGTAACATGGGTGATGACTGTGGTACGGGTGTTGCATTTACACGTGATCCTGCTACGGGCGAAAGAAAACTGATGGGTGAGTTCCTTGTAAATGCACAGGGTGAAGACGTAGTTGCAGGCGTGCGTACTCCAATGCCGATTGCAAAGATGGAACAGGAATTCCCTGAAGCATTCAAAGAATTTACCGATGTATGCAAAAAGCTCGAAGATCACTACAGAGATATGCAGGATATGGAATTTACAGTTGAAAACAAAAAACTGTATATGCTGCAGACAAGAAACGGCAAGAGAACCGCACAGGCTGCTTTAAAGATCGCTTGTGACCTTGTAGATGAAGGCATGAGAACGGAAGAAGAAGCAGTAGCAATGATTGAGCCTCGTAACCTGGATACATTACTGCATCCGCAGTTTGACGCTACTGCATTAAAAGCTGCAACTCCGGTTGGCAAAGGCCTTGGCGCTTCTCCTGGCGCTGCATGCGGTAAAATCGTATTCTCAGCAGAAGATGCGGTAGAATGGCATGACAGAGGAGAAAAAGTCGTACTCGTTCGTCTGGAGACATCTCCTGAAGATATTACCGGTATGAAAGCATCCCAGGGTATCTTAACGGTTCGTGGCGGTATGACCTCTCATGCAGCTGTTGTTGCCCGTGGTATGGGTACCTGCTGTGTATCCGGATGCGGCGACATTGCAATGGATGAAGAAAACAAGAAATTTACACTGGCCGGAAAAGAATATCATGAAGGAGATTTCATCTCTATTGACGGTTCTACCGGTAACATTTATGATGGCGAAATCGCTACCGTAGACGCTACAATTGCCGGCGAATTCGGAAGAATTATGGCTTGGGCGGATAAATTCAGAGTATTAAAAGTTCGTACAAACGCAGATACACCTGCAGACGCTAAAAAAGCACGCGAACTGGGCGCAGAAGGAATCGGCCTTTGCCGTACGGAGCATATGTTCTTCGAAGAAGACAGAATTGCAGCATTCCGTGAAATGATCTGTGCGGATACCGTAGAAGAAAGAGAAGCAGCTCTTGACAAGATTCTTCCATATCAGCAGGGCGATTTTGAAAAATTATACGAAGCATTGGAAGGATGCCCGGTAACCATTCGTTTCCTGGATCCGCCTCTGCATGAGTTCGTTCCTACGGATGAAGAAGATATCGAAAAACTTGCTAACGCACAGAATAAATCCGTAGACGAAATCAAGACTCTGATTGATTCTCTGCATGAGTTTAACCCAATGATGGGTCATCGTGGATGCCGTCTTGCGGTAACTTATCCGGAAATCGCAAAGATGCAGACAAAAGCTGTTATCCGCGCTGCAATCAACGTTCAGAAAGCACACGCTGACTGGACTGTAAAACCGGAAATTATGATTCCGTTAATTTGTGATATCAAAGAGTTAAAGAACGTGAAGAAAGTTGTTGTAGAAACAGCAGATGCTGAAATTGCAGCAGCAGGCGTTAAATTAGATTATGAAGTAGGTACCATGATCGAAATCCCAAGAGCAGCCCTTACTGCCGATGAGATTGCATCTGAAGCTGATTTCTTCTGCTTCGGTACCAACGACCTGACACAGATGACATTCGGCTTCTCCCGTGACGATTCCGGTAAGTTCCTGGATGCATACTACGATGCTAAGATCTTCGAAAACGATCCGTTTGCAAAACTGGATCAGACAGGTGTTGGCAAGCTGATGGAAACAGCAATCAAGCTTGGCAAGCCGGTAAATGACAAGCTGCATGTTGGTATTTGCGGCGAGCACGGTGGAGATCCTTCTTCGGTTGAGTTCTGCCATAAGATTGGGTTGGATTATGTGTCTTGTTCACCGTTCCGTGTGCCGATTGCAAGATTGGCAGCAGCGCAGGCGGCTATTAACAACTAGAGGAATTAGACAACCCTATATTTACTTCTGTACCTTAACGGTGTCGAGAGAGGATGTAAGGGCATTTATGGCTGAACGTCCAGAGTACACAAAGGCTAACAGATTTAAAGATATTGTGGTAAAAGTCTATATATAAGTTCTGCAAGGGAAAGCAAAGTGCTTTCCCTTGTTTGATGTTTGGGAATAGACCCTATTTCTGGGTTTGTTCCCTTTTTTTATTCAATATCTTTAATGAAGGAGGTTCAGGGTAAGCGATGAATAACCCACCGTTCCACAGGAACTTGATTTTGCTCTATAATGGTATCAGCTTGGAGCGGATGTCCACATCAGTTCTTGATAAAGTAGCCCGGCAGCCGTTTATTGCTTTTCCTGCGGCTCCACTACTGCCATCCATTCCAAAAATAATAATCAGGAGATGATGCTATGTCAGAGAAAAAGAAAACCCGCAGTGACCAGGAATGGCTGGAGCTGATCCAGGAATGCCGCACGAGCGGCCTGCCTGACAGAGAATGGTGCCGGCTGCATTCCATATCCATAAAAACATTTCATAACAAAGTTTCAGACCTAAAGAAAAAATCCTGTATCATACCAGATCCGCAGGCGGCCCCATCCAGACAGATGCACGAAGTGGTTCCACTGGAGCTGGGCAGCAGCCCTGTCCCTGATCCAGGCTGCGCTGCAAGTGATACGCTGCCGGTTCCAGCAGCCCATGCTGCCATCACGGTCAGGATGCCGGGGTACAGCATTGAAATTGCAGACGGTGCTTCAGAAGATACCATACGGAATACGCTTCTGGCGCTGGGGAGGCTGTGCTGTTAGGTGCATTGTCCAGTGACACGAAAGTTTATATCGTCACTGGATGCACCGATATGCGGCGCAGCTTTGACGGCCTTATGTCCCTGATCCGGGACACTTACCAGATGGACCCTTATTCGGACGCCCTTTATCTGTTCTGCGGCCGGAAAAGAAATACGCTAAAGGCCCTGTACTTTGACCAGACGGGGTTCGTGCTCTGCACAAAACGCCTGGACAATGGAAAATTCCAGTGGCCGCGGGACGCTTCGCAAGTAAGGCCGCTTACCCGCCAGCAGCTGCGATGGCTTCTGGAGGGACTCTCCATCTGCCAGCCAAAGGCGGTGCAGCCTTCCGGCAGGAAGGACTTCTGAACTTTTGTGCATTATGTAGAAATTTAAAAATTTATTTTCCAGCGCCGCAAGCCGCCAGGGAATGTTATCCACGACGCTGTTTTTTTCCGGGATGCTGTCCACGCATAACGCAGCGCCAGGCCGCAAAACTGTGGATAACCTGCATGAAAAATGCTGTTTTTAAGCCTTTTTCCTGTATCTGGCGGCAGTTTCCAGTCCGTCATTGTGCCTATCGCGCAGGTATGGTCGGTTTGATTTCATCCCCGCGTTTCCTTATAATGTAAGTAAATGGAAACACGGAGGGTACACATGCCAGTTAATATGGAAGACTATATCCGGCTGCTGGAAACAATGGTGGAACAGCAGAAAATACATATACAGTCCCAGGACGCACGCATCCTGGAGCAGGAACAGACCATAGCACAACTGCGCGCCCTTGTGGATGAACTGCGCCTTTTAAAGTCCGGCCTGGAGGAAACGCTTGAAGAATTTAAGCGCCAGCTGTTCGGCACAAAAAGCGAGAAGACAAAAACTCCGCCAGCCAGTGCCGGGGATGAACCGGAAAACCCGCCTGAAAAAACAACGGTGAAGGAACACACCCGGACGAAAAAGAAGAAAGCCACGAGGGATGAGCGTTATGCGGACATCCCTGTCCGCGATGTCATAATCCCTGTCCCGGATAAAGACCGGCTCTGCCCGTACTGCAATGCGGAAATGATCCTGCTTGGATATAAACAAGTCCGCACAGAGCTGCGTATAACCCCGGCAAAAGTGGAGCGTGTCCGCTATATGCAGGAAGAACTGATCTGCCCGGAATGCCGTAAAGACGGCGACGGCACAATCGTGCAGGCGCAGACGCCTGTACCGCTTATGGCGCACAGCCCGGCGTCGCCGTCTGTTGTTGCGTACGTCATGTTTGAAAAAAGTTTTGTAAGCGTCCCATACTACCGCCAGGAGGCCTGCATGGCCCAGCTTGGATTGGAGCTGCCGCGTGAAACCATGGCAAACTGGTATATAAAATGTGCCATGGAATATTTCCAGCCGGTATATGACCAAATGCACCGGCTCCTCCTGCAGAGGGATATTATCCATGCGGATGAAACAACCTGCCAGGTGCTGCACGAAAAGGGGAAAGCCGCGGAATCTATATCATACATGTGGATGTATTTAAGCGGGAGCGACGGCCTGGCGCCGATCGTACTCTATGAATACCAGGCGGGGCGCAGCGGCGTTTTCCCAAAAGCTTTCCTGGAGGGTTTTTCCGGCATCGTGCAGTGCGATGGGTACAGCGGCTATAACCAGGTGGAGGATGTGGTCCTTGCCGTATGCTCTGCGCACTGCCGCAGAAAATTTTACGAAGCCCTCCCGGCAGAACGGCGGAAAAAGCTGAAGCTGCTGGACATAAATTCAGAAACGGATGTAAAAGACATCCCGCTTCCGGATCCGGAACAGATGGAAAACATGATCCCGGCTGAGATCGGCCTCGTGTTTTTCAACAAGCTCTTTTTCATTGAAAAAGGGCTGAAAGGCATGGGCCCAGAAAAGCGCCAGGAAAAACGGCTGGAAAAGGAGGCACCTGTCTGGGAAAAGTTCTGGTCATGGATTGAAGCCCTAAAACCGCTTGGCGGCAGCAAGCTGGAAAAAGCCGTCAATTATTCAATAAACCACAGAGAGACACTACAGAGCTATATGCTGGACGGCAGATGCGAACTTTCTAATAATAGAGCCGAACGCTGCGCAAAATCGTATGCTATTGGCAGGAAGAACTCGCTGTTCCACACATCTGCGGCTGGGGCAGAAGCAAGTGCGCTTGTTTACAGTATAATAGAAACCGCAAAAGCCAATAAGCTGAATGTATTCCAATACCTTTATGTCCTGCTGCTGTACATGCCTGAGCATAAAGATGATCCTAATGCAGTTAAAACGCTTCTTCCGTGGAGTGATTTTATCAAAGAACGCTGCACAGGACTGATCGATGTTGAAGCGATAACACCTGAAAACAAACCTCAATTGCCAATATAGACTATTTTACACCTAAACGGAACATATGTGGAACGGTAGGTTATTCATCGCTTACGGTTCAGGTATGAACAACACAGCGTTAAGAGCAGGGGCGCAGAGCGCCAACAACACACACATGGTTTTTGCAAACGAGGAACATGAGAGATTCTATTATGAAAAACTGGAACAGGCGAGGTATCAGGACTGCTATCACAAGGCTTTGATTTACATTCTCGGTATTTCTGAGGACACGAGGAACCATTTCAGCCAGATTTACGATATGAAGTCCGGGTGTGTCAAAACAGAGTGTCTGCATCAGGGCTGGCAGACCAGCGGCAGCGTAAAGGTGGTAAGGCTTGCCTTTAACCTTTACACGGACGGAACGCCGAGCGTTGATGACTATAAGCGCAAGGACGAGCAGATTGGCGAGTGCAGGGAGTATTCCGTAAGCGATATTTTCTGCTGCGGCTACGCACTGTACTTCTGGCAGGGCATTAAACTCCGTTACCCGGAATACTGCCAAAAGCAGAGGTCTATTGAGGAAATCCTTGCAGAAATGGAGAGGAAACGTGCTGAAAATTCGACTGATGGGAACGAAGAATGATATTAATGTTGCTGCCTGTTTATTCTGACGTCTAATAAATCTGATTGATTGTCACAGAATTAACCGATATAATGACATCAGCATATAGAAAGAGAAAGTTCCAGAGTAAGCGATGAATAACCTACCGTTCCACATATGTTCCGTTTAGGTGTAAAATAGTCTATATTGGCAATTGAGGTTTGTTTTCAGGTGTTATCGCTTCAACATCGATCAGTCCTGTGCAGCGTTCTTTGATAAAATCACTCCACGGAAGAAGCGTTTTAACTGCATTAGGATCATCTTTATGCTCAGGCATGTACAGCAGCAGGACATAAAGGTATTGGAATACATTCAGCTTATTGGCTTTTGCGGTTTCTATTATACTGTAAACAAGCGCACTTGCTTCTGCCCCAGCCGCAGATGTGTGGAACAGCGAGTTCTTCCTGCCAATAGCATACGATTTTGCGCAGCGTTCGGCTCTATTATTAGAAAGTTCGCATCTGCCGTCCAGCATATAGCTCTGTAGTGTCTCTCTGTGGTTTATTGAATAATTGACGGCTTTTTCCAGCTTGCTGCCGCCAAGCGGTTTTAGGGCTTCAATCCATGACCAGAACTTTTCCCAGACAGGTGCCTCCTTTTCCAGCCGTTTTTCCTGGCGCTTTTCTGGGCCCATGCCTTTCAGCCCTTTTTCAATGAAAAAGAGCTTGTTGAAAAACACGAGGCCGATCTCAGCCGGGATCATGTTTTCCATCTGTTCCGGATCCGGAAGCGGGATGTCTTTTACATCCGTTTCTGAATTTATGTCCAGCAGCTTCAGCTTTTTCCGCCGTTCTGCCGGGAGGGCTTCGTAAAATTTTCTGCGGCAGTGCGCAGAGCATACGGCAAGGACCGCATCCTCCACCTGGTTATAGCCGCTGTACCCATCGCACTGCACGATGCCGGAAAAACCCTCCAGGAAAGCTTTTGGGAAAACGCCGCTGCGCCCCGCCTGGTATTCATAGAGTACGATCGGCGCCAGGCCGTCGCTCCCGCTTAAATACATCCACATGTATGATATAGATTCCGCGGCTTTCCCCTTTTCGTGCAGCACCTGGCAGGTTGTTTCATCCGCATGGATAATATCCCTTTGCAGGAGGAGCCGGTGCATTTGGTCATATACCGGCTGGAAATATTCCATGGCACATTTTATATACCAGTTTGCCATGGTTTCACGCGGCAGCTCCAATCCAAGCTGGGCCATGCAGGCCTCCTGGCGGTAGTATGGGACGCTTACAAAACTTTTTTCAAACATGACGTACGCAACAACAGACGGCGACGCCGGGCTGTGCGCCATAAGCGGTACAGGCGTCTGCGCCTGCACGATTGTGCCGTCGCCGTCTTTACGGCATTCCGGGCAGATCAGTTCTTCCTGCATATAGCGGACACGCTCCACTTTTGCCGGGGTTATACGCAGCTCTGTGCGGACTTGTTTATATCCAAGCAGGATCATTTCCGCATTGCAGTACGGGCAGAGTCGGTCTTTACCCGGGACAGGGATTATGACATCGCGGACAGGGATGTCCGCATAACGCTCATCCCTCGTGGCTTTCTTCTTTTTCGTCCGGGTGTGTTCCTTCACCGTTGTTTTTGCAGGCGGGTTTTCCGGTTCATCCCCGGCACTGGCTGGCGGAGTTTTTGTCTTCTCGCTTTTTGTGCCGAACAGCTGGCGCTTAAATTCTTCAAGCGTTTCCTCCAGGCCGGACTTTAAAAGGCGCAGTTCATCCACAAGGGCGCGCAGTTGTGCTATGTCCTGCTCCTGCTCCAGGATGCGTGCGTCCTGGGACTGTATATGTATTTTCTGCTGTTCCACCATTGTTTCCAGCAGCCGGATATAGTCTTCCATATTAACTGGCATGTGTACCCTCCGTGTTTCCATTTACTTACATTATAAGGAAACGCGGGGATGAAATCAAACCGCCCATACCTGCGCGATAGGCACAATGACGGACTGGAAACTGCCGCCAGATACAGGAAAAAGGCTTAAAAACAGCATTTTTCATGCAGGTTATCCACAGTTTTGCGGCCTGGCGCTGCGTTATGCGTGGACAGCATCCCGGAAAAAAACAGCGTCGTGGATAACATTCCCTGGCGGCTTGCGGCGCTGGAAAATAAATTTTTAAATTTCTACATAATGCACAAAAGTTCAGAAGTCCTTCCTGCCGGAAGGCTGCACCGCCTTTGGCTGGCAGATGGAGAGTCCTTCCAGAAGCCATCGCAGCTGCTGGCGGGTAAGCGGCCTTACTTGCGAAGCGTCCCGCGGCCACTGGAATTTTCCATTGTCCAGGCGTTTTGTGCAGAGCACGAACCCCGTCTGGTCAAAGTACAAGGCCTTGAGCGTATTTCTTTTCCGGCCGCAGAACAGATAAAGGGCGTCCGAATAAGGGTCCATCTGGTAAGTGTCCCGGATCAGGGACATAAGGCCGTCAAAGCTGCGCCGCATATCGGTGCATCCAGTGACGATATAAACTTTCGTGTCACTGGACAATGCACCTAACAGCACAGCCTCCCCAGCGCCAGAAGCGTATTCCGTATGGTATCTTCTGAAGCACCGTCTGCAATTTCAATGCTGTACCCCGGCATCCTGACCGTGATGGCAGCATGGGCTGCTGGAACCGGCAGCGTATCACTTGCAGCGCAGCCTGGATCAGGGACAGGGCTGCTGCCCAGCTCCAGTGGAACCACTTCGTGCATCTGTCTGGATGGGGCCGCCTGCGGATCTGGTATGATACAGGATTTTTTCTTTAGGTCTGAAACTTTGTTATGAAATGTTTTTATGGATATGGAATGCAGCCGGCACCATTCTCTGTCAGGCAGGCCGCTCGTGCGGCATTCCTGGATCAGCTCCAGCCATTCCTGGTCACTGCGGGTTTTCTTTTTCTCTGACATAGCATCATCTCCTGATTATTATTTTTGGAATGGATGGCAGTAGTGGAGCCGCAGGAAAAGCAATAAACGGCTGCCGGGCTACTTTATCAAGAACTGATGTGGACATCCGCTCCAAGCTGATACCATTATAGAGCAAAATCAAGTTCCTGTGGAACGGTGGGTTATTCATCGCTTACTGATAATATCCCCATTCAGAGCGAATATGGGTACTACCGAAAGGGAAAACACGAAAAACGGAGGGAATCACAATGACGAGATTTGAAAGAGAGATAAACGGGAGCCTTGGGGATTTCTGGAAGAGGAATGCAGAGGAGGAAGTGAAAAAGGCGGTGGCGCAGGCGGATGAAAAGGCTACGGTTGATGAGGACGGCGCAATCAGGTGGAAGAGCAATGCGCGCTGCCTGATGGATGACTTCTGCGAGAAGCTGGAATACGCAGGATACCCTTTTAGCAGGGAGGCAACAGCAAGAAAACGGGATGCACAGAATGAGGAAAGCATCGCGGAATACCGCAGGAACCACAGGGGGCTTTCCGGGGAGGCGCTTTCGGAGGCAAGGGCAGCATTCGGGGAAGGCGCCACGGTGGTCAATATACTGACGGGAGAGAGGACAAAACTGTAAAAACATTATTTTAGGAACAGGCGGACTGCCCACTGCGGGCAGCCGCTTTTTTCTTACCCAAAACCAGAAGGAGGAATTGGAATGAAGAATTTTATCGAGGCGGCGCAGTATGCGTTCGCGGCGCTCGGCGGTGCGCTGGGCGCGGTCATGGGAGGTTTTGACGGCTTCCTTTATGCACTGGTGGTATTCGTGGTGGTGGACTACATCACCGGGCTGATGGCGGCAGCGGTGGAGAAGAAGCTCTCCAGCGAAGTGGGATTCAAGGGCATCTTCAAGAAGGTCATTATTTTCAGCCTTGTGGCGGTGGGGCATATCGTGGATACGCACATCATCGGGGAGGGGAGCGTCCTGCGGACGGCGGTCATCTTCTTTTACCTTTCCAATGAAGGCATTTCCATCTTGGAGAATGCCGCCCGGACGGGGCTGCCCATTCCGGGGAAGCTAAAGGCCGTGTTGGAGCAGTTACGGGAGGAAAAAGAGGAATGATATGCTGCACAAATTTTCTGATGATGTTTGTGCAGTTTATGGTTCCATTCCTGCTTGCTATTATGCCCGTCCAGAGCGAACATGTCTGTGACCGGGGAAAACGGAATACTGGAACGGAGGGCTTAAGGATGAGGGCATACGGAGAGATGGAACAGCATGGGAAGTACACGCTGGAGGATTACGGCGGCTGGTCGAGGAACCACACCAGAGCGGCATCCATCCGCAGATGGAAACGCCCGCTGAAAAAGAGGGCAAGGCAGGTGTGCCGCGCCATGCTGAGACGGATGGAAAGATAACAGGATAATTTTTGGAAGGGCATCGCTGCTGCGGTGCCTTTTTCGTTCAATAAGCTGGCCCGTGGAATGGGGCGGCGTTTGATATGAAAGAGAGGGAAATGGGATGAATTTAAAACAGAATTACCTTACGGAGTCCGGCTGTTATAAAGCGGGAAAGCGCATCACCGTGAAAGGTCTTATGATCCATTCGGTGGGATGCCCGCAGCCAAAGGCGGATGTGTTCATGAAGAACTGGAACAGGGCAGAGGCATCCGCCTGCGTCCATGCCATCGTAGAGCCGGACGGGGATGTGTACCAGATTTTGTCTTGGAATCATAGGGGCTGGCACTGCGGAGGCGGAGCGAACAATACCCATATCGGCGTGGAGATGACGGAGCCTGCCACCATCCGATATACGGGCGGCTCAAACTGGACGGAGACAGGGGATGGGGAGAACACGAAGAACCATGTGCTTGCCACCTATAAATATGCGGTGGAATTGTTTGCATATCTGTGCAGCCAGTATAACTTAGACCCGCTTGCAGATGGTGTGGTGATTTCCCATTCGGAAGGATGCAGGAGAGGCATTGCCAGCAACCACGGAGACGTGGAGCATTTATGGTCTAAGTTTGGATTGTCGATGCAGCAGTTCCGAAAAGATATCAAGGCGGCGATGGAGGGAAGCACAGCGGAGGATTCCCTTACCGCCATTATGGGGAAAGCAAAAGCCACGGCAGGGCAGATGGCATCCTATCTGAAAAAGAAGAATCCGTCCGTGCCGCAGTCCGTTCTGGATATGCTCCCGCGGTACCTTTCGGAAGGGGAGGCGGAGGGCGTAAGGGGCGACATCGCCTTTGCACAGTCCTGTCTGGAAACGGGGAATTTCACTTTCTCCGGCTCTGCGGTCACTCTTTCGCAGAACAATTTCTGCGGGCTTGGTGTGACGCAGAGGGGCAAAAAGGGGCTTTCTTTTGATACACCGCAGCTTGGCATCCGGGCGCAGATTCAGCACCTCAAAGCCTACGCTTCCACGGATAAACTGCGGAACGCACTTATAGACCCGCGTTTCCGCTATGTGAAAAGGGGATGCGCTCCCTATGCGGAATGGCTCGGCCAGAAGGAGAACCCGCAGGGAAAAGGCTGGGCGGCAGGGGAGAAGTACGGGGAGAAGATTCTCTCCATCCTGAAAGCCATTATGGAAGAAGGGAAAGTGCAGTTCATGGAGAGCCTCACCCTTTCCGCTCCCTACATGGTGCGCGTGACAATCCCCGATCTGAATATCCGCCGTGGCCCCGGAACAGATTTCCCTAAGACGGGCAAATTTACCGGCGCAGGCATTTTCACCGTGGTCGAGGAACAGGACGGATGGGGGCTGCTCAAAGCCTATGCGGAAAAGCGGGACGGGTGGATTTCGCTTGCATTCACCACCCGGATTTAAGGGAATGTAAGGCGGCATCTATATAGGAAGAAAGCGGCCAGACTGCTTGACTTTACGGGCTTTCAGAGTGATTAATAGACTACCCAAAAAGAAAGGAGCGCAGACGGTCATGGCAGAAAATGAAGGAAAAAAACTGAGGGTTTCGATGTACTGCAGGGTGGGAAACCCAAAGGATGCGGGGCCTTATTTTAAAGAAAAATGCGGGAGCCCTGCGGGGCAGGGACGGAAAGGAGCGGATGCAGATGCGCATAAGGAAAGTTGCGATATATGCCAGGGTGTCAACAGAGCATGAGGCACAGCTTTCAGCATTGGAGAACCAGGTGCAGTATTATGATGACCTGATAGACAGACACCCGGACTGGGTGCTTTACCGCCGGTATATCGATGAAGGTATCACCGGCACCTCCATATCCAAGCGTAAGAATTTTGTGCGGATGATGGAGGACGCAAAGGACGGACATTTCGACTTGATCGTCACGAGGGAGGTATCGAGGTTCGCTAGGAACACGGTGGACACCCTCCAGCAGACGAGATTGTTAAAGCGGATGGGGATTGAGGTGTATTTTACCGAGGACGGGATATGGACCATGAACGATGAGGACGGGGAACTGCGGCTGACCATCATGGCGACCCTTGCGCAGAACGAATCGAAAAAGACCTCCATGCGCGTAAAGGCGGGGCAGATGGTCTCCTTCCAGAACGGGGTGATCTACGGCACCGGGAATGTTCTCGGCTACGACAAGGTGGGGCCGGAATACGTCATCAACGAGGCGCAGGCAAAAACGGTCAGGAAGATCTTCGATATGTACCTTGCGGGCAACGGCAGCCAGAAGATCAAGAGGCAGCTTGAAAAGGACGGCGACCTCACGGCGATGGGGAAGAGCCTGTGGCATTACGCCACCATCAGCCATATCCTGAAAAACCGCCTCTACTGCGGGGAGCTGGAATACCGGAAGGAGTATGTGCCGGACTACCTCGAACAGAAAAGGGCGAAGAACAACGGGGAACTGGAGCGCGTCATCGTGGAGGGGAAGCACCAGCCAATCGTCACCAAGGAGGAATTCGAGAGGGTGCAGAAGCTGATAGAGGAAAAGAGGCCGCAGATGGAGAAATGCAGGAAGAACAGGGGCGTCCACTCGGATGACCTCTGGCGCAGGAAGCTGCGCTGCCAGTGCGGTCATGCTTTCGCAAAGACCAGGTGGCACTCCAAGTCAAGGGACTTCACCACCTACACCTACAAGTGCTATGACCAGACCCGGACGGGTACCATTTCGGCAAGGCTTAAGAACGGCCTGAGCATTGAGGGCGTCTGCCGGGCGCCGCTGGTGCAGGACTGGAAGATACACACGATGGCGCAGAAAGTTCTCCACGCCGTTTTCGATGACCCGGAGGGAACGCTGAAAAATGCGGCGGCGGTCCTCGGCCTCGGCGCGGCAGGGGTAGAGCAGGCGGAAGTGCTGCGGGATAAATCCATCATAGAGGAAAAGCTGAAAAAGGAGCAGGGGCGCTACGAGACGCTCCTTGATATGCGGATGAACAACGAGATACCGAGGGAGGTATTCAGCCGCAAGCAGCAGGAGGTGGAGAAAAAGATCGCAGAGCTGGAACAGCAGATGATGCAGTACGGCGATGTGAAGCCCGCCACGGAGGAGGATGTGAGCGGCAAGCTGGAAAACCTGCAAAGGCTCATGGAGCAGCCGCCCGTGCCGGAGGATGGGGAGTTTTCGGAGGAAGATATCGATAAATATGTTTTCGGGGTAAGGGTTTACGAAGACCGCTTTGAGTGGCTCTTAAACTTAAGCCCCGAAGCCCGTGGGGAACTGGATGATGCCGGTTCCCCCGTTTATTTTACGAAGCTGACGGTCACGCCGGATGACGAGCGGGCATGGTTCAGGATGCACCCGCAGTGGTCAAAGTCCAACAAATATGCGGAGCTGGAGGCATGGATTTATATTTAGACGAAAGAGACAGGGCGGAAGGGCTGTGGCGGCCTTTCCGTCCTGTCCGGCGTTTTGCGGTCTTACTCTGTAATCATTTCTTTTACTTCTGTCGGCAGGCATTTCCCCAAAAACATGGCCTTGCAGTCGGAAAATCCCAACAGGTAGGCGAGCATCCCAAAACGGGAGCCCAGCGCGTTCTGCTCACTGACGTACCGGTCGATCAGCAGCCGGATTTCTTTTGATAAGTCCATCCTGTCCAGTTCGCCGGAGTATATGTCCGACTTCCGGAGAATCGCCTGGTATTCCCCGTCACTGCTCACGATGCCGTTCATGACGCTGTGCATGCGGGTGTCCATGAGCTGGTACAATGCAGAATCTTTTTCCAATCCAATCCCTCCTCTCTCTGTGGTGTCGTAGCTTACCTCTGAATTTGGGATTTAGCAAGTGGAAAAATAAGTTATAAAAAATTCATAAAAGATTTGTTGCTTTAACCGATATAAAATAATAAAATAGAGATAGAAAAGTATGAATTGAAACGGAAGAACCATACTAACAAAGGAGGTGTTTATTATGGCAACTTCAAGTATCACAAAGAATTTTGTCATTTCCGGCAAGGAACAGGTGGAGATGTTCATCAATGCGATTGAAGAATCTGCCAAGAACCGTCCTGTGCGTACTCCGGTAAATGTAGAGTTCATTGAAACTGAGGATGAACTGCGAGAATTTATGAGGTTCAGGGAAAAGAAAGCAAAGGAGAAATTAAATGCCAGTAACGGATAAATTTTTTGCAATCAATATCCGCAAGTATTTGGCATTAGGAGATGACCAAGAAGCCGGGGAGCCTGCGCTTGTTAAGCTGCTCTCCGGGTTTTCCTGTCCAAAGAATCCGGATTTGGAACGGTTTTTGAAAAAAAGTGCAATAGAGTTCACAAAAAAGAACCAGTCAGTTACATATCTTGTTTTTTCCAAAGATAATGGGGAAATGCTGGGTTATTTTACCCTTGCATTAAAACCTCTAACAGTAAGGGGAGAAACAGTAAGCAATACTGTAAAGAGAAAGTTGTTGCGCATCAGTGAATGGGATGAAAAAACAGATACTTATACTATGTCTGCATATCTGATTGCACAGCTTGGAAAAAATTACGCGGGCGGCAGGGATAAGGAAATCTCTGGAAAGGCGCTTATTGAACTGGCTTGGATGATGATTGAAAAAGCACAGTATATGTTTGGCGGCATGGTAACATTCTTAGAAGCTGAAAATGAGGAAAGGCTGTTATCATTTTACCGTGATAACCGCTTTTCGCAGTTTGATACCAGGCAGACCACATCAGATACGGACGAGTCGCATGAGCTGGTACAGCTTTTAAGGCTGCTCTGATGCGATTTCACCGCACTGAAAAGCATGAATTTTGTTGCAAAACCGCAATTTGTCGATTTGTCGAATGTCGAATTGGGTGGGGTAAATTCCGCACAGGTGGGGTAAAAGGGGTAAACATTTTTACCCCGGGGTAAAAGTCATCATAATCTAACAGCGGCACAGGCGGCTATTCAAAAATAATGCCATAGAATTTTTGGTACTCGCAGGCAAAAGTATGGAAGAATGGCTTAAAATCAAGGGATTTTAAGGTTTGGTGGGGTTCATCACGGTGGGTGGTGGGCCCCTATTTTTGTGTTTTTGGATGCCGCTGATAGGATGGCGATAGGGGAAAAAATCGTACTATCAGGCAAAAGTATACTTTCACGCAAAAGTCCGGGGTTTCCGTGATAGTATAAAGCGGAAAGGTAAAAAGGAGTAGGATATTGTCGGTTTTGGCTGAAAGGCGTATTAGTTTGACGGAAAATGATGTTGAAAAACGGGGGATATGATACAAACACGGAAACTGCCCAGAGTTTTCGTGTTTGTATATGAGTTTCCGTGATAATATGGGGTTTTGCGTGATAGTATACAGAAAAATTGAAAAATGTTAGCGGGAGGAAAAGGGCTGTTCAATGGCTCTTTTTTGCTTTCTGCTCCCGAAAAATAGTCGTTTCGTGCCATTGGATGAAAAATAGAAATTTTTTATGGTATAATTCAGTGGATGCTTATGCTTTAGTGAGAGCGGTTTTCTGCCGAAGTAATAGAAAAGAATATAAGGCTTAAGTTGAATGATACGGAAAAAGAATCGTCAAAACTAAGGAGAATATTTTAGTATTGTGTACGCATTTGTGGTAAGATAATGAAAATCGTAATTTGTATAAAGGAATGAAGGAAATATTATATGCATTATTATCATATGACAGCTTTGAATAATCTTTCTTCAATCGTAGTGCAGGGACTAACGCCCCAAAACGGAGATAACGGTAAACTGATCGGAGAAGAAAAAGTGAAAGTTTTTTTCTCTGAAGGATTTGAAGGTGCGGTTGCCCTGTATGTGGATTTCGATATTGTATTTGATAGAATAAGAAAAGAACAGGTGAAAGTAGCAGATGGGTTTGTAAGAAAGAAATTGTTAACGTCCAAAAATCTTTCTGATTTCTTGGGTGAAGGAGTTTATTTGCGGTTTGACGGAACAGGAATAAAGAATGAAAGAAATTTTGAAAATGGCTGCACTGATATGACAATTTTGCCTGAAATGCTAAGCGTATGTATTCTGCGGAAGGAATGTGATAATTCAATTATATTTTCAAGGTTCGAGATAATTAAATACATGATGGCAAAAGTGCAACCTGAACAGATAAAATATTATGGAGCAATCTATGAAGGTTCCCCCAATTTTATAGAAGCAACAGAGCGGATACAAGAAAAAGTGAAAAAGTATTATAAAGACCATCAAACGGAGATTATTGAATATAGTAATTGCGACTACATATGCGACTTCGTCCGATTAAAAGATTTTGTTGACAATTTTTTGTGAAGCAGTAATGCAAATTTAAGTTTACGGAGGGATAAGAAATGATTATTAAGAATGAATACCCTGTTTGTGAGTATGATACAAGCAGAAATCCTATTATTAAACCTACAGATTTTTTAGAAAAAACGCTGCCCTCTAAATGTGTCATCACATTTTTCCGGAAAGAACTTAATCAGTTTGTTGTGGATAAAAACCTCCCTGTAATTGGGCATCTTCATTCCGAGGTTTTAGATATTCCTATTTATGAGTATAGCGTATCTAAAGAAAGAATCTGCATTACAATGCCATTTTCTACGGCTCCTGGTGCGGCAGGAACAATCGAAGAATTACACGCTATGGGGTGTAATAAATTTATTATATGTGGCGGTGCAGGTTCCATTAAGAAGGATTCCAGAGTGGGAGAAATTATTGTTCCTGTTGCTGCTGTCAGAGATGAGGGAACGTCTTATCATTACTTAGAACCTTCACGAGAAGTGGAATGCCACAAAGCAACCGCAGATTTTATTATTTCCGGCTTAGAAAGATTAGGGATACCATATACAATCGGAAAAACATGGACGACAGATGCCATGTATCGAGAAACCCCCGAAATGATTGAGTTACGAAGAAAAGAGGGCTGCATAACAGTTGAAATGGAAACGGCAGCATTTTTTGCCGTGTCTAAGTATTATGATATTCCTTTAGCTCAGTTGCTTTATGCAGGTGATGATGTAAGCGGTGAAAAATGGGACAATAGAAATTGGGATAGCCAAAGGAATGTACGTGCAAATATGATTTTTACTGCTATTAAACTAATGGAAGAATTATAAGGTTACTTAAACAGTTGTGGTTGGAATGACCAGATTTTTTCTTATCGGGGAATTTCAATCCGCAAGCTGGCTATGAAACTTCCTGAAGAATATTGGTGCGTTGCTCTCTAGTTGTCCGTTGTAAGGCAATCCTTGATACTTGCAGGCAAAACCCATATACAAACACAGAAATTCACTGGGAGTTTCCGTGACTGTGCATTAGAAAAACGGTAAAAAGTGAATGAAAAAATAGAAATGTGAGGAAAGGGCTGTTTCGGCAGTCCTTCTTTTTATGTCTTAAGTTTTCACAATTCATTTCTTTGCATTTCAATATTCACAGATATTTTTATAGCGGTTTAGAAAATAATAAGTTGGAAAGCGGGGAAATCAGAGTTAATATGCTTACACGGTGGTTCGCGTTTCCGACGTGTCGGACTAATTTTGTGGCTTGGGAGGAGGCGGGAGTTTTTGCTTAATGGGATAATTATCTAAAAGTTAATCAGTGTGCTAAAATATAATTGTTGACTTGAAGCGCACTTCATAGTTTATGATAACAGGGAAAGGTGGATTTATATGTATTCAGCAAAAGAAGCAGCAGAAAAGACGGGATTATCGACAGCAGCATTAAGGTATTATGAAAAGGAACAGTTATTGCCGCAGATTTCCCGGACAAGCCAGAAATACAGGCAGTATTCGGATTCAGATATTGAATGGATAAAAATGGTTCAATGCCTGAGAAGGGCGAATGTGCCAATCCAGTCAGTTAAAAAATATATTGCCCTGTTGGTACAGGGTGGGAAAACAATGGAACAGCGGTATGGCATGGTTCAGGATTACATCAGGAATATTCAGGAACAGATGGATCAACTGCAAAATGCGCTTGCCTTAACACGCGAAAAGTCGGCATTTTATGAAAAACTTTTAAAGGAGCCGGCAAGCAGGGATTTAACATATCTGGAAGAATGGGAACTGTTTAAAAATGAAGAAGGGAAGGAAGAATGAAAACGGTTTTGATTACGGGAACCACCAGCGGAATCGGAAAAGCCTTTGCGGAAAAATTCGCAGATGAGGGATATGATTTGATTCTTGTTGCGAGGAATGAGCAGAAGTTAAAACAACAGCAGGCAGCTTTGCAGGAGACCTACCATGTGGCAGTGAGATACATTGTTCAGGATTTGACACAGGAGAGTGCGGCAGGTTTGATAATGGCGGATATAGATAAATGGAAGGTCACCATTGATGTTCTTGTAAATAACGCGGGCTTTAATGAGTGTGGCTTTTTTGTGGATACCAGTCTTGACAGGGAGCTTGAAATGATAAATATGCATATACGGTTTGCAGCTCTGACGATTAAAAATTTTTCGCAAAAAAACCTCCCATTTTGCGGGAAAATAAGCGATAATATAATTAACCCAAAATTATTTTTTCGCATTATGCACGTAAAGAAGGGAGGCTTTTTTATGAAAACAAAAGTGACACGGAAAGAGGCACGTAAACATCTGGAACAGTTTCATCTTGCAGTAGAACTTGTTAAGGTTATAAAACATTTTTTCCCTGACCTGGCCCGCCTGTTAAAACAGACAGAAGATCCCAGAAATCAGAGTTACATTACCTATCCCAATGTCATACTTCTCATGACCCGTATCCTTTCTTCTATATTCTATATCAGCAGCATGAGAAAAACAAGCCAGAAATTTAATTCTGATACAGTTATACAGAATATCTGGGAAATGTGCGGGGAAAGCGCATCCGCAGATGAAATTCCTTACTGGGAAACGATAAATAAATACCTTGAAAGGCTGGATCCGGAAGAACTGCAGGATACTGTCTGCCGGCTTGTATACAGGCTGGTGCGCAGCCGCGCATTTGCAGGTGCACGAATCCGGAACAGATACTGGCAGGTGATTGCAGACGGGACGCAGATTCACAGCAGCCGCAGAAAACTGGATGCAAAAAGCCTGTACAGGGTTCATAATAAGGGGACTGGCAGGGAGTATACGGAATATTACTATTATATACTGGAAGCAAAAATTGTTCTCCATCCGGACATTATTGTAAGCATTATGACAGAATTTGTAGAAAATACCGGCGGGGAAGAAGCAGAAAAACAGGACTGTGAGCTGAAAGCATGCTACAGACTGATGGAACGGCTTAAGAAAGAATTTCCAAAGCTTCCTGTCTGCCTTTGCGCAGACAGCCTTTATGCATGTGAGAATTTTTTCATAAAATGCCGCGACAGCGGATGGCGCTATATTCTGCGGTATAAGGAAGGCAGCATTCCGACGGTTTCAGATGAATACGGCAGGCTGAAAAAAACAGAGAAAAACTGCCGGAAACAGGAACTCATTAACGGAACATGCTGGCATGATTTCGTTACGGACATTGATTATAACGGTCATAAGGTAAACATTGCAGAATACAGGGAGGAGCGGGATGTGCTGATAAAAAAGGGAAGCAGGAAAGGGGAGACAGAAAACATAAAGGCAGGGTTCCTGTTTCTGACGGACCTTCCCGTTAATCAGAAAAATGTGGCTGCACTGGTGGAAGCCGGAAGGAGGCGGTGGAAAATAGAAAACGAAGGCTTTAACGCGCAGAAAAAACACGGATATTATCTGGAACATTTATTCAGCAGGAACTATCAGGCATTGAAAAACCATTATTACCTGATACAGATCGGGCATATGATATCCCAGATAATGGAGGCGTGGGAAAAACTCTGGAAAAGCACAGCGCTGTCCCTGTCGGAAAAGCACAGCCGGATATTTGAATCATTCCAGAATATAAAGTTATCAGAACACAGGCATGAAACAGGAAAGCGCTTTCAGATAAGGTTCCGGTAATGGAATGCACTGGAAAGGGGGATGCCCGGATATGGCACAATAACCTAAAAGCGTTTTCAAAATTACAGCAGGGGGAGTTTTTTGTTTTAAAATACTATCATCAAAAGTTGCAATATATTGAAAGATATATGTAATTGGCACTGATAAATCCATAATTTAATCGTCAGAGCTGATACGGTTTGTAACAGAATTGACAAAACGTATATTAGTACATATGAAAGAAAACGGCTATGGGAGAATCCTGAATGTAGGCTCAACAGGCTCTTTTATCCCGTCTCCTACAGATGCCGTTTGTTCTGCCACAAAAGCATATATTATGTCTTTTTCAAATGCTTTATGTGGCGAACTTGGTAAAGCAGGGATAAAAGTAACTACTTTATGTCCGGGGGCAACGGAGACAGAATTTGCTGCAAAAGCAAACATTCAAAATACATTGCTATTCAGGATTGCAGTTATGAAGCCGGAAAAAGTAGTGGGGATTGCTTATCGCAAAATGATGAAAGGAAGAAGGCTGGTTATTCCGGGGATATATAATAAGCTGTTGGTTCTATTTTCCAAAGTAATGCCTATAAGCCTAACAAATAGGATTACGATTCTTATGATGAAATAATTGTGGCGAGGCTGGAAAAGATACCATTGATTAAGCAAATACCGCCGCAATATGGCCATCATCCGCCATATGCGGCGGTCTGCTTTTTTCCCAGGCAGGCCGGGCGGCCTGATAAGGGAAATTACTTGGAAAGGAAATATGCAGGTGGGGCTATCGGACGAAAAGCGAAAAACTTTAGGGGTGATTTTGATATTTTTGAGAAAAGAAAAAAGATTTCGTTCCATTTCAAATAGGGTTTCGTTCCCTCCCGGCGAAATACGAAAAATATCTGCCGATATAAAAAGTAAAAAGAACTGCCGTGGGGAAGCTGATCCTCATGGGAAACGAATTGCAGGTGATGAAGATTGAATATAGCCATATGCGATGACGAGAAAGCCATCCGGGAACAGATAAAGGAACTGATAGAAAAAACGGGCTTATGCCCTGAACTTTTTGAAACAGGGGACAGCCTGCTTGCCGCTGGGAAGCAGTTTGACATTGTTTTCCTCGACATACAGATGGAGGGGACAAATGGCATTGAAACAGCGAAGAAGCTCCGGGAAAGGGACGGAGATACCATACTGATCTTCATAACGGCTATCCGGGAATATGTTTTCGAGGCGTTTGACGTGGCGGCGTTCCACTATCTGCTAAAGCCTATCGAGGAAGATAAATTCCGCGAGGTGTTCGGGCGGGCAGAGAAGGAACTGGAAAAAAGGAAAAGTAAACGGCGGGAGACGGTATTCGTAAAGACGAGGAACCGGAGCTTCACGCTGGAAAAAGACAGCATCCTTTATGTTGAGAGCAGGGCGAAGAAGGTGGAGATTCATACCAGAGAGGAAACCATAGAGGCATATGCCTCCATGAACGAGCTGGAAGCACAGCTTGGGGAAGGGTTCTACCGCTGCCACAGGGGGTATCTGGTGAACATGGCATATGTGGCGGAGTACGACAGTGAGAGCATCACCCTGAACAATGGGGAGTATATCTATCTGGCAAAGGAAAAGTACGGGGAATTTGTGAAAGCCTATATGCGGTATCTGAGGAATGGGGTGAATGAGGATGCTTGAATGGATCATGGGAATACTTGGCATTCCGCAGTATCTATTTGAGGGGTACTGCATCCAGTTCTTTTTTGGCAGGTTTGCGGAACCAAAGCTGTGCAGGAGGAAGAAAGCACAATGGGCAGCCGGGATTGTATGGATTGCAATAAGGATTATCAGCGGATGGTTATTTCGTGAAACAGACAGTGTGACACTGGTTCTGGGGCTGATCTTTACCACGGCTGTACTTTTTGTTTTTTGTGTGGGCTGGTACAAAGGGAATATCCTGCTGAAAATATTCCTGGTCATTCAGTTTATCGCCCTTCGTGAACTGGCATTTTGGACTGGGTACAGTTTTCTCTATATTGGAAATGAATTGATAGATGTGCTTGTGCGTGAGGCCGGCAATAGCATGGCGCTGGCAGGATATTTACCTGCGGCGGCAGGAGTGCTGGCCTGCCTGTCGGTGGCGCTTGTGGAAATCATAGAAGGCATCCTGCTCCTGGCTTCCATAAGAAAGATTGCAGGAAGTTATCATTGCAGGGAGAAAGGGCGGATGGATAAGGAAGTGGTCTTCTATCTGCTCCCAGCCGTGGCGGGGGTTCTGGTTTCGGTGCTTGTGCGCCTGCTGTTGATCGCAGTTACGGATGGCGTCCCGGTGCTGCTGTATGAAAGGCATCCGGCTCTGTACCTCATCATTCCCATGACAGCGCTTGTATTGCTTGGGGCTGTCGTGTTCAGTTTCCGCATTTATCAGAACATGGCGGCCCTGCAGGAAGAACGGGCGGAGAAGATCATACTGGAAAACCAGATCACGCAGATGCAGGGTTCCATGGTGGAAATGGAGCATCTGTATGACGGGATACGCTCGGTGAAGCACGATATGAAGAACCACATGGCAGTCCTGCAGAACCTGATACGGAAAAAGTACAGCGGGGAGGATGAGGAAATCCGGCAGTATTTTGAGGGTATGTATCAGTCGGTGGAGCAGCTTGACAACAGGGTGCATACGGGCAATGCAGTCAGTGATGCGGTGGTGGGCAGCAAGTTCCGTTATGCGGGAAAAAAGATAAAAGGCATCAAACTGGATGCGAAAGGTTTCATGCTTTCAGATGCCGTTACGATAAAGGCTTATGACATGGGAATCATCCTGAACAACGGGCTGGACAATGCGATTGAAGCCTGCATACGGATGCGTGAGAAACAGCCGGATGCAGGAGCCTATATCACGATCCGGTCTTTCAAGGCAAAGAATATGTATTTTATAGAGATTGAAAACAGCTTTGATGGTTCGGCACTGTCCCGCAAGGATAGCGGCCTTCCCATATCAACAAAAGAGGATAAGGAGGTGCATGGGATAGGGCTAAAGAATATCAGGAAATGTGCAGTAAAATATGGCGGCGATTTAGACTGCATTGTAAAAGGCAATAAATTCACGCTGTCGGTCATGGTAAAAAGTTAATCGGTAGGAAGGAGAAAAATTATTATGAGCATTTTAGGAGTAAACGGAGCTTTGGCGGTAAGCGATGAATAACCCACCGTTCCACAGGAACTTGATTTTGCTCTATAATGGTATCAGCTTGGAGCGGATGTCCACATCAGTTCTTGATAAAGTAGCCCGGCAGCCGTTTATTGCTTTTCCTGCGGCTCCACTACTGCCATCCATTCCAAAAATAATAATCAGGAGATGATGCTATGTCAGAGAAAAAGAAAACCCGCAGTGACCAGGAATGGCTGGAGCTGATCCAGGAATGCCGCACGAGCGGCCTGCCTGACAGAGAATGGTGCCGGCTGCATTCCATATCCATAAAAACATTTCATAACAAAGTTTCAGACCTAAAGAAAAATCCTGTATAATACCAGATCCGCAGGCGGCCCCATCCAGACAGATGCACGAAGTGGTTCCACTGGAGCTGGGCAGCAGCCCTGTCCCTGATCCAGGCTGCGCTGCAAGTGATACGCTGCCGGTTCCAGCAGTCCATGCTGCCATCACGGTCAGGATGCCGGGGTACAGCATTGAAATTGCAGACGGTGCTTCAGAAGATACCATACGGAATACGCTTCTGGCGCTGGGGAGGCTGTGCTGTTAGGTGCATTGTCCAGTGACACGAAAGTTTATATCGTCACTGGATGCACCGATATGCGGCGCAGCTTTGACGGCCTTATGTCCCTGATCCGGGACACTTACCAGATGGACCCTTATTCGGACGCCCTTTATCTGTTCTGCGGCCGGAAAAGAAATACGCTCAAGGCCTTGTACTTTGACCAGACGGGTTTCGTGCTTTGCACAAAACGCCTGGACAATGGAAAATTCCAGTGGCCGCGGGACGCTTCGCAAGTAAGGCCGCTTACCCGCCAGCAGCTGCGATGGCTTCTGGAGGGACTCTCCACCTGCCAGCCAAAGGCGGTGCAGCCTTCCGGCAGGAAGGACTTCTGAACTTTTGTGCATTATGTAGAAATTTAAAAATTTATTTTCCAGCGCCGCAAGCCGCCAGGGAATGTTGTCCACGACGCTGTTTTTTTCCGGGATGCTGTCCACGCATAACGCAGCGCCAGGCCGCAAAACTGTGGATAACCTGCCTGAAAAATGCTGTTTTTAAGCCTTTTTCCTGTATTTGGCGGCAGTTTCCAGTCCGTCATTGTGCCTATCGCGCAGGTATGGGCGGTTTGATTTCATCCCCGCGTTTCCTTATAATGTAAGTAAATGGAAACGAGGAGGGCGCACATGCCAGTTAATATGGAAGATTATATCCGGCTGCTGGAAACAATGGTGGAGCAGCAGAAAATGCAGATACAGTCCCAGGACGCACGCATCCTGGAGCAGGAACAGACCATAGCACAACTGCGCGCCCTTGTGGATGAACTGCGCCTTTTAAAGTCCGGCCTGGAGGAAACGCTTGAAGAATTTAAGCGCCAGCTGTTCGGCACAAAAAGCGAGAAGACAAAAACTCCGCCAGCCAGTGCCGGGGATGAACCGGAAAACCCGCCTGCAAAAACAACGGTGAAGGAACACACCCGGACGAAAAAGAAGAAAGCCACGAGGGATGAGCGTTATGCGGACATCCCTGTCCGCGATGTCATAATCCCTGTCCCGGGTAAAGACCGACTCTGCCCGTACTGCAATGCGGAAATGATCCTGCTTGGATATAAACAAGTCCGCACAGAGCTGCGTATAACCCCGGCAAAAGTGGAGCGTGTCCGCTATATGCAGGAAGAACTGATCTGCCCGGAATGCCGTAAAGACGGCGACGGCACAATCGTGCAGGCGCAGACGCCTGTACCGCTTATGGCGCACAGTCCGGCGTCGCCGTCTGTTGTTGCGTACGTCATGTTTGAAAAAAGTTTTGTAAGCGTCCCATACTACCGCCAGGAGGCCTGCATGGCCCAGCTTGGATTGGAGCTGCCGCGTGAAACCATGGCAAACTGGTATATAAAATGTGCCATGGAATATTTCCAGCCGGTATATGACCAAATGCACCGGCTCCTCCTGCAAAGGGATATTATCCATGCGGATGAAACAACCTGCCAGGTGCTGCACGAAAAGGGGAAAGCCGCGGAATCTATATCATACATGTGGATGTATTTAAGCGGGAGCGACGGCCTGGCGCCGATCGTACTCTATGAATACCAGGCGGGGCGCAGCGGCGTTTTCCCAAAAGCTTTCCTGGAGGGTTTTTCCGGCATCGTGCAGTGCGATGGGTACAGCGGCTATAACCAGGTGGAGGATGTGGTCCTTGCCGTATGCTCTGCGCACTGCCGCAGAAAATTTTACGAAGCCCTCCCGGCAGAACGGCGGAAAAAGCTGAAGCTGCTGGACATAAATTCAGAAACGGATGTAAAAGACATCCCGCTTCCGGATCCGGAACAGATGGAAAACATGATCCCGGCTGAGATCGGCCTCGTGTTTTTCAACAAGCTCTTTTTCATTGAAAAAGGGCTGAAAGGCATGGGCCCAGAAAAGCGCCAGGAAAAACGGCTGGAAAAGGAGGCACCTGTCTGGGAAAAGTTCTGGTCATGGATTGAAACCCTAAAACCGCTTGGCGGCAGCAAGCTGGAAAAAGCCGTCAATTATTCAATAAACCACAGAGAGACACTACAGAGCTATATGCTGGACGGCAGATGCGAACTTTCTAATAATAGAGCCGAACGCTGCGCAAAATCGTATGCTATTGGCAGGAAGAACTCGCTGTTCCACACATCTGCGGCTGGGGCAGAAGCAAGTGCGCTTGTTTACAGTATAATAGAAACCGCAAAAGCCAATAAGCTGAATGTATTCCAATACCTTTATGTCCTGCTGCTGTACATGCCTGAGCATAAAGATGATCCTAATGCAGTTAAAACGCTTCTTCCGTGGAGTGATTTTATCAAAGAGCGCTGCACAGGACTGATCGATGTTGAAGCGATAACACCTGAAAACAAACCTCAATTGCCAATATAGACTATTTTACACCTAAACGGAACATATGTGGAACGGTAGGTTATTCATCGCTTACCTTTGGCGGGCGCATACCAGTATGCGAACAGGACACAGAAAACATCGGCAAACAAGGCAAGTTTTACGGAGCAGTTGCAGAAAACGGGAGAAGCGGCGGAAACATCAAAGGTGGATGCATACCAAAAATATCTGGAACAGAAATATGGCCCTATTATGGTTCGGAGTGTTGGAAGTGACCAAAAGAGCATGGACGCATTGGGAACAGGAACATACGGAATGAACAATATTGCGATTGCCCCTAATATTTTAGAGGAGATGGCAAATAATCCGGAGAAGGCTGCCCACTATGAAAAGATCATAGATGATTTCTTCGCTTCGCAGCCTATGGTAAAAGCGCAGATGGCGGCAGGCGGGTTTGAAATCCAGTCCTATGGAGTGGTGATTCATCCGGACGGTACGGCGAACTATTATGTCTGCGGTGATGTTTCCCCGGAAAAGAAAGCTAAGATAGAGGCTCAGATGAAAGCCGAAGATGAGGAGAAAGCAAAACGCAAACAACAGTATCGTGAACAAAGCGAAAAGGCGGCGGAGAAACGGAAAATGGAAATGGAGATAGCCTATAAACGGCAGACTATGGAAGAAATGCTTGCCAGTCGTGTAATAGAAACAGGCAGGGTTACATATGCAGGAACACCGGAGAGTTTGCGTTCTGCGGTTGCGGCTTATGAAATGAGTGCTTTTATTACGCCGGGTATTTTGAATTAACTGCTTGGACTTATTGCAAGGGAGCGGATTTAGTCCTGAATGACAGATGGGCTGTGATACAAATATGTTTTGGAGCGAGGATTTATTATGAGCATTTTAGGAGTAAATGGAGTTTTGGCAGGTGCATACCAGTATGCGAACAAGACACAGAAAACAGGAGCAAGAGGAACAAGTTTTACAGAGCAGTTGCAGAAAACGGGAGAGGCGGCGGACACATCAAAGGTGGATGCTTATACGGAATATCTCCGGTCAAAGTATGGAAATGTGAGAATCCAGAGTATCGGGAAAGACCAGCAGAGTCTTGACAGGGCAGGAAAGAGCATGAGTGGCAGTGATGTTGTGATTGCACCGAATATTCTGGAGCAGATGGCAAATGACCCGGAAAAGGCCGCTTACTATGAGGGCAAGATAGATGATTTCTTTAATGCCACTCCGAGGCTGAAAGCGTCTTTTGCGGCACAGGGGCTTGACTACCAGCCGTGCGGGGTGGTAGTTCATGAGGATGGAAGCGTCACTTATATCGGCGGCTGCGGCGATTCTCCGGAGTGTGTGGCAGAAGTAAATGCTATCAACAAAGCGAAACGGGAAAAAGAGGCGGCACAGCGGAAAGCGAGCATTGAGCGGAGCCAGGAAGCGGCAGAGGAACGGAAACAGCAGATGGAAATAGCTTACAGGAAACAGACGATGGCAGAGGCTCTTGCCAATCATGCAATAGATACAAGCAGGGTTACATACACAAGTTCGCCGGAAACTATGGGTTCTGCGATTGCGGCTTATGAGAAAAACATCATGGAAGCGGCGGGCATTTTGAAGTAAAACAGGATATGCCCGGACTTACCGTAAGGGGGCATGAGCGGCTCCGAATGACAGAGGAGCCGCCGTTGAAATATTTATATCAAGGAGGATAATATTATGTCAATTTCAGGAGTAACGGATTACACGAACACTTATGCGGCAGACAGGGCAAACGGGAGCAGTTCCCTCAATGGGGATTCGCAGGCTTACCTGAATAGTCTGAAGGAGAAATACCCGGATGTGAACATAACGGTGGCGGATTTCAAGAATGGGAAACAGGAAGATGCCTATATGCTTGGGAGCAGGGGCTATAACAACATAGCGGTTTCTTCCAGCATTGTAGAGAAGATGGCATCAGACCCGGCAGCGGCGGCAAAGTATGAAAAAGTCTTTGCAGAAATGTCCGGTAATTCGGAACGGATAGAGAAGTTTGCAAGGGAGAACAATGACGAGATACTCAGTGCAGGTGCCCTTATTGACAAGAATGGGAAAGTATCTTACTGGATGGTCGGCAGGAGCAGGGACACAATGGAGAACCCCGGCACGGTCTATAAAGAAAAGGTACAGAAGCAGATTGCGGAAAAACGTGCGAAGAAAAAAGAGGAGGAAGCCTTAAAGGAGAAGAAACTGGCAAAGGCGGAATCCGTGGAAAAACTGATGGAGCAGATAAAGGCGGGAACAAGCCAGCCTGCAAAACTGCAGGAAGAAGGCAAAGGCGCACAGTTGGATTTGACCATATAACGAGGGAGGTATTTATGATGCGTATAGGAAATAACAGTCAGGGAATCTGGCAGCTCTTTTCAAGGATGAACGGGAATAATGCTTTTGGCAGAAGTTCCGGTGCAGGCGGCAGGAATACGCTTGAAGACCAGCTTACCGGACATAGAAAAAATTCCTACGGCGTGGAGGGAATGTGCGCTACCAACAATCCCAATGCAAGAAAAATCATCAAAGTATCTGATGAGATGAAGCAGCGTGTTTTCAACAGCGTGAAAGATGCATTTTACAAATACAATGGAATGTCCGGCGATAATGAGGCGGAGTGGGAAGAAATGGCCCAGGCAAAAAACAATTATTATAAGACATTAAAGAAGGAAGACCGGGTAGCCGCGGCATGGACTTTAGGGCAGTTGGAAATAAGCATTGGGAGAAAGGTGGCCAGTGCCGTGAAAGAAAAAGTACCCGGATGGACGCATGGTCAGCCAATCCCGTCAGATGTACTGGATGAGATTTTTGCAGATGAGAGCATCACATCAATGGTATCCGGGAAATCCGGCACGGCGGAAGGGCTGGATATACAGATATAATCCTTACACCGTATTCCGCAGAGGCGCATAAAACTCTGCCACTGCGGACTGCAAGGGTGCATGGGCGGCTCTGAACGGGAGAGCAGCGAAGGGAGGTGTTTGTCATGAAGTTTGACAGGGGAAGTTAGGATTGAATGAAGCAATAAACTGCTTGGACTTATTATGAGAGAGCAGGGATGGCTCTGAATGACAGATGAGCCGCAATATTAAAAACAATGGAGGATTAAAAGAGATGAATGTTAATGGAATAGGAGCAGCAGGATATCCGGCATGGCAGGGAGCAAGAAAGGCACAGCAGAATGCGGCAGGAAAGAGTTTTGCAGAGTCGGTAAACAATGTGGCAGGCGCAAAACCACATACATCAATTGTTTACATGAAAACGGATGATATGCTGTATTCAGGCGGCAATGGAACGGGATTATCTTTTTATATCAAATATGCAGAAGGTTCAACAGAGGATGACCCTACTGTGATTGCAAAAGGTGTTGATGAGAATGGGGATGAATTTGAGCAGACCATACATATCAATAAGATAAATCCCCGGAATGCTTCATTAGTGGAAATGACGGCTTTGGAATCATATATGGGGGTGGATAAGAATGGAGGGCTTACATCATTACCGCCTGAAACCGGAATGATGGGGTTAAGTGACAGGACAGATTTTATGGATATGTTCCAAAAGCAGATCAGCGATATGAAACTGTTGAGCCAGAAAAAGGCTGTGGCATATTACCAGTACAGCATGCAGGCATATTGGGATTTCATGAACAAGAAATAAATTCCATTGGTTGCATATCCCCAATAAGGCCACAGCCTGACAAGGCAGGGCAGACTTCCCCGGTTTTCCGGAAGATTGGGGAATCGGGGAGCAGCGAGAGGAGGTGTTGACAGGGGGAGTTAGGCTATAGGAAACAATGGACTGCTCGGACTTACATCAAGAGAGCAGAGATGGCTCTGAATGACAGATGAGCCGCAATACTAAAAACAATGGAGGATTAAAGGAAATGAATGTTAATGGAATAGGAGCAGCAGGATACCCGGTGGCAGGAAAAGCAAAGGTGCGTCAGGCGCAGGACGGCACACAGAGTTTTGACCGGGAGTTCATGGGAATGGCATCACAGACGCCTCCTTCTTTTGTAGGAAAGGTCTGGACGAAAGAAGAACTGATGCAGTCGATTGATAAGCAGGTGCAGAGCAAGAAAATGTCCGTTTCCGATATGATAAAGGCAACCTGCATAGAAGGGACAAGGGCACGATTCCGTTTTGCGGGAGAAGATAAGATATACACATTTGATGAATACATAAAGGAGCTTGACAAGCGTTCAAAGAATAATGTGTAGGTAAAATGCCATAGGGCGGACAGGGCAGGCTTTCCGGCAAATTGGGGAACCGGGGAGCAGCGAGAGGAGGTGAAGGTCAGTATGGAATTTGACAGGGGAAGTTAGATAAAGTGTTTCTGTATGAAGGAATAAACTGCTCGGACTTATTATGAGAGAGCAGAGGCGGCTCTGAATGACAGAAGGACTACCGGAAAGGAGAAAAGAATGGAGATTTCAAATAATCAATCTTATTATATCAATCCCAATACCAGACAGCTTACATCAAATGTGAAAAATACTGTAATAAAGGATAGAGAAGCCTTCAATGGTTCAATGCAAAACTTGTTAAATCCCGTAGAGGATTTGGTGCAGGTTTTGAAAACACCTATCAAGCTGGCAGAAAGGTCATCCCTGAACCGGCAGGGTAACTCTGTTGATATTGCATCCGGCAGCCGCATTGCGGTAAATGACGGTTATATACTGACGGTGAAGCCGCAGGGCGTGGAGGTTTCTGGCGGGGATAATCCATATGACACGCAGGCATATTTGAAAGCGCAGAAGATGGCTGATTCGCTGGCTACGCTGCTACGAAACGCTTGTGGGAATATGCATACGGTAGCATATTCTCAGGAGGAATATGCCAGATGGAATGAGGGCGTTTCCGATGTGATGGGATATCTTGGCATAGACGCATCAAAGGATTTTACAGTCAACGGCATGAAGTACAGCAGGAATGGGAATGGGTGGTATGAATCACAGGCAGACAGTGAGGCGAAATCCGCTTATGAAATGCTGAAAGCAAATAACAGGACATACACCTATGCGGATGAAAGGACAAGAAACCAGATCGCATACATAAGCAATTATTATCTGGAAAATACCACAGAAAGTCTGAAAGCGGCATGGCAGAAAACGCTTGAAGAAACGGGCGTAAATCCATTCCCGCAGGGATTTTCAAGCACGTTGTCACAGCTTGCTATGGAACAGGACTTTGCGACAGGCGGGAATGATGATATTTTCGGCAGCGACCTAGAAAGCAGCATTGCGGCTGTAAAGAAGATCATAGAACGGCTGGAGAATCCATTAGGGGCAGTGACAGAGAAGAATGCAGAGTTTATGGAGGATGAAAAGACCTTCTATACGGCATTATTAAATAACTTGGCTTAATTCATTCTGGTACAGAAGCACCACACGAAGAAAACCAATAATGCACAAACGATAAAAGGGATCAACAGGCATATTACTAAAAAAAGACGAAGGGATTTTGCGGGTAGAGAATATATAGAGAGTAGTTTAGAAATAAAGGCGTCTATTGGAAGATACCAATAGATGCCTTTGCACTTTTAAGACGGTACATAAATGATGATTTTTAGATTTGGATGGCTGTTGCGGATGCGGCAGAGAGTGTTATTTCCGCAACAGGCCAAGCAGGTAGCGGATCATAGGTATCAGGTCAACAGCTTCCTGTTCTGTGCAGTCTTTTTGCAGGGCCAGGAGTTTCTGAAGGTTTGGGGTTTCTTCTTTGTATGCCGGATCAAAGATTTTGTCGGCTGGTATTTTCAGGTATGTAACCAGGGTGTACAGCTTTTCAAATTTGGGGTTTCCCCGTCCGGCTTCGATATTGAGTATGGTGCGTGAGTCAATATTCAGGATTTCGGCAAGTTTTTCCTGCGAGAGTCCGAGTCCAGTCCGGGCATCACGCACTGCGGCAGCAAGATTTTGTTTTGCTTCATTCATTGTGATTCACCTCGATAGTAGTTTACAATACACTTCGGCGGGCGTGAATTACAGCAAAATACAGTTGGAAAGTGAATCAGAGTACATGAAAGAGCGATATAAGAAAATACATAACATTAAATATGAAGAAGGTCTAAATACAGGGACTGCCACACACATAAGGGTGTATCGCAATGAAGGACAAAACCTCGTTGGGATACACCCTTTTTTGATGTCGAATTTAGAGGGTATTTTGGTTTTTTTGCACTTTTTTGTCAACAGCCGCCTGCTCCGGGGTACGGTCAAGATATTGGTTGAGGTTGTCCAGTTTCCGGTTAAGGTCAGCGCTTTCTTTTTCGGCAGTTTTATAAGTTTTCTGTAAAGCCTGCTTTTTGGAATAGAGCGCATTGTAGTCGCTGCGGAGCTTTTCGACATCAAGGTTTTTGTGTCAATGCCAAAGCGTTTCAGCATATTTTCAGCGCCGTCATGGAGCAGAAGCTCCGTTTCGTGCTGGCGCAGGTATCTGTCCTTATCCTTTGACTTCTGGTAGCGGATATGGTAGATGCGGTTGGCTTTGTACTGCTCGGCATATTTCAAAACTTGCCCTAAATCCTTTAGCTGATGCTCGGTTTCCACAAGGCTCTCACGGGCTGTTTTTGCCAGTGTGGACTTGGCGGCGATCTGCTTTTCAAGCTCGGAAATAGAGCCTGCCTGACTGTAACTTGAGGCGGCAATTTTAAGGTTTTGAATGTCAGCCCAATGTTTCAGGCCAGGGCTTTCAGCAAACTTATCCTCGGTGGTGTCAATAAGATTTTTCCTTGAATAATCTTTGACAACGGGCTTCTTCCGGGCAGGGAACGGAATACGCTTTTTTTCCTTAGCAAGCGCCTTTTCCTCAATGCGTTCCCTGATGCGTTCTTTGGTGTATTCCGTTCCTAAAGACTTTGCACTCCCACGGACAAAACGCTCTCTGTCCAGAGGACGGAATGAGATAAATTTATATGCTTTCTCCCCAAAGTCCGCACCTTTTATTTCATAACCTTTTGCCCGGATCAGCTCAATGCAGTCCTCGTAGGTGGCGGCGTTTTTAATGGCTTCGTCAATGTCGGACTTTAACTGTTCTTTCCATGCGGAGCCGTTTTTGCCAGCCTGCCATTCCTTGTAAGTTTTGCCCCGTTTTTCCCCCGGAGTGATGATGGAAAGTTCATGCTCCCGGCAAAGGTCATCGCTCAGGCTACGGATGTTGTAATAGGTCTTTTTGCAGTCATGATATTTCTGATGATTGATGTTATCGGCGGCACAGAAAATCACATGGTTATGGACGTGGCCTTTATCTATATGGGTGCTGACAACATACGAGTATTTCCCCTCTAAAAGTCTGTCGGCAAGCTCCACGCCTATCTGGTGGGCTTCCTTATAAGTAACCTCACCGGGAAGAAAGGACTGTATCAAATGATAGGCTTTGTTTGGGTCGGACTGGCTGGTTTTTGACAGGGCAAATTTGAAATCATAGGCGGCAGTTTCGGGGCTGCAGCCGTAGGAAGAAATCAGTATGCCCTCATCGGTTTTGGCAGGGTTGCAGATGTAGTCTACTGCCTTACTGACGGTTGCCGTGATAGCATGGATTTTTGTGTATGCCATACCTGTTTCATCAGCTCCTTTACTTCATTTACATCGGCTTTGTATACATTGCCCGTGGCATTCATGCGCTTTGCGATCTGGTTTAGATTGTTTCCGATTTTTGCAAGTGCAGAGTTGTATTCCCGTAGCTCTGAATAGTCAATGTCATAGACATAGCCGTACAGGATCAGATGCCGGAGGAAAGCGGATTTGTCTTTCATGTTGGAGGCTTTGCATTTCTGCTCCAGTATGTAAAGTTCATCATCGTTCAGACGGAGTGTTAAGCGGTTTTGGCGTTCTCTGTTCTCCATTATTTGAGAAGCTCCTTTCGATAAAAATGGTTTGTTTTTGTAATATGCCGTATCCGGCAGGAGGGTTTTTCAAGCGTAAAAATCCAGAAATTCCGCAGAGGCAATTTCGGGATTTTGGAGCGCAAAGGGGGTCAGGGGGATATGCCCTCTGCAAGCCAATTTTCTCAAGTTCCCATTTGGAGGAACTTGGGGAAATTGAAGCCTATGGACGTCCATAGGCAGTGCTTGCTATTCGTGGCAAATTACCCGTAGGGAATTTGCGTGTTGTGCGAGCTTAGGCGAGCGTCTTACAACACATATGGGCGTTTCCGCCCTTGCTTTTATAAAGCCTTTCGGATATTCGGCTTTGGGGGCTGCCCTGGCAAATAAAAAACTGCCACAACCAAGACAGGGCAGAGTCGCCCCGATCCGGCTCATAGCAGTTTAAGTGTCTGTTGATGAAGTTTTGATTCTATCCACTAAAGATTTTAACAAGCGACAGGGGGAAAGTCAACAGGAGTTAGCAGAAGAAAAACAAAAGACGGAGATATAAATGCTGTCAAAAGAGTAGAGCAGGACAGAACCGAAAAACTTTTTAAATTATTTTTTTGAATAGGAACGGATTGTTCGGGTTCGTTTTTTACAATGTGATTGGAGAATTAGCAGAAGGGAGGTGAAGCATGAATACAGCAGACCGCAGGACGGAAATCATTAACATTCTGATTATCCGGCGGCGTACAACGGCTAGGGAACTGGCGGACGAGTTTGGCGTCACTACCCGCACGATACAAAAGATATTCAGGCTTTATCTCCCGGATACCCGATCTATACAAAGCAGGGAGGGGATGGAGGGATTTTTATAGGGGAGGATTACAAGCCATATGTGAATACCCTTTTCCAGGACGAATTAAAAACCCTGCGTGAAATATATGGACAGGCAGAGGGAGCGCAAAAGAAAATCCTGTTGCAGATCATACATAAATACGGCCCCGATAAACTAAAACTGTAAACTTGCCATTCCGCTAAAGCACATAATCTTTACAGAACCGTTCATAGCAGACGGAGAGTGCTTATGTGCTTTTTGGGCTGGCAAGTCCAGAAATGATTTTATCCAAAACAGGCAGAGGGTTTTCTGCCCGTCAACGCAGGTTGGCGAGTGTACCTTGATAATTGAATATTCAAATACATACGGGACGTGTGGGATGTGCGGAGCCGCTATGCGGACACGCCAAGAGCTGCCTGCTTCCATTTTTGTATGGGAGTGTGTACGAGGGAATACTGAAATCTGGTATTGAAGTTAAGGCAGTGAGCGATGAATGTCTGGCGAAAAGTGCAGCAGTTGCATGAGGCTATGAGGCATATCTTTGATAATGATACTTCCGGGTTTCCCGGTCAGTTTGGAATGACGGTGCGATACCGATGTGGACAGTGTAATGAGCTGTCACCCGTATGGATTTTTTGAAAGAGTTTGGAGAAGTTTTGTCTGCTGATGAGAGCCGGGAACTTGATTCTTGTCCGTCATGGGCAGATAAAATTTATGTAGCAGAAGGGAGGAAATATGAGCAGCAATATAACAAAGGAGCAAATCAATACTACAATGGCTTTGGCTTTAATGAAGCATTTGTTTAACCAAGGAAAAATATCTGAAAAGGTATATAAGAAAATTTTATCGAAATATGAGAAGAAAGGGCTTGCAGAATCAAATAATTCATGCTAATATGAGTGTGAACAAAAAGAGGAAATAAGGAAAGGCGAATGAATGTATAAGAAAAGGATAGTTGCGATATATGCCAGAGTATCGACAGAGCATGAGGCACAAATATCTGCATTAGGCAACCAGGTTCAGTATTATGACAATTTATTAGCCCAACACCCGGAATGGGAACTTTATGACCGTTACATAGATGAAGGAATTACTGGAACATCTGTAAAAAAGCGGAAGAATTTTATGCGAATGATGAAAGACGCTTCAGAGGGAAAGTTTGATCTTGTCATAACAAGAGAAGTATCCCGGTTTGCAAGGAATACGGTAGACACTTTACAGCAGACACGCATATTAAAGAAGCAGGGTGTTGAAGTCTATTTTACAGAAGATAATATTTGGACAATGAATGATGAAGATGGAGAACTCCGTTTGACTATCATGGCAACATTGGCGCAGAATGAGAGCAAAAAGACATCACTCAGAGTGAAAGCAGGTCAGATGATTTCGTTTCAAAATGCCGTGCCATACGGAAATGGAAATATATTAGGATATGACAGGATTGATAAGCAGTTTGTTATCAACGAATCGCAGGCGGCTACAGTCAGACGTATATTTGATTTATACTTAGATGGAAATGGTGTCAGAAAAATACAATTTATTATTGAGAAAGAAGGTCATTTGACAGCAACGGGATTGACAAAATGGCAGCCGGGAAATATAAGCAGGATTCTCCGAAATCCGTTTTATTGTGGAACGATAGTTTATCGAAAACAGTTTGTACCTGATTTTTTAGAACAGAAGAAAATCAACAATTTTGGAGATGTTGATAAGGTAGTAGTGGAAGGCAGTCATACGCCAATTGTTACGAAAGAGCAGTTTCAAAAGGTTCAAGAAATGTTGGATGGCAAATCAGCATCAATAAATAATAAAGGCAGACGTGGGAAAAAGGTTTCCAAAGATGTCTGGTGCAGGAAGCTGATCTGTGAGTGTGGACATACCTATAACAGAGTAGTATGGCATTATGGGGCAGGCGGACCGCAATATGCGTATCAATGTTACAGCCAGGTTCGTTTCGGCTCTGCAAAGACCAGAGAGAAAAAGGGGCTTAGCACTGAGGGGATGTGCGTTACAAAAATGGTAGCCCGCTGGAAGTTAGAGGCTATGGCAGATGTCATATTTCAGAAGTTCTGGAATGACCGAGAGGGTGTCCTGACTATTGCTAATGAAATGCTGGATAAATGCTATGACAATGAGCAGGATAATGAGGCTTTAGAGAGAAAACACGAGCTTGAGCAGAAGTTGAAAACATGGGATAGAAAATATGATAATCTCTTGAATATGCGTATGGCTGGTGAGATTGAAAAAGACCGTTATGATGAAAAGCGGGCGCAGCTCCAAAAAGAGCAGGAAAAACTCAGAGAGCAGCTAATGCAGCTTGAAAATGAGGAAGAAATTACAGATGATATTTACAAGGACAAACTGGAAGTGCTAAAATATGGGTTAGAGCAGGACTTTAACTTTTCAACAAAGCACATTCCAGAGGAAATCATAGATGCTTTCGTAAAGGAGATAGTGGTTTGCAGAGATTGTTTTATCTGGAAACTGAATTTCTTCCCGGATGACTACAAACTGGATGTCGAAGGCAGGAGCAACAATTACACAGTTACCCAAACAGAACTTTCCTCTGATACGTCACAGCAGCACAGGCGGCGATAAACAATGTAGGAAAGTAGATTACAAATATATGTACTTTACGGAGTATCTGATAACCAGAGCTGATGTGAATGATTTCATGGCACATCGTCCGGAGTACACAAAGGCGAACCGCTTTGAGGATTTCGTTTGTAAAATCTATCTTTAACGATTAGGGGAAAATTCATTTGAGAGTTTTCCCCTTTTTTCGTGGTTTTTTCAAAGGATTCTATCCCAAACAAAGGATAGAGTCCTTTTTATATACACAAACAAAATAATCAAAGGAGGTTCACACATGAACAACACAGCGTTAAGAGCAGGGGCGCAGAGCGCCAACAACACACACATGGTTTTTGCAAACGAGGAACATGAGAAGTTTTATTTTGAGAAATTGGAACAGGCGAGGTATCAGGACTGCTACCACAAGGCGTTGATTTACATTCTCGGCATATCTGAGGACACAAGGAATCATTTCAGCCAGATTTACGATATCAAGTCCGGGTACATCAAAACAGAGTGTCTGCATCAGGGCTGGCAGACAAGCGGCAGTGTCCGGGTGGTAAGGCTTGCCTTTAACCTTTACACGGACGGAACGCCAAGCATTGATGATTATAAGCGCAAGGACGAGCAGATAGGCGAGTGCAGGGGATATTCTGTAAGCGATATTTTCTGCTGCGGCTATGCAATGTACTTCTGGCAGGGCATCAAGCTCCGTTACCCGGAATACTGCCAGAAACAGCGGTCTGTTGAGGAAATCCTTGCAGAAATGGAGAAGAAGCGTGCTGAAAATTCGACTGATGGGAACAAAGAATGATATTAAGTGGTTCGAGAAGATCCTGAAAAGACAGCCCAAAGTGGCTGTGACGGAAGTTTCGGAGCTGTACCGGAACAAGGGTACAAACAGGTATTACCGGGCTTATGTGGAAGTGTAGAAAGCCAACATCAAAGAAAAATCTAACTAAACGGAGGAATAAGGGTGAAAGAAAAGTATATTTTTGGGCGCACTTCACTAAGGAGTCAAAAACTCCCCTGAAAACGAATATATGTTCTAGTTTGAACTAGTTATCGTTGCATTTAACTAATTGAGATATATCGTAACCTTGGGCGGCAAGAAATGCCAAAGCATTTTCTTCGTTTAAAACAACCCGTTTTTTCTGCTCACGGCTATCTATTAATTTCTTCATAGTCCGTTGGCGCAAATGGTTTCTTTTCAGAGATCATATGGTAAATACAGACCATCATCATGCGGGCTATGGCAATCATTGCTTTTTTATGTCCACGGCGCTTTTTGATTGCGTTATATTTAACTGCAAAATAAGGCTGTTTCCTGCTTCTTACGGCGGAAAGGGCGCACTGAACCATTACAGGTTTCAGATAATCGCCAGCTTTTGCGATCCGGACAGATTTTTTCTTCCCGGCGGATTCATTATTGGCAGGGGAAAGCCCACACCAGGAACAGAGATGTCCGGCGTCATCAAAGATTTCCATATCGACTCCGGTTTCAGCCAGGACAATGGTGGTACTTAGCTGAGTCATGCCTGGCATTGTGCTTACGAATTCCACAAATTCGTAATAAGGTTTTATGCGGACATAGAGCTCGACTTCTGTCTGGGTGATCATATCTTCAAGGTAATTCAGATGGTTGCGGGCAAGTTCCAGTTTTTTTGCCTGATCCGTTTCAATGTTATAGCCTTTGATCGCCTCAATGATTTCGTTTGATGTGGCTTTTGTCCCTTTTTTGATCAGTCTGCGGACAGCCTTTTCATCGATCGTGTCTGAGGTATGTTCCAGTAGATAGGACATGATCTCAGTGGCTGTTTTACAGAAAGGGTCTTTGAGAACGCTTGCGATCCCAATGTTTGAAACTGTCATGCAGTTCCGGATGCGGTTCTTTTCCGAGGATTTCATGCAGACCAGTTTAAAACGGTATCTGGCAAGTTCCCGGAGTTGCCGGAAATCTTTTGGAGGGATAAAAGAGCATCTGACCAGATCAAACTTGTAGAGGTCGGCAATCCATTTGGAATCCTTTTTGTCGGTTTTCTTGCCTTTGATAGCTTTCACATATTTGGGATGCGTAAGGCAGACATCAATGTCTTTTTCGAGATAATTAAAAACAGGAATCCAATACTTTCCTGTGGATTCCATACAGACATGATAGCAATTATTCCCAATAAGCCAGTCGTGAAACTTTTGGATGTCCGAGTTGATGGTGGAAAAAGATTTCTGGTTATACTCAGAAACGCCTTCCTTATTGGTGGTTACGATGGTTGCAACGATAACATTTTTATGGACGTCAAGTCCACAGCAGATGGAGTATTTTAACTTCATCATAAGTATCACCACCTTAAAAATGGATAGCAACATTGACTGTCATCCAGTGACTAAATAAATATGGTTTATTACCAATGATAAGGGTCCGGGCTCAAAGTCCCACTTGTTTGTGCTTGAAAGGATGACGGCACATATAACCATGCGGGGTCGGAAATGCATCCGCCACTCACCTCCCCGTGCTCTGTAGTGTATTGCTATCCTGAATTTATTATAAACCAATCAACAAAGTGGCACAACTCGCTTTTTCATGACTTGTTTGTGCCTTGAGCGAAGCGAAAGGAATGATGAAAACCATGTGTAAAATTATAGCAATTGCAAACCAGAAAGGCGGAGTTGGTAAGACCACCACAACGAGCAATTTAGGGATCGGGCTGGCAAAACAGGGAAAAAGAGTTTTACTTATTGATGCGGACGCACAGGGGAGCCTGACCGCAAGCCTTGGCTTTACGGAGCCTGACAAGCTGGAAGTCACCCTTGCAAGCGTAATGGAAAAGGTCATCAACGATGAAGAAATGGAACCGGGCTACGGTATCTTAAAGCACGAAGAAGGGATTGACCTGATGCCGGGGAACATTGAGCTGTCCGGCCTGGAGGTTTCCCTTGTAAACGTGATGAGCAGGGAGATCATGATGCGCTCTTATATGGATATGGTAAAGGAGCAGTACGATTATATCCTGATTGACTGTATGCCCTCACTTGGCATGATCACCATAAATGCCTTTGCCTGTGCGGACAGCATACTGATACCCGTGCAGGCCGCATATCTGCCCGTGAAAGGTCTGGAACAGCTTATCAAGACCATAGGCAAGGTAAAGCGGCAGATCAATCCCAGACTGGAGATTGAGGGCATCCTGCTGACAATGGTAGACAACCGTACCAATTATGCAAGGGATATTACAGCGCTGCTTATTGAAACGTATGGGAGCAGGGTACGGATATTTGAGAACAGCATGCCGATGTCGGTAAGGGCGGCGGAAACTTCGGCAGAGGGCATCAGTATCTACCAGCATGACCCGAAAGGCAGGGTTGCGGGTGCATACCAGTCTTTGACGGAGGAGGTGCTTGGCAGTGAGCAGTAAGGCAGGGAGTGCGTCAAAAGTCAAACTGAACACTTTTGATGATTTATTCGGCGGCGCAGAAAATACGGCGGGGGAGCAGATTATCCATGCGAAGCTGGCCGATCTACATACATTCAAAGGCCACCCGTTCCGTGTCCTTGATGATGAAAAGATGGAGGAAACCACGGAGAGCATCGGCAAATATGGTGTGCTTGTACCTGGAATTGTAAGGCCACGGGCAGGGGGCGGCTATGAGATGATAGCCGGACACCGGAGGAAACGGGGTTCTGAAAGGGCAGGGCTTGATACAATGCCCGTCATTGTCAGAGATTATACGGACGATGAAGCCACGATCATCATGGTGGATTCCAATATCCAGCGTGAGGACATTCTACCGAGCGAAAAAGCCAGGGCTTATTCCGAGGTGTACAGCGGCGTATATGGCAGGGCGAGCATCAATTTCTATGCTTTCAATTCCAACGGAAATAAAGGGATCGCCTGCGGGCTGAACAACCTGCAGAAGCTCCGTGACGGGGAGCCGCTGGGCGGCAGGTCACGTGCGGAGGATGACTTTGCGGACGGAGACGGGGATGATGAGGATTTCCTGTCATGACCAGATAAACAGAAATATGGCCGCCGGGTGGCGGGGAACGGGCATCTGCCTTTTCCCTGCTGCCCTTAAGGCGGTGAAAGGAGCTGGTGGGAATGGAGTCTATCAATATTGACATAGAGTCGTTTTCGTCTGTGGATTTGTCCAAATGCGGCGTTTACCGGTATGCCTCATCCCCGGATTTTGACATCCTTCTGTTCGGATACAGCGTGGATGGTGGGGATGTGCATGTGGTTGACTTATGCCAGGGGAGGAAATCCCAGCGGATATCGTGGCGGCGCTTTCGGATGATTCTGTCATCAAGTGGAGCTACAATAACAATTTCGAGCGTGTTTCGCTGTCAAATTATTTCGGCACATGGTTTGAGCCTGGGAACTGGCGCTGCACGATGGTGTGGGCGGCTTATCTTGGCCTTCCGCGGTCATTAGAGGATGTAGGCGCGGTGCTTGGGCTGGAGAAGCAGAAGCTGTCTGAGGGGAAAGACCTGATCCGGTATTTCTGTGTCCCTTGCAAGCCGACCAAGGCAAACGGCGGCCGGACGCGGAACCTGCCGGGGCATGACAGGGAGAAGTGGGAGCGGTTCAAAGCCTATACAGGGACAGCAGACGCCGTGTGCATAAAATTGCGGGAGGGGATAAGGAGTGGTATCTTATCCGGCGGCTGAAATGCACGGGCGATAAGTGTGGGCGGCTCCATAATGAACTGCCGGACTGCATCTGCCCCTATAAGCATTATGATGCAGGCCTGATCGAGGATGTGGCGGACGGTGTGGTCAGCGAAGAGGATACGGAAACGGAGGATTATCCCTGTGAAGGGACCATGAAACACTGGAGATGGTGGCTCCACATGAATGAAAAAAACATGGAAGGGCAGATTAGGGCGGCGGCACACCGTTTCCTGGACCTGGATGGAAAGTTTCTGAAATCCAGGGTTTCTTTACTGGAAGAGATGAAAGAACGGATAAGCCCCGGCTGGCTTAAGGCGGTGGTCAGAGCCATATATAACAGCGGAGGGCGGATAGAGCCGTATCTGGCTGGGGAATAAGGGTGCACCTGCTTTTGTTCGCTGTCATTTTTATTCTGGTGTATGCTGTCCTGTGAAAGGAGGGCCATACAGATGGAGAAAAAAGAAGTGAAAAAATGGCAGGATGAAGAGGCGCTTAAAAGATATCAGATGATAGCGCTGCTTCTGGATCCGGACATGGATGAAGGGAAAAGGTAGCAGCTGCGGGAGGAAGCCGCAGAGAAGAACGGCGTATCCAAAAGGACGCTGTACCGTTATGAAAAAAGTTGCCGGGAAGAAGGGTTCGGAGGCCTGCGGCCAGCCAGCCGGACGAAACAGAGGCAGCAGAGACTCCCGGAAAACTTTGGGGAAATCATGGAACAGGCAGTGCAGTTAAAGCGTGAAGTCCCGAAGCGGAGCGTGCGCCAGATCATAAAGGTGCTGGAACTGGAAGGCTTTGCGGAGCCGGGCGTGCTGAGGCCTTCGACAATGCAGCGGCACCTGTATGATGCGGGTCTTGGGAAGAAGCAGATGAAAAGATACGCCGAGAAACGGGCCGCATCGTCCAGGCGCTTCTGCCGGGCGCACCGGATGGAGCTTTTACAGGGGGACATCAAGTACGGACCAGAACTGCGGACAACGGACGGGGGACTGATAAAAACTTATTTATCCTCCCTGATCGACGACCATTCCAGATATATCGTGCAGTCAGAGTTTTATGACAACCAGAGGCGGGAGATCGTGAAGGACACTTTTCATAAGGCAGTCTTAAAAGCCGGAAAGTTTGACTGTGCCTACCTTGACAACGGGGTGCAGTATACGTCGGGCCATCTTGGAAAAGCCTGTGCAAAGCTGGGGATACGTATCGTCCATGCAAAACCGGGGGCGTGCCAGTCGAAAGGTTAAGTAAAGAAATCCGTTATGTAAAGAAATGCCCGACGAAGCCTAAAATTAAGCAACTCCAGCAGAGATTTCTTTACATAATAATCCGCTGTATCATGGAACGGAAAGGAGGATCTGTTCTATGATTACAGATTTAAAAACATTAATTGACACTTGCAAACAGGAACTGCATGACAGGGAATACCACGCACACCACGCCGACATTCTTATAAAAGAGTGGGATGCTGTTTTACAATGGTTTTCCCATAGGGGTGTTTCCGAGTTTGGACAGGACATTGGCTATAAGTACTGTGATGAGGAAATCGGTTCCCATATCATTGTTAAGGGCATGTCTTCCAGGCAGAAAAAACGGCTCCGGGCCGTCCGGATGCTGCTCTCTTATCAGCAGGCTGGCGATTTTGAGTTTCGGACACCCCGTGTCGAACGGACTTATGATGGTGAAACCGGACAGCTCATTCTCCAGTTTTTTCAGCACGAACGCATGATTGGACGCTCAGAGAAAACGATTGCATGCAGGCAGATAGCCTTATATCATTTTAACCAGTACCTGACCGGACACAGCCTTGGATTCCCGGATCTGGATATCGATGCCATTGAGGGCTTTTTTAAGGCAATGGATTATTCATTGTCTGCCCGCCATACCTGTGCCAACCATTTAAGGCAGCTGTTCCATTACCTTTATGATTATGGATATACGCATACGGATTACGCACTGTTTGTTTTGAAAGACCAGTACAGGGACCAGTGTAAAATCCCGACAACTTACACGGAGGATGAAATATCCAGGGTGTTATCTGCGGTAGAGCGTTCCTCCGCCATTGGCAAACGCGACTACCTGATCCTTCTCCTTGCAGCCGAGTATGGCTGGCGCAGCGGAGACATTGTCAGCTTCCGGTTCTCCCAGATAGACTGGGACAGCAACCGGATATCGTTCCGTCAGGACAAGACGGATGTCCCGGTTGAATACCCGCTGCTTTCATCTGTTGGCAATGCCATCATTGATTACCTTAAGCATGGCAGGCCAAAGTCAGATGCCCCTGAGGTCATCGTTTTAGCCGAGGTTGGAAAACACGGGACACCGCTGAAGCCGCCGACCATCCATTCCATTGTGTGCCGGTATATGAGGGAAGCAGGCATCTCCCACTGGAAAGAGAAAAAACACGGTCCGCACTCACTGCGGCATAGCCTTGCGTCAAACATGCTGAAGAATAACGTATCCATGCCGGTGATCGGCACTGTGCTTGGGCACCAGAGGACGGAAACCACAAAGATTTACCTCAAGGTGGACATTGGAAAACTTGCCCTGTGCCCGCTGCCTATGCCTGCGCTTGCTACCTCCCATTATAAGGAGGTGACACTGGGATGAACCGACCAAAATTTATATCCGGCTTTGCAGAAGAGATTAACCGTTACCTTGATTACAAAACCGCAAGCGGATACAAGGAATCCAGCTTCACGTTTATCCTCAGGCAGTTTGACCGTTTCTGCGCCGGGCGGGGTATCCGGGACGTCTCTTTCTCAAAGGAGGATGCGGATGCATGGTCTGAAAAAAAGGAGACAGAGGCATCCACTTCCCATTACGCAAGGGTAAACAAGGTCAAGTGCTTCCTAAAATATCTTGGCTTAAAAGGATACGGCGTATACCTTATGCATGACGTATTCTTCCGGGCAACGGATTTCCAGCCCCATATTTATACGGATGATGAAATCCTCCGGTATTTCCATGCCGTTGACACTTATACTTCTGGGCGGAGCCGGATGGATGCAGTCCAGTTCCCGGTCCTGTTCCGGCTCCTGTACTGCTGTGGAACCAGAATTAATGAGACACTCGGCATAAAAAAGAAAGATGTTGACCTTGAAAACGGGATCATAAGGCTTATGGAAACGAAAAACGACTGTGAGCGGTATATCGTTCTGGGTCCGGAAATAAAGAGCCTGTTTGAGCAGTTTTCAGATAAATGCTTTTATCTTTTCAGTGATGATGACTATATTTTTCCATCTGCGGCAGGGATAAGGAGAAAGGAAAACAGGCTTTACGATATCCACCGCATGATCCTGAAACAGGCCGGCATCCCGTATATCGGAGGGGGACATGGGCCAAGAATACATGACTGGAGGCACACATTTGCTGTCAGGGCATTCAAACAGATGGTCGACCAGGGGATGGACATGTATGTGGCGCTCCCCGTGCTTTCAACCTATCTGGGCCATAAGACGATTTACGCTACAGAGCGGTATGTGCGGCTGACAATGGAACTCTATCCGTACATCGGGGAAAAGTGCAGCGCAAAGTTCCAGCGCGTGTTCGGAAAGGCGGCTGATCTTCATGAAACAGACTGATTTTGCCATCTGCCTTAACCGGTTCCTTACGGATTTCCTTGTAAATAAAAAAGGATGCTCGCCCAAGACCATCGATTCCTACCGGTATGCGTTTATCTACCTTCTGGATTACTATAATGAAATCCTCGGCATCCCTGCAGATCAGATAACGATAAAAAGCCTGACTTACGAACGCCTTCTCGGTTTCCTTGACTGGCTGCAGTCTGAAAGAAAGAGTGGCATAGCAACGCGGAACCAGAGGCAGGCAGCAATAAACAGTTTTATCCGTTTCCTGATGTATGAAAAGCCGGAATTCCTAAATGAATACCAGAAAATCCTTGGGATTCCTGTAAAAAAGGCGCCGCAGAAAGAAATATCATATCTGAAAACAGATGGCGTTTCTGCATTAATGGACCAAGTGGATACACGAAAAGCAGACGGCCTGCGTGACTATGTCATGCTGATGCTCCTGTATTCCACCGGCATCCGCGTCAGTGAACTGACCGGCATCCGGGTAAAGGATTTATCACTCCATGAACCGCATACGCTCCTGGTACATGGCAAAGGGAAAAAGAGCCGTTACGTTCCCCTAATGAAGGATTCCATCCCCATCATACAGGACTATTTGAAAATGATGGGCTACCAGTCACCGGAAAAGCTGGACGAATGGCTTTTTATAAACCACATGGGCAGGCAGTTCACCCGTCAGGGTGTGAATTACATCATCAAAAAATATGGCGCCATGGCCCGTGAAAGTTCGCCGGACTGTTGGACGGCGAATTGAGGGAGACATAAATGGCAAATTATTTTTCCAACCTTTTTCGCATTGACTGCGCAGCGCTGTCTACAAATGCATAATACCGCCGAAAATGCAGCACGCTGTTGGTATAGCTTTTCTTTCGAAATCGAAAGGCCATGAATCCCATTATGAGATCCATAGCCACATGATGTATTTGGATTTTTTATTGTTTGTCAGCCAGAGTCGGCAGATAAGTCAAACCGGCAGCAACAGTTACGGCATCTACCTTCCGCATTAGATTGCTGATCCGCCCCTCATTCCAGAAAATATCAGAAAAATCGGATAGTTCACATCCCACATCATGATTCGGGATGCACAGGTAGTTTCCGTATTTATGCACTCCGGCCAGGATGTGGAAGTATGTCCCCCGTCCATTCATCTCAGCTTCATACCATCCAGGCCGCCATCGCAGCAGGATAATCTCCCCTGTCCAGGTTTCTATGCGGGAACCATCCCTGAAAAAACAGCTGTATTCCAAAAATAGCACCCCCTATCCAAGATTCTGGCTGCTGACGGAGGCAAGTATGACTTCCGTGTCAATTGCTTTCTTCTCCATCTGTGCGCCAAGGGTAAGGGCATTTGTCATCAGGTTATCCACCAGGCGCGGATTCCCCTGGGAATGGCTGTGGACAGCGGAAAGGGCGGCCTGCTCTATGATGGAGGCAGAGCCTCCCGCACAGGAGACCTTGTGGAGTACATACTGCGCCACTTCTGAATCTGTGAGACCAGTAAAGTTGTAATGCACGGTGATCCTCTGGCGCAGGGCTTCGTGGACCGGCTTGCGCAGGGTATTGTTCAGGTGCGGTTCCCCGCACAGGATGAGCGTAAAGCAGTTCAGGGAGTCATAGCCGTAGTTCATGAGCATCTTAATGTCCTCCAGGATGCCTGTGGAGAGGTACTGGGCCTCGTCAACGGCCAGAAGAAGGGGCTGCTTCTTTGTAAGCGATGAATAACCTGCCGTCCCACAAGAACAGGATTTTGCCCTATAATGATAGCAACTTGGAGCGAATATCTACATCAGTTCTTGATCAAGCAGTCCGGCAGCCATCTGTCTGGCATCCGCTGCTGCTATCAGCTCCAAAATAACTATCAGGAGATGATGCTATGTCAAAGAAAATACGCAGCGACCAGGAATGGCTGGAGCTAATCCAGGAGTGCCGCGCCAGCGGCCTGTCTGTCAAAAACTGGTGCCAGACACGTTCTATATCCATAAAAACATTTTATAATAAAGCCGCAGATTTAAGAAAAAAATCCTGTGGCATACCAGGATCACAGACAGCTGCTTCTGGGCAGAAACACGAAGTGGTTCCTCTGGAAATGGCTGCTGATCCGGTGCTTTATCCACAGGATCCCGCCGGTGGTGCAATGCAGGTCCCGTCTGCCCGTGTTGTTGTCACAGTCAGGATATCCGGATACCGTGTTGAAATCTTAGAAGGCGCTTCAGAAGACATCATTCGCAATACGCTTCTGGCGCTGAGATCTCTGTGTTAGGCGCATTGTCCGGTGATACAAAAGTTTATATCGTCACCGGGCGCACGGATATGCGGCGCAGCTTCGACGGCCTTATGGCCCTTATCCGCGACACTTACCAGATGGATCCTTATGCAGATGCACTGTACCTGTTCTGCGGCAGAAAAAGAAATACGCTCAAGGCCCTGTACTTTGACCAGACGGGATTTGTGCTCTGCACGAAACGGCTGGATAATGGAAAGTTCCAGTGGCCGCGCGATGCGAAAGAAGTCAGGCTGCTCACCCGTCAGCAGCTGCGCTGGCTTCCGGAAGGACTCTCCATCTGCCAGCCGAATGCAGTGCAGCCTTCCGGCAGGAAAGATTTCTGACCTTTTGTGCATTATGATGAAATTTAAAAATTTATTTTCCGGCGGCTGGCGCCGTTTTTGAAAGTTATCCACGCTGCCGGATTTTTTCGGGCGGGCTGTCCGCATATGCCGCTGCCCTGCCCTCGGAATACTGTGGACAAACTGCCTTAAAAACAGCATTTAGAAGTTTTTTTCACCATTTTCCAATCCGTCAAACTGCCTATCATGCAGTTATGGACGGTTTGATTTCACCCCCGCATTTCTTTATAATTTATAATATAAGCAGAAAGAAATACGGAGGGGCGCATATGCCGGCTGATAATGAAGAATACACACGGCTGTTGGAAGAAATGGTGGAACAGATGAAAGCGCATATACTGTCCCAGGATGCACGCATCCTGGAACAGGAACAGACGATCGCGGACCTGCGCTCCCTTGTGGATGACCTGCGTCTTTTGAAGGCCGGCCTGGAGGAGACGCTTGAAGAATTCAAGCGCCAGCTGTTCGGAACAAAAAGCGAAAAAACAAAAACCTCTCAGGCCAATGCCGCAGTGGAAACAGAAGATCCAGCCTCAAAAACAACGGTAAAAGAACACACACGGGCAAAAAGAAAAAAACAACAAGGGATGAACGCTATGCAGACATTCCTGTCCGTGATGTCGTTATACCTGTCCCGGACAAAGACCGCCGCTGTCCGTACTGCAATGCGGAAATGATGCCGCTCGGGCGTAAGGAAGTCCGCACAGAGCTGCGCATAACCCCGGCAAAAGTGGAACGTGTCCGTTATATGCAGGAGGAGCTGATCTGTCCGGAATGCCGTAAGGACGGTGACGGGACGATCGTACAGGCGCAAACGCCTGCGCCTTTGATGCCGCACAGCCCGGCATCGCCGTCTGCTGTAGCATATGTCATGTTTGATAAAAGCTTTGCAAGTGTCCCATACTACCGCCAGGAAGCCTGCATGGCCCAGCTTGGCCTGAAACTGCCTCGTGAGACCATGGCGAACTGGTATATCAGATGCGCCCTGGAATATTTCCAGCCGGTATATGACCGTCTGCATGGACTCCTCCTGCAGAGAGGGGTCATCCATGCGGATGAAACCACATGCCAGGTGCTACGTGAAAAAGGGAGGGCCGCAGAATCCACTTCGTATATGTGGCTGTATTTAAGCGGAAGCGATGGCCTGCCGCCGATCGTGCTTTACGAATACCAGGCGGGGCGCAGCGGGGATTTTCCAAAGGCATTCCTGGATGGATTTTCCGGCATCGTACAGTGCGACGGGTACAGCGGCTATAACAAGGTAGAAGATGTAATACTCGCTGTGTGCTGCGCACACTGCCGCAGGAAGTTTTACGAAGCCCTCCCGACAGAGCGGCAGAAGCAGTTGAAACTGCTGGACATAAATTCAGAAACGGAAGTAAAAGACATCCCGCTTCCAGGCCCGGAACAAATGAAAAGCATAATCCCGGCTGAAATCGGGCTCATGTTCTTCAACAAGCTCTTTTTCATTGAAAAAGGGCTCAAAGGCATGGAACCGGACCTGCGGAAAGCAAAACGCCTGGAAAAGGAGCCGCCTGTCTGGGAAAAGTTCTGGGCATGGGTCGAAACACTAAAGCCGCTCGGCGGCAGCAAGCTGGAAAAAGCTGTCAATTACGCGATAAACCACAGAGAAACGCTGCAGAGCTATCTGTTGGACGGCAGATGCGAATTGTCAAACAATGCAGCGGAGCGGCGTGCAAAATCTTATGCCATCGGAAGGAAAAATTCCCTGTTCCATACATCCGTTGCGGGTGCTAAAGCAGGTGCGCTTGTTTACAGCATGATAGAAACTGCAAAGGCCAATAAGTTAAATGTATTCCAGTATCTTTATATCCTGCTGCTGTATATGCCCGATCATAAAGATGATCCTGCTGCGGTTGAAATACTTCTTCCATGGAGCAGTTTTATCAAAGAACACTGTACAGGGCTGATTGATGTTGAAACGATAACACCTGAAAACAAGCCTCAGCTGCCGCTATAAACTATTTTACACCTAAACATATCATCAGGGGAACGGTAGGTTGTTCATCGCTTACGAAATAAATAGTTGTATATACAATTGATTGTGTGACAGGAAAATGGGTGATTTTACGACAGCAGGTGAGGTTGAATCTGTGACAGCTCATGAAGTTATTAACAGAAATGGGATAGATGGCAGACGAAAAGCCGGAAAGGGGCGTATCCTCTTTTCGGCTTTTTGTTTTCAGTGTTTCAATTCATCTGCAAAGGTATTTTCATAATCCTGGAGCTGGTGGTATACGGCATCCACATAAGCTGTCGTGCCCTCTACCCGGTAAAGCATAAGGTAGCGGTGCCGCATGAAGTGGATGGCGCGGTATCCGTTCTTTTTCAGCTGTGGGTGGGCACAGAATTTTAGGCTGCCGGCAACTTTTGAAAGCTGCTCCCGTGTTTCCAGGGCATCCTGCCATACGTTGTAAGCAGCCTGATCATTGAGCAGGGTGTACTGCAGGTAATCGATATAGTCGTTCAGTTGGGACAGCGCTTTCGGTGAGATGATCACATCAAATGAATCCATGCTGTTTCCCCATCCTTTTCAATGCGTCTTCCATATTGAGCCCCTGTCCGGCGGAAATCTGCTGGCGTGATTCGGCAAGGTCAGAAAGGATCTGCTCCTGGCTGACTGGGACAAATGGGTTTGCGGGTTTCCTGGAAGTGAACAGTTTCTGCGTGAATTCCATGACCTTGATTCTTGCGTCCTCCGGCATGGCCTCCAGCATGGAAACGGTTGCGTCTAAAGTGCTCATGGGAAAGCCTCCTCTCATGATTGGAATCTGTAGGAAAAGTGTTTCTTCCTATGAGTAAATTATACATGAAAAGGGGGCTGAATTCAATATATGGAGGAAAGGATTTTACGGAGAGGCTGGTCGGGAAAATATTTTGTAAAATTTGTTAGTGTATAGTTGACAGAATCGGGCGGCTCCGGTTCCGGCAAGACGAGGTTTTTTGTAAAACCGAGTGCGCCCGTAAGGGCGGCATAAATCCTACCTTGAGCAAGTAGTAGGTAAAAGTATCATGTGGCATATGCCACAAACCTATCATTCCCCGTCTAACCCCAAAAGGGAAACCGGAGGGCAACCATAGCATGACGGAGGACACGGGGCGCTGAAACCTCAGAGGCGTCAGCGTGACGGAATGAAAATCCATGTACGAGGGTGGAAGCTAAACTGCTTGAATGACAGCCTGAAATCGGGAAAAAGACGTACTCCTGGCGTAGAGAGGTTGTACTCGCCAGTGTTCCTGACATCCGCATTGTTTGGCTATGCGGATGCTGATACTCGGAACAGGTTCAGCCACGGGAGAGTGGAAAAAGGCGAACGTCACACACTTACCGAAAACATGGAACGCTCATTTATGCCGTACTAAACGGGGATTGCCTAAAGTGGAATGCCATAAGGCTATGAAAACGCTGAAATGCGGGATTCTGAATATCCACCACGGCAACAGAGTTCCCATAGTAGTCCGAGGGCGGGAAAGCCGTCTACATGGCGAAGGGGAACAGTGAATCAATTTCAAAACAGAAAGGATGGTGTGCGAGACACTATGAGAAATCCGATTCATGTCTTGAAAAGCCTTGAAGAAAAGGCAAGTGTAAGAAACTACAAATATGAACGGTTGTACCGTAACCTGTACAATCCAGAATTCTATCTTCTTGCCTATGCGAACATTGCAAAATCGCAGGGGAGCATGACGCAGGGGGCAGACGGGCAGACACTGGATAATATGAGCCTGCCCAGAATCAACCGGATTATCGAATCAATACGCAACAGGACATACCAGCCAAAGCCTGCAAAAAGAAAATATATCCCTAAGAAAAATGGGAAAATGCGTCCGCTTGGAATCACTTCTACGGATGACAAGCTGGTGCAGGAAGTGGTGAGGATGATTCTGGAAGCAATCTATGAGCCGACATTCAGCGACAATTCGCATGGTTTCAGACCAAAACGGAGCTGTCATACGGCGCTTTTGCAGGTGAAAAGAATGTTCACCGGGGTCACATGGGTTGTGGAAGGTGACATCCATGCGTGCTTTGACAATTTTGACCACCATGTATTAGTGGAACTATTGCGGAAAAGGATAGCGGACGAGGCGTTCATCAGCCTTATCTGGAAATTCCTGAAAGCCGGGTATATGGAACAGTGGGAATACAACTGTACCTACTCCGGCGTGCCGCAGGGCAGCGGCATCAGTCCAATCTGCGCCAATATTTACCTTAGCGAACTGGATGGATTTATGCAGGAATACAAAGAAAAGTATGACTGTGAGCCGGAACGCAGAAAGACAACGAAGGAATACGAACGTGCGTCCAGAAGGTACAAAAAGGCACGGAAAGCATTGGCAGACACTGAAAAGTCAACTCCTGAATTGATAAGGGAATTTAAAGATTCCAGAATGGAGAAGATGAACCAGCATTATTACAATCCGTTTGAGGAAGGGTACAAGAAAATCCAGTACAACCGTTACGCTGATGATTTTGTAATCGGTGTGATTGGTTCAAAAAGGGATGCAGAAAAAATCAAAGAGGATGTGAGAATCTTCCTGAAAGAGAGGCTGCACCTTGAAATGTCCGAAGAAAAGACGGAAATCACCCATGCCAGCAAGCCGGTGAGGTACTTGGGATATGACTTCAAAGTGATGCGCTCTAAAAGCATGAAGCGGTGTAAAAACGGCGACATGAAACGTGTGTGGAACGGAAAAGTATTCCTGTATGTGCCTAAAGAAAAATGGATTAAAAAGGCTATGGAGCGTGGGGCGATACAAGTCAAGCGCAACAAAGGCACAGGCAAAGAAACGTGGAGACCAATGCCGAGGAAAGACCTGATGAACCGGAATGATGCTGATATTGTATCAACATTTAATTCGGAAATCCGAGGGTTATATAATTTCTACCGCATTGCGGAAAATGTCGGCGTACTGCACAAGTATTACTACATGGTGCGTTACAGTATGCTGAAAACCCTAGCAGGAAAACACAGGACAAAAGTCAGTGCCATTAAAAAGCGTTTCATGGTAGACAAAGTGCTAAGAATCCCCTATGACACAACAAAAGGGAGGAAATACTGTGAGTTTTATCATGATGGATTTAAGAAGCACAGCGACGGCTATGACAATGTGTCGGATGTTATGCCGAACTATAAGAAATACGACAGCAGGCATACGATAATCAACCGAATCAAAGCCGGAAAATGCGAAATATGTGGGGAGCAGGCAGAGTATTTATGTATGCACCATGTAAGGACGCTGAAATCGCTGAAGGGCAGGGATATATTTGAAAAGAAAATGTTGGAGATGCGGAGAAAATCTCTTGCACTCTGCCCTGACTGCTTTGAACTCTTACACGAAGCCAGAGAATCAAGGTGATTCATGGAAAGCCGGATACGCTGAGAGGTGTACGTCCGGTTTGGGAGGCGGCTCCCTGAAACCTGCTGGTGAAAGTCAGTAAGGCGCAGGGTGCCTACCTCATACCTTATGCAGATGCACTCATCGTATGTTGTCACTGACCCAAACGGATAACTACAATAAGGGTTGAGAGAAGTAGACATTCTCAATAAAGGAGGTTACACACTATGAAGAAACAGACAGAGAAAGACAAACTCACAGCCCTTTACGAAAGATTATCCCATGACGACGAGCGAGCCGGGGAAAGCGTATCTATCGAGAACCAAAAGCGGATTTTAGAGGACTACGCAAGAAAGAACGGTTTTACCAATATCCGGCATTTTACGGATGTGTAGAACCAAACTTTGATACAATTTAATGCGGTGTAACGCCTTGAAATACTGTAAATAAGGCTTGCGGGATGGTAAAAACCATTTCCGTGAGCCTTATTTTTTATGCCGCCTGACAGGGACTTGCCTCCGCTGTTTGGCAGGGGTGTACGGATTTTGTACACCCCTGCCAAGGTGGACATACACCCCTGTACACCCTTGAGGGCAAAATTAAAAAGTATTAAGAAGTGAAGAAAATTGTCGTTTTCACTATTTTTATCTGTTCACGATATAGCTTTTTTGGCTGTCTATACGATTTTGGATCTTCCAATTCTATTTTTTACTGATACCCTCTTGACAACTGTGTTTTTCTGAATTATAATTGAAACATCGTTATGAAACACTGTTATTAAAGAGAGAAGGTGAACAGGTGGCAAAGCAGATCGAGGGCGTGTATGAGAGGATACTGGAATGCGCAAAAAAGGAATTCCTCGAAAAAGGCTACACAGATGCCTCCCTGCGGACGATTGCCGCAGAAGCGGAAACAAGTACCAATTCCATTTACGTCCGCTTTAAAGATAAGGAAGGGCTATTTGCCGCCATTGTGGAGCCGGTTTCAGAAGAGTTCATGTCCCGGTGTCTGGATGTGCAGGAAACATTCCATTCTTTTGACAGCGATGTCCAGCGACGGGAGGTTGGGAAGTATTCTTCTGATGCGATGCTTGGAATGGTGGATTACATCTACGACCACTTTGACGAATTCCGTTTGCTATTGGATGCTTCCCATGGCACGAAGTTCTGTAATTTTGTGAACGGGCTGGTATCCATGGAAGAGGAATACACATGGAAGTGGCTGGAGGCAACAGGCTCCCGTCTGGAACCTATGGGCGGGCTGACCGCAGATTTTTATCACATGATGGTCACTGCATATTTTGAAGGAATCTTTGAAGTGGTCCGCCATGGGATTGACAGGGAAGATGCGAAAAAATATGTCGCCATGATGGGGAAATACCACCATGGAGGATTTTTGGCAATCGTCGGGGAAGAAACGGCGGAAACAAAATAAGTTCTTAAGGCTGCCAGAACTGGCAACAGTCAGGCAGCCTTAAAATAAACCAATAAGTTAGCGAAAACTAACTAAAATAAGGAGGAACTGATATACAGAAACAAAATCCGCTGCTCCGCATATGGGGCTGGGGAAAAGACGAACATGGCAGGCTGATCGGTGCGGTCATAAGCGCGCTCATTGCTGTCCTGCTGGGAATGCTGCCTTATTTTGCGGCGGCACAGGTTATCATCGGTATGCTGGCTTGGGAAAAGGATCTGTCCTTTTATCTGCCATGGTTAGGTCTGGGACTGGCGGGGTATGCCGCACGCACGCTTCTTTACAATATGGCATTGTCCGTGTCCCACAAGGCGACCTTTTCCATTCTGAAGAATATCCGGCAGAGAATACTGGAAAAACTGCCGAAGCTGCCCCTTGGGACGGTCATGGATATGTCCAGCGGGAAGATGAAGCAGATCATCGTGGATCAGGTGGACGGCATGGAGACCACACTTGCCCATCTGTTCCCGGAGCTGACTGCTAATATTGCGGGGCCACTTTTCATTGTGGTCTGCCTGTTTGTTCTGGATTGGCGCATGGCGCTTTTGTCCATCGTGACGCTCCCGGTGTTGGACGGCGAATTGAGGGAGACATAAATGGCAAATTATTTTTCCAACCTTTTTCGCATTGACTGCGCAGCGCTGTCTACAAATGCATAATACCGCCGAAAATGCAGCACGCTGTTGGTATAGCTTTTCTTTCGAAATCGAAAGGCCATGAATCCCATTATGAGATCCATAGCCACATGATGTATTTGGATTTTTTATTGTTTGTCAGCCAGAGTCGGCAGATAAGCCAAACCGGCAGCAACAGTTACGGCATCTACCTTCCGCATTAGATTGCTGATCCGCCCTCATTCCAGAAAATATCAGAAAAATCGGATAGTTCACATCCCACATCATGATTCGGGATGCACAGGTAGTTTCCGTATTTATGCACTCCGGCCAGGATGTGGAAGTATGTCCCCCGTCCATTCATCTCAGCTTCATACCATCCAGGCCGCCATCGCAGCAGGATAATCTCCCCTGTCCAGGTTTCTATGCGGGAACCATCCCTGAAAAAACAGCTGTATTCCAAAAATAGCACCCCCTATCCAAGATTCTGGCTGCTGACGGAGGCAAGTATGACTTCCGTGTCAATTGCTTTCTTCTCCATCTGTGCGCCAAGGGTAAGGGCATTTGTCATCAGGTTATCCACCAGGCGCGGATTCCCCTGGGAATGGCTGTGGACAGCGGAAAGGGCGGCCTGCTCTATGATGGAGGCAGAGCCTCCCGCACAGGAGACCTTGTGGAGTACATACTGCGCCACTTCTGAATCTGTGAGACCAGTAAAGTTGTAATGCACGGTGATCCTCTGGCGCAGGGCTTCGTGGACCGGCTTGCGCAGGGTATTGTTCAGGTGCGGTTCCCCGCACAGGATGAGCGTAAAGCAGTTCAGGGAGTCATAGCCGTAGTTCATGAGCATCTTAATGTCCTCCAGGATGCCTGTGGAGAGGTACTGGGCCTCGTCAACGGCCAGAAGAAGGGGCTGCTTCTTTTCCCGGTAAAGGTAGAGGATCTGCTCCTGTATGGCCCGGAACATCCCGGGTTTGCCGCCTCTAGGTTCTACTCCCAGTACAGAGCAGAGCTGGCGGTAGAACTCCATGACGCTTACGGTGGAAAGACAGAGGTACTCCATATGGTAAAGGTTCGGGTTGAGCCCCTTTGCAAAACAGCGGAGTCCAAAAGACTTCCCCATGCCCGGGCGTGCCGTGAACAGACCAATGCCCCTGGTATCCTTGAGGTAATCCAGCCGGGAGAGCATCTCAGAGATGTCCCTGGAAAGGAAACGGTCTTTTTCCCGGACCATCTGTTTGTCAAAAGGATTGAAAGACAATCCATAGTAAGAACGGAACATCAACAGCCACCCCCTAACTTTGAGTAGTCGATGCCAGGTGTATTGTTGCGCTTCGTCCTGCAGTTCTCATTCTTATCCGTAGGGCGGATGGGATAATGCACTCCTTCGTAAAGGATGAAGGCGGAGGACATGTCATCCGGGAGGAAGCGGATCTCCACTTTTGATGAGATAAACTGCATAGGGACATCATAGGATACCTTGTCGATGGAGACGGTAGAATCCTTATTCACTTTCCTTGTAATGCGGTTCAGGAAACATTCCTCCAGCCATTCCCTGGACGCAGGTGTCCGTATGGAAGCGCGGGTCTGCTGGTAACGGGAAAGGGGTGTAGTGCCGATACCGGAATGGAGGGAAGTATTATAGGAGCGCATGTAATCCTTAAGGAGTCCATTGAACTGTGCCAGGGAGCTTAAGGAATCCAGGTCCAGGGTATAGAGCCAGGTTTCCTTGAGTGTCCGGAACTGGCGTTCTATCTTAGCCTTGGATGCGCCATCCCGGATTTTTGTATGTAAAAGGATCGTTCCGATGGAGCCGCAGATGAGGGAAAGCTGCCCGTTCGAGTAGCTGGAACCGTTATCGACATAGAGCTTAGAAGGGATTCCGTGTGCAGCCACAGCATCCTTAAGCACTTTCTGGAAGTTATAAGCTGAGTCGTTATAGAAGAGCCCGCCGCCCACCAGGAACCGGGAATGGTCATCGATGATCAGGATGCAGTAGACCCGCCTGCGCTGGCCGTCTTCTGTGATATATGGAAGGTAACAGGTATCAGCCTGCCACATTTTCCCAAAGGCGTCCTCTTCAAAAGCCTTCCTGTCCCGCATGTTCGGGTTACGTGCCGATTTCAGGTCATGTTTCTTTACAAAACGCTGGACAGCACACACGCTGACAGAGGCAGGGATGAACGCCTCTTCCACAAGGTGGCGGTGGATCTGTGTGGAGTTAAGCCTTGGGAAAGCTTCCTTAAGCCGGTAGATCTCCTCGATGGCTGTATCCGTCAGGACCCGGGTGCTGCCCTTGTCGGAGCGTTCCCGGGGCATAAGTGCATCGATGCCGCCATTCTGGTAGAGAGACACCCACTTGCTGATAGTCTTGGGGCTGTAGCGGAAGGCGGAACCATCAGGTAGGGTGAGCGGGTTCTCGGTGATGCGTTGGTAATAGGCATTTCCGGACGCATCCGGATAAAGGCCATGGATGACCGGTGCGATGAGGGCAAGCCGGAACTGTGCCATGGCGGCAGCGTCCGAAAGGTTCTTTTGTTTGTTGTCCATAAAAATATCCTCCTTAAATGGTTTTCTGCCATTATAAAGGAGTTTCCTCAGGGAGACCATGCCTGGGCGTGTGGTCGTGGAAAAGCAGTTCAGGGACCGAACACCTGTTGGCAGTAAGACGCCGGATTTTTATGGGACTGGAGGAAGGATTTTGCAAAACGGCGGACAAAGGCGGAAGCAAAATCAGAATAGGAGGGCTGGGAGACCAGTGTCTTCAGGAAGGAGAGGGAAGAGGCTTCCATAGAGGAAAGTGCCCCGAGCCATTCTTCCTTCTGCACCAGGAAGAGTTCCGGAAAACGGTGCAGTTGGGAAAGGGTGATGGAGAAACGCCTGCAGAGTCCCTCTATAGAAGAAAGGTGCAGGAAATACTCTGCCAGGACACGGAGGATGAAGAACAGGCCGTAGCCGGAATAGGGGATGATGAAATCCGGGAGGATGGCATGGGTATGGCCGCAGGTACAGATGAGGCGAAGGATGCAGAGGCTGTGTCGGACAGGGGCGCCGTCTATGAAATCCACCAGGGAACGGTCATAATAGGCATGGATCTTGCAGCTGCCCGCTGCCCCGCAGAAGGGACAGGTCTGCAGCTGGGGGCGGAATCCAACCATGAAAGACTCAAATAGTGCTTTTGATGAAGTTTTTATACGGATCAGCTTGCAAAATAGGGAGTTTTCTCTTATCATAGTATATGTCGGTAGTGCCAAAGCCTCACGAGTGGGACATGATCCCGTATATGGCAGGCACGCTGGTGTATGAGAGAAAGAACAAACTGTAGGAGGTTGGTGTTCTTTCTCTTTTTTTTCGTTCCAAAAAAACTATATCGGAACAGGCTGGAATGGTCAAGAGGAAAATGCGCCGTTTCCTACAGCGCGCTCTGATAGACAGTATTAAGGAGATGAGATTTTAATTCGATGTTTTTGTGCGGGAGATAGGAACTTTAGTTTGCTGGGCGACACTCCCGGTTGGGATGGCATTTATGATGTCGGTTATGGGGAGTTATGCGAAGAATTATGAAGGCGCAGTGAAGACTACACAGGAGATGAACGGGACTATCGTGGAATACATAGGCGGCATCGAGGTCATCAAGGCGTTTAACCAGGGAAAGTTATCTTATGCGAAATTCGCAGACAGGGTAAAGGCAAATGCCTCCTATTACTACAATTGGATGAAAAAAAGCCAGTTCGGAGTGTCTATGGGTTATTCCATCGTGCCTGCCTCGCTGGTTACAATCCTGCCGGCGGGCTGGCTCTGGTACAGGAATGGAAGCCTGCCGGTGGAAACCTTTATCATGGTCATCATCCTGTCCCTTGGCATTGCAGGACCGCTCATTGCCGCAATGAACTTTGTAGACACGCTTGCTACGGTCGGTACAACGGTGGCATCTGTGGATGAACTTCTTTCCGCAGAGGAACAGCATCATGGTGACAAGGAGGTCCGTATCAAGGGTAAGGATATTGAATTATCCCATGTTTCTTTCGGCTACCATGAAGATAAGAATATCCTGCGTGATGTGAGTCTTTCCATCCCGCAGGGGGAATGACAGCGCTGGTGGGGCCTTCCGGTTCCGGCAAATCCACCATTGCAAAACTCATCGCCGGTTTTTGGGATGTAAAGGACGGGACGGTTTCCATGGGCGGCGTGGATGAAAAGAAGATCCCGCTGGAACAGCTCTATGACCAGGTGGCATTTGTATCCCAGGATAATTATCTGTTTGACGAGAGCGTCCGGGAAAATATCCGCATGGGCAGGCTGTCCGCATCAGATAAGGAAGTGGAAGCGGCTGCCAAAGCTGCGGGGTGCGATGCCTTTATCCGCTCCCTGGAAAAAGGATATGAAACAAATGTTGGCGGAGGCGGCGCACACCTTTCGGGCGGTGAACGTCAGAGGATTGCCATAGCGAGGGCAATGCTAAAGGATGCGCCCATCGTGATACTGGATGAGGCCACCGCGTATATTGACCCTGAAAATGAGGCAGTCATCCAGAAAGCGATTGCAAAGCTGGTACGGGGTAAAACGGTGATCGTGATTGCCCACAGGCTTTCAACCATTAAGGATGCAGATAAAATTGTTGTAGTAAAGGACGGCAGAATAGAAGCGGCCGGAAAACATGAGGAATTAAGAAAGACCTGCCCTCTCTATGAATCCATGTGGCAGGCGCATATCGGTGCAAAGGACGGTGATGTGGCATGATAGAAGCATTCAGAAAAATATGGCGGTTTGCCGGCGTGGAGCGGGCAAACATCAATAAATCCGTAGTGGTAAAATTTTTAAATGCAGTGTTCCATATGCTGGAGGTCAGCGCCATCTATTTTGTGATCGTGGCTCTGACGCAGGGAAACACAGGAAATGATGCGGCTTGGACGGCATTGGCATTTATGGCAGTCAGCATTATCGGCAATGCGGTGACGACTGCTTTTTCCAAGAATCAGCAGACACACGCAGGGTATTTCATGGCGGCAAATGAGAGGATTAAAATCGGCAATCTCTTAAAAGGCGTGCCAATGGGATTCTTCAACGAGAACAGCCTTGGCGAAGTGACCGGCGTATGCACCACGGTGCTTGGGAATATTGAGATGCTGGTCCCTATGGTGCTGGTGGATATCATGGGCGGCCTGATTGGGACGGTTGTCTTTACAGCGATGATCCTGATATTCGAATGGCGCGTGGGGCTGGTCGTTGCAGCAGGCATTTTCGTATATTTCTTAATTGTCTCGTCCATGGAGAAAAAGTCCGCGGCTATCGCGCCGAATGCACAGAAGTCGCAGACGGCACTCACCTCTGCAGTCTTGGAATATGTGCAGGGGATGGGCATCGTCAAATCCTTTAATTTAAGCGGCAGGGGAGATAAAAGGGCGCAGGATGCCTTGGAATTTAACAGGAAGAGCAACCTTGACATGGAAAAGCTGATGACGCCTTATACAATCTTCCAGGAGCTGGTGCTCCAGATTGCGGGGATTGCCATGATGTTCGTATCAATTTTCTGCTGGGCAAATGGCACGATGCCTGTTGCCAATGCGCTGATGTGCATTGTGATGTCCTTCCTTGTGTTCGGGCAGATCAAATTGTTCGGCATGGGAATGTCCATGCTGCGCCTTGCCTCTGCAAGCATTGACCGTACTTTGCAGACGGAAGGAATGGAGCAGATGGATGAGAAAGGTAAGGCATTTTCGCCGAAAGGACATGTGATTGAATTTAAAAATGTGCATTTCTCTTATGAGAACAAGGAGATACTCCACGGCATTGATGTGACGCTGCCTGACAGGACGACCACAGCAGTCATCGGGCCTTCCGGCTCCGGCAAGACTACCCTCTGCAACCTGATCGCCCGCTTTTGGGATGTGGACAGCGGCAGCGTAAAGATCGGCGGGAAGGATGTGCGGGAATATACCCTGGAGTCCCTGATGGAGCAGATCAGCATGGTGTTTCAGAATGTATATTTATTTGCGGACACGATTGAGAACAACATCAAGTTCGGCAGGCCGCAGGCGACCCATGCGGAAGTGGTGGAGGCGGCGAGGAAAGCCTGCTGTGCAGATTTCATTGAAGCCCTCCCTGACGGGTACGATACGGTCATCGGAGAAGGCGGCGCATCCCTTTCCGGCGGTGAGAAGCAGCGTATCTCCATCGCAAGGGCGATGCTGAAGGACGCTCCTATTGTTATCCTTGACGAGGCGACCGCCAATGTGGACCCGGAGAACGAGGACCGGCTGCAGAAGGCGATTGAGGAACTGACCAGGGATAAGACTATCATCATGATCGCACACAGGCTGAAGACCGTGCGGAACGCAGACCAGATACTTGTGGTGGATGAAGGGCGTATTGTCCAGAAAGGAAAACATGAGGAGCTGATCGGGCAGGAAGGCATCTATGCGGATTTCGTACTTGGAAGGAAAGAGGCTATCGGCTGGAAGCTGAATACATAGGATTTGGGCATATGCTTTGATAAAGCTGTGCAGGGTGCAGGCAGGATAAGGGGCTGCATGGCGGCTCCTGTAAAAAGAGGTGTTATGATGGATTACAGAGAAAAGGATGAAAGGAATATCTGCTGTGTCCTGTGCAGTGAATCAGGCAGGCTTCCAGAATACGGGCCGGAAATACACAGGTTCCGAAATGGCAGGGGTGATGCAGAGGTTGATTCCTACAAAGTGTTTCCGGGAATTGAGCTGAATATTTACTCTGTGCATATGGACAGTTTTTTCTTCGGGCAGAGGAAGAGGGAAACTTTATGGAAATACACCACTGCCGTGAAGGGAGGATGGAGCAGAGGCTGGAGGATGATGGGAGTGCCTATATTATGCCGGGTGACCTGTCCGTTACGGTAAAAAGACAGCGTTCCAGTGAATACAGCTTCCCCCTCTGCCATTACCACGGCATTTCCATATGCATTGATACCGATGCCGCGCCGGAGTGCCTTTCCTGCTTCCTGGAGGATGTAAATGTCCGTCCAAGGGAACTGGCAGGGCGGCTGTGCGCAGACAAAACTGCTTTATTATCCGTTCCCAGGCATATATCGAGCATATCTTTTCTGAGCTGTATTCGGTGCCGGAAAAATGCAAGAAAGGCTATTTCAAAATAAAGGTCCTGGAGCTGCTTTTCGTGCTTGGGAGCGTCAGTCCGGAAAAGAACAGCGCACCCGCCCTTTCGCTGTCAAAACTGCAGGCAGACCTTGCCAAGGAAGCCGCCGCATGGCTTGCGGAGAATTTAGACAGGCAGGTATCTGTGTCTGAGCTTTCTGGTAGGTTCCATGTATCGCAGACCCATCTTCAGAACGCATTCAAAGGCGTGTATGGCGTTCCCGTGAGTTCCTATACCCGGATTTTGAAAATGCAGTCTGCCGCCCTGCGGCTGATCCATACGGACGCCGCCATATTGGAGATAGCCTCCGAATTTGGGTACAGCAATGCGGGGAAATTTGCTTCTGCATTCCAGAAGATCATGGGGGAGACTCCGGGCGAATACCGGAAAATGCACAGCAGCCGGGAATGGCAGTGACAGCCGCTCCAAAACAGCACTCTGTAAAAAGTGCTGTTTTGGAGCATTTTTCTATTTTGATGGAGCGGAAAAGGCAGAAGAAAGGATGCTATAATTTTACTGTGCCTTGCAAAAGGCTATTATTTTTGACAATAAGTTAGTTGTTGCTAACCAAAAAGGAGATGAAGTGGAATGAGTGTGGTGATTGTCGGAGGGAATGAATGTATGGTTCGTCAATATAAAGAACTGTGTAGCGAGTATCAATGTAAGGCGAAAATATATCCCAAAATGGCAGGGAACCTGAAAAATATCGGGCTGCCGGATCTGCTTGTGCTGTTTACAAGTACGGTGTCCCATAAAATGGTACGCAGCGCATTGGAGCAGACGAAAGGAAAGCCGGTAAGTACGGTCCGTTCCCATACAAGCTCCATAAATGCGCTCCGGGGAATCCTGGAAGGGCATATGGAGGAAAGCGGGGAGGGTATGTATGTCTGAGGAAGTATTCGTCCATTACTGTTCGCCGACACTGGCAGGGATAAAAACAGCAAATTTATTTTCCTGCCGCTTTGCAGACGAAGAGGAAATGAGGGACAGCGTCCGCAGGCTGAACGTGGTCCTTGTGAAAAAGGGGATCAGGGTTCTGCCCCTCCGGTACCGTGACGGGTGTGCGCTTATTTATGCATATCGGCCGTCAAAGCTGTCGCAGGACTTACAGCAGGCTGATGCCTGCAGTCTGTTAGAAAAACGCGGGTACACGTTTGGCGCGCCGGAACGGTGCATTATCCAGCTTATGCAGAGGCTGGCGGACGGCGGGGAATTCCCGCACGAAATCGGGCTGTTTCTTGGCTACCCGCCGGAAGATGTAAGCGGCTTTATCGAGAACAGGGCGGAAGGGTATAAATGTGCGGGGGAATGGAAGGTCTACGGCGATGCGGATAAGGCAAAAGAGACATTTGCAAAGTACCGGAAATGCACGGAGGCCTGCCTTGCGCAGTTTGCACAGGGTAAGTCTATTGAACGGCTCACAGCGGCCGTTTGATATATAAAAAATATTTTAACAGAAAGGCAGGATACATATTATGGCAAAAATAGCAGTAGTTTATTGGAGCGGGACCGGCAACACGCAGGCAATGGCAGAGGCAGTCCTGGAAGGCGCGAAGGCAGGCGGGGCGGAGGCGGATCTGCTTACAGCTTCGGAGTTTGACGTTTCCAAAATGGATTCCTATGACGCAGTTGCCTTCGGCTGCCCGGCTATGGGCGCGGAGGTGCTGGAAGAAGGTGAATTCCAGCCGATGTTCGATTCCGTAGAAGGAAAGCTTGGAGGAAAAAAGACCGGGCTGTTCGGCTCTTATGGATGGGGCGACGGGGAATGGATGCGTAATTGGGAGGAGACCTGCAGGATGGCGGGCGCAGTGCTTGTGTGCGACAGCGTGACCTGCAATGAGGCGCCGGATGAAGATGCGCTGGAAGACTGCAGGGCGCTTGGAAAAGCGCTGGCATAATTCATGACAATAGATTGCAGGTGCAATCTATTGTTTCGGGAAAGGACTGTGGAAGATGAAAAAATTGAAATCAAGACTGCTGACGCTTGGGCTTGTGGGTATCCTGGCATTGTCGTCCGCACTGGCAGGATGCGGCCAGAACCCGCAGGATAACAATCCGCAGCAGGATTCGTCAGAGGTTGTTGGCAGCACAGAAAATAATCAGCAGGAAACAGCAGTTGAAATCGGCAGCAGGGATGATTTTGCAAAAATATATGATGACCTCTCAGCGTCATACATACTTACAGCAGACATTGACTTTGGCGGTGAAACCGTGAATCCAGTCGGAATCTTCGAGCCGAAATCAGATGCGGAGGAGGATGCGGAAACGCCCAACACGGCGCTTGCCTTTACCGGCACTTTTGACGGGAACGGGCATACTCTTTCAAACATAAAGATTGACGCGGCGGATAAAGACGGCGTAGGGCTGTTCGGATGCATGACAGGGGAAGGCTCCTGGGTGAAGAACCTGAAAGTGGAAAATATAAGCGTAAAGGGTGGGAATTACACTGGCGGCGTGATCGGCTTTGCGGATTTCGGCTCTTATGTAGAGGGATTACTCTCAGCGGTAAAAATATGGTGGAGGGCAGATTCCTGATCGGGGGATTGCCGGGGCATCCCATGCGGATATCGTGGACTGTGAGGCAGTGGCAGACCTTACGCTCACAGATGCCAATATGCAGGGGGCGGGCATCATCGTTGGCGGCCAGGAAGACGGCAATCTTGAAAACTGTACTGCAGGCGGGACCATTACCGCCCCTGACGGCTGCTACAGCATCGGGGGACTGGCAGGCTGTTTTCATTGCAGCGAGTATGCGAAAAACTGTAAAGCGGAAAATATAAAGATTGTGACGGGCGATAACTGCTGGCTGCTCGGCGGCCTTGCAGGACACTCCGGGACTTTTGAAAATGCCCCGACGCTGGTAGAGAACGGCACCGTAAAGAATGTGTCGATTGAAACGGGCAGGAATTCAGAGAGGATCGGAGGGATTACCGGAGGGGGATTTTATTCTCCCATGTTCAAAGAATATTATCCGGAACCCGCAAAGTCAGATATAAGTTCCTGCACCGTTTCTGAATTTACTGTTTCGGGAGGGAAATATGTCGGTGCTGCTGTCGGGTATTCCTATGGGACAACATCCGTAGACGGCTTTGACGGGCAGATGACATGGGACGGCTCGGAAAGCAGAGAGCAGGTTGGCACTGACGAAAGCGTGAAACTGGAGGAACTGAAATAAAAAAGCTGGTCTGCGGCATTTGCAGAAACAGCAGGAAAGAGGTGGCATCGTGCGTATAATGGTTCTTGAACTGAAAGATCAGGACTCGCCCATCTTTGATAAGATTATGGAAGTGGTGAAATGCTGTCCTGATATTGAACACATAAGGATAAAGGATGAGCCGATGCTGTCACTGCCGGGACTGGAAATCTATCCCGGCAGGCGCAAGTTATACCGTGACCGCCGGGAGATCAATCTTACGGCAAAGGAGTATTGTTGCTGCCTGTTTATTCTGACGTCTAATAAATCTGATTGATTGTCACAGAATTAACCGATATAATGACATCAGCATATAGAAAGAGAAAGTTCCAGAGCACTTTCTTTTTGCAGAGACAAGTGTTCCGGAACTTTATTAAAACCATGGTTATTATATCAAAATATATAGTAAAATACAATCGGGAAGATGATTTTTTTCTGTAACCAGTGAAGAAGACAGTATCTGTCCATGCTGTGGGAACCCGCTTAAATACAGGGACCGCAGGCTGCGTGTCCATAAAGTTGCCGGCGGAGGGAAAGAATGGTACCAGATCAGGCGTTTGAAATGTACGAATGATGAATGCGGAAGGCTCCAAAATGAGCTGCCGGACTGCATGTTCCCTTATAAACATTATGATGCCGGACTGATAGAGGATGTAGTGGATGAAGTTGTCAGCGGGGACGATCCTGAAACAGAGAATTATCCCTGTGAAGGGACCATAAACCACTGGAAATGGTGGATGAAGATGAATGAGCAGAACATAGAAGGCCGGATAAGATCATCAGCGCACCGCTTCCTGGACTTTGGGGACGGGTTCCTAAAATCCATGGATTCTTTGCTGGAGGAACTGAAAAAGAGGATAAGCCCCGGCTGGCTGAAGGCGGCTGCCAGGTTTATATATAATTCAGGAGGGCGGTTAGAGCCGTACCCGCAGACGGCCTGACTTGTGCACCTGCTTTTGTTCGCTGTCATCTTTTTTAAGTGTATAGTTATCTCCAGAAGGAGGTAATGCATATGCAGAAAAAAGAAATCAAAAAGTGGCAGGATGAGGAAGCGCTGAAAAGGTACCGTATGATAGCGCCGCTGCTGGATGAAGGGCTGGATGAAGGGAAAAGGCGGCAGATGCGGGAAGAAGCCGCCGAAAAAAACGGCATATCCAAAAGGAGCCTTTACCGGTATGAGGCAGGGTATCGGGACAACGGCTTTGAAGGGCTGCGCCCAATGAGCCGGACAAAGAAGCGGATGCAGAGGCTGCCGGATAACTTTGATGAGGTGATGGAGCAGGCAATGCAGCTGAAACGGGAAGTTCCAAAGCGCAGCGTGCGCCAGATCATAAAGATTCTGGAGCTGGAAGGATGGGTGGCGCCAGGGGTTTTGAAACAGTCCACAATGCAGAGGCATCTGTACGAAGCGGGGCTTGGGAAGAAGCAAATGAAGCGGTATGCAGAAAACGTGAGACGTCTTCCAGGCGGTTCTGCCGTCCGCACAGGATGGAACTCCTGCAGGGTGACATTAAATATGGACCGGACATACGGACAACGGACGGGGAATTGATAAAAACGTATTTGTCATCATTGATCGATGACCATTCCAGGTATATCGTGCAGTCAGAGTTTTATGATAACCAGAGGCAGGAGATTGTGGAGGACACATTCCATAAGGCAGTCTTAAAGGCGGGAAAGTTTGACTGTGCGTATCTGGACCATGGGGTGCAGTATACACTTCACATCTTGGGAAGGCGTGTGCGAAACTGGGGATCCGTATTGTCCATGCAAAGCCAGGTGCGTGCCAATCGAAGGGAAAAATTGAAAAATTCCACCAGAAAGTTGACCAGTTTATAGCAGAGATCCGTGTGGCGCATGTGCATTCTGTGAAAGAACTGAACAGTAGATGGAAGGTTTTTTTGGAACAGGAATACCAGAAAGAGGCTCATGCGGGGATCCGGGAGTATTATGAATCTTACGGCGCAAAGGTCCCGGCATGCGGGATCACGCCGGAGCAGGAATGGATGAGGGATGCGAGGGGCCTTATATTTATAGATGTGTCTGTAGTGGCGGATGCATTCCTGCATAGGGAAACGCGCAAGATTGATGAAGCGGGGTGTTTTTCTTTTGAAGGCGCCAGATATGAGGCAAGCGCGGCCCTGGCAAACCTGGAGGCTGAAATTGCATATGACCCAATGAATACGCAGACCATCATGGTTTACTGTAAAGGGACGGAGTCGGTGGCTGCGCACCGGATAGAGATAGGCGCCTATGCGTCAAAGGTTCCGCCTGTGCCTATGGGAATGACGGGAAGCATCCCTGAGACGTCAAGGCTGCTGGACGCCCTTGAGAAAAATACAGGGAAGACCACCGCCAGATGGCGCAAGTCCTGTCTTTTGAGGATTACGGAAAGGAGGGCGGCCAAAATGTATGAGACTTTTTTTGAAATGGAGCATACGCCGTTCACCAGGGATATACCGGTGGAGAGGCTTTATACATCGCCAAAGATAGAAAACGCCCTGGGGAGGCTTGTTTATGTTGTGGACCGTCAGATGTTCGCGGTCGTGACGGCGAATCCAGGATGCGGCAAGTCCACGCTGATACGGATGCTGGACGGGAGGCTTGGCAGGGAAAAATACCTGCTTTTGTACCTTTCGGATTCGAAATTGACGCCTCGGTGGCTGTATGCGGGGCTTTTAGGGCAGTTGGGCCTTGAGGCGCATTTTTTCAGCGGAGATTCCAAACGGCTGCTGCAGAAAGAGATCGGGTCAGTCTGTGCGGAACAGAAAAAGAAAGTTGTCTGCGTGCTGGATGAGGCGCACCTTTTAGGGAAGGACATGCTGGAGGAGCTGCGCTTCCTACTGAATTATAAATTTGATTCCAGCAGCCCGATGTCGCTGGTGCTTGTTGGACAGACGGAGCTGTGGGAGCAGAAGCTGAGGCTGCAGGCTTATACAGCCATACGCCAGAGGATTGACATGAACATTGTTCTGGGCAGGCTTGACCGTGCAGAGACAGGGAAATATATAGCAGCGCACCTGGCATATGCAGGGGTAAAGCAGGACCTGTTTACCAGCGGGGCGGAGGACGAGGTATATAAGATCTCAACAGGCATACCAAGGATGATCAACCGCGTCTGTGAAAAGACCCTGCTGTATGCATACCAGCAGCAGAAACGTTTAGCGGATGAACATATGGTAAGGTTCGTTGCGGACCATGAGATGCTTGGAGGCATGGAATGAGCGGCGGGCCAGCAGGAGGCATCCTGTTTCTGTGTACAGGCCCTGCGAAATGGGAGCCGGATGAAAGGAGATGGAGCGGGGAAATAAAAATAACCAGGCGCAGCGTAAGCATGGTGGAGTTTATAATTTATGGGAGAAGCAGCTGTATGAACGGCATAGTTGGAAAATATATGAGTGGACAGTATATCTGTATTCCTGATATAAACGTGGGATGCCCGCTGAGCAGATTTTCGGACATATTTTGGAATAAGCAGAGGCTGTCAGCACATATGCAGGAAGCAGATGCAGTAACAACAGCATATGCCCTGAAAGCATTATCTGAATATTTAGGCACAGACTGGCTGTAACAGTATTTGACTATTCGCAAAAATGATATTAGGCGAAGTGTGCGGAAAGAACAGACAATTTAAAACAGAAGGCGGGAAAAGGCCGTCCGGAGAGTTCCGGGCGGCCTTGTTGTGTGAATTGTGCAGGAATGAGGAACAATTCTGGGAATGGATCAGAACTGTGGCATCGAGAATTGACAGAAAGTTCCAGACGGAGGTATGGAAAATGTAGCCTGAATGGTTGATATATGCCAGAAATGAACAGTTGTATATACAATTAGCTGTATGTCAGGAAAATGGGAAAGTTTGAGACAGTGAATGAGGTTAAATCTGTGACAGCTCATGAAGTTATTAACAATAATAATTCTTAAATAAAAATCCCAATTTACAGAACAATTCCGCTGTAAATATCACTTTGTTCGGTGTTTACAGGATTAAAGACAGTAGTGACAGCAATCGGCGCAGGCGTGGCAGTATGGGGCGTGATCAATCTGCTTGAGGGATATGGAAATGACAATCCGGGCGCAAAGAGCCAGGGAATCAAGCAGGTCACGGCGAATTAGAGGTAATCAAAAGAGGAAAGGAAAAGCACAATCCAGACGGAACCGGCGATACCGTCAAGAAATATTTGTGAGTTAGCAAGAATCCTGATATAATGGGTACAAACGCCCATCCGGGGCAGAAAGGCAGGGAGAAAAATGCACATCAGCTACAAACCGCTCTGGCACACGCTGATAGAGCGCAACATGAGGAAAGAGGATTTAAGGCTTGCCGCTGGACTGACCACAAATATGATTGCCAATATGGGCAAAGAGGGAAAACACATCAGCATGGACACGCTGGCACGAATCTGCGAAACGCTGGATTGTGGCATTATGGACGTGATTGAACTGGCCAGTGACGAGCCTTCCGCCACAGGAGGGAACGATAATGGAAAAACTGAAAGAAAGAATCACAGAGAACGGCATTGATTATATTCTGGTAGGCGATTACTATATCCCGGACTTGAAGCTGCCGGAGGAGAACCGCCCCAGCGGAAGCTATGGGCGGCTGCACCAGAAATATCTCAAAGAGGAACATCCGGCACGGTACAGCTCCCTTATCCTGACCGGGAAATTGTGGACGTACCTTGCCGACCTAAATGAGCAGGCGGAGGAACGGCTTGACTTAATCATAGAGCAGATGAAAGCAGCCGAGGGAGTGACGGAGGAACTGAAAGCCCGAAACCAGCTTGAATGGGTGGGGCGGATAAACAATATCCGCAGCCGGGCAGAGGAAATCATAAAAAGTGAGATGATTTATTTATAGAAATGTGGTAGAATCATTTTGGGCAATAAAATCGGGATTTAAGGATGAGAGATAAAATGATAGAATCGGAATTTAAAACAAAAGCACAGGAATTGATTAAGTTAATGGTAGATACGATTGCAGACAAAGAATATACAAAACTTGTATCCAGTATTCCACCGAAATCTTCATGGGCCTCTTTTATTGACACAGAACAGACATCAGAAAATGCCTGCTTGGGATTTGGAAAATGGTTAATTGAGCAATTGGCTATGTGGGAAGAATATGAAGATAAAAAGTTTGCGGTAGACCATTTTCAAAAATGAGCACTCTCGGAAACTCAATAGAGAATAAGCAGGAAAAGGTTGATTTTCAGAAATGAGAGGGATAAGGGATGGATGATTATGGGGCTTGAGCAGTCCAGAGAGCATAAAGAATAAAAATGTGCATGACTTTAAAACCTGTCGAAAAACAGGCCTGAAAGAATCCGGAAGCAGGAAACTTGGTTTATGCCACTGCCTGCACCTGCTGTTTATAGCGGGCATCCAGATGGATGCAGATTCCAATCATGGTTGTCATGAAAGAATAATGCTCCTTTGTGTGTATGAACATACGGTGCAGTCCGTAATCATTGAGGATGCGGTTGTTGATACGTTCCGTGGCGGTGCGTTGATTATAAATCTTCTTATAAGCATCTGTGCCGCGGGGGACGTCGGTGTAAAGCCGGATATCCCATTCGGGCCGGGTCTTGACGACTCTCCCATATTTGGAATCGGTGCAGGAGTTTTTACATTTGGAACAGTGATCTTTCCCATAGGGGCAGCGCCACATGAGGTAACCGCTGGATCTGTCATAACCGTTAGGCTTCATGCGCAGTTTTTCCTGACATAAGGGCGTTCCATCTTTGTCAATGGTGATGGTATCAGGAATTGTTTTTGGCCGGCCGCATTTGTCGTTCAGGTCGATGAAGGCCCGTATTCCCCTGTTTTTAAGGATCCGGTAGGTGGGGTAATTGTCCATTGCAGAATCCAGGCACATATTCGAGGTGGAAACAGCCGGCATATGTTTTTCCAGTTCATGGAAAGCGACAAGGAAATTGACCGAATCATGACGCTTTGCACTGGTAAAACGCAGAAGCAGGGGGAGATCTGTCCTGAGTTCACTGTTATAGCAGGATAATTGGAACAAAGTGTAGCCGAAGTAATATTTTTCCAGGTCGCTGTCCCAGCCCCAGGAAGCATCGGGGTCGGGGAAATGCCGCAGGTTTTCCGGTGCGCCAACCCTGTGGTGCCCGCGTGGGCAGGCATGGGTATGCACGGCGGTGCCGTCTCCGGAAACCGTAAGGTGTTCCCTTGGTATGAGGCCGGATTCCATGGAAGGCAGGACAGCCACGTGATAGAAGAAGCGCTGCAGCCGCCCTTCAAAGTTAAAAGGGATATCCTTCCCGCTCATGAGCCGTTTTTCGATAGATTCTGTGATTTTGGGCTTTGCCTCCTGTGCTTTCTGTTTTTTGCCTTTGGGCTTATCCGGCTTTTTGGTGTTCCAGGAAGCCGGAAGCAGTTTGTCCCGCGCATATAAGTCCGTTGGCGGTGCAGCCCAGAGCCTGTCCATGAAGTCAAAATAAGAACCGAGGGGCGGCAGGGAATCCGTAGTGCAGCCGATGAGAGCGGCAAGGAGGCGGTCATGTTTGAGCCTGTCGACCCAAAGGGTAAGGGATAGCTTGGCCAAACCTTCTGAAAATAGAAGAAAGAAAAGGATAAAAGACCAAAAGATTTGTGGCTGGTTCTTAGCGGGCCTGCCAGTGTTGGAGTAAAAGGGCAGACGGAACTCCATGGCCTTATCGGTATCGAAAAGGCGGAGTTTCTGCCATGGCTTCCAAAGCTCCGTATGGAGCCGGACTCTTTCAGAGGAATCGAAATGGACTTTGGATTCGTTGAGAAAGTACTTGTAATCTTGCATGGACTGCCAGTACTTGATCATAAAGTGCACCTCCTAGTAGTTTAGTTTAATGCTGTGCGTGTGGCACAGACGCTTCTTAACTACAAGGGGCGCGTTTGGTGACTGGCGTATATGGTCACCAAACGCGCCGCACATTTTGACTTATATGTCAATACTTTTTGAAAATTTAACAAAAATGTTTTCCAGGATATGGAGGAAAGCAAAAAAGAAGAACATGAAAAAAGAGCGGAAATTCGGGCTTAAAGAGTTTCCGAGACCGCTCAAAATCCTGTATGGAGGATATAGATGCTATGGATGAAGCAAGGCTTGAAATTGATAATAGGGATATAGTGTGTTACAGGCCAACGAGTTTTGGAGAAGAATTGGATTTTTGGTTTGAAATAGAGTTTTTCATAGAGAATGGACAAATAAAGGCGGTATTTGATGTAAATATATAAAAGTTCAAGTTCCACTTTATTGAGCAGATAAAGAAAGCGAAAAATCGGGATTTGAATATGCAGAAAGGGCAGGTATGAAATACAAGGAAGAAGTAAAAGACTTATTTTCGGTTTCAGAAGATTATTATTTTGCACACTGTATCAGTGCGGATTTTGGCATGGGGAAAGGGATTGTTGTTGAATTTAACAAGCGATTTGATATGAAACACATATTACAGAGGAAATATCCCGAATACGCAAAACATTTTATGGATTGCAAAATCAGCGGCGATTGTATTTTAGAAGGCAGAGTATTGAATCTCATTACAAAAGAGAGATATTTTCATAAACCAACCCTTGCAGCCATGAAAGCTGCACTACAAAAAATGAAAGAGATATGTGAACGAGAAAGTATCTATAAAATTGCAATGCCGACTATTGGCGCAGGGCTTGATCGTTTGAAATGGGAAGATGTTGCAACCCAAATAAAGAATGTATTTGAAGATACAGAAATTGAAATTTTGGTTTGCAAATTAAAGTAGTTTTTTCGCACGATCAATTTCTGTTTGCTGGAAAGAGAAATAGAATGAAAAAATCGGGTTTTTGAGAGGAGTAACTATCATGGTTATTGATACTTGGGAAAACGGTCAGTATAAAGAAATCTGGGTTTATTCAGAAGAAACAGATGATGATGAACGGGCGATGTGTGGATTGATAAATGGTGATTGGGGTTGGCTCAATTATTATAACGAGGAATGTGACGCAGGATTAAGCTCCAGAAATCCGAACTATACTGGTACAGACGATGAAACCATGAATTTTATAATAAATGGTGAACTTGACCCATACCCTTTATCTTGTGTGTTACCCGCAGAACAAGTGATGAAAGCCCTTGAATATTTTGAAAAGTATCATAAGTTGCCCACATTCATAACGTGGCATGATGATAATTTCGCTTAGAAAATTCCAGTTTATTGAGCAGATAAACAGAGCGAAAAATCGGGATTGATGGAGGGCAACTATGGAATATAAGGACTATATTAAGCAAGGCTTGAATGGGAACGCCCCATTAAAATTAATATTATGCGGAAATATACAGGGGACGGAAAATGATAAAGTAGGTGTTGTATCAGTTGTGTATGCTACAAATGATAAAGACTTAGCAGAACAGAAAATGAATGAATTGATTGCCGTCAATCCTAATAATTATTACATGGTTTATAGTGTGCCACTAAATGTTGATTTGACGGAACTTTCTCATTATCCTTCAATAGCAATTTCTAAAGATGATTTACAATAAAGGCAATTCCAATTTGTCGGGAAGTTGGAAATCCTACTACTAAAGAAAGGACGTATTTCTGCAAACGGTGTCCTGTTTACTTGAGAGAGGAAAAATTTATGGAACTAAAATTTGAATGGGACGAGGAAAAAGACCGTATTAACCGCCAAAAACACGGCATATCTTTTGAAACGGCTTCATACGTTTTTCGTGATGAATATTACATAGAGATGTATGATTTCGAGCATAGTATGGAAGAAGACCGTTATATTGCAATCGGTATGGTTGGCGATTTATTGTTTGTTGTATTTACCGAGCGAGGGGAAAATATCCGGTTAATCTCTGCAAGATTGGCAACAGAAAGTGAAAGGAGGCTTTACTATGACCAAAACTTTTACAATTAAGGATGGCCAGGCTCCTACGCAGGAGCAGTTGGAGGAAGTCAGGGCAGCGGCAAAGCGGGAAATTCAATTTGATGAAGATTCTCCTGAATTGTCCCCGGCAATGTTTAAGGCGTTCAGGTGTTCCGTGGCACAGCGCAACAGAAAAAAGAAGAACGCATAGAAATTCTGTTACGAATCAAGGGCGCACCACCACGGACTTTCCGGCTTATGTATTGAAAATTGAATCAGAACCACCCAAAATGCCGTTGCATGGAAAAATCCCAAGCAACGGCATTTCCTTATCTCCGCTTCATCCTGCTCAACGGCGAATCCTTATATGCCGGAGTTTTCTTCATAACATTCTTCAAAACCGTGCGCTCCTGCTCCGACAGCTTCTCATACCGGATTTGTAGCTGCGTACACATCAGGGCAGTGAACACATCCAGATAGGAACCCGGCACGGCCAGCGCCTTCTTTGCGGCCCTGATTAGCTTCATGCCATTGGAGCCGTCCGGCGCACTGTCCGTATCGTCCTTGTGCGCTTCCCTTATGGCATGGAGGATAGTGTCCCAAGTCCGGTGCGTGACCTGACAGAAATAATCTTCTTCCTGTACCTGCATGGCTTCCAACGCCTTTAACGCAGCATCTTCCTCCGCCTGCTGATATTGGGAAAGGACTTGCTCCCGCAGGACTTCCAGAAGGCTGTTGAAGTTTTGAAAGTGGGCGGTTGCCACACCATCCACATAAATCTCCGTGTCCGTCATCAGGGTAACAAAATCCTCATGTGTGGCAATCTCACACAGCAGCCGGTTGTTGATACGCCCGCTTTTCAACAGTTCCACCATGCTGTCACTCAAATGCAGCTCCGTAAGTTCCATGCCCGGATGGTTCCGGTTCTCTGTCAGGCAGAGCAGGTAATCCGTTGACACGCTGTAAAATTTTGCCAGCTCCACAAGGTTTTTGTGGCTGATTTCCTTGAGTTCGTCATTCTCATAGCTTCCCAAGGCTGATTTGGAAATCTTTGTAGCCGCCGCCAGTTCCTCTAATTTTAAATGCCGCTCCGTCCTTAAATCCTTTAACCGCTCCTGAACCGTTATCCCCTGTTTCATGGCTTCCTGCTCCTTCCCTGCGGCCAGCTTTTGCCGCCATCCCCATTGTACCACATATCCATGCCGGACGCATTTCCCTTTGTGATTCTTTTCAAAGGCGCAAAATGCGCTTTTGATTTGCCCGGATTTTCAGAAGTGCAAAATGCACATCTGATTTTGCACCCGTCCGGCAGAAAGCCTTTTCCGCAATCGTGGAATTTTTCAGATTTTGGGCTTTATTCCTGATTCGTGGACATACGGCACATGGTACAAAAATGTCATATGATATAGGCAGTTCATCGATGGATTATTCCAATCGAATGACCGGCCTGTATGGGATATGCTCCCCGGCGATGTAACGCAACGACTTCCGGCAGGGAAACGGAGGAACCCTGACCGGAACGAGCGTACCAAGGAGAGCGAAACGCCGCCAAAGACGGGGGCAGGAACGACAGCAGAGAGAACCGGCAAAAATGAACACCGAAACGATACCGAAACATAACAATCTCACAGGGCATAGTCTGCCCTGCCCGTAATACCAAGGGGGATTTTGGGGCGGCTCTACGGCTGTATTTCCTCTGAAAATCGCCCCGAAACGATACACAAAAAACCACTGCCCGCCCATTCCGGCTGTTTCTGCTGAATCGGGCGGTTTTTCTATGAAGGAGGCACTATGCCGAGAATGTCAAAGAAGTTGAAGAAAGAGCTTGCTTTCTTCCTGAACGACCGGGGGGGGGGCGCAGAAGCTACAATGAACTCTGCCGGAAATGCCAGCATGAATGTAAGCAAAGTTTCCGGGCTGTCATGATCGACTGCCCCCGCTATTTATCCAAACGAGCCAAAAGGAGGACACAAATCAATGAATTGTGAATTTATGATAGCCAGTACGCCCCTGCCGCCCTGTATGCCGCTCCCAAAGGCAATGCTCCGGCTTCCGGTCAGCAATACGGCAAAGGTCATGTACGCCCGCCTGCTGGATGAAATCCTGACAAGGTGTTGTTTTACAGATTAATTGATATTGTATTTTTTACATTACACCACTTTACAACTTTTTAAAAAATAAAATAACGCACAAGGTACTTTCTCATGTATAATAAGTTTGCACACAAAACTATACGAAAGAGAGTGACCTTGTACGTCAGACTTATTATACAACGAAATAATCTAATTGGTAGACTGTACCGTTATTTTTATATTTATTTTAAAACTTTTTCCGCACCGACTATTGAAACCCTTTTTCTGCTGGTGTTATCTATACTTGCCATGGAGTCAGCAGTTTCCATCCGGTCCCTTTACAGACATTTTTTATCAGGGATTACAAAAAATCCCTGAATGCATTTTACTATGCCTGCTCTTATGCAAAGGCCGATTATTCCAGATTTATGAATGTTACTGCTGGCATGGCTTTAAAACTCATACCGGAAAAACTTTCTTCACAGCCTGTTTTTCTGTGCATTGATGACACAATGGCCCCGAAGTTTGGAAAAAATTTGAAGATGTTTCAAAACTTTTTGACCATGCAGCGCATAATGGCTCAAACTATCTGAACGGACATTGTTTCGTAAGCGTAATGCTCTGCGTCCCGGTGTGGAATAAAAACAGGATCCATTACCTTTCTGTTCCGCTTGGATACCGTATGTGGCAAAAAAAGGAGTCAAAGCTGGAACTTGCTGCATCCATGGTCCGTCAGGCGATGCCGGAATTCAGCAATAAAAAAATGTTATCATCCTTTGTGACAGCTGGTATGTAAAAAAGAACCTTGTTTCCATTGTGGATGAATATGAGAACCTTGACCTTATCGGAAATGCAAGGTCTGATTCTGTCATTTATGACCTGCCGCCGCAGCGTACTGGAAAAAGAGGACGGCCAGCGCTGCATGGGAAAAAACTTTCCATTCAGGACGATTTTACGCTGTCTGATGAAAAAATCGGTGATTATTATATGGCCGTGCGCCATGTCCTTACTAATATTTTGGAAAAAGGACAGTCCTGGCATATGTCACATCCGCTGATAAAGCAGCAGGCAGCAGGCGTTTGTTTTTCAGCACAGTTTTTCCGGAACAGCTTCAGGTCTTCTGCGCATGGCAGGAGAAATCCCCGCTAAACCAGACAGGGAGCAGCCGGATGCAGTTTATTCCCCTGATGCTGTATGCATTTCGATGGCCGATAGAGGTTAGTTACTACGAACAGAAAACTTTCTGGTCACTGTGCAGTTACATGGTCCGCAGCCGCAAAGGGATTGAAATGCTGGTCAATCTGATTAACATTTCATACTGTGCAATGAAACTGCTGCCATACCAGGACAAGGCGTTTTATAAATATCAGACAGAAAGCGTGCAGGAGTTTCGGTTTGCGTTAAGTGAACAAATTCGCCAGCAGGTATTTTATGCCATTTTCGTAGAAAAAGTCGAAACCAGCATAAAATCAAATGCTTTAACCTGAATTATTCACGGAATAACAGCATTAACTGCTGAAACCCGCATAGTTACTGTATTTTAAATGAATATTGCTTTTCACTTATTTAGTGAATAGAAAAAGACCTCTATCTATGGTAAAATTTAGGTGTCTACTCCAAATCAAAACCAAAGAAAGGGTCTTTATATGGATATTTTAAACACTGTAAGCTTAGAAAGCAATAGACAGATTAAAATTAATTTTGACGGAGGCGATTTATCCTCCGATGCAGGACTTCTCCTGTTCAAAGAGTTCCTGGTTAAGATTGGAGCGGTCAAGCTCGTTAACCGTATGTTCAAAACCAATGATACCGCTTGGTTCCGCGTCCATAAGGATGATACGAATCTGATGCAGGTAATTTACCAGATTATCAGTTCCTACTTTGAGGATGACTGTGCGGACGAACTGACAAACGAACCTGTTATGACAGTTATTTTAGAGAAGGATGCCCTGGCATCCCAGCCTACCCTGTCACGCTTTTTTAACCGCATGGATGGAGATACGATCAGCCAGTTAAACCAGATCACCCGTGAACTCCGTAAAGTCATCTATTCCATAAAGAAACCGGAATTCATGCTTTTTGATATTGATTCCACACTTCTTGATGTCTATGGGAATCAGGAAGGGGAAGGTTTCAACTACCATTATCAGGCCCACGGTTATCATCCGCTGTTATGCTACGACGGGCTGACCGGCGATCTGCTAAAAGCACAGCTTCGTGACGGCACCATGTATTGCAGCAAAGAGGCAGATATTTTTATGAAGTCCCTTCTGGATGAATTTCTCTGCGATTTCCCGGATATGCCGCTTTTTCTTCGCGGTGACAGTGGCTTTGCGTCACCAGACCTGTATGAAGTTCTTGAAGATAAAAACTGCAAATATGCCATCCGGCTCAAGGAGAACGCAAAACTCCGTGAATTGGCAGAAGAGGAAAACCAGGCACTGTACCGCGCAACGAAATTCAACCAGGTAGATTACGCCGTCGAGTATGGGGAATTCCTGTACCAGGCCGGTTCATGGAACCATCCACGCAGGGTGGTCTTTAAAATAGAAAAGCCGTATGGGCAGATGGTCCATCTGTATACCTTTATTGTCACAACACTGGAAATGGAACCTTATCAGGTGATCCAGTTCTATTGCGGAAGAGGCAAAATGGAAAATTTCATCAAGGAATGCAAAAGCGGTTTTGACTTTGCCTCTGTAAGCAGTTCCTCAAAGCTGGTAAACGCGAACCGCCTTCTGGTTCATGCGTTAGCTTATAACCTATTCAATTGGTTTAGACGATTGGCGCTTGCTGTCAGCATGAGAAAACAGCGCATTGATACCATACGATTAAAACTGCTGAAGATAGCCGCAAGAGTGGTAAAATCAGCACGATATAAATATTTCAAGCTATGCAGCAGCTGTCCCTACAAGAAAGAATTCTACGAGACACTGGAAAACATCCGTAACCTGCAGCCACAGTTGGAATAACAACTGTTAATGGACCTTGACAGCCACAATAAATTTCTAACCCTATCATAGGAGAAGTCTGCCCATTTTTAGGCTATCTTGCGACAGAGTGAGGTATCAGGAGTGATTGTAATGGTAACTACGGCGGATTTTATGTGAGTTTATACTGCCGTGAATAATTCGGGTTTAATAAATGCCTTAAAACGGCTGGTTCAGAAACAGGGGCATCATTTATAAAGTTGTAAAGTAGTGTTACATTATTTAATCCTATTTTGTAAGCGATGAATAACCTACCGTTCCACATATGTTCCGTTTAGGTGTAAAATAGTCTATATTGGCAATTGAGGTTTGTTTTCAGGTGTTATCGTTTCAACATCGATCAGTCCTGTGCAGCGTTCTTTGATAAAATCACTCCACGGAAGAAGCGTTTTAACTGCATCAGGATCCTCTTTATGCTCAGGCATGTACAGCAGCAGGACATAAAGGTATTGGAATACATTCAGCTTATTCGCTTTTGCGGTCTCTATTATACTGTAAACAAGCGCGGTTGTTTCTGCCCCGGCGACAGATGCGTGGAACAGAGAGTTCTTCCTGCCAATCGCATAGGATTTCGCGCAGCGTTCGGCTTTATTATTAGAAAGTTCGCATCTGCCGTCCAGCATATAGCTCTGCAGTGTCTCTCTGTGGTTTACTGAATAATTGACGGCTTTTTCCAGCTTGCTGCCGCCAAGCGGTTTTAGCGTTTCAATCCATGTCCAGAACTTTTCCCAGACAGGCGCCTCCTTTTCCAGGCGTTTTTCCCGTCGCTTTTCTGGTTCCATGCCTTTGAGCCCTTTTTCAATGAAAAAGAGCTTGTTGAAAAACACGAGCCCGATCTCAGCCGGAATCATACTTTTCATCTGTTCCGGACCTGGAAGCTCGATGTCTTTTACTTCCGTTTCTGAATTTATGTCCAGCAGCTTCAGTTTTTTCTGCCGTTTTGCCGGGAGGGCTTCGTAAAATTTTCTGCGGCAGTGCGCAGAGCATATGGCAAGGACCACATCCTCTACCTGGTTATAGCCGCTGTACCCATCGCACTGCACGATGCCGGAGAAACCTTCCAGGAAAGCCTTTGGGAAAACGCCGCTGCGCCCCGCCTGGTATTCATAGAGCACGATTGGCGCCAGGCCGTCGCTCCCGCTCAAATACATCCACATGTAGGATGTGGCTTTTGCGGCTTTCCCCTTTTCGCGCAGCACCTGACAGGTTGTTTCATCCGCATGGATAATATCCCTCTGCAGGAGAAGCCGGTGCATATGGTCATATACCGGCTGGAAATATTCCATGGCACATTTTATGTACCAGTTCGCCATGGTTTCACGCGGCAGTTCCAATCCAAGCTGGGCCATGCAGGCCTCCTGGCGGTAGTATGGGACGCTTACGAAACTTTTATCAAACATGACGTACGCAACAACAGACGGCGACGCCGGGCTGTGCGCCATAAGAGGTACAGGCGTCTGCGCCTGCACGATTGTGCCGTCGCCGTCTTTACGGCATTCCGGGCAGATCAGTTCTTCCTGCATATAGCGGACACGCTCCACTTTTGCCGGGGTTATGCGCAGTTCTGTGCGGACTTGTTTATACCCAAGCAGGATCATTTGCGCATTGCAGTACGGGCAGAGCCGGTCCTTATCCGGGACAGGGATTATGACATCGCGGACAGGGATGTCCGCATAACGCTCATCCCTCGCGGCTTTCTTCTTTTTCGTCCGGGTGTGTTCTTTCACCGTTGTTTTTGCAGGCGGGTTTTCCGGTTCATCCCCGCAACTGGCTGGCGAAGTTTTTGTCTTCTCGCTTTTTGTGCCGAACAGCTGGCGCTTAAATTCTTCAAGCGTTTCCTCCAGGCCGGACTTTAAAAGGCGCAGTTCATCCACAAGGGCGCGCAGTTGTGCTATGGCCTGCTCCTGCTCCAAGATGCGTGCGTCCTGGGACTGTATCTGCATTTCTGCTGCTCCACCATTGTTTCCAGCAGCCGGATATAGTCTTCCATATTAACTGGCATGTGCGCCCTCCTCGTTTCCATTTACTTACATTATAAGGAAACGCGGGATGAAATCAAACCGCCCATACCTGCGCGATAGGCACAATGACGGACTGGAAACTGCCGCCAAATACAGGAAAAAGGCTTAAAAACAGCATTTTTCAGGCAGGTTATCCACAGTTTTGCGGCCTGGCGCTGCGTTATGCGTGGACAGCATCCCGGAAAAAAACAGCGTCGTGGATAACATTCCCTGGCGGCTTGCGGCGCTGGAAAATAAATTTTTAAATTTCTACATAATGCACAAAAGTTCAGAAGTCCTTCCTGCCGGAAGGCTGCACCGCCTTTGGCTGGCAGATGGAGAGTCCTTCCAGAAGCCATCGCAGCTGCTGGCGGGTAAGCGGCCTTACTTGCGAAGCGTCCCGCGGCCACTGGAATTTTCCATTGTCCAGGCGTTTTGTGCAGAGCACGAACCCCGTCTGGTCAAAGTAAAGGGCCTTGAGCGTATTTCTTTTCCGGCCGCAGAACAGATAAAGGGCGTCCGAATAAGGGTCCATCTGGTAAGTGTCCCGGATCAGGGACATAAGGCCGTCAAAGCTGCGCCGCATATCGGTGCATCCAGTGACGATATAAACTTTCGTGTCACTGGACAATGCACCTAACAGCACAGCCTCCCCAGCGCCAGAAGCGTATTCCGTATGGTATCTTCTGAAGCACCGTCTGCAATTTCAATGCTGTACCCCGGCATCCTGACCGTGATGGCAGCATGGGCTGCTGGAACCGGCAGCGTATCACTTGCAGCGCAGCCTGGATCAGGGACAGGGCTGCTGCCCAGCTCCAGTGGAACCACTTCGTGCACCTGCCTGGATGGGGCCGCCTGCGGATCTGGTATGATACAGGATTTTTTCTTTAGGTCTGAAACTTTGTTATGAAATGTTTTTATGGATATGGAATGCAGCCGGCACCATTCTCTGTCAGGCAGGCCGCTCGTGCGGCATTCCTGGATCAGCTCCAGCCATTCCTGGTCACTGCGGGTTTTCTTTTTCTCTGACATAGCATCATCTCCTGATTATTATTTTTGGAATGGATGGCAGTAGTGGAGCCGCAGGAAAAGCAATAAACGGCTGCCGGGCTACTTTATCAAGAACTGATGTGGACATCCGCTCCAAGCTGATACCATTATAGAGCAAAATCAAGTTCCTGTGGAACGGTGGGTTATTCATCGCTTACCTTTAAAAGGCGCAGTTCATCCACAAGGGCGCGCAGTTGTGCTATGGTCTGTTCCTGCTCCAAGATGCGTGCGTCCTGGGACTGTATCTGCATTTTCTGCTGCTCCACCATTGTTTCCAGCAGCCGGATATAATCTTCCATATTAACTGGCATGTGCGCCCTCCTCGTTTCCATTTACTTACATTATAAGGAAACGCGGGGATGAAATCAAACCGCCCATAACTGCGCGGTAGGCACAATGACGGACTGGAAACTGCCGCCAGATACAGGAAAAAGGCTTAAAAACAGCATTTTTCATGCAGGTTATCCACAGTTTTGCGGCCTGGCGCTGCGTTATGCGTGGACAGCATCCCGGAAAAAAACAGCGTCGTGGATAACATTCCCTGGCGGCTTGCGGCGCTGGAAAATAAATTTTTAAATTTCTACATAATGCACAAAAGTTCAGAAGTCCTTCCTGCCGGAAGGCTGCACCGCCTTTGGCTGGCAGATGGAGAGTCCTTCCAGAAGCCATCGCAGCTGCTGGCGGGTAAGCGGCCTTACTTGCGAAGCGTCCCGCGGCCACTGGAATTTTCCATTGTCCAGGCGTTTTGTGCAGAGCACGAACCCCGTCTGGTCAAAGTAAAGGGCCTTGAGCGTATTTCTTTTCCGGCCGCAGAACAGATAAAGGGCGTCCGCATAAGGGTCCATCTGGTAAGTGTCCCGGATCAGGGACATAAGGCCGTCAAAGCTGCGCCGCATATCGGTGCATCCAGTGACGATATAAACTTTCGTGTCACTGGACAATGCACCTAACAGCACAGCCTCCCCAGCGCCAGAAGCGTATTCCGTATGGTATCTTCTGAAGCACCGTCTGCAATTTCAATGCTGTACCCCGGCATCCTGACCGTGATGGCAGCATGGGCTGCTGGAACCGGCAGCGTATCACTTGCAGCGCAGCCTGGATCAGGGACAGGGCTGCTGCCCAGCTCCAGTGGAACCACTTCGTGCATCTGTCTGGATGGGGCCGCCTGCGGATCTGGTATGATACAGGATTTTTTCTTTAGGTCTGAAACTTTGTTATGAAATGTTTTTATGGATATGGAATGCAGCCGGCACCATTCTCTGTCAGGCAGGCCGCTCGTGCGGCATTCCTGGATCAGCTCCAGCCATTCCTGGTCACTGCGGGTTTTCTTTTTCTCTGACATAGCATCATCTCCTGATTATTATTTTTGGAATGGATGGCAGTAGTGGAGCCGCAGGAAAAGCAATAAACGGCTGCCGGGCTACTTTATCAAGAACTGATGTGGACATCCGCTCCAAGCTGATACCATTATAGAGCAAAATCAAGTTCCTGTGGAACGGTGGGTTATTCATCGCTTACCCGCCGCCCACCAGAAAACGGGAATGGTCATCAATAATCATAATGCAGTAGACTCTCCTGCGCCGTCCGTCCTCCGTGATAAAAGGCAGGTAACAGGTATCGGCCTGCCACATCTTCCCAAAGGCATCTTCTTCAAATGCCTTCCTGTCCCGCATGCCGGGGTTGCGTGCCGATTTCAGGTCATGTTTCCTGACGAAGCGCTGGACGGCGCAGACGCTGACTGTGGCAGGGATGAAGGCTTCTTCAACGAGGTGCCGGTGGATCTGTGTAGCGTTCAGCCGTGGGAAGGCCTCCTTGAGGCGGTAGATCTCCTCGATGGCCGTGTCTGGGAGTACCCGTGTGGAGCCCTTATCGGAACGCTCCTGCGGCATGAGGGCGTCGATGCCGCCGTTCTGGTAGAGGGACACCCATTTGCTGAGGGTCTTGGGGCTGTACTGGAACACGGAGCCGTCAGGCAGGGCGAGGGGCTTTTCCGTGACTCTCTGGTAATAGGCGTTCCTGGACGCATCCGGATAAAGGCCATGGATGACCGGCGCTATGAGAGCGAGGCGGAACTGCGCCATGGCGGCTGCGTCTGAAAGTTTTTTTTGATTGTTGTCCATAGAAATGTCCTCCTTAAGTGGTTTTCCCCCATTATGGGGCAGAAACGGGAGGAAAGCCATGCCCATGGCGTGTGGTTGGAGGAAAACAGTTCATGGGCCGAACACCTGTTGGCAGTAAGGCGCCGGATTTTTATGGGACTGGAGGAAGGACTTTGTAAAACGGCGGACAAAGGCGGAGGCGAAATCCGAATAAGCCGGCTGCGTGAGCAGGGACTTAAGGAAGGAAAGGCCGGAAACCTCCATGGAGGAAAGCACGCCGAGCCAATCTTCCTTCTGCACCCGAAAGAGCTGCAGCCATCGGCGCAGCTGGGAAAGGGTGATGCCGAAGCGTTCGCATAGCCTTTCCACAGTGGAAAGGCGCAGGAAATACTCCGCCAGGACACGTAGAAGGAAGAACAGGCCGTAGCCGGAGTAGGGAATGATGAAGTCCGGGAGGATGGCATGGGTATGGCCACAGGTACAGATAAGGCGCATGATGCAGAGGCTGTGGCGGACCTGGGTGCCGCCTATAAAGTCCACCAGGGAGCGGTCATAGTAGGCATGGATGCGGCAGGATCCCTTTCCCCCACAGCAGGGACAGGTCTGCAGTTCCGAACGGAATCCGGCCATAAAGGAATCGAACAGGATCTTTGATGAACTTTTTATACGAACCAGCTTGCAAAACAGGGAATTTTCTCTTATCATAATATATGTCGGTGGTGCCGGATCCTCATGAGAGGGACATGATCCCGTATAAGGCAGGCACACTGGTATGCGAGAGAAAGAACGAACTGTGGAAGGGGCTGTTCTTTCTCTTTTTTTTGTTCCATAAAAACTATATCGGAATGACATGGGATGGTCAAGAGGAAAACGTGCCGCCTCCTGTAGCACACTTTTATAGACAGTGTATAAAAATTGAGATTATAATTTGACGTTTTTGTGCGGGAGATAGGAACTTTAATTTGCTGGGCTACATTTGATCATGGAAACAATAGTGACGATAACAATCAGCAAACTATCGTAGATGATTCGTATGGAGTAAATTCTTATAAAAAAACATCTCAAGAGAAAGTTTATGATGATGCAAAGAATTTTTATAATTATCTAAATCAGTATATTGAAGCATTTAAATCTTCAGCTCAGGCAGACACAAAAAGTAAAGGTGGAGACAGAGCAACAATAGCAAAAAAATTGCGGGAAGCTGATGCAAAAACGAATGATAAAATTATTACTCCAGATTCGACTGCAACAGAGGAATCTTTAAAATGTGTTTATGAAACTCTTGCAGATTATTTAGAAACATATACACAAACGGGCATTGAAATTGGAAAGATCAATCTGAAGCAAGATTACATTACAATAAGTGCAGGAATAGTTAATAAAATACGGAATAGTATAGGGAGCGAAGAATTTACCCGTACATTTAAAAATTATACAGTTACGTTTTATGTTGGAAATTATTTCGGTTCAAATTTTGGAAGTATAAAAGTTACAGGAAAACGGCCTTGGATAGCGAATGGTATTATAAAATCGTCTGCAAAAGATACGGCAAAAATATTGACAGATTATGTGAATGATCTTTCAGACGTAGTAAAAGATTTGTTAAAACAGGCGCTTACATCAGTTTTAAAAGAATTTGCTGATAAGACTGCAATTTCTGAATTTACCAAAAAACAATTTGAAAGTATATTTAAAGGAAAGGTGGATTCATTACGCAATAATGGTTACGGCGATATTCTTAAAAATATGAAAAACTCTGTGACAGTTATGATGTAATAAAAGATATTATAAAGGCATCTAAAAAAGGAGATGATTTACAGGCAGTACTCAAAGATGCCAAGAAAATATACGACAAAATACAGAAATTTGATTATTCAGACAGTGCGGTAGACAAGGCAGCAATGAAAAGCGCTACCAATTTATTGGAGCAAGCCAAAACGAAACTTGGTGATTCACTATTTAATTATATTTATAGCACAGGTAATAATGAAGAAGAAGGGGGCTTTTTGAACTCAATAAAGAAGATATTTGTTCAATGCCCTGTTGATTTATCAGTATACGATTCTGAAAATAATGTGTTGGGTTATGTAAAAGATGGCGGTGTATATTACAACGACAAAATAAGAATAGAAATTAGTGGTGATGTAAAAATATTAATTGTACCTAATGACCTTGCTGTTCATTTAAGCATGGAAGGAACAGCAAGCGGCGAAATGAACTATGTTATAGAGGAAGTCAGAGATGGAAAAATTGTTGGTCGCCAGAATTATTATGCGATACCTTTAGAACAGGGAAAAACATATACACAACAAATTTCATCGGATTCATTAACGGAAGATGCCAGATCGTTTCCACTTACAGCAGGTGATGGGGCAATGATTTACGCTGATGAATATATATCTGCAAGTAATAAAACAGCGCACATTACGGTTAACTGCAGTACGGAAACAGGCGGTAAAGTAATTGGCGATGGAAGTTATGCCAAAGGAAGTCCTGTTGAACTTTCAGCATTTCCTGTGGATGATACTTATGAGTTTAGAGGTTGGTATATAGGCGAGAATATTGTTGAAACAGGGAATATTTATCGTTTTACTGCTTTAGAAAATGTGGATGTCCGTGCATTCTTCTCAAAAAGAATGGAGCAGGATTCTGAGTATGAGACAATATTAGGTACAGACTATGATGAGTTTGCATGGGTGCATATTTACAATACTGAAACGAGCAGCAAAAATGTTGCGTTAAGGATGCTTGGGCTAGAAGCTGTAGAAAATTGTAAGACAGTTACTGTGAAAAAATATACGTCATCGGGAAAACAGCTTAGCGAGAATACTCTGAATACGGATTATGATGATGCGTCAACATTTTGGCTGAATGGCATGGAACTGGAATCTGCGAAGACAGAGATATATGATGTGGCAGGCAGGTTGATTGTTGCAATATACAGTAATAAAGATGTGCCATCAGAAAAGTTAATTACCAATATATCCCTTACTATGGAGAAGGCAGATTTGAAAGATGGTGCGATAGTACAATTGATTGCTCAAATTATACCATCTGATGCAGCGAATAAAACACTTTCATGGACTTCCGACAATCCATCTGTAGCTGCTGTTGACAATAATGGTTTAGTGACCGCTGTATCTGCTGGCGAAGCTACAATCACAGTATCAAGTACAGATGGAAGCAATGTATCTGCATCCTGTGTAATTACAGTTACGAAACCAGATAATGTCACACCGCCTGATGATAATAATACCGGAGATAACACAGGCGGAGATGATTCTAATAATGGAAATGGTGGGGAAAACAATTCACCAGGTGATAATCCATCCGGTGGCGGTACAACAGGAGGCAACCCATCTGGCGGTGGATCATCGGGTGGCAGTTCGTCTGGTGGTACAACGGGAGGTAATTCATCTGGTGGTGGGTCATCAAGCGGCGGTTCGTCCAACGGCACAACAGAAGGTAATTCATCTGGAAATGGCACAGATAATAGCAATGGCAATCCATCAGAAGATAATAACAAACCGGATGATTCCATGCAGATAAAGTTACTGTATTATATTATTGAGTTCAATGCAAATGCAGGAACCAAACTGAGCCGTAAAACAATGACGCTGCTTAATGATGACAACCTTGGTATTCTGCCTAAAGTGCAGCGTGAAGACTACATTTTCAACGGTTGGTATACGCAGAAAAGTGGTGGCACTAAAGTAAATAGTTCTACAATATTGAATGCAGGAACTACGTTATTTGCGCAATGGACAAAGGTGGATAAGCCGTCCAAAGTGAAAGCGCCATCTCTTAAATCTAAAAAGGTCGGGCAGCTTGTTGTCAGCTTTAAAAAGATAGCAGGGGTTAAAGGATACGAAATAGCTTATTCCACAAATAAAAAGTTTCCATCTTCGTCTACGAAGAAAGTCGTTTCAGCTTCTGCAAAGAAAACGCTTAAGAAACTGAAATCCGGAAAGAAATACTATGTCAGGGTTCGTGCTTACAAAGTGGATTCTACAGGTAAAAAAAATTTATGGGGCTTATAGCAAAGCCGAAAGCAGGAAAGTAAAATAAAAACCAGCAGCCATGCCACAGAAAGTTGAAGCATCGGCATGGCTGTGGTTACGGATTATGCAGTGGGTGAAAAAGTTATACAGACCTGTTGATGGCTATGCACATATACAGCAGGCCACTTAAGGTATAGGCAGTAACCAGGGCAGATGATTGTATTCATGAGTATAAGAAAGGAATTGGATATGAAAGACAGAAAGAAGTACTTACCGTGCCTGCTCATAGCCATGCTGTTTGTCTGCATGATGCAGGTGTATTCAGCAAATGCGGCAGCATCCCCATCCCTGTCTGCTTCGGCAGATGCAGCAGGCGTGTCAGAGGGCGGTTATGTAAATGTAAGTGTAAACCTGAGCGGCAACCCATCAATCAGTACGATAGGGGCGGCACTGGCTTATGACAGCAGTGTATTAAGATATGAAAGCGCCTCCTGGAACAGTGGTTTTTCCGGGAGTGATATGAAAATGGCGTCTGACACAGGCAGTGAAGTGAACCTTTCCGTAGTCTGTGACAGCAGCTACTCTGCAGACGGCACAGTCGTGACGGTACGGTTTCAGGCTGTTTCGGATTCATCTTCCATCCCGGTCACGCTTTCGCTGAGGGATATGGCGGATGCAGATCTGGCTGCGGTTACGGACTGTAAAGTCTCAAGCCGGGTGCATGTGCCGGAGACAGCAGGCAGCAGGGATGATGATACAGATAAAAAGATGACGCAGAGGGTTCAGAAACGCAGGAAACAGGAAATACAGAAAATAAAGACAGTACAGAAAGAACAAGCAGTTCTTCGGAGCAGCAGGCGGAGGATACTGCCAGTACAGGTACTGGGGCTGTGCAGGGCGTTTCCCACACAGTTGCAGCCAGTACGCAGGAGGCTGCAGCAGACAGCGGGGTACAGCAGACATCTGTACAAAAAGTACAGCAGGCACCAGCATCAGGCAGCGGGAGCGCAAAGCCGGACCAGAATTATAAAACAGGCGCAGGCCTTGGCAATGACATTTTCCTTGTCATTGCTGCAGCTTGCGGCATCCTGGCATTGATGCTGGCTGTAAGGAAACGTGGGGAGGAAAAGAAGTGAGAAGGGTCAATAAAGTAACAGTGGTACTCATCAGCCTGGTAATGGCTGTATGTGGATTCTCCATCAATGTATACGCAGACGGGACTGCATGGGATATTGAGAATACACTGGACGTATCAGAATGCAGGCAGGGCGATACTGTTACCATGTCTGTAAATTTAAAGGGCAGCGGCGCGTCTTCCGCACAGGAAATAGCTTTCATGGAAGGCACACTGGAATATGACAGCAGCCTGTTTACAGTGGAAAAGGCGGACATTCTCCCCGCAGAGGATGGAAAAGCGCAGTCCTGTTCGTTTGACCCGTCCACAGGGATTTTTTCTGTTCAGTATTCTTCCGGCATTGCAGTACAGGATGGCGGGCAGATGCTGCAGATACGGCTGCACACAGCGGGGGATGCTTCTATTGGCAAGACAACGCTTTGTGTCACACATATGAAATGGAATGATGCAGCAGGCCGGCAGGCAGTGGAAATAGAACACCGTGTGCCTGCGCGTATCACAATAGCCGAAGCGGAAACACCCGCTGTGGCAGGGGATGTCAACCAGGATGGAAAAGTAAACCTGACAGACGCAAAGCTGGTCATGCAGCATTACAACGGTGTAAAGACGCTGGACAGCAGACAGAAAGAGAATGCGGATGTAAATGGCGATGGGAAAGTGAACCTGACAGACGCAAAACTGATCATGAAATATTATAACGGGGAGATTACAGGGTTTTAAGAAAATTTTCCCAAAAAGGATTTCCGGCAGGGTTTCAGCACGGTCTGCGAAAGAGGGCGTAAGATGGCACCAGATTGGACACAGGAAGAAAAAACTCTTTTGAATATAAAAAAGATTATAGCCAGGTCCTGGCGCATGAACAGGCAGCAGCTTCAGGTGTATTGCAGAAAGCTGGAAAGGAACCGTGATAGGATACTGCCGGGGCAGACCGGCAGCGCTTTCATTGAAAAGCTGGAATGGATTTCCGGCAGTGGGATGGATGCGGGGACAAAAATCTGGCCGCTGCTGATACAGGATACAGACAGGCTGCTGAATCTCATACATGGACACCAGAACCTGGACAGGAAAGCATGGCTTGCAGCCCTGCCAAAACTGGAGGCCTGCCAGAGCCGGTATTTTAAGACAGAACTTGGAACGGCATTTATTCTGGACTTAAAGGTAAAAACTGGTTTGGGCGTACCAGAGAAAAAGCCGGAACCAGATAAAACGGTTCCGGCAGGAAATGTTATTCTGACAGACTGTATGGCTGATAAAAAAGAACTGGAAACAGTTGCCGCATGGCTGATGGAAGATGTGCGGGAACGAGGTAAAAAGACATGTAAAATAAAGAGGCTGCCTTTCCATAGGCAGATAAAAAGAGCGGCAGTCCCTGTGCTTGCCTGCCTGTCAGTGTGTTTTATGTCTGTATGGCTCCATGGGCAGTTTGTGAGGGAGCGGGGCAGATGGAGCCTGCAGCAGATGAAAGTGTCAGCGCCCAACGAAGCAGAAATTTTTATAGAAAATATGAAAGCTGTGCCGGATTCCATAAGCTCTGCAGAGAAGCTTTCGGATGCAGGGCAGCCGGTGGAAAAAATGCAGGTACAGGATAGAAAGTAGCCGGAAACCCGCCCGGAGAAGCTGCCGCAGTACAGGGAAATGTCAGAAAAATATCCGCAGCTTTATGGATGGCTGCAGATCCCGGACACGCAGATCGACCTGCCAGTCATGCGTCCGGAAAGTGACAGGGATTTCTACCTGCACCATGATTTTTCAGGTACAGAATCAGCGGAAGGGGCATTGTTTGCAGATGCGGAAAGCAGCCTTTGGCCGCGGGATGACAACACCGTAATTTATGGGCATAATATGAAAAACGGCCATATATTTGGAACACTTAAAATGTATGGGGACGCAGATTTTTTCCAGGAACACAGGGAAATCTGTTTCGACACGCTTTATGAAACAGGCGTTTACGAGGCAGTGGCAGTCCTGAGAACAAGAATACTGAATGAGGATGAACCGGGATTCCGTTATTACCGGTTTTTCCAGTATGGGAATGAGAAAGAATTCCAGGAATGCCGGGATTTTGTGGAAGAAAACCGCCTGTTTGAAACGGACAGCACGCTGCAGTACGGGGATCAGATCCTGATGCTTTCTACTTGTGAATATTCACAGGAAAACGGGCGGCTGGTAGTTGTCGCAAGGAAACGGAATGAAAAATCTGCTGATGCAGGATAAGAAGCAGGTTTCTGTGTCGTTGTATGGTTGAAAACAGGATAAACGGAAAATGGGATATAGTCTGACGGGGGAAATATAAAATAGCTGGCAGGATTATATATGGTAATAGAAAAGAAAAACTTTGCGGGCATTTTATAATCTGCATTACGATTGTGTAAAAAAGGCGGAATAGCTTTTTAGGAGCGTTCCGCCTTTTTTAATTGTGAGGGTCATGTTGTTTATGAAAATTCAGAATATAATATATTGCAAATATGACAAAGCCGTTTGTGGCGGGAAATTACCATGATGAATACCAGGAAAGGCTCAGGCAGGCCATCATGAAAAAGATTGAGGGGGCAGGAAATTGATTCTGCAGATGCGGGCAGCCCCTGCGTGGTGGAATATATGCCAAATACGAAGAATGCACTGCGCCAGCCGGTATTTAAAGGGTATTGGGATGATGTTTTTCCGGCGGATATACAGACAAAAAGATAGATTGTTTTATTTTTCACGTTTAGTATAGTGCCTGTGGCTTCTGATATGCCAAATAGTAAAAACCGTGTCGGCAGACAGCATCTGCGTGGGTACGGGCAGGAAACTGACAGAAAAGCTGTGAAAGATAATAATTTTAACATCCTGGAATGAAAGGCCGTAATGCTGCAGCGCTGTACGTACAAATACAGCTTTTCATTCCGCATATAAAAGGCATTTGCTATTTGTCATTTTCACTATCTGTAACGGCAGTAACTTCGCCATATTCGATTTTTACACCGCTTTCTAAAAATTCCTCCCATGTCTGGTACATTACATCAGAATCTGAATGGTTTCCCAGTGTTGCTGCAGACATTAATTTAGGCAGTGTTGTGGCAGTGATCAAATAAATGACGAAAACAGCAGCTAATAATTTGATTATTTTTTTCATGATGATATCTCCTTATCTTTTTATTTATTTGAGAGGGGCGAAACTTTTGGCGGTTCCAGAATCTATAAATCTTAAGTTAAAATGGCTGCTTTTTAGTGCTGGATGTAAATAAATTTTCAAATATCCTGCTGTTATCGAAAAAGGGATTTGGCGCATAGGTCAGGCCTGCAGCGCGGGAGAAATAGTTTTCGGTTCCTGTGGTTATCGAAAAAGGGATTTGGCGCATAGGTCAGGCCTTCTTTACTGCATAGAAAGCAGTTGTCTGTGGTATGAAACAGATCATGGAAAGATGCACCATATAAAAATATTTCGTTTATATCGGAACTGTTATAGCCGCAGGCTTTGGCTGTTCTTGCAAATTCACAGGCATTTCTGGTGATTTTTTTCTTTCCAGCTTCATATCCGGCGATAATTTCCGGGACAACATCTGCCGCTGATGCTATTTCATCCAATGTTTTTCCAAGAATCAGCCGCCTTATGTAAAGGTTATCCGCAACAACTTTTTCACATACTAAAGGCATTTTGGGTTTTCTGTATTTTTTTGAAATGCTTATTATTTCATCTGTAAATCGTTTATCTTCAATGCTGGTGCATTTCAGATGATATCTGTCTATAATTATTTTATGATATTCTTAATTTCAGCCAGAAATTCCGGGCTTAGCTCTCCGCTTTCATTATTCATACTTTCTCCTTTGCGCAAACGACTATACTAATAATATATTATACCTTATATCTAAGGTATATGGCAATATCTGATTTTATAGATAAAATAAATTCGGTGATGAAAATAATATGATAAGTTATGAGCCATTTTGGCATACATTAGAAGACAGGCAGATGACAACCTATACCCTTATAACTAAATACGGCATCAGCAAAGGTACGATACACCGTATGAAGCATAATTTTTGTCTTTCAACAAGAACTATTGATGATTTATGCAAGATTGTTAAGTGCAATGTTCAGGATGTAATGGTATTTATTGACGAGGATAATTTAAATTGTGATGTACCCTGTTAAATAAGGCTTAACATATTATTCTTTACTTGTTTTTCTCTTTGTTATTATTTCATAAATATAATTCTGCAATTATGTGTTTATTCCCACTGGATAAAGAAATACTATCATTATATTTTCCATAGTTATTTATGGAATTTTTTGTTTCTAATTCTTTATACCTTATTTTTAAGGTATATGCAATATAACCTTTCAACTCTAAAATAATAGTTGTAAAGGCGGTGAAAAAGAAATTGATAAGCTATGATCCATTTTGGGACACTTTGAAAGATAAAAAAATAACTACGTATGCCCTCATAACAAAGCATGGTATCAGCAAAGGCACGATACACCGTATGAGGCATAATTTTAGCTTATCAACAAGAACCATTAATGATTTATGTAAGATAATAAAGTGCAATGTGCAGGATATAATGACATATATTGATGAAGACAGCCCAGAGTCCACCTGAATAACCGGTGGGGTTGGGCTGTTTTTTTGTAAAAAGCCAGATTTCTTTTATTATACAGCAATATATTTCCAGATACCGAATTTACCTGGATGGAATACCTATGGCTTATTTCTGGTTCCTGGAGGCGTTTAGTCTGTCAATAAAACCAGTCAGCAGCATCAGGTCTTCATCAGACATGGTGCGGATAGAATCAATGGCTTTCTGCTGGAGCAGGGTGGTAGTGTTTCCTTCGTTGAAAAATTCCATTGGCGTTATGCCCAGATATTCGCAGATATAAAGGAATTCCCCCATAGACGGGAGTGATCTTCCCGATGTGATGCTGCGTATATAGCTGGTGCTGTGGCCAAGGTCCAGGCTCATTTTACGTTCGGATACCTGTTTTTCTTCACGAAGCCTGGAAAGGCGGTCCCGGATAAACTTTTCGTCCATAAATATTCTCCTCCTTATATTGGTAATTTTAATTAATGTATTATGTAAAAACGGGCGATTAAAACGCCTGTTTTTATTGCGACAGGCGTTTTAATCGCTTATAATATATGAAAACAGGTGATAAAAATTTTAATAGTAAAGGATGAGTTTATGAATTTAGAAAAGATATACAGTAAAATTGCAAAAGACCACGGCGTAAGCGCTGAGGAAGTCAGGCAGGCGATTCAGGATGCCATTACAGATGCATATACAAACCCTTTAAATGGCACCGGGAATGTAAAAGCATGCCAGAAACGTATTCCTTGCAAAGGCAGGATACCAACGCCGGAAGAACTGATTACATATTTGTCCAGCGAGCTGGCGGGAAGATGAATGGACTGCCTTACAGTCTGCTGACTTTCATAACAGGATTTATCAAAATGCGGGTGTATAAATGAAAAAGCATGTAAATTCGCTAAAAAATCTTTTAATGATGTGGCAGGCGACACTATCCGTCAAAATAATTTATTATATGTGAAGTATAATAAGGGATAAATAAGTATTCAGAAGTATTCTGCCAGAAAATTTTATACATTAAGTCAGAAGATAATTTGATTTTAGAAGCAGTATATATTCAGCAGCCCGCTATTAACCGAGCCATATTATTTATGCTGTTATAGAATGATAACGGCAATTATGGATAGTGGGATTATATATTTTACAATTAGAGCAGGGCATGCGCCTGGGACCAGACAGTTTTTCAGATTGTCTGGTCTTTTTTGTGTCGAAATAACCTGATATTTGCGGCCTGCTTCTTTGTCCTTTTATTCATTTTTTAATACTGCGGTGCCGTTCGCCTCCATTTGGATTTGAAAATCGGGCTTTTCAAATCTCAAATGGAGGAATTTTTATGCCAGAAAAGATATTTTATATTAAAGTGGGCGGCAGGAAAATTGCTGTCAGCGAGGAAGTGTATCTGGAATACCGCCGTTCCATAGACAGGGAAAAGTATTTTATGAAGGATCTGAAACAGGGACATGTCATAGTAGACCAGGAAAACATGACTGTATCATATATACCGGGCCGGGAGGTTTCTTATGAAAGCCTTTTAGAAGCAGACTGGGATTTCCCTTCTGCAGACAGGCCGGCAGAAGATATGCTGATTAAGGCACAGCTTATGGAAAAACTGGAAGAAGCGCTGCATATCCTGTCTGATGAGGAAATGGAACTGATCCAGGAGCTTTTCTATCTTGAGCGGACGGAACGTGAGGCAGCAAAGCTGTTCCAGGTATCACAGAATACGGTCCATTACAGAAAAATAAGGTGCTGGAAAAGCTGAAAGGGGCTTTGAAAAAATTTATTGTCTGTATAATGGGGTTAAAACCCTCGCCTTTAGGCGAAACCTTTAGGTAAACCCTATGACTTTAGGTTTAATCTAAAGCTAAAATAGGAATACTAAACCTGAGGTGAAATCATGGAAAATTACAGAAAATCGTCGCACTGCACATATGATATTAAATATCACTTGGTATGGATAACAAAATACCGTAAACCTGTGATAATTGGAAAGATAGCTTTAAGGGCAAGAGAGCTGATCCGTATGGTATGTCAGAGCAATGAAGTAGAAATACTGGCAGGCCATGTGGGCAGCGACCATATACATCTGTTGGTTTCTGTTCCGCCCCACCTTTCAGCAAGTAAGCTGGTGCAATATATAAAAGGAAATACATCCAGGAAACTGCAGATGGAATATAAGGAATTAAATAAACAGTTTTGGGGACAGCATTTATGGGCAAGGGGATACTTTGTGGCAAGCAGCGGGAATGTGACGGATGAAATTATCAAAGAGTATATTAAAAACCAAGATTTGCAGGAAAAAACAAAGTCCGATAACTTTGAAATAGGATAAACGTATCAGAGTAAGCGAGAACTATACGGAGAAACGTCTTTAGGCTGCTTTAGCAGCCCACCGAACCTACCGGCTTTAGCCGGTAGTGGTTCAGTTAAATAAATTTTCAAATTTTATCTATCAAAACGCAGTTTCATTCCCTTACCTTATAGGAGGATCTTTTTATACTCGCGAGCATACTTATTTGCCAAATGATTTACTTCTTCTTTAAAAATAACTGTAATCTGTTAGTAAGTCATTTGGCTTACGGGTATATGTGTACTTTGATAAATAACGGGACAGCCCCGTTCATAAAGCATGTATCCAAGTTTTCCCCTCCGGGCAGAGCCGTATCAAGCGGCAAGCGGCCCAGGCATGGGCGCGACGACTGCCTGCGGGGCAGGCGGTGGGACTGTATCCTGCCGCGCCCCGTCAATCTGACTGCATCAAAGGCACGAGCGGCAACCCAAAGGGCCTGTATCCCGGCGCTGGCAGCGCCGGAACCGCCATGACAAGCCGGAGGGGGACCATACAGTTTCCCGTACCGCAGGGTCAAAGGGGGATGCTGAGGGCATGGCCTGGGCAGTTCTGCTGCTGCCGCCACCTGCCTTACGGCATCATGGCGCTTATATGCCGTAAGCGGCTTGGATACTTCTATCAGAAATGGATTTTTTGAAACTGAAAAAATGCCTGCTGAAGCTGTGTACGGACGGTGAAACTGATGCTGTGTTTACAGCGGTTCTGTTCACGGCGGCAGATAAGCCGCGGTTTCATGCGGATCTGGAAACAGCGGCGGTATAGGGACATGCAGGCTTCACATAAAATAAAAAAAAGGAGTATTGCTACATATGGATATACAGACAATTACGGCAGCAGATATAGACAGGATGCAGGCGGCTGATCCAAGGACGGCAGACCGCAGCATGCTGAAAGACATACGGGATGTAAATGTGGACACGGGGCTTCCTAAAAAGGAGCGCATGCTGGATTTCATAAGGCAGATCGGGAACCCGTACTGCTACCGTCATGGCGATTACGTGGTAAAGGTAAGCTTTGCAGACACAGACGCAACGCTTGAGGAAAGGATGATGTCCTATATGCGGGCAAAATGCTGATATATTTTGGATTAAGCATGATAAAAGATTTTCACCATAGATAAAGAAACACTATGGACAGCATGGGAAAGTTATGTTAACATGCCATTAACAGGACAGTAACAGCGCTCCCCTGGCTGGCAGAGGTGTTTTTCTGATTGAATATATGATTGAAAAAAGTTTTTCAGTCATCACACTTTGCAGACAGGAGAGATTCTATGGAACATATCGAAAACAATTCTGAAAAAAGCACAAGGGTATGGAATGCCTGCGGCTACGTGCGCCTTTCGCGTGAGGACGGCGACACTGGGGAAAGCAACAGCGTTACAGGGCAGAAAGACCTTATCCGCGACTATTTCAGCCGCCACCCGCAGCTTCGGGAATGCGGCATGAGGGTGGATGACGGGTTTTCCGGCTCCAGCTTTGAGCGCCCGGCGTTCCAGGCAATGATGGCGGATGTTAAGGCGGGAAAGATAGACTGTATCGTAGTAAAGGACCTGTCGCGGTTTGGCAGGAATTACCTGGATGCGGGGGAGTATATTGAAAAATATTCCCATTCCTCGGCATACGCTTCATAGCGGTCAATGACAACTATGACAGTCTGAATGGCGGCAGGGAATCTGATGAACTGATGATCCCGTTTAAAAACTTAATCAATGAGGCATACTGCCGTGACAGCTCCATTAAAATCCGCAGCCAGCTTGAAATAAAGCGGAAGCGCGGCGATTTTATTGCCCCTTTTGCTGTCTACGGTTATGTGAAAGATCCGGAAGACAGGCACCGGCTGGCAGTGGACGGCTTTGCGGCGGACGTGGTTCGGGATATTTTCCGCTGGAAACTGGAAGGTGTCAGCGCTGCGGACATAGCGGACCGGCTGAATAAGGACGGCATACTGCCGCCGATGGAATACAAAAAACAGCAGGGCATGCGGTTTGCGACGCCGTTCCGTGTCAATGCGCGTTCGGTGTGGAATGCCACGGCGGTACTGCGGATATTAAAAAACCATGTTTATACGGGTGTGCTGGAGCAGGGCAAAAACACAACGCCGAGTTATAAGGTGAAGCGGCGCGTGGCAAGGCCGCGTGAGGAATGGTCCGTGGTAAAGGGCGCGCATGAGGCTGTGGTTTCAGCAGAGGACTTCGCGGCTGTGCAGAAAGTGCTTGCCCTGGACACGCGCACAAGCCCTGGCAGCAGCGCGGTTGAACTTTTTTCCGGGATGGTGTCATGCGGGGAGTGCGGCGCGGCAATGGTGAGGAAGACTGTGCCGGCAGGCGGGAAAAAGTATGTTTATTATGTGTGTGCAGCACATAAAAATGAAAAAACCTGTTATACGCACAGCATCCGGGACAGTGTGCTTGGGGAGATCGTGCTGGAATCGCTCCGCAAACACATACATGACGTCATTAGCCTTTCGGAACTGCTGGGGATGGCGGAATCCGTCCAGCTCCAGAAAGCGGGCGCGGTGAAGCTGCAGGAGCGGATGGACAGGAAAATGGAGGAGGCGGACAGGTACCGCCGCCTGCTCCTTTCCCTTTATGAAAGCATGGTGGACGGCATGATCAGCCGGGATGAATACCGCGAAATGAAAAAAGGATATGCGGCGCTCTGTGCGGAGGCAGAGCAGCAGGCTGAAAGCATGCGGGAAGAAATGGGCCGTGTGATGGAGGACACAGCGGACGGGTGCGGCTGGATGGACCAGTTTAAAAAGTACCGGGACATTACGGCGCTTGACCGTGTAGTGATTGTAACGCTGATAGACCGGATATTCATATACCGTGACAGGCGTGTGGAAATCAGGTACAACTGGCAGGATGAGTTCCAATGGCTTGCGGGCATTCTTGCCCGGGAAATGGATGGCGGGGAAGTTAAGGAAGCCGGACAGGGTCAGCCTGGAAAGGGGGGCTGTCTGACATGGCAAGGACAAAAAGGAAAGTAAACCATCTGCAGCCGCCGGGAATGCCGGAAACAGAGCCGGAAAAGCCGCGCATCTATCATGCGGGCGGCTACATCCGGCTTTCCGTGGAAGACAGCGGGAAACCTGGTGCGGATACAATGGAAAGCCAGGAATGCATGGTCTGGGATTACATAGACAGCCGGGAGGATATGGAACTTTGCGGCATGTACCGCGATAACGGGCAGACAGGCGTAAATTTCGACCGCCCAGGTTTTGAAGCGCTCATGCGGGATGTACGTGCAGGAAAAATAGACTGCATAGTGGTAAAGGACCTGTCACGTTTCGGGCGCAATTACCGTGAAACAGGGAATTACCTGGAACGGATATTCCCGTTTATGGACGTGCGCTTTGTTGCGCTGTCTGACAATTTTGACACGCTGACAGCAGACCGGGCCAGCGACGGCTATATCATCCCGCTGAAAAACATAATTAATGAAGTATACAGTAAGGACATTTCAAAAAAAGCTGGGTCCGCGCTTGCCGTCAGGCAGCGCCGGGGCGAGTTTATCGGTTCCTGGGCGGCATACGGATATAAGAAATGCGCGGATGACCCGCACCGGATTGAGCCGGATGCAGAGACAGCGCCTGTGGTGCGTGAAATTTTCCGGCTGCGCAGCCTTGGCACAAGTTATAAGAAAATTGCAGGGGAGCTGAATGCGAGGGGGATACCGGCACCGTCGCGGTACCATTACCTGAAAGGGGATGCCAGATGCAGCCGTTATGCAGATGTTGTCTGGCATCTCAATGTTGTGAGGCAGATACTTTCAAACCAGGTTTATCTCGGCCATATGGTACAGGGGCGCAAATATGAATCTTTTTATGAGGGGAAAAAACAGCATGTGCGCCCGGAGAAGGAATGGATCATTGTGCATAATACCCATGAGCCGCTTGTCGATGAAAGCGTGTTCCATACGGTCCAGGAAATGGCGGAAAAGCAGAAGGCGGCATACCAGGGGCGGCTTGGAAAATACGATGCGCTTGGAAATACGCCCGGCATATTAAAAAAGCTGGTTTACTGTGCAGACTGCGGGCGGGCGATGGTACGCTACAAATCCGTCACATGCAGGGGCACAAAAAAGACTTATTTTTATAAATGCCCGAAGCATGAGGAAAATCCAGGCGCATGCCCGATAAAATACATGCCGGAGGAAAAGCTTCTGGAAATCCTGTGGGATACGCTGGAAAGCCAGATCAGGCAGGCTGCGGAGATGTCTGGGGAAATAGAGGGCATACGGTCATCTAAAAAACAGGCTGATGCAGATGCCGCTTTAAAACGGGAAGCTTCCACAGCCGCACAGGAACTGAAACGGGCCAGGACATTCTATGACGGGCTGTATCCGATGTATGCTGTGGACAGGGCACTGACAGAGCTGGAATACACACGGATGCGGCAGGAATACCGGACGCGCATGGAACAGGCGGAAAAAGAACTGGAATCCATAAATGAAAAGATAAAGGAACGCACCCGGCAGATGGAAGAAAACCAGTGGCTGAAAGCATGTTCAGGCTTTAACGGGGAAACAGGGATTACGGAGGAAATGGCCCATACGCTTCTGCTTCGTGTAGAAATCGGTACAGACGACAGCGTCAGCATCAGCCTCCGGTGGCAGGATGAATACCGGAAACTTGCGGAGTTCCTTGAGTCAGAAAAGGGGGCCGGACAGTGAGCGGCATGGATTTTACCTGTTCAGCACCGGCAAAAGGGCAGGGAGAATGTTCCGGCGTGCTGACGGTTGCAGCCTATCTGCGTATTTCCGATGAAGATGTGGACAGGGGGCAGGCAGCAAAAACGGAATCAGACAGCATAGCAAACCAGCGGAACCTCATCACAGATTTCATCAGCCGGATGCCGGAATTTGACGGTGCAGAAGTTATTGAATTCTGCGATGACGGATGGAGCGGGAAAAATTTTACCCGCCCCGCCGTCCGGGAAATGCTGGATATGGCCAGGCAGGGAAAAATCCACTGTATTGTGGTAAAGGATCTGTCGCGCTTTGGGCGTGACTATTTGGAAGTAGGGAATTACATCTCCCGCGTATTCCCATTTCTTGGGATAAGGTTTATAGCTGTAAATGATGGTTTTGACAGCATCCGGCCTATGGAAGCGGACAGCCTGGAAACATCCTTTAAGACACTGATCTATGATATTTACAGCCGGGATATTTCAAGGAAGACGCGGAGCGCAAAAAAAATCAAAGCGGAAAAAGGGGAGTTCCTTTCGCCTTTTGCGCCATATGGCTATAAGAAAGACGGGGAGAAGAAAAACCATCTGGTTATTGATCCGGAAACAGCGGACACAGTACGGAAAATCTTTGAAATGGCTGCAGACGGACAGACAACGGAGAAGATTGCCCGGACACTGAATATGGACCAGGTTCCGACGCCCATGCTGCAGAAACATTCTGCGGGCTGCACCAGAAAATGGAAAAGCATCCATGAGGAAAATTTCTGGACGCATAATACCGTAGGCGTCATCCTGCGGGATGAGCGTTATACGGGAATGAATATTTACGGAAAAAGGATGCGTGACGAAATAGGGAGGAGCCATACGGTAAAGAAAGACCGTGGGGAATGGATATCTGTATCCGGGACGCACCAGGGGATTGTGACGCGGGAGGAATTTGACCGCGCACAGGAGCAGATGCGCAGGTTTCAGGAACGCGGCTGCGGGAAGCCGGGCGGCAGCCCGTTCCTGAAAAAAGTGAGATGCGGGATATGCGGCCATATCATGGCAAGGGTGGGAAAGAAAAAACCATATTATGTGTGCCATACGCCGCGCGTCACAGATAAATACGCATGCCCGGTGGAGCGGATGCCGGAAAAGGATTTTGAGGAGGCTGTGTTAAAACAACTCCGGATACAGGCGCTCTATGCGGTAGATTTAAGCCGCATATGGGAAGAAAAACAGCGGCTGCGGAAACAGGATACGGAAGGCATGCGGAAAAATTTATCCAGGCTGAAAGAATCACGTTCTGCGCTTGATAACCATATCCGGGATATTTATGAAAAAACAATATTCGGAGAAATGGATAAGGAAGCATACTTGAAAGAAAAAAAGCTGTCTTCGGAAGAAAAGGATCAGATAAACCAGCGGATCAGGGAACTGGAAGCGGAACTTCAGAATGCTTCGGAAAATGGAAGACTGGAAAATAAGTTTACAGAAAGTTTTCAGCAGTATACTGAAATAGAAGAACTGACTGCTGATATTGTGAATGATGTGCTGCAGGAAATTGTAGTTTTTCCAGACAGGGTGTTTAACATTGTGTGGAATTACCGGGATGAACTGGAAAGCCTGCTTCTTGATGTTAATACGAAGAAACAGGCTGAAAATTCAGAGGATTAGACAAAATATGATAAGTTTAGATAAAATTTATACTTTTTTAACAAAATATTTTTAGTCCGTGCTTGACAGAATCTGACAATGGCATAACTGGTCGAAAAATAGGATATATTGTCAAAAAGTGATGTGTTTTGAAAACAATGGGGAATGAAAAAGTTGATTTTCAATGAACATCACTTTTTTTCGCTTTATACTCGATAGATTTTGTAGATTAAAAAATATAGTTACAAAAATGGTTTTGTATGTTATTATTAGAGTGACAGTATAAAATCATATGGCGCGTTGATAAAATTGTGTTCCTGATACAGCTTGGTAACTGTATAAATACTGGATATTTGGATCGCTTGGTAATCAGAAAGTGTCCACTGGATTAGAGCTTGTTTGAAATGTCGAATAAAAGAAAACTGTAATTCTGATTTCTAAGAGAAGTAAGTATATTTTGATAAAACGTAATTTGATTACTAAAAGAACGAACAGAAGAAATAAAAATGGGGCTGATGCAGTGAGAATTAGTATTGATGATGTGTTTGATAAAATTATAAATATAGATGTGAATAAATCAGAGATACATGTCTTAAAGGATGTTAAACTAGATTTAAAGGAAGATTATGAATATGATATTTCGTTAAGTTATAAAGATGCATATGCTTATTTACGCGAATGCCTGATGCTTGATCAAGAAGATTACAATAAGCAAAAACTTTTGGACATGTTCCTTATGCATCAATACCTAAATTACTGTTATTTTACGAAAAAAACAGTGAATCACTTGGCAGGGAATATTGAAGAAGTAAAAATTGTTGCAAATATTATTTGTGAAAGTTTTTTTGTTATCGGGCAGTAGGTGCATTCAAGGAGTCCGTAAAGCAATATGAAATTCTGGGTGAAAGCAAGTTATGGCTGCAGATTAGTTCCATGGAACAAATGCAGATTATGAAGGAAGTTGCAAAAGCTTATCGGAATATCGGTGATTTTGATAATGCCTTAAACCTGTATTATAATTGTTTGCTGCTCAATTCGAAACAGGACTGGTTGCATAGGGTGGAATTACTTTTGAAAATTGGGAAAGTTTATAGGAATTATCTTATGCAGACTGAACTAGCAAGATTTTATGTGGAAGAAGCTTATAGGATATTGGAAGAAAACGGATTACACGAATTTAATGAGGTAAAAGAAAAGAAGTATGCGGTAATTTGTTTGGATACATTAGGGCAAATTTACAGGGATGAAGGAGATTTTGACAAGGCAAAAGAGTTTTTTCAATTATCGAAAAAGATGTATGGGAAAAAGGGTGGCAGGGCACAGGTCCATGAAATATTGATGCAATATCAAAAAAATATAAAAAGAAAAATATTGACTTGAAGAAAGATATTGAGTTGTTAACAGAACTAATATTGAAACTGAACAATGATCCAATGGATGAAATTGGTATCGGAATTCGTTCTATACAGATGGCACATCTTATATTTAAAGATAATTCACGAAAAATGGAAGATGTATATGAATATCTATTGAAAGGGCGAGAGATTGCACTTAAATATAACGATATAAAAACAACTATTCGGTCTTACATGGAAGAAGCATATTTGCTTAAAAAAGAAAAAATTATGTGAAATGTATTGAAACTAATGAGGTTGCTTTAAAACTTGCTTCTGATAATAATCAGCTAGTATTGGAAAACAAGATTATTAAGGAAATTATTGAATTGTCCAACAAGGAGCCAAATGTAATTGACAGTGTAACAAAAATCGAATTAATAAAGCGCCGTAAAGATATATATGAGAAACTTGTTGGATATGCAAGATTAAGTATTGATTTGGTTAAATGTGATGGTTCTGCATTTTCAAAGGATAGATTGATTGAACTCTATCAAATTGTTATTAATGATTTTGAACAGATTTCGGGTGAATTGGGTGTAATCATAGAAATATTGAATATAGAAGTTGATCGCATCAATCAGAAATATCTTGCGTATCTGGATACAGAAATTAAAGGTGTTACTTATAAAAATATTTTGCATAAATTTAAGAATGATCTGCCAGAAAAAAGACTATGAATAAATTAAGATTACTGATAGATAGTATCTCACTCACCCAGCCAGAAGAAAAGAATATATTAATGGAAGTACATAAGCAGTTAGAAACGTTTGAAACCATTATTGCTCATATTAAGAAATCGGCAGGTGAAGCATTAAGAGAATCACAGTATGAGAAAAAGTGGTGTTTATTGGATAAATTGATACAGACGGGAATACATAATTATATATATAGTAAACCTAAATATAAGAAAGTAATCAAATTTTATCCTATAGAAAACGTGATTGAAGTTTTTGTTCAGAGTTCAATGTTTGAAACTACAATATATGAAATAATAAAAAATGCGTTCGATTACGCAGAGTCGGTTGCTATGGAAAAAGAAATTGAAGATAACTTTAAATTCTACTTCAAAATGGAAGTGATGGAAAAAAGAGTGGTTGTATTGGAGTGTTATTCCATATTCTGGAGTCATGATGCTGCTAGAAATGCAGAAAAGTCTATAAGAAATGGGATGGATCGCAGGGTTTCTACGAAAGAAGGAGGAAGTAGGTATGGATTATATTCTATAAAATTTTTGTTTGAAGAACTTATGGGTGGAGATATACAAATTAAGATGAATAAAAATGAAGTTGGAATTAGCATTCGTTTACCAGTCAGTCAGGTTTCGTTAAAGATGAACTAAGGAAAGGGATAAAGTGAATGATAAATTTTGCATATCAAAAAGGTTATTATCATAGAGATCAGGATGAAGAATGTTTTATAAAAAATATAAAGGGGGATTTTTCAGATTTTGACAGAATATACTACAATTGGGACAATAAAAATAATATAGATTCTCTGCTGATATTTTCAGAAAAAAAGCAATTGTTTCAAAGCATAGATCCTCAGACAGCACAGATATCTGCTTTTGAACTTAGTGATAAAATGGCATATAGGGAAGTGGAACTATATGATGGAAAATTATTTTGTATTAGCATAGATCCAGTGTGTATCACTATTTTTTTAATTCTAAAAGTAAAAAGTTCTTCCATAAGAAAAAATATATTTTGCAAATAAAGATAAAATATTAAGGAAGGATTTTAAGTTTCTTGTATGGAAACAGCATGAGCAGGGGCGGAGTATCGATGTTTATTGGGTCCTGTGGCAGACGGCAGATACATGAATTTTGACTTATCTGGACGATTTTTTGACACTCAATCCGAGACTGACCAAATAATTACACATGTATTTTTTGTAAGCTTGACACTGAATGATGATATTAATAATGATTCTGAAAAATTGATTTGTATGGATGAAGTAAATAAATCCATTATCTGTTGTTCTAAAACAGAAAGTTTTTTTGAATATAATGGTTTTAAGCAGGAGCCATCCGAATTGTTAAATATGTTATTTATACAAAGATTCACGTTTAGCAAATTAAAGGGGATGTATTGCTATTGCCCGTATGATTTCTTTCCTCAAAAAATAAAAAATAAATTAAAAACAATAGCACGCAATATAAAAATGGAAATAGATTCAGAAACATTTTTGAAAAAAAGATACCGGGAAATTTTGTTATGCATAGCAGATGAATATTTGCTTAAGGTAACTTCATTTAGTGAATATCCATTGTCAGATTTCAAATACTGGAGAGTTGACAGTGTAGGCAATTATAAGATATTTAATCCTTATGATATTGCGTTTAATGATCGAACAGGAGAGATTTATTGTTTGTGTAATGATGGAATAAAGATTTTGAAAGATTCAGGAAGAAACATCGAGCAATTTATAAAGAAATCTTATGTGATTGAAAATATAGGGTATAATAATTATAATTCTTAGGAGAAAAATATGATTCAATGCATATTAGGAGAAAGAGAGATAGGAAAGTCGATATTTGTAGAGAACCAGGTTAAGACGATTGACAAGAATGCTCTGTATATTGCAACTCTGCCTGAATGGGATATGTATCGGGATGTGATACAAAGACATCGGCAAAGACGGCCATCTACATGGGATTGTATTGAGTTAATGAATATGCTTCCATGTCAGATAATTACATATCCCTTTTTGAACTATCGAAATGTGGTCTTAGATAATCTATCATATTATGTGCTATACCAGGTTTGTGCAAATGACAATGTATTTTTTCGTGAATTGTATAGTGATTTTCTTATATTGTTTGACCAGGTTGCAATTAGTAAAAATACAATGGTTTATTTGATTGATACTCCATTAATACAATGGAAGTTTTTGGATAAAGATGAAAAGAAAATGATCTATCAAATATTCTTTTCTATATTACATAAAGCTAAAAAAATAGAAAAGTATTATCAAGGAAATATTGTCTGTCAAATAACGGTAGAAGAGGCAATAGATTATTTTTTCACACATGAGGAGGTGTCGGTTTTATGACAAAGCAACTGAATATTTTACATGCAGAGGATGATCAGAATGTATTCGAGTCATGCAGGAATAGCATTCTGCGTACTTTTGACAGGGCTGTGCTTCCGGAACCAAGATTGATCATGTTTCCTATATTGGCAGTGTATTTCAGAAAATCGTACAATTTCAGAAAGAAAATAAAGTATATGATGTGTTACTGTTGGATTTAGAGCTTAAGGATAAATGTGATTTTAATGGTCTTAATGCTATTGATGATATCAAGAGGGCTTCTCCGCATACAAAAATCTTTGTATTATCAGGAAAAATATATGACAATTTATATCATATAAAGTTGCAGGAGTATAAAAGAGATGGAAAAATTGTTGGATTTTTTGAAACTGGGAATCATGAAGAATGGTGCAGTGAACTGATTCAAATGATATCAGCCAGAAAAGTAGGAATCCTGCATTTTTCAGATATGCATATTAGTGAAGAAAATGATAATAGTAAGCAAATTTTAACCGGATTTGCCAATGATTTTAAAGAAAAAGTGGATTTGTTAATTTTTAGTGGTGATGTTGTCAACCGGGGAAAACATAAAGAATTTATAAAGGCAGAAGAATTGCTGATAGATCTTTGTGACAGGCTTAAGATTCGCAATAATGTTTTTGTGCCGGGCAATCACGATATTATGAGGGATACACCGGTTCGAAATGCATTCTCACATTTTTTGCATTTTCGGAAATCTATGGATGAGTATGCAGAGTACTATGAAGAAAATGTGATATACCCGGATGTTGAAGGTTATGCTGATTATCTGAATGTAGTAAGAGTATTTCCGGGGCTGAGAACGATTGTATGTGGATTGAATTCAGCAACTTGCATTGAAGATGGAAAATTTGGTTATGATTATGGGGAAATTACAGCGGAACAGCTAAGACAGGCTGAAGAAAAATTAGCAAAAGTGAAAGGGCAGTATCCGAATTTTCTTATAATCGGAGCATTTCATCATAATATGTTTGAACCGCCTTATTATTTTGACTTTTATAATAAAGGAGATACAATGAAATGGATACCGCCAGTTAAAAAACAAGGATTGATTCTTAAAAAAAGTTTTGAGAATGGATTGGATTTGTTATTGACAGGACATTCACATGTATCATCTTCGTTTACTATGGTTTCACATAATTATAAAGATAAGAAGCCTTTACATATTATATCAGCGGGGCTTTTTAGTGAAAAAGGGATCACACCCTTAGAAACTCAGCTAACAGCAAATTATTTGACATATCAAATAGATCTGAGCGGAAACATATCAAATATGTTTTGTCAGCCTTACAGTCATAAGCTGACGGAGGTAAGTTGGAATAAGGAGAAGGGGTATGCTTTGGAAAGTAATAAAACCATTAGTCATGATTAAGTAAAATACGACAGATTTAAACATAATTCATAAATTATTTACAAAAAAAATTTAGTCCGTGCTTGACAGAATCTGACGAAGGCATTACCGTGTCGAAATATAGGATATTATGTAGAAAAGTGATAGAATTTGAAATAAAAGGGAAAGGTGTCAAAGAAACTTTTTTTCAAATGATATCGCTTTTTTGTGAAAGTAATTTATGAGAAACATTAGTAAGGATACTTGCGGTATACTCATTTGGAAGTAATAAAAAAATCATTGAGAAAGTGATACAAACATAGTATGATTTGTATAAAATAGATTTTGAACGCAACAGATCATACAGAATGTAAGGTGTCCAACAAAAGTAAGATATGTAGAAGTATTTTGTTTTAGGCATTTTACAAGCATTATGTATTTGAATGAGATGAGCATAAGAATTGGAATAATCAGGATAGAGAAGTGCTAAAAAGTTAAAGTAGTGGATGATAAAGTATGTGAATACAAGAGGCAGCATTAAAATATTCTTTATTCAATTCCACGCAGCTTATAACAGGCAAACTTATTAATGTATTAAAAAGAAATTGGGAGGAGTTTATGGTTCCAGAATCTTATGTAAATTGGAGAGCATTTGAATATAAATTCCAAGATAATCCGTTGTGCATTAATGTTAAATATATAAGAAATGATAATTTGACAATGTAGTATAAAATACAATGTTATATTGCACATTGATGACATTTAGAGATACATGTTATTTTTTGACTTATTTATTAGCAGTATCATTGATTGGCCGTAAATTTCAACAGTGTGAAGTTTATTTTGATGGAGTTAATGAATAGTGTTCTGCTTTTTTGTAACAGATGAGGAGAGTAAAAAATGTGTTTTGAACCATATGAAGGAAAAGAAGCATATATATTTGTAAGCTATGGTCATAAAGATTATCAAAAAATTTTACCTATATTAAAGCTATTACACAATAAGGGATATCGTATATGGTATGATAAAGGAATTGAATGGGGGAGTGAATGGCCGGATACAATTGCTAAACATTTAAGTGATTCTACAATATGTATGGCATTCCATTCAGTAACTTCTGTTCAATCGCTTAATTGTCGTCAAGAAATATATTATGCTATAAAACAGAAGAAAAGCATTTTATCAGTATATTTGGATGATGTAAATCTATGTGAAGGATTGGATATGCAGCTTTCTCCTATTCAGTCAGTAGCTTTATTTAAATATAAAGATTACACAGATTTTATAAGTTAATTGAAAATACAAAAATCCCACAAAAATGGTGTGATTTGTCTAAGGGTGGTGAGATTTCAGATGAACATGTGGTTTCAGTTTTAGATTTTAATATAGATGATGCAATAGATGAAAAATTCAAAAAGTTTTTGCAGAAGAAAAAAAGAAACATTTTTAGAAAAGAAAAATAAGAGAAATTAAAGCTCATAATTTTATTCAAGAGCTAGAAGAAAAAGTTAAAGCTAAAGAACTATTAGAAGATGACGAGAAAGTGTCTTTTCATGAATATTTACTTCTTCCTTTCACTTATTACGAAGAAGATATTAAAGGTAAATATTTTACTGTTCCAAACAGAACAGGAATGAAAACAATTATTTTGAATTGTATAGTCTGACAGATTATAAAACTATGAAAGAATATTACACCTGTGAACTGGTTGAATCAATAGAAGATGATGATGCATCAAATACTACATTTTTTATTGAAGATCCTGCGCCGGATGGAAATATGTTATATTTATTGCATTTTGATACTATGAATAATGAAGTGTACATTAATACGGGAGTACTGTTAGGAAATTCGCTCCGTATTACAAGAAAACCAACGCCATTTGCAATGCAGCATATGAGTTTATCGGACAAGTTATATTTAAGTGATGCAGCATATGATTTTGAAAAAATATCTGATGAAGAAAAGGAAGACTTGTTGGGAAGTTCGAAAATTTATGATTTAGTTTGGTATGAAGCTAATATCAGTGAATGTCCATCTGTTATCATTGATCCTGAAACTATTGAACCTATTCGCCGAGAAGTATTTTATGATGATGATATGAAACAATGGAGAGCAAAGATAAAGTTAAAACCATTTAAGAGCTATTTTATGTTTGAGATTCGATCAGTTGATTCGGATGAAAGATATAAATTTATATCAACTATTCAAAAAGCAAATTATTATCGTAATGGTAGCTGCGGATTTCCGAAAGATCTTATGAAAGCTATTAGTTTTTATGAACAAGATGGATCATCAGAGGCAATTTATGAAATAGCTCAAATTTTTGCCACAGAAAAAACTTTATATGACGAGGAAAGTTATTTAGAATACTTGAATAAAGCAGCACTGCTTGGATATGAAAAAGCAGAAGTTGAGTTATTCATGTTGGCTATAGAAAAATGTGATGATAAAGATAGAAAAGAGAAATTTAATATATTATTAAATAAAATTTCAGGAAAAAAGTCTTCAATTGGCAATTTTATTTTAGGTTTTTTACTTGAAAAGGGATATATCAGCAAGGAAAATACGGCTCTTGCATTTGAACTTTATTATCAAGCTGCATGTAATGGTTTTAATCCTGCGCTAATAAGACTGCGTTGTGAAAAATCAAAGTGGTGCGAGAAATTAAAAGACAAGGATTCTTTATATGATAAATTTGTTTCTTCAAGATTTAATGGAGATGCAGAATATTGTTTTGGATGTACTTTATTTTTTGGATATGACATTTTGCAGAATAAAAAAGATGGGATAAAATATCTGCACTTAGCGGCTGATATAAAAAATAAACAGGCAATATATACATTATATAAAATTTATGATGTAGATGAAGAATATTGTAATGAAAAAGAGACACTGAAATGGTTGAAGGCTATAGAAGAATTTGACGATTCGGTTCAGATAAACCTTGCTAATCGACTATTAAGAGGAATTGGTTGTGAGTGCTGTAAAGAAGTAAACGGTAAAACGCGAGTACCTATACAAAACTGGAGCAAACCTGTATGATAGTAACAGATTTGCTCCAGTTTTTATTTCACTTCATATTTATTGGATTTCCGACACTGCTCTGGCAGGTTTGGAGACCATGGGAGCAGGTCTTCCAGAAAATCTCGGTTTGTGTCGTCTTCGTGTTTCGGTATCTCAGTCAGGAGATACTCCACGTATTCATAGACTTTCAGATCGTTTGCCTTAGCAGTTTCGGTAATGCTGTAGATAATCGCGCTGGATCTGGCTCCGCGGATGGTGTCGATCAGCTTCCAGTTGTGCCTTCCGATACAAAAACCACGCAGTGTGGATTCTGTTGCATTGTTGTCCAGAGGGACTTCACCGTCTTCCAGAAATACGCGCAGATATCTTTCCTGATTCACGGAATAGGCAAAGGCTTTTCCTGTCTGGGATTTTGGCAGGACTTCACTCTGGTGTTTTTTACCCACACAAAATAAGCGTCAACCAGGGGTTTTAGTTCCAGCTGCCTCCTGTGCTGCCGTTGTGCTGGTGTAAGCTCTGCCAGATCATTGTCCAGTTTATAGATCGCCCCGATCTGCTTTAGGGCATCATAGGCAAGCGTACCTTTACGCTCTTTTTCATCCTTTATAGCTTTCTGCGCATCTGCATATTTACGCCTCGCATGTGCCCAGCAGCCAGCAATCGTCAGGCCGGGGGTTTTTTCTTCCAGGGAATGGTATGCCTGGTAACCGTCTGTAACACATACTCCCTGAAAATCTTTCAGAAACTCCTCTGGATGATCCTCCTTCCTGTCTTTCTGGTATTCATACAGGACGATGGCTTCCTCATAAGATTTCCCGGTGCGGTAAATCCACATATAACTCTTTGAGCCGGCAGCTCTCCCGTCTTTTGAAACTTCGACAGTGGTTTCGTCTGCCTGCAGCACATGATACTGGTATAGAAGCTTATGCAGATAGTCATACAGAACTGCAAGATAGCGATCAGCACACTCGATCGTCCAGTTCGCCATGTTCTGGCGGTTCAGGTTCACATCGTTGCGCTTGAACTCCTGCTCCATACGGTAAAGCGGAAGGGAGTTGACATATTTTCCATTGATGATGGCAGCTTCCAGGGATGGAGTGACAATGCTTCCCCGCAGCAGATCCTTTGGACGCTGTGCCTTTACAACGGTTTCATCATCCATACCGGCATAAACCGCTACATGGTGTTCTTTTACTTCAAAAGAAGCCGGATGGAATTCCAGCCTTTTATATACTTCATCTGGAAGACGCTTATATTTTCCATCCGGAAATGCTTCTTTTAGTTCTTCTTCTGACATTTCATGTTTTATAACCGTTACAGGCATTCCTTTTAAGTCGTCTTCACGTTTCCCTTTCTGCTTCTTTTTCCTGCGGATGACAACTTTCTCAAAATCCGGTTCTTCTGCCTGTGTGCCCGGTTCGCTGGCTGTGGCTTCCGGTTCGTTAAAAAACAGGCTCATCTGCCCGTCAATCACATTCATTTTTTCAGAATGCCGTCCGAAACGCTGTCCGCGCAGAATGGCTATCTGTTCTAGGATCAGTTCCTGGTTTTGAGTCATCCGGGCAATATTTTTCTGCAGCGAGAGTATGATCCCGATGAGTTCATCCCTGTCGGCATTATTCAGTTCATCTGCTGTATAGATCATCTTTTTCATATCACAATTATAGCAGAAACAGGATATTCCTGCTGAAAAATTTTTGACCGGCTTCGTCAAAATGACGACAGACTATACCGTCACAAAAGGCGCTTTCAAAGATATCGGATTATTTTTTGGATTTAATTAGAAAAAAGCGCAAAGCTGTTTCTGAAAGCTGCACAGGACGTTTCTGTACAGCTTTCTTCCCTGTACAGAAACGGGAAAGCGACACCGGAAAAGGGGCAGGAAATTTCTATGTTTTGCACAAAACCTGTCATCATGCCTGTCAGCAGGTCCTTTCCGGTGTGACTTCCTGGATCCTTCTTTTCTGCTCGACGGCAAGCCCCTGCATCAGCCATGTGAACTGTTCCGGTGTGATCTCACGGGCTTCTGACGCTGTTCTTGGCCACTGAAAGCGCCCCGCTTCGAGTCTTTTATAAACAAGCACAAAGCCGTCGCCTTCCCATAAAAGTCCTTTGATGCGGTCTGTCCGCCTGCCGCAGAACAGAAAAAGGCAGCCTTTTTGAAACGGGTCCAGCGAAAAATGATCCTGTACAACTCTGGCCAGGCCGTCGATTCCAAAACGGAGATCCGTGTAGCCGTACGCCAGGTAAATCCGGCTGTATCGTTTTACATTACCAAGCATTGGCCAGCGCCTCCATAACTGAACGTCCATTAAGCCCCCAGCAGAGCTGGGGAGAATAGAGTGAGCAGTAGCGATCCCTAAAGTACCAAAAATAAAACCTCCATGTTATCATAGATTTGGGTCTAGGCAACCTAATCAACAATAGCAGGAGGTATCCATAATGGATAATCAGATTTTAGCACATACCAAGTATAATTGCACGTATCATATTGTTTTTATTCCGAAATATCGCCGGAAAGTAATGTATGGGAAGATTGGGAAAGAGGTTGGCGAGATATTGTCCACAGTATGTAAAATCACAGGAGTAAAATTGATAAAAGGCGGAGTATGTCCAAACCATGTACATCTGTATGTTTCGATTCCGCCCAAGATGAGTATCTCGGAAGTGATGTCAAAATTGAAAGGAAAGAGTGCCCTGATGATATTTGACCGACACCCAGAATACAGGGACAAGTATGGCAGACATTTTTGGGCAAGAGGATATTATGCCGAGACGATTGGGCAAGTGAACGAAGAGACAATCAAAAAGTACATCGAAGAGCAGGAGGAATGCAGTAGAATGGAAGGATAAAGAGCCTCTTTTAAGAGGCAGCCAAGTACCAGAGGTTAGTGAAATACTGCCTATAGGCAGCACCGAAAAAGGGGTTGCTTAGACACCGCCTATAGGCGGTACCGAAAAATGCCCCGGAGGGGTTCATCCAAACCACCGGCAGAGCCGGTGGTCAAGCCGTATGGCTGTGATTTTTTTGGATAAAACCTGCCGAAGCAGATTCGGTTACTTCTATGGTAATATTTCCTTTTCTGATAACCGCTGCGGCTGGTGCAGGGAGCTGCTCTTGACAGATGTCTGCCGAAATTTCAACAAAAGGCGATGCCTGCGGGGGGTGTCCTGTATTTTCCACTGCCTTCCTGCGGAGTATTCTCAGCCAGTAATAATACCTGGACTCTTTGATATTCCTGTCATGACACCATTCCCTGACGGTCATGCCGCTTTCCATGCGTTCCTTTATGAGCACGGCCCAGCGCTCTGCGATTACATCGTGTTTTAAATCTGACACTAACTACACCTCACTTTCAAAACTGGTATGAGTTTTCAAAGCTATGTACATGGACTGTGAAAAGTGATATAAGTTTTCACAGTTTCAATAGTAACTAATAATAGCCTTGAGATAGATTATTCTCAAGGCCATTATATACAAATTTCTTCTATTATGCACGGTACGCGCTTTTTACCGTTTACGTAAAGAAAACGATGCATGGGCATTTAATTTATTTCAAAAGGCTTTGACTACTAGTGATAAAACTGTAATCTGCAATTTTTTAGCGTATTTATATGAAGAAGGTTGCTTCAATAGGGAATATGGTAATCCAAAGGATTTATTTGAGGAAATTGTACGTCCGATCCCATTTTTTTATTTAGGAAATATGTATGCAAAAGGTATAGGTGTATCAAAAAATATTAAAAAAGCTTTGAATTATTATGAATCTGCAGTTAATATAGGTCATAAAGAGGCAATGTATGAATTATATAGTATCTATGATTCTAATACAGAATTTGAAAATAAAGAAGAAGCGTTAAAATGGCTGAAAGCAATAGCAGAGATTGATAATTCATTTCAAGCAGAGCTTGCCTATCGGTTAATAGATGGAATTGGCTGTACTTGTTCTGAACAAAATGATAATCAGGCATTTGAGTTGTTGAAGAAAGCTTCGCAATCTGGGGATAAGGATGTAATTCATAATTTGGCTTTTTTGTATGAAAAGGGACGTGGTTGCGAAGTAAATTATGAAAAGGCTAAAGAATTGTTTGAAAAAGCATCATTCCCGTCTTCACTCATGTTTTTAGGGGATATGTACGAGAATGGTTTGGGCGTGCCAAAAGATATAAAGAAGGCTTTAGAATATTATGAAGCAGCTTATAGTGCAGGTCATCAGGGAGCAATATATTATCTATTTGATATTTATGATTCTGATACAGAATATGGGAATAAAGAAGATGCGCTAAAATGGCTGAAAACAATAGAAAAGATTGATAATTCATTTCAAGCAGAGTTTGCCTATCGGTTAATAGATGGAATTGGCTGTACTTGTTCTGAACAAAATGATGGGCAAGCATTTGAATTATTGAAAAAGGCTTCACAGTCTGGCAATAAAACGGCTATTCATAATATGGCATGGTTATATAAAAAAGGGCGTGGCTGTGATATTAATTATCAAAAAGCAAAGGAGCTTTTTGAGGAAGCATCAAGACCACATTCATTTTATCATTTAGGAGATATGTATGAAAATGGTTTAGGTGTAACAAAGGATATGGAAAAAGCCATAGAGTATTATAAAATAGGCGCAGAGAAAGGCAGTGAAAGTGCAATTAACCGTTTGCAAGAATTGAATGAAAATGTGTAAAGGAAGAAACAGAAACATTAATGTGAAATAGAAGGGTGTGATTATTTGAGAGAAGATTTATTGACTGTATTGATTGATCAAGTGCAAAGCAATAGAACAAAGGATTATATTACAAATCGTATTTTGCCTCTAATGGAATGGTATAGTGTAAAAAGTAAGAAAAACCGTACTCGATATCATTTTTGGATGACAATTTCCATTTCTATTGGAGCTATGATCCCTGTGTTATCTGTTTTTGCAGATGGTGCAATATGGGTGAAAGTTCTTATTGCTACTCTAAGTTCGGCTGTGACAGCAAGTAATGCATACATCTCATTGTATAACTTTAAGGACTTATGGATGATATATCGAAATATGCGTGAGAACTTATTGCGAATTTTATATTGCTATTTTAATAATGCAGGTGCTTTTTCGCAAAGTATTACACAAGAGGAAAAGGATATCTTATTAATAGACTCTTGTGAAGAAAAGATATCTTACGAAACTAATATGTGGATGTCTGTCATAAAGGGATAGATATTAGTATTGAAATGGAACTGAAAGATAAATAGACAAATTTTTATATGTTTAGACATAATTTATACTTTATTTACAAAATATTTTTAGTCCGTGCTTGACAGAAACTGACGAAGGGATAACCGTGTCGAAAAATAGGTTTTATTGTCAAAAAGTGATAGAATTTGAAATAAAAAGGTATAAAATCGTTCGGTTTTTCAAGTGTTACCACTTTTCTAAAAAAGCGATAGAAATAAATAGTCAGTGAAAATACATTAAAGATTTTATTAATAGCTTGACTTCTTTAGTGCATTATTCCAAAATAGATAGTAGAATCAGATGGAATAAAGGATATGGATTTTTAGAAATCAAAATAGAAAGGAAAGTATGGAAATAGAGATTTTAATTGATTCACTGACAAATTGTCTTATTTGTACTGAAACAGGTGAAGAATGTAACACAGAATATTGTCTTGCTACGAAAACTATTACAAAGCGGGACGCTATACAATTGAAAGAAGAAGGATGGAAATTTGATTGGAGTATACCTCATAAAAATGGATATGAGGTATATGAGCTATTATTAGAGGGTAGTGAAGATGTGCAGGGACGAATTGCTTTAAAGCATATAAGAGATCAGTATTATACACATGTAGATATTGTGGAGGCTGCACCTTTCAATATAGGAAAAACCGGAAAATATAAAGGAGTTGGCGCCCATTTATTTGCGATAGCCTGTAAACTCAGTTGGGATACAGGAAATGAGGGTTATGTACAGTTTACAGCAAAAACGGATCTTGTGGCACATTATCAAAAAACGCTGAATGCAAAGATGATTGACTGGCATACTTTATATATAGACTCATATGGAGCTATCGAATTAATAAACAAGTATTTCAAGGAGGTTTAGTAATATGATAGTAGCTGAAAGGAAAAACAGGACAGTTTTGGATAAGTTTGACAGATTTGGTGAAATGATGACAGATGGCAGGTTAACAATGCCCTCAGATGGGAAAATATATCGGCTGCGAGAAGCAATTTTATTATCTAAGAAGTTGGGAAGACCTTTATCGGAGGAAGAAATGAAGCAGTTTGAATTATAATGCAAAATTGTTTTGGATATATTTTTTGGGGGGGGGAAGAATGCCGTAGAAAAATTACATTTAGTAATTATAAATTTAATGTATTGGAGCGTGGTAAATATGGGATTACAGCCTAAAATTAATGGAAAAACAGTAGAACGTGCGTATGAGGATTATAGAAATGGAATTTATTTAGTTAACCGCAGATACCAAAGAAAACTTGTTTGGAATATTAGTGAAAAGGAAGCGTTTATTGATTCATTAAAAAATGGATATCCAGTGCCATTGTTTTTATTTTCTGTCAATGAATATAAAGGCCAGAGAAGACAGGAAATAATAGATGGTATGCAAAGATTAAATGCAATATTTGGATTTATAGAAAATGAATTTAAAATGGATGGATATTATTTTGATTTATCATCAACAGCTTTGACAAAGCAATTATTAGATGAAAATGTATTAAATCAAAAAGAACCAGTTTTGGATAGGAAAAGCTGCGTCAATATTGTGAGTTATGAATTGCCGTTTTCGAGTTATGATGAGGATAATCCAGAAATTATTGATGAGGTTTTCAGAAGGATAAATTCCAATGGAAAACATCTCTCAAGGCAGGAGATAAGACAGGCAGGTGCGACTGGTGAATTTGCAGAACTAGTGCGTGTTTTGTCAACAAAATTACGTGGAGATGCAGCTCTGACGATTAAATTATGGATTTATCAGTGCCAATTACATATATCTTTCAATATATTGCAACTTTTGATGATAGTATTTTAAAACAAAAAACTCCCCCTGCTGTAATTTTGAAAACGCTTTTAGGTTATTGTGCCATATCCGGGCATCCCCCCCTTTCCAGTGCATTCCATTACCGGAACCTTATCTGAAAGCGCTTTCCTGTTTCATGCCTGTGTTCTGATAACTTTATATTCTGGAATGATTCAAATATCCGGCTGTGCTTTTCCGACAGGGACAGCGCTGTGCTTTTCCAGAGTTTTCCCACGCCTCCATTATCTGGGATGAGCGGTCTCGGAAACTCTTTAAGCCCGAATTTCCGCTCTTTTTTCATGTTCTTCTTTTTTGCTTTCCTCCATATCCCGGAAAACATTTTTGTTAAATTTTCAAAAAGTATTGACATATAAGTCAAAATGTGCGGCGCGTTTGGTGACCATATACGCCAGTCACCAAACGCGCCCCTTGTAGTTAAGAAGCGTCTGTGCCACACGCACAGCATTAAACTAAACTACTAGGAGGTGCACTTTATGATCAAGTACTGGCAGTCCATGCAAGATTACAAGTACTTTCTCAACGAATCCAAAGTCTATTTCGATTCCTCTGAAAGAGTCCGGCTCCATACGGAGCTTTGGAAGCCATGGCAGAAACTCCGCCTTTTCAATACCGATAAGGCCATGGAGTTCCGTCTGCCCTTTTACTCCAACACTGGCAGGCCCGCTAAGAACCAGCCACAAATCTTAAGGTCTTTTATCCTTTTCTTTCTTCTATTTTCAGAAGGTTTGGCCAAGCTATCCCTTACCCTTTGGGTCGACAGGCTCAAACATGACCGCCTCCTTGCCGCTCTCATCGGCTGCACTACGGATTCCCTGCCGCCCCTCGGTTCTTATTTTGACTTCATGGACAGGCTCTGGGCTGCACCGCCAACGGACTTATATGCGCGGGACAAACTGCTTCCGGCTTCCTGGAACACCAAAAAGCCGGATAAGCCCAAAGGCAAAAAACAGAAAGCACAGGAGGCAAAGCCCAAAATCACAGAATCTATCGAAAAACGGCTCATGAGCGGGAAGGATATCCCTTTTAACTTTGAAGGGCGGCTGCAGCGCTTCTTCTATCACGTGGCTGTCCTGCCTTCCATGGAATCCGGCCTCATACCAAGGGAACACCTTACGGTTTCCGGAGACGGCACCGCCGTGCATACCCATGCCTGCCCACGCGGGCACCACAGGGTTGGCGCACCGGAAAACCTGCGGCATTTCCCCGACCCCGATGCTTCCTGGGGCTGGGACAGCGACCTGGAAAAATATTACTTCGGCTACACTTTGTTCCAATTATCCTGCTATAACAGTGAACTCAGGACAGATCTCCCCCTGCTTCTGCGTTTTACCAGTGCAAAGCGTCATGATTCGGTCAATTTCCTTGTCGCTTTCCATGAACTGGAAAAACATATGCCGGCTGTTTCCACCTCGAATATGTGCCTGGATTCTGCAATGGACAATTACCCCACCTACCGGATCCTTAAAAACAGGGGAATACGGGCCTTCATCGACCTGAACGACAAATGCGGCCGGCCAAAAACAATTCCTGATACCATCACCATTGACAAAGATGGAACGCCCTTATGTCAGGAAAAACTGCGCATGAAGCCTAACGGTTATGACAGATCCAGCGGTTACCTCATGTGGCGCTGCCCCTATGGGAAAGATCACTGTTCCAAATGTAAAAACTCCTGCACCGATTCCAAATATGGGAGAGTCGTCAAGACCCGGCCCGAATGGGATATCCGGCTTTACACCGACGTCCCCCGCGGCACAGATGCTTATAAGAAGATTTATAATCAACGCACCGCCACGGAACGTATCAACAACCGCATCCTCAATGATTACGGACTGCACCGTATGTTCATACACACAAAGGAGCATTATTCTTTCATGACAACCATGATTGGAATCTGCATCCATCTGGATGCCCGCTATAAACAGCAGGTGCAGGCAGTGGCATAAACCAAGTTTCCTGCTTCCGGATTCTTTCAGGCCTGTTTTTCGACAGGTTTTAAAGTCATGCACATTTTTATTCTTTATGCTCTCTGGACTGCTCAAGCCCCATAATCATCCATCCCTTATCCCTCTCATTTCTGAAAATCAACCTTTTCCTGCTTATTCTCTATTGAGTTTCCGAGAGTGCTCGGGATATCATATGCCCGATCTGTATCAGGTAATAATGGTTTTTCAATGCCTGATAGTTCCTGCTGAATAAATGTTCCAGATAATATCCGTGTTTTTTCTGCGCGTTAAAGCCTTCGTTTTCTATTTTCCACCGCCTCCTTCCGGCTTCCACCAGTGCAGCCACATTTTTCTGATTAACGGGAAGGTCCGTCAGAAACAGGAACCCTGCCTTTATGTTTTCTGTCTCCCCTTTCCTGCTTCCCTTTTTTATCAGCACATCCCGCTCCTCCCTGTATTCTGCAATGTTTACCTTATGACCGTTATAATCAATGTCCGTAACGAAATCATGCCAGCATGTTCCGTTAATGAGTTCCTGTTTCCGGCAGTTTTTCTCTGTTTTTTTCAGCCTGCCGTATTCATCTGAAACCGTCGGAATGCTGCCTTCCTTATACCGCAGAATATAGCGCCATCCGCTGTCGCGGCATTTTATGAAAAAATTCTCACATGCATAAAGGCTGTCTGCGCAAAGGCAGACAGGAAGCTTTGGAAATTCTTTCTTAAGCCGTTCCATCAGTCTGTAGCATGCTTTCAGCTCACAGTCCTGTTTTTCTGCTTCTTCCCCGCCGGTATTTTCTACAAATTCTGTCATAATGCTTACAATAATGTCCGGATGGAGAACAATTTTTGCTTCCAGTATATAATAGTAATATTCCGTATACTCCCTGCCAGTCCCCTTATTATGAACCCTGTACAGGCTTTTTGCATCCAGTTTTCTGCGGCTGCTGTGAATCTGCGTCCCGTCTGCAATCACCTGCCAGTATCTGTTCCGGATTCGTGCACCTGCAAATGCGCGGCTGCGCACCAGCCTGTATACAAGCCGGCAGACAGTATCCTGCAGTTCTTCCGGATCCAGCCTTTCAAGGTATTTATTTATCGTTTCCCAGTAAGGAATTTCATCTGCGGATGCGCTTTCCCCGCACATTTCCCAGATATTCTGTATAACTGAACGTCCATTAAGCCCCCAGCAGAGCTGGGGAGAATAGAGTGAGCAGTAGCGATCCCTAAAGTACCAAAAATAAAACCTCCATGTTATCATAGATTTGGGTCTAGGCAACCTAATCAACAATAGCAGGAGGTATCCATAATGGATAATCAGATTTTAGCACATACCAAGTATAATTGCACGTATCATATTGTTTTTATTCCGAAATATCGCCGGAAAGTAATGTATGGGAAGATTGGGAAAGAGGTTGGCGAGATATTGTCCACAGTATGTAAAATCACAGGAGTAAAATTGATAAAAGGCGGAGTATGTCCAAACCATGTACATCTGTATGTTTCGATTCCGCCCAAGATGAGTATCTCGGAAGTGATGTCAAAATTGAAAGGAAAGAGTGCCCTGATGATATTTGACCGACACCCAGAATACAGGGACAAGTATGGCAGACATTTTTGGGCAAGAGGATATTATGCCGAGACGATTGGGCAAGTGAACGAAGAGACAATCAAAAAGTACATCGAAGAGCAGGAGGAATGCAGTAGAATGGAAGGATAAAGAGCCTCTTTTAAGAGGCAGCCAAGTACCAGAGGTTAGTGAAATACTGCCTATAGGCAGCACCGAAAAAGGGGTTGCTTAGACACCGCCTATAGGCGGTACCGAAAAATGCCCCGGAGGGGTTCATCCAAACCACCGGCAGAGCCGGTGGTCAAGCCGTATGGCTGTGATTGTATCAGAATTAAATTTCTGGCTTGTTTTTCTCATGCTGCTGATATAGAATATAGAAGAAAGGATACGGGTCATGAGAAGTATGACATTGGGATAGGTAATGTAACTCTGATTTCTGGGATCTTCTGTCTGTTTTAACAGGCGGGCCAGGTCAGGGAAAAAATGTTTTATAACCTTAACAAGTTCTACTGCAAGATGAAACTGTTCCAGATGTTTACGTGCCTCTTTCCGTGTCACTTTTGTTTTCATAAAAAAGCCTCCCTTCTTTACGTGGATAATGCGAAAAAATAATTTTGGGTTAATTATATTATCGCTTATTTTCCCGCAAAATGGGAGGTTTTTTTGCGAAAAATTTTTAATCGTCAGAGCTGCGTGGAGATGTATCACATGAAGATGTATTACTTTTAGAGCAAATGAAGGATATAAGTATTAAACAAGATGGTAATGGATATGGGATAAACGCAGATGAAGTTTTTTGGGTAAAGCAGAATATTATTGATAAAAAAGACCTGAGATTGTCGGTAGATGAAGAAATAGTATGTGATTTATTAGGTGCTATGGTTGCAGAAACGATACCTCCATCAAGAGTAAGTGTGTTGGATGCATATTATATAAATATGGATGAAAAGGACGGTCGCGGTTATAAAACAGAAAAAGCTGTTCAGGTAAGAGGTACGGAAGTCATAAGTAATCAGTTTCTTTACATAATTGATGAAATAAAAAAGATATTTTTTGAACGAGATCATACAATAATACAGCATATTCTAGGCCAAAGAGTATATAGGGGACCGAGGTATTTTCAGTCTTTGTTTTTATCTTTACATGAATTGCTTATAAAGGAAATGAAAATAGCAGATTATAATCAAGTTTATGAAAAATTGCATAATATTGCAGAACGGACGATGATTATTTCCAAAGGTGGCGGTGCATGGAGCGCAAAAGATAAAATAGACGTAGTTACAAAAACGGCTGCTATTTTGAAACCAGCATTTACAGAACGAACAGAAAAAGATCCTATGCATTATTCGTATGCAACTGAAATAACCTTGCTAAAACAATCAAAAACAGAAAATACTCAATATGATTTTAAACAGGGTATTTATGATTTGGTTAGCGGAAAAAGAAATGATCGACTGATAAATAAAATATTCAAGACTTTAACTGCAATGGGAAACTCAGAAAAAATGCTGTAGGATATGTATTAATAGGAGTTGCTGATAAACTAGAGGATGCAGAAAAAATATCAAGAAAGTATGGCGTAGAAAACATAAGGGTAGGGAATTTTTATATTACGGGCGTTGATGGAGAAGTAGAGCAGTTTTATAATGGGGATTATGATAAATACTTTTCACAGCTTAAAAATGCATTGCAACAGATGCCCATAGACGAACATTATAGAAGACTTATTGGAACAAAAATGAGAATGGTAAGTTATTATAATAGATCGGTAATTATAATAAAAATAGTTAACGATAATGGTGCGGTAATGTTTGATAATGGCTACTATACTCGGGTAGGTGCAAATAATGATCCAGAACCAGTTTCGGCTCCTGAGATGCCAGCATTTTTTGCAAAGTTTAATTAAATGCAGGCTACTTTTTAGATACTCTTAGAAGAGAATTAGACAAAATGCGATAGAATTTGATAAAATTGACAATTTATTTACAAAATATTTTTAGTCCGTGCTTGACAGAAACTGACGATGGCTTTACCGGCTTGAACATGGAACGTCCCGACCTGAAACGGATGTTGAAAGCCATTGAGCGGAAACAGGTAAACCTTGTCATTACGAAAGATTTATCAAGATTAGGACGGAACTACTTGCAGACCGGGCAGCTTATCGAGGACTTCTTCCCAAGAAACGGTGTGCGCTACATCGCCATGAATGACGGTATCGACACCATGCGGGACAACAACGACATTGCGCCCTTTAAAAATATCCTGAATGAAATGTACAGCAAGGATATTTCCAAGAAAGTCCATTCTTCCTATGTGCTGAAGGCGCAGAAAGGCCAGTTCACCGGCTGTATCGCCCCGTTTGGCTACAAGAAAGACCCGGAGGACAAGAACCACCTTCTCATTGACGTGGAAACCGCCCCGGTTGTCCGGCTGATTTTCGGATATGCGCTGGACGGCCACGGCCCCAACTACATCCGGCGCAGGCTGGAGGAAGGGAAGCACCCCTGCCTCACATGGTGGAACCGGAAGCGGGGACACCGGAACATCCGCACCAAATGGGAAAAGAAAGACCCGGAGAACGGGCGGTACGTCTGGGACTTCTCCGTGATTAAGGAAATCCTGATGAATCCCGTCTACACCGGCGCAATCGCTTCCCAAAAGACCGAGTACCGCTTTAAAATCGGCACTATCCGGGATAAGAAGCCGGAGGACTGGATTGTGGTGGAGGGGACGCATGAGCCACTGGTGGACAAAAAGGACTTTGCGATTGTGCAGGAAAAACTGAAATCCCGCCAGCGACCGGGCAAATCCGGGGAAATCAACCTCTTTGCAGGGCTGATAAAATGCGGGGAGTGCGAAAAGGCTCTCACTATCCGCACCACGCATGAGAAGTTCCCGAAGCGTATTTTCTCCTGTAAGACCTACAATGCCTATGGGAAGCAGCACTGCACACAGCACCGGGGTGAGTTTGACACGCTCTATTCCCTTGTGCTGAACAAAATCCGGGAGTGCGCCGCCGCTGCCCTGACAGACAGTGAAGCAGTAGCCGGACGGCTGACCGATACCTGCCATGCCAGGCAGAAAGACCAGCGGGAAGCGATGGAGCGCGCCCTTGCCAAAGACGAAGAACGGATTGAAGTGCTGGAAAAGATGGTATTGCGGCTCTATGAGGATATGGTAGCCGGACGAATCACAGAAGAAAACTTCAATCTCCTGCTGGAAAAGACACAGAAGGAACAGGCGGAATTAAAAGCCAAGGCTGAGGAAGGCCGGAAACGCCTTGCCGATGAAATCCGGCTTGCCGTGGACGCAAGGCAGTGGGTGGAATCCATACAGGAATACCGGGACATCACCGAGCTGGACGCTTCCACCTTAAACCGCCTGATGAAAGAAATCGTTGTCCATGAAACCATAGACAGCGACAAAACAAGACACATTTCTATCGAAATTCATTTTAATCTCAAACCCATACCGGAAGTGGAGCAGGTCACAGGCTGACCGCTCCCCGCTCCGGGGGATTCTTTAAAAACTCCATATATATTTCTTGACGTGCCGCCGCCCGCCAGAAAGCTGTATTGTTCCTACTAATTGGGGATAACACAGCTTATGGCGGGCGGAGGCATTGTAATCGTGGCGCAGACGGTGATCCCACAGCTTACGAGCCTGTTCTCATAATTCATGGGGGCGATCATTGACAAGATCATTGAATTTATAAAGGAAATGCTGCAAGGGTGGGTGCTTGACAACCTCAGCACGATGTTCACGGAAGTGAATTGTTAGTAAAGTGGGTTTTGCCAAAACAAGTGGAAGAAAAGCTGGTGTGCAGGTGGTTCTTATAAAATGAATATGGTAAAATTTTATAAGAAACGAGGTAAGGCTATATGGAAAAGAAAATTTATATCACAGAGGAAGAACGGACAAAGTGTCAAAAGGTGGCAGATGCGTTTGCAGAGCTGTATGAGATGGAGAATATCGTAGTGCTTGATGTAGGCAGGTATGGCTTTGTAATGCTAAAATATTATAATCTGCCACATGGTTTTGAAGATGCCATAACTTTTACAGACAGTGTGGAACTATTTGAAGATTTGTGGGAAGAATGGCTGAATACAAAACTGTATTTACTGGCAAAAGGCACACCGTTGCTGGAGAAGGGCTATAAAGGTGTGTTTGAGGGTTTGCCGGAAGAAAAACAGTCGGAACTTATCATGAGGAAAGCTACTTTTGCAAAAGCGGCAGAGATATATCTATAATGTTGTTTTTGTGAGGAAAATGGAACGGTAGTTGGCGAATAATCAAAGGTTAGAAAGGCTCTGTGAGATGCAGAGCTTTTCTTATTTGTGTTTTATGAAAAAATGGAATGAATGAGTGGGATTTCGCCGTAATCGGCATTGTGGAAATGTCGTATAACTGGCTATCTTATGGAGTTGTGGGTAACTCTGTTTGCAGGATGTGGGAAAGCTGCACTTTGCTTTTCCATGTCCTGTGAATAGAGTTATCCATGACGGAATAGTCAGTTATGCACATTTCCATGATGCAGTTTTTATGGCAAGTCTGTTCATTTTACAAAAATTTGACATAAGTTATGTTTTTGATTTTACAAGCAGTATTTATGATAAACACCACTTTACAACTTTTTAAAAAATAAAATAACGCACAAGGTACTTTCTCATGTATAATAAGTTTGCACACAAAACTATACGAAAGAGAGTGACCTTGTACGTCAGACTTATTATACAACGAAAATAATCTAATTGGTAGACTGTACCGTTATTTTTATATTTATTTTAAAACTTTTTCCGCACCGACTATTGAAACCCTTTTTCTGCTGGTGTTATCTATACTTGCCATGGAGTCAGCAGTTTCCATCCGGTCCCTTTACAGACATTTTTTATCAGGGATTACAAAAAAATCCCTGAATGCATTTTACTATGCCTGCTCTTATGCAAAGGCCGATTATTCCAGATTTATGAATGTTACTGCTGGCATGGCTTTAAAACTCATACCGGAAAAACTTTCTTCACAGCCTGTTTTTCTGTGCATTGATGACACAATGGCCCCGAAGTTTGGAAAAAAATTTGAAGATGTTTCAAAACTTTTTGACCATGCAGCGCATAATGGCTCAAACTATCTGAACGGACATTGTTTCGTAAGCGTAATGCTCTGCGTCCCGGTGTGGAATAAAAACAGGATCCATTACCTTTCTGTTCCGCTTGGATACCGTATGTGGCAAAAAAAGGAGTCAAAGCTGGAACTTGCTGCATCCATGGTCCGTCAGGCGATGCCGGAATTCAGCAATAAAAAAATGTTATCATCCTTTGTGACAGCTGGTATGTAAAAAAGAACCTTGTTTCCATCGTGGATGAATATGAGAACCTTGACCTTATCGGAAATGCAAGGTCTGATTCTGTCATTTATGACCTGCCGCCGCAGCGTACTGGAAAAAGGGGACGGCCAGCGCTGCATGGGAAAAAACTTTCCATTCAGGACGATTTTACGCTGTCTGATGAAAAAATCGGTGATTATTATATGGCCGTGCGCCATGTCCTTACTAATATTTTTGGAAAAAGGACAGTCCTGGCATATGTCACATCCGCTGATAAAGCAGCAGGCAGCAGGCGTTTGTTTTTCAGCACAGTTTTTCCGGAACAGCTTCAGGTCTTCTGCGCATGGCAGGAGAAATCCCCGCTAAACCAGACAGGGAGCAGCCGGATGCAGTTTATTCCCCTGATGCTGTATGCATTTCGATGGCCGATAGAGGTTAGTTACTACGAACAGAAAACTTTCTGGTCACTGTGCAGTTACATGGTCCGCAGCCGCAAAGGGATTGAAATGCTGGTCAATCTGATTAACATTTCATACTGTGCAATGAAACTGCTGCCATACCAGGACAAGGCGTTTTATAAATATCAGACAGAAAGCGTGCAGGAGTTTCGGTTTGCGTTAAGCGAACAAATTCGCCAGCAGGTATTTTATGCCATTTTCGTAGAAAAAGTCGAAACCAGCATAAAATCAAATGCTTTAATAAATGCCTTAAAACGGCTGGTTCAGAAACAGGGGCATCATTTATAAAGTTGTAAAGTAGTGTATGATAAAAAGCGTAGAAGAAAATATCACAAAGAAAAAAGGAGAAAATTATTATGAAAAAAATTGTTACTTTTGTTGCCACTTTATCACTTGCACTCGTAGCTATGACCGGATGCGGGAAGGCGGACAGCAAAACAGTATCTACGGATGGCTCAACCTCTATGGAAAAAGTAATCGGTGCTTTGGGCGAAGCTTTTGAGGAAAACAATTCCGGTGTAACCTTTACATATAACCCTACCGGTTCCGGCTCCGGAATTACGGCTGTGGCAGAAGGACGCTGCGATATTGGTCTTTCCAGCCGTAACTTAAAGGAAGAAGAAAAAGCGCAGGGATTGACTGAAACGGTGCTTGCGCTTGACGGGATTGCTGTCATTGTAAATCCGGATAATCCGGTAAATGACCTTGACCTTGAAACGATTAGCAGGATTTATAGAGGGGAAATAACAAACTGGCAGGATATAGGCGGCAATGATCTGGAAATTGTCCTGATTGGACGTGAAGCCGGGAGTGGTACAAGAGATGGCTTTGAATCCATTACGGACACGGAGGATGCCTGCAAATACCGTCAGGAGCTTACATCTACCGGGGATGTGATTACAACGGTGGCAGGCAATCCGGCGGCAATCGGATATGCTTCCCTTGCATCTGTAAAGGATACGGTAAAAACCCTTTCTGTCGGCGGTATTGTACCTGCGGAGGAAACGGTAAAAGATGGTAGCTATGTGGTGCAGCGTCCGTTTGTGTTAGTGACAAAGAGCGGCGCAGAGCTTTCGGCAACTGCACAGAAATTCTTTGATTATATTACTTCATCTGAAGCAGGTGAGATTATCTCATCTGCGGGTGTAGTACCAGTAAATAAATAATCCGGCGGATTATGAAAGGTTTTGGAAGGTGAAGTCAAATGAACAAAAAACAGTTCATGGAGAATGCCATACATGGCATATTCCTGATACTTGGTCTGATTACAGTTGGCTGTGTACTCCTGATTACTGTTTACCTTGTCATATCAGGGATTCCGGCTATCCGAAAAATAGGAGTTTTGAATTTCCTTTTCGGGAAGAAATGGGCTTCTACAGCAGCACAGCCGCAATATGGGATTTTTCCGTTTATCCTTACCAGTATTTATGGTACGGCTGGCGCAATCGTACTTGGAGTGCCAATTGGCTTTATGACAGCAGTTTATCTTGCTAAGATTGCGCCGTTAAAAATAAAAACCGTTATTGAAACAGCGGTAAGTTTATTGGCTGGCATTCCGTCGGTAGTTTATGGGCTTGTGGGAATGATGGTGCTTGTGCCAGGGATACGGATTGTTTTCCATATCCCCGATGGAGCCAGCCTGTTTGCTGCTATCATTGTACTTGCAATTATGATATTACCCTCAATCATTAAAGTGTCGCTTACGGCATTAGAAGCTGTTCCAAAGGAATATGAGGATGCTTCCCTTGCGCTTGGTTCGACACCGATTGAAACATACTTCCGTGTATCCGTTCCGGCGGCAAAAAGCGGCATTGCGGCGGCTGTTGTGTTAGGCGTTGGCAGGGCTATCGGCGAGGCTATGGCTATTATGATGGTGGCGGGGAACGCCCCAAATATGCCGAAAATTTTTCAGAGCGTCCGTTTCCTTACAACCGCTGTGGCAAGTGAAATGTCTTATGCGGCTGACGGAAGTTTACAGAAACAGGCATTATTTTCGATTGCGTTGGTTTTATTCCTCTTTATCATGCTGATAAATGCCGTATTAAATTTCTTTTTGAAACAAAGCAAGGAGTAAATATAGATGGAAAAACAATCAATTTCCCTTAGAAGGAAAACATATATTACAGCCATGCGTGTGTTGATGGGGATTTCCGTATGCATTACTTGTGCATTGGTATTATTTTTGATTGGTTATGTATTGTGGAAAGGGCTGCCGAATGTATCTTGGGAGCTGCTTACTACGAAACCGAGTTATCTGTCTGACCGGATCGGGATACTGCCGGATATTCTTAACACAGTCTATATTGTAGCGGCAACTTTGGTATTTGTTCTCCCGCTTGGAGTTGGTGCGGCGATTTATCTTACAGAATATGCCAAAAATAAGAAACTGGTAGAAATGATTGAGTATGCAGCCGAAACCTTATCAGGGATTCCGTCTATTATTTATGGACTTGTAGGTATGCTGTTTTTCTGTCAGTTTTTTGGTATGAAAACTTCCCTCTTAGCGGGGGCATTTACTTTGGCAATCATGAATCTGCCTACGATTATGCGCACAACGCAGGAAAGCCTGAAAACAGTACCGCAAAGTTACCGTGAAGGTGCTTTTGGGCTGGGAGCTGGAAAGTGGCGTGTGATTTATACCGTTGTGCTTCCAGGTTGTATTGATGGAGTCATAACAGGCTGTATATTGTCAGTGGGGCGAATTTTGGGAGAATCAGCGGCACTTCTTTTTACGGCTGGTTTTGCCCATGCCCTGAACGGGATTCTTGAAGGGCTTGGCAGTGCAGGGGCAACATTGACGGTCGCATTATATGTCTATGCAAAAGAAAACGGGGAATTTGGTATAGCCTTTGCAATTGCCGCTATCCTGATGATTTTGACCATGTTCATCAATCTGTCGGCTACACTGGCGAGCAGATATTTCCAAAAAAGGAGAAATGTATGAATAATATAATGAATCATGACAAAAATCCTGCCATGGTGGTAAAAGACCTGTGCCTGTGGTATAGCAGTACACAGGCTTTGAAAGATGTAAATATTGAGATTGAAGGACAGAGCATTACGGCACTGATTGGCCCCTCCGGGTGTGGGAAGTCTACTTTCCTTAAATCGTTAAACCGAATGAATGACCTTATCGCTGGTGTACGGATTACAGGAGAAGTGTATTATAGGGGCGATAATATTTTTGATGCAGATGTCGATGTCAATGAGCTTCGCCGCAGTATTGGCATGGTTTTTCAAAAGCCGAATCCTTTTCCTATGAGCATCTACGACAATATTGCTTACGGGCCGAGGACACACGGAGTGAAAAATAAGGCAAAATTGGACGATATAATAGAACGCTCTCTGCGTGGGGCGGCAATCTGGGATGAAGTAAAGGACAGGCTGAAAAAATCGGCATTAGGACTGTCAGGCGGTCAGCAGCAGCGGCTCTGCATTGCCCGTGCATTAGCGGTAGAGCCGGATGTGCTTCTGATGGATGAGCCTACAAGCGCACTTGACCCTATTTCCACATCTAAAATAGAGGAACTTGCAATGGAACTTAAAGAAAAGTATACTATTATCATCGTAACGCACAATATGCAACAGGCTGTGCGGATTTCCGATAATACGGCTTTCTTTCTCCTTGGCAATTTAATTGAGTATGGAAATACGGAAAAGATGTTTGAGCAACCAAAGGACAAGCGGACGGAGGATTATATTACGGGGAGGTTTGGATAATGAGAAGTCGTTTTGATGAACAGCTTGTTATGCTGAATAAAGAGCTTACCCAAATGGGGGCAATGTGTGAGGAAGCGATTGCCGCTGCTTCAAAAGCATTAACTATGGGCGACATAAAGCTGGCAGACAAGGTTTTATCCCTTGATGGAGAGATTAACCGGATGGAGCGCACAATCGAAACACTGTGTTTGAAACTGCTGTTACAGCAACAGCCGGTAGCAAGGGATTTACGGCAAATATCTGCAGCCCTTAAAATGATTACTGATATGGAGCGTATTGGAACACAGGCGGCGGATATTGCGGAAATTATCACGTTTCTTGACGGAAGGACTGGAGGGGAATGTGAACAGATCCGGTTTATGGCAGATGCGGCGAGCCAGATGGTTACAGAAAGCATTGACGCTTTTGTAAAACAGGATGTAGTATTGGCTGGTGCGGCGATTGACCGTGATGATGTGGTTGACGATTTGTTTTTACAGGTCAAGTCATCTCTGATTAAGCTGATAGCAGAAAAACCGACAGACGGAGGATATGCGCTGGATTTACTGATGATTGCCAAATATTTTGAGCGTATCGGGGATCATGCGGTAAATATTGCAGAGTGGGTGGCTTTTTCCGTGACAGGAGAACATAAAGGAGCATGATTATGAAAGTATGGTGTGTGGAAGATGATGACAGTATCCGGGATATTGAGGTATATACGCTTAATTCCACTGATTTTGAAGCAAAAGGATTTTTGGATGCAATAGCCTTTCGTGACACTTTATCTATGGAAAAGCCGGATTTGATAATTCTTGATATTATGCTGCCCGGAGAGGATGGCGTGGAACTGCTGAAATTTTTAAAAGACAGCCCTGACACTTGCAGGATTCCCGTCATCATGGCAACTGCAAAAGGCATGGAGTATGATAAAATCCAGAGCCTTGATTTAGGTGCGGATGATTATCTTGTAAAGCCTTTTGGGATGATGGAGATGGTTTCCCGTGTGAAAGCGGTACTCCGCCGGTGCAATCCTACAGAGGTAGAACATCTTTTGAAAGCCGGGGGCTTGTTGTCAATCTGGACGAACATACAGTTTCCATTGATAATGAAAGAATACAGCTTACCTTAAAAGAATTTGAACTTCTCCGGCTGTTCCTTTCCCGTCCGGGCATCGCATTTTCCCGTGACCAGCTTTTTAATGACATATGGGGAGCTGATTATGTCAGTGAAACGAGAACGGTTGATATGCATATCCGTACTCTGCGTGTAAAACTGGGGGATTATGGGAAAATGATTGAAACAGTGCGTGGTGTTGGTTATAGGTTAGAGGTGCAGGCATGACAAAGAAAATTTTTAAATCAATTATGGTTGTAGCGGGGGCTGCCCTGATTGCAAGCCTTGTTATCATCATGGGATGTCTTTACAGTTATTTCAGTAATGTTCAGGGAAAACAGTTGGAGGATGAACTGTCTTTAGCTGCCATAGCCGTTGAAAAGGATGGACGGAACTATCTGGAGGAATTACAGTCAAGGGAGTACCGTCTGACATGGGTTGCTGAAAATGGAGATGTTATATATGATACACAGTCTGACGGGGAAAGTATGGAAAACCATGCGGACAGGGAAGAAATTCAAGAAGCCCTGCGGAATAAAGAGGGAAAAAGCTCACGTTATTCCACGACTCTTTTAGAAAAAACACTTTACTGTGCAAGGCGGCTTAATGATGGTTCAGTATTAAGGATTTCTGTCAGCAGCGTTACGATATGGGTGCTTGTTTTGGGGATGATACAGCCGATTTTAATTGTAGTTGTTGTAACACTCATTTTATCAGGAGTATTAGCAAGCCGTATTTCTAAACATATCATGAAGCCACTGAACAGACTTGATTTAGAAAAACCGCTGGAAAACGATACTTATGAGGAGCTGGCTCCCCTATTAAACCGTATCAATAAACAGCATAAGCAGATTGATATGCAGTTGTCGGAACTCCAAAGGAAAAATGATGAATTTGCACAGATTACATATGGCATGACGGAAGGGCTTGTCCTTTTGAATGAGAAAAATATAATTCTGAACATTAATCCTGCCGCGCTGAAGCTGTTTCATACGAAACGTTCCAGCATAGGTAAAGATTTTCTGACAGTAGAGAGAAGCCATAATGTGAGCCACGCCATACAGGACGCATTTTCAAGTGGACACAGCGAAATCCGCATAGAACGTGAGGGAAAAGAGTATCAGATCCATGTCAACCGCATTGAATCTAACGGTATTGTAATTGGGGCGGTTGTTCTTGCCTTTGATATAACAGAAGCAGCTTTCGCAGAAAGGAACAGACGGGAGTTTACTGCCAACGTATCACATGAATTGAAAACTCCGCTGCAATCCATAATGGGGAGTGCGGAGTTAATGGAGAACGGTCTTGTAAAATCGGAGGATATGACACGTTTTGTAGGGCATATCCGAACAGAGGCAGGGCGGCTTGTAACATTAATTGATGATATTATCCGTTTATCCCAATTAGACGAGGGATGCGATATGCCGTTTGAAAATGTTGATTTATGTGAGATCGCATCTGAGGTGATGGCAGGACTGGCAGATATAGCAGCGGCAAAAGATATTGAAGTGGCTTTAACAGGAAAAAAGGTTTATATTAAAAGTGTCCGGCGGCTCTTAACAGAAATTATTTTTAACCTCTGTGATAATGCTATCAAGTATAATAAGAACGGCGGTACGGTAGAAGTAGCTATAAGCAGTCAGGAAAATAGTGCCTCGATTACGGTGAAGGATTCGGGAATCGGCATACCGCCGGAACATCAGGCAAGAATCTTTGAACGATTTTACCGTGTAGACAAGAGCCGCTCTAAGGAATCAGGTGGAACGGGATTAGGACTATCTATTGTAAAACATGCTGTACAATACTTGAATGGCAAGATTGAACTGCAAAGCAGCCTGGGGCAAGGAACGGTTATACAGATTATTTTTCAGCAAGATAAAAGTGATGTGGTGCAGTTTTCCTAAAAAACCTGTATTTTACATAAATTATACAAAACATAACTTTTATATTTTACAAAGCATTCATAAAATTATCTTTATAAATATTCAAAGCAAACGCTGACGGTAATTTTATGAAAAATATATAGCGCATGAGCTTAAGAATGGCGGTTTTATTTGAATGTAAAACTGCCATTCTTTTTTATAGACTATCAGTAAGGGAAAAGATATGATTAGAAAAAAGCAAAAACTGTATACACACCAAAGACAAAAAATAAAGAATAATTGCACACATAAAGGTGTACCGCAAGGAAGAAATAAACTTCACTGCGGTACACCTTTTTTAATGGTGCGAAATTTGTCTGATTTTGGCTTTTATTACAGTTTATCTGTTGCGTATTTGTGTGCAAAATCTGGCTGGAACAATTTTGATTCTGGAGGGGGATTCCGTTTGGGCTTACTGCTTCATGGTGGGCTGTTTTGAGAGCATGGATTTTTGTGTATCCCACACCTGTTTCATCAGCTTTTTCACTTCCTCCACATCGGCTTTATAGACGTTGCCTGTGGCGTTCATTCGCTTGGCGATCTGGTTTAAGTTGCCGCTGATTTTTCCAAGCGTGTAGTTGTATTCCCGCAGGTCTGAATAGTCAATGTCATAGACAAAGCCGTACAAAATCAGGCGGCGGAGGAAAGTGGACTTGCTTTTCATGCCAGAGATTTTTACTTTCTGCTCCAGTATGTATTGCTCCTTGTCACTTAGATATATTTTCAGCTCATTTTTGCGCTCACGGTTTGCCATTTATTATCTCCTTTCCGTGTTGGATTTTTGAAAGGATTTTACACAATCTTCAATCCTGCTATGGGGGTTGTTCGTGCAAAAAAACAGTGAAAAAAATCAGAAATCTTGGCAGGAGATTTTATGATTTTTGAGCGCAGAGGGGGCTAGGGGGATGCTTCCCCCTACAAGCAGATTTTCCAGATTCCCGCTCCGGGGGATTTGGGAAAATCAGAGCCTGTGAGGGAACACAGGCAGTGCTTGCTATTACTTCAAAGAGAAAGTTTCTGGTTTTAGCTGACTGTAAGAAAAGGCAGAAAATTTTTTGAGGAACGTACCCATATACGAGAACTTCCTTTATCTACAATTAACATCACAAACAGCGGAGTACTCTCGGAAACTCTTGAATAATGGATTGAACTTTATACAAAAAAGAGCATTGAGTTGAATCTGCGGGAGATATGCACAAGAGTGTGTTTACTTACAAGAATAGTCCTTAATTTTGGGCGCACTTCACCCTTATGCTATAGGACGCTCTTAAAAATTAAATATGTAATTAAATCGTATGGATGCCGTTTATTCGGTGGAGTCTTTGCTTTGTTTTTTCATCCATGCGTCTGCATGGATGTTTATGCCGGCAATTACCGCAAAAAAAGTATATCTTTTCCTTCGGTGTATGCCCATGGCATGCAGATGATAATCATTCAGGATGCGGTTGTTTACCCGTTCGCAGGATGTGCGGTTTTTATATATTTTTTTGTATTCCCGCGTGCCCCTGGCAACGGGCGGGTAAAGGCGCGCGTCCCAGTCAGGTTTTGTGTAGACGCACCGCCCATATGGTGATTCAGAGCATTTATGCCGGCATGGGCAGGAATCCAATTTTTTACAGGCCAGCGGGCAGCGCCATTTACACCGGCTGCGGCCGGCGCAATAGCCCCAGTATACCCTTAACTTGACCCACAAGTTTATATGGATATCCTCTTGTTTCTATGCTATACTAAAGAAAAAGAGGTGATCCGTATGACGGCAGAATATACGAATTGGGAAACGGAATTTGTAGATGTAAAATTTGTTGATCAGCGTTTGAAATCACGTTTTTTTAAAATTATGGATGCATTTGCTGCAGCGCCAGATAAATCCACCTGGGCTGCAGCCGGATCCAGAAGTTCTGCAAAAGCAGCGTATCGCTTCTTTAGTAATAAGGATGTATCCAGGGATGAACTGTTGGATAGTGTATCTAGGGCAACTGTAGAAAAAATGAAACATGCGGATGCAGATTGGATACTTGCCATTCAGGATACCACATCTGTTGGATTTGGAAACCGGAAAGCAATCAAAGGAATGGGATACCATTGCAGTACGGAACAGAGGGGAATGCTTGTACATTCTTGTATAGCGGCCACAGACCAGGGAATTCCCCTGGGCCTTCTTTATCAGGAAATACATACGAGGGATGTACGCAGGGATGACTCTGGAACAAAAGATGAAAAACGTTCCAGGCCAATAGAAGAAAAAGAGAGCTACCGATGGATTCATACAATGAACGAAATTCATCAGAGGGTTGCAGAAGATATTCCGGTATTGACAGTATGTGACCGTGAAGGAGATTTTTATGAATTTTTTTCGAACGCTGCAGATTTGGGAGAAAATTTTCTGATTCGGCTAGTGCAAAACCGCATGGTGGATGACGGAAAAAAGATTTTTCATGAACTCCACCAGTCTCCTGTGGCTGGAAGTATGGTTGTCAGGATGGGCAGGAATCCCAAAGAACACATTCCAGCCAGAAATGTAAAAATGGATTATCATTATAAAGAGGTTGTGGTTCACTGTCCAAAAAGGAGAACAGAAAAACATATACGAGAAAAACTTGTACTAACAGCAATTTATGTACATGAATCCGGAAAAAAAGGAACCGAATGGTTTCTGCTAACAACGGTAAGAGTAAAAAACGAAAAAGATATAGAAAAGCTGATACAATGTTATGCACACAGATGGAAAATAGAACGTTTTCATTTCATCTTAAAAAGTGGATGCAAAATAGAGAAAAATCAGGCGAGGGAATATGAGAGATTAAAATTTTTAACATTACTATATTCGGTTATCGCACTGCAGATACTAAATTTGACTTATTTAGGAAAAATATGTCCGGAAATCTCGAGTGAAATTGTGTTTGATAAAGAAGAATGGAAAATATTATACTGCTGTGCAAGAAAAACAAAAGAAATTCCTGAAACATATACACTGAAAGAGGCGATTTATGATTTAGGGATTCTGAGTGGAATAAAAGGTGCTCCGAGCGATGGTATGCCCGGAGCACGTTCTATTTGTCAGGGCTTAGAGGTTCTTTGCTCATTACTTGCTTATCGAAAATATATGTTATAATTGTGGGTCAAGTTAAGAGTATACCATCCGGTGGCCGGCCTGGCAGACAGGCGTTCCATCCTTGTCAATTGTAATTTCATCCGGAATGGATTTTGGCTTGCCGCGTTTGTCATTTAGGTCAATAAAAGGCCGGATGCCCCATGTTTTGCAGAGGTTATAGGTAGGATAATTGTCATTTGCGGAATCAAAGCATAGGTTTTGAATGGGCAAGCCGGGGTTTCGATCACGAAATTCTTTGAGTGTGACAATCCCGCTGACGCTGTCGTGGCGCCTTGCGTCCAGGAAACGGATATGCAGGGGAAGGTCAATCCCAAGCCGGCTGTCATGGTAAGACAGCATATACAGCGTATATCCAAAATAGTAAGTTCCAAGTTCACTGTCCCATCCCCAATGGGCATCCGGATCTGAATAGTGACGCGGACAGTTGCAGCGGTTTTGACCGTGATCCAGACAGTCGCACACTTTATGCCCGTAAGGGCTGGCATGTGTATGGACGCAGGTTCCGTCACCGGAAAGTGTGATGCCGCCTTTATTTATAAGGCCGCGCTGCATGGACGGAGTGATGGCGGCGGCGCAGAATGCCTGATGGAGAAGCTTTTCATAATAAAAAGGGAATTCATCCCTAGAAACAGCCTCATCAGCCATAATTTTAGTAATTTCAGGATGCCGGTTTGGGAGTTTTTTCCCTTTTCCGGGCTTATTGGCGGGCCTGCTGTTTTTATTGGCGGGAAAAAGATCTTTCCTGCCGGATTTCTGGAACTGCTGATCCTGGAGCCAGAGACGGTCAATAAAATCATAATAAGAGCCAAGCGGCGGCAGGGAGTCTGGCGAGCAGCCGATTAAAAAAGCCAGGAGGCTGTCGGAACTTAGTTTTTCCACCCAGGCGGTAATGCCTGTAAAGCCCTGATCCAGCATAAGGACAAGGGAGCGCAGGATCTGTGGCTGGTTTATGGCTGGACGGCCAAGCGGCGGATAGTATGTTTCTAAAAGCTCCATAACAGAATCAAGATTCAAGAGTCGGAGTTTTTCCCTTGCAGCGACACACTCACCGGTCAGCCTGGCGCGCTGGGAAGAATCAAAATGAATTTTAGCCTCATGCAGGAAATTCAGGTATTCCTGATGGGACTGCCAATTTTTATCATATGTGTGTTCTCCTTCGATCGTGTTTAAAAGTGCTTATTTCCTTAATCGAAGGGCCGTCTTAATTGCCTGTTGGCAATTAAGACGGCCGCACAAAATGGCAGGTTTGTCAATAGGGATTTGAAAATTTTCTGATAAAAAATAAAGAAATAGTGTAAAAAATTCACTGAAAAGTGGAGGTAAAGAAAAAACGGAGCGCTTTGAAACCACAGTGTTTTCAAGGACTGTGAGTTTCCGAGAGTACTCCAGCGGAGTGCTCTCGGAAACTCTTGAATAGTGGATTGAAAATTATACAAAAATGAACATTGGTTAGTATCTGCATGGAATATGTACAACAACCAGTCTGCTTATAATAATAGTTCTTAATTTTGTGCGCACTTCTCCCTTGTACTATAGGAGCTGTTTAAAATTATCTATTTAGTTAAATTGTATGGATGCCGTTTCGTCGGCGGAGCCTTTGCTTTGTTTTTTCATCCATGCATCTGCATGGATGTTTATGCCGGCAATTACCGCAAAGAAAGTATATCTTTTTCTTCGGTGGATGCCCATGGCATGCAGATGGTAATCGTTCAGGATGCGGTTGTTTACACGTTCGCAGGATGTGCGGTTTTTATAAATTTTTTATATTCCCGTGTCCCTCTGGCAACCGGAGGATAAAGGCGCGCGTCCCATTCCGGTTTTGTATAGACACACCGTCCATATGGGGATTTGGAGCATTTATCCCGGCACGGACAGTCATCCACTTTGCGGCAGGCCAGCGGGCAGCGCCATTTGCACCGGCTGCGGCCGGAGCAATAGCCCCAGTATACCATCCGGTAACCGGCCTGGCAGATGGGTGTTCCATCCTTATCGATTATAATTTCATCCGGAATGGATTTCGGTATGCCGCGGCTGGCATTCAGGTCGATAAAAGGTAAGCGATGAATAACCTACCGTTCCACATATGTTCCGTTTAGGTGTAAAATAGTCTATATTGGCAATTGAGGTTTGTTTTCAGGTGTTATCGTTTCAACATCGATCAGTCCTGTGCAGCGTTCTTTGATAAAATCACTCCACGGAAGAAGCGTTTTAACTGCATCAGGATCCTCTTTATGCTCAGGCATGTACAGCAGCAGGACATAAAGGTATTGGAATACATTCAGCTTATTCGCTTTTGCGGTCTCTATTATACTGTAAACAAGCGCGGTTGTTTCTGCCCCGGCGACAGATGCGTGGAACAGAGAGTTCTTCCTGCCAATCGCATAGGATTTCGCGCAGCGTTCGGCTTTATTATTAGAAAGTTCGCATCTGCCGTCCAGCATATAGCTCTGCAGTGTCTCTCTGTGGTTTACTGAATAATTGACGGCTTTTTCCAGCTTGCTGCCGCCAAGCGGTTTTAGCGTTTCAATCCATGTCCAGAACTTTTCCCAGACAGGCGCCTCCTTTTCCAGGCGTTTTTCCCGTCGCTTTTCTGGTTCCATGCCTTTGAGCCCTTTTTCAATGAAAAAGAGCTTGTTGAAAAACACGAGCCCGATCTCAGCCGGAATCATACTTTTCATCTGTTCCGGACCTGGAAGCTCGATGTCTTTTACTTCCGTTTCTGAATTTATGTCCAGCAGCTTCAGTTTTTTCTGCCGTTTTGCCGGGAGGGCTTCGTAAAATTTTCTGCGGCAGTGCGCAGAGCATATGGCAAGGACCACATCCTCTACCTGGTTATAGCCGCTGTACCCATCGCACTGCACGATGCCGGAGAAACCTTCCAGGAAAGCCTTTGGGAAAACGCCGCTGCGCCCCGCCTGGTATTCATAGAGCACGATTGGCGCCAGGCCGTCGCTCCCGCTCAAATACATCCACATGTAGGATGTGGCTTTTGCGGCTTTCCCCTTTTCGCGCAGCACCTGACAGGTTGTTTCATCCGCATGGATAATATCCCTCTGCAGGAGAAGCCGGTGCATATGGTCATATACCGGCTGGAAATATTCCATGGCACATTTTATGTACCAGTTCGCCATGGTTTCACGCGGCAGTTCCAATCCAAGCTGGGCCATGCAGGCCTCCTGGCGGTAGTATGGGACGCTTACGAAACTTTTATCAAACATGACGTACGCAACAACAGACGGCGACGCCGGGCTGTGCGCCATAAGAGGTACAGGCGTCTGCGCCTGCACGATTGTGCCGTCGCCGTCTTTACGGCATTCCGGGCAGATCAGTTCTTCCTGCATATAGCGGACACGCTCCACTTTTGCCGGGGTTATGCGCAGTTCTGTGCGGACTTGTTTATACCCAAGCAGGATCATTTGCGCATTGCAGTACGGGCAGAGCCGGTCCTTATCCGGGACAGGGATTATGACATCGCGGACAGGGATGTCCGCATAACGCTCATCCCTCGCGGCTTTCTTCTTTTTCGTCCGGGTGTGTTCTTTCACCGTTGTTTTTGCAGGCGGGTTTTCCGGTTCATCCCCGGCACTGGCTGGCGGAGTTTTTGTCTTCTCGCTTTTTGTGCCGAACAGCTGGCGCTTAAATTCTTCAAGCGTTTCCTCCAGGCCGGACTTTAAAAGGCGCAGTTCATCCACAAGGGCGCGCAGTTGTGCTATGGTCTGTTCCTGCTCCAAGATGCGTGCGTCCTGGGACTGTATCTGCATTTTCTGCTGCTCCACCATTGTTTCCAGCAGCCGGATATAATCTTCCATATTAACTGGCATGTGCGCCCTCCTCGTTTCCATTTACTTACATTATAAGGAAACGCGGGGATGAAATCAAACCGCCCATACCTGCGCGATAGGCACAATGACGGACTGGAAACTGCCGCCAAATACAGGAAAAAGGCTTAAAAACAGCATTTTTCATGCAGGTTATCCACAGTTTTGCGGCCTGGCGCTGCGTTATGCGTGGACAGCATTCCGGAAAAAAACAGCGTCGTGGACAACATTCCCTGGCGGCTTGCAGCGCTGGAAAAAAATTTTTAAATTTCTACATAATGCACAAAAATTCAGAAGTCCTTCCTGCCGGAAGGCTGCACCGCCTTTGGCTGGCAGGTGGAGAGTCCCTCCAGAAGCCATCGCAGCTGCTGGCGGGTAAGCGGCCTTACTTGCGAAGCGTCCCGCGGCCACTGGAATTTTCCATTGTCCAGGCGTTTTGTGCAAAGCACGAAACCCGTCTGGTCAAAGTACAAGGCCTTTAGCGTATTTCTTTTCCGGCCGCAAAACAGATAAAGGGCGTCCGCATAAGGGTCCATCTGGTAAGTGTCCCGGATCAGGGACATAAGGCCGTCAAAACTGCGCCGCATATCGGTGCATCCAGTGACGATATAAACTTTCGTGTCACTGGACAATGCACCTAACAGCACAGCCTCCCCAGCGCCAGAAGCGTATTCCGTATGGTATCTTCTGAAGCACCGTCTGCAATTTCAATGCTGTACCCCGGCATCCTGACCGTGATGGCAGCATGGGCTGCTGGAACCGGCAGCGTATCACTTGCAGCGCAGCCTGGATCAGGGACAGGGCTGCTGCCCAGCTCCAGTGGAACCACTTCGTGCACCTGCCTGGATGGGGCCGCCTGCGGATCTGGTATGATACAGGATTTTTTCTTTAGGTCTGAAACTTTGTTATGAAATGTTTTTATGGATATGGAATGCAGCCGGCACCATTCTCTGTCAGGCAGGCCGCTCGTGCGGCATTCCTGGATCAGCTCCAGCCATTCCTGGTCACTGCGGGTTTTCTTTTTCTCTGACATAGCATCATCTCCTGATTATTATTTTTGGAATGGATGGCAGTAGTGGAGCCGCAGGAAAAGCAATAAACGGCTGCCGGGCTACTTTATCAAGAACTGATGTGGACATCCGCTCCAAGCTGATACCATTATAGAGCAAAATCAAGTTCCTGTGGAACGGTGGGTTATTCATCGCTTACTAAGTGAGAATGATTGTGGGCATTGTCCACTGATAATTGATTTACACAGCGTTAAGGCAGTTATGAACCTATTTGACAGGTTTGTAGCTGCCTTTTTTGCGTGCATGGAGGTTTCAATGAATGTATTTGAAGCGATAAGGGAAAACGGCATTACCGCAAGGCAGGCGGCGGAGCATTGCGGGATAAAAATAAACCGCAGCGGCATGGCGGTCTGCCCGTTCCACAAAGACAAAAATCCGAGCATGAAGATAGACAGCCGCTATTACTGTTTCGGATGCGGGGAAAAGGGCGATGCCATTGATTTTGTGGCAAAGTTTTACGGGCTTGGGAAGAAGGAAGCGGCGTTGCGGATTGCGTCGGATTTCGGTATCAGTTTTGAGGATAACAGGGGCAGGAAGCCGCCGCCAAAACGTAAGCGGAGATTATCACCGGAGCAGAGGTTTGAGAGGGCGGAAAAGAGGTGCTTCCGTGTGATTTCCGATTACCTGTGCTGTTTAAGGCAGTGGAAAGAACAGTATGTGCCGCAGGAGCCGGATGGGGAATGGAACCCGTTATTCTGTGAAGCGTTGGAAAAGAAAGACTATATTGAGTATCTGCTTGATGTGTTATTGTACGCTCCGCTATCGGAGCGTGTGCAGTTAGTAGCGGATTATGGAGAGGAAGTGTTGAAAATTGAAAGAAGACTGGAACAGTGTGTCGCCGGAGCAGAGGGTGGCATTGGAAAAGACAATGGAGAAAATGGAGCGGGCGTCACAGCCGGAAACATGGTTTGACGGGAGCAAAGTCAATGACGTGCTTTTCTGTGAGGATTTCCTCGCAGGGCACCCTATGAAGTGCATACACGGCACTTTTTTTGACGTAAACGGGGCAATCGGTGATGCGGAGCAGATTAAAGCGGAGATATACTACAAGATTGCGCCTTATGTCACATCAGGCATCGCAAAAAAGGCGACAACGCTCCTGGATGCGCTGCGGATCAGGTGCTACTCCCCGCCGATACCCTACCTGACAGACCGTATCCATGTGGCGAACGGAACCTATTTCCTGTCGGGGGATTTTTCCGCACAGAAAGAGTTCTGCATGAACAGGCTCCCGGTGCGGTATGCGCCGGATGCGCCTGAGCCGTCACAGTGGCTTTCCTTTGTAGGGCAGTTATTGGAGCCGGAGGACATCATCACTTTGCAGGAATTTATGGGATATGTGCTGCAGCCCACGACAAAGGGGCAGAAAATGATGATTGTCATGGGCAAAGGCGGGGAGGGCAAGTCACGCATCGGCAGGGTGCTTCGTGCTTTGCTCGGTGACAGCATGAACACGGGCAGCATACAGAAGGTGGAGGTTGACCGCTTCGCACGGGCAGACCTTGAATGGAAACTGCTGATGCTTGATGATGACATGAAGCTGGAGGCATTGCCGCAGACGAACAACATCAAATCCATAGTGACACTGGAAGATAAAACGGATTTGGAGCGCAAGGGGAAACAGAGCGAGCAGGGGTATCTATGCGTGAGGTTCATCTGCTTCGGGAATGGCAACCTCGGTTCGCTGTATGACCGTTCCTACGGCTTTTTCCGGCGGCAGATTGTCCTTACAGTCAAAGAGCGCAGGCCGGACAGGGAAGATGACCCGTTCCTCGACGAAAAGCTGATTGCTGAAGCAGAGGGGATATTCCTATGGTGTCTTGAGGGGCTGCACCGCCTGATTGACAACGGATACCGTTTCACCATAAGCCAGAGGGCGGAGGACAACCTGACAAAAGCCATGCAGGACGGGAACAACATCATCGTATTCATGCAGTCGGAGGGCTATATCCGGCTTGAGAAAGGCACACACGCCACGTCAAAGCAGCTTTACAGCGCCTACAGCCAGTGGTGCGAGGACAAGTATGAAAGCTTTGTGGCTTAAGAAGATGTCAAAAGGGCATAAAATCCCCCTCCCCATCAAAGGGGCTCTTTTCAAACGGGATACGGTATGGTAAAATAAGCTACAGCAATTCGTTTTAGGCTGTAGCAGCTGCCATCGCAGGATCTTTTTGATGATGATTTAGGGTACGACCCTGTTAGGAGCCGGAGATAAGTACCGGACTCCCGTTTACAGATTCCTGTATTGGTTGAAATGCATCTGCGCATTCTGAAGCGGATTGCTTTTCTTTTGCCTCTTTGTCAGCAGATGCTTTACCACAGGCATCCGCGGTTTCCGGCACTTTGCCGGAGCATTGCACTTCTACCAGACGGATCGTGTCATCATCGGCTCCCTGGTCTTTTAAGAAAGCGATGACATTTTTTAAGTTCAGCCCTTTTGTGGTTTTAGTATTCTGTATGATTTCCCTATGGTCAACAGGGAGGAAGTCCGCATCATCCCGGATCATGTGGTAAATTGCCACGAGCATCTTCCTCGCTATGGCAATGATGGCCTTTTTGTGCCCCCGGCGCTTTTTCAGCGTTTCGTATTTACGGCGGAAGTACGGATCTTTCTTCGTGCTCTTCACGGCGGCAAGCGCACACTGGACGAGCAGCGGCTTGAGGTAATGGCCGCCGTTTCCTATCCTGGTAGATTTCTTCTTCCCTGCGCTTGCGTTGTTTGCGGGTGAAAGGCCTGCCCAGCATGCAAGGGAGGCGTCATCCCGCCAGACGGACATGTCCGTGCCGATCTCGCCAAGGATGTATAAGGCGGATGCCGGCGTGATCCCGACCATCGTAGTGAGATGCCGGATGATGCCGGTATATTTCTGGCGGTAGTATTCCAGCTTCCTGTCGATCAGGCCGATGCATTCTTCAATCTGGGAAAGGTGCAGGCTGATGATCTGAAGCTTGTCCCGCTGTACACCAATGAATTCATAGCCGTGGATGCTGTCCAGGATGTCTTCATCTGATGCCTTCATATTGCCCCGTCTGTATATCAGGCGCAGGATTTCATCGTCGCTGACTTCGTCTGGCTCCGTGGAGATGAGGTACTCCATGATGGCGGATGCCGATTTTCCAAACGGGTCTGAGAACACACTGTCCAGCCGCACCTTTGAGATTGTCATGGAGTTCTGGAAACGGTTCTTCTCAGAAGTCCGCATATAGGTAAGCTTAAGCCGGTAACGGCACAGTTCCCGGAGGTCACGGATGTCGGCAGGCGGGATGTATGAGGAAACGACCAGATCCATACGGAACATGCTGGCCATATGGACGGCGTCCCGGAAATCCGTTTTCTGTCCCTTTGCCTGTTTCACATATTTGGGATGAGTCAGAATGGGTTTTATGCTGTTCTGCTCTAGGATGTTGAATACAGGGATCCAGTATTTCCCGGTCGACTCCATGCAGACATCCTGCACACCGTACTCTTTCAGCCAGAGGGCCATGCTGCGGATATCGCTGTTCATTGTTGTAAACTTCCTGACGTAAAAGGTTGCCTTGAGCGTCTCCGTGTCGGTTTTACAGACGGCTGCCATCAGGATTTCTTTGTGCACGTCAATAGCTGCACAGACGGGGCGCCTGATATCCCCATCCGCTGAATGGACAACCGTGGTGCCGTCGTCTAATCTCAGGAACCGCAGTTCTTCGGAGGAGTAGGAACCTCCGGATTTGAGATGTTTCACCTGGTTTCTATTGTTTTTAACTGCCATGTTCTGTCTCCTTTCCAAAATGGCAGGGCTGAAACGGGAATACCGGCATTGACTGCTATCCCTGCGGGAGCCCTGTTGGAGCGGGCATATTCATAAGTATACGGGCTTTAAAATCACCAATCATTTATGCAGGAAGGATAGCGGCGACTGATAACCTTTCGGACTCTGGATCTCCAGATGTTATAACGTGCTCTGTAGTGTACCGATGTTCCTGAAACAAGGATACTACAATTTATGGCTTATATAAACTGAAAACGGAAAGTTGACAGCTTTCATTATCATTTGTGCCGCCGTAGGCGGCATGGTAACAACCTTGAGATCGGCTCTGACCCGCTCGGCAATATTGCCCGTATCAACCACGCACTGGAATCCATGCCGAAACAGCTTGCTGAAGCGCAGACGAAACTGGAAACAGTGGAGCGTCAGCTTGAAACCGCAAAAGTGGAGGTTACAAAGCCATTCGCACAGGAAGCGGAACTTGCGGAGAAGCTGGAACGCTTATCCGCCTTAAATGCCCTGCTCAATATGGACGAAAAGGGTGATGACGCACTCGGCATGGATGATGCGCCGGAGGAAGAAAACGAAGGACAGGAAACTTCTGGACATGATGTCCAGAAGTCAGGGCAGGAGGAAGAGGCTTCCATAAAGCCGGAAACAGGAGAAAGCTCTATGGATATGCCGATTCCATACCCGGTAGAAAACGCAAGGCATAATTACGCAGTGGACAATGGAAAACCGCAGGGGGCGAAACTGGCGGCGGCAATGGCTGACAAGCCTGTGCAGCGGACATCGCTGAGAGAGAAATTGGAAACGTTCAAAGCGAAAGTGTCTGGAACAGACAAATTGAGTATTGAAAAAGCGAAGGGGAAGGAGGAAACGCTATAACGATTTTATAATATTTGAGATACCAACTGTTTCTGACATGTCATCTAAAAAGTTCCGATTGATTTAGCGGGAATTTCAAGGTATAATGATTTAGAGGTCATATACCTTTGGGGAATGGCTTTTACATTTCCTGCAAGTGAGCAAAAGGAGGTTATGGCTGTGGATATGTCAATAGACACTGAAATTAAAAATGCGGTCAGGGCAGCAGACCAGGACGCACAATATGATGATAAGGCAAAACGCCTGTTGGGTAATAAGATCATTCTGGCGCATATCTTGGTAAAGACCGTTGATGAGTTCCGGGGAATGAACCCGAAAGAAGTGGTGTCCTATATCGAGGGAGAGCCATTGATCGGTGTGGTTCCAGTAGAGACAGGTCTGACCAATGCCGGAAAGGAAGAAAACGGCCAGCGCATTGTTGGAATGAATACGGAAAATGCGGAGATTAATGAGGGGCTTGTAAGGTTTGACATTATCTTTTATGTGCGGATGAAAGACGGTATCTCACAGGTTATTGTGAACGTGGAAGCACAGAAGGATGAACCGACAAGTTACCATATCCTGAACAGGGCAGTTTTCTATGTGAGCCGCCTTGTTTCCTCGCAAAAGGAAAGGGATTTTGTCAAGACAAACTATAATGACATCAGGCGTGTATTCAGTATTTGGGTGTGTATGGGCATGGACGAAAGCAGTATGGCTTATGTGCATCTTGCGAAAGACGATCTGCTTGGTTCCTATCCGTGGAAAGGCGGGCTTGACCTGCTGAATATTGTCCTGATTGGTATAGCAAATGAACTTCCGGAGCATGATGAGAAGTATGAGCTGCACCGTCTGCTGAGTACGTTGCTTTCAATGGAGTTGACCGTTGATGAAAAATTAGGAATTATAAGAACAGAGTATAGTATTCCGGTAGATGACAAATTGAGAAAGGATATGAGCGCTATGTGTAATCTTTCACAGGGAATCAGGGAAAATGCAACAGATAATGCCATAGCAGGCGTAATAATGAATATGCACAGGAAAGGCTATACATTAGAGCAGATAGCAGAATGTGTAGAAAAGACTATTGAAGAAGTAGAGGCTGTCATTAGAAAAAGAGAGCCTGTGCTGGCATAATCACAGTAACGAAATAACACAGACAGTAAAGCAGTGAATTTGTTTTCGGATCAGAGAACAGTTCGCTGCTTTTTTGTTTTCAGGGAGAAAGACAGTCACATCAGATTGTCTTTTTTTCATGCAAGGAAAGGATTGAAAATATGGCAGACGCAAAGTAAGCGATGAATAACCTGCCGTCCCACAAGAACAGGATTTTGCCCTATAATGATAGCAACTTGGAGCGAATATCTACATCAGTTCTTGATCAAGCAGTCCGGCAGCCATCTGTCTGGCATCCGCTGCTGCTATCAGCTCCAAAATAACTATCAGGAGATGATGCTATGTCAAAGAAAATACGCAGCGACCAGGAATGGCTGGAGCTAATCCAGGAGTGCCGCGCCAGCGGCCTGTCTGTCAAAAACTGGTGCCAGACACGTTCTATATCCATAAAAACATTTTATAATAAAGCCGCAGATTTAAGAAAAAAGTCCTGTGGCATACCAGGATCACAGACAGCTGCTTCTGGGCAGAAACACGAAGTGGTTCCTCTGGAAATGGCTGCTGATCCGGTGCTTTATCCACAGGATCCCGCCGGTGGTGCAATGCAGGTCCCGTCTGCCCGTGTTGTTGTCACAGTCAGGATATCCGGATACCGTGTTGAAATCTTAGAAGGCGCTTCAGAAGACATCATTCGCAATACGCTTCTGGCGCTGGGATCTCTGTGTTAGGCGCATTGTCCGGTGATACAAAAGTTTATATCGTCACCGGGCGCACGGATATGCGGCGCAGCTTCGACGGCCTTATGGCCCTTATCCGCGACACTTACCAGATGGATCCTTATGCAGATGCACTGTACCTGTTCTGCGGCAGAAAAAGAAATACGCTCAAGGCTCTGTACTTTGACCAGACGGGATTTGTGCTCTGCACGAAACGGCTGGATAATGGAAAGTTCCAGTGGCCGCGCGATGCGAAAGAAGTCAGGCTGCTCACCCGCCAGCAGCTGCGCTGGCTTTTGGAAGGACTCTCCATCTGCCAGCCGAATGCAGTGCAGCCTTCCGGCAGGAAAGATTTCTGACCTTTTGTGCATTATGATGAAATTTAAAAATTTATTTTCCGGCGGCTGGCGCCGTTTTTGAAAGTTATCCACGCTGCCGGATTTTTTCGGGCGGGCTGTCCGCATATGCCGCTTCCCTGCCCTCGGAATACTGTGGACAAACTGCCTTAAAAACAGCATTTAGAAGTTTTTTTCACCATTTTCCAATCCGTCAAACTGCTTATCATGCAGTTATGGACGGTTTGATTTCACCCCCGCATTTCTTTATAATTTATAATATAAGCAGAAAGAAATACGGAGGGGCGCATATGCCGGCTGATAATGAAGAATACACACGGCTGTTGGAAGAAATGGTGGAACAGATGAAAGCGCATATACTGTCCCAGGATGCACGCATCCTGGAACAGGAACAGACGATCGCGGACCTGCGCTCCCTTGTGGATGACCTGCGTCTTTTGAAGGCCGGCCTGGAGGAGACGCTTGAAGAATTCAAGCGCCAGCTGTTCGGAACAAAAAGCGAAAAAACAAAAACCTCCCAGGCCGATGCCGCAGTGGAAACAGAAGATCCAGCCTCAAAAACAACGGTAAAAGAACACACACGGGCAAAAAAGAAAAAAACAACAAGGGATGAACGCTATGCAGACATCCCTGTCCGTGATGTCGTTATACCTGTCCCGGACAAAGACCGCCGCTGTCCGTACTGCAATGCGGAAATGATGCCGCTCGGGCGTAAGGAAGTCCGCACAGAGCTGCGCATAACCCCGGCAAAAGTGGAACGTGTCCGTTATATGCAGGAGGAGCTGATCTGTCCGGAATGCCGTAAGGACGGTGACGGGACGATCGTACAGGCGCAAACGCCTGCGCCTTTGCTGCCGCACAGCCCGGCATCGCCGTCTGCTGTAGCATATGTCATGTTTGATAAAAGCTTTGCAAGTGTCCCATACTACCGCCAGGAAGCCTGCATGGCCCAGCTTGGCCTGAAACTGCCTCGTGAGACCATGGCGAACTGGTATATCAGATGCGCCCTGGAATATTTCCAGCCGGTATATGACCGTCTGCATGGACTCCTCCTGCAGAGAGGGGTCATCCATGCGGATGAAACCACATGCCAGGTGCTGCGTGAAAAAGGGAGGGCCGCAGAATCCACTTCGTATATGTGGCTGTATTTAAGCGGAAGCGATGGCCTGCCGCCGATCGTGCTTTACGAATACCAGGCGGGGCGCAGCGGGGATTTTCCAAAGGCATTCCTGGATGGATTTTCCGGCATCGTACAGTGCGACGGGTACAGCGGCTATAACAAGGTAGAAGATGTAATACTCGCTGTGTGCTGCGCACACTGCCGCAGGAAGTTTTACGAAGCCCTCCCGACAGAGTGTCGGACGGCAAATTGATGGAAACGCAAACAGCGAATTATTTTTCCGACATTTATCCTATTGACTGCGCAGTGCTGTCTGCAAATGCATAGTCCTGTCAAAAATGCTGCACGTTGTTGTCGGTATTGTTTTTCCACCTGAAATGCAAAAGGCCATGGATCCCATCATGAGACACACGGCCCATATGAAAAATTTAGTTTTTCTCCTGCTTGTCGGCCAGAACAGGAAGATGAACCAGGCCGGTGGCGACAGTCACTGCATCCACCTTCCGCATCAGGGAGCCGATCCTTTCTTCATTCCAAAAGATATCGGAGAAATCGGAGAGCTCGCACCCTACATCATGGTTAGGGATGCACAGGTAGTTCCCATATTTATGCCGTCCGGCGAGGATGTGGAAGTAAGTCCCCCGCCCATTGATCTCAGCTTCATACCATCCGTTCCCCGTGCTCAGCAGGATGATCTGCCCCGTCCAGGTCTCCTTGCGGGAACCGCTTTTCAGGATACAGGTATAATTCATGTTCCATTCCTCCTATCCGAGATTCTGGCTGCTGACAGAAGCCAGGATGACATCCGTATCGATCACTTTCTTGTCCATCTGTGCCCCTAGAGTCAGCGCGTCGGTCATCAGGTTGTCCACCAGGCGGGGGCTCCCCTGGGAGTGACTGTGGACGGCAGAAAGCGCCGCCTGGTCGATGATGGAGGCTGCGCCTCCGGCACAGGCGATCTTGTGGAGGATGTACTGCGCCACTTCGGAGTCTGAGAGCCCGGAAAAGTTGTAGTGCACTGTGATCCTCTGGCGCAGGGCCTCATGGACGGGCTTTTTCAGGGTGCTGTTCAGGTGGGGCTCGCCGCAGAGGATGAGCGTGAAGCAGTTCAGGGAGTCATACCCATAGTTCATGAGCATCTTGATGTCCTCCAGGATGCCGGTAGAGAGGTATTGTGCCTCATCGACGGCCAGGAGGAGGGGCTGCTTCTTGTCCTTGTAAAGGTAGAGGATCTGCTCCTGTACGGCGCGGAACATCCCAGGCTTGCCGCCCCTTGGCTCTAGCCCCAGGACAGAGCAGAGCTGGCGGTAGAATTCCATGACGCTGACGGTGGAGAGGCAGATGTACTCCATGTGGTAGAGGTTTGGATTGAGGTTCTTTGCAAAGCAGCGCAGGGCGAAGGATTTGCCCATGCCGGGGCGTGCGGTAAAGAGTCCTATACCCCTTGTGTCCTTTAAGTAGTCCAGGCGGGACGTCATCTCGGAGATGTCCTTTGAGAGGAACCGGTCCTTTTCTCTTGCGTTCTGTTTGTCAAAGGGATTGAAGGAAAACCCATAGTAGGAACGGAACATCAGACCTCACCCCCGATCCTTGAATAATCGATGGAGGGCGTGTTGTTGCGTTTCGTCCTGCAGTTCTCGTTCTTATCCGTAGGCCGGATGGGGTAATGCGCCCCCTCACAAAGGATGAAGGCGGAGGACATGTCGTCCGGCAGGAAACGGATCTCCACTTTTGAAGAAATGAACTGCATGGGAACGTCATAGGACACCTTGTCGATGGAGACGGTAGAGTCCTTGTTCACCTTCCTGGTGATGCGGTTCAGGAAACATTCCTCCAGCCACTCCCTGGACTTAGGGCTTCGGATGGAGGAGCGTGTCTGCTGGTAGCGTTGCATGGGCGTGGTGCCAATACCGGAATGGACAGACGTATTGTAGGTGCGCATATAGTCCTTAAGCAGCCCGTTAAACTGCGCCAGCGAGGTGATGGAATCCATGTCCAGTGTATAGAGCCAGGTTTCTTTCAGCGTCCTGAACTGGCGTTCTATCTTAGCCTTGGAAGCGCCGTCACGAATTTTTGTATGCAAAAGGACCGTCCCGATGGAGCCGCAGATGAGGGAGAGCTGCTCATTTGAATAGCTGCATCCGTTGTCGACATAGAGCTTCGCCGGGATTCCATGGGCGGCCACGGCATCCCTCAACACCTTCTGGAAGTTATAGGCATTATCGTTATAGAAGAGGCCGCCGCCCACCAGAAAACGGGAATGGTCATCAATAATCATAATGCAGTAGACTCTCCTGCGCCGTCCGTCCTCCGTGATAAAAGGCAGGTAACAGGTATCGGCCTGCCACATCTTCCCAAAGGCATCTTCTTCAAATGCCTTCCTGTCCCGCATGCCGGGGTTGCGTGCCGATTTCAGGTCATGTTTCCTGACGAAGCGCTGGACGGCGCAGACGCTGACTGTGGCAGGGATGAAGGCTTCTTCAACGAGGTGCCGGTGGATCTGTGTAGCGTTCAGCCGTGGGAAGGCCTCCTTGAGGCGGTAGATCTCCTCGATGGCCGTGTCTGGGAGTACCCGTGTGGAGCCCTTATCGGAACGCTCCTGCGGCATGAGGGCGTCGATGCCGCCGTTCTGGTAGAGGGACACCCATTTGCTGAGGGTCTTGGGGCTGTACTGGAACACGGAGCCGTCAGGCAGGGCGAGGGGCTTTTCCGTGACTCTCTGGTAATAGGCGTTCCTGGACGCATCGGGATAAAGGCCATGGATGACCGGCGCTATGAGAGCGAGGCGGAACTGCGCCATGGCGGCTGCGTCTGAAAGTTTTTTTTGATTGTTGTCCATAGAAATGTCCTCCTTAAGTGGTTTTCCCCCATTATGGGGCAGAAACGGGAGGAAAGCCATGCCCATGGCGTGTGGTTGGAGGAAAACAGTTCATGGGCCGAACACCTGTTGGCAGTAAGGCGCCGGATTTTTATGGGACTGGAGGAAGGACTTTGTAAAACGGCGGACAAAGGCGGAGGCGAAATCCGAATAAGCCGGCTGCGTGAGCAGGGACTTAAGGAAGGAAAGGCCGGAAACCTCCATGGAGGAAAGCACGCCGAGCCAATCTTCCTTCTGCACCCGAAAGAGCTGCAGCCACCGGCGCAGCTGGGAAAGGGTGATGCCGAAGCGTTCGCATAGCCTTTCCACAGTGGAAAGGCGCAGGAAATACTCCGCCAGGACACGTAGAAGGAAGAACAGGCCGTAGCCGGAGTAGGGAATGATGAAGTCCGGGAGGATGGCATGGGTATGGCCACAGGTACAGATAAGGCGCATGATGCAGAGGCTGTGGCGGACCTGGGTGCCGCCTATAAAGTCCACCAGGGAGCGGTCATAGTAGGCATGGATGCGGCAGGATCCCTTTCCCCCACAGCAGGGACAGGTCTGCAGTTCCGAACGGAATCCGGCCATAAAGGGTAAGCGATGAACAACCTACCGTTCCCCTGATGATATGTTTAGGTGTAAAATAGTTTATAGCGGCAGCTGAGGCTTGTTTTCAGGTGTTATCGTTTCAACATCAATCAGCCCTGTACAGTGTTCTTTGATAAAACTGCTCCATGGAAGAAGTATTTCAACCGCAGCAGGATCATCTTTATGATCGGGCATATACAGCAGCAGGATATAAAGATACTGGAATACATTTAACTTATTGGCCTTTGCAGTTTCTATCATGCTGTAAACAAGCGCACCTGCTTTAGCACCCGCAACGGATGTATGGAACAGGGAATTTTTCCTTCCGATGGCATAAGATTTTGCACGCCGCTCCGCTGCATTGTTTGACAATTCGCATCTGCCGTCCAACAGATAGCTCTGCAGCGTTTCTCTGTGGTTTATCGCGTAATTGACAGCTTTTTCCAGCTTGCTGCCGCCGAGCGGCTTTAGTGTTTCGACCCATGCCCAGAACTTTTCCCAGACAGGCGGCTCCTTTTCCAGGCGTTTTGCTTTCCGCAGGTCCGGTTCCATGCCTTTGAGCCCTTTTTCAATGAAAAGAGCTTGTTGAAGAACATGAGCCCGATTTCAGCCGGGATTATGCTTTTCATTTGTTCCGGGCCTGGAAGCGGGATGTCTTTTACTTCCGTTTCTGAATTTATGTCCAGCAGTTTCAACTGCTTCTGCCGCTCTGTCGGGAGGGCTTCGTAAAACTTCCTGCGGCAGTGTGCGCAGCACACAGCGAGTATTACATCTTCTACCTTGTTATAGCCGCTGTACCCGTCGCACTGTACGATGCCGGAAAATCCATCCAGGAATGCCTTTGGAAAATCCCCGCTGCGCCCCGCCTGGTATTCGTAAAGCACGATCGGCGGCAGGCCATCGCTTCCGCTTAAATACAGCCACATATACGAAGTGGATTCTGCGGCCCTCCCTTTTTCACGCAGCACCTGGCATGTGGTTTCATCCGCATGGATGACCCCTCTCTGCAGGAGGAGTCCATGCAGACGGTCATATACCGGCTGGAAATATTCCAGGGCGCATCTGATATACCAGTTCGCCATGGTCTCACGAGGCAGTTTCAGGCCAAGCTGGGCCATGCAGGCTTCCTGGCGGTAGTATGGGACACTTGCAAAGCTTTTATCAAACATGACATATGCTACAGCAGACGGCGATGCCGGGCTGTGCGGCAGCAAAGGCGCAGGCGTTTGCGCCTGTACGATCGTCCCGTCACCGTCCTTACGGCATTCCGGACAGATCAGCTCCTCCTGCATATAACGGACACGTTCCACTTTTGCCGGGGTTATGCGCAGCTCTGTGCGGACTTCCTTACGCCCGAGCGGCATCATTTCCGCATTGCAGTACGGACAGCGGCGGTCTTTGTCCGGGACAGGTATAACGACATCACGGACAGGGATGTCTGCATAGCGTTCATCCCTTGTTGTTTTTTTCTTTTTTGCCCGTGTGTGTTCTTTTACCGTTGTTTTTGAGGCTGGATCTTCTGTTTCCACTGCGGCATTGGCCTGAGAGGTTTTTGTTTTTTCGCTTTTTGTTCCGAACAGCTGGCGCTTGAATTCTTCAAGCGTCTCCTCCAGGCCGGCCTTCAAAAGACGCAGGTCATCCACAAGGGAGCGCAGGTCCGCGATCGTCTGTTCCTGTTCCAGGATGCGTGCATCCTGGGACAGTATATGCGCTTTCATCTGTTCCACCATTTCTTCCAACAGCCGTGTGTATTCTTCATTATCAGCCGGCATATGCGCCCCTCCGTATTTCTTTCTGCTTATATTATAAATTATAAAGAAATGCGGGGGTGAAATCAAACCGTCCATAACTGCATGATAGGCAGTTTGACGGATTGGAAAATGGTGAAAAAAACTTCTAAATGCTGTTTTTAAGGCAGTTTGTCCACAGTATTCCGAGGGCAGGGCAGCGGCATATGCGGACAGCCCGCCCGAAAAATCCGGCAGCGTGGATAACTTTCAAAAACGGCGCCAGCCGCCGGAAAATAAATTTTTAAATTTCATCATAATGCACAAAAGGTCAGAAATCTTTCCTGCCGGAAGGCTGCACTGCATTCGGCTGGCAGATGGAGAGTCCTTCCGGAAGCCAGCGCAGCTGCTGGCGGGTGAGCAGCCTGACTTCTTTCGCATCGCGCGGCCACTGGAACTTTCCATTATCCAGCCGTTTCGTGCAGAGCACAAATCCCGTCTGGTCAAAGTACAGAGCCTTGAGCGTATTTCTTTTTCTGCCGCAGAACAGGTACAGTGCATCTGCATAAGGATCCATCTGGTAAGTGTCGCGGATAAGGGCCATAAGGCCGTCGAAGCTGCGCCGCATATCCGTGCGCCCGGTGACGATATAAACTTTTGTATCACCGGACAATGCGCCTAACACAGAGATCCCAGCGCCAGAAGCGTATTGCGAATGATGTCTTCTGAAGCGCCTTCTAAGATTTCAACACGGTATCCGGATATCCTGACTGTGACAACAACACGGGCAGACGGGACCTGCATTGCACCACCGGCGGGATCCTGTGGATAAAGCACCGGATCAGCAGCCATTTCCAGAGGAACCACTTCGTGTTTCTGCCCAGAAGCAGCTGTCTGTGATCCTGGTATGCCACAGGACTTTTTTCTTAAATCTGCGGCTTTATTATAAAATGTTTTTATGGATATAGAACGTGTCTGGCACCAGTTTTTGACAGACAGGCCGCTGGCGCGGCACTCCTGGATTAGCTCCAGCCATTCCTGGTCGCTGCGTATTTTCTTTGACATAGCATCATCTCCTGATAGTTATTTTGGAGCTGATAGCAGCAGCGGATGCCAGACAGATGGCTGCCGGACTGCTTGATCAAGAACTGATGTAGATATTCGCTCCAAGTTGCTATCATTATAGGGCAAAATCCTGTTCTTGTGGGACGGCAGGTTATTCATCGCTTACCATAAAGGAATCGAACAGGATCTTTGATGAACTTTTTATACGAACCAGCTTGCAAAACAGGGAATTTTCTCTTATCATAATATATGTCGGTGGTGCCGGAGCCTCATGAGAGGGACATGATCCCGTATAAGGCAGGCACACTGGTATGCGAGAGAAAGAACGAACTGTGGAAGGGGCTGTTCTTTCTCTTTTTTTTGTTCCATAAAAACTATATCGGAATGACATGGGATGGTCAAGAGGAAAACGTGCCGCCTCCTGTAGCACACTTTTATAGACAGTGTATAAAAATTGAGATTATAATTTGACGTTTTTGTGCGGGAGATAGGAACTTTAATTTGCTGGGCTACAACAGAGCGGCAGAAGCAGTTGAAACTGCTGGACATAAATTCAGAAACGGAAGTAAAAGACATCCCGCTTCCAGGCCCGGAACAAATGAAAAGCATAATCCCGGCTGAAATCGGGCTCATGTTCTTCAACAAGCTCTTTTCATTGAAAAAGGGCTCAAAGGCATGGAACCGGACCTGCGGAAAGCAAAACGCCTGGAAAAGGAGCCGCCTGTCTGGGAAAAGTTCTGGGCATGGGTCGAAACACTAAAGCCGCTCGGCGGCAGCAAGCTGGAGAAAGCTGTCAATTACGCGATAAACCACAGAGAAACGCTGCAGAGCTATCTGTTGGACGGCAGATGCGAATTGTCAAACAATGCAGCGGAGCGGCGTGCAAAATCTTATGCCATCGGAAGGAAAAATTCCCTGTTCCATACATCCGTTGCGGGTGCTAAAGCAGGTGCGCTTGTTTACAGCATGATAGAAACTGCAAAGGCCAATAAGTTAAATGTATTCCAGTATCTTTATATCCTGCTGCTGTATATGCCCGATCATAAAGATGATCCTGCTGCGGTTGAAATACTTCTTCCATGGAGCAGTTTTATCAAAGAACACTGTACAGGGCTGATTGATGTTGAAACGATAACACCTGAAAACAAGCCTCAGCTGCCGCTATAAACTATTTTACACCTAAACATATCATCAGGGGAACGGTAGGTTGTTCATCGCTTACCAAATACAGGTAAAAAAGAGGGGTTTTTAGAGGATATCGGTGTGTTGGATAAAGAGTTTGAAAAGCGTCTGGATTTCATCAACGTACTGGATAAACTCAAAGCACTCTTTTATAAGCTGTTATCCATGATTCCGCTGGTGCGGGAGTTTGCAAAGTTTGTAGAAGAAAAAAAGGATATACGGGCCGCCTCCCCTTATGGCTATACCCCTCTCGGCAGGCTGTTAAGGGAGTACCGTACCTCTCTCCCTCAGCATGACAGGCTTGTCACGTTCCCGGAGATTGCCTCGTGGCAGACTTCCACAGGGGAAGTGGTTCCGGTGTATGAGGACTATAACGGACGGGGAACGGAGTACAGGCTGGCGGGATTCTGGAATGTGCAGAAGGAACAGGCTGTAAAGGTTTCTGAAATAAGAGAGGAAATCATGCCGGAGAACCGGATATGTACGTTAGAGCTGGCAGAGGTGTATGTAAAGGCGGTGGAGAGTTTCATGGAGGATATGGAACCGGAAGAACGTACAAGGGAGAACCGTCCTATGTATCAGAGACAAAACGAGGAATATATACAGGGCAGATAAATAATTCCGTTGTTAAAAGGCATAGATGAAATATTCTATGCCTTTTGCAGTACAATTAACTTACAATTAACATATATGCACTTTTAGAGTTAACATTGGGGACGGTATACTTGGTTCATACAAAAAAAACAAAGGAGTGTGTTCAATATGAAAAATTTATTATGATTGCAACCGTTTTTACACTTATGACAGGGGTATTGACAGGATGTAGCGGCAATGCTGGTTCGTTCACTGACAAAAGTACAGCAAATGAGACAACTAAGAGTTCACAAACAATAGCCACCGACGGTTCCACTTCAATGGAGAAAGTCATTGGATTTTTGAGTGAAGCCTATATGGAGGAACATGGAAATATAAAGGTTACATACAATCCAACGGGTTCTAGTTCCGGTATACAGGCAGTAGCGGAAGGAAGATGTGATATCGGACTGGCAAGTCGTGACCTGAAGGAAGATGAAACAGCAGATTTACAGGGAACGGTAGTTGCCATTGATGGAATCGGAATCATAGTCAATCCTGATAATCCGGCAACAGATTTAACAATTGATCAGATAGGGAAGATTTACAGTGGTGAGATTACCAACTGGAAAGAGGTTGGCGGCAGCGACGCACCGATTGTCTGTATTGGGCGTGAGGCGGCTTCCGGCACAAGAGACGGTTTTGAGGAAGTGACAGGCACAAAGGATAAATGCAAGTATTCACAGGAACTTACGTCTACGGGCGATGTCGTGCAGACGGTATCCGGCAATCCAAATGCCATTGGCTATGCATCGGTTGCCTCGGTTGGTGATACGGTAAAGATGGTCAGCGTGGAAGGGGTAAGCCCGACAACAGAAAGTATTCAGGATGGGAAATACAAAGTCCAGAGAAACTTCGTGCTGGTCACAAAAAAGGACACTGCTCTTTCTAAAGCTGCACAGGAGTTTTTCGACTTCGCTACCAGCGAACAGGCAGACAGCCTTATTACAGAGGCAGGTGCTGTTCCTGTCAAACGGTAATTACAGGAGGGGCTGTTATGGAAAAGATAAAAAAGACAGCAAGGTGGATGGAAAGGGCAATGAACCTGTTGTTTTTGGTATGCGGTCTGCTGACGATACTGTTTGTCGTCCTAATTACTATATTTCTCTTGATAAGCGGCATTCCGGCAATACGGGATATCGGTCTGGGAGATTTCCTGTTTGGGAAGGTCTGGGCATCTACTTCTGCAAAGCCTTCCTATGGAATCCTTCCCTTTATCCTGACATCCGTATACGGAACTCTGGGGGCAATCCTCATAGGAGTTCCGATTGGACTGCTATGTGCTATTTTTCTGGCAAAGATGTCCCCAAAGAAAGTTAGCAGTGCAGTAAGGAATGTGGTAGATTTGCTTGCCGGAATCCCGTCTGTCGTTTATGGGCTGGTGGGAATGATCATCATTGTTCCATGCGTAAGGGAGATATTTCATCTCCCGGATGGTGCAAACCTCTTTTCGGCAATTCTTGTCCTTGCTGTTATGATTCTGCCCTCTGTCATTTCCGTATCGGAAACGGCAATCGGGGCGGTGCCAAAGGAATATGAGGAGGCTTCTCTTGCTCTGGGGGCGACAAAGACGGAAACCGTATTTAAGGTGGTTGTGCCTGCCGCAAAAAGCGGCATTGTCACTGCGGTTGTATTAGGCATTGGCAGGGCAGTCGGGGAAGCGATGGCGGTTATGATGGTAGCGGGAAATGTTGCCAATATGCCGAAACTGTTTGGCAGCGTCCGGTTTCTGACTACTGCTGTTGCCAGTGAAATGTCCTATTCTTCCGGCTTACAGAGACAGGCATTATTTTCCATCGCACTGGTGCTTTTTCTGTTCATTATGGCAATTAACCTGATATTAAACGTAGTAATTAAAAAAAGGTTTGAAGTTCCACTATTGCATGAAAATACCATGCCAAGTGGAACTAAGGCAAACCTATCAAGAACGCAAAAACAGCGTTCTTGAGGAAAATGGAGGAAATACATGTGACTGATACAATATCGAAAGCAAGAAAAATTAAGGATACTATCTTAAAGCTGATGATGGTTTTATCAGCAGGATTGATTTGCTCTCTCCTGCTCGGACTGATTGGATATATCCTGTACCGGGGCATTCCACATATCTCATGGATGCTTGTTTCTACGAAACCAAGCCTTTTGCGTGGTACGGTCGGGATTCTGCCAAACATCCTGAATACCTTATATATCATTATCATAACGCTTGTAATTGTACTGCCGCTTGGGGTAGGGACTGCGATTTATCTGAACGAATATGCAAAGAATAAAAACTGGTACGGGTCATTGAACTGGCAACAGAAACCCTTGCCGGAATCCCATCAATTATATATGGACTGGTGGGAATGCTCCTGTTTGTGCAGTTTTTCTCTCTGGGAACCAGTCTGATGGCCGGTTCGCTCACCCTGGCAATCATGACATTGCCCACGATTATACGCACCACACAGGAAAGCCTGAAAACGGTGCCAAAAGCATACCGGGAAGGTTCGCTTGGATTAGGGGCAGGCAAATGGTATATGATTCGTACAGTTGTCATTCCCTGTGTCATTGATGGGATTGTTACCGGCTGTATCTTATCGGTGGGCAGAGTGGTAGGTGAAAGTGCTGCACTTCTCTTTACGGCAGGGATGGCAAATGAACTGCTGTCCGTACCAGAGGCAGTGCAGGCGGGAAATGCGGGTTCTACCCTGACCGTTGCCATGTATGTATATGCGAAAGAGCGCGGGCAGTTTGATGTTGCGTTTGCGGTTGCCGCTATATTGCTTGTACTTACCTTTCTTATCAATATGTCGGCAAAGATAGCGGCGGTTAGACTGAAACAGAAACGAGGTTAAAGTTATGGAACACATTATCACGACAAAGAATTTAAACTTATGGTATGGTGCGAGCCATGCCCTGAAAAGTATCAACATGGAAATCCCGGAAAAGAAAATCACTGCGCTGATTGGCCCTCTGGCTGTGGAAAATCCACTTATCTGAAAACATTGAACCGGATGAATGATTTGGTGGAAAGCTGCCGTATCGAAGGAGAAATTATGCTTTCCGGCATTGACATTTACAAGGGATTGATGTAAACATTTTGCGGAAACGTGTTGGCATGGTCTTTCAAAAACCGAATCCGTTTCCAATGAGTATTTATGATAATATTGCCTATGGTCCAAGAATACATGGAATCAAATCAAAGGTTAAGTTGGATGAAATCGTGGAGCGTTCCCTGACGCAGGCGGCAATCTGGGAGGAATGCAAAGACCGTTTGAAAAAGAGTGCATTGGGCATGAGTGGCGGCCAGCAGCAGAGGCTCTGCATTGCAAGGGCACTGGCGGTAGAGCCGGAAGTCCTTCTGATGGATGAACCGACGTCTGCCCTTGACCCTATTTCCACTTCAAAGATTGAAGATTTAGCAATGGAACTGAAGGAAAAATATACGATTATTATGGTAACCCACAATATGCAGCAGGCAGTGCGGATTGCAGATAAGACAGCATTCTTCCTGCTGGGCGAGGTGGTGGAGTTTGATGATACGCAGACCATGTTCTCCACACCGTCTGACCAGAGGACAGAGGATTATATTACAGGGAGGTTTGGATAATGCGGAATAAATTTGACAGACAGTTATCGCAGCTTAATACAGAACTTGTTACCATGGGAGCCTTATGCGAGGAGGCAATTACCAATGCGGTAAAATATCTTACGGATAATGAAGAAAACAGCAAAAATATGTGTCTGGATGCGGATACGCAGATTGATAAAAAAGAGCGTGATATCGAAACCCTCTGCCTGAAACTGATTTTGCAGCAGCAGCCCGTGGCAAAAGATTTGAGAGTTGTTTCAGCCGCTTTGAAAATGATATCCGATATGGAACGGATTGGAGATCAGGCATCGGATATTGTGGAGATTGCACCTTATGTGGCAAAAAAGAGAACGCTTGGCGAAACCCATATCCGGGAAATGGCAGAAGCAGCGATCAAAATGGTGTCAGAAAGTATTGAATCTTTTGTAAAAATGAATCTGGATATTGCCTGGCTGGTAATTGAACATGATAATATCGTGGATGATTTATTTGACAAGGTAAAGCGGGAGTTGATAAAATCAATAACGGAGAGACACGACGATGCGGAGGCTCTTATGGATTTGCTGATGATTGCAAAATATTTTGAGCGGATTGGCGACCATGCAGAAAATATTGCGGAATGGGTTATTTATTCCATTACCGGAGAGCATCGGAAAAGACCTGAAAATTAAGGAAAGCTCCACCAAAGGAGGAATCGGTTAACATGATTTATCTGCTGGAAGATGATGATAATATAAGAAAGCTGGTATGCTATGCGCTGTCAAAAGAGGGATTTGAAGTACAGGGGCATTCTTCTCCAAAGGAATTTTGGCAGGGACTAAATACGGAACTGCCGGAATTGGTTTTGCTGGATATTATGCTGCCGGAAGAAGACGGGTTGTCGATTCTGAATAAACTGAAAGGTAATGCAGCGACTGCGCATATCCCTGTGATTATGCTTACCGCAAAGGGCAGTGAATTTGATAAAGTCACAGGCCTTGATATGGGAGCGGATGATTACGTGGCAAAGCCTTTTGGAACGATGGAACTGATTTCAAGGATCCGGGCGGTACTGAGGCGTTCCAAAAAAACGCAGGATGACAGAACGTATACGATTGGCGGGCTGTATGTTAATCCTGCAAAACATATTATTACGGTATCAGGGGAAGCGGTATCGCTTTCCTATAAGGAATATCTGCTGTTGATGGTTCTGCTGGAGGCAGAGGGCAATGTAGTGGAACGTGACAGGCTTTTAACCAGTGTCTGGGGGAGTATTATACAGAATCCCGGACGCTGGATGTGCATATCCGGAAACTGCGGGTAAAACTGGGGGATGCCGGAAAACTCATTCAGACTATAAAAGGAATCGGTTATAAATTAGGAGGCGATTGGAATGAATAAAAAATTTTTCGTTCGTCACTGCTTACCGTCTGTCTTGTATTGGCAGTTACCATTGCATTGATTATGGGGTTTTTGTTTCATTTTTTTGAAAAGCAGATACAGAAAGAGCTTGCCAATGAGGCCGGCTTTCTGGCACATGCTCTTGAAAATGAGGGAGCCGGATATTTTGACAGTTTTGATAACAAGAATAACAGACTTGCCGGAAATAACCGTATCACATGGATTGATGAAAATGGAACGGTATTGTTCGACAGCAGGGCAGATGTGTCCGAACTGGATAATCATGCCGACAGGGATGAAATTAAAACGGCAATGAAAGAGGGGAAGGGCATGAGTACGAGGTACTCCAAAACCCTGACGGAAAAAACAGTGAATTATGCCATACGGCTTTCCGATGGCAGCATACTGCGGGTTTCGACAGAACAGTATACGGTAGTAACCATTCTGATGGGGATGCTTCAGCCGATTTTATTCATTATGTTTGTCGCATTGATTTTAACACTGGTGCTTTCCGCAAGGGTATCAAAAGCCATTATAGAACCAATGAACAAACTGGATTTGGAAATACCGGAAAATAATGACACATATGAGGAATTAACACCTCTGTTACGGAAAATTGCAGACCAGAAAGAAACGATAGGGGAACAGCTTGCGGACGCCCGCAAAAAACAGAAAGAATTTAACCTTATTACAGAAAATATGAGTGAGGGCTTTCTGGTTATTGATGCAGACGCCAATCTCCTGACCTATAATTCTGCCGCATTAAACCTGCTTGAGATTACCCCTCCGGCAGACAGGAGTGTCCTGCTGTTCTGCCGGGCAAAAGAGTTCAGAGGCGTTATATCCGATGTATTGTCAGGAATAAAGGCAGAGAATACGATGGTGCGGGAGGAACGCAGTTACAGTCTGATTGCCAATCCGGTTTATGAGAAGGAATCCGTAATTGGGGCCGTTGTGGTTATTCTGGATATTACGGAACGTGAAAAAGGGATATGCTGCGCCGGGAGTTTACGGCAAATGTTTCCCATGAACTGAAAACTCCGCTGACGTCTATCTCTGGCTTTGCCGAACTGATGAAAGCAGGCGATGTTCTGGAAAATGATGTGACTGACTTTTCAAAATCCATTTATGATGAGGCACAGCGGCTGATTACGTTAGTCAATGATATTATTAAGATTTCTGAACTTGACGGGCAGAGTATTCCTTATGAAAAGGAAACGGTGGATTTATATGAATTGTCAAAGGAAGTAATCGGACGGTTGGAAAAAGAAGCCGATAAGAAGAATATTACCTTTCATTTGATTGGCGGCAGGGCAGAGATTATAGGCGTGCATAAAATTTTGGAGGAAATGCTCTATAACCTTTGTGACAATGCGATTAAATATAACAAGGAAAATGGTACGGTGGATGTTTTGGTAAACCAGACGGGAGATGGCGTGAATGTGATTGTGCGTGATACGGGAATCGGGATTCCTATATCACATCAGGACAGGGTGTTTGAACGCTTTTACCGGGTGGATAAAAGCCATTCCAAAAAGGTAGGTGGAACAGGTCTTGGTCTTGCCATAGTAAAGCATGGTGCTCTGTACCACCATGCAAAGCTCAGTCTGGAAAGTACTGTGGATGTGGGAACGGTGGTAACGATTGCATTTTCTAAAAAATAATAAAGATAAATATATGCCGGAAAACAGCCCGTATAAGGGCTATGCCCGGCATATTTTTAACGCAGTTTTAACATACTTGTTATCTGCCCTTTATGGTTTATCAGATGGAAATCGTATAAAATAACTTGTGTAAACAAGATAATTACTGGAATGGAGGAGCTATGAAAAAGAAGAAAACAGTGAAAAAGTTAAAAAAGAAAATTGCGGTTTTGGAAACAGAAAATCTGTCATTACAAGAGAGCGTTTTGCGGGCAGAGAACAACAGCAGGGAAAAAAGTGCTTTTTTATCCCATATGTCCCATGATATACGGACACCCCTGAATGGCATTATTGGAATGACAGGTATTGCCATGAAACATTTTGATGATAAAGATAGGGTTCTTGATTGTCTAGGGAAAATTGACAGTTCTTCCAAACATCTGCTATCCCTGATTAACGATATTTTGGATATGAGCCGGATTGAAAGCGGCAGAATGGTTATGAACCATGAACGGATGGATATACGTGAGGTGATTAACGGTTGTGTACTAATTGCAGAAAGTCTGCTGGCACAGAGAAAGGTGGATTTTGTCAGGGAGTTTGGTATATTCCATCATCCTCTGCTAATTGGCGATGAATTACATCTGCGTCAGGTACTTATCAATATTTTATCAAATGCCATTAAGTTTACCCCGGATGGAGGGAAAATCTTTTTTCAGGTAAAGGAGGTTTCTGCTGGAGACGGAAAGGCGACATACCATTTTGAGATTGAGGATACCGGAATTGGTATGAAACCGGATTTTTTGGAAAAAATTTGGGATTCCTTTACACAGGAAAATAGCGGAAATTGCAATGGGTATAAGGGAACCGGATTGGGAATGGCTATTACAAAAAAACTGGTTGATTTGATGGGGGGATTATCAAGGTAGCAAGCAAGCCGGGAGTTGGCAGTAAATTTACTGTGGAGGTAACATTTGATACAGGGATAATGTCTGGCATTGCAGAGAAAGAGAATAAAATGGAAAGCATACAGGAACGGAACGCCCATCTGGACGGCATGAAAGTCCTGTTAGTTGAAGATACCCCACTGAATATGGAAATTGCAAAATTTATGCTGGAAGATGAAGGGATTGAAGTAATGACGGCAGAAAATGGACAGATTGCTGTTAATATTTTTAATAATTCGCCTGAGAATACTTTTAATGCTGTGTTAATGGATGTGAGAATGCCTGTGATGGATGGTCTGACCGCTACAAAATCAATCCGGACATTGCCAAGAACTGACGCTGTAACAGTCCCAATAATAGCTATGACAGCAGACGCATATAGTGAAGATATAAGAAGGACAACTGATGCAGGAATGAATGCACATCTGACAAAACCTGTCAGTCAAGAGAAAATGCTCTCGACTTTGGAGAAATTTTATTCTGTATAAATAATAAGCTCTTTGGATATATATTTCTTTTGGCATTTTGAAAGAGATTAAAAAGCAAAATGAAAAATGCTTAAAAGCATTTTGTAAAAGATTTTAAGCATTTTTATGTCAAACTTTCCTGATTATCCTCTGCATCTATAAATATCTGTATTTCGTTGTTGAGATAAAACAAACCCATCGGTGTCCGATGGGTTGCATGTTTCAAGCAGATTATCTATTGCCAGTGCATTTAGTACATGGTCTGTCCATGCTGTGTTTTTTAATCCTTTCTCTGCTTTGTTACAGTCAATCCGTAGAATGTAACCGTCAAATGTAGTAATGTCGATACTGTTGTGGTACATATTGTACCTTGCGTATATTAGATTCATTTTCTTTGTTCTTTCATAATTTTCACTACTTTACAACTTTATAAATGATGCCCCTGTTTCTGAACCAGCCGTTTTAAGGCATTTATTAAAGCATTTGATTTTATGCTGGTTTCGACTTTTTCTACGAAAATGGCATAAAATACCTGCTGGCGAATTTGTTCGCTTAACGCAAACCGAAACTCCTGCACGCTTTCTGTCTGATATTTATAAAACGCCTTGTCCTGGTATGGCAGCAGTTTCATTGCACAGTATGAAATGTTAATCAGATTGACCAGCATTTCAATCCCTTTGCGGCTGCGGACCATGTAACTGCACAGTGACCAGAAAGTTTTCTGTTCGTAGTAACTAACCTCTATCGGCCATCGAAATGCATACAGCATCAGGGGAATAAACTGCATCCGGCTGCTCCCTGTCTGGTTTAGCGGGGATTTCTCCTGCCATGCGCAGAAGACCTGAAGCTGTTCCGGAAAAACTGTGCTGAAAAACAAACGCCTGCTGCCTGCTGCTTTATCAGCGGATGTGACATATGCCAGGACTGTCCTTTTTCCAAAATATTAGTAAGGACATGGCGCTCGGCCATATAATAATCACCGATTTTTTCATCAGACAGCGTAAAATCGTCCTGAATGGAAAGTTTTTTCCCATGCAGCGCTGGCCGTCCTCTTTTTCCAGTACGCTGCGGCGGCAGGTCATAAATGACAGAATCAGACCTTGCATTTCCGATAAGGTCAAGGTTCTCATATTCATCCACAATGGAAACAAGGTTCTTTTTTACATACCAGCTGTCACAAAGGATGATAACATTTTTTTTATTGCTGAATTCCGGCATCGCCTGACGGACCATGGATGCAGCAAGTTCCAGCTTTGACTCCTTTTTTGCCACATACGGTATCCAAGCGGAACAGAAAGGTAATGGATCCTGTTTTTATTCCACACCGGGACGCAGAGCATTACGCTTACGAAACAATGTCCGTTCAGATAGTTTGAGCCATTATGCGCTGCATGGTCAAAAAGTTTTGAAACATCTTCAAATTTTTTTCCAAACTTCGGGGCCATTGTGTCATCAATGCACAGAAAAACAGGCTGTGAAGAAAGTTTTTCCGGTATGAGTTTTAAAGCCATGCCAGCAGTAACATTCATAAATCTGGAATAATCGGCCTTTGCATAAGAGCAGGCATAGTAAAATGCATTCAGGGATTTTTTGTAATCCCTGATAAAAAATGTCTGTAAAGGGACCGGATGGAAACTGCTGACTCCATGGCAAGTATAGATAACACCAGCAGAAAAAGGGTTTCAATAGTCGGTGCGGAAAAAGTTTTAAAATAAATATAAAAATAACGGTACAGTCTACCAATTAGATTATTTTCGTTGTATAATAAGTCTGACGTACAAGGTCACTCTCTTTCGTATAGTTTTGTGTGCAAACTTATTATACATGAGAAAGTACCTTGTGCGTTATTTTATTTTTTAAAAAGTTGTAAAGTGGTGTATTTATAGAAAGATGTATTAAATACAGAACCTGTAAAATCCAATAACGAGTTAGCGATCGTACTTTGATTTTGGATAAGGCTTTTTTATGTCAGTCCTATTCAGCAGATAAGCAACGCTGACATTATAAAAATCTGCAATTTTAGAAAGAGAAGCTAAAGAAATTTCATGTTCCCCAGTTTCATAGCGAGAGTACGTCCGTTGATTGACATTCAACAGCTTTGCCATATACGTTTGTGTCAAATCGTTGTCTTCGCGCAATTCCCTGATTCGGTGGTACATGTTTCATCTCCTAAAAAATTTGCAGTTAATAGAAAAATTATATGTTAGACCGAAAAAGCCTAAAATGATATAGATAATAGTTTGGATGGATGAATAGAAAAATATTTAGAAGAAAATGTAATGCAGTTGTAAGGAAGGGGAAAGTCAATGCCAGTGTTAGGTATCATAATAATTCCTGGTATCATTGTATGGATTGCTGCATGGATTTTTGTAATTGCAGATTCGACAAATGTAGCAAATGCGATTAGCGATACCTGTGTATGCATTTAGCGTTATCACACACAGGATAAAAATACAAGGTCTTTGCTATTTGCATATTGTTAAGGAAAGAAACATATGTTAATATAGCAGTAAAGGAAGTGAGATACGATGGAAAGAAAGCTAAAGGTTTATTTGGATACATCTGTCATAAGTTATTTGCAACAAGAGGATACACCAGAGCGGATGAAAGACACGTTGGTTCTTTGGAAGCAGTTTGAGGCTGGAAAGTATGAAATTTATCTGTCACAATTAACGTTGGATGAAGTTGGTATGTGTCGTGAGCCTAAAAGAACGATGCTTTTAGAATATTTAAGCAGGATTTGTTATGAAAAATTAGAAATTACAGACGAAGTTTTGAGGGTTGCAAACCAGATTATTGACATGGGGATACTGACACCAAAAAGCATGGATGATTGCCAGCATATAGCCACGGCTGTTGTTCATGGATGTGACTGTATCCTGTCATGGAATTTTAAGCATATTGTAAATATAAAGACAATCAAGGGGGTACGGGCAATCACGCATCTTGAAAGCTATAAGGACATTGACATTATGAATCCGTCTGTATTATTGGGAGGTGGGGAATCATGATAGGTACATTGGAAATCAGCCCGGATTTTACGATTGAGGATATACACAAAATACGCGAGCATAATTATGAAGTGACAAAGCATATGACAGTGGAGGAGAAATTGCATTATTATAATACGCCAAGGACAGATGCAGAGGAACAGATTGAACGGCTTAGGGTAAGACATTATAATGGTCAACATGCTTGGGAGCAGAGATAAATGTTTTTCAGGATTCTGTGTGGATAGTGGTGGAACGATTAGCTTTTAATCATTCTAAAACAGGCGTTATAATTTTATGGTTGACAGTGTATCGCCTTTGGTGTATACAACACAGGCGGCGATAAACAATGTAGGAAAGTAGATTACAAATATATGTACTTTACGGAATATCTGATAACCAGAGCCGATGTGAATGGTTTTATGGCACATCGTCCGGAGTACACAAAGGCGAACCGCTTTGAGGATTTCGTTTGTAAAATCTATCTTTGACGATTAGGGGAAAATTCATTTAAGAGTTTTCCTCTTTTTTCGTGGTTTTTTCAAAGGATTCTATCCCAAACAAAGGATAGAGTCCTTTTTATATATACAAATAAAATGAGCACTCTCGGAAACTCAATAGAGAATAAGCAGGAAAAGGTTGATTTTCAGAAATGAGAGGGATAAGGGATGGATGATTATGGGGCTTGAGCAGTCCAGAGAGCATAAAGAATAAAAATGTGCATGACTTTAAAACCTGTCGAAAAACAGGCCTGAAAGAATCCGGAAGCAGGAAACTTGGTTTATGCCACTGCCTGCACCTGCTGTTTATAGCGGGCATCCAGATGGATGCAGATTCCAATCATGGTTGTCATGAAAGAATAATGCTCCTTTGTGTGTATGAACATACGGTGCAGTCCGTAATCATTGAGGATGCGGTTGTTGATACGTTCCGTGGCGGTGCGTTGATTATAAATCTTCTTATAAGCATCTGTGCCGCGGGGGACGTCGGTGTAAAGCCGGATATCCCATTCGGGCCGGGTCTTGACGACTCTCCCATATTTGGAATCGGTGCAGGAGTTTTTACATTTGGAACAGTGATCTTTCCCATAGGGGCAGCGCCACATGAGGTAACCGCTGGATCTGTCATAACCGTTAGGCTTCATGCGCAGTTTTTCCTGACATAAGGGCGTTCCATCTTTGTCAATGGTGATGGTATCAGGAATTGTTTTTGGCCGGCCGCATTTGTCGTTCAGGTCGATGAAGGCCCGTATTCCCCTGTTTTTAAGGATCCGGTAGGTGGGGGAATTGTCCATTGCAGAATCCAGGCACATATTCGAGGTGGAAACAGCCGGCATATGTTTTTCCAGTTCATGGAAAGCGACAAGGAAATTGACCGAATCATGACGCTTTGCACTGGTAAAACGCAGAAGCAGGGGGAGATCTGTCCTGAGTTCACTGTTATAGCAGGATAATTGGAACAAAGTGTAGCCGAAGTAATATTTTTCCAGGTCGCTGTCCCAGCCCCAGGAAGCATCGGGGTCGGGGAAATGCCGCAGGTTTTCCGGTGCGCCAACCCTGTGGTGCCCGCGTGGGCAGGCATGGGTATGCACGGCGGTGCCGTCTCCGGAAACCGTAAGGTGTTCCCTTGGTATGAGGCCGGATTCCATGGAAGGCAGGACAGCCACGTGATAGAAGAAGCGCTGCAGCCGCCTTTCAAAGTTAAAAGGGATATCCTTTCCGCCCATGAGCCGTTTTTCGATAGATTCTGTGATTTTGGGCTTTGCCTCCTGTGCTTTCTGTTTTTTGCCTTTGGGCTTATCCGGCTTTTTGGTGTTCCAGGAAGCCGGAAGCAGTTTGTCCCGCGCATATAAGTCCGTTGGCGGTGCAGCCCAGAGCCTGTCCATGAAGTCAAAATAAGAACCGAGGGGCGGCAGGGAATCCGTAGTGCAGCCGATGAGAGCGGCAAGGAGGCGGTCATGTTTGAGCCTGTCGACCCAAAGGGTAAGGGATAGCTTGGCCAAACCTTCTGAAAATAGAAGAAAGAAAAGGATAAAAGACCAAAAGATTTGTGGCTGGTTCTTAGCGGGCCTGCCAGTGTTGGAGTAAAAGGGCAGAAGGAACTCCATGGCCTTATCGGTATCGAAAAGGCGGAGTTTCTGCCATGGCTTCCAAAGCTCCGTATGGAGCCGGACTCTTTCAGAGGAATCGAAATGGACTTTGGATTCGTTGAGAAAGTACTTGTAATCTTGCATGGGCTGCCAGTACTTGATCATAAAGTGCACCTCCTAGTAGTTTAGTTTAATGCTGTGCGTGTGGCACAGACGCTTCTTAACTACAAGGGGCGCGTTTGGTGACTGGCGTATATGGTCACCAAACGCGCCGCACATTTTGACTTATATGTCAATACTTTTTTGAAAATTTAACAAAAATGTTTTCCGGGATATGGAGGAAAGCAAAAAAGAAGAACATGAAAAAAGAGCGGAAATTCGGGTTTAAAGAGTTTCCGAGACCGCTCATATTATAAATTGGAGGATTAATATGAAAGTAGAACAAAATTCAAATTATGTGAATTTTCAAATGATGTATTCAAGTCAGACTAAGAAACAGGAGGAAGTTCAACAAAGCACATTTGCTTCTCAGATAAAAGACAAAAAAGATATGTCACTAGACGAATACAAGGCTTATTTTAATGAAAAAATGGATGCATTGTATACCCATCCGTCGCAAAGGAATATGAATTGGGTTATTGATATTACAGATGCTGCTTATAAAAGAATGCAGACAGATCCTGCATATGAGCAAAAATATTAGATGCTTTGGCGAAGAATAAGGCAGTTAATTTTGGAAATAACATTCCGCAAATAGCGTATACTCATGTAGATGATACATGGGAGGGGTGTTATGGATATACTAAAGGAATGAAAGAGAATGATAGTTATATTAAGGGAAGTTCATCAAAACATGAAAATAATGTAAAAAGAAGAAAGAGGAAGATAGAAAAAAGGAGCTTTTAGAGGAATATATTGAGGAACGTATACAGGTTCGTAAGGATATGCAGGAATTTCGTACAAAAGAGTATTTTAAGCATAAAGAGCAAAATGCCGAACTTAATAAAAAGGCATTGGCGGCAAAAGCTTATGATCAGCAGATTTTAGAGGAACATTAGGCAAGATATGAGTGAGATAATCTGTTTAGATTAAGGTAGTTACCAAGCTCAAAAGAATTTGTTGCGAAGATGCAGGGATGGTAAAAAAAACAGAAGTATGTTTGCTTAAAATAGAAGTATACTTATAATGGTAATAGGATTGTTCAACCATAAAAAATCAGATAACAGATAGTACCTGTTGTCTGATTTTTTTGTGTCATTTTCTGCAAGGGTGGTTGATTTTGGTTATGTGTTTGATATACTTATTTCGTGGATAAACAGTAAACGGTAGATAGTACGTACCTCGACTATGAGGGCAAAGTGTGTGACAATAGGCTATATTTCTATCATAAGTATTAAAAGTTAAGCCTTAACTTTTGATACCGTTATACGGAGGTAAGTCTATGAACTCAGCAACAACAGCAGTGGCTGTACAATACCGTTTAAAAGAGTGGGCGGAGCAGATCAGGGAGTGCCAGAACCGTCCCGCAGGCATGAGTGTTGTCGATTGGTGTGCCGGCCACGGCATTACGAAAGCAAACTATTATTACAGACTGCGCCGCGTAAGGGAAGCGTGTCTGGAATCCCTTGCTCCAGAGGCTCCGATGCAGCAGATTGTCCCGGTAAACACCTGTCTGCTACAGCAGGAAACACAAAGCGGCAGCGGTATACAGCAGGGGCTTTCCATCTCTGTAAACAGTTTTTCCATCCACGTAACGGAATCCACACCCATGTCGCTGCTTGCGGCAGTCCTGGAGGTGGTGCGGAATGCTCAATGACGCAACCTGCTTTAAAGCCGTCTACATTGTCTGCGGCTACACCGACCTGCGCGCTGGGATGGACCGGCTGGCGGCACTCGTGGAAGCTCAGACCGGGAACAGGCCATATGTCCCGGATACCCTCTATCTTTTCTGCGGAAGGCGCACAGACCGCATCAAGGGACTTGTATGGGAAGGGGACGGCTGGCTCCTGTTATACAAGCGGCTTTCGGAAAGCCGCTTCCAGTGGCCGCGCACCCCAGAGGATGTACGTGAATTAACGCCGCAGCAGTTCCGATGGCTGATGGAAGGGCTGACGATCACCCCGAAGAAATCGGTCAGGCCGGTGGAACCGCCGGAATACATGGGATGATTTTGTGCAAAACGGAGAAATTTTCAGACGGTTTTCCTGCTGAAAAAAATGTCCTGCCTTATTCCTGCACAACCACGCTGCACACCATAAAAGGGCCCGGGATGGACGCAGACATGCTGTTTCCTCCCGAAAAGGGTCCTGGAAACAGCATCGTACAAAGGCAGCATCCGCTGTTAAAACCATAGGCATTATGACGGGCATCCGGCAGCGCCGGGTTCGCAAAAATCCCGTATCCATGGTATAATAAGGCTATCAGGATACCAGGAGAAAACAACATGGCCTCAAAATATACGGAAGAACAACTGAACAGTCTTGACAGGGAAACGCTTACCAGGCTGTTCCTGTCGCAGCAGGAGCAGCTTGAAAATATCGACCATACGCTCCAGCTTGTTCCGGAGCAGATGGCGGATTTAAAACGGCACAGGTTTGGCAGGTCATCAGAAAAACATGAGACCGAAGGCCAGGTTTCCTTCATGGAAGTGGATGGGAAGATCGTATTCTTTAACGAACCTGAAGCTGTCGCTGCGGAGGAAAGCACAGAGGAGCCGGAGAACGTTTCCCGCACAAGGCCGAAGAAAAAGCAGGGAAAACGGGAAGAAGACCTGGACGGGATTCCGGTAGTTGTGGTGGAACATTCCATGACGGATGGGGAACTGGAAGATAAATTTGGAAAGGACGGCTGGAAACAGCTCCCGGATGAAGTGTACCGCAGGTACCGCTTTACCCCGGCGAAAATCGAGGTGGAAGAACATCATGTAAAGGTTTATGCCGGGAAAGAAACGGAAGAAGTCATCAAAGCGCCGCATCCGCAGACTTTATTAAGGGGGAGCCTTGTTTCCCCTTCGCTGGAGGCAGCGGTAATAAACGCAAAGTATGTCAATGCCGTCCCTCTTTACCGCCAGGAGCAGGAGTTTGAACGTTATGGCCTGCACATTTCAAGACAGAACATGGCGAACTGGACGATCCAGTGCGCAGACCGTTACCTTGCGGTCCTCTATGATTACCTCCACGAAAAGCTGTACGGCTACCACGTCCTGCAGGCAGACGAGACGCCCGTGTTGGTGAATAAGGACGGCCGTCCTGCCGGGAGCAAAAGTTACATGTGGGTATACCGCACCGGACGGATGTACACAGAACGCCAGGTTGTCCTGTATGAATACCAGAAGACGCGCAATGCCAGCCATCCCAGAGAGTTTTTGAAAGACTTCAACGGCGTATGTGTCACGGACGGATATCAGGTCTACCACACCATTGAAGGTGAACGCGAAGATCTGAGGATTGCCGGATGCTGGTCCCATGCCAGGCGCAGGTTTGATGAAGCAGTAAAAGCGCTGCCGAAAGCAAAGCAGAAGGACAGCCGCGCATATCTTGCGCTGACCATGATACAGGCGATCTACCGGGAGGAAAAACAGTTAAAAGATCTCCCGGCGGAAGAACGGAAAAACCGCCGCCAGCTGAGCGTAAAGCCCCTGGTGGAGGCTTATTTCACATGGGTTCGTGAAAACCTTCCGAAAGTGCCGCAAAAAAGCAAGACGTGGGAAGGTTTCAATTATTCCCTGAACCAGGAGAAATACCTGAAAGTGTTCCTGGACGATGGCGAAGTGCCGATGGACAATAACGCTGCGGAACAGTCCATCCGCGGATTCTGCATCGGCAAGAAAAACTGGGTGATGATCGATACCATTGCCGGCGCAAAGTCCAGCGCCATTATCTACAGCATTGCGGAAACTGCAAAAGCAAACAACTTGAAGCCGTATGATTACTTTGAATTTCTGCTTACTGAGATTCCCAAACATCTGGATGATACAGACCGCAGTTTTCTGGATGACCTGCTCCCCTGGTCACCAAGCCTGCCGGAGAACTGCCGGAAGCCTGGTAAGAATGAATTGAAATAAGACTGGAGCAAATCTGTTTCTATCTTACAGGTTTGCTCCAGTTTTGTATAGGTACGCACTATCTACCGTTTACGATAAACACACATAAATGTGGTTATGCAAATAGCCTTTATGTAAGCGATGAATAACCCACCGTTCCACAGGAACTTGATTTTGCTCTATAATGGTATCAGCTTGGAGCGGATGTCCACATCAGTTCTTGATAAAGTAGCCCGGCAGCCGTTTATTGCTTTTCCTGCGGCTCCACTACTGCCATCCATTCCAAAAATAATAATCAGGAGATGATGCTATGTCAGAGAAAAAGAAAACCCGCAGTGACCAGGAATGGCTGGAGCTGATCCAGGAATGCCGCACGAGCGGCCTGCCTGACAGAGAATGGTGCCGGCTGCATTCCATATCCATAAAAACATTTCATAACAAAGTTTCAGACCTAAAGAAAAAATCCTGTATCATACCAGATCCGCAGGCGGCCCCATCCAGACAGATGCACGAAGTGGTTCCACTGGAGCTGGGCAGCAGCCCTGTCCCTGATCCAGGCTGCGCTGCAAGTGATACGCTGCCGGTTCCAGCAGCCCATGCTGCCATCACGGTCAGGATGCCGGGGTACAGCATTGAAATTGCAGACGGTGCTTCAGAAGATACCATACGGAATACGCTTCTGGCGCTGGGGAGGCTGTGCTGTTAGGTGCATTGTCCAGTGACACGAAAGTTTATATCGTCACTGGATGCACCGATATGCGGCGCAGCTTTGACGGCCTTATGTCCCTGATCCGGGACACTTACCAGATGGACCCTTATTCGGACGCCCTTTATCTGTTCTGCGGCCGGAAAAGAAATACGCTAAAGGCCCTGTACTTTGACCAGACGGGGTTCGTGCTCTGCACAAAACGCCTGGACAATGGAAAATTCCAGTGGCCGCGGGACGCTTCGCAAGTAAGGCCGCTTACCCGCCAGCAGCTGCGATGGCTTCTGGAGGGACTCTCCACCTGCCAGCCAAAGGCGGTGCAGCCTTCCGGCAGGAAGGACTTCTGAATTTTTGTGCATTATGTAGAAATTTAAAAATTTTTTTCCAGCGCTGCAAGCCGCCAGGGAATGTTGTCCACGACGCTGTTTTTTTCCGGGATGCTGTCCACGCATAACGCAGCGCCAGGCCGCAAAACTGTGGATAACCTGCCTGAAAAATGCTGTTTTTAAGCCTTTTTCCTGTATTTGGCGGCAGTTTCCAGTCCGTCATTGTGCCTATCGCGCAGGTATGGGCGGTTTGATTTCATCCCCGCGTTTCCTTATAATGTAAGTAAATGGAAACGAGGAGGGCGCACATGCCAGTTAATATGGAAGATTATATCCGGCTGCTGGAAACAATGGTGGAGCAGCAGAAAATGCAGATACAGTCCCAGGACGCACGCATCTTGGAGCAGGAGCAGGCCATAGCACAACTGCGCGCCCTTGTGGATGAACTGCGCCTTTTAAAGTCCGGCCTGGAGGAAACGCTTGAAGAATTTAAGCGCCAGCTGTTCGGCACAAAAAGCGAGAAGACAAAAACTTCGCCAGCCAGTTGCGGGGATGAACCGGAAAACCCGCCTGCAAAAACAACGGTGAAAGAACACACCCGGACGAAAAAGAAGAAAGCCGCGAGGGATGAGCGTTATGCGGACATCCCTGTCCGCGATGTCATAATCCCTGTCCCGGATAAGGACCGGCTCTGCCCGTACTGCAATGCGCAAATGATCCTGCTTGGGTATAAACAAGTCCGCACAGAACTGCGCATAACCCCGGCAAAAGTGGAGCGTGTCCGCTATATGCAGGAAGAACTGATCTGCCCGGAATGCCGTAAAGACGGCGACGGCACAATCGTGCAGGCGCAGACGCCTGTACCTCTTATGGCGCACAGCCCGGCGTCGCCGTCTGTTGTTGCGTACGTCATGTTTGATAAAAGTTTCGTAAGCGTCCCATACTACCGCCAGGAGGCCTGCATGGCCCAGCTTGGATTGGAACTGCCGCGTGAAACCATGGCGAACTGGTACATAAAATGTGCCATGGAATATTTCCAGCCGGTATATGACCATATGCACCGGCTTCTCCTGCAGAGGGATATTATCCATGCGGATGAAACAACCTGTCAGGTGCTGCGCGAAAAGGGGAAAGCCGCAAAAGCCACATCCTACATGTGGATGTATTTGAGCGGGAGCGACGGCCTGGCGCCAATCGTGCTCTATGAATACCAGGCGGGGCGCAGCGGCGTTTTCCCAAAGGCTTTCCTGGAAGGTTTCTCCGGCATCGTGCAGTGCGATGGGTACAGCGGCTATAACCAGGTAGAGGATGTGGTCCTTGCCATATGCTCTGCGCACTGCCGCAGAAAATTTTACGAAGCCCTCCCGGCAAAACGGCAGAAAAAACTGAAGCTGCTGGACATAAATTCAGAAACGGAAGTAAAAGACATCGAGCTTCCAGGTCCGGAACAGATGAAAAGTATGATTCCGGCTGAGATCGGGCTCGTGTTTTTCAACAAGCTCTTTTTCATTGAAAAAGGGCTCAAAGGCATGGAACCAGAAAAGCGACGGGAAAAACGCCTGGAAAAGGAGGCGCCTGTCTGGGAAAAGTTCTGGACATGGATTGAAACGCTAAAACCGCTTGGCGGCAGCAAGCTGGAAAAAGCCGTCAATTATTCAGTAAACCACAGAGAGACACTGCAGAGCTATATGCTGGACGGCAGATGCGAACTTTCTAATAATAAAGCCGAACGCTGCGCGAAATCCTATGCGATTGGCAGGAAGAACTCTCTGTTCCACGCATCTGTCGCCGGGGCAGAAACAACCGCGCTTGTTTACAGTATAATAGAGACCGCAAAAGCGAATAAGCTGAATGTATTCCAATACCTTTATGTCCTGCTGCTGTACATGCCTGAGCATAAAGAGGATCCTGATGCAGTTAAAACGCTTCTTCCGTGGAGTGATTTTATCAAAGAACGCTGCACAGGACTGATCGATGTTGAAACGATAACACCTGAAAACAAACCTCAATTGCCAATATAGACTATTTTACACCTAAACGGAACATATGTGGAACGGTAGGTTATTCATCGCTTACTGGATTTCTGCCGTTGCCATTTCGCCGCCGAAAACGGGGAACAGGATTTAACAATCCTGCCCCCGCTTTCGGCCGCTTCATTCTAACGGCAAAACCGTCTACACTACTGCTGCGGCAGTCGTTAGGTTTTGCGGTGGTTCTGCCCCCGTGCCCCCGACCTCTCCCAAAGAACAGAATGGGGTGTTACGCAATAGGGCTTGAAAAGGCTTGATTTTTAAGGCGTTGCAGACGCGAAAATCCACAGGGTAAGGGTTTTTATACTACCTACCCACGAAAACAGCTTCTAAGCGTCCACAGGCGCGTTTTGCGGCCCTTTTCCTGCCCGTTTCCCGCCGCGCTGAAAAGTATTGCGTCAATAACTCAAAAAAGCACTTGACAAAACGCTTCATGGGGGAACGCAAAGGATATTGATCCTTATGTTGATCCGGTATTTGAGAACAACGTGTTACTCACAGAAACGGAAAGGCTGATGATGTCGGGCAGACCAAAACAGCCGAAGTATGCGAGGAATAAAAATATCCTTGTTATTGGCGGCTCCGGCTCCGGCAAGACGAGATTTTTTGTAAAACCGAGTGCGCCCGTAAGGGCGGCATAAATCCTACCTTGAGCAAGTAGTAGGTAACGCAGAGGTCATCCTGGCGGCTGTTGCCGACCAGAACCCGATGTAAGGCAGGTGCGGGAATGGGTTACTATTATAAATGCACCATGGAGGAAGAGGGACGTGGTATCATGGACAGCCAGCATCGACACGCTCAGGATGACAGCATCCGGCCAGTATGAAGCTGAAATAAATGGACGGGGCACCTATTTCCATGTCATTGCGGGACGGCATAAATACGGCAGCTTCCTGTGCATACCAAACCACGATATCGGCTGCGAGCTTGCGGATTTTTCTGATATACGCCGGACGGTCGGACGGCTTTCTATGCATCCGATACGGAAAGTAGATGCCGTAACAGTAGCTGCCGGTATTAGCCATCTTGAAAAGGCTGGCGCAGTATCCGGGTAAAAAACGTGAAAGGCCATGGATTCTTAAAGTCCATGGCCTTCTGTATGTTTGAAACTGCCGATAGAAGTGTGTTGTTTGTTTACTGGCAGCGTGCGGTTAAATACGGTACTGCGCAGTCAAATATTTAGAACATGTTAAATCAATTCGCTGTTAGTTCCGATTACAATTCGCCGTTCAACATTATTACAGGAATTTGATGACGAAAGATTATTAGAATGGGTTAATTATGAAATAGAGGGATATCCGAATGATGTGGAAGTGCCTGAATATCGACGGATTTCGGGACAGTCATTTTGCTCCTATATAAAAGGAACTATGTCAAGATTCTTAAAATACAGTAATGTGCCTTTATCGCTAGGCAATATGCCTGAAAACGAGCGGGAAATATTTTATTATGCAAATATGAGAGAAAGTGTAGGTGCGTTAAAAGGGACAATACATGAATATGAAAAAAAGGGAACATCCATAGGAAGAATAATTCCTGCTGAATATTATCCATATATTGCAAAGTGTAATAATGATATGGGGATGGTCATACAATCAGCTGAGATACAATTAAATATGCCACAAATTTTAAATATTTTCCCGAAAGTTGAAAACAAGTTACTGGATATTTTGCGCTATCTTGAAAAACAATTTGGAAATTTGGATGAGTTAGACATTGATGTGGATAATAAGAGCGAACAAGAATTGAAAGAAATAGTGAATCATATTTATGTGCTGATTTATAATGATCAAAGTGTTACTATAGGAAATGATAATGAATTTAATAATTCAAACATTGCGTCCTCAATTAAAACCGAAAACTGAAAATTGGGCAAGATAGGGATAGAGAGTTTTGGTTCTTCAGTGTAGACAAGTTTGGATATGATTGAAAATATTTCGATTGTATGGTAGTATAGAGATACAAAAACGGAAGGGAAAGCAGGTGGGAAGATTGACAGTGACGGAACAGATAGACCAGAAACATCAGGAAGATTTACAGAGGCTAAGAGGTTTTCGCCTGCTTGATGATGATTTCCTCACAAAGTGTTTTGAGGGAGATACGGCAAGCATAGAACTGGTATTGCAGATTGTGTTGGAAAAGCCGGATTTAAAGGTGCTGGACGTCCGCACTCAGGTATTTGTGGAGAACCTGCCGAACCGTTCGGTGAGGCTGGATATCCTGGCTACAGACAGCACAGGGGCGAAACTGAATGTGGAGGTACAGCGCTCCGATAAAGGAGCCGGGAGAAAAAGGGCAAGGTACAACAGCAGCATGATGGACGCAAACCTTTTGAAGAAAGGCGAGGACTTTGACAAGCTGCCGGAAACGTGGGTAATCTTTATCACAGAGAATGACGTAATGGGAAAAGGACTGCCGCTCTATCCGATTGAGCGGTGCTTTTTAGGAACCGGGGAAAGATTTGAGGACGGTTCACACATACTGTATGTAAATGGCGCTTACCGTGGAGATACGCCAATCGGGAAGTTAATGCATGACTTCTCCTGCACAGACGCAGCGGACATGTACTATGGGACACTGGCAGACAGGGTGAGATTTTTCAAAGAGAGCAAGGAGGGAATCGAGATTATGTGCCGAGCTATGGAAGATATGAGAAATCAGACATTGAAAGAAGGAATGATAAATGTTGCAAAGAAAATGCTGGAAGATGGAACAGTAACGCTTGAAAAGATTGCGGAATTTGTTGGCCTTTCCGTTGACGAAGTGAGGAAATTGAAAACAGACCAGAATATGTAAATGGCACTAATGAGCCAGGAATCTAAAAAACGGGTTCCTGGCTCTATTTTTTTGCCCTGAAATGTAAATTTTCTGTGAACTTGATTAAAAAGTCCTTTACAAAACGTTACTGGCAAGACAGCGAAAAGCATCTTGATTAGCTGTGGCGCACGTTTAGCCCCCCCTTTGACAGTGCAGTGACATGTTGTCGCATATAAACTCTGCGTGGGATTTTCCTGCAAAGAGGTAAAAGTGACGGAAAGGCTATAGCCTTTCTAACTGATATTCCAAGAAGTGGAATGACGGGGTAACGCCCTGAAACGCTTCCCTTGATACTGCGTTGGAAGAAACGGGACGTATTTCCCGCGACTGACACAGCACGCTGAAGCGGAAGAACGCTCTGACAGCGGCGGGACACGCGTGCTCCCGGATGCCGCCGTGGATGAGATCTACCGCCTGAAAGCGGAATTCCCAAGGCTGAACGCAACACAGATCCACCGCCAGCTTGTGGCAGGCTCGTTCATCCCGGCAACCGTCAGCGTGTGCGCTGTCCGGCGGTTTGTCAAGCACCATGACCTGAAATCCGCAAAAAACCCGTCTATGCGTGACCGCAGGGCATTTGAGGAAGACGCGTTCGGGAAGCTGTGGCAGGCAGACACCTGCTACCTCCCTTATATTACAGAAAACGGGGTACGCAGGCGTGTCTACTGTATCATGATCATTGATGACCATTCCAGGCTCCTGGTTGGCGGAGAACTTTTTTACAGTGATAATGCCTATCACTTCCAGAAAGTACTCAAGGCCGCTGTTTCCGCCTATGGGATCCCGGCGAAACTATATGTGGACTATTCCGATGTTTTGACTATTCCGACATTTTGAGCCGGAATGAGTGAATCAGGTCATTCAGGTTCAGAAATGTCGGAATAGTTTTTTACATTTACAGAGAGTAGATTTTCTCAAGGATGCCCCGGTCATCCCGCTTTTTCCCTGCCCCTGTGTCTTCTTGATTCGCTGTGGACATAGACTTTGAAAGGGTTTCTATCGTCGCAAAGGCATAGAAACCGGAAGTGGTTGACATGCTTTCATGTCCTAAAAGCTGCTGGATATGGGCAAGGGGCATGCCGTTTTTATACAGGTCCATGGCCCGTGTTTTTCTTATCATATGGCAATGCGGCTGTCCTGGCATGGATGTGCCGTTTTCAACGCAAACCTTGCAATACCTTCTTATCATGGTTTCCACTGTATCATGGGACAATGGATGTATCCTGCCATGTGACCTTGCATAGAACAGGGGACAGTCTGCAGTGGTATCCCTGTGAAAGCCACGGAGATAACTTCTTAAATGTCTGACTGTCTTATCCATCAGTGGTATGTTGCGGTACTTCCTTCCTTTTCCAAGGATTGTCAGGTAAGCAATATCGGCATCAAGGTGGAGCTGGCTGACTGTCATCTCCAGAAGTTCAGATATCCTGGCTGCTGTGTCATAATACAAAATAAGCATCATCTGGTTGCGTCTCCCGGTTGTTGTTTTTCCATCAGGGGCTGCCAGGAGGGCCTTCATTTGATAGCCTTCGAAATACTCAATGGGGTTTGCCGTGACTTTCAACCCTTTTACAGTGCATGCTTCAAGGTAGAGGGCCATCAGGTCAGTGCTGTTCTCATTTGCGGCATACTCCAGCAGGGCATGTATCGCCGTGATGCGCAGGTTGCAGGTTTTATAAGCATATTTTTTCGCATTAAGCATCCAATCAAGGAAGTCGGTGATGTTCTGCTTATTGAAATCAGAGAAGCAGATATCCGTCCTCCTTATTTTTTCTCGGATTCAAGGTAATCAACGTACTTGTTCAGACTGTCCCGGTAAGCTTTTACTGTATTCGGGCTGGACTTTCTGATCTCCGGCAGCCTGTGGTCTACGTAATCCTTCGCCATTTGCCAGAACACGGCACTGTTTTTGGAGGCATCTTTCTTATTCTTCATAGGATACCTCCGGGATGACATCTTCAAGGGCGTCTGTCATGCTTTTGTATGTAGGGAAGAACTCAGGGACAAAATGAAAATAGTAAAGCGTCCCGCTCACGCTTTGATGCCCCATATACCTCATAAGGTAAGGAAGCATCACATTCAGGTCCAGCCCTTCCGCAGCCCAACGGTTGAGGTTGGACCATGCAAAGTGGTGGCGAAAGTCATAGGCCCTCGGCCTTGTCCCCATTTCAAAACTCGGAAACGCTTCCATCCAGAAGCGTCTGAAATTGCTGGAAACAAACAGTGATGAGTAACAGCCTCCCGTACTGCTTGGGAAATAGTATTCCCTGCCAGGAAAAAGGATGCCTATACGCACATCGTAGTCAGCCAGATATCCAGCCAGCTCATGGCTTATAAAAATCCTGCGGCTCTTCGGGCCCTTTGACTGGATGACATCGATATAATGATCCTGCGTATGTACGTTGACGCGAAGGAGCGTGCGTACTTCCTTGCATCGCAACCCGCAGCAATAAAGCAGCCGAAACAATGCAGGCAGAACTATTTCCCTTCCCCTGAAAGAACGATTGGGCTTAATGGCATCGAGCTTTTCAAAGAAAGCATTGACCTCTTTTTCCGTGAAGAAATACGGATTCTCCGCAGTAGGCTGGGATGCCGTTTTAGGCGGAATCATATAAGCTTCCTTAAATCCGTGTGCCAGCAGGTAGCTGCTGAATTCACGCAGGACAGATACCATCTGATACAGCGTACCCGGGGAACCGGCCAATGAGGAAAGGAATTCATCCGTTGTATCTTTAACGGGTACAGGTGAAGATGTCCTTGCCCCAGCGAACTGGACATATCGGCCCAGCAAATACTCCTGCGCCTCATAGGCATAACCTATGGAGCGCTTATAATTGATAAAGTCTAAGTGTAGCCCAGCAAATTAAAGTTCCTATCTCCCGCACAAAAACGTCAAATTATAATCTCAATTTTTATACACTGTCTATAAAAGTGTGCTACAGGAGGCGGCACGTTTTCCTCTTGACCATCCCATGTCATTCCGATATAGTTTTTATGGAACAAAAAAAGAGAAAGAACAGCCCCTTCCACAGTTCGTTCTTTCTCTCGCATACCAGTGTGCCTGCCTTATACGGGATCATGTCCCTCTCATGAGGATCCGGCACCACCGACATATATTATGATAAGAGAAAATTCCCTGTTTTGCAAGCTGGTTCGTATAAAAAGTTCATCAAAGATCCTGTTCGATTCCTTTATGGCCGGATTCCGTTCGGAACTGCAGACCTGTCCCTGCTGTGGGGGAAAGGGATCCTGCCGCATCCATGCCTACTATGACCGCTCCCTGGTGGACTTTATAGGCGGCACCCAGGTCCGCCACAGCCTCTGCATCATGCGCCTTATCTGTACCTGTGGCCATACCCATGCCATCCTCCCGGACTTCATCATTCCCTACTCCGGCTACGGCCTGTTCTTCCTTCTACGTGTCCTGGCGGAGTATTTCCTGCGCCTTTCCACTGTGGAAAGGCTATGCGAACGCTTCGGCATCACCCTTTCCCAGCTGCGCCGGTGGCTGCAGCTCTTTCGGGTGCAGAAGGAAGATTGGCTCGGCGTGCTTTCCTCCATGGAGGTTTCCGGCCTTTCCTTCCTTAAGTCCCTGCTCACGCAGCCGGCTTATTCGGATTTCGCCTCCGCCTTTGTCCGCCGTTTTACAAAGTCCTTCCTCCAGTCCCATAAAAATCCGGCGCCTTACTGCCAACAGGTGTTCGGCCCATGAACTGTTTTCCTCCAACCACACGCCATGGGCATGGCTTTCCTCCCGTTTCTGCCCCATAATGGGGGAAAACCACTTAAGGAGGACATTTCTATGGACAACAATCAAAAAAACTTTCAGACGCAGCCGCCATGGCGCAGTTCCGCCTCGCTCTCATAGCGCCGGTCATCCATGGCCTTTATCCCGATGCGTCCAGGAACGCCTATTACCAGAGAGTCACGGAAAAGCCCTCGCCCTGCCTGACGGCTCCGTGTTCCAGTACAGCCCAAGACCCTCAGCAAATGGGTGTCCCTCTACCAGAACGGCGGCATCGACGCCCTCATGCCGCAGGAGCGTTCCGATAAGGGCTCCACACGGGTACTCCCAGACACGGCCATCGAGGAGATCTACCGCCTCAAGGAGGCCTTCCCACGGCTGAACGCTACACAGATCCACCGGCACCTCGTTGAAGAAGCCTTCATCCCTGCCACAGTCAGCGTCTGCGCCGTCCAGCGCTTCGTCAGGAAACATGACCTGAAATCGGCACGCAACCCCGGCATGCGGGACAGGAAGGCATTTGAAGAAGATGCCTTTGGGAAGATGTGGCAGGCCGATACCTGTTACCTGCCTTTTATCACGGAGGACGGACGGCGCAGGAGAGTCTACTGCATTATGATTATTGATGACCATTCCCGTTTTCTGGTGGGCGGCGGCCTCTTCTATAACGATAATGCCTATAACTTCCAGAAGGTGTTGAGGGATGCCGTGGCCGCCCATGGAATCCCGGCGAAGCTCTATGTCGACAACGGATGCAGCTATTCAAATGAGCAGCTCTCCCTCATCTGCGGCTCCATCGGGACGGTCCTTTTGCATACAAAAATTCGTGACGGCGCTTCCAAGGCTAAGATAGAACGCCAGTTCAGGACGCTGAAAGAAACCTGGCTCTATACACTGGACATGGATTCCATCACCTCGCTGGCGCAGTTTAACGGGCTGCTTAAGGACTATATGCGCACCTACAATACGTCTGTCCATTCCGGTATTGGCACCACGCCCATGCAACGCTACCAGCAGACACGCTCCTCCATCCGAAGCCCTAAGTCCAGGGAGTGGCTGGAGGAATGTTTCCTGAACCGCATCACCAGGAAGGTGAACAAGGACTCTACCGTCTCCATCGACAAGGTGTCCTATGACGTTCCCATGCAGTTCATTTCTTCAAAAGTGGAGATCCGTTTCCTGCCGGACGACATGTCCTCCGCCTTCATCCTTTGTGAGGGGGCGCATTACCCCATCCGGCCTACGGATAAGAACGAGAACTGCAGGACGAAACGCAACAACACGCCCTCCATCGATTATTCAAGGATCGGGGGTGAGGTCTGATGTTCCGTTCCTACTATGGGCTTTCCTTCAATCCCTTTGACAAACAGAACGCAAGAGAAAAGGACCGGTTCCTCTCAAAGGACATCTCCGAGATGACGTCCCGCCTGGACTACTTAAAGGACACAAGGGGTATAGGACTCTTTACCGCACGCCCCGGCATGGGCAAATCCTTCGCCCTGCGCTGCTTTGCAAAGAACCTCAATCCAAACCTCTACCACATGGAGTACATCTGCCTCTCCACCGTCAGCGTCATGGAATTCTACCGCCAGCTCTGCTCTGTCCTGGGGCTAGAGCCAAGGGGCGGCAAGCCTGGGATGTTCCGCGCCGTACAGGAGCAGATCCTCTACCTTTACAAGGACAAGAAGCAGCCCCTCCTCCTGGCCGTCGATGAGGCACAATACCTCTCTACCGGCATCCTGGAGGACATCAAGATGCTCATGAACTATGGGTATGACTCCCTGAACTGCTTCACGCTCATCCTCTGCGGCGAGCCCCACCTGAACAGCACCCTGAAAAAGCCCGTCCATGAGGCCCTGCGCCAGAGGATCACAGTGCACTACAACTTTTCCGGGCTCTCAGACTCCGAAGTGGCGCAGTACATCCTCCACAAGATCGCCTGTGCCGGAGGCGCAGCCTCCATCATCGACCAGGCGGCGCTTTCTGCCGTCCACAGTCACTCCCAGGGGAGCCCCCGCCTGGTGGACAACCTGATGACCGACGCGCTGACTCTAGGGGCACAGATGGACAAGAAAGTGATCGATACGGATGTCATCCTGGCTTCTGTCAGCAGCCAGAATCTCGGATAGGAGGAATGGAACATGAATTATACCTGTATCCTGAAAAGCGGTTCCCGCAAGGAGACCTGGACGGGGCAGATCATCCTGCTGAGCACGGGGAACGGATGGTATGAAGCTGAGATCAATGGGCGGGGGACTTACTTCCACATCCTCGCCGGACGGCATAAATATGGGAACTACCTGTGCATCCCTAACCATGATGTAGGGTGCGAGCTCTCCGATTTCTCCGATATCTTTTGGAATGAAGAAAGGATCGGCTCCCTGATGCGGAAGGTGGATGCAGTGACTGTCGCCACCGGCCTGGTTCATCTTCCTGTTCTGGCCGACAAGCAGGAGAAAAACTAAATTTTTCATATGGGCCGTGTGTCTCATGATGGGATCCATGGCCTTTTGCATTTCAGGCGGAAAAACAATACCGACAACAACGTGCAGCATTTTTGACAGGACTATGCATTTGCAGACAGCACTGCGCAGTCAATAGGATAAATGTCGGAAAAATAATTCGCTGTTTGCGTTTCCATCAATTTGCCGTCCGACAGTCTAAGGTGTTTTCCCTAAGTGTACGGCTATCCATGGCATGCACCTCCTCTCGGAAGGGGAAGTGTGCATTCCGCAAGTTTGGCATTATCCGTCGTTATGTATATCATCACGCTGTCCTTATTTCCATGGCCAAGGGCTTCTGATATGACAGGAAGCGGCACTCCGTTCCTGAGCATGCGCGAAGCAGTGCTGTGGCGAGTAACCCGGGTTCCATAGCTCCGCCCTTTGGCTTCAATGTCAGAATCATTGACCACGTTGAACAGGATGTTCCGGATTCCCGCATGGCTCATCAAGGGGCCATGGGGAGCGACGGACCTGAGAAAAACGAAATCCAGGTCTGACACAGGCCGTTCATTCAGAAGGTAGTCAACAAGCGCATTTCCAATGGCCTCTGTCAATGGGATATCATGGGTCCTTCCCGTCTTCTGCTGCACGATATGGATGATGCTATGTTCCCAGTCAATGTCCCGCAGCCTGATCGCACAGATGTCCACCGCCCTTAAGCCTGTATTCATGGCCAGTATCGTTATCGCTTTATTTCGGAACGACAGGCCTTCTGCCTCGTCAAGATGGGCGATGATCCTGTTGTATTCATCATCACTGTATACCTTGAGTATGTCACGCTTTTTGGGTAAATGCCCAGGTATTTCGGGCAGGAATGGTTCTGTTTCCCCAAACATGGAGAGGAACAGTTTCAGGCCTGGCATATGAGCCCCGAGACTGGTTGCCTGGTAACGTTCGCTGCATATGACGGATATAAAAGCTGCGATATCACCACGTTTAACGTCAGCAAGGGAGCTATATCCTTTTCCCTCCAGATATTCAATAAAGTAGTAGGTGAACCTGCGGTATCCATCAATCGTATTCGGCTTAAGTTCCCGGTTCGTCAGCTCCGAGAGGAACTTTAAGAAGCTGGTTCGAAGCGCATCGGATTCGACGGGAAAAGCCGCACAATGTAATGCGGGGGTCCAATCAACAGTGCCTGTTGCCAGGTAAGACTCAACAAGCTTTATGCATCTCTTATATGCAACAGTCCGCTCGTGATGATAGCGCTCCGTATTTCTGGGACCACATGGGACTGGTCGCCTATAAAGGCCTGACCCAACTCAATAGTATAGTAATTATCCCCCCTTTCTTTCGCCATGCGGCAGAGCCTCCTGAAGAGGGTTACATAAAACCCCTTGTTGATTCCATGAACCCGGATGCATCCATTTGAGAAAGAATAGCATCTGTAAGTTCAGTTAGCTTTAGTGTGCTTCTATCCATAAGCCACACCTCCTTTCGTGGAAAGTATGGCATATAAACCATTAACTGACCATAAAAACTATTCCGATATTTCTCAGCAAAGAATCATATATTTCAAGCAGATTTGACATATGTCGGAATAGTCAAAACATCGGTATAGTCGACACTATTCCGTTATCGTAATAGTGTCGACAATGGGTGCAGCTATGCAAATGAGCAGCTTTCCCTGATCTGCGGCTCCATCGGGACGGTGCTAATCCATACAAAAGTAAGGGATGGGGCAAGCAAGGGTTAAGTAAAGAAATCCGTTATGTAAAGAAATGCCCGACGAAGCCTAAAATTAAGCAACTCCAGCAGAGATTTCTTTACATAATAATCCGCTGTATCATGGAACGGAAAGGAGGATCTGTTCTATGATTACAGATTTAAAAACATTAATTGACACTTGCAAACAGGAACTGCATGACAGGGAATACCACGCACACCACGCCGACATTCTTATAAAAGAGTGGGATGCTGTTTTACAATGGTTTTCCCATAGGGGTGTTTCCGAGTTTGGACAGGACATTGGCTATAAGTACTGCGATGAGGAAATCGGTTCCCATATCATTGTTAAGGGCATGTCTTCCAGGCAGAAAAAACGGCTCCGGGCCGTCCGGATGCTGCTCTCTTATCAGCAGGCTGGCGATTTTGAGTTTCGGACACCCCGTGTCGAACGGACTTATGATGGTGAAACCGGACAGCTCATTCTCCAGTTTTTTCAGCACGAACGCATGATTGGACGCTCAGAGAAAACGATTGCATGCAGGCAGATAGCCTTATATCATTTTAACCAGTACCTGACCGGACACAGCCTTGGATTCCCGGATCTGGATATCGATGCCATTGAGGGCTTTTTTAAGGCAATGGATTATTCATTGTCTGCCCGCCATACCTGTGCCAACCATTTAAGGCAGCTGTTCCATTACCTTTATGATTATGGATATACGCATACGGATTACGCACTGTTTGTTTTGAAAGACCAGTACAGGGACCAGTGTAAAATCCCGACAACTTACACGGAGGATGAAATATCCAGGGTGTTATCTGCGGTAGAGCGTTCCTCCGCCATTGGCAAACGCGACTACCTGATCCTTCTCCTTGCAGCCGAGTATGGCTGGCGCAGCGGAGACATTGTCAGCTTCCGGTTCTCCCAGATAGACTGGGACAGCAACCGGATATCGTTCCGTCAGGACAAGACGGATGTCCCGGTTGAATACCCGCTGCTTTCATCTGTTGGCAATGCCATCATTGATTACCTTAAGCATGGCAGGCCAAAGTCAGATGCCCTGAGGTCATCGTTTTAGCCGAGGTTGGAAAACACGGGACACCGCTGAAGCCGCCGACCATCCATTCCATTGTGTGCCGGTATATGAGGGAAGCAGGCATCTCCCACTGGAAAGAGAAAAAACACGGTCCGCACTCACTGCGGCATAGCCTTGCGTCAAACATGCTGAAGAATAACGTATCCATGCCGGTGATCGGCACTGTGCTTGGGCACCAGAGGACGGAAACCACAAAGATTTACCTCAAGGTGGACATTGGAAAACTTGCCCTGTGCCCGCTGCCTATGCCTGCGCTTGCTACCTCCCATTATAAGGAGGTGACACTGGGATGAACCGACCAAAATTTATATCCGGCTTTGCAGAAGAGATTAACCGTTACCTTGATTACAAAACCGCAAGCGGATACAAGGAATCCAGCTTCACGTTTATCCTCAGGCAGTTTGACCGTTTCTGCGCCGGGCGGGGTATCCGGGACGTCTCTTTCTCAAAGGAGGATGCGGATGCATGGTCTGAAAAAAAGGAGACAGAGGCATCCACTTCCCATTACGCAAGGGTAAACAAGGTCAAGTGCTTCCTAAAATATCTTGGCTTAAAAGGATACGGCGTATACCTTATGCATGACGTATTCTTCCGGGCAACGGATTTCCAGCCCCATATTTATACGGATGATGAAATCCTCCGGTATTTCCATGCCGTTGACACTTATACTTCTGGGCGGAGCCGGATGGATGCAGTCCAGTTCCCGGTCCTGTTCCGGCTCCTGTACTGCTGTGGAACCAGAATTAATGAGACACTCGGCATAAAAAGAAAGATGTTGACCTTGAAAACGGGATCATAAGGCTTATGGAAACGAAAAACGACTGTGAGCGGTATATCGTTCTGGGTCCGGAAATAAAGAGCCTGTTTGAGCAGTTTTCAGATAAATGCTTTTATCTTTTCAGTGATGATGACTATATTTTTCCATCTGCGGCAGGGATAAGGAGAAAGGAAAACAGGCTTTACGATATCCACCGCATGATCCTGAAACAGGCCGGCATCCCGTATATCGGAGGGGGACATGGGCCAAGAATACATGACTGGAGGCACACATTTGCTGTCAGGGCATTCAAACAGATGGTCGACCAGGGGATGGACATGTATGTGGCGCTCCCCGTGCTTTCAACCTATCTGGGCCATAAGACGATTTACGCTACAGAGCGGTATGTGCGGCTGACAATGGAACTCTATCCGTACATCGGGGAAAAGTGCAGCGCAAAGTTCCAGCGCGTGTTCGGAAAGGCGGCTGATCTTCATGAAACAGACTGATTTTGCCATCTGCCTTAACCGGTTCCTTACGGATTTCCTTGTAAATAAAAAAGGATGCTCGCCCAAGACCATCGATTCCTACCGGTATGCGTTTATCTACCTTCTGGATTACTATAATGAAATCCTCGGCATCCCTGCAGATCAGATAACGATAAAAAGCCTGACTTACGAACGCCTTCTCGGTTTCCTTGACTGGCTGCAGTCTGAAAGAAAGAGTGGCATAGCAACGCGGAACCAGAGGCAGGCAGCAATAAACAGTTTTATCCGTTTCCTGATGTATGAAAAGCCGGAATTCCTAAATGAATACCAGAAAATCCTTGGGATTCCTGTAAAAAAGGCGCCGCAGAAAGAAATATCATATCTGAAAACAGATGGCGTTTCTGCATTAATGGACCAAGTGGATACACGAAAAGCAGACGGCCTGCGTGACTATGTCATGCTGATGCTCCTGTATTCCACCGGCATCCGCGTCAGTGAACTGACCGGCATCCGGGTAAAGGATTTATCACTCCATGAACCGCATACGCTCCTGGTACATGGCAAAGGGAAAAAGAGCCGTTACGTTCCCCTAATGAAGGATTCCATCCCCATCATACAGGACTATTTGAAAATGATGGGCTACCAGTCACCGGAAAAGCTGGACGAATGGCTTTTTATAAACCACATGGGCAGGCAGTTCACCCGTCAGGGTGTGAATTACATCATCAAAAAATATGGCGCCATGGCCCGTGAAAGTTCGCCGGACCTGATCCCGGACAGCCTCAGCCCACACAAAATGCGGCATACTGCCGCCATGGAACTTGTGGATTCTGGTGTCGATCTGATCTACATAAGGGATCTGCTCGGCCATGTAAGCGTCAAAACCACAGAGATTTATGCCAAAACGGATGCAAAGCTCAAGCGTGAAGCCATTGAAGCAGCAAGCAGGGAGATTGTTCCTCACGAAGATGCTAAGTGGGACAGCGATGATGACTTGAAATCCTGGCTTAAATCATTTAATAAGCATTGATTATTATGTAAAGAAATCCATGCCGGAGCTGCTGCATTTCAGGCCTCGGCGGGCATTTCTTTACATAACGGATTTCTTTACTTAACCTTTCTTATGTAAATCTTTACATAAGAAAGGGAAAGTCGAACGGCATTTCCGTACGCTCAAGGAACGATGGCTGTACGCACTTGACATCGAATCCATCCAGTCCCTCGCGCAGTTCAACGGCCTGCTTGCGGATTATATCCGGGAATACAATACCATATACCATACCGGTATTAATGGCGTCCCTTTTGAACGCTACCGCGGCACATGCGGCTGTACGCGCCTTCCAAAATCCAGGGAATGGCTGGATGAGTGCTTCCTGAACCGTGTCTGGCGCAGGGTAAACAGGGATTCCACGGTTTCCATTGGCAAGGTATCCTATGATGTGCCCATGCAGTTCATCACCTCAAAAGTGGAGAACCGTTATCTTCCGGATGACATGGGTTCCGCGTTCATCCTTTCTGACGGCGGGCATTACCCGATCCGCAGGACGGACCGCAACGAAAACTGCCGCGCGAAGCGGGAAAACCAGCCTGCCATTGACTATTCGAGGATCGGGGGTGCAGGGTCATGACACCTCTGGCTTATTACGGCCTGTCATTCAACCCGTTTGACAAGCAGTCTGTCCGGGAGAAAGACCGTTTCCTTTCCGCGAACCTTAAGGAAATGACTTCCAGGCTTGATTACTTAAAGGATTCCCGTGGCATTGGCGTGTTCACCGCCAGCCCCGGCATGGGCAAGTCCTTCGCCCTGCGCTGCTTTGCCGCCGGGCTGAACCCGGGCCTTTACCATATGGAATACATCTGCCTTTCCACCGTCAGCGTGACGGAGTTTTACCGCCAGTTCTGCGCTGTGCCCGGCCTGGAGGACCGGGGCGGCAAGCCCGGCATGTTCAAAGCGATACAGGAGCAGGTATACAGCCTTTACAAGGAAAAGCGCAAGCCCCTGCTTCTTGCGGTCGATAAAGCGCAGTACCTGTCCACAGGCATCCTGAATGACATAAAAATGCTGATGAGCCACGGGTATGACTCGCTGAACTGCTTCACGCTCGTACTCTGCGGGGAACCGCACCTCAACAGCATCCTGCGCCGCCCGGTGCATGAGACCCTCCGCCAGCGCATCACGGTGCATTATAATTTCGTGGGGCTTGGCGATTCCGAGGTGGCAGAGTATATCGCACATAAGATCACATGTGCCGGTGGATCCCGGGCCATTCCGGACAATGCCGCGCTCTCTGCCGTGCACAGCCACTCAAACGGGAACCCGCGCCTGATCGACAACCTGATGACGGATGCGCTCACACTTGGCTCACAGATGGATAAGAAGACCATCGACGCAGAGGTCATCCTGGCGGCTGTTGCCGACCAGAACCCGATGTAAGGCAGGTGCGGGAATGGGTTACTATTATAAATGCACCATGGAGGAAGAGGGACGTATGGTATCATGGACAGCCAGCATCGACACGCTCAGGATGACAGCATCCGGCCAGTATGAAGCTGAAATAAATGGACGGGGCACCTATTTCCATGTCATTGCGGGACGGCATAAATACGGCAGCTTCCTGTACATACCAAACCACGATATCGGCTGCGAGCTTGCGGATTTTTCTGATATACGCCGGACGGTCGGACGGCTTTCTATGCATCCGATACGGAAAGTAGATGCCGTAACAGTAGCTGCCGGTATTAGCCATCTTGAAAAGGCTGGCGCAGTATCCGGGTAAAAAACGTGAAAGGCCATGGATTCTTAAAGTCCATGGCCTTCTGTATGTTTGAAACTGCCGATAGAAGTGTGTTGTTTGTTTACTGGCAGCGTGCGGTTAAATACGGTACTGCGCAGTCAAATATTCAGAACATGTTAAATCAATTCGCCGTTCAACAACAAAGGCAGTATGACACCGGGAGTTGATGGCAAGACCATTGATGGTATCAGCATAGCTCGGATTAATAGAATTACCCAGAGTATGCGAAACCAGAGTTACCAGCCAAAACCTGCAAGGCGTGAGTATATCAAGAAGAAAACAGGCAATAAGAAAAGACCGCTTGGCATTTCTTCCGCTGATGGCAAGCTGGTACAGGAAGTAGTCAGAATGATACTGGAAAGTATCTATGAGGGAAGTTTTTCCACAAAATCACATGGTTTCAGACCAAACAGATGCTGCCATACAGCACTGACACAGATTAGGAATACCTTTACAGGCGCTAAATGGTTTGTCGAGGGCGATATTAAAGCGTGCTTTGACAGTTTTGACCATGCAGTGTTAATCAGCATTTTGAGGAAACGAATAGAAGATGAAGCATTTTTAAATCTGATATGGAAATTCCTGAAAGCAGGATATATGGAGCAGTGGACATACAATAAAACCTATTTCGGCATTCCACAGGGTTCGGGGTGCAGTCCAATACTTGCAAATATCTACCTGAATGAGTTGGATGAGTTTATGCAGGGATTGAAAGAACGGTTTGATGTAGGAAGCTGTAACAGGCGTAAAGTTTCTTATGAATACGAAAGTGTAAGGGGCAGGACAAAACGCTTGAAAAAGAAATATGCCAGAGACTGGGATGAGGTCAGTGAGGAGGAACGGAAACGCCGTGCAGGAGATGCTTACGGTAAAATATGACTAAAGTTAGAACAAATCCAGTAAATACAAGGGTTTGAGCTGATTTAGTCCTTTCTCAAAATTGCAACGAAGCAAGGTATTGATGGGAGGCAGCGCTGTTTTACCAATCAAATATCCCACAAATGCCCATGATGCATCAGGGTTCCGGCGGGAATAAAAGTCATGTGGTTTTGGAGGTGAAGATTGTTTTTCTGATGCAAAAATATATAAATATTATCCAGGCAGGACTAAATTAGCTCTTGAAGTGGCAGGTGCCACGGTTGCATAGCTGATATAGTCCTGTTTTTATTGCAAAAAGAGAGGATGTGAACGGTTATGACAAAAAGAGAGCTGATTGAGTTCCTAAACGAACTGGTGGAATTAGCCAGTGAGGAAAACAAAACGAAGGCAGTATCGGTAAAAGAAAAATTTATCAGTGATTTTGAAAAGAGTTACGAATACGAAAAGGAGGCAGTCACGGAAGTTTCAAAGCTACCGCCACACTATATAGCAGCAATGCCGGATTCCGTGCAGGAAGAAATCAGGCAGAAAGTAATGGCAGTGCTGGCAGAGCATGGCGAATGTACCCCTGAAAATGTTGACCGTGCCATGAGTTCCAAAATCTATGATTTAGACGATCTGATTGACATTCGTGAGTATGTCGAGCGGATGGAGGCGGAACAGAGGAAGAAAGCGGAGCAGAAAAGGAGGGGCGGCAGATGATAGCAGCAGTTGTGTTTGTAATTGCACTTTCAAGATCAGCAGGGCTGGCAGACAGAAAAATGGAGGAGATCTACATGCTTTCCGATGTAAGAGAGACGGGTGGCGTGGATGGGAATTAACGTAAGGGTGCAGGACGCTCCAAAGCCGGATGGAATTATTGCGGCACAGGTAAACTTGGAAAAAGATTTACAAGACTGTATGCGCTGCAGGTTCTTTTACGGAAATAACAGCCAGTGTCTCGCCAGGAAGTGTGTCAGGGAAGAAAGCAAGCCTGAAATCGCGGAGCAGGACAAGGAAGATATGTGCTTTGGATGTCCGTACAGACAAGCGGAAAGGTATTGTTTTCCCTGCATGAGAAAGATTTTAAGGAGAGATAAAGCAACATGAAAAAAATATGGAGGAAGAATCAAATGGAAAAACATATTGAAGTAATCGGGATCGACCACGGATGGTCGAACATGAAAACAGCCACACAGATTTTTACAACAGGGGTAAAGGAGATCACAACAGAACCTGCATTTTATGATGACGTGGTGGAACTGGACGGAAAGTATTACAAGGTAGGCGGGAAACGTCTTGAGGTCAGGGACACCAAAGTTGAGAATGACAACTTCTACCTGCTTACCCTTGCGGCAGTCGCAAAGGAACTGAACAGGCGGGGGATGAAAAATGCAGATGTCCTTTTATCGGTAGGGCTTCCCCTGACAAGGTTCGGTGCGGAGAAGCAGGACTTCATTGATTACCTGTCAAAGAAGAAAGAGGTCGCTTTCCGTTTTGAGAAAGAGAGGTATGCGGCAAGGATAGCAAGGGTGTCCGTGTTCCCACAATGCTATGCGGCGGTTGCGGAGCAGTTGAAAACGCTGCCGGAGCGTGTGGTGGTAGTGGATATAGGTAGCTGGACGATTGACATCATGCCGATACAGAACGGAAAGCCAAATGAGGCGGAATGTATCACAAGCCAGCAGGGGCTTATCCGCTGCATGAGGACGATCAATGAGGAATGTAACAGGCAGATCGGGCAGGAGCTTGAGGAAAATGTGATACAGCAGGTCATGGCAACCGGGGAAGCGGCGCTGCCGGATAAGTACATGAACATTGTAAGGGACTGCCTGCGTGATTTTGCACAGAAAGTCTACAATACACTGAAAGAACACGGTTACAACCTCTATGTGATACCGATTGTGTTCGCAGGCGGCGGGGCGGCGGTCATGCGGCTGTTCGGTTCACATGACAGCGGGAATATCAGGTACATTGAGGACATCAAGGCAAATGCAAAGGGGTATGAACAGCTTGGCAGGATTTTCCTTGCAAAGCATCGTAACCAGATTGGATAGGGGTGGGGCATATGGCAAAATCAAATATCTGCTATCATAATGTCCGGCTCAACCTTGACAATGAACAGCATTGCAGGATACACAAGGTTCTGGCGGAGCTGAATACGGAAATACACAAATCTGTCAACCAGTTCATTGTCGATGCGGTAGATTACTATATCCGCAGCCTGAATGATGAAAGCCTTGTGAAAGGGGCAGGGGAACAGAAAAAAGAAGCAGGGTACATTACAAGGGAAGATCTGGACGGTATACGGTCAGAGTTGAAAAACGAAGTCAAGAGTGAGATTATCATGCTGCTTGGGGCGGCGCTCGGAGCCGGGACGGTGCGGGTGGCGGAGGGAGCCACGGGCAGGGGCGGCATGGATATTAAGGAAACGGAAACAGCAGGTGATACAAAGGAAACAGAAGACCCAACCATGATGGAACTGGTTGACGGCTGGGGATAGGAGGGATGTTTTATGGCGGGAATGGTTTTCAGAAAGACCGGTGTGGTACTGCTTACCATATTGAAATGGATATTGCAGGCTGTGCTTGTGGCATTGAAACTGGTGCTTGGGATAGCGAAACTGTTCCTGCTGCTGCTCGCCCTTGTTATGAGGATTGTGCTGACCATGATAGGCGTTTCGGTTAGCAGACAATGAGAGGAGATTAAAAATGAAAAGGAAAAAAATGACAGAAGAAGAAAGGAGACAACGGAGATATGAAATGTCGGAGACATACCGCAAGAAAGTATTGAGGTTCACTCTGCAATTCAATTCCACAACCGATATGGAGGCGCGGGAATGGTTTGAAAAGAATAACAAAAGCGGCGCTTATCTGAAGCAGTTAATCCTTGAAGATAAAGCAAGGAGATTAGGGGAGACAGGGGCAGATATGGAAAAACGGCATTAAGGAGGTGGTAAATATGTGGATGTTGAAGTTCTGCAAGGCGTATGCAAAGAACAAGGGACTGAAAAGAATGCTTGCATATTGGGGCAGGATGAAGTAGCCCCATAGGAGGAAACAATGCACAGGATACGGGACAGACCTGAACAGATATGTGAAAAAGAGATTATTTCCCATTTTATCCGTATCAGCCATGTTTCCGCTGTTACGGGCGGGAATGTACCAGTGCCGGATTATGCAGGATTGTGCCGGATTATGCCATAAACTTGACAACAGGCAGCGGCGGAAGGTACACTTGGTATTGGCGGAGCTGGATACAGAAATAAAAATCCGCAACCCGGTTCGTTGTTTCTATGGTAATCCTTACTATCCGCAGGCAGGATGGTATTGTGCAGGATGCGGTGAAAGGAAGGAACCAGTACAATATAGGGATTGCGGCAGAGGATGGGGGAAATGTCTATGGTGGGAATGGTTTTGAGAAAGACGGCGACGGTCCTGCTGACCATATTAAAATGGATGCTGCAGGCGGTGCTGATGCTCCTGAAACTGGTACTTGGGATAGCAAAACTGTTCCTGTTGCTGCTTGCACTGGCTGCAAGGGTGGTACTCACAATGGTCGGAGTTATGGCAGGCAGACGGTAAGGGGGCTGTCCTTGCCGATCTGTGACCTGTAAGACGGAAATACAAATGAAAAATGCCCGTTTTCCCTTTATCCGTCTGTCAGAATTAAGATGCACGGGTTCCGCCGGGATGTAAAGGGAAGCGGACAGAAACGAAATCCAGACAAAATAACAGTATACGGAAAATGACAAGCCATTTCACATGGCTTGTTATTTTTTTGACCTGATTTAAGGAGGAGATCGGAATGAAACAGAAACGGAAAAGATTTATGGCAGGGTTCGTGCTTGTGGCGGCTGCTGTCGGGTTTGCAGTCCTTTTCTGGAAAAAGAGAAAAGACGGGGACGGCGCAGAGGCATAGAAACAGGACAGATGGATAAGCCGGGGAGAAATGCCCGGCTTATTGTCTGCAATCAAAAGTGCAGAGTGAGGTGGGAAAACATGACTTATGGGGAAAGGCTGAAATTTATACGCACTTTCCGGCAGATGACGCAGAAAGATCTTGGGGATGCCTGTCATTTTGGGAAAAACGGACACCTGTTCATTGCACAGTATGAAAGCGGGAACCGTACACCAAAACCGGACCGTAACCGCCGTATTGCGGAGGCACTGGGCGTAAGCCCGAAAGCGCTGATGTGGGATACAAAGATGCCGCATGAGGATATTGCATTTCAACTGTGCTGGGCATATATCCGTCCGTCATCAGGCTGTCCGCTGTCCCTGACAGATACGGTTCTGGCAATGGCAGAGACGCTCATGTCGGAGTATGACATGGCGCTGGAAGGGCAGTTACCCGAAACGGAATATATTGAAAACAGGCTTGGGTTTATGAATGGAATTGAAAAATACTGCGGGGATCAGGCGTTATCCCGTTTTTGATTGGAGGAATGGAATTTATGATGGATTATGAAATATTCAAAGAAGTAGTGAAGGAGAGTTTTTTATCCTATATGCCAAAGGGCTATCAGGACATGGAGGTAAGAGTTACCCCGGTGGATAAGGTAAACCGTAAACTGGACGGAATCAGCCTTTTGGCGCAGAATGAAAATACAATGATTTCCCCCACTTTATATATCAATGATATGTATGAGAAGTATTCAAAGACAGGGGACTTACAGACAACCCTGCAGGAAGCAGCGGAAGCGATGGATGCGGTATTCAGGGAGGCAACGCTCCCGCCGCTGGATATAAGCACGGCAAAGGACAATATCATATTCCAGCTTGTGAACACCATGCAGAACGAGGATATGCTGAAAAACCTGCCACACAGGGACTTTCAGGATCTGTCCATCATATACCGATGGGTAGTAGGCGTGGAACAGCAGGGACTTTCAAGCGTTGTAATCAATAATCATGTGGCAGAGTCACTGGGAATGGGTGAGGAACAGTTATTCAGGGCTGCTGCGGAAAACACCAGACGCATACTGCCGCCTGTGGTGCAGTCCATGAATGAAGTCATGAGGGATATGTTTGTAGCTGACGGTATGCCGAAAGAGCTGGCAGACCTCATGATCGGGGAGCAGGAGCCGGAAATGACCATGTGGGTTATTTCAAATGAAAGAAAGGTAGACGGTGCGGCTTCCATGCTTTATGAAGATAAGCTGCACAGCCTGGCAGAGAGAGTAGGGACAGACCTGTATATCTTGCCTTCTTCCGTACACGAAGTTATTGCCGTATCCGTAGAAATGGGAGAACCGGAAGAACTGGCACGGATGGTTGCGGAGGTAAACATGGATCAGGTGGACCTTAGTGAGCGGCTTTCCAATCAGGTGTACCATTACGACAAAGACCTGCGGAAGATCACGCTTGCCACGGACACGCCAAACAAGAGGCTGGACGGCGTTGTGGCGGAGCAGGGGTTTGTTTATGAAACGAAGCAGTCCAGATAGGAGGTTATTATATGGAAGAAACACCAAAAGAACTGACCGTAAAGGAACTTATGGAACTGGTGCAGCAGCAGGAGGGAGAATTTATTATCCGCATTGAGCCGGGAGAGGGGGAGACGGATGCAGGAACAGGAACCTTTTAAACTGGAAGTCGTATCGGTAAGGCTGGTAAAGGATGCACCGCTGTTTTCAGACCACCAGCTCACAAGCCCGAAAGATGCCGTAAAGGTAGTGGGAGATTTTTTATGTGAGATGGACAGGGAAGTATTATGTGTCATCAACCTGAAATCGGATGGAACACCGATAAACTGCAATATTGTGAGCATAGGGGCAGTTAATCAGACGCTTGCAGAGCCGAGGGAACTTTTCAAGGCAAGTATCCTTTCCAATGCGGCGCAGATGCTCATGATGCATAACCACCCAAGCGGCAGTCTCGAACCGTCCAGACAGGACGTTATGATGACAAACAGGATACTGGATTTGTCAGAATTGATAGGAATTAGGCTGGTTGACCATATCATCGTGGGAAATGACTGTAACAGATATTTTAGTTTTAGTGAAAAAAAGATGATAGAGTACCCGGCAATAACCTACAGGACAGACTATGAGGATCTGAATTTTCGGAGTATTCCAGTGGTTGCAGAAAAAGGAAAAGCAAGGTGAGGCGATGGAAGAGAGGAGAAGTTTTACGGCAGAGGAGCTTGCGATTGCAAAGAGCGTTGACCTGACAGCAGTAGCGGCAAGTCTCGGCTACACCGTGAAAAAGGTAGGCAGATACCACACCCTGAAAGAAATGGATTCGATACGGATTTACAACCGCACGAACTGGTTCCGGTGGTCGAGGGAGCATGAGAAGGGAAGCAATGGCGGATCACAGATTGACTTCCTGCGTGTCTTTGCAAATATGGACGTTAAGGAGTCTGTTTTTTGGCTCCTTGATTTTTCAGGATACCAGAGAAGCGGGGAGTGGGAGAAAAAGAACGCCAGCGTATATGTGGAGAAAATGGAAAAAAGGCGTTCCACGGAGGAGAAGAAAAAGAAATTCGTGCTGCCTGCCCCGGCAAGGAATAATGACTGTCTTTATTCGTACCTGACAGGGGACAGGGCGCTTGACAGGCATACGGTGGATTATTTTGTAAGCTGCGGATTGATCTATGAAGAACGCAGTCATCACAACATTGTCTTTAAGGGGAACGACGTGCAGGGGAAAACACGCTTTGCAAGCATGAGGGGTGTGTTTGACCGGGAAGGAAAAGCCTTTAAATGCGACGTGGCGGGCAATGACAAGAATTACGGGTTCAACATCTGGTATGGGCAGAGTGATGAAGTCATGGTATTTGAGGCGGCAATAGACCTGATGAGCTATGTGGAAATCCGTGGCGATTATGTGACAAACAAGCTGGCGCTTGGGATGCTTTCCGATGCGCCGCTTGCCACATTTTTAGAGGAACACCCAAAGGTCAGGAAGATTTCTTTCTGTCTTGACAATGATGAACCGGGCAGGAAAGCGGCAGATGCGCTCATGGAAAAATACTACGGACTGGATTATGAAGTGGAGGACTGCCTGCCGCCGAAGCCGTTCAAGGACTATAACCAGTGGCTTCAGACTGCAAAAAGGTGTATTTCCGCTCCTGAGCCGCCCAGAGCGGCAGTGCGTTGAAAAAGTCAACTGAAAGAGAAAAAGTGGCTGCAAAAATTCAGTTGAAAACGCAAAAATCAGTTGAAAAATTCAGTCCACATGGAAAGTCATGGCGGGAACCGGAGGTGCGGCTTCGGAATGGGTGACTGAAAAATTCAGTTGAAAGCAGGAAAGTGAACTCAAAAAGTCAACTAAAAGTACAAATATGAACTGATATTTTAAGTTATATCCATATAGGAAGCGGGGTTTTAGGGGCAGCCCCCTAACCAGAGGCATGAGGCGTCTCTCATGCGTATCTGGCAAATTCCTATCGGAATTTGAGCGGGGGCGGAAATCATGGGTTTTCTATCATACGGATAAGGAGGTGGTTGCAGATGGAAACCGTGGACGTGCAGAAAGAGGTGCTTGAGGAAGTGGAACTGCTTGGCAGGACGGGATATTTCACGGAACTGCGTGTGGATAAGGAAACTGTGCCGGAGGGGATGCACTGCTATGAACTGCGGCATGGGGATGACGACGGGTTCCCGGTGTCCGTGGAGGAAAGTGTCAGGGTAAACTATTTCGGTGCGGTGCTTCTTGCGGAGGAACTGGAACTGGGAAAGGAAAAAGCCCTGCAATTCGGATATGAGGATTTCGGATATACAGGAGAACAGATGTATCTTTCGCAGGTACAAGGCAAAGAACAGCGGGAACAGCATGATGAGGAAGGATATGAAACCATACAGACAGGTGCAGAACTGATAAGTTTTATGAAAGAAAGCGGAATATCCTTTCAGATAAATGAAAAGGAAGCAGACCTGCTATGCGGCTATATGGACGGTCATGGTCATGTAATCGGGCAGAAGGACGGGCAGCTCTGCTGTGGGGATCTGTGTGCAGAAACAGACAGGACGGTATGGGAAGAAACAACCATAGATGACATTGTGGATTCCGTAACGGAATGGAATTATGAGCTTTTGAAGGAAGCAAGGGAATTTATGGAAAACCCGAAAGATTTTGATGATTTTGTGTTCCAGCACAGCCGCCATGAGGAGTTATGTGCAGATGAAAAGGTACTGGATGCCATGTTTGACCGGACAAAATACGGGGAACAGATAGAGCGCATGGCAGAGGCGCTTGCAGAGCAGTTTATTCAGAATTTACAGTCAAAGGGAGATATTGACGGAGCAGTGAAGGAACTTGCGCAGGGTATAAAGGGCGGACAGGAAATAACTGCCATGCAGGACCCGGAACAGAAGAAAGGGAGGACGAGGTAAATGGCAGACAGCATACATTCCGTAAGGAAAACGCTGCGCCTCATGCCGGGCGAGGCAAAGGAACTTTCAGAAAAGGCAGCGGCGGCGGGAATGTGCGAAGCTGATTACCTGCGCCTGCTGATCACGCAGAAACCCAGCGATTACCCTGAAATCCGCATCCTTCTGAAAGAACTGATCAATGAGGTCAACGCAATCGGGAACAACATCAACCAGATTACAAGGAACTATAATTCAAAGCTGTACCGCATGGAGGACAGGGAGCTTTTATGCGCCTGTATGAAAAAACTCAACATGACCGTAAGGGAGGCGGCGGATAAGATAGGCAGCATGTAAGGAAGGGGGGAGCCATTTGACGGATACACTGACGGAAACACAGGAAGAGCGCCTGCGTGAGAACGGCTATTTTCTCTATCAGGGCTGTCATTTCAAGCCGGTGCGACAGTTTGAGAAAAACGAGGGGGACTTTTTTGACATTACGAGGCGGCTGAAACGTGACGATGAGCTTGGCATGATGAAGGAGGACTATTACGGCAGACAGAAACACCCATATTCCCATAAGGAGTTTTATGCAGCATCCACGGACAAAACAGCGGATATATTTTTCTGTCTTGAAACAATGAAACAGTATGTCCCCTGTGAAAATGAAATGCAGGAGTATGTCACGGAACCGGAAAAGAAACAGGACAGAGGGAAAACAAGGTAAAGGTGGCGGAAAAGATTGGCGATCAGCAAGATACTTTATATCGGGGACTGCGGTGCAGGGTATGCGGGGAAGCACTTGAAACAGGCACTCGATTATATCACCGTGCCGGAGAAAACAGGCGGAGGGCAGTTCGTGGGTTCCCTTAACTGCCAGCAGGAACAGGTATATGAACAGATGCGGCAGACAAAGGAACAGTTTGGAAAGACGGATCAGAGGCAGGGCTACCACCTGATCATATCCTTCGTGGAGGGTGAAGTGGATGCGGATACTGCCTTTGAGGTGATCGGGAAGTTTGCAAAAGAGTATCTCGGCAAAGACTATGAGGCTCTGTATGCGGTGCATGACAACACAAACCATATCCACGGTCATATCATCTTCAACAGTGTCAGTTTCCGGGACGGCAGAAAGTACCGTTATAAGAAAGGGGACTGGGCAAGGGAGATACAGCCCATCACGAACCGCCTGTGTGAAGAGTACGGGCTTTCCACGATTGAAATATCAGAGGACAGGGCGAAGAAATCTGAAAATTATAAAGAATGGAACGATTTTCGGGATGGCAGATTTGTGTGGGCGGACATGATAAAGCGTGACATTGATGCGGCAGTCATTCAGTCGGCAACCTATGAGTCCTTTTTATCCGTCCTTTCCGAAATGGGTTACGGGATAAAGAACGCATACAGGACGGAAGGAAAGCACCTTGCAATCAAGCCTATGGGCATGAGCAGGTTCAGGCGGTGTAAATCGCTTGGGGAGGATTACACGGAGGAGCGCATACGGGAACGGATCGCACAGGAGAATCTTTCTTCCTATAAAAAGGTGCAGCAGGTGCAGGAAACAAAAATCGTGCGATGCCGTGTAAAACGCTATAAAAAAGCAAAAATGTCCGGCATACAGAAACGCTATTTTGCAAGGCTTTACAAAACGGGGCTTTTAAAAAAGCGCCCGTACAGCAAGGCATGGCAGTACCGTGACGACATCAGGAAGATGCAGAAGCTACAGGAAGATTACCTGTTCCTTGTAAGGCACGATGTTTCCACGGCGGGGGACATCAGGCAGACGGCAGCACAGATGGCAGACAGGAAGAAAGAGACTTCAAGGGAAAAAAGCCGGATATTCAAGGAACGTGCAAGGATGAAGCCGCTTTTTGATATTGCGGCGCAGATGGAGGCACTTTTGGAATGTGAAAACTGTTACCAGCGTGGGGAAGCCTTGTTTGAGAAAGAGCATGGGCAGTATGCCGCACTGTCGGCAAGGCTTGAAAAGGAAGGATACACGGCAGGGCAGCTTGCAGAATTTAAGGAACATTACCGGAGCGAGATCGCACGGATAAGGGAAAAAGAGAAGGCTGTGGCGAAAGAGGAAAGGATCGCCGCCCGCATCCTTGCGGAAATCACGGCAGGGGAGAGGGCAGGAAAACCGGAGCCGGAAAAGAAACAGGAAAAGGAGAGGGAACGGAAAGAAAAATCCAGATGAGTGTAACAGCCCCAAAACGGCTGTTTATTTTTTGCCCAAAACGGGCAGGAAGGGAGGACATTGATGCAGGAACGGACGGCGCTTAGCGGCATGGACCTGAAAGCATATCTTGGCAGGCTGAAACAGAACCCGAAGTATACGGAAGAAATCTTAAAGCTGATAGAGGATGACCTGCGGTTCGGTCTGACAAAGGAGGAAACAGAGGAATACAGCGCTGGCAGATACGATTACAGACAGATGTGCGTGTATTCCCGCTGTCTGCGCAATGGCTACAATGAGGAGGAAAAGGCTGCAATCTTAAAAGAGGGGTTAAGCGGCGACCAGATGGCGGTGGCGCTGGAGTTTTATGAAAAAGGCGTCCCGATGAATACCATAACCGAAGTGCTTTCCAGTGCGGAAAATACGGCGTATACCATGAAACGCCTTTTTTCACAGGTGCTTTGCAAGGCAAGGGAGGCAGAGCCGGTGAGCGGGCAGGATGTGGCGTATGCAAAGGAACTTATGCAGCAGATCCATGAGGTGGTCGAAAAGATTTCCTGTCAGGAAAAACGGTATGACGCCTTAAATGAGAAACTGAAAGAGATCGGGACGGCGGGGCAGGATGCACAGATACAGAGCAACCTCCTTTCACAGCTTTCCGAAAAGGACAAAATGCTGGAAAAGCAGCAGAATGAACTAAACGAGGCAAGGGTGCAGATTGCAAGGCTGCATGGTGAGATAGAAGCAGTAAGAAAGGAGCGGAAAGCATTGGAGGAACAGGTAAAAAATATGGTCAGTGCAGAGCCGGAATCGGCGGCAGAACCAAAAAAGCCGGAAAAGGAAAAGAAGCCGGAAACAAAGGCGGAAAGCAGTGCGCCCGCTATGCAGGAATCGGCGCTTTATCCCGGAATCGAATACCATGCCGCAGTTGTGGACAGGGACGGCAACATTATCCGCTTTGTCCCGGTGGAGCGCATGGAGCGTAAAGACAGGGGGAGCGTGATGAGTTCCATGTTCTCACGTCTTTTCTTAAAGAAAAAAACGGACATTGTGAAGCTGCTTGCGGAAAAGGACCTTTCGCCGGAACAGCTTGTGCAGGTGCGCAGCGCCATTGAGAAAGGGCTGTCGGAGAAGCAGTTGCTTGTGCTGATAAACAATAAAATCCCGGCAGAACAGATGGAAGAGATCATAAACATCGCAGTCTATGAAAACAAAATGAAGGAGGGGCAGTAATGGGACTGGTGGCAGTAACAGAGACGGCGCAGATGTTCCAGCAGAAAAACATTGTCCTGACAGAGAGGGACAAGGAGTTTGTGGTACAGTTTGCTTTCCGTACAAATGACCGGGAACTGACAAACAAGCTGATTGATGAGCTTACGGAAGCGGGTGCAGACAGGGATACAGTATGCAGGAAATATCAGGCACTCACGGGTTCCCAGCCGGACTGGATACAGAAGATCGAAAACATGCTCGTGTCGCTTGAAATGTACCGTGTGCAGGAGGAACAGGCAGTAAAGACCTTATCGGAACTTCTGTCTGCCTGCGGCATTTCCATGAGCGAGGAGGAAATCAGGAATACGGATACCGCAAAAGTGCAGGAGCGTGTCAAGAAAGAAGCAAGTTTATAGGAGGCGTGGTATATGAACCTTACGTTGCATGATGATTATATCGTAATAGTTACGCTGCCCACGGACAGTAAACAGATACAAATGGGGATACACCAGAAGGATGCCAGTTTTGCCACATGGGAGGTTGCAGACGGAAATTACCAGCAGACACATTATTTTTCAGACAGGGACAGTGCAACCGAAGATCTGTGCAGGCGCACACTGGACGAACTGCGCCTGAAAAAGCAGGTACAGAAAAAAGAACAGGGAAGGGGAGGTAGTATGGCGGAAGAAATACAGGAGGCAGTCCAGATTATCCGTGTCGGCTATGACGGGATAGAGATTGCAATGAAGGTCTGCGGCGGCACGATTGGGGGAATGAAAAAAGCACTGGATTTCCTGATTGCGGTCATGGACCATGAAAAGACACTGGGAAAGACGGACATGCGCAGGCTGCTTATGAAAGGCGGGGACCTTCAGGTGTTCCAGTTCCCCACGGAGGACACGAAGAAAGTGGAGAAGATGGCGAAAAAATACGGGCTTTTATATTCCGTACTGCCCGACATCAACAAGAAGGACGGCATGAGCGAGATCATCTTCCATACGGAGGCAGTCCCACGGGTAAACATGATGATACAGAAGCTGAAATCCGGCAGGATCGCCACGTTTGATGATTACCTGAAAAACGGGGACGAAAAGGAGATGGACAAGGTGCTGTCTTTCCTGAAAGAGCAGAAAAAGGGAAACGAAAACCTCCACACTGAGGAAGCGGCAAGGGCGGGGGTGGCGCTTGACGGGCTGATTGAGAAAGTCGGCAGTTATGCAATGGAGAAAAAGAGTATCAGTGTGGAGGAAGTAAAGGAAAATTTCAGCCTTGAAAACGAACAGGCGGAAAAGGTTGTGGGGCAGCTTGAGCGGATCGGCGTCCTTTCCAAAGAGGAAGGCGGGCAGCACAGAGTCCTTATGGATAAGGACATGTTTTTAAACCGCATGAAAGGATACCGGGAACTTGCACAGCGTATGCAGGCAGTAGCCGCCGCACAGAACCCTGATCTTACGGACATTACCATTACAAAGAAACTGATAACGGAGGAAAATGACCATGCCGTAAAGACAAGGATACCGGGAACGTGGGGCGAAAATGCACAATATGTCTGGATCAATAAGGACAAGGCAATGGAAATCCATGATGGAAAGACCATACTGACTTTTCTTGACCGTAACAAGGAGTACAAGATTTATTCGGCGGACAACCGTGTGGTCGCAACCATGAAGGGAAAAGACCTGTACGAAGGGCATTATGACAGGGTAAGTGCGGAGGTGCGGAAACGGTATGCGGACGTGGAGCGGAAAGCAAAGGAGCAGGAGCTTATGCGGAAGAAAAAGCCCGCACCGAAAAAAGCGCCCGCACCGAAAAAGAGGTAGCCGCCTATGGTACAGAACAAGAAAAAAGTATCCCTGTGGTTTATCGTACTGGGGGCAGTCCTTTGTGCCTATGCAGGGTATCTCCTGAACGGCGCATGGGAGCCGGGAATGGAGATGAATGCCTTTCTGGAGTCCTTCAACCGTGTGTGCGCCGAACCATTTGCAAATTATTATAACCAGACAACCATGAAAGCGGTAGTGATAGCCTTAATCGTCTATGCTACCGCCCTTTTAATGTATATCACAAGCCAGCGGAACTTCATGCCGGGGAAGGAATTTGGAACGGCAAGGTTTGAATCACCCAAAATGGCAAACAAGATACTTGCGGACAAGGACGAAAATTTCAACCGCATTTTGAGCCAGAACGTGAAGATGTCGCTGAATTTCCGGCGGCTGAAACTCAACGGGAACATTCTGATATGCGGCGGTTCCGGCGCAGGAAAGACCTTTTATGAGGTAAAGCCGAACCTGATGCAGATGCCGCATAACTGTTCCTTTATCTGTACCGATCCCAAAGGGGAAATCCTCAGAAGCTGCGGGGAGATGTTAAGGAACAACGGATACAGCGTAAAGGTCATAAACCTGCTGGAAATGGAAAAGTCGGACTGCTACAATCCCTTTTCCTATATCCGTGAGGAGACGGACGTGGTAAAGCTGATCACGAACCTTATCAGCAATACCACGCCAAAGGGCGCAACTCCCTCCGATCCCTTCTGGGAAAAGGCGGAAGGGCTGTTCCTACAGGCAATCTTCTATTATGTGTGGCTGGAAGAGCCGCCTGCAAGGAGGAACTTTGAGACAGTCTTACAGCTTTTGGGGGAGGCGGAAGTGACGGAACAGAACAAGCCTTCCAGACTGGACGTGCGCATGAAATTCCTTGAGGAAACTTCAAAGCTCGGCTCGGCGCACCCTGCGGTGAAACAGTACAACAAATGTATGCGTGGTGCGGGCGATACTGTCCGTTCCATCATCATCAGCGCAAACTCCCGGCTTGCTTTTTTGGAAAACAAGCAGGTACTCCGGCTGCTGTCAAGGGACGACTTGGACCTTGCGGAACTTGGCATTGGCGTGAACGGGGACGGGGAGACAAAAACAGCGCTGTTCTGCGTCATTCCGGATTCCGACAAGTCCTACAACTTCATTATCGGAATGCTTTATACACAGATTTTTCAGGAGCTTTACTATCAGGCAGACTTCAACTGCGGCGGGCGGCTCCCGATCCATGTGACCTTCATGCTTGATGAATTTGCGAATGTCGCACTGCCGGATGATTACTGCTCCCTTTTATCAACCATGAGGTCGAGGGAAATTTCCAGTATCATCATTATCCAGAATTTCGCCCAGTTAAAGGCGCTTTTCAAGGACACTTGGGAAACCATTCCGGGCAACTGCGACACGTTTATCTATCTTGGCGGCAATGAGCAGAGTACGCACAAGTATGTTTCGGAACTGCTCGGCAAAGGCACGATTGACAAGAAATCAAGCGGTGAGACAAAGGGCAGGCAGGGAAGCTCCTCACGCAATTACGACGTGCTTGGCAGGGAGCTTTTCACAGCGGACGAAGTGCGCAAGCTGGACAACAAGAAGTGCATTATTTTTATCCGTGGCTTTGATCCGATTATGGACAGCAAGTTTATCCCATTCGGACACCCGGCATTTGACCAGACCGCTGACGGGAAAGGGAAGCCGTATGTCCATGTCCCAAACAGCGGAGGTGGAGGACAGGCGCTGCCGTTCCAACTGCTGACACCGAAGGCTCTTTCCTATTATGAGGAGCTGAAAAAGAAGGGTGAAAATGTCTATATTGACAAAATCGACTACAAGGACTTTGAACTTCTCACTGATGCCGGAATGCAGAAACGCTTCATCAGCATGGAGGAACAGGAGCAGAAGGAACAGCTTAACAGGGAACAGGACAATGAACTCATGTATGCACAGGAGGACGTGCCGGAACCGGAGACAGCCGGAACGAAACCAAAGCAGGCGGCAAAAGAGCCTGTGCCGGAACCGGAGGCGGCAGGGCGCAGGCTGGAGGGCGAAGATACCATTATGAACCGTATGGCGCAGTGGAAGTATTCCAAAGAGCAGAAAGACGAGCTGCACAGGATGATTGCGCTCGGAATGCCAACAAAAACCATACTGGCGGTATTCTACCCGGAAACGGATGTCATAAAGATGCGGGAGATCAGAAAGACATTCCAGACAGTGCGGCACTCAGGGGATTAGTGCAGTTTTTTATGGAAAGGCGGTGGTTAAAGCAGAAACGTATCGGGGAAAGCCCGATTAAACAGTATTACGGGGAAATCCCCGTTTTGATAGAGCAGTCAGTAACAGTTTATAAACCAAAATGGAAAAGGAGATTATTTTATGCGTAGAACAGAGATTATTTCAGGAACAATGGCAGCAGAAACAGTGGCAGCAGAGACAAAGGCAGGAAAGGGAAGATTATCAGGGGCAAAGAAGGCTGTGACGGCGTTCTGCGGTGCGGCGTACCTTGCCGTGGGCGGACTGCCTATGACAGTGTTTGCATCAGGGGCAGGAACCAGTGCGATCACACAGCCCCTTGACAATTTAAAGACACTCGTGATTGCGGTCATCGGTGCAGTGGGCGTCATTATCCTTGCAAAGAACGTCATGGAGTTTGCACAGGCATACCAGCAGCAGGATTCCTCCACCATGAACTCGGCGCTCAAGGGCATTGTGGCAGGGATCATGATGGCAAGCATTTCTGCTGTCCTTACTTTTCTCGGTTTCTAAGAAAAAACAGCAGCGGGGGAGGGCGGGATGCCGCCTTTCCCTGAAAAGGAAAGAGGTGAGGATTCAGTGGATATTTTCAAGTTAGGGGACAAGATACTGGCTCTTCTGGAAATGGTGTTCGGGTTCTGGAACAATCAGGTAAGCCTTGTATTTGCCCTGTTGGGGCAGTCCCCGGTAAATTTTAAGGGCGGAGGTCCGTGGGGGCTGGTGGAAGGCGTGGAGCCGATTTTCGTGGCAGTGGGTTCTTCCCTTGTGGTGCTGTTCTTCGTGATCGGGTTCTGTGCGGAGAGTGTGGACGTGCGTGAGGAAATGCGCTTTGAGGTGATCCTGCGTATGCTGATAAGGCTCGGACTTTCAGAATGGCTTGTGGCAAACAATGTTACTATCATGAAGGCATTTTTTAGTACAATCGGGAACCTTGTGAACGCACTGTCGGCGGGCGGCTACACGACGCTTGCCATTGACAGCGCACAGGCAGACGTCATAAAGGAGCTGGGTTTCGGTGAGGGGCTTATCATGCTGATACTGGCGGCACTTCTGAGCGTCATTGTCATTATCTGTGGCTTTTTTATGATATACACGGTGTACTTCCGTTTTTTAAAGATCATGGTCATCGTGCCGATTGGCTCCATTGCCTTTTCAACGCTGGCAGGCAACCGGAACGTGGCAAACACGGCAAGCACCTACGCCAAATATTTCTTATCCGTGGTGTTTGAGGCAGTCACGATGGCGCTGGCAATCATGCTGTGCAATGCCTTCATCAGTGCGGGGCTTCCGTCCTTTACGGGCAGTTACGCAGACTGGGCGAAAACGCTCATTTACCTGTGTGAGATGACCTTTACGATTGCCCTTACCGTGGGAAGCGTCAAAGGAGCGCAGTCGCTTACAAGCAAGGCATTAGGATTATAGGAGGGCTGTATGGAAATAAGACCATTGACTAAGGCGGAACAGAAATACACTTACAGGCAGAGTATGCAGATCAGCGGGCAGACAGGAAGCATTGGCGTCATGTATGGGGGATATAAGAGTGATAAAGAGTTCTATTCCAGATTTTATGACTTAAATGAACGATGGAAAACAAGGGAATTTGAGGAGGGGCTGGAAAACCTCTTGAATAGCCTGCGTTCTGACAAAGACGGATTTATGCGGAATCTGGATACGATGCGTGAATATACAGCCTGTCATCCGCAGAACGCATTTCAGGGGAAGGAAGCAACGGAGTACGGTTTTCGTGCGGATACGGAAAAGTATGCCTATGTGATGCGCTGCAATCCTGCAAAAGAAAATGATAATGTTGAAATCCACTGTTATGTGAAAGAATGGCTGGATCAGCATATCAGTAAGGCAGAAAAGGGTATCCGGTTCATCAACAGCAGGTATGATGAACTGTTCCACATTGCGGATGGAGAGAAGATCAAAATCAGGTATTCAGGCGGCGAGGAACAGGAGCGTGTCTGCCGCTATATTGACGAATATCATACGGAAGTCGGCAACAACCTGTACCACATCTGCCAGTTTGCAGAGATCATGGAACGGAACGGCTCGGAATATACGCCAGTGGAACCGGAAACAGTGCAGGCGCAGGAAAAAGAGCAGGCGCAGGAAAATAAAACGGAGGGGACACTGGAACTGAAAACCCAGTTTGGGACTACGGAAAATGTGTCGCTGACAGTCAACACCTACGTGGACAACAACAGCCTTTATGTAGGAATGACAACAGCAGAGGACGGGTTCCCGGAGCCTTACGGCGATGTGACGGTAAACCTGCTTTCTTCCGTACCGCCCTACTGTGCCTTTGTGGATACAAACAACATGCCGGAGCTTGAGGACTTCCTTGTGAAAAACGGGATTGCCGAGTTTACAGGGCTGATGCAGAAAAGCGGGTATTGCAGTTATCCCCTTTATCAGTTCAATGTGGAAAAGATGCGCAGGCTCTGCCCGGATGGAATGGCGGCATATGAGCAGGTAAATGGACTGGATAAAAAGCCGGAGAAAAAGGAAAAGAGCAGATAGGGAATTTATGCAGGAGGTGTAAAAATGGTAATTGAAATCAACAAAGATATAGACCGTTATAAGGAATCGGTTGTCATGGGGCTGACGGCAAAGCAGCTTATCTTCTCCGTGGCGTCGGTTGCAGCGGGCGGCGGGATCGTGCTGCTGCTGTACCGCTATATCGGTCTTACCCCCAGTGTGTATGTGGCAATCCCGGTTGCCGCCCCGATAGCGCTTGGAGGGTTCTATTCATTCAACGGAATGGGGTTTTATGAGTATATGGGAAGAAAGATGCGTATGCTCTTTGCCAACCGTCCGCTTGCCTATGTGTCCACCGAAGGGGAGGAAACAATCCGTGAGATCCGCATGGAAGAGGAAGCGGAAAAAAAGGCGGATAAGAAGAAGGGCAGAAAGAAAGGCAGCGGAAAAAAGAAAACCAGCAAAAAAAATAAGAAAGCAATTTGGTGAAATGTCAAGAGGAAAATAAAAAAGATTTTCTGGAAAAAGGGTAACTTTAATAGACCTACCGTCCAAAAAAGAACGTAAGTTCGATAAGCGTTATGGATTACCTACTCTTTTCCACAGAGTAGAGTTTGCCATTGGCCAGCAGTCCAAAAAGCATACGTATCAGTTTACGGGAAGTCAACGCGAGTGCACGTTTGTGCTGATGGGTTCTCACCTCAGCAAATTTCTTGTCATAAAAGGCTTTGTACTCCGGGCAGTGCTGTATCACGCTCCCGGCAGCTTCGATCATGTAATACCGCAGGTAGCGGTTGCCGGCTTTATTCATGGGCGTATCTTCCGCCTCGAATTCGCCGGACTGGTTCTCTTTCCAGACAATGCCACAGTATTTGGCAAGGGCATCGTTGCTCTTAAAGCACTTGATGGTGCCAAGCTCAGCAAGTATGCCGCTGGCGTAGACCGGGCCGATGCCAGGGACGGAGGTCAGTATCTGGTACTCCGTGGGGTTAAGGCCCTTTACGGCTCTCTGGATTGCGGCGTTTATGGCCTTAAGTTCTTTTTCGAAAGCGCTGATGCAGTTGAAGGAACAGCCAATCGAAACGGTCAGTGGCTCGTAAAGGCACTGGTCCAGCCGGTAGGAGTCCTGTGCGGCCTTCTGGAGCAGATAAGTGGTCTGTTCCGGGTCGGCGATCCGCCCACGGCTTTTGGAGCTGATAAAAGCAACCAGCTCATCTACGGATGCGTCCACAATGTCTTCTGTGGAAAGGTAGTCCGTCAGGACTGCTTCGGCCGTGGCGCCATACTTGTCAGAGAAAGGATGCTCGTCTTTCTTGAGCATGGCAAATTCGCTGAACTTAAGGAAAATGTTGTTCAGCATGTAGGTCTTCTCCCTGGCGATGCATTCCGTGATATGGAGCCTGTGCCTGGTAAGCCGCTGGAGGGCAAGGTACTGTGCGCCTCTCCAGGGTTCGGTATGGATGCGCCCTACCCTTGCAAAATCAGCGATGACAAAGGAATCAATGCCGTCATTCTTGTCAAGGGAGTTGAAAGACTTCTTGTACTGCTTTACCTCATTGGGGTTGAGGCAGTAGACCTTTGTAGAAAAAGGTGCCAGCTTTTCGGAGGTGGACAGGTAGTTGGCGATATGTACGCCGTAAAAACCAGTGGATTCCAGGCCAATGATGACAGCCTTGAATTCATGGTGCTGTGAGAGCACCTGGGCAACCATCTCCTCCATCTGCTCCGCGCCGCCCTGGGCATTGGCCACGGGTACCATCCTGATCAGGAAGTCCTGGTCGAAGTTTAGGGCAGAGATGACATTGGTGCGGGAACCGATGTCGATTCCCACAAAAAGCGTTGACAGGTAATCAATTTTATCTTCTTCATGTGTAATCACCACCTTTCCGATAAGGATGGGGAACAGGGGCCAAAGCTTATCCCGGCCCGGGGTACCGGCTGCAACCTCGCGTTATCAGCACTGGTCCAGGAGAAATACCCTGCTGGAGGCTAGACCTGGCGGTGCAGCATTTGTGTAAGCAGTCAAGGTACGGCGGTGCGGGCTGCATGCTTTCTGAGCAATAGCGGATGCTTTGCAGGAGGAACGAAGCAGTACCTTAGCCCAGGTTCCACTGGGAACCATTATAGCACCGGGAGGCTCTGGTAAAAAGTAGTAAACAACAAAAACATTAGATGGACAGGATGAACCAGCATTATGGGAGAAAGGGAGAACCCCTCCAGACCTCCATCAGAATATCCTCACATCTATGTAGAAAGAACTGAGACTGGTAACTATTAACTGTATAGATGGGAAAGGATGGAGAGGGAGCCCTTTTAGAAATCATCCTGCATCTATATCAAAAAAGAATAAGTCTATAGCCTGTTCTGACTGGCTATAAACTTATTATACGAGGCAGGAAATGAGAATGAAAAAGAAAACAGTGAAAGCAGTGAAAGCAGTAGCAGGGATCGTTGCAGTTGTAGTGACAGCCATTATCGGCACAGCCATTTACAGGGCAAGGCATTAAGGAACGCATAAAAAGGAAAGGAGGCAGGCGCATGAAAAAGAGGACATGGAAGAAAGGCATTCCAGGGAAAGTCGCTGCTGTTGTTGCAGTCATTGCAGCCGCAGTCGGCGTGATTGTGTACAGGATCAGACATCAGGAGGAAATCCATTGATTCAGGGTATGGGGAACAGCGCCGTACAGAAACCGATAAAAAGAAGCAACTATAAATGGAATGACTGACCTTTACTGGTCGGAAAGTTCCGGTATCATGCAGCCGGGACTTTCCGGCTGCAATACCTTATGGCAATGCTGAAAACAGCATGGAAAAGGAGGTCAGATTTGGGCATATTTGCAGACGGATTTAAGGAGCTGAAAAAAGCAAGTGAACCGCTTTATAAAACTCCGAAATCCATACAACAGACGATTGAGATCATGAAGGTGGCGGAGAACGGCATTTTTGAGGTGGCAAGGAACCGCTTCTCAAAGTGTTACCGTTTTCAGGACATCAATTACACCACTACCAACGAAACGGAACAGATTGACATCTTTGAGCGTTACTGCAGGTTTTTAAATTCGCTGGACGTGAATTTCAAGATCACAATCAACAATAAAAACAAGGACATGGAGCAGGTCAGGGACTATGTGTTCTTACAGAAGAAGAATGACGGCTATAATGGGTTCCGAAAGATCTACAACGACATCATGGAGCAGAAGATACATGAAGGCAGGCAGGGAATCGATCAGGAGCGTTACCTTACCATTACCATTGAGCGCAAGAATTTTGAGGAGGCAAAGGCGCAGTTTGCAACCATTGAGGCGTCGGTGCATAAGGCGTTCGGGGAGCTTGGCGCAGAGATTGTCCCGCTTTCCGGCAATGAGCGCATCAAGGTGCTGTATGACTACTACCATCTTGGGGATGAGGGCAGCTTTGACTTTGACATCAGGGAGGCAAGGAAGGTCGGTGCGGACTTCCGCAATGACCTGTGCAACGGCATGATACAGTTTTACCCGGACTATTTCAAGGACGAAAAGAAATTCTGCCGGGCGCTGTTCATCAAGAAATACCCGTCCAGCCTTTCAGACCGTTTCCTGAATGAGATCACAAGCCTTCCGGTACATTCCATTACAAGCATTGATGTTGTCCCTATCCCAAAGGACATGACAACAAAGATTTTGCAGAAGAAGTACCTCGGCATTGAGTCGGACATCATCAGGCAGCAGCGTGTGAGGAACAAAAACAACGATTTTTCATCGGAAATCTCGTATAACAAGAGGATTGAGAAGAAAGAGATTGAGGAAATCATGGACGACGTAAGGGAAAATGACCAGTGCCTTTATTATGTGTCCGTGACGGTTATCCTTATGGCGGACACGAAAGAGGAGCTTGACAGCATGACGGAAACGGTGGAAACCATAGGCAAGCGCAACTCCGTCACGATAGAGGAACACTATCTGAAGCAGAGGGAATCCTTAAATACTGCGCTGCCGATTGGGGTCAGGCAGGTGGAAACCATGCGCACCATGCTGACACAGAGCCTTGCGGTGCTGATGCCTTTCAACGTGCAGGAACTGAACGACAAACAGGGCTGTTATTACGGTATCAATCAGGTATCGAAAAACATCAATATCGGGAACCGCAAAAAGCTGATTAACGGCAACGGCTTTGTGTTCGGCGTTCCCGGTTCGGGCAAGTCGTTTTTCTGTAAAATGGAAATGGGCAACGTGTTCCTCTCCGGCAATGATGAGATTATCGTCATTGACCCGATGAATGAATACTTTGACATTGCCCAGACTTACGGCGGGACAGTGGTAAATATGTCAACCTACACGGATAACTATGTCAATCCGCTTGACATGGACGTATGGAGTCTTGACTTGAACGACAGCAAGGGCATGATAAGGGAAAAAGGCGAATTTATGCTCGGACTGTGTGAACAGTGCATGGGGGAAAGCCTTAATTCAAGGCAGAAGTCCATCATTGACCGCTGTGTGCGCAAGCTCTACATTGAGATTGCAAGGAACAGGGAGAAATATGTGCCGATCATGTCCGATTTTTATGAGATACTGATGAACCAGCCGGAGGACGAGGCAAGGGATATAGCGCTGTCACTGGAACTGTTTGTCAACGGTTCGCTGAATATATTCAACCACCAGACAAATGTTGATGTGGATAACCGCTTTACGGTGTACGGAATCCGTGATTTGGGTACGGAACTTTCGCCTATCACCATGCTTGTAATGATGGAAAGCATACAGAACCGCATCATTGCAAACGGCAAGAGGGGCATTGCGACATGGCTCTATATTGACGAGTTCCACGTACTGTTAAATTCGGAGTATTCCGCAAAGTATTTACAGCAGCTTTGGAAGAAAGTGCGGAAACAGGGCGGCTTGTGTACCGGGATCACGCAGAATATCGTTGACCTGCTGCAAAATTATACGGCTACTACCATGCTTGCCAACTCGGAGTTTGTTGCACTCTTGAAGCAGGCGAACACGGACAGTTCACGCATGGCAGAGGTTATCGGCGTGTCGGAGGCGCAGTTGCGCTTTGTAACCAACACGTCAAGCGGCATGGGGCTTATGAAGTGCGGAAACGTGGTAATCCCTTTTGACAATACCATTGAGAAAGGGACGGACCTCTATAATTTATACAACACAAATATCCATGAGAAAATCGCAATGGAGAAGAAAAAAGAGTGTGCAGGACAGAAATAAAGAAAGAAGCAGACAGGACACCCAAGCCGGAAAGGTTCGGGTGTCCTGTGCTTTTTAAGAGGGAAGGTGATAAATATGGACATTGGTGTGTCTGGAAACGGTCAGATACAGGGTGTGGCGGCAGAGGATATTGTGGCTGTGAGGAGTAATGTCATTATCAATAAGGACTGCCTTGCAGCATTAAAAGAAATGCCGGATAAAAGCGTTGACTGCTGTATCACATCGCCGCCCTATTACGGACTTCGTGATTACGGGGTGGAAGGGCAGATTGGCAGGGAGGCAACACCGGAACAGTATGTGGAAAGGCTGGCAGAGGTTTTTGCGCAGCTTTACAGGGTACTTTCAGACAGTGGAACTTTCTGGCTGAATATTTCAGACTCGTACTTTGGCACAGGGAGCAAGGGGGCATGTCTTGATCCGAAAAACCCCAAAGGGAGGAACGGACAGAAAGTTTCCCTTACACAGAATGTCAGGGGGTGCAAGAACAAGGACATGATAGGCATTCCGTGGATGGTGGCATTTGCTTTGAGGGATTCGGGGTGGTATCTGCGCAGTGACATTATCTGGCAGAAGGGAAATGCAATGCCGGAAAATGTAAAGGACAGACCTACAAGGAGCTATGAACATGTCTTTCTGTTTTCAAAATCCAGCAGGTATTACTATGATGCTTCTGCGATTGCAGAGCCGATTGCATCTGGAACGGCAGCAAGATATATGAGGGGGCGCAGTGACAGCAACAAATATTCGGTTGCAGTGCCGGGACAGGGGAATGGAAAGGTGCAGGGAATCAACAGACCGAGAAAACAGGGTGAGATAAAAAAAGATGATATTTCCCAGTACAGGAACAGCAGGGATGTGTGGCTGATCAACACGGTTGCCTACAGGGGAGCGCATTTTGCCGCATTTCCCCCGAACCTGGCATTAAAATGTATCCTTGCAGGATGCCCGGAGAATGGAATAGTGATTGATCCCTTTTTTGGCAGCGGCACGACAGGGATGGTTGCAGCAGAAAACGGACGGCGTTATATCGGTATTGAGCTGAATCCTGAATACTGCATACTTGCGGCAGAACGGATTGGGGGTGTGCAGATTGAACATTAAAAAAGTAGATGACAAGCCTATGGTGATTCACACAAAGGAAAAGCCCAAACTGAAAGTAAAGGGAGCGCCGGAAACAAAAATCAAGGGCAGGAATGTCCTTACCGTACAGCATGGACCGAAGATTGCCGGAAGTGCGTCAGGGAAAAACGTGGCGGCAGATGGAAAGATAAAGTTAAAAAGGAGTTCCGTCCATGTTACGGATAAGAAAAAACGGTGCAGACAAAAACGGCGGCAGACGGCATGGAATACAGGGGCAGAAATGGCGGCGGAACTGTACAGGAAAGAAAAGGAAACGGAACAACACAAGGCAGAAGCGGCGGCGCAACCATACAGGACAGAAAGGAAATGAAACCGCACAGGGCAGAAGCGGCGGCGCAACCGTACAGGGCAGATATGGCAGCGGAACAACACAAGGCAGAACCGTACAGGGCAAATATGGCGGTGGAGCAACACAAGACAGAAGCGGCGGCGCAACCGCACAGGACAGATATGCGGACAGAAACACACATGGCAGACAGGGGAAAGAACAGGAAGTGCGGCAGTCCGTGAATAAAGAAAACCGTATGTATGCAAAGCAGACAGGGTTTGCTTCGTACCGTGTAACAAAAGCGAAAAAAGAGGCGGCAGTCAAAAAGAAGCCTTCCCTTCCTTCCGGTACTGCTTCAGTGGCGGCTAGGACTGCATTAGATGAAATGGAGGGCGGCAGTGAAATCCATGATGCGTATATGGCGGCTTACACGCTGGCGAAGCCTGCCACAAATGCCGTGGATGCAGGCAGGAACCTTTACCGTTCAAAAGCGGCAAAAGCAAAACAGGATAAACTCAGGAAAAAACAGTCCAGAAGCCGTATCAAGGAAAAGGCTGTAAAGGAAAGTGCGGTCAAGACAGCAAGGAAAACCGCACAGACGGCGGCAAAGGAAACCGCAAAAGAAACAGGGAAGAAAGCGGCGAAAGAAACATCAAAGGCGGCGGCAAAGACGGCAGCAGCCACGGCAGGAACAGGGGCAGGCGGCGTACTTGTTGGAATTGCAGCAGGAGAAGCCGCCGGGATTGCAATGGATAAGCGTGATGTGAAAAATTCCACCAGAAACCGCATGATAAAGCTGTTTGTGGCAAAAATGCGGCAGGAAGATAATCAGGACAATATCGGTAAGGCATTAAAGGACATTGTGCTGATGCGTTTTTCCATGATGGCAAAGTATGTCGTGAAGTATGTGGGGCTGTTTCTTCTTGCGTTGTTTGCGATAGTGGCGCTCATTGCGCTTCCAGTCATTGCTGTCATAGCGGTTATCTACAATTCGCCGTTTGCGATATTCTTCCCTTCCATATCGTCGGGGGAAACAACACAGGAAGTCTTGTCGGCATATATGTCGGAATTTAATGATGAGGTCAATGCGGAACTGAATGACCATGCCGGATATGACACAAGCGAGAAAATCTATGTTAATTATGAAGGTTCCGGCACACCGGACAATTTCTGTGACATTCTCATGGTCTACATGGTAAAGCACGGGGACGGCGACACGGCAACGGATATGACGGATAAGGCAAAGCAGAACCTGAAAATCATATTTGACGATATGTGCAGTTTTCGTATTACCAGCAGGACGGACACGGAAACAGACGAAGAAGGCAACACGACAACCACGACGGTTAAAGAGGTTCGTGTGGAACTGAAATCGTGTTACGACATGGTTTCCGTATACGGCTTCAATGCCGAAGAACAGGAAGTCCTTGCACAGCTTATGAACCCGGAGTACCTTGCAATGCTTGGCTATACTGGCGGCGGAGGGGGCGGCGATCCGGGGGAAGGGATTTCGCCGGAACAGTATCAGGCAATCGTGGATGCCATTTCTGACGAAAACGGAAAGAAGGTCGTGGCGTTTGCGCTGTCAAAGGTAGGATACCCGTACAGTCAGGCATACCGTGACAGCGGGAATTATTATGACTGCAGTTCTCTTGCCTACTATGCTTGGCGCAGTGCTGGCGTAAGCATCATGTATGAGGGTTCCAATACGGCGGCAAGTGAGGGAAAGCTCTGCTATGACAACAACCTGCTTGTGAACTATGACGAGATGCAGCCGGGGGACCTGATATTTTACAGTTATGACAGGAACGGGCGCTTCATGAACATCACACATGTGGCAATTTATGTAGGGAACGGAAAGGTGGTGGAGGCTGCAAACACACGCCTTGGTGTTGTGTACAGACCAGTGCAGGGGCGTTCTTCCATTGTCTTTATAGGCAGACCAAGATAGGCGGTGGCATATGGGAAAAAAGAAAGAAAAAGAAAATCTTGCAGAGGAGATGGCAAAGTCATTTGAGCGGTGGGAGTACCTTATGGAGCATGGCGGCAGCGATCCGTCCTATGCGGACGGCACGAACATGAACCTTGTAAGAAACCACATCATGTATTATAAAAACAGGATGGTGGAAGAGTACGGCAGGGATTATGAAAAATACCCGGAAATTTTTTACCGGGAAGTGCCGCCGGAAGTAAATGAGAACTATATGGCAAGGGCGGGGGAAATAAAGGACGGTGCGGCGCAGGCGCTGGAATATTATATTTCCGATCCGAACTTTTTCTATCTCCTTGCAAACAAGGACATGCTGACAGAGAAAGAGGCAAAGCAGATATGCCTGCATAGCGTGCTTGGGTATGCGTCCGGGCTTGCAAAAGCCATAAAAAATGGGGATCTGATTACAATGCGCCGTCATGCAGGCAGACCGGAGAGCTATCTGGAGTCCTTTGCCCGGTGTGCAACACAGATGATGAAACTGATAGACGAAAAGAAAAAAGAGCCGGAACAGGTGCAGGGGAATGGGCAGCTTTCTTTGTTCCAGTTTGGCATGGAGATGGGGCAGTGCCGATAAACGGACTGCCTTTTTTGTGGAGAAAAGGAGGGCGGAATGAAATTAGGAGATATGGTTATGGTGGTGGAAAACCACAAAGGGACGGAAACCAATTTTTTACTGAACCTGACAGATTATATGGAGGCAGCATTAAAACTGTGGGGAGAACATGCGGAGGACATGGCAGGCGTGGTAAGCACACTGTATGAGACAAAAGCGGGAAAGAAGGATTGGAGCGATCTGTATTTTGCAGCAAACAAAAGCATACATGCATCATTCTGTACAGGAGAGGCGCAATTAAGGGGATTCCTTGCCGGAAATTTTAATGACGGCGAATGGTCATTTGATGAGGGGCATTGTTCCGGGGAGTGCCTTGAGGTCCTGCGGATATACAACCTGAAAACAGACGGACATTCCCTGTTCCCATACCTGCACCATGAGCGTGTGGAGCATACTTTCCATGCCGGGGAGGTGCTGCATAACATGAACGGGAATGACTACCGTGTGCTTGCGGCATTAAGCCCTGACGATCTGCTTGTAATGAGCCTGACTGACAGCCAGATCATAGTCGGCAGGGGCGTAAAGCTGTACGAGAGATACCCCAAAGGGGAACGTCCCGATGATGAAAGCGTGGTTACGGGCATAGAGTGGGATCACGGCGTTTATCTTGGACAGGACATTACAAGGATTGACTTTGACATTCTGAAACAGGAGTACGGGGAGCCGGACAGGGTGGAGAATGTTTCAGACATGCGGGACATGGTACGGAGAAATTTCTGGATGCAGAAGAATGTGGAGCAGAAGGAGGGACTGCCTGACAGGGTAAGAAATGCAGCAAGGGACTGTCTGGAAAATACTTTTGGGACAAGTGAGCCGGAGGTGTTCGACAAGATGCTCGACAAGGGAGTGTATGACGGAATGTACCATGCAAGGGACGAACAGCGACAAATAGCAGGACCATCACGGTAAAAAAGGGGGAAAACCACATGGAAAGAATGACAGGAAAAGAAACGGTTAAAAACATGGAGCATCTGGTAAGGCTGCTCCATAAGGAGTGGGAGCGCTCCGGCAGGACGAAGGCGGAGGTTTCCATAGACATTACGGATAAAAAGGAAGTAGGGGTAAAACTGGCGGCGGAGATTCAGGAAAGACAGAAGCAGCTTGAAACGGCGGGAATGGACTTTAAGGAGTGCATGGAGCTTTCAAAGGAGAATTTTGTCCTCCTGCGCCTTGCAAGGAAGATAAAGAAAGCGGGAGACAGGGCAGGACGGCGGGAAAATGCCGTTTCCTTTACGGTTGAGATGGATAAGGAAGAATACAAACTTTTCTCCACGCTGATTAAGGTACAGGAGGCATAGGCATATTGGGTAAGAAATATAACATCATTTATGCCGATCCCCCGTGGCAGTATAAAGTGTATTCCAAAAAGGGGGAAGGCAGGAGCGCAGAGAACCATTACCACACCATGAAAATTGAGGATATACGGTCATTGCCTGTTGGAAATATAGCCGATGACGACTGTATCCTTTTTTTGTGGATCACGTTCCCCTGCCTGCTGGAAGGACTCTCTGTCATGCAGGACTGGGGCTTTGCCTATAAGACCTGCGGGTTCAACTGGGTAAAAAGGAATAAGAAGGCTGACACGTTCTTTATGGGACTTGGCTTCTGGACACGTTCCAATTCGGAAGTCTGTATTCTTGGAACAAAGGGCAGACCAAAAAGGGTATCGAAAGCTGTCCCGCAGGTGTGCGATGCACGGATCATGGAACACAGCAAAAAGCCGGACGAGATACGGGAGCGGATTGTGGAGCTGTGCGGGGACCTGCCACGGATAGAACTGTTCGCAAGGCAGAGATACGAAGGATGGGACTGTCTTGGTGACGAGATAGACGGCAGGGACATCAGGGAAGCAATATTGGAGGTATGATGAATGAGCGCAGACACAAAAACATCAAAGCTGTATGATGCCGCCATAGACGAAGTGACCGCAAGCGGGCAGGCATGGAAAAGCATATGCAGGCTTACGGGGCAGCTCTACCGCTATGAGTTTGACAATATCCTTATGGTCTACAAGCAAAGACCGAGGGCAACGCTGATTGCGGATTTCGACACATGGAAAAAAGTGGGGAGATATGTAAGGCGTGGCAGCAGGGGCATCGCAATCTTCCCGTCAAGAGCCTTAAAACCGGATATGCGGTATGTTTTCGACATATCCGATACCGGGGGCAGGGAAAGCAGGCTGACATGGGAGCTTGACAGGAACACCATGAAAGCGTATGCGGCATGGGTAAGGGAAAAAGAGGGCGCTGCCCTGCCCGAAGGGAAAGAATCTGATAAATCTTTCCTAAAAGACTTTACAGAAAGGCAGATCGGAGTCATAATGGACTCAGAATTTGGTGGACGCATCACCGAGTTCGTGAATCTGGCTGGAAACAGGCAGATAACAGAAAATGGCAGAGCGCAAGAGATTACGGCAGTGGAAGCGTTAAAAAGAAGCGTCATGTATGCGGTATTTACAAGATGCGGCTTTGACCTTCCCGCTGAAAAACAGGATTTCTCCTTTATTACCGCATTTACAACAGAGGAGGAAGTCTACCGTTTAGGATCTCTGCTCAGCGATATATCCTGTGAAGTGCTGAGAGGCATTGCAAATGATTTAAAGCAGATGGAAGAAAGGAGTATTGCAGATGGCAGAGATAACATTGACGTATCACGAGGGAGCGGACGGGATGCTGTACCCGGACCTCACGGCGCCGGAGGAAACGGTGAGCATGACGAACTTAGGGAAGTTCGCAGTGAGGGCGATGGAGTACCTGAAAGAGAACCACAACAGCAGATACCGGACGTTACAGAGGTTCGGGAAACTGGCGGAGAAGATGCAGGAAGTGGAGGACGAGGCGAACCGGATGATGGACGAGCTGGAGGGCAGCTTTCTCAAGAACAACCCGCCGAAGGACAGAAACTCGACAATGGAGATGTGGCAGCTACGGCAGCAGGCGAGGATGCAGGCAGAGGAAATCGTGATGAACGAGGTAGTGATGAAGTTCCATTAGAGGGAAACGGACGGCAGACAGCGGACAGTGAACAGCAGAATACCAGAAAAGCAGAACTTGACCGGGAAATTGAGCAGGAACTGAATGAAATCAATTCTTTAGGGAGTTCGGAAACACAGAAAGGAAGCTATGAACAGGCTTCCTTTTTGATTGCGGCAAACGGGGATTTGGAGATTCCCAAAGAGTATTCCTACCAGAAGCCGGAACAGGCGCTTACCGTGCCGCATGAATATGTGAAACAGGTGCTTATGAGGGGCGGCGTGTTTTCGGGCAGTAAAAAACGCATTTATGCAATGTTTCAGGATATTTCCGATCCGGGGGAGCGTGTGAAGGCAGTCCGTAAGGAATACGGACAGGGCGGTGCAGGCTGGCCCCTTGAGGGGGACGGGCTGCACGGATATGACACATTCCATGCAAAAGGACTCCGTTTCCAGTGGCGTGAGGGCGGGACAGAAAAAGAAGGCTATATGAACTGGAAAGCCGTGGAGCGTGAACTGGGTGCGCTGATCATGACGGGGGAATATTATACGCCTCCAAAAGCATTTGATCCAGACAAAGTATCGGCGGCAGTATGGCAGAAGCCTATGGACGCATTTTTCCAGAACAGTTTCTGGAGTCCGGTTCCCAATATGCTGATTTATGAGGTGCTCAAAAAAGAGCTGCCCATGAGCGATAAAGCGCAGTTCATCGAAAGGATGCTCTACCGGAATGTTTATGGAAGCGGCATACAAAATAATTTTGAGAATGAATACGGCGGATGCAACATTGAACAGACAGACGAGGGCATATTCATTGAGTATTTTGACGGGGAAGGCACGAAGTGGAAAACGGAGCTTGACTGGTGGGACTGTGCGGCTTATGTAGACAGCATGATAGCTGACGGCGCATACCGGACACAGGCGCCTTATTCGGAAATTGGGCGCATACTGGAGGAACGCCCTTATGTATCATGGATAAAGAATTTTTGGGAGGATACGGAGAGGTATCTTTCAGAGGATGCAGGGCAGCATCAGCAGAACCGCCTTGATACCCTGAACAAAGTTTTTAAACTGACAGGCATACAGGAGCAGATGGAGGTTTCATGGGACGATGCCTATGATGAGGTCATCGCCAGCGACGGGGAAAACGTATGGCACGGCAGGCAGTTTTATGACTATCTGTTTGAGGAAGTGCTTGTACTTGACAAATTTAATAGGGATGACAGGATTCCATATGATGTGATGGGGCAGCTTAAGCATGATAGGTTTTCAAGCCATAACCCGGACAAGACCATGTTCATACACCGGAAAACCTCTGACACGGTGGAGCTTACCGCCGAAGAAAGGGAAAAGCAGGAAGAAAACCTGTGGCTGGAACCGTTGAAGGGATATTTCAATGAGGAAATCCAGTATATTTCCGTAAAGACGCTGGTTTATGACATTTTTACCACAAACTTAAACATGGAAAGCAAGGCGGGGTTCCTTGCAAGCGTGTACGGGGAGCAGCGGGAAGGCTTCTTCATGTCGGAGTACACGGACAATTCCTTTGGCAAGTGCAAAATCAGCAGGGATAAGGACGGCATTGAAATCTCCTATCCACGGGCAGACGGAACAAAAGGGGAAAAGCGTGTGGATTACCGCTACTGCGCTGACCTGATCCTGCACATGATAGAGGAAAATGATTACCTGACGGAAGGAATCTTTGAGCGCTTCAGGGAAGCGCCGGGGGCATTTGCCGCAATGCCGTGGTTCATGGAAATCTACCATGAATACAAGGAACGTATGCTGCAGGAGCCGGACTTTGCGGCGGTCAGCATTGACGGGCAGGAGGAAGAACGGCAGGAAGGGCAGGAGACGGAGGCGGCAGCGGAAGAAATACCGGAAACACGGCAGACGGCGGAAAACGGACAGGAAGAAATACCGGAAACATGGCAGGCGGTGGAAAACGGACAGGAAGAAATACCGAAAGCATGGCAGACGGCAGAAAGCGGACAGGAAGAAACAGCAGAAACACAGCAGGAGCAGGAAGATAGACAGGAAACAGCAGAGCGTGTGGAGGGGGAAGTAATAAACCCTGACGGGAGCGTGGCAAAGCCCGCTGCTGGCAGTCTGTTCCCCGAAGCGCTGCGGCAGGTGGAGACAATGGACGGCGATCTGCGTGATGCGCTGGAAACCTATCTGACAAAATGCTCCGCAGTCGTGCCATACCAGCCGTTTTTGCAGATGGTGGCGGAAAGCAGCCTGCCAAAAGAGGATAAGCTGCATTTCCTAAACCGTACCATAAACCATCTGGAAGATAAGGAACAGACAAAGGCATACCACAACAACGCTTACGGTCTGGTGGAGTATGTCCAGAGCCGGGATGCCTTCATGGTAGACCTTAAAGCAGGCGACGGGGAGCGGAAGAAGTTTTCCGCAACCTACGAACAGATTTATTCCATCATGGAATACCTGATAAAAGCGCAGATGTTTACCGGGGAGATACGGATGTCATCATACCTGCGTGATTTTGCGAAACTGCCTTATGAAAAGATGTCTGCGCTGGAAAAGCAGTTTGACGATAAGCTGACCAGCCTGCGGAACAGGCAGCGTAAAGGAAACTTCCACTTTGAGGAGGCTGAACTGCCAAAAGGCGGACCGAAAACAAGATACCAGTGGAACGTGGAGGCAATCCGGCTGTTGAAGCAGATCGAACATGAGGACAGGACAGCCACACTGGAAGAACAGAAGGTGCTTGCAAGGTATGTGGGATGGGGCGGCATCGCACAGGCTTTTGACGAAAGGAATAATGACTGGCAGAAAGAATATGCGGAACTGAAAGAGCTTCTTTCCACGTCGGAATATGCGGACGCAAGGGAGACAGTCAACACTGCATTTTACACTTCCCCGGTCATCACGCAGGCAGTTTATGGCGCACTGGATAAATTCGGCTTCCGTAAAGGCACTATTTTAGAGCCGGCGCTCGGCGTCGGTCATTTTTTCGGGACATTACCGGAAACCATGCAGGACAGCAGGCTTTACGGCGTGGAAAAGGACGACATCAGCGGGCGGATCGCAAAGCTGCTCTACCCCAAAGCACAGATAAAGGTAAGGGGATTTGAGGAAACGCAGTACTCCGACAACTTTTTCGATGTTGCGGTGGGCAACGTGCCGTTTGGCGATTACAAGCTCTATGACGCAAAGTACGCAAAGCACAACTTCCGTATCCATGATTATTTTTTTGCGAAAGCGCTGGATAAGGTCAGACCGGGCGGCATTGTGGCGTTCATCACAAGCAAGGGGACGCTTGACAAGGCGAACCCTGCGGTAAGGAAGTACCTTGCGGAACGGGCGGAGCTGCTCGGCGCAATCCGCCTTCCCAATACAGCCTTTAAGGACAGTGCGGGGACCGATGTCACAAGCGACATCATCTTCCTGCAAAAGAGGGAGCGTAAAATTGTGACGGAGCCGGACTGGGTGCATCTTGGCAGGACGGAGGACGGCATTGCGGTCAATTCCTATTTTGCCCAGCACCCGGAGATGATGCTCGGAACAATGGAGTATGATACGTGCATGTTCGGCAACGGCAGCAAATACACAAGCTGCATCAACCATGACGAGAACTTTGACTTAAAATCCGCACTGGAAACAGCAGTAGGGCGGCTTTCCAGCAGGATAACCGATGTTGCGGAGCTTGCGGCGGAGGAGGAAAACACGGAGGACATCATCGAGGCTGATCCCGACGTGAAGAATTACACCTATACCTTTGTGGACGGAAAACTCTACTACCGTGAAAATTCCGTCATGTACCGCAAGGAAGTGTCGGCAACGGCGGAGGAGCGCATAAAGGGCATGGACGAAATCCGCACAATCACAAGACAGCGTAAGCGATGAACAACCTACCGTTCCCCTGATGATATGTTTAGGTGTAAAATAGTTTATAGCGGCAGCTGAGGCTTGTTTTCAGGTGTTATCGTTTCAACATCAATCAGCCCTGTACAGTGTTCTTTGATAAAACTGCTCCATGGAAGAAGTATTTCAACCGCAGCAGGATCATCTTTATGATCGGGCATATACAGCAGCAGGATATAAAGATACTGGAATACATTTAACTTATTGGCCTTTGCAGTTTCTATCATGCTGTAAACAAGCGCACCTGCTTTAGCACCCGCAACGGATGTATGGAACAGGGAATTTTTCCTTCCGATGGCATAAGATTTTGCACGCCGCTCCGCTGCATTGTTTGACAATTCGCATCTGCCGTCCAACAGATAGCTCTGCAGCGTTTCTCTGTGGTTTATCGCGTAATTGACAGCTTTTTCCAGCTTGCTGCCGCCGAGCGGCTTTAGTGTTTCGACCCATGCCCAGAACTTTTCCCAGACAGGCGGCTCCTTTTCCAGGCGTTTTGCTTTCCGCAGGTCCGGTTCCATGCCTTTGAGCCCTTTTTCAATGAAAAAGAGCTTGTTGAAGAACATGAGCCCGATTTCAGCCGGGATTATGCTTTTCATTTGTTCCGGGCCTGGAAGCGGGATGTCTTTTACTTCCGTTTCTGAATTTATGTCCAGCAGTTTCAACTGCTTCTGCCGCTCTGTCGGGAGGGCTTCGTAAAACTTCCTGCGGCAGTGTGCGCAGCACACAGCGAGTATTACATCTTCTACCTTGTTATAGCCGCTGTACCCGTCGCACTGTACGATGCCGGAAAATCCATCCAGGAATGCCTTTGGAAAATCCCCGCTGCGCCCCGCCTGGTATTCGTAAAGCACGATCGGCGGCAGGCCATCGCTTCCGCTTAAATACAGCCACATATACGAAGTGGATTCTGCGGCCCTCCCTTTTTCACGCAGCACCTGGCATGTGGTTTCATCCGCATGGATGACCCCTCTCTGCAGGAGGAGTCCATGCAGACGGTCATATACCGGCTGGAAATATTCCAGGGCGCATCTGATATACCAGTTCGCCATGGTCTCACGAGGCAGTTTCAGGCCAAGCTGGGCCATGCAGGCTTCCTGGCGGTAGTATGGGACACTTGCAAAGCTTTTATCAAACATGACATATGCTACAGCAGACGGCGATGCCGGGCTGTGCGGCAGCAAAGGCGCAGGCGTTTGCGCCTGTACGATCGTCCCGTCACCGTCCTTACGGCATTCCGGACAGATCAGCTCCTCCTGCATATAACGGACACGTTCCACTTTTGCCGGGGTTATGCGCAGCTCTGTGCGGACTTCCTTACGCCCGAGCGGCATCATTTCCGCATTGCAGTACGGACAGCGGCGGTCTTTGTCCGGGACAGGTATAACGACATCACGGACAGGGATGTCTGCATAGCGTTCATCCCTTGTTGTTTTTTTCTTTTTTGCCCGTGTGTGTTCTTTTACCGTTGTTTTTGAGGCTGGATCTTCTGTTTCCACTGCGGCATCGGCCTGGGAGGTTTTTGTTTTTTCGCTTTTTGTTCCGAACAGCTGGCGCTTGAATTCTTCAAGCGTCTCCTCCAGGCCGGCCTTCAAAAGACGCAGGTCATCCACAAGGGAGCGCAGGTCCGCGATCGTCTGTTCCTGTTCCAGGATGCGTGCATCCTGGGACAGTATATGCGCTTTCATCTGTTCCACCATTTCTTCCAACAGCCGTGTGTATTCTTCATTATCAGCCGGCATATGCGCCCCTCCGTATTTCTTTCTGCTTATATTATAAATTATAAAGAAATGCGGGGGTGAAATCAAACCGTCCATAACTGCATGATAAGCAGTTTGACGGATTGGAAAATGGTGAAAAAAACTTCTAAATGCTGTTTTTAAGGCAGTTTGTCCACAGTATTCCGAGGGCAGGGAAGCGGCATATGCGGACAGCCCGCCCGAAAAAATCCGGCAGCGTGGATAACTTTCAAAAACGGCGCCAGCCGCCGGAAAATAAATTTTTAAATTTCATCATAATGCACAAAAGGTCAGAAATCTTTCCTGCCGGAAGGCTGCACTGCATTCGGCTGGCAGATGGAGAGTCCTTCCAAAAGCCAGCGCAGCTGCTGGCGGGTGAGCAGCCTGACTTCTTTCGCATCGCGCGGCCACTGGAACTTTCCATTATCCAGCCGTTTCGTGCAGAGCACAAATCCCGTCTGGTCAAAGTACAGAGCCTTGAGCGTATTTCTTTTTCTGCCGCAGAACAGGTACAGTGCATCTGCATAAGGATCCATCTGGTAAGTGTCGCGGATAAGGGCCATAAGGCCGTCGAAGCTGCGCCGCATATCCGTGCGCCCGGTGACGATATAAACTTTTGTATCACCGGACAATGCGCCTAACACAGAGATCCCAGCGCCAGAAGCGTATTGCGAATGATGTCTTCTGAAGCGCCTTCTAAGATTTCAACACGGTATCCGGATATCCTGACTGTGACAACAACACGGGCAGACGGGACCTGCATTGCACCACCGGCGGGATCCTGTGGATAAAGCACCGGATCAGCAGCCATTTCCAGAGGAACCACTTCGTGTTTCTGCCCAGAAGCAGCTGTCTGTGATCCTGGTATGCCACAGGACTTTTTTCTTAAATCTGCGGCTTTATTATAAAATGTTTTTATGGATATAGAACGTGTCTGGCACCAGTTTTTGACAGACAGGCCGCTGGCGCGGCACTCCTGGATTAGCTCCAGCCATTCCTGGTCGCTGCGTATTTTCTTTGACATAGCATCATCTCCTGATAGTTATTTTGGAGCTGATAGCAGCAGCGGATGCCAGACAGATGGCTGCCGGACTGCTTGATCAAGAACTGATGTAGATATTCGCTCCAAGTTGCTATCATTATAGGGCAAAATCCTGTTCTTGTGGGACGGCAGGTTATTCATCGCTTACAAGACAGCTAATCTTCATACAGACGGAAGGGTGCAGCAGTGAGGAACTGGCTGCACAGCAGAAATTACTCAATGACAGGTACGATGCCTATGTGAAAAAATACGGACCGCTGACCGGAAGGGGGAGCCAGCAGGCGTTCCGTGACGATGCGGATTACCCGCTTTTATGTTCCCTTGAGGTCGTGGACGAGGACGGAAAGGTGGAAAAGGCGGATATGTTCTACAAACAGACGATCCGTGCGAAGAATCAGGTGGAGCGTGTGGAAACGGCGGTGGAGGCGCTGAACGTGTCCGTCAATGAGTTCGGGACGGTCAATATCCCGTTCATGTTAAGCATTTATGATCCCGACATCAGCAAAGAGACGGAAAGCCTGCCGGAAGGCAGCACACTCTCACCGGATGCGGAGGCGGAAGTAAAGAGGTCGGTACTCTTAAAAGACCTTGAGGGGCTTGTGTATCTGGAACCCACGGAATACAATCCCGACAACCTGAACATGGGATGGAAAACGGCGGATGAATACCTGTCCGGCAACGTGCGTGACAAGCTAAGGATTGCGGAAGTGTACCGGAAGGAGAACCCGGAGCTGTTCGGTGTCAATACGGAAGCATTGAAAAATGTGCAGCCGGAACGCCTTGATGCGTCTGAAATCGACGTGCGTATCGGAACCACATGGATTGAGCCGCAGGATTATGAGGAGTTCATCTATGAGCTTCTGAAAACACCATATCGTGCAAGGGCAGTCCGCACACAGTACACCAATTCAGGAATACAGGTAAAGCTCAACACCTACAACATGAACTGGTTCATTGACGGAAAAAGGCATGACAACCATTCCGTTGCCGCAACGGAGACTTACGGCACGAAGCGGATTGACGCCTATTCCATTTTTGAGGAAACCTTAAACCTGCGTACCGTGACAGTCCGTGACAGGATAGATGACGGGGGCGGAAAGTACCATTATGAGGTAAATAAAAAAGAAACCATGCTTGCAAGGGAAAAGCAGAACCAGATGAAGGAGGCGTTCAAAAGCTGGATATTCAAGGACCAGGAACGTCGGCAGAAATATGTGGATTATTACAATGAGACATTCAACAATATCCGCCTGCGGGAATATGACGGCTCACACCTGACATTCCCCGGAATGAACCCGGAAATCAAGCTGCGTGACCACCAGAAAAACGCAATCGCAAGAGTCCTTCTCGGCGGGAACACGCTGCTTGCGCACTGTGTAGGGGCAGGGAAAACATTTACCATGATGGCGGCATGTATGGAACAGCGGCGGCTCGGACTTGCCAACAAGAATGTCATCGTCGTGCCGAAGTCCATCGTGGGGCAGACGGCGGGGGAGTTCATGCGGCTGTACCCGTCCGCCAATATCCTTGTGGCAACGGAGCGTGACTTTGAGAAAAGCAGGAGGAAGCAGTTCGTGTCCCGCATCGCAACCGGGGACTATGACTGCATCATCATGTCGCACTCGCAGTTTGAGAAGATACCGATTTCAAAGGAACGGAAAGAGCGTATGCTGCAGGACCAGATACAGGAAATCTCCTTTGCGATTGATGAAATCAAGGCGGAAAAGGGGGAGCAGTGGACCATCAAGCAGATGGAGGCACAGAAGAAAAAGCTGGACGAACAGCTAAAGGAACTGACAGAGGAAAGCCGCAAGGATGACCTGATCACGTTTGAGGAACTGGGCATTGATTCCGTCATGGTGGACGAGGCACACCACTTTAAAAATTTGTCGATTTTCTCCAAAATCAACAACGTGTCGGGCATATCCAGCACTGGTTCCAAGAAGGCAATGGACATGTACCTGAAATGCCAGTACCTTGATGAAATCAACGACGGCAGGGGCATCGTGTTCGCAACCGGAACCCCGGTGAGCAATACCATGTGCGAACTGTATGTCATGCAGCTCTATTTACAGAAAAGGACACTGGAACGGATGGGAATTTACCATTTCGACTCATGGGCGGCAAACTTCGGGGAAGTGACAACCGCACTGGAGCTGACCGTGGAAGGCAGCGGGTTTAAGTTCAAGAGCCGTTTCAACAAGTTTACAAACGTGCCGGAGCTTATGACCTCATTCCGTGAGGTGGCGGACGTGCAGACTGCCGACATGTTAAAACTTCCGGTTCCCGCATTGAGGGAAGGCAAGCCGATCATCGTGGAAAGCGAGCCGGACTGGTATGTGAAGCAGGTCATGGAAGAATTTGCGAAACGTGCGGAAAGGATTCACGGGGGCGGCGTTGATCCGAAAGAGGACAATTTCTTAAAGATAACAGGGGAGGCAAGGCTTTTAGGAACGGACGCAAGGCTTCTGGAACTGGATGCGCCGAACAACCCGGACGGGAAACTGAATAAGGTAGCAGCGAATGTGGCAGCCGAATATTTTGCCGGAAACAGGGACGGTAAAATCGGCTGCCAGCTTATTTTCTCGGACATCGGCACACCGAAAACAACATGGACGCCTGACTGTCGGACGGCAAATTGATGGAAACGCAAACAGCGAATTATTTTTCCGACATTTATCCTATTGACTGCGCAGTGCTGTCTGCAAATGCATAGTCCTGTCAAAAATGCTGCACGTTGTTGTCGGTATTGTTTTTCCGCCTGAAATGCAAAAGGCCATGGATCCCATCATGAGACACACGGCCCATATGAAAAATTTAGTTTTTCTCCTGCTTGTCGGCCAGAACAGGAAGATGAACCAGGCCGGTGGCGACAGTCACTGCATCCACCTTCCGCATCAGGGAGCCGATCCTTTCTTCATTCCAAAAGATATCGGAGAAATCGGAGAGCTCGCACCCTACATCATGGTTAGGGATGCACAGGTAGTTCCCATATTTATGCCGTCCGGCGAGGATGTGGAAGTAAGTCCCCCGCCCATTGATCTCAGCTTCATACCATCCGTTCCCCGTGCTCAGCAGGATGATCTGCCCCGTCCAGGTCTCCTTGCGGGAACCGCTTTTCAGGATACAGGTATAATTCATGTTCCATTCCTCCTATCCGAGATTCTGGCTGCTGACAGAAGCCAGGATGACATCCGTATCGATCACTTTCTTGTCCATCTGTGCCCCTAGAGTCAGCGCGTCGGTCATCAGGTTGTCCACCAGGCGGGGGCTCCCCTGGGAGTGACTGTGGACGGCAGAAAGCGCCGCCTGGTCGATGATGGAGGCTGCGCCTCCGGCACAGGCGATCTTGTGGAGGATGTACTGCGCCACTTCGGAGTCTGAGAGCCCGGAAAAGTTGTAGTGCACTGTGATCCTCTGGCGCAGGGCCTCATGGACGGGCTTTTTCAGGGTGCTGTTCAGGTGGGGCTCGCCGCAGAGGATGAGCGTGAAGCAGTTCAGGGAGTCATACCCATAGTTCATGAGCATCTTGATGTCCTCCAGGATGCCGGTAGAGAGGTATTGTGCCTCATCGACGGCCAGGAGGAGGGGCTGCTTCTTGTCCTTGTAAAGGTAGAGGATCTGCTCCTGTACGGCGCGGAACATCCCAGGCTTGCCGCCCCTTGGCTCTAGCCCCAGGACAGAGCAGAGCTGGCGGTAGAATTCCATGACGCTGACGGTGGAGAGGCAGATGTACTCCATGTGGTAGAGGTTTGGATTGAGGTTCTTTGCAAAGCAGCGCAGGGCGAAGGATTTGCCCATGCCGGGGCGTGCGGTAAAGAGTCCTATACCCCTTGTGTCCTTTAAGTAGTCCAGGCGGGACGTCATCTCGGAGATGTCCTTTGAGAGGAACCGGTCCTTTTCTCTTGCGTTCTGTTTGTCAAAGGGATTGAAGGAAAGCCCATAGTAGGAACGGAACATCAGACCTCACCCCCGATCCTTGAATAATCGATGGAGGGCGTGTTGTTGCGTTTCGTCCTGCAGTTCTCGTTCTTATCCGTAGGCCGGATGGGGTAATGCGCCCCCTCACAAAGGATGAAGGCGGAGGACATGTCGTCCGGCAGGAAACGGATCTCCACTTTTGAAGAAATGAACTGCATGGGAACGTCATAGGACACCTTGTCGATGGAGACGGTAGAGTCCTTGTTCACCTTCCTGGTGATGCGGTTCAGGAAACATTCCTCCAGCCACTCCCTGGACTTAGGGCTTCGGATGGAGGAGCGTGTCTGCTGGTAGCGTTGCATGGGCGTGGTGCCAATACCGGAATGGACAGACGTATTGTAGGTGCGCATATAGTCCTTAAGCAGCCCGTTAAACTGCGCCAGCGAGGTGATGGAATCCATGTCCAGTGTATAGAGCCAGGTTTCTTTCAGCGTCCTGAACTGGCGTTCTATCTTAGCCTTGGAAGCGCCGTCACGAATTTTTGTATGCAAAAGGACCGTCCCGATGGAGCCGCAGATGAGGGAGAGCTGCTCATTTGAATAGCTGCATCCGTTGTCGACATAGAGCTTCGCCGGGATTCCATGGGCGGCCACGGCATCCCTCAACACCTTCTGGAAGTTATAGGCATTATCGTTATAGAAGAGGCCGCCGCCCACCAGAAAACGGGAATGGTCATCAATAATCATAATGCAGTAGACTCTCCTGCGCCGTCCGTCCTCCGTGATAAAAGGCAGGTAACAGGTATCGGCCTGCCACATCTTCCCAAAGGCATCTTCTTCAAATGCCTTCCTGTCCCGCATGCCGGGGTTGCGTGCCGATTTCAGGTCATGTTTCCTGACGAAGCGCTGGACGGCGCAGACGCTGACTGTGGCAGGGATGAAGGCTTCTTCAACGAGGTGCCGGTGGATCTGTGTAGCGTTCAGCCGTGGGAAGGCCTCCTTGAGGCGGTAGATCTCCTCGATGGCCGTGTCTGGGAGTACCCGTGTGGAGCCCTTATCGGAACGCTCCTGCGGCATGAGGGCGTCGATGCCGCCGTTCTGGTAGAGGGACACCCATTTGCTGAGGGTCTTGGGGCTGTACTGGAACACGGAGCCGTCAGGCAGGGCGAGGGGCTTTTCCGTGACTCTCTGGTAATAGGCGTTCCTGGACGCATCCGGATAAAGGCCATGGATGACCGGCGCTATGAGAGCGAGGCGGAACTGCGCCATGGCGGCTGCGTCTGAAAGTTTTTTTTGATTGTTGTCCATAGAAATGTCCTCCTTAAGTGGTTTTCCCCCATTATGGGGCAGAAACGGGAGGAAAGCCATGCCCATGGCGTGTGGTTGGAGGAAAACAGTTCATGGGCCGAACACCTGTTGGCAGTAAGGCGCCGGATTTTTATGGGACTGGAGGAAGGACTTTGTAAAACGGCGGACAAAGGCGGAGGCGAAATCCGAATAAGCCGGCTGCGTGAGCAGGGACTTAAGGAAGGAAAGGCCGGAAACCTCCATGGAGGAAAGCACGCCGAGCCAATCTTCCTTCTGCACCCGAAAGAGCTGCAGCCATCGGCGCAGCTGGGAAAGGGTGATGCCGAAGCGTTCGCATAGCCTTTCCACAGTGGAAAGGCGCAGGAAATACTCCGCCAGGACACGTAGAAGGAAGAACAGGCCGTAGCCGGAGTAGGGAATGATGAAGTCCGGGAGGATGGCATGGGTATGGCCACAGGTACAGATAAGGCGCATGATGCAGAGGCTGTGGCGGACCTGGGTGCCGCCTATAAAGTCCACCAGGGAGCGGTCATAGTAGGCATGGATGCGGCAGGATCCCTTTCCCCCACAGCAGGGACAGGTCTGCAGTTCCGAACGGAATCCGGCCATAAAGGAATCGAACAGGATCTTTGATGAACTTTTTATACGAACCAGCTTGCAAAACAGGGAATTTTCTCTTATCATAATATATGTCGGTGGTGCCGGATCCTCATGAGAGGGACATGATCCCGTATAAGGCAGGCACACTGGTATGCGAGAGAAAGAACGAACTGTGGAAGGGGCTGTTCTTTCTCTTTTTTTGTTCCATAAAAACTATATCGGAATGACATGGGATGGTCAAGAGGAAAACGTGCCGCCTCCTGTAGCACACTTTTATAGACAGTGTATAAAAATTGAGATTATAATTTGACGTTTTTGTGCGGGAGATAGGAACTTTAATTTGCTGGGCTACACCTGACTGGGCGGAGCGCATCAGGAACGGCGGGCAGTTTGACATTTACAACTACCTGAAAACCGAACTGGTAAAACAGGGCATCCCGGCAGATGAAATCTCCTTCATACACGACGCAAAGACCGACGCACAGCGGGAGGCGCTCTTCAAGGACATGAGGAGCGGCAAAAAGAAGATACTGATCGGTTCCACGGACCAGTGCGGGACGGGCGTAAACGTGCAGGCGCACATCACGGCGATGCACCATGTTGACTGTCCGTGGAAGCCCTCATGCATTGAGCAGCGTGAGGGGCGTGGCGTAAGGCAGGGCAATGAGAACGATGAGGTCGCAATCTACCGTTATGTCACAAAAGGGACATTTGACGCATATTCCTGGTCGCTGGTCGAGAACAAGCAGCGTTTCATTTCGCAGGTCATGACAAGCAGGGCTGTTTCAAGAACCTGTGAGGACATTGACGAGGCAACCCTTTCCTATGCGGAGATAAAAGCCGTTGCGACGGGCAACCCGCTGATAAAGGAAAAAATGCAGCTTGAAAATGACGTGCAGCGGCTGAAAATGCTGAAAAGCAGTTATGACAGCCAGCGGTATTCCTTACAGGACAACTTCATGATCCGTTACCCGAAGCTGATTAAGGCGGCAACAGAGAAATTAGCCTGTGTGCGTGAGGACACAAAGACAGCGGAGGCGGCGCTCATTGCGGAGCCGGACTTTGCGATTACCGTGGACGTTGCCGGGAAAAGCACGAAATTCACGGAGCGCACAGACGGCGGGACATTCATGCTGCAGGCGGTCAGCCAGTGCAAGACCGGGGAAACCACCCATATCGGCAGTTTCAAGGGGTTTGAGCTTCTGGTGGAAAAGAACTTCATCGGGGTAAACAACATGGTGCTGCGGGGAAAGACCGACTACAAGGCGGAGCTTTCCACAAGCCCCGTGGGAAACATGGTAAAGCTGGAAAACCTCTGCCACGGCATACAGGTCAATATACCGGAACTGGAAAAGCGCATCGAGCAGTACCAGCGTGACATGGAGCAGTCAAGGCAGGAATACGAAAAGCCTTTTACACAGGAGGAGGAACTGAATGAGAAAGTGGCACGTTTGAATGAGCTGAACGTGCAGTTAGACTTGGAGAACGGAAAGACCGAAGATGTGGACCTTTGCGAAACACAGGACAATGCAAGGGTAGCGGAGCCGGGAACTTACCATTGCTTTCCGTCTGGAAAGGAGGGAAGATGATGCGTAAAATCTTGGCAGCAATATTCATTACGGCGGGACTGGCAGCTATGTCAGTCCCACTTTTCTATCATTTCTGTTGCTGCCTGTTTATTCTGACGTCTAATAAATCTGATTGATTGTCACAGAATTAACCGATATAATGACATCAGCATATAGAAAGAGAAAGTTCCAGAGCACTTTCTTTTTGCAGAGACAAGTGTTCCGGAACTTTATTAAAACCATGGTTATTATATCAAAATATATAGTAAAATACAATCGGGAAGATGATTTTTTTCTGTAACCAGTGAAGAAGACAGTATCTGTCCATGCTGTGGGAACCCGCTTAAATACAGGGACCGCAGGCTGCGTGTCCATAAAGTTGCCGGCGGAGGGAAAGAATGGTACCAGATCAGGCGTTTGAAATGTACGAATGATGAATGCGGAAGGCTCCAAAATGAGCTGCCGGACTGCATGTTCCCTTATAAACATTATGATGCCGGACTGATAGAGGATGTAGTGGATGAAGTTGTCAGCGGGGACGATCCTGAAACAGAGAATTATCCCTGTGAAGGGACCATAAACCACTGGAAATGGTGGATGAAGATGAATGAGCAGAACATAGAAGGCCGGATAAGATCATCAGCGCACCGCTTCCTGGACTTTGGGGACGGGTTCCTAAAATCCATGGATTCTTTGCTGGAGGAACTGAAAAAGAGGATAAGCCCCGGCTGGCTGAAGGCGGCTGCCAGGTTTATATATAATTCAGGAGGGCGGTTAGAGCCGTACCCGCAGACGGCCTGACTTGTGCACCTGCTTTTGTTCGCTGTCATCTTTTTTTAAGTGTATAGTTATCTCCAGAAGGAGGTAATGCATATGCAGAAAAAAGAAATCAAAAAGTGGCAGGATGAGGAAGCGCTGAAAAGGTACCGTATGATAGCGCCGCTGCTGGATGAAGGGCTGGATGAAGGGAAAAGGCGGCAGATGCGGGAAGAAGCCGCCGAAAAAAACGGCATATCCAAAAGGAGCCTTTACCGGTATGAGGCAGGGTATCGGGACAACGGCTTTGAAGGGCTGCGCCCAATGAGCCGGACAAAGAAGCGGATGCAGAGGCTGCCGGATAACTTTGATGAGGTGATGGAGCAGGCAATGCAGCTGAAACGGGAAGTTCCAAAGCGCAGCGTGCGCCAGATCATAAAGATTCTGGAGCTGGAAGGATGGGTGGCGCCAGGGGTTTTGAAACAGTCCACAATGCAGAGGCATCTGTACGAAGCGGGGCTTGGGAAGAAGCAAATGAAGCGGTATGCAGAAAAACGTGAGACGTCTTCCAGGCGGTTCTGCCGTCCGCACAGGATGGAACTCCTGCAGGGTGACATTAAATATGGACCGGACATACGGACAACGGACGGGGAATTGATAAAAACGTATTTGTCATCATTGATCGATGACCATTCCAGGTATATCGTGCAGTCAGAGTTTTATGATAACCAGAGGCAGGAGATTGTGGAGGACACATTCCATAAGGCAGTCTTAAAGGCGGGAAAGTTTGACTGTGCGTATCTGGACCATGGGGTGCAGTATACACTTCACATCTTGGGAAGGCGTGTGCGAAACTGGGGATCCGTATTGTCCATGCAAAGCCAGGTGCGTGCCAATCGAAGGGAAAAATTGAAAAATTCCACCAGAAAGTTGACCAGTTTATAGCAGAGATCCGTGTGGCGCATGTGCATTCTGTGAAAGAACTGAACAGTAGATGGAAGGTTTTTTTGGAACAGGAATACCAGAAAGAGGCTCATGCGGGGATCCGGGAGTATTATGAATCTTACGGCGCAAAGGTCCCGGCATGCGGGATCACGCCGGAGCAGGAATGGATGAGGGATGCGAGGGCCTTATATTTATAGATGTGTCTGTAGTGGCGGATGCATTCCTGCATAGGGAAACGCGCAAGATTGATGAAGCGGGGTGTTTTTCTTTTGAAGGCGCCAGATATGAGGCAAGCGCGGCCCTGGCAAACCTGGAGGCTGAAATTGCATATGACCCAATGAATACGCAGACCATCATGGTTTACTGTAAAGGGACGGAGTCGGTGGCTGCGCACCGGATAGAGATAGGCGCCTATGCGTCAAAGGTTCCGCCTGTGCCTATGGGAATGACGGGAAGCATCCCTGAGACGTCAAGGCTGCTGGACGCCCTTGAGAAAAATACAGGGAAGACCACCGCCAGATGGCGCAAGTCCTGTCTTTTGAGGATTACGGAAAGGAGGGCGGCCAAAATGTATGAGACTTTTTTTGAAATGGAGCATACGCCGTTCACCAGGGATATACCGGTGGAGAGGCTTTATACATCGCCAAAGATAGAAAACGCCCTGGGGAGGCTTGTTTATGTTGTGGACCGTCAGATGTTCGCGGTCGTGACGGCGAATCCAGGATGCGGCAAGTCCACGCTGATACGGATGCTGGACGGGAGGCTTGGCAGGGAAAAATACCTGCTTTTGTACCTTTCGGATTCGAAATTGACGCCTCGGTGGCTGTATGCGGGGCTTTTAGGGCAGTTGGGCCTTGAGGCGCATTTTTTCAGCGGAGATTCCAAACGGCTGCTGCAGAAAGAGATCGGGTCAGTCTGTGCGGAACAGAAAAAGAAAGTTGTCTGCGTGCTGGATGAGGCGCACCTTTTAGGGAAGGACATGCTGGAGGAGCTGCGCTTCCTACTGAATTATAAATTTGATTCCAGCAGCCCGATGTCGCTGGTGCTTGTTGGACAGACGGAGCTGTGGGAGCAGAAGCTGAGGCTGCAGGCTTATACAGCCATACGCCAGAGGATTGACATGAACATTGTTCTGGGCAGGCTTGACCGTGCAGAGACAGGGAAATATATAGCAGCGCACCTGGCATATGCAGGGGTAAAGCAGGACCTGTTTACCAGCGGGGCGGAAGACGAGGTATATAAGATCTCAACAGGCATACCAAGGATGATCAACCGCGTCTGTGAAAAGACCCTGCTGTATGCATACCAGCAGCAGAAACGTTTAGCGGATGAACATATGGTAAGGTTCGTTGCGGACCATGAGATGCTTGGAGGCATGGAATGAGCGGCGGGCCAGCAGGAGGCATCCTGTTTCTGTGTACAGGCCCTGCGAAATGGGAGCCGGATGAAAGGAGATGGAGCGGGGAAATAAAAATAACCAGGCGCAGCGTAAGCATGGTGGAGTTTATAATTTATGGGAGAAGCAGCTGTATGAACGGCATAGTTGGAAAATATATGAGTGGACAGTATATCTGTATTCCTGATATAAACGTGGGATGCCCGCTGAGCAGATTTTCGGACATATTTTGGAATAAGCAGAGGCTGTCAGCACATATGCAGGAAGCAGATGCAGTAACAACAGCATATGCCCTGAAAGCATTATCTGAATATTTAGGCACAGACTGGCTGTAACAGTATTTGACTATTCGCAAAAATGATATTAGGCGAAGTGTGCGGAAAGAACAGACAATTTAAAACAGAAGGCGGGAAAAGGCCGTCCGGAGAGTTCCGGGCGGCCTTGTTGTGTGAATTGTGCAGGAATGAGGAACAATTCTGGGAATGGATCAGAACTGTGGCATCGAGAATTGACAGAAAGTTCCAGACGGAGGTATGGAAAATGTAGCCTGAATGGTTGATATATGCCAGAAATGAACAGTTGTATATACAATTAGCTGTATGTCAGGAAAATGGGAAAGTTTGAGACAGTGAATGAGGTTAAATCTGTGACAGCTCATGAAGTTATTAACATCATTTCTACGGAAATCAAAAGACAAATGAACTGATGGAACAGTTTGAACAAAACGTGGAACAGGAGCGGATAGAGGATGATGAAAAAGAGGAAGAAAGGGAAAGAGAGAATGAAACGGAGGCGGAGGATACCGAAGCCTCCATTAGTGAAGCGGATGCAGCCCTGTTTTCGTCCGGTAATGTGATTGGTCTGATTGAGATAGAAGCCCTAGACCTGAAATATCCCATTGTGGAGGGTGCAGACAGTAAACAGCTTGCCTATGGGATCGGGCATATATCCGACACGGCGGCAGTCGGGAGCATGGGGAACTGTGTGCTTGCCGGACACCGGGGGAGCAGGTACGGCACTTATTTCAAGTACCTGAACAGGCTCTCAGAGGGGAACACGGTAAAGGTCATGGACAAAGCAGGGAACGTGTACCTGTATGAAGTCGTTTCATGGGAAGTTGTAGGATCGTATGACAATTCCGTGAAAGCACAGGGGGAAGAAACAGAGCTTACCCTGCTGACCTGTGAGAACAGCGGGACAATGCGGCTGATTTACCATTGTATCTACAAGGAGGGCGAATAGCATGGAAGAAAACAGCAGGAAGTACCAGTTTGGCACGATAGAGGACATTCTGCGGGGATGTGAAGCCGAGCCGACGGAACCGGACAGGCAGACGGAAATGGACGGCGGCATACTGCTGACCAGCGGCGTCCATGTCTATCTGCCACGCCATGAAATCAACGTGCATGAGGGATTTTTCTGCCACATGGCAGACGGGCAGCTTGAACCGCTGTATTTCCTGACCGTCATTTATGACAGGGCGGATAAAGAATTTCTGTATGATGCGGAAGAAAACTTCGTGGACACGGTGCATCAATGGCTGAAAGGAAAATGCACACCGGAACAGTTGGAACAGGAACCTTGTGAGGTAAAAGGGATTAAGGAGGATATTGTCTATGGAAAAAGCATACAGACTGGGGGAAGTGGAGGAAATCCTTGCAGAGATGGAACAGCTTGCGGAAGTCCCGGACGACATCATGGAAAGCGATGAGGATTACCAGATCGTCATCAGCGGGTGGCATGTGCATATCCCGGAACTGGGGCTGAACCTGCATGAAGGCGTTTACTGCAATTATGACGGGGAGGAGGACGGCTATCTGCCTGATTTTGCAGTAACCGTCGTGAAAGAGGAAGGGCAGGACGAATGGATTTACTATGAGCAGGACGGCTTCCTGATAACCCTTGCGAATTACCTTCATGGGAAAACAGATTTGGATTTAGGGCAGTTGGGACAATTATCCTGTTTTATCCGTATGCCGGAGAAAAGCCTGCCAGCGGAAGAATGAACCTGCCTGACACTCTGAAAAGGAAAGGCAGTTCAGATAACAAAATAATATTTCATCGTCCAGAAGGGGCAGAAAAGGAGGAACTTATGGAGTATTCCATCCAGTTGAACGCAGTAAACAACCCGGAAAAGAGTGTGCGGGCATTTGCAACCCTCGTGTTCGGGGACAGCTTCAAGGTCACGAATGTAGCGGTGCTTGAGGGCAGCAAGGGCATTTTCGTGTCTATGCCCAGTTTCCGCACAAAGGAGAGGGACGAACACAACAATCCGGTCTATAAGGACGTCTGCAACCCGATCACGAAGGAGTTCCGTGAGGAACTGTACAGCGACATCTTAAAGCTCTATGACGAAATGGAGCAGACCGGAAAGGCAGAGGTCAAGATGGAGGCGGAGGAGCCGGACGAGCCGGAGTTCACGGTAAGGGTAACGCCTTTTGAGCGTGAAGGGAGCAACATGGTAGGTCTTGCGAGCATCGTGCTGAATGACAGCTTTGCGGTAGGCAATGTGAGCGTTGTGGAGGGCAAGAACGGAATGTTCGTGGCAATGCCGTCCTATAAGGCAGGCAACAGGTACAGGGACGTTTGTTTCCCGATCACAAAGGAGTTCCGGGAAAAGCTCAACGATGCGGTGCTTGAAACGTACCAGCAGGCAAAGGAACAGGCAGTGCAGGAGGGAAAGGAACGTGCATCACAGCAGATGCAGACCGATGACAGGGGCTTTATGAAAGCCAGCGGGGAGCCGCTGCCGTTCCGCTAGGCAGAACCAGTAAACAGAAAAAGGCAGGGCGGGCAACCGCCCTGCGGAAAGGAAAAGAAAAATGGAAATGACAGCAAACGTGGAACTTACAAAGGAAAAAAATCTCATGGAGCTGCTCGACCTGCTCCGTAAAAACAATATGAAAGAGGCTGCAAACAGCATCTTTGAAATGGCAGCGTATGTCGATGTCATGGAGAAAAAGATGGATTCGGTCTTAGAGGAGCTTGTGACGGTAAAGGACCAGCTTCATAAGATGGAAGAACGTGAGGCAGAGAAAGGGCTGAAACAGTCACTCAAAAGGGCAGTAGGCAAGCTGGAACAGGACTGCAAAGTCATGAAAGAAAAACTGTTTGAAGTCAAGGCAGAGATCAAGGCAAAGGCAGGGGAAATCGTGACGGCGGCAAAGCAGAAAGGGAAAGCTGCCCTGAACAAAGTGGCGGAGTTTCTTGGAATTAAGAAGAAATTAGAGGGTATCCGCCAGAACGTGCAGGAATCCATAGCAGATGTGGATAAGAGCATTGGAAAGATAGATGCTTTTGGCACAGGCATGAGGGAAGCCGGACAGAAGATTGCCAACACGTTCCGTACTTTTGCGGATAAACCGGAAAAGGAGTATGGGGAAAAGAAGTTCTCAAAAACAGAACTGATAAAGAAGCCTTTTCAGGCTAAGAGAAAGCTGCTGTCTGGCATTCTGAATTGTGCGGATGCCGCAATAGAAAAGACAGAAAAGCTTGCTGCAGATGTGAAACAGTATCAGACGGACAAGGAAGAACGGGAGACGGCAAACATTGGTAATGCGGAGGCTGTAAACCCAATGGAACTTGCAATGGTAGCAGAGCCGGAGTTCCAGTATGGGGCAGAGGCTTTTGAGGCACATCAGCAGGAAACAGCTAAAGCAATGACGAATGATAAAGTAACAAAAAATATGCCTGTAAAGAGCGGAAAAAGTCGATAGAGAAAAAGTCCTTTTGAATTGAACTAAGGTTTGATTTAAGAGGACTTTATAAGTGGTTATCTCCGAATTGTTTAAAAATCTATTTCATGATTAGCCCGTCAAAAGGGTATTTTCAAAAGAATGGTATAATATATAGTGATTTGGACAGATGTACATATTCTATATATTGTATTCATTTTTCTTGATTACCCTTTTTGACGCTTTAATCATTTCATAAAATAGAGGTAAAAATTACATGAAAACTCGTAAAAATTACATATAATTTTTTTTTAGTATATCTATATGGTAAAGTATTAAACAAAATAAGAAAGAAGGACATTATGGATTTAAAAAATATTTTTAGCGTACAATTATATCCTGAAAATAGTCATGGTGGAAAAGGAGAATTACAGAAATGTAGAATGTGGAATCAAAGTAATTTTGAAACTGGATTGCAATATATAGACTGTGTTATTTTAAAGCCTAACGAGTCTATTGGAATTCATACGCATGGTGAGGATGAAGAGATTTATGTAATACTAAAAGGTTATGGAAATTTGTATTCTAATGGGCAGAATATAAAAGTAAAACCGGGAGATGTTATTGTAAATTCTTTTCATGATACGCACGGTCTTGAAAATAATTCTAATATAGATATGGAATTATTCATTTTTGATGTAGCCAAGATGGAGGGAGAAAATGGTATTACAAACAAGTGAAAAAGTAGCAGTAAAAGAAAGCGATAGTATTGAATATGAAGTTATAAGGGTACATAAACTATTTGATTTGGATAATTCAACATTAGCTGATTATATAGCTGATAGAAAATGCTTTGTTGTAATTAGTGATAAGGTTTATAACCTTTATGGTGAAAAAATCGCAGGGTATTTAGAAAAGTATCTTCGATGCCAGTACGTTTTATTTCCTTTAGAGGATAATGAAAATAATAAAAATTTTGAAACTATTCAAAATATCCTATACGAAGCTAAAAAATTAGGTTTAGGAAGAAAGGATATTATGATTGGAATAGGCGGAGGCATTATACTAGATATGGTTGGTTTCGCTGCATCTATGTATAGACGTCGAATAAACTATATTCGTATTCCGACAACACTTATTGGTTATATTGATGCGGGAGTGGGTATAAAGACAGGAATAAACTTTGATGGTGCTAAAAATTTTATAGGTGCATTTTATCCGCCTGAAATTTGTTTAAATGATTACGCTTTTTTACAAACTTTACCAATTGATGAGCTAAAAAGCGGATTCAGCGAAATACTGAAAATGGCTATAGTAGTAGATAGGCATTTGTTTGATTTAGTAGAAACAAATTACAAAATACTTTTAGAAGAACAGTTCCGCAATGAAATAGGCTATAAAGTAATGCATATGTCAATATATGATATGGTTCAGCAATTAAGTACTAATTTTCATGAAAAGGATTTAATGAGATTGGTTGATTTTGGACATACATTTAGTCCTTTCATTGAAGAATACTCGGCATATAGGATTTCTCATGGACATGCGGTTGGATTGGATATTGCTATTTCTACAGAAATTGCATTTTTAATGAAACTTCTGGATAAAGAATCTCATGATCGTATATTAAAATATTTTTAGATGTGGGGCTTGATATTTACAATCGTGAGACTTTTGAACCAGATAAAATTGCTCAATCTCTTAAGAAAATTGTTTTGCATCGAGGAGGAAATATAAATCTTGTGCTGCCAAAAGAATTGGGTGAAGGAATTTTCGTTAAAAACTTAGAAGAAATTTCTGTAGATCTGCTGCGAGAGGCATTTGTCAGATTAGAAGCTGTGCAAGAAAAATATAAGGATGGTGAGATATGGGTGTAGGTTTAGTATTTGATATTGGTGGTACTTTTATTAGAGGTGGAGTATATGATAGTGAACAAGGACTTTATTCATTTGTTGTAAGGCAACAAGCTCCAAATTATAAGAGTAAAAGCAGAGATGAGTTAAAGGGTGCGTTAATGGACCAAATCCAGATGATTCAAACCACACTTTTAAACAAGTATGATAATATAGAATATGAAAAAATAGGTATATCTTTTCCGGGACCAATTAATCAAAATGGAATCATTTTGAATGCACCTACTTTATGGGGACAAAGATAAAAACATTGATTTAAATCATGAAATGAGTAAAATATTTTCAGCAAAACCTTGCTTTATAATTAATGATATTACCGCTGCTGGTTATAGATATCTAAATACTGAAATGGAAACATTCTGCATATTAACAATTAGCTCAGGTGTTGGAGGGAAGATATTTTACAGGGGTGAAGCATTACTTGATAAAGAAGGTATGGCTGGCGAAGTTGGACATATCTATTATCGGGGAAAATATAACCAACTTATATGCGATTGCGGAGAATACGGACATATTGGAAGTATGGCATCTGGAAGAGGAATAGAGCAACTTGCAAGATGCATTATAGATCAAGAAGAAATAAAGAATACATATTTTTCAAGTGTTTTGTTACAAGAGCAAGAACTAACAACATACACTATTGTTAAAGCAATTAAAGAAAAAGATCCTTTGGCTCTTTTCATTTTGGGTGAGGCAGTAAAACCGATTGTAGATATTATAAATACTTTAATATTTACAATAGTACCACTTTACAACTTTTTGAAGAATAAAATAACGTACAAGGCACTTTCTGGTGTATAATAAGTTTGCGAACAAATCTACACGAAAGAGAGTGACCTTGTACGTCAAACTTATTATACAACGAAAATAATCTAATTGGTAGACTGTACCGTTATTTTTATATTTATTTTAAAACTTTTTCCGCACCAACCATTGAGACCCTGTTTTTACTTGTGTTATCCATTCTGGCTATGGAATCGGCAGATTCCATCCGTTCCCTGTACAGGCATTTTTTATCAAGGATTACAAAGAAATCCCTGAATGCATTTTACTATGCATGTTCCTATGCAAAGGCTGATTATTCCAGGTTTATGAACGTCACTGCAGGACTGTCTTTGAAGCTTATACCGGAAAAACTCCAGTCACAGCCTGTTTTTCTTTGTATTGATGACACGATGGTTCCGAAATTCGGCAAAAAATTTGAGGATATTTCAAAACTTTTTGACCACGCAGCGCATAACGGCTCCAATTATCTGAACGGACACTGTTTTGTAAGCGTAATGGTCTGTGTCCCAGTATGGAATAAAGGCAGGATCCACTATCTTTCCGTTCCGCTTGGATACCGCATGTGGCAGAAAAAGGAGTCAAAGCTGGAGCTTGCCGCGTCCATGATCCGTCAGGTGATGCCGGAATTCAGTGGCAGGAAAATGTTATCATTCTCTGTGACAGCTGGTATGTAAAGAAAAACCTTGTTTCCATCATAGACGAATACGAAAACCTTGACATTATAGGAAATGCCAGGTCTGATTCTGTCATTTATGACCTGCCGCCACAGCGGACGGGGAAAAGGGGACGGCCAGCATCGCATGGAAAAAGGCTTTCTATCCATGATGATTTTACTCTGTCTGATGAAAAAATCGGTGATTACTATATGGCTGCACGCCATGTCCTTACTAACATCTTTGGCAGAAGGACAGTCCTGGCCTATGTGACATCTGCGGACAAGAAAAATGGCAGCAGGCGCCTGTTTTTCAGCACAGTCTTCCCGGAACAGCTTCAGATATTCTGCGCATGGCAGGAGAAATCCCCGCTGAACCAGACAGGGAGCGGCCGGATGCCGTTTATCCCCCTGATGCTGTATGCATTTCGATGGCCGATAGAAGTTAGTTATTACGAACAGAAAACTTTCTGGTCATTGTGCAGTTACATGGTCCGCAGCCGCAAAGGGATTGAAATGCTGGTCAATCTGATTAACATTTCATACTGTGCAATGAAGCTGCTGCCATATCAGCACGAGGCGCTTTTTAAATATCAGACAGAAAGCGTGCAGGAGTTTCGGTTTGCGCTAAGCGAACAAATTCGCCAGCAGGTATTTTATGCCATTTTCGTAGAAAAAGTCGAAACCAGCATAAAATCAAAAGCCTTAATAAATGCCTTAAAACAGCTAATTCAGAAACAGGGGCATCATTTATAAAGTTGTAAAGTAGTGTACAATAGGAATACAGAAGTTTATTCTGGTAGGTGGTTTTTTTAACGCAGTCAGGGAGGAATATCATAGCCTTCTTTGCGAAGAGATTTCAAGAACAAATTATAGACAATTGGGAAAAGATAATATTGAAAATATGATACTAAAAGGTGAGGACGATGATAATAATGGTTTAATAGGTGTTGGTAGGTATATTTTCAAACATTAGAATGAGGAGGAATAAATTTTATGAGTAATTATTTAGCTAAAAACACTTTACCACATGTAGGAACTACACCTGCGGTTAGAGGGGATGGCATTAAATTTTATGATGCAAATGGTAAACAGTACTATGATTTTTCAAGTCAAACACTTAACTTATTACTAGGGCAATGTCATCCTAGTATAGTTAAGGCAATTAGAGAACAAGCCGGTAGAATTTCATATGCATCTAGCCGTTTTGGAACAGATGTATATTTTGAGGCGGTGGAATTATTGCATAGCATTGCCCCTAATCCGGAATCTAAAGTAAATATAAAAATGTGTGATGGATCTGATGCTAACGAAACGGCAATAAAGACAGCCAGAAAATATACAAATAAACCGGGAATTATTTCTTTTTATAAGATGCATACCGGACAGACTACTCAAACCATAAATATTAGAGGATATGGCAGAGACGAGAGAACTTTGATTGGAACGACAGATCAGGTTTATTTTGTGAATCCACCCAAATGTAAAGATTTAATGGATTACTTGGATACACTGGAAGAAATAGAAGAAATAGCGAAAAGAGAAAAAATAGGCGGACTTATATTAGATCCATTAATGGTCAATGGCGGATTACTTGTTAATAAAAATACGAGGGAATATCTTAGAGCAATACAAACCATTTGCAAGAATTATAATATGATTTTTATTTTAGATGAAAATCAAACATTCGGATGGTTTCCAACATTATTTGCATCAAAATACTGGGACATTGATCCTGATATTATTACTTTAGGAAAAGGATTATCTGGGGGAAATCCCTTAGCAGGAGTTATCATTAAGGACTATTTGGACGGAGTATTGGATTACAATGAGGCGGACTTTACAAATGGCGGAAATCCACTGTGTTGTGCAGCAACGATAGCTACAATAAATACATTACTTAATACAAATTTTAAAATTATGGAAAAAGAAAAAATTTTTACTGAAGGTTTTTCAGTAATAAAGGAAAAGTTTAGTAATGTTAATGTAAGAGGAATCGGGATAATCTGGTGTTTAGACTTGTCTGACATTGAATCTGATAATAACCTGACATCTAGTATTTACAAGGTAATGCTTGACAGAGGGATTTTCTTGCGTCAATACGGAAATAAACTTATTTTTAAGCCGCCAGTAATTGTAACTGAGGAGGAAATACGAATGGTTATGCTCAAGTTACGAAAGGTTATGGAGGAAGTATTGTGCAATTAGGAATTTTTACAAGAGTCTTTCAGGATATTTCTTTTGATGAGATGGTTAAGCAGGCTCGTGGTTATGGATTTAAAACACTGGAACTAACTGCAAATTATAAAAGCAAACATATCAATATAATGCAGCCAGATATAGAACATATTTTGCAAATCATTGAACAAAATGATTTACAGATCACATCATTGGATATACACAGAGATAGCCAATTATTTCTTGGTGCAAAGGGGAAGGATACTTATCATTTTTATCCGGGAACATCTGTTGAGCAACAAGAATATGCGGAAAAAGTTTTGTATCAAATAGCAGAGGTCACAAAACAATTGAACGTAAGAGTTGTAGTGGGAAATATTGGGTGTTTAGATTTTTCTGATATATTTGAGTGGCCATCTAAATCCGGTTGGAAAAATCAATTAAGTATAGCAAAAGAAAAATGGATGCCCATTTTAGAACGATATTACACAGAGAATATAATTTTTGCGCATGAAATTGGTCCACAACAATTAGCATTTAATACTGAAACAGCACTTGAATTGGCTGACGTTTTCGAGAATATTCCATCTTTGGGTTTTTGTATTGATCCATCCCAATTGTTATATACGGGAATAAATATCTCAGATTGTATAGAGTCACTAGGAAAAAAGGTGGTTAATTTTCATGCAAAGGACGCAGAATTTAATCATACTGTTAGAAAATCAGGCATTTTAGCTCATGGAAATTATAGTCCGATAAACCGAGGATATAGGTCCCGCATACCTGGATCTTAACTTGACCCACAAGTTTATATGGATATCCTCTTGTTTCTATGCTATACTAAAGAAAAAGAGGTGATCCGTATGACGGCAGAATATACGAATTGGGAAACGGAATTTGTAGATGTAAAATTTGTTGATCAGCGTTTGAAATCACGTTTTTTTAAAATTATGGATGCATTTGCTGCAGCGCCAGATAAATCCACCTGGGCTGCAGCCGGATCCAGAAGTTCTGCAAAAGCAGCGTATCGCTTCTTTAGTAATAAGGATGTATCCAGGGATGAACTGTTGGATAGTGTATCTAGGGCAACTGTAGAAAAAATGAAACATGCGGATGCAGATTGGATACTTGCCATTCAGGATACCACATCTGTTGGATTTGGAAACCGGAAAGCAATCAAAGGAATGGGATACCATTGCAGTACGGAACAGAGGGGAATGCTTGTACATTCTTGTATAGCGGCCACAGACCAGGGAATTCCCCTGGGCCTTCTTTATCAGGAAATACATACGAGGGATGTACGCAGGGATGACTCTGGAACAAAAGATGAAAAACGTTCCAGGCCAATAGAAGAAAAGAGAGCTACCGATGGATTCATACAATGAACGAAATTCATCAGAGGGTTGCAGAAGATATTCCGGTATTGACAGTATGTGACCGTGAAGGAGATTTTTATGAATTTTTTTCGAACGCTGCAGATTTGGGAGAAAATTTTCTGATTCGGCTAGTGCAAAACCGCATGGTGGATGACGGAAAAAAGATTTTTCATGAACTCCACCAGTCTCCTGTGGCTGGAAGTATGGTTGTCAGGATGGGCAGGAATCCCAAAGAACACATTCCAGCCAGAAATGTAAAAATGGATTATCATTATAAAGAGGTTGTGGTTCACTGTCCAAAAAGGAGAACAGAAAAACATATACGAGAAAAACTTGTACTAACAGCAATTTATGTACATGAATCCGGAAAAAAGGAACCGAATGGTTTCTGCTAACAACGGTAAGAGTAAAAAACGAAAAAGATATAGAAAAGCTGATACAATGTTATGCACACAGATGGAAAATAGAACGTTTTCATTTCATCTTAAAAAGTGGATGCAAAATAGAGAAAAATCAGGCGAGGGAATATGAGAGATTAAAATTTTTAACATTACTATATTCGGTTATCGCACTGCAGATACTAAATTTGACTTATTTAGGAAAAATATGTCCGGAAATCTCGAGTGAAATTGTGTTTGATAAAGAAGAATGGAAAATATTATACTGCTGTGCAAGAAAAACAAAAGAAATTCCTGAAACATATACACTGAAAGAGGCGATTTATGATTTAGGGATTCTGAGTGGAATAAAAGGTGCTCCGAGCGATGGTATGCCCGGAGCACGTTCTATTTGTCAGGGCTTAGAGGTTCTTTGCTCATTACTTGATTATCGAAAATATATGTTATAATTGTGGGTCAAGTTAAGACCTGGATGGGGAGATGTGGATTGGAAAAAAACATTAACTTCATTAAAAATAATTGATTATCAAGGTCCAATCTCTGTGGAAATTGAGGATCAATTTTTAGAAAAGGATGAAGCGCTGAAGAAAACAATTGCCTTTTTATCGCCTCTTTTGTTTAAGTAAATATTTATATTTAGCAGATGAAAATAGTTGTTATCAATTGGGAGGGCATATGTTTAAAATAAGTGATATTATCGAAATAAATGGATCGGATCTATATACAGTATTTGCAGATTACGATAGTAAACCGTGGGAACTGATAAAGAATTTAGACATTATATTGTCTGAATTGAATATTAGTGGGACGAATTACAGAGAAAACTATGAACATTGTATTGATGAAGATAATACAAATATTTTCATCGGAGAAGGGACAACGTTAGAATCGGGAGCAAATATCAAGAACAACGTAATAATAGGCAAAAACTGTCGTATTAAGGGAGGGGCTGCTATTGGACCTAATGTTTTTATAATGGATGGGTGTACAATTGGGCATTGTTCAGAAGTAGAAAATAGTATTTTCATGAGCAATTCAAATGCTGCACATTTAAATTTTGTAGGACATTCTATTATCGGAAGTAATGTAAATTTAGCAGCAGGTGTGATCTGTTCTAATTTTAAACAACTCCCTTTCGGGGCTGATATTAACATACAAGTTAATGGTAGAAAAATTAATACCAAAATGTCTCTTTTGGGTTCTTTTATAGGAGATTATACTAAGATCGGTTGTAATTCCGTATTGAATCCAGGAACTATAATTTCTAAGAGAGTAATTGTATATCCGGGAAACATATTGAGAGGCTATATAGATACAAGTGTAATAATTAAAGGAGCTGATAAGCATAGTGTTAGAATTGAAGAATCAACAGTTTGAGTTGTCGGGGAGAAAAAATCTTCTTTTGAAAACAAATTCTATAATTGTTAATGATGATAATGCTAAAGTTGTCTTACTGCAAGCAATTTATTGGGGGGTATGTACAAGCGATGTTAAATCATATGTAAGTGGCAAGGGAGCTTATTTTGGTCATGAGATGTTACTAAAAGTAATTTATTCGAGAATACCTAACTTAGTAAAAGGAACGTATGTTGTTCCTATACATACCAATCCGCAAGGAAAGCATACAATTAAATTATCATATCAAAAGTATTTTATCATGAAAGAAGAAGATATAGACAATTTATTTCCTATAGAATCTATTGATTTAAAAAATTTTATTTTTCTTGATACTTTATCATGTGTTTTGCACGCTATTAAGAAAATAGCGAAATATTGTGATATAGATAAAAGTGAGATTGTTATATTAGGGGATGGATTTGTCGGGCAGCTATTCGATAAGGTTTTAAAAAGCAAAGGAGCTGTTACTCAAATATCAAGAAGAAATCATATTGTGAGCAATTATTCTGCGAATGTATGCATTGATACTACCGGAAACGCTGAATTTATCAATAGACATATAGAACTTATTGACAATGAAGGGATAATTATTTTGTTTTCACAAATTAATATGAAAAACTTGAATATTGAAAAAATTAGAAAAAATGACATGTGTATTTTCTATTCATACTTTTGCCAGAGAGATGATGTTGCAGATGCTATTGAATATTTGAGAGAAAATTCACTGGACGATTTAGTTCAGGTTTTTAGCGGAGCAGAAAAACTTAAAGATGTTTTGGATTTAACAGAAGAAAAGCAAATTATAAGGGGAATTATATCGTTAGAGTAAGAACATAGTAATTAGCGAAGAATATATTAATGCGTATCTGCTGATTAATTTTGATTTGTTCAATTTTGCTGACTTTATTGGGGCTTTGTGGTATAATGATTTTAAGAACTGAACGCCCAATTTGGTAAATTAAGAGAAAAATCAATAGCGAGACTTGTCCGTACATAATTGGAAAAGGTCATAGTAAACCTTGACAAAGGGTTTTATGATGCTAATTATGATAGCACTGGTGTAATAAGAGAGGTTTGCTATAATAAAGCTGAATATATTGGAGAAAAACTTTATGGGTAGTTCTAATTTTGTTATCGCTAATTCTTGAAAGAATTGGAAACTATTATTCAGGAGGAAAGTTATGAATTATGACGAAAACGACTTTTTAGAAACAGCAGACCATGATACATTGGAGAAAATAGCTCGTGCAAGGGAATTGACACGAAAATATTATTTTTCGGATTATAATGATAGAGAAAATAGAAACTCCATTCTTATGGAATTACTGGGAAGCATGGGAAAAAATGTTGCAATTGACACACCATTTTACTGTGACTACGGAAAAAATATCTTTTTGGGAAATGATGTAATTATCAATATGAACTGTACTTTTGTGGATAATAAACCAATTCGTATTGGAAATAAAGTATTGATTGCATCAAATGTACAGATTTATACATCTTCACATCCTGTTCTTCCGCTGGAACGTTTGGTATCAGATTGGGAGGAGCGAAAGACAACATTCTTTAGAACATATGCACGTCCAGTGGAAATTGGAAACAATGTATGGATTGGGGGTGGCAGTATTCTTTTGCCGGGAGTGACGATAGGTGAAAACAGCGTTATAGGAGCTGGAAGTGTAGTAAATCGCTCTATTCCTGCAAATTGTGTGGCAGTGGGAAATCCATGTAGAGTGATTCGCTACTTTTCATCGGACAATGAAAGGCAGAAAAAAAGTGAAAAATGGCTGGAATGGGCGGTAGAATTGCAGAGTTTGGCTCAAGCAGGATTGACTTATGGTAATGATGTTTATGATAAAGAGCGATACCAAAGGATAAGAGATATATCTGCCGAGATTTTAGCATATAAAACGGATTTCTCTCTTGAAAAGGTAAAGAACCTGTTTTGTAATGAAATTGGTTATCAGACACCTAAACTTGATACGAGAGCAGCTATTTTTAATGACGGAAAAATACTTCTTGTAAGAGAGAACAATGGGAAATGGTCGTTACCGGGTGGATGGGTTGACGTGAATTTATCTATAAAAGAAAATACCATTAAAGAAGTCAAGGAGGAAGCTGGGTTAGATGTAACAGCAGACAAAATCATTGCAGTTCAAGACCGGGCAAAACATAATCTGCCATTATATGCTTATGGCGTATGTAAGATATTTGTGTTATGCTCTGTTATGGGCGGACATTTTGAAAATAACATTGAAACGACGGAATTTCAATATTTTGATGAAAATAACTTGCCAGAACTTGCAACAGAAAAAAATAATGAGGAACAAGTTAGGATGTGCTTTGAAGCATATTTACGCAGAGATTGGGTAACTGTATTTGACTAAAAAACATATGAGAGGATATAAGATGAAATATAAACAGATTGTATTTGACATAGATGGAACCTTAATTGATACAGAATATGCGGTGCTTCATTCTCTACAGGACACTGTTGCGCATATAACAGGAAAAAAAACTGAAATTGACAGTTTATCTTTTGCATTAGGGATTACAGGTGAAGATACACTGAATAAATTGGGAATTACAGAAACTTCCGTGTCATTATCCCTGTGGAATGAATACATGAAAAATATATGGGTACTGTATGTTTGTTTGAATCCATTATCGATCTGATCGAACAGCTTACATTACAAGGGTATGGGCTTGGCATCGTTACATCAAAAACAAAGGATGAATTTGCTCATGATTTCAGTCCTTTTGGAATTGATGGTTATTTCAAGATAGTTGTTTGTGCAGATGATACGGATGAACACAAACCTGCTCCAGCCCCGTTAATAAAGTATACAGAATTAGCGAATTGCACCAAAAATGAACTTTTATATATTGGAGACAGTGCATATGATATGGAATGTGCTATGAGAGCAGGAATAGACTTTGCATTAGCTGGGTGGGGGGCAAATAAGGAATTGAAATCTCCAGTTTCGTTTGCTACTCCAAATGAAGTGCTAAAGTGGTTAAATGAATAGCTTATATTAGATATGCTGATAAGTCAATAGAAGATATTAGCCTTTCGCGTACTACAGTGGTTGAGATGTGAGCTTTAAGAGGTCACTGCCTAGTATAGCAAATATTAAGTTATTGATAGTTTAAATAGTTGCCGCTTCATCAGGATCAATTTCGTCCATTTTATATGTCCAATGATAGACAATCGGATCAGCATTGATCTCATCGAAGTAGCGGTATATTCGTTCCGATAGTTCCTCCTTTGAATTGACACGAATCCCCTTTAACATCTGCTTTGTCATTTTGCTAAAGAAGCTTTCGATCATGTTCAGCCACGAGGTATGTGTCGGGGTAAATACAAATACAAATCGGTCTTCCGGCAGTGTTGCGAGAAACTTCCGGGTCTCCTTTGAAGTATGGGCTGAGTGGTTGTCCAATATCAGCCGGATTGTGTCTCCCTCCGGGTATTTTGCATCGAGAATCTTTAGGAACCTGATAAAATCGGAACTTTTGTGTGACTGGCTGACCAGCGGGACTACCTCGCCTGTCAGCAGATCAATGCCTGCAAGCAGTGATAACGTTCCAAGCCGCACATACTCATAATCCCGGCGGACATAACCGTTTTCCTCTGTTGGGTTATGGTCAGGATATTTATTGGCAATAGCCTGAATGCCGGGTTTTTCATCATACGAAACTGTATGTGTCAAATGCCCGCTGTCCGGTATGATGATGTTTCCATCATCATCAAGCTGCATCTCGACCTGTTTATAAACCAGGAGGACATCATGCATCTTATTCTCAAAATCAGGGTCTTTCCGCTCAAGATAATACTTGATCTTGAACGGTTTGATATCCATCTTTTTGAGATATTTTTGAAGCCACGGCTTTGTAACAGTCTTTAAACGTGGATAGCCTGCTTCTTCCGCATGCATCTGTATATGTTTATGCAGCGCAGCCAATGTCCATAATTCTGCGGCATAGCCAAGGTCACAGGGCTTTTGGCAGGCGATACTGACAATCCATGATTTTGCATCGTCGGTAACCTCAACCGGGCGGCCGGAGCGTTCGTCATCAAATATGGCAAGGTTGATTCCATTGTTGAGATAACGGCCAATACAGCGCCGGACGGTATTCACACTGACGCCCAGACCGTCTGCAATAGCTTTGTCTGTTTTTGCTTCAGACTTCCATAACAACATGCGGGCACGGTCAACAACCTGTGCCTGGATAGTTCTGGTTTTGATCAACGATCTCAGATAGGTACGTTCCTCATTTGATATTGTAATGCTATAAGGTAATGCTGGCATAATTGACCTCCAAAATATATTGAGCAAGTCTATTATACCAGATGTTAAAAATATCAACAACTTAATTTATGCCATACTAGTATTATGTCTATGCTTTTTGACATATACCCTTGAAGAAATATTCTGCGCAATTTGTATCACTTATTTTCCTACATCTCCTTAGACTCCGATAGGAGAGAACAGCTTGGTTCTGACTGACATAAGATTCATATGATTTCTATATTTACTTAGCAGGTAATAATATTCAGATTATTACCTGCTAAATTTTTGATTATATTCTTCCAACACCGCTTTTACACTAGGTAAAATAGATGGAGGCATACTATCAATAAATATTTCAGCACATGAGCAAAGTTGTGAAACAGTGTAAATCCGATACTAATGTTTGAGCATCTTTTCTCGGCATAATCTCAAACAGATACTGTTCTTCCCACGTCTGAAAAATAATTCCTTTATCTTTTAGGATATAATACATCTTTATAGTATCATTGTAGTCTTGCTGGCATATCATATATAAATCGTGAGTGGTTATTTTTTTCAAATCATCAAAAGAAGTAATCTTATATCTATAGAGTCCCTCGTATTGTGCTGAATTAAAAGGCAAATGGTATGGAGCCAGATTTTCTTTAATTTCATGTATGGAACGCAATTCTATACCATGAGCTTTACATATTTCTTCCAACTCAATCATTGTTTGTTCTCCGAGATTACGCATACGGGCATGTTCCTCTTTAGAGCATAGTGATAATTGCGATAAATACAGGATATAATTTCTCTCAAGAATATGTAGAAGCCTTTGGGACATTGGGACATCATAAATTGATATTGCATTTTCCGGGGGTAGTAAATATCCGGCAGTATTAAGTTCCTGAATAATGGAATAGACACGATGACGTTGCAAGGGGAACTTTTGTATCAAAGAAATATAGTCATGACCTTCCAGATCGGAAACCATAGTAAAGCCCAGTTCATGAATGATATTTTTAGTACAGTCAGAAATTTTTAAATCATCTATATGCAAATCCATAAACTTTCACTCCTTTATTCATTCTATTTTACTCGTAATAAAGACAAATTGGCAATACATAAAGCAGAAAATGACAATTTTTAGCAGAAAACAGATATTGCATAGCCTTTTTATATGTCAAAGCTGAAAAGATAATTTTTTAACAGTGCAGAAGTATTGTATATAAAGCGAATTTTCTTGATGAAGTTACATAAACAGGACTGATTTTAGCCTTCTTGAATTGAACACAGGACTGATTCAAGAGAACATTCTATTTTGTTGGTCATTTTCTGCAAAAAAAGGATGTTTTCTGCAGGAGGGTTGTTTTAGAATAAAAAAATTGTTAATATGCAAATGAAGTACAGCCACTTTGTTTGTATATAGCGAGGAGGATTGCCATGAAGAAAATTTTTTCGATGATACTGTGTTTTGCACTTTGTGCAATGTTGATTACGCCTATGTCTGTATCGGCTGCTGAAATAGATACAACGTCAAGGGATGTAGTTGTTAGCAATGATATTGCAGCATATACAACAAATTATTTTTCAGGATCGACAGGAAGAATGAACTCAGTGAATGGACTGCAATCGGGGGCTTTTAACATTTCATCTGGTTCAATAAATGAAAATGCAAAAGTAACTGGTATAGTGGTAAATGTTACTGTAAGTAGTGGGAGTTCAGGCTTCTATCTGATTATTGAAGATCCCAATGGATATTATTCGGAAACATATGTTTCAAGAAGCGGTGAAATTAGAATTCCCGATTTTAATGGATTGTATGCGAAGGGAACATGGAAAATATCAATTGTAACTGTCGGAACAGTTTCTACAGCAACGGCTCGAATGAGAGTAAATTATCAGTATTAAAAAATTAGGTGGCTGTACAAAGAAAAGGGAGATTAAATCTCCCTTTTTGATTAGTAAATAAGTGTACAAGATTTTATGTTTATATTTTGGTATCTAACCTTTGGTTTTCGCCTATTGCATTTACGCAATCCTGTAATAAAGTATCATCTGAAAAGATTTCATCAAGTATTTCATGTGAAATAGGTTTTCCAGCCGTCCATGAAGAATCTTTTTCTTTTACCGCCTGAGTTACCCTTCCAGCGAGTTCTAAGTGAAGTTGGCTTAATGTCCACGGAGCTGCACGACGATCTGATGCGTTTAAGGTTTTTACATAAGAATGTATTTTATCATAATATGCGTCATGTTCAGCAACATTGCTACCTGACATTCCTCCATATTTATAAAACGCTTTTTTTACATCCTCTAAGACATGATTCTTCATTTCGTCAGATACATTAATAACTTTTCTCCAGTCACTTTTTCCTGTAATGCCCATGCCTTCAACTCCATAAGAGTTTTTAAAATGACCGGAACGTAAATCATCGATAGTATTTATGCCAGAATTATTTCTGTGGCTTGTTTTGGGTTGAGAAAAAACTGTTCCTTGTGAGAATAGCTTTGATATATTTATGTTTGTCTGTCCTATACGCATATGCAAACCTCCTTAAATACTTTTTATTTAAGTATAGCATATGCTAAAAATCATTCAAATGCCATTTTCTGCAATAGAAGGTCATTTTCTGCAATGGAAATCTGTTTTCTGTAATGAAAATTACATAAAATGGACTAGAATCAGTCCCTTCTCAATAACCTTATTGAATACAATGTTTGGAAAGGACTGAAATGGGTTCATGGGTATGGTGGCGATATGGAGCAGAAAATAAAGCAGGACGAAATATTTATTGGGCAGAATATCAGGCGTATCAGAAAAGAAAAAGGGATATGGCAGACTGAAATGGTAGCATTGATGCAATTACAAAATGTCCCCGTAACCAGAGAAGCATTAGTGAAGATAGAAAAGGGAATACAGCATATACAGGCATTACAGCTTAGAGCAATTAGAAACTTATTGGAAACAACGTATGATGAATTGCTAAAATAAAAACGACAGATCGGTGTGACCTGTCATTTTATTATACATTACATATTTATCCGATTGATAACAATTCTTTCATTGCTGCCGCAAATGAATTTGAGGATGAAAGGCTTTGCTTTAGCATACATTCATTGCAGGCAGGCATTTGTGAAAGCATACTGATTTTATGCTTTTTCCAAAGCAGGGCAGCATTTTTTTCAGGCAGAATTTCAAAAATGTACTTATCCTGCCAGTCGTCAAATACAATTCCATTTTCTTTCAAAATATAGTAGGACTGCATGGTAAGGCTGTAATTCTCCTGGCATGTGCGATATAAGTCATTTGCTGTCATGTGTCTAAAATCATCTAAACAGGATATGTTGTTTCGGAACAGCATGGGGTAAATTTTTGAGGGCAACTGGTATTTATCAAAATTTTCTTTGATAGATAATATGGATCGTAACTCTATATTGTATTTCTGACAAATTTGTTCCAATTCTAAGATGGTCTTTTCTCCTAAGTTCCGGAAATGCAGTATATCTTCTTTGGGATAAGATGCAAGCTGCGAAAGGTACATAACACCATTTCGTACAAGGGCGTTCTGCAATCGCTTAGACATGGGGACATCATAGATTGATATTTCGTTACTGGGCGGCAGCAGATAACCTAAAGCGTTCAATTCGTCAATCAAGGGTTCAATATTAAAATTCTTGGGGAATTTATTTATCAGGGTAATGTAGTTTTGTCCTGCAAGTTCTGAAACCATTGTCAAGCCTATGCTTTTCAAGGCAGATTTAGAAGCGGCAGAAATGTTTAGGTCTTGAATCTTCATATCTATATCTTTGCTCCTTTATTCTTAGAGGTTGAAATGGACACAAACCTAGTATAGCACTTTTTTAGAAAAAATAAAATAAAAATGGACTAAAACAGGTTCTAATTGAAAAATAAATATTGCTGATTTTATGCCTGTGTCAAATTCTGCATAATATGGTCGTTTTCTGCAATTTAGTTGACTAATGTGCTAAAGAAAAATAAAAGTGTAGTCTCGGAAAGTCCATGAAGAAACAGAAAAGAATTATGTTATATGAATGGGAGTGACGGGGAGGAATAAAAAATGCTTATTTCTGAGTGGTTTTCAGACAGTGGTTAGAAAAAAGGACATGACAATTAAGCCCGCAAAAAAGAGTTTTTTACAGACGGGAAACCTCATATTTTGTTTCATTTATAAATTAAGCGGCATACAGGCGGGCGACCTTATATCTGGCGTCAAGATGTATGCATATGCCGATGAGCATACTCCAAAAGGAAAAGTGATTCTTGCCGCGTATTTTTAAATTCTGCAGGCAGTAATCATTCAGAACACGGTCATTGATGCGCTCACATGCGGTACGCTCGCTGTATATCCGCCTGTATTCTTCGGAATCCCTCGGGATGCGGGGATGAAAACGCAGGTCTGCATGGTTTTTCACGTAGACAGTGCGCCCGTAAGAGCCTGGGGAACATGCCGCTTCGTTCGCGCAGGAACTGATACGTCCGCATCGGAGGGGGCAGCGGTATTTGCGCGCATCCTTTATGGGATCATTCCCCATGGGCACATTCCATGCCCGGCAGGGCATATGGGGTGGCCGGATTTATCGAAGGTGATGCCGGCCGGGGCATTTTCAGAAGATTTTGCCCGTCCGTTGATATCAATGAGGGCATTGATATCCCAGTGTTCCAGCAGTTCATAGGTCGGGAGGTTGTCATGTGCGGAGTCAAGGCAGACATTCTTCGGTGAAATGCCAAAGGCATTGCGCCCAAAATCATCCATGGAATAGAGGAAGTTTTTGCTGTCATGGCGGCGTGCGTCAGTGAATTTCATCAACAGCGGGAGTTCAATTTTCAGCGTATTGTTCCTGGTGCACAGCATGTAAAGCGTATGCCCGAAGTACCATGTTTTGTTATCGCTGTCCCATCCCCATGTGGCATCCGGGTCAGAATAATGGCGGGCGCAGCCGTCCCGGTAGGGGCAGTCTTTCCCACAGGAGGAAAGATGGCGGCCGTAAGGGGAGGAATGGGAAACCACAGCGGTGCCATCGCCGGAGAGGGTAAGGTTTTGCGTGTCAATCAGCCCAAGGCGGATAGACGGAAGTACGGCAAGGATGGAAAAGATTTTCTGGAGAGCGGCTTGTGGATTGTCAGCGGCAGGCTTTCCGTCCAGGATATCATTTACGATATCTTTGGCAGTGATTGTGCAGGAGTCTTCCGGCTCTGCCAGTTTTCCATCGGCTCCAATTAGTTTTTTTGGTTTTTTACCGTTTTTGCCTGCCGGAAGAAGCGCCGTGCGGGAATAGCGGTTCCCTGGGTCTGTCCAGAATCGGTTCATAAAGTCATAATAAGAGCCGAGGGGCGGCAGTTCTTCCAGAGAGGCGCAGCCAATAAGGACAGCCAGGGAAATGGAATTGGGAAGGACTTCCCGCACCCATAAAGTAAGGCTTGTGCGTGCTTTGGTTTTATTAAAAAGCAGGACGAAAAGTATCAGGGAGCGCAGGATCTGCGCCTGGTGCGCTGCTGGGCGTCCCCCTTTGGAATAAAAAGCGGGGATATAATCCAGAAGCGGGTCAAGGTTGAGGTTTAAGAGTTTCTGCCGTTCCTCATCATATTCGTTAAAGGAATATTTTGGGTTATTGCGGGAAAGCCTGTGGCCAATCGTAGCGACGAAGGTTCTGTACTCGTCATGGCTCTGCCATGATTCGCGTTTGAACATAAATGTGACCTCCTTTGTTTTATCAGTGAAATTGGACAGTTACTTATAAAACAAAGGGCCGTTTTCGCTGGCATTATCAGCGAAAACGGCCGCACATTTCGGGGTATTTGTCAACCTGTTTTTTGAAAAATAAGAATTATTTTTAGAGAGCAGGAAGTTATATAAAAGCGGAAATGTTACAAAATGAAGGTAAAAATAGAGGTGAAAATGAGATTTCGGAAATTTCTGAATCCTTATAAAACAAGGGATTCGAGTTTCCGAGAGTACACTAAAATAATAAGGGGGAATTATGGATTTTTACGTGTTATTTTCCTTACGATGAATGTAAGCAAAAGGATTAATAAATTTAGTCATATGTGTCGAAATACAAAATGATGGGGTATAAAGAGTATCAGGGATAGACGGCTATCAATTAGCAAGGAAGGAGGAGACAAAGCAGGTGTTCAAAATTGCAATATGTGATGATGAAAATCTTTTTACAGAAGAACTAAAAGAACTGATCTCCGGCTACATGATGGAAAAAGGTCTTATTTTTGAAATAGATACATATAACTCCGGGGAGGCACTGGTAGAATTAGGTGTTGGGGTAGTACGCTATACGGTCGTGTTTTTAGACATAAATATGGAGAAAATTGATGGCATTAAGACGGCTGAGATGATCAGAAAAGTAAGCCGGGAAGTATTCATAGTGTTCGTGACTGCATATTTGGATTATTCACTGGAAGGATACCGATTCGATGTTGTACGATATTTGTTAAAGGGTATTGCCAATTTTCAGAGTAATGTCAATGAATGTATGGATGCCATTATTGATAAGATGAATTATTCTGTGATAAAAAGGAAATTTGATTTTAAAGAGGGCAGAAAAGAAATCATGCTGGACAGACTATTGTATATCGAAAGTAATCTGCATAGGCTTGAGTTTCATGTTATGGAGGACGATGAAACAGTCTATACCATGTATGAAATATTAAACGTGATGGACGATATGCTTTCGGAGAATGGTTTTATCAGGACACACCAGAGCTATCTTGTAAATGTAAAATGCATTAAGAATGTTGCCCGGTATAAAGTGATATTGACAAACGGGGTTGAGCTGCCCATACCAAAGGTAAGATATACAGAAGTTAAGAAAAAGTTTATAGTGTGTCAGGGAGAAGTGTAAATGTTGGATTTAATGCAGAGTATATTATTTATATTTATTGAGATGATGTGTTGCAAAATTTTTTATGAATCTTTTGGGGAGGTCAGGAATAAAGGATGGATCAATACAATACAGTTTATTTTATTGCTTAGTTCAATATGTTTCCTTTCGTTTTGCTTTTCAGAACATTTTGTAATAAGACAGATTGTTGGCATTTTGATGTTTTCGATGTTTATGCTTTGGCATGTTAGAATTAGCCTGAAAAATCTTTTGTGTTAGCAATTCTGTTTGATGCGTTGTTGCTTGCAATGGATTCTTTGGCGTTCTTGATTATGGGCTGGTTGTCTTTAGATACGAAAATATCAGATCAGCAGCACGAAGTCGCTTCTGTACTGGCGTATCTGCTTGTAAAAGTAATAATGTTCTTCCTTGTTCTTGTTATTAGAAAGCAGTTTGCAAGAAAATCAATGGAAAAGATGTTAGATACAGAATGGTTAAGATTCCTGTTTTTTCCTATTTTTACTATAACTGCTATTTCTGCAATGCTGTCTGTTTTTGAATATGTACAAACAATAGAGCAGGCAAATTTGCTTGCTGTCATTGCCTTTGGAATGGTGGGAATGAATATCATTGTATTTTATCTAATCAATGATATTGTGGAAAGAGAAATGAAGATACATGAAAATAAGGTTTTTCAAATTCAGGCAAGAGATCAGTTGGAGATGTACAAGTCTATTTCTGAAAATTTTGATAATCAAAAGAGAAAGACACATGAATATAAAAATCAGATTTCATGCATTGAATCCTTACTGGATAAAAAGCAGTATTCCAAATTAGAGGAATATGTGAAAAAGATTAATGGTTCTTTGAATAATGAACCAGATACCATTAATACCAATAATGTAATAGTAAATGCCATACTTAATACGAAATATCAGGAGGCAGATGCAAAGGGAATTGTTTTTGTGTTCAGGGTAAATGACCTTTCAGAACTGAAAATAAAAGATGAGGATGTGGTTACTATTCTTTCCAATCTTTTGAACAATGCCATTGAAGCGTGTGAGACATGTGAGGGTAAAAAAGTTATAAAGTTCAAGTTTGTTAAAGAAGATGATATGACAATTATTGCAGTTAAAAACACATTTAATTACGATGTAAAATACGAAAATGGCGAGATAAAATCTACAAAAACCACTAATGTCGATGAGCATGGTGTAGGAATCAAAAATGTGTTAAAAAGTATTGAGAAGTATGGCGGCTCATATGTCATTGAAGATAAGAATAAGGAGTTTTTCTTCTCGATTATTATTCCTGCATGAGTGAACTGCTTAAATGGATAGTTTCAAAAAATTATTGCCATTTTCTGCAAAAAATGTTCATTTTCTGCAAAGCACCTTGATTTTTTCCATATATAATTCATACTGAATAACGAAGGAGATGTGTTTATGATAGAAAATATGGTATTAAAGATCGTCAATCAAATGGAAATGGAGAAGATAATAAATAAATCAAGCTGTGAATATTATGAATATGCATTAATAGGTATGGTGGAACATGCTGTAACTGTTGGAACTATGTTGCTTTTAGGGTTGATATTCAGGCAATTATTACCCACGATTTGTTTTGTTGTGTTTTTTCTTTCTTTGAGGAAACGGACAGGGGGATTTCATGCAAATAAGTTTTGGCAGTGTTATCTAGGGACAGTTATAACTTATATTGTTGTTATGCTGGTTATACCTATGTTTTGCATGAATCAGACAATCATGTATGGTATGTTGCTTTTGGCGATAACTTTAATCTTTATAATGGGAACAATAAACCACCCTAATGTAGATATGAGTAAAAGTGAATTGAAGGAATCTAAGAAAGCGGCAAGGCTGATTGTTTTAATGGAAGTAATGATAATTGCTGTCTTAGTTTATCTGAAAGCTAATATTTTGTATATTGGTTATATGTCAGGCGCTATCATATTATGTGCATTATTGATGTGTTTGGCAAAAATTATAAAACAGGAGGTATATGTAAAATGAAGAAGAACAGTAAGATCAAAAAATGCTACTCAAGACAGTAGAAAGGGTTGCCCGTAATGAAGTTGAAAAAGATATATGGAGAGATCCGCCTATTTGTTTTGGAATTGGTCATCAGCCAAAAAGACCGAAGCAGAAAGCGGATTAAGACTTATGGTTAATGGGGCGGTAAGAAATTAGACTTGCACAGGACAAGAAAATTGAGTATAAGAAAGAGCCTTTCAGTATGATATGTGTGCTGAAAGGTTTTTTTGTGCCGTTTTCTGCAAAAACAGTCCATTTTCTGCAAGGGTAATTGACCTTTAACCATGTTTTGGTATTATAAATGCAGGAAAGTCTATTGAATGTGCGCAAACTGGAAATTGTGCAATTTGCAAATATATATTTTAGGGGAGGTGTAGGGAATTGTAAGCATTTTTAATAACATAGATGTGCATTCTATAGGTTTTGGATGGATAATAAAATGATTCGCTTGGACCTATTCAGGAAAGCGAGGTAGTTCTGAATGATAGAGGGGCTGCAGAAAGGAGATATATGAATTTAGGTTTGAATTATTTAACTAATAATTATTATATGAATCAGATAAACCAGCAGAAAAAGGCTGTAGAACAAGATAGTAGTGTTGGTTTTAATAGGATATTATCTGCAAAGTCGATTGGAAGTGCTGCAAAAACAGAGCAAAGTTTAAAGGATATGTGGCAGACAAGGTTTCCGGGAGGCTATTATCATGTAATGGATGCTTATAAGATTCCACAGAATGTATGGGAAAGATTGGACTTTCCTCATGAAAAATTTTTTTCTAATGAGGTGGATGAATCTGTTCTAAATTGGCAACCTGCAGGAGCAGCACCGGAGTTGTCAGATTCAAGTGTGCAGTCCAGATTAAATTCAGTATTAGGGAAAAACTCCATTGTTGTTCCACCAGCATTAGAAGAAAAATTAAAAAACAATCCAGAATTGGCGGATAAAATAATGACAAATATTGATAATCTTTTTGCTTGGAATGGATATCCGTCTTTGCCTGATGGGATGCATTCAGCATTAATTGTCTTAGATGAGAATGGAGAAGTTGCACACTACCAGTTAGTAGGTGCTGGATTTATGGGACCATCAGATGAAGAATTGCGTCGGATTGAAGAAGAACAGAAAGCAAAGCAGGAGAAACGCGAAGAGTATGCAAGACTGATGGAGGAAACTGCAAAAGAGAAAAAAGAAAAGTGGCAGGAATCTAATGAAAAATATTATCAAAGTAATTTATTAGAAAAAGTTATAAGAACTTACGAAGTGAATTTCATATCACAAGAGAGGGTAGTGTGTTTTGCAAAAACAGATTGAAAAAGAATTAAAAACCATATTAGCTGAGTGTTTTGATATCAATGCAGATGAATTGGAAAAAGCAGATAATTTGTTTATATTGGGACTTGATCCAAGAGATGTAGTCAAATTGGTTGTGGGGATTGAGAAAAAATATGGTATTAAGTTTAGCGAGAATGAATTAACTAAAAAAGATTTGATAGCATATCTGATATTGCACTGATTATCAATCAACACATAAATGAGTGAAATTATCCCAGTTTTCAAATGGGTTAATTAATAACATAGGAAGGAGGCGGCAAGATGAAAAACTTTTGGGAAAGAAAATGTCTACAGAGGCAGGAACATTAGTATCTTATTCATGCGGTTGCATGTGCTTTGCAGTTTGCTCATGCGAGAACACTACATATTCGTATGCTACAGTAGACTATGCACAGAAGTATGCGAACAATGCACAGAATGATTCAAAGCTGTTAGTAGTTCATATGTAATTATTCGGCAGGAATGCAATGGGCAGATAGCCTTCAGTTATGAAGGCTATCTGTTTTTCCGAACAAGAATACAGAAAGGAAGTGATTAAATATGGATAAGCCTTTTATTCATTTCATTAAACAAAATAAGGATATATTTTTATTTGATGTGAATACAAATATGATTAGTAAAATTAATCAAAGAATATATGAGTTTTTATCTTTACATAGAGAAGTAGCAACTCTTAACGAAGCTGATAGATTTATACTTGAAAACATGAAAAGGATTGGTATGTTGAAGCCTAATAAAATAGAAAGAATAGAACATCCGATGACGGAACTTGTTGGAGACATTCTTGAAAACAATATGACAAAAATGACTTTACAAGTTACACAAAATTGTAATTTTAGATGTGATTATTGTGTGTATTCAGGAAGTTATCATAATCGTGTTCATAATAATAAGCGTATGGATTGGGATACTGCAAAGGCAGCATTGGATTTTTTGTATTTGCACAGTAAAAATTCAGTAGAAGTAAATATTAGTTTTTACGGAGGAGAGCCATTACTGGAAATAGATTTGATTAAGAAATGCGTAAATTATGCACGAGATATTTTCAAGAGGAAAAATATTTTGTTTAATCTAACTACAAACGCATCGTTATTGACAGATGATATTATTCGTTATATGAACAAGGAAAAATTTTTACTGACAATAAGCCTGGATGGTCCACAGGAAGTACATGATAAAAATCGAACATTTGCAGATGGTAGACGAGGAACATATGCTGTAGTAATTGATAGAATTAAGAGGATAAAGGATCTGATGCCGGATTTTGTTGAACGTGTCACTTTCAATGCAGTATTGGATGATCAAAACGATTTTGTATTAATTAATCAATATTTTACGAATGAACCTGTTGTAAAAGACATCGTTATTACTACTAATTATATAAATGATGTAAATAGAAAAGATAAAATAAACTACGGCAATATGAAAAATTATGTAGAGGTTTGTAATGAAAAGTTTGTTGGCATGATGTATTTGTTGAATAGAGTTAGCAGAGAAAGTGTGTCCAGATTAGTGGTACGGGAAATTGCGGATATTAAGGATGTGGTTTACAAAAGAAAGGTTTCTACACAGGTGATGCAGACGGTAACTCATCCAGGTGGACCTTGTATGCCGGGGGTTCAAAGACCATTTGTTAATGCGTATGGAAAGATGTATCCCTGCGAGCGTGTTAACGAAACTTGTAATGAAATGTGTATTGGAAATATCTATGACGGATTTGATATGGATTCTGTGAAAAGAATATTAAATATAGGAAAGATAACGGAATCAGCTTGTAAGAAGTGTTGGGCATTTAATTTTTGTACGCAATGTGCTGTTACTGCAGATGATGGAGAAAAGATTAGTCCTTCAATTAGATTGGAAAAATGCAATAAAATTCGGGATTATGTCGAAGGGCTCATAAAAGACTATATTGTATTGAAAGAATGCGGTTGTGAATTTACAAAAACATTATAGTAGGGAGGAATAAAAATGAAAAGCAATGCTATTTTATTTCCTTGTGATTATGAATTAGTTAAATTATCTGCTTATATAAATCTTGATAATTATATTATAAAAGGCTTAGTTGTATTAGAAAACTCAAATGTTTTTACTGAGGATGGCATAAATATTCCGGTTTATGATGTATCAGATGTGCAATATGATATATTTGATACAATTGTTGTTATTGATAAAGAGTATTATGGGCATCCATTTATAGATAATTGTATTGAGCAAGGGAAAAATGTGTTATACATTGAAAAAGAAGAAAAAGAAAAATTTGATATTAGTCTTTTGGATGATATAACAGAAGAACAGTCTATTACTGTTCCAGTGGTTTTTGTGGCTGGAACTGCACAATTTACAGAAAAGTTTCATGTACAACTTGCTATGAGAAAAAGTTTGTCAGATAATGGTTATAATGTGAGCCAAATAGGAAGTAAAACATATAGCAATTTATTTGGTTTTCATTCATATCCTGCTTTTATGAGAGATAACATGGATAATACACAAAAGATTATTTTGTTCAAGAAATATGTAAAACATATTGAAATGCAGGAGCAGCCTGATTTAATAGTTATAGGTATCCCGGGTGGTATCATGGCTATAAATAAAAAGCATCATTTTGATTTTGGCATGACAGCATATATGGTTTCACAAGCAGTTGAGGCAGATTATGTTATTATGACTATGTTATACGATAAGGAATATTCCGAAGAGCGATTAGAAACAATTAGACAGGTATGTAGATTCAGACTGAATTTTGAAATTGATGGTTTTCATTTATCTAACACACTGCTTGATTTGGCAACACTTAAAGATGAACAGTTAAAGTTTATAAAAATTGGGAAAAAGGAGTATGAACATAAGGTGGATGGTCTGTACGATTTAATGAATCCAGCCGATATGGACAAAGTATATGAAGATATGATTGCTAAACTGTCATCATATAATGTCAATCAGATTTTTTGAGGTATGTTATGGATAAAAGTGTTAAAGTTGCAATTATAGATAATGGCATTAACGAGCTTCTTTTGGCAAAAGGATTAGAAAAATGCGTAGCTGTTGATGAAAAAGGTATTTGCGTGGCTGATACAAAAAAAATAGATCGGCAGCAGTTCCAACATGGAACAAACTGTGCAATGATAATTGAGAAATATTGTCCGAATTGTGATTTGATTAGTATAAGAATTTTAGATGAAAGCGGAAAAGGGGGAGTTGCAAGTTTTCAACCAGCGCTGGATTGGTCTTATAAAAATCATATTAGGCTGATTAATCTAAGTTTAGGAACAGTAGACTTTCGGGATTGTGAAAAATTAAGGTATGTGATTAACGAATATGTTGCAAAGGGAATGATTATAATAGCTGCAACAGCTAATTCGGGCTTTGTATCATATCCTGCAAGTTTTACGAATGTGATTGGTGTGGCAACTACAGACAGTCCATTGGACTATTGTAAAGACTATATGCAAATGGGCATAGATACTGTTGTGTCGTCTGTACATGCAATTAAAATATATGATATGGAAATAAACACATCATTGAGTAATAGTTATGCTGCACCATATATATGTGCTTTGATTGCAAATAAACTAAGCAACGACAAAACTCTCGACATAGTAAAATTAAAGAGGTATGCAAAAGAGCAAAGCCATATTGAAATGACAGTGGAGGGTTATGAGCCGGACTGGATTTATAGGGCGTATATATCGGGCAGAGGAACTATGAGCAGGGCAGGGTATTATTTTGAAACAGTTACAGGGGCGTATGATGAAATACAGGGGAAAGCAGATACGGTAATAGCCTATTCTATGGCAGAATTAGGAAATTTGGATATAAGAAATAAGAACTTAATATATCTTGGAAATGAGGACATTCATAATATAGATGTTCAGGGATTCATTTGGAGCAAAGAAACAAGGCAACGGCAAATTAAGTATAATTATTATCAGGGAAATGGTCTTGAAGTTCCGGTAGTGATACTGGCGGTGGAAGATGCAATAGACAAGTTCTATATACTCACAGAACTAAAGAGGGCATTTGCCAATGGTGGTTATAATGCATATACAATAGGAATGGAGCCGGAGTGTGTATTATATGCATTAGAATATATGCCGGAGCCGGTATCAGATATTGATGCTTGGAAAAATTTTATAGAGAGCCAGACTTTTTATAAACAGAGTGATTTGGTCATATGGTGCGTTCCAGTGGAAGAACAGGATAAATATTTGAAAGTATATCCTGATTGTGATGTGCAGATCAGTCTTTGCAATGAGGGAAATATAAATATTATTCAGTTATCTTTTGAAGGAGAAAAGATTGAGAAAAAAATATCTGGACTGATTGACAGAAAAGATGTTGAGGAAATATATCATATTATAGAAGCGAAACTGACGGAGGAAGAAGATGGATAACAAAGCGGCTGTAAAAAGATTACTTCTGTTACTAGGCAGATACAAAAAAACAATAGTTGTAATTGTCGGCTGTCTGCTTGTTTCTACCGGGTTAAATCTATGCGTTCCGCTGATCAGCAGGCGGATCATGGACGATGGCTTTATTGGCGGCAATAAGAAATTATTGATAGAGCTGGTCTTGGCGTCTATGGTAATCTACACTATAAATTCCCTCATAGATATAGTCAAGGAAAAGAAACGTGTAGATATTTCAGCAAAGATACAATATTTTCTTTCGGAACAGTCTTTTTCACATCTTATGAAGCTGCGGGTAAACTATTTCAATAACACAAATTATGCGGAGACTTTGAATAATATCAACACGGATATTAACCAGATGACATCGATTGCTGACAGCAGCGTGTTCTTTGTAATTACGCAGGCGTTTAGTATGACAGGCGGCATAATAGGTTTATTCATAATAGATTTCAGAATGACGGTACTGGTTCTTCTGTTTATACCAATTAAGTGTGTTGTAATGAAATATTTTGCTAAAAAGCAAAAACAGATTATGGACGAGTTCATAAAAAGGAATCAGGAGTATGCAAAATGGTTTGGAGATACCGTTGGAGGGGTACGGGAAGTCAAACTATTTAATATTTTGGATAAAAAGCATAAGGAGTTTGTGCTTAACCAGAACAATATTATAGAGAAACAAAAGCAGATGAATATGTTAGGACAGTGGAATATGATAGTAGATAGTGTCATGGTACAGTTCCTCTCGACATTGTTATATATACTGGGCGCAAATTTAGTGTTTGATATGAAACTTTCAGTAGGCAGTGTGTTCGCTTTCATTACATATAGCGCTTATGTTACCGGACCGATTTCTGCAATCCTCAATATAGGATACCTGTTATCAGGGATTATACCATCAACAAAAAGATATTATGCATTTATGGAATTGGAGGAAGAAACGGATAATGGAAAGAAAGCGGATCTATGTCCTAATGATTTGAGATTGCAGAAGGTTTCTTTTGCGTATGAAAGGGATAAGTGCATTTTGAAGAATATTGATATAGTATTTGCGAAATGCAGCAAGACAGCTATAATTGGGCGCAATGGTTCGGGAAAGACAACAATCATCAATCTTCTTACGAGAATGTATGAGCCGACAAGCGGTGAAATACTGTTGGGAGCAGAAAATATTTCAGAGCTGCCATTGCCGGAATACCGGAATATGGTATCTGTTGTGAGCCAACAAATCTATTTATTCAATGACACAATAAGGAATAATATCTGTCTGTATAAACAAATAGATGATACGGTGATAAAAGCTGCCTGCAAGGACAGTGGACTTGAAGAATTTATAAAAGAGGTTTCCTTAGATCATGCGGTAGGGCAGAATGGGGCAATGCTTTCCGGCGGGCAAAAGCAGAAAATAGCCCTTGCAAGGGCATTGGTGCATGACAAGCCGATTATTATATTTGATGAAGCTACTTCAAACACAGATGCTTATTCAGAACAGCAGATAAACGGACTGCTTGATACTCGGCTGAAAGACAAAACCGTGATAGTGATAACACATAAGAAAGAGATATTGAGCAAAGTGGATCAGATCGTTGTACTGATGGAGGGAGTGGTTACAGATTTGGGGAAATATGATGATTTGATAGGGAACTGTGATGAACTAAATGTTATGTTGGAAAGAGTAGAATAAGTATAAGAAAATCTTTTCAGAATAGCAAGTCTATCTGTAAAGATTTTTTGTGCCGTTTTCTGCAAAAACAGTTCATTTTCTGCAAGGGTAATTGAACTTTAACTCGATTTTGCTATAATTTAAAAATAAGAAATAAAAAGATAAGACAAAGCGAATTATTTAAATTTTTTGTGGAGGTGAATGTGATGGCGATTACAGGAGTAAATGGTGGGGTAAGCAGTAATTATGCAAACTATTATACTACAAAAAATGTGGGTAGCACAAAAGACAACAGTAATGTGTCAACAAGTACGGTGGAGTTAAAAACTTCAACTGGAGGGACTAAAACTGAGCAGATTAAAACGGGATATAGTAATGTTAATGATTATTCCCAATATTTACAGGGTAAGTACAGCTATATGAATACAGGGACTACCTCAATGCAGGGTGTTCCAGCAACGGTATCAGTATCAAGTGCGTTTTTAAAGAAGTGTATGAATGATCCAGAGAAAGCTAAATATTTGGAAGAAAATTTAGCGGCATTGCCGGGGTGTGCTTCTTATGCTGTATCTCATGCACAAGGAACATTAACAAGTATTTCTTATAAAATTGATGCAAATGGAAATATTACTGGAATTTCGTCTGGTACAAATGATCCTGATGGAAAAATCGCCAGAGAAAATGCAGAAAGAAAAGCAAAAGAAAGCAGAGAAAGGGAGAAAAAAGCTGAGGAAAAGCGGGCAGCTAAAAGGGAAGAAGAGAAGCGTGCAGCAAAAAAAATGGAAGAAAAACGTGTGTCTAAAGAAAACTTTGCAATGCAAACAGAAAGAGATGTTGTAGTTTCAAAAAGTGAAGTTAAAATTCCAGAAAAAACATCTGCTTATATAACTCAGGCTATTAATATTGGAAGCAATTTCAATAGTTATAGTTAAATTATTGAAGGGAGGTGAAATTATGGGCAAGAAACTTGGAAGAAAAGGTGGCTTTAATGATGGCACCTTGATGGCATTCGCATGTGCATGTAATTGTAATTTATGCATCTGTACATCATGCAACAATTGTAATACGGTTCCTAACGCTACAGGAATGCAGATTACGCAGAGCGTAACTTACAATAATCTGTACAACAAGTCATTTGGACCTATGACGCTTTTAAGTTAGGCACAGGAGCTACAGGCGGCATTTGAACCTATAGCTTACAAAGATAGGTTCTGAAGCTATGGGCAGTCTGCTAAGATATTAGTCAGGCTGCCTTTTTAAAACTAGGAGGAAAATATATGATTGACCATATACCATATATTCATTTAATACAGATATATAACGAAAATTATTTATATGATGTGAATACTAACGGGATTGTTCATATTTCAGATGAAATATATGATTTTTTGAATAAACTGCTTTTAAATACAACAGTAACCAAGGATCAAATTAACAGCGAATACAACGCATTGAGTGATGAATGCAAAAGTGATATTGAATTATTGATGCAGCGAGGGTTCCTTTGTGACAAGAACGAAAGTATTATTTTCCAGCACCCTGAAACAGATCGGTTGAAAGAATTTTATAAAACCAATTTGAATATGATGACTTTACAGGTAACACAAAACTGCAATTTAAGATGCAAGTATTGTGTTTATTCAGGAAGTTATGTAAACAGAACACACATGAATAAGCGTATGAGTGTGGAAACTGCGCTTGCTGCTGTGAAATTTTTATATGACCATTCATTAAATAGTGATTCTGTAACAATAGGCTTCTATGGTGGAGAACCATTGTTAGAGTATGAGTTGATTAAGCAGTGCGTTAAATATGCAGAAGAAATTTTTGCAGGCAAGAAGCTGTCATTTAATATGACGAGTAATGCAACCTTACTTACAGAGGATAGCATAAAATTTTTAGCAGAACATGGTTTTAATTTGACAATCAGTTTGGACGGACCTGCAAACATTCAGAACAAAAACAGAATATTTGCGTCAAGCAATAAAGGTACATATGAAACTGTTATGGAGCGATTAGAACTGGTAAAGAAAGTCTGTCCTGACTTTATTAAAAATATTTCATTCAATGCCGTTATTGATTTAAAACAGGATGTTTCGTGTACAAGTCAGTTTTTTATGACATACGATTTGGTAAAAGAGATCGGTGTTTCAGGAAATTATGTTGATGTAAATAATTTAAAGGAATTGGAGCAGGATGAAGTACCACCAGAATTTTATGCCAATTCCAATTATGAAGTGTTTAAGGTTTACCTGAACAGTTGTACAAATCTATTGAAAGGTTATGATACGTCATTATACAATTTCCATATTTCTGCACTGCATAATCAGATGGTTGAAAGAAATGTCTATAATAAGCATAATAGTTGTTATGATTGTCCGGGAGGTCAATGCTTGCCCGGAATACAAAGGTTATTTGTGAACGTTGATGGCAGAATGTTCCCTTGTGAAAGAGTAAACGAAGCGTCTGATATTCTCTGTATTGGAAGCATTCAGGAAGGTTTTGATTTAGAAAAGGCTAAGAATTTACTGAATGTTGCAAAAATTTCAGAAGAAGAGTGTAAAAAGTGCTGGTGCTATAAGATGTGTGAGTTATGCTGCGGAAAGGCAGAGAATAATGGAAAGCTAGATAAAGGAAAGAGACTTTCATTTTGCAAGACAAGCAGGTATTCTATAGAGGAAAACATTAAAAACTATGTAACATTAAAGAAATATGGATGTCGTACAGTATGAAGGGAGAAAAGATGAACCAAATAAATGTAGCAGTGTACCCATTTGAAGAATCGTTCATTCCAGTGTTAAGGTATAAAGAGCTGTTTGATAAATATAAGTTTTGTCAACTGATAAAACATAATGGGGAAAAGCTGGGAGAAAATGAAATTAAAGAAAAAAGTACATATGCAAGGGATTATAGTCAAATTAACTGGGAGGATTTGAGCAATGATTGCAGCTTGGATATGCTATTAGTGACTAGAGATATTGATAAGCTAGAATGGGATGTGGCATTAAGAGTAATAGAAAAGTATTGTAACATGGGTATTGAAATTTTACTTATGGGGGTTCAAACAGTTAAAGGAAAAATACAGGAAATATGCGCTTCTTATAATGTATCTTGCAAAACAGAAATTGAAACGTCATCTGACAGTAAAAGGGTAGACTATAAAAATATGGAATATTCTTTAACGCAGGAGACAATAGAGACGCCCATAGTTTCTGTTGCAGGTGTAGTTCCGATTACGCAAAAGTATCAGATTCAATTAAACTTGCTGAATAATTTTAATAAGGATGGCTATAAAGTAACCTTAATAGGGACAGGATGTTTGAATGAGTTAATGGGTTCCTATTCTATTGATGATGTATTGTTTAGCAGAAATTTATCAGAAGTACATAGGATACATTATTTCAATAATTTTATTAAGGAGATTGAAAAACAGGAAGAGCCGGATGTAATAATTATAGGCGTTGACGATCCGCTTTTGCCATTATCTTCCAGACATTCATTTAATTATGGTATTTATGCTTCGGAATTATATAATGCATTTACACCAGATGTTTCAATAATTTCTTTGATGAATGGGACATATAATGATGAATTTTATGATGAATTTGATAAGTTGTGCCGTTTTAAATATAAGTTTGAAGCAAGTGCTTATTTTGTATCAAGATATGTTCCTCTTTCGGCTTCGATGTATAGAGAAAAGTTGTCGTATGCATATACAAATGAGATACAAAATTCATCAGATAAACACGTTGTTTTTTCAAACACTGATATTGAACAAAAGGGTATATATGATTTTGTTTTGAAAAAGTTGCAACAATATGGCAGATGTGAACAGTTTTAGCGGGGAGGGATAAAATGGAAAGCACACTGAAAGAAAGAATTGTCGATGTAATAGAGAAAGAGTTAAACATTCATTTCACAGACAATGTGGATTATCAATACAGTTTATTAGATCCACGAGTAGGGTTAAAACCACGGGATCTGCTAGTTATATTCTTTGCACTTCAAGAAAACTTTCATATTACATTTAGTGAGAAAGATATTGTGGAAAAAAGATTTGATTTTTTAGATAATATTGTAGCTTCAGTACAAGAAAAATTAGAAGTAGTTTCTTAAAACGAGGGGTTGTGGTTACATATAGGATAGGAAATAAAACAATTTGTATTGATTGGCTATCAAGAAATAGGGAATATGAAAAAGAATAGAAAATTATGTTAAAAAACATATCGGGCAGAAAAAATCTTTTCAAAACAATGGGGCGAGTTTGAAAAGATTTTTTGTGCCGTTTTCTGCAAAAACAGTTCATTTTCTGCGAAGCTAATGTTATGACTGTAAATATCTGATATGATATGGATTATTGTGCGACATAATTTTTCAAGATAATGAAAAGCCTAAATAGGATAAATCTTGTTGTGCAAGTGAATGATACTATGCAATTAACAACAAGATTATCAGAATACACCTGATAACAAATAAATGTTGTTGGGTGTATTTATTTCTTAACTTTGGATGATAAAATTATTACATAGATTGTTCTTTAAGGGGTATATGCGCTGTCTGATACAGTACAATATACTCCTGAAAAGTAAATGCGGCAGCTTACGGGTACACAAATCGACATGGCAGGTCGGTGCGGTGTACTCTTTTTTTGCTATTGTCGAAAAATGCTGATTTATCGGGATATATACATACGAACGTTGGAAAGAGGACCGCCTTCGGATTCTTCATCTCGCAAATAAATGAAAAGAATGGAGAATCAGAAAATGAAGGATATGAAATATATTATTGCCGATAACGTGAAATTATACCGAAAAATCTAAATTTAACCCAGTTTGAACTGGCAGAGAAAGCGGAGCTTTCAGTTGACTCTATCAAGCGGATCGAACATGGGAGCAGAACAATGTCACTAGAAAACTTTATGAGAATAGCAGATGCATTGGCTGTCCCTCTCTCATATCTCATGTATGAAAATCTTAACCAAATCCCCGTAACAGAACGTATTCTAAATATCTTAAACAGCAAAAGTGAAAAGCAACAGGAATATTTACTGCATATGCTGGAAGAAATGTCATTTGGTTTGGACAGGCTCTTATAACAAGTGCAAAGCGGTCGAAAAGGTGTATAGGATTTTCTATACGCCTTTTTGTTTTTTCTAAAAGTGAAACCAAATTCTTACAACTATCGTAATGATAAAAAATTTGAGCAGATAGGATTTGGAGGAATGGACGAAAAGAGCATACTAAAGAAACTTCGGAACAGGGATGAAAAAGCATTTGAAGAAATCATTGATTTGTATAGCGCTTATGTCACTGTGATTGTCAGGAACCTATTAAGCTCAAAGGGAACAAAGGAAGATGTGGAGGAGGTGGTCGCAGACACATTTATAGCATTGTGGAATACGGCTGAAAGAATCAATTATGAGGAATATAGCAGCATCAAAGCATACATAGCAGTCATAGCGAGGAATAAGGCGAAAGACTGGCTGAGAGCCGCCAAAGTGCAGAATTTACAGTTGATGGATGATGTCCTGATCATTGATAACAGTATGGAACAGCTTATTGTCCAGAGAGAACAGCAGCGAATTATTGCAAAAATCCTGAAACAGTTAAAGCCGTTGGACTGGGAAATTTTTGTGGATTATTATTACCAATACAAGAAAGTGGACGAGATTGCGCAGGAGCTTCAGATGAATCCCCAGACAGTAAAGACCAGGCTGCGGCGTGGAAGAGAGCTGCTAAAAAAGTTACTGATTAAAGAAGGATATGGGAGTAATGCAGGTTAAAATAAGTGATATGCTCGATAATGCTTCCGAGTTAATTGAAGAAAGCAGTAAAGCCGGATATCCGGTCAATAATGACAGGATAAAGAAAATCGTGTTTACAGAGATTGGCTGTATGCTTATTTTTACAAAATGTAAAAAAGACAATTTGGAAAAAGACAAGGAGATTAGCATGAGAAAGAAAATATGGAAAGCAATAAAAACAATAGTTTTAATCCTATTGGGATTTGCTGCAGCATTGATGGTCTGGAATTTTTTCTGCAAGAAAGCAGAGCAGACCAAAATAGAAGCTGCATACGGAACGGCGGTTGAAGTGGACGGGCATAGCATGGTGGCGGATGTAAAAGGAGAGGAAAACGAAACAACAATCATATTGCTGCCCGGTTGGGGATCTCCCTCGCCTGTTCTGGAATTTTTACCGCTGGCGGAAGAACTGTCAGAGGATTTCAGGGTTATTACCATAGAACCGTTTGGATATGGGATTTCAGACAGCGTTGGAACGGAACGTGAGATCAGTGCCGTTGTGGAAGAACTGCATGAGTGTGTTCAAAAGCTCGGCTGCGATCAGTATTATTTGATGCCACACTCGCTCTCCGGTCTGTACTCTCTGTACTGGGCAAATGCTTATCCGCAGGAGGTAAGGGGATTTATAGGAATTGATCCGTCTGTTCCCAAACAGTCCGATGAAGAGCCGCTCCCAATCAGCATGGTAACATTAAATAAGCTGTCAGCATATTTCCAGAAAACAACAAACATGTTGGGGATTACCCGCTTATGCTCCATAGGGCATCCGAAAAATGCAATCTATGCAGATACATCTTATCCATATTCAGAAAGGGAGCTGGAAGTATTCCGTATTTTGTCTATGGATTTTGCATACAGCAAAGATATTATGAATGAGATAGGGCATATGGAGGATAGCCTGGAGTCTGTAAGGGATATGAAATTTCCGGAAACTGTTCCGGTATTGCAGTTTGTTTCGGGGGATAACTGTGAACTGCTGGAAACATGGGAGCCGCTGCACAGAGAAGTTATTACAGAAACGGATATGAGTGAAGTGCTGCGGTTGGACGGCGGACATTATCTGCATTTTGAAAGAAAACAGGAACTTGTTCAAAAAGTAAGGGAATGGGTGCGAATTGTGGAGGACGTGGAAAAAGGATTGTAGATTTTGTCTTTTTCTGCAATATAAAGCCGTTTTATGCAAAGATAATGTTGCCGGAATATATTTTTGCTATTATAGAAGTGAATGCAAAAATTTTATACATATAGGTTTTTACAGTGATTAAACGGTTGATATATTCAGTAAGATTTTAAAACATATATTTATGGGAAATGTGGCTTGCACACATTACTGCATTGGACGAAGGAGAGTGTATGATGGATAAATACAAAGGACTGATAAGTATTTTTCGGATGTCCTCGAAAAATCGAAGGATTACCATATTGCGTATATCTATCAGGTGGGTTATGTGTCCCTGGTCGGTTTATTGAGCAAAGCGGAAGGGCAGAACCTGTCGATGATAGTTGATGAAATATTTCCTCGCCGGAGGTTATGGCGGAAAGCCTGCTCCGCAACTGGCGCTGGCAGTGGTTTTATGAAAACAGGGAACTGCTCCCACGAAAAGATTATGATGATATTTGCAGGCTTGATGATGAAGTGCCGGACAGCCTTCGGGAGCAGTATAAGCGGGAGATTCTAAGCTGGCAGGATAAAATACAGGCTGTGTTGCAAAAAGGAAGCTAAGTCTGCCTGTATATCAGACGTCCGATGAGGGAAGTGGCGGAGATAAAAACAAATACGATTGTTTGAAGCAGCATATATCTTGTGTTTTGCATGAAGATGAAAAACAGAGCCAATAAAAAGCTGACAAACATCGTAAAATGGGTTCTCCTAATGAATGTGCGGTTTTCCTGTGCATCTACTTCCCGATTTGGATGGTCAACCGGACCGATGAACAGGATCAGTATGGCAGCAGACAGATACAATGTAAAAGAGATCGGAATGGGAACTGTTAAATATTTTACTGCCAGCAGGGAAGATGTGAGTATGAGGCAGGAGCCTATAAAACAGGCAAGATATGTTTTCATGTGCAAGCCGCCGCCGTAGGAGCGCATGGGGATAAAAAGCAGGAAAAAGAAAAGACACTCAGGCAGCATACCTAGAAACAGGGCTATTATAATGCTGCATACGGTACTCACAGACAGTTCCAAAAAGCACTGGAAGCCGTACTGGTAGATCTCCATCATTTCCTCGGTAATAATTTCTTTTTACATATATACTCTGCTAATCTTTTTGCTAAATGTTCCATGACAGCTCCTTAAAAATATGAAATCAATCAGTTGTTATCCGGCTTTTTCTGAATATGAACCATACATGACGACAATGACCTGAAACAGATTGTCATTGTCCGTTATATCCATTTGCCCATGATAATTCACAACAGCATGGTTTATGGATGAAAGCCCAAGACCATGATATATGTTGTCGTTTTTGGTGGTTAGATAGTGACCAATATTATCTTTTTCCGCTTTGCCTGATAGTTGTTTTTTATGCATAGCTGAAAAATGTCTTTGGCATAAGAAATATCAAGGCATATAAATCCTTTTCCGTCTGGAATGTCCCGGCAGGCTTCCAGAGCATTTTCCAGTAGATTTCCTAAAATTATGGCTAAATGTCCGCTCTCAAATGGAATGGATGCGGGTACAAGAACATTGACATCAAACCGTATGTTATCTTTTTGCGCTGCGGCATATGCATTATTGATTAAGGAATCTATAACGATATTACCGCTGCGGGAAACTTCCTCTGGACGATTTCCGGCGCCAATATCTAACATTCGCAGTATGTATTCCTCCGCATCGCTGATCTGCCCTGTCTGAACCATTCCAAGAAGCCCGGAAAGATGATTTTTTAAATCATGCCGGATTGTGCGGATTTCAAGATAGAGGCTTTCACGTTCTTCTGCCTGCTGGCTGCAAAGTTCCAGTTGCTGCGCATACAGTCAGTTTTGTTCACGCAGTTCAGCGTTCCGGCTGATCCAGTCGTAGACCTCAAAGATAATATAGTTTACAACAAGCAGCAGGAAACTCGCTGTGGCGGAGAATATCATATACTCACTATGAGTAGCCGCAATAAGGAATATATGGTGCATCACATAAATGCTGCTGACTGGTATCAGTAAAATGCTAAAAAAGTAAAGCAGGGGAATTTCGGAATAGTGCTTATTCTTGATACAGTGGCTTATGATGACTGATAACAGCAGCATACATATTTTAGATATGAAACTTCCGGCATCCTGAAGCGTTCTGGAATCAAAACCGACAAATGTCAGTGTCATCATGACAATGACTTCCACTAACATCCATACTGTGCATATCAATAAAGAAAATATGCAGCGCTGCTTAATGCTTCTCTTACGGGTAGCCGAGCTGATCATAAATATCAGCAGGACATTTCCAGCCAACAGCAGTTGGGGCGGGAGCATGGAACTGATATTGCTTACGAGCAGAAAAACATAATATACGCCCCACTCTATGTAACCTTTCAAGTTCCGGATCTCCGATCCCCAAAATACATTCATATATTTCCGTATGATGAGGAGATGAAGCAGCGACAGGAACAGTTCTGATATTATCGTTAAATATTCAGTCATTCTTCTATGACCGCCTTTCCGCCTGCAATTTTACAAAGCTGCTGGCGCACTTCCTTTTGCCGATCCTCGCTGATTTTCAGTTCCATTTCCTTCTCCGTGTAGCTGATAGTGATATTGAAAAAGTTCATCTTCTTAACATAGTCGTAATTTACCAAAAAGGACTGGTGTATGCGCAGAAAATATTGCCTGCTTGCTGCCAGTTCCTTTTCTACATTATTGAGCTTTCCATAAAAATGTTCATCAGAGCCGTCTTTCAGGTGGATATAGACGATTCTGTTGTTGCTTTCAAAATAAACGATGTCTCTTACAGACACTTTTCGTATTTCCTTGTTGAATGTAAATTGATAGAATACTTCCGTCTCATTGATGCGCTTACAGGATTCCTTAAAATAGCGGGCGAACTGGACATGGTTTAGAGGCTTGGAGAGAAAGCGGAATGGCTCCACTTCAAATAGTTCCTTTAAATATTTGTCATAACCCGATACATAAATCAGCAGTACCGTCCGGTCTATCTCACGGATACGCCTTGCAGCCGTTATTCCGTCTACCTGCTTCATTTCGATGTCAATGAATATAAGTTGATAATGCTCGCCGTCCTGAATGCTTTTAAAAGGGTTTTGCCGTCAGAAAATACTTCGGTTTCCACACGGATACCCAACTTCTGGCTTTCCTGAAATACCAGAGCTTCAATTTCCCCGGTAAATTTGGAATCATCATCACAGATCGCTATTCTCAGCATTTTATCCACTTCCTTTGCAGATGCTTCTTCGCTTTCTACTTGCGCCTGCTCTAAACGCTCAAGTATGCAGCGGAGTGTCTTTTGGTTGATTTCGGATAATTTCTGATAGCGGCGGACAATATCATAGCATTTATCCATTTCCTGATTCATGCGGTACTGTCCGTTGTAATCACGTTTTACATCAGAAATTCCAAGTATGTAGTCAGTAGTGACATTATATGTGTCTGACATATTTAAAAGTATGTCAGTTGGAATATCATAGGCGTTATTTTCCATTCTGCTTACCGCTTGTTGTGTAGTTCCTAGTTCTTTGGCAAGAGCTTCTTGGGATAAGCCTAAACTCTTTCTAAGTTCACGAATACGATTGTTTGGCATATGTACAACTTCCTTTCTAGTATTATTTTCACACATAAATTAGAAATATTCCAACAATATGAGTGAGTAGCCAAATACGCATATATGAGTAAAATATAGATAAAATATCGGTATGGCATTTTCTAAGGGAAAAATTACATGCTGTATCGGAATTTCAACATTTAAACGGAATAAGCTGTAGAATAAGGTATACTTTTATTGAAAAATGAAATTGGAGGTGTATTATATGTCAGGCAACGGAAAGAAAAATATTACAGCTACAATTTTGGAGAAAGTAGCACGTAATTCTGTGAAAGCAGCAGCCGACAGCAGATGTATGTACTGTCTGCATCAGCCCAAGCAGCCGACAGGGATTAAGAAGTTTTCCCGATAAGGAAGCTGCATATGGAAAAATTACTGCCATATGTGTGAGGGAACTTGCACATATGACAGTATTTTTGGAAAAGCATCTACATTTAATAATTTTAGAAAGGTTTAGTGCATTTTCACTGTGCTGATCTTAAATATATAGAATATGCAATCTGTATAGAGGATTGTTAAAATATACGAATGATATTTAAGATTTGAAATTCATATGAAAGTACTGATTTATACTGTGTACTTATATTAGTTGCAATGGTTGTATGCGTTGGAAAGGCTGGAGTCATAATACGTTAATAAATTTTGGAATATTTAGAAATGGTGAAAATTAAAAAGAAAAAATAAATTTAAGGGAAAAATTACATATAAATCCTGATTTTCAACATTAACACCAGTTTACAACTTTTTGATTTTTTTGAACCCTGATAAAACGTAGCCCTCTATTATTTTAATAAATGACTGCGCTTTTTTACAGTTTCGAGGGATTCTACGAAACTGCTAAATATTATACTTGCCTGGATTTCCTGCCCTATGCCAAAACGGGTTTCCTGCGCGCTTGCAGACTGGTAGCATGAAAAGGATCCATCGCTGTATGGGAGCAGTGTCATGGCACTGTATGCTATGCACTCAAGGTTTACCAGGCGCTCAATGCCTTCGCGGCTCCGTACCCGGTATTCTTCCAATGACCAGAAAGTTTTGCTTTCATAGTATGAGACTTCAATATTCCAACGCGGCGAATAACAGGCAAGCGGCAGGAACTTCTTATTATCTTCCCCATATCCGCGGATGGTATCGTCCTCACACTTGCTGTAGTCCAAAATGATACTTTCCGGATCTTTGGTGCTGAAGAAGAGCCTGCGGCTTCCATTCCCGCTTTTGGGGAGCGTGACAATGGCATAAACCACCCGTTCACCCCATAACCTGGTGAGCACTGGGCGGACGCCGACCTTCCAATCCCCGGTTTTTGGGGATTCAAGTTCAAAATCTTCTGGTGACAGGCGTTCCCCGTATTTCCTTGGACGGCCGCGTTTTCCTGTGCGCCCGGGCGGGAAGCCATACATAACAGTATCTATCCTGGCATTGCATATGATGTCAAGGTTATTGTACTCATCCACAAGGCCTGCAACACATCCCTTTGGATACCAGCTGTCACAGAGAAGGAATACCTGCCTGTCCGGGCCAATGGCATCCACAGCATGGCGAACCATTTCAGCGGCAATTTCCAGCTTTGTCTGTTTTTGTCCCAAAGCTGGTAACCAAGCGGGACAGACAAGTAGCGTATGGAACCATCTGCCAAAACCGGGAATGACAGCAGGATACTTACCATACAGTGCCCGTCCAGATAATTGGAGCCGTTATGGGCAGCATGGTCAAAGAGCCTTGAACGTAATTCAAATTTATCACCTTCCTTTTCCACCATGGTGTCATCAATGGAAAGGAACAGCGGCTGTGCAGCCAAGTGGACAGGTACTGCCTTTAAAGCTTTGGAAAGTGTCACATTCCTCCAGGATTCATGATCCAGCCTGTCGGTCTTAAGCGCATAGTAATACGCATTCAGGGATGTGTCTGAAAGTTTTGCAAGCACATGCCTGTGTGCAAAGCGTACAGAACGGAAGATATCCAGAGCCAGTATGGAAACGATGATAAGGAACAGGTTCCTTGCAGTGGGTTTTGTCGCATCCGAAAAATATTCATCAAAATAAGATTTCAGTCTGTCCAGAACAGAATTTTTCATATATAATAAGCGGTAGATACAAACTCATCTTCTTTCGTATATTTTTGTTTGACGCTTAAATTATACTATGAAAAGATGGGTTTGTATTTTTATTTTTGTAAAAAGTTGTAAACTGGTGAACATTAAAAAGGTTTTCATTATTTACAGTGATATACTCTAGATAAATTACAGATGGAGGTAAGTGTTATGGATAAAAATATTGAAGAAAAGGTAAGAGTGTTATTTGAAAGATTAAGCGAAAATGGGAGTACAGGTCGCTTAGGAAAAACATTCTGCACGGAGAAAAACTACTACTTCCTTGATACAGGAACAGGTAAGGTGGCGAAATTAAAAGCCAATGTTTATTTTGTGATGAAAAAGATTCTGGAATCAGATAATTATTGTGATGTTTTAAAACTGCCTTTGACAGCGGACGATTTTCTCGATGCGTTAAATGAAATTGAAACCGCAATAAAAGCCGAAAATATCTTATCAGCTAACCCAGTACAGACATTAACAGGGGATGCGGTTGAAAAGTTAGATGAAATTCTTGCAAATGGAGTTCAAAATATCACACTGGAAGTAACTGAAAAATGTAATTTGCGGTGTAAATATTGTATATACAATACGTCACATCAGGAGTATAGGGAATTTGGAACTCGTAATATGTCATGGGACGTGGCTAAAAAAGCGGTTGATTTTCTGAAAGATCACTCAACGCATGCCCAAAGTTGTCATATAGGATTTTATGGCGGTGAACCTTTGATTAATTTTGAACTAATAAGGAAAGTAGTTAAGTATGCAAAAGAGAAAATGGAAGGAATTACATTTGCATTAACTACCAATGCCGTCTTAATGACCGAGGAAATTGCTCAGTTCTTTTTGGAGAATGATTTTTCCGTTATTATAAGTCTTGATGGTCCGCAAGATGTTCACGATGAAAATCGCGTTTTGAAAGACGGTACAGGCAGCTTTAACAAGACCGTCGATGGCGCAAAGAAAATTATTAAAATGTACCATGAAAATGGAAAAACTTCGAAAATAGGATTCAATATTGTAACTACTGGTCCTGACTATCATGAAAAGTATGATAAAATCCAGTCGTTTATTGAAACAGAAGATTGGATTCCGAAGGACATATTCATTTTGACATCAGGAGAAGATGTAGGACCACGAGAAAGTCCATATTTTCTTCCACAAAGTCAAGAGGAAAGAAAATATATAGAAGGGGCATATGAGCCGCTATCAAAATGGGAACAGGAACATAAGAAGGATAATAAACCACTGTTTACAGATGGAGTTATGGATAAAGGAATGTTAATAATTCATAAAAGGATTTTAACAGATAAGCCCGTCGCAAGATATGGGATGAATGGATGTTGTGTTCCGGGAGAACGTAGGGTATATGTTACTGTTGATGGGAAATTCTTACATTGCGAAAAAGTCGGCAATATTCCAGATATAGGAAATGTAGACCAAGGATTAGATAAAGAAAAAATTAGCAAACTGTATGTGAATGATTTTATATCTGAAGCTACCAAATATTGTAAAAATTGTTGGGCAGTTAATCTTTGTACACTTTGCTATGTAAGTTGTTATGATCAGGAAGGAACTCATTTTGAATATAGGCACAATCCATGTAGAGTTGAGAGGCAGTATTTGGAAAATAATCTAATACGTTATCATTCTATTTTGGAATCAGAACCGGAGAGTCTCTCGCATTATAATGATGTGGAACTCAAATAAAATGCTAAATACTTTATGTTTACATATATGTATTTAAATATTTTTGGAAAGCAATTTGGTGAAATGTCAAGAGGAAAATAAAAAAGATTTCTGGAAAAAGGGTAACTTTAATAGACCTACCGTCCAAAAAAGAACGTAAGTTCGATAAGCGTTATGGATTACCTACTCTTTTCCACAGAGTAGAGTTTGCCATTGGCCAGCAGTCCAAAAAGCATACGTATCAGTTTACGGGAAGTCAACGCGAGTGCACGTTTGTGCTGATGGGTTCTCACCTCAGCAAATTTCTTGTCATAAAAGGCTTTGTACTCCGGGCAGTGCTGTATCACGCTCCCGGCAGCTTCGATCATGTAATACCGCAGGTAGCGGTTGCCGGCTTTATTCATGGGCGTATCTTCCGCCTCGAATTCGCCGGACTGGTTCTCTTTCCAGACAATGCCACAGTATTTGGCAAGGGCATCGTTGCTCTTAAAGCACTTGATGGTGCCAAGCTCAGCAAGTATGCCGCTGGCGTAGACCGGGCCGATGCCAGGGACGGAGGTCAGTATCTGGTACTCCGTGGGGTTAAGGCCCTTTACGGCTCTCTGGATTGCGGCGTTTATGGCCTTAAGTTCTTTTTCGAAAGCGCTGATGCAGTTGAAGGAACAGCCAATCGAAACGGTCAGTGGCTCGTAAAGGCACTGGTCCAGCCGGTAGGAGTCCTGTGCGGCCTTCTGGAGCAGATAAGTGGTCTGTTCCGGGTCGGCGATCCGCCCACGGCTTTTGGAGCTGATAAAAGCAACCAGCTCATCTACGGATGCGTCCACAATGTCTTCTGTGGAAAGGTAGTCCGTCAGGACTGCTTCGGCCGTGGCGCCATACTTGTCAGAGAAAGGATGCTCGTCTTTCTTGAGCATGGCAAATTCGCTGAACTTAAGGAAAATGTTGTTCAGCATGTAGGTCTTCTCCCTGGCGATGCATTCCGTGATATGGAGCCTGTGCCTGGTAAGCCGCTGGAGGGCAAGGTACTGTGCGCCTCTCCAGGGTTCGGTATGGATGCGCCCTACCCTTGCAAAATCAGCGATGACAAAGGAATCAATGCCGTCATTCTTGTCAAGGGAGTTGAAAGACTTCTTGTACTGCTTTACCTCATTGGGGTTGAGGCAGTAGACCTTTGTAGAAAAAGGTGCCAGCTTTTCGGAGGTGGACAGGTAGTTGGCGATATGTACGCCGTAAAAACCAGTGGATTCCAGGCCAATGATGACAGCCTTGAATTCATGGTGCTGTGAGAGCACCTGGGCAACCATCTCCTCCATCTGCTCCGCGCCGCCCTGGGCATTGGCCACGGGTACCATCCTGATCAGGAAGTCCTGGTCGAAGTTTAGGGCAGAGATGACATTGGTGCGGGAACCGATGTCGATTCCCACAAAAAGCGTTGACAGGTAATCAATTTTATCTTCTTCATGTGTAATCACCACCTTTCCGATAAGGATGGGGAACAGGGGCCAAAGCTTATCCCGGCCCGGGGTACCGGCTGCAACCTCGCGTTATCAGCACTGGTCCAGGAGAAATACCCTGCTGGAGGCTAGACCTGGCGGTGCAGCATTTGTGTAAGCAGTCAAGGTACGGCGGTGCGGGCTGCATGCTTTCTGAGCAATAGCGGATGCTTTGCAGGAGGAACGAAGCAGTACCTTAGCCCAGGTTCCACTGGGAACCATTATAGCACCGGGAGGCTCTGGTAAAAAGTAGTAAACAACAAAAACATTAGATGGACAGGATGAACCAGCATTATGGGAGAAAGGGAGAACCCCTCCAGACCTCCATCAGAATATCCTCACATCTATGTAGAAAGAACTGAGACTGGTAACTATTAACTGTATAGATGGGAAAGGATGGAGAGGGAGCCCTTTTAGAAATCATCCTGCATCTATATCAAAAAAGAATAAGTCTATAGCCTGTTCTGACTGGCTATAAACTTATTATACGAGGAGGAAAAGGTTATGGAATTTATTAACCCACTTGGAAGAAATGTAGGTAGTGGCGATCAGCCGATGGCATGTGCTTGCCACGAAGGATACGCTGGATATCGTGGAAACGATGATAGTTGCTTACACTGTGGCTGCGGTTGCGGCGATGCCGGAGAGTATAGAACGGGAAATAGAGTAGCTTCTTTTAAAACTACTCGTTCTAGTACGCTCTAAAATGAAGACTGCTACATCAAAATATCTTGATGTAGCAGTTTTTAATCTCTCAGGGTCTAATTCTCCGTAGCTCTGCTTCGGGGAGTTTCATAGAAAGGTTAGAAATATGAGAAAATTGCTAAATAATTTGGAATTAATAAAATACACCATTGAATTAATAAGAAAAATTGATTCAAAAAGGTTTATAATAGCAACAACTTTGGCAATTTTGGTTGGTCTATTTCCTATAATATCACTAATGATCACACAAAATATTGTCAATGAAATTCAACTGATGAAACATAGTTTTGAAGAGGTTGTTATAGGAATATTTACATTTTTATAACGTCAATCATAGCTACTATCGTAAGAGGTGTCAGCAGTTATAATATGTACAAATTAAGCAATCAATTGACTTATGGAATTAATTATATGTTAATGAAAAAATGCGGAGATTTATCTTTGGAAAAATTTGAGCAATCTGAAACATATAATTCTATAAATCGCTTAGAGCAGGAAATAGGTGTAAAGCCTTATCAAACTTTACAATCTTTATTAAGCATTGTATCAAATATGATTTCATACATATCAGCATTGGTTCTTTTAGCGACTTGGAATATTTGGATAGATATTCTTCTTTTTTTAATTTCATTAGTCATGCTTTTTGGAGAAATCTATATTGGAAATAAAGAATTTCATATTCGTTATGCGAGGAGTGAACAAGAAAGGAAAGCATGGTATTATTCATATTTAATGACACACGATACATCTTTTAAAGAGGTAAAAACTTTTGGTCTAAATAACTTTTTTTTGAATAAATACAAACAACTTGGAAATCTTTTTATAAAACAATCTAATGATATAGAAAAAAATAAATTAAAATTAAATATTGCAATAAGTATTGTTCAGGATTTAATGGGACTTTTGGTAATGTATTGTTCCATAAAAGAAGCTTATAAAAAATTATAATGATGGGAAATGCAATGTCCTACATGAATTCTATTAGTATAATTCAAACATCTACAATGAGTATGGCTACAAATGTATATATGATTTATAACTCAAATTTATATATTAGTTTATTAAGGGATTTTTTGGGAGAAGCTGATGAAACAGAGAAAGCAGATGGGAAAATAAATGTAGATTCTATCGAAGAAATTGAATTTAGAAATGTAGGATATACTTATCCTGAAAATAAATTTTCAGTACATAACATTTCATTCACAATTAAACCAGGGGATAGAATTGCAATATTTGGAAAAAATGGATCAGGTAAAAGTACACTTTTCAAAATTTTATGTGGGTTATATAAACCGAGCGAAGGGAGAATGCTGATAAATGGGATTGACATGAACGATATTAGTTTGAAATCATATAGAAATAGAATCTCGATTTTGTTTCAAGATTTTTAAAATATGAAGGGACTATCTTGGAAAATGTTATTTTAGGAGATATAGAGATTGATCTGCAAGAAAATAGTGTTTATGAGGCATTAAAGAATGCAGAAGTCGATTTTGCTTTAAAAAATGGAAAAAGTGATTTATATCAAACAATAGGAACATGGTTTGATAATGGTAAACAACTTTCTGGTGGGCAGTGGCAAAAGATTGCATTATCGAGAGCTTATTATAAACATGCAGATATGTATATGCTCGATGAACCGAGTGCAGCACTAGATGCAGAGTCTGAAACAAAAATATTTACAAATTACATGAAAATTAGTAAAGAAAAAATAGCAGTATATATAACTCATCGTGCAAAAATAGCAGCAAAAGCAGATAATATCTTTGTTATGGAGAATGGAAAAATAATTGATATTGGTACACATGATGATCTTATGGGCAGATGCACAGTTTATCAAACTCTTTATTATGAGGATGATAAATTGTGCTGAATAAACAAATAGTATTTTGAATTTCTTGGTATGTATCTACATAATTCGGTATATTTTTATGCAATTCTTAATTATTGCTTATGCAATTCTTAATGTATTTTTATGCGGTTTATTTGGACTTTCTATGAAATTTTTGATATACTATATAAATCAATATCCCTACAGCTTGCTGTAGGGAGTATTTGTCCTAGCTTTTTCTATGCTACCTACAGTAGTGATGTGGGAATCGGACACTGTAAAATTAAGCTATTGTGCGAAAGGAAAGAATCATTATATGTCAGAAAAAATATTAGTTGTTGATGATGAACATGATATTGCCGATTTACTCGAAGTCTATTTACAAAATGAAAATTACATTATTTATAAATACTATTCCGCAAAAGAGGCATTGGATTGTATAGAAAACAAAGAAATTGATCTTGCTATTCTTGACATAATGTTGCCTGACATTAACGGCTTTTCCTTGTGCCAGAAAATTCGAGAGAAATATACTTATCCAATTATAATGCTGACAGCAAAAGATGAAGAAACAGATAAGATTACTGGTTTGACTTTGGGGGCAGACGATTATGTAACAAAGCCATTCCGTCCGCTTGAACTAATCGCCAGAGTGAAAGCACAATTAAGAAGATATAATAAGTATACGCCATCACCAGTGAAAGAAGTACCTGCTACAATTTTCACTTATAAAAAATTGTCACTTAATACACAGACTTATGAATGTGCGCTGGAAGGGAAGATAATACCTTTGACACCCACGGAATTTTCTATTTTGCGTATTCTGTTGGAAAATCAAGGTGTAGTTGTAAGTCTTGAGGATTTGTTTCATTCTGTATGGAAAGATGAGTATTATAGTAAAAACAGCAGTACAATTACAGTGCATATACGCCATTTAAGAGAAAAGCTGAAGGATACAGCAGAAAAACCCAAATATATAAAAACAATATGGGGAGTGGGCTATAAGATTTAGCACATTATTCCATGACAAGGAGGTAACATGAAGAAAAGTGAAAAAAGAAGTTTTCTTGTACCATTTTTATTTGTTATTTACATGGCACTTTTAGTGTGGATTATTTTATTTAAGCTACAGTTTTCAATAAGTGAAATAGACAAAATCAGGAGTATTAATCTGATACCGTTTCATTATAAAAACGAAATTGGAATGAACTATCACTTAAAAGAGGTTTTAGAAAATGTGGCGATATTTATTCCGCTTGGTATTTATTTGTGTATGTTTAGACATGAGTTCACTGTTAAAGTAAAGATTTTTTTGTATTTATGATAAGTTTGCTGTTTGAAATTTTTCAATACATTTTGGCGGTTGGACGGACAGATGTGACCGATTTGATAACAAACACTTGTGGAGGTGTAGTAGGGATTGCTTTATATTGTTTGATTATAAGGGTGTTTCATAATAGAAAACAAGTCAACTTAATTATCACAATTCTTGCTGCTGTTGTTACATTAGTGGTGGTATTCCTTTTAACAGTCCTTTTGATTTTTAATTAATGGAGGTAAGTGTATTTGAAGGAGCAAAGTTTTCCCATTAAAAAGAAGCTGGAATTTCGTCTTTTGTTTATTCTAATTTCTTATACTACAATTGGATTTATTGCATTGTTGCTGTTTCAATTTGTTTTTTCTGCATTCAAGAACCCAATTATCGAATGGTTGTATTGGCGGTTGGATGTAATCTACTTCTTTTATCTTTGTATTGGTTTGACCTGCATTTTTCATTATTATTGGAAAAAACCGTGGAATTATCTTGATGAAGTTATTTCTGCCACACAAACAGTATATGAGCAGAATAACCATACAATTGAATTGTCGGAACCACTCCGGGAAGTAGAACAGCAGATGAATCAGATTAAAATGTCCATATTGCTTAGTCAAAAAGCCGCAAAGGAAGCTGAGGATAAGAAAAATGAATTGGTTATGTATCTGGCACATGATATTCGTACCCCTTTGACAGCGGTTATTGGTTATTTGAGCCTGCTGGATGAAGCTCCGGATATGCCTGCAGAACAAAATGCAAAGTATGTAGGGATTGCTCTTGATAAAGCGGAACGACTGGAAACATTAATTAATGAGTTGTTTGAAGTTACGAGATACCACACATCACCAGTACAGCTAAAGAAAATATCGCTTGATTTATACGCTCTACTGGTACAGGTTATAGACGAATTTTACCCTGCCTTGTCTGAAAGAGGAAATACTGTCAATATTTCTGTTGAAGATAGCTTGAATGTAATTGGTGATCCTGAAAAGTTGGCAAGAGTTTTTAGTAATCTTATAAAAAATGCTGTTGCGTATAGTTATCCAGATACAGAAATCTATGTATCCGCAAAGGTAAAAGGTAAAAATGCTGTAGTAATTTTTCACAATCATGGACAAACAATACCAGCAGAACAGTTGGCTAATATCTTTGATAAGTTTAATCGTTTAGATGAAGCCCGGTTGTCTTATACAGGTGGAGTAGGTCTTGGTCTTTCTATTGCAAAAGAGATTGTTAATTTACATGGAGGTGAAATTATTGCGCAGAGTAACAACGAGACAGTTTCTTTTACGATTACCCTGCCAATTGCTTCTTAGGAAAATCTTAAGAGTATTACAGTTCAAAATTTGAGATTGAAATGCCCCCTGTTTGATATAATCGTTATTGAACAGGGGCATTTGCCTTTGAAAACAGAAAAGGAGTGATATTATGGAACTTAAAATTAAACATTTAAGTAAACAGTTTAAAGACAAAAGGGCTGTTGATGATGCCTGTCTTACTCTTACACCGGGGGTATGGGGGCTGCTTGGTGCTAATGGTGCAGGGAAAACTACACTCATGCGTATGATCGCAGACATTATGATACCTACCAGTGGTGAGATTTGTTATGATGGTACTGATATTCGTAAAATGGGAGAATCCTATCGGAATATATTTGGGTTTTTGCCACAGGATTTTGGATATTCACGTGATTTTACAGTGAAAGATTATCTAGAATATGTAGCTGCCCTGAAAGATGTTCCGGCAAGGGAGACAACAAAGAAAATAAATCATCTTTTGGAGGTGCTTACGCTTTCGGATGTAAAAGGGAAAAAGATAGCAAAACTGTCCGGAGGCATGAAGCGTCGAGTTGGCATAGCACAAGCAATGCTGAACGATCCAAAAATTCTTGTGATGGACGAACCGACAGCAGGACTTGATCCCGGAGAACGGGTACGATTCCGCAACTTTATTTCAGAATTTTCACATGACAGAATTGTGTTGATTTCTACACATATTGTTTCAGATATTGAGTATATTGCAACGAAAAACGCCATTATGAAAGCAGGAAGGATAGTGGATATAGGCACAACGGATGAGCTTGTAAGGGAGATTGAGGGGAAGATATGGACTTGTACCATACCAGCAAGGGATTTGGTCAGTTATGAAATGCGGCTCAGGGTGATAAATCAGCGAAGTGAAGATAACGGGCAGGTATCCATTCGATATTTATCTGATACACCTGAAATTTCTGGGGCAGTTGCTGCATTACCTCGGCTTGAGGACTTGTATCTTTGGTATTTTCCGCAGGAAAATCTAGAAGGGGAGGGAAATTAATATGCGATTATTCCGATTAGAAGTAAAACGAATTATGAAGTCACGCCGTACTTTGACATTGCTTGCTGCCGCACTTTTAATGTCTATCGTAATGGCATATCTGCCAATCAGCTTTGAATCAATTAACCGTCCGGGAGAAAATGGGAAAATCATAGAATTAGATGGATTACCGGCAATCCAGTTTAAGAGGGATTACTATGAAAAAACAGCAGATAACATTACTCCGCAAAAACTGGCGGAAGCCCTACGGACATATCAATCCTATGTAAAAGAATACGGTACACTTAATGATGTCCCATTGGACATTTATATTGAAAATATTATGGCTATCCGCCCTATGCTCAAGGGGTTAATAGAAGCCTTTGCTGATCCAAAAACTGGTATTGGTGCAGACTTGATGGATATTGATCCTGATGAGGTGGAACAGTATTTTTATGAAAAATGTGTTTCTCATTTGGACGATACCATGAATCTTGAACAGAAAGAATATCCAACAGCCGGACAATTTGCGACAGACAAGTATGCAAATGTAGATCAGCCATTTTATTTATATCCCGGCATGAGTAGAGATGCGTTTGATTACACAACATTGTATATTTTGGTTTTATCAATCCTTTGTGTTGCTATTGCAGCTCCGATTTTCGCTAATGAATATCAGACTGGCGGTGATAGTATTTTGCGTTGCACTAAATATGGACGCATGAAATTAGCTGTTATGCGGATTTTAGCTGCTTGCTGTATATTCACAGTAATTTTTATTTTAGGGATGTCACTCCATTTATCAATTCTTAATCTTGCATTTGGCACAGATTGTCTGAAAACTTCTTTCCAGATGTTGTTTTCAGTTATCAATCTGCCCAATATGAATTTAGGACAGATTCAGATTGTCTTAGTATTTGCGGGACTCCTTTCGGTATTGGCAACTATTAGCTTTACACTGTTTTTATCTGCCAGATGCAAAGATTCCGTAACAGTTTTGTTGATTTCTATGTTAATACTGTTTTTGCCTATATTTGCTTATGGGGCTTTAGGCGATACAGGGATTGTGGGTATTTTGCCGTCTGCGGGCATTGGTATGAAAAATAATTTTCTTTATCAGCTCTGCGATTTTAATTTTCTGCATGTTGTAGGAATGAGTTTCTGGACGCCTTATGTCATTTTGATTTCAGCTGCGGTAGAACTTCCTATATTTTTGCTTTTGACGATTCGCGCTTATTGTAAACATCAGGTTGTATAATTTCTGTATGAAGGGAAGACAACAGAAAAGTATTTTTCAAAAATATAGGGTACTGACAAATAATCACCCTACATACTGGGAGGATTTAGAAAAGTCAATTATTAAGTTATATCCTGACGCTAATTTTGTAAGTATCGTCTCTGTACGTTCTGCGGAAGATTTGATTAAGGCAGATCAAGGAGTATCATATTTGTCTATTTATATTGTAAAGGGGTTGAAACAATCCGGAATTAAGTTAGTAGAACCTAACCCGGATAAACCGGAAAAGATTTTGCAATTCCTCCACATTTCAAGTACAATAAAGAAAAACGTTGGAGGATGTGTTCATGTTACTTACAGATAAATACGCTGACAAAATTTATGGTACGATCACCTGTTATGACCGCATGATCATCCAAGGGTATATCCCTGGATGGAGCCATGCCGAAGGCATGACAGGCTATCTGAATGCCAACAACATCCGTATTTTTGATTTTTCAAATTTCTCCCAGCCTCTTACGGAACAAATCCGCGCAAACGCCCAGCGCATCGCAGATGAAAACGGCATTGAAATCGAATTCATTCGTAAGCTTCGGGCTTTCCGCAAGGATGACCGGATTCAGCAAATCATTCAGGAAACCGGAAAGACCGAGGGGCTGATCCACATCTTTTCCGCCATGGAACAGTGCAATACTTATAAACCCTGGCATGACAAGACCACGGGAAAGACATTCCTTAAGTCTGACCAGAGCAAATGTCTCCACTATTATTTCTATTTCATTGACAAAGAACTGGGGCTCTGTTACCTTCGTGTCCCTACATGGGCGCCTTTCCGCCTGCAGTTCTATATGAACGGCCATAACCTGCTCGCCCATAAACTGCAGAAGAAGGGCATTACTTACCGCATGCATGATAATGCTTTCCTGGAAATCTCGGATGTGGAAGCTGCCCAGAAACTCTCAGACAGGATCAATCCGGAATACCTCCATAAGGTTCTGGATGCTTTTGCAAAACGCTATTGTCCTGTTCCTGAAACACTCGGCCTGAGCTACACATGGACGATCCAGCAGATTGAGTGTGCAACAGACGTCATGTTCAAACAGCCGGGCGACCTTGGCCCCCTTTATGACGAGATCATCCGGACCGCAGTCTTTACGGTAAAGCCGGACAACATCGCCACCTTCCTAGGACAGCGTATTACCTATAACTGTAAGAAGGAGGTCGGCACCAACTATAACGTGCGTATTCTCGGAACGAGGATCAAACACCATATGGGTGATGTATCAATCAAAATGTATGATAAGTTTGGCTGCGTCTTACGGATAGAAAGCACCAGCAACGATATCAGCGCTTTCAGGGTAAAACGGAAAGTGGAACATAGGGACGGCAGTTCATCGGAACAAAAGGCTCCATTGAAAAAAAGCATTTACAGCCTTTACCAGCTGTTCACGATTATGAAAGCTGCAAACTACCGGTACCTGGAATTCATCTCATCTTTCGATGACCACAGCGGCGGGAAGGAAAACCTTACAAAGGTTACCGATTCCGTTGTGGACAAGGGGCGCTCTTACCGCGGACTGAATTTCTTTGCGGAGCGTGACCTGCATGTGCTGGAAGTGATCAGCCGGGGCGAGTACATGACTTTCGGGATGCAGGGAAAGGATATCCGCCAGCATTTTGAAAATATCAGTCCGTCAGCCATGTCCAGGATATTTAAACGTCTCCGTCTCCATGGGATCATTGAAAGGGTGCAGGGCTCTTACAAATATTTCGCCACAGCCTATGGCAAAGAAATCATTGCCGCAGGACTTACCGTCAAAAACCTTGTGCTTATACCAGCATTGGCATAGGTATTTTTCTTACGCAAAAAATTTTGCCATTTTGCGCAAGATTTCATTGTTAAGTGCCTAAAGATATTACACTTTCGATTTCTTTTACTTATTTAATATGGAAAAAGGAATCAGGAACAATTATACTGGCGGTCGAAAAGACTGACCACCAGTATAAAATGATGCACACAGCCGCATAAGGAAATATGCCGCTTCGCGGCTGCGGCTGGCGCGATACTCACGGCAGATCTTATCTGTCGTGAGTATAACACATTTAATGGGTTTTTTGAGGAATTGGTTTGATAAGAGCGTGAAAAAGTAGGTTAGCAGAATATGTCACTGCTCGAATGATAGAAAGCAAAGATAGTAGAACAGTTTATAAAAACAGTCTGAAATAGAGTAAGTAATTTCAGACTGTTTTTGTTATTGCATATCTGGTGGGATGTACTCCAATAAATCAGCAATGGAACAATCTAATGTCCGGCATATTCTCACAAGCACTTCTGTATCTAACCGTGTAATGGTGTTATTGATGTATCCGTTTAGCTGCGAGCGTTGAATTTCTGCTTTTTGGCAGAATTTGTTTCTGCTTAGTCCAGATTCATTAAGAAGCCGTCCTAAGTTAATTTGTATTCTCCCATTTTGGTTCAATTTAATACCTCCTAGTCGAGTTGTGTCATAATATGTAGACACAAAATATTTGACTAATTAAGTATACATTAGTTAAAATTAACATATCAGTTATAGGAAATTATAGATAAGAAGTTATAGTACCTGAAAGGAGAAAGAGAATGGGAGAGAGAGCTGCTAAAGATGCAATTAAAAAAATTGCCAAAAGAGAAGGAAAAAGTGAAAGTGAAATAAGGCAGGAAATGGAGGAAGCTATCATGATTGGTTTTTTGAACAAGGAGACAAGAAATATGTGGGATAATCTGTTTGGAGTAGGGAAGCTGCCAAACCCGGAGGAATTTATTACAGCTTTATCATTAAAAGTTGCAAGAAGGTAAAAGGAAAAAAGACATAATGGTTTAAGGTGCGATAAGAATTTGATAAGTAGCTTTTATGTCCGTTTTCTGCACAAAAGGCTTGTTTTCTGCAAAGGGTATTGATTCTGGTTTGTAAGATGTTATATTGGAAAACGTGAGCATTTCAAAATCTAAGACCAGCAAAAATATTGTTATATTTATTGGGAATACCAGAGTGAGATTTTGATAATGTATTATGCAAACAGAATGTATGAAAAATACGAAAGGAGCGAATATTTCATGATTACTAATTTAAAGAAACAGGAGTATTTAAAGAGGCTGATGGATTTGGAGATACCAGAGGTTTATCAGACATTTCCAAAAGATTTTCATGTTGATGTAAATGGCTGGTCATTTGTAGATTACGAAGAAACAAAGTACATAGATGTACAATTAACAGATAATGAAGTGGCTGAACTGAAAGAACATGGTTTGTTAGGTAAGATTTGTCATATTTCCGGCAATATGTATAAGATAAAGCGTTTAAGGACGATGGATATTGAATTAGCGTCGGATGATGCGATTGATGCAATGAATACATTGAAAAAACGCTTTGAACAGGGTGAGTTTAGAGGACAGGATAATGCCATTGACACTGATGCCCTTAAAAGAGAGTTTGCAGGAATGTATCGAACGACTTGCACACAGCGTTGTCCGCACTGCTTTAATCAGGAAGATGATTTTTATGTGAGAAAGATACTTGACGGACATAAGCTGTTGAAATGGTCTGACATGAAACAGATTTTGACGGCAGCTAAAAAAATCGGACTGGAGTCCGTCAAGTTTCTCGGAATTGGCGAAATTTTTAAGATACCTGATTTGTTCAGTATCTTGGATGACCTTCGGGAAATGGATATTAAGATAGGTATTTTCACAAAAGGTACAGCATTAGGAGACGATAAGATTGCCAAAGATTGTGGATATGAGGGAATTGAAACAGCGGAAGAATTAGTGCAAAGATTATCCGAATATGATAATGTAAGTATATTATTGGGAGGCAATTCATTTGTGCCGGAAATTCAGGATCGTATGGTAGGATGCGGCAAGGATGGCGGTGTGACGAGCTATACAGAGAAAAGGGATCGTGCATTGAAGCTGCTTGTGAAATATGGCTTTAATGATCCTGCAAAGGGAAAGAGATTAGCGCTCGTGGCGGCTCCGGTTACACCAGAAGTTAGCGATGAAACGGTGGTAATGTATGAATGGGCTATGCATAGAAACATAACCGTAATCACTATCCCTACTATGGTTAGCGGAAAGGGGACAGATGAGCTTGAATGGCTTTTGGGACAATTTGAAACAAACAAAGAATTGATTTCCCGGTATGATGAAAATAATACTATGACAAGGGAAGAAAGATATGTTCGGTGGCTGTCTGATTTTTATTCAGATATTTATACGTCGGCTGTTAGCATGGGAATAACGGATTTAGATACGCTAAAGACAGAAGGAATCTCTGGCTATGCAGGAGCGGCAAAATGTCAACAGATGCATAATGGCATGTATATAAGATTGCCGGGAACAGTTCAGGAGTGTCCGGGGCGTTGTGTTGGTGCTGAAATTGCTGACGATATTAGGGACAAGAGCCTGTTGGCTACATGGATTGGCAGCAAAAATTATGACAGGAAAGATGATTGCAGGGCGTTGTGTGCAGTTAAGATGAAAAACCTCACTGGTACGGATGTGAAGGTTTGCGATTGCTGTACTGTATATGACAATGTTGGTTCAATGCCGTTGGAATTAGAAAGAGATACTCTTATAGCGTTAGAGCAGAAATTGTCAAGAGGAGACAGGGAAAATGTATGAGTTAATAAAAGTAGGAGAGCAAAGTTATTATATTGAATCCCCGGCAAGAATAGGTGTTTATGTGGAAAATGGAACCGAGGCATATTTGGTTGATAGTGGTAACGACAAGGATGCCGGAAGGAAAGTTAAGCAGATTTTAGAAGCTAATGACTGGACTTTGAAAGCCATTATTAACACACATTCCAATGCAGATCATATTGGTGGAAACCAGTATTTGCAAAAACAGACAGGATGTAAGATTTTTAGCCGGGGAATAGAGGCTGCTTTTACTCAATATCCAGTTTTGGAGCCTGCCTTTCTGTTTGGGGGATTTCCTCTTAAGGAGCTACAACACAAATTCCTTATGGCAAAACCAAGTGAAGTTACAGATGTTAGTGCTGCTGATTTTCCACAATATCTGTCTGTGATTGATTTACCGGGACATTTTTTTGATATGATTGGAATAAGGACACCTGACGGTGTGGCTTTTATAGCAGATTGCCTAAATAGTAAGGAAACACTAGATAAATATAGATTTACGTTTATATATGATGTAGAGGCATATCTGCATACTTTGGAACAGGTAGGAAAGATGCAGGCAAAAATGTTCGTTCCAGCTCATGCAAAGCCAACAGAGGATATAAAGCATTTGGTGGAGTATAATATATCCAAAGTTTATGAAAATGCAGAATTTCTTATTGATTTGTGCGAAAAGCCCATGAATTTTGAAACAATTTTGCACCAGGTTTTTACTCAATACAATCTTGTGATGAACTATGAACAGTATGCGCTATTAGGAAGTACAATAAAATCATATCTTTCATGGTTAAAAAATTCTGAAAAGTTGGTAACGGAGTTTGCTGATAATATGTTGCTATGGAAAAGGGCATGACAGATATAAATATTGAATAAAGAATGCTTGCATGTTTAATCAGAAAATATGGGGTATATTTAAAGACCAGACTTAAGTTGATGCTTTAGTTTGGCCTTTTACTTTATCTGTTCTTGACAGTTGAAAGTTTGTACCACTAAGAAGCCAGAAAATCCCATTGTTCTTCTGACTTTTCCTGTAGCCTCTGAATTATTCGCGTTATGTATAATTCGGGTTTTTGCGCCAAAAGGCGGAAAAAATGTTTTCGGAAGTAGTACATAAGGGTGGCTTCCGAAACCCTTCCTTGGGAAGGTGTCCTCTGGTAACGGATCTGGCTAGAACTAACCTTCCCAATAAAGCAGATAGAAAGGCTCTGCAGAATTCCCATTGCAATACAGGACAGTGCCATGTGCATCTCAATGGCACGAACGGCTTCCAACACTTTTTGGCGGGGTTTTTCACCTTCCACCCTCTCCATGGGCGTAGGCTCCCCTTTCTTCTGGTAGTAGCTTAGCTTCGGCATGTACTTTGACCAGAAGTGGTAACAGAACGCCCCAATCTGCTGCTTCAGTTCGCGGAATGTACATTCAATCCGGAACCGGTAGCTGTAGAGCCGGATGATGGACAGCGGATCCAGCTCCAGGCTGGTGCTTGCAAGGATGCCCTGGACGCCATTCATTTCCACCAGGACGAAGCGCAGTTCCTGATACAGCTTCTGCCCCCATAACAGGTCAATGCAGTAGTAACGGATGGATTCCCTTTTTCCATAAAGTTCAATCTCCGTTTTCTGGAATTGTCCCCCGCGTGAAGCGAACAGTTCTTTCAGGTGGACAGCCGCTCCTTTTTTGGCAGGCCGTCCCCTTCCGGGTTTGCGGGGGCCTGGCCTTTCAAATGCGGTACAGGACTTTTTGGCCTTGGTGACGATCTCCATGTGTACATCCCCGCTGCCGTTGAGGGATTTCAGCTTTTCAAGTGCCGGTACAGTAAGAAAATATCTGTCCAGCAAGAGCAGGGAATTCCCAAAAGTAAGGGCTGCGCGATAAGCATCTTCCACCATCTGCACCACATGGGAAGCCTCAGAAACAGATGCGCCTTTCCACTCCATGGCAGCCTGCAGGCCGTCATGGAGCCGGATACTCAAAGGAATGCAGGCCCAATTCCGTACACTTCCGGCTAAGATGCCAAGACCACCGAACATATGCCCATGGATGTACTCCGGTTTTGCGGAGTTTTCGGATTCCTGGAACAGCTTTTTCACCCCTGGCATACGGCGCCCTTCCTTGGACTGCTTCACCCCGTCGCCCACAAGGACGTGGTAGTTCCCCTCCCTATAAAGGGGAGCATACAGCCTGACAGCGGAGAACCAACGTTTACGGATTTCCTCCAACGACCATGAGGATGCCCTGAAAAATGCAGCATGGAATCATAGCAGCCCGGACTTAGTGCAAGGTCACGGATGACAGAAGTGACACCAAGTTTATCTGAACGGAGCATAAGCCCTATGATAATGGTTACAAACCAGCGGAAAGCAGCCTTGCGGGAAAAACAGGATTCAAAGTGGCATAAAACATTTTCAATAAAATTCATCATAATCGTATGGTTAACCACTGGAAAGTATGGTAAACTCATACATGAAATAACTCTTTCAGTGGTTTATATCTTTCTTAAGTGTTGCAACTTAAAGATACCATAAATCCATACGAAAGGGTTATTTTTTTTATTGAGAACTTTCAACTCATAAGATCTGTTTAACAACCATTTATTGATTGTATTTTGCAGATAGTACTTTCTGAAAAGTAGCCATTTTCTGCAAAAAAAGGCTACTTTCTGCAAAGCTAATTGTATTTTATTTTGTTGTATATTATATTTACCAAATAAGAGTTACGGAGGTGAGGAAAAAATAATTTAGTTGTATTTAGTTGCTTTATGATGATTTGTTTGTATTAAAAAAATTTACGAGGAGGAACTTTTATGAGAACCAAAAAATTGTAGTTGCATTATGTTTAAGTTTTCTTATGTTCATGTGTAGTGTGCCGAATGTGTATGCCTATAACACATTCAATCAGCATAAATTGACATATGGAGTGGGAAATTATGGAAAAGATACACAGCATTACTTCATTACATCAAGCGCAAGTGGTTATGCTTCGTATATCAATACAGCGATGAGTGAATGGGTAAATACATCCAATAGCATGGGAGTAACAACACCTATTTCTTACACAAGAACCACAACACAATCAAGTAGCAGAATGGATATATATCAAGTAAGTACTGTTAATGAATGGTGGGGATTAACAACTATGTATAATGGAGGTACAGAAGTTGATCCATTCAGCAGTAATTGGGTTTGGGGAAGAATACAATTAGATGCCGATTTTGCGGATTTAAGTGAAAATAAGAGATTGGCTGTCATAGCTCATGAAATGGGACATGTCATGGGGTTAGCCCACTCGGATGTTAGCAATGTTTTAATGAAGGCAGATATTGCGTATAATTCAAGCAGCACCTCAAGAGCGCAAGCTAATGATTTGGCAGGAATAAATTATTTATATAAATAGGAGGAAAGTAAAATGAAAAAAACTGGTATTGGAATATTAGGCTGTATGGTGTTATTGTCATTGGCTGGTTGTGGGAAAATGGATGATACAAGTGTTCAAAATTTCAGCGATACTAAAGATGTGATTGTTGAAAGTGAAATTGATTTGGCAGAGAATAAAGAGAATAATAATGAACACTCAAATAAAAACGAAGATTCCTTGTACAGCAGCGACATTTCCAATTATCAAATTTTTACAGAGGCAAATAGTGAAGCGGCGTTAAAAATCTTTATTACAATATTGATGAATTTATTGATAGTGATTCATCAGATGCTGTGGTAAAAGGAAATATTGCAGAAATAGAATATGTGTATATTGATGGATGTGCCTATTCTAAGCTTACCGTTGATGTAGAGGAAGCGTATCAAGGTGAGGTACAGGAAACAATCACAGTATACGAGGATGGTGGATATACTCGGTTAAGCGATGAGAAAGCACAAATTGAAGAACATGCTGATTTGTCACAGTATACAGAAGAAGAAATGAACAATTTGTTAATTGACCATACATTTATGGGGGCAGAACATTCAAAGGTTGGTGATACTGTTATTCTGTTTTTGAAATCTAATGAAGGTAGCATTCTGGGTGACAGCTATCGAATTAATTGTTCAGTTTTTGGCAGATACACTTTGAGCAATGATAACTATATCAGAACAGAATTTCTCGTGGAGAATGATAATCCGGAGGGAGTTTCAACATATAGCAATATGGATACATTTGAGGTTTCAGTGTCTAAATCAATGCTTGAAGATAAACTTTCACAACAGTAAAAGAATCTAATTGAAAATGTTGGAAGGAAGTAAATATCTGCGCCCATAGAATATTAAAGAAATTTATCGCAAAGATGTTAGATGTACTGCCAAAGCATGTGAGGATTTGCTTAGAATGAGAAACATGCTTACCTAAAAGATCAGACAACAGATTATATCTGTAGTCTGATCTTTTTTTGTTTTTTATCTGATAGTCAAGGTGGCGTATATCAGCTATAAATAGTGTATACTGGCACTCTGAAAACAACTCCCTTTCAGTTATGATAGTTGCAGGCTTGAAAAAGCCAAAACAATTTTATAGGACACGCATACACCTGATTTTATTTTCGCCTTTTTATCCGTCCATGCTTATGTGGGGATAAAAGGGTGGCAGAATCCCGTTTCGTGCGAAGATGTACCTGCAAGGATTTCATTGTTGCCCGTGAAGGTATGGAGCAGAGGATTGTGCCTGCTGGTATGGCAACCAGAGATAATGAGGTAAAACGGCACCGGAATTTCAGCGAAAGCATTTTTCGGGAGTGGCTGCCTGCGGATTCCGTCTGGTTGGGCATGATGGAGGCGCAGTGTGGGATGGGAGCCGTCCCAGTGTATGTTACCCGGTTCGGGGACAAGCGAGAGCCAGTCTGATATTTTCAGATTGAACAGAGAGGTAATGTGGCGGAAACGCCACGTTATCCTCTGATACAGGCGAGCCTTGCAGTTATCAGATAACAGCAGACAAGACTCTCCTGTATGAGAGGATAATGCCGGCAAAAACTTCTCTTTTGTTTCAGTCAATGAGAATAGAAGAAAGTATAGGTGATTATCATGTGCAGTAATGTGAAAAGTTTTGAGGTCGGCTTGCTTGTGCATCCGGCAGTCATGTTTATGAACTCCAACAAGTCAGAAAGCAATATCCGCCAGATCATTCAGCAGAACCGTCAGAAGTGCAGCATGGCAGGGATAGCGTTAATGAATGAAACTATCGTCAACAAGGGACCGAACAGGGATATTGACCGTGATGCGGTAAACATGCTGATTACCCGCCTGATTACCGGACAGTATGATACGGTGGTCGTGGAGAACATGGCTGATATAACAGCGGATGAGTCCGATCTGGAAGAATTTATGTATGATGCTGCCAACATTGGTGTCGGCTTTTTTGAGCTTTCCACCATGCAGTACCATATGTACGATATAACAAAGTGTCCTGCCGATAAGGAAAGACCTGTATGGGGCGGAAGCAGAGGCGGTTTATGAAGATAAGGAGGGGCGATGTACTGTATGTGGATTTGGGCGTACAGTATCAGGGAAGTATGCAGGGCGGTATGCGTCCCGTGGTGGTGGTCAGTAACAACAGGGCAAACAGACACAGCACTGTCATCACGGTAGTTCCGCTGTCCACTAAGATTTACAAGAAAAGAAGCCTGCCTACCCATGTATTCATATCTGCGTATAAGACGGAGGGACTGGACCAGCACAGCGTCGCATTGTGTGAACAGGTAACAGCACTGAACTTTGACCGGATCATAGAACACATGGGAAAGGTGGATGTAGAAACGCTCGGCAGGATCACGGAGGGCGTACAGGTGCAGATAGGCGTGTTTGACAGATACAACGAATAAGGAAAAGGTGGTAAATATGTGCAGGGTTAAAAATTTTGTGGCAGCAGGCTTGTTTCTGGTTTTATCGGTACTTGTTGTTTCGGGAATGGCTGTCTCCGCAAGGAGAAAGACATATGGGCGTATGCGCTGGAACGATAACGATGACAGAAGATAGCAGTGCTAAGGAATAAGAAAGGTTATGACACAGCCGGGCAGATGTCCGGCTGTTTACATAGTTGTCCGTTGTGGGACAGTGTATGTCATTCAGATAAAATGCTGGATGGAGGATTGCAGGACGAAAGGAGTATGTCAAGAAGGGCTTTACAAAATTGGAACTGATTCAGTTCTTTGACGGACTGACAGAACTTGTCAGTGAGGAAAACAGGGGAAAAGCCAGCGTCCAGATACGGAAATTTTTGCTTGAATTTGAAAAGCGTTACCAATATGAAGATGCAGTAATGCAGAGAAATGTGCCATACATTCCGCCTTACTACATACCCGCAATGCCGCAGGCTGTACAGGAGGAGATCAGAGAAAAGCTGGTGGCAAAACTGGCAGAGCAGGGGGAAAACACTCCTGAACAGGTAGAACAGTTCATGCGCTCCCAAATCTATGACCTGAAAGGTCTGATCGACATTAAAGAGTATGTGGAATGGGTAGACAAGGAAATATACAGGAATTTTGAAAAGAGGCTGGAAGCAAGCAGGGGATAGGAAACCTCCCATGACCGGATGCGTCCGGTTTTTACATAGCCGTCCGCATAACAGCAGGCGGCAATTTTTTTCATGGAGGTTTGTTGAATGACAGCAGAAGATCATAGAAAGTTTCTTGAGATGGATTTTTCAGACGCAAAACTGGAGGAACTGGCTGATATAGGGAAAATCCGCATAGACAGGAAGAAAAGCGTGGAGGAAAAAAAGCGCCAGTATCTCAATCAGGTAAAAAATCCTTATCTGGTTAAGGTGGGGGACACAATGGTAAAGATACGGTTTGCCAATAACGGCGTGTCATTTGAGGATGCGTTTGAAAACCTCTTACTGATGGCGTAGAAAAAATAAAAAAAGTCGTGGAAAATCCTATGAAAGTGTGTTATGATGTAATCCAGAGAAAGGGCAGGCTGCAAGGAAACTGTGAGAAAGGCTCCTTGCAGCCCGGCTTGGACATATCTATATTACTGGGATTTGTTCCGACTTAAAAATCATTTAAGGAGGAACAGGTTATGGGTAATATCCAGAAAATCAGAAAAATATTTCATGCAGCTATTTATGTGAGGCTGTCAAAAGAGGATGGCGATGTTGCGGATGCAGGCAAAAAGGAAAGCAACAGCATATCCAATCAGAAATCCCTTATCAGAGATTTTTTAAGAGACAAGGAAGATATTGAAATCGTGTCGGAGCGGGTGGACGACGGGTATTCCGGTTCCAATTTTGAGCGTCCCCAGTTTAAGTTGATGATGGAAGATATAAAAAGGGGCATTGTTGACTGTGTGGTAGTAAAGGACTTATCCCGTTTTGGACGTGAGTATATTGATTCGGGCAAGTATATCGAAAGGCTGTTCCCGGCTCTTGGAGTGCGCTTTATTGCAGTGAATGACCATATAGACAGCCTTGAGGACGGACGTGACGACATCGTGGTTCCGTTCAAGAACCTGATGAATGATGCGTACTGCCGTGACATTTCCATAAAGATCAGGAGCCATCTGGAAGTCAAAAGAAAAAATGGCGATTACATAGGGGCATTTACCCCGTATGGTTATTTAAAGGATGAACAGGATAAGAACAGGCTTGTGCCGGATACCTATGCGGCAGGGATTGTAAAAGAAATCTTCCGCATGAAGCTCGGCGGCATGAGCCAGACTGCCATTGCAGATTACTTAAATGACCATGACGTATTATCCCCTATGGAATACAAGCACAGTCTCGGAATCCGCATACAGGACAATTTCAAGACACATGAACAGGCGGAATGGAGCGCCATGTCCGTCCGAAGAATCCTTGAAAATGAGGTCTACAAAGGGACACTGGTGCAGGGAAAGCACACCACACCGAACCACAAGGTAAAAAAGCTGGTGGATAAGCCGGAAGAGGAATGGGTGCGCATTGAAAAGAACCATACGCCCATTATCGGGGAAAGGGACTTTGCACTCGTCCAGAAACTGCTTGGCATGGACACACGCACGTCCCCTTATGAGACAGAGGTTTATGTGCTGTCAGGGATTGCAGTGTGCGGGGACTGTGGTGCGCCGATGATCAAGAGGGATGTCCCGGCAGGCGGAAAGGTATACTCCTATTATATCTGTTCACGGAACAATGCAACAAAGGAGTGCGGCACACACCGTATTCCGAGGGAAAAACTGGAATCCCTTGTGCTTGGGGTTCTGCAGGCACACATTCAGAACATACTTGACATGAAGCGTATCCTTGAATATGTCGATACGGTGCCTTTTCAGGAGCTTGACATTCAGGAACTTGAAAACCGCAGGGAGGCAAAGGAGCAGGAAATACAGCGCTGCAAGGAAATGAGGAACCTCCTTTATGAAGATTTGAAGGAAGGGGTTGTATCAAAAGAGGACTATGCGGAACTGTATGAGGGATACAATGCAAAACGGAGAAAAGCGGAAGAGGCAGTGCGGGCAATCCAGCGTGAGATCAGGGACATTCTGGAATCAAAGACGGAAAAGTACCAGTGGCTTGATTATTTCACGGAACACCAGAACATAGACCGACTGACAAGGACGGCGGTTGTGGAGCTGGTTGACAGGGTAAAGGTTTTTGACAAGAAGCATATCGAGGTAGTGTTCCAGTTTGATGACTGTTACCAGTCCATGATGAAACAGATAGAAACAACGGGATGCGCTGTTTCCGTGGAGACGGCAGGAAGGAAGGAGGTCGTATAGCATGGCAAGGAAATCAAGGAAAACGGATTTTGTAAATGCAGGGACGACAGCCGCCGATGCTGCCAGTGTGAAAGCGGAGCATGAAGCAGAGGTAAAGCGTCCGGTTTACAGGGCAGGGCTGTATGTACGTCTTTCGTTTGAGAGTGGCGCAAACAGGGAGCGCAATACGATTGAGACACAGATGGAGCTTTTAAAGAAGTTTGTTGACCAGACCACGGACATTGTGGTGGAAAAGGAATACTTCGACATTTCAAAAACAGGAACGGACTTTGAGCGGTCAGGATTTGACGAGATGATGCAGGACGTCCGCAGCAGCCGTATCAACTGTATCATAGTAAAAGACCTGTCAAGGCTTGGCAGGAATTACGTTGAGGCAGGAAACTACATTGAAAGGGTGTTCCCGTTTTTTGAGGTGCGGTTTATTGCAGTTACGGACGGGTACGACTCCGAACAGGGGGAAGCCGGGCTTGCGGTCTGCATGTCAAACATCTTTAACGAGTATTATTCAAGGGATCTTGGGAAAAAAATCAAGGCGGCAGCCCGGAGCAACTGGGCAAAGGGAAGATGCGTGGCAGGCAACCTTGCCTACGGTCTGAAAAGGAACCCGGCTGACAGGTATCAGATAATCCATGACGAAGAAACAGCCCCTAATGTGGTGCGTATGTTTGAGATGTTCCTTGACGGTGCGACGTATGCAGAGATAGCGTCAACATTTAACAGGGAAGGGCTGCTGAATCCGAGGGCTTACAAGCGGTTCAAGAGTACAGGACAGATACCGGACACGTTTGACATCAGGTGGCAGACAAACAGCATCCCCAAATTTCTCAGCAACCGTTATTATGCGGGGGACAGCGTGCATGGGCAGCATACCAACGATTCCTTCAGGGAAAAACACCAGCAGAGGGAGCCGGAGGAGAACTGGATCATTGTCGAGGACACGCATGAGCCGATAGTGTCAAAAGAAATTTTTGAGAAGGCACAGCAGGAAATGGAAAGGCGGAAGGCGGAGAATAAAGCTGCAAAGTCTCCGGGGAAATACAGTGTATCAGACCGCAATTTCTTCGGGAAAAAGATAGTCTGTGCAGACTGTGGAAAGACCATGTACCTTCAACGGAGCGGTCCTGACAAGGCAGCGTTTAACTGTGGTTCACATATGTTAAAGAAGCAGTGTTCCTCACACCGGGTACATGACACGGATGTGTACGACAAGGTATTAAAAATCATTCATACGCATATGAATGTGTATCTTGACAAAGTGGCAATGATACGGAGGCTGAACGCAAGGCAGGAAAGTATTAACAGGTATGATGTCATCGGAAAGGAAATACGCAAATGCCATAAGGAGCTGGACAGCCTTGCAGCGAATAAGGAAAGGCTCTACGAGGACTATGTGAGCCATATCATTGATGCGGAGCAGTATGAAGCCTTCAAGGAACAGGACGGGGCAAAGGAAAGGAGCCTGCGGGCGAGGATTGCGGAACTGTCCGAATACAGGGCAGGATATTCCATAAACTTCCAGACCGATAAGGAATGGGAGAAGGTGATCGACGCCTACCGTGACAAGCGGAAACTGACAAAGAAGATGGTGGACGCCTTTGTGGAGAAGATAGAAGTCGGGGCAGACCGCAGACTTACCGTCCACCTGTATTATGATGACATGCTGGAAAAGCTGGCTGCTTATGCAAAGGAAAGGGAGGCAGGAAATGAGAAATAGAAAAGCAATCGCAATGTATATCCGCCTCTCTGACGAGGACGGGAACGTGGACGGCTGTGCAAAGACGGAGAGCAACAGCATAACCGCACAGCGTAACCTGATTGAATCCTATATCAGAAGCAGGGAAGAATTCAAGGGCTGTCCGGTCATGGAGTATGTGGACGACGGATGGAGCGGCACCAATTTCCAAAGACCGCAGTTTAAAATGATGATGGAAGATGCCAGGCAGGGCAGTTTCAGTATCATTATCGTAAAGGATTTTTCAAGGTTTGGGCGTGACCATCTGGAAGTCGGGAATTTCCTTGAAAGGATACTGCCCGTATTGCAGATACGTTTTATCTCCGTAAATGACAGCTTTGACAGCATGGAGTGCCGTGGAATGACAGGCGGCATGAGCGTTGCACTGAAAAATATACTCAACTCCATGTACAGCAGGGACCTGTCCGTAAAAGTGAGGACGGCGATGGATACGAGGGCGGCAAGAGGGGAATATGTGTCATCTTTTGCCGCATACGGATACTGCAAGAACCCGGAGGACAAACACCAGCTTGTGCCTGATCCGGAGGCGGCGGAGATTGTAAGGCTCATATTCACAATGGCAGCGGAGGGTAAGACAAAATCAGAGATTACCCGCTACCTGAATGAGAACCATGTCACGACACCCATAGAGCATATCAGGAAAAACGGCGTGAACAAAACGGCATACCACGAAAAAGGCATCAAGCTGTGGACCACCACAAGCATCGGGGACATGCTCAAGAATGAGGTTTATCTTGGAAAAACCATATGGAATAAAACCAGCCGCCCGCACGTCGGCGCCAGACGGAAGATAAAAAATGACCGTTCGGAATGGCAGATTGTGGAGGGGACACATGAACCTCTCGTGTCACAGGAACTGTTTGACAGGGCAAACGAAAAGGCATTTACGCATATTCCAAAGAAAATCGTAAAAAGCAGGAAACCTTCCCCTTTGCTGTTCTGTCCATACTGTGACAGATACATGAGTTTCGGGGGCGGCAGACACCTGAATTACCGCTGCTCGCAGGCAAGCAAGACCGGAATAAAGGAATGTGCGGAAAGCAAAATCAACCGTGAGCTTTTGGAAAATCTCATTCTTACCTGTACGAAGGAAATGGCAAATCTCCTGTCGGCAGACATGGAACGCAGGAAAAAGCAGTGGTCGGAAAGCCAGAGGTTAGCGGAAGAAGCAGAAACACTCCAAAACGAGAAGGCAAGGCTTTCCGCAAGGAAATTTACCATCTATGATGATTACCGCAGCGGGAACAGCAGCAGGGAGAAATATTTGCATGACCTTGAACAGATACGGGAACGGCTTGCAGAGATTGAAACACTAATCCCCGGCTTGGAACAGCAGATAAAAGAAGCGGATAAGAAATGGAAGGCGTGAACGAGACAGAGAACCATCTTGCAGACATAGCGGCATTACAGTCTTTTGACAAGGAAATATTGTCAAAGGTCATTGAAAGGGTATTCGTCTATGGAGCGGACAGGGTAGAGATTATCTGGAAAACTGACGACATTTTCTTTTCAGAAGAAATGCCGGAGAAACGGAAAGTAATCAATCCGGCAGAAATGCCGCTGATGAATGAAACACCAGCAGGGGCATAGCAGAGCAGGAAAGTAACAGGCAGTTGGAAAGCATCACGAAAGGTCAGGCTTTTGGTGATGCTTTTCCTTTGCAGAAAAAGAATATTTTTTTTAGTTTTTACTTGACAAAAGCAGAAATCAGGGATTTAAGGGCGGTATATACGAAACTGCCCAGATATGACGCACGGGATACAGGCTTCAAGAAGATACAGTATACAAGGTACTGTGATGATTTTCTGATTGGAGTCATCGGAAGCAAAGAAGATGCGGAAACCATAAAGGCGGAAGTAAGGAAATTCCTTGCGGAAGAATTAAACCTGACGCTTTCGGACGAGAAAACGAAGATTACACATACAAGTGACTGTGCGGAATTTCTTGGCTACAGAATCAAAGTGTCAAGGAGTGAGAGCGTTAAACGCCGGAAGGACGGAGTGAAAACAAGACCGTTCAGCGGTGTGGTGAAGCTGTATGTGCCGAAAGAAAACCGGACTAAAAAATTGCTCGAATATGGGGCGATTAAGCTTGTAACTGATGAAAATGGTAACGAAAAATGGAAAACCATGCACAGTGGCAAAGTTCTGAATAAGAGCGACATTGAGATTTTAAGCGATTACAATGCAAAGGTCAGAGGTCTGTTTAATTATTACTGTATTGCTGATAACGCCTATGTGATAGGAAAATTCGGCAGGGCAATGAAGTACGGCATGATGAAAACTTTTGCATTCAAGTACAAGACAAAAGTTTCCAAAATCAAAAAGAAGTATATGGCGAATGGAGATTTTACCGTCAATTATGAAACAAAGCAAGGTATGAAAACTTCGGTATTTTATAATCAGGGCTATGGCAAAAGAGATAACTCTATTGCTGGTCAGATAGAAATTCTGCCGCAATATAAGCGGTATGACAGACCGAACAGCCTTGCAAGGAAGCTGAAAACCAAAACGTGTGAATTATGCGGCGGTTACTGTACGGACTTGGAAATTCATCAAGTGAAAAAGCTGAAAAATCTTAAGGGTAACAGTGAGTGGGAGAAGCTTATGCGGAAACATAAGGTCAATGAAATTTCAAAAGATGTTCTGTTGCTTTCAAAAAAAGTTCCGATTGATTTAGCCGGGATTTCGGGGTATAATGGCATTGAGGTCATATACCTTTTGGGAATGGCTTTTGCGTTTCCTACCATACAAAAAGGAGGTTTATGGCTGATGGATACGGAAATAAAAAATGCGGTCAGCGCAACAGACCAGGACGCACAGTATGATGATAAGGCAAAACGCATTTTAGGAAATAAGATCATTCTGGCGCATATTCTGATAAAGACCGTTGATGAGTTTAAGGGAATGAACCCGAAAGATGTGGTATCCTATATCGAGGGAGAGCCATTTATCAGCGTGGTTCCGGTGGAGCCGGGGCTGACCAATATTGAAAAAGAAGAAAACGGGCAGCGCATTGTCGGGATGAATACGGAAAATGCGGAGATAAACGAGGGGCTTATACGGTTTGACATTATCTTTTATGTGAGGATGAAAGACGGTATCTCGCAGGTTATCGTGAACGTGGAAGGACAGAAGGATGAACCGACAAGCTACCATATCCTGAACAGGGCAGTTTTCTATGTGAGCCGCCTTGTTTCCTCGCAGAAGGAACGGGATTTTGTCAAGACAAACTACAATGACATAAAACGTGTTTTCTCCATATGGGTATGTATGGGCATGGACGAGAACAGTATGGATTATGTGCATCTGACGGATGATAAGCTGTTAGGTTCTTATTCGTGGAAAGGCAGGCTTGACCTGCTGAATATTGTCCTGATAGGTATATCAAATGAACTTCCGGAGCATGATGAGAAGTACGAGCTACATCGTTTGCTGAGTACGTTGCTTTCAATGGAGCTGACCGTTGATGAAAAATTAGGAATCATTGAAAAGGAGTATAGTATTGTAGTAGATGATAGAATAAGAGAGGACGTGAGCGCCATGTGTAATTTGTCACAGGGAATTAGAGAAAAAGGCGGAGCAGAGAGAGAAGAAAAAATTATTTTGAATATGCACAGGAAAGGCTATACGTTAGAGCAGATAGCAGAATGTGTGGAAAAGACCATAGAGGAAGTGGAGGCTGTCATTAGAAAAAGAGAGCCTGTGCTGGCATAATCACAGTAACTAAATAACACAAACAGTAAAGCAGTGAATTTGTTTTTGTTAGAGAAAACAATTCGCTGCTTTTCCTGTTTTCGGGAAGAAAGACAGTGATAACAGATTGTCTTTTTTTCATGCAAAGAAAGGAAAATAGTAAGCGATGAATAACCTGCCGTCCCACAAGAACAGGATTTTGCCCTATAATGATAGCAACTTGGAGCGAATATCTACATCAGTTCTTGATCAAGCAGTCCGGCAGCCATCTGTCTGGCATCCGCTGCTGCTATCAGCTCCAAAATAACTATCAGGAGATGATGCTATGTCAAAGAAAATACGCAGCGACCAGGAATGGCTGGAGCTAATCCAGGAGTGCCGCGCCAGCGGCCTGTCTGTCAAAAACTGGTGCCAGACACGTTCTATATCCATAAAAACATTTTATAATAAAGCCGCAGATTTAAGAAAAAAGTCCTGTGGCATACCAGGATCACAGACAGCTGCTTCTGGGCAGAAACACGAAGTGGTTCCTCTGGAAATGGCTGCTGATCCGGTGCTTTATCCACAGGATCCCGCCGGTGGTGCAATGCAGGTCCCGTCTGCCCGTGTTGTTGTCACAGTCAGGATATCCGGATACCGTGTTGAAATCTTAGAAGGCGCTTCAGAAGACATCATTCGCAATACGCTTCTGGCGCTGGGATCTCTGTGTTAGGCGCATTGTCCGGTGATACAAAAGTTTATATCGTCACCGGGCGCACGGATATGCGGCGCAGCTTCGACGGCCTTATGGCCCTTATCCGCGACACTTACCAGATGGATCCTTATGCAGATGCACTGTACCTGTTCTGCGGCAGAAAAAGAAATACGCTCAAGGCTCTGTACTTTGACCAGACGGGATTTGTGCTCTGCACGAAACGACTGGATAATGGAAAGTTCCAGTGGCCGCGCGATGCGAAAGAAGTCAGGCTGCTCACCCGCCAGCAGCTGCGCTGGCTTCCGGAAGGATTCTCCATCTGCCAGCCGAATGCAGTGCAGCCTTCCGGCAGGAAAGATTTCTGACCTTTTGTGCATTATGATGAAATTTAAAAATTTATTTTCCGGCGGCTGGCGCCGTTTTTGAAAGTTATCCACGCTGCCGGATTTTTTCGGGCGGGCTGTCCGCATATGCCGCTGCCCTGCCCTCGGAATACTGTGGACAAACTGCCTTAAAAACAGCATTTAGAAGTTTTTTTCACCATTTTTGTTGCTGCCTGTTTATTCTGACGTCTAATAAATCTGATTGATTGTCACAGAATTAACCGATATAATGACATCAGCATATAGAAAGAGAAAGTTCCAGAGCACTTTCTTTTTGCAGAGACAAGTGTTCCGGAACTTTATTAAAACCATGGTTATTATATCAAAATATATAGTAAAATACAATCGGGAAGATGATTTTTTTCTGTAACCAGTGAAGAAGACAGTATCTGTCCATGCTGTGGGAACCCGCTTAAATACAGGGACCGCAGGCTGCGTGTCCATAAAGTTGCCGGCGGAGGGAAAGAATGGTACCAGATCAGGCGTTTGAAATGTACGAATGATGAATGCGGAAGGCTCCAAAATGAGCTGCCGGACTGCATGTTCCCTTATAAACATTATGATGCCGGACTGATAGAGGATGTAGTGGATGAAGTTGTCAGCGGGGACGATCCTGAAACAGAGAATTATCCCTGTGAAGGGACCATAAACCACTGGAAATGGTGGATGAAGATGAATGAGCAGAACATAGAAGGCCGGATAAGATCATCAGCGCACCGCTTCCTGGACTTTGGGGACGGGTTCCTAAAATCCATGGATTCTTTGCTGGAGGAACTGAAAAAGAGGATAAGCCCCGGCTGGCTGAAGGCGGCTGCCAGGTTTATATATAATTCAGGAGGGCGGTTAGAGCCGTACCCGCAGACGGCCTGACTTGTGCACCTGCTTTTGTTCGCTGTCATCTTTTTTTAAGTGTATAGTTATCTCCAGAAGGAGGTAATGCATATGCAGAAAAAAGAAATCAAAAAGTGGCAGGATGAGGAAGCGCTGAAAAGGTACCGTATGATAGCGCCGCTGCTGGATGAAGGGCTGGATGAAGGGAAAAGGCGGCAGATGCGGGAAGAAGCCGCCGAAAAAAACGGCATATCCAAAAGGAGCCTTTACCGGTATGAGGCAGGGTATCGGGACAACGGCTTTGAAGGGCTGCGCCCAATGAGCCGGACAAAGAAGCGGATGCAGAGGCTGCCGGATAACTTTGATGAGGTGATGGAGCAGGCAATGCAGCTGAAACGGGAAGTTCCAAAGCGCAGCGTGCGCCAGATCATAAAGATTCTGGAGCTGGAAGGATGGGTGGCGCCAGGGGTTTTGAAACAGTCCACAATGCAGAGGCATCTGTACGAAGCGGGGCTTGGGAAGAAGCAAATGAAGCGGTATGCAGAAAAACGTGAGACGTCTTCCAGGCGGTTCTGCCGTCCGCACAGGATGGAACTCCTGCAGGGTGACATTAAATATGGACCGGACATACGGACAACGGACGGGGAATTGATAAAAACGTATTTGTCATCATTGATCGATGACCATTCCAGGTATATCGTGCAGTCAGAGTTTTATGATAACCAGAGGCAGGAGATTGTGGAGGACACATTCCATAAGGCAGTCTTAAAGGCGGGAAAGTTTGACTGTGCGTATCTGGACCATGGGGTGCAGTATACACTTCACATCTTGGGAAGGCGTGTGCGAAACTGGGGATCCGTATTGTCCATGCAAAGCCAGGTGCGTGCCAATCGAAGGGAAAAATTGAAAAATTCCACCAGAAAGTTGACCAGTTTATAGCAGAGATCCGTGTGGCGCATGTGCATTCTGTGAAAGAACTGAACAGTAGATGGAAGGTTTTTTTGGAACAGGAATACCAGAAAGAGGCTCATGCGGGGATCCGGGAGTATTATGAATCTTACGGCGCAAAGGTCCCGGCATGCGGGATCACGCCGGAGCAGGAATGGATGAGGGATGCGAGGGGCCTTATATTTATAGATGTGTCTGTAGTGGCGGATGCATTCCTGCATAGGGAAACGCGCAAGATTGATGAAGCGGGGTGTTTTTCTTTTGAAGGCGCCAGATATGAGGCAAGCGCGGCCCTGGCAAACCTGGAGGCTGAAATTGCATATGACCCAATGAATACGCAGACCATCATGGTTTACTGTAAAGGGACGGAGTCGGTGGCTGCGCACCGGATAGAGATAGGCGCCTATGCGTCAAAGGTTCCGCCTGTGCCTATGGGAATGACGGGAAGCATCCCTGAGACGTCAAGGCTGCTGGACGCCCTTGAGAAAAAATACAGGGAAGACCACCGCCAGATGGCGCAAGTCCTGTCTTTTGAGGATTACGGAAAGGAGGGCGGCCAAAATGTATGAGACTTTTTTTGAAATGGAGCATACGCCGTTCACCAGGGATATACCGGTGGAGAGGCTTTATACATCGCCAAAGATAGAAAACGCCCTGGGGAGGCTTGTTTATGTTGTGGACCGTCAGATGTTCGCGGTCGTGACGGCGAATCCAGGATGCGGCAAGTCCACGCTGATACGGATGCTGGACGGGAGGCTTGGCAGGGAAAAATACCTGCTTTTGTACCTTTCGGATTCGAAATTGACGCCTCGGTGGCTGTATGCGGGGCTTTTAGGGCAGTTGGGCCTTGAGGCGCATTTTTTCAGCGGAGATTCCAAACGGCTGCTGCAGAAAGAGATCGGGTCAGTCTGTGCGGAACAGAAAAAGAAAGTTGTCTGCGTGCTGGATGAGGCGCACCTTTTAGGGAAGGACATGCTGGAGGAGCTGCGCTTCCTACTGAATTATAAATTTGATTCCAGCAGCCCGATGTCGCTGGTGCTTGTTGGACAGACGGAGCTGTGGGAGCAGAAGCTGAGGCTGCAGGCTTATACAGCCATACGCCAGAGGATTGACATGAACATTGTTCTGGGCAGGCTTGACCGTGCAGAGACAGGGAAATATATAGCAGCGCACCTGGCATATGCAGGGGTAAAGCAGGACCTGTTTACCAGCGGGGCGGAGGACGAGGTATATAAGATCTCAACAGGCATACCAAGGATGATCAACCGCGTCTGTGAAAAGACCCTGCTGTATGCATACCAGCAGCAGAAACGTTTAGCGGATGAACATATGGTAAGGTTCGTTGCGGACCATGAGATGCTTGGAGGCATGGAATGAGCGGCGGGCCAGCAGGAGGCATCCTGTTTCTGTGTACAGGCCCTGCGAAATGGGAGCCGGATGAAAGGAGATGGAGCGGGGAAATAAAAATAACCAGGCGCAGCGTAAGCATGGTGGAGTTTATAATTTATGGGAGAAGCAGCTGTATGAACGGCATAGTTGGAAAATATATGAGTGGACAGTATATCTGTATTCCTGATATAAACGTGGGATGCCCGCTGAGCAGATTTTCGGACATATTTTGGAATAAGCAGAGGCTGTCAGCACATATGCAGGAAGCAGATGCAGTAACAACAGCATATGCCCTGAAAGCATTATCTGAATATTTAGGCACAGACTGGCTGTAACAGTATTTGACTATTCGCAAAAATGATATTAGGCGAAGTGTGCGGAAAGAACAGACAATTTAAAACAGAAGGCGGGAAAAGGCCGTCCGGAGAGTTCCGGGCGGCCTTGTTGTGTGAATTGTGCAGGAATGAGGAACAATTCTGGGAATGGATCAGAACTGTGGCATCGAGAATTGACAGAAAGTTCCAGACGGAGGTATGGAAAATGTAGCCTGAATGGTTGATATATGCCAGAAATGAACAGTTGTATATACAATTAGCTGTATGTCAGGAAAATGGGAAAGTTTGAGACAGTGAATGAGGTTAAATCTGTGACAGCTCATGAAGTTATTAACATTTTTCCAATCCGTCAAACTGCTTATCATGCAGTTATGGACGGTTTGATTTCACCCCCGCATTTCTTTATAATTTATAATATAAGCAGAAAGAAATACGGAGGGGCGCATATGCCGGCTGATAATGAAGAATACACACGGCTGTTGGAAGAAATGGTGGAACAGATGAAAGCGCATATACTGTCCCAGGATGCACGCATCCTGGAACAGGAACAGACGATCGCGGACCTGCGCTCCCTTGTGGATGACCTGCGTCTTTTGAAGGCCGGCCTGGAGGAGACGCTTGAAGAATTCAAGCGCCAGCTGTTCGGAACAAAAAGCGAAAAAACAAAAACCTCCCAGGCCGATGCCGCAGTGGAAACAGAAGATCCAGCCTCAAAAACAACGGTAAAAGAACACACACGGGCAAAAAAGAAAAAACAACAAGGGATGAACGCTATGCAGACATCCCTGTCCGTGATGTCGTTATACCTGTCCCGGACAAAGACCGCCGCTGTCCGTACTGCAATGCGGAAATGATGCCGCTCGGGCGTAAGGAAGTCCGCACAGAGCTGCGCATAACCCCGGCAAAAGTGGAACGTGTCCGTTATATGCAGGAGGAGCTGATCTGTCCGGAATGCCGTAAGGACGGTGACGGGACGATCGTACAGGCGCAAACGCCTGCGCCTTTGCTGCCGCACAGCCCGGCATCGCCGTCTGCTGTAGCATATGTCATGTTTGATAAAAGCTTTGCAAGTGTCCCATACTACCGCCAGGAAGCCTGCATGGCCCAGCTTGGCCTGAAACTGCCTCGTGAGACCATGGCGAACTGGTATATCAGATGCGCCCTGGAATATTTCCAGCCGGTATATGACCGTCTGCATGGACTCCTCCTGCAGAGAGGGGTCATCCATGCGGATGAAACCACATGCCAGGTGCTGCGTGAAAAAGGGAGGGTCGCAGAATCCACTTCGTATATGTGGCTGTATTTAAGCGGAAGCGATGGCCTGCCGCCGATCGTGCTTTACGAATACCAGGCGGGGCGCAGCGGGGATTTTCCAAAGGCATTCCTGGATGGATTTTCCGGCATCGTACAGTGCGACGGGTACAGCGGCTATAACAAGGTAGAAGATGTAATACTCGCTGTGTGCTGCGCACACTGCCGCAGGAAGTTTTACGAAGCCCTCCCGACAGAGCGGCAGAAGCAGTTGAAACTGCTGGACATAAATTCAGAAACGGAAGTAAAAGACATCCCGCTTCCAGGCCCGGAACAAATGAAAAGCATAATCCCGGCTGAAATCGGGCTCATGTTCTTCAACAAGCTCTTTTTCATTGAAAAAGGGCTCAAAGGCATGGAACCGGACCTGCGGAAAGCAAAACGCCTGGAAAAGGAGCCGCCTGTCTGGGAAAAGTTCTGGGCATGGGTCGAAACACTAAAGCCGCTCGGCGGCAGCAAGCTGGAAAAAGCTGTCAATTACGCGATAAACCACAGAGAAACGCTGCAGAGCTATCTGTTGGACGGCAGATGCGAATTGTCAAACAATGCAGCGGAGCGGCGTGCAAAATCTTATGCCATCGGAAGGAAAAATTCCCTGTTCCATACATCCGTTGCGGGTGCTAAAGCAGGTGCGCTTGTTTACAGCATGATAGAAACTGCAAAGGCCAATAAGTTAAATGTATTCCAGTATCTTTATATCCTGCTGCTGTATATGCCCGATCATAAAGATGATCCTGCTGCGGTTGAAATACTTCTTCCATGGAGCAGTTTTATCAAAGAACACTGTACAGGGCTGATTGATGTTGAAACGATAACACCTGAAAACAAGCCTCAGCTGCCGCTATAAACTATTTTACACCTAAACATATCATCAGGGGAACGGTAGGTTGTTCATCGCTTACCTATGATTTGCCGTATATTTAATCTCTCAGGGTCTAATTCCCCGCAGCTCTGCTGCGTAACAAACTTTTTCAAATAGTAGAGGCTGTGATATACTAAAGGAAAAAGGAAGGGGAATTGTGGGGTGAGTGAGTACATACACAAATCGCACAATGTATCAGTGCTTATGTATCATTTTGTGTGTCCAGCGAAATATCGGCGAGTAGTAATAGATGATGAAGTAGACCAGGTGATCAGAGAAACATGTGAAGAGATAGAAAAGCGGTATGAGATAAAGTTTATAGAGGTAGGAACAGATAAAGACCATGTACATTTTCTGATACAATCCGTGCCAACATACAGCCCACAAAAAATAATACAAAGAGTGAAAAGCATAATAGCCAAAGAAGTATTTGCCAAATGTCCCAGGTGAAGAAAAAATTATGGGGAGGGGAATTTTGGACAGACGGATATTATGTTGCCACAGTAGGGGAACATGGAAATGAAGCGGTGATATCAAAATATGTAAGAGAACAAGGGCAAGAAAAAGAGTATAAGAAGCTTTATCAAAGCGCACTGGAGCCAAAACAGTTGAGCTTATGGGATTATATGTAGTGAAGCCACCCTTCAGATACCCCGCAGCTCTGCTGCGGGGTCGTTCATTTAAAGATTAGTATTGTGAAATTATACACTTTGAAATATAATAGTAATATTGGCTTATACAATAATAAACCCGAATTATTCACGGCAGTATAAACTCACATAAAATCCGCCGTAGTTACCATTACAATCACTCCTGATACCTCACTCTGTCGCAAGATAGCCTAAAAATGGGCAGACTTCTCCTATGATAGGGTTAGAAATTTATTGTGGCTGTCAAGGTCCATTAACAGTTGTTATTCCAACTGTGGCTGCAGGTTACGGATGTTTTCCAGTGTCTCGTAGAATTCTTTCTTGTAGGGACAGCTGCTGCATAGCTTGAAATATTTATATCGTGCTGATTTTACCACCCTTGCGGCTATCTTCAGCAGTTTTAATCGTATGGTATCAATGCGCTGTTTTCTCATGCTGACAGCAAGCGCCAATCGTCTAAACCAATTGAATAGGTTATAAGCTAACGCATGAACCAGAAGGCGGTTCGCGTTTACCAGCTTTGAGGAACTGCTTACAGAGGCAAAGTCAAAACCGCTTTTGCATTCCTTGATGAAATTTTCCATTTTGCCTCTTCCGCAATAGAACTGGATCACCTGATAAGGTTCCATTTCCAGTGTTGTGACAATAAAGGTATACAGATGGACCATCTGCCCATACGGCTTTTCTATTTTAAAGACCACCCTGCGTGGATGGTTCCATGAACCGGCCTGGTACAGGAATTCCCCATACTCGACGGCGTAATCTACCTGGTTGAATTTCGTTGCGCGGTACAGTGCCTGGTTTTCCTCTTCTGCCAATTCACGGAGTTTTGCGTTCTCCTTGAGCCGGATGGCATATTTGCAGTTTTTATCTTCAAGAACTTCATACAGGTCTGGTGACGCAAAGCCACTGTCACCGCGAAGAAAAAGCGGCATATCCGGGAAATCGCAGAGAAATTCATCCAGAAGGGACTTCATAAAAATATCTGCCTCTTTGCTGCAATACATGGTGCCGTCACGAAGCTGTGCTTTTAGCAGATCGCCGGTCAGCCCGTCGTAGCATAACAGCGGATGATAACCGTGGGCCTGATAATGGTAGTTGAAACCTTCCCCTTCCTGATTCCCATAGACATCAAGAAGTGTGGAATCAATATCAAAAAGCATGAATTCCGGTTTCTTTATGGAATAGATGACTTTACGGAGTTCACGGGTGATCTGGTTTAACTGGCTGATCGTATCTCCATCCATGCGGTTAAAAAAGCGTGACAGGGTAGGCTGGGATGCCAGGGCATCCTTCTCTAAAATAACTGTCATAACAGGTTCGTTTGTCAGTTCGTCCGCACAGTCATCCTCAAAGTAGGAACTGATAATCTGGTAAATTACCTGCATCAGATTCGTATCATCCTTATGGACGCGGAACCAAGCGGTATCATTGGTTTTGAACATACGGTTAACGAGCTTGACCGCTCCAATCTTAAACAGGAACTCTTTGAACAGGAGAAGTCCTGCATCGGAGGATAAATCGCCTCCGTCAAAATTAATTTTAATCTGTCTATTGCTTTCTAAGCTTACAGTGTTTAAAATATCCATATAAAGACCCTTTCTTTGGTTTTGATTTGGATTGGACACCTAAATTTTACCATAGATAGAGGTCTTTTTCTATTCACTAAATAAGTGAAAAGCAATATTCAATTAAAATACAGTAACTATGCGGGTTTCAGCAGTTAATGCTGTTATTCCGTGAATAATTCAGGATAAATGATTTAAAATTTGAAGATGTTCAAGGATTAACGTTAATTAAGCCAACTTATGATAGATCTTGTTGGGGAATGATTCAAAAAATATCAGACTTGAAAAGAAATCAAGAAGTTATATGGGAAGAATTTTCAGATGTTTAAAACAGTAATATCAAAGGCAAAGAAGGGTTTAATTATTTTGCTTATTTCTAAAGTAAAATGAGATTAAAGGCACTTAGGAGAAATCTTAAGTGCTTTTATTATATTAAAAATCACAGGAAAGGAGCATACAAAAATTGAATAAAGTTTACCATCACTGGTGGCAATGGCTTATGAACGAACCATAGCCGCCTTTTTTATTGCTCAAAAACAATAAACAGGATGGAGGTTTACCATGAGAAAATATGACTTAATTTCCATACTTTCCGCAGAAACATCAAGGGAAGTGACGAGAAATGAAGAAAGCCGGAAGAAAAATCTGAACACAGCATCAAGGCTCTACAAATACCCGTTCAAAGACCAGCTCCTTATTTATGCCCAAAGACCGGATGCCACAGCCTGTGCTTCCATAGAGATATGGAATGAAAAAATGCACTGTTGGGTAAACAAAAGCGCAAAGGGTATCGCCTTGTTTGATGAAGAAGGGAGTCCAAACACCGGACTGCGGTACGTCTTTGCAGCCTGTTCCATAACCGGCCTGCTTGCGCGATTATTATGGGGCAGTTCCGCAAGCGCCAGTTTCCGGATCTTTGCGATCCGGTAATAATAGCTTTTTAAAGAGATATCATGCTGTTCGCACCATGCCTAGTGTACTGTATCATTGATACTCAGCCAAACCTCCTTGTCCAGGCTTCCATCGGACTGCGTTGCCTTCACTCAACGATGCCACCGCCTCGCCTCGTTCAGGCGCCTTGCCGCTGAAACCCTGTTCAGCGGAGTTTTGACAGATATCAACGATACAATACAATAGTTTGTAAGACCGGAGGACCTGCATTGTCGAATCATATTCAACCAGTACTGAAGTTTTACCTGCTTATCCGGAGTTAGAGTGGAAATGTCCATAAGTATTCTCCTTTGTTTGAATTTAGAGTTTTTGGAGTGAGCACTAAAAACTCTAACCCTAAGTTTACAGGAGAAAGCTAACAGTTTCATTACACGTTCTATTTGACGCTTACTATAAAGCAAGAAAGGTTATCATTCTCGACAATCAAAATCCGTTTCATATTCAAGCCTCATCGCTCACTCAGCAATGACTTTTTACATTTCCTTGTAGTAAAAAATAGAATAGAAAACAGGACATCTTACTACCCCGATATTTAGCATAAATATTTGCGTTTTCGTATAGGTATTGACTTTTGATATTTGTTTTGCTAATATGAAAGCGTGTACTTGCATGAAAAAGTACTGACAATGATAAAATGGCAAAAGGGGGAGCAGAATGTGGATGAAACGAGCCAAAAAATAATTGATGCGGCGATGGCATTAGTCCGGGATAAAGGATATGTTGCAACAACCACGAAAGAGATCGCAAGGGTAGCCGGTGTAAATGAGTGTACGTTGTTTCGCAAATTTGAGAGCAAAAAGGATATTGTTTTACAAGGGGCAAACCAGACTGGCTGGCGGGCGAATGTCACACCGGAAATCTTTGGAAATGTAGAGTGGGATTTGCAAGCAGACTTGAAGATGTTCATGAGGGCATATATTGACAGGATGACACCGGATTTTGTTAATCTGTCAATCGGTCTGAGAGCGCCACAGCTTTATGAGGAAACAAAACAGCTCATTATGAAAGTTCCACAGGCTTTTTTGCTGACCTTGACTGATTATCTGAATAAGATGTGTGCGATGGGGAAAATACCGGAGAAAGACTTTAAGACGCTGGCCTTGACTGTATTTTCGGCAACATTCGGCTACACATTTCTGAATGCATCGTTCGGAAAAGAACTTACAGATATTGAAAAAGATGAATACATTGAAGAAAGTGTGCAGATGTTTGTAAAAGGAATCTATCAGTAAAGTTTGACGCTGTCGAACGGCAATGCAATAGGAAACGACGGAAATCGTTTCCTATAAAAATAAACAATATGCGTGCAAGCACACGCATTAAAAATGGAGGGAGCTATGAAACAGATAACGGGTGCGGATTTGTTTGTAAAAGCGCTAAAAGAAGAAGCAGTTGACACATTGTTTGCTTATCCAGGTGGGCAGGCGATAGATTTATTTAATGCACTGTATGGAGAAAAAGAAATAGACGTTATCCTGCCGCGTCATGAGCAGGGCTTGGTTCATGCGGCAGATGGTTATGCACGTTCTACAGGTAAAGTTGGTGTCTGTCTTGTAACAAGTGGGCCAGGAGCTACGAATCTTGTTACAGGTATTGCTACTGCGAATTATGACAGTGTTCCGTTGGTATGTTTTACGGGACAGGTACCGACACACCTTATGGGGAATGATACCTTTCAGGAAGTAGACTTTGTGGGCATCACAAGAAGTATTTGCAAATATGCTGTGATGGTGCGAAAGAGAGAAGATTTGGCAGAAACAATCAAAAAGGCATTTTATATTGCAAAGACCGGAAAACCGGGAGTAGTTGTTGTTGATCTGCCAAAGGATGTCCAGAGGGCTTACGGAAGTGACTTTTATCCGAAGGAAATTAGGATCAGAGGTTATAAGCCGAATATTTCTGTACATATAGGACAGTTAAATAAGGCGTTGGACATCCTGAATCATGCGGTAAAGCCTGTTTTCCTGATTGGCGGCGGAGTAAATATTGCCCGTGCAAATAAAGAAATGACACAGCTTGCAGAGCTGACAGGCGTGCCTGTTATTACAACTATCATGGGAAAAGGGGCAATCCCTACAACAAACAGTTTATATGTTGGCAATATAGGGATTCATGGGAGTTATGCTGCCAATGCAGCAATCAGTAACTGTGATGTTCTTTTTTCGATAGGAACACGGTTCAATGACCGCATTACAGGGAAAACAGAAGAATTTGCAGTAAATGCAAAGATTATCCATATTGATGTGGATGCGGCATCTATTTCCCGAAATATTGATGTAGATATTCCTATTGTTGCTGATGCGAAAAAGGCGATATGTGCTTTGCTTGAAAAGGCAAAGCCGCTGCGCATCTCAGAGTGGACAGATGAAATCAACCGTTGGAAAAAGGAATATCCGATTGATATGGGGAAAGTCGGTTTGACGCCGCAAATGATCATTCAATCCATAAATGAAATGTTCAAAGATGCGATTGTTGCTACAGATGTGGGTCAAAATCAATTATGGGCAACACAATTTCTTGATATCGGTGAGAATAATCAAATGCTGACATCAGGCGGCTTAGGAACAATGGGATATGGTTTTCCGGCAGCAATTGGAGCGAAACTAGGCAACCCACATAAAGATGTCATTGTTATATCCGGCGATGGTGGTTTGCAGATGAATATTCAGGAAATGGCAACGGCAGTTGTTTATGAGCTGCCAGTTATCATCTGCGTACTGAATAATGGATATTTAGGAAATGTGCGGCAATGGCAGGAAATGTTTTATGAAAGGCGATATTCGAGTACCTGTATGCGCTATCGGAGAAGCTGTAAGATAGGCTGTAACCAGCCTGATCATTGTTGTCCGGAATATACACCTGATTTCATTGCGCTGGCAGAGAGCTATGGTGCAAAAGGAATCCGTGTCACAAAGGCAGAAGATATAAAAAATGTTTTGACCGGTGCAAAACAGAATACAAAAACACCTACGGTTATTGAGTTTATCATAGACAGAGAAGTCAATGTCATGCCGATTGTTCCACCGGGAAATCCACTGAATGACATGATTTTAGCAAGAAAGGAAAACAGAGAATGAAAAGAGATGGATTTGTTTATTTGTCGAAAATGAAATAGGTGTACTCGCCCGTATCTCAGGCTTGTTTTCCGGAAAATCTTATAATCCGGACAGCTTGACAGTTGGGGTTACGGAGGACAGTACCATATCACGGATGACAATTAGTTTAACAAGCGATGACAGGACTTTTGAGCAGTTAAAAAAACAGCTCGATAGAAGTGTTGAGGTAATCAAAGTAGTGGATTATACAGACACATCTATCCATATGAAAGAAATTTTATTTATTAAAGTAATGCATTGTTCAGATGCAGATATAACGGAACTGTTTCGGATTTCAAAAGTATTTGGCGTGGAAATTATTGACTATGATGGTGATACGGTTCTTTTGGAATGTACCCAGACAGAAAATAGGAATAATGATTTGATAGCTTTGCTGAAAAGAAAGTTTGTGAACAGGATTGAGATTGTAAGGGGCGGAAGCGTTGCGGTTGAAGCTGTCAGCATCTCGGAAAGATAGGGAACTGAGCAGAAGTCAAGGGTTAGATTTTATTGCCGGCTAATTTAATATAGTAGCACTTCAAATGTGGTGCTTATTAATTAACGTGTATATTGTATCGGCTGAACCTATTCATGTTTTCCGGAAAGGACGATAACTAATCATAACATGATTTCCAATTCTTAGATTACTTGACTATAGTTGGAAAAGTGACTACAATGTATTTGAATAAAAATAATGAGGTGAAAATAAAAGTGGTTGATTTTAAAAACAGGCTGTTCTATACGTTAAACGAAAAGAATCTTTTGCATTAAAGTACGTAGAAATGCAGGAAATTTAGATACGGTTTCGGCAAAAAGAATGATGGAGAATAATAAGTTTGTGAGGAAATTAAATGTTAAAGAAATACAAGTTGAGTTTTGAAATCTGGGGATTACTGTTATTCCTGATTATTATGATACCAAATTTTATCTGGTTTGCTATCCCTGCGCCAAACGATGTATTACGGGGAAAATCAATTACAGAAACGATTGATACGGTAGCTGCTGTATGTCAGATATTGATGATTGCTGCTTTATGTATTTTCAAAAACAAAAAATGCGGAAGAAGATGTGCAACCAATTTTATTATTATCGTAGTTATATGTTGTTTGTTATATTTTTTCTGCTGGATCGTTTACTATAACGGTATAGTAAATGCGATTGTGATTTTAGGGCTGACTGTTTCACCTTGTTTCGCATTTTTGTTTTTTGCAATGGATAGAAAGAATGGGATAGCGTTCATTCTAATTTCAATTTTTACAATTTGTCATTTGATATATGGAATGGTTACTCCGTTCGGGAACTGAAATTACTTTTCCAATAATTTCAAAAATCGCTTATCATTCATCTGCTCATTTGTAATATAGTTACCATCTGAAAATAATGCATAAGTTGTAATAGGTGTCGGAGCGTTTTGTGCGTCCTCTTTGTTCTGTAAGTGAACCGACTTGAATGGTATGGATTTTTCTTTCGCAATATTTTCAATTACAGGAATATATTTTGCATTAAACGGACACTGGTTGGTGTAGTACAGGACATATCCCATCTCATCAATATGAGGGTGTTTTGCACATTCTTTGAATTTTGGCAATGGAGCATTTTCGATAAAAGGTAAATGCCATAATAAAATACCATTATCCGCTTCATCACTGATGGTAAACCCTTTGTATTTCAGGAACCTGGGGTCTGCCAGAAAAGGTTTTTTCTTTGCTGCGGCTAATATGCATAGTCCTTTTTTCCTTTGTTTTTACTATCCATAATGCAGGCATTCAGTAGCTGCGTTGAATAACCATGTCCTTTGAAAGAACCGGCTACCCATAAACAGTCAATATACATATAGTTATTTGCGACAATGGGATTCCACGCATTTTCAGCGGGGATATATTCAATAAAACATTTTCCCCGCCGTTCACTTTTTAAGAAAACCAAACCGTCATCAAAACGTCCTTTTAACCAGTCTTTTTTTGATGACACCTGCATATCATGATTGTTTGAAATTGCACAACAGATATGTTCTTTTTCTATATTTTCGTTTGTTACTCTAATATATTCCACAAGACACCTCCGCAAATTTCCTATTTATTTCTTTCATTTTTGTTACCTGTTTTCGAATAGCCGGATTGCTACGGTCTTTAGTATAGCACACATATCCTGACACCTTTTGTCAGGTTTTATTTTTATTATATATTTCTTGTGCCTGTGCAGCTAAAACACCGTAAGCGTCAAATAAGATAGTGGATAGAAAATAACCACCAACCCTCTATACGAAAGGAGCAGTGGTTATCGACAACGTTCCTGTACCATGGGTTTGTGAGGCCGGAAGCCATGCATTGTCGAATCATATCCAACCGGTACTAGAGTGTGTCTTAAAATTCATTCCTGCCATCTGCACGCCCCACTTTGCGGGAGATTTGTCCCTCATTCGGTCAACGTAGCTCGCTACGCCTCCCTCATTCGGGACAAATCTCCCGCAAACCTTAACAGTTAACAGAGCATCTTATGATCAAGGATATTAATGCAGAGGATGGGGCAGACAGGAAAATTCATAAAGGCTGGTCCGTATCAGATGGTATATACTCAGCAATTTCTTCCAGCTTACATTGAAGAATCCTGCACAGGTCATTTAATGTTGTGGTATTCATAGGTTTATTATTACGCAGCTTATCAATAATAGCACTGGAAATGTGGTGCTTATTGATTAACGTGTATGTTGTCTCGGTTGAATTTTTTAATGTTTTCCAGAAAGGACTATAACTAATCATAGCATGTTTTCCCCTTTATTAGTATAAGCATAAAATACAGTGAAATACTTGAATATAGTTAGGAAAGTGACTATAATGTATTTGAATATATGTAATTAGGTAAAAAATAAAAGGGGATAATTTTAAAATAGGCTCTTCTATACGTTAAATGAAAAGAATCTTTTACATTAAAGTACATAGAAATGCAGGATGTGGTAAATATTATTAAATTGTGATTAACAGCTAAACCAATGTTTGTAATTCGGTATAAAAGTTGAAAAGAATAGAGGAGAATATGAATGATTTTATTAGGTGTTCTGTTGGCAGGTATAATAATTGTATGGATTGCTGCATGGATTTTTGTAATTGCAGATACGACAGAATGTAGCAAATGCGACCAGCGATACCTGTGTATGCATTCAACTCTGAATTCGATGATTAGATGTAGAATTTATGGAAAGCGGTGAAACGGACAAAATGTGCGGACAGGATAAAAATACAGAATGTTTGCTATTTGTATATTGTTAAGGAAAGAAACACACGCTCTAGTACACCGTAAAATAAATATCTGGTTATATTGCGCCGGATAAATCTTCATGAGTGCATGGCAAAAACCGGAGGTGTACCGGGGTACATTGAGGATTTTTGCCATGTGCTCATGGAGATTTAGACAAGCAGGATGACCAGATATTTATTTTATGGTGTACTAGTGCTCCATCCGGGCAGAAATTACAGTTTATTACAGCCTAAAAGTGTAAATATTGAAATTTTTTGAAAATATGAAAACTTTTTTCCGGCGTCGCGACAATATAAATATGCAAGGGCAAATCTTTGCAAGTCGACTTGAAAGAAGAAGAAGGAGGATGGCTGCTATGAATAACGATGAATTTGAGCGGTTTGTCCTGAAGTTTGGAAAAGACATTCTGCGGTTTTGCCGGATGACGGCAGGAGATGCGGAAAATGGAGACGAACTGTATCAGGACACGATGCTCAAGCTGCTGGAGAAAAAGAAAAAACTGGACTCCATGCAGAATACAAAGAGTTACGCTTTATCCACCTCAATTTATCTATGGAAAAATGAGAAGAAAAAATATGCAAACAGGATGAGGCTGGTTCCGATTGACAGTATGGACGAGATGTCGGATGAGGGATATGAGTTTACCGGTTATGATAACGAAGTCTCCCCGGAACATATTGTATTAAAGCAAAATGAGGCGGACCTGATTCAGGGATTTGTTCATATGCTGCCGGAAAAGTACAAAATACCAATCTATCTGTATTATTCGGCAGATATGCAGATCAATGAGATATCCGGAATTCTCGGACTGCCGGAAGGAACCGTCAAGAGCCGAATGCGGAAAGCAAAGAAACAGTTAAAGGAAAAATTGGAGGCGATAGGATATGACGGATGAAAAATTGGATCAAATCTTAAAGCAAGCCCTTGCTCCTGAAATAAGTGACAGAGAAATCCGGATACAAAAAAGGAGGAAGGATAAAATGAAAAGATTTGGCAAAATAGGAAAAGGCGCAGCTGCTGCGGCTGCTGCTGCGGTTATTGGAACACTCGGACTGGGATACTTTAATCCGGTGCTTGCGGCAAAGATCCCGTTGATTGGAAAAATTTTTGAAAAGGTTGAGGATGATGCCACATATTCCGGAAACTATACGGATAAGAAAACTGTCCTGACAAAAGAAGATCATACGGGAAAACCGGATACGTCGGATTATTCCGTATCCGATCAGGGAATCACACTGACTGCTTCGGAAGTCTACTGTGACGGATATTCCATATTCCTTACGGTAAATATTGAATCGGAAGATGCGGATTTTACGCACATTCCCAGACATTATACCGGTATGAAGGCTTCAGATAACCGGACAGCCGCAGGATTTTATATTGACGGAACCTGGAGTGTGGATGGAAGTTCACCTGAATGGATTGTAAATACGTTTGACGGAGAGGTAATCGACAGCCATACATTTGCAGGTATGCTGAAGATAGATCTTGCACGGAAACATGCGGGAAGCGGCGAACTTCGGTTAAATGTAAGCGGCCTTGGTTATGATGATGACAGGATGCTTGATGCTGAGGAAATATCGGCATCTCACCGGATGGATGGCAGCTGGAATATTGATATTCCGTTTGAGGTAAATGAAACTGATGTAAAAACAATCGAAGTAGGTGAGAAAAAGGGGAATTTTACACTTGAAGATGTAGTAGTATCTCCATATCAGGTCATTGTTCATACAACAACACCGGGAGCGCAGAGAGAACTGACAGACGACAGGAGGGAAAAACTGCTTTCGAAAGATCCCGATATGACGGATGCGGAGATGTTTGAACTTCTGTAAGCGATGAATAACCTACCGTTCCACATATGTTCCGTTTAGGTGTAAAATAGTCTATATTGGCAATTGAGGTTTGTTTTCAGGTGTTATCGCTTCAACATCGATCAGTCCTGTGCAGCGTTCTTTGATAAAATCACTCCACGGAAGAAGCGTTTTAACTGCATTAGGATCATCTTTATGCTCAGGCATGTACAGCAGCAGGACATAAAGGTATTGGAATACATTCAGCTTATTGGCTTTTGCGGTTTCTATTATACTGTAAACAAGCGCACTTGCTTCTGCCCCAGCCGCAGATGTGTGGAACAGCGAGTTCTTCCTGCCAATAGCATACGATTTTGCGCAGCGTTCGGCTCTATTATTAGAAAGTTCGCATCTGCCGTCCAGCATATAGCTCTGTAGTGTCTCTCTGTGGTTTATTGAATAATTGACGGCTTTTCCAGCTTGCTGCCGCCAAGCGGTTTTAGGGCTTCAATCCATGACCAGAACTTTTCCCAGACAGGTGCCTCCTTTTCCAGCCGTTTTTCCTGGCGCTTTTCTGGGCCCATGCCTTTCAGCCCTTTTTCAATGAAAAAGAGCTTGTTGAAAAACACGAGGCCGATCTCAGCCGGGATCATGTTTTCCATCTGTTCCGGATCCGGAAGCGGGATGTCTTTTACATCCGTTTCTGAATTTATGTCCAGCAGCTTCAGCTTTTTCCGCCGTTCTGCCGGGAGGGCTTCGTAAAATTTTCTGCGGCAGTGCGCAGAGCATACGGCAAGGACCACATCCTCCACCTGGTTATAGCCGCTGTACCCATCGCACTGCACGATGCCGGAAAAACCCTCCAGGAAAGCTTTTGGGAAAACGCCGCTGCGCCCCGCCTGGTATTCATAGAGTACGATCGGCGCCAGGCCGTCGCTCCCGCTTAAATACATCCACATGTATGATATAGATTCCGCGGCTTTCCCCTTTTCGTGCAGCACCTGGCAGGTTGTTTCATCCGCATGGATAATATCCCTTTGCAGGAGGAGCCGGTGCATTTGGTCATATACCGGCTGGAAATATTCCATGGCACATTTTATATACCAGTTTGCCATGGTTTCACGCGGCAGCTCCAATCCAAGCTGGGCCATGCAGGCCTCCTGGCGGTAGTATGGGACGCTTACAAAACTTTTTCAAACATGACGTACGCAACAACAGACGGCGACGCCGGGCTGTGCGCCATAAGCGGTACAGGCGTCTGCGCCTGCACGATTGTGCCGTCGCCGTCTTTACGGCATTCCGGGCAGATCAGTTCTTCCTGCATATAGCGGACACGCTCCACTTTTGCCGGGGTTATACGCAGCTCTGTGCGGACTTGTTTATATCCAAGCAGGATCATTTCCGCATTGCAGTACGGGCAGAGTCGGTCTTTACCCGGGACAGGGATTATGACATCGCGGACAGGGATGTCCGCATAACGCTCATCCCTCGTGGCTTTCTTCTTTTTCGTCCGGGTGTGTTCCTTCACCGTTGTTTTTGCAGGCGGGTTTTCCGGTTCATCCCCGCAACTGGCTGGCGAAGTTTTTGTCTTCTCGCTTTTTGTGCCGAACAGCTGGCGCTTAAATTCTTCAAGCGTTTCCTCCAGGCCGGACTTTAAAAGGCGCAGTTCATCCACAAGGGCGCGCAGTTGTGCTATGGCCTGCTCCTGCTCCAAGATGCGTGCGTCCTGGGACTGTATCTGCATTTTCTGCTGCTCCACCATTGTTTCCAGCAGCCGGATATAATCTTCCATATTAACTGGCATGTGTACCCTCCGTGTTTCCATTTACTTACATTATAAGGAAACGCGGGGATGAAATCAAACCGCCCATACCTGCGCGATAGGCACAATGACGGACTGGAAACTGCCGCCAAATACAGGAAAAAGGCTTAAAAACAGCATTTTTCAGGCAGGTTATCCACAGTTTTGCGGCCTGGCGCTGCGTTATGCGTGGACAGCATCCCGGAAAAAAAACAGCGTCGTGGACAACATTCCCTGGCGGCTTGCAGCGCTGGAAAAAAATTTTTAAATTTCTACATAATGCACAAAAATTCAGAAGTCCTTCCTGCCGGAAGGCTGCACCGCCTTTGGCTGGCAGATGGAGAGTCCTTCCAGAAGCCATCGCAGCTGCTGGCGGGTAAGCGGCCTTACTTGCGAAGCGTCCCGCGGCCACTGGAATTTTCCATTGTCCAGGCGTTTTGTGCAGAGCACGAACCCCGTCTGGTCAAAGTACAGGGCCTTTAGCGTATTTCTTTTCCGGCCGCAGAACAGATAAAGGGCGTCCGAATAAGGGTCCATCTGGTAAGTGTCCCGGATCAGGGACATAAGGCCGTCAAAGCTGCGCCGCATATCGGTGCATCCAGTGACGATATAAACTTTCGTGTCACTGGACAATGCACCTAACAGCACAGCCTCCCCAGCGCCAGAAGCGTATTCCGTATGGTATCTTCTGAAGCACCGTCTGCAATTTCAATGCTGTACCCCGGCATCCTGACCGTGATGGCAGCATGGGCTGCTGGAACCGGCAGCGTATCACTTGCAGCGCAGCCTGGATCAGGGACAGGGCTGCTGCCCAGCTCCAGTGGAACCACTTCGTGCACCTGCCTGGATGGGGCCGCCTGCGGATCTGGTATGATACAGGATTTTTCTTTAGGTCTGAAACTTTGTTATGAAATGTTTTATGGATATGGAATGCAGCCGGCACCATTCTCTGTCAGGCAGGCCGCTCGTGCGGCATTCCTGGATCAGCTCCAGCCATTCCTGGTCACTGCGGGTTTTCTTTTTCTCTGACATAGCATCATCTCCTGATTATTATTTTTGGAATGGATGGCAGTAGTGGAGCCGCAGGAAAAGCAATAAACGGCTGCCGGGCTACTTTATCAAGAACTGATGTGGACATCCGCTCCAAGCTGATACCATTATAGAGCAAAATCAAGTTCCTGTGGAACGGTGGGTTATTCATCGCTTACGAACTTCTTGGATGGTCTTATGAATTCTGCCAGACAATCTGCTTTAATCAGGATGGGGAAATGCTTCATCCGGATGCGGAAATGGCAGGCAGAGCCGGATTTGCCGTTCAGGGGAAAGAGATAAAAACATTGCATGTATTCATTTTTGACAATTTTGATGATTGGACGCAGATGAGTCAGGAGGGAATGAACAGCAGTGTTGCAGACAGGGCTATCATTGCAAAGGAGATTCCTGTAAGGAAATAGTAACGGATAAAATCCCGGAAATGCTTAAAAATGGGCGTTTCCGGGATTTTTTTATAAAAAAGAGACCGGATATTGCGTTTCCTTTAACGGCAAAACATTATGAGTTGACAAGATCAACTCTGTGTCTTATAATATAAGTTGATTTTGTCAACTCAAAAGGGAGGAAGAAAATTTGAACGATGATATAGTCAAAAGAATACGTAACTTTAATCGTTATTATACCGCATGGTTGGAAGTAATGAATAAGGAGTATTTGAAAACAGATTTTTCATGGACGGAATCAAGAGTGATATTTGAAATACATATTTGTCCGGGAATCAATGCTACCGAATTATGTGAACACTTAAATACGGATAAAAGTTATATTAGCAGAATCCTTATGAAATTTGAAAAGCATGGCCTTTTGACAAGAGAACTTATTTTAGGAAGCAAAGGGTTAAAAAAATATGGTTGACTGAGGCAGGTGAAAAGCAAGCGGAAAGTAAGAGGGATAAAAGATGGCAGATCAGATACACATTGTTCCTCATTTTCACTGGGACAGGGAATGGTATTTTACGGCAGAGGAGTCAAAAATCCTGCTGGTAAACGATATGGAAGAAATTATGGAGATGTTGGAGACGAATCCGGAATATCCGTATTTTGTTATGGACGGACAGACATCCGTTCTGGAGGATTACCTTTCCGTAAAGCCTGAAAATAAGGAAAGACTTACCGAACTTATCAGGCAGGGAAAGCTGATTATCGGACCATGGTATACGCAGACGGATGAAATGGTAGTGGGAGGTGAATCCATTGTCAGAAATCTTCTTTATGGAAAAATGGACTGTGAAGCATTCGGGCCAAGGATGATGATCGGCTATCTGCCGGATTCTTTCGGGCAGACGGCCAGACTGCCTCAGATACTGAATGGGTTTGGAATTGACAGATGCATGTTCTGGCGCGGAACATCCGAACGGATGGGGACTGCGAAAACCGAATTTTTCTGGGTCGGTGATGATGATGCAAAAGTAGTGGTACAGCTGCTTCCATTAGGATATGCCATAGGAAAATATCTTCCTGCAGAGGAACAAGCATTAAAAGAAAGGCTGGACAAATACTTCCCGGTTTTAGACCGGGGAGCTGTCACGGACCATAGCCTTCTTCCCAACGGCCACGACCAGATGCCCATACAGAAAAATATTTTTGAGATCATGGAGAAAATCGAAGCGTGTTATCCTGGGAGAAAGACAGTTATCAGCCGGTATGAAGATGTTTTTGAAGAGATTGAGAAAGCACCGGCTCTGGATACGCTTACGGGAGAATTTCTGGATGGAAATATATGCGCGTACACAGGAGCATTTATTCTTCCCGTGCGGATTTGAAATCGGCAAATACAAGAATTGAAAATAAGGTAACCAATATCCTGGAGCCGTTGGCGAGTATCGGTTACAGCCTGGGGTTTGACTATCAGCATGGATTACTGGAAGCAATCTGGAAAGAACTTCTGAAAACCACGCCCATGATTCTATTGGCTGCTGCTGCAGTGATAAAGTACACCGTGCGATTGCGGACCGCTTTTTCCTTGCGCAAGAGCGGACAGATCAACTGATCGAGTTTTATAAGAGAAAGATTGTGGATGCCATGAGTGTGGAGGTGGCATTGGATAAATTTGCAGTGTTTCATCTGCTTCCCTATGAACGCAGGGAGGTTGTGACAGGCAGTATTATTACCAAGATGAAGGCGTTTTCACTGGTGGATGAAAGCGGAGCATCCGTACCATTTGAGGTGACAGGAAGCGAGATCGTGGATGCAGGACTGATTGACCGCCAGATCGTACACTATGGGGATTATGATCCGTTTGTGAAATATACGATAGCGCTTGAAGATACGTTCCCGGCTATGGGGTATAAGACATATTTGATAAAAGAATGTTTCGAAGAAGCATTGCCAGCCGCCTGCCAATGCAGCAAAGAAATTGTCTGGAAAATGATTTTTATAAAATATAGCCGCAAGAGAATGGCACGCTGACGGTAGTAGATAAAAAAACAGGAAACCGGTATGAGCAGGTACTTCTGGTGGAAGACGGGGGCGATGATGGGGATGGATATGATTATTCTCCTCCGGAAGACGACTTTATCTTAACCGGTAACGATGTGCATGCAAAAACAGCGGTCAGGCATTATCGGTATCTTTCAACTATGGAGATCGCATTTACCATGGCTTTGCCGAAAGATATGGAAAGCAGGAAACAGCGGATCGCAGATGGAAGTATGGATATAAAATTTATATAGAATTAAGAAAGAATTCTCCGATAATTCAGATCAGGATGGATGTGGATAACCGGGTAAAGGATCACAGAGTTCGTGTAATGATTCCGAATCTGCTTGCCGGAAAGTGTTCCGTAAGTGATAATCAGTTTGGCTCGATCCGGAGGCCGGTTGTGGATGAGGCGATGGCAGTATGGGAGAAAGAAAAATGGTCGGAACGTCCGGATTCCATCTATCCGTTTTTGTCTTATGTTCATCTGGGAAACAGAGAGGGACTGGCTGTACTCACAAATTCCGTAAGAGAATATGAGATCGTGGGAAAAGATTTCCGGACGATTGCCATCACCGTTTTCCGCAGTGTGGGAGTGCTTGGGAAGGAAAAGCTGTCCCGCAGGCCGGGAAGACCTTCCGGAATCAAGATGGAAACGCCGGATTCCCAGATGATCGGGAAGTATTCGTTTGAATTTGCTGTTACGGCAGACTGCATGCATGCGCCGCAGAGGGCAAAAGAATATGTTACGCCTCTTGTCACTTATAATAAAATGCCGTATAATGCTATGAAGCTGAATGTACCGCAGATTAGAACCCCTTATTGCTACAGCTTACTAAAGCTTGATAATCCTTTGATTACCATGAGTGTCTTAAAAAAGAAGAAAACGGGGATCATCTGCTGCTGCGCTGTTATAACGGAACCGGGGAAACGCAGCGGGGGATACTGGAAACGGATTATGAAAACGCCGGAGAGGTTATGCTGGATGAAACGCATTTATCTGCCGGTAATGGTTCTAAGGAACTAACGGTAGAGAAAAATCAGATAAAAACCGTTTTACTGAAAAGAAATGCAGGATAGCCACATGGCCGTTTCGAAGCTGCAGCCTGCATGCAGGGAATATCTGTGGGAAAGAAATTACTTACGGATTGGATATGGGAGGAAGTATGAAAATATTATTTGCGTCAGATGCCTTTAAAGGGTCTCTGTCATCGGAAAAGATTATAGAATTATTAGAAGAAGTCGTGCAGCGCGTATTTCCGGAAGCGGTTTGTGAGGGTATGCTGGTGGCTGACGGCGGAGAAGGCACGATGGATACGGTGATCAGGCAGCTTGGAGGTTCTTACCGTGAAATCCGGTCGGAAGGGCCGATGAATGAAAGCGTGCAGGCACATTATGGTCTGCTTCCCGGTTCGAAGGCAATCATTGAAATGGCAGTGACGAATGGGCTTCCAATGGTTCCCGCAGAAAAAAGAAACCCGATGAGAGCAAGCAGCTTTGGGACGGGAATGCTGATACGGGACGCATTGGATCAGGGAATCAGGGATTTGGTAATTGCCATAGGCGGAAGCGCTACAAACGATGGCGGAATGGGGGCGATGTCCGCGTTGGGAGTAAGGTTTTCGGACAAGGATGGAAAGCAGTTAAAAGGATGCGGGGAAGAACTGGCTTTTGTCAGGGATGTGGATTTGAGCCATTTACACCCGGCTGTCAGGGAGGCATCTTTTACGGTGATGTGCGATGTGACAAATCCACTGCTGGGACAGGATGGAGCGACCTATACGTTTGGTCCGCAGAAAGGAGCGGATACCGGTATGCTGAAAGCACTGGAAAAGGGAATGGAAAATTATGCATCGGTTGTGGAAGGTAAACAGGAATCTGTGCATCAAAGGCAGAAGGTGCGGGCGCTGCAGGCGGGCTGGGCTTTTCGCTTATGGCATTTCTGAAAGCGGAATTAAAATCCGGAATTGAAACCGTTTTGGATATGGTTCATTTCAGCGAAAAGCTGAAAGGTGTTGATCTGGTAATTACAGGAGAAGGACGTATGGACTGGCAGTCTTCCATGGGAAAAGTGCCGTCAGGGATTGGGCTCCGCTGCAAGAGAGCAGGCATTCCTGCGGTGGCAGTTGTTGGCGGATTGCTGGACGGCTATCAGAGTATTTATCAAATGGGCATATGCAGTGTAGTGACAACGGTCAATGGCATTATGAAATCCGAGGATGCTATGGAACAGGCTGAAAAACTGTATAAAGATGCTGCTTTTCGACTGCTCTGCGCAGTGAAATGCGGTATGGAAATGAAATAATAGTGAATGGAAAGACCAATGTAAATAAGCTATCATACGTGACACAGGCAGTGAATTTGTTTTAGAGAGAGATAAAGCAATTGACTGCTTTTTTGTTGAGGTTATATTTTTTATTTTTTCATGAAACGTATTTTCGGAATGGATTGACATGGTTGGAAATCTATCGTATGTGCTTGCGGCGATTGGTATCTGTATGATTCCGGCAGGAGCCGTATTTCTTTTCCCGTCCGGTGTATTTTTCAGATATGCGGTGAATGTCGTTTCTTTCTGTGGTATGCAGGTTGCAATCAGTATCTTTTCTATTTTTGCAGTATCCATGATTCAGCAGAATACACCGGATGGACTCATTGGGAAGATTATGGCTTATACATCCGCTGTTACAATGTGTGTCCAGCCGATGGGACAGATGGTGTATGGATTTTTATTTGATATTTGCCATGAGATGGTGTATCTTATATTGCTCCCTTCGGGTATCATAGTATGTGTGATCGGGCTGTTTTCCTCAGGATTTTTCAAACACGCAGATAAGAATAGAGAAAAAGAGGGGTAACAATAGGCTTGCATATGAAATATCACTTGATTTTCATATACGAAAGGTATAATGGTAGGTAGAAGTGATTTGCACCGCCGGCCAAGGCGGTAGAATGGAGATGAAAATGAAAAACAGGAAAAAATGTACTGCAAAGATGCAGATGCACGGCTTTGGAAAGCAGTCTGCAGAATCTGGGGCAGCAGGGTGTTGTGGAGTGTGGCTCTGGCTGTTCTGTGCGCGGCGTTGTTTCTGCCGTCTGTGCAGGCTGAAGCTGTGGTTAAGGTGTCGAATGAATATGATCATGTATATTCGTTTTCCAACGGCCTGGCAAGGGTGGAAAAGAACGGGAAATATGGCATGATCAATAAAAAGGGGAAAGAGGTCGTTCCGTTAAAGTATGACAGCATCCAAGTGTTTTCAGAAGGGTTGGCAAGGGTGGAAAAGAACGGGAAATATGGTTACATGAACCCATCCGGAAAGGTAGTCATTCCGCTGAAATATGATGACGGGAAAGGGTTTGAAAACGGCCTGGCCATAGTTGCAAAGGGGGAGAAATACGGCTTCATTGACAAGAAAGGAAGGGTAGTCACAAAACCAAAATATAAGGAGATCCTTGAGTTTGTGAATGGTTTTACTCTGGTGAGAGGTTTTAATAACAAATTCGGCTATGTAAACAGCAGCGGCAGGGAAATTGCAGAGCCGCAGTATGACGAACCCATTGATTTTGAAGCAGGCTATGCTCTGGTGAAAAAAAACGGTAAATATGGGTTTATAAATGGAAACGGCCAGGAAGTCATCGAACTTAAATATGATGATGCATACTACTTTTACCAGACCCTTGCAGCAGTGAAGGAGGATGGGAAATGGGGTTTTATTGATGCAAAGGATACGATGGTCATTCAGCCGCAGTATGATGATGCCCGCAGTTTCTTTGAAGACAGGGCTATGGTAAAAAAAAATGGGAAATGGGGCTTTATTGACCAGGAGGGCAGGATAGCTGTAGCGCTTGAATATGATAAAGTGTATCGATTTGAGGACGGACTGGCTATTGTGCAAAGAGATGGGAAAGAAGGTTTTGTAGACAAAAACGGAACGGAAGTCGTTCCGCTGAAATATGATGAGGTGCATGTGTTTGAGGAAGGAATGGCCTGGGTGGAGCTGGACGGCAGAAGCGGGTTTGTTAATTTAGCCGGCGAAGAAGTGGTTCCGCCTCAATACGATTATGTGGATTATTTTCAAGATGGTCTGGCTGAAGTAGGCAAAAACAAAAAATACGGCATAATCAACAAAGCCGGTGAAGAAGTGGTTCCGCTCCAATATGATTATATGGGTCAATTCCAAGATGGTCTGACTGAAGTAGGCAAAAACAAAAATACGGCATGATCAACAAAGAAGGAGAGGTAATCATTGAGATAAAATACAACCGGATCAATGAACTTCAAGAAGGTTTGGCCTGTGTAGAAAGAAACGGCTGGGGTTTTGTTAACAAAGACGGCCGGGAAGTAACAAAACTGGAATATGATGAAGCAGAAGATTTTTCGGACGGACTGGCCCTGGTAAAAAGGATGGAAAATGGGCGTTTATTAATGCCGCCGGAACGGTTGTGTTAGAAGAAAAAAAGGAACGGTAGGTTTTTCGCAAGAAAAAGCACGGTTTAGATTTCTTAGAAACGAGGGTTGATAATGAAAAAAAGAGATGTAACAGGTTAGGGAACCGGCCAAAGCTATTACTGGCTGTTTTGTGTATGTTATTTGCAGCATTTCTGGCAGACAGGGATATTGCAACAGCAGCCCAAAAAGAACCGGAGGTTTTGCCAACGGATGTCTCAACGGCTTCTGAGGGATGCACATTTGTAGGAATTGAAGGAAAATATGTCGCGCAGGTAAAGGATGCCCTGAACAGAGTGAATGAGATCCGAAAAGAAGCATGTCAGGAAGGCGTGCCGGATCCATCTGACCCGGACAGGAAGCTAAAAGCAGCCGATTATGTGCCAATCCGGTGGTCATCCGGTTTGGAATACATAGCACGGATACGGGCTGCAGAGGCCGCGGTCCTTCCGGGGCATAAACGGCCAAACGGCTCGGTTTGTTTTTCGCTGGAAGCCCCTGACGGGACATCCAGCTATGGGGAAGTACTGGCATGGAATACAGGTTCGGATGGAAGCATGGTCAGGGGAATTAACCAGTGGTATAGTGAAAAGGAAGACTGGGTAAACCAGAATTCAAATGCGGTAACAGGGCATTACACTTCCATGATTGATCCGGAGAATCAGTATATAGGCTTAGGTGCATTTGTTTCTGATTTTGGGAAATGGAGATGCAGTGTAAGCGGGGAGTTCAGCTCACAGGACAGTTCCGGTTCGGCTGCATTAGACAGCACAGGGCGCTGCATTCAGTTGATCGAGGTGGAAAAAAACAGACTGAAAGGACTGCAGATTTTTCAGGGAGACGAAAGTGTCTCAGATGGTCTGGCGCTTGGAATTGGAAAACAGGCTGCGCTGACTGCCAGAGTGAAAGTTGTCATTGACGATAACACATCGTTTTGTAATTATCAGGACGGCATTACCTGGACATCCTCCGATCCGTCTGTAGCACAGGTAGACTCCAAAGGGGTTGTTACCGTAAAAAAAGCAGGGGATGCAGAAATCACCGCATCAGCCGGAAACGGGCTGTCAGCATCCTGCAGGCTCCTCAATGCCCCGAAAGGAACATCGTTTTCTTCCGTAAAAGGCGGCAATGGGAGTATTACGCTTCGCTGGAAGAAGCAGAAACAGGCGGATGGTTATATTATAAGATTTTCTAAGGATAAATCATTGGATGGCAATGGCATGGAAGGGTACGTGGAAGGAAATAAAAATACCGTGGAAGTAATCAGCAATTTGGAACGGAAACAAACCTACTACGTAAGTATCCGGACATACAGGGAAACCGGCGGAAAGATCCTTTATTCCGACTGGTCTAAAGTAAAAAAGGTCAGGACAAAGTAATAGTAATGATTGCAATCCCTGCCAAATAGAACGTGCTCCGGGCATACGATCATCCGGGGCACTTTTCATTCCCTCCGGAATTGCCGGTTCGTCAAATTGAAGTGGTATACTAAAACTGGACACGGAGGGGGAGAAATTAGACTTGCATTTATCTTGTTGCATTGTTTGTCATGCTTTTTATGCCGGATCCGGGGCAAGATTGAGGCAGAAGGTGATACTTACATCAAAAGGATTTATGGGATTGGATACCAATGGATGGGAGGCCAGAGAAAATGAGTTTGGGACGGATCTCTGTAAAAAAGATATTCCTGCTGACATGTGGCGGTATGGTGGCTTCCATGTTGGCCATTTGTGCCGTTCTTTTATGGATGACAGGCGAGATCTGGGTGCTTACCACCGGCGGACTGCTGATGCTCTGTGCTCTTGCCTGGATGTTCCTACTGACAGTTGTTTTCAGTAAACGGCTTTCCATATTTACCAGGGAGCTGTGCCAGGCAATGGATCAGATGATAAGCGGAAGCGGAGAGCCTGCGCGTTCCGTGGACAGTGAAACACTTTTTGCCCGTATCAGCTACCGTCTGTCACGGCTGTACGGCATCATGCAGGAGAATCGGCGGAAGGTGGATGAGGAACGGCAGGAGCTGCAGATGCTGGTATCGGACGTTTCCCATCAGGTGAAGATGCCGGTAAGCAACCTGAAAATGGTGACAGACACGCTGCTTTCAAAGTCTGTCACAGAAGAAGAGCGGCGGGAGTTCTTGCAAGGCATCCGGAACCAGACGGACAAGCTGGAATTTCTTTTCCAGGCCCTTGTGAAGACCTCACGATTGGAAACTGGGGCGATTCGGCTGGAAAAGAAAGATACCCCTCTGATTGATACGTTGGCGATGGCCTTAAGCGGTATTGTATATGCGGCGGAGAAAAAGAATATTTCCGTTACAGTGGACTGCCCGGAGAATCTTTGCCTTTCCCACGACAGCAAATGGACGACGGAAGCCGTGTTCAATCTGCTGGACAATGCGGTGAAATATACTCCGGCTGGAGGTGCTATCCGGGTCTCAGTAGAACAATGGGAAATGTATGTAAAACTTAGTGTGTCTGATACTGGCAAGGGTATTTCCGAGAGCAATCAGGCTGCTGTTTTCCGGCGCTTCTATCGTGAGGAAGGAGTACACGAACAGCAGGGCGTGGGTATTGGACTGTATCTGACCCGCGAGATCATAACACGGCAGGGCGGCTATATCAAGGTAACTTCGGAGCCGGGCAGGGGTTCGGAATTTTCTGTCATGCTCCCTACAAGATAACAAATGTCGGATGGCCATTTCTGGCTGTCTGACATAATTTTTTCACAGTAGTGTGCCGACAAAGCTGCCAGTGGCAGGTTTTCGGCTGAAATGTCCGAGTCTTGCAACATTTCAGACGTATTTTTTATGCTGCTTCGGACATTTTTGTGACATTTGGATTTTACAATATCCTTATCAACAGGCGAAAAGCCTTGGAACACCACAGGGGTATACCTGTATGTCCTGAAAAACTGGACGGAGATAAGGAAAGGAGCATTTGTCTTCCGGAACTATAACCTCGTCCCGATCCTGAATGTCTATGAAATATTGTCCTGCCTGTGGAGCTGGACGGCGACATGGCAGATGAGAAATTTATGGACGAGATCGTAAGGATGCTGGCATTGGAAGATAAGCTCCACAATATGCCGAACAACCTTTCCGGCGGACAGCAGCAGCGTGTTGCTATCGCCCGCGCATTGATTACCAAGCCGGCTATCATCCTGGCTGACGAACCCACGGGCAACCTGGATTCCAGGACCAGCGCCGATGTACTGGGGCTTTTAAAGCGTACCAGCATGGAGTTTAACCAAACCATTGTCATGATTACCCATAACAATGAGATTGCCCAACTTGCCGACCGTATTGTACGGATTGAGGATGGTAAGATTGCGAGTTAAAGGAGAAATGGGAATCCCGGCGGACCGGACCTTTTACAGCTTCAGCTATTTTGGAATGGTGGATCTTTATCTGGGAAACTTCTTACCCGCCAGCAGGAATTCGGCGTGTTCCAGTCTGTTGGCATGAGCGGCCGCCAGCTGTCCCAGATGCTGTCCTTTGAGTGTCTGTACTATGTGGGGATCACGCTGCTTGTGACTCTGACACTTGGAACTGTGTGCAGCCTGGCCTTGTGCAGGGTATTAGACCAGATTGGTTTGTTTGGAAAACTCACGTACCATTTCCCGGTGTTCCAGGTTCTGGTGTTTGCAGCTGCGCTGTTTCTGGTACAGGCGGTATTCTCGGTCTGTGCGGTCCGTTATACCGGAAGGCTTTCCCTTGTGGAGAGGATTAGGGCGGTGGACTGAATTCTTTTCATAGGAAACAGCGGTACTACAACCAATGAACAGCAATTATTTTGCTTCTAATTCCAGGTTCATTGACTTTGTGACCATCTTTGGTAAGCTGCCCTTGTGCTGGCCGGCAGATGCTCCTTATCAGTTCCCGTTTTTGCAAATGGGGCTGTTCCCGCAAGGGTAAAATATCCTGAGTGATACCTGAGTGATAGATCGGATTTTATGCAGCATTTTACGGCAACAGATAAACATTTCACAGCAATTAAATTGTTTTGATTTATTTAGCAGACTATAATAATGGCAGCGGCAAAAGTTTATCTTTTGCCGCTGGCGATATCATGACGAGGAGGTGGCGCATTGATCCGTATTGCAATCTGTGATGATGAAAAACATATGTCTGATCATATAAGGTCAATGGTCTCTGATTTCTTTGGTAAAAGAACCAGGAGATCAGCCTCCGTATGTTTTCCAGTGGCGAAGAGCTACTGAGTTACAATGCGCAGATCGACATCCTGTTTCTGGATATCCAGATGAAGGAAATGGATGGTATGGAAACGGCAAGGAAACTGAGGGCGGATCAGTTCCGGGGCTTTTTAGTTTTCATTACGGTACTGAAAGAGATGGTATTCCAGTCTTTTGAGGTACAGGCCTATGATTATCTGGTCAAGCCGGTGGATAAAAAACAATTTGAAAAGACCATGGAGCGCCTTTGTGCTTCCATGCAGAACGCCAGCGAAGACAGCCTGCTGGTGCAAAAGAGATATGAGGGCCGCATCATCCCAAAGGATGAGATTGTCTTCTGTGAGATCATAGACAGGAAAATATATCTGAACCTGGCTTCCGGCGAGGTTGTTGATTATTATGAACGGATTGAAAATTTGGAAACAAAGCTGGACAAGCGTTTTTACCGATGCCACAGGAGCTATCTAATCAATCTGAAACATTTAAAAGGCTATAAAAACGGGACTGCCTGTATGGATAATGGTAAAGAGATTCCCGTATCACGACTGCGGAGCAAGGAGTTCTCCGGTGTTGTTCTGCAGTATATGAAAAATATATAAGAGTTTTTATATACGGGGGCAGGTAACATGGTCGAGTATTTAGATTTTTCAACATATATATTATAGGCCTCATTGAGGGGGTCTTTCAGTTTTATTTCTTGACAAAAATCCTGAAAAAGAAACTTTTGTTCCCATTCTATTTCCTGTTTGGAGTATGTGCGGTAATTGTCACCCGCTTCCTCTCAGTTGGCACGGTGACTGGCTTCGTGGTGATGGTATTTCTTCTTACGGTATGTGGGATTCTGGTCTGCCATGCGGATTTTAAGTCTTCCCTTCTGTATGCAGCCCTGACAACTGAAATCATGTTGCTCTGCTATGGGATTGTGAATTCTCTGATAGGCCTGTTATACGCATGGCTGCCATATTTTTTTTATGATACGGCCGGTATTGCGGCCATGCTGGCCAGTGAGGCCGCGTCACTTTTTCTGACAGGGGTTTGTTACTATATGGTGTATCGCTATTTTTCCAGGGATGTTTTTTATCCAAGGGATGCAACGCATCCTCTTCATACCGCATCGGAAATGCAGCAAATGTTTCTGGTTTTCATTCCGATCCTGATGATCTTTATTATGAGTGAGTACATTAATACGCTTTCATTTGATTACCAGTATGTGGTCTTTGGTGAGGACGGATCTTTCGAGTATCTGCTCAGCCACTGGCAGCTGCTCGCAATGCATCTTTTGGGACTTTTAAGCCTATTCTGCATTCTGTTCTCTTATAAGAAGCTACAGCAGAATTTCCGCCTCAGCACTGAAATTTCACTGCTGGAACAGGAAGAGTATTCCCTGAACCGGTATGTGGAGGAAGCGAAGACCCGTTACGATGAAACAAAGTCGTTCCGCCATGACATCAGGAACCACATTGCAGTGGTGAAAAATCTTCTGCAGAGCGGGAAACTGGAAGAAGCGGTAAGATATATGGAAGATATGGATGATATGGCGGAAAAAATGTCATTCCCCTGCAGTACCAATAACCCGGTAGTGGATATTTTGGTGGGAAATAAGCTGGGGATTGCCAAAAGCATGGGGATCGATGTGGACTGTTCCCTCCTTCTGCCATATCCCTGCAGTCTGCGGGACATTGATATCTGTATTATCCTGTCAAATGCACTGGACAATGCGATTCAGGCAGTAAAAAGTCCGGATGCCGGTATGGAAAAATATGTCCATGTGTCCGGGCGTATCCAGGGAGATTTCCTTATGATGGAAATAGAAAACAGCTTCCATGGGAAAGGCGCGTTCAAAAAAGGGACAGGCCTGTCGAATGTAAAGAAGGTGGCTGAAAAATATGGCGGTGCCATGAGTATAGAGACACAGGAGAATAGATTTGTACTCCATGTGCTGCTGATCCTTTCGCAGCATCCGGAAGGTATCCTGCGGCAAATGGATTAACACGTTACTTTCTTTCTACAGCCGAAAAAGAAAAAGGAAGCTGTCTGTAAGGGCGGCTGTAAAGTGACTATAGAGAAGGCACAAGGCAGTTACAGAGAAGAAAAAATCCGGCAGGCTGTCCGAACCACAGGATGAATACATCAGCAGTGAAAAGTCGGAAAAAAAGCCTACGGGACTGTACCGGGTAGGCCAGGACGAGAACGGCAACCGAAAAATCTTTTTGATGACCAGAAAGCTGACCATGCAGATGGAAAGGCTGACCGTTCCGGGGAAGGAGAAGATGGAAAAGGGCCGAAGGTAAGCGGGGACAGCCAGGGAAAGCCGGCGGAGAAATGTGTTACAAATTCTATGTTAAAGAAGCCGGACGGAATTTTGAATATATCGATCAGTTCATTGATGGGAGCCTTTGTAGGGCATGCAATATATGTATATTTGGATTACAGGACATATCCCGGGTTATATGATATGCAATGGGCACCATGGTATACAGGCATTTTGTATTATGGTATATTTACGATTGTTCCTTTGATAATTGCCGTTATCATAAAGCTGTTTATTTGGAGAAAATTGAAGCAGAAAAAGGAAGAGGTAAAGAGCGGTAACCGTATGGGGAGAAACATAAAAAGCAGACCGGATCATTTGTGCATAGCAATATTCACGCTTTGTTTGTCCGTGAGGTTTGTAGAATATTTTCTGATTGAAACAGATAAAACGGCTATTGGAGAAAATGTGCTTCATCTTTCATGGAGCGATATTGGATTTCATAGAAACGGTTTTGTGAGCGGTATTTTGAAAGGTTTGTTATTGGGAAGCGTTTGCTTTGCCATTTCATATGGACTGGAACTGGCGATTTTATTCTGCAAGGCAATCCTGCATATTTAGAACTGTATATCAGCAGTTTTTCGTTAACAGGTTCTCAAATAAAGAATACGGGTTTCGTTTTTTTCTGTTATGTGTATTGTTCAATGTTATTAATGTATGGATGGAAGAGGGTGTTTTTCGCGGGCTGTTTATTAAAACGCTCTCTGAAACAAAGCCATTTATGAAAGCGAATTATATTGCCGCATTTTTGTTTGGTGTCTGGCACATTGTAATGCCCATCAGAAGCTATATAAATGGTGAAATGTCATTTGCGGCAATGCTTCTAATGGGTATCGGTTATATGATTCTAGCAGGGATTATGGGAATCAAGTGGGGACTTCTTTACTACATAACAGGAAATCTATGGGCAGGGCTTGGTGACCATTTATTTAATAATACCGTTGCTACAAACATGCTGCATGTTGTTTCGCTAAAGGGCACAGACGAACTACAAATTGTCCGGATTATGGCTGCACAGATTATTTCTTTCGTTTTTGTGTTGATGGTATATTATTACAAAAACAGAAACGGAAACTGATAATTAAAATTTACTAATACGAGGAGATTTGAATGATGAAAAGGACGCTAATTATGATTGTGCTTTTGCTGGTATTGCTCATAGGTTGTGGAAAAACTGACATTACGAAAACATATGAAAGGTCAGAGAATGATAGAATTATAGCCACATATTATGAAATGAATAATGGAACATGGAAATGTGATGATAGAACCTATCAATTTAGATTGGAGTTAACTGGCAGAATGCCTAATGCTGAATCAGATAGTTATTATGTCGTGCTTACGGACAATGAGAATTTAACTTTTGAAGATGTATCAAAAAGTCTGTTTGGCAGTTTACTTGAGGATAGTAAGATAATGGAAGGCTCTATTATTGTGGAAATGAAATAGCATCCATTTATCACTGAGTTAAATAAAACGATAAATTTTTGCTTGTAGAACGAGGAAGAGAAATTCAATGGACGATTTAAAGTAAGCGATGAATAACCTGCCGTCCCACAAGAACAGGATTTTGCCCTATAATGATAGCAACTTGGAGCGAATATCTACATCAGTTCTTGATCAAGCAGTCCGGCAGCCATCTGTCTGGCATCCGCTGCTGCTATCAGCTCTAAAATAACTATCAGGAGATGATGCTATGTCAAAGAAAATACGCAGCGACCAGGAATGGCTGGAGCTAATCCAGGAGTGCCGCGCCAGCGGCCTGTCTGTCAAAAACTGGTGCCAGACACGTTCTATATCCATAAAAACATTTTATAATAAAGCCGCAGATTTAAGAAAAAAGTCCTGTGGCATACCAGGATCACAGACAGCTGCTTCTGGGCAGAAACACGAAGTGGTTCCTCTGGAAATGGCTGCTGATCCGGTGCTTTATCCACAGGATCCCGCCGGTGGTGCAATGCAGGTCCCGTCTGCCCGTGTTGTTGTCACAGTCAGGATATCCGGATACCGTGTTGAAATCTTAGAAGGCGCTTCAGAAGACATCATTCGCAATACGCTTCTGGCGCTGGGATCTCTGTGTTAGGCGCATTGTCCGGTGATACAAAAGTTTATATCGTCACCGGGCGCACGGATATGCGGCGCAGCTTCGACGGCCTTATGGCCCTTATCCGCGACACTTACCAGATGGATCCTTATGCAGATGCACTGTACCTGTTCTGCGGCAGAAAAAGAAATACGCTCAAGGCTCTGTACTTTGACCAGACGGGATTTGTGCTCTGCACGAAACGGCTGGATAATGGAAAGTTCCAGTGGCCGCGCGATGCGAAAGAAGTCAGGCTGCTCACCCGCCAGCAGCTGCGCTGGCTTCCGGAAGGACTCTCCATCTGCCAGCCGAATGCAGTGCAGCCTTCCGGCAGGAAAGATTTCTGACCTTTTGTGCATTATGATGAAATTTAAAAATTTATTTTCCGGCGGCTGGCGCCGTTTTTGAAAGTTATCCACGCTGCCGGATTTTTTCGGGCGGGCTGTCCGCATATGCCGCTGCCCTGCCCTCGGAATACTGTGGACAAACTGCCTTAAAAACAGCATTTAGAAGTTTTTTTCACCATTTTCCAATCCGTCAAACTGCCTATCATGCAGTTATGGACGGTTTGATTTCACCCCCGCATTTCTTTATAATTTATAATATAAGCAGAAAGAAATACGGAGGGGCGCATATGCCGGCTGATAATGAAGAATACACACGGCTGTTGGAAGAAATGGTGGAACAGATGAAAGCGCATATACTGTCCCAGGATGCACGCATCCTGGAACAGGAACAGACGATCGCGGACCTGCGCTCCCTTGTGGATGACCTGCGTCTTTTGAAGGCCGGCCTGGAGGAGACGCTTGAAGAATTCAAGCGCCAGCTGTTCGGAACAAAAAGCGAAAAAATAAAAACCTCCCAGGCCGATGCCGCAGTGGAAACAGAAGATCCAGCCTCAAAAACAACGGTAAAAGAACACACACGGGCAAAAAAGAAAAAAACAACAAGGGATGAACGCTATGCAGACATCCCTGTCCGTGATGTCGTTATACCTGTCCCGGACAAAGACCGCCGCTGTCCGTACTGCAATGCGGAAATGATGCCGCTCGGGCGTAAGGAAGTCCGCACAGAGCTGCGCATAACCCCGGCAAAAGTGGAACGTGTCCGTTATATGCAGGAGGAGCTGATCTGTCCGGAATGCCGTAAGGACGGTGACGGGACGATCGTACAGGCGCAAACGCCTGCGCCTTTGCTGCCGCACAGCCCGGCATCGCCGTCTGCTGTAGCATATGTCATGTTTGATAAAAGCTTTGCAAGTGTCCCATACTACCGCCAGGAAGCCTGCATGGCCCAGCTTGGCCTGAAACTGCCTCGTGAGACCATGGCGAACTGGTATATCAGATGCGCCCTGGAATATTTCCAGCCGGTATATGACCGTCTGCATGGACTCCTCCTGCAGAGAGGGGTCATCCATGCGGATGAAACCACATGCCAGGTGCTGCGTGAAAAAGGGAGGGCCGCAGAATCCACTTCGTATATGTGGCTGTATTTAAGCGGAAGCGATGGCCTGCCGCCGATCGTGCTTTACGAATACCAGGCGGGGCGCAGCGGGGATTTTCCAAAGGCATTCCTGGATGGATTTTCCGGCATCGTACAGTGCGACGGGTACAGCGACTATAACAAGGTAGAAGATGTAATACTCGCTGTGTGCTGTGCACACTGCCGCAGGAAGTTTTACGAAGCCCTCCCGACAGAGCGGCAGAAGCAGTTGAAACTGCTGGACATAAATTCAGAAACGGAAGTAAAAGACATCCCGCTTCCAGGCCCGGAACAAATGAAAAGCATAATCCCGGCTGAAATCGGGCTCATGTTCTTCAACAAGCTCTTTTTCATTGAAAAAGGGCTCAAAGGCATGGAACCGGACCTGCGGAAAGCAAAACGCCTGGAAAAGGAGCCGCCTGTCTGGGAAAAGTTCTGGGCATGGGTCGAAACACTAAAGCCGCTCGGCGGCAGCAAGCTGGAAAAAGCTGTCAATTACGCGATAAACCACAGAGAAACGCTGCAGAGCTATCTGTTGGACGGCAGATGCGAATTGTCAAACAATGCAGCGGAGCGGCGTGCAAAATCTTATGCCATCGGAAGGAAAAATTCCCTGTTCCATACATCCGTTGCGGGTGCTAAAGCAGGTGCGCTTGTTTACAGCATGATAGAAACTGCAAAGGCCAATAAGTTAAATGTATTCCAGTATCTTTATATCCTGCTGCTGTATATGCCCGATCATAAAGATGATCCTGCTGCGGTTGAAATACTTCTTCCATGGAGCAGTTTTATCAAAGAACACTGTACAGGGCTGATTGATGTTGAAACGATAACACCTGAAAACAAGCCTCAGCTGCCGCTATAAACTATTTTACACCTAAACATATCATCAGGGGAACGGTAGGTTGTTCATCGCTTACGATTTAAAAGAATTAGGGAGATTCCTGTAAGGAAATAGTAACGGATAAAATCCCGGAAATGCATAAAAATGGGCGTTTCCGGGATTTTTTATAAAAAGAGACCGGATATTGCGTTTCCCTTAACCGCAAAAACATTATGAGTTGACAAAATCAACTCAATGTTTTATAATATAAGTTGATTTTGTCAACTCAAAAGGGAGGAAGAAAATTTGAACGATGATATAGTCAAAAGATACGTAACTTTAATCGTTATTATACCGCATGGTTGGAAGTAATGAATAAGGAGTATTTGAAAACAGGTTTTTCATGGACGGAATCAAGAGTGATATTTGAAATACATATTTGTCCGGGAATCAATGCTACCGAATTATGTGAACACTTAAATACGGATAAAAGTTATATTAGCAGAATCCTTATGAAATTTGAAAAGGATGGCCTTTTGACAAGGGAACTTATTTTAGGAAGCAAAGGGTTAAAAAAATATGGTTGACTGAGGCAGGTGAAAAAATAGCACATCAGATCAATATGAATGGAAATCAGCAAATTGTTGATAAGCTCAAAATGTTGGATGATGATATTTGCGTGAAACTTTGTGAAGCAATGGAATTTATTGAAAAGGTATTAAGAGAGAATGATAAAGGAGGTACGCGGGAATGAAGCATGCATTTCTATTCGTACATATAAACCGGGAGATCCCAGTATGGTTTGCTATTTTCAATATAAGCTTTATGAGAAGCAGTATAACTTTAATGGTTTTTATGAAAGGAAATGCTGGAAGGAATGGCAGAACTTTATAATGATTTAGAGGGTAGCCAAATGTGGATTGCCGAACTTGGCGGAAAAATTGTAGGCGATATTGCTATTATTAAAAAGGAGCAAACAAGGCTCGATTAAGGTGTTTTGGTGTGGACTTTAGCTTGCAGGGGCAGGGCCTGGGAAATGAATTGCTTAAAATAGCGATCAATTTTTGCAGAGAAAAGGATACGTGTATCTCACTTTAGGTACACTCGATATTCTTAAATCAGCAAGACATCTTTACGCAAAGTTTGGATTTCATAAAACAGAGAGTGAAGCTTATAACGAATGGGATAAAAACAGAGATATGTATCATGAAGTTTGGGAGTGTGAACTCACATAGTTTGGTTATGTGGAAACCACAGTCCAAAGAAACGGTATGCCGCGGTTCAAAGGAGAATATATGGAATATCAAAAGACAGAAAATATGACATTTTCCGAAAGGATAAAAGATATGGAGATGCAGACAAATGAAACGGAGGATGATATCCTTGCATATATAAAAGCACAAAAAGGACATTAGCTGGCTTTCCATACAGAAAATGGACAAAGATTTATATATTGCACCGAATTCAATCATGCGTTTGTCAAAGAAGTTGGGATACAGTGGATTTGCCGAATTGAAATTTGCCGTGCAAAACGAGTCGCGTCCTCAAAATAAGACACTTAGCAGATTGCTGATGGAAATGCTTCCGGGAAATATTGTCAAGACCTTGGATATCATTGACGAAACACAGGTAGAACAGGTGGCTGCTATTATGAGAAAGGCCAGGTGCCGTATTTTTGCCGGGGTAGGAGATTCCAATATTTTTGTGAATTGCTGAGAAAAATCTGAGATGTATTGACTATCAGGTGCAATATCACCAGCAATCCATGATATGGTTATTCTGTGGAACATGGGAGCAAAGAGGGATAAAAGATGGCAGATCAGATACACATTGTTCCTCATTTTCACTGGGACAGGGAATGGTATTTTACAGCAGAGGAGTCAAAAATCCTGCTGGTAACGATATGGAAGAACTTACCGAACTTATCAGGCAGGGGAAGCTGATTATCGGATCATGGTATACGCAGACGGATGAAATGGTAGTGGGAGGCGAATCCATTGTCAGAAATCTTCTTTATGGAAAATGGACTGTGAGGCATTCGGGCCAAGGATGATGATCGGCTATCTGCCGGATTCTTTTGGGCAGACTGCCAGACTGCCTCAGATACTGAATGGGTTTGGAATTACTTCCCGGTTTTAGACCGGGGAGCTGTCACGGACCATATCCTTCTTCCCAACGGCTACGACCAGATGCCCATACAGAAAATATTTTTGAGATCATGGAGAAAATCGAAGCGTGTTATCCTGGGAGAAAGACAGTTATCAGCCGGTATGAAGATGTTTTGAAGAGATTGAGAAAGCAACGGCTCTGGATACGCTTAAGGGAGAATTCCTGGTTGGAAAATGGAAGCTGAAAGCAGCCGATTATGTGCCAATCCGGTAGTCATCCGGTTTGGAATACATAGCACGGATACGGGCTGCAGATTTTTCAGGGAGACGAAAGTGTCTCAGATGGCCTGGCGCTTGGAATTGGAAAACAGGCTGCGCTGACTGCCAGAGTGAAAGTTGTCATTGACGATAACACATCGTTTTGTAATTATCAGGATAGCATTACCTTTACATCCTCCGATCCGTCTGTAGCACAGGTAGACTCCAAAGGGTTGTTACCGTAAAAAAGCAGGGGATGCAGAAATTACCGCATCAGCCGGAAACGGGCTGACAGCATCCTGCAGGCTCCTCAATGCCCGAAAGGAACATCGTTTTCTTCCGTAAAAGGCGGCAGTGGAGTATTACGCTTCGCTGGAAGAGGCAGAAACAGGCGGATGGTTATATTATAAGATTTTCTAAGGATAAATCATTGGATGGCAATGGCATGGAAGGGTACGTGGAAGAATAAAAATACCGTGGAAGTAATCAGCATTTGGAACGGAAACAAACCTACTACGTAAGTATCCGGGCATACAGGGAAACCGGCGGTAAGATTCTTTATTCCGACTGGTCTAAAGTAAATTAAATGATCCTAAAATCCTCATACTTGACGAGCCAACGGCAGGATTAGACCCAAATGAACGCATACGTTTTCGCAATTTAATCAGTGAACTTTCTCTATGTTAGAGTGTGTCTTAAATTCATTCCTGCCATCTGTACGTCCCACTTTGCGGGAGATTTGTCCCTCATTCGGCCAACGTAGCCCGCTACGCCTCCCTCATTCGGGACAAATTTCCCGCAAACTGTGACGCACAGTTGACAGAAAGCAATTTTAAGCCACACGCTAGTGCTCCATCCGGGCAGAAATTACAGTTTAGTGCTGACTGATTCGCGTCAGTGCAAGGCAAAATTTTAACGGCGATGTGGTTCCATCGACTAGAAATTTTAACGAAGCAATGGCGTGAATCAGGCTGTAATAAACGGTAATTTCTGCCCGGATGGAGTACTAGAGTGTGTCTTAAAATTAAAACTACACAAACTATATAAATTGTGTATGTAAAAATTGCACAAATCATATATTCCTATTCCCTTTCTGTGTTATAATAAAAGAAAGAGGCGGTGTTAATTATGTTGAAACGGTACGAATTAACAAACCAGGAATGGGAAAAAATTTCTCCATTGCTTCCACCTGAACAAACAAATAAACCAGGCCGGCCACGAAAAAGCAACAGGCTAATGCTTAACGCCATGGTATGGATGGCAAAAAGCGGCGCACCATGGAGGGATCTGCCAGAATATTACGGTCCATGGAAAAGTGTCTACAGCCGGTTTCGTAAATGGCTGGACTGCGGCATTTTGAAAGAAATCTTCAAAGAACTTAGCCTTGGAGCGGAGTTAAGCGAAATTTCCATTGACGCCTCCATTGTCCAGGCCCACCAGCATAGCGCAGGAGCCCCAAAAAATGGGCCTGTGAATGAAATTGGCCACAGCCGCGGCGGAAACAGCACAAAAATCCATGTGGCAGTTGACGCATACGGCTATCCCATCAGCATTATAATAAGCGAGGGTCAGCGCAGTGATGTCAAATATGCCATTCCTGTACTCGAAAACATAGATATTGCCGGCAGCGACGTGCTGGCTGACCGGGGCTATGACTGCTGGGAGCTTATCGATTATATCTATGAAATGGCGGGGAGCCTACCATTCCATCAAAAAAAGGAGCAAAATTCAAGCGCAAATGTGACTGGTGGAAGTTCAAAGAAAGACATCTTGTCGAAAAATATTTTCTAAAGCTCAAAATATTTCGGCGTATTGCCACACTTATGATAAACTGGCTTCTACATATCTTGGCTTTATCTTTTTGGCATCCATACTTATTTGGTTAAAATGAACAATAGTCCGCAATTTTAAGACACACTCTAGTATCGGCAAAAACCCGTTTGAGTGTATTCGTAGTGACGATACCATTTCTTTTAATATTTATGACGTCGTTTTTAAGTGGAATGTCCGTACGATCAAAGATACCGGGGCTTTTTCCGGATCAGTTGCTTCAAATATGCAATGCGGTTGGGCTTTTTTATACTTATCAGATAGGAAACAGGGTGGTAGGCGCCGTACCGCTTATTGTAGCAATATATTTATTGCTTTATTGTATTTCGGTTCCAGTACTTTACACGGTATATAAAAAGACAGAGGTAACTTAACATAGTTTTGTCATGTTTGAAATTAAAATTCTCGCTTTGAATAGATCTTTTTTGAGAGCAAAAATGAAATCAGCAAAATCAAAGTACCGGCTGCAAGAATACCGCCATTTACCAAAAACATATGTTTACTGGCATATCTGAGGGCATGAAAGAGCAGATATTCATTTCCGGGCAGAGATGAAATCATTACCCATGTACAATACAGCGTTGTAAAGAGTATGAGCGGTACAAACATGCCCCAAAACTTCCCCTTATGATATCCCATTTTGAACAATATGGGGAACATACAAAGGTTAAAAATGGAAAACAGCAGATAACTGATCGTCATAACCGGGATAAACCATTCAGGCGGGCCGTAATAATGTGACAGTGAAAAGCGGTCTGCAAAAACAGCCAGAGGGATACCGGTCAAAATCCCATCAACCCCATACAAATGGATAAAACATATCTGCCGGCTACTACGGCGGAACGACTGACGGCAGTGTGAAATACAGTTTGTTGCGATCTCCTTTTTCTTCTACTGCAAAAGTATTAAGAGAAAAAACAGGAACATAAAACATTGGTCGGAATAACGAACAACGCCGTAATAATACCAGTCGTTAAAGAAATTACAGGAATCAGAAAAATCCGCAGATGAAAGCACCTCATCGCTTTCCAATCCAATATCGCCATTCGCTTTATCATGCCACAACCTCCTTGCTCATTCGAACCATAATATCATCAAGGGAAACCGTTTCCGTAATCACACTGCCGGGAAAACCGGCAATATCTTTGATTGGAATCATACCATCAAAACCGCCGGGATATTCACGCAATCCCAATATTTGTTTACGTTTTGCCAGTGGCAGATCTTCGGTGCCGCCTTTTACGAGACAATATTTTTCGATCAATTCGTCTTTCAGTCCGCTATATAAAATTCTGCCGCCTTTGATATAGGTGATATAGTCGGCGATTTTTTCAAGATCGCCGGTTATATGTGTAGAAAAGAATATCGTTCTGCCTTCTTCCACCATATAATCACGGAGGATTCCAAGCATTTCGTTACGGGCAACAGGATCAAGGCCCGAAGTTGATTCGTCTAGCAATAATAACTTTGCGTCATGCGCCAGTGTGACTGCCATGCCTAACTTTATTTTCATACCGCGTGACATCGTTGATACTTCTGCTTCGGATCAATGGAAAATTGCACCAGGTATTGATGAAAAGCTGTGCTGTTCCATTTCTGTAGAAAGGGCGTATGGCTTTTCTACATCAATGGGTGTCTGGTCCTCCTGATAATAGGGCTGTTCAAACAGAACGCCTATATCTTCTTTCAAAGAAACATCTTCCGCAGGTTTGCCAAACAGCCGAATGCTGCCGCTGTCTTTCCCAATCATACCTAAAATCAGTTTTAAGGTAGTCGTTTTTCCGGCGCCGTTTTCACCGATAAATCCGCATACAAAACCACCGGGAACGGAAAAGCTGATATTATCCAGCAAAAAATTTTTGTATTGTTTTCTAAGGTTGGTTATTTCAATTGCTTTATTCATTTTATTGTCCTCTCAATGGTGTCCAGCATGGTATGAAGATCATCTGGTGATAAGCCTGCCAGCTTTCCGTGCCGGACAGCAGCAGTCAGGGCATCTTCGGCTTCTTTCCGGTATCTGTCACGAACAAAAGCATCATTGATTTTCTTTACATAAACACCTTTTCCTGGCATTGTCCGAACAAACCCTTCCAATTCCAATTCACTGTATGCTCTCGTTGTAGTTATCAAACTTACCTGCAAATCGCGAGCAAGTTGACGGAGCGAGGGCAGAGGATCATTTTCGACTAAAACGCCTGCTAAAACAGATGCTTTGATTTGTTCCTTTATTTGTTCGTAAATGGGTACTCCTGATTGATTTGATATAACAATGTTCATGCTTGTGCATTCCTTTTTTTGTTGTCTTTCTGTATATGTATAGTAAGTACAGTATAGTGTGAAGGAGGTTTTTTGTCAAGATGTTTTTATTGTAATTAAAATGCTTTTGGTGTACAGGGTTAGATTGTTTATTTATAAGGGATGTAATTTGGAATTTTTTATTTTGGTTGAAGAGAGAAGATTAATTCGGGAAGCCTTTTAAATATGTATAAGTATTGTAAAAACAGCTCTGACGATTAAAATTTTTCGCAAAAAAACCTCCCATTTTGCGGGAAAATAAGCGATAATATAATTAACCCAAAATTATTTTTTCGCATTATCCACGTAAAGAAGGGAGGCTTTTTTATGAAAACAAAAGTGACACGGAAAGAGGCACGTAAACATCTGGAACAGTTTCATCTTGCAGTAGAACTTGTTAAGGTTATAAAACATTTTTTCCCTGACCTGGCCCGCCTGTTAAAACAGACAGAAGATCCCAGAAATCAGAGTTACATTACCTATCCCAATGTCATACTTCTCATGACCCGTATCCTTTCTTCTATATTCTATATCAGCAGCATGAGAAAAACAAGCCAGAAATTTAATTCTGATACAGTTATACAGAATATCTGGGAAATGTGCGGGGAAAGCGCATCCGCAGATGAAATTCCTTACTGGGAAACGATAAATAAATACCTTGAAAGGCTGGATCCGGAAGAACTGCAGGATACTGTCTGCCGGCTTGTATACAGGCTGGTGCGCAGCCGCGCATTTGCAGGTGCACGAATCCGGAACAGATACTGGCAGGTGATTGCAGACGGGACGCAGATTCACAGCAGCCGCAGAAAACTGGATGCAAAAAGCCTGTACAGGGTTCATAATAAGGGGACTGGCAGGGAGTATACGGAATATTACTATTATATACTGGAAGCAAAATTGTTCTCCATCCGGACATTATTGTAAGCATTATGACAGAATTTGTAGAAAATACCGGCGGGGAAGAAGCAGAAAAACAGGACTGTGAGCTGAAAGCATGCTACAGACTGATGGAACGGCTTAAGAAAGAATTTCCAAAGCTTCCTGTCTGCCTTTGCGCAGACAGCCTTTATGCATGTGAGAATTTTTCATAAAATGCCGCGACAGCGGATGGCGCTATATTCTGCGGTATAAGGAAGGCAGCATTCCGACGGTTTCAGATGAATACGGCAGGCTGAAAAAAACAGAGAAAAACTGCCGGAAACAGGAACTCATTAACGGAACATGCTGGCATGATTTCGTTACGGACATTGATTATAACGGTCATAAGGTAAACATTGCAGAATACAGGGAAGAGCGGGATGTGCTGATAAAAAAGGGAAGCAGGAAAGGGGAGACAGAAAACATAAAGGCAGGGTTCCTGTTTCTGACGGACCTTCCCGTTAATCAGAAAAATGTGGCTGCACTGGTGGAAGCCGGAAGGAGGCGGTGGAAAATAGAAAACGAAGGCTTTAACGCGCAGAAAAAACACGGATATTATCTGGAACATTTATTCAGCAGGAACTATCAGGCATTGAAAAACCATTATTACCTGATACAGATCGGGCATATGATATCCCAGATAATGGAGGCGTGGGAAAAACTCTGGAAAAGCACAGCGCTGTCCCTGTCGGAAAAGCACAGCCGGATATTTGAATCATTCCAGAATATAAAGTTATCAGAACACAGGCATGAAACAGGAAAGCGCTTTCAGATAAGGTTCCGGTAATGGAATGCACTGGAAAGGGGGATGCCCGGATATGGCACAATAACCTAAAAGCGTTTTCAAAATTACAGCAGGGGGAGTTTTTGTTTTAAAATACTATCATCAAAAGTTGCAATATATTGAAAGATATATGTAATTGGCACTGATAATCCATAATTTAATCGTCAGAGCTGATTGTAAAAAGTGTTGATTGTAGTCGAACTTATGATATAATATACTAGAAATGTAGATGTGGATTTTTTAAATGTTAGGTAGTAAGTTAAGTTTATGATATAAAAGTGGAGGATAATATCTGATTATCCGTCAAATTATAGATGGACAATCAAGATCATTCTGTCTGATTGAGTAATCGTCGGACACCTTTAAATATGAAGCTGTTGACAGTCTAAAATGTTAAACACTTTAAAAATACTGTTCAACGACAAATGCATGATTCTATTGGTAATTTAAGTATTATATTTTGCCATATAGGATTTAAGACCATTACAGATATACACTTTTATAGTCATTAAACATTCAGAAAATGTATAATTTTTTATTCCAAATTTAAGCAATGATTGATAATATACATGAACAATATTATGGCAGAATTCATATGTTAACATTTGGGGAGGTATTTTTCTTGTAAGATGCGCTAAATCTAAACAACCCAATCCTGGTTCAGCAAACTGAAAATCAATTATTATTGGAGCACTATGTATATCTTTAGAAAACATAAAGTTATAAATATGCGCATCCCCATTTATTAATGTCATATTATTGATAGTTTCTTTCTAATATTGATTTCATTTAATAAATATTTGGTAATATCAACGGACTTATTTATTATTTTTATGGCGCTTTTTGTTAGAAAATGTGAATTTTGTGATATAAAATCGTGAATACCAATCTGATCTATATCAGTTAAGCGTGTGAATTTTATTCCTGCTTTGAATGATATTATATTCGCATTATTCCAAAAAGCTGAGTGAAAGTACGCTAATGATGAAACACATTGCATAACTAAGTGTTCAGTTATTTCAGTTTCTGTTATGGTATAAAACTATTTGATATATTTTAAGAACTAAAAGGGTTTCTCTATCATTGCCATCAGCATAAAAGCAATAGGGAATAACATTGATACCGCTATTTATTTTTTTACATTATTGTAAAAACAATTTCATTTTGACATAGTTTGTTTTGAAATCGATTTTCATATGAATTGGAATATTTAATAAAAATACTTTGATTATATTGCGTATGTTTTCTTTGATCACTAAATTAATAATAAAATGTGTGATGTTAAAGAGTTGATTTTAGAAGTTTTATCAATTAACATATCACATTCATTGGGAATGTTTAAAATTTTCTTAAGAAATTGTGGATTCGAAATAATTCTTTCAATAGTCATAGTTTAATCCTTTCTGATAAAGGAGTAACTATGGAAATGATAATATAAAATACAATAACAAGGCCCACATAGTGACCCTTATTCTGATATAATCTAATGAAAAATAATATGCAAATGAACGACCCCGCAGCAGAGCTGCGGGGTATCTGAAGGGTGGCTTCACTACATATAATCCCATAAGCTCAACTGTTTTGGCTCCAGTGCGCTTGATAAAGCTTCTTATACTCTTTTTCTTGCCCTTGTTCTCTTACATATTTTGATATCACCGCTTCATTTCCATGTTCCCCTACTGTGGCAACATAATATCCGTCTGTCCAAAATTCCCCTCCCATAATTTTTTCTTCACCTGGGGACATTTGGCAAATACTTCTTTGGCTATTATGCTTTTCACTCTTTGTATTATTTTTGTGGGCTGTATGTTGGCACGGATTGTATCAGAAAATGTACATGGTCTTTATCTGTTCCTACCTCTATAAACTTTATCTCATACCGCTTTTCTATCTCTTCACATGTTTCTCTGATCACCTGGTCTACTTCATCATCTATTACTACTCGCCGATATTTCGCTGGACACACAAATGATACATAAGCACTGATACATTGTGCGATTTGTGTATGTACTCACTCACCCCACAATTCCCCTTCCTTTTTCCTTTAGTATATCACAGCCTCTACTATTTGAAAAGTTTGTTACGCAGCAGAGCTGCGGGGAATTAGACCCTGAGAGATTAAAACCTACCTATATGAAACATTAAAAATATTTGCAAAATCAAATTTATTATAACATAAAAACAATAATTTGTTAATATTTTAAAGAATTGGAGAATAATAATGAAAGATTTTATTAATAGAGATACAGAACGAAAATCATTAATGAAGCAATTCAGAAACTTAATTCCGGCACAAACGTAATTATATGGATAGAGGGGGACTCCGGAGTCGGTAAATCCTATCTTATGAAGTATGTTCTAAAAAGTGTAAATATACCAGTTTTTCAATTCTTAAATTGTAAAAATATCTACAAATGTGAAAAGCAGGATCTAAGCCAAGAATTTTCGTTTATTTCGAATATTATGACAACACTACAAGTTAAAAATCCAACAGCTTATCATAATTGTTTATATAACTATTTTGATAATATTCATAGAATAAACTTATATGAGGTCATAGAGACTGTATACCTAATTTTAAACCGTTGCAATGGTCAAAAGATTTATTCGATAAATTTAATGTTCAATCGCAAGCTTCAAAAGAATTTATCATGGATCGAACTTTGAAGACCTCCATGATTGTATGCTTATCTGAAATTATTATGCACCTTTTAGAGCAGAATTATAATGATAGCAATATTTTATTTTGTATAGACGATATAATTTGGATGGATAATGCTTCATTAGAAACCATGGAAACCATCTTGTCTAAACTTCGCTTGGAAAATAGGTTTAAATATAAAATTTCTTTTTTGTAACATCTCGTAATTGTCATGAATTAGAAAATATTGATGAACAAAATAATTATTATAAATTTGAATCCAATATTTTGATGAATTTATACTTATAATTATAATCTTCTGTTAACAAATTTTAAATTAGAGCCACAAGAGAATATCTTTGGAAAAGAACGTTTGAATTACTCAATTATCTGCAGTCTTTACACAATATTACGTCAGGTAATCCTCAAGAACTTACCCAGACTTTAAATTTGAAGATTATGAAATAATAAAATGATAAAGACATTTGAAAATGATACGCAACAATCTGGTGAACACTATTTTACTAGTGAACTTATTTATACTTTACAGCAAAAAATACTTATACAATTTATATATTAGGTCTTCTTAGTTTATTAGAAAAAATACAAAGCCCTATTTGCTTCTCTCTCTTTGTCGTCTTTGTATTGAAAAATAAATAGAACTGACTTTGATTTGATACATATGAAGAAGCAATAATATATTAATGCATAAAGATATATTAACATATGAAAACATTGAAATAATTATAAAACATGATTCCATTAAATATTAGTTGTCGATTATTTAATTGAATCGGGAGATTATCAAGAATTGGCAATATATTAGCCCATTTTATATTAAGCAGTGAATTTATTAAAGATGAATATTATACATCCAGAGTTAACTTAGCACTAAATATCTTGAAAAAAATTAATCCTATAGATGGTTTAAAGATAGCGATAGATTTTATAATTATTCGTCATCCTATGATATTAATAATTACGAATTACTGCAGAATGTTATTGCATATGCTTTATCAAGTTGATATTGAAACCGTCAATGAAGTTATTGTTCCTAAAATTATTACTGCGTTAGTATCCACTTCACAATATGACTTAGCATATAAGATATGCAAATTATCTTTAATAAACTTAATCTCTTGACATTAAAAATAAGGTTTTATTTCTTGTTAATTATGCAAAAATATTAATTGATTTAGGGTATATTAAAAGTAACTCTGAAATTCAGGGGCAATCTACATATTAGATATCCTTGTTGAATTAGTAGATGATGATAACGATTTATTACAAGTTTATTTATTAAAATGTCAGCATATGAGCATATATTGGAATTTTCCACAATTAGAGATATTTATACATATGCTCTTGATATAATAAACAGCAATAGTGACTTAGATGATAAACTATTAAGTACTTTTTATCGCAACAAGGGCTTATCGAATACCATGCAAATATAAAATCGGATTATTTGAAAGCATGTTTTTATGCTGAAAGAATCTGCATTATGAACGATAAGAATATTATGATGGGAACATGTCATAATAATTTAGGATTATCATATTTTTATAGCGGAGACATTGAAGAAGCATTGGAATGTTTTGAACGCTCATACCACTTTTTGCAAGATGCTAACTATGATCTTTTACGCGTTTTGAACAATATTTCAATGTGTTATCTTATGCTAAATGATTTTTCCGCATCTTATGATTTTATCTTAAAAGCAAAGTGCATCCCATTAAAAGGGATTTTCGAGAGTAAAGCCTAGAGGTTAATTTGGCATTAATCATGTATAGGAATAATCAAAATCTGAAGCTGAAAAAGACTTGATGCAATTATAGATGAATATACTATGGGAAATATTGTAACTGATACAGCGGCATATTCTGCTGCTATGGTAAACAGGGCTTACATATATTTTAATGACAAACAATATTTAAAGGCATATCAATTATATAAATGTCAAAATGTCATAAATATAAAATACAAATGAAATTGAACAATGGAAAAGGGACTGCTTATGTAATTATTGTCTTTATAAAGAAAACATTCTTGACAATGTCTCAAATCAAGAAATAGATTTTGATGAGAAACATAATTTCATACATAAGCGCCCGTATTCCGCTATTCTATTTGCATACTATATTATTTAGATCAAATTGAATAAATGCAAATACAATGCGCTTCTCATAAATAAGCCGTTTTCAGCTTGGAAGAAATACTTTGCCTGTGGCATATTATCTACAAATTTAGGCAGTTCATTAGTTCTTGGCAAGGGATGCAAATGATTAAATTTTTTGAAAATAAGTCCCATTGCTTTTGATTCATGACAAATCGGTTATTTTTTCTGTTTCATAAAATATCTTATCTATATATAAAATTGAAATGGAAGGAATAACATTTGCATCTAACAGTTGTTCTATAGTATTGTAATATTTAATAGGATGTTTTTGAGCCAGTTCTTTTACTTGAGAAGAAATACAAACACCTTCTTGACACAAAATATGGATAGTTATGTTATCCCAATAAGTTAAACCAATTAGAAATGAATTAATAGTTCTCTGCCTAGGAGTCCCTATTATCAAGATATTATTATTAGATATATCACCTAGGCACCTTTGGATTGTGAATAAGTCAGTTAAGGTTTGTGTTGGGTGTTCAACGTTGCCACTTCCTGCAGAAATAATTGGCACAGTGGCTGTGCTGCATATTTCAGACATTATATTTGATCTATTGTTCTCATTACTATTACATCGCAATATAAACTTGCTATTTTTCCTAAATCATCAATTGGTTCAAAATATGGTGGACCACTTCGTGATTCATTTATATCTGAAAACCAATATAATTACCACCTAACCGAACAAATGATGATTGAAAACTTAATTGTGTTCGAGTACTTGGTTGAAAGAATAAAGAACCAAGAACCTTTTTTTTAAGAGCATTAGAATATTCTGAAATATTTTTCTTCCTTTATTGGCTGTTTGAAACAAATTTAATATTTCCGACTTTGATATATCTAAAATTGATATGAAATTTTTATTCATATATTTTCTCCTTAACATTGCAATATTTGGGCATTACAAATTTATTAGTATGATTGCTGTACTATACTTTATTGATTTTACAAATATTTCTAACATTCAAGTTAAATTACATAAATAACTATTTATAAATTAGAATATTTCAGAATTGATTTTAAGATTTCACATATTACTCCGTAGTCGTTATTTTTTTGGATTTAAATACAATTTTAAAAATCTGCAACCAACATCATAAATTGTGCATTTACTAAATGAGTATATTTTTTTGCCAAATCCCTAGTGTCAAATCTTTTCTTAACTTTTCTACACCTTCTTTCACTTGCGCAGGTTTCATGAAGTTAAATAACGACATCGTCAACCTCCGCTCATTTTCAAGCAATAAATCTGGACGTCCCCAAAGTGCTGATGAAAAAGTATCTTCAAATCAATAGGAATGTCAAATGCAATTTCCTCTACTTTTGTTTCACATATTTGAGATACTATATCTTTAAGTTCATTGATGTCCATATAAAATTTATTAAGATACATTCTTGAATATGGCCAATATTCGTATAACCAAAGTTTACTGCATATTTTAGGATCAAACGTAAAAATTAGTAACATACCTGATTTTATTATCCTTCTTATTTCACGCAAAGAACTATATATATCTTTAAAATGATGTATTGCATTAATTATTATTGCCCCATCTATCGTATTATCGTCTAATGCTATGTATTCAGCAGGCGAATTAATATATACAAGTTTTTTATCAACGCATTCTTCAATCATTTGTCTTGATGGTTCAATCGCAATAACATTATATCCTTGATTACGAATTTCAAGAGAATAATTACCCGTTCCAGCTCCAATATCAGCAATAATTGAGTTTTTTTCAAGTGACAATAGTTCAATTATTTTGTTTGTCAGTCTATAATCAGCTTTTCTGTATATATTGTAAACTTTAGCTCGATTAGTATAATCCATAATTTTCATCTCTTACATTGCATGCTTTCATTATATGAACTGATTGATGGATGATCCATGGTCAATCAGACAGAATGATCTTGATTGTCCAATCTATAATTTGACGGATAATCAGATATTATCCTTTATTTTTGGTACAGGCCTGCTTAACGCCATGGTATGGATGGCAAAAAGCGGCGCGCCAAGGGATCTGCCGGAATATTACGGTCCATGGAAAAGTGTCTACAGCCGGTTTCGTAAATGGCTGGACTGCGGCATTTTGAAAGAAATCTTCAAAAACTTAGCCTTGGAGCGGAATTAAGCGAAATTTCCATCGACGTCTCCATTGTCCGGATCCATCAGCATAGCGCCGGAGTCCCCAAAAATGGGCCTGTGAATGAAATTGGCCACAGCCGCGGCGGAAACAGTACAAAAATCCATGCGGCGGTTGACGTATACGGCTATCCTATCAGCATTATAATAAGCGAGGGGTAGCGCAGTGACGTGTTGGCCGACCGGGGCTACGACTGCTGGGAGCTTATCGATTATATCTATGAAAATGGCGAGGAGTCTACCATTCCATTAAAAAAGAAGGCGGAAAGTCAGGACAAATCGTATTTTGATTTCATCAAAACGCATGACAGCAGTATACTGACGCAAATAAAAAAGTATACTCCGGAAGTAAAAGACAGGGATTTTTCAAAACTTGATGAAGTTCAGACAGAATTCATGATTGAAGAATTGGTGATAGATCTTACAGACACTATTACCAGAGCGAATTTTAAATACCTAAAGAGTGGGATGAAACTTGGTGTAAGGATGATGTTCGAACTTATGGCTTGATTACCCTGAATTGTCTGCCATACATACACAATTCGGATGCTGCAGCTTGGAATTGTCTGAATATTTGATGCTGCCATTTTAAATCAGCAGCATCTATGTTATACTGTATCAGGACAAAACTTTAAATTTATCGGGAGGAGATGGCTGTTTATCTTACGCTGTCCGGACAGGTTACAGAGCCGGAAAGAAATGCCATGCTGCCATATCCTTATATTTAAAAACAGGTTATATCACATGGACGTGCAGCTGAAATACTTGGCATACGAAAAAATGACCTGATAGATATTTATGATAAAATGGGGGGTCATACCTGGACCAGACAATGGATGACCTGGATACGGAACCGGAAGCGTACCGACAAACCGAAAGGAGATGAAGAAACTGGGAAAGATAGATACTATAACAAAAGAATACATGAAAGATCCGGTAATCTTTGCCGATATGTTTAATAAATTTCTGTATCACGGAAAACAGGTAATAAATCCTGATAATCTGATTGAAATGGACTCCACAGAGATTGTCGTGCCATACGGAGAGGGAAAAGCAGGCGTGCCAGCACAGAAATACAGGGACGTATTAAAGCTGATGATGACGGACGGAAATATCGCATACTGTATTTTAGGCTGTGAAGACCAGAGCAGAGTGCATTACGCTATGCCTGTGAAAAATATGTTTTATGATTCCATGCAGTTCGCACGCCAGGTTACAAAGGCTGCAAAGTCGCACAGGCAGGAAAAAGGGAATAAGCCGTCATCCGACGAATTTTTGAGCGGCTTCTACAAAACAGACCGGTTAATCCCAGTTGTGACACTGGTAATCTACTGGGGACCGGACAGATGGGATGGGCCATTAACATTAAAAGAGATGTATGCAGCAGCGGATGATGCCGTTATTCAGTACGTTCCGGATTATAATATCAATCTGATTGCACCGGAACAGATGACAGACGATGAAATTAAAGAGTTTCGGACCAGCCTGAAAGAAGTTATGCTGTATATTAAGTATTCTAAAGATAAAAATAAGCTGCAGATAGTAACACAGTCTGATGAAAGTTTTCAAAACCTTGACAGACAGGCGGCAGAAGTCATTAATGTTACAACGAACTCGAAATTAAAATATCCGGAAGGAAAGGAGAAGATAGATATGTGCTTAGCTCTTGAGGAAATGCGTATGGACAGTAAAATAGAAGGAGCTGTTGAAACCTGCAAAAATTTTAACATGACATTCGAGAAAACGATTCGGTATATTTCAGATCATTTGATGTTTCATTACAGCAGGCCGAAGACGAAGTAAAAAATACTGGAAGTAGCTGTGTTATAATAAACTATCGTAATTTTCTTCAGCTGGTTTTCCGGCTGCTAGAGTGTGTCTTAAAATTCATTCCTGCCATCTGCACGCCCCACTTTGCGGGAGATTTGTCCTTCATTCGGTCAACGTAGCCCACTACGCCTCCCTCATTCGGGACAAATCTCCCGCAAACTGTGACGCACAGTTGACAGAAAGCAATTTAAAGACACACTCTAGTACAGCGTTGCCGAAAAGGAGCGTATGGTTGATATGAATGAAAAAATAATGATTGTGGATGATGAAAAAGAAATAGCGGATTTAATCGAACTGTATTTGAAAATGACGGTTACAATGTGTTTAAGTTTTATAATGGTATGGATGCATTAAAATGCGTGGATTCGGAAAAAATGGATTTGGTAATTTTAGACGTTATGCTACCGGATGTTGATGGTTTTCGTATTTGTCAAAAGATCAGGGAACGGTATTTTTATCCGATCATAATGCTTACGGCAAAAGTAGAAGATGCGGATAAGATTATGGGGCTGACGATCGGAGCGGATGATTATATTACAAAGCCATTTAACCCATTGGAGGTTGTGGCAAGGGTTAAGACACAGCTTCGCCGGTATGTCAGTTATAACAATGCCGCCGGTATGGCGAAAGAAAACGTACCGATTACGGAATATGACATAAACGGACTTGTGATTAATAAGAATACGCATAAGTGTACGTTGTATGGTAAAGCAGTTTCGTTAACACCGATTGAATTTTCGATTCTCTGGTATTTGTGTGAAAACAGGGGAAAAGTGATTCCTTCTGAGGAGCTCTACGAAAAAGTCTGGGGTGAGAAGTTTTTGGAAAATAACAACACGGTTATGGCGCATATCGGGAGGCTTAGGGAGAAATTAAAAGAACCTGCCGGAAACCCGAAATTTATTAAAACGGTATGGGGAGTTGGATATACGATTGAAGAATAAAAAAGAAACAGACGAAGATTATACACAGCTTCAGACAAAAATTCTGATCAGGACAGCAGCGGTGCTGGTTGGGGCATTTGCACTGATTGCTGCGGCTCTCAGATTATTTGACGGGCGTTTTTCCGTAGTGATGGTGCGGTTATTACAAATATTTTATAAAGATTATGAAAGAGCGCTGGTAGCATATACTTATATGATTCGGGATAAGAGAGAATGGTTCGTTATGGCAGCTGCTTTTGTAGTATTTCTGATTGTTTTAAGGCTGTATCTGAAGGGCTTTACGAGGTATTTTATTGAAATTAACAGAGGTATTCATGCATTAACAGAGGAAAATGCGGAGGATGTGGTCTTGTCCTGTGAGCTTGCAGCGACCGAAAAAACAATCAATGCGATTAAGCATACGCTTGAGCAGAGAAAATCTGCGGCTATGATGGCAGAAAAAAGGAAGAATGACCTGGTAGTGTATCTTGCCCATGATTTAAAAACACCGCTTACGTCTGTGATTGGATATTTGACGTTACTCAGGGATGAGGACCAACTATCGGATGCATTAAGAGAAAAGTATGCGTCAATCGCATTGGCAAAGGCAGAACGGCTGGAGGGCCTGATCAGCGAATTTTTTGAGATTACACGCTTTAACCTTTCCGATATTACACTGGAATATCGTGTGGTAAATTTAACCCGCATGCTGGAACAGCTGGTTTTTGAATTTAAACCGATATTTGCGGAAAAAATCTGAATTGTGAACTTATGATCGAGCCGAATAAAATGATTCGCTGCGACGTAAATAAAATGCAGCGGGTATTTGATAACCTGTTGCGAAATGCGGTAAATTACAGCTTTGAAAATACGGAGATTTTGATTGCTGTCACGCAAAAGGAAGATAGGGTTCATATTAAAGTTACAAATCATGGAGCTACGATTCCAAAAGATAAACTGGAACATATTTTTGAACGGTTCTATCGTCCGGATTCTTCCCGGAGCACGGGAAATGGCGGTGCGGGCCTGGGGCTTGCCATTGCAAAGGAAATTGTGACGCTGCACGGCGGAGCTATTACCGCCCACAGTGAAAATGAAACAATTACATTTGAAGTGACGATTGTTTCATCGTAGGAAAATCGTAAGAAATTTCATATGAAAATTGAGATGTTCGTTGGATGGAACGAAAGAACAGCACTCTTGTTTTTGATACAATCGTTGTATCAGAGCAAGAGTGCTTTTATGTAGGTACGGATGCTGCTGTGCAAATTTCTCAGAAAGGTTAAGAGGTGATGATTATGAAACGAAAGAACAATAAAGCACGGAAAAAGATTTTCCGGATGAATCTATCCACGATTTTATGTTTGACTATGGTGGCTGTATTTGCTGCAGGGTGCGGTTTCAGGAAGCAGGGCAGCGGCAACGTTATTGATTCCGATGCGCAAAGCAGTGTGCAGCCTGACGAAACGGAGAAAATCGAGCGTAATACGGATTTTATCGAAACAGGTGAAGAGCGTGACGAAACCGCATTTATTTCCGATCGGAGCGATTCTTTTTCCGTGGATATTACGGCGGCAAATGTCATTGTGGTGGAGGCTGATACGAATCTTGTGTTGTACCGGAAAAACAGCAGCGACAGGATTGCTCCGGCCAGTACGGCGAAGATAATTATGGCTTTGACGGCACTGGATGTTTGTTCCGCAGAAGATTGTGTGACGGTTGGTTCGGAAATTATGATGATGCATGATGATTCGTCGAGAGCATGGCTGAACCAGGGGGATACCCCATATGCATTAACTTAACTGAAAGCAGCTTATAGCGGGCGTTTGTCAGGAATCTTCTTAATGCAGAAATCATTTTTATCTATTGATTGGCATTGTTTTTGCAATATCCAGGCAAAAGGAAAAGCTCAAAGCCCTTAATTTACCAGCATTCCAGGAAAGTTAGTGCAAATGGGGGATACCCTGACAATCCGTCAGCTCCTGATTGCGTTATTGCTTCCTTCCGGAAATGATGCGGCTTATGCACTTGCGGTTCATACAGGCAGAAAGATAGCAGGGGATAATCATTTGTCAAATGAACAGGCCGTGGAGGTATTTATGGATGCGGTCAATGAAAAGGCAAAAGAGCTTGGCGCCGAACATTCAAACTTTGTCGTTCCGGACGGGTATGATGCCGAGGGGCAATATACAACAGCCTGTGATCTGGCTATTATTGCAAAAGCATGTCTGGACAACCCAGATATTGCCAGGATTGTGGCGAAAGAAAAATCATATGAAAGATGGACAGGCGGCAGGGAGGTTACTTACCAAAATACAAACAAACTTCTGGATTCGGGCAGTCCGTATTATTATCCGGAGGCAATCGGAATGAAGACGGGAACCAGCAGTCTTGCGGGAGCCGGTCTGGTTTCGGCGGCAGTGATAAATGAAAAAACGTATGTCAGTATAGTTATGGGAGCAGCTACCAAAGATTCCTTATTTCAGGACAGCATCATCATTTATGATGCCATTAAGGAGTTACGGAAAAGGTAAACGGAACGGTACAATAATAAGGTGAAAAATAAATTAAAGTTTATTTTATATTGCAATAAAGTTTCGTTGCAGGTAGAATGGAACCATGAAAAATCATGAAAAATAAAGAAGAATTCCGATTATTTGTTAGAGCGGCTATGCTGTTTTTCAGGAGTGGATATTCTTTGCTTTTGTATGGACAAGTACTTTCATTATCAGGAATATGTAAATTTTAACCCTTTTAAAGAAAATGTGGAATTCAGGGACAGTCTTATGAAAGCTGCAGATGAACAGAATGTTCCATTGATTTTCCTTGATTCCCATGACATAGTGTTCGCATGTATTCGCCAGGATGTTGGCATGAAATCGGATGCATATGTTATGGTTGGGCCAGTTGCGTTAAAATATAAGTCCAGGGTTGAGCTGCATTACTATTATCGTGATTATGGAATGAAAAAAGGTACGGAAAGGCCGCTGCCGGTACTTCATTTTACCAAGATCATCGAACTGGTGGCGCTTGTCGCGGGAATTTTGACAGAGACGCATTATACATATGATCAGCTGATCAAAGGAAATCATTTCGATAGTTACCTTGAACAGATATTGGAAGAAGAACAAAAAAGGTTTGCAATAGATCAGGACTGTTTTGCACATCATACTTACGAAGAGGAACGAAAGCTTTTAAATGCCGTAAGAGAGGGGCGGACAGAAGAAGCGGTGAAGCTTAGTATGGTGATAGACAGCAGTGTCGGGCATATGTCAAAAAAGGTGGAACTGCAGTGGAGCAAGACAGCTACGGTAGCGATTGCTCTTTGTACCCGTGCGGCAATCGAAGGCGGGCTTTCTCCAACAGAGGCATATCAGGTCAGTGACTTTTATGAGCAGAAATGTGATGAGTGCAAAAATGCAGGGGAGCTCGTGGATTGCAGAAACCGTGCCGTATATGATCTTGCCCAACGTGTTCGAAAAAGACGGGAAATCAGTGCAAAATCGAACTATGTGGAAAGATGCTGTGATTATATTCAAAAGCATTACCGGGAAAAAATCCATCCGGGCGATCTGGCAGACAGTCTGGAACTGAATCCCAGTTATCTTTCACGGATATTTTCAAAAGAAATGGGAATGAGCATGCAGGAATATATTGTGAAAGAGCGTGTTCGGCGTGCGGCCAATATGCTGATGTATTCCGACCTGGAAATAGCAAAGATCGGAGATTATGTAAATTTTCCATCGCAAAGCTATTTTGGAAAGATGTTTAAGAAATATATGCACATGACGCCGGGAAAGTACCGGAATTTATATAAACCAAAAGAATTTACGGATAATAACAAATAAATGTCCTTAGCAGAGTGGAAAGTCAAATCTCCACTCTGCTTTTGCAGTTTTATATAAAAAATAAAAACAGGTAATAAAAGGTACAAAAAAGTAAATAGCGTTACAAAGTGGAAAATAAAAATCGGATATAATCAGTCTAACAAGAAAAATATAAGAATTGGCCGGCAAAAATAAGTAATGAATGCTGTCTGCCTGACCGGTATGCTGGTTCCATATTATTCTATGGTGTCTCTGCTAACTGCAAATCCGTATGAACGTGGGTTATTAGGCAATATTCAGCAGATTTTTCAGACACTTGGCAATGTAGTTGTAAATGCTACATTTATTACGTTGCTGAGCAAATTTACGAGCAGCACGAAAACGGTATATACACAGCGTGCATTTACGATTGCAATGCTTATATACTGTTTGCTGATGGTTGTGATTTCGCTGTTTTGTGTATATAATATACCACTTTACAACTTTTTGAAGAATAAAATAACGTACAAGGCACTTTCTGGTGTATAATAAGTTTGCGAACAAATCTACACGAAAGAGAGTGACCTTGTACGTCAAACTTATTATACAACGAAAATAATCTAATTGGTAGACTGTACCGTTATTTTATATTTATTTTAAAACTTTTTCCGCACCAACCATTGAGACCCTGTTTTTACTTGTGTTATCCATTCTGGCTATGGAATCGGCAGATTCCATCCGTTCCCTGTACAGGCATTTTTTATCAAGGATTACAAAGAAATCCCTGAATGCATTTTACTATGCATGTTCCTATGCAAAGGCTGATTATTCCAGGTTTATGAACGTCACTGCAGGACTGTCTTTGAAGCTTATACCGGAAAAACTCCAGTCACAGCCTGTTTTTCTTTGTATTGATGACACGATGGTTCCGAAATTCGGCAAAAAATTTGAGGATATTTCAAAACTTTTTGACCACGCAGCGCATAACGGCTCCAATTATCTGAACGGACACTGTTTTGTAAGCGTAATGGTCTGTGTCCCAGTATGGAATAAAGGCAGGATCCACTATCTTTCCGTTCCGCTTGGATACCGCATGTGGCAGAAAAAGGAGTCAAAGCTGGAGCTTGCCGCGTCCATGATCCGTCAGGTGATGCCGGAATTCAGTGGCAGGAAAAATGTTATCATTCTCTGTGACAGCTGGTATGTAAAGAAAAACCTTGTTTCCATCATAGACGAATACGAAAACCTTGACATTATAGGAAATGCCAGGTCTGATTCTGTCATTTATGACCTGCCGCCACAGCGGACGGGGAAAAGGGGACGGCCAGCATCGCATGGAAAAAGGCTTTCTATCCATGATGATTTTACTCTGTCTGATGAAAAATCGGTGATTACTATATGGCTGCACGCCATGTCCTTACTAACATCTTTGGCAGAAGGACAGTCCTGGCCTATGTGACATCTGCGGACAAGAAAAATGGCAGCAGGCGCCTGTTTTTCAGCACAGTCTTCCCGGAACAGCTTCAGATATTCTGCGCATGGCAGGAGAAATCCCCGCTGAACCAGACAGGGAGCGGCCGGATGCCGTTTATCCCCCTGATGCTGTATGCATTTCGATGGCCGATAGAAGTTAGTTATTACGAACAGAAAACTTTCTGGTCATTGTGCAGTTACATGGTCCGCAGCCGCAAAGGGATTGAAATGCTGGTCAATCTGATTAACATTTCATACTGTGCAATGAAGCTGCTGCCATATCAGCACGAGGCGCTTTTTAAATATCAGACAGAAAGCGTGCAGGAGTTTCGGTTTGCGCTAAGCGAACAAATTCGCCAGCAGGTATTTTATGCCATTTTCGTAGAAAAAGTCGAAACCAGCATAAAATCAAAAGCCTTAATAAATGCCTTAAAACAGCTAATTCAGAAACAGGGGCATCATTTATAAAGTTGTAAAGTAGTGTATATAATACGAAAGAGCGTGTAAAAGATGCCGAAATATCAAAAGCAGAAACAGTGAAAAGAAAAATGATGAAAATGTAATGGCGGCCGGATTTGCACTGACAGGTCTTTCCGGTGGGAATGCTGTCATGATGACCATCAGTAATGTGTTGAAAGGCTGTGGTGTCGGTATGGCTGGCAGCATGGCGCTGGGCATGGTAGGAGATACGATTACATATGGAAAATTAAAGAGCGGTATTGATACGGTCGGTATGGGAAATGCGGGTATTTCTGCGACGCAGAAAATCGGTCTTGGCCTTGGGCAGGCGGTGTTCGGATGGGGCCTTACGGCAGCAGGAATGGACGGGACACCGGATGCGCAGGGAATTGCCCAGCCGGAGAGTGTTACAGCGGCTATCAATTTTATGTATGGCTGGCTGCCGGCAGTTATGGCAGGCGTTATGTTTATTTTGTTCCTTTTGTTTTAGATGCAAAAAAATAAGATTGGAGGATGGGCGATGTTTCCGGAAAAATTTTTATGGGGCGGGGCGGTTGCCGCAAACCAGTGTGAAGGGGTTTATCAGGAAGACGGGAAAGGACTTTCTATTCAGGATGTCCTGCCGCATGGTATCAAAGGTGCAAGGACTGCAAAACCGACACCTGACAATATGAAACTGATTGGCATTGATTTTTACCACAGATATAAAGAGGATATCAGGCTTTTTGCAGAGATGGGATTTCAGGTGTTCCGTTTATCCATTGCATGGAGCCGTATTTTTCCAAAAGGTGACGAAAAAGAGCCAAATGAAAAGGGGCTGCGGTTTTACGACGACGTATTTGATGAGTGCCATAAATATGGGATAGAGCCGTTAGTGACAATTTCGCATTATGAGACGCCGCTGTATCTGGCGGAACATTATAACGGCTGGCTGAGCAGGGAACTGGTAGGATTTTATGAGAGGTATGTGCGCACGATATTTACCAGATACAAAGATAAAGTGAAATACTGGCTGACCTTTAACGAAATAAATTCTATCTTGGAATCTCCGTTTATGAGTGGCGGCATCAGTACGCCAAAAGAAGAGTTAACAGAGGCCCAGCTGTATCAGGCAGTGCATCATGAGCTGGTTGCCAGTGCGCTGGCGGTAAAGATTGGGCATGAGATCAATCCGGAATTTAAAATCGGATGCATGATCTTAGGGATGCCTGTGTATCCGCTGACACCGGATCCGCAGGATGTGATCCGGGCGATGGAGGAAGATCGTAAAAACGACATGTTTACGGATATCCACGTACGCGGAAAGTATCCGGGTTATATGAAACGGTATTTAAAGGAGCGTGGAATAACGGTTCATTTTGAAGACGGTGATGCACAACTGTTAAAAAATACGGTAGATTTTATTTCGTTTTCTTATTATGTAAGCGTATGTGCGACGGCGGATACATCCAAAAACCGGAGGGGCGAAGGGAACCTGTTAGGAGGAGTGCCGAATCCTACGCTGCGCGCAAGCGAGTGGGGCTGGCAGATTGATCCGATGGGACTGCGCTATATTTTAAACCGGTTATGGGATAAATATCAAAAACCGCTGTTTGTGGTAGAAAACGGACTTGGAGCTGTGGACAGGCCGGTGGAGACAGAGGATGGAACCATGACGGTAGAGGACGATTACCGGATTGCATATATGCGTGACCACCTGCTGCAGTTAGAAGAAGCTTTGGCAGATGGTGTGGATGTTATGGGATACACTTCCTGGGGATGCATTGATCTTGTCAGCGCGTCAACCGCAGAGCTTAAGAAACGGTATGGATTCATTTATGTAGACCGTAATGACGATGGGAGCGGGACGCTAAAGCGCATGAAAAAGAAGAGCTTTTATTGGTATAAAGATGTGATTGCCAGCAACGGAAAGTCTCTTCATGCGTAAATGCCGCTGGCAGGATGGCAATGAAAAATGGAGATTTGGAGGTAGTGGTATGATATCGGATCATTTTTATACGAGCGATAAAATTACGGACCATATGGATGCGGTCAAAAGCAGGACGGGGGAAATTATGTATCTGATCAAGGGATCGGTGGGCGGGACATTTACAAAGTACGCCGTTATGGATGAAAATTCGAATTTTTACGGAAAAGATAAAGTACCGACAGCGACAGGTTCTTTGGAAGAATTTGTTGATATGCTGGTGGCGATCTATGAAAATTACAGGGATACGGTATGTGGGTAAGTTTTTTAACGACTCCAATCTGATAGGGGCGCTGTATGTGTATCTGCGGGAAATGTTGATGAAATAGGAAGGAGAGATTTCATGTATAAGGAAAAAATCAGGATTTGGGAGGAAAATGAATACAACTATTCGATGGCGTTAGGATTCGTGCCACACTTTATGACATATCTGCATGAAGACAGTTTAAAAGCATGTAACGCAGGACACACCGCCCTGTTTTTTGTGGCACACAGCGACAGATGAAACGGTTCCGGTAGAAAATACCGTTCTGTTTGCAGAGGCATGTAAAAAGCACAATGTAAAGTATGCATACCATATGAGTGATTTCGGAAACTCTTGAATAATGGATTGAAATTTATGCCAAAAAGAATATTGGGATGTATCTGCTGTAAATATGAATAAGAATCGTTCGCTTATAATTATAGTTGTTTATTTTAGGCGCACTTCACCCTTGCTCTATTGGACGTCATAAAATCACGTGTGTAATTGAAATGTTTGGATGCCGTTTAGTCGATGATGTTTTTGCTTTGTTTTTTCATCCATGCGTCTGCATGGATGTTTATGCCGGCAATTACTGCAAAAAAGTATATCTTTTTCTTCGGTGGATGCCCATGGCATGCAGATGGTAATCGTTTAGGATGCGGTTATTTACCCGTTCGCAGGATGTGCGGTTTTTATAAATTTTTTTGTATTCCTGCGTGCCTCTGGCAACGGGCGGATAAAGGCGCGCATCCCAGTCAGGTTTTGTATAGACGCACCGCCCATAGGAGGATTTCGAGCATTTATCCCGGCACGGGCAGGCATCCACTTTGTTACAGGCCAGCGGGCAGCGCCATTTGCACCGGCTGCGGCCGGAACAATAGCCCCAGTATACCATCCGGTATCCGGCCTGGCAGACAGGCGTGCCATCTTTATCAACTTTGATTTCATCCGGGATGGATTTTGGCATGCCACGGTTAGCGTTTAGGTCAATAAAAGGCCGGATGCCCCATGTTTTGCAAAGGTTATAGGTCGGATAGTTGTCATTCGCGGAATCAAAGCAGAGGTTTTGGACCGTTATGTCGGGGTTCAAAACGCGAAATTCTTTGAGCGTGACAATGCCGCTGACACTGTCATGGCGTCTGGCATCCAGGAGACGGATGTGTAAAGGAAGATCCACGCTAAGCCGGCTGTCATGGTAAGACAGCATATACAGCGTATAGCCAAAATAGTAAGTTCCAAGGTCACTGTCCCATCCCCAGTGTGCATCCGGATCGGAAAAATGCCGCGGACAGTTACAGCGTTTTTCTTTATGAGCGGGGCAGCTGCATACTTTATGCCCGTAAGGGCTGGCATGGGTATGGACGCAGGTCCCGTCACCGGAAAGTGTAATGCCGTCCTTATTTATAAGGCCGCGCCGTATGGATGGAAGGATGGCGGCAACGCGGAATGCCTCATGGAGAAGCTTTTCATAATAAAAAGGGAATGTATCCCTGGAAACAGCGGCGTTTGCCATAATTTTAGTGATTTCAGGATGTCTGTTTGGAAGTTTCTTTCCTTTGCCAGGTTTCATGGCAGGCTTCCTGTTTTTATGGGCGGGAAAGCATTCTTTCCTGCCGGACTTGTAGAACTGCTTATCCTGAAGCCAGAGACGGTCAATAAAATCATAATAAGAGCCGAGCGGTGGCAGGGAATGCGGCGTACATCCAATTAAAAACGCCGGAAGGCTGTCTGACTTGAGTTTTTCCACCCAGGCGGCAATGCTGACATAGCCTTGATGCAGCATAAGGATTAGAGAACGCAGAATCTGGGTCTGGTTTATGGCCGGACGGCCAAGGGGCGGGTAGCAAGGCTGCAAAAGTTTCATGACAGGGTCAAGATTCAGGAGCCTAAGTTTTTCCCTTGAGGCAGCGAATTCACCGGTTAGCCTGGAACGCTGAGAATGATCAAAATGAACTTTAGCCTCATGCAGGAAATGACAGTATTCCTGATGGGACTGCCAATTTAATCTCTCAGGGTCTAATTCCCCGCAGCTCTGCTGCGTAACAAACTTTTTCAAATAGTAGAGGCTGTGATATACTAAAGGAAAAAGGAAGGGGAATTGTGGGGTGAGTGAGTACATACACAAATCGCACAATGTATCAGTGCTTATGTATCATTTTGTGTGTCCAGCGAAATATCGGCGAGTAGTAATAGATGATGAAGTAGACCAGGTGATCAGAGAAACATGTGAAGAGATAGAAAAGCGGTATGAGATAAAGTTTATAGAGGTAGGAACAGATAAAGACCATGTACATTTTCTGATACAATCCGTGCCAACATACAGCCCACAAAAAATAATACAAAGAGTGAAAAGCATAATAGCCAAAGAAGTATTTGCCAAATGTCCCCAGGTGAAGAAAAAATTATGGGGAGGGGAATTTTGGACAGACGGATATTATGTTGCCACAGTAGGGGAACATGGAAATGAAGCGGTGATATCAAAATATGTAAGAGAACAAGGGCAAGAAAAAGAGTATAAGAAGCTTTATCAAAGCGCACTGGAGCCAAAACAGTTGAGCTTATGGGATTATATGTAGTGAAGCCACCCTTCAGATACCCCGCAGCTCTGCTCTTAACTTGACCCACAATTATAACATATATTTTCGATAAGCAAGTAATGAGCAAAGAACCTCTAAGCCCTGACAAATAGAACGTGCTCCGGGCATACCATCGCTCGGAGCACCTTTTATTCCACTCAGAATCCCTAAATCATAAATCGCCTCTTTCAGTGTATATGTTTCAGGAATTTCTTTTGTTTTTCTTGCACAGCAGTATAATATTTTCCATTCTTCTTTATCAAACACAATTTCACTCGAGATTTCCGGACATATTTTTCCTAAATAAGTCAAATTTAGTATCTGCAGTGCGATAACCGAATATAGTAATGTTAAAAATTTTAATCTCTCATATTCCCTCGCCTGATTTTTCTCTATTTTGCATCCACTTTTTAAGATGAAATGAAAACGTTCTATTTTCCATCTGTGTGCATAACATTGTATCAGCTTTTCTATATCTTTTTCGTTTTTTACTCTTACCGTTGTTAGCAGAAACCATTCGGTTCCTTTTTTTCCGGATTCATGTACATAAATTGCTGTTAGTACAAGTTTTTCTCGTATATGTTTTTCTGTTCTCCTTTTGGACAGTGAACCACAACCTCTTTATAATGATAATCCATTTTTACATTTCTGGCTGGAATGTGTTCTTTGGGATTCCTGCCCATCCTGACAACCATACTTCCAGCCACAGGAGACTGGTGGAGTTCATGAAAAATCTTTTTTCCGTCATCCACCATGCGGTTTTGCACTAGCCGAATCAGAAAATTTTCTCCCAAATCTGCAGCGTTCGAAAAAATTCATAAAAATCTCCTTCACGGTCACATACTGTCAATACCGGAATATCTTCTGCAACCCTCTGATGAATTTCGTTCATTGTATGAATCCATCGGTAGCTCTCTTTTTCTTCTATTGGCCTGGAACGTTTTTCATCTTTTGTTCCAGAGTCATCCCTGCGTACATCCCTCGTATGTATTTCCTGATAAAGAAGGCCCAGGGGAATTCCCTGGTCTGTGGCCGCTATACAAGAATGTACAAGCATTCCCCTCTGTTCCGTACTGCAATGGTATCCCATTCCTTTGATTGCTTTCCGGTTTCCAAATCCAACAGATGTGGTATCCTGAATGGCAAGTATCCAATCTGCATCCGCATGTTTCATTTTTTCTACAGTTGCCCTAGATACACTATCCAACAGTTCATCCCTGGATACATCCTTATTACTAAAGAAGCGATACGCTGCTTTTGCAGAACTTCTGGATCCGGCTGCAGCCCAGGTGGATTTATCTGGCGCTGCAGCAAATGCATCCATAATTTTAAAAAAACGTGATTTCAAACGCTGATCAACAAATTTTACATCTACAAATTCCGTTTCCCAATTCGTATATTCTGCCGTCATACGGATCACCTCTTTTTCTTTAGTATAGCATAGAAACAAGAGGATATCCATATAAACTTGTGGGTCAAGTTAAGAGCTCTGCTGCGGGGTCGTTCATTAACATATGTGTGTCCTCCTTCGATTATGGATAAAGGTGATGTTTTTTATAATCGAAGGGCCGTCTTAATTGTCCATGGACAATTAAGACGGCCGCACAAATTGGCAGGTATGTCAATAGGGAAATGAACATTTTCTGATAAAAATAGAGAAAAAAAGAAAAAACTCCATTGAGGAGTGGAGGTAAAGAAAAGATGGAGTACTTTTGGACTACAGTGTTTTCATGGGCTGTGAGTTTCCGAAAGAACTCCATATATTTTCGGAGGGGCAGCATGGTTTGTCTCTGGCGGATGCCGAATGGGCATCGGGAGAATATGGCGAACCATATACAATGGAGCAATCATTTGCGGTAATTGATGCGGTTAAGAATAAAAGTATACCTGTGCATGAAGAGATCAAAGTGGAATTACTGAAACAATTTGATTTTACAAAAGAACAAAATATGGAAATAAAAGCAAATAAAGAAGTTGAAATCTGGCTGAAACTTGCTGAATATTGGCTGCAAAAAATTTGGGGTTGATTATAAGTCAATCTAAACCAAAAAGAACATATGGCATTCCCCCGTGAGCAACAAAATGTGCTTTCATGGGGAATACTGTTTTGGATTTCAGCTAAAATCCTCCAAAAAAATGCTGTATCTTTTCTGCCAGAGAAATGGCAGTGTTGAAAATTCTATTTGTCATAAGGGTTTTGTTGTTAAAGTCAATTGTATTTTCCAGGCACACCTCTAGCACGGAATATTGCGGCATGGTCATTACGTTTTTGTTCCAATCCGTATTTTTCAATCGTTCCCAGTAGGTTTTCTGCACAGATGCGTTTTGTCCCATCAGCCATAATTCAAACTGCATCTGCGGATGATTCAGCACAATGCCAAACCGCAGTTTATGTTGTCTCAGATACGCGTTAAAAAAGGGAAAATATGTGTAATCCAAATATCCTAACGAAATATTTCCGGTTGCATACTGTTGAGGAAATTGTGCCTTTAATTCTCCCATGTACTTCATCAATCGTACATATGCATATCTTATGTTTCCCTGAATCAATTGTTCTTTGTAAATTTCAATACATTTTGAAATATCTTTTTCAGTAGTAGATTCCTCTAATACTGCCATATTCTCATCCTCCTTTGTGAATGATTTTGTTGTTATCCTTACAATGATCAAGCGTATGAGCCTGAGCGTGTACGGTTTATTTGTTGCCAATTTTTGTGTGTTTTCGATCAGGAATCGTGGGTATCCTGCGGCGGAATGTATTCGATAAGATCGTTAAGGTCACATTCCAGAGCATAACACAGCCTTGCCAGCACTGCCAAATCCACTCGTTGGATATCGTTGTGAATGTAGGACTTTAATTGTGTGCGCTGAGTTTCCGAACGAAAAGCCAGTTTGCTGATGCTGATATTTTGTTTATTCATAAGTTCGGCTAATTTAATGTTGATATGTCCAAAGTTTATGTCAGTCATGATAGTACCTCCTATAGCTATCATAGTTTTTAAACATTATTATTGCCATGGGTGGATATTTATAATGTTATTATATGAGTATATAAATACTCATATGTAAAATTGACTTTAACTCTTGAAATGTATAAATATATATGGTATATTTTAGTGAGTAGATATCTGCTCATAAATATTTTTCAAAAGATAATTTTTCAAACAAAAAACATAAAGTTAATTCATATCATTTATTTGGTTGACCGTCTACCAGGGAGAGGAGAAGTTAAAATGAAGAAAATAGTAAAAAAGTTATTTCTGCTGCAGATGATTTGCATCCTTGCAGTTACATTTGGGAAGGTGACAGAGGCTGAGGCAGCGGCAAAAAGTGTACGGGACGGCGTATACAGGGCAGTGGCGACGGACAGTCTGGGAGACAAGTTTGCATGGGAAATGCTGGTAGAGCATCATGAATTTGATGTGGACTGGTATGTTGAAGGGGCAAATAAGAATTACAAAAAAGATGCATATTTTGGAGTGATTTTGTATCAGACAGACGTGATATCTGGAAACAGACATGCACATGCAATGTGTGAATTTGAAACATGTTTTGTGGTTTCTTCCGATAAGGGAAAATATACGTCCATATCAAATGATAACGTATATCAGATTGATATAAAGTATGTGGGAAAAAATAAGCTTAAGGTGAAACTTTGTACCGACGGGGGAACCGATATTAAAATGTAGTATTTAAACTTGTTAAAGGAAGTTCCTCTCATCCGATTTCAGACTGGAATTAATGAGATGTCATACGGTAGAAGACAAAACCATTGATATGCAAAAGAAAGGGCAGGCAGTATGAATAAAAAAAAGAAACTGGTAAAGATTTTATTAATATTCGCACTGGCAGTGTTTGTGTGCGGATGTTCCAAATCTACAGATGAAAAAGTTGAAACACAAAAAGAACAAAAAGCAGATTTTTCGGAAAAGGAAAAATCAAAAGAAGCCGATACGGAGACAAAAGAGGATTCCATCGAGGAGAGCATAGTTTCGGAAGAAAATATAGATGCTTATCAAAACAGCTCATCTGAAAATGATACGGATCTTGGACTAAAAAATATGAAGGTTGATTATGCGCAGGGAGAATTATCGGAAGAACAGAAGCAGATTATAGAATATTTTTCAAGAGACTATATGTTTGTGAATTCCGGTGAGGCTCTGCAAAGGTATAATAACATTTTTGATCATGCCTTGATTCGGTGTTATGTGAATGTAATAAAAGTGATTTCTTACGAAGGCAATGATTATGAGCTGCTTGTATCCATAATGGAAAATTCAAATGAAACCGATGATCAGCTTTTGAATGAGAGCCGTTATATGATTATAAAAGGTGCAACGCAAGAAAGCAGATTTATACAGGGAGATTTTCTTTTAATTGAAGGGCGCTATAATGGTGTTGTGCAGGAGACCGTAGACGGAATAAGTCTTACCGTACCTGAAATAGCGGTTCATGGAGGGTATGTGCTGCAGGAAGACGACGGATGGTATTTTTATCCGTCCCGTTTTTCCATGCTAGAGGTAAAAAACATTGCCAAGTCTGTTTTTGGGGAGGACATCACCATCAGTGAACCGGACCCGAATGTTGACCCGGTAGACAGCGAAATGCCATATTACGTATGTACGCTTGACAACCAGTCAAATGCAAAGTTCTCCAGGTATTATTTCAATGAGAGGGAAGGTTCCATTACAGATGCGGAACATGGATATCAGATTGAGTTTGCGGCAGATTTTCAGCATTTCTTTCTGGTTATGTATGACTATAGCCTTGAGACGCTGACGCTGGAATACTATGATAATAACCTGAACAAAATATGGAAAAGGGAATTTGAGGCGACGACCAGTGCATCTTATGATTTTACGAAAAACAATGTATACTTATGTGCGAACAATGAGCTGTATATTTTAAACATCGAAAACGGCGAAGATACATATGACAGCAGCTATGTTGGGAATAAGTTGGATATCCGTAAATTTAACGATGGAATCCTGCTTGTTTCCGCTGAAAAATCAGATGCGTTTCTATACACGGATTTAAGCGGGCAGATTGTATGGAAAGTGGATGCAAAAGAAAAGATATCTTTGATCAGCACGATACAGGAAGTGGACGGAAAACTTATAATACAGGTTGTAAATAATGAAAACATGGAATACAATGAATTTGAGGGAGAACTGACAGGCAGTAATGAATACTATTATGTAATCGACAGACAAGACGGAACGTTAATTCACGAGGGAACGGTAGATTCCGTAGAATTTCATCAATATAGCTGACGGAACCGTCGGTCGAAAGTAAGCCGCATAAAATCCCTGTCATCAGATGATGGCAGGGATTTTGTGCGGCCTGTTTGGGAAGATGGAAGATCAGGAGGATCATATGGACAAACAGTCAAAAATTTCAGAGTTCTTGATATTTATGTCAGGCTTTGTGAAGGGAAAATTATAAATAAGGCAGAGGAGGCAAAAAAATTTGGTGTGGATGCACGTTCGATTCAAAGAGATATTGATGATATAAGGGCATTTTTAGATGAACGCTTTGCAAATGCTTTGGATGTAAGAAAAATTACGTACAGCCATCTCCAAAAAGGATTCGTAATTACCGGCGTGGAAAGTTCCGTTATGAGCAACAGTGAAATATTCGCTGTCAGCAAAATACTGTTAGGGAGCAGAGCTTTTGCGAAAAAAGACATGTATAACATGATTGACAAAATGATTGCAGGCTGTGTACCGCAGAAAAATGTAAAACTGGTATCGGAGCTGGTTGCTAATGAAAAATTCCACTATGTGGAATTGCGCCATAAAGCGGATATTGTGGACAGGTTATGGGAGATCGGTATGGAAATACAGGAACAGAATTTGCTGGAGATCACTTATGAGAAGCAGATTGATGCAAAAGAAACGGTAAGCCGTATTGTTCAGCCCGTAGCGTTGCTGTTTTCAGAATACTATTTTTATCTGAACGCTTATATTATGAAAAAAGATCAAACGAATACATATGCGCATGCATTTGATTATCCGACGATTTTCCGCCTGGATCGGATTCATTCATATAAAAGAACCGGACAGAAATTCAAAATTCCTTATGCAGGCAGATTTGAAGAAGGAGAATACCGCAAACGCCTGCAGTTTATGTTTGCCGGAAATCTGATCCGGCTGCAGTTCCGATTTACAGGAAACAGTGTGGATGCGATATTGGACAGGCTGCCAACTGCAGAAGTGATCTCCAAGGACGCAGAAGGATGTGTGATCAAGGCGGAAGTATACGGGAGAGGAATACTGATGTGGCTTTTGAGTCAGGGGACCATGGTAGAAGTATTAAAACCTGAAGCATTTAGGGAAGACATGAAACGTACGCTTCGGGAAATGCTTGCAAAGTATGATTAACTACACGCTGCCGGGCGAGGTAGCAGACAGGAATTTAACTTATCGTTTTTCTTTTTTGGATGACACATTTTGTCATAGGAAACTTGTATGCTGTTGGGGAAACAGCTATCGGACAGATCGCAGACAGATGGAAAAGATAGAAAAAAACAAAAAGAGAAAAGAAAGAAGGTTTCGTAAGAATGGATCGAATATTCGAGAAAATCTATCGGGAAATTATCTGTAATGAAGCAGAAATGTATGAATTCGGCAGAAAAATGGAAAATGAAGTGAGTGAAATCATGGCAGCGTACAGGGACAAAATGAGTGAGGAAGAATTGGAGCGGATGACGGAACGGATAGATGACATAGTATCGTCTGCCAGGCAGGATGGTTTTTATTTTGGAATGCGATTTGCGGTCAGAGCGTTGGTATGGTTGAAATATGATAAATGGAATAAAAAATGCAAATCGGGAAAAATAATTGAAATCGGGAACGGTTTGTGCTAAAATGAAGTCTGCGGAGGAAGAAGGTTATGGAGAGTGTTATAAGGTTATCTTCATTGAAGATTTCTAATATAAAAAATGTTAGAAACGGGCAGATTATTATGCCGAATACCTGTCGGAAGCAGCTGACATATCAAACTGCGGAAGTGTTAGGATTGTATGGACAGAATGGTTCCGGAAAAACGGCGGTTATTGACACACTGTACTATTTGCAAAAAATTATGATTGGCAGAAGTCTTGAGGAGGAAATTGCAGATTATCTTGATGCAGGCAGTAATCAGGCAGAGATTATAGCTGATTTTCATATTTTCACGGAAGCAGCTATTTATGAGGTTAGTTATAAAATTATATTGCAGAGAAGCGTAAATGGTGTGGATATTATTAGGGAAACATTAAGCTGTGCCATAAATAAAGATAATGTTAGAAGTAATAAAACGGTGTTTATGGATTATCAACGTTCGGATCGGGAATCTGTGTTTACCCCAAAAAAAAGATTGGATGAATTGATAGAAGTTGATATGGAAAATAAAACAGATCTGATTGTGGCTAGAAAGATGGCGGAGAAGAGCAATTGCTCCTATATTTTTGGTGAGAACAGCAGGGAAATTTTCTGCCGTAATTATGAGAATCATTTTAAGGATTATTCGGAAGTCATAAAGGCGTTATTCAAGTTTGCTTTAAAAGATTTGTTCGTAATACGTAATACTCATTCCGGTGTGATTTCTGCAAATTTTTTATTGCCTATGGCATTTAAAATTGAACGGAATGAAATCGGGATGAAAGGGGATTTTGCAGTTCCATTAACCGAACCGGTTGTGTTAAACGAAGAAAGAAAAAAAATTTTAGAAACCATCATAGAACAGATTAATATGGTATTGTTTACCATTATTCCGGGGATGAAGATTGATATCCATGACGATGGAATGCAGTTAACAGACTCCGGCGAGAATGGGTATAAGATAGAACTTGTTTCTATTCGTGAAAGTATGCCGCCTATTCCAATCCGAATGGAATCGGAAGGAATTATCAAAATAATTTCTATTTTAAATGCTTTGATACAAGCATTTGGTAATCCATCCATCTGCCTTGTGATTGATGAATTTGATGCCGGTATTTTTGAGTATATGCTTGGAGAGCTGCTTGATATTTTCAATAAAAGCGCGAAAGGGCAATTGATATTTACATCGCATAATTTACGTGCTCTGGAAATGTTGGATAAAGATAGTATCATGTTTTCTACGGTTAATCCGGATAGAAGATATATTCGAATGAAAAATATAAAACCATCAAATAATTTACGGGATACGTATCTCAGAGGGATAACCCTTGGCGGGCAGGATGAAGTAATTTATGAGGAGACGGATAGCTTAAGAATTGCTCGTGCATTTAGAAAAGCAGGGAGAATGATACGCCATGAGTGAAAAAAAAGTGGTTGTATTTATAGTGGAAGGACCCAGTGATGAAGCTGCACTTGGTTCGATAATGAAGGGGTATTTTTCAAATGATGAGGTGCAATTTGTTGTTACGCATGGTGATATTACATTGAAAGATTACGTTTCCGATGACAACATATTGAAAAAAATAAATGAACAGATTGATAGTGTAAAGAGGAAATATCGGTATGGTCACGATGATTTTTTAAAAATTATTCATATTGCAGATACGGATGGGGTATATATTCCTAAGACAGATGTGAAAGAAGCAGATGTGAAGGAAATTCAATACTTTGAGGAATATATCTGTGCGAAGGATGCGGGTACAATTATTCAACGCAATAAGCGAAAAGGAGATATACTTTATAAACTTAGAAAAACAGGAAAAGTGAATGGAATACCTTATCGGATTTATTTTAATTCTTGTAATTTGGAACATGTATTGTATGGAAAGCTGCATAACTATTCCGATGAAGAAAAGCAGATATTATCGGATGATTTTGCTGATCGGTATGATGGAAGAACAGATGCGTTTATAAAATTTATATCGGATTCACTTATTGCTGTTCCAGGTACTTATCAGAAGACTTGGGATTATATCGAAAAGAATAGAAATTCTTTAAATCGACATACGAATATGCATTTGATATTTAACTAATACAAAATTACATCATCAGAAGCGTTTCTTATCAATCATTTTGGTAAGAAACGCTTTTGAAATTCACTGCTGCAAATAAAAATCTTTTCTTTTTATTTACAGCAGCTGAATGCCATGGTCGGCACATACCTGTGCCATATCCGGGTTCCAGATGGAGCACTGTACTTCTCCAATGTGTGCCTTACGCAGGAAAAACATACAGATTCGTGATTGCCCGATACCGCCGCCAATCGTATATGGCAGTTCTTTGTTCAGAATTGCCGCCTGGAACGGAAGATTTGCACGCTGCGGACAGCCGGCTTTTTTTAGCTGCTCGGTTAATGCTTTTTCATCTACGCGAATGCCCATAGAGGATAGTTCCAGGGCGATATCAAGAACCGGATAATAGACTAAAATATCTGCGTTTAATGCCCAGTCGTCATAATCCGGAGCGCGGCCGTCATGTTTTTCTCCCGATGCAAGTTTATCACCGATCTGCATCAGGCAGACAGCGCCTTTTTCTTTTGTAATATGGTATTCACGTTCTTTTGGCGTCTGATCTGGATACATGTCTTCCAGCTGCTGGGTAGTGAGAAAATAAATATCGTGAGGCAGTATTTCATGAATATAATCATACTGAACGGCCATATATTTTTCGGTTTTACGCAGCACTTTGTAAACCATTTTTACGGTGTCTTTCAGATAATCAATCGTGCGGTCTTCTTTTGTAATGACCTTCTCCCAGTCCCACTGGTCTACAAAAATGGAGTGAATATTGTCTGTTTCTTCATCGCGGCGGATGGCGTTCATATCGGTGTACAGACCTTCTCCGGCGCAAAAGCCGTATTTATGCAGTGCAAACCGTTTCCATTTGGCAAGTGAATGTACGACTTCGGCGTTTTGTCCGTTCATTTCTTTGATATCAAAAGAAACCGGCCGTTCCACACCGTTTAAGTTGTCGTTGAGTCCGGATTCCGGAGTGACGAATAACGGGGCGGATACACGGGACAGATTCAGCGTCAGTGACAGCAGGTTTTGAAAAAAATCTTTGACTGTTTTAATCGCAATCTGTGTATCGTGCAGATTGAGTTTGGATTGATATTGATCCGGGATTAACAAATGTTCCATAAGTAAATGCCTCATTTCTTTCTGTAAAGTTTTAAAAAACCGTTTTATTCCATAAAATCTTGGATGTATGGATATAATTTATCGCTGTGAATAATGTAGCTCCCATGATCTTCTCCGGGAATGATTGCAAGCTGTGCGTTCGGAAGCTTTGCAGCGATCAGTTTGGTATGTGCGGACTTGATAATATCATATTCTCCGGCAAGCACAAGTACGGGAATCCGAATTTGTGCGAGTGCGGATGGTTTGATATCAGGTTCTTCCAGCATCATGCGTTCCAACGGATTACCGCTTTTTTTGTAATGCTGTTTTACTTTATGCAGGAATGTCAGTTTCATGCCGCGGGGATTTAAATTGGCTCCGCTGATGATCAGCCGGCTGATCAGGCCGGGATGATGCAGGGCGAGCAGCAGGCCGATAATGCCGCCATCGCTAAAGCCATATAAAACCGGGGCGTGAATTTCCAAAGACGTGATCAGCTGTGCAATGTCTTCGGCCATGTCGATGTAACTGTATTCCTCCGTAGGATTACTTGCTCCGTGTCCGCGGCTGTCGATGGCGTAGACGGTGTACGTCTGCGAAAGGAGAGGCGTAAGCGCATCAAAAATCGTATGATCCTCCCCGTTGCCATGCAGCAGAAGCAAAGGCGGTCCTTCGCCTGTTTTTTCATAAAATAATATTTGCCGGTTGATATGAATATACATTGAAAGATCCTTTCTGAAACAACGGTAAGGCAAGCTGATCTGTTACACGTAATTTACTTTATCACAATATATCGTTCATTTCAATCGGAAAAGAAAAAAACAAAAGAAAGAAAAGAAATATGTTTGAAAAATATCACTTGAGCATTTGCGGCAGTTTATGTTATCATAAAACAAAGGGCACAAGACAAAAGCATATAAGAGTATGGGAGTGAAAACAATTCTATGGAGAGGAATATCATTTTAATTGCAGACGATCAGGAAATTAACCGGGAAATATTAAAGGTCATCTTTGAAGAACAGTACGAAATTATAGAGGCAGCAGACGGTATCCGGACGATTGATCTGATTGAAGCACGTCATGACGAATTGGTCCTTGTTTTCCTGGATCTGCTGATGCCTGGCAAGTCCGGATTGGATGTATTGGCGTATATGACAGACAAGGGATTGATGGATGTCATTCCGGTTATTATGATAACGGGAGAATCTACGGCTGATACGGATGAGAAAGCATATGAATATGGGGTGTCCGATATTATATACAAACCATTTGCACCAAAGGTCGTTATGCGCCGTACGATGAATCTGATCGAGCTGTTTGCGCACAGAATTGATATTGAGCGGAAACTGGAAATGCGTACGAAACAGCTCAGAGAGAGTAAGAAAAAGTTGGAAAAGAGCAACGAGTTTTTGGTAAATGCGTTAAGTTCCGTAGTGGAATTTCGAAGTCTGGAGTCCGGAGAACATATCCAGAGAGTAAAATATCTGACAAAGATTATGTTAAAATATGTCAGAAATTATTATCCGTGTTATCAGCTTACACAAGAGAAGGTCGGCCAGATTGTAAATGCTTCCGCACTGCATGATCTTGGGAAAGTGGCGATTCCTGACAGTATTTTGTTAAAACCGGGCAGGCTTACGGACGAAGAATTTGAAGAGATGAAAAAGCATACGGTTTATGGATGCGAGCTGTTGGAGCAGTTTAAGCAGGAAGAGACGGAATTCTACCGGTATTGTTATGATATCTGTCGGTATCATCACGAGCGTTTTGACGGCAGAGGATATCCGGATCATTTATCCGGGGAAGACATTCCGATTTGGGCACAGGTTGTATCCATAGTGGATGTCTTTGATGCACTTGTCAGTAAGCGTGTGTACAAAGAGCCTTATGCGGTGGAAGAGGCGATTCGCATGATCAATAATGGGGAATGCGGTATCTTTTCTCCGGTTATACTGGATTGTTTCAAACTGGCAAAATATGAGCTGATGGAAGCGACAGAAGAAAAATTTTCTTTTGCTGACGGCGAAATGGAGGAAGAAAAAGGAAAAGATAAGTAAAAGTAAAAGGATAAAAAAGGATCATAAATCAGAGGCCCGCCGGAATACGGTATCGGTATTCCCGGGTTTTTTTGTGATACGGTGAAGCGCATGGTCTGATTACAGAAGGTAAAAGAAAGGAATTTTTTATGGCTGATAAAATTACGGACGAAACATTAGAGGATATAGCAATTCTGGCAAAGCTGGAACTCTCGCCGGAAGAAAAAGAAACGGTCGGAGCGGATATGGAGCGAACGCTGCGTTATATGGACCGGTTAAACGAGCTGGATACGGAACAGGTTGAGCCGATGCCGCATCTTTTTCCGATCGTGAATGTATTTCGGGAAGATATCGTAACAAATGGAGATGGACATGAAGATACGCTTCGGAACGCACCGGATAAAAAAGAGCGCAGCTTCACGGTACCTAAGACAATCCTATCATAACGAAACAGGAGGTATTTATGAGTCTGACAAGTTATACTGCGCTTGCACTGGGAAAAAAATCCGGTCCGGACAGGTATCCGTAGAGGAAGCTGTAAAGGACGCGCTTGCGCAGATACGGAAAAAAGAACCGGACATTCACAGTTTTATAACGGTAGATGAAGAAGGCGCCATGCGTCAGGCGCGAAACGTGCAGCAGAATATAAAGGACGGTATTTGTACGGGGCCTCTGGCAGGAGTTCCGGTAGCGATCAAAGATAATATGTGTACGAAAGGGCTGCTTACAACGTGTGGTTCGAAAATGCTGTCCGATTTTGTTCCGACTTATACGGCGCAAGCCGTAGAACGGCTGCGGCAGGCAGGAGCGGTTATTCTGGGCAAGACAAATATGGATGAATTTGCAATGGGTTCTACGACGGAAACTTCTTTTTACGGGCCTACGAAAAACCCATGGAATACGGCGCATGTGCCGGGTGGTTCTTCCGGCGGTTCCTGTGCGGCAGTTGCCGCGGAGCAGTGTACGTATGCACTGGGCTCGGATACCGGCGGTTCGATTCGCCAGCCGAGTGCTTTCTGCGGGGTTACAGGAATCAAGCCCACGTATGGTACGGTATCCCGGTATGGTCTGATTGCATATGCTTCGTCGCTGGACCAGATCGGACCGATTGCAAAAGATGTGTCCGACTGTGCGGCCATACTGGAAGTGCTTGCAGCGCACGATCCAAAAGATGCGACCTCTGTTGCAAGAGACAAAGACACGGACTTTACGTCTGCGCTTGTAGACGATGTGAAAGGCATGAAAATCGGTATTCCAAGAGATTATTTTGGAAAAGGTTTGGACCCGCAGGTAGAAGCGGCCATTTTCAAAGCAGCGGAAGTATACAGGGAAAAAGGCGCGATTGTGCAGGAATTTGATTTAAGTCTTGTGCCATATGCGGTTCCGGCTTATTATGTGATCGCATGTGCGCAGGCGAGCTCCAATCTGGAACGGTTTGACGGTGTCAAATACGGCTGGCGCGCAAAACGATATGAAGGGCTTCATGAGATGTATAAAAAGTCCCGTTCCGAAGCGTTTGGCACGGAAGTCAAACGCAGAATTATGCTTGGCTCATTTGTATTAAGCTCCGGTTATTATGATGCTTATTATTTGAAGGCGCTGCGTACAAAAGCGTTGATTCGACAGGCATTTGACCGGGCATTTGCTTCGTTTGACGTTATACTGGGACCGGCCGCACCTGCGACGGCACCGCAGATCGGAACGAGTTTGCAGGATCCGATGCAGATGTATTTGGGCGATATTTATACGGTGGCGGCAAATCTGGCAGGTCTTCCCGGTATTTCCATTCCGGTCGGAACGGATGCAGGCGGACTGCCGATCGGTATGCAGCTGCTTGCCGGCTGTTTTCAGGAAAAAGCGATCATTCGTGCGGCTTATGCATATGAGCAGACAAGACCTTATATGCCATGTCCGTATGCGAAGGAGAAAGGAGCGGCACAATGAAAAAATATGAAACGGTCATCGGTCTGGAAGTGCATGTGGAATTAGCGACGAAGACAAAAATTTTTTGCGGCTGTTCGACGGCATTCGGCGCCAGACCGAATGCACATACGTGTCCGGTCTGCACCGGTATGCCGGGGGCGCTGCCGGTTCTGAACAGACAGGTCGTAGAATATGCGGCGGCGGTCGGCCTTGCGACCGGATGTGCAATCGGCTCTTACAGCATGTTTGACCGGAAAAACTATTTTTATCCGGATAATCCCCAAAATTATCAGATATCACAGCTGTATCAGCCGCTTTGTAGAAACGGAAGCGTGGAGATAGAGACGCAGCAGGGTTTAAAAGTGATAGGAATTCATGAGATTCATATGGAAGAGGATGCGGGAAAGCTGATTCATGATGAAAGCAAAGAGGTATCGTATGTCGATTATAACCGCGCCGGCGTGCCGCTCATTGAAATTGTATCGGAACCGGACATGCGTTCGGCGCAGGAAGTGATTGCTTATCTGGAAAAGCTGCGTATGATCATTCGGTATCTGGGGGCATCCGACTGCAAGCTGCAGGAAGGGTCCATGCGTGCGGATGTGAATCTGTCCGTGCGGGAAGTCGGCACGGCAGCGTATGGTACGCGTACGGAAATGAAAAACCTGAATTCCTTTAAGGCCATTACAAGGGCGATTGATCATGAGAGAAATCGTCAGATTGAACTGCTGGAATCCGGTAGGAAGGTAGTTCAGGAAACAAGACGCTGGGATGATGGAAAAGGGGATTCCTATGCGATGCGCTCAAAAGAAGACGCGCAGGATTACCGTTATTTTCCGGAACCGGATCTCGTGCCGATTGCGGTCAGCGCACAATGGCTGGATGCGATTCGTGCCGGGCAGCCGGAGCTTCGGGATGAGAGGAAGCAGCGTTATAAAAAGCAGTACGGACTGTCGGATTATGATGCGGACATCATTACGGGTTCCAAACGGGTGGCCGATATTTTTGAAGCCGCATCGGACATCTGTCAACAGCCGAAAAAAGTGTCAAACTGGCTGATGGGTGAGACAATGCGCCTGCTGAAAGAAAGCGGACAAGATCCGGATACGCTGACTCTGGATCCGGAAAAACTGGCAAAAATAGTACGGCTGGCAGATTCCGGTGCGCTGACGAATACGGCGGCAAAAGAAGTGTTTGCGCAGGTGTTTCAAAACGACACGGATCCGGAACAATATATGGAAGAAAAAGGATTGAAAACGGTCAGCGACGAAGGAACGTTAAAACGTGTGATTGAGCAGGTTATCAAAGACAATCCGCAGTCTGTGGAAGACTATCGCAGCGGGAAGCAAAAAGCGATTGGATTTTTAGTCGGACAGACGATGAAAGCGACGCAGGGAAAGGCAAATCCGGGTCTGGTCAATCGGATTTTAAAAGAATTGATTGGAATTGTGCATTGACACATTCTGCGAATTCTCCTATACTTAAATACAAAGAACATACGGTTCGAAATAATCTACAAAAAGGAGAATAAGGCATGAAAAAGTATGGATTCGGCGTAGACATCGGCGGTACGACAATTAAAATGAGCCTGTTTGAGATGACAGGCCATATGGTAGACAAATGGGAGATTCCGACCAATACACAAAACAACGGGAGCTCGATTTTAAGCGATGTTGCTGCGGTTATTGAAGGCCGGTTAGTACAGGATGGTATTTCCAAGGAAGATGTGGAAGGCATTGGCATCGGCGTGCCGGGGCCGGTTGTGCAGGATTCGGTTGTTACGGTATGTGTGAATCTGGGCTGGGGACGTGTAGACGTCGCAAAAGAGCTCGCAGAGAAGACCGGGCTGAAAGTCAGGGTCGGCAATGATGCAAACGTAGCTGCGCTTGGTGAAATGTGGCAGGGCGGCGGCAAAGGTTATAAAAATGTCATTATGATTACGCTTGGAACAGGTGTCGGCGGCGGCATTATTATTAACGGTCATGTAATTAACGGTTCAAACGGCGCCGGCGGAGAGATCGGACACGTATTTGTGGATGAAACGGAAGAAGAGACATGCGGCTGTGGAAAACGGGGCTGTCTGGAACAGTATGCTTCTGCAACCGGCATTGTACGTATGGCAAAACGTGCGCTGGCTGCCGATAACAGAGAAAGTACACTGCGCAGCGTTGAAGATCTTTCTGCAAAAGCCGTGCTGGATGCGGCAAAAGCAGGAGATGAAATGGCTTTGGAAGTCGTGGAACAGATGGGAAAGAGGCTTGGAACGGTGCTTGCACAGGCTGCCTGCATCGTAGATCCGGAAGTATTCGTGATTGGCGGCGGCGTATCCAAAGCAGGCACGATTATTACGGAAGTCATTCGTAAATACTACATAGAGCGGGCTTTTAACTCCTGCAGAAATGCAGATTTTGCGCTGGCGGAGCTTGGAAACGACGCAGGCGTTTATGGCTGTGTCTACCTGCTGTTAAGCAGTAACTGAATCTATGATGAAGCTGATTATTCAGATTCCCTGTTATAATGAAGCGCAGACGCTGGAAATGGCTTTGGACGCGCTGCCGAAACAGATCGACGGCATTGATCGGATCGAATATCTGATTATTAACGACGGAAGCGTAGATGATACGGTACAAACCGCTTTAAAGTGGGGCGTAAATTACGTGGTGAATTTTCGCTCCAATCGGGGACTTGCCAAAGGATTTATGGCCGGTCTGGATGCATGTCTGCGTAACGGAGCGGATATAATTGTCAATACGGATGCAGATAATCAGTACGAAGGGGCGGATATTGAAAAGCTTGTCCGCCCGATTTTGGATGGAAAGTCCGATATTGTCATCGGGGCGCGCCCGATTGATGATATTTCGGACTTTTCTCCGCTGAAAAAAAAGCTGCAGCATCTGGGAAGCTTTATTGTCCGCAAGGCAGGAAAAACAGACATTCCGGATGCGCCAAGCGGATTTCGCGCCTACAGCAGAGAAGCCGCGATGCGTCTGAATGTGACGAATGAATATACGTATACGCTGGAAACGATTGTGCAGGCGGGCAGGACGAAAATGGCCATGGATTCGGTGCCGATACGTACCAATAAGGAACTGCGTCCGTCCAGATTAATGAAAAGCATGACCGGTTATATAAAAAAATCAATTTTTACAATTGGGCATGTGTTTATGATGTATAAGCCGCTTCAGTTTTTTGTAACGATCGGGAGCATTATTTTCCTGTGCGGTGCAGCCGTTGGCGTACGATTTTTAAATTTTTATTTTCATGGAGTCGGATCCGGACATATTCAGTCTCTGATATTGGCGGCTGTTCTGCTGCTGCTTGGATTTCAGACAATTATAACGGGGCTATTGGCAGATGTAATAGCTTCCAATCGAAAGATTTTGGAAGATGTCCAGTATCATGTACGCAGAATGGACTATGACGGAGTGAAAATCACAAAAGAGCAGGAGTGCATACGGGATTGAAAGAAAAAATAAAAAAATTTGGCAAACCGGTTGGAAATGTCATTTGCATTCTGTCTGTGTTCTTTCTTTTTACGGCGCTTGTACGGACAGATTTTGACGTTTCGCAAATCACGGACTGGCGCTCGTTTTTATTTGTATTTGCCGTTAGTACGGGATTAAAGACAGCAACCGTATTTATGTCTGCCAGTGCGTGGTGCCTGTGGCTGGAATTTTTTGCAAAAAGGCGGTGTGACCGGAGGGAAGCGCTCCGCGTCTATGCAAAGGCAAATATTGGAAAGTATCTGCCTGGCAATGTGATGCATTATGTAGAACGAAATTTGTTTGCCGGCAAATTAAAACTGTCACAAAAGCAGGTCGCGGCAGCAAGCATATGTGAAATTGTCAGTCTCGTATCGGCGGCATTTTTTACGGGAATGCTGTTGGCTTTTTCCAAAGTGCGGGATACATTGGCGGTCATATGGCAGGCAGGCGGTGTTTTTAATAAATGGGCCGTATGGCTGGCAGCAGTGGTGATACCGGCAGTTTTGGCGGCTTTGTATTTCGCAGGGAGAAAAAAAGTCAGATCGCGGGCGGCAGAAAAAAAGATATCCGCGGCTGATTTTTTTTCGTTTTTCCATACATTTGCAGCCGCTTTTTTGCTGTATGCAGCGGTGCTTATCGTTCTGGGACTGATACTGGCAGTCATTTATTTTTATTTGGGAGGCCGGCCGACCATTCGCCAGGCGCTTGAGATGACGGCGGCATATATGATTGCCTGGGTGCTTGGATTTATTATTCCGGGCGCGCCGGGTGGGATTGGCGTACGGGAGACAGCGTTAACGCTGCTGCTGACACCGGTTACCGGAAGAGACATGATTGTCGTATTAAGCGTTTTGCATCGTCTGGTCACGGTTGCAGGAGATTTTACGTCATATTTGCTGAGAAAAAAGCTATGGAGAATAAAGGAAAATCCAAGATGAAAGAAAAAGTAAACATTGCAATTACCGCGGCAAGTTACAGCGGAAATAAAGGTGCGGCCGCCATGCTGCAAAGCTCGATCGGCCAGCTGAAAGAACGGTACGGCGAATTTCTGCATGTGGATTTGATGAGCGTCTATCCGGCGCAGGACCGCGTACAGTGTCCGCACAAATTTGTGGCAATCGTTCCGGCACAGCCGCAAAGACTGCTGTTTGCTGCGTTTCCGTGTGCGGTATTGTATCGGATGTGCGGCTGGTGTCCGCCGCTTCGGGCAGCGCTTTTAAAAAATAAAATTTTAAACACTTACAATCACACGGATCTGGTCATAGATGAGGCAGGCATTGCATTTTCAGACAGCCGCGGATGGATTTTGAATACGTATGCGTTTGTATGCGCGGCGGTTCCCATGCTGATGGGAGTGCCGGTTGTGAAATATTCCCAGGCGCTCGGACCGTTTCATAATCGGTATAACCGGTTGCTGGCAAGCCTGATTTTGCCGAAAATGAAGCTGGTTGTGGCACGTGGACGGGATACGTACCGGCATTTGCATGCGATTGGCATTCGAAACAATGTGGTATTGTATGCTGACGGCGCTTTTACCATGCCGCCTGCGCAGGAAGCGGAAGCATCGGCCGATGCGTTTATGCAAACCGTGTGTAAAAAAGAGAGACCCGGCCGTATGGTAGCGCTGTCCGTCAGTTCCGTAGTAGAACGAAAATGCAAAAAAGCAGGTACGGATTACTGTCAGATTATCGCCGCATTTATTGCTCATTTAACCGGGCAGGGTTATCAGGTGTATATGTTTGCCAATGCGGCACGGATGGATTCCGGTCGACCGCGCAACAATGATCTGATGACGGGAGATACGATTGCACGGATTTATAATCGGCTGCAAAGCGGCAGGCAGCACGCGCACAATGGGCTGATCTGGGAACACAGGGAAATGGATGCGGAAGAAATCCGTGCGAAAATCGGACGGTGTGATCTGCTGATTGCATCCCGGTTCCACGCAATGGTATTTGCTTTGCAGCAGCAGGTGCCGGTTATGCTGATTGGCTGGAGCCACAAATATCAGGAAGTGATGGAGCAGTTTGGGCTGTCAGATTATGCTGCGGATTATTCCGACCTTAGTTTGGACGGATTAATACGTAGTTTCGGGACATTTTTACAGGATGAGGAAATGATACGCAGAAAAATCAGGAAACATCTGCCTGCCGTGCAAAAAAGTTCCGGAAAAAATATCAGGCATATTGCTAAAATATTGGACACAATACTTTTGGAGCAGGAGCCTAAGTCATATATGAATCATGTCATAGATTTGAAGCAACCGGACCGGTATATGGGCAGCCATCTGCTTTGCCGGATGGGATATGCGTCTGACGCAGCCATACGTAATAATGCGGCGTCCGGCGGTATGGTTACGGCGCTTTTGTGTCATCTGCTGAAAAATCATGAAATTGACGGTGCCTGGGTCGTAAAAACAGCTTTTACGGCGCAGGGGGAACTGACGTATAAAACGGGTATTGCCACATCTGTCCGTGAGATTTGCGAGGCGTCTTCGAGTGTTTATATGAAAATACCGATGCTGTCAAAGCCGAATCTGGAACAGCTGCGTGCATTTGACGGCAGGCTGGCCGTTGTGCTGACGCCCTGTATGATGCGTGCTTTTTGCAGTATACTGGAAAAAGACGATGAACTGTGCAGGAAAACCGTATTAAAAATAGGGCTGTTTTGCAGCGGTACGCATGATAAAAAAGCAACGGAATACGCGCTTGACAAATGCGGCATTGCACGTGCGGGAGCAAAGCGCCTGTATTACCGAAAAGGGCACTGGCGCGGGATTTCCAGCGTAGAATATGAAGACGGCGCCACGCAGGAATTTTCTTATACAAAATCTGTCTGTGCTTATAAAAATGCATACTTTTTTACGGAACGCAGCTGCCTGGGGTGCAAAGATCAGTTTGCAGCCTGTGCGGATATCAGTTTTGGAGACGTGTGGCTGGCGCAGATGAAAAAGGAAAAGATCAAATATACCGGTTGCATTATACGTACAAAAGAGGCGCTTCGGATGGTAAAGCGTGCGCAGCGGCAGGGAGATTTGTACACACGGCCGATGACAGACGAGCAGATGCTGCGCAGTCAGATGCGGGCGCTGACGTTTAAATACCGGGAAAATCGCTGGAATCACAGACTGGCAGGACTTCTGGCGGAAACAAACAGGGCGTTTTCCTTCCGGCATCCGCGGCTGTTAAAAAAGATTCCATTGCGGGCGGTTTATATTTACATGTGTGCGATACGGGCGCTGCTCAGCTGGTAAAACCGGTAAAAGACAGAGAAGGAGATTGGCAGAGCAAATGGATGGTAAAAGATATGAGTATGATACAAAAATCTGCGAGGCGGAGAGAAAGGGCGGCGCTTATGTGGCATTTCCCTATAATGTGCGGGAAGAATTTCATGCGGGACGTGCCAAAGTGCATGTGGAATTTGACGGAGAACCCTATGATGGAAGCGTTGTAAATATGGGAGTTAAAAATCCGGACGGTTCCATCTGTTATATTATTGGGATTCGTAAGGATATTCGGCAAAAAATCGGAAAGCAGCCGGGGGATTTGGTACACGTTGTGGTAACGCCTGCCATAAACACGCCGTAAAGCAAACATACCTCTGTCAAAACGGACGGACAGAGGTATGTTATCGTTATTTTAATTTTATAATTTTGCTTCTGCCTTTAAATTTTGTTTCGCAGTATTTACAGCGATATACCTGTTTTTGTTCATCGGTCAGTACAAAAATCTGGTCCAGTTCCTGTTCGATGGAAGTAATGCAGCGTGGATTTTTGCACCGGATGACATTTTTGATTTCTTTTGGAAGCGTCAGTTCGCGCTTTTGCACAATTTTTTCATTTTTAATTATATTTACCGTAATATTACGATCAATAAATCCGAGAATGTCCAGATCCAAAGCGTCGATCGGACATTCGACTTTAATAATGTCTTTTTTTCCCATTTTGTTGCTGCGGGCGTTTTTGATAATTGCAACGCAGCAGTCAAGACGATCTAATTTCAGATCGTGATAGATCTGAAAACTCATGCCTGCCTGAATATGATCTAATACAAAGCCTTCGTGGATTCCGCTGATATTAAGCATAGTTTGTCCTCCTAATTCACCTGAATTTCAAGTAGTGTTAAAATAAGGGCCATACGGACATAGACGCCGTATTGTGCCTGTTTAAAGTAGACGGCTCTCGGGTCGTCATCAACTTCTACGGATATTTCGTTTACACGCGGGAGCGGGTGAAGTACAAGCATATTTTCAGGCGCAAGCTTCATTTTGGCTTTATCCAGTATATAAAAATCTTTCATGCGTATGTAGTCTTCTTCATTGAAAAAGCGTTCTTTCTGCACACGTGTCATATAAAGAAGATCCAGGTCTGCCATGGCGTCTTCCAGACGTTCCACTTCTTTGTAAGGAATATGGCCGGCATCCAGTATATCTTCACGGATATAGCCCGGAACGCGCAGTTCTTCCGGTGAAATCAATACAAATTCAACAGCAGGATAGCGAATCAGGGCATTAATCAGAGAATGTACGGTACGGCCAAATTTCAAATCGCCGCAAAGACCAACTTTTAAATGGTCCAAATGACCTTTGAGAGAGTAGATAGTTAATAAATCGGTAAGTGTCTGCGTCGGGTGCTGGTGGCCGCCGTCGCCTGCGTTAATGACCGGTATGGAGGAGCGGCTGCTGGCAACAAGGGCAGCGCCTTCTTTTGGATGGCGGATGGCACAGATATCCGCATAACAGGAAATGACACGTATCGTATCGGATACGCTTTCTCCTTTTGCGGCAGAGCTGTTATCGCTGCTGGCAAAGCCAATCACACTTCCGCCAAGATTTAACATGGCAGCTTCGAAGCTCAGTCTTGTTCGGGTGCTTGGTTCATAAAAACAGGTTGCAAGCTTTTTTCCATCACATGCATGCGCATATTTCTGCGGATTTGCTTCAATTTCATTAGCCAGACGCAGCAGGTCGTCCAGTTCGGCCACGGAAAAATCCAATGGATTGAGTAAGTGCTTCATAAGTTGTCCTCCTTGCATTTGCAATGTCAATACGTGAGCATTTTTACAATCATATAATAAAGAAGGGAAAAATTCAAGACTGAATAATCGGAGTTTTTGGAGGAATTGTCAGAATGTTGCACGCGTATTTTGAGAGAGGGCTGTGGCAGGACATTTTTTCACGCAGGATGGTGGAAGAAAAGGCACAGATGTGGTATAATCGGGGTAAAAAGGAGCATAAATCGTGATAAAAATATTTTTGGTGGAAGATGAAATTATCATCCGGGAAGCCATTCATAAAATGATTCCATGGGAAAGCTACGGATTTGAGTTTGCGGGAGAGGCCAAAGACGGAGAAATGGCGCTTCCTGCAATTCGCAGCATTCGGCCGGACGTGCTGATTACAGATATTAAAATGCCGTTTATGGATGGGCTGACGTTAAGCAGGCTTGTGCTAAAAGAGCTGCCGGATACGAAAATAGTGATCGTCAGCGGATATGATGAGTTTGAATATGCCAGGCAGGCAATTTCGCTCGGAGTGGAACAGTATCTGCTCAAGCCGGTTTCCAAATCCGCTTTTATTGAAGTGCTGGAAAAAATCCGTGAGAAATATGAAAAGGAAGTAGAACAGAAAGATTACATGGAAAAATTCCGGAAAGATATCCGCGAGTATGAAAAAAATACACGCAGAGATTTTTTTGAAATGCTGGTATCCGGCAAGACCGGACTGACCGGTATTTATGAAAAGGCAGAGCAGCTTCAGATTGATATATTGGCGGAGTGCTATAATCTCGTTCTGTTTTCCGTGGCGTCCGGGGAGAAGCAGAAAGAAATTGTGGATGTGTATACGCCGGAACTTGGAAATCTGCTCACAAACGTTGATATGTGCATACGGGAGGATGAGCATTATCTGCTGTTTCGGAATCAGATGTTCAGCTACGCGGTGCTTGTAAAAGCGTTAAAAAGTGAAATAACACAGCGTACGGAGAACTGTGTGGAATTGCTGACGCAGATGTTTGAACAGGAAAAGAACGGAATGGAATGGTTTATCTGTCATGCATCGCCGGTAGACCGTCTCAGCCTTTTGCCGAGCTGTTATAAAGAAGCGATGAAGACGTTTGCTCTGCGGTATCTTGGTTATTCTCATGTCATTTCCTGTGAACAGCCGAACAGGCAGAAGCATACGAACGTAGATTTGCGTACGATTGATACGGATGTGGTCAACCCGGATATGATTCGCAACTTTTTATGTCAGGCGCTGCCGGAAGAGGTAGAGAGCTTTGTCAGCAATTATTTTCATCTGATAGGAGACGATGTGTCCAAATCGCAGCTGTTTTGTCAGTATATTTTGCTGAACGTTTATTTTAGTGTTATTTCGTTTATCGAGGGACTTGGAATTGATAAAACACGGTTTCAGGAGAAAATACCGGATATTCAGGTAGAAAATCCGGGCAGTCCGGAGCAGATGCGGAAGAATTTTACAAAGATTCTTTCATGTGCGATTGAAATGCGTGATGAAAGCACAAGAGGAAAGTATCAGTCCATGATTCGAACGGCAGTTCGGTTTATGGAGGAAAACTACGCGGATGAATCGTTGAATCTGAATAAAGTGGCCTGTGCGGTGAATGTGAGTGCGAATCATTTCAGTGCATTGTTTTTACAGGAGATGAAGCAGACGTTTATTGAATATCTGACCGGACTTCGGATGCGCAAAGCAAAGGAGCTGCTGCGTTGTACGGATATGCGTTCGGGTGAGATTGCGCTGGAAGTCGGCTATAAGGATGCACATTATTTCAGTTTTTTATTTAAGAAAACACAGGGCTGCACGCCAAGTGCATATCGAAGCCGGAGCAGGCAGTCGGAAAAGACGGTCGGAAATTAAAAGGGATTGGGAGACGGATATGAAGAAACGGTTTTTGAAAAGATATCGGAATATGAGTCTGCATCAGAAACTGCGATACATTATGCTGAGTCTGGCGCTGCCGCTGGTGCTGTGCATGTTTGCGGCGCTTGGGGTGTTTGTCTGTTATGCCGGACAGTATCGGAAAGTGACGCATAATGTTACGATTGGCAGCAGTTTTAATCTGAATTTTAAGGAAACGATTGATCTGAAAATGTATCACTATTCCGTAGGCAGTACGCAGCAGAAAGAGCTTCCGATCGAAGATGTGGAAGAAGCGGTGCGGATTGCACGGTCTTTAAAAGCAACAACACGTTATAAAAACAGCCGGCAGGCGCTTTTGAATGTCATTAACTACTGTGAAAACTTAAAATCCCGCATGTATATGCTGGAACAGACGAAAGATTACGACAGCCGTCAGCTGCAGCTGGAAAATAATATTTATGTTCTGACCGGCCTGATTCGTGGAAAGATGTTGGATTATATTTATTATGAAGCGGCGTATTTATCGGATATCGGAAATGAAATGACACGCAGCATTACGACTACGATTGTATGTATCGGGGGTATTATGCTGCTTGTGGTTATTACCGTGCTGAGGCGTTCGCTTTATTTTTCAAAAGATATTACACAGCCGATTGGCAGCTTATGTGAAAATGTCAGACTGATCGGCGAAGGAAAATTTCAGGTTAATCCGGTTGAAATTCATGACTATGAGATTGCAGAACTGGATACCGGTATCCGGAATATGGCACAGCGCATCAGCGTTCTTTTAAAAAATGTCAAACAGGAAGAAATGCTGCATCACAAAATGGAACTTCAGCTGCTGCAGGCACAGATTAATCCGCATTTTCTGTACAATACGCTCGATACGATCGTCTGGCTGGTAGAATGCGGTATGAACGAAGAGGCCGTTAAAATGCTCGGCGATCTGTCTGTTTTTTTTCGAACGATGCTTTCCGGTGGGGAGGATATTATTTCTCTGGAGGAAGAGGTCATACATACACGCAGTTATCTGGACATTCAGCAGGTGCGTTATCGGGATATTCTGGACTTTGAGATTTCACTGCCCGCAGAGCTTGAAAAGGTCTGTCTGCCGAAGCTGACGCTGCAGCCGCTTGCTGAGAACGCACTGTATCATGGGGTGAAAGAAAAACGAGGGAAGAGTACGATCTGGATTGATTGTCATCTTGAGGAAGAAACGGTCGTGATTCAGGTACGGGATAATGGCATCGGCATGTCATCGGAACGACTGCAGCGGCTTCGGACGGCTCTGAACGACAGACAGAGAATTGGATTTGGAATATCTGCCGTGCAGGAGCGTTTGCAGCTGTTTTTTGGAGAGGCATACGGGATTACCGTTTTTTCTACATATGGAAAAGGAACCTGTGTGGAAGTACGCATTCCGATATCGGAAAAAATCAAACCAAAATCGTAAAAAAACAAACTTATTATAAAAAAGCGTAAAAAAATAAACAAAACAATGAAGATTCTTTATGGTATTTTTAGAAAAATATCTATAATAAATTATATTAACAAAACAAGTTAATGGCTTGAAAAAGGAGGAACTAAAATATGAAAAGGAAAGTGGTAGCATTATTTTTGGCAACTTGTATGGCAGCAACTTTAACAGCATGCGGCGGTAACGACACATCGGCAGATAAAACAGCAAATAATGATGCGGCAGATGATGCCGACGGTGCGGATGACGCTGCAGGGGATGATGCCGAAGGCGCAGATGACGCTGCAGGGGATGATGCCGAAGGCGGAGACGACGCTGCAGACGGTATGCTTACGATTGGCTTTTCACAGGTAGGCGCAGAATCCGACTGGAGAACCGCAAACTCTGCTTCTATGAAAGAAACGTTCTCAGAAGCAAACGGTTATAACCTGATTTTTGACGATGCACAGCAGAAACAGGAAAATCAGATTGCGGCAATCCGTAATTTCATTCAGCAGGAAGTAGACTATATTGTACTTGCACCGGTTACGGAGACAGGATGGGATACCGTATTACAGGAAGCATATGATGCAGGCATTCCGGTTGTGATTGTAGACCGTATGGTAAATATTTCCAATGACGATCTGTATACCGCATGGGTAGGTTCCAACTTCCAGCTGGAAGGTGAAAAAGCATGTGCATGGCTGGATGCTTATGCGCAGGCAACCGGTAAAGGCGACGAACAGCTTAATATTATAGATATTCAGGGTACGATTGGTGCATCCGCACAGATCGGACGTACCGCAGGCCTGGAAGCAGCAATCGAAGCACATGACAACTGGACGCTGTTAGAAGCACAAAGCGGTGAGTTTACACAGGCAAAAGGACAGGAAGTTATGGAATCCCTGTTAAAACAGTATGATGATATTGATGTAGTATACTGTGAAAATGATAACGAAGCATTTGGTGCAATTGATGCGATTGAGCAGGCAGGTAAGACCGTTGGTAAGGAAATCGGCAAAGATATCCTTGTAATGTCCTTTGACTCTACAAATGCTGGTCTGACAGATGTATTAAGCGGCAAGATTATCTGCAATACGGAATGTAATCCGCTGCATGGACCGCGTGTAGAAGAGATCATTAAGAAGCTGGAAGCAGGCGAAGAAGTAGAAAAACAGCAGTTCGTAGATGAAGAAATCTTTGCAGGCACAGAAGATGTACCTTCTATCAAAGTTGCTGATGAAGAATATGCGGTTACAACCGTTACACAGGAAGTGATTGACGGACGCGCATATTAATCGCTATTACATAAAGCAGGAAGGAGCACGCGGTATGGAAAAACAGCAAGACCGTATCGCGTGTTTTCTGCGCTCTAAAACAAAGAACGTGTGAAGAAAAGTCCGGATATGCCCGCATGCATGCCGGAGCAGGCGTATCCGGGAGGCTGTAAAATGTTCGGAAAGCAGGTGGAAAATATGGATCAAAATGTAGTATTGACAATGAAGGACATCAGCAAGACGTTTCCAGGCGTCAAGGCATTGTCACATGTGGATTTTACACTGCGCAAAGGCGAGGTTCATGCACTGATGGGTGAGAATGGAGCGGGAAAATCAACATTAATCAAAGTACTTACCGGAGTGCATGAATTTGAAACAGGAGAGATCCGCATGGATGGAAAAGATGCGGCAGTTATTAACCATTCGCCGCAGGAAGCACAGGAGAACGGGATCAGCACCGTATATCAGGAGGTCAATCTGTGTCCGAACCTTACAGTTGCCGAAAATCTGTATATCGGGCGTGAACCAAGAAAATTCGGCATGATCGACTGGAAGACCATGAACAAAAAATCACAGGAACTGTTAAAAAATCTGGATATTGCCGTATCACCTACAACAATGCTGGATGAGTGCTCCATTGCAATACAGCAGATGATTGCAATTGCACGTGCGGTTGATATGAAATGTAAAGTACTGATTCTGGATGAGCCGACTTCCTCTCTGGATGACGGTGAAGTGGAAAAATTATTTGTACTTATGCGCCGGCTGAAAAGTGAAGGCGTCGGTATTATCTTCGTAACGCATTTCTTAGAGCAGGTCTATGAAATCTGTGATCGGATTACCGTATTTCGAAATGGAGAACTGGTCGGTGAATTTGAGACGGAAAAACTGCCGCGTGTAATGCTTGTGGCAAAAATGATGGGCAAAGACTTTGACGATCTGGCCGATATCAAAGGCGACCGCAAGACGCAGGCGAAAAAATCCGAACCGGTTATTGAAGCAAAAGGCATCGGACATCAGGGTACGATCAGACCGTTTGATATGACGTTCCATGCGGGTGAAGTAGTCGGATTGACCGGACTGTTAGGCTCCGGACGTTCCGAGCTCGTACGTGCGGTATATGGCGCGGATAAGGCGGATTCGGGTACGCTTAAAGTCAAAGGAAAAGAAATAAAAATCAATACGCCGTTAGATGCAATGCAGGCCGGCATGGCATACTTGCCGGAAGATCGGAAAAAAGAAGGAATTTTGGCAGATTTGTCCGTACGGGAAAATATTATTATCGCGCTGCAGGCAAAACGAGGCATGTTTAAGCCGATGAGCCGTAAGGAAATGGAAGATTTTGCAGATCGGTATATTAAAGTACTGCAGGTGAAGACAGCCAGCAGAGAAACGCCAATCAAGAGTCTGTCCGGCGGCAATCAGCAGAAAGTAATTATCGGACGGTGGCTGTTAACAAATCCGGATTTTCTGATTTTAGATGAACCGACCAGAGGAATTGATATCGGAACAAAGACGGAAATTCAAAAACTTGTACTCCAGCTGGCAGACGAGGGAAAATCGGTTACGTTTATTTCCTCGGAAGTCGAAGAAATGCTGCGTACCTGTTCCAGAATGGCAGTCCTGCGTGACGGCAGGAAGGTCGGAGAGATCGAGGGTGAAGATTTAACGCAGGAGAAAATCATGCAGACGATTGCCGGAGGTGAAAAATAAGTATGGCTAGTGAAAATACAAAAACAGGATTTGATTTCAAACAGCTGACAAAAAAACGTTTGTTTTTGCCGATTGTATGCCTGATTGTGGTACTTTTGACAAATTTGGTGAAAACACCGGACTTTTTCAAAGTGTCTCTTACGAACGGTGTATTAAACGGATATGTTATTGACGTTATCAACCGTGCATCGGAACTTGTCATTCTGGCAATCGGAATGACGCTCGTAACGGCAGCCTCCGGCGGGCAGGATATCAGTGTCGGCGCGGTGATGGCGGTCGCAGCTGCAGCATGCTGCCAGATTTTAACAGGCGGCGAAGTATCGGCAAATGCATTTGCCAACCCATTCATTCTGGCGGTACTCGCAGCCATTGGCGCAGCTGCATTATGCGGCATTTTCAATGGATTTTTGGTAGCAAAGCTGGGCATTCAGCCGATGGTCGCAACGCTTATATTATTTACGGCAGGCCGCGGTATTGCACAGTTGATTACAAAAGGCCAGACGACTTATGTACGTGTGGATGCTTATAAAATTATGGGTGGTTATATCGGCAGCTGTCCGATACCAACGCCGATCTTTTTCGCAATTATTATGGTTATTATCGTAAATTTAATTTTGAAAAAGACAGCGCTTGGCTTATATATCGAGAGTGTTGGCATTAACGGCGCCGCTTCCAGACTGGTCGGCTTAAATTCTACGATGATCAAATTTTTAACGTATGTGATCTGCGGCGTACTCGCTGGTGTAGCCGGTATTGTAGCTTCCAGCCGTATTTATTCGGCAGATGCCAATAACATCGGCCTGAATCTGGAAATGGATGCAATCCTTGCGGTAGCGCTTGGAGGCAATGCGCTGGGCGGCGGTAAATTCAGCCTGATGGGTTCTGTAATCGGTGCTTATACGATTCAGGCGCTGACTACCACATTGTATGCCATGAGCGTATCTTCCGACAGACTTCCGGTTTACAAGGCAGTCGTCGTTGTTATTATCGTCGTACTCCAGAGCCCTGTATTCAAAAAATATCTTGCCAATGCAAAAGCAAGACGGGCGTCAACAATATAAGCGGAAGGTGGTCGTTAAGCATGGAAAAGAAAAAGATAAACAGCAATACGTTTTGCTGATCATTACAATTGTATTATTTGTGGTTATGTACGTTGCCGGAATGATCCTGTTTAATGAGCAGGGATTTGCGAAACCACAGATGTTTTTAAATCTGTTTATTTCCAACGCCGGACTGATTGTGATTGGCTGCGGCATGACACTCGTTATGATCACCGGAGGCATTGACATCTCCGTTGGTTCGGTAACGGCGCTTGTCTGTATGGTATCTGCTTATATCATGGAAAACAAAGGCATGAGCGCATGGATGGCCGTATTTTCTCTCTGGTCATCGGCATCTGCTTTGGTATCGTACAGGGATATCTCGTTACTTATCTGGAGATTCAGCCTTTTATCGTAACACTGGCCGGAATGTTTTTGGACGTGGTATGACAGCGATGGTCAGCACGGAAATGATTTCCATTAAAAACGAACTGTTTTTAAAGTGGGCCAATTACAGAATTAATATGCCGTTTGGATCCGTCAATAAAAAGGGCAGATTTATAGCGGCATACATATATCCTACGGTTATTATTGCACTGATCGTTGTGGTAATTATATCCGTTATGCTCAAATACTCCAAATTCGGACGCAAGCTGTATGCCATCGGCGGCAATCAGCAGAGCGCTGTTATGATGGGCCTGAATGTAAAACGGACAAAAATGCAGGCTTATGTACTGGATGGTTTTTTAGCAGGACTTGGGGGATTTTTATTCTGCTTAAACAGCTGTGCCGGATTCGTAGAACAGGCAAAAGGACTGGAAATGGACGCGATATCTTCTGCCGTAATCGGCGGTACGCTCTTAAGCGGCGGTGTCGGTACGGTAATCGGTACGTTGTTTGGCGTATTAATCAAAGGAACCATTACAAGTCTGATCACGACCCAGGGCACATTGTCCAGCTGGTGGGTAAGAATTACACTGTCAGCGCTTCTTTGCTTCTTTATTGTACTGCAGGCGGTATTTGCGGCAGCGAAAAAGAAAAATAAAAATAAGTGAGTTTAAAAAGCCGGTATACAAATGTTTACCGGCTTTTTATTCTAAATTATAAAAGACAAATGGACAGATCGGCAAAGATTCCGACACAAATCTCTTCACCAAAAGCATACTGTTCCATTGTTTCTTTTTCAAACCCATATACTGTCACCTGTCTTTTTTCAGGGTCTACAATCCAATATTCCCGCACTCCCGCCGTTCCATATTTAAGCATCTTTTTCATATAATCTCTGCTCCTGCTGCTGGGAGATACGATCTCAATAATCCAGTCCGGTGCTCCATGACAACCTTGTTCGTCCAGTTTGGAAGTATCACAGATCACCGAAATATCCGGTTCCAAATAATTTTTTTCGTCATTGTTTAAAAATACGGCAAACGGGGCTGCCAGTACCTCACAGTTCCCTCCATTCTTTTTTATATAACTGACAATATGAAAAAACAGTTCACGGCTGATTTTCTGATGCGTAAAGCTAGGCGGAGACATCGCATAAATCTGTCCGTCTATCAGCTCTGCATGTTCACCGTCTGCCATGGCATATATATCTGCAATCGTATAGCTTTTTTCTTCTGTCAAAACCGTTTCTTTTAATGAACGTCCCATATCATCACAACCTTTGTTTTTCAACATCTCATTTTTTGTATTATAAACAATGGAAATGAAAAAGCAATCCTTTACAACTGCGAATCCGCAATTGTAAGAATCTTTTCAAAGGCCAGTCCTGCGAACATCCAAAGCGGGGCATAATCGAGCCGTATAATTCCATGAATATTTGCTTTTGCCTTGCTGTAATCCCAGGGACACATTTTGTGTTTTTTTAAAAAGCTGCCGCTTACGTATTCTCCGGTAAAAATGCCGAGACTGTAGATGGCTCCGCGCAGCAGTGTGGGACAGCTTGTAAGATGGCGGGATACCGGGGCGATGACAGATGCCATGCCGTAGATTGGGAACATCCAAAGGGAAGTCTGCCCCATCAGCCGTTTATCCCGTTTCCATATGCTTTCTGTTGAAGTAAATAAAATTTCCATACACCAGCCTGTAAGACCGCAAATCATAAAATTTTGTAAATTTTTCATATGGATAGCATGCACAGCATTTTGAAATTTATTCGGCATCATGCGAAAAATAGGATACGGAATGTGCCAAACAGGTTCTTAAAGTTTTTGCCTGTTATATTATAATGTCTGCATATGGGAAGCCGAAACTGTCCGGATGGAGCAGTACGGCTATTTATGAAACAGGACAGGGGGATATGCAATGGTTTGGATTCGAAAAGATTGTTGCTTATCGAAAAACAGGTGATGATTCGGACAGTGAAGGTTTGACCGGTGATCGTACCGGTGGTGATATGGGGGATTATTTAGGTACGGAAAATGACGGTACGAATCAAGGTAGCATCGCCGGCAATGGGAAAAATGACGAAAAGGATTGGTATGCCGATTCGGATATACCAAAAACCGGAAATGCAATTCCGCTGCTGCTTTGGAGTTTTCTTCTGACCGGGGCGATGCTGATCGTGATGACCTGTTACCGGTTCCGAATGGCAGTAAAACATGAAAACCAATAAAGTATTCCGCTGCATTTATAGTATGGTTCTGGTGCTGTTTCTTGCTTTGGGAGTAGCATTGGCCGTACAGCTGGCAATGGTGTCCGATGCGGAGGAGTTTTATAGCCGGATTGCAGAACCTGACTGCGGACATCTCGGTCAAAAGACGGACATGACGCAAAGTCGTGTACCGGCAGATGAAAAGAAAAAGGACGAAGGGCTTTCTCAGCTGTCGAGGCGGGTTGCTGCGCTTGGCAAAAAGTATCCGGAGGTGGTTGCATGGATTCGGATTCCAGGTACGGATTTGGACTATCCGGTTATGCTTGGTGAAGATAATCGGTTTTATTTGGATCATTTGCCGGATGGGAGCAAAAATTCACTTGGAAGTCTGTTTTTGGATGTCCGCTGCCGCAAAAGCAGTTCCAATGTGATCATTTACGGACACAATGCTTCCGGCGGCAGAATGTTTGGTATGCTGAAAAGATATGAGGAGCAGGAGTTTTATTCGTCACATTCAAGTATTTTGCTGGCTGTGGCGGATGCACAGTATCGCTGCCGGATATTTGCCGTGCGCCGTGTGGAGGCGGGCAGCGATGCCTATACGATGCAGTTTGAAACCGGAGAGGCATTTGCACGGTATGTCAGACAGGCGAAGTCGGATGCGGTCTGCTCAACAGATCTTCGATATCCTGACAAAGCGCGGATATTGACGTTATCTACCTGCACCGGATGGGGGAATGAGCGGTTACTTGTGCAGGCATTCATATGGTAGAGCGTGGCGCAAAGGCAGACGGAGTTGTGTCAGCATGTATTTGAAATAAGGCAAAAAAGTGTGTACGATCATTTGCCCGAACAGGACAGATGATCGTACACATTTTTATATTACGCTTTTTTTCATCAGGATGCTTTTATTAAGATTCTATTATCAGGATTCTTTCATAGAGTCAATAATTGCATTTGCCAGGGAATCCAGTTCGATTGTTTTATCTGCGCCCATAGAGGAAGCAATGCTCAGCCGTTCATTTAAAACAGTCATATTTTTTAATTCCACATCTATAAACTTCTGCATCAGATCACCGGATTTGCATGCCCAGGAGCCGTTTTCAATCAAAGCAAATGTGCGGTTTTGCATATTCAGCGCTTTCATATCCATTAAGAAATTGTGCATAACCGGATAAATGCCGAGATTATATGTCACGGACGCCAGTACGATATGGCTGTATTTAAATGCGTCGGAAATCAGGTATGATACATGGGTATTGGATACGTCATGTACTTTTACATTTGTGCAGCCTTTTTCACATAATTTGCATGCCAGTGCCTGCGCAGCAGCTTCCGTATTGCCATACATGGAAGCATAGGCAATCATAACGCCTTTTTCTTCCGGTTCGTAGCGGCTCCATTTGTCGTACTTCTCAATAAAATATCCGAAATTTTCACGCCATACCGGGCCGTGAAGCGGACAGATATATTTGATCTGATCTACAATACCACCGGCTTTTTTCAGCAGCAGCTGAATATGCGGGCCGTATTTTCCTACGATATTGACAAGGTAGCGGCGTGCTTCGTCGAGCCAGTCGCGGTCAAAATCCACTTCATCTGCAAACAGTTTTCCATCTAATGCGATAAAGGAGCCAAATGCATCTGCAGAGAAGAGTACGCCGTTTGTTGTATCAAAGGTAACCATAGCTTCCGGCCAGTGTACCATTGGTGCGGCTACAAATGTAACGGTGTGTTTTCCAAAACAGTGGGTGTCGCCTTCTGCGACCGTGACGCATTCATGATCATCCGGATGGAAATGGAACTGACGCATCAGCATAAATGCCTTTTCCGTGGAAATAACTTTTACGTGTGGATAGCGCAGCAGAATCTGTTCCACGCAGGCGCCGTGGTCCGGTTCCATGTGGTTTACAACGAGCCAGTCAAGCGGGCGGCCGTCCAGCAGATAGTCCAGATTTTCCAGAAGCTGACGGCAGGCAGACCAGTCTACGGTGTCAAACAGTACGGTTTCTTTATCTAAAAGCAAATATGCGTTGTAGCTTACACCATATGGAATCGGGTGTATATTTTCAAATAAGTGGAGCCGATGGTCGTTCGCGCCGACCCAGTACAGATCCTCTGTTATATTACGTACACAATACATGAGATGTCCTGCTACTTAACATCTAAATAGCTTTTCCTTTCCTAAATTTTCGGTTTTATGTAAAATAACGCAAGGCAGTCGGTTGCTATGCTTCAATAAACTGCTCTTTTCCTTCCGCACATTCCGGACATACCCAGTCCTGCGGCAATTTTTCAAATAACGTGCCCGGAGCAACTTCGGCATCCTCGTCACCGATTTCCGGAATATATTCATATCCGCATCCGCCGCATACGTAGCGTTTGCCAATTGGCGTCGGCTTTGGTGCCGGTGGGCGTTTCATTTTAACCATAGGCGGAGCAGGCTGTTTTTCTCCGGTACCCAAAGCTTCGGTTAAGAGCGGCAATATTTCGTTCACATCACCGACGATACCGTAGTCACAGTTTTTAAAGATCGGAGCATTGCCGTTTTTGTTAATGGCTACAATGGTAGAAGCATCCTTGATGCCTTTCAAATGCTGGGTAGCTCCGGAAATACCACAGGCAATATACAGGTTTCCGGTAAATTTCTGTCCGGACATGCCGACATAGCGGCTTAACGGTACATATTTTAACGTTTCGGCAACCGGACGAGAGGAGCCAATTGCAGCGCCGGCAGCCTTGGCCAGATTTTCAATCAGCTTCATGTTTTCTTTGGAACCGATGCCTTTTCCTGCGGAAACGACACGCTCTGCCTGCGCAATCGGCGTATCGGTTGCAATGCCTACGGTAAAATCATGGCCGTCCTTTTTCAGCGCGTCCACCAAAGCGGTTACTTTGTCGCCTGCGGCGCCGTCACGGAAAATATGCCCTTTGCGCACACCTGTGATGGGAGCCGGTTTTTTTGCAGCGGAACGACTGCCGCCGCCGGAATCTTTCGGCATTTTTCCAATTAAATTTGCTGCGATTACGACACGCTGGATCTCATTTGTACCTTCATAAATCGTTGTAATTTTGGCATCCCGGTACATTCTTTCAACATCCATACCTTTTAGGAATCCGGTACCGCCAAAAATCTGCAGAGCGCTGTTTGTTACTTCCAAAGCGATATCGGAGGCATACATTTTTGCCATGGCAGCTTCCATCGCATACGGATCGTGATGTTCTTTTAATTCTGCGGCGGAATAAACTAAAAATCGAGCACAGCGCAGCTTTGTCGCCATATCTGCAAGCTTAAAAGAAATGCCCTGCTGAGCGGCAATCGGTTTGCCGAACTGGATTCGTTCTTTCGCATAGTCAAGCGCCTGTTCAAAAGCACCCTGTGCAATACCAAGCGCCTGAGCGGCAATACCGATGCGTCCGCCATCCAGTGTTGCCATAGCGATTTTAAACCCGTCGCCTTCTTTGCCAAGCAGATTTTCCTTCGGTACTTTGACATCGTTGAAAATCAGTTCGGCAGTCGTAGAAGAGCGGATGCCCATCTTGTCATAGTGATCGCCGAATTCAAAGCCGTCCCAGCCTTTTTCTACGATAAAAGCGGAAATACCGCGGGTGCCGATATCCGGTGTCGTTACGGCGAATACGACGTATGTATCGGCTTTCGGAGCGTTAGTAATAAAATCTTGCCGCCGTTTAACAGATAGTAATCACCTTTATCCAGCGCGGTTGTTTCCGTACCACCGGCATCGGAACCGGCATTAGGTTCGGTCAGGCCAAAAGCGCCGATTTTTTCTCCTTTTGCAAGCGGAACAAGGTATTTTTTCTTCTGCGCTTCATTTCCGAAAGCGAAAATCGGGAATGAGCCTAAGGATACATGGGCAGATAAAATAACGCCGGAACCGCCGTCAACTCTGGATAATTCTTCTACGGCAATTGCATAGCTGTTAATGTCAAGTCCTGCACCCCCATATTCCTTCGGATATGGAATCCCCATAAGACCCATTTCTCCAAGTTTTTTTACGGCTTCGTCAGGAAAACGGTTTTCCTGATCTAAGGAAAAGGCGATCGGCTTGATCTCTTCTTCGGCAAAGGCACGGATCTTTGCGCGCAGCTGTTCTTGTTCTGGTGTTGTCTGGAATAACATGGCATTGCCTCCTTTATGTTGGATTTTTTGTGCAAAATCGTTAAAAATAACTGATTTGTATTTTTAAAACCAAAAATTATCTGTAAATTTTAACTAAATTTACTATAACAAATTGCTGTATTTTTGTCAAGTTGATGTTCGATTTTATGTGCAAATGTTATATATGTGGTAAAATGGTTGTGTCCGCTTGCTTTTTTATCCAAATCATCATAATATATGTGAGGAACAATAAAATCATGCATATGAGTATGGTTTCTGATATCAGTCTGTCCGGAAAGTATTTCAGGAGCAGATAGGCTGCGCCGCAGGTGGAACAGGAGAAAACCAAAGCGTTGCCGATTGCCGGAAGGCTTTGGTTGGTGATGTGGTGTCATGTTAGCCCATGCAAAATCGGAGAAAAGCAGATTCAGGATATATCCGGCCATACCGGTAAAAACGGTAAAGGACAAAGGCATCATATATCCGATCAGCGTCTTGTACCAGGATAAATGTAAAAAGTATGAAAGCATCGTATTTAAAATGAAAATGAACGGACAGTGATAAATGAAATTGTATTTTTGCTTCGAATAAATCGTGTGTGCTTACGGGCAATGACTTTAACAGTTCCATTTGTTTTCCTTCTATTTGAAATACCGACATAGGTTGTGCAGGATAAGGAAACGAGTATGGTAAACGCATAAATATACGGCAAATCTGCCTCGGTATGTGCAATGTTGAAACAGTTGCCAAGCAAGTTCATAAACGGAACGATTTTTCATTTGCCGTTCCGATAAAAATGACATAAATGGCTGCAAATAAAAATCCATATATTAGTCGGATAAACGGGAGTGGAAAAATATCTGCGGCGTTCTCTTTTAAATAAAGCGGAAGTTCTTCGTTGTGGAAGGAAACTGTCGGAGCTGATTTTTGAAAACAGTCGTCTGCGGGGTTCGGCGTTATCATACCAGTTTTGACAGATGACTGTCAGGACATGCAGCATCGCAAGAGCCATAAGTAAGAAAACTGCCGTGTATATGGCTGTTGTAAAAAGTTAAGGCGGGGCAAGTATGGTACCTGTACCGAAAATTTCCAAAATATAAACAGCATAATGTAAACAAGAATGCTCCTGCAAACATGGTTTTTAGTCGTGAAACGAATACGGGCGGATTTCTTAATGTGTAATACATACCGTTTCCGATGATGGTTCCTGACAGGAAAGGAATGGTTGGCAGCAACAGGACAGATACGGCGGCTGCTGTCAGATAAAATAAAATTCCCGGTACGACTGTTGCTCCAAATAAGAGGATGAAAGGAAACACCAATATCATGTGAATGAAAATTAAGAGCAGATATGGAACAAGCAGCTTTGAAACGATTAATATGAATGCAAGGATTGGCAGCGCAAACTGAGCGATTATGCTTTGATCGGAAAGAAGTATCCCGCTTCCATGAAAAATACCGATCATCAGATGCAAAATCAGACATATCTTTGTCGTTGGGATTATGAGATCGTTTCGTATCTCTTTTTTCAGAGAGAGTAAAAAATATGGTTAAGTTCATGAATAAATGGAACAAACCATATGATTGTGATGGTAAAGATTGTAAAACAGAGCAGTATGGTTTGTAGTTTTTGTTTATGAGCATAGCGTATTCGATTGATTTTACTCAATCGCAGCAGTTCATTTTCCGAAAGATCAGTAATGGTTTTATAGTTTTGATTCATCTCCATAAAAGTTTTTTTTAGTTCTTTTGTTCCGGCTATTTCCGTGGTCGGATCTGTATACAGAAGCGTACCGTCTTTCATAAAAGATATTTTACTGCATATTTTCTCTACAATATCAAGAATATGGCTGGAAAATAAAACGGAATTGCCATCATTACACAGTAAATGCATTTCATTTTTGAGAATTACAAACGATTCTGGGTCCAGACCAACAAAGGGTTTGTCCAAAATTAACAATTTTGGTGTATGTGTAAAAGCGGCAATCAGTGTAAGTTTTTGTTTCATCCCATGCGAATAAGAAGAAATCAGATAGTCTAAAGACGTTTCCATCTGAAATGCACGGCATAATCGTTCCAGGGACACTTTCCTTTCTCTATAAGGAGTTTCGTATACGTCGCAAATGAAATCAAGATATTGTAAGCCGGTTATATAAGAGTCAGGATGCGGTTGGTCGGGTACACAGGCCATTTTCTTTTTACAGGCTATCGGATGTTCGTTTATGGAAACACCATCCAGAAGTATTTCACCGTTGTCCTGTTTGATAATACCAAGACATGATTTTAAAGTAGGTGTTTTGCCGGCTCCGTTTTTACCGATAAATTTCATGATGTCACCATCTTCCACCGTTAAGTTAAGGCAGCTGACGGCTGTATTTGTACCAAAAGTTTTTGTAATATTTTTATTGTCTGTATAATGAGGTTAAAACCTTCGCCTTAAAGCGGAACCTTTAGGTAAACTCGATGGCTTCCGGTTTAGATTAAAGATAAAATAGGAATACTAGTGTATTGTATCATTGATATCTGTCAAAACTCCGCTGAACAGAGTTTCAGCGGCAAGGCGCCTGAACGAGTCGATGCGGTGGCATCGTTGAGTGAAGGTAACGCAATCCGATGGAAGCCTGGGCAAGGAGGTTTGGCTGAGTATCAATGATACAGTACACTAGTACTACAGCGAACTTTTCAAATTTGTTTGTCTACTATAAACAAAAATCAACTATATGACATAACAGATTCTCAGTTGTTTTACATGAAAAACCTGCCCCAAATAGTTCCTTGGGAAAAGTAAATCAAAGAAAGTTCGCTGTAGTACTAGAGCGTGTCTTAAAATTACCAATTGCTTGTGATTATGCTGAAAAGCAATGTAAAAATCAGCATTGAATCATATTCCAATGTACGAAATGAGGTGTTGAATACTTTTATACAAAAGAATTTTTGTTCAGTTTTCCCTAAATTAATTTACACATGTTGTGTAATTTATAATTTTAAGACACACTCTAAGTTCTTTGAAGATTTCTTTCAAAATGCCGCAGTCCAGCCATTTACGAAACCGGCTGTAGACACTTTTCCATGGACCGTAATATTCTGGCAGATCTCTCCATGGTGCGCCGCTTTTTACCATCCATACCATGGCGTTAAACATAATCCTGTTGCTTTTTCGTAGCCGGCCTGGTTTATTTGTTTGTTCAGGTGGAAGCAGCGGAGAAATTTTTTTCCATTCCTGGTTTGTTAATTCGTACCGTTTCAACATAATTAACACCGACACTTTCTTTTATCATAACACAGAAAAGGGAATAGGAATATATGATTTGTGCAATTTATACATACACAAATTTATATAGTTTATGTAGTTTTTAATTTTAAGACACACTCTAGATAAAATTAATTGTCAGATTGTACAAACCGACAACTTATGAATGAGTATGGTTGAACTGTTACATAAATTGAAGAAGAATTTTATAAATATATTGACTTTTGTCGATTTTTTGGTATTATATATTTTCAGTTATGAGAAATAGCAAACGAAAAATTGTATTTTTAATAAGGAGGGTGTCTTAATGGAGTATACTAAACCTACTGTTATTACCACTGAGAAGGTAAACTCTGCTAAGTGTGGAGATGGTCCTTGCGGAAGACCTTGTGACCAAAAAGCGTAATATACAGGATTATGTAGAACGAGGATGCAGAGTGACTTATCACTGCGTCCTTTTTTTCTGAAGAAATTCTACTGATGAGAGGTAAGAGAGTAATGTATTATAAAATAAGACAAGATGTATTGTTTAGACAATATGACGAATATGGATTAATAACAGATAACTCCGAATATGGATATAGAATGATAAATGATACAAGACGTTTACGCGGTGAGAAATATGTTTCGAAAAGTGGAGCTGTAATGTTGGCAGCACTTGATAGAAATCCTAAAAATATTGATGATATAGTTGATGAATTGGTCCATATTTTTGTAGGTGTTGATTTAGAAACATTAAAAAAGGATACTGTTGAGTTTTTGCAATATTTTGTTGATGAAGGGTTTTTGTGTATTGGAGAGAACGAAGATAGTTGCCAAAATTATGAAAACAAGAAATTAAATGAAAATGATAATTCGGAAAATACTACAATTGCATTTAATTCGGATGATTGTGAAAAAAGCATATTTAAGACAAACGAATTTCTTAGAAGTATTCATATTGAAATTGCAAATGCATGTAATGAACGGTGTGTTCATTGTTATATTCCACATAAGTATAAAACAAATGTTATAGACTCTGACCTTTTTTACAGAATTATTGAAGAAGGGAGACAAATGAATATTATACACGTTACTTTATCTGGAGGTGAACCACTTTTACACAAAGATATTGTTGAATTTTTAATAAAATGTAGAAAATTGGATTTGTCAGTTAATGTTTTATCTAATTTAACATTGTTAACAGATGAAATAGTAGACGAAATGAAGCAAAATCCATTATTATCAGTTCAGACATCAATATATGCAATGAATCCTGACGTCCACGATGAGATAACAAAATTACAGGGAAGTTTAGAAAAGACAATTTGTGGGTTAAAAAACTGATGAAAGCCAAGATACCTGTACAGATTTCCTGTCCAGTTATGAAACAAAATAAAGATGATTTTATAAATGTTATTAGATGGGGGTATGATAATAATATTTATGTCGCAGTTGAACCAGTTATTTTTGCATCATATGATCATACAGGTGAAAATTTGTCAAATCGCTTATCTTTAGAGGAAATTGGCAAAGTTTTTGATTATGAGTTAACAGAGGGTTATGCTGAAACAATTAGCAATTTTGCTAAAGAAAAAGAAGCATTGAAGGATGATGATCCTATATGTTCAATATGCAGATATAGTTTTTGTATATCAGTAACAGGAGAGGTCTATCCTTGCGTAGGATGGCAATCAAATGTTATTGGGACTTTAGATAACCAAAATTTGAGTGAGATATGGAAAAACTCTGATAAAATAAAGTGTTTACGAAAGATAAAACGAAAAGATTTTGTGAAATGTGTTGATTGCAAAGATAAAGGTTATTGTACTGTATGCATGATGAGCAATTCAAATGAAAATCAAGATGGTGATGCATTTAGAATTAATGAACTATATTGTAATGTAGCTAAATTGAAACATGAAAAATTAACTATTTACAGGAACAAAAGTTCGGGTGGAGGGAAGAACTAAATGTTATGGAAAAAATAATCATAAAAGATGCTTATGAGAATAATTTAAAGCATTTGGACATTCAGATACCATTAGATGCTTTTACTTGTGTCACCGGATGTTCTGGGTGTGGCAAATCTTCACTGGTTTTTGATACGTTGTATGCAGAGAGTCAACGTGGATTTCTTGAGGGAATGACAGGCAACATTTATAGTCAGAAATTAATGAATAAACCAAAAGTAATGTCCATAGAGAATCTTAGACCGGCACTGAATATTTCTCAGAACTATTATAATGTTAATCCCAGATCTACAATTGGAACTATTACTGAAATATCCTATTATCTTAGGACACTATTCTCTTTAGTAAATAGCGATGCTAAAATTGGAATTTCTGAAAATATTTTTTCGTCGAATAATCCAAAAACATTTTGCCCTAATTGTAATGGGCTAGGGGTTGAGATGGTTGTTTCTCCAGAACTTTTGATTCCAGATCCTGATAAAACCTTAAGAGATGGTGCTATTCTTTATTTTAAAGGATCAGCAGAAAGCAAAGAACAAAAATGTCTTGAAGCCATATGTGACCATTATGGTATTGATATAGACAAAAAATATTCTGATTTAACAAAGAATGAAATAAATATGCTTTTATATACAGAAGAAGTATTAAAAGTAAAAATTTCTTATAAAGACGGGAAACGTAAAAAGCAGCATTTTGTTTCTATTCAAGGGGTTATCCCACTATTGAAAAAAAATTTTTCAAGTGCCGATTCTAAGGCACAAGCAGCACCTTATTCTAAGTATGTAGAGACTACTGCATGTCATGTATGTAATGGAGCAAAACTTGGTCAGAAAGCCCTTGCATATACTTTAGGTGGATTGAACTATCATGAAATTGAAAGTTTAGAAATAACTTCATTGAAATCTTGGCTAGAAAATCTTAAAGATAAGAGAATAACGGAAGAAAAAAAGGTATTAGTAGAACAATTAAAAGATAGCATTCTTCAAAAGGTAAAGGCGTTAATAGAACTAAATGTGGGATATTTATGCTTAAATAGATCGGTGCCATCGCTTTCAGGTGGCGAAAGGCAACGTGTGAGGATTGCTAAACAGTTAACATGTCCATTAAAAGGTTTGATATATATATTGGATGAACCTTGTAAAGGCTTACATCATAGAGATATTGTACACATTATAGATGCAACAAGAAATCTCATTCAAAAGGGGAATACTGTTATAGCAATTGAACATGATAAGCAATATATATCAAAGGCTGATTATAGGATTGAATTGGGGCCTGTTGGCGGACCAGAGGGTGGATATCTAATCAGCTCTGACGATTAAATTATGGATTTATCAGTGCCAATTACATATATCTTTCAATATATTGCAACTTTTGATGATAGTATTTTAAAACAAAAAACTCCCCCTGCTGTAATTTTGAAAACGCTTTTAGGTTATTGTGCCATATCCGGGCATCCCCCCTTTCCAGTGCATTCCATTACCGGAACCTTATCTGAAAGCGCTTTCCTGTTTCATGCCTGTGTTCTGATAACTTTATATTCTGGAATGATTCAAATATCCGGCTGTGCTTTTCCGACAGGGACAGCGCTGTGCTTTTCCAGAGTTTTTCCCACGCCTCCATTATCTGGGATATCATATGCCCGATCTGTATCAGGTAATAATGGTTTTTCAATGCCTGATAGTTCCTGCTGAATAAATGTTCCAGATAATATCCGTGTTTTTTCTGCGCGTTAAAGCCTTCGTTTTCTATTTTCCACCGCCTCCTTCCGGCTTCCACCAGTGCAGCCACATTTTTCTGATTAACGGGAAGGTCCGTCAGAAACAGGAACCCTGCCTTTATGTTTTCTGTCTCCCCTTTCCTGCTTCCCTTTTTTATCAGCACATCCCGCTCCTCCCTGTATTCTGCAATGTTTACCTTATGACCGTTATAATCAATGTCCGTAACGAAATCATGCCAGCATGTTCCGTTAATGAGTTCCTGTTTCCGGCAGTTTTTCTCTGTTTTTTCAGCCTGCCGTATTCATCTGAAACCGTCGGAATGCTGCCTTCCTTATACCGCAGAATATAGCGCCATCCGCTGTCGCGGCATTTTATGAAAAAATTCTCACATGCATAAAGGCTGTCTGCGCAAAGGCAGACAGGAAGCTTTGGAAATTCTTTCTTAAGCCGTTCCATCAGTCTGTAGCATGCTTTCAGCTCACAGTCCTGTTTTTCTGCTTCTTCCCCGCCGGTATTTTCTACAAATTCTGTCATAATGCTTACAATAATGTCCGGATGGAGAACAATTTTTGCTTCCAGTATATAATAGTAATATTCCGTATACTCCCTGCCAGTCCCCTTATTATGAACCCTGTACAGGCTTTTTGCATCCAGTTTTCTGCGGCTGCTGTGAATCTGCGTCCCGTCTGCAATCACCTGCCAGTATCTGTTCCGGATTCGTGCACCTGCAAATGCGCGGCTGCGCACCAGCCTGTATACAAGCCGGCAGACAGTATCCTGCAGTTCTTCCGGATCCAGCCTTTCAAGGTATTTATTTATCGTTTCCCAGTAAGGAATTTCATCTGCGGATGCGCTTTCCCCGCACATTTCCCAGATATTCTGTATAACTGTATCAGAATTAAATTTCTGGCTTGTTTTTCTCATGCTGCTGATATAGAATATAGAAGAAAGGATACGGGTCATGAGAAGTATGACATTGGGATAGGTAATGTAACTCTGATTTCTGGGATCTTCTGTCTGTTTTAACAGGCGGGCCAGGTCAGGGAAAAAATGTTTTATAACCTTAACAAGTTCTACTGCAAGATGAAACTGTTCCAGATGTTTACGTGCCTCTTTCCGTGTCACTTTTGTTTTCATAAAAAAGCCTCCCTTCTTTACGTGGATAATGCGAAAAAATAATTTTGGGTTAATTATATTATCGCTTATTTTCCCGCAAAATGGGAGGTTTTTTTGCGAAAAATTTTTAATCGTCAGAGCTGGATATCTAATGAGTGCAGGTGCGAAAAAATATAATCAGAAAATGATGTTTGATTTTAAGGAATCAACAGTGTTAAAAGATTTTTTGAAGTTTGAAAATATAAGTTTTAGAAATATTTCACAGCAAAACGCTATGTTTCCAATTGGAGGAATTACATGTATTACAGGTGTTTCAGGTTCTGGTAAATCCACACTAGCGACTGCTGTTGCAGAAAGTTTTGATAAGAATAGAGCCAAAAAATATGGTGAGATTTATGGCGGAGAATCAATTAAACGGATAATCAAAGTGACTCAATCTCCTATTGGTAAAACACCGCGTTCAACTGTTGCGTCTTATTTGGAAATTTTTGATGAAATAAGGACATTGTTTTCAAAAATAAGTGCTGCAAAAAAACTTAAATTGTCACCTTCCATGTTTAGTATGAATGTTAAAGGCGGACGATGTGAATGTTGTCAGGGAACAGGTCTTCAAAAAATAGAACTTAATTTTCTTCCTAGTACATATATTACTTGCCCCGAATGTAACGGTCAAAGGTACAGTGATGAAATTCTTTCAGTTACTTATCAAGGAAAAACTATACTGGATGTGTTAGAAACACCTATATCTGAAATTATTGAGATCTTTAGGGATACAAAAAAGTATATTCGGTTTTGAATAGTATGATTGAATTAGGATTAGGATATTTGACTTTGGGACAAATGTCTATGAATCTGTCTGGAGGTGAAGCACAACGTATAAAATTGGCTAAAGCACTAGGTGTACTGTCAGGCGGGCAAAGTTTATATATTCTCGATGAGCCTACATCTGGGTTGAATGAAATTGATATTGCAAAATTTCAGAACGTACTTTTTTCATTACAGAAAAAAGGAGAAACAATTTTAATTATAGAACATAATCTTGAATTTGTAGCTAAGGTTGCAGATTATATCATAGATTTTGGAGTATATGGTGGCAATTCAGGTGGAAAGATTGTTGCTCAAGGAGATCCCAAAGACGTTTTTGCGTCAAAAACTTCTTCGTTATACAAGTTAGACAAATAAATATCAATAATATGAGAATAAAAATATTGCGGAGAGAATTTTTATGGTGGATGAAAATACAATTAATCAATGCTCTGTTGTTTTAACAAGAAATTGTAATTTACGATGTAATTTTTGCTATGTAAAAGATGCAGGGTATTATGAAAATGAAATGGTGAGCTTTGAAAACCTAAAAAAAATAGTTGATTTCTGTTGTGATGCAAAAGTAAAGTATGTGTTTTTTACTGGGGGTGAACCTTTATTATATCCCTATCTTAATGATATTTTGGTATACATAAAAGAAAAGGAACATCCAATAACAACTGCAATTGCAACAAATGGAATTCTTCTTGAAGATTTTCAGTTTAGCAAAAGATTGATGGATAGTGGTTTGGATTATATTGATGTTTCCATGAAAGGAAGAAATTCACAGGAATGGATGAATACTACTGGAAGTGATGGGTATATTAAACAACAAAAAGCAATCAAAAATCTATCTTTGCTGCAAATGGAATTTACTTGCTCTATGGTTGTAACTTTAAAAAATGTATACTCGTTATGTGATTCGATTAAAACAGCACTTGAGAATGGAGCGAAACAATTTTCGTTTACATTTGTTATAGATAATGATAAAAACATTGATACAAATGTGCCGTATATAAAAAATCATAATCCTTTTAAACTTATTGAATCATTCATATCACAAATGGGAAAATTGAACAATATAACAAACGAATGGTGGATTGAATATAGCTTCCCACTATGTGTGTATACAGAAAAGCAATTACATTTGTTAAAAGGAAAATTGGCAACTCCCTGTCAAATTCACAAGAAAAATGCTGTCACATTTGATACTCAATTAAATCTACTGCCTTGTGATATGTATTTCGACAGGAAGATTGGAAAGTTAGGTGAAGATTTTGTTAGTATTAATGAATTTTTAGAATTAAGAAAAAATAATCCATATAAGAACACAATAGAAGATATTAGTCGTTTACCTTCTGAAAAGTGTGTAAATTGTCAATATTTTGACAAGTGCTATGGTGGGTGTCCTGTTTTATGGAATAATTATTCATTTGATGAGCTAAGTGCATATAAAGAAAGATTAATTAACCAGTGAAGTTAATGATGTGATAATTTTAAATTTGTGGAGAAAACGCTTCTGTTTACAAGCAATGTCATTTACTTAAGCTTATCATAGTCAGACTTTGCACCTGTCGGAATGGTTTTATCGTCCGGCAAAACCATTCCGACAGGTGCAGAGTCATTCGGGAATCCGTTAAGTAAATGACATTGGATATGCACAGTGATTCCTGCGTCTGTCATACGCCAGAATGGGAAGCAGCAAAATCAGCAGCGTATCCATTTATGTTATTCATTGAATGAAAACAGATTCCGGCATATCCCTCTGAACGTTATCGAAGAAGCGGCTCAGACACGCTTGAAAAAAAGCGATTCCTTTAGTATAATGAAACCGTGGCAGGGATTTGATAATTTCATTACCATACATTCATGCAGAAAGGTGGTGGATGCCGCTGAAAGCAGATACAGTTACAAAGGATTATGTAAAAGATGCTGGTGTATTTGCCGACATTTTTAATTACTATATTTACGGCGGGCGGCAGGTGATCCTGCCGGAGCAGCTTACGGAGCGTGACCCTACTAAAATTGCGCTGCCATACGGTGCGGACGGTGCAGTGGTTCCCGTCCAGAAATTCCGTGACGTGCAGAAGCTGTATGCGGCAATGACGGATGGGAAAATGGCGTATGTCCTTTATGGTGCGGAGAACCAGGCAGAAATTCATTATGCTATGGCTGTGAAGAACAATCTCTATGATGCACTGGAGTACGCAGGGCAGGTGGAAGAAGCGGCAAAGTCACACCGGAAGGAAATGAAACGGAAAAAGGAGCAGGGGGAAGTTTATGCTGAAGAATGTAGGAAAATTCTAAACAAAGGTGAATTCTTAAGCGGTTTTTGGGCAGAAGACAGACTGATACCATCCATCACGGTGACTATATTTTTCGGCTCGGAAGAATGGGATGGGCCGTTAAGCTTATTAGATATGATGGATGTGTCAGACCCGGAAGTGCTTGCCTGTATGGATAATTATCATGTGCGTCTGATTGCTCCGGCGCAGATGACGGATGAGGAGATCATGAAATTCCAGTCTAGCCTGCGGGAGGTTATGCTGTTTATTAAGTATTCGAAGGACAAGGAAAACTTAAGCAGGGTATTAGCGGCAAATGAAAGGCGTTTTCGGGAAGTGGAACGCAGGGCGGCAGATGTGATTGAAGCAATTACTAATTCGGGCATAAAATATGATGAAGAAGACGAGGTGGTAAATGTGTGTCAGGCGATTCAGGAAATGAGAAAAGAATCTGAACGGGATGGAGAATTAAAGAAAGCCAGGGAAGCTGCTGGAAAATTGTATGAAATGGGACTTGACACAGAGAAGATAGTCCAGGTGGTTGGCTACACTGTGGAAACAGTAAAGGGCTGGATTGGCCTTGAATCATAATACAACGTTATGTGTTGATACCTTTAAAAAATATATAACAGCGGTCCGGGCGGCTATCCAAACTTGATATCATAAAGATTTAAGTACGAACAGGCAAAAGTATAAAGAAATGGCTTAAAATGAAGAGTTTTAAGGCTTGATGGGGTTCATCACAGTGTGTGGTGGGCCCCTGTTTTTACAATAAGCTTGCTCAGTCCACCGCCATATGTCCTGCGGTCCCCGCGCTTTGCAGAAAGCGAATGGCCAAGTATTTCATTACTGGGGTTAACTGGTTTTTATACCGGTTATGACAAAGTGATTTTAGAGTTCAGGTTTGTCAATATTTTCATTGAATCGTTTCATTTGTATGTGTATAATATTCGTAACGGTTTCACGGATTATCCGAACGGTTGCGGATATGATACGGGAAGTACGCATAAGCGGTTGCCGGCTCATTCGGTTTTCTGAGTTTATGAATTATATTTTAATGGAGGTCTACACATGACTATTGAAAAATTAACGGAACAAATGGACTATCGGCTTTTGACAGGAAGTTGCAGTCAGGAAATTTCAGCGCTTGTTTATGATTCTCGAAAGATTGTACCAGGATGTATGTTTGTATGCATCAAAGGAGCAGTTTTTGACGGGCATACGTGTATTGACGAAGCCGCACAAAAACAGGCTGCAGCAGTCGTTGTCGAGCAGGATGTGCAGGTTCCGGCCGGAATGGCGGTATTAAAAGTGCCGGATACGAGACGGGCGCTGGCCGAGCTGTCTGCAGCGTGGTTTCACCATCCGGCAAAGCAGCTGAAAACAATCGGCATTACCGGAACAAAAGGCAAAACGACGACGACGTATATGATAAAATCAATTTTGGAAAGCACCGGAAGGAAAGTGGGACTGATCGGCACGATTGAGGTTGTGATCGGGGATGAGCATATACCGGCAGCAAATACGACGCCGGAATCTTACCTGATTCAGCAGTATTTTCGTAAAATGGTTGATGCAGGCTGCGATGCCTGTGTCATGGAAGTGTCTTCCCAGGGGCTTATGATGCACCGCGTGGGTGGATTTACCTTTGACATCGGTATTTTACCAATATTGAGCCGGATCATATCGGCCCGAACGAGCATGCTTCATTTGAAGATTATCTGGACTGTAAAAGAAAGCTGTTTCAGCAGTGTAAAACAGGTATTGTGAATGCGGACGATGCACATGTAAATGATATGATCAAAGGGCACACATGTGAGATCGAAACCTATGGATTTTCCGATCAGGCGGATCTTCGGGCGCAGGACATACGGCTGATACACAGACCGGGATACCTTGGGGTTGCATACCATGCCGCAGGCATTTGTGATTTTGATGTGGAAATTGACGTACCAGGCAAATTCAGTGTATACAATTCTCTGACGGCAGTCGCCGTATGCAGACATTTTCAGGTGCCGGTGGAAAATATGAAACAGGCGTTGAGACAGGCAAAGGTGAAAGGCCGGATTGAAATGGTGAAAGTATCCGACGAGTTTACCCTGATGATTGACTATGCGCACAATGCAATGAGCCTTAAGAGTCTGCTGACGACTTTGCGTGAATATGAGCCAGGAAGACTTGTCTGCCTGTTTGGGTGCGGCGGGAACCGCAGTAAAATCCGCCGTTATGAAATGGGAGAGGTGTCCGGCAGACTGGCCGACCTTACCATTGTTACCTCAGACAATCCAAGGTACGAGGAACCTCAGGCGATTATAGACGATATTAAACAGGGAATCGCAAAGACGGATGGGCAATATGTAGAGATTGCCGACCGGAAAGAAGCGATTCGTTATGCGATTCAAAACGGCAGAGCAGGCGATGTCATTGTACTGGCCGGAAAGGGTCATGAAGATTATCAGGAAATCTGCGGAAAAAATATCCGATGGATGAGCGGGAAATCATCGCAGACATTTTGGCGGACAGATCATAAGTGATAAAACGGCTTATGAGGTAAAATGATAGGGAACAGACTATGTATGCAGATATCATTGTAGATATTTCACATGAAAAACTGGATAAAATATTTCAATATGCCGTACCGGTGCGGTTAGAGCAGGACATTTCGGAAGGCATGCGCGTAGAGGTGCCGTTTGGAAACCGCACCATTACCGGCTATGTGGTGGGGCTTACCGATGTGCCGTCTTATGATACGGCAAAAATAAAACCTGTTTCTTCCATATTAAAGGAGTCGGCCGTGATCGAGTCGCAGATGATTGCACTGGCGGCCCGGATTCGTAAAATTATGGCGGAACGATGAATCAGGCATTGAAAACCGTGCTTCCGGTAAAACGCAAAGAACGGCAGAAGGAAAAAAAACAGGTAAGGCTGCTTATCTCTTCTGCCGAAGCGGCAAGTCTGCATGCGGAGTGTGAACGCAGGCATTATACGGCACAGACAAAGCTTCTGGCGGAACTGATGGAATGTTCGCCGCAATCGTTTGTTCACCTGACGAAAGATCTGGGAATTGCATCATCCGTAATTCGTAATTTTGAAGAAAAAGGCGTACTGCGGTTGGAACGGGAATTTTACTACCGCAATCCGGTATCGCATATTACGCAAAAGAAATATGAGATACGGTTAAACGAAATGCAGAAAAATCTGACAAAGTTGATTCTGACGGAGTGGGATGCGGGCAGAGCACATACGTATCTGCTGCATGGAGTAACGGGTAGCGGAAAGACGGAAGTATATATGGAGCTGATTGCGCATGCGGCCGCAAAAGGAAAGCAGTCGATTATGCTGATTCCTGAAATCGCGCTGACATTTCAGACGGTGCGGCGGTTTTACGAGCGGTTTGGCGATCGTGTTTCGATCCTGCATTCCAGGCTTTCACCTGCCGAACGCTGGGATCAGCTGGAGAGGGCGAAAAACGGGGAGATAGACATTATGATCGGGCCAAGGTCGGCCCTATTCACACCGTTTTCAAATTTAGGATTTATTATGATTGATGAAGAGCATGAAAGCAGCTATAAAAGTGAGACCGTTCCCAAATATCATGCCAAAGAGGTGGCTATTGAACGGGCGCAGATGGCGGGAGCGAGTGTTGTGCTTGGCTCAGCGACGCCTTCGGTGGACAGTTATTATCGGGCGCTGGCAGGTGAATATCAGCTGCTTGAAATGGACCACCGCGTGCAGCACAAGATGCTGCCGGAATGTGAAATTGCAGATCTGCGGGCCGAAATGCGGGCGGGCAACCGTTCGATCCTAAGCCGCAGACTGCAGGAGCTGATCGAAGATCGTCTGGCCAAAAAGCAGCAGGTGATGTTGTTTTTAAATCGCCGTGGTATGGCAGGGTTTGTATCCTGCCGTGCCTGCGGCAGTGTAATGCGGTGCCCGCATTGTGATGTGTCGCTCAGCCAGCACAAACATGGCAGACTCCTTTGTCACTACTGCGGTTATGAAATACCGATGGTAGACAAGTGTCCTTCCTGCGGTTCCGCTTATATCGGAGGATTTAAAGCCGGTACACAAAAAATTCAGGAACTGACGGCGCAGAGGTTTCCACAGGCGCGCATTTTACGGATGGATTATGATACTACGCGTTCAAAAGATTCCTATGAGCAGATTTTAACGGCATTTTCCAGGCATGAAGCGGATATTTTAATCGGAACGCAGATGATTGTAAAAGGGCATGATTTTGCAAATGTAACACTGGTCGGTGTGCTTGCAGCGGATATGTCTTTAAATGTCAGTGATTATCGTGCGGCAGAACGAACGTTTCAGCTTGTAACACAGGCGGCCGGACGGGCCGGACGGGGAACGGAGCCAGGGAAGGTGGTCATTCAGACCTACCAGCCGGATCATTTCAGCATTCGGGCAGCTCAAACGCAGGATTATCGTGCATTCTATCAGGAAGAGATTCTATACCGCAAGCTGATGCATTATCCTCCGGTCTGGAACATGCTTCATATTTTAACAGCCTGTGAAAGGCAGGAGGACGCAGCTGCCTGTATGGAACAGATTGCGGCATGGGTACAAAAAGAGCTGCAAAAGGCAGGAGCATCCGGGACATGGAAGCAGCTGCAGGTTATCGGTCCGTCGGATGCGCCGGTGGCGAAGATTCAGGATGTATACCGCAAAGTGTTATATATGAAGCATCCCGATTATCTGGTTTTGGTAAAAGTGAAAGATTTTTTGGAAAAAAAACTGCGGGATTTGACAGAATGGAAAAAAGTCAGTATACAGTTTGACTTTAATCCCATGAACGGTTAATATATTGAGTGAGTTTATATATACGGAAAAAGATTGATTGAATAAAATTTTGAGGAGGAACGGACAGGAGATGGCAATCAGACAGATCAGAGTGGCTGGAGACCCGATATTAAACAAAGTATGTAAGGAAGTAAAAGAACTGACACCGAAAATGCAGACCCTGATTGAGGATATGCTGGATACGATGTATGAAGCAAATGGCGTCGGACTGGCAGCGCCGCAGGTTGGTATTTTAAGAAGGATTGCGGTGATTGACATTGGGGAAGGGCCGATTGTGCTGGTGAATCCGCAGATTATTGCACAGGACGGTGAACAGACCGGCGATGAGGCATGCTTAAGCCTTCCGGGCAAGGCAGGAGAAGTCAGCCGGCCGAATCATGTGATTGTACGGGCGTTTAATGACGAAATGGAAGAGTACGAGATCGAAGGCGAAGAGCTGCTGGCACGTGCATTGTGTCATGAAATCGAACATCTGGACGGTCATATGTATATGGAACACGTAATTGGCGAGATTCATGATGCAGTCATGGATGATGAATAAAACGGATGCGGATGAGGACAATAAAAGGGAACACAACCGGATATACAAAAGGGTGAAGGTGGTAAAATGAAGATCATATTTATGGGGACGCCGGATTTTTCGGTGCCGATATTAAAAGCGCTGATACAGGCAGGACATGAGGTTGTGCTGGCAGTTACGCAGCCGGATCAGCCAAAAGGCAGGGGGAAATCCGTATCGTTTTCCGCGGTAAAGACGGCAGCGCTGGAATGTCAGATTCCGGTATATCAGCCAAAACGGATCCGCGAGCCGGAATGCGTATCGCATTTACGGACGTTTGAAGCGGATATTATGGTAGTGGCAGCGTTCGGACAGATACTTTCCGAAGAAATTCTGACAATGCCGAAATATGGCTGCGTGAACGTTCATGCGTCGCTGCTGCCAAAATACAGAGGCGCTTCGCCGATTCAATGGGCGGTGCTCAACGGAGAAAAGACGACCGGTGTAACGACAATGCAGATGGATGTCGGAATCGACACCGGAGACATTCTGGAAAAGACGGAAATTGCGCTGGCAGAAGACGAAACGGGCGGAAGTTTATTTGACAAGCTTTCCGAGGCAGGCGCAGAACTGTGTGTACGGACACTTGCACACATACAGGACGGCACGGTTACACGCACAAAGCAGGAGGAGGCACAGGCAACCCATGTGGGCATGATCACAAAGCAGATGGGGGAAGTTGACTGGACAAAGTCCGCCGTGCAAATCGAACGTCAGATTCGTGGCCTGAATCCGTGGCCGGGTACGTATACGTCGCTGCATGGCCGGTTATTAAAATTATGGAAAGCTGCGGCGCTGGAAGGCGGAGACAGCGATCAGGCAGGGAAGGTCGTATGTGTGGACAAAAAGCAGCTGATTGTACAGACCGGCGAAGGACAGCTTTCGCTGCTGGAAGTACAGCCGGAAGGAAAAAAACGGATGCCGGTGGATGCGTTTCTGCGCGGATATCAGATAGAGCCGGGACAGAAGTTTTAAAATCAAATGGTAATTAAATAATCTTGGTATTCAAAGAAAAGGAGGAAGAACGATGCCATATGGATATCGCTATGGGTATGCGATCGACCCAACGTATATACTGGTTCTGATTGGTGCACTGATTTCGATGTTTGCATCCATGAGAGTAAAATCTACATTTCATAAATATGCAAAAGTGCGCAGCAGGACGAATATGACCGGAGCACAGGCAGCGCAGCGTGTGTTAAACAGTGCGGGTATTTATGATGTTACCATCCGGCATGTGGCAGGAGAGCTGACCGATCATTATGATCCGAGAAATAAAACGCTGAATCTGTCGGATTCCGTATATGGTTCGACTTCCGTTGCGGCTGTCGGCGTTGCGGCACATGAGTGCGGACATGCGATTCAGCATCATAAGGGGTATTCTCCTCTGCAGCTGCGCAGTGCACTTGTTCCGGTAGCAAATTTAGGTTCCTCCGCCGCGTGGCCGCTTATTATTTTAGGTATTTTGTTTGGCGGCGCCGGAAGCTTTGTCTGTAAAATAGGAATTGTTTTATTTTCGGCTGCGGTGTTGTTTCAGATTGTAACGCTTCCGGTAGAGTTTAATGCCTCCGCACGGGCGGTGCGGATTTTGGGTGATATCGGTATTTTAAGCGAACAGGAACTGCCTGGTACGAAAAAGGTATTGAAAGCAGCAGCCCTTACGTATGTAGCAGGGGCGGCAGCCGCCATACTGCAGCTGCTGCGTCTGGTGATGCTGTTTGGTGGCAGAGACCGTGATTAAGGCGGAAAGGAAAGCAAAAAAATGGCAGATTCGGTCAATATCAGAGAACTTGTATTGGATGCATTACTGAGTGTGACAAAAGAAGGGTCATACAGTCACATTGTGACAAAGCAGATACTGGACAAATACCGGTATCTGGATAAAAAGGACCGGGCCTTTTTTACACGTATGACGGAAGGCACTCTGGAAAACCTGATCCGGATTGATTATATTATTGACCGGTTTTCCAAAGTGCCGGTTCGTAAAATGAAACCGGTCGTCCGCTGTATTATACAAAGCGCCGTTTATCAAATCCACTTTATGGATGCCGTGCCGGATTCTGCCGCATGCGATGAGGCAGTGAAGCTGGCAAAAAAGAGAGGTTTTCGAAATCTAAGCGGATTTGTCAACGGCGTACTGCGCAGCATCAGCCGCGGCAAAGACGGGATTGACTGGCCGGATCCGGAAAAAGACTCTGAAATGTGGCTGTCCGTGCACTATTCGATTCCCAGGTGGATGATACGGATGTGGAAAGAACAGTTTGAGCAGGCGGGTATCCCACCGGAAACATTCGAACGGATGCTGGAAGCATTTTTAAGTCCGGCACCGATTACAATTCGTACGAATACAAACCGCGTCACGCCGCAGGAACTGCTGCGGATGCTGCAGGAAGCAGGTGTTGATGCGGTATTGTGTGAAGAACTGCCTTATGCAATTCGTATTTCAGGTTATGACCACCTGCAGGCGCTGCCTGGGTTTGAGGAAGGACTGTTTTATGTACAGGACTTAAGTTCGATGCTTGTTGCCGAGACGGCCGCGCCGAAAGAAGATGAATTTGTAATGGATGTCTGTGCGGCTCCGGGCGGTAAGGCAGTACATATGGCGCAGATGATGCATGGCACCGGACGGGTGCTTGCAAGAGATTTAACGCAGCATAAAGTGGATATGCTGCTGGACAATATGCGGCGATGCCGGATCGCGGATTCCAATATGCAGGCACAGGTATGGGACGCCGGAATCTTAGACGAGACACTCGTGCACAAAGCAGATCTTGTAGTGGCAGACCTGCCCTGTTCCGGCTTGGGAGTAATGCGTCGGAAAAAAGACATCCGTTTTCATATGACTCCGGAAAAAATTACGGAACTGGCCCGTCTGCAGCAGGAGATTTTGCGCGTGGTATGCCGATATGTAAAACCGGGCGGCAGAATGATCTACAGCACCTGCACGATCAGCAGACAGGAAAACGAAGAAAATATAAGCCGGTTTTTACGGGAACATCCGGATTTTGTGCTTGTAAGCAGCAGACAGATTCTGCCTGAACAGGGAGCAGGAGACGGATTTTATATCGCAGAACTGTTGAATCGGCAGGAAATAAGTGAAAATAGTGTGGAATAAAGCAGAATAAATAAAAAAGTTAAATATAGAACAAAGTTAAACAAAGAATAAAGTTAAACAAAGAATAAAGTTAAATAAAAACAAAGTAATGGTGAATAAAACAGCATGCATAATACAAACCCAATCATAACGGAACAAATGTCCGAACCGGCGGATATAAAGTCAATGACAAAACCGGAACTGACCGCGTTTCTGGCACGGCTGGGAGAAAAACCGTTTCGTGCCGGACAGATTTTTAAATGGCTGCATCAAAGGCAGGTTCGCAGTTTTGAAGAAATGACCGATATTTCCAAGGACCTGCGCAATGTTTTGCAAAAAACGGCGCAGCTGACGGTTATAAAGAGTGTGGAAGTACAGATTTCCAAACAGGATGGCACAAGAAAATATTTGTTTGCACTGCCGGACGGACATATGATCGAAAGCGTGCTGATGAAATATAAGCATGGAAATTCGGTGTGCATATCTTCACAGGCAGGATGCCGGATGGCATGCCGGTTTTGTGCTTCTGCCATCGGCGGGCTGGTGCGCAGCCTTCATCCGTCGGAAATGCTGGAGCAGATTTACCGGATTGGACAGGATATCGGAGAGCGGATTTCCAATGTCGTTGTTATGGGCACCGGAGAGCCGTTGGATAATTATGACAACCTGCTTCGGTTTCTGGAACTTCTATCAGATGAACACGGTCTGCATATAAGTCAGCGAAGTATTACGGTGTCCACATGCGGCCTGGTACCGCAGATTCGCGCTCTGGCGGATCGGAAACTGCAGATTACGCTTGCTTTGTCGCTGCATGCGCCTTCGCAGGAAAAACGGCTGTTGTTAATGCCGGTTGCTGCTAAATATGATCTGGCACAGGTAATGGAAGCGTGCGATTATTATTTTGCAACGACCGGAAGACGGATGACATTTGAATACAGTCTGGTTCATGGAGTAAACGATACGGAGGAAGATGCCGAACAGCTGTGTGCACTGCTTGGCAATAAAAACTGCCATGTCAATCTGATTCCGGTAAATCCGGTCAGGGAGCGTTCTTTCAGGCAGCCGGACATGAATACTACAATGCGTTTTAAAAATAAACTTGAAAAAAATAAAATAAATGTTACTATTAGAAGAGAGATGGGTCGTGATATTGACGGCGCATGCGGGCAGTTACGGAAAAAATACGGCCATTGACAAAGGGAAAGGCGGGTGGATGAAGATGAAGACATTTTCCATGACAGATGTTGGAAGACGGCGGGAGATGAATCAGGATTATATTTATACGTCCGAGACACCGGTTGGAAATCTTGCGAACTTATTTATTGTTGCAGATGGAATGGGCGGACATAATGCGGGTGATTTTGCTTCCAGATATACCGTTGAGCATGTCGTGGAATGGATCGCAGGCAGCGGGTTATCCGGGCCGATTTCCCTGCTTGGATCGGCGCTGCGCCAGGTCAATGCGGAATTGCTTGCACTGGCAGACGAGAATCCGCAGTTAAAAGGGATGGGAACGACTTTTGTAGGCGCTACCATTATGCAGGACTGTCTGTATGTTGCAAATGTAGGAGACAGCCGGCTGTATATTGTCAATCACGATATTGTGCAGGTGACGAAAGATCATTCCCTGGTACAGGAAATGGTTCGAATGGGAGAGATGAATCAGGAACAGGCAAGAATTCATCCGGATAAAAATATTATTACGAGAGCTGTTGGTGCGTTTAAAGATATCAGGACAGACTTTTTTGAAGTGCATCTGGCAATGGGAGATCGTATTTTATTGTGTTCCGACGGTCTTACAAATATGCTTGAAGACAGTGAGATCCGGACAATTATGTGCAGCCAGCGTGATCTTGTGGAGAGCGTGGAGCGGCTTGTTGGGGCAGCCAACCAAAATGGCGGGAAAGATAATATATCAGTGATCATCATAGATCCGTTTTCTGACGAGGTGAAAAGATGTTAGCAGAAGGGAAATTTGTAGCAGACCGGTATGAAATACTTGCCAAAGTAGGCGCCGGCGGCATGTCAGACGTATATAAAGCAAAAGACCATGTGCTTGGCAGGTTTGTGGCGATTAAAGTGCTGAAACAGGAATTTGCGGAAGATGTAAATTTTGTGACAAAATTCCGTACGGAGGCGCAGTCGGCGGCAGGACTGGAACATCCGAATATTGTAAATATTTATGATGTAGGAAGTGAAGAGGGCTTTCACTATATTGTAATGGAATATGTGGAAGGCATTACGCTGAAAACTTATATCGAAAAAAAGAGGCAGCTGTCATATAAAGAAACGATCAGCATTGCGATTCAGGTAGGACGAGGTATTGAAGCCGCGCACAATAAAAATATTGTCCACCGGGATATTAAGCCGCAGAATATTATGATATCGACGGAGGGAAAAGTAAAAGTTACGGATTTCGGCATTGCAAGAGCGGCAACCAGCAATACGATTCATTCGGATGTGATGGGCTCCGTGCACTATTCCTCACCGGAACAGGCAAGGAACGGATTTGTAGACGGTAAGAGCGATATTTATTCGCTTGGTATCGTCATGTACGAGATGGTCACCGGGCACGTGCCGTTTGACGGCGATACGACGGTCGCAATTGCGATTCAGCATTTGCAGGAAGAAATGGAGTCTCCGCGTAATTTCGTGCCGAATCTCCCGGTCAGTCTGGAAAAATTATTATAAAATGTACACAGAAAAGCGCCGACCGCAGGTATTTTACGATGAGCGAGCTGCTGGAAGACCTAAGGCATGCGCTTGTCAATCCCGATGAAGATTTCGTCGTATTGACGCCTTCTTTTATACAGGATAAAACACGTATGATTTCAGCGGAAGAGGTAAACCAGATTCGGGAGGAAACGTCCGGCATTCCGGTTGTTAAAAGAGAGCTTCGCCAGGAGCCGGTACAGCGTTATGTACAGGAAGAGGATGAGGAAGACGAAGAAGAGGACGAAGGTGGTTTTTTGAATCCGAAAATGGAAAAGGCAATGACGGTAATGGGAATCGTTGCCGCAGTGATTATTCTGCTGATTGTCATTTATCTGGTCGGAAGTATGTTAGGCAGCTTTAAGTTTGGCAAGGGAAAAACGGAAAAGGACGATGTGGATTTCCCGGATATTGAGACATCGGTTACGGATACCGATACGGAAGCGGATACCGAAGCGGATGAGGAAGAACTGGTTGAAATGATCAGCGTGCTTGGCAAAGAACTGGATGAGGCGCGCAGACAGTTAACGGATATGGGACTGGAGCTGCGCAGACTTGGCGCGGTGGCTTCGGACGAATATGAAGAAGGACAGATTGCAGAACAGGATATTAAAGAAGGGGAGTCCGTGGTAAAGGGAACGGCTATACAGGTGAGGGTCAGCAGCGGACCTGCGGACTTTGAAATGATTAAAGTAACCGGCAATCCGGCTGCAACGGCGCGGGATATGATTACCGCACATGGGCTGGAGGTCAATCCGGAGTCCAAATATGAATTTAACGAACTGCCGGAGGGTACGGTTATCCGTCAGTCTCCTGAAGCAGGCGCGATGGTGAAAAAAGGAGATGTTGTCACGCTTACGATCAGCAAAGGCATTGAGCAGGTGCAGGTGCCGGATCTGAGAAAACGCACGGAAAGCGAAGCCGGACAGCTTCTTTTGGACAGCAATCTGCTTCAGGGAGATAAGAGTTCCGAGTATGACGACAATATTCCGGAAGGGTGCATTATCAGCCAGTCTCCGGAAGCAGGCGCAAGCGTCAATGCAAACAGCAAAGTCAGCTACGTGGTCAGCCTTGGCAAAAAGGAAATTGTGTACCGGATGAAAGATCAAAAGATTGAAGAGCCGGAGAACAGTGAATTTGTCATATCCGCAAACATTGTATTGCTGGATGCAAACGGGGTGGAAATTGATCGCTGGGATGGAATTCCGATTTCTTCGTTCCCATACGTTATTTCAACGAGGGAGACCATAACAACCAGTACGGGAACCATTTCCATTGAGTGGGTGCTGGATGACGGAGAGACGCATACGCAGCAAACATCCGTTAATTTTGAGCAGAGATAGCAGGAAAGCAGGTATGCAGGGAAAGATATTAAAAGGTATTTCCGGATTCTACTATGTACACATAGCAGAATCCGGCATCTATGAGTGTAGAGCAAAAGGCGTATTCCGTCAGCAGAAGATGAAACCGTTAACCGGCGATCTGGTGGAGATTGCGGTAATTAACGAAGCGGAAAAGACCGGAAACGTAGAAAAAATACTTCCGAGGAAAAACGAACTGTTTCGTCCGGCTGTGGCAAATATTGATATGGCGCTTGTTATATTTGCAGCTGCAAGTCCGCAGCCGAACCTGAATCTTCTGGATCGGTTTTTAATACGGATGCGGATGCAGCATATGCCGGTTACGATTTGCTTTAATAAAATGGAACTGTTAACGGAGCAGCAAAGAACCGGACTGGCGCAAATATATGAAGGCTGCGGCTGTCCGGTTTTATTTACGAGCGCAAAGTATAAGGAAGGGATGGATACGCTGCGGCAGGCACTGGCCGGTAAGACGGTAGCGGCATCCGGTCCTTCCGGCGTTGGGAAATCTTCTTTGATTAATCTGCTGCAGCCGCAGGCGTTGATGGAAACGGGAGAGATCAGCCGCAAAATAGAGCGCGGCAAGCAGACGACAAGGCATACGCAGCTGATTCATATTGAAGGAAATTCGTATATTATGGATACACCCGGATTTAGTTCCCTGTTTTTACCGGATATGGAAAAAGAAGAACTGCAGCAGTATTATATGGAATTTGCGCAGTATGAGCCGCAATGCAGATTTCAGGGATGCAGCCATATCAGTGAACCGGATTGCGGTGTCAAAGACGCACTTGCCGCAGGTCGGATTCATCCGATACGTTATGAGAACTACAAACTGTTGTATGAAGAACTGAAAAGCCGCAGGAAATATTAAATCCGGCAGGGGAAAGGAACGAAAGTGAAATATCAGATTGAATTAAATGACGAGGACTATCTGCGTTTTAATATATTTTATGCAACGCATTCCAAAGTAGGACAACATAATGTCAAAATGGCACGCCTGGCATTTCCGCTTGTCTGTGTATTGGCTGTGGTCATATTTATGATGGCGGGCGCGGCAACGACATTTATTATAGCAGAAGGTGTGGTACTCGCTGCCGCATCTGTTTGCTGGCAGTTTTACCTGCCTAAGATGATGGAAAAATCGGTGAAAAAAATATCGACAGAATCAAAACCGATGGAAAAATGCCTTATCACGCACATTCTGAAATTGAACTGTTGGACTTTACGATTGTTGAACGATCGAGTCATGGTCAGATTCATGTAAAGTATGAAGATATAGAGAAAGTCTATGACACGGAAGCATATCTTTTTATTTTTTACAGTGCGGCGGAAGCGCTGCTCATACCTGTGCGCTGCCTGGGCGGTCAGAAAGAACGGGTAGTAGCATTTCTTACGGATAAGACCGCCTGTGTGTGTAAGGGATAGCATTAAGGAGCTTACATTTATGAAGACATTAATTGTAACAGGCGGTACGCTAGATCACGCATTTGCGCTGTCTTATTTGCAGCAGCACGCCTTTGATTATATGATCGCAGCGGACGCTGGCATTCGTTTTTTTATACAGGCGGGTATTCGGCCGGACGAAGTGCTGGGCGACTTTGATTCCGCAGATCCTAAGCAGCTGCAGCAGTTGTGTGCGGACCCACACATTATTTTTCACCGGTACCGGCCGGAAAAAGACGCGGTTGATACGGAGCTTGCGCTGGAACTTGCGCTGGACAGAAATAGCAGCGAAGTGCACATTTTAGGCGGAACCGGCACAAGACTGGACCATATGCTGGGCACCGTACGTCTGCTTGGATTCGCGGCAGAACGCGGAGTCAGCTGTTATCTTGTCGATGCGCATAACCGTATCCGGCTGATACGGGAACGCACCGTATTGGAAAAAGCAGGGCAGTATGGAGACTATGTATCGCTTATTCCGCTGACTACACAGGTAACCGGAGTGACGCTGACCGGATTTAAATATCCGTTACAGGATTATACGCTGGGCGGCTTTTCTTCTCTTGGAATCAGCAATGAAATTGTGGAGGAAACGGCAGCAGTGGATTTGAAGGAAGGGATTTTAATTCTTGTGGAGTCGCGGGATTGAGAACGGAAAAATGCTTTTTGCCATAGGGATTAAGATTATGGAGGATTTGTACGTATGACAGAACCGGAAGTTAGTTTATATTTAGCCATATACCATATAAAAAACCATCTCACCGATCAGGATATTAAAGTGTCTATTGATGGTGCACATATCAAAACGGGAAACATAGTGCATTTTGATATTGAAAAATTTTTTCGTGAACATCATTTTGTCAAAAAGGATGGGGATTTCGATCGTTGGCAAGGCAGGTATTGCATAGAAGGTCAAAGTGCAGATATTATTTTGGAGTCCGTTCCGGGATATGGAGATGTTCAGATTATCTTACAAGATGGAAAGACTTTGCTTGTGGAAAGTAAAAAAAGTAAAGAGGGAAAAGGCAGTCAGGAGTATCCTCTTATGAGAGAAGCGATCGGGCAACTGATGACCAGTTGTTTGATCAATGAAAATACAATTCCTGCAGTTGCCATTCCATATACAAAAAGAGTCTGGAATTAGCGGAGCGATGGTCTCAACTGGAGCAGATTCGAAAAGTGGGTATACGTTTTATTCTGGTGCAGGAAAATGGAGATATCGTAATGATATGATAGCTCAAATCTTGATTTTTACTGCCCTGCACCTTTCCAGAATTCTTCCATTGTTTTATTAAATTCCTGCGGGACATCCATATTAACACAGTGTCCCGCATTTTCAAAAAGGACTACCGTACAATCGGGTTCGGTGTTTTTCCATGCTTTGATTGCTTCTAATTCCATTGGGATATCAAATTTTCCGCAGCCGATCAACAAAGGATAATTCCTTTGCCCGGTTTTATACTTATTTACCATACCGTTGAGTGTTGCCAGAAACATAAATGACTTTTTGGGAAAAAGTATATTCATAGCAAAAAATTCATTTTGAGCCTGTGAAGTATATGCGGAAATTTTCTTGTTTGCTTCTGCAAACCATTTAATCGAAACAAGCGCTTTCAACATCATCAGCTTCTGTTGGGCACTGTTTTCCTGTTTCATTTTTACGTCAAAATTATTAATGTCATATCCTCCAAAGCAAGCCAGTGAGCTTACCGCATATGGAAAACGATTGGCAAAATCCTGCGCTAAAACCGCACCCAATGAAACACCGACAATATGAATTTTATCTATGTGTTCCGCTTTTAAGATGTCCGATATCCAATTTGACATCTTTATGATCGTATCACCTTTTTGTGTATCCGTTGATTGTCCGTGACCAATAATGTCGACAGCCAGAATATTATATTTCTTCTCAAAATACGCGAACTGCGTTCGGAACATATTGTGATTGACGAACGCAGCGTGGATAAAAGTATCCATTCGGCTTGTCTGGTATTGCTTACAAAATATGTAATGGGTGAATTTTCTAACTTCATCGGTTTCATTTTTTCCTTCCTCATTTCCTCATTGATATGATCCACAGAACCCTCCGCTATCAGTAGTAATATTGTTATTATATTCCTTATTTTTTGTTTGGTCAATATGGAATGACAATACCAATTCTGTAAATTTCTGGTTACTGTTCACACCCAATGTCATTTACTTAAAGAAGATTCCTGTTCTGTAAGCAGGCATCTTCTTTTTTACCCCTAACACAAAATTCTATATCTGTAATTTATAAATATTATAATTTTATAAATTTTTAAATATCACTTGACAAATATATGAAAATGTGCTTGAGTTCGTCGTTCCGACTATATTAATAAGTTGTTCGATCGAAGGAGGTACATTTTGAAATATTCTGATTTTGTTAAAACCATACTGCTCACTACCATTGACGAGCTCCTCTCCCAACCTGAAAAATATGCGGGGAAGCCGGGCAAAGATTTTACACGTTGCCGTAAAATCAGCGCAAAGTCGCTGCTCCTGATGCTGCTGACTATGGAAAGGGACTGCATTAAAGAAGAACTTTACCGGTATTTTGGTCGCCAAACCGATGCCCCTTCAAAGGCCGCGTTCTACAAACAGCGCCAAAAGCTGCGCAGCGACGCTCTCAGGGCGCTGCTGCTGGCTTTTAACAACAAACTAAAAAACAATCTCTATAACGGCACGTACCAGCTGATTGCCTGTGACGGCTCCGCTGCCGACATACACAGGGATCCGGATAACCCGGATACGTTTTTTGAGCCAAACAACAAATCGCCTAAAGGATTTAACCAGATCTATATGAACGCCTTTTTTTCCATACTGGACAGACGGTTTACAGATCTTGTCATCCAGCCAGGCAGAAAACGCAACGAGTATAGCGCCTTCTGCCAGATGGTGGACGCTGCAGGCAGCGCCGACGGCCCGATTATTTATTTCGGCGACATGGGCTACGCCTCATATAACAATTTCGCCCATGTCATTGAAAATGGACAATATTTCCTGATACGCGCCAATGACAGCAGGACTTGCGGGATACTTGGGCTTACAGATATAGATGGGGTAAAGGAGCTGGATTTTCATGCAGACCTTATCCTCAGTCGGTCGCAGTCAAAAAAGAAAAGGCTGCAGCCGGAAAAATTGGAAAACTACAGGCATATATGCAGCCGTGTCGCTATGGATTTCCTCCCTGCCCCGGATGATGGATATGGCGAATACACCATATCACTGCGTGTAGTCAGGGTTGAACTTTCGGAAGGGAACTTTGAAAACATTATCACAAATCTTCCGGACATGGAGTTTGACATGGATAGCTTTAAAGAACTTTACCATCTTAGATGGAAGGAAGAAAACGGGTTCAGGGATCTGAAATATGCATTATGCCTTAAGGCGTTTCATTCCAAAAAGTATGAATATATCGTACAGGAAGTATGGGCCAGGACCATACTGCATAACTTCTGCTCTGAAATTGCACTGCATACAGAGGTTGAAAGAAGGGACATCAAACATGAATATCAGGTGAACTTTTCACAGGCCGCAAAAACGTGCAGGGATTTTTTGCGGACGCATGATGGGACAGCTGCATACGACGTAGAAGGCCTGATCGCCCAAAACATTGAGGCAGTCAGGCCCGGCAGATCCTTTCCACGACGGAAAAGGTTTCAGCTGCCAATAAGCTTCTGCTACCGGAACTAGCAGGAATAGCTACCAACAACTTCATTATAACATTTCCGCAGGCATATTCAACTATTTTAAAAATATAGTCAGATATGTCTTGTCGTTATACGCATTTATTCCGGAATACAATTATGCAATACGTCTGAAAACAGATTCCACAGTCTGTTCATTAGAAAAAGATCCCACATCCCTGGTTTTCACTTTTTGTTTCATTAAGTTGACAATATTTTGGCTTCTGAATGTAATTTGAACGGCAAATTTCTCTTAAGTAAATGACATTGGGTGTGAACAGTAACAATTTCTGTGGTTACTTATGAAAATTATGATACAATGATTGATAATAAGAGTTGCAGCGGGTTTTATGTTGTTTGACTGTAAATCATATTATTCATTCTTCCAGCCGTTGGAGGTTACACGTCATACGCTGCTGTCAGATAAGATGGGATTTCATTTCTTTGAACTTCCAAAGTTACCGGATGATATCAGTCAGGAGAATATGCTGATGTTATGGCTGGCTCTGTTCAAAGCAGATACGGAAGAAGAGCTGGAAAAGATTAAGGGAATGGAGGCGCCGATTATGAGCCAGGCAATAAATGCTTATTATACGATTACAGCTTCATCAGAGTTCCGTGAGAAAGAACAGCTTCGTACTAGAGTGTGTCTTAAAATTCATTCCTGCCATCTGCACGCCCCACTTTACGGGAGATTTGTCCCTCATTCGGTCAACGTAGCCCAATACGCCTCCCTCATTCGGGACAAATCTCCCGCAAACTGTGACGCACAGCTGACAGAAAGCAATTTTAAGACACACTCTAGTACACGTTATTGACAATATGGCATATATGCCATATACTAAATGTAGAAAAAGAATTGGAGATTACAATGGATAAATTTGAGGTGGAATTTTATACTAAAGATAACGGTGAAAAACCAGTTAAAGATTTTATCCTTGGTCCGGACATCAAAATGCGGGCGAAAGTATTGGGAATAATTAATGTACCGGAAGAAAGGGGAAATCAATTAAGGGAGCCATACAGTAAACATTTAGAGGATGGTATATTTGAAATTCGTGGGAAAGTGGGAACAGATATAACAAGAGTTTTATATTTTTTCTACTATGGTAAGAAGATAATAATGACTAATGGGTTTATCAAGAAGACACAGGAGACGCCAAAACAGGAAATAAGGCTGGCAAAGTCATATCGTAAAGATTACTTAGAAAGGATGAGAAATAATGAGTGAATTTCAGGAATTTCTAAATGAACAATTGCAGGATGATGAGTTCAGAAAAGAATGGGAAGATATTCAGCCGGAAATGGATGTGATCAGGGCAATGATAGATGCAAGGATTTCACAGAACCTTACCCAAAAAGAACTTGCTGAAAGGACAGGAATTAATCAGGCAGATATAAGCAAGCTGGAAAACGGAACGAGGAATCCGTCGCTTAAGCTACTGAAGCGTTTGGCAGATGGAATGGGAATGACACTGAAGCTGGAGTTTATTCCCAAAAGTCCGGCGAAGGGGTAGATATGAGAAGCGGATACGGAAAGAATGATAAGACATTGTTGGCATAACAAAGAATGATGAAGTAGGAAAAAGGATAAATTACTTATTTTTGTGTGGGTGATAGTATCCTTTTTTAAATAATATTGCCATCAGGAGAAATGAGTATGGATGCACCATATAATTTGATTTATTGCTTGATTATCTCTAATGTATTTTATCTCTAGTGGCAGATTGATCTTATAAGATATTCTTATAGATAACATTTTCTATAGAAATGTTTTGTGCAACCAACAGGAGTTCCGGAACGGGCTTGTGAAAATATTCAGATTTAGTAATCATTCTATCTGGCAGTCTTTGTTCATGGGAAGAAAATACACAAAACAAAGAATAGAAATTGTGAAGACAAATAAAGTCATGGATCCTTTTTAAGCATCAGAAAAAATGATTCGGGCTTCGAAATGTTATGGATGGGGGTGGAAGCGGCAGATATTTATCATGGAGAAAAATAAGATCAGAGCATTTTTCAAACGGGCTCTGAAGCAGAAGTACGAATGAATAGGAGAAGAGAAGGAATATGAATCATAAAAACAGCTTGTGCAGAGTGGTCTGTTTTTTGCTTGTATTGTGCGGTTTTATCAGTTTTAAGGAAGCGGGCAGGATGCAGGTACAGGCGGCAGACAGTGAAAAAAATTATATCTGGAATATCTGGCGAAGGAAGAAAAAGAAATAAGACAAATGTCTTTGAAGAATACCAGATAACAGGATATAAGATTTTGGATTTGAATAAGGATGGAAAGAAGGAATTGCTCTATGGCTACTGGTCAGGAGGGGCCAGGTCGTCAGGGGCAATTTGCGGCATTCGGAAGGGAAAGGTAAAGAAGCTGGTTGATTTTGGCGGCAGCCCGCAGTTTTATACTGTTAAAGGTTCAAAAAATCAGGTAGTAGTCGGTGGAGCTAACAGTGCCTATGAATATGCATATAGTGTGTTTGTGGTGTCTGCGAACGGTTTAAAGGAGAAGGATGTCTATGTAAGGGTGTATGATGATTCCGATCATATGCGTGTAACGAAAAATGAGAAAGAAATTTCCAGGGCATCTTTTCAGGCGTGGGAGGATAAACTGGCGGAAATTAAACCGGATGATTATAAACCTGTTAAACCGGTAGAAAAATCGCAGCATGTACGCAGCGAAAAAGAAATCTACCTTAAATATCTGACCAGGATGAAGAAGAGTTTGCTGAAGAAATATTCCAAATCAAATATAGTTGTACCTTTATCTGATTATTATTTGGAATATAAGATTATGGATTTAAACGGTGACGGAACAAAAGAACTGCTCTACACGTTTCAGGTTAACGGATTTCCAGGTTCTGATGATCCATCGTATCTTCAACAAAAAGGCCGCATCTGTACAATACAAAATGGAAAAGTAAAGCAGATGTGGGAATCGGACACGAGTCATGCCATTACATTTCATACTATAAAAGGTTCTGAGTCTGAAATTGTTGTAGATAAATACATTACCGGAGGCATACATCATATTGAGGTATATCATGTTGCTTCAGCGAAGTTAGAAAAGAATGCTTCATATATATTTGGACCGATAGAGGGTCCGGAGTTAGGTTATTTTAGAAAAGATGGCACAGAGCGTGTAAAAGATCCTTTTGGAAAAGATGATGAAAATCTAAAATACATAGAGCTAAAACGTTTATAGCCCCAGGGAATAGCAGGATAGTAAAGGGAAAAAGGACAGCTTCAGATACCATTTATAATCTCGTTCTGATTGCAGTTTAAACAATTAAGGCGATTGCTGGCCTACCATAAACCCTGATACAGGTAGAAAGAAACTAATGGATATGAGAACCATCAATCTTGATAGCAGTAAAAAGGTTGATGGTTTTTTCCTGCATGGCAAAAAAGAATTTGGAAATTGATCATTTACAGAGAATTTAGTATACTGTACATAAGGGTGTTCAGATGGTAGAGAGAAATATAATGATAGAAAAGAAAGTAAATGCTTGGTATTGGTAACCAATATAGATGCAATAGTATGATCAGATGAGGAAGGTAAACCTGATGAATGGGAAGGAGGATAGGAAGATGGAGGATTTGGGGATGACAGAGAAAGAGCAGGCTGCAATTATGATTGATATCTACACAGACTTACAGCGGATACAGAAAGCGGAGGATAGAGACAAGGAATTATCTAATCAGCTCCGTAAAGCGAAAGCTAAACTTGAAGCATTGGGGATTGTAACTGAGAATTTAATCATTGAGTAAAAAGAGAGCGGAGCTTGCCACCGCTCTTATCTTTTGGAAGTTTCCCACGACAAGGGGGCGGAAGTGATGTTGCTACATAGAAAATCAGATAGAAATATAGAATTTTATGGATTTATAAAGCCTTATGTGGTAACATGTAATTCACTGTATTAAGGCTTTTTTCTTGGGAAGGGAGCCGAAATGAGAAAGAATTTAAAAGGAAAGGAACGAAATGTGAAGTTTTTAAGGAGGAATATAGAAAAATGAAACTAGGAATTGTCGGATTGCCGAACGTAGGAAAAAGTACATTGTTTAATTCACTGACAAAAGCAGGTGCAGAATCTGCAAACTATCCGTTTTGTACGATAGATCCTAATGTGGGGATTGTGTCCGTACCGGATGAACGAATTGACAGGCTGGGTGAGCTGTATCATTCCAAAAAGATTGTACCGGCAGTTATCGAATTTGTAGACATTGCGGGACTTGTCAAAGGGGCCAGCAAAGGAGAAGGGCTGGGCAATCAGTTTCTGGCCAATATCCGTGAAGTAGATGCGATTGTGCATGTGGTCAGATGTTTTGAAGATGAAAATATTGTACATGTGGATGGAAGCGTTGATCCTGCACGCGATATCGAAACAATTAATCTGGAGCTTGTATTTTCCGATATGGAAATATTGGAGCGCAGAATTGCCAAGATTGCGAAACAGGCCAGAATGGATAAGACGCTGGCAAAAGAGTTAAAGCTGGCAGAAGCGGTAAAGGCACATCTGGAAGAAGGAAAACCGGCAAAGACGTTTGCTCTTGGAGAAGATGAAGAGGAGCAGGCATGGTTTAAAACATATCATTTGTTGACGGCAAAGCCGGTGATCTATGCGGCAAACGTGCGGGAAGATGATCTTGCAGATGATGGTGCGTCCAATTCACATGTGGCAGACGTACGCCGTCTGGCAGCGGAAGAGCAGAGCGAAGTATTTGTCGTCTGTGCACAGATCGAACAGGAGATTGCAGAGCTGGACGACGAAGAGCGGGCGATGTTTCTGGAAGAGCTTGGTCTGCATGAATCCGGCCTGGACAAGCTGATCAGAGCAAGCTATCATTTACTGGGTCTGATCAGTTTTCTGACATCCGGAGAGGATGAGACACGGGCATGGACGATTAAAGAAGGAACTAAGGCGCCGCAGGCAGCCGGGAAGATTCATACGGATTTTGAACGGGGATTTATCCGGGCGGAAGTAGTCGCATATGAAGATCTGATTGCAGGCGGGAGTATTGCGGCCGTGCGGGAAAAAGGTCTGGTACGGCTGGAAGGAAAAGAGTACGTGGTAAAAGACGGAGACGTGGTCGTTTTCCGATTTAATGTATAGGAACCGGAATAAAACAGTCGGCATATACTAAGAAAAAACAGGTGTTTTGCGTTATGCGGCTAAGAGAGTTGGAAGAAAAAAGCGTCATTAATATGAAAAACTGCAAATGCCTCGGAAATGTGGTGGACCTTGATATAGATGAAAAAGACGGCTGTATTCGTGCACTTATTTTACCGGGTCCGGGGCATTTTTTCGGAATTTTCTGCCGGGAATACGAACTGTTTATTCCATGGTGTGATGTGAAAAAATCGGGCCGGAAATTATTTTGGTGGATGTGGATGAAAAGGAAGTGACGCATAAATTATAGCCTAAATCCGCAGCGGTTTACACAAAGGGAACTGTTACAAAAGTTTTACAAATAAATGTAAAAATCCATTGACAGCTATTGCATGAAAGGTTAAACTGAGCCTATACGTAAGAAAAATCCGGAAAGGAGAAACAGGCATGAAGTGTCCATTTTGCAGCAGCGATAATACAAGAGTAATTGATTCAAGGCCGGCAGATGATAACAGTTCCATACGCCGCCGCAGATTGTGTGACGCATGTAAAAAACGTTTTACAACGTATGAAAAAGTAGAGACCATTCCTTTGATTGTTATTAAAAAAGATAACAACAGGGAGCAGTTTGACCGTTCCAAGATAGAAGCAGGGATTTTGCGCGCCTGCCATAAGCGTCCGATTTCTGTCAATGCCATTAACAAACTTGTGGATGACATTGAGACAGAGATTTTTAATATGGAAGAAAAAGAAATTCCAAGTACGGTCATCGGTGAGATTGTAATGGATAAATTAAAAGATTTGGAAGCAGTCGCATATGTACGTTTTGCGTCGGTTTACCGCGAATTTAAAGATATCAATACCTTTATGGACGAATTAAAAAAAATACTGGATAAGTAGAAGGATGGGGACAGATGCTGCATAAGTTTTATCCGTCCGAGTATGTGGACTCGGTGTATCGGATTGATTTTGAACATTTGCATAAACAGGGTTACCGCGGAGTGATCTTTGACATAGACAATACGCTTGTTCCGCATGGAGCGCCGGCAGATGCACAGGCGGAGCAGCTGTTTGCACATTTAAAAAAACTGGGTTTTCGGTGCTGTCTGCTGTCAAATAATAAAGAACCGCGCGTGCGGATGTTTAACCGGACAATTCGGGCGGAATATATTTTTAAGGCACACAAACCGCGTACGGCAAATTATAAAAAGGCAATGCAGCTTTTGAAGACGACGAAAGACAATACATTGTTTGTCGGTGACCAGATTTTTACCGATATATGGGGAGCAAATCTGACAGGAATCCGGACCATTCTTGTAAAACCGATCAATCCGAAAGAAGAGATTCAGATTGTGCTGAAACGTTATCCTGAAAAGCTGGTTCTTCATTTTTATAAAAAGTGGCAAAAACGTAAAAAACAAGACAAATGACAGACAGGAAAGGAAGAGAAATGAAAATAATTATTGGCAACGACCATGCGTCACCGGAAATGAAAAGAGAGCTTGTAAAATATTTAAACGAGCTTGGGCATGAGGTGATCAACTTTGGTGTGGATACATCGGAAAGCTGTAATTATCCGGAGATTGGCGAAAAAGTGGGACGCGCGATTGCGGCAGGAGAAGCGGACTGCGGCATTTTGATCTGTGGTACGGGTGTCGGCATTTCTCTTGCTGCGAATAAAGTAAAGGGGGTGCGTGCGGCCGTATGCTCGGAAACGACAACAGCCAGATATGTAAAACAGCATAACAATGCAAACATTATTGCATTCGGATCCAGAATTGTCGGAATTGAGACGGCAAAAGATATTGTCAGCTCATATCTGGAAGCGGAATTTGAAGGCGGCAGACATCAGACACGGATTGATATGATCCACGAGATTGAAAACCGTTAAAAAAACAGTTGAAATATGGACATATTTATTATATGATAGAGAAAGTGGGTATAAAACCCAGATTGTTTTAAGGAGGAAAGAATCGAATGATTTCAGCAGGAGATTTTAGAAACGGAATTACGATTGAATTTGAAGGCAATATTTATCAGATTATTGAGTTTCAGCATGTAAAACCAGGAAAAGGGGCAGCTTTTGTAAGAACAAAGTTAAAAATATCAAGAGCGGCGGCGTTGTGGAAAAAACGTTTCGTCCGGTAGATAAATGCCCGCAGGCACGCATTGACCGTAAGGACATGCAGTATTTATATTCCGATGGTGATCTGTTTTACTTTATGGATGTTGAAACGTATGAACAGATTCCAATTGGAACGGCTACAATCGGAGATGCTTTGAAGTTCGTTAAGGACAATGAGATGGTAAAGATCTGTTCTTATAACGGAGAAGTATTTGCAGTAGAACCGCCGCTTTTTGTAGAGCTGGAGATTTCCGAGACAGAGCCGGGCGTAAAAGGCGATACGGCTACGGGCGCTACAAAGCCTGCAACGGTGGAGACCGGCGCTACCGTATATGTACCGCTGTTTGTCAATCAGGGTGACACAATTAAGATTGATACAAGAACCGGCGAGTATTTATCCAGAGTATAAAAAACATTACAGTTGGTAAACATTTCTTTATAGATTTTGTAAGGGGAGATTGTTATGTTGACGGTCGGAATCAGTAAGGAATTAAACAGAAGTGTGACAAAGGAAACGACTGCTGCGGCTTTGGGCAGCGGACTGCTGGACGTCTATGCAACTCCGGCAATGATTGCGCTGATGGAAGAGACGTGCATGAAGAGCGTACAGGAGGAACTGGACGAAGGATGCGGGACGGTTGGGACCGGACTGACGATTCATCATGTATCGGCGACACCGGTAGGGATGAATGTGCGCTGTATCAGCAAGCTTGTTGAAGTAGACGGACGCAAGCTGGTGTTTGATGTGCAGGCGTTTGATGATGCCGGATTGATCGGACAGGGAACGCATGAGCGGTTTATTATTGAAAATGACAAATTTTTCAAAAAGCAGAAAAAAAATTAGAAGCATAACATGCTGAAAATAGCCGGTAACACATACGGCATAACGAAAGAAAAAGGCTTTCGGAACCGATATAAAGGTTCCGAAAGCCTTTTTGGCATATCATATTCCGATACGGAGTCGGTCTTACTTAAGATGCAGTTTGGCAATCAGGTCACCCAGAGAGGTGGAAGCCGATTCATTCGAATGATATTCCGCTGCCTGCGCCGATTCATCCGCATCTGATTCCGTAATTTCCTCTAAAGCACGAATGCTTAAAGCAATTCGGTTGTCATTTGTGTTCAGTATTTTCGCACGTACATTTTGACCGACCTTGAGTACTTCCGATGGCTTGCGAATTCGCCGCTCACAGATCTGAGATACGTGTACCAGTCCGGTAAGACCGTTTCCGATATTAACAAAGGCACCGTAATTTGTAAGGCTTTCTACCGTGCCTTCTACGACAGTGCCGGGTACAAGCATGGAGATACGGTGATTTCTTTCTTCTTCCGCGCGTTCTTTTAATACGGATTTTGCAGACAGCACCAGCTTTTCCTTTTGTGCATCTACAGTAATCACGCGTACTTCCAGGTCTTTTCCGATAAAAACGGAAGGATCTTCCACATAATCCAGACTAAGCTGCGAAGCAGGAATAAATGCACGCAACCCTTCTGCGTATGTGACAACACCGGCATTGACCGCTTCCTTTACACTAACGGTCAGAATCGTTTCCTGTTCCATGGCCGTTTTTAATTTCTCCCAGCCAAGCATCCGGTTTGCTTCTTTTTTGGACAAAACGATATTGCCGTCGCCATCGTCGGTGCAGATGACCGTAGCCTGTATTTCATCTCCGGGATGCAGATTCTGTAAGATCGAGTAGTCCGGATCGTCACTTAAGTCCGTTGCTTTGATAATGCCGGGAGCATAATATTTTAAGTCTAAGGTCGCCTCTTCCTCCGACACGGCGATAACGGTAGCAGTAACAATATCTCCTTCGCTGATGCGGCGAAAAGAAGCCTCCAGTTCCGCTTTGTAGTCTTCCATTGTTTCCATATGTTCTTCCATTATCCGTCCTTTCCGTTACGAACGGCAGCAAAAGCCGTGAATCGTAACTGTTTCCTGATCGCGGGTATACCGCGCTTTTTTTATTTTATCATGAAATGTGGTATTTGAACAGGGTGGAAATTTGCACGAAAATCAATACAAATTATGGACATGGCATTTGCTATGACTTATAATAAAAGAAATTCGGAAGTGTTCGGATTCGGCGTACCTAAAAATGGAAGCAGGGAAAGGAAAAGGCAAATGAACGATAAATATGAACAATATGATAAAAAAGAGCAAAACATTAGTTTTGCAACAATCGGTACAAGTAAAATTACGGAAAAATTTCTGGAAGAAGCGCAGCAAAACGAGAATTTTCATTTGCATGCGGTATATTCAAGAAGTATGAAAAAGGCGGAAGCGTTTGCACAAAAATATGCTGCGGACCGGCATTATGACAATTTGGATGATCTGGCTGCAGATCAGGAAGTGAAAGCAGTATATATCGCAAGTCCGAATGCCATGCATTATGAGCAGGTCATGAAGATGATCGAAGCAGGGAAACATGTGTTATGTGAAAAACCGGTCGCGTCCAATTTTCAGGAGGCAGAGCAGATGTTTAAACTGGCGGATCAGCACCATACGGTTTTGATGGAAGCCATGCGTTCGCTGCATGATCCGGACTTTGCATGTATAAAAAACAATATACATAAACTCGGCACCGTCCGGCGGGCAACTTTTCGATTTTGCCAGTATTCAAGCCGGTACGATGACTTTAAAGCCGGAGGAAGGCAGAATATTTTCGATCCGAAATGTTCCGGCGGAGCGCTGATGGATCTGGGTGTTTACTGTATAGAGCCTATGGTAGCATTGTTTGGAAAACCACAGGCGCTGCAGGCAACTTCGGTGATGCTTTCCGGCGGCATTGATGGTGCGGGGACGATTCTTGCAGATTATAAAGACATGATTGCCGAACTGGTTTATTCTAAAATTACAGACTCGGACTTGCCAAGTGAAATCCAGGGAGAGCAGGCTGTTATGACAATCAAAACGATTGCAAATCCTGGGGAAATTGAAATTCGGTATTATAATGGACAAACGGAAAAGCCGGAAACGGAACCTTGTGACAGCAATCTGAAATATGAGATACAGGCATTTGTGGATGCTGTAAACGGAAAGAAAGATGTCACGGATTTTCGCAATATTTCGCTGCAGTCGATGAACATTATGGACCGGGCGAGAAAGATTTGCGGCATTCGGTTTCCTGCAGACCGTATTTAAAAAGTATGAAAATTCAGCTAGGCAGGGAGTTTTACGGAGTATGATCCGGTCTTTTATCGTCTTTTGGTACAAGAAAGTGGTCTATTGGTGCAATCTGGATTAAAAGGGCAGCATATTCAGTCGATATAATTCATAAAAAGGAGAGTGCGGATTATGAATACGGACTACAGTCAGTTTTGCAGAGGGACAACAGTCATTCCTTCTTATGGAAATGGGAACTATAAAAAAGATACCCTTGTTAAATATGAGTTTAATACGACGGATGAGCATGGCAACAAGATTATGGATCAGATGACAAAAGAGGAAACTCTGCAGGCGATGAAAGACATCCGTTCACAGTATGGGGACGGGGTTATCGTGGAATTTTCGGGAGATGGCATGGCGGCTCTTGTAGAAGGCAAGAAGGCAAGCACTCTTTCAAAAGATCAGGAAGAGGCGGCCAGAGCAAAAAATGCTGCATTTCAGCAGGAAATTACACAGATAGATAATGTCCTTTACGATTTGCCGGAATATTCCGGAATGTACGATGCAGATAAGGCGGTTGCGTCTGCGCTGGAAAACTGCAAAAAAGAGGAAAAGGGTTTTGTGTATGATATTATTCGGCAAAATTTCCTTATTGGAAATGCAGGCTCAATGACGGAGGAGGAACGGCAGGCGAATATTTCGCTTGGTATGAAAAAAGCGGAATATGCGGCACAGAATTTTATTCCGGAAGATAAAAGAGAGTCTTTTTTAGATGCAATGAAATCAATTGCCAAACTGGCCGGTGCAGGAAAAGCCGACAGCAGCGGAAATATGGATTACGGAGTTCCAAAAGGAAAATATCTGGGGCATGGCAGCGGACTTGTAAGGACTACGGATGTGACTGAAAAAATGAAGACGGTGGATAAAGAGGCATATGCCGAATATCAGAAGAAGATGAAAAACGATGACAGTGGTCTTGATTCATTAAAATATCTTTTAAACTGGTATATGAATGCGGCACAGAAAAATCCTTCTATGTTTGAATCATAAAAGAAACGCCGAGAGCTTGCATAAATTTTGTGTTTATGCGGCTTCCCGGCGTTTTTCCATTATTTATTTTATCTGTTTTGCCATAGCAAGCATTTCATCCGCATCCATATCTATATCCATGCCAAACAAGCTGTGATAATTTCCGTCTGCGTTCCAGGAAATACCCTTATAAACCTGTTCTTCCCGTTCGGAACTTCCGTAAGAAATAAAGAGGTCTCCGGCTTCCGCTGCTTTCAGATCTTCTGCCGTAGGTTCGGCATCCGATGGTAAAAACAGATAAGCCGCATGGGTGAAATAGTAAGTAATGTCGTCGGATTCCATGACCTGTATATGCTCCAGTTCTTCATCCGTATAGTTCGTGATGCCTTTTTTTACCATATAGCTCAACCGTTCGTTGTCTTTTAGATAGCTGACGTTGATTTTTGTAAAGCTTTCGGCTACATTGCCGTTATCATCCATACCGTCTGTATCAACGGTGTGAGCGTTTTCAAATACAAATCCGTTATCAAACGCTTTTGGCGCGCCTGTCAGAATGTCCGCACGACTTTCCATTTTTGAAAGATCGGTAAATTTCGTAATTTCCGTACTCGGTGATGATGAGCTTACATAATATGAAATCTTGCCTGCTGCCATACATACGGTTCCGGTCAGTGCACAGGCTAATGCTGCCGCTGCTACGATTTTTTTGTGCCGAATTTTTTCATAGGGATGACCTCCTTGTTTTCCTGCCACGCCAACTGCGCGTCAATTCGTTGTTTCAAATCAATTGGCGGGTCGTAGGAGTATGCATCTGCATGAATTGCTGCTTTGATTTGCTTTTCGTTCAAATTACAACCACTCATATCTATCCTCCTGTATCCATTCATTTTTTAAAAGCGATTTCAGATTCTTTCTGGCGGTGAACAGCCTGGATTTTACAGTTCCTTCCATACATTCCATGATTTTTGCAATCTCTTTTGTACCAAGTTCGTTATAATAATACAAGATGACTGCTGTCCGCTGACGGTATTCCAATTTGCGGACCGCCTCTGTGATCGCCCGATCCCGCTCATTTTTTAATAGTTGCGTTGCGGGAGAATCTGTCGTGGATTTGTCTGCAAGCTCTATAATCTGCTCATCCGGCTGTTCCTTGGAATGCTTTTTCGAGATTTGCCAGGCTGTGCGATTCAATATTTTGTAGAGCCAGTAACGAAACTGTTCATCTTTTTTTAATTCCGTACAATGCAGGTACATTTTAATAAAGGTTTCCTGGGTCACATCTTCACCATCTGCCCGATTCCCGGTGATCAGACAAGCCGTACGATACAGCCTGTCATAATATTGCTCATAAAGTTTGTCGAAGGCTGCCCGATCTCCTTTTTTCATACGACGAACCAGCTCTGTTTCCAGTGTCGAATCCAAGCTTCTCCCTCCTTTCGCATCTGCGATTTATCACAGATGCAGCTGCAATTCCGCGGTAATTGTTATTTGATGCATCTGTATATAAGAGCATTTGGTTTTTAAAATGGTTCAAAATATTTTTGATTTTTTTTATGTGACAGTAAAAATCTGTTCTGCAGGAATATAGCACATCTTAGTTTTGAATGTAAGAGCTTTTTTGGGGCAGCGTGTGAATGAGAGCTGGTAAATCAGACCCTGCGCAAGTTACACTATCCTTGTTTTTAATGACTTGAATAACGGAGAATTTCTCTGTATAATAAAACTATAGCAGACAGGGAGCCAAAGCCAGAGCGTATTTGAAATATACTCCGGTACGTTAATCTGTCAGACTGGCGGAAGCCGGAACCGAGGTGATATTGTGCAGGGTAAAACAATACAGGAAGAAGCAAAAGAGAAAACAGCGGTGAAAAAGGAAACATTTGCAAAATATACGGTGAAAGACAGCGTATTTACGACAATCTTCCAGGATAAGAAATACCTGATACAGCTATACCGTGCGCTCCATCCGGAGGATACGGAGGCTACGGAAGATGCGCTTATGGATATTACGATAAGGAACGTACTCACGAACGGAATCTATAATGATTATTCCGATTCTTGGTTTATTCCGATTTTAACATAGGCAGACTGGGAAATGCAATAAATAATGGCTTTCCAGGCCTGTCTTTTCTTAAAAAAATCGGAATAATTCTTTCAGAAAACCTGCCTTAAAATTAGAATGATATTATAAAAATTTAAGGAGGTTTTTATTTATGTCAAAAGAGTTTTTACAGCAAAAGATTCAATGCCTGTTGGGCTGCATGAAAAACCAGTCTTATTCAGCAACATCCATGAACCTACATCAACGGCAGCTTAAATGGGCGGAAGAGTACTGCGTTGCCCGTGGAGAAGGGAAACCTTCTGCGGAAGACGTGGACGGTTTTGTTGCAACCACACTCGGCCTACATCCAAAAGAAGATGCCCTCCGGTTGCGGCGCACATGGCGGCTGCTGGTGGATTTCTGTGAAACAGAGATATTCCATTCGCAGCGTTACCGCTATGGGGGGTGCCACACTCTGCAGTGAATTTCAGACGGAACTGGATCTGTTCCGGCAGGAGATGGAACACTCCGGGCTTGCAGATTGATCCGCTGGGCCTGCGCATTACATTAAACTCTTTATATGACCGGTATCAGAAGCCTCTGTTCGTTGTTGAAAACGGTCTTGGAGCAAGGGATGAACTGACAGACGGCAGAGTGGAGGACGACTACCGTATTGATTATTTAAGACAGCATATCCGCGCCTTGAAGGATGCTGTGGAAGTTGACGGCGTGGATGTAATAGGATATACTACATGGGGATGTGTGGATCTGGTTTCTGCTTCTACTGGAGAGATGAGTAAGCGCTATGGGTTTGTCTATGTGGATAAGAACGATGACGGGAGTGGGACCATGCATAGGTATAAGAAAAAATCATTTGAATGGTATAAAAAAGTGATTCATTCCAACGGAGAAGATCTTGCATGATCATTTGATTTAATGAAATTCAAAATTTGCTACAAAAGTTTATGCCAAACATTTCATTTCAAATTCTTGAAAATGGATATATTGAAAGTCTTATTCAAGTACATAAATCGGTTTTGATTGATAAAATTAAGAGATATGGTAGTTATGTAGATGTAAATATAAATAATGCAAGTGAATTATGTGAGAGAGAAAAGATAACTAACAAATATATTTGGCTTTGGGCGTATCATAATAAAGTATGCGAATTATATAGATTATCAGAATACCAAGTACAGATTATTTTAGGTATAGATCTAAGAGTGATGAAATCGACTATTTCCTTTGACGATAGTGAAGGTTAAGTTATTCTAATAAAAATCAGGATAGAAAGCAGGTGACAAGTATGCCAGAACATCAGACAATAGAGTGGAAAGAATCATGGCATGATGAGTTTTTAGAGTGGATTTGTGGATATGCAAATGCTTATGGTGGAACGCTTTATATTGGAAAGAATGACAATGGAGATGTTGTTGGACTTAGCGATAAAGATAGGAAAAAACTATTAGAGTCTATTCCAAATAAATTACAGATACAATGGGCATTGTGGCAGATGTCAATTTGCTATACGAAAATGATTTTCAATATATTGAGATTATTGTAGACAAGTACCCATCCCTTATTAGCTATCATGGTAAATACTTTTATCGTTCTGGTAGCACAATGAGAACGATAACAGGGAAAGAACCGGACAAAGCAATTCTGAAATCGCAGGGCAGAACATGGGATGGTATGCCAATCCCCAAATTGCAGGTAATGGACTTAAGGAGAGAGGCGATTGACCTGTTTAAGGAAAAGGCACTGAGAAGGCATAGATTGACAGAAGAAGAAACAAGAGTTGATGATACCATATTGATGGAGAATCTTCATCTGATTGATGAAGAAGGGTATCTAATCAGAGCAGCAATGCTTGCCTTTTATAAAGATCCGGAGAAATGGGTTACAGGTTCTTATATTAAGATTGGTTATTTTGGCGATTCCGATTCTGATTTGAAATATCAGGATGAGGTGCATGGCTCCCTGATTGAACAGATTGATAAGACGATTGATTTGGTTTATACGAAATATTTGAAAGCTTTGATTTATTATGATGGGATTCAAAGGATTGAGCAGTTTATGTTTCCACAGGAAGCATTTCGAGAGATATTACTGAATGCGGTGGTTCATAAGGATTATAGTGCCTGCAACCCTATTCAGATTAGTGTATATGAGGATAAAATATATATTTGGAATGATGGAGAGATGCCGTCTGAACTGGATTCAACGGAGAAACTGTTTGAAAAGCATTCTTCCAAACCATATAATCCCAAGTTGGCAAATGTTTTCTTTAAAAGTGGTATGATAGAGGCATGGGGCAGAGGATTTGACAAAATTAAGGAGGCTTGTGCAAAGTACAATGGACGCCTGCCGGAATACAGTATCAGTGTATCCGGAATTATGGTGTTGTGTAATGCGTGTGATAAATATTTGGATTTGCTGAATGAAGATTTACATCTTGGTCAAAGCGACCAAGATAATGACCAAGATATGACCAAGATGATAATTGCATTTTGCAAACAGCCACATTCTGCTAAGGAAATTATGGAGTATATTAAAATAAATGATAGGAGCTTTTTTAGAAGGCATTATCTTAATCCTATGATTAAAACAGGACAGTTAAAAATGACAATTCCAGACAAGCCAAAAAGTGGAAATCAAAAATACTACGTTTAGTGACTAATCCGCTCACATCTTGGTCAAAGTGACCAAGATAATGACCAAGTTGTAATAATGAGAATTTAGAAAACTGTAATTTACTACACGTGTGTGGCGAATTGGAAAGAATGAGGGAAATAAGTATGACGGAACATCAGTGGAAAGAATTATCAAAATATTTTTTGGATAATGGCAATCGAAAGTTATCTACAGAAGAAAAGGAAAAATAAAATTAGCAATAGATCAAGCAAATAGTTTAAATGAACTACTACAAGTGGCGTTTGCCAGTTTAACTATTGATGCACATAGGTGATTATTGAAAATTGTGGTATGGGTACAATTTGGGTACACCAGCTTTGAAACCATATAAATGAGAAATAAAAACGCATCAAAATGATACGAATTTGTAAGAAAAAGCAATGTAAAACAGGGCTTGCAACGAACTGAAAAAAGAAGCCGGAATAAAGCCAGGTGAAGCAATCGCCCAGACATTGGCAATGGAGTGGACGGAAATGGTACAAAAAGTCACAGGAGGAAATTTTGAACATGAACGGGCAGAACCATTTTTGGAAGAAGCCTTAAACATTTATGATCAAAAACAGGAATAAAGAGCGTAGCAAGATATCATTCCGGGGCGTATCGGTCCCGGAAATTTTTTTGAAAAAATACTTGCTAATTACGTAATGTAATGTATTAAGATATGGAAAGAAAGGTTGGTGACAAAATGAAAAATATCATAGAGATTAAAAATTTGTATAAGCAGTTTGATAAGTTTGTCGCTGTAAATAAGATCAGTTTTACGGTGAAACAAGGTGAATTGTTTGCATTTCTTGGAACGAACGGCGCAGGAAAGTCCACAGTATATGACGTCAAAACAAATTATAGATATATATGCGTCTGAAAACGGAATCATTTATATGTTCGGAAATGTACGGTTTCCGTTTTCTGCAATGCTTATCATAGTAATTGCTTCGGGTCTGTTATTTATGGCATTTAGCATTATTTGGATGGAGCATTACAATAACCATACAACCACACTCTGACAGAGGAAAAATCGGGAGTATTGACAAGGAATGACTTTCGGGGTATAGTAAAAAGCAAATGGAGCATGACAGGCGCAGACTTTTTTAGAAGACAGGGAATACAAATGAAAGAATGGAAAACAGGAAAACGTATTGTAAAATACGTGCCGGATTATATTGTATTTGATCTGGAAACGACAGGAACGAATTATAAAAGTGACAGAATTATTGAGATTTCGGCAGTAAAAGTAAAAGACGCAATTGTGACCGATACCTTTTCCACACTGGTCAATCCGCAGTGTCCGATTCCTTATTACGCGACACGGGTGAACGGGATTACGGATGAGATGGTGAAGGACGCACCGCTGCTTACCGATGTCCTGCCGCAGTTTTTAGAGTTTATAGCGGATCATGTACTGATCGGGCATAATATTCATACATTTGACCTGCGGTTTATTTACAAAGCTGCGCAGGAGCTGCTGCAGGCGGAAGTGCCAAATGACTATCTGGATACGTTGTATATGGCCAGACAATGTCTGCCGCAGCTTTCTCATCATAAGCTGACGGATCTGGCGGAATATTATCAGATCAATACAACAGGCGCGCACAGGGCGCTGCAGGATTGTATCATGAATCAGCAATGCTATGAACAGATGGCGAAGCTTCAAAAAGAAATGCCGCTTTTGCTGTGTCCGAAATGTGGCGGTGAGCTGTGCAGGCGCAGCGGCAAATTTGGAGCGTTTTATGGATGCAGTAATTATCCGACATGCAGATATACCAGGAAAATATAAAATTTAAAAAGACGCATGCGGAGCGTTTGCTGCTGTAAATGGCAGTATATGGAAGTATTAATGAAGCACAATATGGAAGCATAATTTGGGAGGATACGAAATTGGAATCGGGAAAGACGAAAAGATATACCTATTGTTATGATGATTATGAAGGCGGTGACAAAGGTGCGCATACGATGACGGCAGATATTCTGGCGGACCCGGATTTTCCTGCATTGGAGGAACTGATTATCGGCGACTGGGGAGATACATGGGAAGACAGCTGCCAGGCGATATTGGATGGAATCGTAGAGCATGCGGATCGGTTTTCACACATTCGCAGCCTGTTTATCGCAGATATGGACTATGAAGAGTGTGAAGTATCCTGGATTATGCAGGGAAATTACAGTAAAATATGGGCGGCGCTGCCAAACCTCCGCAGCCTGACTATTAAAGGAGCTACGGAACTGGAGCTGGGTGAAATCTGCCATGAGGGACTGGAAGAACTTACGATTATCTGCGGCGGACTTGGAACGGATGTGATCAGCTCCATCCGGGACGCAAAGCTTCCGAATTTGAAAAAACTGCTTCTTTATATCGGAGCCGATGACTACGGATTTGATGGAAACGCAGATACGATCAAAGAGCTGTTGGATCAGGCGGATTTTCCGAAACTTACGTACCTTGGAATTGCAGACAGTGAGATTCAGGATGAAGTGACAAAAGCAGTGCTGGAAAGTAAATTTATGGGCCGGATTGAGACGTTGGACTTATCGCTTGGTACGCTGACGGATAAGGGCGGACAGCTTCTTCTGGAAGAGATTCCAAAATGGCCGAATATCAAAAATCTGGATATTCATTATAATTATCTGTCAGATCAGATGGCAGATAAACTGGAAGAACTGCCACTGACGGTAGATGCATCGGAAAGAAACGAACCGGATGTATACGATGGCGACATTTATATGAACGCAATGCTGACGGAATAAGCAGGAAGGTGGTATTATTTTGAGGCAGGCAGCGCTGTTGGGAAACATCCATACAAAAAGAACAGATTATCTGAAACAGGCAGCGGCACAGGCAGGGCTGCCTGTTCTTTTCGTGGACTGGAAAGAGTTTGAGACATGGAAAAAACAGCTGGCGCAGGGGGAGTGGCTTATAAAGATTGACCCGCCGCTTTGGGACAGCTGTCAGCTCGCGCAGCTGGAACAGCTGACAAAAGCATATCGAGAACAGCTGCATGGCCTGTCACAAGCTGCACGGAACAACCATTTGGAATTTTTGAATGCGCCGGATCAAATAGCACAGCTGCTGGATAAGCGAATCTGCAAACAGAAGCTGAAACAGGCAGGACTGGCAGTGACAGAAGAGCCGGATGACGGACGATACAGGATTGATACACCGCAGCAGTTGTTCCGGATCATGCGTACATCGGGAATGCATCAGGTCTTTATCAAACCTGTCAGCGGTTCCGGAGCAGCCGGAGTGACCGCATTACGCTGGCAGCCGCATACAGGGCGTATGGCGCTTTATACATGCGCGTTTGTGCATGAAGAGTATGGTCTGATCAATACGAAGCGCCTGCGGCATTTTTCCGTACCGGGAGAAATAACGGCGTATCTGGAGCAGCTTTTAAAACTGGATTGTGTGGTGGAACGCTGGTACGCAAAGGCGCAGGCGGAGAACTTTTCCTATGATCTGAGGGCGGTTGTGCTGGACGGGGAGGTACAATTTCTTCTGGGCAGGCTTTCCAAAGGTCCGATAACAAATCTACATTTGAATAATCGGCCGATTGAGGCCGAAAAGCTGCCGATCGAGAGAAAAACACTGGAGGAGATTGCATTTTTGTGCAAAAGAGCGGTAAATTGTTTTCCGGGAATTCGGATTGCAGGCATTGATATTCTTTTGGAAAAAGAGACCATGCGGCCCAGAATTATTGAAATGAATGCACAGGGAGATTTAATCTATCAGGATATTTTTCATGAAAACAGCATTTACAGGCGGCAGGTAGAGATGATGCTCAAATGGATACGGACTTGTGCGGATTAAATATTGCAGGCAGCAGGGATAGTATGCTATAATAAGTTTGAATATTTTTCTTATAATCGGACATATAACAGAAAGAAGCAGAATATGAATCCTATTTTAACAATAGCAGGCAGTGACTGCAGCGGCGGAGCCGGGATACAGGCGGATCTGAAAACCATTCTGGCACATGGCGCGTATGGGATGAGCGTTATTACCGCACTGACCGCGCAAAATACAAAAGGAGTCTATGCGGTGGAGCCGGTCGGACCGGAGATGATAAGGGCACAGCTGGACGCCGTATTTACCGATATCGTTCCGCGTGCGGTTAAGATTGGCATGATTGCGGATGCAGATTCCGTACATGTCATCGGTGATTGCCTGCGTGCGTACGGGGCAGAGAATCTTGTGATCGATCCGGTGATGATTGCTACGAGTGGTAAAAGACTGATGGAAGAAAAAGCGCTCGCTGCGGCACAGGAGCGGCTGTATCCTCTGGCGACACTTTTAACGCCCAATATACCGGAAGCCGAACGGTTGTCACATACTGCAATCGAAGACAGCACATCCATGCGGCGGGCAGCGGAGAAGATTTTGAAAAATTTGGATGTGCGGTGCTCTGCAAAGGCGGACATTTGCCGGATGCGGCAGACGACCTGCTGTATGACGGCAGACAGTTTTATCTGATGCGGTCGGAGCGTATCAATAATCCGAATACGCATGGGACGGGCTGTACGTTATCTTCTGCCATAGCGTGTGAACTGGCACGGAAAAAAACGCTGCCGGACGCGGTGCGCAGTGCAAAGGAATACCTGACGCGCGTGATTGCGGCAGGTCTGGATCTGGGTGAGGGCAGCGGGCCGCTGCATCATGGATGTGTGAATCTTTTTTAAAATATATCAAATCATTTAAATCATATCATTGAGGAGGAATTATCATGACAAAAACAAAAATCATCTGTACTCTTGGGCCGGCAACGGACCAGCCTGGCATTTTGGATGCGTTAATTCAGGAGGGCATGAGTGTCGCAAGATTTAATTTTTCTCATGGAAATTACGAGGAACATGAAAAACGTCTGAGTGCACTGCGGGAAGCGCGTACCAGATTTCAAAAGCCGATTGCAGCGCTGCTTGACACGAAAGGACCGGAAATCCGGGTAAAATCCTTTAAAAAAGGAAAGATTGAACTGCAGCCGGATCAGCTGTTCCGCCTTTGCTACGGAGACGTGGAAGGAAATGAAGAGCAGGTGTCCATTACCTGTCAGGATCTGTATAAAGACGTATCCGTCGGAAAACGGATTTTATTAGATGATGGTTTAATTGCTATGCAGGTGGAAGCGATTGAAGGCAAAGATATTGTCTGTCGTGTTATTAATGGCGGAGTTGTGTCCAATAATAAAGGGGTGAATGTGCCGGAAGTACATTTATCACTTCCATATGTCAGTGAAAAAGACAAACAGGATATTTTGTTTGGTATTAAAAAAGATTTTGACTTTGTGGCGGCTTCTTTTGTAAGATGTGCGGATGATGTACTCCAGATTCGCAGTATATTAAATGAAAATGGCGGAAAGAACATAGAAATTATATCTAAAATAGAGAACCGTGAAGGTGTGGACAATATAGATGAAATTATCGCGGCATCCGACGGCATTATGATTGCGCGCGGAGATATGGGCGTAGAGATTGCCAGTGAGGAAGTGCCTGTTATTCAGAAAATGATCATTAAAAAAGTATACGAGGCAGGCAAGAAAGTTATTACGGCGACGCAGATGCTGGATTCCATGATGAAAAATCCGAGACCGACCAGAGCGGAAACAACGGATGTGGCCAATGCCATTTACGACGGCACAAGCGCAATTATGCTGTCCGGTGAAACGGCTGCAGGGAAATATCCGGTTGAGTCATTACAGACGATGGTGCGGATTGCGACCCGGACCGAACAGGATATTGACTACCGCAAACGGTTTTTTGGATATGACCATAAAGCAAGTACCAATATTACGGATGCAATCTGTCACGCAACCTGTACGACGGCACACGATCTGAGTGCCAGCGCTATTTTAACCGTTACGAAGACCGGTACATCTGCGCGTATGATTTCCCGCTATCGTCCGGGATGTCAGATTATCGGCTGTACGATGGACGAGAAGGTAGGCAGACAGCTGAATCTTTCCTGGGGCGTGCGTCCGCTTTTGATTATGGAAGAAAATGATGTGATTGAATTATTTAATCATTCTGTAAATAATGCCAGAGATTACGGATTCTTAAAGCCTGGAGAGCTTGTCGTTATTACGTCCGGCGTTCCGCTCGGCATGGCAGGCACTACGAATATGATTAAAGTGCAGACCGTACAGGAGCCAAGAAAGATAGCAACCTGGTAAAAACAAAACCATTAAAAATGAATTGGGAATCATCATAAAACGATGATATGGAACCGTCTCATATATACTGCATAAAATAAAGTGGAGGTGCAGTTATATGGGACGTTTTCTGATATTAGGGAAGGAAGAACGCCAGAAGTATCTGTTTCGAATGCTCTGCGGCAGGGGACAGACGGTGACCTACTGTGATTCCTGGCTGGATGGGGGATACGACGCCGTTATGCTGCCGGTGGGGAAGAGTGCACGGTATCTGGAGCAGATTGCAGATAAGCTGCAGGCAGGCGAATATGTATTCGGATGTAATTTTCCGGAGGAGATTATCGAACAAAAGCGCAGGCAGGGAATTTTTTTGTGGATTACATGAAAGAAGAAGGAGCTGCCTATACGAATGCCGCACTGACAGCGGAAGGCGCGATTGCAGAAGCAATTCTGGCAGGAAAAGAAGCGCTGTTCGGCAGGCAGATGCTTGTGATGGGATTTGGCAGATGCGGTCAGATGCTGGCCGTGCGGCTGCAGGCACTGGGGGCGGCGGTGACGATTTATGAAAAGGACCCGGAAAAACTGGCAATTGCCGCGGCATGCGGCTGGAATACGGCAGCAGCCGAAGACGACGCAGAATTAATTCCATATGCGTCGGGAGCGGTGACAATCGCGCAGTGTTCCTTGGAGACGGAAAAAGAAACGTCTGCGAACGGGCAGGATGCACGATTCTGGGGCAGGTTTTCGTATATTTTTAATACGGTGCCGGCAAAGGTATTAGGGGAACAGCGGCTGTCACAGCTTCGCCCGGAGGCAGTGATTATTGACATTGCATCGGCGCCCGGCGGAGCGGACTATGCGTATTGTGCGCAAAAAGGCATCAATGCGAAGCTTTGCGGTGGCCTTCCGGCAAAATACGCGCCAAAGTCTGCAGCGGAAATATTGTTGCAGGTAATTGAATCTTATTTAAATTTATCTGAAAGAGGTGGTGTCCTATGACGCAGGAGCAGAAGCTGACAGTGGGCCTTGCATTTACAGGCTCTTTTTGCACATTTGCCAGGATAAAGGAAGTAACCGCGCAGCTTGCACAGCAGAATATGCGGATTATCCCGATATTTTCTTTTCACGTACAGCATATGGATACGCGGTTTGGCACGGCAGAAGCGTTTCGAAAAGACATAGAGACGATTACAGGTGAAAAGGGACTGTGTACGATTCAGGAAGCAGAACCGATCGGGCCGTCCGGTTATCTGGATGCACTGATTATTGCACCATGTACCGGAAACACAATGGCGAAGCTCTGCGCAGGCATTACCGATTCTCCGGTGCTGATGGCGGCAAAGGCACATCTGAGAAATGAAAAACCTCTGATTCTTTCGATATCTACGAACGATGCACTTGGCATGAATTTTAAAAATATCGGCATGCTGATGAATATGAAGCATATTTACTTTGTGCCGTTTGGTCAGGACAATTATGAAAAGAAAACAAACTCTATGATTGCACACACCGATTTAGTCGGAGAAACATTGGATGCGGCTTTGCAGGGAAGACAGCTTCAGCCTGTTATTCTGGGACCGCAGTAAGCGAACCGGTTTTTTCGGGACGCTGCAGCAGATGCTTTTTAAACCGGATGCTGCAGCGTCTTTTTTGGAAAATTATATATACTATTAATAAATTAACGGATTAAATGATTATATTTACTTTATATTTTCTCAACCAATATTCTATCTGCAATAGATATGCAATCATCTGTGGACCGGCCATCAGCTGTCCGTACCATGGTGCGCCGTAATCTTTTGTCTTATCCGTGAACAACATAACGGCGGTTACGTCAACCAGTTCACGCAGCGGGCAGTCCGGCTGTTCCAGTACCGCTTTCAAACGTTGTGCGAGCAGCTTTTCGTAGTGCGGATGATATGTTTTTGGATAAGGACTTTTTTTTCGGAACAGAATTTCTTCAGGCAGCAGGGAGCGTGCGGCCTGCCGCAGCACATTTTTCACAATGCCGTCTCTGGCTTTCATTTCCCATGGAATATTAAAGACATAATCTACAAGCGTGCGGTCTGCGAACGGGACACGTGCTTCCAGTCCGGAATGCATGCTTGTGCGGTCCATGCGGTTTAATAATGTCTGCATGAAAAATCGAATGTTCAGATATCCGATGCGGCGGCGGTTTACCTCCGTATTGTTTTCACCCGGAAGAATCGGAATTTCTCCGATTGCCGATTCATAGGCATTGTTCACATACGATTCCATATCAAGCCGCGCGAGCAGTTCCGGGTGCAGCAGCTGTGTGCGCGGAGACAGATCCGGCGTCCATGGAAACGTGTGGCAGTTGAGAAAAGTTTCTTTATGAAACCATGGATAGCCGCCGAAAACTTCATCCGCACATTCACCGGTCAGTACGACTTTGTGCTGTTTTGCCACTTCGCCGCAGAAGTAGAGCAGGGAAGAGTCCACATCTGCCATACAGGGAAGGTCATGCGCTTCTACGGATTCATACAGTTTATCCGCCTGTACCTGGCTGCCGCACTCCAGATAGTGGTGATCGGAATGCAGAAATGCCGTCATTTGATCGACGTACGGGCGGTCCATCGAAGGCTGAAAGCTGTTTGCCTGAAAATATTTGTCATTGTCGGTAAAGTCAAAGGAGTAAGTAGTCAGTGTTTTCCCCTGCGTTTTCAGTTCTTCGGCACAGACGGCAGAGACGAGACTGGAGTCTACGCCGCCGGATAAAAACGTGCAGATCGGTACATCGGAGACCATCTGACGCTTGATGGCATCGGTAATGAGAAATCTTGTTTTTTCAATCGTATCTTCGTAGGAATCTTCATGCGGACGGCTCTCAAACCGGAAATATGTATGGGTGGAACAACCGGAAAGACTGCAGGTCATGCAGGTGCCCGGTTTGAGTTCGCAGATATTTCTGAAAATCCCGCTGCCCGGTGTTCTGGCAGGACCCAGACCGAAAATTTCGTTTAAGCCGTTTTTATCCAGCTCTGCGCAGATACCCGGGAAACGGAACAGGCCTTTTAACTCCGAAGAAAAAATAAGCGTACCGTTATGCATCGTATAAAACAGAGGTTTCACACCGAAACTGTCACGGTACAGGGTCAGGATGTTATGCTGTTCGTCATAGATGGCAAATGCAAAGATACCATCGAGCTGCCGGATAAAGTTCGGGCCGAATGTTAAATAGGACAGGAGAATCACTTCCGTGTCGGAAGTGGTTTTTGGTATGACGTCACGTTCGAAGAGCGCCCTTTTGAGCGCTTTTAAATTATAGATTTCGCCGTTGTATACGATATGGTACGGATAGGAGCCCAGAGACCTGGTCATAGGCTGGCTGCCGTTTTTCAGATCAATAATCGACAGTCTTGTGTGAGACAGACCGCACCGATCGGTCAGCAAAATACCGGAGTCGTCCGGCCCACGGTGCGTCTGACACTGTCCCATTTGATGTAAGATATGTTCAAATTCCGTCTGCCTGGCCAGAAAGCGGGCAGAGGGATCATAAAAGCCTGCGATACTGCACATAGTTTACCTGCAATTGTTATTCTTTGGTTTAATTTATGCGCCGACATGGTAAATTATGCCTATCCATGTTTATGAACGTATTCTTTGATTGCGTTAAAGCTTTCGGCGCTCATGTAATGTTCCATTTTGCAGGCGTCTTCGGACGCTGTTTGTTCATCAACGCCGAGTTTTATTAACCATGTGGAAAAAAATTCATGCCGCTCATAGATTTTTGCGGCTATGGCGGTGCCGGCATCTGTCAGATAGATAAAGCCGGCGTCCGTTACGGTAATCAGGTCATTTTCACGCAGATTTTTCATTGCGACGCTGACGCTTGATTTTTTAAAACCGAGCCTGTTCGCGATATCGACCGAGCGTACGACCGGAAGTTCCCTGCTTAAAATCAGAATGGTTTCCAGATAATTTTCTGCGGATTCATGTATATTCATAGAGATTGCTCCTTTTTTTAATCGGTGGTGGTCTGTTTTCTTTATTATTATATATGTTTCAACGTAAAAAGTAAAGGCAGATTGTGATTTGCATATATCCGGGACATGGCGTATAATGGATACGGAAACAGTGCCATAAAAAAGGACAAAGGAGTATATAAGAGAATAAAGGAGAAAGAAAATGAAAAAAGATTATAAAGACAAGGGGCTGCGGCTCATTCGGAAAGGGCAGCAGGGTATGGTTCATGCCATATTCAGCCGGTTCGGACTGATTCTTTTTCTGCTGTTTATTCAGGTACGCATTTTATTTGATTTTTTCAGTGGTTTGAAAATTTTCTGCCGCATGTGATGGGCGGGAGAGTCCTGTTTACCTTTGGAATGGTCATTTATCTGTTAAACAGCAGGCTGAATCCTACTGCAAAAATCACCTGGCTGATCGTTATTATGCTGCTGCCGGTATTTGGCGTGCTTTTATTTTGCTATACACAGAGCAATATCGGACACCGGGCCGTAAAAAAATGGGTTAATGCTGTTATTGCTGAGACGAAAACGAGTATTTTGCAGGATGCGGACGTGCTAAAGCGATTTGCACAGGAGAATGAAGGCGCTGCGTCGCTGGCGCGGTACATGCGAAGAAGCGGCTGCTTTCCGGTCTATGAAAATACGGCCGTAACATATTTTCCGTCGGGAGAAGATAAGTTTCAGGAAATGCTTGTTCGGCTTGCCGCGGCAAAGCATTTTATTTTTATGGAATATTTTATTGTGAGTGAAGGCGTAATGTGGGGCCGTATTCTGGAAATACTGGCAAAAAAAGCGGCGGAAGGCGTCGATGTGCGCGTGATGTATGACGGATCGTGTGAGTTTTCGCTGCTGCCGCATGACTATCCGAAACGCCTGCGGGCACTTGGCATTAGGTGTAAAGTATTTGCACCTGTAGCGCCGCTTATTTCCACACATTACAATTACAGAGATCACAGGAAAATACTCGTCATTGACGGACAGTTCGCGTTTACAGGCGGGGTGAATCTGGCAGATGAATATATTAACCAAAAGGAACGGTTCGGGCACTGGAAAGATACGGCCGTTTTGTTAAAAGGAGAAGCGGTTCGCAGTTTTACGCTGATGTTTTTGCAGATGTGGAATATGGATGAGAAAAAGAAAGAGTATGAAACGTATCTTTCTTATCCGTATGATGCGGACAAACGTGCGAAAGGATGGGTGATTCCATATGGCGACTGTCCGCTGGATAATGATAAACTGGGTGAACGGGTTTATATGGATATATTAAATCGTTCTTTAAAGTATGTACATATCATGTCGCCTTATTTGATTTTGGATGGCGAGACGGAGACGGCGTTAAAATTTGCGGCGGAAAGAGGTGTGGAAGTCGTGCTCATTCTGCCGGGCATTCCGGATAAGAAAGTGCCTTATGCCCTGGCAAAAACGCACTATGCGCCGCTGCTGGAAGCGGGTGTCAGAATTTATGAGTATACGCCCGGATTTGTTCATGCAAAAGTCTTTGTCTGTGACGACAGGGAAGCCGTAGTCGGCACGATCAATCTGGATTACCGCAGTCTGTATCATCATTTTGAATGTGCGGCTTATATGTATGAAACAGACTGCATTGCGGATATTGAAGCGGATTTTCAAAAGACGCTTTCCGCATCTGAGATGGTTACGATGGAAAAGGTACACGCGGAACACTTTTCGGTTAAGATGACAGGGTATCTGATGAAAGCGGTGGCGCCGCTTATGTAATGTTGATCTGCCTGTTTTCGTTACGCCATTCTCTTGGTGAAATGCCGTACACGTTTTTGTAGGCACGGGAAAAATGAAGCGGATTTTCATATCCGACCGCTTTGCTGATATCACGCACGGACAGCTGTGTCAGCTTCAGCAATTCCGCAGCTTTTGTCATGCGGTAGTTCAGCAGAAAAGACTGAGGCGTCCTGCCGAGCGCTTCTTTAAAAATTTTACTGAAATAACTGCGGTTCAGACCGCAGTTATCGGCAATTTCTTCTACCGAAATATCATTCTGAAAATTCTGGTCAATAAACGCGATGGCTTCATGAATATAAAAATCCCGCAGCCGTCCGCCTTTCGTCAGGCGCAGTGATGAAATCGAGCGTGTCAGCGCGTCCATAAACAGGTATAAATGCCCGATTAAATGCAGCGGGGACATATCTCCGTGCTGTGCGATATAGAGCATTTCCTGCATCATAATATCCCGCATTTCATAAGAATTGGCATGATATACGGGGCTGTCAGGGGAAAGTCCTGCAATGGAAAGCGCTTCTTTGGCACGCAGTCCGTCAAATTCCAGCCAGACATATTCCCACGGGAGCTTCTCGTCTGCCATATACGTGTTGATCTGTCCCGGAAAGATCATAAAACCCTGCCCGCTTTTGATCTGGTAAGTGTTGGTATGGCCGGTCGTATCATCTGCCATAAGCGTTCCCGTACCGGAGATTATATAATGGAATAAAAAATGGGTACGGGCCGCCGGGCCGAATGCATGGGCAGGCATACAGCGTTCCCAGCCGAACTGATACAGCTTCAAATCTACAAAATTTTCACTTGGAAACACGGAAAACAGCAATTCCTGCATGGTGTCTGATCATCCCTTCTGTTTTTTGCATGTTTTACAAATTGGCGCATATGGTTAAATATGGCATGACCTATGAATCGTAACGCATGCTTTCTGGGTGTTGCATATTCTACAGTATAGACGAAAACATGCCAAAAAGCCAGCATATTTTTTGAAATATACCAAAATGCCATATTATTTTACAAATATGGTCTAAAAATAACATTTTGGCATAAAAATTAAAAAAACATGCTATTTTAAGACGCATTAAGGGATGTTATAATGTCTGTACAAACAAAAGGAAGGAGTAAAAGAAATGAAAAAGAAAATGTTTAGTCTTTTTCTGGCATGTCTGATGCCGGCTCCGCTGCTGTTATCCGGATGCGGGGACAGCGGCCATGAGGGGAAGACCGTGGTTGAGCTGGTGCAGTACAAGCCGGAAGCGGTAGAGATCTTTAATCAGGTGGCTGAAAAGTTCAACAGCACACACGATGATATCTACCTGAAAGTCGAATCGCCGAACGATGCGATGACCATTCTGAAAACACAGTTTGTCAGGGAGGATTACCCGGACATCATCGGCATCGGCGGGGACATTAACTATTCCTATTTTATTGACTCGGATATCCTTGCGGACGTGTCGGACTATGCGGGCATGGCGGATATCAATCCTGGCTACATCGACATTCTGGAAGGGCTGGAGTTCGTTCCGACCGAGGGGACTTACGGAGTGCCGTATGTGGCAAATGCAGCCGGTATCTTATACAACCGTGCAATGTTCAAAGAGCATGGCTGGGAGATTCCAAAGACCTGGGAAGAGCTGCTTGCGCTGTGCGAACAGATCAAGTCCGAAGGCATCCTGCCGTTTTATTTCGGATTTAAAGACACCTGGACCTGCCTGGCTCCATGGAACGCGCTGGCGGTAGACCTTGCCCCTGCGGATGTGTGCAAGCAGGTAAACAGCGGCAGCACAACGTTTAGCGAACATTACAGAGACGTTGCCGAAAAGATGCTGGAACTGGTGGCGTATGGCGAGGAAGGCCCGTTTGCATATGGGTACAATGACGCCTGTACGGCATTTGCCGACGGCGAATCGGCGATGTATACGATCGGCAGCTATGCGGTGCCGCAGATCAAATCCGTAAATCCGGATATGGACATCGACTCCTTTGTAATGCCGGGCAGCAGCGATGCAAACGGCAATACGCTCAACTCCGGTGTGGACCTGCAGTTTTGTGTGACAAAAGCATGCCCAAATAAAGAAGCGGCCTATAAAGTGCTGGATTTCCTGCTGGAAGATGAAAACATACAGATGTACCTGGACGATCAGAAGGCGGTGCCTTGCAAGAGCGGGAACTTTACGCTGGCATCCAATCTGGACGGCATGACCGAATACATTACATCCGGCAACATGACGGACTACCAGGACCACTATTATCCGACGGAAATGGCAGTGGATGCGCAGATACAGACGTTTTTGATTAATCAGGACGTGGATAAGTTCCTGTCAAAATTCGATTCGGACTGGAAGCGGTACAACCGTGACATCATCCGCATGGTGCAGGAATACGAAGCAAATCACTAAAGCCCGGGGAAGGAGAGCGAAGCAATGAAAAATATGAACGACAAGCAGCGTACATATATGCTGATGACAGTGCCGATTCTGTTACTGTTCTTTTTGTTTAACACGCTGCCGTTAATCAAAGGTGTAATTTACAGTTTTACGAATTTCAGGGGATACGGCACTTATAATTTTGTGGGCCTGCGCAATTACATAGACCTGTTTTCGGATGGGCGTGTCGGAAAGTCCTACCTTTTCACCATTAAGATGGCACTTGTGACGACGATAGTTGTAAACGTAATCAGCCTTGTGCTGGCGCTTGGGTTAAACAGCAAGATCAAGTTCAAAAGCACGTTAAGAGGGCTTTATTTTGTGCCGAATATCCTTGGCGCATTGGTAGTGGGTTATATTTTCAACTACTTCTTTACATATATTATACCGGCGCTGATCAACATGATGGGCGGCGAAGGAACGAGTATACTGGCAAGTGAGAAGTGGGCCTGGGTGGCAATCGTGATTGTGTGCGCATGGCAGGCGATTGCGATGAACACGATTATTTATATATCCGGCCTGCAGACGGTGCCGGAAGACGTGTATGAAGCAGGCTCCATCGACGGCGCGACGGGCTGGTCCCAGTTCAAGCACCTGACATTTCCGTTGATCATTCCGTTTTTCAGCATCAACATGGTATTGTGCGTAAAGAACTTTTTAATGGTATTTGACCAGATCATGGCATTGACAAAGGGCGGCCCTGCACAGAGTACGGAGTCCATTTCTTACCTGATCTATAACAACGGTATGTCTGGCGGGCAGTTCGGCTTCCAGAGTGCGAATGCGGTATTGTTCTTTGTAATCATCGTCATCTTTTCCGTGACGCAGCTTACGATTACAAGCAGAAAGGAGGAGCAGTTATAATGAGTGACCTGAAAGTAAAAGAAAAATATAACTGGCCGGTGACCGTGCTGCTGTTAATCGGGCTGATCACGATCATCTTCCCATTGTACATGACGATAGTAATTGCGTTCAAGCAGCCGTCGGAAATGACAAACAGCATTTCGGGCATCCTGTCGCTGCCGAAACACTGGAGCCTTGCGAACTTTGCGGAAGCGATGCGCGTGACGGACTTCTGGCGTTCGCTGTTTAACAGCTTTATGATATCGGCCGTAACGGTAAGCATTTCGGTGCTGGTGCATTCGATGATCGGATATGCGGTCGGAAGAAGCAAGGCAAAGAGCAAATGGTATAATTTTGTATACTTATACATTGTAAGCGGTATGTTCGTACCGTTCGCAATTCTGATGATGCCGCTTGTAAAGCAGACAGCACAGATGGGGATAGCAAACATCGTGGGCGTTATACTGTGTTATGTGGTATTTTATATGCCGATGAACCTGATGCTGTATTCGGGATATTTAACAAACATACCGATTGCGCTGGAAGAAGCGGCACGTATGGACGGGGCAACGACCTGGACGACTTACTGGAAGATCATCTTCCCGATTATGAAGCCAATGCACGCAACCGTAGCGGTAATCACGGTGCTGGGTGTATGGAATGACGTCATGACACCGCTGGTAATTATGTCAGGAAGCGGACTGAACACACTGCCGCTGGCACAGATGACATTCCAGACACAGTTCGGTACGAATTACAACCTGGCATTTGCGTCTTATCTGCTGGCGCTGCTGCCGATTCTGGTATTCTACATTATTTGTCAGAAACAAATCTTAAATGGTGTTGTAAATGGTGCTGTAAAATAATATTTTGTATGCGCGGTATGTAACATACCGCGCATTTTTTGTCTGTAACTTTGATTTCAAACATGATATGATGAAAAGAAAAGGACAGATAGCAGCTATGGAGGATAAGATTAAAAAACTGCTGATAGCAGATGATCATGAACAGATTTTAGATGTACTGAGCGTGTATGCGCGCAAAGAAGGGTATGAGGTGTATACGGCCGGAACGGGTGTGGAAGCTCTGGAGGTATTTTCCTCACAGGAGTTTGCTGCCGTATTGCTGGATGTTATGATGCCTGAGATGGACGGATTTGAGGTATGTCGTCAGATACGGAAAAAATCTATGGTGCCGATTATTATGGTTACGGCCAGAGGAGAAGATTTCGAACGCATTATGGGACTGGATATCGGAGCGGATGACTATATCGTCAAGCCTTTTTCTCCGTCCGAAGTTATGGCAAGGCTGCGGGCGGTGCTGCGGCGGATGCAGGCTGCGCAAACGACACAAGATGCCTGCCTTTCAAAAAGTAATTTATGGATCAGCCTGGATCGGTATCAGGTAACGCTGGACGGAGAGCCGATTCATCTGACCAAAAAAGAAACGGAGATTCTCTGGCTGTTAGCTTCCCATGCCAGGACGGTCTTTACAAGAAACCAGATTTTAGATGCGGTGTGGGGATACGATTATTACGGAGATGACCGGACGGTAGATACGCATATCAAACGGCTGCGTGCCAAGCTGGAAGCATACGCTCATCCGGACTGGGAAATCGCAACCGTGCGTGGAGTCGGATACAAATTTGAGGTTTGTCATGCATAAAATAACAAAAAAATTATTCGGATACTTTACCATGCTGCTTTTGTTTTTTACAGTTACGGCGTTTATTGGCTTTCTGGGTGTGTTTCGTTATTTTACATACGGGCATTTGGAACAGGATTTGAAAAAAAGGGCAGGTGCGATTCAGGAGCAGGTGGAACAGTTTTTGGATGTGCCTGGCAGAATGCATGGGCAGGGACGCGGCGCTTATCTGCGGTTTGTGGGAGATATCGCAATGGCGGATGCGTATATTCTGGATGCGGACGGCAATCCGTTTACTTACGGCAAAAACGGCATAGCCGGAAATGTGCCTTCAAAAGACGTGCTGCGGTTTTCCAACCGGATTTTTGAGAGCGGCGTCTATGAACACAGCAGCCGCAAAGATGCGCAGGGAAACAGAATCTTTTACGCGGGCGTTCCGGTATTCGATAAGGAAAATGTTGTACTTGCGGTTATTATCCGTGATACGGCAGAGTTTCATGAGGAAAGTTTTTTACTTGCGGTTACCATACTTGGCGCCTGTCTGCTGCTGGCGCTCGTTTTGTCAGGGATACTGTCCGCTTTTCTGGCCAGACGGTTTATCCGGCCCATTCGTCAGATTGCTTGTGCGACAAAAGAGCTGGCACATGGTAATTATCTGGCAAAGACAGAAGTGCATGATCGTACGGAGCTTGGAGAACTGGCAAGGCAGACCGATCTGCTAGCTGCAAAGCTGGAAGCGGCACGTCAGGAAAGCAGCCGGCTGGAGCAGATGCAAAAAGATTATATTTCCAATATTTCTCATGAACTGCGGACACCGGTTACGGTCATCCGCAGCTCTCTGGAAGCTTTGTGTGACGGCGTGGTGACAGGAGACAAAGCGATGGAATATCAACGTCAGATGCTTGCGGAATGTATTTCCCTGCAGCGGCTTGTAAACGATATGCTGGAATTATCCCGTCTGCAGAATAAAGACTTTCCGATTGAAAAGGCACGGATGGATCTGATGATGGCATTGGAAGACGCGATGCGGGCCGTACGGGTACTCGCAAAAGAAAAAGATATCCTGCTTTCCTATGAAAAGGAACCGGAACAATTTTTTATGGAAGGCGACTATGGGCGGCTGCGGCAGATGTTTGTGGCAGCGCTGGACAATGCGATTAAATATTCGGCGAAAGGCTGCGGCATAGAAGTGGATGCAAAAAGGCAGCCCGATTGTCTGGTGGTAACGATCAAAGACCACGGCTGCGGCATTCCCGCACAGGATCTGGAACATATTTTTGATCGTTTTTATCGTTCCGGACAGAAGAAAGTCAAAGGTTCGGGATTGGGACTTGCCATTATGAAAAATATCGGAGAACGGCATAAGATCCGGATTCAACTGCAAAGCGTGCATGAAGAAGGAACTCAGGTTCGTTTTTACATCCCTGACACAAATGATTAAAAATTGTACCGAAATCTTTTGCAAAATGCCATCAAAACGCCACATTCGTTTTGTAATATAATTGCAAGCCAAGGGGCTGTAAATTTATCAGAGAAAAACGGAGGGTGTAATCAATGAGAAGAAAAGTATTGGTATGGATGATGGCAGCGGCAGCAACTTTGAGTCTGACCGTACCGGTGTCTGCAGCGGTTTCAAACAAAACGGCAAATACGGCACGTTATCGTTATGTAGATGCTAACAGTGACGGGATCTGTGATTATTTTACAGACAAAGACGGTGACGGAATCTGCGACAACTGCACGCTTGGCGGCAGATATTTCGTCGATCAGGATGGAGACGGCATTTGCGATCGTTATCCGGGCTGTGGCCGCGCAGCAGGAAGAGGCAGAGGACTTGGACGGGGCTACGGCAGAAGATAACGAACGGGCGATCGTCCCTTAAACGGTATATTTTTTAGATAAAAGACAATTCATTGTAAAATGAATTGTCTTTTTTTTCAAAATTCGTTTAAAAATGAATCGGTTTATGGTAAAATTTTAACAGAAAAGAAAAAGCGATGCATGCAGAATATCCTGCAAAAGATCAGAAGGAGGAGTAACACAATGAAATCATACGATGTGACAGCGCTTGGAGAATTGTTAATTGATTTTACGGAAAATGGAATAAGTGAACAGGGGAATCCGATTCTGGAAGCGAATCCGGGAGGAGCGCCTTGTAACGTACTGGCTATGCTGAACCGGCTCGGAAAGAAAACGGCTTTTATTGGAAAAGTAGGCGATGATAATTTTGGACATATGCTTGCGGACGAGGTAAAAAAAAGCGGCACGGATGTGAAAAATCTTATTTTTGACGATACGGTACATACGACGCTTGCTTTTGTACATACAAAACCGGATGGCGACAGAGATTTCAGTTTTTACCGGAATCCGGGCGCGGATATGATGCTTCGCAAAGAAGAGGTCATGGAGGAAATAATTAAAAACAGCAGAATTTTTCATTTTGGAACGCTTTCTTCCACGCATGAAGGGGTACGGGAAGCGACCCGATATGCGATAGATGTGGCAAAGCAAAACGGTGTTCTTGTTTCTTTTGATCCGAATCTGCGGGAGCCGCTCTGGGAATCTCTCGCATGTGCAAAGCAGGAGATTATTTACGGGCTTACCAAATGTGACATTTTAAAAATTTCCGATAATGAAGTGGAATTTATGACCGGAACAGATGATTATGAAAAAGGAGCTGCGATTTTGCAGGAAACGTATCATATACCGCTTATGTTTGTGACGCTTGGCAAAGAGGGCAGCCGGGCATACTTTAAAAATGTATCGGCAGAAGTAGCGCCGTTTCTGCAGGAAGGCACGATTGAAACGACTGGCGCCGGAGATACGTTTGAAGCGTGCGCATTGCATTATGTGCTGGAACATGGCATGGAAGATCTGACAAAAGAACAGCTGGAGGAGCTTTTGACGTTTGCAAATGCAGGAGCTTCGATTATTACAACACGAAGAGGCGCTTTGCGTGTGATGCCGACGGAAGAAGAAATACGCCGGCTGATTGCACAAAGAAAATAAATATGCATGGATAGGGGTTTTTATAAAATAAAACGAAGAGAGGATCGGATAAGATGTCAAAAGCAGAAAAAGTATTTCAACAAAGAATGGAACGTCATCATGATGAGTTAAGATGGCTGTATATGGAGCTGTATCAAAATGACGATATGTTCGCAGAGCTGTGTTCGCAGATGTATGAATATTATATGCAGCGCAACGAACAGCTGCAAAAAATGGATCAGGACCGTGAGAAAGAACCGGGCTGGTATAAGAAAAACGATATACTTGGTATGATGATGTATATTGATAACTATGCGGAAAATCTGAAAGGGGTCGAAGAAAAGCTGGATTATCTGGAAGAGTGTCAGGTCAATTACATTCATCTGATGCCGTTTCTGGATACGCCGAAAGGACGTTCCGACGGTGGGTATGCCGTATCGGATTTCCGCAGAGTACAGCCACAGCTTGGCACGATGGACGATCTGGAAAGCCTGACGGCTGCCTGCCATAAAAAAGGCATGAATGTCTGCATGGATTTTGTGATGAACCATACTTCGGAAGATCATGAATGGGCAATGCGGGCACGTCAGGGAGACGGAGAGTATATGAGCCGGTATTTCTTTTTCCGGGATTATGCGATGCCGGCAGAGTATGAAAAGACCGTTCCGCAGGTATTTCCAACGACCGCACCCGGCAATTTTACCTGGCTGCAGGAAGCGGGACATTTTGTAATGACTACGTTTTATCCGTATCAGTGGGATTTGAATTACCGCAATCCAAGAGTGTTTAATGAGATGGTGTACAATTTCCTGTTTCTTGCCAATAAGGGAATTGACGTTATGCGTATTGATGCCGTGCCTTACATATGGAAAGAAATAGGCACAAACTGCAGAAATCTTCCGCAGGTACATACGATTGTGCGCATGATGCGTATGATCAGCGAGATCGTATGCCCAGGCGTACTGCTGTTAGGCGAAGTCGTTATGGAGCCGGAAAAAGTCGTGCCGTATTTTGGAACGGTAGAAAAGCCGGAATGCCATATGCTGTATAATGTTACGACAATGGCGACGACCTGGCATACGGTAGCAACGAGAGACATTCGTCTGTTAAAGATGCAGATGGATGTAGTGAGCGGCCTGCCGAAAGATTACGTATTTCTGAACTATTTAAGATGCCATGATGACATTGGCTGGGGGCTGGATTACCAGTGGCTGAAACGGTTCGGAATTAAAGAAGTCAGTCATAAAAAGTATCTGAATGATTTTCTGACCGGCGTTATACCGGAAGCGTTCGGAAGAGGCGAGCTGTATAATTCGGACCCGACTTCGGGAGACGCCAGACTGTGCGGAACGACTGCTTCTTTGTGCGGCATTGAAAAAGCCGCTTATGAAAGAAATGAACCTGCGTTGGAACAGGCGGTACAGCTGGATCTGATGCTGCATGCCTATATGCTGACCCAGTCCGGCATACCGGTTATTTACAGTGGAGATGAGATCGGGCAGGAAAATGACTATTCTTATCACAAGGAACCGGACCGCTGGGGCGATTCCAGATATCTGCACCGTGGAAAATTCCGCTGGGATTTGGAGCAGAAGCGTTCACAACAGGGTACGGTACAGCAAAAACTGTTTGACGGAATTAAAAAGCTGGAACAGATTCGGAAAAATTCCGAGCTGTTTTATACGGATGCTTCCGTCCGGACGTTTGACACACTGGATGATTCCGTGCTTGGCATTGTCCGTGAATACGGAGATCTGAAGCTGACGGCGCTGTTTAATTTCAGTGAATTTAATAAAGTTGTACAGCTGGATGAAGAAGGCGGCACATACAGCGACCTGATATCCGGCAAGAAAAAGAAGGAAAAGAAGTAAACATTCAAGGATACGGTGTTTACTGGCTTTTGAAAAAATAATATACACAGAGCAGCGGCAGAGGCCATACCTTTGCCGCTGTTTTTTTATGCGCTCTGTTTATATGAAAAATAGATATATATCTTGACAAAATATATTATACAACATATAATATAAAAATATAAAGCATATATATAATTATTACAGAAAGGAGAACGCTATGATTTATCCGATCAATCCGGTCTTAATGGAATTGCTCGTTCTGGCGATGATCTGTCAGAGTGACAGTTATGGATATCAGATCAGTCAGCAGATGAAAAAGGTTTCCAATCTGAAAGATTCCACATTGTATCCGGTACTGCGCCGTCTGGCAGAAAACGAGTATGTGGATATTTACGATCAGCAGTTTCAGGGCAGAAACAGGAAATACTATCGCATTACGGATGCGGGCAGGAAGCAGAAAGCATATTTGGAACAGGAATGGAACAGCCACATTGATGCGGTAAAGGAAATTTTAAATAACAGCCGTCCGGCAGAAGGGGGAAAAGATGAGTAAACAGGAATATATGCGGCAGTTAAAAGAACGGCTTAAACGCTTGCCGAAAGAGGATTTTGAGCGTGCCGTTGCGTATTTTGAGGAATATTTTGCAGAAGCAGGAGAAGAAAATGAGGCAAAAGCGGCGCAGGATCTTGGAAGTCCGCAGGAAGCGGCAGATCAGATTATCCGTGATATGGCGCTGAACTATTCCAAAGAGCCGGTTCAAAATGTAAGAAAAGGATTGAATGGACTGTGGGTGGCAGTGCTTGCCTTATTTGCAGTTCCGGTTGCAATGCCGCTGCTTCTTACAGGCGCTATACTTGTGTTGGTAGCCGTTATCGTAGTATGGACACTTTTTCTGGCGTTGTTTATAGCAGCAGTGTGTGCGGTGATAGCAGGACCTTTGACCATTGTGGCAGGATTTAGCGTTATTACCAAAAGCTTTGCGGTATTTTTGACCTGTGTCGGAATAGGGTTTATGGCAATGGGAATAGGCGCTGCGTGTGTGTATGCAACCTACCTGTTGTGCAGACGTTTTATGGGATGGACTTTGCATAAACTGGCAGTTATGATTTCGAAAGGAAGAAAGAAAAATGCGTAGAAATAGGATGTTTTTAATGAGCTGTGCCATATTGACAGCAGCAGGTATGGTAATAGCAGGCATTGGGGCGGCAATGGGCGGATGGATTTACGGTGTCTTCGTAGATGCGAAGGGGATTCATGTAAATGCACCCTTGCTGCGACAAAACGACAAAGAAACACAAAAGTATAAAGCGGAACAAGAAATACAGGAAGCTTTCAACAGCATTGAGATTGATATGCAATATGCGGATATTCGTGTGGAGCAGTCGGATTCCGATCGGTATACATTGTCCTATGGACTTTCCGGCGGAAGATTACAAAAAGAAATCAAAGATGGAAAACTTCTGTTAAAACATGGAGACGACGGTTATTTTGGAAAACAGGAAGCGTATTTTCAGTGGCTTGCCTTAGGAAGAAGTGAGATCGAAAGCAGGCGCATCGAAAAGGAAAACTATGTGACAATCGGTCTGCCGGTGGGTGCGAAACTGAAAAACATTTCGCTGCATACGGATTTTGCCGATGTGGTGTGTGAACGGATACAGGCAGACAGTCTGAACATTAACGTAGAATATGGGGATGTCAGTGTGTCTCAGGTCAAAGCGCAGCATATGGAAATCCATCCGGAATCCGGAAGGCTTCAAATGGAGCAGGTACAGGGAGCAAATTGCACGATCAGAGATGAATATGGAGATGTGATGATCAAGGACATGACATTATCGGATGATTTGAATATTCATTTGGAAAGTGGAGCGCTTGAATTCCGAAATACATTGGTGCACAAACTGAATCTGCACAGTGAGTATGGCGATATTCATGGATATCAGGCAGAGTTTGCAACTGCTGAGGTCTATCAGGAAAGCAGAGACTGCAAACTGTATGATGTGCTGACAAATACTTGCGCTATCAAATCGGAATACGGAAATGTGGAATTGCGGTTAAAAGATGATACGGGCGATTATGCATATGATCTGCATACGGAGTATGGCGATATTACCATAAACGATCACAAAATGGGAGAATCTTACGGAACCATTCAAGAAAATCCGGACCGCCGGATCGAAATTTTCTGCGAATCCGGAAACATCAACATACAATAGACAGATGGTAGTTACTTTTCACATCAGGGTTATGCAATTTGAAAATTGTGTACGGAGGATGACATTTTCAAGATTTTGTAGTAAAATAAGTTCGTGAACATAAACATTTGATGTAAGGGAGATGTAATCTATGAAAAGAATATTAAGTACACAAAATGCACCGCAGGCAATCGGGCCATATTCACAGGGAGTCGCAGCCGGGAACCTGCTGTTTCTTTCCGGGCAGATACCGATTGACCCGTCGAAGGGAGAGATCACGGCCACAGATGTGGAGGGACAGACAAGACAGGTACTGAACAATATAAAAGCGATTTTGGAATCTGACGGCTGTACGATGGATCAGATTGTAAAAACGACGGTTTATCTGAAAGATATTGGCGACTTTGTGAAAATGAACGATGTGTACAAACAATTTTTCAGTGAAGGAAACTATCCTGCGAGATCTGCGGTACAGGTAGCGGCGCTTCCGAAAGACGCGATGGTAGAAATAGAAGTCATCGCATTAAAATAAAGCGACATACGTAGTTTGCATGAAAAAAAGATTGACCTCACGCATGGATATCAGTATAATAGAATCAGCAGACAAAGACTATACAAACGAATGAGTGGGGAAAGAATTGTGAAACAGTTTTTTGGAATGAGTCAGAGCGGTGATTTGAAAGAAGCCGTAAGCGGAATGAGCAGTCCGCAGTTAATCATACTGTTGTCAAACAGTGCACAGTTTGAATCGCATGTGAAGACCTTGCAGGGGATGTATCCGAAAGTACCAAGCATCGGATGCGCAGGGATGAGCTATAGTACAAAAATTGTAGAAAAAGGTGTCAGCGTCGTAGCTTTTTATGACGGTGTTACGGTTGCGGTCAATGTGCTTGAACAGGCATCGGTTATGCCGGTAAAATATATACGGCGTTTGGAGAAGGATGTGGAGACGGTAAGGGCATCGTCAAAAGATACGGTATGTATTGATTTTTGTTCCGGAAATGATGCCTGTGTACTGAATACATTTTCCAGTGTATTAAAACGTAACGGGATTTCGCTTGTCGGCGGTACCGCAGAAGAGGGAAAGGTGTCTGTGAATGGCACGGTTTATACGGATGCGGCAGTATATGCGCTGATCAAAAACCAGAGCGGCAGAGTGAAAGCATACAAGGAAAACATCTATCATCAAAAAGGCAGTGCTCGTTTTGTGGCGTCCGCAACGGACAAGGCAAACTATATGATCGGACAGTTAAATGGCCGACCGGCCAAAAAGGTTTATCAGGAGCTTTTACATATTTCGGAACAGGAGATTCAGACACAGACGTTTAAAAATCCGTTTGGAAAGATTAACGGTACGGATACGTGTATTATTTCACTGAAAGAAGTCAACGGCAATGCGTTAAGCTGTTTTCGTCAGGTGAATGATTCGGATGTACTGATTCTGCTGGAACTTGGAGACTATCGGGCGATTGTAAAGCGGACCATACAAAATATCTATAAGGATTTTCCGAGAATTTCGGCCGTATTTTCCATTAACTGCCTGTTTCGCTATCTGTTATTTAATGAAAACCACTATATGCAGGAATACCTGCAGGAAATGGCGGCCCTTGGCAACCATGCCGGTGTTGTAGGATATGGGGAGCATTATAATAACCAGTTTGTAAACCAGTCTATGACATGTGTGGTGTTTGAGTAAAGACAGAGGGAGGGAAGCCAGATGTTTGGATCCAGAAAGAAAAATAAGTCGGCAGGCTTTGGATTGGAACGCAGACAGACCGTTACGGATCAGGAAAGGCTGTATCCGGTCATGCATGTAGCAGGAAGTGTCAAAGAACGTCAGAAGGAAATCGTAGAAAAAGAAGTCGATTCGCTGCAGCAGCTGAGCAGAGTAAACGAATCGTTTAATGAAGTGCTGCAGGAATCGGAGCAGTTTCATCAGAAGCTGGAAGATTTTGAACAGACGTTTTCCAGTATCGGAGAGGTATCGGAGCGGTTTCAGACAGTAAAGGAAGAAATCGGCAGTTCCGTTATAACCGTGCAAAATGAGGTGGAATCGTTAAAACAGCAGACCGTACAGGTGGAAGCGCACTTTACGGAGATGGAACAGACATTTCGTGTTTTTTTAGATTCCATTAAGCAGATTAAATCATGTACAAACCAGATTAAGGCAATTGCAGATCAGACGAATATTCTGGCATTAAATGCTTCGATTGAAGCGGCGCGGGCAGGAGAACATGGCAAAGGTTTTGCAATTGTAGCCGTGGAAGTAAAAAGTCTGGCAGATCAGATCAAGGATCTGGTAGCTGCCGTGGACGACAGCATTACGGATGTGGAAGGCGGTACGGACAAGCTGCATGAAAGCATCAACAATTCTCAGGATGCGTTGAATGAAAATATTTTAAAAGTAAATGATACCTATCAGATGTTCGATCATATTACACAGGCTGCGGAAGGTGCAACTACGGTACAGGCAGAAATATCGAATGTTATTTCGGATTCCAAAACAGCGCTGCAGAGTGTGAATGAGTTCTTTTTCCGCACAAAAAAGCAGTATGAGGAAGTTGTAAAAAATATTGAACAGGCAAACAAACTGGGAACGACAAAGAGTGCAATGTTCGAAGATATGGACAATATGCTGTCTCAGATTCCGCCGATTGTACAGGAGCTGTCATAAGCTGTGGCAGGGGGAATTGCCGGATCGTAATATATGAATAAGAAGGATGCTTTGGGCAGGATAATTTTATTTTGCCGGAGCATTTTTTTTGCTTAAAATGCCGATTTTTCTTTTGCAACGAAATCTGTTTGTTTAACCTTTGTTTATGGATATTTATGAAAAATTCATGATAATTTGGTGAATATTTAGCAGATATTGCCAGACATATGTTATAATATTATAATAGTTTTAAAATTGGAGGAAACAACAGATGAAAAAAATAGAAGAGGATGACAATATGCTTGGAGATGAACTGGCCGAAGGGCTGATTACCCTGCTCGATACACCGGAAAAGGTCAGCCAGACAAGAAAATTTATGGACATGCTTGTAGGATATCGGGAACTTCTGATGATGTATACCTGTGCATTAAAAGAAGTACAGACAAAATTCGAAGTGCTGGATACCGAGTTCCGTGTGCGCTATCAGCGCAATCCGATCAGTTCGTTTTCTACACGTTTAAAGCATACAAACAGCATTATGGCAAAGCTGGACCGATATGGATACCGCTTTTCGCTGGAAAATGTTGAGAAATATATTCACGATGCGGCAGGCATTCGTGTGATTTGTTCTTACATAGACGACATATACGAGATTGCAGATGCATTGCTCCGGCAGGACGATATCTCGCTGATTACAAGAAAAGATTACATTATCAATCCGAAACCGAACGGATACCGAAGCCTGCATCTGATTGTGGAAGTTCCGGTGTTTTTTGCCGATTATAAAAATACATGAAAGTAGAAGTGCAGATTCGTACCATTGCGATGGACTTTTGGGCAAGTCTGGAGCATCAGCTGAAATATAAGCAGAACATTCCCAATCAGCAGGCAATTGTGGAGCAGCTGAAAGAATGCGCGGATGTGATCGCATTGACAGATCAGAAAATGATCGGCATCCGCCAGCAGATCGAGGCAGTATCGGATGCCCCGACGGAAGAAGACATTCTGCTGGAAAAATTAAGCCGTATGGATATGAATATCGGATAACAGGGAATTTGCCGGATTGTCAGCCAAGCATGACATCTAACAGCATCATAACGGCAAATCCAAACATGATTCCCATTGTAGCGGAGTACGGATGGCTTTTTTGATTTTGCTGGCATTCCGGAATCAGTTCGTGAACGGCGACTAATATCATGGCGCCGGCAGCAAAAGAAAGAGCAAATGGCAGGATTGCTTCTACGTAGACGACGAGTAAGGCGCCGCACAATCCGGCAATGGGTTCTACGAGCGCAGAAGCCTGCCCGTAAAAGAAACTCTTTTTTCCGGAAAAACCTTCCCGACGAAGCGGAATGGAAACGGCGGCGCCTTCCGGAAAGTTCTGCAGACCGATACCAACTGCAATCGTTATGGCGCCCATCAGTTTTTCAGGTGTATAATCGCTTTGAAGCGTGCCAAAAGCAACGCCAACTGCCAGTCCTTCCGGTATATTGTGGAGGGTAATGGAAAGGATCAGCATCATGATCCGGTTCCTGCGATCCGGTTCTTTTGCACATGCGTGCGCTGTTTTCGTTTGGGCATAAGAGACAAGCCGATCGGTAATCCACATAAAAATAGCGCCGCAAAGAAACCCTGCGGTTACCGTCAGGTAAGCCGGAAGGCCATGCCTTGCCTCCGCACGTTCAATTGCCGGCTGGAGCAGGGACCAGAAGCTTGCGGCAATCATAACGCCGGAAGCAAATCCAAGCATCAGATTCAGCAGCCTCGCATTGGATGATTTAAAAAATACGACGGTTGCAGCGCCTAATGCGGTTACGGACCATGTCCCGATCGTCGCAAGAAGCGCCAGATAAATGGCAGGATGCACACAATCACTCCTTTAAAAATAATATAAGGAAAAATCTTACGTTACTTTCAGTATATATCGATAAAAACAGAAAGGTGACAGAATTTTCCGTATATTATTCGTTAACCTCTGCGAATGTCAATCAGACGAAACAGATCATCAAACAGTTCTTCATCATCTTCCAAATCAATCATAAGCCATCTTTGTCCAGTTCCTACTTTTGTCTGCGCATAAATGTCCTGCAGGATGGCAGTGCATTGCGGCAAAAGCTGTTCGGTTCGTTCTTTTTCTTTTTTCCCGATTACGACTTCCGGATTTTTTAAATTTGATATTCCATCCAGGCTTCATGCTGCAGGAGCTGTATGAAAATGGATATTGACAAATTAGAGCAAATATAGTATTGTGTGTATTAACATAAATAATACACACAATATTACTAACACAATAAACACATTGAAAATGAGAACCTGTTGGATGAGACAAGAAAGCTGAAAGGAAAGGATACGAAAAATGAAAAAGTTAAATGTTGCCGTTATTTTCGGAGGATGCTCCTGCGAATACAATGTATCTTTACAATCTGCGGAAGCCGTACTCCGCAACCTGAACCCGGAAAAATATCGGCCGATTCCGATCGGAATAACGAAAGAGGGAAGTTGGTTTTATTTTACCGGAGATCCGCAGCAGATTTCGGCGGATACATGGCATCAGGAAAAAGACCGGATACCTGCTGCTTTGTCTCCCGACCGGAGTGAGCACTGTTTGCTTTGTTTTGAGGAAGACGGCATTCGGAAACGTCCGGTCGATGTCGCATTTTTGGTACTTCATGGAAAAAACGGAGAAGATGGAACGGTACAGGGGTTGGTGGAACTGGCAGGTATTCCGCTGGCCGGCTGTGGAGTGCTTGCTTCGGCGCTTTGTATGGACAAGTTTCGTGCACATCGGCTGGCGGCCGATGCAGGTGTGCGCGTTCCGCAGGCTTTTGTAGTACGAAAAGATACGGATTTGGAGGAAGTAGGGCGGTGTGCGGCTCAAATCGGGTATCCGTTGTTTATAAAACCGGTAAAGGCAGGCTCTTCTTATGGAATCACGAAAGTAAAGGAGCCGCATAATCTGCGGAATGCCATTGCACTGGCCTTTCGATATGACAGCCAGGTCATTGTAGAAGAAGCGATTGATGGATTTGAGACAGGCTGTGCGGTGCTTGGCAATGATGTGCTGACGATGGGTGAGGTGGATGAAATTGAACTTTCCGGAGACTTTTTTGATTTTACGGAAAAATATACGCTGAAAACGTCGGCTATTCATGTCCCGGCAAGAATTGCTGACGAACAGGCGGAACAAATCCGCCGGACAGCCGGCGTAATTTACCGGGCGCTCGGATGCCGGGGGTTTGCAAGAGTAGATTTGTTTTTGACACCGGGCGGGGAAATTGTGTTTAATGAAGTAAATACCATTCCGGGTTTTACGGAGCACAGCCGTTATCCGGGCATGATGAAAGCGGCGGGATATACGTTTGCAGAAATTGTGGATAAGGTAATCGAACTGGCGTTGGAAGCGGAGTGAGGGGATAACATGAAAGAAATAAAACGATATGCCGGTGTGGATTTTTTTCGGATTCCGGCGGCAGCTTTGGTCGTGGCAATTCATACGTCACCGCTTGCCTCGTTTGATGCCGGTGCGGATTTTTTTCTGACAAGAGTACTTGCACGGATTGCGGTGCCGTTCTTTTTTATGGTAACCGGACAGTTTGTTGTTTCCGGATTGTGGGATATGCAGACCGGTCGTGTCATGCGGTATGTGAAAAAGACAGCGCTGCTTTATGGGATTGCCATGCTGCTGTATCTGCCGGCGGGCATTTATGCGGGACATTATCAGGAGCTGACGTTTGCAGATGTGCTGCGTATGCTTGTTTTTGACGGAACCTTTTACCATCTGTGGTATTTTCCGGCATGTATCACAGGCATTTGTCTGCTGTATCTGCTGAGCAGATTTTTAAACAAAAAGCAGGTGTTTGCCGCGGCAGTGCTGTTGTATATTATTGGGCTGGGCGGTGACAGCTATTACGGTCTGGCAAAGCAGGTTCCGTTTTTCGCAGATTTTTATGAGACATGTTTTTCCGTGTGCTCGTATACACGTAATGGTATTTTTATGGCTCCTCTGTTTTTTATGCTGGGTGTGCTGGCAGATGAACATATACCGGATGACCGGCGTATATTATGGGCGGGACTGTGCGTGTCGTTTCCGGCCATGACAGAGGAAGCATATCTGCTGCGGGCTTTCCGGCTGCAGCGGCATGACAGCATGTATGTGCTGCTGCCGGTTGTCATGTTTTTTTTGTATCGGTTATTGCGCGGCAGACAAATAAAAGGGATAGCGTATGTGGTTCCCGTATCCACAAGAATTTATATTTTGCATCCGGCAATGATTCTCGTTGTGCGTGCGGCTGCAAAAGTTACGAAGTTTACGATACTGACAGAAAACAGTCTGGTACATTATGCGGCTGTTCTGCTCTTGTCCGCGGCCGTATCTTTGCTGCTTGTCATCATACGAAAAAGAACCGGACAGGTGCAAAAAGCGTCTGCGTTTGGCGCACGGGCCTGGCTGGAGGTGGATCATGCCGCGCTTGGGCATAATGTGAAGATGCTGCAGGAAATGCTGCCGCAATCCTGTAAACTGATGCCGGCGGTGAAAGCAGATGCATATGGTCACGGGGCGGTTCTAGTGGCAAAAGAGCTGCAAAAAGCGGGTGTCGATGCTTTTTGTGTGGCATGTGCGGCAGAAGGGGTCAGACTGCGCAGACAGGGAATACGAGGGCTGATTCTGGTTTTGGGCTATACGCATCCGCAGCAGTTTCCGCTGCTTGTCCGGTATAAGCTGACGCAGACCGTTGTTGACGATGTGTACGCAGAACGCCTGAACCGTTATGGGAAAACGATACATGTACATATCGGAATTGATACGGGAATGCACAGGATCGGTGTACGCAGTGAACATATGGAACAGATTTTGCATATCTGTCAGATGCGGAACCTTTCCGTGGACGGATTGTTTACGCATTTATGTACCTCCGATGTGATGACGGAGCGTTTTGTCAATTATACGGTCGCACAGGCACAGGCTTTTTATCATGTGGTGGAGCAGATGCAGGCACATGGATACGCATGTCCGGCATTGCATATGCAGGCAAGTTACGGGGTGCTGAATTATCCGGAACTGGCAGGAGATTATGCAAGGGTAGGCATTGCGTTATACGGGGTGCTGAGTACAAAAGAAGATACCGAACAATGGAGCAATTGTTTAAAACCGGTGCTGTCGTTAAAAGCCAGAATTGCGTCGGTAAGGACGCTGTATCAGGGAGAATCCGCCGGATATGGGATACAATATACGGCAGAAAGGGATATGCGGATTGCCACGCTTTCTGTCGGATATGCGGACGGATTGCCGCGTGCGCTGTCGTGCGGTGTCGGAAGCGTATTGATTCACGGATGCCTGGCTCCTGTGATCGGTCGCATTTGCATGGATCAGATGACCGTTGATATCAGCGGCATTTCAAATGTACGGGCCGGAGAGGAAGCCGCGCTGATCGGCCGCTGCGGCGATCTGGAAATCTCGGTATGCGATGTTGCAAAGCAGGCGGGAACGATTACAAATGAGATTTTAAGTCGGATGGGAGCCAGGCTGGAGCGTGTACGGATTTGAGTTTATGCTACAAATACTTCCGGATGGTCAAAGCACCATTGTGCCCAATCCCAGTTTGCTACGGCGAACCAGTCAGGCACATAGTTGGCGCGCAGATTTTTATGTTTCAGATAATAAGCGTGTTCCCAGACATCAATACACAGGATTGGAGCCAGATTCTGAGCAAGCGGTGTATCCTGGTTGGCGGTTTGTATGATTTGCAGGTTCTTCTGCGCATCTACGGTCAGCCAGGCATAGCCCGAACCGAATACGGCAAGCGCCGCTTTTGTAAACGATTTTCGAAATCCGGCGAAGCTGCCGAACTGCCAGTAAATGTTTTCCGCCAGTGTGCCTTGCGGCTTTTCTTTTGGCTGTGGACAAAGGCCGTTAAAATAAAACCAGTGGTTAAAGATGCCGCCGGCATTGTTTTTTACCTGTGTTCTGGCATAGTCCGGAATGGCGTCGGGATTGCTTAGTATTTGTTTCAGCTGGGCAAATCCACAGACCGGTTTTTCGGTAAATGTCATAGATTGAAGAGACGGGCATTCCGAAATGAGACTGTTTAATTTATCAATATAGGTTTGCAGATGCTTGTCGTGGTGCAGATACATCGTCTGAATGTCGATATAAGGCTCCATCGCTTTATAAGAATATGGTAACGCTTCATTTACGAATTTGCAGTATTCGGGCATATTGTCTCCTGCATGCAAACGGTTTTCTTTATTATATGACAGGGAAGCTTTGCGGATACAAAATCCGATCCGTATGGTCCGGACCTTTCAAAAGGTCAGACGATACGGATCGGATTTTTATGGCTGCCGATTGGTATGTTTTGCTAGATTTTTCTGCGCGGTGGACAGCATCAGTTTGATTCGGTTCAGCTGATTGACTTCGCTGGCGCCCGGATCGTAGTCGATGGCGACGATGTTGGACAGCGGGTATTTGTGACGAAGCTGCTTGATCACGCCTTTGCCCACAATGTGGTTTGGCAGGCAGGCAAACGGCTGCGTGCACACGATATTGTTTGTGCCGGAGTGAATCAGCTCCAGCATTTCGCCAGTTAAAAACCATCCTTCACCGGTCTGATTGCCTTCGGATACGATCGGTGTAGCGTATTCGGCCAGTCGTTCGATTCTTACGGGCGGTTCAAAGTGCACGCTCTTTTTGAATTCTTCTCTGGCGGCGGCGCGCAGCCATTCTAACAGACGGATGCCCAGATGGGCCATGCGGATATTCCTTTTTGGATTGTCTAACAGTTCCGTTTTAAAGTCCTGATTGTAAAATGTGTAGAGCAGGAAATCCATCAAATCCGGTACGACAGCTTCGGCGCCTTCCGCTTCCAGCAAATCTACCAGATAGTTGTTGGCGGCAGGCAGAAATTTAACTAAAATCTCTCCGACAATGCCGACACGCGGCTTTTTCTCATCCGTTCTTGGAAGCCGGTCAAAATCTCTGATAATGTCGCGGCATAACTGCTTAAATTTGCGGTGGGATAAAATCCGGTTCTGTGATAAAAATGCGATGACCTGCCGTTTCCATTTTTCATGCAGCTCATTTGCGGAGCCGGGAACCGCTTCATAAGGTCTGGTGGCATATAAACACCGCATGAAAATATCTCCGAATTCCACCGCATACATGCCATGCTGCAGCAGTGTAGGGGTCAGTGTAAATCCGGGGTTTTTCTCCAGTCCGCTTAAATTAATCGAAATGACAGGCACATGTTCGTATCCGATTTTTTCCAATGCACGCCGAATAAAGCCGATGTAGTTGGAAGCACGGCATCCGCCGCCGGTCTGAGAAATAATGATGGCGGTTTTATTCATGTCGTATTTTCCGGATGTTACCGCATCCATAATCTGTCCGACCACCATTAACGAAGGGTAGCAGGCGTCATTGTTAACATACTTTAATCCGACGTTTACCGCAGCACGGTTGTCATTGTCCAAAATGACCAGATTGTAGCCGGCAGTTCGAAATGCCGGTTCCAGCAGTTCAAAATGAATCGGCGACATCTGCGGACAGAGAATCGTATAATTTTTACGCATTTCTTCGGTAAATACGGTCCGTTTAAAATCCGACGTTTGAATGTCACGTTTTTTCGGCTGTTTTTTCCGCACGCGGATGGCGGCCAGCAGGGAACGAATACGGATTCTGGCAGCGCCGAGGTTATTGACTTCATCAATTTTTAAGCACGTATATATTTTTCCGGATTTGGTTAAAATATCACTGACACAGTCCGTTGTAATGGCATCCAGTCCGCATCCGAACGAATTTAACTGTATCAGGTCCAGATTTTCCGTTGTTTTCACATAATTGGCTGCCGCATACAGGCGTGAATGGTACATCCACTGGTCCATTACAATTAGCGGACGTTCTACCGGAGTCAGATGGGATACGGAATCTTCGGTAAGTACGGCAATGCCGCACGAATTTAAAAGTTCCGGAATGCCATGATTGATCTCCGGGTCTACATGGTACGGGCGGCCTGCCAGAACAATGCCGTGTCTGCCTGTTTTCTTTAAATAGGCAAGCGCTTTTTCACCCTGTTTCTGCATGTCCAGACGGGCATGACACAGTTCCTCCCAGGCTTCATCCACAGCCAGGCACAGTTCCTGTTCCAGTATTTTAAACCGCGGACAGAGTGCCTTAATTAACCCTTTTTTTAATGTGTCCGGATTTTTAAACGAGAGGAACGGATTTAAAAATTCGACTTTTCCCGTTGAAATCTCATCTACATTGTTTTTAATATTTTCCGCATAAGAGGTTACGATCGGGCAGTTGTAGTGGTTGTTTGCATCCGGAAATTCATCCCGTTCAAACGGAATACACGGATAAAAAATAAAGTCCGGGTTGTGATCAATCAGCCATGCAACGTGTCCATGCGCCAGTTTTGCCGGATAGCATTCGGATTCGCTCGGAATGCTGTCAATGCCAAGTTCGTATATCTGATGCGAAGACGGCGGAGACAAAAGCGTGCGGAAGTGCAGTTTTTTAAAAAATACCGCCCAAAACGGATAGTTTTCATAAATGTTCAGTACGCGCGGAATGCCGACCGTCCCACGTACGGCGTCTTCCTCGGACAGCGGTTCGTAGTCAAAGATTCGCTTGTTTTTATATTCGTACAGGTTAGGGATGTGGTGTTTGTTTTTTTCTTTGCCGAGTGCGCGTTCACAGCGGTTGCCGGTAATAAAACGGCGGTTGCCGGAAAAAAGGTTGATGGTCAGCAGGCAGTGGTTGGTGCAGTGCTGACATCTGGCAAGCTTTGTATCAAACGTAAGTGCATTGATTTCTTCGATCGAGAGCATGCCGGAAGTGGCGCCCGCCTCATGACGTTCTCTTGCGATTAACGCGGCTCCAAACGCTCCCATAATACCTGCAATATCCGGGCGTATGACATGTACGCCGGAAATTTTTTCAAAGCTGCGCAATACGGCGTCGTTATAAAACGTGCCGCCCTGTACGACGACTTTTTGCCAAGCTGTGAAGCGTCTGTCAGCTTAATTACTTTAAACAGTGCGTTTTTTATAACGGAGTAGGCAAGTCCGGCTGAAATATCGGCGACGGAAGCGCCTTCTTTTTGCGCCTGTTTTACTTTGGAGTTCATAAATACGGTGCAGCGGGTGCCAAGATCAATCGGATTTTTGGCAAACAAAGCTTCTTTTGCAAAGTCCTGTACCGTATGGTTCAAAGATTTTGCAAAAGTTTCGATAAAAGAGCCGCAGCCGGAAGAGCATGCTTCGTTCAGCTGTACGCTGTCGACCGTCTGATGTTTGATACGGATGCACTTCATGTCCTGGCCGCCGATATCTAAAATACAGTCTACATCCGGTGCAAAAAAGGCAGCCGCATAATAATGGGAGATGGTTTCCACTTCTCCCTCATCCAGCTTTAGCGCTGCTTTTATGAGCGCTTCTCCGTATCCGGTGGAACAGGAGTGGACAATGTGCGCCTTTTTTGGCAGCTGTGCATAGATTTCCTGAATGGAACGGATGCAGGCGGTAAGAGGACTTCCGTTGTTATTGGAATAAAAAGAATATAACAGCGAGCCGTCTTCGGCAATCAGCGCCGTTTTTGTAGTCGTTGATCCTGCATCAATGCCAAGGTAACAATTGCCCTCGTAGTCCGAAAGACTGCGGGAAGGGACTTTATTGCTGCGGTGACCGGATAAAAATGCCCGGTATTCCGCTTCCGACCGGAATAAAGGCTCCAGCCGGTCCACTTCAAATTCCATATGAATGTCGACGGACAGTTTTTCCAGGATGGATTTCAGCGGCAGCTGTGTATCTTTTTGTAATTTAGTGCGGAGCCAATTGCTGCAAACAAGTGTGAATGATCCGGAAGAATGGTATGTTCCTCATCCAGTTTCAGCGTACGGATAAAAGCGGTGCGAAGTTCCGATAAAAAGTGCAGCGGACCGCCTAAAAACGCTACGTGACCGCGGATAGGCTTTCCGCAGGCAAGCCCGCTGATGGTCTGGTTTACGACCGCCTGAAAGATCGAAGCGGAAAGGTCTTCCTTTGTAGCGCCTTCGTTAATTAAAGGCTGAATATCGGTTTTGGCAAAAACACCGCAGCGAGCGGCGATCGGATAAATTTCCTGATAGTTTTTGGCATATTCATTCAGGCCACAGGCATCGGTTTGTATCAGAGAAGCCATCTGGTCGATAAAAGAACCGGTGCCTCCCGCGCAGATGCCGTTCATGCGCTGTTCGACATTGCCGCCTTCAAAATAAATGATTTTGGCATCTTCACCGCCTAATTCAATGGCTACATCGGTCTGAGGAGCCGTATGCTCCAGAGCGGAAGCGACAGAAATGACCTCCTGTACGAATGGAATGCCAAGATGCTTGGCAAGCGTCAGTCCGCCGGACCCGGTAATCATTGGTGCGGTCGTCATATTTCCAAGCTTTTCGTATGCCTGCTGCAGCAGGTCATGTAATGTCTCACGGATATTTGCGTAATGTCTTTGATAATCTGCAAACAGCAGATTGTCCGATGCGTCCAGTACTGCGATTTTCACAGTGGTAGAGCCAATGTCAATTCCAAGTTTACATGTTGTGTCTTTACTCATATTCTCACCCATTTCTTTTTCATTTGCCTGTAGGAATGGTTGCTTGGTTTCCGATTCAGGCTATGTTCCGGATATGGAAAAAGTTCCTATTTCTTCTTATTAAAATATGATATGTCTCCTGAAAACATTCTACATTATACGACACTGTCCACGAAAAGACAATTACTAATTTTGAATTTTATAATCTTTTCATAATGTGAGATAGCGATGCGGGCCGTTGCATGGTTAAAATGGCAGGCACGTTTTTCAAACAACGGAATACATTGGTATAAGTAGAAGAATCAGATGAGGTAAGGTAACATGGATCATTTTCTTGGAAGAAATGACGGGCAGATGCAGTGCCGCGGAGTGCTTCATATTGTGGAGGCAGGAGATACGCTTTATAAAATAGGAAAAAAATACGGCGTGCCGGTATCCGCAATCATGTATGCAAATCCATATGTAAACATTTATAATCTTCAGATCGGAGATGAAATCTGCGTTCCTGTTTATGTGCCGCGCATGCCGGCCGCGCAGGCAAAGGAATCGTTTGAAAATTATTTAAGAGGCAATACACAGCCTGTGCGGGACAGCGATTCCAGACGGTATAACATTCCGACGCAGGAAGAAAACGACGGCGCCTCCATGGAGCCCATGGAGCAGATGCCGCGAAACTGTATGAACGGCGGTACCTGTGCGGACCGCATGGGATTTTCATCTGCAGGAACCGGACCGGATGGCAGAGAGGAGCCGTTTTCGGATAACCGGGATTATATGGGGAATTTTATGTCGGATATGCAGCCGGGCGGCATGCAGGAAGTGTATGAGCAACCGGACGGCACCGCGCTGCGCAATCCGCAGGATATGATGGAAGAAGCGCAAGACAGTCCGGCGCAGGAGCCAAATCGGCAGACAGATATGAATTTTTTATAAATAAACGGGTGCCTGATTGACAAAATATGTCTGTATTTATATAATGCTTGGAAGAGAATGAAAATACATTGCTGTTTCGATGAGGAGAAAAGATCCGTAAGGATCCATATGGAGGGCCAAATGAACTTTATGAATAAGCTGGAGCGCAAATTTTCAAGATACGCAATTTCCAATTTGACCATGTATCTGATTTTCGGATATGTCATCGGATATGTGCTAAGCAGAGTATCCCCGCAGATGTTAAATCTTCTGACGCTGGATCCCTATCAGATTTTGCATGGCCAGATCTGGCGTTTGGTAACGTGGGTACTGATACCGCCGTCTACGCAAAGTGTTCTGTTTTACGCGATCATGCTGTTGTTTTACTATCAGCTTGGTATGAATCTGGAGCGTACATGGGGCGTGTTCCGTTATAATGTCTATATTTTCGGGGGAATTTTGTACACGATTATAGGCGCGTTTGTTACCTGGCTTATTATGACCGTGACAGCGGTATATGGCAATGCTGCCTTTACGGGAGCGATTGTGGGAACGCAGATCAGTACGTATTATATCTGTATGTCTATTTTCCTGGCTTTTGCCGTATGCTATCCGGATATGCAGATTTTGCTGTATTTTATTATTCCGATTAAAATGAAGTGGATGGCTTATGTATATGCGGCGCTGATGCTTGTGGATCTGGTGCAGAGTTCATGGCCGCGCAGAATTGTGATGGTGATGTCGCTGCTTAACTTTGTCATATTCTTTTTGTCAACGAGGGATTTACGCCGGTATTCACCGAAAGAGGTTCACAGAAGGCAGGTATACAGACAGGCGGTCAGAACACCGCAGAGCGCCGGCGTTACGAAGCACAAATGCGCCATCTGCGGAAGGACGGAAAAAGACGATCCGTCGCTGGAGTTTCGGTTCTGCTCCAAATGTGAAGGTAATTACGAGTATTGTCAGGAGCATTTATTTACACATCAGCATGTACGGTAATGGTATGTGAAAAGGGAAACGGCTTTTTCCGGTTTCCCTTTTTTTCAGTGATTGGAAAAAACAGATTAAAATGAGAGGAAGCAGACGATGTCATTACAAGGACAGACAAGAGAAAAAACGAAAATCAAACCAAAGGAGCCGAAGCATTATCAGGTGATTATGCATAATGATGATTTTACTACCATGGAGTTTGTCGTGGACATTTTAATTCATATTTTTCGGAAAGATCAGATCGAAGCGGAACGTTTGATGCTGCTCGTGCATAAAAGCGGCAGGGCTGCCGTAGGCGTTTATCCTTATGATATTGCCGTTACAAAAGTGCAGACGGCTGCGGCAAGAGCGTCGGAAGAAGGATTTCCGTTTCGTATGACGGTAGAGGAGGCGTAAAGATGCAGGTATCAGGGAAAGTGGCTGAAATGATTGATACGGTATTTTTGCTGGCAGGAAACGCACGGTTTGAATATGTAACGCCGGAGCTGATGTTATATGTAGCCTGTCAGAATCCGGTATTTGCGCAGGCATTTGAAAACTGCGGCGGCAATATACAGGAACTGGACCGCGATCTTAAGACTTATCTGGAAGAATATATGGAACCGGACGACAGGGAAGAAAGCTGCACACCGCAGCTGTCGCAGGGAGCTGCAGAAGTGCTGGCGCTTGCCTGGAAATCGGCGAAAAACAGCGGCAGAACGAAAGTGGAGCTGTCTCATATGGTACATGCCATGTATGATCTGGAGGAAAGCTATGCCGTGTATTATATGCGCAGACAGGGTGTGGAACAGGCACAGCTGCTGCAGGAAATGATACTTGTCGGGGAAGAGAATGTAAAGGACGGCGGACGACGGACGCGCATAACGCAGCCGGAGGATATGCAGGAGAGCGAAGCGGACGATACGGATACACAGGGCGGATACTGGCAGCGATACGCGGTCTGTCTCAATGATCTGACACAGGAAGGCAATCCGTTGATCGGCAGGCAGGAAGAACTGGAGCGGACGATGCAGATTCTTTGCCGCAAAGAGAAAAATAACCCGCTGCATCTTGGAGAACCAGGTGTAGGAAAGACGGCGATTGTCTATGGACTGGCCAGGCTGTTAAAAAATGGGCAGGTTCCTGCGCCTTTGCTCGGGGCGAAAATTTTTGCATTGGATATCGGCAGCCTGCTGGCAGGTACGCAGTATCGCGGTGAGTTTGAAAAACGGCTGAAAAAAGTGCTGGACAGCATTGCACAGGAAGAAAATCCGATTATATATCTGGACGAGATTCATAATATCGTCGGCGCAGGCGCTGTCAACGGCGGTAGTCTGGATATTTCGAATATGTTAAAGCCATATTTGTCTGCCGGGCATATCCGCTTTATCGGAGCGACTACATTTGAGGAATATAAAAAGCATTTTGAAAAAGCAAAAGTCTTGTCCGCCGGTTTCAAAACGTGGAAATCAAAGAGCCGGATCATGCGGATGCGGTTCACATTTTAGAAGGGTTAAAACAGACTTACGAAACGTTTCACGACGTTGTGTATGAAGACGGCGTACTGGAATATGCGGTTACGGTCAGCGACAAATGTATCAGAGAGCGTTTTCTGCCGGATAAAGCGATTGATCTGATTGATGAGGCAGGCGCATATGTGCGGATGCATGCGCAAAAGCAAACCGCACGGACGGTAGATAAATCGCTGCTGGATGAAATTGTGGCCAAAACCTGCCACATTCCGAAACAGGCTGTGGAAAGTGACGAGACGGAAGCGCTTGCTTCTTTGGAAGGGCGGTTAAAACGTCTTGTATACGGGCAGGACGAGGCGGTAGAGCAGGTCGTCAATGCGGTGAAATTTTCAAGAGCCGGACTGCTGGAAGAAGAAAAACCGCTGGCAAGCTTATTATTTGTCGGTCCGACCGGTGTCGGCAAGACGGAAATAGCGAAAAGTCTTGCTAAAGAACTGGGCATTCCTCTGATTCGGTTTGATATGAGCGAATATGAGGAAAAACATGCCGCAGCCAAGCTGATCGGTGCGCCGGCAGGGTATGTGGGATATGAAGAGGGCGGTCTGTTAACGGAAGAAATCCGTAAGCATCCGCATGCGGTGCTGCTGTTGGATGAAATCGAAAAGGCGCATCCGGATATTTATAATCTGTTGCTTCAGGTTATGGACTATGCGACGCTGACCGATAACCAGGGCAGAAAAGCGGATTTTCGCAACGTGATTCTTATTATGACGTCCAATGCCGGTGCAAGCCGCATCGGAAAACCAGGAATAGGCTTTCAGGGAGAAGACACGTCCGCAGACGTGATTATGGAAGAAGTCAGGCGGATATTTCAGCCGGAATTTCGAAACCGTCTGAATAAAATTGTAGCGTTTCACCGCATGGACACGAAAATGGCCGGGCAGATCGTGGAAAAGAAGCTGGGAGAGTTCCGGAATTTGCTTCTGCGCAGAAACATCAGGCTGTCGGCGGACGCTGCTGCAAAAGCGCTGCTGCAAAAGAAAGGAATCAGCGCGGAATATGGAGCAAGAGAGATGGAGCGTGTGTTATTCGGCGAGGTGAAGCCGCTGTTTGTAGACGAGATTTTGTTTGGAAAGTTAAAACAGGGCGGAACATGTGCTTTAACGGCTGTAAACGATCGGTTTGCGCTTGCCATTACCGATCGGCCGGAATGAATTTGATTGCTGCAGGAGGATGAAATATGCCGGTTTATCGTTTGCCAAACCAGGAAATTGTTTTTCCGGATCCTTTGCTGGCACGTGAAGACGGACTGCTGGCAGTCGGCGGGGATCTGTGCGTCGAGCGTCTTCTGCTGGCTTATACAAATGGAATATTTCCATGGTATGAGCCGGGAGAGGAGATTTTGTGGTGGTGCCCGAACAGACGTTTTGTGATTATACCAGAAGAAATTCATGAATCTCATTCTATGAAAAAAAACAGGAAAAAGCATGTGCTGCAGCTTGTGTGGAACCGGGATTTTGCCGATACGATGCATCGCTGCCGGATGAAACGGGAACATGCGGAGGGAACCTGGATCTCCGATGAGATGGAAGCCGCGTACGGACGGCTGCATCAGGCGGGATATGCCGTCAGTGTAGAAGTATATGAAGATGGCGTATTGGCCGGCGGCCTGTACGGTGTTTCGATTGGGACGTGTTTTTTTGGAGAGAGTATGTTTTCGGAAAAAGAAAACGGGTCGAAAGCGGCTTTACTTTTGTTTGCACGGGAGCTGGAACGCCTTGGGTTCTGCATGATAGACTGCCAGTTTCATACGCAGCATCTGGAACGTATGGGCGGGCGGTATGTTTCGTGGGAGTCCTACCGGACGATGCTCAAAGGCTGCAGGAAATCGGGGCAATGATCAAAGAGCAGAAATGCTCTTTTTTTATATTTTTTTTATAATCTGTTTATAAAAGCTTCATAGTTTAATTGCAAAGAATTTGCAAAAACATGTTGACAAAGAAAATAGGGAGTGTTATCTTAGTCATATCAATATTAGCACTCTAATTCATTGAGTGCTAACAAAAAGGCAAAGTGTTCCGGCTGTGTTCATACAATATACGGACAGCTGAAACAGCAGTTGATTGAAAGAAAAAGAAAGGCTGTGAGTGTACTTTTTATGGAGGGACTTGATGAAAGAAAGACCAGGATCTTAAAAGCCATCATAAAAAATTACCTGGATACAGGTGAGCCGGTTGGTTCCAGAACGATCTCAAAGTACACGGATTTGCATTTGAGTTCTGCAACGATTCGTAATGAGATGTCAGATTTGGAAGAATTGGGATATATTCTCCAGCCGCATACCTCAGCCGGACGCATTCCGTCCGATAAAGGTTACCGGTTTTACGTTGATAATCTGATTGCGGAAAAAAACCAGGAAATAAACGATATGCAGAATTTGGTTATAGAGCATACCGAAAAGATGGAAAAGGTATTGAAAAAAGTTGCCAGGCTGCTGGCAAATAATACCGAGTATGCGGCTGTGATTACCGGGCCGCAGTACCACCACAGCAAACTGAAATTTATACAGCTGTCAAAGGTGGATGCAGGCCAGCTGCTTTGTGTCATTGTGCTGGAAGGTAATATTGTAAAAAATAAAATGCTGAGATTCAGTGAGGAACTCAACGATGAACAGCTGCTGAAGCTGAACATTCTTCTGAATACGAGTCTGAACGGATTGTCTATGGAACAGATCAATCTGGGAATGATATCCGCACTGAAAGATCAGGCCGGCATTCACAGCAAAATCGTAGGCGATGTGCTGGATGCGGTAGCGGAAGCGATCGGAGAGGACGAAGACCTGCAGATTTATACGAGCGGGGCGACCAATATATTTAAATATCCGGAGCTTAGCAATTCCGAAAAAGCGAGTGAATTTATTTCCGCTTTTGAAGAAAAACAGGCGCTTGCCAATATGATTACCGATAAGCTGGGAGGACAGGAACCGGGCACCGGCATACAGGTGTATATCGGAGAGGAAAGCCCGATTAAAACAATGAAAGACTGCAGTGTTGTGACGGCATCGTATGATCTTGGCGACGGGGTGACCGGTACGATCGGCATTATAGGGCCAAAGCGTATGGATTACGAAAGAGTGCTGAATAATTTGAAACATTTGAAAAAACAGCTGGATGGGATATATCAGAAAGATCAGAAATATCAAAAAGATCAGAAATATCAAAAAGATCAGAAATATCAAAAAGAGGAAAAACCTACGGGCGGTTCGAGTGGTTAAAACAGAAAGGAGCAGAACGCGTGGAAACAAATATGGATCAAATGGAAGAAGATATCCTGCAGGATACGGAAGCGGAGCAGGACGCAGCCGAAACACCGGAAGATGAGGCGGCGCAGGAAGCAGAAGAAGAAAAAGAAGAAAAAGACGGCACGCAGGAGACAGAAGAAAATGACGAACAGTCCGATGCAGCCGAGGAAGCCGGCCAGTCAGGCGGAAAAAAAGGATTTTTAAGAAAAATAAGAAAAAAGATAAAAAGATGAAAAAATTGAAGAGCTGACCGATCAGGTAAAGCGCCAGATGGCAGAATTTGACAATTTCCGCAAGCGTACGGAAAAAGAAAAGACACAGATGTATGAAATCGGAGCAAAGAGCATTATTGAAAAAGTGCTTCCGGTTGTAGACAATTTCGAAAGAGGCCTTGCGGCCGTCCCTGAAGAAAATCAGGACGATGCGTTTGTAGAAGGCATGAATAAAATATACAAACAGATAATGACGATGCTGGAAGAAGCGGATGTCAGGCCGATTGAAGCCATCGGTAAAGAATTCGATCCGAATCTGCACAATGCGGTTATGCAGACGGAAAGCGAAGAATATGAAACCGGTATTGTTGCGCAGGAACTTCAAAAAGGATATACGTATCGGGACAGTGTGGTTAGACACAGTATGGTAGCAGTAGTCAGTTAATCAAAAAGTTTCACAGATCATAGATATGCCTGCGGGCATCAAATATTAGGAGGAATGAACAATGAGTAAGATTATAGGAATTGACCTTGGTACAACAAACAGCTGTGTGGCTGTTATGGAAGGTGGAAAGCCTACCGTTATCGCAAATCAGGAAGGGGCAAGAACGACACCTTCTATCGTAGCATTTACAAAAACAGGCGAACGTCTTGTTGGTGAACCGGCAAAACGTCAGGCCGTAACAAATGCGGAAAAAACCATTATTTCCATTAAGAGAGATATGGGTACGGATCATGGCAGAACCATTGATGATAAAAAATATTCACCGCAGCAGCTCTCCGCAATGATCTTACAGAAGCTGAAAGCAGATGCGGAAAGTTACCTCGGAGAAAAAGTAACCGATGCGGTTATTACGGTACCGGCTTACTTTAACGATGCGCAAAGACAGGCAACCAAGGATGCCGGCAAGATTGCGGGTCTGGAAGTAAAACGTATTATTAATGAGCCGACGGCTGCGGCGCTTGCTTATGGTCTGGACAATGAAAATGAGCAAAAAATTATGGTATACGATCTGGGCGGCGGTACATTCGACGTGTCGATTATTGAAATCGGTGACGGCGTTATCGAAGTATTGTCTACAAACGGCGACACAAGGCTGGGCGGCGATGACTTTGACCAGAAAGTTACGGACTGGATGATTGCCGAGTTTAAAAAAGCGGAAGGCGTAGATCTTTCCAACGATAAAATGGCTCTGCAGAGATTAAAAGAAGCAGCGGAAAAAGCAAAGAAAGAATTATCTTCCGCAACGACGACCAATATCAACCTGCCGTTTATTACGGCAACGGCCGAAGGTCCGAAGCACTTTGATATGAATCTGACAAGAGCAAAATTTGACGAACTGACAAGAGACCTGGTGGAACGTACGGCGGTTCCGGTACAGAATGCGTTAAAAGATGCGGGACTTACAAACGGCGACATTACAAAAGTATTGCTTGTAGGTGGTTCCACACGTATTCCTGCGGTACAGGACAAAGTAAAACAGCTGACAGGCAAAGAGCCGAACAAGAGCTTAAATCCGGACGAATGTGTGGCAATCGGCGCTTCCATTCAGGGCGGCAAGCTGGCCGGTGATGCAGGTGCGGGCGAAATCCTTCTTCTTGACGTTACTCCGCTGTCTCTGTCAATCGAGACAATGGGCGGTGTTGCAACAAGACTGATCGAGAGAAATACGACCATTCCGACAAAGAAGAGCCAGATTTTCTCTACTGCAGCAGATAATCAGACAGCCGTAGATATTAATGTCGTACAGGGTGAAAGACAGTTTGCAAGAGATAACAAATCTCTGGGCCAGTTCCGTCTGGACGGTATTCCGCCTGCACGCCGCGGTGTTCCGCAGATTGAAGTTACGTTCGATATTGATGCCAACGGTATTGTAAACGTATCGGCAAAAGATCTTGGCACAGGCAAGGAACAGCACATTACCATTACGGCCGGTTCGAATATGTCAGATGATGAAATTGACCGCGCTGTTAAGGAAGCGGCAGAATATGAGGCACAGGACCGCAAGCGCAAAGAAGCGATTGATGCAAGAAACGATGCGGATTCCTTTGTATTCCAGACAGAAAAAGCGCTGGAAGAAGTGGGCGCAGGTCTGGATCCGGCCGATAAGGCGGCGGTAGAGGCTGACTTAAATGCATTAAAAGCATTGCTGGAAGCAAATCCGCAGGCAGAAAACCTGACGGAAGCACAGGTAGATGAAATCAAAGCGGCAAAAGAGAAGCTGACGGAAAGCGCACAGAAAGTATTTGCCAAGATGTATGAAAATGCACAGGCAGCGCAGGGAGCAGGCGCAGGCTCTGATCCGTCCGATTTTGCAGGTGCGGCAGGTGCAGATGCAGGCGCACCGGAAGATGATGTGGTAGATGCGGACTTCAAAGAAGTTTAAGATATAAATTTAAATAAGATATAAATGTAAGATAGTAATTTAAGTATGGAAATGAAATATGTAGTGCAGGCAGAGGAAAAGTTATGGCAGAGCAGAAAAGAGATTATTACGAGGTTCTAGGGGTAGCAAAAAATGCCGGGGATGGGGAGATTAAAAAAGCTTACCGCGTCCTCGCAAAGAAATACCATCCGGATATGAATCCTGGTGATAAAGAAGCGGAAAAGAAGTTCAAAGAAGCTTCCGAAGCCTATGCGATCTTAAGCGATCCGGAAAAACGCAGACAGTACGACCAGTTTGGCCACGCCGCTTTTGAAGGCGGCGGTGGCGGAGGAGCCGGTGGCTTTGACTTCTCCGGTATGGATTTTGGTGATATTTTCGGTGATATTTTTGGAGACTTTTTCGGAGGCGGCAGCAGCAGACGAAGCAGCAACGGTCCGATGAAAGGAGCCAATGTACGTGCCAGCGTACGGATTACGTTTGAAGAAGCAGTCTTTGGATGCGAAAAAGAATTGGAACTGGTATTAAAAGACGATTGTCCACAGTGCCATGGAAGCGGTGCGAAGCCAGGAACGAAACCTGAGACTTGTACAAAGTGCGGCGGCAAGGGCAAAGTAATGTTCACACAGCAGTCACTGTTTGGCATGGTTCAAAATGTACAGACCTGTCCGGATTGCCGTGGTACCGGTAAAGTAGTAAAAGAAAAGTGTACACAATGTCATGGCAACGGATATGTATCCAATAAGAAAAAAATATCCGTCAGCATTCCGCCGGGAATTGACAGCGGACAAAGCGTACGGATTCGTGAAAAAGGAGAACCAGGTTCAAATGGCGGACCAAGAGGAGATTTGCTTGTAGAAGTTCTGATTACAAACCATCCGATCTTCCAGCGGCAGGATATGAATATTTATTCTTCGGCTCCGATCTCTTATGCGCAGGCAGCGCTTGGCGGAGAAATCCGCATCCGTACGATCGACGGCGATGTATTGTATAATGTAAAGCCGGGAACACAGACGGATACCAGAATCCGATTAAAGGGCAAAGGCGTGCCTTCTCTTCGAAATAAAAATATCCGCGGCGACCAGTACGTTACTCTTGTGGTACAGGTACCGACCGGCTTAAGCGCAGAAGCAAAGGAAGCATTGCGTAAATTTGACGAAATCAGCGGCAATTCTTTGAAGAATCAGGCGGATGCATCTGCAGGAAACGGAAAAAAGAGCGGACGAAAAACATTTATGGATAAAGTAAAGGATGTGTTTGAAGACATTTAAATGGTTCGGATCGTCCAAGACAGCGGCAGGAGAGAATCCTGCCGTTTTTTTTCGCATTTGAAACGGCTGCACGGGCAACATTGCGGACTGTTTTTTGCCATTGCTCACAGAAAAAAGGGGATAGAATGGCCGGCTCGTTGTGAAATATGTAGAAAAATTAAATTTCACACCGGAAACACTTGTTTTTTGATTCAATATTAGAGAAAATAAAAGACAGAGTCTATTTACAGTTCAGCCTCAGGCAGAAACAGGAGAGAGAATGGAATGACAAAACAGGTACCAGGAGTCCGTTCGGGAAATGGGGGCTTTTTACGCAAACCGGAATTAAATACGGAACCATTAAAACCGGAGGCTCAAAAACTGAATTCGCAAAAAACGGAATCAAAAAACCAGAATTTCTGAAAACGGAATTACAGAAAGCAGAATCGAAAAAACTGGAATTACAACAGTCTGCCGTGAGCCAGAATAAACTGGAATTACACAAGCAAGAACAGCGCCCGTTTAAAAGTACGTCGGAACAGTCAGCCGAGAAAATGATACAAAAACAACATGAATTTGAAATGTGGCGCAAACAGGAAACGGAACGTCTGGAAACAGGGAAACAAAATTTACGCAGGCAAACGCGCAAGATGGAGCAGGAACGGATCCAGCTGAATATTGAAAAAGCGCATTTTTATCGGCAGCAGGAGTTTCAGGAGACAAAAAAGAAGCACGAGGAACATCTGCTGGAAATGAAACGGCAGATTTTAGAAGGAGAACTGTACAAGCTGGCGGAAGAAAAAAAGCAGTTTGAGCAGAAAAAAAGTTTTTACGATCAGGTGGAAGCGTACCAGAAAGAGGATATTCGTAAAAAACCGGCTGCGATCCATGGAACGATGTTTTTTGCCGGTGTCAACAGCCAGAGTTCTTTGAAAAAACGATATAAAGATTTGCTGAAAATCTACCATCCGGATAATAAATGCGGAGATACGGACGCGATTCAGGAAATTAACCGGGAATATCAGCGTCTTATGGCCAAGCTGCAGGGATAACATAAAATTTGAAACGGAAAGGCATACATGAAATGAAATGGGATAAATACACGATTGCCACAACGACAGCGGCAGAAGAGGTGATTGCTGCAATGCTGGCAGAGCTTGGCATTGAAGGGGTTGAGATTGAAAATCACGTGCCGCTGACAGAGCAGGAAGCGGGCGATATGTTTATTGATTTTCCACCGGAACTGCCGCCGGACGACGGTACAAGCAAAGTAAGCTTTTATCTGGATGCGGACCAGGATGCGAGGGAGCTGTTAGCACAGGTGCGCGCAGCGCTGGAGGAGGAAAAACAGTATCTGGATATCGGTTCCGCAGCGATAACGAAAGAGCAGACCGAAGATGTGGACTGGATGAACAACTGGAAGCAGTTCTTTCAGTCGTTTACGATTGACAATATTTTAATTAAGCCAACCTGGGAAAATTTAAAAACGGATGATAAAGAAAAAATTCTTATAGAGATTGATCCAGGCATTTCTTTCGGAACAGGCAAACATGAAACGACACAGCTGTGTATCCGGCAGATGCAAAAGTATATGCGGCAGGCAGAGGGCATGTGCGTGCTGGACGCCGGCTGCGGCAGCGGAATTTTGTCGATTGTGGCATTAAAGCTGGGTGCGGCACATGTTACCGGTATTGATGTTGATGAAAACTGTATTGTTTCATCGAAGGAAAATATGCAGGTGAATCATCTGGGCGACTCGTTATGGAACTTTTACTGCGGCAATCTGATCGAAGATGAAGCGATGCGCCGCCGGGAAGGGAATGGAAGTTACGACCTGATTACGGCGAATATTCTGGCGGATGTGATTGTACCAATGGCGCCATACCTGTACCCATGTCTGAAAAAGGGCGGTATTTTAATTACGTCCGGTATTATTGACTTTAAGGAGCAGGAAGTTCGCAAAGCGTTGGAAGATGCGGGATTTACAGTGCTGGAGACAAACGTTGACGGCGAATGGGTCAATCTTACCGCTCAAAAATAGAAAGGCAATGGTATTGTGTATCAGTTTTTTGTAAAACAGGAACAGGTTGGAAAAGATTTTATTACGATTACGGGACCGGATGTCAATCATATGAAAAACGTACTGCGTATGAAACCGGGCGAGATCGTGCGTGTCAGCAGTACGGACGGGCATGATTACCGATGCGGCGTACTGGAGCTGACGGATACGTTTGTTCAACTGGATATTTTGGATTCGGACATTGCCGGTACGGAGCTGTCCGGTCGGATTTATTTGTTTCAGGCGCTTCCAAAAGGAGATCGTATGGAGACGGTTATACAAAAAGCCGTGGAGCTTGGCGTTTATGCAATCATTCCTGTCTCCATGAAATACTGCGTCGTAAAGCTGAATGCACAAAAAGCGCAGGCAAAGGCAAAGCGCTGGCAGGCAATTGCGGAGAGTGCGGCAAAGCAGTCCAAACGCAGCCGGATTCCGATCGTACGCCCGGTTATGGATTTTGGGCAGGCGGTTTCCTGTGCGATGGAGTGTGACTGCCGTCTTGTACCGTATGAAAATGAAAGCGGAATGCGGTCTACGGCGGAGGCGTTTCGTTCTATAAAAGCAGGAGAGAGCATCAGTGTTATGATCGGGCCGGAAGGCGGGTTTGCACCGGAAGAGATTGCTGCGGTCAGAGAACATATGCGCGTCCTTTCTCTGGGGAAACGGATTTTGCGTACGGATACGGCGGCAGTGACAATGCTCTCGGCACTGATGCTGCATCTGGAAATGATGGAATCGGCTGCAATGCCGAATCAGGTTACAGGGGTATCATAGTTATGGTGGCATATTTAGATCATTCGGCAACAACGAGATGTTTTGAACGTGTGCAGGAAATTGTCCGAAAGACCATGGATGACGCCTATGGCAATCCTTCTTCCATGCATAAAAAAGGAATGGAAGCGGAAACCATTGTCAGAGGCGCGGCGCAGACGATCGCAAAAACGCTGAAAGCAACGGAAAAAGAAATAATTTTTACTTCGGGCGGAACAGAGTCGAACAATCTGGCGCTGATCGGAGCGGCGATGGCGCACCGACGCGCCGGAAATCGTCTGATTACGACGCAGATCGAGCATCCGTCCGTATCAAACACAATGAAATATCTGCAGGAACAGGGATTTGAAGTGATATGGCTGCCGGTCAGCCGGGACGGCATCGTTTCCACGGACGCACTGCAGGAAGCGGTAAATGATGCGACGGTGCTTGTGTCTGTGATGCATGTGAACAATGAGATCGGATCCATACAGCCGCTTGCGGAAGCGGCAAAGATTATTCATGAAAAAAATCCAAACACGCTGTTTCATGTAGATGCGGTGCAGTCTTACGGCAAAATGCGGATTCGCCCGAAAAAACTGGGGATTGACCTGCTTTCGGCCAGCGGACATAAAATACATGGTCCGAAAGGAATCGGCTTTTTATATCGCAGGGAAAAGATAAGACTGCAGCCGATTTTATTCGGCGGCGGCCAGCAGGCGGGACTTCGTTCCGGAACGCACAACGTACCGGGCATTGCAGGACTTGGGGAAGCAGCAGCGGAAGCTTATGAAAATCAGGAAGACAAAACGGTCCGTTTGCGCGAATGCAAAGAACGATTGCTGGAGCGGACGGCGCAGATTGAGGGCATTGTGATCAATAGTCCGATAGGGGATGACGGTGCGCCGCACATTGTGAATCTGTCCATACCGGGAATCCGCAGTGAAGTGATGCTGCATGCACTGGAAGAACACGGCATCTATGTGTCGGCCGGATCTGCCTGCGCATCGAACCATCCCGAACCGTCCCGTACGCTGCAGGCAATCGGTCTGGAGCCGGCGCTGGTAGAATCAGCGCTCCGTTTCAGCTTCAGCAGCAGTACGAACTTACAGGAGATTGACTATGCGGCCGAAAAGCTGGCGGAACTTGTGCCAAAGCTGCGAAGATACGTACGGCATTAGAGTGTTTTATATGAAAAATTTGTATATAAAAAAGAAAGGATAAGGCCATGTACCAGGCATTTTTAATCAAATACGGTGAGATCGGAGTAAAAGGTAAAAACCGTCATATTTTTGAAGATACGCTTGTCAGTCAGACTGCCAATGCGTTAAAAGACGTAGACGGCTCCTTTGTCGTGCGTAAGGAAAACGGCAGAATATATGTGCAGGCGCAGACGGAATTTGACTTTGATGAAGCAGTCGAAGCGCTTACATGCGTATTTGGCATTGTAGGCATCTGTCCGGTTGTGCTGGTGGAAGATGAGGGTTTTGACAAACTGGCGCAGACGGTCATTTCCTTTGCGCGGGAAGCGTTTCCGGCACCGGATGTTACGTTTAAAGTAGTGACAAGACGCGCCAGAAAAAATTATCCGCTGGAATCCATGGAAGTCAGTTCCGCATTAGGCGAACGTCTGCTGGAAGCATTTCCGAAGTTAAAAGTCGATGTGCATCATCCACAGGTCACGCTGCATGTGGAAATACGCAATAAAATCAATTTGTATGCGCAGACGATTCCGGGGCCGGGCGGTATGCCGGTCGGCACGGCAGGGCGCGCCATGCTGCTGCTGTCCGGCGGAATTGACAGTCCGGTGGCAGGATATATGATTGCCAAACGCGGTGTAAAAATTGATGCGATATATTTTCATGCACCGCCTTATACGAGTGACCGGGCGAAGCAGAAAGTCATTGATCTGGCAAAAACCATAGCAAAGTATGCCGGTCCGATTCGGCTGCATGTCGTTAATTTTACGGAAATGCAGCTTTATATTTATGAGAAGTGTCCGCACGATCAGCTTACGATTATTATGCGTCGTTATATGATGCTGCTGGCGGAGCATTTTGCGGCGGAAGATGAAGATCTGGGGCTGATTACCGGAGAAAGCATCGGACAGGTCGCCAGTCAGACCATGCAGTCTATGGCTGTAACAAATCAGATATGTAACATGCCGGTTTATCGTCCGCTTGTCGGATTTGACAAACAGGATATTGTAGATCTGGCGCAGAAAATCGGAACTTATGAGACTTCCATTTTGCCGTATGAGGACTGCTGTACGATTTTTGTAGCAAAACATCCCGTGACAAAGCCGAATTTGAAGTCAATTTTAAAGTCGGAATCACACATTACGGAACGGATGAAAGTACTATTTCAAGAAGCAGTGGACACTGCTGAGACGATTCGGGTAGAAGCCTGAGAAAAGCCCGCGCCTTTTGGGCGGGCTTTGTGGCGTGTGGGTATCGGGATACCCGGTATGGCCGGCACAATCTGTTATGCGGCAAGGTAAGGTTTGATTACTTCTAAAATTGCTTCCAGTTCTTCCTCGGCGTGAATGGCCAGATCAATCGGTTTTGAAAGATCAAGACTGAAAATGCCCATAATTGATTTTGCATCAATCACATATCTTCCGGAAATCAGATCAAAATCATAATCAAACTGTGTGATGGCATTGACAAAAGATTTTACTTTGTCAATAGAATTTAACGAAATCTGTACGGTTTTCATTATGTACCCTCCTTTTGGTCATAGTGTTCAAATGATACTTCATCACATTTTATAGTAACGTTTTTAATTCAAAAAGTCAATATATGAGAAAAGAAAAGAGTAGAAAACTATGAAACGAGCAGCGCTTCATAATCTTGGCTGCAAAGTAAATGCCTATGAGACACAGGCGATGCGGCAGCTTTTGGAACAGGCAGGCTATGAAATTGTCCCATTCGATGAAAAAGCGGATGTCTATGTGATCAATACCTGTTCGGTAACCAATATCGCAGACCGAAAATCCAGACAGATGCTGCATCGAGCGCGCCGCTTAAATCCGCAGGCGGTTCTTGTAGCGGCCGGTTGTTATGTGCAGGCAGCCGGTGCGGATGTTTTGGAAGAAGGAATTGCGGATATTATTTTAGGCAATAATAAAAAAGAACATTTACTTGTGATGCTGGACGAATATGAAAAAAAACAGTCGCCTGTCAGAGATTTTGAAGATATCAACGACGGAAAAAAAGAATACGAAAGGCTGTCTATCAGCCGTACCACAGAGCATACAAGAGCTTTTATTAAAATTCAGGATGGCTGCAACCAGTTTTGCAGCTATTGCATCATTCCCTATGCAAGAGGCAGGGTGCGCAGCAGACAGGCGCAGGACGTACTGGAAGAAGTGCGGACGCTGGCACGGCAGGGATGTAAGGAAGTCGTACTGACCGGCATTCACATCAGCTCTTATGGAACGGATCTGTCGGATTGTTCCAAAGAGCCGACGAATGATAAGCTGCTGCGGCTGATTGCGCAGATACATGACGTTGCGGGAATCTGTCGGATTCGGCTGGGCTCTCTGGAACCTGGCATTGTTACCGAACGGTTTGCACAGACACTTTCGGCAATGGAAAAAGTCTGTCCGCATTTTCATTTATCGCTGCAAAGCGGATGCGATACGGTGTTAAAGCGAATGAATCGCAAATACGACACGGAGCAATATGCGCAAAAATGTCAGATTTTGCGGAAGTATTTTTCGCATCCTGCGATTACGACAGATGTAATTGTAGGGTTTCCGCAGGAAACGGAAGAAGAATTTCTCAAAACGCGGCAGTTTTTAGAACAGATGTATTTTTATGAAATGCACATTTTTAAATATTCACAGAGAAAAGGTACAAAAGCGGCTGCCATGAGCGGCCAGATACAGGAAGCGGTAAAAGCCCGGCGAAGCGCTGCGCTGCTTGCGCTTGGAGAAGAAATGTCCGCGGCATACCGGCAGAGCCTGATCGGTTCACAAAAGAGCGTGCTTTTGGAAGAAACGTTTGTGTATGACGGAAAAAGGTATGAGACAGGATATACAAAAGAATATTTAAAAGTTGCGGTTGCGTCCGGGCAAAACCGTTCCAATCACATTGTAAGAGGCACGGTGACCGGACAATTAACAAAGGATGTGTATCTTATGGTTGAATTTTAGCGCCGAGTATATTAAAATAAAAAAGAGTAGCGCTTTGGGTTAAGAAAACGAAAGAAGCAGGAATGAGGTCGTGAAATATGCAGGATAAAAGTAATACACAATTTTTCAGAGTGGAGAAGGAACCGGAATTCCAGGTAAAGGACATTATCGAACACGTATATCGTTCTTTGAGTGAAAAAGGATACAATCCGCTTAATCAGATCGTAGGCTATATTATGTCCGGCGATCCGACGTATATTACAAGCCATAACAATGCCAGAAGCATGGTCATGAAAGTGGAACGTGACGAACTGGTGGAAGAAATACTGAAAGAGTATATTAAAGTAAATTTCCGGTAAAGGCCGGCGGGGATACGGACAGGAGGCATGCAATATGCGGATCATGGGATTGGACTTCGGTTCAAAGACGGTAGGCGTAGCGGTAAGTGATCCGCTGCTTGTAACGGCACAGGGGCTGGAGACGATCTTTCGCAAATCACCTGGAAAGCTCAGACAGACGCTTTCGCGCATTGATGAGCTGATTGCCGAATATCAGGTTGATCAAATCGTACTCGGCTATCCGAAGCATATGAACAATTCGGAGGGAGAGCGCTGTGAAAAAACGCAGGAATTTCGCCGGATGCTGGAGCAAAGAACAGGTCTGACCGTTGTATTATGGGATGAGCGGCTTACAACGGCCGCGGCAGACCAGGTTATGATACAAAGCGGCGTCCGGCGCAAGGAACGCAAGGAATATGTAGATACAATCGCTGCAGGATTCATTTTGCAGGGATATCTCGATTTCATTCAAAACAGCAATAACAAAAAAGAGTAATCAGGATGAAAAGAAAGGAACAAAAACATGGATGATTTATTACGTGAAGTAGAGCAGATGACAGCAGGAGAACCCAAATATGAAAAAATTTCATTTTATGATGAGGAACAGGACGGGTTTGCCGAATTTTTCATATTGGAGCGGACAAAAGTAAACGGAGCCGAATATCTGCTTGCATCCCAGGAGCTGAATCAGGATTCGGACGGATATATTTTTAAAGTCGTAGCGGAGCATGAGGCAGACGACGATGAAGTGTCGATGGAGCTGGAACTTGTAGAAGATGAAACGGAGCTGGAAGCAGTCGGCAAAGTATTTGCGGAGCTGCTGAGTGATGACATGAATATTGAAATATAAAAAGGAGATTAACAGGTGGCGGAATCAAAATTAAAATCATTCCATTGGGCGGATTAGAACAGATTGGAATGAATATTACTGCCTTTGAATATGAAGACAGTATCATTGTTGTGGATTGCGGATTGTCATTCCCTGAGGACGATATGCTTGGAATCGATCTTGTAATCCCTGACATTACGTATTTAAAAGAGAATATTGAAAAAGTAAAAGGATTTTTTATTACCCATGGGCATGAGGATCACATTGGTGCGATTCCGTATGTACTCAAAGAGATCAACGTGCCGATCTATGCAACCAAACTGACCGTAGGAATTATAGAGCATAAGCTGCGCGAGCATGACCTGATGCGCGTTGTCAAGCGTAAAATCGTAAAATATGGCCAGCACATTAATCTGGGATGTTTTCGCGTGGAATTTATCAAGACAAACCACAGCATCCAGGATGCGGCGGCGCTTGCCATTTATTCGCCGGCCGGCGTAGTCATTCACACAGGTGACTTTAAAGTCGATTATACACCGGTATTTGGCGACGCCATAGATTTGCAGAGATTTGGTGAAATCGGCAAAAAAGGAGTGCTGGCGCTGATGTGCGACAGTACGAATGCGGAGCGTGCCGGATTTACGATGTCGGAAAAAACAGTTGGAAAAGTACTGGATTCGATTTTTACCGACCATAAAAACAACCGGATTATTGTATCTACGTTTGCTTCCAATGTAGACCGTGTACAGCAGATTATTAACTGTGCCTACAATCACGGAAGAAAAGTCGTGATCGAAGGACGCAGCATGGTGAATATTATTAGTACGGCTACGGAACTTGGCTATATTAATATTCCGGAGCATACGCTGATTGATATTGAACATTTAAAAGATTATCCGGACGAGCTGACCGTACTGATTACGACCGGAAGCCAGGGAGAATCCATGGCGGCTTTATCCCGTATGGCGAGCGGCATGCACCGCAAGGTGTCGATTAAGCCGAACGATCTGATCGTGTTAAGCTCCAGTCCGATTCCGGGCAATGAAAAGGCCGTTACAAAGATTATAAACGAACTGTCTATGAAAGGCGCCGAAGTTATTTTTCAGGATGTGCATGTATCCGGCCATGCATGCATCGAAGACATTAAGCTGATCTATTCACTCGTGCATCCGAAGTATGCAATACCGGTGCATGGAGAATACAAGCATTTAAAAGCACAGGCAAAGATTGCGGAAGAACTTGGCGTATCCAAGGACAATATTTTTATCCTGTCGACCGGAGATGTGCTGGAACTGGATGATAACAGCGCAAAAGTAGCCGGCAGAGTGCATGTCGGTGATGTTATGGTGGACGGCCTTGGCGTCGGTGATGTCGGCAATATTGTATTAAGAGACCGCCAGCATCTGGCCGAAGAAGGCATTATTATTGTTGTCCTCACGCTGGACAGTGCATCGGGCCTGGTAGCGGCAGGACCGGATATCGTATCCAGAGGCTTTGTCTATGTCCGGGGCTCGGAAAGCCTGATGGATGAGGCAAGGCATGTGCTAAACGGTACAATGGACAATTGTATGGACAAGCACATTACGGACTGGGGCAAAATTAAGACCGAGATTAAAGATGCACTCGGTGATTTTGTCTGGAAAGAGATGAAGCGTCGTCCGATGATTATTCCGATTATTATGGAAGTATAAGTACAGGTCGGCCTGTTATGAAAAACGGAAATTATGAAGGAGAAAAGCCAGATTATGAGTCAGGTAAATGAAGCATTGGAAGGATTAATCCAGGCAATCTGGGAAGGCGAGGAGTATAAGCGTTATCAGGAAATACGTGCAAAAGTACATGAGCAGCCGGAACTGGAGCAGAAAATTCATGCGTTCCGTAAAAAAAATTATGAGGTTCAAAACCGTGCAAATGAACGGGTGCTGTATGATCAGGTAGACGGACTGGAGCGGGAAGGGATTGAGTTTCGAAAAGATCCGCTTGTGAACGAGTACCTGAATGCGGAGCTTGGAATCTGCAGGCTGTTTCAGCGGATTAACTGGGAGCTTGTGCAAAATATGGATTTTGATCTGGGGTTTGTAATAGATTAACGGAAGGGAAGCCTTACATGAGTGCCAGTAAAATTGTAATGCGGCTTGTGAGCATCAGCTTTACGGTGCTGATCTTTCTTATGGTTATCTATGGTCTGTACGAGATCGGGCTTCGTTCGTACAGTTATGGCTACCGTATTTTTGCGGAACCGCCGGTAACGACAGGAGAGGGAAGAGACAGGCTTGTGCAGATTAAAAACACAATGAGCGATTCGGATATTGCAAAATTATTAGAGGAAAAAGGGCTGATTCGGGACAAGCTGCTGTTTGTACTGCAGCTGAAATTATCCGGATACGGCGGAAAAATTTTACCCGGCCGTTATACGTTAAATACTTCCATGACGGCAGACGAGATGATACAGATTATGAGCCGGGAAGATACCGAAGAGGCAGAGCAGGAAAAATCGGAATGATTGTTGATGAGAGATTTATAACTTATATAAATTCCCTGGACAGCGGAAATACAAAGTTGTTGGAGGAGATTGAAGCAGAGGCGCTGCGCACGGACGTACCGGTGATCCGCAAAGAAACACAGGCATGTCTGAAACTGTTTCTGACGCTTAAAAAGCCAAAACGCATTTTGGAAGTCGGTACGGCAGTGGGATTTTCAGCTATCTTTATGAAAACTTATAATCCGACGGAATGTACGGTTACGACGATCGAAAATTATGAAAAAAGGATTCCGATTGCCCGCACAAACTTTCGGCGTGCGGGCATGGAAGACGCGATTACGCTGGTGGAAGGCGATGCCACTCAGGTGCTGCAGCAGCTGGACGGAACGTATGATCTGATCTTTATGGATGCTGCAAAGGGACAGTATATTCATTTCCTGCCGCATGTTATGCGTCTGCTGCAGAAGGATGGCATGCTGATATCGGATAACATTTTGCAGGACGGGGACATTATTGAGTCCAGATATGCGGTAATTCGCCGCAACCGTACGATACACAGGCGGATGCGCAGGTATTTGTATGAGCTGACGCATCATGAACAGCTCGTAACGGCCGTATTTCCGGTGGGAGACGGCATTACGGTCAGCAGTAAAAAAGCATAAAAAGAAATTTTGGGAGGTCAGAAATGAGACGTCCGGAATTGTTAGTTCCGGCAGGCAGTCCGGAAGTACTGAAAGTAGCAATCCTTTATGGTGCTGACGCCGTATATATCGGCGGAGAATCTTTCGGGCTGCGTGCCAAGGCTAAAAATTTTACATTGGAAGAGATGGCGCAGGGGATTGCCTTTGCACATGAACATCATGCAAAAGTATATGTGACGGCGAATATTTTCGCCCATAATGAAGATCTGGAAGGCGTGCGGGAATATTTTTACCGTCTCCGGGATATCCGTCCGGATGCGCTGATTATCTCCGACCCCGGTGTATTTGCAATTGCAAGGGAAATCTGTCCGCATATAGAAGTGCATATCAGTACGCAGGCAAACAATACCAACTATGAGTCCATGCGGTTCTGGCACGGAATAGGTGCGAAACGTATCGTTTGTGCAAGAGAACTGTCATTGGCGGAAATAAGAGAAATACGAAGCCGGATTCCGGATGAGCTGGAGCTGGAAGCGTTTATTCACGGAGCAATGTGTATTTCCTATTCCGGCAGATGTCTGCTGAGCAATTATTTTACCGGAAGAGATGCCAATCAGGGAGCCTGTACCCATCCATGCCGCTGGCAGTATGCGGTCGTGGAAGAAAAAAGACCGGGAGAATATCTGCCAGTTTATGAAAATGAGCGGGGTACCTATATTTTCAACTCCAAAGATTTGTGTATGATTGAGCACATTCCGGATCTGGTGCAGGCAGGCATTGACAGCTTTAAAATCGAAGGCCGCATGAAGACGGCGCTTTATATTGCCACAGTGGCAAGGACCTATCGCAGGGCTATTGACGATTATATGCAGGCACCATCCTTATATGAACAAAATCTGCCCTGGTACCGCAGCCAGATTGCAAGTGGTACGTTCCGGCAGTTTACGACAGGGTTTTTCTATGGAAAACCATCCGAAGAAGCACAGGTATATGACAGCAATGATTATGTAAAAAATTATACATATCTTGGGATTATAGAAGGCAGTAATGAACAGGGGGCGTATCGGATCGTACAGAAAAACAAGTTTTCGGTGGGAGAACGGATTGAAGTGATCCGGCCGGAGGGAACAGACTATGTGGTAACGGTCCGCTCCATTACGGACGAGGACGGAACGGCGATGGAATCCGCACCGCATCCGAAACAGGCGCTGTATGTGGAAACGGAGTGTGCGCAGGATCACTCCGTCCGGTTCAAGCAATATGATATTCTACGCAGAAAAGAGGAGGACTGACAATGGGAAAGGATAAATATGTAGCATATGTGGGTACTTATACACATGAAAACAGCCTTGGTATCCATATTTATGACGTGGATGTGGAACATGCAAAGATCGAAGAGCGAAAGATGGTTCCGATCAGCAATTCGTCCGATGTCATCATTTCGCACAGCGGAAAAATCTTATATTCTATCGCGGATGAAGGTGTGGAAGCATTTCACATTCTGCCGGATGGAGATCTGGAAAAGATAAACAAAAAATGGATTGGGGGCATGCGGGGCTGTTATCTGGAACTGGACAGAGAAGACAGATATCTGTTTGTCGCAGGCTATCATGATGCCAGAGTATCCATGCTGCGTCTGAATGCGGATGGTTCCATTGCAGGCATTGCGGACGGCGTATTCCACAAAGGTATGGGACGCTGCATCGCGGAACGTAATTCCAGACCGCATGTACATTGTGTAAAAGTTACTCCGGACCAGAAATTTTTATGTGCCGTAGACGGCGGTCTGGACCATATTAAAATATACCGTCTGGATTATGAAGGCGGACAACTCATTCATCATGATATTTTAAGATGTCCTCTTGATTCTGCGCCGCGTGCCATGCGCTTTAGCAAAGACGGCAAATATGCATACGTATTGTGTGAGCTTACAAATGTCGTAAACGTGTATCGTTATTTTCTTACGGAAAGCGGAAATCCGGAGTTTGAAAAAATTCAGACTATTTCGACGGAAGATCCGGGCGAAGATGAAATCTGCAGTGCGACGACCATGGAATTATCAGCCGACGGCAATTACCTGTTCTGCACGGATGCCGGTATCAATGCGGTACTTGTATTTGCGGTAGATAAAGAGACGGGAATGCTGTCGCTGGTATGCAACAATCGTATCGGCGGTGAATTTCCAAAAGCGATTGCCGTATTTCCGGATGGGAAAAATTTTATGTGCCTGAATCATGACAGCAATTCCATCGGTATTTTTTCCATGGATTACGAAGGCAAATATTTCCTGATGCATGGGAAGCCGGTAGAAGTCGAGACTCCAAACTGTGTATATATTCATAAATTAAGACAGGGATAACAAAGGAAAAGGAGAGCAGCTATGGCAGAAAAATATCGTTTGGTAACCAGAAGTGATTTTGACGGTCTTGTGTGCGCAATGATCTTAAAAGAGATGGATTTGATTGACGATATCAAATTCGTACATCCAAAAGATATGCAGGATGGACTGATTCCTGTTACAAACCGTGATATTACGACGAATCTTCCATATGTGGAAGGTGTGCATCTGGCATTTGATCATCATTCCAGTGAAGTGACTGACGATGAAAAAAAGCCTGCATACATCATTGAAGGAGATGCGCCGTCTGCCGCCCGTGTCGTATATGAATACTATGGCGGAAAGGAAAAGCTGCCCCGTATTTCGGATGAAATAATGGAAGCCGTAGACAAATCCGATGCTGCGCAGTATGACATGGATGATATTTTAAATCCGAAAGGCTGGGCGTTAATGAGCTTTCTTATGGATGCCAGAACCGGTCTTGGAAGGTTTCATGAATTTCGCATTTCCAACTATGATCTGATGATGCAGCTGATTGATTATTGTACGGAACATTCGGTAGAGGAAGTGCTGGAACTGCCGGACGTAAAAGAGCGTGTGGATTTGTATTTCAGACAGCAGCAGGACTTTAAAGCACAGCTGCTGCGTGTTACAAAAATGGTAGGAAATGTGGCGGTGATCTATTTAAAAGACGAGGAGATTATTTATACCGGAAATCGCTTTTTAATCTATGCACTGTTTCCGCAGGCAAAGATCTCGGTACATGTCATGTGGGGATTTCGCAGGAAAAATACGGCCGTTACGATCGGAAAGTCGATTGTAGACCGCTCATCACAGGTAGATATTGGTGAAATCTGCCATTACTTTGGCGGCGGCGGACATCGCAATGCCGGAACATGCCAGCTGCCGAATGATGAAATAGACGGTATTCTTCCGGATATTCTGGACTTGTTAAATGAAAAGATCACGTTGAAAACGCTGGATAAGAAAAAAGGGCCGCAGTTTTAAAAACGGATTATATAGCTGAGATTTGTATAAGATCGTAAGGTGCAAGGTCTTTGGAGTAGCAGAGACTTTGCACCTTTTTGAATGATTCCGTACGGACAGAGGACATACTATGAACAGAGACGATTTGCAGAGGCTTGTAAGCCAGTATGAACGAAATGCAAAAACATATAAAAATGCAAAAGAGTTTAACGAACAGGACTGCAGGGATGAGTTTATCAGTCCTTTGCTGGAATGTTTTGGCTGGGATGTACATAATAAAAAAGGGGTGGCGCCGCAGTACAAAGAAGTCGTTGTCGAAAAGTTTTCCGGACGCAAGGAGCGTCCGGATTATACGCTGACGTTAAACGGCGTATCCAGGATGTTTGTGGAAGCGAAAAAACCGGCGGTTGAAATCCGGCTGGAGACGGCTCCGGCCGGACAGGCCAGAAGCTATGGCTGGAATGCCGGGCATAAAATCTCGGTGCTGACCAACTTTGAGTATCTGATGATCTATGATACGACAAACAGGCCGCAAGAAGGAGATTTGCCGTCGGTGTCCCTGTATCGGTGCTATCACTATTCCCGGTATGTGGAAGCCTGTGATGAAATCGGCCTTCTGCTGTCAAGAGATCGTGTATATTCGGGTGCTTTCGATGCATTTGTAAACGGAAATTTTCAAAGCAGCGGCAGATATGCATCGGAAATTGACGGAATATTTCTGGAGCAGATGAATGCGTGGCGTCTGGAAATCGGAAATGATTTATATCGAAAATCGGAAAAGTATCACGATATGGAACTGTTAAATGATGTTGTGCAGGAATTTATGAATCAGGTGATATTTCTGCGCATTTGTGAAGACCGGAATCTGCCTTTGTATAAGAGCCTGCAGGAAACGGCACAAAGCAGTGCGGATTCCCATGAGCTGCGCCGCGCGCTTCTGCGAGTATTCCAGGAGGCAGACAGGCGGTATAATTCGAACCTGTTTGCCGGAGATACGATTTTATTTGATCTGGATACCGAAATACTGTTAAAAATTATCAACGCGCTGTATTACCCGCAGAATCCGTATTTGTTTCATATGATAGAGCCGGGCATTCTTGGCAGAATTTACGAAGCTTTTTTAACGGAATGCCTGATTGCGGAAGACGGAAAAGTCGCGCTGACGGCCAAAGGAGCGTATCGTTACCGGTCTGTTGTTTCTACGCCGACCGAGATTGTGAAATATATGGTAAAAATCGCACTTGGGCCATATTGTGAAGGGAAGGCGCCAGACGAAATTCTCTCCCTGCGCATTGCAGATATTGCGTGCGGTTCCGGTGTGTTTCTGGAAGAGTCGTATCAATATCTGGTGGATTATTGCGTGGAATGGTATTTACAACGAAAACCGGAAGTTTTGACGGAGCAGAGCAACGGCAAGAAAAAACTTCCTTTTGAAGAAAAAAAGGCGATTTTAACGAATTGTATTTACGGAACGGATATTGATATGCATGCGGTCTGGGTAAGCCGGTTTTCTCTGCTTATTAAATTAATGGAAGATGAGACGCCGGCATCCGTACACGACTTTGTACCGGCGCTTCCGGATTTAAATAAAAATATCAGAAATGGCAATGCTCTGATTACCAGGGCAGATCTGGACGATGCGCTCTGTTCGGCCGAACTGTTATGCAAAGTGATTCCGTTTGCATGGGATTTTGAAAAGGAAAAAGAAGGGTTTACCGTGATTGTCGGAAATCCGCCGTATGTAAAGACCGAAGATATGCATACATTGGAATCCGATACGGAATTTGCCGTTTATAAGAAAAAGTATGAGACTGCCTACAAACAATTTGATAAATATTTTCTGTTTCTGGAGCGTGCGCTGCAGCTGCTGCAGGAAGACGGTGTGCTTTGCTATATTGTGCCGAACAAATTTTACAAAACGGATGCCGGGTTGAAGTTACGTCAGCTTTTGGCTCCGCGGATGATACGGCTGGATGACTTCGGCGATATGCAGCTGTTTCCTGATAAGACGATTTACAGCGCCATTCTTTTGTGCGGACAGCAGCCTTGTACGCAGATGAGATATACAAATGTACGATCTCTCGCAAAACTGTGGACAGGAGAAGAACAGGAACATATCCACGTGGCAAATGCTTCGCTTGGAAGCGCGCCGTGGCGGCTATGTACCGATATAGCCTTTTTAAAAATGCTGTCAAAGATGGAAACACGTGCAAAACCGCTTGGGGAAATTGTCAATATCTTTAACGGCATTCAGACAAGCGCCGAACGTCCGGAACCGGTGTACTGGTTTACGCAAAAAGAAGTGCTGGAAGAGACAGAGGATTGTGTTAAAATTCAAAAGTTCGGCGGTATTTATGAGATTGAAAAACGTATTTTAAAGCCGTATTTTAAGCCGACAAAAGCAGATGAAAAGGGGATGCGGACCTATTCGTATCTGCATACGGACAAGCGCATTATTTTTCCTTACACGGAAGAAGGAAACCTGATCGGGCCGGAAACGATGCGGCAGCATTATCCGGGAACGTATGCGTATCTGTGTGCTTGCTATGATCTGCTTGTACCTAAATGTCTGAATCATGGCGTAGGCCGGGATATTAAAAATGCCACGGAAGAAAACTGGTATCAGTATGGCCGGACACAGGCGCTGACGGCGTTTGTCCACACGCCGAAGCTGATTGTGCGTGTGCTCAGCAGACAGCCAATGTATGCGTATGATACACAGGATATGCTGATTGCCTCCGGCGGTACGGCAGGCTACTGCGCCATAGCCGCACCGAAAGACTGCCGTTATGATCTGGCGTATATACAGGCGTGGCTGAATCATCCGTATACGGAACAGCTGCTGTGCATTATGGGCAGCGATTTCGAAGGCGGCTATACGGCAAGAGGCACTTACCTTTTGAAAAAGATCCCGTTTTTGGAGCCGGATTTTGAAAACGAAGATGAGAAGGCCGCTTACGAGGCGGTTGTTTCGGCTGCAAAGCAGATTTACCGGTTAAACGAGGTATTGCAGACAAAATCCGGACGCAGGACAATCGAAGTGCTGGAGCGGGAAAAGGAAACGCTGATCCGCCGGATCGAAGTGCAGATTGCAAAAATCTATCAGATGGAGTTCCAGGTGAAAGTATGATTTTAAAAGAAGACAGTACAAAGCAGAAATTAAGAGGCGCTTATTATACGCCGGTTCGTGTGGCGGAAAAAATGGTGGAGTTTTTTCAGAACGATGCTTCCATCCGTACTATTTTGGAACCAAGCTGCGGAAACGGCGTATTTGCGGAAATGGTATTAAAAAAACAGATGCTGCAGCATGGCTGCAGGATGACAGCGATTGAAATCGAAGCTTTGGAAGTGAGGAAGGCTGCGGAAAAGCTGGGGGCGTGTGCGGATATTCAATTGCTTGCCATGGACTTTTTTGAGTATTATCAGCAACAAAAAGACAAGGTACGGTTTGATCTGATTCTCGGCAATCCTCCCTATATCCGCTATCAGTATCTGGAAGAGCGACAGCGTGCGGAAATGTCACAGATTCTGACCGAACATGGGATGAAGGCAAACAAGCTGATTAATACATGGGTCGGATTTCTGGTAGCCTGTGTGCATCTGCTGGGCGAAACAGGAAAAATAGCGTTTGTCATACCCGCGGAAATTCTACAGGTAGCCTATGCGGAAGAATTGCGGCTGTTTTTAACAAAAAATCTGACTGCGATAACGCTGCTTACGTTCGAAGAGCTTGTATTTCCGGATATTGAACAGGAAATTATCATTTTTATCGGTGAAAAGGGCGGCAGGCAGCGGGGAATGCGCATTGTGGAACTGCAAAGTCCGCAGGATCTGGATACGCTGCAGCTGCCGGAAGACGGCTTTCAAAATCTGAATCATGTGCATGAAAAATGGACGAAATACTTTATGAACCGGGAAGAAAACAGTCTGATTGCACAGATTCGAACAGACAGCCGGTTTCAGAAAATGTCGGATACGGCGCTGATTAATATCGGCATTACGACCGGCAACAATAAATATTTTTCGGTAACTCAAAAGGCGGTCCGGGAGTATGAACTGTACGACGTCGTACGGCCGCTGATCGGACGAAGCTCTCATGCGGGCAGCGTTTATTTTTACAAAGAAGACTGGAGCGTCAATGCGGAAAACGGAAAAGCCGCATATTTAATAGATTTTCCGGATGTACCTCTGGAAGCTTATCCGAAAAAACACCGTTCTTATATAAAAAAGGGAGAAAAAAACAAAGAACATGCGGGATACAAATGCAGAATCCGGGAAAGATGGTATCGGGTACCGTCCATCTGGGTACCGGATGCGTTTTTTCTGCGCAGAAATAATTTATATCCGAAGTTTGTACTGAATTGTTGCGAAGCCGTTTCGACCGACACGATGCATCGGATTCAATTTTATGAAGGCGTAGAGCCGGAGCGGATTGTGCTGTCTTATTACAACAGCATTTCGTTTGCATTTACGGAACTGTGCGGACGCAGCTATGGCGGCGGCGTACTGGAAATTTTGCCCGGGGAGCTTGGAAACGTCGTGCTGCCGGTGCTGGATGCGATTCCGATCGAAACGATTCGAACGACGCTGCATCAGGTGGATGAAATTGTAAGACAAAAAGCGGAAATCGAAAAAGCGCTCGATCTGGTAGACACGCAAATACTGGTAAAAGGTCTGGGCCTGGATGCGGACATTTGTATAACAGCCAGAAACATTTGGAAAAAGATGCAGCTAAGAAGACTCAGACGCGGGTAAGAAGCAGTGAGGCAGGAAAGTAGAGGTGACAGGGATGTTTACGCATGAAATGGTAAAATCATTCAATCAGCTGGAAATGGATGTATATAATTATATTGTGCAGAATGAAGATAAAGTGATTTATATGAAAGTCCGAGAGCTTGCCGATGTTGTACACGTATCAACAACGACAGTGCTTCGGTTTTGCAAAAAAGCGGGCTGCGAGGGATATTCCGAGTTCAGGCTGAAGCTGAAACAGGAGCTGAAAGACAGCCGTAAAATTGCACTCGATATGGACATTACGGCAATGAATGATTTTTTTCAGCGTGCACAGACGAAAGCATTTCAGGAAAATATGAAAGAAGCGATGGATTATCTGATTAAGTCTACCTCCGTGATTTTTGTCGGAGTCGGTAATTCTTCGATTATGGGAAAATATGGTGCGCGCTATTTTAATAATGTAGTGAGAAAAAGAATGGCTGAGGTAAGTGAACAATTTGAAATGTTATGTTTTCAGGTAATAACATTTGTAGGAACGGCGCGTACGCATTTTATCAATGCAATTCAGAGCGCGAAGGCAGGTAACTTTGACGAAGCGGAAAATCTGATCAAGGAAGGCGACAGCGCGTTTTCACAGGGGCATAACGGACATGCGGATCTTCTGACCATGGATGCAAACGGAGAATTAAGCGGCGGCATGATGTTGTTAATGCATGCGGAAGATCAGCTGATGAGTGCGGAAAATTTCCGCATTCTTGCAAAGGAGTTTATCGAACTGTATCGGAAGCTGGAAGAGAAAACAGCTAAAATCGTCTGCAGTATGGAATGATGGATGATAGTTTGGAAAGGGTGAAAGTATGGGATTTCAGAAGGAATTTCTCTGGGGCGGAGCCGTAGCCGCACACCAGCTGGAAGGCGGGTATGATAAAGGCGGCAAGGGACTGAGCATTATGGATGTGGTTACCGCCGGAGATGTAAATACGGAGCGCAGGATTACGGATGGCATTTTAGAAGGGGAATATTATCCGAATCACGCTGCGATAGATTTTTACGGTCATTACAAAGAAGACATTCGACTCTTTGCGGAAATGGGATTTAAATGTTTTCGTACGAGTATCGCGTGGACACGGATTTTTCCAAATGGGGATGAAGAACAGCCAAATGAAGAAGGACTGCGCTTTTATGATGATGTATTTGATGAATGTCTCAAATACGGAATTGAACCGGTTATTACGTTGAGTCATTTTGAAATGCCGTTGCATCTGGTAAAACAATACGGCGGGTGGCGCAGCCGTAAGCTGATCGACTTTTTCGTCCGGTTTGCCGAGGTTTGTTTCAGACGATACAAAGACAAAGTAAAATACTGGATGACTTTTAACGAGATCAACAATCAGGCAGATATCCGGGGCGGAGATACGTTTATGCTGTTTGCAAATTCTGGTATCTTATGTGAAGAAGGGGAACAGGCGGAACAGCTGATGTATCAGGCCGCTCATTATGAACTGGTAGCAAGTGCAAAAGCGGTACGGCGTGGGCGTGCCATTAATCCGGACTTTATGATTGGCTGTATGATTGCGATGTGTCCGATTTATCCGGCGACCTGCAAGCCGCAGGATGTTCTGATGGCAGAAAAGGCAATGCAGAAACGGTATTATTTTGCCGATGTGCATGTAAACGGCGTATATCCGGCTCATGTAAAAAAATACTGGGACAGAAATCAGATGCATTTGGATATTACGCAGGAAGATCTGGATATTTTAAAATCCGGCTGTGTGGATTATATCGGCTTTAGCTATTACATGACATTTTGTGCGTTTCATCAGGACGACAATCCGGAATATGACTACCGCGGCAATATGGACTATAAGAAAAATCCATATGTAAAGGCAAGCGACTGGGGCTGGCAGATTGATCCGGTTGGACTGCGCTATGCGCTGAACTGGATGACAGATCGCTATCCGGTACCGTTGTTTATCGTAGAAAATGGATTTGGCGCCTATGATCAGATGGAAGAGGACGGAACGATTCATGATTCTTACCGGATTGCCTACCTGAAAGAACATATTATCGAAATGAAAAAGGCAGTGGAAGAAGACGGTGTGAATTTAATCGGCTATACACCGTGGGGATGTATAGATCTGGTCAGTGCGGGAACCGGAGAGATGGATAAACGGTATGGCTTTATCTATGTCGATAAGCATAATGATGCCACAGGGGATCTGTCCCGTAAAAAGAAAGATTCTTTTTTCTGGTATCAGGAAGTGATAGCGACCAACGGGGAAACATTGTAAAACGAGGAGGCACATTTGTGAAAATCCATGCTTTTACATGGGCCGAAAAGTATGGACTGAAAATACTGATTGATCTGCATACGGCTCCGGACGCAACGACTGGGATTTCCAGAGAGCGCCGGATGCCGGATTGCTGGAAATATAATGAAATATAAGTTAAATTTGCCTGTTATATATGATTTTAGGAAGGACTGCTGCTGTATTTGATCAGCAGCAGTTCGACTGCGATCTGATCCGTGATTTTACCGGTTTTAATGTCCGTCTCCAGTTCCGTACCTTCCTTTAATGCCTGATGCAGTTCGTTTTCCGGAAAGCGGGCGGCCTGTTCCAAAGACCGTTTTACCGCAAACGGTGGAATGCCGGCTTTTGCAGCCATTGTTTTTGCATCCACCCCGGCTTTTTTCATTGACTTTAGATCCAGCAGAATGCGAAACTGACGGTTGATCAGAAATAAAATACGCATCGGAGCTTCTTTTAACGCCAGCAGGTCATAATACAGAGAAAGCGCACGCGCTTGGTCGCGTTTTCCAATGGCATTGACCATTTCAAAAATCTGATTCGTCACCTGTTCCGTACAGATGGCTTCGATATCCGCGGCTTCAATGATCTCTTTGTTCAGCGTATAACACAACAGTTTTTCAAGTTCTTTATCTATGTTGCTCATATCCATACCGGTTTTCGATAAAAACAGCTGCAGTACGGATTGGGTGATTTTTTTGTTTTCCCGTTTTAAACGGCCTAAAATCCAGCGTGTCAGCAGCTGTTCATTTTGCTGTTCGAATTCTACGATACGGCCGGACTTCTTAACCGATTTATACAGCCTGCCGCGTTTGTCGATTTCGGATTCCGAAAAAACGATTACGGTGGAAGATGGCAGGTGCGGCAGATAGTTTACCAGTGTTTCACAGCCGTTTTTAAAAAAACCGCTGTCTTCGATCAGAATCAGTCTGTAGTCCGCAAAAAACGGCAGCGTTTCGGCCAGATCTATCAGTGCGGATACATCCGTATGCTGTCCTTCAAAACGGGAAAAATTAATCGTGTCATCTGCCGGGATCAGTGCCTGTTTCAGCTTTTGCTTGTACTGCTGCCTGAGGTAGTGTTCACTTCCATACAAAAGATAAATATTTTGAAACTGTCCGGACCGGATGTCTTCGTCAATTGTTTTCATAGCACATCTCCTGAATTTATTAAAAAATAAAACCACCGATTAAGAGGGAATCAGTGGCTTTGCTTATTTGATCAGGACAGTTTGTTAACAGCCTGACTTAATCTTGAAATTTTTCTGGATGAAGTATTCTTGTGATAAACACCCTTTGAAACTGCTTTTGCAAGTTCGCTCGTTGCAGCCGTTAATGCTGTCTGCGCAGCCAGTTTATCGTTTGCAGCGATCGCAGCATCTACTTTCTTAATGGATGTTTTAACTTTTGAGCGGATTGATTTATTTCTGGCAGCTCTTTTTTCTGCGACAAGAATTCTTTTCTTTGCTGATTTAATATTAGCCAACTGAAACACCTCCATTTACCGTATGATTGCAGCAGCAGCTGCATTGATGATTTCTGTAATAGTGTTCATTATGCGGACACGGACAAACTAATGAACACGTTCCAGATTATAATAAAATAATTGAAAAGTTCTGTCAATACATAAAATGAGATTTTTTGTAAAAACTTAAATTAACGTATGTTTCTAAAAAATTGATAAGAGAGGGAATGGCAATGTATCAGGTACGGACCGATCTTGCGCTGGAAGCGCGCGAAAAGTTTGAAGAAGATAATGTAGAGATCAAAGGAGTACGTCTGGAGGAAGAGCAGGTGGCTGCGGATATCCATATCAGCAGTGTAGTCATTGAGACCGAAAACGGGGCAAAAGCAATGGGGAAGCCAAAAGGAAATTATGTTACGCTGGAAGCCAAAAATATGACCGAAGAAGACGAAGGATACCACAGAGAAATATCCGTTCAGCTGTCCGGAATTTTAAAACGTCTGCTTCCGCAGGACAAAGAGTTTACGACGCTTGTGGTAGGACTTGGCAACCGTGCGGTAACGCCGGATTCTCTGGGACCGAGAGTTGTGGACAATCTGTGTGTTACCAGACATATTATCAGGGAATTTGGCAGATATGTGATGGGCGACAGCTGTCATAAGTCTGTCAGCAGCATCGTTCCGGGTGTTATGGCGCAGACCGGGATGGAATCTATGGAAATTGTCCGCGGAATTACAAAAGAGACGTCGCCGGATGTGATCATAGCGGTGGATGCGTTGGCGGCCCGCAGTACAAAGCGTTTAAACCGGACGATACAGATTACGGATACCGGTATCAATCCGGGTTCCGGCGTTGGAAATCACAGACATGCATTAAACAATGAAAGCATCGGCATACCGGTTATTGCAATCGGCATCCCGACCGTAGTGGACGCTGCGACAATCGTCATTGATACGATGAACAACCTGCTGGATGCGATGAGCCAGGCAGAGCAGCTGCAGCGGCTTGGCAGTTCTTACAAACAGCTGGATATGATGGAAAAATATGAACTGGTGCGTGAGCTTTTGACACCGCAGCTGAATACGCTGTTTGTAACGCCAAAAGACGTGGATGAGGCGGTGAAGCGGTTAAGCTACACGGTTTCGGAAGGGATTAATATGGCGCTGCAGAAAGAAGAAGCGTAGACACGGAACAAAAACAACAGACGGTTATTCCAAAGATACATGAAAAGTATCTTTGGGATAACCGTCTGCTGCATTACAACATGCTTAATGAACATACTCCCGACGTTTTTCAAAGCATCTGTAAGCGGTGCCGTCTTTCGTATAACCGTTTGTTGTATAGGAAATCTCTTTCCTTTCACTGTTGGCACAGGCTTCCTGCAGGATGCATTCAAAATCGCGGGGTTGTTTTTTTCACGCTGTTTCTCATCCTTGCGTTTGGAAACAGTGTCGTGCAGAGTTGTTACGAACATTACGTTTTCAATCCGAAATAAACGATTAACATATGCTGCTTTACTCCCCTCCCTGGTTGTAAATTTCAACAGTTACCGCACATTGCGCATGTACCTCAGACACTTTAAAATCCGTTTTTCAGTGTGCTTATAATTATTATCGGCTCATATATGATTTTCTTAACGATAAATATGATTTTCCGAACATCATTTTTAAAAATACAGGCGGTATTTCCTCTTTCTTTTCCGGATAACAAGTATTATAATGGAAGAAATAAAAATAAACTGAGAAAACAGCAGAAACGTAAAATGAGAGGAGAAGAAGAGACTATGAAATATGTGATTGTTGGCGGAGTGGCTGCCGGGACCAAAGCAGCTGCCAAACTGAAACGGTGTGACCGGAGCGCAGACGTAAAAATATTTACAAAAGGACAGGATATTTCTTATGCCGGATGCGGACTACCGTATTATATCGGCGGGGATATTCCGTCAAGAGAAAACCTGATTGTCAATACGCCTGCCAAATATGCGGGACTGACCGGGGCGGAAATTTTGACCGGATGCGAAGCGGTAAAACTGGACGGTGGAAATAAAACGGTGCACTTTAAAAAAGTTACCGGTGAGGCATTTACGGAAACATATGACAGGCTTATTATTGCGACCGGTGCGGAGCCGTTTGTGCCTCCTGTGGACGGCGTGGATTTAGCCGGTGTATTTTGTGTCCGTACGCCGGACGATGCCGTATCCGCACGTACATATATCGAAGAGAACTCCTGTAAAAAAGCGGTGGTATGCGGTGCCGGCTTTATCGGACTGGAAGTGGCGGAAAATCTGATGGCACAGGGACTGGAAGTAACCGTCATAGACGCGGCGCCGCAGATCATGCCGAACGCTTTTGATGCGGAGATGGCGGATTATGCGAAAAAGCAGTTAAAAGCGGCAGGCATGCGGGTACGCACTTCCACTGCATTAACGGCGATTGCCGGAACGCAGAAAGCGGAGAAAGTTATAACCGGACAGGGAACAATTGCGGCCGATCTTGTTATTCTGGCAATCGGTGTGCGTCCGGCAACCGGATTTCTGGCCGATTCCGGACTTGAGATGTTCAAAGGAACGATTCTGACCGACGCACGGATGAAGACAAATCTGGAAGATATTTACGCAGTCGGCGACTGTGCAATGGTGAAAAATGCACAGACCGGGCAGGCGCAATGGTCAGCGATGGGGTCAACCGCAAATATCGCAGCGCGTGCAATGGCAAAGTCGATGCACGGACTTGGCAATGGATACGGCGGCTGTCTGGGAACCGGCGTGGTACGCCTGCTGCCGCGGTTCAACGGCGGCCGTACGGGACTGACCGAAGCACAGGCACAGGCGGCCGGCTATAAGACGACTTCGATTGTGTGTGTTGTTGACGACAAGGCGCATTATTATCCGGACGCTTCGACTTTTGTGGTGAAGCTGATTGCGGAAACGGCGTCCCGCAAGCTGCTTGGCATTCAGGTATTTGGAGCGGGAGCAGTCGATAAAATGACAGATATCGCGGTTACCGGCATTGCACAGGCTATGAAGGTGGACGACTTTGACACGCTTGATTTTGCTTATGCACCACCGTTTTCAACGGCGATACATCCGTTTGTTACGGCATGCTATATTCTGGAAAACAAGCTGGATGGCATATTTACCTCTATGAGTCCTGCCGAATATGCGGATGGAGCGGCCAAAGGGTATACCGTACTTGACGTACAGCCGGCGCCTGCGCTTGCAAATGCCCGGTTTGTTGATCTGGCATCCGTAAACGGGCCGCTGGAAGGGCTTGACAAAGACGCAAAGCTTTTACTTGTATGTGCCAGAGGAAAAAGAGGGTATTTCTTACAGAACCGTCTGAAAGCGTGCGGGTATACCAATACAAAAGTATTGGAGGGCGGCGCGTTTTTCAATGAGGTAAAAGTACCGCGGGATAAAGCCAGGCTGTCGCCGGAAGAAATAAAACGTGTGAAAGGACTTGGCTGTTTACAGGATAAACGCTACGACGACGTATTTAACGTACGTGTTATTACCCGCAACGGAAAGCTGACGGCCGAAGAGCAGATAAAAGTCGCAGAAGCGGCGGAAAAATTCGGTTCCGGTGAAGTTACGATGACGACGCGTCTGACATTGGAGATTCAGGGCGTGTCGTACGACAATCTGGACGCGTTGTTTACATTTTTAAAGGAAGCCGGACTGGAAACAGGCGGAACCGGTTCTAAAGTGCGCCCGGTCGTATCGTGTAAAGGGACAACCTGTCAGTATGGACTGATAGATACCTTTGCGCTTTCTCAAAAGCTGCATGATTTATATTATACCGGATATCATGAGGTATCGTTGCCGCATAAGTTCAAAATTGCGGTTGGCGGCTGTCCGAATAACTGTGTAAAACCGGACTTAAATGACCTTGGCATTATCGGACAGCGGGTACCGGAGATTGATCCGGATAAGTGTAAAGGATGTACGGTATGCCAGGTGCGTAACAACTGTCCGATCAAAGCGGCGGTTTTGGAGAATGGAAAAATACGGATTGATGCGGATGGCTGTAATCATTGCGGACGCTGTATCGGAACGTGTCCGTTTGACGCGGTCAACGAGTTGACAGCCGGCTATAAAGTGTATGTCGGCGGACGCTGGGGCAAAAAAGTTGCAGAAGGACGTGCACTGGATCGGATCTTTACCTCGGAAGAGGAAGTTGTGGATGTGGTGGAACGTGCGATTTTGTTCTTCCGTGATGAAGGCATCTCAGGCGAGCGTTTTGCGGATACGATTGCAAGGCTTGGATTTGATTATGTTCAGGACAAGCTTTTGAACAGCAAAATTGACAAACGCCAGATTCTGGAAAAAACAGTTGTCGGAGGAGCAACCTGTTAAATGTTACCCGTTGCAGGATTGTGAAAGGATAATACATAGAAACGGCTCCGCTTTTTGGGACATCCATCGTTGTCTTAAAAAGCGGAGCTGTTACTGCATATGGAAAAATCAGTTTTTTTCGTTTTTTTTCAGTTCTTTTAAAGACTGCAAAAATGCATAAGGAATGTAAAGATTGCCTTTTCCGGTACCAAGTTTGATATCCGGTTTGTTTTTGCCATGGAAATCGGAACCACCGGTAATCAAAAGGCCGAATTCTTCGGCAAGCTGTTTCATATGGATTTCGTCTTCGGCCGTATTTTCGGAATAAACGGCTTCCAGTCCGCACATGCCTGCTTCCTTCATCTCTGCAATCATTTGACGCAGTACGTGTTCTTCCAGGTCGCACAATACCGGATGCGCCAGAACGGCCAGTCCGCCGGCTTCCAGAATCAACGTAACGGCTTCTACCGGAGAGATTTTTGGACGGTCGATGTAACAGCAGCAGTTTTCTCCGAGATATTTCGCAAAAGCGGTGCGTGTATCCGGAATCTGTCCGGTCTCACATAAAAAGCGGGACATATGTGCGCGTGTCAGCACACTGTCCGGAAATTTTTCCGTCAGCTGTTCCATTGTAATGGAAAAGCCTTCTTCCTGCAGTCGTTGTACCATCCGTACATTACGTGTCGACCGAAAATCACGGAACTTTTCCAGCATTGCTTTCATTCTTGGATATTCCGGTGATACATAGTATCCGAGCACATGGATTTCGCGGTCTTGGTATTCCGTAGAAATTTCCACACCCGGCACCAGTTCGATATCAAGTTCTTTCGCGGCGGCAGCAGCCTCTTCCACGCCGTCCATCGTGTCATGGTCGGTCAGAGCCATTGCGTACAGTCCGGCCTTTTTTGCTTCTGAAAGCAGAGCGGCAGGTGCAAACGTTCCGTCCGATGCGGAAGAATGTACGTGCATGTCAATGATGCGTGTATCTGTCATATTTTAAAAACTCCTTTCCTGTGAGCTATATTCAGATTCAGTATAGGGGGATGGGGTGTAAAAGTCAAGATGAGATAATATTTGTAAAAAAAGTATTGACTCCGCAAATAAGGTATGCTATTCTATAAACGTTGTAAAAACAAAGTAGAGTATCCACTCTCACCTTAGCATAATCGCGTGACTAAGTGTTCATAACGACAATATGAATTCAGATGCCTGAATCATGTCTTTGAAAGTGGATGTTCTGCCTATCCACTTTATTTTTTTGGAGGTGTAAAACCATTAGTGATTTAATGATTAATGAACAGATCCGTGACAGGGAAGTTCGTGTAATTGGTGAAGACGGACAGCAGCTTGGAATCATGTCCGCAAAAGAAGCTATAAAGCTTGCGCAGGAGGCAGAACTTGATTTGGTAAAGATTGCTCCGACCGCGAAACCGCCGGTATGCAAAATTATCGACTATGGAAAATATCGTTATGAGCTGGCCCGGAAAGAAAAAGAGGCCAGGAAAAAGCAGAAGGTGGTCGAACTCAAGGAAGTACGCCTTTCGCCAAATATTGATGCAAATGATTTGAATACCAAAATTAATGCTGCCAGAAAATTTGTAACAAAAGGTAACAAAGTAAAAATAACACTTCGTTTCCGTGGACGTGAGATGGCCCACATGCAGGCCAGCAGGCATATATTAGATGATATTGCGAAAGAGCTGGAAGAGGTAGCAGTAGTGGAAAAAGCGCCAAAAGTCGAAGGACGTGCAATCAGTATGGTGCTGGCAGAAAAGAAATAAACGGAAGTACTTATTATAAGGAGGTAATAAATCATGCCAAAAATGAAAACGAAAAGATCAGCCGCTAAACGCTTCAAAGTGACAGGCTCAGGAAATTTAAAAAGAAATAAAGCCTATAAGAGACATATTTTGACAAAGAAGTCTCCGAAGACAAAGAGAAATCTCAGAAAAGCAACAACTGTAGATGCATCGAATGTAAAGAACATGAAGCAGATTTTACCATACATTTAAGTAATGAAGGAGGAGATCAGACATGGCAAGAATTAAAGGCGGCTTAAACGCAAAGAAAAAGCATAAAAAAGTTTTAAAATTAGCAAAAGGCTATAGAGGTGCACGTTCCAAACAGTATCGTGTTGCAAAACAGTCTGTTATGCGGGCACTTGCCACTTCTTATAAAGGACGTAAGGAAAGAAAAAGACAGTTCCGCAGCTTATGGATTGCACGTATCAATGCTGCTGCAAGAATGAACGGAATCTCTTACAGTAAATTTATGCATGGCTTAAAAATGGCAAATATCGACCTGAACCGCAAGGTTCTGGCTGATATGGCCGTGAATGATGCGGAAGGATTTGCAAAATTAGCTGAGATTGCAAAAGAAAAGGCAGCTTAACGGACAAGTTCTTTGAAAGATCGGACCCTCGTAAACAAAATTGTTTGCGGGGGTATTTTATTCCGCAAAGGAACAACAGCAGACAAATAAAAGAAAAAGGAGATTCTATGCGCGAATCGTTTGAAAAAAATAAAAAAGGAATTATACTTATGCTGACAGCTGCCGTTTTAGCGTGCGTCGGGCAGCTGATGTGGAAGCTTTCCGTGACAAACGGGATTTGGTTTATGCTGTCCGGATTTATCCTGTATGGTCTGGGTGCCGTAGTCATGCTTGTAGCATACCGGTACGGAAGCGTGTCGGTACTGCAGCCGATGATGAGTACGAACTATGCCCTGAGTGCGGTGCTCGGTTTTTTTGTATTGGATGAAAAGCTGTCGGCGCTTAAGGTGATCGGCATTTTCATTATTACATTCGGGGTCATACTCATTGGAGGAGGTGATACGGAATGATTCGGGTTCTTATGGTATTAAGCATGACGTTGATGGGAGCGGCGGCATCCGTTTTTTTTAAACGAGCGTCCGGCAGCGACGGATTTTTGAAAATGCTGCTGAATGTAAATTTGTACATCGGAGGATTTTTGTATCTGGCTGCGGCGGTAGTTAATATTTTGGTGCTTCGTGTGCTGGATTACTCGGTTGTCATGCCGGTTTCTTCGATTACGTATATTTGGACGATGCTGCTTTCCTATATGATTCTGAAAGAAACGATTACGAAAAAAAAGGTACTGGGCGTATTGTGTATCGTGATCGGAGCGGTGTTTGTGGCGGTATAGGCATACGGGTTTTTTGTGAAATGTTTTTAACTTCAGGTTAAATTATTGCCGCTTTATTTAACAATCATTCTATTGCGTATGGCAGGTGCTTTTGTTATAGTAACCGTATAAGAACCGTGTGCACCGATTCCCCAAATAAAAGCAGGAGGAAAGTAAAATGGCAATGAATACCGTTATTTATGAAAAGCGCCGTGCGCTTGGTCTGACACAGGAACAGGTAGCCGAATATCTGGGCGTATCCGCGCCGGCCGTCCATAAATGGGAAAAAGGTATCACATATCCGGATGTCGTATTAATTCCAAAATTGGCAAGATTGTTGAAAGTAGATTTAAACTCGCTGTTTTGTTTTCGGCAAACGCTGACACAGCAGGAAGTGCAGCAGTTCCAGGAAGAGACGGCGCAAATAATACAGGCAGATGGAATCGAAGCAGGCGTTGCAATGGCAAAAGAAAAGATACGGGAATATCCGGATTGTGGAGCGCTGCTGCAGGGAATGGCCAATATGATACAGGGAGCGCTTGTTATGTCAGAGATGTCAGACCGGGAAAAAGAACGGTACCAGCCGCAGATTACGGAATGGTATGAGCGTGCGATGAACAGCGACGACGTTAACGTCAGACAAAGGGCCGGTTTTATGGCTGTGTCACAGTACTTGCGGTGCGGTGATACGGAAAAAGCGCAGCAGGTGCTTGACCGGCTTCCGGAACCCGATCTGTTAAATAAAATGGTGCTGCAGGCAGACGTGTATGAGAAAAAAGGCAATCGTGAAGAAGCTATAAAACTGCTGGAAAGGCAGCTGCTGCAGCTGTCACAGACCGTTCTTGGAATTTTTTTAAGGCTGGTCGATCTGGAACTGGAAACAGGAGAAATGGCGATTGCAGAGCAAATCGCCCAAAAAGCAAAGGAAGCGGCGCAGGCATTTGACGCATGGGGATACATGCCTTTGCTTGGTCCGGAAGCGGTTGCAAAGAAAACAAAAAATGTGCCAAAAAGCATCGAACTGCTGCAACGGATGATGGAAGATATTGAGCACCCGTTCCGCCCGGGCCGGTCGCCGCTTTATCATTGCATTTATCCTGAGCAGGAGGATGAAATTCAAATTTCCGGGAAATTGCTGCCGCCGCTTTTAAAAATGCTGGAAACGGATCCTGCATATGATTTTCTGCGCGGAGAACCGGAGTTTGACCGGTTGCTGGTTATGTGCAGGAAGCGGTGTGGAAAGCTGTAGAGCATAGGAACCCCGTGGATTCAACCACGGGGCTCTTTTATGAAGATATAAGCTGACTGCTATTCTTTTATTTTGTCAATGTCAGTAAGGTTAACTCCAAGACTGTTAAGCAGTACTTTTAAAGACAGATAATCATCTTTCAAGCCTTCGTATGTTTCAACAGCATTTTCTTTTCTTGCTGTCAACATGTGTTTCTGTACTTTTTTAAAATCTTCTATAGCATTTTTAATTATTTCACCGTTGTTCATTTCTTCTGATACCTCCATATTCTCACCGCCTTTATGACTGATGCAGCCGTTATCTGATATCATCATTATAGCGTATGTGATTGAGCGTGTAAAGCCTGTTCAATTGCCAATGTGTTTTTATTGGCTGCCATGCCTTTGCTTATACTCACGCGGCGGCATCTGCTTTGCTTTTTTAAAAGCTTTTGAAAAATACAGGCTGCTTTCAAATCCGACGGAGTTGGCAATCGCCGTAATGGATAAGTTGGAATGCCGCAGCAGGTAACAGGCCTGTTTGATACGAAACTCAGACAGGTATTCTTTCGGGGAGATGTGGAGTACCGTTTCAAATGAACGGAACAGGTGACTGCGGCTTAGGCCGACATAGTCTGCGATATCTTCCACGGTAATCGGATAGGAGTAATGAGCGGAAATATATTCGATCGCCTTTTGCACATACGTATGATAATTATTCTGTACCGGCGTATGTCCTGCGCCTTTTAAAAAGATGGCAAGCGCCGTATAAAGCCTTCCGGTCATTTCCACGGCGCTTTCAAAATCACTTCCGCGTACTTCATAAATATGGCGCAGCTGATGTGTCAGTTCCGTTCCATAAGGTGTATTTGTGATGACGGGGCAGGAAGGCGTAAAGTCCGTTGCCTTTAGAATAATCGGCGCATCGGAACCGTTAAAGCCTACCCAGGCATACTCCCACGGATCTTTTGCGTCCGCAACGTACAAAGACTCCGTATCCGGATAGATTAAAAAAGAGTCGCCTGCCTGAAGGTGAAAAGCAGTTTGCTTTGTTTTCAGACACCCTTTTCCCGCTATAATATGGTGAATCAGATAATGATCTCGAATGCCTGGCCCCCACTGGTACTGCGGGTCGCATTTTTGATATCCGACATTGTATACGGCCAGGGATACCAGTTCCTTTTCGGTAGATTTATAAGAGTTTTTATAATGTTCATGCACGGCAAGCATCTCCTTCTATATTAAATATGAAAGAACAGATTGTAAAAAGCATTATAAAATAATTTTTTCGTTTCTGCAACAAAATTACATGTTTTTTATACATTTTTTTCTGTACATTTGGTGCAAACAAGGCTAAACTAAAGACATGAAATGCAGTTATGATCAAAGAGAGGAGAACAAATTATGGCAATTTTGGTAACAGGCGGTGCGGGGTATATCGGCAGTCACACATGTGTGGAGCTGTTAAATGCAGGTTATGAAGTCGTTGTTTTGGATAATCTGAGCAATGCCAGTGAAAAATCTCTGGACAGAGTCAGACAGATTACCGGAAAAGAGCTTAAGTTTTACAAAGGGGATATTTTAGACCGCGAAATATTAAACAAGCTGTTTGCGGAAAATAAAATTGACAGCTGTATTCACTTTGCAGGACTTAAAGCAGTCGGCGAGTCGGTGCAGAAACCATGGGAATATTATAACAACAATATTTCCGGTACGCTTACTCTTGTAGATGTAATGCGGGAAAACGGATGCAAAAGCATTATTTTTTCATCTTCGGCTACCGTATACGGCAATCCGGCACAGATTCCGATTACCGAGGAATGTCCGAAAGGAGAGTGTACAAATCCATATGGATGGACAAAATCCATGCTGGAGCAGGTGCTGACCGATATTCAGAAGGCAGATCCGGAGTGGAACGTTATTTTACTGCGCTACTTTAATCCGATCGGCGCGCATAAGAGCGGCCTGATGGGCGAAAATCCAAACGGTATTCCAAACAACTTAATGCCTTATATTACACAGGTAGCGGTTGGAAAATTAAAAGAGCTGGGTGTATTCGGAGATGATTACGATACGCCGGACGGCACAGGCGTAAGAGACTACATTCACGTTGTAGACCTTGCGGTAGGGCACGTAAAAGCGTTAAAGAAGATTGAAGAAAATGCCGGTCTTTGCATTTACAACCTTGGAACCGGGCATGGATACAGCGTGCTGGATATTGTGAAAAATTTTGAAAAAGCAAACGATGTGAAAATTCCTTATACGATCAAGCCGCGTCGTGCAGGCGATATTGCAACCTGCTATTCCAATGCGGACAAGGCGGAGCGCGAACTTGGCTGGAAGGCAGAAAACGGAATTCTGGAAATGTGTGCGGATTCCTGGAGATGGCAGAAAAATAATCCGAACGGATATGAAGATTAACAGCTGACAGGCAAAACGTATGGTCTGTGCAGCGGATCCTTGAAAGAGGCTCTGCCGCACAGACCTGTTTTGATTGCTTTTTACCGTTTTTAGAAAGCAAATGCCGGAAATGCTGAATTTCAACATTTCCGGCATGATAACAGTCCGTACGGGAATCGAACCCGTGTTTCCGCCGTGAGAGGGCGGCGTCTTGACCGCTTGACCAACGGACCATGACCATAAGTATAGTATCACAGCGTTATAGAAAATGCAAGTGTTTTTTACAATTTTTTTCAAAAATTTTTTTCAGACAATAATCGCGGATAAATTTTCCGTAAACACTTGCATTTTACAAGTGAAAGTGCTATTTTATTAATTAAGGATAATAAAAGTAACTATTGATTGAGAGTGGACCGCAATCCACTCTCAATTCGCGTTGTACTGCAGTTGCAGCGTTTCACAGTGGCATACAAGGAGGTGTATGGAATGTCAAGAAGAGAAGAATATGAACAGAAAACAGAAGAGCTGCTCTTACCGGTTCTGAGCAGACGTCATTTCGATCTGGTTGATGTGGAATATGTAAAAGAAGGAGCAACATGGTTTCTGCGCGCTTATATAGATAAGGAAGGCGGAATTACGGTAAATGACTGTGAAGATGTAGCCAGAGAAATGAATCCGATTCTGGATGAACTGGATTATATCGACGGTTCTTACACCTTTGAAGTAAGTTCGCCGGGACTCGGCAGACCGCTGAAAAAGGAAAAGGATTATGTCAGAAATCTTGGAAAAGACATTGAGATCCGAACCTATCGTCCAATTCGGCATGAGAAAGAATTTTACGGGACGTTACAGTCCTATGATGACAGTACCGTAACGATCGTTACGGAGGACGATGTGGAACTTTCCTTTGCAAAAAGTGATATTGCTCTGATTCGTCAGGCACTGGATTTTTGAGTGCGGCAGTACACATAGATTAGGAGGATCGAAAAATGAACAACGAATTGTTAGAAGCATTGAATATATTGGAAAAAGAAAAAAACATCAGCAAAGATATACTGCTTGAAGCGATCGAAACATCTCTGGTGACCGCGTGTAAAAACCATTTCGGCAAATCCGAGAATGTAAAAGTAGATATGAATCCGGAAACGTGTGAATATCATGTGTTTCAGGGAAAGACCGTTGTGGAAACGGTAGAAGATCCGGTTATGGAGATCAGTCTTTCCAATGCAAAGATGATCAACAGCAGGTATGAGCTTGGTGATATGGTAAATATTGAGATAAAATCCAAGGAGTTTGGCCGTATCGCAACGCAAAATGCCAAAAACGTTATTTTACAGAAAATACGTGAGGAAGAGCGCAAGATTCTTTGCGATGAGTATTACAGCAAAGAAAAAGATATTGTAACCGGTATCGTACAGAGGTATATGGGCAGAAATGTCAGCATCAATCTTGGAAAAGTAGATGCGGTTTTAACGGAGAACGAGCAGGTAAGGGGAGAAGTTTTTCAGCCTACCGAACGTATTAAGCTGTATATACTGGAAGTTAAATCTACTTCCAAAGGACCAAAAATACTTGTCTCCAGAACACATCCGGAACTGGTCAGACGGTTATTTGAATCCGAAGTGACGGAAGTAAAAAGCGGCATTGTGGAAATTAAAAGTATAGCCAGAGAAGCAGGGAGCCGTACAAAGATTGCGGTACATTCCAATGATCCAAACGTAGATGCGGTAGGCGCCTGCGTCGGTATGAACGGGGCGAGAGTGAACGCAATCGTAAACGAGCTGCGTGGGGAAAAGATTGATATTATCACATGGAATGATAATCCTGCCATGTTGATTGAAAATGCACTAAGCCCTGCAAAAGTCATTTCCGTTATCGCAGATGCGGAAGAAAAGAGCGCTAAGGTTGTAGTACCGGATTATCAGCTGTCGCTCGCAATCGGCAAAGAAGGACAAAACGCAAGGCTTGCCGCGCGTCTGACCGGATTTAAGATAGATATTAAGAGCGAAACGCAGGCCAGAGAAGCCGGAGATTTTCTGGATTATGAGAACGATTATGAAGATGCGGATGAGCTTGAGCCGGAAGAGTATATGATGGAAGAAAGCGCCGACGATTATGATTCGCATGACGCGGAAGCAGACAGCGACTATGATGCGTATGAAGCAGAAGCAGACGGCGACTATGATAATAAAAACGACGCGGAAGCATATAGCGAGTATGATAATGAAAACGACGCGGAAGCAGACAGCGAGTATGATAATGAAAACAACGCGGAAGCAGACAGCGACTATGATCGGAATGATGCGCAGGCCGACGACGCATATGATACGGGTAAAGAAGGTGCGGATGCCGAGTGAAAGCGAAAAAAATTCCTTCCCGAATCTGTGTAGGATGCAGGGAACCGAAAGAAAAACGGAGCATGGTACGTGTCGTAAAGACGGCAGAGAATAACGTTTGCCTGGATGAAACGGGAAAAATGAACGGCAGAGGCGCTTATATCTGCAAAAATACGGAATGTCTCCTGCGTGCACTGCAGTCAAAGGGACTGGAACGTTCTTTGAAAACGAACATTCCGGAAGAAGTCATTCATAAATTAAAAGAGGAGATGAGTGCGGTTGAGGCCAGATAAGGTATTGTCAATGATTGGAATAGCAGCCAGGGCAGGGAGTATTGCAAGTGGAGAGTTTTCAACGGAAAAAGCTGTGAAAGGCGGCAAAGCCTGTTTGGTCATTCTTGCAAAAGATGCGTCACAGAATACGAGAAAGCATTTTTCGGATATGTGCGGGTATCGGCACATACCACTTTATGAATATGCGGATAAAAAACAGCTTGGCAATTGCATCGGTAAGGAATGCCGGGCTTCGATGGCAGTGACAGATCAAAATCTGGCGGGAGCAATTGTTAAAAAGTTAACGGAAACAGAACAACTGAATAATGGAGGTAATAGATAGCATATGGCAAAACAGAAAATACATGAACTTGCAAAAGAGCTTAAGATAGCAAGCAAGGTAATCGTAGATTATATGAATAAGAAGACAAAGGATAAAGAGAAAAAATATACTTCTTCCAATGCACTGGAAGCAGAGGAAGCGGCTGATATCAAAGCGAACCTGGAAATGCTTGTAAAAGCTGACGGTGCGTTAAAAGAATCGTCCCAACAGGCGCCGAAACAGGCGAAACAGCCGGAAGCAAAGACTGCGGCCAAAGAAAAAGAAGGAGAAGCACGGCCAAAGAAAAAGGCAAGTATTACGGCCGTATTTAACGCACAGTACAGCAAACAAAACCGCAGGTCCAATTCCAACAGGAACGGCAATAACAACAAGTCTTCGAACGAACGTACGGATCGAACAAACAGAGAACGTGGGCCAAGAACGGTAAAACCGGCAGAAAAACCACATATTCCAATTCGTCCGAATGCGGACAGACCAAACTATGACCGGGCGTCCGCACATGTGCCGGACGATGAGATCATAAAACCGGCACCTGCAAAGGCAGAAAAACCGGAACATTTGGAAAGTCCGCAGCGCAGCGAACAGGCGGAGCGCAGTGAACGCACGGAACGTATGGATAGAAACGACAGAAATGACAGAAACGACAGAAATGACAGAAGCGATCGAAATGACAGGGGAAATGCAGGCGGACGTTCGCAGCAGCCACGTACGCAGGCGGACCGCGGAGTACGTGCCGCAGGTATCCGGAAAACGCAGGGCGGCGGACCGCGTGCAAATGGTGCAAACGGCAGACCGGAGCGCGTCCAGAATGACAGAGGTGGAAAAAATGCGGGATTTGAGCAAAAAGGTGAGAAAAATCATTCGAATAATCGAGCGAATTCCGGTAATAATTATGGTGATAAAAACGGCGGCAGAGTCGGTCAAAATCGCCAGAAGGAATTTAAAGGCAAATTAGATCAGAATGCGAACCGCTTCCATAAAGATCCGGTGAAAACCTCGGCGGAAGAAATACAAAAGGAAAGCCGCGACAGCAGAAGCCGTGATAATAACCGCAAGAAAAACAGCAAAGAATACGATAAGCTGGGCGGCAAGAAGCAGGAACGCTATATTAACCTGGAAAAGACGAGCGGACATAAGAAGAAAAACCAGACGCCGGTTCAGCCTGCGCCGAAGGAAGAAGAAGTGATTCGTTCCATTACACTTCCGGAACACATGACGATCCGGGAACTGGCAGATAAGATGAAAGTACAGCCGTCTGTCATTGTGAAAAAACTGTTCTTAAAAGGCACCATGGTAACGGTGAATCAGGAAATAGACTATGAACATGCGGAAGAAATCGCACTTGAGTTTAACTGCATTGCGGAACCGGAAGAAAAGATAGACGTGATCGCAGAACTGTTAAAAGAAGAAGCGGAAGATGAGAGCAAGATGGTATCCCGTCCGCCGGTAGTCTGTGTTATGGGGCATGTTGACCACGGTAAAACATCGCTGCTGGATGCGATTCGCCATACCAGAGTAACGGATAAAGAAGCCGGAGGCATTACACAGGCAATCGGTGCTTATATGGTAAAATGCAACGGAGAAAATATTACCTTTTTAGATACGCCGGGACATGAAGCGTTTACCGCAATGCGTATGCGTGGAGCAAATTCAACGGATATTGCAATTTTGGTTGTTGCAGCGGACGACGGCGTTATGCCGCAGACGGTAGAAGCGATCAATCATGCAAAAGCAGCCGGTATTGAGATTATCGTTGCCGTCAATAAGATAGATAAGCCAAATGCAAATATTGACCGTGTAAAACAGGAGCTGTCCGAACATGAACTGGTTCCGGAAGACTGGGGCGGAAGTACGATTTTTGTACCGGTATCGGCGCATACAAAAGAAGGAATCGAGCAGCTGCTGGAAATGATTCTGCTGACGGCGGAAGTGCTGGAGTTAAAGGCAAATCCAAAACGAAACGCCCGTGGCGTCGTAATCGAAGCAAAGCTGGATAAAGGGCGCGGAGCAGTGGCTACGGTTCTTGTACAAAAAGGTACGTTAAAAGTCGGGCAGCCGGTTGCGTGCGGCAGCAGTTACGGAAAAGTAAGAGCAATGATCGACGACAAAGGCCGCAACGTAAAAGACGCAAAACCATCCATGCCGGTGGAAATCCTTGGCTTAAGCAGTGTGCCGGATGCAGGCGAGACGTTTGTCGTATGTGAATCGGAAAAGGAAGCCAGAAATTTTGCGGAAACGTATATTTCCGAAAGCAAGGAAAAGCTTTTGGAAGAGACAAGATCACGCATGTCACTGGACGATCTGTTTCCTCAGATTCAGTCTGGCAATGTAAAAGAACTGAATATTATCGTAAAGGCAGACGTACAGGGTTCCGTGGAGGCAGTCAAGCAGAGTCTGCAGAAACTGTCCAACGAAGAAGTCGTTGTCAAGATTATTCACGGTGGTGTCGGTTCCGTGAACGAGTCAGATGTAAATCTGGCATCCGCCTCCAATGCGATTATTATCGGCTTTAACGTGCGTCCGGATCCGGTAGCAAAAGCAACGGCCGAACGGGAAGGTGTGGACATTCGTCTGTATAAGGTTATTTACAGTGCCATTGAGGATGTATCTGCCGCTATGAAAGGAATGCTGGATCCGATCTTTGAAGAAAAAATACTCGGGCATGCGGAAGTACGGCAGATTTTCAAGGCGTCAGGCGTCGGCAATATTGCAGGTTCCTATATTCAGGACGGTATTTTTGAAAGAGGCTGCAAGTGCAGAATTACGAGAGAAGGCGAACAGATCTTTGACGGCGCGCTCGCTTCGTTAAAGCGGTTTAAAGATGATGTAAAAGAAGTTAAGACCGGCTTTGAATGCGGACTCGTATTTGAAGGTTTTAACGATATTGCAGAATTTGACCAGATAGAGGCATATAAGATGGTGGAAGTGCCTCGTTAAATCTTCTGCAGCAGTGTCGGCTGAAAGAAGCTGCTGCGGACTTTCATTATAAAAGGTGTGAAAATGAGAAAAAACAGCATAAAAAATACACGCATCAATGAAGAAGTACTCAGAAGACTGAGCGAGATTATCCGCGGCAGTATCAAAGACCCGCGGATTCATCCGATGACCAGCATTGTTTCTGTGGAAGTCGCACCGGATTTAAAGACATGTAAAGCATATGTCAGTGTGCTGGGCGACGAGCAGGCGCAAAAAGACACACTGGAGGGATTAAAAAGCGCGGAAGGTTATATCCGCCGCAGCCTTGCACAAAGCGCGAATCTGCGTCATACACCGCAGATCCGGTTTATTATGGACCAGTCGATTGCATACGGCGTAACGATGTCCCACATGATCGACCGGATCAACCGGAAGACGGATGAGGAAAATCTGCCTGAGCCGGAAGTAGAATATGAACCGGAACATGACGGGGAAGAAGAGGAAGACGGCAGGCCATGAACAGTTTGAAAGAACAGCTGGCCGGTGTGGGCAGCGTAGCGATAGCAGGACATGTAAAACCAGACGGGGATTGTATCGGTTCCTGTCTGGCTGTTTACAATTATATAAAGGAATATGATCCGCACATACGGGCAAAAGTATATCTGGAACCGATTCCCAATATATTTAAATTTTTACCGCGTGCGGACGAGATTGTAAGCGAACCGGACGATACCGTGCGGTTTGATTTAATGATTGTACAGGACTGCGGGGATGCACAAAGGCTCGGAAGGGCCGGTGCACTGCTGAAAAATGCCCGGCGTGTCATCTGTATTGACCACCATATCAGCAATGCCGGCTTTGGTGACGACAGTTATATTTTTCCAAAGGCCAGCTCTACGTCGGAGCTGATTTTTGAATTGATCGAAAAAGAAAAGATTACAAAGCAGATTGCGGAATGTATTTATACAGGCATTATTCATGATACCGGTTTGTTTCAGTATTCGTGCACATCGCCGAAGACAATGCGTATTGCGGCGTTTTTAATGGAACAGGGGATTGACTTTACCGCAATTGTGGACAGGACGTATGTGCAAAAAACATTTGAGCAGAACCAGATTCTGGCAAGGGCGATTCAAAAAAGCAGGCTGCATCTGAATGGAGCCTGTATTTCTTCGATTGTGACCAAAGAAGATATGCAGGAATTTCACGTATTGCCAAAGCATCTGGAAGGCATTGTGTCCCAGCTGCGCGCTACAAAAGATGTGCAGGCCGCAGTGTTTTTTTACCCGAAAGATGTGCAGGAAGGATGTGACCCGGAATATAAGATCAGTTTTCGTTCCGGTTCGGATGCCATTAACGTGGCAAAAATAGCCATGCACTATGGAGGAGGCGGCCATATCCGTGCGGCCGGGGCTTCTACCGGACTGGAACCACAGGTCTGCCTGGATCAGATTTTAGAGTTGATCGCACAGCAAATGAGTCATGCCATTCATGCATAGGAAACGGAGTATCGTTTATGAACGGAATGATAAATGTATATAAAGAAAAGGTTATACGTCACATGATGTTGTTGCAAAACTACGCGGCATCTGCCGGCAGAAAAAAATCGGACATACGGGAACACTCGATCCGGATGCGGAAGGCGTGCTGCCGGTATGTCTGGGAACGGCAACAAAGGTCTGTGAACTGCTGACAGAGAAAGATAAAGTATATGAGGCCGTACTTTTGCTTGGAACGGAAACGGATACACAGGACGCCAGCGGAACGGTATTAAATCAAAAAGATGTGCGGCATACACCGCAGGAAATTCAAAATGTCATAACTTCTTTTATCGGAGATTATAGTCAGATTCCTCCGATGTATTCCGCATTGAAAGTGAATGGAAAAAAATTGTGTGATCTGGCAAGGGCAGGTGTGGAAGTAGAACGCAAGCCAAGGCAGGTTCGTATCGGTCACATCGAAATTCTGTGGATGCGGCTGCCAAGAGTCGGACTGCGCATCCATTGCTCCAAAGGCACTTATATACGTACCCTTTGTCATGACATTGGGAAAAAGCTGGGATGCGGCGGCTGTATGGAAGAGCTGGTGCGCACAAAAGTCAGTATTTTTGAACGGGAGCATGCACTGACGCTGGCGCAGATTCAAAACCTGGCAGACGAAGGCCGGCTGCAAGAAATTCTGCTGCCGGTAGATCACCTGTTTTCGCAGTATCCGAAAGTACAGGTCAGGCCGGAATTTCAAACCATGCTGCGAAACGGCAACCGTCTGCCGAAGCATGCTTTCGAACCGGCTGTCCAAACGGGCCGGACGTACCGTGTTTATCTGGACACGTTGTTTTATGCACTGTATACGTCAGATGAAAAACGCGCGGATTATAAGCCTGTAAAAATATTCGGCTCACAGCAGGTCCGAAAAAATCGGTCGACGGAATGGAACGGGGGAACGGGGCATGAGATATGAAAAAGATTTTCTGCATTTGCAGCTTACGGAGCCGACGGTTCTGTCTCTCGGAAAATTTGACGGACTGCATCGCGGGCATGAGCTTTTGATGAAAGCCGTACTGGAAAAGACAAAAACCGGACTGAAAGCGGCCGTATTTACGTTTGATATTCCGCCGAACGGGACAGGGGCAATGCAGCAGGTAATTACGACAAATGAGGAAAAACAGCAGCTGTTTATGGAATGCGGCACAGACTATCTGATCGAGTGTCCGTTTACAAAAGAAATCATGCAGATGGAAGCGGAGCGATTTATTCAAGAAGTCGTAACGCGTCTTTGTGTGAAATGGATGGTTGTCGGCACGGATTTTCGATTCGGGCATCAACGCAGAGGAGACTTTCATATGCTGCAGGAGTATGCGAAGGCCTATGGCTATCAGGTGCAGGTTGTAAGCAAAATCAGGCACAACGGAAGAGATATCAGCAGTACCTATATCCGGGAAGCACTGGCAAACGGCCGGATCGAACTGGCCAATGAACTGCTTGGATACCCTTATTTTATACAGGGGACGGTTATTCACGGCAACCGGGTAGGCCGCACGATCGGATTTCCGACGATTAATATCCTTCCACTTCCGCAAAAACTGCTTCCTCCGCTTGGGGTTTACCTGTCTGCCGTCCGGCTGGACGGAAAGCGGTATAAAGGAATAACAAACATCGGAAAAAAGCCAACCATAGAGGGGTACAATCCGATTGGTGCAGAGACTTATATTTATGATTTTACCGGTGACGTTTATGATAAAACAGCAAAAATAGAGCTGCTGCATTTTGAACGGCCGGAAGTGAAATTTGAAGGAATCGAACAGTTAAAAAGACAGCTGGAAAACGATATTGCGGCCGGAGCCGCATATTTTGCACGACATAGTCAGGTGGCTGGGGAGTGAACCGTATGGATTGACAACAGAATGGTTACAAAAATGTTACAACGCCGTTGACAGCGATAGGTGATATTGCTATAATAAGAAAAGGTTGTGAAAAAAGTTTCACATTTATTACAATCGTTCGATAAAATGATAGGATAAAAACAACGGATAATAATCATTCAGGAGGATATTATGAAATTCAAATTCATAAAACCAGGAGCAATTTTTATGGCCGCTATGACATTGGTGTGCGGTTCGGGCAAGGTAGCCACACAGGCAGCATCCATTCGTGCGGGTGTCAGCGCAGCGCTGGCGGAGTGTTTAAATGATAATGCAAAGGTGTCCATGTTTGCAAAAGCGGACGGAGGCATCGCACCACACACAGCATTTGCGGCAGAAGAAGCCAAAGATGGGAAAGAGGATGCAGGAAAAGCGAAAAAACGCTCGAAAAAAATCGAAGATGCTCAGGATGAAACGATCTGCGGTTATACGAATCTGGGTATTGCGAACGTAAGCAATTATTTAAATATCCGTGAAGAAGCCGGAGAAGATGCGAAGATTGTAGGAAAACTGCCGGCAGATGCAGGCTGTGAGATTTTGGATACGAAAGACGGATGGTATCGGATTCGTTCCGGTAAAGTCAGCGGCTATGTCAGAGGCGACTATATTATTACCGGAGACAAAGCCAGACAGATGGCTGAAACGTTGAAAAAGACAATGGCGACGGTAAATACCCTGACCGTTTACATAAGAGAAAAGCCGAATACGGACTGCACAATTCTTACGATTGTTACGACAGACGAAGAACTGGAAGTAGTGGAAGAAGGCGAAGAATGGATTGAAATCAAACTGGATGATGAAAACGGATTTGTGAATGCACAGTATGTCAATCTTTCTGAAGAACTGAAAAAAGCAATGCCTTATACAGAAGCGGAACGCAGCGCGGAAGTGCCGGATACGAAATATGCGCTTGTGCAAAACGCATTAAGTTATGTAGGCGGACGTTATGTCTGGGGTGGGACAAGCCTGACAAACGGCGTGGACTGTTCCGGATTTACGATGCGGATTATGGCACAGTACGGCGTATATCTGCCGCACTCTTCCAGAGGACAGGCCGGTTACGGAAGAAGTGTCAGCACTTCCGAACTGCAGCCGGGCGACCTTATTTTTTATGGCAGCGGCAATTCGATCAGCCATGTGGCAATTTATATCGGTAATGGGCAGATTGTGCATGCAAGCAACAGCCGTGACGGAATCAAAGTGTCCAATGCATTTTACCGTACACCGATTTGCTGCAGACGGATGTTTTAAAAAAACAGTTTACAATGGCTGCCAGATGTGCTATATTGGAAAGGCATGAGTAAGCCCATATTCGGTAGATGGAAGCTCCGACCTTTTACTGAGTATCATGTGAAACCGGGCGATGATCAAATAAATGGAGGACATTTTTATGTTATCAAAAGAAAAGAAAGAGACAATTATCAAAGAGTATGGCAATAAGCCGGGCGACACAGGTTCACCGGAAGTGCAGATCGCACTGCTGACAGAGCGAATCAACGAGCTGACAGAGCATTTAAAGGTGAACCAGAAAGACCATCATTCCAGAAGAGGTCTTTTAAAGATGGTTGGCCAGAGAAGAGGACTGCTGGCTTATCTTAAGAAGAGTGATATCGAAAGATACCGTACTTTGATTAAGCGCTTAGGATTAAGAAAATAATTCTGTATAAAAAGAGCGGAGTTTTTCCGCTCTTTTTAAAGATATCGGAAAACCGACTGAGGCCGGAAAAGAATATGGTTGGGGTGTTAAAAGGAAGCTGCCGTACAAAGCGGCAGCGCTGCGGCAGTTTCCTTCTGACACCCAAACCAATAAAAAAGGAGAAAAGAAATGTATAAAAGTTATTCTATGGAAATCGGCGGAAAAACGCTTGTCGTTGAGATCGGCCGTGTGTGCGCACAGTCTAATGGCGCGGCGCTGATGCGTTATGGCGATACAACGGTGCTGTCTACCGCGACCGCATCGGACAAACCTAGAGATGGGATTGATTTTTTCCCGTTAAGTGTAGAGTATGAAGAAAAACAGTACGCCGTAGGTAAGATTCCGGGTGGATTTAATAAGCGGGAAGGAAAAGCTTCGGAAAACGCGATTTTAACGTCCCGTGTTATTGACCGCCCGATGCGTCCGTTGTTCCCGAAAGATTACCGTAACGATGTTACGCTGAACAATATGGTTATGAGTGTGGATCCGCAGTGCCGTCCGGAGATTACGGCAATGCTCGGAGCTGCAATTGCTGCCAGTATTTCGGATATCCCGTTCTGCGGTCCGTGCGCGATGACGCAGATTGGAATGGTGGACGGGCAGTTTATCGTCAATCCGTCTCAGCAGGAATGGGACAAAGGGGATCTGCAGCTTACCGTTGCGTCTACGACGGAAAAAGTCATTATGATTGAAGCCGGCGCAAACGAGATCCCAGAAGCAAAGATGCTCGAAGCAATTTATATGGCGCATGATATTAACCAGACGATCAATGCGTTTATTAACGATATGGTAGCGGAGGTCGGAAAGCCGAAACATGAATATACAAGCTGTGCGATTCCGGAAGAAATGTTTACGGCAATGAAGGAAATCGTAACGCCGCAGGAGATGGAAGAGGCGGTATTTACCGATCAGAAACAGGTGCGTGAGGAAAATATCCGTAACATTACGGAAAAATTTGAGGAAGCATTTGCAGAAAACGAAGAATGGCTGGCGGTACTTGGAGAAGCCGTTTATCAGTATCAGAAAAAGACCGTCCGCAAGATGATCTTAAAAGACCGCAGACGTCCGGATGGCCGTGATATCAACCAGATCCGTCCGCTGGCAGCGGAAGTGGATTTGATTCCTAGAGTGCATGGCTCCGCCATGTTTACCCGCGGACAGACACAGATCTGCGACATTGTAACACTGGCGCCGATGTCGGAAGTACAAAAAGTCGACGGTCTGGATGAAAATATTGTATTAAAACGATATATGCATCACTATAATTTCCCGTCATATTCCGTAGGCGAGACAAAACCATCCAGAGGTCCGGGACGCAGAGAAATCGGACATGGCGCGCTGGCGGAAAAAGCGCTGATTCCGGTACTGCCTTCCGTAGAGGAGTTTCCGTATGCCATCCGTGCCGTATCGGAGACGTTTGAATCCAACGGTTCCACCTCAATGGCATCGACCTGCGCTTCCTGTCTGTCACTGATGGCAGCCGGAGTGCCGATCAAAGCAATGGTTGCCGGCATTTCCTGTGGTCTTGTAACAGGCGATACCGATGATGATTACGTTGTACTGACCGATATTCAGGGTCTGGAAGACTTTTTCGGGGATATGGACTTTAAAGTAACCGGAACACACAAAGGCATTACGGCGATTCAGATGGATATCAAAATCCATGGACTGACCCGCTCGATCGTAGAAGAAGCCATTGAACGGACGAGAGAAGCAAGACTTTATATTATGGATGAAGTAATGTCCAAAGCGATAGCAGAGCCGCGTAAGGAAGTCGCAGCGCTTGCACCGAAGATTATTCAGATTCAGATTGACCCGATGAAAATCGGAGATGTGGTCGGACAGAGAGGGAAGACGATCAACGAAATTATTGAACGTACGAATGTAAAGATTGATATCAATGATGAAGGTTCCGTATCTATTTGCGGTACGGATAAGCAGATGATGCAAAAAGCCGTGGAAATGATTGAGATCATTACGACGAACTTTGAAGAAGGCCAGATATTGAAAGGCAAGGTTATCAGCATTAAAGAATTCGGGGCGTTTATTGAGTTTGCTCCGGGCAAAGAGGGTATGGTGCATATTTCCAAGATTACAAAAGGAAGAATCAATCACGTGGAAGATGTACTGACGCTTGGTGATATCGTTACCGTTGTCTGCCTTGGCAAAGACAAGATGGGCCGCCTGAGCTTTAGTATGAAAGATGTGCCAAAGAATAACTAAAAAATAAATTAAAAAATCAAATAAAAACCGCAGGTAGTAATTACCTGCGGTTTTTTGCGTACCTATCGTGTGGTCAGGGCACCGGCAGATGCAAAATTATAAAATGCCGGCCATATGCAGCAAATACCGTGCATTTGAAGTTTCACACCGTCCATGTCTGATTTTATAATCGAATAAAATCTGATTTTCGGCGTATTGTTCGGTAAAATAATAATTTTGCACATTTACATCGTGATCATGTTCAAGATCGCATAATGCAAGATCGTGCGTGGTTAATATCGTCAGAATAAAAGGCTTCGAAAGTTTTTTTATCGTTTCCTGCGCTGCCAGAATCCGGTCTTTGGAATTGGTGCCTTTATAAATTTCGTCAATCAGAGCGATCATGGGACGCTGCAGCCTGCCTGCTTCCACAATTTTTTGCATACGCAGCAGTTCCGCATAAAAAGAAGAGATGCCTTCGTTTACATTATCCGTAGTGCGCATGGAAGTGCAGATTTTCATATAGGAAGCGGAAAACTCCGTGGCAGTGCAGAATCCGCCCGCATAGGCAAGTACAAGATTTACGCCGATAGTGCGCATAAACGTGGTTTTGCCGGACATATTCGATCCGGTAATGATGCACGTGCGGTGCGTCGGTTCGAAGTCGTTGCCAATGGCGTTTTCTTCCCGCAGCAGCGGATGCCTCAGATCGGTCCCGGATATTACGGGCTTGCTGCTGTCCGAAAGCTGCGGCAGCGTGTGTGTCTGTCTTGTGCGGCCAATTGTGCCCAGGCTGATCAGAGCTTCCATACATCCGATTGTTTCCAGCCACGGCTGCAGCAGGTGCCCATATTCGGCGATCCACCTGCGGTATCGTTGTGCACAGTGGAAATCATAGCAAAACAGACTGTTTAACAACAGGCTGGCGTAGACATTATGCCGCAGTACGACCAGATCGGCGATCGAGTGAAGTTTGCGAAAGGCCGAAACGGCTTCACTTGTCTGCGTGGCGCCTGTTTGTTTGTGTTTGTTGGTTTGCCTGTTGTTTTGTTTGCTATTTTGAAACAGAGTTTGCTGCAGCTGCCGTAAATAAGGACCGGTAAAAGATTCTTCTGCCAGCTGTTCCAGCAGCGTGCGGTATGGAGCAATCGTTTGATTCATTTTGTATACGGGAGCAAGCAGCGCGGTGTGGGTTCGATGTGCCAAAAAGGAGGCGGCCAACTGGAGCATAGCGGCTGTCAGAAAGCAGGAAAGCATCCGGTCCTGTGCGATGCCGCACAGATACAGCCAAAAAAAGGTAAGGGTTAATGCCGGAAAGATTCGGATTGCCGGCTGCAGCAATGCAAAAGATTCGGTATTTTGCTTTGCTGCGTCAAAAAAAGCATGCAGGTTCTTTTGGGATACGGCGTAATCCTGTGCTTTTAACGGCCTTGCAGATGCTTCAAAATGCAGTGTAAACTCTGTTTTGTGCGCAAGCTCCTCTACGGCCTGCTGGCGCAGACGCATCGATGCAATATCTTCGTCCGGCTGCAGCAGCCATCCGGCAAGCCGGTCCTGTCCCAAAACGGTGCCGGCCGTACAGATATACTGATAGAGCGAGTTTTTTCCAATGATGTCCAGATCGGCGGCATAGATGGGTGCGCCGTCTTCATATCGTGTACCGTTTTCGGAAAATCGTTTCCAGCCATTGTCAAGCCTTGCCTCATAGTCCAGAATGACCGATTCGTAATGGGACAGATAATCCAGTCTGTCTTTCAGTACGTGATTACGGCGTACAAGCAGAAAAAATAATATGGCAGCAGCAGCGGCAGGCAGGCGCTGTGCATATCCGAGACAGAAAAAAATGACTGCGGCGGCAGCCGTTATAAAACGCAGGAAGGAAATCCGACTGCAGCGTTTATGAAGTTCGACAGATTCCTTCCGACAGTTTTCCAAATGTGTGTGATACATACAATCCCTCTTTTTCAAATGTGTCAAACCGGTTTGATTGTATCACAAAGCAGAGGTGAGAGCAAGCAGTTCCTGACCGTTTCCATCAATCAGCGTTATATTTGGAATTGATTTTTTGGATTGATTGCTCATTCGGACGATAGGTAATCCTTGTAACGGTGCCGTCCGAATTCATTTTATAAGCGGTAAAGCGCATCGTTTCTATCTTATAATAATGATCGTTGTAGCTGCCGATACCATAACCGTCCGGAATGTTTAAGACACCGGGTGTCTTATCTTTCATGCGGTCATTTACTTTTTCGGTTTGATAGCCGGTATCGCTGTCACCGATTGGGAATGAGTAGGTGAATACGCCGTCTTTATCAGGTACGCAGATCTGGGAATCGGTTATTTCGCACAGGTCGTCGATCGTTTCCGCTGTAATCGTTTCAAAAAATGCATCGGCAAGCCGTATCATTTTTTGTTTGCCTGTTCGCATTTTCTTCTTCTTTTGTAAGTGTCTCAGATTGTGGTGTGACCGAGGTATTCAGGTTTTGCAGAAACGTTTCGGCTTGTTTTGGATCGGCTTGATTTGATCGACAGGCAGCACAAACAATGCGTTAACGCCGTCAAATTGTTTGCTGCCGGTAATTTTTCTGCTTTTTTATAAAAAGTATAAGCATCCGGGTTATAGTCGCCGTCTTCTCCTGCACTGCACAGCCCGACGTAAATGCCTTTGTCGGCAAAATTTCAATATTGCGCATGGCCACGATATAATAATATACGCCGTTTTTTTCACAGGACGTATAAAAACCATTCATGCTGTCCAGATTATAGCGGGCCGGATTCAGACCTTTAATATAAAAAGACGGAAAGAATGGCAGCTTTGCGTGTTCCGGTGTGTTAAATTTTGGAAGAGGGGTTCCATCGGTACGTTTTAACGTCAGCACGGCATAGATTTCATCTTCGGCAATGTCGGCAGGAATCGTATCGCCGATATTTTTTCCGGAAGTACTGCCAAGTAAGGTTATGTTGTAATCGCCGCAGGTCTGCGTTTCATTGATAAACAGTGCGTCGGTTCCCTGAAATGCTTTGGCCAGTTTTTGATTGTTTGTTTCGGTAGCTACCTGTGACGGATTTAAAAACCGGTATGCGGCAATCGTTGATACGGATCCGAAACCAAGTATCAGAGTGGCGGCTATGGCTGCGGCCTGTACACTTTTTTTACGATATGTTTCATATTTTCCCATTTTTTCTCTCTCCTTTACTTCGGACAAAATCGCCGTATTCAGATGGTTCAGACGTTGTCTGTCTGCAGGCGACAGTCTGCTTTTTGGTGTTTTTTCACTACTGTCACCGGTTCGGGATACATCCGCAGGAGCAAGTGCGAGCTTTAACAATTCATTCATAGGATCGTTCATAATGTGCATCCTCCAGTTCTTGTTTTATTATTTTTTGGCCCGGTGCAGCCTGCTTTTTACGGTGCCTTTGGGGACTTTCAGAATGGCTGCGATATTTTCGATCGAAAGTTCTTCCATATTTTAATTATTTTGGAAAAATAATGGTTACTGTGAGCACCGCAGGTGGGAACAGTAACAAATAATGGGATGAATATCGGATGAAAATGCGGTATGCATTTGACTTCGTTGGAAAATAAAGTTATAATAGGATTTATTTAAAAAAATTAAACGGGAGAAGATGTTATGCTACACAGAGAAAAGAACGCTAAGCTGCCGACAGCAGATCGGAGCAGCCTTAGCAAAAAGATTATTTCAAAAATGGCGGTAATCACTGCCGGTATCTTTCTACTGACCATTTTGATGTCTGCTTTTCTTGCTGCAAGAGCACTGATTCGGGTAAATCGGGAAAAGCTGGCGGCAGCCGCTTATGAAAATGCATTTTTGGTTGCAAATGATATTGAAAATGCATATGGAAAAGTAATAGGTTTTGCCGGTTCCCTCCGAAATATTTCCACGCTGGACCCGAAAGAGCAGAGAAATGCCATTGATACTGCGCTGGTAGGACTTTTGGAAAGCGGCGGGGGATATCCGACGGCATTTGCTTATTTCGAACAAAATGCGATCGCGGATGAAAACGGAGACCCATACGAGGTTCATCGCAGAGATATTGCCTATGAGGCCGTGGTGTATCCAAATGAGGAACAAACCGGATATGTATTTGAAAAACACGAGGATGCATTTGACAATTATACGAAAGAATATTATATGCAGATAAAAGAAACCGGAAAACCGTATGTGATGGACCCTTATGTCTATGAGCTGATGGGAAAAAATATTATGATGATCAGCATTATTGCGCCGGTTTTTGATGCACAGGGGGAGTTTCTGGGTGTTACGGGCGTGGACATGGGCCTGAACAATATGCAGGAACAGCTGTTGGTAAGCACCAATTATAAAACGGCACATCTGGCAGCGCTTGCCGAAGACGGAACGGTTCTGGTAGATTCCGCAGATGTGGAAAAAGTCGGACTGCCGGCTGCGGATGTCGGCTTTGAAAAGCTGGAATCGTATGCACATAAAGTGTATGAGATGCCGCAGGGAACGTATGAGAACAGCCGATTTCTTATTAAAAGCGGCAAAAACTTCGGTACGGGTAAAAGCGGAATGACGGTAACGATTCCTTTTACCATAAGCGGAAAAACCGCGTGGTCCTTACATATGGCCGTCAACAGCAGTGAATTTTACTGGGCTATTATTGAAAGCACAGGAAAACTAACATTTCTTGTAGTTTTGCTTGGCGTTATTTTGCTGTATACCGTAAACCGTATGATTCAAAGATATCTGGAACCGATTCAGGTGATTACGGAAAAGGCGGCCAGACTGGAAGAAGGCGATTTGAATATTCAGATAGATATTTGCTCTCAGGATGAACTGGGACAGCTTTCGCAGGCGTTTAATCATATCAGTGCGGTACTGAGCAGTTATGTAAAAGATATTTCCGAACAGCTGTCCAAAATGGCAGACAACCATATGGATATTGCGATTACGCAAAATTATATCGGCGATTTTATTCCGATTCAGATGTCGATTGAGAAAATCTCATAGTCTTTAAATGAAACGCTGCATGAGATTGTGCAGTCGGCAGATGAAGTGTCCGCCAGCTCCGAACATGTCTCCGGTGGGGCACAGACGCTTTCGGACGGTGCGGCGGAGCAGGCCGCGGCAATCGAGCAGCTGGCAGCTTCGATTGAAAGTCTTTCCGTAGATGTTTCTGCCAATGCGAAAGATGCGCAGACAGCAAATGCGGCTGTTTCCGAAGTGGGACATAAGATTCGTGAAAGCAATAAAGAAATGGATCATATGACACAGGCAATGGCTGAGATCAGCCAGTCGTCCGGTGAGATCGAAAAAATTGTAAAAACTATCGAAGATATTGCCGAGCAGACAAATCTGCTTTCTTTAAATGCGTCGATTGAAGCGGCAAGGGCAGGCGAGGCAGGAAAGGGGTTTGCGGTTGTTGCAAATGAAATCCATGAACTGGCTTCCAAGAGCGCGGCTGCGGTGAGTCAGACAACGTCTTTAATACGGACTTCTTTAAATGCGGTGGAAAATGGGATGGAAATTGCGGACCATACGGCACAGTCACTGGTATCCGTAATGAACGACTCCGAAGCGGTTTTAGGTGCGATGGATAAGATCAGCAATGCGTCACAGAATCAGAAAGCGGTACTGGAAAAACTGGCGGAACATGTAGATGCAATCAGCAACGTCGTGCAGTCCAATTCTTCCGCGGCACAGAACAGTGCGCAGACAAGTGCGGAGTTATCGGATCAGTCAAAACGTCTGCATGAACTGGTCAGCCGTTTTCATTTAAAACAGGAGTTGAAATAAATAATCCCTAAAAAAAGGAAAAATAAGGTTGCTTTTTCGTCAGATTTCCTATAAAATAAAAAGAACAATGAAACTGGCATTGTTAACAAACACTAAAATATTGTGACAGGAAAGGGAGGGAATTTATGTTACAAAAAATGAAAAAACTGCTGTCATTGTTTTTGACACTGGCACTGATGCTTGGAATGGCAGGCATGTCATTCGATCAGGTGCAGGCAGCAGAAGGGGACGTAGTCATTACCCTGCTGGAGACGACCGATATTCATGGACATCTGGTTGAGACACCAAGCAGTGACAAAGCGGAGTACCAGTACCGGTTGGCTTATATGGCAAAGCTTTTTAACGACTATCGTGCAAAAGGTGATGTCATTGCGTTAAACGGCGGGGATACGTTCCAGGGAACACCGCTTTCCAATCTTTCATTCGGAAAGTATCTGATTCAGACGCTGGATGCGATGAAATTTGATGCATCTGCAGTCGGAAATCATGAGTTCGACTGGGGGATTGAAAAAGTAACGACAAATCAGGCGACTCTGGCAGACAGCCAGATTCCAATGCTGGCATGCAACATTTTTGTAAAAGAAACAGGCAAGCCGGTAGACTTTGCAAAGCCATATACCGTAATAGAACGCAGCGGCAAAAAGATTGCGGTAATCGGCTGGGCGGATGAATATTCCGCAGACATTATGGCTGAGCGCATTGCTCCTTATACAATCAGCGAGGATGCATCTTTAGTAAATGATCTTGCAAAAGAGTTAAAGACAAAAGGAAAAGCAGATGCGGTTATCGTACTGGCTCATGATGATGCACAGGAAGCCGTAGAGAAATTTGAAGCAGGCTATATTGATATTTTGTTAGGCGGACATTCCCATCAGATTAAAGTCGGCACAGGAAGCAATGGCATTCCTTACGGACAGGGGAACCGGGAAGCAAGAGGCTTTGCAACGGCAACGATGACTATTGGCGCAGACAACAAAGTATCGGTAACCACGCCGGAATACATTGACATTTATGAAAATGCGGACAAATTAAAATATACGGAAGAAAACAAAGGAGATTTTGACGAAGACATTCTTAAGATTTCCAATACGGCAGTAGATGAAGTAGCGCCGCTTTTAAATGAAGAAATTGCAGAACTTCCGGTAGCATTGGAAAGAACGTTAATCGAAGGCACGCTGACATCCGTTATGGGCAACTGGATTACGGATATAATGCGCTATGATGAAGGTGTGGATTTTGCTTTTTGTAATGATGGCGGCATTCGTACCAATTTTGAAGCAAAGAAGCTGACAGTGAACGATATCTATACGGTAGCGCCGTTTGGCAATCTGATCTATAAGATTGAAATGAACGGAAGCCAGATCGTGAAACTGCTTGAGCAGGTCGTTGGCAACGATTCTTCCAACATGCAGATGTCCGGTCTGACCGCAAAATATGACCTGAGCCTTCCGGAAGATCAGCAGGTATTTGACGTATGTCTGGCAGACGGTACGGCCATTGATCCGGAAAAGACCTATACGCTTGTAACGAATGAATATCTGGCAACGGGCGGCAACAAATATTCGGCATTTGTAGACGACAGCATATCTTCGGTAAATACGAATGTAGCCGATAATATTGCTTTGATTGAAAAAGTGAAAAAACTTGGAAAAGAAGGTCCGCTTGTAATTGATGCAAATCCACGTTTTGTGGAAGGTACCAAACCGGCGGAAGTTCCGAGTGCGGCAGATAAGAAGACAGCATATGTGGGCCGGAAGTTCAATGTTAAGATCAACGGACTGGCAGATGATGCAAAAGTTGTTTACAGCTCAAACAACAAAAAGGTAGCTGTTGTGAACCAGAACGGAAAAGTAACGGCCAAAGCAAAAGGAACGGCTGTAATTACCGCAAAAGTAACACAGAATGATACTACTTATAAGTTAAAGATCAAAGTTACCGTTAAAAATCCGACTGTGAAAATGACTGCTTCTACAAAACAGCTTACGGTTGGACAGACATATACATTTAAAGCAAAAGCATATGGCTTAACCGGTGATATTAAATGGACCTCCGGCAACAAAGCGGTAGCAGCGGTAACGAGCAAAGGAAAAGTAACGGCAAAAGCAGCAGGTACGACAACAATTCAGGCGACCGTAGGCGGAAAGAGCGTATCATGTAAGCTTACCGTAAAGCAGAAATAGTACAATAGTATAAGAATGTAATTAGTCTTTACAATCGGAAAAAGAGCAGCATCGGATGGCTGCTCTTTTTCCTTGTCTTTTTTTAAATGAACACGTTCAGAAGAGACTTGACAATGTACGCTAGAATCGATACAATATAAATGAACGTGTTCAGAAAAATGCAAAGGGGGAGATTATGAAAAGAAAGATGATAAGTTACGGGACATATTGTTGGAAACAGCGCGTGCGCTTGCAGACGAACAGGGGATAGAAAAGCTGAATATCCGTTCGATTGCAAACAGGGCGGGCGTCTCCGGCGGCACCGTGTACAATTATTTTTCCGGCAAAGATGAGATTTTGCTGGCGCTTACAAAACAATACTGGAAACAGGCGTTGTATAAGATGGATGCTGCCGTAACGGCCGATTCCTTCTATGAAGCGCTGCTGCAGATGTATCATTATTTGCGGCATGAAATCAGACAGTCGGCCGGTGCGCTGATGAGCAGTTTAGGCGGAGTGCAGCGTGCGGGAAAGGAGTCAATGGCTTCGGCACAGCAGCAGTTAAAAGAAATGCTGATAAGGAGAATGGAGCAGGATACCGGAATCCGCAACGGTATCTGGGACGACAGTTTTACAAAGGAACGGTTTGCGGAATTTATTCGAATGAATTTTATGGAACTGCTGAAAGCAGAAGATGCGCAGATGGAGTTTTTTGTTGTTGTAATCCGGCGCATTCTTTATTAAAATGATTAGGAGGACATATATATGGCACAGGCAATAGCGGAAACAATATTTGATATTTTATATCTGGGATTTGCATTGACAGCAGGATTTACGATGCTGTTACGGGGACAGACGAAACTTGTCAGAAAATTAGGATGTATGGCGGCGCTCCTGGGAGCGGGAGATGCATTTCATCTGCTTCCGCGCAGTTATGCGCTGTTTACACAGGGATTGGAAGCAAATGCGGCTGCTCTTGGGATCGGAAAGTTTGTAACGTCGATCACCATGACGATTTTTACCTGATTTTGTATGCGGTCTGGCGAGAGTACTTTCAGATTGGAGAAAGAAAAAATCTGTCACTTCTGTTATATGGACTTGCAGCGCTGCGGATCGGATTTTGTCTGCTGCCGCAGAATGAATGGCTGACATACCGACAGCCATTGGCGTATGGAATTTTACGTAACGTCCCGTTTGCCATTATGGGCGTTATCATTCTTGTGCTGTTTGCGCAGGAAACGAAAAAAACAGGTCTTATGGCATTTCGGTATATGCCGGTCGCAGTGGCTTTGTCGTTTGGATTTTATTTGCCGGTCGTTCTGTTCAGCGGTACCATGCCTGTGATTGGTATGTTAATGATACCAAAGACACTGGCTTATGTGTGGATGATTTGGATGGGCGTTCGGATATTCAGACAGCAGGCACAGTGAGCGGGAAAAGGAACAGGCAGGAACGAATATGGAAAATACAGGGATAAAGCCGCAGGTAATACATGAAATCTGTCATCTTGCAGAACAATATGGGATAGACAAAGTGATTCTATTTGGTTCCAGAGCAAGGGGAGATTATAAAAGGGTCAGTGATATAGATCTGGCTGTCAGTGGTAAGGATGTGGTCAGATTTGCACTGGATGTGGAAGAAGAAACATCTACGCTGTTAAAGTTTGATGTTGTGGATTTAAATAGCGCAATGCAGCAGGAATTAAGAGATTCGATTGCAGCTGAGGGGAGAGTTTTATATGAAAAATATGAAAACTTTTGTTCGGCATGGATGAACCTAAAAGATATTTATCTGTATGAAGAACCATATAATAATGTAGTTATGACAGGATTGGTAGCATTGTATGAAATATGCTTTGAGCAGTCCTGGAAAATGATGAAAGAGATTTTGGAGTCGCATGGCTATGAAGGAGCGGCGACAGGTTCGCCGAAATTCATTATAAAAACGGCATACCAGGCGTCCATGATTACGGATGAAGAAGCCTGGCTGACCGCCCTGCAGGCTCGAAATAATGTGACGCATTCTTATAACAGGGCCGTGGCGTTGGATATTATCAAACAGACCAAAGCACAGTTTTATCCTTTATTTTCGGAACTGAAAAGGAATGTGGAACAAAACTGGATTTAAGCGGTATTCAGATTGGAAACAGGAGGAAGTGATGGAAGCAGAAAAGACGAGCCGCCCGGTCCCCGGACTGACGCGGGAGGCGGAAGAAGAACAGCTGGCGGAGATTATTCAGGTGGCGCAGGATAATCTGGTCCGAACGCAGACGTATATCCGTCAGCTGACCGATGAACTGGATGATCTGATGGAAGTGTATGGAACAAAAGACAAAGAAGCACTGGCGCTGCTGCACAATACGCATTCTCAGATTCAGGAAAACAGGCGTGATTTGCTGCGCTGCCAGAAGGCACGAAAAAAGCCGTATTTCGGGCGGATTGATTTTAAAGATGAAAAACAGCCGCAGGCGGAATCGTATTATATCGGACGCACAGGCATTGCGGGAAGCAATGCTCATCCGCTTGTGATAGACTGGCGTGCACCGGTTGCTTCGGTCTACTATGAAAATGCGGTCGGCCCGTGTACGTATACGGTGAAAAATGAAGGCAGGTTCGCTATTGATTTGATACGAAAACGCACGTATGAAATTGAACACGACAGGCTGAAAGATTTTTATGATTCGGATGTCGTGTCAAACGACGATCTGCTGACACAGTATCTGGCAAAAAGCAAAAAGGCAGTGCTGGGGGAAATTATTGCTACGATACAAAAAGAACAGAATGCAATGATAAGGCAGTCTCCGAAAACAAACCTTATCGTACAGGGAGTGGCAGGTTCCGGTAAGACGACGGTAGCGATGCACCGCATTTCCTATATTTTATACAATTATGAAGAGCAGTTTCGGCCGCAGGATTTTATATTATCGGCAGCAACCGGATTTTATTAAATTATATTACGGGAGTGCTGCCGGAGCTGGATGTATACGGCGTGTCACAGATGACGATGGAAGAGCTGTTTACAAGGCTCTTATATGAAGACTGGGATCCGCTCCACTGTCAGATTCGACCGGTGGATAAAAAAGAAACAGGCGCCCGTATGAAAGGAACCTTGGAATGGTTTCATGAGTTGGAACAGTTTTGTGCGGCTTTGGAACAGGAGACGATTCCAAAGGCGGATGTGCGTGTGCCAAAAAACGGCGCGCTGCTGCTGAAGGCATCGGAGATTGACAGCTATCTGCAGTCGATGGGGCGGCTTTCCATGCAGGGGCGCATCTGCATGCTCAACGAGATTCTTCTGTCCAGGCTGGATACCGAAATGTCCGGGAAATATGTGACTTATACGGCGGCGGAGAAAAAGGAACTGCGTCGTCTGATGCGCTGGCATTTTGGAAAGGACGTTTGGAAAGGTTCCGTTTATGAAGTGTATGAACGGTTTTTACAGGCTCAGCAGCAGAAAGGAAAAGCCGTACCGTATGAGGAATATGCATTTGATGTGTATGATCTGGCGGCGCTTGCATATATTTACAAGCGCATCAAGGAGACGGACGGTATCCGGGAAGCAACACATGTCATCATTGACGAAGCACAGGATTTTGGCATGATGGCTTATGGTGTGCTGGAATATTGTCTGCGTGGATGTACGTATACCATTATGGGCGATGTATCGCAAAATATCCACTTCGGTTACGGGCTGAATGATTGGCGGCAGCTACAGGAGCTGATTCTGACCGGGCCATATGACCATTTCGGACTGCTGAAAAAAAGTTATCGCAACACGGTGGAAATTTCCCGGTTTGCGACGGAAATACTGAGACACGGAAACTTTCCGGTATATCCGGTCGAGCCGATCAGCCGCCATGGGTCGGATGTTTGTGTGAAGCAATGCGGTACGCATCAACAAATGATACGGGAGATGATAACCCGGATTCGCAGCTGGCAGAAAGATGGACGCGAGACGATTGCGGTTATCTGCAAAGATGAGGAGCAGGCAGCATCCGTCTGCAGTATGCTGGAACCGGAGATTGTGGTTGCCGGCAGCAACCTGCAGACGGCGGAATTCGGCAGCGGGGTTATGGTGCTGCCGGTAGCTTATACAAAAGGACTGGAATTTGATGCGGTACTGCTGTACGACCCGTCCAATGACAGTTACCCGCCGCAGGATGCGTACGTGAAGCTTTTGTACGTCGCCGCAACCCGTGCGCTGCATGAACTGGAAGTCGTTCATCTGGGAAATCTGACCGATTTGATCGCAAAACCGGTATCTGACGAAAAGCGGATGCAGTCACTGGAAAATGAAGTGCGTACTGAAGCGGTAAGATATCAAAAAGAGGAAACGACAGCCAGAGAACAGGAGCTGTTAAAAGCGCGGCAGGGAGAACAGGAACGGATTGCGCGCAGCTCTTTCGGCCCAAAGCCGATTCAGGTGCGGACTCCGAAAAAAAAGCCGTCTTCTGAAAAACAGCCGATCAATGCATCTTCGCATCGTTTTGGAGAATGCCCGGATAACGCTCTGCTGCGGCCAAAAGGACACGGGCGTATCGACAATGCCGTACGTATGGTCAGAAAGACAAAGCAGTATATTGAGTGCATCGGCAGTTACGGAACGCTGCGGCTGACGCCGATCTGCGATACGGTAATACGGGTACAATTTCGAAAAGGGACTATGGAACCTTTTGAACCCGGCTATTGGGAGCAGGAACCGCAGCAGACAGACTTTTGGAAAGTAAAAGACGGAAAAAATCTGGTGGAAGCACAGACGGACAGCCTGACTGTCCGGATTGATAAAAAAACCGGTGCGCTGCAGTTTTATGACAGGCAACAAAAACTGCTTCTGGCAGAAAAGGCGGCGCTGCCACGTCAGTGTGAAGTGTCTGACCGGGAGCCGGAAACATGGGTGTTTTTTGAGTGGACCAATCAGGAACCGCTGTTTGCCAAAGGACTTTTGGCAGACGATTTGGAGCGGATAAACACAAAGGCAAGGTACATCAGCTTTGGCGGTAAAAAAATGCGTATGCCGCTGCTTGTTTCCGGACGCGGATACGGCATAGGCGTGGCATCTTCGCATACGGTTATGTGCTGCACCATACCGATGTATGGGAACTATATTTATACAAATGGAACCGGTCAGATTGATTACTATTTTTTATATGGCAAAGAGCCGCAGCACGTATTAACGCTTTATCAGCAGCTGCAAAATTCGTGCGGGATGTAAGGTTTTATAAATGCAATCGTTCTTTTTTATTTTTCAGCAGGTCGAGCACTGCCTGAAAAGGCTTTGTCATGCAGGCGTTTTTGTGATACAACGCGAACATTTGATTTTCCATAGGCATGTGACGATAGCAGGCAGCAGAAAAGATGCAATCGTAATGCTTGACACAATGTGGACAGGAGTATGTTCTTCCAGATGGGAGATTCTCCTGTCCAAATTTCTGCAGGAAGTTAATATACCGCGGGATTCATGGAGTTTTTTTGCAGCATTTGTAAATGTTCCGGTATCTGCAATGGCTTCTAAAATTTCCAGATGTCGCAGAATCATGGTTTCTCCTTTTCAAGCATGAATAAAATAGATGGGATATATAAAATTATATCATTTTACAGATTGCAAAACAAGCGATATAATAAAACATACAAAAAAACAGGAGGAATTAAGATGTGAAACGGAAAATCAAACAATACGGATGGCTGTTTGCGGTTAATATGTTTATCAGTGCGTTTACTTTTGGCGGCGGCTATATGATTGTTCCGATGGTGCGCCGTTTTTTTGTTGTCAAAAAACAGGTGTTTACGGAAGAAGAGTTAATCAATATGGCAGCGGTAGCGCAGTCGGCGCCCGGAGCGATTGCCATCAATCTTTCCGCACTGGCCGGATACAAAACCGCCGGTTTGGCAGGTGCGTTCATCAGCTGCGTGGCAGCCATTACTCCGCCGCTCGTCATTCTGGCCTTTGTGTCGGCATGTTATCAGATGTTTATTTCCAATGCGGTGCTTGCGGCAGTGTTAAAAGGGATGGAAGCAGGAGTTGCGGCTTTGATGATTGATTTTATAGCGGATATGTGTGCCATGATTGTAAAACAAAAGTCCGTATTTTTATCTGCGCTCGTGCCGCTGTCGTTTAACGGCCTGTTTCGTATTAAAAATAAATGTGGCTTTGATACTGTCGGTCTGCAGTCTGTTATGCATACTGTCGGTGTTTTATAAAAAGAGGACTGAAAAATGAATGCTGTGTGGAAATTATTTTGTGTATTTTTAAAAATAGGGCTGTTCAGTATTGGCGGAGGTTATGCGGTCATTCCTTTCATAAAAGAGCAGGTTGTGGAAAAAACCGCCTGGCTGAGTGAAAAAACGTTTACCGATATGATTACGATTTCACAAATGACGCCTGGACCTTTGGCCGTAAATACATCTACTTTTGTCGGACTTCGAATGGGAGGGATTCCAGGAGCGCTGGCAGCAACGATCGGCTGTATTTTGTGCGGAGTAATGATAGCGCTGTCCTTTTATCTTTTTTTTCAAAAGCATCGCCAGTCCGCTTATGTAACGGAAGTGCTGAACGGATTAAAGTCTGCTTCGCTGGGGCTTATTATGGCAGCTGCTTTGACAATCGTTATAACGGCTTTATTCGGCGGTGGCCAATTGGAACCGCATGCGGAGACGTTGAACGGCACCGCGCTATGTTTGTTTTTAACGGCATTGTTTTTACTGCGAAAATGGAAAATCAATCCGGTTTTCATCATGGCCGTAAGTGGGATCGCCGGATTGATTTTCTATCGGTAAGGAGCGAACTTAACGAATGATTTGAACGGTAAATGCGGTCGTCTGCGGAGGAATGCCTGCCGTCATAAAAGATGCATGTTCTACACGAACCCGAAATCCCGGCCGTAACGATGAAAGGCGGGTGCGTCTTCCGAACAGATCCAAAATGACCGTATCAGGAAGAATATGAAATCGGATTGCGGAGGAAGGATTTTGGCTCGTCAGTACGATAATAAAATTGCTGCGTGTATTGACTTCTGCAACTCTGCCGGTAGTCGTAACGGATTGGACCGGCCGTTCGGTTACCCGGATGAAAAATGCCTGTGCCTGCGGAGGAATGCTTCTTGTCATGGCGGAAGAAAAGCTGGCGTCTATCGTCATGCCGCGTTCGAGTTCCCCCGGGCGGATGCTGCGTCCCTGCTCGTCAAAAATGTCCGTATCCTGACTGACAACGAGCCGGACCGTATCCGACGGTCTGTCGCATCCGGCACAGTTCGTATAAGAAATGGTTACAAAGAAGGTGCCGCGGTCCCGGGAGATGTCTTCAATGATTGCGGAAAATACCCGGATCACGTTTCGGTCCGGTCTTCGGGGTGAAGCAAAATTGTCAATATGATCCATGAAAATACCTGCGTTATGTTTTCTCATTAGTATATGCGGGCAGCGTGCGTATGGTTCGAAGTGAGCGCTGCGGATGCGCCGTTTCCATGAAAAACAGAAAACCAGTTGAAATTGCAGGAAAAGAAGATTATAATAATTCACATATGCATTGCTTCCTTAACGAACGGAAACGATTCCAAACACATAGAGGAAGATGTCAAAATAAAACGGAAAAAGAACAGGAGGAATTTCTTATGGCAGCATTTTTAGGAAGTTTTATGGAATATGTGCTCAAAGCCATCGTATATGCGGTGCTTGCATTGCTTGGCGTAAAAGCGGGCAAAGCGCTTCGTGAAAACAAAGACGCAAAAAATACGTCAACGGTACGGATTAACAATACCGGACGCAGATAAAACATTTTGGAGGACAAACAGCGTGAAAAAGAATTACGGCGTAAACGAGCTACGCAGAATGTTTTTGGAGTTTTTTGAAAGCAAAGAGCATCTTGCGATGAAGAGTTTTTCTTTGGTGCCGCACAATGATAACAGCTTATTGCTTATTAATGCAGGAATGGCTCCGTTAAAACCTTATTTTACCGGACAGGAAATACCGCCAAGAAAGCGTGTGACGACCTGTCAGAAGTGTATTCGGACCGGAGATATCGAAAATGTAGGCAAGACGGCCAGACATCTGACTTTTTTTGAAATGCTCGGCAATTTTTCATTTGGCGATTATTTTAAGCGGGAAGCGATTGCCTGGTCCTGGGAATTTTTGACCAAAGTGCTGGGACTGGAAGAGGACCGGCTGTATCCGTCTATTTACGGTGAAGATGAAGAAGCATTTGAAATCTGGAAAAATGACATCGGCGTTGCACCGGATAAAATTACAAGATTTTACCGGGATGAGGACGGAAAATGTGACAATTTCTGGGAGCATGGCGCAGGTCCGTGCGGCCCGTGTTCCGAGATTTATTATGACCGCGGAGAAGCATATGGATGCGGGCAGGCAGACTGTAAGGTAGGCTGTGACTGCGACCGTTTTATGGAAGTGTGGAATAATGTCTTTACACAGTTCGACGGCGACGGCAAGGGACACTATGAGGAGCTTGCACAGAAAAATATTGATACGGGTATGGGACTGGAGCGTCTTGCGGTTGTAATGCAGGATGTAAACTCGGTTTTTGACATTGATACGATGAAGGCAATTCGTGATAAAGTATGCGAATTGTCCCATAAAGTTTATCAGACAGACGATTTGGATGACATTTCGATCCGGCTGATTACCGATCATATCCGCTCCGCTACGTTTATGGTATCGGACGGCATTATGCCTTCCAATGAAGGACGCGGTTACGTTCTGCGGCGCCTGATCCGCCGTGCGGCCAGACATGGTAGAATGCTTGGCGTGGAAGGCGCATTTCTGGCGCATCTTAGCAATACCGTCATTACGGAAAGCAGGGACGGCTATCCGGAACTGGAAGAAAAGAAGGAATTTATTTTTAAAGTACTGACGCAGGAAGAAGAAAAATTCAATAAAACCATTGACCAGGGGCTTGCTATTTTAGCTGAGATGCAAAAGGCGCTGGAACAGACAGGCGGCAAAACGCTGTCCGGTGAAGATGCGTTTAAGCTGTATGATACGTACGGATTTCCGATGGATTTAACAGAAGAAATTTTAGAGGAAAAAGGATATACGATTGATGAAGCAGGATTTTATTCTTGCATGGAAGAACAACGCACAAAAGCGAGAAAAGCCAGAAAAGCGACCAATTATATGGGCGCGGACGTTACGGTTTATGAATCCATTGATCCGGGTATTACAACGGAATTTTCAGGATACGGCAGTCTGACGGACAGTTCCAAAATAACGGTGATGACGACCGATACGGAGATTACACAAGCATTATCCGACGGAGAACGCGGAACGGTAATCGTGGAAAAAACACCGTTTTATGCGGCAATGGGCGGACAGATCGGCGATACCGGGTATATCCGTACAAAAGACGGTACATTTAAAGTAGAAGATACGATAAAACTGCTTGGCGGGAAAGTCGGCCATATCGGAATCTGTACGGGCGGCATGCTGAAAACCGGCGACGACGTACAGCTTCTGGTGGACGACACACGGAGAGCCGGAATAGAAAAAAATCACAGCGCAACGCATCTTCTGCAAAAAGCGCTCCGGGAAGTATTGGGCGCGCATGTGGAACAGGCCGGTTCGGAAGTGACACCGGACAAGCTGCGGTTTGATTTTACTCATTTTTCGGCAATGACCAAAGAAGAAATCGACCGTGTGGAAGCACTTGTAAATGAAAAAATAGCGGCCGCACTGCCGGTTCGGACCGATATTATGACACTTGATGAAGCGAAAAAAACCGGAGCAATGGCATTATTTGGAGAAAAATACGGGGAAACGGTGCGTGTGGTTCGTATGGGAGACTTTTCCGTAGAGTTATGCGGCGGAACGCATGTAGGCAATACAAATGCCATAACCGCATTTAAAATCGTTTCGGAAAGCGGAGTGGCAGCAGGCGTGCGCCGTATCGAAGCGCTTACCTCCAATGCGGTATTTGCCTACTACGATCAGATCGAACGGACGCTGCAGCAGGCAGCCGCAACGGTAAAAGCTGCACCGGCAAACCTGGTGGAAAAATTAGAACATCTGATGGCCGAGCTGAAAGCACTGGCCGGTGAAAACGAATCTCTGAAAGCACAGGCAGCAAAAGAAGCGCTTGGCGACGTGATGGATCAGGTACAGGAAATCAAAGGTACAAAATTTCTTGCGGCAAAAGTATCCGGTGTGGATATGAACGGGCTGCGTGATCTGGGAGACCAGCTCAGGGCAAAATTAGGAGAAGGTGTAATTTTGCTTGCGTCCGATACGGACGGAAAAGTCAGTCTCGTCGCAATGGCGACGGACGCTGCAATGGCAGCAGGCGCACATGCAGGAAATCTGATTCGTGCTGCAGCTCAAAAAGTCGGCGGTGGCGGCGGCGGACGTCCGAACATGGCACAGGCTGGCGGCAAAAATCCGGCAGGTATTGCGGATGCTTTAAAAGAAGCGGCGGCGGCATTGGAAGGCATGCTGAAATAAAAATAAAGATCAGGATATTCGATGTGGTGTCGGATATGAAAAAACACAGTCCGTCAGGACTGTGTTTTTGTATATGCGGCAAATCAATTTAGGCTTTTTCATTTTTTGTATGGTCGGGATCAGGATAAATGGCCTGAACCTGGTTCATATAAGTTTTCATCAGCTGATTTAAAATGTGCAGATCGCGGTTATCGAGATCTTCGAGCATTGCATCAATATCACGAATCAGCTTGTTGTGTTGGACCTTCGGATGATGCGGATCGGAAATAAGCGTTGCAATATTTGTCTGCAGATATTCTGCGATTTGGAAAAGCGTATCCAGACTGACCGATTTTACACCGCGTTCCAGTTTGCTGATCAGACTCAGCGACAAATACAGATCATCTGCCATCTTTTGCTGTGTGACACGCAGTTCTTTTCTTCGGGTTTGTATATTAGAGCCGAGTATTTTATAATCTAATGGCATAAATGTATCCTCCGGATATTAAAGTAAAATGTGATAAATTCATTATAATTCAAAGCAACTTGTTGAAAGTGACACGAATAGTATTCCCAAAATATTGACTTTAACATGTAAGGTGCTATAATGTGAATGATAAAAGTAGTTAAGGAAGGAACAGCAATGAGATGTTTATTATTAAAGGAATTATGGATGATGAAAGGGAACCTTTTACAGAAGAAAGAGTGCTGGCATTTGCTGGCATATGCGGTACGTGAGTCAGAATATAAGAGATACTGCGGGCTGCTTGCGGATGCGCAGATTGACTACCGCGTACGGATTCGGACAGATGCTTCGCTGCTGCGGCATTTGCGGCATATTTACGCAGAATCATCCTGCTATCGGCTGCAGTATGAATTTTTTGTACGCAGATTGGATTTTAAACAGGCAGACCGTCTGCTGCATAACAGTCCCATACCAGTTTTATAAAATAGTGCTTTATACATTTCATATTTTTTTTAGAATTAAATGTATAAAGTGAGAAAAAAGAGATATCGAGTGATAAAACGAGTATAAAAGAGATAATAATATAAAAATCGAAAAAAAATACACTTGCGAAACTGAACATAAAAACATATGATATGAACTATCAGTTAGCACTCAAAACAAGTGAGTGCTAATAACATAAACAGATATCAACATATGGAAAAGTATAAGCAGAGTCGTTAAAAGGAGGAAATATTCATGAAATTAGTACCATTATCAGACAGAGTTGTATTAAAACAGTGTGAAGCGGAGGAAACAACCGCATCCGGCATTATTTTAACAAGCGCTTCTCAGGAAAAGCCACAGGAAGCCGAAGTAATTGCTGTCGGACCGGGCGGAGTTGTAGACGGAAAAGAAATTACCATGCAGGTAAAAGAAGGGCAGAGAGTTATTTATTCCAAATATGCGGGAACCGAAGTAAAGATTGACGGAAATGAATACATTATCGTTCGTCAGAATGATATTCTTGCAGTTGTGGAATAATGGAAAATAAATAATAAGTTGAATAAATAGTTGGAAAAAGAGAGGAAAATAGACATGGCAAAGGAAATTAAGTATGGCGCAGAAGCAAGAGCCGCATTAGAAGCAGGTGTAGATAAGTTAGCAGATACTGTTTGTGTAACACTCGGACCAAAAGGCAGAAACGTTGTTTTGGATAAATCTTACGGCGCACCGTTAATTACAAACGACGGCGTTACGATTGCAAAAGAAATCGAACTGGAAGATCCGTTTGAAAATATGGGCGCTCAGCTTGTAAAAGAAGTGGCAACAAAGACAAACGACGTAGCCGGCGACGGTACAACAACTGCTACCGTACTGGCACAGGCAATGGTTTCCGAAGGAATTAAAAATCTTGCAGCCGGAGCAAATCCGATCAGCTTAAGAAGAGGTATGAAAAAAGCAACCGGTGTGGCAGTGGAAGCTCTGCAGGAAATGAGCCAGAAAGTAGACGGAAAAAATCACATTGCAAAAGTTGCGGCTATTTCCGCAGGGGATGAAGAAGTCGGCAATCTGGTTGCGGATGCAATGGAAAAAGTATCCAAAGACGGAGTTATTACAATTGAAGAATCCAAAACAATGCAGACAGAGCTGGATCTTGTAGAAGGTATGCAGTTTGACCGTGGTTATATTTCCGCTTATATGGCAACGGATATGGATAAAATGGAAGCTGTTTTAGAAGATCCGTATATTTTAATTACAGATAAAAAGATTTCCAATATTCAGGAAATTCTTCCGTTACTGGAGCAGGTTGTAAAGACAGGCGCAAAACTGCTTATTATTGCAGAAGACGTAGAAGGCGAAGCGCTTACAACATTAATCGTTAACAAACTGCGTGGTACATTTAACGTAGTGGCAGTCAAAGCTCCTGGTTATGGTGACAGAAGAAAAGCTATGCTGGAAGATATTGCAATACTGACCGGCGGACAGGTCATTTCTTCCGAACTGGGCTTGGAATTAAAAGATGCCGAATTAGAGCAGTTAGGACGTGCAAAATCCGTAAAAGTACAGAAAGAAAATACGGTAATTGTAGACGGTATGGGTGAAAAATCTGCTATTGATGCCAGAATCAGCCAGATTAAGAGCCAGATCGAAGAAACAACTTCCGAATTTGACAAAGAAAAATTACAGGAAAGACTTGCAAAACTGGCAGGCGGCGTAGCAGTTATCCGCGTAGGAGCCGCAACCGAGACAGAAATGAAAGAAAGCAAGCTGCGTATGGAAGATGCGTTAAATGCAACAAGAGCGGCGGTAGAAGAAGGTATTATCGCAGGCGGTGGTTCCGCATATATCCACGCATCTAAGAAAGTGGCAGATCTTGCAAATACACTGGAAGGCGATGAAAAGACAGGCGCCAAAGTAATCTTAAAGGCACTGGAAGCTCCGTTATTCTATATCGCGGCAAATGCCGGTCTGGAAGGAGCGGTAATCATCAATAAAGTAAAAGATTCGGAGACAGGCATCGGCTTTGATGCAACGGCAGAAGAATATGTAGATATGGTAAAAGCAGGTATTCTGGATCCGGTAAAAGTTACAAGAAGTGCGCTGCAGAATGCGACTTCCGTAGCAGCTACATTGCTTACAACCGAATCCGTTGTGGCAAATATTAAAGAAGATGCACCGGCAATGCCGGCAGGAAATCCGGGTATGGGCATGATGTAATCATACATGGAAGCATAATAGAGAACTGCAAAGACCGTCTGAAATCGAGTGATTTCAGACGGTCTTTGTCTGTCGGTTGTTTTCGGTTATCCGTTATGCTTTATTATTGTCCGGATTCATACTGCTTGAAGTGATTCCTTTATCAATGCGTTTTATTCCATTTTTAATGACTTCTTTTGCTTTTTCCGTGTTATCCGTTTCCAGCAATGCCAGAATCGAGTCTAATAAAATACATAATTCCTGATTGTTCATAACGTTTGCCATCCTTTCTGCTGCTTTTTCTGCGGTTTTTTGTGAAATGATCGGTACGTGCCATACTTATTATAACGTATGCGGCATTGTGTGTAAAGAAAATCGGATGCTCGGACGGCTTTTGCTTGTAAGTATTTTTCAGGTGTGATACAATGCATTGCAGGGCAGACTGTTAGCAGAGTGTATAGGTCTGGCTCAGGATTTTGTATGTACGCATAACAGTTTTTTATTGTTATGATTTTTAGAAACGGAGGGCGTAAAAATGGGCAGAATAGCGGTTGTAACCGATTCAAACAGTGGAATTACACAGGAAGAGGCAAAACAACTTGGAATTACCGTAATAGCAATGCCATTTTATATTCAGGGCAACACTTTTTATGAAGATGTGAATCTGACACAGGAGCAGTTTTATGAAAAGCTGGCGGAAGGCGGCGAAATATCAACTTCCATGCCTGCGGTAGGAGATGTCACGGATTTGTGGGACAAACTGCTGCAGGATTATGAGGAAATTGTGCATATTCCGATGTCTTCCGGACTGAGCAGCTCATGTGAGACGGCATATATGCTGTCTCAGTCATATGAAGGACGCGTGCAGGTAGTTAATAACCAGCGTATTTCCGTGACGCAGAGGCGTTCGGTTCTGGATGCGCGGTCACTTGCGGAAAAAGGAAAAAGCGCATTGGAAATTAAAGAATTGCTGGAGCGTGAAAAACTCGAGTCCAGCATTTATATTATGGTGGATACGTTAAAGTATTTAAAAAAAGGCGGACGCATTACACCGACGGCTGCCGCGCTCGGCACATTGCTGCGCATTAAACCGGTTCTGCAGATTCAGGGAGATAAGCTGGATGCTTTTGCAAAAGCAAGAACGGTCAAGCAGGCAAAAAGCATTATGATTGAAGCGATGCAAAATGACTGCAAAAATCGGTTTGGAGATGCGAGCGGCAGCAATCTGTATATTGATATTGCCTATACGTTTGATAAGGATGCCGCACTGCAGTTTGAAAAAGAAGTAAAAGAAGTATTTAAAGGCCAGCAGTGTGCCGTATATCCGCTGTCTTTAAGCGTATCGTGTCATATTGGGCCGGGTGCGCTTGCAGTGGCATGTTCACACCGGTTTGCCGATTAAGTTTTGGAAGGAAAGCTTTACTTCTCAGACAGAGTCGTGTATAATCAGGAGGTAAATGTCAGAAAAAGCTTTTTTGTGAAAAAAATGGATTCACAGGAGGAAAGTATTTATGGTGAAAGCAGTAGTAGGTGCGAACTGGGGAGACGAAGGAAAAGGTAAAATTACAGATATGCTTGCAGAGCATGCGGATATTATCGTACGCTTTCAGGGAGGAGCCAATGCAGGGCATACAATCAAAAACCACTATGGAAAATTTTCTCTGCACACACTTCCATCCGGCGTTTTTTACAATCATACGACGAGTGTGATCGGAAACGGGGTAGCACTGGATATCCGTAAACTGTTTCAGGAAATTCGTTCCATTACGGAACAGGGCGTTCCTGAGCCAAAGATTCTTGTTTCGGACAGAGCACAGATTGTCATGTCTTATCATGTACTGTTTGACCGGTATGAAGAAGAGCGGCTTGGCAGCAAATCTTTTGGTTCGACAAAATCCGGCATTGCGCCGTTTTTTTCGGATAAATATGCCAAAATTGGCTTTCAGGTGAGCGAACTGTTCGATGAACAGCTCCTTTTGGAAAAAACCGCGCGTGTTTGTGAGATAAAAAACGTACAGCTGGAACATTTATATCACAAACCACTGTTAAAAGCCGAAGAGCTGATGGCAGAGCTGCATGAATATAAACAGATGGTAGAGCCATATGCAGCAGACGTATCCGCATATTTGCACGATGCACTGGCGGACGGCAAAACGGTTCTGCTGGAAGGACAGCTTGGCACGTTAAGAGATCCGGATCATGGTATTTATCCGATGGTTACCTCATCGCCTACACTGGCAGGCTACGGAGCCGTAGGCGCCGGCATACCGCCTTATGAGATCAAACAGGTTATTACCGTCTGCAAGGCGTATTCCAGCCAGGTTGGAGCCGGAGCGTTTGTAAGTGAGATTTTTGGCGATGAAGCGGAAGAGTTAAGAAACCGCGGCGGAGATGGCGGCGAATACGGTGCGACGACAGGACGTCCGCGCAGAGTCGGATGGTTTGACTGTGTGGCAAGCAAATACGGATGCCGTCTGCAGGGCACGACGGACGTAGCGTTTACGGTACTGGATGTACTCGGATATCTGGATGAAATTCCGGTATGCGTAGGTTATGAGATTGATGGTGAAGTCACAACGCAATTTCCGTCTACGGCGAAGCTGGTAAAAGCAAAACCGGTATTCAAAACGCTTCCGGGATGGAAATGCGACATTACCGGAATCAAAAATTATGACGAATTGCCGGAAAACTGCCGCAAATATATAGAATTTATCGAATCTCAGATCGAATATCCGATTACGATGATTTCAAACGGACCGTCCAGAACGGATATTATCAATCGGAACACGAACGGTGAATGAGAGGGTCAGATGATAAAAAATATTATTTTAGATGTAGGAATGGTACTTGTTGATTTTTGCTGGGCGGATTTACTGCGGGAGCTTGGCATGTCGGGGGACGTTTTGGAAGCGGTGGCAGACGCTACCGTGCGTACTCAGGATTGGAATGAATATGACCGCAGTGCAAAATCCGATGTGGAAATACTGGCATGCTTAAAGGCAAATGCGCCTGCATATGCAGACCGGATTCAGCTGTTCTGGGAGCATATGGACGGTATGATCCGGCAGTATCCATATGCAAAATCATGGATTGCTTCTTTGAAAGAACGTGGTTACCGCGTTTATATTTTGTCAAATTATGCCAGAAGGACATATGAACTGACAAAAGAAAACGGGCTGAATTTTCTGCCTCTGACAGATGGCGCGGTATTTTCTTTTGAAACAGGCTTTATAAAGCCGGAAAAGGAAATTTACCATGTCATTATGGAGCAATACGGTCTCAATCCAAAAGAATGCGTATTTATTGATGATAATGCGGCAAATCTCGTATACCCGAAAGAGATCGGCTGGAGTACGATAAGGTTTTGTGATATATCGCAGGTACAACAGGAACTGGAAGCGCTGTTAACAACGGCTTGACGGTTTGTATGTAATATATAATCGAGATATAAAAAGAAATATAAAGAATTACGGTCGGATGCTGTGCGTAGTGTCCGGCCGTTTTTTATGGCTGCTGCTTCGGTTCACAAAAAAATCACAGATAGAACGCGGATCATACACATTTATTCCATATGATAGTAACAGCTGCTTATATTTCCAGGCAGAGTTTTAAAATGGGGGCATCGGCAAAAAGCGGATGCTTCGGAAAAATGGGAGGAAAACAGTGATAGAAATCAGCCATTTGACAAAAAGGTACGGGGATCAGACTGCCGTAGACGACCTCACACTGCAGATTGAATCCGGAAAAATCTATGGGTTTCTCGGCCCGAACGGAGCAGGAAAGTCGACAACGATGAATATGATTACCGGGTATATTGCCGCTACCGATGGTACGGTAAAAATTAACGGATTTGACATTTTCAAACAGCCGGAGCAGGCCAGAAGGTGCGTTGGCTATCTGCCGGAACAGCCGCCGCTATATATGGATATGACGGTTATCGAATATTTAAAATTTGCAGCCAATCTGAAAAAGATACCAAAAGAGAACAAGCGTCGGTATATTGAAGAAGCGATGGAGCTTACGAAGATTGCCGACAGGAAAAACCGTCTGATACGAAATCTGTCCAAAGGCTATCGCCAGAGAGTCGGATTTGCACAGGCGGTTTTAGGTTATCCGGAAGTGATTATTTTGGATGAACCGACGGTCGGCCTTGACCCGCAGCAGATGATAGAAATCCGGAGTCTTATTCGAAGCCTTGGAAAGCGGCATACGGTTATTCTGAGTTCCCATATTTTATCGGAAGTAAAGGAAGTATGTGAGCATATATTTATCATATCAAACGGTCGTCTGGCCGCCAGTGATACAACACGGAACCTGATAGAAAAAATGTCCGGGGAGCAGGAGCTTCGCCTGCTCGTAAAAGGGGATAAAGACACCGTTTCTCATATATTACCGCAGGTGGAAGGGATTGCGTCCGTATCGTTTTTATCCGAATGTGAAGAGGGGTGTGTGCAGGTCATGCTGCGTGCGGAAAAAGACAGAGATATCAGAGAACCGGTCTTTTTTGCGTTTGTAAAAGCCGGTACTGCGATATTGGAGATGTCCGCTGCTGGCAAGACGCTGGAAGAGGTATTTCTGGAGCTGACCGATCAAAGCAGAAACAGGCGGCCGCAGGAGCAGGAACAAGAAGATAGGAAAGTGGAAGGGATGGAAACAGAAGAAACAGAAGAAATAGAAACAGAAGAAACAGAAATAGAAGAAACAGAGAAAGAAGAAACAGAGAAAGAAGATATGGAACCGGAGACGGAGACGAACGGGAAGGAGAAGGAAAATATGCAGGAAGGACAGGAGGGATATAAATGAGAGCAATATGGAAGAGAGAATTTCAGGCATATTTTCAGTCTGTTATCGGGTGGCTGTTTTTGGCTGTTACATTAGCATTTTATTTTTGTATTTCTATGTATATAATCTTTCTTATGGTTATCCGTATATCTCATATTCATTAAATGCAATTGCGTTTATATTTTTAGTAACCGTACCGGTTCTTACGATGCGGATTCTTGCCGAAGAGCGGCATGCCAGAACAGACCAGCTGATTTTAACCGCGCCTGTCAGTGTCGGAAAAATAGTATTGGCAAAATTTCTCGCTCCGGCAGCGGTATTTTCGATTGCAGTTGCAGTGATCGCGTTGTCTCCGCTGCTGCTGGGACGTTTTGGAACCATTCCGTATGCGGAAAGTTATGTCGCGATTTTAGGATTTTGGCTGTATGGTCTGACCTGTATCGCAATTGGTATATTTGTATCGTCGCTGACGGAAAGCCAGGTGATAGCGGCCGTATTGACGTTTATCGCTTTGTTTCTTGGGTATATGATGGATGGCATTACACAGACGATTTCATCCGGCGGCAATCTGCTGACGCGTATATTAGGCTGTTATAATCTGACGGCGGGACTGGAGCAGCTGACGAATGGCCGGCTGGATTATACGGCGGTTGTATACTATGCCAGTATGATGGTATTGTTTTTGTTTTTAACTGCGCAGTCGATTCAGAAACGGCGCTGGTCTGTCAGCAGGAAGAAAATCGGGATGGGCATTTTCAATACGGGATTTTGTGCGGCAGCAGTTGCACTGACCGTGATTGTCAATCTGACGGCAGCTGCGCTGCCGACGTCGGTTACGGTGCTTGACTGTACGTCTGCAGGCCTGTACTCTATAACGGAAAGCACAAAACGGATTATTTCGTCGCTGGAACAAGAGGTAGAACTGTATGTGCTTGCGTCGGAAACGTCAGGAGATGAACAGCTGGCAGCAACGCTTGCACAATACCGGGAGCTGTCTTCCAACATACAGGTAACTTATGTGGATCCTGCGGTTTCGCCTAATTTTTATCAAAAGTATACACAGGATCCGGTTTCGTCAAACAGTATTATTGCCGTCTGCAAAGATCGGTCAAAGGTTATTGACTACAGCGAAGTCTATGAGACGGAAGTAGACTATCAGACGTATTCGTCCGTAACGATCGGTTATGATGCGGAAGGAAAGCTTACAAGTGCGATTCAGTATGTGACCAATGAAGATATGCAGACGGTTTACGCCGTTACCGGACATGGGGAGAGCTCTTTAAGCGGCCGTTTTAAGGAATCTATTGAAAAAATGAATCTTGGATTAAAGGATTTGAATTTACTGGTGGAAGATGCTGTGCCGAAGGACTGCCAGGCACTGGTGATTTTGGGACCGACATCCGATTTTTCGAAGGATGATGCCGAAAAAGTGAAAAATTATCTGGCAGACGGCGGAAAAGCATTTATTACAACACAGTATACGGAAGAATCCATGGAACATTTTCAAAGTATTCTGACAGATTATGGACTTCAAATAAACAATGGCATGGTTGTTGAAGCAAACGATGGCAATTATTATCAGAATCCGATGTATCTGCTTCCGCAGATATCCTATGATACCGTTACCGCAGAAGTATCCGATGCGTATGTATTTGCTCCATATGCGCAGGGACTGACGCAATTACAGGAGGATGACACCATATCTTATACGGAACTGTTAAGTACGTCCGAACAGGCATATATCAAAGCCGATGTGCAGAATATGACAGGTTTTGAAAAAGAAGAAGGGGACTTGACCGGCCCGTTTCTGATAGGGGTATCTGTGGCAGATACCACATCGCATGCACAGCTTTTGGTATATACGTCTACAATGATGTTCACTGATGAGGCCGATCAGCAGGTGTCCGGCAAGAATGCGGCATTATTTGCGTCGTCCATACGAAGCATGATTGCGGAATCGGATGCCTCCGGCCTGATTGTTATACCGGTCAAACCGTATACGCTGGAATCGCTGGTGATTGCACAGGGAACAATTCTGTTAACCGGATTTTGCAGTGTTATTGCCGTTCCGCTTGCGCTGGCGGCAGCCGGAATTCTGATCTGGATGCGCAGAAGAAAAGCATAGGGAGGAATATGGATTATGCAGAAAAAACAAATTATACAGTTTGCGGCGCTGCTGGCGCTTATTTTGGCCATGGCAGGTGTATATGCGGCAGTGCAGGCTTCTCAGGCAAGACAGGAAGAAGAAAAGAGTAAAAAGGAAGCGGAAGCCGTGATAACACTGACTTCTTTTAAGCCGGACGATGTAACGGCAATCGAATATGATGTGGATGAACAGATCCGGACCTTTCAAAAAGAAGGAGAGACGTGGAACGCTGCCGATGGCGATATTACATTGGATCAGGATGCTTTTGCAAGATTTTTGGAACAGGCAGGGTCTCTGACATCCGATACATTGGTGGAAGCGCAGGAAGGAGAAGATTATGGATTTTCAAAACCGACACGTACGGTAACGATTACAACAAAAAACGGAACCGCTTCACTGATTTTTGGAATGAAAAATGAGATGCTCGACCGGTATTATGTGAAGACAAGTGAGAGTGATAACATTTATCTGGTAGAAGAATCCGTATATACAACGTTTGATAAAACGGCACAGGATTTTGAACAGGAAGAAACACAGACGGATACGGAGGAAGATACGGAAGAAGAGTAGTTGACAGGTCTTTGCAGGATAATCCGGGCAGATATGCTGCAAAGACCATCATATTGAATTTATGCATCTTTTTCGCTTTCCATCCGGGACAGCGTTTCCTGCAGCTCTTTTTGATGCTTGCCTTTGGCAAGGCGGTAAATAACGGTATAACCCCAGAGCAGAATCGGAACGAGTACCGTACATGTGACAGAAGCTTTGAACATCATCATGCCGTTTCCCGTATCAAATACCGCACATAACAAAGTGATCAGATACATGGCGACTAAAAGCACAATGCCAAGTATGGCGAGTATGCGTTTGATTTGTTTCATAAACGATCCTTTCTGATGACAGTTATCCTTGTGTGAAACGGGCCAGAAACTGTCTTGTACGTTCTTCCTTCGGGTGTTCCATCACTTCATAAGGATCACCCTGTTCCAGTATACATCCGTTATCCATAAAGATCACATGGTTTGCGACATCTCTTGCAAAAGCCATTTCATGTGTTACGATAATCATCGTCGTCTGCTGGTCTGCAAGCTCACGGATGACTCTTAATACTTCTCCGGTTAATTCCGGATCCAGAGCGGAAGTTGGCTCATCAAAGCAGAGAATATCCGGTGTCAGCGCCAGAGCACGTGCGATGGCAACCCGCTGGCACTGCCCGCCGGACAGCTGGTGTGGATAGTTGTGCATCCGGTCGCCTAATCCCATCTGCATCAGCAGCTGCTGTGCCTGGTCTTCAATTTCTTTGAAAATCTCTTTTTTCTTACTTTATAATTGGGTTCGTCTTTGGCAAGCAGCTGTTTGGCAAGCATGACGTTTTGCAGTGCGGTATACTGTGGAAACAGGTTAAACGACTGAAAAACAAGTCCGAAATGCAGGCGTTTTCTGCGGATTTCCTGTTCGCTCTGCGTGGATATGTGTTCAGCATCAAATAACGTATCGCCTTTGATACGGATTACGCCGCCGTCCGGCCGTTCCAGAAAGTTCAGACAACGTAGCAGCGTCGTCTTGCCGCTGCCGGAAGAGCCGATAATCGAAACGACCTGTCCCTGTTCCAGAGAAAAGCTGATATCCTGCAGTACCTGTGTATGGTCAAAAGTTTTGCGGATATGTTCTACTTCTAAAATTGACATGTAATTTCCTCCTACATATGTATTGCGGTATGATTTAGCGGAAATAGTCCAGTTTCTTTTCCAGTTTTCCAAGCAGTATGGTAAGGATGCCGTTAAATACAAGGTAATATACGGCGGTAAAAAACAGCGGCCAGATGGCGCCGGATATACCGTGAGAGCCTTTCAGAAACGCTTCTCCTGCCCAGATCAGTTCCTGCATGGCAATGATTTGAGCCAGAGAAGTATCTTTTACAAGCGTAATGATTTCATTTGACATCGGAGGAACGATCCGCTTAATCATCTGGAGCAGCGTGATTTTAAAGAAGATCTGGCTTCTTGTCATACCAAGTACGAGTCCGGCTTCGGTCTGTCCGACAGGGATGCCCTGAATACCGCCGCGGTAAATTTCTGAAAAATAGCAGGCATAGTTTAAAACAAACGAAAACGAAGCGGCAAAAAAACGGCCGGACTGGCTGCCGCCCCATATATGGATGTTCAATACAAGGCTTGGAAAATAAAAGATGATCAAAAGCTGGATCATAAGCGGAGTCCCGCGTATGATCCAGACAAGCAGTCTTGTAATATAACGAAGCGGCGCAAAACGGCTCATCGAACCGAAAGCGATGATCAGTCCGAGCGGAAACGCGCCGAGCAGCGTTACGAAAAAAAGTTTTAACGTCTGTAAAAATCCAACATTCAGTGCTTTGACAACGATTGGAAATTGTTCCGCAAAAAGTTCCATTTACTTATCCTGCTTTCTCTAAAAATATTACTGTTCCACAACAGCTGCCTGTACGCCGTAAGTTTTTGCGCATTCGGTCATACTGCCATCCGCATAAGAAGAAACGAAAAAGTCGTTTAAGGCAGCTGCCAGATCGGAGCCTTTGCGGAATCCTACGCCATACTCTTCGCTGTTTAATCCAACCGTATAAGTAAGATCCGCATAACCGGTGCCTTCGCCTACCATAGCCGCAGCCATCAGAGAATCAATAATTGCCGCATCCGCAGTGCCTGCTGCTACTTCCATCAAAGCGGCGGACTGCTGCTGTACCGGAGTATAGCTAAAATTATTGGCTTTTGCCTGGGCTTCCCCTGCGCTTCCGGATTCTACTGCAAAGTTCAGCTCTTTTAAGCTGTCCGTATCCTGGTACAGATCTGCCTGATCTGCCGGTACAATGACAACCTGTGCATTATTGCAGTAAGCATTGGAACATTCCATAGCGCTTGTAACTTCGTCTGTCAGCGTCATTCCGTTCCATACGCAGTCAATATTTTTTCCGTCCAGCTCGAAGATTTTATTATCCCAGTCAATTTCGACGAATTCGGCAGTAACGCCAAGGCTTTCTGCGAAAGCTTTTGCCAGGTCGGCATCAAAGCCAATCCAGTTGCCGTCGGCATCCTGATAGTCCATCGGCTCAAAGTTCGTAATGCCTACGACAAGGGAGCCTTTATCTTTTACATAAGCCATATCGCTGTCCGCATTGTCGTTGGACGCAGCCGTATCGTCCGGTGCGGTCTGATCGGATGCGGCCGTATCGTCCGGTGTGGTCTGATCGGACGCGTTATCCGTTTTGCTGTCGGAGCTATCCGTGCTTCCACAGGCAGCCAGTGAAAAAGATAACATCATAGTAAGTGACAGAGCAATTAATTTTTTCATGGTATTTGTCTCCTTTTTTCCTTATTAAAATATGTAAAACAAAATCCTGCCGCAGGCAGAACCGGAAAGTTCCGTCCGCAGGCACTTCATTATAATAGCAGTTCACTAAAGTGAAGTCAATAGAGGATGTGAGGACCGCACCGGAAAGGGCGTAAAATTAAAATAAAAAAATTGCAATGTTATGAATACTTTGCGGTAAAGCGTCTATACTATAACTAATCCGAAGATGAAAAACCCCCAAAGCAATCTTCGGATTGCATGCAAAAGATACAATAAATACTTTATCCTCCCCCAATAGAAAAGCTGCCGCAGGGCAGCTTTTCTGATTTTTTCCCCAGTTTCAAAAAAAGACTTGGAAAAGGAGAAAAGATAGGTTATAATTGTTTTTGATAAAAAAATCGAATAGTTCTTATTTCGTGTAGTATAAGAAAAAAAGGATGGGATACGGATATGGCTTTATTAGACGAATGGAAAAAAATTGTATACAATGAAAAGGCGAACAGAGGAGAACTTCAAAAACTGTGGGACAGATATTTTAAGCTGGAGCAGGGCGTATATGAAAAGCTTTTGGTTCATCCGGATGAAGAGGTAAAAGGAACGGTCAAAGAACTGGCTGAAAAGTATGATCTGACCGTATTGGAAATGACAGGATTTTTAGATGGTATCAACGACAGCTTAAAGGAGCCGAATCCGATTGAGACCATGGAAGAAGATACCGTAGTAAGCCTTGCGTTTGACAAAGAAAATTATACAAAAATATGGTTGATGCAAAGGCGGACTGGCTGTATAATCTTCCGATGTGGGATGATATTTTTGACGCCGATACAAAGAAAGCATTGTATCTGGAGCAGAAAAAATCAGGTACGGTCATCGTTGGAAAAAAGATTGGGCGTAATGAACCTTGCCCATGCGGCAGCGGAAAAAAATACAAATACTGCTGTATGAACAAAAATTAAGTAAACTGCTTTGCATTTCCCCGATGGGTTATACCGGATTCATCGGGGATTTTTATTGGAATGATTTGGAAAAGGAGAATGGAACAATGAATTTTAAAATGATTCATGAAAATTACAATGTATACAACCTGGAAAGATCTTTGGAATTTTATGAAAAAGCGCTGGGTCTGAAAGAAGTACGAAGAAAAGAAGCCGAAGATGGTTCTTTTATTATTGTGTATGTAGCCGATCGGCAGTCCGGCTTTGAGCTGGAACTGACCTGGATGCGGGATATGGACAGGCCGTATAATCTGGGAGACTGCGAATTTCATCTGGCGTTTGGCACGGATGATTATGAGGCGGCTCATAAGCTGCATGAACAGATGGGATGCATCTGTTATGAAAATCCCCGGATGGGCATTTATTTTATAAGCGATCCGGACGGATACTGGCTTGAAATCGTGCCACAACATTGATTTAGAACTTGCACGAATGTCAGAAAAGTAATAAAATATAATATAGAGTATAAAAAGGGCAGGTAGTTGAGATATGAGGAGATGGTAGCGAAAAATTAAGCGGGAAAAAGGAGGAACTGTATGAGAGCGCGAAAGGATAGCGAAATGCATCCGAAAAAAAGAATAGCAGATGAGGTTCTGCTGCAGATCGGGAGGAGTGTACTTCTTGTATTTGCGGTTGTCGCGATTGTTGCGGTTGCCATGCTGCGGTCTGCGGTGGTTGCTTCCAAAGAGCAGGAGCTGACACTGGAATCCGAGGCGGCAATGCAGGAATTAACTGCTTTTTTCGGAACATACGTAAGAGTGGCGCAGCAGCTGGCAGTCAGTCCGGATATCAGGAACGTGTTGTCGGAAACAACATCGGGAAGCAATATTTTGGAGCATGAAAAGATGGACGATGTCCGTACGTATTTACAAAACGTGGTGGAAACAGACGCCGACAATTTTCTTGCAACCTGGATTGCGGACAAGGACACCAGTGTAGTGACACAGTCGGATAATTTTACTTCGGATGACAGCTGGGTATTTACGGAACGCATATGGTATTCCGGAGTAGAAGCAGGCGACACGGTATTGACAGAACCGTATATGGATCCAAGTACTGGCAGTATGATTGTAAGTGCGGTGGCGCCTGTGTACGAGTCGGCGGGTCAGGAGCTGATCGGAGTGGCAGGTGTGGATATTTCTCTGGACCGGATGATGGAAGTGATGAGCCATTATAAAGTTGGCAAAACCGGATATCTGATACTGGCTACTTCCAGAGGAACGATTGTATATCATCCGGATGATGCACTGATCGAACAAAATATATCGGAACTTAACGTTTCGGATAATTTGATTAACGCGCTGGAAGAAGAAAAAGAAGTATTTTTGAAGTACAAAATAAACAACACTGCAAAGTATGGCGTAGTGACGTTCAGTGACAGTATCGGTTATGCGGTGATCAGTAATCTGCCGTTTATGGAGTTTTACGGGACGATATTATGGATGCTGCTTGCGATGATTATCATTTTTATTCTTGGCATGCTGATGATTATATTGAATATTCGCAGAAGCGCATCAAACCTTACCAGGCCTATTTTGGAACTGAATCAGACGGCACAGCAGCTTGCAGGCGGAAATTTGGACGTAGAGCTTCATATTACCGCAGAAGATGAGATCGGAGAACTTGGCAATTCAATCGGAGAGACGGTATCCCGTCTGAAAGAATATATTGTCTATATTGATGAAATTACGCAGGTGCTGTCGAATCTTGCGGATGGAAAATTAAATGTTGAATTGACAAATGAGTATCATGGTGAATTTGAAAAAGTAAAAGATGCCCTTTTAAATATTTCAAATTCTATGACCGAAGTGATGGAGAACATTTTGGCCACAGCCGCAGAAGTATCTGCCGGTGCGACCGAACTGGCAAACGCATCTCAGACACTGGCCGAAGGAGCCGGTACGCAGGCGGCTGCGGTTGATAAGCTTGTGGAAAATACGATTGCAGTTGAAGAACAGGTGAAACAGGGACAGAAAGATGCGGAAGTATCTGCGCAGGCAGCCGCGCATGTTACAACGATGATGGAACAGAATCAGGATAAGATGACCAAGATGATGGAAGCGGTCAAAAATATTCATGAGACTTCCAAGCAGGTGGTAGGAATTATTCAGACGATCGAAGAGATTGCGGATCAGACCAATCTGCTTTCCTTGAATGCTTCGATTGAAGCGGCAAGGGCAGGAGAAGCAGGCAAGGGGTTTGCGGTTGTGGCGGATGAAATCGGAAAGCTGGCGATGGAAAGTTCCAAAGCGGCAAATATGACCAGAGATCTGATCGGTGTTTCCATGGAAGAGATTGACAAAGGGAGTGCGATTGCCAACGGCGTGATGACTTCACTGGAAGAATCGGTACATGCGGTCGGGGATATTAATGAAATGATTGGAAAGACGAAAGAAAATGCGGTTATGCAGACGGAAAATATGGATCGGATTCGTCTTGGTATCGAAGAGATTGCACGGGGCATACAGGATAATTCCGCTGCGGCGCAGGAGACATCTGCAACTTCCCAGCAGCTTGCTTCTCAGGCAACGGTACTGAATGATCTGGTACATAAGTTTGAAATTGACCGGTAATTTCATTTGTTTATCCTATTTGTTTACTATAATTGCCTGTGTATGAATATTATAAAGAAATAAAAACATAAAATAATAAGGAAAGAGGGAATGCAATATGAAACACATAAAATTATTCTGGGAATCTTTAGATGACATGACAACCATATTAAAAAAAGAATGGTTTTTAGAACTGGTAGCCTGTACACTTGCAGGCTTTGTTCTGGGAATTATTTTCAGCCCGAAGAAAACGACGATCATTGGCTGCAACAATGGCAACGGCCATTTGGATACGCAATTGGATGATCAGGTAGAAGATTAACAGAAACGGACAGGAGAAACCGATAACATGCAGATTAAATTAAAAGACGGCACAATAAAAGAATACGCCGAAGCAAAAACGGTATACGAGGTAGCAAAAGATATCAGTGACGGGCTTGCGCGGGTGGCATGCGCCGGCTGCTTAAATGGAAAGATTGTAGACCTGAGAACGGAAATCACAAAAGACTGTGAGCTGAACATTGTGACGGCAAATGATCCGGAAGGACTGAAAGTGATCCGTCATACGGCTTCACATGTCATGGCGCAGGCGGTAAAACGCCTGTTTCCGGATGCCAAAGTTGCAATCGGACCGGCAATTGAAGAAGGATTTTATTATGATTTTGACAATACGCCGTTTACAAGGGAAGATTTGGACAACATCGAAGCCGAGATGAAAAAAATCATAAAAGAAGGACATGAGATCACTCGTTTTACGCTGCCGAGAGAAGAAGCCGTGCAGTATATGCGGGACAGAAACGAACCATATAAAGTCGAACTCATTGAAGATCTGGAGCCGGGAGCGGAAATTTCGTTTTATGATCAGGGCGGATTTACGGACCTGTGTGCGGGACCGCATCTGATGACTACGAAAGGGATTAAGGCATACAAGCTCATTTCTTCTTCGATGGCATACTGGAGAGGGGACGAGCACAAAGCAAAGCTGCAGCGTATTTATGCGACGGCATTTAACAAAAAAGACGAACTGGAAGCATACCTGGAACATCTGGAAGACATTAAAAAGCGTGATCATAATAAGCTCGGGCGTGAAATGGAATTATTTACAACCGTAGATGTCATCGGACAGGGACTTCCGCTGTTTGCGCCGAAAGGCACAAAGATGATTATGAAACTGCAGCGCTGGATTGAAGATCTGGAGGACAATGAGTGGGGATATGTGCGTACCAGAACGCCGATGATGGCAAAGAGCGATTTGTATGGGATTTCCGGTCACTGGGATCACTACAAAGAAGGCATGTTTATACTGGGCGATGAAGAAAAAGACAAAGAAGTGTTCGCACTGCGTCCGATGACGTGTCCGTTCCAGTATTATGTGTACAAAAATACGCAGAAATCTTATCGGGATCTGCCGTACCGCATGGGAGAGACTTCAACGATTTTTCGTGCGGAAGATTCCGGCGAAATGCACGGACTGACACGCGTGCGTCAGTTTACGATTTCGGAAGGACATCTGGTAATTCGCCCGGATCAGACGGCGGAAGAGCTGAGAGGCTGTCTGGAACTGGCATATTATACGCTTTCCACACTCGGACTGCAGGAAGATGTGACATACCGTCTGTCCAAATGGGATCCGCAGAACAAAGAAAAATATCTTGGCGATGCCGAATACTGGGAATCTACGCAGGATGCGCTGCGCCGTATTCTGGTCGAAAAAGAACTGCCGTTTGTGGAAGCGGACGGAGAAGCGGCTTTTTATGGGCCAAAGATTGATATTCAGGCTAAAAATGTATATGGCAAAGAAGACACGATGATTACCATTCAGCTGGACTGTGCCATTGCCGAGAACTTTGATATGTATTATATTGACGAAAACGGTGAAAAAATACGTCCATATATTATTCACAGAACGTCTATGGGATGTTATGAGCGTACACTGGCCTGGCTGATTGAAAAATATGCAGGCAAGTTCCCGACATGGCTATGTCCGGAACAGGTTCGCGTGCTGCCGATTTCCGATAAATACAATGCATATGCGGAAAAAGTAAGTGCAGAGTTAAAGAAAAACGGTGTGGATGTAACCGTTGACGGACGTTCCGAAAAAATCGGCTTTAAAATTCGTGCGGCAAGGCTTGACAAACTGCCTTATATGTTAGTCGTAGGCAAACAGGAGGAAGAAGACGGCACGGTATCCGTGCGCAGCCGGTTTGCAGGCAACGAGGGAGTGCAGCCGCTGCAGGAGTTTATCGAATCCATCTGCAGGGAGATCCGCACAAAAGAAATCCGTAAGGAGCTGCCTGAAGAAGAAAAAGCAAAGTAAGAGTCTGTACGGTACTGGTATGTTTTTCCGCCGCACATAACGGCTTATTTTCTGCTTATACTATATATGCATTTATAATATATGCATTTAAAATATATGCATTTAAAAATGGAATGGAGACATTCATTCCGATAGTAAAAGGAGGAAAATCATGCCAAGATTAGACTGCAGCGTAGTAAACTGCCGATACAATCAGGATCATGGATGTACCAGAGACAATATCAGTGTAGGAGGAGCCGGTGCGAACAGCACAAGTGAAACGTGTTGTGACAGCTTTGAAGAAAAGCGTTCCGATACGATGACAAACAGTACAAAAGAACCATCGTTAAAAGTAAACATTCGCTGTGAAGCAAAAAAATGTATGCATAACGATGACTGTACGTGCCGGGCAGATGGCATTGATGTCGGCGGGTCCAATGCCTGCAGATGTGAGCAGACAGCCTGTGGAACATTTTGCAGAAAATAATAAGTAAGACAATTTAAAAGTGCGGACAAGGGGATATCATCGGCTGCTGCCTGCGGGTAAGGCTGCAGACGGCAACCGATGTGCGGCGTCCGCTTCCTAATTTTATAGCAATAAAAATAAATCATCCGTTATAAATGAAAATGAGGGGGCATTTTGGGTTGAGAAAAAAATCACATATTGTGCTGGCAAGATATCTGGTGCGGGAATCCCGGAATAAAGAATTACAAAAACATAAATATGCATTTTACTTGGGGAGTATATTGCCGGATATTAAACCGTCTTTTATTTATAAAAGACATGAAATTAAGGAGACATTTTCGGAATTGAAAAAGCAGATTGAAATGTTATCTGAGTCAAATACAGGGGATAACGAAAAAAATAATTCCAAATATTACAGACATCTCGGAGAAGTGTCTCATTATATCGCAGACTATTTTACTTATCCACATAATGAAAAATTTACGGGAGGATTTCGGGAACACTGCTCTTATGAGGAAGATCTGAAAAAAAAGCTGCGTCAGCATATACTGAGCGGAAAAGCAGCCAGCCGCAAGAAAAAATATATTGAATTTTCCGCACCGGAAGCATTGTTTGACTTTGTCAAAAAATCACACCAGGATTATCTTTTAGGCCAGAATACCGTAGAAGGAGATATCAGCCATATTATTCCGATAAACAGTCAGGTTTTAAAGAGTATTACGAATTTTGCCCGGCGTGCATAGTTACCGTTTGTGTAAACCGTAACCGGCATAATCTGTCGAATGCTGTCGATGTGAAATAATTGACTTTTTTTGTAAAATAATAGTACAATAGTATTGCCGCAATAGTAATCAGTCCATCAAATAGGAATGGTGATAAGGATGAATCAAGAAAGTACATTAAGAGAGGAGATTGAAAGTCTCCGGGAGCAACTAAACAACGCAGCATTACGGGATCTGAATTCGGAAGAATGTTTCCGTCTCAGCCTGGAACTGGATGTGGTGCTGGAAAAATTTTATAACGCGGGGGGAACGCCGTTATAAGCTGTGAAAGGCACTATTTGAATGACTTATGCGGGCATAAGCAAAGAAAGAGAGGACGATTTCGATCGTTCCTCTCTTTTTTTCTGAAAAATCACTTGTCAAAAGGAACAAAGAAGGTTATATTAATACTAGACGTGGAGGAAAGTGGTTGATAGTGGTGAAAAAAGTGAATGATGTGGTGGACAAGTGGGAAATTTGCCCTGTATGCAAAAAGGCGTTTTCCGCAAAAGGAGTAAGTCATTCATCGGACGGTTCAACTGTAGAGGGTATGAGAAATGTTCATGGGCGAATACAATCATACAATCGATGCAAAAGGCAGGCTGATCGTTCCTTCGAAGTTTCGCGAGAAACTGGGAGAAGAGTTTGTGGTTACGAAGGGACTGGACGACTGTTTATTTGTATACCCACTGGACGAATGGGCACATATCGAAGAAGCTTTCCGCAAAGTACCGTTAACAAATAAAAAAGCAAGGGACTTTGTACGTTTTTTCTTTGCCGGGGCAGCCAGCTGCGAAGTGGACAAGCAGGGGAGAATTCTCCTGCCGCCGAATCTTCGCTCCTATGCCGGCCTTGAAAAAGAAATTGTATCTGCAGGAGTGTTAAACCGAGTGGAAATCTGGGACAAGGAGAAGTGGGAAAAGAGTAATGACATCGGTGATATGGATGACATTGCGGATTACATGGCTGAACTGGGAGTCAGCATTTAATCATCCGCACAAAAGGGCCAATGGAATTTAAACATACCTCAGTGTTATTGCAGGAGACGATCGAGCAGTTAAAGATCAGGCCTGACGGAATTTATGTAGATGGCACTTTGGGAGGCGGAGGACATGCTTATGAGGTGTTAAGCCGTTTGTCAAAACATGGACGACTGATCGGCATTGATCAGGATGCGGACGCAATACGGGCAGCTTCCAAGCGGCTGGAGCCGTTTCAGGATCAGGTTCGTATCGTGCGCAGCAATTATGTCGACATGCGTATGCAGCTTAAAAATCTGGGGATAGAAAAGGTGGACGGCATTATTCTGGATTTGGGAGTATCATCCTTTCAGCTGGACAGTCCGGCACGGGGATTTACGTACCGCGTGGAAGATGCTCCGCTGGACATGCGTATGGATGACAGACAGAAGCTGACAGCAAAAGACATTGTGAACGAATACAGCGAAAAAGAGCTCTTTCGGATCATTCGCGATTTTGGAGAGGACAAGTTTGCCAAAAACATAGCAAAACATATCGTAAATACAAGAAGAGAAAAAGAGATTCTTACAACCGGGGAGTTGTGTGCGGTTATCCGTGCCGCGATTCCCATGAAGGTGCAAAAGAGCGGCGGTCATCCGGCGAAAAGAACGTTTCAGGCAATTCGCATTGAACTGAATCGGGAACTTGATGTATTAAGGAACAGTCTGGATGACATGATAGATCTGCTTAAGGACGGCGGTCGCATTTGTGTGATTACCTTCCATTCGTTAGAAGATCGTATTGTAAAGACGGTTTTCAAGAAAAACGAACATCCATGCATATGTCCGCCGGATTTTCCGGTCTGCGTATGCGGCAGGATATCGAAGGGAACGGCAGTTCGCAGGCCGATTGTACCATCCGAGGAAGAATTGAAAAATAATAAACGTTCAAAGAGCGCCAAGCTCAGAATTTTTGAACGGAAGGAGCAGTGATGAGCAGACAGAAAGAGCAGAGATCTTACGGGATCTATACATATGAAGATGGCAACACAGTCCGGAGGCTGGAAACTGCACCAGATTACCACGAGGAACGAGAAAAAAGAAAAGAAGAAAGGAGACTTTCGGAACAAAAGCGCAGGCGCAGGCGTGCGGCGAGAAGAAACCGTGAACGGGCGCTGAAAATGAATGCCGGATACGTAGCTTTTTATCCGTATGCGTGATGGCAGTGGCATTGACTTCCGTCGCATATGTGGACTTGCAGTCCGATCTGATTATCAGACAGAGGTCGATTGAAACATTACAGTCGGAAATATCAAATCTGAAACTTGAAAATGATGCTGCATACAAAAGAATTACGGCTTCAGTAGATTTAAAACAGATAAAAAAACAGGCAAAGAAGCTGGGTATGAAATATCCTACAAATCAGCAGATCAAGTATTACACGATTGAAAATGCGGACTATATGACGCAGTATTCCGATTAATTCCAACAACAAAAAACTGAGATAAAGGTGACGTATGGCAACAGCGAACAAATCCGGCAGGAGACGAAGAAAAAAGCCGGGGCGTAAGTGGATCAGACTGAACCGCAGAAACCATCTGAAAATGATGACGGTATTTTTAGGGATCGTACTTGCGCTCGCAGGGCTGACGGGGCGCCTTGTATATATTGAACATACAAGCGGCCGGAAGTATCAGAAAATTGTACTTGCGCAGGCAAATTATGACAGTCAGACGATTCCGTTTCGCAGAGGGGACATTTTAGACTGCAACGGAATTGCGCTTGCGACAAGTCTGGATGTATACAATATCATTCTGGACAATTCCGTGATTTTGTCCGATGAAAAATATCCGGAGCCGACCATACGGGCGCTGATGACCTGTTTTCCGGATGAACTTTCGGAGGCTGAGATTCGTACGCATATAGAAGAAAATCCGCAGAGCCGTTATAAAGTGCTGGCAAAGCAGATTCCGTTTGAAAAAGTGCAGGTATTTTTAAATATGCAAAACGCGGAAAATCCGGATATGGAAAATAAAAAAGAAGATAAAGAAAATAAAGAAGAAAAAGAAGAAAACAATATCAAAGGCGTCTGGTTTGAAAAAGAATACAAGCGAAATTATCCATATAAATCACTTGCCAGTTCCGTGATCGGTTCTACCACATCCGGCAATTTGGGGATGGCCGGACTGGAAAATTATTATAACGGGACATTAAACGGTACGAACGGCAGGCAGTATGGCTATCTGAATTCGGATAATGCCATGGAAAAAACGATTAAGGAAGCGATAAACGGGAATAATATTGTTACAACGATTGATATGAATATCCAGACCGTTGTAGAAGCAAAAATAAAAGACTTTAACAATGCTTTCCGCGATGAGGCAAGACCCGGCGACGGGGCGGAAAAGATCGGCGTTATTATTCAGGATCCGAATACGGGCGGGGTGATAGCAATGGCGGACGCGCCGGATTATGATCTGTCCAATCCCCGGTCTCTGGAAGGATTTTATACGGAAGAAGAAATTGAAAACATGACGGAAGATGAGAAAGCGGATGCGTTAAATCAGATCTGGCGTAATTTCTGTATCAGCGACACATTCGAGCCGGGGTCCGTACAAAAGCCGCTGACGGTTGCGGCAGGTCTGGACAGCGGAAAATTAAGCGGAAGAGAGTCGTTTGAATGCGATGGATATGAGCAGATTGCAGATAAGAAAATCCGATGTGTGGCCAGATCCGGACATGGAACGGAAACCGTCCAAAAAGCGTTGATGGATTCGTGTAACGACGCACTGATGCAGATGGTCAGAAAGATCGGAAAAGGAACGTTTGGCAAATACCAGAGTGATTTCGGTATGGGATTTAAGACGAATATTGATCTGCCTGGAGAAGCAAGAACCGATTCGCTTGTGCGTACGGCAGAGGAGATGTCTTCGGTGGATCTGGCTACATCGTCATTCGGACAGAGTTTTAACTGTACGATGATTCAGATGATCAGTGCGTTCAGTTCCGTGATCAACGGAGGTAATTTTTACCGGCCGTATCTGGTGTCCAAGATAACGGATGAAAACGGCAGTCTTGTGAAAGAGGTCAAGCCGGAACTGCTTAAACAGACGGTATCAAAAGAAACAAGCGATAAGATAAAAGAATATCTGTTTGCAACTGTCAGCGAAGGAACGTCAGGCGTTGCAAAAGTGCCGGGGTATTCCATGGGCGGCAAGACGGGAACGGCGGAAAAGCTGCCGCGTTCCGATAATAATTATGTCGTTTCTTTTATCGGATATTTACCGCAGGAAAATCCGCAGCTCGTTATTTATGTGGTCATTGATACGCCAAACCAGCCGACGAAAAATAAAGAGCAGGCGCACAGTACGTTTGCGCAGAACCTGGCACGGGAGATATTAGAAGAAATTCTGCCTTATATGAATATATACAAAGATGAAAAAGTGAACAAAGATGCTTTGAAGAAAAAGGAAACCAATATGTACACGGAGATTGCCGGCTACGAAGCAAAAGCAGCATTAGGTGAGGCTGTAAAATATAATTGATCCGGCAAAAAATACATAACCTCATAATTGCAGAATAAGCTATAATAACTGCTATTATGAGGTTTGTTTTATGAACGGGACAAAGACATACAACCGGAAAAAAATTGTTGTCGTATTTTTTGCATTGCGCTTGTATTGATTCTTCTGGCATGCCGACTTGTATATCTGATGGTGTTTCAGTCGGAATTTTACAGTGCAAAAGCACAGGATCTGCATGAAAGGGAGCGCGATATCAAAGCGGCAAGAGGAAAGATTTTGGATGTGAACGGAAAAGTGCTTGCGTCCAACCGCAGTGTATGTACGATTTCGGTCATTCACAGTCAGATCAAAGATGCCGAAAAAATTATCGAAGTGCTGTCAAAAGAACTGGAGCTGGATGAACAGACGGTAAGAAAACGGGTGGAAAAAGTCAGTTCCATAGAAAGAGTCAAAGCGAACGTGCCAAAAGAAGTCGGGGATAAAATCCGTGATTATAAGCTGGCGGGCGTTAAAGTGGATGAAGACTATAAACGGTATTATTTATATGATAATCTTGCGTCCAAAGTACTTGGCTTTACAGGGGGTGATAATCAGGGCATTATCGGACTGGAAGTCGTTTACGATAAAAAAATGATGGGTACGAACGGCAAAATTTTAACGCTCACCGATGCGAGAGGCGTAGAACTTGCAGATGCCGGGGAAACCCGTCAGAATCCGATCGACGGCAATAACCTGCGCATCAGTCTGGATTATAATATCCAGATGTACGCACAGCAGGCAGCGGAAAAGGCCATGCAGGCAAAAGAAGCGGACAGTGTCAGCATCATTATTATGAAGCCTTCCAACGGGGAAATTATGGCCATGGTAAATTTACCGGAATTCAATCTGAATGAACCATATGAGCTGCCAAAGGACGCCGTTTATTCCAATGCCGAAGAAAAACAGAACCTGCTCAATCAGATGTGGCGCAACGGCTGTATAAACGATACGTATGAGCCGGGCAGTACGTTTAAGGTGATTACGGCTTCCGCAGCACTGGAAGCGGGCGTGGTATCTTTAAGCGACAACTTTTTCTGTCCGGGTTACAAGATTGTGGAGGACAGACGAATCCGCTGTGCGAGAACCAGCGGACATGGTGCACAAAGCTTCGTACAGGGACTGGAAAATTCCTGTAACCCTGTTTTATCGAACTGGGCATGCGCCTTGGTGCGGAACAGTATTACAAATATTTTAAGCAGTTTGGTCTGTTGTCCAAAACCGGCATTGATTTGCCGGGTGAGGCAAGGACGATTATGCATGAAAAGAAAAATATCGGACAGGTAGAGCTTGCTACGATTTCTTTTGGCCAGTCATTCCAGATTACCCCGGTTCAGCTGGCTGCTACGATCTCTTCGCTAATCAATGGCGGAAAGCGCATTACGCCGCATTTTGGCGTCCAGATTGAAGACCAGGAAGGAAATGCCGTAGAAGTGTTTGATTATGAGCCGACGGCGCAGATTTTAAGTCCGGATACTTCCGAAACGATGCGGACCCTGCTGGAAAAAGTCGTATCCGAGGGAGGCGGTAACAAAGCCTATATTGAAGGATACCAGATCGGAGGCAAGACAGCTACTTCCCAGACACTGCCAAGAAGCGCGCACCGCTATATCTCATCGTTTATGTGTTTTGCACCTGCGCAGGATCCGCAGGTACTGTGTCTGGTGATCATTAACAATCCGACCGGTGTTTATTACGGAGGAACGATTGCGGCGCCTGTAGCAAAAGAAATTTTCTTAAATATGCTTCCGTATCTTGGAATCGAAAAAGATCCGCAAGTCGCAGCAAAAGAACGGGAGCAGCGGGAAGAGGAAGCAAAAGAACAGGTACAACAGCATTAAGAAATGCAGAAATCAGCCCAAGACCCTTGCAACATGTAAAAAATCCGTTATACTATAGCATGCTTACAGACAAATGAAAGAAGGATAAAGAGAAATGACACAGCAGTTAATTGATTTTCGCTATATTTTTGCAATAATACTAGCATTTACAGTCACAGCGCTTTCAGGGCCGTTGCTGATACCGGTTTTACGAAGGCTGAAAGTCGGAAATACGGAACGCGAAGAATTAAAATCTCATCAGAAAAAACAGGTACGCCGACAATGGGAGGATTGATGTTTTTACTGGCGATTATTGTTACTTCCATGTTTTTCATCTCATCCTATCCGAAAATCATACCGATTTTATTTGTAACCGTTGGATATGGCGTTATTGGCTTTTTTGACGATTATTTGAAGGTGGTTTTAAAACGTTCGGACGGTTTGCTGGCATGGCAGAAAATGATACTGGAGATTGTGGTGACTGCCGTATTTGCCGTATATCTGTATCGGTTTTCCGATGTGCCGCTGACAATGCTTGTACCGTTTTCAGGCGGAAAATATGCTGATTTTGGCTGGCTGGCGCTGCCGATTTTGTTTCTGGCGGTTATTGGAACGGTAAACGGCGCCAACTTCACGGACGGACTGGATGGTCTTGCTTCCAGTGTTACAGTGCTGATCGCAACGTTTTTCAGCGTTGTGGCAGTGGCTACTAACAGCGGTATTGAGCCGATTACATGTGCGGTTGTCGGTGCGCTGCTTGGCTTTTTGCTGTTTAATGTCTATCCGGCCAGTGTGTTTATGGGAGATACCGGTTCTCTGGCACTGGGAGGATTTGTAGCCGCTACGGCGTATATGATGCAGATGCCGATGTTTATACTGATTGTCGGCCTGATTTACTGGATTGAAATTTTATCTGTGATGATTCAGGTCGGTTATTTTAAAATGACTCATGGAAAGCGTATTTTCCGTATGGCGCCGATTCACCATCATTTTGAACTGGGCGGCTGGTCGGAAACAAGGGTGGTAGCGGTGTTTTCAATTATTACGACGCTGTTATGCCTGGCTGCTTATATGGGCCTTTAAAGCAAGGCAGGAGGAGAACTATGGAGTTAAAAGGAAAAAAGGCGCTCGTGTTCGGCACCGGCATCAGTGGTGTTGCTGCGGCACAGCTGTTAGCAGAGAAGGGTGCGGATATCATATTATATGACAGCAATGAAAATCTGTGCAAGGAGGATATCCGTGCCAAAGCAGATGCACTCGCATCTGTTCCGATTATGCTTGGAAAATTAGATGCAGATATAATAAATCAACTAGATGTTGCGGTATTAAGTCCCGGAGTTGCAACAGATAATCCGATTGTGACAGGGCTTTATCAGAGCGGCGTAACCGTCTGGGAGAGATTGAACTGGCTTACCGGTGTGCCAAAGGCCGTCTGGCGGCCATTACGGGCACAAACGGCAAGACAACGACGACGGCTTTAACCGGAGAGATATTAAAAAGCTATTATCAGGATGTAAAAGTCGTCGGCAATATTGGGATTCCTTATACGTCAATGGCGCTTCAAATGACGGATGATACGGTAACCGCTGCCGAGATCAGCAGCTTTCAGCTGGAGACGGCGGATACATTCTGTCCGGATGTCTCAGCAATTTTAAATATCACGCCGGACCATCTGAACAGGCATCATACGATGGAATGCTACACGGCAGTCAAAGAATCTATTACAAAAAATCAGAAATCCGGGCAGACCTGTGTACTCAACTATGAAGACGAACTGCTGCGGGCATTCGGTGAAACAATAAAAAATAATTTAAATGTAATTTATTTCAGCAGCCGTAGAAAGCTGCAAAGCGGACTGTATGCGGACGGAAAAAGTATCTATCTGTCCGATGCGGGGGGAATACAAAAGATCATAGATACGTGTGAATTAAATCTGCTGGGAACGCATAATTATGAAAATGTAATGGCTGCGGTAGCGGTGACAATGGCGATGGGTGTTCCGCTTGAAAATATTGTGACCGTATTGAAAACATTTCGAGCGGTTGAGCATAGAATAGAATATGTGGAAGAAATAGCAGATGTCCGATATTATAACGATTCCAAAGCGACCAATCCGGATGCTGCGATTCAGGGCATCCGCGCAATGGAACGCCCGACCCTGCTGATTGGCGGGGGTTACGATAAACAGTCGGAATATGGGGAGTGGATTGATGCCTTTGAAGGTAAAGTAAAAAAACTCGTACTGCTGGGAGAGACAAAGGAAAAATTGCAAAAGAAGCATCCGAAAAGGATTTACGGATTTTGTCATGTGTGAAACTTTGAAAGAAGCCGTAACTTTTTGCCATGATAATGCACAGCCAGGAGATGCGGTACTACTGTCGCCGGCCTGTGCAAGCTGGGATATGTTTCCAAATTATGAAAAACGGGGAGCGTTATTTAAGGAACTGGTTCATGGCTTTGCAGCGCATTCCTAGTATGCGCTGCCGTACACAAGATTCCGGCATAATAAAGTCTGGAAGCCGGACTGATGTAGAAGAATAATCAGGAGTTGTAAAAGTGGGCAGACGAAACAGGACGAGACAAAAGAAAATCAAATATTGTGATTACAGTCTGATGTTTCTCATCATTTTCTTATTGGGTTTTGGCATGGTGATGCTGTACAGTGTCAGCGCGTACGGTGCAAACAGAACGCATAACGATCCCCTGCATTATTTAAAGCGGCAGGGGTTTGCAGTCATACTCGGATTCGCAGCGATGCTGATTATCTCAAAGATTGATTATCATGTGTGGTTTTATTTTGGAAATCTGGCGTATTTGCTGTCTTTCGGACTGTGTGCGCTTGTACTCATACCTGGGATCGGAAATGAAGCCAAAGGATCTTCCAGATGGCTGCAGTTAGGTCCGCTGAACTTTCAGCCGTCCGAGTTTGCCAAGCTGGCAATGATTTTGTTTTTGGCAGGGCTTGTGTGCCGGATTCCAAAGCAGATCGGAAAGTTTATGAACCTGATCAAGGTTTTGCTTATGATATTGCCGGTCTTTGTGATCGTAGCTTATGAAAATCTGAGTACCGGTATTATCATTATGGGCATTGCGATTGTCATTACCTTTGTGGCGAGTCCGAAGTTCGGTCAGTTTATTGCCATGGTTGCGGTTGGCGTTGTAGGTGGCGGTGCAGTCTTTATTATGGCGGCAGATTATCGTGCGCAGCGTATCGAAGCCTGGCTGCATCCGGAAAATTTTACACAGGGCACAGCGTTTCAGACGATTCAGGCACTGTACGCCATCGGCTCCGGCGGATTGTTCGGCAAAGGGTTGGGCCAGAGTATGCAAAAGCTGGGTTTTGTGCCGGAAGCGCAGAATGATATGATTTTTTCGATTATTTGCGAAGAACTGGGACTGTTTGGGGCGGTATGCGTTATTCTGTTGTTTCTGCTTATGATCTGGCGGCTGATGGTGATTGCAAATAATGCGGCAGATTTGTATGGAGCGCTGATCGTATCAGGTATTATGGCGCATATGGCGATTCAGGTTATTTTAAATATTTCCGTTGTAACGAATACGATTCCAAATACGGGTATTACGCTGCCGTTTATCAGCTACGGCGGCACATCAACAAGCTTTTTGCTGGCAGAAATGGGGCTGGCGTTAAGCGTATCAAGGGGAATCCGTCTGGAAGGTAGTAGTCATGATTAGAAAAAACCGAAAGAAGCGTGCAAGAAGAAAAAGAATACTCATTTTTTGCTTGTTTTTCTGATGCTCGCAGCAATACTGATTTTGATTGGCATAACAGGGTTTAAATTAAAAAAAGTTCAGGTAAGCGGAAACGAATTGTATTCCGATCAACAGATTAAAGACAGTGTATTAAATGATGAATATTCCTGGAATACACTCTATGTAGTGTTCAAATATCGGTTGTTTCAAATGCGAAAAATACCGTTTATTGACGAAATGGAGATCGAAATGGTTTCTCCTGGGACGATTCACATTAAAGTGTATGAAAAGGCAATGATCGGGTACATAGCGGTCAATAATCAGAATGTATATTTTGACAAAGATGGATTTGTAGTGGAGATTTCAAAGAGACAGATCGAACATGTGCCGAAAGTGGATGGTATCGAATGCAAAGAAGTGATCGTATATGAAAAGCTGAATTTGGACGATGAAAATGTGCTGTCTTTTTACTGACATTTTCGCATCAGCTGATGAAATACGATCTTGTTCCGGAAACAATTGTTTTCATGAAAACAGCATTACGGCAGAGTTTGGTAAAATGAAAGCAGAAATAGGGGATAGCGGATATCTGGTAGAGAAAGTGATGCGTCTGGATGCGGTAATGCCGCAGCTGAAAGGAAAGAAAGGAACTCTGCATCTGGAAAACTGGACTCCTTTAACGACAGATATCATTTTTGAACCGGATTAAATGAAGGGTGTGGGCATGGAATGAATTATTTTTCATATTTTTTCAAAAATTGGTTGATTTCATGCGAAAAAAATAATATTATATAATGCAGAGAGTTATATTTTGTGTCCGGCAGATGCTGGCATAGGATCATATATCATTAAGGAGGTATTACCTTTGCTTGAAATTACAACAACAGAATCAGATTCCAGTGCGAAGATCATTGTTATCGGGGTCGGTGGTGCAGGTAACAATGCGGTAAATAGAATGATTGATGAAAATATCGGCGGGGTAGAATTCGTCGGGGTAAATACAGATAAACAGGCATTGATGCTTTGCAAGGCGCCTACGTTGATTCAGATCGGAGAAAAACTGACAAAGGGATTGGGAGCCGGAGCGGATCCGGAAGTAGGCATGAAAGCTGCGGAGGAGAGTGCCGAAGAGTTGTCCGCCGTCGTAGAAGGTGCGGATATGATCTTTGTTACATGTGGTATGGGTGGCGGAACCGGAACAGGCGCTGCGCCGGTTGTAGCAAAGATTGCAAAGGAAAAAGGAATATTGACGGTCGGCGTTGTGACAAAGCCGTTTACATTTGAAGCGAAAGCACGTATGGTAAATGCCATTTCAGGCATTGAACGGTTAAAGCAAGGTGTGGATACGCTCATTGTGATACCGAATGATAAGCTGTTGGAGATCGTAGACCGCAGAACGACGATGCCGGATGCTCTGAAAAAGGCAGATGAGGTATTGCAGCAGGGTGTACAGGGTATTACGGATCTGATTAACCTGCCTGCGTTAATTAATCTGGACTTTGCCGATGTGCAGACCGTTATGAAGGACAAGGGTCTGGCGCATATTGGCATCGGTATGGCAAAGGGTGATGAGAAGGCGATTGAGGCGGTGAAGCTGGCTGTTTCTTCTCCGTTGCTGGATACGGATATTTGCGGTGCAACGCATGTTATTATCAATATATCCGGGGCAATTTCCCTGCTGGATGCGAACGATGCGGTAGGTTACGTGCGCGATCTTGTAGGAGAAAATGCCAACATTATATTTGGAGCGAAATACGATGAGTCCCGTTCCGATGAAGCGACGATTACGGTGATTGCAACCGGTATTGAAGATGTGGAAGACAAGCCAAAGCCATCTCTGATGCCAGGCATGGCAGGAATGAAATATCAGAACGCAGGTGTGGGAAATCGAACATCGGCAACTCCGTTTCCGAATCGTACCGGCGCTGCGGCACAGGGACAGGCATCTGCAGGAGGATTTTCCGGTATGCATGCGGGCGGAGCAGGAACAACTGCAGCGCCGCAGCAGAATCTATATGGAATTAACAAGCCGAAGAAGCCGGAAAGTACCGTTCAGGTAAAGGACATTAAAATTCCTGGTTTTCTGCAAAACCCGAAAAAGTAAGATGATACATAGTATTTTGACGATGACATATGAAAAATCATTACGATATTTACTGCAAAAGCTAAAACTGCTTGGAACAGGGAAAACATCCCGAATCCGAGCAGTTTTATTGTGTATATCATTTATCTGTACGGAAGAAGTTGTATGGGTATAAATTAAATCTGCTTTTATTCTCATAAGCATGGAAATCTGACATTTTTCTGTAAACAGATCGAATAAAATGAAAACAGAAGAAGCGTCTTGGAGCGTGTTTGAAAAATGCTTTTCAAACACGCTCCGGAGGAGATGGTTTTCAGACATTGGAGGTGGGTGGAATCTATGAAGTTTACATAGACGTACTGGCTGCGAATAATTTTTTCGCAGATCTGGCTGCATTGCTGGCGGTGAATCTTTTTCGCAGGAAATATGTGCGTGCACACCGGATCTTAACGGGCGCAGTGATTGGTACAGTTGGAAGCTGTCTGATTTTTCTCATTTGTGCAAGTCCTGCAGCCTATTTTTTGACAGTACATTTTCTGGTAAATCCTGCAGTTGTGCTGCTGACTTTTGGAGAAAAATCAAAACAGGATTTTTTTTCCGATTTATGTATTGGTTATTTTGCATTTTTACTGATAGGAGGAATCACGGAATGGCTGTATGCGGGCGGGATGGGGTTTTTTACCTATGAGGCCGCAGTTGCTGCGGCATTGCTGCTGTCGCTGTTTCTCGTTCTGTGGCTGAGAAAACAACTGAAAAACCGTATTCGATATGCACAGGTGCGGCTTAAGCAGAATGGAAAGCATATTCGGCTGCGGGCACTTGCGGACAGTGGAAATCTGCTGACAGATCCTTATACGGGAAAACCGGTCTGTATGATTGACAGACAGGTGTACGAAACTGCGTATGGGCGGCCGGAGAACGTTCGGTTGATACCGTATGAGTCACTGGGATGCCGGCATGGGCTGCTGGAGGCAGTTACGATTGAACAGTTAAGTTATGCGTATGGGAATAAAACCGAAAATGTGAACAGGGCGGTGCTGGGGCTGACAGACCATGCCCTGTTCGAAACAAAACAATACCAGATGATTATCAATCCACAGGAAAATCCAACAGGAGGCAGATATGAATAAGATGGATCACATAGTACAAAAGATGATCGGAACATTTTATTATATACTAAAGCCGGAAAAAGCGGAACAGGAAGTATGGTACATTGGCGGTGCGGATGTCCTGCCGTCTCCGTTAGAGCCGGAGCAGGAAAATGCCTGTATTGAAAAACTGTCCGGAGAGGGCAAAGAAACGGAAGAAGCCAAAAGCCTTTTGATTGAACATAACCTGCGTCTCGTTGTATACATAGCTAAAAATTTGACAATACCGGAGTTGGTGTCGAAGATTTAATTTCTATTGGAACGATCGGTCTGATCAAAGCAATTAATACATTTAATCCGACCAAAAATATTAAGCTTGCCACCTATGCTTCACGCTGTATTGAAAACGAGATTTTAATGCATCTGCGCAGGACGAGTAAAACAAAACTGGAAGTATCCATTGACGAGCCGTTAAATGTGGACTGGGACGGGAATGAACTGCTGCTTTCGGATATTCTTGGTACGGATGACGATATTATATCCAAAGATATGGAGTCAGAAGTAGAAAAAAAGCTGCTGCGCAATGCGGTAGACCGCCTCTCCGGCAGAGAGAAAATGATTGTTGAGCTGCGGTTCGGATACAATACGCCCGAAGGAAATGAGATGACGCAAAAGGAAGTGGCGGATTTGCTTGGCATTTCGCAGTCTTATATTTCAAGACTGGAAAAAAAGATTATGAAACGGCTGCGGAAAGAGATTGTGCGGTTCGAGTAAAATGAAAACATGTTAAAATCACTTGCAGTAAGGTCCCATGGCACGTGATTTTAACATGTATTTTTTATTTGCGAGGAGTTTTGTGGTATAGGCTTCGGTATGGGCTTCCTATGTTGCAGTTTTGGATGTTTTTGTTTATACTTTATAAATAAAAAAGCAGACGGGCGTATTTGAGCAGACAATTGAAGGAAAGAAGATTATCGAAGCTGTTGTGTAGAACGGCAAGAATTTATGAAAAACTATTTATATATCTGCCCTGAAATGGTATAATGGAATATAATGGTAACCGGGGAGTGCGGATCATGGATATGAATGTCCGGACACGCTCCGGAGAGAGGAGATGGTAGTATGCTGTTAGAATTTTTGGGGGGCTGCACATGAGGTGACCGGAAGCTGTCATTTTATACAGGCTGCAGGTAAAAATATGCTTGTTGACTGCGGAATGGAACAAGGGCCGGATTTGTATGTGAATCAGGAGATTCCGGTAAACGCTGCAGTTATTGACTATGTGTTTGTGACGCATGCGCATATCGACCATTCCGGTCTGCTGCCGCTTTTGTACAGCCGCGGATTTCGCGGACAGATATTTGCTACGAAGGCGACCTGTGAGCTGTGTAATATTATGTTAAAAGACAGTGCACATATTCAGATGTTTGAAGCAGAATGGAAAAACCGTAAGGCAAGGCGGTCAGGGAATGCGGAAGTAACGCCGCTTTACGATATGGATGATGCGATTGGAGTGCTGGAACATTTTATTCCGTGCGAATATGATACACAGATAGAAGTAAATGAAGCGGTAAACGTTCGATTTGTAGATGCAGGGCATCTGCTTGGTTCATCCAGCGTAGAACTGTGGGTAACGGAGGAAGAACAGACGAAAAAGCTGGTATTTTCCGGGGACATCGGAACCGGACACCGTCCGCTGATCCGCAATCCGAAATACATTGCACAGGCGGATTATGTTATTATGGAGTCTACGTATGGCAATAAACTGCATGCGGCTCCACCAGATTATGCGGTGACGCTGGCAGAGGTAATCAAAGAAACGTTTATTCGGGGTGGAAATGTTGTAATTCCTGCATTTTCGGTAGGACGTACACAGGAATTGCTGTTTTTTATGCGCCGGATTAAATCGCAGCATCTGTTGCCGGGATTTGAAGATTTTGAGGTATATGTGGACAGTCCGCTTTCCGTGGAGGCGACAAATGTATTTCATAAAAATAATGAAGTATGCTTTAATGAAGAAGCAAAGGAGCTGATTGCTGCCGGTATTAATCCGCTGCGGTTCGAAGGATTAAAAACATCGGTTACGAGTGAGGAGTCAAAGGCGATCAATTTCATTCATAAACCGATTGTAATTATATCGGCTTCCGGTATGTGTGAGGCAGGAAGAATCCGCCATCATTTGAAGCACAATCTGTGGCGGAAAGATTCTACGGTTATATTTGTAGGATATCAGGTGCCGGGAACACTTGGCAACATGCTGCTGAATGGTGCAAAACAGGTGCGTCTGTTCGGTGAAACGGTAGAGGTAAATGCAAAAATACTAAATTTACCGGGAATCAGCGGACATGCGGATCAGAATCAGCTGACACACTGGGCAGGTGCGTTTGCACAAAGTGCGCCAAAGTTTTTTATCGTACATGGTGAGGATACGGTTACCGATGCATTTGCAGCGCATTTGCAAAAAACATTTGGTTATGATGCACAGGCGCCGTACAGCGGAGATGCGTATGATTTGCTGACGGGCATACAGATCAAACAGGGACAGCGGCAGCGTACGTTAAAGCGTGCGAAGTCGTCAAAGGCGTCTACCAACGTATATGCAAGGCTGCTCGCGGCAGGCGAACGTCTGATGGGTCTTATTCAAAAGCTGGAAGGCAGGCCGAACAAGGAACTGGCAAAACTGGCCGATCAGATTCATGCGTTGTGTGATAAGTGGAGCAGATAACGGAACAACGAGGAGCGTGGTATGGACGACCGGAGAAAAGAAGATGATATGCGATGGCTGCAGGTGATCAAGGAAAAGGAAGAACGCCGGGCCAGAAGACGGCGGCAGGTATTGATTCAGAAAATATTGCTGTCCGTATTTGTAATAGCAGTTGTGGCGTCAGCCGTATGGTTTGCGGTTGGCGTCTCACAGAAAAAAGAAAAACAGGGACAGCAAAGCAGTGCAAAAACACAGCAGGATGAAAAATCGAATGAGCATTCGAATGAAACCGGTGATGACGAAAAGCAGGGATCGGATGAAAGTCCGGATGAAAATCCGAATGAAGGTTTGAATGAAAGTCCGAATGAAAGTTCGAATCAAAACCCGAATGAAGATGCGGAGGAAGAAAATCAAACGCAGACGGAACCATCGCAGGCCATACGGACAAACGGTATTTATCAGTATCAGGAAAAGACCAGAACGCTGGGCAAGGGGATTTTAAGCAACTATGCGGTACTGGTGGATCCGGACAGCCATACGATTCTGGCAGCGAAAGGAGAAACGCAGCGGATTGTACCGGCGTCCATGACGAAGGTGCTGACACTGCTGACTGCGGTGGAACATCTAAAGGAGTCCGATTTTGACAAAAAGTTTCGGATAACGGCGGAGATTACCGACTTTTGCTATCTTAATGAATGTAGTGTGGCAGGATTTGAAATAGATGAAAAAGTAACGGTAACGGATCTTTTATACGGAACGATACTTCCATCCGGAGCGGACGCCTCCATGGCACTGGCCGAATATGTAGCAGGATCACAGGAAGCGTTTGTCGAGATGATGAACGATAAGCTGGAAGAACTTGGCCTGTCCGATACGGCGCACGTTACGAATTGTATCGGTATTTTTGACGAAGAACATTATTGTACGGTTTTGGATATGGCAGCCATTATGGAAGCGGCGTTTGATCAGGAACTGTGCCGTCAGGTGCTGTCTGCCCGGACTTATACGACTTCCAAATCAAAAAAGCATCCGGAAGGCATTTTATTGTCGAACTGGTTTTTGCGCAGAATTGAAGATAAAGATACCGGAGGGGAAGTTGTAGGCGCAAAGACCGGATATGTGGCACAAGCCGGTAATTGTTCCGTCAGTTATGGGGTGGATACAAAAGGAAGAAACTATATTTGTGTAACGGCGGATGCGCCGGGAAGCTGGAAATGCATTTATGATCATGTGAAAATTTATAAGCGTTTTTCAGGACGAAAATAGGGAGGAGAGGTTTTTGAATGCATTCCGATACCAATCTGAATATCCCGGTAGGGATTTCCGATTTTGAACAGATTCGGAAAAACGGATATTATTATGTGGATAAAAGCGGAATGATCGCCGATCTTTTGCAGACGGAATCCACGGCTGTTACGCTTATTACAAGGCCGCGCCGGTTTGGAAAAACACTTGGCATGCGGATGCTGTTTTCTTTTTTGACATTCGAAAAGACAGCAGAGATTTGTTTGAAGGACTTGAGATAGCAGGGAATACAAAGCTTTGTAAGCAATGGATGAATCAATATCCCGTAATCTTTATATCTTTGAAAGATGTGGAAGGAATCGTATTTGAAAGCGCATATGAGATGCTTGCGGCAGCGGTTGCAGATTTGTACAAAGAACATTTGTATTTATTAAACAGCGATCGGGTCCGTGTTTATGATAAGGAGATTTTTCTTCGGATTGCCAAGGGACAGGCCTGTGCAACCGAAGTGAAAAAAAGCCTGTTTCTGCTGATTACAATGATGAACATGCACTATGGCAGACCGGTGATTTTATTGCTGGATGAATATGATGTTCCACTTGCGGCGGCAAGCAGTCATGGTTATTATGACAGAATGCTGGAAGTTATAAAAACGCTGATGAGTACGACGCTCAAAGATAACGCGTTGATGAAATTTGCCGTGCTGACCGGATGCTTGAAGATTGCAAAAGAAAGTATTTTTACAGGAACGAACCACTTTGTTTCGGATACGATTACGTCGTCCCGGCTTAATGAATATTTTGGATTTACAGATGATGATGTGGCAAAGCTTTTGCAGGATGCAGACAGAGCAGACCGGGCCGGACATATCAAAGAATGGTATGATGGGTATCATTTCGGAGCATTTGATGTATACTGTCCCTGGGATGTTATGAATTATGTGCGGGATCTGATGCGGGACCCAAAAGCGGAACCGATCGGGTATTGGAAAAACACAAGCAGAAATGCGATTATCCGTTCGTTTATTGATTATGCGGGCGGCAGTATTACCAAGAAGCTGGAAGTTTTAATGACGGGCGGTTTTATTGTCCAAAAAATTGAAGAAGAACTGACTTATGACTATTTACATGCGTCGGAAGACAATTTGTGGAGTGTTCTTTATCTGACCGGATATCTGACCAAAGTAAGAGAATGGAACCTGTCGGGAAAAACAGATACCGGTGAAATCGCGCTGAAAATTCCAAACAGGGAAATTCTGGACATTTTTGTAACTTCCGTTAAGGTGTGGTTTTCAGATTGTGCCGGAGCGTGGAACAGGAAAGTGCTTTTTGACGCGGTCTGGAGTGGAGACAGCGTGGCGCTGACAGAGGAAATGAACAAACTGCTTCGCATAACAATCAGCTATCATGATTATAAAGAAGATTTTTATCATGCTTTTTTAGCCGGGATTTTTACGGGCGCCGGATATATTGTGGAATCGAACAAAGAACATGGGGAAGGCCGCAGCGACATTGTGGTTATGGACCCATCCGGCGCGCGTGCGGCAGTGTTTGAAGCGAAGTATGCGAAAACATTAAACAGGCTGGAAAGTGACTGTTATGCGGCAATTTGTCAGATTGATGATCGGATGTACGTGCAGGACCTTGCGGATTTTTATGATCAGGTTTTATGCTACGGTATTGCTTTTTTCAAAAAAAGGTGTCTGGTCAGGAGGAAGTAAAATCTATCATAGATAATGGAAAAGAGGACCATATGGACAACGAGAAAATATTTGGAATGGATTTTGCAAAGGTATATCGGCTTCTTCTTAACAAAGCCGAGAAGAAAAACAGGACAAAACAAGAAGTGGATACGGTCACATGCTGGCTGACCGGGTATGAACAGGAACAATTGGATGAAATGATGGGACGTTCGCTTACTTATGCGGAATTTTTCCAAAATGCACCGGCATTGCAGGAAAAAAGGGAACTTGTCAAAGGCGTCGTCTGCGGTGTGCGGGTAGAAGCTGTCGAAGATCCGCTGATGCGGTCCATTCGCTGTCTGGATAAGCTCGTAGATGAACTGGCGAAAGGAAAAAGCATGGATAAAATATTAAAACGGAAATGATACATCTTCTGCCATCTGCACGCCCCACTTTGCGGTATATTTGTCCTTCATTCGGGACAAATATACCGCAAACTGTGACATACAGTTGACAGAAAGCAATTTTAAAACACGCTCTAAGTCAGAGACAAATAATTTTGCATGCTTTTCAGCGCCGATTTTTCAAGGCGGGATACCTGTGCCTGTGAAATATGGATTTCTTCTGCGACTTCCATCTGTGTTTTTCCTTCAAAAAAGCGCAGCTTAATAATATAGTTTTCTCTGTCATTAAGCCGTTTCATTGCGTCTGAGAGAGAAAGCGATTCAATCCATTTGGATTCTTTGTTTTTCTTGTCTGAAATCTGATCCATGACATACAATGTATCGCCGCCGTCGGTATAAACAGGCTCATACAGGCTTATCGGTGTCTGGATGGCATCCAGTGCGAATACGATTTCCGCTTTGGTAAGTCCGGCTTCTTTGGCAATTTCTTCCAAGGTTGGCTCCTGGTTGGAGGTGCGTGTTAAGACTTCTTTTGCGTGTATGGCTTTGTAGGCGTTATCACGCAGGGAGCGGGAGACACGGATGCTGTTGTTGTCACGCAGATAACGGCGTACTTCTCCGATGATCATAGGTACCGCATAAGTGGAAAATTTAACGCCCATTGTCGGATCGAAGTTATCAATGGACTTGATCAGTCCGATGCAGCCGATTTGAAATAAGTCGTCCACGTTTTCGTGATGATTGGAAAACCGTTTGATAACGCTTAAAACAAGACGCAGGTTGCCATTGATATACTGTTCTCTGGCGCTCAGATCACCTTGCTTGATTCTTTTAAACAATTCTTCTTTTTCAGATTCTTTTAATACGGGCAGCTTCGCAGTATTTACGCCGCAGATTTCAACTTTATAGACAGCCATAGTTAACCTCCGTAGATTGATAATAAAAGAATGCGCCAAATTGTTAAAATTATTCATAAAATGTAAACGGTAACAAAAATCCGTTAAGAATCTAACAAGTTGTCCGATATATATACAATAAGCAATTGTGGACGATACGCACGGTACAGGGAGGTCAGCGGCATGAATGATGTATCATTAACTTATACGGGCATTATGAAACAGGGCGATAAAAAAGTTGTAAAAGTACGGTTTTCAAGAAATGGCGAAAAGGATTTTGCGGAAGGAGTCATACCAGGTGGGAAAATCGAAAAATCAAAAGGATTTTCAGAAAAAGAACTGGCTTCCCTGCATTTTTATCTGAAGGCAAATGAAGCACAGCTGTATGAAAAAGCAAAAGAAATCACAGGACTGCGCGGATTTTTCCGATAGCAGAGATTTCTCGAAAAATAAAAGTAAAATAAAAGTTAAAAAAGTCTTAAGATTTTAGGTGGTTGGAACTTCATAATAAATCCGTTACAATGGAATTGTGATTAATCATAATGCATGTGACGGATTTTTTCTTTTGAAAACAGGAACCGATTCGAACGGTTACCGAAAACATGCGTAAAAAAGTTGGAGGAAGTTATGTATAATATTCTGGTTTGTGATGATGAAAAAGATATTGTATCGGCAGTGCGCATTTATTTGAGCAGTGAAGGCTATACGGTATATGAGGCGTATAATGGCATGGAGGCATTGGAGGTCATTCGGAAAGAAGAAATTCATCTTGTGCTGATGGACATAATGATGCCGCAGATGGACGGGATTGAAGCAATGGTTAAAATTCGCGAACAAAGTAATGTTCCGGTTATTTTGCTGACGGCAAAGAGCGAAGATATGGATAAAGTACTGGGACTGACGGTCGGTGCGGATGATTATGTGACAAAGCCGTTTAATCCTGTTGAGCTGCAGGCAAGGGTTAAGTCTCAGCTGCGTCGCTATATGCAGTTGGGAGGCGGAAAGCTGCAGACGCAAGATAAGCTTTGTATCGGCGGCATAGAGCTGGATGACAAATCCAAAGAAGTGACGCTGGACGGAGAGCCGGTTGCATTAACACGGACGGAATACGATATTTTAAAGCTGCTTATGGAACATCCGGGCCAGGTTTTTTCTCCAAACGAAATTTATACGGAGGTATGGAAGGATATTTCTTATGGAACGGAAAACACGGTTGCCGTACATATTCGCCATTTGCGGGAAAAGATTGAATATGATCCCGCACAGCCGCGTTTTTTGAAAGTGGTGTGGGGTCGTGGATATAAAATAGAAGATATAAAGTAACGTTCGGCAATGATTGAAAACAGGAGGAATCGAAATTATGGAAAAATTAAAATCAAGCCTGGCAGCAAAGATTACAGCAGTTGTTCTGGTCATTGTTTCACTGCTGCTGCTTGTTGCAGGATTTACAGGGATGGCGGCTATGGACGCTGTCGGCGGATACCAGACCGGGAAAGAAGAAATGTTAGGAAAAGCTTATGAACAGATCGGCAAAAATTATTCGGTTATTGCGCTGGCAGATTATTTGGAACAATATGAAGCAGATGAGCAGATGATGTCCAATTTCTACTATGGGATTGTGAAAGCAAAAGACAGGAATGAAGTGGATTTTACAAATCCGGACAGTTACGTTGCGACAAACTTTGCCGATATTCCGGATTTTGAAAAGCTGCAGGTAGAAGAATATGACATAGGGGAAGATTCATACTTCGAAATCGGAAAAAACGGTATTTTGGATTCGTATTATGTAAACAACGCTTCCAATTATACGAACATGGAATACAGAATTGATGAATGGCTGTATGATCTTCGGACAGAGACGTTTTATGCACGGACCGAAGAATCCAAACTGTTTCCGGTTTCGTTAGACAACGGTACCATATATGTGCTGCGCGACGGTGCAATTGACGATGAATTTTCGCTGACGGGTTTTCACATGGAAACAATTATAGCATCGGAAACGACGCAGGAGGGAGACGTATATCGAAGATGGAAAGAGGATGCGATTCTTGTATTTAACGATTCGAACGAGGAGCTCAGTCTGAGAGATGTGGTTATTGTTGATGAAACTCTCGATATGGAGGAACATTACGGTGAAGTGCAGAAACAGTCGCCAGATTATATATCGCACGCTTTGGGAACAACCTTTTTAGGCATCCGGTATAAAAATAAAAGTGAGCATTATATGGTGGCGTCTTATGTAAACGAGCCGCTGATCGGCGCACAGACGTTTGACAACGGGGATATGTTCATACAGGCTAAACTCTGTATAGATTTTGCATATCAGATGCGTTATGTCGGAGTTGTTATTGCCGTTATATCACTCATTGTTTTACTCGTATCCTTTTTCTTTTTGATGGCATCGGCCGGGCATCACAGAGGGAAAAACGGTATCAGTCCATGGTTTATGGATTATGTGCCGCTGGATTTATATGCGGCGGGCGTATGCCTGGCAGAGACTGCAATTATATTTTTGGTTGCTGTTTATATGGATGCGATAAGCGGATGGGGAGGCAACAGATTTTCAGGTATATTTTCTACTGCAGTGATCTTACTATGTGTCATAGTTTTGGCATTATTGATTGTAATTGCATATTGTATGAGCTTTGCAGTGCGTGTAAAACTCGGAAAATGGTGGCGTCACACACTTGTTTATCTGCTTTTAAAAAAATGTCTGCATATGCTTGCAAAATGTCTGCGTCTGTGCAGATCAGTCGTACAAAGCGTTTTCAGCAGTATGACATTGCTCTGGAAAGCATGGTTTTTACTGGGAGGTCTGGCTTTTTTGGAATTTGTCGCTTTGGAGGTGTACTGGGCCGACGCAAGACTGATGATGTTTTGGCTGATGGAAAAAATAGTATTATATCCGGTTATGATCCTCGCACTGATGCAGTTGAAACGTCTGCAGAAAGGAGCCAGACAGATTGCCGGCGGACAGCTGGACTATCAGATTGATACGAGTCATATGTTCTGGGAGATTCGAAAGCACGGCGAATATTTAAATGATATAGGGCATGGCATGAACAGTGCGGTTAACGAACGAATGAAGAGCGAGCATTTTAAAACGGAATTAATTACAAATGTATCGCACGATATTAAAACACCGCTCACTTCGATTATCAATTACGTAGATTTGCTGCAGAAGGAAGAAATTGACAATCCTACGGTGCACGAATATCTGGAAGTGTTGCACAGGCAGTCTGCGAGACTCAAAAAACTGATTGAAGATCTGATGGAGGCGTCGAAGGCATCGACAGGCAGCCTGCATGTCATGATGGAAAAATGTGATGCGGGCGTAATGCTGATTCAGACGGTCGGTGAATTCGAAGAAAGGCTGATGGCCGAGCAGATTGAACTGCAGATTAAAAAGCCGGATACGGGTGTCTTTATTGAAGCGGATCACAGGCATTTATGGCGTGTATTTGATAATTTGATGAATAATATATGCAAGTATGCACAGCCGTCTACACGGGCATATGTCAATCTGGACCAAATCGGGCCGCAGGTAATGATTACGTTCCGCAATATTTCCAGATATCAGCTGAATATCAGCAGTGAAGAGCTTATGGAGCGTTTTGTGCGCGGAGACAGTTCCAGAAATACGGAAGGCAGCGGGCTCGGCATTTCGATTGCAAAAAGTCTGACCGAATTGATGGATGGTACGTTTGCGCTTACGGTGGACGGAGATTTATTTAAAGTCGTGCTGACGTTTCCGGTCTATGGAGCAGAAAAAATGGTTCCGCTGCATTCCGCACAGCAGTTGATCGGTGACAGGAATGCTTTTGAAAAGCCGGATAAAGGAGACGCCCGCATAATGGATGGCATTGCATCCGGTATACAAAATGCCGGCGCTTATGCAGCAGAATTTGGGCAGGGAGTAGCGGATAAAACCGGACGTGCGGTTCGGCGCGCAGGGAAATATGCCCATCAGGTACGGCAGGCGATCCGGCAGGTAAAAGAAGAGGAAGCGCAGTTAAGACAGGCGGATGATCGAATGAAGCGGAATCCGGACGAGAAAGAATAGGAAGATGTATTTTATAAAAACAACTGGCAGGCATATTGACAGAATCAAATGGATAGCATATATTATGATTAACAATACATGCATTTGCAGGTGTGGAAAAATGCATGTACACGATTAGAGGTATTTGAAAAATAGTCCCGGAGGTGATGAGTATGGAAAGAATTCTTGACGTTGCTCAGTATATATATGATGAATATAAGCGGCAATCAGGAGAATCCATTGATGAAATGAAATTGCATAAATTGCTCTATTTTGCCCAACGGGAAAGTCTTGCTATTACAAATGAACCATTATTTGAGGGAGATTTTGAGGGCTGGAAATATGGGCCTGTTTCAAGGGAAGTACGTACACATTATTCAGATGAAGGTTTTTATTATAAGGATAAGAAAGAGCTTTCTGCTGAAGGAGCATATATTACAAAAAATGTAATACTCCAGTATGGTACCTTGGCTTCATGGAAACTAAGCCAGCTTTCTCATGATGAGTTTTCCTGGAGGAATTCACGCAAGGGACTGGCAAAGGATGAAAATGGTGACGTATTGCTCATGATTGATGATATGCGGAAAGATGCGGAAAAAATCAGGCCTTACGATGCAATGTATGATATGTATTATGATGAATTTGAGGATGCACAGGTGGCTCAATGATAGGAAAGATATATTGGGTTATTTTCAAATATTATGATAATGTGAAACACTCAATGTCATTTAAAAAGCGTCCGGTTCTTATTATCGGAGAGGCCGACCGGAAAGATTATGTTGTGCTTCCTATTTCACGGGTCACCCGGAAAGAACATTTGGATATGCGATATGATTTTGAAATGCAAGGCAAGGATTATCCTGCATTATTATTAAAAGCAACTTCTTATGTTCGTACTCACAAGCAGACTGTTGTGAATATTGGCGAGCTTGCGGAGTGTATTGCGGATTTTAGAGAAGAATATCCGGAGGCATACATATCAGTTATGGCATTAGTGGAAGAATTTCAAAAGGAATTAATTAATAAGGCTTTTTGATGCTGAAATTTAAAAAAGTAAAGGGACTGTCTGGAACAGACAGTCCCTTTTTAGTAATCAAATACGCAGATAGAGCCGATATACATGATAATGTGGGAAGAGATGAAAGGAGTATAAAAACAGATGATTCAATACAAAACATTAACACAGGAAGAACTGAACAGAGCGTTATTTGCGCATTTTACAAGGCATCAGACGGTTACGAAATGCCTGAGAAAAGAAGATGGAAACTGGATGGAAAAGGATGCTCCTTTTGTAGATGACTGGAGTGAACACGATTATGAAGTACTGATTGATTGTCTCAGGCATACGATACGGACGGGTGGATTTGTATATGTGGCTTTTTGCGACGGGCAGCTGAAAGGGTTTGTCTCCGTAGAACCTGATTTTTTGGCGGCGTGCATCGGTATCTGGATCTTTCAAGTATTCATGTCTCCGAGGAAATGCGCGGGGAAGGAATCGGAGCGAAGCTGTTTGATGCCGCAAAAAAATGGGCCAAAGAAAAAGGTGCCAAAAAGTTGTATATATCGGCACATTCCGCGGTGGAAAGCCAGGCGTTTTATAAAAAAATGGGATGTGTGGAGGCGGAACTCTATAATGCAAAACATGTGGAAAAAGAACCGTTTGACTGTCAGCTGGAGTGTTATTTATAAATTCACCATATCATACGTTATTTTTTATAAAAAGAAGACGATATGAATAAGAGAAGTGTAAATGGAATTTAAAGTTTGTACAAGGATGTGGTAGATATGAAAATTGGTGAAGCACAGCAAATATACCGGGATCAGGTCAATGCTTACCGAAAACAGAGAACGGAGCTGTCAAAGCAGCTGATGAACGTTCGTACGAAGATGGAGCGTATGCCAGGCGATGAGGAGCAAAAAAAGGCCTACGAATCCGAGGCAGCTACGCTGCAGCTGACCTTAGACGCTTTGGATGAAAAAGAGTCCGAATACCAGGAATATCTGGATCAGCTTGCGGAAAGATATGCTGCGTACTGGAATGCCGAGGTTGCCGACCAGCAGAAAGAGGCCGGAAAAGAATATGCCGAAGAAATGGGAAAAATTATGGAAGTGGCCAGACGCCTTATGAAAGGTTCGATTGTGCCGGCTTCCGATGAAAAAAAGCTGATGGAATTCAGTATGGATATGTATCAGATGGCAAAGAACATTGGTGCGATGGTACGACAGGAGAAAAAGGAGAAGTACGATACGCTCTGGGGCGAAGAAAAAAAAGAAGAACAATCGGATCCGAGAGAAGTGGCCAAGCAGGCAGATGCAGGTCCGGGAGCGCCTGAGATTGTGGATGTCGGGGATACGCTTGCGTCGGCAGTATTGGCAGAGTAAGGCAGTGATTATGAAAGGATATTTGAGTACAATCGGCGTACGCCGTATAATGGGAATGGTAGTTGGAAATGTGATATTGGGGATTGGCATTGCGGTGTTTCGTATATCTTTGCTTGGCAATGATCCGTTCAGCGCCATGATGATGGCAGGAGCGGAACGGCTGGGCATTGCATACGGGCTTCTGGTGCCGATTGTGAATATTTTGTTTTTTACGGCAGAGATTACCTGGGGAAGACATTTTATCGGAATCGGTACGTTTGTGAACTGGTTTTTATTAGGAGCCATAGCCGAGCAGTTTATTGTCCGGTTTGAGGTGTTTGGAATTGCGCAGCGGGGAATGCCGGTACGCCTGCTTACGGTTGCCGTCGGCGTGCTTGTAGTAAGTCTTGGCGTTTCTCTGTATCAGTCTGCGGATTTGGGCATTGCGCCCTATGACAGTATTTCGATCATAATGAGCGAGCATTCTCCGCTGCCGTATTTCTGGTGCAGACTGGCGACGGATGTGGTATGTGCGGCAGTCTGTTTTGTACTGGGAGGAATTGTCAATGTCGGTACGGCGGTATGTGCGTTTGGTCTTGGGCCGTTTATACATTTTTTTGACCGGCACGTGTCACAAAGGCTGCTTGGAATATGTGAAAACAAGCAGATACAATCTTGAAATACCATGCCGGATTATGCTATAATATTTTCGAAAAATAACAGGAAAAAAATAAAGTTTTTATAACGAATAATATAGATCAGGGGGTGTTAGTATGCCGGCGGTATATGCGATTGATTTAATTGCAAAAAGAGATAAGAAGATCAAAATGGATCGGAGTATTATCAAAGGCTGGAATGTGCATTATCAGACGCTGGAAGAAGTGGAAGAGGCAGCACGCGCCAAAAAGCGAAAAGAAGAGGAAGAGGCACGCAAAGCCAAGCAGCATCAGGATGAACAGTCAGATGCGGATGATGATGAAGAACATCGAAGGGAAGCTTATAATGCAAAAACAGGCTCTTATTCCGGAAATTACGGGCAGAAGCCGGTACGTGACGAAGATCAGAAACAGCAGATTCATGCGATTCTCAATGAAAAACCGGAACCTTTTGAATATGCTATGCAGACTTTGCAGGCACAGGACTCATAGCAGAGCGGTTTTGTATGATCTTTTATAAAAATGGCAGCAGAAAGTAGGAAAACATGAAAAACTTAATGGAACAGATGAACGAAGAAGTCATGTGTGCGTTTACAGCTTGTGGTTATGACGGAAAATATGCGCGTGTGACGGTATCCAACCGGCTGGATTTGTGTGAATTTCAATGCAATGGCGCACTGGCCGCGGCAAAAGAATATAAGAAAGCACCGATGGCCATTGCACTGGAAACAGCACAAAAATTGGAAAACAGTCCGGTTTTTTCGGCAGCTGAGGCAGTAAAGCCCGGATTTTTAAATTTGAAAGTGAAGGAAAGCTGTCTGGCGGATTATTTATGTCAGATGATGGAATCCGAGGATTACGGAAATGAAAAAACCGCACATCCAAAGACGGTTATGATTGATTATGGCGGCCCGAATATTGCAAAACCGCTGCATGTCGGCCACCTGCGTTCGGCAGTGATCGGTGAAAGCATTAAGCGTATGGGCAGCTATGCGGGGCATCATATGATCGGCGATGTGCATATGGGTGACTGGGGACTGCAGATGGGCCTGATTATTACGGAACTGCAGGAGCGCAAACCACAGCTTTCGTATTTTGATGACGGTTTTGAAGGAGAATATCCAAAAGAAGCGCCGTTTACGATATCCGAACTGGAAGAAATATATCCGACTGCCAGCGGCAAGTCAAAAGAAGATGAAGACTATAAAGAGCGTGCCATGCAGGCTACTTACGAACTACAGCACGGAAGACGCGGTTACGGAGCATTGTTAAATCACATTTTAAATGTATCGGTAACCGATCTGAAAAAGAATTATGAAAATCTGAACGTGTCGTTTGAACTCTGGAAAGGCGAATCGGATGCGCAGCCGTATATTCCGGAAATGGTGCGTAAGATGAAAGAAGACGGATTTGCGTATATTTCCGAAGGCGCGTTGGTTGTGGATGTCAAAGAAGAGACGGATACAAAGGAAGTGCCGCCTTGTATGATTTTAAAGTCGGACGGAGCTTCGCTATATAATACGACGGATCTGGCAACGATTGTAGAACGTATGGAAAACTGGCATCCGGCAGAAATTATCTACGTTGTGGACAAAAGACAGGAGCTTTATTTTACGCAGATTTTCCGCTGCGCACGTAAGACGGGACTTGTGGATGCCGATACGAAGCTGACGTTTTTAGGCTTTGGAACGATGAATGGAAGCAACGGCAAGCCGTTTAAAACGAGAGAAGGAGGTGTGATGCGTTTATCTGCACTGCTGGAAGATATTAACGGACAGATGTATCGTAAAATATCGGAAAACCAGACGATGAGTGAAGCGGAAGCCGCAGAGACAGCAAAAGTAGTGGCGCTTTCCGCCGTAAAATATGGAGACCTGTCAAACCAGGCATCCAAAGATTATATTTTGACATCGAACGGTTTACTTCTTTTGAAGGAAATACGGGACCGTATTTACTGTATACAATTGTGAGAATTAAATCCATATTAAAAAAATATGAGCAAACGGGAAAAAGTGCGGAAGGAAAGAAGATACTTCCGGCAGATTCGGCAAGCGCAAAAGCGCTGATGCTGGAAGTAAGCAGATTTCACGGCATGATCGCGGCTGCGTTTGATGAACTTGCACCGCATAAAGTGTGTGCATATTTGTATGATCTTGCGAATGCATTTAATCATTTTTACCATGAGACAAAAATTTTGGCGCAGGATGACGAGCATGTACAGGCCGGTTATATTCAGCTTTTACACCTTTGCAAAGGAATTATGGAAACGTGTATCGACGTGCTGGGATTTTCAGCGCCGGAACGGATGTAACATCATAAAAAACAGGAGAAGCTTTTGTATGACAGCTTCTCCTGTTTTGCGTATAAAAAAGATGAGAATGGGAAGGATATGGAAATCAGTATCCCAGTGTTTCACCAACGAGCAGAACTTTGATCCGGCCTGCGATGCCGCTGCGTCTTGTAATTACGGTCTGGCTGCAGATGCAGTCGTCGCCCAGGCAGTCCGCACACATTCCGGTAGCCGCGCACGGCGTTTTCCGGTTCAGACGGATACAGTTTGGAGGCGACGCAATCGTTTTAATGCGTCGAACGGCGTCTTCTACGGTAGAGACGACTTTATTCATACCCGTAACAACGATGACCTGATCCGGCCCATAGATCAGAGCGGCAACCCGGTTGCCGTTGCCGTCGACGTTAACGAGCTGTCCGTCCATGGTAATCGCATTTGTGCTTAAAAAATAAGTATCCGTATGGAAAGAATCACGGTATGCCTGTTTGATTTCTTCCGGTGTCCGGGCCAAACTGCGGTCAATCAGATGCAGATCCGTCCGGTTTTTTAAAGCGTCTAAAATGCCTGTTTCCATGAGGGTCATAGAGCCGCCGAACGAGACGGTTGAACCGGATGCGGTCAGCGACATGGCTGTTTTTAAGGCATCTGCGCAGGTAGGGCAGTAATAGCCTTTCATACGGCGTTTTTCCAGATGTTGGATGATCGTTTCCGCCTGTGTTTTGTAAAAAATCTGTTTTGGATTCATAAGATTCTCCTGATTAATCATATTTAAAATAAATTTCTGGGAATAGCATCATATGGCTATACATTTTGCTGGTATTATATTATAATGGCCATATAAAGTCAAGCAATGGAAATATACTTGGGTTTAAAAACAATACGGGAGGTATGATTATGAGCTTTTTAAAAGGGAAAACGGCAATCATTACAGGTGCCGGACGGGCAGTTCTCAGTGACGGCAGATGTGGTTCGATCGGATATGGAATTGCTACCGCATATGCGAAAGAAGGGGCCAATCTGGTAATTACCGGAAGAAATGTGAAAAAACTGGAAGATGCAAAAGAAGAACTGGAGCGTTTGTATGGGATTTCGGTGCTGATCGTGCAGGCAGATGTGAATGCCGGAGCAGACAATGAAGCGGTTGTCGCTAACGTTGTGGAAAAGGCGATGGAAGCATTTGGCAGAATTGATGTTTTGATTAATAATGCGCAGGCATCCGCATCCGGCGTTACGCTTGCGGATCATACGACGCAGCAGTTTGATCTGGCGCTTTACTCAGGACTGTATGCAGCGTTTTATTATATGAAAGCATGCTATCCGCATTTAAAACAGACAAAAGGAACCGTTATTAATTTTGCATCCGGAGCAGGTTTATTTGGCAATTTCGGACAGTGTGCCTATGCGGCTGCCAAAGAAGGAATTCGTGGTCTGACACGTGTAGCGGCTACGGAGTGGGCCAAAGACGGCATTAATGTCAACATTATCTGTCCGCTTGCATGGACGGCACAGCTGGAGCAGTTTGAAAAGGCATATCCACAGGCATTTCAGGAGAATGTTAAAATGCCGCCGGCCGGTCATTATGGTGATTCGGAACGGGAAATCGGACGTGTCTGTGTGCAGCTGGCATCGGAGGACTTTAAATATCTGACCGGTGAGACGCTTACGTTAGAAGGCGGAATGGGACTGCGGCCGTAATCATAATCCGGTCGATATGGAGAGGAGGATTACTATGAAATTAAAACGATTAGGCGCATTGTTATGTACGGCTGCCATGTCAGCCATGTTGTTTGGATGTGCGGCAAGTGCACAGGCAGGAAATGATTCCGTGAACCCGCCGGACAGCACATCGGATGTGTCCGATTCGGATAAGGATCAAAGTTCGGCAACGGACGATGTGACTCCTGATGTGGTTCCTTCCGATGAGACGGGAGGAAAAAAGATTGCGATTTCCATGCCGACTGACGCGGTTCAACGCTGGATTGATGAAGCGGAAATCATGAAAAAAGAACTGGCGGCAAAAGGGTATGCGGTGGATATTCAATTTGCACAGGATGAGCCGCAGGAACAGGCAGCGCAGATCGCTGCGTTTGTAAAAAATCAGGCAGACTGCATTGTCGTTGCGCCGACGGATTCCAAAGAGCTTGCCGCAGCGGCGGCAGAGGCAAAACAGGCGCAGATTCCGGTTATTTCTTATGACCGGCTGCTGATGGATACGGATGCGGTTTATTATTACGTTACTTTTGGGCAGAAAGCGGTCGGCACCATGATTGGACAGGAGATCGTACAAAGAGCAGGACTGGATAACCTGTCGGATGGGGAATATAAAACGGTTGAGTTTTTTGCCGGTTCGTCAGACGATCCGGATTCGAAACGCATGTATGAAGGGCTGATGGAGTCCGTGCAGCCATATCTGGATGACGGCAGGCTCGTATGCAAGAGCGGCCGCACCTCGTTTGAGGATACCTGTATTGCCGACCGGTCACAGGAGACGGCAAAAGAGTGGTGCAAAAATTATCTGGCCGGCTATTATACGGACGAAGAGCTGGATATTTGCGCATCGCTGTCCGATCAATTTGCTTACGGATGCAAAGAAGCGCTGCAGGAAGCAGGTTATATTGCAGACAACTGGCCGATAATAACCGGCCAGGGCTGTGAGCCGGCAGCCTGCAAAAATATTCTGGACGGGACACAGGCGTTTTCCATTTATGGGGACACCAGTCTGCTTGCGAAGCAGTGTGTGACAATGATTGAATCGGTCCTGGAAGGTACGGAGACGGAAATTAATGATATGGAACAGTATCATAATAACGTATTGCAGGTTCCGTCGTATTTGTGCACGCCAACAGTCGTAGAGGATGACAATTTAAAAGAAACGCTTATTGACAGCGGCTATTATACGCAGGAGCAGATTGATAATGCCGAATAAATTGTTTCTTTGCATGCGAAGTGTTTTGCTGTGATTTGTATACAAATCCGACAGAACGATTCGCGACCGGAACAGGCAGAGGGATCTCGATCAGAGAACCGTCTGTCAGTTCCGGTTCTACAAACTGGCGTATTACGCACGCGACGCCAAGATTAATTTTCGCAAATTCGATTAAAAGATCCATCGAGGAAGTTTCAATACATTCCTGTATGGAAATCTGGTTTTTCTGCAGATATTCATCAATATACTGTCTGGAAATATTATTTTTATCCAACATCATCAAAGAGCAGTTTTGTAAGATTTCGTTTTCACGGATGCCGCGCTGGTGCAAATGATGCAGATATTGTCCGGCAGCTACGAAGATGTCTTCAATTTGTGTCAAGCCGTCAAACGTGAGCGTATGCGGCAGTGTATAATTGCCCAGGCCGATCAGGCCGATATCCAGCTGTTCTTCCTGCAGCAGACGCAGCGTTTCGCTTGTAGAACGGCAGACAATGGAGATTGTAATGTGCGGGTATTGCTTTGTAAAGTCTTTGAGATAAGCAAGCAGAACATATTTGCACAACGTAGCGCTGGCGCCGATTTTCAAATGCCCGATGCCAAGCCCTGCCGCGCGCCGGACTTTTTCTTCACCAAGAGACAGTGTTTGAATCGCTGTTGTTACATGTTCGTACAGCAGCTTTCCTTCTGCCGTTAAGGAAACGCCGCGCGAACTGCGGTTAAACAGCTGGCATCCTAAGTTTTGTTCCAGCTTTTGTATGGATTTGCTGACGGCCGGCTGGCTGATATACAGTTTTTCCGCTGCTTTGGATATGTTTTTGCATTGTGCGACCGTATGAAAAATGTGATAGGAAGATAAATTCTGTTCCATAAATACCTCTTTTCTATAAATAAAAGTTATGGTAACCATATGTATTATATATTAGCATTATATTAAAATTTATGCTAGACTGTGTTTATGAAAAGGAAACAAAAAGGAGGAATGAACATGGGTATGACAATGACCCAGAAAATACTGGCAGCACATGCCGGACTGGATACGGTGGTGGCCGGACAGTTGATTGAGGCAGATTTAGACCTCGTATTAGGAAATGACATTACATCTCCGGTTGCAATCCATGAGATTGAAAAAATGCATGTGGACGGTGTTTTTCACAAAGATAAAATCGCGCTTGTTATGGATCACTTTGTACCAAACAAAGATATCAAATCGGCGGAGCATTGTAAATGCGTGAGAGAATTCGCATGCAAACATGAGATAACCAACTATTATGACGTAGGGCAGATGGGCATTGAACACGCACTGCTGCCGGAAAAAGGGCTGACGGTTGCCGGAGATGTTATTATCGGAGCGGATTCCCACACCTGTACATATGGCGCTCTGGGTGCGTTTTCTACCGGCGTGGGCAGTACCGATATGGCTGCGGGGATGGCGACGGGTAAGGCATGGTTTAAAGTACCTTCTGCGATTAAAGTCGTTGTAACCGGAAAGCCAGGCAAATATATCAGCGGAAAAGATGTGATTTTACACCTGATCGGTACGATCGGAGTAGACGGCGCACTGTATCAGTCTCTGGAGTTTACAGGAGACGGCATTGCAAATCTTACGATGGATGACCGTTTTACAATTGCAAATATGGCGATTGAAGCCGGAGCAAAAAATGGCATTTTCCCGGTAGACGAACTGGCTGAGAATTATATGAAGGCGCATTCCAAACGCCCGTATCACATTTATGAGGCAGATGCGGATGCGGAATACGAACGGGAAATTGTGATTGACCTGAGTACATTAAAATCAACGGTTGCATTTCCGCATCTTCCGGAAAATACAAAGACGATTGATGAAGCAGGGGATTTGAAAATTGATCAGGTAGTCATTGGCTCCTGTACGAACGGACGTTTGGACGATCTGCGCTGTGCGGCGGAGATTTTAAAAGGCAAAAAAGTAGCGGACGGTGTCCGTGTCATTATTATTCCTGCAACGCAGCAGATCTATCTGGATGCGATGGAAGAAGGGCTGCTTAAAATATTTATCGAAGCCGGTGCGATTGTAAGCACGCCTACATGCGGCCCATGTCTGGGCGGATATATGGGAATTCTTGCACAGGGAGAGCGGTGCGTCTCTACGACAAACCGGAATTTTGTCGGCCGAATGGGACACGTAGAATCCGAAATCTATCTGGCAAGCCCGGCAGTTGCGGCAGCAAGTGCTGTTACAGGCAAATTATCAGGACCGAATGAGTAGGAGGGAAAAGCAATGAAAGCAAACGGTCATGTATTTAAATATGGTGACAACGTAGATACGGATGTAATTATTCCGGCCAGATATCTGAATTCATCTGACCCAAAGGAACTTGCCATGCATTGTATGGAAGATATTGATACGGAATTTGTGAAAAACGTACAAAAAGGAGACATTATCGTAGCCGACAAAAATTTTGGCTGCGGTTCTTCCAGAGAACATGCGCCGCTGGCAATCAAAGCCTCCGGGGTAAGCTGTGTCATTGCAGAGACATTTGCACGTATTTTTTACAGAAACGCGATTAATATCGGACTTCCGATTATAGAATGCCCACAGGCATCCAAAGGCATTTCTGCCGGAGGTGAAGTAGAAGTGGACTTTGACAGCGGTATGATTTATAACAAAACAAAAGGTACTCAGTTTCAGGGACAGGCATTTCCACCGTTTATGCAAAAGATTATTGAAGCAGAAGGACTGGTCAATTATATCAATCAGAACAATTAAGCGGTTGGTATGGTCCGGTGTAACAGGATAGAAATCATAAAGGAGCAGCTGATAAGGGCTGCTCCTGTTTTCATTCCACAGCAATTTTAAGACACACTCTAGTCGCCACAATCCGTCTGATTCAGCTGTTTCAGATAGCGGATATATTTTTCGGAAAGCTCAATTTCCGTATAAGCCTGGGCATATTGTTTGGCAGACAGTTCCGTAATAAAATTGGTCGGAAAATTTTTCCGGATGCCATACCGGTGTGCCAGATCGACTGCCTTGTTGTAGGCTATCGCAGCTTCATGCAGTGCGGAATAGGAACCGATTCGAAAATCGCCCCGGATATGGATAAACGTTTGATAGGATATTTTACCGTTTTGGTTCGAACGCCGCACACCATGAAACGGATTAATATTGATAATATTTTCATAACGCAGGTCATAGGGGTCCTGATTGGCAAACAGATAATCTCTTCCGGCTACGGCAAAATTTCGAATGCCGTACCGGGAGAGGATTGTTACCTGCATTCCATAGTCATTGACATACAAATGTCCGCCCCGCTTCAGCAGCTTATGACCGGAAAAATAAAACAGATCGTCAATATCGAATTTATAAATTTCGTCTGGTGACAGATAATAGCAAAAATAGGAACGAAACATGTAAATTGGATTTTTCATGTAAATATTGTTATCTCGAAAGTTAAGAAGAGTAACAATTTTATCATGTTTGAGTATATAATCATGAAACGATACGGTGTCAATCGTAATGGTGTCATTTTGCAGCAGTTCGTTCGCCTCCAGATAAGCCTGGTGTGCTTTCGCTTCGCAGTCAAAACTGCCAAGGCTGATATGCTTGCTCCGGTAGGTAATGTTGGAACGGTAGTAAAGGCTGCCGTCTTTTTTTGATGCCTGAAAAACTCCTGTTAACATAATAACTCCTTATGTAAACTTCTGCGTACGGAAATGTAGATATGTTACTGTTCACACCCAATGTCATTTACTTAAGCTTATCATAGTCAGACTTTGCGCCTGTCGGAATGGTTTTGCCGGCCGGAATATCCTCTGAAAGGACGTCAAAGGGGCGTTTTTAGCGCAGGTGAAATCCAGCGCTTACAAAGACTCAGGCGCGAAGCCTTTGCTGAGCGTCTTAGTCTTCGTTAGCGATTAGTTCACCGCAGTGTTGCCCCGGTCCGCTCAGAGGATGTTCCGGCCGGCAAAACCATTCCGTCAGGTGCAGAGTCGTTCGGGAATTCGTTAAGTAAATGACATTGGGAGTGAACAGTAACGTTGATATCATATTTTTATTATAATATGTATATTTGCTCTTGTCAAAATCGGAATCTTGCTTATAATAATAAACAGTGGTTTATTATAAAGCAAAAGGAATAATCAAATGAAAGAGGATAAAATCATGGATGTAATGTATACAAGCACAAGAGATGCCAGCGTAAAAGTAACTGCTTCACAGGCTGTTTTAAAAGGGCTTTCGGATGACGGAGGACTGTTTGTGCCGGAGCGGATTCCATCGCTTGACGTCAGCCTGAAAGAGCTTTCCGGGATGACCTATCAGGAGACGGCGTATGAGGTTATGAAGCTGTTTCTGACCGATTATACAAAGCAGGAGCTGCAGGACTGCATTCGTGCCGCTTATGACAGTAAGTTCGATACACAGGAGATTGCTCCGCTCGTCTGTGTGGATGGGGTTTATTATCTGGAACTGTTTCATGGCGCCACCATTGCGTTTAAAGACATGGCGCTGTCGATTCTGCCGCATTTACTGACGACGGCAGCGAAAAAAAATGACGTTAAAAATGAGATTGTGATTTTAACAGCGACTTCCGGAGATACCGGAAAGGCTGCTTTAGCCGGATTTGCGGACGTAAAAGGGACAAAGATCATTGTCTTTTATCCGAAAAACGGTGTCAGCCCGATTCAGGAAAAGCAGATGGTGACACAGCAAGGCGAAAATACACATGTTGTAGGAATTCACGGCAACTTTGACGAAGCACAGACCGGCGTCAAGCAGATGTTTGCAGACAAGGCAATGGAGCAGGAGCTGGCTGCGCATGGGTATCAGTTTTCTTCTGCGAATTCCATAAATATCGGCCGTCTTGTTCCGCAGATTGTTTATTATGTTTATGCATATGCAAGATTACTTGCAAGAGGAGAGATACAAGAAGGAGAAGCCATCAATGTGACGGTTCCAACCGGCAATTTTGGAAATATTCTGGCAGCTTTTTATGCGAAAAATATGGGAATTCCGATTGCGAAGCTGATTTGTGCTTCCAATGAAAATAAAGTGCTGTATGATTTCTTTGAAACGGGCCGTTATGATAAAAACCGGGAATTTGTACTGACCTCGTCTCCGTCTATGGATATTTTGATTTCCAGTAACCTGGAACGGCTTATTTACCGCATTGCCGGCAATGACGCGCAGAAAAATGCCGCATGTATGAAGCAGCTGTCTCTGGAAGGCGTTTATGAGATTTCGGATGATATGCGTATGGAACTGCAGGATTTTTATGGCAACTATGCGGGTGAGAAGGAAACGGAGGAGACGATTGCAAAGCTGTATAAAAAGATGGGATATGTGATGGATCCGCATACGGCGGTTGCAGCGTGCGTATATGAGAAATATCGGCAGGCATATCAGGATTCAAAGAAAACGGTTATTGTGTCTACGGCGAGCCCGTTTAAATTTACGGGAACGGTCATGAATGCCATTGCGCCATCTTTTCATGCTGAAGACGATTTTGTGCTCGCAGATGAACTGAGCAGGCTTACAGGTTTAAAAATGCCAAAAGCAATGGAAGAAATCCGCACGGCTGACATACGGCATCGTACGGAATGCGAAGTAGCGGAAATGCCGCAGATTGTAAGAAACTTTTTAAAAGTATAGCAGTGAAACAGCAATAAAAAAGCATAATAAAAATTCCTGATAAGATGATTGTCAGGAATTTTTATTTATGTAGACAGTATTTTTTTAACCTTATAAATCCGGACAGAATGGCCTTATCTGCCATATCAGATAGAAAGCAGAAAATAAATCGTTCCAAACGGATATAATATCGGAAACAGATAAGATACGGCATCCTTTCGCAGGCTGATCAGATCTTCATCATGAATTTCCGGTGGGGATAATTGTAATTCCATGGAACAATTGTTGGACATGTTTACCGTAAACAGTCCGTTATGTAAATTTAAAAAGTCTTCCAATGATGCCTGTACATATTCGTCAAATTCGTGAAACGTATCCATCGCATAGCGGGAAGCAAACTCAATCGCCATATCACAACTCATATCCAGTCCTGTGGCTATATTATACTTTCCGTTGATCTGTTGTGAGATGCCAAACTGCGGCGCAAACTCTTCACAGCTGATTGGGGTCATCGGAGTAAAATCAGCGCCGATAAATCGAATCAGATTGTTGAACAGCAATGTCAGATAAGACTCAAACAGGTTGCTGTTTTCCAGTTCACCGAGCTTAAAATAGTGACGGATCAGCTTGGTTACCTGTTCTTTTTGGTCTACCTGAATGTCCAGATCGTAAATCTCGTGTTCCGATTCGTAGTCAATGATCAGATCTTCCAGATCCCCATTGGAAATAATACCCTGCTCAATCAATACCTGTCCTAAAAGCAGATATTCCGGACTTTGCTCCGACAGCAAATGATTGACCTGATCTTCGGTGAGATAATTCCGCTCAATTGCAAGTTCGCCAAAATGTTTGTCCTCGTGTGTCTGAGCCACGACAATATCGTCAATTTCATTGGCGGTCATCAGATTGTGATACATTGCCAGCGTACCAAGTTTGATATGACTGGTAGCTTCCTGATTAATTGCCGCAATCAGCTGGTCTGGCGTAACAATGTTTCGCTGTAAAAGAAAATTGCCAAAAAATTGTGTATACATAGATAGTCTCCCTTAATTTAGTGATTGAAACGTGCTTCAATGATTCTTTGAATATTGTGTGCCGAGAAAGGTTTTTGGATAAAATCTTTCGCTCCGGCTTCAATCGCATTTTTAAGCTGCTCCTTCGTACCAATAGAGGAAGCAATGATCACCACTGCAGACGGATGTGCGGCCACAATTTCCCTTGTTGCGGTGACACCATCTTTGACAGGCATAACAATATCAAGGAATACAATATCTGCAGGGGATTCATTATACTTGTCAATCGCTTCCTGTCCGTTTGCAGCTTCTATATAATGTGTTGCACCGAGATCAGATAATATATCCTTTAATTGTTTTCGTGCCAGAATTGAATCATCTCCGATTAAGATTTTGGATTCAGATAATAACATAATGATACACTCCTTTTTCTAACCTTGTATTTAAATTTTACAAGATAAATACAAATTATGCAATGGAAAATTGGAAGAATTCATAAAAAACCCGCTAAATTTGTTGCGAAGGAGTCCGGAAACGATTATAATAGCAAAATAAAGCCGAAAAAACAATGTATTTGTTAACCAATTAGGAAGGGTGGTATTACAATGTCATCGGAAATAATCGTTCTGATTTTTGATCTGATCATACTGATGTTTGGAGCCGTTGCCATATATGCGGCTGTGCGTATGAAAAAAACAGGGGAGCCGTCTGCGATTCTGATTCCGAAGGAAGAGCAGCAAAAAGTAAGAAATGCGGAGCAGTTCTGCACAAAGATGTATCAGCCGACGATACTGTTCGGACTGTTAATCTGTCTGTATGGAGCAGTGGATATCTGGAACCGGCAAATGCTGAAAGCGCCGGCATTGGATCTTTTAAGCATCGCATGCTTTTTGATTGTATGTATCTGGTATGTCAGAAAGCTAAGGGAAGTAAAAGAAGAGCATGTGTAAACACGAAAAACGGGACAAAGTCTTTGCGGGCCTGTCCCGTTTTTTCATATGCTATAGTTCTGCAACGCGTTCATCCATTTCGATATAGTCTCTGCGGCTGGACACGCTCATATAGGCAGGACGCATAATCCTTCCGTTATAGGAAATTTCTTCCAGTCTGTGGGCGCTCCAGCCCGCAATTCTGGCAATTGCAAAGATTGGTGTATACAGTTCCAGCGGAAGGTCAAGCATCCGGTATACGAATCCGCTGTAAAAGTCCACGTTCGGACTGACGCCTTTGTAGATCTTTCGCTCATCTGCGATAACCTGCGGAGCAAGCCGTTCTACCATGGAATACAGCGCAAATTCATCGGTATATCCTTTTTCAATCGACAGCCGTTCCACATAAGAGCGGAAAATTCTGGCACGTGGGTCGGAAAGGGAATATACGGCATGGCCCATACCGTAAATAAGTCCGGCATGGTCAAAAGCTTCTTTGTGCAGAATCGCTTTTAAGTATGTGCGTACTTCGTCTTCGTCAGACCAGTCATTCAGTTTGGATTTTAAATCTTCAAACATCTGTACGACCTTGATATTTGCACCACCGTGTCTTGGACCCTTTAAGGAACCGATGGATGCGGCGATGACGGAATAAGTATCCGTACCGGAAGAGGAGACAAGATGTGTCGTAAATGTAGAGTTGTTACCTCCGCCGTGTTCCATATGAAGGATCAGGGCGATATCCAGTAATTTTGCCTCTAAAGGTGTATATTTGCTGTCCGGACGCAAAATGTGCAAAATTGTTTCTGCTGTGGACAGTTCCGGCAGTGGTTTATGAATAAACAGGCTTTCTCCATCATGATAGTGACGGTACGCCTGATAGCCATAAACGGAAAGCAACGGGAAGAGACTGATCATCTGCATGCACTGGCGCAGAACGTTTGGCACGGAGATGTCATCCGCTTTGTTATCATAAGAATAGAGTGTGAGAACGCTTCGTGCGAGCGTATTCATCATATCATGGCTTGGTGCTTTCATAATGATATCACGTACAAAACTTGTCGGCAGGGAGCGGTAATAAGAGAGCAGACCTGTAAACTCCGCTAATTCTGCTTTTGTCGGAAGCTTGCCAAAGATTAACAGAAATGCGCTTTCTTCAAACCCGAAGTGATTGTCCGGTCCGAGTCCGGCGATAATATCTCTGACATTATAACCGCGATAAAACAGTTCTCCGTCGGCAGGAATGATTTGGTCTCCATCCCTTTTGGTTGCACACACTTCCGAGATCTCGGTCAGTCCGACCAGCACGCCTTTGCCGTTGATGTCACGCAGTCCGCGCTTTACATCGTATTTTCCGTACAAAGAAGGGTCGATGGTATAATGCCTGCTGCCAAGATCGGCAAGACGCCGTAGCTCAGGTGTGATTTTGGAAAATTCATTTTCTTTCATATGCATACCTCCTGTCTGCCAATTATCTTAACACAGGATAAAACATGAAAACAAGAAAATTATTCGGATTTTATAAGTTTTTATAATTTTCATAAAAAATTAAGGATTCAAACAGCCGTATATGGTACGGATGTAACATGCTTTTTTAAGATTTTTTTCAAAAAGATTGACAAAAAAGTAACATGGTGTATAGTTTATGGTAGTGAGTTTTCCCACTCTATCTGTGGGAATTTAATCCTATAAATTATATTTAAGGAGGAAAATAAATCATGTCAACAAAAGCTTTTTATCCAAGAACTGAGATCGGCCCGAATAAGGTAGGCTTTCCAAAGGCTGCTTCTCCGGTTACCAACACACGTGCAATTATTGAAGCTCCGTTTTACGGCAACAATGTTGTAAAGGTGAATACATTAAGAGAAGCTTATGAGCTGGCAAAAAATTCACCGGGTACGGTTGTAACGGATATGCCGGTGTATAAAGCAGAAGAGATCGGACTGGAGCCTGAGGCAAAAGTACTGTTATTCAATGACGGTTCGATTACCGGACGTTATGCGGCTGCCAGAAGAATTACAGGCAAAGAGGGTACGGACTGTGCAAAGCTGGATAAGATTCTGATGGATGCGGTATACGATACACGCTGGAAAACAATGTACCATGCACAGGTATTTATCGGTCTGGATCCGGAATTTATGGTAAAAGCACATCTGCTTATTCCGGAAGGAGAAGAGAACATTCTTTATAACTGGATGCTGAACTTCCAGTATATGAACGATACGTATACAAAGATGTATAAGCAGTCCGTGCCGGTTGGCAATGGCAATGAGCCGGATGTTTATATTTTCTCGGATCCGCAGTGGACAGGTTCCGATCAGACGGATGTATGCGACGGCAAATGTCTGTGCTACTTCAATACGGAGACAAACTGTGCTGCCATTCTCGGTATGAGATACTTTGGTGAGCATAAAAAAGGTACGTTAACACTGGCATGGGCAATCGCAAACAGAAACGGTTATGCATCCTGCCATGGCGGACAGAAAGAATATACAAGAGACGACGGATCCAAATATGTGGCAGCCGTATTTGGTCTGTCAGGTTCCGGAAAATCTACATTAACACATGCAAAACATGATGGAAAATATCCTTCTATTAAAGTACTGCATGATGATGCGTTTGTCATTAATACGGATACCTGTGCTTCCATTGCACTGGAGCCTACTTATTTTGACAAGACGGCTGACTATCCGACCGCATGCGAAGACAACAAGTTCCTGTTAACCGCACAGAACTGTTCCGCAACACTGGATGAGGATGGCAATGTTGTGCTTGTTACCGAAGATATTCGTAACGGCAACGGACGTGCGATCAAGTCCAAATTATGGTCACCGAACCGCGTGGATAAAATTGACAGTCCTGTCAATGCCATTTTCTGGATTATGAAAGACCAGACACTTCCGCCGGTTGTAAAATTAAAAGGCGCTTCTCTAGCATCTGTTATGGGTGCAACACTGGCAACAAAGAGATCCACTGCCGAAAGACTTGCTCCTGGCGTTGATCCGAATGCGCTTGTTATCGAACCATATGCAAATCCGTTCCGTACGTATCCGCTCGTAAATGATTATGAGAAGTTTAAAAAGCTTGTTGCGGAAAAGAATGTAGACTGCTATATTATTAACACAGGCGATTTTATGGGCAAGAAAGTACAGCCAAAAGATACGCTTGGCATTCTGGAAGCAATTGTGGAAAACAGAGCGGACTTCAAGCCTTGGGGACCGTTTACGGATATTGAAATCTTTGAGTGGGAAGGTTTTGTACCGGATCTGAATGACAAAGATTACGTAGATCAGATGAAGGCACGTATGTCCGATCGTCTGAACAATGTAAAAGAACTGGATACAAAGGAAGGCGGATTTAACAAACTTCCTGCAGATGCGGCAGAGGCAATTCAGAAAGTAGTAGATCAGGCAAATACTTTATAATCATTCGTTTTCAGGACGAAACATAAACGGGTTGTTATAAAAACGGGCCTCATATTTTTGAATATGAGGCCTATAAATTGAAGCTGCTACGGTTTAACCTGATGTATCGGCCTTTCGGTATGAAAGAGAATGCCGTTAAGACCGGTACATGAAGTTAAAATTATGTTTTACATACACTTCACGTAAAAGCATTGTTATTTTGAAAAATATACATGGAAAATAAAACTATAAAATTCTTTGAATTTACAAAATCCGCTGTTTTACAGGCAGTCGGACTCCGTTTACGTGAATGTGTAAAGGTCAGGGAGTTTAAGTAAATAAAAATACCATAAAATACATCATCTTGTATATAAATAATTGTTGCAATACTGCACATAGTAGAGTATAATCAATTTTAATAAAAGTACTTTCCTGGGGTGTTCGATAACCTGTTATTTTGAACCTACATTTTCTTTTACGGGAGTCCAAGATTTTGAAGTAGATGTCAGGCCATCATTACGCAGTGGAAGGCAGAAGCTTCATTGAGGTTACCCACCTAGCATTGCTAGGAGTCAAAATTGCAGGACCGGCATTTTGGGAGTACTTTTACTTTATGGACCGCAGGTTCATGCATTACAAAAGAAACGGAATGGACGAAAGAGAATTCGATATTATGATACAAAAGAAATAAAACGGAATGCAGAAGATTGGGACAAGGTTAAGGTCTTTGACGAAAGATGAGGTTCATGTTACGAAGAACAATTACAAAAGCTTTGAGAAACAAAAGACAATCGTTTTGCAAATTACAAAAGATTCAATTGTATTCTACAAAAGAATGTTTAAACAACAGATGATAAAAATACCGACGGTAGAAAATACAGATGACGGTTTCATTTTCTTTTACAAAAGATGATAAAACGAAACGTAGTTTCCGATACGAAAAATTTTTACTTTTCATAAAATACAAAAGCATTTAAATTTTTGGATACCATGAGCGGATAAAAATTTTAAAATACGATATTGTGCCTTACGGGCCAATCAGGATAAAAAGAAGCTGCATATTCGCAGCTTCTTTTATCATATAAGCGGCCGGCAGGAATAAACGGCACGGCGGACGTATACATATGTATTATGGGAGAATAAAATAGATGGAAAAAGAAGTTTTGGAGCAGTAATCTATGGACATGGACAGAGCGGAAAAATTAAAAAAATACGGAACGCGTTACAGTCATTCCGTTAAAGTCGGAACGGGCCGCAGATCGGCGAATGTCGGTATGTTTGCAGCGTTTGCCGCAGCGGTCATCGTATGTGCGGCGGGACTGCTGTTTTTTGTGTTTCGTTATCATAAAGAAGAATCTGCGTTTGTCTTTGTGACAAAAGCGGAGTTGGCGTCGTGCATGTCCTTTTTATCGGAAGATGCACTGCCCAAAGAATGGGAAGAGGATGCGCAGTCCTATGTAACGCAGAGCCAGATCAAAGATCTGATTCAAAATATCGGACTTGCCGGCATTGTATCGGCAGCCGGGGGCAATGATCGCTTAAAGCGGGAAGAAGTTATGGATCGTTATGAGCAGATTTTGGACTATCTGGACTTGGAAGGCGCAGTCAGCAAAAAAACGGTTTTGGTGCTGTCGGTAGACGGAAAATCCTGCCGGACGCAGGACGGCATGCTGGAACTGGTATGTCCTTCGCAGGGATTGACGAATTTTCATACATATGGAATGTACATCATGGATGATAAGATCGTAGGAATAAAAGCGGAGTCTGAAAAGACCGTGGCCTTGCGTGAGGTACAGGTGCGCGCAGCTTCGGGAAATAAAGTGCAGGCTGTCTATGACCGGCAGCAGTATGAAATTACCTGCAAAGATAAAGAAGGGTTCGGAAAGCTGCAGGAGGCGCAGGAGGCATCCTGTACACTGTGCATCAAAGGCGGTGCCGTTACGAAAATCAAACAGATGGAAAAAGCCGTATCCGATCAAAAAGAAGAAAATGCAGCGGAAAAAGTTACGGCGGAAAAAGAAAAACCGTCCGATACGGTGAAAGTACTGCTGCTGAATCAGGGAGCGATTCACTATGATCGGATTTATCTGTCAGGTGACGGGAAATGGACCGTAAAAAAGAACGGAAAAAAACAACGCAAAAAAAGTCGGATGTCGTTTCGGTTAAAAAGTTAAAAATCAAAAACGGCGGCCATATCACAGCTGAACCTGCCGATTCCGGTGGTAAGCTGTATCTTACGGATAAAAAGGGCGGCCGCATTTCAAAAGGATATGACGGACGTCTGACCGTATATAAAGATGCGCAGGGATATTATGTTGTAAATCAGGTAAAGGTTGAAAACTATTTATATTCGGTAGTAGCAAGTGAAATGCCGGCTTCTTTTGGCACCGAAGCGTTAAAGGCTCAGGCAGTCTGCGCAAGGAGCTATGTATACAGGCAGATGGCATCTGAAGATTATCGTGATTATCATGCACAGATTGACGACAGTACGAATTATCAGGTTTATAACAAATCCGAAGCTGTGGATGCGGATATTCAGGCAGTGAAAGCGACCGCAGGAGAAGTCATGTATCTGGATGATGAAATTGTAAATGCGTATTATTTTTCATCTTCGTTTGGACGGACTTCCAATATGGAAATCTGGGGACAGAAGGAAGCGGATTATCCATACTTAAAGATCAAGTCGTTAAATGCTTCCGACCGGTCCGACAGGAAAATGGATTTGTCAGATGAGAAGGATTTTAAGAATTACATAAAGGCGAAAGAACCGGATGTTTTTGACAGCGGCAGCCGTTATTACCGGTGGCAGGCAAAAGCAGAGTTAAGCGCGAGTGTTAAGGAGTTAAAGGAAAAGATAAAGCAGCGGCAGGAGATCAACCCGGACCACTTTGTATTTTATTCGACAGCAAAGAATAAAGTACGAAAAGTATCGTCTTTAAAAGGATTTGGCGGTGTGGAAAAAATGTACTGTTCCAAAAGGGGCAAAAGCGGAGCGGTACTGGTATTGACCATTCGGTTTGAATTTGGTAAAGTTGAAGTTAAGTCGGAATATAATATACGATCTATTATCGGCTGTGCGATGGAACAGATTACGTATGCGGACGGTACGACGGATACGGCTTCCCGGTTTTTGCCGAGCGCTTATTTTTCGATTGCGTTTCATGAAAAAAGCGGGCGGTATGTGCTGACCGGCGGCGGCAACGGGCATGGACTGGGCATGAGTCAGTATGGTGCGGCCGGCATGGCGCACGCAGGCTGGGATTATAAAAAAATACTGACATTTTTTTATGATGGCGTGCAGGTGGAAAATATTGCCGGAACCGGCAAGCGTTGATCAAAGATGTGGGAAAGGAAAACTATGAAACGAATGTTTTTAGACGGCCTGCGGCTGATGGATAAGTGCAAGGAAGATAATATCGGTGCCTGTGCGGCACAAACAGCTTTTTTATTATGATGTCGCTCGTACCGCTTATGATGTTTTTTATTACACTGATTCAATATACGCCGATTTCGGAAGCGATGCTGCTGCAGTGGGTGCACCAGTATCTGCCGGATTATCTGGAGCCGGTCATTATTACGGTTCTGGATGAGGTGTTCTCGGAATCGGCCGGCATCTTATCTACAACAGCGGTAGTTGCAATCTGGTCGGCTTCGAAAGGACTGCATTACCTTTCGGACGGACTGGATGAAGTAAATGGTGTCAGTGAAAAAAGAAGCTGGCTGATTTTGCGGGTGAAAGCAATCATTTATACATTTAGCTTTCTGGTTGCGATTGTGTTATTTTTAGTGCTTATTATTTTCGGACGTTCGCTGGAAGAGCTGCTGATTTATTATTTGCCGGTCATTGGGGGAGTTGTATCCAAAATACTGGATTTTCGAATTCTGATCATTACGCCGATTATGATTTGATCGTTATGATGGCTTTTTATTCCCTGCCGGACCGCAGGGCGGTCGTCGGGCACAAGATAAATTTCCACAATCAGCTGCCGGGTGCCGTATTGTGTACGGTTGTGTGGTATTTGTTTTCCGTCGGCGTTTCGATTTATGTAGGTTATTTTAACGGGTTTTCCATGTATGGCTCACTGACGACGATTGTGCTGACGATGTTCTGGATTTATTTTTGTATGTATATTTTGCTGTTTTGTGCGGAGGTGAATGCGTTTTATTATAAGGAGATTGAATTTCGCTGGGATAAAATGCATGACAGGAAGAAAAAGACGGCATAAAAAGGAACCGCAAAGGACTGCGGTTCCTTTTTCACGTGCAACGTTATATGGATGTCCAGTAGTCTTTGGCAAGCCGGATAAAGGCTTTGGCAGGCTCCGACAGATAATGTCCGCTGCGGTAGGCAATAGCAAGTTCCCAGATCGGATTTTGCGGAAGGAGAAAGTATGCGATGCTGTCTTGTTCCAAAGCGTAAGTTTCCGGTATGAGCGTACATCCCATAGATTGTTTTACCATCGTATATAAAGTGCGGTTGCTGGCGGTTTCAAACAGTATATCGGGAGCGAATCCGGCTTCTTCGAATAGAGGGTCGATAACGCCGCGCAGTGTGGAACCTTTAAACATCAAAATAAAGCGGTCTTTGGCAAACAGCGACAGGTCGATGCATGCATATGGTTTATAAGGGGCGTTGGCATGGACCGCAAGCGGATGTGAACGCGGAATGCCAAGCAGAATCGGTTCTTTTTTTATATGCACGAATTGCATGCCAGGCAGTTTATCCTGCTCTGTCAGTGTTACAAAACCGATATCCAGATAATCCTGCATCAGCATGGATAACTGCTTTTTTACATGAATTTCTTCAGGTTCGATGATAATATGCGGAAATTGTGCATGAAATTTGTCATAAATATGAAGAAGCATGGTTGTGCCGCGTTCCGGAGTCAGTCCGATGCGCAGCGAACCGGTATTATTGTTGGCGATGTCATGAATGCGCGCGTAGGCTTCCCGTTTTTCTTCCAGCATCCTGCGTCCGTATGTAAGGTAGATTTGGCCGGCCTGTGTCGGGCGCAGCTCATATTTGCTGCGGTGAAACAGCGGCACGCCGAGTTCTTTTTCCAGTTTTAACAACTGCTGGTTTAAGCCGGACTGGGAAATGTACAGCTGCGCGGCTGCCTTTGTAATGCTTCCTTCTTCCGCAATCTTTACAATGTATGTAATCTGCCTAAGGTCCATATCAAATCCTCCGGTTATCTTATTGTGAATTTTAACTATAAGTTTTACTTAGTGAGCATACAAAAAATAGTAATTTGACTAATTCCTCCTTTCTTTATACAATAAATATATCAAAATTGCAAGAAAAAATAAAACAGGGAGGATTTAAAAATGCCAAAGATTACGAAAATGGAAGTGTATCCGGTGGCCGGAAAAGACAGTATGGAGCTGAATTTGAGCGGGGCGCATGCACCGTTTTTTACGAGAAATATTGTGATTCTGCATGCGGATAACGGTGAAACGGGAATCGGGGAAGTGCCGGGCGGAGAGAAGATTACCAATGCGTTAAAGGAATGCATCTCTATTGTGGAAGGTACGGATATTGCACAGTATAAAAGCATGCTGTTAAAGGTAAAAGCGCATCTGGATGCGAAAGGAGAGAAAGATGTGCGTGGAAATCAGACATTTGATCTGCGTACAGGCGTGCATGTCGTAACCGCGATTGAAGCGCCGTGCCTGGATCTGCTTGGTAAATATCTGGAAGTTCCGGTTTGCGAGCTGCTTGGCGACGGACAGCAGCGTGACAAAGTACGGATGCTTGGATATCTGTTTTTTGTCGGTGATCGAAAAAAAACCGATCTTCCATACGACGAAGAGCTGAATTCCGACTGTGAATGGTATCGCCTGCGCAACGAAGAAGCGCTGGATGCGGAAACGATTGTGGCAATGGCACGTGCAACAAAAGAAAAGTACGGATTTGCAGACTTTAAATTAAAAGGCGGCGTATTAAAAGGCGACGAAGAGATGCATGTGATCCGTGAGATGAAAAAGGCGTTTCCGGATGCACGCATTGATCTGGACCCGAACGGCGGCTGGCTGCTGGAAGAAGCGGTAGAATATGTGAAAGGGATGCAGGGAATTTTGACGTATTGTGAAGATCCATGCGGAGCGGAAGGTGTGTATTCCGGTCGTGAAATTGTCAGTGAATTCCGCAGAAGGACCGGATTTCCCACAGCGACAAATATGATTGCGACAGACTGGAGAGAAGTCGGGCATGCGTTGGAATCACAAGCCGTTGACATTATTTTGGCTGATCCGCATTTCTGGACGATGAGCGGATCGGTGCGGGTTGCACAGATGTGCCATGAGTTTGGGTATACATGGGGTTCCCATTCCAACAATCATTTTGATATTTCTCTGGCAATGTTTACACAGGTCGGAGCGGCGGTTCCTGGTACATACAATGCACTGGATACCCACTGGATCTGGCAGGAAGGCAGAGAACGTCTGACAAAGGAACCGCTTCGGATTGTAGACGGCTGTGTGGAGGTGCCGAAACGACCGGGCCTTGGTGCGGAAGCGGATATGGAACAGATTTTAAAGGCACATGAACTGTATCTGGAACGCTGTCTGGGCGGCAGAGATGATGCGGTCGGAATGCAGTATCTGATTCCGGGATGGAAATTTGACGCAAAAAAACCTTGTCTGGTGCGCCCATAAATACAATTGGGTATTCAATACAAAAGAAATGAAAATATTTTGAAAAATTTGTAGAAAATGCTCAAATAATAGCTCCGATTAGCCGATATAGACGTACAACAGATTATTTGAAAACAGGAGATGAAGCGAATGAATATTCTTGATATGATAAAACAGTTGTATGCGGTAGAACAACCGGATGGCTATGAACGGGACGATATGGAAAAAGTAAAACAGCTTTTTGGTGCGCTGCCGGTTGTACTGGAAGAGTTTTGGAGTACGGCCGGCCGTACGCAGCAGCTTCATGATGTACAGGATCGCTGGATTCGGCCGCAGGACTTTCTAAAGGAAGACCGGCTGAAAAACAGTGCATATCTGATGCTGATCAATGAAAATCAGGGCTGCTGTCAGGCTGGAATTCGAAGAGACGATTTAATGCAGGCGGATCCGCCTGTGTATGTGACAATGGACCAAAAGAAGTGGACGCAATGTACCGGTACACTCAGTGAGTTTTTATGTGCGGCACTGGCTTATGAAGCGGTATTTGCATTTGCTTATCAGGCGGATGACTTTGTGCGCTGGCTTACCGAAGATGAGCTGAAAGTGATTCGGTCCGGACTGGAAAAAAGGCGTATGAACTTCATGGCTGGATTGGTGTGGATATGAGCTTTTACAGTAACGCATATGACCATATGGTTGTAGTTATGGATTGCGGCGATCTGGAAGTAATTTATGGAGCGGCCAGTGAAAAAGCGTATGAAAAACTGATGAAAATTATGGAAGGTCTGGGAGAATCCGGGAAAGAACCGGAATCTGTAGATAAGCTGACAGGCTGACTTGTATGAAAATACAGGGCTTTTATTCGTGTGGAGATGACTCCCGCACGGATGGAGCCCTTTTTTTGTTGCCATATAACATAACAGGAGTATTGTAAAATCTGTGAAATGTTGCACTGGTTTAGTATCGTACTGCTTGAAATTTCACAAAATGAAAGAAATGAAATAATATATTTAATAAAAAGAAAGATAATGCATATAAAACTAAAATAAATTTATTTTTCGTCATCTATTTCCATAGTAAAATTGCCTTTATTTCAATATAATAACGTTGAACGATACGAAATACAACTTCTAAATAAAAATCAAGGAGGAAACAAAAATGAAGGTTGGATTTGTTGGATTAGGCATTATGGGAAAGCCAATGAGCAAAAATCTCGTAAAGGCAGGTTATGAACTGGTTGTCTGTGACTTTAACGAGGCAGCGGTAGCGGAATTAACGGCATTAGGCGCTAAAGGTGCTGCAAATGGTGCACAGGTGGCTGACGAATGTGAAGTGATTATTACGATGGTGCCGAATTCTCCGCATGTACGTGCAGCGGTATTTGGCGAAGGTGGGATTGCTGAGACGGCAAAACCTGGTACGGTGCTTATTGACATGAGTTCGATTGATCCGGTTGAAAGCAAAAAGATCGGTGCAAAACTTGCGGAAAAAGGCATTGACATGCTGGATGCACCGGTATCCGGTGGGGAACCAAAAGCAATTGACGGAACACTTTCCGTTATGGTTGGCGGAAAGAAAGAACTGTTTGACAAATATTATGACTTATTAATGGTAATGGCCGGTTCGGTCGTATATGTCGGCGAGCTTGGTTCCGGAAATGTGGCAAAACTGGCAAATCAGATTGTGGTAGCGGTAAATATCGCAGCCGTTTCCGAAGCGCTGACGTTTGCAAAAAAAGCCGGTACGGATCCGGAACTTGTATATCAGGCAATCCGCGGCGGCCTGGCAGGATCTACGGTCATGGACGCAAAAGCTCCTATGATGTTAGAAGGAAATTACAATCCGGGCTTTCGGATCGAACTGCATATCAAAGATTTGACAAACGCATTGAATGCGGCGCATGCCATTAATTCACCGGTACCGTTAACCGCGCAGCTGATGGAAGTGATGCAGTTTTTAAAAGCGGAAGGATGCGAAAAAGAAGATCATGACAGTATTGTGAAATACTATGAAAAGATTTCCGGTACAAGCATTGTGAAAGAACGGTGTTAATGTTCACTCCACAGCTGAACACTTGCTGTTTTGCTGGGGCCAATACAGAATCGCTGCCAGGAATCCGGCATTTTGCCGCAGGCAAACTTCCAATATGCCGGATTCTGTTGCTGTGAGCACCGCAGGTGTGAACAGTAACAGAACGGTAAGACGCAGCACAATCCGGATTATTTGTAGTTGAAAGAGGGGACTTTTGTGTAATATAATGAGGTGAGAAAAATGAGTGAATCTACACGTATGCTGTTCGGACTGATTGTTGGTATTGCCTTTATGGTTGTTCTTGTGTCTAAGACCAAAGTGCATACTTTTATCGCGCTGATGATTGCGTCAGGTATTACAGGGATCATCGGCGGTATGCCGTTTGTAAACGTGACGGCAGAAGACGGTACGACAATAACCGGTCTGGTTACGGCAATTCAGGACGGATTTGGAAATACGTTAAAAAGTACGGGGATTATTATCGGACTGGGCGTTATGATGGGCGGAATATTGGAAAAATCAGGCGCCGCGGAGAAAATGGCGTATTCGTTTATCAAAGCCGTTGGTAAGAAAAAAGAAGAATGGGCGCTGGCAATTACCGGATGGTTTATTGCAATTCCGGTATTTGCAGACTCTGCCATTGTTATTTTTGCACCGCTTTGCAAGGCCATTTCCAAGGTGACCGGAAAATCACTGATTGGCCTTGCGCTTGCAATGGCAGCCGGGCTGCAGCTGACACACAGTCTGGTGCCGCCGACGCCGGGACCTACGACAGCAGCCAGCATGCTTGGCGCGGATGTGGGGCAGATGATTATCTGTGGTTCGTTGGTGTCAATTCCAATGCTGATTGCTGCGGTATTTTATTGTCAGAGCATTGGAAAGAAAATCTATCAGATTCCGACGGATGACGGCGGATTTGAACGAAAAGAATTTAAGCAGGAATACATAAAGTCGATGGAAGAACTGGATCGGATGATCGGGCAGAAAAAGCTGCCGGGACTCGGTGTTTCCGTAGCACCGATTCTTGTTCCGCTGATCCTGATCCTGGGGAACACGATTATGGGAATGATGGGAAAAAATGTTTCCATACTGGCATTTATTGGTTCCCCGATCGTTGCGCTTTCGATTGGCACGTTGATTGCTATCTATGGACTGATGGCAAAAGAACTGACAAAAGAGGTGCTTCATGTAATGGATGATGCCATTAAAAGTACCGGCATTATCATGCTGATTACAGGTGCGGGCGGTTCTCTTGGCAATGTGATTAAAGTAAGCGGTGTTGGAGACACGCTTGGTGAGGTTGTTATGAAGATGCCGCTTCCGGCAATTTTAATTCCGTTTATTATTGCGGCGTTAATGCGTATTGCGCTTGGCTCTGCAACGGTAGCCATTACGACGGCGGCATCGTTATCTGCTTCTTTGATGGGTGCGATCTCCGTCAGTCCGCTTTTGATGGCCGTTTCCTGTTGTGTTGGAGCGATTTCCTTTTCTTATTTTAATGACAGTGGTTTTTGGGTATGGAACGGTATGTTTGGCGTGACCGAACTGAAAGATCAGGTTCGGTGTAAGACGGCAGTCTCTATGATTATGGCAGGTTTGGGAATTATCGAACTGCTTGTTCTGACGATGTTCATTCATTAAAATACAGCAAGGAAGCAAGGGAGGTAATCAGGTGAATACAGAATATATCAAAGGTGTCATCGTTCCGATTGTTACACCGATCGATGCGGAAGAACGGATAGACGAACGGAAAACAAGGGAGCATGTGGACTATGTGATCGAAGGCGGTATGCACGGCATACTGATCTTTGGAAGCAATGGGGAATTTTACATGGTTGAAGAAGACGAAATGGAGCGCGGACTTGCCATTATGGTAGACCAGGCAGCGGGCAGAGTTCCGGTTTATTTCGGAATCGGTGCTATCCGTACGAAAAAATGTATCCGTCTGGCAAAAATGGCGGCAGCAAACGGGGCGGCAGGTATTTCCATCCTCCAGCCAATGTTTTTAAAACCTACCGAAGAAGAACTGTTCCGGCATTTTCAGGCGATTGCCGAAGCCGTTGCGGATGTGCCGGTGCTGCTATATAATAATCCGGGCAGAGTCGGATATACAATGTCCGCAAATCTGGTAGAGCGTCTTGCGCATGAAGTGGAAAATATTGTCGGCATGAAAGATACGAGCGGGGACATTACACAGACGGCAGAGTTTATACGCAGGACAAGAGACGTTGGATTTAAAGTGTTTGGCGGCAAAGATACGCTATTGTACGCTTCGCTGTGTCATGGCGCTGTCGGCGGTGTTTGCACGTCGGGCAACTTTATGCCGGAGCTGATTGCAGATGTTTATAATAAATATATACAGGGAGATATGGCGGGGTCGCTGGAAGCGCAGTTTAAGCTTAATCCGGTGCGGCTTTCGATGGATGGCGCAAGTTTCCCGGTAGCTTCCAAAGATATGGCCAATCTGCGGGGCAGACAGGTCGGATTGCCGTATGCGCCAAGTCTGACAACACCACAGGGTCCGGTACTTGACCGGATACGGACGGAAATGCGGCAAGCCGGATTAATCTGAGGCAAAAAGCAATACGCACAGCGGTAAGGAGTGAGGAAAATGAGATCGTTAAGGGAAGACGCGGATTTTATTATCGCGCAGGCAATACAAAAAGTTCTGCCTGACCAGGCGGTAAAACAGGCATTGCGGGACAGGGAATTTGACAGTGGGAAGATTTATGTGGTATCTGCAGGAAAAGCAGCGTGGCAGATGGCGGACGCGGCGGCAGATACGTTAGGCAGCAAAATCGAACGCGGTGTCGTTATAACAAAGTATGAACATGTAAAGGGTGACATTGCACGGATGGACTGTTATGAAGCAGGGCATCCGGTACCGGACGAAAATTCTTTTATTGCGACGCAGGCCGCACTTTCGCTTGTCAAAGGACTGAAAAAAGAAGATACGGTGCTGTTTCTGCTTTCCGGCGGAGGCTCTGCGTTGTTTGAACAGCCGCTTGTAACAGGCGAAGAACTTGCGGACATCACAAAGCAGCTGCTGTCGTGCGGGGCGGATATTGTGGAAATGAATACGATACGCAAAAGGCTGTCCGGTGTGAAAGGCGGGAAGTTTGCAAAATGGTGTGAACCGGCACATGTATATGCCATTGTACTAAGTGACATCCTTGGCGATCCTTTGGACATGATTGCGTCCGGACCGGCTTATCCGGATACTTCGACGTGTGAAACGGCACGGTCGATCGTCAGAAAATATCAGCTCAAACTCAGTGCACAGGCGAAAAAATGTCTGGATACGGAAACGCCAAAAGAGCTGTCTAATGTAGAGACGCAGATTACCGGAAGTGTGAAAAATCTGTGCCTTGCGGCAGCACAGGCGTGCGAAGCGCTTGGCTATGAGACGCTGATTCTGACAGACCGGCTGACGTGTGAGGCAAGCCAGGCAGGTTCGTTTCTGGCATCTATTGCAAAAACACATGCCGGATGCAAAAAGCGCATGGCTTTTATTGCAGGAGGGGAAACCGTCGTACATCTGACCGGATCAGGGAAAGGCGGACGCAATCAGGAACTGGCTCTGGCGGCAGCGTCCGGTATTGCAGGACTTACGGGGGCAGCGGTATTCAGCGTAGGCAGCGATGGTACCGACGGGCCGACGGATGCGGCAGGCGGTTATTGTGACTGGCAGACAAAAGAAAAATTATCGGAACAGGGAATAGACATTTATGAGGTGTTACAGCGCAACGATGCGTATCATGCACTGCAAAAATGTGACGGACTGCTCGTGACAGGGGCGACCGGTACAAATGTAAATGATGTTGCGGTATTGCTGCTGGACGGCGAATAAAAATATTGGTTGCGCAATCGGTCAAAAAGAGCTATACTCAAATAAGATTTACAGATTGTAACGGAGCGGAGACATAGAAAAAATGGCAAAAATACACGTGCTTGTTCCGAATCAGGAACTGGCAGATTATGCGCTGCAGATTATTGCGGAAGAAAAAATGGATTCCTGCCGGGTGGAAGTTATAAGGACCAGCCATGCCGTGCAGGCGGCGCGAGACGCGATCGGAGAAGGGGCGAATGTTATTGTGGCACGTGGCCTGCAGGCGGATTTTATCCGCGAGTATACGAAGGTGCCTCTTGTCAATATTTCTATGACCGGACAGGAAGTCGGCCTGCTGGTGGAAGAAGCCAGACAGTTGACGGGAAAAGAACATCCGGTTCTGGCATTTGTCGGTCATTATACGATGTTTCCGGATTCCAGCTATATGAATGAGATTTTTCATGCGACGCTATTGTTTTATACTTACGAAGACCGCAATCGGATAGAAACAATCGTACAAAAGGCGGCATTGGAACATCCGGATGTGATGATCGGCGGGGAGAGGGTTTTAAAATGTCTGCAGCAGTATCCGGATATTCTTCCGCTGTTTTTGCGGACAAGGGAAGATTCCCTGCGCAAGGCATTGCATGTTGCACGCAGAATGGTATATACTTCTCAGGTGGAAAAGGAAAATAACGCACAGTTTTTTACTGTTTTGGAGACGGTATATAACGGTGTTTTCAAAGTAGATACGAATAAAAATGTGACGGCTGCAAATCATGCGGCGGCATGGATATTAAATCGTACCGAAGCGTCGTTTATCGGTAAAAATATGTATGAAGTTATGCCGCAGCTGGAAGAACGATATCTGGACAAGGTGCTGCAGGGTGAACGTGAAATTATTACGACAACCATGCTGATCGGCAGAGAATCTTATATGGTATCCGTCGCGCCGATTGCTTATGACGGAGGCATTACGGGCGCGATTCTTTCCATGCATAAAATTCCTACCGGAAGCAGGAAACATCAGGATCTGTTTGAAGATAACCTGCTGTTTGGCTATCTGAGTATGGGCGACTTTTGCAAGATTGAGACAAAATCCGAACAGATGAAAAGATGTATGGAACTGGCAAGAATGTATGCGCTTTCTTCTTCACCTGTCATTATTTATGGGGAAACAGGGACGGAAAAAGAAGTCTTTGCACAGGGCATACATAATAATGGCTATTTGAAAAACAGCCATTATTTAACGGTCAACTGCAGTGGAATGTCGGAAGAGCAGCAGATTGCGGTGCTGTTTGGCGAGGGGCAGGAGAAGCAGAAAAAAGCGGCGCTGGAACAGGCCGCTTTTGGCACATTGTTGATACGGGATATTGACGAGCTCTGTCTGCGCTGTCAGTATCGTCTGATGCGGGTCATGCGGTATAAGGTATTTATGAAGACCGATATTGAAGAAGTTCCATCCATAGAAGTTCGAATTATTGCAACTGCACGCGAAGAGCTGGCGCAAAAGGTTCGAAACGGGCAATTTCGGGAAGATTTATATTATCTGCTGAACGCGTTTGCGATTCATTTGCCGCCGCTGAGGGAGCGCAGGGAAGATATTCCAGGTATGGTGCAGAATTATTTCCGGCAGTATAATAAAAAATATTCCAAGCGTGTCAGTCTGACCAAAGGAGGTATGGAAGCTTTGTGCGGTGCGCGCTGGGATGGAAATGCACTGCAGCTGGAGCGGTTCTGTGAGCGTCTGGTGCTGACTGCCCATAAGCGGAATATGGATGAAGTATACATTCGGGAACTGCTGCTGGAATTGTATCCTAAAATTGAAACACACGGTGGTATTCCAAGTGTCGTTATATATGAGCCGCCCGAAAAAGAAGAAATTGTACGGGCGCTTGCACAATGCAAAGGGAACCGGCAGAAAACAGCGCAGCTGCTTGACATTAGTACGGCGACGCTCTGGCGGAAAATGAAAAAATATGGAATTGAGTGATAAATAAGACCATGGCTAATATTTTAATTGTGGAAGATGAAAAAAATATGCAGAGCATTATTGCCGAGTATATGCAGCGTGGCAGTCATACCTGTTTTACGGCAGATGATGGTGTGGAAGCTTTGATGATATTGAAACATAATCCAATGGATTTAATGATACTGGATATTATGATGCCGCATCTTGACGGCTTCTTTGTATGTAAAATAGCAAGAGAAATGAGCAATCTGCCTATTATTATGCTGACCGCCAGAGAAAGCGAGGACGATAAGCTGAAAGGCTACGATTTGGGCGCCGACGACTATATGACAAAGCCGTTCGGCCCCAAAGTGCTTTTGGCAAAAGTAAACGCTTTGCTGCGTCGTTCTTCTGCGCTTCCGATTGATACGATGAACGCGGGAAAAATCTCTCTTGTTCCGGCATCCCATAAGGTGTTTGTGGATGGCAAGGAAGTCGTGCTGACCCATAAGGAATATGAACTGCTTTTTCTTTTTATGGGAAATCCCGGACAGATCTTTGGCCGTGAACAGCTGTTGAATCGGATATGGGGATACGACTTTGAAGGAATGACAAGAACGGTTGACACACATATCAAAACTCTGCGCCGGAAATTAGGCGATGAGGGAAAGCATATTGTGACGCTGATTCGTTCCGGCTATAAATTTGAGGTGACGCTATGAAGATGAAGGACCGATTTTCTCTGCGGACAGTACGTAAAAGAATTATTATGATTTCCAAAACAGCAGGAATTGTTCTTGTTATTTCTTATATCATATCCATAAGGCTGCCTGTTGAACAGGATCTTGCCTTTCTTCTCTGGCTTTGCTTTGTCATTTTGCTCGTTCTGGCATTTGATTCCTTTATGGGACATTTTATTTCAAAGCCGATTGACCGGCTGAGCCAGGCGGCCCGAAAGATGGCACAGCTTGATTTTTCTTCTCCGTGTGAAATACATACAAATGACGAGTTTGGCGAGTTGTCCCAAAGTCTTAATAAAATGGCACAAAATCTGCAGCAGGCCCTTTCACAGCTGCAAACTGCGAATGATCGGCTTGAAAAGGATGTGGAGCAGGAAAAACGTCTGCTGGAGGAACGCAAAGAACTGGTGGACAATCTTTCTCATGAAATGAAAACCCCTTTGGGAGTAATCCGCGCTTATGCCGATGGCCTCTTGGATGAGCCGGACGAAAAGAAAAGGCTGAAATATGCCGATGTCATTATCGCAGAAGCAGAACGAATGAGCTGTCTGATTACAACACTGCTTGATCTTTCCGCACTGGAAAATGGAGCCACACGGCTGCATACGGAACGTTTTGACTTTGTTGAATTTGTGGAAACCGTTGCCGGACGCCTGCTGATGGACGTGCCGGATGCGGATTACGAATTGCAATATGAGCTGCCGGAACAACCGGTTATGGTGGATATGGATAAAGGCCGGATGGAACAGGTGCTGAATAATCTGCTTGTTAACGCAAAACGGAATGTCTGTCCGGGCGGTGTTTTAAATCTGTCTTTGAAAGAGAATAACGGCATACTGGATTTTTCAATTTTTAATCAGGGACCGCCGATTCCGCAGGAAAACCTGTCCAAAATCTGGACGAAGTTTTACCGTGACCGAAATTCCGGGTACGGTGGTTCAGGGCTTGGCCTTGCGATTGTGGCACAGATTTTGTCCATGCAGGATTTGCCTTACGGTGCGGCAAATCGGTCCGAAGGTGTTGTCTTTTACTTTTCCGTTCCCATCGTAAAATAATAATCGTACCCTGTACATTTCACATCAACTTCACAGCAATCTCACACCGATTTCAACGCGTTTTTATAATGTTACCGAAACAAAAGGGCACGGCCCGGAAAAGAAGGAGGTAACGACTATGTTTTTTGGCTTGGAATGGTATTGGTGGATGCTTCTTTTGGTACTGCTGGTGATCTCCGTTCCGCTTAAGATCGGATTTCTGACCTGGTGGAACAAACGCCGGCAGGAAAAGAAAAAGGAAAAATACGGGAAATGGGGGGATGAGGAATGATTGAGGTAAAAGACCTGACATTTTCCTATGGAAAAGATAAGCAGGCGCTGCATGGACTGGATTTTTCCGTAAAGGATGGGGAAATCTTTGGATTCTTAGGGCCGAATGGTTCCGGAAAGTCTACGACTCAAAAAATACTGACCGGCATTTTGAAAGGCCATGGCGGAATGGTAACTTTGTTTGGAGAAGATATACGAAACGTACATACACGGCAGTTTTTTCAAAAGATCGGCGTTCTGTTTGAATTTCCTTATCTGTATGCGAATTTGAGCGCCGTCGATAATCTGCATTACTTTGCTTCATTTTATCCGGAAAATCAGAGGCGGGATGTGGAAGAACTGCTGGATGAGCTGGAATTTAAGAAAGATTTTCTGAGAAAGCCGGTGTCCGGCTATTCAAAAGGAATGCGCCAGCGTGTCAGCATGGCGCGGGCTTTAATCAGCAGTCCCAAACTCCTGTTTCTGGATGAACCGACCAGCGGCCTTGATCCGACAGGAGCCGTTCTTTTTCGCAAAATCATAGAAAAAGAGCGAAAAAAGGGAACAACGGTATTTCTGACGACCCACAATATGTTTGACGCCGATCTGCTTTGCGACAGAGTGGCGTTTATTTCAAACGGAAATATCGTTGCGCTTGACACACCGGGAAATCTGAAAGAGAAAAACAGTGATCGCAGCATTCGCATAGCCTATTTGCATCAGGGCGAGAAAAAAGAACGGATGATAGATGCCGGCGAATTAAAAGCGGGGATTCCTTTTGTGTATGATGAGCTGATCGGTATTCATTCACAGGAACCGACGCTGGAAGATATGTTTATTCAATATACCGGAAGGGGGCTGACTTCATGTGGAATGGTTTTTTCGGACTGCTGAAAAAAGACTTCGGGCTGATGCTCTCCGGCAGGTTATTTTTGCTGACGCTCGGTTCTCTTGTCCTGTATTGCTGTTATATCAATTTTGTGTATGTGAAGCTGGATCAGAAGATCTATCCGGTTTATCTGTATGATTCGCAGAATACACAGTCCGTTACGTCGCACTATGCAACCAGGGTGGATAGCCGGAAGGCTCTGGAAGAAGCCTGTGCGGACCGATATGCTGTCGGTATTGACCTTTCGGCAGGAAAACCGGAAGTGTATCTGCTTTCTTCGGGTTCAAAAACGGCCGATCACTATCGGATGATCTGGGGAGAGGGTGTATTGAGCGGCATTGTAGACGGGCAGGCGGAAGTGATCGGTGTGAACGATAAAAATATGAAAAATCGACGTGAAATTACCGCCGAATTTCTATTTTTTGAACTATGTGCGGTCGGGTTTTTAGGGCTGGCATCCATGCTCTTTAAAGAGAAGCAGATGGGCGTCATACGGGTACATGGAATTCTTCCCGTTCGCCGTTCCATGTTTATTTTCTCCAAATTGCTTGTGCTGCTGTTATCGGATCTTTTGTTCACCGTGCTGCTGACGTGCATCAACCTTGGCTTTTTACATGCGCCTGAGGTTCTTCCGGCCGTTCTTGTGCAGGCTGGCATTTTGTCATTGCTTATGACGCTGGTCGGGTTTCTCTGCGCCGTTCGTCTGCCGGATTTTAAGCAGTTTTCTTTGTTTTATCTTGTTCTGGCAGTATTTGTGACAACACCCGTATTTCTGGCGGGACAGATAGGTATCGCATGGGAGTGGATCGTGTATCATCCCATGTACCATCTGTTTACGGCGATGAAATGCGCATACTTTTCGATGCCGACAACGAATGTATCGTATTATCTGTCTTGTTTTGGCGCGATCATTCTGCTGTATGTGCTGACCTTTCGGACACTGAACCGTGAAATGGCAAAGGAGGGATGAGGAATGAACGGTCTTAGATACCAGTTGAAAAGCATTCGCCGTGATAAAATGTGCATCCTGACATTTCTGCTCCCTGTGGTTGCCGGTATTGCCATCCGGCTGCTTTCCGGCGTGAGCTTTCAGTCGATCAGCGAAATTTCATTCGGCGTAGTCCAAGGCGAAGCATCGGATGATACCGTTGCATGGCTGCAGCAAAGCGGAACCGTCACACAATATAAAACGCAGGATGCGCTTTACAGCGCCGTCAATGATCCGTCCACGCAGATCATTGGTGTAATGCAAGTGGATGACACCATACGGACGCTTGTTTCCGGTGATGAATTGGAAGTAAACAGAGTAATTGCGGATACACTTGCGCAGCTATACAAAAATCGAACGGAATCGCTGCCGGTTGAGCGAACGCTGATTCATGCGGATACGGACAGAAAAGGATTACAGTCTCTCCTGATTGCGATTACGCTCGTTACGGCGATGTTTATGGGATGCACCTATAATGCCATGAATATGATCGGTGAAAAGGAAGACGGAATAGAGTTTATCAATCAGGTGCTTCCTGTGACGACCCGCTCTTATGTGATTCGGAAAATACTGCTGGGATTTATCGGAGGAACGGCTTCGACGATTGCAACGGCATTGATTTGTATGCGGACAGGACTGTCGCAGGTGCTGCCGTTCCTGTTTCTTGTCTTACTTTCCGCTTATATTTCAGCGCTGATCGGACTGTTTATCGGAACCTTTTCAAACGGATTGATGACGGGAATTGTTTATATCAAAATGGTAATGATTCTGTTTCTCGCTCCACCGATTATTTTCTATCTGATCGTACCGGATCATTCCATCGTTTTCAGTCTTTCTTATATACTGCCTTCGAGTGCGACATTTTACGGAATTATGGATTTATGCAGCAGGCAGTCTGCAAAATTATGGCCTGCTGTCGCGGCGCTTTCGATACATGCGATTTTATGGAGTATGGTCTATAAGCTGCTTCAAAGGAGAAGAGGAAAAGTATAGATACATTCACGCATTTTGCTTGCAGATACCCCGCAGAAACCAAACCATACGGATTTTGCTGTGATTCTACCTGTCTTCATGCTGTTGTCCGCCTTTCTTATTTTGCTATGTTTTGTATTGCTGTTCGCCTTGTGAGTGACAGCTTACGCATTTTTGGTGTGAAAGCAAGCCTTTTTTCAAAGAATTTTTCTTTTTTCTAAAATGCAAAAAAGCTAGAACCGGCCAGCCATGAGGATATTGGCTGGCCGGTTCTAGCGGGCGATCATACCCCTTCAAAAAGTTTCCTGCAATCTGCGCAGTGTTACATGATTCATGCTTCGGCTGTGGTAGAAATGCTTGTTAAATAGGCCAAACATTTCATCAGTTTTCTTTACGATTTCGGATATATTGAGCACCGGTATGACATCCTTCTCAAAAATTTTGATTCTGTGCGTGACAGTATAATGTAATTCAATCATTTTCACAGAAAGCAATATCGAAAATTTATTCTTGGATATAAAATTTTTCCCGATATTTTTTAGGGGATGTTCCGCATTGTTCCCGAAACAGTTTCCCAAAGTAGCTGGGACTATTGAAACCGCAAGAGCAGGAAATATCTGAAAGTGTCCGGTCAGTGTTTGCCAGCATCATGGAGGCCATGGATAAACGATACTCGGTCAGATATTCGGAGGGAGATTTTTTTATAATAGCATGGAAACAGCGGAAGCATTCTGTCCGGCTGATTGACGCGGATTTTGCTATGTCATCAATGCTGATATGTTCGCTGTAATGCCCATGGATAAACAATAGAAGCTGTTTCATGCGCTGCTCCTGCACCTTGTTTGCGGCAGGAATCCGCCCGGTCTGTTTGTCGTGCAGGATGCGGATGGTGAGGAGCCGCCATATCTTACATACCGTTTCAATAAAATGGAGTTCATAACCGGTCTCCCTGTCGGTAATGGAGCAGATTTCCTGTATCCCGGATAACAACGGCTGGTCATCCGGGGTTGCCTCTTTCAAAGCGATATCGGTTATCTCTGATTCTGTTACAGGCTGGACAATCTGGTGTGCAGTACTTTCAAAGGGCTTTTGAAAGAATGTAACAGGGAGTGCTAATTCAGCTATTACTGTATCGGGAACAAGTGCTCTGGCACTGTGCAGGCAGCCGGAGTTAAGGAAAATTCCGTCTCCTGGGTGGAGTTCTTTGCAGAACCCTTCCTGCCCATTATAAATGGTAAACTGTACGGTTCCCTTTCGTACAATTCCAAATTCAATTTCTTCATGCCAGTGGCATCCCCATTCTCTATGCAGATAATCATCAAAATTATCAATGCAGATGCAAAGAGGGATGGAATTGCAGCTATATGGGAAATGCTCCCGCAAATCCGTCCCGATTTGTAAAGTTTTTAATTGCATGAAATATACCTTCCTTGTCAGAATGGTTCTATTTTTATATAAAATGGTACAATTGTATGTTTATTATACTTATTTCTGGTGCTATGATTATATGGCATGTGCAGAATAATGTCAAGAAGAGAGGTTTAGTTAAGATGAAACAGGTAACAGATATGACGCAGGGGAAACCGGCAAAGCTGATTTTGTCGTTTGCGCTGCCGTTGATACTGACAAATGTAGGACAGCAGCTTTATATGATTGTGGACAGCTCCGTGGTAGGCCGTGGAGTCGGTCTGAAGGCTTTGGCGGCTGTGGGGTCGGCAGACTGGACTTACTGGCTGATCCTCTGGACGGTAATGGGGATGACCCAGGGCTTTGCCGTTTTTATTTCCCGCTATTTTGGTAAGCAGGATTACCATAATGTAAATAAAACGATTGCCACGTCCACGATTCTGTGTGCTGTGATTGGCGTCATACTGACTGTGTCCGGCCTTCTGGCTGCAAAGCCGCTGCTTGGACTGTTAAAGACGCCGGATGATATTATTGGTGATTCCGCCATCTATTTAATGACGATGATTGCCGGTACATTGATTGTTACTGCTTATAATATGGCGGCTTCCGTCCTGCGGTTATTTGGTGATGGAAAATCGCCCCTGCTTGCCATGGTCATTGACGCTTTCCTGAATGTGGGGCTTGACCTGGTGTTTGTGCTTGTATTCCACTGGGGCGTTTTCGGGGCGGCCATTGCATCGGTTACGGCACAGCTTTTCTCTTTTCTGTTCTGCCTGGTGCGGATCGGAAAAATTGAATATGTCCGGTTTGAAAAAAATGACTGGAAGTTTGATGGCAGGATGGCAAAGGAAATGCTGGCGTTTGCCCTGCCGATTGCGCTGCAGATGATTGTGATTGCTGTCAGCGGAATGGTGTTCCAGTCTGCCATCAATTTACAGGGGAGTATTTTTGTCGCCGGTTATACTGCCATGAATAAGATGTACGGCTTGCTGGAAAGCACTGCCATTTCCCTGGGTATGGCAGCGTCCACTTTCTTTGCGCAGAATTACGGGGCAGGGGAGAAAAGCCGTGTGCGTGCCGGTGTCAGGACGGCGGCGGTCATCTCTGTTATCATGGCTGCCTGCGTAACCATTATTATGTTATTGGTCGGGAAGTACCTGTTGCAGATGTTTATCAATGCAGCAGAGGACGGGGCGGCGGAGTCCTTACAGATTGGTTTCCATTATCTGATCATTATGTCTGCCTGTCTGGTGGTACTTTACCTGATCCATGTTTATCGGAATGCGATGCAGGCGTTGGGAAATTCGGTCTGGTCTATGATTTCCGGGTTTGCCGAGTGCGGGACCCGCATCCTTATGGCAAAGGGAATTGTGCTTCTGCTTGGGGTGGAGACACTGTATTATGTGGAGTCGGCAGCATGGCCACGGTAAACGCAAGCTTTTATGTATTCCCAAGTTTCAAATTTTCTGTTATATTGAATTTAGTCAAAGACAATCTTTACACATTCGTGTATAATTATTTCCAAACTCTGAAAGGAAATAATTATTATGGAAAAAGAGAAAAAAGATATTTTACTGATCGATTGTATGCGTGAAATCCCAGATCCAAGGACTCCATACAACCAAAGACACAAATTTCTTGATATTATCATTATCGCTGTCACAGCTGTCCTTGCAGGGATGGATACCTGGAATGAGATTGCAGACTGGGCGGCTTCTAAAAAACAATGGCTGGGAACGTTCCTTGAACTGCCAGGCGGCATTCCTTCCCATGATACGATAAACAGGGTTTTCCAGATGATCGAGCCGGAAAAATTCCATGATGCATTTTTCCGGTGGGCCAGCGCCGTGTCAGGCAAAGTAAAAGGCGTAGTGGCGATTGATGGTAAAACAGCAAGGCGCAGCAGGGAAGAAGCAGGGGATATCAAACCGATCCACACGGTCAGCGCATGGGCAGTAGAATCATCCCTTGTACTGGGCCAGTTGTGTGTGGATGAAAAAACAAACGAGATAAAGACAATACCAGAGCTTTTGGACATTCTGTGCCTGGAAGGATGTATTGTCACAATGGATGCGATGGGAACGCAGAAAGAGATCGCCCGCAAGATCATTCACAAAAACGCAGATTATATCCTGCAGGTGAAAGGGAATCAGCAGACACTTATGGACGATATCCGGGAGTATTTTGAAAAAGATGTATTTACGGAAAAGAAAGGTGCCCTGGAAAAGGCGGAGCGTTACTATAAAGATCTGTGTAAGGAGCACGGGAGGATAGAAAAGAGGGAGTATTACGTTGAAAATGATATTGAATGGCTCAGGCAGAGGCATCCGGAGTGGGAGGGCCTTGCAGGTATTGGGGCATGTGTATCTACAGTAACGGAAAAAGGGAATACCGTAACAGCTGTAAATTACGCCATATACAGCAGGAAAGGAATGACAGCCGCAGAATATGGGAAAAGTGAAAGGGCACACTGGGGGATTGAAAACAGCCTGCACTGGGTGCTTGATATCGCGTTCAGGGAGGATGAAAGCCGGATCAGGGCTGGAAATGCAGCAGAAAACATGAATATGGCACGCCATATAGGAGTAAATCTGCTAAAACAGGAAAAAAGCTGTAAGATGGGGATTGCCAGCAAAAGAAAGAAATGCGGGTATGACATGGCTTACCTTTATAAAGTATTGGGCGGATTAAATACTGGAATAAAATAGAGGGTACGAATTAAATACATCGTTTAACACATGGCAGAACCCCATGTCTGGTTATTATACGCAAAATAATTTAACCATCGCATCTTTACGTATAGTTTTAATCGTGAAAACTGATATCTCCAAATTTATAAAAAGTTTATAAAACCTGCGTTTACCGTGGAATAAAGCAGGAAAGCGGTTGACAATGCAACAGGGGCATGATAAATTATAGGTAATGAAAAGCTTCAGTGCTTTTGCGGCGATAGAGAGGAGCTACCCGTCCCGACTTTGCGGGCAATAGAAATACAAAGGTCGTCTCTGCCTATGGAATTATCATAGGACTGCTCCCAGAATTGCAATTCAAAAAAGAAATGTAATGCCTGAGCCTAACCGCTCAGGCAGTTTCTTTTTACGGAAGGATGAGACAATGCGGACACTTTTGGAGATTTTTCAGGATACGAAAGAGACACTGTGCAAGTATGACTATTATATCCACACACAGAAGCGTATCCTCCACCTTACAAATTCAGAGATTAAGATACCGCATTTAATGGGGATGCAGTATCTTGGAAAGCCAAACCAGTTTACCGGGGACTTCGGCGCTTATGCGATTAAAAAGCAGCGTATCACAATGGAATCGGTGGAAAAGCTGGTGCGGAAATACTATAAGACGGAGGAAAAACAGCGCAGGATGCTTGAAATGATCCACCGGAAACTGGATAACCTTGGGGAATTAGGGGAAATGTTTTCGTCTTATTCAAAGCTGTACCTGTATGAAAAAGGGAAGAATAAGGAATCGGAGTTTCAGAGCGATTACCTGCTTGTGCATGAGACGGGAAAGAAAATCCTGCATTTGGGGCTTGTCAAATCAGAGAGGGGCAAAGGCATTTACCACTGCAATTCTTTTATGACAACGTACCAGAATGACCGTGACAGGGATTCTTTTTTCCGTGACCTGTCATACCGTTATGAGATAACAAGGATTGTGAGGGAAAATAAAGACACGAAGCATAAAGAAGTCATATACCAGAGCGTGGAGGCGGAACGGAGGGAGCAAGCAGGCATAGAAAAAATGCTTGCAGCCGCAGGAATACGGGCAGATGGCAAACTTATAAAGTCCATCCTCCGTCTGAATAAGAAATTCGGCATATACCACACGGCAGATATGCTAAATGACAGTGAAGCCCTGCTTGGAAAATGTACGGATAAGAGGGAGGAGAGCCTTGTATCGGATTTCCTTGCACTATGGGAGGAAAAAAGAAATGGCATATAAGCAGGAACTGTGGGATGAGGCAAAGAAAAAATGCCGTATCGGGGATGAAGAAATCCGCATGGCAAAAGAAATGGGGCTGAACCCGAAAAGCCTTATAAAAAATATCCCAAACAAAAGCGAGATGTGGAAAGTCCCCGTAAAGGACTGGATACACGATATGTATGATAAAAGACAGAGAAAATCCCGCCAGAAGGCAAAACGGATGGCGGCGGGGCAGAATAAGGACAGCAATCACAGCATCTAAGCCAAAAACGGTTTAGGTGCTGTTTTTTTGGTGTGCCCGGTGGGCATACGTTCTAACGGGTGAAAGTCGTGTGTTCTGCAAGCTGTTATCGGCTAGCCAGTGAAAGTCTGGTCAAGGTAATCGCCAGTGAGCCTTGTAGCGAGCTTCCAATGCTTTTGGGTGACCGATTGTGTTGAAGCGAGGTATGCCTGTGAGAAACAGGTGCAAAATAGCAGTCCGTAACATAAAGTAAATCCTGTAGCATCGTTACGTTAGCCCTGTAAGGGGACAAGAGGGAGTAGAGTCACTGACTTTCTGACGAAGACCATGGAAAATGTGCAGATACTGGAGTACAGCATGGAAGAACCCTTCGGTGTAGAGGGAGCGGAATGTTATGATAGTCGATAACGGAACAGAAGAGGTCTCATATCATCATATAACCACAAGTATGTAACTGAGGATATAAGCACGCATGCGAAGTTCCTTGGGAAGTGGTATGAGAAGTCGGAGGAGCCCATAGTATCTATGAACTATTGGTAAGAAAAACAATGGGAGAAAAGGGGCTCTGCTTTAATCAAGATTAACGGGAAGGTAAGGGATAGTGCATGCCAAATATTGGACAACAACACTCAATTGAAAAATCACGACAACTTCAACGTAATCTATACCTGGCAGCCAAAAAGGATAAGCAACGCAGATTTCATGCGTTGTATGATCGTATCTTTCGCCTGGATATTTTGTGGCGGGCATGGAAAGAAGTGCGAGAAAACAAGGGAAGTGCTGGAATTGACGGCATTACCTTTGAAATGATTGAGGAATACGGAGTAGAAGAATACTTGTTGGATATTCAAGAAGATTTGCAGAATAAGAAATACAGGCCTCAGCCGGTAAAAAGAGTATACATTCCAAAACCGGATGGGAAGAAAAGACCATTGGGAATACCGACTATTAGAGACAGGATTGTGCAACAAGCTTGTAAGATAGTGATAGAACCTGTCTTTGAAGCAAACTTTCCGGATAGTTCTTATGGATTTCGCCCTAAAAGAGATGCAAAACAGGCTACAGAAAAGGTGAAAAAAGAATTGTATAAAAACTGGTATGTAGTAGATGCAGACATACAGGGATACTTCGACAACATCAATCATGAAATACTACAGGGATTATTAAACCGTCGCATCAGTGATAGAAGGGTCATTAAGTTATGCAGACAATGGTTACAAGCAGGAGTCATTGAAAATGGGAAATATTATCCAACGGAAAAAGGTTCACCGCAAGGAGGAGTCATTAGCCCGTTGTTAGCAAATATCTATCTTCATGTATTGGACTCCTACTGGGAGAATCATAAGGAACTGGGCATTATAGTCAGATATGCAGATGATGCAGTGATTATGTGCAGAACAAGAAAAGATGCAGAATTAGTGTTTGAACATCTGAAAAGAATAATGACCAAGTTGAAACTGACGTTGAATCCGCAGAAAACAAAGATTGTAGATATGAATAAGGAGAGCTTTGACTTTCTTGGATTCCGTTATCAGAAGTTTGGTAAAACCAAATGTGGACGGAAGGTGCCTTACATGATGCCAAGTAAAAAGGCGATGAAAAAGGTAAAGGATGCAATCAGAGTAATTACTTGCAGAAAATCGGCCTACGAGGGTCTGGAGCAAAAAGTGGAGAAATTAAATCCGCTCATAAGAGGATGGAGAAACTACTTTCAGCACGGGAACTCAACAAAACGGTTTAAACAGCTTGATGAATACGTGTGGATGAAGCTATGGAGACGGGTATATTACAGACGAAAACAGAAAAAATACAGAGAACATGTGCTGTATGGATTTCGGAAGTGGTACGGTAACAGTGGAATAGAGTACTTTTATTATCCAAATAAGAAAAGATATGAGACAGTCCTTTGAATGCGACAGGAAGAAGATTATCGGAAAGCCGTGTGAGGGAGAACCTCATGCACGGTTTGAGGTGGCAGGCGATGGAAACGGAAACTAATGTATGTCGGTGGTGCCGGAGCCTCATGAGAGGGACATGATCCCGTATATGGCAGGCGCACTGGTATGTGAGAGAAAGAACGAACTGTGGAAGGGGCTGTTTTTTCTCTTTTTTGTTCCATAAAAACTATATCGGAATGACATGGGATGGTCAAGAGGAAAACGTGCCGCCTCCTGTAGCACACTTTTATAGACAGTGTTTAAAAACTGAGATTATAATTTGACGTTTTTGTGCGGGAGATAGGAACTTTAATTTGCTGGGCTACACTGGCACATAAAGAAAAAGGGGCAATAACTATTACAGGCAGAAAAGGAAGATAGCATTATGCCATGAGAAAATTAAAAATGCCAGAAAAGATTATCTGCAAAAGGTTTCTCATAAGATGATCAGCGAAAACCAAGTGATAGCCTCAAAGAACTTACAGATAAAAAATATGGTAGAGAATCATCATTTGGCAAAATCAATATCAGATGTGTCGTGGTACGAATTAACAAGGTAGTTAGAATATAAGGCGGCATGGAATGGGAGAAAGTATATAAAAGTGGATACATTCTATGCCAGCAGTCAGCTATGTTCAGTCTGTGGCTATCAGAATACAGGCACAAAAGAATTATCTGTAAGGGAATGGACATGTCCAAAATGCGGGACAGAACATGACAGGGATATAAACGCAGCGAAAAATATATTAGCAGAGGGATTACGACAAATAGCATAAGATAATAAAATATAAATAGGGACGGTACAGCCCGAATTCACGCCTGTGGAGATAGTAGGTTGCGAGGTCGATGAAGCAGGAAGCCCATTGGCTTTAGACAATGTGTAGTTCACGTAAGAAAAGTAAAGAACAAATAAAAAACAGACAGGAAAAGATATTCTCATACTTGAATATCTTCGTAATAGCGAATATACTAAGAGAGTAGGAAAAAATGAATGTGATGACCTATAGGACATGTATATGAGTAGACTATATTTACAATAAGAAAATATCAAAAGATAACAGATATTACCATATATCAAAAAATACTTTGATAATTATTGGTTGCGCAATCGGTAAAAAAGAGCTATACTCAAATAAGTTTTACAGGCGGAGGAAAAACGATGTCTAAAAATGATTACTATATGATACAGGGAGAAGACTACGGGCAAATGGCGATACAGGTGCTGCAGGCAGCGGGTGTTGCGGCCGATATCGCAGATAAAAGCAAACGGATTGGCATTAAGCCGAATATCCTTGGCGCCAAAAAAGCATCGGAAGGAGCGGTCACGCATCCGGAGCTGGTAGACGGCGTGCTGACTTACTTGAAAAAAGAAGGATTTCACAACCTGGTTGTACTGGAAGGAGCCTGGATTGGGGATCTGACATCGCGGGCGGTGCGCGTGTGCGGTATCTATGATATTTGTAAAAAGCATCAGGTTCCGTTTGTAGATTTGCAAAAAGACGCTTTTCGGACCGTGGACGCGGCAGGTATGCCGATTTCTGTCTGTGAAGAAGTATTTCGGCTGGATTATCTGATTAACATTCCGGTACTGAAAGGACACTGCCAGACGACTGTTACATGTGCGCTGAAAAACAGCAAAGGTCTGATTCCAAACTCCGAAAAGCGCAGGTTTCATACGTTGGGGCTGCATAAACCGATTGCGCATTTAAATACCGTCATTCGTCAGGATTTTATTTTGCTTGATAATATATGCGGAGATCTGGATTTTGAGGAAGGCGGCAATCCGGTTGTGATGAACCGCGTGCTCGGATTTTGGGATCCGGTGCTTTGCGACAGCTTTGCGGCTGAAAGCATGGGCTACCGGCCCAAAGATATCGCATATATCCGACTGGCAGAGCAGCTTGGCATAGGCAGTACCGAGGTGGAACATGCCAATCAAGTGGTTCTGGGAGAAGGTATACCGGAAAAGGAAACGATGCGTCATACCAAACGGGTGTCAAAGCTTGCAGCCTATGCGGACGCAAAAGATGCCTGTTCCGCCTGCTACGGTTCGTTGATCTATGCGCTGGACCGGCTGGATGATGCGGGACTGCTTCGTGGACACCGTGCAGGTTCCGTCTGCATCGGGCAGGGATACCGCGGAAAATCCGGAACAATCGGCATTGGGCGGTGTACCGGCTGTTTTGAAAAAAATGTAGACGGATGCCCGCCGAAAGCTGTGGATATTGTACAATTTTTGCGGGAGCAGTGGGACTGACGAAGCCTCGCCGGCATGATCTGCAAATCTGACATATGGAATGGAAAGGAAAAGACATGTATCAAAACTTATTGTTTGATCTGGACGGGACACTGACAGATCCGGGTGTCGGAATAACAAATTCCGTTGCTTATGCTTTGGAAAAATTCGGGATACAAACACAGGAGCGTTCACAGCTGTATCCGTTTATCGGCCCGCCGCTGCAGGATTCTTTTGAGCGGTTTTACGGGTTTTCCCAAGAAGATGCAAAGCAGGCGGTGGGGTATTATCGGGAATATTTTAAAGAAAAAGGAATTTTCGAAAATAAAGTGTACGACGGAATGGCAAGGCTTTTGGAATCGCTGTGCGATGCGGGAAAGAACCTGTATGTTGCAACGTCAAAACCGGAAATATTTGCGGTGCGGATTTTGGATTATTTTTCTCTTAGCAGGTATTTTACGTTTGTTGCCGGTTCGAATTTGGACGGAACAAGGTCAAAGAAAGAGGACGTGATTGCTTATGCGCTGCATGCCGCAAAGATTTCGGATTTATCGGATGTCGTGATGATCGGCGACCGTGAGTATGATATTGCAGGAGCAAAGAAAAATGGGATTGCATCTGTCGGGGTGCTGTACGGATACGGTGGCAGGCAGGAGCTGGAGAACGCAGGGGCAGATTATATCGCGGCATGTCAGGAAGATATTTACCGTTATTGTACCGGTGTGAAGCCGAACATTTAAAATATAAATAAAAAGATGAAGGAGAACCGCAATGAAACTATCGGAAATACATAAGCAGAAAAAAAACGTACTGTCTTTTGAAATCTTTCCGCCAAAGAAAGATGATGAACTGAAAAATATAGATAAAACGCTGGAAATTTTATGTGAGCTGCAGCCGGATTTTATCAGTGTTACATTTGGTGCCGGCGGCAGTTCCAATCATAACAAAACGATTCGGCTGGCAAAAAAATCAAGGAAGAATATCATGTGGAGCCGGTCGTGCATCTTACCTGTCTTTGTTATGACAGGACTGAAATTGATCAATTTTCAAAAGAACTCGCGGCAGAAGGCATTCAAAATGTGCTTGCACTGCGCGGCGACCGCAACCCGGATATACCGGAGAAAAAAGATTTTGCACATGCGTCGGATTTGATCACGTACTTGAAACAGACGAGTGATTTTTGCATTGCAGGCGCCTGCTATCCGGAATGTCATCCGGAATCGGAAGGAAGAGTAGAAGAATTGCGGCATTTACGGCAAAAAGTAGATGCGGGTGCGCAGGTGCTGCTTTCGCAGCTGTTTTTTGACAATAATTATTTTTACCGGTTTGTGGAAGACTGTCGGATTGCAGGCATTGACGTGCCGGTGACTCCTGGCATTATGCCGGTTATTAATGCGTCTCAGATCAAGCGGATGGTTACGATGTGCGGAGCATCCCTGCCGCAGCGTTTTGAGCGGATTATTCATAAGTTTGAAGGAAATAAGCAGGCGTTGTTTGACGCGGGAATGTCTTACGCACTCAGCCAGATTATTGATCTGCTTGCCAATGATGTGGACGGGATTCACTTATATACGATGAATAACCCGACTGTAGCGCGTAAAATCTGTGAGGGAATTAAACACATCGTTTAGATGATGGTTTTGCGGCTGGAAAAGCTGTGTTTAAGAAAGCGTTTTAAGTGGAATATCGGTGCCGATACCTGAAGAAGTATGCAGCTTTTGGTCGGATGTAATAAAAACAGCTTCCGTATCGTCCAAAGTCTCGATCAGTTCCATTCCCTTTTCCACTCCCAGTGCAAAACAGGAGGTGCTCAGCGCATCTCCGTCCACGGAGTTTTTGCATATAATCGTAACACTGAGCAAATCATTCTCACAGGGATATCCGTCCGATACATCTAAAATATGATGATAACGGACGCCGTCCTGCTCAAAATATCGTTCGTAGACACCGGATGTTACAACACTCCGGTCACGGACCGATACGACAGCCGCAGGGTCGCCGGTTTCATCAAACGGTTTTTGAATGCCGATTGTGTAGGCGCTGCCGTCTTCTTTTTCTCCAATCGCAAGCACATTTCCGCCAAGATTAATCAGACCTTTTGTAATGCCCTGCGAAAGCAGATATTCTTTCATTTTATCTGCGATATATCCTTTGGCAATACCGCCAAGGTCCAGCGCTGCGTCCGGCTGTGTTAAAGTCACTTCGTTTCCGTCTACAACAACGTTTGAATAGTCAATGGCAGCTACGGCATCCGCTATGGCAGCGTCATCCGGTAGTTTTGGCGATTCCGCGTGAAAATCCCATAAAGCGGTCAGCTTTCCGACCGTAATGTCAAAGGTTCCGGCACTGAGACGGGAATAAAACAGACCTTTTTCAATCAGTTCCCGTGTTTCTTTTTGCACACGGACAGGGCTGCCTGCCGCCCTGTTGATTTTGCTTACATCACTGTCCGGTTTTTTTGCGCTGAAATACTGTTCATACTGTTGCGCAAGCGCAAAACAGTGGTTCAGCTCTTCTGTTTTGGACGGATCATAAAGCGTGACGGAAATGACGGTATCAAAATAAAAACCGGTCTGTTGGATAGGCTGTCTGCTGCCGCATCCGAACAGCGGCAGACACAAAAAAAATATGCCGACAGCGGTAAAAAATTTCTTTTTAAAAGACATATGCATGTTCCTTCCTGTAAATCGATCGACTGGTGCCGTATGCTGTTCATTCGTTACTGTTCACAATTATAAAAAATGAACCTGGTATTGTCAAATGTTTGATTTCTGGAAGCACTTATGTTAAAATCTCCATATGTGACCGTTCACACTACAGCATTTTCAAACAGATTTGTGGACAGGGAGGGAGATATTATGCCAGATTTGAATATAAATCGAATTAATGAATTATACCGTAAATCAAAAGCGGAGGGACTGACCGAAGCGGAGAAAAAAGAACAGCAGCTGCTGCGTCAGCAGTATGTGGCGGCAATCAGAGGCAGCATTCGCAGTCAGTTAAATCGCATTGACATGCAAATGGAAGATGGTACGATTGTAAACTTGGGAGAAAAATTTGGAAACAAGACAGACGATACGCAGACATTATAAAAAAATGCGGGATGACATGCCATCGGCGCTTGCCGCCCGGCTGTCATTGGAATTATCCGGTCACATTCTGGAATGGGAACGATACCGGCAGGCAGAAACGGTCTTTTTTTATTATCCGCTTGGAAACGAAGTATCGCTGCTGCCTGTAATGAAAGATGCGCTGTTTCAAAAAAAACGGGTTGCGTTTCCGAAAACAGACGGCGAACGGATGGATTTTTATGAAGTTACGGATTTAAAGCAGTTAAAAGAAGGCAGTTTTCATGTGATGGAACCTGCCGGTATCGGAAAGCTTCCGGTAAATCAGGAACCGGACCTTTGCTTTGTGCCCGGAATTGTTTTTGACCGGGCAGGCGGAAGGTTTGGATATGGCAGGGGATATTATGACCGCTATTTTGCAGACAGGAAAGTGGGAATCATGGCAGGCTGTGCCTATGAATGCCAGATTGCCGACAGACTTCCGGTTCATGCGTGGGATGTTCCGATGGATTATGTGGTGAGTGAGTGCGGAATTGGGAAGAACCATAAAGCCGTACGGTAAAAAACGATTCTTTTTTGGGATTATTATGACAGAAAGGGAAGAAAGTCAGGGAAAATGTATAATGAAATTGATTTGGATAAAATAGATATCAACAGGGAACCACCCATAGAGGAACCGGCCAGGCAATACCATTACATGGCAAAATGCCGGGAGTGGGTTCGCGCATTCGAACAAAAAAACGGCCGTCGCCCGTGCTTTTCGACACAGACGTTCGGGTGTCAGATGAACGCCAGAGATTCCGAAAAGCTGTCCGGTATTTTACAGCTGACCGGTTTTGCGGAAACGACAGAAGACGAGGCGGATTTTGTTATTTATAATACGTGTACGGTACGTGAAAATGCGAACAACAAAGTATATGGCAGGCTTGGGTATCTGCACAGCCTGAAAAAGAAAAATCCACATATGCGGATTGCGCTTTGCGGCTGTATGATGCAGGAACCTGGGGTTGTGGAAAAATTAAAAAAGAGCTATCGGTTTGTCAATCTGGTGTTTGGGACGCATAATATTTATAAATTTGCGGAACTGCTGTCACGAAGTCTGGAGACGGACAAAATGATCGTTGATGTATGGGAAGAGGCGGAGCAGATTGTGGAAGACCTTCCGGTCGAACGCAAATATCCGTTTAAATCCGGTGTCAACATAATGTTTGGCTGCAATAATTTCTGCAGCTACTGTATCGTACCATATGTGCGGGGCAGGGAAAAGAGCCGCGATCCGAAGGAAATCGTGCGGGAAGTGGAACGGCTGGCAGCGGACGGTGTGGTAGAGATTATGCTGCTTGGACAGAATGTGAACTCTTATGGCAAGACGTTTGATCCGCCGGTATCGTTTGCACGGCTGCTGCAGGAAGTGGAAGCAATCGAAGGACTTTCGCGCATTCGTTTTATGACCTCGCATCCGAAAGATCTGTCCGATGAGCTGATTGATGTTATGGCGCAATCCAAAAAAATCTGCCGCCATCTGCATTTGCCGCTGCAGTCCGGAAGTACCAGGATTTTACAGGCGATGAATCGTTATTATACAAAAGAAACGTATTTGGCGCTTGTGGAAAAGGTGCGCAAAGCGATGCCGGATCTGGCGATTACGACGGATATTATCGTTGGATTTCCGGGGGAGACGGAAGAGGACTTTGCAGAAACTATGGATGTGGTAAAAAAGGTCGGATTTGACTCGGCGTTCACGTTTATTTACTCCAAACGTACTGGGACGCCTGCGGCAAAGCTGCCGGAACAGGTGCCGGAACAGGTTGTAAAAGAACGGTTTGACCGTCTGCTGACGACCGTACAGGATATTGCAGCCGAAAAGGCGCAGCAGCTGACCGGCAGTATACAGAAAGTACTTGTGGAAAGCGTCAACGACCATGATGCATCACTTGTAACCGGAAAAATGGATAACAATGCAACGGTGCATCTGCCGGGGAGCGCGCAGCTGATCGGCCGGATTGTAACCGTGCGGCTGGAAGAATGCCGGGGGTTTTATTATTATGGAAAACTGGCGGAACAACCGTAAACATATGGAAAAACGAGTGGCAAAAGCGGATGTTATCCTGCTTGCCTGCCTGCTTCTTACAGGAATTGTCTGTTTTTTGCGCTACGCCTGATCCGGAAAAACGGAACAACCGTACGAATACTGGCAGATGGAGAACTTTATGCCACTTACGATCTGAAACAGGACCGGGACATTCCGATTACAATCCACGGAAAGGAAGGAAATACGCTTCAAATAGCGGATCACAAGGTAAAAATGATTTGGGCGGACTGTCCGGATCAGCTGTGTGTCCACCAAAAAGCGATATCCGGACAGGGAGAGACGATTGTATGCCTGCCAAATAAAATCGTAGTGGAAATAGCAGAAGGCGAAGATGCGGATCTGGACGCCATTTCACGTTGAGAGGAGTTTATCCGAATGAAAAAAACTGCATATCTGGGTCTGTTTTTAGCGCTTGCACTGATATGCAGCTATGTCGAATCTCTGATTCCTTTTTATTTTGGCATACCGGGTGCAAAACTTGGACTGGCGAATATCGTCGTTATTTTGATGCTGTATACGATGGAGGCTCGTCCTGCACTGTTAGTTTCCGTTTTGCGGATTGTGCTGGCAGGGCTGCTGTTTGGAAATCTGTTCGGTATTTTATACGGTCTGGCAGGCGGACTGCTTAGTTTTGGCTGTATGGCGCTTTTAAAACGGACCGGAAAATTTCGCATCATTTCTGTCAGCGCCGTCGGAGGAGTGACCCATAATCTGGGACAAATCGTATTGGCGGCAGCGATTGTGGAAAACCGGAATCTGCTGTATTATTTCCCGCTGCTGCTTTTGGTGGGCATTCTGACAGGAATTTTAATCGGCGTTGCGGCACAGGAAGTTTTGCTGCGGCTGCCAAAAGAAAATTAAATGCAAATGGTAAATGAAACGTTTTTATAAAAGGAGTTCTGGCTCATGATAGCTTATATCAAAGGCAATTTGTCCGATGTCTTACCGGACAGCATTGTGATCGACGTATCCGGCATTGGATGGCAGGTATTTGTGCCCGGACAGGTGTTAGACCACCTGCCTGCGATGGGAGAGCCGATCAAAATACATACATGGCTGCAGGTACGCGAAGATGCAATGACGCTGTTTGGATTTTTGACAAAAGACGATCTGCGCATATTTAAACTGTTAATCGGGGTAAACGGGGTTGGCCCGAAAAATGCACTTGCCATATTATCTGTGCTGACGACCGACGACCTGCGGTTTGCGATCCTTGGCGACGATGCGAAAGCGATTGCCAAAACACCGGGAATCGGTGCAAAGACCGCACAGCGGCTTATTTTGGAATTAAAAGATAAAATCAGCCTGGAAGATGCATTTGAGCAGAAGATGGCACATGTGCAGGAAGCACAGCAGGATGCATCCGGAGTAAAGGCCGAGGCGGTAATGGCGCTCACCGCGCTTGGTTATTCCTCTTCGGAAGCATTTAAAGCGCTGGACGGCATTGCGGTCTCCGAAGATATGGAAGTAGAGACATTGTTGAAACAGGCGTTAAAAAATATGGCGCTGGTGTAATTTTCAAACACGCGCAGGAAAGGACAGGTTCCGCATATGGAAAAACGGGTCATTTCCACACAGATTCAGGAAGAAGATCTGGTTGTGGAAAAGAGTCTACGCCCGCAGACATTAGATGAATATATTGGGCAGGAAAAGGCCAAGAAAAATCTGAAAGTATATATTGAAGCGGCAAAACAACGGAAGGAAGCGCTGGATCATGTGCTCTTTTTCGGCCCGCCGGGACTTGGCAAGACGACATTATCCGGTATTATTGCAAATGAAATGGGTACGCATATGAAAATTACTTCCGGTCCGGCTATTGGCAAACCGGGGGAAATGGCCGCTATTTTAAGCGGTCTGCAGGAAGGAGACATTTTATTTGTAGATGAAATTCACAGGTTAAACCGTCAGGTGGAAGAAGTGCTGTATCCGGCAATGGAAGATTATGCGATTGATATTATGATTGGAAAAGGCGCTACGGCACGCTCAATCCGTCTGGATTTGCCGCATTTTACGCTTGTCGGAGCGACGACAAGAGCCGGGTTGCTGTCAGCGCCGCTGCGCGACCGGTTTGGCGTTATCCATCATCTGGAATTTTATACGGTAGAAGAGCTGCAGACGATTATTCTGCATTCTGCAGTCAAGCTGGATGTTGGCATTGATACGGATGGCGCTTATGAACTGGCACGCCGTTCCAGGGGGACGCCGCGTCTGGCAAACCGGCTGCTGAAACGGGTACGGGATTTTGCGCAGGTAAAATACAATGGGGAAATTACAAAAGAAGTAGCGGCATTCTCCCTGGATTTGCTGGAAGTGGACAAAATGGGACTGGATCAGAATGACCGCAGCATACTGCTTACGATTATTCAAAAGTTCTGTGGCGGCCCGGTCGGTCTGGATACGCTTGCGGCAGCGATAGGAGAAGATTCCGGGACAATTGAAGATGTATACGAGCCGTTTTTAGTGAAAAACGGACTGATTAACCGGACACCGAAAGGCCGCGTAGCCACAGATTTTGCTTATCGGCACTTTGGAATTACAAAATAATGGTTGTTTTTCCTGAAAGAAGTCTGTATAATGGATAGACGGAGGATAGAGCGATGGCTGCAAAAAAAAGTACGGATGTAATGATTGCAGGGAAAGTATATACGTTAAGCGGTTATGAAGAAGAAGGATATCTCCAGCATGTTGCATCTTATATTAATACAAAGATTTCTGAAATTACGGAACGGGATGAATACCGCAGAATTCCAAACGATATGAAATCCATTCTCATTCAGTTAAATATTGCGGATGATTTCTTTAAGGCGAAAAGACAGTTTGAAACTGCGGAGGAAAATTATAAAAAAGCGGAAAAAGATCTGTTTGAGTTAAAACATGAGCTGGTAGATACCCAGATGAAAGTGGAAGAATTGCTGGAAAAGCTGAATCGTGAACGGCTGGAACGGAACCAGAAGTCGGGACGCGAGAGCCAGATGGAAGAAAGCTATAAAAGACTGGAGGAAAAATATCAGCTTTTATTAAGCAATGCCAAAGTGGCGGAGGAACGAAACCGCCAGTTCGAAGAAATGCTTCGTCTGACGCAGCAGGAAAAGCGTGAAATAGAGGCTGTAAACAAAGAGCTTCGTCTGAATAAAGAAAAGCTGGAAACAACACTGGCAGATGCACTGCTGGGCACGGCATCGACGTCTGCTGCTCCAAAGGAAACAAAAAGGCAAAAGAAAAACCGGAAGAAGAATCGGAAGAATTTCTGACTCCGACGGAGTTATCCAAAGATGAGGTGATTCAGCTGCGCGAAGCGGTTCATGAGACGATGGCAGAGCTTATCATGGAAGAAGAAATGGAACGGGCCGCAGGCGCCGGTACTGCTTCGGAAGCTTCCCAACAGGAAGAGTTATTAAAAGAGAAATCACAGGAATTACAATCACAAGATTCCAGGAAAGCAGAATTACAACAGGAAGATTCTAAGAAAGCAGAATTGCAGCAGGAAGATTCCGGGAAAGCAGATTCACAGACACAAGATTTCGGGAAAAACACTTTCCAAGAAGAACCTGCTCAGACAGAAGCGTTGACGAAGCAACCTCTGCAAAAAGAAGATTCCGGGGAAGAACTTTCCGCAAAAGAAGCTCAAAAGAAATGATGCCGAATGAAGCAATACAAAATGAATCAAAACAAAATAAAGCAATGCAAAATGAAACAATACAAAAAGAAGCATTTCAGGAAAACAGTTCACCGGCATTAGATGTATGGAAAGCAGCTTCCGAAAACGAAATTTTACAGAATGAACCTTTGCAGAAGGAAAATATACAGGAAGTACAACAAGAAGATTTGCAACAAAAAGAAAATATGGAACTAAAAGATTTGGAACCGGAAGATTTTCAGGATAAAGTTTTACAGCAGCAGGATTCGCAAACGCAGGATTCACAAATCGGATCGATACAGGATGGAAACAGCGATTCCGAAACAAAACCTGCAGAAACAGAGGAGCCGTTTGTTACATCTAAAAACTCGATTTTAATTACACCGGGGTTGTCCGAGGAGGAATTGACAGAACTGCTCGGCCCAATCCGGGAACCACAGCCTAAAATGCCGGAGCTTTCCAAAGAAGAACTGGAAGAGCTGCTGGCGCCGACAGCCAGACATGAGATTACAGATGAAGGCCCGATGCCGGAACCGGATGATGAGGATGAATATGTCTCGTCCGTTATGTCCGAAATAACAGATGACGATGATCCTGAAATAAAAGCGCTTGCCAAAGAGATCGCAGAACTGGAACGACAGGAGCAGGCAGAGAAGTTTAAGAAAAAGTCGAAAAAAGGGAAAAACGGAAACGTTAATGCGTTTGTTGGTGATGAATCAAAACGGAAAAGGGGATGGAGTCAATCCGTTCCCTATTTTCATTATTTTTAATAGATAACGGAGAAGTATATGAAAAACATGGCAGACAAATGTGAAAAGCGAAAACGGCAAACCTGCATGCAACAGGACACGGGGCATTGTAAAATCCCGGAACTGCTTGCGCCTGCAGGTTCTTTTGAAATATGCAAAGCTGTAATTTTTGCGGGAGCGGATGCGGTCTATGCCGGCGGCAGCCGCTTTGGAGCGAGGGCATATGCAGAAAATTTTACGCAGGAACAGCTGCTTTCGGCGATTGATTTTGTACATTTGCATGGAAAGAAACTGTATCTGACTGTGAATACACTGCTGAAAGAAACAGAGATTCATACGTTATATGAATATTTGCTGCCATATTATATACAAGGTCTGGATGCGGTCATTGTGCAGGATTTCGGAGTGATGCGGCTGATTAAAAACCGGTTTGCGGACCTGCCGGTTCACATCAGTACACAGATGTCGATTGCCGGTGCATATGGATGTTCCTATCTGCAGCAGCTGGGAGCATCGCGGATTGTTGCGGCAAGAGAACTGTCACTGGAAGAAATCCGCGAAATCCGTATGCGGTCCGATGTGGAAATCGAATGCTTTGTGCACGGAGCGCTTTGTTACTGCTATTCCGGACAGTGTCTGCTCAGCAGTATGCTTGGCGGCAGAAGCGGCAACCGCGGGCGCTGCGCACAGCCGTGCCGCCTGCCTTATACGGTAACGGATGAAAAAGGAGTCGCAGCCGGAAAGGCCTGTTATCCGCTCAGCCCGAAAGATTTATGTACGATTGACCAAATTCCGCAGCTTGCAGAGGCCGGCATTACCTCATTTAAGATCGAAGGCAGAATGAAGTCAGCCGCATATGCGGCCGGCGTAACCGCAGTGTACCGCAAATATCTTGATCAATACGAGGAAAAAGGATTTGTAAATGTGGACAGGCAGGACTATGAACGCCTGCTGCAGGCGGGCAACCGCAGCGGATTTACGAGCGGCTATTATACCAGGCAAAACGGTCCGGATATGATTACGATGAGCAGTCCGGGACACGAGAAAAGTAAAGCGGCGGATTTGTGCCTGCCGCCGGAAAAAAAGCTTCCGGTAAAGGCCGAAGTCTGTCTGAAAACGGGCGATCCGGCAAAGCTGACCGTGTCCTGCAGCGGATTTACGGTGTATACGGAACATGGCGTTGTGCAGCCGGCCCAAAAGCAGCCGCTGAGTGAGGATGCGATTGTAACGCAGCTTTCGAAAACAGGAAATACACCGTTTGTAATGGAACAACTTGCAGTACGGATGGAAGAAGCCGTTTTTTTGCCAAAGCAGATGCTGAATGAGCTTCGAAGAATGGCACTGGAGCAGCTTACCGTTCAAATGCTGCAGCAAAGCCGCCGAACCGTACCGGAACAAAGCGATGCCAATAATCACACCGCAGATTTGAATTCGGAACGAACGGACGCACAGATTACAGCGGCAGACCGATATTTTACAGCGGTCATAGAGGAAGCAGCACAGTTAGACGCTGTATTGGAGCAGCATTTTATCCATCGTGTTTATCTGGACAGCTCCATGTATCATCATGCATGTTTTATCACACAATTAACAGAACACGTTGATCGTATACACAGGGCAGGAAAGCAGGCATATTTTATCCTGCCTCCGGTTTTTCGCAGTAAAACGGCCCGATTTTACGAAGCACAATGGCAAAGCATCCGCAGCCAGGCAGACGGATTTCTTGTAAAGACGATGGACGAACTGGGATTTTTAGAAACGATGCGGATGGATAAAAATTGCTGTGTGTTAGATCACAGTCTGTATACGTACTCAAATGAGGCGAAAGCCGGATACGGCGCCGTGGGATGGAACAACGATACGATTCCGACGGAATTAAATAAAAAAGAACTGTTTGCACGAAAGAATACGGCGAGCGAACTGATTATTTACGGGTATTTACCGTTAATGACGAGTGCACAGTGTGTCAAAAAGACGACGGCACACTGTACACAGGAAAATGGCATCTGTTATTTGAAAGATCGCTATGCAAAGAAGTTTCCGGTTCGAAATGTCTGCGGGGAATGTTACAATACGATTTATAATGCGCAGCCATTATCCCTGATACAACTGGCAGATGAAATTGAAAAACTGTCTCCGGCCGCATATCGGCTCTGGTTTACTACGGAGTCCAAACAGCAGGTGCGCCGGGTCTGCGATTGTGTCTGCGACAGTTTTTTGAAACGACAGACACCGGATCTTACGGCCGTGACCGGTGCGTATACGAACGGACATTACAAACGTGGAACAGAGTAGGAGAAACAATGGAAAATCTGATAATAGAACTGTCAAAATATTTGATCAGCCTGTTATTTGCCTGTTATACGTTTATTTGCTTTCATGCATTAACCGGAAAAAAATCGGAAAGACGGCTGAAACGGATTTTAAGAAAACAGGCAAAACTTATTTTTCTGATACATTTGAATGCTTTTGCGGTCATTTTTGCGGTGCTAAAGACGACAGATGTGCTCATAACCTATGTGATGCAGGCAGCGCTGCTTTGCTGTGTTTTAATGATCTACAAATATATATACCGGCGTGCCAGCGGGCTTGTGGTCAACAATATGTGCATGCTGCTGGCAGTCGGTCTGGTTATTTTATACCGTCTGCATCCGGATAAGGCCGTACGTCAGTACGAGATCGCCGTAGCCGCGGTTGTTATTACAATGATCATACCGCTCTTTATTCACAAGCTGCATTTTCTGGACAGGCTGACATGGCTGTATGCGATTATTGGCATTGCACTGCTTTCCGCGGTGGCGGTGCTTGGTTCGGCCAGTTATGGAGCAAAGCTTTCGTTTCGGATTGCGGGTATCGCGATACAGCCGTCCGAGTTTGTTAAAATTTTGTTTGTTTTTTGTGTGGCGTCTATGCTGGCAAAATCTACAGCGTTTTCCCAGGTATGCAAAGCGACTGCCGTAGCTGCCGTTCATGTGCTTGTACTTGTCGTCTCCAAAGATCTTGGCGCCGCTTTAATCTTTTTTATGACATACCTTGTAATGCTGTATGTGGCAACCCGCAATCCGCTTTATTTTATAAGCGGGCTGCTATGTGGGAGCGCAGCTTCCGTCGTAGCGTATAAATTGTTTCGACATGTACGGGTACGTGTAACGGCATGGAAGGATCCGCTGTCCGTTTTGGATAATGAGGGCTATCAGGTCTGTCAGTCGCTGTTTGCCATTGGTACCGGAGGGTGGTTTGGCATGGGGCTGTATCAGGGAATGCCCAATAAAATCCCGATTGTGGAAGAGGATTTTGTATTTGCGGCGGTGTCCGAGGAGTTGGGCGGTATTTTTGCCGTCTGCCTGATTATGGTATGCGCCAGCTGCTATCTGATGTTTTTAAATATCGCGATGCAGATGCGCGATCCGTTTTACAAGCTGATCGCACTGGGGCTTGGCACGGTATATGGATTTCAGGTGTTTTTAACGATCGGTGGTGTTATCAAATTTATTCCGTCGACGGGCGTAACGCTGCCGCTTGTCAGCTATGGCGGAAGTTCCCTGCTCAGCACGTTTATGATCTTTGCGGTTATTCAGGGGCTGTATATTTTAAGAGAAGATGAAGAAACGGATGAAAGGTTGATTTCATGAAAAAGATGCGGTAAAAAGAAACGGCAGAAAGGCAGATTTGGAAGAAGCGGAAGAAAGACAGCGAAAAAAAGAGGTTGAAAAACTGCTGCGCCAAAATCAGCGAAAAAAACAGAACGAAGTCATAAAAAATTCGGTCAGAAACCGGGAATTTGCGGTTGTTACCTATTTGTTTCTGGGGATATTTTTAGGCATGATTGCTTATTTTGCCTACTTTCAGGTGGAAAAAAGCGAAGCGTTTATTAACAGTCCATACAATGCCAGGCAGGATGCGTTTGCAGACCGGATTCGGCGCGGTGATATTGTATCCGCACAGGGAGACGTACTTGCAACAACGAAAACGGCATCGGACGGCACGGAATCCAGAAGTTATCCATACGGCAGAATGTTTGCACATGTGGTCGGGTTTGCGACAAACGGAAAATCAGGGATAGAATCGCTGGATAATTTTCAGCTTTTGCGTTCGCATGCGTTTTTTACAGAAAAAATATGGAATGAACTGCAGGGAAAGAAAAATATCGGCGATACGGTCGTAACAACACTGGACGTAGATGTGCAGAAAGCGGCCTATGACGCGCTTGGCAGCAACCGGGGAGCGGTCATCGCCATGCAGCCTTCTACCGGTAAAATACTGGCAATGGTATCCGGACCGGATTTTGATCCGAATACGATCGCATCGGACTGGGACAGCATTACGACTGAAAGCGAACATTCGTCCGTGCTGCTCAATCGCGTGACGCAGGGGCTGTATCCGCCGGGTTCTACTTTTAAGATTTTTACGCTGCTCGAATATATGAAAGAAAATAAAAACTACAAAAGCTATGGCTATCAATGCAGCGGAAACTTAAGTGAAGACGGAAATGTGATTCATTGTTTTGGAAATGCCGTGCATGGGCAGGAAGATTTACAGACCGCTTTTGCACATTCCTGCAATACCTCGTTTTCCGATATCGGTCTGTCGCTGAATCTGAATAAATTTCACGCAACAAACGAAAAATTGCTGTTTAACCAGGAGCTTCCATGCGATCTGCCTTATAAAAAAAGCAGCTATACGCTGACGGAAGACGCATCGGTATGGGATATTGTACAGACTTCCATCGGGCAGGGGAAAACGCTTGTCACGCCTTATCATATGGCGCTTGTCATGTCTGCGATCAACAACGGTGGTGTCTTGATGAAGCCTTATCTGATTGATAAGGTAACAAATTATGAAGGCACGGAAGTGTCCGCAAATGCGCCGCAGGCATATGCGCAGCTGCTGACGGCAAAAAAAGCGAAAACACTCAGACAGTATTTGCGGGAAGTCGTAACACGGGGAACGGCGACCGCATTAAACGGACAAAGCTATACGGCAGCCGGAAAGACCGGATCGGCCGAATTTACAAGTGCAAAAGACAGTCATGCGTGGTTTGTCGGGTATGCGTCAAAGGATGGAAGTAAAGACCTTGTTGTGTCTGTAGTGATAGAAGGGGCAGGCACCGGAGGCGCTTATGCGGTACCCGTGGCCAAGGCGGTATTTGATGCGTATTTTTCGTAGGTACTGCCGGCTGCACGCAATACGGACGGTTTTTATTTTTTCAAAATGAAAAAAGAGACACGATTTTCTTGCATGTGAATCAAAAAAGGGGTATACTACTGAATAGCTATTTGTTTTCAGGCACTGTCCGGTACCTGAGACGAGAACCACATCAGGAGGTGTTGTAATGATAGAAGCAACGAGTTGTGGTGGTGTGGTAATATTCCGTGGTAAGATTCTGCTGCTATATAAAAATTACAAGAATAAATATGAAGGGTGGGTTCTTCCAAAGGGAACCGTGGAGCAAGGCGAAGATTACAAAGAGACAGCGGCCCGCGAGGTGTTGGAAGAGACCGGCGTAAGTGCGGCGATTATCAAATACATTGGTAAAAGCCAGTATACGTTTAATGTACCGGAGGATACGGTGGAAAAGGAAGTTCACTGGTATCTGATGATGGCGGACAATTATTACAGCAAGCCACAATGGGAGGAATATTTTGTCGACTCCGGTTACTATAAGTTTCATGAAGCTTACCATCTGCTGAAATTTTCAAATGAAAAGCAGATACTGGAACAGGCTTACAATGAATATCTCAGCTTGAAAAAGAGTAATCTGTGGGGAAGCAAAAATATTTCTAAGGGGTTTTTGAGTATGAGAAATACTGCAGCGTATTTGCAGCCTGTGATTGCGATACGCTACGTACAAAAGGACTGTGTATTTTCCGGTCCTTTTGTAAAAAAATAGCGAATCCATATATATCCAATACAGGATACATCAGGTATATGGTAGTTTGGCTGAACAAAAAGCAGAAATGCCGTAAGGAGTCCGGATGATTTGGTATGAAAATTTATATATTGGGGAAAGTATCCCTAAGAAAGAGGCAAAGATCAGACGTTTAAAATGGAAAATCAATCATAATAAGTGCCTGACGAATGCTTTTCTGATCGTGTTGTGCAGATATGGGGAAAATCTGCTGGAAATTATTCCGGCCGTAGAGCTTCGGCAGAAGGCGTATCCAAAGCAGAATCTGTATGTTGTCGGACTGGCGAAAGGCTATGACGATGCACTTAAGACAGCGGTGGATATTGTGACGGATGTATATAAAAAAACAGGTGGATTTCAGGTGAAACGTTATATTCTGCAGCAAAAGGCAGGTGATCTTACATGATAAAAGCAGTCGGACTGTTTTTGCTGCTGCTGTTAAAAATTGTGGGATGGGCGCTGCTGATCCTGCTGCTTGTACTGCTCGCCGTTTGCCTGCTCGTTTTGTTTGTTCCGGTTCGTTATGACGTGCTGGTGCACAGCGAACGCATTAATCCTATAGCGAATCTGCGGCTGCGGCTGAAAGTGAACTGGCTGTTGCATTTTATACGCGTTGCCGTCGCCTATGGACCCGGCGGGCTTTCCTGGCAGATTCGGGTGGCAGGAGTGGATATACCAAAACTGCTGGCACGACGCGCAGAGAAAAAAAGGCGAAACGCAGACAAACAAAAACGAACTCCGATAACAGGAGAAAAGAGGAGGCAAAAACGCCGCCGGATCGTTTTGATATGTCGTTATCGGATCCGGAACTTGAGCCGGAATTAAAAGAAGAAAAGCCGGAAACTTTGGAAACACAGGTTATGGAAAAAACCGAATCCGCTTCAATACCGCCGGATTCGGAATCTGAAAATAAGATGGCGGTCGATCCGCTTTTATCCGAACGAACGGCAAAAAAGGCGGATCACGAGAAAGTTCGCAAAACCAAAAAACAGAAACCAAAAACAAAAAATAAAAAACAGAAAGCAAAGTCAGAAACCGCACAACAGGAGTCATCCGATGCGCCAAAGTCCGGTATCTTTGCCAAAGTCCGCACGTGGATTCGGCGGCTGCATAAGGAGTATACGGACGAGGTCAACCGTCATGCGGTCGGTCATTTATGGACGGAGATTTTAAACCTTTTGCGCAGTTACAGACCAAGAAAACTGAAAGCAGATGTTTCTTTTTCACTTGCAGATCCGGCGCTCACGGGTGCCATAACCGGCCTGATCAGTCTGATACCTGTTATTTACCGCTATCCGTGTACGATAGAGCCGGATTTTACAGCTGAAAAACCGTATGTGGAAGGTGAGATAGCGGCATGCGGCAAAGTAACGGTATTTGTTTTTGTGTGCGGCGCAATCAGGCTGCTGCGGGATAAAAATTTATGCAGGTTGTCCGCCGGCTGTTGAAACGGGGCGGTACGTAATGGCCTAGTATAATCGGAACTTATTAAAACCAAAACAGGAGGAAAACAGATGTCAGATAACAGTTTCAGCACAACTGTCGCATCCTTATTCAAAGGAATGGACAGCTTTATTACAACCAAAACAGTCGTAGGAGATGCCGTTCATATCGGTGAGACGATAATCCTTCCGCTTGTAGATGTATCGTTTGGTGTGGCGGCAGGTGCATTTACCGGAGAGAACAAAAACAATGGCGGCGGCGGTATGGGCGGAAAGATTACGCCAAGCGCTGTGCTTGTCATTCAAAATGGTACGACAAAGCTTGTAAATGTAAAAAATCAGGATGGAATTACAAAGATTCTGGATATGATTCCGGATTTTGTAAATAAATTTACCTCCAAAGAAAAAGATACGCAGGCAGACCCGGAGGCGCAGAAAAAGCTGCGGACGCATTGGAAAGCCAGCTTGGAGACGCGCTGAATGAAAAATATCGGAATAATATACGGTAATTGGCAAAACCACGGAGACTGGCAGAAACGGATATGGAATCTTTTTTGTCAGTCTCCGTTTGCGTTATCTTTTGCAAAAACGGCCTGTTTATCCGCAGAACAGGTTATATCCGCAGATCAACAGTGTAAAAATAATAAATATGGCAAGCCATATGCTTTCTAAAAACAGCATAATGGCCATGCCGACTGCAATCCAGAACATGGCAAAACCACATATTTTTTTCATAATTCACTTCGTTTCTCAAATACACACTCTGGTGTCTTTTCTATTAATATATGTGGCAGTCTGCCATTTAGTCCACAAAAAAAGCTGCGGACAGCAATAAATGCCAACAGCAGCTTCTTTCCATACGTTTAGAAATCCTACGCTCTTTCAACTTTACCGGACTTTAAGCAGGAAGTACAAACATATAATCTTTTTGTAGCTCCATTCACCTTACATCTGACAGATTTGATGTTTGGTTTGAACATTCTGTTAGATCTTCTATGTGAATGGCTCACATTGTTGCCGAAAAGAACGCTTTTTCCACAAACGGAACATTTAGCCATAGGAACACCTCCTTGCGTAATCAAGTGTTAAATATTAAGTCTGACGGTAATTTCAGACTTACAACATGATTATTCTATCAGAAGAGGTAGACAAATGCAAGAATAAATTCCGGAAAAATTCAATTTTTTTACAATCTTTTGAATTATGTAAAAATTATGTTTTCTTTTTTCGCAAAAGCGGTTATAATATGTTCTAACTAGATTTTTATGAATTTATGAGAACGATTGGAGGTATGCTATGAAAGGGCATTTTGAAAATGAATATGGCAGAGTGGTCATCGGAAGCGAAGTAATTGCGACGTATGCGGGTTCCGTAGCGGTAGAATGTTTTGGTATCGTAGGAATGGCGGCGGTCAATGTAAAAGACGGAATCGTCAGGTTGTTAAAAAAGATTATCTGACACATGGTATAAATGTAGTCATTGAGGAGAACAATGAGATTACGATTAATTTTCATGTAATTATTTCATATGGTGTCAGTATCAGTACGGTAACAGACAATCTGATCGGTACGGTTCGGTATCGTGTAGAAGAATTCACAGGAATGCACATCAAAAAAATCAACATTTTTGTTGAAGGCGTTCGCGTGATTGATTAAGGAGGACTTGGAAGTGAAAATCAATTCAATAAATGCTGCGGTTTTGGCGAAAATGTTTTTAAACGGAGCAAAAAATCTGGAATCCAAAAAGAGTGGATTAATGAGCTGAACGTATTTCCGGTTCCGGACGGAGACACCGGTACGAATATGTCAATGACGATTCTTTCGGCTGCAAAAGAAGTAAGCGCACTGGAGCAGCCGGATATCGCGTCTATTGCCAAAGCAATTTCTTCAGGATCACTGCGCGGTGCAAGAGGAAATTCCGGGGTCATTTTATCGCAGCTGTTTCGTGGATTTACAAAGGTGATCGGAAAAGAGCAGGAGCTGACCGTTCCGGTTGTGGCCGCAGCGTTTCAAAAAGCGGTGGAAACGGCGTATAAAGCGGTTATGAAGCCGAAGGAAGGCACGATTCTTACGGTTGCAAGAGGGGCTGCGGACAAAGCGGCACAGATGGCGGAAGAGACGGATGATCTTGTCTGCTTTTTGGAAGAGGTGATCAAAGAAGCGGAACGTGTGCTGAAAAAGACACCGGATATGCTTCCGGTATTAAAACAGGCAGGCGTTGTAGACTCCGGCGGCCAGGGTCTGGTTGTGATTTTACAGGGGACTTTTGACGCGCTGCTTGGCAGAGAGATTGATACGACGATTGAAGCAGGACTGTCCCCGGAGGTCAGAAAGATTACAAAAGAGACGGAAGCGGAAATTAAATTTGGCTATTGTACGGAATTTATTATCGTATTAAACGATCCGCTGACCGATCAGGAAGAGCGGAAATATAAAGCATTTTTGGAATCCATTGGTGACTCGATCGTGGTTGTAGCTGACGATGAAATCGTAAAGACCCATGTACATACCAATGATCCGGGATTAGCGATCCAGGAAGCATTGACACATGGTTCTTTGAGCAAAATAAAAATTGACAATATGCGGGAAGAGCATCAGGAACGTCTGATCAAAGATGCCCAAAAGCTGGCCGCACAGCAGGCAGAAGCAAAAACGGCACAAAAGCAGGAGCTGTCAAAAGAGCAGGAACACAAAGATATCGGCTTTATCGCCGTATCTGTCGGAGAAGGACTGAGCGAAGTCTTCCGCGGGCTGGGAGCCGACCATATGATCGAAGGCGGCCAGACGATGAATCCGAGTACGGAGGATATTTTAAATGCCATTGCACAGGTTCCGGCAGATCATATATTTGTACTGCCGAACAATAAAAATATTATTCTGGCAGCCAATCAGGCAGCGGCTTTGTCCGAAGAAAAACAGGTACACGTCATTCCAACGAAGACGATTCCGCAGGGAATTACCGCGCTGATTAATTTTATTCCGGAACAGTCCGCAGAAGAAAACGAGTCGCGTATGTTAGAAGAGATTAAAAATGTGAAGACCGGGCAGGTTACCTATGCGGTACGTGATACGGTTATCGATGATAAGGAAATCCGTCAGGACGACTATATGGGCATTGGAGACAAGACCATTCTCGCAGTCGGAAAAGAACTGGAGCAGGTAACGCTGGAAATGGCAGAAAGTATGATTGACGACGATGCGGCAATTGTGAGCATTTATTACGGAGAAGAAGTCAAAGAGGATGACGCGACCGCGATTGCAGAGAAAATTATGGCAGGCCATGATGATCTGGAAGTGGAAGTACAGTATGGCGGACAGCCGATATACTATTATCTGATTTCCGTAGAATAGGCCGGTGGATTCCATGGAGATTACGACACCGATCAGCGGCGTAAAAGGCGTGGGAGCAAAGACCGAACAGCTGTTTCAAAAAACAGGAGTATACACCGTTGGTGATATACTCCTTCGTTTTCCACGGGAATATACCAAATTTCCGGCGCCGGTGGAGATTGACGAAGCCGTGGCCGGAAGAAAGCAGGCGGTTATTTTTCGTGTGGATGCGCCGGTTATCGTTAAGCGGACAAGGTCCATGCAGCTTGCAATTTTAACCGGTACGTACCGCAGCAAAAAAATGGAATGTCTGTGGTTTCGCATGCCATATGTGCGCAATACGCTTATAAAAGGGCAGACATTCATTTTGTATGGCAGCGTGCAGGAAAAAGGCGGTCTGCTTTCAATGGAACAGCCGGTGATCTATACACCACAACAGTATGAGGCGGTTGCGGATTCCCTGCAGCCGATTTACGGCCTGACAGCGCACCTTACGAACAATCTGTATAAAAAAACGCTGCGCATGGTACTGGAAGAAGGAATGTTGTTACATGATTATCTGCCTGTGGAGACCAAGAAAACATTTGAACTGGCGGAATATAATTATGCGGTTTCTCAGATTCATTTTCCAAAAGATTTTGATACGTTAGCACAGGCACGCAAGCGGCTGGTGTTTGATGAATTTTTTCTGTTTTATTATATATGCGGCTGCAAAAAGAACAGGGGCAGAAACTGGAAAATATATATGCGTTTCGAGAAGAAGACCTGTTTACACCGCTGCTTTCAAAGCTGCCGTACAAGCTGACCAATGCTCAGCTGCGTGTGCTTGCCGATATTCGAAAAGATCTGCGCGGACCATATATTATGCAGCGGCTTGTCCAGGGTGACGTTGGCTCCGGCAAGACGATTGTAGCATTTCTCGCCATGTATCTGGCATCTGCCAGCGGTTATCAGTCGGCAATTATGGCGCCGACCGAAGTGCTTGCTTCACAGCATTATGAGACGTTTGCGCAGTACATAGAACTGTTTGGCATTCAAACACATCTCGTGCTTTTGACCGGCGCAATGACAGCAAAGCAGAAGCGGCGGGCGTATGAGCGGATGCAGCTGTTTCCGGATGCGATGATCGTCGGGACACATGCGCTGTTTCAGGAAAAAGCGGTTTATGACAACCTGGCGCTTGTGATTACGGATGAACAGCACCGGTTCGGTGTCAGACAGCGGGAGACGTTTTCCTTAAAAGGAGAAAGTCCGCATATTCTTGTAATGAGCGCAACGCCGATTCCGCGTACGCTTGCCATTATTTTATACGGGGATTTGGATATATCGGTAATAGACGAAGTTCCGGCCAGACGTCTTCCGATTAAAAACTGTGTCGTCGGCAGCGGCTGGCGTCCAAACGCTTATGAATTCATACGAAAAGAAATAGAGGCCGGACATCAGGCATATGTGATCTGTCCGCTTGTGGAAGCGAGTGAACATGCGGAAGGGGAAAATGTTACGGATTACAGTGAAAAATTAAAACAGGCGCTTCCGTCCGACGTAGAAGTGGCCTTTTTACATGGAAAAATGCGATCGGACATGAAGCATAAAATTATGGAGTCTTTTGCGGCAAATGAAATTCAGGTACTGGTATCTACGACAGTCGTGGAAGTAGGCGTAAATGTGCCAAACGCAACGGTTATGATGATTGAAGACGCACAGCGGTTCGGACTCGCACAGCTGCATCAGCTGCGCGGACGTGTAGGCCGTGGAGACGCGCAGTCCTACTGTATTATGATCAATACATCGGATGCAAAAGCTCCTGCAAAAGACTGGACGTGCTGAACCGGACGAACGACGGATTTCGGATTGCCAGCGAGGATTTAAAGCTGCGCGGGCCCGGAGACTTTTTCGGCATCCGTCAAAGTGGAGATATGGAGTTTCAGCTGGCCGATATCTACCAGGATGCCAAAGTACTGCAGCAGGCATCGGAAGAGGTAACAAGAATTTTAGATTGTGACAGAGAGCTGGCGCTGCCGGAACATGAGGGACTTTTAAGAAAAGCGGAAGAGTATTTTGAAAGGCAGATGGAAAGGCTGAACTTGTAATTTGATACATTCGTTATCAAAGAAAAAAGGACTGACACATGGAGAAAAGATTCTCGGTGTATCAGTCCTTTTTTCATGTTTGACCACAGCAGCCGGTGCACGTCATCGTTTGGTAAGCAGTATCTGCCGTGGCATATTCAGACAGGTTTGGAATCGGATTATTCTTCTCCTGCCATCTGTTTTTCCTGGGCTTCAATCATCTTTTCACCATATAACCACCCACGGAACCGTTCTGACGAGAAGTCAGATCACCGTTATAACCCTTTTTCAGCGGTACACCGAGTTCGTCTGCGACCTCGTATTTGAAACGGTTTAATGCTTCCTTTGCTTCCGGTACTGCGTTCTGATTAGAATGATTACTCATAGTTAATTGCCTCCTTTTATCCTGAGTGTTGTAAACATGTTTGTTTACGAGATTATTATATCCGGCACGTTTTTTTTTACTCTGGTGATTTTTGCAAGTGCAGGGAGATTATGGTATTTGCGGTTACTGTCATTATGATTTTATTGAAAATGACTTGCGGTATCGGCACAGATACGTTACAATGCCGTAGAAGGGAGTGATTATTTTGGCTTTTGACGGAATTGTAATTGCAAATCTGGTAACCGAACTGAATCAGACTGCGCTTCATGCGCGTATTTATAAAATTGCACAGCCGGAAAAAGATGCATTGCTTTTGACATTAAAAGGCGCCTGCGGACAAAAACGGCTGTTTTTATCGGCAAGTGCATCTTTGCCGCTTATTTATCTGACGGATACAAACAAACCAAGTCCGCTTGTGGCGCCGAATTTTTGCATGCTGCTTCGCAAACACATTGCAAATGGGCGGATTGTAAAAATCTGGCAGCCGGATATGGAACGAATTATACATTTTGAAATTGAACATTTGGATGATCTGGGCGATGTGCGCAAAAAGACGCTTACGATCGAGCTGATGGGAAAACACAGCAACCTGATTTTTACCGATGAAGAAACAGAATTATTGACAGCATTAAGCATGTATCCGCACAGGTCAGCTCCGTGCGGGAAGTGCTGCCGGGACGGGAATATTTTATTCCGACGCAGGGAAAAAATAATCCGCTGTCAGCAGATGAAACACAGTTTCTGACACAGGCGCTGAGCAAACCGCTTTCGGCAGCAAAAGCGATCTATACGTCTTATACCGGAATCAGCCCGTGTATTGCCAATGAGATCTGCTATCGGGCCGGACTGGACGCGGATGCACCGACAGCCAGTTTCCAGGAAGAAGAAAAAACACATCTTTGCAATCATTTTCTTTGGATGATGCAGGATATCAAAAATGAAACATTTTATCCGAATATAGCGGTAGAAAATGGCAGGCCGTTTGAGTTTTCATCCGTACGGCTGACACAGTACAGGCATCTGGAACAGCAGGAATTCACATCCATATCCGAAGTGCTGGAACATTTTTATGCGGCACGCGATACGTATACGAGAATTCGTCAAAAATCCGTAGATCTTCGAAAAATTGTGGCAACGGCTCTGGAACGCAGCCATAAAAAGTATCAGCTGCAGCTAAAACAGTTAAAAGATACGGAAAAACGGGATAAATATAAGGTATACGGAGAGCTGATCAATACTTACGGATACGGCTTGGAAGAAGGTGCAAAGTCATTGGAAGCACTGAACTATTACACGAATGAAACGATTCAAATCCCTCTGGATCCACAGCTTACTCCAATGGAAAATGCAAAAAAGTATTTTGAGAAATACAATAAGCTAAAACGAACGTATGAAGCGCTGTCGGAACTTACGATAGAGACAAAGGCAGAAATGGAACATCTGGAATCTATTTCCATATCACTGGATATTGCTTTAAATGAAGATGATCTTGTTCAGATTAAACAGGAACTGATCGAATATGGATACATTCGCCGCAAAGGCCATGAAAAAAAGCAGAAAATAAAAAGCAGACCGTTCCATTACCGTTCTTCGGACGGCTTTGATATTTATATAGGAAAAAATAACTATCAAAATGAAGAACTGACATTTAAACTTGCAAACGGAGGAGACTGGTGGTTCCATGCAAAAAAAATGCCGGGATCACACGTTATTGTTAAAACAAACGGACAGGAACTGCCGGATCGGACGTTTGAAGAAGCCGCAATGCTGGCGGGATACTATTCACAGGGCAGAGACGCACAAAAGCTGGAAATCGACTATCTGCAGCGGAAAAACGTAAAAAAACCAAACGGCTCGGCACCGGGATTTGTGGTATATTATACAAATTACTCTATGACGATACATCCGGATATTGCGGGGATAGAGTTGCTTGCGGATTAAGTATGAAGTCTTTGGATACCCGGACGGCGGGAGGGCGGATTTGCCCGGTTCGGCTGTGTCCGTTCCGGGATGTAAGAAACTCTAATCCCTCCAAAGCCACATCCGAACCGGGCAAATCCGCTCTCCTGCCTGTATGTGGTATGCTTAAGTATCGGAGGTTTCATACATTTGCCTGCTACAGAGGTAGAGATTGAATAATGCGGCCCTGCGAAAACCAGCCGAATGTTGGGGAGGCGCTTCGGGTTCCTGTGACGTTGGAGGCATGTTAGAACCCCTTGGTATTCTGCTGCAAAAAGCAGGGGCGAAGCCAAGCAGCACCCTTTAGCTGCCGGCGTTTAGCCGGAAGCGCCTCCCCTTCATCCGGCGTCCGAACAGCCATCCCCCCACAGCAAGAAATAAATGATATGGAAAATTTCGAAATATTTTCAAAATATTTTCAAAATTTTCCAAGAAAAATTGACTAATAACATTCTAATGTCTATAATAAGTATATCTATGCAAAAGATATGTGCAAAAAGAACGACTCAAAATCGGCAATCCCGATTGGAGGGAACAGAGATTATGATAAAGAGCATGACCGGGTTTGGCAGATATGAAGCTGTCAAAGACAAGATGAAGATTGCAGTGGAGATGAGAGCGGTCAATCACAGGTATTTGGATATCGGCATTCGAATACCGAAAAAACTCAGTAATTTTGAAAGTGCCATTCGTACGATTTTAAAAGAATACATTCAAAGAGGCAAAGTGGATGTCTTTGTCGCTTATGAGGATTTTTCGGAAACAGAATGTGCTTTGTGTTATAATGAACTGCTTGCAGAGGAATATTTGAAACATTTGCGTCAGATGGCTAAGATGTTTCAGATTCCGGATGATATTACGGTCAGTACGCTGGCACGGTTTCCGGACGTGTTTACGATGCGGGAGCAGGATGCGGACGAGACGGAATTAAAAGAAGTGCTGGAAGAAGCGGTACGGGGCGCCGCCGAACTGTTTGTGGATTCCAGAACAAAAGAAGGCGAAAATCTGAAACGGGATCTGGTAGGAAAACTGGATGAAATGCTGACCGGAGTGCGGTTTATTGAAGAGCATTCCCCGCAGATTATAGAGCAGTATCATGAAAAGCTCAAAGCAAAAGTGAAAGAACTGCTCGGAGATAAACAGCTGGATGATGGCCGCATTGCGGCAGAGGTTACGATCTATGCAGATAAAGTCTGCGTAGATGAAGAAATTGTTCGTCTGCGCAGTCATATCGAAGCAGTGAAAAGGAACTGCTGACCGGTGGAAGTATAGGCAGAAAACTGGATTTTATTGCACAGGAAATGAATCGTGAGGCAAATACGATTTTGTCCAAGACGAGTGATCTGGCAGTATCGGATACCGGGATTGAACTAAAGACTTCCATAGAAAAAGTAAGGGAACAGATCCAAAATATTGAGTAAAAGTATGGAAAAGGTGATCTGCCATGTCAAAATTAATGAATATCGGATTTGGGAATGTGATCAATACGGATAAAATATTATGTATTATTACCCCGGATTCCGCACCGGCAAAACGTCAGATTCAGCGCGCAAAAGAAGAAAACAGGCTGATTGATGCTACGCAGGGACGCCGTACAAGAGCGGTTATTTTTACGGTGAATCAGATGCTTGTCATTTCCGCTTTGCAGCCGGATACACTTTCCGGTCGTTTTGGAAATGAAGAGCGTACACCGGATTGAGAAAGGTAGGCAGGCTGTGTGGGTCGATATTGAAAAAACGGCCTGCGGCAGCAGATTGGAAAGGAGAGCAGTTATATGATACATCCATCTTATGTGGAACTCATGCAGGTTGTAAACAGCGATCAGACAGAAATTGGGGAAGAACCGGTAATTAACAGCCGGTATTCGATTGTGATTGCGACAGCAAAACGTGCGAGACAGATTATTGGAGGAGACGAGCCGATGATTAATAAATCTGCCGGCAGAAAGCCGTTATCGGTAGCCGTGCAGGAACTGTATGAAGGAAAGGTTAAAATCGTCGGAGAGGATGATACATCCGAAACGGATAAAACCAAAGACAGTCATGAAATTGCGGAAAATCCGGAGAACAGTGAGAGCGAATCTTCGACGCAGAGTTCGGAAGTCATGCAGGAATATTAAGCAGAGGGTTGTGCTTACCGCACAACCTTTTTTACAAGGAGAATGGTTTTTATGGAAGGAACAGATTTGGGCAGCGTATTTTTTGTTTCGCTTGGATGCGATAAAAATCTGGTAGATTCTGAGTTTATGATCGGGATGCTGCAGGAACAGGGCTGGGCAATTACGAATGACGAGACACAGGCAGATGTTATCATAGTCAATACATGCTGCTTTATTAATGATGCAAAAGAAGAAAGTGTCAATACTATTCTGGAAATGGCAGACTATAAAAAAACGGCTAAATGCAGAGCGCTGCTTGTGACCGGATGTCTGGCACAGCGGTATCAACAGGAAATTCGACAGGAAATTCCGGAAGTAGATGCGGTATTGGGAATCAATTCGTATGATGAACTGGTACATGCCTTACAGGAAGTAAAAGAGGGCAGGACTTATGAGACATTTCGTGCATGGGACGAATCGCCGCAGGCAGATTCGGCTGACAGCAATCGGAAGGAACGGAAACGAAGTGTTACGACCGGTGGACACTACGCCTATTTGAAAATAGCGGAAGGGTGCAACAAACATTGTACGTACTGTATTATTCCGTCCGTTCGCGGCAGTTACCGCAGTGTTCCGATCGAAGAGCTGCTCCGCCAGGCAAAGCGGCTGGCGGCAGACGGTGTCAAAGAACTGATTTTGGTAGCGCAGGAGACAACTTTGTATGGAACGGACCTGTATGGAGAAAAATCTTTATATCGGCTTTTGGATGAGTTGAATCAGATAGAAGGACTGCGCTGGATTCGAATTTTATACTGTTATCCTGAAGAAATAGACGACAGACTGATTGCCGCAATCAAACGCAATGAAAAAGTATGCCACTATCTGGATATGCCGATTCAGCATGCCAATCATGAGATTTTACGCCGTATGGGGCGGCGAACCGATAAAGAGGACATTCGAAATATTGTGGCAAAGCTACGCAGGGAGATTCCGGATATCTGTCTGCGCACTACGATAATCTGCGGTTTTCCTGGGGAAACGCAGGCGCAGCACGATGAACTGCTGGAGTTTCTGAATGAAGTAGAGTTTGACCGTCTGGGAGCATTCACGTATTCGCCGGAGGAGGGGACTGCGGCGGAAAAATTCCCGGACCAGGTAGACGAAGAGATAAAACGAAACTGGCAGGAAGAAGTGATGGAACTGCAACAGGAAATTATTTTTGATAAGACGGCCGATATGAAAGATCGGGTTATCTGGGCGTTTGTGGAAGGAAAGCTGTCGGATGAAGCTATTTATGCGGCCAGAACATACCGGGATGCGCCGGATATTGACGGTTATGTATTTGTATCAAATGCGGAGAACGAGCTGATGACCGGGGATTTTGTAAAAGTGCGTGTTACAGGTGCTTTGGATTATGATCTGACGGCAGATTATCTGTCGCAATAAGATAGCAGAGTGTTGATAAAAGGAGGGGGAGAAACTATGAATCTGCCAAACAAACTTACTTTGATGCGTGTGCTGCTGATACCGTTTTTTGTGTTTTTCCTGCTTGCGCCGGCTTTTACGGAAAACGGCAAGTATTTTGCTACGGTTATTTTTATCATAGCAAGCCTGACAGACTTATTGGATGGAAAAATCGCACGAAAATACAATTTAGTGACAAATTTCGGCAAATTTATGGATCCGCTTGCGGATAAACTGTTAGTATGTTCTGCGTTAATCTGCCTTGTGGATATGAATAAGCTTGCATCCTGGATTGTCATTATCATTATTGCAAGGGAGTTTATTATCAGCGGTTTCCGTCTGATTGCGGCAGAACATCAGATTGTGATTGCGGCAAGTTACTGGGGGAAATTTAAAACGACATTTCAGATGCTGATGATTATTGTTCTGATCCTGGATTTTAACAATCCGTTTTTTCAGACGGTGGGAGTAATTCTGACTTATATCTCACTGGCGCTTACCGTCATTTCGCTGCTTGATTATCTGTATAAAAATATGGACGTAGTGAAAGAACAAAACTGAAAGACAGGCATAGATACTTCATCTGCATAATGTGGAAAAATTGGAACACAGGTTAAAAAAGGGGAAATCAAATATAAATATAAATAATTAGCAGATGAAAGGGGACTTATGGACAAAACATATGAAAAAGAACATGCATTGGAAGAACGCGTTGCGGCCCTGTTAAAACAGCTCGGATATACGGTTACGACAACGGAATCCTGTACTGGGGGCCTTCTGGCCGGAAGGCTGCTCAATGCGGCAGGTGTCTCTAAAGTCTATAAGGAAGGATACATTACGTATTCCAATGAAGCAAAAAAGAAACTGTTGCATGTATCTTCCGAAACATTGGAGAAATATGGCGCAGTCAGCGAGCAGACCGCACTGGAAATGGCGCAGGGGGCAGCCGCACAGGCGGGAGCACAGGCAGCGCTTGCAACAACCGGAATTGCCGGACCGGATGGGGGAACAGAAGAAAAACCGGTAGGGCTTGTCTATATTGGCTGTTATGTAGACGGTGTAACGATTGTGGAAGAACATGTATTTGCCGGAGAACGTGCACAGGTACGAAATCTGGCAGTAGAAGCGGCACTGCATCTGATGGAACGCGCGCTTTGCAGTATTAAAATGTAGTCAGGAGTTAATTATGAGAATTATAGCTGGAACAGCCAGGAGTCTGCCGCTTAAATCAATAGCAGGAAAAGACACGCGGCCGACTACGGATCGTATCAAAGAAACGTTATTTAATATTCTCCGGACAGACATTAGCGGAAGCCGTTTTTTAGATCTGTTTGCCGGGAGCGGGCAGATCGGTCTGGAAGCGCTGAGCAGGGGCGCGGACTATGCCGTATTTGTGGAAAACAACAAAAAGGCAGGTGCCTGCATTACCGATAATATCCGTTTTACGCGGATGCAGGAGCGTTGCGAACTGCTTGTTATGGATGTGCTGAGTGCACTGCGTTCACTGGACGGAAAAGAGCCGTTTGACCTTATCTTTATGGACCCGCCGTACCGCAGCGGCAGGGAACAGGAAGTACTGACGTATCTGGCATCGTCGGCTCTTTTAAAAGAAGATGCGGTAGTGATTATTGAGGCGGCTTTGGATACGGATTTTTCGTATCTGGGGCAGCTGGGTTTTGAGATGATTAGAGAGAAAAAATACAAAACGAATAAGCACATATTTGTGTCAAAAGAGGTCTGAGTATGAAAAGAGCAATCTATCCGGGCAGTTTCGATCCGGTTACAAAGGGACACCTTGATGTTATTGCACGTTCTGCAAGGCTGGTAGATGAACTGGTTGTCGGGGTATTAAACAACAGTGCAAAAAATGCATTGTTTTCCATTCAGGAACGTGTTAATATGTTAAAAGAACTGATTTCAGAATTTCCGAATGTAACGGTGGATGCATTTGACGGGCTTTTAGTAGATTATGCAAAACGGATAGACGCTGCCATTATAGTCCGGGGGCTGCGCGCAGTGACAGATTTTGAGTATGAACTGCAGATCGCGCAGACAAATCATGAAATATATGCAGATCTGGAAACCATTTTCCTGACGACCCGTCTGGAGTATGCTTATTTGAGCTCTACGATTGTGAAGGAAGTCGCATCCTACGGGGGAGATATTTCGCGTTTTCTGCCACCGCAGATTATTCCGCGTGTTTATGAGAAATATGGGATTAAAGATTTCGGGAAATAGAAGATTAAGGAGCATTGCTTATGAGCAGTAAAATAGACCAGATTATAGAAGAAATAGAAGATTATATTGAAAGCTGTAAGTATCAGCCGCTTTCAAGCACCAAGATTCTTGTAAATAAAGAAGAGATGATGGAGCTGATCGGAGAGCTGCGCCATCGAACGCCGGAAGAAGTCAAGCGCTATCAGAAAATGATCAGCAATAAAGAAGCGATTCTGGCAGATGCCCATGCAAAGGCGGATACAATCATTTCACAGGCTCAGTTTCAGAAAAATGAGCTGGTGAAAGAACATGAGATTATGCAGCAGGCGTACGCACAGGCAAACGAAATCGTCTCGATCGCTCAGCAGCAGGCACAGGAGATTATGGATCAGGCGACGAACGACGCCAATGAAATCCGTCTCGGTGCAATTGGCTATGCGGATTCTCTGTTAAATTCTATTGAGGAGTTATTGAACGGCTCACAAAGTATTTTTAAAACAAACTTTGCGCAATTGAGCGCAAATATGGAGCGTATGCTGGAAATTGTTTCCGCAAACCGTGCGGAATTGGCGCCTTCCGAAATCTTTCAGGAGTCGGCACCGGCACAGCAGGCGGAAGAGGTTCCCGAAGCTTCCGAAAATATGGAACCGTTACAGGAACCGGAGGTTTAGTGCTAAGCGGATAGTACATGAAATCAGCTGTCACAGGCGGTTAGAAGAATAAAACTGCGAGCAGAGAGCTGATACACGTCTGTACAAGACGGAACATAAAATAAAATCGCATGGAAATGCCGGTACCTTTCACCATGGAAGCGGTCTGTGCGAATCCGCTAAGTCCGCCAAATGCAGTTATACCTATGAGCAATGGGTATTTCAGCGACATTGTAAGTGTCTGACTTTGCGCTATGATGTGAATGCCGTTCGTAATTTCCGTAATGCCGGTCAGACAGATAAAAGCAGGCTCATAATTTCCGACCAGACGGATGCACATCTGTGACAGCAGAGAAAAAAGCATAATATATCCGCCCAGCTTTAACAGTGTTTCAAATCCGTTCATAATTCCGGCATCAATGATTTGAAAATTCAAATTGGATTTTGATGCCGTATTTTTTTTGAGCGGAAGCGGTTTTGTCAGACGCAGCAAAATCAGTCCGCATATAAGCGGGGGCAGATATAAAATCGCATACGTTGTCAGCGTTTTGTCATAGACGCCGAGAGAAGACATTAATAAGTAGCTGCTGATAAATACCGGACTGATATTGTTGCACATGGCACATAAAATATTTGCCTCCGTAACGCTCAGTTTTTCTTCATGCAGCAGATCGGCCGTAGTTTTACTGCCCATCGGAAAGCCGAATAAAAAACCGGATACAATCGGATAGGCTGCCTGTGGATGGCGGAAAAACAGACGGTTTAATACGGGGCTGGCAGCACGAATCATATCATCCAGATAACCGGACCGAATCAGGATATTGGAGAATATCGTAAACGGCAGCAATGCCGGCAGTATGTTTTCATACCACAGGATCAGACCGTTTGCCGCAGCTTTGACACAGTCGGCCGGATAAATTAATATGAATAGTATAAACAGCATGATAATAAATATAGATAACCTTTTTTTCATGACAGCACGTATTTTTTTATTAGTATACGCGTCTGTAGGAGGAAACATGAATCAAAAACGTATCTTTTGGATTATTTTGCTGTTTCTTATTGCAAGCCTGGATGTGAGCCTGACACGGAATCTGGAGCAAAATCATAGTACCGGACGATGGGAATCCCAGCTTGCAGATGAAGAGGAAGCTCTTGCAACTATTCGTGCATTTGAGCTTCCATACGATGTTTACAAAAAGTTTTTCGGAAAATTAAAAGAAGATTTTAAAATTAAAAACAATCGGGAATTAAGTGAAAGTATTCTGGCATATTTGTTCTGCCAGTCTTTGGAACAGTCGGATCTGGAACAATGGCGTGAACAGGAACAGGAGGCGGAACCGGAATTATATGCTGATTTTACAAAAATGATAGAAAATCTGCTGGCAGATGCCGTTTTTTTCCCGGTACCGGAAGCTTCCGATAACGAAGAAGCTTCGGTATCGTATGAAAACAGCTGGCAGTTCGAACGTACTTATGGCGGTGTAAGAGGGCATGAAGGATGCGACCTTATGGCATCCGTTCAAGTAAGAGGATATTATCCGATTGTCAGTGTAAGTGACGGCATCGTTGAAAAAATGGGATGGCTACCGCAGGGCGGCTATCGAATTGGAATTCGCAGCAGACAGGGCGTGTATTATTATTATGCGCATCTGGCAGAATATGAAGAAGGAATTACGGAAGGCATGGATATAACGGCAGGTCAGCTGCTGGGATATATGGGAGATACCGGATACAGTGAAGTCGAAGGCACGACCGGAAATTTTCCGGTACATCTGCATTTTGGGATGTATCTGGATGTGGACGGAAAGGGCGAGGTGAGCTTTAATCCGTACTATCTGCTTGGAATGCTGGAACATAAAAAGTTAAAGTACGTGTATCGGAGAAAAGGATAACAGATTGCTTTACAACAGGAAGGAGACGCTTTATGACAGGATTTTTACCGGTCTGCAGGGAAGATATGGAAGCAGAAGGAATCAAACAGCCGGATTTTGTATATGTGATCGGAGATGCATATGTAGATCATCCGTCATTTGGCCATGCCGTGATCAGCCGGGTTTTGCAGGCACACGGATACCGGGTATGCATTCTTGCGCAGCCGGATTGGAAAAATCCGGACAGCATAGCTGAGTTTGGCATGCCGCGGCTTGGCTTTCTTGTAACGGCCGGAAATATGGATTCGATGGTAAACCATTACAGCGTATCCAAAAAGCGGCGTGCTGCGGATGCTTATTCACCGGGCGGTGTGATGGGAAGGCGGCCGGATTATGCTACCATTGTATACTGCAAGATGATACGAAAAGTGTATCCGCAGATTCCGATTATTATTGGAGGAATCGAAGCGTCTTTGCGAAGACTCGGACATTACGACTACTGGTCGGACAAAGTCAGACGTTCGATACTGCTGGACTGCAGTGCGGACCTGATCAGCTATGGCATGGGGGAGCGAAGTATTGTAGAAATTGCTGACGCGCTTGCGGCAGGGATAGACGTTTCGGATATTACATTTATTAAAGGGACGGTATTTCGGACCCGAGACCATGCACTTGCCAGTGAAGATGCGCTGCAGCTGCCGTCCTATGATCAGATCAGACTGGATAAGGCAGCATATGCAAAAAGTTTTTTCATACAGTATCGCAATACGGATCCGTTTGGAGGAAAACGCTTGTATGAGACATATAAAGGTGGTTTATATGTCGTGCAGAATCCGCCTGCAATTCCGCTCGGTCAGATGGAGATGGACGATGTTTATGAACTTCCGTATATGCGTACGTATCACCCGTCTTATGAAGCAGCAGGCGGTGTTCCGGCAATACAGGAGGTTCGCTTCAGCCTGACGAGCAGCCGTGGATGTTTTGGAGGCTGCAGCTTCTGTGCACTGACGTTTCATCAGGGCAGAATTATCCGGAGCCGAAGCCATGCTTCCATACTAAGAGAAGCGGAAACTCTGATCAGGGAACCGGATTTTAAAGGTTATATCCATGATGTAGGCGGGCCAACCGCCAATTTCAGACATCCGGCATGTGATAAGCAGCTGACGAAGGGAGCATGTGCGGACAGACAGTGTCTGTTTCCGTCTCCATGTCCGAACCTGAACGTGGACCATCGGGATTATATGGAACTTTTGCGCAAACTCCGCAGTCTGAATGGCGTTAAAAAAGTGTTTATCCGCTCCGGCATCCGGTTTGATTATCTGATCTATGATAAAAACCGGCAGTTTCTGCGGGAATTATGCGAGTATCATGTAAGCGGGCAGCTGAAAATCGCACCGGAACATATTTCGGATGCGGTGCTTGAAAAAATGGGCAAGCCTCCGGTTGCGGTTTATGAAAAATTTGTACGTGCTTATGAAAACATGAATAAAAAAATCGGCAAAGAGCAGTATCTGGTACCCTATCTGATGTCTTCGCATCCCGGTTCCGGACTGAAAGAAGCGGTCGAACTGGCGGAGTTTTTGCGTGACAAAGGGTATGTGCCGCAGCAAGTGCAGGATTTTTATCCGACTCCGTCTACAATCTCTACCTGCATGTATTATACCGGACTGGATCCGCGAACGATGCAGCCGGTTACCGTTGCCGTGAATCCACATGAAAAAGCGATGCAGCGTGCGCTCATACAATACCGTAATCCGAAAAATTATGATCTGGTAAAAGAAGCGCTCATAAAGGCCGGACGTACGGACCTGATCGGGGACGGAAAGAAATGCCTGATCGGAGTACGCAATTTTGCCGGACTAAGAGAAGAACAAAGAAATTACAAAAATGCGGCAAAGAAGAAGGATTACGGCAAAAAGAAAGACAGCGGTAACAGGAAAGACAGCGGTAAAAAGAAAGACAGCGGCAAAAAGCAGCGAAAAACCATAAAGGCAGGAAGAAAGCATGAAGCAGTTCGAAATAGGCGCAAATGAAGCCGGACAGCGTCTGGATAAATATTTGAAAAAACTGCTGCCGCAGGCAGAAAGCAGCTTTATTTACAAAATGCTCCGGAAAAAAAATATTGTGCTGAATAAAAAAAAGGCGGAAGGCAGTGTACATCTGACTGTCGGTGATTCGGTGACGCTTTATCTGTCGGACGAAACGTTTGAAAAGTTCGGTCCCGCGAAAACTTCTGACCGTGCATTTGAAAAAGCAACGCAAAACATACCGCACATACAGGTACTATATGAAGATGCGGATATTTTAATCGTCAATAAACCGGCAGGTGTGCTGTCTCAGAAAGCAGATGCCTCCGAACCGTCCATGAATGAACGTGTGATTCAATATTTGCTGGATACGGGAGCCGTAACCGCCCGGACGCTGCGGACATTTCGCCCGTCCGTATGCAACCGTCTGGACCGCAATACGTCCGGGATTCTGATTGCAGGAAAGTCGCTGTCCGGACTGCAGATGATGTCCGCACAGCTGAAAAACCGTTCCATGCAAAAATATTACCGCTGTATCGTGGACGGAATACTGACAGAAGGAAATCATTTAAAAGGTTATTTATATAAAGATAAAAGAAAAATAAAGTCGAAATTTATCAAATAAAAGAAAAAAGTTCGACGCCGGAGCATGCTTCAAAGGAAGGAGCGCAGTATATTGAAACGGAATATCGGCCGCTTGGACACGGGGAAAACCGGACGCTGCTGGAAGTGCATCTGATTACGGGACGTTCTCATCAGATTCGCGCACATCTGGCTTCGATCGGGCATCCGATTATCGGTGACCCGAAATACGGCGATTCGATTTTGAACGAAGCGTATTACAAAAAAAGCGGGGTTCGTTATCAGCTGCTGCATGCTTATCGGGTAATTTTTGAAAATGGTCAGGAAGTGGCGGCTCCGCTGCCGGAATATTTTTCCTGTTATCCGATTCGGCAAATATAATCTAAGGAACGAAAACCGGCATCAGAGGAGGCCTTTCATGGCGACATGGACTTCACGCGGCCTGCGCGGCTGTGCACTGGAAGAATACATTAACCGGACAAATGAAAAATATCTGGAACATGGTCTGGCGCTGATTCAGAAAATACCAACGCCGATTACTCCAATTAAAATTGACAAAGCGTCCCGCCACATTACACTTGCTTATTTTGAACGGAAAAGTACCGTTGACTACATAGGCGCCGTACAGGGGATACCGGTCTGTTTTGACGCAAAAGAATGCCGCACGGATACGTTTCCGCTGCAAAATATCCATGAACATCAGGTGAATTTTATGGAAAATTTTGAAAAACAGGGCGGGATCGCTTTTATTCTCATTTTGTACCACGCAAGAGAAGAGTTTTATTACCTGCGTTTTTCCAAATTGAGGGAATTTTGGAACAGAATGCAGGAAGGCGGAAGAAAAAGCTTTCGATATGAAGAATTAGAACAGGATTTTATTTTTAAAACGTCCGGCGGACTGCTTGTTCCTTATTTGGATGAAATTCAAAAAGATTTGAGTCTCAGAGATTGACAAAGCACGGAAAAAACGTATACTGAAATGTAGGCTGCTTTTTTCAGCCGGTAGGGCAGCCGAATATCGAAAACGAATATGAAGCAAGGAGTAGACAAATGAAACAGCATCTGCTGCATACACCGGAAGGTGTCCGGGACATCTATCAGGGAGAATGCGAGAAAAAATTATATTTGGAAGATAAATTATTTAAGATACTGAAAACGTATGGGTATCAGCCAATTCAGACGCCGTCTTTTGAGTACTTTGATATTTTCGGAAAAGAGATTGGTACGACAAAGTCCAAAGATTTATACAAGTTTTTCGACCGGGAGGGCAATACACTTGTACTGCGCCCGGATATTACGCCGTCCATTGCCCGTGTTGCGGCAAATTATTTTATGGAAGATCCGATGCCGATTCGTTTTTGCTATAAAGGCAATACTTTTATCAATACGGGAAGTCTGCAGGGCAGGCTGAAAGAAAACACGCAGCTTGGCGCAGAACTGATTGGCGATAATACGCCGGATGCGGATGCGGAGATTTTATCTATGGTTGTAGACTGTCTGATCCATGCGGGATTAAAGGAATTTAAGCTCAGTGTCGGACATGTAGGTATTTTACAGGGGATGATGGAAGCTGCCGGCTTTGACGAAGAGGAAGAAGACGTTGTACGGGATCTGATTATGAACAATAACTTTTTTGGCGTGGACAGTTTTCTTGAAGCCAGACATTTGGATCAGGAATTAAAACGGCTTTTTTCCGTAATCGGAAAGCTTTACCAGTCTGCCGAAGAGTTTCAGGCAGCCAGGGCAGCCGCGGAAAAATATCCGAAAATTCAGGCGGCAATGGAACATCTGGAAAAGCTGCAGTCGCTGACGCTGCTGTATGGAATTGATAAATATATCAGCTTTGAACTTGGTGTCGTCAGCAGTTACAAATATTATTCCGGCATGATTTTTCATGGTTACACGTTTGGAAGCGGAGAGCCGATTGTAAAAGGCGGCCGGTACGACCGTCTGCTGAAGCATTTTGGCAAAGACACGCCTGCGATCGGATTTGTCATTGTAACGGACCAGCTCATGGCGGCGCTTTCCGGACAAAAGATAGAAACGCCTTTGGAGCATGTGGGACAGCTTGTCGTATATGATGAAGCACACCGGGAAGATGCGGTGATCTATGCACGCAGACAGCGTGCGGCCGGATGCAGTGTGGAACTGCTTTTAAAAGCGGTAGACAGGACAAGAGCCGATTATGAAGCGTATGCCGGCCGCAGACAGATTGCAAGACTGCGGTTTATGGACGATCGGCAGCAATAGACCGACGGCGTTTACATGGATGGAGAACAGAATTTATGGAAGAAAACAGATATTTAACGTTTGCGCTTGGAAAAGGCAGGCTTGCCAAAAAGACGCTGGCGTTGTTTGAAAAGATCGGCATTACGTGTGAAGAAATGAAAGATACGGATACGAGAAAGCTGATTTTTGTAAATGAAGAAGAGAAAATGCGGTTTTTTCTGGCAAAAGGACCGGATGTGCCGACCTATGTGGAATACGGCGCCGCAGATATCGGAATTGTCGGGGAAGATACGATACTGGAAGAAAAACGAAAGATTTTTGAAGTGCTGGATCTTGGATTTGGCAAATGCAGGATGTGCGTCTGCGGTCCGCAAAAAGCAGTCGGACTGCTGCAGAAGCGGGAGTGGATGCGGGTCGCTTCCAAATACCCGAACATTGCCAAAGATTACTTTTATAATAAAAGACATCAGACGGTAGAGATTATTAAATTAAACGGTTCGATCGAACTGGCGCCGATCGTAGGGTTGTCAGAGGTAATTGTAGACATTGTGGAAACCGGCTCAACGCTGCGTGAAAACGGACTGGAAGTGCTGGAAGAAGTATGTCCGCTGTCTGCCAGAATGGTTGTCAACCCGGTCAGCATGAAAATGGAAAATGAACGGATTACGAGACTGATTGCTCTGTTAAAACAGGAGCTGAGCAAAGACAGTACGGTTTAAATGATAAAAACAGGGAGTGAATAACATTGAGAATTGTAAAACTCACAAAGGAAACTACGGAAAATTTACTGGAGGAGCTTTTAAAAAGAAGTCCGAACAGCTACGGCGAATATGAAAACCGTGTCAATGACATTGTTGAACAGGTTCGTGAAAAAGGGGATGCAGCGGTTTTCGATTATACAAAACGTTTTGACGGCGCGGATATCTGTGAACAAAACATTCTGGTAACCGAGGATGAAATTCGGGAAGCGTATGAACTGGTGGATCCTTCCCTGCTTACGATCATTCGCGCAGCGCTTGTCAATATCGAAAGTTTTCATGAAAAGCAGCGTCAGCAGTCGTGGTTTACTTCCGAGGAAAACGGGATTTTACTTGGTCAGAAGATTACGCCTTTAAAAACAGCCGGTGTGTATGTACCGGGCGGAAAGGCAGTGTATCCGTCTTCGGTGTTAATGAACATCGTTCCGGCAAAAGTCGCCGGTGTGGACCGGATTATTATGACTACGCCGCCGGATAAAGACGGAAAGATCTGTCCGTCTACACTCGTAGCCGCAAAAGAAGCCGGTGCGGATGAAATTTATAAAGTAGGCGGTGCACAGGCGATCGCTGCAATGGCATTTGGGACACGGAGCATTCCAAGGGCGGATAAGATCGTGGGACCGGGAAATATTTATGTTGCACTTGCAAAAAAAGCGGTCTTTGGTTATGTCAGCATTGATTCCATTGCCGGCCCAAGCGAGATCTTGGTGCTGGCGGATGAAACGGCCAACCCAACCTATGTGGCTGCGGATCTGCTGTCTCAGGCAGAACATGACGAAATGGCCTCTGCCATATGCATCACGACTTCTATGGAACTGGCACGGCAGGTATCAGGAGAAACGGACCGGTTTCTGGAAACACTTTCACGCAGGGAAATTATACAAAAATCGCTTGACCGATACGGATATATTCTTGTAGCGGACAGTATGGATGAGGCAATACTTGCGGCAAATGAAATTGCTTCCGAACATCTGGAAATACTTACAAAAGACCCGTTTGAAACAATGACAAAAATACGCAATGCCGGCGCAATTTTTGTGGGCCCGTACAGCAGCGAACCGTTAGGGGATTATTTTGCGGGACCAAATCACGTGCTGCCGACCAATGGTACGGCCAGATTTTTTTCCGCATTAAGTGTGGACGATTTTATAAAAAAATCCAGCATCGTTTCTTACTCAAAAGAAGCGCTTGCGCCGGTTTACAAAGATATCGTGCGCTTTGCAAAATCCGAACAGCTGACCGCGCATGCGAACTCCATACAGGTACGTTTTGAGCCATGATGCGCATGTCACAATATATGATAAAACAGAAAGGTTTATAGATTATGGAACTTAAAATATTGGCGGCTACACTGTATTTAAAAGACGGTGTGCCCGTAAAGGGGCCGGATGATCTGACTCCAGCGGGAGATTTGAATTTTCTTGCAAAAGTATATAACGACAGCGGAATTGATAAAATATTTGTATTTGATCTTTCCAATGAAGATAAAGAACACGAAAAAAATATTCATACAATCCGGGAACTGAATCGTCTGACAGAAATCCCGACATGCGGCGGAGGAAATATCAGACGTCTGGAAGATATTAAAAAACTGCTCTATGCCGGATGCAAGCAGGTGCTGATCAACGGCTCCAAGTCGTATTGCTTCGCATTGGTAGATGAAGCATCGTCCCGGTTTGGACATGAAAAAATACTGGTATCTGTGAAAAATATTGATTTTGTATTTAAACACAAAGAAGTAATTAATCAAAAAATTCACGAAATGCTCGTTATGGAGCCAAAAATACTGGATTCCGTTGAAAATCTGACGGATACGCAGTATGTTGCGCTCTGTGAAGAAAATGATCTGGAACATATGCTGAACATTTTGCATCGGGAGCATTCCCGTGGCATTTACGGTACGTTTTTAAATACTGTGGAAATCAATGCGATGGAGTTAAAATCCACACTTTCGGCGCATGGCATCAAAATGGATAATTTCGAACCTGCATTAAAGTGGAGTGATTTTAAATTAAATGCGGATGGAATGATTCCTGTCATTGCACAGGATTACCGCACGGGCAAAGTACTGATGCTTGCTTACATGAATGAAGAGGCATTTAACAAAACGATCACAACCGGAAAAATGACTTATTACAGCAGAAGCCGCAAAGAATTATGGGTGAAAGGCGCGACATCCGGCAATATCCAGTATGTAAAAGTACTGACCGCTGACTGTGATAAGGACACAATACTTGCCAAAGTATCACAGGTAGGTGTGGCATGCCACACAGGGAAGTACAGCTGCTTCCACAATGAGATTGTACATAAAGAATATATCGAACGCAATCCGCTGAAAGTTTTTGAAGATGAGTATGCGGTTATTCAGGACCGGAAAATCAATCCGAAAGAAGGTTCTTACACCAACTATCTGTTTGATAAAGGTCTGGATAAAATATTGAAAAAAGTAGGAGAAGAAGCGACGGAAATCATCATTGCCGCAAAAAATCCGGATGCGGAAGAGATGAAGTACGAAGCTGCTGATTTTCTGTATCATTTAATGGTGCTGATGGTAGAAAAAGGACTCACCTGGGAGGATATAACCGGGGAACTGTCGCAGCGGTAACAAAAGAGCGATATCATTTATCCGGAGAAATTTTCATACGGCATGCTCTTGGAATTGTCATAAAATTGGAATAGCCCGGACCTGTCTGCATAAACTTATAGTAAATACAAACAGGTTCGAATTTGGGAGTCAGGTATGCTTGGAAATGAATATGCGCAGGCGAGAAAGCAGTATGTAGAAGAAGTGCGGCGGTCTTTTAATCATGCACAGCCGGATGAATATGAAGCGGAACCACAGGCAGGCGCCACATCGTTTTTTAAGGTGCGTCTGCTGATCGCGGTCTGCATCTTTGCCGCATTTGTACTATGCGACCGGACAGGGAGCCGGTTTTACAATTACACGACGAAAGAAGTCGTATCCATGCTGAAACAGGAACGGTTTCAGTCGCATCTGGATGCGATTCGGGAAGCCTGGAATTCCCTTTCGGAGTGAAGGGGATAAAAAAATACGGCTGACAGACGGTGTTGTTTCACAGGTCTGTCGGCTGTATTTTTTATGTTCCAAAATAGAAATGTCAGTTGCAATTCCAATATGTGTCTATTATACAATTTTTTAATCTAATAAATACCTTTACATTCCAAAATGGTAAATTTATTATAACCTGAAAAATAATAAATATCAATAGGGCAGATTTAAATATTACCTGATGATTTCATTGAAAAATGGATAAACATACGATATATTGAAAATAAATCTTTAATATGACAGCTACATGTCACATTAGGTGTGATATAGTTTTTAACAGCACAAGGAGTATTTTCATGCAGATAGAGCGTTTGGTTCAAATGGTTTTTTATATTGTCAATCACGGTCATGTGACGGCCAGGGAGTTGTCCGAATGTTTCAATGTTTCTACAAGAACCATTTACCGGGATTTAAATACTTTAAGTATTGCCGGGATTCCTGTAATGTCCACAAAAGGAGCCGGTGGAGGCATATCTATAATGGACGGATATACGATTGATAAGTCTTTATTGTCCCAAGGTGAGCAGCAAAGTATTTATCAGGGACTGCAAATATTACAGGCAACCAAGTATCCAAATGCGGAAATGGCATTAAGTAAAATTGGCGCGATTTTCAGAAATGCGTTGGAGACAAAATGGCTGGATATTGATTTGTCCTATTGGGGCAGTGATGAGAAAGAAAAAGTTAAAATTTCCGATTTACAATTCGCCATTGTCAATAAACATGTTATTGCGGTTTGTTATGTGAATTCAGAATTGAAAGAATCGGAAAGAAACATAGAACCTTTACGGCTGGTCTTTAAGTCACATGCCTGGTATATTGTTGGATATTGCAGATGCAAAAAAGAAATTCGGATTTTTCGTCTCTCCAGGATCAGGCGGCTTCAAGTTATGCCGGAAATATTTGAACGTGAGCTGCCGCAGGATTATTCACTGACACCTGATAGCAGAGTGGCATGTGATATCCCATACTTGAAGTTAAAGTTTTCTCCTGAAATTGCTCACAGGCTGTATGATGAGTTTCAGGAAGATCAGGTTCATCTGTGTGATGATGGGAATTATTATGTTACCGTTCCATATGAGTTGAATCATTGGACTTTTCATTATCTTTTGTCCTTCGGGAAATACGTTGAAATCATAGAACCGGAAATAGCCCGGACGATGCTGCAAGAACGGGTTGCCGACATTCTGAAAATCTATACATAATCTTATTCTTTGTGCTGTGGCTACAGGAAGAAGCAGTTAAAATAAATGACAAAACAGGAGGTATCTATGGAAAAGTGGTTATATGTGATGATGATAAAACGAGGAAAATCGTATAATAAGGTGACAAAAGCCGTTATTATAAGACATGTGGAAAATTTGAAACGTTTGGATGCCGATGGAAAAATTGAGCTTTGCGGACCGCTCAAAGGTTATCCTGGTGTGGCTGGTATGGTCATTTTTAAAACAGCAAACTACGAAGAAGCAGAGGCATTGTGCAGGCAGGAGCCATTGGTAGCAGAAGGATATGCAACGTATACGCTTGCAGAGCTGCAAGTGGCTGATAAGGATAATGACTATTTGATGCCGTAGGAAAAAGAAAAGCAGTTAAAAGGCATGTGCAGCAGTGGCACACGCCTTTTTCTTTTGACTAATAGTACATTTTGCTTTCTGGTATTTGGTCTATAAGGATGTGGGCAAGTTCTTTGTAACTCATGATGATATACTGACAGGAATGTCATCAGAAAATGAGTAGTTTGCGGCGTTTTTATTCCGGAAATCACAATTATCAGATTTCTTTCATGGTCCACGATCCGGTATTCCAGGCCCCTGCGGTATAGTATTTAAAAAGTTTTGTATAGTAATCCATTGGACGGTTGCTTGGAAAAATACGGCGAATGGAGCAATATTTACCTCACAGATGTCATGGTGCCATATAATATATCTGGCTGTCAATCAGTTCGGCACGTTCTTCATCCGGCAAAGCATAATTAGGGTTTTCCCGCCTTGATTATCCTTTAGCAAAGATGGGCGAGGCTGGATTTGCTATCTTTTATAATATAAGTTTCGCATGGAATACCGTTTTCTTCCAACGGTTTTATTTCTCCTTCTATCGGGTGAGGGTCACAAACTCCTTGTATTAAAAATAGTTTGCTCTGAATATTCTTAAATGCTGTCAACAACTCTCCATTGGTTCTCAACTTAGCGGCTTCATTCCAAATTCTGTTATACATTTCATTATCTGCGTTGTCTACCATGAGTTTTCCACTGCTTTCGAGGTAATAATTATCCGATTTTTCTAAAATGCAGGGTATCTTCTTCATATCTTCATCAGTAGCCACATTATCTATTACCCTCTGGAAGATTTTACTTTCTTCGTATGAAAGATTTCGCAATCTTCTTAAAGATATTTCTTTGACATATTGATCTAAAATCGGCGGGCAACCAACTAAGATAATGTTTTTACATATCTTTGGGTATTTTCTTGCAAATAAAACAGCTAACCATGCGCCCCATGAGTGACCAATTAAAGTCGGTTTTTCTTGACAATACGCCATAATCTGTAAATATAATTCTTCAATCAATCCGGCTATGGAATACTGGGATTGTAATGCTTCAACAATCCCCCTTTCTGTTAATCTGCTTAATTCTTCTGCACAGTTTTTTAAAGAACCTATTGCACCGGGCCCGCCATGAATTAAAACGGTCTTATACGGTGCTTTTCCATGTAATTCAACCATTTTTTATCTCTACCTCAACTTCAATTTGATGTTTTCTTACTTTCTTATCCGCTTCGGTTTTGGGTTTTTCAGCAAGTCCGATTTCTGTATAATCTTTTTAGCCATTTCTTTTCTTCGTCCGATAATTTCCCATAGTTCAGCTTGAGCCGTTTTTACAGTCTCCGTAATTTACGCACGGGAAATTATAAACATCGTTTGGAAGATATGACAGCGTATAAGCGCCGCCATAGAACGCAACCTTTCGCCCTTTGTATTGATAGGAAATCTGCTTATTGTTGATACAATGCATAAATTCTGAGTGCGTCATGGATAAATTTTTGGGCAAGATAATTTTTTCAGCAAAAGTATAAAAATCATTCCCGCCATCTGTATTCTCCACTTAGCGCGATATTTGCGTCAAATTCAGGTTACATAGCCCACTACAGCGTGCCCCTTTGGATATGCGCCCTTCATTTGGCACAAATTGTACGGGAAATATTATCTACGCTGTGCAAATACAAAGGAGTGGAAATTATAGAAGGAGCGGTGTGTGCTGATTACGTGCATATGTGCGTGAGTATTCCGCCGAAGATGAGTGTTTCAAATTTTATGGGATACCTAAAGTGGAAAAGTCCGCTAATGATATATGACAGGCATCCGGAAAAGCAGAGTAAATGTAATATAGCGTTCCGGACAAGAGGTTATTATGTGCGATAGTGAAATGTGACAGAACCCTTGGGGCGTTTTTCAACCACCACTTGAAGTGGGTGGTGATTAGCCTTCTACCCAATCATTAATTATCCTATTCTGTCAGGCTTATCTTGCATGGCTGGCATTGAGCAGCTGCATAAGTCCATCTTGGAGAACCTGGGAGCAGTTCACACCCCGCTTTTCTGCCAGGGCAGCCATCCAAGCAGGCAGGGAAACATTTTTGCGGACTGCTCTGGTGTCAGTTGCGGCCCGGTATGCAAGCGTGTCAACACGAATAATGGAACAGGTGGCATTTTCAGGAATGTCTAGCTTGTGCTGCGGGGTGGCAGTAGGGATCTCGTTTCCTTCATCTTCTGCCACTACGAGCCAGCCGCTAGCCGCATCAGTAATCATCTCAATGGCATCATCAATACTGCTGCCGGTGGTGATGCATCCGGGCAGATCAGGTACTCTGCAGTAATATTTGGTATCGGCTTCATTTGGTACGAATGTTGCGGTATAGATATATTTCATAAGTCAGCCTCCTTTGCTGGCGGCGGGGAGGTTTTACCTCCCGCCCTGTTTGATTTCTTTGCGTATATAGCGGAGATCGTCTTCATCGAAGTGCCCACGCTTCAATGGTATGGAATATTTTGTTTCCGGATTGTAGTAGATATCATGGTTCCCGCGGCTCCACTTGAAGGTATATCCGCTGTTGCCCAGATCCCTGATAGCTGTGTTTCGTGGATTCATTGCTGTCCTCCTTACAAATGTATTATGCATAAAATACACAATTCATCAAGTGATTTACGCAATATTACACAAATATGTAATGATAAAGAGGATGGCTCTTGATGGAAAACATTTATCTCTCTGCATATTTTGTTTAATTGCAAATAATTGTTTTATATAAGATGCCAGTATTTATTATTTTAAAAAATTCTATTGACAGTGTTCTATAATTGTGATAAACTACAAAAAACAGTTCCACAAACCGACAATTGAGTTTTTACTAAAAAACCGCTGACAATCAAATACGGAGGTGATGAAATGTACCAATACAAATTAACGTTTAAGCTGGAAAAGAAATGCCTGCCAAGAACATATGACAAAATTCTTGTCAGCTTTCTAAAGGCATCTGCACAGGCATATGCAGCAGAATTTTACAACGGTTTGTATGATAAAAGCAAATCTATTATAAAAAATTATACGTTTTCCTGCTATTTGCCCGGAGCAAAGTTTTTAGGAGAACAGATCGTACTTGATCGGAATGAATATACCTTGTTTTTTTCCGATGCGGATCCGATCGAACTGCTGCAGTTTTTTAATGGATTTCAAAAGATGAAATATAAAAATATCCGATGAATGGTAATTCTATGGAGCTGGTTTCGATTCATATGCAGCAGATGCACGAAATCAAAGAAAATGAAATTGTGATTCGAATGCAAAGTCCGCTTCTTGTTCGAAGGCACGATGCAGATCACAATACGGATCGGTATTATACTTACGATATGGAAGAATTTAACGATGTGCTGAAAGAAAATGTTCTGTTTTTTCTGAAAAAACAGATCGGAATATTTCGGCAGATGATTTTTCCATACAGGTTATCAAAGGGAAAAAAGTCGTTGTCCCCATACTTGGAAGAAATACGGACGCGTCTTTGGGTGTATATAAGCTGACGGGTTCCGTTGAGCTGCTTAATCTGCTGTATCTGGCAGGAATCGGGGTTCGCCGCTCTCTGGGGAAAGGGAAATGGGAAGTAATCGCTTAAAGAAATAGAGACGGATGTTACGAAAAGGTTGGAGACAACCTGCAGATAGAAGGGAGGAGGAAAGGTGGAGAAACTGGTTGTAACGATTGACAGCTTCTTAAAAATGCCGGACTTGTCGGACTGAAATATTTACTGGATGAATCCGATGCGGATGAGAACATTACATATGGTATAACGGACGACAGGCAGGGAATCTGGATAGATCAGGACTTTATAAAAAATGCGGATTGGACGGCATTGTATTTCCAGGCATGCATCAAAAGATATGGTTCTATGACAAATTATCAGATGGTGCTTGATAAAATTGAACAGATTTTAGATAAAGGCGGACGGGAAGATCAGGAGATGTCCGCATATAAAGAAGATCTGAAATTTATCAATGAGAAATTATTATCCAACAGCATGCAATCCGGATTTGAAAATATCAGATATCGGATTGAAAGACCGGAAGTATATGACCTGCTGAAAAAAGCAAATTAAAAGCAACGATGGAAGCAGAACAATTATATTTGAGGTTGCGGGAACTTCAGGAATTTTTAAAACAGCCTTTATGCGCGGAAATTTTCATGATGAAATGCATTATTTATAGTTATATCAATCGTTTTTGGGACGGAAAGAGTTTTTTACTGCCGGCAAATGCAAAAAAAGATATGAAGGAAATGTTTGATGTGGATTTTTCCGATCCGTTTCAGAATTATATTTTGTCCGATCACGAAAAAGATAAAAATATGTGCATTGATTGCGGCAGATTGTTTCGGGATAAGAAAAAAGCGGGTATCACATTTATGAAAGATCAGGCCGACGACCTGACCAGAAAGCGTTCTGCGTTTTGGAATGGGAAAGAAGATGCTTATTTATGCCCGGTTTGTTCGTATCTATATGCATTGGTGCCGTTGGGATTTACGCTGATGGGAAATACGTTTGTGTTTGTCAATCAAAATCGGGATGTTACGGAACTTTTTCGGGCCAATGATGTATATAAAAAGCAGAATATGACGCCGTACGGGAAGATCAGGAGAGATATGCTTCCTGGATAGCAAGAACGATAAATTTGATGCTGCAGGAAAAAAGTAAGGAATTGGGAAACATACAGGTGATTACACGGGGATTGTATGAAAACGACAGATTTACGTTTGATATCGTTTCCAAAGAGGTGCTTAAGCTGTGCAATGAAAAAAAGATTCGAAGCAACCTGAATTATCTTGCCCAATATCCTTATGTGAAAATCGGCAAAGACTATTGGAACGTGCATGAAAATGTGATATTGAATCTATTAAGATATCGAAATCAGTACGGTATACTTAAAAAACTGATGCGGCTGGCAATTGAAAATGACGGCATTGTTCCAAAAGCGGCGTTGGTATACGAGATTCAGCTTCAAACCAATCTGATAAAAAAAGCGGAAAAGAATGAAAAAACAGGAGGTGGTTTTATGAGCCGTTACAAGGTAAGAGAACAGGGATACGAATTGCGAACGGAACTGTTAAGGGTGAAGCAGACAGACAAAGATGATTGCATACGCGGTACGATTTATCAGCTTTTAAATGCGCTTTCCGTAGGAAATGTGGAGCGTTTTATGGAAGTGATTATGCGGACATATTGTTCGACAAAGCTGCAGGTACCGGATGCGTTTATTGAATTTTTAAGGGACAGAGATACATTTACAGAGTACGGATATGCGTTTTTGTTAGGATTAAAGGGAAGCCATATTGTGAAAAAGGAGGAAGTGACAAATGAATAGGAACGGATTAACAGCTACAATGATTTTTCTTGCTGAAAGTGCAAATTACGGTGAAGGAGTCGGGAATATTTCCGCATTGAAAAAGATGTCCAGAGGAAATTATGAACAGTATACTTATATTTCCAGACAGGCAATGCGCTACAATATGATGCAGCAGGCAGGATGGGATCATACGCCGGTAGATGGAAAAAGCGGCGTTGTGCAGTTTGCACCGTCCGCAACGATTGTGGATTATCCGGAGATTGATCTGTTTGGCTATATGAAGACAAGCTCAAAAGAAGAAAGCGGCAGCAAAGGCGGCGCTGCAACGAGAAGCGCGGTTGTGCGCCTCAGCAATGCGATTGCTCTGGAACCGTATCAAAGTGATCTGGAGTTTCTCACAAATATGGGCCTTGCAAAAAGGCAGAACCTGGATAACGGAATTGCACAAAGCGAAATTCACCGTTCTTTTTATACCTATACTATCACAGCGGATCTGGACAGAATCGGCGTGGATGGAGAAACGGTAATACCGCAGGAAGAACGGGCAAAGAGAATGAAAGTATTTCTGGATACGATACGGTTTTTATACCGGGATATTAAAGGAAGACGGGAAAATTTAACGCCGGTATTTATTGTGGGCGGAAGATACGACAGAAAAAATCCGTTTTTCGAAAACCGCATCGTTTTACAGAAAGGCAATATACGGATTGATACGTTACAGGAAATTTTACGGAGCGGCAATGAGATAAAAGAGCATACGTTTGTTGGGGTGACGAGCGGGATATTTGAAAATGATACTCAGCTAAAACAGGAACTGCAGGCAACAACGGTAGCAGATGTATTTGAACGTCTTAAGAAAGAAGTGGATATGTATTATGGAGAGAGCAATCAGAGTTGAATGTTTTCAAGACCTGGTAAATTATAGAAAGCCAAGCAGTTTTCTGATCAAAGAATCTTATCCGCTGCCGCCGTATTCGACCGTTTTGGGCATGATTCATGTGGTGTGCGGATATCCAAGGGGAGAATTTCACCCGATGAAAATCAGCATTCAGGGAATGAACACCGGCTCCGTTTCCGAATTGTATACCAGATATTCATTCAACCTGAATCAAAAATATGAAGAAGGAAGACACCAGATCTGTATTCAGGAACCAAATCAGACATATGGGATGTTTAAAGGAATTGCTTACGCGGAATTGATTTGCTGCAATGACATGGTGCTGCATATCGTTCCGCAGGAACATGATTTTGAAACGGTCTTTGAGTCGCTGCAGCGTCCGTGTATTTATCCTGCGCTTGGCAGGCATGAAGATCTTTTGGATATCCGTAAGGTAGAAATCGTGAAATTGCGGGAAGCAGAAACAGCCATTACGAATTATGACATTTATATTCCGGTTCCAAATCAGCCGGCAGAGGAACGCCTGATGGTGAATGATTCCGATTCGAATGCTGACAATCCGGAAATTCCGGTGGCGGACATTGGAAGAAATAGTTTTACCGTCTTTACGCTAACGAAAGAATATGAAATCACAAAACAGGGAATGCGACGCTGGAAAAAGAACGGCGGAAAAGTCAAAGCATATTATTTTCCGCATGGAGAAACGATTGACAATGTATTGGTCGATACTTATGATGATGTCGTGGCACTGGCATAACATAAATTTGAAACGGAGATTCAAATATGGAACTTTATGCAAAATCAATCGAAAAACGATTGACTCAGGATACAAAAGCAAAACTGCTGAGGCAACTGGAAGAATCAATGGAAATATTTACATCCGCAGAAGATGCGGAAATCTGCAAACTGCTGCAAAAATATAAAGAAAGTCTGCAGCAGGAATCCTTTCGGGCAGAACAGAAAACATTGCGGAAACATCTGGAAGAAACCGTTCGGTGCGCGGAAAATTTTTTCAAATATACGGTGATTACTTTGAAGAGAAACATAAACAGCTGATCCTGGATGCCTGCAGGATGCACGATATCGGAAAAGCAAACTATATTTTCCAGACGATTGTAAATTCGGATTTGAAGAAAGAAAAACAAAAGCAGATTCCGCACGGCTTTTTAAGCGCTATGGTTTTATCAAAAAGGAATATTTAAAACAGCATCCGTTATGCGGACCGGATGATTTCAGCGTTTTGCTCACAGCTGTTTACTACCATCATACACGCTCCGATTTATTTGATGCAAAAGCGGTACAGGATTACTGCAGGAGGTTTTATTTAGACGCGGTAAGGGAATATTTTGGTGATCCTGACATTGCATTGTATCTTGGCAATCGAAACCAACTGCTTTTTTCAGAACAGACGGGAAGAGAATACATAGCCATAGAAGAAGAACTGTGGTGCGAATATATGCTTGTTAAAGGAATGCTGAATAAATTTGACTGGACGGTAAGTGCCGGATATGCAGACGCAGAAAAAACATCTGACAGAAATGAGAAAAAACTGTGCGGCCGTATTCAAACGGCGATAAAGCAGATGCGGCCGGCACAGCAGTTTATGATGCAAAATACGCAACGCAGTGTGATCATGACGGCGCCTACCGGTTCCGGCAAGACAGAGGCGGCGCTGTTATGGCTCAATGGAGAAAAAGGCTTTTACACACTACCTCTGAAAGTGTCTTCCAATGCGATTTATCAGAGAATCCGGGAAAAATATGAATATGAAGATGTGGCTCTTCTCCATGCGGACAGTATGAACAGCTACCTGAAAGCAGCACAGGAATTGGAGGATGGATACCGAAATTTTGAACAGGCAAAATTATTTTCGTATCCGCTTACGGTATGTACGGTTGACCAGCTGTTTCGATTTGTATATAAAGCGCTTGGAACAGAAATTTTTGCAGCAACTTTGAAATATTCCAAAGTCGTGATTGATGAGATGCAGTCTTATTCTCCAAGAGTCGTGGCCGCATTGATCTTCGGGCTGTCGGAAATCAAACGGATGGGCGGAAAGTTTGCAATAATAACCGCTACGTTTCCACCGGTGTTTGAATATTTTATGAAAAAGAGCGGTTTGCTGGAAGGTACGGATTATATATCCGGAGATTTTTCCGGGAGTGCATCCGAAAGCAGGCACAGGATACGGATGGCAGAAGGAGACTTCGAGTGGGATTTCATAAAAAAAGAAGCAGGAGAAAAAAAGATACTCATTATCTGTAATACAGTATCAAAAGCTCAGCAGGTGTATGAAAATCTGAAAAAGAAGGAATGGAACCGGGACTGCTGCATTCGCGTTTTATCAGGCAACATAGAACGGTTCTGGAAAACAGGATACTGTCATTTTCATCGGATGAAGGCAGGGCCGGAATCTGGGTTACAACACAGATTGTGGAAGCCAGTTTAGATATTGATTTTGATATTTTATATACGGAAATGTGTACGGCAGACAGTCTGCTGCAGCGGATGGGGAGATGCAACCGTGCGGGGAAAAAGAAAACGGATGAGCCGAATATTATCATTTATCAGAATCAGTCCGGACGCGGAACGATATACGATGCAACGCTTTATGATCGGTCTGTCGAACTGCTGAAACATAAAGACGGTGAACTGCTGAGTGAAACAGATAAAATCGAATATATAAAAGCAGTTTATGATGTGAATCAGATACGTAAAACGAGTTATTTTCAACAAATCGAAGAAAATCTGAAACATTTGAAAACGTTGACTGCCGCCGAATATGATATGAAAACGGCACAAAAAAAATTCAGAGGAATTCAAAGTATTTGTGTGATGCCGGATTGTGTTTACGAAGACAATGTCCGGCTGATCGAAAGTATTCGAAGTCTTTTGCAGATGCCGCATGTTCAAACCGGTATTCGAAAGTTGTTAAAGGACAAACTTGCAGGCATGACATTAAGCTTAACGGTGCAATATGGCATACCGGATGGAATTGACAAAGATACGATTGCAGCATTTGACATTCACCGGACAGGGCTTCGCTATGAGTTTGATGGAGTTACCGGACAGGGACTTATACTGGAAAAAGTTCAGGATGAAGGTCTGTTTTTGTAAGAGCATTTTCCGAATAAAGAAACAACATACAAAAGCAGTGTTTCGCATGATTGTGAAAACGACGCTGCTTTTGTATGTTCGAGGAGAGGAAATGGATAAAAGAGTTACAGGGGTTATGATTTACTATTATTTTGTATGTAAAAGAAAATTGTGGTATTTTACACATGAAATAACGATGGAGAGTGAAAATGAAGATGTACTGCTTGGTAAATTGTTAGATGAAAATAGTTATCAGAAAAATGATAAACATATTAATATTGACAATATTATAAATATTGACTTTATAAAAGAACAAAAAGAACTTCATGAAATAAAGAAAAGCCGTGCAATGGAAGAAGCGGGAATCTGGCAGGTAAAATATTATTTGTATTATCTAAAACAGAGGGGGGTAATCGGATTGAAAGCGAAAATTGATTACCCGTTGTTAAAAAAGAATATGCTTATAGAATTATCGGAAGAGGACGAGTCAAAATTAAATGAGATCATCACTGAAATATATGCAATCAAAGAGCAATTGTGTCCACCTCATCCGGAACTGAAAAAAAGATGCATGAAATGTGCATATTATGATTTATGTGTCATATAGCTACGGAGGAATTATGGGGCAAAGTTTTTATATCTATAATAACGGCGAGTTAAAGAGAAAAGATAACACGTTGCAGTTTACTACATTTGAAGGAAAAAAACGAGATGTTCCAATAGAACGCATTGATGATATTTATGTAATGTCTGAAATGACTTTTAATACCGCTTTTATTAATTATATTTCACAGTACGGAATTCCTGTACATTTTTTAATTACTATCATTTTTATACAGGAAGTTTTTATCCAAAAGAAAAATTGCTTGCCGGTCAATTATTAGTAAAACAGGTGGAGCATTATACGGATAACTGTAAAAGAATGAAGATTGCAAGAAAATTCATTGAAGCGGCAGCTGATAATATTTATCGAAATCTGAGATATTATAATGGTCGTGGAAAAGATGTTTCTGTGTATATGTCTGAGATAGACACTCTCAGAAAGAAAATACCAGGAACGAAATCTGTGGAAGAATTAATGGGGGTGGAAGGAAACATCAGAAAAAATTATTATGCAGCATGGAATACTATTGTAGATCAGGATATACAGTTTGAAAAACGTATCATGCATCCTCCGGATAACATGATAAACTCTTTGATATCCTTTGTAAATTCTTTAATTTATGCGAAAGTGTTAAGTGAAATATACCACACACAATTGAATCCGACTATCAGTTATTTACATGAACCAGGTGTACGCAGGTTTTCCATGTGTTTAGATGTTTCGGAAGTATTTAAGCCATTGATTGGAGATCGTTTGATTTTTTCCCTGTTAAACAGAAAACAGATAACAGAAGACAGTTTTACAAAAGAACTCAATTTTCTGCATTTGAAAAAAGAAAGTTCGAGGCTGATTGCGCAGGAATTAGAGCAGCGCTTAAAAAAGACGATTATGCATAAAGAATTGGGAAAAAAGGTGAGCTATCAATACCTGATAAGACTGGAAATTTACAAATTGATTAAGCATCTCATTGGCGAAAAACAATATGAAGGGTTTAAAATATGGTGGTGAGAAATGTATGTGGTACTTGTGTATGATATAAGCCTGGAAAATAACGGTCATAAAAGATGGTTGCATGTTTTTAAAATTTGTAAAAAATATTTATCTCACATTCAAAATTCGGTGTTTGAAGGAGAAATAACAAAGGTACAGCTTATGAAGCTGCAGCAAGAGTTAAAGAAATATATAGATATGGAAGAAGATTCCGTAATTATATTTAAAAGCAGGCAGGAAAAATGGCTTGAAAAAGAATTCTGGGGAAAAGAAGATGATAAAAGCAGTTGTTTTTTGTAGGATTGTCGACTTATGATGATGCTTTAAACAGGGGAGGTCGACAAGGAGAAAATTGTTGTATTTTGTGAAGAAAAGTGATAGTATATATTTGAGTGGAGATTTGTTTTGATTATTCAGGGAGGGTCGACAAAATAGGTAGTGGTAAGTGCTTGTGGGTGAGGAATTTATTGTAACGGGAATTAATAGAAACATATTGGAATGTAAATCCGCGCCTGTGTGTAATTACTATAAACTGTGTATTTGAATTAATAGAAACATATTGGAATGTAAATTAAAGCTACACGCAAACATAAATGAGGAAACTTATGAATTAATAGAAACATATTGGAATGTAAATCCATGTCTATAAAACCTTTTTGGCAAACCTCCTGAGAATTAATAGAAACATATTGGAATGTAAATGTTATTCCAGGCAAAATTGTAGAAGAAAAAAATGTGAATTAATAGAAACATATTGGAATGTAAATTTAATTCTATTGAAGCTGTAAAAAGAATGTTTGACAAGAATTAATAGAAACATATTGGAATGTAAATACTAAATAAATCCCTTATGCAAGTGGCAGGCTTATTGGAATTAATAGAAACATATTGGAATGTAAATAAAATTTCTTTGTGCAAGCATCCGCATGATTGAGTAGAATTAATAGAAACATATTGGAATGTAAATCAGGAACTAAACGAAATGGAGGCGTGGTCGCTTGTCGAATTAATAGAAACATATTGGAATGTAAATGCATAAAGACGTCTTTACTCTAATCGGAAGAATGGAAGAATTAATAGAAACATATTGGAATGTAAATTAAACCACAACGAAATTGAAGTGCTTTGGATAACGGGAATTAATAGAAACATATTGGAATGTAAATACGTCTTTGGCTGGTAGTTGTAAGGTCGTCAATCCGAATTAATAGAAACATATTGGAATGTAAATTTCGCGGAAGAAACAAGAAGCATAAGAGAATATCAAGAATTAATAGAAACATATTGGAATGTAAATACAAATTTCATCATATAATTTAATATTTTCTACTTGAATTAATAGAAACATATTGGAATGTAAATGTGGAAGTGTTTTCGGACAGTAAATATGTTGTCGAGAATTAATAGAAACATATTGGAATGTAAATGATGGATGTGGAAACTTTATATCAAAAGAGGAAACGAATTAATAGAAACATATTGGAATGTAAATAATTAACATTCTCTCTCCACACGGGACGTTTTCCCCGAATTAATAGAAACATATTGGAATGTAAATTATGTTTGAGTTTCGATATAAGAAAAGAAGAATCTTGAATTAATAGAAACATATTGGAATGTAAATAAAGAATATGAAGAAGAATGCACTCTATCTTGGAAGGAATTAATAGAAACATATTGGAATGTAAATGTATATATTATTATATATAAATAATACCTTTTCTTTGAATTAATAGAAACATATTGGAATGTAAATTTGTACGATTAATGTTATATTAACAAATAAAATTGGAATTAATAGAAACATATTGGAATGTAAATTTATGTCAAACGTGTATCAATATATTTCATTTCCCGAATTAATAGAAACATATTGGAATGTAAATTTTCATTGAATTAGACTATACCTGAATCCGTGAACCCAGCCTCGCATTTCCAAATCCAAAGCTAGTACTTATGCTGTTTTGCTGAGCATTTGCGTATTTCAAGTATTTAACCCAATGGGTTATGGCAAATATTTCATTTTTTAATGCATTGCAGTACCATATCCTGTATAATAAAGGTATCAATTTATACGGAGGTACTGCAATGAAAACCATACATATAGAGTTCAGTGATGAACGATTAATTACACCCAGCGGACTTGTGTTTGTGGGACAGATTCTTGGCAAAAGCAACTTTGTCAAAAAGATTAATCGGGCACCTATATCGAATGAGTATCTGCAAAAGCAGATAAAAAATGGTGACATTCTCCTGACTTATATTGGTATGCTCTGTCAGGGCAAACCGCAGTACGAAGCCGTCCGCGAAATGATGGATGATCCCGACTATTACAAATATGCCCTTGGAATCGCATATGCGATTCCATCCGCAGAAACCCTCCGCCAGCGTTTCGATATGATTGGCGATTCCCTGCGTGGAGATATCCTTCAGGCAAATATCGACATGCTGCGTGAGATGAAGATCGAACCTGCCGCACTTGAAAATGGCTATGTGCCGGTGGACATTGACGTCACTCCGTTTGATAATTCAAAGACCAAAAAGGAGGGCGTTTCCCGTACCTATAAAGGATTTGATGGTTATGCACCAATCATGGCTTATATAGGAACAGAAGGTTATTTTGTCAATACGCAGCTCCGCGTTGGGAAACAGCACTGCCAGAAAGAAACACCGGATTTCCTGCGCGAGACAATTGAGCTGTGCCGCCAGCTGACCGATAAACCATTACTCATCCGGCTTGATTCCGGCAATGATGCATCCGAGAACATTGGCATCTTTATGGAAGAGAGTTACAGGTACAACAATGTGTCTTTCATCATCAAGCGTAATCCACGGCAGGAAAGCAAGGAGGAATGGCTTGCATCTGTGAAGGACTGCTGTACGAATATCCAAAAACCGAGGGATGGAAAGACCGTTTACATCGGGCAGACATTCCGCGATGTAACCTACACGCTTCCTAATAAAACAGAGAAGACGGCAGGCATACGCACCATCTATGAAATCACCGAACGTACTATTGATAAGCATGGACAGTATTTCATTGTTCCGGATATTGAGCTTGACACATATTGGACAAATCTGCCTTTGTCAGACCAGAACATTATAGATCTTTACCACGCACACGGCGAAAGTGAGCAGTACCACAGCGAGATAAAGACAGATATGGATGTGGAAAGACTTCCATCGGGAAAATTTGACAGCAACAAGCTTGTGCTTGAACTTACAATCATTGCTTATAATATCCTGAGAATTGTAGGCCAGGAATCGCTGAAAAAGCGTGATGACCCGGGACGGAAGAAAGTCCGCCGACGCAGGATACGCACAATCATCAGTAACCTGATGCAGTTTGCAGGCCATTTAACTGAGCATGCAGGACGTCTGGTACTGTCCATAGGCAGAAGCAACCGATGGCGGTTCACATTCAAGCGGATTTACGACAGTTTCGCTTCCGTGTCTTAATAGTCAATAACTGAATAAGCTGATACAGCACAGGCATATGCACTGTGGTCTGTTTGCCGACCTCTAATATATATGATTTTCAAGGTACAATGCTAAAACGGAACTATCAACGATGACAAAACAACGTGCCTCATATATTCGCGGCGATGTTCACGGATTCAGGTATAGTAATGTGGAAATGCCGAATTAATAGAAACATATTGGAATGTAAATGCACACCGACCGGGTTTTGTCTGCCTGTTACCAGGAATTAATAGAAACATATTGGAATGTAAATCTGATCAATAAGAACACCATCTTCGCCGTATAACCGAATTAATAGAAACATATTGGAATGTAAATTCCTTTCTTTTGTGGTTCTTTGCAAGCAAAGGAATGGGAATTAATAGAAACATATTGGAATGTAAATTGAGATTCTTGACATTTCGCCCTTTACCGTTTCAAAGAATTAATAGAAACATATTGGAATGTAAATTTATATATTTGATTGCATCCCAGACGATTATCTTCGAATTAATAGAAACATATTGGAATGTAAATTCGTTCTCAGCCATATAATCCTCAATCGGTGTTGTGAATTAATAGAAACATATTGGAATGTAAATTTGGATCGTAGTCAAAAAACATGCTGTTTTCGCTAGAATTAATAGAAACATATTGGAATGTAAATGCCTGCAGCTCTCAAAAAAAGAGGAGGCCGGGAAAGAATTAATAGAAACATATTGGAATGTAAATTTCTGCCTGATTGCTTACTGGCACCGCTTTTTCTCCGAATTAATAGAAACATATTGGAATGTAAATTTATTCCATTTCCCGTTTTCTGTCATCATTTGGCAGAATTAATAGAAACATATTGGAATGTAAATATGGCAATGTGTGTGATGCATTGTCACCCGCCTGTGGGAATTAATAGAAACATATTGGAATATAAATTTAATTCAATACAAAGCGCAGCGGCGTTCTCCATGGAATTAATAGAAACATATTGGAATGTAAATATAAATCTGGGGCATATCCTTTACGCTTATACTCTTGAATTAATAGAAACATATTGGAATGTAAATAAAAGTTAATGTTGTGTAAATCTGTTAAATTATAAGAATTAATAGAAACATATTGGAATGTAAATTTTAAAAGGTCGCTTCCTTTTTTCTGGTAATTACTGGAATTAATAGAAACATATTGGAATGTAAATCCTTAAAATAAGCGCAAAAACAATCGGATTTCTCTTGAATTAATAGAAACATATTGGAATGTAAATACCTTACAGGCAAATTTATAGCCGATGTGGTTTTGCGAATTAATAGAAACATATTGGAATGTAAATGTGGCAGCTTGGGCAGAGCCACACGCCAACTTCATCGAATTAATAGAAACATATTGGAATGTAAATAAATCTTTTACGGAAACCTTTGCAAATTCCTCGACTGAATTAATAGAAACATATTGGAATGTAAATTTGCTTTTGACAGGGCGTTGATTCCATCTGCAAGTGGAATTAATAGAAACATATTGGAATGTAAATGTCTGTGATGAATGCAGGGAAGATGTGGATAAGCTGAATTAATAGAAACATATTGGAATGTAAATGTTTATCCCAGCTTGCCTTAATTTCATTCAAAATCGAATTAATAGAAACATATTGGAATGTAAATTCTAAATTCCGGCGGAAGGTTTTCAAAAAACCTTTCGAATTAATAGAAACATATTGGAATGTAAATTTTTTTGTCTTGATATTCTCTTATACTTCTTGTTTCGAATTAATAGAAACATATTGGAATGTAAATGAATCAGTCAGAGGCTACAAATATACCGCAGATGGAGAATTAATAGAAACATATTGGAATGTAAATGTAAGTGTATCAGACGGTCAAAATATTTGCGTGTATGAATTAATAGAAACATATTGGAATGTAAATTTATACAGGATTGCGTGGAAAAGGAATTGGAACGAAGAATTAATAGAAACATATTGGAATGTAAATCAAGAACATTCGCATTCAGCATACAGCCTTGAATTGAATTAATAGAAACATATTGGAATGTAAATAAGATAAAAATAACCCGGAAAGCCATGATAGCGTCGAATTAATAGAAACATATTGGAATGTAAATACTAGTGGCGGCAACAGCGGCGGTCAGTCTGGCAGTGGAATTAATATAAACATATTGGAATGTAAATTGTGGTGGGGATGTTTTTCTTCGGAATACTGTCTTTGAATTAATAGAATCATATTGGAATGGACAAAAAACGAAGATTATAAAATGAAATCCGGGCAAATGATTTATGTGTGTTCTTTATCAGATTTTTTGATAGAAGATGCAGACAAGTGGCGTCCGGAATGTTGGGAAATGATACGGGAACGTTCTGATTTACATTTTCTCTTTCTGACAAAGCGGATTGAAAGCCTTATTCGTTTTCTGCGGAAAACGTGCTGACCGGATTAAGGCAGTTCACTATGAAGTAGACGGCTTCTTTGTGTCACTTTGCCAGTCCTGCCATACGAGGATTCATGTGGAGTGTGGCGACCGCTGGCAGAAAAAGTAACAGGCAGGAAACCCAACAAAGATGGAACTACCTGCCTGTGCATTATTTCTTGAAAAGATCTGAGTGTGAACCGGTATCGATTAAGGTCAGCGTTAAAATATCATTTTCGATGAGATAGATTAACAGCCAGTCCGGCTTGATATGGCATTCTCGAAAACCTGCCAGGTCTCTGGTGAGCCCATGGTCGCGGTAGCGTTCTTTGAGCTGCCTGCCCTGACGCAGCAGGTCGACAGCTTCATTCAGCAAAGAGATATCCAGTCCGCGTTTTTTCATGAGTTTATAAGCCTTTTTATAGGCTGTGGTAAATTTGACCTGGTACATCAATCATCAAGAGCCGCTTTTAAATCTTCCATACTGGAATATCCTTTGACGTCAGGATCGCGGGAAATACGGCGGGCTTCTGCCATAGCATCAAGGGTTTTCTGGCTGTATGCTGGCATCTCCACGGCAAAAGGAAGTCCGCCGCGAAGGACGCATTGATATAGGAACATATTTACTGCACCGGACATATCCAGTCCGAGTTGGCTGAAAAGAGCCGAAGCTTCTTGCTTTATGTTGGCATCGATTCGAATCTGAGTTGGTGTTGTTGCCATTTGACGACCTCCTTTTTCTTTATTATATCCGATATGGTTTACAATGTCAATCAAAATAAAAATAAAATGATGGTAGGGGCGTTAGAAATCTCCGGAACCAATCAATCGGGGAACGGGCGTTAGGTGTCACGTATAAAAACCGGAAATTAAACAGGGGATAACACGTTTGGGACTTTCCGTAAAATAAAGGCTTTCAGGGCGCTGCGGCGCAAAGCCGGGGGAGGGCAGGGGTGTAAGCTAAAGGCGTTCACGGAGAAGATCAGCGAGGGGAAAACGTCGGCGTTCATGATGGAGCCTGCCGAACCGGAGGGTGTGGACGTTCCGCCCGTGAATGATTGGAATGTAAATACATATTACTGTGGCGGTGTAAACTACGCCGGATATGGATTTAATAGAACCCTATTAGAATATGCTGAATTCACAGATTTCCTCCATATGCCGGTATCAAAAGTCGACACTCAACTTTTAATACTTATCATAAAATTATATTCTGCTGACACACATTTTTTTCCTGAAGTCGAGGCACGCATTATCTGCCGTTTCCTTCTATTTCTTATTTTCACTGTTGCGCTTTTGTCTAAATACGTATAAAATGATGTAAAACAGTAAATGGGAGAATGAAAATGGCTATATGGAATCCTTGGCGTGGCTGTCACCATTGCAGCGAGGGCTGTATGACAAAGCGGATTGAAAGGTTTTCTGCCTGTATTCCTAAAGATTGGAATAACGGATATGAAAATGTTACGGTTGGCTGTACTGTAGAAAATCAGGAAAACGCCGATTATCGCTTAAGTATTTTTCCGGACTGCCCATCAGGTATAAAAATATCATTTGCCAGCTGTTGCTTGAATTTCGTCAATGCGGCACACATTTTGTCAAAGACGGTAGACGATATACATTAAAAGTTCGTGATTTATGTAGTCAGGCAAGAAAAGCAAATATAAACTTCTGATACGCTCTTTTTTGTAAATGAAAAGAGAGGCAGTACACAGTATATGGAGGAAGAACCGAATGGAAAAAGATATGTTACGGATAGTAATTTCTATTGTCGTTAATTACATTATATTATGGTATGTTGGTGCAATGTTTAATTTTTTTCCGTTTCGTGCGAATGATCTGGTCCTTAGTGCAATCGGATTTACCGGGCTGATGATTTGTTTGGTCATAGTAGGCTGCACTTGTTGGATCATCCACGAAATCAAAAAGAAATAAATATCCTAAAGTTGAGGGAGGGCAACACTTTTTACAGTGTCGTCCTCTTTACATCCGCGTACGGTCGACGTACGAATTACGCCTATTTTGTATAGTATTATCTACCGATTGCCATGATTCCGTACACATTCAATTTGCCTTCATTGAGATACATTACTAAATGCGGCAGGAATTGGGAGGGGCAATTATAAAAACTCGCTTGCGATAATCTTGTTATATTTTTTGCAAATTTTTCTTGCACTCAGCAATACACTGCGCTATAATAAGTGAAGTTTCAATATACAAATGCAGAGAAGGTGGCATAAAGCAGCCGGAAACCGGTTCCGCTGACAGAGAGAAAAAGTGAGGCGCTGAGAGCTTTTTCAGGACGGACAGTTTTTGGATTTCACACCGGAGCAGTTTGGATGAAGTATATCAGCGTGATTGCGCAGATATATGAGTAGTTCAAAACGTTCATACACGTTACGTATGCAGAGTGTCTGGTCCGTACTTGGAGCAGGAAGCAGGGTGGTACCGCGGAATATCTCCGTCCCTTTTTGGGATGGAGTTTTTTTATTTTATTTTTCGACAAGGAGAATTTGTTTATGAAAGAAAAACTGCAAAAAATCAAAGAAGAAGCAATGCGTCAGATACAGTCTTCCGAAGAACTGTCCAAATTAAATGAAGTCAGAGTAGTGTTTCTTGGAAAAAAAGGAGAGCTTACGGCTGTATTAAAAAGCATGAAAGATGTGCTTCCGGAGGAACGTCCGGTAGTTGGCCAGCTGGTAAATGAAACAAGAGCTGCCATCGAAGAAATGCTGGAAGAAACAAAAAAGAAACTGGAAGAGGCAGAACTTAATTTTCGGTTAAGACAGGAAGTAATTGATGTGACGCTTCCTGCAAAGAAGAGCCGTATCGGACATCGGCATCCGAATACAATCGCATTGGAAGAAGTGGAGCGTATTTTTGTCGGTATGGGATACGAAGTTGTGGAAGGGCCTGAGATCGAATATGACTATTATAATTTTGAAGCATTAAATATTCCTGCCGATCATCCGGCGAAGGATGAACAGGATACGTTTTATATTACAAATAAAATATTGCTGCGTACGCAGACTTCTCCGGTACAGGTAAGAACGATGGAAAATCGTCCGCTGCCGATTCGTATGATTGCGCCGGGCAGAGTGTTCCGGTCGGATGAAGTGGATGCCACGCATTCTCCGTCCTTTCATCAGATCGAAGGTATGGTCATTGACAAACATATTACATTTGCAGATTTAAAAGGAACGCTTGCTGAGTTTGCAAAAGAACTGTTCGGTAAAGATACGAAAGTGAAGTTTCGTCCGCACCATTTCCCGTTCACGGAGCCGAGCGCTGAGGTGGATGTGACCTGTTTTAAATGTGGCGGCAGCGGCTGCCGGTTTTGTAAAGGCAGCGGCTGGATTGAAATTTTAGGATGCGGTATGATTCATCCGAAGGTGCTGAAAATGAGCGGCATTGATCCGGAGGAATATTCCGGGTTTGCATTCGGGGTCGGTCTGGAACGGATTGCGCTGCTGAAATATGAGATTGACGACATGCGTCTGCTATATGAAAACGACGACAGATTTCTGGCTCAGTTTTAACAGGAAAAATAGTGATAATATGGAAATTTTGGAGGAAATAGCATGAATACTTCTTTAAAGTGGATAAAAGATATGGTGCCTGGACTGGAGGCTGCGCCGCAGGAATTTGCGGATGCCATGACACTGTCCGGAACAAAGGCGGAAGGATATGAAGCATTTGACCGGGATTTGGATAAGATTGTTGTCGGACAGATTAAAAATATCGAAAAGCATCCGGATGCGGATAAACTGGTTGTCTGTCAGGTTGACATCGGCGAAGCAGATCCTGTTCAGATCGTAACCGGAGCGCCGAATGTCAAAGAGGGGCAGAAAGTTCCGGTCGTATTGGACGGCGGACGCGTTGCAGGCGGACATGACGGTTCGAAGACAGAAGGCGGCATTAAAATTAAAAAAGGAAAATTAAGAGGCGTTGTTTCTAACGGTATGATGTGTTCTATTGAAGAACTTGGTTCTACCAAAGATATGTATCCGGAAGCGCCGGAAGAAGGGATTTATATTTTTGACGCCGGTGTTCCGGTTGGAGCGGATGCGGTAAAACAGCTTGGACTGGATGACGTATCTGTGGAATATGAAATTACTTCCAATCGCGTAGACTGCTTTAGTGTGATCGGTATCGCAAGGGAAGCAGCGGCGACATTTGGCCTGCCGTTCCAGCCGCCGGTCATTAAGCAGACCGGAAATGACGAGGATGTCAATGATTATATAAAAGTACGTGTAGATGATACCAAACTGTGTCCACGCTATACGGCACGTGTTGTGAAAAATATCCGGATTGCGCCGTCACCGGAATGGATGCAGCGCAGACTGGCAGCACAGGGCATTCGTCCGATTAACAATATCGTAGATATTACAAACTACGTTATGGAAGAATATGGCCAGCCGATGCATGCATACGATCTGGATACGATTGCCGGGAATCAGATTATTGTGAGACGGGCAGAAAACGATGAGAAGTTTGTCACACTGGACGGACAGGAGCATGTACTGGATGATTCGGTCTTAATGATCTGTGATGCTGAAAAACCGGTCGGCATCGCCGGCATTATGGGCGGAGAAAATTCTATGATTACGGATCATGTCAAAACAATGCTGTTTGAAGCTGCATGTTTTGACGGGACCAATATCCGTCATTCCGCTAAAAAAATCGGAATGCGTACGGATGCATCCGGAAAGTTTGAAAAGGGTCTGGATCCAAATAATGCGATAGATGCCATGAATCGTGCCTGCCAGCTGGTTGAAGAGTTTGGCGCCGGAGAAGTGGTCGGCGGTGTAGTAGATGTCTATACGATAAGAAAAGAAGGCAGACGGATTTTGTTTGAGCCGGATAAATATAATCGGCTTCTCGGAACAGACATTACACCGGAGACAATGCTTGGATATTTCGAAAAAATTGAATTAGGATATGATAAAGAGTCAAATGAAGTGATCATACCGTCCTGGAGACAGGATTTGGAGTGTGGTGCGGATTTGGCGGAAGAAGTGGCCAGATTTTATGGTTATGATAAAATCGGTACGACTTTGCCGTCGGGCGAAGCAACAACAGGAAAACTTTCGTTTAAACTGCGCATAGAGGCAGTTGCAAGAGATGTGGCCGAATACTGTGGATTCAGCCAGGGCATGGTATACTCCTTCGAGAGTCCGAAAGTGTTTGACAAGCTGCTGATACCGGAAGATTCCGAACTGCGCAAAGCGGTTGTTATTGCCAATCCGCTTGGAGAAGATTTCAGCATTATGCGTACGATTTCTTTAAATGGAATGCTTACCTCGCTGGCGACGAATTACAACAGAAGAAATAAAGATGTACGTCTGTATGAGTTAGGCAATATTTATCTGCCAAAAGAATTTCCGCTTACCGAAGAACTGCCGGATGAAAGAATGCAGTTTACACTTGGCATGTATGGAGAAGGAGATTTCTTTACAATGAAAGGTGTGATCGAGGAATTTCTGCAGCAGACAGGAATGCATAAAAAGCCGGAGTACAATCCGAATGCCGAAAAGCCGTTCCTGCATCCGGGCAGACAGGCTGAAATCCGCTATGACCAACATGTGATCGGATATTTTGGGGAAGTGCATCCGGTAGTAGCAGCCAATTATTCGATAAAAGATCGCGTTTATGTGGCAGTGATTGATTTGCCGCTGATCGTTCAAATGGCCAGCTTTGACCGGAAGTATACCGGCATTGCAAAATTCCCGGCAGTGACCAGAGATCTGAGTATGGTATGTCCGAAAGAGATTTTAGCCGGTGATATCGAAAAGATTATTGCAAGCAAAGGCGGTTCGTATCTGGAAAGTTATCGGCTGTTTGATATTTATGAAGGAAATCAAATTAAACTTGGATATAAATCTTTGGCATATTCCATTACTTTCCGAGCATCGGATCGTACACTGGATGATGAAGCGGTGAACGGGCCGATCGGGCATATTGTGAAGGCATTGGAAGAAAAAGGTGTTGAGCTTAGAAAGTAGTGTGGATAAAAATATAATTTTATTATAATATAATGGCGGAAATGAACTTATGGATGTGAAAGATTTTTTTTATGAACTTCCGCAGGAGCTGATCGCGCAGGATCCGCTGGAAGACCGTTCCGCTTCCCGGCTTATGGTTCTGGGCCGGGAGGACGGCTCCGTGGAACATCATGTGTTTCGGGATATTGTGAACTATCTGCACCCGGGAGACTGTCTTGTGCTTAACAATACAAAAGTACTTCCGGCAAGGCTATATGGCACAAAAGAAGGAACGCAGGCAGGAATCGAACTGCTGCTGCTGCGGCGTATGGAAGGCGATCGGTGGGAGACACTTGTAAAGCCAGGAAAAAAAGCAAAAATCGGAACGAAAATCCGGTTTGGCGGAGGTCTTTTAACAGGAGAAATTGTAGATATTGCAGAAGAAGGAAACCGGATTATCCGGTTTTCCTATTCGGGTATTTTTGAAGAAATTTTGGACGAACTGGGCGAGATGCCGCTGCCGCCTTACATTACACACAAACTGGAAGATAAACAGCGCTACCAGACCGTTTATGCAAAACAGGAAGGGTCGGCTGCCGCTCCGACAGCCGGACTGCATTTCACCCCGCAGCTGTTAGAACAGATTCGAAATGCCGGAGTCGATATTGCAGAAGTGACGCTGCATGTAGGGCTTGGGACATTTCGTCCGGTGAAAACGGCAAATGTGCTGGAACATCATATGCATTCCGAGTATTACAGTCTGGAACAGGAACAGGCCGATAAAATCAATCGTGCAAAAGCTGACGGTCATCGTGTGATTGCCGTAGGTACGACAAGCACAAGAACGTTGGAATCAATTGCAGATGAGCAGGGATTTGTGAAAGCTGCAAGCGGGTGGACGGAGATTTTTATCTATCCCGGCTATCGGTTTCGTTGTATTGACGGACTGATTACGAATTTTCATCTGCCGGAGTCCACGCTGATTATGCTTGTAAGCGCACTGGCCGGAAGAGAACATGTACTGAATGCCTATGCGCAGGCAGTGCGGGAGAAGTATCGTTTTTTCAGTTTTGGAGATGCAATGTATATTGGGTGAGTAAAGAGCACATGCAACTATTGTAATTGTAATAGAAGGAAGAGGTTGTCATGCCATATATTAAACGTGCTGCAGAAGATACGATTACACGGCTTTCTGGTATGTTTCCCGTGTTGTTGGTGACCGGTCCCAGGCAGGTGGGAAAAACCACACTGCTGCAGAAACTGGCAGAAATACGGCAAGGCACAGGGGAAGAACGAAAATATGTAACGCTGGATGATCCGGATGTGAGATATTTGGCAAAACACGATCCGGCACTGTTTTTACAGAGATATACTCCGCCGGTACTGATTGATGAAATTCAGTACGCAACGGAGCTGCTGCCATATATCAAAATGAGTGCGGACCGTTCCAAAAGAAAGGGCGATTTCTGGATTACGGGTTCTCAGGTCTTTCGATTAATGGAAAATGTAAGCGAGAGCCTTGCGGGACGGGTGGGCATTGTGCATTTATTGGGATTGTCGGATGCGGAAATCTATCAGGAGCCAAGCAGTCCGTTCCAAACGGATGCGTCATACCTGATGAATCGTTTATCTGTAAGAACCCCAAAGGGCCTGAATGAAATTTTCGGAAGAATTTTTAAAGGATCTATGCCGGAGCTTTATGCAGATACAAATATGGACTGGGAGATCTATTACCGCTCCTACGTGGATACGTATCTGCAGAGAGATATCCGCGATCTTGCGCAAGTCGCCGATGAGATGGAGTTTTACAATTTCATGATAATTGTAGCCGCACATACTGCAAAGCCTGTTGTTTATGAAGAACTGGCAGGCGCTGTCGGTATTTCGTCGCCAACGGCAAAAAAATGGCTTTCTATTTTGGTATCGTCGCATATCATCACACTTGTGCAGCCATACCACAACAATGCACTGAAGCGGGTTGTTAAAATGCCTCTTCTTCATTTTTTGGATACCGGACTGGCAGCTTATCTGTTAAAATGGGGAAATCCCGAAGCGCTGGAGAGAGGAGCAATGTCCGGAGCGTTTTTTGAGAGTTATGTGTTTTCGGAAATTTACAAGAGCTATCTAAACGCAGGGAAAGAGCCTCCGATCTTCTATTACAGAGATAAAGACCAAAAGGAAATTGATCTGCTGCTTTATCAGAATGGTGTGCTTTCCCCGATTGAGATCAAAAAGGCGGCTTCTCCAGGCAAAACAGCGATTAAGAATTTCCATGTATTAGAGCCGGTGACCCGTGCGGAAGCTTTCGAAGGTTTGGAATCACTAAAGGCTGAGATAGGGACAGGAAGCGTGATTTGCATGGCCGGTGATCTGCTGCCTGTGGATGAAAAAAACTGGTATGTGCCGGTTTGGCTGATTTAGCAATTACGTAAAATATGGAAGATGATATATTCGGAGGTGAGAACGAATAATGGTAAAACATGTAATATTGTGGCAGCTGGATGACAAACTGTCCGAACAGGAAAAGGAAACGATTAAGACGGAGATCAAGCAGGGGCTGGAAGGACTGCACGGAAAGATTCCGGGACTTGTTGAAATCCATGTAAATAAAGACGGATTAAGTTCTTCGAATGCGGATCTGATGCTGGATTCTCTGTTTGAAGATGAAGCGGCGCTGAAAGGTTATGCGCAGCATCCGGAGCATGTAAAAGTAGCGGACAGCAAAGTGCGTCCGTATACGAAGACAAGAGTATGCCTGGATTATGAAGTGTAGAGTTTCAGGCGTGTGTTTGAACAAAAATAACCGATAAAATAAACCCCCTGTCATAATCTGAGACAGGGGGTATTTTTAACAACACAAGGAATTTAAATCCTGATAAAACTTAGGATAGGAAATATTCACGCATTCGGCATTTTCAATTTCTGCGCCGCCTTCCGCGCAGAGCGCTGCGACGGCAAAGGACATGGCAATCCGGTGGTCGTCGTGAGAATCTATGACCGCATGATGCAGCGGTTTGCCGCCTTGAATGATCATACCATCTTCGGTGGCGGTTACATCGGCGCCCATGTTTTTCAGATTTGTGACAATGGTGTTAATGCGGTTGGATTCTTTCACTTTTAGTTCGGCTGCGTCTTTTATGATGGTGGTGCCGTTTGCAAAAGCTGCCATAACGGCGAGAATCGGAATTTCGTCAATCAGTGCAGGGATTAAATCACCTTCGACGACGGTTCCGGTCAGGCTGCCGGATTTGACCAGAAGGTCACAGACCGGTTCTCCGGATATTGTATGTTCATTTAATTTTGTGATATTTGCATGCATAGATGCGGCTGCGCGCAAAATACCATCTCTGGTCGGATTGATGCCGACATTGTGAATGAGCACTTCGGAATTTGGCACAAGCAGCGCGGCCGCAAGAAAATATGCCGCAGAGGAAATATCACCCGGTACGTCGATTTTTTGGCCGGTCAATACCGGGTTCGGATGGATGACTGCCGTTGTGCCATGGCTGGAGATATCCGCGCCAAAAGAAGCAAGCATTCGTTCGGTATGATTTCTGGATAAGTAAGGTTCCGTAACGCTTGTGCTGCCGTCTGCGTATAATCCGGCGAGCAGTACACACGACTTTACCTGTGCAGATGCAACGGGAGAAGTATAGTCGATGCCATGCAGTTTTGAGCCGTTAATCGTCAACGGTGCGCAGTCATTTCCGTTGGCTGCGAAAAGGTCGGCTCCCATTTCACGCAACGGAGTGATAATGCGCTTCATCGGACGCTTTTGAATCGAAGCATCTCCGGTCAGAGCAGAAGAAAAAGGCTGTCCGGCCAGAATACCGGAAAGCAGACGAACGGTTGTACCGCTGTTGCCCACATCCGGCATGGATGCTGACGGACGCAGGCCGTGCAGACCCTTGCCGTGAATGAGAATGCGGTCTTTTGTATTTTCGATGGCAATACCAAGTTTTTGAAAGCAGGAAATCGTAGAAAGACAGTCCGCACCCTGCAGGAAGTGTGTGACTTCGGTCAGTCCGTCGGCCAGTGCGCCGAACATAACACTGCGGTGGGATATGGATTTGTCTCCCGGAATGTGGATTTCTCCTTTTAAGGAGCCGGCTGGTTTGATCAACATGATATAATCTCCTTTATTTTCGTGAAGTTATCGTTTGTAAACGGTATAATGATATTTTTTCAGCAGCGTAACCGCAGTATCCAGAGAAGCCTGGTCATAAAGTTCTATATGAAGCACACCGTCTTCAAATTCACGGTTATGTACAATGCCGATATTTTTGATATTGATGCTGTTACTTGCGAGAAGGGTAGCCAAGGTTGCAATACCGCCTACTTCATCTATTAAATCACAATATAATTCATATACCGGCTGTATGGAACCGGACTGACGAATGTTCAGGGAGTCACGGTAGTCTTTGGCTTCTGTAAATAGGCGGTCATGGCGTCTTTTTGTTCCGCTTCGATATAAGAACGCAGCTTTGCCAGCTGTCTGGTATACAGATCAACCAATTGCAGTACCTGTTCTTTATTAGACAGGCAGATATCCTGCCACATCACAGGAGACGATGCTGCGATTCGCGTCATGTCTCGAAATCCGCCGGCGGCAATGGTTTTCATTGTCTGGTCGGAGTCGTCGATCTCTTTTACAAGGTTGACCAGACTGTAGGCAATCATGTGCGGCAGATGGCTGATCGCTGCGGTTGCAAAGTCATGCAGATCATAATCCAGCACAAGCGGAATGGCGCCAAGAGCAGATACGAGGCTGCGAAAACGGCTGACCTGCCCGGCAGGTGTGCGGGAAGTCGGCGTGATGACATAATAGGCATTTTCCAGCAGATAAGCTGTTGCAGAAGAAAAGCCTGTTTTTTCCGAACCGGCCATAGGATGACCGCCGATAAATTGTGCTTCCAGTCCTGCTTTTACAGCTGCGCGGTGAATATCGCCTTTCACACTTCCCACATCCGTTATAATTGTATGCGGCGAAATGTGTTCTTTTAACTGCATTAGATAAGAAAGGTTTTGCTGCACCGGGGTACACAGAAAATATAATCGGAATCTGATATTTCACAAAGATCCGGCATCACAGCATTTCAATAACTCCCGCCTCATAAGCTTCGGTAATGGTAGACTGGCGTCCGGAGACGGCAAACAGCCTGATCTGCGGACAGATACGTTTCAATGTTCTGGCGATTGAGCCGCCGATCAGCCCTAAGCCGATAAAGCTGATTTTTTTTATGTTATTTATTTCCATAGAATAGGTTCCTCATTTCCTGTTGGTATTAATATTTTAATGATTCGCAGTCGGAAAGTCAATGCTGATTTATAACCATTGGCAGGCCGGATGGAATCCGATGGCACGAACTGTTCATTTTGCTATATATATTGTGCAAAAAAATGAAAAAATTGTTGTAATTGCCCATGAACTTTGTTAGAATTAATATAGTGTTTGCAACAAAACAAATATATGTGCAGGAGGTAAGAGATTCATGGAGGTATTTACAACAGACAGGATACGCAACGTAGTGCTTTTGGGACATGGCGGAGCAGGAAAAACAAGTCTTGTGGAGGCAATGGCGTATCTGTCCGGCCAGACAAGCCGTATGGGAAAAATCAGCGACGGAAATACGGTCAGTGACTTTGATAAAGAAGAGATCAAACGTTCGTTTTCCATTCAGACGACCGTAGTTCCGATTTTGTGGGATAATACAAAGATTAATATTTTAGATACACCGGGATATTTTGACTTTGTAGGTGAAGCGGAAGAAGCTGTCAGCGTGGCAGATGCCGCAATCATTGTTGTCAGCGGCAAAGCCGGTATTGAAGTCGGCACGAAAAAAGCTTGGGAAATGTGTGAACGGTATAAGCTGCCGCGTATGTTCTTTGTAACGGATATGGATATTGACAACGCGAGCTTTAGACAGGTAGTGGAAGATCTTCAGGAACTGTACGGCAAAAAATCGCACCATTCCATTTGCCGATTCGTGAAAATGAGAAATTTATCGGTTATGTAAATATTGTGGCTCAGACGGCAAACCGCTGGAATGAAAAAGGTGAAGTAGTTCCGATGGATATGCCGGACTATTCCGTGGCAAATCTGGAAAAATGCAGAGAAGCGCTTGTAGAAGCGGTAGCAGAGACGAGCGAAGAGTTTATGGACCGCTATTTTAACGGAGAAGAATTTTCGGAAAATGAAATCCGTCAGGCGCTGCGTGTCAACGTACTGGACGGCAGCATGGTGCCTGTTTCGATGGGTTCTTGTATTCTGGCACAGGGCGTTTATACGCTGCTGGACGATATTACAAAATACTTCCCAAGTCCGGATAAAAGAGCGTGTGCGGGTATCAACGCTACAACAAACGAAGTGTATCAGGCAGATTATGACTTTTCAAAACCGAAGTCCGCTTACATATTCAAGACGATTCAGGATCCATTTATTGGAAAATACTCTCTGATCAAAGTAAATTCAGGCGTTTTGAAGACGGATGATGTAATGTTAAATTATCACAGGGATACGGAAGAAAAAATCGGGAAACTCTATGTAATGAGAGGTGCAAAAGCAGAAGAAGTCAAAGAGCTGCATGCCGGAGATATCGGCGCGCTTGCAAAGCTGAACAAAGCACGTACAACCGATTCTCTTTCTACAAAGGCAAATCCGATTTTGTATATCCGTACAACGATATCGACACCTTATACATGCAAGCGTTATAAGGTGAAAAATAAAGCGGATGTAGATAAAGCTTCGCAGGCTCTTACAAAGCTGACGCATGAAGATCTGACATTAAAAGTTGTCAATGACAGTGCAAACGGCCAGACACTTCTCTACGGAATCGGAGAACAGCAGCTGGATGTTGTTGTCAGCAAGCTTTTAAACCGCTATAAAGTAGAAATCGAACTTGGAAAGGCAAAAGTTGCTTTCCGTGAAACGATAAGGAAAAAAGCAGATGTTGAATATAAATATAAAAACAATCAGGCGGACACGGGCAATATGGCCATGTAAAGATGACGTTCGAACCGTCCGGCAATCTGGAAGAACCGTATGAATTCTCACAGTCTGTCGTAGGTGGCGCCGTTCCGAAAAATTATTTCCCTGCGGTAGAAAAGGGAATTCAGGAATCCGTAAAAAGCGGTCCGCTGGCAGCTTATCCTGTTTTCGGCATTAAGGCAAATCTGTATGACGGATCTTACCATCCGGTAGATTCTTCCGAGCTTGCGTTTAAGGTGGCTGCGGCACAGGCGTTTAAAAAAGGATTTTTACAGGCGTCTCCGGTATTATTAGAGCCAATCGCTTCCATGACGGTTACGGCTTCGGATAAGTATACGGGTGATATTATGGGTGATTTAAATAAACGCCGTGCCCGCGTACTTGGCATGAATCCGGTGGAAGGCGGCAAGCAGGAAATTATTGCCGACATTCCGTATAAAGAACTGGACGGGTATACAACCGTGCTGCGCTCTATTACCGGCGGAGAAGGCACTTACCGTTATGAACTTGCCCGTTATGAGCAGGCTCCGGAAGACGTTCAGAAACGTGAAATCGAAGCTCGCGCAAATAAGCTGGTAGATATTGAAGAATAAGACAGACACACTATCTGATTGTCCGATGTATGTTTGAAGCATACCAGACCAAACATACGCCGGAAACTGTTTGAATTCCAAAAGATGGAAATTACGGAAGGAGGAGCCAAGGGAAATGGCGCGTATCATGCTCTGCATTCTGCTGGTCGTTGTTCTGCTGTTGGAACAGCCACAGTTCACGAAGGGGCGCGGCGCCATGGAACGACCGCTTTCTCCTTCTTTGGATTATGCATATACGTTAAACGAAGCACGTAATGCAAACAGCAGCATCCCGGTCTATGATATTATCTACAACCTGAATCTGGGTGAAAACCATTACAGGAACCCATCTGTGTATTATGAACAGCTGTTGCCGTTAAAGCTGATGTCTCCGCGCAGAGAAGGATATAATTTTGCAGGCTGGTACACGGACAGCAGCTACAAACATCCGCTGACGGAAATTACGGACTGCAAAGACGGAAATCTGATTCTTTTTGCGAAGTGGACAAAGAAAATATCCGCTTCCATGAATATCCAGCTGTATTCTTACGGAGCCTCCAGTCTGACGCGTTCACCTGAAAAAAAGCTGGCAGATATGAACTATCGGATTTTAGAAGATCTGGATATTCCAGGAATGCCATATACCAGATTTGAAGATTATATTGCGAATAAATTATTTAATGTAGATCAGTGTCCACAAGGTCTGTGCGTGACAGAGGAATTGATCTTTGTTACTTCGTACAGCACGGGGGAAAAAGAAAACTACGGATGCCTGTATGTCTTTGACCGGAAAACGGGAGAATATCTGATGACACTTTCCATGAAGCCGGGCAGTCATCTGGGAGGCATTTGCTATGATGGAGAAAGTCTTTGGGTCTGCCATTCCAACTATCGTACGATTGAACGGCTGGACTATGCTCTTATTCGCGAACTGGCACGGCATAAGCCGGGCAGGACGATTGAGCTGACACAGGAGCACGAGGAATACCGGGTGTCCAACTCACCGTCGTGTATTACCTATTTCAGCGGAAAACTGTGGATAGCCACGCATACCAGATTTTTTAAATCCGTGATGAAATCCTACCGTTTTACGAATGGTTCGCCGGAGGAATGTGAAGAATTTGCCATACCGGATAAAGTGCAGGGGGTCGCATTTGATGAAAAAGGGCATGTTTACCTGAGTACTTCTTTCGGACGTGAAAAGTCGTCTTATATTAAAGTATACAAATCCGCTTATGACCTTAGCAAACACCCGGAAAAGCCGGCGGAATGCGTGGAAATGCCGCCTTGCTCGGAAGAACTGGCAATTGCGGGAGACGAGCTGCTGGTGCTGTTTGAATCGGGCGCGCAAAAATATATGGAAGGCACGGACGGCAAAGGGAAGGCGCTGGCGCCACTGGACCATATGGTGGCGATTCATCTGGATTCGTTTTAGAGTTCCTGTTCACACCAGGACTTTGCATTTACTGCAAAGTCCGTAAGAATTAGTAAATTTAGCCAAAGAATCCGGCGCTTCGCCGCAGGCGAACTTTCAATGTGCCGGATTCAGTTACTGTGAGCGCCGCAGGTGTGAACAGTAACGTTTTAGAGCCTGAATTTTCCATACATTGTTGTGTTTTTATTGACAAATAGGTATGATGTGGTAGAATTTAAGTGTTTCCGGTATCAGGTGAGTAAAATGCAGGTATGAAATCATACACACAATAAAAACTAAAAATGGAGGAACATATGTCAGAAGTATACAACCACAAAGTCGTCGAGCAGAAATGGCAGAAAATCTGGGATGATGAGAAAGCTTTTGCCGCATCGGATGACTATTCCAAACCAAAATACTACGCGCTGGTGGAGTTTCCGTATCCATCCGGACAGGGACTGCATGTCGGCCATCCAAGGCCGTATACGGCGCTGGATATTGTTGCGCGTAAGCGTCGGATGCAGGGGTATAACGTATTGTATCCAATGGGATGGGATGCGTTTGGTCTGCCGACGGAAAACTATGCGATTAAAAATAAAATACATCCGAAGACCGTCACAAGAAACAATATCGTACGATTCAAAGAACAACTCCATTCGTTAGGCTATTCGTTTGACTGGGACCGGGAAGTGAATACGACGGACCCTAATTATTATAAGTGGACACAGTGGATCTTTTTAAAGCTGTTTCAGGCGGGACTTGCCTATAAAAAAGAAATGCCGATCAACTGGTGTACGAGCTGCAAGGTCGGTCTTGCAAATGAGGAAGTGGTTAACGGCGTGTGTGAACGCTGCGGCTCTCCGGTTGTGCGTAAAGTAAAAAGTGAGTGGATGCTGAAAATTACCGATTATGCGGATAAGCTGATCGAAGGCTTGCAGGATGTGGACTACATTGAACGGGTAAAAACACAGCAAAGAAACTGGATTGGAAAATCCAACGGTGCGGAAGTGGATTTTTCTATTAAAATAAAGAAGATAAGCTGCGCATTTATACAACGCGTTCCGATACGCTGTTTGGTGTTACGTATATGGTTGTATCACCGGAACACCCGATTATTGAAAAATATAAAGCAGAATTAAAAAATTGGGATGAGATTGATGCGTATCGGGAACAGGCAGCACACAAATCGGATTTTGAACGTGCGGAACTGGCAAAGGAAAAAACAGGCGTTCAAATTGACGGACTGACGGCGGTCAATCCGGTAAACGGAAAAGAAATACCGATCTGGATTTCCGACTATGTATTAATGTCTTATGGTACGGGCGCTATTATGGCGGTGCCGGCGCATGATCAACGTGACTGGGAGTTTGCGAAAAAATTTGACCTTCCAATGATACAGGTTGTGTCCAAAAACGGAAAAGAAGCGGATATTTCAAAAGAAGCTTTTACAGATGTTGCTACGGGTATCCTTGTGAATTCCGATTTTATCAATGGTCTGGATGTCAGGGAAGCGCAGAAGAAAATGATTGCGTTTCTGGAGGAAAAACAGATCGGTACGGCAAAGACCAATTATAAATTAAGAGACTGGGTATTTTCACGCCAGCGTTACTGGGGCGAACCGATTCCGATTGTACATTGTGAAACATGCGGTTATGTTCCGATTGATGAGCGCGAGCTTCCGCTGGAATTACCGGAAGTAGAAAGCTATATGCCGACAGATAACGGAGAATCTCCGCTGGCGGCGATGACGGATTGGGTTCGTACAACCTGTCCATGCTGCGGCGGCCCGGCAAACCGGGAAACGGATACGATGCCGCAGTGGGCCGGCTCTTCCTGGTATTTTCTGCGTTACACGGATCCGCATAATGAAGAAGCGCTTGCAGGAAAAGAGGCGTTGGACTACTGGATGCCGGTAGACTGGTATAACGGAGGTATGGAACATACGACACTGCATTTGCTGTACTCCAGATTCTGGCATAAGTTCCTTTATGATCAAAAGCAGGTGCCATGTAAGGAACCATATCAAAAGCGTACTTCGCATGGGATGATTCTTGGTGAAAACGGAGAAAAGATGTCCAAATCCAGAGGAAATGTCGTAAATCCGGATGATATTGTAAGAGATTATGGTGCAGATACGCTTCGTACGTATGAAATGTTTATCGGTGCGTTTGACCTTGCCGCTTCCTGGTCCGAGGACGGCGTAAAAGGCTGCCGCAGATTTTTGGAGCGTGTATGGAAGCTGCAGGATATGACGACGGACGAAAACGGTTATTCCAAAGATCTGGAGACAAAAATGCACCAGACGATAAAAAAAGTCAGCAGTGATTATGAAAATCTGAAATACAACACGGCAATTGCGGCAATGATGGCGCTGATCAATGATTTTTATAAAAAGAACAGCCTGACCGGAGAGGAATACCGGACGCTGCTTTTGCTGCTAAATCCGACAGCCCCGCATATTACCGAAGAACTGTGGGAGATTATGGGCTTTGAAGGACATGTATACGAGCAGAAATGGCCGGAATATGACGAAGCAAAGACAATCGAGGCGACTGTTGAGATTGCGGTTCAGATCAACGGAAAAGTAAAGGCCACGATTCTTGTTGACAAAGACGCGGCCAAGGAGGATGTTATTGCCAAAGCAAAAGAAGCAATTGCTGACAAACTGGCCGGGACGGTAATCAAAGAGATTTATGTACCGGGCAGAATTGTAAACCTTGTTCAAAAATAATAAAACATAAAAGCGTGTCTGAAACATATTTTCAGCCACGCTGCAGGAAAGGGAAGGAGGCGGGCAAAACAATGCATGGGATAAGCTGGGAAAACAGACAAACCATACAAATGCGAACAGGCGGTATCCGGAGGAAGATGATTCTGCTTGCTGCTTCTATTTGGATCGTTTTTGCATGGATTTGCGGATTTTGGACTGCTTCTTCTGTACAGCCATCGTTGACGACTGTTTTTGCGGCCGGAAAAACGGATGCGGTTACGCTGAATTATTCCACGTATACGCTGCAAAAAGGAAAAACCGTCAAATTGAAAGCAACCGTTTCGCAGGATGAGCTGCAAGGGAAGAAAATGATCTGGTCCAGCAGCAAAAGCGAAGTTGCAACGGTAACCGGCGGTGGTACGGTTAAGGCGAAGAAAGAAGGCAGCGCAAAGATTACGGTATCCATTCAGGGCACCGAAGAAACGGCATCCTGCGTCATTCGTGTGGAAAAGAAATCCGGGCAGAAGAAAAACGCAGCGGATGTGGCCGCACTGAAAGCGATTATAAAGACACAGCCAGATGCATCGATCAGCTCAAATGCGGATGATTCCGATCAGTATACATGGACAGATATCGGAAAAGAACGCAGGCTGACAAAAATCGTATGGCCGCAAATGGGACTGCACGGAGACATTTCCTTTGCAGGATTGACTGCACTGGAATATCTGGACTGCAGCGGCGGTCGTCTGACCGGCCTTGACATTCGGGAAAATACGGCGTTAAAGCATCTGGACTGTTCCGGGCAGCAGCTGAAAACACTGGATGTAAGCGCAAATAAAGCACTGGAAGTATTCATTTGCGATCAGAACCAGCTGACAGAGCTGGATGTGAAAAATAACCGTGCATTGACGATATTAAGCTGCAATCAGAATCGGCTCACAGAACTGGATATTCGTAACAATGCTGCTCTGACTGCGCTTTCCTGTGAGACAAATCGGCTGACAAAGCTGAGTACGGCAAAAAATCCGGCGTTAAAAGAACTCAGCTGCGACGCCAATCAGATTTTAAGTCTGAATGTCAGCAGCAATCCTGCGTTGACCGATCTGAGATGTTCGTCGAATGAACTGACCGGTCTGAACATCGGCGGTGTGAAAACACTCACGTATCTGGACTGTTCCTATAACCATCTGGGAAAGCTGGAAACGTCCAAAAATTCCGCACTGGCGTATGTAAACTGTTCTTTTAACGGTATGAAGACACTCGGCCTGGGCGGAACCAAAAATCTGGTGGAGGTATACTGCAGCGGAAACCGTATTACCGGTCTGAACCTGAAAAAGACACAGGCATTGAAAATGCTGGTCTGCAGTGATAACCGCCTGTCGAGTCTGGATTTGAGTAAAAGCCCTGCTTTGGAAACACTGGATTGTGCAGGTAACCGCCTGTCGGAGCTGGATGTTCGCAAGAATAAAGCTCTGATGAGTCTGCATTGCGATGGAAATGACCTGACAGAACTGAATGTAAATGCGAATGCGGCACTGACAGAGTTAAAATGCGGCTCCAACAGTCTGACCGATCTGGACATCAGTGCAAATGCGTCACTCGTAAAAGTAAGTTGCGAACAAAATCAACTGACCGATTTTGTCATTTCTACAAATGCGGCTCTGAAAGTGATCAATTGCGCAAATAATGAACTGTCAGCATTGGACGTACGGGCCGTTCCTGCGCTGGAAGCGCTTACCTGCGGCTATAACAGGCTGACGGAGTTAGATGTTCATGCGAATACATTACTTCAAAGATTAAGCTGCCAGTCCAATGCACTTACTCAATTAGATATCGGTTCAAATCCGGCACTGGAAGCGCTTTTTTGCCAGGAAAACGGAATCAGTGAACTGGATATCAGTGCCAATGCTGTCTTAACCGAATTGTACCGGGATAAAAATGTGAAACTTACCGGCTCGGATGGGCAGTAGCAGATAATCAATGATTAAAATCCCAACACGGGCGATGTCGACAGGACACCGCCCGTTTTTTGTGTTAAACCATCCTTTATTTTTAAATCTGCGATTCATGTAACCAGATTAACCATTCATGAAGTAGACGTTAAAAATCTCCCTTATCTTTCCGATAAGTCAGTTGAAGACCGGATGTGGCACAAACAGCAGGTGAAAGGCGATGTGTTCCATGTAACAGTCATGCTGCAGTAACGGGAGGTGGAAGATAATAAGTAAATGGCTTTGCATGAAACGAAACTTAAAAACGGTTTAAAAGGAGGATTAAAAATGGCTATCAGCGGAGTAGGACAGAATTTTTATCAGAATCATGTGAAAACAACAAATAATATAAACGGTGCGGAAAAATTTGCATTGGAAAAAACGGAAAACACAAAGGAATTATCCGAAGCGGAAGAAATGGAGCTGTTCAAGAAGGAATTTTACGCGGAACTTGAAAGGATACCAAAGAATAGTACAATCATCAATCTGGCAGTTAATATATCGGAGGAGGCTTTTAAAAATATGAAAGCCGATCCGGAATATAGAGCAAAAATAATGTCGGTGCTTCAGCGTGATCTGACTTCATCTTTTGCCCCTCTAAAAGCGTCATTACTGATAACGGTAGGAGCAACCGAGAAAGATTACAGGGGAGATTCATGGTCCGGCCCCAACAATGACTCGGAATTTTTTGCACGCTCTCAGGATAGTTTTTATAAGAAAACAAGTGGAAAGAAAGACAGGCAGAAGGAACTGCTGGAAGAATATCTGGAAAAGCGGGCGCAGGCTAAGAGGCAACGGCAGGAATTGTTGAATGAAAAAACTGCAAAAGCAGAACAGGAGAGAAGCAGGCTGGCAAAGGCATGGACCGGTGAAAGGCAGATGGCGGCAGTTTCCAATGCTTATGATGCAAATGTCATGATGGAAATACCGGCAGGCTTTATCAAGTAGAAGGAAAATACAAACATAAACAGAATTGGGAAATTGGAATTGTATGGAGAAATAAAATGGTTGATGTATATGTGGCGGCTGCTTTCTGCAATGTGCGGATTGCTAGGCCACTGGTGATGTTCCGGTTTGTTATGCTGGTCACCACGTTCCGGTCATAGAGGTCTATGATGGCGCAGTTGTATCAGACATCTCCATTTTTAAGAAAGAGGTATGTGAAATCTGTGCACCATTTCCGGTTCGGCTTGTCTGCGTGGAAATTTTTTTGGGGGGGGGACGGATTGGAAATTCAGCCCCAACAGGAACCGGAGGGCAGCCCGTCATGGCGTGTGCAGGTGGAATACACGAACCATACAGAGCAGGATATTTGCAGTTATGAGGATTGCCTGCCAGATCGTCCGGAAGAAATGTATAATATGTAAGAGCAGAGCTGCAGGCTACCGCCACAATTTACGGACAAATAATTGTGCTGGTTTGAGTGTTTTTTGAGATTTAGATGATACAATGGAGTAACACAAGCGAAAATCGAGGTTATAGCAATGAAGAAGAAACTTCTTATCGTAGATGATGAAACGGGAATTGTAGACACAATGGCAAGCTACTTTTCCTCTCAATATGAAGTGCTGACCGCTTACGGCGGAAAGGAAGCGCTTCAAAAGTTAGCAAAGCAGCCGGATTTGATTTTGCTTGACATCAATATGCCGGACATGGACGGGCTGACCCTGTGCCAGGAAATTCGGAAACATATTACCTGCCCCATTCTTTTTCTGACAGCAAGAGTAGAATCAGCGGATAAAATTATTGGTTTTCAGGTAGGGGCGGATGATTACATCGTCAAGCCCTTTGATCCGGATGAATTAGGGGCGAGAGTTGCCGCACACCTACGGAGAGAGCAAAGACATAGGAATAAGACAACCGTTCGTTTTTTTGGTGAGCTGGCGATTGACTATTCGGCCCGTACTGTTACAGTGGCAGAAGCGCCCGTTGCTTTGTCAAAAAGGGAATTCGACATTGTGGAGTTGCTTTCGCTGAACGCCGGACAGGTATTTGACCGGGAGAGGATTTATGAAGCGGTGTGGGGGCTTGATGGCAACGGTAGCAGCGATACCGTCATGGAACATATCAGAAAAATCCGGGCAAAACTGGCCGCTTGTACGCTTCATAGCTATATTGATACGGTTTGGGGGTGTGGTTATCGGTGGAACGCTTGAAAAATATGGGATTAAAGAAATCTTTTCTTATCTTGTCCGCTTCCTGTGTTTTGCTGGCTCTCCTGCTATTAGGGCAAATTTTTCTGATATGCAATTTGATAAGCAAGACCTTTCCGACTGGTGGAGTTGAAATTTTATCAGATGGTTCAATCGTTAGTCTGGAAACTCCTACGGCATCACAGCAAAGAATATTGTCGGCGCTTAATATCATTCAAATCGTGTCCTGCATTATTCTCCCGATGGGTGGACTGGCGCTATCTGGCGTCCTATATTACCGTATCAAATTGAAACAGCCGATTGCCGCACTACAGAATGGTATCACAAGGGTTCAAAACCACAACCTTGACTTTTCCATGCCGGTTCACTCTGATGATGAATTAGGCCGGCTCTGCGCCGCCTTTGATACAATGCGTGAAGAACTTTTGAAATCAAATCAGGAGCTATGGAGGCAGGCAGAAGAACGTAAACGCCTAAATGCCGCATTTTCCCATGATTTACGCAATCCGATTACAGTCTTAAAAGGAACTGTAAAACTATTGCGGAAGGGTACGGCAGATCAGCAGGCCATTGACAGGCTGGAAAGCTATACCCTGCGTATTGAACAGTATGTAGAGGCCATGAGCAGCATACAGAGGTTAGAGCAAATGCCGGTGCGGTTAGGCGAATGTTCTTATTCTCTATTATGTTCCGAATTAGAAGATACAGCAAAACTTCTTGCAGGAACATTAGAACTATCCATTTCTGCGCCTGATAATGGGACAACGCAATTAGATCATGGATTGTTTCTGACTGTCGCGGAAAATTTGATTGGAAATGCGGCCCGGTTTGCAAAAAGTAAAATCATCATCCATCTGGAAAGGCAAGGTAATTTTTTGCTTCTGTTGGTTACGGACGATGGCCCCGGCTATCCTGTGGAGTTGATACGGAACGGCCCGAAACCATTTGGAAAAATGAAAGAAGATGCCGCACACTTTGGCATGGGATTATACAGCAGCCAGACGCTATGCCGAAAGCATGGAGGAACACTTGCACTGGAAAACAGACAAGGTTATGGTGCAATGGCTGCTGCTTCTTTCCAAATAAATTCAAAATCTTGAGCGATTTTTGAGATTTCTATTTTACACTCTCCTTAGACTACAAATAAGGAGAGTGTTTTTATGAACATTGAAGCAAAGGAACTATCAAAAATCTATGGAAGTGGTGAAAGCCGCGTTGTTGCGCTGGATAAAGTCAATCTTGAAATTGCGTCAAGCGATTTTATTTCTATCATGGGACCGTCTGGCAGCGGGAAAAGCACCTTGCTCCATCTGTTGTCCGGACTGGACAAACCGACCTCCGGCAGCCTGACATACGATGGAAAAGACATATACGGACTTACTGACAAAGAACTGTCTGCTTTTCGCCGTCAGCGCATTGGTTTCATCTTCCAGCAATTTAACCTGCTCCCTGTCCTGACCGCAAAGGAAAACATTATTATGCCCTTGCTGTTAGACAAAAAGCAGCCGGACGAAGCGTACCTAAAGCAGCTTACGGATTTGCTGGGTATTCGTGACCGCCTTACCCACTTGCCCCATGAGCTTTCAGGAGGACAGCAGCAGCGTGTAGCGATTGCCCGCGCCCTGATTGCAAAACCTGATATTATTTTCGCTGACGAACCGACCGGGAATTTGGACAGCAAAAGCGGCGGCGAAGTTATGAGGATACTGGAAAATATATGGAAAAAGATGGGGAAAACCCTTGTTGTCATTACCCATGACAGCCGTATAGCGAGAATGGCAGACCGGCAATTTGTAATTGTAGACGGTGTTCTTTCGGAGGTGACAGCAAAATGAAATCTTATCGCATCCTTGCATGGAAAGAATTACTGGCTCAAAAGGTCACATCCATTCTGATTTTAATAGCTGTTATTCTCTCCACAGTTACAACAACGGTTATAGGGCAGTCTATCGGTATTCTAAATGCCATGAGGCAGCAGCAGGCTATTACGATTAACGGGGAAAAATACGCTACTTTTATTCAAATGTCCGAAGAACAGCTTTCCGAACTGAAAGAAGATGCCCGCTTTTCCTATATTGGCTCATCTATCAGTTTAGGAATCATAGACTTAAACAGCCAGCTCAAACTCGGCCTTGTGGAATATGTCGGTAACAGCCTCGACGCCTATCCTGCTATTTCACAAATCCAAGAGGGCCGTTTGCCAGAACAGGCAATGGAGATCGCATTGTCAGAAGATGCGCTTAAATTTCTCGGCTTTGATGGAAAAGTAGGCGATACTATTTCATTGCCTGTTTCTAAAACCTTACGGCATGATATTGCTCCATCCATTGAATTTACTGCCGATTTTGTCCTTGTAGGCATCACGAAAAGCAATTATATTGGATATTCTTATGGCGGAATTACAGGGATTGTTGGAACAGATACAGCCGAACAGTTGTTGCCGGAAGAATACCTATATTACAATGTGGACTTCCGTACAGCCGATAAGCGAAGCTTTCAAAATACGGTAAATGACGTAATTGAAAAATTCCAAATACATGAACTTGATACATCCTATAACCAGGTTTATTTGCAGGCTTGCGGAATACGGTTTGACAGCCAAGAAAGCTCTGAAAACAGCGGTTCGGGTTTTTCGTTTATGGCTGTTGCTGGCGTCATGGTGGGTGTTCTCATTCTTCTGGCGGCTGGGTTGGTTATTTATAATATTCTGAAAATATCCGTGTCCAAACGCATTAAGGGATATGGCGTACTAAGAGCCATTGGAAGTGAAAAGAGCCAGCTTTACAGCATTGTATCTTTACAGATATTGATTTTGTGTCTGATCGGCATTCCAGTTGGTATGATCGTTGGTCTTTTGTCAACGAAAGGTATCATTATAATGGCAACAAGCTTTTTGTCACCTGAAATATTTATGGTGCAGAATACATCTGAATTGCAAAACCTGATTTCAGCAAATAGTACGGGTAAAGTACCGTTTCTCGTTATAAGTGCTGCAATCACACTAATCTTTGCGTTTATGGCAGCAATACCGGCTGCTAAATATGCGGCAAAAGTACCTCCGACGGTTGCCATGTCGGGCCGGAATACAAAGGTTAAGCGGAGAAATCGCAAATCAAAGACAATTCGTAATTTTGAGGCTTATTATGCCCGGTTGAATTTGAAGCGCAATCGTGGCCGTACAGCAATTACCGTTCTTTCATTGGTTATGAGCATAGCCGTATTTATTGCCTTGCAGAGTTTTACTACATTGTTAAATACGGCAAGCGGCATGGAGGATAATCATTTAGGGGATTATTCTATAGTGAATGAAACGGTAGGATTTTCTGCTGACGATTTGGAAGAGTTACGTCAAAATAGTGCTGTAAGTTCGGTGGCAGCAATACAATTTTTGCTTTATAAGCCAGACGATGCCGGGCAAATATCCGATATTGCGCTCGGATTTGAATTACAGCCGGGAGAAACATTTCAGGTAGTTGGACTGAATGACGACTATTGGGATTATTTCATGGGCAGCGAACTTTCAGCGGAAGATTTAACCCTTTTGAAATCCGGCAAGGCGTGTATCGTGAGAAATCCATTGGCATTAAACTACGGGGGAACGGAACCGGAAAGAACAAGTTTTGCGGCAGGTGATACAATTTCCGTGGCTGGCCGGGACATTACGATCATTGCAACATTGGATGGATATGACGGATATGTAAGCGTAGGGAACAGCGGATTTACAAACGGTGTTCAGGTGATAGTGTCAGATTGTATCTATTCCGAACTGACAGGTACAGCTATTTATAATGAAATGTGTCCTACCTTGAACGCGGATGCTGACCGGGAATTATTTGACGCTGTGGCAGAGAAAATTTGTCAGGACATCCCCGGCACAACCTACCTGTCCTATGAAGAAACAGACAGGCAATTAGAAGAAAGTTTTGAACAGATACGATTGCTGGCATGGGGATTGATTTTGTTTGTTGGTCTGATTGGTCTTTTGAATATCATCAATACTGTTTACACAAATATTCATACTCGCGTTATGGAAATCGGTATGCAGCGTGCTATCGGTATGAGTGCGGGAAGCCTTTACAAAACATTTTTGTGGGAGGGCGCATACTATGGCATGATTGCGGCGGTAATTGGAAATATCGTTGGCTATATCTGCACAATTTTTGTAAATGCCGCGACTACTGACACGATTCGGTTGGTTTCCATCCCTGTTCTGCCGATTGCCGAAGGTACGGTTCTATCCATCGGAGCCTGTTTGCTGGCAACCTGTATTCCGCTAAGAAAGATTGCCGGAATGAGCATTGTGGACTCCATTGAAACCGTAGAATAACATTTTGTATTGTAGAGAGATCACGGGCAACGGATTAAGTTTATACGGTCCGTGACGTTGCCCGCCCGGATGCCTCCGGGAATGGAATACTTTCAAATGTAATCGGAGAAGATAGAGAATAATACAAAAGAACATATACTCGCAGGCAAAATTGCTTTAGAGGAAACGGTATTCTGCCGAAGTATTAGAAAAGAATGAAACCCATCAATAGCTTGTGAGGCATATCGGAAAAGCACGGAAAATCTGAAATCCTATATGCAGCGCCAGTGGATCCTTGTGGGAGGGATGGCTGGCACGTTCAGGGAGATGGAATAATAAGGTTGGAATTGTAAAGAGATAGAGAAGTGTATTGATGATAGAACAAAGCAGGGAAGGAATAAGCATAAATGAAATTATTTATCATTGAGGATGAAGTTCCTATTCGGCAAGAGTTAACACAGTTTCTTGAAAAATATGGCTTTCAATGTGAGAGCAGTGACGAATTTCATGGCATAGCACAGCTTGCTTTTGTATCCAAGCCATATAATGCGCAAGTGTTGCTGGTAGGAATACAAAAACTTCTTTCAAGAGCCAGTGAAGCACAGGACAGCGTGGTGCTTACCCATAAGGGGCTGACCTTTAATCTACTAAAGGCAGAAATCAGTTATAACGGTCAGAATAAGAAACTTACCAAAAACGAAATAGGGATTTTGCGGCTGCTGATGGTAAACAAAGGGAACATCATTCCAAGGGATGCTATTATTGATGACCTTTGGCAGAGCGAAGAATTCATTGATGAAAATACCCTTAATGTAAATATCGTCCGCTTACGGAAAACGCTGGCAGAGATTGGGCTTCCCGATTATCTGGAGACAAAGCGTGGATTGGGGTACCTTGTATGAAAATGAAAGATTATGCGGCAGACCATATTTTTTCTTTCCTTTGTCTGACAGTGTCAGGGCTGCTTGTTTCCTCGTTACTCTGGCTGCTTGAAATACCGATAGTTTTTATTTTGTTTGTGGAGAGCATTTTGTTTACGGCGTTTTTATGCGCTTTTCTGTATGATTACTTACGTAGGCGTAAGTTTTATAATCAGTTATGGGAAATCCTGGAGCGGCTGGAGGAAAAACGCTGATTGGGGAAATTCTCATGCAGCCCGGTTTTTTAGATGGGCAGATATTGGATGAAATACTGCGGCGTTGTAACAAGTACCAAAATGACAGGGTGGCAGATGCCAAGCAGGACAGCCAGGAGTACCGGGAATACCTTGATTCATGGGTACATGAGATCAAGACGCCGATCGCTGCAGCCCGCCTGATTGTGGAGAACAATAAAAACCCTGTCACCCTGAGGATTGACGATGAACTGCGCAGAATAGACGGTTTTGTGGAACAGGTATTATATTATGCCCGCTCTGCGGCAGTGGAAAAGGACTTTAAGGTGGAAAAAACGACCTTACAGGCCCTTGTAAATTCTGCCCTGAAGACTTACTCAAAGCCGCTGATCCAGGCGGGCGGCAGACCTGTTTTTAACGGGCTGGATGTTCTTGTCTGTGCAGATACGAAAAGCTGCGCTTTTATCATCGGCCAGATCATTTCCAATTCGATTAAATATCATGCTGAGAATTTACAAGTCTCATTTTCGGCACACGAGGAACAGAATTCTGTCCGGCTGCTCATTTCGGATAATGGGATTGGCATTTCCCCTTCAGACCTGCCCCGTGTCTTTGATAAAGGCTTTACCGGGGATAACGGCCGAAGGTATTCCAGATCTACGGGAATCGGTCTGTACCTTTGCAAAAAGCTCTGCAATAAAATGAACATGGAAATTACCATTCAAAGTGCTTTGGAACAAGGGACGACCGTCATTTTGTCTTTCCCACAGGAAAGCTACTTGCAGGAGGCGGGATTATGACCCGCCTTTTTGCTTTCCTTACATTTTGGTAATGAAAATGTAATCTAAAATAATGGCAGGTTTCAAGGCGGTATGGTAGATTAGGGTTGCAGTAGGGATTACCCTTTTGGAAAGGAGACAAACATACGATGAGCAATGCAATCTTACAAGTAGATGATATCCAAAAATATTACGGCAACAAGGGCAGCCTGACAAAGGCCGTAGACCATATTTCCTTTCAGGTCTGCAAAGGTGAATTTTTGGGCATTATGGGCGCTTCCGGTTCCGGAAAGACAACGCTTTTAAACTGTATCTCAACGATTGATACGGTAACAAGCGGGCATATTTTTGTAGACGGGAAAGACATTACCGCTCTGCACGGTTCACAGCTTGCAGATTTTCGTAGGAAGAAGCTGGGCTTCATTTTTCAGGACTTCAACCTTTTAGACACATTGAACGCTTACGAAAATATCTCCCTCTCGTTATCTATCGCAGGGGTAAAGCCGACAGAGATTCAAAGGAAAGTGCGGCAGATTTCAGAAGCTCTTGGAATCTGCGGGGTACTGGACAAATACCCCTACCAGATGTCGGGAGGACAGCAGCAGCGTGTGGCGGCGGCAAGGGCCATGGTGACAGACCCTGCAATGGTCATGGCCGATGAACCGACCGGCGCTTTGGATTCCAATTCCTCCCGGATGCTGCTGACCATGCTGACAGAACTGAATGAACGCCTTGCTGCTACGATTCTCATGGTAACACATGACGCCTTTTCTGCAAACTACTGTCACCGCATCCTTTTTATCAAGGATGGGAAAATCTTTAATGAGCTGAACCGTGGCGCTGACAGCCGGAAAGACTTTTTTGCAAAGATTCTGGAGGTGGTTTCCGTTTTGGGAGGTGAGCAGAATGACCTCTTGTAAACTGATTATAAAAAATGTGAGGAAGAATATCCGGGATTACCTGATCTATTTTTTGACCCTTATGATTTCGGTAAGTGTCTTTTACGCATTTAATTCCATTTCAGATCAGCCGGCTTTTTCAGAAATGGGTATGACAAAGACGCTCTTGTATGACCAGCTCGGCATCCTGCTTTCTACTCTGACAGTGCTGATTGCCGTTGTCCTTGCGTTCCTGATCATTTATGCGAACCGGTTTTTATTGAAGCGGAGGAAAAAAGAACTGGGTCTCTATATGGTTCTTGGCATGAAAAAGGGCCGCATTTCCCGGATATTTGCAGGGGAAACGTTCTGCGTTGGGGTGATCGCGCTTGTGACAGGCCTATGCCTTGGTGTTGCATTATCGCAGGGAATATCCTTAGTCGCCTTAAAACTGTTTGCCATGGAACTGTCAAAGTTCCAGCTTGTCTTTTCAGTGGGAGCTTTTCAGAAGACTGCCCTGTGTTTTGCGGTTATTTTCCTGCTTGTCATGACCTTTAATGTATGGTCTGTCTCCAGCGTACAGTTGATCGACCTTTTGACGGCCGGCAGGAAAAATGAAACATCACAGAATCAGAGCCGGCTTTTGCCCATACTTCTGTTTTTGTTTCTCTGGCCTGTATCCTGTCTTCCGGGGTGATGTTTTACAGAAATGGTATTTTGCCCTCACGGGAGAACCGATCCTTTCAGGTGGCGGGCATCCTGCTTGTGGCAGGGACATTCCTTTTTTTCTATTCCCTGTCTACTGTGCTTGTCCAGGTACTCCGGGCAAATAGTAACGTTTATTTGAGGGGGCTGAATACATTCCTCGTCCGTCAGGTTGGCAGTAAAATCCGCACGAACGTTTTTTTAATGACGATTGTCTACGGATTGCTCACAGTAACGATCTGCGCTGTATCGGTTGGCGTAAGTACCGCGCTTGCCATGAATGAACTGTCCGGGTCTGCCACACCCTATGACTTGAACGTGCTGTCAAACGTCAGCACGGACGGCGACAGCAGCATTTTGGAATACCTCGCATCCAAAGATGCCGACTTATCCGGCTATGCGGAGAATATGGAGCAGATCAGCATTTATGAAGCAGATTTTACTTATGGCAGTTTGTTTGAAGGTCAGAATGTGGAGCTGTGGCCCATTGACGAAGGAATTTTAGACAGCGGTGTTTCTGTACTTGCTGTTTCGGATTTTAACTGTGCCCTTAAAATGCAGGGAAAAGAACCTGTCGCACTGACAGAAAATCAATATCTGCTGAACTGTAATTACAAGGGAACTTTTCAGTATGTGGAAAAAGCATTGGAAAGCCATGCAGCTTTCGTGCTGGCTGGAATTCCTTTGCAAAGGGCATCGGACACGGTTTTAGAGGAAACCTACTTTATGACTTCTGTCGGGAACAATGACCGGGGGACGCTGATTGTCCCGGATGCGGTTGCCCGCAGCCTTACGAAAGACGTAAACGTTCTTTTAGTGCAATACCGGCCAGATGCTGATTCGGATGCGGTTTTGCAGAAAATGATCCCGATGGGGCTGGATGATACCCACGGTTACCGATATGCGGAAAAGAACATGATGTATGATATGTTCTATGGATTAAATGCGTTGATTTCATTCCTCTGCTGCTATGTCGGCCTGATATTTTTGTTGATCTGTGCCGCATTGCTGGCTTTGAAACAGCTTACGGAAACAACCGATAACATTTACCGTTACGGCCTGCTCCAAAAGCTGGGGGCAAAGAAGGAACAGATTAACCGCACCCTGCTGTCCCAGACAGCAATCTTCTTTGCAGTCCCGCTTGCAGTGGCAGGTATTTTTCTATCGTCCTGATGGGAAAAGCAATGGAAATCGTAGAGGAATTTATGAACATCCATATTTCAGCAAACTTAGGTTTCACAGTTGTACTGTTCCTTGTGGTATACGGGAGCTACTTCCTTGCCACTTATCAGTCCTGCAAGCGGATGGTAGTAGAACATCAGAATAGAGCACTCTCGGAAACTCAATAGAGAATAAGCAGGAAAAGGTTGATTTTCAGAAATGAGAGGGATAAGGGATGGATGATTATGGGGCTTGAGCAGTCCAGAGAGCATAAAGAATAAAAATGTGCATGACTTTAAAACCTGTCGAAAAACAGGCCTGAAAGAATCCGGAAGCAGGAAACTTGGTTTATGCCACTGCCTGCACCTGCTGTTTATAGCGGGCATCCAGATGGATGCAGATTCCAATCATGGTTGTCATGAAAGAATAATGCTCCTTTGTGTGTATGAACATACGGTGCAGTCCGTAATCATTGAGGATGCGGTTGTTGATACGTTCCGTGGCGGTGCGTTGATTATAAATCTTCTTATAAGCATCTGTGCCGCGGGGGACGTCGGTGTAAAGCCGGATATCCCATTCGGGCCGGGTCTTGACGACTCTCCCATATTTGGAATCGGTGCAGGAGTTTTTACATTTGGAACAGTGATCTTTCCCATAGGGGCAGCGCCACATGAGGTAACCGCTGGATCTGTCATAACCGTTAGGCTTCATGCGCAGTTTTTCCTGACATAAGGGCGTTCCATCTTTGTCAATGGTGATGGTATCAGGAATTGTTTTTGGCCGGCCGCATTTGTCGTTCAGGTCGATGAAGGCCCGTATTCCCCTGTTTTTAAGGATCCGGTAGGTGGGGGAATTGTCCATTGCAGAATCCAGGCACATATTCGAGGTGGAAACAGCCGGCATATGTTTTTCCAGTTCATGGAAAGCGACAAGGAAATTGACCGAATCATGACGCTTTGCACTGGTAAAACGCAGAAGCAGGGGGAGATCTGTCCTGAGTTCACTGTTATAGCAGGATAATTGGAACAAAGTGTAGCCGAAGTAATATTTTTCCAGGTCGCTGTCCCAGCCCCAGGAAGCATCGGGGTCGGGGAAATGCCGCAGGTTTTCCGGTGCGCCAACCCTGTGGTGCCCGCGTGGGCAGGCATGGGTATGCACGGCGGTGCCGTCTCCGGAAACCGTAAGGTGTTCCCTTGGTATGAGGCCGGATTCCATGGAAGGCAGGACAGCCACGTGATAGAAGAAGCGCTGCAGCCGCCTTTCAAAGTTAAAAGGGATATCCTTTCCGCCCATGAGCCGTTTTTCGATAGATTCTGTGATTTTGGGCTTTGCCTCCTGTGCTTTCTGTTTTTTGCCTTTGGGCTTATCCGGCTTTTTGGTGTTCCAGGAAGCCGGAAGCAGTTTGTCCCGCGCATATAAGTCCGTTGGCGGTGCAGCCCAGAGCCTGTCCATGAAGTCAAAATAAGAACCGAGGGGCGGCAGGGAATCCGTAGTGCAGCCGATGAGAGCGGCAAGGAGGCGGTCATGTTTGAGCCTGTCGACCCAAAGGGTAAGGGATAGCTTGGCCAAACCTTCTGAAAATAGAAGAAAGAAAAGGATAAAAGACCTTAAGATTTGTGGCTGGTTCTTAGCGGGCCTGCCAGTGTTGGAGTAAAAGGGCAGAAGGAACTCCATGGCCTTATCGGTATCGAAAAGGCGGAGTTTCTGCCATGGCTTCCAAAGCTCCGTATGGAGCCGGACTCTTTCAGAGGAATCGAAATGGACTTTGGATTCGTTGAGAAAGTACTTGTAATCTTGCATGGGCTGCCAGTACTTGATCATAAAGTGCACCTCCTAGTAGTTTAGTTTAATGCTGTGCGTGTGGCACAGACGCTTCTTAACTACAAGGGGCGCGTTTGGTGACTGGCGTATATGGTCACCAAACGCGCCGCACATTTTGACTTATATGTCAATACTTTTTTGAAAATTTAACAAAAATGTTTTCCGGGATATGGAGGAAAGCAAAAAGAAGAACATGAAAAAAGAGCGGAAATTCGGGTTTAAAGAGTTTCCGAGACCGCTCTTAAACAGTTTTGGAGGAATAGTTGCATTGATTTTGCAGAGTGACGGTAATACTACAAAGTTATATTTATGTATAAATACAAGTGGTAACGGTCAAGTTGCTGGAGATTTGCTGGCTAATAACATGAGAGGACAATTTCCGGGATGCGATATAGAAGCACTTGACGATACTGACAAAAATAAGCTTTTAGATTCTTGTGGTATGAGAGGAACAATATCCACTAGTAGAACTGTTCGCTCTCTTAGTATGATTCCAAGCAGACGAGAAAATGAACGGCAGCATGACAAAGAATTCAGTGCGCAAGGTTATGAAAAATTCGTTGATGCAATGAATGGTAACAGGTATACATTGGTTGTTCTTTCTCAGCGTGTTTCTCCAGATGCAATGGATGAGTGCCTTGAAGGATTAGAAGCTTTGTATACTGCCTTTTCTCCATATGCCAAAGAAACAGCATCATATGGTGAAAGTGAATCTGATTCTGTTAACTACTCAATTTCAAATAATATTAATAGTTCAATAAGCCGCTCAATTTCAAAATCTTTTGGTACCTCTCACACAAATAGTATTTCAGAGGGAAGAAGTTCAAATAGCGGACAAAGTTATGAACTGTTTGATATTCATTTTAATTCTGGCTCCGGAAGATCATTTGGCACATCAAGTGCATTTGGGACTTCCGCTGGAAACAGTAGAAGTACTTCATCATCTAATAGTTACGGAAGTGGAGATAGTCAAAGTTCGGGAACGACAACTGGAACTAATCGTTCTATGACAATTAATAGAGATAACAAAGCTGTACAAGATCTGTTAATGAAGACAGAGGAGCATATCAAAAGAATTAATCTTAGCCAAACATTTGCCTGAATCCGTGAACATCGCCGCGAATATATGAGGCACGTTGTTTTGTCATCGTTGATAGTTCCGTTTTAGCATTGTACCTTGAAAATCATATATATTAGAGGTCGGCAAACAGACCACAGTGCATATGCCTGTGCTGTATCAGCTTATTCAGTTATTGACTATTAAGACACGGAAGCGAAACTGTCGTAAATCCGCTTGAATGTGAACCGCCATCGGTTGCTTCTGCCTATGGACAGTACCAGACGTCCTGCATGCTCAGTTAAATGGCCTGCAAACTGCATCAAGTTACTGATGATTGTGCGTATCCTGCGTCGGCGGACTTTCTTCCGTCCCGGGTCATCACGCTTTTTCAGCGATTCCTGGCCTACAATTCTCAGGATATTATAAGCAATGATTGTAAGTTCAAGCACAAGCTTGTTGCTGTCAAATTTTCCCGATGGAAGTCTTTCCACATCCATATCTGTCTTTATCTCGCTGTGGTACTGCTCACTTTCGCCGTGTGCGTGGTAAAGATCTATAATGTTCTGGTCTGACAAAGGCAGATTTGTCCAATATGTGTCAAGCTCAATATCCGGAACAATGAAATACTGTCCATGCTTATCAATAGTACGTTCGGTGATTTCATAGATGGTGCGTATGCCTGCCGTCTTCTCTGTTTTATTAGGAAGCGTGTAGGTTACATCGCGGAATGTCTGCCCGATGTAAACGGTCTTTCCATCCCTCGGTTTTTGGATATTCGTACAGCAGTCCTTCACAGATGCAAGCCATTCCTCCTTGCTTTCCTGCCGTGGATTACGCTTGATGATGAAAGACACATTGTTGTACCTGTAACTCTCTTCCATAAAGATGCCAATGTTCTCGGATGCATCATTGCCGGAATCAAGCCGGATGAGTAATGGTTTATCGGTCAGCTGGCGGCACAGCTCAATTGTCTCGCGCAGGAAATCCGGTGTTTCTTTCTGGCAGTGCTGTTTCCCAACGCGGAGCTGCGTATTGACAAAATAACCTTCTGTTCCTATATAAGCCATGATTGGTGCATAACCATCAAATCCTTTATAGGTACGGGAAACGCCCTCCTTTTTGGTCTTTGAATTATCAAACGGAGTGACGTCAATGTCCACCGGCACATAGCCATTTTCAAGTGCGGCAGGTTCGATCTTCATCTCACGCAGCATGTCGATATTTGCCTGAAAGATATCTCCACGCAGGGAATCGCCAATCATATCGAAACGCTGGCGGAGGGTTTCTGCGGATGGAATCGCATATGCGATTCCAAGGGCATATTTGTAATAGTCGGGATCATCCATCATTTCGCGGACGGCTTCGTACTGCGGTTTGCCCTGACAGAGCATACCAATATAAGTCAGGAGAATGTCACCATTTTTTATCTGCTTTTGCAGATACTCATTCGATATAGGTGCCCGATTAATCTTTTTGACAAAGTTGCTTTTGCCAAGAATCTGTCCCACAAACACAAGTCCGCTGGGTGTAATTAATCGTTCATCACTGAACTCTATATGTATGGTTTTCATTGCAGTACCTCCGTATAAATTGATACCTTTATTATACAGGATATGGTACTGCAATGCATTAAAAAATGAAATATTTGCCATAACCCATTGGGTTAAATACTTGAAATACGCAAATGCTCAGCAAAACAGCATAAGTACTAGCTTTGGATTTGGAAATGCGAGGCTGGGTTCACGGATTCAGGATTTGGTATGTGGAACAGTGCTTGTTATGTGATCGCTGATGACGTAGCTACTGCCACTATGGGAACTAGTACTCTGGCAGCATTGTTTTCAGGTGATTCTCAAGCAGCTCCAAGAGCATATTATAATCAGTGGGATGCAACGAATCCGGCAGAAAGAGAGAGAGTTCTGGAGTATATTCAAAACTTGCAGCATCCAGTAATTGATGTGACTATGCTGCAGCAGATTACTGATTCAACGTGTAAAACGACAACTACTCCATATCAAACAGAAAAATAACTCCTGCTATGATGATAAGCGGCAAAGAAATACCGACAATAATGGGACTTCCTAGAAAGTCTGTTCCGGGTATTGTCGTAGATAGCATGGCTGAGTTCGGTCGTAACATTCCTGAAAAATGGAAAAAACGTGTCAAAAGACCAATTCTTTTTGGCAATGTTTATCATATGGGACAGGAAGAAAAGACGAAAACGTTCTTAGATTTAGATACGTTCGCTTCTCATATGTTTATTTGTGGTGCTTCTGGCTCAGGTAAAAGTAATACCACATACAATCTATTGCAGAAATTAATCGATAATAGGATTCCTTTTTTGGTTATTGAACCAGCAAAAGGTGAATACAAAATCGAGTTTGCTGATTTGCCGGGAATCAATATTTTTACGGCAGATGAATCACCGTATCGCTTATTGCAGATAAACCCTTTCGAGTTTAGTGCTGGAATTCATATAAGAGAGCATCTTGATAATATCGTTCAAGTAGTAAGTGCATGCTGGCCTTTATATGGAGCAATGCCGGGTTTGTTAAAAAGAGCTTTTGAGCAGGTATATATTGAACATGGCTGGGATTTGGAACATTCTGAAAGAATCGTAAATCGTGGCAGCAAATTCCCTGTTTTTAATGACCTTGTAATAGTGCTAGAGCATATTATCAATGAATCACCTTATTCTGCGCAGACAAAGGGTGATTATAAGGGTGCTTTACTAAATCGAGTCTCTTCTTTATGCAATGGATTTGAGGGTCAAATTTTGGAAGAAGCATTGGTATTCCGGATTCAACACTTTTTAATAAAATACAATTATTGATTTAAGCAGCATTGGTTTAGATGAAACCCGAGCACTTATTATGGGTATTCTGATTATCAAACTCAAGAATTATCGTAAAACTGCAGCAACAGGACCTAATAGTAATCTTGTGCATGTTACAGTTCTGGAAGAAGCTCATAATATCCTAAAACGCTGCTCTCAAGAAACCAGTATAGATTCTGGTAATGTACAGGGGGCTGCTGTTGGCAGTTTATGTCGATGCATTGCAGAGATGCGAAGCGCTGGAGAAGGTTTTATGATTATCGATCAGTCACCAGGTGCTGTCGATGAAGCAGCAATTAAAAATACAGCAATTAAAATTTGTATGCGTCTCCCTTCCAAAAAAGACTGCGAAGAAATTGGTGCTGCATTGAGCTTGAATGATAATCAAATTCGTGAGCTCAGCAGATTAGACATTGGTGTTGCCGCTATTTTCCATGCTGGCTGGACTGATACTCTTCTTGCAAGAATGGGGGACATTTGGGATAAACGATATCGTCAAGCTACATTGCCTATTTTGGATAATGGTACATTTACAAGAGTACAAGGTGCTATTCTTCAGTTAATGTATCAAAATATTCAAGAGGGGTTAGTTTATAGTATTCTTGATGATGTGCAAGGGTTGTTAGATTTTTTGTGCAAAGGTCCGGGTGCTGTAAAACCAGTTCTTCCTGATTCAAAACAACAGGAATTGTTAGATGAAGTGCAGGTATTCTTGGAAAATAATGATGAATACATTAAAGGAAAACGATTAAAAGATTTGAGGCGTGTTTTCTTTGATTTCGCTTTTGATTTCATTCGTTTAGATAGTGTGATGAAGATTTTTCCATTATCAGGCGTTAATACAAAGATGACTTTAGATCCTTTAAATGCAAAGGAGATTAGAGCAACACTAAAGTGGGAAAAAGAAGTTAGGAGTGGTGTCTCAAGGTATTTATATATGCCGGAAGAATGTGATCCTGAAAGGGCTTATAAATGGCCGCTGTCACCAGCTGATGCAGAATATTTTTGGCCGATTTATGCCGGAATTCTTGACCGCTTTAGTAAAAGATACTCTGAGGATTTCCGTTACTCAAATGCTATAAACTATCTGAATTCTGTTAAACATTTCAGTTCTTGAAATGGCGAAAGGAAGTGATCATCATGCTAATTCACAATCTGGATGAGGAGATTCTGGAGGACTCAGAGTAAACGGTAAAAAGCGCGTACCGTGCATAATAGAAGAAATTTGTATATAATGGCCTTGAGAATAATCTATCTCAAGGCTATTATTAGTTACTATTGAAACTGTGAAAACTTATATCACTTTTCACAGTCCATGTACATAGCTTTGAAAACTCATACCAGTTTTGAAAGTGAGGTGTAGTTAGTGTCAGATTTAAAACACGATGTAATCGCAGAGCGCTGGGCCGTGCTCATAAAGGAACGCATGGAAAGCGGCATGACCGTCAGGGAATGGTGTCATGACAGGAATATCAAAGAGTCCAGGTATTATTACTGGCTGAGAATACTCCGCAGGAAGGCAGTGGAAAATACAGGACAGCCCCCGCAGGCATCGCCTTTTGTTGAAATTTCGGCAGACATCTGTCAAGAGCAGCTCCCTGCACCAGCCGCAGCGGTTATCAGAAAAGGAAATATTACCATAGAAGTAACCGAATCTGCTTCGGCAGGTTTTATCCAAAAAGTTATGGAGGCGCTGGCCAATGCTTGGTAATGTAAAACGATACAGCCGGATTTACCTGGCGTACGGCTACACGGATCTCCGTTTTGGAATCGACGGCCTGGCCAGAGTTGTACAGGATCATTTTTCGCCGGACCCGTTTCAAAAAGGCTGCCTTTTTCTGTTCTGCGGCAGGCGGACAGACCGCATCAAAGGACTTTTATGGGAAGGCGACGGCTTTGTGCTTGTTTATAAAAGACTCGAAGCGGGGCGCTTTCAGTGGCCAAGAACAGCGTCAGAAGCCCGTGAGATCACACCGGAACAGTTCACATGGCTGATGCAGGGGCTTGCCGTCGAGCAGAAAAGAAGGATCCAGGAAGTCACACCGGAAAGGACCTGCTGACAGGCATGATGACAGGTTTTGTGCAAAACATAGAAATTTCCTGCCCCTTTTCCGGTGTCGCTTTCCCGTTTCTGTACAGGGAAGAAAGCTGTACAGAAACGTCCTGTGCAGCTTTCAGAAACAGCTTTGCGCTTTTTTCTAATTAAATCCAAAAAATAATCCGATATCTTTGAAAGCGCCTTTTGTGACGGTATAGTCTGTCGTCATTTTGACGAAGCCGGTCAAAAATTTTTCAGCAGGAATATCCTGTTTCTGCTATAATTGTGATATGGAAAAGATGATCTATACAGCAGATGAACTGAATAATGCCGACAGGGATGAACTCATCGGGATCATACTCTCGCTGCAGAAAAATATTGCCCGGATGACTCAAAACCAGGAACTGATCCTAGAACAGATAGCCATTCTGCGCGGACAGCGTTTCGGACGGCATTCTGAAAAAATGAATGTGATTGACGGGCAGATGAGCCTGTTTTTTAACGAACCGGAAGCCACAGCCAGCGAACCGGGCACACAGGCAGAAGAACCGGATTTTGAGGAAGTTGTCATCCGCAGGAAAAAGAAGCAGAAAGGGAAACGTGAAGACGACTTAAAAGGAATGCCTGTAACGGTTATAAAACATGAAATGTCAGAAGAAGAACTAAAAGAAGCATTTCCGGATGGAAAATATAAGCGTCTTCCAGATGAAGTATATAAAAGGCTGGAATTCCATCCGGCTTCTTTTGAAGTAAAAGAACACCATGTAGCGGTTTATGCCGGTATGGATGATGAAACCGTTGTAAAGGCACAGCGTCCAAAGGATCTGCTGCGGGGAAGCATTGTCACTCCATCCCTGGAAGCTGCCATCATCAATGGAAAATATGTCAACTCCCTTCCGCTTTACCGTATGGAGCAGGAGTTCAAGCGCAACGATGTGAACCTGAACCGCCAGAACATGGCGAACTGGACGATCGAGTGTGCTGACCGCTATCTTGCAGTTCTGTATGACTATCTGCATAAGCTTCTATACCAGTATCATGTGCTGCAGGCAGACGAAACCACTGTCGAAGTTTCAAAAGACGGGAGAGCTGCCGGCTCAAAGAGTTATATGTGGATTTACCGCACCGGGAAATCTTATGAGGAAGCCATCGTCCTGTATGAATACCAGAAAGACAGGAAGGAGGATCATCCAGAGGAGTTTCTGAAAGATTTTCAGGGAGTATGTGTTACAGACGGTTACCAGGCATACCATTCCCTGGAAGAAAAAACCCCCGGCCTGACGATTGCTGGCTGCTGGGCACATGCGAGGCGTAAATATGCAGATGCGCAGAAAGCTATAAAGGATGAAAAAGAGCGTAAAGGTACGCTTGCCTATGATGCCCTAAAGCAGATCGGGGCGATCTATAAACTGGACAATGATCTGGCAGAGCTTACACCAGCACAACGGCAGCACAGGAGGCAGCTGGAACTAAAACCCCTGGTTGACGCTTATTTTGTGTGGGTAAAAAAACACCAGAGTGAAGTCCTGCCAAAATCCCAGACAGGAAAAGCCTTTGCCTATTCCGTGAATCAGGAAAGATATCTGCGCGTATTTCTGGAAGACGGTGAAGTCCCTCTGGACAACAATGCAACAGAATCTACACTGCGTGGTTTTTGTATCGGAAGGCACAACTGGAAGCTGATCGACACCATCCGCGGAGCCAGATCCAGCGCGATTATCTACAGCATTACCGAAACTGCTAAGGCAAACGATCTGAAAGTCTATGAATACGTGGAGTATCTCCTGACTGAAATACCGAAACACGAAGACGACACAAACCGAGATTTTCTGGAAGACCTGCTCCCATGGTCTCCAAACCTGCCAGAGCAGTGTCGGAAATCCAATAAATATGAAGTGAAATAAAAACTGGAGCAAATCTGTTACTATCATACAGGTTTGCTCCAGTTTTGTATAGGTACTCGCGTTTTACCGTTTACGACTCAGAAGAAGTGTTAGAGTCAGATTCAGAGAGAAAACAACTGCAAAAAGAACACTTTGCATCGACATATACACTCCGTCCCAACGATAACTATGAAGTGAATGGATATAGCTATGAAACAGATAAATTTGGCAGAATAAAAAGATGCGAAGGATCATTAAGACTGGAAGACGGCAAAAGGAATCCGGATCATCAAGTACATGCCGGAGGGGAATATCGGCTATCTACTGATGAAGGCGGCCATTTGATCGCACGACGTTTTGGCGGCTCAGAGAAAGTCGATAATCTTGTTCCGATGGAATATCACGTAAACCATTATGAGTATAAAGAGCTTGAGAATGATTGGGCGTCTGAACTAGAAAAAGGAAACTCTGTTGATGTGAAGATACAGTGTAGATACTCAGGAGAATCAACTAGGCCAACAGATTTCATAGTAAAATATCAAGTGACTGATCCAAATGGCTTTACAAGAAATGAAACACGAAGAATACATAATCAGGAAGGAGGGAAATGACATGTCAGATATTAGAGAAGATAAAAACACTTTGAATGGGATGTTTCAAGAATTGAGCAATGTTATTGTACCTTCATTACCAGCTGAATGGATAAAGATAGTCGCTGGTTATTTCATTGAAACGGAATCAAAAGTATCTCATTTTCAGTTGTTTGTTTTGAATGAAAATGACGATGATTACCTGGATTTGGTTAAAGAATCTTGGGAATCAGATAAATATGACAATGCTATTGTCGATGCAGAGGATGTTTGCAAGAAAATACATGAGATCTGCTGTAAAGTTGGAGATGATTGGTCAATGATGACTTTTGTGGTAGAATGCGATGGGGCTTACAATGTTGATTATTCATATGAACCTATTAAGTCATATGACGCGCGTTATTTATTAGATTGGCAAAGCTCCTACTTGGCATAATAAAGGAGGTTCTATGGGAATACACGACTTTACAAGTTTTTGGCAAATAAAATAACGCACAGGGCACTTTCTAATGTATAATAAGTTTGCACACTAAAAAATACGAAAGAGAGTGACCTTGTACGTTAGACTTATTATACAACAAAAACAATTTAATTGGTAGACTGTATCACTATTTTATATTTATTTTAAAACCTGTTCCATGCCTACGATTGAAACCCTGTTCCTGCTGGTATTATCCATACTGGCTATGGAGTCAGCAGATTCTATCCGTTCTTTATACAGGCATTTTTTAGCAGGGATTACGGAGAAATCCCTCAATGCATTCTACTATGTATGTTCCTATGCAAAAGCTGATTATTCCAAATTTATGAATACCACTGCTGGCATAGCGCTGAAACTTATACCGGAAAAACTCCGGCTGCAGCCTGTTTTTCTTTGCATTGATGATACGATGGTCTCTAAATTCGGCAAAAAATTTGAGGATGTCTCAAAACTCTTTGACCATGCCGCACATAATGGCTCAAACTATCTGAACGGGCATTGTTTTGTAAGCGTAATGCTCTGCGTGCCAGTTTGGAACAAAAGCAAAATTCACTATCTTTCCGTACCGCTTGGATACCGTATGTGGCAGAAAAAGGAATCCAAACTGGAACTGGCTGCATCGATGATCCGCCAGGTAATGCCGCAATTCAGAGACAGAAAAAATGTCATCATCCTGTGTGACAGCTGGTATGTAAAAAAGAACCTCGTTTCTATTGTGGACGAATATGAAAACCTTGACCTTATAGGGAATGCAAGGTCTGACTCTGCCATTTATGACCTGCCGCCGCAGCGGACCGGAAAAAGAGGACGGCCTGCACTGCACGGAAAAAAACTTTCCATTCATGATGACTTTATATTGTCCACTGAAAAAATTGGAGATTACTATATTGCTGCACGCAGCGTCCTTACAAATATTTTTGGCAGCAGAAAGGTTATGGCATATGTGACGTCGCCGGAAAAAGAATCTACCAGCAGACGTCTGTTTTTTAGCACCATTTTTCCAGAACAGCTGGAGATATTCTGTGCATGGCAGGAGAAGCCACCGCTGAACCAGACAGGCAGTGATCGTATGCAGTTTCTGCCATTGCTTCTATATGTATTCCGATGGAACATAGAAGTTAGTTATTACGAACAGAAAACATTCTGGTCACTGTGCAGCTACATGGTGCGCAGCCGTAAAGGTATAGAAATGCTGGTCAATCTGATCAACATTACATATTGCGCAATGAAGCTTCTGCCATATCAGGACGAAGCATTTTCAAAATACCAGACGGAAAGTGTGCAGGAATTCAGATTTGCCCTCAGCGGACAAATTCGCCAGCAGGTATTTTATGCCATTTTCGTGAAAAATATCGAAAACAGCATAAAATCCAAAACAATAATGAATGCCTTAAAACAGTTAATTCGGCAGCAAGGGTATCATCTATAAAAGTTGTAAAGTCGTGTGGGAATATTAGGTTCTCCTGAAAACACACTGATAACAGCAATGAAATCAAAACAACCACAGGTTAGGCTGGAAAGATGTATTGGCTCATTGGAAAATGTATTTAGAAATGCATTAAAAAAGAACCAAGATTATTAGCATTTCTTTCAGGATATCAATCAAGTTATATGAAAACTGGTTTGGTTCAGTTTTCATATAATTATGATGTCATTATTGAGTATCAGGAAAATTGCCCTGAGTCTATAGATGATATTATTGTCGATAATGGAGACTGGGATGCATCCTCAATTTTAGATAAAGGATATCCTAAAGAGGCAATACTTGTTACATCTGATCCTAATGTGATTGCCTCAAAGCTGACTGATCAACTAGAAAAAATGCTGAGTTGTTATGAAGGCATTAACGGATGGAATACTCAAAGTTTTTCGTTTGAGAAATTATCAGATCAGACAGTATGCTGTATAAAATACAATTATGTAGTTCTACTTCATGAATTGCGTCAATATCAAGGCAAATCTATATTAGCAGCAAAAAATATTTGGAAAAAATATTGGGAAGAGCCAAAGTACCTGCTTTTGTAAAGCCCTTTCTTGCTTTTAGTTACCTCACACAAGAGTGCTGTTACGATCAAAGGGCATTTGATGAAGTTGAAAGTAATCCACATAATGTTCCATCAGATCCTATTCCTCACTTAGCATATGGTCCCCTGGTAGAATCAAGAGGTATATGCAGTGGTTTAGCCTGGGCGTTTAAGACTCTTATGGACGAGGCAAATATTGAATGTATTTGTGTTGCTGGATTTTTGAAAGAAGATCTGAAAAACGGCCACATATGGAATCTTGTGAAAATTGATGGTCAGTATTATCACGTCGATCCAACATGGGGGATAAAAAATGATGGAGTTTTCATAAGTGGATTGATGCAACCAGACAGCATGATGAAAAGTTCACATATATGGGAATATCAGAAATATCCCCAGGCAAGAGGAATGCGTTTTGATTATGATTACATTGAAGACTTCTTGGTTGAAAATGGAAATGAATATATCGATGAAGGGGCAAACGAAAAATATTTCTTTCCTGATGAGATAGTAGATTAGAGAAGGGTGATATATGCAACTACTTGGGAATCTTATATGATTTTCTGTGGTGGCGCGTTCCTAGGATTGTCATGAATCGTATTTTTTGAAGTAGTGTCGTGTGCATGGAAGAAGGACATGAAGCTTCTCGACATCAGTTCCGCAGAAAAAATAAAAGAGCCGGTGCTCCCTGCGGATGACGGAAAAATCCCTCTTGCCGTGATCCGCCTTGTATACTGTCATTTTAACCTTGACTGCCCACGCAAACTGAAATATAATCGGCGGCTTGGTTGCCCTTTGAATTGGGGTCGGAAGTAAGTAATCCCCAAAGCGGAGATCCGTATAGCCATATGCAAGATAAATGCGGCTGTATAAATTCACTTCACCAAGCATAACAGGCATGAATATGTGCTTTACATGCACGACACCTGAAGCGGATGACAGTGAAGACTATGAAATCGTGTAAACAGGAACATGCTTTTTTGATTGCATTTTGTAAATCTGCCCGTATTCTGCTGTTTCCTAATACTGGCAACAAAGTCAGGCAGTGTCCTGATGTAAACCGGAGATCTGCGCCATGACAAAAATACATTGTGTGGTGGAACGAATCACTTACCAGAACCCGGAAACCGGGTATTCTGTTCTAAAAGCACATTTCAAAGGTTATGACGGCCTGGTTCCTGTGGTCGGGAATCTTCTGGATGCAAACGTAGGCTCTGTTATCCTTGCGGAAGGGAGCTGGAAAGTGGATGCGACAGACAAAATCTTTTTCCTTTAACATCTGGTCCATTGGTAGACGCTTTCCGCGCATACGGCCTGAAAACCCTTTTTGCGGCGCCAACCGACAGGGTAGCAAAACGGCTGTTGGAAACGACCGGGATCAAAGCGGAAACAATCCACCGCCTGCTTGGCTGCAGGCCGCCGGAAAGCTATCAGAGAAATGAGAAAAATCCGCTGGAAGGTGAAGTTCTTGTTGTTGACGAATGTTCCATGATAGATATTATCCTGATGAACTCGCTGTTAAAGGCAGTCCCAGAATCCATGCGCTTGCTCCTGGTAGGCGACACGGACCAGCTTCCGGCTGTCGGCGCTGGGAATGTGCTGCGTGACATTATTGATTTCGGGGGATTTCCTGTAATCCGTCTGAAACGCATCTTCCGGCAGGCGCAGACAAGCCGTATCATTATGAATGCTCACTGTGTCAATGCGGGGAAGATGTCTGACATTTCAAATGGAAAAATGGCAGACTTTTTCTTTATAGAGTGTGAAGACGCGGATGCGGCGGCAGCAAAGATCGTGGAACTGGTAAAAACCAAACTGCCGGATTATTACCATATACAGCCGCAGTCCATACAGGTGCTTACACCGATGCAGCGGAGAGCAGGAGGCGCCGCCAGCCTGAACCTTGCACTGCAGGAGGCGCTGAACCCGACAGGGGACGGCCTGCACAGGAGTGGTTTTGTTTTCCGCAGCGGTGATAAAGTCATGCAGATTAAAAATAACTACGATAAGGAAGTGTTCAATGGCGACATTGGCACAGTACAGTCAGTAAACATCCTGATGCTGCAAAGGAATCTTATATACACGGGCATTACAAGGGCAAAAAAGATACTGGTCGTGGTCAGCACAAAGAAAGCGCTTGCTTATGCGGTAGGTAATGTAACAGTGACAAAAAGGAACACGCTTCTGAAAGAAAGGCTGTCCGGGGAGAGGGGCAGGCAGCCATGAGCGACTGCTACGGTATATCAATATCCTGTTCCCGCTTTTTTTCAGTCTGTTTCTGGCGGGCCGGCTGTCCCAAGATTGCATTCACATTTGAGCAGACAGTATTCAGTTCTTTTTGATGGTCACGGTCCTTGCGGTATGTTTCCTGTACGGTTTCTTTCTTCTTCATGAGTTTTTCTTTTTCTTCTTTCAGCAGTTTCAGTGACGGCAGCTTTCCGGAAGACTGACCCGCTGATGCATCCCTGGCAGATCTTTCTTTCAGGAACCTTGCCGCGGTTTTATAAAGTGTGATCTCTGCTGTGTGTTCCTGCCGGAACTTCCCTTTGTTTTTTGCTTTTAGAAATTGTCCGTAGACAGCTTTATTTGCAAGGTACTGTTCGGTGTAATGGATCTGTTCATTCAATTCTTTCAGACGGCGTTCTGTGTCTTTCAAAGATTTTCTGGAACTGTCGGCCTTTGCTCTTGCATCAGATAATTCACTTTTCAGAATCTCCATTGTGTCATAACCGTGCTCTTGGACATAAGTAAGTGTTTCGGCCATGCGTTTTAAATTGGCGATTTTGACTTTCTGTGCGTAAGCCTGGCTTTGCTGTGCTTTTATGCAGTGCTGCAGGTCAGTGACAAGGCGCAGTTCAGAATGGAAGAGCAGGATGGAAACGGAATTATGGTCTGGCAGGTTGTTTCCGGCCTTTTGCGCATTTCTTCTGAAAGCATTATTCTGTTTTGGTGGATTGATGTGAAATTCTTTGGAACGGTTTTTCGTTTTTTCAATCGTATCTATGGACTGGCCTGCTCCGTTACCAGAAGTTTGTTCATCTGTCGGATCAGCAGGCAGGTAATTTTCTGTTTCTTCTTTTGAAATTGGCTCAGTTATGATTTCTTTTTTAGCTATCTTTTTCAGAATGGTATCTGTTTTATAAAGTGTGCCGAGGCTGTGGTCCGTAATGAACTTTGTGCTTTCCGGGTGTAGGTAGCTGAAACGTCCACGGCTTTCTTTCAGGATTATCTCGTATTTGTCAAAAAGGATTTTTCTAAATTCAGCTGTGCTGTGTGCAAGGCGGGCAGCGTCATCCATTGCATCCCGCAGAAACTGTTTCTGGAATCTTGTTGGCTGCTGCGGGGACTGCTTCTGCGTCTAGAATCCTGCTGTCTGCTGTGGGTTGTCTGCAGATGCCCGTATTATCTGGCTTTCTATTTTTTCTGTCCCCGTTGTGCCAGTCGGTATTCCTTATCCGTAATCCGGTTTTTTGCAGGGGAGAGCAGGTCAACCTGGTGCAGATTTTCACGGCGGCACATATCCATGACGGACTGTTTGAGAATGCCAGGTGCTTTCTGGTCAGGTGGTGTTTGAAACCGGCGCGGGAATCGCATGGCCGCTCCATAAATTCCTCACGCTCCATATCATATTTGAGCACACTGTTGATCACGATATGCGTACGGATATTCCCGCTGCCGTTATGGCCGTCCGTGTGGGTGCAGATAAGCGCCTGGTGTCCTGGAAAATATTTTTTTGCATACTCCATGCCAAGCTCCTGGGCGCGTTCGGCTGTGAGCCCACTGTGTGCAGCGTCCATGGGATCGTAGCTGATAATATAATGGTGCGACTTGATATCATCATAATTCTGATTTTTGCCAAAGTGGTTATTTACTTCCATGCATTCCACATCGAAAGTAAATGCGTCACAGTTGATGCCGTCCAGATAATAATTGTCACGGAACTGCAGGTTGCCGTTTTCATCCAGGACAGGTTTCCCGTTTTTTTCATCGTGTTTAAAAATGAGATGTCGCTGCGCTTCGACGTAATCGGCATTTTTAACTGCGATGTGTTTCAGTATTGCCATGAGGGTTTCCTTTGGAACTGTCTGTCAGTTTTCCGGCGGTGGAAAAATCCCCTGCCATTTTTAGGGCTGCGTATTTCATTTCATAGATTTGCGCCATGCACTGGCGGATGGAGTTTAACATCTTCTGTGTCTGGATACCGCCCTGGTTAAAATGTTTTGCAATCTGGTTTAGGTTGCTCCCGGTTTTGCCAAACTCTGCAATGAGTTTTTTTAGTTCCGGTACGTCTGCCACGATTTCATACTTGGCAGTTACTTTTTTATTCAATGCCTGTAAGCGGGCATATTCTGCAAGCGGCAGCTTTGCAGTTTTCGCATTTTCCGTGATGATCTCGTATTCCACATCGGTGAAACGGAGCGTGACACGGTGGTCTCTTTTCAGTTCTTTTTCTTTTTTTTGTCTTGCCATAATTCTTCTTTTCCTTTCTTTTCCCGTATCGGCTTTGCCGGTGCGCTGCGACTGTTTAACAGGAGCCAGATCCTGCATATTCGCCAGAATATGCAGCCGAGGGTATGGGGAGCGGAATCCCCATCAAGTTTTGCCGGGCACTCAAAATGAACGAAGTGAGTTTTGAGCTGCTCAGGCGAAACTTGCCCTGCGTCGTTATCCCGCGAAGCGGGATAACTTTTGCGGGGAAAATATTCCTTACCATAAAGCCGATTTGAGATGTTCTGTGCTACCGCACGGAAATAAATTTTTTATAAAAGCTGATAAACGAGACAAGAATGTGAAAACAGTATGAAGGGGGTATGATTTGTATGAGAGCATTATCATAAGGATGATTTGCAGATTATAGAAAACCGCTGCCGTAAAATTTATTTTGCATAAGCTTGATTTATAATCAAATAAATAATATTATCTATATGAATCCTGAACTGTGACATTAATTTTAAAGACTAATAGTAATATAAAAAACCTGAAAAGCCTTTAGAAAGGGCTTATTGTTTAGCATGGTGAGGATGAAAATGATAAAGAAACAACGGTAACATTATCACTTTTTGAGAAAAGAGGAATAATATGGCTATTCGTGACGCAAAATCCATGGGGTCAATTGCAGATCTCCTGCTTAATTATGTAAGTACCGCATCTGTACATGATACGAATTATGAGATTGCTTTAGGAATGATTCAAAATTATAGCAGACTATATAAAAAATCCTGTGAAGAAGTTGCAGAGATATGTTTTGTTTCAAAGGCTTCTGTTTCAAGATTCTGCAAATTTATTGGATATACTAACTATAAGGAATTTCAGGAGGCATTATCATTCAATTATGAAATGGGGAGCCAGTATACAAAAAATTTCAAAACAATGTTAAAAACGGATAAACAGCAGGCCATGGAATCGTATAGGGATGCATTGGTTTCTAACATTTACAGTACCTTAAGTGAAGAAATGCTGGTTCAAACGGAAGAGATTGCTGAAATTTTATACGAAAGTGAAAATATAGCCTATTTCTCACATCAGTTTTTATGGGATATAGGACGGTTTTTTCAGTCGAAAATGATGTTGATGAATAAATATGTAAAGCAGTTTATGTATTATGGAGCTCAGTTGGAATGCGCATCGAATCTTAGTCCGCGGGATGTTGTAGTCATATGCTCCGTTCAAGGAACTTATCCATATCGTTACAATGTAATCTGGAACGAAATTGTTTCCAGGGCATGTAAAATCATTGTTATTACACAAAATGTTGAGTCTTCCTATTGGAATCAGGCGGACTATATTATTTCATGCGGAAAAACAAGTGTAAACGATACGGGGAAATATTCGGCACTGATGGTTATGGATATGCTGCTTATTCATTATATGAGTAAATATTGTAATGGCAAAACTGATGAGGATTGAAGATACAATTTTTTAATTGGCAATAAAGAGTCACTGAGATTTAGAGTACGGCAGGGATTAAAAACAATCCCTGCCGTTATTTTACATATAAATATTCATAGTTGTTTCAGAATGTGAAACAAACCATGGACTTCGGGAACAGGGAACAGGATCAAGAAACCATTTATTCTGAAAAATCATTTATAATAAATGTGGCAGGAAAAGAAATTATCAAGCCAGATAAGAACAGATGTCCGGAAAAAAATATCATAGAAAAGGGGTGCAGATTATGCATATAGCAATTGTTTCGCTTGGTGCCTTCGGACACGTTAATCCAACATTATCGCTTACTACGGAGCTGGTAAATGCAGGCCACCGTGTTACTTATTTTACGACAGAAGCTTTTAGGGAGGTCGTAGAGCCAACCGGTGCGAAATTTGTAGCGACGAAATCCTGGATGGCAGATAATAAACATACTGGGAACAAGAAAGGGGAAAATGAGGGGCTGGAAGACAGTGTGGCGGCAACAGTTCCTTTCCTGTTCTTGAATGAGGCTGGGGCTTTTATTGAGGATGTCCTGCGTGTGCTCAGGGAAGACCGTCCGGATGCGGTTCTTCATGACTTTGCAGGTATTGCAGGCACTATGGCATCTGATATTTTGGATGTGCCTAATGTGATGCTGTATACCAGCTACCCTTCAAATGGCAGCTATTCGGTGGCCGCATCCTTTGAAGGTGTTCCTGAGGATCATCCGCTTCGGATTGCAGCTGATCAGATTGCAGAGGATTATGCCGCCAGATATAGATGCCGGAAGATGACTGTGAAAGAGATTTTTGATGGACAGGGAGATCTGAACCTGGTTATGATGCAGAAGCGGCTGGTTCCCAATTATGAGACTTTTGATGACAGTTTTGTGTTCACAGGTGTACAAATTGGCAAACGCAGTACATTTGGCGCCTGGCAGGCTCCTGACAATGGCAGGCCATTATTATATTCCTCGCTTGGAACTGCGTTTAACAATTGGCCAGAGTATTATCCTATCCTGTTTGATGCAGTCCGGGATCTAGATATCAATGTATTTGCTGCTTTGGGGTCTGTTGATCCGGATTCTTTGAGAGATGTTCCGGATAATGTGGAAGTGGGGCAGATGGTACCGCAGCTGGATATTCTGTCGCAGGCTTCCGTGTTCATTACCCATGCAGGTATGGGCGGTACAGGAGAATCTATTTATTATGGCGTGCCTATGATAGCGATTCCGCAGATGGACGAGCAGGCAATTACTGCAAGAGAAATTGAACGTAATGGCCTGGGTTTTGCCTTTCTGAATAAGAAAGAAATAACCAGCAGGATGCTGAAAGAGAAAATACAGATTTTGCTGAATGATAATTCCTACAGGGAAAAAGTAAATGAATTTAGCGCTGATATGAAGTCGCTCGGTGGTGCAAAGGCATCTGCAAATGCGCTGACTGCATTTTTGAAAAAAAACTGATACAAAATATATCAGTACTTTTGGAACGAATATGCGAAGCGTTATGGTGATGACACATTTTTTTGACAACAATTTTTAGGAGGCATCATTTATGAAAAAGCTTTTAATCCGAGCCGATGATCTCGGATATAGTGAAGGAGTAAATTATGGACTGGCAAATTCAGTAATTAATGGCATTGTGCGTTCTGTGGGTGTTATGCCGAATATGCCTGCTGTTGTTCAGGGTTTGCATCTTCTTGAGAATCAAAATGTTTGTTTGGGACAGCATACGAATATTTGCGTTGGAAGGCCAATTACAGATCCCAAACATATTCCGAGCCTGTGTCAGGATAACGGTGAATTTCAGACTAGCAAAGCATATCGTGAAGCAGCTAAGGAGGGTATAGATTTTGTCATACTGGACGAGGTGGTTTTGGAAATTGAAGCGCAGTACCAGCGCTTTTGCGAGCTGACGGGCAGAGAACCCGGATATTTTGAAGGGCATGCGGTTGCAAGCAGTAATTTTTTCAAAGGACTGGAAATTGTTGCACAGCGTCATAATCTGCCTTATCTTGCTATGTCTGTGGATGGGTCGCCGGTTATGTTCCGTAATACCAGAGTTTATTCCTATATACCAAAGGACTTTTCGGCATACGAGTCAGATCCGTTTATCGGCATAAAAGATGCAGTAGAGAATGCCCATGAGGATGGCTGTGATATGATGGTGTTCCATCCAGGCTATATTGACGCTTATCTGCTGCGGACATCTTCCATGACTACACCACGTGTTATGGAGGCAGAAATGCTTTGTTGTCCCAGTGTACACCAATGGCTGGAAGACAAGGAGATAAAATTGGTTACTTACGATGATTTGATTTGAGGGGGATTGGACAAATGATTACAAATAAATTTCCAGATGGGTTTCTCTGGGGGCATCTACAAGTGCGTTTCAGGTCGAAGGAGGCTGCAATGAAGGCAAAAAGGGCATGGCTACAACAGATATGGGTGTACATCAGCCAGGTGTAGCAGATAATAAGGTTGCTGCTGACCATTACCATCATTGGAAAGAGGATGTGGATTTGATGGCTGAACTTGGAATGAAAGTTTACCGGATGGGATTTTCCTGGAGCCGGATTATGCCGGATGCCAGCGGAACGCCCAATACAGAAGGGCTTGCATTCTATGACCGGCTGATCGATTATCTTTTGGAGAAAAAGATTGAGCCGTTTGTTACGCTGTATCATTTTGAATGCCCACAGGCTTTGGTAGATAGTTTTGGGGGCTGGTGCAGCAGGAAAATGATTGACGCATATCTTCAATATGCAGAAATATGTTTTACCCATTTTAAGGGGCGTGTAAAACGCTGGGTTACTGTAAATGAACAGCTGATTGCTACTGCTGCCAGTATTATGAATGGCTGCATAGAAAAAGATCCAAAGAAAAATTTAAAGAACATTTATCAGATGAGTTATCATGTTTCTTTGGCGGAACACAAAGCAATTTCTCTGCTTCGCAGCATCGACCCGGCAGCGCAGGTGGGGCCGGTATGCGCGATGCAGGTGGTTTATCCGCAAACCAGTAAGAGTGAAGATATACTTGCTGCTGAGAATGCTGAGGAATTAATGGAGTTTTATATGCTGGATATGAGTGTACGGGGTGAATATCCAGCATATGTGGCTAACTACTTGAAAGCACATAACCTTTATCCTGAAACGGAACCGCAGGATGCTGATGAACTCAAGGCATCCAGTCCTGATTTCATTGGAGTCAATTATTATTTCAGTATCTGTGTGAAAGAGAAAGTGGGTCCGGTTAATTACGATCAGCCGCCATTCTGGGTATCTGATACATTTGATATTTGTGAAAACCCATATCTCACAAAAACTGAATGGATGGATAAAGGCATTGATCCAATAGGATTACATATTGGCATGAGAAAAATTTACAACCGTTACAGGCTGCCAATGATCGTTACGGAGAATGGAATGGCCTGCAGTGAGACGGTCGGAGAAGATGGCTGCATCCATGATTCATACCGCATTGACTATCTGGCACAGCATATTGAGCAGTTAAAAATCATGCTGGATGAAGGTCTGCCTGTTTTTGGATATTGTCCATGGAGTTTTGTAGATGTTGTTTCAAGCCATCAAGGTTTTTCAAAACGTTATGGGCTTGTATATGTGGATCGTACGGAAACTGATCCGAAACAGTGTGCAAGAATAAAAAAAGACAGTTTCTATTGGTATCAGCAAGTGATCAAAAACAATGCCCTTCCAGAAAAAAGCATATAAAAATAAAAGACAAAGGAGTATTAGCTATGGCAAACAATGCAGAAATTGCTCAAAATGTTATGAATGCTATTGGCGGAACGAAGAATGTTACCAGTGTAACGCACTGCATGACGCGTCTGCGTTTTGTTCTTAAGGACGAAACCATTCCTTCTGATGAAAAAGTAAAAAATATACAGGGAGTATTGAGTGTGGTTCGTAATGGTGGCCAGTATCAGGTAGTTATCGGACCTAATGTGCAGAAGGTTTATGAAGAAGTGTGCAGAATTGGCGGTTTTACACAAAAAGAAGCGGTAAAGGAGGAATCGGCGACAGAGCATCCGGCAGAAAAGAAAAAACTAACGCCAAAAGAAGTCGGGAAAAATATCATCGGATATATGGGCGGCTGTATGACACCTATGATTCCCGTCATGCTGGCTGGAGGTCTGTTTTCCTGTATCAATGCGATCTTTGGACCTGGTCTGCTGAAACTGTACGGTGAGGGAAGTGATATGCAGGTTCTTTTCCAGTTTCTGTATAATGCTGCGTATTACTTTATGCCGATTTTGGTTGGATTTAATGCTGCAAAACTGCTGAATATCAATCAGATGCTGGGTGCTTATATGGGCTGTATCCTGATTGCGCCAGAATTGATTTCCATAGTGGATAGCGGTGAACCGTTTGCAGTTTTTGGCATACCGTGTACACTTAACAATTATTCTCAGACGGTTCTGCCAATTATGCTATCGGTTTATGCGATGAGCCTGATTTATAAAGTGGTCAAAAAGTATATGCCTGATTTTCTAACGACAGTATTTACTCCGTTTTTGACGATGCTGATTTCAACGCCTATTGCATTGTGCATACTGGCGCCACTTGGATCAATTGCTGGTAATGCGATCAGCGGAAGTCTGGCAGCATTTGGAAATGCAACTGGTTTCTTTGGTGTTGCAGTCATTGCTGCAATATGGGAGCTTCTGGTTATGACAGGTATGCATATGGCATTGATGATGCCAATGATGGCTTCCTTCTTTGAAACAGGCGTAATGAGTGGCCCATTGGTCAGCGGTAACTTTGCAACATGGGCGTGCTTTGGCGTTGCGCTTGGCGCTGCGCTGCGTTTAAAAAAACGTGAAGATAAAAGCACTGCGTTTGGATTCTTTATTTCTGGAATTGTGGGCGGAATTACGGAACCTGTCCTGTATGGACTTTGTCTTCGGTATAACAGGCTTTTTCTATCGATGGCAGCCGGCGGTTTTGTTGGAGGCGCATACGCTGGAATTACCAATCTTTGCGGCTATTCCATCACATCTCCTAATTTTCTGACCTTGTTAAGCTATGCTGGAGGAACGACTGCAAACCTTGTAAATGGTGTAATCGGCAGCGTTCTTGCTTTTGCGGTAGCCACAATAATGACGTATCTGATTGGCTTTAGCAAGAAAGACCTTGAAGAAACATGATAATATGGAATGGGATTGATATTGAGGTTATGGGTAGAATATCCCAAAAGTATGCGGAATAGGTATTGTTTTATATGAGGAGGAAAGTTTATGGGATTTTTAAATAAGGTATTTGGTGGAAAACAGGAAACTGCTCCTGCTATTGAAACAGAAAAAAATGTAGTATATGCGCCGTTAGAAGGTACGGTAATTGCGCTGTCTGAAATTAATGATGGTGTGTTTTCAGAAGGAGTATTAGGGCAAGGCTGCGGCATCCAGCCAGATTCTGAAACGGTAACTGCACCGTTCCATGGTACGATTACCCAGGTGGCTGATACAAAGCACGCTATAGGCCTGCTTAGTGAGGATGGCGTAGAGGTGTTGATTCATGTGGGGCTTGACACTGTTTCTATGAATGGCAAAGGATTTACTGTGCATGTTAAGATGGGTGAAAGAGTACAGTGCGGTCAAAAGCTGCTGACATTCAGTAAGAAGGATATTGCTGAGGCTGGTTTCTCTGATACTACAGCTGTGCTAGTGACCAATACAGATGATTATGAATCGGTTATGTTAGAAAAAAAAGGAAAGGCAGCAGTTTCTGAAAAGCTGATTTCTGTGAGGTAACCTGTCAGAATAGTCAGACGCTGATAGAAAGTATCAGATTATACTGCACGTCCATATCGTTTATAGCTGCAAGTTATACTAAGCGTCGAAAAAACTGACGCTTAGTATAACAATATGCACACAGCCGCACAAAAGAACATTGCCGCTTCGCGGCATGCGGCTGGCGCAACTGCATGGCAAATTTTTTTGCCGTGCAGTATATTTTTCAAGTGTTATGACTTAGTGCTGTTAATTTTGACTGTAAATTTCAGAGACGTGCAGCATAAAAAGGCGCCAGGGGCTGATGAAATTCCTATGGCGCCTTTTATTATAAGGAGAAAATAGAATGGATAAATTAAATTTTAATAAAAACTGGAAAGTATGGAAGGATTTCGATCCTTTTGAACTTGTGTTTCGTGTCCCGGATGATGCATTAAGCGTAGATCTGCCTTATGATGCCATGTTGTGCGAACAGCAGAATGATGCTTCCACAAATGGCGGATATACAGGCAGTATTGATGCTGGGGAATACAAATATTATAAAAAGTTTTTTATGCCGGAAGAATATAAAAACGGACATGTGATTTTGCAGTTTGAAGGTATTTATCAAAATTCCAGCATATTTATCAACCAGTCGAAAATTGGCGGAAATGCCTATGGATATACTGATTTTATGGCAGAAGCGGGAGATTACCTTAAGTATGGGGAAGAAAATGAAATTCTCGTAACTGTAAAATGTGGCGCCAAAAACAGCAGGTGGTACAGCGGCGCCGGAATATACAGGGATGTTTATCTTATACATGGAGGCAGTATTTATGTGAAACCATACGGGCTGCGTTTTACTACATTAGAGACTGACGAAGAAGGGGCATTCGTCTGCATATCTGCCCGGATTCATAATGATAGTCTGTGCGCCGGCACTTATCAGGCAGTTATAACTGTTTATGATATGGACAGCAGAAAAATTGTGGAGAATACATATACCATCCGGATAAACAGCCGCAGTATTTTGAATTTCCGCAAAAATGTATATATAGACCATGCAAAACTGTGGGACGACAGAAATCCAAATCTTTATAAAGTAGAATTTACGATATCGGATGGGAAATGTATGATAGACAGGACGGACATTGTTTCCGGCATACGTTCTCTCTGTCTGGACAGCCGGCACGGATTGCGCGTGAATGGAAGAACAGTGAAACTGCGGGGAGCATGCATTCACCATGATCAGGGAATACTTGGCGCAGTGGTTTATGATGACTATGAGTACCGCCGCATAAAAAGACTGAAAGACGCTGGATTCAATGCGGTCCGGTCTGCGCATAACCCGGCGTCGCAGGCATTGCTGCGTGCCTGTGACAAACTGGGAGTTTATGTTATGGATGAACTGACGGATGTATGGAATAAAAGTAAAGTAAGCTATGATTATTCAGTCAGTTTTCATCATAACTGGGAAGAAGATCTTGCACATATGGTAGATGCAGATTATAATCATCCATCCGTTGTCCTGTATTCCACAGGCAATGAGATTTTTGAAATATGTTCGGAAAAGGGATTTGAAACAAGCCGTATGCTGAGCGATAAGTTTCATGAGCTGGATGCAACACGTTATACAACAAATGGGATTAACGGGGCTTTTGCCGCCGGGAATGGACTCGCAGAGATCGTGGATGATATTACAAATGGAGAAGCGGATACTGGCAAAGGCGATGTAAATGTATTCATGGCGGCTATGGAACAGCATATGCCACAGATTGTAACACATCCGGTTATCAGTGGAATTCTGGAAAAGCTGGAAACAACAATGGATCTGCTGGGATATAATTATATGACTGCCAGGTATCTTGATGATGCTGAAAAATATGCAGACCGTATTATGGTCGGAACGGAAACTTATCCAAAACAGATTGCAGAAAATTGGAATGCAGTGAAAAAGTGCCCGGCAGTAATTGGGGATTTTACATGGACCGGATGGGATTATCTTGGAGAGGTTGGCGCATATCCGGAACTAATGAATCTGGGAGGGGATTTATCCATCTTTGGCCGCCGCCGGCCGGTATCGTATTACAGGGAGATTGTTTTTGGACTGACCCAAAAACCATGTATTGCAGTACAGGATCCTGCTGTTTATGGCAGACCGCGTAAATTTGGACCATGGAAGTATACAGACTGTACATTCAATTATTCATATGCGGGGCAGGAAGGAAAACCAGTTATGATCCAGGTGTATGGCGGCGGCGACAGTGTAGAATTATTTTTAAATGGAAAATCTCTTGGCATACATCCGTGTGGAAAAGAAACGGGATTTGAAACACAGTATGATATTCTATATGAACCAGGTGAGCTGATGGCTGTTGCATATGAGGATGGAAAGGAACTGGGGAGGAATATATTAAAATCAGCAGGCAGGGCGCAGAAGATTGTGATGGAAATAGAAAAGTATGAAGTGCTTGCTTTTATAAATATAGACATTGCAGATGAAGATGGTATTCTTGTTGCAGATGCACAACTTCCGCTTGTCGTGACGATAGAAGGAGCTGCACAGCTGCTGGCATTTGCGGGAATCAATGCACAGCATAATAAAGGATTCTGCCATACTGTAACAACAACTGGAGAGGGGCATGCACTGGCAATATTAAAAATGGAAGAAAGTAAAGGGGAAAAAAATAAAAATAAATATTTCTGGAGAAGGGCTGATAGAAGCATTTGCAGAAATTTAATTTTTTTCAACAGTATGGTTTTAAGCCGTAAAAAAATAATGGTAAAACGCTGTAGTCAGGAAAATGAAACGGAAACAAAGAGACAGTATAAGTAAAGACAGGCTGGATAAGGAACGAAGACTTTATTTTTCTGGCTGCGTCTGATATGCAGACGCATGTCGTTTGGGAAATCCAAAGGATGCTTTAAAAGCATTCTTTCTTTTATAAATTAATGTAAAATAATATCCTGTCGGCATTGGCCTGTCGGGTCAGAAGATGTCAGGTTGATTTTTAGGGAGAATATGCTGTCAGATACATAGTTTTGAAGAATTTATGATGAAAATGAAATTATGGAATATACAGTGCTACAATGCAAACAGCTGGCGGTAAGGTTTTGGCTTTGAAAAGGCAGTTACACGGCATATGACATTTTTAGCATCCGGACTGGTAAGTCTGGATGCTTTTTTCTATTTTATGAAAAAGGGAAGCGCAATAGGAAATTTGTATAGAATAAAATATTCGGCATCCTGCCTGGCTGAGTTCATATATTCAGCATATTTTTGGCAGATGTACTGAAAAGGTGGGGTGTGGCTCGTCTGTACAACAGGCAGGCCGGTATATGTTTTGCAGCGATGCATGGGAAAAATAATAGGAGGTACATCAGAAATGAATCAGAAAGGCACGGATCTGGGACTGACAATACGGACGCTGCGTGAGGAAAAGGGGATGACAAGGATGGAACTGTCTGAAGCTGCCGGGATCAGTGAATCGCATCTGAAAAAGATTGAGGCAGGATCAAGGAGGCCGGGCATTGATACATATCAAAAAATTATAGAAATTTTGGGAGAGGATATGATTGCAGAAAACGAGGGGGATACAGTCAAGGGGAACTGTGCGGACAGAATGAGGGAAATACTGATGGGCAGCACGGAGGAGCAGGCGGTGTTCATGACAGGGCTTCTGGAATACGTCGCGCAGCATATAGGGCTTGTGCTGTAACTGCGTCAGCAAATAATTTATATCTGCGACCGCTTAAATATGCCGGTTTACCCGGTTCACGGGCGGTTAAAAGCAGGCGGCATTGGTAAAGTTCATCGCTTGCGGGTAAAAAAGTAGCGCACCCGGTTAAGAAAAAAGTTAAAAAAGTTATCCCCATGGGGACACAGAATATTAGCGAAACCACTGGAACTGTGCCGGATTTGCGAATGTAATGTCTGCAAATGCTGCTGAAAAATGGAAAAAGGCTTGAATTGTCCCAAACGCGGAATAAAGACCCTGCCAGTCCCTTTTCAAAAACTGCCGGTGCATATATAATAAGCACACAAGTTGGGAGGTACGCAGGAGTATGGACATTAGATGCACAGATCTGGGGAAAGAAATCAGGATGCTTCGGAGCATGCGCGGCATGGAAAGGGCTGAACTGGCAGAGGCAGCCGGGATCAGTGATTCACATCTTAAAAAAATTGAATCCGGAACAAGGCAGCCGGGAATCGGCACTTACCGGAAAATCATGCAGGTTCTTGGGGCAGGCATGGTGGTTATGGACGAAGGATGGACAAGAAAAGAAAACTGCATTGTAAAAGTGCAGGGGATTCTGATAGACAGCACGGAGGAGCAGGCGGTATTTATGGCCAGTGTCATGGAAGCCATTGCGCAGAATATCGGGAAGCTGGCACGGTAACTGCAGCCGTTATGCCAGCAGACTGCTTTTATTGCATGGCTTTGTGGGATACATAACCCCAAAAGCAGAAGATCGGCAGGCCATTGTGTTTTATACTAATATAAGAACACTTTAGCGCCTGTGGATATAGCTGTGAAGGGGATTGGGGAGAAACTGGGAATGCCGGGGTGCACATTGACAAATAGTGGGCTGTGCCCATTCATACCGTTCAGTATCCAGGTTTCTTTTTCCAGACAATGCCGTACAGACGGCAAGCGGCCCAGGCACGGGCGCGACGACTGCCTGCGGGACTTGGCGCTGCGGCTTTAGCCGAAGCGTTCCATATCCCGTCAACCAAGATGACATCAAAGGCACGAGCGGCATCCCGAAGGGCCTGTCACCCGGCGCCGGCAGCGCCGGAACCGCCATGAAAGGCTGGAAGGGGAGCCATACAGTTTCCCGTACCGCAGGGTGAAAGGGGGATGCCGCGGATATGGCACGGGCAGTTCTGCTTGCTGCCGCCAGTCTGCCGGCATCGTGGCGCTTATCTGCCGTAAGCGGCCTGGATATTTAAAATATTACTAATAAAATAAAGGAAAAGGAGCAACAGAAATCTATGGCTATACAATTACTTACAGCAGCAGATATTGAGAAGATGCAGGCTGTAAATCCGGGGGCTGTGGACCGTTCCACACTGAAAGACATACGGGATGTCCACGTGAATACAGAACTGCCAAAAAAGGAGCGTATCCTGGATTTCATAAGGCAGATCGGGAACCCTTACTGCTACCGCTGCGGCGACTATGTGGTAAAGGTCGGCTTTGCGGACACAGACGTGACGCTGGAGGACAGGATGCTTTCCTACATACGTTCAAAGTGCTGACAGGATGAATCCGCTACATAAAAATACTCTTTAGATAAAGAACACTATGGACAGCATGGGAAAGTTATGTTAATATACGCTTAACAGGATAAAGACAGCGTTCCCCTGGCTGGTGAAGTGTTTTGCTGGTTTTATGACACTCACACAGACAGGAGGAATATCTATGGAACACATCGAAAACAATTCTTTAAAAAGTACAAGGACGTGGAGAGCCTGCGGCTATGTGCGCCTTTCGCATGAAGACGGCGATAAGGAAGAGAGCAACAGCGTCACAGGCCAGAAAAACCTGATCCGCGATTATTTCAGCCGCCACCCGGAGCTTTCCGAGTGCGGCATGGCAGTGGACGACGGTTTTTCAGGCTCCAGTTTTGAACGCCCGGCATTCCAGAAAATGATGGATGATGTAAGGGCGCGGAAGATCGACTGCATCGTGGTCAAGGATCTTTCACGCTTTGGCAGGAACTATCTGGATGCGGGGGAGTACATCGAAAAAATATTCCCTTTTCTTGGCGTGCGTTTAATCGCAGTCAATGACAATTATGACAGTATGGACGGCGCGGCATCCAATGAGCTTGTCGTCCCATTTAAAAATTTAATCAATGAGGCCTACTGCCGCGACAGCTCGGTTAAAATCCGAAGCTGCCTTGAGGTCAAGCGCAGGAACGGTGATTTTATCGGATCATTTGCCGTATACGGGTATCTGAAAGACCCGCAGAATAAAAACCATCTGGTCGTGGACGGGTTTGCTGCCGATGTGGTGCGCGACATTTTCCAGTGGAAACTGGAAGGCATCAGTGCAGCGGATATTGCCGCAAGGCTGAATGCGGACGGCATCCTGGCCCCTATGGACTATAAAAAACAGCAGGGGCTCCGCTTTGCCACGCCTTTCCGCGTAAAATCCCGTTCCCCGTGGAGTGCAACGTCGGTGCTGCGGATATTAAAAAATTCGGTTTATATGGGCGTGCTGGAACAGGGGAAGAACACAACGCCAAGCTATAAAGTGAAAAAACGTGTGGAAAGGCCGCGCGGGGAGTGGGCGGTTGTGGAGAATGCGCATGAAGCGGTTGTGGACCGGCAGGACTTTTTTCTGTCCAGAAAGTTCTTGCCATGGATACACGCAGAAGTCCGGGCGGCAGTAAAGTGGAGCTGTTTTCCGGCATGGTTTCCTGCGGGGAGTGCGGAGCCGCAATGGTGCGGAAAACCGTTCCGTCAGGCGGGAAAAAGTATGTTTATTATGTATGCGCGGCGCACAAAACCGAAAAAACCTGTTATGCACACAGTATCCGGGATGCCACGCTGGAAAAGATTGTGCTGGAATCCGTACAGAAGCAGATCCAGTACGTCATCAGCCTTGCGGGGCTTCTGGAAATGGCTGAAACAGCCCCTTTCCAGAAAGCCGGCGCAAAGAAAATCCAGGAGCGCATGGAAAGCCGGAAGCGGGAGGCGGACAGGTACCGCAGGCTGCTGGAATCCCTTTATGAAAACATGATGGACGGCGTCATTACCCGTGAGGAGTACCGTGAATTAAAGAAAAATTACACGGAACTGCGTTCTGAAGCGGAGGCACAGGCGGAAGGGCTGCAGGAGGAAATGGTCAGAATACTGGAAAGCAGCGCGGATGGAAACGGGTGGATGGAGCAGTTTAAAAAATACAGAAATATCGCAAAGCTCGACCGGACAGCCGTGGTGTCGCTGATCGACCGCATTTTCATATACCGGGACAGACGCGTGGATATTATTTATAACTGCCAGGATGAAATCAGTCTGTTAAATGAAACGCTTGCGCAGATGCAGGGCATGGATGGCGGGACAGAATACACTTTCTGCGGGCCGGTGGCAGAATGCAGCATGGACAGCCCCGGCTCTGGGCAGGATTTATCCGGACGGGCCTTGCCGGATCAGAATTTATCTGGAAAGGCAGGTGTCTGAAATGGCAAGGACGAAACGGAAAGTAAATCCGCTGCACCAGCCGGACACGGCACAGAAAACGGCGCAGCCGGAACAGCGTATTTACCATGCGGCAGGCTATGCCCGCCTTTCCATGGAGGACAGAGGGAGGCCGGGCGCTGATACGATCGAAAGCCAGAAAGAACTGGTGCGGAACTATATTGAAGCGCAGCCGGATATGGAATTTACAGCCATGTATTGTGATAACGGGCATACGGGCACCAGTTTTTCACGTCCCGGCTTTGATGCGCTGATGCAGGACGTAAGGGATGGGAAAACAGACTGCATCGTTGTCAAAGACCTGTCGCGTTTCGGGCGGAACTACCGTGAAGCGGGCAATTACATAGAACGGATATTTCCTTTTATGGGCGTCCGCTTTGTGGCGCTGACAGACAATTTTGACACGCTGCATGCGGAGCGTTCCGGCGACGGCTATATTGTTCCGCTAAAAAACATGCTTAATGAGATGTACAGCAGGGACATGTCAAAAAGGTGAGCACTGCGCTCCGGGAAAAGCAGAAACGGGGTGAACTGGTCGGTGCGGCATGGGCGGCATACGGCTACCGGAGGTGCGCGGATGACCCGCACCGGATAGAGCCGGATGAGGAAACGGCCCCGGTTGTGCGGGAAATTTTCCATATGAGGGTGCAGGGCATGGGCTACAATAAGATCGCCAGGGAGCTGAACCGCCGGGGCATACCGGCCCCGTCCCGCTACCATTACCTGAAAGGCGATACAAAGTGTGCGCGGTATGCGGATGTGGTCTGGCAGCCGCAGGTAACAAGCCAGATACTGTGTAATGAGGTATACCTGGGGCATATGGTGCAGGGGCGGTGTCGCCGGTCTGTTTTTCAAGAGAAACGGTACCGTGCGGCTTCTGAACAGGATATGGTTATTGTCCGCAATACACATGAGCCCCTGGTTGATGAAAATACATTCCGTACTGTCCAGGAAATGGCAGCCAGGCAGAAAGCGGCTTACCTGGAGGGGCTTAAAAAGAACGACGGGCTGCAGAAAAAGCCGAATATCCTGCGGAAACTGGTATTCTGTGCAGAATGCGGAAAGACGATGGCGTACAAGGGAAAAGTCTGGGATAACGGAAAAAAGAAGCTCTGTTATTACAGCTACGTGTGCCCGTCCCACGAAAGGGACACGGAATCCTGCCATGTGAAAAGCATCCGTGAGGACACGCTGCTGGAAATGCTGTGGGAGCTGCTGAAAAAGCAGACGGATTTAGCGGAAAAACTGGGTGTGAAAGCGGCAGAAATCCGTTCATCTGCAGAATGGGCGGCAGAAAATGCAGAAGCGGAGCGGGAATGCAGTAACGCCAGAAAAAATTTAGAACGGCTGCAGATGCTGTATGACAGCCTCTATCCGATGTATGCGGATGAAAAGGCGCTGACCGAACAGGAGTACATGCAGATGAAGCAGGATTACCGCATGCGGATCGCACATGAGGAAAAGGCACTGGAAACGATGGAAGAAAAGAAACGGACGCGAACCGTCCGGACAGAAGAAAACCCGTGGCTGAAATCCTGCACGGCTTTCCGGAAAGAAACAGGGGTTACGGAAGAAATGGCCCATGCGCTTATATCACGCATTGAGGTCCATGCAGATAAAAGCATTTCCGTCAGCTTCCGGTGGGAGGATGAGTTCCAGAAGCTTGCGGAGGTCCTGGAAAAGGAAGGGGACGCACATCATGATAAATGCTGAAAGAAGCGGGGCGGCAGGAGCCGGCACAGCTTCCACAAGGCTGACAGCCGCCATGTACCTGCGTATTTCCAGTGAGGATTCTGATGCAGGGCATTCCACAAAAATGGAATCGGACAGCATTGCGAACCAGCGCAGCCTCCTGTCAGCATTCATAAGCCGGACGCCGGAACTGGAAAGCGCGAATATCCTTGAATTTTGTGACGATGGCTGGAGCGGAAAAAATTTTGAACGCCCGGCTGTCCGTGAAATGCTGGAACAGGCCAGAAACGGGAATATCCAGTGCATCCTGGTAAAAGACCTTTCCCGTTTCGGGCGTGATTACCTGGAAGTGGGGAATTACATCTCACGCATATTCCCTTTCCTCGGCATCCGTTTTATAGCGGTCAATGACCATTTTGACAGCAGCCGCGGGCTGGAGGCTGACAGCCTGGAAACGTCTTTTAAGACGCTGTTCCATGACATCTACAGCCGTGACATTTCCAGAAAGGTAAGGGAGGCCAAGCGGTTCAGGGCGGAACGCGGGGAGTTTATGGGCTCGTTTGCGCCATACGGGTATGTCAAAGATCCAAAGGATAAGAAACACCTGACGCCCGATCCGGAGGCTGCGGAAGTGGTGCGCCGCATATTCAGAATGGCCGGGGAGAAACGGGATTCCACGGAGATTGCCAGGACTCTGAATGCAGGCTGTGTGCCAACGCCGATGCAGTACAAGGAAGCTGCCGGGTGTCCGCGCACATGGCTCTGTGCCGGGGAGCGTAATTTCTGGACAAAGGACACGGTAAATACCATCCTGAGGGATGAACGCTATACCGGGACGAATGTTTTCGGGAGGCGTATGTGCGATGAGATCGGGAAAAACCACCAGGTCAGCGTCCCGCGCGCGGAATGGATCAGGGCGCCGGGATGCCATGAGGGGTTGTAACGGAACAGGAGTTTGCACTGGCACAGGAGAACCTCCGCGAATATAGGGAATACAGCAAAAACGGATCAGGGAAAAGGCTTTTTCAAAAGAAAGTCCGGTGTGGCGTATGCGGCCACATCATGTACTATTTTTCTGGAAAAAAGCCTTATTACATCTGCAATACGCCGCGTGTAACGGATGTCTTTGAATGTCCGGAAGGGCGGCTGATGGAGGAGGACCTGCACGATGCGGTTCTGGACGGGCTGCGCACACAGGCGTTTTATGCTGTGGACGCATCACGGATATGGGAAGAAAAGCGCCGCCAGAAACAGTATGATGTAAAGGGGATGCGGGCGGAACTGGCAAAGATGGAAGATTCCTGTACTGCTTTGGACAGCCATGCCAGGGAGCTTTATGAAATGTTTGCTTTCGGCGAACTGGGCAGAGAGGAATATCTTTTAGAAAAAAGTGCAGTGGCAGAAAAGAAGAACCGCATTTCTATACGGATGGAAGAACTGGAAGCAGAGCTGCAGAATGCGGGTACAGACGGAAGGCTGGAAAACAGGTTTACGGACAGCTTTAGCAGATATACAGAAATTGAGGAATTAACGGCTGATATTATAGAAGATGTCCTGCAGGAAATTGTTGTTTATCCAGATCATGTGCTGCATATTGTCTGGAATTACCAGGATGATCTGGAAAGGCTGATTCTTGATATTAAAACGGGCAGACAGGACGGGAAAGACATGGTTTAACAATGGGCGCCTGAAAAGCCTGAACCAATAAGGCTTCTTACCATTGGCGGTTTAGGCGTGGGGTGCGGCGTCCCCCGCCTTCTGGAAACGGCTTGTATTGTAATTGATGAACGCTGCAGGGGAAAAAGCTGTTTACCATTGCAGCAAACCTGCTGAAATTCTTGAATTTAAAATAATAAAATGATATGATAAATACACAAAAGGAAGGAAACAGGATATGGCAAATATATATGACGGGGCATTCCGGACAATCCTCAATGACTGCCGGAAGCTGGTCATCCCCGTGATCAATGAAATTTTTGGCGAAGCATATACAGGGGACGAAGAAATCCGCTTCTTTCCCAATGAGCATTTTTTAGACCGTCAGGATGGGGCGGACAGGGAACGGATCACAGATACAAATTTTACGGTTTACGGGAAGACGCCGAAGAAATACCATCTTGAGTGCGAAAGCAGCTACCCGGACGGCAGGATAACGATAAGGCTTTATGAGTATGATGCGCAGATCGCGCTTGATGAGGGCGAAGTCGCGGAGGAAACACTGACAGTGACATTTCCCAATACTGCGGTTCTATATCTCCGAATGTATAAAAAACACCGGATAAAATGAATTATGTGATCGTTACGCCGGGCGGGACAGTGCAGTATGACATACCGATTATGAAAGTACAGAGGTATTCGCTTGACGATATTTTTGAAAAACGCCTGCTGATGTTAATCCCGTTTTACATTTTTTCACATGAGGACGGCTTTCCGGAGTATAACAGCAGCGGGCAGAAATTGGAAAAATTAAAAGCGGAATACCAGGTTATACTGGAAAGGCTTGACGAACTGGAACAGCAGGGAGTGATCGGGGCGTTTGACAAGCGGACAATCATAGAGCTTTCCAGCGATGTGGTTAAAGAGATTGCACAGAAATATGAGAATGTGCAGAAAGGCATAGGTGGCATGATGAGCGGAGCATTAATTGAAACAAGTGCAAGAACTATTTTAAATCAAGGCATTAGTCAGGGTATAAATCAGGGCATCAGCCAAAATCAAAGGGAAACGGCGCTTAGGATGCTGGAAGACGGGGATCTGCCGTTTGATAAAATTGCAAAATATTCAGGCCTTAAAGTTGAGGATGTAGAGCAGCTTGCAGAAATTCAGGCTGTATAAGGCAGAACAAAAATTTTATATTGTGTTTATAAAGCAGGGGAATAACTGATAGTGTCGGACGGCAAATTGATGGAAACGCAAACAGCGAATTATTTTTCCGACATTTATCCTATTGACTGCGCAGTGCTGTCTGCAAATGCATAGTCCTGTCAAAAATGCTGCACGTTGTTGTCGGTATTGTTTTTCCGCCTGAAATGCAAAAGGCCATGGATCCCATCATGAGACACACGGCCCATATGAAAAATTTAGTTTTTCTCCTGCTTGTCGGCCAGAACAGGAAGATGAACCAGGCCGGTGGCGACAGTCACTGCATCCACCTTCCGCATCAGGGAGCCGATCCTTTCTTCATTCCAAAAGATATCGGAGAAATCGGAGAGCTCGCACCCTACATCATGGTTAGGGATGCACAGGTAGTTCCCATATTTATGCCGTCCGGCGAGGATGTGGAAGTAAGTCCCCCGCCCATTGATCTCAGCTTCATACCATCCGTTCCCCGTGCTCAGCAGGATGATCTGCCCCGTCCAGGTCTCCTTGCGGGAACCGCTTTTCAGGATACAGGTATAATTCATGTTCCATTCCTCCTATCCGAGATTCTGGCTGCTGACAGAAGCCAGGATGACATCCGTATCGATCACTTTCTTGTCCATCTGTGCCCTAGAGTCAGCGCGTCGGTCATCAGGTTGTCCACCAGGCGGGGCTCCCCTGGGAGTGACTGTGGACGGCAGAAAGCGCCGCCTGGTCGATGATGGAGGCTGCGCCTCCGGCACAGGCGATCTTGTGGAGGATGTACTGCGCCACTTCGGAGTCTGAGAACCCGGAAAAGTTGTAGTGCACTGTGATCCTCTGGCGCAGGGCCTCATGGACGGGCTTTTTCAGGGTGCTGTTCAGGTGGGGCTCGCCGCAGAGGATGAGCGTGAAGCAGTTCAGGGAGTCATACCCATAGTTCATGAGCATCTTGATGTCCTCCAGGATGCCGGTAGAGAGGTATTGTGCCTCATCGACGGCCAGGAGGAGGGGCTGCTTCTTGTCCTTGTAAAGGTAGAGGATCTGCTCCTGTACGGCGCGGAACATCCCAGGCTTGCCGCCCCTTGGCTCTAGCCCCAGGACAGAGCAGAGCTGGCGGTAGAATTCCATGACGCTGACGGTGGAGAGGCAGATGTACTCCATGTGGTAGAGGTTTGGATTGAGGTTCTTTGCAAAGCAGCGCAGGGCGAAGGATTTGCCCATGCCGGGGCGTGCGGTAAAGAGTCCTATACCCCTTGTGTCCTTTAAGTAGTCCAGGCGGGACGTCATCTCGGAGATGTCCTTTGAGAGGAACCGGTCCTTTTCTCTTGCGTTCTGTTTGTCAAAGGGATTGAAGGAAAGCCCATAGTAGGAACGGAACATCAGACCTCACCCCCGATCCTTGAATAATCGATGGAGGGCGTGTTGTTGCGTTTCGTCCTGCAGTTCTCGTTCTTATCCGTAGGCCGGATGGGGTAATGCGCCCCTCACAAAGGATGAAGGCGGAGGACATGTCGTCCGGCAGGAAACGGATCTCCACTTTTGAAGAAATGAACTGCATGGGAACGTCATAGGACACCTTGTCGATGGAGACGGTAGAGTCCTTGTTCACCTTCCTGGTGATGCGGTTCAGGAAACATTCCTCCAGCCACTCCCTGGACTTAGGGCTTCGGATGGAGGAGCGTGTCTGCTGGTAGCGTTGCATGGGCGTGGTGCCAATACCGGAATGGACAGACGTATTGTAGGTGCGCATATAGTCCTTAAGCAGCCCGTTAAACTGCGCCAGCGAGGTGATGGAATCCATGTCCAGTGTATAGAGCCAGGTTTCTTTCAGCGTCCTGAACTGGCGTTCTATCTTAGCCTTGGAAGCGCCGTCACGAATTTTTGTATGCAAAAGGACCGTCCCGATGGAGCCGCAGATGAGGGAGAGCTGCTCATTTGAATAGCTGCATCCGTTGTCGACATAGAGCTTCGCCGGGATTCCATGGGCGGCCACGGCATCCCTCAACACCTTCTGGAAGTTATAGGCATTATCGTTATAGAAGAGGCCGCCGCCCACCAGAAAACGGGAATGGTCATCAATAATCATAATGCAGTAGACTCTCCTGCGCCGTCCGTCCTCCGTGATAAAAGGCAGGTAACAGGTATCGGCCTGCCACATCTTCCCAAAGGCATCTTCTTCAAATGCCTTCCTGTCCCGCATGCCGGGGTTGCGTGCCGATTTCAGGTCATGTTTCCTGACGAAGCGCTGGACGGCGCAGACGCTGACTGTGGCAGGGATGAAGGCTTCTTCAACGAGGTGCCGGTGGATCTGTGTAGCGTTCAGCCGTGGGAAGGCCTCCTTGAGGCGGTAGATCTCCTCGATGGCCGTGTCTGGGAGTACCCGTGTGGAGCCCTTATCGGAACGCTCCTGCGGCATGAGGGCGTCGATGCCGCCGTTCTGGTAGAGGGACACCCATTTGCTGAGGGTCTTGGGGCTGTACTGGAACACGGAGCCGTCAGGCAGGGCGAGGGGCTTTTCCGTGACTCTCTGGTAATAGGCGTTCCTGGACGCATCCGGATAAAGGCCATGGATGACCGGCGCTATGAGAGCGAGGCGGAACTGCGCCATGGCGGCTGCGTCTGAAAGTTTTTTTTGATTGTTGTCCATAGAAATGTCCTCCTTAAGTGGTTTTCCCCCATTATGGGGCAGAAACGGGAGGAAAGCCATGCCCATGGCGTGTGGTTGGAGGAAAACAGTTCATGGGCCGAACACCTGTTGGCAGTAAGGCGCCGGATTTTTATGGGACTGGAGGAAGGACTTTGTAAAACGGCGGACAAAGGCGGAGGCGAAATCCGAATAAGCCGGCTGCGTGAGCAGGGACTTAAGGAAGGAAAGGCCGGAAACCTCCATGGAGGAAAGCACGCCGAGCCAATCTTCCTTCTGCACCCGAAAGAGCTGCAGCCACCGGCGCAGCTGGGAAAGGGTGATGCCGAAGCGTTCGCATAGCCTTTCCACAGTGGAAAGGCGCAGGAAATACTCCGCCAGGACACGTAGAAGGAAGAACAGGCCGTAGCCGGAGTAGGGAATGATGAAGTCCGGGAGGATGGCATGGGTATGGCCACAGGTACAGATAAGGCGCATGATGCAGAGGCTGTGGCGGACCTGGGTGCCGCCTATAAAGTCCACCAGGGAGCGGTCATAGTAGGCATGGATGCGGCAGGATCCCTTTCCCCCACAGCAGGGACAGGTCTGCAGTTCCGAACGGAATCCGGCCATAAAGGAATCGAACAGGATCTTTGATGAACTTTTTATACGAACCAGCTTGCAAAACAGGGAATTTTCTCTTATCATAATATATGTCGGTGGTGCCGGAGCCTCATGAGAGGGACATGATCCCGTATAAGGCAGGCACACTGGTATGCGAGAGAAAGAACGAACTGTGGAAGGGGCTGTTCTTTCTCTTTTTTTGTTCCATAAAAACTATATCGGAATGACATGGGATGGTCAAGAGGAAAACGTGCCGCCTCCTGTAGCACACTTTTATAGACAGTGTATAAAAATTGAGATTATAATTTGACGTTTTTGTGCGGGAGATAGGAACTTTAATTTGCTGGGCTACACTGATAGTTTCAGATTTGTTTCCCTGTTTTTTGTGGCATTCAATAATAACATATGGATATGGCAGTTATGTGGAATTATCAGGTCGAAACCGGAAAAGCTGGTTCTTGATACCTGGCAGACAGGATGGGAAAGACATGGATTAACATCAAGTGACAAATTTATACAAAGCTTATAAATTATTTACAAATTATTCTTAGTCTATACTTGACAGAACCATACATGGCTATGGCCGGGTGGAAGACCGGGGACATGCTGGAGGGCATTGAGGGGATCATGAACCTTGCGGCGGCTTCCGGGGAGGACCTGGCTGTTACTTCGGATATTGTGACGGACGCTTTGACGGCTTTGGGGCTGTCGGCGGCGGATTCGGGGCATTTCGCGGATATCCATGCGGTGGCCAGCTCTAATGCGAATACGAATGTTTCCATGATGGGGGAGACGTTCAAGTATTGCGCGCCGGTTGCAGGGGCTTTGGGGTTCACGGCGGAGGCCACGGCGGAGGCCATCGGGCTGATGGCGAATGCGGGGATTAAGTCTTCCCAGGCGGGTACGGCTATGCGGTTTTGCGGAGGATGGGGCCTCTTTTGAAGAGGTTTTTGAAAATATGCTGCGGAATGTATAAAATAGTTCTGGATTTTTTGAGGTGGAGGCGCTATGATTGTCTTAGGGACAAGTTAGTGCATCCGCCTTTTTGATTTTGCAGGTGATTCTGGCAGAAAGCGAAAGGAGCGGAAGCACATGGAAAGCAAACAATTCAAGAAGATCTATCATGCCGCCGTCTATGTCCGGTTATCGAAGGAGGATGGCGATGTTGTGGGCGCGTCTAAGGCGGAGAGCAACAGCATTTCTAATCAGAGAGAGTTAATCAGAGATTTCCTGAAAGACAAAGAGGATATTGTGGTGGTGTCGGAACGGGTGGACGACGGGTACAGCGGTTCCAGTTTTGAGTGGCCTTCTTTCAAGTTGATGATGGAGGATATCAAGAAGGGCGTTGTGGAATGCGTGGTGGTCAAGGACCTGTCCAGGTTCGGACGGGAATACATTGATTCCGGCAGGTATATTGAGCGGCTGTTCCCGGCTATGGGGGTGCGCTTTATCGCCATCAATGACGGATACGACAGCCTGGAGGGGAAGGACCAGTCAGACGAGATCATCATTCCGTTCAAAAATTTGATAAATGACGCATACTGCCGGGATATTTCGGTGAAGATACGGAGCCATTTGGAGGTGAAGCGGAAGAACGGGGAGTTTAACGGAGCCATTTGGAGGTGAAGCGGAAGAACGGGGAGTTTATCGGTTCTTTTGCGCCTTATGGGTATCAGAAGGACGAGGGGTGCCGGAACCGGCTGGTCATTGATCCGGTGGCGGCTGGTATTGTGAGGGATATTTTCCGTATGAAGCTGCACGGCATGAGCCAGGACGCCATTGCGGGTAGGCTGAATGAGACGGGGGTGCTGTCTCCTATGGAATATAAGAGTGCGTCCGGGAGCAATTATCAGACCGGCTTTAAGACCGGGGAGCGGGCGCTGTGGAGTTCGGTCACGGTACGGCGGATTCTGGAAAATGAATGTTATATCGGGAATCTGGTGCAGGGCAGGCAGACGACGCCGAACCATAAGGTGAAGAAGCTGTTTGTGAAGCCGGAGAAGGACTGGGTGCGGATTGAGAAGAATCATGAGCCGGTGGTTTCGGACCGGGATTTTGCCATTGTGCAGAGGCTTCTGGGGATGGATACGAGGGTGTCGCCGGAGCAGGCCGAGGTGTACCCTCTGGCGGGCATGGTGGTATGCGCGGACTGCGGGGCGGCCATGGTGAGGAAGAATGTGTGTGCCGGAAAGAGGAAGTACCGGTATTATGTGTGTTCCAGGAATAAGGCGACGAAGGAGTGCGCAAGCCACAGGATTGCGGCGGAGCGGCTGGAAGAGGCGGTCCTGCATCTTCTGAAAGTGCAGATTGGCAATATCCTTGACTTGAAGCGGGCCATGGAGAAGGTCTCTGAAATCCCGTTCCAGGAGCTGAACATCAGGGAGTTGGAGAAGCGGATTGAACAGAAGGAGGCGGAGGCCCTGCGGTGTAAGGAACTGCGGAATATGCTCTATGAGGACATGAAGGACGGCATTGTGTCCAAAGAGGACTATATGGAGTTGCATGAGGCGTATACGCAGAGGCGTGACATGGCGGAGGAAGCAGTGGGGAAGATGAGGCAGGAGATTAAGGACATCTTTGCTTCCAATACGGACAAATACCGATGGCTGGATTATTTTGCGGAGCATAGGGACATTGACCGGCTGACAAGGAACGTGGCGGTGGAGCTGATTGATAGGGTGAAGGTCGTGGATAAGGATACGGTGGAAGTGGTTTTCAGCTTCGGGGATTGTTATAAGGAGGTTCTGGAGGGGCTGAAACATGCGGGCTGTGAGGTGGTCTGCGACAGCCGTGGCAGGGTAAGGTTTGAGTGGAAGGAGGCGGTATAGCATGGCGAGGAAGTCTAAGAAAGTGGATTTTGTGAATGTGAACGATCTGCCGGAGGCCGGCGCCGTTCCGGCTCCGGTGAGGGCGGCTTGTTATAAGGTGGGGCTGTATGCCAGGCTTTCCGAGGAAACGGAAGAGAACCGGGAGCGGGCGACGGTGGAGACGCAGATGGAGCTTCTGCGGAAGTTCGCGGCGGAGCGGGAGGATATGGTCATTGCCAGAGAGTATGCGGATATCTCCTGCACGGGTACGAATTTTGAGCGTCCGGGGTTTGAGGAAATGATGCGGGACATGAGGGACGGAGTGATTGACTGTATCGTTGTGAAGGACCTGTCCAGGCTGGGCAGGGATTATGTGGAGACGGGGAATTATATTGAGCGTGTGTTTCCGTTTTTCGGCGCTAGGTTTATTGCGGTGACGGACGGGTATGATTCGGAGAAGGCGGGCGGGGAACTGATGATGCCGCTGAAAAATAGTAAGCGATGAATAACCCACCGTTCCACAGGAACTTGATTTTGCTCTGTAATGGTATCAGCTTGGAGCGGATGTCCACATCAGTTCTTGATAAAGTAGCCCGGCAGCCGTTTATTGCTTTTCCTGCGGCTCCACTACTGCCATCCATTCCAAAAATAATAATCAGGAGATGATGCTATGTCAGAGAAAAAGAAAATCCGCAGTGACCAGGAATGGCTGGAGCTGATCCAGGAATGCCGCACGAGCGGCCTGCCTGACAGAGAATGGTGCCGGCTGCATTCCATATCCATAAAAACATTTCATAACAAAGTTTCAGACCTAAAGAAAAAATCCTGTATCATACCAGATCCGCAGGCGGCCCCATCCAGACAGATGCACGAAGTGGTTCCACTGGAGCTGGGCAGCAGCCCTGTCCCTGATCCAGGCTGCGCTGCAAGTGATACGCTGCCGGTTCCAGCAGCCCATGCTGCCATCACGGTCAGGATGCCGGGGTACAGCATTGAAATTGCAGACGGTGCTTCAGAAGATACCATACGGAATACGCTTCTGGCGCTGGGGAGGCTGTGCTGTTAGGTGCATTGTCCAGTGACACGAAAGTTTATATCGTCACTGGATGCACCGATATGCGGCGCAGCTTTGACGGCCTTATGTCCCTGATCCGGGACACTTACCAGATGGACCCTTATTCGGACGCCCTTTATCTGTTCTGCGGCCGGAAAAGAAATACGCTAAAGGCCCTGTACTTTGACCAGACGGGGTTCGTGCTCTGCACAAAACGCCTGGACAATGGAAAATTCCAGTGGCCGCGGGACGCTTCGCAAGTAAGGCCGCTTACCCGCCAGCAGCTGCGATGGCTTCTGGAAGGACTCTCCATCTGCCAGCCAAAGGCGGTGCAGCCTTCCGGCAGGAAGGACTTCTGAACTTTTGTGCATTATGTAGAAATTTAAAAATTTATTTTCCAGCGCCGCAAGCCGCCAGGGAATGTTATCCACGACGCTGTTTTTTTCCGGGATGCTGTCCACGCATAACGCAGCGCCAGGCCGCAAAACTGTGGATAACCTGCATGAAAAATGCTGTTTTTAAGCCTTTTTCCTGTATCTGGCGGCAGTTTCCAGTCCGTCATTGTGCCTATCGCGCAGGTATGGTCGGTTTGATTTCATCCCCGCGTTTCCTTATAATGTAAGTAAATGGAAACACGGAGGGTACACATGCCAGTTAATATGGAAGACTATATCCGGCTGCTGGAAACAATGGTGGAGCAGCAGAAAATGCAGATACAGTCCCAGGACGCACGCATCCTGGAGCAGGAACAGACCATAGCACAACTGCGCGCCCTTGTGGATGAACTGCGCCTTTTAAAGTCCGGCCTGGAGGAAACGCTTGAAGAATTTAAGCGCCAGCTGTTCGGCACAAAAAGCGAGAAGACAAAAACTCCGCCAGCCAGTGCCGGGGATGAACCGGAAAACCCGCCTGAAAAAACAACGGTGAAGGAACACACCCGGACGAAAAAGAAGAAAGCCACGAGGGATGAGCGTTATGCGGACATCCCTGTCCGCGATGTCATAATCCCTGTCCCGGATAAAGACCGGCTCTGCCCGTACTGCAATGCGGAAATGATCCTGCTTGGATATAAACAAGTCCGCACAGAGCTGCGTATAACCCCGGCAAAAGTGGAGCGTGTCCGCTATATGCAGGAAGAACTGATCTGCCCGGAATGCCGTAAAGACGGCGACGGCACAATCGTGCAGGCGCAGACGCCTGTACCGCTTATGGCGCACAGCCCGGCGTCGCCGTCTGTTGTTGCGTACGTCATGTTTGAAAAAAGTTTTGTAAGCGTCCCATACTACCGCCAGGAGGCCTGCATGGCCCAGCTTGGATTGGAGCTGCCGCGTGAAACCATGGCAAACTGGTATATAAAATGTGCCATGGAATATTTCCAGCCGGTATATGACCAAATGCACCGGCTCCTCCTGCAAAGGGATATTATCCATGCGGATGAAACAACCTGCCAGGTGCTGCACGAAAAGGGGAAAGCCGCGGAATCTATATCATACATGTGGATGTATTTAAGCGGGAGCGACGGCCTGGCGCCGATCGTACTCTATGAATACCAGGCGGGGCGCAGCGGCGTTTTCCCAAAAGCTTTCCTGGAGGGTTTTTCCGGCATCGTGCAGTGCGATGGGTACAGCGGCTATAACCAGGTGGAGGATGTGGTCCTTGCCGTATGCTCTGCGCACTGCCGCAGAAAATTTTACGAAGCCCTCCCGGCAGAACGGCGGAAAAAGCTGAAGCTGCTGGACATAAATTCAGAAACGGATGTAAAAGACATCCCGCTTCCGGATCCGGAACAGATGGAAAACATGATCCCGGCTGAGATCGGCCTCGTGTTTTTCAACAAGCTCTTTTTCATTGAAAAAGGGCTGAAAGGCATGGGCCCAGAAAAGCGCCAGGAAAAACGGCTGGAAAAGGAGGCACCTGTCTGGGAAAAGTTCTGGTCATGGATTGAAGCCCTAAAACCGCTTGGCGGCAGCAAGCTGGAAAAAGCCGTCAATTATTCAATAAACCACAGAGAGACACTACAGAGCTATATGCTGGACGGCAGATGCGAACTTTCTAATAATAGAGCCGAACGCTGCGCAAAATCGTATGCTATTGGCAGGAAGAACTCGCTGTTCCACACATCTGCGGCTGGGGCAGAAGCAAGTGCGCTTGTTTACAGTATAATAGAAACCGCAAAAGCCAATAAGCTGAATGTATTCCAATACCTTTATGTCCTGCTGCTGTACATGCCTGAGCATAAAGATGATCCTAATGCAGTTAAAACGCTTCTTCCGTGGAGTGATTTTATCAAAGAACGCTGCACAGGACTGATCGATGTTGAAGCGATAACACCTGAAAACAAACCTCAATTGCCAATATAGACTATTTTACACCTAAACGGAACATATGTGGAACGGTAGGTTATTCATCGCTTACGAAAAATATGATCAATAAGATGTATGTGAAGGATTTGTCCAGGAAGATGAAGACGGCACACAGGGCATACTGGAAGAACGGCGAGTATTCTTCGGGGGAGGGGCGGTTCCGTATGGATACGTCAATATAGACAGGCATCTTTACCCAGATGATAAGGTGAAGGGTACGGTGCAGGAGATATTCCGGCTGTTCCAGCAGGGAAGTTCCATGAAGGAGATTGCAAGGCGAATGTCTCAAAAAGAGATTAACCCGAAAGCATATAAGATGCTGCGGTTCGGGCATGAGGTTCCGGCGGATTTTAATACAAAATGGAATTATGTGACTGTGCGGACTATACTGACGAATTATGCTTATGTCGGGGACAGTGTCCATAACAGGTACAAGAGGGTAAATGGGAAGCAGGTAAAAATACCGAAAGAAGAATGGGTAGTTGTGGAGGGCACACATGAAGCATTGGTAAGCCGGGAGGATTTTGAACGGGTCCAGGAACTGCTGGCGGGCAATGCTGAAAGATTCCATTCCACACATGGGGAAAACGGCTATGACCATGCCCGGTTTAATTTCCTGGGGAAAAAGATTATATGTGCGGACTGCGGAAAGGTAATGGGATTCCGTACAGAGGGAGTTAAGCATGATAAGAAGTTTTACCGGTGCAAGACTTATCTTCAATCAACCCATGGAAGCTGTACGAACCATAAAGTGTCATTGGAGGAAGTCAACCAGGCTGTTTTTGGAACTGTCACTGCACATATGAGGCTCTGTATTGATGCGGAGGAAACAGTGAGGCGGATGAACGCAAAGGCCGGGAGTTTGAGAAAGTATGATATTTATGGAAAGGAAGCTGACAGGATAAGGAAGGAACTGCGGAAAGAGACTGATGTAAAAGCCGGGGTTTTCGAGGATTATAAGGACGGGCTGATTGATGAAGAACAGTATGTGCAGATTAGTGGAAAATATGCTGAAAAAATCAGGGAGCTGTCGGCAAGGCTTGTGGAAGTCCAAAAGGCTCAGGCAGAGCATTCCAGTGAATACCGCATAGACGGCGGCTGGAAGGCGGCGGTTGATAAATACCTGGATATGCAGAGTCTGACAAGGGAAATGGTCGAGGCGTTTGTGGATAAGGTCGTGGTGCATGAAGACGCATGTGTTGAGGTATATCTGAAATATGATGATGTGCTGGAGGAACTGTTGAGGATAAGGGCAGAGAGGGAGGCGGTTTAGTGGATAGGATGATAGTTGCCATGTATCTCCGTCTTTCCAATGAGGACAGCGATAAGGGGAAATTTGAAGAGAGCAACAGTATATCGGCGCAGAGGGTACTTCTGAAAAAACACATAGAGGAACTGCTGCAGGGGCAGGAATACAGTATCACAGAGTTTTGTGATGACGGATATTCCGGCGTTGATTTCCGCAGGCCGGGAGTTCAGGCATTGATCGAGGCGGCAAAAAGCGGGAATATTAACATGGTCATTGTAAAGGACTTCTCCCGGTTCGAAAGGGATTATCTGGAAGTGGGGAGGTTCCTGGAATATATCTTTCCTATTTTACAGATACGGTTCGTGTCCGTGAATGACAGCTACGACAGTGACGATAAGTTCGGGGCAACCGGAGGGATGAGTGTTGCGTTGAAGAATCTGGTCTATGGGATGTACAGCGCCGATTTGTCAAAGAAGGTGCGTACTGCCAGGGATACAAGGGTACGGAACGGGGAGTTTGTCGGACAGTTTGCCCCTTATGGATATCGGAAGAACCCGGAGGATAAACATAAGCTGTTAGTTGATGAAGATTCGGCCTGGGTAGTGCAGAAAATCTTCGGGATGGCGGCAGACGGGATAAGCTATGCGGAAATTGCCAGAAGGCTGAATGAGGAAAGGATATCGTCAAGGGTTGTGTGCCATAAACTGATAGGCGATACTTATGGGGACCGGCAGCCCCATGTGAAGGTTAAGCGGTGGTGCGCTTCGTCAGTAAGGGATATCATCACGGACGAGGTGTATTTGGGAAAGCTGATCTGGTACCGGGCAAAATGCGGGATGGATACAGATAAGAAAGTTGTGAAGCAGCCCAGGGAGAAATGGATTGAGGTTGAGGGGCATCATGAAGCGCTCATATCACAAAGTATTTTTGATAAAGCGAATGCAGGAGTCGGAAGTGTGGATACCGTCAGAAAAGAGATGAAAAAGAGAAATAGCCTTTTCTTCTGTGGGCATTGCGGGAAAACGGCAGGTACTTTTGCAGAAGCCGGACACAGGAGAGGGAAAATGACTGTCAGAAGGTGAATGTCAGGAGAGAAGACTTGGAGGAAGCGGTGCTGTGCCAAGTGAGGAAGATGGCGGATATGCTGACAGAGGAAAAAGTTATCCGCCGGAAAACGCATAAGGACGGCAGGAAAGCGGTTCTTGAAACAATGGTTGCTGACAGCACAAAAGAGATAGCACGGTGGAAAGGTACGAAAATGCATCTGTATGAGCAGCATAAGGCCGGTAAGATCAGCCGGGAGAATTATATTGACCGGATTGAGAAAGGTAAGGTACGGCTGGAAGAGTTGAAGCGGGAGAAAGATGAGGCACAGGCAGAACTTGACCGTATGCAGGCAGTGTCTGGTTCAGAGAGAATAGCAGATAAAGAACTGGCGGAGCTTTCCAAGTTGAAGACTTTTGATAAGGACAGGCTGAAAACGTTGATTGAGAAAGTGGTTGTTTACGGGGAGGATGCCATGGAGATTGTGTGGAAGGTAGAGAATCCCTTTAAGGCTGAAAATTCTGTATGAAAGCTTGTTCCATTTTTGGAAAAGCAGTGGTAAAATATGAGCTATAGGCAGATATGCTTGTGGCTCAATAACTGAACGTCCATTAAGCCCCCAGCAGAGCTGGGGAGAATAGAGTGAGCAGTAGCGATCCCTAAAGTACCAAAAATAAAACCTCCATGTTATCATAGATTTGGGTCTAGGCAACCTAATCAACAATAGCAGGAGGTATCCATAATGGATAATCAGATTTTAGCACATACCAAGTATAATTGCACGTATCATATTGTTTTTATTCCGAAATATCGCCGGAAAGTAATGTATGGGAAGATTGGGAAAGAGGTTGGCGAGATATTGTCCACAGTATGTAAAATCACAGGAGTAAAATTGATAAAAGGCGGAGTATGTCCAAACCATGTACATCTGTATGTTTCGATTCCGCCCAAGATGAGTATCTCGGAAGTGATGTCAAAATTGAAAGGAAAGAGTGCCCTGATGATATTTGACCGACACCCAGAATACAGGGACAAGTATGGCAGACATTTTTGGGCAAGAGGATATTATGCCGAGACGATTGGGCAAGTGAACGAAGAGACAATCAAAAAGTACATCGAAGAGCAGGAGGAATGCAGTAGAATGGAAGGATAAAGAGCCTCTTTTAAGAGGCAGCCAAGTACCAGAGGTTAGTGAAATACTGCCTATAGGCAGCACCGAAAAAGGGGTTGCTTAGACACCGCCTATAGGCGGTACCGAAAAATGCCCCGGAGGGGTTCATCCAAACCACCGGCAGAGCCGGTGGTCAAGCCGTATGGCTGTGATTTTAATTTTAGTTTTACATAGGCGGAAATGCAGAAGAGGTGTTGAATTTAGATGGAAAGATTTTATTTATGTGAAAATTGCATCAAACCATTGAGAATTAAAAATAAATATAAATCAGATATCGTAAGTTTAAATAAAAATGTTGGAAAATGTATTATATGTGGCGGAAGCAGTATAGACATAAGTTCCCATTATAACATTTTACAGGATATTGTTGATTGTATCAGATTTTATTATCCTGTTTATAGATACTTTAGAAAAGATTTTCCATTTCCTTATAGTGCATATTTTCCTCATATTTTAAACCCATATATATTTGAAGAAGATAATGAAATATTAACAAAACCACTGGATTCTCAATCATCAAAGAGGCTATATGATTTGCTAGATGATACTACAAATATACATGATATAGAAATATTTGATATTATTAGATCTGATAAGTATAAGATATTATTCGAGAAACTCTCATATGTGGCTCATATGGAATTACCATTGAAGGAGGCTGATTCTGTGTTAATGCAAATGATGCAAAATGATTTGCGGAATCACAACTATTATGAAGTAGAGGAAAAATATACAGATGCAATTGCTTCAATCATTTCTGAATTTCCACAAATCAATATTAATAGAAAAATATTTTATAGGGCAAGAGTGGGACATCATAATGAAAGTATAGCAGTCGATGATTTAGACACAATGATAGATTTTCCTTACATAGAAGAAGAGATGATGGCACCACCGCCATATATAGCTAGTTCTGGTCGTTTTAATAGACAAGGTTGTGCATTTTTATATGTAGCTAATTCTAAAACTACTGCAATTGCGGAATTAAAGCCATATGTTGGTTGTGTATGCAGTATAGCAAAAATACGTTGTAGAGATAAGCGTTCTTATTTAGATTTTCGGGCATCATCACTTCCACAAATTGATGATAAAATTAATATAGTTACTTTAAATATTATTCGCTCTTTTGCGTCATTTTTTCATAAACCGGCTGTTCAAGATAATGACTATTTGACATCTCAATTTTTGTCAGATATATTTAGAAAACTTCAATTTGGTGGAATAATTTATGATAGCGTTCAGACAAAAGGATACAATGTTTTGTCATATTATCCTTCGGATTTCTATTGTGTTAAAAAGAGTGAAAAGATGGTTGAGGTTAAATCGGTTGTGTATAAAATAAATGACATGCAAGATGGAAGGAACAAGTATGAACATTGGTATTTTAATGATGAGAAAATAGAAGAAAAATACGGAAGTGATACATAAATCTATGAGGAATATTGGTAAAGTAAAAGCCATGGACAGGTGTATCTGTGGCTCAAAAAATATCTAAAAATTTTTATTCCTTACTTGACACAAGCAGATTTATTGTTTTACCATATTAAGCTGCATTGCTATGTTGTTGTGGAACTTAAAACAAAGAGATTTGAACCGGAGTATGTTGGAAAATTGAATTTTTATGTTACCGCAGTAAATAAACAATTAACAGGAGATGGCGATAATCCGGCAATAGGCTTGCTTATTTGTAAAGATAAGGATAATGTTGTGGCAGAATATTCTTTGGAAGAAGTTTCGCAACCGATTGGTATTGCGGGATATGAATTAAGCAACGCTCTCAGCAAAGAATATCAACGCAGTCTTCCTACAATAGAAACGTTGGAATCTGAAGTTGCTAAAATGATGGATACAAAATAGTCTGCAAGTTGTAGACTATTTTGTATCTATATCGTTTGGTACTAAACTATCAGAATTAATAAGTTATTTCTAATCAATTCCTGATGATTTATTAAAGAAAGATATATTACCACAACTCTAATGAGTCTTTTGCATCTATCCACATCTGCATACCGCCCTCAAGATACAGCGTTGCATATTCAAGGGGATTGTCTATTGCCAAAGCAGTTATGGAGCATATTATACGTTGCGTAAATAAATATCATATCTTATCAGACCTTTCTTGTTTGTATTTTGGAGAAATTTGTGAAAGCATTTCAATCAGTTCTTCCTGCCCTGTTCATTTCATGTTATAATTCTTGACAAGAAAAACTCGTGTAGCAAGTTTTTCTTATATATTACAGGCTTTTCTTTCCCTTATTTTCGCCCTTATGAGAGTTCGTAACATGAGGGAAAAAGGATATAACAGTTATTAAATGCTATAAAAAGTATCTTATCAGAATTCAAGTTTATAGAGTCGTCAAGTTGTTGTAAATTTTGTGATTTTTTTAAAATATACTTTATATTATTAAATTTATGCATTGGGAACACTTTTCCGAAAAGGGAGTCAAAATTTTGAAGCAAACTGCGCCAAAGCGGCAGCGATTGCAAAAGACATTACGATCGCTTTGCTGCTTGAGATGGAAGGGATGTAAAACAAACAGCTATATTTGATTTGTCAGAAAGAATAGAAAAAAATAAAAAACTTACTTTTTGTATTTGTATGCAACAAAAGGAAGTCATCTGTGATCTAATGTGTGTAATTACATCGGATACATAAAATGCCGGCAGGGATAAGAAGGGATATAGATGATGAAAACACTGGTTAAGCATGCAATGGAAAAAGATGCGGAAAGCTTTATCAGGCTGGTAGAGGAACATAAACAGTCAATGCTCAAAGTTGCCTATGGATTTTTTTCGGATCCGGAGGATGTGGCGGATGTGATGCAGCAGACAGTGTTAAATGCCTATGAACATATTGGCGAACTAAAAAAGGCTGCATACTTTAAGACATGGCTGATACGCATTTTGATCAATAACTGTAACCGGTTATACAACAGCAGGAAACATGTGGTAACAGGGACAGAGCTGATCGAAGGCAAATATTTTGACGTTTATCCGGAAGATAATGACTTTTTTTATCTGCTTTCATTGCTGCATAAAGATGACAGAACTATTTTTCAGCTTTATTACGGGGAAGAGTATACGACAAAAGAGATCGGCAGGCTTCTTGGCATAAAGGAAAGTACGATCCGCAGTCGCATTCACCGTGGGAAAGAGCAGATTCGCAGTCAAATTCAAAAAAAGGAGTGAGTTTTTATGAAGTATAAAAAGACAGATGATCCGCTTGAACGGATAATCAAAGACAGTCTGGCTCAAAAAGTACAGGAACCGGAATTGCCGGACAAAAAGATGGAAGACGTTTATCAAAAAATCCGGAACATGCAGCCCGCACGGAAAAGAAAACTTCCGACAGGCGTTAAATTCGGTGCGGCTGCAGCCGTTTTGGCTCTGATTATGGTATATTCCGTGAAAAATCCGGCAGTTGCGGCACAGATACCGTTGATCGGAACAATATTCCAAAGACTGGAGGGAGAAGTATCTTTTCCGGGAGACTACAGTAACAAATCCATTCGGCTTGGCGGTGAGTCAGACAGGAAGGACGACGGTACTAAGACAGAGATAGAACTAGAGACACAAATACAAAACGAAACGGAAAATGATACCGATACCATCCGGCCGGAACGAACAGACAATACGATTGCAGGCACGCAGACGGATGACAATGCAGACGATGAAAAAAGCAAGACGCAGTCGTATCAGGAAAAAGTTGACGGCGTTACCGTAACGTTGTCGGAGGTAGCTTATGATCATAATGCGATTTATCTTGCCATATTGGTCCAAAATGAGGACGGATTTGTAAAAGATGCACTGTATCCGGACATTCTGTTCTATGATGCACAGGTAAAGTTGTATCGGCCAGATGGCAGTACAAAAGAGTTTGATTATAAAAGCGAAGGAATCTTTTTAAAAGGAATCGAAGGAGAATATACGGATTCGAATACATTTAAAGGAATTTTTCAATTTATGGAGAACGGTACGGACCTTTCCGATTATACTGCCTGTGATCTGACTTTCCGGAATTTTCAGCAGCAGCTGACAACAGGTGAGACAGAGACGATTGTTGTACCGGATTATGGAGAAGTTCCCCGCACAATATATGATAGTGAATATTATAAAGGGCCATGGAAGTTCCGTCTCGATTTTGACGGCATAGCAATCAGTGAACAGGAAGCAGTCGTTCATGATACAAATGAGCAGGGATTTGGTATCGAAAAGGTAGTAAAGACAGAATTTGAAATCTATGCGGTTCCGATTCTTCCGGAAGGAGAAAAGGGGTATAATTACGTTGCTACGATCTGGGATGCGGATGGAGAAGCATTAGAAACGCGTAATTATGGCGATTATTTAACAATGAGCCATTATGGCAGGGATGTTTCCGAAGTGACGGTGTATTTATTAAGAGCGGAAGATTTTCTTGATAACAAAGGAGAAAATTCTTATTTACAGCCGGAAAAAGCTATTTATACGACAACGGTTCGGTTTAACAAGTAATAAGCGGCAAAAGCACATTATTTTCGTAATGGAAATAGTGTGCTTTTTTATATGCAATAGTTCGAAAGCAAATTCGATTCGGCACAAATTACTTCTTACAGTAAATATTTTCACATATTCATTCGTGTTATATTTTTACGATGGGCGAATCCCATGAGGGTATGTAAGAACACCATAGAGAGGAGAACAGAATGAAAAGAGCGCTTATTACCGGTATTACAGGACAGGATGGTTCGTATCTGGCGGAACTTCTGCTGGAAAAGGGTTATCAGGTCTATGGAATTATGCGCAGAAAGAGCGTAGTTGATTATGGAAATGTGGATCATATCAGACAAAAGATTCATTTTATATATGCCGACATGACGGATCTGGTATCTTTGGTGCATGCGATGCGGGTGTCACAGGCGGATGAGGTATACAATCTGGCGGCGCAGTCCTTTGTAGGAACAAGCTGGGAGCAGCCGTTAGCGACGGCTGAGATTGATGCGATGGGGGTCACAAATATGCTGGAGGCCATTCGTCTGGTGAAGCCGGACGCACATTTTTACCAGGCATCCACATCGGAAATGTTTGGAAAAGTACGGCAGGTGCCGCAGACGGAGCAGACGCCGTTTTATCCGAGAAGTCCTTATGGTGTGGCGAAACTGTATGGATACTGGATTACAAAAAATTACAGAGAAAGTTATGGTATGTTTGCCTGCAGTGGTATTTTATTTAATCATGAGAGTGAACGCAGGGGTATGGAGTTTGTGACGCGAAAAATTACACATGCCGCAGCCCGCATCAAAGCAGGGGTACAGGACTATGTAGAGCTGGGCAATCTGGATGCAAAGCGTGACTGGGGGCATGCAAAAGATTATGTCCGTGCCATGTGGCTGTTGCTGCAAAATCCGACGCCGGAGGATTTTGTTATTGCCACCAATGAGACAAGGACCGTACGTGAATTTGCCGAAGCGGCGTTTCGCCATGCCGGATTTTCGATTGTATGGGAAGGGGAAGGTGTGGATGAAGTCGGCAAAGATTCGGTCAGCGGGCGTACGTTGGTAAAAGTGAACCGGGAGTTTTACCGTCCTGCGGAGGTGGAACTGCTCTGGGGAAATCCGGCAAAAGCGGAAGAACAGCTGGGCTGGAAGCGCGAAATTACGTTTGACGGACTGGTGGAGCGAATGGTAAAAAGCGATATGGCTCTGGTTGCGGCACAAATCGGGAAATGATGAGGGAAATATGAAATCGTTAATTATTGGAGCGGCAGGCTTTGTCGGAGCTTATTTAATAAGGCATCTGCAGCAGGATCTTGGGCACCGCACTGCTGCAACAAAGCTGCCAAAGGAGCGGATAACGACGGATTGTAATACCGGCTGCATGCAGAAAACGCAAATTCGTGAGACGGAAATTTATGATCTGGACATCCTGGACGCGGATGCGGTGTTAAACCTGCTGCAGCGGATACGGCCGGATTATGTGTTTCATCTGGCTGCACAGAGTTCCGTAGCCGTGGCGTGGAGTCATCCTGGGGTAACCGTAGATGTCAACATTCGAGGAGCCGTCAATGTGCTGGAAGCGGTACGCGCAATGGAAAAGGAGAATCGTCCAAGAGTTCTGTTAGTAGGCTCCGGAGAAGAATACGGTCTGGTGCGTGCGGAAGAAATACCGATTTGCGAGGATAACAGACTTTGTCCGGGCAATATCTATGCTGCTACAAAAGCCTGCCAGACAATGTTTGGCAGCATTTATGCAAAAGCTTATGAAATGGAAGTCGTGATGGTGCGTGCGTTTAACCATATCGGGCCGAATCAGGAGCCGTTGTTTGTCGTTGCGGATTTCTGCAGGCAGGTGGCATGGATGGAAGCGGGCAGACAGGAGGCGGTTCTGCGGGTCGGAAATCTGGATGTCAGACGGGACTTTACGGATGTGCGCGATGTTGTACGTGCGTATGCGATGCTGGCTGCGTGTGGCAAATCCGGCGAAGTCTATAATGTCGGAAGCGGCCGGGCGGTAAGCATTGCGGATATCGTACGGATGATTCTTCAAAAATCCGGGATTTCGATTACGGTAGAACCGGATGCGTCAAAGCTTCGTCCGGTGGATCTGCCGGTGATCGAAGCGAATATTCACAAACTGCAGCAGGCTACCGGATGGCAGCCGCAAATCGGATTGGAGCAGACGATTGAAGAGACGCTTCATTACTGGAGAAACAGAGCGTTGGCCGGCATGTAAACACTGTCAGCCGACGCTCATAATTTCTGCGATCGCACGTATAATCTGTACATACCGGGAATACGTAGCGGCATCTTTTGTCTTGACGCTGTTTAAGATATTTAACAACATCGGGTCCGATGGCCGGATAATGTCCCACAGCACATAGTCTGCGCTGATTTCCAGTTCGTTGCACAATGCGACAAAGGTATCCATGCTCATAATCCGTGTGCCGCGTTCAATATGTCCCATAAAAGAAAGGCTGATGTTGCATTTTTCGGAAAGCCTGTCCTGGGACCAGCCTTTTGCCTGTCTGGCAGCGCGGATTTTTTGTCCGATTTTTCGGTAATCCAGTTCGTTCATTACGGAGTCCTCCTAAGTAGTTATGTTGAATGTGTACTGTAAGAATTATTTGTCACTTAAAGAGATACTAAAATTATACACAATAAGATATATACTGCAAGAATTATTTGAGTACTTATGGTATAAATTTTGCTATAAATCCTATTTTTTGCCGCGCGGAATGCTCCGTACGGCAATTTTCCGGTTTTTGTATGAAAAAATGACTCTATATGTTACAAAGTTTAAAAAATGGAACCGCATGCAATATTGCGTAAAACAATTTACATGACATACGAAAAAGGTTATGATCAGGATATCCAAAAACAAACAGCAAAAAGAAAGGGGAATGGCAATGAAAACTTATAACGTATGTATCGTCGGCGGAGGCAGTACGTATACGCTTGGCTTTTTAAAATCATTTGTAAGATTGAGAGAGGAATTTCCGCTGAAAAAGCTTGTTCTTTTTGATACGGATAAAGAACGGCAGGAGAAGATCGGGAAATATGGAGAAATTCTTTTTAAAGAAAGGTTTCCTCAGCTGGAGTTTGCTTATACGACGGATAAGCGGGAAGCATATGAAGGTATGGATTTTATATTTATGCAGATGCGTGCCGGCGGTCTTAAGATGCGCGCGGAGGATGAGCATATTCCATTCCGTATGGGGATGATCGGACAGGAGACCTGCGGCGCAGGCGGTATGGCTTACGGGCTGCGCTCCTGCGTGGACATGATCGAGGCGGTTCATGATATCCGCACGTATGCGCCGGATGCCTGGATTTTGAATTATACCAATCCGGCGGCTATTGTGGCAGAGGCGTTAAGAAGGGAATTTCCGGATGACCGGCGGATTTTAAACATTTGTGATCAGCCGGAAAATGTGGTTCGTTCCTGTTCCAGGCTGCTTGGATGCGACTGGAAAGATCTGGATCCGGAATATTTTGGCCTGAATCATTTTGGCTGGTTTACTCATATGTATGATGTCCATACCGGTGAAGACCTGCTGCCGGAAATCCGAAAGAGGATTGCCGAACATGGTTTTCTGCCGCAGGATGCCGAGCAGAGAGATCAGTCGTGGTTGGATACGTATGGCATGGTGCAGACGATGATGCATGACTTTCCGGATTACCTGCCCAATACATATGATCAGTATTATTTGTATCCGGACTATAAAGTGCGCCATTTAAATACGGAAGTTACCCGTGCAGACGAAGTTATGGCAGGAAGGGAAAAGCGGGTGTTTGACGAATGTGAACAGGTAATTGCACAGGGAAAACTGGGAGAGCGTTTTCATGCGATATCCGATGCCCATGCGGAAATGATGATTCAGGTAGCGGAGTCAATTGCATATAATCGAAATGACCGCCATATCGTGATTGTAGAAAATAACGGCGCCATCGCCAACATGCAGGACGATGCCATGGTTGAGGTCGTATGTGAACTGGGGATCCATGGCCCTCGTCCTATGCGGGTAGGCAATATTCCACAGTTTTACCTGGGCTTGCTGGTTAACCAGGTGTCCTGTGAAAAACTGCTTGTGGATGCTTACTTTGAACAGTCCTATCAAAAAGCGCTGCAGGCATTTACTTTAAATCGTCTGATTGGTGATGCCAAAAAGGCACGGGAAGTTTTGGATGCTCTTTTGGAAGCAAACAGGGGCATGTGGCCGCAGCTGCATTAGAGCGTAATATGTCTAATGCTTATGCACGAGCAATTCAATAAAGAGCTGAATAATTGTGAGCATTCCAATACGGCCGCTGACATCTACATGACGGTATTCTTCCGGCCGGTCATTTGCATACAGTACATAGTCGCATACGGTATACAGCGGACTGTCCGGTCTGCATGTCAGTAAAATGTTGCAGATGCCCCGCTGCTTTGTTTTTTCCAGCGCCGTAAAATAAGGAAGTGTGTCTTCATGAGCGGTCAGTACGAATAATATGGTCCGGCTGTTCATTTCATAAGCAAGTCCCTGCAGCAGGTGGGGCCATTCCAGTAAAATGGAAGGATAGTCCAGAGCGGTTAAAATAATGTGGAGATATCTGGCTGCAACGGAATTGAGTTCATTTCCATAAATATAAACAGGACGGTCGCCGGTCAGTAAATCGGCGATTGTCTGCAGTAAAGCAAGGTCGATGTTTTGCACGTTGTCATGAAAAAGAGCGATGGAGCGGGAAAGCAGACGGTCGGTGAAAAGTAGGGAATCCTGCCGGCTGCTTAAGTGGCTGCGCATCTGGTATTTCAGTTCGTTGAAGCCCTCAAGACCCAGTTTCTGGCAAAATCGGACGATTGTAGCGCCCGAAGTATACAGGCAGTCTTCCAGCTCTTTCAGACTCGAAAACGCACAGTCCGAAAGATGGCTTTCCATATATTCCAAAAGCTGGCGTTCCGTTTCTGTCAGAGTCAGGGAATGAGCGTTTTGAAACAGCGGCATACAGGGCTGCTTCGATCGGTTGGATGAAGCGGAATGCGTTTGCGTCAGGACATTTCGGTTCTGGCGGTAGAGCAGGTACGAACGGATAATAAACCGAATAACAAAGAAAACAGGAAGTCTTGAGGTGAATTCAGCCCCCTGATTTTCACGCTGACTGGTAAAAAAACGGAAAGATACGGTGGAATGGTCGGCGATGGTATTGTTACTGTATGGGGTAATCGAAAGCACCGGAATGTTTTTGGCGTGTGCCAGTTTGGCCAGATGGACCGTCGGCGCAAAATTTCCGGTGACACTGATTAAAATGAGCAGTGCATTTGCAGTCAGGTTGTGCAGGAGATGTTCTCCGATACGGAATGCGTCTATTTTATATACTTTTCCCGTCCGACAGAAAACAGCAGTTTTTCAAAATAGTCTGCCAGAACCGAGGTGCCGCCTCCGGGTGCCCACAAATAAACCGCACACGAACCGTCCAGAAAGCGTAAGGTTCGATAGAGCTGTTCTTCCTGAATCAGACGGGCGGTGTTTTCTACATTTTCAGAAAGCGTACCGAGGATCATGTGATGACTGTCCGATTCCGGTTCCGTTACCGGCGGGGTATCCGATGGAGTTTGCAGCCGGAGACGAAGCGTGTATTTCAGTTCCGCAAAGCCGGAATATCCAAGCTTTTTACAGAAACGTAAAACGGTGGCCGTAGAGAAGGAAACGGCTGAGGCAAATGCATGAATGCTCATGTCAGGAATCTGTTCGGAATTTTGATAAATATATTGAAGAATATTTAATTCGTTTTCGGTAAGCGTTTTCATAACGGTATTGTTTAAGTGCAGATTCATTCGTAAAATGGCTCCTTTCATCCGGTTTCCATTCGGTCCGGCCGAATATTTTTTCAGCATTTGAAACGGTTTCATTTTTGACATATCTTTTCGGAATCGTCCCAGGGTATTTACAAACAGGGCAGGAATGCTTATAATGATCATTATAACGATAAAAGAAAGCGTACGCAACAAGATTCTGACGCTTATAAACCGTATGAAGGAGGGTTTTATTTATGGGTTTTTTCAGCAGAAAGAAAAAGGAAACATTTGTTTGCCCGATGACAGGAATACTGCATCCGATTGAGGAAGTTCCGGATCCGGTGTTTTCGGAAAAATCTATGGGGGAAGGTTTTGCGATTGAACTGACAGGCAGGGAAGTGATTGCTCCGCTCAGCGGAACGATTACGGCAACGTTTCCTACGGGACATGCTTATGGAATTACTACAAAAGAAGGCACGGAAATTCTGATCCATATCGGACTGGAAACGGTTGCTTTAAACGGGGCAGGTTTCGAAATTAAGAAAAAACAAAACGATACGGTGAAGCAGGGAGATGTGCTTGTAACCGTAGATGTAGATTATTTAAAAGAGCAGGGGAAATCTTTGTATTCGCCGGTTATTTTTACAGGCGGAGAAAAGGTTGAACTGTTAAAGACCGGCGATGTACGGGCCGGCGACGAAGACATTATTAAAATTCAATAAAACGGTGCGCAAAACGAAAGATCCCTGTCGTGTACAGGGGTCTTTTTTTGCGCAAAATGCGTGTTTATTTTTCACAGTGTCCATACTCCTCCAGATATCGAAAAAACATATATTCGCATACTAACAGCAGCTGCACTCTGGAGCGGATTTTAATATCTGCTTTTATGAAATAAGTTGAATTGACATAGATATTTTCGTCGGCCATATCGCTTAATACACTGCTTCCCAGGTCCGTAACGGACACGATGGAAGCGCCGTGGCTTTTGGCCATATTTGCGGCGGCGATTACGAGGCTGGTTTCTCCGGAAACGGATATGACGATGACCAGATCGTCCGCTGTGATCTGTCTGGCGCTGATGTTCATCAAAGAGCTGTCATCATACCAGAAAGCGGGCTTTCCAAGCACCTGCAGCCGTTTAACGAATTCTGCCGCCACGGTTCGGCTGCTCCCGGCCGCGTAAAATTCGATTCGTCGGCAGTTATGAATCTTTTCCAGAACCCGATCAATCGTTTCTTCCGGAATCAATTGTATGGTTTTGTGTACATCTTTTAAAAAGTCTGTCGGATGGCTCTTTTCGCCGGATTCATTCTGATTCTGAGAAAGTTCTGCCTTTATGCCTGCTTTAAATTCTGAGAATCCGCTAAAGCCAAGTTTTTTGCAAAAGCGAACGACGGAAGCGGGTGAGGTGTAGAGGGTATCGGCCACTTCCTGTACTTTCATTTTAGAAAGTGTCTGATTGTTTCGTATGCAGTAAGATAAAATTTCATTGTCGCTTTTATTGAGCAAATGCGCGTTTTCTGCAATTCTGTTGTAAAAATCCATAGGGCGTCTCCTGAAAAATTTTTCATAAAATGAAATCGTTTCGTCTTTGGTACTTCCTTCCGAAATCGTCTGAAACTATTCACAAACAGGGAAGGAACGTTTATAGTGATACTTAGTTATTATAACGGTAAAAAAAGCGCGCGCAACAAAAAATTGATTGGGAAAGGAATATTATTTACTATGGAAGGTTTTAAAGTAGTTATCGTAGGCGGTGGCTCCAGCCACACACCTGGAATTATACAAAGTCTGATTGGCAACCTGGAAAGATTTCCATTAACAAAACTGGTGCTTTATGATATTGACCCGGATCGTCTGGAACTGGTAGATACGCTGTGTCACTCACTGACTGCAAAGCTGGATTCCGCATGTGTTTACTTTACGACAACCGATCCGAAAGAAGCGTTTACGGATATTGATTTTGCGTTTGCACAGATTCGTCAGGGCGGATTGAAAATGCGTGAGCAGGATGAGAAAATATCTTTAGCGCATGGTGTAGTTGGACAGGAAACGTGCGGTCCGGGCGGAATGGCTTATGGACTTCGTTCGATTCCGGGCGTATTCAAAGTAATTGATGATATCAGGACTTATGCACCGGAAGCATGGATTATTAATTATTCCAATCCGGCTGCCATTGTTGCGGAAGCAACCCGCCGCCAGTATAACAATTATAAAATATTAAACATCTGTGACATGCCGGTTGCTATTATGCTTTCTTTTGCAAAAATGCTGGGACTAGAAAAATATAACGATTTGGAGCCGGTATACTTCGGACTGAACCATTTTGGATGGTGGACAAAGCTGTATGATAAGACCGGTACGGACCGGATGCCGGAGTTAAAAGACAAGATTATGCAGTTCGGACTGGCTGCGTCTCATGACAAGCATCATTCCGATCCGTCCTGGAAGCATACATGGGAAAATTTCAAAGAGATTCTGACGGATTTCCCGGAATATCTGCCGAATACGTATCTTCAGTATTATCTGTATCCGAAGGAGTGCGTGGAAACAAGTGATCCGAATTATACGAGAGCAAATATGGTTATGGACGGACGTGAAAAGGATATGTATGACCAGGTGCGTCTGATCAAAGAAAGCGGCGGCACGCATGAGGTAAATCTGAATCTGTTTAATGCATTTGGCGATTTTATTGTCGACGTTGCCTGCTCGATTGCTTATAATCACGCAGACCGTTATCTTGTAATCGTTGAGAATAACGGAGCGCTTCCGGATCTGCCGAATGATGCGATGGTAGAAGTGCCTTGCTATCTGCGTAAATGGGGCCCGGAACCGGTTGTGATCGGAAAAATTCCGCAGTTCCATTTAGGGATGATGCAGCAGCAGCTTGCAGCAGAAAAACTGATCGTAGACGCATACTTTGAGAATTCTTATCAGAAAGCGCTGGAAGCATTTACGATGAATAAGACGGTTCCTTCTGCTAAAGTGGCAAGGAAGATTTTAGACAAAATGATTGAAGCAAACGAAGGTTACTGGCCACAGTTAAAGTAAGGAGGAGATACCTATGAAGGAGAAATTTTCCTTTTCTCAGTTTCAAAAATTAGGAAAAGTGCTTATGACGCCAGTCATGATCATGCCGATTGCCGGTATTCTGGTCGGTATTGGTTCGGCTTTTACGACGAAAAATATTGTGGAGCTGGCGCCCTTTTTAGGAACCCCATATGTATCGTTGTTTTTTAACCTGCTTAAGGCCATGGGCAATACCGTCAATTCCTATCTTCCGATTATTTTTGCGGTTTCCGTAGCGGTAGGTTATGCAAAGAAGGAAAAAGGAATTGCCGCTCTTTGCAGTGTGATTGGTTTTCTGGCCATGAACAATGTGATGAATGTACTGCTTACCAGTCTCGGCAAGCTGGATCCTTCCGCAATGACGACAGGACAATCTATGGTTATGGGCATCGCTTCTTTGGATACGGGTGTTTTTGGCGGTATTTTGGTTGGACTTTTGGTTGCCTGGCTGCATAATAAGTATTATAATATCCAGCTTCCTCCGATTCTGGGCATTTTTTCAGGAACAAAATTTGTTCCGATGGTTACGCTGCTCGGATGTTCGGCGCTTGGTTTTGTCATGTCGTTCTTCTGGCCGATTGTACAGAACGGTCTTACGATGATGGGTGAGCTGATCTATGAGACAGGAGCTGCGGGCAGTGTTATTTATGGATTGAGCGAAAGAGCGTTGCTGCCGTTTGGTCTGCATCACTTTATTTATACGCCGTTTTTCTTTACCAATCTGGGCGGTTCGATGGAAATTGACGGAACGGTGGTAGAAGGTGCGTTAAATATTTACAATGCGATGCTTGCTTCTCCGGATACGATGTTTGACATTAATATTTCTCGGTTTGTTATGAATGGTAAAGTTATATTTGCAATGTTCGGGATGCCTGGCGCTGCGCTGGCTATTTATCATACGGCAAAACCGGAAAAGAAACAGCAGGTGAAAGCGCTGCTGATCGCTGCGGTCATTCCGTCTATTTTTACCGGGATTACGGAGCCGATCGAATATTCGTTTCTGTTTGTAGCACCATTGCTGTTTGTCATTCATGCAGGATTTGCAGGACTGACGTACTTACTGACATATATTTTCCAGGTCAATATACCAGGCCCGAGCGCTTTTGGCGGACCGTTTCTGAGTACGCTGTTTAACGGAATCATGCAGGCGGACAAGGGCTCCAACTGGATTTGGGTATTTATTCTGGGCGCATGTTTCTTTGTTCTGTATTATGTTACTTTTAAGTTTATGATATTAAAATTCAACTATAAAACGCCGGGACGCGAGGCGGACGAAGAAGAAGTCAAGCCTCTGAGCGGCAAGAAAGTCAGTGACGACATTCTTGCGGTCATCATTGAAGGTCTGGGCGGTGCGGATAATATTTTAAACGTTGATGCATGCTTTACCCGATTGCGTGTAAAAGTAAAGGACAAAGCACTTGTTATGAGTGACAAGGAATGGAAAGAACAGACCGGCGCGAATGGAGTTGTGCGTGTTGACGATGGTGTGCAGATTATTTATGGGACAAAAGCAGATATTTATAAAAATAATCTGAAAAATATATTGGGAATGGAATAAGGAAAAGGCAAAGAAAAAGGCTGTCACTGCCATGTGGCAGCCTTTTTTGACGTTTTTTTCGTTTGTGCTTTGCTTGACAAGATTATAAATTTGGAGTATATTAAAATTAACTTAAATTAATTCAGACTAATTAAAATTTGTTTATAGCAATGGGGGAACATATGGCTAAAGATGTGACTTTGGCGGATATCGCTGCGAAAATAGGAGTGAGCTCGGTTGCGGTCTCAAAAGCGCTGACAGGAAAGCCGGGAGTCAGCGATGAGCTTAGAATCCGGATTAAGCAGGCGGCGGAACGGATGGGATATATTTCTGCCTCTTCAGGAAAATCAGCGGTTACGGAAACAGGAAATATCGGGGTAATCATTCCGGAAATTTATTACGGCTATTCCTTTTCTTTTTACGGGCAGTTGTATGAGAAAGTAGTGAGAGCTTTGTATGAGAATCAATACTACGGCATTTTGGAGCTGCTCGCAAAAGAAGATGAACTGGATGGAAATATTCCGAAGGTGCTGCGCGACTGGAAGGTGGACGGGGTGATCTTTATGGGACAGGTGGAAGAGAGCTACATTCGCAAAATAGTGAGCGAGTCGGAGTTGCCGGTGTTTTTTCTGGATACGTACAGGTCGTCTGCTGCAGTTGATACGGTTGTCTCGGATGGCTATTACGGTACCTATATGCTGACGGATTATCTGATCCGGCGCGGACACAGAAAGCTTGGATTTGTAGGAAACATTGACGCTACGGACAGCATTGCGGACCGGTTTTGGGGATATCGAAAAGCGCTGCAGTATCATCATATTGCATTTGAAAGCAGCTGGGAAATATCCGACCGCAGCCGGTATGGAAATATTGCGGAGAGTATTTTAACGGAATATAACGGACTGGACGCTTATGTATGTAATTGTGACCATACCGCGTACATCGTCATTCAGGATTTGGAACGGATGGGATATTCCGTACCGGAGGATGTGTCAGTCGTTGGTTTTGATGATTTCCTGCCCACCGACTGGGGAAGGGGTGTGGACCGGATTACCTCCTACAGTGTCAACATGGAGCTGATGGCGGAGACATGTGTGAAATCAATGATAAAAAAATCCGGCATGAGAAATATGTGGAAGGCATTCAGATTGTGACCGGCAGGATCGTTGAAAAAGAAACGGTAAAAGACCGGATTGTATTGGAATAAAAACAGAACAAATCGATATGGATCACGTCGCCGCATTTGCGGAGCGTATGGATAGGCTGCCAGGGATATCCCTGGCATATTTTTTTGCGAAAGGAGCTGCCATGAAGGGAATGATTTCATGGCAGCTCCTTAAAGTTTGCATTTGTTTCTTAAACATGTATGGATACATAAGGTAGTTAAATAAGATATTTTAATTAGAATGAAGATTAATTTTTACGAGCAAAAATTAATAAAATGTATTTATGAATATAAAATAAATTAAAATATGATCGGATGTTAAACTGGTTATTGTGTATAATACATAAAAATACATTGTATATTTTGTATATTATGGCAAAAATAAATATATGCCGTAATAATTCGTTGACTTTACATATTAACTTATATATAATTAAAATAAATCAAGAGAGATTAATAAAATACTTAAAATATAATGTATGTGGTTTTACATATGATTTGCAGAATGAAAAGATTATAAGGTTGTAAAGCCTTAAAATAAAAATAAAAAGAAAAGGAGATTGTTATGAATTACAAAATTTTCAAAAGAATGCTTTGTGCATCGCTGGCGGCAGCTATGATAGTACCAATGGCAGCCTGCGGGTCCGAATCGAATGATTCGGGCGACAAGGAAGAAGCAATGGATGTTACACTTGATCAGATCAAACTTGGAGAGGATTACACGGATATCAAGGCGGATCTGAAGTTCCTGACGCATAAGACCGATGTGGTGGATACAACATTTGCAAATTACATAACCGAATTTCAAAATTATATCCGAATATCAACATTGAATATGAAGGCATTACCTCATATGCGGACGATATTACCACACGGCTTACAACAGGCGACTGGGGCGATATTTGTATGGTTCCTACCTCGGTGGATAAGAAAGAGCTCTCAAATTATTTTACAAAGCTTGGCGATAAAGCAGAGCTTGCCAAGTCTTATGAAGAAAATATGCTGAATAATTTTATGTATCAGGATGTCGTATATGGAATCCCTTCTATGGCAAATGTGCAGGGGATCATTTACAACAAAAAAGTATTTGAAGAGGCAGGGGTCACGGAGCTGCCGAAAACACCGGATGAGTTTTTGACGGCGCTTGCGGCTATCAAAGAAAAAACAGATGCAATCCCGCTTTATACGAATTTTGCCGCAGGCTGGACAATGACGGCATGGGATGCATATATAGACGGCGGCGCGACCGGAGATCCGGATTTTGCAAATACTGGCATTACGAAAGGACAGAACCCGTTTTCAGACAGAGGTGATGGAACAGGGCCGTATGCTGTTTACAATGTCCTTTATGAAGCGATAAAGAGAGGGCTTACCGAGGATGACCCGACGACAACCGACTGGGAAGGCAGCAAAGGAAAGCTGAACAATGGTGAGATTGCCTGTATGGCGCTTGGATCCTGGTCCGTAGTACAGATTCAGCAGGCGGGTGACAATGCGGCGGATATTGGGTATATGACATTCCCGATTTCTGTAGATGGGAAGCAGTATATCTCAGCAGGACCGGATTATTGCTACGGCATTAACTGCAACAGCTCAAGGGATGAGCAGATTGCCGCTATGTGCTATATCAAATGGCTGGTAGAGGAATCCGGATTTGCACAGGGTGAAGGCGGACTTTCGATCGTGATCGGCGACGAATATCCGGATGCTTTAAAAACACTGGACGGCGTAGAGCTTGTGATAAACAATCCTTCGGCAGCTGGAGAAGAAAACCTGTTCAATGATATTAACAACGATTCCGAACTGGGTCTGAATGTATCAGGCGCCGTTCCAAAGGAAATAGTGGAAGAGGCCGTTGCCGGGACGAAAACAATGGAAGAAATGACGGCGGAATGGAATGAGAAATGGACGGCTGCTCAGGAATCAAATGGCGTGGAGCACTGATAATTAAGGAGGCGGGGAGAAAATCTCCGCCTTTGCCTGAAAGAAAGGAGAAAGGCTGATGAGTGAAAAAAAGAGCTTCAAAGCATGGATTCAGTCGGGAAAAGTAAACCGTAATCTCTGCATTTTTACATTTATGCTTGTGCCGGTGGCATTACTGGTTGTTTTTACCTATATCCCATTTTTTAAAATGATCGGGTTTAGCTTTTACGATATGAAATATATTGGGGAACGGGAATTTGTCGGATTGAAAAATTACGTGGAAGTGTTTACGAGAAAAGACTGTTTCCAGGCATTAAAGCTAAGCTTGTACTATATTGCAGCTTCCTTTGTACAGCTTGGACTTGCGCTTTATTTTGCTTCTGTTTTGAGTTTCAAAATTAAAGGAAGCGGGATTTTTAAAGGGCTTATGTTTTTCCCTTATCTTGTATGCGGCATTGCGGTTGGTTTTATTTTTAAGTTTTTTTATACGAGAGGCTTTGTGCTGGATACGGTGCTTCAGTGGTGCGGCTTTGAGCTGGATCAGCTTCCTTACTGGCTTAAGGATACGAGCATCAATAATATTTCCGTTGCGGCGACCTCCATCTGGAGGTATATGGGACAGGGAATGGTCATGTTTATAGGGGCCATTATGTCTGTGGATGCTTCGCTTTATGAAGCGGCTGATATTGACGGGGCAAACAGCTTTCAGAAGTTTATTTATATGATTCTGCCGAATATCAAGACGATCATTGTTCTGAATATGATCCTTTCCATTACAGGCTCTTTGAGCGTGTTTGAGCCGCCATATGTAATTACCGGCGGTGATTTTGGAACAGGTACTTATTTTGTCATTATGAATAGGCTGGCGCATGAGAGCCAGAAGGTAGGGCTTGCATCTGCGATGGCAGTCGTGCTGCTCATACTGATCATTCTAGCGACGATGATCCAGAAGTGGATCGAAAAATATTACTTCGGCGTAGGGGATATGGAACCGCTGCGTGAGGTCAGAAGGCGTAAAAAACGCCAGGCAATGACGGCGAAAGGAGGCGTACGATAATGTCAAAGGGAAAAACAAAAAGCATTGTTGTGACAGTTTTGAAATATTTCACATTGATCCTTGGAGGGTTTATCTCCGTACTTCCAATCGTAGTCTGCGTGATCACAGCGTTCAAGACTCCGGAAGAATATGCGTCGACTAACGTTATGACGCTTCCGAAGAGCTGGTTTTATTTTGAGAACTTTATCCAGGCATGGAAACAGGCGAATATGGGCGTTGCGTTCCGCAATTCGATCATTATCCTGGTCTGTGTGCTGGCGGGCTCTATTATGACAGGCTCCATGCTGGCTTATGTACTCAGCCGTTTTAAATTCAAAGGCAATGGGCTGGTGCGCAATATGTTCCTGTTTGCTTCGCTGCTGCCGGGTATCGCGATGCAGGTATCCGTATATCAGATCATGTACAGTCTTGGATGGATCAATTTTTTGCCAGGATATATCATTATGATGTGTGGTACAGATATTATTTCTATTTATATCTTTATCCAGTTTTTTGAAAATATTCCGGATTCCCTGGATGAATCGGCGATCATGGATGGATGTACGTATTTTGGTGTATTTTTCCGGATCCTGTTCCCGCTGTTAAAGCCGGCGATCGTAACGGTTATGATCTTAAAAGGTGTAGGCGTTTATAACGAATACTATACGGCCAACCTTTACCTGCAGGATAAAAACAGGCTGGTTACGGTTGCGACGTCGCTGTTTAAGTTTACCGGGCCGTTGGGAAATCAGTACAATTATATTTGCGCAGGCGTTATTATTACGATGCTGCCGGCGTTGATTGTATTTATTGTCTGCCAGAAACAGATCTACGGCGGTCTGGCTGCCGGTGCTGTTAAAGGGTAGGACAGACGCGAAAGTATGAAAAAAGAAAATAAATAGAAAAAACGGAGGGATCGCGAAATGAGCGAAATAAAAATAATAGGTGCGGCAGTTCCAAATATGCCGTGGCAGGAGCGTCCGGCGGACAGCAAAACGGAGCTGCCGTTATGGAGATACGCAGACAATCCGGTGATCGAACGAAATCCAGCCAAAGGCGTTGCCAGAATATTTAATAGCGCGGTTATGCCGTATGAAGGGGAATTTATCGGCGTATTCCGTGGGGAACAGACGAACGGCATTCCATATATTTATCTTGGAAGGAGCAAGGACGGCCTTCATTGGGATTTTGAACAAGACAAGATCCCGTTCCAGGATGCGCAGGGAAATGAGTTTATGCCGCAGTATGCGTATGATCCGCGGCTGGTAAAGGTGGAGGATACGTATTATATCATCTGGTGCCAGGATTTTTACGGCGCATCCATAGGTATCGCAAAGACACAGGACTTTAAGGTGTTTACAAGGCTTGAAAATCCGTTTTTGCCGTTTAACAGGAATGCGGTACTGTTTCCAAGAAAAATAAACGGAAAGTTTTATATGCTTTCACGGCCAAGCGACAGCGGGCATACGCCTTTTGGAGATATTTTTATTTCAGAAAGCCCGGATATGGAGTTCTGGGGCAGGCATCGTCATGTGATGGGAAAAGGGCAGCAGTGGTGGCAGAATGTAAAGATCGGAGGCGGCGCTGCGCCGATTGAAACGAGCGAAGGCTGGCTATTGTTTTACCATGGGGTGACAGGAACGTGCAACGGTTATGTATACAGCATTGGCGGCGCGATCTTGGACTTGGAGGAACCATCTGTTGTCAAATACCGCTGTGAGACATTTTTGCTGACACCGGAGGAATGGTATGAGGAACGCGGCTTTGTACCGAATGTGACGTTTCCGTGTGCAACGATACACGATGCGGAAAGCGGAAGGATCGCGATATATTATGGCGCTGCGGATACATATGTAGGGCTTGCGTTTACAAAGGTAGACGAAGTGGTGGATTATATTAAGGAACACAGCGTTGTTACAAAGGAAGACACGGAAATTGGAATACGCTGAAAATATGGAGGAATATATAGTTGCGGTCATTGCTTAAGACAGAAGTAAAAAAACATTTGGAAACAGGGATCCTGCCATTTTGGCAGGGCATGAAGGACGAAACATACGGCGGCTTTTATGGCTATATGGGATACGATCGAAATATAGACCAAAAGGCGGTCAAAGGAAGCATCCTAAACAGCAGGATCCTCTGGTTTTTCTCCAACGCATATACGCTGCTGCATAAGGAAGAGCTTTTAGAAAGCGCGCGTCATGCTTATTGCTTTTTAAAAGAGCACTGTTTGGACAGGGAGTATGGCGGGGTATACTGGTCGCTGACTTATAACGGGGATGCGGCGGATGCCACAAAGCATACGTATGCGCAGGCGTTTGCGATCTATGCGCTTTCTTCCTATTATGAAGCATCCAATGACAGGCAGGCGCTTGAGGCAGCACGCAGCCTGTATCGCTTGGTGGAAGAAAAATGCGCGGATGACCAAGGGTATCGCGAAGCGTTTGAAAGGGATTTCCAGCCGGCGGAAAATGATAAGCTTTCCGAAAACGGGGTTATGGCTGACCGGACGATGAATACGCTGCTGCACGTATTTGAAGCTTATACAGAGCTATATCGGGTATCCAAAGACGCGTGTGTGGCAGACCGGCTGCGGGATATGCTGGAGCTTGTCGCAGAAAAGATCTACAATCCAAAGCTCGGACGGCAGGAGGTTTTCTTTGATAACAACCGGAAGTCTTTGATCGACCTTTATTCTTATGGGCATGATATTGAAGCGGCATGGCTGTTGGACCGCGGCGTGGAGGTTTTGGGGGATACGTATGACGCGGAAAAAATAGCATCGATCACAAAAGAGATCACAGCGAATATATACGACAGGGCTTACATAGACCATTCCCTTGTAAATGAAGCGGAAAATGGAATTGTGGATACTACGCGCGTCTGGTGGGTGCAGGCGGAGGCTGTTGTTGGTTTTTGAATGGATATGAAAAGCAGCAGGATGAAAAATATCTGGAAGCGGCGGTTGATATCTGGGGCTATATCAGAGACTATCTGGTGGACCAGCGGCCGGGGTCGGAATGGTTTGCAAAGCTGGATAAAGACGCAAATCCGATTCCGGCGCCTATTATGGAACCGTGGAAATGTCCGTATCATAACGGGAGAATGTGTTTTGAGGTGATAAAAAGGCTGAAAGGGGTTTAACGATATGCTTCATAAACAATATGATGTGGAACAGGCGAAGGTAGAGCGCCTGATTTCCAGAAAAAATCAGAAAAGCAGTATTTACAACGGCATTTATGACAGATACGAATACCCGGTACTGACGAGGGAATTTGTGCCGGTCCACTGGAGATATGACCTGGATGAAAAGACGAATCCGTATTTTATGGAGCGCCTTGGAGTAAATGCGGTCATGAATGCCGGGGCGATTTTTTGAACGGGAAATATCATCTTGTCGTACGTGTGGAAGGAAATGACCGGAAATCCTTTTTTGCAGTAGCGGAAAGTGAGACGGGGATCGATGGGTTCCGCTTTTGGGACTATCCGATCGAGCTGCCGGATACCTGTCCGGAAGAGACGAACGTATATGATATGCGTCTGACGCAGCATGAGGACGGCTGGATTTACGGTGTATTCTGCTCCGAGAGCAAGGACCAAAGCAGCCAGGATCTGTCTGCTGCGGTCGCTGCGGCAGGCATTGTGCGGACAAAGGATCTAAAGACATGGGAGCGCCTTTCCAATCTGAAAACGCTGCGTTCCCCGCAGCAGCGCAATGTTGCGCTCCATCCGGAATTTATAGACGGGAAATACGCGTTTTATACAAGGCCGATGGACGGCTTTATCGAAACGGGGAGCGGTGGCGGAATCGGCTTCGGACTGTGCGAGGATATCTGCCATGCGGTCATCGATGAAGAAAAGATCATTAGCAGACGGATCTATCATACGCTCACAGAAGCAAAAAACGGGGCCGGCGCGCCGCCGATCAGAGGGAACAAATGCTGGATCCACATTGCGCATGGCGTGCGTAATACCGCGGCAGGACTGCGTTATGTGCTGTATGCATTTGGAACGGACTTACAGGATCCGTCTAAGGTGATCGCGGAGCCGTCCGGCGTATTTTTAGTCCCGCTTGGACAGGAACGGGTTGGAGATGTGTCCAATGTTGTCTTTACCAATGGGGCGGTTGCCAGGGAAAACGGCGACGTATTTATTTACTACGCTTCGTGTGATACCAGAATGCATGTAGCGGTATCTACGGTTGACAGGCTGGAAGATTATCTGTTTGCTACACCGAAAGACCCGCTGCGGTCAGCAGACTGTGTCAGACAGCGATGCGACCTGATCCGTCGGAACATGGAGCTTTTATAGCCGGATATCCGGGCAGTGTGCAGGACGCTGCCCGGATAACAAAAGGACCGGAGGAGTGACAGATTCCTTTGCTTCTGTGACTGCTCCGATCCTTTTTAAAAAGAGTAAAAAATGAATACGGGAGTGAGAAAATGAACATAAAACCTGACCATGAAAAACTGTTGTATACGGGGCGGATTGACTGGAGCTGTCCAAAAGAACCGGTTTTCGTATTTCCATGTACGAGCGTACATATGCGGTTTACAGGAAATACATTAAAGCTCCATGTAAAGAACCGACAAGCGTATTGGGATAATTATCTGGGATGTATTCTGGATGGGGAGCAGACTTCGCTGCCGCTTCCGAAAGACGGGACAGCGGTTTTGGATATCCCGGTTGTGCAGACGGAGCGTAAGGAGCATGAGGCTGTCGTATTTAAGAGACAGGATTCCTGCCATGAGGTCAGCTTTCTTGGCGCAGAGCTTGCAGACGGGGCAAACCTTTTGGATGTGCCGGCGCAGCCAAAACGCCGGATGGAAGTATATGGGGATTCGGTATCAGCGGGGGAAGTGTCGGAAGCGGTAGACTATACGGGCTGTGAGGATCCGGAGCATAATGGAGAATATTCAAACAGCTGGTATTCGTATGCATGGATGACGGCAAGAAAGCTGAACGCGCAGATTCATGATATTGCGCAGGGCGGGATGGCGCTGCTGGATGGGACCGGATGGTTCCATGAACCGGATTATATCGGCATGGAAACGGCCTGGAACAAAATACGGTACAACCCGCAGCTGGGAGAGCCGCTTCCATGGAAATTTGAAAGCTATGTGCCCCAGCTTGTGATCGTTGCGCTTGGCCAAAATGACAGCCATCCGCAGGATTATATGAAAGAGGATTATTTTGGTGAAAAAGCGGAAAGGTGGAGACGTCATTACAAAGCGTTTTTAGGTAATTTAAGGGAAAAATATCCGGATGCCCATATTGTGTGCTGCACAACGCTTTTATGCCACGATCAGGCATGGGACCGTTCCATCGGGCAGGCGGTTCGGGAGATGGGCGATGATAAAATTACACAATATTTATTCCGGCGCTGCGGCAATGGGACTCCGGGACATCTGCGGATACCGGAAGCAGAAGAAATGGCGCAGGAGCTTACGGAATATATCAACAAACTTAATATAGAAGGGTGGAACTAGGATCATGCAGAAGGTAAACTTTGCAAGATTAAAAAATTGTATGCGCAGGGCTGAGAAAGGAGAGCGGCTGACCATCGGATTTTTCGGAGGCTCTATTACGCAGGGCTGCGCTGCTTCGGAACATGAAAAGTGTTATGCTTACCGTGTGTTTGACTGGTGGCGCCGTACATTTCCAAAGGCGCAGATTACTTATGTCAACGGCGGCATTGGGGGAACGGATTCCCACTTTGGCGTTTCAAGGGTCTGGCAGGATCTGTTGATGTACGAGCCGGATGTCGTTGTGTTGGATTTCAGCGTGAATGACATGACGGATGACAGCGCAAGAAAGGAATCGTTTTTTCAGGAGACGTACGAAGGGCTGATGCGCAGAATCCTGACAAGCAGGTCAAAGCCTGCGGTATTGATCTTGAATAATGTGTATTATTCGAAGGGGACGAATTTGCAGCAGCAGCACAATGAAGTCGGCGCATGGTATGGCATACCGCATATCAGCATGAAGGATACGCTGTATAAACAGATGAAAGCCGGTCATTATACGCAGGAGGAGCTTACCCCGGACGGCCTGCATCCAAGTGATAAAGGGCATGAGCTGGTAGCTGCCGAGATCTGTTATCTGCTGGAAGAGGTTAAACATCATATGGAGGAAAAGGAGCAGGAGTGCGGGCTGCCGCAGCCAATGACGGCAAATGCTTATGAGAATGCCAAAAGACTTACGATCCGGGAAGCATCGCCGGTACTTGCCGGATTTCAGATCGATGCGGATGAGAAAACAGGTCATCTGGATATTTTTAAGAACGGCTGGATCGGAAGGAAAGCCGGAGATCGGATTTTGTTTGAAGAAGAGGCGTCGTGCATTGCTATTCAGTACCGAAAATCGGTCGCCGGGCCTGCACATAGGGTAAAAGTCATATTGGACGGCGACACATCCCATCCATGGATCCTGGACGGAAAGTTTGATGAGGATTGGGGAGACAGCGCACAGATTGCCGTAATTCTCCATCACGGGGAAAGAAATAAGCACAGTGTTGAGATCGAGGTGATGGACGGCCAGCCGGATGGGGCGGTACCGTTTTATTTAATGTCCTTAATACTTGGATAAAGCCGATGTAATTCAAACGAATGGAGCACAAATATGAATATTTTAAAATTAAAACCAAGCTGCAAAGATTATCTTTGGGGAGGCAGCAAGCTGATCACGGAATATGGAAAAGCGTATGCAGGAGATGTGCTTGCAGAGACATGGGAGCTGTCCTGTCATCCGGATGGCCCGTCGATCATATCCGAAGGAGAATATGCGGGCAGAACGCTGGCGGAATATATTGAAGAAAAAGGAAAAACCGTTCTCGGAAGCAACTGCGGTCAGCTTGCGGATTTTCCGATTCTGATCAAATTTATTGATGCCAGAGACAATTTATCAATTCAGGTACATCCTGATGACGAGTATGCGCTAAAAAATGAAGGACAGTATGGAAAGACAGAAATGTGGTATGTGATGGATGCCGGGGAAGCTGCCTTTTTATACTATGGATTTCAAAAAGAAATCAGTCGTGAAGAATTTGTGCGTCGGATTCAGGACCATACACTGACCGAGGTATTACATGCCGTGCCGGTGCAAAAAGGGGATGTCCTGTTTATTGAAGCCGGAACGATTCATGCGATTGGAAAGGACATTCTGATTGCGGAGATTCAGCAGAATTCTAACGTAACTTACCGTGTTTATGATTATGCAAGGACGGGAAAGGACGGAAAGCAAAGAGAACTGCATATAGAAAAGGCACTTGCGGTTACAAAACGGGCGCCGGCGGTAAGAGACGCCAGCCATTATCCGCATGTGGCTGACTGTGACTATTTTACGGTAGATAAGTTGTATCTGGATGGAAAAACGATGCGGGAAATGACAGGAAGCGTTTCGGAGGAATCATTTGTCAGCATATTAATATTGGACGGAGAAGGCGTGATGGAACAGGAAGGAGAAGCGGTAAACTATAAAAAAGGAGACAGTTTTTTTCTTCCGGCAGGATGCGGGTCCTATACGGTAAGAGGAACGTGTGACGCTTTGCTTACCACAATCAGGGGAAAAGAAGTATGAAAAAGAAAAGAAGTCATTTTCTGCAGAGCATCCGTGGAAAAATTTTTCTGATGGGAGGAACGGCCATAACGGCGCTGCTGATACTTGGCGCTACGGGGGCCGCATCCTTGAACCGGAATAACAGCAATAACGATGTGCTTACGCAGATGAACCACATTCATTTATGCCAGTACGAAAATAAAAGTCTGGAAACCTCTTATCTGTATTTTTTAGAGGATTCTTATCTGGCAGCGATCGTGGATAATTTTGACCGGATGAAAGCTTACATCCATCAGGCTGACGAGGCCTCCAAAGGCAGGTTCCGGGAGGAAATCCAAACGATGGCGCAGGAAACGGACAAGTGCAGGGAAAACTATAATTCCCTGCGGGAGCTTGGCAATGCGCGCGGCTATACGGCAGAAGCAGGCGGCTATCAGCAATTTGCAAAAGATGATGAGCAGCTGACGCAAAGCTTTCAGGCTGTGGCAGACGATCATTCCTGGGTGGATGGGAAATGGATGGAGATTGGCAGCAACGTGGTGCGGGTGCAGGAGAACGGTAAGACGTTTTATAAATATACTTACGAAGGCGAGCTGCCGTCACTGGGAAAAAGGGATCAGTTTCTTGTGCGGATCGGTGCGACTGCCGCGGATTACCATGGGGAGCTTGCGGTGAACCGCATTGTGCTCCACAAAGGAAAACAGCAAAAACAGATCGATATCAGCAGGATCACTGAAGATGACCTGGCAGGGTCTTACGGTGCGGCGGCAGGGGAATTTGTCCGTCAGGATTTCAGGAAAGAGGCATCTATTGTAACAACCGGAACCTTTCAAAGCGCGAATAACAGCTGGGAGGAAATTTCGATCAAGTTTCCGTTAAAAGGCTATGAAATCCAAGATTATGACAAGGTAACTTTTGATGTCTATCTGGAAAGCGGGACATTTGCAGATCTGACCGTAGCTTATGCGATTTCAGAGAAATATGATTTTAATAAGACGCTGAAAAATATCAACGAATCGTTTGCGGAGTATAGCAGGAATGTGATGGAAGGAAAAGAGGTGTCCGCACAGGCGGATGAGATTCAAAAGGTATTTGAAACGATCCGTCGGAATCTGGATAGGTACGTGAGCGATCAGCAGCAGAAGCAGGAGCTTGTAAGCCTGATCGGCAGCAAGGAGCAGGCGTTTGCCGAAATGGCGCAGCAGGATCAGACCGTGCTGAAATTAAAACAGGATAATATCCGGCTGGCCGAAGCGCTGACAAAGCAGATCGAGGATGTGCGGCAGAGTGTAGAGGCCGAGGCCGCAGCCGCGCAGCAGGGTATGATCATGGTGATCGTCGTTGTGCTGGCCGTCAGCTTTGCGCTTCTTGCGCTGATCACCATGGCAGTTGCAAGAAGCATCAGCCATAATATACATATTTTTCAAAATACATTATCCGGAATATCACATGGAAATCTTGCAGCCAGGGCTGATATTCGAAGCAAGGATGAATTTGCCGTGTTTGGACAGCTGGTCAATTCTTTTCTGGACAGGATGGCGGACGTGTTGAAAAAAGTACAAAAGGTTTCCGAGGATGTCCGGATGTCCGGGGAAACGTTGGATGATATGGCGATACGTAGCGGGAATGCTGCTTTGGGGATCAGCAATGCAGTCAGTGAGATTTCTACGGGTGCGGTTACGCAGGCGGACGAGACAGAAACCGCTGCCGGAAAGATCGAGGAAATGGGCCGTTCGTTTCAGACGATTACCGATCATGTGGAACGGCTTGGAAACGCAGCGGATCAGATGCATCAGGCAAGTATGGAATCCGCCCGTTTTATGCTGGAGCTTCGGGAAGCAAACGAACAAACGGTGAATGCTTTTTCGCAGGTATCGGGTCATACACATACAACGAATGACGCGGCGCAAAAGATCAAAGAAGCGGCAGAGCTGATCACATCCATTGCCAGCCAGACCAATTTACTGTCCTTAAATGCCAGTATTGAGGCTGCAAGGGCAGGGGATGCCGGGAAAGGGTTTGCTGTCGTCGCAATGGAGATCCAAAAGCTGGCGGAGCAGTCCTCCGGATCGGCGGATATTATCAGCAGGATCATCAGCGATCTTACGGCGCAGGCAGACATTACGGTAAAGATTGTGGATGAAGTGTCCGGTGTGATGCAGCTGCAGCAGCAAAAGCTCCGGCTGACACAGGAACGCTTTGCTGTTTTGGAAGAGGGGATCGGACAATCGGCACTGGAAACGAAAAAAATCCGGGAGCAGACAGGTAGCTGCGCTGCGGCCAGAAAAGAAGTGGAGGAAGTGATCACAAGCCTTGCTTCTATTTCAGAAGAAAACGCGGCGGCAGCGGAGGAAACAACAGCTTCCATGACAGAGCTGGCAGCGATGATGGAGCGTATGTCGCTTTCTTCGGGCAATTTAAAAGAGATTGCAAAACAGCTGGAGTATGATCTGAAATTTTTTCAATTTGAGGAAGCCTTGCATGGCATATCTAAAAAGAAAACAGGAAAAGGAGCGTATAGGAAAAGAATGACGGTAGTAACGAGAAAAAGAGCGGCAGCACTGGCGGCAATACTGGGTGTAACAGGAGCGATTGCATCCGCGCCGGTGTCGATATCGGTTTTTGCAAACGGGCAGGAGCAGGAAATGATAACAGGATTTGATTTTGATAGCGGCATAGACGGCTGGTATTACGGAAGCGGATGGGAGTATGATTATACGGCCAAGGATTCCTCATCCGTCGAAGCAGACAACGGTCAGTTGAAATTTAATGTAGATTATACAAATGATAAGGATAAAGGATGGTCACAGGCAGCCGCTGTGTGGGAACCGCAGGATGGAAAGGGCGTAAATTTGTCCGGAGCAACTGGCATTACAATGAAGCTGATCTATGACGGCTCTAAAATGACCTCCGGTTCGTTTGCGGTCAAGGTATTTTGCGATGAAGGGTTGGATGCCAGCGCGGATGTGGATATTTCTGCCGCGGAGCAGCTTGCGGATGGAAGAAAACAGGTGCCGGTAAGCATTTCGTTTGATGCGTTGGGAAGCGCTGCCTCAGACGTAAAAAAGTTTGCCCTGCAGCTGATCGGCAAGACGACGGATTATAAGGGAGCCGTATGGTTTGACGATATCCGGATCATAAAGGAAGCACAGCCAGATGTGTCGGTAGATTCCACGATTGCTGCAAAACCAGCGCAGGAGCAGCAGGTAGAAGTCTCGGATGGTATGCTGGTCACACGGCAAAAGGACGGAAGCGTCCGGAAAACAAAGCTTGCGTCTGACGTGACACTGGCAGATCCGTCCGCAGATCTGTCAGTTCGCCGGATCTATGCTTATCTTAAGGCCGTTGGTTCTTCAGATAGCGTGATTTACGGTCATCAAAACGATATTTCCCATAAAGCGGGAAGCAAGGAATTGTCTAATTCGGATACTAAGGACGTAACGGGCTCCATTTCCGGTATTTTTGGGATCGATACGCTGTCGCTGACCGGAAATGAATATAGTGTAGAGCGTTACAATGAAGAATTTCAGGCTTCTTTGGAGGACACGGCCAAAAATCGTGTGAAAGCGGCTGCAGAGCTTACCAATGCAGCAGTCAAGGAAGGCGCGATCGTTACGTTATCTGCGCATATGCCTAATTTTGCGAATGTGGAGAAAAATACCGAATATAAAATCGGTGAACCAACTTATGCGAAATATGACTTCAGCGGTTATTCGCCGAATGACACATCGAATGACCCGATAAACCAGATCTTGCCGGGTGGAGCATACAATAAGGTATATACGGCTTATTTGGATATGATCGCGGATTATGCAAAGCAGGTCCGGAGCGCGGTTTTGTTCCGGCCGTTCCATGAAAATACCGGAAGCTGGTTCTGGTGGGGCGCGGCGTTCTGCGACCCGGAAACCTATAAAAATGTATACCGCTATACGGTGGAATATTTGCGGGATACGAAAAACGTACACAATATGCTCTATGAATATGGGCCAAGCAGCGAGGCAGAGAGCATTAAGGAATACGAGGTGCGTTATCCGGGCGACGATTATGTTGATCTTGTTGGCTTTGATATGTATGACAGGAAGCCGGTGGATGATGGAGTTTTTATGCAAAATCTGAAAAAAGAGCTTGCGGTTGTAGAGCGTTTTGCAAAGCAGCATGGAAAGCTTGTTGCGGTAACGGAAACAGGAGCAGCCAACGATGCCGCGCCTGGGGACAACCAGACGGCGCTGCTGAAAACCGGAAATGGAAATAAGGACTGGTATGCACAGGTGCTTGACATCGTTTCGCAGTCTGAAGCGTCTTATTTTCTCCTGTGGGCAAATTTCAGCAAGACGGACGGATTCTATACGCCGTATGCTGATTCTGTAAATGCTGATGGCAGCCTGCATGGACATGAATTGCTGGATTCTTTTCTTTCGTTTTATAATGACGACAGGAGTATTTTTGCAGCAGATCAAAAAGCTGTGCTGACCTCGAATGCGCTTGGCAAGGTGACGAACAAAACGGACGCATTTGCCGTACAGGGCTATCTGACGACACCGCTTCCGTCAGCAAGGATTTTAAAAGCAACGGATATCAGCGCAAAAATAACCGCTTCTGCTGCGAAAGGTTCAAAAAAGCCGAAGCTGTTGATTGTGGCTAAATCCGATAAGGGCAAGGTGAAATTAACGCCGAAAGCAGACGGAAAAGGTATTTATACGGCACGGCTTACGGAAAAACAGTTAAAGACGCTTGGTCAAGGCGTAGGTACGCTCGCTTTGTACATCAACGGCGAACGTATGCAGCGGTATTCCGTGATCTATAATATAAAAGCGCCAAAGGCGGATCCGTATCTGATCGACGGCTTTGAAAATTATTACGGTATCGACGACCAGCTGACAGGGGCATGGACAGTCAATGCGGATACCGGATGTAAGGTGGAGCTTTCGCATACGACAAAGAAAAAATCAGATGGAAATTACGGATTGCAGTTTACTTATGATGAAACAGAAACCGGATGGGGCGGAGCGACGATCTCAAAAGAGGTGGACTGGTTTGACTGCAATGCCCTGCAGTTTTATATGGTGCCGGACGGTAAAATCAAAAGACGGTGATCCAGATCAATGCAAACGGTGTAACCTATGAGGTGTATCTCCAAGAATATGAGGCATTCCGGACAAATGGTTCCAATCCGGTCATGGTAACAATCCCATTTTCCGAATTTTGCCAGAGGGACACAGAAGGAAAGCCAAAGGGCGGCCTTGCGGCGGACAGCGGCAGCATACAGTCGTTTGGCCTGTGGGTTAACGCAGTTGCAGGCTCCGACGCGATCACTGACGCAAGGGTGTCCGGGACGCTGTATTATGACAGTATTACGGCTGTAACAAGCTCTGTGGAAGAAGTGACATTGAAACCGGTAAAATAGAGCGTGTACTTTAGAGCGTGTCTTAAAATTGCTTTCTGTCAACTGTGCGTCACAGTTGACAGGAATGAATTTTAAGACACGCTCTCGTCATTTATAAACCATTTTGAAAAAACTGCCCGAAACGCTGGATGATTAATGATGATTGACCGATATAGTATCTGACAAGTTATTTTTGAAAGGATTAAGCGGTATGGCAAAGGAAGAGATTACACCGAGCGAATGGCAGATTATGGAAGTACTGTGGGCTTGCAAGGAACCATTGACGTCCTCTGAGGTATACAAAAGGATGCAGGGAAGCGTGGATATGTCAAAGAGGATGGTACGGGTGCTGATGAATCGCCTGAACCAAAAGGACATCCTTGGTTATTCGGTGGATGCGCATGATGCGAGAGTTTACCACTATTATGTACAAAAGCCAAGAGAAGAATGTGTGAAGGAGAAAAGCAGGAAGTTTGTGGACCGTTATTTCTCCGGCAATGGGACGAATGCAATGGCGGCGCTGCTGCAGAGCTTTGTTCTGACAGATGAACAGATCGGAGAGCTGGAGAACATTTTGAAACGGAGCAGAGACCGGAGAGTGGAGTCTGCGGATAAAGATGGTGAAACACATGCCTGACTGGTCACGTTTTCTTGATTTTATGGACTTTTGTGCGGCATATTATACGATTGGGCTTGTGCGGTGTGCAGTCTTTTCATTTATGTTGATTGGACTTGTGATGCTGTTTCGGAAGGTGTTTTTTCGGAACGGACTTTTTTAAGAGGTCTGTTATGGTTATCTTTTCTGCTGATTCCGTTTCTTGGAAAGTTGAAATTGTTTTATGAAAATAAGACCATATGCCAGGCCACATGGTGGATAACATATGGGACAATGCATTACCGGTGGGTTGATCGTATTTATATGGCGGGCATAGTTGCAGCTGTCGTCAGGATATTTTGGAAACGGCTGTGGCTTCGAAAACTGGTTGCCGGAATGGAGACAGTACTGGTTGATCGTATCCGGATCAGTGTCATGGATATGAATATCACGCCATTTACGGTTGGCTTGTTAAAACCAAAAATTGTCATTCCAAGGGTGATATTGGAAAGTTACGACGAGGAAGAATTAATGGCTGTCATACGGCACGAACGGACACACATCCGGTTAGGACATTTATGGATTGGTCTTGCGTGGGATATTTTGCGGTGTCTTTTATGGGTGAATCCATTACTGTCAGTTTTTCAGAAGCAGTTTCGTACGGATATGGAAGATATTTGCGACAGGGTGTGCATACAAAGCAGCGGCAGGACAGCGCATGAGTATGGGCTTGTATTGCTGAAAACAATGAAATTGCTCTGTTTTGAATCGGAGCGTACACCGTCTGCCGTTACATTTGCAAGGGAAAGGGAATTTGCAGATATGAAACGGCGCATGAATGAAATAGCCGGTTTTCGCCCATACCCAAAAAGGTTGTATGTGAGCCTGTCTGCGGTTGTATTTCTGATACTTGGGATACTGCTGTTTGTGATACATACCTGTTCGTATCCCCGGTACACGGAAAGCAGAGATATCATGATCGGACATTACGATGGGAAACCTGAGGTTGTTTCTTATGATACCGCGGAATTGAACCGGATGATTTCGTATGATGATAGATATGTCTATGTTGAGAGGGAAGCATTTGAGCATTTTTTAGAAGAAAATGATGTGGATGGTGAAATATGGATTGTTTTTGGCGGATTTTATAAACTTCCGGGTTTTGCCGGCGCAGCAGAAGCCTGTATTTACGAAAAAGGTTCTAAGGAAAGGATTGTGCGGATTCCTTATGACAGCATTATGGATGACTGGTATCTGGAATGGATGAAATTGTTATAATCATTAAGAATAAAGAAAAATTTGACCCCCGAAGCCGAAAAGGAAGACGGCGACGGGGATTTTGGTTTGTTAAGTCTATTCTTTATTTTTCAAACATGTTCCGGCATTTTTTCAGAAATATGAAAATCACAATAGCGGTAGCGATCAGAAATCCTGCAAAAAACACGGATGGATTTGATACCAGAGCCCAGAAATGAAAATGTCCGATGAAGTATAGGGCAAAAAATATCAGATATACTGCAAATGCATACAGGAAACATTCAAAAATCCGATACTGTTTTTGTTCGCGGATAAGCATCGTTTGTTGCTGTTTTTGCAGCAGTTCGGTTTTTAAGGACAGATCATCTATTTCCGATGACTTTAACAGATCATCTGTTGAAACGTTAAAAATAGCACTTAGCGTTACAATCTTGTCCAATTCCGGTGTTGCCTGTCCGCTTTCCCATTTTGAAACGGACTGTCTGGAAATATTCAGTTGTTCGGCAAGCTGTTCTTGAGTAAGATGATTCGCTTTACGCAGTGTTAATAGTTTTTCTGCAAAATCCATATGTATGTTCCTCCTTGAATTTGATACCTAAATGATAGCAAAATTGTCGGTTGCATACAATATCGTTGCCTGTACATCTGTGCAACCTCCGGTAGAATTACGTAAGCAATTTTCAGAATCATGTAAGTTTTTATGATTTGAATGAATCTTATGACTTTGCACCTGTCGGAATGGTTTTGCCGGTCGACAAAACCATTCCGACAGGCGCAAAGTCTGACTATGATTAGCTTAAGTAAATGCATTGGGTGTGAACCGTACACGAAAAGCGTTTTTCAAACACGCTCTAAAGTATGGATTCTTTCAACATTATGTGGTAAGATAAAGGTAAGAGAAAAAATCTGGTAGGGGACGTAACGGAAAAGAAAGAATATTACGATTTAATTTCGGTAGTGATGGTCTGCCTTGGGAGCTATGGAGATGAAAAGTATACGGGCGTATTAAAACTGCTGTCGGTATTGCTTTCCTCCGAAAAGGAACCGTATGAGAAGAAGCAGATATTACAGGAAGATTTTCATATAAAAATGACAAAGGAGCTGGAAAGTGAGGTGGCTATCATGTGTAATTTGAGTAAAGGGATAGAGGAAAAGGGGATCCGGCAAGGAAAAAAGGAAGGGATTTTAACGTCTATACGGAGTTTGATGGAAAGCATGGGCTGGAGCGCGGAACAGGCAATGACAGCGCTGAAAATTCCGGAGCCGGAGCAGATGCAGTATGTGAACGGATTGAAAAAATAAGGATTCACTTTACACCGAAGTCTCAATTTAGTATAATATATAAAAAAGCACTGCCGCAATTCGAAGGCGGTTTTATCGTTACTGTCTTATTCAAGCCTGAACCACGCTGTAAGGCCGCATACCAGTAACGCTTCATCCGGTCATGATTTGAGACAGCGTTCCGAAAGGGGAGAATTACTATGAGTACATTTGTTATAGCAGAAATAGGTATTAACCACAATGGAGAACTGGAACTTGCAAAAAAACTGATCGACACAGCAGTCATAGCCGGGTGCGATGCGGTAAAGTTTCGCAAACGGACGATAGAAGAATCCTATACGGATGAATATCTGGATGAAGAGGAGGATTCTCCTTGGGGAAACACAAGACGTGACAAACTTTTAAAACTGGAGTTTGAAAAAGAGCAGTTTGATGAGATAGATGCTTACTGTCGGAAAAAATCTATTGCGTGGTATGCATCGTCTTATGATATTCCGTCGCAGCTTTTTCTGCGTCAGTATGACCATAAATACAATAAAATAGCATCCGCTATGCTGACAAATGATCCGCTGCTGGAAACAGTGGCACAGGAGGGACGCTATACGTTTATAGCGACAGGCATGAGCACATTTGAAGAGATTGACCATGCCGTTGACATTTTCAGAAAACATGACTGTCCGTTTGAACTGATGCACTGTATCAGTACCTATCCGATGATAAGTCTGGATGCAAATTTAAAAATGATCTACACACTGAAAGACCGGTATCACTGTAAAGTCGGCTACAGCGGACATGAAATCGGCACACTGGTCAGCACGTGTGCGGTTGCTATGGGAGCGACTTCCGTAGAACGTCATATAACACTGAACAAAACACTGTATGGAGATGAACAGAAAGCATCGGTAGATCCGGTAGAGCTTTGGAAACTGGTGAAAGACATTCGCGAGACAGAGCAGATTATGGGAACCGGAGAAAAAATATTTTCGGAATCGGAACTTGATTTAAGAAAAAAATGCAGAGGCTGACAGAAACACGGGCAAAGCCGTACAGAATACTGTATGGCTTTGTTTTATATGAAAACGAATGGTGTGAAAGGAGAAGACCAGAGTGGCAAGACGCGACAAAATTAACTATTATCTGGATCTTGCAGACGTTGTATCCAAGCGGTGTACATGCCTGCGCAGACACTTTGGAGCTGTGATTGTAAAAAATGACGAAGTGATTGCAACCGGTTATGCAGGGGCGCCAAGAGGCAGAAAAAACTGTACGGATCTAGGTTACTGTATACGCAAGAAGTTAAATATTCCTAGAGGCGAGCGGTATGAGCTGTGCCGCAGCGTTCATGCGGAGGCAAATGCGATTATCAGTGCGGAACGTGAGAAAATGATCGGTGCAACGATGTATATATCCGGGCGTGAGGCAGACAGCGGAGCGTATATTAAAAATTCAAATAGCTGTTCCATGTGCAAGCGGCTTATTATTAACGCCGGTATTCAAAACGTGCTTATTCGCGATACGGACGAAACGTATCGGGAGATTGATGTAAATGACTGGATCAGAGAAGATGAATCCTTAGACGGAAATTTTGGATATTGACACATACCGGCTGCATATACGGCATACAATAATATCAATATTATGACTGGATATTGCCGGAGCTGTTATGAAAAAACGAGGGATTTTCTCCAGCGAACTGAAAGAAAATGTGGTAAAAGCATTTGAACTTCCGCCGGATTTGGCATATGGAAGCGTACTTTTGTCGATTACAGGACAAAATGAGCTGCTGATCGAAAATTACCGCGGAATTTTGGAATATAAAGACGAGCATATCCGTATTCAGGCAAAAGACTGTCGGATTCTTGTGGTTGGAAAACGGCTTCAGATCGAATATTACACCAACGAAGAAATGAAGATCAAAGGTTTGATCGAACAGATTATTTATGAAAACTGAGGTGTATTATGCTGTTGCGTCTGATTAAATATTTTCGTGGCTATGTAGAGGTTGCGTTGCAGGGATACGCACCGGAACGCTTTTTCAATCTTTGCAGCAACCATAACATCCTGATCTGGGATCTGCGCCAGGAAGGAGACGTTTATTACTTTCATATATCCGTAGACGGCTTTCGCAGTTTAAAACCACTGCTGAAAAAATCCGGTACACATGTGAAAATCAGCAGAAAAAATGGCATACCGTTTTTTTTCTTTCGCTATCGAAAGCGGAAGATTTTATTTCTCAGCGTGTTTATCTGCATGATGATTTTGTATACGCTGTCCAGGTTTATATGGAAAATCCGGATCAACGGAAACGACAGTGTTACGGATGACAGCTTGTTGCAGTTTCTGGAAGAAAAGCAAAGTTCTTATGGAACGCCTGTTTCGGACATAGACTGTACAAAATTAGAAGAAGAAATACGCAGCCGTTTTAAAAGCATTATCTGGACTTCCGTAAAAAGAGAAGGAACTACGCTTACGATTGATGTACAGGAAAATCTGGTCGTCGTATCGCAGTCATCGAACACAAAACTTCCGGAAGACTTTCAGGAGCAAAAACAGGTTGGCTATGATCTGACCGCGCTCCATGACGGAACGATCGAAAGCATCTATGTACGAAAAGGGACGCCGCTTGTCCGACAGGGAGACACGGTAAAAAAGGAGATGTACTTGTCTCCGGCGCTCTGCCGATTTATGACGACAGCGGAACGCTGATTGATTATCAGTACCGTACGGCGGATGCGGACATTCAGCTGAGAACAGACTATGCATATCGTGACCGTTTTTCTGCAAAGCATACGTGGAAGAAATACAGCGGACGTTCTCAAAATCGTTATGGGCTGAGTTTTTCGGATACGTATTTTCAGCTTCCATGGAAAAAGACCGGTTATGAGCAGTATACGGTTATGGATACAAGAACACAGGTTCGTTTGTGCGATTCTTTTTATCTTCCGATTTATTTGGTGCGGCGTACGTATGAAGAATATGAAGAAGTGGAATCTGTCTATACGAAAAAAGAGGCAAAACAGCAGGCCGCGCAGCATTTAACGGAATTTTTAGAAAAATTGACGCAAAAAGGTGTTCTCATTTTGGAAAAACATGTTATGATAAGAACGGAAAAAAATAAATATACCGTATCCGGAACGATAACCGTACTCGAAAATACGTTCCAGTATGTAAAAAATGCGGAAAAAGTAACCGATACGGGAGATGAAGGGAATGTAAAAATGAGTCTGAATGAGATATGCATGGAACTGCCGTCAGATCATATGGGAAATATATTCGGACAGTTTGACGCTTATTTAAAGATCATCGAAAGAAGTCTGCAGGTATCGGTCATCTGCAGAGATGAGCAGGTCAGGATTTTAGGAGATCCACCACATATTTCATCCGCAAAGCAGGTTATTTCACAGCTTTTGGAACTATCTGTGCGTGGCAGCATGATTACCGAACAGAACGTGGATTATGCCATTGCACTTGTAAAAGAACATGAAACCGCTACACTGGCAGAGATTGATGATTCCTGTGTCGGCTATACGGTAAACGGCAAGCCGATCCGGCCAAAAACACTCGGGCAGAAAAACTATGTGGACCTGATCAAAGGCCGTATGATCGTATTCGGCACGGGACCTGCCGGTACCGGAAAGACTTATCTTGCCATGGCCATGGCGGTGGCATCTTTCAAAAAGAAGAAACCGGGCGGATTATATTAACAAGGCCGGCCATAGAAGCAGGAGAAAAACTGGGGTTTTTGCCGGGTGACCTGCAAAGCAAAGTAGATCCGTATCTGCGTCCGCTGTATGATGCGCTGCATCAGATTATGGGTGCCGATGCATTTTTAAAAATATGGAAAAAGGATTGATCGAGGTGGCGCCGCTTGCCTATATGCGTGGACGTACATTGGACAATTCTTTTATTATTCTGGACGAAGCACAAAATACCACGCCGGCTCAGATGAAAATGTTTTTAACACGTATCGGATTCGGTTCCAAAGTTGTTGTAACAGGCGATGCGACACAAAAAGATCTTCCTGCGGATACCAAATCCGGTCTGGATGTTGCGCTTGAAGTATTAAAGCATGTGGAAGATATCGGCATATGTGAGCTGTCAAGCAAAGATGTTGTGCGGCATCCGCTCGTACAAAAGATTGTTAATGCATATGAGCAATATGAAAAAAAACAGTCGGATTCCGTATCGCGCGCAAAGCGTTCGAATGAACTGAAACGGAAAAAACAGGTGGCAAAATGGAAGGCATGACAGAAGAAAGATTTATTGCGAGGCGGGTATTAAAACTCGTATATATCGGTATTGTGACTCTGCTTGGAGGAATTCTGTTCGGAGTCGTTCATGGAATGGCGCTGGGCGATACACTTGTTATTTTATTTGCGGACATGCTCTTTGCGGTATCATTTGCGTTTTATCTGGAAAGCGGCAGATTACACCGCGGGCGCCGTCCGGATTCTTCGGAAGACTATCAGCGGCTTTGCGTTTATTATACGGCAGGCATCGTAGTCATGATTATCGCTTCGTTTTGTCCGGCATATACGGCGCCGGTGTTTGCGGTTGCGTTTCTGCTGGCTGCCGGTCTGAACCGGGAACAGGCATTTGCGGTAGCATTGTTTTTCGATATTCATCTGGCGCTGAATGGCTCGGTCTCCAATTATGTGATGACCTGTTATTTAATACTGATGCTGTTTGGAATTATGCTGACCGGCATGTACGAACAAAAACAATATCGTATTTATGCGGAAATGACGGCAGTTGCACTGAACGTGGCAGTTCCCGTATTATTTTATTATCTGGACCAGGGAGTGCCGACACTAAGGCTTTTTTTATCGGTACTGCCAGGCAGTGTGTTAACTGTCGCAGGCATGCATTTTTTATACGACGGACTGCATTTTCGGCTGGAACATTTTGGAGAAATCAGCCTGGATACGATTGTAGATCCGAATTTTCACCTTGTACGGGAAATTAAACGCTATTCCCAGGGAGATTATAATCATGCCATTCGTGTATCGCGCATTGCGGCACATTGCGCAACAAAGATCAAAGTCAATGCAAAACTGGCTGCAGTCAGCGGCTTTTATTACCGGCTTGGAAAGTTTGGAGGAGAACCGTTCGTGCAAAGCGGTGTTATGATTGCACAGGACAATTGTTTTCCCAATGCCGTAATTCAAATACTCAGTGAGTTTGGCGGGCAGGAAAATCCGATATCTACGATTGAATCGGCGGTCGTACATATCACAGATACGCTCGTGACAAAGTTTGAATTATTGGATCATACAACGCTTTCCAGTTCCTGGAACCGGGATATGGTTATTTACCAGACATTAAATGACGAATCATCTTCAGGTATTTATGACCACAGTGGGCTGACGATGAACCAGTTTTTAAAAATCCGGGAATTTTTGGCGAAAGAAGAAGAGCTTTTATAACGTAAACTTTATTATATTAAGGAGGGCCACGCAATGACGATCAGTGTCGAAGAAGAAATAAGCGCCGATCTTTCGTTTGACTATGAAAAAACAGCAGGAGATGTTATCCGCTATACGATCGCACATGAGAAATTTCCATTTGAAGCAGAAGTCAATCTGCTTCTGACCGATGATGAAGGCATTCAAATGATGAATAAAGAGTTCCGGGACATAGACAGTCCGACCGATGTGCTGTCCTTTCCCATGATTCGGTATGAATCGGCCGGTGATTTTTCCAATCTGGAAGCAGATGCCGATAATTTTAATCCGGATACCGGAGAGGTTGTATTGGGTGATATTATTTTGAATACGGAACGGGTAACGCAGCAGGCAGAAAGTTTTGGACACAGCCAGCTGCGGGAATTTGCATTTTTGATTGTACATAGTATGCTGCATCTGTTTGGCTATGATCATATGACCGACGAAGAAGCGGCCGTTATGGAGCAGGTGCAGAGAGAGATCCTGGAAGAGATGCATATTTTAAGGTAATCCTATGCAAAATAACAGAAGACAGAAAGGTAGAAAGTAAAAAGGTACGAACATGGAAAAGGAATGGAGTTACGATACGGTACGGTCGGAATCCGAACATATCCGAAAAAAACGGAGCGGTATGTGTGCAGGAAAATTGAAATGCAAAGTGATGCTTGGTATGCTGGCAGCGGCCGGAGCCGGCATGCTTTTAAGCGGCTGCGGCAAAAAGAAAGAAGAGACACTGCCGGAGCCGGAACCGCAGACCGTTGTGGAAGACACGACGCCGGAGGAAGATGAGACCCCGGACACTCTGATCGAAGAGGAAACGCAGATAGAGGAAGAAGATCTTCATGAAGGAGAAGCAAAAGTTATCTGACCGGTGAATGGGTCAATGAAAAACTGGCAAAACGGCGTCCGATATCGTGCATGATCGGCAATACGGACAGTGCGCTGCCGCAGTATGGAATCGGACAGGCACAGATCATTTACGAAGCGCCGGTAGAAGGCGGTCTGACACGTCTGATGGGTATTTTTCAGGATTACAAAGACATTCAAAAACTTGGTTCCGTAAGAAGCAGCCGTTTGTATTATGCGTATTATTCGATGGGATTTGACGCGATATATCTGCACTACGGGCAGGCTTCCTACGCACAGGGATTTTTGGAGAGCGGGCAGATAGATGACCTGAACGGACTGGACTATGCGGTTGATCAGGCGGTTATTTACAGAGATTCATCCAAACGGGCGCCGCATAACGCCTATGCAACAGGGGAAGGTCTTGTAGCGGGTGTGAAATTAAAAAATTACGAAAAGAACTATAAGGATGATTTTAAAGGACATTACCAGTTTGCGCCGGATGAGGAACCGACCGTATTAAGCGGTTCGACCTGTCAGGATGCGGCTGTCGTACAGCCCGGATATCTGATTAATAAGCCATACTTTGAATATAATCCGCAGGATGGTTTATACTATCGTTATCAGTATGGTGCAAAGCATGTGGACGGGAATGATTCCAGCCAGCTTGCAGTTAAAAATATTCTGATACAAAATTCCGGTGTACGGACACTGGATGATAAAGGATATCTGGAAATTGCCACAACCGGAGAAGGCACAGGCTGGTATATTACCGACGGAAAAGCAATAGACCTTACATGGAAACGTACGGACAATTTTTCGCCGACACGGTATTATGACAAAGACGGCAGGGAAATTGTGTTAAACCAGGGTAAGACATGGGTCTGCATTACTGATAATTCGCATCTGGACAGAGTGCATATTTATGCGGATGCCGCACAGATGCAGTAGGATTGTGAAAAGGATATGACAGACAGAAACAAAAAAGAAGGAACGCCCACAGACAGAACCGGAATAAAAATCAGGATTTTCTGCTTCAGGGCGGCGTACTGGCATCGGCAGCGATTTTAGGCCGGATTATCGGACTGATTTACCGGATTCCACTGACATCCGTGATCGGAGATCTGGGCAACAATTATTACGGATGTGCATTTGATATTTATAATATTTTTCTGTTGATTTCTTCCTATAGCCTGCCGATGGCGGTTTCCCGTATTGTATCGGATTATCGCTCCAAGGGAGAATCCAGAAACGCATATCGGGTATTAAAATGTGCTTTTTTATTTGCCATGTTTGCAGGCGCAGCAGCAGGTGCGGCTATTTTTTTCGGTGCACGTTTTATTACCGGAACCGTTTTTCAGACGCCGCTTAGCATGTATGCACTGCGCGTACTGGCGCCGACGTTGTTAATTACGGCATTCCTGGGCGTGCTGCGCGGCTTTTTTCAAGGAATGGAAAATATGTATCCAAGTGCGGTTTCGCAGGTGCTGGAACAGCTGGTCAATGCTTTTGTCAGCGTGCTGGCCGCTTATTATCTGGCATCCCGCGGAGAAAGCATTGGAAAAGTTCTGGCAAATGAAGAGGGGTATCATGCTGCTTATGGCGCAGCGGGTGCGGCGGTCGGAACGACGGTCGGCGCAGCTTTTTCTCTGTTTTTTTTATATATTTTATATAAAGGATTTATCCGTATCTGGCGTAAAAAAATGCGCAAAGAGCATATAAAAAGAATTCCAAATGAAATTCTGTTCCGCAGAATGATGCTTACCGTATTGCCGTTTCTGGCCGCGTCGGTATTGTTTAATCTGAATGTCGTCATTGAACAGGGAATTTTTAAGCATATGATGAAAGCACAGGCGCAGGCCGATCAGATTGCACTGTGGTGGGGCGTATTTTCCGGGAAATTTCGAACGTTAATCAATCTGCCGATTGCAATTGCCGCGGCAATCGGAGCGGCCTGTATACCAAGCATAACCGCTTCGTTTGTTAAAGAACGGCACGAAGAAACCGTGGAAAAGACGGAGCTTGCCATTCGCTTTGTAATGCTGATCGCATTTCCGTTTTCTTTTGTGCTAATGCTGTTATCTGCGCCGCTTATGGAATTTTTATTTCAGGATTCACAGCCGCTTGCTTCCGGACTGCTGCTGGCGGGCGGTATGATTGTTATTTTGTATTCGCTGTCAACGGTTACGGCCAGTATTTTGCAGGGAATCGGCAAGTTACGGGCACCGGTGATCAACAGCGGAATTGCACTTGTTTTGGAAGTCGTTTCACTGATTGCGATGCTGAAGTTTACAAAGCTGCAAATATATGCGGTTGTTGCTGCGATGACAGTATTCGGCATCTGTGTAACGCTGTTGAATCAAATTGCGCTGTACCGCAGCGGATACTGGGCACCTGAATTTATGAAGACGTTCGTACTGCCAGGCGTCTGTGCGTCGATTATGGCATCTATGAGCTGGATTATTGAGACAGCGTTAAGTCAGGTAATAGAGTGGAAATATGTAACGGTTCCGGTTGCAATCGTATGCGGTGTTCTTGTCTATCTGATTCTGCTGCTGACGCTGCGGGCAATGACGCCGGAAGAAATGCGGCAGTTTCCGGGAGGCAGATGGATGGCAAATATAATGGAAAGAATGTCGCAGTAGGTTTTCTTTGTTTTTTTAGAAATTTATATGAATAAAATGGAAAGAAGATGTGCATACTTTTTTGTAAATCAGACTCCGGTGATTTCAGAATGCAGATAAGCTCTGACAAGGAGCATAGTCAGGAGGTTGCTATGAATGACAAAAAAGTATGCGGATATTCTTTCTGATACTCGGTGTGCTGCTGGCAGCAGGCACCGTAACGGTGACAGCGATGCGATATTGGTCGCAGAAAAGCTTTGTAAAAGGTTCTTATGAAAATCAGGCAGATGACGATGCTTCCGTCCGTCTGTCTCAGTCTGAGACGGCAGTACAGGAAGAGAAGGAAGATGCGGCCGCATCCTTTGCCGTTCAGCCGCAGACACAAACGGAAGCGTCTGCCGGTTCACAGACACAGGACGGCGGATCCAATACGGTTGAATACCGTTTTGAACTGAAAGTAAAAAACGGATATCTGGATGTCTATCATTTTCATACGGATAACCTGTTTTTTCATACGGGCGTACCATACGGCGCTATGACGGTAAAGCAGCGCAAAGAGCTGGAAAACGGGAAATATTTCGTAAATGAACAGGAATTATATGGATATCTGGAAAGTTGTACAAGCTGAAAAAAAGAAACCATATCACTTAAGACTTTTCATACGGGAGCAGTATTATGGCAAAGAAAACAATTTATGACGCCGTTGTTATCGGCGCAGGGGCATCCGGCCTGATGGCGGCTGTCACCGCTGCCCGTCTGGGTGCCGCAGTTGTGCTGCTGGAACATATGGAGCAGCCTGCGAAAAAAATACTGGCAACAGGAAATGGAAAATGCAATTATACAAACGCGGATCAGAACCTGGAAAACTATTATTGTGAGCAGCCGGATTTTATCCGGACTGTGCTTGCGCAGTTTTCTTATAAGGACACGATCCGCTTTTTTAATCAGCTTGGTATCCGTCCGGTTGAAAAAAACGGAACCTGCATGTATCCGGAGAGCGAACAGGCATCTTCGGTAAGAAACGTGCTGCTTGCGGAAGTACGACGACTTCAAGTACCATTGTTTTTATCTGTCGGTATCCGCAGCATACATAAATTGCAGAACAATAACGGAACGAAAAACCGCGGCAGACAGGTATTTGAAATTCAGGCAAAAGACGAAACATTTTATGCACATGCCTGTATTCTGGCTACCGGAGGAATGGCGGCAAAAAAAACAGGCAGTGACGGCAGCGGCTATGTGTATGCAAAGCAGCTGGGACATACGATCGTAAAGCCGCTGCCTGCACTGACCGCATTGCTAGTCGACGCAAAGAACCAAAAACTGCCTGCAGGTGTACGCATTCCATGTGCGGTGTCACTGTATGCCGATGGAAAGCAAAAGGCGCTGGAACGGGGAGAACTGCAGATAACGGATTATGGCATATCCGGCATTGTGATTTTTCAGTTTGGAAGAATCGCATCAAGGGCACTGGAAAACGGGCAGCGTGTATCCGTATGTCTGGATTTTAAACCGGACATGGAGACGGAAACGCTGTTGTCATATTTAACCGAGCGGTTTGGCAGTATTTATCAAAAGCAAAAAAATCTTGCGGATGGTCTGATCGGATTTTTGCCGGACAAACTGATTCCGGTGCTGTTAAAACAGGCAGGACTTCGGACAGACGAGCACTGCGGCAACGTAAACCGTAAGCAGATCGCCCGTCTGACCGGACAAATAAAACAATATGACGCAGACGTTACAGGAGTCAAAGGATTTGACGCGGCGCAGGTTACAACAGGAGGCGTTCCGGTGCGGGAAATCTGTGCGCGGCGTATGGAATCCAAAAAAGTGCCCGGGCTGTATTTTGCCGGCGAGATCGTAGATGTGGACGGCAAATGCGGCGGTTATAACCTGCAGTGGGCCTGGTCCAGCGGATATGCGGCAGGAAAAAGTATTGCAGAATGCAAATGACAGAAAGGAGTATGCAAAAGTTTATGATTCGCATACAACAAATCAAAGTACCTGTAAAACATACCGAAAAGGATATTGAGCTTAAAATTCGTAAACTGTTGCGCATCGGCCCGGAACAGCCAATTTCCTTTCAGATTAGGAAACAGTCTGTTGACGCTCGGCGCGGCCGTGAGACCGTTTATGTATATACGGTTGATGTGGATTTGCACCGGACTACGGAACAGGAACAAAAGTTAGTTGGACAGGTTCACAATAAAAATATTATGTTAACCAAATGTAAAAAATACCATTTTTTGCCGACCGGAACGAGAAAACTCTCACACCGACCGGTCATTGTAGGCAGCGGGCCGGCCGGATTGTTTTGTGCCTATTTGCTGGCTTCTTACGGATATCGGCCCAGAATTATAGAACGCGGAAAAATGGCTGAGGACCGACTGCAGGATGTGGAAGCATTCTGGCGCGGCGGCGCTTTAAATACTTCCTCCAACGTTCAGTTTGGCGAAGGCGGAGCAGGTACGTTTTCCGATGGAAAGCTGAATACACTTGTCAAAGATCCGGTCGGAAGAAATCGGTTTGTACTGGAGACATTTGTAAAACATGGGGCAGACAGCAGCATATTGTATGTAAATAAGCCGCATATCGGAACGGATCGTCTGATTCAGGTCGTCACAGATATGCGCAAAGAGATTATTCGTCTGGGTGGAACGTTTCATTTTCAGACATGCATGACCGATCTGCAGATCAGAAATGAAAAACTCTGTTCGATACGGGTGGAAAAAGACGGACGGGAGCAGGAACTTCCGACGGATCTTTTGGTACTTGCAATCGGCCACAGTGCGCGGGATACGTTGCAGCTGCTGCAGGCTCGTCACATTCCTATGCAGGCAAAAGCATTTGCGGTAGGACTGCGTGTGGAACATCCGCAGCAAATGATCAATGCACATCAGTATCATGGGAAAGACTGCACGGGGCTTCCGACTGCTTCGTATAAAGTAACCGCTTCTTTAAACGACAGTCGGGGTGTGTATTCCTTCTGTATGTGTCCGGGCGGCTATGTTGTAAACGCTTCTTCGGAACGGGGCGGACTGGTTGTTAATGGTATGAGTTATCAAAAACGGGACGGACAAAATGCCAACAGCGCTGTTATTGTAGCCGTAACGCCAAAAGATTTCCCGGATGGCGGCCGTGATCCTCTGAGCGGAACGGTTTTTCAAAGGCAACTGGAGCAACGGGCTTATGAGCTCGGCAGCGGAAAAATTCCGCAGCAGCTTTACGGCGATTATAAAAATGGAATTGTTTCCAAAGCGTACGGTGATTTTCCTTCTCAGACAAAAGGGAATTGTGCCTTTGCGGATTTGGACGAACTGCTGCCGGCAGAGCTGAAAAGTGCGTTTATAAACGGTATGGAACAATTTGCGCAGTATATTCCGGATTTTAACCGTTATGACGCAATACTGTCAGGAGTGGAAAGCCGAACGTCTTCTCCGGTACGGATTTTGCGAAAGGAAGATTATACGGGGGAGACAGACGGAATTTATCCATGCGGAGAAGGAGCCGGTTATGCTGGTGGCATTATGTCGGCGGCAATGGATGGAATGAAAGTGGCGGAAGCAATCGCCGGACGGTACGCAGTATTCGGATAAAAGACGGCTGCACAGCCGTTTGGTGAAAACAGGAAAAGTGAGGTGTGAGTCATGATCGTATTGCAGGCAGCTGAAGAACAGGAACAGGTATTTCAAAAATTAATGCAGACGATGGGAGAACAGGTCGTCTGGAACGGACGCTTTTTAGTTAAGGATGATGAGCTGATTTTGGAAGGAACGGTACGTTCTCTTATTTTTCAGTTTGAAACAAAAAAAGTAACGACCAATCTGGTAGATCTTCCTTATCAGGAACAGGCGGTATTGGACATTTCCAGGCATCCGACGCTCAAAGATTTACTGAATATGATTTTGTATGCATTTGGCAAATGGGGAACGCTGCGCGGATTAAACGTGCAGCAGGATTATCCGCAGCTGAATCAGCTGTTTGCAAAAATTTTGAATACGTTTTATATTGAACCGTCTTTTCGTAAGGAGAATTTCCGTTTTTATAAAGTCGGTGTTCGCATTACATATGAAGAAGTGCTGCAGACCGTGCTGGAATATGAAAAAAAGCAGGCGGAAGACCCGGCTGCGGAATCACAGGGTCTTTGGCACCGCCTGATCTGGAAAAACCGTGAAAGAACGTTTCATAAAGAAGAAACGACACTGTTAGAACGCGTGGAAGACCGCATCGGCAACAACTTTTACCTTGTAGGATATCAGTGCCCAAAGTGTCAGCAAAAGCTGCATATGGCTGTCTACCCTGAAGGAAAAGAAGTGCGCATTGATACGGAAGAAAAAGGTGTTTATCTGGCGCGTACATATACGTGCAGCCATTGCAACTGCTTTTACACACCGCGTCCCAACCGTCTGATTTCGGAAGGGCTTATTTATGAGATGGATTTTGAGGAAGACAGCAAAGCTTATGAAGATTACCTGGAGCTGTTGGGATATTATGGCGAGCGTGCCGCAAACTTTCTGTATAATGAATACGAAGCCGTCCGCAGACAGCGGCTGCTGCAGGAGGCAAAAAAAGAAATGGAACCTGCTTACCCCGGCAATTCGGATCGCCTGTATAGTCCGCAGGATGCACTTCGCCAGATGGAACAGTTTGGCCGGAATATTTCCGCTCTGCCGGAAGAAGTATTCCGACGTTTTGCGCATCGGGTAGAAGAAGGATTTTATCCGGATGCCGCAGTCGAAAAATATGAATGGAAAATTATTCAGGAAGTACGGGAGCGGGACAGCAGAAAACAACGCCAAGAAGATACGCCTGCCGCGGTTTCTACCCCGCATGACGAACAAGCCGTTGACTCACATGCAAAGCCGGCAAACGCTGCGGAGCAGACCACACAAAGAAGCCATTCTAACCGCGCATCGGCAGATGGTTTGCTTGTTTTAAAAGAAATGGAATTGGACGATCTGGGGCAGGCATCATACACAGAATCTATGCAAACGGAACCGTTCCGGGCAGAACAGGCACGAACGGACCCGGCACCGGCAAAACAGATGTCCGGAAAACGGAACCGTACGCAGCCTCTGCCTGCAGAAACACAGGAACGCACACATGCGGCTGCCGTCCCAAAACAAGCCGTCGGGCATTCCGAATACGGCAGCTCTCCGGCTACGCATGCCGCCGGGCAACCGGCTGCTTATGCCAATCCGTCAGAGGATGAACATCTGAAACAGTATGAAAAACGATTGCAGGTGCTGGAGCGCCTGTCACCACGTCAGAAAAAAGAACTGAAAAAACAGATTCAAAATGATACGAAACTGGATGCGGCTCAAAAGCAGACGTTTGTAAGGCAGATGGAAGAAGCAGAATATGTGGAACTGGCAGAAGAACTGCATAAAAAAGAAGAACAGAACAAGAAAAAAAGCTATGCGCAATTAAAGAAAACCATTCAGGAGACAGAAAAAGAAGACTATCCGCAGGCAATCAAAGAGCCATACCTTAAAAACCTTTATGATCTGCGTAGACAACGCGGCACACAGGAGGTCCGCCAGATTATCGAACAGATGCCGGAGCGGATGGATCGTGCGGCATTTCAAAAACTGGAACAGCGTCTTAAGACCTACGAAGAGGTCGATCTGTCTCCTTATCAGGAAACGCTGCGTCAGAAAAAAGAAGCTGCGGAAAAGCAGGAAATTGCCGGCATGGTCAAGCGTTCCCGCAAAGTAAGCCGCGGGGATTATACCGGATTAATGCGACGTCTGGAAGAGCAGAAGTTTGCCGATGAAAACGTAGCTCCTTATATGGAAAAAATAAAGGAAAAAGTGACCGCACTGGATCAGGAACGTTTAAATGCACTGCTGGATGAATCACAGCAGATGGATTTTAACGCTGCGGCTGCCGTGTATGAGCAGATTCTGGATGAAAATTTTCTGCCGGAATTAAAAAACAGTGCGCTTGAAATGCTTGCCAAACGGCTTGAGAAAATCCGTACCGATGAATGTGAACTGCTTGTGCGAAAGCTGCAGGATGAGATGCGGTCAAAGATTAAAGAAAACACCAGACATCATTTTTATCCGGCACGCAAAGTTATGCTAAATACCGCAGAACCGGGAGAAACAGCAGCCATTGATTCGGCACTTGCTTCGTATGCGAATGAGCGCAGTATGTTCGAATATCCGGTTTTCTCCGTGGACACATCCAGAAGCGGCAGCGGCAGAGAAGGCATGCTGCTGACACCGGAAACACTGTTTTACAGTACCAGATCGCATGCATATGAAATTCCTGTTTCCGATATTACGTCCATAGAGGCATCCACCGGTCTTTTAAATCGCAAAATAATGCTGACGGAGATAAACGGGGCTGAGCACAAGCTTCCTTACGCAGTCAAAACCGGAGAGATGGAAGACTGGGCGGATATTTTGGAAGCGTTTATTTTTTATCTGCAGGAAAAACCCGCTTCCAGAAAGCTGAAATATCTGGCCAGAGAAACACATGATACGATCTGTTGTTACCGGTGCGGGTATGTGTATCAAGACAGAGATATCTGCCCGGAATGCGGGTATAAGAAAAACCGTTAAAAAATAAAGCAGCATAGCCTTAAATTGGAGAAAGGAATCATTCAATGAGTGCACTGATTTATCTGGCCTCTGATACCAACTTAAAAGAGGTGAAAAGTCCACACAACAAAACAATGTCTGTCAACGAAGCTCTTGCACTTGGAATTGAAATTCCGGATATTTTAAATTCGCAGGCTATTGATAAAGACAAACCGGATATGATATTGTGGACGGACAGTTATACGGAATCCAAGGAAGGCGGCCTGCTTGTAGACAGTGGGTTTGCCGATGATATTTCCATCCTTCCCATAAATGAAAAAATGGAGGACGTGCGAACAAAGAAACAATACTGTTCCATGGTGGAATGGCCAGGCTATACAAAAGAGCGAGCAGACAACCTCATTGCATATATGAAAGACCATCTGTTACACTCGCCGGAAATCGAACTGTGGCATATTTGGATGGGGTGTGAGAATCCGCCGCCAAAAATTCAAAAAACTTTGATCCGTATGGAACAACTGACTGCGGAGCATATAAAAAATCTGATGGAATGTATGTCATATAAACCGAAACGGATGGCCTGTGCCGCCAGTCTTCCACGTGACTGGGAATCTGCTGTGGAAGAAGCAGAGCAGGATGTTCATTATTGCTATGTGATAAGATAGCGTATACCCGGCTCACAACAGAAAGGAAAGGTAGCAATGCCAAGAAAAGCAGGAATCGGTATACAAAGTTTTGAAAAAATAATAACCATTCAAAATTTTTATGTAGACAAAACTTCGATGATAAAAGAATGGTGGGAAAATCATGATGAAGTAACATTGATTACACGTCCAAGACGCTTTGGGAAGACGCTGAATATGAGCATGCTGGAATGTTTCTTTTCCAATGAATACGCGCATCGCAAAGAGCTTTTTGAAGGTCTGCAAATATGGACGGAGGCATCTTATCGTGCTTTACAGGGAACGTATCCGGTCATCAGCTTCTCCTTTTCGAATGTGAAAGAAACAACGTACGAAAAAGCAAAAATACAGATTTTTCAGATTCTTTCGGATTTATATACAAAAAGACGCTTCTTAAAAGACAGCGGACTTCTGACTGAAAACGAACAGCGGTATTTTGACCGAATATCCGAACAGATGACAGATACGGACGCATCTATTTGCATCCACCGGCTGTGTGATTTTATGCAGCGTTATTATGGAAAAAAAGTAATTGTGCTGCTGGATGAATATGATACACCATTACAGGAAGCATATGTGAACGGGTATTGGAATGCAATCATTGCTTTTATGAAAAACCTGTTTCATACAACATTTAAGACAAATCCATTTCTGGAAAAAGCGATTCTGACAGGAATTACAAGGGTTGGTAAAGAAAGTATTTTCTCTGATCTGAATAATCTCGAAGTAGTAACTTCGACCGTAGATAAATATATGGATGCGTTTGGATTTACACAGGAAGAAGTAACAGCCGCACTGCATGAGTTTGGGTTATCCGATATGGTGGAAAGTGTCAGAGACTGGTATGATGGATTTACTTTTGGATCGAAAACGGATATTTATAATCCATGGTCTATTATTAATTTTTTGGATAAAAAAGACTGGCAACCTATTGGGCAAATACGAGCAGCAACGGTCTGATCGGCAAGCTGATCCGTGAGGGCAGTAAAACTGTTAAAATAATTATGGAGGATCTTCTGGAAGGCGGTGTGCTTTGTACGAAGATTGATGAACAGATTGTATTCGGCCAGCTGCCTGATAACGAATATGCCATATGGAGCCTGCTGCTCGCAAGCGGATATCTGAAAATGGAATCCTGCGTTTTCGATTCGGATACAGGGTTGTATCTATATAAGTTAAAGCTTACGAATAAAGAAGTAACGATCATGTTTCGAAATCTGATTGAAAGCTGGTTTAAAAATGGCAGTCCGGCATATAACGATTTTATAAAAGCGCTGCTTTGCAATGATATCAAAGCGATGAATCACTATATGAATAAAGTAGCGCTGGATACGTTCAGCTATTTTGATACCGGAAATAAACCGTCCGAACAGGGGGAACCGGAACGATTTTATCACGGATTTGTACTTGGACTTATGGTTGAGCTGCGGGATCGTTATGTCATTACTTCCAATCGGGAGAGTGGTTTCGGACGTTATGACATTGTGTTAAAGCCAAAGGTTTTGAAACAGGAATCGGCAGAAAATGCCATTATTATAGAATTTAAAGTTCATGACGTGGTGGATGAAGAGACATTAAAAGATACCGTCGATGCGGCGCTTTCTCAGATTCGTAAAAAGCAGTATGCCGCATCTTTGAAGGCAGAAGGAATCCCTGCAGAACGTATTCGAATGTATGGATTTGCATTTCAGGGAAAAAAAGCGTTGATCGGGTCTTAAAACAGGGCAAATCCGGATGATAACATCAGATTTGCCCCGTTTTGAAGTTCCGTAAATCGGATTTTCTACCAGTTCATGCGTCCGTATCGTTTTGTATATGCCAAAATTTCTTCCTGCAGTTCATCGGACAAATCTTTTGGAGTCAGTCTCCATCGCCAGTTTGTGCCTACCGTAGAAGGTTTGTTGGTCCGGCAGTCATTGTCCAGTCCCATGTAATCCTGCATCGGGATAATACATGTCTTTGCGCTGCTGCGCATAACAAGAGAAATAAACGAACGATACAGAAGTTTCTGCGGCGTATGCTGGTCACAGAGATAGTCTCTCGCAATCTGGCGTTCTTCTTTTTTAATCGAAGTAAACCAGCCGGCAATTGTTTCGTTATCGTGTGTGCCTGTATATGCCACGCAGTTTTCCATGTAGTTATGCGGCAGATAGTCGTTGGCAGAGCCGGAATCTCTGGAATCAAATGCAAATTCCAGTACTTTCATGCCTGGGAAACCACTGTCGTGCACAAGCTTACGTACGGAGTCCGTTACATAACCAAGGTCTTCGGCAATGACATCATGTTTTCCCAAATGATGCTCCATACGTTGAAACAGTTCTATGCCAGGGCCTTTTTCCCAGTGCCCGTTTACCGCAGATTTTTCACCATAAGGAATCGAATAATACTCGTCAAATCCACGGAAATGATCAATGCGCAGCACATCATACATCCGGAAGCAGAAGTACAGGCGGGATATCCACCATGCATAATCCGTGCTTCTGTGATAATCCCAGCGATACAGCGGGTTGCCCCAGAGCTGTCCGTCTGCGGAAAAGCCGTCCGGAGGGCAGCCGGCTACGGCAACCGGCACATTGTTCTCATCCAGCTGGAACAGTTCCGGATGGGCCCATGCATCGGCACTGTCCATTGCCACATAAATCGGAATATCTCCGATAATGCGAATGCCGGATTCGTTTGCGTAAGCTTTTAATGCGTTCCACTGTTCGAAAAATTTAAACTGCATGTATTGCTGGAATTCGATTTCAAAATAGAGTTCTTTGCGGTAATAATCCATCGAATATCCATAACGCAGGCGGATATCTTCCGGCCATTCATTCCATGGAACGCCTTCAAAACGGTCTTTTAATGCCATAAACAGGGCATAGTCGGAAAGCCACCAGTTATTTTCCGTAATAAACTGCTGATAATCCGGATTTTCGGAGATTTTGCTGCGTTCATAAGCCATATGCAGCAAAGGGTAGCGGCTTTTATACATTTTTTCATAGTTGATGTCGTCCGCAAGTTTACCAAAGTCTGCTTTGTCGCATTCTTTTTTTGTCAGAACACCTTCTTCAATCAGCGCTTCCAAACTGATAAAATAAGGATTTCCGGCAAATGTAGAAAAGGACTGGTACGGTGAATCGCCGTAGCTGGTCGGGCCAAGCGGCAGAATCTGCCAGTATGTCTGCCCGGCTTCTTTTAACCAGTCTGTAAAATCATATGCGCTTTTGGAAAAACAGCCAATGCCGTACTTTGACGGCAGACTTGTAATCGGGAGTAAAATTCCCGCTGATCGGTTCATAGATTCATCCTCCTTACTTGTTTGAGACGGACGGGCCGCCTGTCGTAATCAAAACACCAAAATGATCCGACACTTCCGGTCCGTTTTCCCCGTTAAATATAACGGCAGAGCTTTGCACCGGTACGCAGCGGCTGCACCAGATATGGTCCATACGCATGCCCTCCGGCATGGTGTCACTTTCTGAAAAAGAGCGCCAGCCGTCAATACAGCCTCTGACTGTAATGCCGCCGTCCCGTTTTTCGGCCAGTTCATAAGTATCGTGCCAGCCGTCCGTTCGGATACGGTCGTATCCCTGGCCGCGAAACTGCGACGGACTGTTAAAATCTCCCATCAGCCAGATAGCGGATGTGTCTTTCTTTTTTTTCTGCAGGTGCGTATGAAAGCGTTCCCACTGTGCTGCAAATGGTTCTTCCTCATCCTGCCACCAGCCCATGTGGACCGTATAAAACCAGTCGTCGCTGTCATCTGTCCGCATACCGAGCACTTTACGGGTTTTCCAGTATGCATAATCCTGACAGCCGCTGATCAGGAATGACTCTGCGGCGGCGATGTTTGTCTGCAGGCCGAACAAAGCCATTCCTTCATCATATTTTCCGTAACCGATTTTGGCGGAAATCCAGGTCCAGCAATAGTCCAATCCGCGGGCACGCAGCCGTTTGGCTGCCTGTGCCGCGTGGTTATCCACCCGCAAAGGGACGGATTCTCCCGGACAAGGATAAAATCCTTTTAAAAGTTCATTATCTGCCACAGGTGCTTCCATCGACTGGTTGACTTCCTGCATAGCGATGATATCCGGCCGTACCTGTAGGATGGTATCTACAAACTGTTCCAGTTTTTTCTCATAATGGTCTTCCTGCAGACTATGTGTGTTCAGCGTTAACAGTTTCATATAGGATACCCTCTTTTCCGATCTTATAAAATATCATTGATGTCTGATTTGAGCACATCTGCTTTCGGGCCATATATTGCCTGAATACCGTTGTCTTTTTTCACAAGTCCGAGTGCGCCTTCTGCCTTCCATGCAGCAATATCGGCTACTTTTTCCGGATCTTTTACGGTTACTCTAAGACGCGTCATGCAGGCATCTACCAGTGTAATATTTTCGCGTCCGCCCAAAAGTGCAATAATGCGTTCCGGCTGGCTGTTTCCGCCGCCTTTGGTATTGGAAGAAGGAGAAGCGTTTTCATCCTCACCGTCATCCGTGTAATTGCCCAGACGTCCGGGTGTTGCAAAGTTCAGCTTTCCGATCATAATATAAGCTACAAAATAGCCAATGACAAAAAATGCAACGCAGCAGATAATAAAATGAATGATATCTCCGCTCAGTCCGGCTTTTAAGGACATCGGCACACGTGTTAAAAATTCCAGATTTCCAAATGAGTGAAGTCTTAAATCAATCACACCGGCCATTGCAAATGCACATCCCTGCAGTACGGCATATACGACGTACAGCGGAAGGGCACAGAACATAAACATAAATTCTAACGGTTCCGTAACGCCTGTTAAAAATACGGCCAGTACGGTAGAAAAGAACATGGATTTGTAATTTTTCTTCTTGTCTTCGTCAACTCTGCGGTACATCGCAAGTGCAATACCAAGCAGCAATCCGGTAGCGCCGATCATCTGGCCGACTTTAAAACGGGCCGGTGTTACGGTAGCCATCAGATTTTCGTAAGCCGTAAGGTCGCCTGCGTCTTTAAAGTTAATTAAGTCCGTAACCCATGCCAGCCACAGCGGATCCTGGCCAAATACTTCGGACCCTGCATTGATTCCGGTCTGAATCAGATAGGTTCCGCCGAAAGAAGTATAATTCATAGGAATGGTCAGCATATGATGCAGTCCGAACGGAAGCAGCAGACGCTCTAACGTTCCGTAAATAAATGGTGCAAATACCGGAGAAGACGTCGAAGAGTTTGCAATCCATACACCAAAGGAATTAATGCCTGTCTGTACAACCGGCCAGAGCACTGCCATAACCAGAGAAATTACGGTAGAGTAGGCAATGACCGCCAATGGTACGAAACGTTTTCCGTTAAAGAACGATAACGCATCCGGCAGTTTGCGGAAATTATAATATTTGTTATAAACAACACCGCCTACAAATCCGGCGATAATTCCGACAAACACACCCATATTTAATGCCGGCGCACCGAGCACGGATGTAAAATAATTTTCTACAAGCATTTCCTGACCGAACAAAGAAGTAACGGTCGTGCCGGATTCATTTAACATGCTGCTTGTAACGCCGAATACGGCGCCTGTAATACAGTTAATTAAAATAAAGGATATAATTGCTGCAAATGCGCCGCCGGCACGTTCTTTTGCCCAGGAGCCGCCGATTGCAGCCGCAAATAAAATATGAAGGTTGTTGATAATTGCCCAGCCGATATTTTCCATTGTACTGCCGATCGTCATAAGAGCCGAAATATCGGCGCCGGCCATCTGTACCAGTTTGCCGACACTGAGCATTAATCCGGCAGCAGGCATAACTGCAATAACCGTCATTAATACTTTGCCCAGTTTCTGCAGGAAATCAAAATTGATACCGGCTTTTTTCTTTTCCGGCGCAGCCGTCTGCGGTTCGGTTGGTTTGGAAGCAGGCTGTGGTTCAGCCTTTTTTTCGGCAGATGCGGCAGCGGCTTCTCCGGTTATTTTAAGAACCGCGTCCTGTCCGGCCCGGACTTTGCCGGAACATGGCTGCATCTGCTTATCGTCAATGCCGTCACAGATCAGCACAGGTGTGATCAGGTTCAGGTTTTTGCTCTTTAACAGGGCCAGATCTGCCTCTGCAACAAGATCACCAACTTTTACCCGGTCGCCTTCCTTAATATGTACGGTAAATCCTTCGCCGTTTAAGCCTACCGTCTCAAGGCCAACATGTACGAGAACATCCAGACCGTCCTCCGACTGAAAGCCGTATGCGTGTTTTGTTGCCGCTACGGTTGCGACCACACCGTTTACAGGACTGTAGACCTTACCATCTTCCGGAAGTATGGCAATGCCGTCTCCCAGCGCTTTTTCTGAAAACACAGGATCAGGAACCTGCTCCAGTGCAACGATTTCTCCCGTTAAGGGAGCAATGATTGAAATACTGCCCATTTTAGAATCCTCCGTTTCTTTTTCGTTTAAATTTAGGTAGTATTAGCTGCGCTTCGTACAAGGCCATGCAAATTGCAAAAAAGATATTGCGTATTTTTGCGCTGAGTTTGCACAACTTTTACGCAAACCACATAACATTACTGTACAACATTTATAAAAAAAACGCAATGACAAAACGACAATTCACTTATTTTTTTACATTTTGTATACGTTTGATACAATCATTTTATACAAAATGACGGTAACTTATCCACAGGAACAGTTGACTTTTCCGAAATTTTTCTATAATATTTAATCATATCGAAATTTTTTATTTGGTTAAGGAAGAATGAGGAGTACAATTTATGGCTGTTACAATTAAAGAAGTTGCTGCGCTGGCAGGAGTATCTCCATCCACAGTATCCAGAACATGCAAAGATCATTCGTCGATCAGCAGAGAAACAAAAGAAAAAGTGCGCCGTGCGATGGCAGAACTTGGATACGAGCCAAATATCCAGTCGTCAGGTTTTGGACAGCCGCCGCAGCTGATCGGTGTGATTCTGCCGCCTTCGTCCAAAGATGTATATGAAAATGCATTTTATCTGGAGGCAATCCGTGGAATCAGTCAGTATTGCAACGGCCGCGAATATATCAGTGCTGTTGTAACCGGTAAGGATGACAATGAAATATTGCAGGCGGTGCGGATGCTGGCAAAAGATGATCGCATGGGTGGTTTTATCGTATTGTATTCCAAACAGGACGATACCATCGTCGATTATCTGTATAATGAAGGATTGCTCTATGTTCTGATCGGAAAAGCAAAGCAGTATGTAAATCAGACCGTGTATATTGATAATGATAACGTTCTGGCCGGACAGGAAGCTACCGAATATCTGTATCAGCTTGGACATCGCAGAATCGCCTATGTGGGCAGCGCTTATGTCATGTATTTTTCGGCGGAACGAAAAGAAGGATACCAGCAGGCATTGCTACGGCACGGCATCAAGCCAAATCCGGACTATTGTATTGAAGCGGAACAGCTTGTTTTTGACGAAAACGGACTTTTCGAAAAACTGCTGAAACGGCCGGACAGGCCGACTGCTATTGTAGCCAGTGATGATATCCTGGCAGTTGCACTGGAGCGAACCTGCATCGGTATGGGGCTGTCGGTGCCAAAAGATTTATCTATTATTTCATTTAATAATTCTTTGTTGGCACGGATTACCTCACCGCAGCTTACTTCCATAGATGTGAATTCCTACCAGCTTGGAATGGAGGCAGCGTCTCAGTTAATCAATCATATTGAAAATCCGAATCTGCTGGCTACTAAAATTATCGTGCCGCATTATATGGTTGTACGTGGAAGCTGCAAAGAGATAAGAGAGGAGAGCGTATGTTAAACAGTCGGTATGTACAAGCGGTTGAGCTGCAGTTTGATGATTGGGACGCAGCATGTTATCCCTATAATATTGCTGCCTTTCAACATTTAGAAAGACTGGAGTTTCATCACAATGTTACTTTTTTTATCGGTGAAAATGGTTCCGGAAAATCTACGATGTTAGAAGCGATTGCAGTAAGTTTGGGACTTAACCCGGAAGGTGGCTCTAAAAATTTTACATTTTCTACAAGAGACACGCACAGTGAACTGTATAAAAAAATACGGGTGCACAGAGGCTATCGGAGCATAAAAAGCAGTTATTTTTTAAGAGCGGAAAGTTTTTATAATCTGGCGACGGAAATTGATGAGATTGATGTAGTATCCGGTTATGGGGGAAAATCGCTGCATAAGCAATCGCATGGAGAATCTTTTATGTCGCTGATTTTAAATCGCCTGACGAATAGCGGTGTTTATTTATTTGACGAGCCGGAAGCGGCATTATCGTCGTTCAACCAGCTCGTTTTGCTGAAAAGAATGCATGAATTATCCGACAGTGGCGCACAGTTTATAATCGCGACACATTCACCGTTTTTACTCGCTTTTCCGGATGCGGAAATCTATGAATTCGGCAGCAGCGGAATTGAGAGAAAGTCCTATGAGGAAACGGACCCATATAAATTCACAAAATATTTTATCAATAATTATGAAAATTATTTAAATAAGTTATTACATAGTTAGAATGTAAAAGCTAGTATTAATCCGTCGTTTCCCGCCGGATTAATACAGGGGTTATGTTTTTATGAACAAGCGCGGTCTGCGGTTTCGGACGGCGCTTTTTTCGTTCGTCCATCAGCGTGACAAGCAAAGACATTGCTTCATGGGCAATTTTATCAATCTGCTGGCCAATCGTGCTGATCGGCAGAATTGCCTGACCGGAAACAGGAGAATCATCAAATCCGATCAGACGAAATTCGTCCGGCAAAGTTCCATATTTTCGGAATATAATGTTCAGCATGGTATTGGCATGTGTATCATTGGACAGAAACAGACCTTTTTTTACGTTCGGATATTTGTGGGTTATATACGCAAACAGCTGCTGCATGCAGGCATTGATTTCCTGAGGGGAGTGCCCAAGATCCTGTAAGATTAATTCGTGTTTGATCTGCCGTTCTTTGCAGGTATCCAAAAATCCGCGGATTCTGCCATACGATGGGACATTTTCCGCTACCTGAGAATTGATGTGGATAAGTACATCACAATGATTTTTAATAAGCAGACTCGTTCCCTGTACCGCACCCATATAGTTATCCGTGTTTACACTGTTTATATAAGCGTCTTCCCGTTCAATGGCCACGATAGGAATGCCGCAGGCGGCCAGTTCCTGCGAACCGATCGTATGGCTTAAAATAATCATGCCTTCGATCCGGTAGGCGAGCAGCTCCTGAAGATATTTGCGATCAGCCTCCACATCGTGTTTGCTCGTAAAAATTAAAAACTTATATCCAAATTCATCATAAGTATTTAAAATCTGATTTAACATTTCGGCATAATAGTGCATATATAAATTCGGTATAATAATGCCGACAAATTCGCTTTTCCCGTTTGCAAATATTTTCGCCAGCTTATTTTCCTGATAGTTTAAATCTTCCAGCGCCTGCGCGATAATTTCCTGGTTTTTTACGGTCAGAGAGTCCGGGTCGTTAAAATACCGGGATATTGTCGTTTTTGAAAAGTTGGTATATTTCGCAATATCGGCAAATGTAATTTTTTTTTGATCCATAACAAAAACCTCCGCACACTCTAGCACCCGTTTACTTTTTGTATATAGTATAACAGGACGGCACATAAAATGCAATGAAAAATAACTGGTAAAGTAACCGGTTATTTTTTGTAAAAAAACCGTTGACACGTGGAAGCTGACATGGTATGATAAGTACTATAAAGTAACCGGTTACTTAACCGGTTATTCAACAGAACGTAAACAAAAACGGAAAGGAGCAATTATGGAACTACAATATTTAGGAACGGCAGCGGCAGAAGGATGGCCTGCATTGTTTTGCAGTTGTGATATTTGCAAAAGGGCAAGACGTACAGGCGGAAAAGAGCTTCGCACCCGGACGCAGGCGCTTTTGGATGAAACGATTTTAATTGATTTTCCACCGGATACTTATACACATGCGCTGCAGTATACGCTGCAGCTTGGAAAACTCCGGCATTTGCTTGTAACGCATTCGCATATGGATCATTTTTTTCCGGTAGAGCTGATTCATCGTCATGAACATTTCGGACATGGTGCGCAGGGAATGCTGCATGTATACGGCAACGAGGCAGTGGAAAAGGCCTTTTATGACGCGGTGCTGATTGATCGCTTTCGCGTACATCCGCTGGACGATGCCGTACGGTTTGTAACAGTTAAGCCTTTTGAAGATTTTATGGCAGATGGCTATCATATTATTCCGGTTCCGGCAGACCATGATCCAAGAGAAGTATGCCTGATTTATATTATTGAAAAAGACGGAACCTGCATGCTGTACGGACATGATACCGGTATGAATTTAAGCAAAGAAGCATGGGAGTGCATTTTCAGCCATTCGTATGACCTTGTATCACTGGATGCCACAATGGGAACGAAGCAGATCAACGGATACCATATGGGCCTGGCGGACGATCTGGCGTTTGTAAAACTGCTGGAAGAACACGGGTGCGTGGGGCAGCATACCGTAAAAGTTATCAACCATTTTTCGCATAATGGGGAAATGTCGCATGAACAGCTGGATGCATTTGCAAAAGAGCACGGCATGCTGGCGGCTTACGACGGCATGAAAGTGCGGTTTGAAAACGAACAGTCATAAAAAAGGAGGAACTTATGGATTACAGAAACGTTGCAGAACAAATCTACGACAAAGTAGGAAAAAAAGAAAATTTAATTTCTGCCGCACACTGTGCAACACGTCTTCGTCTTGTAATAGCAGACAATGATAAATGCGATAGTAAAGCGGTAGAAGAGATTGACGGTGTCAAGGGTGTATTTTTTGCATCCGGACAGCTTCAAATTATTCTCGGTACCGGAACCGTCAATAAAGTATATGACGAATTTTTGCAGGTATCCGGCCTGTCGGCAGCTACAAAAGCGGAAGTAAAGCAGGCTGCCGCCGCTCAGCAGAATCTTTTTAAAAGAGCGATAAAAACACTGGGAGATATTTTTGTGCCGATTATTCCGGCCATTGTTGCCAGCGGTTTTTTAATGGGCATCATGGAAGCGCTGAATTTTATGGTCAACAACGGATTTTTAACCTTGAATACCGAAGGTTCCCTGTTTGTGTTTGCGAAATTATTCAGTAATGTTGCCTATACGTTTCTGCCGATATTAATAGCGACAAGCGCTGCTAAGGCGTTTGGCGGCAATCCGTATCTTGGAGCGGTTATTGGGATGCTGATGATCCATCCGGATTTGCAGAACGCATGGACCGTCGCGACAGAAGGTGTAAAAATACGCCAAAGCGTATGGTTTGGACTGTATGAAATTGATCTGATTGGTTATCAGGGGCATGTTATTCCGGTTATCATTGCCGTATGGGTTATGTGTATGATCGAAAAGAAACTGCATAAAATCGTACCGGAAATGTTTGACCTTTTTGTGACACCACTTGCCAGCGTATTTGCGACCGGTTATCTGACTTATTCTGTGATCGGGCCGGTTTTTGTTATTATAGAAAACGGAATTATCAGCGGGATTCAGTGGCTGATCGCACTTCCGCTTGGAATTGGCAGTTTTGTTATGGGCGCATTGTACGCACCGACCGTTGTGGCAGGTGTGCATCACATGTATACGATTATAGATGTGGGACAGCTTGCAAAATTTGGTGTTACATACTGGCTTCCGCTGGCATCCGCAGCGAATCTGGCACAGGGAGCCGCAACACTCGCCGTTGCTTTGAAAACGAAACATACAAGAATTAAATCCATGGCGCTTCCGTCCGCATTCAGTGCGTTTATGGGAATTACGGAACCGGCAATCTTCGGTGTGAACATGCGCTTTTTCAAACCGTTTATCTGCGGCTGTGCCGGCGGCGCCTGCGGTGCGCTGTTTGCCTCGGTTACAGGACTTGGAGCCAGCGGTACGGGTGTTACCGGGCTGTTTGGTGTGCTGCTTTGTCTGAATATGCCGGTACAGTACATTTTGATGATGGCAATATCCATCGGCGTTTCCTTTGTGCTGACATGGATGTTTGGATACAAAGACGAACCGGAGCAGAAGAAACCGGAAGCGGAATCCACAGATACGACACTTCCGAAGCAAAGCGGGGACGGAACAATTATTTATGCACCGATACAGGGAACGGTCATTGCAAGAGAACAGATTCCGGATGAAACGTTTGCGTCCGGTGTATTGGGCGACGGTGTTGGTGTGGAACCGGAGCAGGGAGTCGTTGTTGCACCGTTTGACGGTGAAATATCTTCCGTAACGGAGACGAAACATGCGGTTGGAATCAGCGGACCGAACGGGATGGAACTGCTGATTCATGTCGGTGTGGATACCGTTAAAATGAAGGGCGACGGATTTACGCTTTTTGTAAACGAAGGAGAGAAAGTCCGGGCCGGACAAAAGCTTATGACGTTTGATCCGGAAAAAATCCGGGCCGCAGGATATCATACGACTTCAGCCATATTGCTGACCAACAGTGATGAATACCCGGTTTGTACCGTATTAAAAACCGGGAAAACAAATCGGATGGACGCGCTTATTTCGATTTCGGAAAACGGAACAAAATAATAGCCTGATAGCTGATGAACCAAGGTATAACAAAAAATAAAGAACGGAGAGGATCTTGGAATATGACAAGTCAGACTTTACGGGAAGCCCGAAAATATGAGGAAGCTTCCGAAAAGTTAATCAAACCGGAAAAGCGTCCGGATTTTCATCTGTCCGCAAGGACAGGATGGATGAACGATCCGAACGGATTTTCCTGGTATCAGGGAAAGTATCATATGTTTTACCAGTATCATCCTTATGATTCCCATTGGGGACCGATGCACTGGGGCCATGCGGTCAGCACGGATCTGCTGCACTGGGAATATCTTCCGGCTGCGCTGGCGCCGGATGCGTCTTACGACAAGGACGGCTGCTTTTCGGGCAGTGCGGTCGAGCTGGCGGACGGCAGACATCTGTTAATGTATACCGGTGTTGTGCAGGAACGGCTGAAAAACGGAGAACTGCGGGAACTTCAGACACAGTGTCTGGCAGTCGGAGACGGCATTGATTATGAAAAATATGAAAACAACCCGGTTCTGGACGAAAAAGATCTGCCACAGGGATTCAGCAGATATGACTTTCGCGACCCGAAGATTCTGAAAAATGCGGACGGTTCTTACAGCTGTATTATCGGCAACCGGCCGGCAGACGGCAGCGGACAGATCTTATTGTTTACGAGTGCGGACGGATTTCAGTGGAAATATCAAAAAGTACTGTGTACCAACAACAGGCGGTTTGGTCTGATGTGGGAATGTCCGGATTTTTTTGAACTGGACGGAAAACATGTGCTTCTGACAAGTCCGCAGGATATGATGCCGCAGGGGTTTGAGTACCATAACGGAAACGGCACGCTCTGTCTGATTGGTACGTATGACGAAAAAACCGCCACATTTACCGAAGAATCCGGACAGTCCATTGATTACGGTATTGACTTTTATGCACCGCAGACGGTACTGTCGCCGGACGGCAGACGCATTATGATTGGCTGGATGCAAAACTGGGATACATGCAACCTGCGTACATCCGAGCATCCGCTTTGGTACGGGCAGATGAGCCTGCCGCGAGAGTTGCATATTAAAAACGGCCGGTTATATCAGCAGCCAATCCGTGAACTGGAGCAGATGCGCGGCAGCAAAACGCTGTATCAAAATGTGCCGGTAACCGGATTTTTACAGCTGGAAGGCATTCGGGGACGCCTTGTGGATCTTACGATTGTGATCCGGCCGGCCCAGGGAGAACGGTCTTATCGGAAATTTGCGGTGCGGTTTGCACAAAATGAAACGTACTATACATCGCTTAGTTTTCGGCCGGAAGAGTCCATATTAAAGATTGACCGTAAATATTCCGGTTCCAGACGCGCCATTATTCATCAGCGCAGAAGTCTTGTAAACCACACGGACGGATGCCTGCGGCTGAGGCTGATTTTGGACCGCTACAGTGTGGAAGTGTTTGTCAATGACGGAGAACAGGTGATGACAGCTACGATGTATACGGAACAGAGTGCGGATGGAATTTCGTTTTTTGCAGACGGAGCAGTCTGCATGGATGTAGTAAAATATGATTTGATTTCGAACGGATTTTAATCGGATATAAAACCAAACGGATGTCCGGCGTGTGTGAAAACATACGCCGCAGACATCCGTTTTTTGTACGCAAAACAGGAAGGTCGGGCCGGATATGGCATCGTTCCTGTCATTTATAAAAGTTTTCGATTGTTTTTTCATTCCACTTATACTATAATACGTTTATTGTAAATGGAGCATAACTCCACAAAGGATAAATCAAAAGAGTGAGGTTACATACCGATGGTAGAAATCAAAACAGAAGCAACGCCAATGATGCGTCAGTATCTAGAAATCAAGGACAGCTACAAAGACTGTATTTTATTTTATCGTCTGGGTGATTTTTATGAAATGTTTTATGACGATGCGATAAAAGCGTCCAAAGAACTGGAGCTTACGCTGACCGGGAAAAACTGCGGTCTGGAAGAACGCGCGCCGATGTGCGGCGTACCGTATCATTCGGTGGAAGGCTATTTAAATAAACTTGTGGAAAAAGGATACAAAGTGGCGATTTGCGAACAGGTCGAAGATCCAAAGCATGCAAGGGGCATTGTGCATCGGGAGGTCATCCGTATCGTAACGCCTGGCACAAATATCAACATGCAGGCGCTGGACGAATCCAAAAACAATTACATTATGTCGATTGTCTATTTAAACAGCCGTTACGGCCTTTCCATTGCGGATGTGACAACCGGCGATTATTATGTGACGGAAGTAGAATCCACTCAAAAACTGTGTGATGAAATTAATAAATCACCACTTTACAACTTTTTAAAAAATAAAATAACGCACAAGGTACTTTCTCATGTATAATAAGTTTGCACACAAAACTATACGAAAGAGAGTGACCTTGTACGTCAGACTTATTATACAACGAAAATAATCTAATTGGTAGACTGTACCGTTATTTTTATATTTATTTTAAAACTTTTTCCGCACCGACTATTGAAACCCTTTTTCTGCTGGTGTTATCTATACTTGCCATGGAGTCAGCAGTTTCCATCCGGTCCCTTTACAGACATTTTTTATCAGGGATTACAAAAAAATCCCTGAATGCATTTTACTATGCCTGCTCTTATGCAAAGGCCGATTATTCCAGATTTATGAATGTTACTGCTGGCATGGCTTTAAAACTCATACCGGAAAAACTTTCTTCACAGCCTGTTTTTCTGTGCATTGATGACACAATGGCCCCGAAGTTTGGAAAAAAATTTGAAGATGTTTCAAAACTTTTTGACCATGCAGCGCATAATGGCTCAAACTATCTGAACGGACATTGTTTCGTAAGCGTAATGCTCTGCGTCCCGGTGTGGAATAAAAACAGGATCCATTACCTTTCTGTTCCGCTTGGATACCGTATGTGGCAAAAAAAGGAGTCAAAGCTGGAACTTGCTGCATCCATGGTCCGTCAGGCGATGCCGGAATTCAGCAATAAAAAAATGTTATCATCCTTTGTGACAGCTGGTATGTAAAAAAGAACCTTGTTTCCATCGTGGATGAATATGAGAACCTTGACCTTATCGGAAATGCAAGGTCTGATTCTGTCATTTATGACCTGCCGCCGCAGCGTACTGGAAAAAGGGGACGGCCAGCGCTGCATGGGAAAAAACTTTCCATTCAGGACGATTTTACGCTGTCTGATGAAAAATCGGTGATTATTATATGGCCGTGCGCCATGTCCTTACTAATATTTTTGGAAAAAGGACAGTCCTGGCATATGTCACATCCGCTGATAAAGCAGCAGGCAGCAGGCGTTTGTTTTTCAGCACAGTTTTTCCGGAACAGCTTCAGGTCTTCTGCGCATGGCAGGAGAAATCCCCGCTAAACCAGACAGGGAGCAGCCGGATGCAGTTTATTCCCCTGATGCTGTATGCATTTCGATGGCCGATAGAGGTTAGTTACTACGAACAGAAAACTTTCTGGTCACTGTGCAGTTACATGGTCCGCAGCCGCAAAGGGATTGAAATGCTGGTCAATCTGATTAACATTTCATACTGTGCAATGAAACTGCTGCCATACCAGGACAAGGCGTTTTATAAATATCAGACAGAAAGCGTGCAGGAGTTTCGGTTTGCGTTAAGCGAACAAATTCGCCAGCAGGTATTTTATGCCATTTTCGTAGAAAAAGTCGAAACCAGCATAAAATCAAATGCTTTAATAAATGCCTTAAAACGGCTGGTTCAGAAACAGGGGCATCATTTATAAAGTTGTAAAGTAGTGTTAATAAATTTTCACCTTCGGAAATTGTCTGCAATGAAGCTTTTTATATGAGCGGTACGGATTTGGAAGAAATCTGTTCCCGGTTGCATATCAGCATTTTTGCGCTGGACGCATGGTATTTTTCGGATGAGACGACGTCTGCCACGCTGCTGGGACATTTTAAAGTAAACAGTGTGGAAGGGCTGGGACTAAAGGATTATCCATGCGGTACGACAGCGGCAGGCGCACTGCTCAAATATCTGTATGAAACGCAGAAAAACGAAATGGAACATATGTCTGCCATTCATCCTTATACGACCGGCATGTTTATGGTCATTGACAGTTCTACAAGGCGCAATCTGGAACTTGTGGAAACGATGCGGGAAAAGCAGAAACGAGGCTCGCTGCTGTGGGTACTGGATAAAACGAAAACGGCGATGGGTGCCAGAACACTGCGTTCTTATGTGGAGCAGCCGTTAATCAACCGCCAGGAAATCGAAGACCGTTATGACGCTATCGCAGAAATCAACGGCAATCTGATAGACAGAGAAGAGCTGCGCGAATACCTGCGTCCGATTAACGATCTGGAGCGGCTGATTACGCGCGTTACGTACCAGACGGCAAATCCGAGAGACTTAATTGCGCTGAGCAATTCCGTAAAAATGATTACACCGTTGAAAAAAATACTTGCAGATTTTCAAAGTCCGCTGTTAATGCGGACGCAGAAAGAAATGGACGCACTGGAGGATATTTATGCGCTGATAGATGCTTCGATTGAAGAAGAGGCGCCGATTTCCGTACGGGAAGGCGGTATTTTAAAAAACGGGTTCAAAGAAGATATCGACAAATTAAGAGAAGCACGTACAAACGGCAAGACATGGCTTGCGGATATTGAAAAACAGGAACGGGAAGAAACCGGCATTAAAAATTTAAAAATCAAACATAATAAAGTGTTCGGCTACTATCTGGAAGTTACAAATTCCTATAAAAATCTTGTGCCCGATCATTATGTGCGCAGGCAGACGTTAGCCAATGCCGAACGCTATATTACGCCGAAGTTAAAAGAACTGGAGGATATGATTTTAGGAGCGGAAGACAAGCTTGTCGTACTTGAGTATGAATATTTCTGTGAAATCCGCAAAACGATTGCCGACCAGGTCGTGCGAATCCAGCAGACAGCGAAAGCGATTGCCGTGCTGGACGTACTTGTATCGCTGGCGGTCGTGGCAGAGGAAAATCATTACTGCCGTCCGGTGCTGAACGAAAACGGCACAATCGACATCCGCGAAGGCAGACATCCTGTTGTGGAAAAGATGATCAGCCATGATATGTTTATTACAAACGACACGTATCTGGACAATGCGTCCAGCCGGATTTCCATTATTACGGGCCCGAATATGGCCGGTAAATCCACGTATATGCGCCAGACCGCACTGATCGTTATGATGGCGCAGATGGGCAGTTTTGTTCCGGCAAAATCGGCGGATATCGGACTGGTGGACCGTGTATTTACAAGAGTCGGTGCATCGGACGATCTGGCAAGCGGACAGAGTACGTTTATGGTGGAAATGAATGAAGTTGCCAATATTTTACGCAATGCGACAGACCGGAGCCTGCTTATTTTAGACGAAATCGGACGCGGCACCAGTACGTTCGACGGATTGAGCATTGCATGGGCCGTTGTGGAACATATCTCCAATCCGAAGCTGCTTGGAGCAAAGACGCTGTTTGCGACACATTATCATGAGCTGACGGAGCTGGAAGGAAAGCTGGATAACGTAAATAATTACTGTATCGCCGTAAAAGAAAAAGGAGACGATATCGTATTTTTACGCAAAATCGTCAAAGGTGGAGCAGATAAAAGCTACGGCATACAGGTCGCCAAGCTGGCAGGTGTACCGGACAGCGTTATTACAAGAGCAAAAGAAATTGTGGAAGAGTTAAGTGCCAATGATATCACGGAAATTGCCAAAAATCTTTCCGTAAAAAAAGCGACGGAAAAACAGAACAAGAAGACAGGTTCCAAAAAAACGCGTGAAAAAGAAAAAAATAAAATGGAATCGTATGAAAAAGAAAAAACGGTAAAAGAAACCGGTTTTATGGAACAGCTTTCTTTCTTTGATACGATTGGGATTGGCAGTACGGAAACTGACGACGCACTGATTATCAAAGAGCTGGAAACGATAGATATCGGTACCATGACGCCGCTGGATGCATTGAACAAATTAAATGAGCTGCAAAAGAAGGTGCAAGTGCTATGCCACAGATAGAAGTATTGGATGAAAAAACAATCGACCGGATCGCAGCCGGAGAAGTTGTGGAACGGCCGTCCTCGGTCGTAAAAGAGCTGGTGGAAAATGCCGTAGACGCGAAAGCGACTGCGATTACGATTGAAATTAAAGATGGCGGCATTTCCTTTATCCGCATTACGGACAACGGACAGGGAATTCCCAAAGAGGAAGTGCAAAAAGCGTTTCTGCGCCATGCGACAAGCAAACTGAAAAAAATCGAAGATCTGCTTACGATTTCTTCGCTTGGATTTCGTGGTGAAGCGTTATCCAGCATTGCCGCGGTCGCACAGGTAGAAGTGATTACAAAGACGGCATCCGAGCTTACCGGGACAAAATATCGGATTGAAGGTTCCAAAGAAATCGGACAGGAAGAAATCGGCGCACCGGAAGGGACCACATTTCTTGTGCGCAACCTGTTTTACAACACGCCTGCCAGACACAAATTTTTAAAATCCGCCCAGACCGAAGCGTCTTATATCAGTACTCTGGTCGAACGGCTGGCGCTGTCACATCCGGATATTTCCTTTCAGCTGATTGTCAATAACCAGCCAAAGCTGCATACGAACGGCAATACAAAGCTGAAAGATATTATTTACCACATTTTCGGAAGGGACATAGCCGCAGGCGTGCTGCCTGTCCGGGCACAATGCGATTTGTTTTCCATAGACGGTTATATCGGCAAACCGATAATTGCCAGAGGGAACCGGAATTTTGAAATTTATTTTATCAACGGGCGCTACATTAAAAGTACGCTGCTGACCAAATGTATTGAAGATGCCTATAAACCGTATTTAATGAAGCACCAGTATCCGTTTACCGTTTGCATATGCAGATGGACAGCGAATGGATGGATGTAAATGTCCATCCGACGAAAATGGAACTCCGTTTCTGGCAAAGCGAGCAGATCTATGAACAGCTCTCGGAAATGATTTGCAGTGCGCTCAGGCAAAAAGATATGGTGCCCGAGGTTCCGCTGGTCGAACAACCAGACGCCAAAACCGCTCCAAAACCCGAGCGGCGCGGACCGGAACCATTTGAAAAAAAGCGTCTGGAGGCAATTGCACAATCCGTAAAAAAAGACAGTCCATACGAACGCAAGTACACGCAGACGCCGGAGCGTACGCCCGAACCAAAAACGGAACGGCCCGCTGCGGACCGTTCCGTATCCGAAGCGCCAAGGTCTGAGTATCAGCAGCTTACGCTGGCGGAAAGCAGTGTATACCACGCTGATTTTATCCGGGAAGCCAAACGCCGAAATTACCGGATCATCGGTCAGCTGTTTGACACTTACTGGCTGGTGCAGGTGGAAAACGAGCTGTTTATTATTGACCAGCATGCCGCGTATGAAAAGGTACTGTACGAAGAAATGATGCGCCGGTTTGCGGAACATACGGTTACTTCGCAGCAGATCAGTCCACCTATGATTATTACAATGACGATGCAGGAACAGGAGCTGTTTGAGACCTATCAGGACGCTTTTCGCAAAACCGGTTTTGAAATCAACGCATTTGGCGGCAGAGAATATGCTGTCTGCGCGGTACCGGCAAATTTGTATAACCTGAATCGGAAGGAACTGTTTCTGGAAATGCTGGATGGCTTATCACAGGATACCGGCAAAAAAACACCGGATTATATAACGGAAAAAATTGCTTCGATGTCGTGCAAAGCAGCCGTAAAAGGCAGACAGCAGCTGTCCTTGCAGGAAGCCGAACAGCTGCTTGCGGATTTGTTGAAGCTGGAGAATCCGTATCACTGTCCGCATGGAAGACCGACGATTATTGCAATGTCCAAAACGGAAATAGAAAAAAAATTCAGGCGTATTGTATAAGGGAGAATGACGATGGAACAAATGACCGGAAGCGGCCAAAAGCCACTTATTATTTTAACGGGGCCTACGGCCGTAGGAAAAACGGAACTGTCCATCCGGCTGGCCAAGCAGGTAAACGGCGCTGTTATATCGGCAGATTCCATGCAGGTATACCGGCATATGGACATTGGGTCCGCTAAAATTACAACGGAACAGATGCAGGGTGTGCGGCACTATTTAATTGACGAATTGATGCCGGATGAGGCGTTCAATGTCGTCCGGTTTCAGCAGTATGCGAAAAAATATATGCAGGAAATTTATCAAAACGGACAAATTCCGATTCTGGCAGGCGGTACCGGATTTTACATTCAGGCCGTGTTATACGATATTGATTTTTCCGCACAGGATGCGGACGACGATTACCGTATGGAGCTGGAAGCGCTTGCCGGGGAAAAAGGCGTCCGGTATCTGCATACGATGCTTGCACAGGTCGATCCGGTATCTGCGCAGACGATTCATTTCAATAATAAAAAGCGTGTAATTCGCGCTTTGGAATTTTTTCGGTTGACAGGAACGCGCATATCTGAGCATAATAAAAAAGAGCATGAAAAAAAGTCCCCTTACCGCGCCGCTTATTTTGTATTAAATGACAGGCGGGAACATCTTTATGAACGAATCGACAGACGAACCGATGAGATGATGGCAAACGGGCTTGTAGAAGAAGTCCGAACGCTGATCAATATGGGATATACCAAAGAGCTTGTTTCCATGCAGGGACTTGGCTATAAAGAACTGTTTCCATATTTTGACAACACATGCACGCTGGAAGAGGCGACAGAGATTATCAAACGGGATACGAGGCATTTTGCAAAGCGTCAGCTGACGTGGTTTCGACGGGAAAAAGATGTAATTTGGGTGAATAAAGATAAGTTTTCTTATGATAACGACAAAATTTTATCCTATATGAATGCTATATTGAGGGAGAAAGGAATCCTGAACCAGACATGAACAGTCATTTTACAAACATTTACAAAAATATGGGTATTTGCGATAACGTAGCCGCTTTTGGAGAAGAGGCGGTGCAGGAATTAAAAGAACGTTTTGAACGGATTGACGAAACGGCACAGATCAATCAGCTGAAAGTCATACATGCCATGCAGAAAAACAAAGTCAGCGCAGCATCTTTTAACCAGAGCAGCGGCTATGGTTACGACGACTACGGCAGAGATACGCTGGAGAAAGTCTATGCGGACTGTTTTCATACCGAAGACGCCCTTGTCCGGCCGCAGATTACATGCGGCACGCATGCGCTTGCACTTGCGCTGCTGTCAAACCTGCGTCCCGGCGACGAACTTTTGTCGGCATCCGGAAAGCCTTACGATACGCTGGAAGAGGTAATCGGTATCCGGCCGTCTCAGGGATCCCTGGCCGAATACGGCATTACTTACCGGCAGGTAAATTTATGTCCGGACGGAAATTTTGATTATGCAGGAATTAAAAATGCCATTCATGACAACACTAAAATGGTAACCATCCAGCGTTCCAAAGGGTATCAGGCAAGACCAACGCTTTCCGTGGAAAAAATCGGAGAACTGATCGCATTTGTGAAGAACATCCGACCGGACATCATCTGTATGGTAGACAACTGTTACGGTGAATTCGTGCAGCTTTGTGAACCGTCCGATTTCGGAGCGGACATGACCGTAGGCTCACTCATTAAAAATCCGGGCGGAGGTCTGGCGCCGATCGGCGGGTATATCGCAGGTACAAAAACATGTGTGGAAAATGCCGCATACCGGCTGACTTCGCCGGGACTTGGAAAAGAAGTCGGCGCGTCTCTTGGCGTGATGCAGACTTTTTACCAGGGGTTGTTCCAGGCGCCGGTCGTAACGGCAGGCGCGTTAAAAGGAGCTGTTTTTGCTGCGAATCTGTACGAAAAACTAGGCTTCACCGTAGTACCAAACGGCTGCGAGCCGCGTTATGACATTATCCAGGCTGTTACATTGGGTTCAAAGGAAAGACTTCTTGCATTTTGCGAAGGCATTCAGGCGGCAGCTCCGGTAGACAGTTACGTAACGCCGGAACCGTGGGACATGCCGGGGTATGACAGCAAAGTCATTATGGCGGCCGGCGCTTTTGTACAGGGATCTTCGATTGAATTAAGCGCAGACGGGCCTTTAAAAGAGCCCTATAACGTATATTTCCAGGGCGGACTGACCTGGTATCATGCAAAATATGGAATTTTAATGTCTTTACAAAAACTTTATGAGCGAAATCTTGTTAAACTTGGATGAATATGTTAATATTATAGAATTGTAGGTTCCTGCTGCGATTTTCTGATAGAGAGAGTGGAAAGGAACGAAACGATGCAGAAACATTTAACCGTAAAAGAACTACCAAAAAACGACCGCCCTTATGAGAAATGCATGTATTACGGTCCGCAGTCACTGACAGACGAAGAACTTCTGGCTATTTTTATCCGGACCGGTACAAAAAAATACACTTCCATTGAACTTGGAGGAAAGATTCTGGAAAAGGGAAACCGCAACCTGATAAATCTGTATGATTACAGTATGCAGACATTGATGGAATATGAAGGAATCGGCAAAGTCAAAGCGATGCAGCTTAAGTGTATTGCCGAAATATCCAAGCGGATTGCAAATGTAAGCAGAAATATGGACATTTGTTTTTCTTCGCCGGATGCCGTAGCCGACTTTTATATGGAAAAGCTGCGGCACGAACCAAAAGAACATTTCGTCGTCTGTATGCTGGACAGCAAATGCCGTTATCTGGGAGAGCGGACCTTAACCATCGGAAGCGTCAATGCTTCTTTGGTATCCCCGCGGGAAGTGTTTATCCATGCGCTGTCACTCCAGGCGGTTTCGATAATAATTCTGCATAACCATCCAAGCGGCAGGCCACAGCCAAGCCGTGAGGACAGGCAAGTTACAAAATGCATTGCCGAATGTGGAAGAATGCTTCAAATCGAACTTTCGGACCATATTATTATCGGTGATCATCAATACTACAGTTTTAGAGAAAAGGGACTGCTTTAATCCCTGAATAGGAGACAAGAATGATGTCAGCTAATATTTATGGCGTGGATTTAGGCACTGCCAATTTAAAAATTTACTGTAAAGCCAACGGAACGATTTTAAATGAAAAAAATACTATCGCGATTATTAACAAAAATCAGATGTATTCGTATGGCAATGACGCCTATGCTATGTACGAAAAGGCGCCCGACCAGATACAGGTCACATTTCCGATTGTCAATGGCGTGATCGCAGACTATAACAATATGCAGACAATGCTGTTCGAATTTCTGGAAAAAAATGCCAAAGGCAAAATCCGGGGCGCGGAATTTGTTGTTGCCGTACCGACGGATATTACCGAAGTGGAAAAAAAGGCGTTTTCCGATATCTTTTTTAAGTCGAAAGCAAAGCCGAGAAGTGTTTTGCTGTGTGAAAAACCGATCGCGGATGCTGTCGGCCTCGGACTGAATGTCAATGAGCCTACGGGCATTATGATTGTGGACATCGGTGCGGATACGACGGAAATTTCCATTATTTCGTTAGGCGGACTGGTCATCAGCCATCTGCTGCATTTTGGCGGCAACCGGCTGGATGAGTCGATTATCAGCTATATCCGCAAAAACTATAATCTTGTCATCGGCAGAAAGACGGCCTGCTCGTTAAAAGAGCAGCTTGGATGCGCGCTGGAAGGCAGGGAAGATAAAATGGTTATTGTCGGCCGCGACGTTGTCAGCGGATTGCCGATTGAGATGGAGATTACCTCGTCGATCGTTTATGAGGCAATCCGCGACCATTTGACAAATATCTGTACCAATATTAAGCTTATTTTGGAAAAAACACCGCCGGAACTTGCCAAAGACATTATTTACTCAGGTATTTATATTACCGGTGGCGGCTCCAAAATAGAAAAGCTGGATGAATTATTCAAGCAGATTACCAATATTAAAGTCAACTGCTGTGATAATCCTGAAGAAAGTGTTGCACAGGGACTGATTAAAATCGTATCGGACAATGAATACAAACATCTGGCCTACAGCCTGAAATCCAGTATTTATAAATAGAGGATACCGGCATGAGAAGAAGAAGAAAAGCGCGCCGTAATATTCCTGCAAAATATTTGCTCTGGTTTTATCGGTGCTTTGTGTGGTCGCCATGTTTGCCAGTTTTTTATTTGACGTTTCGTTTACACCTTTAAATACGGCGGCAGGCTATGTATTTATTCCCATGCAAAAAGGAATTAACGAAGTCGGGGTGTGGCTGAATCATGTGACGGATAATCTGGCGCAGCTGCGGGATGTGATGCATAAAAATGAAGAACTGCAGGCACAGGTAGACGAGCTGACCACGCAGCTTAGCACATATCAGATGGAACAGTATGATATTGAAGATATGCGCAAACTGCTGGATTTGGATGAACAGTATAAGTATGAAAAAATCGGCGCCAGCATTATCGGAAAAGATGCCGGAAACTGGTTTGATACCTTTATTATTGATAAAGGTTCCGAAGACGGCATTGAGGTTGATATGAACGTCATTGCAGGAAGCGGACTGGTTGGAATTATTACAAACGTCGGGCCTAATTATGCAAATGTGCGTTCGATTATAGATGACCGCAACAGTGTCAGCGCAATGGTGCTGACGACCTCGGATAAATGCTTTGTCAACGGAGATCTGGAAATGATGAGCGAACAGCAGGTCATTGCCTTTACGGATCTGACCGATGCCGATGATAAGGCTGCCATCGGAGATCAGGTCGTAACCTCCTATACGAGCAGCAAATATCTGCCCGGACTTTTAATCGGACAGATTCATGAGCTGCAGACCGATTCCAACAACCTGACAAAATCCGGCACGATTACACCGGCCGTGGATTTTGAACATATTAAGAACGTACTTGTCATCCTGGACAAAAAGCAGGCTGTACAGGAAAAGGAAAATTAAAAGGACCTACAACATGAGAAGAAAGATTACCGTTTTTTCATTATTTTTGTCTGCTTTCTGCTGCAGACGACAGTTTTTCAGGCATTGGCGTTAGCCTCGATTTCACCGAATCTTCTGATTGTGGTTGTATCATCTTTTGGCTTTATGCGCGGCAGGAAAGAAGGAATGTATATCGGTTTTCTTACGGGGCTGATCTTTGACGCCTTTTATGGAACGATTTTTGGCTTTTACGCCCTTGTATATATGTATGCCGGATACTGTAACGGTATGTTCCGTAAATTTTTCTTTCCGGATGATATCAAGCTACCAATGCTTTTAATTTCCGTCAGTGATATTGTCTACAACGTAGCTGTTTACATTTTAAAATTTATGTTCCGCGGACAGTTTCACTTCGGCTACTATCTGCTGCATGTCATTGTACCGGAACTTGTTTATACCGTTCTGATTATGATTTTTCTGTATCCGATACTGTTGAAAATCAATCAGAAACTGGAAGCAGTAGAAAAAAGGAGTGGTATTAAGTTTGTATGAATATGATTCTGTCAAAGATTTTCTGAAAAGTTTTTTCAAATCCAGACTGCTTGTCCTTTCCTTAATTATCCTGTTAATGGGAGGTGTGCTGCTGCACCGTCTGTTTACCCTTCAGATTATTAACGGACAGTCTTATCAGGACAATTATACGCTGAAAATTCGCAAAGAGCGTATTTTGAACGGAACGCGCGGGGATATTCTGGACTGTAACGGCAAAGTGCTGGCATACAATGAACTGATCTATAAAGTCATACTGGAAGATAATGGTACTTATTCATCCACCGATGAAAAAAACGAATCGCTGAACGGTATGATTGCAAAAGTACTGGAAGTACTTGAAGAAAACGGCGACGACTTTGTTAATGATTTTAATATCCGTCTAAAGAAAAACGGAACGTATGCATTTACCGTAGAGGGTACCCAGCTGATGCGGTTTCGTGCGGATATTTACGGCAAAGCGAAAATCGAAGATCTAAAGTGGGATAAAGAGTTAAAATATAATACGGCAGAAGCTTCCGAAGAGCAGATAATTGCCTATTTATGTGATGAAAAATACGGGTTGAAAGATGCGGATTATACACCGGAATTGAAGTACAAAATCATGGTCGTACGATACGCACTGGCACAAAAAGCATTTCAAAAATACATTCCTACCACAATCGCGGCCGGCATCAGTGATAAAACAATGGCCTATATCAAAGAGAACAAAGCCGAGCTGCCAGGCGTGGATATTGAAGAGGACTATATCCGCAAATATGACGACAGCATATACTTTGCTTCGATGATTGGCTATACGGGCAAAATATCAACGGAAGAATATGAAGAACTCTCCAAACAAAACGATTCCTATGAGCTTACCGATGTAATCGGAAAAGCCGGCATCGAACAGATTATGGATGAAAAACTGCAGGGCAGCAAAGGTTCGGAAACCGTTTTTGTAGATGTTATGGGCAAAGAGCTGGAAGTAACCGACCATAAAGAGCCTTCGGCCGGCAACAACATTTACCTTTCGATTGATGCGGATCTGCAGAAAGCCGTTTATCATCTGCTGGAGCAGGAGCTTGCGGGAATTTTATTTAATAACATTATCAACGTGAAGGAATATGTCAATACTTCCGGAAATGAATCGGATATTAAAATTCCGATCTATGATGTATATTTTGCACTGATCAACAACAATATTATAGATACATCGCATTTTAAGCACAAAAAAGCAAGTGCAACCGAACGGAACATACAGGCCATTTACGACAGCCATCTGGATTCCGTTATTGCAAGAATCAAAGAACAGTGTGCCGCTGCCATGCCGGAGACTTACCAGGCAGCGCCTGAAGAATATCAAAACTATTACAGCTACATTGTTTCCATGCTGTTGGAAAATAAAGTGCTGTTAAATGAAAATATAGAAAAAACAGATCCGACTTATCTGGCCTGGACCAAAGAAGAAACGATCAGTCTGAAGGAATATCTGAATTACTGCATCAATATGGGCTGGATTGATTATAATATATTCCAGACGGAAGAAGAATATTCGGATTCTTCCGAAATTTATATGGATCTGATTCATTATATTGAAAAAGAACTAAAGGAAGACGAAGGATTTCAGAAAAAAATATACCAGTATCTCATAAAACAGGATATGGTAAGCGGCACACAGCTTTGTCTGATTTTATATGATCAGAAACTGATCAAAAAAGATGAGCAAAAGCGTGCCCAGCTGGAAAACGGAACGACTTCCGCATTTACTTTTTTAAAAGAAAAAGTGCAGAATCTGGAAATTACTCCGGGACAGCTTGCACTGGATCCGTGTACGGCATCCTGCGTGATTACCGATGTAAAAACCGGAGAATTAAAAGCGCTAGTGTCTTATCCGGGTTATGACAACAATATGCTGGCCAATACGGTAGATGCCGATTATTTTGCAAAGCTGCAGACCGATGAATCGAGACCGATGTACAATCATGCGACACAGGAACGTACGGCGCCCGGTTCTACGTTTAAAATGATTACCGCAACGGCAGGGCTTGGCGAAGGCATTATTACGCCATCGACCAAAATCAACAATCAGGGTAAATTCAAACTGGTGGACAATGAGCCGGAATGCTGGATTTATCCGGCTTCCAGACATGGCTGGATGGATGTGACGAATGCAATCCGTGTTTCCTGCAACTATTTCTTTTATCAGATTGGCTATGATCTGAGTCTGGTCGGAAATACGTACAGTGATCCTACCGGTATTCGGAAAATTACGGATTATGCAACCGCATACGGACTCGGAGATACAACAGGGATTGAAATTCCGGAAAACAGTCCGGAAATCGCAAACCAGTTTCCGGTTATGGCGGCCATCGGTCAGTCCAACCACAACTACGCAACGGTTCAGCTGGCACGCTATGTGACTGCTGTCGCCAACAAAGGAACGGTTTTTAATTATACACTGTTAAAAAAGATGACAGACCATAACGGAAAAGTAATCAAGAACTACAGTCCGACCATTAAAAATAAAATGGACAATATTTCCGACAGTTCCTGGAAAGCCATTCAAAACGGCAATCGTCTTGTAGTGGCAAATCTGGCGGAATTTAAAGATTTTCCGATGGTGGTAGCCGGAAAAACCGGTACGGCACAGCAGGTAAAGACGCGAGGCAACCATGCGTTATTTGTAGGCTATGCGCCGTTCAAAGATCCGGAGATTTCGATTGCAACCAGAATTGCTTATGGGTATACCTCACATAACGCCGCAGATGTGTCCGCACAGATTTTAAAATATTACTTTAAGCTGGACGAATCCGAGAATCTGCTGACAGGCAAGGCGGAAAATGTTGGAGATTCGTCAAACGGCATTACGGATTAATTATTTGTGGGCAGAAAGGAGAATGGAAGTTTGACACAGGCAGTTGTTATCAAAAGTAAATGCTACGGAATCCATCTGGTGCTCAATCCGGACGTTCCGTTTCCGGAACTGTTAGAGGCAGTCATTGAAAAATTTGCGGATTCCGGAGATTTTTTCAAAAATGCCAATGTAGGAATTTCGTTTGAAGGCTATGAACTGACACCGAAGCAGGAATATGAGCTGATTGCGGTGATAGAAGCGCATACAAGCATTAATATTGTCTGCATTATGGAAGAAGAACAGGTACGGGAAGCGTGTGTGCTGGCAGAAACGGAAGCGCTGATCCGGGAACGGGTCACGAACCATGCCGTATTTCATTACGGTTCTCTGAAACCGGGAGACGACCTGCACGCAGATGCCGGACTGGTCGTGATCGGAAATGTTCCAAAGGGCGCAAAAGTAACTGCCGGCGGAAATCTGATCATCTTTGGCACATTGGATGGCTTTGCGCATGCAGGAGCCTATGGGGATTTAGCTGCATATATTGCGGCATTATCTATAGACACAGGACAGATCCAGATTGGAAAAATCCTGTTTCTGCCGCCGGAAAACAGCGGCAAAAAGAAAGGCGGTTTTCTCCGCCGCAGAAAAGAAGGAGAATCATTTTCACCGCAGATAGCGCGTGTTCGGGACGGACATGTCATAATGGAACCTTGTACAAAAGATTTATTTTAACATTCATAAATCAGGAGGATTCTAATTATGTGTGAAGTTATTGTAATTACATCAGGAAAAGGCGGCGTCGGCAAAACGACGACGACAGCAAATGTAGGCTGTGCGCTGGCAATGCTTGGAAAAAAGGTCGTATTGATTGATACCGATATCGGACTGCGCAACCTGGATGTCGTAATGGGATTGGAAAACCGGATTGTATACAATCTGGTAGACGTCATCAAAGGAAGCTGCCGATTGAAGCAGGCGTTAATCAAAGATAAACGACACCCGACTCTTTTTCTGATTCCTTCCGCACAAACTTGTGATAAGACAGCAGTGACGCCACAGCAGATGAAAAAGCTCACGGAAGAGCTTCGGGAGGATTTTGATTACATACTTCTCGACTGTCCTGCCGGTATCGAGCAGGGATTTCAAAATGCAATTGCCGGAGCAGACCGTGCCATTGTCGTGACAACACCGGAAGTATCGGCGATCCGTGATGCGGATCGTATTATCGGCCTTTTAAAAAATGCACAAATGCCGCAGATCGAACTTTTGATCAACCGTGTGCGCATGGATATGGTAAAACGAGGGGATATGATGTCGCTGAAAGACGTCTGTGACATCCTTCCCATACCACTGATCGGCGCCGTACCGGATGATGAAAACATTGTAATATCCACGAATCAGGGAGAACCGTTATCCGGACTCGATACAATGTCCGGACAGGCGTATCAAAACATCTGCCGCAGGATTGACGGTGAGAATCTGCCAATCATGGACCTGAGTCAGAAAAAGGTATGGTTCCAGAGGTTCCGCGGTTTGACAAAACGTGTATAGGAGGCGTTTTATGAGATTTTTACGATTTATATTCCGAAGGAATTCCAAAGATGTGGCGATAGACCGGTTAAAACTGCTTCTGATTTCGGACAGAACGGACTGTTCCGCAGATATGCTGGAAATGATAAAAATGATATTATTCAGGTGATTTCCAAATATATGGAAATTGATACGGAAGGACTGGATATCCGGGTTACACGGACTGTTTCGGAGACACATAATGGAAGCGTGCCTGCTTTGTATGCGAACATTCCGATTTTGTGTGTAAAACATCAGCCGGAATATCAGTAAATCTTCATTTGCGATTTAAAAATACGATTTGAGAAAGTCCGGAGGCGTTATGATATGTTTAAAATGTATTCATTTAAAAATTACCGTATCCGTCTGTGCCTGTATGTAATCGGGATTACAGTCATCGGAATTATGGTTGTCGGGAGCGCAAAACAGTCTTTACAGGACCGTCAGATCTTTGGCATGGCTCTCGGATTAATTTGCATGCTCATATTGTCGCTGTTCGATTATTCGTTCCTGTTAAAATTCGTATGGCCCGCGTATTTTTTTAATATCGCGTTGCTGATAGCCGTTATTCTGAAAGGCGAATCTTCACATGGACAGAGCAGATGGCTTATGATCGGATCTTTACAGTTTCAGCCTTCGGAGTTGTCTAAAATTGTAATTATTATGTTTTTTGCCGCATTTTTTATGCGTTATCAGGAGCAGATCAGTACGTTTCGGGCATTGGCCATATCGGCTGTGCTGATTGCGTTTCCTCTGGGACTGGTACTGAAATCCGATTTATCTACAACTATAGTAACTACATTAATTTTTATTACCCTCTTGTTTGTTGCCGGAATAAGTTATAAAATAATTGGAGGGGCGGCTGCAATTTGTATCCCGGCATTTATTGTAGTGTTATATCTGATTATGCAGCCGGATCAGGAAATTATCAAAGGCTACCAGTTGAAACGAATTCTGGCATGGCGTTATCCGCAAAAGTATCCGGACGGCGCTTACCAGCAGCAAAATTCCATTATGGCGATCGGCTCCGGTCAGCTCTGGGGAAAAGGATTAAACAACAACCATTTTGATTCCGTAAAAAACGGCAATTTTATTTCCGAACCGCATACGGATTTTATCTTTTCCGTGGCGGGAGAAGAGATGGGTTTTGTGGGAGCCGCTACAATCATCGTTCTGCTGATGCTGATCGCACTGGAATGCGTATTTATCGGCAGAAAAGCAAAAGATCTGGCCGGACGGCTGATCTGCTGCGGAATGGCAGCGCTGATTGGATTTCAGAGTTTTGTCAATATTTCAGTTACAACCGGATTGCTGCCAAATACAGGACTGACACTGCCGTTTGTCAGTTACGGTCTGACTTCACTGGTAACTTTGTATATGGGTATTGGTATTGTACTAAATGTGGGCTTGCAACCGAAAAAATATTAGCGGGGGTGATATACAAAATGAATATCGGATTAATCGCACACGACTCGAAGAAAAAACTTATGCAGAATTTTTGTATTGCGTACCGGGGAATTTTGTGTAAAAACGAACTATTTGCAACCGGCACGACCGGTAGACTGATTGAAGAAGTGGCCAACCTTTCGATTCACAAATATTTGGCCGGACATCTGGGCGGGGCACAACAGTTAAGCGCACAGATTGAACAAAATGACATTGACCTAGTTATCTTTCTGCGTGACCCAATGACACCAAAGTCGCATGAACCGGATGTAAACAATGTCGTAAAATTATGTGATACGTACAACATACCGCTTGCAACCAATCTTGCAACCGCAGAACTGTTAATTAAATCATTGGACAGAGGAGATTTAGAGTGGCGTGAAATGTACAGATAACAATTGTTTTGGTCGAACGTTACCAAAATATTCCAAAGCATTTGCTGCTTTTGTAGCAGCCGGTATCCTGTTATGCGGCGGTTGCGGCACCAAAACGTATGAATTCGAACATCCTTATGACGTCTACGGTACTTCGATTCATTACTTACGGCCGCAGACAGATTCCGACGATGACGATTCCGATGCAATCTGGGAGTCTGCCGCGTCGGACACGATTCCCTTTTTTGCACAGGAATTATGTGTCGGCGAAATTACACAGACAGGCGCAGAAAACATAGATGCGTCGGCAGCTCAGGCCGCAGGTGTTTTTTGTCCGGATGAAGGCACTATTTCATATGCAAAAATATTTATGAAAAACTATATCCGGCAAGTACAACGAAAATACTCACTGCCTATCTCGCATGCAAATATGGAGATTTGACCGATACGATTACGGTCAGCGAACAGGCAGCAAATCAGGCCGGTGATTCTTCCGTCTGCGGATTGAAGGCCGGTGACCGGCTGACTTTGGAAGAACTGCTTTACGGCCTTTTACTGGAAAGCGGCAACGATGCTGCCGTTGCGATTGCAGAGCATATTTCGGGCAGCATGCAAAACTTTGCCGTGCTTATGAATGAAGAGGCAGCTGCTCTTGGTGCAACCCATTCGCATTTTACGAATCCGCATGGCTTGCATGATGAAGAGCATTATACGACCGTCTATGATCTGTATCTTCTGCTGCAGGCAGCGATGCGGTACGAGCCTTTTGAAACAATCGCTCATACGGCAAAACATACGGCTTCTTATCGTAATGCATCCGGGGAAACCATAACGCAGGAGTGGGAAACGACGGACAAGTTTCTGACAGGCGAAGTATCCGTGCCGGACGGTGTAACCGTGCTTGGCGGCAAAACCGGCACAACAAACGCAGCCGGATATTGTCTGGCGTTATACGGTAAAAACGCGGCACAGAAACTACGAATTTCCATTGTCATGAAAGCGGACACGAGTGAAAGCCTATATACACTTATGACGGAGTTAATCAAGCAATAAAGCAGCCATTTTATGGTAATGACGCATTTTCAGAAATACCAGTTGTATTTTAGCCGAAAGTATTTTATAATAATCGTATCAAATCTGGAAAGGTTCGAAGCGTCATCTAATAACATGCAGGAGGAGAAAGTAATGGTCGAAATTATTTGTGGCGAAAAAGGAAAAGGAAAGACAAAACATTTGCTGGACAAAGCAAATACGGCAATCAAAGATGCACAGGGGAATGTAGTTTATCTGGACAAGAGCCGGAAGCATATGTACGAACTGAATAATAAAATACGTCTGATTAATGTAACTGATTTTCCGATATCAAACTGTGATGAATTTTTAGGATTTATCTGCGGTATTGTATCACAGGATCACGATTTACAGGAAATGTATCTGGACAGTTTTGTTACAATTGCCGGCCTGAAAGACGATCAGCTGCAGCATGCGATCGAAAAGCTGGATATTATCAGCGAAAAATATAATGTCAGGTTTATTTTAAGCATCTCAAAAGATGAACACAATTTACCGGAATGCGCAAAAGCAAAGGTAATTATTTCATTGTAATTACACGGAACACACTTCATGTTATCCAGCCCGCTTGCATCTTCGTTCAGCATATAAAATAACTGCTGAATGTAAGCTGAAATGGGCTGGATTCTGTTACCTGCTACAGGGAACAGGAAGAAACATCCTTATGCCTGGTCCATAGAACGGATGCGACCGTATACGCTGAGCAGGTATAATCCTCCAATTCCTACAAATGCATATACGATTCTTGACAGCCAGGACATGTTTCCAAACAGAAATGCTACCAGATCAAACCTGAAAAATCCAATCAGCCCCCAGTTAATTGCTCCGATAATTACCAGTGTAAGAAGCGTGTAATCTAAAAATTTAGAATTCATAACAATTACCTCCTTTTTGAATAGTATGAACATTCTTCTGGGATTCATGCATGAAAATCTTGGATTTATAAATCTGGCAGTTTTAACGAAAACATTATTATAGAAAGAACAGGATCAAGCGATTGGCAGGAAGAAAGAAAAGAAGAAGAACCGTTGTCCGCTTTTCCGGTGGATTTCATCCGAATATCGGCATTATCGTATTTTTATTTATCGCATTTTATATGGCTTACAATATCTACAGTTATCTTACCGCCATACATATTAAAAGCTACGAAGTGGAACGAGGTACCATTGAAGTCAACACTTCTTATACAGGGCTGATTTTACGTAAAGAAACGGTTGTCAATGCCGCACATAGCGGACGTCTGGATTATTATTTAAAAGATAATACAAAAGCAGCAAACGGAACGCTTTTATGTTCCATAGATGAAAACGGAAACATATCCGAACGGCTGAATGAACAGGTCACATCGAATGCGGTTCTGACAAAAGACAAGATGAGTACAATCCGCGGATTTATCCGTGATTTTGCAAAAGGATACCAGGACGGTTCTTATTACACAACTTACGGTTTTAAGTCGGATTTAAACGGTCAGTTAATCGAGGCATTAAATCTTGATGCGCTGAACGCGATTTCGGAATATACGGAATTTGCCAGAGATCATGAGACATTCCACCTGTATCATGCACAGGAACCCGGAATTGTCGCTTATTATACCGATGGAATGGAAAATCTTACCACGAATGATCTGGCAGATGAGTTATTTGACGAGTCGGCTCACAATAAAACAAGCTTAAAGACGGAAGGAAGTGTACAAAGCGGACAGCCTGTTTACAAGCTGATCACAGATGAAAACTGGCAGATTATTATTCGGCTCGATGCCACAATGAAAAACGAACTGCAGGGAGGAGACGTCACGCAGATTCGTTTTAAAGAAGATCAGACAACCGCATGGGCCAATTACACGATAGAACGAAAAAACGGCATAGATTATCTGATCTTAAATCTGCGTAACGGCATGATCCGTTATGCAAATGAGCGTTATGTAGATATTAATATTTTATTGGATCGGCAGAGCGGCTTAAAAATTCCAAACAGCTCTATTACAACAAAAACTTTTGAACTTGTACCATACGCATACTTAACCTCAGGAAGCGGCGCTTCCGGCCAGACCGGGCTTTTAGTTGAACACCGACAGGAAAACGGAACGTATACGGAAGCGGAATTTGTACCGGTGACTGCCTATTACGTAGATAAAAATACGGACGAAAATGGCACTGACGATACAAATGAAGAAAACTGGACCGCTTATATTTCAAACGAAAAGATAAAAAGAGGCGACCGGATTGCAAGAATCAATTCTACCGATCGTTATGAAGTTGCTGCCACGGCAAAACTGAAGGGCGTTTACAATATTAACAGAGGATACGCCGTATTTAAGCAGATTGACATACTTTTCAGCAATGATAATTATACAATCGTCGAAGCCGGAACGACTTATGGAATTATGCAGTATGATCATATTGCTCTGGACGGAAGTGCGGTGGAAGACGGACAGATGGTCACAACAAATTAATTTTAAATACCGAGACAGGAGTAGAAACATGTTAAAAGAAAACTTAACGAATGTTGAAAAAGCAGTACGGGAAGCATGTGAGAAAAGTGCGCGGAAACGATCCGAAGTAACTCTGATTGCTGTCAGCAAGACAAAACCGACAACATTAATACAGGAAATCTACGATGCGGGCGTGCGTGATTTTGGAGAAAACAAAGTACAGGAACTCTGTGAAAAATACGATCGGCTGCCATCGGATATCCGCTGGCATATGATTGGCCATCTGCAGCGCAACAAAGTGAAATACATCATTGACAAAGTGTGTATGATTCATTCCGTAGATTCTTATCGTCTGGCGGAAGAGATTAATATTCAGGCCAAAAAACACAAGCTTATTATGCCGATTCTGCTGGAGATTAATATCGCGGACGAACAGACCAAATTCGGCATCACCAAAGAGGATGCAATCCTTCTTGCAGAAGAGGTCTCCCAACTGGACAGTGTCAGGGTAGAGGGGCTTATGGCGGTTGCTCCTTATACGGAAAACCCGGAAGATAACCGCAAATATTTTAAACAAATAAAAAAATTAGCTGTTGACATTCAGCGGAAAAACATAGATAATATAAATATGCATGCACTTTCCATAGGTATGACAGGTGATTATACCGTGGCGATTGAAGAAGGTTCTACTATGGTGCGTGTAGGAACCGGTATTTTCGGCGAACGGGATTACGGTACGAAATAACTCCCGGTTATCGGAGAAAATGCTTTGTTTTTCCTGCTTCATTTCAGTAAAAAGATAGGAGAGGTATATGAGTTTAGTAGATTCCCTTTTAAATGTAATGCATATGAATCCGGATGATGATGAAGATTACTATGATGATTATTATGATGATGAAGAGGAAGAGGAGGTAGCTCCAAAACGCCGCAGAAGTCAGTCAAAAGAAGAGGATTCCGGTTACAAAAATTCCGGCGGTGCAAATCAGCCGATTGACATTAATCGGAACAGAGAACGTGTTGCCGCAAAGCCAACAAATAAAGTGACGCCTATGCGGCCGTCTTCCAAAAAAACAACTGCCTCCGGACTGGAAGTATGTGTCATCAAGCCTACGGCATTTGAAGATGCCAGGGAAATTACGGAAACACTTCTGATGAACCGTCCGGTAATTTTAAACGTGGAAGGCCTGGATGTTGATATTGCGCAGCGGATTATTGATTTTTCGTCCGGCTCCTGTTTTGCAATCAGCGGCAATTTACAGAAAATATCCAACTACATATTTATTATTACGCCGGCAAATGTGGAAATATCCGGTGATTTTCAAAGTTTAATTGATTCTTATGATCAGACATCAATCCGTATGGATTTTTAGGAAGGAACAGCTATGGATCCCGAAGAAGCTTATTTAAAAAAACGTTTTATTGATTTATCAAAAAGGGCGGAAGATAAAAATATCGTAACCTTCAGTCATTTTTAAATTTGAATGAGTTAAATATTTTTCACCAGATAAAAAAAGAACTGTACTGTTCTTTTCAGCTTTTTGGTGGTTATGATAGTGCGGAGCGTCAGATGGTTGCTTTTATCCCTGATGCTCTTTCTTATGTATGGGAAGATTCCGATATGCAAAAGGCGTGTCCGGAACAGATTTCCTATCCGATTCAAACAATCCGATTTATGCCGTCTCATCCGAAATTCGCAGAATCACTGACACATCGGGATGTATTGGGTGCGCTGATGCATCTTGGCATCAAGCGGGAAATGCTGGGCGATATTTTGATGGCGGAGCAGGAAATCATCGTATTTTGTACAAATTCCATAGCAGACTATATCATTGAACAGTGTATTACGATTCGTCATACGAATGTAACTGCCAGCCGGATATCGACGGCGGATTTTCACTATGAACCAAAATTGATTGAGAAAGAAGGAGTCGTTTCTTCGATCAGATTAGACACAATTATCGCTGATATCTGTAAATTGCCAAGATCGGCTGCACAGAAAATAATTTCTGAAGGAAATGCATTCATAAATTCCAAGCGTATCCAAAACAATACGTATCATTGTCAGGATGGTGACATTTTATCGGTGCGTCATATTGGAAAATTTCAGATTGAAACGACCGATCATGTGACAAAAAAAGGGCGCATTCGCTATCGTTATAAAATATATGCATAAAGAACATCGGAAGAAGACAGGAGGAAAACAGTGGAAGCGAAATCGAGAACAACAAGCATGCTGAGTTTTAGCATTGGCGTTATTCTGCTGCTCATACCGGACCAGATTACAAAACTGGCTGCACGGCATATGTTGAAAGGAAATAACGCTGTCCCGTTAATACCGGGTGTTTTTGAACTCCAATATCTGGAAAACAGAGGTTCCGCATTTGGAATGCTGCAGGGACAGAAAAGTTTTTTTATTTTGATGGCCGTGCTGATGCTTGTGATCATTCCTTATGTGTATTATAAAATCCCTCTTACGAAACGGTTTTGGTATCTGCGTGTCATTGCAGCGTTGTTTCTGTCCGGAGCAGTTGGGAATGCTGTCGACCGAATCTTACATGGCTATGTCATTGACTTTTTTATTTTTCTCTGATCGACTTTCCGATTTTTAATATAGCGGATATTTATGTTACCGTATCTACGTTTTTACTGATTATACTCATTTTATTTTATTATAAAGACGAAGATTTTGCACAGATTCATATATTTTCAAAATCTTAAAGGAACGAAAAGAAGCATGGATCAAAATCAAAACAACAATCGGAATACCATTCGAACATTTGAAGTTCATCCGGAATATGACGGGACGAGGCTGGATAAATTTTTATCTGTGATTTATCCCGAATTATCCCGTTCGTTTTTTCAGAAAATGATCAAAAACGGACAGGTGCACATTGCAGACTGTGTATTAAAACCAAGCTGTCTCGTAAAAGAAGGGGATCTTGTAACCGTATGTGTGCCGCCTGCCGTGCAGGCAGACATTCGCCCGGAACCAATACCGCTGGATATCTTATATGAAGATGAGGATGTTTTAATTGTAAATAAACCGAAAGATATGGTTGTGCATCCGGCTCCGGGACACTATACCGGAACGCTTGTCAATGCGGTGATGTACCATTGTCAGGATCATTTGTCCGGCATTAACGGTGAGATTCGTCCGGGCATTGTACACCGGATTGACAAAGATACCACCGGTTCACTTGTCGTCTGCAAAAATGATGCGGCGCATAACCGGCTTGCAGAACAGATGAAAGCACATTCTGTCACAAGGCGATATCGCGGAATTGTAACAGGCGTTGTAAAAGAAGATAACGGAACAATTTGTGCCGTAATCGGAAGAGATCCGAAAAATCGCTTAAAAATGGCGTGTGATGTAGCAAATGGAAGACCGGCAGTAACACATTACCGTGTATTGGAACGTTTTTGCAGCCATTCCTATATGGAATTTGAACTGGAGACAGGCAGAACCCACCAGATTCGCGTTCATATGGCCAAAATTGGCCATCCGCTGTTGGCAGACCCTCTATATGGCCCTGCAAAATGCAGATTTCATCTGCAGGGACAGTGTCTGCATGCCATGACGCTCGGATTTATCCATCCACGTACGGACACCTATATGGAATTTTCAGCGCCGCTTCCTTCATATTTTCAGGAACTGCTTGATAGCAGGCGAAACTCTCTCTGATTTTGTGCAAAGTAGATAAATTCTATAAAAAATTTATATTATTGTGTACATCATACACCAAATGCATTATAATATACTTATGATCAACAGTAGGAATGGCAAGCTAGTGCAGGAAGGAGCGTATATATGAGCAATTATGTAATTACGATCGGACGCGAATTTGAGAGTCTTGGAAAAGATGTGGGACTGAAATTAAGCGAAAAACTTGGCATAAAATGTTATGATAAAGAGTTATTAAGCAGAGCGGCGAAAGAAAGCGGATTATGTGAAGAAATTTTCCATTCACAGGATGAGAAGCCGACAAGCAGTTTTTTATATTCTCTTGTTATGGATACGTATTCGGCGACCGGTTATACCGCAGCGCCGTTTTTGGATATGCCGCTGAATCATAAGATATTTCTGGCGCAGTTTGATACGATAAAAAAACTGGCATCCGAAGAATCTTGTATTATCGTAGGCCGCTGCGCGGACTATGCATTAAGTGATTTTCCGCATACGATCAATACTTTTATCCATGCCGATATCGAATTCAGAATTAAAAACACGATGGATGAATTCCAGGTCAATGAGTCGAAAGCCAAAGATATGATTAATAAAAAAGATAAACAGCGCTCCAGCTATTACAACTATTATTCCAATAAAAAATGGGGCAGCTCCAAATCTTACGATCTGACTTTAAATTCGGCAAAACTGGGTGTGGATGGATGTGTAGATATGATTCTGCATTATAAAAAACTGTTAGATTATTGATTTTCAGACAGGCTCCGGCCGTATGACAGCCGGAGCCGTACAGTAGAGCAGGTATCCGTATGTGATACTTTTTTTGTATAGATTTCCAACTATTCGCAAAAGGACACTTTTACGAATAGTTTGATCCGTTTTGGCCTTACAGGTCATCCGAATCCAGTACGATTGTAAACGGACCGTCATTGAGTAAACGCACTTTCATATCCGCGCCAAATATTCCGGTCGCCACATGATCATTTTGTTCCCGGCATTTTTGAATGATATATTGATACAATTCATCTGCCAGTTCTGGTGCACCTGCCCGTATAAAAGACGGTCGGTTTCCTTTGCGGCAGTCCGCATACAAGGTAAACTGGGATACGAGAAGCAATTCGCCGCCTGTCGCATCTAAAGAAAGGTTTGTTTTTCCCTGTGCATCTTCAAAGATTCGCAGACCTAACATCTTACGAATCATTTTATCTGCAATTTCTTTTGTATCCGTATCACATACGCCGATCAGCACCAAAAAACCCTTACCGATACTGCCAATTATCTCATTGTCAACCGTTACGGACGCTTCCGACACTCTTTGTATTACAAATCTCATATGTTTTCTCCTTTTTATTTATGTTATATAAAATGGCATTTCATCCGGCCATAACCCTTATTATTATAGTGTTGGAACAGGTACAAGTCAAGCCATAGTCAGACTTCGCGCCTAAGTCTTTGTAAGCGCTGGATTTCACATCCGTTAAAAACGCCCCTTTGACGTATTCCATACTGTTTTTTATCAGATAACGATTGCTTTTGTACGCACGGATGTTTATAATAGATGTGATATAATGACAGGTAAAAACCGACAACACCAGGAGGAAATCATGAAATTGCAGCAATTGCTCAGTTATGTCCGCAAAGCTGCGGATGATTATCGGCTGCTGGAAGATCAGGACAAAATTGCGGTAGGCATTTCAGGCGGGAAAGATTCTCTTGCCCTGCTCTGCGCCCTGAAAAATCTTCAGCGTTTTTATCCAAAGCGTTTTTCATTGATGGCATTTACGGTTCATCTTGGCTTTGAAGATTTTCATCCGGAACCGTTAAAACAATACTGTGAATCGCTTGGCGTTCCTTATAAAGTAATACCTACGCAAATTCAGGAAATTGTTTTCCGGCAGACACAGTCGGCCGGCCGGTGCTCTCTTTGTGCCAGGCTTCGGAAAGGTGCGCTGAATCAGGCAGCGTTGCAATATGGATGCAATAAGGTCGCATATGCACATCACCGGGATGATCTGATTGAAACGATGCTGCTTTCCTTATTTTTCGAAGGCCGTTTTCATTCGTTTTCACCAAAAACTTACTGGGAACGCACCGGACTGACGTTAATCCGGCCTATGCTCTACGTGCCTGAAGCCGAATTAATCGGCTTTCAAAATAAATATCGGCTGCCGGTTATTCAAAACCCCTGCCCTCTGGACGGACATACGAAACGCCAAGATGCCAAGGATTTGCTCCGCTTGCTGAATACCAGCTACCCTGGCGTTAAAGACCGGCTGTTTGCAGCTATTCGGTCGGCTTCTTTTGATGACTGGCCGATTCCTGAAATGAAATAAATGAAGGTGGACAACATACATATGGAAAAAACATATCATGAAAAAGTTAAAATTGAAAATGAATTAAAACTGCGTGCAATGGCAAAAGAACTGCCGCGGTTTTGCCAGGAATTTTTCCTTGGTACGGAACATACGACCTCATCCCGGACGCGTCTGGCTTATGCCTATGATCTCGGCATTTTCTTTTCTTTTCTGCACGAAAATAATCCGGTTTGCAGAAAATATGACATTCCCAATATTCCAATCTCATTTTTGGATATGATTACGCCGCTGGACATTGAAGAATACTTAAATTACTTAAAAGTTTATACAAAAGACGGTGTGGAGCATACGAATGATGAACGGGGAATTTCCAGAAAACTGGCAAGCCTTCGGAGCTTTTACAACTACTTTTTCAGAAAGCAGCTGATCCGGACAAATCCGCCCGATCTGGTTCGAACACCAAAACTTCATGAAAAAGAAATTATTCGTCTGGATGTAGATGAAGTCGCCATGCTCCTGGACGAAGTGGAATCCGGAGAAAAACTGACCCCCCATCAGCTTGCCTATCATGAACAGACAAAGCTGCGCGACCTTGCTCTGCTTTCTCTTCTTCTCGGCACCGGAATTCGTGTATCGGAATGCGTCGGTATTGATATACAGGATCTGGACTTTAAAAATAACGGTGTAAAAGTGCATCGAAAAGGCGGTGCCGAAGTGATCGTTTACTTTAACGACGAAGTGGCGGATGCATTGCTTGATTACCTGGATATCCGCAAGGAAACAAATGCTGTGGAAGGCCATGCAAACGCATTATTTTTATCCATGCAGCGCAAACGGATGAGTGTCCGTTCCGTAGAAAAACTGGTGAAAAAATATGCCCAGCTGGTTACTACGGTGAAACGCATTACACCGCATAAGCTGCGCAGCACGTTTGGTACCAATCTCTATCAGGAAACAGGTGATATTTATCTCGTTGCGGATGTACTGGGTCATAAAGACGTCAATACAACAAGACGTAACTATGCGGCACAGGCCGATGCAAGGCGAAGACAGGCTGCAAAAATGGTACAGCTGCGAGAACGTGGTTTGGAACCATAAACGGTACGCTTCTTCTGCTGCCTGTAATGCCATATGCATTACAGGCGGCAGAACTCTGTAATTACCTCTTCGATTCGTGTCTTAACGAGCTTTGCAATTTCCGGTGTCTTCATACCCTGGTACTCATCATACAAAATCGGCTTTAAAAAATGTACCTGAACGGTGACCGGCTTCATGGAAAGACTGTTGAATACTTTATAGGAATCTATGATAGTAACCGGTACAATAGGCGCTTTGGACATGGTTGCACTTTTAAAACTGCCCGGTTTAAAATCCGCCACTCTGTTTTTGGTGTTAAATTCATAGCCGCCTTCGGGAAATAAAATATAGCGCCTTCCCTCTTTTACTTCATTTGCTACTTCACGGATAATGGTCATAGCCTGTCGAACATTTGTTTTGTCCAACCGTTTTCCTTCCAGTAAATCTAAAAATTCACGTACCAGTATGGACTTGGATTTTCGAATATCCATTACAATGGAACACGGAGCATCGTGGCAGAAAATAATTGCCAGTGCATCGAATTTTCCCTGATGATTGGGATACATAATATACCCGCCTTCTTCCGGGAGATTTTCTTTTCCATAACAAACCGTATGAATTTTTCCGGTATTGCACATAATGCGGATTGCACGCTGATCCAGTTTATAGCGCTGTTCGATCGAATATTTGTTCGGATGGTCTGCTTCATAACGCATTCTGGAAATCATATATGGTGCACGGAACAGGTTCATTATAATCACATATAAAAATCTTAACATAAACAGTTTATCACCTATCGTATCTGGGCTTATTCGGACCTGTACGGGGCTAAAATAAGCATTGTTTAAAGTGGATCATAATAGTCTATCATATTCCGCAGGAAAATTCCATGTATTTTTAAATTATTTGAAACTTAATCATAATAAGGAATGATCAGATAAGTTCCGGAATAAATATCTTCATCTGACAAATTGTTTAACTTCATAATTTTGTGCACATACGAACGCATGTTCTCATATTCCTCCGAATAAAAACGTCCGGAAATCTCCCACAAAGATTCGCCGGAGCAAACTCTGACGCTTGTATAACGTTCCGTTTTGCTTTCTCTCCTGCTATTTGCGGTATGGGGCATCCGTTTAAAGGAGATGGTTATAATACAAAAAAGGAAAAATAATATCTGCAGGAAGATGAATATGGTAACAATTTTATTTTTAATATTTCTCATAAGTGCATTCTTCATTTTCATCTCCTCCTTTGCAAAACGTATGTTCGATTTATAACATTATAAACGCAGAACATATGTTTGTCAACAGGAAATTGTAAGTGACATTAATTCATGAACGAACAGATATTCTGAATACATGTTTGCATTTCGTGGAGATATATGTTAGAATAAAAAATAATGTAGCAGTCTTTATATTTTTACATTTATTCTTATCGTACGGTTTGGCATATCCCCTTTTTAAACAGGATGCTGCTGCATATTTTACAGGAGGTGCTTTTTATGGCATATGGAAAAATTACGGCAAAACAAACGGAAATTTTAGAATACATCAAATATGAAATTATCAATAAAGGATATCCGCCTGCAGTACGGGAAATTTGCGAAGCGGTGCATTTAAAATCTACTTCTTCCGTACACGCCCATCTGGAAACGCTGGAAAAAAACGGATACATCCGCAGAGATCCGACAAAGCCAAGAGCGATTGAAATTATGGATGAAAATTTCAATCTGAACAGACGCGAGGTTGTAAATGTCCCGTTGATCGGCAGTGTTGCTGCCGGACAGCCAATTCTGGCAGTAGAAAATATAGAATCTTATTTTCCGATTCCGGCGGAAATGATGCCGAATCAGGAATGCTTTTTGCTGAAAGTGAAGGGAGAAAGCATGATAAAGGCCGGTATTCTGGACGGCGATCAGGTACTGGTAAAAAAACAGCCGACTGCTGAAAACGGAGAGATTGTCGTCGCGTTGATTGAAGACTCTGCAACGGTGAAGACTTTCTATAAAGAAGCGGACCATATTCGTTTGCAACCGGAAAATGATACTTATACCCCAATTATTGTATCGGATTGTACGATTCTTGGAAAAGTATTTGGCGTATTTCGCTTTTTTTCATAAATAAAATCCGGCAAAACAGAAATACGGACGTTGCGTTGTATTTCTGTTTTGTCGGCATAACTTTGTTGTCCGTTTTATGATTCCAGTTCCGATGCATCAATAAACTTTCCGTCACCCCAGATGCGCTCAAGATCATAAAACAGGCGATCTTCTTTTGAAAATACATGTACGATAATCTCGCCGTAATCCATCAAAAGCCAGCTGGAACTTCGGTTGCCCTCAACCTGCTTTACTTTTGCTCCGGCTTTGTACAGTTCTTCATCTACCGCATCACGCATAGCTTCGATCTGATTCTGGTTTGAGCCATTTGCGATTACAAAATAATCGGCAAGTACGGAAATACCGCTGATGTCAATTACCTGAATATCTTCAGCTTTTTTATCGGATAATGCTTTGTAGGCCATTTTTGCCATTTCTTTGCTTGTAATACTCATAGCGTTTCATCCTTTCTGTTTTCATAATACGCATACGCAACTTCGGTTGCCGGATCAATGCTGCCCGATTTTTCATTTAAATGATGCAGTGTATCATACAAAATCCGTTCTACGGTCCGTTCCGGATTTTGAAATGCCAGTTCCCGGATTTGCGGCAGGTTGGCCGCCTTGTCCCTGCCTGGTTCAATATAATCTGCAATAAATAAAATCATGTCCAATGTGTTCATAGCAGGCGCTCCCGTCGTATGAACCTGAATCGCATGGAGAACTTCAGCATCTTCCACATGATATTTTTCTTTGCTATCCATGCGCCGACTTTTGCATGCAGCAGAAATGGATTTTCACGTTCGATATCGGTTATTTGGATCTGATGTTTCTCGCAAATTTCCAGCTTCTTTTCATTCGGCATATGTTTGGCACAGTCGTGCAGCAGCCCGGCCAGCATTGCCTTGTGCAAATCGTAATGATATGCCATAGCAAGCGCTGCGCACGTATACATAACACCAAGTGTATGCTGATAACGTTCTTTGTCCAGATGCTTTTTCAGCTTTTTTTTATATTTTTCCAGTTCTTTCATTTGCTCTCACCCAAAGTCTTTCCTGTCGATCTAGTTTTCATACACGTTTCACAAAATGAATGATACACATCATGTTCTTTTAAATACCGCTCTACTGCTTCCGGCACAAGATAACGGATCGAATGCCGTTTTTCCATACGCTGGCGAATCATACGGGAAGAAACGGAAAAGTTCGGCGTATTGATAAAGCCGATTTTTGTACCGTATTTCTGCTGCAGAAACTCACGAATCGGAAACAATTCCGTTAAGTTTAGCCCATCACGAACCGCCACTAGAATAGTACTCATACGGCTGATTTCATCCGGACGCATCCATGAATCAAAGTAAGCCAGTGAATCCGCTCCCATAATAAAAAAAAGATCACTGTCTGCCCTTCGTTCATAAAACGCCCGTACGGTCAGATACGTATAAGAAATGCCTTCCGAACGAATCTCGTAATCCGAACAGGAAAAATGAGAATTGTCCGCAATCGCAATGCGGATCATTTCCATACGTTCCTCGGCGCATAAAATCTGTTCGGCATCTTTATGCGGAGACTGTCCGGTTGGGATAAAAATTACTTCATCCAGCTGAAACTGTTCGTACGCATTTTCTGCAATGAGCAGATGCCCATAATGAATCGGATTGAACGTTCCGCCCATCAGTCCGATTCTGCATTTTTTGCTTTTTTCATCCATAACGGCCGCTCCCCGCCCGTTATGATTTTGCTGCGGGCAGCTCAATTTTCGGAGCTTTTTTAGATGGACGGTATAGAATAAATTTCTTCCCGATTACCTGAACGACATTGGAATGCGTGCGTTCCGCTACCATTGCAGCAAGTTCTTTTGGATCGTCAAAGCAGTTTTTTAATACCGATATTTTTACCAGTTCCCGCTTTTCCAGCGCATCGTTGATTGCGTCCGTAATGGAAGGTGTAAGACTGGCCTTTCCGATCTGAAATATCGGTTCGATTTTTCCGGAAAGGCTTTTTAAATAAGCGCGCTGCTTACTTGTTAAGTCCATAGTTGCGTTCCTTTCTGTTCTTTTTTATCCTGACAGTCTCCATAGCTGTCCGTTTCTTTTTATTTATAATATTCAAATTCCAACTCATACATCCGCACCGTGTCGCCGTCCTGGATTCCCTTTTTTTCCAGTTCCCTGAGTATGCCCTGCTCTTTTAAAAATTTCTGAAAAAACAAAAATCCACGCTCGGCATCCAGATTGGTATAACCAAGCATTTTTTCAATCTTCGGACCTTCTACTACGAATGCACCGTCATCCGGGTCAATTTCAACCGTATATGCTTCATTCTTTTCCTGTCTTTCCGAAGGATCATATTCGGATGCATAGACAATCGGTTCTTCCTGTATTTCATCCAGCAGCTTTTTCACGGCATAGAGCAGTTCTTTTAATCCCTTTCCGCTGACGGCGGAAATCGGATAAATCGGTACGTCAAGCGGTTCAAATTCCGCTTTCAGCTTTCGAATTACGTCTCCTTCTTCTTCATAGAGCACATCAATCTTATTGGCAGCAATCACCTGTGGCTTGTCAAGAAGCTGCGGATTATAAGATTTTAATTCGCTGTTAATAGCATGAATATCCGCAATCGGATCCCGGCCTTCCACAGACGCCGCATCCACGATATGGATAATCACTCTTGTCCGCTCGATGTGCTTTAAAAATTCATGACCAAGTCCGACCCCTTCACTGGCGCCTTCAATCAGACCCGGAATATCCGCAATCACAAATCCCTCTCCGTTTTCCAGATCGACAACTCCAAGATTGGGCTGCAGCGTTGTAAAATGATAGTTTGCAATTTTGGGCTGCGCATTGGTTACACGGGACAGCAGCGTAGACTTTCCGACATTTGGAAAACCGACCAGACCTACATCGGCGATCACTTTCAGTTCCAGCTTCACTTCCAGCTCCAGCGCTTCCTGTCCGGGCTGGGCATATTTTGGAGCCTGCATGGTAGACGTTGCAAAATGCTGATTTCCGAGTCCGCCGTTTCCACCGGGCAGAACAACCTGCTCTTTATTATCTCCAGACATATCCGCTATAATTTTGTTCGATTCGGCATCCCGGATAATGGTACCGGCAGGAACTTTTAAAACAAGATCACTGCCTTTTTTTCCATGGCAGTTGCGTTTCTTGCCGTCTTCTCCGGGCTGCGCAAAAAATTTACGCTTATGGCGGTAATCTGCCAGCGTATTCATGCCTTCATCCACAAGAAATATGACATCTCCGCCTTTTCCGCCATCTCCGCCGTCCGGTCCGCCGTTCGGCACATATTTTTCACGGCGAAAGCTGACATGTCCGTTTCCGCCTTTTCCTGATTTTATAATAATTTTTGCACTATCGGCAAACATATGGTGATCTCCTAACCTTTTTCTAAAAAAACCGCTGCATACTTTTTCATCCGGCACGTTCGTTTGAGGGATGGTGATGCACCGCCCCATGTAACGACCCTGTCGATGAAAAAATATGCAGCGGTATCTGTGTTCCAAACGGTACCGCTCTTCGCAGATTACTCGTTTACAACCGGATAAACGGAAGCCTGTTTTTTATCTCTTCCTTTTCTCTCAAATCTCAGAATACCATCTGTTAATGCGAATAATGTATCGTCGCCGCCTCTGCCGACATTGTTTCCCGGATGAATCTTGGTACCGCGCTGTCTGTAAAGAATATTTCCGGCTTTTACAAACTGACCGTCTGCTCTCTTCGCACCTAAACGTTTCGCTTCAGAGTCACGTCCGTTCTTTGTAGAACCAACTCCCTTTTTATGTGCAAAATACTGAAGGTTCAATGCAAACATGTCCTACACCTCCTTAAATGTCAATAAACTATAATCTGTTCCATATTGGTTTTGTATATCCTGCAAGCCCAGAACAAGTGTGTCCAGCAACAGCTTTCCGTCATGTCTGACCGGTGTTTGAAATCTGACATCAATCAGACCGGATGTCTGATCCGTATCGGCTTCAAACGTTTCGTCCGTCAGCTTTTCCATTGCATTCAGCGTATTAATGACGAGTGCGGATACACCGGCACACACAATATCTTCTCCTGCCCGGGCAAACCCGGCATGTCCGATACAATGCAGCCTTACATACTGTTTGTCAGCGTTCCGGTAAATTGTGATTTTAATCATTACAATTCCTGCTTTGCGACAGCTTAGGCATTGATCTTTTCGATCTTAACCTGTGTAAATGACTGTCTGTGGCCATTTTTCTTATGATAGCCGGTTTTTCTCTTGTACTTGTATACGATAACTTTTTTTGCACGGCCTTCTTTAATTACAGAAGCTGTGACAGTTGCGTTTGCAACGGTCGGATTCCCGACTTTTAATTCTCCATTGTTTACAACCAATACCTGATCAAATGTAACACTTTCTCCGGCTGCTGCTCCAAGTTTTTCAATGGTAATGATATCGCCTTCGGATACTTTGTACTGTTTACCACCTGTTGCTATAATTGCGTACATTTTGCACCTCCTATTTATCATTACTCGCCAACTGCGGTGATGTGCATGGCACATACTTCCAACCTCGTTGTGCGGCATACTCATAAAGAATAGCATATTTCATAGTTGTTCGTCAAGAGTTTTTTCGGAATTTTCATTTCTGGAAAATGTTTTTATAGCTATTTCCATAAACTTTTTTGCTGCATCAGCTGCGAGAAAAACATGCGGAAAATATTTTTCAAATACGTATTAATATTCGCCCTACATTTGTGTATAATTTTGTTGACATATATCATTCTCATATGTATAATAGCAATCTTGAGTTATGGGCGAAATTTTTAAACGCAGAAGAAAGAGAGGAATTTAATATGATTGCCGAAAAAGACCCTTATATCAAAAGCACGTACGACCAGCTGCAGATTATCAGCCAGGACAAAGAAAAACGAATGGAATACGAGGCCCGCGAGAAAGCGATCAGAGATCATAATCAGTTTCTGCTCGAAGCTGAGCAGCGTGGCATGGAAAAGGGCATGGAAGAAGGCATGAAAAAAGGCATGGAAAAAGGTATGGAAGAAGGTCGAAAGCTGGAAGCCATTGCGATTGCCAGAAACATGAAAAAAGAAAATTTCCCCGATGCTAGGATTGTCAGATCAACCGGTCTTTCTGCATCTGAAGTCGCTAATTTATAGCAAATTTTTATGCATCATCTGTCATAATACGGAAATGCAGTTATCAGACATCATAACTGCATTTCCCTTCTCAAGGCGGTTCCAAAGCTCCCTGCCAGCACTGTCATTAGCAACAGATACAACACAGCTGCTCCCATTGCTCCTGCATGTCTCACCAACTTGTTTGACAACAAAAAAGACAGTACCGAAATGACAGCATATCCGCTCATAATAATCTTTTGCTTTCTTATTATCGTCAGCAATACGCTAAAGTACCCCGCATATGCATACGCTGCTCCACCACAGAGCAACAGCAGCATTTCCGTCTTGTATGCACTGAGATCTGTTCCATATAGCGCAGAAAGCACCGGTATTCCTAAAAAACAGGCTCCCAGCAGACATATGCCGCTTACTCCGATCAGAATCAGGCATTGTCTTTTTATCCGGACTTTCAGACGGTCTATCCTGCGTTCCTTCCATTCCAGTGCCATATGTACGAGTATGGGCTGATATAAAAATGCATTCAGCAATTCAATCACAAATACAGGCATTGCTACAAATCCATAGCATGCCTGCACCTCTTCTGTCAGATACCGGTCAATAGCATATTTAGGTGCATTTGCTACATAAATTGTCATAAAAGAAGCGGCAAACAGCGGAAAACATTGCTGCAGTACCCGTTTGACATGCTCCATATTTAACCGTGTAATTTTTTCTCCAAATCCGGAAAAAACTAACGGATTCGAAATACAAAAAGCCATCAGTCCTGCTGCGGCGCCTGCAATCGCTGCAGTGCACAGATCCTTTGTAATAATCAGTTCCCAAGTACAGACTGCCAAAATGCAGCTCCAGCGGAAAATAAACAGTTTCGCTCCCGTATCAATCGCATATTTTTGCTGATAGAATCCTGCAAAAACATCTTCCAGTGATTCTATAATGTAAATAAAACAAAAAGACAGAATTACGACCGCCTTTTGTCCGCCATATTCTTTCTGCCAAATACGGTAAAACACATACAAAGTCCCGGCAACTGCCATCATAACAATCGTGATCATTCTTGTCCAAAAATAATCGGAAAAAGAAAACATTTCTTCCGCATCCGTAGACTGATAGCTGCGTATCCCGAATTTTCCAATTGTCATCAGCAGGTTGCCGGTTGCGAATGCCATTGACAATACCCCGGCGTCCGCAAGCCCGTTTGTACGGGTAACTACCATGGATAAAAGAACGGCTTCACCGGCATTGAGAAAACCGGCTGCAGAATTCCAAACATATCCGTTCTTATTTTTCATCTGCAGCTACCCTCTTTTTATTTGATTTCACCTGTATGTATGGAAACACGGCCATAGGTGTTACCTTCCTGTTCTGCAAAAAGCTTTTATTTTTTCTGCCATGAATGTAAGCATCTGTGTCGTCATTCCCGGATAAACGCCTACCCACAAAGACTGTTCCATAATCCGGTCCGTATGTTCCAGGCTGCCTGCAATTCGAAAACCTTCTTTTCGTCGTCTCATACCATCAAAGCATGGATGTTTCAGCAAATTTCCGGCAAACAGGAAACGCGTCTGGATATTTTCGCTTTCCAGATATTCTGCCAGATCATTTCTTGAAAAGCCTGCGTCTCCTTTTACGGTCATAAGAAATCCAAACCAGCTTGGCCTGGTGCCTTCCCGTTCCATCGGTAAAATAATACGATCGGATATATCTTCCAGCTCGTTGCGAAGAAACGTCCAGTGTTCTCGGCGTGCTTTTATAAAACCAGGCAGTTTTTTTAATTGTGCACACCCAATAGCGGCCTGAAGATCCGTTGCTTTTAGATTATATCCAAAATGGGAATATACATATTTATGGTCATATCCCAGCGGAAGTTCGCCAAATTGCTGCGTATATCTGTGCTTGCACGTATCATCCATGCCGGAACGGCACCAGCAGTCACGACCCCAGTCACGGAAGGAACGAACGAGTTTGTGCAAAACAGGATTATCTGTGCATACGGCTCCGCCTTCCCCCATTGTAATATGATGCGGCGGATAAAAACTGCACGTTGCCAGGTTTCCTGCGGTTCCCGTTTTTTTCCATTCTCCATTCCAAAAATATTCCGAACCAAGCGCATCGCAGTTATCTTCAATCAGCCACAGATGATATTTTTCACATAATCCCTTTATTTTTTGTATATCGAAAGGATTTCCAAGTGTATGCGCAAGGAATACGGCTTTCGTTTTATCAGAAACTGCTTTTTCGAGCGTTTCCGAGTTGATATTGTAATCCGGCACCGTGACGTCTACAAATACAGGCACAGCCCCATATTGCACAATCGGCGCTACGGTTGTAGGAAATCCGGCGGCAACGGTAATGACTTCGTCTCCACGTCTAATTCTTCGTTCGCCAAGCTCTTCTGCTGTCAATGCCATAAATGCCAGCAAGTTCGCAGAAGAACCGGAATTGGTTAAAGAAGCATGTGCCGTTCCGATATATTCGGCAAGTCCGGCTTCAAAAGTATCCGTGTACCTGCCCTGCGTGAGCCAGAATTCCAGTGCCGCGTCTGTCAGATTTAACATTTCTTCTTCATTGTAAATTCTGCCGGCATAAGAAATTCTGTCGCCTTTTTTGTATTCCTGTGTTTTATGAAACCTTTGGTAATATTCCCCTACCTTTGCAAGAATTTCATCATGCAGTTGTTTCTGCCGATAATTTTCGGCACAACTGTCAAATTCCGATTTTTTATTCATCCTTTCCCTCACATCCTGTTCATCATATGTTTATATTTGACCTTTCCCCGTCACACTTACTGTCCAATGAAATCCTGTCGCTGATAATATACCTTGGCCGGTCTTTTACTTCCAGATATATTTTTCCAATATACTCTCCTAATACTCCCAGGCAAATCAACTGCAAACCTCCTATAAAACTAATAATACTGGTCATGCTTGTCCATCCGGCAACCGTCTCGCCTGTAAAATATTGAGTGACTGACCATATAACGACGCAGAAACTAAAAAAAGCAATACACATGCCCATACATGTTATCATACGGATTGGCTTAATACTCAGACTCGTAATCCCATCAAACGCTAATGCCAGCATTTTTCTTAGCGGATAATGACTTTCCCCTGCAATCCGCTCATGCCGTTCATAACAAACCGTCGTATAGGAAAAACCCACAAGCGGAATCATTCCCCGCAAGAATAAATTTACTTCCCTGTAATTTGCCAGTTCCTGCACTACTTTCGCCGATAACAGCCGATAATCCGCATGATTAAAAATCACTTCCGCACCCATTACCTGCAAAAATTTATAAAACCCCTCAGCCGTCATTCTTTTAAAAAACGTATCTGTTTTTCTGCTGCTCCTGACTCCATAGACGATCTCATGCCCGGCATAATAAGCATCCACCATTTCTTCCATTGCCTTAATATCGTCCTGGCCATCACAATCAATCGTAATGGTAATATCAGCTTTGTCTTTCACTTCCATCAGACCTGCCCATACGGCATTTTGATGCCCCCGGTTCCTGCTCTGGCTAATTCCGAGAAAATATTTTTCCGAAAGCGCCAGTTCACATATCTTTTCCCAGGTACGATCTTTGCTCCCGTCATTGACAAAAAGGATTCTGCTTTCATCACCAATCTTATTTTTTCGCATCAAATCTTTCAGTTCGTCCAAAAACAAACCGGCCGTCACAGGCAATACTTTTTCTTCGTTATAGCACGGAATGACGATATACAATGTGTCTTTCATGTACGTCCCTCCAATCGTTTTGCAAATTCATCATAACCAGGAAAGATGTAAAGGATATAATTGGCATTGCTGAAAGCCGCCTCTTCTTGTGCCAATAACTCCTGTGGGCATGCCGCAAACTCTTCCTGTGTGAGCAAAATAAAAATATTCCCTTCCGGTTTGTGTTCCATATGTTCTTTCAGCTGCAGCCACCGGTATAAATTATCATCTGTCCGAAAAATGTCTTCCGCACAGGACGTTGTTCGGACTGCAACCTCCCCATTCGATAGTTCCGTCATAACATTTCCGTTCCAAAAAGTCGCATAGCCATTGACAACCTGACGATCTAATAAATAGTCGACCACTTCCCGCATTGGCGCCGTAGTGTCGATGTTAAGAGCTGTATATACTTTCCGCACTCCACATAGATAAACGACACCTAACGCAAACACACAGATCCCCCGTTTAACCGTTTGGTTCCAAAGTACCTCTTTCATGTGCACCGCAATGACCGGTATGGCAAAGACCAGAATCGGCAAATTATACCGATCTGCGTATGGAATATCCGTAAATGCATACAATAAGACATAGATAATAACCGCACACAGAAAGTATCCGGATAAGGATCTTGCAAAAAATGACAGCCTACACTTTCCGGTGATTCCTGTATAGACACTGACTGCCACCATCAAAACCACCATAAACATACATCCGTTTAAGACTGTGGCAAATGAAAATATTTTTCCTCCGGAATAGCCAAACGTACGTAAAATACCGTTAAAAGCCTGAACAACCGATTCGAGGGAAAAATCCTTATAATGAATATCATAAACCATAAATTGAAACTTCTGTGCCAATATTTTAGAATTGATCACATATCCAGCAATCGAAAAAACAAAATTTACCGTACATGCAAGCAAATATGACAGCTTTTCCAGTCCATTTCCATCGCTCTTTTCCAAAACAAACCATGGAACAGAAGAACATAACAGGGGCAGATACAGCACAATAATTTGCCTGGGACCGCCCATTCCTGCAAGCAATGCAAGTACGGACATGAAAAATACCAATAAAAGCTTATGTGATTTTTTTGTACTCCTGATGCACTGGCAAATCATGCCGATGGTTAAAAACGAAATGCAGATATGCGGGATATAATAAGCCCCCTTGGAAACGAATTCAAAATATTCGTTTGAATAATTCCAAATAAGCAGTGGCGCTAAAAATGGAAAAGCTTTTCTGCAGCTAAGCTGAAGCATCAAATAATAAAAACAGCAAAGTAAAATGAGTATCATTAATATATTGGAAACACACCGGACAGTCCGCCAATTGTTCGAAAAAGCAAATACAAGCTTATATATTATCTGTGTATTTAACACGCGCAATTCCGTAGAATAAATCCACTTATTGCTGAGAAACCCCTGTTCTTTTGACAAAATATTTCCTAATAATAATTCACTTGACAGGTCTGAATTAAGCAGGCAATACATTTTATTCCATATAAACAGTGCCCATACCGCTAACACAAAGCCTGGCCATATCCATGGTGTTATTTTATTAAATGCTGATTTTTTCATACATATCCATCCTAACAAACGTAGATGTTCAGACAGAATGATCTGCCACAAAATATTACAGACATCCTGTTTTATTGTGTATTATTATAAAGAAACATTCTGGTATGTATTTTTATACCCTTTTTCCACGGCGTGTTTTGTGCCATCTTCACAACATTGATAATATCTGCTGTGACCAAATTCATGAAAGTATTCATAAGATTCTTTGATTGCCGCACCCGTACAGACAAAGCACCATGCATCTTTGTTCTCTAATATGATATTTTTCTTTCCCGTCATTTTTCCTGCAAATTGAAGTTCTTTCTTTTGATCAATAACTCCTACCAGGTCCGCAAACTTGTAATACTTGGTCATATAGTTATATACAAGAGATGCCGTCTGTGTAACTCCCCATAAAATATAAGAAAATGACTGTTCTTTATGAAATGTGTTCTTAATAAATTCTACCGTATTTGTAAAAAACTCTATGTAAAAATCGTCTGTTTGATTTTCTTCAAAAAAGGTACTGAGTTCTAAAATGTCTTTATATTTGTCAGTTGCTTCCATGATTCTTCGCATAGATGTTTTCAGCATCTTCTTTTTCAGACTGTCATATTCTACCGAAACCGGATTCCAGTCAATTTTTGAAAACTCATTTTTGGTGTATACATGCGTCAGCCGATTGACACCTAAAAAACGAAACGACAGCTTATCTTTGGCAAAAATGACAGGTATCCCCATTGCAATGCATGGTAAAGCTCCATGCAGCCTTGATGTTATAACCAGCTTTGCATGCTGTTTGTATTCTTCCAACAATTCCAGCGCTTTTTCCTGCGGACTGCCGGAAAGCTCTTCCTGATAAAATGTATGGCTGGTAAAAACTGCCTGTTGTTTTATTTCAGGCGGTATATATGCTTTTAGTTCTTCCTGTATATCTATACAGTAAATTTTGTCTCCCTCAATATGCTTATCCCTTTGAGGCAATGTCGCTGTCATACATCCATTCAGATATGCCATAATATGATGTTTTCTCAGATTCGTCATAGTATATGCATCTCTGCAGCCAATTGGTTCGAATCTTTTAAGATAATCAATTTCATCCTGGGAAAAACGATCCGTAAGTAAGGAAAGCGCTAAAAAAACCGGAATAATCTTAGGTGAAAACTGTGTTATTTTCAAATCCGTATGATAACCATAAAAAGGGAATGATACCGGTAAAATCACATATTCTCCATCATAATCAGCCAATTCATGAAAAGGTATCCGTACAATATCTGAAATGTCTATTCCCATCTCCATATATAAATTTTCAATTGCAATTAACTGAATATCATCGCCGATCGTCAGTCTGCCACTTCGGTTAAATACTATATTTGCATACTTCATTTTATTGGTATCCTTTCTTGCCTTTTTCTTTGTACTGCCAATTGTCCGGAGGAATTAGTTTTACAGGAATTACGGTATTCTCAACTATCTTTTTTCCGTTTAATAGATGATCTCTGTCACTGTTTTCACACAACCATTTGCTTTTCATTGCTTTCTTATAAAGCGGAATACAAGACGGATCGATATTGCACAGTTTTAATAGTTCAATATCTATGGCTGCGCCATTATAACCGGCACCCACGATCCCTGTTTTTACAGGTATCGCATCAACCGGTCCGTTTCCCATTCCGGCCCATAAACCATCTACGACATAAAATACTTTTCTTGTACGGTTTTGCTGAAGCTTGCCATTTTGATCACAGTAAAGGAATATTTTATTCAAATCTAAAATCATCTTCGCAATCGTTCTATTCCCCTGCCATGCTCCGGCAGATACGGTAGAACCGGAAAGTTTAAGATGTAGCCATTTTGCCCTGTCTGCATCTGATTTTTCTGTGATACTTGCAACATATTTTTTTTGCACTTCTTTTTTTTCGATTTTATTTAAAAGACTGACAGATATACCTCCAATGTATTTCCAAGTATAGGCGATTACATTTTCCCGTAGAAAATTATAAACACTCATATATCGTATATTTTTCTTTTGGATAAATGGCATTTCATCTCCGCCCATATTGGAGCTTCCCATTGTAAAATGTGGCAGATAATTTTTATCGCAGTTAATGCCAACCAGATTTTTTAAGCAACAGGTGAGACCGGCCTTACGATGTGTCTTCAGCTTTGGAACGGAGATTACAACATCCGCCTCCAAAACGGTTTTTGCGATACAATATTCCTGACGGTCATTTGTATGATGCAGCGTTGTCTGACGAATGTCGTACCCTCCACCATGATATTTTTGGTGTTTCCTGTGTTCGTTATAAAATAGACTCTGTTTTCTCAAATTGACAATTACCTTATCCGAACATCCTTCTTCCGCTTTTTGTTCTCCGGTCCAGATACCATTTTGAGAAACAACTTTTACTGCGCGAAAGTCCTGCAATTCCACGCGGACACCCCGCATCTGCATCTCTTTGATTAACTTTTGATATCCGGTTATTTCTATCAGCCGTTGAAAATCTGCTTCTGCTGAAGGAGCGTCTCCAACAATAATCATTCCATGATGTTCCAAAGCCTTCCAGCAGTAATCAATAATGACACGTACAACAGATGGATGCGTTGTCGTATATTTCTGCATGTCCGTTTTCTGCATGTCAAGCACCAGATTCGGTTTAATTACAACTACTTCTCCCGGAGATATCAAATCTCGAAATGGCGACCATGCTTTTGTTCCGATATTATTTTTATCTAATTCCAGGTCAATTAATACTTTTCTTACGTTTTCATAAATCCGGTTTTTTTCTTTTGAAACGGTTTTATATTCATATTCCGGATATATGTCATCCGGATCATAGGGAATTACATTTCCATACTCAGCTTCATTTCCATATCTGAATGCGGCACTGATGTTCATTGTCATTCTCCTTATCATCTTTAAAATTAATTCTCTCTTCTTCAATTACCAGCGGCCTGTTCATCAGTCTTATATTTATTTTCATAATGTATTCTCCAAGCATACCTAAAAAATCAGCTGTACGGAACCCATAAAAAAAACACCAAGCAGAATCGGCAATAAACCGGACGAAAAACCGGTTCCAAGCAGTAGTTTCAGCGTAATGTAAAAAAGTGTAAGAAACATACTGCACAAAGCAATAAATACGCCGAAAAACGTAATCATTCTTGGAATAACAGTGGAGACATTCGTAATACGCATAACGGCAATATTAACCAAATCTGCAAAGCCATTTTTTGTTTTTCCGCTTTTTCTTTTATGTTCCATATAAGGTACTTCTTTTATATTCCAGCCATGTGTGGCAATTACCTGCATTAAAGACGGAAGCGGATCATTCAGTTCCTTTAACATATTAATAAACTTTTTGTCATACAATCCGCTGCCGGTAAAATTATGAATTACATGAATTCCTCCGCTCAATTTCTTATATATATAGTAAAAAAGCTGTCGAACTTTCCACATTAAAACATTTTCTTTACTGCCTTGCTTAACCGCACAAACGATAGCTGCTCCCTGCTCCCACTCATGAACCAATTTGGGAATGGTCTCTACCGGAACCTGAAAATCTGCCGGAATAGAAATCGTGCAGTCTCCTCCGGCTTCCAATAATCCATAATATCCGGATTCATATTTAAAATTTCGAATAATGAACGACCCCGCAGCAGAGCTGCGGGGTATCTGAAGGGTGGCTTCACTACATATAATCCCATAAGCTCAACTGTTTTGGCTCCAGTGCGCTTTGATAAAGCTTCTTATACTCTTTTTCTTGCCCTTGTTCTCTTACATATTTTGATATCACCGCTTCATTTCCATGTTCCCCTACTGTGGCAACATAATATCCGTCTGTCCAAAATTCCCCTCCCCATAATTTTTCTTCACCTGGGGACATTTGGCAAATACTTCTTTGGCTATTATGCTTTTCACTCTTTGTATTATTTTTTGTGGGCTGTATGTTGGCACGGATTGTATCAGAAAATGTACATGGTCTTTATCTGTTCCTACCTCTATAAACTTTATCTCATACCGCTTTTCTATCTCTTCACATGTTTCTCTGATCACCTGGTCTACTTCATCATCTATTACTACTCGCCGATATTTCGCTGGACACACAAAATGATACATAAGCACTGATACATTGTGCGATTTGTGTATGTACTCACTCACCCCACAATTCCCCTTCCTTTTTCCTTTAGTATATCACAGCCTCTACTATTTGAAAAAGTTTGTTACGCAGCAGAGCTGCGGGGAATTAGACCCTGAGAGATTAAAAACTGCCTGTACATTCTGAAATTGTCTGCACTGCGTTCTAATGGCTTCGCGTGTACGATCTGTGGATTTATTATCAATAAACATAATTCTGCACCGATACCGATTCAGTTCTTGTTGAAATATTTTTTGCAGGCACTCTACCATCGGGCCTATATTGTGTTCTTCATTAAAGCATGGTATGCATACACATATTTCCTTCATCCGTATTTTCCTCACTTGTTATTTTAAAGAACGACCTGCCGCTATAATATTCTCTACTTTTTTTCTCTGTTTGTTATCTGTTGTAAATCCCCTTTTTATCCATTTTTGTATACATGCCAGATATACGGAAACCGGAAATTTTTGCCCGTTTTTTCTATATTTCTCAACAATTTCCTTACAAAATGCATCGCTCCTGCTTTTTAATAAAATATACCCCCAATGATAAGCAGGGTTTCGCAAAAACTCTTCTACGTCAAAAACATCTTTATACAATTCCAGTTTTCTTAATACATACAGTTCTGCCATTGTTCTTGTACATTTTGCACATTTACCGCAATTATCCCCGTTTTCCTTTACATCCAAGCATACGGATAAATTTTTATATGTAAAAGGGAATGCACTGATATAACGAACCTTTTCCAATCGAGATGCTTCCATTCCGGAAGAATAAAAAGTCAGGTTTTCCGTTCCTAAATATTGCGTCGTAAGAATATCAAAATAAGCAGCATCCGTTTCGCTCATTTCAAATTCGTTCACAGTAAAAGCAGATGAAAAATAGTATACTTTAAACAGCTTCTGCATGGACAGAATCATAGACATAAATACAAAAGGCACGATTGGCGCATGTGCTTGTTCATATAGTTCCACACATACATTGCTTTTTATATTTAAATAATGAATTCCTGCTTCTTTTGCAACATTTTCGCACTTTTTTTCCAAATTATGCTGCGCTTTACTGTTAAATCCATGATAGATTCCTATATTACAGCAAATACCGTGTGTCAATCGGAAATTACCCCCCCCGATAGGGTACGCGCTATGGAATAAGAAGAATCTACCCCGCCTGAAATGCCTGTTCCAACTGCAAATGCCGATGAAAAAATGATATCTTTGCCAGGTATGCAGATTTTTACATTTCCATAATAAGAAATACTCTTTTTCAATGTCGGAATCAGATACATTGTTAACTGATGCTTTAATTTTTCCGATATTAAACTTTCACTTGTTATGCGCAGTGTTTTTACAAACTTTGCATGCATCATACACCATGGTAAAATCGCCACAACAAATGCGTCTGTTATTTCATCACATAAATACTGCACGTAGTCTTTTTCTACCTCATACCATAGTGTTTTGATTTGTTTATTATCCTGAAAAATGTCCGTACAAAGACGTACATTGCTGTCGTCTTTGTCGGTTTTCAGGTATGGCTTTCCGATTTTGATATTCATTTCAAATCCTCACTGTTATATCCGATCATCAGTTCACGTATCTTGCTTTCATCCAAAAACGGGTACATATCATGCAGCGGCGGCGTATAAAAGCTGCCGTCTTCCCGCATTTTCGACATAACTTTCGGCAACGGCCGGTCATCCGGTGTTTGTATTACTTCCAGTATGGCTGCCTGCTCTTCGTCCAGCAGCCATCCGATTCCTTCGTGGAGCATACCGCAGTTGTGACAACGATAAAAAGGAAAGTCAAATGCAGCTGCTACCTTGCCAAAATCCGGAAAACTGACCCCGCTGTCCGGATCGCATCCGATGTACAGGCCGTTAAAAAGTTTTTATTTGTCTGGCGGATGGCTCCATATCCGTCATTGGAAAATACGACTATTTTTACCGGCAGATGATAATGCCGAATCGTCTGCAGCTCCTGCAGGTTCATCATAAAAGAACCGTCTCCGGTTACACAGATGATTTCACGTTCCAGTGCCAGCGCCGCGCCAACCGCTTCAGGTAAATCATCTCCCATGGAACCGCTGTTATAATTTACAATTACCCGCTGCTGTCTGCTGCGGATTCCTTTCTGCAATATGCCAAGAATGCAGCTGCTGTTGCCCAGTGCAATTACGGCATCTTCTTTCATATGCTTTCGAAACGCATCCCAGAACGTGTTTTGCGAGAGTTTCTCCTGATCTGCCTGTATCCTGCCTGTATCAATATCTCCTAAAACATGATCCAAGTTGTCACAATAACGAATCCATTTTTCATCCGGTTTCCATGGCTGTACCAGATCGGCTGCCGCCTTGAAAAAGTATCCAGGTCTGCATAAATCGAAAGTGCGATCCGCAGTCCCGGTTTTTTCATTTCATCCGATTCCGCGTCTACCATAACGATCTTGGCACCGCATGCGAATGTTTCCTGTTGAAAGCCCGTCTGCTTGGTCGACAGACTATTTCCGAGTACAAGAATCAGGTCTGCATTCTGAAGAATAAAATTCCCCTTACGAGGCCCGACACTGCCGGACATGCCATAATAATAAGGTGCGCCTTCATATAAAATATCCGCCTGTAAGGCACCGCCCACGATCGGAATATGCATCCGTTTTGACCATTTTTCAAACGCTTCCACAGCATTTCCCGTACGAATCCCGGATCCGGTCAGGATACATGGTCTTTTGGCATCTGCAAGCAATGCGTTTAATTTGTCAAATATTTTATTGTCCAATGTGTATGCCGGTTGTTTTCTTTGTTCGCATTCATACAGTTCATCTGTATCCACCACCGCGCCCTGTACGTCCAGGGGAACGCTCAGCCAGACCGGTCCCCGTCTGCCCTGCATGGCAATATCTATGGCTTTTTGCACTTCCATGCGCACGGCAAGCGGATCCGTGATCAGTTTTGCATATTTCGTCATACCCCGAACCGCAGAAACGGAGTCAAATTCCTGTACGCCTCTGCATCTCAAATGCAATCCGGTTGGCGGCACCGTTGTGTCTAATCTTGGGTGTCCGGCCAGAACAAGCATCGGCACACTGTCTGCCCATGCACCTTCAACTCCGTTGTATGTATTAATTGCCCCAGGGCCGCTCGTTACGCAGACGAGCGCCATTTTCCCGCATGCTTTCGCATATCCTTCCGCTGCCATTGCGCATGCCTGTTCATGATGGCAGAAAACCTTTCGCATATCTTTGCGTAACGCAAGTGCGTTGTCTATATGCATGGCCCCTCCGCCTACAACTGCAAAACAGTCGGTGATTCCGTTTTCTGCAATGACATCCATAAGGATGTCTGCCACTCTTTTTTTCATTTCACATTTGCTCCCTGTTCTTTTTCCGTAACATTTCGTATTTAATCTGTGCAAGTTCCCAATCGGAAGGACTGTCGATATCCTGTACTTCCAGCTCATTTAAAATAAGCGGATACACATAATCTCCGATCAGACTTCCGGATGCAAGGAAACGGTTTACGTCAAAGCAGTAAAACTGTCCTGCGTCATGATAAACAGGTTCCAAATCCTGGGAACGATGCTGAAACAGGTGCGGAAAAATCGGGCTGGCCCGTCCGCTTCGGATCCACATGCCACGCTGCGGGGGAAATGCATATTTTACAACAGACATAACGGTATCCGCTCCCGTTTCTGTCAGGCATTCCATCCCATATCGCAGCCGTTGTGCCGTCACAAAAGGAGCCGTTGGGTAAATACAGCATGCCTGTTCATAGCACTTTCCTGCTTTCGCGTAGTTATGCAGTACTTCAATCAAAACATCGTCCGTTGTAGCATAATCGTCCGCATTTTTACTGCTTCTTAAAAACGGAACTTCGGCGCCTGCCGCTTTTGCGATATCTGCAATCTGTCTGCTATCCGTAGATACCATAACCGTATCAAATATACTGCTTTTGCATGCGGATGCAATCGAATACACAATCACCGGTTTCCCGCAGAAGACTTTTATATTTTTCAAAGGAATACGTTTGCTGCCTCCTCTTGCAGTTATAATCGCAATTCTTTTCATAAATCTTTCACACATTCGATTACTTTTTCCTGTTGTTCGTCTGAAAGTGACGGATACAATGGAAGGCTGAGCATCGTTTTGTATAACGTCTCTGCTTTTTCACAACATACGTTCGCATATCCATGTGTCCGATAATACGGGTGCAGGTAAACTGGTATATAATGAACATTCACCCCGATTCCCTTTTCCCGTAATTTTATAAATATTTCTTTTCTGTCGTTCTGCAGAAGCTTAAGAATATATAAATGCCATCCGCTTTGCGTACCTTCCATCTGATAAGGCGTCACCAAATCGGTACGGTCTGCAAACGCCTGTTGATAGTTTGCTGCCAGTGTACGTCGTCTTGCCAGGAACACATCCAGTTTCTTCAGCTGGCTGATTCCAAGCGCACACTGGATATCGGTGATGCGATAATTATAGCCAAGCAGCTGCTGTTCGTAATACCATGGACCATCATTTTGAAAAAACTGCTCTTCTTTCCTTGTAATGCCATGACTGCGCAATAGCAGCAGCTTCCGATACAATGTTTCATCATTTGTCATTACCATACCGCCCTCACCTGTCGTGATCGGTTTTACCGGATGAAAGCTGAACGTTGTCATATCCGAAAGGCTGCCAATTTTTTTCCCTTTATATTCTGCGCCCAGTGCATGTGCTCCATCTTCAATCACGATTAAATGATGTTCTTTTGCAATCCGATGAATCTCATCCAGATCACAAGGCTGTCCGGCCAGGTGGACGGGAAGAATTGCTTTTGTGCGGGAAGTTATTTTTTTCCGGATTTCCTGAGGGTCTATATTATAAGTACGTGCGTCAATATCTGCGAATACCGGTACGGCACCGCAATATAAGACACAATTGGCAGAAGCCGCAAATGTGATCGGTGTTGTGATAACCTCGTCTCCCGGCCCGATGCCGGCAGCCAGACAGGCAATATGTAAAGCCGCCGTTCCGTTTGATACCGCGACCGCGTAACGTGCTCCTGTATAATCTGCTACCAGTTGTTCAAATTCTTCGATTTTTGGGCCTGTGGTAAGATAATCACTGTGCAGTACATCCAGAACTGCCTGTATATCCGTTTCATCTATAGACTGTTTCCCATATGGAATGTAATCTTTTTCACTCATCTTTATTTCTCCGATCAGTCGTCCTGCCGGTTATGCAGGACCTTTTCGTATTTTATCTTTTCATATCAAATGGAAGCCAGAAGCGCTTTTGCAATTCGTATTGCTCCCTGTCCATCCACAAGTTCCTGCATTTTTTCGGAACGGTTCTTACGCAGTCCGTACCGGCTGCGGTATTCGTCCAGAAGCGTTGCTGTTTTTGCAAAGATGTCCGTATCCCGCACATCCCCTGCATAATCCATCAGCTGTTCTTCCTGAAAATAGCGTGCGTTATCCAGTTGATTATCTGCAAATGAATAGGAAATGGTCGGCGTCCCGCAGGCGCATAATTCATACAATGTGGTTCCCGCTGCCGAAATCGCCACATCCGCCTGCATCATATAATCTTTCATATTTTTTACGGATTTATGAAAATGGATTCCCGCATGCCCGCCATACTGACTGCGCAGCTGATCATACGCTTCATAATACGGCCCGCATATTACAATCATATTTTGATCCGTTTCTTTCCGCAGCTGTTTTATCAGCCCTTCCAAAATCCCAAAACGGTCTGTTCCTCCGGACAGAAGCAGGATGTTTTCTGCATATGGCCGAATCTGTTTCTTTTCAGGAGCGCGAAACTGCTTTCCCAGCGGAACATAATGCGTTCCGAGCAAAAGTTTTGTATTCGTATATCTTTTCGTATGTCCGAATTTTTTCCAATAGCCTGCATAGCAGACCAGTGCGTGGACGGAAGCGTCTTTTATGCCAAGATCATCCATGTATGCCGTTTTATCCGCCCCGAAACCTTACGTAGATATGTGGGCGTTGCCATATAGCTGTCAATCAGCATGACAGCATCTTCCTTATTCGTAATGACCTCGTACAGAGCATCCAGTTCCCCTTCCATATCGTTCCACTTCGTATGCAGCACGGCTGCGCAAAAACCATGTCCTGAAACCAGCTCCAGCGCCTGTTCGTCCGCAAGGATAAAAGTCACCGGTTCGCCGATTTCTGCTGCCGCCTCCGCAATGGAAAGACAGCGCATGACATGGCCGGTAGCGATAAAATTGTTCATATCCGTTCTGATATACAGCATTTCAGTTTCCCCGTTCTGTGATTTTTCGTATGGATGCGTATCGCTTCAGGAAATCTGCTATTTTTTCATTCCAATCCACACCGACCTGTTCCTGCAGCATCTGCATGTCTTTTTTTGAGTGATAACTGCCCGCATCCGTCTGCTGTTCTGTCAAAGAAAAGCTTTGTGTGCGGATTTCCTCCCATTTTTCCTGAAATAATTCCGTGATTGTCTCATGCAGCTTTTGATAAGATGATGCAAATGTCTCTTGTCCTGTATCAAAAAAATCTGTTTTTGATACAAAATCTTGCCTGTATCAAAGTCCGGACTTATCTGATGAATCGTCACGCCTTTTGGCGTATCGTCAATAAAACTCCATATATTGGGCGATACGCCACGATTCCAGGGCAGATAGGATATATGCAGGTTGATCATGTTTCCATTCATAAACCGAATGACAGCTTCGTCAATCAAATATGTATAATTATAGCTTATAATCAGAGATGGATTTAACTTTTGCACCTGTCCGATCGTCAGACGGTCCGTGTAGACATAGACCGGAGAACGTTTTAACAGCCAGCCGCACAATCCAAGGGCGTTTTTATTGCCTGTCAGCAGCAGTACCCCCCCTTGCGGAAATTTCCAATGGATCGGATTTGGCCGGTACGGCGCATTCGCGGAATATCGTTTCTCCAAACGTACGTACACCTACAACCGGCGGGTGTTCCTGACACACACCATCTAAAAATCCTTTTTCACCGTCCAGCAGCTTTAGCCACCAGAGCACATCCTCAAAACCAAGCAAATGGCGAAATCCGACTGTGCCGGAAATTCTGGGATTGATTTCAAATATAAAATAATCCTCATCGTGTTTTCTCATCTGAATGTTTATAGAGCCTTTTAATGCCAGATTTTTCGCTGTCACTTTGGCGATTTTATCCAGTTTTTCATCTTCAACAAGTTCGGCCGTACAAGTCATTCCCCCACAAAGCGTTCGTCTGAAAGCAATCGACCTTGTCTGCGTTCCATCTGAAAATACGCCCATCGTGTATTCTTCATCCGGCGAACCGACGTACTCCTGCACGACCGCATCCGCAACTGCTTCCAGTGCCATCTCATATTCCTGGCGGTTCTTTGCGACTTTGACATATTTCGAGCCGCATCCCCGGTCCGCTTTTACAACTACCGGATAGGAGATGCATTCTCCGTCGTCAGGCCGCCATGTACGAGGACTTTTTAGTCCAATCTCTTTTACCGTCCGAGCCGTTTCCCATTTGCTCAGGGCAATCTGCAACAGCTTTGAATCTTGTATCATCAGCCGGATACCTGCCTGTTCAAACAGCTTTCTGTTTTGGTCAAATACGATAATTTCCCCTTCGGTCATTGGAAGGATATGTGTAATCCCGCGTGCGGCGCATTCTTTCAAAAGAAATCCGTATACTGTGCCGCGTCCGTAAAGGGAGGCACAAGAAAAAATTCACCTGCATCCGTACGCCCGCCGGCATAAGGCGTAATATCGCATCCAAGCAGGCAGTCTCTTGAAAACTTTTTTCTGAGATGCCGGATTACACTGCTGCCAATATCGCCGCCAACCGCCGTTATTAAATAACGTGCCCTCATATATCTTCCTCCATTTTACTTCTCAGATACCGAATCAATCGCTTGTTTTCGCCACATAAATCAAGTTCATACAGCAGCCTGTCCTGCTCTATCCGGACATTTTGAAAGGATAACATTTCGTTTTCCACATCAATCAGACAGTAACCGAATCCTCTGCCGTCTCTTGGCTGCCCCAAAGAGCCTGGATTCAGCAAAATCGTATTTCCGGCCATTCTGCACATTCTGTAATGTGTATGTCCCGAAATGACGAGATCGTAGCTGCCATAAAGGATCGGATCCACCGCTGTATCCGGATAAATCCTGCCTTCCCGATAACACTCTATGGAACCATGTATCACAAGCGCTTTCATTCCGTCCAGCTCTATTTCTACCGACTGCGGAAGATGACGGAGATATTCCAGGTCGGCAGCGCATAGTTGTTTTTCATAGCTTCTGCCATACTTTTCGGTAAGTATAATACGTTCCCTGCTTCCATATGTCGTATGCAGGTAATAAAAATCATGATTGCCTGCTACGGCATACAGTTCCGGTAATTGCCGAAAGTGTTTTATGACTTCTTCCTGATGCAAAAAATACCCCATAATATCTCCACAGAAAATAAAACGCTTTACCCCGCATGCATCCGCTTGTTTCAACATTGCCTCCAACGCCTGTATATTGCCATGAATATCTGAAAACACAATCGTTTTCATTCTGTTCGATATCCTTCTTTGAAATGTCGGACATCCCAGTTTTCTACAAATCTTGCAAGAATATCCGCTGCAACCGTCTCCGGAGACCGCAGCATTCCTTTTTCAAAATACGCACGAAATAACTCTGTCTGGCCGCAGACCGCAGAATCCGTCTGCCTGATTTTCTCCTGCATCGGTGTATCCACCACGCCTGGTTCGTAAGATACAATTCCAACCTGTGGATTTTCCAGACGCACTGTTTTTAAAAACATATTTGCATATGCCTTGGAAGCACAATATAGCCCCCACCCTTCCAGTGGCCTATCTGCCGCGCCACTGTCAATATTGATAATCCGAAGGCGGATGCCTTTCGTATGGTGCAGCCGAATTAACTCATTCACCAAAAGAACCATATTGACTACATTCACCGACACATTCTTTTTTATATCTTCAGGAAGGTATGTTCCTACACGTAAAAGAGGTTCCAGACAAAAAGCAGTATGAACACATACGACAGTTTCACAGTTTATTTCACGCAGTGCATGCAGAAATTGCAGATTTTCGTTTGATTGTGCAGCATTATACCTGACACGCACAAGTTTGTTTTCCGCGTGGGCAAACAGGTGGTTGAATTTCTCTTCCTTTCGGTACATGCCATATATTTTTTCAACTGCAGGACTTTGCATGGCTTTTTTTACCACGCAGCTTCCGATGCCTCCGGTTGCGCCTGTCACGATCAGTATCATTGTGATTTTCCTCCATCTGTATCACATCTGCCAAACATATCCATTTTTACCGGCGTTCCTCTTTTTATGTCACACAAAGCAGTCTGTCCCAGCAATTCCTCGTAATGTGTCGGTGCCAGCCCATACCCAGGTCGAATCACCCTGACATTTTCTTTCGTAATCCGTTCCCCTTTTTTATATCCCGTACACAAAATACGGATCTGCGGAATATAACGCTGTCCTTTTCCTGTGATGTCAGCCCATAACAAACCTGTCCAATGGCTTTTTCCGCCTGGCGGATATCCAGAACCATCCGATGAAACTCCTCCGGCTCCATGGAAAAAGATGCATCCGGATTTGCTATGTTTCTGCTCAGGCAAAATGCTTTTCTATGATATAAGCACCCATTGCAGCAGCCGCTACCGCGCCTACGGAGCCCATCGAATGATCCGATAATCCTGTCGGCACATGAAACGTTTCCCGCATATGAACCATTGTCCGAAGGTTCATTTCATCCGTAACTGCCGGATATGCGCTGGCACACTTTAACAAAGCAATCTGCAGATTTCCCTGATTGCGCACTGCTTCAACGGCCGCTTCTATTTCACCCAGCGAAGCCATTCCGACAGACAGGATCATCGGCTTCCCTTTTGCTGCCGTATATTTTAACAATGGGATGTCTACAATCTCAAAAGAGGCGATTTTATAAAATTCAATTCCCATGCGTTCCAAAAAATCCACTGCGGATGCGTCAAACGGCGTGGAGAAAAAGTCTATACCGATTTGATCCGCCACTTCCTTTAACTGTGGCTGCCATTCCCACGGAGTATATGCTTTTTCATACAGCCGATACAGATTTTCTCCTGCCCAGGTGCCGTTCGCAATGCGAAAATAGTCCGCATCGCAGTCAATCGTCATCGTATCCGGCGTATACGTCTGTATTTTCACACAGTCTGCTCCGCATTCTTTTGCGGCATGTATCATTTCTTTTGCACGTTCCATACTTCCGGCATGGTTTGCAGACAGTTCCGCGATAATATAGGTCGGATGTCCGTCTCCTATCGTATGATGTTTATTTAAATGCAATTCCATATCGCATGATCCCCTTTATTTAAGCATGCCGGTCAATATCCGTTTTCAGCAGCTGCCTGATAGCTTCTACATCAAGCCACATGGTATTGCTGCCCGAACTGTATTCGAACCCAGGCTCTACTAATTTCCCGCCCGGAATCCGGTCTCTGTCGCCCCACCAGTTATAATGCAGATATATAATATAGTGTTTTTCATATTCACATGTATGCGGCGCATCCTCTTTCGTCACCATTACTTCATGCAGCTTTTCGCCTTCCCGGATTCCAACTTCCGTCGTTGTACATCCCGGCAGCATCGCCTGCGCCAAATCCGTAATCTTAAACGATGGAATTTTAGAAATAAACGTCTCGCCGCCCCTGGCTTCTTCCAATGCTTTAATCACAAGCTGCACGCCCTGTTCCAGGCTAATCCAGAAACGCGTCATCCGGTAATCGGTAATCGGCAGCTCTATTCCGCCATTTTTTATGATGTTTTCAAAAAACGGAATTACGGAACCCCTGCTTCCTGCTACATTTCCATAGCGGACAACCGCAAATCTTGTCCCTTTCGACCCGGAATAAGCATTTGCTGCCGTAAACAGCTTATCCGATACAAGCTTTGTCCCGCCATACAGGTTCACCGGATTGACCGCCTTGTCCGTAGACAGCGCCACAACTTTTTTACTCCCTCCTGCAAAGCCGCGTTAATGACATTCATCGCTCCGTTAATATTGGTCTTAATCGCTTCATTCGGATTGTATTCACATACCGGCACTTGCTTGAGCGCCGCCGCATGAATGACATAATCCACACCCCGCATTGCCATGGAAAGACGTGCGCCGTCCCGCACATCCCCGATAAAATACCGCAGTACTTTGCGGTGTTCCACATATGCATGATCCATCACAAACTGCTTGTACTCATCCCGTGAATAAATAATAATTTTTTCGGCTCATAATGTTCCAGCACATAATCTACAAAATGGTGTCCGAAGGAACCCGTACCTCCGGTAACTAAAATTATTTTTCCATTTAACATATTCCAACAACCTTTCTTTTGTTTTACGAATACAGCAGTGAAGTAAGATCGATCATCTCTTCCCGCTCCCTGTACCATCTGTAAAGTTCTTCCACCGCCGTTTTTACAGGGGTATAAGAAAAGTCTCCTATTTCGTCTGACAGCCTGTCATTGGACGCGGTATACTCAGGAGCCAGTCCGTCCTTACAGACATAAACCGGCAGCTCCATCCCGCTGACTTCACATACCAGTCCGGCAAGTGTCCGCAAATCCGTCCTTTTTCCGGTTACAAGATTGTATTCCTGATACCGCAGATCTTTTTCCATGAGTATCCGGACCAGCCTGCAGAAATCACTGACATACAAATAATCAAAATATACGTTCTGACGAATCGTAATCGGCAGTCCTTTCACTGCTTTGCAGCATGCGCCTGAGATAAACGCTGCCTTCCAGTTTTCATACTTTCCAAACAGTCCGAAAATGCGTAAATTATAAATATTTGTGCTTTTTAAAATCTGTCGTCCAATTATATATTTTGCGAACGCATAATCACCTTGCGGGATGGCATGTGCACCGTCTTCTTCGTGAACCTGTACGATCGGAGAGCGTTTGTCATACTCCGCACCGGAGCCAAAATAAAACATTTTCCCATAATATTCCGTATATTTTTCAAAATTAAAAAACATCCGCAGGTCATATTCCAGCTCTTTATGTATGTCTTTGCCGCTTCCGATTCTTGGATTGTAAATAGCGGTATGTAAGACAATGTCTGCGCTATGGCTGCGCAGATAATCTCTTACGCTGCTTTCTTCTATGCAGTTCAGCTCTTTTTTATCAGGACACAATATGTGATAAGCGCCTTCCGTTTCCAGATATTCTCGTAAATTCCTTCCGACAAACCCGTTTGCGCCGGTAATCAGGACTGTTTTCATCGTTCCATCTCCCACATCATCCAGGGTGCTTTTTTTTGCGAAATCAGCATTTCCAGACGGTCTTTTTCCCGCTGCGTATCCATGCACTTCCAAAATCCGTCATGCCGAAAAGCTGCAAGCTGCCCTTCCTCTGCCATTTTTGTCAGCGGTTCTTTTTCAAACACGGTATCGTCTCCTTCAATGTATTGGAACACTGCAGGCTCCAGCACCATATATCCGCCGTTAATACGGGAACCGTCCGTCAGAGATTTTTCCCGGAAGGCCAGTACCGAATCATCCTGTGCACCGATTTCCAGCGTTCCGAAGCGCTGCCGCACCTGGACAGCGGTAAGTGTCGCAGCCTTTCCATGCGATCGGTGAAAAGCCTCCAATTTCCGGATATCAATATCCGCTACGCCGTCTCCGTATGTCAGCATAAATGTTTCGTTTCCGATATACGGCTGAATCCGTTTTACACGCCCGCCGGTCATCGTATGATAGCCGGTGTCGATAATCGTCACCTTCCAGGATTCGGAAATATTGTTATGTACGGTCATGGCGCCGCCGTTGGAAAAGTCAAATGTAATGTCACTGTTGTATAAATAATAGTCTGCAAACCATTCTTTGATCATATGCTGCTTATAACCTGCGCAGATGATAAATTCGTTATAGCCGTAATAGGAATATTCCTTCATAATATGCCATAGAATCGGCTTGCCACCGATTTCAACCATTGGTTTGGGCCTTAAGTGGCTTTCTTCACTGATACGGGTTCCAAAGCCGCCTGCTAAGATTACTACTTTCATTTGTTCTCCTTTATCTTCTGTCTTTTCCGGATTCCGTTTTTTCTACCTGCAATGATTCAACTTTCAGTTCCGTATCGTTTGTATTTCGAATGACAAATTCCAAATCTGACACATCTTCCTCCAGTTCAAACGGTATCTGGTTTTCTCCGGCAGACAGTTCCTGCTGTAACAGTACATGCTCCCCGCTTTGTGTCCATATATGGATGGTGACCGGATCACTGACAGTCACACGAAGCAGGTAACTGCCTTTATCCACTTCTGCGTAAGGCCCGAAAAGCACCTCTCCTGGTGGTAAATATATGGTATTTGCATTATTTTTTTCACTTATTTTTGACAAATGCATCTGGTTAAGCAAAGAATAATCTTCTCCTCGTTCCAACGACAGTCTTCTGAGTTCTATTCGACAGTCATCTGTGTTTGTGATATGGAATTCCACTCTGTCCGTATCGGATAACAGGTAAAATGGCACCTGATTTATTCCTTCTTTCAGTTCCGCCTGACAGATAAATCCGGTCTTTTCCTCTGTTTCTGACATAGCGTAAGCATTTAAATAACTTTTTCCGCTTGTTTCTACATGCAAGGTATAAGCTCCATATTCCAGATTCACATAAGGTCCAAATATATATTCCTGTGGTTCCAAAAGAATCACGCTTTCCTTATGCCCTTTTTCTGAAGATGGCTGCATTGTTTGGTACGTATTGTTTTCTGCAATTGCCATATATTTCAGCAGATTTTTCGAATAAGAACAAAATTCCCTGAAATTCGTTGCGATGTTATAATCATAAATGAGAAGAACATGTCCTGCCTGTTCGACTTTTTCGCTGTAATCGCCCCAGAATTTTTCAAAGTCTTCTTCTTCCAGATAAGATTCATATTCCTCTGTCGGCATTAATAAAAAGGTAGGTTCGCTCTTGTCAGCAGGAAGATACAGCTGCTTTGGCGCATACCATTGATATCTGTCATATAAGTTCCATGGATAAATTTTTAATTTTCCCTGGCTGAATGCCGCTGTAATACTGGCATTCCAGAATGAGGCATATCCGTATTCCAGTCCCCTTCGCTCAATTTCTTTGATCATCTGCTTCCGGTTGTCCAACACTTCATAAGTGGAATTCCACTGTGCGGAGATATCCAGCCATGAAGCGTGACTCCAGTTAAATACCATATAAAACACCATTACGACACAGCCAAATACCTGAACGGTCTTTCCATCCTGAAGAATGGTATCCGACAGAAAATATACCGCCAATAAGCAATCAAGAACCATAAATGTGAGTGCATGGCGAAATGCAATGCCATTTGTAAAAAGCCAGAAATAAATTGTTACCGCGTATCCAATCCAGCGGTATAAAATCAGCTGCTGCATCAAAAACGGCAGCTTTTTATAACGAAGCAGCATCAGAATCGGATTGATGATGATTATGTATGCTGCAAAAACCAGTCCGCATAAAGATAACACCGATTGAACGGACATCTGCGGCGCACCGGAAGCAAATCCAAAGACTTCCACATAAGCGTTGATCATAGATTTCAGATTTTTCCACATGTCGGATAAATCTGAAACCAGCGTCGCACTGTAAAATCCTTCTACAAACGTTAAACTGCTTTTTAAATATTTTTCTACGGCAATGCAGACAAATAAAGCCGCACCTACGCACATACAGTAAATAAAAAATCTCCTGAGCGGAAGCATTATGTTATGAATATCATCCTGTCCGTTCTTTATAAAATAGCTGATTGCCATGGCTGTTATAAGCGGCAATATAATTGTAGCCGCATATCTGATATCTCCAATCACAAACAGGCAGATCAGTGCCATATACAGGAATATATATTTTCGATTAAATTCCAGCCCGCTGTTTTTTAAACACTGCAGTCCCATTCCCAGCAACAGCAGAAATACGGCAATGCGAAAAGAATATCCGCTGTAAAATACGGTATTAAAATATTCTAAAGAACCGGGTGACAGAAAAATAAAGATGGAAACAGCCGTCAATGTATTGCTCATTTTCATAACATGCTTTGTAAAATATCTGACGGAAGCCGCCATAAACAAAATATAACCTGTAAAATTTAACAGCAGCGCCGTTATATAATTGCCTGTAATCTTATATAAAAGCACCATGCTGGCCATTGTAATCGGCAGACTGATTGTATTTGTATAAATCCAGTTTTTTGGGTAAAGTGTTTTTTCATGCAGCACCTGTTCCATCAACTGTATTCCTGTAGTCAAATCCGAATGCATACGAGCTTTTCCTGCCGGCGAAAAGTAATAAGCCGTAATCCATACAAATTCTAAAAATATTAAAAAATATATAAAGTAATATAACTTAAATTTACATTTTATTTCTGATATATTCCTTACCACAAGTATTCCTCAACTTTCATTGTTTAAAGGATATCACCATATTTATCCTGCAAAACCTGTAGTTCTGCCAGATAATCTGCCTGTAAACGCACATGATTTAAAAAATCATCTTTGTCTTCAAATGCCTTTACTTTCATCTGACCGGAAAACAATGCCGCAGCCGTATGTTCGGCTGTTTTGTCTTCCCATAACTCTGTCACGGAATCTTTTCCGGAATACAACAATGCTTCTTTTTTCCACAACACCGTGTTAATTAATACGTCCACTCCGCTGTACACCTGTTTTTCAGAAAATGGTTCTTCCTTTTGGCAGTCTAAAAGTATTCCCGTACTTTTCGGTTTCGCATCAAACGGCATGGATTGCTGCAGCTGTGATGATGAAAAAAACAGAAAATCTGCATGGATTTTACGAGGCATTTTTGTCGTAATATGCAGTGTATCTCCATATACACGGTCAAAAAAAGCATGAAATCCCCAGTACGTATGAAAATGCTTTATTTTTTCTCTGTTATAAGTCTTATCTATGAATAATACCTGCATTCCTCTGCGCGCAAAAATCAGTCCACACAAATAAGCATTTTCACTGCTTCCGTAAATCATAATTTTTACGTTTCCGTTTGCTTTTTGCTCTTTCATCTTTATGCGAAAATCTTCTGATTGCAGATAAACCGGTTGCCGTGCCCATGGCTCATCCATACGTAACGCCTCTTTTTCTTTTTGCAGCCATTCGCTGCCGGTAAGACAGTCCGCCACAAAAACTCTCTGCATCAGATCAAACACCGAATGTTTCTTTCGAAACTTCTCTGACTCAGATAATTTCACACTTTGCGGTATGACACTTTGCGGATGTTCAAAAGAGACGGTATCCATTGTCTTTCCAACCCATTTTAATACCTCCTGTTTTGGCTGCGGTCCAAGAAACATCTTCCCGCAACGCATGGTACGCAAATGTCTTTTTCGATACAAATCAGGATATACGTATTGGCAATAGGTTCCATACAGCTCAAATTCGGAGAGTGTGCGCTCCTGGACCGTATCCAAAGTATTTATTATTTTTTCAAAAAAAGATATGCCGCCGACAGAAGCATTTTTTTCAATATATGCAAGCATCTGCTTTACAATTTTTGTACGAAACAACATATGTTCCGCAATAAACGACTCTGTTTCTGCTTTTTCCATTCCGGTCAGATTGCGAATCGAAGTAAAATAGGCGCTGATATATTCCGGCTTCATATCAAAGTACGGTTTTTTTGTTTCGGCATCTATCATGGAAATGTTTCTTAAAGGAATGGTATCCGCATCCCAGACAAGATAATAATCATCCTTACATACATAGGCATAAGCAAGTTTTAAAAACTGCTGAAAATACCATCCTGCAGAAGAAATTCCGATCTGACGCTCGATCAATATTTTTTTACATGTTCCAATGTAAGTCCTTCATACAGCTGGTCTTCGTCAATAAATCGGACCGTATGATCCGGCTGCGATAATTTTCCGATTTTATGAGAAGCAATAATTTTAATCTGTTTTGGGTTAAGGTACTTTTTTATATATTTCAAATTTCGTTTTGCCAGCTCCCAATCCGCAGCTTTGATCACCATAACGACATCATAAGGATTCGCAGATGGATCCGGGCAAACATTTATTTGCTTTTCTTTTTGAAGCAACTGGGGAAGCGCGTCAATCCATTTTTTATAGTTTTGAAATACGGCTTCCTCTGTCAGCGTTTGTACCGTTTCGCGCTGCCGTTGGACTAACCGCATTCGGAATGCGGAATCCGTACACACTCTTTCAATTATTTTTGCTGCAAGCACCGGATTTTTGTCTTTTAACAGAATCCCCGCCCCGTTCAGCGTATCGCCAATCGCGGCATTATCATAGGCAATGACCGGAATATCAAAATACATCGCTTCTACAAGTGGAATGCCAAAGCCTTCATGCGCGCTTGCACATAAGAAAACCGTTGCCGTACGATAAATGGCAAGCAGCTGCGAAAACGGAATCTGATGTGTAAAAATAACGTCTTTTACGTTCAGGTTTTCCGTATATTCCAACAGTTTATCATAATAGGTTCCTTCTCCACCGCCTGCCAGTATTAACCGGGATTGCTTATGTATATTCGTTTTAAAATATTGAAAAATCCGAATCAGGTCTTCCTGCTTCTTATTTGGTGAAATTCTCCCTACAAAAACGATATTCACCCATCCGTCGCCGTATTGCTTCAGTGTTTTTTATCCGGTTCTTTTTGATACTGCTCTTCTACGATACGATAAGGCGGCATTACGGTAATCCGTTCTTTTGGGTATCCATATCGAATCAAATCCTGCTTATTAAATTCTGACATTGCCAGACAAACATCAAAATAATTTTTCATATAAAGCAGCTGCTTTAAACCTTCCCTGCATGCGTTTGCAATGACAGGTTCATAAGAAGCAAGCATCTGCGGAGGAGTAATATTATGGTAAACGAGTACTTTTCTGCATGGATAATGACAGATAGATTCATTCAAAGGCGTTCCTATACACATATGATACATAACAATATCATCTTCTTTTATATGTTCCAGATAAGAGCAGTCTTTTACAAAACATTTTTCTTATCACATAATCTTGATACAACAGCGCTTTCTATCCCAAGCTTCAAAGTCATCTGATAATACATAACGGCACAATTCGCAACAGCGTTTCCGCTTGTAAAATAGTCCAATACCTGTATGATTTTCATTTGGATGGTTCCTTTCTGCTTCTTTCCAGCTTTCGGATCTTATGTTCCTGTAAACGAATCGTTTCGTTCAATCTGTCCAGCTCGGTTTTTACACTGCCATTAAACGCAGATTGTTCTTCCAGAATCGGAATGAGCAGGAATCTGTTGCAGCTTTGAATCAGCCGTTTTATAAATAACACGATTTTACGGATACTTTTTTTAGATGATTTTAACGGATGCTCATAATGCAGAAATCCATCCGGAATCGAGGTTTGATTTTGTACCTGAATCTCCTCAAAATCAGCTTCTTCTACAAAAGAAAGTCCCTGTTCTTTGATTTCTTTTTGCAGGTCTTTCATCAATTGTTCTATTTCCAGTTCCAAAGATGTCTTCATTCTGTCCCTCCTCCATTTTTATTAAATAAGCCTGAGCGCATCAATACGAACCCTGTCTGTTTTATTTTCTATTACAAACTCCACATCTTCCTGCCGGTCGGAAAGTACAAACGGTATCTGATGGATCCCTGTATGCAGCTCATACATGCCGTGCAGATTTTGTCCGCAATTTGCCGTAATTTTTAATAGTACTTCGCCCTGCAGCTCAATTTCCAGACAATAGTTTCTGGCAAACAGGTTCAGATACGGACCGTATAAAATGCCGTTCCGGAATAAAGTAACGGTTCCTGTTTCATTTCTTATGCCATCATGTTTGATATACATGTTTTCAAGCATATTATGAGACCGGTTTGCAGGCGCAAATACATAACAGATAAAATCATGATTTTCTATTTCATTGCATGCCGCTACAATGCGAAGCCCGCTTGCTTCACACATCGCGGAAACCGAATCTCCCGTAAAAAAATGGGTGTGGAATCTTGTATATTCATACTTATAAATATAACAGGCCGTGCTATGCGCCATTTTAGAATTGCTGTCTGTAAACAGGCTGCTCATAAACTCCAGTTCCTGAACCGGATACAGCAGATGTTCCAGTACATCATTGGAGTAAATGCCGTCAAAACGCATTTTTTTCAAAGTTTCTTTATTCGTGATCATATAGGGATGATTGGTATCGGGTGCATATGGTTCATATCCAAACACCTGATAGCCCTGCTTACGCAAATTTTGCAGGGAATTCGACCACTTTCCGCATCCATAGTTTAAATACACGCCTTCTTTGGACGGCTGCAGCATAAAAAAGGCTTTTTCTTCTTTTTCCGAAGAATCCCCTTCTGAAAATCCTATATAATGCACCTGATAATCTTCATCAATTTTCATCTGCTCCCTGTCCATAAACTTCGTGGGTCCGAATATGACACCGCATTTTGGACAGACATACCGAACCAAATGACCGCCATAAAAAATACAATCCGATTCTTTTCTTTCATAAGCATCTCTTCGCTGGGAATAACCACATATCCTGCAGGTAAGCAAATCCGAACCTTTTTCGTTATTGGATACGTCGATCACCATCCATTTGGCAAGCATGATTTCCCGTGCAGCCGCACGCATCTGCTCCTGCATTTCCTGAATCTGTTCAAAACATATTGCCTGATCTTTGGCTGCCTTTTCTATTTTCTTTCCGGCTTCTTCCATTTGGATCTCCAGTAATTCCGTCTGCTTTTCGGATATTTTTTTCACCATGCCGATTTCCTGCTCGATCTCCAGTCTGCGCATGTGATTCTGTTTTTCCTGCTCACACACAGTCTGTTCAAGAACATGCAGTTGTTCCTGCAGCTGTCTGGTAATCTTATTTCGGAACCAGGCAAATGGCTTTCTCAGCAGCCATTTATATGCATGCAATACTCCCATGACCTTACTTTCCTTTCCGACTTATCGGACGATTCCATCCCATTCATGCTTTAACCGGACAACTCCAACGTCCTCTTTCGGAGAAAACACGGTGAAGCTGCAGGCTTCTTTATAGAAATCTACCGGAATCCCCAAATCGCTTTCAATTGCAACATCCAGCAAATAGCTCCCGGGAAGTAGTGAAACGGAATCCATCTTAAAACTGACACGTCCGTCTTTTTCCAGATCAAAATTTTCCAGTTTATCAATTCTGGTATTTGTTCCATAACATTGAACGCCGTCTATTCGAAAGATTCCTATCCCAAAGACGGCATTTTTTACAACTTCCGTGACCTTATAATCCATCCGGATCGTCATTTCCTGATCTGTCACAAAATTTGTGTTTTCCTTCCCCGTTCTGTCCAGTAACCATACCTTTTCGATTCTGGCTTTTCCGTTTCCCCAGCGTAATTTTTTACTTTCAGTTTTATTATCTGATTCAGCTGCCGGGTCCGCTTTCTGATTTTCGTCCGGTACTTTCTGCTGTTCTTTCTGCTTTTTCTCTTTGCGCTGCTGTTCTTTTTCCGCAATCGCCTGCCGCTGCTGACCCATAAAATCCAAATATTGGGGATGGACATCACGCGGCTTGCCTTCTTCCCGAATCCGGCCTTCGTGTATCCAGATAGAACGGTCACAAATCTGTTCAATCTGTCCCAGGGAATGCGAAACGATGACGATAGTTGTTCCTTTGGATTTTATCTCCTTTAACCGGTTAAAACATTTGGACTGAAAGCCTGCATCCCCCACGCCTAAAATCTCATCAATCAGAAGAATATCGGCATCCACATGGACGGCTACGGAAAATGCAAGTCGCATGTACATGCCGGAGGAATAGGTTCTGACCGGATTGTCAATAAACGGTTCCAGCTCTGAAAACGCAATGATATCTTCCAGACGTTCTTCGATTCCTTTTTTCGACAGTCCGAAAATGGACGCATTGATATAAATATTCTCTCTGCCGCTCATATCCGGATGAAACCCGGCTCCAAGCTCAATCAGGCTGGAAACCCGGCCGCACAGTGTTACGCTTCCGCTGTCCGGATACATGATTTTCGTTAAAAGTTTCAATGTTGTACTTTTTCCGCATCCATTATGCCCGATTAAGCCAACCGCTTCCCCCTTTTTCACGTCAAAGCAAATATTGTTTAATACCATACGCTCTTCATAGGCTCTTCTTTTTTAAATAACGTTTTTTCTTTTAATGTATTCCCTTTATCCGGATAAACCTTGAATAATTTTTTAACGTTCCATACTTCGATTGCATTCTCAGGTGTCATCATAATTCCTCCGCAAAGCGCCGCTGCAGGCGAATAAATACGCGCCATCCAACCGTGAACATCGTGGAACCAAGCACTGCGGCCCATATCAGATTTTGGAGCCGTGGTATCGTTCCGAAATACAAAATATCCCGATATGCGGTAATCACGTATGTCATCGGATTGAGCCAAAATACCCACTGCATTTTTTCCGGAACCTGATCAATCGAATACATGACCGGCGTCAAAAACTGCCATGCCATAGATATGATACCTAAAATATATTCCATATCGCGGATATACACGGTAACAGCGCTCATAATCATCGTAAATCCAAGTGCCAGAATATATTCCACAATCATAACAACCGGCAGGCAGGATAATGCCTGCAGCCGAAGTGCATATCCGGAAAATATTAAAACGGCAAAAATAACGAGAAAACTCAGCAGCATATTGATAAACTGGCTTGTAACGTATGCTACCGGCAGCACCTCCCGCGGAAAATAGATTTTCTTTACCATCTCCTGCTGTGCCATAATACAGCCGGCCCCTCCTGTTAACGAGGTGCCGAAGAAAATCCATGGTATTAATGCTACAAATAAAAATAAGTAATAATCTTGAATCCCTGATCTCATAATGGTAGAAAAGACCATCGTATATACCGCAAGCTGCAAAAGCGGGTTTAAAAAAGTCCAGAAAAATCCAAGCGCAGACCCCTTATACCTTCCTTTTAAATCTCTTTTTACGAGTGAACAGATCATTTCACGATATGCATATATTTCTTTTATTCTTTCCGTCATAGTTATACTCACACCACTTCTTTTTTCAAACCTCTTCCTGCATCAGATTCCGGTAAACCTCCAGTAATAATGCGGCAGATTTTCCCCATGTATAATTTGCTGCCTGCTGCAGGCCACGTGTTATTAATTTCTCCCGGCAATCCGGGTCATCCAGGATCCGAAGCATTGCTTTTGAGATTTCCTCCACACATTCCGGATTTACTTTGATACCGGCATTTCCGACGACTTCAGGCAGCGATGTCGTAGCAGAAGTAATGACAGGCGTTCCACATGCCATTGCTTCTAACGGCGGCATTCCAAACCCTTCATATAAAGACGGGAACAAAAACGCCTTGGCTCCGCACATAAGCGCCGGACTGTCTTTCTGATTTACATACCCTGTGAATATGATCTTTTTTCGAAAAGCGGAACGATGCACTTTCTTATAAATGTTCCCACACATCCACCCTTCTCCACCCGCAAGTACAAGCTGTGGTACCGATTTCCTTTTTCGGCACAATATTTCATAAGCGTCAATCAGCCGTATCAGGTTTTTACGCGGTTCTATTGTTCCAAGGTATAAAAAATAATCCTTTTCAATTCCATATGTTTTCCGTGCCGTCCGGATTTGTTTTGTATCATAATTCGTATGATAAACGGAATGGTCAACGGCATTTGGAATCACACTGATCTTATCTTTTTGTACGTGCAGGTGCCGCATAATTTCCCGTTTTGAAAAATTGGAAACCGTCAGAATGTGATCCGCACGCAGGCATGTCCTTTTCATATTCATTTTCAGCCACAGCCTTGTTTTTTGTCTTACCGTATCCGGACATGATTGATATGCCAGATCGTGAATCCATACCACACGCTTTCCGTTGACACCCGGCGGTATTACAAAGTTAAAAAACTGTGTAATATCCGGTTGTCCGGAAAAGAAAAAAGAATACGGCAGCGGTACGATCATCTGCAAAAGTTTATACATGGAATCTCCCATTTGCCGACAGCATTGTATCTGAAATCCTGCCTGCCGGTAAAGATCCGGTCGATCATCCACAGAACGATGAAAACATTGTATCATCCAATCATGTTCGGGATACTTCACCAGTTCCATCAGCAGATTGTGCGCATTCCATGCAATTCCTGTTTTATTTGGTTTTAAAAGCAAATCTCCGTTAAACGCAATTTTCATTCATACTCCTTCAAATGGCAATGCATGGATTTTATGGCTCCGATTTTTCCAAAAGTTTTTGAAATGCATGCCTGTATCGTTTCGACATCATCTCCTGTGTATACTCCTTTTGCACTCTTTTTTGTGCCTGTAATCCATACATGGTTCTCAGCTCGGCATTTGTGGCTAATTCATCCATAGCTTCTGCCAGTTCCCGGATATTCCCAGGCTCCACGGTCTTTCCGGTTATCCCGTCCACACTGACCTCCGGCACGCCACTTTTCAGTCTGGTATTGATGACCGGCTTTCCAAAAGCCATCGCCTCTATTTGCACAATTGCAAACGCTTCCACGTCTGATATGGATGGCAGTACGAGAAAATCGCAGGCTTCTATTTGCTTTACCTTTTCTTCTTCAGACACCATTCCGGTAAATTCCACCTGTTTCAGGTTTAAGGAATGAGCCAGAATTTTTAACGGTTCTTCCAGCGGCCCGCTACCAACCAGCACCAGCCTGCAGTTTTTATTCCGCATTCTGCTAAAAGCCTTTAATAAAACGTCACATCCTTTGTACCAGACCAATCTTCCGATAAATAAAATCGAAATTTGTTTATTTTTCGTCGGTGGAACCGATGGTTTTTCCACATAATCTTTTCCTTTTGAAAGATATGTATCACTTACGCAAAACGGAATCACACGGCACTTATTTTGATATTTTTCAACAGTCCGGAATGCTTCACATTTCCACGGGCAGATATAAGTATCAAATCAGCCTTTTTAATGTTTGTCTTACAAGCGGTTTGTACAATACAGCCAGTTTCCTGTTTTTTTCAAAACCACAATGCCACCACACAACCAGTTTTCCGGAAAAAAATCCGAACCATATCGCAAGATCAACCATCGGATATGGAAAATGATAAATAAAAATATCCGTATCTTTTGCCTGCCGCTTTATCTCACGTAAAAACTGCACGGAAACCGGTGTGGATGCAACTGTAAATAACTGTCTGCACCTTCGAACTGCAATTCCTTTATAGTGATCATCCGCGCATTTTTTGTGTTTGGAATCCTGGCATACAATAATTTGCTGTTCATATTCCGGCAGTCCATCTGCAATACTTTCTATTACTTTAGCAATTCCACCGCCATTATCCGGCCAGTATATTTTAAATAATTGTGTGATCTTCATGCCCGCTCAAGTACCTTTGCTTTTTAAACTTTCTTTTTCATAATATCCGCCACCGACTTCATGATTCTGATATACATCTCATAACTATCGTCATCTTCCTGCTCCTGTTTGCCCCACATTCCCTGTATCGTTACTTCCCAGGGCTGCATGTCGCCCCAGAGCAGCGCATCCGCATTTATCTCCAGTTCCCTGCACAGCGTCACAAAGGTATCCATGCTCATTTTCCGGGTTCCGCGTTCGATATGTCCCATAAAGTTTAAGCTAATCCCACATTTTTTTGCCAGTTTATCCTGTGACCAGCCCTTTACCTTCCTGATCTGACGGATTCTGTTTCCAATTTTTACATAGTCTAATTCCTGCATGGTATAACCTCTTTTTTCATACATAACATTTTGTAATAAATTGTTATGCAAAAACTGTTCTATAAGTACTTGTTTGATTGCTTAATGTGGCCTACAAGTATTCTATTCGGTTTTACTGTTTTTTTCAACCCTAATCATAAAATTTGTTAGTATTATACAAAAATCTTCAATTTTTTCTGGTATATGAACTTAAATCATACAAAACGCATAAAAAACTTTCTATTTTTTTCTTGAAAACTATCCGGATCATATTTTTTTGGACAATGAACGACCCCGCAGCAGAGCTGCGGGGTATCTGAAGGGTGGCTTCACTACATATAATCCCATAAGCTCAACTGTTTTGGCTCCAGTGCGCTTTGATAAAGCTTCTTATACTCTTTTTCTTGCCCTTGTTCTCTTACATATTTTGATATCACCGCTTCATTTCCATGTTCCCCTACTGTGGCAACATAATATCCGTCTGTCCAAAATTCCCCTCCCCATAATTTTTCTTCACCTGGGGACATTTGGCAAATACTTCTTTGGCTATTATGCTTTTCACTCTTTGTATTATTTTTTGTGGGCTGTATGTTGGCACGGATTGTATCAGAAAATGTACATGGTCTTTATCTGTTCCTACCTCTATAAACTTTATCTCATACCGCTTTTCTATCTCTTCACATGTTTCTCTGATCACCTGGTCTACTTCATCATCTATTACTACTCGCCGATATTTCGCTGGACACACAAAATGATACATAAGCACTGATACATTGTGCGATTTGTGTATGTACTCACTCACCCCACAATTCCCCTTCCTTTTTCCTTTAGTATATCACAGCCTCTACTATTTGAAAAAGTTTGTTACGCAGCAGAGCTGCGGGGAATTAGACCCTGAGAGATTAAAAAGACAAAAAGTAAAAAAATAGCGCAAACCTTTCTATTCGGAAGGCTTGCGCTATTTAATTACGATAATCATACATAACAATTTATTACAAAAAGTTATATTTTTTGCAAATGTCATTTACTAAAGCATTTCCTGTTTTCCCATATATTTCTTAAGCATCCTTCAGCTTCCTGTAAACCGTCACCCACATCGTTCCAAACGAAGCCAGTCCTCCGATCAGATTGGAAACCGGCTCAGCCAGAAACACGCCGTTTACTCCAAATCCTATCGTTGGTAAAAAAGTGTTAACGAAACTACAATAATCACTTTCCGAAACAGGGAAAAGAAAATAGACCGTTTTGCATATCCAAGCGCCTGAAACGTACTCTGCCCTGTAAACTGGAATGCCATAAAACAAAAACCAAAAAAGTATAAATGCATCGCTTTTATCCCGGGCCGAACCATGAAAGGGTCACTCGTAAAGACGGAAAATAATGCATCGGAAAAAAGCATAACCATTCCCCAGGCCAGCAACGTATAAGCGATTCCTATAAAAGCGGTAAAACGAATGCCTTCTTTTACACGTGACAGTTTCCCTGCACCGTAATTATAGCCGAGAATCGGCTGACAGCCATTTGCGATGCCCATCACCGGCAGAGACAGCAGCTCCCTGACCGAATTTAATACCGTCATAATACCGACATACAAATCCCCGCCGAAGTTTTGGAGCGTAACATTGCATACAACCTGCACCAGTGCGTTTGTAGCCTGAACAATAAAACCGGATGTCCCCAGTGATGCGATATCACGGATCAGCCTGCCATCCGGCTTTAAATTGGACATTTTTATTTTCAGCAGAGATTTTTTCCCGGTCAGAAAACGAACGACCCAGATGCCGGAAACGGTCTGACTGATCACCGTGGCAAGTGCGGCTCCCTGTACGTCCATATGCATGTAAAAAATAAAAACAGGATCTAAGATCAGATTCAATCCGGCTCCAATAACGGTTGTCAGCATGCCGATACCCGGAAATCCCTGTGCATTGATAAAACCGTTCAGTCCCGTTGCCAGCATGGAACAGGTCGTACCAAACAGATAAATCTTAAGATACGCATCCGCGTAAACATAAGAATCGTCGCTCGCTCCAAAAAAGTACAGTACAGGCTTTCGAAAACAATAGCAAAACAGTAACAGTAAAATCGAAGCTCCAAGCAGCAGTGTAAATGCGTTTCCCATAATCTTTTCCGCATGTTCCTTCTGCCCGCGGCCTCTTGCAATGGAAAATAAAGGCACCGCACCGGTGCCGAACAGACTTGTAAATGCAGCTATCAGCGTAATAACCGGGAATGTCAGGCCGATACCTGTTAAAGCCATGTTGTCAGCCTCCGGCAGATGTCCGATATAAACACGGTCAACTACGTTGTACAGCATCTGCACAAGCTGTGCCAGTGTCAGCGGTATCGCCTGACTGATAATATTGCGTGATACTTTTCCTTTTGAAAAATCTGTAATCATAAATTCTCCTGTTTTTTACGGACGCTATACTAGTAACTATCCTATGAAAACTGTTCAAATCGGTGCATCGCGTGCTTTTTGATCAAAAAAAGTGTAAAGCGCTTTTCTTTATACGCTTTACACTTCGTTTTCTTTAAAATCTTCTTAGTTATTAATCAGCTTGCTGTTTTCATCATTCCAGCTGTAAAGCTTGCGTACTTCCTTACCTACTTCTTCAGAAGGATGTTCTGCTGCTTTCTTACGCATCATCTTGAAATGTACCTGACGTCCTGCCGGAGACATGTCAACCAGGAAATCTTTTGCGAAAGAACCATCCTGAATATCGGCAAGGATTTTCTTCATCGTAGCTTTTGTTTCTTCCGTAATGATCTTCGGACCTGTAATGTAGTCACCGTATTCTGCCGTATTGGAGATCGAATAACGCATTCCTTCAAAACCGGACTGGTAAATAAGATCTACAATCAGTTTCATTTCATGAATACATTCAAAATATGCATTTCTCGGATCATAACCTGCTTCACATAACGTCTCAAAGCCTGCCTGCATCAGTGCACATACACCGCCGCATAATACTGCCTGCTCACCAAAAAGGTCTGTTTCTGTCTCTACACGGAACGTTGTTTCCAAAACGCCCGCTCTCGCGCCGCCGATGCCCAACGCATATGCAAGTGCCAGATCCAGCGCTTTGCCGGTTGCATCCTGTTCTACCGCTACAAGACATGGAACGCCCTTGCCTTCCTGATATTCGGAACGTACCGTATGTCCCGGTCCCTTTGGAGCGATCATCGTTACGTCTACATCCTTAGGCGGTACAATCGTACCATAGTTGATGTTAAATCCATGTGCAAACATCAGCATATTTCCGGCTTCCAGATTTGGCTCGATATCATTTTTGTACATATCGGCCTGTTTTTCATCATTAATTAAGATCATAATGATATCGGCCAGTTTTGCAGCTTCCGCCGTATTATAAACTTTCAGTCCCTGTGATTCTGCTTTTGCTTTAGACTTGCTGCCTTCGTATAAGCCGATAATTACATTGCATCCGGAATCTTTCAGATTCAGTGCATGCGCATGTCCCTGGCTGCCGTAGCCGATAATTGCAATTGTCTTGCCTTCTAATAAGGAAAGATTACAGTCTTCCTGATAATAAATTTTGTTTGCCATTTTTTAGCCTCCTAAAATTATTCAAAATATGTAACATCGGAAGAACCTCTGGTTAAACCAGTTATTCCGGTTCTAGCTAATTCAAGAATTTCAAATCCGGATACCAGATCTAAAAAAGCGCTCAGCTTGTCCTGATTTCCGGTTAGTTCGATGACCATGGAATCCCTTGTAACGTCTACGACTTTTCCACGGAAAATTTCAATCACGCTTAAAATTTCCTGACGGCTGGATTCCTGCACCCGAAGCTTAACTAAGATCAATTCTCTTGTTACGGAACTTCCTGCTTCCAGTTTTTTATGTCCAAGACATCTTCCAGCTTTGCAAGCTGATTTTCAATCTGTTCCAAAATCAGCTTATCCCCGCTTGAGACGATCGTAATTCGTGTGTAACGCGGATCAGCGGTTACACCGGCGGAAATGCTGTCAATATTGTAACCCCTTCTGCTGAATAAGCCGGATACATGACTTAAGACACTGGAAGTATTTTCAACGATTAATGATAATGCCTGTTTTCTCATTGTGAAAACCATCCCTTTTCTGCATTAATATATTCACACAAGTTTTATTCTAGCACATTCGCTGAGAATGTCAATATCCATGCGTAAAACACGCACGGTAAACGCAGGTTTTATAAACTTTTTATAAATTTGGAGATATCAGTTTTCACGATTAAAACTATACGTAAAGATGCGATGGTTAAATTATTTTGCGTATAATAACTAGACATGGGGTTCTGCCATGTGTTAAACGATGTATTTAATTCGTACCCTCTATTTTATTCCAGTATTTAATCCGCCCAATACTTTATAAAGGTAAGCCATGTCATACCCGCATTTCTTTCTTTTGCTGGCAATCCCCATCTTACAGCTTTTTTCCTGTTTTAGCAGATTTACTCCTATATGGCGTGCCATATTCATGTTTTCTGCTGCATTTCCAGCCCTGATCCGGCTTTCATCCTCCCTGAACGCGATATCAAGCACCCAGTGCAGGCTGTTTTCAATCCCCCAGTGTGCCCTTTCACTTTTCCCATATTCTGCGGCTGTCATTCCTTTCCTGCTGTATATGGCGTAATTTACAGCTGTTACGGTATTCCCTTTTTCCGTTACTGTAGATACACATGCCCCAATACCTGCAAGGCCCTCCCACTCCGGATGCCTCTGCCTGAGCCATTCAATATCATTTTCAACGTAATACTCCCTCTTTTCTATCCTCCCGTGCTCCTTACACAGATCTTTATAGTAACGCTCCGCCTTTTCCAGGGCATCTTTCTTTTCCGTAAATACATCTTTTTCAAAATACTCCCGGATATCGTCCATAAGTGTCTGCTGATTCCCTTTCACCTGCAGGATATAATCTGCGTTTTTGTGAATGATCTTGCGGGCGATCTCTTTCTGCGTTCCCATCGCATCCATTGTGACAATACATCCTTCCAGGCACAGAATGTCCAAAAGCTCCGGTATTGTCTTTATCTCGTTTGTTTTTTCATCCACACACAACTGGCCCAGTACAAGGGATGATTCTACTGCCCATGCGCTGACCGTGTGGATCGGTTTGATATCCCCTGCTTCTTCCCTGCTGCGCCTTGCTGTTTTACCATCAATCGCCACTACGCCTTTTACTTTGCCTGACACGGCGCTGGCCCACCGGAAAAATGCATCATGGAATTTTTCCGGCTCGATCATCTGGAAAACCCTGTTTATCGTATCATGGGAAGGAATGCCGCCTGGCAGTTCAAGGAACGTTCCCAGCCATTGTTTTTTAGAAGCCGCCCAGTCTGCAATCTCATTCCAGGTATCCATCCCTGCAAGGACAGCTGTGACAGCGATAATGATAATATCAAGAAATTTGTGTCTTTGGTTGTATGGAGCCCTTGGATCTGGGATTTCACGCATACAATCGATCAGTAAAATATCTTTTTCTCTTTTTCCATAATAATTATTTCCTTTCAGAGTTTGGAAATAATTATACACGAATGTGTAAAGATTGTCTTTGACTAAATTCAATATAACAGAAAATTTGAAACTTGGGAATACATAAAAGCTTGCGTTTACCGTGGTAAAACACGTTGTTAATTATTAAAACACCTTCCGTTGTTTTGCAACCCCTAATAGATACTTTCATTCATAAAACCTTAATCCACCCGCAATACCTGGATTTTTTTATGTCAAGTCTTATGTATTTTTTGTTGTATTATATTGTGTTTCACGTGAAACAATGGTATAATATTCTTCAGGAGGTGATTTTTTGTACCTTAAGAAAAGCTTTAACAAAAAGAGAAACAAGACTCAGCTTTCTTTTGTCCAGGGGTATCGCATCAATGGGAAAGTGAAGCATAAAGTTATACAAAACCTTGGATATTTGGAAGACTACCTGGACAAATATGAAGATCCGATAGCTTATTTTCAACAGGTCGCAAAAGAATGGAATGCAAGTCAGGCTGCACCGGAAACTATTGAAGTAAGGCTTTCGGAAAAACTCCCGGATCAATGCAGCAACCGGAAAAATCTTGGATATGCCATTATTAAGATCGTTTATGCTAAACTCAGGATCCGTGAATTTTTTCAGAATAAGCAGCGCCAGCTTCCTGCAGAGTATAACCTGAACAGCATTTTTTCCCTGTTGATATTCAATCGGTTCCTGTTCCCATCTTCAAAAAAGAACGCTTATGAAACGAAAGGCCGGTTTTTTGACAGCTTCAGTTTCTCACTGGATGATGTCTACAGGGCGCTCGGCTATTTCAGCCGATATTCGCATGAACTCCAGAAGCATTTGCATGCCGAAGTTGCCAGCCTTATCGGCAGGAATTCCGAAAAGCTTATTATGATGTCACCAACTATTATTTTGAAATACCATATGAAGATGAGAACGCTGGCTCGGACACGGAAAGAAAATTGAAGCGTAAAAAAGGACCGTCGAAAGAACACCGCAAAGACCCGATCATTCAAATGGGGCTTCTCATGGATCCTAACGGCATCCCAATGGCATTCCATACTTTCTCCGGCAACGAGAGCGAGAAGACAACTATGCTCCCGGCGATACAGAGGGTCAAAAAGGATTATGAAATCGGCAGGATCATAGTTGTCGCTGACAGGGGGCTGAACACCAGTGACAACACATCTGTCCTTTCCGGAACCAATGCATCCGATGAGAAAAATAATGACGGTTATGTATACGGCCGGAGTATCCGTGGGGCCAATGCGGAATTCAAAAAATGGGCGCTGGAACCGGACGGGTATGTTACAGCAATGGAAAAAAACAAAGATGGGGAAGCTATTCCATTCAAACACAAGTCCAGGCTGTACGCAAAAGAGATAACCAAAAAGATTCGAATGGGGCGCGCAGGCTCAAGATGAGAATTTATCAGAAACAGATGGTATATTATTCTGAGAAATACGCAAAGAAACAAAGACATGAAAGGGAAAAAGCCGTTGCAAAGGCAAGGGACCTGATCAAAAATCCTGCAGGCTACACGAAAGCGACCAGCTATGGATGCACTGTGTACATTAACAATGTTTCCTTTTCTAAGGATACCGGAAAAATTGTCAATGGAAAAGAACTTACCATCAATGAACAAAAAATTGCCGAAGAAGCGCAGTATGATGGCTATTACGCCATTGTCACAAGTGAAAAAGAGCTTTCTGACAATGAAATCCGTGACATATATAAAGGGTTATGGGAAATAGAAGAATCATTCAAGATTATAAAGAGCGAATTCAAAACCAGACCTGTATTTGTTTCTAACGAAGATCATATACAGGCGCATTTTTTAATTTGTTTTGTGACACTGGTTGTAATGCGCGTTTTAGAGCAGCTCATAGGAAAATGCCATTCTGTCAGGCAAATCCGGAATTCCCTGGCAAGCTATTGCTGTTCGTACTTAGACCGGAATTATTATGTGTTCGATTATCGGGACGATGTAATTTTGACTATGGAGAAGACATTTGGATTAGACCTAAGCAAAAAGTACATGCAGCTTTCGGAAATCAAAAAATATCTATGTATAAGGATGTATAAAAATATAAAATTTTTATAAACTCAAAAAAGCGAAAAAATACAACAACTCTATGCATTTAAAAAAAGCTCCAAACTCCAGTATTTATAAGGAGTCCAGAGCTTTTTTTACTCAATCACCTGCAAAACTCAGGATTCTAGCACATTCACTGAGAATGTCAATATCCATGCGTAAAACACGTTGTTAATTATTAAAACACCACTTTACAACTTTTTAAAAAATAAAATAACGCACAAGGTACTTTCTCATGTATAATAAGTTTGCACACAAAACTATACGAAAGAGAGTGACCTTGTACGTCAGACTTATTATACAACGAAAATAATCTAATTGGTAGACTGTACCGTTATTTTTATATTTATTTTAAAACTTTTTCCGCACCGACTATTGAAACCCTTTTTCTGCTGGTGTTATCTATACTTGCCATGGAGTCAGCAGTTTCCATCCGGTCCCTTTACAGACATTTTTTATCAGGGATTACAAAAAATCCCTGAATGCATTTTACTATGCCTGCTCTTATGCAAAGGCCGATTATTCCAGATTTATGAATGTTACTGCTGGCATGGCTTTAAAACTCATACCGGAAAAACTTTCTTCACAGCCTGTTTTTCTGTGCATTGATGACACAATGGCCCCGAAGTTTGGAAAAAAATTTGAAGATGTTTCAAAACTTTTTGACCATGCAGCGCATAATGGCTCAAACTATCTGAACGGACATTGTTTCGTAAGCGTAATGCTCTGCGTCCCGGTGTGGAATAAAAACAGGATCCATTACCTTTCTGTTCCGCTTGGATACCGTATGTGGCAAAAAAAGGAGTCAAAGCTGGAACTTGCTGCATCCATGGTCCGTCAGGCGATGCCGGAATTCAGCAATAAAAAAATGTTATCATCCTTTGTGACAGCTGGTATGTAAAAAAGAACCTTGTTTCCATCGTGGATGAATATGAGAACCTTGACCTTATCGGAAATGCAAGGTCTGATTCTGTCATTTATGACCTGCCGCCGCAGCGTACTGGAAAAAGGGGACGGCCAGCGCTGCATGGGAAAAAACTTTCCATTCAGGACGATTTTACGCTGTCTGATGAAAAAATCGGTGATTATTATATGGCCGTGCGCCATGTCCTTACTAATATTTTTGGAAAAAGGACAGTCCTGGCATATGTCACATCCGCTGATAAAGCAGCAGGCAGCAGGCGTTTGTTTTTCAGCACAGTTTTTCCGGAACAGCTTCAGGTCTTCTGCGCATGGCAGGAGAAATCCCCGCTAAACCAGACAGGGAGCAGCCGGATGCAGTTTATTCCCCTGATGCTGTATGCATTTCGATGGCCGATAGAGGTTAGTTACTACGAACAGAAAACTTTCTGGTCACTGTGCAGTTACATGGTCCGCAGCCGCAAAGGGATTGAAATGCTGGTCAATCTGATTAACATTTCATACTGTGCAATGAAACTGCTGCCATACCAGGACAAGGCGTTTTATAAATATCAGACAGAAAGCGTGCAGGAGTTTCGGTTTGCGTTAAGCGAACAAATTCGCCAGCAGGTATTTTATGCCATTTTCGTAGAAAAAGTCGAAACCAGCATAAAATCAAATGCTTTAATAAATGCCTTAAAACGGCTGGTTCAGAAACAGGGGCATCATTTATAAAGTTGTAAAGTAGTGTTATTAAAACACCTTTGTCTGAAGAATGAAAACTTTAACCGTTTTTCCATCCTTTTGCGGTTCTCTTACAAATGCTTCTTGAAACGCTTCCGGATTTTTTATAATTCCCGTTTCATCGAAAACAAAAAAATAAATAGTATCCGCACAATAATGGAAGCCGTCTGCTCCCAATTCTTCCAATAATTGTTTTTCACTCATGCTCTTACGCGTACATTTTATTTCAATTATAAGATTGTACAAATCCAAATAAAGATCTGCCCTCATTCCTCCGTATCCATTATCACCGTATACTTCCTGCCTTATCGTTGGAAATATTGGAATTAAAAGAGCATACAGCATCCTTTGCAAATCATATTCATTGCCAACCCGAATTGCATCTAATGTTTCAGATACTAAAGTTCCCTTTTTATGTACCGGATTCTTATACATTGCACGATAATGCATATAAAAATTACTCAAAACTTTTTCAACCAACATTAGATCTTTCTGCTTATATGTTCCATTTTCATAAATAAAACCATTTTCTTCTAAAATTTCTATCGTATCTTCCAATGATTTTTTTAGTGACAGGAACGCATCATTTTCAGAATATTCATTCTCTACATAGTGCATTTTTACATTCACTTTTTTCTGCTCCTGTTCTGTGAATCCCTTCTTTTTCATATAGATTCTTACTTTACGGCACCACAAATTATATTTGCTCTGTAATTCTTTCCAGTCAAATATTTCTGTCAAATATTTTCCTTCCATAATGATATCATCTATTTCCATAATCCGTCCTCTCCAACGCGTGTTTCAAACACGCTCCAATCCCCATCTGATATAGAACAGGAACATGTTATCTAATATATAGATTACGTCATCCTTCCACTCCAAAACCTGATACAGACTTCCCTGTTGCTCCAGCATTTTCTGCCAGTTCTTTAAAGAATCTTTAACTTTTTTTGTTTTATTATATTATCATTTGTATTATTTTTAATTCGATCCATTAACTCATTAATTTTTAATTCTATTAACGGAGGGTTGTCTGCTAATATCTTCAAAATCAAACCATAAATATCATGTCGGCTGCCATCCTTAAGCATATATTTTAATCTCTGTTGTCCTCGAGTCGATGGACCTGCTTTTAATAAGCGCACCACATCTTTATAGGGTAGATTCATACAGGTAAATTTGCAGCTTTCCTCTATTGTCACTTCTGTAATTTCTTCTATCTTTTCCGGCAGAAGTCCTATATTAAGACAAATTGACTGCATTAGTTGCGGAGAATGGATGCTTTCTTCTGCCATTTTTGTTATAAAAGTTTCCTCTACTGTCATGTGCAACTCAGAGAAACCCTTATTTGCAATCCGAACAAGCTCTTCTTTCTTCCATGGTTCTATTTCTATGATAGATATTCTTCCGGTTAAATCCGGATTCAAACGAATTGCGTCGTCGGAGCGATATGGCAAAGAAATCACAACTGCTTTAAACCCTGAACGTATCACTTCTTTTAGCTGACAAGCAATATCGTACTGTGTTTCTGATGGTGCATAATGAAAATCATCCAAAACAAGAATTTTTTTATATTCATTAAAATATTGAATCACTCTATCTTTTGTATTAAAATAATTTTTTGTTATTATTGTTGATCTTTGCTCACTGTCAGAAACAGCTGATGTTTCCTGGCTAACCTTAGCCGTTATTGAAATACCTATTTTTTTACCTATTCCGGACCAAAAATTATGCTCTTTGGAAAAATCATTTCCCGACATGGAAACCATATTTTCTCTTCCGATTACATTTTCACATAATACGGTTTTTCCTATTTTTGAGGGTCCTACTATATATGTTAAATATCCTTCTATAAGAAGGCTTTGTTTCAAACGTTCTTCATACGTATATCTTGTACCATTTGAGTTCCTTGATATATATGTCTTTTGCGGATATGCTCCTGGTTTAAAAATATCGGAAAAGCTTTTCTCCATAATTACACCTCTTTTATCAGCTTATATGCCTAATATAACACATTTATTCTCTTTTTCATACCTTTATCTTATTTTTTCTAAAAGCAACTAATCGAACTTCAAAAGGAAAAAGATCAAAAAGACATGCGTTCACGCATGTCTTTTTGATCTTTTTAAACAACAGAAGGAATCCAATCAATATGACAGTTCTGCCATCAGATGTCCATCGATCTTTTCCACCTGAAATACGATTCGTCCGTCTTTTTCTTCAAATGCAATGGACTTTCCTTCCGGAACAAGACGCACCGCTTTAACCTGCTTTTGCGTCTTTATGGAAAACTGCACGTTATGCAGCGGAATTACGTCTTCAATCGTATACAGCTCTGCGCAGTTTTTAATCGGAATGTAGTGCAGCGCATGCAGGACATACCGGCTGTCCGCTTCCTGTTCGTTCAGCGTCACCGTAAGCGTCGTAGGTCCGCTGTGGCGTACGGCCGGTTCCGGCAGCAGCAGTTCCAATGCATCCCGGAACACCTCTTTACACCACTTCGGATGCTTGTCCTGATAAATGGAAAACAGCGGATGCATAAAGTAAATGCAGTCGTTGTTTTTAATGACTGCCGGATATCCTTTTTGATGCGAGGACGGCGTATGCCTGTGCGAGCAAAAATGCTGCCAGGTACGGTTAAAATAAGGTATATAGGTATCTGCAACAACCGTGCCGCCTGCCTCTTCTACCTGTTCTCCCTGCAGGTACATCACGTGCTCCGTCTTTGGCAGCGTTTTCCCGATTGTATCGTTCGGCATGATAAAGTCAGGGTTGTAAGGAGCCTCCCCGATATATTTTACACCAAGGCAGTCCAACATAAATTTCGTTTTCTGTTTATCTAATCCGGATTTTCCGGTTGCAAGAATCTTTCCGCCTTTTGCCACATAGTCTTCGGCTTTTTTTGCAAGTGCATCATCGAACCAAATGACATCCGGCAGAATTAACACCGGATAGGCATTCCAATCCGTCTTCTCATCTACGATATCAAACTGGTATCCCATTTCATCCAGCATTGCACATGCTCCGTTTACAGGTGCCGATACGCTGCCGCCGCACTGCGCTTTTAATACCTGCCATTCATCCGTCAGCACCGCAAGATCCGTAATCGCCTTCGCTCCTGTGCACCATGGTTCCTTTTTTTCTACTTCCTGATACACTTCTTTCACCAGGTCGTAAACCGGTCCGGAAATTCTGCCGTCCGGGTCAAGCTGATCTCCGATCAGGCACTTGCTGTTGTAAGCCAGCATACGAAAACATTCATACTGTAACGCTTCCGTATTTTTAAAGGAATGAAAATCTCCCCACATCGTGTGAAATTTTCCCGTATGTGACAGAAAGTCCATGCCTGTTGTTCTTGCATAGCGCACCGTATTTGTAAAATGCGTATAACCCCAGTCTCCGCTTGGCAGAGATTCCAGTTCCCAGTGAGTAAAAGCATCCTTTGCATCTACCGCAACCGGTCCGATATGTCCTCCGTTATAAAAATAGTTATATCTTCTTTTAAATTTTTAATAAATGCGGTCATTTCCAGTCTGAACTCTTTTAACATCTGCACCGCATATGCCGTACGGTCCTGTTTATCCGTCGGATCGTATCCCAGCTTTAACATCCCGTCCACACAATGCTGACAGGAACAGTCTACGACATTTACGATATCCAAAAATATGCCGTCAATCCGTTCCGGCGTCAGCGCCTGAAACAGGTCCTGTATGTGATCCTTCAAAAACTGCCTGTAATCCGGATTGTTTACGCATAATGTGCGATAAAAACCGGGTTCATAAATTTGATTGATCAGCTCTTCGCAGGAATCTACCAGACCGCCGTCCGCCGTCATGCAGCACCAGTCCGGATGCAGCCTGCTCATATGGTAATCCCATTGTATTGTAGTATAGACCGGAACCCGGATACCGCGTTTGTGACACGCATCAATCTGTTCCAAAAGCAGATTTTTATTTTTCAGTCCCGGATGCACCAGCTTAGGAAACCGTTTGGAATCATAATACAGCATACCGTGATGACAGCGGGCAAAACAGCTGACCGAATTGACTCTGGCACTGTCCAGCACTTCTGCAAATTCTTCCGCGTCAAACCCCTCTCCAACAGACGGAATTTTTCACTCGTATGAAAATCCATATGTATCTGCCGAAACTTTAATTCCCCCATAGTAAAACCTCTCTCCTTTCACAAAACTTCACTTAAAATCTAACCTTTGATTGCTCCTGTCAGCATGCCGTCCTGTACTTTTTCATGAAATGCAATATAAATGGCAATCATCGGAATAACGGCTACAATAATACATGCAAAAATTGGCCCTAAAGATACTTTATATCCGCCGGTGAACGTCAGCATGGCCCTTGCAACCGTATACTTGCTCTGATCGGACATCAGAATCATGCCAAAGATTAATTCGCCGTATCCGGCAATAAACGCTAATATCGCCTCCGTAGAAATAATCGGCGTACAGCATGGAAGCAGTACCCGAAACAACGTCAGGACATCGCCGCATCCGTCAATTCTTGCAGCGTCATCCAGTTCTCTGCTGATACCGTCCAGATAACCGGTAAACAAAAAGATAGCCTGCGGCAATGCAAATGCCGTATAGGTAAGAATCAAAAACCAGTACTGATTTTTACCGCCTACTTTCGTAGCCATGGAAGAAATCGGAATAATCGTACAATGAACCGGTACCATAACACCGATTAAAAAGGTCATGTAAATTAGATTTCTGCCTTTGAATTTCTTTCTGGAAAGAACATAAGCGGCCATAATTCCTATTAAAATTGTCAGTGCTGTGGACGTAATTGCAAGGAACATGGAATTACCAAGTGCCTGAAGAATATGCGCGCTTTGGAATGCCTGCGTATAATTCGACCACATAAACTTTTCCGGCCAGCTGAACATGCCAAGCGTAATGCCGTCATTATCCTTCAGCGAACATAAAAACGTGATAAACAGTGGAAATATCGTCATAAATGCCCAGAATACCGCAAAGATATAAATCAGGGTTCTGCCTATTTTTTTCATACTTATGCCTCCTCCCTTTTCAGTACGGTATTTACCAAAATGCTGAGTGAGATACCGAGCACTAACAGCAATACGCCGATCGCGCTTGATTTTCCGAAGGATTTAAAGGTAAATGCTTCATTGTACAGCAACGATGCCGGTACTTCGGAAGTGTGGTTCGGCCCGCCTTTCGTCATGGCCCATACGAGGTCAAACGCTTTCAGACAGCCGGTTACACAAAGAATCGAGAAAATCTTAAACGATTCTTTGGACAGCGGAATCGAAACGTAACGCAGCTGCTTCCATCCGGTACATCCGTCCAGCTTTGCAGCTTCGTATACATCTCCCGGAATGGAAACCAGGCCTGCCGCAAAAATCAGCATATTATAACCTGCATACATCCACTCATTGACAAGCACGATACACCATATATTTAATACCGGCGTAGACAGCCAGTCCTGCTTTAGATTTTCCAGCCCAATCCCTTCCAGAAGCTGATTAATAACACCATAAGAAGGATTTAACATATATACCCACATCAGAGCTACTGCAGTGGTAGAAAGCATAACCGGCATAAAATAACTGGTTTTCATCAGTTTCGTACCTTTTAGCTTGGACGTAATCAGCAGTGCGAGTCCAAAAGAAAGAGGCATCAGCACTACAAAACCGCCGATCATGAAAAACAGAGAATTGAGCAATGAAAGCCAGAAGGAATCATTGGAAAGTACCTGTGTATAATTTTTCAGTCCTACAAATTTAACCGGAGCACCATAGATGCCCTTCCAGCTGTGGAAGGAAAGGTAGATCGTGTTGCATACCGGATACAGGATAAACATCACAAACAGAATTAATGCAGGAGCCAAAAATAAAATTGTTGTAACATTGGATGAAAATTTTTTCTTCAAGTCGTATCCCCCCATTCGGCAGATATTTTGCTAAACAAATAATATCTGCATTTAATATAACAGAAGGCTCCTGTAAACCGGAGCCTCCCTGATCAGACCAAATCATTCCCCACTATTTCATCCAAATGCTATTCTCCATATTCTGCCATGCGGTCCATAATATTTTTAGCACATTGATCTGCCGAATCGCCCATTGCAATTCCTTGCAGTGCGGAGCGTACGGTATCAAGCATATGGGATTGCGGATCATAATTCTGTACGTCTGTTCTCATATCCGTTAACTCTTCCTGAATTTTAATTACCTCATCCAAAAGAGGATTTTCCGGAGAGTTTTCTGTTTTTTCAAATTTCACAGGTACAACTGTTTGTGCAACTTCATCCAAGCCGGCATAGTAATCCGGTGAGGTGATGAACTTCAAAAATTCTACGGAAGCCTGAATTTCCTCTTCGGATTTGTTCAGCTGTGAAATGAAGAATAAATCGGAAGCGCCGCCCTGTGAATAAGTCTTACAGGATTCATCTCCATATGGGAAAGGAACTACGCCAACCTTGTCATAAAAATCGGTTCCGTAAATCTCATTTGCAATAAACCAGGAGCCATCCCACTTCATAGCGACATTGCCTGCCTTGAAAGCGGAAACTTCCGTCGGTGCATCCGTATCCAGGACATTTTCACCAAAATATCCGTTTTCCATCATATCTACCATATACTGATAAGTGGACTTCATCTCATCGCTGTCGTAAGCAAGTTCTCTTTTTGCCAGCTTGTCAACAGCTTCTACGCCAAGTGACTTGATAATCAGACAATTGTTAAAATGTCCGAAACGGTAGTTGTCTTTTTCTCCTGCCTGGAACGGAAGCACACCCTTTTCTTTAAATGTTTCGCATGCTTTCATCATTTCATCCAGTGTTGTCGGCGGCTCAATACCTGCGTCCGCAAACAGCTCTTTATTGTAAAACAGTGGTACAAGGTAGCACTTGAAAGGTACGGAATAAATGCCGTCATATCCTTCATAAACAGATTGCCCCCACATGGAATCATAAAAATGATTATACCATTCACCATCATTTTCATCCAGATATTGTTTCAGATCCAGCAAAGCGTCTGCCTCCAGATAGTCCAGACAACGGCTTCCGCCATACTCTAAAAATACATTTGGCGTGTCACCGTTTGCGAATGAAGTACGAAGTTTATCCAAATAATCTGCTTCCGTAGAAATATTATCCATCTCTATCGTAATCCCATTATCCATCGCAGAAAACTCTTCTACTTTTTCCCGGTAATAGTTTTCATCCGGATTGTCATTAGAATAACGTGTGGCAACAGTGATTACAATATTGTCCTTTTTGCTGTCCCCGTCGGTACTGTTGTCCTCTTCGTTACTGTTGTCTTCGTTGCTGCTGTCTTCACTGTTGCTGTCTTTACTGCTGTTGTCCCCGCTGCTGCCACATCCGGCCAGCAGACTTGTTGTCATCATTGCCGCCAATACAAGTGCCAAAGTTTTTTGCTTCATATTTTTCCCCTTTCTTTGCTTTCGTAAAACGTCTTGTTTCAGGATAGCAATACCTTACCCCTATTATACGAATTAGTCAATAATATTTAAAAATTTTAATATTTTTTGTCGTATTTGCACAAAAACAGACACTTGCTTTTATGTATTATTGTACTATAACCGTTTTGCATATAATTCGCATATTACTATATGTAATCTGTCGTTTATGTGCATGTAAATATAAAAAGCCGCACTGAGAAAAAATTTCCCAGTGCGGCTCATTCTTTTTATTTAGCCTCTGATAGGCTCAAAAATCGGTTCCTCTTCTTCCATTTCCAGACAGATACTGTAATTTTTCCTGTCAAAATATTCGGCAGGCAATTCCACTTCAATCGAACTGCAGCCTTCACAGGTGATGGCAGTTTCAAATTCCAGCGCTCTCTTATCCGATACCAGATAGGCTCCCGTAATGTTATTTGCAATATTTAAAAGTTCTACCCTTCTTCTTGGCTTAAATACATGCACATAAAGCTTATGGTCTTTTCTGGTCAGCATGCCCCAGTCCAGCTCATATGCATAGATTCCGACCCGTTTCGTTCCAAAGATCGCCTCTTCATTTTCATTGACAAACTTTCCGACCTCATCCAGTATTTTCATACTTTCATCCGGCACATGCCCGGAAGCTTCCGGCCCGATATTCAGCAGATAATTACCCCCTCTGCTGTTGATTTTCACGAGCAGATGAATAATCTCCTCCGCATTTTTCCAATTATGGTCATCTTTATTAAAGCCCCATGTATCGTTCAATGTTGCCGGAACTTCCCAGTCTCCTTCATAAGGCAGACGAGGGATAAAGTTGTCACCCGTCGTCATATACTCACCCAGTCCGTTTCCAATGCGGCCGCTGACAATACAATTCGGCTGAAGGCTTTTCACCAGATCTACCATTTCCTGACTTTCTTCTTTGGTCGTACCCATTGGCGTATCAAACCAGATAAGCGCAATATCTCCATATTCGGTCAGCAGTTCGCGCAGCTGCGGAAAGCATTTGCGCTCCAGATATGCACGATAATTTTTATGGGAGTTGTCTTTTCTGTGCATATAGCCATCCGGATCATGCCAGTCCTGTGCCTGTGAATAATAAAATCCAAGCTTCATATCATACTTATCACAGGCTTCCCGAAGCTGTCTGACAATATCTTTGCCATATGGAGTCGCCTTTACGACATTGTAATCACTGCATTTGGAATCCCACATAGCAAATCCTTCGTGATGCTTGGATGTAAATACGATATACTTCATTCCCCATTCTTTTGCCTTGCGCACGATCATATCCGCATCAAATTCCACCGGATTAAACTGTGACGCCAGTTTTTCATACTCTTCTACCGGAATATTAAGGTCATTCATAATCCATTCCGCAATACGGTCGGTCTTCTTTCCCTTGTATTCACCAGCCAGAAGCGCATACAGCCCCCAATGTATAAACAAACCAAATTTTGCATCCTTAAACCATTGTTGTTTTGTATCCTGCATACTTACCATTCTCCTTTGTTTTATTCTATCCCGAAACGTTTTACCTGTATTGTATTTCCATTATCCTACATCCGGGAGAAAATGTCAATCAAAGAATTCGCCGTGTCTAACTACAGTTTTACACAAAAAAAAGCCGGCGGCTTCTCTGCCACCGGCTCCATATTCTTAATATCTTTTAATCTTTTTCGAAGGAGTTTTATCAAATTCCGTTTCCCGCACTTTAAGGCCGTATACCTTTTTATGTGCCGGTGCTGTCTTATTGTAGGCATCAATCAGTTCCTGCAGCGCTGCCTGCATATCGGTTATCTCTTTTTTCTGCGCATATTCATAATCCGGGAATATTTCCGCCTCAATTACACCCTGTGCGTCACGAACGAGGATTTCCTGAACAAGACGGTTCGAACCAATCTTATTTTCCAGCTCTTCCGGTGATACGTTCTCTCCGTTTTTCGTGATGATCAGATTTTTCAAACGTCCGGTCAGATGAATATAATTGTCCGCATCTACATAACCAAGGTCACCGGTACGAAGCCATCCGTCCACAAGTGTTTCTTCGGTTTCTTTCGGCATATTATAATATCCCTGCATCACGCTGCTGCCGCGCACCCATAACTCATTGTCTATCGTCTTTGCCTCGCAGTTTGGCATCAGCTTTCCGACGGTGTCTTTGCGAATATCCCAGCTTAAATTCGTGCTGATCACCGGCGCACATTCCGTCATGCCATATCCCTGCAAAATCGTAATGCCATATTTTTCAAATAAGTCAATCAGTTCCGGATTCAGATATGCGCCGCCGCTGCAGATCGTATGCAGCCGGTCGCCAAACACTTCTTTTTTTACAATTGCCGGAGGCAGGGCTGCGGCTTCTTCCAGCTTTTTAGCCATTGTTTCGATCATAAGCGGTACCATCAGAATCATATCCGGCTCGAACAGCTTGATATTTTTTGCAACACGAATCAGTGAATCGTTGATGCAGATAATACTGCCCAGTGAGATTCCTTTTAAAATATCCATACTCAGGCAATATGCATGATGAATCGGAAGTACGGTAAGAACGACCGTTCTTGCAGCAATTTTCATATCCAGACATGTGGCATTTTCCGCCATATTACGCTGTGTAAGCATAACGCCTTTGCTCTTTCCGGTTGTTCCTGAGGTAAACATAATGGTACAAAGCGCTTCCGGATTTGCCCAGTGTTCGAAGCTGCCTGCATGTTCTTTTAACAATTGTGAAAAAGACAGAATGTCATCCGTACTTTCTTCCTGCTGCATGGAAATCAGATATTTTAATTTCGGACAGCGCTCTTTTACTATGGCAAGTACATCTTTGCGCACTTCATCTACGACAAACACCGTAACATCTGCGCGGTCAACCAGTTCACACATCTCTTCTGCCGGAAGCGACACATCTAACGGTACTGCCACGCTGCCGGAATTTACCGTGCCAAAATAGCTTACAATCCACTCATAAGATGTCATACCGGTCATCGCAATATGACTGCCCTGCTCACCGAGTGCTTTTAACACACAGGAAAAACTTTCGCTGTCCTGTTTTAACTGTGTATAGGATTTGGACTCTACCACATCTTTTTTTACTTTATAGCGAATCGCATCCTGATCGCCGAATTCCTGCTGCGCATGTACGATAATTTCACGAATTGTATTACAAACCATAGAACTTCTTCCTCCTATTCTCCTTTAAGGTGCAACGGCCGCAGTCGCCGCATATTGCTTATGCTGACAGCTTTTCCAGGTAATCTACGGCTTCCTGTACGGTACGAATCTGTGTTACTTCCTGCTGATCGACTTCAATGTCAAATTCGTCCTCAAGTTCTCCAAGCAAACTCATAAAATCAAAAGACGTAAACTTCAAATCTTCCATAAACCGGGATTCCGGCTTTACATCCGATGGTTCCACTTCTACGTAATTGCAGATCATTTCCGTTAATTTTTCAAACATTTTCATTCCTCTTTTCTTCCTTCGATCCGATTTTGATTAAACCAGTTTAATAATCTCTCCAACGGAAAGATTTGGATTTTCAGCGCCCTTGAACATAATCTTGCAAAGGTAATAATACAGATATTCCAATTGCTTTCTGCTGACCGCATGGATCTGATGTTCAAAATTAAAATCCAGTCCGTTGTCTTCCGGACGGTGCATAACGGTCAGATACATGCCCTGTGTTGTGGCTCCGTTGGAATACCATTTTGTCTTATAACGAATGCCGCCCAGTTTTTCCAGTCCTTCATCCTGAAGCGTCATCGGCTGATAAGTTAACGCCAGTGGCTCGTATGTCTGTCCCGGTGCATTTGGATACGTCTTGCTGCGGTATGAAAAATAAGCGACCGGGTCATAGTTTGCGTGCCGGAACATTTCGTTCTGGCGGTCACGAATTTCATAAATGGCATCCAAAAATGTACGGTCTTCGGTTATCATCGTACGGAACGGGAAGGAGTGTATTCTTGTACCGCCGGATTTTTTTTCTTTTAATGTCGCGCGTCTTGCAATCGCCGTATTGATCGACACATCGTCATGTCCGTTCATTTTCTGAAAATATGTACGCAGTCCCATCAGAAGCAGACAGGTCAAAGACACATGATATTTTTCGCAAAAATCCATCAGACGTTTGGTTGGCTCTTCTTCCAGATGGAATGTATCAATATCCGCATCGACGGAATCCGATACGTTTACTGCCGCACGCAGATTCGGATTTCCGGATTTTTCCCGCTCCATCTCCAGTCTTCCTCTGCCGTCTATGCCGTTGTAAATAGGTTCCGATTCTTCGATTAATTTATGGAAAAACGCTTCGTCTCTGGCCTTTGCTTTGCTGCCTGCCTCATAAGCCAGATCTTTTTCAATCTGCTCAATATACGAAGCCATGTCTTTCGGATACGGCACATCTTCATACATCCGGTTGCTGTACAGCTCAATAATATCCCGCAGAAAACAAATCAAAGACTGTGCGTCCATAATCCGATGGTCTGACAGCAGATATACACCGCAGAATCCATCCGGTGTTTTAATCATGACCACTTTGTTCAGCGGGATATCTTCTTCTGCGAACGGCACCCGTGTCCATGCACGCATCGTCTCTTCCGCTTCTTCCATCGTCTTTCCGGTAAAATCCATAAACTCAATATCCCGTTCTTCCTTGTCAACGATATACTGATACCATGTTCCGTCTTTATCGGAAGTAAAACGAATCCGCATACATTCGCTGCGTTCGTAAGCCTTATAAATACATTCCCTTAATACATTCCAGTCCAGATCTACCTGAATCGTCAGACTTGTGCCGATATTCAACACTTCTTTTTTCGGACAAAAATTCAGATAAAAAAAATGAAACTTCTGTGCGGCCGTCAGCGGATATACTTTGTAACCTTTTCTTGTTTTCATACTTTCATAACTCCTTCCAAAAACTGCGTCATCGCATGTTCATAAGCTTCCATATCTTTATAATAGCTTTCCGCATGAGCGGCTCCCCGGATAATCAGCTTTGTCGTCTCCGATGCGCAGTTTTCCTCAATTTCATCACACATGCTGCAGGGAACAAACGTATCCGCATCTCCATGAATAAGCAGAATCGGTACCTGCGCTTTTCTTACTTCTCTGGCAGCATTGCATTCGTCCAGACCGTATCCGGCTTTTTTCCGGTTGATGGAATCGGTAATCTGCATCATCGGAAATGCTGGCATATGATACATCTTATGCAGCACATGCGTAAACACTTTTTTCGGTGACGTAAATGCACAGTCGGAAATAATCCCCTTTACCTGCTGCGGCAGCTGCAGTCCGCTTGTCATCAATACGGTGGAAGCTCCCATCGAAATTCCATGCAGAACAATGCGAACATCCTCTCCGCACTGGCGAATGACCCAGTCAATCCATGAACAGGCGTCAATCCGGTCCAAACATCCAAAACCAATATACTCCCCTTCACTTTCCCCATGTGCACGCTGGTCTACCTGCAGCATACTGTAACCGCGTGATAAATAATATTCCGACAATCCACAGAAATCACTCATTGCCTGTCCGGTATACCCGTGAAAGCAGATGACCATCTTATCTTCATCCTGCGGAAAATATACGGCGTGAAGCCGCAGGCCATCTCCGGATTTTTGATAAACGTCCTCATGCTTATATGACATCATGCGTTCTTTGCGTTCCTGTATCAGCGGCATATGCATGTTCCAGTCCGTACCGGACATTTTAATTGTACGATTTACATCCGCTTTACTGCGCTTCATCGTTCTGCGATACAGATAAGCAGATGCTACTGCTTCCGTTGCTGCAAGTGCGCCGGCAACAATTGCCGTTCCTTTTACTATTTTCTTCATAATTCTCCGTTTCCACTTATGACTCGTTATCAGAATTTGATTTTTTATCAATAAACTCTTTCAGGCGAAGCGCTTTGCCGATATCGCCTTCTACTTTTAACTTCTGCAATGTTACGGCTAACACAGGATCCAGCTTGCCTGCGGCAATCTTCATAAATGTCTCTGCCTTTCCCGTAAACATGGCGTCTCTGTCAAAATATTCATATGGCTCCACACAAATAGCGCCATCTTTTACTTCCACATAAAAGATCCCCTCTGCTTCCCCGACAATATTAAACTGATATGCCAGATGTTCCGAAATATCACTGACATCTGCCTCCATAAATTTGCCTTTGATTTCTGAAAAAAATTCTGCGTACGTCATAGTAACTCTCCTCCGTTTTTACTGCTTTGGCTGCCTTTGCAGCGTTTTATTTGTCTTTGCTTCGACTCATGGTCGATTCATCTTTATAATTACAATAACACTTTTTCGACCGTTGGTCAACCTCGAATTTTAGATAAATATAACAAAAAAATTTTTCATTTCTGTGAACATTTTAATAATAAAATGTGGTATAATATTCCGAAAACTATTTGGCAATCTTAAATATGATATATTAGCAAACAGCAGAATAATTCTTTATCAGGAAGGCGAAAAAATTATGCCAGACATTTCAAAATATGACCGGATTTTAGATGCACTGCAGACACTGATGGTCAGCAAAAACATGCAGACGATTACAGTCAGCGAAATAGCACAGACCGCAGGCATCGGCAAAGGAAGCATTTATTATTATTTTTCCTCCAAAGAAGCCATACTGGAAGCGCTGATTGAACGCAATTATAAAAAACCGTTGGAAACGGCCAAAGACCTTGCCAAGCGCATGGATATTCCGCCATTTACACGTATGGCCATGATCTTACAGGCATGCCGCAACTCTTCGATCGCGTACCGGCGTCAGGATGCGGAGCCCGTTTCGATCAGCGCAAAGGAACAGGCTTATCTGCACCATAAATACATTAACTACCTGATCAGTGAACTTAAGCCGGAACTGACGGCCATTATCGAACAGGGCATTGCAAGCGGAGAAATTCATTTTGACTATCCTGCCGCGTTAGCGGAAATCGTACTGATTGTACTGACTATTAAAATAGGAAATTCCCTGCTGCCTTCCACGCAGGAAAACATTGAAGAGACGATGCGGGCTTTGATTTCCCTGCTGGAACGCGGGACGGAAAATTCGGAAGGCTCTTTGAACTTTCTGTTATCGTTCTGAAAAGGCATAATAATAGCTTCCGACAACCGTTTGGAAAAATCATAAACAGTTGCCGGAAGCTATTATCGATACAATATGATGCTGTGGATGGTTTTACTTATGGTTAACTTTGGAACAACGGCGTGGAAAAATACCGTTCCGCCGTATCCGGTAAAATTGTCACAACGGTTTTACCTTTTCCAAGCTTTTTCGCCATTTGAATGGCAGCGGCAACGTTCGTTCCGCTCGATATGCCGCACATAATGCCTTCTTTGCATGCCAGATCTTTGGAAGTTTGAATCGCTTCCTCATCCGTAACGATATAAATATCTTCATAAATCTTCTGATTGAGTATGGCAGGTATAATACCGTCGCCGATTCCCATCTGCAGGTGTGTCCCGATCGAACCTCCCGATAATATCGCCGCATCCTGCGGCTCTACCGCCCAGATTGTAATATCCGGATACTGAGCCTTTAACACTTCTCCGATTCCTGTAATCGTTCCGCCCGTACCGATGCCGGAACAAAAACCGTCAATCTGTCCTTCTACCTGTTCCAAAATTTCCACACCGGTATGATACTTATGTGCAATCGGGTTGGCAGGATTTTCAAATTGCTGCGGCACAAACACATTCGGGTCTTCTTCTGCCATCCGCAGCGCCGTTTTCATACATTCCTCAATGCAGGCGCCGATATTGCCGGCGTCGTGAATCAGAACCAGTTCCGCGCCATAGTGCCGTACGAGCTTTCGGCGTTCTTCACTGACCGAATCCGGCATAATAATACGGGTACGGTATCCTTTGACCGCGCCGATCAGTGCAAGACCTATCCCCTGATTCCCGCTCGTCGGTTCTACAATAATGGTATCTTTATGTATCTTTCCTTCTTTTTCCGCACGGGCAATCATCTGATACGCTGTTCGTGTCTTGATTGAGCCTCCGACATTGAGCCCTTCGAATTTTACAAGCACCTGCGCACAATCATTTGGCACCATCCGGTTTAGCCGAATCATCGGTGTGTGCCCCATGGCGTCCAGTATATTCTCGTAGATCATAGTTATCCTCTTTCTAATCACATTTTATCTTATCTACTATAACACACTCTTTACGCTTCGTAAACAAAGAATCGTAATCGAAATCCATATTTTTTACTTGTATTTTTTCAATATACGGCATATAATCTCATATGACTGAAAATATTTCATTATAGAAAGAAGGAATCCAAATGCATGCTATTCTGTTACTGCCGTTTTTATTCTTTGGACATCTGTCGAACAGTCATCTTTCCGTATCCGATTATACACTGTCACACAAAACATCCCAAAAGCGATCGTCTGACCTTTCTATCGTGCATATTTCCGATCTGCATAACAAAAACTTTGGGTACCGCCAGTCCCGTCTGATTCATAAAATCAAAACGCTGCGGCCGGATTTTATTGTCATTACCGGCGATCTGGTAGACCATGCGCCTCACCATCATGCGATTGTTTTTCTGCAGAAAGCCGCTCGCATCTGTCCGATTTATTATGTCAGAGGCAATCATGAGTTTATCGCAGGCAATTATTCCGATTTGAAACGCAAGCTTAACGCATGCGGCGTTTGTATTTTAAACAACCGATCCATTGATTTTCAAAAGACGGCCATACTTACCGGATTACCGGCCTGGATGATCCGATTTTTCATGGAAAAGATAAAAATTACCGGTTATTGCTGAAAAAAATGTTAGATCGGATACTTGCGCGGCAAAACGACAAAAAAGCAGACTATCACATTCTGCTTTCCCACCGTCCGGAACCGTTTCATTTATACAGCCATTATCCGTTTGATCTTGTTTTGTGCGGCCATGCGCACGGAGGCCAGTTCCGCCCTCCGTTTACCGATGGTCTTTATGCGCCGAATCAGGGAATCTTTCCAAAATATACTTCCGGCATGCATACCGAAAACAACACGACGGAAATCATCAGCCGCGGGCTTGGAAACAGTACGTTCCCGCTGCGCCTTTTTAACTTTCCGGAAATTGTGCACATTACAATTTTTCCTGCATTGAAATGAAAATTCGAATATTTTCCTGCAAATATGACAGTATTCTGCTATTTATCCCATCAGCTCATGCATCAGAGCCGAAACCGTCGTCAGTTCACGAATCCTGCCGACATTTGCTCCGCAAAATATAAGCCCCTGCTCCAAATTCCCCGTTACCGCATGGATTAACGCCTGCGTAATGCAGTATGGAATTTCTTCCGGATTGCATTTCTTAATGCACCGGAAGCATTTTTTTACCGGTACACGCTCCTGCTGCTGCAGCCGCTGCAGCCATGCATTTCGAATAGCCCGTCCCGGCATGCCGACCGGACTTTTTATTATAACGACATCTTCTTCGGCTGCCCGGATGTATGCCTGTTTGTAAGCCAATGAAGCATCACATTCTTCGGTTGCCACAAAACGGGTTCCGATCTGCACGCCGTCTATGCCCAGCGCCATCACATGTTCGATATCCAAACGGTCAAAAATGCCCCCTCCTGCTACAACCGGGATGGATACGCCATATTTCTCTTCGTAAATCTTTTTTTCCTGTATAATTTCCAAAATTTCGTTATCATAATCATCCGAAGTAATCGTTTGCAGCTGCTTTGGAGTAAATCCAAGATGCCCGCCTGCTTTCGGTCCTTCGATAATGAGCAGATCAGCCGTACGCCCATATTTCTTATCCCACATACGCAAAAGTACGGAGGCTGCTTTCCTTGTTGATACAATCGGGGCAATTGCCGTATCTGATTTTCCGACCAGTTCCGGAAGATCTGCGGGAAGACCGGCACCACAGACAATCAAATCCGCGCCTGCCCGGACAGCAGCCTTTACATGCTCTTTATAATGCTGCAGCGCAACCATGACATTAACGCCCACAAGTCCTCCGTCTGCCTGCTCCTTTGCCAGTTTTATATGCTTTTCAATTGCCCGGATATTACAGTCGCAGACATTTGTTTCAAAATCCGGTTCGTCATACCCGATCTGAGCAGTGGAAATAATCCCGATACCACCTTCTTTCGCAACGGCTCCTGCCAGCTTCGAACGGCTGACACCAACGCCCATACCGCCCTGAATGATTGGTACACGAGCTGTTTTCTTTCCTATTTTCAATTCCTGAAATTCCATAGCACACTCCATTTCCGCATATACGACCTGATTATTTTAAACTCTTCAAACGTTAATTATTATAGCAATATATTGTATTTATGTCAATATTTTGATGAATAAGTTTCTTTATTATATAGTATTGAATACTATATAAAACAGTAAAAATAATAATATACAAATCCTGTTATAAAACTATCGTGATTTTGACAAAAAACTATATGATCTGCTTGCACATTTCATCCGTATGTGTTACACTACACATAAATTTTACAGATTTTTTACCGCCGGGTAACGCTGATTCCCATTCCGTTAGGCCATAGAAGGAATGGAGAAGCAGCGTTTTTATTTTTGACATATATTTATTTCATATTAAAAAGGGAGGAATTTTCATGTTTCGAGAAATGAGAAGAAAAAAACAGATGTTGTCCTGTGAACAATGTGAGGATATTTTAAGGCGATGCACGTCCGGTGTACTGGCTGTTTCAGGAGATGATGAATATCCTTATGCCGTACCGCTCAGTTATGTCTATGATGAAGGAAAACTATATTTCCACAGCGCTTTGGACGGACATAAGCTGGATGCGGTAAAAAAGCATCACAAAGTTTCTTTTTGCATCATCGCACAAGACCGGATTATCCCGGAAAAATATACGACCTCTTATCAAAGTGTCATTGCTTTTGGGAACATTCGAATTTTAGATCGGAAACAGGAAAAGTTGGATGCCATAAAAAAACTGGCGTTAAAATATGCGCCGAACGAATCTGCCGAACATTTAGCCTTAGAGATTGACCGGTATTGGAACACACTTTGCATGCTGGAGATGTCAATCGAACATCTTACCGGAAAAAGAGCAAAAAATTAGATCGGATCATATCATAACCGTACAATGAGGTATCTGCGATGATAAATAAACAAAAAACCAATTGTTTTCGTGAATTTGCCGGATACGCTTCGATGAACGTACTTGGAATGCTTGGTTTATCCTGCTATATTCTGGCAGACACTTATTTTATTTCCGCAGGATTAGGAGCAAACGGACTTACCGCCTTAAATCTGGCCATACCCATTTACAGTTTTATTTATGGAAGCGGATTGATGATTGGCATCGGCGGCGGTACCAGATATTCCATTTGCAAACGTCCCGAACATCATGCCGAAACAGACCGGATTTTTACAAATGCCGTAATGACAGCAGTCCTGTTTTCTATTTTCTATCTGTGCATAGGGATTTTTTTCACGGATCCGCTTGTAACATGGCTGGGTGCGGATACTTCCGTATTTGAAATGACGCACATTTACCTGAAAATGATTCTGCTTTGTTCTCCGGCATTTTTAATCAATAACGTCATGCTCTGCTTTGTCCGTAATGACGGTGCGCCGCAGCTGTCGATGCGTGCCATGCTGGGCGGCAGTCTGTCAAACGTTGTTTTGGATTATCTGTTTATCTTTCCATGCCGGATGGGAATATTCGGAGCGGTACTTGCTACCTGCCTGGCTCCGGTCATCAGTCTGTGTCTGCTTTTGCCGCATGTGCTGAAAGGGAAGAACCAGTTTCACCTGACAAAATGCCGGCTCGAAAAAGACCGGGTATCCGCCATTTTAGCAAGCGGCATTCCTTCCCTTATAACAGAGGTGTCCTCCGGCATTGTCATGATCATTTTCAATATGATCCTGCTGCGCCTGGCTGGCAATACCGGAGTTGCGGCATATGGCATTATTGCCAATCTCTCGCTTGTCGTTATCGCTGTTTATAACGGGATTGCGCAGGGATTTCAGCCGATAGCTTCCGGATATTTCGGAGCAGGTGCGCGTGAAAACGTGTATACTGTTTTGAAGTATGCAATGATCTCCACGCTGCTGCTCTCCTTCCTGCTTTATGTCGGAATTTTCTTTTTTGCGCCGCAGATCTGCAGTATCTTTAACAAAGAACAGGATCCGACGCTGCAGCGTATTGCCGTAGAAGGGTTAAAACTTTATTTTACCGCCTGTCCGTTTGTCGGGTTTAACATTGTCATTTCCACCTTTTTTACCTCTACGGCACGCCCTCTGCCGGCAAATATTTTATCCGTGCTGCGTGGATTTGTGATTATTATACCACTGGCCTTTCTTTTTTCAGCCATGTGGAACATAACCGGAATCTGGTGCGTCTTTCCATGTACGGAACTGCTCGTTTCCATACTTGGGTACATGCACTTTAAAAATCATTCGTGACTGCCATGATGTCCCTGCAGTCTGCCGTGCCGGTGCCCCTGCGGTTCCGTATCATCTGACTGCATATCCTGGGACTGCGTATCCTGCGACTGTGTGTCATGCTCCGGCTCCTGCTGCTCTGCCTGCGGCTGCGTATCCTGCTCGTTTTGGCTGTCGGATCCATGGCCATGGCCGCTGCCATGCTCGTGTTCCAGAATCTGGCTGTGAATCTGTGCCATACTCATATCCCGGCAATTGTCTATCGTAATACTGTCGTCATATTGTGCAAGCTGCAGATAAGCCGAATACTTTCCAACGGACAGACCGTTATCATGTGCTTCTGACGCAACGTTTACATCCACGCTGACACTGCGGGAACCGTGTCCGATATGGCTGCAGCACTCTTCCACGCCTGTTTTCAGCTCCGTCCTGCTGCTGTCTGCGGCCAGTGTCAGCACCAGTTCTTCTTCGGACTGCAGATACTCCTGCAGCCTGCCGCTTTCCGTAATCATGTAAATAGCCTGTTTATAGGTTTTTCCTTTCAGACGCAGATCCCGTATCAGCTCTGCTCCCTGCCTGTTATACGAGGTAACGGACACCACACGGTCCATGCGGTTTAATGCAAGTTCCATAGACGGATTAATGTCTATGCTCACATAAGAAACAGGGGTCAGCATCCATGTATAACCGCCGACTCCGATCAGAATGGCGACCATCGCACAGACGGCGGCAAGTGTTTTATATACCGGAAGATGAACAAACCGCATTTGCCTGCTGCGTTTTTGTTCCAAATACCGTATGGTAGACTGCGTAAGCGCCGGATCTGCTTTTACATTTTCAAATGCGTCGTGTATCTTATTTGCCAATGCTATCACCTCCGAGCTCTTTTTTCAGTATCCCCCGTCCTCTGGAAAGCAGCGAATACACGGTATTTTCTTTCTTGCCGAGTATTTTCCCGATTTCCGATGCCGTATATCCTTCATAATAATGCAGATATATGACATCTTTATATTGCTTTGGCAGGGATAACACCGCTTCCAAAACTTCCCGGTGATCATCCGGCAGCTGTGCTTCTAGTTCCGCAACTGCTTCAAGCGGAGCCATACTGCGTCTGAAAAAACTTTTCAGAAAATCTTTGCACTCATTGATCGCCACACGCAGCAGCCACGCCTTTTCATGTTCCACATTTTGAAAGACTTCTTCATGCAGCATATATTTTAAAAATACATTTTGAAAAACATCTTCGGTATCTGCCTGATTTTTGAGATGATAAAAGCAAATGCGGCGTATCGTATCCGCATATTTTTCAATTGCATGATTTACTTCCGCTTCACTCCGCATCTGCCTGTTCCCCCTGTTTTATCTGTATGACAAAAACCAGTCCGTAAATCTTCTCATTCCTTCTTCAATCGGCGTATCCGGCCGAAATTCAAAATCATCCACAAGATCCTGGATATCTGCATACGTCTGGTAAACATCCCCCGGCTGCATTGGCAAAAATTCTTTTTTGGCAGTCTTGCCAAGACAGTGTTCCAGCGTTTCAATAAAGTCTGCCAGCTTGACCGGACGGTTGTTGCCAATATTGTATACTTTATACCGGGCGCCGTCTTTTTCTAACGGAACGTTCGGCAGAATATTAATTACGCCTTTTACAATATCATCCACATACGTAAAATCACGTTTCATATCTCCGTTGTTATACACCTGGATCGGTTCTCCACGCAATATTTTCTCGGCAAATTTAAAATAAGCCATATCCGGTCTGCCCATCGGCCCGTACACGGTAAAAAAGCGCAGTCCCGTAACCGATATTCCATACAGTTTGCTGTAACAGTACGCCATCAGTTCGTTTGATTTTTTCGTCGCCGCATACAGGCTTACCGGCCGGTCCGTTTGATCATCCGTAGAAAACGGAATTTTTTTATTGGACCCGTATACCGAGCTGGAGGACGCGTACACCAGATGACGAACCGGATAATGGCGACAGCATTCCAGTACATTGTAAAATCCGACAATATTAGACTGAATATACGTATCCGGAAAATCAATGCTGTAACGTACGCCTGCCTGTGCGGCAAGATTTACTACAATATCCGGTTTTTCATCCTGAAAAATCTGCTCCAGCGCCTGCCTGTCCGTCAGATCTTTTTGAAAAAAACGAAAACGATCATGATTGGTTAACAGGCCAAGCCGCGTCTCTTTTAAAGACACGTCGTAATAATCGTTCATATTGTCAATTCCGACAACATGACATCCATAGTCCAAAAGCGCTTTTACCAGATGGTAACCGATAAACCCCGCACTTCCGGTCACAAAAATCTTTGCCGTCGGTTCTAATTTTTTATAATCTCCACGCATCATTGGCTGCTCCTATTTTCTTGTGTTGTTAACAGTTACTTGTTTCGAATACTTGCATTCTAGCATATCTGGCTGTGTACCGCAATAAGAACTTCGCAAAGTGTTACTGTGAGCACCGCAGGTGTGAACAGTAACGGCCTGGGTAATACAATCCGCTATTGCCAGAATCAAAAATTATCTTTAAAATGAAATACAACGGAGCGTCTTGAAAAACGCTCTGCCGTACTATTCAAAAGATAAACGGAGGGATCGTTATGATAACAACGCCGATCAGGACATTGGAAGAAATCGAACAAATGAAGTCCTATTTTTTATCCCGTCACAGATACCGGGATTATACACTATTTGTTACAGGAATCAATACCGCACTGCGAATTGGAGATCTGCTGCAATTACGATGGACGGACATTTTTGATCCGAAGAAAAACGTATACCGCAGACATATTGAAGTATATGAGCAAAAAACGCACAAACATGCGGAGATTGCACTAAATGAAAGCTGCATCCGTTCTTTCAAGCTTTTACGGCAGCACTGTCCGTTTATCAGTGAAAACGAATATATTTTCTGTCATAAAAACAACCATTTTACTCATATTACCAGAAACCGCGCGTATCACATTATTAAACAGGCCGCACTGGAAACCCATATCGAAGGTAATATCAGCTGCCATTCCATGCGTAAGACGTTTGGCTACCACGCATGGAAAAAAGGAACGCCCAGCGCACTGATTATGAATATATACAACCATTCCAGTATCGAAATAACCAAACGCTATCTGTCAATTTCACAGGACGACAAAGATGATCTGTTCAATTCCATGAACCTTTAACGCGCTGTTCGTTCCCTGCATCCAAAGCGGAAGAAAAACCTGATGGCCGGACCGACTGCTTATTTTTAACATTTTATTTTAATACTTCCATAGCCAGATATTTTAAAACGATAATTCCGGACCTTTTTTCTTCCGTTTTTTCCGGCTTTATAAAAAAGTCTGCTTCCGGTTCTTTTCCTACAATCATCTCATCCATGGAAACGTCCAGCATTTTGCTCAGTTCATAAATATGATCCAGATTCGGCAGCGTCTTTCCTGCAAACCATGCATAGACGGACTGTGCGCCGACACCGATCTTCTGCTGCACCTGTCTGACCGTAACACCACGCTCTCTGCACAGGTTTCGAATCCTGTTTCCGGTTTTTACCGTATCAATACCTGAAGATGTATGCGGATTGATCCGTACAAACATACCTCCCATTTTATGACCGATCATTTTTTCATACTCCTGCCTTTCTTTTTCATTACTGTTCACACCTTCGATGTGCACAGTAACTTTTTTACGTCCTGTCTGTCTCCCGCATGCTTTTTTGATTGTATAAAAAGATAAGCACGGAAGAACCGATAATCAGCAAATACCCGACAAAGCTGTAACGATCCGGGATTTCTCCAAACATTATAAATCCAAGCAGGGATGCAAACAGAATCTGCGAATAATCATAAATGGAAATCTTTTTGGCGGGCGCATAAGTATATGCCGCCGTAATGGAAAACTGACCTCCGGCAGCCCATACTCCGGCCAGCAGCAGCACGACCTGCTGGCGCAGCGTCATCGGCGTATAATTAAGCACAACCGATGGAATGACTGCGATACAGGAAAACATGGAAAAGTAAAACACAATGATCGGACCTTTTACGCCCAGTGATCCCAGCTTTCGTACCATCGTATACGCCATCCCTGCGCCAAACCCTCCCAGCATTCCGATCAGCGCCGGTAACGGCTCCGTATTTTCAAATCCCGGCTTTACGATAAACAGGCATCCGCCAAACGCCGTTAATATACAAAATGCCTGGAAAGGCATAATCTTTTCTTTTAAGAACAGAAAAGAAAACACAACGGCAAAAAACGGCGACAGTTTATTTAAAATAGAAGCGTCTGCAATCAGCAGATGATCAATGGCATAAAAATTACAAAGTATGCCTAACGTGCCAAACAGACATCGCAGCGCCAGCGCCGGAGCGGCATCTTTTTTTACCCGCAGGGAAACATGGTTGCGGTATACGATCCCACCCGCCAAAACCGCAGCTACCAGGTTGCGGTAAAAGCTTTTCTGTACGGACGGAATATCCCCTGCAAGCCGCACGCAGACATTCATACAGGCAAAGCAAAACGCGGAAAGGATGATCATCACAATGCCCCGTATATCATTCCCCCGTTTGGAATTCATTCTATTTTTCCATTTCATATTATTCCACGGCTTTCCCGGCATGCAGCAGTGACCGCAGAACTCCGTCCGCATCCGTTTCATACACATCTTTTCGATGAATCTGCATGGCAAACGGATCATATGTCAGGTCAAAAAACTGCAAAAACGCTTCCATTACCAGTTCCGGTTTTACATTATCCGTACTTCCGGTACGCACATTCATGTAAAACGAAGGCCGGTTAAAATATTGCTCCTGTGGCTTTTGAATTTGAAAGTCGTATACGAGCTGCTTTAAATCCATCACTTTTTCACTCTTTTTTGTCTTTTTCGTAACAAGCACTTCTTTTTGTAAGGTAAAAAACTGCTCCAGCATTTGCGTCAGCTTTTCATAATCCGACAGCTGCGCCGGCATTTCATATTCCTGTTTATACCAGAGTTCATAATCTGCCGCACTTACGACAGACATCGCTGTTTTCGCGCGATCGTCAAGCCGCACATAACCGGTAATCTCAATCCCTTCCGGCATAACCGCCTGCAAAGCACGTATGGCATCCGAAGAAGAAGCGCACGTATGCACTTCCAGATCCATATATTCCCCATCGCTTGTAATGCCAACACCCAAAGGCGCTGCAAATGACATAATCGGATGCGGGTTAAATCCTTCGGAATAGCAGATATCCATATCGCTCATACGGATAGCCTTTTGAAAAAATCGCATCATATCCAGATGACCGATAAACTTCATTACCCCATATTTACGAAATTTAATTCTGATTTTCAAAACAGACTCCTCCTCCATATTGATTTGCACCGCATCCGCCGCACTGCATTCTGCAGTTTTTCGTTACTTCTCCCTGTTTGGAGCGTTTCCACTCCCGCAGCAGATATTGCTTGGAAACTCCGTCGTCAATAAAATCCCATGGAAATACTTCCTCTTCCCCGCGTTCCCGCATCGTATAAAAATCCGTATCTATGCCGGCTTTTGAAAACGCACGCTGCCAGCGTTCATGATCGTAAAATTCCGACCAGGAATCAAATAAAGCGCCGTCTTCATATGCATACAAAATGGCCTGTGCCAATTTGCGGTCGCCCCGTGCCAGCACTCCTTCCAGTACGGAGATATCCGTCTCATGCCAATTATATTTGATGCTTTTCCGATTCAGCTGCTCTTTTACGGCATCATTCACGACTTTTGCACGCCGCTTATATTCTTCCTTATCATACATCCGTGCCCACTGGAACGGAGTAAACGGTTTTGGAATAAAAAAGGAAGTGCTGACCGTAATCTGGCATTTGCCGTTTCTCTGCTCTTTTGGTATTTCATAATACCGTACCGCGATTTTATTTGCAAGCTCCGCAATGGCCCGCATATCTTCGTCCGTTTCCTGCGGCAGTCCAAGCATAAAATACAGCTTGACTTTCTGCCACCCGCCTTCAAACGCAAGTCCTACGCCATGTAAAATATCTTCTTCGGTAAGCCCTTTGTTAATCACATCCCGCATACGCTGAGAGCCGGCTTCCGGTGCAAACGTCAGGCTGGATTTGCGAATATCCTGTACTTTGCTCATCACATCCAGAGAAAACGCATCAATCCGCAGCGACGGCAGAGAAATATTCACGCCTTTTTCCTTAAAATTGTCAATTAAATACGTAACCAGCTCTTCCAGCATCGAATAATCACTGGAACTTAAAGAAGTCAGCGAAATTTCATCGTAACCGGTGCTGCGCAGCATTTCATCCGCATACCGTTTTAATACTTCCACATCTTTTTCTCTGGTCGGACGATAAATCTGCCCTGCCTGGCAAAATCTGCATCCACGGATACAGCCCCGCATAATCTCTAACACAACGCGGTCCTGTGTAATCTTTATAAAAGGAACGACCGGCTTTGTCGGGTAGATTGAATGCGTAAAATCCATCACCAGCTGTTTTTGCACTTTATCCGGTACACCGGGCGTATTCGGAACCGTTTTTTCAATCGTGCCATCTTCCTTATAATATACATCATACAAAAGCGGCACATAAATGCCAGGAATGGACGCAGCCCGTACTAAAAATTCCTTTCGGGACCATCCTTCCTGCTTTGCCTGTTTATACAGGTCAAATAACGCGTCATAAGAAATCTCCCCTTCTCCAATATAAATCAGGTCAAAAAACGCAGCAATCGGTTCCGGATTATAGGTACAGGGACCTCCTCCTATTACAATCGGCATCTGCATCGTACGTTCCGCCGCCAAAAGCGGTATCTGTGCCAGATCCAAAATCTGTAAAATGTTCGTATAACACATTTCATACTGAATCGTAATGCCAATAAAGTCAAAATCACGCACACAATCCTGTGACTCCAGTGCAAACAACGGAATTTCACGCTCTTTCATGATCTTATGCAAATCCGGCCATGGCGAAAAAATCCGTTCACACCATACATCTTCCCGACGGTTAAACATTTCATATAAAATCTTCATGCCAAGATGCGACATGCCGATTTCATATACGTCCGGAAAACACATGGCAAAGCGGATGTCTATTTTATGAATGTCTTTCATCACACTATTCATTTCATTCCCTATATACCTTGCGGGCTTCTCTATTTTCAGCAATATTTCATCACTTAAAGCTAATTTTCTCATATATTCCCTTCCTTTTTTGTGTATATCTGACAAATTCTTTTGCGTCTCCATACGGGCTGAGTCTGCATGACTGTTTGTGATGCGATTGAGATTGATCTTGTTCCATCTTGTTCAATCTACACCATTATATACATTTTAGGGAAGAACTTCAAGTAAATCAAAACTTCATCATAGCAACCGATTCCGTTTTCAATGGATGTTCCGTCCTTTCTACAATACATTTTTTATTAACGGAATTTTTATACGAATTTTAAATTCTCCGTTGTAATATTCGGCAGTTATTTTTCCATTTAATTGCTTCACTAATTTTTCAGTTGTATAGAGTCCAATTCCACCACTGTTAATTCTCGCTTCATCCTTCGTATAAAATAATTCAAAAATATTTTTCAATTCTTCTGTGCTGATAAAATCCGATTGATTCGCAAGCTCTATATAACAATTTGACTCCTTTGCATACAGGCAAAAAACGATATCTCCTTTACTATACTTTATAGCATTATCAATAATATTATATAATATCCTTATAATTATTTTCTCTTGTCCTCGTACATAGATATCTTCATGCGGCAATTGAATGTCCATTTGTTCGGAAGCCACTTTAGAGTTTTGTATATATTCCTTTAATAAGGTGGCAGTAACGTTTGTAATGTTAATATCCTGCATTTCTATTTCATGATCTATTGCTTTACTCCAAAATAACAGATATAATTCATCTACCAAACGTTTTAAATACGTTGCCTTCATTTCAATATGCAGTAAATAACTATGAATCGGCTCATCCGGCTCTTTTTCTAATCTGATCAACTGCAAGTAGCCTATTATTACTGTTAATGGTGTTCGCAAATCATGTGATAAATTAGCAACTTTCTTTTTTAAATTTTTTCTTGCTTCCTTAATTGATTTTCTTTCTTTTCTTCCTCTCTAATTCGTCTGTTAATACTAACCGCTAAGCTTTCAATATCCTTATCGAACATATTAACAAAGTATATATACTCATTATTTTCAACCCAACGCTGAATTCTGTGTAATTCCTGTTTTAGTTTGAATATATATATTAACAGCGCTCCTAAAAAGAGCGCTAATATTATGATACAGACAATCGGAAACATTTCTCCTCCGCTAAATTTTTATTATTTCATCATATGTTTCGTTGATTTTCCCAATCGCTTATAGTTCTTGCCGTTTCAATATATAATGCATCAAAAATACTCCTAACAAACATGCCCCAAAACCATAAATGATTGTTCCACTGATCAATCTGTCCGAAATTTGAAAACCACAAATATTATACATATACATAGCCGGATTTGTCATACAAAATATTTTTATTAAAATAGAGCGATTTTCAAAATTTTCATACACCATTGGATAAGTAATTGCTCCTGCAAAAAAATACACACAAGCAAAAGCTGTAACAAGACCTGAATTTTTTAACAGTATGGCGATGACTAATACAATCGCTTCCATTCCCAACATTGCGATCATATTTAAAAACGCCACGCCAAGAAATACCACAAATTCATTTCCTGTATAATGAAACCCATATTTTCGGGCCAAACCAATGCCTAAAGAAACTTCAACAATAAAATAAAGAGTAAAATAATATAAATTCAGAATCAACCATTTACTTAGAAATAATACTGTTCTATTTATCCCGTACACAACGGAAGCCCGAATTGTGCCTTGCTGAAATTCAATTAGCACCATTGATGTAGTATAAACAATCAAGCCAATCCAAGTAAAAAAGTTAATTGATAATGCAAATCTGCTTATTTCAGCAGCTTTTATATTCTCCAAGTCATCAATATAACAAATCCATCCAATACTATCTATATTTCGATAATCACCAAAGGTCATAAACAATGTATCGTTTCCCACAAGAAACGGAAGAAAAAACATTAAAACCATGAAAAACACAATTACTCTTGAGGCTCGTGAATACTTTATTTTATAATATTCCGCCTTCAGTTGTCTCATTTTTTCACCTCCGCTAACAAGTTCGTGTAATACGTTTCCAATCCTTCCCCTTCATATCCAATTCGTTCAACTCCTACACCACCATAAACCAATTCTCGTGCGATATCTGAAATAGTTCCTTCATATTCGTAAATTTTAACAATGTTTTCTTTACATATTCTAAGTTTATTTTTAGGATATCTTTTATCGAGAATGCAACCGGCCTTTTCTACATTATCTACTTCAATATGTATGTGTCGCCTGCACTTTTCTTCTAACACCTTATCTGTAATCTGTTGCAAAACGCTACCTTGATGTATAAAACCATATACTGTTGCAAGTTGATTCAGTTCCGGCAGAATATGGCTGGATATTAAAATTGTAGTTTGTTCTTTCTCATTCATCTCAATTAAAATTTCTCGTATATATTTTATTTTAGTAGGATCCAAACCATTTATTGGTTCATCTAATATTAAAAATTTAGGTTTGCCTAATAAGGCAATCGCAATTCCTAATCTTTGTTTCATTCCCAAAGAAAATGCTTTGACTTTTTTCTTACCTGTGTCATGTAATTCCATAATTTCCAGCACTTCATCAATACTATTTTTACCTGGAATTCCTCGTTGTGTGCGTTGTATCTCAAGATTCTGTCTTGCTGTCATATCCATATATAATGCCGGATTTTCAATTAGACATCCTATCTTATTGCATTCATCTCCTAAATTTCTCTTGCCAAATAGAAAAATTTCTCCCGATGTGGGTGCTGTTAATCCTGTAATTACTTTCATAAGGCTACTTTTCCCGGCTCCGTTTTCTCCAACTAATCCGTATATATCCCCTCGTTTTATCGTTATATTGATATTATTTAGAACAACATTTCTACCGTATGCTTTACAAATACTTTTCATTTCCAACACCTTATCTGCCATAGTTTCCCTGCACCTCCTTCTTTAGAATAATACATTTTTCTAATTTTTTGTTAAGATAAATCTTAAAATTTCATAAAATCATAAATTTTTCTTTAGGATTTCCGCAAATGGAGCGTGCAGATTGCACAAATGATTTTTAAGATACGTTCTGATATTACCCATTGAATAATGCTGTCATTCATGATACTATTTTTATCGGCAATAAATATGGACATTCTACGCTTTATGGTTTGGAGGTAAATCTATGTTTAAAATCCTGCTTATTGAAGACGATAAAGAAATTTGTTTTATACTTTCAGAATTATTGGCAAGAAATCATTATCAGGTTATTTCTTGTTATAATGGTATAGATGCAATCGAAAAAATCTCATCAAATACTTACGATTTAATTCTTCTGGATTTAATGCTGCCGGAGCTTTCCGGTGAAAAGATATTTGCCCATATAAAAACGACAAACAATACTACACCTGTTATTATTATTTCAGCTAAAAATCAACCTGAAATTCGCATTGAACTTCTTCGTTCCGGAGCCGATGACTACATTACAAAACCGTTTTATCATGAAGAAGTTCTTGCAAGAATAAAGAATGTATTACGTCGATGTGCAGAACCTGTATCTTCCGAATACAAAATAAAAGATATTACTTTACGCACAGAAGATCATAAAGTATATGTCGACAATAAGGAGCTAAATTTAACTCTTACCGAATATCATCTTCTAAAACTTTTTATGAAACGTCCAAAACAAACTTTTACGAAAGAAACCTTATATCAACTGATCTGGGGAAAGGAATATATTGCGGATGACAACACGCTCAATGTACATATAAGTAAATTACGCAAAAAACTGGACGAAGCAGGAACAGAGGCACCATATATTGATACGGTCTGGGGAATTGGTTATCGTTTCCATCGCTAATAAGCAGCCGCTTACAGGCCACAATTCTCTTTTATTTCTAAGAGCATTCGTTCTGTTTCGCACTTACTTATGATATGGCTGTCCATAACATACCTAAATGCGAAAAATCTCGTAATATTATTTCAGACAGAACACAAAAATGCTCTGTCTGAAATATTTAACTTATTTCTTTCAAGTAAGTTTCTGCAGTTTCTTCTGTCAGACCAAATTTCTCTCGAATCTTACTCAAGATAATTTCATCCGCTATCTGTAACTCTTTTAATGTAGATACCATAGCTACTATCCCTTTCCGAATTCCTTTCTCCTCCACACCCTTACTTAAATTACACATAAGCGACACCTCACTTTCTGAGAATATCAGTTGAAAAATGAAGGCTACGCCTTTTCCACTTCTTTCAAGTATATTTTTGCTGCTTCTTCTGTTACTCGAAATTTTTCTTTTAACTTTTTATTATTACATCTTCTGATAACATTACATCTTTGTAAGCAGTAATGGCTCCATAAATCTTCCCTTTCTCCTCCACACCCTTACTTAAATTACACATAAGCGACACCTCACTTTCCAAGGCTAAAGTCATTCTGATATGAAAATCTTCCTCCAATATCTGGCACTTGTCCTGTGAACCTGTCTCCGTGGACAGAAGCACATTCAACAATTTCAATAAATCTGTACCCGAATCTCCCTCTTTCCCAAGACAAATCATGACAGCCGCCATCAAATCATAATCCGCTTTCCGTTCCTTTACACTGCCCACCAGATTTTCTTCCGCAATGTAATAACGAGTAATGCTGTTTTCACGGCTCTTTGGCGGATTCATACAAATCCATATGCTGTATACTTTTTTGATATTCTCATAGTGGGAATTTGTAAACTCTGTTCCATATTGGGCGGAAATCATCCGGCTGCAGTAATAGATTCCCCTTTTTATCAATGGATAATCCGGATAAAAATCATTTTGGGCTTCTATATTGATAATCAAACGAATCAATTCACCGGATACAGGAGCTATCGCGAAAAAGCGGATATCATAGGTAACAGTTCCCTCCGTCAGAGAAGTGTCCTCGTTTCCAGCTCCCTGTATCATAGAAACACGGTTGGTTTCATCCGCTGCAACTGCCACTTCGCCCACCTGCGGTGTACCTTCAATATATTTTTCCGCAATCTCTTCCACATCACAGTCACGGTATTCTTCCAGGCAGTTCTTCATAATCCATGCCAGAATAATCTTCTCCGAAAGCAGACGCTTGCAGGCCGCATCATAGCTGGCTTTCTCATCAGCCACACGGATGTTTTTCGCTATGGTAGTATCTGTATTCATGGCCTCACCTCCTGCTCTTACTGATATTTTATCATATTTCATACGAACAGACCACAATATTTTTCAGTCTTTTAAAATAACCAGCTTATTCCGGTAACACTCCACAGACACGCTGCAGCCAATCTCAAAGCCCCACTGCTCCACCCAGTTCCCCTGCAGGATAATCTGCGGCACATTTTTCTCATTCCTTGTTGTAAATGAGTATGCTTTCATCCTCCGGGTAGCCACGGTATAACCCGAACCCCCATCCTCTGCCACCATACAGTTATTTAACTGAAATCGTTCCATGACCTGGAACATTCTTGACAGCATGGTTTCCTTTCCAAATCTGCACGTTTCCGTGAAATCCGGACTTTACAAGCCGTTCATGCTACTTCGGACTTCCTGAAACAAGACCTGTCTGTTCTGACGAATAAATCCTGATAACATCCACAGATTATTCATTCCATATAAAGTATCCAGGACTGAATAAAATTCTTCTTTTGTCAGGCTATGGGTGGAATAATAATCTGTAAAATCTTTATCCTTTGCCATCATCAGGAACCTTATTTTTTCCACAAACTCCCTCTGCTCCAGCTCTGATTTCAAATTTTCATATTCTGCCGCAATATACCGGTTCAAATTGTTTTTCATCACCTTTTCATCCTTCTTTCTGATTAAATTTATTTATGATAACACAAGCTCCAAATCCATGGTCTTAATCCCCAGTTCCCGAAACATAAAAACAGACGGCGCACCGTCTGGAGGTGTGCCGCCATAGTCCTGTAGAAATTGAATCAGCTCATCTGATAGCTTCAATTTAATGGAATCACCATGGATGTTTCCGTCTGTTTTTCACGAAGTTCACATAGCTGCCGGTTTAATTCCTCCCTGCGTGTTAAAAATTCCTCCCTGGAAATCTCGCTGTCTTCGTAAAGTTCATGGTTTCTCTGTTGGCGAACCTTGATTTTTCCAGGCTCTTTTCCTGGACTTCCCGTTCCTTTATGGCGTTTTCCTTTAAGATTCTATGCTCCCGGTTAACTCTGCCCACAACCTCTTTAAAGAATTTCTCGTCGCTTAACAGTTTATCCAGTTGATTGTACACAAACGTATTCGCTTTTTCTACCCGGACCATATTGCTGTGGCATACGGTGGTTCCTTTATTTTTCCAGTTCCCACAGGCGTAATAGGTAAGCTTCTGTTTGCTGCCGTCTTTGTTTCGGTTCGTTGTCCTGGAAATCACCATGCCTGCGCCACATTGAGGGCATTTTAGGATACCTGTCAGCGGATATTCCCCGTCGTAGATTCTGGCTGGCTTTCCATTCTTCTGCGAAATCATAAACTGAACCTGTTCCCATAACTCCTCCGATATGATTGCTTCATGTTTTCCGTCTGCAACAATAGGATTGGGATTGATATTGTTCCTTCGTTTTTCATTCCAGTCTCTCCTTACGTCATAACGCACCTTCCCAATATATACCGGATTTGTGAGAATTGATTTTATCTGTGCCACTGAAAAAGCGTTATCCAACTTAGTTCGATAGACTTCCCTGTTAATCCGTCCCACAATAGCCTTGTATCCCTTTCCGGAAGCATAGAGCTGGAACATAAGGCGCACTGCCTCCGCCTTTCGTTCCACCACCTCCAGTCTTGATTTTCTTCTTCCATGGTTTTCCGTACCCTCCATTGTCACTATCAGGTTATTTCTTGTTATAATGGTATAGAAGCAATCGAAAAAATCTCATCAAATACTTACGATTTAATTCTTCCGGATTTAATGCTGCCGGAGCTTTCCGGTGAAAAGATATTTGCCCATATAAAAACGACAAACAATACTACACCTGTTATTATTATTTCAGCTAAAAATCAACCTGAAATTCGCATTGAACTTCTTCGTTCCAGAGCCGATGACTACATTACAAAACCGTTTTATCATGAAGAAGTTCTTGCAAGAATAAAGAATGTATTACGTCGATGTGCAGAACCTGTATCTTCCGAATACAAAATAAAAGATATTACTTTACACACCCGGAATTGGTTATCGTTTCCATCGCTAATAAGCAGCCGCTTACAGGCCATAATTCTCTTTTATTTCTAAGAGCATTCGTTCTGTTTCGCACTTACTTGTAATATGGTTCTCCATAACACACCTAAGTGCGAAAAATAGCCCTATATTATTATGTCAAGCAAGGCAGAGCACGGAAATGCTCTGCCCTATCATGTTCCTGTTCTCAAATAATATGATATTCTTTGTATAGTTTCAGACGATAATCTTTATCGTCTTTCATTCTCTCTATTTCAGTAAACCGTTTATCTGCCACCAATTTTTGTATCAAAGCAAGCATCAGTTCTTCACCATATTCTCTTCCTTTTTCACATTCTCCTGGTCTCTCATCAACAACGTCATATACTCATGCCTCCATTCTCTATTCTTCTTGGCCTCTTTTACCGCTTCTTCCAGCCTCTTCACATATGCATCCTTCGGCTTCTTCCCTGCCACATAAATATCTGGCTCTTCTTGGTAAGTATTTTGAAGTGACTGCCTGCATTTCTATATCATATATTGTGCTTTTTCCATCATTTACATACACATCCAATCTGATGCCTTTTGCGTCAAAAGTCTCTTATATTACCTTTTACAGCTCCCCTGAAAATAACGGTATTGAGGATGTGCCGCCATTTAAACTCCATTTACAGTTTTATCATGCCAAAATATCTATCAGCTCCCGCCAATCATGAATACGCAGATATTCGAAATCAGGAGTATCCCTATGGTTTTGATCAGATAGAAAATGGGGTTCATCCTCCGTTCTTCCTTCATATAAAACAGGAAACATTCCAGCACCATTTGCTCCGTAAATGTCATTTTCCATACTGTCGCCGCAATACCACACTTTATCTGCCGTTAATCCCGATTTCTGCAATGCTATCCTGTACATCATGCTATGCGGCTTTCTGAATATGTAATCACTTGAAGTTAACACAAATTCAAATCTGTTTCCCGGGAGCAGACGGTCAAACTGCTCCTTTAAAGCAGCACCGGAAAAACAATTGTTGCTTATCACTCCTGTTCTTATTCTCTTTGCATTAAGGTAGTCGATCATAATATCCGCATAGGGCACAACTGCACCTTGAGATATTCCATTCATGATTATTATCTCAGCTTCTTCCAACGAAACAGACAGAGAAATATCCATATAATCTAAAAACAGCCTTAAAAAATTATGCTCATGGATTTCAAGATACTTTCCTCTTTCTGCTTTGATTTCTCAAACAGTTCTATATTGCTCCTGTCATATTCTTCAAAAGAAATATTGTGTGGATTCTTGTCTATATATGGATAAATTGCTTTATTTCCATTAGAAGCATTATAATTCGGTTGGTAAATTAATGTACGTCCATAATCAAAGATAATCATTTCCGGCTTTTCCATACGAAATCTTCCTTTCAGAATTCCCTTTTATACAAATATTTTGCTTACAGGCACTTCCTAAACCTCTGCAAGATTCCGCACTTACTTATGATATGGTCCTCCATAACACGCCTAAGTGCGAAAAATCTCGTAATATTATTAAGGACAGAAAATCTTTAAAATTTTCTGTCCTGTGATGTGCTGCTTTTAAATGATATGATACTCCAAATAAAGTTTATGACGATAACCATTATCCGCCTTTATTCTGGCAATATCATCAAAACGCTTATCTTCTATCAGCCTTTCCATTAACATAAGCATTTTTCTTCTCCACGTTTTTCTCCAATTTTCACATTCTCCTGGTCTCTCATCAACAATGTCATATACTCATGCCTCCAGTCTCTATTCTTCTTGGCCTCTTTTACAGCTTCTTCCAATCTTTGCACATAGGCGTCCTTCGGCCTCTTTCCTGCCACATAATCAAGGAACGCCTTTAATTCATCACTCACATCATCCAAAGTTCCTTTTGCATTGAGAAATATCTTTACCGTCTCATCCCCCATAGAAATGCTGCCGTCTTCTTTACAGATATTTTCAAAGGTATAAATATGTCGTCTTTTCCCATATAAATCGAATGTACAGATAAATATTACATAGCTTCGCTTTAACTCATCATAAAGCTGCCCTTTATCAATAAGCTGCAGGTCAATCATACTCTGATAATACCGGCTTCTCTTAGGAAGTTCCTTTGTATGGCTTACCTGCATTTCTATGTCGTAAACAACTTCTTTCTCATCTTTTACATACACATCCAGCCTCACACTGCGGGCATCCATATCCATATTGATGCTTTTCTGCAGCTGGGGATACTCAATCCGTTCAATGTTCAAATCCGGGAGAATCCTCTGCAATAACTCTTTGCACAATTCCGGATTCTGCATGACCTTTCCAAACAGGAAATCATTGGATATGCTTAATTCTTCCCATTTTGTCTGCTTTGTTTCCATGTCTCCCATTTTATCCACCTGCTTTCTTTCCATATACCACTGCCGGAAAATGTGTATTTTTCCAAATCCCTATTATTTATTTCTATTATACACAGACTTCCGGCGAATTACAATAAGCCGAAAACCTGTCTTCTGGTATTTCTTATTTTTAGAACTATCTTTGAGTGAGTCAGTCCATAATACTAACCCTATGGAAGCGTTCTGTTTCACACTTACTTATGATATGGTTCATGATTAATGATGCGATAACTTCTGTAAATCTGTTCCAGCAAAATAACACGCATAAGCTGATGCGGGAATGTCATCCGGGAAAAACTCAGTTTCAGATCCGCCCGTTTTAATACATCGTCCGCTAACCCAAGTGATCCGCCGATTATAAATACCAGGTGACCGGTTCCGTTTACACCGAGCAGCCGGATTTTTTCGGAAAACGCTATCGAATCCGACATTTTTCCTTCGATAGCCAGAGCGATCACATACGTATCCGATCGGATATGTTTCAGAATCCGCGCACCTTCCTGCTCCAGTATGATTTCTTTTTCCCGTTCGGATGCTTCCTCCGGCGTCTTTTCATCTGCAACTTCTATTATTTCCAGCTTTACATACCGGTTCAGACGCTTTTGAAACTCTGCCACTGCCTCCCGGTAAAATTTTTCTTTTATTTTTCCAACCGCTACGATCGTTATTTTCATCATTTTACTCCTATTTACAATTTGCCATAGATTTTCGTTTGAAATGTGGTATAATAATTTCATCATATCGGATTTTTATTCGAATGTACAGATAAAATAATGACAAACAGGAGGAACACTATGTGGTGTCCAAAATGCAAGGCAGAATATCGTGACGGCATTACCGAATGTGCCGAATGCGGCTCTCCTTTAGTAAACGCCCTGCCCGTTGAGCTCGACAGTTCTCCGGCAGAACAGAAAGCGAAAATACTCGGCCAGATCGACAGTCATGAAAATCTTCAGGCACTGTCTGACGGAACGAAGGCTTATGTGGAAATGGGAACAAAATATGAAGATATGAAGTCCACCGCCTACTCTTTTATCCTTGTAGGCGCCGCCGGTATTATTTTGATGCTCCTTATGTTTACCGGCATCATACCACTGCGGTTTGCCGCTTATATGAAAAGTATTATGGGAGTCGTTATGGGCATCCTGTTTCTTATTTTTCTCGTAATCGGCATTCGCTCTTATATGCAGCTTGGCAGCTTAAAATTGCAGTTAAAAAAAGAAACCGAAGAGCTGGAAGCGGCAAAAACATGGTTTTTTGATCATTTCGATGCAGCTGCGATTGACGCATCTATGGAAATCACATCCACCGAAGAACTGCAGCAAAAATATTTTAAACGCAGCCGTTTTATGAAGCAATCGCTGGTACGGCAGTTTCCTGCTTATACGGACGCCTTTTTAGACTATTTAACCGAGCAGTTTTACGAGGAACTGTATCCGCAGGACTAATTTGACAGCATGATAAACGATACGTAAACGAGGAGGATTAAGCGATTATGAAATTACTGGAAGAAAGAGTATTAAAAGAAGGCAATGCGTTAAACGAAAATATCTTAAAAGTCGACGGATTTATTAATCACCAGATTGATCCGGAACTGATGCAGGCGATCGGAGAAGACTTTGCGGAGCATTTCAAAGACAGCGGGATTACGAAAATTGTTACGATTGAAAGTTCCGGTATCGCACCTGCCCTGATGACGGCACATGCCATGCATGTTCCGCTGCTGATCCTGAAAAAATCTCCATCCAAAGTACTGAATGAAAACATGTACCAGACCATTGTTACCTCTTATACAAAAGGCACCAGCTATGAGCTGACGCTTGCCAGCCATTTAATCAGTGAACGGGACCATGTATTAATTATTGATGACTTTCTGGCAAACGGAGAAGCCGCTACCGGAGCTATCCGCCTGATACGCAAGGCACATGCGACGATTGCAGGCGTTGGTATTTTAATTGAAAAATCTTTTCAGCCGGGACGTGCTAAGCTTGAGGAACAGGGTTTTTCCATTTATTCACAGGTTCGTATTACAAAGCTTGACCAGGGTGTAATTGAACTGATGGAACAGTAAGGATTCTTTTATACAAAAACATGCATTTTGAAAACAACCTCTTTCAAAATGCATGTTTTTTGTATGCCCGGCAAATTCCTTACGGCTGATACGTATAGCTGACCTGTGTCACCTCGCTGCTGCTGCCATTTCCGTCTGTAAGAATCACAGATAATACGGAGCTGCCCTCCGGCATCGTAATGCCGCCGGTGTATAACGTCCCGTTCTGCGGCGTGAGCGCCTCTGATGTCGACCAGCTGTAATAGGCCTGATATCCGATCGGAACATCAATAGTGATTCTCTGCTGTGTCGTATAAGTTCCGCTCTGTGGATATACGGACGGCTGCGTCATCGGTGTGCCGGATGCATCTGCAGTCACTCCGGTACCGGAAAACCGATTAACGGCATCAATGCCGATCTGGTATTCTCCGGAGGTTTCTTCTCCATAAGCGCCTCTTTCATTTTTACAGATAGCCCGTACGGAATAAATATAATCCTGTTCCAATGCGATCGGCGCCGAATACGGCGTTCCTTTTTCCTGTGGGGAAGAGCCGTCCAATGTATAATAAATAGTATTGCCTGCTTCACTTGTGATCACAAGTGTCTGAATCGCATCATAAACGCCGGGTGTCAGTTCCAGATACGGCGTATCTACCAGATATTCTCCAAGCATGGCTGCGATCGCAGAATTTGGCGCATCGGCTGCCAGTTTTTCAATACCCTGCTGGTTTTCCTCTTCCAGGTACAACGCCAGCAGTTTTTCATATGCCTGATAATTGTCGGCATCCAGACTGATAATTTTTGCAGTGTTTCTTTTTGAAGCTTATTGTCGCCGCTTTTTTCACAAATCGTATTTTTCAGTCCCAGATAGGCAAGGCTGTCTTCTTCTTCCCGCAGCAGCAGGTCGACCGAATCCAGTGCCCCCGGATAATCTTCGGCTGCCATCATCTTTAAGCAGTCCAAATATTGTGCTTCTTCCTTTTCATATACATAATCTGTTGAAAAATTATGCAAAAAAAACGCAAGTCCTGCGAACGCCACGGCACCTGTCAATATGCCAAGCACAAGTTTTGCCGGCTGCTTCTGCGGGATTTCATCGTCATCCATTTCTTCCATATCGTTATACTCGTTCATTTCTTCATATTGATTCCGTTTTTAATTGTTCTCATTCCTTTCCGCTTGCTGCCGGCGTCTGCCGCAGACAGCTCCATCTGTTGCCCATAAAGTATGGATTTCCCTGCTATTCCGTTAATCGTCTCTTCTTCCCATACCGTATGAAGCAGCTCTTTTTCCATATTTTTGTAATTAAATTCCCGTGAAACCGTTTCCCCGCAGCGGCTGCATGTCCGGGCAGAAGATGCGACTTCCATTCCGCATTTTGTACATTTCATCCTGGTGATGATGCCTCCTTACCGCGTCATTGCCTGCACGCAATTATACATAAGCATTGCAATCGTCATAGGACCGACTCCGCCCGGAACCGGTGTGATTGCACCGGCATGTGCGGACACACTGTCAAAGTCCACATCTCCGCACAGCTTCTGGTCCTCATTGCGGTGAATGCCTACATCTATCACTACGGCGCCTTCTTTTACATAAGAAGCATCAATCAGTTTCGGCTTTCCGACCGCTACAATTAAAATATCCGCCTGCCTGCAGACTTCTTTCAGATTCTGCGTCCTGGAATGTGCAATCGTAACGGTAGCATGTTCCCTGAGCATCAGCAGCGCCATCGGCTTACCAACGATATTGCTGCGGCCGACGACAACGCAGTTCTTTCCGGCAATCGAAATACCGGATCGTTTCAGCAGCTGAATAACGCCTGCCGGCGTACAGGAAACAAATCCCGGCAGCCCGCTTGTAAGCGCTCCTACATTCTGCGGATGAAAACCATCTACATCTTTTTGCGGTGCGATTGCCTGAATAATCTTATTCTCATCTATCTGATCCGGTACCGGAAGCTGTACCAGAATACCGTTTACCAATTCATCGGTGTTCAGGTTTTGAATCAGTTCCAGCAATTGTTCTTGTGTTGTTTCTTCCGGCAGTTCAAAAGAACGTGATTCAATTCCAATATATTCGCAGGCGCGCTTTTTATTCCGCACGTAAACAGTTGACGCCGGATCCGCTCCTACCTGAATGACTGCAAGACATCCTTCGATTCCCTGTCTCTTCAGCCCGGCTGTTTTTTCTTTTAATTCATCTTTGATTTCCTGTGAGATACGTTTTCCATCAATTAAATTTGCCACTGCAAACCTTCCTTTCTTTCCGTTCTTTTTTCGATTGCAACCGTTTGCAATCTTATAATACCTCTTCTTCGTACTGTGCAAACTCCTCCGGACTCATCATGATCTTGCGTGGTTTCGTACCTTCTTCCGGTCCGACTACGCCTGCCTCTTCCAGCTGGTCCATAATGCGAGCCGCACGGTTAAAGCCGATTTTAAAATATCTCTGCAGCATGCTGACCGATGCTTTTTCTTTATCAATCAAAAGTTTTGCTGCGTCCGCAAAATACACATCCCTGTCATCTGCCGCTGATGCATCTGCCGCTGCCGCACCGGCTCCGGATGCCGCATCTGCAACCTGCTGCGCAATAGTACTGCTGTACTCGGACGTACCGTTGCGTTCCGTCAGAAATTCCACGACATCGGATACTTCCGAATCAGATACAAACGCTCCCTGTACACGGACCGGCTTTTGCATTCCCTGCGGATAAAACAGCATATCGCCTTTTCCGAGCAGCTTTTCGGCCCCGTTCATATCCAGAATGGTTCTGGAATCAATGCCGGAGGTAACCGAAAATGCGATACGAGAAGGCATATTTGCTTTGATCAATCCGGTAATAACGTTTACGGACGGCCTCTGTGTTGCGATAATCAGATGTATGCCGGCTGCTCTTGCAAGCTGTGCCAGTCTGCAGATAGCATCTTCCACATCGCCGGGCGCTGCCATCATAAGGTCTGCCAGCTCGTCCACAATAATTACAATATACGGCATTTTCTGCGGCTTGTTCTCATCCGGAATGTCCGCAATCTTTTTCACCTTTGCATTGTATCCTTTCATATCCCGGACGCCGTAATCCGCAAACTTCTGATAGCGGTCCATCATCTCCGATACCGCCCAGTGCAGCGCGCCTGCCGCTTTTTTCGGATCCGTCACAACCGGAAGAAGCAGATGCGGAATTCCGTTATACACACTCAGCTCCACGACTTTCGGATCAATCATGATCAGCTTGACATCTTCAGGATTTGCCTTATAAATAATACTCATAATAATGGTATTGATACATACTGATTTTCCGGAACCGGTTGCTCCCGCAATTAACAGATGCGGCATCTTACAGATATCCGTAACGACTACCTGTCCGGAAATATCTTTTCCAGCCGCAAATGCACATGGCGAAGTCTGTTTGCGGAATGCATCCGATTCGATCAGCTCCCGGAACACAACCGGAACCGTTTCTTTATTTGGCACTTCAATACCAATTGCCGCTTTTCCCGGAATCGGCGCTTCAATACGAATATCAGCCGCTGCCAGATTTAATTTAATATCATCGGCCAGATTGACGATCTTGCTGACTTTTACCCCCATTTCCGGCTGAATCTCATACCGGGTTACGGTTGGGCCGCAGCTTACATTTAAAATCGTAACATTTACGCCAAAATTTTTTAATGTCTGCTGTAATTTCAGTGCCGTCTCCTGCAGATGTTCTCTGGAATCTCCCGTCTGATTCGGATTGCCGTTATGCAGCAAATCAATCGGCGGAAGGATATACTCCCGTTTGATTTTCACTGGCGGCTGCGTTAGCTGCATCTGTACATCCGCCACATTTGACGCGGCCTCGGCTGCTGTCTGCCTTGGCTGTTTCGCCACGGTCGGCGCCGCACCTGCCGCGGATACCTGGGTAGGCGCAACCCGTTTCGGCGCCGGCGCTGCAGCCATCAACTCCTGCTCCATCAGCTCCTGCGCAGAAACCGGCACTGGCTGCGGCTCAAGATCCATGCTGTCTAACACCGCAAGCGGCTCCGGTTCTATGCTGTCCGACACCGCAAGCGGCTCCGGTTCTTCATATGCAACACTTATTGCGATATCGCCTGCAATATCATTTGCGATATCATTTACAATATCATTCGCAATCTCGTTGGCCGTGTCGTTCAAACAATCCAGTCCGTCTTCCGGTGCGAAATTATTTACCGGTTCCGGTTCCAAATATGCGGATTGCTCTTTTACCGGATGATCCGCCTGTTCCTGATCGGCTTTCGGAAACAATTCGGAAAAATATCACCGTATCCGGAAAAAATATCCTCTTCCTCCTCTTTGGGATTTTCAGCGGCTGCCCCGCCCCCAGGTTCTTCGGCTGCGGATTCCGGCTGCAGTTGCGGCTGCGTTATACCCGCCGGCTGCATCGTAAGATTTGGTTCCAGCGTTACTTTCCGGTTTTGAATCGGAATAATATTATCCATAGATATAGGATCCAAAGGTTCTGCCGCCACTCCGGTTTTTGCAGATGGAAACGACATCACATCCGCAAAATCCATTCCGGCTGCGGCGAGCGTTTGTTGTACCTGCGGCTCCGGCTGTGATACCGGCTGACTTTGCGGCATTTTTGCTGCGGGCGTATCGCCCGGACGCGGCTGATTCATCATATAAATCGGAAAATCCTGCAGCAGAGCAGGATCCGGCCGAATTTCACTGATATTGTCGGATACCTCCGGCCCCGGTGCATTTTTCAGACTTGTATCTGTCGATACGCCGCTTACTTTGTTGTCGATACGCCGCTGCCTGCGTTCCTGATACTGCTGACGCTGGCGTATCGTTTCATTTTTGGCCGAATCATATACTTTCCGGCTGCCGGAGCGAATCGGTTTCCATAAAGACCGCTGTGTCACAAGTACGATACAGATAATAAGCATAATAATGTCAATAATGTATGCGCTGATCGTACCAAGGTTTGGCCGAATGAGCCATGTAAGCAGACCGCCCAGCAATCCGCCGCCAAGCTTGTGTTCCGCCGCCCATACATAAGAATCCAACGGTGTTTTTACATCATTTCCACCAAAGACCAGTTCTAAAAACATACAGATAAACACAAAAAATCCGACCGATGCCGCAGTTTTTATAATCGCAGTGGTATTGTTCCGATTCGCAATAACAAATGCGACTCCGGCAAAGAGCAAAATCGGAAATATGTATGCGGTCAGTCCAAACAGGCCGAAAAAGATGCTGCTGATAAAATTTCCGACTGCTCCCGCAAATCCAAAGTTGCTGATAAACAGGATAATTGACAAAGCAAGTACGGCCCAGAGTGTGACTTCATATTTAAAGGACACCGCCGCATTGACGCTGTTATCGGATGTTGATGAGGAACGTTTTTTTGCCATTTCACTTCTCCGTTTCTAATTAATATTCCACCCATGCTTCCAACGCAGCTGCAACACATTATGCCAGTATAAAATAAGCGCTGATTGAAATAATACCTACAATCAGACAGTAAATCGAAAAGATCGTATACTTTTTCTGCCTTACAACATACAGCATAATCTTAATGCAGATATAGCCGACAAGAGCTGCTACAAGTGTACCAACCAGATAGTTTATCCAATCTGTGGCTGTAATCTGTTCTTTTCCCAGATCAAAAAGCTGCAAAACAACAGACCCCAAAATCGCAGGGATCGACATAATAAAAGAATATTTCACCGCAAATTTCCGGTCAAATCCGCTGAGCAGACATGCCGTAATCGTCGTACCGGAGCGGGAAATACCCGGCAGTGTCGCAAACCCCTGGCAAATACCGATAATAAATGCGTTCGTATAGCTGACATGTTTTGGCGTCTTGCTTCCTTCTTTACAGCGATCCGCGATAAAGAGCAATACGGAAGTAATAATCAGACAGATGCCAGGCACGATTAATATCGTTGATGCCTGTTCAATCAGGTCTGAAGCCGCCACTCCGATAATGCCGGTAGGAATCGTAGACACAATCACCAACATCACGAATTTTCGGTAACCATTGCATATAATTCTACGGTACTGCTTTTTCTTGTTTCCGGTAATTCCGGACACAGCCGTTCCTACATTAATAAAAAAATCGCCGATAATTCCAAAACCTTCGCAAATCATTTTCCAGATATCTCGAAAATAAACTGCAAAAACCGCAATCAGCGTACCGAAATGCAGCAAACAGTCAAACAGCAGCCCAGTTTCTTCCAGATCAAATGCAATCTGGAACAAGGCCAGATGCCCGGAACTGCTGACCGGCAGAAATTCGGTAATGCCCTGAATCAATCCCATAATAATTGCTTCCCATAATGACATAGTATGCCTCCCTACTGACAGCAAAAAACGAAAACGGCATGTTTTCGTTTTCTGCTGTAAAAATCATATGAAATTATATTACCATATCCTGGAGGAAATGTCATTTACTTTTCTCAATTTAGAAAAATTTTAGAGCGTATCCGAGCAGTTCTTCTTTTCTTTGCTTTGCGCAATCATTTCATGCAGCTTTTTTAAGGCGTCTTTCATCCCGCCGACTTCACGGATAATGCCCTCTTCCACCGCTTCTTTTCCTACCAGGATCGTTCCCAGATCTTTGGTCAGCATCGTTGTATTCATCATCAGCTTTTCCAGACGGTCTTCTTTTGCATCGCAGTGCGACGCAATAAATCCGATGATCCGGTTTTGCATCTGTTTAAAATAATCGTAAGTAGGAGGCGCTCCAATCACCATTCCATTCATACGAACCGGATGAATGACCATCGTACCCGTCGGAACGATAAAGGAATAATTGGTAGACACTGCCAGCGGTACCCCGATCGAATGACTGCCGCCCAGCACCAGCGACACGGTCGGTTTGCTTAATGACGCTACCATTTCCGCAATCGCAAGCCCGGATTCGATATCTCCGCCAACCGTATTGAGCAGCAGCATCACACCGTCAATATTTTCAGCATCTTCTATTTCTGCCAGTTTTGGAAGAACATGTTCGTATTTTGTTGTCTTTGTATTGGAAGAAAGACACTCATGTCCTTCAATCTCTCCGATGACAGACAGCAGATAGATTTTATGATGGTGATAATTTTCCTCCAGCGTTACCGCTCCGTTGTTTTTTATGTTTTCATTATCCGAAAGTTCCGCTTCCAGTTCTTCTTTTTTTCTTTTACGTCGCTCATATACATTCCTCACTTACATTTTTCATCAGTATGTGTGGAATGCGGTTATTTTATACATGGCACATTTGTTTCCAAATAAAAACAGGCTGACTTCTCATCAGCCTGTTTTTATTTTATTTATCTCCAATCAGATAATTGTACAGTCCTTCATATCTGAACTTGGAAGCATTCCATGAAAAGTCTTTTGCCATACCACGGTCAATCATATGGTTCCAGTCTTTTTTCATATCATAAAATACTTTCTTGGCATAGTTAATTACTTTTAACATCTCTTCACCGTTATAATTCGAGAACGAGAAGCCATCCCCTCTGTCTTCGTATTCATTAAACGGCTCTACCGTATCTTTCAGTCCGCCTGTTTCACGCACAATCGGCGCTGTTCCATAACGGAAAGAAATCAGCTGTGTCAGTCCGCAAGGCTCGAACTGTGACGGCATTAAAAATGCATCTGCTGCCGCATACAGCTTATGTGCCAGATCATCCGAATAACAGATATTGGCAGATACACGATCACCATATTTCCATGCATAATGACGGAACATGTTTTCATATCCCGGATCTCCGGTTCCGATAACAACAAGCTGTGTATAATCGTCTACAATGCGGTCAATCACATAATTGATCAGATCCAGTCCCTTCTGATCTGTCAGACGTGAAATGAGACCGATCATAAATTTTTTCTTGTCTACGGCCAGACCGAGTTCTTCCTGCAGCTTTGTCTTGTTGTTGCTCTTCTTCTTGCGCCAGTTGCTTGCATCATAATTGCAGTAAATCTTCGGATCCGTTGCCGGATTGTAAATATCATAATCAATACCGTTTACAATTCCCTGCATATCCATATGTCTTGCCGACAGCAATCCGTCCAGACCTTCTCCGTAATAAGAAGTCTGAATTTCCTGTGCATATGTATCGCTGACCGTCGTAATATAGTCCGCATATACAAGACCGCCTTTTAACATGCTGGCATCTTTGTTGAACTCAAGCTTATCCGGTACAAACAGGTTATTGGTCAGTCCGCTTAAGCCCTGGAATACTTTTTATCCCAGATACCCTGGAATTTTAAGTTGTGAATTGTCATAATGGATTTCATGCCCCAATAGAACATGTCGCCCTGAAATTCATTTCTTAAATATACCGGAATCAGTCCCGTCTGCCAGTCGTGGCAATGTACCAGATCCGGCTGGAAGTCAATCGCCTTTAACATGGACAGTACCGCTTTGTCAAAGAAAATGAATTTTTCAATGTCATAACGAATGTCGCCGTAAGGAACCGCACAATTAAAGTATTCCTGGTTGTCAATAAAGTAAAAAGTAACGCCATCCAGCACATATTTGAGAACGCCGACATATTTTTCCGGAAGCATCGGTCCGGTGCCCATGTAAAAATGTGTTACATATTCAAACTGATTTCTGAAATGCTCCGGAATGCATGTGTAATTTGGAATTACGACACGCACATCCCAGTATTCCCTGTCAAATTCTTTCGGTAACGCTCCGCACACATCTGCAAGTCCGCCGGTCTTAATAAAAGGCACACATTCGGATGCCGCAAAAAGTATTTTTTCATAGATAGCTCCTCCATATTGATTTTCGTTTCATGTAAATAATACAACAGTTCAGGTAGTTTTTCACAGGAACACTATTCATCCCAGTTGTGATATACGGTCTGTACATCGTCGTCTTCATCCAGCATATCCAAAATTTTGCGAATGCCTGTAAGATCCGTCTCTTTTTCCAGCGTTACATAGGTCTGAGGAATCATGGTTATTTCGGCCTGTGTCATTACAATCCCCTGCTCCTTTAATGCATCCCGCACCGCAGGAAATTCCTCCGGAACCGTTGTAATTTCAAAGCTGTCCTCTTCTTCGTTAAAATCTTCCGCTCCCGCATCCAACGCCAGCATCATCAAGTCATCGGCTTCCATCTCACATTCTTCTTTGCCAATCAGAATCTGTCCCTTTTTGTCAAACATATACGAAACGCAACCCTGTGTGCCAATGCTGCCGTTTCCTTTTGTGAAACAGTTGCGCACATTTGCTGCCGTACGGTTTTTATTGTCGGTCAGCGCATCTACAATAATCGCTGTTCCTCCCGGGCCATAGCCTTCATACGTAACAACTTCGTAGTTGACGTTGTTCGAATCTCCGGCTGCCTTTTTAATGCCGCGGTCAATCGTATCATTCGGCATATTGTTTGCCTTTGCTTTGGCTATGACATCACGCAGCTTGGAATTATTCGCCGGATCCGGACCGCCTTCTTTGACCGCAATCGCAATCTCGCGGCCGATCATTGTAAATGTTTTTCCTTTTGCAGCATCATTTTTTTCTTTTTTATGCTTGATATTTGCAAATTTGGAATGTCCTGACATATATAAATCCCCTTTTCTGTTTAAGTACTCATTTCCACATATTTCTATTTTATCATTTCATGCGCCAGATGACAAGAACTATCTGTTTTTATTCCTTTTTGATTTGTACGGTCCGAATCATTTTGTTTTCCACTTTGGTAACATGAAAATGGTATCCGCCGTAATGTACGGAAAACGTCTCTCCGTCTGTCGGAATCCGGTCAATCATCGCGATCAGAAATCCGTTGAGCGTATCGTACTCTTCCTCCGGCTCCATCCTGAGTATATCCATTACATCGTCAAAATCCGCCATCCCATGCATCTGATAACTGCCGTCCGGCAGCTGTTCAATGAGCTGCTTTTCTTTATCATGTTCATCGAATATATTTCCGACGATTTCTTCCAGAATGTCTTCCAGCGCGACAAGACCGGACGTTTGTCCGTACTCATCCACGACAATGACCATATGTGCCTTTTTGGCCTGCATTTTCTGAAACAAATCGCTGATTTTTCGGGTCTCCGGAATAAATTCGCTCTTGGAAAACATGCCCTCGATATCTTTGATCTGCCAGCTTAAATATTCTTCTTTTCTGCTGAATGCCATGACTTCCTTGATATGTAGGATTCCTATAATGTTATCAATGTCATCCAGAAATACCGGAAATCTTGAGTATGGCTCACATAGTACACGATCCAGCGTCTGCTGCAGATTCATCGTTCCGTCCAGTGCACAGATATTTGACCGGTGCGTCATAATATCCTTTGCTTCTTTGTCCGTAAACTCAATAATATTTTGAATCATTTCCACTTCATTGGCCTGCAGCACACCTGTTTCCTGTCCCTCATTTACCATGGAAATGATTTCCTGTTCCGTAATTTTGTCTGCATTTTTACGGTTCAGCTTTTTTAAAAAATCACTGAACCAGTTGTTTTTTTCAGCGTAACTTACCTTGGGACTCGCGCCATCGTCCATAAAATATTCTCTCCTTTTTGTAATTCATCATGTTCCAGTAGGTACCAATTATAAAATATCATTTCTGTTCGATTACGTCAAGCTATGTAGCGGCTAATTGCAGGCTGACACATAGCGCTTTATCAATTTTTTTCATAATCTCCCCATCCAGATGGCAGACTTTATCTTTCAGCCTCTTTTTATCAATCGTGCGAAGCTGCTCCAATAATATTACGGAATCTTTCACCAGTGCATAACGGCTGCTGGACAGTTCCACATGTGTCGGCAGCTTTGCCTTGTTCATCTGTGAGGTAATGGCTGCACAGATCACCGTCGGGCTGTGCAGATTGCCTACGTCATTCTGAATAATCAGCACCGGACGCACACCGCCTTGTTCTGAGCCTACGACCGGTCTTAAGTCAGCATAATAAATATCTCCACGTCTTATTAACATCTCTTTCACTCCACAAAATAGGTTATACGGTGAGTATTACCAGTTTTATCGAGTGTATTCATGTTATCACATTTATTCCATCTGATTTTTATCGGAATCCGGCAGCGGACTTCCATTTTCATAAAAGACTCTTGGAACCCGTTTGGACAGACAGCAGGCAAACTCATAAGGAAATCTGCCGGACAGCCGTGCCAGCGTCTCCAGAGCAAGAAACGCCTGCCCGTCTCTTCCTGCCAGTACAACTTTGTCTCCTGTTTTTACATCCGGGATGTCCGTCACATCTACCATAAACTGGTCCATGCAGACCCGGCCTGTGATCGGCGCTTCCTGTCCGTGAATCAGCACATAACCCTGATTTGACAGGCTTCTTGGATAACCATCTCCATAGCCGACCGGAATCGTGGCAATCGTCCGCATCCCGGTCGTCGTATACGTACCTCCATAAGAAATGCTTCTGCCCGCTTCCAGCTGCTTGACATAAGCCACATGACTGATCAGCTCCAGTACCGGATGTAAGTCTATGCGCTCCTGGCTGACTTCCTCGGAAGGCCAAAGGCCGTATAAGATAATGCCTGCCCTTACAAAATCCATGTCCGCCTGTGGCAAATCTATAATCGCCGCACTGTTTGCACAGTGATGATAAGGAATGTCAACACCTTCCTCTTCGACCAGCCCGATCATGTGCGTAAACTGCGCCAGCTGCTGTTGTGCCGTGGATTTGTCTGTTTCATCCGCTCTGGCAAAATGCGTAAAGATTCCTTCCGGTATTATATGCGGCATCGACGCAATCTGCGCAATCATTTTTGCACTTTGTGCGTTTGCCTGCATTCCGATCCGGCTCATGCCGGTATCAATTTTAAAGTGTACAAATACCTCTTTGTTTAATTTCCGTGCGGCCTGTGACAGCTGCTGCGCCGTCTGCAGCGTAAATACGGCCATACGGATGTCCTGTGCAATAAGCGCCGGATAATGTTCCGGGAACACATGGCCCAGAATCAGTATCGGTTTTTGAATGCCATGCTGACGCAGCAGCAGCGCTTCTTCGGCTGTTGCAACCGCAAAACCATACAGATATTCGAGCGGTTCGAGTGCATGTGCAATCGGCAGGGCACCATGTCCGTAGCCGTCCGTTTTGACGACCGCCATCACCTGTGTACCAGGTTTTACAATCTTACGAATGGCGTTCACATTGTGCCGGACCGCATCCAGATCTATTTTTGCATATACGCGGCTGTTTGGATTCATTGTCTTATCCTCTGATTTCATTTTGATTCTTCTGCCAGTTTGTGAAAGATTGTGCCAACAGCCTGCAGCAAATCTCTTGCAAGCACGCTGTAGCTTCCTATTTGCTCCGCGGTGACTTCTCCCGCCAGTCCATGTACATATACGCCGATATACGCTGCCGTTTCCGGTTCCATGCCCTGTGCTGTCAGAGCCGCAATTATTCCCGTAAGGACATCGCCGCTTCCGCCCTTTGCCATCGCACTGCATCCGGACGTATTCAGCCGGACGCCGGACGGACCGGCTGTTATGGTTACCGCATCTTTTAATACGCAGATAACCCGATGCTGCGCCGCAAACTGTTCCGCCGTACTGCGCAGACTGCCTTGAATATCCGGCACGGATTTGCCGCACAATCCGGACATTTCCCCCAGATGCGGCGTAACGATCAGCGTTGCGGCTGTTTTTTTGAAAAGTTCCTGTTTCCCTGCAAGAATGTTCAGTGCATCCGCATCTGCAACGACCGGCCCCCGTGCCGTTAAAAGCACCTGTTCCACGATCCGGCATGCATCGTCACTTCTGCCGAGTCCCGGGCCAAGCGCAATCACATCCGCCCATGTGATTGCTTCTGCAAGCAGTTCCTGCAGCGGTACTTTTTTCTGTGTTTCATCATAGGTTGTCAGAATGGCTTCCGGCAAAGCGCTCTGAAGAATCACCCGGTTCGATTCGGGTGTAAACAGCCGGACAAGCCCGCATCCGGCCATATAGGCTGCCTGTGCGCAAAATAACGCAGCGCCCGCCATATTGGTGCTTCCGGCGATTACCAGTACCCGTCCGAACGTTCCTTTGTTCGAGCGCGGCGGCCTTTTCGGAATCCTGTTTAAATCTTCCGGCTCCGGTGCAAAACAGGACGGTCTGCGTTCCAGCCAGCTTTCATCCGTAATTCCAATCGCAGCCGTAACAACTGTTCCGCATTTTTCACGTCCGGGATACAAAAGCTGCCCGGCTTTGCGATAAGCAAACGTTACCGTTAAATGCGCGTCAAACGAAGGGTCATACGCCTTTCCGTCGTCGGCGGATACGCCGCTTGGCATGTCAACGGCAACCCGAAACGCCCGAATTGCATTCATCTGCCGTATCAGGCGTTTATAAATGTCCCTTGGCGCTCCGTTCATTCCAACGCCAAGCAGTGCATCAATCACACAGTCAAACGTTTGCTGCTGCGGAATCTGCTCCGTTATGTTTATGCCGTAATTTTTCAGAATATCCCGCTGCAGCAAATTCTCCTTTGTTCGTCTGCCATTGTCCGCCGTCTGCACAACGGCAACGGAATATCCGCGCTCGTATAAAAGTCTGGCTGCGGCCAGCCCGTCCGCGCCGTTATTGCCGCCTCCGCATACGATCAAAACACGACCTGCCGCCGGAATTCTTTTTACGGTTTCGGCAACAACACAAAGCGCCGCCCGCTCCATCAGCACGATCGAAGGCACTCCGAAATGCTCAATCGTATTGCTGTCACAAAACTTCATTTCCTCACTGTTTACAATCCGTTTCATTGTCCGTCTCCCGTTTTCCGTTCGTATTCATACATACTGGTTGCGTTTATTCTTCCTGTCCGCGCAGCATATTATAAGACAGCTGCATCAGACTGTCGGACAGATGCACGTTTTCGACTACCACATTTTTATCCATCAAATCCAAATCTACATGAGCAAAGTTCCAGATCGCCCGGATACCCAGCCGTACAAGACAGTTTGCAATCGAATCCGCCGAATGCTTCGGCATGGTAAGCGCAGCAATATCAATCTTGTTCGCCTGCGCAAAAGACTCCAGTTCTTCCAGCATCATAATCGGAATCCCCCGGATGGAATGTCCTTTCATATGTGGATTGACATCAAATAATCCGATAATGATAAATCCCAGCTTTTCAAATTTGCTGTAATTGGCCAGCGCCTGTCCCAGATTTCCGGCGCCGATAATAATAATATTGTGCTGCTGCTCCAACCCCAAGATCCTGCCAATCTCATCATACAAATACTGTACGTTGTAACCATATCCCTGCTGTCCGAACCCACCGAAATTATTTAAATCCTGCCGGATCTGAGATGCGGTTACTTTCATTTTTTCACTCAGCTCATTGGAAGATATCCTTTCCACACCTTCGTCAAGCAAATCTCCTAAATAACGATAATAACGCGGCATCCTGCGGATCACCGCCTGTGAAATTTCTTTACCCAACACCGTTTCCCCTTATACTTTTCAAACCTCTTCTCTGCAACCATCCAAATAATATAAATTATATAAATATCTCAGTCATTTGTCAATTCTTCCCATTTTTCATACAGCTGTTCCAGTTCTTCCTCTTTTTGACTGATCATCGTATGCAGCTCCATTACCTTTGCGGAAATAACCGCTACTTCCGGTCTGGCCATTTCTTCTTCCAGTTCTTTTTTTTCCGTTTCCAGCTGTTCGATACGGCTTTCCACCTTATTCCGTTCGTTTTCCAGCTTACGCTGTGCGGCCTGTTTCTGCTTTTTTTGCTTCCAGTCTTCTTTTCCGCCCGTCTCTTTGGCCGATACCGCGTCTGCCGATGCCGTGTCCGGCGCCGCGTATTTCAGCTGTGCGGCACGCTGTACGTCTTTCTTTTCCAGATAATAATCATAATTTCCGATATAGTTTAAAATCTGGTGATCGTGCAGTTCCAGTATTCTTGTAGCCGTCTTATTAATAAAATAACGGTCATGCGACACAAACAGCACCGTTCCCTCATAATTCACAAGCGCCTGTTCCAAAATTTCTTTGGATGTAATATCCAGATGGTTCGTCGGCTCGTCCAAAATCAGGAAATTCGCTTCCGAAAGCATCAGTTTGGCCAGTGATACCCGGCCGCGCTCTCCGCCGCTTAAGTCTCCGATCCGCTTAAACACATCGTCATTTGTAAACAAAAATGCAGCCAGAACGTTTCGAATCTGCGTATTCGTAAGCTGTGGATAATCATCCGAAATCTCTTCAAATAACGTCTTTTCCGTATGAAGCACCTGATGTTCCTGGTCATAGTATCCGATATGCACATTGGTGCCAAGTGTAATCTCGCCCGCATCCGCCGGCAGCACTTCATTTATAATTTTTAAAATTGTCGTCTTTCCCGTTCCGTTATTCCCGATCAGAGCAACACGCTCTCCTCTGAAAATGGAAAAATCAATCTGGTCAAACAATTTGCTGCCGTCAAACGATTTTGCCAGACGTTCTACTTTCATTACATCATTCCCGCTTGTAATGCACGGTTCCAGCCGCAGATGAATATCCGTAAACTCTTCCGTCGGCTTTTCCAGACGTTCCATTTTATCCAGCATTTTTTCTCTGCTTTCCGCACGTTTTATGGACTTTTCACGGTTAAACGATTTTAATTTTGCAATCACTTCTTCCTGATGGCGGATTTCCTGCTGCTGATTATAATACGCACGCAGCATCGACGCACGCACCTGCGCTTTTTTCTCCGCATAAGCCATATAATTGCCTGTATAGCACGTTACCTGATGCTGAAACACCTCGATTACTTTTGTTACGATTTTATTCATAAAATAGCGGTCATGCGATACGATCAGCACCGCTCCTTTGTAATTCAGAAGGTAGTTTTCCAGCCATTGAATAGATGCCATATCCAGATGGTTCGTCGGTTCGTCCAGCAGCAGGATATCCGGTTTTGTCACAAGCAGGCGTCCCAGAGCCACTCTTGTTTTCTGTCCGCCGGATAGTTCCGATTCCGTTTTTTCAAAATCCGATTCCGGAAAACCAAGTCCGTTTAATACGCCTGTTACCTCACTGCGATAAGTATAGCCGTCTGCCAGTTCAAACTGATGAACGAGCCGTTCATATTTTTCCATAAACGCTTCCAGCTCTTTGGGAGGAACACTGTCCATCATGCTTTCCATACGGCGGATTTCCTGCTCCATTTCAATAACCGGCTGCTTTGCGGAAAGCACCTCTTCATAAATCGTACGCCTGCTGTCCATCACTTCATTTTGTGCCAGATAACCGATCGTTTTATCTTTTGCAATGGCCACGATGCCGTCGTCCGGCTCCAGATCTTTGACAATGATTTTCAGCAGCGTGGATTTGCCAGCGCCATTAATTCCGACAATCGCAGCTTTTTCATGTTCTTCCATATGGAAGGATGCCTGTTTTAAAATAACATCCGTCCCAAATGATTTTGATATATTCTGACAGGATAGTATCATTACCTGAAAACCTCCGATCTTTTTCTTTTTATAAAATAAAAACCAAATGCCGCATTCCGGTAAAATGCTGCATCTGGTAATTATAAACAATTATTGCGCAATCGTCAAATCATTCTATCCTGTTTGTACCACATTTCATTATGCATAAATCTGTTCCAGCGCTTTACGGATTTCTTTAATAAATTGTTCACTGTTTAATACGGTCGGCTGTTCCAGCTCTGTTATAAGTGCAAGATCCTTGGTCATTTTACCGGATTCGATCGTAGCGATGCAAGCCTTTTCCAGATTGTCCGCAAACGCTGCAAGCTCTGCAATTCCGTCCATTTCTCCACGTTTGCGCAGCGCGCCTGTCCATGCAAAAATCGTAGCAACCGAGTTCGTAGATGTCTCTTCCCCATTCAGATGCTTATAATAGTGTCTTTGTACCGTTCCATGTGCCGCTTCATACTCATAATAGCCTTCCGGTGATACAAGTACGGACGTCATCATAGCCAGCGAACCAAATGCGGAAGAAATCATATCACTCATAACATCGCCGTCATAATTTTTACATGCCCAGATAAAGCCGCCTTTCGACTTCATCACACGGGCTACCGCATCGTCAATGAGCGTATAAAAATAAGTAATGCCAGCCGTCTCAAACTGCTCTTTGTATTCTTTATCAAAGATTTCCTGGAAAATATCCTTAAATGTATGATCATATTTTTTGGAAATCGTGTCTTTTGTCGCAAACCACAGCTCCTGCTTACAATCCAGTGCATATGTAAAACAGCTTCTTGCAAAGCTTTCGATGGATGCCGTAACATTGTGCTGGCCCTGAATGACACCCGGACCATCAAAATCAAAAATCGTCTCTTTGGTCTGTGTACCGTCTTCGGCGGTAAATACAAGCTCCGCTTTTCCAGCGCCCGGCACTTTCATTTCCACATTTTTATAAACATCACCGTATGCATGTCTTGCGATTGTGATCGGCATTTCCCAGTTTTTCACACACGGCTCAATCCCTTTTACCTTAATTGGCGTCCGAAATACGGTACCATCCAAAATTGCCCGGATTGTCCCATTCGGGCTTTTCCACATTTCTTTCAGGTCATATTCACTCACACGCGCCGCATTCGGTGTAATGGTTGCACATTTTACGGCAACGCCATACTTTTTCGTCGCATTTGCAGAGTCGATTGTCACCTGATCATCCGTTTCGTTTCTGCAGGCAAGGCCAAGGTCATAATACTCCGTCTTTAAATCCACAAACGGCAGCAGAAGTTCTTCTTTGATCATCTTCCAGAGAATCCGCGTCATTTCATCCCCGTCCATCTCTACAAGCGGTGTCGTCATTTTAATTTTTTCCATCTTATCCATCCTCCTGGTTGTATGCATCTCCTTTTTCATATCCAAATTATTTTATACACATACACGTCTGTTTGTCAATGCATGTACGACGGATTCTCTTATTTTTTTTGGAAACCTATACAAGCTGCCCTCATAGTATAAACCATAAAACAAATAAAAAATGGAGGCAATCAATTATGAGTGATTTAGCTGCTACAAACTGTGGATGTGGAGAAAACAACGGATGTGGATGCGGATTTGGTAACAATTCCTTTATCTGGATCATCCTTCTGTTATTCTGCTGCTGCGGCAACAACGGAGGCGGTTCCTTCTTCGGTGGCAATGGCTGCGGCAACAGCTGCGGTGGCGACAACAGCTGTATCTGGCTGATCTTATTGCTGCTGTGTGGCTGCGGATGCGGCGGCAACGGCTTCTTCTAATCCGTTTCCGGTTTTGCGGAAGGCATCAGCCTTCCGCAAAACCCAAATTATGTATAAAATAAAAGCACAGGGAAATAAGCATATTTATTTTCCTGTGTTTTTATTTCATCAAACGATAACGGAAGCGCAAAAGGAGACTCTGCGGCGTCTTTGCAAAGTCTCCCTCAGCGATCCGTTTACCACTTATCTGCGGCTATGCCGCGGCTGCGGCTTCCTTTGTCCGAAAGTTTCACCTGTCTCTTTCTGCTGAATCTGTGTAAGCGTCAGATTCTTTTTTTTCATGCATGCTTCATCGACCGTATAAACTTTATTTCCATCAATAATTAATTTTCCCATTTTTTCAAAGTACCTCCTTCTTTATTATATCGGTTTTGCTTGAAATTGTGTCATATCCCGCGTCGTTGTTACATACACTAAATAAAAAAGGAAATTTTATGGACAACAATTACATACCAACCGCTTTTGATGAAAAACACAAAACAAAGACCTGCAGATTTTAAAAACGGCTCTTCCCTATATGCGCGGTCCCCGTCAGAAAGAAATACTGACTCTGATTAAAGCAATTGAGCTGAAAAAATCCATCGACTTAATTGACAGCGACGACACTTCTCTTTCGATCTGCTCCGGAGAAAATCCTATGGAAAATACGCTGCACATGCTTGGAGACATCCGTCAGTTCTGCAGCGAACAGGAGCAGGAACACATTGATATGATTTTAAACATCTTCTCCATGTTTTCTACCTATGAAACAATGTTTTCCTGATCATGATCTATCGCATATCCTGCACATTTTCCGTATCTGCAACATATGCTGATGTTAGGAAACAACGTTACCTATTTCATTGATTATGGAGGGCACTATGAATTTTGACGACGTATTTACCGCGCAAAATACAAACGGAATATCACCGGAAAAACTGGCCTTTTTAAAAGCCATGTCCGCAAGACAATCCGGCGGCAATGCAAAAGACATGATGGCAGCATTAATGTCTGCTTCCAATACCGCTCAAAAACAGGGCATTTCCTTTAATGAATCCGAACGGGATATGATGCTGGAAATTCTGCTCAAAAACCTTTCACCGGAAGAAAGCAAAAAAGCCCGCGGCATGATACAGATGATGAAGCATATGAAAAGATAAAAATAAAAAAAGCTGCAAAGCGCCGGCGCCTATCATCAGGCACCGGCACTTTGCTTCTTACCGTATCATCGTATAATTTTCAACATCTTGCGGGACTTCCATACCATATTCAAGGCTGTAGCTGCCTGGTACGGCAGTTTCGCCTTTCATCCCTCCCACAACAAAATAAACGGTTTTTCCTTCATACTCAAACGCTGCTTTACAGACATCATTTTCGTCAAACAAATCCGTAATATTGAACTTTTTATCATAGTAATAAAACCAGATATTTCCGTCTTCATCCGTTTCCACTTCATTTCCGACATTTTCCATAACTTCTTCGGCAGAAAGCGGTATTTCACTTCCGTCTTCATCAATTGCAACGCCTCCTCCGGAACCTTCGTGCATCTCACCGTTTTCATCCGTATACGTATAAGAATAACTGCCCGTTTCATTCTCAGTCACATTCCATTGCGCCTGCTCACCATGAAACCAGGATGTAATTACTTTGCGAAAACCGCCCAGGTCTGCCGCATACGCAACGGTCATACTTCCAAATACTACTGCCACTGCCGCACAGGCAGCTACCACTTTTTTCATTCGATATAAATGTCTGTTCTTTTCCATAATTTCTACCTCCAAAGAAATATTGTCGGAGGCATGCAGAGTCGAAAACGCCTTCTTATATTTATCTTTATTCGTCATCTTCCCAGTCCTCCTTTAACGCTTGTTTCAGCAATTTGCGTCCGCGCGAAAGCCTTATTTTGACATTGCTCTGCGTCAGCTTCAATACATCTGCAATTTCGGAAACCAGATAATCTTCATAATAATACAGATGTATCACAATCCGGTATTTTTCCGGCAGCTGCATAACCGTCTCAAACAATGTCTCCTCCTGCGGTGTTTCAAAAGCAAGTGTCTCCATATACTCTTCCAGCGGCACTTTGTTCTGCCTCCAAAAAGACCGTGTTACATTTTTTGCTTTATTAATCGCCACCCGAAGCAGCCATGCACGAATATGCTGTTCGCTTTCAAATTCTTTTTTTGCTACATAATACTGCAGAAACGTTTCCTGTACAATATCATCCGCATCTGCCGCGTTTTTACATACGTTAAACGCAGCGGCAAACAAATTGTCACGGTAACGCTCAGCCAGCTCTTCTACTGTCTTTTTCATGAGTGATCCCTCATTTTCTGATTTCTTTGAAAGGCCCTTTCACTAATAATACAAATGAAACCGGAAAAAGGTTACATAAAATAAAATTTTTTCCAAATTTTTTTCAGACTGCATGTTTTTCACATAAAAAAACCGCCTGCTGCGGACAGCGGCGGTTTTTTATGTAATGAAAGCAAAGCAGAATTTTTCATCTTGTCTTCTTTCTGAAATATCCGTCAATATTCTTTTTAATATCCTGCGGCGGCTGATTTTTCAGCAGATACCCTTCCGGACGCAGCGGCATTACCCTTGTAACACTTTCCTTATCTACCCTGCCTGTCAGGAAAAAGACCGGAATCTTTGCAAAATCTTCCTCGGAGCGAATCATTTCCAGCACCTGCACACCGTCACAAACCGGCATTTCATAATCCAGCAGAACAAGGTCCGGGCGATCCAGCGTCATGCATCGGATGCCGGACGTACCGGACTTTGCCGTCGTAACATAATAATCTTCGCCAAGCAGCTCCTGCATTGCCATACAGACCGTATCGGAATCATCTATAATCAAAATTTTCTTTTTATTATCTGCCTCATGCTGCTTTTCGTTGTTTGCCAGATACAGCTCCACTTCTCTTACCGCATTTTCCGCCACAATGGAAGCACCCGCCTTTTTGAGCTGATGCTGCGTCATTGCACAATACGCAAAATACCCGACTCCTGTATCGAACAGAAGGCTGCACTGCGGTTTCTCAAATACTTTCTGAAACTGTTCATAAGACAGCAGATTTTCATCCTGCAGCTCATATCCGTCCGCTACCGGCAAATGAGACAATACCTGCTCCACAAACTGACGGATCGTATATCTGGATGCATTCATCAGCGAAACACTCATTTTTTTTGATTGATGCCCCATCATCTTTCCAACCGTCTCAAGAAGCAGCCCTTCTTCAAAAATCATAAAGATTTCCCACTTCTCCTTGTTTTTATTTGCATAAATAAATCTGAGATAAATGCCGTTTCCAAATTTCTCTCCGCCGTACCGATCACTGATCAGACGCGAATTCAGCTGGAACATATCTTTCACCATATGAATGATCAGCTGTTTCGTGGCCAGTTCTTCCTCTTCCGGCAGCAGATGTTCCCACTTGCCGATTCCTCCTTCGACAATTGCATGGTCTTCCGCCAGCGTATGGCCAATAAGCCATCCGGCACAGACACTCAAGAAATGACTGACCGCATCTTTTGAATAGTTTGTCTTTGCCAGCTCCTGTTCCAGAGCAGGAAGCGTATTTTTGCGAAAATTGTCATGTACACGTCTGTGTGACTCAAATCCTTTATACGATATGGAAGCCATATATACTTCTTCTTCTGCAAAATGCTTCGTAGCATGGTCTTTAAAGTACTTTAGCCCTTCTTCACAAACCCACTGGCTCTTATCTTCCTGTTCACTAAATGCGAACAGACGGTTCATGATACTAAAAAGTTTTTTATGCTCTCTGTCAATCACCTCTACCCCGATATTAAACCGATCCTGCCATATGAATTGATTACCCATAATGTCCTCCTTTGCCACAGTGCAGTCTTATCACTGTAATTCCTCCTTTATCTATTTATAAAACCCCTTTTTTATAAAACCCCTTTTTGTTTGTTCCACTGCATACAATTAAGACTGTGCATACCTCTTCCCATACAAGACTCATAATCACTGCTTCAAACTACTTTTTTGTTGGTTTCAGACCGGAGCGTGTTTAAAAAATGCTTTCCGCCAGATATGCCCTTAGGTATACCATACTTCCCAGTTTGCGAAGAATTCATTCCAAAATTTAGTATCACAGCGGGTTATGTTGACTAAACGCAGGACGAATTCTCCGCAAACTAGGAAGTACAGGTCGCGGAAATGATTTTTCAAACACGCTCCATGTCATATATTATACAGTTTAGCACAAAATACCAAAATTGCAAGTAAAATACGGACTATTTCCGGTTATTTTTTCACATTTTTGCACCGTACTTTCACATGCGAACCAAACAGCAAATCTAAAAACTATGTAAACGGATCTACATAAATATTTCCTTTTCAATGAAAAAAGCACCTAAACCATATCATATAAGGCTTAGATGCTTTCTCCTATCACTCTGTTATTTTACTGTAATCTTCCTAACCCTGCGAATGTATTGCATCATTTCTTGATAAGACCATTTTCAGAAACAGCCCCAGACCATTAAAATGGCGCCGGAAGTAATCCGCTTTGCATTCCACAGATGCATCCGCTCCATTTCCCGTATCTGTCTGAGCAGATTTCCCGACCGCTCAATCGGACTGGCCACCAATTGCGGAAAAAAAGACACAAAAAGCGCATGGCGCAGCAGATTTTTCTCTGCGGCAATATCGCCACGATAAACATCTATGCTATATTCAAGCGCCTGAAACGTATAAAAAGAAATTCCAACCGGAAGCAGCAAATCCAGCCGACGGTTAACCATCCCGATTCCAAATGCCTGCAGCACAGCATGCAGACTTTCCAGAAAAAAATTGCCATACTTAAAGATAGCAAGGATTGCCAGATTTACGATCAGACAGCTGATCAGGATTACTTTTTTCCGAAAATCGCTGTTTGCGCATTTCAACAAATTACACCGTTCCATAAGGATTCCACTTATATAGGTAAGTACTGTTGACAATGCAATCAGAATCGCATACTGCGGATTCCAGCTCATATAAAAAAATAACTGGCCACCAGCATCCAGATACATCGTAATTTACGTGGAATAATAAAATAGATTGATAACACCACTTTACAACTTTTTAAAAAATAAAATAACGCACAAGGTACTTTCTCATGTATAATAAGTTTGCACACAAAACTATACGAAAGAGAGTGACCTTGTACGTCAGACTTATTATACAACGAAAATAATCTAATTGGTAGACTGTACCGTTATTTTTATATTTATTTTAAAACTTTTTCCGCACCGACTATTGAAACCCTTTTTCTGCTGGTGTTATCTATACTTGCCATGGAGTCAGCAGTTTCCATCCGGTCCCTTTACAGACATTTTTTAGTCCCGGTGTGGAATAAAAACAGGATCCATTACCTTTCTGTTCCGCTTGGATACCGTATGTGGCAAAAAAAGGAGTCAAAGCTGGAACTTGCTGCATCCATGGTCCGTCAGGCGATGCCGGAATTCAGCAATAAAAAAAATGTTATCATCCTTTGTGACAGCTGGTATGTAAAAAAGAACCTTGTTTCCATCGTGGATGAATATGAGAACCTTGACCTTATCGGAAATGCAAGGTCTGATTCTGTCATTTATGACCTGCCGCCGCAGCGTACTGGAAAAAGGGGACGGCCAGCGCTGCATGGGAAAAAACTTTCCATTCAGGACGATTTTACGCTGTCTGATGAAAAATCGGTGATTATTATATGGCCGTGCGCCATGTCCTTACTAATATTTTTGGAAAAAGGACAGTCCTGGCATATGTCACATCCGCTGATAAAGCAGCAGGCAGCAGGCGTTTGTTTTTCAGCACAGTTTTTCCGGAACAGCTTCAGGTCTTCTGCGCATGGCAGGAGAAATCCCCGCTAAACCAGACAGGGAGCAGCCGGATGCAGTTTATTCCCCTGATGCTGTATGCATTTCGATGGCCGATAGAGGTTAGTTACTACGAACAGAAAACTTTCTGGTCACTGTGCAGTTACATGGTCCGCAGCCGCAAAGGGATTGAAATGCTGGTCAATCTGATTAACATTTCATACTGTGCAATGAAACTGCTGCCATACCAGGACAAGGCGTTTTATAAATATCAGACAGAAAGCGTGCAGGAGTTTCGGTTTGCGTTAAGCGAACAAATTCGCCAGCAGGTATTTTATGCCATTTTCGTAGAAAAAGTCGAAACCAGCATAAAATCAAATGCTTTAATAAATGCCTTAAAACGGCTGGTTCAGAAACAGGGGCATCATTTATAAAGTTGTAAAGTAGTGTAAAATATTGTATAATCTTCAAAATCAGTATATCTATACTTTCCTTTCATTTCCTTCATCCTGTTATTTCCATCAAGCCGATAAACAAAATATGAAAATGGATCCGAGACATAATTAGAATATATTGTAACCGGACTGGCTCCTTTTGCACTAATTTTTCCCGTTGCAGTAATGGATTTAACATCAGGATGTTCTTTAAAAATTTTCACCCGCTTGTTTAAAGAATCCGGATTCTTAAAAATTTCATCTGCATCAACATATAACGCATACTTACCAGAACAAGCACAAAATCCTATCTCTTTTGCGGTCTCAGGTAGTTTCTTCTTATTATTTAGCACTATCGCTTTGTATTTTGCTGCGATTTCTCTTGTATGATCTGTTGATCCACCATCGACAACTAATATTTCAATTTTATCTTGTGGATAATTCTGAGTTCTGATTGCATATAACGCTTTTCCAATTGTTTCAGCAGCATTATATGCCGGCATAATAATCGATATTAAAGGTTTTTCCATGTACCCCTCTCTCCTTAATAATATTATAAAGTAACACAATTGCTTAAAAATAATTTGTTTCTTTTCTTAATTCGTAATTAGTTATCATAACTGCAGGACAAATTGCAATCAATACAAATAAAAAATCCATAACTTCTCCTCACATTGCGAACATTCAAAAAGGTTCCCTGTTCCATATACTTTACTATTTTTGCTGATAGATGTAATAAATTCATCAAACATACTTCCTGTTTTCTCCCACAAAAATTGCTTCGAAAATTCATAGGCAGCCTGTCTTTTCTGTAGATATAACTGCTGATCATCAATTGCCAGCAGCATTTGCTTCGACAACCCTGATAATGTATTCTTTTTACATAAATATCCGGCTCTGCCAAAGTCTACCGCATCCCGTATGCCTGGGGAATCAAATACTATACTGGGCGTACCTACATTTGCGGCCTCAGTAACAGGAATTCCCCATCCTTCCCGAATGGAAGGAAACAGCAGCGCAGTTGCTCTGCTTAATAATTCCAGTTTTTTTTGCTCTGAAACAAATCCCCAGCTTACGATATCCGCATCCTCTTCTTTTTTTCCCCATGTAAGCTTGTATTTTCTGCAAATTGGCATCAGGCAGTCAGCAATATACGCTTCATCTGATTTTCCAACAATCCATAATTTTGCTTTGGGATATTTTTTCCTGATTTTTCCCAGTGCTTTTATAGCTACATTAATTCCCTTATACTTTGCATATCTGCCTACATATATAAAAACCGGTTCCGACTCTTTTTCTTAAACTCTTCCGGTTCCCATGGCGCAAAGTTCATTCCGACCGGGATTACTTTGATTTTTCGTGGCTGGAATCCAACCTGAATAAGATTATTTTTTGTAGACAACGATTCTGTAATAGTAAAATCGTTTTTGTTCATTTTCAGTAAAAAGTTTTCCGTATATTTTCCAATTTTGCTGAAAGGAAATTTCAGATTGATATCCCAGATTTCCCTCGTCAGCTGAAGAATATAAAATATGCGTTTCTCTTTGCGTACCCATAATGGAGAAAAAAAGCGGTGTGTATTGCACTGATCTATCACATAATTAATATAGTCTTTGTTTTTTTGATAATAAAAAAATGCATACCAAATAACAGTGAAAATATTTCCTTTTCTGATATAATGAATATGATCTATACATTCTGCTTTTTTTAAGCCTTCAAAATACGGTGCAATATGTATAATTCGGTATTTTTTACTATCCGCTCTGCTGAGCATTTCATGTGTATGTACTTCTGCGCCCCCAGCCGCTGGCGATTTAATATCTCTCCATGATAATGATAATATGGTTATTCTGTAATCTTTTGATAATTTTTCATCATACTTCATCGTATTGTTCCTATACCCTACCGTTTATTATTGTTTGCTTAACGATGATAGCATGTTATCCCCAGCTAACACATTCACTGTCAGCATTAATTGATGCATAAAACTTCTTATAGTCTCATTTTAAAATATTATATTGCAATTTCTCATTCATTTGTAGTATTTCATATCTCGATTCCGTTCAAAGATTGCATGATATTGAAGAATTCGATAATTTTCCATCCAATGCGAAGCATCTAAGATAGTTTGCGCTCGTATCTATTTCACATGATACGTATGCGGTATTATTCCCTGATATTTTGCGATACTGCAGTAAAGGACTTATTAAACACATTCACAAAAAATTTACATTTCAGGGCAAAAAAATAAGGCCAGAAACCTGTTTTTAGATTCCTGGCCTATGGTCTTACTATGCTGTCCGTTCTGCTTTCAGTTTTTTCACTTCGTCAAGTGGAAGTCCTGCGTATTCCGCAATTTTTTCAAGTGTTAAAATCCCATCTGCCAACATTCTCTTTACGGAATTGATCGCTCCCTCTTTCAATGTCTGCTTCCTCATATCTTCCATAGCCCTGCACATAATTTCGATTCTCTCCTTGCTCTCTTTGAAAAATCTCACCGCATGTAATCTCTGGCTGCTCCTTCGCTGACTATGTACTCTGTCTAATTTCCATCTCCTCCGTGTCCGGTTTTAGTATACCACTTCATGATTCAAGCCCAAGCCACCCCTTAACTGTTTCTACCGCATACCCTACACCTTGAGCAATTTTTTCAACATCAACCCCAAGATTATAAAGTTTCTGGCTGCTTCCTTAGCTTTTCTCAATTCACCATCCTGTTCCCCAATTTTCCGCTCTTCCATCCGAATTTCCTGAATTGCCTGGCACACATTAACCACCTCGTCTTCTTCATCATATTTTATGCCCGAATTTGTAATTGCTTCAATCACATCTGCTGCCCTGCGCTCCACTTCCCGGAAACGCCTCTCATTGGCTGCCAGTACCATACTTAAGTTTTCTTTATCCTTCGAGTACTTGATGAACAGCATGACCTCCCGCAGGCTGGACTGGAATTTCATGATCTCCTCATCCGCCATCTGCGCCGGGGCGATCAGCCGTACATGGTAATTGTCCACGCAGGCAAGCACCTCCGGGTCTGACACATCCATCATATCAAACAGGCTTAACGGCCCATCCCACTCTTCCGAGCCGAAAAATATAGTCACCGTGATGGATGGTATCAGTTTGTCTTCAACCCAAAAACCGCTTAATGTCGGACGGCAAATTGATGGAAACGCAAACAGCGAATTATTTTTCCGACATTTATCCTATTGACTGCGCAGTGCTGTCTGCAAATGCATAGTCCTGTCAAAAATGCTGCACGTTGTTGTCGGTATTGTTTTTCCGCCTGAAATGCAAAAGGCCATGGATCCCATCATGAGACACACGGCCCATATGAAAAATTTAGTTTTTCTCCTGCTTGTCGGCCAGAACAGGAAGATGAACCAGGCCGGTGGCGACAGTCACTGCATCCACCTTCCGCATCAGGGAGCCGATCCTTTCTTCATTCCAAAAGATATCGGAGAAATCGGAGAGCTCGCACCCTACATCATGGTTAGGGATGCACAGGTAGTTCCCATATTTATGCCGTCCGGCGAGGATGTGGAAGTAAGTCCCCCGCCCATTGATCTCAGCTTCATACCATCCGTTCCCCGTGCTCAGCAGGATGATCTGCCCCGTCCAGGTCTCCTTGCGGGAACCGCTTTTCAGGATACAGGTATAATTCATGTTCCATTCCTCCTATCCGAGATTCTGGCTGCTGACAGAAGCCAGGATGACATCCGTATCGATCACTTTCTTGTCCATCTGTGCCCCTAGAGTCAGCGCGTCGGTCATCAGGTTGTCCACCAGGCGGGGGCTCCCCTGGGAGTGACTGTGGACGGCAGAAAGCGCCGCCTGGTCGATGATGGAGGCTGCGCCTCCGGCACAGGCGATCTTGTGGAGGATGTACTGCGCCACTTCGGAGTCTGAGAGCCCGGAAAAGTTGTAGTGCACTGTGATCCTCTGGCGCAGGGCCTCATGGACGGGCTTTTTCAGGGTGCTGTTCAGGTGGGGCTCGCCGCAGAGGATGAGCGTGAAGCAGTTCAGGGAGTCATACCCATAGTTCATGAGCATCTTGATGTCCTCCAGGATGCCGGTAGAGAGGTATTGTGCCTCATCGACGGCCAGGAGGAGGGGCTGCTTCTTGTCCTTGTAAAGGTAGAGGATCTGCTCCTGTACGGCGCGGAACATCCCAGGCTTGCCGCCCCTTGGCTCTAGCCCCAGGACAGAGCAGAGCTGGCGGTAGAATTCCATGACGCTGACGGTGGAGAGGCAGATGTACTCCATGTGGTAGAGGTTTGGATTGAGGTTCTTTGCAAAGCAGCGCAGGGCGAAGGATTTGCCCATGCCGGGGCGTGCGGTAAAGAGTCCTATACCCCTTGTGTCCTTTAAGTAGTCCAGGCGGGACGTCATCTCGGAGATGTCCTTTGAGAGGAACCGGTCCTTTTCTCTTGCGTTCTGTTTGTCAAAGGGATTGAAGGAAAACCCATAGTAGGAACGGAACATCAGACCTCACCCCCGATCCTTGAATAATCGATGGAGGGCGTGTTGTTGCGTTTCGTCCTGCAGTTCTCGTTCTTATCCGTAGGCCGGATGGGGTAATGCGCCCCTCACAAAGGATGAAGGCGGAGGACATGTCGTCCGGCAGGAAACGGATCTCCACTTTTGAAGAAATGAACTGCATGGGAACGTCATAGGACACCTTGTCGATGGAGACGGTAGAGTCCTTGTTCACCTTCCTGGTGATGCGGTTCAGGAAACATTCCTCCAGCCACTCCCTGGACTTAGGGCTTCGGATGGAGGAGCGTGTCTGCTGGTAGCGTTGCATGGGCGTGGTGCCAATACCGGAATGGACAGACGTATTGTAGGTGCGCATATAGTCCTTAAGCAGCCCGTTAAACTGCGCCAGCGAGGTGATGGAATCCATGTCCAGTGTATAGAGCCAGGTTTCTTTCAGCGTCCTGAACTGGCGTTCTATCTTAGCCTTGGAAGCGCCGTCACGAATTTTTGTATGCAAAAGGACCGTCCCGATGGAGCCGCAGATGAGGGAGAGCTGCTCATTTGAATAGCTGCATCCGTTGTCGACATAGAGCTTCGCCGGGATTCCATGGGCGGCCACGGCATCCCTCAACACCTTCTGGAAGTTATAGGCATTATCGTTATAGAAGAGGCCGCCGCCCACCAGAAAACGGGAATGGTCATCAATAATCATAATGCAGTAGACTCTCCTGCGCCGTCCGTCCTCCGTGATAAAAGGCAGGTAACAGGTATCGGCCTGCCACATCTTCCCAAAGGCATCTTCTTCAAATGCCTTCCTGTCCCGCATGCCGGGGTTGCGTGCCGATTTCAGGTCATGTTTCCTGACGAAGCGCTGGACGGCGCAGACGCTGACTGTGGCAGGGATGAAGGCTTCTTCAACGAGGTGCCGGTGGATCTGTGTAGCGTTCAGCCGTGGGAAGGCCTCCTTGAGGCGGTAGATCTCCTCGATGGCCGTGTCTGGGAGTACCCGTGTGGAGCCCTTATCGGAACGCTCCTGCGGCATGAGGGCGTCGATGCCGCCGTTCTGGTAGAGGGACACCCATTTGCTGAGGGTCTTGGGGCTGTACTGGAACACGGAGCCGTCAGGCAGGGCGAGGGGCTTTTCCGTGACTCTCTGGTAATAGGCGTTCCTGGACGCATCGGGATAAAGGCCATGGATGACCGGCGCTATGAGAGCGAGGCGGAACTGCGCCATGGCGGCTGCGTCTGAAAGTTTTTTTTGATTGTTGTCCATAGAAATGTCCTCCTTAAGTGGTTTTCCCCCATTATGGGGCAGAAACGGGAGGAAAGCCATGCCCATGGCGTGTGGTTGGAGGAAAACAGTTCATGGGCCGAACACCTGTTGGCAGTAAGGCGCCGGATTTTTATGGGACTGGAGGAAGGACTTTGTAAAACGGCGGACAAAGGCGGAGGCGAAATCCGAATAAGCCGGCTGCGTGAGCAGGGACTTAAGGAAGGAAAGGCCGGAAACCTCCATGGAGGAAAGCACGCCGAGCCAATCTTCCTTCTGCACCCGAAAGAGCTGCAGCCACCGGCGCAGCTGGGAAAGGGTGATGCCGAAGCGTTCGCATAGCCTTTCCACAGTGGAAAGGCGCAGGAAATACTCCGCCAGGACACGTAGAAGGAAGAACAGGCCGTAGCCGGAGTAGGGAATGATGAAGTCCGGGAGGATGGCATGGGTATGGCCACAGGTACAGATAAGGCGCATGATGCAGAGGCTGTGGCGGACCTGGGTGCCGCCTATAAAGTCCACCAGGGAGCGGTCATAGTAGGCATGGATGCGGCAGGATCCCTTTCCCCCACAGCAGGGACAGGTCTGCAGTTCCGAACGGAATCCGGCCATAAAGGAATCGAACAGGATCTTTGATGAACTTTTTATACGAACCAGCTTGCAAAACAGGGAATTTTCTCTTATCATAATATATGTCGGTGGTGCCGGAGCCTCATGAGAGGGACATGATCCCGTATAAGGCAGGCACACTGGTATGCGAGAGAAAGAACGAACTGTGGAAGGGGCTGTTCTTTCTCTTTTTTTGTTCCATAAAAACTATATCGGAATGACATGGGATGGTCAAGAGGAAAACGTGCCGCCTCCTGTAGCACACTTTTATAGACAGTGTATAAAAATTGAGATTATAATTTGACGTTTTTGTGCGGGAGATAGGAACTTTAATTTGCTGGGCTACAGCTTAAGAACTCACCTGCACTTGGTGTTTTCCTATCCTCACCGACAGGAGTTTCCCCCTGCTCCTTTTTCCGCTTCATTTCCTTCCTGTGTGACCTTGCCGCCTCTTCCACCTGCCCTGCGTATTCCAGCGCATCATAGAGATTGTTCTTCACAGCCATGGCATAATGGATTTCTGCCTGGTTCTCCGCGCCATAAAGGACATATTCCATCATCCCATCCGTCATTGCCGCATACAGCTTCTGTACATCACGGAATTTTTGAACGGGAACCGCTGCGCCGTCCGTACCGTATGGCAGCGCGATCTTAGTGGAGTCACGCTCTGTAAGCTGCTCCGGCAGGATCACCTGTCGCCCGCCGTAAATATAGTAATTAAAAATATCGGCAAACACGCCTGCATCTTTAACATAATCCTTTGTGATCGTATCTGCTTTCAATGGCATCTACCACCTTTCTCATGAATGGCAGACATCCTATCAGATTCCTGTCTCTGCCATGGTTCCATTATACTAAAGCATCTGCTTTTTTTCAAGCGTAACTGAACGCACAGTACCTGAATAATTGATTTCCTGCTTTCCTCACTTTTTCAAACAGCAAACCTTTCATTATCTACTTTCTTGCGATCACCGCATAATCCTGACTGCCAAATAATGTCTTTTCCACTTCTTTCATTGCATCATTAAAAACATATATTTGCTCTGAATTTTCAATTGTCAGTTCCGGCATTTTAACAGGAAGTCTGCTGTTTTCCGGAAATATAAGTTCTATATCATGAAAGCCTGCTTTTTCAAGCAAATACTTTATAGTCAGAGGATGTACCGGCTTATTGTGTGAAGGATCTATATAAAAGGAATGTGTAAAGATCGCCAGTGACATAGGGTTAGGCGTTTCCAGAATCAGACATGCTCCCGGAGTCAGTTTTTGATATGCCAATTCAATAAGCTTTATTAATTGCTGCAAATCCAAATGTTCTATATAACTGACCCGCAAAAATCCCGTCTGTTTCTTTTTCCTGTTGTAACGCTTCTAGCACATCGCCACACACTGCGGGTAATTGTTTTTGCAGGCATAAATCTACAAACTCCTGATATAGGTCTACACCGTATCCTTGAATTCCGTTTTCAATGAGTAGTTCCAGAAATTCTCCTCTTCCGCAGCCTAAGTCAATAACATGATTTCTTCCTTCAAAATATTTTACATATATTTCCTGACTGCGCTTTACATGTGCTCTGGATCCTCTGAAATGATTTTCAAAATCAAAATAATCAATCCCATCATAACTGTTTTCCACATAGCCAGGTTCAGAAGCACACATTTTTTCTTTGCAGCGTCTGCTCTGTTTTTCTTGTAAAACACTTTCCGCATTTTGTCTCGTTCGGATAATTCCGGACAATTTGACACCATGCATGTCCACGGTACTTTCGATCCTCTCCAATCTTTCTGCTACTTCATGCAATCGACTGTTTAAATACTGCTTTTCATTTTCAATACGCTGTTTTTCAAATTCAAAGCATTGTTTCATATTTTCCATATGATCTGATAATTGACGATCCATATCTTTCAATGCTTCCACATCGTTTCGTATATTCGGAAATTCCTGATACAGCATACGAATTACAGGAGCGCATATTTTTACACAAAGCCTGGCAACGATCTTTTATTCCTGTATAAGAAGTGTTGACATAATCTATAATATCTTTCTGATTGCTATACATCTAATTTTCTCCCATTTGAAAACTTCTGTATAATTGATAAAATGACTTTGCAGTACTATGCCAGGAATGATCATAAACATTTTTTTTAGTTTTTTCTATCAGTTGTCTTCTGTAGTCTTCATTCAGAACTTTATTAACCGCACGCACTATTTCGTCTTTATCAGTCTTTTCTATCTGAAAGGTACAGTCTTTCAACTCTTCAAAATCTGCTGCTTTGTCGTAATGGTTGGACGAAGCGCTGCCAGACAAAACCGAACTGCTCCGCTTGCAGATTCCATAGATGGTTTATAAGGCATTGTCATAATATCACATGCCTGTAAGTATCTCATAGACTCATCATTTTCCAAAAAATCTGTAATAAATTTCACATGTTTTTGAATGGCCAGCTGTTCTACTTCACGCAAACATTCTTTCAAATATTCTTTGGATTCACAGCTGTCATGCAGAGCACATACCGGCATATACAAAATATCGGAATAAATATTTTTTAATTCTGCAACTGCCTGTATTACTTCTTTGATTCCTTTATGCGGAAGATAAAAACCATAACTGCCTATGACAAGTGAAGATTTTATCAAAAGTTCTTTTTTACGAAATGAAGACGAAATTTCCGGATACACGATCTGCCCATGGCTGATTATGTACAAAATATCTTTTTTGATCCCTATCTGTTCAAGATACAATCTGTCCTTTTCTTGGTGTACTATTAACGCACTGCATAAATTTAGTTGTTTTACAATGCTTCTCAGACTAACCTTCCTGTCTCCAACCATACTGTCGTCCGTTTTATGAAATGTAATCATGACCGTTTTATGATCAGACAGTTTCTTTATAGTACGTCCTAAATCCTGCAATTCAAAAAAACCAAAATTAAACTGAAAATGTACGATTGTACTGTCAGACCGAATCAGCTCATCAGCAAGCATATTCATATTTCCTTCAAACGCACTATGCCACAGCCTGTTTTCTACAAACGATTCATCCTGCATCAATAAATCTACTCCATAGTTTGGATAAATCTGATATTCTACAGAATTACAAGATGATTCTACTTCCATTTTTGAATATTCGGCAATACCGCACTTGCTGTTCCAAGTAGTAACCATTGCAACTTTCGGTTTTATCTGATTATGTTCCACCTCATTTATAAAATCCAGCCAGCGCTGTGCTGATTTTTTCCATGTAAATTTTGAAGATATCAGTTCATATGCTTTCTCTGTCATTTGATTCAGCTTCTTTTTATCCATTCCTGACGCAAATGATTTTAACAAAGTTATCAAATTATGGATATCTGGTTCCGCCCACATAGAGACCTGTATAGAATCTCCAGTATCAATATGTGTATCTGCCGGAACGAGCTTATAATCTACCAATAACGCGGTTTGTTCATTACAAAAATCTGCAAGTCCACTGTTTGCAGATACTATAACAGGCACTTTTGCAAGCATTGCTTCTGCCACAGGCAATCCAAATCCTTCTCCCCTTGCAGTATGTACATAACAATCTGCCATTTTATAAAGACTATACAATTCTGAAGTTGGGATATCGCAATTAATCCATTCTATTTCGGGCGGATTTGGATATTGCTTGCTCAACTTATCTAACAAATCCTCAATATTATTATGTGGATTTGGAAATGTTTTAAGCACTAAGCACACATCATCTGCCGCAGTAAATGCCTCATAAAACGCTTTTAACAAAATATCCACGCCTTTTCTTGGAAATGCGGAACTGATATGCAAAAATTTTATATTTTTTCGGCTTTTTGTTTTATATGGTTCAATCGTATCATACTGTGCAGGGAGTTCCACTCCGCAGCCCATTGTTTTAACCGGTATATGTAATCCACATTCAATCAGCTTTTCCGTAACATAATCGGACATTGTTCCGATTCCGTTTAAATATCTGTTAAAGTTTCGAATATACTGCTGCGGAATAACGCTTTCCTCCCATCCAAAAAACTGAAAATTAAGTCCGCCACATACGTCATGCACTCTTGGCGGATACATATTTCGTATGGTAATATCCGGATATGTAATATCTTTAGATTTTTTCCACAATACTTTTGCGTGCGGCTTATCTTCCAGATCTTTTCTATTTGGTTCATAATCTCCGGGGCCTTCCGTACAGTAAATAGACGCATCTATCTTATTCAGATCATCCAAAGCTTCTATTAGCTTTCTGTTTACCGCAGCAAGACTATATGATGTCTCAAATGGTCCCTGCATTTGTATGCTTTGTTTTCGCTCTCCTGTCTGCATATTTTGTATTGCTTGGAGCAGGATTTGTTCTGTTTGAATGTTTTTCAGTTTTTCGATTCTGTCAAACTGCTTTTGAACTAAAGCCTCATAAATCGGTCTGTCGTTTAGCAGCTCGTACAACAACGTTCCAATATATGCATAATTCTTTTCTGTTACAAGCACACCTGCTCCATCCATTGTTTCAGGTATTGCGGAGGAACGATATGCTAAAACCGGCACTCCCATTTTCATTGCTTCCAGCAAAGGCACTCCAAATCCTTCATGTTCACTCATACACAGAAAAAAAATCCGCAGTCTGATAAAAGGCTTTTAACTCTTCTTCCGATACTTTTCCGGTAAACACAACATTATCTTGCAGCTGATATATTGTTACCAAACTTTTCAGACTGTTCACATAGACATCTATCCCAAGATCACCAATGATCAGCAGCTTGCTGTTCCTGTCATAGTAACGATTGTATACAGCAAAACTTCGAATAACATCATCCTGTCTCTTATTCCATACAACACGTCCCACAAATATAAAATTTGTCGTCTTTGAATATTCTTTTATAATTTGCTCTTTTGCGTTTACATGGTTAAATCTGTCCAGTGAAATATGAACCGGCATGACATCAATCCTGCAAGAGTAACCCATATGAATTAATTGTTGCCGGTTATAATTGGAATCCGCAATACAATAATTCACATATTTTCTATAATCTGCCGCTTGTTTTAATCCCATTCGAATATATTTTTTATATTTTCATCTTCAAATATTTTTCAGGAGTAATATTGTGATAAATCAGTATTTTTTGATCATCCAAATGAACGATATGCTCATAGCAATCTATTCCCATGGAATGATGGATTAATAAAACAGCATCTTTAGAACCTGAATATTTATGAATTGGTTTTATTTTTTTTTCAACTGTGCAGGAATACGTTCCGCATAGATATCTGATTCATACCCTCTTGTTCTAAGCAGTTCCTGAATCAACAGCATCTGATTTGTAATGGCATCTCCGGACGCCGTACCGGAATGAAATTGATTAATCCGCATCTGTTTTACTCCTCTCTATGTATGATTCAAGAATAAAAATGAGATCCTCCTGGACTCGAATTAAATCTTCTATAGTTCTGGTCGTTGCTTCATTGTAAGTCGTTTGCTGAAGGTAATATGTCTGAAACAACCAGCGGGTCAGCTTACGATATACACGTTTGCAAAATACAATTGCTTTTCCTATTACCGGTCGATTCGAAAACACGGGTTTTTCTTCAATTACCTGAGTAGCTTTCATCATCTGCATATTTTGACAAATGCGTAGCATCGCCCGACGTAACGTGTAGATATTTGCTTCATTTCCTGTTTCAGTCGTATTATAAAATTCCTGTGAAATATTTTTGGCTTTTGCTGTTGTTTTCACCCGCTGATACAGCACCTCCGGATCAATAATACCGGAATCTATTTCAATCATCCCTTGTCCCTTCCTCTGTTCTTTCAGCTTCTTTTCCATCAAAAAACCATGTATGTCTGATGCGGCATACTCCTATATCTTCACATATGTTTAATATTTCAAACTGCACCGCATCGTACAAATAATGATAAGTCAGTCCATATTCATCATGGAACGCAATATCTATTTTATATTTTCCCTGTAGCAACTCTACACAGTCAAACACAACCTGTATCGTTCCATTTTTTTTCAATTGTATATGCTTTATTTTGTCTATTATTGTACTGCTTCCATAACAATCCGTTCCATCATTTCGGTAAATATGAAATCCAATCCCACTTTCTGCTACCTTTTCATTTTTCCGTTCATATGTAATCTTTAATATCATTTTAGAAGCAACGGAAAATACGGAAGATTTGTTTTCCTGTGCATCCAACAGTTCTGCTTTTATAATCCGAACATCATAATTACCGGATTCTTTTTTATTTTGTATATCTTGTTGTTTACGATCTTCTGCCTGCGTTTCTTCCCTCTTTTTTTGCTTTCGCCCCATATAATCCAAATAAAACGGATGCACTTCACGTGGGGTTCCGCATTTATTGATTCTGCCTTCATGAATCCATATTGTTCGGTCACAGATTTGCTCAATCTGTCCAAGTGAATGTGATACAATTACAATCGTTGTACCTGCAGCCTTAATCTCTTTTAAACGATTAAAACACTTTGCCTGAAATCCCGCATCTCCAACAGCTAGAATCTCATCTATAAGCAAAATATCTGCATCTACATTAATCGCAACTGAAAACGCCAGCCTCATATACATGCCTGATGAATAAGTTCTGACGGGATTATCTATAAATTCTTCTAATTCCGAGAATGAGATAATATCTGCAATACGATTATCTATTTCTCTTTTTGATAATCCCAGAATCGAAGCATTAATATAAATATTTTCTTTTCCGCTCATATCCGGATGAAATCCGGCTCCTAATTCCAACAGACTGGATACTCTTCCGCTCATTTCTATCGTACCTGAATCCGGATACATAATCTTTGTCAGCAGCTTTAACGTCGTACTTTTCCCACAGCCGTTATGACCGATCAATCCGACTGCTTCTCCTTTTTTCACGTCAAAACTAATGCCATTCAATACCTTTCTTTCTTCATACGTTCTTCTTCTTTGGAATAAAATCTTTTCCTTTAATGTATAACCTTTGTCCAAGTATATTCTGAACTTTTTTGTGATGTTTTTTACTTCTACTGCGTTCTCTGATTTCATTTATATTTCCTCAACAAATCGTTTCTGTAATCTGAAAAACACCGTCCATCCGGTTACAAGCATAATACTTCCAATAATAACTGCCGAAAGCAATGTCTCCAGTCTTGGCATCTTTCCATAATATAGAATATCTCGGTACGCTGTAATGATATATGTCATGGGATTAAATGAAAATACAATCCGAATCTGCTCCGGTACCTGTTCTATCGGATACATTACCGGTGTTAGAAACTGCCAGGCCATCGTAAAAATTCCAAGAATATATTCCAAATCTCTGATATATACCGTTACAGCACTCATTACCATCGTAAATCCCAATGCCAATATATACTCAATAATCATAATTAACGGCAAACATAAAACCGCAGCCGGCTGTAAAAAATGTCCTGAAAAAAATAAGACAATAAATATAACGATAAAGCTGAGCAGCATATTTACAAATTGGCTGGTAACATAAGCTACCGGCAAAACTTCACGCGGAAAATAAATCTTTTTCACCATATCCTGCTGTGCCATAATACAGCTTGCACCGCCCGTCAGCGATGTACTAAAAAAAATCCATGGTATTAATGCTACAAACAGAAATAAATAATAATCTTCGATTCCTGATCGCATAATTGTGGAAAATACCATGGTATATACTGCTAGCTGCAGAAGCGGATTTAAAAATGTCCAAAAAAAACCAAGTGCAGAGCCTTTATATCTACCTTTTAAATCCCGTTTCACAAGAGAAAATATCATCTCTCTATATGCATACAGCTCTTTTAATCTGTTCATTTTAAAGACTCCATTCTGTCATAAGCATTGTAAAATTTGTTTCTATATAGATGCCGCTTATACTTATATCATAAAAGTAAAGAAAAAATATTTACTATAAGCATTAAATGTAGCTATATATTTGTTCGAGTGGAAAACACATCTTTTGATATATACATTGTCTATTTCACAAAAATCAGCGTTATAAAAAGAAAACCAGTCTGTAACAGTTTCATCTATGTAAAACTGTTACAGACTGGTTTTCTTTCTATACTTCCTGTGCGTTATTTTATTATTTATTTTTGATAAAATATTAGCAATTATTCTTATTATCGTATTTTAACTAAATTATCTTTTCTTTTCAATTTCCTTAAATATAAATTATATCGTTGTATAATTCTTCGTTGGCAAATGTTTTCCTACATAACCTATAATGCCAACGCCATTCTTAGCATCCGGCAGAAAATGGATCCTTGTTCCAAGACTAACATATTTTCCATTCAAAAGTGCATGATTCTCTCTCCCTTACACAGCTATTTCACTTGTCTGACGTAAAAGAAGCAACGCCTGAATAATTGTAGAGCAGGTTTAATGACCTGCATTCTACAAAAAGCTCCTCATAGCACTTAAAATTTTTCACGTAGATAGTTCTAATCATGACTCCTCCGCTCAGTATACTATGATACTGTCCACTAAATTTTGAATATCACCTATTCTCATATACACCATCTTACGATCAGGCGCTTTCAGCTGGTAAAGATAATCACTGTTTTCACATAAATCCATATATTTTTCCTGAACTTCATTCCGATGACAAATCAGGTGTTATACATGTTCTTTTGAAAGATTTTTGACAACATAGCACCATGACTCAAAAATCGCCTTATTAATAGGCCTGCGCCGGCCATCCCTGCATATTTTGTGAAATGCGTTTCTTCCCATAATAGAATGCATACTTTCCATAACATAAATAAACTCCGACCGGATTGTCTGTAATAAATTATCAGCAATGCTGATTAAGTATTTCATACCTTTATTAAGGAATTCATCAATATTTCCTGTATATTTTTTTAATTCAAATAACAGAACGAAACATATCTTAACACAAATTCCCGGTCTAACATCCTTTCGCTTTTCACACTGCCATCTGTCGCTACCAAAAAACTGTCTGATCTTGCACATTCCTGCAGAAATGAGGTAGCATTTCCTTGAAACAGTGCATTTCTGATTTCCCGGGGTTCCAGTTCAAGTCCACCAGTATTTATTCTTTTAAAAATATTGAATTTCACATTTGCAGGTGTCGCCGGATTAACCAGATAAACGTTAATTACAGTTTCATCTATCCGTCTTTGAAATGCTCTGGGAAGTTGATCATATTTGCAACTATTTAACTCTGGGAAAAATTCCATTTCTTCCAATTCTAATGTTTTTTTCACTACAAACTCATGCAAAGCTGACACCCGCTGTAAACTATCAATAATCAGCCACAACCCATCATCGGATGCATCAAAATAAAATGCCGGCAATGGAATTCATCACCTTATCATAATTCTGCTCATTCAGAGTGAGTGTCATATAAATCAAATTCAAATTTATACAGTCATTCTGACTTCTTGCAATTACTAAAAGTTTCTCTAACTCTTCCAGCGGCTCTGGCACTCCCTGATCCGTACAGCCGTTGACCAGTTCTGGCGTGCCAAGCGCCATTCCTTCTAGAAGCGCCAGAGAAAGACTTTCAATTTTGAATGACAGCCACCTGGCTCCTGCAACGGCCGAAAATTTATCCGCTTTGGAAAGCATTGAATATAGATTTATATTTGCAATTTATCTATATGACAAAAATCAGCGTTATAGAAAGACAACCGGTCTGAAACTGTTTCATCTATGCAAAACTGTTTCAAACTGACTTTCTTTCTTTTCTTCCTATGCATCAATTTATTATTTACTTTCTTCTTTTATCAATCTCTACCTGTTGAGTCATAAATATCTCTTTCTATGAAGATGCATGGACAATATAAAACCATTTGTCACAAAACATTTAAAAACTAATTGACATATTCTCACCATGTATATAATAATAGTATAAGACAGGCAACAGTGAGTGTCTGTTAAAGCGTAGAAATAAAGGAGTGCGCCGGTATGCATTGCTTTATGGAGCTTTCAGGAATGGTTGAGCAGTGAAACCTCAAACCGGCTCAGGCAGAGTAAACGGTAGATAGTGCGTACCTCGACTATGACGGCAAAATGTGTGACAATAGACTATATTTCTATCATGGGTATTAAAAGTTAAGTCTCAACTTTTGATACCGCTATACGGAGGTAAGTCTATGAGTTCAGAAACAACGGTAGTAGCTGTACAGTACCGTTTACAAGAATGGGCTGCACAGATCAGGGAATGCCAGAACCGTCCCGCAGGCATGAGTGTCATCGATTGGTGTGCCGGCCACGGCATTACGAAAGCAAACTATTATTACAGACTGCGCCGCGTAAAGGAAGCGTGTCTGGAATCCCTTGCGCCAGAGGCTGCGGTGCAGCAGATTGTCCCGGTAAATCCAGGCTTTCTGCAGCAGGAAACACAAAGCGGCAGCGGTATACAGCAGGGGCTTTCCGTTTGTGTAAATGGTTTTTCCATCCACGTAACGGAATCCACACCAATGCCGCTGCTTGCGGCAGTCCTTAAGGTGGTGCGGGATGCGGGGTGACGCCACCTGCTTTAAAGCCGTCTACATTGTCTGCGGCTACACCGATCTGCGCGCCGGGATGGACCGGCTGGCGGCACTCGTGGAAGCACAGACCGGGAACCAGCCGTATATAAAGGACACCCTTTATCTTTTCTGCGGGAGACGCACAGACCGCATCAAGGGGCTTGTATGGGAAGGGGACGGATGGCTCCTGTTATACAAGCGGCTCTCAGTGAGGACGAACTGACAGGCAAAAGAAATGGAATACTTCTCCGGAAAACAGAGGCCCTTTATGAATGCGGACGGGGGCGGTCTCTGCGGAAACAAGCATGCCGAGCCAACTCCTGCTTGTGGGACAGGAAGAGGTCCCTCCAGCGGTAAAGCATGGACACGGAGATGCCGAAGCGGGCGCAGAGTTTTTCTACCATATGCAGAGGAAGGAAGTATTCCGCCAGCACACGCAGGATGAAGAAAAGGCCATATACAGAGTAAGGGATGATGACATCAGGGAGGATGGCATGGGTATGCCAGCAGCTTGTACAGCACAGCCGCAGGACACAGATTTCCCCATAGACTGTCTTTCCATACGTGAAATCAGCCATGGAGCGCATGTAAGAGCCATGGGAGACGCAGTTACCTTTGGAGCCGCACCATGGACATGTCTCATCCTCCCATGAATAGGACAGCATATATTCATTGAAAAGCTGTATGGATGTTTTTTATACGAATTCACTTGCAAATCAGGGAGTTTTTTCTTATCATAGTATTGTAGTGTTTTTAGTGCATCCACCTTAGTACCGGATGCCATTACAGGGGGAAAGAACCGGCTGGGGAGTTTGGTTCTTTCTTTTTTTGTTCCATACACCAATATATACCAATGAATATGTGGATTCAATACCGAAAATAATGTGCCGGAAAAAACAGCACATTTACATAGTAATGTTTTTTAGAATGAAGATTTTAATTTGCTGCAAACCTGCGGTAATAGATAAATTTAATTTGCTGGCTGACACTACATCGATGACGGCCCTTTTTTTGATCACCTCCGGTTCAAAACCTGGCTCCCTTGTACGCGGCACATGGATGCCGATATTTCCATAAGCAGTTTTGATGTTTTTCTTTGTTGAGCCATTGCGGGAAACTTTATCTCCGCTGTTGTTCTTTTCAGAAATATAATCTTCCGGTTCCTGGCCAAGAATATGTTCCACGGCATCCTTGATGATCTTTTGAACCAGCCCATCCTTTCCGGTAATATCTTCCATGGTCTTGCACTGTGATAATGCTTCCTGGTAATTAAAATCCTGTGACATAATCGTTTACCTCCAAAAATATTGTTTGTCAATTTCTTCCAATTATGCACAGCTTTGTCGAAAATATTTTAAACGAAAAAATATGGGTGTGTCGAATAATCTGTGATGGTTTACACAGTTTATTTTACACACCCTCACACTGCATTTGGATTATATATTATGTAGAATCTGTCAATATTCAGGAATTAATAAGTTTGTCCAATCTCTAGGGCCTTCACATTTATTTCCATCATTAAATCCAAATGAAATGATTGTTCCATCACTTTTTAAACATAATGTCTGACCATATCCGGCCGCAATATCTACAATATCTGTACATTCTGTCATAATCTCTTCTTCTATATATCTTGTTCCCGGATAATTATCACCGGTAATTTCGATAGTCCCATCCTCTTTCAAACCAACTGTATACCAATTCCCTGCAGCAACTTTAACAATGTCTTCCCAATTCTCTACATCACATTGTCCATGACTATTATCACCAACTGCTACTACGGTACCGTCTTTACGCAGACCAACCGTATGTCCCCCTCCTCTTGGATTCTCTCCATAAAGTCCACCATTTGCTGAAATGTTGACTACATTCTTCCATTTATCCTTTTCCGCCTCAAACTCTTCTGCCTGTCCCCGATCCAGACCAGCAAAAAGCAGTTCGCCATCTTCCGTTAATCCCACAGTAAAGCTCCAACCCGCATCAATAGAAACTACATTTTTCCAATGTTCTGTTTTAAGTTGTAAATTTCCATTATGACCATCTGCGTGCACACGTCCCTCATTATCCAAGCCAACTACAAACTGTTCTCCTGCTGCCACATCTATAATTTTTTTCCATTCACTGGTATTTACTTTATCATATCCATTATTGCCAACTACATCAACTTTTCCATTCTTTTTCAATGCAATTGTATAACAGCCATAAGTATCTATCGACATAATATTGTCCATTCCACCAACATTACATTGTCCATAATCATTGGCTCCTTCCTCTACAACCGTATAATCATTTTTTATTGCCATGGATGCATAGATACCCGCTGTAATAATATTATTTTTTTCCATTCTTTTCAATTGTATTTTACATTTTTTTATATATCTTTTACTTTTTTTATAATTTGAAAGCAACTCAAACAACTCTAAAGCTTCATTATATTTTTCCTTATTGTAGTATCTTTTTGCTTCATTATATAAAGTTTGTTTTGACTGTTCTAATGTTTTCAGTTCTGTTTTGGATAAAAGTATTTCGCTATTTTTATAACCATCTGCTTTTATGAAATACTCTTTTGCATGAATATAATCCTCTGTTTGATAATAATTTATACCTAGTAAATAACTGGCTTCTTTTACCTTTTCACTGCAATCTTTGTAATCAATATATTTACTGAATTCTTCTATCGCATCCTGATATCTCTCTTTCTTTATAAATTCCGTACCTTTTACATATGCCTCATTTTGTTTTGAAATCTTTTCAGCTTCGTTTCTTTTCTCCTTCGCTCCGTTATAATTTCTTATTTGCGTTAAAAGCTTAATCGCTTCTTCATATTTTTCATCTGATATATATTCAACTGCCATCTGATATTTCTTATCATTTTTACTTCTGACATAATAAGCCGAAAAAATAAAAACAAGAATCAAGGAACAAATTTCAATCCCATAAATAACCATTCTTCGCATTCTAAATCTTTTTGATTTCTCCCATCCATTAACATCGCTTTCTTACTTCCTTTTTTCTGTTTCAGAATCATCATTTACTCCTTTAATTTTACTTTTGACAAATTTTGCTAATTTCGGGACGTGCATTATAAAATGGTTCCTCTTTTTATATGTATTTTGCACTAATTGATCCTGAGAGGCCTTAGCTTTACCTTTTTCTGCCATTTCCTTTTCATGATCTATTAGCAGGAATAAATCAATATCTGTTACTTCACAATAACATTTATCCTTTGTAATAGCAGCAAATGCCCCTTTACAATCCTCACTTATTACCTGATCGAAAATATTGTGACATGTCTTTAACCTTTCTTTCATTTCATTTTCTTCTTGTTTATCCCTCTTTTCTCCATATATAATTCCATTTATTATACAGAATATTAAACTCAAAACAAACACCAGCCAGAAAAAATTATTATTTATTTTTTCTTCTGCATTCGCATTATAAAAATAAAAAGCAAGTGCAATTACCCAAATCCCCCATGATACTGCTAACACAAAATAATTCCATTTTCTTTTCATTTTTTTCAAACTTTCAACTATAAAGAAAAATAAGCCATAAGCAACAGATGCCATAATCAACACCAAGTCATCCGTATAGTCACCCAGACTTAATAATCGACGATTCGTAATAGAACTAAACAAATATATCACAAAAAACGGAACTGTTGATATTACAACTGTTGAAAGGCACCACTTCCATCCGCTTAATTTTCTGTTTGAATTACGATCACATTCTTTGGTTTCATTGCTCATATTATATTCTCCTTTGTATAAGATTTATGTCAAATTAACATACAAAGCCCTATAACTGTATTCGCACTAATATCATAGTTTATCACTAAAACCTAATTATGTCCATATTTATTTTCAATTTTCTTCAAACAATAAATAAATTCTACAATATCTTGTTATAAATTTTCAAACTCTCACAAACCTTGATTTTATGCGGCTTGTGAGAGTTTTGTTATGTGCGGTGGCTTCACATATCTGTTTATCACTTGTTAAAAAATACCGTTCTAAAGTAGTAAGAAAAGTAGTAAGAAAAGTAGTAAGTTTGACAGTCATTTCAGCAGTGATTCCATCGCCATTTTAGCGGATTCCGCCGATCCATGTGCATAGTATCCGAGCGTAGTCGTTACATCCATATGCCCCATGATGTACTGCAAAGCTTTCGGCGGCATGTTCTGGTTTGCCATATTTGTGCAGAAGGTATGTCTCAGCATATGCGGCGAGATTTTCGGCAGTTTCTCTTTGTGGTGCTTGTTGTACTTCTTGACCATGTGCGAAAAATCTGTAGAATATGCCGCACCATACATAGGAAGCCCTTTCTTGTTGAGGAAGATAAAATCCGTATATCTGTCTATCGTTACTGGCTGTGCGTTCTCCCTGCTTTGCATTTCACTTTTTAATGCCCTGTGTACGGATTCATTCATGGGGATTTTCCTGATGCCGCTGTCGGTCTTTGGCTGTTCTATACGGTAGCTGCCTCTGTCGAAGATAAGCTGGTGGTTTACATTGATATATCCGTTTTCAAAGTCAATGTCAGCAGCGGTAAGCCCGCATAATTCTGAAATACGCAGCCCGGTGTTTAACAGGACGATAACAGCGTGGTAATGTTTCTGATACGTGCAGTCTGTCTGCAAAAAGCGCAGTAACGAATCCGCCTGTGTGTCTGTCAATGCGGCCTTTGGTTCGGTGTCATTCTCGATCACATCTTCCATGTCCCAGTTAAAAGGATTCTTCCGTATCAGGTCATCCTCTATTGCTGTGTAAAAGATGGCTTTTAAGGAACGTTTGTGGTTGTTGATGGTATGGAAGGCGAACCCTCTTTCTTTCATCCGTATCGCCCACTGTTTGGCATCGCTCGGCTTTACCTTCTCGATTGGCATATAGCCTATTTTATCACTCTCTAAGAGCCGCATCAACTGGTTTCTTCCTTTCTGCGTGGATACCCTTACATTGGATTTTAAACCAGTATGCTTCTTATACAGCTCGCACACGGTCATCTTTGCGCCAGATGGGTCAATACCATCCATAAGGTCACGTTGAATTTCTTTTTTCATTTCCCGCAGGGGTATACAAGTTTTCTTCCCTTTTGGCAAGGGGTCAGTCGCATTTAATCTCCAGGAATAGATGAATTTCGGTTTTCCGTCCGTGCCTGTGTACTTATATGTGTACCGGCCATCCTTTCTCTGGCTTTCCCCCGTCAGCAGGATTCGCCCCCTCGTGTCTGTGCGTTTTGTTGCATTATTTTTGCGCATAACAGCATCCTTTCTTTTCAACAAAAGCCCTGCTGCTTGGCAAGGCTCCTGTTGGTTTTTTGTTAAATTGTCTCGGCGTTCAAGAGATATTTCTCCAAAAGCACCCGCTTGATTAAAGTCTTCTTGCCGTTATGTAGCACCCAGTCAGGGGGCTCCATAGCTTGCCATATTACGTAACTTGTTCCTCCCAATTCCAAAATAGCCTGCTGCTTCGTCGAAGGTGAGCAGAAACTTTTCAGAAGCATTGATTGTTGGTATCTCACTCATATCAAATCACCCTTTCCAGTTTTATTCATCCCATCTAAATGGCTCCCGTTTCCGTTTTCGTGCATATCATGTGAAACAAGCATATAATTCCACTCAGCTTCCTGCTGTATATCAGAAATATACTGCATGAATGAACTGCTGATGTTAGATTCCGCCAAGGCCGCTTCCCGAACTGCTGTCAGGATGTGGTAAATGCGGCGGCGCTCGTCATAAACGGCTTTTGTCAGTTCTGGATTCATGTCATATTCCTCCTTTCATTTTATTATTTCATTATTATGGATTAAAAAAAGGAACTTGGGAAGGATTGACTTCTTCACAGAAATGGCTCAAAATAAGGCAGTCAGAATCTATATAGAGGAACAATTACAAATCAAAAGGAACAAAAAGGAGGAGACAGCTATGGCTATCTTGGATTTTAATAAAATCTGGGAAGTATACAGAATTCCAGTAAAGGGTCCACATCGCAGAGAATGCAAAGCGATCAGACTGTGCTGGTATGCATATTTGGAAGAGCTTGGCAAGCCAAGGAGATTCCCATGGGAGCGTTTATCCGAACGTCAGCAGGACGATTTCATCTATTGTAGAATACAAGAGACTATGATGAGGAACTATGTACCAGAGCATATAACGGATACGAATACTGTGGAGAGCATAAAAAGCAGGATAAATAACCATATTGCTAAGTTGATGCTGGTGGCCGATGAGCGTATACAAAAAAGAAATGATATCGTAAACAATCTCTTCCGGGACCATCGGACGACATCGCATTCCGAGCTCCAAAAAAAGGATGCTTACGATGAGCTGTGCAAGGATATACAGGCATTTAACGCAAACGTCCCGTTGCCCACCTACGAGGAATTTGAAATAAGCTTATTACCAGATGATGTCGCCGAGCAGGAAGAGGCTGACTACGAGACAAGGGTTCGTGATTGGGAAATAGCTAATAGGCGTGCATGGAATTTTGCAAAGCAGATTGAAAAGCAAAGAGTAAAAGCGGAAGCAAGAGCAAAAGCGGAAGCGGAAGCAAGAGCAAAGGCTGAGGCGGAAGCAAGAGCAAAGGCTGAGGCGGAAGTAAGAGCAAAGGCTGAGGCGGAAGCAAGAGCAAAGGCTGAAGCGGCAAAGACTGAGGATGAGAGGAAAGCCGAAGCAGAGGCAAGAGCAGCTGACAGGGCAAGAGCCGAAGCGGCGATAAAGGCTGAGGATGAGAGGAAAGCCAAGCCGCGGCCGATAAGGGCTTATGATTACGTGATGAGTTTTGAAAATACTATGCTCAATCCTTTGTTAAATATAGCGGATGCAACAAAAATTTATGTGAGAATTATTCTAAAGGTGTTGGAAGAGAAACTGGAGCTGAAGGTGGACTATAATCTGATCGACGAATGCCTGTTATGCCAGGCGGAGTTTTCTGAATATCTCAGACAAAAAGATATTGACCTGAACGATTATGAGGAATTCCAGATAGAGTATAATGAAAATATGGGCATGAGTATGGAAGAACATAAGGAACTGAAAAGGAGATATGCGGAATATCTGTCCTGCGTAGAAAAGTTAAAAAATTTAGATTCATTTTACAAGTACAAAAAAAATAAGGATTAGAAGAATGCCTGTTATGTAGAAAAGGTCTGCCGCGCTGTTTGTGTGGCAGACCTTTTCCCGTATATAGAAAGAAAATGCGCCCTGGTGTGGAATATAAAAATCAGGGCGCCACCCTTTCTTTCAACAACTTGTCCAGTGTCGGCCTGCTGATGTGCAGTTCCCGGGCAAACTGGACTTTATTGATCTGCCTGGCCTTATAACGTTCATACGCTGCGGTGAAAAGGCTGTCATCAATCTTTTTGACCTGTCCGCCCTTATATTTCCCGGCTTTCTTCGCGATTGCAATACCTTCCCTCTGACGCTCCAGCAGATTCTGCCGTTCAAACTCATTGATGGCAGCAATCATGGTGAGCATGAGCTTTCCGGTCGGCGTGCTGGTATCCAGATTCTCTTTGTTGGATACCAGATGCACTTTTTTTGCGTTACTAACAGCGTGATTCGGGACTTTTTCTTAAAATAACATGTAAAAACAGCAAAAATGGAACTGTCGCTTCACGAATTTTTATTCGTTAATGCGACAGCCCCTTTATGCTCTATGCCTGGCAGGCATTCACCCCGCCATCTCCCTGAGTTCCTTCTTATATTTATAAAAAGTCTTGCGGGAAATCCCTGCAAGACGCCATGTCTCCTCGTTGGAAAGCGTACCGCCAAAGTCCTTATTGCGGCTTCGGATAAAGTCTTTGGCCTCTTTCGCCTTCTTCGTCTCCAGATGCTGTCCTTTTGGAAGTCCAACCTGCCTGCCGTTCAGCCTTGCCGTTTCAATCCCTTCTTTTGTACGCTGGCGCAGGTCGGATACCTCTTTCTCTGCCTGTCCGAACGCAAGACGTATCTGTTCACGTGCTAACTCCATCAGATACCTGTTCAAGCCGTCCAGTATCAGGTCTACGCTTGTACCAGTCATGCGTACACCGCTCGTGAGGGCGTGTTTATAAGTATCTGTGTTGATATGCGGCTCTTTTAGGAATACAAGACTGATTCCTTTGCAGTACAGCTTTTCATATAGTGTAAAGCCTTCCTCCGCATCCCTTGACATGCGGCTCACGGAATCGAAAATAATGCAGTCACCCGCCTGTACCCTTGCAAGGATTTTTTCAAGCTCCTTACGTCCCTGGAAACACGTTCCGGTGTAAACTTCCTTTATAATAATTGCATCCGGGCAGGCAGCACGGATGTTGCGCTCCTGACGCTCGATATTCTGCTTCGCTGTAGAAACACGGCAATACCCATATGTTTTCATTGTATGTCCGTCTCCTTCCTGCCTGATGGAGTGGTAAAACTGACGGTCGTTAGATGTTCCACTGTTACGTCAGGGGAACAGGGTACTATGTATACGCCAGTTTTACCACTAATTTACATCAGGTTAGTTTTACTACTATGTTGCTATTAAATGGTAATGCAAACCTGTTTTCCATCGGGTGCCTTGTAAGTAATTTTGGAAGTTAAATAGTGTGTTCCATCATAGCACTGCAGGACTTCGATATTCTTGTCCTTCAGCGTTTTCACAGCCCAGCCGTACTGCGGTACAGGAACCACATCCCGTACTACATAAGCGAAGAATCTCTCAAGTCTTTCGTTTTCCGGGATGCTGGCATAATTCTTGATGATCCCGTTCGCTTTGACGAAATCCAGAAATAACTCACGGATTAAGAGAGCTTTGTTATTGTGAAGATTCAGCATCACAAGGGTCTCATTTGCCAGCCTGTCAGTAGCATAGAGGTTGAACTGAAAACGGTATTTATGCCCGTCCTTCTCTCTTTTGTCGGGCTGCGGTGCATTTGCAACCTTTTCAGGATCGATAATTCCATAAAATTTTTTAAGCCGTTCATTTTGAGGAATTGTATTGTAATCCAGGATAATCCCGTTTGCATTTACGAAATCCAGAAGCATTTTTCTGATACATCTGGTTTTATTATCCTGCTGGTCCATCATTGTATACGCATCTTCCGTCAGCTTATCAACAACATTGAACGAAAGCGAAAATGATCTCTGATATCCATACATAAATTATTCACCTCATTTCCTGTCTGTTTCAGCCGAAACAGATTTCTGTATTTCAAATTGTTATCTATATATCTATGGTATAAGTATAGCATATTTTCTCTTTTAGATCAAATGTTCGGCGTTTTGGAGTTATGAAAAAAATGCTCATAAATGTGCAGATAAAAAAGGAAATTATTAAATTTTTATGAACTTTTTTAAGCAGATAATATTAGGAATCGTAAGAGGATGGGAGAGAGAAATTTACATGAATTTTCTGTAAGACATGAACAAATAACACCGAAAAATATGATGTGTGTGGAATACTGAAACACATAAAAAAGAGAGATTGCGGGACTTTCCGAAAAAAGCCCCACAACCATTTTACGCAGCGTTATCCGCCACTCCCTGCAATACCTGCCGCTGGAATGCGTCGATAAAACTTTGCACTTCTGGTGTTGCTGCACAGTTCCCGATGCCGCGCACCTGTATAACCTCTTGTCCTCGTATTTCTACTGTGTAGTATGGTTTATCTATTTCATTGCATTTACGCACAAATAAGATCATGCACTCTTTTTTCGCCACGCGGTCAGCATAACTGCCTCTGCCTACACAGTGATGAAGCGCATTTCCCTCGGCCTCCAGCTCCCTCGGCGTGACAGGAACGACAATCTTCATACCGCCCGCCTCAAACGCCATACGCTCCTTTACGTCCTGCACGGCTGCTTTGAAATCCTGCATGAGTTGTGTGCTTTCTTTGATTTTAAAGCGTTTCTGCACCCTGTCATGGGATTCCCACAGGTTTTTGGGATACAAGACGAAGGTATTTTTAAGATCATAATCTAAACCGTCGCACATTTCAAGATAGTCCCGATAATCAGTTACAATATCCTGCATTTTCTGATAGTAGGTACAGCCATACCGACCTTTGCGACTACGCTGGGGCAGGAACTGTCTTTCTGTATAGCGGATCAGCTTATGTACCGTGATATATTTTAAGATTGGCAGTATATTGTGCTTTACATCATTTGCAAGCTGCCAGACGAGCAACTGTTGGCGGTCTTTTATGTCGGCATACGATTGAAATGTCTTTAGAACAGCAAGGTCTACATCCAGCCCACGTAAGAAATCCACATCTTCTGCGGCGATGCCGAGAATCTTGTGTGTGCGGTTCTGCGTTTCATCCAGAATTTTTCCATCACTATGGTATGCCAAATCAGATACGATGTTATAAAAGCCCATCTTGCATAAATGCTCCAGCCGTGGGTGTTGCAGGTACTCCCTTAGAAACGGCAGGGCCTGCATGTGCTCATGAAAGTGATGGTAAAAGTCTGCGATGTTGCAGTATTGCCACGGGGTTCCCAAAAAAACTTTTGGAAGATTTTTTGTATACAGATGTCCGCAGGTGTCGCCCTCAAAATGGTACTGATACATGAAATACACTGGCCTTTCTCCCTTTTTCCAGTTTGTGATTATGCCGCTGTTGCAGGAATAGTAGTAGTGTTCGGTGCAGATCTCTCCATCGGAGTCCCGCCATATAAACTGACGCGCATTTTCGTAGATATCTATTTCAGGAATATCTGCCCTGTAAGAGTAATATGCCTTTATAATCCGCACTACGAGTCTGCCGTCTCCCATGTTCTGGATCACTTCAAAAGTTTCCCGGTCATACATATTGCTTCCACGACGGCTGCGGGGCTTTGCTATAAGTTCGTGCCTGCAATGTGGGCAGATGGCTTTGCTGCCTTGTTTTATGTCAGACAGTGTGATTTCATGGCTGCAGGCGGAGCATATGCCGGTCACCTCTTTTTCACGCTTGTAATCATAGAAAAAGTAGGCGGGCATAACGGATTTGATCCAGCTTTTAAGCCCGTGCGGCAGGGCTGGTATCCCTTCTATACGGGCTATGACGGCTTTTTCTCTGGTAATCTGACGTTCCTTCCGACGGCGTTCCAGAATAGCGTCCTGAGCGGCTGTGAGCGCCAGGAAGCCGTCTGTATCTGCATGGAAATAACGCTGGACACGCTTCCCATCCAGATTGGAGTAAAAAGCACACTGGCTGCTGAAATCATAGCTGCTACAGTCCAGACGGTCAAATGATGCGGTACGCCATGCTGTGCTGCCATCTTCCTTTCTTTCTAAAGTCAGGAAATCATCTTTGGTATGAAACATCGTCCAGAGGGGCTTATAATCCCCTCTGACGGCCTGTTCGCGTGGATAGATATACAAAACCAGTGTCCTGTGGTGTGCGATGGTCTTGACCGCCGCAGTGACGATATAGTTAATCTGTTTTGCGTGGAGAATGCCGTTCGCGGATGAAAGCTTACGGTCAGGAACGGCATATGCACGGCATTTTCTCTTGTTGATTTTCATAATCACATCATTCCTTCCAGACTTATTTGTTCGTAGCCATTCGATGGTTTGTCCTGCTGCTTCTTTTCTGCTTTATTTGATTTTTTGGCGGCTGTTTTAGTTGTAGTGCCGGTATACGGTTTCGGGATGAACGTTTCCTCTTTTTCCTTATCCTCCTGGGCATCTGCTGCATTGAAATAATCCTCTCCCCATTGATAGCATAGCCCGTCGGGTACATCACATCCGTAGCCTCCACCATCCTGTTGGATACCCATGTCCTCCATTTCCTGTTTAACATATTCTTTCGCCATACGAGTGATGTATTTAAAGCAGTTAACCATGCTTTTACGCGGATGCATGGTTTTTCGGGCAAACTCCATATCTTTGCGGCACAGCTCCTGAATATGCGCTGCCACGCACTCTTTCATGTTGCGTCTGGTAAGCCGCTCCGTTTCCGTGCTGATACGCTTTAGCGAAGCTTCTAAGGCTTCCTCATCGCTCATGTCATTAAGCTTCTGCAGTGCTGCATCCTCTGCCTGTTTCTTTGCCGCCTGCCTCGCTTCCCACTCCGCCTTGCGTTTTGCTTCAGCCGCTTCGTGGGCTTTGCGCCTTTCTGTGTCGTCCTGAGTCGGAGCAGCAGAGCCAGACATATCAAGCACCAGCTCCTTTTGCTGCGCTACAGGCTGTGTGCTGGCTGAGGCAATGGCTTTCGGCGGTGCTGCTGGCGCCTGCCTTGTCGTGCTGGTCTGTGCCGGAGCGGGAGATTTCACAGCAGGCTTTCCATTCGGAACAGGCGTTGCAGGTGCAGGTTCTATCTTCTGTACAGCAACTGGTCTTTGCTGTGTATCTGCCGTTTGGCAGGCAGGCGGTGCAGCCTTTGGTGAGGGCTGGGGATTATGCTGTGCGACAGGCGGCGTGTTGTGCAGCAAAGCTTCTGACGGCTTTTGCTGTGATCGTTCTGCATGATGTGTTGATGGAGCCGGTGCTGTCCTTACAGGTGTGCTGCTGAATGGAGTGTTAAAAAGATCCCATCCATCCGTATCAAATGAGTAACTCATATCAAAATGCCTCCTTTATACGGGATGCTGTCAGTATGCGGTATCCCGTAATTGTTTTGTGGATGCACCCGGCGGCGCGCCGCCTTATACAGAATTAGCAGGAATTACACGTTTATTATATTAGCCATGCCATAACGAATGAAATGATATCGGATCGGGTTTTTCCTAACGGAAATCGTTTTTTATTCAGGAGAACTACAGCAGAAGCCGCATGGGGAAAGGAATTATTGTGTTGGATTGGGAAATCGGGATTTTAGATATGAAGTATACTTTTTCCGATTTGCAGATTGAAATCCCAATCTATGTCTGTAGTTCTTATTTCTAAAAACTACAGAAAAAGACCACTGAACGGTTATCATCCGTAGAGTGGTTTTGATTTTTTCTGTATGTAGTTATGGACAGAAAAAATGTATGATTCTCCTAATGATCTACAGAGGGGGATGTGGGAAATGTGGGGATTTTTTGATATAAACGTTTTTTATATTATATACACCAGTTTACAACTTTTTTAAAATGATAATTTTATGACAGAAAACGAATATTTATTCAAAGGTAAACTGTTTTATGCGGCTATTTTGTATGTTTATTTATCAAAAATTTAATATACAAACGGCTTTCATACGAAAATCAAAAAGTTGTAAACTGGTATATTATATAGAGATATTTATAAAACACTTTTTATACTCCCACATTACCTACATTACCACAAATGATAAAATATAAAGAAAATAAGAATGATTTACGCCATTCCTGATGTAGGGTTATAAATAATATGTGGGAAACAGGCTTCCCACGTTTCCCACATATAGATCATATATCAGGCATTGCCTTCTTAATCTGCTTTGTATGCCATAACATCCATACTGTTTTGAAATACTGTAACACAAGAGGTTTTAGTAATCAGGAGAATTAAATTTTAATATCCTCTATTTGCTGCCGCGACAATCCTGTAAGTTTGCTTATATCATCGACAGACATATTCATCTTTAATGCATTTCGGGCAACTTCTATTTTTCTTCTGCTTTGCCTTCTGCTTTGCCTTCTGTCCTGCCTTCATCTTTTGCTTTCTTCATGCCGCTGTTGTAGTCAATCTGTGCCATTTCACGCAAATGGTAAAGCCGCAGCACTTCTTTGTCATTCGCCAGGAATTCCATTTTCTCATTCGCTTTATAAATCGCTGTATCCATAGCCATCAACTCCTTTAGCGTATCATCTGAAATGTTCTGGTCAAAAAAGGTGAGCCAGCGGTGAAGGGAATTGTTCTTTATATCCTTGCCCGGCAGGGCCTTGAACTTCTTCATGTCAATGAAGTGTATTTCCAGTGCATCCGTCAGAAGGCAGTCCCTGTGGGTATCTTCCCAGAGATGGAACACAGTATGGAAATCATCAACCGCCACCGCCTCAAAATTTACGATATTGATCGCAATCACATTTGACAGCAGGCTGTAGTCCTCGCCTTTCGCCAGCCCGCCTGCGAACTCCCTGCTCCAGTAGAAAAGGCTTCTTCTGTCCATGTTCCCGTAATCACGTAGCTGAACTTCAATGTTGATCCTTGTGCCGTCCTCGGCCACGGCACGGATATCAAGAATACTCGTCTTGTCACCAACAATCTCTGCCGTGAATGTCCTGTGTTCCACAATTTCAATTTTAACAAGCTTCTTATGTTTTGTTTTTGCCAGAATCGCATTCAGCAGAGACAGCAGCTGTTCTTCATCACCTTTTTCACCGAACGTTTTCCCGAAAATAAAATCGTTCAGAGGTTTAAATTTATGCATAACGATACCGCCTTCCTTTCATTATTATCATACCATATGTTTACGCATTTTACTATTGCCTTTTTATGTGTATTTCCAGACACAGTAGCCAGCAGGGTGGCGGCTCCCGCCGCCACTGCCCATGCATACTGTTATGCTGTTTCCGGCTGTTTCCCGCCGATGTTTAACTCCGCATCCAGCTCTGCCAAACGTGCAGACTTTCGTTGCAGTTCTTCTTCCTGCGGGAACGGTTTGCCGATCTCTGCTTTTGCTGCTTCCTGCTGTTGGAGCAGATTAGACAGCTTGATTTTGTAGGTTTCCAAACTTTCCGGCATTTTGTCCAGGGCATTGTCAATACGGGTAAGATTACCGCGGGCATCTGCACCAGGCTCAACCTGATAGGAGACTGCACCTTTCAGGGTTAGTTTATGGGTAAAGCCACTGAACTTCACGGACAATGCGAATCCTCGGTAGTTACCTATAATGACTGGCTCTATGCCCGTGATTTCCTGGCAGGCGTCCAGAAGCGCAGCACCAGCGGAAGCTTTGTCGGTGTATGACATACCATTGATTTCCATGCCAGCGAAGCCGTCTGCCGGGTGCGGGTGCTGCTGTAAGGTTTGGATATCGGATTGCAGACCCGCAATAAAGCCCTGTGCTTCCTGTATCTGGGATGGAAAATTCTTTAACAGGTCATCTTCCAAACGATACTGCTTGCTGTTGTGGTCGGCCTTCATAATGCGGAGCTTGGAAACCTCCAAGTCAAGATCCATACGCTCCTTGATACGGGGATCGCCTGCACAAAGGGCTTTGATTTCCGCAAATGATAAAGCTGTTTCATCAACATCCTCACAACTGCGGACAGGGGATTTGCTGGTCATAATCTGTGAAATGAATTTCTGCTTGTTCTCCAAAGTCTGCCATAGGTATGCATCGAAGGTACCATTTGTTACATACCGATATACGTGGACTTTTGCGTTCTGGTTGCCCCTGCGCTCGATACGTCCTTTTCTTTGGATCAGGTCACGAGGGCGCCAGGGTGCGTCCAGATCATGCAGAGCAACCAGCCGGTCCTGGACGTTGGTCCCGGCACCCATCTTTTGCGTAGAGCCAATCAGGACACGCACCTGTCCGCTGCGGACTTTGGCGAACAGCTCTTTTTTCTGGATGTCTGTTTTGGCTTCGTGTATAAATACAACCTGCTCCGGTTTCATGCCGCCGGCAATGAGCTTCCTGCGGATGTCGTCGTATACGTTGATGAAGCCTGTTTCTTCCCCGGATGTGCCTGCGGATGGTGTGGAAACGTCGCAGAAAACCAGTTGTGTAAGCTTTTCAGAGTCGCCCTCACGCCAGTGTTTCAGCACATTTGCGACGCACAGGTTGACCTTCGTCCCCGGCTCGTCTGGAAGCAGCGGGTTGATGATACGCTGGTCAAGCCCCAGCTTGCGCCCGTCGGACGTTATCTTTAACATGTTGTCGATGCGTGAGTCAAGGCCATTGTGTACTTTCTCCGCGCGTTTGGACAGTTCTTTCACCATTGCCTGTTGGTGCTGTGTCGGCTCGGACACAATGTTATGGTACTCCACTTCCGGTGTCGGAAGATTAAGCTGGTCGGCAGTCTTGATATCCGCTACCTCTTTGAAAACCTGCATAAGCTCAGGAAGGTTAAAGAACCTGGCAAAGCGGGTTCTGGCACGGTATCCGGTTCCTTCCGGAGCAAGCTCCAGCGCAGTGGTCGTTTCTCCGAAGGTGGAAGCCCATGTGTCAAAATGAATCATGCCAAGCTCCTGTAAGCGGTTGTATTGCAGGTATCTCTGGATGGTATACAGTTCTGTCATACTGTTCGAGATCGGGGTCCCCGTAGCGAACACAATGCCCCTGCCGTCGGTGATTTCGTCCAGATACTGGCATTTGGCGAACATATCCGAGGATTTCTGTGCGTCGGAAGTGGAGAGACCGGCCACATTACGCATTTTTGTGTACAGAAACAAGTTCTTATAGTTATCCGACTCGTCGATGAACATCATGTCCACGCCCAGTTCCTCAAACGTCACAACGTCATCTTTGCGGTCATTTGCCTGTAACTTTTCCAGACGCTCTTCCAGACTTTTCTTTGTTCGTTCAAGCTGCTTTACGGTGAAGCCTTCCCCGCCGCTGGCTTTTACTTCGGCTATGCCTTCCGTGATTTCGTCGATTTGTGATTCAACCAGCATTTCCTGCCGTTCTTTGCTGACTGGGATACGCTCGAACTGGGAATGTCCGATGATAACGGCATCAATGTCGCTGGTCGCAATCCTGGCACAGAACTTCTTTCTGTTTGCAGTTTCAAAATCCTTTTTGGTAGTGACGAGAATATTTGCTGCAGGGTACAGGCGCAGCCATTCCGCTGCCGTTTGCTCTGTTAAGTGATTCGGAACCACGACAATGGATTTTGTGCAAAGCCCAAGGCGTTTACTCTCCATTGCGGAAGCAATCATCTCGAACGTCTTGCCGGCCCCAACTTCATGGGCAAGGAGCGTGTTGCCGCCATACAGCACATGGGCAATGGCGTTTAACTGGTGCGGCTGCAGTTTAATTGCAGGATTGATACCGGAAAATACGATATGGCTTCCGTCGTATTCGCGCGGTCTTGTCGAATTAAACTTTTCATTGTAAAGGCTTACCAGTGTCTGCCGCCTTCCAGCATCTTTGAAAATCCAGTCCTGAAAGGCACTGCGGATTGCCTGCTGTTTCTGCGATGCGAGCGTAGTTTCTTTTGCGTTCAGCACACGCTTTTCCTTGCCCTCAGCATCCTCTACGGTGTCGTAAATACGGACGTCCCTGAGATTAAGGGAGTCCTCCAGGATATGGTAGGCGTTTGCCCTGCTGGTGCCATAGGTAGTGTAGGCAGCGACATCATTGTACGAGATTCTGCTTTTGTTGGAGACAAACCATTCTGCCGTAGCCGGGGAGTAATTGACGGTGATAATGTTGCACAGATAGCCGGGCGTGTTGAGAGTTTCAACCATAAACTGCTGGATATAGGATTTATCAATCCATGTAGCCCCCAGTCTTACCTCGATCTCAGATGCGTCAAGGTCTTTGGGCAGTGCTGCTCTTAACGCTTCCACGTTAATCTGATAAGCGTTGTCCTGTTCCGCAGCGTTTTCAGCCAAACGCAGCTTGCGCCGCACATTTCCAGATAAATATTCATCGGCGGTCTGGTAAATACTCGTGGCAGGGTCTTTGTAGATAACCCCCTGCAGCTCCCTGATAAGTGTATCTTCTGTCTTTCCAGTCAGCTTTGCCATAAATGGCAGGTCAACTTTTGCGTGTTCCCCGATGGAAACGGTCAGGGCTTCCGATGCGGTGCTTACACTGGTGATTGTTTTATGCTGCTTGATGGTACGTTTGGTAAACATATCCGCTTTTCTCAGGAGCTTTCCGTTATCGTCAAGGATTTCCAACGAACAGAGCAGGTAATAGGAACTGTCCCGGTCAAATGCCATGCGGTTGGCACGGTCGTTGATTAGGCCGTACTTGCGGGTGAAAATGTCATAGAGCTGGTTTAGTTCCGCCTGTTTCTGGGCAATGGTGCTGTCTGTTACAGATTCGTCCATCTGCAAATGGATAAGATGCTGCACACAATCACGCAGGGCAATCATGCCTTTGACACGGTTTTTAGCGGTCTGGTTCAGCTCCTGCTTTATCATGGCGCTGTTTTGCCGGTAGTAAACTTCTCCGTCTATGAGCGTAAAGGAATAGTTCTTTACATCGGGATTTGCAGGGATGGTATCTGCTTTGGCAGTTTCTTCCTGTCCTGCTGGTACAGCAGCATGGTAACTGCCGCTGATATGGGATACGGCTTCGTGAAGAAGGCTTGCAAGTTCTGTATCAGGGAACGGTAATACCGTGTAATCCATGCCGTGTGCCGTACTTTCGGATGTCTGGTTGCCCAGCACCATATCCGGATGGTCTGCAAAATACTGGTTGACCGGAAATCCGTCTGCATTTTCTGCTGTCTGCACCCATGCTGGTTCTTCAATATATGGGGTATCACGCTTCTGTAAGAATAGAATGTCTGAAACCACCTCTGTGCCAGCGTTTGCCTTAAAAGCGTTATTTGGCAAACGTACCGCGCCAAGAAGACCGGCTCTTTCTGACAGATATTTACGCACGCTTATATCCTTAGCATCCATCGTGTAGCGGCTGGTGACAAAAGCAAGGATACCGCCAGGACGCACCTGGTCAAGAGCTTTTGCCAGAAAGTAATTGTGGATAGAAAAGCCCAGCTTGTTGTAGGCTGGATCGTTTACTTTGTACTGTCCGAACGGCACGTTGCCGATAGCAAGGTCGAAGAAATTGTTTGGATAGTCTGTTTTTTCGTATCCGCAGACGCTTATTTTTGCCTTTGGATAGAGCAGCTTTGCAATACGTCCGCTGATGCTGTCCAGCTCCACACCATACAGCTTAGAGCCTTTCATGCCTTCTGGGAGAAGCCCGAAGAAGTTGCCAATGCCGCAGGACGGCTCCAGAATGTTGCCGCACTGGAAGCCCATGCTGCTGATGGCTGCATAGATTGCGTTAATTACAACAGGGCTGGTGTAGTGTGCATTTAAGGTGCTTGCTCTGGCAGAAACGTATTCTTTCGGAGTAAGTGCTGTTTTCAGCTCCGTATACTCCCTTTCCCAGTCAGCTTTATTTTCGTCGAACGCATCCGGGATGCCGCCCCATCCAACGTACCGGGATAAAGTTTGCTGTTCCTCTGGTGTTGCGGTGCGCTTTTCTGCTTCGATTTGTTTTAATGCAGCGATTGCCGCAATGTTCATGACGAACTTAGCCTTTGGCCCACCTGTGCCGGGCTGGTCATCTGTGATTACAAAGTTTTCGGCGGCAGGAAGTTCTCTAACCTCTGACGGATCAAGTACAATTTCCTGTTTTTTGATATTGTCAGATGCCGGCTCCGCCACTGTAATATCATCAGGATTAGCGTTATCCTCTGGGCATGGCTCTTCCACGGCGGGCTGCTGTGCATCTGCCAAAGCATCGTTACCGTTTTGTCCTGCTTCGGAAACGGGTGGTTCCTGTGTTTCTGCAAGTACAGGGTATGTTTCAGCGAATATCTCCTGTAAAATTTGATTGTGGAATTCGCTCAAATCGTAATAGGCTTTCAGAAACCGCAGATCTGCAAGGGAGAGGGCAGCACGTTTTACTGCAGCTTCACCCTCCAGCTCTGCGTTCTCCCTGTCACTGTTTTTGCAGGCATTCTGGTATGCGGTGTCGGATAAGAGAAAATCTTTGATCACAGGTTTATACTGGCTGTAGATTTCCTGAACTGTCGGTTTGGAAGCTTTAGCCGCAGAATTGTCAGAAGCGGAAGGCGTGTCATCACCCTCCGCTTCAGAAACGTTACTATGCTGTTGTGCCGCCTGCTTCTGTCGCTCATAACTTAAAATGCTCATTCCGATCTGGTGGAGTACCTGGCTGCCCGCCTGGTTTACCGCCACGCCAAGAATTTGTATGAGTTTTGGCGTATTAAAATCGTTTAAATTCCTAAAATCTTCCAGACGAAAATGTTTTTCTGCGTGCAGTCCGCAGCGGGACAGCAGGACATAGGCGGTACTTACGCTTGCAACATCGCAAAACTCCATGCCGACATTGTATTCATCCATTCCTTCCAGAGTGCTTCCTGCCAGCTCGTACATAATTTGGCTGTGATAATCGTCCCAATAATCTTTAGCCAGCTTTGCCGCAATATCTTCAAGCTGGTCGGGAAAACCGTTGTGACAGGGAATGCCAAACCGCTCCTCCAGAGCCTTTGTAACCACATCGCGGTATTCTTCCTGGTACTGCCAGAGAACCAGATTGCAGGAATTGTTTTTTGTGCCGGTGTCCGACACATCAAAGACATACCGGATACGCGGATACCCGTTATCGACATGGACGAGGGCAATGCCCTTAGAGCCACGACGCACATAACGGCGCATTTTCTTTGTCCAGATGTCAAAGCCTGCGACTGCGGTGGATCTGGGGTTCTGGGCGTGGATTAAGAGCTGGTCGGGGAACGAATACTTATACAGGCGGGATGCTGTGGTAAGAAATCCCGTCCAGTTTTCCAGATTTCTGGTAAGCCCTGCGGCTGTCTGTCCCGCAAGCTGGACATAGGTCTGTAATTTATCAGGCATGGCTGCCACTCCTTTCGTGTGAAAAAGCTTTTTTTGCTTTCCCACCCGTTTTCTGCCTGTGGCAGAAAAATTCAAGCCACCTGATGGGTGGCTTGATACGGGACACTATTTCTACACTGGCGTTGGACGGTATACAGACAGCAGATGGGTCTTTGCATTGTAGAAGTAGACGGAATCACTCAGGATGTTATTTTGCCGGATGGCCCGCGGGTCACGGTTGACTTGCATCACAACATTTTTTACCTCTGCAATATCACCTACTGCTGCGATGTCGGCTGCAAGCATTTCGTTCCGGCTTGACGGGAGCAGACATAAATCATCTGTTCCCAGCTGGTGTGCGACCTCCTGCAGGAAACGGTCAGACAGAACCGCACGGCTGCCATCAATGCCTGTCCTGTTGGTCAGAACATAGAGCGGTGATTTACTGACCGGGTCTATGCCGTCCAGAAGGCCGGCATCCGTTCCTTCCGCAAGTCCGGCTTCGCATATCACGCTGATGATGTTCCTGCATATGTAATGCTCTGACTCCGTGTTTCTTTCGGCGATGCTGAGGACATCTTCCCCGGTCAGCCCCAGTATCTGTAAGAGATCATTGCTGACCAGAAAAGATCCACTGTCCAAATACCATCTCGGTACTGCCGCCAGGTCAAGCACATCTTTGTAAGGACACATTTCCAGTAATTTCCGGTTTTGTTCCTTATTGATTAAGGCAAGACGAATAGATTTCTGTGCGTTTTCCGGTGTAAGCTCCGGGATTTCCGGGTATTCACAGGTTTTTCTGGCAATATCCGCTGCATCGGCTGCAATCATGGACAGTGGCATCCCAGACAGGTAGTCTTCATACAGCTTTTCAGGGTAGATCAGCGGTGCAGTATTCCCGCCGTCCAGTTTGAGTATAAGCCCCTCTGATGTTTCATTGATTCTAACCGATTCTGTTTCCATAAAATTTACCGGTCTGGCTACACAGTCCTGTATTTTGTCCTGCAAGGCTCTTTTAAACGATTCGTAACCCATAGCCGGTTCCTGCTTTGTCTGTATTGGTCTGTTATTCATGGTGTGACGCTCCTTTTTTATAATTGCTCCCGGCGTGCGGATGCACGCCTGTCCGTTGATGCGCACGAACATCAGATTTTGTAGCGGCAGAAAAAACAGCATCCGTTGTGCGATCCGGATGCTGCCTGTTGTACAATCAATATTTTTCTATAAACTCTGCCATGGTAAGGATTTCTGGAATTTCCACATCAAGAACCAGAAAATCCTTATCCCCAGTCAGAAATATATCAACACTTTCCATGATAGCTGTTGCCAATATTGGTGAGTCTTTCCTGTCCCTCATTTTGGGAAATTCGTCTAAGTCTAATGTTTTTGGTGTACAAACAAGTTCAAATGGCAGCTCAAGAAAGAAACGGTCAAGAAATTTTCTTTTTCCAGAAAATTTACGGTCAGTCACCAGATTGAGTTCTTCAATGACGTAATCACATACTACAATCTGGTGATTATCTGTCAGCCGCTTTGCAAGATCCCTTGTCTGTACAGACGGGAAGAAAATCATGGAAATGAAAATGTTGGTATCAACCATTACCCGCAAACTAATACCCCCTTACTTTTTTTATGGAATAAAACAAAACTTGTTGCTTTTATACCTTCACTATACTATAATTATTTTGGAAAATATTTTCTGTTTTTTTCTTTTTACAACATTTAAAAATGATATTTTTGAAAAATTATTCAAAGAAAGCAGGAGAATAATGATTGAGAAAAACAACACAATAAGAAATGAAAGATTGTTGTATCTTATTAACACCTATACCCCCACCATTAAAAGCAAGTCTGCATTTGCGAGATTACTTTATGATAAATTTGGAGAAATGCTTGGATTTTCTGAAAAACGGAAATTGAACAAAAAATACAACTATACTGCTCCTGATAATTATCTTTATAAAAAAGATGTAGAATGTGTGCTAAAGGAAATTGAGAACGATTTGCAAGCTCCAGACTGTTCAAACGCAAAGGGAAAATATATCAAGGCTTATTGTTTGCTGTTTAATTGTTCCGCCGATTATTTGCTAGGTTTCATAGATTTACCAACGCACGAAAAAACAGACTTTGGTAAGCTCACAGGATTGTTGGATAATTGTATTGATACTCTTTCAGACTGCACCAAACATAAAGTTTTTGATAATTCTCATGCAGAATACAATCAAAACATTACAATGCTTTTGAATTATCTGTTGTATAGAGGAAAAGATAAAAAAACAAACTATGAAAAAATATCATTTATGAATGATATTTTCAATTATCTCGTATTTAGCGACTTTAACAGTTTTATTGATAATAGTGGTAAACTTCAAGGTAGTCATATAACATTTACTGATAATGATGGCAGGGCTCTTTGTTCACTTCCTGTTGCTAGTATGTACAATGCAATCAAATTAAACATAAATAGTTCGCTCGATATTTTGAAAAATCATATCAAAATTTCAGGCTTCTACACTTTGCAAAAACCCTTGCTCCAGGATTTATTAAACGAAATAAAAGGAAATCAAGACAAGATAGAAGGATACAACAATGAATTATCAGAAATTCTAAATAATAGCAACCCAGTAGAAAAAGAAAATTATATAGGTACTTTAGAACGATGCAAGGGTATGTGCTTCGAGAATATAAATCAGGCAGAAATGAGGATAATATCAACCTATCTTGATATTTTATATGAAAAAGACTTTTCAGAATTGGAGGAATGGCAACGAAATATTTTGAAAAAAATATATAAAGATAATGAATGGGCTATAAAATCAGCCTATGAATATCATAATGATTAGAATCAGCCGTCTATGGCTCGTTGTAACATTCATATCGAAGTACTCTGCTTTGTATAAGGTTTCCGACAACCTAAAATTTCAGTTTTTGTTGTTTGTTCATAGATTTTATGAGTCCCGATAATAAAACTCCGTTTATCATGTTTTTCTAATTTTTATAAACTAAATCCATTACTCCATCCGACCAAAAATTCAATTTCTAATCGGATGGAGTGCTAGTAGTTTATTTTTTGAAATCCTTTTTATCAATTTTAACAAAAATATTTCAATTTAATCTTATTTTTTTATAATTAGAGTTCCTTTCGGATTTCCTTCATATAGTCCTGCATTTCTTCTTCTGTGTGAAACCCTGCTTTTTCTGCTTCCCCTGAAAATGCATCTTCCACCCTTTTGAATGCCAGCAGTGCGGAGTTTTCAAAATAAAATCTTCCGTTTTCTTCCATAATCACGATTTTATCACCCGTTTTTAGCTTCAGCTTGTTCCTTACGGATATTGGTATTGTAATCTGACCTTTGCTGGAAATCTTTGCTACTTCCATCTTTATCACCCTTTCCCAAACAAATTTCTGGTTTTCTTTACTTTCTTTACATTTATATTATAATTTAAAAAGCAGAAAATAACAATCTGTTTTCAACTGTTGTAAATTTTAAGAACAATGGGAACTAAGATAACGGTTTGATACACTTTTTAAATATGGCTTCCAAGCTGGCGTTGCTGCCGCTGTCCAGGGACTCAATGCTGGCTAACAGTATTTCCTCATGGTTTGTATGGCGCAAATCAAAGGCATACCCGCATTTTACGCATATCTCTCTGGCAAATTCGCGCTGGCTGCGCCCGTTGCCTTCCCGGAAAGGGTGCAGGGCGTTTAAGTCGGCATAATGCCCTGTGAATATGTGAATAAATTCTTTGGGACAGTCTTTTGCACGCATACAGTCGTTATAATAGGCTGGAAAAATGCTTTCCGCATAGCCTGGAATGAACTGCACCAGGCAGAACAGGTTTGTTTTCGCTATGTTTACCGTCCGTGTTTTTTCAGCCCAGCTATACAGATCCTGAAAAATGTAGTGGTGAATGTGGCGAAGATGATCATAATCAAAGCTCCCACGAATGGGATTTTTCTGAAGCTGGTACAGGCGGACTGCCACAAGGCTGGTCTCTGCTGTAATGAGCTGGTCTTTGTCATGGATATCCAGCTTATTTTTTAAGACAGATGTATCCGGATAGCAATATACCTTATCCATTCTGGTACTCCTTTTTAATTTCCTCAGCAATCTGGTCTGCTGTTTTTTCACCTGTTGCCTGCTGTACCAGGTGTTTATAAGCTCTTTCCGTGAGCGGCATATCCTCGATTGCCATTGTGGCGGCAACCTGTTCAATGTTATACTGCTGTTGTGATGTTAATTTCGGCATGACCGGAACCTCCTTTGCAGGTTAATTTTGGTGGCAGTGAATCCATTGCAGGATATCTTCCATGCCAGCATTTCCTGCCGCAAGGGAAAGAATTATGCTGCTTAATTCCTGCTGGCTGTAGACAAGCTCATATCCATTTAGTGCCAGAAAAACAAGCATTACATGTGTTCCAAGCCGTTTATTCCCATCTGCCATAGCATGGTTTTTCACTAAGCCAAAGCATAACCGTGCTGCTTTTGCCTGGATGGTTGGATATAAGTCTTTGCCATCAAATGACTGGAATGGATTGGAGAGTGCTGAGTCCAGAAGCTCCTCATCACGAATTCCCATGCTTCCACCAGTTGTTTCTATCAGGCGCTTATGGAGCATTAAGACCTGTTCTTTATCCAATTTTATCATTTGGCAAGCACCCCATATGCCTCCATGTTTTGCAGTATCAGGCGTTCCGATATGCTTTGTACATCCTCTGTGTCCGCTATTTTTGATTTCTCAGCCGTGCTAAAGTCTATCACAAGATACCTTGGCACATTGTTTTTCAGGATTACAGCAGTCCCATGCTCATCAACAAGCCTTGCAACTTTGGAAAAGTTTTGGTTTGCCTCTGTAATGGATATCATAGTATTTGAGTCTATTGTCATTTGATTTGCACCTCCTTTTTTAATAATATACCCTATATTATAGCTAGAATGCAACCTATTTTGTCTAATCAAAATACATTTCCAGGTTCGCTGTACGGAATGTGGCGGTATTCCCATTATCAAAATATATTATTGTCAGCATTTCAAGAGGTTTTATATCATTTCTCCTTAAATCCGGGGCATCATAGAAATTTTGCGCGTAATCAGAAACGATCTTGTTAATCTCTTTCATATCGTAGAATATTTCGTCATCATCAAATGTTAAGATTAAGTGTTTCATATGTTTTTTTCCTTTCTGAAATCAAGTATGAATACTGTAGCGTGCTTTTTTCCTGTCATCCTGGTTATGCAGGATCAAGCCGCCAGTCATGACAGATTTCCCGCCCTGGTATTCTCTGAATATAAAGCTGTATGGCAGGAAGTCGTCGTAAAATTCGATCCGTTCAGACTGCGGCCAGCAAAATTTGTCACGTAAGAAGCGTACCAGCTTATGGCGGACAATATTGTCTGCAAGGGAAGCATGCAGGTTTTTAGAGCTTTTGAATACAAGCTGTGGCTGTTTATGGGAATTGTCGATGGACAGGGTTTTCCATACCACAGGGCTATCCTCCGAAGTGCTTTTGTCCAGATATGCCGCCAATTGACCGTAGGGCAGGATGACAGTTTCCTGATAACCAGATACGGCATGTCCGTCACCTGATAACCAGGTAAGCTCTATTTCTATGTTCCCGGCACAGGTATCACGGCGCAGTACGGCAAATGAGTTAAGGTCATGAGCAATCATGTAAGGTGTATGCTCCAGTGCTTCCAGCCCGCTACGCGGGATATAGAAGTGGTGCGGGGATTTCCGGGAACGGCTGACGGTTCTGAGGGAAATGCAGTCTGTACGGAATATCATATATACGAGTGTTCTGTCTTTCATAATGCGGTACTCCTTTTTCAAATGCAGTCTCTGTATTCCAGTTTTCCAGACCAGTATTCCAGATAATCTACAAAGTCTTTACTGCCATTTTCCAATGCTGTAAATGCTGCTTCTGCCGCAGCATTGTCAGGGAAATCAAAGCTGAAACGGTAGCTTTCCCCTGCTTTTGGTGCAAACGGCCCTTTATGCGTAGCTTTACTTTCCGGATAAAAGGCAATGGTACTGCCGTATGGCATAAAGCTGTAGTTTTCGTTCCATTCCTCAATCTGCATATCTACACCGCCTGCACTCTTTCCTTCTTTTAATATTTTCATATGATCACCTCGTTTCCGGTTTTATCCTATATTGATCGTTACCCATCGTTTGGCGCCGGACAGGGATTTGCAGGTGACAAGCACCTTTATATCGTTTACGGGGATTACTTCAACTGCATACTCCCCATCACTGTACTGGCTGATCCAGACAAACTGCCCATACGTGGGATGGCTGGCTCTTTTTGCCCAGCAGGTTGGACTTCCATCTTCCGTGTCGCAGTCATGCACTACATTCCATATACTTTCCATTGCTTACACCTCTCTCCATTAAAGGCGGTAAGCCAGATAAAAGAACAGGAATGTTGCGCCAAAGTGAAGCCGGACATTTCTCCATGCCTTTTTCCTGTGCGGGCTGGAGCGGTCGCCTTTGTACATTTCCATGCCGCAGCACAGGAATAAGTGAAAGGCTGCTGTTACAAAGCTGATTAAGCCAAATAAAAACATAAGCATAAACATAGTTATGAACCCCTTTGTCCGGTTTGTCTTTTCAATTGTAGCTGCATGTATCAAGGTATCTCCCGGCGTGCGTATGCACGCTAATCTTTTAATCCATACATGTCATGCTGGACCTGGTTCGTGATATCCGCCTCATTCTGTGCCTTGGCATTATACAAAAGAGTGACGATATAAGCTCCGTGGTTATTGACTTTGGTGGTGTTTTGCCTGTATTTCTGGATGGCATATAAGAAATCAAAATAGTTTAGTTTCAGTAATACAGAAACGACTACAGAGCTGGGCTTATTTTCCCCGTTTACCCGGATCATGCCTTTCGTTGTGTTGACTGCGTTGTGGAGATAGTGAAAAAATGTATCAATAATATCTTTGTTGAATGGTTCCTGTAAAAGCATGTCATTATAAGCAAGACGTTCTTTCAGGAAATCGAGGGGATATGTCTCTGCAATTCCTTCTTTTCCGGGAAAGAATTGCTTTTCATTTGCGTCAAACCGATAGCCAATGGATTTTAGAAATTCTATGGCTTCTGCTTCTTTGTTTACATTACTCTTTTTCAATTTCTCACCTCATTTCATATCAAATCACCATCATATCTTTGGGCATACCAAGAAAGCCATTCTGGCGGAATAATTTTTGTGTGTGCCATACAATCCCTCCTGTGTTTTATGGATTGCTCCCGCCGCTCTTTAAGCTGCACAAAAACAGAAAGGGCTTTTTAAGCCCTTTCTGTTTGCCTGTACGAATCAGAATCAACCTAATCAGGATATAGACGCCAAATCCTTTTTGACGCCTTCCATGCGTTCTGCAAGAACCTCCATGAGCAGATACAACGCAGCTGTTGCACTGACTATCTCGTCAATACTGACGCTGTCCGAACGTATCCCCTCCAGAAAAGCATGTACCAGGGCAGTCAGCCCGTCCATATTATTGTGCAGGTTTTCAATTTTGTCTGTCATTTCTACTATATCCATTTTTATCACCCCCGGCAGTCGGCAGATACAAAATTATATTATACTCTGCAGGCACACCCGCGCCAAAGGCGGCTTTAGGAAAAAACGTATACTTTTGACAGCGGCTCCGTTTGTATCTTTCCCAGACGCCAAAATGCGGTTATCCCCTCACAGGCAAAAGCAATAGATAACCATAAAGGGGTAGGAGAATTTGTTTCCAGGCGTCCCTACAGTGAGAGAGTAAAGCGCCGCCACATATCTTGCAAAAGCCGGTCTGTGACGGAAATATTGAAAAACCGCCCTGCAAAATAAATGCAAAGCGGTTTTTCAATTCAGGAGCCGTTCAAACAATTTTTCAGCCGGAGATATGGTGCATTAAACAATCAAACAGATCTTCTTCGATTGTCATCCCAACCAGATGGTGGTTATTTTCATGGTCCAACATAAGATCAAGCACATTATCCGCGATTTCCCTTACCGGCCAGGCAATTTCTTTCCTGTGTTTCATAAAAATATGTACTTTACGAATGAGATTCAGGAAAGTTTTTTCTCTTTCTACAATGTTATTTTCCATGTTATCAAGGCTGGATAAATTATCATTCTTATCGAATTGCTCACACAATTCCTGAAAATCTTCGATAAACAATTTAAAAACGATATCCTTATCATCTTTTGCGAAATCGTAAGATTTCAAAAATTTCTTTTTGTAATATCTCTGTATAAATAGATTTTTATAGTTCAGATATTTTCGCAGAAGATATTCGCCTGCATTATCCTGATACCAGATAATAAGTTCTGCTTTTATATAATCTTCCGAATTCTCAGATACATCTACGTTTCCCATCGAAAACCCTCCCTTCTTAATTATTTTATACTTATATTTTACGACCGATCATGGCAGTTGGCAAGCCGTTAAATTATTTTTTTGAGAAGAAATTTGACGATATTGAAATGTATTTAAAAACATGCTATATTCGGTGTCACCTATAGCCGAATGTGGTTAATTCAGCCGCAAAATGAAGCATTTTAAATACAACATTTAAAAGACGAAAGTAACAGAGGTGTTTTTAAAACACCACCTGTTGTTTCCGGAATAGCTGTAAATACAGTATTCTTAAATTTGAGGAAAATTGGGAAAAAAGCAGAAAGAGCATAAGAGGATGTGACGCCAAGGGAATTTGCCATTAAAAAACGGAAAAACGGTATGGTGACGTCACTTGCTCTCAAACCAGGTAACTCCAGCCGCAAAATGAATCCTTATAAATACAGCCTTTAAAAGACGAAAGTAACAGGGGTGTTTTCAAAACACCACCCCTCTGTGTTCATAATAGCGTAAATACAAGCTTTCTAAATTTGAGGAAAATCGGGAAAAAAACAGAAAGAGCATAAGAGGATGTGACGTCATGATGAATTTGCCATTAAAAAACGTGAAAAACGGTATGGTGACGTCACTTGCCCTCAAACCGAGTAACTTTGACAGAAAAATGAAGTCTTATAAATACAGTATTTTAAAGACGAAAGTTACAGGGGTGTTTTCAAAACACCACCTGTTGTTTTCGGAATAGCTGTAAATACAGACTTTTTAAATTTGAGGAAAATCGGGAAAAAAACAGAAAGAGCATAAGAGGATGTGACGCCACAACACAAGTCATTTTATTAAAGATTTTTAGCAAAATACAGGAAAAGCCCATGAATACAAGACTTGCTGCTCCCGGCGCCGCAGGCGCACCTGGGGTTGTAGGGGCGAAGCCCATGCCATTTAAAGCGGCTCTGCCGCGGTACTTTGCCTGCAAAGTATTAAATGCAATACTTTCAGCGGGAAGTAACTGACGGGTAACGGATCCGGTTACATCTCTGCAGCGTGCTGAAATCCTGCCAGAAAAATAAAAAAATTAGCATCTTGCATTCTGGAAAATTCGTGTTACGATCAGGATAAGAAAGGATGTGAAATCAGATTATGGCCAGTGTAAATTTTGAAAAATTAAAAACCCCGCAGCAGGTAAAAGCCATGCTCCGGCATTGTGACGGCGAAGAGCGGATGGAAGCAAACCATTCAAACATTGATATTGATAAATCGAAAACTTCCGGCAACATGCAGGGGGATCTGGATTATACCGCCGCATGCCAAAAATATAGCGAACGGATTGCCTTTCTGGACGCAAAGCCGGGTGCAAACAAACGGAAAGACCGGGTAACCTGCTTCGGTTTGAATGTCCCCGCTCCAAAAGATTTGAAACCAGAAGACGAGAAGGCATTCTTTCTGGCAGCCATAAAAATAATTATAAACCAGTACGGAGAAAATAATATCATCCAGTATTATATGCACCAGGACGAGAAACACGCATACATCCATGCCGAGACCGGGGAACGGTGCATGTCCCGGTCACACCTCCAGTGCTATGTTGTCCCGGAACATAACGGGAAACTGAACGGGAAATGGTTTTCTTCCCGTGCGAATATGGTTAAACTGAACAATTCCATCCACCGGATGGCACAGGAGCAGTTTGGCGTAATGTTTATGGACGGCAGCAAAAGGAAATCACGTAAGACGGTAGAGCAACTTAAAAATGAGAGTGCCTATCTGGCAATTCAGCAGGAACTGGATGCACAGAAGATGGCGTTGGACACTCAGACTGCAGAAGTAAAAAAAGAAAAACAAATAATTCTCCAGACAAAGGTTATGCTACATGAACAAAAATCTGATCTGGACCAGCGCGAGAATGGTATCAAAGCAAACGAGGATGATTCCCGTGCTGCACTGCAGGATGCTGCCACGCTGCGGGATACCGCGTTACAGTTGCTTCTGCGGGTGCAGCAAGTGGAAGAGGAAAACATGCAATTGATTGAACTTGGAAAGCAGGAGCGGCGCAGGCAGCGGGTATCTGCTCTGGATTCTGACGAAGTAATTAAGGCATACCACGAGCTGAACGGACGGCTCAACGATCTGGTACCGCAGAAATAAATAGGATAGATTAAAAAAACTGCTCATGGACAGAGTTCTCGATCCCGTATGGGACTATAATACTGTTTCCCAGCCCGGCTTTCAAGTATCCGTCTGTTTCAATAGACTTGCAGTCTAAACAGACAGACTGTCAAAAATACGCTCCAGCCAGCGTAAATACTGGGAATTTCGACGTTCTTTCTTTACAAAGCTCTTATCTATCAATATTAAATAAATTTAATATTGATAGCGAGAGTAATTTTTAAGTACTATTGATGAGATGTACTTTACTGTTATACCATTTTTGTGACCGAGGGAAATCAAAGTGTATAAAATCAATAAATCAAAATCATCAAATCCCGTGTGTACGGTTACTGTGTACTAAACCAGAAACCAGAATCTTCTCCCAAACTCCCAAAATTCGCCCAAAACAAATATAACGTCTGCCCGTTTCCAAACAGGCAGGCGTTATATAATATTTCTGATACAGATACCCATACCAGTTTCCAGCAGGCAGGCGTTTACTGCTCCGCCTGCCCATGGCTGCATATCCACGCATTGCAATAGTCTAAAAGCATCTGTCTGGCATACACGATCTTCGTATCCCAGTCCCGCACATGCTTTTCTGCCTCGATAAAAAACTCTGCGCCTATATGCTCCAGCGGATGCACACAGAAGCACTTCATGTCTCTGGTGTCCAGGTCATAGAACCTGTCTAGCATCTGCGCTACATGGTCCATTGTCATGCCCTTCCCGTTGTTCTCCACCAGCTGAAAAGCGATGGCGGCAGCAAGAATATAGACCGCAGCTATGGTTTCTTCTTCCGTCAGAAGCACTTTCCGGGGTGATGCGTCCTTTATGCTCTTTGCAAGCTCCACAATCTCGTTGCGTCCACGTATGCAGGACAGCGGCACGCTGGAGAGCGTCTGGCTGTCCGTTTCCGGCGAGCCGGTACAGAAATCTTCCCAGAGATCCTCACGTCCCATGTGCGTCTGGTACGCAACCAGACTGTTATCTACTCCGCATCCAATCTCGATGCTGTCCACGCTGGCATCCCCTGCAACCGTGTGGAGCTCTGGCTGCAAGAGGTCTGTAACCGTCCGGGCAAGAAGCCTTGCGCCCTCTTTACTGCCCATTGCCTGCCGGGCCATACATCTGGCGGCTTCCTCCGTGATGCCGGCATGCACGCCAATCGTCTTGTGGAGCAGTCTGTCATACTGGTATACGGGGGATGCGTCCGACTGTATGAGGATACGGTTATAATCCTCCAGCGACAGCGGGTTCGTGTGCGTGATAAGCGAGATTCTGCCGAGAAACTCGTGTGATATGCCGTATGTATGCAGATCATCTTCTGTTACATACGGAAGCAGGCTTCCCTCTGGCAGCTCTGCCGGTTTTTTGGCAGAAAAACCAATACTGGCTTTGCCCGCCATCCGCTCCCGGATGATGCCTTCGAGCCCGTCAAATGCACCCAGACAGACAATAAGCAGTCTGGATGTGTCCATCTTACGGGTGCGGTTGTTGTCCGTATGGACGACCACGCTGCCAGCCATAAACGTGAGCAGGTTGTCAACCGGGAGGAAGCTTTGGTCGCCCGGACGGGACTTAAAAACTTTGTCGATCTCGTCCAGGCATACAATGCTGTGCGTTGCCTCGGCTTCGTTCTTATCCGGAGCAGCGTCAATGCAGCGGGCGATGATGGAACTGACGCTCCTGCCTTTCCATCCTTCGCCACGCAGCATACTTGCGTTCTCGATGACCACGGGCAGGTTTAAGAGCCTGCCAAGCTGCTCTACGGCAAGCGTCTTGCCTGTGCCGGACGGGCCAATGCAGAGGATGTTCTGCTTGGGCTTGTCTAACGCCTCCCCCGTATGCTTATAATGTTGGTAGCGCAGGCTGTGAAGCCAGGCGGCATTGCAGAGGGATTTTAAATATCCCTCCTGTCCGATGACCGTTTTACTCAGTTCTTTGTATAAAGTTTCCGGTGTCACATTGTCCATAAGTGCATCTCCTTTAGTTGAAATACTGGTACTGGGCTTCCTCCTGTCCATCTGGCATAAAAGTGCTATCGGCAAAAGAGTTCTGTGCTGCAGGTGCACAGGCAGCTTTACTCTCGCAGAACTCCTGTGATTCGATTACCACATCTGTGGTATAGACTCTCTGCCCGTCACTGTTTGTGTAGCTGCCCGTCTGGATGCGGCCTGTAACTGCAATTTTTGTACCCTTCCGCAAGTACTGCTCCGCAAACTCCGCAGTCCTGCCAAATGCCACGCATCGTAAAAAGTCTGCCTGCGGCTCACCCTCACGTTTCACCTGCCTGTCCACGGCAAGTGTGTATCTGGCAATGGCTGTATTGCTCTGCTGGGCGTAGCGGATTTCCGGGTCACGGGTTAAACGTCCTGCTAAGATTATTTTATTCATAAATGGTATCTCTCCCTTCTGGTTGTATCTTTTATTTTTTCATACTTCCACCCGCATGCGTAAGCATGATATTGGTTCCTGTGCAGGACATGCCAGCCAGACGCCGCACAAGCCATTTTAAGAGGTGTTTTGTGCTTAGGTGTAACATTCTTAGGTGATTGGACTAAAACAGCTGTATGGGGCTGCTACGAGGTCAGAGTGGTATTCTGTTATATGATTACGGTATGGTGATGTGATTTTGGTATATTAGAATTGGTCATGTAACACTTTTTCTGGAAATGTAGCACTTTTGGGTTTTGAAAAGTGCTACATGGTGTAAAGCCTTTGTTTATAAGGGTTTAGAGCATGTTGGTTACAAAAATTGTAGCACTTTCTGTAGCAGTTTTATTTTGGCTATCAGAGTACCATAAAACCAGTGTTTACAAGGGTTTATGAAATTTATTACGTCAAAATGTAGCACTTGTAGCACTTTTTCTCAAGTCTATATAATATATAAAAACTACAAGGGGTATAAAAGAAATATGGGTTTTTTATATTTTTCCCTTATAATTGACTTAAATAAAAGTGTTACAAGTGCTACAAATCGTCTTTCAAGTGCTAATAAACTATTGTAAATACAGTATTTTAGGTGTAGCACTTTTTGTAGCACTTTCTCTGATTTTGTAGCACTTTTAGAAAAAAAGTGCTACATTTTTTCAAATGTGTTACCGGATGACGTGATATGGTTTTGTGGGATATTAGCCTGAGACGTTGTATACGGCGATTTAAGCCATGTTATACACTTAGGTATAGTGATGTTAGGGTATGGACACTAAAGTGGCTGTATGGGGCTTCTACGAGGTCTGAGAGGTATGCTGTGTGGTCAGGCTGTTGTGTTATGTTTTTAATTGTGTTAGATTTTGTTATATAAAAGGGCGAACTGGAGTTCGATTATTTTACGTGATATCTCTGTGACGTCGTATATGGCGATTTAAGCGATGTTATATTTTTAGGCAACATTCTAGGGTGTGGGTATTAAAGTCGTTTTACGAGGCTGCTACGAGGTCTGAGGGGCATTCTGTGATATGACTTCGGTGTTGTGATTTCAGGCTGTGTAACAGGTCATGTAACACTTTTTCTGAGAATGTAGCACTTTTGGGTTTTGAAAAGTGCTACATGGTGTAAAGCCAGTGTTTACAAGGGTTTACAGCATGTCAGTTACAAAAATTGTAGCGCTTTTTCTCAAGTCTATATAATATATAAAAACTACAAGGGGTATAAAAGGAATATGGGTTTGTTATATTTTCCCTTATAATTGACTTAAATAAAAGTGCTACAACTGCTACAAATGGTCACTTGACAGTCAACAAACCATTGTAAATACAGCATTTTAGGTGTAGCACTTTTTGTAGCACTTTTGCTAATTTTGTAGCACTTTTAGAAAAAAAGTGCTACATTTTTCCGAATGTGTTACCAGATGGCGTGATATGGTTTTGTAGGATATCAGCCTGTGACGTCGTATATGGCGTTTTAAGCGATGTTTTGCACTTAGGTATAGTGATGTTATAGTATGGGCCCTAAAGTGGCTGTATGGGGCTGCTACGAGGTCAGAGAGGTATTCTGTGCGTCAGGTGGCTGTGTTATGTTTTTAAGTGTATGAGATTTTGTTATATAAAAGGGCGAACTGGAGTTCGATTATTTTACGTGATATCTCTGTGACGTCGTATATGGCGTTTTAAGCCATGTTTTACTTCCAGTCATTATTCTTAGGCTGTTGGTGTTAAAGTTATTCTATGGGGCTGCTACGAGGTCTGAGAGGTATTCTGTCACATGACTCCAGTATGGTGATGTGGTTTTAGGATGTGTGTAATAGGTCATGTAACACTTTTTCTGGAAATGTAGCACTTTTGGGTTTTGAAAAGTGCTACATGGTGTAAAGCCAGTATTTACAAGGGTTTAGAGCATGTCGGTTACAAAAATTGTAGCACTTTTTGTAGCACTTTTATTTTTGGTATTGAAACATCATAAAGCCAGTATTCATAAGGGTTTTCGAGATTTATTACGTCAAAATGTAGCACTTGTAGCACTTTTTCTCAAGTCTATATAATATATAAAAACTACAAGGGGTATAAAAGGAATATGGGTTTGTTATATTTTCCCTTATAATTGACTTAAATAAAAGTGCTACAACTGCTACAAATGGTCTCCTAACCGTCAACAAACCATTGTAAATACAGCATTTTAGGTGTAGCACTTTTTGTAGCACTTTCTCTGATTTTGTAGCACTTTTAGAAAAAAAGTGCTACATTATAGCTGTTTGTCATTTACAATGGTTCTGTAGCTCATGATTTTACCTCACATAATCGTTAATAATTCCTTTCCGCAGTCCTCCGCTGGTCGCTCCATATCTGCCAACTTTGCGGATAAGGATTCTATGGTGTCTGCGGCTTCGTTTAATGCGCCAAATACTTCATATAACGCTTCTGGTGTCTGGTCTGCCGCTAAGCTTCTTAAATAGTGCACCTGTTCGCTAATCATGCTCATTCTATCAATCCTTTCTATTATCTATCCTAACACCGTTCCCCCGGCTGTATTTGCCATAGGAAACGGTTTTTGTTGTTGTGTGCAATGCTGCTATTCCATGTTGAAACTACAATATATATAATTAACTTTTTCGTTCTCACACCCATAATATGGAGCATAGTCTCCGAGTTTTTTCTCGATTTTCTCAGCCTTTTTTCGTTCCATGCCGACTTTGATTCCGAATATTTTGATGTTTTTATCAGACGAGTGGATGTCGATGTGTTTTCTAAGTCCGCAGAAAGTTTCGTCAACAGGACTTACATATGTTATTGTTGTTTTGCCTTTGTTCCAGATGTAGGTTGTGTACCCGTCAAGTCCGTCGTAGAGAGGGCTTCCTTCGTAGACTTCTTTCTTCGGCTTGCCCCATTTCTTGGAAAGGATCTTTACTTTTTCGTTTGTTGCCATTGTGATTGCGCCCTTCGCCAGTGTAATGCTGTTTTCTTTGACAATGATGGCTTCGTGTTCTTTGTTTTTCATAGATTTGTTCCTTTCTATGTTTTTTTTTGTTTCGCTCTTGTTTTTGCATGTGTATGGGTTTTTGTAAGAAAGAATTGGTTCATGTGTGTGAATGTCAAATTAAATTTTGATAATATAGTTTTAATCGATCTTCACCTTTCTGTGTTTGATATTGTAATAATTCTTTGTTGTTGTGATAGCCGTTGATGATTTTGTTGATTTCTGATTCTGATAACGGTGAAATATACAGGTAGCAATGCAGATTTCGGATCGTAAGTGTAAAAATAAAGTTTACCCGTACCTTCATTGATACGGGCAAACTTCACAATTCACTAAGAATACCAGCTTTTACAGTTGGTGTTCTTTTCAATTATTCACCAGCTTTTACAGTTGGTGTTCTTTTCAATTATTCTCCCGATTGTGCATGTATTTGTATTATTTTGTAATTCTTTTTTGTAGAGTGATGTCAATATTGGTTCGATATAGTGTATGTAAGAAGATTGAAGATGAAAGAAAAAGAACCGTTCCCCGGCTGTATTTTGCCATAGGAAACGGTTTTTGTTGTTGTGTGCAATGCTGCTACACGTTATTTTCTTTTGTTACAGTATTTGCACTCTTTCACTTCATGCGTTTCTGTATGTGTAACGTGTATTGTGGTATCGTCATATGAACCACCTCTGGCTGCATTTTCTGTGAGTTCATCTTCGTTATCACGTTTGCAGTCGTACAGATGGTGTGCCCACATAGCTTCAATTGCAGCATGTGCAGTTGGATAGTCTCTGCCGTCTATCTGATATCCACAGAAGTGTGCGCATGTGGCCTGACCGGGCGCCGGGTTTGTTGGACAAGCATCCATGTCGCCGCAGGAAGAGTTTGTGCATGTCAGAAGCAGATATACTTCATCTTCAACTTCTTCGGTGACTGTCCTTGTCACATACTTATGTGATGTTTTTGCAACGGATTTCTGTAATTTGCACTTTTTACAGGTTTTGATACCGTTGCGCTGGCAAGTAGGCTGTTTTGTTACTTTCCAAGCATGTTTTTTGCAGTTCTTTTGGGCTTTTGTCATCTTGGAACCTGCTACTTTTATGGTCATCTGCATTGTTCTGTTTGCAGGGTTTGCAGGTGTTCCTGTGATGACGGCTGTGCCTTTGTCATTTACACGGATCATGAAGTAATCCGGTGAGTCGAATAAAGGGTCTAATTTTACGATGCTGACAACATTTTCATTGGATGATGTCCATGTAAACTGGCTTGTTACGTTCCTTTCTTCGCCTGTCGGTGTTGTTCCAATGAGGGCAAGTCTTTTTGTATCCCCCAGTTTGAGTGTCATTGTGCCGTCGGGCTTGAATTTTGTGATTTCCTGCCCGTTAATTGTTGTTGCACTGGCAGTGACTGCTGTATCAAGGCTGATACCAGTGATTGTAATAGCAGCAATGAGTATGCATGTAATGAATTTCTTGAATGTGTTTTTAGATTTCATGATTTTACGCTCCTTTCAAAAGCTGTATTTTTATGTTTTAAGATTATTTGATTTCTGCTTTTTTTGTAAAGCATTTTCAAAATTAAACCCGTTCGCATAAAAAGTAAAAGAGAATGATAACGTGCATGTACTTGTTTTGTATTTTGGTTGTGTATTGTTGCTGTCAACTGTGTGTCGGATGCTATGATTGTTGTGGTTATGTTGTTATCGTTTGTTGATTTTCCTGGCCTGAAGTATTGAAACTTTTAAAAATTTCATGATTTCAGGCTTAGGTGTGGTTTCTGCAAAACAGCATATTTATGAGCTGTTTTGCAGAATGATTTGTGTCCAGCTTCTGCCCGTTTTGAGCTGCGGGCAAGAAGTGAACTTAGGATTATTTTGCATCATGTTAAGGTCTCTGCCTCCTCTCAAAGTTGATAAATATAATATATTGTTGCAATAAAACTACCCTTTTTCATGTGTGCTGCCTAAGAATCCCGTCAGTCTTTTATGAAATCCACGGAACAACTGCCCATTTCCCTTCTATTTTCAAAGCAATCATAAGTGTTTCGTCATTGCTCTGGACAGAATCACCAGATGCCGTTGTCTGTTCAACCGCAACCTCCAGGATACATGCTTTCGTTGCCTGTCTGGCATATTCCTCGTATTCTTCACCTATCAGGTCATCTTTCATAAGAGTCTGTTCTATTTCATCACCTTCCAGTATTACATCATCCAAAATTCCAATCAGTTCAAATTCCAGTATGTAATTGCCTGATACGGTCAGAAATGCCCCTGATATATTTCCTCCTACAAATGATTCCTTCATTTTTACAACGTCTCCTTCATTCAAGCCTGTTTCCAGATTTTGAAGAAGCGTCTCGAATGTCTCATAGCTGTCGTCATCCGTTTCATATTCTTCCTCTTTTGGTACTGTCTCCTCTGGCCGTTCTTTTTTACTATTGCACCCGGACAGTGCTATTGCCACCATAAGAGTACATAATACAAACGCTGATAGTTTTTTCTTCCTCATTGCTTTGTTCCTGATCCCCCCATCTTCAGCTTCTTTATATCCGATCCTTTCATAAGTCTTATATTGCTCTTTTTTAAGTCATCCCCTCTTTCTGCCTTGTCTGATTGGCTTCATCCCGTCCAGATCGACACTAATGTTAAGATAGATTATAATACCGTTTTAAACTTATGTCAATTAGAAGTATCATATTAGAATATTGTATATCCCATATGTTCGTTTAGTTTGCTTTATGGTAATGAAATATCCAGCTAACTGTTTTACTCTGAAATTAAAAAAGGAGTTAAAAATTATGATAGCTGATAAGATTAAGGAACTACGGGAATCAAACAGCATGACACAGAACGAGGTTGCAAAAAGGCTTGGCATCACACGCAGCAGTGTGAATGCCTGGGAAATGGGCATTTCTGTCCCATCTACAATGTATATTGTGGAGCTGGCACAGCTTTTTTCTGTGTCCGCTGACTATATTCTTGGGCTGGAGTCCAGGGCAGTGCTTGACATTTCCGAACTGGATGATGAAAGTGTGAAGATATTAAACGATATGGTGCGTTATATGCGTGACAGGCAAAGGTAGATGGCTCTGCCAGCTATTTTTAGAATTCTTTTAGAATTATCACTCTTGATATCAGACTGTCTGTATGATACTCTGTTACCAGACACTTTTAACTTTAACCACAAAAGGACTGGTAACAGATGATAGCACACAGGATCAGAGAATTAAGAGAACGCAACCATCCATATCCAGGCCGTCCACCTGCGGCATACGGTAGAGCCTGCTGTCGTTGATAATGGCTGCGGCAGCGTTCTCTACTGTCTTTTTTTCGTCTAAGTACGCCCTGTACCATCTGTCCAGGCAGAAGCCCGTTATAATATCCGTCCACGGGCGTATGACCAGCAGTACCGTCCTGGAGCCGCCATCCCACAGGTCTACACTGGCAGAACGTATCTTTACCCCTGCAAGCTCCTCTGGTAATGCCTCCCTGACATATTGGAGTACCTTCTCCGCAAACTGCTCTTTGCTTATTGTTTCATTCATGCTTCATTTCCTCCTGTAGATTGTATATTTACAGGAACGAACCCGCGCCCGCAGGGCGTATTCAAGTGGAAACAGTCAGAATATCACATGTGGGGTACAAGACCTCACTTTTTACAGTTTATAAATACTTCGTAGTGGCTTCTTGTTGGCTCATATACCGTTTAGTTTTTTGATATATAGATTTGGCTTGTACACTGCCAGAAGGGGGGAAGTTATACAGAGGATCGCAAGGTTATCGCATAATGCAAATCAGGAGATTGGTTCTTTCAGAGAACTTTTGTTTAAAAGATTCTATGGATTTAGAAAATTGAATGATGATGTGTATGCAATGCAGACTACTTTATGTGAGCGTAGAAATAATATAGAAAAGACTGTGGATGAAACGAATAATCTGATATAAATTTAGTGGTCATGAGGGGATGTCTGACTATGATAACTGTATCGAATTAGTCTTTTTGCCAAAAGTAGTAAATTAGTAGTAAAATAGCTGAAATTGCCTTAAATAACGTTGACAAACCCTTGTAAATCAAGGGTTTGTCGATTTTTGTTTCAAGTTTATCTTAAACAAAAAAACGCCGGACCAAATTGTCTGACGATTTTTCTCCTAACCATCTGCATTCCTCACAAATCATCCCCAATAACGACTGTCACCTATAATCTCTATCAACCTGCAAACCTTCTCCTCCACCACATCCCACCGATAATATTCCTTCACATACGCCCTCGCCCGTTCACACATTGCCACATATGCTTCCTGTCCCTCTTCTCCCATCTTTTCCATTTCATTCATTCGCTTTTGAAACTGTTCATAGCCTTCATAATCCAGCGCTCCTCCGCTTCTGGTGCAGTGTCCTTTCAGCACTTTGCATGCGCCGTTGACCAGGCCCGGCGTACCAAGTGCCATTCCTTCTAGCAGAGCCATGGAAAGACTTTCAAATTTGGATGGAAGCCACAGCCACCTGGCTCCGGCAACGGCAGCAAATTTATCTGCTTCGGATACAAAGCCGAGATAGTGAATGTCCGCATCCGGGGGAATTTCCATAAAAGCCTTTCCGACGATGACCAGCCGGATTGTGCTGTTCGGATGGTCCTGTTTGTATCTGTGAAAAAAATCAAACATTTCTTCGCAGTTTTTCCCGGTATCCACTCGGCCGGCATAGATGATATAATCCCCGTATATTTGATATGTGCTTCGGAATTTTTCGACTGCCTTTTCAACGGTGTTCGGATTGTGCTGTTCGTCCGGCAGATCAATGCCGATGCCGATGACATCATGCGGCAGATGTGTGTTTTGGAATTTTTTCCGAACAAATTCTTTTTCTTCTTTTGTCAGATATAAGATACCGGCTGCCTGTGTGAAGATTTTTTTGTAAATGGGCATATGAATGTACGGCTCATCATGGGCCGTTGGAATCAGTATGGATTTGTCTGCTACTTTCGGCAGGGCAAAAACGGTCGCATAATATAAATATGTGACAAATAAAAATACATCGTAATCGGCTTCGTGTTCCTCCACGTATTGAACAAGCTGCGGCACGACGGGACCCTGTGCGCAGACCCATTGCCTGTCTATGTGAATGCCGATTTTTTTCAACATATTTGTACATTTTGTTATGATACGGAACCACGTAATATTGCGCTTATGCCGTACCGGAAAGCGCAGTACTCTGACTCCATGGACGCTGTCTGCTCCGACCGGATAGTAATTTTCCCATGTGTCGTAGTCCAGAGCTGTTGTGGTGAGCACCGTTACGTCAAAATGCTTCTGCAAATGTTCTGCCAGCAGTCTTGTATAAGCTTCGGAACCGCCGTTTACCTGTATTCCGTACCTTTGGTTAATGATCGCTATCTTTTTCATCGTTTTCCAGTTCCCTGTAGATTTCTTCCAGTCTTTCTTTCATTCGAGCGGAAGCACGTTCTATGCTCAGCGTCTGCCGAATGTGTGCTTTTGCGGCAGACGAAATTTTCTGGTAATAGGCTCTGTCTTCGTATAGCTTTTTCATATAAGCTGCCGCCTGCCGGATATCCGGATCGGCCCAGCGGCTTCCGGCATGGAAGGGCGGCAGTTCCTGTTCCAGTGTACACAGCCGATAATCTACCATACATGCCGTTTCTTTGTTCATGAATTCCGTATTGGCTGACCAGTTTGTGGCTATCACAGGCGTCCCAAGCAGCATGGCTTCCGCAAGCACCAGGCCAAAACCTTCCGTCCTGTGCAAAGATACAATCACATCAACGCATCGAATCAGGTTATTGACCGCATTGCGGTCTAACAAATCCCGAATCAGGTAAACGTTTGGATAACCGTCCATCTCGTTTTGAATGCGTGCTTCATCTTCTTTTGTAGCATGATTGATTTTAATAACAAGTCCGGTCTGCATATTTGTTTTTCCAAATGCCTTTTGATATGCGTACATGACTGCCGCAGGATTTTTTCGTTCCGCACAGCTGTAACTGTCGTACATCATTAAAAACAGAAATTTTCCTTCCGGCAGCTTAAAATCCTCTCTTGTATATTCTTTCCGAATATCTGCTTCCAGATAGTAAGGCATGCATTTTACCGGTAAAGATGTTTTTTTTCGAATGGCATTGCATGTAAATTCGGAAGGCGCCCAAATTTCATTCAGGCATGTAAAATATTTGGTCCATTCTTCCGGAAAGTCTTCCAGTTCCCAGAGCCAGAAGGCGATATGATAGCGGTAATCCCATGTCTGTCTGTCAATCTGGCAGTATGCCGTCCCTAATTCCAGTGGGTTAATATGAATCAGATTTACATTATAGGGAAGCGTTGTCCGGATATGTTCGTCCCATGTATGATCGCCGTTATGATCCGCACCGGACGGAGCATACTGGTAAATGCCGAATGGGATTTCCGTCCGTTCCAGTGCGGACGCGACAAGGCGGCAGCTCTGTCCAAGACCTGCCTCCAGACGGATGTTTCCAATTAAATTAACTCCCTTTTCATAATGCCCTGATTCATAGGGCAGCATCGTCGCGGCAAGCCTTTGGAAATTTTTATCTACCATAATGCTTCTTATTTTTCGCAGCAGCGACAGCGGAAGCAACTTTACGAGCAGAGGTTTTGCCTTACCTGCCATTTGCAGTATCCTGTTTGATATTCCAGCCATTTCCTGTCTCCTGTTTTCCATGCCTGCAACAGTTTGATCGCCAAACCGCAGCCAATTATTCCGGCTATTCAGCCAATAATTTCCGATATATTTCCATCAGCCTTTTGGCCGAATCTTGCCATGTAAACGCCTGTGCTCTTTTTACGGCAAGTTCTTCAAGCTGTTTTCGATATGCCGTGTCTTCCGACAACCGCTCCATTGCCTGACACATCTGCTTTTTGCTTTTCGGATCTACGAAAATTCCTGCGTCTTTTACAACTTCTGGCAAAGACGACGTATTTGAAACAATCACAGGCGTTCCGCAGGCCATCGCTTCTAACGGCGGCATGCCAAATCCCTCATATATGGACGGAAATACAAAGGCAATCGCCGCACGCATAAGCAGTGGACTGTCTGTTTGGTCAATATATCCCGTAAAGCGTATCCGGTCTTCCAGATGCAGTTCTTTTGCCTTTTTATAAATACGTCCGCATTTCCAGCCCCTGCCGCCGGCAAGCACCAGTAATGGCGTCTGTTTTTTTTGCCGTTCATTTTTTCGGACAAACAGTGCGTATGCATCCATCAGTATTTCCAGATTTTTTCGCGGTTCGATTGTACCCAGATATAAAAAGTAGCTTTGTGTGATACCGTATTTTTTTAATGCGCGCCATATTTGCGTCTGCGTATAATCCGTATGATAAACGGTATGGTCTACGGCGTTTGGTACTACGCTGATCCGCTCTTTTTGTACTTTTAAATAGTTAACTATTTCTTTTTTGCCAAACTCGGATGCGGCAATTATATGATCCGCATGTCTGCATGTATGTTTTAAACTGGCATGCAGCCAGAGTTTTGTTTTCAGTCTGACCGTCTGCGGGCAGGCGCGGTATGCCATATCGTGAATAAATGTCACGCATGGACCTTGGACACCCGGCGGCGCCGTAAAGTCAAAAAACTGTGTGACATCCGGTTTTGTCCGGAAAAACATCCGATACGGAATCGGAAACAAGAGCCACAATATTTTATACCCTGCATACGAAAACCACCTGCAGCTTTCAATCCGACATCCCGCGTCCTCGTATATTTTTAAATGGTCTGTTATCTTTTTTTTCGATAAAAAGGAAAAAGTCTGAATCACGCATTCATTTTCCGGGTATTTTGCCAGTTCCAATATCAGGTTATGAGCTGCCCAGGCAATGCCTGTTTTATTTGTATGATTCAGCATTTGTCCGTGAAATACCAGTTTCATTTTTACGTCCCATCCGGTTTGATCATATTTTGTTATCCGGTCGTATCCGAATGCACTAACTGCTCGAATACGTTCCGATGTCTTTTTATCAGCCTGTCATGTGTATATTCTTTTTGGATTAACGAAAGCGCCTGCTGTCCATATTTGAGGCGCAGCCGTTCATTTTCTGCGAGTTCTTCCATTGCCGATGCAAGCTCCCGTATGCTCCCCGGCGTTACCGTTTTTCCCGTTACGCCGTCTACACTCACATAAGGCACGCCGCTGTCCAGCGCCGTATTAATGACCGGTTTTCCAAACGCCATCGCTTCCAGCTGCACGACTGCAAATGCCTCTGCTTTTGATATGGACGGCAAGACTAAAAAATCGCATTGTTCAATCCGTTTCATTTTCTCTTCTTCGGATACCATTCCGGTAAAAGTGACATTTCTAAGCCGCAGCGATGCCGCAAGATTTTTTAATTCCTGTTCCAGCGGACCGCTTCCGACAAGCACGAGGCTGCATTCTTTTTGATACGGCTGCTGCATTGCGGCATAGGCTTTCAGTAAAATATCACACCCTTTATACCAGACAAGCCTGCCGATAAATAAAATGCAGATGCAGTTATCGTTTTTATTCTTTTGCACACTTCGATTTTGTGCGAATGCTTTTCCTCTGCGCAGACATTCATCGCTTACACAAAAAGGAATGACACTGCATTTTTTCCGAAATTGCCGCAGTGTCTTCGAATTTTTTATGTTTCCTTTGGAAGATACCAGGATACGGTCTGCTTTTTTCAGCGTATGCAGGACAAGTGGACGATACAGCGGCGCTATTTTCTCATATTTTTCAAATCCGCAATGCCACCAGACTACCAGTTTGCCGGAATACAGGCCAAACAAAACAGCCAAATCTGCCATTGGATAGGGAAAATGATAAATGACGATATCGGAATCCTTTGTCCGTTTTTTGACATCATATAAAAACTGCAGGGAAATGGGTGTTGACAGCAGATCAAAAAGCTGTCTGCACCTGCGTACCGGTATTCCCTGATAGCTGTCCTGTGTACATTTTTTATGTCCGGAGTTCTGGCATACGATGATTTCCTGCTCGCAATCCGTAAACCCCTGCGCAATGCTTTCCATTACTTTGGCAATTCCGCCCCCATTGTCCGGCCAGTATATTTTAAATAGTTGAGTGATTTTCATAATCCACCTTATTCTTACAATATACAAAAAGCAATATGTATTCTTATAGTTTGCATTTTTTGTATTTTTAGTGACTATTAGTATTTTATTCGCTTTTTCCTTTTTTTCAACTCAAACTATTAAATTTAGTAATAATAGACAAGCTTTACCGAAATTTTATGGGGTTTTTTAATACTTTTTATATGTTATAAAAACACACGATTTCCATTCCGGAAATCGTGTGTTTTAAGTTCGGATTGATATACGCTTTAAAGATTTTCACATGGAAAGTCTTTCGGTTCATGCAAACTGCATTCCGCACACCTCATACTGCATAAAATATCGCTCCTTTTTATGTACCGATTGACCTGATCGTTCCGATTTTTAAATTTTATCCAAATGTGTAAGATTAACATCTACAGCTTATCCTTCAGCTGCCATAAAGTTATCCATACTGCCCTCATGTTCTGCTTTCTTATACTGCTCTTCTTCCAGTTTTTCTACTCTTTTTTCAAGCTCGTCCACTCTTTTTAAAAACAATATCGTATTATCTTTCTCCAACTTGGTAATACTGTAATATTGATTTAATTCGTCGATATTGTTCTGCACGCGCTGAATTTTTTCTTCTAAAATATTTCTTGTGCGTTCTAATTCTTCTAAAATAAGATTTTCCGTTTTTGCGATCTTTTCGTCCACTTTCGCCAAGATGGATGCTTCCATCTCCGCCAGCTTTTCGTCCACTTTCGCTAAAATGGATGTTTCCATCTCCGCCAGCTTTTCGTCCACTTTCGCCAAGATGGATGTTTCCATCTCCGCCAGCTTTTCGTCCACTTTCGCTAAGATCGACGTTTCCATCTCCGCCAGTCTTCTGTCCAGCTTTTCGTCCACTTTCGCTAAGATGGATGCTTCCATCTCCGCCAGTCTTCTGTCCAGCTTTTCGTCCACTTTCGCTAAGATGGATGCTTCCATCTCCGCCAGTCTTCTGTCCAGCTTTTCATCTACTTTCGCTAAGATTGACGCTTCCTGAATCGCCAGCTTTTCGTCCATCACGGATTCCAGCATATTTTTCAGAATCATAATATCCTGTTGATCTAACATTTCTTATCCCTCCCTTCTTTGTATCTCTATTGTATCACATATTTCATATTTTTCAAGTACTTTTATAATACAAATATGATATATCACAAAAAAGAGTTATATAGATATGATATAACAACAGTCCTCCGGAAAACTTTTCCGGAGGACCGTTGGTGATTTTGACATTATTTTTCTACCATATGAATGACTTTCTTCGGACACTTTTCTACACAAGCGCCGCATCCGGTACATTTTGCATAATCAATGTGTGCGATATTGTCCGTTACATGAATCGCATCATGCTCACAGTTCTTTTCACACAAATGACATCCGATACATCCTACGGAGCAGGCTGCCATAACTTCCTTGCCTTTTCCTTTGGAATTGCAGTGTACTTTTACCGGTGCATCGTATGGTACCAGCTCGATCAGGTTGTTCGGACATACTGCCACACACTTGCTGCAGGCTTTACATGCTTCCGGATCTACGACTGCAATGCCGTCTACGATATGTATCGCGTCAAACGGACAGGCTTTTACACAGGAACCAAAGCCCATACATCCGTAATTGCAGGATTTCGGACCTTTGTTCGGCACATACACAACTGCCTGGCAGTCTTCTACGCCGCTGTATTCATAATCCTGTTTTGCTTTTTCACAATTGCCGCCGCATTTTACAAATGCCACTTTACGTCCGCCTTCTTCTGCGGCAACTCCCATAATTTCACCGATGGCAGCTGCTACGGATGGCCCGCCGACCGGACACTGGCCGACCGGAGCTTCGCCTTTTACGATAGCCGTAGCAAGTCCGGAACATCCCGGATAGCCGCAGCCGCCGCAGTTGTTGCCTGGAAGGACGCCCATGATCTTTTCTTCTCTTTCATCTACTTCTACCTTTAAACGTTCTCCTGCAATGCCAAGGATCAGGCCGACCAGGATTCCCGTGCCGCCGACCGCTGCAGCAGCAATGATAATAGCTGTTATATTCATCTGACTGCCCTCCTATATAACTCCGGAAAATCCGAAAAATGCGATAGACATCAGTCCTGCGGTAACGAGTACGATTGCAGAGCCTTTGAAAGTTTCCGGCACATCGTTGTACTCAATTTTTTCACGCAGACCTGCCATAATAACAATAGCAATAAAGAAGCCGAAGGCAGTGGAAAAACCATAAACGACCGTCTTTAAAATGCCGTATCCGTATGTAACGCTGTTTAATGCCACACCAAGAACCGCACAGTTTGTTGTAATAAGCGGCAGGTATACACCAAGCGACTCATACAAAGCATGCATGAATTTCTTTAAAAACATTTCCACAAACTGTACAAGCGCCGCAATCACAACAATAAATACAATCGTCTGCAAATATGCAATATCCGCCGGAGCCAGAATAAATTTATAGATCATGCCGGTAACAAATGCTGCCAGAGATGTTACAAAGATAACGGCCGCGCCCATGCCGGCTGCCGTGTCCACTTTCTTTGATACCCCAAGGAACGGACAGATTCCAAGGAACTGGCTGAGTACTACATTATTTACGATAGCCGCGCCAATAGCGGTTAAAATTAATTCTGTCATCTACCGATCCTCCTACTCTTCCTTTTCTTTTCACCGGAATGTAAATGGCCGCTGCATAATGCATTGCCGCAGGAAGAACAGTCTCCTGCCAGACATCCCTGTGCCGGCGCAAGCGGTTTTCCTTTTGCTTCCGCACGTTTTCTCAATATGTTCATAACCGCAACAAGCATAGATAATACAAAAATGCTCCCGGTGCAAGTACAAAGATCGTAATCGGAGTATATCCTGCTTTTCCGGCTGCCGCATCGGCAAGTGGCAGTACCTGCTTGCCAAAGATCTGTCCGGCGCCAAGAATCTCACGGAAAATTCCGATTAGCGTCAGGCCGCATGTAAATCCAAGTCCCATACCGATACCGTCAAAAATAGATGGAATAATCGGATTTTTTGACGCATAGCTTTCCGCACGTCCTAAAATAATACAGTTTACAACGATCAGCGGAATATACAAACCGAGTGAAGCATACAGGTCACTAAAATAACCCTGCATTAAAAATTGAATAATTGTTACAAAAGATGCTACAACCACAATAAATGCCGGCATACGCACCCCATCCGGAATCACTTTACGTAACATAGAAATCATTAGGTTAGACATAATCAGCACTACTGTCGTAGACAGTCCCATGCCAACCCCGTTCATTGCCGATGTGGTAACCGCAAGTGTCGGACACATACCAAGCATCAGAATAAAGGTTGGATTTTCTTTAATAATACCATTCGTAAGACGTTCGGTACAAATCTGTCCCAGACCGGTATTGTTATTATTTTCCGCACCCATTAATTACCGCCTCCTATACTTCTGAAATAAGCGAGCCCTGCATTCACTGCATTTGTAACGGCTCTTGTGGAAATCGTAGCGCCGCTTAACGCGTCGATCTCACTGTCAGAAGACGCACCGGTCTTAGTAACAGTAAATGTCTCCACACTTTTTCCCTCAAACTGAGATTTAAAATCAGCGTCCGATACCTTGGAACCAAGACCAGGTGTCTCACTGATACTTGTTGTTTCATAACCGTTTAACACACCTTCCATCGTTACACCCATGGACAAGGTGATATTTGCCTGACTGCCTTCCGTAGAAGTAACGGTAATGACATAGCCAAGCGGATTGCCGGATGCATCCAGCGCTACCTGTGCGCCTTCTACAAGGTCATTTTCAAAACCGGCATCTATCGCAGCCTTTGTTGCCGCATCTGCGTCAAAATCCGCATATTCTTCAAAAGAAGCCGCATCTGCAAACACATTCCGATAAGCCGCCTGCTGTTTATTAAACGTTGCTTTTGCTATCGGCTCCAACGTAATATCATGTACAAGGCCAAGTAAAAATCCGGCTACGATCGTAATGATAGTTAGAACGATCGCATCATGGATAATCTTATTTTTCATGCCTGCTTCCCTCCTTTGCCAAATGCTGTCGGAACGGTATATCGTTCAATCAGCGGTACTAACAGGTTGCTGAAAATAATCGCATAAGACACGCCTTCGGCATTTGCACCAAAAATACGGAAAATACCTGTTAAAAGTCCTAAAATAATACCAAATACGATCTGCCCCAGCGGTGTAATCGGAGATGTGACATAGTCGGTCGCCATGAAAAACGCACCCAGCATAATGCCGCCGCCACAAAGCTGTGCCGTAACAAACGTCCAGTCAAAGCCATGTCCGCCAAACAGCAGAATAAAAATGGTAAACGTAATAATATAGGAAGCCGGGATTCTAAGATCAATGACTCCCATTAAAATTAAAAAGATCGCACCGATTAAAATAGCAATCGCAGAAGTCTCACCGATCGTACCGGCAGTCTTTCCGATTAACATATCCATAACCGTTACATTCAGCTGTTCCCCGCTTTTTAACAGTGCAAGCGGCGTAGCCGTACTTACTCCGTCATATGTAAACGCAGTCATACTTCCGGTAAAGGAAATCAGCAGGAAACATCTGGCGCCAAGCGCCGGATTCATAAAGTTCTGTCCCAGACCGCCGAACAGCATTTTTACAATAACAATAGCAAATACACCACCTAATACCGCCTGCCAGTATGGTAAAGAAACCGGAAGGTTTAATGCCAGCAGCAGACCGGTTACAACCGCGCTTAAGTCCCGCAGCGTATTTGGCCGTTTTGTGATTTTTTCAAATGCCCATTCCGAAACCATACAGCTTAAAATGGTAATCACGATCAGGATCAGGGCCCGCAGTCCAAAGTTGTAAACGCCGAACAGACTGGTAGGCAGCAATGCCAGAATAACGTACAGCATAATTTTGTCCGTCGTATCCTTGGCACGGACATGTGGTGAAGATGAAACTTTTAACATATCACTCACAGTTGTTCACCTCTTTCTTCGTATTCCTTTTATTTCTTCATTTTCAATCTTCATTTTCATTTTTCTTACTTTTTCCTTCGATCAGCAAGAATGTTCTTTTTCATCGTCTTAATTGACTGTGCCAGCTGCCTTCTGGCCGGGCAGATAAAGCTGCAGCTTCCACATTCCACACATTCCATCCCGTTCCACTTTTCAAACGTCTCTTTATCGCCATGATCCGAAAACTTCGCAAGTCTGGATGGGATCAAAAGTTCCGGACAGGCATCCACACAACGGCCGCAGTTGATACATGCGGTAGGCGCACAGGCTGCCACTTCATCTTTCGTCATGCAAAGCAGCGCAGAACTCGTCTTCGTAGCCGGTATGTCCAGCCCAAACAATGCAAATCCCATCATCGGCCCGCCGGCAATCATTTTCTGCGGAGGCAGTTTGCATCCGCCGGCTGCGTCTAAAATTTCCTGATAATTCGTTCCCGTACATACATAAAAGTTACGCGGATCGCTTACCGCATCACCCGTTACGGTAAAAATACGATTCATAACCGGCTTTCCAAGCTTCACCGCATTGCAGACAGCTACAAGTGTCTCTACGTTATCTACAATACAGCCTGCATCTGCAGGAAGCATTCCGGAATTAATGGATCTGCCTGTAACCGCATAGATCAGCTGGCGTTCTCCGCCCTGCGGATATTTTGTCATCAGTTCCGCTACTTCCAGACGCGGATCATCCTTCACGATCTCTTCCAGCTTTTCAATACAGTCCTTTTTGTTATTCTCTACACCGAAAATACCTTTTGCCTGCGGAAACAGCTGCAGTACGATCTTCATACCTTCTACAAGCTGCTCCGGATTTTCCATCATACGCCGGTAGTCCGAGGTAAGATACGGCTCACATTCCGCACAGTTTGCTATAATGTATTCGATTTTGTCCGGTTCCTTTGGCGAGAGCTTGACATGCGTCGGGAAACCGGCGCCGCCCATACCTACTACGCCTGCATTTTTGACTTTCTCAATAATTTCCTCTTTGCTTAATAAGGAAATATTTGGCGACTCCTTGTACTCTACTTCGTTCATCTGACCGTCACTTTCGATTACAATCGAGTTCACAAGATCACCGACCGGTACACGACGCGGCTCAATCTTTTTAACGGTACCGGATACGGAAGAATGAATCGGAGCCGATACAAATCCCCCTGCCTCAGCAATAACCTGGCCTCTTAATACGGTATCACCGACTTTTACGATCGGCTTTGCAGGTGCGCCAATATGCTGTGATACCGGAAATACCAGTTCTCCCTTAGGAAGCAGTTCCTGCACTGGCTTTTCCTTGGACAATTCCTTTCCTTCGAAAGGATGGACGCCATTTTTAAATGTACGTAATCCCATATTTTACGTCCCCTTCTTTCTAATTAGTATTTAAAACTTGCATGCATATCCTATGCAATTTCACTTGACAATTATAACATACCTTCTCTCTTATATGTATGATTGTATTGTATTTTTCAGAATACAGTTTCTTCTTAATAATACTTTTGTGAAAAGCGGGGTTACGAAACACATGCATTCATGATATGATAAATTATCTTATCATACAATCTTTTTATTATAATACTTTCCGAAAAATTGTGCAATATGGAGATAACAAAAATGAAAAATATCAGAAAAAACAATATTTTGACGAAATCACACAAAAACATCGTTATTCCCGCATTTACATTGTTTCTGGACATTGAAACAACCGGATTTTCCGGTTCCGGAAGCAGGCTCTATCTGATAGGCACCGCTTATATGAAAAATGGTAAACTGATCGGTGAACAGTTTTTGCGGAAACTCCAAAAGAAGAATCTCTGCTTCTTGCCGCACTGGACAATTTACTTACGCAGTTTGATACGGTTGTTACTTTTTATGGTAATCATTTTGATCTTCCATTTCTGGAAAAATGTAAAAAGCGTCTCAATCTTCCATCGGTTAACCATAATATACATTATGTCGACCTATATGAAACGGCCAGAACTTACCGGCATATTTTCGGATTGGAAAATTATAAGCTAAAAACACTGGAACGGTTTTTGGGAATCAGACGGGACGAGCCTTACGACCCGGCAGAACTGACAAAATATATGAAACTTATGTCAGACAGCCGCAGGAAGATCTGCTGCATCTATTGCTGACGCACAACTTAAACGATATCCTTGGAATGATCCGGCTGCTTTCCCTTTCCGCATTTGACTCCTTTTTTAACGGCGGCTTTACTCCTGTGGAATGCACGCTGGAATCGTTCCGGAAAATGGATGGTTCCGCAGGCAAAGAACTGTCTGTCTCCTGCCGGATTGATACGGCGCTTCCGGCTGCCGTTTCATGCAAGAACGACTGTTTTTATCTGCATGCCGAAAAAAACAGCGCCTGTCTGCGGATTCCGCTTCTGGAAAGCACGTTAAAGTATTTTTATCCGGATTACAGAAATTATTACTATCTGCCGGACGAAGATATGGCCATTCATAAAAGCGTCGCGTTTTATGTGGATGCATCACACCGCGAAAAAGCAAAAGCCGCAAACTGCTATGGTAAAAAAACAGGCATGTTCCTTCCTCAGTATGAAGAAGTTATCACGCCTGCACTTTCTGCCCATTATAAGGCTCCGTTGTTATATTTTGAATGGAAGGACACATTTGAAAAGGATCTGACGCTGATCAAACGTTATTGCATGCATATACTGCAAATACTGCAAAAAGGAATATAGCAAAACGGTCTTATTTTACTCCTTTAATAAAGAAAAACGAAGAAGATCTCTCATAATTGAGTTCTTTATAATTCATAATCTGCTCCGTGCTGCCGATAAATAAAATCCCGTCTTTTTCAGCGCCTGATTAAACTTGATATAAATCTCTTCCTTTGCATCATCCGTAAAATAAATAACGACGTTTCTGCATACGATCATATCACATGCAGTCGGATATGCATCACGCAGCAGATTGTGTTCTTTAAATTCCACACGCTTTTTAACATCATCGGAAATCTGATAAGAAGCGCCGATTTTCGTAAAATATTTCTTCTTTAAATCATCCGGCACATTAGCAATGCTTTTTCATTATACAGCCCAACCCGTGCCTTCTCCAATACCTGTTTGTCAATATCTGTCGCAATAATATGTATCTGATTCAACGGAATGTGTTTGGACAGCGCCATGACAAGTGAATACGGCTCATCTCCGGTAGAACATGCCGCACTCCAGATTTTCAGGTTTTTACCGAATTTTTAATTAATTCCGGAAATACTTTTTTATCCAAAATCGCCCACTGATCAGGATTGCGGTAAAACTCAGATACATTAATCGTCAGAAAATTCACAAATTGTTCCAGTACCGCCTTATCGTTCTTTAAAAGCGATACATACTGATCATATGATTTCGCCGCTGTCTTGCCAATCAGCGTGTCAATCCGGCGTTTCATCTGCTTTTCTTTGTAGCAGTTTAAATCAATTTTTGTTAAGTTCAATACGTCTTTTTTAAATTTTTCGTAATTTTCAAACATTCGGTCCGGACTCTCCCATACTAAAATATTGTTATTAGTGATAAAAACAGCATATAAACAACCATGCTGCTTATATGCCGTACTGTTTATTGCAGCTGACCGCAATGGTCAGACTGCAATATCTTTTTATTACTCTTCTTCTGCCTGCACAGCATTTTCTTCCTGAATTAATGCTTTCATGCTTAAGCTGATCTTGCGTTCCGCTTCGTTGAAGTCGACAATTTTTGCTTCAATTTCCTGTCCTGCTTTTAATACATCGGACGGTTTGTCGATATGTTCTTTGGAAATCTGGGATACATGAAGCAATGCGTCAATCCCAGGAGCAAGTTCAACAAATGCACCAAAGTCTGTCATTCTTGCAACTTTTCCGGTAATAATCGTTCCTGCCGCGAATTTTTCCGTAGCGTTGTTCCAAGGATTATCTTCCGGGAATTTCATACTGAGCGCAATCTTTGTTTCATTGATATCTTTGATAAATACCTTTACAACGTCACCGACTTTAAATGCCTTTTTCGGACTTTCCACACGTCCCCAGGACATTTCCGAGATATGGAGCAGACCATCTGCGCCGCCCAGATCAATAAATGCACCAAAGTCCGTAACATTTTTTACGGTTCCTTCCATCACATCACCAACATTGATTCTTTCGAACAATGCTTTGCGCTGTTCTTCTTTCTTTGCAACCAGAAGCTGCTTGCGGTCACCGATAATGCGTCTTCTTCTAGGATTGAACTCGGTAATAACAAACTCAATTTCCTGTCCGTCATACTTGGTCAGATCTTTTTCATATACATCGGACACCAGGCTGGACGGAATAAACACTCTTGCTTCATCTACAATCACACTCAAGCCGCCGTTTAATACCTGTGCTACCTTTGCGGTCAGCACTTCCTGATTTTCGAATGCTTCTTCCAGTCGTTTGCTTCCTTTTTCAGCGGCAAGACGTTTATACGTTAAGAGTACCTGTCCGTCGCCATCATTTACTTTTAAAACTTTTGCCTCCATAGTACTGCCGACTTCTACTAAAGTCGTAAGATCAACGTTTGGTTCATTGGTGTATTCACTGCGCGAAATGATACCATCTGACTTGTAACCGATATTAAGCACGATTTCGTCTGGTTTTACATCGATAACAGTACCTTCAACAACCTCCCCGTTTCTTATTGTTTTAAAAGATTCTTCCAACATTTGTTCAAAGCTTTGTTCTGACATACTTTTGAACCTCCTCAATAATTTTCTTTGGGGTGGAAGCCCCTGCGGTAATACCTACGTTATCAATGTGACCAGTCTCAGATAAATGCAAATCTGCTGCGGTCTGTATATAGTAAGTATTTGCACATTCTTCTTTGCATATCTCATACAGTTTCTGCGTATTGGAACTGCTCCTTCCTCCAATGACAATCATAATGTCGGAAGTTTCTGCCAGACTTGCTGCTTCATTCTGCCGTTCTTCTGTAGCGTTACAAATTGTATTCAATACACGTATATCTCTAATATACCCTTTTTTTTGAATAATTTCAACTAATTCTTGAAATTTCTTGTAATTAAAAGTCGTTTGTGCCACAATACACACTTTTTGCCGGATTTCGGCTCAAAATTTTCTGCTTCCTCCTGATCTGCAATCACGGTTGTAAATTCCGGATCACACCATCCCCGGATACCTTCCACCTCCGGATGCCGGGCGCTTCCAATGATTACGATCTCATAACCGTCATTTGAAAATTCTTCTACGATCTGATGGATTTTCAGAACAAACGGACAGGTAGCATCCTCAATCTCAAATCCGGCCTGTTCCAGCCTTTGGTAAATCTCTTTGGACACTCCGTGGGACCGGATAATAACCGTGCCCCCCTTTTTTCTTTGTTCTTCCGTAAGCGTTTCCAGGTCATCAAGTACCGTAACGCCCTTTTCCTTAAGATCTTTGACAACTTCTTCGTTATGGATGATCGGTCCGTAAGTATAAATAGGCCCGTCTTTTATATCGGCCTGTTCATAGACTTTGTTAACCGCCCGTTTTACTCCAAAACAAAATCCGGCGCTTTTTGCTACTGTAATGTTCATTCTGTTTCCTTTAATACTGCCCTTTCGTAAATTTCCCGTATAGCAGTCAGCACCTGTTCGATATCCATATCGGATGAATCTACCAAAATGGCGTCTTCTGCCTGCTTTAACGGCGCGATTTCCCTGTGCATATCCCGGTAATCGCGTTCTTTAATATCAGCTTCAATCTGCTGATAATCTGCCTCCACGCCTTTTTGTATCAGTTCGTCATAGCGTCTTTTGGCACGTGCCGACACCTCTGCAGTCAGATAAATTTTAACCTGAGCATCCGGCAGCACACAGGTACCGATATCACGTCCGTCCATAATGACATTGCTTGTCTGTGCCAGCTTTTGCTGAAGAGCCGTCAGCTTGGCACGTACATCCGGATAGATGCTCGTATTGGACGCCATAATGCCTACTTCTTCGGCGCGGATATAAGCATTGACATTTTCTCCATTTAAAATCACACACTGGATACCTTCCTGATAGGTAAGTGTAATGTCAATGTCCGCGCATGCGGCTGTAATGGCCCGTTCGTCTTTCGGATCTATTTGTTTCCTGAGAAATAAAGAGCCATTGCACGATACATCGCACCTGTGTCTACGTAAACAAATGATAACTCATTTGCAAGACGTTTGGCAATGGTACTTTTTCCCGCACCGGACGGTCCGTCTATTGCGATATTAAAACTCATAATACATGTTCCTTTCTATGAAATACCGCATTCCTTTTTCTGCGGCGTTTCATCCGTTTGTCCTGCCTGTCCTGCGCTCAATCCGGCCAGATATCCGCTGGACCACGCAATCTGCAGATTAAATCCTCCGGTCATAGCGTCTACGTCCATTAATTCGCCTGCAAAGTACAGTCCTTTTACCCGTTTTGATTCCATTGTAGACGGATGGATTTCCTTTACATGGATACCGCCTCGCGTAATAATTGCTTCGTTAAAATCGCGAAAACCTGTCAGTGTAGCAGGAAAATTCCTGAGTATTTCGATCAGATGTTTTCTTTCTTCCTTTGTAATTTCATTCACTTTTCGTTCCGGATCAATTCCGCTTAAATCAATCAGCACCGGAATCATCTTGGCCGGCAGCAGCTGATGCAGCGCATTTTTAAACTGCTTATTCCGTGCCTGTTCAAAATCGCGCAAAATCCGCCTGTCAAGCTGTTCCTGCGTTAAGGCGGGCTTTAAATCCACTGACAGCCGCAGCGGGCCTTTGTGCAGCCGGTCGTTAATCACCGCACTCGCACGCAGCATCAAAGGTCCGCTGACGCCAAAATGCGTAAACAGCAGTTCTCCAAATTCATCATACAGCGTTTTGCATCCGTCCAAAACACGGGCACGTACATTTTTTAACGTCAAACCCTGAAGCTTTGGGATATAGGATTCTTCCGTATACATGGCCGTCAGGCTCGGCACCGGTTTGATCAGTGTATGCCCGAACTGCTCGGCAAACAGATATCCGTCTCCGGTCGAACCGGTTGCAGGATAGGAAAGTCCGCCCGTAGCCAGAATCACTTTTGAGGCCGAATAGGTTTTGTGATTCCTATCCGTTACATAAAATGTTTCGTTTTCCTTTGTAACGGACGTAACTCTGGTATGCAGACGCACATCTACCTGCAGACGCTCCAGTTCTTTTGCAAGTGTACGGATAATATCCGAAGCATGATCCGATACCGGAAACACGCGTCCGCCCCGTTCCGTTTTTAGAGGCGTGTGATTTTGTTCGAAAAAATCCATTACCTGAAAATTATCATACGTATAAATCGCACCGTACATAAACTTCGCATTTCTGACGATCTGTTCGAAAATCTCTTCGGTATCACAGGCATTTGTCACATTACAGCGTCCTTTGCCCGTAATATACAGCTTCTTTCCAAGCTTTTCATTGCGTTCTAATAACAGAACACCACAGCCCTGCATGGCTGCCGCAGCCGCGGCCATCATTCCTGCCGCACCGCCGCCTATTACTATAATCTGTTCGGACATCCCTGACTCCTTAACATCCAATCCCGTGCATCTTTTAAACATCCGGATCTCCTGCATATGCATAATGCATTTTTAATTTGTCATCCATATAATCTATTTCATCATTTTCATATACCTGATAATCCTCCCAGATCTGCTCCAACGATTCAAGCGTATCGGCAACTTCATCCTGTCTGCGCATACACAAAGCCACAATCAGAGCATTAATTACACTCAAAGGCGCTACTAAGGAATCTACCATAGACACCATATCGCTTTCCGCAATCAGGTTGCAGGAAGAATAAAGATTCATCGGAGAATGGACGCTGTCTGTTATTGTAATTACCTTTGCATTCCGGTTATTTGCAAATTCCAGAGCCTTTAGCGTACGCAGTGAATAACGCGGAAAGCTGATGCCGATCATAACATCATCTTTGCCGATCCGTACCATCTGTTCAAACAGTTCGCTGGAATTATTGGTATGCAGCAGTATCACCTGATCAAAATATAATTGAAATAAAATGCAAGAAACGCTGCAAGCGGCGCGCAGCTGCGGATTCCGATAATATAAATCCGTCTGGCTGTTAAAATGGTTTCCACCGCAAGCTCAAATGCATTCTGATCAATCCCTTCCAATGTTCCCTTGATTTTTTCCATATCTGCCTTTAACACGGACTCCAGCACTCTGGAACGGCTGATTCTGCCAAAGGTGACATCCATTTGCTGAACTGCGTCCAGCTTTGTGCGCACCATCTCCTCCAAAGCTTTTTGAAACTGCGGGTATCCTTTGTATCCCAGTTGTGCGGCAAAGCGCACAACCGTAGATTCACTGACGCCTACGACTTCTCCCAGCTTTGCGGCCGTCAGAAATACCGCCTGATCATAATTGTCCGTAATATAGGCCGCCAGAAGCTTCTGACCTTTGCTCATAGCGCTGTAACGCTCATTAATGCGATTGGTCAGTTCATTTGTATTGCCCATTGCCTTCTGCCTATGCTCCGACAGCAGCAGAAGCTGCTGTGGCCGTGATCGTTCTGATATATTGTGTGGTATAGCCAAATTCATCCGTATAAGTATAAACGATTTTGTAAATACCAGTATCGGAAATAATCAAATCCAGTCCTGCTGCCAGCATCAGATCCAGCTCCTTAACACCTGCATTCATCTGGTATGTGACCTGATACCGGATGCCTTCCGTTTTTTTGTCACTCTTTGCGTACCGTCGGACATTGAGATGATCGACTGTACAACTACATTTTCCAGAGGTTTTATAATCGTACCGACCGGACAGCTCTCATCTGCCGGAGCCAGAATCGTATGCATCGTTGAGACTGCTGTCGGTTCCGTTACGGACGGCAGTCCTGTCTTAGGCGGTTCTGTTGGATCCGTCGAATTATTTACCGGCTGTTCCGGTTCCGTCGGGTTTACCGGTTCTTCCGGTTCCGTTGGTATTACAGGCTGTTCCGGTTCCGTCGGTATTACAGGTTCTTCCGGTTCCGTCGGGTTTACCGGTTCCTCCGGCTCTTCTTCAGCCAAAACAAGCTTTCTCTTTTTCTCACAGACAAGGTACTTGCCGGTTTTTAAACTTTTTTCAGGATTGGAACAATAATACTTAACCGTATAAGTTCCCGGTTCCGCTAATTTATAAGAAGCATTCTTGGAAACGGTTTTCACATTTCCATCCGGATCCGTTACTTTTATACTGATTTTGGAGGTCATGCTTTTCCCTGAGGCCAGCTTTGCGGTCACACCGGAAATCAGCTTTTTATAATTCACCGTTGTTGTTCCGGCTTTCAGCTCAATCGCCGCAAAATTATCCGTACTTTTGATCACCGGCTTTTTCGTATCTTTTACTATGATTTTCATGTATTCCTGCGTGACAAGTTTATTTGTCGGATTTTTCAGATAATACATAATTCGATACGATCCGGTATGGTTCAGCTTCAAAGTTTCCGCGCGTACACCTTTGTATTCTTTTTCTCCCGGTTTGCGTATCTTTGTAACGATTTTATCGGTCAATACGGTACCCATGGAATTTTTCGCCGTGATCTTGGAACGTAGATTGACGGTAGACTTATATTCTTTCGTAATCTCTTTGCGTACGCCCGATATGACAGCTTTGCTCGCATCGCCTACCGTGTAGGTCACGGTTACAGAAGCAGTTCTGCCAAAAGAATCCGTCAGTGAATACGTCACGGGATAACTGCCCATCTGTTTTGTATTGACAGAACCGGAAGTATGAATCCACGCATTGCTCAGCTTATTGCCCGCAGAGTCATATGCCTGCATTTCTACCGGTGTAAATTTTGCGTTATACTGCGCTTTCACACTTTTGCTTTTTACGACAATTTTCGGCTGCGTATTTTTCGTCGCATATGTATTATTCGGATCCGGGTCTGTCGGATCCCACCCCATACTCACCGACGTGCTTACTTTGATGGATGCCGGTTTACCCAGCGGATCATCACCGGAATTTCCATTAAAAATAATGACTTTTGTCCGCAGCGGACAATTATCATAAATCCACTTCGCGGCAGCGGTTGTGACACGCACACAGCCGTGGGATGCCAGTGATCCGAGCTTGTTGTACTGTACATACGACTGCGTTGTTTTATTCTGCTGATAATACCATACGGAGTGGAACAGAATGGAACCGGTAATTCTTGTACAGTATTGTCCGTAACTCGGCCCGTCCAGTGTCCACCATGTATACTTATTCATCGTATAAAACGTCCCGATCGGCGTCGCATACCCTGCTGAACACACAAACGCCGTATATGGCTTATCATCATGTGTATATGCGGTAACCACATTGGTTCCCTTGTTTACTTTCAGATAGTAATTCCCCGTTTCTGCTTTTACATTCGTCTGAAAACCCAAAATCATCATACAGCATAAAAAGCAAAACAGTATGCTGCGCAGCAGAGTCTTCTTTTTCATAGTTACCTCCCTGGTCGATTGTAAAATCACAATCAAATCTTATTTGATATAAAAGGTGCTGCAAACGCTGTTCACAACACCTTTTACGAATCATTAAACCGGATAGGCCCCGTTTTTCGTATCAGCCACGGAAGCGTCTACTTTCTTCTGCTGTGCTTCGCGGTATTTGAAAAAATCGGTAGCAACCTGCGGAAACAGTGCATAAGACAATACGTCTTCGTCCTGCTGCTTCCACTGCTTCATCTCCGCTTCAATCTTAGACAGTTCCGGTTCCAGCAAATCTGCCGGACGGCAGGTAATGGCATTTTTCTTATCTTCGCCAAGTACCTTATCTACGACTTCCGGATTAAAAGGCTTTACTGTCTGCCCGTATTTGCCAAGCAGTACATCTTTTGTCTCTTTGGTAGCAACTTTGTAACGTTCACCCATCAGCACGTTAAATACGGCCTGTGTTCCCACGATCTGTGAAGACGGGGTTACAAGAGGCGGTTCTCCCAAATCTTTACGCACACGCGGTACTTCCGCAAGCACTTCTTCGTACTTATCTTCCTTACCCTGTTCTTTTAACTGTGAAATTAAGTTGGATAACATTCCGCCCGGCACCTGATATAACAGTGTCTTAATATTTACACCGAGCACTTTTGGATTCATCAGTCCGCTTTCCAGCGCTTCTTCGCGCATCGGACGGAAATAATCTGCAATTTCAGCCAGCAGATTCTGGTCAAGTCCCGTATCATATACGGAACCTTTAAATGCTTCTACCATAACCTCCGTCGCCGGCTGTGAAGTTCCAAGCGCAAACGGAGACATTGCCGTATCTACAATATCACATCCTGCTTCCACCGCTTTCATATAAGTCATGGAAGCCACGCCGGATGTATAATGTGTATGCAGCTCAATCGGAAGGTTCGTAGAGGACTTCAGCGCACGCACAAGCGTGTCTGCCTCCTGCGGTACCAAAAGCCCTGCCATATCTTTAATACATATGGAATCCGCACCCATTTCTTCGATTTTCTTTGCCATATCCGTCCAGTATTCCAGAGTATAGGCATCTCCAAGCGTATAGGATAATGCTACCTGCGCATGTCCTTTTTCCTTATTGCATGCCGTAACTGCCGTCTGAAGATTTCGAAGATCATTCAGACAGTCAAAAATACGAATAATGTCAATGCCGTTTGCGATGGATTTTTGTACGAAATATTCTACAACGTCATCCGCATACGGACGATAGCCTAAAATATTCTGGCCGCGGAATAACATCTGCAGCTTTGTATTTTTAAATCCTGCCTTTAATTTACGCAGTCTGTCCCACGGATCTTCTTTTAAGAAACGAAGGGATGCGTCAAACGTAGCGCCGCCCCAGCATTCGACCGCATGAAAGCCTACCCGATCCATTTTGTCAACAATCGGAAGCATCTGCTCCGTCGTCATTCTCGTAGCGATCAGAGACTGGTGTGCGTCACGTAATATAGTTTCCGTAATTTTTAACGGTTTTTTTGCAACTTCTGCCATCTTTTTTCATTCCTCCCTGTTTATATACCAAAGATTGCCATAAACGTTCCGGCTGCTACGGCAGTACCGATTACACCTGCAACGTTCGGTCCCATTGCATGCATCAGCAGGAAGTTCGTCGGATCTTCCTCAGCGCCTACTTTCTGAGATACACGTGCTGCCATAGGAACTGCGGATACACCTGCGGAACCAATCAGCGGATTGATCTTTCCATGTGTCAGCACACAGAGAAGTTTTCCAAGCAGGACACCCGCTGCCGTACCGAATGCAAATGCAATCAGACCAAGTGCAACGATTTTTAACGTACTCAGATTTAAAAACGCTTCCGCGCTTGTAGATGCACCTACGGACGTACCCAGCAGAATAACAACAATGTACATCAGCGCATTGGACGCCGTATCTGTCAGCTGTCTGACAACACCGGACTCACGGAACAGGTTGCCGAGCATCAGCATACCTACAAGCGGAGCAGTCGTCGGAAGCAGCAGGCAGACAATAATCGTAACAACGATCGGGAATAAAATCTTTTCCAGTTTGGATACCGGACGAAGGTTCTGCATTTTAATCTGACGCTCTTTTTTCGTTGTCAGCGCTTTCATAATCGGCGGCTGAATAACCGGCACCAGAGACATATACGAATAAGCTGCCACTGCAATCGGTCCCATCAATGCGGCCTGTCCGAGTTTTCCGGCCAGGAATATGGACGTCGGCCCATCGGCGCCGCCGATAATGGAAATCGCTGCTGCCGCTTTATCGTTAAAGCCCATTAAAATAGCCATAAAATAAGCCATGTAAATACCAAACTGTGCCGCCGCACCCATCAGAAAACTGATCGGATTTGCTATCAGCGGCCCAAAGTCCGTCATCGCCCCGACACCTAAGAAAATCAGGGACGGAAGGATAGACCATTCATCTAACGTATAAAAATAATACAGTAATCCGCCAACACCATTGCTTGTCTCTTCCGGACTCGCCATAATATCCGGATAAATATTTACAAGCAGCATTCCAAACGCAATCGGCACAAGCAATAACGGTTCATAGCCTTTTGCAATTGCAAGATATAAAAACACACAGGCAACTACAATCATTAAATAATTGCCCCATGTCAGGTTGAAAAATGCTGTCTGGTGCAGGAGGTTACTCATTGTCTCTCCAACGTAACTAAGCATATTTGTCCTCCTAATATCCTCTGCTCACTAATTCATTGTAGCCAGTAAAGCGCCTGATTCTACCGTATCACCAACAGCTACTTCTATGCTTGCTACCGTGCCGTCCTGCGGTGCGACAACCGGTGTCTCCATCTTCATAATCTCCAGTACGAGAATCGGATCACCTTTTTTTACCTGGCTGCCAACGGCAGATTCCAGCTTAAATACTTTTCCTGCTGCGCCTGCTTCGATTTTAATGCTGCCTGCCGCACCGGAAGCTTTTGGAGCTGCCGCCGGAGCCGGAGCTGCTGCTCTGGGAGCCGGAGCCGCTGCTGCAACAGGCGCTGCCGAAGATGCACCTGTTTCTTCTACGGTAACATCATAAACATTTCCATTAACGGTAATTGTATAGCTTTTCATTTTATTTCCTCCTGTTATCTGATAAAATCCATCTTATTTTATCTTATCTTATTTTCTTCTCTTAATCGAACGAACTACAAATCCGTCTGCTGCAAGCGCTCCCTCGGAAGCTGCGATTGCCGCCGCTATGACTGCGATCAGTTCCGCATCATCCTGCTGCGGTGTTTCACTTTGCTGCGCCTGTACGACAGGTGCAGGCATTACAGGTGCAGGCGTCTGTTCCGGTATCGGAGCATTCTTAGCTTTTGCCTTTTCTTCCAGATATGGAATGACTTTAAAACAATAAATAACCAAACTGATCAGAATCAGAATTAAAAATACGGTTCCAAGCCCCATCAGTGTATTCATTGCCGCTTTCTGCATTTTCTCACCCAGAGAATAATTTTCATCCAGTGTCACACTTGTAACCTGCATATCCAGGTAATTATATACACAAGTCAGCGTCAGATCACGCTTTGTAAAATCCATCAGCTGTGAAGTCGTAAGCGTTTTTCCTGATTTGTCAACGGTAACTTCACCAAGCTTTACGAAATCGCCGACATCCGCCTTCATTTCTTTCCATTGCCGCATCAGTCCTACGATAATCGTATCGCCATACTGCTCATAGTAAGTAATCCCCTCATCAATCTGCTCATCCGTAAATTCCGGCAGACTAGAGGCAAAGTTCTCACTCATAGCCTTAAGATCGTCATAAGACTTTCCGTTATAATCCATTTTTTTCGGATCTTCTCCACAGGCAGCAAGGCCAAGCAAAAGCATACACAGACTGACGATCAGACATAATTTTTTCTTCATATGATATTCGTCACCTTTCTACTTTGTACCATGTTTCCTGTTCGGCTGGTCCACCCGTTTTGTATACAGCATCTCAACCGCTGCGATCAAATACTTTCTCGTTCCGGAATAATCAATGATGCGGTCTACATAGCCGCGGGCTGCCGCTGCCTGAACGCTGCCCTGCAGCGCTTCATATTCGGCTGCCTTTTCTTCTATTACCGAAGCCGGTTCGTCCGCATACATAATCTTTGCAGCCAGCTTCGCATCCATCATTCCGGTCTTTGCGTCCGGCCATGCATAGACAAGATCCGCACCAAGCGATTTGGAATTCATAACGGTATATGCGCTTCCATATGCCTTGTCCATAATAAGATTCACCTTTGGAACCGTTGCATTTGCAAATGCACTTGTTAAATGTCCGACCGCTTTGGCCAGATTTTTTTCCGAACACATAGTGGCACGGAATCCCTGTGCATTTGTAAATGAAATAACCGGAATGTCAAAAGCATCACAAAAAGTAATAAACTCAGCCGCTTTATTGCATCCTCTTGCCGAAAGCGCCGCATCAAACGATTCCGTCTTTTTGCCTTCGGCATCATAAATTTCCGTGCAATTTGCTACTGCTCCGACTGTCATGCCGTTTAATTTGATAAATCCGGCCGTCAGTTCCTTTGCATAATCCGCTTTTGCCTCGACAAACACATGATTATCGGAAATCTCACGCAGTACAAATCTTGGATCTCCCTTCATCGTATCCAGGCTCTGGCAGGTACGGTTTAAATCGTCCGTACATTCGTCGACACGTCCGCCTTCCGCATTATTCGCCGGCAGAACGCACACAAGCTGACGAATGTTTGCCAAAATCTCATCTTCGGTACCAATCCCGTCAATCGTTCCTGTTTCCGCACTCTGGAACGCAGCTGATGACGTATCGCATTTGTCTATGCGGTTGCCGTCGATCGCGTTCGGAGAATTGATAAACATCTTTGCCTTGTCTGCCTGCACATACGCAAAATCGCTCAGCGCAGGAACAACGGCAAGTCCGCCGCCGCATGTCCCAAATACCGCGCTGATCTGCGGAACAACCCCGGAAGCCGTTGCCTGGCTGGCGTAAATCGTGCCAAATGCTTCCAGCGCATCTACGGACTCCTGCAGACGAATTCCCGCACAGTCAATCAGCCCGATGACCGGAGCGCCCATTTTCACTGCCATATCATAGACACCCGCAATTTTTTTTGCATGCATCTCTCCAACCGTACCGCCAAGCACAGATGCATCCTGGCTGTAGACAAAAACCAGATTTCCGTCAATCAGACCATGACCGGTAATGACACCGTCGGAAGGAGTATCTGTCTGCGCCAGATTGAAATCAGTGCTTCTTGCGGTAACAAGCGAACCAATTTCCATAAAGCTGTTTTCATCGACTAACTTTGCAATACGCTGCATCGCAGAGTTATCTTTCTTATTACTCATTCTTTAGCCCTCCATCTATTTTGAAACTTTTCAAAAATTTCGTCAGAATAATAGTAACGCTTTTCTTGTTAATATTCAATAGAATTTTGTTAAATTTTTCACTTTTCAAATGCAAAAAGAAAGCGGACGCCCGCTTTCTTTTCTTTATCTAACGGTCAAAACACTTAAAAATACGGATAAAAATACCGGGAAAGCACAAGCATAAAATACCACCGCAGCGACCGTTTCTCAATATCCTGCGCCGCAAGAATCGGCATCTGTGCCGTAAGCTCTCCATTCACATAATAATTTAGCGATCCGATTTTCGTATCTTTTCTGACAGGCGCAGGCAGCTGTTTTGGCAGTTCTGCCCGTACCTGTACCGAATCGGATTGCGATAACAGCATTTTCTGCTCCTGCTGCCTGATTGTAAGCTGCAGCTGCATCTTCGTTTTCAGCAGGCGGTCTTTGCCTGCTCCGTTTTCGATCGGAACCGCATTTGGTTTGTAGTCATAATTGGTAATGTCTTTCTGCTCGTAATGGTCCATGCCGTACTGAAACAGTTTTCTGGCATCTTTCCATTTATAGGTCTTATTATTAGGCCAGCCGCATGCAAGCAGCGTTATAATAAACGTACGCCCTTTGCTTTTCAGCGCTCCGACATAACAATAGCCTGCATTTCCGGTAAATCCGGTTTTTCCGGTCAGGGCGCCGTCCATCATATGCAGAAACGCATTATGATTCACACAGGTAAAACTGCGTGTACCGGGCGATACGTTCCGGTCTTTTGCCTGCTCGTAATTATGGAACGTATGATTCTGTGTACGTGTTATTTTCAGAAACTCTTCTTTTTTCGGGGATTGTGTGATACAGTATCTTAAGATCCTTGCAAGATCTGTCGCCGTAGTAGAATGAACTTTGGTACCGGACGTACCGTCGCGCTCCGAAACCTGTACGGAAGCATCCAGTCCGTTTGGTGTAATAAAAAATGTATCCATGCAGCCAATCGACGCTGCTTTTTCATTCATCATCTGCGCAAATCCTTCCACACTGCCACCGACATGCTCCGCAATAGCGACGGCGGCATCGTTATGAGATTCCAGCATTAAGGAATGCAAAAGATCGTTCAGCTTATAATGTTCGCCTTCCATAATATGAAGCTTTACTTCCGGCATTTTTGCAGCATAAGCCGATACCTCTACGATATCGTCCGGCTGCGCCTGTTCCAGTGTCACGATACAGGTCATAATTTTTGTTGTGCTTGCCATCGGCATCGGTTGTTCGGCATCTTTGCCAACTAACACACGTCCGGAATCCGCATCCATCAACACTGCCGAACGGGCGTAAAGCTGGCCCACGTCAAACTCTGCCGTTTTTGTTTGCTTTGCATATGCCGGGACGGACAGCTGAAAAACAGATAAAAAAGTAACGATTGCCACAGTCAGATAACAGAGTGCTCGCTTCATATTTCAGAAATGCTCCGAAACTGTATTTGCTTTCATCTTATGCATCGGAATCGTCCGATATTCCATCCGACGGCAACATTTACCGGCTTATACTTTCATCCGGATTTCCAGTTCTTCTTCCGCTTCATGACGGAACTCTTCGACCTGCTCCGGCTCCGGCTGCGGTAGTTCGTCTATGGAATTCACACCGAAACTGCGCAGAAATTCTTCGGTCGTACCAAATAGCAATGGCCTGCCGGGTACGTCCAGTCTGCCGATTTCACAGACAAGGTTATATTCCACCAATTTATTGACGGCATGTCCGCTGGATACGCCGCGGATTTTTTCAATTTCCATCCGGGTCACCGGCTGCTTGTAAGCAATAATGGACAATGTTTCCAGCAGTACGTCGGTAAGCACCTGCTTTTTCGGCTGGCGGGCAATTTGTATCAGATATTCATACATCTGCTTTTTCGTACACATCTGGTAGGCGCCGTCCAGTTCAATAATCTGAATACCGCGGTTCCCTTTTTCATAATCGGACATCATCTGCCGTATAATCGTTTTTGTCTCTTCTGTTCCAAGCTGCAGCACATTTGCCAGTTTTTCCAGCGGTACGGATTCCCCCATTGTAAATAAAACCGCTTCTATGACGGCTTCCTTTACGACTCCATTCACAGCCTCATTCTGTTCCATAATTCTCACCTTTCCATACGGGCAACGATTCCTTCGCGCACATCCGTCATATATACTATGCCGCCGCAATACGCGAAGTAATGCTGATATCGTCAAATGCCTGTTTTTGAAAAATTTCTATTTTGCCGGTCTTCATCAGCTCCAGTACGGCCAGAAACGTCACAATCACCTGCACGCGACTGTGCTGGCGCTCCAAAAGCCCGCGAAAGCTAAACTGCTTATGTAATGCCGCATACCGTTCCAAAATAAGAACCTTTTCTTCCAGAGAAACCTCTTCTTTTTCAATGCGGCCAAATTTGGAACGTACCGGATCCAGCTTGTCTATCTGACGTTTCATAACCGATTCGAATACATGATTCAGCTTGTGCAGCGTCAGACCGTCTAACAGCTCGTCCAGATTCAGCGGCGGGACATACTCTGACACTTCGTCCGGTATCGTCGGTTCTTTGTACATCACACGGTCCGCATCCAGCTGACGGTCTTTGAGTTCGTAGGAAATGCTTTTATACAGCTTGTACTCCAGCAGCTGCTGTACCAGCTCCGCACGTGGGTCCACTTCCTCTTCATCTTCCGTCACTTTTTTCGGCAGCAGCATTTTCGCTTTAATGTCGATCAGCGTCGCCGCCATCACCATAAATTCACTCATAATGTCCAGATCCTGACGTTCCATTTCACGAATGTAGTCCATATACTGATTCGTAATTTCCACAATTGGAATATCATAAATATTCACTTTGTTTTTTTCCAGCAGGTGCAGCAGTAAATCCAGCGGCCCTTCAAACGTCTCTAATTTAACGGTCAATTCCATATGATTCCTCCATGTCATTTCCAAACAGGCTGTTACTCCGGTTTTACCGTAATGACAACCAGCTCCGCCCGATTAAATACCCGGACATGAAACGTATGCGTACCAAGTCCGCGACTGATATATATTTTTCTGCCGTCAACGGTAAACTCGCCCGCATCGTACTTCGGAAACGGTACGAACTGCGGCGAGATAACACTTCCGATTCCCGGAATGCATACAAGGCCTCCATGATTGTGTCCGCAAACGGTCAGATCCGCTCCCCACCTCGCATACTGTCGGGCAAATGCCGGGTGATGCGCCAGCAGAATCTGCAGATGCTCGTCGGACGGCGCGCCAAGCCTGCTTATCAGATAATCTTCCTCCAGATACGGTTTTCTGCCCTTTTTATAACTGGTCAGCGGCAGTTCCAGTCCGCTGACACGCACTTTCGTGCTGCGAACCGTAACCTCATGACTTTTGTTGTTCAGCGTGATTACACCGGTCCGTTCCATCTGCCCGCAGTACTGCCGATAGACCGGAAAGCTTTCGGACTGCGGCAATGCCGCCTTGCTCTCATGATTTCCGCTGCTGAACAAAACGGGAACGTCAAGTGCGCAAAGCTCCTGCAGAAATCGAAGCGACACGTCATATTTTTCCGTTTTACCGGTAACAATCAAATCACCCGGTATCAAAATCAGATCCGGTGCGGCATCTTTTACCGCTTTTAAAAGAAGTCTGTTTTCCGATCCGTAAGAAAACGAATGCAGATCTGAAATAACAACAATATTCAGTTGTTCCAAAACCTTGTTCGACGGCATTTCATAGTGTGTAATTTCGAATTTTTTCAGTTCCTGATATTGCCAGAACAGGTAAATTACTACGATAACGCTAATTATACCAATTAATACATTCATATTCAAACCTTTTTCTCAAATTTATTTTTACCAAAAAACACATCGCGGTCATCCATAAATCAGTCATATTTTCCAAAGTTCACGACTACATTATAAAAAAGGATTTTCAGGTACCGCACTATGATGAAGCGTTTTATTACCGCATTTCTGGCACTTGTCTTATTGATATCCGCAGCTTGCCCCGTATATGCAAAAAAGAAACAGACATCCACGCAGCCCTCGCTTGACATTTCCGCACCAAGCGTGCTTTTAATGGAAGCAGAAACCGGAACGATTTTATACCAAAAAAAGAACATACACCCCGTCCGCCCGCAAGCGTTACCAAAGTTATGACGCTTTGTCTGATTTTTGACGCAATTGAAAAAAAACAAATCGCACTGACAGACGAAGTCACCGTGTCGGAATATGCCGCCGGCATGGGCGGTTCACAGGTATTTCTGGAAGCCGGAGAAGTCCAGACGGTTGAAACACTGATTAAATGCATCAGTATCGCAAGTGCAAATGACGCCTGTGTGGCAATGGCAGAGTTTATCTGCGGGAGTGAGGAAGAATTTGTCGCTCAGATGAATCAAAAAGCCGCCGATCTTGGCATGAAAGATACGCACTTTGTCAATTGCTGCGGACTTTCCGCAGACGGGCATGTAACGAGCGCTTACGATATCGGTCTGATGGCCAGAGAACTGAGTGTCCGCCATCCGCAGATTCATGATTACTGTACGATCTGGATGGAAAATATTATCCACCGCACGAAAAGAGGCGATTCCGAATTCGGACTGGCCAACACAAACAAACTGCTCAAACAATATCCTTATGCTACCGGACTGAAAACCGGCTATACATCCGCTGCCAAATACTGTCTGGCTGCCACTGCGGAAAAAGACGGCATCAAGCTGATCGCCGTTCTGATGGCTGCTCCGGACATCAAATCCCGTACCGCAGACGCACAGACATTGTTAAACTACGGCTTTTCCGTCTGCCGCGTGTATCAGGACAAAAACCCTTCTCCGCTGCCGCATATAGCCGTAAAGAAAGGCGAAAAAGACACTGTTGCGCTTACATATGAATCGGAAATGAGCTATGTGAGCACAAGCGGTGAGGATCTTGGACAGGTCACAAAAAAAATCCGGCTGCCAAAGTCCGTCACCGCACCTGTAAAACAGGGCGATCCGGCCGGCACCGTCACTTATTATCTGGGCAAAAAAAAGCTGGGCCGGATCAACATTTTGTATGCAGACAGTGTAAAGCATGCTGCATTTACCGACTATTTTCTAAATCTTTTACAAAAACTGTTCTTACTGACATAAAAAAATACCGAATCGTTCCCGCGGCCTGCACTCCCCGGTTTGCGGAGAAATGCTCCACAAACCGGGTGACACCTTACAACAGCGGCGCAAAAAGCTTTAACACCGTTTGCACTACCCACAAAAAGAAATTCGGTTCTTTCCACTCTTCTTTTAAAATCTGATGGGAACAGGCAAACGTCTGCTCCATATCTTCTTTCAACTGCATCACTGCCTCACTGCGGTACATCCACACGCCGCATTCAAAATGCAGATAAAGGCTGCGGTAGTCCAGATTAATACTTCCGACAGCCGCTGTTTCATCGTCACACAGAAAACATTTTGCATGAATAAAGCCCGGTGTATATTCATAGATTTTAATGCCGCTTTCCAGCAGTACTTTATAGTTGGAGCGCGTCATCAGAAAGATCATTTTTTTGTCCGGAATTCCGGGCGTTACTAGCCTGACATCCACACCGCTTTTTGCAGCATTGCAAAGCGCTGTCTGCATTTCCTGATCAATAATCAGATATGGCGTATAAATATACAAATAATGCTTTGCTTTGCTGATCATGTTCAGATAGACATTTTCTCCGACATTTTCCCGGTCTAACGGCGTATCGCCATAAGGCTGGACAAATCCGTGCTCCTGCGTTCGATACTCTGGCAGTACAGGGCGGTATTTCAGACAGTCGTCTTTTTCATTGCGAATATAATCCCACATTTCCAGAAACATTGCCGTAAAATTCCATACTGCTTCCCCTTTCACGCAGATTCCCGTATCTTTCCAATAGCCAAATCTTACTTTTTCATTAATGTATTCATCCGCAATATTAATTCCGCCCGTAAACCCCCAGATACCGTCAACAACAAGTATTTTCCGATGATCGCGGTTATTCATTACAATGCTGAGTATCGGCCAAAACCGATTAAATACCGCGCATCGAATGCCAATGGTTTCCATATAGCGGACAAAATCTACCGGAAGCGTCGCCACACAGCCAATGTCGTCATAAATCAGCCGTACGTCCACGCCCTGTCGTACTTTTTGTTCGAGTGCTTTTAACAGACGGTCAAACATGACACCCGGACTGATAATAAAATATTCCAGAAAAATAAAATGCTCCGCCCTGTCAATCGCATCCAGCATGTCTTCAAACATCTGTTCGCCGCATGGATAATATTTTGTCTGAGAATGTTCATAAACCGGAAATTTTGCCTGCCGCAAAATATATTCGGACTGACGAAGTATATTCATATCGGTTTCTTTGATATGTTTTTGCACCTGCGCATCCTGTTTCAAATGCACTTCTATGCCAAGGTTTACCGCTTCCATGCCTTCCCTTGCATGTTTCGTCAGTTCCGGTCTTCCAAACACAAAATAAATAATAACGCCAAGCAGCGGCACTGTCAGAAGCACAACCGTCCATGCCAGCTTCGCGGCCGGATTAAACGGTCTGCTGATAACATAAAATGCGGTTAAAATTCCAACAGCCGTTACAATGATGTTTATAAATGCATTTTGAGCGCTGAACTGATACAGTACAAGAAACATCCAGGCAATTTGAAGGATAATCCCAAGTGCCACTACAAAAAGCCTGCTGAACAGTTTTTGAACCGCTTTTCTGATAATGCGAAGTGCCTGTAATATCAAAACCAATGTTTTACTCCTTTTCTTATTGGAAAAGCTTCCTGACATCCAGTGTACCCCAGCTGGATGTCTGCCGATCTTCCGCCAGCTTCTTATAAAATAAAAGTTTTAAGCCGGCCGGCGTCAGCTGCGGGTATCTGTCATATACCAGCGCACATGCTCCGGAGACGACTGCCGTAGCCATCGAAGTCCCGCTCTTTACAGTATACCCATTATTTAAAAAATGACAGCTCTTAATTTCCGTTCCGGGTGCTAAAATTTCCGGCTTACATACACAGCAGTCTGTCGGTCCGATTCCGCTGTAACCCGGATACAGCCCTCTTTTGCGTACAAGCTGGTCCCTGTCGTCACTGCTTCCTACGGTCAGCACCGTACTGCTGGCGCCCGGAATGGTCACACTGCTTGAAGACGGCCCGCCGTTGCCGGCAGCCGCAACCGTAAATACGCCGCTGTCCCACATTCGGTCTACCCATTCCAGCATCTGGTCACGCTCTTTGGACTTAGACTGCGGCAGCATTCCGACCGAAATATTGGCAATGCGAATACGGTACCGCTCACGGTTGTCAATAATCCATTTCATCGCCTCTACGACATCTTTTGTATTTCCGTTGCCTGTGCGGTCAAGCACTTTCAGAACAATCAGCGTAGCCAAAGGCGCCACACCACGGTAACGCCCTTTGCTCATACGCCCATTGCCTGCGATAATGCCCGCAATGTGCGTGCCGTGGCCATTGTCATCATAAGGCTGACTTTTGTGATTGCAAAAATCCTGAAACACCCGAATTCGTTCCGCATAATCCGGGTGCATGGAAATCCCGGTATCCAGAATCGCAATCCCGACGCCGCGTCCCGTATAACCAAGCCGATGTATCCGGTCGCAGTTTATTAAATTTCGAACCCTGTCCATATATACGCAATCCTGCATTTTTTATTATCATATGAGAAGGGCCTCCAAAAAGTGAATTACCCCAGATATTTGTGTAAAGTCCGCATACACTCCCCGATATCCAGCGGCTTTGCAAGATGGTCGTTCATTCCTGCATCCAGACATTTTTGCACATCTCCATCGAACGCATCTGCTGTCATCGCAATAATCGGCAGCCGGCTGTCTGCGCGTTCCAGCGCACGAATCGCTTTTGTCGCTTCATAGCCGTCCATTACTGGCATACGGATGTCCATCAATACGGCATGATAATATCCGATCTCCGATTTTTGAAACATTTCCAGACATTCTCTGCCGTTCTGTGCATGTTCCAGCTGCATTCCGGTTGCGGATAGGATCTCATTGGCCACTTCCCAGTTGATTTCCATATCTTCCGCTAACAGCACTCTGCTTCCTTCAAAAGAAACATCCTCATTTTTGTTTTCATTCGAAAGATCCTGCTCTTCATAACCTTCCATATATTTGCGCAGACGTTCATACAGGCGGGAGGCAAAGAGCGGTTTTGTAATGAATCCTTCAATGCCGGTCTGTACAGCCTGATCTTCCATTTCCGCCCAGTCATCTGCGGACATTAAAAAGATGCGAATATCATCACCGATCTGTTCCCGAATTTGATGTATCGTCTCAATTCCGTTCTGTACGGGCATCTTCCAGTCTATCAGCAAAAAGTTATAGTCCATGCCCTGCTCATGGCGTTTTTTCACCATATTTACTGCCTCTATGCCGCTCTGGGTCCATTCACAGTTCACACCCAACAGTTCCAGATTGGATACGGCGCTGGAACATAACTGCTCGTCATCATCCACAACCAGTATCGTCCATGCCGGCAGTTTCATCTGAGACACGTCTACCGATTCCGATTTTTCCAGATCCAGCATAATGTGAAACGTACTGCCTTTTCCAAGTTCACTTTTTACATCTATTGTCCCACCCATCAGATCAACCAGGCTTTTCGTAATCGACATACCAAGGCCCGTCCCTAAAATATGCCGCACCTCATCGTTTTCTTCTCTGACAAACGTATCCCAGATTTTTTCCAGAAATTCCGGCGACATTCCCATTCCGGTATCGGAGATATAAAAATGTGTACGAACATAGGCATCGCCCAACAGGGAAGGTTCCTGGTTCAGGTAAATATAAATATTACCTTCTTCCGGCGTATATTTCACCGCATTTGACAAAATATTAATAAGCGCCTGATTCAGTCGGACATCATCACAGCAAATGCCTTCGGAACAGATATTTTGTATAAAAATATCAAAATGCTGCTTTTTTGCTCTGATCTGCGGCTGAATAATGTTCACAAGGTCATCCATCGTATCCCGCAGGGAAACCGGAGCAATATTCAGTGTCATTTTTTTGCTTTCGATTTTAGACATATCCAGTACGTCATTGATCAGGCCCAACAGATGCTTACTCGAAAGTCGTACTTTATTCAGACAGTCGCTGACGCGTGAAGAATCCTGAATATTGCGCTGGGCAATTTCCGTCATTCCGATAATCGCATTCATTGGCGTACGAATCTCGTGGCTCATACTGGATAAGAAATTGCTTTTTGCCGCATTGGAATAATCTGCTTCGTTCCGCGCCTTTACAAGCTCGCGCATTTGCCGGCGTGACATCTGATAATACAGGATGAAAATAACACCCATAGCAACTAAAATTGTTGACGCAGAAGTAATCATCACCAAATTACGTGTTCCGTCAAGATTCCAGATCGATTCCATCAGCACATTATTCGGCATCGCTGCGATCAGATACCAGCTGCTGTTTGAAATGAGCGGTGAACTGTACATGTAAATTTCCTGCCCGTCCATGAATACGGTCGCCGCGTACACTTCCTGATGCTGCATGGCGTCCGATAATTCCCGAATATAATCTTCCGGCTTTTTACCATCAAAAGTTTCAAATTTTTCACGCATCCGTTCAAAATAATTTTCGCGGTAAGCATCGCCGCTTCGAATTACAAAATTTCCATCCGTATCAATAATATGGTAATATAGCAGCGATTCGTTCTGATCCAAAAACAATACATCCCGCAGATAATCCATTGGCACGCCAACAAACAACGCCTTGCTTTTCTCGCCATTCTTCATTGGATATGCAGCATTCATGCCGATCATCAGCATTTCCTGTCCCTGTTCGTTTGTTGCTTCTCCAACCGCAAATGCACCTGGCTGTATGTTTTTTGCAGTCCCGCTCCTTTGCACCAACTCAATCGAACTGCCAAACAAGTCCTCCAGTTCACCATTTTGCGCATACAGTCCGGCATAAGAAAAGTTGCGAAGCTTTGCGTTTTCCACCAGATTATTTCGCATCTGTTCCCCATATACCGCTGTCTCAGGCGGGTCCAGCCGTATCATTGCTTCTACCTGCTCCATCCGCAGATTAATAACTGCCGTAAATTTCTCCTGAACCTGCAGACTCATCTCCGACATATAGACACTTGTCGTATTTTTAATTACACGCTTCGTTTTTGTTCTCATATAATGTGTCAGAAAGAAAAATACTGCTATACATAAAAAGAAAATGCTGACAACACTCCGTATAAAAAATCTTTTTGTCTTTTTATCCATAATATTCTCACGCACCCATGCAAAAACGTGTTTGAAACCCGCTTTCCGCAATTTTCAAACACGTTTTTGGCTTTCTATCTGATTTTATTCCGCATATTTCTCTATGCAGGCTATAATCTCATCCTGCACAGGAATAATTTTTTCAGTACTTCGTTTGCTTCCTCCGGCTTTTCCGCTCTCAATAAATCCATAATCTGTGAATATGCCTCAAATACAGGTGTAATAGACAGATTCCCTGACGTTCCCTTAATTGCATGTGCTTTTTCCTTCACATCCTCATAATCGGACGTATTAAAATCAGGAGAAATCTGCTGTGCTTTCATCGCTTTTACAAAAGTATTTAAAAGCCTCTTATAAAGCCCCTCATTACCTCCGATGCGTTTCAGTCCGCCGTCCACATCTACGTCCAATTGTTTTAAATCTTCAAATAGTCCCATAAAAATCACCTCTCGTACTAAATTTGCAATATTTTATCATAACCGGCATTTTTTTCAACTATTATTACACGTTATCAAAATTCGGCATCCAGATTGATATTACTCTGAACATACTCTTCCCTCAAAGAGAATTTTGCCACAAGATTTTTCAAAACTTCAGCCTGGCTGGACAGCTCTTCACTGGCTGCCGCACTCTCTACTGCCGTAGCAGAGTTAGTCTGCACTACGCTTGAAATCTGATCTACACCTACGGAAACCTGTTCTACCGCACCTGCCTGACCTTCTGCCGCATTCGCAATTTTATCTACGGTCGTAGATGTCTCACGAACTTCCTCAACAACCTGTATCAGCGATTTTGCCGTTGCATTGGTAATATGTGTACCCTGTGTAACCGCTCCGATTACACTCTCAATTAAGTCGGATGTATCTTTTGACGCTTCCGCACTCTTGCTGGCAAGATTGCGCACTTCATCTGCAACAACGGCAAAGCCTTTTCCTGCCGTGCCTGCACGAGACGCTTCTACCGCGGCATTCAGAGCCAGAATATTCGTCTGGAACGCAATGTCTTCAATCGTCTTAATAATCTTGCCAATTTCGTTTGACGTACGTGTAATCTCTTCCATTGCCTTTGTCATATCTTTCATCTGACGGTTGCACTCTTCTACTTTATCACCTGCAGAATTGGACTGTCTTCTTGCGGTTGCCGCATTTTCCGCCGTTTCTTTTACCTGCTGGGAAATACCTGCAATCGTTGCCGCCAGCTCCTGTACCGAAGCAGCCTGCTGTGTAGCGCCCTGAGAAAGAGCCTGCGCACCATAAGATACCTGATTTGCACCGGACGATACCTGATCCGCGCTGGAATTGATCTGTGCCAGCGTAGAGCTTAAATCGCGGTTCTGTTTTCTGATCGAAGATAACAGTCCCTGGAAATCTCCTACATAACGTTCTTCCGCTCTTGTACGCACATCGAAATTGCCGTTTGCCATTTCACTTAACAATCTGGACGCGTCTGCGATAATATCACCTAAAATAGATGCCATATCACGAAACGCATTTGCCAATCCTCCCAATTCATCTTTGGAACGATATGCAATCTGAAAATCAAAGTTACCTGCTACAATCTTACCTGCGGATGCCACCAGCTCATGAATCGGCTTGGTAATCATTCTTGTCAGATACAGGCAGAGTACAATCGTAATAAACAATGCTGCCGCAGCCAGTCCAAGTAAAGAATATGTAATGGACTTCTGTGTAGCCAAAGATGCATTAAAGTTCGCATCTACCCCGGATTCTACTTCATCACTGATCTTTGTCAGGGCGCTTACCGAACTTATGACAAGCGGCTGATACTCTTCTATTAAAATCTGCTGCGCCTGTGTTTTATTCGTTTTGGAAAGTGCCACAACATTTTCCTGCATATTGACTGCATCTTGGATATCCTTTGCAAAAGTATCAAACGCTTCGGAATTCGTTTTCAGGTTTTCACTCACCCATTTTGCATTTTGTTCCAGCAGTTCCAGTTCTTTTTCCATGTCACTCTGATAAGATGCAAATCTCTCCGCATCATCGTCAATCGTCATAAACGTAAGATCTTTGACAATAATCTGCAGACCACGTCGCATGCTCATAACTCTCTGTGTGATCTGATATTCTTCATGATAAAACTCCGAATATTTATCAGAACACTCACGCAAGCCGGAAGTCGCCACATACACCGTACCGCAAAACAACGCGATAATAATCATAAATGTCAACAGCAGCTTTGTTCCTATTTTAAGATTTTTCATAAGATACCTCCTAGTATTTCCCAAAATCGTCTTCCAGAGAAATTACCGGTTCAGTCCTGTCTTCACTGCTGTCCGTTTCCACACTTCGATAATCGTATCCCTGATTCGTACTTTGTCTGCCCGCTCCCAAGTTATAAATGGAAAGCATATCTCTCATTTTGTTTGCCTGATTTGATAGTTCCTCACTGGCAGCCGCACACTCCTCACTTGTTGCCGAGTTCGTCTGTACGACCTGTGATACCTGCGTAATCGCCTGTTCAATCTGAGCAACTGCCGTTGCCTGATAATTGGATGATTCCGCAATGCCATTAATAATACCTTCACTCTTCTGCACTACATCTGTGATTGTTTCCAGAGCGTTTGCTGTCTCTTCCGCAATCTGTGACCCCGTACTGACTTTTGTAATGGAATCTTCAATCAGTTCGGCTGTTTCCGCAGCCGCAGCCGCACTTTTTGCCGCAAGGCTTCTGACTTCTTCCGCTACAACCGCAAACCCTTTTCCTGCCTCGCCTGCTCTGGCTGCCTCAACCGCAGCATTTAATGCAAGAATATTTGTCTGAAACGCAATATCGTCAATCGTTTTAATAATCTTGGAAATACTTTCGGATGACTGGTTAATTGCCTGCATGGCATCTGTCATATCTTTCATTCTCATATTTCCATGCTTTACATCTTCAATTGCCTGTTCAATCAGATTTGCAGCGGAATTAGCCTGCTCCGCATTTTCTTTTGTTTTTTCCGCAATCTCGTCAATAGACGCCGTAATCTCTTCAATTGCGCTCGCCTGCTGTGTAGAACCCTGTGCCAGTGCCTGACTTGCACTTGCCACCTGCGAAGAGCTGATCGTTACCTGTGTACCGGAATCGCTGATATTGGACAATGCATGATAGTTGTCTTCTACCAGTTTCTTTAACGAATTGCCAAGCAAATCGTCCGTAGATGTTGGTGTAACCGAAATTGTCAGGTTTCCGTTTGAAACTTCTTCCGCAACATGTGCCTGATTTTTTATATTCTGAATGACTTTTTCAAATTCATCTACCAACTGCCCCAGTTCGTCATTGCTGTACTTTTTCATTTGAATATTCACACGACCCTGCGCGATCTGCTTTGCCGCTTTGGACAGTTCTTCCACAGACAGTCGAATCTGTCGGATAATAACGGCGGCAACCCACATAATTATAATGATAGATATAATCCCAATTGCATAAGTAAAAATAGATGCATATCGGTTATATGTTTTTAATGCTTCACCGGAATATTTTGCTGCCATTCTCGTAGTCAGCTCACTGAGTAGCATGTTCAGTACCGTCATGATGACACTGATAAAAAAGCCCAGCATCAATTTTGCCCTTATCGTCCAGTTTTTCATTCTTCCACTACCTCTCATTCTTCTTCACTTAACTTATTCGACTGTTCTACGGACGAAAGATCCACGTCACGCAGTAGTTTATCCGGATCTAACAGCAGCTTTACCGTATCTCCGATCTTGCCAATACCGTAAATATACTTGCGATTTCCCTGATCCGCACGTGAAATGGTCGGCGGCGGCAAGATGTCACTGTCTTTGATTTCAACCACATCCGCAATCTTTTCCACAATCAGTCCAACCATCATATCGTTATACTGAATGACAATGATGCATGTGCGGTCGTTATATTCAAATGCTTCCTGACCGAAACGCAACCGTACATCAATAACCGGAATGATTTTCCCGCGCAGGTTAATCAGTCCCTTAATGTAGTCTTCGGTTTCGGGAACTGCTGTGATTGCCTGAATCTGAATAATTTCATTGACATATTGGATCTTAAGCCCAAAATATTCATTGCCGGACTTAAAGCTCATATATTTGCTTTTATGCTCTTCCACTTCGGTGAATCCCAGATCCAAAAGATCCGTCGTATCATTCAAATTACTTATTTCGCTCATATGATCCTACATTCCTTTCTCTTTATTTTATATAATTAATCCACCCGGATCCAGAATCAGGGCAATACTGCCATCGCCAAGCTGTGTACAGCCGGTCAGCCCCCTGACTTTTTTAATATAAGAAGGAATCGGTTTAACAACAATCTCCTGTTTGCCTACGAGCGTATCGACAAACAGACCGATGCGCTTGTCATCTACTTCTATAATGACCATCATGCCATCTTCTACCGCTTCCTGATAACCGTTCAGTCCGTACCATTCGCCTAAACGAATGACAGAAAAGCACTCACCGCGGATCATAATATACTCGTCTCCGTTTGGCTCATGTATCATCATATCTTCCCGGACACGCACAAACTCTTTAATTACACCGGATTCCATAACAAAGGAAGAACCGCCTGTCTCCATAACAATTCCGTCGATAATTGCAAGTGTCAGCGGGATCTTTAAGCTCATCGTACTGCCATTGCCCGGATCGCTTTCAATATCAAGCATTCCGCCGATCTCCTGAATGTTACGGACAACGACATCCATGCCTACGCCTCGGCCGGAGTACTCTGTAACCTGTTCATTTGTAGAAAAGCCCGGCAGGGTAATAAACTGATACACCTCTTTGTCGGAATAAGAACTGTCCGGTCTGGAAGCGTCTAAAATCCCCTGTTTTCTGGCTTTTGCAAGTATTTTTCCCGGTCCAGTCCGGTTCCGTTATCCTGTACGGTAATCCACACTTTTCCCGCCTCGGTCTTTGCAGACAGGGTAACTTTACCTTTATCCGATTTTCCGCTGGCCGCACGTTCTTCATTTGTCTCTATCCCATGATCGACCGCATTTCTGACAAGATGCATCAGCGGATCGGAAATATGTTCAATAATATTTTTATCTACTTCGGTCGTATCCCCGATCATCTCAAACTCGATATCTTTACCAAGTTTACGAGATACGTCGAATACAATACGATTCATTTTCTGGAATGTATTCGTCAGTGGAACCATTCGCATGGACATAATGACATTCTGTAAATCTGTCGAAATTTTAGAAAGCTGCGCAGCTGCTTTATTAAAATTATCCAGATTCAGTCCCGGTACTTTCAAATCGGAACTCTGTAATACGACGGATTCGGAAATTACCAGCTCTCCAATCAGCTCCATTAACTGGTTCATTTTGCTGACATTTACGCTGATAAAGGACGCTTTTTCTGCTTTTGGCTTATCTTTTGCAAGCTTTTTCTGCTTGCCCGGCTCTTTGGACTTGATGACAAAATCACCCGGAGCAATTTTAGCCTTGTCTTTTGCTTCTACGGATGTTATTTTCTGCCCGCCTGCTTCAATCACTTCCACAGGAGAGTCCAGATCAATCTGTACATCCCCGCCTCCAAAGCCGCGCACGTATTCTTCCGGACTGCATTCCGTAACATCGACCTTTTCCACCGAATAGCCTTCGGAAACAATCGCACGGATCTCCGCCGGATCTGCCTGCGTCTGCAAAAGCATCTTAAATCCTTCTTTTATAATGGCTTCCGAACTGCTCTCATCCGAAATAATATTTTCCGGTGTGTACAGCAAATCTTCGGCAATCTCCTTGAGTGCATATACTGCCTTATAAGCATGGATATTTGCCATTTCCGTATCCGAATAAAACGAAATAAATATCTTGTAAAAGTGACTGTCACTGGTTGCAACCGGAGCGATATAAAACTGTTTTGGCTCCTCACTCTTATTTTCCGGCAGCTTTGTCGTACTGTCTGCCGCACCCTCGTCTTCCCCTTTAATCTTCTTTAGAAATTTATCCAGTTCCGCAATAATATCACTGGAATCTCCATCTACGGGATCTCCATTGCGGATTTTCTCCATTTCATTTGAAATAAAATCTTCAACATGCAGTACATGCTCCACCAGCTCCAGATGCGGAACATTGTCCGGATGGGACTCTCTTAAATAAAAGAAGACATCCTCCAATTTATGCGACACAGCCGTTATATTATCGAACATCATAATACCCGACGAACCTTTGATCGTATGCATCGTTCGGAAGATTTCGTTTATGCTGTCTTCATCAAAACAGTCTGCATCTTTTTGTTCCAGTACGGTATCCTGAAGCTGTTCCAGAAGCTGTCCGTTCTCAAACAGATACATATCCAGCATGTCTTCTGTATTAAATCCTTCAGCCATATTCTTCTCCTTTTTGTTATATTTTAATTACGTCAAATCAGGTTCAGTTTTTTAAGCGCCTGTTCAAATCTGTCCTGATTAATTGGCTTTCCGGAATATATCGTACAGCCAAGCTCAAATGCCATTTTTACATTTCTCTCTTCATTCAGCGCCGTTGTCATAATAACTTTGACTGCTTTGTCTTCTGGTATGTTCTTTTCTTTTTCCAGCTTGCGGATTGCAACAAGCGCCTGATAACCATCCATTACAGGCATCATAATATCAAGGCAGACAAGATCATACGGTTCCTCATCTTCCAACGCCATCATAAATGCGTCTACTGCCTCCATACCGTCTACGGTAACATCGCATTCTCCGTATTTGGATAGAAAATTTACCATAAATTTGCGGGTTACAAAATCATCTTCTGCCAACAAAATTTTCATCATCTATTCTCCTTTACATTTTATTGAGTATCATATAAGTCCTGGACGCAATATCCTGCAGCTTCACCTGCTGCTCAACCGCTCCAATATCATATGCCACTTTCGGCATTCCATACACAATGCAGGTAGACTCATCCTGACCAATCGTTTTCGCACCTGCGTTGCGCATCGCCAGCAGCCCTTTGGCGCCGTCGCCACCCATTCCTGTCAGAATAATGCCAACCGCATCCTTTTTCACTGTTTTTGCCACCGACTCAAACAACACATCTACCGAAGGACAATGTCCGTTTACTCTTGGCCCGTTGCGGCATTCCACCTGATACATGCCGTTCACCTTTACAACCCGCATATGCTGGTCGCCTCCGGGAGCAATCAGAACATGCCCCGGCCGTACCGTATCTCCGGTCTGCGCTTCTTTTACACGTACTCTGCACTGATCGTTCAGTCTTTTTGCATACATGGCCGTAAATCCCGGCGGCATGTGCTGCACGATTACGACACCCGGAATATCGGGTCCGAATCCTTTGACGACTTCAAATATCGCCTCCGTACCGCCTGTAGACGCTCCGATCGCTACAAGCAGATTACTCTTTCCGGGTGCGCTGCCTGCGTATTCCTGCTGCATCGGTACTTTCTTTTTAATATTTCCGATCTTTGCCGTAGAAGCAATCTTTATCTTTACGAGCAATTCATTACGAATGAAATCTTCCAGCTGCGCCCGGTTCGTAATCACAGGCTTTCCCACAAAATCCACGGCTCCCGCATTCATTGCATCAAAAACCGTATCGGACAAAGCGCTGATCACTACAACCGGAAGCGGATACTGCGGCATCAGCTTGCGTAAAAACTCAATTCCGTTCATACGTGGAAGTTCCACATCCAAAGTCATTACATCTGGTTTATACCGGATAATCGCATCCCGTGCTTCATATGGATCTCTGGCAGCCGCTACGACCGTAACTGCAGGATCCCTGCTCAGATTTTGAATCAAAAGCTCCCGGAATACAAGCGAATCATCTACAACTAAAACTTTAATTGAACGCATAACGCTTATCATCCTTCCTTTTTCGAAATATAGACGGCTGAACAATTTCAAAAGGCGTAGCGCTTCTGTCAAGCGTCTCTGTCGTGCCTATAAGCAGATATCCTCCCGGTTCCAGAAAATCATACACTTTCTGCACTAATTGCCTCTTTGTGGCTTCATCAAAATAAATCATTACGTTTCTTAAAAATATGGTATGCATTTTCCGCTTAAACGGAAATGGTGACATCAGATTAAACTGGCGGAAAAACACCGATTTTTTCAAATCGTCAACAGCCACATATTTTCCGTCTTTTGTCTGTCTGAAAAACTGGCGTTTCCACTGATTCGGAACATTTTCCAGCTGCTGTGCCGTATAGACTCCCGCTACGGCCTGCTTTAAAACCCCAGTCGACACATCCGTTGCCAAGATTCGCAAGTCCCATTGCTTACGCTCCATGCCAAAGAAATCCGCGAGCACCATAGCGATCATATATGGTTCCTCTCCTGATGAAGCGGCCCCGCACCAAATACGCACATCTTTTGTATTCGCCGCTTTCTTTTTTACCCAAGGCAATATATCTTTGCGAAAAAAATCAAACTGCTCAAATTCTCTCATAAAATAAGTATGATTGGTAGTCAGAAGATTGACAAGCATCGTTTCCTGCTTCCCGGTTCTGTCATGTTCCACCTCATTCATAAACTCATCAAAAGACTTCCAGCCGCCCGAACGGATATAATTTTCCAGTCGTCCGTTCACAATTACTTTTTTCTGGCTCATATCAATGCCGTAATGTCTTTTCACATAAGTAGATATTCTCGTAAACTCCTCATCTGTTATCAAATGAATCACCCCGTTAGCTTTAATGCAAAATTGTTATCGTAAAGCCTCTGGCTTTCGTTAACATAAAATCATCCGGATCAGCTGAACTGTCTGGATATCCTGCAGCAGATCTTAAAAATATCCGGATTAAATCGAACACCCGCATCTTTTTCCATAATTTCCAATGCTTCCTGTCTGCCGTATTTTTTTTCTCCCGTCAGAATACAGTACGCTTCCATAATGGAAACAATCTGTGCGGCCACCGGTATCTGCTCGCCTTTCAACCCTTGCGGATAGCCGCTTCCATCCCAGTTTTCATGGTGATAGTGTGAAATATCAATGGAAATATTCAGGTAATCATTATAATCACTGTTCACATGCAAATCAGACAACAGCTGTGCTCCAAGATCCGTATGACTGTGCAGAATTTCTATCTCATCCTGCGTAAAATCCATCTCTTTTCGCAAAAGTTCTTTTGGCACACCTATATTTCCAATATCGCACAAACATGCTGCAATTTCAATTGCATCAATATAATCATCGGAAATCTGATCTTCATATTTGGGAGACAGCTGCATGCCCTGTGCCAGAATACGGCAGTTATGGCGCAGCCGCTGTGTATGCCCCTGCTCATAGCCGGAATTTTTCGCAGCAATATTAGCCAGTGCATACAGTATATTTTTTTTCTCTTCTTCCATCTGCCGAAGCTGTGCGTCCACGGAAATCTGCAGCTTACGGTTCGTCTCCATCAGCTCATTTTTTACCGTATACAAATGCAGATGCACCGCTACACGCGCCTGAACGACTTCGGTAATAAACGGTTTGGTAATGTAATCCTCACCGCCCAGTTTTAATCCTTTTACAATGTCTTCCGCCTCATCAAATGCAGAAATAAAAATAATGGGAATTTCCTTTGTTTTCTTATTCGCCTTTAAACTTTTGCATAGTTCAAATCCATCCATTCCTGGCATCGAAATATCGCTTAAAATCAGCTTTGGATGATACTGCGACGCAATCTTTAATGCCTGCTGCCCGCTCTCGGCAAGCAACGGCTCACAACCCATAGTCCTGATAATCTCTTCCAGCACCATGCGATTGATCTCCACATCATCTACGATCAGCACTTTTGCCGCAGCAGTGTCTTTTTCATCATAAATCATGCTCATACCCGCTTTCTTGCTTTCTATTTCTAAGACTTTTAATAATTTCCTTCTTCCAGCGCAGTTTCCAGTTCCTGGTACTGTGCCGCAGCCTTTTCATAGTTTGCCTTTTGTACTGCCATTTTCAACCTTAAAATTCCACGACTGATTTCACGCGGCGCACCTTCCGTAAGCTGGCGAATCGTTTCCATAAACATTTCCGCCTTTTCCCAGTTTTCCATTTCCACACATAAAATCAGTTTTGACAAATTCCGTTTTAAATTATCTATATTTTCCGGTGTTCCAAATTCCTTAATGTTATCAAAAGCATCCTCATCTTCTTCGACCTGCTCATATGTATACGTCTGATCGGCCTGTTCTTCTCCCTGTACGGACAGTTCATCTTCTTCGCCGACTCCCAGCCAGATAGAAAAGAAAACGTGCTTCCTCTGCCTTTTTCCCCTTCCACTTCAATTCTGCCGCCCATCAGCTCTACCAGCTGCTTACAGATATTTAACCCCAGACCCGTTCCTCCGTATTTTCTGGAAATCGAAGCATCTGCCTGCGAAAAACTCTGAAACAGCTTTTCCTTATCCGCCTGATCAATCCCGATTCCGGTATCTTTGACTATGAAAAACAGCTCAATCTTATCATTGACTCTTGCCGTACGTACCACTTCCACCGTAATCTTACCTACGGATGTAAATTTTAATGCGTTTGACAGCAGATTGTTCAAAATCTGCCCCACACGCAGTTCATCCCCGATCAGATACTCCGGTACCTGCGGCGACACCGTCAGGAAAAATCCAAGCCCTTTTTCCGTAATTTTATTCGTATGCTGCGAACGGATGTAATCCAGCATATTCCGAAAATGAAACCTTCTTGGCTCCAGCGTGAACTTTCCGGCTTCCAGTTTGGAAAAGTCCAAAATGTTGTTAATAATTTATTCATATCGCCGCAGCAACGCTCAATCAGCCGCAGTGACTTTAATGTCTGCTCATCCGTCACAAAGTCAAACATTTCACGTACATTACCAAGAATTCCATTAACCGGTGTACGTAATTCATGCGTTACGTTCGCAACAAACTCGGACTTTACTTTCATCGCCTGCTGTGCTTCCTGACGTACCTGCTCGACCTCTCTTCCAAGAAACTCCTTTTCCAGAATATCGTTTGCCATGCAGATATAGATCTCTTCGCCGTACATATGCTGCATAATCCGCGCCTCAACCGGAAAACAGGTCAGATTTTTTCGATATGCCACAAGGTTCTGCGGTTCGTCTCCAAACACATATTCCGTAAAAAAGCCACCGTCCGACGCCTTAAACGTACTCGGAAACACATCGCAGATATGCTTTCCTTTCAGTCCTTCTTCATATTCCAGTTTTTTATCTGCCGCATCGTTTGCATACAAAATGCATCCGGATATATCAAAAATCAGCACCATTTCCAGCGCTTTTTCCAACAGCAGCAAATTCTGGCTGCGATCCGTCTCATTTGTCTGTTCTATTTGTTCCATTCACCAACTGCCTCCCTCGAAACACGAAACAAAGGCAGCAAAAACGTGCCTTCTTTGCCGCCTGCATTTGTGAAATCTCATACAAATTTTAACATTTTAATTACTTCGCAATTAAAAACATCTTCTTTTGCAAGTGCAAAACACTCTAATACATCCGGCGAGAACTGGCCGCACTCTCCGTTCATAATCATATCATAAGCCATATCTTTCGAAAACGGCTCTTTATATACTCTCGGACTGACCAGCGCATCATATACATCTGCAACCGATACAACCTGTACTCCAATGGAAATCTCTTCTCCTTTCAGATGATCCGGATATCCGTTTCCATCCCATCGTTCATGGTGATGACGGCAGATATCGTAACTGTAACGGTAAAAATCACTGTCTTTTTTCGGTAGGCTTTTTCAAGTATGTCGCAGCCTATCGTCGTATGGGATTTCATCATCTCAAATTCTTCTTTTGTTAACCGGCCCGGTTTTAACAAAATAGAATCCGGTATACCAATCTTACCTATATCATGCAGCACGGACGCCCGTACGATCTGGTCGATTTGATACATATCCAGACCATATTTCGGAAAAATTCCTGTATATACTCCAGCATGATTTTAGTAAAATATTTGATCCGCTGTGTATGTTCTCCTGTCTCCACATTGCGGAATTCAACCAGTGAGCTTAACGATTCCAGCATCAATTCGTTATTTTCACGGATTTCCTTTTCCTGTTCCTTAATCTCTATTTCCTGCTGTCTGAGCCGAAGTTCCATTTCCAGTTTATGCTGGTACAGATCAATAATGTTGCGGCTTCTCTTTTTTACGATATGCGGATAAAACGGTTTATGTATTACATCTGCCACGCCATAGGAATACGCTTTGTCCTCGCTGTCAATCACCGTTTCACCTGTAATCAGTATGACCGGTATCTGTTCCAGCAGATCATGTTCGCGCATGTATTCCAACACGTCAAATCCCGACATCACCGGCATGGAAATATCCAGCAGAACCAGCACCAGATTGCGGCTTGCCGCAATCTTTTCAACGGCTTCTCTGCCGTTTTCTGCTTCCAGTGTATCGTACTCTTCAAACATGGTCTTTAATATTTCCCGGTTAATCGCTTCATCGTCTACAATTAAAATCTGTTGCTCTTCCATATGTCTGCCTCGCGGTTTCTCCCTGTAATCATAGTTTTCCTTATATAATATCAATGTTAACCTTTTTCAGCAATCTTGTCAACCAGAATCAGAAAAGTTGCGATAAAAAGTTAATATACGTTTCCGACCTTTTGATTGTAACGATGTGCAGGAACAATGTCAATAAATAAATGTTATTTTCAGCCCATTCCTTACACAATAAAGTAAATATGACCTGACTGTCATTTCACTTCCCAGTCCCAGATGCTTAACTGCCTGTAGTGATTTTTTTGTTCAAAAGTATACAAATAGTCAAATATTTGCTCGTTTTGATGCACAATTCCATAATTTTCACATTTTTCATGAAAAAACCGCATCAGCTGTCTGCTGTTCGGACTTTCAATCAGGTACTGATTTCCATATGCAGATCCATATTTTTCCTTTAAATTTAAATAAGGAAACAACTGCTCCGACCTCTCATAAAATATTCTCGATTCCCCTCTCTGAGTGTCAGTCCCATTCCAAAGCAGATAACCCCATATACCTTTGCTTCGATACACATATCCAAAATTCCGGAAATATTGTCCTGTGTATCGTTCAGGAACGGTAAAATCGGCGTTAGCCATACGACGGTTGGTATTCCGGCGTCCCGCAGCTGCCTGAGCACTTCGTAACGTTTCTCTGTCGTACATACATGTGGTTCAATTTTTTTACACAAATCTTCATCATAAGTCGTCAAAGTCATTTGCACCACACATTTTGTCTTTTCATTCATTTTCTGCAGAAGATCCAAATCTCTCAAAATGCGGTCCGATTTTGTAATGACCGTAAATCCAAAACCGTATTTTTCAATCAGGCACAGCGATTTTCTGACATTTCCAATTTCCAGTTCCAATGGTATATAGGGATCTGTCATAGATCCTGTGCCAATCATACACTTCTTACGTTTGTGCATGAGCGCATACTCTAATAATTCGACCGCATTTTCTTTTACTTCTATATCTTCAAAAGCGTGGTCCATATGGTAACACTTACTTCTTGAATCGCAATATATACACCCATGCGTGCACCCACGGTAAAGGTTCATTCCGTTTTTTGAAGACAAGATTCCTTTTGCTTTTACAACATGCATGTTTTCCACCTCATATCACCGTACCGTTCATTCTTTTGCCGGTCATCACACATGCGCAAAATACTTAAAATAAATATTCAGCAATGGACGGCTGATTTCACCTCGTTCGTTTTCCTCCGTAAAACGCCGTACAATATTGCTTCTGGCAATGTTATGAAAAGCAACTTTTCTCAACATTTTGTCATTCCATCTGCTTAACCATGCAATCTGAAATTTGTCGTAATCAAACTCATCCATTCCGCCTAAAAAACGCAGCATCAAACTGTCGGTATTTTTCAGTATGTTTTTCAGTTCCTCTACATGAATCCATTGATTGTTCATATACAGATTATAAAACATGATTAAAATTTCTTCACATTGATCGGACTTCCCATAATCAATCTGTTCCAACATGCTTTGTTCAAACTCTTCACTCTGATCAATAATATGATTGGTTACCAGATGAAAATATAATTCCCATTGATTCCGTTGTGTTTTCTTCCAATCAGTAAAATATTGTCTGATGATCTGCTGATTTTTTTCACTGCAATTCGGATAGATTTTTGCAACTGTCATAGCTTTTTCGTCACACAGCAATGGTTCGATGTCCGCAGTACACCCTTCTTCATAAACGCGACAAAAAACATCCGAAACCGTTTGTATCAGAATACCGATATTACGAATAAGCAAGCTGTCTTTTTCTGCAATCAGCATCCGAAGCAGCGTATTCAACAGCCTTCCCAGTGCATAATCGTCCATTTGGAATAATCCATCCTGTTTTGTTTATACAAACTGCGTTCGCCGCAAACACGGATTAAGCGCAAAATAATATCTTTGTGTTCCACACAGCTTTGCGCATCCGGATTTTCCGTTATACAATCAAATGCCAGTTCAGCCAGTTCCTCATCGGCATGCATATATGCACATACCAAAATGCTGTTCCACCGTTCACAATCATGTTCTTTCTGCCTGTCGGATTTTAAATTGTTCACAACCGTTTTCATGTAATCCATGCAATCTTCTTCTACTGGAAGAACCTCGATTCCGTTCCATATAAAGGAATGGAGTATCTCTTTCTTTAACATATATTTGATCATCAGAAACAGTTCAAACCGATTCAATTTTGAAGTATCCGCAGCACTGACACTCTCCAGCATGCTTTTCACGTATAATACAAAGACTTCTTTTGACTCCTGATACCTGTCCACCATAATATAATTGTTTCTCAAATATAAATAATAATCTTTTACCGTGCAACGTAATTTTACAAATTCCGGCAGTTTTCCAAATATCAGATACGTTGTATTATGCTCCACCTTCACATTTTCCGCCATGCGGTAAATATCCTGAAACAGAGAGTAATGCAGTTGAAAAGAATCAATCTCTTTTAACATTTCCGTATCCTGATACGATAAACACGGTATATCCGAAAGAATCGTTTCTAATTTTATATGCTCCACATCCTCCTGTATTCTGTCATAAATATCTTTTGGTATTTCATCAAAAATAATTCCTTTGATCATATGAGCGATTCGCAGCCTGTTAAACTGTGCCAGATAGTACTGATAATAGTTCTTTTTTCAAAAGAAATTCGGGCTGTTTTACAAAGCGCCTGATAAGCTTTTACAAAATCATCCGTCAGATAATACAGAAATGCCTGCTTCGCATATGTTTTTTCACTATCATCAAAAAATTCATGATGTTCTGCCATTTTTCTTAATTCCGGATAATTAAATTCCATTTCCTGTTGCAGCATTTTGCACTCTGTCTGCGGCACCTCTATCAATTCATACTCAATCTGCTTTTCGTTCTGCGTATAAATCCGAATCTGTCTGATTCCGCTTTTTTTCAGTACACCGGCTAATACTCCATGCACACTTGTAACATCCTCTTCTTTTTTCTTAAAATCTTCAGATATCTTTTTCAATAGTGCATTTGTTTCCTTTACTTCCTCTTCCTGGCGACCCAAAGCGCATATTTCATCACCATCAACTCCCAAATGACACATGGACAGGCCTTTTCCACATATCTGTGCAAGATATGGTTGAAATGCAAATAAGGCGTAAATACCTTTTTGCTTCTTCCAATCCGGATAATTGCTCGCTGCTTTCCTGACGAATCATATCCATAACAGCAAATAATGCATCCTTTTTATCCTTACGACATGAATTTGTATACAGGATATTCACACCCAGATTTCTGTAATATTCAAATTCATTTTTATTATAGTCTTTGATTCCTTCCAGCAAATATGCCTGTTGAAAATCATCGCCGACAATATCTTTCACCCAGGAAAATAACTGCTTTAAATCCGGATCCTGAAAAGAATAACCTAAAAACAGTACAACATGATTGGCAATTACCGATTTTACATATGTCTCTATCAAACGAAAGTTTTTATGGTATTTTAAATAATCATCTTCTTTTAAGACAAAATTATCATGTGCAAAATCGCCGTGCATCTTGACTATCAGCTTTTCATGATGGACATATGGAAGGTCCTTATCCTGACATACCGTTCTGTAGATATATCCTCTGCGATTCATTTCCTGTTCCAGAAAATCCGTATAATTGGTCGTAATCATTGTATCCACATGAAAAGCGGCAATCTTTCCGTGAAATTCATTTGGCTGCAGCTGCTGCCCATGACGAAAGATCTTTCTGCACAATTCCACATATTCTTTTTTTCCGCGGGAATTAAAATAATACTGCGGTATTCTTAAATAATCCGTTCCGGCCTCATATTCCAGATGCAGGTGATCACAAAAATCATGAATCGCGCTTGACCAGGACGGTATGCCGGAATCAATATCTGCTCCCGAACCGACAAACAAAACCAGCTTTTTTGACAAGTATGCTTCTCTTAAAATTTGTATGGATTCCTTTACAAAAGAATTCATTTCTACTATTTTTTCATCCTTACTTTCGGACATGTTTCAAACTCCCTTCTGTTAGTTATTCCATAAATATACCAAATATGTCTTAATCATACCATACTTTCATCAGACTGACATTGCTTTCCGACATAATTTTATGAAATCTTTTAAAGCGTATCTGAAAAATGTTCTAACCATCCGATTACTTCATCCGGACTGTCCATCTGTGCGGTAATTCCTCGCTTTACCTCTTCGGGAACCACTATCAGATCGGGTATATGAATGACATAAGCGCCTGCCTTTTTTCCGGCCTCCACACCTGCAATACTGTCTTCCAGCACCAGACATTCTTCGATTGGAACATGTATCTCCTCCGAAGCCTTTAAAAAAATATCCGGCGCCGGTTTACTCCTTTTGATCATGTCCCCATATACAAACGCATCAAAATATGTATAAACACCTGCACGTTTAAGCATCATTTCCGCCATCTTTTTTCCGGTAGAAGTTGCAACAGCTTTATCAATCCCATGCTCTTTCAGATAATCCAGCAATTCCAACAGTCCCTTTTTATTGGAACTCCTTCCTTTTCCATATATTCGTATTGCATTTTCGTTTTTAAATCCATGCAGCGTTCAAATTCAAACTCCGGTCCATATTCTTTTAAAAATGCTTCCTGTACCGCTTTCCGGTTTTTCCCGCGAAAACTATAAAGAAAATCCATCTGAAAAACTTTTCCAAGCTCATAGCCTGCCTGTTGCCAAAAAACACACGCCAGACGTTCGGTGTCGAACATCAGGCCATCCATATCAAATATGACACCCTTTACCATAAGTCATGCTTCCTTTCTGTCGCAAATTTCTATTGCAAATTGTATTTGGTCTTAAAAAACCATTTTAATCCGGATGGAAATTTATTTTTATTCAGCTTGCTTTTTATAATAGCACAATAATAAAAAGCACGTAATATTTTACGTGCTTTTCATCTAAAAATTTCTTTTATAAGTTCACGGATTCTATGGAATAACAATCCCTTCCTTCGGAACATAAACCACAAAGGTTACCGTTCCGTCTTCATTCAGCGTATAAGTCGTAATAACCATGCTTTCCGGTTCATTATCCGTATAACTGCTACAGCCAATCATCATCTCTCCCGGTTTTTTATCTTTAAAATACTTCGATACAAGTACCCTGCCGCTTCCTGATGTACGCCCTTCTATGTCATAACTTATGGATACACACCCTTCGCTGTCCGGTGTTAAGATCTGTATCGTACTCTCTACACAATCCGCGTATTTGTCTATATTTTCCGGTGTAATCTGATCCAGCCACGCCTGGATTTCGGCACCCTTTTCTGCCTCTTTTTCTTTTTGTGCGTCCGGCTTGCTTTCCCCTTCCTTTGTTTCCGGATCTGCTTGCAGCTCCTTCAGTGCCGTTACATAGTTTGCTGCCGCCACAGGGTCTGCCTCTGCAACATCAATCGGAAGCTGAAACAGCGCATTTAACCCGTCGTAAGCTTCGTTTCTTGTAATCTCGCCGGTTGCTTTGTCATACTTATATGCCTTTGGATCGTAAAAGGTACTGTCACTTACGCCTAAATACAGACCTTTGTCCGCAAAGATTTCCACATTGTCACATTCGGTAAGCCTGTATAAAATACCGTTTTCTGAAAATTCCGAGTAGCTGCCGCGCATGGTTACCGTATTGTACTCCGCCGGATCATACCCTCTGATAAACGGTGATACAAAAAACGATAAGTCTGCATAAGCATCCTCCGCCGTATCCGGCATCTGGGTCCCGTCCGCATACTCAATTGCTGTTACACAATACGTACGGTCAGACCGCACAACGCCATTGCTCGTCCGCTCATATTGCGAAAGATTTTTGCCTGAAACAATTCCGATCAACGTTACACGGTATTTGCCGATCGTCTGTTCTTCTTGGATACGAACCACATCTTCCCCTAAAAAAGCATCCGTCAGCTTTGTATCATGAAATCTTTCCGTTACTGTTTCCGGCGCCAAATATTTCCAGGACGCATAGGCCGTAACAGAACCTGCCCCTAATACAATTGCTGCGGCAGCTGCTGCCGCCGGTATCCTTCTTACTTTTTTCATATCCATCGTCTTTTTCTCCTTTACCTGTCTTAAAATATTCCGGTTCAGCTGTCTGTCCGGCTCCATCGTTGGAGTAAGGGCCTGTTTTAATAATGTGTCAAGGTCTCTTTTCATTTAAAACAACCTCCAATTCTTTTTCCAGTATCCTTCTGGCATGATACAGCCTGCTTTTTACCGTTCCTTCCGGTATCTTCATCACAGCCGCGATCTGTGCGACCGCCATACCTTCCATATAATACAGCAACACAACGGCACGGTACCTGTGCGGCAGCGCCGCTACTGCGGTACGCACCGCCTGTATATCCGCATTATGCAGATACTGTGCCTCTGCGGACTGCTCGATTCCGGCACAGCTTTGTATCTCTTTATCTTCTGTCAACGTCTGTATCTGCGCTATCCGCTTTCTCCAGGCAAATTTACGCTTTTTGTTTTTCCAGATCCGCACCGCCACCGCAAGCAGATAGTTTTTCGGATTCCGGTCTGTCTTTATCGTTTCATGCAGCTCTACCACCTTTAAAAACGTATCCTGGTATAAGTCTTCTGCTTCCTGCCTGCTGCCGGTCAGGTATGCACAGAAGGAATAAATATCTGTTCCGTATGCATCAATGCACTCAGCCAATTCTGCTTTTGTCATACTCAATCTCCACTTTTAAGACGTCTTTCGAACTGTTGATATTTCAACTACGGCTCTACTGCAAAAGGTTTGATTCCGTTGCCCTTCACTGATATATTGTAACAGCTTTTGATTCGGTTTAAAAAAATTGCAAATTAATAGACGCATGGTTTACATTTTACTGTTCCATGCGCCTATTTTCTTTCAAAACGTGCAAAGTGCAAAACAGCAGGATTGTCTTTTCGGAAAAATCATAGCTTTCTAAGGTAGCCTATTTTTGCACCCAAAGGATTATGAAAGAAAATCAGGAAGATTACCTTGGAAGACTAATTTGTACCGGATGCGGTAAACAATGCTCTCTTTTAAATCCAAGATGCGGAACAGGACAGATGCAGGCGCAAGAAGCCATTGAGTACTACAATCAAAATGCGAAAAATGGTTCAATAGATGCTGAAAGTATTTCTGATATCGAAGGGCAAAATAATTCCAGACAGTACGATGCAGAAAAGAAATTAAGGGTCAGTGTAGATGAAGACTATCTCGACTTATTTACAGAATATATAGCAATCACGGGATTATATATTGCTGGAACATACTACATATTAGAAATAATAGAGAGAAGGAAATCAAAAAAAGAATAGCTCAGGTAAATTATAGCAAAATTCCGTCCTTACAAGCGATCGAACGGGTAAACCATACCTACAGCATCTTATGCCTCACAAACGGATTTGATGGCTGAGACAATGCCAGGTAAATGGTAACTGCTTATTTTCCCTGGCCGGCAGACAATTTTAAACTTTCAAAAGCAGGGCTGTGGCGCCGCCTGACGATTCTCGAGTGTGTCTTAAAATTGCTTTCTGTCAACTGTGCGTCACAGTTTGCAGGAATAAATTTTAAGACACACTCTAGTCCATCCATACAGCGTATCAATGTTGATACTCAATTCCTTCGCCGCTTTTCGGAAGTGTCAAGTATTTTACATATTTTTCCGAATGCGCAAAATATTCTGCCCATCCTTATATTCATAAGTAATCTCATCCATACTCTTCTTTACCATATAAATGCCAAGTCCGCCAATTTCCCGCTCTTCTGCCGTAAGTGCCACATCAGGGTCTTCTCTGGCAAGCGGGTTATAAGCCTTGCCATTGTCGATAAACGTCACCACCACAGAAAGAGGTTCCTGCAAGACTTCAATACGGACAATTGACGAACCTGTCTTGGGATTGTAGGCATAGTGCGCAATATTGCCAAAGAGTTCGTCAATAGCAATGTTAATCTGCATCTGTGCTTTTATCGGGCAATTCAGCTGTGTTAACCGCTCATTCACAAAATCCGTCACTTTTTCTATATTTTCTACCGTAGCATCAACTCTCAATTCCTTCATTATTCATCCTTTCCTTGTATTACGGACATAACATGGTAATATCATCAAACTGCGGCGCATCGCCCACAAAAGCATCCATAATCTGTTGCCTCTGTCACACCGTATGTATACGGAAAAAGCCGGACACCGGGGGATAACTCTAAACTTGCGGCTCTATCGTAAGGATATCGGCAAATCCGGTCACTTCAAAAATCTCCATAATCGTCTCATTCACCCTCACAACATTCATACTGCCCTGCTTGTTCATCTGCTTCTGTGCACCCAGAAGAATACGCAGTCCCGCCGATGACAGATAGTCAAGCGCACCCATGTCAAAGGTCAATTCCGTTACTCCCTCCAGACTGCCGGACAGAATCTTCTCAAGCTCTAACGCCGTTGTCGTATCTAATCTTCCATCCAGGGAAATGCATAACTGGTTTCCATTCACGTTCTCTACAATAATCATGTTTTTCTCTCCTTATCATATTGACAAAATATTTTCCCAAACCATATTTTTCGGGACAATTGATATTAATTCAGGGATAAATCCTGATTTTTTCGGATATTCAGCTCCACCACAGTGTTATTCATGTTCAATACCCGCATATACCGGAATTCGGATGCCATTTTCTTAATCAGGGCAATCCCACCTAAAGCCACTGTTTCTTCCTTCTGCTGCTGATACTCCAACGGATTAAAGGGTATACCATCATCACGAATTCTTAACATGTACTTGTCATCCTGTATGGTAAAACTGATATCCATATAATTTTTCCCGCTGCGGTAACCATACCGCACAATATTGGCAGCAATTTCCTCAACGGCAAGGCCAAGAACCGTGGCATCCCATTCACTTATGTGGTTGTCTGCACAAAATGCAAACAGCTTTTCCCGAAAAGCAATCACCTCTTCCGGATTACGATCAACAGAACATTCTAAGAACTTCTCATTCGTAATCTGTGGCAGCATGTCTCCGGCCGCAAATTTCCCGCTGCACTGTCCCATGACCCGCCAGAGAGCAGCCATAAGAATCGTAATCACCTCGCTTACTACTGCCATCATACATACACCGGAAAGTCCCCAAAAGAAAATCCCTTCTAAAGTGAGTGGCACGATCACTACAAATCCCTGCAACACAGTCACTACCGTAGACAGGCCTGGCTGTAAAATTGTCTGGTAGTAGGACATCAGAAATTTATTATACACATAAAAAGGAAAGCTGCAGGCAAACGTACGCAGTGCCATCTCACACAGTGCAAGCATATTGCCTTCTGTGATTCCAAATAACCTGGCAATCAACCCCGGAACGGCAAAAAATATCATTAACAAAATAACTATTGCCATGTAGCTATAGATGAGTACTCTCTTACAAAGGGTACGAATGCCATAATAATCGCGTTCTCCATAGAGAATTCCTGCAATATTCCGGACCGGTCCAATAATTCCCCCTACACACAATTCCGTAATCAGCGCGGCATTAGCACAAACAAAATAGACTGCCATCGAGTCTTTTCCCAGAATACGCACAATTGCAGAGTTGATAATCACAGATTTTAATGCGGACATCAGCGTAAAGGCTGTACCGGGAATTCCTGCCTTCATCGAAATCCACACATATTGCAGCACTTTTTTATCCGGTTTTCGCAGGCGCAGCATCCGCTGCCCGGAACAAAAATAAAATACCACCGGCACCATTCCGGCCAGGTAACCAATCACTGTTGCCAGTGCACTGCCTGCCATGCCCATATGAAAACCCCGGATAAACACAAAATCCAGAATCAGATTTACCACATTGGCAATGATGAAAAGCGTACTCCCCAACTGCGGATGGTTATCTGCATTCATAAAATAGCAGAAAATAATAGCGGCCGTCAGAATCGGGATTCCTGCAACATTCACCATAATATACGGCTCTGCAAGCGCCGCCAATTCATTATTTCCGGCAAGCAGCATGGCAGCAGGTCCCGGCAGGATTGGCGCAAGCAGCGCAAGAAACACTGCTATTGCCAGACCGGCTGCCAGTGAGGCGGTGAACACCCCACCGGCTTTTTCCATCTCCCGTTTCCCAAGGAACACCGCCGCCTCAGCCGCGCCGCCCATAGCAAGCATAAAAGCCGCCATCTGCAGCAGCAAAAGCACCGGCATAGAAATTTCAATCGCCGCCATCGCTTCCGCTCCCAGTAGGTTCCCGACAATCATTCCATCCACCACATTGCCAAGCTGCATTGCAACTGTCATCAACACTCCTGGCAGAATATACCGGTGGATCTTTTTACCGATTAAAAACGCATTTCTCTCCATAGAACTCTCCTGTAACCGTTCGGCTGACTTATCCACGCCAATCAAAGCTCAATTCTAACCTCCCAACATCTTCACCTGCAAATTTTAAAACATTGATCCAATCTCCCGCAAAGTGGAGCGTGCAGATGGCAGGAATGAATTTTAAGACACACTCTAAGTGAGATTAAGCAGAATTCTTGTTATAAACATTCCATCCCGTACGCAAAAATCTGTTGCACCTTCATAACGGGAAACCGCCTTAATAATACTGGCCACACCCATGCCTTCGCCTTTATCCGACTGCGGCAGCCCTTTCCTAAAAACCACCTCTTTGCTGCTTGTATTCTGACACCGGATAACCACCTTGTTTTTTTCTGTGATATATAAATGTCTATCACTTGCTGCGGCTGTCCGGAACCGGCACACCCATGAATCGCATTCTCAAACATATTTGCCAGAATGGCGATCCAGTCAATATCCCGGATAGGAAGGTTCTCTTCCAGCCTAATGTCCATAACGACCTGAATATTCTGTCTCCGTGCCTTTTTCGCATATGCCAGCAAGATACCGTTTACCGCCAGATTATTGCTGATATCCTTTACTTTCCATTTTTCCACATCTTCATCATACTGTGTAAGATACGCAAGAAGCTGATCATACTCCTTTTTTGAACATATTCCCGAATCAAAAGGGTATGGTGGCGCACATCATGGCGAATCCTCGCCGCCTCTATTTTTGATTCTCTCATAAGATCCATCTGCTGGTGCAAGAGCTGTTCATTTACCTCAAGCAGCTCTTTCTCCGCCTGATAATAATGTTCCTGGCCCAAGTGAATATAAAGATGGAGGATTGCATACTGGAGCGTTCCCGCCATAAACAAAATCAAAAATGCACGCACCATATTAAAAACGGAAAACCCTTGTAAATTGGGCCAATATGCCATAATTGCACCGAGCATTACCGACACAAAAAGAGCCGCTGCACTGAATAGATCCATTTCCTGGAGTAAAAAATCCACACCACCCAAAAACTGCTTCCGGAACTTAAACCAGGTAAAAATAAGGATTAGCACAAAACATACAAAACGTACAAGAATATCTATCCATAGATTACCTTCAAACCACCAGCGCGTCACATCCACGCCGCAAAAGGTACATACTGAAAATAAATAAAATGCCAATGCCATCTTATATAAAGACAAATATAAAACTTCGCTGCTCATGATACTGCAGAATATCCCAACGGCAGGGAGCGCTGAGAGCGCAGCAAAGCGGACAAAACTGCTTTTTGCCGCCAGATACCAGACACTATAGGCAGTAACCATAGAAACGCCAAATATAATGTAACACCAGGCTGTTTTCTTCATGGAAAACCTCGGCCTGTCCAACATGAAAAAAAATGACAGCATCAATCCTGTGCTAATGGCATTACGCAATAACGCAATCCAAAAAGAACCTCCCAGCATGCCCCCTCATTCCTCCTTTATTGCAGAACACTGTGAATTTATTATAATATTTTGCCATATTGTATATCTAAGGATTATAGATAAAAGTCTGTGCTTCGCCTAGTAGTTTGGAACATATTGCACTTTTAGAGGTACAATTTGCAATGAAAAATTCTTCCGGTTTCCTCTCAAGGATATGTTACATGGCATCCTTGATGGTCTTTTGAACCCATCCATTGATGGATTCCATTGCGGCATTGTCTGTCGGCGTTCCTGCCCGTGACATAGAGTGACCCCTCCGTGTCCAATTTTAGTTTACCACTTCATGCTCATGGGGACACTCATGGATTTTTGCACAGCAAAAGAGATACAAAAATATATGATAAAACATTATTTTAGATTCTTACGGAATAATAATGAATGAAGATAAAATAAATGAATAGTATTTCCAATAGTGGAAATACTATTCATTAAGAAAAAAGCAATACAAAGTCGAAAAACAAATAAAAATGTTAGAAATTACAAAATCATCAATAATTAAAAATGTCGAAATAGCATTACGGCTACATACCAACTTCCGACAATACACAGTTAAATTTACAGTCTCGCGCGGGTCGGTATCATGGGCTTATAGACCTGGAGCAAAACACCCTTTGGAAGGGCGGTTTTGATTTTTCCATATCATTGACAGCTATCAATCCTTATAGTGCCCTTTACATGATTTCACAATAATTTGGTTATCTGAAATCTCATAAACGATACGATTGGATTCATCAATTCGCCTGCTAAATGAACCAGATTTTCCATATTTCAGTGGCTCAGGCTTGCCAATTCCATGTAATGCCCCATCTCGTTCTATGCTTTGCAATAGCTGATTAATTTTCTTTAATATCTTTTTATCCTGTGTCTGCCAGTAGAGATACTCACTCCATCCTTCTTCTGCAAAAGTGATTTTCATCAATTATTCCTCCATGGCCAAAAGCTCATCCATGGTTTTTGTTACCACCTGTCCGTTTTTAATCTGTTCATCTGCTCTATTTAATTTTGCCAAATACTCAACATTCTTTTTGGCCTTTTCTAATTCATTATATTCTGATTCTGATATAATAACCACATTCTTATTCTCTTTACGAGATACAATTACCGGCTCCCCGCTAAAAGCTATATCAAAATATTTCTTGATATTTGCTCTTACTTCCATCTGCTTTGTTGCAATCATAGCGCACTCCTTTCCGTACCTAAAACCGTACTGTTTATTGTACTAAATATTATATGCTAATTGGTATCTGTTAGTCAACAAATTTTATATTTATCCCTATTCTTTCCCATATTCTTCCAGCCTCTTCAACTTTCTTCTAGCTGTTCTTCGGTTTCTCATCTTATACTTTCTCCACTCCTTATGATTATAAGTCCAGCAGGCATATTTTCTATCAAATTTATCTTCATAGGACAGCTGTTTCCAAAATCCCTTCCGCATAATGACTACTTCTTTCCTACTCTCATTCCTCTGTCCCATCTTTCAGAGCTATCTCCAATAATTCTGCCGCTATCTGAGCCGACCGGACCCTCATCAAATTATCCCATACATCTTCTTTGCCAAGAAGATTCATTCCGCCATGCCAGACAAGTTCATCATCCAGGACAGCAAAGTGCTCTTCCACCTCTTCTTTTACGATAACATGAATACCACTTTCCCCCAAAGTATCAATAAGCCCCTGACAAAACTCCGGACTGCCATAAGCAATGTTCTGCGGTTCTGTCGTTATAACCGTAACCTTGCACCCTGCTTCCTGCCTTGCTTTCACAAGATATAGGAACCGTTCTACCTTATCTTTGGTAATCTCCGGACTTGACACAATCATCTGCTTCCCGCATTCCACAATATCCTGTTCAAATACATCCGTATAACTGCCGCTGTCATAAATCGCATTCACATTCTGCTTTTCCAAAACACCATTTGTAATCAGCTCAAAGCCGCTTCTCTTATAGGTACGAAGCCTTTTGGCATACATCTTATCAAAAACCCGGATATGAGAATCGATATAATCATAGACAATCACTTCCTTCTTTCCCTCATAATCCCGGTTCAGTCTGCCGATATACTGCTCCAGTCTTCCCTCAAACGATACCGGAGCAGCCAGCATCAGGGTATCAAGTCTTGGATAATCGAATCCCTCGCCAATCTTCTGCCCCGTTGCGACCAAAATCACACTCTCATCCTTTGGAACCTCTCTGAGATGCTGCCTTATGGATGAATTCTCTTTATCACTGTTATCTCCATAAAAGAGAAACACATGGTCTGCATCTTTCTGCAAATTCTCATACAAATATTTCGCCTGTTCTTTATATCTGGTTAAAATAACCGGAGTCTTTGTAGCCTTAACACAAGCTCTGGTATCTTCAAGAATCATATCATTTCTTACTGCGCTATTACCAATCAATGCATAAGCTTCATTGATATCTTCCTTATTCTTTCTTGTATCCATTACTCTCGTATATCTCGGATACACATAATGACCGATTCCCTGCTCCATAGCCCGTTCCTTTGCGTTATAGCTGTGCCGGATCGGCCCCAGAAGCATGTGAATGATCTTCTCCAGATTGTCACCTCGCTTTGGCGTTGCGGTAACGCCATAAACATATCTGGCATTCACTTTACGAAGAACTTCAACCGCAGTTGCGGAACCTGCATGATGGCACTCATCCATAATGACCATTCCATAGGAGTTGATTCGTTTATTGAATTTCCCTTTGCCATACATGGAACCGACCATGGCCACATCAATAATCCCTGTGAGAGTATTCTTATTTCCATGTAAGATTCCAATCACACTTTCTCTTCGTTTCTCACGCCCCGTTTTCGTTTTATAAAAAGGCGGTTCTTCATCTATGGTCAAAAACTTATTCAGTTCTTCTACCCACTGTTCCAGCAGATTCTTACTTTGCAGCAGGATAAGAGTATTCACTTTTCTTTCCGCTATGAGATAACTGCACACCACTGTTTTTCCAAACGCAGTAGCCGCATTCAAAACGCCATGGTCATGCTCAAGAAGTCTGTGCGCTGCCAGATCCTGCTGTGTTTTCAAGTCACCGCGAAAGGATACCCGGATTGGCCTTCCCTTTTCTCTCTGATCCTCTGTCTCTACTTCAATCCCTGCCTCTTTTGCGGACAAAATCAGATGATCTCTTAAGCCCCGGGGAATGGCGATGTAGCCATCCACATCTTTCCCATGTACACAGCGCTGAAATTATTATAGTTGGAATAACCTAACCGTTTATTCTTATAAAATATGGGATTATCAAACGCTGCCATGCTCCTGATCTGGTTCTGAAGCCTGGGCATCAGATTCAGAGTGTCAACATATATCCCATCGCCCAGTACAATGTGCATATTCCCTACAACATCAGACTTTACAAAACCGTCCTTTTTATTCCAAGGCTTTGGTCTGTTCTGCATTGTTACAGCAACAGTTATCCCCGTAGCTTGTGCCAGTTCTTTCTGCCACTTTGCCATAAGACACTCTATATCATCCATTCCAAGTTTCTCTGTCCGATTCAACAGAACATCCCATTGATCCGGATATGCGTTCCAGTTCTTATCCACAAAAGCACTGTTGCCGTTTTTCAGCGCCCTTCCCTGCAGCGGAAGGGCGCTCAGATTTCCAATCCCGCTTGTCACATCCTGGCAAGGATACATTCGGTCATAATAATGAAAGGACTTTAAATTGATAGAAGCAGAGCCTTTGTCCAACAACAAAAATCCAAAGTTTCTTACCAGTGACGCAGATATGGGTTTCTTGAAGAAAATCCACACATGGGCACCTCTCCCTGACCGTGATCTCTCTACCAATGGCATAATGCCATTGATCTCGCACATCTCTCTGAGAGCATCCACCTCATCATACCATTCTTCATCCACATTTGCGAAATCGGTCTGTTCCGCGCCTTTTTCATGGTTGTCAAAATCAAATACAAGAAACCGACATGTGCCGTCCGCAAAAAGGGGATATACCCCTAACACATCGGAACCGTCTTCTTTCATCCCAAGCAAATGGCTTATGATTTTCTCAGGCGTAAGCTTTGTCCAATCCTTATGCTCACATGCCTCGCAGCTTTGCTTCTCCCCCCCGCTGTTTCGGGCAAAGGCGGTTATTCCAACGATTATTGCACTGGGGAAAATATCCGCCCTTCGCTCCCCTCCTGGCATATACATCGGTTCTGCCCCAGAACATGGAAAAATATCGGTTTGCCAGATCTTTGGTGATAAATTGATTCATAATTCGTCCACCCTGATCCGGATCGTATTCCTGGATGTTTTCTATTTTTTCCGCAAATACATTTTCCGTATCATATGGAATATTGGCCTTATTCAGCTGTTCTTTCAGTCTTTTATTTTCATCCTGAAGGCTCCGTACCAATCTCCGGAGTGAATCCAGATTATATGCTTCTATATTCATGAAATCTACGCTCCCGCAATGTGTATGGCTGTCGATTCAAACATTTAGGCAAATTCTGCCAATAAGAATTACACAATCAGATTCGACATAGTACCATAACAGGTCACATATGCTCCTGCCCTGGCTCTTGTAAGAGCCACATACAGTAGGCACTTCTCTTCCGTTTCAAACTCTTCCAGAGACACCTTTATCTCAAATATCTCAAATCCGTTTTTTCTCAATCCATCCTTATAAGAATCAATCAGCTTGTGGGTTCTTGCCACAAAGCAGATATCCTTCTGTAAAACGCCTGCTGCCTCAAGTCCCTTTATCTCGCCTGCAATGAACTCCAGCTCTTCTTCCGGCGTGTTGAACTTCTTAATCACCGGAACCTGGCCATGTGTCAGAGACTGGCAATTGTCACCGTCGTCATAGTCTTCATCCATATCATCAAAAGATATTCCCTTCAAAAGCCCAAAAGCATACTTCCTGATCTCTTCTGTCGTCCTGTAATTGATGCGAAGCTTTCTTGCCCTGCCGCGCACATTGATCCCGCACTTTGAAAGAATTGCTTTATTGCGATAGCTTCTCTGATGGGCGTCTCCCACGATAAAGATGTCGTTCTGGTGCGGTTCGCCTGCCAGCGCCCGGATCAGACGATAAGCGCTTGGACTTAAATCCTGTCCTTCATCCACGATGATACTCTCGTATCTTCCCACAGAAAACTGTTTCTCTAAAATGATGCGGCACTCATACATGGCAAACTCAGAATCACGGAGCTTGCGCTCGTCACACAGACACATATATTCCTCAAACACACCCCATACTTTCATACGTTTGATGCGATCGAGACGAAGACCTCTACCGATACGGGATGCCTTACTATACTTCTCTTTTGTATAAGCTTCTTGGGCCTGAACCACCTTTATCCATTCATCAACATAAAAATTCTTTGTATAATCCAGGGACCCGCCTGCCTGCGCAATGGCATCATCCCAAATCTTGTCCAACTCATCTCCGTAGGAAATGATGTACTCATAGCCCTGATCACGAAGGAAGGAAGCCACCCATGCATCCAAGTTGATAACTTCAATCTTTTTCATCTCATCGACGTTCACAATCTTCCGCAGATTTTCACGGATATCATCTGCAAGATTTTTTGTAAAGGTGGTAAAAAGCAACCTCTTCCCAGCAGGAAGATACTCTGCCAGCCTCTTCGTCCTGTGCATGGCCACCACAGTCTTTCCTGTACCGGCTCCCCCAAGCACCCTTGCAGGACCGGAAAAATCTTGATTTACAATCTTTCTCTGTGTCGGGTGCAGGAAGATTCTCCACTTTTCAAGAGGCTCTGTTATAATTCTCTTTAGTTCCTCTTCTCCGTCCACGATTACAAAAGACTTTTTACTGGAATCTGACTGCAGCGCTTTGGCAAAATCATCTTCCCCACTTCTTCTGGCGTTTTCTCATACAGAGTCTTCATAACCTCATCATAGTCAAAATTTCTGATTTTTCAAATTTGGGGGATAGCCATTCTCCATTTGGGGGAATTGGGGGGGATAAGATTCTTCCCCCAATTTACATGAATACAATAAAAAATACAACATCATATTTAATCCCAAAATTCTTTTACATCTCTCATATAAATTTCTTCTTTCATTACGCCAATTGATAGCAACCGCTCTTTCATACTATCTTGTTCATCTTGATCATAATAGTATGTATTCCATATTGTTTTTTCTGGGCTATATAACTGTACTGTTTGGAAATATGGTAAATCAAGCTCTGACATAGAATGTCCAATTATATTTACAAATGTTATATCTACCAAATTCTGAAAAAAATCTCTATGAACATTTATTTGTTGATTTGTATCTTTAAAAATCCGTTCATAAAACTTTGCAATTGCGTGATATATACTTTTTGGACCTTCATCAAACTCATCATCTGCTCTTTTTGCCTTTTCCCGATATATATCAATTCTATCCACATTTCCATGTCCAAGAACGGGTCTTTCTTTACAATACGGTGTCAATCCCCCATGTATATGGCAAATCCTGTCACTCGAAATTTGATACACTCTTTTTCCATTTGAACTAAAAAATCTTCCTCATACTTTTCAAGGTATTCTCTAAAATTCCAATAAGACGTTTTTAACCCATGCCCTTTATCAAACCCATTCCCAATAATATATAATTCTGGCATTTTAAATTTCCCTTCCAAAATCAAATATCTATATAATATTGTCGATATACGTTACATCCTTTTTCTATTCCATATTGTCCTTCTATTTCATATTCCTCTGCCTCATCATGGTAGGTCAATATTTTATACCCAAGCATCGTTTCAATATAAATCGATAATTCTTCAAACCTATTACCCTGATACTCATTAAGAACACAGGCAATGCTATCGGCAATATTAAATGCTGAACCTCCTATACTCGCAGGAAAAATTTCTCTTTCTAATTGTTCTTTGAGATTCCTAACAAATTTTGTATTTCTCACAGCGTTCTTATATGTAAAATCACTCAGCGTCTTTCTATCAAATTGCAGTTTTGTATACTTCCATCTCGCAAATCTTCCGCAAAAGGGTAATAGTGAATAAAAATGAAGAATATCATAAAATCCTATCATAAAATTATAAAGCTGTTGAAATTCCTTTTCTAAAAGGAATGTGTCCTTATCAATAAAAAAATGCATTTCACTATTTCTCAACTTATTCAGTAATGATAAAGCACCTTTTACAGATGTTCCGCTATTTTGGGCATAATATTCCGAAAATAAATCATTTTTGATATCAATTATCTTATTAAATTCTATCGAAAAGAATTTCTTCATAGTCTGTTCATCTAAAGCACTAAAATAATCATTTAAATCTTTGGAATTATGGAAATCTCTTGCTGGCTGTCCATCTGAATTGCATCCATTTTTGAATTGTATTACCCGATAATCCGTGTATTATTTAACATTAGTTGTTTAACAAATAATTCTACAGCATTATGAAGTGCAGATACAAAGTGCTTACGATATTCCAGAGTGGCCTTTCCCTCTAAAATACAGTCACAATATCTAATTGACATTGCCCATGCCTCAAGCGCATTATTCTGTAATATCTGATTTTTATATAAGTCATTTATTCGCTTTCCTCATTTTGTAATAAATATAATCTAACATCCCTCTCTCCATGCTCATACCGCTCTAAACGATTCCAATATACAATCTTACGAATTCTTCTTTCTGTCACTCTAAATCCTGCTTTTTTATAATATCTGAAACCCTTTGTTTCATTTCCTGACCTCTTTCCAAAGCATCCAAAACTATCTTCTCTAAATACTCCTGTTTTCGTTTATCTCCTAAATCTGTAAACAATGCGCTTGCCGCAACCAAAGCAGTCCTCATATATTGTGCATGATCTTTGAATAAATCACTATCTATATAAAATCCTCTGCTCTCTATAAATAGGCTACAAAATGTAATTACCGTGCGCGTGTTGCCCTCCCGATATGGATGTATTTTCCAAAGCCCGGCTAAATATTTTGAAAATATTTCTGCCACTTCATCAAGAGATGCCTTTTCCCAAGTGTAGTGGTTCATTTTATCTAAGACATATATGGCATCCTTTATAATGTCAAAGCAATCAGAATACTCGATTGAAATACCTCCTAAGGCTGGCTCTGATTTTTCAATATTTATAATTCTGATTTTTCCTGCCCATTCATAAATATCCTGAAAAATATAATGATGCATATCACAAAGCGCTGGAAAATCAAAACGGCTGACGGATTCTCCTGTCACAAGTTCCGCAAGCCGTATACTCGTATATTCTGCTTCCATGCACGATAACATTTTCCTGTCCTGTATATCAGCAAGATTCTTCAGAATATCTGTATGTGGATATAAATATGGATCTTTCATAATACAGTCCTTATTCTTTCATCTTATATTTTTTGTCTAAAACTTTACGCATATCCTCTGTGGTCATTTCTCCACGACTTTCTTTTTCAATTAATTTTTTAAATTCTGGGGATGGCTCTAATCCGTCTACTTTAATCATACCTAATGCATAATCCCATTTTTATCTGTACTGACTAGCATAAAATCAACTCCCATATTCTTTTTATTTATTTTATCATGTTTTACGAACAATATCCATCACAACTTTTTACATGATATCAATCGAGTAGGAGGGAGTGACTAACTCCCGTCCTCTCACAGCACCGTACGTACCGTTCGGTATACGGCGCTTTCAATAGTTGACGTGCACTGACTGATAAGCTGTGGCTAAATCGTAAAAGCCATTGTTTATCAGTCTTTCTTTTGTCATTGCCATATTTACGGCAACTGTATGCGTCGTGAACCAATAGCCTCGGCGGCTGTTTCCTGCCTGCCACGCCAAATCTTTTGGCACTCCCATCTTCATTAGATTGTTTACCTTTGTTTTCGGTTTCTTCCATTGTTTCCATATACACATACGTATTCTGTGATAGAGCCATCCATTGATGTCTTCTATATTGTTCTTCATACTTGCTATTCCATAGTAGTTCAGCCACCCTCTTCGTACTCCCTGATTTTCCCAAGGCTCGGCTTGATACTCTGCACAAACCTGCGGGAAGACAGGTATTTCAGTTTTGTCTTGAACTTCTTCCATGACCTTGGATGAACTCGAATATAAATTCCGCTTCCGTTCCTTCCCAATGCAAAGCCAAGGAATTTAAAATTTCGAATTGCATACACACTCACCGTGCGGCTTTTCTCTCGATTTACTGTCAATTTCAGATTTTCCTCAAGATATTTTGTACTGCTTTCCAACAGCCGCTCCGATGCCCGTTTGCTCTTTGCCAACAGCACTATATCATCAGCGTACCGGATGCATGGAACTCCTCTCTTTCCGTATTCTTGGTCAAACTCATTGAGGTAGACACCCTTATGTCAAGCCCACGACAAAAAAATATTTATTTTTTCTTGTCCCCATGATCCAGCTTTCTTGATAGGGATTTTGCCGCCTCCCGTTTCTGTTCGGCGGCCAAAAAAGCATGAAGTCGTTCCTTTTCTTCCGGCAGCATACAGCCAAAAGTTGTGCTGCCTTTTCTGTAATAAAATGCAATTCGCATAATCAATCCCTTTTCCTCATTTGTGAGCTGCCAAACTGTCCCTTATCTTAAATTCAACATCCACCCGTTTATCAGGGTAAACATAAATCTTATCAATCAGAAGATCAACCAATTCCAAAGACAGCCCATTGCTTTCCGTCAGCATCCGGGAAATATCTATCTGCTGGCGCTGGTGCTGCCGTTCTTCCTGTTCGGCTTCAAGACGGGCCATGACAACCGCTTTGGTATTCTGCACTTCCAACAGCCTTTCACTGATCTGCTCTTTTTGCTCCTTGTATTTCGGGAGCGGAATCCCCCCGGAAACAAGCGATTCATACAGCTTCCGTTTTTCTTCCTGCAGTTCAAAATCTGCCGGTCAAAGTCAGCTTGACGTAAAGCAACGGTATCTACCTTACGGAGATCCGCTAAGCTGTCAACGCCAAATGCTACCTGGAACTGTTTGCACAGTAATTCATAAACAAGCTGGTTCAGTTCTTTTTCCCGGATATGAATGTTATAGCAGTCCAGTGAAGGAATCGTGCTGGAAAAGCGGCACCGGTAAGATGTCCCGTTTGCCAGGTGCAGGGCATGTTTACAGCATCCACAGATAACCTTCCCACGCAGGAGATAGTTGTGCTTTTTCCTGTTTGGAATCTTAAAACGCTGAATAGAGGCATTGGCCTTTGAAAAGATTTCCTCATTCACCAGCGGTATATGATGGTCCGGTATTTTGATCCAGTCGCTTTCCGCTTTGCTCCGCATCTTGTGGCCGCCAATTTCCGTAACCTCTCTTTTGCCAATCACATAAGTGCCCATATATCGTTCGTCAGCAAAAATCCGAAGCACCGTAGAATTGCACCACATTCCGTGAGTTCTTGAAACATCGTGTGTCTTAATTCCTTTTCGGGCCTTATGTTCTCCGGGCGTGGGAATCTGCTGACGGGAAAGCTCCCGTGCAATATCGGCTGCGTTCATGCCATTTACGGCATATTCAAAAATTTTCTGGACTACTTCGGAAGTCTCCGGGTCCGGCACCATCCGTCCATTTTCCCCTTTGCGATAACCGTAAGGGCAGATTTTACTTTGGTATTCGCCACGCTGGAATTTCAGGTATTTGGCCGTTTTGGTCTTTACCGACATATCACGGCTGTAATACTCACTGATTAAATACTTGAAGGCGACTTCCATACCTCCGGTATCACCTTTTAACTTTTGGGTGTCAAAATCATCATTGACAGAGATAAAGCGGGTATGGAACAGCGGAAATACCCGCTCGATAAAGTAGCCGGTTTCCAAACTGTTGCGACCAAACCGGGAAAAATCTTTTACCATGATACAGTCAATCCGATTGGCCCGTACCAGATCAAGTAATTCCTGCACCGCAGGGCGTTCGAAGATAACTCCGCTGTACCCATCGTCTACCTTTTCGGAAATCAGCTCGATTTCCGGGTGACGGCTCACGAAATCTTCGATCAGCTTTCGTTGATTGCCGACACTGTTGCTTTCATTTGATTTGTCATCCGTATAAGATAAGCGGATATATTTGGCAGCCTTATAAACCTGCATAGAAAAACACTCCTTTCATCACGGAAAAATCCCCGCAATTCAAGGAGTGCAGTCTGCTTATCGGTATTCAATTCCTTTTCCATGTTTATTATAACGCTCCATGCGGGAAAAATCAGCTCCCAAAATGAAAAAAATCAGCAAATTTCAGCGAAGGATTCCGCGCAGACATTCCTCCAGGGTGGCACCTTCCTGGGAAAAACTTGCCCGGACAACAAATCTGCCGCATTTGAAATGATACGGGTCTCGGATCTGCCGAATAAACTCGGCAATCCTTTCTTCTCGCGGCAAATCCTTATTAACAGATACATCCCGGATGTCGGCAAGTTTATCTGCCTCCGGTGTTTGAATGACCGTATATGCCGGTGTGTGACTCATAACAGCAGCTCCTTTCCTTTCATACTGAATCATCAAAATCACATGAATAAGGCCGGACACACTGAAAGAGCGGCCCGGCCTCATGGTATCTGATTTCGATTTTATAGGAATCCATGCCGCTGCTCGAAAATCAAATCAACGGCATAGATGGTTTTTAGGTAACTTGCCGTATTTGCCACGCCCCCGGCAGGCCCTTTTCCGGGCCGGGGATGCCACAGGCTGCGGTCAGCTTTACCGCATCATAGCCCTGCTTGTGCCGTCGCTTCGCCAGAGCTAACGAACACAGAAGGGACTCCCCCCCCAAGTCTTTGACGGGTCGTGAGAAAGTATCATTGTACCCTGTATCGGTCATTGCGTCTGGCCTGCCACAGCCAGGTCAATGGATTGCGTAGATCGCTCGGACGGCTGGGTTTCACCACCTCCTTAAAGCCGTCTGTCATCGCGCCGCTCCATTTGCCGCTCGGAATACAGGGAAAGTACCTATGGCATCGTATATTCAGTTGTCAAAGAACAATCGAGGGTTGTGGCAGTTATGACAGTATTTCAGTTGGGCGGGCCGGAACGTGTGTTACCGGCCACACCCATCAGGCTTGTCCCGCCGAATATGTCCCTCTATTATTCATTTCATTTTCAGGCGTTTTTTTCGGGGTCTGACTCCATTTTTTTCAAAATTTTTTTCAGACTCCGAAGCCCTCTCTGGATTCCTTCATGCACAGAGCTGGCGCCGGAACCTTCGCTTTTTACAATTTCCGATATACTCATGCCGAGAAGAAAATGAGAAGTGATCCGGTTCCGCTGTTTTTCAGGCAAGGAAGCAATCGCTTGGTATAGCCGATCATTTTCTTCTTTCTGCTCCAAAATATCAGCCGGTGTCAGAACCACCACCAGTGCATCACGTTCCACATTGGTATCGTAATCCAGTGAAAAGTATGCTTTATGCCGGTATGTACGCAGAAAAGAAGCGGCCTCTGCTAATTTTAATTCATGGAGAAGGGCTGCCACTTCATCCGGTACTTCAACAATAGCGTCCTGTGTATAAAACGGGTAATAATCCCGCAGATTGATTTCTTTCATGGTAATCCTCCAATTTCGATTTTGAGTGGGTTAATGGGCAAATCGAAATCAGAGGGGCGGTGATCTACACCGCACAAGTCCGGCGGCAGGCTTGTCCTGCGCCTTATCTGTAAAAAGGAGCGCCCACCGTACAGTGGTAAGCTGCGCCAGTCGTGTTCCGTCACTATCTGGCGGAGCAAGATGGAAAATGCAAAATCCTGTCGAATGGAAAAACCCCGCAATCCATCGCAGGATTACGGGGTTTGAATCTCTTTTATATGACCGGCTATGTCGAGGCCGGTATTCTGACCTCGGCAGCATTTTCCATGCCCTCCTTTAGTGAAGGAGAGCAGATTTACTTATTATGTCCACCTCCCTCATTTTGGGGCATTATATAGGGAGAAGTGCTATAATTCTTCCAGAAGTGTCATGGATTTACTGAATTTAATCAACAAAATACGACAAAATCAGGTGTTATTTACACAGTAACTAAAGCACGAAAATTTAAGGGGTGCGGCAGAATACCGCACCCTTCATATACTTCAAATTCTCATAAAAATAGGTCTTTTCACATACTGGCAAGCAATGCAAAATGCTTGTTGAGGGATAACCCCCATAAGCGCGAACTTAAGGAAAATTTATACAAAAAGTGAATATTTTAGAAGATTTATAAAATAAAAAATTCATAACTGACGCTCTTTCGTGTAAAATGATTTTGCCAAATAATTTACTAAAAGAGGTCTGTTATGAATTTTCAAAATGATTTTAACAAAGTAAACAGCAAAATACAAGAAGTTTTTAAAAACTGGGACAATAAAATCCTTCCGCACCTGCCGCAGCAAATGGACGAAATGGCGAAACGCACCGGTGCCCTGCACAGAAAACGTGGCGTATGCTCTTGCCTGGACCTGCTTAGGATGCTCTTTCTCTACGCCAGTTCTAATTTTTCCTTCCGTATCCTTGCGGCTGCCGCCTGTGCCCTTGGAATTTCCGTTATTTCTGACACCGCCTGGCGCAAGCGTTTTTCCAAAGCGGCGCCTTTCCTGCGTGAAATACTCCATTCCCTGCTTTCCGCCTTTCTTCCGACTGCGGATATTTCTGCTTTTGACGGTGTAAAAAATGTACTCCTGGTGGATGCGTCTGTCATACGCCAGAATGGGAAACAGCAAAAGCAGCAGCGTATCCATCTATGTTATTCATTGAATGAAAACAGGATGAAACAAGTAAAGGTTACCGATCGGCATACAGCGGAATCCCTGACGCATTTTTCAATGAAAAAAGGGGACCTTGTCATGGCCGATGCCGGATATGGGACAGCGCAGAATTTTATTTACGCACAAGGGCAGGGTGCAGATGTAATCCTGCGCATCACGCCAAAAAACTTCTGCCTTTATAATACACAAGGAGAAAAAATTTCCCTGACAGCCCTTCTGAAAGAAGCGGAAGAAAAGCATATGGGGTGGATAGATGTTTTCGGTTTTTGCAGATATAAGGGGAAAACCGTCTCTGTACGGGTAATCGCTCACAGGCTCCCGGACGGACAGGTAGCAAAAGCAAGGAAACGCAAAACCCGGAAAGCTTCCAAAAACCAGCACCGGATCCAAGCAGAAACGCTGCTCGGCGCCGGATGGATCACGCTTGTTACATCCCTTGGCGCAGAATACTGCGGCGAAGAAATCCTGCACCTTTACAGGAGCCGCTGGCAGGTGGAGCTATTGTTTAAGCGTTTCAAGCAAAATTTCTCCATCCATACTATAAAAGCAGGCAGCAGCGCTTATGCTGAAACAGAAACCCTGCTATGGCTTATCATATCATCATCCGCGCCCCGGTCACGTCCGGTCAGGTTCGCATACTGGCGCTTGGATAAAAGGAACTCCGCATCAGCAGTCCGGGTGTCGCACTCATAACCATAAATGAATTTCCCAAAATCAGTTTTCTGCGGATTCTTTACATAGTCAATGATGTTAATAACTTCATGAGCTGTCACAGATTCAACCTCACCTGCTGTCGTAAAATCACCCATTTTCCTGTCACACAATCAATTGTATATACAACTATTTATTTCCAGTCTACAGCAGCCCTCCGAACTGCATTTTCCATGTTTCTATCTTATATTGTCTGACTCTTTCGAACCATGCCTCTCTTATCTGCGCCGGAAATTGTTCCAACATCCATGTACAATTCATGCAGGAAAGCCGCCCTGGATATCCCGGACGGCCTGTTTTTCTTCCAGTTTATGTAATTGTCCCAATTCCCCGCACACTTCGCCTAACATTTATTTTGCGTACAGTTGTCCTGTCTCCCTTTAAAGCCAGTCCCTCCCTGTATACCCTGATAATGCACTCAGGGCATGCGCAACGGTTACCGCATCTGTCTCATTCATATGCGCTGACAGCCTCTCCCTGTTCCAGAATATATCTGACAACCTGCTCAACGGGCATCCTGTATCAATGTCCGGAATACAGATATACTGGCCGCTCATATATTTGCCGATCACTGCGTTGATGCAGCTTTCCCTTCCATAAATAAGAAGCTCTGCCATACACATACTGTGGCTTCTTACCATAACTTCCCCCAGCCATCTTTGTTCACGTCCTCTGTCTTCTGCCGGCACGGTACACACAAACTCCATGCTTCCCTCCGGCCAGACCGTCATCCCGCACCTCCCAGCATTTCATGGTCCGCCACAAAACGTACCATATGTTCATCCAAAAGCCTCTTCTGCTGCTGGCAGGCATACATCAGCGCCTTTTCACATACCCGGTTTATCATCCGCGGGATGCCCGCAGATATTTTATAGACTTCGTCCTCCGCCCCGCTGGTGAAGATTTCTTTCCCTGCCCCTGCATATGCCATATGGGCTGCGATATATTTCCCTGTCTCCGCATGGTCCAGCCTCCCCAGGACAATGTTCATGTCTATCCGCTGCCTTATGGCCTCATATGCCTGCAGCTTCAGTTTCTGCTCCCACAGTTCCGTCTGCCCCACAAGCACCAGCGACATCGGGCTTGTGGAATCAAACTGGTAATTCAGCAGGAACCGCAGCTCTTCCAGCATGTCCTTCCCTAACAGGTGCGCCTCGTCCAGCACGCACACGACTTTCTTTTTCTGCTCCGCGCTGACTGCACGGATCTCTTTCTGCAGCAGACGTTTGGAATCCCCGCTGAAATAATGCGCCTCCAGACCCAGCTGCCCTAAAAGTCCCGCATACAGCCATCTCGGCGTCAGCTTCGAATCCGACAGGTATAACAGCAGGTATTTTTCCTTTCCAAGCCTGCCGTCAAGCATCCTCACCATCGTGGACTTCCCGCATCTGGGATTTGCCGTCACCACGGCAAACATCTGGTGGTCAACCACATAAACAAGCCTTCCAAGGGCGTCCTCTATCCGGGGGGGGGATGTATACAGCCTCTCCACCGGAATGTCCCTTGTAAACGGTGTATGCTCCATTTCAAAAAAAGCCTCATACATGGCTCCCCTCATCCTTCCCGTACTCTCCGAAAGAAAGCGCCCGCGCCATCTGCCCGTGGTCTTCCTTATATTTCTTTTCCAGTGCGTCCAAAAGCCTTGACGTTTCCGGGATGTTTCCCGTCATCCCCAAAGGCACGGGCGGCACTTTGGATGCAAATGCCCCAATCTCCATCCGGTGCGCCTGGATCGGGGACGCCTTCCCTCCTCCCGCAATCCCGTGCACCCATTTCCTGCTGTCCCTGTATTTAAGAGGGCTCCCACAGCAAGGACAGATACCTTCTTCTTTACCGTTGATTAAAAATATCTTCAGCTTCCTTGTATTCTACTTCATATTTTGATATAATGACCATGTTTTTATGATGGTTTCAGGACACAGCTCTGTGCAAAAGATTAGTGTCCTGAAACCTTTTCCTTTCTCTGTTCTCATGTCATTATATCGGTTAATTCTGTGACAGGCAACCAGCGTAATTATAGGTCAGGCAAAATGGGTAGCAACACCACTACCAGGCGGATTCAGGACTTTCACCTGTTGGAAACGTGCGCCGCCAGGCGCACTATAATAACAAGCCTGATTATCAAACAAATGGATTCCGCCCCCATGACCTGTCGTTATATAAACGGGTATACCTGCACCGCTTAACATATCAATATCACGATAAATTGTCCTTACTGATACTTCAAATTTCTTTGCCAGTTCAGGAGCTGTTACTGTTCCCTTATCTAATAAGTAATACAAAATTTTAAACAACCTGCCTTCTGACACTCACATCCCTTATATTATAATTATAAACTAAGTAACCTGACAAAGTATGGCAAGTTCCCAAAATACTCTCCTAAATTCCCTCACTGCTCAATCTTTTTCCACAGCTATATTGATATGTTAGCGTCTGAATCATATAAAATCAATTGCAAATCACTTCATCTTTAGAAGTTTACTTTAAAACCATATAGACACCGACACACCCTCCGGAAGTGTCGAAAGACAAGAATAGCAAAAATAGCAAGCACTGCTTATGGGACAACATAGGCGAAATTCCCAATACTTCCATACCGTCCGTATGATGAAATTTCCATAGGGAATGTATCCAACTTTTGCCAAAAATAAGGCGCATAGGCACAGCAGAACAGTTCTTCCACTGTGTACCGTCTGCACTCGTCCATCTGTTCCTCCTCATCATCATAATCAAAGACAATTGGCGTACCATTGCAGTAAAGGTTAAACGCCATCCTGACTACTTTTAAGCTCCCGCTAGTCTGCCAGCCTTCATGCAGGCACACCGTTTTTACACAGCCTGTTTTAAAGTTATAAATGCTTTTGATATTTCTACTTGTGTCATCACTGATACCAAGACAATATACAAGCGCTTTGTGGTACACGTCCTGATACCTGACCTCTTTCAATTTCTCATTTTGAAGTGATTTTAGACGGTTTTTAACGGTAAAAGACGGCATTTCCAACTTGACCTTTTTTTGAACAGAAAAAGGCTCCGAATCCCTCATAATCACTTGAAAATGCGTGATTACAAGGCATTTGGAGCCTTATAATTTTTATACGGTTATTTCAAATGCAAACTTCGCTTACATTCCCATCTGTTTTGCGAACTTTCCCTTTTTTGCGTCCCGGTCTCATATCCCCGGAACTATGTATTTTACTGGCTTTGCAGTGATTTTTGACTGCTCTAAGCCAACGGTTTTCCAACCGCATCCCCCAAATTTTATTTTGGGGAAAATTCATTTTGCTTTCTAAAATTTTCAATTTCTGATTTTTCAAATTTGGGGGATAGCCATTCTCCATTTGGGGGAATTTTTTTTGGGGGGGTAAGGCTCTTCCCCCAAATTCCTAACCTTTTTACAGATTATCACGAAATATCTTTTTACAGTCTATACGTTTGTATTTTATCCGTTTTGTATATCATCATGTAAAATATTATAAACCAATTTTTCCAGCTCTTTTCTGTTAGGCAGATATAATTCATATTTTGAAACAAATAGATTGCTGTCCATCCCATAAGTAGCATATTCTACAAGCAATTCATCTTTATTTTTACTTAAAATAATCCCAATAGGCGCATTGTCATCTGGCATATTCTCTTCCATTGCAAAATACCCCAGATACATATTCATTTGACCTATATCTTCATGTCTAACCGAATTTTTCTTTAAATCAATTAGCACAAAACATTTTAAAATACGGTGGTAAAATACCAAATCTACATGGTAGTGAATATTATTTACTGTTATTTTATACTGTCGTCCAACAAAGGTAAAACCTTTTCCGAGTTCTAGCAAAAATATCTGAAGATTATCAATTATTCTTTGTTCCAAATCACCTTCCGAATATTGTTTCAATTCTGGTATATTCAAAAATTCTAAAGTATAAGTGTTTTTAATAACATCTTCAGGTGTTTGAATCTCAATTCCTTCCTGTGCTAATGATAAAATTCCTTCTTTATCACGGCTCACTGCCAATCGAAGAAAAAGTGCAGATTCCATTTGACGTTGTAGCTCCCTAACACCCCACTTTTCGCTTATCGTTTCTTTTTCATAAAAACTTCTTTCCAAATCATCATCAATTTTTATCAATTCACAGATATGTGACCAACTCAGTTTATCAGATACTAAATGATAATCTGAATACCTTAAATAAAACTTTCTCATATTATTTAGATTAGGCCGGCTATATCCCTTACCTAAACGCAACGTCAATTCTTTAGAAAGTGTCGTAAGTAATTTACTTCCATATGCCGCTTTTATATTACCATTCTGTTCTGATTCCACAATATATTTTCCAATCAGCCAATAGGTTTCTGTCATGGTGCTATTAACAACACCTGCTAAGTTCTCTTTTGCTCTTTTCACGGTTTCTTCAATGTTTAAAATTAAATCTTCCAATACAGTATTTAATCTAATTTCGCCCATGTATTACCTCCCTTAAATTTGTCAGACACCGTCTGACAAATTTAACATAATCACTAAGTTCACCTTTTTTTAAAGTATCATTCCAAAGTAATCGATATATCAAATTCAATTATATATCCTGATAAAATTGAAATTTACTAATTTCCCTGTTTATCATTTCGCCAATGTTACTTTGTTCATCAATATTGATCTCGAATCTACGCAATAATACGTCCAGACTTCCCAAACTTAATCCTGTTAATCGTGCAATCAAATAAGGATTCGCACCATTCACTGCTAAATTCACTATCCCAGTATTTCTAATGCATTCTACAGAGAATGTATCTTTATCCTCTGGCACATCATATCCAGTTTCTCTCAGTGCATAATAAAATGGTGTATTAAACACATTCTCTGAATATTTACAACTACAAAACAATTCAAAAAATAAATTTTCCTCACAAATTTCTCTACTTATCTTTTCTAACTCTCTTTTTATATCTTGGCTAAGTGCCCGTGGTAATTTGATTTTAATACCATTATGATACAGCAGCTCAAAATCATCTGAAAAATCTTTCACTTTCAAATTAGCGATTACTTTTCGTTTTGCAGGAACCAGTAATGTAATCTTAAAAAAGAACCCTATCATTGTCATATTACTATACTTTTTAGGATAGCTATTAAAATAATCTAATAATTCTTTTATTTGATCTGCATCAATATATCCTCTATTACTAGAAGGTTTTAAATTATTCTCTGTAATAATCTCATCCCTAAAAGCATCATAATCTGCAATTTTATTAAAATATTATCAGCAATTCCTTCTTTGTAAAGATAAACAAAAAATTTTTTATTGCAATCAAATGGTTATTCATTGTATTAACAGTTTGAATGAGACTTTTCCCATGATAAAATGAAACCGAATCTTTTAATTGCTGACTTCCAATTTCTACTATTTTATCTCCCAATCCAATTTGCTCCATATAATCCACAAATTTTAAAGATTGATTCATATAAATGTATTCCAAATCATTCGATTCTACAAATTTATCTCTATACATTCTAAGATAACTCATCATATCCACCTTCTGAAATTATTATTTTTCTCTTAATTATACTTCAACTTTTAATATTTTCATATATAAAGTTCAAAAAAAGAACCTATGAGCATTTACCCATAGATTCTTTTCGTTTCGTTATAAAATTCGCCGCAAAGTTCACTAACGCATCTGTTTTGCGAACTTTCCCCTTTTTGTGTTCCAGTCGCATATCCCCGGAACTATGTATTTTACTGGCTTTGCAATGATTTTTGACTGTTCTAAGCCAGCGGCTTTTCAATCGTATCCCCCAAATTTTATTTTGGGGGAAAATTCATTTTGCTTTCTAAAATTTCCGATTTCTGATTTTTCAAATTTGGGGGATGGCCATTCTCCATTTGGGGGAATTTGGGGGTAAGGTCCTTCCCTCAAATTTACTCAGCAATGGCTTAAAGCTGTAATTTTCACTTTTTTTACATCAAGTCCGGCATATGCCTCCCGTTCCTGTGTTTTCGCTGAACCAAACTTCTGGAGTTCCTCGTCCATCTTCTTATCCAATACATGTGTATAGATATTCAGGGTAATACTGATACTGGAATGCCCCAACAGTGCCTACACTACTTTTGGCTCCATTTTATTCTCAAAACAGCGGGTAGCAAAGGTATGCCTTAATGTATGTGGATGGAAATCTCTGACAACTCTAGGCTCCCTCTTTTCCTGCACTGCCGCCACTGCCTCTTGCTCTCTCATTCGCTTGACCGCCTTTTTATCTCCTTTTGGACAATATATCTGCTGCATGGGCTTCCCATGCTTGTAGTGAATACTAAATCGTCAAATTCGTCTCCGCTCCTCCATCTTGCTCCCAGCTCTTTCTTCAGTTTAACCTGCTTTTCTCTTTGAGATTCTAAGATTTCATCCATTTCACCAAGGAAAGGAACCTGTCTGATTGAATTTACTGTCTTAGGGCTTACCAAAATTTCTCTTTTCACCCCATTACAGTAGCTACAGCTTAATGACCGATTGATGCAGATGACTTTCTTCTCAAAATCAATATCCGACCATTTCAGCCCTCCAAGTTCTCCCACTCGCACTCCGGTTAAGCACATGAAATAAAACATTTCTTTATACCAACTGTCCTCCACCTCGTCAAGCAATGCGTTCTGTTCTTCCTGCGTCAGTGCTATCTCCTCCCTATTTAGTCAAGTCTTTTTTCCTTATTTTTCAAGGATTTTTAGTTACATATCTCAGATGAATGAGCCAAGATGATGGACATTTCTTTGTATCTGGTACGAAAATAGAGGTGTTGGGGTATACGAAGTAGAACGTCTTCCGTTTCCGCTCTACATGGCCTTGTGTATGCCCCTCCTTCTACGGCAGCGTGCCTCCCGTGTCTACCAGGATCACCAGCATCTCTGCCGGGTCCTAACTTCCTTTGTCCCGCCTGTCCATAACCAGGGTGTCAGCTTAGCTCCTTTACAGGGTCATGCCCTATGGATAATATTCCTGCCGACTACCGGCTCATTCTTTGTTATAAGTCTTACTGACCTGTCTCATATGCTTCCCTCACCGGCACCTTTCGGTGGACGTTTTCCCGGATCGTTCCCCATACTTTCCAGCTTTCCTGTCACAGCTGGATTCAACCCTCAATCAAAATTTTTGAAAGTTCAACCCAACTATGACAGGGCATTGCCCGCTTGTGGTTTATGTTCGTTTATTACGCTGCCTGGCTCTGTGGTCTCCTGATGTTGCCCATCAGTTTTCCGGCATCATAGTCTACACCTTTTGTCAGTATCGTGTAGAATATCCTCAGAACCTTACACGCTACCGCTACGACAGACTGCATCTTCTTTAATGGGTTTTCTTTACGTGTCCGGTAATACTCATGTATTGCCCTGAACTCTGCATTCTTCCCAATCAAGGATATCGCTGCTTCATACAGCACATACCTCAGGCGTTTCCTTCCCCTGTAACTGATCCGACTTTCGCCGTTATGCTTCCCGGAATCATTCGCCACAATCGCATATCCCGCCAGCTTCTGTAACTGCTTTGGGTTGTCAAAACGTCCTATGTCTCCCACCTCCGCAATGAATCCGCTGACTGTTGCCAAGCCGATCCCCTTAATCCCCATCAGTTTATCAACATATGGGATCTCTTTCAGCTTTTCCTCTATTTTCACGAGAAGTTCCTCCAGCCTTGAGGTATATACATCCATGTCGTTGAGCAGGTTCTTCAGTTCCATCCTTGCCGCTCCCGGTGCTTCCTTACTTCCTACGCTGTGCTCCGCTGCCGATACCAGGGTCTTTGCCCTCTTCATTCCGGCGCCTCTGAGCTTTGCGTCCCTCCATATCCGGTTCACACCTTCCACTCCCAGTTTTCTGATGTCCTCCGGCAGCGGTGCCTCCTTCAGCACCATCCTCCCGCTGACCGCCTTATAATCCCCATAAACGTCTTTGTATTCAGGAAAGTAGATGGCGAACCATCTGGCCAGGCGGTTCTTGATCCTCGTGAGCTCCTCCTGCGTCTGGAAGCGCAGGTTTGACAGGCTCCTGATCTCTGCATAGATACCGGTTGGTATGTAAGGGTACGAGAACCGTCCCTCGTTGACAAGCGCAGCGATCGTCTTTGGGTCTTTACGGTCATTTTTGTTGGGATTGTTGTCATCCAGTTCTTTTGATTTTTCACGTGGTGGGGATTCACATGCACAGGTCTCATCCCGCTGTCCTGCAGGAATTTCCCCAGGGCAAACCAGTAATGTCCTGTCGGCTCCATGCCCGGTATCACAGCAGTTTTACCGTGTTTCGCCGCTATATCCTCCATCCATGCTTTGAATGCCTGGAACCCTGCCTCTGTATTACTGAATTCCAGTGGCTTTCTGGTATATTCATAGTTGCGCCAGTCGAATGCCCTGGCATAGTGGGTTTCACTTCCTACATCGATTCCAACAATCAAAGTTTTTTCAGTTATGGATGCAATTTTTGCGTTTTGTGTGTTACAATTCATTTTAGATACCTCTCTGTTAAATAAGATTTTCACTAACCTGCAAGTCAGTAATCTTATTTTACTCTGAGGTATTTTTTTCTCAACCTTCTTTCTTGGAATTCCCTATACTTGAATTATACAGGAAGCTCCTTTACAAAATAAATATTTTTATATTATCATTGAAACCTAATCTATTTTTTGTGAAACAAGACAAGCAACATAATCTTTGCCTATCTCTATAGATTCTACATAAAAATCTTTTCTCACTTCCCTATCTTTAATAATACAGTTATTTCCAACTGAAAAAGTATTCATTTCCTCTATTAATCCTTTACCAACTGCTTTCAGGTATGCTTCTTTTGCCGTCCATAACTGGTAAAATACTTCTAACGACTTTTCCCTTTGAATATAATATTCTATCTCTTCCTTTGAAAAGAAACTATAAACAATATTCTCATGTTCAAAAAATGGATCGATCTGTTCTACATCAATCCCTATATTATTAGAATAAGTAAATGCTATTATGACAATTTCTCCCGAATGAGAAACAATGAACGACCCCGCAGCAGAGCTCTTAACTTGACCCACAAGTTTATATGGATATCCTCTTGTTTCTATGCTATACTAAAGAAAAGAGGTGATCCATATGACGGCAGAATATACGAATTGGGAAACGGAATTTGTAGATGTAAAATTTGTTGATCAGCGTTTGAAATCACGTTTTTTTAAAATTATGGATGCATTTGCTGCAGCGCCAGATAAATCCACCTGGGCGGCAGCCGGATCCAGAAGTTCTGCAAAAGCAGCGTATCGCTTCTTTAGTAATAAGGATGTATCCAGGGATGAACTGTTGGATAGTGTATCTAGGGCAACTGTAGAAAAAATGAAACATGCGGATGCAGATTGGATACTTGCCATTCAGGATACCACATCTGTTGGATTTGGAAACCGGAAAGCAATCAAAGGAATGGGATACCATTGCAGTACGGAACAGAGGGGAATGCTTGTACATTCTTGTATAGCGGCCACAGACCAGGGAATTCCCCTGGGCCTTCTTTATCAGGAAATACATACGAGGGATGTACGCAGGGATGACTCTGGAACAAAAGATGAAAAACGTTCCAGGCCAATAGAAGAAAAAGAGAGCTACCGATGGATTCATACAATGAACGAAATTCATCAGAGGGTTGCAGAAGATATTCCGGTATTGACAGTATGTGACCGTGAAGGAGATTTTTATGAATTTTTTTCGAACGCTGCAGATTTGGGTGAAAATTTTCTGATTCGGCTAGTGCAAAACCGCATGGTGGATGACGGAAAAAAGATTTTTCATGAACTCCACCAGTCTCCTGTGGCTGGAAGTATGGTTGTCAGGATGGGCAGGAATCCCAAAGAACACATTCCAGCCAGAAATGTAAAAATGGATTATCATTATAAAGAGGTTGTGGTTCACTGTCCAAAAAGGAGAACAGAAAAACATATACGAGAAAAACTTGTACTAACAGCAATTTATGTACATGAATCCGGAAAAAAAGGAACCGAATGGTTTCTGCTAACAACGGTAAGAGTAAAAAACGAAAAAGATATAGAAAAGCTGATACAATGTTATGCACACAGATGGAAAATAGAACGTTTTCATTTCATCTTAAAAAGTGGATGCAAAATAGAGAAAAATCAGGCGAGGGAATATGAGAGATTAAAATTTTTAACATTACTATATTCGGTTATCGCACTGCAGATACTAAATTTGACTTATTTAGGAAAAATATGTCCGGAAATCTCGAGTGAAATTGTGTTTGATAAAGAAGAATGGAAAATATTATACTGCTGTGCAAGAAAAACAAAAGAAATTCCTGAAACATATACACTGAAAGAGGCGATTTATGATTTAGGGATTCTGAGTGGAATAAAAGGTGCTCCGAGCGATGGTATGCCCGGAGCACGTTCTATTTGTCAGGGCTTAGAGGTTCTTTGCTCATTACTTGCTTATCGAAAATATATGTTATAATTGTGGGTCAAGTTAAGAGCAGAGCTGCGGGGTATCTGAAGGGTGGCTTCACTACATATAATCCCATAAGCTCAACTGTTTTGGCTCCAGTGCGCTTTGATAAAGCTTCTTATACTCTTTTTCTTGCCCTTGTTCTCTTACATATTTTGATATCACCGCTTCATTTCCATGTTCCCCTACTGTGGCAACATAATATCCGTCTGTCCAAAATTCCCCTCCCATAATTTTTTCTTCACCTGGGGACATTTGGCAAATACTTCTTTGGCTATTATGCTTTTCACTCTTTGTATTATTTTTTGTGGGCTGTATGTTGGCACGGATTGTATCAGAAAATGTACATGGTCTTTATCTGTTCCTACCTCTATAAACTTTATCTCATACCGCTTTTCTATCTCTTCACATGTTTCTCTGATCACCTGGTCTACTTCATCATCTATTACTACTCGCCGATATTTCGCTGGACACACAAAATGATACATAAGCACTAATACATTGTGCGATTTGTGTATGTACTCACTCACCCCACAATTCCCCTTCCTTTTTCCTTTAGTATATCACAGCCTCTACTATTTGAAAAAGTTTGTTACGCAGCAGAGCTGCGGGGAATTAGACCCTGAGAGATTAAACTGCAATAATGGCACTTTACCTATTTGTTTTAAATAAGGTTTTCCATACATTCCATGATAAATTTCAATTTTCGTATTATCCAAATTTAAATATCTGGACAATAATAATTTCGTTAAAATTTTCCCTGTTGCACATCTCATCTTATCTTCATAAAATTTAAAACCATCAATCTTTCTCTTTTCAAATTCATTCATCATATTCCAGTTTTTCAAAATAAAAGCCGTTAATAACTCCCATTTAATACACCATATATGTATCTCTTCTGGAAGCAGTCTCAATTTATTTATTTTAAATATGTTTTCATTAACGAACTTCTTAATTTTCATTTTTGTTTCAATGCTCCAATGTATTTATTGAATATATACTGTTTGAATCTAAAGTCTGCTATCATTGCCGTTTATTTTGGAATGCTTAGGTATAGACTCCGTTATCCAAGCATTACCACCAATAATTGCTCCTTTCCCAATTATCGTATTCCCTCCTAAAATGGTAGCTCCAGCATAAATCGTAACATCATCTTCTATCGTTGGGTGTCTTTTTGTATGCCTCAATTTTCGCCCACCACTTGTAGATAACGCCCCCAATGTCACACCTTGATATATACTTACACAATTACCTATAATCGTTGTTTCTCCAACCACAACGCCTGTTCCATGATCTATAAAAAATTTTTCTCCAATGTTTACACCCGGATGAATATCAATACCTGTAATTGAATGTGCATATTCTGTCATACATCGAGGAAAAACTGGCACATTCAATTCATAAAGTTTATGGGCAACTCTTTGAATCATAACTGCAAAAGGTCCCGGATAAGACGCAATAATTTCTATTCGGCTATTAGCTGCTGGATCTCTTTCATATGCTGCCTCAATATCCGATAGGACCAATTTTCTCATTTCTGGTAATAGATTTTCAAAGTGCTGCAACATCTCATTTCTTTTTGCAGAATCATAGTAATATATACTTATTTCCCGATCTAAAACATCCCGGATTTTTGTTATCAATTCTTCTGTGTTAACTTGAACAGAAGTTAAATACTTTGTATAAAAATACTGCTGTAACAAAGCAACCAACTCCCTAATTTTCTTGAAGCTAGAGAGCTTTGAAACAGCAGCATATGGCTTATCAGCGATATTTTCGCATTTTAATACTGCATTTTCATTCATTTTTCTCTCCCCTGTGCAGTTGGTTAGTATTAACTAATATTACACCAAAAAATTTTCTTTTAATATTCCCAATATAAGGCTCATAGATATAATTACTTGTGATACCATGATACTTTTTGATATCCATAAATAATCCATCAGCAAAGTAATCAAAATCGATAGACTCTCTATCCCAAGCAAAACCCATGAACGCTTTTTATATACTTTTCGTTCCACTGATTCAAGTTTTTTATTGCTACATTCCACTGGTGCAATCATTGAAATAACGCCAACTGATACTATCCACCACAGAAATGTTGACACAGTAGGAATCGGAAAATACTTAAGATACTGTCCTGATATGCATATCAAAATGCCAGACGCAACAATACACTTTTCTGCTTTTTCCAAATGTATTCCTCCGGCGTACTGCCTTAGTGGTACAAATGCCAACAAGAAAACTATCATTTCCTTTAAACTGCCCATGCATATACCAAACACTACTATCAGCAGATATACAATCGTCCTACAAATCAGCAGATTGTATGCATATACATACAATCTGTGTTCCTTATCATCAAGCATTCCTTTTTGCATTGATAATTAAACAATCGTTCAGATATCTTTTCTAGCATTTAGAACTTCCTCATTTTTTTAGCTTCTTCCGGTTCCACCGGCTGCCCTAAAATCCATGCACAGGCTGAATTTGCTGTTTGCACCACCAATACCATAGCCAAACAATTAACTATTCCCATTATCTTCATAAAGTTTTTTGAAATTATTCTTTTCATATTACAAAATATCTCCTTTTTCCTTTTTTCTCTTTTATACTATATTTAAAGCGTATAAACAATCCCCTTGGCAAAATCGACATCTAACTTGGAAATTTTGCAACTACAAGGAATAATAAAAAAGCAGCCTATACTATTTGGCTGCTTTTAGTTATTTGAAATATTATTGTAGCTATAAATTTCTGATCAATTATATCAATATTCAATTTTCCATCATATGACTTTACCACTTTCTCAACTGTATGTATTCCTATTCCATGCTCATTTTTATTACGCTTACTTGTAATGAATCCCTTTTTATCATAAATTGGCAGGACTGCAAAATTATTGCTTACTTCCCAAATCATAAAATAGCCTTCATTTGCCATGAACATAGCAATGTTTACAAATCCATCTTTTCTCTGTTTAGCAGCATCAATTGCATTATCCAGTAAATTTCCGATAATAGAAATCAAGTCTATATCACCAATAAGATCTGTATACAGATCAGCGGAAAGTTTTGCCTTGAATTTTATTCCTAATTCTTCGGCTTTAGCTTGTCTCTCCAGCAAAATAAAATTAATATCTTATTGCTACAGTAACTCATTTTGAAAATTCTTCTAATTTCTATATCCATTCTCTCAAAAATTTGTACTGCCTCAGCAGGATTCCCAGACTGTATAAGCTCTACCGCTGTACTAATGTATTTCTTAACATCATGCAAAAAACCTCTATGTTTATCACCTATCCTGCCCATTTGCTGATAATATCTTTTTTCAGTTTCACTTTTCAAATAGAGCCTCTCAATTTTGTTTACTTTTCCTATAGAATCAATCAATCTGTCAAATAAATAAAACATGAACACATTTGCAAACAGCAACATACTTGTACCAATTTCAAGAAACAACTTATTCTTTATTGAAAGATGAATACCCGCATAGAAAACCCCAATCAACATAACCATTGTCGCAATCGGCAATATAAGAAGACTGCAGAAAATCCCATTACTTGCCTCCTCATACTCATTTTTCCTATGTATCTGCTCCACGCATTTCACAATAATAAACATGATAATCTTAGCTATAAATGTAAGATACAAACGGCTTAATCCGCTATTTAGAATCTGCTCTGCATCATGACTGCAACTTAGACCAAATACCACTGAAACGATAAATTCTGGTGCCATAGCCATAAAATAAAAACATATCGCTACACTGACACATTTCAAAACCGAAGCCGAATAACTGATAAAAACATACGCATAATATATAATCGGAATAGCAAACAGATTTATCATAGAATTATCAAAAATATTAACCATCAAATGTATTCCTATTACCAGTATAGATATAATTAAATTTTTATATCTCTCATATTTTCTCTGACCACCCAATAAAGTTTTTGCAAAATCAGATAACATAACAATCTCAAAGCAGCATGACACCAAATTACCCAAAACATTATATGTAATCATTTTCTTTTATACCTCAAACACAAAAAGTCCGAAAAACAACTGTCAAAATCTTTTTGTTTAGAGCGTGAAATATTCAGTTCTATATTATCCTTTAAAGTAAGAACATTTTTCTTACATGAATTATATTTGCCATATTAACGATATAGCTGTTATGGGCATACACAAACCCCTCACCCGATAATTTTTCATACAGTTCTTTAACCGTTTCTCGACAAGAAATTTCCTTTTCTCCTGTTTCACAATATTGATGTATAATAGCACCTCTTTTTGCCACTGATATATATAAAATATCTTTTAGGGGTATTCTGTGCACATTTCCATCATCTGTAATATTTATATATTGAATATTTGTTTGTTGCACTATTTCCCGAATAATATCTGGCATTTCATCTTTTAGCACCTGATTATACAAATCTTTTATAATATACCTAAATGGTTGTACCTTAAAAGACTCCGTTGTTGGTTGTTGATAATTCGTGCAAAACACCAAAATTGCATCTTTATTAATTTGTCTAAACTCCTTTGCTGTCTTATTTCCATTTATTCCTGGCATGGCAATATCCAGAAATAACAAGTCATGCATTTGGTTGACATCATCCAACAAATCTTCTCCTGATGTATATTCATAGAAAATTGTATCATTCTTCATATTTTTATCTTCTGCAATGATGTTTCGTATAAGCATCCTGTAATTATCGTCATCGTCACAAATCGCAACTTTATACATACCATCACCTCACAAATTGAATATCATTTTAATAAAAAACCACCTTTCAGACCAAACCAAGTCTCATTTTAGCGCTTGTTCTAATTCTGCAAAGATGGAAATTTCCATTAACTCCCTGTATTCAAATAATCGCACAGCATTTTAATTGCGGAAATACCAACCCATTAAATAACCATAATGTTTGAACCAATTTTTATCAGTTCTATTTAACACCGGCAATATTTAATCTCTCAGGGTCTAATTCCCCGCAGCTCTGCTGCGTAACAAACTTTTTCAAATAGTAGAGGCTGTGATATACTAAAGGAAAAAGGAAGGGGAATTGTGGGGTGAGTGAGTACATACACAAATCGCACAATGTATCAGTGCTTATGTATCATTTTGTGTGTCCAGCGAAATATCGGCGAGTAGTAATAGATGATGAAGTAGACCAGGTGATCAGAGAAACATGTGAAGAGATAGAAAAGCGGTATGAGATAAAGTTTATAGAGGTAGGAACAGATAAAGACCATGTACATTTTCTGATACAATCCGTGCCAACATACAGCCCACAAAAATAATACAAAGAGTGAAAAGCATAATAGCCAAAGAAGTATTTGCCAAATGTCCCCAGGTGAAGAAAAATTATGGGGAGGGGAATTTTGGACAGACGGATATTATGTTGCCACAGTAGGGGAACATGGAAATGAAGCGGTGATATCAAAATATGTAAGAGAACAAGGGCAAGAAAAAGAGTATAAGAAGCTTTATCAAAGCGCACTGGAGCCAAAACAGTTGAGCTTATGGGATTATATGTAGTGAAGCCACCCTTCAGATACCCCGCAGCTCTGCTGCGGGGTCGTTCATTGCATACTTAATCAGTTGTTCAAAATCAAATCTTTTATCTTTAGGACATTTTTCAATGTAATTTTCTATTCGTTCTACTTTTTCCTCTCCTGTCAATAGATATGTAATATCCGTTCCCAGAACCTTGTAGATTATAATCAGTTTCTCGATACTTGGTGCCTTTTCGCCTCTTTCAATCATTCCATAAAATCCAGCGCTTACTCCTAATATCTCTGCCATCTGTTCCTGCGTATAATGCAAATTACGTCTTACCATCAGTAAACGATTACCAATCTTCTTATATAATTCTTTGCTCTCATCACTTTTACGTTTAGTCTGCATATAATTTACTCCTTTATCACTCTTTAGGTACAATTATACTTTTTATACCGTAAAAATGAATACACCTTTAGATAAGAATACCAATACCCATAGGTTGTTTTTTTATTATATAAGTTGTTTTTTGCACAATATTCGTGCCTTATTGAATTCAATTTATATACTATTGATTGGTTTTTCAAATCGAAAATTCCTGACAACTATAACCGTTTTAGCTTCTATTTTTCTTTCATTTCTGACCGATTCAAGGTAAACGGTAAAACGCGAGTACCTATACAAAACTGGAGCAAACCTGTATGATAGTAACAGATTTGCTCCAGTTTTATTTCACTTCATATTTATTGGATTTCCGACACTGCTCTGGCAGGTTTGGAGACCATGGGAGCAGGTCTTCCAGAAAATCTCGGTTTGTGTCGTCTTCGTGTTTCGGTATTTCAGTCAGGAGATACTCCACGTATTCATAGACTTTCAGATCGTTTGCCTTAGCAGTTTCGGTAATGCTGTAGATAATCGCGCTGGATCTGGCTCCGCGGATGGTGTCGATCAGCTTCCAGTTGTGCCTTCCGATACAAAAACCACGCAGTGTAGATTCTGTTGCATTGTTGTCCAGAGGGACTTCACCGTCTTCCAGAAATACGCGCAGATATCTTTCCTGATTCACGGAATAGGCAAAGGCTTTTCCTGTCTGGGATTTTGGCAGGACTTCACTCTGGTGTTTTTTTACCCACACAAAATAAGCGTCAACCAGGGGTTTTAGTTCCAGCTGCCTCCTGTGCTGCCGTTGTGCTGGTGTAAGCTCTGCCAGATCATTGTCCAGTTTATAGATCGCCCCGATCTGCTTTAGGGCATCATAGGCAAGCGTACCTTTACGCTCTTTTTCATCCTTTATAGCTTTCTGCGCATCTGCATATTTACGCCTCGCATGTGCCCAGCAGCCAGCAATCGTCAGGCCGGGGGTTTTTTCTTCCAGGGAATGGTATGCCTGGTAACCGTCTGTAACACATACTCCCTGAAAATCTTTCAGAAACTCCTCTGGATGATCCTCCTTCCTGTCTTTCTGGTATTCATACAGGACGATGGCTTCCTCATAAGATTTCCCGGTGCGGTAAATCCACATATAACTCTTTGAGCCGGCAGCTCTCCCGTCTTTTGAAACTTCGACAGTGGTTTCGTCTGCCTGCAGCACATGATACTGGTATAGAAGCTTATGCAGATAGTCATACAGAACTGCAAGATAGCGGTCAGCACACTCGATCGTCCAGTTCGCCATGTTCTGGCGGTTCAGGTTCACATCGTTGCGCTTGAACTCCTGCTCCATACGGTAAAGCGGAAGGGAGTTGACATATTTTCCATTGATGATGGCAGCTTCCAGGGATGGAGTGACAATGCTTCCCCGCAGCAGATCCTTTGGACGCTGTGCCTTTACAACGGTTTCATCATCCATACCGGCATAAACCGCTACATGGTGTTCTTTTACTTCAAAAGAAGCCGGATGGAATTCCAGCCTTTTATATACTTCATCTGGAAGACGCTTATATTTTCCATCCGGAAATGCTTCTTTTAGTTCTTCTTCTGACATTTCATGTTTTATAACCGTTACAGGCATTCCTTTTAAGTCGTCTTCACGTTTCCCTTTCTGCTTCTTTTTCCTGCGGATGACAACTTCCTCAAAATCCGGTTCTTCTGCCTGTGTGCCCGGTTCGCTGGCTGTGGCTTCCGGTTCGTTAAAAACAGGCTCATCTGCCCGTCAATCACATTCATTTTTTCAGAATGCCGTCCGAAACGCTGTCCGCGCAGAATGGCTATCTGTTCTAGGATCAGTTCCTGGTTTTGAGTCATCCGGGCAATATTTTTCTGCAGCGAGAGTATGATCCCGATGAGTTCATCCCTGTCGGCATTATTCAGTTCATCTGCTGTATAGATCATCTTTTCCATATCACAATTATAGCAGAAACAGGATATTCCTGCTGAAAAATTTTTGACCGGCTTCGTCAAAATGACGACAGACTATACCGTCACAAAAGGCGCTTTCAAAGATATCGGATTATTTTTGGATTTAATTAGAAAAAAGCGCAAAGCTGTTTCTGAAAGCTGCACAGGACGTTTCTGTACAGCTTTCTTCCCTGTACAGAAACGGGAAAGCGACACCGGAAAAGGGGCAGGAAATTTCTATGTTTTGCACAAAACCTGTCATCATGCCTGTCAGCAGGTCCTTTCCGGTGTGACTTCCTGGATCCTTCTTTTCTGCTCGACGGCAAGCCCCTGCATCAGCCATGTGAACTGTTCCGGTGTGATCTCACGGGCTTCTGACGCTGTTCTTGGCCACTGAAAGCGCCCCGCTTCGAGTCTTTTATAAACAAGCACAAAGCCGTCGCCTTCCCATAAAAGTCCTTTGATGCGGTCTGTCCGCCTGCCGCAGAACAGAAAAAGGCAGCCTTTTTGAAACGGGTCCGGCGAAAAATGATCCTGTACAACTCTGGCCAGGCCGTCGATTCCAAAACGGAGATCCGTGTAGCCGTACGCCAGGTAAATCCGGCTGTATCGTTTTACATTACCAAGCATTGGCCAGCGCCTCCATAACTTTTTGGATAAAACCTGCCGAAGCAGATTCGGTTACTTCTATGGTAATATTTCCTTTTCTGATAACCGCTGCGGCTGGTGCAGGGAGCTGCTCTTGACAGATGTCTGCCGAAATTTCAACAAAAGGCGATGCCTGCGGGGACTGTCCTGTATTTTCCACTGCCTTCCTGCGGAGTATTCTCAGCCAGTAATAATACCTGGACTCTTTGATATTCCTGTCATGACACCATTCCCTGACGGTCATGCCGCTTTCCATGCGTTCCTTTATGAGCACGGCCCAGCGCTCTGCGATTACATCGTGTTTTAAATCTGACACTAACTACACCTCACTTTCAAAACTGGTATGAGTTTTCAAAGCTATGTACATGGACTGTGAAAAGTGATATAAGTTTTCACAGTTTCAATAGTAACTAATAATAGCCTTGAGATAGATTATTCTCAAGGCCATTATATACAAATTTCTTCTATTATGCACGGTACGCGCTTTTTACCGTTTACGATTCAAGCTTGTTAAATCCTTTTCTCTTATGTATTCTTTTTAACTTTTTTTCGGCAACCATTGCTTAATATATCTCCAATTTTATGCAATTCCAAAAATCTATATATGAATTGTCAAAAACTTGAAAACCTGTCGCTCAAGTGTTAAAATACTGCTAAAAATCAGTGTAAGGAGAAAAAGTAATGGGATATATTCAACATAAATCAGAAGAATCTCTTGAAGATTATTTAGAAACCATATTGATATTAAGCAGGCGCTTACCTACCGTGCGGTCTATAGATGTGGCAAATGAGCTTGACTTTTCAAAACCAAGCGTGAGCGTTGCAGTGAAAAACCTCAAAAATCGAAACTATATCACTGTATCAGGCGATGGGTATATCAGTTTGACCGAAACTGGAAAAGAACTTGCAGAAAAAGTTTATGAATGCCACAATCTGCTGACAGACTGGCTTGTGCATTTGGGCGTAAACCCTGAAATTGCTGCCGCCGATGCCTGCAAAATGGAGCATGACATCAGCCCAGAAAGCTACGAGGCTATGAAAAAATGTATTTTATCTCTTTTGAACAAACACTAAAAAAGAGGATGTTATCCTTTTTATGATAACGTCCTCTTTTAAGTTATATCTGTTTATTATCCTGTTTTTAGGTAATGAAATGATATTCTGATGCAAACGCTTCAATGTACACATGAATTTATACACTGTAATCAATAGATTTTCTAACAAACTGATTGCCACTTTGTACCAAACTGCTTTCAACTGATTCCCTTGTAACACTATCAAGTATGCTAGAATCAAACGGCTGTCCCGGTTCCCAGTCAGGATTTGCCGCCTTTACAGCCGCATACATAGCAGACCGATATTTGCCCTCATACTGTTGTAAAGTCCATGTTCCTTTTGCACGATCTTCTTTCTTTACACTTAATTGATATTCTCTAAATATTTTTGATCTTTTTGTTGTATCACCATTAGAAATGCCATTCTCCTGAATGAACTCTCTTTTCACATTATCGAACATCTTTTGCCGTGCTTCATCAGAGACACTTATTATCTGCTGCCAAGTCGAGCGGTCCACAGTACCATCTTTTTATGTACAAACCAGAATATCAAGATACACTATGTATTTATTTGTGCTTCTTTCTTACTTACACTTTAGCATCAAATATACTTTGACTAATACCTTTAATCCATGCATCCTGCTCTGTTCCGTATCCTTTTTCCTGTCCTATGTCATACAATCCGCTACTGTCAAAACCTATTTCCAACACTAAATCATTTCCTTTATTCCATCCATTTTTAGCATATTCTAACCACCTGTTAGAATAAAGTTCATACCCTGCACTGTTCTTAGCTTTCTCCTTAAACAATGCAAGTAAATCTGTACCGTCTTCTGCAATAAAAGTACCGTTCTTGTATGCCGCATTGCGTATATCATACCCTGTTGTATTATACACTTCATGCCATAAAGAATACTGGTTTACCTTTATTGTATTTGCTTGCAGATTGACAATTTCATTATCTGCATCATGCATACAGAGCCACGCATGTGTCCATATGTTTTTTGCATTATCTCCTTCATTCAGCAGTTTCTCTATCAATGATAAAGTATCTTTATCTATATTTCCTGACACGTTTAATTGATATGTATACGGATTAACAGAAAATTTCAAATCTGTTTCTTTTGATAAGGACATCCCATGATTGGAAAACAGCTCTGAAATCTGCTGGTTTATAACACTTCGGGCATACTGTTTTTCCTTATCCGTGTTACGGCTATAACCCGTACTTCTTGAACCGCCCGTATATAAATCCTTGTAATCCTTCAAAGCATAATCATATCGGGCAAATCCACCTACAGGTTTTCCTCCTGTCTGCAGCATTCTTTTTCTGTACGGTAAGCTATAGAACGCTGGTCTGCCGTCATGTATGAGCAAAAGTTGGGAGAGGTCACATCGCAATATTTTGATCTTACATATGCCATCGGATCGGAATGTGACATATTTTCCCTATACATTTTATCATAATGTTCCCGCAAAACTTTTTGTACGAAACGGTCTTCCTCTGTAAGTCCATCGTATAGATAACCTACAGTTGTGCCAGTACCAGAATCAGCAGGCAGGTTATTAAAATCCCTGCCCGCTGGTATTTTGCTATAATCAGAATTACTTACCATAACCATACTGCACCCTACCTTATATAAGTCTCATAATCTGTATCATGCAAATCATACTGAAACCCTATCGTCAGCTTAACATTTCTCATTGTTGATTTAGCTGTAGCAAGAGCATTATACTTAAAATTCCATCTTTGCTTAACAGGTATCCCATCATCAACATCAATATTATAGTGACCGCTATTTGCACTGGAAACCGTTGAAGTATACCAAATGCCATTACTTGCAGGCATAATCATATGATGCACATTTCCCTGATTAGGGGACTGTGTCCCAGAAGATGAAATACTTGTAACAATAGCATTATCAGGAATTTTCGTATCATTTGTCAAATTCACAGATATGATAGATGAATCAACACCCGACAAGCTAATACTGCTGTTTCCCGGATTAGATGCCGTTCCTGAAATTGAAACGCTTACTGATGACGTCTTTATTCTATTATAAGCTGATAGTGAAAAGTAGATACTTCTGTTTATGTCCACACTGCCTCTATGTAAAACCAAATAATAATTTCTTGTAGAAGTCGAGTCATTATCACAGTCCAGATATATATCCGGCGTAACACTGTCTGCATTATAAACATCTTCTGGTGTCATTTGGGGTAGGCCTTGTGTAATTCCTACACCATTCTGTATTTCAAACCACTCACCTGCATATTCTTCATCATATGATGCCCTTAAATAAATGTGTTCTCCCGGACTTAATGTAAATTCCAGCCAAGACTCCGTTTGTCCACTCTCTAATATAATAGTTGCATAGTTTGAATTAATCGATGACCATCTGCCATAATTGTAAGCCGTTGATCTTGTATTGTTGCCTGTAATAGATGTAGCTGCTTGTGCCTCTATTGGATTTATATTTAACAAACCAAAACATAGTGCAATTACTGCCATCAACCCAACAAATCTTTTAATTTTTTTCTCATTATAATTACCACCTTTCTAAAACACTTAACCTTCACGCCTTGATTCAACTATACTTTAACAGAAGGATTTGATAAACCAATCATATCGCTTTATGCCTTTGCATCAAACACATTGCGTTCTTCCAGATAATCCGGCAATTCAGCAGGCTCGCTGTTTCCTTTTACAGAACGGTATTCACTCCAATAAATAGAATAAAACTGTTTCTTTTTTGTGAGTTCTGCAGGTGTCATTTCATAACTCCACCCATTTCCTGTATTGGATAACACTTTTGCACCTTGATATTCAATAACAGCTCCATGCCCACCTGTTGTTAGAATTGGACAAGTAAGCACTCCTCCCCCTGCCAGAGCAAATTGCTTTTCAGCAAGATTGCCACGCCCCTCTGACTTTTCCAAAAATCAAGCAGCGACAATTCTCCTATTCCACGGCATTTAGGATTACTGCCATTGTTTTTACTCATAGCATTTTGAGCAGACTGATACAATCCCTTTCTATTGGGTGCCACCTCCGATAAATACTCTGCCCTTAACTGCAACACTTTCCGATCTATAACATCTCGTTCCGCCACACTTGTAGCTGTTGCAGCTTTATTGGCAAGCTCTTTTATTTCTGCCAAAAATTCAGTTTCCGTCTTATTTGCCTTAGATGCTGAAGGAATATATGACCAATTTGGCTCACCGCTGCTATATGATGTAATTAGTTGGTTCTTATTGTTATGTATTGTTCCAACTGAAATACCCATATCCCACACACCTCTTAATTTTCTTCATATTCTACAATCATTTTACTCCCAAATACAGTAAATCCATCCATTCCTGTATACTGCTGCAATATCCTTCCCTCAATCCTGACAAGAAATTTAACATTTGCCGCCTCACCCTCAAATACCGTTGTTTTATTTGTTGAGGACGGCTTACTGGTCTGCTGGAACGGGACTGTTGCAGATGTATTTGTGGCATAACTGGTAATAACATAGTTTTTGATTGTAGTATATTTTGATTGAGTAACCTTTGTACCTGTCGGGCAATAAATTGTAATACTCTTAATTGTTGCGCCATTTGGAATTACCTTGCTAAAATCTACATTCTGACCAATAGAATATATTGTCCCTGTCTGACCTGTAGAAGATGCATAATCTTTGGATAATACTTTTGTTGCTGTTGGATTAGTTGCATACGCAACCGCCTCTCCATCAATCACATCATTCATATCTACTACTACAAATTTTGTGTTTTCATTTTCCATTGTTTCCGCAGCATTAACCGTTTTTGTCCCCACTGATGAAAATATTACCGAAAATGCCATTAACGCTGCCGCTGCCATTGCTAAAAATTTCTTTGTCCTCATTGTAAATTCCACCTTTCTTTCCATAATTTAATACCATGTTTTTCGGACATTTGAGCCTAATTAAAAACACAATATAAAACTTGGGCTCAATTTTGCCTTTTCTTTTTTATGCCTAAAGCCAGTAGCGCTCCTGTAAACATCACTCCTGTCTCCAGCCAATGTGCAGCAGAGAGATACTTATGGATAAGCAAGATCGCTGTAATTACGATATTCGCCAATATCAACAATCCGATTGCCTGTCTACGAAACAAGACTTTCTCATCATGTTCCAATGTCCTGTTTTCGTTTTCCACCGGGGCAAACAGTATGATCAGGAGATCCGCCGCAACCATTCCAATAATCTCTGCTACGGGTGCCATTGTAACTTTATTAAGCAGACACAACAGAAAAACTACGCAACATGAAAATATGTAACATCCCATTCTTGTTTTTGCGTGGTATCCGCCTGCCTTTCTTCTTAAAGGAATCAATATGCTTCCACTAACTAACAAAGAGAACAGTTCTCCCAGACATATACCAATCAACAGATAAGAAACAATATGAACCAGTTTCAGAAGCATACACTCTAAGCCAAACTGATATATCTCAACATCTTCCTTATCCACAAATTTCTCCATCTGCATTTTGAGCAAAATGCCCTTAACGAGCTTATCCATTCTTGGTTTTCAGCTTTTTAGCTTTTTCGGGCATTTTAGGCTGATACCCTAAAAATACACAAGCTGAATTAGCCTCTTTCTTCACGTTTGCCAAAACAGCTTTAGACAACAGCCTCATTCCGACTTCCTTAACCTTCATAAACAATTCCTCCTTTTCAATTCTATTACATCAATCTTATCGACTAAGTAAACTCTGTGTTTTATATACCAATCACGAGGTACAGCTTTTCTTGCACGAAGTAAAACTCTCCTAAGATTGTTCTCAGGAGAGTTTCATTTATAGCTACTATGCCACCGCTCAATAATTTAAGATTTGATTTTTCTCCTAAATGCTTCTAAGCTGCTTATAGTGTAATATTTATTTTTATTTTGTAAATAGCGTTTACACGAGATAAAATTTTTTCTGCACGAAGTATATGCTGAATTACCACTTCTTTTTGTCGTGCCTGGTCATTGTTTCATGCAGTTAGGAATTTAAGAGCAAGTCCACTGTAACTATGCCGCTTTTTTGTTGAAAAGATATATCCCCATCATACTTTTCTATACTTCTTTTAACATTTAACAAACCTATCCCATGATTTTTTCCTTTTTCAGAAACAGGCACACCATTTTTCCATTTTAGGGGAAGCGAAGTATTTTCTATCCTGACAAGCACCATTTCCTGATAAGGCGATATGCCAATCTGGATATACCTATCCCCATTTACTTTTTCTGCCGCCTCTATTGCATTATCAATCAGGTTTCCAAAAATTGTGGTTGCATCAATCGCCTCAAGAAAGTCCATATTTATATTATCAACTTTAATATCAAATTTTATTTTCTTCTCTCTGCTGATGGTAGCTTTATCTGTAAACAGAATATCCAGTATCGGATTTCCTGTGTACTTGACAGGGATCAGCGGTTCCAGCATGTTCCTTATTTCTTTTACATATTCTGCCGCTTCGCCATTTTCTCCATTTACACATAAATTTTCTATGCTTTTTACATGTTTATCCACATCATGCAGTATATGAACTGTCGCATTATATTTCTGCTCTTGCATCAAATAATATTCATACTGCATATATGCCTGTTTTTCAAGTATCAATACCTCTCCTTCCAGATAGTTTTTCTCATTTGCTACCTTTATAAAATATAAAAGATACAGGTCCGCCAAAACAATACACCCCATATTGACCGTTAGAATAAAATTTTCCTGCCCACGCAATATCCCTTCTGCAATTACAAGCATATTTATCAGACTATATATCAATATAATAAAATTGATTGCCCACTGCACTCTGGTAAAGGCAATTTTCTTTTTGTTCATTAGTCTGGTAAAAATCATATAATACATGAATATCACAACTACTTTGGAAAAAGTGATTTCCATACAGCCTTGCATTGTGCCTGTTTTTAAGTCAATTTGAAATAGTTTCAGCATCCAATCAACAAAGACCACCCCTAAAGACTCACACACAGCTATGTAAAAAAGGAGTACCTCACATTCTATTATCCGTTTTAAAGCTTTATCGGAATCATCAAAGTAAAACACATAAGAAAGAATACCTACAGCAGCAATCCAGACTATTAAATTCAAAACTGAAAAACCCAAAAGATTTATGATAGAAATTCCTATAATTGCTATTACTTCCACAAAGTAATAAACATACTTATTATGAAATGTCTTGTTATATCTGTCATTCATAAATTGAAACAAAATTGCCGCAACAATAAAGCACGATAAACAGGTACATAGTGCTAATAATATATCATCCATCATAATTCCACCTAATTAAAATTATTGTGCATAAACACATTCATTTTCTTAACAAAGTCCGCTTTCCGTTTTTGTGATAACGCAAGTTCCTGTCCGTTATCCATATGTAACGAATACCCCTTTACTTTCCGTATATGCCGCATATTTACTAACATCCCCCTGCAATTCACTTCAAAACCAAATTCTTTCAATTCCTCTGTCAGTTTTTCCATTACATAGGCAAATTCATACCAGTCATTTTTGCCTACAATTTTTATTTTTCTTGCAGTTTTAATATACTCAAAATACAGTATATCCTTCAAATTCAGTTTAAGCACTTCTATTTCCTGCTTATCACTGGTAGTTACATTGTAAAACTCACGTTTTCTTCCAGAAGTATCGCCCTCCATATTATCCAACAGTTCTATTATCTGATCACGCACACTTTCATACTTAACTGGCTTTGTCAGAAAAGAAAATGCGTGAACCTTGTTAATCACTTGATTACAATATTGTTCATAGCTTGTGATGTAAATCAATTTTACCTCCGGGAATCTCTTTTTTAATTCCCTCCCCAAATCAATTCCATTCAATTCATGCATTGAAATATCCAATATTCCAATATCCATGCTGTATGTATGGTCCAGCATTTCTTCTCCTGAAGTATAGGTTTTCAAATTATAATCAATCACTTCATTCACACAAATTTCACTAATTATTTTTGATACCGCTTTTAAATCAGTTATCTCATCATCGCATATTACAATTTCAATCATCAAGATTCACCTCTTTTCAAAACTAAAGTTATTGAAATTATACCATATTTTTTATCTTTTTTCTACTGCACGTCAGGGATATCCAGCTCTGACGATTAAATTATGGATTTATCAGTGCCAATTACATATATCTTTCAATATATTGCAACTTTTGATGATAGTATTTTAAAACAAAAACTCCCCCTGCTGTAATTTTGAAAACGCTTTTAGGTTATTGTGCCATATCCGGGCATCCCCCCCCCCTTTCCAGTGCATTCCATTACCGGAACCTTATCTGAAAGCGCTTTCCTGTTTCATGCCTGTGTTCTGATAACTTTATATTCTGGAATGATTCAAATATCCGGCTGTGCTTTTCCGACAGGGACAGCGCTGTGCTTTTCCAGAGTTTTTCCCACGCCTCCATTATCTGGGATATCATATGCCCGATCTGTATCAGGTAATAATGGTTTTTCAATGCCTGATAGTTCCTGCTGAATAAATGTTCCAGATAATATCCGTGTTTTTTCTGCGCGTTAAAGCCTTCGTTTTCTATTTTCCACCGCCTCCTTCCGGCTTCCACCAGTGCAGCCACATTTTTCTGATTAACGGGAAGGTCCGTCAGAAACAGGAACCCTGCCTTTATGTTTTCTGTCTCCCCTTTCCTGCTTCCCTTTTTTATCAGCACATCCCGCTCCTCCCTGTATTCTGCAATGTTTACCTTATGACCGTTATAATCAATGTCCGTAACGAAATCATGCCAGCATGTTCCGTTAATGAGTTCCTGTTTCCGGCAGTTTTTCTCTGTTTTTTTCAGCCTGCCGTATTCATCTGAAACCGTCGGAATGCTGCCTTCCTTATACCGCAGAATATAGCGCCATCCGCTGTCGCGGCATTTTATGAAAAAATTCTCACATGCATAAAGGCTGTCTGCGCAAAGGCAGACAGGAAGCTTTGGAAATTCTTTCTTAAGCCGTTCCATCAGTCTGTAGCATGCTTTCAGCTCACAGTCCTGTTTTTCTGCTTCTTCCCCGCCGGTATTTTCTACAAATTCTGTCATAATGCTTACAATAATGTCCGGATGGAGAACAATTTTGCTTCCAGTATATAATAGTAATATTCCGTATACTCCCTGCCAGTCCCCTTATTATGAACCCTGTACAGGCTTTTTGCATCCAGTTTTCTGCGGCTGCTGTGAATCTGCGTCCCGTCTGCAATCACCTGCCAGTATCTGTTCCGGATTCGTGCACCTGCAAATGCGCGGCTGCGCACCAGCCTGTATACAAGCCGGCAGACAGTATCCTGCAGTTCTTCCGGATCCAGCCTTTCAAGGTATTTATTTGTTACCATGCCGCCTACGGCGGCACAAATGATAATGAAAGCTGTCAACTTTCCGTTTTCAGTTTATATAAGCCATAAATTGTAGTATCCTTGTTTCAGGAACATCGGTACACTACAGAGCACGTTATAACGTCTGGAGATCCAGAGCCCGAAAGGTTATCAGTCGCCGCTATCCTTCCTGCATAAATGATTGGTGATTTTAAAACCCGTATACTTATGAATATGCCCGCTCCAACAGGGTTCCCGCAGGGATAGCAGTCAATGCCGGTATTCCCGTTTCAGCCCTGCCATTTTGGAAAGGAGACAGAACATGGCAGTTAAGAACAATAGAAACCAGGTGAAACATCTCAAATCCGGAGGTTCCTACTCCTCCGAAGAACTGCGGTTCCTGAGATTAGACGACGGCACCACGGTTGTCCATTCAGCGGATGGGGATATCAGGCGCCCCGTCTGTGCAGCTATTGACGTGCACAAAGAAATCCTGATGGCAGCCGTCTGTAAAACCGACACGGAGACGCTCAAGGCAACCTTTTACGTCAGGAAGTTTACAACAATGAACAGCGATATCCGCAGCATGGCCCTCTGGCTGAAAGAGTACGGTGTGCAGGATGTCTGCATGGAGTCGACCGGGAAATACTGGATCCCTGTATTCAACATCCCAGAGCAGAACAGCATAAAACCCATTCTGACTCATCCCAAATATGTGAAACAGGCAAAGGGACAGAAAACGGATTTCCGGGACGCCGTCCATATGGCCAGCATGTTCCGTATGGATCTGGTCGTTTCCTCATACATCCCGCCTGCCGACATCCGTGACCTCCGGGAACTGTGCCGTTACCGGCTTAAGCTTACCTATATGCGGACTTCTGAGAAGAACCGTTTCCAGAACTCCATGACAATCTCAAAGGTGCGGCTGGACAGTGTGTTCTCAGACCCGTTTGGAAAATCGGCATCCGCCATCATGGAGTACCTCATCTCCACGGAGCCAGACGAAGTCAGCGACGATGAAATCCTGCGCCTGATATACAGACGGGGCAATATGAAGGCATCAGATGAAGACATCCTGGACAGCATCCACGGCTATGAATTCATTGGTGTACAGCGGGACAAGCTTCAGATCATCAGCCTGCACCTTTCCCAGATTGAAGAATGCATCGGCCTGATCGACAGGAAGCTGGAATACTACCGCCAGAAATATACCGGCATCATCCGGCATCTCACTACGATGGTCGGGATCACGCCGGCATCCGCCTTATACATCCTTGGCGAGATCGGCACGGACATGTCCGTCTGGCGGGATGACGCCTCCCTTGCATGCCGGGCAGGCCTTTCACCCGCAAACAACGCAAGCGCAGGGAAGAAGAAATCTACCAGGATAGGAAACGGCGGCCATTACCTCAAGCCGCTGCTCGTCCAGTGTGCGCTTGCCGCCGTGAAGAGCACGAAGAAAGATCCGTACTTCCGCCGTAAATACGAAACGCTGAAAAAGCGCCGGGGGCACAAAAAGGCCATCATTGCCATAGCGAGGAAGATGCTCGTGGCAATTTACCACATGATCCGGGATGATGCGGACTTCCTCCCTGTTGACCATAGGGAAATCATACAGAATACTAAAACCACAAAAGGGCTGAACTTAAAAAATGTCATCGCTTTCTTAAAAGACCAGGGAGCCGATGATGACACGATCCGTCTGGTAGAAGTGCAATGCTCCGGCAAAGTGCCGGAAACCGCGGATGCCTGTGGTAAAGCATCTGCTGACAAAGAGGCAAAAGAAAAGCAATCCGCTTCAGAATGCGCAGATGCATTTCAACCAATACAGGAATCTGTAAACGGGAGTCCGGTACTTATCTCCGGCTCCTAACAGGGTCGTACCCTAAATCATCATCAAAAAGATCCTGCGATGGCAGCTGCTACAGCCTAAAACGAATTGCTGTAGCTTATTTTACCATACCGTATCCCGTTTGAAAAGAGCCCCTTTGATGGGGAGGGGGATTTTATGCCCTTTTGACATCTTCTTAAGCCACAAAGCTTTCATACTTTTATTTATCGTTTCCCAGTAAGGAATTTCATCTGCGGATGCGCTTTCCCCGCACATTTCCCAGATATTCTGTATAACTGTATCAGAATTAAATTTCTGGCTTGTTTTTCTCATGCTGCTGATATAGAATATAGAAGAAAGGATACGGGTCATGAGAAGTATGACATTGGGATAGGTAATGTAACTCTGATTTCTGGGATCTTCTGTCTGTTTTAACAGGCGGGCCAGGTCAGGGAAAAAATGTTTTATAACCTTAACAAGTTCTACTGCAAGATGAAACTGTTCCAGATGTTTACGTGCCTCTTTCCGTGTCACTTTTGTTTTCATAAAAAAGCCTCCCTTCTTTACGTGGATAATGCGAAAAAATAATTTTGGGTTAATTATATTATCGCTTATTTTCCCGCAAAATGGGAGGTTTTTTTGCGAAAAATTTTTAATCGTCAGAGCTGCAGGGATATCTATATGGATAGAGGCAAGCTCAATATACTGTTATATCGAACTGAAACTTCCTTTTCTATTCTTCTTTGCACGAAAATACAAATAAGGGCAGCATACACTTCGATGTATGCCGCCCTTAATCACATCTGTAATGCCTATCGGCTTTTTCCGCTTTTTACAGGTACATTTTTTGTTGCCTTATCATTTGCCACTGTTTTCGCTGTTTCCTTCTGGTGCGCCTCAAACGCCTCCGCCCCATACTGGAACTCCGGCTCTGCCACCCTTGCAAACTCTATCGGGCTTACAGCCTCCATGCTGGCTGCTCTTTCCATTTCCCGTTCTGCCTTATCCGTCTGATACTGTTTCACCTCTGCGGCAAGCCGATCTGTCTTTTCTATTGCGGCATCCGCACAATTCAGAATGCCAGACAGCAGCTTTCTCTTTGCCTGAAACGGCTTCTTTATCAGTTCCGTCTTTGAGAACTTCTTCTCCCCGTACTCCTTTTCCGGTTTATCCGCAAACGTGCGGAACGTGTTGGCGATCTTCTGTCCGGCTTCCCTCATGCCCTTGCCAAAAGCGTCTATCTTTCCAATACTCTTATCCACGTCTGCTATGGACTCCTGCACGTTCTGGCGGATACCCTCTAATTTTTTCTTAATTTCAAGAAATTCCGCCACTTTGTTTAAGGCAGCAACACTATGTCGATAACGGTTCCAGCTACTCGAACGGGCAGCTTTCTCTCATCTGCGGCTCCATCGGAACGGTCCTTTTACATACAAAAATCCGGGATGGCGCATCCAAGGCTAAGATAGAACGCCAGTTCCGGACACTCAAGGAAACCTGGCTCTATACCCTGGACCTGGATTCCTTAAGCTCCCTGGCACAGTTCAATGGACTCCTTAAGGATTACATGCGCTCCTATAATACTTCCCTCCATTCCGGTATCGGCACTACACCCCTTTCCCGTTACCAGCAGACCCGCGCTTCCATACGGACACCTACGTCCAGGGAATGGCTGGAGGAATGTTTCCTGAACCGCATTACAAGGAAAGTGAATAAGGATTCTACCGTCTCCATCGACAAGGTATCCTATGATGTCCCTATGCAGTTTATCTCATCAAAAGTGGAGATCCGCTTCCTCCCGGATGACATGTCCTCCGCCTTCATCCTTTACGAAGGGGTGCATTATCCCATCCGCCCTACGGATAAGAATGAGAACTGCAGGACGAAGCGCAACAATACACCTGGCATCGACTACTCAAAGTTAGGGGGTGGCTGTTGATGTTCCGTTCTTACTATGGATTGTCTTTCAATCCTTTTGACAAACAGATGGCCCGGGAAAAAGACCGTTTCCTTTCCAGGGACAATAATAAAAGAAAGTTTCTTTAAATTACACGTACAGACTGCTTCCAGATACCGTACTTTCCCGAATCTCCAGTCCTCATATTTCTGCTTGGGTAGCACTCCTATGTCAACCAGCACATCCACCGGGGCAGCATACCCCCTTTGCTGGCACTGTTTATAGACAGCGGAATGTACTTTTCCTATCAGTTCTGATTCTTTCACTTTGCCCTCCATATGAATAACCCCGGCTGTATTCATTTGCAGCCGGGGATTCTATATATTCTTTCTTTTGTGTCGGTTTGTCATCAGGTATTATATCGTTTGAAACAGCCCTTTTTCAATTTCCTGAATGTCCTCCACAGACAGCTCAGTAAAACAGCCTGCAATTTCTTCTGCAGACAATTTCCCCAGCCTCAACATCTTTTCCGCAGCTTTCCTTGCTGTTTCTTTCTTTTCACTCGCAACATGGGTACGCATAATCTTTTCTTCATCAAACAAAGCCATCATAATAGATATAACCTCCTTTTCCCTGCCTGCCAAAAACTCCCGGAGCACGTCACTGTCCTTACAGATACGGATGGTTTCCGTGACTGCTTCCCGGCTTCTCCCATACTGTTTCACCTGTTCATTATATACTTTTGTAAAATTTACATACTGGCTGATAATGTCATTCCCTTTGCCGCCATAAAGCACTTTCACCTTTACTTCAATGGCACATTCCTTCCCATTGAAAAATTCCTTGGAAAGCGAAATTGTTTCTGGCCTGTCGGCACGCTCTCCTGTAAAATCATGTATAACTCTGGTACTGGAACATGGACTTTCTTGCTCCCGTATAAGTCTGCATCCTGTTCCTCAAAGTAATCATGGTAAGTCTGCACTAAATACATCAGCACCCGTATAATGATATTCATCGTCCATGAAGATTGATGCTCGACCAGAAACATGATTTTATCCCCCACTCTGAAAGCCAGGTCATTATAGATTCCATTCGTGAGTACATTCCTTATGGTAATATCCGTAAGCGCGTCTTCCGTAGTTTCCGTATCTTCCGGATGGAGCGCACGGTATAACTGCATCAGATACTTCTTATCCCGAAAAAGCGTTGAAAAAACACTGTCTTTCGCCGTATATTTTGCAAACGCCTCTTTTTTCTCTGCTGTTTTTTCTATTGGTTCTTCTTGTAATGTTTCACCCTGCATCATATCACCTCGGTTCCGGCTTTTGCCAATCGGCCTGGCGAATCGGCTATGCCCTGCCTGCTATGGTTTTATTATACAGAGAAATTCCCTATTGTTCAAGACACAAAAAAAGAGAAGCGTCTGGCAGCGTTCGCCAGACACTTCTCCATTCCTTACTTCCGTCTGCGCTCCATATCCTCTGCCACCTCCATCTGCTGCGCAGGCTTCCCATACCGCCTTGCGATCTCCGCCTGTTTGTGGCGCAGCTTTGCCAGGACGGACACCCTGCCATTTTTGCCTTTGGGGGACATATTATTGCATCTTCCGTCAATCATGTTGTAGTTCTGTTCTTCATCTATCTCGGAACTGCGGAGATACTCACCATTCTCCATATATTTCTGCCAGTTTTCAAGAGGCGGCTTATCCATAGCATTGCCAGATTGCGTCTGGATATTCCCATCGGGTATTTCCTGTTTTTGCGGCCCTGCGGTAAGCTGCGGCGGATTGAGGTAATCCTTGATCTGCTGTAAGGCCGCCTGGTCAAAACCCTAATATGTATGGTCTACAATTATTTTTCCTTCTTCGTCCAGCACAACCCATGCCACTTCTTTTCCATAGGTTTCATGTTCCATAAGGAAGAACTGCCTGCCGTCTATGATAATGCTGTCAAAAGCGTGCCAGCTCCCCTCCTTCCCTTCAATATGGAAATCTGCCGTATCAATCGACACAAGTGCGCCGGATGAACCTTTCTGGATAAATCCGGCTATGACGGTAAACCCATCTTTCTCAACATAGTAAGAAGTCACAACACCACCCTTATTCAGCACAAGCACATCGCTGACACTAATCGAATGGCCATGAAATGTCCGTGGCAGCTTCTCATTGAAACGCCTGCGGATCTGTTCCGGTTCGTCTCCCGGCTGCATCCGTGCCAGATACACCTGTGTATGGTCCTTATACTGTATCTGGATTCCCTTTTCCTGCAGCGTACTGTAAGGAGGGAACCGTATCTGCCTGTTTTCCGGGATATTTTTAAGCTGGTAGAGTGCAAATTGGTTCACATCCATTATTCGTCCTCCATCGGTTCCTCTTTATATGGTTCCAGATCCAGATTTAGAAATGCTTCATCCGTAAAAAACCACAGCTTTTCCAGTGTGCTGTTAATAAGTGCGGGCATTTCTTCATCCCTGCCGATGTAGGGGAGCACATTATGTATTTCCTCTATGGTTGCCTGCCTGCTTTCTTTCTGGAACATTGCTATCAGGAAATATAACAACGGCACTCCTTTAACTGTTCCTCTGCATTTTCTGTATCATCAACGCTTGGCGTTCCATTGCAGTAAAGGTTAAATGCCATACGGACAATCCTTGCACTTCCGCTGGTCTGCCAGCCTTCATGCAGGCACTCTGTTTTCACGCATCCTGTACTAAAATCATAAATCCTGTCTGCATTTACCCTTGTATCCCGGTCAATCCCAAGGCAATACACCAACGCTTTGTGGTACACATCCTGGTATCTGCATTTTGGCATGTAATCCATATAAAAATCTCTGTGTTCCTTGTTTTTGAAAGTAATTGTGCGAGTATCTTTCTTTTCTGCACCTACCGCTGTATTCGCTGCCATAGCTTGTCCTCCATTTTGAAATACTTGGGAGCTACACTCCCAAACCCTTGTGGAATCCGTGCTGCCAGTTACCCAAAAAACGGCTAACTGTCAACCCGGATTTTGTCTCTGTCCCAGAAAGAAGTTGTTTTCTTCCTCTCTAAGACTATGCTGCTCATATAACCTGTGAAATTTAATTATGAAGTAAGATGATTTCAAAAACTCTGATGACTTGAGTAAACTTCGCTAAAGATTGCGGATACTCATTTTACTCAACTTGTGACTTGAGTAATACTCAATTTGAAGTGATTTTAGACGGTGTTTGGCGGTGTTCAGCGGTACTTGAACGATTACCCTTCTATGAATGAAAAAGGCTCCAAAAACCTTATAACCACTAGAAAGTACAGTGTTTACAAGGCTTCTGGAGCCTATAAATACTTTAATTAAATTTGAATTGAAAACTTCGCTTATTTGCCCATCTGCGCAGCCACCTCAGCCGCAAAATCTTCACTCTTCTTCTCAAGACCTTCACCGGTTTCAAACCGGATAAATTTCTTAATAGATACCGTCGTACCAACTTCTTTTGAAACCTGCTCCAGATATTTGCCTACGGTCTGCTTGCCGTCTTCTGCTTTTACATATACCTGATCAATCAGGCAGATTTCTTTTAATTCTTTGTTTACACGGCCTTCAATCATGCCATTGATTACTTTCTCCGGCTTCTGTGATTCTTTCGGATCGTTCATAATCTGTGCACGAAGAATTTCTTTTTCGTGTGCGATATAGTTTTCGCTGATTTCGTCTCTGCTTATATATTTCGGATTTAAAGCTGCGATCTGCATACACAGATTCTTTACCGCTTCTTTTACCGCGTCATTGACAACATCTGTCTGTGCAACGGCAACAACACCGATACGTCCGCCGCCGTGAATATAGTCTACGACACATCCATTGTCTGCTTCTGCTTTTTCAAATCTGCGGATCTTTAAGTTTTCACCGATTACTGCAATCTGCTCAACCAGAGAATCTTTTACCGTCTTGCTGCTGTCTTCAAGCCAAGCTTCTTCCATAAATGCATCCAAATCGGCTGCATTTGAAGCAAGTGCCTGTTTTGCTACTTTTTCTACGTAAACCTGGAACTTTTCGTTTTTTGCAACAAAGTCTGTCTCGGAATTTACTTCTACAATAGCTGCACGCTTGTCATCTTCTACTACAACTTTTACGATTCCTTCCGCTGCGATACGGGATGCTTTTTTCTCAGCTTTTGCCTGTCCGTTCTTTCTTAAGTATTCAACGGCAGCTTCCATATCGCCGTTTGTTTCACCTAAAGCTTTTTTACAATCCATCATGCCTGCGCCGGTCATTTCACGCAGCTCTTTTACCATTCCTGCTGTAATAGCCATTTTATTTTCCTCCAAAATCAATCCTCTTTGTTCCTGACAATTTGTATAAACGGTTCTGCTGCCTGCATTATTCCGCAGCAGTTTCTTCCATCTGTGCTTCCGTCTGTTCTACTTCTTCGGCTTCTCCCTGTTTCGCTTCCACAACCGCATCTGCCATCTTGGAAACGATCAGTTTTACAGCACGGATCGCATCGTCGTTGCCTGGAATTACAAAATCCAATTCTTCCGGATCACAGTTTGTGTCTGCAATTCCGATCAGCGGAATTCCTAATGTATGAGCTTCCTGAACACAGATTCTTTCTTTCTTCGGATCTACAATAAAGATTGCATCCGGAATACGTTTCATTTCCTTGATGCCGCCAAGGTTCTTTTCTAATTTTTCCTGCAGCTTTTCAGCGCAAGTACTTCTTTTTTCGGAAGAACTTCAAATGTTCCGTCTTCTTCCATCTTTTCGATGCTCTTTAATTTTGCAATACGGCTCTGGATCGTTTTAAAGTTGGTCAGCATACCGCCAAGCCATCTTTCGTTTACATAGTACATGCCGCAACGTTCTGCTTCCGTACGGATCGCGTCCTGTGCCTGTTTTTTGGTTCCTACGAAAAGAATGGTTCCACCATTTGCTACGATATCTGCCACCGCATTGTAAGCTTCATCGACTTTTCCTACCGATTTCTGCAGGTCAATAATATAGATGCCATTGCGTTCCGTATAAATATACGGAGCCATTTTCGGATTCCATCTTCTTGTCTGATGTCCGAAATGAACACCGGCTTCCAGTAATTGTTTCATTGAAATAACACTCATTCTTTTTTCCTCCATTTGGTTTTGTGCTGCCATATGCTTCCAATCGCAATACAACCGGAATATTCCGGCACCTGTATTGCTCCACATATGTGATTTTTTGACCTAACTACTATAGCATAGGTATCTGAGGGTTGCAAGCATTTTTTACAAAATTTATAAATTATTGCCTTGTCAATATCTCCGCAATCTGACGGAAATCGGACCCTTTCTTTATTTTATATGTTCCGGGCTGCAGCTGGTTATCATAATCGTTTGATCCAAGAAAAGAATTAAATTCGTCCGCATCTTCTACCAGACCTGCTTCGAAGACTTTTGCCGAAACCATTCTGGATACATCCCCGGATTCTATCACAATCTCCACCTCATCGGAATCGGCCTGCGGATTCTTTTTGGTGGTTTGCTGTCTTTGTCTTTATCTTTGTTTTTGTCTTCCTCATCGGATTTTTGACCGGTATGATCCTCTTCGGCCGGTGGATCCGTACGCTCGTCCGACTCCGGTTTATCACCCGCTGCCGTGGACCGATCCGGATCGTCCGCATTCTGATTTTTGGAATCTTCATTTTCCGAATCCTGATTTCCTGAATTCTGATTTCCCTCATTCTGATTTTCCGAATCCTGATTTTGAGAATCTTCATTTTCCGAATCCTGGTTCTGATTTGATTCCGATAAAGTATCTTCATCCGTACCTGTTTCCGGATCGACTGACGAAACGCCGCCCAGCGGCGTATCTGCAAGTGTTCCGGGCGTATTATCCTGCATCACCATTCCCAGTTTCATCGCACGTCGGATGACTTCTTCATCAGAGATATTGTCATGAAATAAAAATGCGATGGAAAGAACAAGCGTCGCAACCATTACGCCGATTCCCGCTCCACGTAAATAATACTTGAATCTCATCTGAATTAATCTCCTTTATAAAGTCCCAGGATCAGCCGTACTTCGCCTACTCCAAGTCCGAGTTTTTTTGCAATTGCAACGGAATCTCTTCCTTCCTCATAAAGACGGAGAATCTCATCTTTGACATTTACTTCTTCCGCATTCGTTTCTGCCGCTGTCCGATCTTCGGTTTCCTCCGGCTGCTCGGCCTGCGCTGCTGTTTCCAATACGGCCGCATCGCTTCGGATTTCCTGGAAAGACGGCTTGACAGCAGGCGTCGTAACCGGCAGCTGCTCTGCCGGTTTCGGAGCAGGCGGTATCTGTGTTTTAATCTGGCTCAGATAATAATTCGTCATTTCCTCTTCCTGTGATTTTAAATCCTGCAGCTGCTGTGTCAAACCGGATGTAAAATCTGTGAGTTCCGTATGTTTATCATTCAGCATACTGTATAAAAACATAATTTCATTATGTGTTTTATTAATTTTTTCAATCACCGTATCCGAATATTCATTAATCGCCATAATCTTTTCATTCGTCTGTTTTTCCAGCGCGCGCTCCGTACGGTCCTTGCTGTCATCAATCGTATGCTCTACGATGTCTACTACCCGCTGTTTCGATTTTTCCAGCTCATGCTCCAGCATTACGCCCATTTCTTCCTTGCTCAGTTCCGAAATATGTCTGAGTTCTTCCGGTGATAATTTTTCGGTCACCCAGAAGCTTGCCAGGATCAAAATCATCCCGACAACCAAAAGTATGATCTCTATGATTGTCATTCATGTAACCTCTGCATTTTTATCATATTTTAATGTCAAATCCACTGGACATTGTCTGTTTGATTTTCACACTGCCATCCGGCAGATTTTCTTTTTTTTCTTTCTTTTTTTCTGTCGTTGGTTAAGATACTCGTTGGAGCCTTTTTCTTTTGCATCGTACTTTTTCTGCTCTTTGTCCGCATTGTCTTTTTTATTGACTTCCTGCGCTTTACTCTGTTCTTTCTGTTCTTCACGGATCTGAATATGCTGCTGCTCCACAGCTGGCCTTTGGTTTTCCTGATGCCGGATTGTACTGACATCCTGTGTGTTTTGTATCATACCATTTAAATGAACCGGTCGTACTGTCATACTCTCACCTTCTCTTTATTTCTTTGCCAGAATCTCCATATAAGCCCCCATTGTTTTTTGCATTTTGGATAATGCCTTTGTATGAAGCTGTGAGATTCTGGATTCGGAAACTTCCAACACTTTACTAATCTCTTTTAACGTCAGATCTTCGTAATAATACAATAAAATAACCTTTTTTTCCTTTTCGGTCAGCTGTTCCATTGCTTCCTGAAGTTTTTCTTTCAACTCCGTTTCCTGTACCTGTTCTTCCGGCTGAATAAAGTGAGAATTGTGTCTGGCATCCATAACAGGTTCCGAACCCTGTTCTATAAATTCATTTAACGACACTACATTTGTTACTTTCAGCTGAGATTGCCACTCCATCAGCTCTTCGCCGGACACTCCCAGTTCTCTGGCTACCTCTTCATCCAGGGCCGTTTTTCCTGTCTGCATTTCAACCCGTTTAATCGCTTCGTCGATCTTTTTTGTTTTTGACGGACAGTACGCGGAATCCAGTCCATTTTTCGAATCTGATCTAAAATCGCACCACGGATTCTCAGACTGGCATAAGTCTCGAATTTTACTTCTTTGTCCATATCAAATTTATCAATCGCATCAATCAGCCCAAATATTCCGTAACTGACAAGGTCGTCATATTCCACATTGTAGCCCAGATACATGCTCAGCCTGCCTGCCACAACTTTTACAAGCGGCGCATATTCAAGAATAATCTGTTCCCGCAGCTCTGGTGTCCGCTTTATTTGATACATTTCCCAAAGTTTTTCTTTCGAAACTTTATTCATGTTTAACCTCCAGGCAGTCGTTCGTTCTCACTTACTCAGCTTTCCTGTTCTTCCTCAATAAACTCCATATCTTCAATAATTTCACCGTCTGCAAAGCCAAGATCTTCCGCTGTTACAAATTCTTCATCCAACTGTGACACATTCAAATCCAATATGATTTTAATCACCATGCCTAAAATAAAAACCCAACAAGTACCAAAAACATTGTCCGGATAAAAAAAGAAAGACTGTAATCATTTACGTATGAAATAATGCACATGGCAAAAGCAGCGACTAATGTAACGAGCGCAGGAATTTGTTTTGTTTTCATAAAATTCCTCCTTACCCTTAAATAATCTTCAATGGTTTTCCCACTGATTTTATGTAATATTCTCCGGTATCGCAGTGCAGCTCTACGGTTCGCCCATAATTGAGTCCCGTATCTTCGGCAATGAGCCTGATTCCAAGCTCTTTCAGCTTCTTCTTTGATGCCAGCGCATTTTTATCTCCGATACTGCCAATAGAATCTGTCCCGGTTACTTCAAACATCTTCGCCCCGCCGGCTATTTTAGCTACCATGCGGGTTTTGCTTGCTCCTGCACGAACCATCCGGTTCACAAGCTCCACAATACCCGTATCCGCAAATTTGGCAATATTGGAATTATTCCGTATCTTAGTGCTGTCCGGCAGCATAATGTGTGCCAGACCTCCGATCTTTGTAACCGGGTCATAAAGTGCAATCCCAATACAGGAACCAAGACCCAGTGTTGTGATTGCATCCGGACTCTTACAAATATTTAAGTCCGCCATTCCAACTTTTATCATCTGACTCATCTTTTAAACTCCCACCCTACATATACTTTTATTTAAAGCATGATTCCAAGTGACGTTAAGATCTTGTCATAAGAATCCAACTCAGGCAAAAGGATAAAATACCCTTCCAACACCGTATCCCCTCCAAATGCGGTCTCAATCAACAGCGCATTATCTCCATACTGCCCAAACTGAATCGCCGGAATACTTAAAATCGCGCCTGCCATATCAATTGCAATATAAGGTACTGTAGGTGAAATATTAAGATTCGTCATTGCTGAAAGCGCAGACAGGTACGAACCTGCGATAATGTTTCCAATTTCCATCATAGCAGATAAGTCCATTTCATCAAATGGCTCCTTATAATCCGCAGCTCTGCCAAGCAGATGGTTTACCAGAATATGTGCATCATCCATTTTCAGCAAAAACATCAGACTGCCTTCGATGTCATTCTGTACACCTAAATAAATACCTACGATTTCCTCTTCTTCCGAACCGATTGCGGTATTTAAATCCTGAACCGCCATGAGCTTCACATTCGGTACTTCCATATTCAATTTTTGTCCAGCAAGGTCGCAATTGCAGTTGTTGCATTTCCTGCTCCGATATTTCCAATCTCTCTCAACACGTCAAAATACATACTGTTTATTTCGTCAAATGTAAATTTGCCCATACATTTCTCCCTGTACCTATAATTCCTACTCTACATTTCCGGTTATATATAATGAACTGTATGAAAATACTTACATCCATCCCGAAAGGACTGTGCAGATTATTTTCATACAGTTCCTGAAACGTATTTCAAACACCCATGTTCAAACTACTGTTTCAAATATTTGTGACGCTTATATCGTCTCATGTTCATCAATAATCGCATTAATGTCAAACAGCGAAACGAGTTCATCCCCATTTTTACCGATCCCGTTGATAAACATTTCCTTTGCTTCCCTTGAACTGTGAGAGAGCTTATCAATCTCATCCGACCCTAGATTAATAACTTCTTTTACCTCATCTACAACGATTCCCAATGCATCCTTTTGTTCAAATTTTAATATAATAATACGAGATGCACCCGTATAAACATCATCTTCCAAACCCATTTTTCTGCGGATGCTCATAACCGGAATGACTTCACCACGTAAGTTAATGACGCCTTTAAAATAAAATTGTGAGGTAGGCACCCTTGTAATTTTCTGCATTCTTACTATATTGTCAATATAACTGATATCAATTCCATACTGCTCACTGCCGATTTTTACAACAATGTACTGTTTTTTTGCTTCTTCCGTTGTTCCAATATAATCCAATTTCGGCACCTCCCTTACATTAACGTATTTACATCCAGAATCAACGCTATTTCACCGTCACCCAGAATGGTAGCCCCGCTGATAATCTTGCTGTTGCTGATAAACTTTCCTAAAGACTTGATAACAATTTCCTGCTGTCCAAGCAGATTGTCCACAACAAGCCCTGCCTGTTTCTCACCTTTATTTACAATGACCACAGTCAGACTTTCCGGTGCCACTTCCGGCTCTTCAATATCCAGAATCTGGTTCAGCCGAATTAACGGAATTACATTGCCTCGCAGATTGATCACTTCTTCTGCCTGTACATATTTAATCTCGGAAACCGGAACATCTTCAATCGTAATAATTGAACCAAGTGCAATTGCAAATAGCTCGTTATGTACTTCTACAAGTAAAGCCTGAATAATTGCAAGAGTCAGAGGCAGACGAACGATAAATGTAGATCCTTCTCCCAGCTTACTTTTTACTTCCACATCGCCGCCCAGTGTTTCGATATTTGATTTTACAACATCCAGGCCAACACCTCTGCCGGATACGTCCGTAATCTTTTTTGCCATCGAAAAACTCGGCATAAACAGAAAATCAATAATTTCCTTCTGGCTTAAATTTTCTGCCTGTTCCGCCGTAACAATGCCGCGATCAATTGCTTTGCGTTTTACATTTTCCGTGTCAATACCGTTTCCGTCATCTCCTACTTCGATAACAACGTTATTTCCTTCCTGATAAGCTTTTAAATTGATAGAACCTACTTCCGGTTTTCCTCTTTCCTTACGCAGTTCCGCACTTTCCAGTCCATGATCTGCGGAATTCCGCAACAAGTGCTGAAGCGGATCTCCGATCTGATCGACTACCGTACGATCCAGTTCGGTATCTTCACCGGACATATACAATTCCATCTTTTTATCCAGTTTGCGCGATAAATCACGAATCATACGCGGGAATTTTGCAACCACGCTTTCAATCGGAACCATCCTTGCCTTCATAACAGATTCATGCAGACTTGTAGTAATACGTTCCAGATATTCGATCTGCTCACGGAAAGACTGACTTTGTGTACCGTCTCCGGAATCGCTGGAACTGATCGAAACCAGACTGTTCTTAGCGATAATCAACTCACTGACCTGATTCATAAGGGCATCCAGCTTTTCAATATCCACACGCACCGTACGGTTTGCAACCGGCTTATTTACCGGTTTGCCTTTCGCTGCCGCATTGTTTGCCTTCGGCTGTTCTTCTTTTGCAGATGCCGCTGCCGCCGAAACGGTTGCAGGTACATTCTGTTCTGCCGCCGTCTTTTCCTCTTCTGGTTCTTTTGTCTTCTTTTCGGCTTCTACAAGCATCTCGTACTTGATCTGTTCACCGATCACATCATCCACTTCGGATACTGCTTTTGCCGCCGTAAGGAATCTTTCAACTCCTTCATCGTCGGAAGATGCAATAAAGCTGAAATCCAGATCGAACTTCTCATCTTCAATATCCTGCGCACTTGGAGAATATACAAGAATCTCCCCAAACTCCTCCACTGCCTTAAAGACCAGAAATGCTCTCGCTGCTTTTAACAGACATTCTTTTTGTACGTAAACGGTAAATCCAAAAAGAACTTTTCCGCTCTCTTCCGCACTTTTTACCGTTTCATGTTCGTTTTCCGAAAGGTTCATAGATAAATATTTTTTACCGGTATCGCTCTCTTCCAACACGGCTGCATCTTCTTTCGGCTTTTCTTCCTTTGGAGCCGCAGCTGCCGATACGGAAGCCGTATCTCCTTTTAAAATGCCGTTTAATGCCGCAATAATTCCTTCGTTATCATTTGTTCCCTCATCCGAAGTTTCTTTGATGATATTCAAATAACCTTCAATTGCATCCAGACATTGAAACAAAATGTCAATAATGTCACCATTGACTTTGATTTTATCATTACGCACTTCCTGGAATACATTTTCCATATCATGCGTCAGATGCTGCATCCGCTTAAAACCCATCGTGCCGGCCATACCTTTCAGTGAATGGGCCGCACGGAAGATCTCGTTAATCACGTCATGATCTTCCGGTTCATTTTCCAGCGCCATAATATTATCACTTAAACTCTGGATATGCTCTGCTGTCTCATCAATAAAAATTTCCAGATACTGACTTACATCCATCTTATTTTACCCCCACTTGATTAATTATTCTTTTGGGAATATTCGTAAGCGGCACTACTTCATCGGTAAGCCCTGCCTCCGCAATCGCTTTCGGCATGCCGTATACGACGCAGGTAGGTTCATCCTGTGCAATGACATAAATCGGCTTTGCCCGGTTCAAATCCTGTATTCCCTCCGTACCGTCCGCACCCATGCCTGTTAATACCACACAGACAATCTCATCGTATTTCGTCCTTTTCAGCGACTTATACATGACATTTGCACATGGACGCAGTCCGCCAATCGCCGGTGCATCCGACAAATGGATTTTATGCGTACCATCCTTAGCCGCAACAACTTCCAGATGCGCACCACCCGGAGCCACATAAACCCATCCTTTTTTCAGGACATCGTTTTCTTCGGCTTCTTTTACCTGTACTCTGCTCAGTTCATTCAGACGTTCCGCCATAGATTTCGTAAAGCCCATTGGCATATGCTGTACGAGTACCATCGGCGCATCCATATTTTTGTCCAAATACGGAATGACGCTTTGCAGTGATTTTGGCCCTCCTGTGGAACAGGCTAATGCAATCAGCTTCTGTCCGCCGGCCGGAGCTGTTTTACGTGGCACCGCTGCAGAAGATGCCACCGGAGCGCCTGTCGCTGCCTGCTTCATCCCTGCAGCGCCAATCGTCGGAGCCGCTTTCACGCCTGCAGCGCTTGCCCTTGCTGCCGCTGACAAAGATGCCCTTGCTGCCGATGCGGTTGCTACCGCAGAAGATGCTGCGGCTGCGGCTGCCGACACCGTCGTTTTTGCGGCTGCCGGCTTTGCAGCTGCAACCGACTGCGGTTTTGCTTTCATCTGGGGCAGAACGGAATTCAAAAGACGTGTCAGATCTTCCCGAAACTGCACTCCCTTTGCCTCAATAATATTTTCCGGCTTCGTAATAAAATCAACCGCTCCATACTCCATCGCCTGAATGGTAATCTTTGCATCATCTTTGGCCAGAGAACTGACAACGACTACCGTGACACGAATATTCTCTTTTTGCAGTTTTTGCAGAAGCTCCAGTCCATTCATCCTTGGCATATTAATATCCAAAAGTACGGCATCATAGCTGTTATTCTTAATCTTCTCATAAGCTTCCATGCCGTCTCTGCACGTATCTGTTGCTTCATACTCATTACCTGTATTAATTATATCACATATAGCCCTTCTCATGAGTGCAGAGTCATCTACAACTAAAATATTTTTTTCATAACGCATCAGAACTTCTTTCTCTCTCTTTATTTCGAATTTTACGTTCCTCGTCAAAAATATATCGAATAATTTCTTCCCGGACCAGACGGTCCTTAATTACAAATTCCGCTCTGTTTTCAAAGCACTCTTTATCTTGTTTCGATACTACCGAAGATAAAATATGTGCCGGAATCAGATACGTTTTTTATGTTCCTCACTTTTAAGCTGCACTTCGATCATAACATAAGAATCCGCTTTGCTTTCCGTAGTTGTTACAAATCGCACGCCACCGCCACTGATATCTACAATAGAAGCATCCTTTCGTGTCATTCCGATTTCCGGCAATTCCACGAACATTTCAAAACGTTCAATCGGAAGGTGCAGCGCGTGCTGCATGGTTATATCATAAAAATGCATAGGAATCACACATGGCATCCGGTAATATTCCCGTCTCTGGTATTTGTGCAGCCGACTCTTTAGCATCACGCGCAGCAGATGCATATTATTCGTTTTATAACGTTCCCTGATCATTGCCAGACCGCGGTAAAGGCCGCCGTTACCATAAAATACCAGTTCAAAACGAACTCCAATCGGAAGCATAACCAGTTTTCCTGCTTCCATCGGCATAGACAGTTCCAATTCGTCATTTCCAAAAACATCCGTTACCTGACTTTTATAAATGTGTGCACTCAAACCGGATTTTCTTTCCTGCTCAATCTGCTGTGCCATACATAACTCTACTTTATTGCCTGGCTTTATAATATCTGAAACCATATTCCTCCTTCGCCCGCCGAACCTGATTAGTTAAAAAAATTATAAAACAATTCTCTGATACCCTGACGATCCGGTTCGATCACCGGTTCCCCGTCGATCAAACTCTGTGCCAGCCGTTCAAACGCTCTGGCCGATCTTGCATTTGGCGCCGTCATTGATACAATCTTTTGCGCACGTACGGACTTTTCCAGTAAACCATCCTGTGGAATCGTTCCGATAAAGTGCACTTCTCCCTGAAGAAACTTGGATATTACGGAGCTGAGCTTTTCATATACAATCTGACCATCCTCCACGGATACCGTCCGATTCACCACGACCTCGATGTTTGTATTGTGTCTGGTAAATCCCGGATTTCCATACAGAGCCTTGATCAGAGAATAAGAATCTGTCAGTGAACTTGGCTCCGGTGTGAGCACAAGCAATACTTCCGGACTTGCAGATACAAACTCCATAACATTGTTTGCAATACCTGCTCCCGTATCAATCAAAATAAAATCTGTCAGCTCATCCAGTTCATTCAAATTGTTGACCAGCCTGGAAAGCTGATTTTTTGTCAGATTGTTCATTCCGGTAATTCCGTTTCCTCCGGAAATAAATCCGATTTCCATTGGACCTTCCGTAATGATTTCCTTTAGTTTCTTGCCATGGTATATCATATCACTTAGATTATATTTTGGAATTGCTCCAAACATAACCTCAACATTTGCAAGTCCCATATCCGCATCGAAAATGATCACTTTTTTTCCCATCTTACGCAATTGGACTGCAAGGTTAACAGCAATATTTGACTTACCTACCCCGCCTTTACCACTCGTTATTGTGATAACTCTTGCTTTGGATACAGAACGGGCTTGTTTTGATTTTACCACGTTTCTCAGTTGTTCTGCCTGATCCATACTCAATCCCCTCCAAGTAATTTCTTCACAATCTTTTGCGTATCAAATACCTCAATATCATCCGGTACATTCTGTCCATACGTCGCATAAGACAAATCTGCTCCCGAATATAAATGGATATTTAACAGGTTGCCGTAACATGAGGTCTCATCCAGCTTGGTAAAGATCAGCCTGTAGTCTGCAAACGTACGGTAAATATTACACATATCCTGCAGATCACGATATTTGGTAGTTGCGCTTAAGACCAGATATACCTCCGTCTTATTACCGACAGAAAGCCCGCCAATCAGTTTCTTCACATCCTCACACTGTGCGGCATTTTTATGCGAAAACCCGGCGGTATCGACAAGTATCAGATCATATTCCGATAAATTACGAATTGCATCCTGAATTTCTTCGGATGAATAGACAATCGTTAAAGGCATATCCAGAATATTTGCATAAGTACGCAGCTGTTCGGTTGCCGCAATACGGTAAGTGTCAGCTGTCAGAAACGCCACTTTTTTCCCCTCATCTACTTTATAACGCGATGCAACCTTTGCAATTGTCGTTGTCTTTCCTACGCCGGTAGGTCCGATAAAAAAGCAACGGTCGGTTTGGATCCCTGAAATTCGATTGGCTTTGGCTGTCCGAATTTTAATACCAGCTTCTGGTAAATATGCGATAGTATATAATCAATATTACTGCCTTTATTCGATATTTTTTCCAGTTCGTCTAAAATCTGGTTGGCATATTTTTCATCCACTTCATTATCAAGCAATGTCTGATAGAGCATTTTTACAAAAGAAAATCCTTCCTGTGCATGATCATTTGCACCGCCCATGCCATCCTCCTGATTTTTCTTTTCCGCAGAAATACGGTCTTCCAAAAGACTCTGCAAACTGTCCAGACGCTCTTCAATTGCACTGGAAGAGGTCTGCTGCTGCACATGCTCCACTGCGTCTTCCTGCTGCCGGATCTGTTTTATCACCCGGCCCGCTTTCTCGTCCGGTCTGTTTACAGAAGCAGCCGGAATCCGTATATTTTCATCCGCAGCCAGATTAATGCTTTCCGGCTTTTTCATCTGTTGCATTTGCGCAACGGCTTCTGTATGTGCATACGGATTAATTTTATCCGACTCGTTTTCTTCAAGCGCGGCGGTTACTTCATATAAAATCCCTTTTAAAGCTCGAAAAACGCCTTTGGGCTTTACTGTCTTTACACTCATAATGACGACATCCGGCCCCATTTCTTTTTTTGCTTTTTCGATCGCCTCGCTCTCAGTCTTCCCCTGAAATTTATTTATTGTCATTTATGCTGTCACCATCCCTACTGACTGTAATTCAACATTCGAATCTATCTCATTGTAAGACACAACAATCAGATCTTTAAAATATTCTTCCGTCATCTTCTTAAAATACATACGCACAATCGGTGAGGTGACGATGATCGGATTCTTGCCAAGATTTTCCAGCTTTGCAATTTCTGTCTCCACAGATGCCATAATCAGCTTTGTGCGCTCCGGATCGATTGTTAAATATGCACCCTGTTCCGTCTGTTTTACCGATGACATAATTTCCTGTTCCACATTTGGATCCAACGTAACCACACTGGTTGCTTCGTTTGGCATAAAGTAGCGACTTGAAATCGCTCGCTTCAATGCCTGTCTCGTATACTCGGTCAGTACATCGGTATCTCTGGTCGTCACCGCATGATCTGCCAGTGTTTCAAAAATCGTAAGCAAATCGCGGATAGAAATACCTTCCGAAAGTAAATTCTGCAGCACTTTTTGAATCTCGCCAATGCCAAGCAGCTTTGGAACGAGATCTTCGACAAGTACCGGATTGGTTTCTTTTACGTTGTCGATCAGGTTCTGTACATCCTGCCTTGTCAGAAGTTCCGCAATATGGCTGCGGATAATTTCCGTTAAATGCGTGGCTATAATAGAAGGCGGATCCACGACCGTATAGCCGAGACTTTCCGCACGTTCCCTCTGACTTTCCGTAATCCAGATGGCCGGCAAATGAAACGATGGCTCAAACGTCGGAATACCGGTAATCTCTTCTTCCACATATCCCGGATTCATCGCCATGTAATGGTCAAACAAAATCTCTCCTTCCGTGATCTGAATTCCTTTGATTTTGATAATGTACTGATTCGGATTCAGCTGAATATTATCACGCAGACGAATAATCGGAACGACCGTACCAAGCTCTAACGCGATCTGCCTTCTGATCATAACGACACGATCCAACAAATCCCCGCCTTGGTTCACATCCGCAAGCGGAATAATGCCATAGCCAAATTCCAGCTCGATCGGATCGACCTGTAGCAAAGAAACTACATTTTCCGGCTTTCGAATCTCTTCCGCCTCTTCCTCTGCCTGCGTGGATTCTTCTTCAATCGCCTCCACCGCCATGCTGTGGTCCATACTGCGGCCGACAATAATATATACAAGTCCGAAAGCAATGAAAAGCACCGTATTCAGCGGCGTTGTAATTCCCAGAAAGGCAAGTGTCATACCAACCAGGTACAATACTTTCGGAATACCAAACAACTGCGATACAAGGATATCGCTAAAATCAGCTTCTTTGGAAGCTTTCGTAACCAGAATACCGGTTGCCAGTGAAATCATCAGCGACGGAAGCTGAGAGGCAAGTCCGTCACCAATCGTTAAAATACCATATTTTTGCAGCGCTTCCACCGCTTCCAGTCCTTCACGCGTCATACCCATAACGGTACCGCCAATCAGATTGACAAATGTAATTAAAAGTCCTGCGGATGCATCACCTTTTACATACTTCGTAGCACCGTCCATAGAACCGAAAAACGCAGATTCCATCTGAATTTTATCCCGTCGGTTTCTTGCTTCTCTGTCATCAATCGCGCCCGTATTTAAATCCGCGTCAATGGCCATCTGTTTACCTGGCATAGCATCCAAGGTAAAACGTGCGGTTACTTCGGATACACGCTCGGAACCTTTATTAATAACTACGAACTGGATAATAACCAGAATAATAAAGACAATTGTTCCAATGATAATATCATCGCCGCCAACAAATGCGCCAAATGTTGCAACGACATTTCCCGGATCACCGGTACCAAGAATCAATCGCGTAGAAGAAACGTTCAGCGAGATTCTGAAAATTGTCGTAAACAACAGAAGTGTCGGGAAAAACGACATATCCAGCACTTCCTGCACAAACAGACAATTAAACAACACAACAAGCGCTATGGATATATTAAGCGCCAGCATAACGTCCAGCAGCTGACTCGGGATTGGCTTAATAAAGAATATAATTGCCGCCAAAAGATACAGAGCAACGCCGATATCCGATTTCTTCATTTCTGACCATCCCACCTTTCCTTCGTATTTTTTCTATCCTGATTCCAATCGCTGTTTCCAGCTATTATGTATTCCTTCATACTTACAAGACCAACCTCTGTCCATTTATTAAAATTTCTCTTAATAAACACTATATTTCAAATATATTTTCCAATATATCATCGTACTCTTTTTCAGCAGTTTTCATTCTATAAACTGAGAATTTTTTCAAACACGCTCTGGCGTCACTTATTTTTATGTTTTTTCGTTTTGTTTATTTCATTCGTACTACAGCTTATTTTTTAAACGATATACCGCAGCCAGTATTTCCGCCACCGTCTGATATAATTCCGGTGGAATTTCCTCTCCAATTTCCACATTTGCATAAAGCATCCGTGCCAGCGGCTTATTTTCCACTATTTCCACCTTCGCTTCTTTCGCTTTTCTTTAATTTGAAGCGCCAGATAATCCGTACCTTTTGCAAGTACAATCGGTGCCTCCGCCTCCTGCGCGTCGTATTTCAGAGCGACCGCATAATGCGTCGGGTTCGTAATAACTACGTCTGCCCGCGGCACGTCCTGCATCATACGTCTTTGGGACGCTTCCCTCATCTTGGCCTTCTGCTTACCTTTGACCTGCGGATCACCCTCCGCATTTTTATACTCATCTTTCACTTCCTGTTTGGTCATTTTCATATCATCTTTAAATTTCCACTTCTGATAAATATAATCTGCAATACCTATAATAAAATAGGCCATAGAAATTTTCATACCTGCATTGATAATAACCGAACCAATGTACATAATCGCCTGAACCAATGACATATCGTATAACAGCAGAAGATTTTTGGAATCATCCACGATTGCCGAATAAGCAATCCATACGATCAAAATAATTTTGATAAAGGCTTTCAGTAATTCAACCAAAGAATCTTTTGAAAAAAACGTTTAAATCCACTGATCGGATTAAACTTTTTAAAATCAGGTCGCAATGGCTTTGTCGTAATTTTCCATTTTACCTGAAGAACATTTACTACAAACATGACAAAACAGCCTGCGGCAAAAAACGGTATTACCATATCGAACGCATCCATCAGCGCCTGCCGCACAAGCTTCGACGCAAACACAGCCGACACCCCTTTGCTGCTGTCATCCAAAAATTCCGGAATCCGGTTGTAAAACGTTTCAAACAGACCAAGCATTCCTCCGCCGAGATTTGACATCGTAATCTGAAGCAATATAAACAGCAACAGCAAACCTGCCGCATTATCCAATTCTTTACTTTTCGCAACCTTACCGTCATTTCGTGCATCCGACAGTTTTTTCGCGGTAGGCTCTTCTGTCTTTTCCCCGCCTTCTCCGTCTTTTGCAAACCACTGCAGTTCCGGAGGCATATGCCAATCTTTTTTATTCACTTACATACATCCCTTTTATCATATACACAACAAGCCGTTTCATTTCCTGTGCAATATTATCTGCCACGGAATCCAGCAGCATAAATGCCAGAAATAAAATTGAAAGTCCTACCAGAACTTTTATCTGTATTCCGACAGAAAACATATTCATCTGCGGCGACACTTTTGCCAAAATGCCAAGTACACAGTTTACGAGCATCATGCAGGCAAATACCGGCAATGTGATGCGAAATCCTATCATCACCAAAGCGGACATATAGCTGGCGATTCCTTCCAGCAAATGATCCCACTGAAACACCTGACGATTGATCGGCAGCAGCTGATACGACTCACAAACCGCGCGAATGACATAATGGTACATATTTGAAGCAAGCAGCATCAACATTACCATATAGTTATACAAATTACCGGTAATACTCTCATTCATCATCGTCATCGGGTTGAATTCCTGCGCCATGGAAAGCCCGATCTGCATATCAATTAACGAACCCGCGAACAAAACAATAGAATTACAGATACTGGCTGAATAACCTATCAGCAAGCCCGTAATTCCTTCCTTGATCACAATAACTCCATATTCCATTATACCTGTGTAAGCAAGGTTCTGCTCTGGCAAAACACCTGTCAGCATAATTGCAATACAGCCTGCCACTCCTATTTTTGTTTTCGTCGGAACACCTTTCGTGTTAAAAAAAGGCGCTGCAAAAATACATGCCGCAATCCGAACAAGCACTAAAAGGAAATATTCAAATGTCTGTAATGAGTACGTCGCATTGAACATGATATATTCCTATCTTAATTACACATACAAGCTGAAATTAGACCATAACTTAACCATAAAGCCGGACATATTGTTGAGCATCCAGGCGCCAATCAGCAACATTATGGCAAACATCGCCAGAACTTTCGGTACAAACGTAAGCGTCTGTTCCTGAATGGATGTCACCGTCTGAAAAATACTGACGATCAGACCGATAATCATTGAAGTAAGCAGCAACGGCGCCGCAGTCAGTATAATTGTATAAATCGCTTCTCTGGAAATATCCATAACCTGTCCTTCGGTAAGCATATTTTCGTCCTCCTTATTCCTATTGTACAGCCATAACTATTTCCTGTCTGCTCTTTCGCACATCAGACCGTCATTGAAACGTCCTGAACAGTTGCTCAATGACCAGATTCCATCCGTCCGCCAATACAAACAATAATATTTTAAACGGCATGGAAATTGTCGTCGGCGGCAGCATCATCATACCCATAGACATTAATACGGACGATACAACCATATCAATTACGATAAATGGAATATAAATAATAAATCCAATAATAAAAGCCCTGCGCAGCTCACTGATAATAAAACTTGGAATCAACACGGTCATTGGAATATCTTCATTGGATTCATAAGTAACACCCGCAATCTCACAGAACATATTTACATCTCTTTCCTGTGTCTGCGACATAAACTCTCGAAACGGTTTTTCCGCTCGTTCAATCGCAGTCTCAAGCGTGATTTCACCTTTATCCAAAGGTTTGATCGCCTGTTCATTGACCTGCGAAAATGTCGGTGACATAATAAATGCCGTCAGAAAAAGTGCAAGTCCCGTCATAACCTGATTTGGCGGCGTTGACTGCGTCCCCAGTGCGGTTCTGACAAAGTGCAGCACAACAATAATCCTGGTATACGAAGTCAGCATAACCATAATAGATGGTGCTAAAGATAAAACGGTAAGCACAATCAGCATTCGAATCGGGGCTGATATTCCGCCTTCTTCATTTGGCCAGCTAATCCAAAGGCCATCATTATAATCTGGTGTTGGTTCCTCCTGAGTTACTGCAGAATCAAAATTATCAAGATTATCTCCTGACGACGCATATACCTGCCCACGGGCACAAAACACCAGACAAATGGTAAGCGCCATTATGGTCAGCATAAATGACGCCATGCAATATATTTTCTTTCCTGTACTCATTCTCACAATCTGCCTTATTTTTTTGGAAGATGATGTTTTACTTTATCAAGAATGTCATGGAAGCTCTCAGCCATGTCTATCTTTTGCCCTGTCGAATCTGCAGTAACCGACTCAAGACGATCCGGCGGAATCTCCGCCAGCTTTTCGATATGATCTTTACTCACTGCTATAACAAGGTATACATCTCCTGCTTTGATAATCTGTATGTATCCGTTTACCGAAACTTTCAGCGTCTCAATAATCTTAAGATTCTGATTATGCAGCTGTCCCTGCTGATACTTTGCAATCCAGCGTGTTGTCAGTAAAGTAAGCAGCAAAACAAGAACAAACAACACCAGAACCCATAACAGCTGTCCCAAACTGTGCAGCATGGAAACAGCCGAAGCTGTAACCAGCATATTAACCAACTACTTTTTTTACGGCTTCTAATACACGCTCTGCCTGGAACGGTTTTACGATAAAATCCTTAGCGCCGGACTGAATGGCTTCAATAACCATTGCCTGCTGTCCCATCGCAGAACACATAATGACACATGCACCTGCATCTAATTCTTTGATCGCTTTTAAAGCCTGAATTCCATCCATTTCCGGCATGGTAATATCCATTAATACGAGATCCGGCTTTGTTTCATTATATTTTTCAACAGCCTTCACACCATTTTCAGCTTCTCCGGCAATCTCGTATCCATTTTTAGACAAGATGTCTTTGATCATCATTCTCATAAATGCCGCGTCATCACAAATTAAAACTTTCTTTGCCATAATTATACATTCTCCCTTATTCTTCTAATATAATTGTATTTCTCTTTTCAGAGATGCTTTACCTATTATAACATAAAACAATGAGTATTAGCAATTATTTTATAATTTCTGTAATTCTTACACCGAAGCTTTCTTCAATGACTACAACTTCACCTTTTGCCACATATTTTCCATTTACAAGAATATCAATCGGCTCACCGGCAATTTTATCCAATTCAATAATAGTACCCGGTGCAAAATCAAGAATTTCCTGAATGGACTTTGTCGTACGGCCTAATTCTACCGTTACCTCCAACGGTACGTCCATAATCAGGTCAATATTTTCTTTCGCAAAAATTTCCGAATTAAAATCACCGGAAAAACTCTGGAACTGTGCCTGCTGTACATTGATCGGCTGCATCATCGGCTGCTGATACATTGGCTGCTGCATCATCGGCTGCCCCTGCATCATTGGCTGCTGCATCATCGGCTGCCCCTGCATCATTGGCTGCTGCATCATCGGCTGTCCCTGCATCATTGGCTGTTGCGGTGGTGCGGCAGCAGGCTGCGGCGCTGCCTGTTGCGGCGGTGTAGCCTCCTCCAGATCTTTTGACATATTTGACTTGATGCTCTCACACATCTCTCTTGCAAACGAAATCGGATACAGCTGCATAATTGTGCTGTCTACCAAATCGCCGATTTCCATTTTAAATGAAATTTTTATAAAATCTCCGGTTAAAAACTCGTCAATCTCTTTTTCATCCAGACTGTCGGTCAAATCAATCAGGTTCGCTTCCGGCGGACTGATATCAATCGTTTTATCCAGCATGGAAGAAAGCGAAGTGGCTGCCGAACCCATCATCTGATTCATCGCTTCACTAATCGCGCTCAAATGAAGTTCTCCCAGCTCTACTTCCGTATTCGTGCCATCACCACCCATCATCAGGTCGGTAATCACTTTCACGTCCTGCTCTTTTAAAACCAATAGATTGCTGCCATCCAAACCTACCGTATAAGCAATTCGAATAAATACGCACGGCCTTTCATACTGGCTTACGATATCATCCCATTTTGCCATAGATACAACCGGAGTCGATATGTCTACCTTATGATTTACGAGCGAAAACAAGGTTGTCGCTGCCGTACCCATACTGATATTGGCTATTTCACCGATCGTATCACATTCATCAGCAGTAATCTGTTCGGCTCCTGAAGCGGCTGTCTCAGCACCTGCCGCATCTCCGCCATTCTGAAGAAGCGCTGTGATCTCTTCCTGTGACAATACTCCATCCATAATTTACTCTATTCCTCTCTTATAATTGACGTTACTCTGACTGCATAATTATCGCTTGATACACCAGGCAGTGCCGTAAACTTCCTCATGCTTCCAACGTAAATACTCAGTTCATCTTCCACTTTTGTATCCAACCGAATAATATCACCTACCCGCAACCCTGTAAAATCGCTGACAGAAAAAGAACTTGTGCCTAAAACCGCTTTGACAGGTATCGGAGCTTTTTCCAACAGATTTTCCACCATATTGCTGTAGGAAATCTCTTCTTTTTCCTGCTGACTGGAATACCAGAACTTTGTATTCAGCTTATCCATGACCAGATCAAGTGTAATATAAGGAAGACATACGTTCATCAGTCCTTCTACTTCACCAATCTTAATATTGATTGTTACAATTGCAATCATTTCACTTGGAGAAATGATCTGTGCAAACTGTGAATTTGTCTCAATACGCTCCAGGCGCGGAGATAATTCCACAACGTTTTTCCACGGCTCCCGCAACAGGTTTACACAAACAGTCAGCAATCTTTCTATAATCAAAAGTTCAATTTCCGAAAATTCTCTTGCCTTTGCCAAAGGTTCTCCCAAACCTCCCAGCATCCTGTCTACCATAGCATAGCCGATATTCGTCGCCATTTCCAGCAGAATATTTCCTTTTAGCGGCGCGAAATTAATCACCCCTAAGAGCATTGGATTCGAAAGCGAATTCGCAAATTCCGAATAGGTAACCGCCTCCGAGTTGACTACCTCTACCTGAATATTTTTTCGCAAATATACCGGCAGATTGGTAGATAACAGACGCCCGTAATGTTCAAAAATAATTTCCAGCGTCCGAAGATGCTCTTTTGAAAATTTCGAAGGTCTTGCAAAATCATAATTCTTGACTGGTTTTTCTTCTACATCCTTCATTTCATCTACATCGACCTCGCCACTGCTGAGCGCCTTAAGTAGATTATCTATCTCGCTTTGAGACAGAACATCAGCCATGAATCTCACCACCTGTCATTTGTTTTTGTTGTACTGTTTTACTGATAATTTGTTTCCGAGAAGTTTACCGCTATAATAAAGTCCGAATCAAAAAGCTCCTGCATCTGCTCCAACATCTCACTTCTTACTTCTTCCTGTCCTTCCGGTGTACGAATTTCATCGTATGTATACTTGAGGAATGTATTTGTAGCGATTTCCCGAAGCAGCACTTCTCTGCCGTTGCCGTCAATCTGCGGTCTTTTCGTTTCATAATCACTGTCTTTTATATCCATCGTTACAGATACTTTTGTTACCACATAATGGTCTTCCTTCTTGCCTTCGCTGTCCACACTCGGTTTTAAGGTAAACGTTTGTACGTCGTCTCCCGTAAGTGTTACAACCTCTGTCTGGTCGATCGGGATTGTATTCGCATTATACACTTTTCCGCTTTCCAGCTCCAGCTTGATTGCACTGCATACTTCCGTAATCAGCTTGTTTGACTGCTTGGCAGTCGGTACAAGCGTAATCATAATTACTGCAGAAAGCACTACATTAACAAACACAAGTGCCATAATCAATACAGACATTAAATTCTTCTTCATCTGTTCTACCATCCTTTACCTTTATTCCATATTATCCGAATTATAAGAATTAAACACCTTAATCTCAACCCTGCGGTTTTGTGCGCGTCCTTCCGGCGTCCCATTATCCGCAATCGGCACATAATCTCCACGTCCCGAAGACTTGATATTTGCCGGATTCAGATGCGTAGATGCACGCAGGTAATCTGCCACCGACAGTGCACGATACATAGAAAGGACATTATTATCAGCAAATCTTGCATTATGAACCGGAACATTGTCCGTATGCCCTTCAATTTCAATCGTATTGCTCTTAAACTTTTGCAGTATTGTTCCTATTTTATCTACCAGCGGCAGCGCGTCTTCTGCAAGTTCCGAAGAACCGGATGTAAATAAAATCGCACCGTTTAATGTCATTGCCACATACTGTCCGTTAAAATCCACGTCAACCATATCCTGAATTCCGTATTTTTTCAGCATACGGTCCACTTTATCCGCAATCTGTTCCGATTCTCTGATCTGTGCTTCATCCAGAACTTCTTTTGCGGCTGCTTCCGTAATTTCCGTATCTTCCACACCGGCCACATTCTGTTCACTCTCATCACGCGCTGCGTCCAGTCCTTCTTCCTGGCCTTCCGCATCTGCATAACCGTCATCAGGATTGTGGTTGGCGCCATCGTCGTCCGCAAGCGTATGTAAAATATCTTTTTCTTCCGCATCGGACTTTCCTTCTCCGGAAGACGTATTCTTCGGATTAAAATAAACGTCATATTTCTGCATCTGGTTAATACCTGCAGATACCATCTTTCCTTCTCCGACAGAAGAGCCGCCGCCTTTTAAAATGCTGTACTGACTCTGTAACGATGCGATCAGCGCCTCAAACTTCTCCTCATCTACCGAAGACATGGAGAACAAAAGTACGAAAAAACATAACAGCAGGTTCATCAAATCACTGAATGTTGCCATCCACGCCGGGGAACCTTTTGGAGGTTCTTCCTGTTTCTGTTTTGCCATTCTTATTCACCGCCTCCGCCTGCTCCTGCGCCGCTTAACTCTTCACGTGCCGCAGGTGCCAGGAATGATTTTAATTTTTCTTCAATTACACGTGGATTTTCACCGGCCTGAATTGACAGCAGACCTTCCACCGTAATTTCCTTTACCATCATTTCCAAATCGTTGTTGACTTTCAGCTTGGACGCCGTAGGATCACACAACCAGTTTGCAATAACGGAGCCATAAAATGTCGTCAGCAACGCAACCGCCATGTTCGGTCCGATAGAAGACGGATCACTCAGGTCCTTTAACATCTTGATCAGACCGATCAGCGTACCGATCATACCCCAGGCAGGCCCTAACGCGCCCCATTTCTCATAAAAAGCAATAACTGTCTTATGTCGTGTCTCAATACAGGTCAGATCCGTCTCCAAAATACCGCGTACCAGCTCCGGATCCGTACCGTCAACAACAAGCATAATTCCTTTTTTCAAAAACTCATCTTCCACACCGTTTGCCGCTTCTTCCAATGCAAGCAGACCTTCTTTTCTGGCAATATTCGACATACTGATAATATTTCGAATTGCTTCCGCCGCATCTGCCTGCGGCTGCTTAAACGTCAGGGCAAACGCCTTAAAAGAATTGATCGTATCCGGAAGCTTGTTACACCCGATAACACCGCAGAGAGAACCACCAAGTGTAATCAGCACCGAAGGGAAATCAATGAATGAGTCCGTAATGACATTAAACTGGAATGTCCCAAGATCGGTATTAAACGTCATACCAAAGATCATCATAAGGATACCAATTATCAGTCCTAACAAAGTTGCTATATCCAATTTTTTTCACCTACCAATATTTTTTTCTCTTGTATAACACTCCTTATGTACGGCTAGACTTCTTCTGCCTGTTTACGGAATATTAGACAATCATTTAATATTTTTCTTCTATATAATATTACTAGATTTTGTATCTCTTGTCTACTTTCTTTTACAATTATTTTTTTCCCGGATAAAAAGGAAATGACAGTATCCGGCGTTTCTTCCACGAATTCGATCTGATCGGAATTGATTAACAGTTTTGTGTCATTGAGTCTCGTTACTTCTATCATAGTGGGTCTCCTTTACCGGGGCGCAGTGTCCCACGGGACTTATTGCCTCTCGGACGCCGCTGTATCCTGCGGAACGGTTTTCGCTGCTGCGGTCGATAATCATAAAAAAACCGTTCCGCAGGATACAGCGGCTGGTTTCCGGCCGGTTTTCCAATTCCACATCTGTCTGACATTGGGAAACCGGCTGCCAGCCGTTATTTACCATTCCTGTATTTCTTGCTTAAAACTGTTATAATCTATTGCTTATTATCTCTTAAGGTTTACAAGCTCTTCCAGTATACCATCGGATGTGGAGATAACTCTGGAGTTTGCCTGATAACCACGCTGTGTCGTAATCATCTGTGTGAATTCCGTTGCAAGGTCTACGTTTGACATTTCCAGTGTACCGCTGTCAATGGTAGAACCATCGGAATCCATTTCTACGCCGATACCGTCGAACTCGCCGGAGTTCATTGTCGCACGGTAGCAGTTGTCACCAATGCTTTCCAGACCGGATGCATTTGCAAATCTGGCCACCGCAATCTGGCCAAGCAAAGAAGTGTTGCCGTTGCTGTAGGAACCATAAATTTTACCGCTCTGTTCTACGTAAAGTCCGATTAAGGTACCAATCCGCTTGCCGGAACCTTCACCTGCGCTGCCACCGTTCGACATCGCCGCGGTAGAGGATGCACCGTTGGAAAGATTTTTCAGTGTGGAAAAATCAATCTCAATATCGGAGAACGGATTGCCTTCATCCATAAAATTGGACAACCGCAGTGTCTGCGTCATCTTTCCTTCGGAACCAATATAAGTTAAAGAGCCGTCCGTTGTGGAGAACTGTGCTTTATAGCCGTCCGTTCCCGGTGTTGTAATTTCATAAGACCACGCGCCGTTTTCACCAAACTTATATCGTACTTCCGCGTCTTTTGGCAGATCCGTTGTAAAAATTCCGGCGTTATTGACATCAGCAGTTCCTAATACAAGATATCCGTCTCCCAGATGATTGAGAAGCGTATCGGTATATGCACCGTTGATCAGAGACGCTGCCCACGCATCAAGCGGACTTCCGGTCGTTGTGCCTTCCGGCGTTCTGATTGTAACAACTTCTCCATTTGCATCAAATTCCACCCACAAATCACCGGCTGCATGAGCTGTAACAGGCGTATCACCGGCGCCGGTTGCATTTTTTTATATTCTTCATACAATTCTTTTGCTTTCGCAGAATCCAAAACGGAATACACTTTACCGGTACTGTCTTTTACTTCTTTTAAATTGCCTTTTTCATATTCGTTTTTCAGATCTTCCTTTACCGTATGGCTTTTCGAAGGGCTTACCGTTGTCGTCGGCGCTCCGTTCGCATCTGACAGCCAGGAAGGTAATGCTCCCGTATATTCCGCGCCACTGCTCTCATAAACTTTCCATTCTTTAAAGGTATACGTATTATTTGTTGCATCAAACGTAACCTGCGCCTCTACCCGTAACCCCGGAGCCAGCACATCCGCCTTATTCGGCGCAAACAGTTCATTTAAATATTCGGAAGTGAAATTATAAGGAATGCCGTTTGCAGCCTGTGCTTTTACAATGTCATTTGCAAGCTTTGTCATCGTATTGCCCATACCGCTTGCTACCTTATAATTATCTGTAATAAAGACGCCGCTTCCCTGTCCGCCGCCCCACAGATCGCCAAGTCCGGCCTTGCCGTCCGCTGTCAGGATCGACTTTCCGTTGCTGTCCAAAATGTCGGTCAGGTTGATCGTATATTCTCCCTTATCGCCTGTTTTCTGTGCGGCAAATTTAGCCGTATATGCATAACCCAGATTGTCATAAATCTTTAAGTTCATGGAATAGCCTTCATCCGAGTTTACATTCGAACTGTTATCATCCAAAATACCGGTGCAGACACCCTGTGTCGTATATTCCGGATTGGATGTCTGATTGTCATTTGACATAATCTTTAACGGTGTTACCGTATCTTTACGGATATTACCGTTCGCATCAACCTGCCAGCCCATAACCATATAACCGGTAGATTCCATACAAAGATTTCCGGCGCCGTCCACATAAAAAGCTCCGGCTCTTGTAAATACATTTTCCGTTCCGGTATTAACAATATAAAAACTGGTGGAATTTTTATCCGATAGCTTTAAGTCAAAAGCTTTTCCGGTAGATTCGGATGCACCGCCTGTGTCGATATCAACCGCGGTAGATGCAAATGTTGTACCAAGACCAATCTGCTTTGCGTTAACGCCGCCTTTTCCTGTCTGTGCGTTTGCGCCGGACGCGAAAGATGTAGTCTGATACATCATGGTACTGAATGTTGTACGTGAGGATTTAAATCCTACCGTATTTACGTTTGCAATATTGTTACCAATTACGTCCATTTTCGTCTGGTGGGTCTTAAGACCTGCTACCGACGAATACAATGCTCTCATCATAGTAAATGACCTCCTGAATTTCTAATTGCTTTTTGAGGCGCCGTGCGGTTTCCTCAGTCAGTCAGAAACCGCAGCCTCCTGATAGGTCCGGCCTATATAATCACAGCGCCGTCAATATTCGTAAAAATATTTTCATCTGCTTCACTTTTATCTAATGCAGTTACTACCGTCCTATTCGGTATATTTACGATAAACGCTAATGAATCAACAATTACAAGGGAATCGTGAATCCCTTTTTCGCCTGCTTTTCTGACGCCCGATTCCAGACGTTCATTCTGTTCGCCGGAAAGACTGATCTTGCGATTTTCCAAACGCATGGAAGCATGCTTGGAAAACTTCAACGGCCTGATGCCGGTCGGTTCGTCCTGCGTCTGTTTGGACTGTGACGTTTGTCTTAATACTTCCTCAAAAGATACCTGTGCGCCCGCATCCGCCGCCGCATCATTTTTCTGCGTCAGATACTGATCCGTCATCTGTTGTATGGAAGTGAACTGTTTTTCGATTCCTTTCATATTTTCAACTCCATCCTTTTGCCTGATATACAAAGCCTCCCTGCAATGCCTATCCTGCAAAGACTACGGCTTTAATTGCCGGCCGAATCATTTTTGTTTTGTGCCTGCAACTCTTCTAAAATTTTCTGCAACAGATCCGACACCTGCGACTGTGTTCCGTCCGCATCATCGGAATCATCGCCTTCCGGCTTTATGTTCAGCTTATCGGAAGCTTTTTTCAATGCATCTTTAATCACGTCGTACTGTTTTGTCGTCGACTCCGCAACCTTGCCTTTCTGTGAATCCGTCAATGCTTCATAAAGCTTTTTCGTATCTGCAAACTGTGCGTTATACTTCATTAAAGTGTCCGCATCCGCATTTTCAATTTCGCTGACTGTCGGAAGCTGATTGACAGAACCGGTGAATTCCGTTGCCTTTAATGCATCCATCTTTGCTTCCAGAGCTTTCAGCTTATCCAGATCCGCTTTTTCCACAAATTGTTTTTGTGTTTCCGTCATCTTTTCGTATTCTTCACGTGCGGATTTAACAAGTCCCGAATCGGATACCGTCAGGTTGTTTTCATTTGGCAGAAGCTGTACCATCTTATGAAAATCATTCGCAAGAATAGCCCCTTCAAAATACTCCTGATCGGATACGGTATCAAGCTGATCCAGATCATAAAGCTTATCCCCAACCGAAAGCTTGACCTTGCCGTCCTGTTTGGTAATAAAATCCACTTTTCCTTTGACATATCCGTTGTCGCCGTCATTGATAAACACATATTTGCCGACAAGTGAATTTGCCGACTGTTTGTCAAATGCAGTCTGCATATTGTTCAGTGATTCCACCATGGAAAATGTCGCCATCTGTGCAACCCATTCGGTGTTGCTCGTCGGCTCTAGCGGATCCTGATACTGCATCTGTGCAACGAGAAGCTGAAGGAACTGATCCTGCCCCATCGTGTTGTCTACATTTTTTTGCCTTTTCCCGTAGACGTGGTTTCGGAAGTATCTTCTACAAATCTTCCGTCCTTGACTTCCTGTATAATCGCCATATATGCTCTCCTTTCCTACGCTTTAAAATCGACATTATTGCCGTTGTCGCGCATAATCTGTGCTACAAGCACCTCTTCTTCGGACATCAGGCCGGATATGCCTTCCGGTTCTCCCTGCTCATTTAAGCGGATACTTCTTCCGGAACGTCTCATATTCTGCTCTTCCTGCTGTCTTGCCTGCTCTTCCTGGCTGTGTGCATCACGCTCCAGGTTGTTTTCAAACTCATGTGTACCTGCCGATACTTCAACCGCATCAACTTTAATACCCTGCTGATTCAGATTTTCCTTTAAAATTGCTGCCTGCTGAACAAGCGCTTCTTTCATATTTTCATTTTGTGCCGTCAGCTGTGCCGTCACCGTTCCCTGTTTTTCGGAAACATGAATATAGACTTTACCGAGATTTTCCGGATTCAGCTGCATTTCGATCGACTTCACACTTTCAGACAGATGAATTCTTGTATGCTGCACAATCTGGTCAATCACTTCCTGCATATTTACCTGCGGCAGTGGAGCCTGCGTAGCCGCATTCTGCGGTGTCTGTACATGAACCGACGGTTCCTGCGCATGCACATTCGTCTGAAAATCAAAACGGGTGCTTTCCTGTGTTTCGTTTTTTCCTACCGGCGTACCTGCCTGATTCTGTCCGGAATCGGCCTGTGAACCGGTTTGTGTATTTTCCTGCTGCGGCTGTGTGTCAACGACCTGCTTGGTCTCCTGCGGCTGCTCGTTTTGTACATAAGCCGTCTCCGGAGACTGCTGTGCGTTTTCCTGCCGTGGCTGTGCTTCCTGCACCGTCCGAACGACTTGCGTATCCGCTTCTGCCGTCCCGATCACTTCCTGTCCGTTTTCCGGTACCTGTACCTGCTGCAACGTCTGTTGTGGCTGTGCTTCCTGCTGCACCTGAACCTGTGCATCCTGCTGCGGCAGCATCGTTTCTATCGGCTGTTTGGTATTTTCCAGCATTGAATGAATCCGATTCATCAGATCATCCATAGACATTCCCAGTTCCTGCAGTAAATCTTTTGTAATGACTGCAGTCTCCTGCATAACAAGCCTGAAATTTTCCTGGAAAAGCATACTTCCTGCGTCCGCACTGCCGGTTAATTCTACCGCTAATGCCACCAGCTGCTGCGGATCCAGTAAATCCATCTGCGTCAGACCAAGAAGTTCCATCGCAGCTTCCAACTGCTCATCATCCACACCCAGATTTTCTTTGATCACATCTTTGATGTTTTCTATGGCTTCTTCCACCGTTTCCTGCACCGTATCTGCATCTACATTGCTTTCCTGTGCACCTGCGGACACTTTTTCCGCCGAACCGGCCGATTTGCTCTGAAACTGCTCATACTGCTGTTTGACGTTTGTATCGTTTCCTGTCTGCTTTGTCTGCGCCATCACATTCTGCTCTTTTGCCGTCTGTGCGGTATTGGAAGAGTTCTGTCGCATATAATTGGAAAACGTACTTTGCAGTCCCTGAAGCTTCTGCGGCTTCTGACCGGCTGTCTCTGCCGCAACCGGCGTCGACTCCGTAGCGGAAGCCGTCATAAGTTGTATTGCTGACATCTTCTGCCTCCTTTCATTTCTTTCATATTTATATAAACCATGTCCGTAGCTTACCGAAAATGCATTTCGGCTCGACAGACTAGGAATATATCTTTGCGATCGCCTTCCGCTATCGTTTTGACGGCTCTAACATTTCCGTCAGCTTTGCTGCCGTATCCTGATTCATAGAAGAAAGTATATTTGCCCGATTTGCGGACGACATTTTTTCAAGTATCCTTCTTACAAGAGAAAGATTATCTGTCATCGTATCAAAAATTGCGGCTGCGTCCTTCGGCTTCATCGAAGAATAAGTCTTTACGTAATCATCCACTTTACTGTCGTATTCGGTCTGTTCCACGACTTCTTTATAAAGTACTTCCGCATTGTCCGGATTAATTGCTTCATAAAACTTCTGATATTCCGTAATGTCCGGCGCATCCTCGCCAAACACAACTTCCTCATAAAACTGCTGACGTATGGATTCAAAAGCCGCTTCATTATCACGGTACTTTTTCAGCTTGCGCACCTGTGACTGCAGATCTTCGACTTTTGCGGAACTGTCTTTATCAGACTGCAGTGCAACCTCCAGTTCTCCCTCCAGCTCTTTAATCCGCGTAATCGCTTCTTCCAGTGTCTGGTATGGATAATCCGCATCTTCGCCATTTCCTTCCGGTTTTACTTCCGGCAGAATCTTATTGACGTATGGCACATCTTTTAACATCGGATACAATACCGTTGAACCAAACCCGCCGACATCCAGACGAATCAAAAGCGCCAGAATTCCAAGCCAGATCGCAATAATGACCAGCGTTGCAAATGCTACGATAAGCTTACCGCCGACAGTTTCCTGTTCTTCAGCCATTTCCTGATCCTGTTTTGCAGCCTTTTTCTCCTGCTTTTTTTTCTTTTTTTCTTCTTTTTTTCTTGCCTTTTCCTGTTTTTTGGCATCTGCCTGTGATTCCATTGCTTCTTCCGGCATTAAGGCACCCTCCTTATGTACTTTCGTCCGCTGTCCGGACTATTACGTATTCCCTCCATGATACGTATAACTGACAAGCTCATTTACGGCCTGATTTTCTTCGTAGGCCACTTCCTGCTTAAACTCCTCAAACGCCCGTTCCCGTAATTTTTCAAACGTTTTGCGTTCGATCATAATTTCATTTAATTTTGCTCTCGCTGCTTCCACCTGTTTTTCCGCTGCGTGCACAACCATCATCTGTGCGCGGATTCTTGTTTTCATAATGTCGATGGACTGCTTATTTTCCCGGATATCACGCACACTGATTGCGCCTTTGACAAGTTCCACCGCTCGTTTTTCATACATAGAACGCTGTGTAATAAGCATCTGCAGTGCGGCTTCTTCCTTGCGCAGCTTTGCATTTGCCTGCCCATATGCTATTTTGGCCTGGCTTTCCAGCTTTAGCTTAATATCCAAAATACTCTGCAGCTTAAATATAAACTTCGCCATGTTCCGGCTCCTTATTACTCTATTCTGTTCTTCTCAATGTGATATGAATTTATGATAAAAACATATTAATCCTGAAAAATTGCTTCCAGACGTTCCGTTATTTCTTCAAATGTAAACTTTTCCGCCGTTCCCTGCATTAAAAACTGGTTAACGGCATTTATTTTTCGAACCGCATAATCGATGGCTACATTTGACCCGCTTTTATACGCTCCGATATTGATCAGATCTTCCGCTTCATCATAGGTACCAAGTACATTTCGAAGCTTTCCGGCAGCTGTTTTATGTTCATCCGATGCAATCGCACTCATACATCTGGAAATGCTTGCAAGCACGTCAATGGCCGGATAATGATTTTTCTGCCCCAGTCTTCTTGATAATACAATATGCCCATCCAGAATGCTTCGTGCCGTATCCGTAATCGGTTCATTAAAATCATCACCATCTACAAGAACCGTATATAATCCGGTAATAGACCCTTTATCCGAATTACCCGCACGTTCCAGAAGCTTTGGCATTTCCGAATAAATGCTCGGCGGATATCCTCTTGTTACCGGAGGTTCTCCTGACGCCAGCCCAATCTCTCGCTGCGCCATGCAAAAACGTGTCAGCGAATCCATCATCAGTAAAACGTCTTTCCCCTGATCTCTGAAATATTCCGCAATGGCGGTTGCCGTTTTCGCAGCTTTGTTTCGAATCAGCGCAGGTTTATCCGATGTTGCAACAATTACGACCGAGCGTTTCATACCTTCTTCGCCCATATCGTTTTCAATAAATTCGCGCACCTCACGTCCACGCTCGCCGATCAATGCAATCACATTAATATCTGCTCTCGTATTTCTTGCAAACATGCCCATCAGTGTACTTTTTCCTACACCGGAACCGGCAAAAATGCCAATTCTCTGCCCTTTGCCAACAGTAATCAGTCCGTCTACCGCTTTTACACCAAGCGGCAGCACATCCCGGATAATGACACGGGACATCGGATCCGGCGGCATCGCTTCAACCGGATATTCTTTCTTTAACTCCAGTTCTTCCACATCGGTCGGCCTTCCAAGTCCGTCCAGTGTATGACCCAGAATATTATCATCCACCGTTACGGACAACGGACGCCCGGTATTTTCAACAATGCATCCGACGCCAATCCCTTCCACATTTTCAAAAGGCATCAGCAAAATATGTTTGTCACGAAAGCCGACGACTTCAGCCATGACAGCTATGTCATTTTCCCTGTCAATTAAAATGCGGCACAGATCATTCAGCTTGGCATCCGGCCCTAACGATTCAATCGTCAGACCGACAACTTTTGCAACTTTTCCATATCGGTTAAAATAGGTATTATCAATCAAATTAATATATTTGTGATACTGTTTTTTTATAACTCCATTCACAATCATTTCCTCAGTCCGCATGTGCTAATGCTTTCAGGTCTCTAACCAGATTGGCAAGCTGAATATCCAATCCACATTCAAACAGTCCTTCATCCGTATCAATCGTACATTGCCCGGACCGCATGGATTCGTCCATAATAATATCCAGCACTACCTCGCCGCCGATCTTTTCTATAATTTCATCTTTTTTTGCAGACAAATCCGCATAGTCGTCAGCGCTTACAAAAACACGAAATTCACGGCTGTTTTTAATATGGCGAACCGTACGCCGAATCAGATAGAGCAGCACTTCCCGATGGTCCGTAAAATCCGTATGCAGAACCTGATCAAACACATGAATCACCGCATCCATCAGTTCCGGCTCCATCGTATACAGGCGATCCGCATATACCTGTTCCTGCTCTTCTTTCAGCTGCTGCAGTTCCATACGCATTTGTGTTTCCTGCTCCCGTACACGCTCCATGCCCTGTGCATAACCCTGTTCTTCTGCTTCTTTTCTCGTACGTTCCTTTAAATTTTCCGCTTCCTGTACTGCTTTTGTCAGAATCATCTCCGCGTCCGCAGTCGCTTTGGAAACGATTTTATCTGCTTCTTCTTTTGCGCGTTCGACATAATCAATCTGCATTTCCGGCAGCACTTCCGGAGCCGCAAGGCCTTCGAGAAACTCTGCCGGCTCCGGATCTTCCCCGGATGCACCGTCTTCCAAATGTTTTTTTCTCTCTTCCATCTGCTGTCTGCGCAGTTCGGACTGCCGTTCAAAAGAAAGCGCACTCAGTTTTTGCTCTAACAGTTCATTATAATCAATAACACGGGTATAAACATCCCCTTTGTTCATATTTACATGTGCTTTATACAAATTAGACAACGATCTCGTCACCTCCGCCTCTGGAAATAACAATTTCAGCGGAATCCTCCAACTTACGTATAACAGCAACAATCTTCTGTTGTGCTTCTTCTACATCCTTCATTCTTACCGGACCCATAAATTCCATATCTTCTTCAATCATAGCAGCAAGACGTTTGGACAGGTTCTTAAGAATCGCACCTTTTACTTCTTCATTTGCTCCCTTAAGCGCAATTGCAAGATCGCTGTTTTCCACATCACGCAGCACACGCTGAATCGCACGATCGTCCAGTAGCAGAATGTCTTCGAATACGAACATCTTTTTCCTGATTTCGTCTGCCAGTTCCGGCTCTTCCACTTCGAGCGTTTCCATAATATGTTTTTCCGTACTCCGGTCTACCGTGTTCAAAATGTTTACGATTGCATCTACACCACCGACAATCGTGTAATCCTGATTCGCCAAAGATGCCAGTTTCCGCTCCAGAACGCTTTCCACTTCTTTAATAACATCCGGCGAAGTTCGATCCATCATGGCAATACGCCTTGCAACATCCGCCTGTTTTTCCGGATCCAGCGATCCGATAATCATGGATGCCTGATTCGGAGACAGATAAGACAGAATCATTGCAATTGTCTGCGGATGTTCGTCCTGAATAAAGTTCAGTACCTGACTTGCATCCGTCTTGCGCACAAATTCGAACGGACGCACCTGCAAAGATGCCGTGAGCTTTGTAATAACCTGCTGTGCACGTTCTTCTCCAAGCGCTTTGTCCAGAAGGTCTTTTGCGTAGCCGATACCGCCTTCCGATATGTATTGCTGTGCCAGACACACTTGATAAAATTCATTGATGATATCATCTTTTAACTGCGGTGCGATACTTCTGGTATTCGCAATCTCCAGCGTCAGTTCCTCAATCTCATCTTCTTTTAAATATCTGAATATACTTGCCGATTTTTCCGGTCCCAGTGCGATCAGAAGAACTGCCGCTTTTTGAAGACCACTCATCTTATCTGCCATGTCCGCTCCCTCAATTTATCTTATTCCCAATCCTCATTCAGCCAGTTGCGTAACAGCGACGCAACCGCTTCCGGTTTTTCTTCCACGAATTTTTCAATCAGTACTCTCGCTTCGGATTTTTCTTTGAAGCCAATATCTTCCAGACTTTCTTCCTCATTTTCCTTCGTCGTCTGCAACAATGTCTCAACAGATAATTCCGGCTCCAGCTCCGGCGCTTTCTCTTTTCGTGTACTCATAAATACTACAAATCCCAACAACGCAAAAATCAATACGGCAAGAACGATTTCCAGATAATCGGAGAAGGTTCTTCCATTTCCTTCCGAAGGAATAAACAACGGCTCCTGATATGCAATCACGGAAATCCGTTCCGCGTCAATTCCACTCGCTTTTGCAATCGAATCAATGGTTTCCACGTCTACTTCCTGTCTCTGCGCGCCCTGGCTTTTAATCTGTGCGGAATATTCTTCAAAGGTCGTTCCTTCCAGATCACCGTTTGCCCGCAGTGTATCTTCGTCATATTTTATGTAGGTTTTCAGTGTTACCGCCAAAGATGCGTCTTCATACAAAATATTGCCAATCCCGGCTTCTATATTTTCAATCGTTTCATTTAATGCATACTCTCTGCTAGAATCCGAAGTCATCTGTTCGGTCCGCTCTCCGTCCGCAAGCATATAATTGCCGTCTTCTCCGTTCGCATCCGTACCCGGCACGTTTGCTCCTCCGGATGTGGTAGTCTCATCAAAAGTCGCGTCTTTTTTATACGGGCCCTGTTCCCGTCCTTCTCCCGGATCATAAGTCTTTGAACTTGTCGTTTTTTTGTCAAAATTCAAAGGCAGATTTACGCCTACTTCCACGTTCTGATACTGTCCGGTGCCGAGCAGCACGTCTTTGACATTTCCTTTTACTTTGTTTTCCACTTTCTGCTGAAAGGAAAGCTGAGAAGCCGTCATGCCGGAGGCTGTCGTCAGATCTCCCATACCACCGGAATACAGCATGTTCAAATTGCTGTCCATAATTGAAATGTTATCCGTCGTCTTATTTCCAAGTCCGGTCGCAATCATGCGTGCCAGACCGAGCGCCTGTTCTTCCGACATTTCTCCGTTCAGCGTCAGAAATACTTCCGCAAAAGATTCTTTATTACTTGCAATCAATGTACCGTCGTCATTCGGAACGTCCAGCATAACACTTGCTTTTTCCACATTTTCCAAAGTCTCCAGCAGGCTTGCAATCCGTTTCTCTCTGTATTCTTTTTCCAGCTTGGTCTTATCAGCTTCCGTACGGCTCAGACTGCCGTCCAAGATTTCCTTCAGTCCGTCGTCTTCCGTACGGATCGCATTCGAGCCAAGCAAAATATTCGCCGCGGCCGAGTCCTTTTCCTGAATGGAAAACGTCAGTCCGGTATCCGATATTTCATGATCAATCCCGGCATCTGTCAGCAGCTGCTGCACCGTAGAAGCTTCTTTTGCCGTTTCGCATATTTTGATAATCATCATTTTCGGTTTTGTCAGTACAACCGACAAAATCGCGACCGCTATTATTACAACCAGTGTTGAGCTTACAATAATCATCTGCTGTTTTTTTGTAAACTTTTTCCACCATTCTACAATATTATTCAGTATTTCCCTTATTTTATCCGGCATTTTCTACCCACTCTCCGTATTCAAATCTCCTATTTTTTATTCACACTCAAGCCGCCTGCCGCTTAGCCGTCTTTTCTTCGTCCGGACTATTAAATCTGCATCTGCATAATTTCCCGATAAGCCTCCTGCAGCTTATCCTTTACCGCTACCGTATACTGCAACGCAACATTCGCCTTTGACTGTGCAATTAACAAATCGTGCGTATTTTCCGACTGCCCCATCGCAAACTGTATCATTGCCGATTCGGCGTTATTATGTAGATCATTCGTCTCATTCACCATACCAAGTGCGGACTGGAAAACCGTTTCAAAATCTTCCGTATTTTCCTGTGCCGAAATTTCAAACTGCTTCTGTGCTGACAGAAACGCCGCTTCCGCCGCAGAAGCCCCCGTAATATTTGTTACATCCATTTTCCTTCCACTCCTGCTTTATCTTACTTTCCAATTGACAATCCGTTTTGAGCCATAGACTTGCTTGCCTCAAACGCCGTAATATTTGCTTCATATGCACGGCTGGCATCAATTAAGTTTGTCATTTCCGTCACAAGATTGACATTCGGATAAGAAACGTACCCGTTTTCGTCCGCATCCGGATGATCCGGATCATATTCCATAATAAATTCCGAAGTTGTATCTTCGATGACTTCCACTACCTTTACGCCATTTCCAATATGGCTGCCCCGTTTTCTGCTCTCTGTCAGATAACGGTCAAACCGGTCAACGCCCCGTTCCTGGAACGCAACGACCTTACGCCGGTACGTATTGCCATCCTCTGTTCTTGTTGTATTTACGTTCGCAAGATTTTCTGCGATAATATCTGCTCGAAACTGCTGTGCGGTCATGCCCGACGCACTGATTCCAAATGATTGAAATATTGACATAGATTTTCATTCCTTTCCGAAAAAACCGCTTGTTATCTGTTATTTACCCATTGCCGTACGCATACGGGAGAATTCCTGTGTAATACTATCCGTAATTCCTTTGTAGCGGATCTGCTCGGAAGCAAGCTCCACATTTTCCGTATGCATGTCTACATTGTTGCCATCCAGCCGGTAGGAATAAGACTCCGCCGCCATATCAATCTGAGAAGTCGCCGTTAAACGATCCAGATTCATATTATGTATCTTTTCATCCAGATTACGGTTGAACTTGGTATCCATCAGCTCCCGTTCCAGTAAAGACTGGAAATCCACATCATACCGCTTAAAATCCGGTGTCGTTGCATTCGCAATATTATTTGCAAGCGTACTTTCCCGCAGCCAGCTTGCATCTGCTGCTTTATCTAATACGTTGATATAATCAAACGCAGATGACTGAAACATATCATTCCCTCCTGTTTTGTTTTCTCTTTTTATTTTTCCGTTTTTTTCATCTTATTCTGTCGTTATATTCTTTTTAGTTTCTGCTCTATAATACATTATAATTAATCCCGAAATTTTTACAAGAGTATTTTTTCCCGATATTGTATTTTTTTTGTCAATTAACTACCATGTTTGGCCTTAACATGTAAAAAAGGAACCTTTCCTGCATGTTGCTGCTCAGATTCCTTTCTGATTTTTCTTTTCACAGCCTCCAGCTCTGAAAATACGACATCATTTACAACTTTAATATAAGTCCCCTTCATTCCTGACGAACGGGATTCAATCACACCTGCACTTTCAAATTTGCGCAGCGCATTTACAATGACAGAACGTGTAATACCGACACGGTCAGCTACTTTACTTGCAACAAGAATGCCTTCCGTCCCATTTAATTCGTCAAAAATATGAATGATTGCTTCGAGTTCCGAAAATGACAGGGTACTGATTGCCGAACGGACAATCTGAATTTTCTTGTCTCTTCTTCGCTTTCTTCATTTACGGAACGCATCATTTCCAGACCTACTACCGTAGTTCCGTATTCGCACAAAATAATATCGTCAATATCATACGGTTCTTCACAACGGTATACGAATAACGTTCCCAGACGTTCGCCTGCAATATCTATCGGTGTAATAATTGCTGCATATTTGCGGATATTATGTATAAAACCAAGCGTCTCCAGATTTACATTTTCTTTTGTAGACAAAATTCCAAGCAGACGTTCATTCAGCATTGCATCAATATGTTCACCGACTTCATCTACAATAAGTTCCGAAATCTCCGGAATTCCGCTACAGCGGCTCGTTCCGAGTATTTTCCCTTTTTACTGATAACCAGAATATTTGACTTTAAAATATCAGTCATTACCTTGCAAATGTCGTTAAATACTACTTTGGATGAATTGTTGTTATGCAGCAGCTTATTGATCTTTCTGGTCTTATCAAGCAGTTGAACACTCATACTCTGACCGCACCCCCTTTTCGTCGGCATATTTTCAGGCATTTCCGACCATATTTGCCCTATATGGAGATATAATAACATTTTGTGTCTGATAATTCAACTGATTTTAATGATTTTCTGTATTATTTTTCGAATTGTTGTAAAAGTTCGGCACAGCCTCCTGTTATTTCGGAGGCTGCCGTATTTTTTCAGTGATTTTCCGACTTCGTCCGTTTTTCATTTGTGCGTTCACATACATACCCGCACTGCGCATCCGCACAGACGATCTTATTTCCTTTTTCTACCATATAACCGCCACATTTCGGACACTTCTGCGAATATGGCTTTTGCCAGGACATAAAATCACAGTCCTCCGGTCCTGCCTCACACCCATAAAAGCGTCTGCCTTTTTTGTCTTGCGTATGACAATGTCTTTGCCGCATTTCGGACAGGCGACACCGATTTTTTCCAGATAAGGCTTTGTATTTCGACAGTCGGGAAAGCCCGGACAAGCCAGAAATTTTCCGTGCGGGCCATATTTAATGACCATATTGCGGCCGCATTCTTCACAGATGACATCGGTAACTTCATCTGCAATTCGTACTTTTTCCAGTGTTTTCTCTGCTTTTTCTACCGCTTCTTCCAGATCCGGATAAAAATTGCTTACGATGGTTTTCCAGCTGATATCTCCTTCTTCCACTTTATCCAGAAGCATTTCCATATTCGCGGTAAATTCTTCATCTACAATCGTGGCAAAAGCTTCTTTCATAATCGTATTGACCGCTTCACCAAGTTCCGTCAGATGCAGATTCTTGTTTTCTTTTAATACATAGCGGCGGGCAAGCAGCGTCGTAATGGTCGGCGCATACGTACTTGGACGGCCGATACCGTGTTCTTCCAGTGCTTTGACAAGAGCCGCTTCCGTATAATGGGCCGGCGGCTGGGTGAAATGCTGCATACACTCCAGATCCGCAAGCTTCAGAGCGGAAGATTCGTCAATGGATTTGAGCAGTACGTTATTATCTCCTTTTTCATCTTCATCACTCATATATACGGACATAAAACCGTCAAATGCAACTCTGGAAGCGGATACGGTCAAACGATAATCTCCTGCGCCGATTTTTACACTCGTCGTTTCGTATTTTGCCGCACTCATACGACTGGCTGCAAACCGTTTCCAGATCAGCTGATACAGACGAAACTGATCTCTGGACAGCGACTCCTTTACTTCGACCGGAGTCCTTGCAATATCGGTCGGTCGAATCGCCTCATGCGCATCCTGGATCTTGCCGGATTTTTTCTTTTCCGCCGAAGCCGCCGCAATATAGGCTTCTCCATAATTTTTACAAATATAGTCTCTTGCCTGTGCATCCGCTTCTTCGGATATACGTACGGAATCCGTTCTCAGATAAGTAATCAGGCCGATCACGCCGGTTCCTTTGATCTCAACTCCTTCATACAGCTGCTGCGCCAGACGCATTGTTTTCAGTGTGGAAAAATTTAAAACTTTGGAAGCTTCCTGCTGCAGCGTACTGGTCGTAAACGGAAACGGGGCTTTTTTCGTGCGTTCGCTTTTTTTTACGTCCAGCACCCGATAGTCTGCCTGCAGCAATTCCTGACGAATTTTCTCAGCCTGCTCTTTGTTTTCAATTTTCATGCGCCCCTGTGCAGTGCCGTAAAACTTGGCATCCAGTTTTTTTCTTTCTCCGGCAACGCTTAGCTGTGCACCAATCGTCCAATACTCTTCCGGGATAAAATCGTCAATTTCTTTTTCCCTGTCCGCAATAATGCGCAATGCTACCGACTGTACACGTCCTGCGCTCAAACCGCGTTTTACCTTCTCCCATAGCAGCGGACTGATCTTATATCCTACCATGCGGTCCAAAATACGTCTGGCCTGCTGTGCGTTTACAAGATCCATATCAATCTCTCTTGGCTGTTTGAGCGACGCCTTTACGGCATTTTTTGTAATCTCGTTAAAGCTGATCCGGTATACCTCCTTTTTATCATCCAGATTCAAAGCTTTTGATAAATGCCAGGATATGGCCTCTCCTTCCCGGTCCGGGTCCGTTGCCAGATACACCCTGTCTGCTTTTTTGGCTTCCTTTCGAAGCTTTGCAAGAATATCTCCTTTTCCCCGGATCGTAATATATTTTGGCTCAAAATCATGTTCGAAATCAATTCCCATCTTACTTTTTGGCAGATCTCTGACATGTCCATTCGACGCGGTAACTTCATAATTTTTCCCCAAAAATTTTTTGATTGTCTTTACCTTGGCCGGCGACTCCACAATTACCAGATATTTTGCCATGACTACTCCTCACCTTACTCATTCCGTAATTATTTTATAGTAATTTTTATATACTTCTTCAATATGGCGCTTCTGCATCAGGGCTGCCAGTATATGACTCAGTGTCTGAATATCGAATCCCGTCTTCTCAAGTAATGTTTCAAAACCCGTTGGCAAAAGACCAAGACAACCATACACCAACCGCTCATCTTTTTCAAGAGAAAATTTTTGTAAATTGTCAAATTTTTCACAAATTCCCGTATTTATCGTCTTTTTTCTGCCTGTAAAAGTACTGTTATCCGGCTCACCCGGATGCACAATTTTCTTTTTTCGGACTGCCAGCATGGACAGCTCTGCCAGACAGTCTTCCACGGATAAAAGAATGCCCGCTCCCTGTGCAATCAGCCGGTTGCATCCATCACTTAAACGATCCGTAATACGCCCCGGAAGCGCATAGATATCCTTGCCTTGCTCCAGTGCAAAATCTGCCGTAATAAGTGAACCGCTTTTTTCTTTTGCTTCTATTATAAGTACTACATCTGACAGTGCACTGATCAGACGATTGCGCTGCGGAAAATAAGCCGGCAGCGGCTTTGTGCCAGGCGGATATTCGCTGAGCATTCCGCCATAGTGCGCAATTTCATCATACAGCTGTCTGTGAACATTCGGATAGCAGATATCAATGCCGCATCCAAATACTGCATAGGTACTGCCGCCGCTGTCCAGAGCGCCGCGATGGCCGGCAGCGTCAATCCCTCTTGCCATGCCGCTGACTACCGCCGCGTCCTGCGCCGCCAATTCTCTTGCAATCTCTCTTGCGATCGTCCTGCCATATTCCGAGCACATTCTGGCTCCTGCTATCGCTACTCTGAACTCTTCCGGTACAGGCAGTCTGCCGCGGTAAAAAATCCCGTACGGAGCGTCCGAAAGTTCCAAAAACTGCTGCGGATAGTCCTGCTGCTCCACACTTACAAACCGGATGCCGGACGATATCAGCTCCTGCCACCTGCCGTCTATGTCCCACGTTTTTTTTGATTCTATGATTCGTATCACATCCTTATGCATAAGTCCGGAAATTTTTTCCAGCTCTGCATCTTTTAAATCGTATACTTCCTGCGCATTTGCACATACGGAAAAAAGGCTGCGCCTTACCCGTGCACCGCACCCTTTGACGCACGCAAGCCAATAGGCATATTTCATTGTCCGTTCACCGCCTCTCCCAGTATTTGCGGTCCGGGCTGCGATAGCAAAACGCCTCGGCCAAATGCCCGGTACGAACCTGCCTGCTCTGTGAAAGATCGGCAATCGTCCTTGCCACACGCAGTATTTTATGATAAGCACGTGCGGTCAGGTTTGACTGCTGGTACATATTTTTCAGATACGCTTCTTCTTTTTGTGTAAGCATACAGATCTGCTGCAGCCTGTCCGCCGGAATCTGGCTGTTAAAGAAAATGCCGCTGTCCGCATAACGTTCTTTCTGCAGTTCCCATGCGCAACGGACTCTGGCACGTATTTGTGCGGAACTTTCGTTTTCGGCGCCAGATGTAAGCTCTGCAAAGGTCAGCTGTGAGGTTTCTACACAAATATCAATCCGGTCCAACAATGGCTGACTGATTTTTCCAAGATAACGGTCAATCGCATTTTGTGTACAGCGGCAGCGGTTCATATCCGGATAGGCGCCGCACGGACATGGATTGGTAGCCGCCACAAGCATAAAATCGGCCGGATAACTGCAGCTTCCGTGCAGCCTGGAAATCCGAATTTGTTTCTCTTCCAGCGGCTGACGCAGTAATTCCAGTGTCGACTTTTGAAACTCCGCAAGCTCGTCCAGAAACAGCACTCCTTTATGCGCAAGCGAAACTTCGCCCGGTTTCGGCACCATGCCGCCTCCCACAAGCCCCTGCGGCGTTATGGTATGGTGCGGACTTCGGAACGGACGTTTTCGTATATTGTCGTAATTGCCAAGGAGCATCCCGCTCACACTGTAAATTCTTGCCAGCTCCAACTGCTCATCCCGGCACATTGGCGGCAGAATGGTTGGAATTCTCTGTGCGATCATTGTCTTTCCTGCCCCTGGCGGACCGATCATCAACAGATTATGCATGCCTGCCGCCGCCACCTCACTGGCACGCCGTACAAGGCGCTGTCCATGAATCTGGGAAAAATCGGCTTCTTTTCCATCGCTATTTAAATCTGCTTTTATATTCGCCGGTTTATCCGGTATCGATGTGCGATCCACCTGTATACTGCCGTTTAAAACCGCTATCATCTCCGTAATGCTCTTTACCGGTATAATATGAATTCGATCAATAAAATATGCTTCCTTACGGTTTTCATATGGCACAATACAATGTGTAAAACCATGTTCGGCAGCCTCCGCCACAATTGGCAGAATTCCTTCCACCGGCTGTACACTGCCGTTGAGTCCGATTTCTCCTACGATAAGTAATGTTGCAAGACGCTCCGTAGGCAGCATGCCAAGCGCTGCCAGAATCGCCGCAGCGACCGGGAGATCGAAAGCAGACCCCGTCTTTTTAATATTGGCCGGAGATAAATTAACGGTAATCCGTTTGGCCGGAAGACGACAGCCGCTATTTCGAAGCGCAGCGCGCACACGTTCCCTGGCTTCTTTTACTTCCGATGCCAGAAAGCCTACCATTTCAAACATTGGCATTCCGTCACTGACATCTGCCTCTACCTGTACCGGCAGACTGTTAATACCACGAATAATCGCGGTTGATACAATACTATACAACAAATTCCTCCTGTCCATTTATATGCTAGCCGGGAATTTTAAGAACTGCCGCGTCCGGGAAGAGACGGGCTTTTCAGATGACAGACAAAAAAGATGTATTTATTCTATCACAGATTCCAACGATTGGAAAGAGCTTTCTGTGTTTGCAGAAAATTTATCCCAAATGAAAAGCCGCAGACAACTGACAGCATTTGGGTTAAATTCTCTGCAAAACGGGGGGACCATACACAATGCCAGATTGTGCAAATTATTCAAACTGTTCTCTGAGTTTTCCAAGTGCTTTTTTCTCGATCCGGCTCACATACGACCTTGATATTCCAAGGCGATTCGCGATTTGCTTTTGTGTTACCGGCCGATCATCCACAAGGCCATAACGCAGCGCTATAATTTCCAGTTCTCTTTCAGTCAGTATTTGAGGAAGGATTTTTTTTAGATACCGGATTTTGCTGCTTTTATCCATAATTTCGACGACATCCGGTTCATCGCTTTCAATAATATCCATAAAATTAATCTGATTTCCTTCTTTATCTGTCCCGATCGGCTCATAAATGGACACTTCTCTGGATACTTTGCGTAAATTGCGTAAATGCATCAGCAGTTCATTATCAATACATCTGGCCGCATACGTTGACAACCGGGACCCTTTTTCCGGCTGAAACGTCATCACTGCCTTAATCAGTCCGATCGTGCCGATTGAAATCATCTCTTCCGTATCTTCATCCGCATTCTGGTATTTTTTTACGATGTGCGCCACCAGCCTCATATTGTGTACGATCAGCGTATTTCGGGCCTCAAGGCTTCCTCCCTGCATTTCTTCTAAAACTTTTCTCTCCTCCTGTATACCCAAAGGCGGCAAAAAAGTCTTCAAAACCGACACCTCAAAGCCACTTTCTAATATTCTATGAAGCTGATGCCTGCTTCGTGCCTTTCCAATTTTCAGATTTTGTTGTATAATCGAATTTATGAATAGAATATTTACTTATCCAATCCAAAAAGATACTGCCGGATACAGCATTCTGAAATTTCTAAAAGAAAAACATTATTCGCGTGCCGTCATAATCCGGCTGAAAAAGACTGCACGTGGCATTTTACTTAACGGTACATGGGCTTATGTAAACGATCTGTTGAAAGAAGGAGACGTTCTGACCATCCGACTGACAGAACCGGAAGAACAGCAGGCTGATGCGCAAAAAATCATGCCGGTTCCGCTGCCTGTCCGTATTTTATATGAAGATGAAGACCTGCTGGTCGTCGATAAACCGACCGGCATGCCCATTCATCCCTCAATCGGACATGAAAATGATACGCTGGCAAATGCCATCCTCTACCACGCCGGACAAAAAGAAGAACGTTACCCGTACCGATGCGTCAACCGTCTGGACCGGGATACGAGCGGTCTGACCATTATTGCAAAAAATGCCTACGCCAGCTGTATCTTATACCGGCAAATGCGTGAGCGAAAAATCCATCGCACTTATTATGCCATCGCACAGGGACTGACACCGGAGGCAGGTACCATCCGTGCACCGATTGCGCGCCAGGACGACACCATTATTGCACGCACCGTAGCTGTTGGCGGTGAACCGGCCATTACACATTTTCAGACACTTGCAGGAAAAGACGGCCTTTCTTTTGTAAAACTCTGGCTGGATACCGGGCGCACCCACCAGATTCGTGTGCATATGTGCTACATCGGCCATCCGCTGATCGGAGATTTTCTCTACAATCCAAAAGATTTCCGGATGAAAAGACAGGCTCTTCATGCCGGAAATTTGAGTTTTATACATCCTGTTACGGAACAGACAATGCGGTTTTCAGCGCCGCTTCCGCAGGATATGATGCAGTTTTTCCAAATGGTTATTTCTTAAAATATGCCGGCGAATATACTGAAATGTCTGTTCCTCGCCCTTTTCTGCCAGCATATGCAGCAAAATTTCAAGCTGCTTTCTCGTATCTTCATGTACGACCATATAATGTTTGCGTTTTTCATAATACGCCAGCGGATCCGAATCCCGATACTTTTCTTTTCGATAGTTTTTCGAAGCGCTGACACGATCCACAAACATTTCCACGACATATCTGACCGGCATTTTCATTCCGGTCACATGTCGGTCCGAAGGATCCGCATCTGCCGTATAGTCAATCCAGTATTCCGCATGATGCTTATTCCTGCCTTTATGATGCAGCCATGCCGTAGAATAGCCGTATTTTTCCCGTTCGCCGTTATGGGGACTCTGATCGTCCCTGTAATAACGCAGACCAATCCGCAGTTCCGGCCATGTATATTTGGACAGATCGTGCATCAGTCCCTGCCTGTACAAGCCAAGTCTGAAGCAAGCCTGCATAACAAGCTTTTTATGATGATTGATCGTTTTGATATGCCCTGTTGCATTGTGTAAAAGTTTCATAATTACAGATGCTCCTAATAAAAATATAAAGTTCTGAGATTACTTTCCGTTGCTATTTTCCAACTAAAATTACGACTGCCTGTGCAGGCACTTCGATCTGATGCTTTTTCTCCAGCAGCTGCGGTGTTTCGCAAAACGGCATTTCTTTATCTGCCGTATTGACGGTCAGATACCACTGCAGTCTGCGCGGAAGCTTTGGCAATGCCAGGCACTGCGGCTCCAAATAGAAATTTAATCCGATATAAATAAAATCATCTTCCGTGCCATCCGCACGTGCCGCATAAGCGCCATAATACAGCATTCCGACCGTATCCGGATATATATTGGAAATCATCCATGCATTTTCCCCATGATAAGACAAATCCGGATATCCTTTTGACTCATAATCACACATCTGCATCGGCCTGCCGCTGCTCAAAATCGGATGCTGCCTGCGGAAAGCAATCATCTGACGCACAAACCGTTCATGCAGTGTATGTCGTTTTAAACTGCTCCAGTTTACCCATCCGGTTTTGTTGTCCTGACAATAGCAGTTGTTATTGCCCTGCTGTGAGTTGCCAAACTCATCACCGGACATCAGCAAAGGCACGCCCTGTCCGACCATAATCAGCGCTATCGCATTGCGCATCTGCTTTCTGCGGTATTCTAAAATGCTGCGTTTGCGCGTTATGCCTTCCACACCGCCGTTGCAGCTGAAGTTCCATAAAAGTCCGTCCTGATTGTCTTCTCCGTTTGGTTCGTTATGTTTTTGCACATAACTGAACAAATCTGCCAGCGTATATCCATTGTGACCGGCAATAAAATTTACAAAACCAAAAACTGCATTCTGACGTCTCAGCTGTCCGAGCAGTTCCGGCATATTTCCGTTATTTCTGCTGAGCATTTTTCTGGATGCGTACAAAAAATCGTCGTTGTATACAAATAAATGCGGGTAAGACGGCTTTTCCTGAAACAAACGTCTGCTGAATCCTTCCGCAAACAGTTTTGTTCTCCGCAAAATCAAATCCTGTGCCATCGCATCCACAGACAATGCCGCTCCAAGCAGATGGAACCCATCCACATGATATTCCATCACCCAGTAACGCAGTATCTCCACCGCAATATTCTGATTCATTTTTTCATCAAAAAACACTTCCAAAATGCATTCCATATGATTTTTATGCAATTCACGTATTAATTTTTTTAACTCCAGAGATGGCTCTCCCGTAGCGGAGTAAGATGCCTTCGGCGCATAATAGTCTCCCGGCACATATCCCCAGCAGTTTATTTTATACGACAATTCCGGCGCTTCTTCCAGCAATAACCCCTCTTTTGCATTTGCGCTCCATCCGTCCGGATTCTGTCTTTTACTTTCTTCCGAAATCAGTTCTTCAAATTCATAAACCGGCATAAACTCTAAGGAAGTAACACCCAGTTCCTTTAAATAAGGTATCTTTTCCATCACCCCGGCAAAAGTTCCCTTTTTCTTTCCTGTCAGTCCCGCATCCATCGTAAACGATCGTACATTCAACTTATACATGACCATTTCTTCTCTTGGAATCTCCGGAAACCGGTCGCCGGCCCAATCAAATCCGGCAAAATCAAATCCGGCCCGAACCGTATGATTTGTTCCAAGCCGTCCCGGATCCGCCCATTTTTCTCTTCCGATCACTTTATGGGCATGCTGATCAAATATAATTTTTCCGTCAACCTCATAATTGTAGTTTATTTTCTTCCATTTCAGCCCTCGGATGCCTACAGACCGAAGCGCTCCGATGCAGTATTCATCCGGAACCGGGATTCGAATTTCATGATCATTCGCAGTATACAGTAAAATTGCACACTTTTGCTCTTTTTCACCTTCAAAAGTAAAATATACGGTATCTGCTATTTTGGATACACCTATTTTTGCATAATTTCCTTCAATGATTGTATATTCCATATCTTTTCCGCCTTCTCCTGTCTGCCTGTTAAACTGGAACCGAATCCTGTATCTACCGTATCCTGTTTTCATTCGTATTCACTTTTTATATCTGTTTCTTATTATAGCATTAAGTTTCAGCTTTTGTATATCTTTTTCTTTTAATTCCTCTCATTTATGTTCGAAAAGATGAAAAATATGCAACAATCATTTCCTGATTATGGCATTTTTACCGAAAGATACGGACCCTCTTCTCCAAATCGTTCGTATATCGGTATGTTTTTATAATATTTCTTTCCAGAAACAGGATGGCTCCACCTTCTTCCCGCGTATGGATTGCACACATGATACGAACAGTTCTTTTTTTGCACGTGTCATACCAACGTACATCATTCTGCGCTCTTCTTCCAGCTCTGCTTCCAGTACCGCTTTTTTATAAGGAATCATTCCTTCGTTCACATCCGGTATCATAACAATATCGTATTCCAGACCTTTTGACGCATGAAGCGTCAAAACCGAAATACTGTCCGTTTGTTCCTGCTGTCTGCGCTGTTCCTGCTTCAGCTTTTCCGTATATTCCTGCGTAAACCGCATCCATGCTTCCAATTGTTTGTACTCTTTTGTACTTTCCTGAATTTCATCCAATGTCTCAAACAGCTCATTTACCGGAATCTGGCGACTGAGCGCATAGTCCGTCAGATATTCGTCATATCCGACTGCTTTTCGTATATAATTGATTGCTGCAAAAGGTGTAATTCGGTTCAGTACCTGCAGATCGTATTGCAACTGTTCGATTCGCTCCGCAATCCATGGCTGTTCTTTATAAAAATCCTGCCATTCTTCAAACGACAGTTCCCGCATCGAAAGGCTTTCTCTGCTGATATACCGTTTTGGCCGGTTCATAATCCGCAGAAAATCCTGCCGCTCCCTGCTCCCAAGCGCAAGCCTGAAATAAGCTTTCATATCCTGTGCAATCCAGTGCTCATACAAATTCGGTATCCGCTCTTTTGTCCGAAACGGCAGATTATACTCCATCAGCTTTGCTATAAACGGCCCCGGCTGCGTATTCGTACGATATAACACTGCCATCTGCCCATAACGGACTCCCTGTTCCACCTTACATCGAATCAGCTCTACAAGCGCTTTATTTTCTTCCTGTATCGTTTCAAATTTTGCGGTTCGAAACGCCGTGCCATCCATCCCTGCACTTTCAATCTGCTTGTCAAAACGATTTTTATTGCATCGAATCAGTTTTCCGGCTCTGTACACCACCTCTTTCGGACAGCGGTAATTTACCGACAGATGAATCACCTGCGTCTTTGGAAAATCTTTTGGAAAATTCAGCATCAGCTCCGGCTTGGAACCGCGAAACCGGTAAATGGACTGATCATCGTCGCCTACGGCGAACAGATTATCCGCTTTCCCGCACAACAGACGGATTGTCTGATACTGCAGACTGTTGATGTCCTGAAATTCATCTACCATAATATAAGCAAACTTCTGCTGCCACGCCGCACGCACATCCGCGCGCTGTTCAAGCAGCTCTTTCGTGTAAACCAGTATATCGTCAAAATCAATCAGGCAGTTATCATGCATATACCTGCCGTATTCCGCAAACACCTGTCGAAAAATTTCTTTCCCGCAATGAACCGGATAATAATTTTGCACTTCCGTACCGCTGTTTTTCAATACGCTGATTTCATTGAGCATATGATGCGCAAACTCGGATTCATCTTCGCATGCAAATTTATTTCTTGCTATAATCTCGCGCATAAACTGATATTTTACTTCTTCACGGGCAATATTGGAAGCGGTATAATGATAGGCATGTTTTAGAATAGTAAAAAAGACTGCATGAAAAGTGCCGAAGCTGACACCCGGATATTTTTGAGACGTCATCTGTTCAAACCGCGTGCGCATTTCACCGGCAGCGGCTTTCGTAAACGTAACAACCAAAATTTGATGCGGCCGAACCTGACATCGGGTAATTAAATACTCGGTACGTTTTGTAATCACTGCGGTTTTTCCGCTGCCAGGACCGGCCAGCACCAGACAGGGGCCGGTTGTATGCGTAATAGCCTGCTTCTGAGACGGATTAAAGTTCATATGTACGCCTTTCCTTATGAATAAAGCACTCACCATCCGAACCGGACGGTGAGTGCAGTCATTGTTCCTATTATTTGCGATGCATTGAGAACTGATCCATGCCATAATTCTCAAGATTTCCATGTACACCACGGTCATCTGCCTGCGAAAGCAGCGCATCTCTGTTCTTTTTCGATTTGATCTGATCCTGGAACGCACTTGGTCCGCCTACACAGCCACCGTTACATGCCATACCTTCAATAAAATCTTCCGGCAGTTTGCCAAGCTTCATAAGCAGCAGCGCTTTCTTACACTCAGCTGCACCATTTGCCCTGCATACTTTCGCGTTCATTTCCTGATTTGTTTCTTTCAGACACTGAAGTACTGCTTCCGTAACACCGCCGGAATTTCCAAACCGTTTACCGAAAATACTGGATTCCTGATATTCGTTTTCAGCCGGCTCCAGCGCAATTCCTTTTACTTTCATAATGGTACGGATTTCACTGTAAGTTAATACCGCATCCGCATTTCCTTCAATCTTCTGGTCTTTGACCTCGGATTTCTTTGCGATACACGGTCCGACAAATACCGTATATGCATCCGGATCTTTTGCTTTAATCATACGGGAAACGCCACACATCGGCGATACGGTCGTTGACACATGATCTTTCAGTTCCGGATAATGTCTGTAAACCATATTTACAAATGCAGGACAGCAGGAAGTCGTCATCTTCTTGCCTTCCTTATATGCTTCCGCCCACTCATCCGCTTCACTTGCCGCTGTCATATCTCCGCCGAGACCGACCTCAATCGTATCTTCAAATCCTAATTTCTTTAACGCATTTTTCCAGCTCTGCATTGTAATGTCCGCACCAAACTGACCTTCGGACGCCGGTGCAATCATTGCATACACTTTTTTGCCGGATTTCAGCGCTTCAATAACATCAATCATAAATGTCTGGGAACCAATTGCGCCAAACGGACAATTGTGGATACACTGTCCACAACGGATACATTTTTCTTTATCAATGACCGAAACGTTATACTCATCATATGTAATCGCGTCTACCGGACAGGCCACTTTACATGGACGCTTCACGCCTACAATCGCATTATACGGACAAGCTTTTGCACACTGTCCGCACTCTTTACATTTGGACGGATCAATATAAGAGCGGTCACGCCCCATCGTAATTGCGCCAAACTTACATGCATTCATACAAGCCTTGCCAAGACAGTTCTGACAGTTATCTGTAACTGTGTAGCTGGAAATCGGACAGCCTTCACATGCGGAACTGATTACCTGAATCACATTATCTCCCTGGCCTCTTAAATTCTTGCCTTCTGCCAGGCGAACTCTCTGACGAATAATCTCTCTTTCCTTATAAATACAGCAACGGAACTGTGGCTGCGGTCCCGGTATCAGCTTTTCCGGAATCTCATCCCTTTTTTCTTCCAGCGTTCCGTCAAACGCCAGCTTCGCTACTTCATACAAGACGTCATGTTTGATCTTGATTACGTTCTCATCATTGTACATACGATTTCCCCCGTTTATTTATTTTTTATGCCAGCCGCATTTTTTCAAAATTCTGCTGACAGTTTTTCCATCGCCGAGAACTATTATAATATAAATTTCTAACAAAATCTACATTTTCCGTGTTATTTCCGGTCTTGTACTAAAAAAAAACTTATCTTTTTCAATTCTTTGTTCTAACCTATGCACCAGTCTTTTCCTTTATGCATACTTTATAGTAAAACAAAGCAGGAGTTTTCTATGTATAACTGTTATCAGTCTAACAACCGCAGCGCCATGCCATACACCATGCAGCCGGGCGGATATTCAAACGCCGTGGACTGCACCTGTTTTCTGGCTATGGCTACCGTTCCCTGGCAGCAATTTACCAATGCCTACGAACCGGAACAGGCCTTTGCAATCGGCACAATATTCCCGGAACTTGACAAACCATTTCTTGGAAGGGGTGTGAGAAGAGTATGAATCAGGCAAAAAACAGACAGGAACTCTTATCCTGGATCAATAAAGTAAGCTTTATGGCTTATGACATGGCACTCTATCTCGACACGCATCCGGATGATCAGCAGGCATTTGAATTTTTCCAGAAATACAGCCAGATGCGCCGTCAGGCTCTTTCAAACTATGCGGCACAGTTCGGACCACTGACCATGGACTGCATCAACACCGACGATCACTGGCAATGGGCCGACCAGCCGTGGCCTTGGGAAGGAGGATACTGTTAAATGTGGAATTATGAAAAAAGACTTCAATATCCGGTAAATATCTCTACACCGAATCCGAAAATCGCCCAGGTCATTCTGACTCAATTTGGCGGCCCGGACGGTGAATTATCCGCATCCATGCGGTATCTGGCACAGCGGTATACGATGCCTTACCGAAATGTATCGGGATTGTTGACGGATATCGGTAGTAAAGCCTCTGAAATGTTCCGCCGTACCTGCAGGGCGTTTTCGGAAGTTAACGCTTTTTTCGATTCTGTCGCAACCGTATAGCTCCATTTAATAGGAAGCAATTTCAGATATACATCTATGTTCTCTCTGTCGTTAATCACCATTTTGTCAAGCAGCTGTGTGTAAAATTCATCCTCGTACTCAATGCCACCGATAAGCTCATCCACGGCGTTTTTAATATCCTCCATCAGCTCCTTTTGCTTTGCAATTACAACCTGCTGCTTTTCCATGCTTTCCGCCATAGATTTCAGGCTGTCGATTTCTGCATCGTATTTTGCCCTAAGAGCCGTAAATTCATCACGGTCAATATCGCCGCTTGTGTAAAGGTCAATCAAATCGGTACGTTTTTTCCGTACCGCTTCCATTTTATCTTCCGGAATATTTGTATCTGCATCAGTCATATCCGGTGAAATCACCTTGTTAATCATCTTAATCAAATTATCCGCTATGTTCCGGCGATCAATGGTGAGCTGCTTGCAGACAAGATACATAATGTGGATGGCTTCTTCGTTGCGGATGCTTGCTCCGGAGCAGCCCACTTGATTCCCAGCCTTGTCGATGTGGGGGTTTCCATGCTTTGCACTCTCAAAACAACGCCATGCCTTATACTGGCTTCCATCCTTTCGGGTTTTGTATCGGGCAACATAACTTGCCCCACATCTGCCGCATTTGATTTTTCCGGAGAACGGATAGCGGTTGCTGTGTTTTGCCTTACCCTCCTGCGAAAGTGATTTTGCATCTAACATACGGTTTGCCTGATCGAAAAGTTCTCGGGAGATAATCGGTTCATGATGGTCTTTGAGTATGACAAATTCCTCCTGCCCAAGGTTTACTTTCTTTTCATGAGACAGGAAATCTGGCGTATAGGTTTTCTTCTGCACCAGGTCGCCGCAGTATTTTTCGTTACGTATCACTCGCAAAATGACGGTATTACTCCATTCTTTCACACGCATCGGATTTATGCCCTCCTCCCGAAGCTCACGGGCGATAACATGCGTACCTTTGCCCTCGTCTACAAACTTGCGGAAGATAAGGCGGACGATTTTAGCTCCATTTTCATTGATATACATTTTGCCGTTTTTTACATCATAGCCAAGCATACTGTGTCCGAACACAACGCCTTGTTCCATCCGGCGTTTCTGCCCCCATTTTACACGTTCGGAAGTCTTACGGCTTTCCTCCTGCGCGATAGAAGCCATAATGGCAAGGCGAAGCTCCGCATCACCGTCCAAGGTATTGATGTTATCGTTTAGAAAAATAACACCCACTCCGTGTTTTTTGAGATCACGGGTGTAGAATATGCTGTCAAGGGTATTTCTCGCAAAACGGGAAATCTCCTTTGTGATAATGAAATCAAAATCGCCGTTTTTGGCACTGGTAATCATGCGGTTAAATTCTTTTCTCTTTTTTGTGTTTGTTCCGGAGATGCCTTCATCTATGTAAATGGTGTCTTTGATACAATTTGATTTTGCCTTTGAACAATTTGATTTTCCTATACTTTTTGATTTTGCCTTGTTGGGGGAGGGTTCAAATTGGAAAAGGCTATAAAAAATCCATCAAAAACCACGGTAGACGCATGTCTCTGTTTTTAACAAAAAATGTCTTGATTTTTTATTAAAATAGCACAAAAATAAGCAATTTTATTATGTTTTAAAAATTTACAAATTTTAGAATTAAGCAAAAATAAGCTCTATTTTTTATCAGAGAGCTATGTGTTTACAAATTGTTCATAAAGCATGCGTCTACCGTGCATCAAAAGCAAATTTCAATTGTAAAATAATGACCCTATGTTATACTATACCATAGATGCAAAAAAGGCACAATTTGTAGTTTTGAAAGGAATGAGTGTCAAAATGGAGCCATCAGAAATTATTTATGACCATTATAAGGAAACTGATGAGTTGCGAAGAAATGCACAGGGTAAAAGGGATAAAAGTTTTTTGTGTGTATGTATTTTAGAAGCTTTTTCATTTTTCTTATTAATAAAACCCGAAGAAGCATTGACCATATTTTTAGATGGTATCAATAGCCAATGGGAAACAAGCATAAGCTTTGGATTGGGTGTTTTACAAACTTTGTTATGGATTTTGGTTATATATGCAGCGATTCAATACATTCAATCAGTACTATACGTTGAACGATCATATCGGTATCAAAGCAAACTTGAAAAAGAGCTTTCACAGGAAATAAGAAAAGTAATTAGTCGAGAAGGTGAAAATTATACAGATAATTATCCTATGATAAGTAACTTTATTGATTTGTTTTATAAAATGTTTTGTCCCATTCTTTTTTTAGTGATAAATTCAGTAAATATCTATAAAGAATGGGTTCAAACTCCAAAAGTTAATTTCAGACTTGTATGTGATACTGTGCTATATATTGCCTTATTTGTTATTTTATGGTTCTATTTTTTGAAATTCATTCTAAAATAACAAACTGGTGTAAAATGCACATTCCAGGAATCAAATTTATCGCCGACAAATTACGTAGAATATTAAAGGAGGTCTAAAATTATGGCAAAGAAAAAGGTGTGCGTATCGTTTGATTATGAACATGATAAACATTATTACTATCTTTTGGCAGCATGGAATAATAATCCCAACATAAATTTTGGGATTAACGACTGTACTCCAAGTGAGATTCAATCTGAATCTGTATCCAAAATCAAACAAGTTCTCAGCACGAAAATAGGGCAAGCCAATTATATGGTTGCGATCATCGGAGAACACTCAACAGATACTCATCCAGATAGCGGAGAAATTGACTATAATAACTGGCAATCTTATGAAATTGCCAAAAACCATGAAAAGAAAAATGGTCTGGTAGTAGTTAAATTAGACTCATCATATTCTGCACCAGATGAATGCTATAATATCGGGACAAAATGGGTGACAGGATTTTCATTGGATGCAATTGAAAATGCATTAAAAGAGTTAGTAAATTAAAAATATGTATAACACTTATAACGATTCTTTCTAATCTCTGGATATCTGTATATTTCATAATTTGCCAAAAATCTTTATATTGACTTGGCAAAGCAAAATGAAATTAACAGAATTACCCAAACATCAGAAAGAACCCTTATTATCATTTTTTAACTCTTTTATATAGATAATCAAATCCAATGGTACTATTTAGACGTTATAAAACCAGTTAATTAAGAAGAATAAAATATATTTAAGTCAAAAGTGTTAAAAGTTAAAATATAACCAACTGTATGCTTAGAATTTAAAACCTATATGAAACCAAAAATTTTTATCATGTGGAACAAATAAAGCCTACTATATGGGAATATATTCATTTTTAACTTTAAATTGAATTTGATATGAAAAGAGATACATATAAGAAACAAAAAGTGTTTCCACCAAAATGTGATATATTTATCACCTATAGGTTTGACGAAGGAAAAATATACGCAAAAGATTTGTATGATAAATTAAAAAGTAAGGGCTATTGGGTTTGTCTAGATTTAGAAAATCCAAACAAGAAAGAAAGTAAATATATTTTTTCATGTTTAGACAATGCAAAAGATTTTATATTAATTCTTCCACCCCATGCGTTAGATTTCGGAAGATATAGTGACGATACTGCATTCCAAGAAAAAATAAAACAAGCAATTAAGTCAAAGGCTAACATAATACCAATTGAACTTGATAATTTTAAATGGCCAGAATCAACAAATTTTCCAGAATCACTAAGAGATATCTTAGAGTTTCAAAGCATACTTGTAAATCGGCATTTTGGTAATCAAGAAATAATAAAACTTACAAAAAGGAACAGAAAATCGAAAAAAAGTTTTTAAAATCGAAAAAGCATTTAAATCAAAAAGTTTATTGTACCATTATTATATGTGCTTTGTTTGCTATATTTATTGCATTATCCTTTTGCTATGTTAAATCAATGCCTGTATTTTTTCTTAATGTAACAAACAACAAGCAATTACAGGATACCTTAGAAAACAGATATAAACATTGGGATAAGTGCTATGCTATTACGAATACAGGAGGGAGAATTGGAAACATCAATATTAACCCCACTGCTACGATAGAAATTATAGTTGATTCTGAAACAGAAGGTCACAGCGGGCGTATGGGTTCCATTACCATAGGCATTAAGAATTATTTTGAACAGATTTATCATATTGACGGAAAAACTTTTAACTCAGTCAGCATAGCAGAAACAAAATCACATTTAATAGCAGAATATTTAGCGGAGATAGTAGATTCCTTGCAAAAACAAAATCTTAATTTAATAATGTATTCAGTAAAGATACATTTTTTAGTTACTTACAGAGATATGTTAGGACTGGAACACAATATTATCTTAGAACCTGATTTCGATTATGATTTTTCATGTACCGCACAAGATGAAGAAACCGAGATATATCTACTTCCTAGAACAATCATTGATACTACCCTTTATAAACGCAAATCAGTTCTGGAACCATATATTATTTCAGAGGTAATGAATGATGATCAGATTGTACCTAATGCAGAGCAAATTGCCCAAATAATAGACAATAATAAGAAATTGCTTTTTGATAAAGACTGCAATTTCACCACAAATAATGATGGAACACTAAGCGGAGATACATATTATATCTTTAGCATATTAAAAAATGATAGTGACGATACAATTATGTTGCATGCAGAGCATGATAATTGCGTATTATTAGAAAATAATTAGGTTTATGTATAAATATTTTGTGAATTAGAGGCATCAAAAGATCGCATCATTCTCTTAAAAATTTTTGAATTATTATATAGGGGTGAAGAAATATTAAGATGACACATAAAAAGATAAGAAATATATTTTTTCAAAAGAATCTGATATATTTATAAGTTATAGATCTAATGGTGGAAAGGAGTTCGCAGGACGCTTACATGATAGATTGGAAAAGGAAGGATACCATGTTTTTATTGATGTAAAAAATTTAAATTCAGGAAAATACAGAGAACAAATATTTTCACATATAAAGCAGGCAACTGATTTTCTGCTTATCTTATCTCCAAATGCACTAGATTTTAGCAAGAGAGATGATTTATTCAGAGAAGAAATAGAATATGCTTTAAAACTTCAAAAAAATATTGTATTGATAAAACTCGAAAACTTTGAATGGCCAAAACAAATGTCGGAAACGATAGAATATCTCAAAACCTGTGACAGTATTCCAGAAGATCACAGGTTATTTGATCAAATGATAACTACATTGACTACAAGAGATAAAAGCACCAAAAAGAAACTTCTCCAATCAAGGAAACACTGGAATTTCCAAAAATTTTACTATATTTTGGAAGTATGTTTGCTGTATTAACAGGGTTGACTATTATAATTTACTTTTATTATATCAAATCAATGCCAGTATTTTCTCTAAGTATAAAAGACCAATTGGGTTTTATTGAGTACTCAGATGATGAGAGTTGGTCTTTAGAATATGTTATCACAAATATAGGAGAAAACGCCTCAAGCGTAACAATAAGCCCAAAGGGTAGTTTAAATTTTTCCATTGTATCAGAATTAGGTGATATTCCTTATCGCATGGGCAACATTACAATAGAATTTACAGATATTTTTGCAGATTCTTACTCCTATGATGACATGAACGATGTTTCTGTTAGTATCCTTGAATCAAATGCTAATATAGCGGGCTCTTACTTGGCAGCCATAGATTCTTCCTTGCGGGAAAATGCCATGTACATACAAGAATATGCTTTAAAAATATATTTTTATATTACATACACAGATGTCTTTGGCATTACACATTGTGACATTATGGAACCAGAAAATAATTACAACTATATAACGAATGGAGATGAAAATTCCTATCAAAGATATCTTTCGGACACCACATTACTAAAATGTAAATCTATTGATGAACCATATATGATATTGCCAATGATGAATGGCAGCCACATTGACACCGATGTCAAAGAATTTGTCGATGATCTTAAAAGTGATGAAACACTTTTTGATATAGACTGTATTTCTCATGAGGATGGTGTAGAAATAGAATCTTACTTATCTTCGTATTTTCCTTGCTCATATTTAATAACTAATATGAATGGTTTAGTGGAAGGAGTGCATATTAAGCATAAAAATTGCGTATCTAAAACAAATTGATTATAATTTGACTGCCATAAAATCAATTATATATCGTCACAAATTTGTATGAAAAAGTTTTTTGAAACTTAACCCCATATTAACCATATACAGATTACTTTGTAATTAGTTTTATCATCAGAAAATATCCCCTGTCGGCATATTTGGGTTCTTTCTGAACTATGGTTATCTGTGTGTTTTCATAATTTGCCAAAAACCTTTACATGGGTCTGGCAAAGCAAAATATAAACAACAGAATTACCCAAAAATCAGAAAGAATCCATATTTGCCGCAAGGGATTTACACTTTTATCCCCGTACCATCCTTAAAAGTAAAACGGATATCTTCTTTATCAAAAACTGTCATATATTCAATCAAACTGTACCATAAATCCTCATCAAATTCTGTAACCAGATCTTCCTGATTCTGCAGTCCTGCAAGGAACATTTCTATTTTCTCCCTGTGTGCCTGTTTTTCTGTAATAGTCTGGCTTACCTCATCCAGCCGCTCCTGCACATTGTCTAACCGCTTTGCCAGCCCATCGTATCTTTTTTGGTATTCCTTCTGGTCAAGAGCGATTCGTGCGTTTTCTTTGATACACTGTTGTATCAGTTCTGCCACCACATTCAATTCTTCTTGGAGTTGCAACCGTTCCGTTTCCAACGGCCGCAAATCAAAGAGCGTATCCTTGATGGCATTAAAGTTCTCAATGATCTCATCTTTCTCGGTCAGGAGGATATTGACCGCTTTTACGAAAAGCTCCTTTATTGTTTCTTCATCAAGATGGGGCGTGGTGCATTTCTCGCCGCCGTCAAATTTGTGGTTGCACTGCCAGATGGTCTTTCTGTATTTGCTTGTCGAATGCCACACTTTGGAACCGTACCAGCTTCCGCAGTCACCGCATTTTATCTTGCTTGAGAAAGTGCTGACGCAGCTCTGGCGGTTCTTCCCTGGGCATCGGAGAGCCATCTGTTTCTGTACCGCATCAAATTCCTGCGGGGATATGATTGCCGGATGGTTGCCCTCCACATAATACTCTTAACTTGACCCACAACTTTATGTGGATATTCTATTGTTTCCATGCTATACTAAAGAAAAAGAGGTGATCCGTATGACAGCAAATTACACGAATTGGGAAACAGAATTTGTAGATGCAAAATTTGTTGATCAGCGTTTGAAAACACGTTTTTTCAAAATTATGGATGCATTTGCTGCTGCGCCGGATAAATCCACCTGGGCGGCAGCCGGCTCCGGAAGTTCTGCAAAGGCAGCGTATCGCTTCTTTAGTAATACGGATGTATCTAGGGATGAATTTCCGGATAGTGTATCCAGAGCAACCGTAGAAAAAATGAAGCATGCGGATACAGGGTGGATCCTGGCAGTCCAGGATACCACATCTGTTGGATTTGGAAACCGGAAAGCAATCAAAGAAATGGGATATCATTGCAGTACTGAGCAGAGGGGAATGCTTGTACATTCCAGTATAGCGGTCACGGATCAAGGGATTCCTCTTGGCCTTCTTTACCAGGAAACGCATACAAGGGATACACGTAGGGACGAATCCGGAACAAAAGACGAAAAACGTTCCAGGCCAATAGAGGAAAAGGAAAGTTACCGATGGATTCACACATTGAACGAAACGCATCAAAGGATTCCAGAAAATATTCCAGTATTGACAGTATGTGACCGTGAAGGTGATTTTTATGAATTTTTTTCAGAAGCAGCAGGCCTGGAAGAAAATTTTCTGGTCCGGATAGTACAAAACCGCATGGTGGATGACGGAAAAAAGATTTTTAACGAACTGCGGCAGTCTCCTGTGGCCGGAAGCATGGTTGTCAGGATGGGCAGGAATCCCAAAGGACACATTCCATCCAGGAATGTAAAAATGGATTACCATTATAAAGAGGTTGTAGTACACTGTCCGAAAAGGAGAAAGGAAAAACATTTACGTGAAAAGCTTGTACTAACAGCAATTTACGTACACGAATCCGGAAAAAAGGGAATCGAATGGTTTCTGCTTACAACGGTAACAGTAAAGAATGAAAAAGATATACAAAAGCTGGTACAATGCTATGCGCACAGATGGAAAATAGAGCGTTTTCATTTCATCTTAAAAAGTGGATGCAAAATAGAGAAAAACCAGGCGAGGGAATATGAACGATTAAAATTTCTAACATTACTATATTCGGTTATCGCATTGCAGATATTAAATTTGACCTATTTAGGGAAAATATGTCCGGAAATTTCAAGTGAGATAGTATTTGATAAGGAAGAATGGAAAATATTATGCTGCTGTGCAAGAAAAACAAAAGAAATACCAGAAACATATACACTAAAAGAGGCCATTTATGATTTAGGGATTCTAGGTGGAATGAAAGGTGCTCCGAGCGATGGTATGCCCGGAGCACGTTCTATTTGGCAGGGGTTAGAAGTGCTTTGCTCATTACTTGCTTATCGAAATTACATGTTGTAATTGTGGGTCAAGTTAAGATAATACTGCGGGACTTCGCCCCATATGCACTAACTTTGTTGCTGCAAATTCATAAAATTCATGGTATAATCAAAAAGGGTGATTTTATGGATACAAATGATTTAATAAAGCTGCTGCCGTCAGGTTATGAACAGGCATGCTTTGATAAAAAAGCGATTACCAGAAAGCGGACAATTAAAAATCCTCTTGACCTGCTGCGGCTCATCTTATTTTATTTATCTGGCAATAAATCTCTCATTGATGTAAGCCAGTTCGCTTTGATCAGCGGCATTGGCAAAATCAGTGATGTCGGCTTTATGAAAAGGTTTATTAAATGTAAGGAATGGATTATCTGGCTTACACAGCATATCCTGCCAAATCCAGTGATTCAGTATCAAAAGCCCGGATGGCTGGAGCCTTTCCAGGTTCTTGCCATTGATGCATCCGATATTGTAGAAAAAGGCGCGGTAAAAAGACTATGGCATCTGCATTACGCGGTGGACCTGTTTTCCTTAACCTGCAGCCAGTTTAAAATAACCGGACAGTCCACGGGAGAGAGCCTTAAGAATTTTACGCTTGCAAAAGGATGTCTTGTCATAGCCGACCGTGCATATGGGACGATAAAAAGTATGGAACACTGTCTGGCAGCGGGAGGGGACTTTATCATCCGGATCAAAAATAAAGCTTTCAACATCTATGACGCTGACGGCGGGAAGCTGGTTTTTACTGACTGGCTGCGTACAGTCGGCGAAACTGCTGAAGAATTAAATGTATATATCAGGAACAGTGAAAAAAAGCTGGTCCCATTAAGGATCTGCGCCTGTAAAAAAACAAAAGCGGAAATCGCCGCTGAAAAGGTGCGCATCAAAAAGATGGAAAGCAAAAAACAGAGGAAGCTGAGTGACGAAACGGTATTCACACACAACTATATGTTTGTAATTACATCCCTTCCAGCAGAAATATCCGCAGCGGAAATTCTTTCCTGCTATCGCCTGCGCTGGCAGGTAGAGCTAGTATTTAAAAGGCTTAAGTCCCTGCTCCAATTAGGAAGCATCCCAACAAAGACAGAAGAAGCAGGTGAAGCTTGGATAAATGGGAAAATCCTGTTGTCGCTTCTGACTGAAAAATATCTTGGGGATGTTGATTTTTCCCCCTCTTGGAACATCCGCAGCCAATCGGAGTGTATGGAGGGAGACGAAGCTGGCATCCTTTATAATTTTTATGATGATACTGCCAAATATCCGGACGGTAACCTTTGATATTTTAGAATTAATTGAAATGTCATTTATTGAAAAACGAAAAAACGTCAGACAGCAACTTCTGTGTTTTTCGTAAAGTTAGTGCACATGAATCCCACCCCCAGCCGCAGCGCCCCATATAGTGCTGTGACTGCCAGCACATTTATCCGCCGGTTCCGTATCCTTGTTTCCAGAAAGCTTCCAAAGAAATACTGCAGACAGTATCCCTGGAACATGGCAGAAAACACTTCCAGCAGGTCGCTCACCACTTCATACACAGGACACCCCTCCATTCTGCAAATACCACATATACGCCTTTACAAACTCATTGTGCTTCTTCCTTGTCAGGTAGACCTTTTCTCCGCTGGAAAGGAAGATGCTGTCAGCATCATACCTCACTATGTGAGCCATGTTTACCAGATACCCTCTGTGGCAGCGGTAAAACCTATCCCCAAGCTGCCCTTCCAGTTCATCCATCGTGGCGTAGGACTCTATGATGTCCTCCATGTCCGTGGTATGGACTTCCACCTTCTTCCCCCTGCCCTTTCCTTTTCCCGGCTTACTCCGCCGCCCTGCCAAGCACCTCCATGAATTTCTGTTCCTCAATTGGTTTCAGCAGGTAGTGGAACGCCGACACATCAAAAGCCTCAAACACATATTCCTTAATTCCCGTAATGAAGATGACCACCGCATCCACGCCAGACTGCCGGAGTGTCCTCGCCGCCTCAATGCGCCCATGCCCTCCATCTGTATGTCAAGGAAGATAATGTCAAAACCGGTTCCTGCCGCAAGCAGTCCTTCCCCCGTGGCAAAACCGCTTATATGAAAATCGGGATTCCGTTTTTTTATGAATCTGCCAATCTGCTCTCTGATGGCTTCCTCATCATCGACCACTGCTATATTCAAAATTCATCACCTCGGATTTCCGTTTCTGCCGTCACTTAATTTATCGGCAGATTTTCTGTTATTTTGGGATGCAGGGAACGAAAGGCATATAAAATGGATCGAAAGGCATAATTGCAATGAAAAAATTTCAAAATCAGCTCTAAAGTTTTTCGCCTTTCGTCCGATATAAGGGCGGCACAAACGCAAACCGCCGTGTAAGCATATTACCTCTAAGTTCCCAACTTTCCAAGTAATTTCCGTTATCAGGCCGCCCGGCCCGCCTGGGAAAAAAGCAGACCGCCGCATATGGCGGATGAAATCCATAGTACGGCGGTTTGTCTTTTGTAATATTTTCAGTTTGTGAACTATGCCGCAGCAATTAAGAAAATAGCACTGACGGCAATCCGCACTCCGGCATAATGAATGCGTAGTATGTAAACGCCGCCAAAGCTAAAGTTATAAACAGAAAAACAAGTTTTACAAACAAAGAAGTTTCATGCTTCGGGAAAAACAGGATAATATTAAGCACAAGTGATATAATGCAAATGATGATATTAAGAAAAAAATTAATCCGTAGTATCGCTTTGTACTCACTGCCTAACGTACCCAGCACAAAGAAAGCAAGAATAAATATGCCATAATTCACATATGGCCAGATAATGATTTTCTTTGAATTTAGTTGTAACTTATTCATTTCATTTTCTCCTCTATAAAATTATTTTTAACCAGATTATCATACTGCTTCCCAATTTGAATGAGTAAATCACGCAAAAATAATTGCCTGATTTACTCATTTCATTTCAAGTCCCAAAAAGTACAATGTTTACATCAAACGCAAAGGAGAATTTCATATGTCTGCATTATTAGAAGCAAAAGAAGTAACAAAAATTTATGCCAAGGCACAGCACCCAAGCCTTAATAAAGTATCATTCAGCGTGTCAAAGAGTGAATTTATCGCCATCATGGGTGCTTCCGGATCTGGAAAGACTACACTACTTAATGTCCTTTCCACTATTGATACACCTACAAGCGGCAGTATCACAATAGACGGCGTCAACATTAAGAACCTGACCGATTCGGGCGCGGCGGATTTCCGCAGGGATAAGCTGGGATTCATTTTTCAGGAATATCTCCTGCTTGACAGCCTTACCATTTTTGAAAACATTGCCGTCCCACTTACCCTGCAGAAGCTCCCGCCCAACAAAATAGAGAACATGGTACGGAGTCTGGCAGAATCGTTCGGTATCGGACAACAGCTAGACAAATATCCAAACGAACTTTCGGGCGGACAGAGACAGAGGGCTTCGGCTTTAAGAGCCATTGTAAAGCGTCCAAGCATTTTATTTGCCGATGAACCGACAGGAGCGCTGGATTCCAGTTCTGCAACAGATTTATTAAATACCCTGAAAGAATCACATGAAGAACTCCACACCACTATCCTGATGGTCACGCATGATGCCTATGCCGCAAGTTTCGCTGACCGCATTTTGATCTTTAAAGACGGACGCATTATACAGGAACTGTTCAAACAGGATGATGACAGGCGTACATTCTATGATTCCATTGCACGGGAAGTGGCAAAATTGGACACGGAAAGATAGGAGGAAAACGACATGCGTAATTTATCTATGGCACTTAAAAACCTGAAAAATAATTTCTCATTCTATGCCCTCTATCTACTGTCCGTTTCATTTGTAATCACTGTCTTTTTTGCATTCACTTCATTCTCGATGAATACAGTCATGCTTGAAAAAATATCAAACAACGGGCGAGTTGAAACGATGTGTAACACAATTTCCGTATTCCTCATGGCTTTTGTTGTTTTCTATATGTCATATTCAAACCGCTTCTTTTTACGCCGCCGTACAAAGGAACTCGGTATTTACGCCTTATTAGGATACAGAAAAGCCACAATACTCTCCCTGCTCACAACAGAGAACCTGCTCACCTGCTTCGGTGCTTTTATTGTTGGAATATTTGGGGGCGGCTTTTTCCATAAGGGGATTGTCTTTGGTATTACAAAATTATTGAATTTATCTGTCAATCATTCGGAAATCCCCTTTTTTAGCCCGAATGCCATTATGAAAACGGCCTGCTTTATTTTTGTTGTTGTCATAGTATTAGCCCTGTCCAACAACAGATTTCTTTTCAAGGCATCCCTCATGGATTTAGTGCGGTACGAAAAAAGTGCAGAAAAAAAGATGAAATTCCATGCTGTCCCGTCTGTCATTGGTTTTTTGGCTGTTATTTCAGGATACTGCCTTGCACTCGATATATTACGGGGTGCGAAATCTTTATGGCTTACAGTTGGTTTTTATCCGGTCGGCATGCTGACATTTGTACTCATACTTTCAGGGACAGTGCTTTTTATCGCATCCTTTCTTCCCTTTGCGGTACAGGCAGGAAAGAAAAACAAACGAAAATTTTATACAGAAACAAAGATCATCACTGCGCCTGGGTTTATATACCGTATCCATTCAAACTCCGGAACGCTGATCATGCTTACATTATTGTCAGCCGCAACATTGACGGTTTCAAGCGTTATGGCTTTGTCGCTATACTATCCAATAGCTGCGGTATCCCGTATGGCACCATCGGAAATAGAATGCAGGATTGAAAGTGAAAGCGAAATAACTGCAATCAAACAGGTTATAAGCAACTATTCATCCGATGAGGATATCACATTTCTAAGAACCGATATTTATAAAGTCACTGCCTCTTCGGGACAGCTCCCTGTGGAGTACAGCATCGGAACCTCCAAGGAGGATGCGGATAATGAAAAAATCCTGCGGGATGCAGGGTTCGAATGTATCCCATTTTCAAACTATATAGCCCTTCTGGAAGCACAGGGACGGACAAAAGCACCGGAACACCTTACCGCTTTAAATGGCAATGAGTGTATTTTAATCAAGTACCAGCCGGATTCTGACAATGATGAAATGGGCAATGTTTATCCATTGCTCATAGGCAATAATGAAATACCGGTTACAGTAACTGCTGTTACTTTGGATAATCCCATTTCATTTGCAAACAGCGTCGGCACTTTGATAGTAAGTGACGATTTATATCATATGATAACAGAACAGGCAGTTCCGGCAGCGAAAGTCCTCAGCATAAACGGAAAATCCATTGAGGATAACGAGGCCCTGTTCCAGGCCCTGTCAGAATATCTTTCGGGAAGCCCCTACCTGCAGGGAAACTCGCACAGGGTACACGAAATATTTTCCCTGAGCAGTTCCACATTCCTGTTGATCGGTTTTCTCGTGGTATTGTTCTTTATAGCAACCGGAAGCATCCTTTACTTTAATAATGTTTCAGCCATAACCGACTCGAAATCTGATTATGATATTCTTCGGAAAATGGGGTATACGGACAAGAAGATTAAAAAGATCATCCAAAAACAGACGGCAGCTTTTTTCATCATCCCATTTTTATTCGGACTGGCGGACTGCATCTTTGCCACGCTGGTATACAAGTCCGCCCTCATGCAGAACATTCTGAAAAACAGCCTTGTGTTATATACACCCACAATGGCCGCAATTATGCTGACATTCATTATTTATCTGGCCTATTACCATATGACCGTCCATACCTGCTGTAAAACTGTCCTGACAAAATAGATGCTGTACGAGACCGCCGCGTTTTCATGCCCGGCGGTTTCACACGCCTTTATGACAAATTAGAAATCATGCAAAGATTCCTGTTTGTATACCCGCAAATAAATGGTATAATGAAGCGTGAAAAAAGGAGGCCGAATATGAAGCATATAACACTAAACCTTCTGCTTTTTGCAAATTCCATTTTGCTCATTATGTATATGGGACTGACCATAAACAGGAATATAGCATTTAATGCCACAGGAACCGTATCCCTGTTCCTGTCCTCTTTGATGCTCATAGACATTACTTATATAAGCTCCTGCAATGTCAGGGAAAACAAAGTCATCTCCCTGTTTTGCGGCCTGCTGGCTCTCCATAGCTGGTATATACTCCTGTCTGCGTGGGGCGATGCCCGGGCGAGTATGGTCTTCTCTGCTTTAAGCCCGGTCATATGGTATGTCTCCATAAATTTTATACTCATGTTTTTGTTTCAGAACAGCGGATATAAATTCAAGAAAGCAGTAAACATCTGCCTGACCGGAACCTGCATCTGCTCCCTTATTGGCCTGTTTGTGTCAAATGAAATATTCGCCCTGTTTTATGGCATACAGTTTCTGGCAGGCTGGCTTTGTTTCATTTTCATTGTTATAATCCATAGAAAAAGGACTGCCTTTGTTTTTAAGGCGGAATGGAAATGTATCCTTTTCTCCCTTGTAACGGTGATCATTTTATTCCTTGCCTATTATTTTTCTACAATGGGAGTCAATGGACATCTTTCTAATTTGGGGATATATCTTCCTGTCCTGCTGTTCTCTATGAGCATACACGGCATTATACGAAAAGAGCATAGCAGCGTCCCTCTGTCAACCATATTCAGCAGTCGCCAGTCAGCATTGATCCTGCTTGCCGGGGCAGCCATCTGCGGTCTGTCCGCCCTGGCTTCAGGCATCGGCCTCCCACTGTTTTTCCTTATGCTGGATGCCATGTTTGTCCTTGTATATGCCTGCAACATTGCATTAGATTTTAATTTAAAACACGGAAAAAGTGCAATGGCCGGGGAAAGCAGATACCACGCCGCATTAAAGCAGCTGCAGCAGGAAGAACAGTTAAACCTCGAATTTGCAGATTTCCTCCATGATGACATTCTTCAGGACCTGCTTTCCATAAAGAACATGATGAAAAAGGCAGGCCACCCCGATATCCAGAAAACCATCACGGAAACCCTTGATAACATGAACACTTATATCCGTGAGCGGATGCAGGATTACCGCCCTGCAATGCTCCCAAAGCTCACTGTGAAAGAGAATTACCAAAGCCTGCTTGAATATATATCACAGTCCTTTCCGCACCGTAATATCCGTATTACTTTTGAGTGCCCGGACTCCCTGTTTTTAGCTGCCCCTTATGACATATTCGTATACCGTCTCCTGAAAGAGCTTGTCACAAATATTTATAAGCACTCAGTGGGTGAAAAAGCATGGATAACCCTTGCACAGGACAACGGAACCATAACGCTGCGCATAAGGGACAATGGGACTGCTGATGCGGACACCCTCTCATCCGCCGATCCATCAAAGCACAGCGGACTTGCACTGGTCACTGAGCGTGTCAATAATATGGAGGGTTCTGTAAAGATAACCAATAACTTCCCGCATGGGGTCTGCATACAGATTACCCTGCCAATGAAAGGAGATGTTTCTTATCAATATTTTATTAGTAGATGACCACGCCCTATTTTCAAAAAGTCTGGAGATTGCCTTATCGGATTATCCTGAGATCACATCATTTGAAATCATCAATGATATTTCCCGGTTGGACAGCTTCATTGATACCAACAGGCCGGATATCCTGCTTATGGATATAAACTTAAAAAACATAGCATCCGAAGATGGTTTGGAATTGGCAAAACAACTGCTGTGCCGATATCCGGAGCAAAAGATAGTGATCCTGTCCGGATATGACCTGCCAGTATACCGCAGCGAGGCAGAAAAAATCGGGGCAAAGGGATTTATCAACAAAAACATAGAGCCTGAAAAACTGGTATCCTTCCTTTCCCAAATATCACAGGGTGCAGTTATTTTTAACAGGGAAATTCCGTTTTTAGAGGAATTGACTGAATGCGAAAAACAAATCCTGCGGCTTATAGCTGACGGTATGAAGCGAAAAAAGATTGCAGCTATACTCTATATCAGCGAGCGTACCCTATCAAATCATTTGCAGCATATATTTGAAAAACTTGATGTTACCTCATCTGTTGAAGCTGTAACGAAAGCCATTCAAATGGGGTATATCTCTCCCATTTGTTAAAAAAAGAGCTGTCATCCAGCACTCTTCACTATTTCATTCATATTTTACCACTTTACTCATATACAAACACGAAAACCCTTTACACTATCACGGAAACCCTTATATATCACGAAAACCCCCAGCAGGTTTCCGTGATAATACAGGCAGTTTCCGTGTCTGTATAAGGGTTTTGCCTACGAGTATCAACCAGTCCTTTTCCCATTTATTCCATCTCCCTGAACGTGCCAGCCATTCCTCCCACAAGGCTCCACTGGCGCTGCATATAGGATTTCAGATTTTCCGCGCTTTGCCGATATGCCTCACAAGCCACCTGCGGATCATCAAAATGCTCCATGATCGCACAGGCCGCACAGTACCCGCTCTCCATCCCCGCAGATATGCCCTCGCCCATCGGATTTAAGAACCCGGCAACCTTCCCGGCGAAAAGGACACGCCCCACTTCAATCTGCAAAGCCGACTACTCCGCCGGTGTAATTCCCGCCCTCTATGCTTATATTTTCCACTTTCAGGTTTTTCACCCATGAGCCGTCCCCTGTCATACAGCCGAACAGCCCTATACCGTCTTTCTCCGATATCTTTTGGAATGAAGAAAGGATCGGCTCCCTGATGCGGAAGGTGGATGCAGTGACTGTCGCCACCGGCCTGGTTCATCTTCCTGTTCTGGCCGACAAGCAGGAGAAAAACTAAATTTTTCATATGGGCCGTGTGTCTCATGATGGGATCCATGGCCTTTTGCATTTCAGGCGGAAAAACAATACCGACAACAACGTGCAGCATTTTTGACAGGACTATGCATTTGCAGACAGCACTGCGCAGTCAACAGGATAAATGTCGGAAAAATAATTCGCTGTTTGCGTTTCCATCAATTTGCCGCCCGACATACAGATAACCATATTAGGAAAAATTTTTTGCAGCTTCAATCCTGCTGATTCCGATGCCCTCATGCATTCTATCACCAAATATAAAACATCCGGGCTGCCTGCCATATGACTATGACACAGCCCAGATGTGCTTTTGAAAATAACAATTTTAACCACAGGCTTTTACAGTATTTTTAAATACAGCCAGCAAATGCATTCTAGAACCACTCTGGAAAACATGGGCATTCCATAACTTGCTCGAAGCAATATTTTATATACATAAAGCCAATCGGAACACCAGGCTATTTTCCGCCTATGATTGACCACTCGCTGTCTTCCCAGTAAAGAACTGCATACCGCTTATGCCATTCACCTTCAGGATCAGCCAGATATATTTTCAGCCCCTGAAGCGGCCGGTTCCTGACATGAACGGTTTCTGTTCCGAACGTGATAAGGTTGAAAGCCAGTGTCCTGTCACCTGATACCAGAGTGAAAGGCTCGTCAACCGTATTAATAGTTGTATCCAGCCTGACAACAGCTGACGCAGACGGATGGTCTGAATCTGTCCCCCCTGCAATAACATCTATTACAAAAATCTGTGCTGCACCATAATTACTTGCTGGAACCCTGGTTTCTAAAATAATCGCATTTTTATTTTCAGAAAACAGCTTCCCTGTCCGGAATTCATAATGTCCATAGACAGGAAAAATTTTTGCCATCGTTTCCCCAGTCCCAAGATGAATCCGCATCACAGTTATCCTGTCTTCTTCATAATCGCCAAACTGGTAAATGCTTATATAAACTTCATCGTCCGAATCACCAATGCCATCCAGATTTAAACCCTTAAATAGTTTTTTCTCCGTTTCTGCCCCCTGTGTCCAAAATGGCACATCTTTCGTTTTTGCTGTTGTACCACTGGCATCTGCTGTTAAAGGCGTCTTGCCTGCTTCCCGGTAAAAAAAATATTTATTTACACCACCCAGACACAATAATAAAAAGAAAAAAGCAAAAAATGTAATGATAAACTTTTTTTCATTCTGCATCTCCTGATCATATTCTTAACTAATCTATAAATCTGCTTTCATTTTATGCTACATTACCATCATTTAAATAAATTTGCAAGATTCATTTTTTACATATCCGTATCCTTTTTCATAATCCCTGTTGAATTTCCCCTGCCGTTTCCATTTTTCTGTAATGAGCATTCTATTTCTTTTCAATCGTCCGTTTTATATGCAGCTCCAATCATACTTTCAATTTCATCAGGCGCAGATTTGTGCCTGATGAAATTTCATTTATTTACAATTACAACATACGCAAATCTAAAAGCAGCAGCACACAGAGAATACAATTTTCCATTTTCTCCAGATTATTTTACTTTAAAGATAACGTTGCTTTTTGCTGTAGTTAGAAATGCAAGCGGCTGGACAGAGGTAACAACATCACCGCTGTCATAATACGATTTATATAACGACCATGCAGTCTGATTCAGATACTGTTTATTATCTGTTGTATTAATGGTCTTTGTTTGCGAAGAAATGCTTAAACCGTTTACTTTATATGCGGTAACACTGATTTTTGTCCCATCAATAATATTGCCAGCCAGATTGACCACCTTTTTCCACGCCGGATCGATAAAGCCATCCGCCTGCTTTCCGTGATAGCCACGTCTTGGAACCCTTGCAATTTCATTACTGGAATTTGCTGTAGCGTACTGGCTCGCTTTTCCAATCACCCGGGCATATATAGATGCTTTTGGATATTTTTCTGATGTCTCCCAATATCTGCTGCTATTCACTGAACGGTTTTTAATTACTATAGCAACACCTTTTTCATCATCCAGATTCTCATAGCCGCTTTCAGCAAGAATAATGCGTGCCATAAGATCCGTGTCATTAAAATTTCCTGACAGAATCTTACTTTGTCCCCATTGCGAAGTATTCAGCGGCTTTCCATATTTATTGAAATACTTAGATGAATGCACCGTATTCAAACGCAGGCAGGTACCTGATCCTGCAACCCCATCCTGTGTTATGCCCAGTTCATATTGGAAGCCTTCCACGGCTTTTTTTGTACTGCTCTGAAAACGGCCGCTGGCATCGCTTATGGTATATCCAATACATAAGCCGTCACGCTTGCCGTTCCGCTATCTGATATTGCCAGATCTGCACTGTAACTGGAAATAGACTCCATAAATGGCTGAACCTGTTCCGGCACGCCTACTTGTACCTCCGCAGCTGGTGCCTGAACTGCCACTATACACAGACAACAGGCCAATGAAATTCCTTTTCTTATTTTTTTCACTGTCACAATTTTTACCCTCCTCTTTGATTGCAATCCATACTTCGGAATGTCCATGCACTGGCTGGCCGTTACATATCGGATACACTTCAATATCTGGCAGTTCAGCATATTTATATCCGGAAAATGGCAGCCATTCCCTGTAAAACCGTCTGAATACACTTTGGACATCTTCTTTCAATCGTCCATCATTCTCAAATATAACCCAAGTAGCCGCAGGGATTTCGTACTCATACAGATCCGCAGGAGCAGAAGCATTGGTAGCAACGCCAATGTAATAATAGATTTCTTTTTGACTTTCATATACACTGATTCCTAGAGTGTGTCTTAAAATTCATTCCTGCCATCTGCACGCCCCACTTTGTGGGAGATTTGTCCCTCATTCGGGACAAATCTCCCGCAAACTGTGACGCACAGTTGACAGAAAGCAATTTTAAGACACACTCTAAAATTCCGTTTGGCTCTTGATTAGATAATTTGCATAATTCCGAAAACTGGTTTCCCTGCAATGTGGCTTTCCAAAAATCGGGAACTATCCTTAAATTTTCTTCCGGATCGCAGACCAAAGGAATGCGGATTCCCACAATATGCAGAGGCTGTTTTTCCGCAATGTGATACACCATAGCACTTCCTCCTGTTATTTCGATTCTAAACTGAATTGCCGCATATGCCTGCAGAATACTCCCCGTAGCTTTTGCGGCTGTTGGCGCAATTCCGTGAACACTTTGAAAAGCCCGATGAAAAGAAGTCGGAGAAGAATAGCCATACTTCAAAGCAAGATCTATGACTTTCTCGTCTGTCCGTTGCAATTCAAACGCTGCCTGTGTCATTTTTCGGCGGCGTATGTATTCTGCCAATGACACGCTCGAAACATAAGAAAAAATACGCTGAAAATAATGGGGAGAACAACACGCAATGCGGGCGGCTCCGTCATATGATATTAATCAATGGCTGCTCCAAGTTTTTTCAACCATTCCATCTTCTTACCTCCTCGCAGACAAGAATCGCTTAATCTGCTTTCTATTTCCTCTCTTTTTCTGCTATCTTTTGTAAACCTGCATATATTGTATCTGAATAAAAATTCGTTTCAATAACTTCCCGAAAAGAAAAACGACAGGGGTTTTACACCCTGACGCCTTATCACACATGTATATATGATTTGAATGAAATATGTAAGTTATATAGTGACGCCCAGGAGCTCAGCCAGGAAAGGGAAAAATACCGATAAGCCGCTACTCCAGTTCGCATCCACATTCCGGACAAAATTTCGGCTGTCGTCCACGGATATTGAATCTTTTCCCGCAGTTCGGACATTTATAAAAAATCAGAGCCTGAACAATTCCTCCGGCCATCAGCATCAGTCCAATAACCGCAATAGCATTTCCTATCATCGCCACCCCGCATCTTATTTCCAGACATCCCCCGATAAATATCATAACTACACCACTCCAGATACCGGTTACCAGCATACAATAACTCTTTTTATAATTCATATAATCTCCTTTAACTATTCGATTCTTTACTGCTATCTTTTTAATGATTTAACCAGCGTGTACGATTTGCATAGTAATTTAATAAGTAATAAACAATATGTAAACCGTACATTCCAACTGAATTATATTATTACATATATCAATAAGTCAACACACTGGTGTTGAAGCTGAAAATCACGCTATTGCATCTGCTCATGATATTTCACTATATTTTGCCAGATCGCTAACCCCAGCCAACTTTTATCCAAGACCTGGAATAGAAGCCGGTTCTCTATAAACATTTGTATTTATGGAACCTTTTTTTGCAGAACCATAATTCAAAGATTGCATAACATGGTTGTAATTTTGGGAGGCTTTGTCCGGAACGCCATGTGACGTCGAACTTGCAGTAAAAGTTTCGGCTAAACCAAGCCGTTCTGTAGTTTGGACTAAATCATACCAGTTACTATTTTTCTCAGAAACATAAGAAAAAACGAACGTCTGTTGTACAATATAATCGACAACAAGTGATTGAGTAGTCCCCCTGTCAAAGAAACCCGGATGTTGTGAAAGAATAAGAAAATCAGCAATCGCAAATTTAAGGTAATTTGCATCCAAAGCAAATTTTGATAATGCTTCAACAGTTTGTAAAAATTGGTTATTTGTATATGAGTTGTCTGTTAAAAGGGTAAGCGAACCCGTATAGGCTAAAGGATTAGCCCTTCCGATGAAACATGAAGGGAGCAAATATCATTATTTTTTCTTCATGGATATTCCTCACTTTCAATCATTATAAATCCATCCTGTATCAAACTTTTCACACTGTTTTCCCCTAATGGAATATCATCGTTCTGGCTGTGAAATATATAACTCCCGTTGCTATGCTTGATGATATAAGCACTCTCATTGATAACTTCATAGGCATTCCTGGCTGACTCAATCTCCTCCAGTGGAACCTCAAACTTCGTCCGGATTATAAAAGAATACGACATGGCCAGCAACCCCGATGCGATTAGGCATATCCATAGTTTCCCTCTTTTCATCTGACACTGCTTCTCATATGCAACTAGAGTGTGTCTTAAAATTGCTTTCTGTCAACTGTGCGTCACAGTTTGCGGGAGATTTGTCCCGAATGAGGGAGGCGTAGTGGGCTACGTTGACCGAATGAGGGACAAATCTCCCGCAAAGTGGGGCGTGCAGATGGCAGGAATGAATTTTAAGACACACTCTAGTATGACAGAAAGATAATCGCTCCTCTCCTGTCTGCCAAGCCTCTGCACCACCAAACTGTCGCATCTTATCTCCATGCTCTGGTTCAGGGTAAATGTATGTATTCGTGGAAGATAATATAATACAACTCCGTATCGGAAAAAGATTTCTCCGGGATCAGGATGCGTTTTTTTTAACCCCCATACAGCAGGGAATCCGAACCACCGGGGTCTGCACAATATAAGGCATTTTATCTCCTGCTATCCTATAGGCTGCTTTTACAGCTGCCCCGTTTTCCATAGGGGCAGACTACCAAAATATTGAACAGTCTTTCAATATTGGCACTGCACACCGCAAAACCGCAATACAGCCCCTGTAAACCATACCACGGTAAACGCAAGCTTTTATGTATTCCCAAGTTTCAAATTTTCTGTTATATTGAATTTAGTCAAAGACAATCTTTACACATTCGTGTATAATTATTTCCAAACTCTGAAAGGAAATAATTATTATGGAAAAAGAGAAAAAAGATATTTTACTGATCGATTGTATGCGTGAAATCCCAGATCCAAGGGCTCCATACAACCAAAGACACAAATTTCTTGATATTATCATTATCGCTGTCACAGCTGTCCTTGCAGGGATGGATACCTGGAATGAGATTGCAGACTGGGCGGCTTCTAAAAAACAATGGCTGGGAACGTTCCTTGAACTGCCAGGCGGCATTCCTTCCCATGATACGATAAACAGGGTTTTCCAGATGATCGAGCCGGAAAAATTCCATGATGCATTTTTCCGGTGGGCCAGCGCCGTGTCAGGCAAAGTAAAAGGCGTAGTGGCGATTGATGGTAAAACAGCAAGGCGCAGCAGGGAAGAAGCAGGGGATATCAAACCGATCCACACGGTCAGCGCATGGGCAGTAGAATCATCCCTTGTACTGGGCCAGTTGTGTGTGGATGAAAAAACAAACGAGATAAAGACAATACCAGAGCTTTTGGACATTCTGTGCCTGGAAGGGTGTATTGTCACAATGGATGCGATGGGAACGCAGAAAGAGATCGCCCGCAAGATCATTCACAAAAACGCAGATTATATCCTGCAGGTGAAAGGGAACCAGCAGACACTTATGGACGATATCCGGGAGTATTTTGAAAAAGATGTATTTACGGAAAAGAAAGATGCCCTGGAAAAGGCGGAGCGTTACTATAAAGATCTGTGTAAGGAGCACGGGAGGATAGAAAAGAGGGAGTATTACGTTGAAAATGATATTGAATGGCTCAGGCAGAGGCATCCGGAGTGGGAGGGCCTTGCAGGTATTGGGGCATGTGTATCTACAGTAACGGAAAAAGGGAATACCGTAACAGCTGTAAATTACGCCATATACAGCAGGAAAGGAATGACAGCCGCAGAATATGGGAAAAGTGAAAGGGCACACTGGGGGATTGAAAACAGCCTGCACTGGGTGCTTGATATCGCGTTCAGGGAGGATGAAAGCCGGATCAGGGCTGGAAATGCAGCAGAAAACATGAATATGGCACGCCATATAGGAGTAAATCTGCTAAAACAGGAAAAAAGCTGTAAGATGGGGATTGCCAGCAAAAGAAAGAAATGCGGGTATGACATGGCTTACCTTTATAAAGTATTGGGCGGATTAAATACTGGAATAAAATAGAGGGTACGAATTAAATACATCGTTTAACACATGGCAGAACCCCATGTCTAGTTATTATACGCAAAATAATTTAACCATCGCATCTTTACGTATAGTTTTAATCGTGAAAACTGATATCTCCAAATTTATAAAAAGTTTATAAAACTTGCGTTTACCGTGTAAACCATACCAATGCCACCAGATGGTAAACACGCAGTTCCATTCCCATATATATTTTATTCCGGAGGACATCAAATATCTTATTGTATACTTTAGAGACCGCAATTACCCTTGTCCATGAAAACTCGACCGGAAACAGCATTCTGGCAAAACAAAATAGATATAAAACAATTATGCCCGTCACACTGCATAAGTCGTACAAAACCATTTTGACTCTCAGCACATAAAAAACGGATATGAGAATACTGCTCCATAAAACAGTCATCCGGACTGAAAATACTGTTACCTGCATTTTAACTACTCATCCCCTATATTCTCCGTGCGTAGCCTGGCAATGATATCTTCTAACTTGGCAATCACTTCATCATTTTTTTGCTTTTTCTTTTTCCTGCTGGCGCCAATCAACGCAGCCGTAATATCTGCCAATGAATCACTGCTGATGCCCCTTTTCATAAGCATTGACGAATAATATTCTTCTTTTGTGAGAGACGGCGCCAGTTTTCTTGCATATGCCTTTACAGATTTCTCTAATCCTGCCACCTCCAGATACCCGGCATCTGTCAGCGACTGCACGGTTTTAAGCAGTGTGGCACGGTTCCACCCTTGAAGTTCTGGCTGCTTCGCCATTTCATTTGAAGTAAGTGCCTCATCATATCTCCATAAATAATTCATCAATTCTTCTTCTCTTACACTTAATAAACTCCTTTTTTTCACTTCATCCATCCTTGTGTATATATTTTTATAACCAATATATTTTTTATATATTAGTTATATCGACCTAATTCTATATTTCTTTACAACAGAATAAAATTTTTTGCAAAATAAAAAAATATTACCTATAAATTTATTAACCGTCGTGTTCAAATTGTACAGGCAGAGTGTTCACTCTATTGAACACCGTGTTCAAATGCTCTTTGGGGGAGGGTTCAAAAGTGAACTGTTCCTCAATATCTCCAAAAGTTTTAATTGTTATCATTTTATTGTTATAGACGATTTAGAAAGAATGAATGATGATATCAAACTAGAAGAAGTATTTGGTATTATAGATGAATTAAAAAGATGTAATTATGTAAAAGTCATTTTAGTAACCAATACTAAGGAAATGCCACAAAAAGAACGATTTGAAAAATATCATGAAAAGGTTATTGACAGAACTTACTACATAACAGAACGTCCTGAAAAAGTTGATTGGGCAAAATTAGGAATTCATTATGGTTTTATTATTGAGTTTCTTAGCAAGCATCATGTAAAAAAATTTGCGAACACTACAAAAAGCACAGAATTTATATGATGATATCAGATTAAAATTAAAAGACGGTTACAGAATTGAATTTTATGATGAAATACGATTAGCCTGTTATGCTATCGTAGTTGAAACTATTGATAACTTATACCACAGGGAACCTGATAAGAAGCAAAGTAATGCAACGTTAGAAACTATCCAAAGAATCATTTTACATTATTTGCAAGGAGCCCTACTAAGTAATAATATGATCGAAACACTGCAAAAATATTCTGCAAATGAAATCGATATATCTGCCGATGAAATTGATGCAGAGTATCCGTTATTCATACATGCAAGCGATAAATCAAATTTCTACAAATCAGATGATGAAATAAAACAGCTGTTACCTAATTTAGCCGATAAGATCAGACAAGAAACAACTATTGTAAAAATCATGCGTTATGCAGATGAATATTTTATCTGGAGTGAACATTTACAGCTTGACACCGATCAGTTTAAAGAAGAATACAACTTAAAACTTATTAATTTAATTTATGATCAAGTTATGAGCGGTACCATAGAGTATTTAACATTTGGAGTAGAAGCATTTCACATACAATCCCAAACAAATAAACGCATTGTTAAAAAGGTGACTGTAGCCGTTAAGAACAAAATGATTAATGAATATATAAGATATCTTTCAGAAAATACACGCGGAGAGCAAGCCTATCGATACTCGTATACTCTCCGAGAGTTTGTAAATAATACATTTTTCCGGGATGCTATTTCAGATAATGTTGACGCTTTATACAACGAAAAATCATTCCCGGTTCATAGCATAACAGAGCAGCAATACAGAACCTCTTACAATATTATATTTGTATTGTATCATGAAAACCAAAATAGAGTTTTGGACTATTGTAATGAACTGAAAACAAGATGAACAGCATAACCTCCCGCATGCCGGACTGGAATTTCATAATCTCCTTATCCGCCATCTGCGCCGGTGCTATCAGCCGCACATGGTAATTGCCCATGCAGGCAAGCACCTCCGGGTCTGACACATCCATCATCTCAAAGAGGCTCAACGGCCCATCCCACTCTTCCGAGCCGAAAAATACAGTCACCGTGATAGATGGTACCAGCCTGTCTTCCACCCAAAAACCGCTTAAGGATGATCTTTCAGTTTTTCCAATATCTCATCAATAACTGGAACACTCCTTGCATTGGACTCAATTATCAACACACGTCCGATGCTATCACCCCTTCCGGTTTTTTATATTTTATTATTACATATCTTGATATCAAATGTTTAGACCAGATACTTCTCGAAGAAACTTTCCAATTTTTCGAACGGAATAATATCTGTTTTATCATACAAATCTGTGTGTACAGCTTCAGGAATAATCAGCAGTTCCTTGTTATCCGAATATTTGCTGTCCTTTGTCATGTTTGCAAAAGTGTCACGGCTGAAATAGCAGGAATGTGCCTTTTCACCGTGTACCAACAGGACGGCAGAACGAATTTCATTTGAATACTGCAAAATCGGCATATTCAGGAATGACAAGGATGAAGTGATATTCCAGCCGCCGTTGGAGTTTAGGCTTCTTTCGTAATACCCACGCTTTGTCTTATAGTAGTCGTAGTAATCCTTGACAAAGAATGGTGCGTCATCCGGCAGAGGATCAACAACACCGCCTGCATTTTTGGGCACATACATATCAGCCGCAAGTGTAATCCCGTAGCGATTATGGAAAGTCACCTTACTGTGGTTTACCTTCTGGCTTTTCGGGAAAACTTTATCCCATTCATTACTTAATGTAAGTGTCTGATTTATTTTTTATTGCCTCCAAATCTTTCATTTTTTGCGATTAACATTTTATGATATATCCCTGATTTTCTTTGCGGGAATGCCGCCAGCAATGGTATTAGCCGGAACATCTTTTGTAACAACAGCTCCAGCCGCGATCACTGCGCCTTCTCCAATTGTAACCCCGGACAGTACCGTTGCATTTGCTCCAATCCATACATTTTTCCCAATGTGAATAGGAGCCGGTTCCAGATTTGCGCGCTGCTCAGGAATCATGCTGTGATTTAATGTCGCAAGCACCACATTATGACCAATTAATACTCCATCATCAATGGTAATTCCTCCCTGATCCTGAATTTTACACCCACTGTTAAAAAAAACATGATTTCCAATCGTAATATTCTTCCCACAATCCGTATAAAAAGGCGGAAAGATATTGAGCGTATCATTCGTTGGCTTTCCCGTCAACTCAGAAAATATCTCCCGGATTTCCTCCGGTGTTCGATAACTGTTATTCAGTTTTGCAGTCACCTTTAATGCCTCCTGCGAAAGCATACACATATATTGATGTGTTTCAGAACCGCTGATTATAGTCTTTCCACTGTTCATATGTGCAAGAAAATCTTTTAATTCCATAATATCCACTCATTCTATCTATATTGTTTTTTTACTATTTCATAGAAAAAATAACGGTAACATCTCCGCTGCCCAACGCTTCTTCCAAACCGGACAGATCGTCTATCTTTCCAAGTCTTGTATAACTCCATGTATTAGAGCCATAAAAGATGACAATCTGGTTTCCATTATATAAGACAATATCTCCTGTACTTGTTGTAGTCTGGCTGTTACTCGTCGGCAACCTTTTCCCCAGCGAACCTACCTTTTCAAAGCCGGAATAATCGCTCATTTGAATGACAAGCGGCTTTTCACGCAGCATATCTGCAAGAGCATTTGCCGCAGAATTGTTCTCCAAAGTTACCTTAAAACTGCTGTTACCAATTTGCAATATTACTTTTTCCTTTTTTACTACTGTCACCCTGCATTTTAATGTACGCTTTCCCACCTTTGCATATATCGTAGCTTTTCCGGCTTTTTAGCAGTAACTTTTCCTTTTTTACTTACTCCTGCTACTGACTTTTTACCAGATGACCATTTTATCTTATTTTTCGTGTTTGTTACCTTAAGCTGTTTCTTCCGGCCAACTTTTAAAGTTACCTTTGTTGTTTTTAATTGTGGTTTTTTGCTGCTTCTACATGATTTGCCGGCACTGCTGTGAACACAAATATGAAAACCATTACCATCACTATTATTTTTTTAACTATTTTTCTCATTTCCTTATTCGTCCCAATTTATGACTTTATTTTCAGACCACAATCCTCCGGTGAAAAAGTAACGGTAACATCACCGCTGCCGAGTGCATCCTCCCATCCGGACAGGTCGTCTATCTTTCCAAGCCTTGTATAACTCCATGTATTAGAGCCATAAAAGATAACAATCTGGTTCCCGTTGTATAAGACAATATCTCCTGCGCTTGTCGTAGTCTGGCTGTTACTCGTCGGCAGATTTGTTCCCAGTGAACCCACCTTTTCAAAGCCGGAATAATCGCTCATCTGAATGACAACCGGCTCTTCACGCATCATATCTACAAACGTGTCCACGGCATCATTACTTTCCAAAGTCGCCGTAAAACTGCTTTCTCCGATTTGCAAGGTTATTTTTTCCACTATGTTTTCCTCCGAATCCGAATTATCGTCTGTCTGTGAAACCGGCGGCTCTGTCTGCTGTATATTGGGCGAATCGGAACTATCCGGACTATCTGAGGATTTTTCATCATCCAATTGTCCTGCTTCGCTGTTTGATAATGCCTGCTGCCCCGAACAGCCTGCCAGCAGCATAGCTAAGACTATGAAGCCGGAAACCATCTGCACATATTTTGGCTTCATCTTAAATCCCCTTTCCCATCTCATAGGCTTTTTCCGGAGCGGAATGCCCGATTGTTTTATCATAAAGGCTTATTTTTTCTACGCTGTTTCCGGCATCCTTTGCACCGTTTAGAAAAGCATCCGCTAACATCTCGGAATTTCCATTTTTACGGGGGCTGGTTGATATAATCAAAACTTTCTTGTTCATAGCAGTATCTCCTTTTTGTTGATGGCAGTTTATTTAATGATAAGTCGTAATAATACCAATATTCCGAACAGACATAAAACTGTTCCGAATATTCGGTTCATATATCGAAAACTGAGATTCCGCTGCTTAAAGTGTGCTGAACAATCATTGTTCCCACAGCACCAACTGGCAAGCCGAAAAGCAGACCGATTAAAATTCCACGCAGCAGATAGTCCATTGCCCATCACCTCACTTCCTTTTCCGCCTGTTCTTTATGCGCAGCACTTACAAACGCCTTTGTTACAAATCTGATTTTCTACGATGACCTCGCCGTGCGCATTTTCAATATCCATAATGATTTCACCGACTGCGGGTACATAGATATGACCGGACAGCGGATTTTAATGCTGACAATCGGAGCTGTAAGGGTAGCTTCCACATCGGAACGCTCAAAGCTCAAATCGGTATCAATCATTTCGCAGTTTATGAGCTTCAGATTTTTGCAGTAGCAAAGAGGCTGTGTACCGATAATTTTGCAGTTTTCAAAGGTGATATTCTCACTGTACCACGCAAGATATTCACCCTTTACAACACTGTTTCTGACTGTAATGTTCTTTCCATGCCAGAAAGCGTCTTTTGTGTCGAACACACAGTTATCAAAAACGGAATCGGTAATGTACTGGAAAGAGTATTTGCCCTTGAAACGAACATCACGGAAATTCAGGTGGTCGGAGCGCATCATAAAATATTCACTCTCTACGGTGCAGTCCTCCATTGTGATCCCACGGACAGACCAGCCAAATTCGGGCGAAATGATGTCACATCCACGCATTTTGATATTGGCACATTCACGCAGAGCCTTAATGCCGTGGAGCTTCGTATTATTGATTTCCACATTTTCGGAATACCAAAGTGCGGCTCTGCAAAGTTCGGTCATTTCCGAGTTTTCAATTTTCAGGCCTATGTCGTGCCAGAACGGATAGCGGAGGTTGAAAAAGCAGTTCTCTACCGCAACATCCCTGCCTTCCTTAAAAGCACTTTCTCCGTCGTCAGGGCCGTCAAAGGCACAGTCCTTTACCAAAACATCCTGTGCCGCATAAAGGGCTCTTTCTTCATCAAAGGTTTTGTTTATAATCGTTGTCATAGTCATGTACTCCTTTCGGGAATTATATAATAGAATCAAAAACTTGATTCTATTATCATAATTCTATTATTTATTTGCTTTTCTCATTTGATAAACAAGGTAGTCAAGGCAGTCGATACACTTCTGTTCTCTGTGCAGGGAATCAAGCAGATTTTTTCTGTGGACGTCCAACCGCTTCAGACCATTTGCTCTTTTCCCTTTTTGCAGGTCTGCCATAAAATTTTCAATCGTTTCGGAATCACAGCCCGCATCTTTCAGATTTTGGATAATGGATTCCGAAGATTCATTTAAGCTCATCGTTTACCTCTTTTCTGCGCAGGATTATTCTCCGTCGCTGATCCGAACAATTTTATTACCCCAACCCTCCAATACAGGGTTGTTTTCAACTGCGCTGCGAAATTCCTCTGTATTGTCGAAATATCCGACGGTGGTATATTCGCCAGTTACTTCTCCGTCACCATAGAAAAGGACGATACGGTTCGGCTCGGAATAATAGACGGTTCCGGCAGCTTCCTCGGTAACGGTTTCAGGATTGGACGGGATTTCTGTAGCCTGTGTTCCACTTTCGGATTCATTGTTGCTGTCAGGGGCAGGACTTTGGAAATTGCTACTTTCCACGCCGGAAGCATGTGGCGGGGTGTTTTCGTTATTATTGCTGTTCTCTGTCTGACCGCTATTTTCGGTTTGACTGCCACACCCTGCAAATGCGCCGATAACGAATACAAGCACAAGGGCAAATGAGATACCTTTCAATTTATATTTTTCATAAGAGTTCCTTTCCTGTGCCGAGTTTGGCACAAATAAATTATTTAAGTTTGTTCTTCTGTTATTATTATAGGTCTGTTTCCTTAATATAACAAATACTTATATTAAATACTTAACTATAACCAACAAGCATATTTAGTCGACCACTAATATAGTAAGAGGCACTTTTTTAATTTTCCCTGCGAGAAGCCCGCCAAAAGCAGCAAAGAGAAGCGTTACAACAACCATAGGCAAAACTAAGCCTATAAAATTCGGATGTGACACAAAATTGCTGATACCTGCCAGCTTCATCACAGAAGATACAAGCGGATCTGTAATGACTGCCGCTAAAAGCGTACCGATAAGTCCACCAAGAACGGCAACCATAGCAAAGCGCAATGCAAAGGTCAGCCGCAGACTTGCCGATGAAAAGCCTATGGCTTTATAAATCCCTAAATCTTTCTGCTCGGCTAAAAGAATTTTACTGCCTGTCATAACGGTCACAATCAGGATAAAGACCATTACCAATGCGTACATCAGCACAAGAAGAGCCTGCATAGCCGAGATAATGCCGAAAAGCCCCGGCCAGGTATTTTCGTGGACATGAATATCACCACCGTATGCGGATTCCAGTGCCTCAGTGATAACGCCTTTTTGCGAGCTGTCTGCAAGGAAGTAATGCCAGCACCAAAGATTCGGATGATCCCGGCCGATTTTAAGATACCCCTCACGGTTCATACCAAAATTATCGCCCATATCGTTTGCACAGGAGTAAATGCCGGAAACCATATATTCACCGTTTCCGCTGTCACCTCTGACTGTCACGGTATCACCGATAGCAATACCGAAATTAGAGGCGATAAATTCTGTTATTACGATTTCATTATCAGCAGTACAGGTGCGTCCCTCTAAAATGTGAAAACGCTCCGGCTGGTCAATGACATTTGCCGTGTAGGAGATTCCGTTCAGCGAAGCGGTTGGCATAGCCAGTACATAGGTATCTGTAATGTCGGTATATCGCAAAATGGTCTTTTCAACTTCCTCCTGTGTCAGCTCACCGAAAGACTGCACGCCAATGTCGTGGTCTGCGGGATTAAAAGCGTCCATCATTCCTTTGCCGTCTGAGCCGAGCCATGAATCCATCCGTCCCACGAGAGAAGCAAAGAACACTAACAGGAGAGCTACAACAAACGCTCCGATATATCTGCTTTTTCCACCAGGCAACTGACGGAATGCAAGTCGGAAATGAATATTGCTGCCAAATGCCGCAGGTTTTGTAATTTTTGTAACTGTGCCGTCTGTTTCGCCCCGAATCGCTTTCATCGGCGTGATTTTACCGATTCTGCGTGTTCTGATAAAAATAAACAGGGCAAGTAAAAGCGTAATTAAGATAAATGCGGTTGCCATAAACAGGAGTGACGGAGTTTTGGGCATCAATACACCCGTTGTTGTCAGTGTAGCATTTGTAACCATACCGCCGAGAGGAACGGAGAGCAAAAAGCCAATCATAAGCCCCAAGGCGGCAGGAATACCATACTGCAAAAGCTGTAACAGACGCAGCTTCATGCTATCAAGCCCTACCGTTTTCAAAATTCCCATATTCACAAAGTCAGAAGCGATTGTACTGCTGATACTGTGGCTTAAAACAATCAGAACGACAAACAGCAGCACAAGGACAAACGCCAGAAGTATTCCGCTGAACGCATTTTGCAGAATCAACATAAAGCCTGCTATGGCGTCCTTGCTATGGATGGATTCTGTATATTCGGCAAGTGCGGTTTGTTCATTCAAAAGACTGTTCAGTTCTGAAACAGTTAAATTATATTCTTTCCCCCGGAAGATATGTAGCATTGCTCCGTCACGGGCAAGAGCGTCAATTCCGGCATTGTGAATAAGGCCTAATGCAACAGCCCGGTCTACTTCGCTGATAAGAAATCCTTTCATGCCGATCATAGAACTTCCCATATAAACATCTTCATAAAATCCCTTTATGGTAAGAGTAAGGTTTTTTCCGGCTCTTGCAATGGCAAAGGTGATTTCATCACCGGGCTTAATGCCAAACATCGATACCATTGACGGCGACACATACACCTCGCCCTGCAGTATGGATTCGGGTTGCTGTGTGTACCCCGATAAATCATCGGCAAAAAAGCGATAACGGTTTTCTGCCGGAATGTAGGTGATTAGCTGTCCCTCGCTGTCGGATTCCGTTTCGTTTGCAGTATAGTTTGAATAGATAAGGCTCTGTGTTTCCACACGCTCTATTTCATCCAAAGCCTCCATACTGTTTTTAAGCCCTGTTGTATCAGATAAATTTTCTACCCAGGCGGTCAGCTCGCCATAGCCCGATCTGTCAAGTTCGCTCCCGATATAGTTTCCGGAATTCGTCCATACCGTAAGCACCGTCCCAAGAGCAGCCGCTACAAGCAGGGTGAGAATAAAATTCCGAAAAGTGCGCCCTTATGCCGCTTTAAGTTTGCTTTTAATAAAGTCTTGTTTTCCATAAAGCAACCTCCTTTTCTTACCACCCCAAAGAGGAAAGCCAGTTCAAAACTTTGTTTTCTCTTGCTTTCAGGTCATCGTTTCCGTAGGGCGGCAGATCCAGTCCATCCAAAATTTTGCCGTCCTCCAAATATAAAATACGGTTTCCGTGTATAGCGGCTCGGACATCATGCGTTACCATTAAAATACTTTGTCCGTCGTGGTAAAGCTCCGTTAAAAGGTTCATCACTTCTTCGCTGTTTGCCTTACCCAGTGCGCCCGTGGTCTGGTTCATTACAATGCTCCATTCGGTAGATTCAAATTCTCCGAAATTGTCCTTGCTTACGCTGTCAAGAGCGTCCCTGACATCGTCTATCTCCATTGTTTCGGAATTATTAAGGCGGTTTATCAGAATCTCATAACGCTCGTGTGATTGCTTTGTCCCGATTCCGTTCTTTTCGCCCTCTGCCAGATAAAAGTTCGTAACTGCGGGTGTGTCGGTAACAATCATTTCATTGTTTACATATTCCACTACTACGCTTTTTCCCGTTTTATCTGCGATTGCGAAATGCACCATGTAACCAAAAGAAGCGTGCATATCGTAACTGCCAAGCAGTTCGATTGCCTCCTCTACATTGGCGGCTTTATCGAGCAGCAAACGAATAGCGGTAGTTGTTGTAATGTCCGGCTTATCCGTATTCTGTTCAATGGTTGCGCTGTCCTGAATCATATTGACGGAAACGGCAAGCCCCATTTCATTCAGTCCGTCAAGGGGAGCATAAAGCCCGGCAAGCGCCTGTATCTCATCGGATAACGCTGAAAGGCTGATCCCACTCATGCTTATAAAATCCGTATTGACTGTGGATACGGAATGATAGCCATTCTCCGGCTGGCTTTGTATCACCATCGCATTACAGGTGTTCCAGTCAAAATTCCTTCCGAACAGCGAATCGCCGTTTGCATTTTCAACAGATATTGTGCTACACCCAAAGGGATTGCCGCCGAACAGAAGATTTCCAAAATCCGCTACTCCGCTTTCCATTAAGAATGAAACTACCTCGGCGTCCGATGAAGCGCCACCTCCGGACAAAAACTCATCGAATCCGTAATCCCCGGTATATCTGACAGCGGACAGTCCACCCGTCAATTCTGTAATTTCTTCCGATAAAACAATATCATTTGTTTGTTCCTCTCCCTGTGTGTTGGATATCCCATAACTACCATCGTTGGTAGACTGCGTTTCTTCATTTTTACTGCTGCAACCGGCAAAGGCTGTTATTAAAAATAACACCGCCAGTAAAATAGTTAATTTCTTTTTCATCGTGAACGCTCCTTACGCTAAGTGGTTTTCTGATAATTCTATTATATCTGCGGTCAATTGAAATAGCAAATGCTTATATTAAATACATTCCCATAGTTGACGGGCATAGCAAAATATGCTACACTATATGCAAACAAAGGAGGATGTGCTTATGGAACTGAGAGTATTACAGTATTTTTTGGCTGTTGCAAGAGAAGAAAACATTTCAGGTGCAGCAGAATTTTTGCATCTTTCACAACCCACCTTGTCACGCCAACTGAAAGATTTGGAGAATCAACTTGGAAAGCAACTGTTTATAAGAGGTAACAGAAAAATAACCCTCACAGAAGAGGGTATGATACTGCGCAAGCGCGCGGAAGAAATTACAGAACTTGTCAAAAAACAGAGAATGAAATTACTTCATCGGACGATGCTCTTGCCGGAAATATAACAATCGGTGCAGGTGAAACCGACGGAAACCGTTTCCTAATAAAAGCCATGAACGCTATACAACAAGACTATCCTCTTGTGCATTTTCACATTGTAAGCGGCGATAAAGAGATGATTACAGAAGCCATTGACCGTGGCTCTATTGACTTTGGAATCGTTTTCGGAAATATAGATACCACAAAATATGATTCCATACCGATTGACTATAAAGATACATGGGGCGTTTTAATGCGGCGTGACGCAGAACTTGCCGAGAAAGAATTTATCACGGCAGAGGATTTAATGGATAAGCCCCTTATCATTTCAAGGCAGGCATTTCAAAATTCAGAATTAAAAAATTTCTTCCACACAGAACAGGAGAAGCTGAATATTGCAGCTACTTACAGTCTGCTTTTTAACGGTTCGCTAATGGTAGATGAGGGATTGGGATATGCAATATGTTTTGATAAACTTGTAAATGTTTCAGGAGATAGCAACTTGTGCTTCAAACCGCTTATACCAAAAATTGAAGCACACATGGGTACCATTTGGAAAAAATATCAGGTTTTTTCTAAACCGGCACAGAAGTTCTTGCAGAAATTACAGGAAACAAATACACACAAATAGAAATTTTATTTTTTCCCCCTTCCTACGCTAAGACTTTTGATATCCGTTGCTTCTCAAGTATTTTACATAGACATACAAACCTTTTGATTTTGCCTCAAGGGGGCAAATTTACGGATAGGGTGGGTTTAAATTTCAACGGGGTGGGATCCACTTTTTAATTATATTTCTTCCCAAAAGCCCTCTTTCCTGCCCCTATATTTCTCATACCTGCACTGCCAGTGACTCTGCCAGTTCCTCCACCTGATCCATTGTAAATCCAAAGTACCTTGCCACTTCTTCTTTCTGCAGCTTTCCATCCTCCAGCATTTTTAACGCAATCTCCTTTTTTTCCATATCAATCAGTTCTTCCATTCCCTTGCTCATAGCTTCCACTCCTTTTTCATCGTTTTTATAATACCCAACCTGCCTGGCCAGCGGCTGGTAATACATATCCGACGGGCTGCTGCATGAAAAATCATGCATAAGCCGCCCAATCGGGTCATCCCCGCGGTAAGCCCCGTTCACATAAATAATATGCGTACCGTCCCCGAGCAGTTTTCCGGTTTCTGATACAACCCTCTGCGCATGGTACACAGGCAGGCCGCAGCCCATAACATCTTTTTCTGTAATAAAAATGCAGTAGCATTCCGGGAGCCTGTCGTATTCTTCCCCTTTTACAAGGGTGTTTGCATCCATCATGCTGGCATTATACCTTGCCCGCTTCACGCCGGCCCCCTTGTCCGCCCGCTGTATTTCTATATCAACCGGTTCTTCCTCTGTTGTTTGCGCATGAATGTCAAGCCTGACAGAATGCCCGCGCAGGTTTTTTATTTCCCTCTGCGTATGCACCTGTGTAACCCTGATGTCTGTCCTTTTTAATATGATGCGCAAGACCAGCTCCGTGCATTCAATATTTTCATCAAACACCCGGCTCATCAGTTCATCGTCAAACAGTGTAAATCCCTCTATTTTCCGCCGTAGTTTTACTGCCCTGTTTTGATCTGCCAATTTATCCACACCATCTTTCTTAAATGTTTCACTATATTCATGTTAACACACTGGCATGCATGGTTCAATACCTGTTTTCATAGACCGCAGCCTGATACTGAAAAGCTATATGATTTGAAAAAGGGTTGCTGTACTTAAAGCCGAAATTCCCATGAGCCCACCTCACAATTCATTTTCCTATCTGTGGCTCATCTGTCGTTTAGAGCCCCCTGCACCCTCGCAGACCGCAGAGGCAAAGCATTATGCGCCTCTGCGGAATAGGGTGTGACGGTTATATCTGTATATCCGATTACGCCTCTTTACGAATGCCAAACATACCATTCAGCATGGATAACACTTTCTCCATGCTACTTTCCTTGGAACCGGAAGTCTTGTAGGCCTCCCTCCATTCCTGCGCCAGCCTTTTCATTTTCGTTCCGGCTGTTTCCGGGGCATTCCCATCTGTCCCCTGCGGCTTTTTATTGTTTTTTGAGTCTTCTTCCATTGTCATTTTGCGGAAACCCGTCTCTGAATTTTCATCCTCCACATAACGCTCCCTTGTGCCGTCCTGGTAGCCCTGCACAATCGCATCATAAAGGTTCGCATAAGCCCTGACGGAATCCTCCGGCTCGTCTGCAATGCCGTATGCGCTTCCTGTCCTCTGCCCTTTCAGCTTTTTCAGCTCCCCTGCCAGTTCGCCGCCTACTGACATATCAAATCCTCCATTTCCAAATTTACGCCCTGAAATCCACTCCGCCGAGCGTCCCATCAAGCTGGTCTAAAATACCGGTGTCAAAAGCGTCCCCCGGTTTCCATCCCGGATTGTTCTGTCTTACCAATGCCTCCAAACGACTTCCATAGTCCCCTTCCATTCTGTCCAATGTCCACGAAGCAGAACTGCATTGTTTTGAAGGAAGAGTGTTTAAATACTTATTGATGACATCGTTTCTCCTGGTTCCTTCCGGTATGCTCTTTCCATTAGTGCTGATAAAATCCTGTTTTACCACCTCTGCCAGTTCTGCCTTTACTTCATCTGACACAGACACAATTTTTTTCCAGTCGCTTCTCCCCGATATACATCTGTCTGCCTGCTCTTTTGACATCCAGGGAATACCGTTCTCATCATAATATAAATTGCTGTGCTTATGCTTTACCCCTCCGCTAATAGCAGCACCCATCTGGTTAGATGTACTTGTTTTATTTCCATTCTTCTGCGAAAACAGTTTATTCAAAAGGGAATACTGCGAAAACCCTCTCAGATTGTTACTGCTGATATTCATATCCTCTCCTCCTCTTATATCTTCAAATCCAGATTTGCGCCAACCTGCTGCCGGTCTTTTACTGTGGTTTTGCCTGAATCTTCTTGCTGGGCAGCTTCGATGATTGTTTTCATATCTGTGTCATTCAGATAAACCGTGCCATCTTTGGAAGTAGCCATTTTTCATTTATAAGCTGTCCGGCCTTGTTCGGAATTGTTGTTCCATCTTCCATTACTACTTTCTTTTCTTCCGACTTTTCGCTTTCCTTCGCTTCCTCTGCCTTTTCCTCTAATTTCTCCGCATTTTCACGGGCTTTCTCTCTTGACTTCTCAATCCGCTCTTCGGCATTTTCCTGCGCTTCTTTGCGGAGTTTTTCATTCATTTCATCTTTTCTCACTACAACGGCAAAACTGGAAAAATTACCATTTTCGTCTACATAGCCATGCCTGCAAACCGCAGTATATCCCATTGATTTTTCAAAATTATCAACCCATTTGGTAGCAGATTCCACATCTTTCAATCGCTGCGCATATTCCTTTGCTGCCTGCGGATCACTCTGCATTTTCTCCAAAAGTTTGGGATTGACACTAACAACATTCACTTTACTGTCATTACTTGTGTTAAGTCCATATCCTGTCTGCAATTTGATATACGGTACTTGCTTCTGCAGATTTTTTAGATATTCCTCATTGCCGCCACTCTTTGCTATTTCGGCATTTTTCTGTGTAGCCGCTGTTTCTTTTGTTTCCTCTTTCTTTGCCGTTTCCTTTCTTGATAAAGCATATGTGTTTTCATAAACACTGCTGTAATTGCCCACTCCTGTAATTGCCATAATCATATCCTCCTTAAAATTTAATTCCTTTTAATCGAATATTTTATACAGCGCCATCACCCAATCATCCTTTTGCTTTATGTGGGGAATCTGGTCGTGATTTGAAATAACGGTGCCTTTTTCACCAACATACGCATAAGCAAATATGTTCTCATCCTCCCTGCATCGGGTATAAGAACAGCTATCTATGATGAGTAATACCACGCCTGTTACTGCTGCCAGAACTGCTGCCATGCACAGTTTTTTCCGGTATGGGCGGCAACCGGCAATCTCACCCATCCGCCTTTTCATGTCTGCAAATTCCTTTTCCCCGGCATAGGTGACGGCAGGCGGTGTACCCTCCGATTTGAAACTCAGCAGTTTCAGGGTTTTCAGCAGCACCATGCCATATTCATGCGCCGTCCTCCTGCTGCTCTGTATGCACACCCTGTCGCAGATATCCTCCAAATCCGCCCGGAACTGTTTCTGGCAGACTGTCAGGAACGGGTTCACCCATAAGGGGCACCGCAGGATATCCCATGCAAGCCCAAACCATAAATGCCCCAATCGGATATGCGTCCGCTCATGCTGTACAACATATTTTAGTTCATCCTGGCTGTAACTCCCCATACCACTTTAGGAATGACAATCTTTGGTTTCAGCAGCCCAACTGTAAACGGCGTCACATTCATGTCTGTAATCCTGACCTGTATATTATCCGGAAAACCCTTTTCCATTCCGCCAACCGACTTCCGGAGGCACAGCCGCTTTCCGAATATACAGACAGCGACTATAAAGATACCCGCCATATAAATATAGTCAGCCCACAGGCAGGTCATGGTTCCATGCGTGATCCGTCCTGTTATTCCCACCACAACCTTATTCTCATAAAACAGCTTCAGCTTTCCAAGGAACGGGATGAGCAGGAAGGATGACCATAACAGCCCCTTATGAATGTCTGTCTTAAAAAAAGCATCTTCCGGAGCAGCATAACAAGCCCAATCAGCACAAAGGAAAATGCCGCGCACCGTACAAGCTTGGTAGTGTAATATGCCGCGCAGAAATCCAAAAGGCTGCCAATCCGTGACCAGTCAGGCATGGGGTTCACCCTCTTTATCCGTGGATTCTGTCCCCCCGCTCCCTGCTTTTTCCAGAATCTCCTCCAGCTCTTTTATCTGTTCATCCGTCAGTGCGAAGCTCTGCAAAAGCGCCGCCATCGCATTTGTCCCATTGCCGGAAAAATAGCTGTCCACGAACTTCCTGCTATTCTCCTTCACGCATTCCTCCCTTGACCTCTGTACATAATAGTGGTAAACCCTCGAATCATGCTCATCCACCGTATAACCGAGGATGTCTTTCTGGTTCAGGCGGTTCATCAACACCCGCACCATCCTCATCGACATACCCACATTCCTCTGCATCCTCTTGTAGACCTCAGAGGAAGTCAAAGGCTCTCCGTACGCCCACAGGACTTCCATGATCTGCCATTCGCTCGGTGTAATCTCCTCCTTTGCCATATCTCTGCCTTCCTTTCGTTTTATTTCGTCATTTTGTATATCGGTCAATTATTGTTAATCATTAATAGATGTTGACGCTTTTGAATGATGCAGGTACGGACAGAGGGCAGATTATGGGAATTTACTCCCCGGCTTTCCAAGTAATTTCCGTTATCAGGCCGCCCGACCTGCCTGCGGAAAAAAGCAGACCGCCGCATATGGCGGATGATGGCCATCATGCGGCGGTTTGTCTTTTGTAGTATTTCCATATGGTCTTGCCTCTTTATGAATCCCTTGTTTTCAGCGGTTTTCCCGATATTCTGTTCATTCCCTTTGTATCAAATAAGCGGTTTACATTTCTATGTAAACGCTCTTTTTGATACAATCTGATTTTGCCTTTGTAATTTTTGATTTTACCTATACTTTTTGATTTTGCCCCATAGGAAAATCAAATTGTAGAAAAATATATTTATTTATGGAAAATTCTGCAGTATAATCTTTTTAAACAAATCAAATTTTTTAGAAATTTCCTTGATGATTTTGCGTTTATATTAAGTAACTGCTTTTTTGAGGAGGCATATATCATGAAAAAACAACTGATTCTGTTCTTAACGCTGAGTTTTCTTTTGGCGTTTGCTGCCTGCGGAACGTCCGGCTCAAACTCTGCTTCTGACAACCTGATCTCTATACCTGATTCTGTAACAGAGGTTGAGATTACGCATATAATCAGCGGCACTGAGTCGCAATGGACCGTAGATGGTGATGAGCTGGAAACTTTGAAAAACTGGATTTTAAGATTGAATTACAGTGTGGTTCAGTTTGAAGCAGGGCACTCTCCCGGCGACGAGGCTGGCGGAGAAGCATATCGTTTCGATATGACAGGTGCAGACCATCCGGGCTTTTCTTACGTCATCAACGGCCCAGACAGATGCTATCTTTTGATGGATGGAAACTGGTATTCGGTTTCCAATCCATCTAATCCTCCCATAACAGAACCTCAATGGGAGGAACTGACCATTGAAAAGGTTAAAGGACTGGCGAAAAAAGGTGATGCCCTGTCATGGAGTGATTTTGAACCATATCGCCATACAGACATCGGTTCGGGACTATATATCTACTTCTACGAAATAGACGAAAAATATTGTCTTGTGATTGGCGGCGGAGATCTACAGGCTGCTCCCCTGTATATCCGGCTGGTTTTAAAACCATACGACCATGAGTTTTTAGATGATAAAGCATATATTGAAATACGAACCGAAAATGTGGATGATTTTATAAACAGACAAAATAATTAAATTCCGGTTTGCCATACAAAATCCCCCCTGCCATGTTTCTTTCCGGCTCCGGGGGATTTATGCTTTCAAGCCATAGCAAAAAACAGAGGATCCTCATTCCCCGCACTTGTATGTAACAAGGGAACCAGCCTTGATTTTGCCCCATAGGAAAATCAAAAGGTTTGAAAATGGAACATTGACAACTTCACAAAACATGGTATAATTCCCTTAAATAAATTGGATTTTGGAGGAGATTGTTATGATGGAAACGATGGGTATTGCGATTGGAATAGGTGTATTTGCACTTGTTTTATATATCTTGGTTATTTGATGTGGAAAAAGGAAAAATCATTTTGCTTCATAGTTATCATTATGACAAAGTGTCTCCAAGTGATAAAAAGGTTTTTTGTAAAATATCAGGTTGGGGTGTTATCTTTATTGGAATTGGTCTTTTGACGACTGCTCTAATAATCGGTATAACAGATTCAGCATTAAGTTTTATCGCTTTTGCATTGGGATTTGCTGTGGGATTGGCGTTGCTGATCTATGCAGGAGCAAAATATAACCGCTAATAGAGAAGAAACTTCCGATTTGTGTGTTTAAATCCCCCTGCAGCACAATGCTGCAAGGGGATTATTAAATATCCATAAAAATAACAACTGTAAAAATATGACAAGAATCTATGGGTATTTTGCCCTTAAAACGGTTCGAAGCCGGATGATACAGTCACACAGTTTAAACTGCGGAAAGATACCTGTAACGGATCTGAAACGGAAAACCAAGTGCCCCAAAAATGACACTGCCAATTCCTGTACCGACATAATTTTACCAGAGGCCTTTACCGATCACCATTCACATCCAGAAACAGACAATCCCCGTCTTCGGTCACTCCCACAATCGATTGACTGGCAACTATCAGGTCTGCCACATCCGGCCATTCGCCAAGAGCCTCCTGAATTGCAGCCGTAGATTGTCCGCCATTGTCTACGTAGTCTATCCTTCCATCCCCCTTAACCCTGCAACAAAATTAAACCCATGGCGCACTGCCGCCAGATTTTTCCACTCCGACACGTCAGGCGCTTCGATATCCATCCACCACAGCACCGCTTCGCCGTTTTCTTTTAACCCTGCACACCGTGCTGCGGTTTCGGATGCGCTGATAGCAACAATATCGCCGCCGTCATACACGTTTTCTATCCCGTTATGCATGTAGTAAACGTTCCCACCCTCCGTCAGCACGTAACTGCCCGACATCGCCGCCGGAGTTTCCCTGGGCAGGGAAACCCGCTTGAAATCATCCTCATCTTCACACAGCAGTTCCCCGGCTTGGAGCAGCGCCATAAAATCCGGATACTCCAGGTTCCCGTTAACGCCAAGAAAAGGCTCCGTTTTGTTATATTCCAGCGCTTTTCCAGCCATATATCTGCTATAGCCTGCCGTGAGTGGAAGATTGTCTTCATCAGGCGAAAGATCCTGCCCTTCATAAAAAAGGCTTCCGCCCTCCATCAGCACACAAAGCCGTTCACCGGAAAATACCTGCGCGGCCATCCCGTCCAATTTCATGGCCGACCATGCATGGGTGTCCGTATGATATTCATAGAGAACGCCGTCATCAATTTTCAACGGTATCACATTGGTGCTGTCTGTCTTCTCCGAATAGCGGAACAGAAGCGCAGACTGATTGGGCCTTGCGGACTGGTTTTCGTTCTGCCGGAAACCACTATACAACAAGAGAATAAATAATGCTGCCACACATGCTGTACGCATTGCTTTATTTGGGAAATGCCTGTTCATATGATGTACTCCTACTTATAATTGTAATAAATGTTTCGTGAATATGCAACCGGCTACATCGGCCATACAGCTCTGACGATTAAATTATGGATTTATCAGTTCCAATTACATATATCTTTCAATATATTGCAACTTTTGATGATAGTATTTTAAAACAAAAAACTCCCCCTGCTGTAATTTTGAAAACGCTTTTAGGTTATTGTGCCATATCCGGGCATCCCCCCTTTCCAGTGCATTCCATTACCGGAACCTTATCTGAAAGCGCTTTCCTGTTTCATGCCTGTGTTCTGATAACTTTATATTCTGGAATGATTCAAATATCCGGCTGTGCTTTTCCGACAGGGACAGCGCTGTGCTTTTCCAGAGTTTTTCCCACGCCTCCATTATCTGGGATATCATATGCCCGATCTGTATCAGGTAATAATGGTTTTTCAATGCCTGATAGTTCCTGCTGAATAAATGTTCCAGATAATATCCGTGTTTTTTCTGCGCGTTAAAGCCTTCGTTTTCTATTTTCCACCGCCTCCTTCCGGCTTCCACCAGTGCAGCCACATTTTTCTGATTAACGGGAAGGTCCGTCAGAAACAGGAACCCTGCCTTTATGTTTTCTGTCTCCCCTTTCCTGCTTCCCTTTTTTATCAGCACATCCCGCTCTTCCCTGTATTCTGCAATGTTTACCTTATGACCGTTATAATCAATGTCCGTAACGAAATCATGCCAGCATGTTCCGTTAATGAGTTCCTGTTTCCGGCAGTTTTTCTCTGTTTTTTTCAGCCTGCCGTATTCATCTGAAACCGTCGGAATGCTGCCTTCCTTATACCGCAGAATATAGCGCCATCCGCTGTCGCGGCATTTTATGAAAAAATTCTCACATGCATAAAGGCTGTCTGCGCAAAGGCAGACAGGAAGCTTTGGAAATTCTTTCTTAAGCCGTTCCATCAGTCTGTAGCATGCTTTCAGCTCACAGTCCTGTTTTTCTGCTTCTTCCCCGCCGGTATTTTCTACAAATTCTGTCATAATGCTTACAATAATGTCCGGATGGAGAACAATTTTTGCTTCCAGTATATAATAGTAATATTCCGTATACTCCCTGCCAGTCCCCTTATTATGAACCCTGTACAGGCTTTTTGCATCCAGTTTTCTGCGGCTGCTGTGAATCTGCGTCCCGTCTGCAATCACCTGCCAGTATCTGTTCCGGATTCGTGCACCTGCAAATGCGCGGCTGCGCACCAGCCTGTATACAAGCCGGCAGACAGTATCCTGCAGTTCTTCCGGATCCAGCCTTTCAAGGTATTTATTTATCGTTTCCCAGTAAGGAATTTCATCTGCGGATGCGCTTTCCCCGCACATTTCCCAGATATTCTGTATAACTGTATCAGAATTAAATTTCTGGCTTGTTTTTCTCATGCTGCTGATATAGAATATAGAAGAAAGGATACGGGTCATGAGAAGTATGACATTGGGATAGGTAATGTAACTCTGATTTCTGGGATCTTCTGTCTGTTTTAACAGGCGGGCCAGGTCAGGGAAAAAATGTTTTATAACCTTAACAAGTTCTACTGCAAGATGAAACTGTTCCAGATGTTTACGTGCCTCTTTCCGTGTCACTTTTGTTTTCATAAAAAAGCCTCCCTTCTTTACGTGGATAATGCGAAAAAATAATTTTGGGTTAATTATATTATCGCTTATTTTCCCGCAAAATGGGAGGTTTTTTTGCGAAAAATTTTTAATCGTCAGAGCTGATCGGCCATACCACAAATCATATCGTTTTCATTGTAAAGATAAGAATAATACCGGTCAAAGACACACTCTAGCCAAAGATAGCATTACTGAAATAAAATATCTTTTTTTCATAAATATACTTCGGCCAATTATCGTTAATTAGTAAGAGGTATTAACGTTTTTGTAACGCATACCGCAATGTAAGCATATTACCTCTGAATCCCCCGTTTTCCAAGTCATTCCGGTACAAGTTAAATTGAGCTTTATATGTGATATGTAAGTAAACGACACTCAGGATAAAGATATGTGCCGGATTCGGTGTGACGGTTTTTTACTGCTTTTTGATGAGCCTGGGCATCGAACTATTACAGTCATTCTTCGGCAAGCAGATTCTTAAAGGCTTCGGCACCGGAATTATCTAACAAGCAGCAATATTTCCTCCGTCTGGCCACAGATGAAAATTTCACCCTTTGATTGTTCGTCATCACGAATAATCTCGCCCACAGAAGGCACATAGATTTTGCCGGAAAGCGGATTCTTAATGCTGTCAACCGGCGTAGTGATACACGCCTTTACCTCAGACTTGTGAACTACCCATTGTCTAAAGCCAATGGGCTTCCTGCTTCATCGACCTCGTAACCTACTATCTCCACAGGCGTTAATTCGGGCTGCACCGTCCCTATTTATATTATGCTATTTGTCTTAGTCCTTCTGCTAAAATATTTTTTGCAGCATTAACATCCCTGTCATGTTTTGCACCACAATCAGGACATGTCCATTCCCTTACAGATAAATCTTTTATTTCTTCATTCTGGTATCCACAAACAGAACACAACTGGCTGCTCACATAAAATGTATCTATTTTTATATACTTCCTCTCATTCCATTTTGCCTTGTAATCTAACTGTCTTGTCAACTCATACCATGATGCATCTGTAATAGATTTTGCCAGATGATGGTTCTTTTCCATATTCTTTATCTGTAAGTTTTCTGTAACTATCACTTGGTTTTCGCTGATAATTTTATAAGAAATCTTATGCAGGTTATTTTTTCTGGTATTTGTAATCTTCTCATGGCACAATGCTATCTTTCTTCTCTGTTTATCCATCCTCACCCCGTTCGACTTTAGCAAGCACGCGGCAAGTCGCGTGAAATGTACCCTTCTATGATTCAATCTTACCCTTCAATCATCCTCACGCCCCATGTTGGGATAGAAATGTTATCTTGATGTTTTACAGACTCACCCGTTAAAACATCCCGTCCATCAGAACCTTCATATAATGCCGTCTGCTCCTTTTCAGAATAATTCAGATAGAACCATACGCTCTTTCCATAATCATTTATTCCTTTACGTACAATAACAGGGAACTCTTCTTTCACAATTTTTTCTATACCTGCATCTTCCAATGCTTTCATAAGAATCCGTTTCAGAAGCTCCTGATCCATCATACACCCGATATAATATGCATATCCCTCTGCAAAATGATTTCTGGTCACCGCCGCATATCCATTCCAATTATAATGATCATAATAAGCCAAAACCTCTGCACCATCTAACTTTAAAAGCTCCATAAAAACTTTTGCTTCCCTGTTATCTGTCCCTTCTGCGATATCTCCCCCCAGCATTACCTTTTTAGGGAATGTAAACTGATGATATTTTACACCCAGACAGTTTCTCAAAATACGCGGCTGCACCTCATGGCTTACTTTTACATTCTCATTTGCAAATCCCGTCTTAAATGTTGCTACCAGACATCCCCCATTTTCCACATAACGGTTCAGCTTTTCCAACAGCCTGTCTGGTGCAGCATAAAGTGCCGGAACAACAATCATTTTATACTGCCCGAAATCTTCGGATTCCGGCCATATAAAATCACACTCAACATTCATTCCGTAAAGTGTATCATAAATCCACCTGACCACATCATTATAAGCTACTTTCCCTTTATCAGATTCTGTTGCATCAATGCCGAACCATTTCAATGCAGTCAATGTTTCATTACTTACCAGAACTGCTACTTCATTTTTCTTTTTCAGGTTGACCAGATGACTCCCTATTTCCTGTAGTTCTTTTCCAATCACACATGCTTCCAGATAAGTGTCATTCTCCTGGAAATCATGGCTTAACAGCCCCTTCCAGTATGTTTCTCGGGCATTATGCAGGGAATGCCAATGCCAGTACATCACACTGTTTGCTCCGGAAGCGATATGACTGTATGCTTGCAGCCGAAGCTGGCCCTTATATGGCAGCCATCCCGGAAATCCCTGTGCCTCCGTTTCCAGAACCAGATAATTATCCTGCTTCAAGGATCTCACCATATCGCCCCCAAAAGCAATCTCCATTCCTGTCAAATCATCCTGCGTTGGATGGTAAATATCTACGCCTGCAATCGTCAGGCTTCCGGACGCATGATAGTGGTTCACATTTGGCTGTACCCCAAAAGAGTATCCCCTCCATTCAAAGTCAAAATTATGTGTCACAAACTGATCATCCCTCTTGTATTCTTTCACAATACCTGACTGCCAGCCCAAAAAATCATCTACCAGTGTTCTCTGAAACTTTTCGAATTCCGCCCCAAGGCTTCCGTTAATGGTTCCCCTGACATCCGGGAAATCTTCCCATGCATTGATACGGTTGCTCCAGTAATCAAGTCCAAACTCTGCATTCATGGCATCCAGGTTATCCTGAAATTTTTCCCGGAGATATTTCACAAACTTCTCCTGCACATTCCTTCCTGCTGTCCCATAATGCTTTGTTTCGTTATCCACCTGATAGCCAATTACACAGCTTCTGTGGGCGGTACACTTCATCAATTCCCGGATTACTCTTTCTGCATAAAACCGGAAAACCGGATGCGTGATATCCATAATCTGACGGGCTCCGTAAATTCCACGGCCATTTACTGTTTCTGCCAGTACATCCGGATGGGATTTCACCATCCATGTAGGAATTGCATAGGTAGGCGTTCCAATAATTACATGGATGCCAGCTTCTTCCATTGCATCCATTACTTTTTCCACATGGAAAAAATCAAAAACCCCTTCCTGCGGCTCACAGGTACTCCAGGTAGATTCTGCAATCCTGACCGTATTGATGCCAGCTTTCTTCATCATCTGTATATCTTCTCTTAACCGTTCACAAGGCATATACTCATCATAGTATGCTGCCCCAAATAAGATTTCCTTCATCATTTCCTCCTGAACATGCTGCATTTATTCTTCTACAATAAACCTCTGAAGCTCTCCAAGTAATTTTTCTGCATCGTGGTCATCCAGTTCCACTTCAATCGGTTTGTCCAGCTCCAGACTAAAAATACCCATATTTCATAATTTATTTCCTCCTTTTTTATTTTGAGATACGGCGGCTCTTAAGATCAGCCAGAATAGAATCATATTCCTTGTCCAGATGGTAGAATGTAAGTACAATAATCTGAATAACGGTAAGGGTAATCGGAATGTAAATATAACATGAACGGATTGCAGTAAATGCGCTTGCCGGCTGCGACGCAGCAGTCCCCACATATCCTCCGATTGTTAAAACAGCTCCTACCAACAGCAGACTGATACCATTCCCAATCTTCTGCCCAAAACTTGCTGCACTGTTGATCAGCCCCTCTGTCCGTATTCCAGTTTTCCATTCTCCATACTCAATCGTATCTGTGACCATTGCAAACATACATGCCGAAATCCCAGCATTTCCAACACCCCTAAGCATACATCCGGCCAGAAGTATAACTAAATTTTCTGCACCGATTCCCATGATTGCATAACCAATGATAAATATCACTGATCCTGCCATCAAAACATTTCTTTTTCCAAAACGCTTTACAAACCAGGCGATAAAAAACATGCAAACAATCTGTGTGGCTTGGAATGCTACAGAAAATGTACCAACCAAATCCGGGTTTCCTAAAATCTCTTTCGTGTAATAAACTTCTGCCGAGCCATTGACACCCATTGCGACAAAAATCAGAATCAGGTTGACTGTTGCCATAAGCCAATACTTATTTTTAACTAATGCCTTGAAGCCTAGCAAGACCGGGACATCCAGTTTTTTCCCGTCGTTCTCCGTATTTACACGCTCTCTGGTAAAAAGGAATGTGATCATGAATGTAACAATCTCAAGCGCACCAAATATAACAAACGTATATGTCCATGCCCTTGCGTCGTTTCCGAAAAACTTTACTACCGGCAATGTACAAGTCTTTATGAATAATGTCCCACAGGTTGCTAATATCATGCGGAAAATGCTTAAGACAGAACGTTCATATTGATCCTGTGTCATCATTGCTGTCAATGTGGCATATGGGAGGTTAATCCCCGTAAAAAGAACGGTAAAAGCAATATTATAACTGAAAAATATGTATACCAGCTTTGCCGTTTCACTCCACCCTACAGGCACTGCAAACAGAAGAACTGTACCTACAGCATAGGGGATTACTAAACGCAATATCCATATCCGTGCCTTTCCAAAAGGTGACTTTGTCTTATCAATAATCACTCCCATAATCAGATCACTGATTCCATCAAACACCCTGGAACACGCCATAATCACTCCCACGGCTGCCGCCGCAACCCCTACATAGTCTGTGTAGTAAAACATTAGAAATGCTGCTACAGCAGAATACATAATATTGCTTGAAAAATCTCCGCATCCATAAGCCAGCCGTTCTTTTACAGTGATTTTTTCGGATGCATTTTCGTTAGTAAAATTTTTGAATAACATACTGATACCTCCCAGTCTTTTTGCAGCCATATATGTCCGGCTGTTTTTTATGTTATCAAGATAACATGGGAAGCGCCCTTATTATATCATGTATTTTCGCTAATTATCGTGTATTTTCGTTTTTTGAAACTGTCCAAACTTCGCCCTGTATTTCGTAGGTGTCAGTCCTGTCTGATCCTTAAAAATCTTACCAAAGTGACTTTGAGAACAAAATGCCAGATAAACAGCTATGCTTTTAACATCATATTCTGAATAGCGGAGCAGATTCTCAGCCAGCCGGATTTTTTCTCTGCGGATATACTGCTGTATTGTAATCCCTTCTACCCTCCGAAATAAATCAGACAAATATGTTGTAGACACTCCTATCTGGTGACCAATCTCCCCTATGACAATTTCACTATGCAGGTTCTGGAAAATAAAATTTTTCGTTTTTTCTATGAGTTCATTCCGTTCTTTCTTTACATTAATTCTGCCCACCTGTTCTACAAATTCATATTCAGCCTGCCGCATTGCTGCATCAATTTTTACAATATTTGTCATTTCTTCAATTTTCAGGATGTAGCCATCTACCATAGAAAACGCTTCTTCTGGAAGCAGCCCTCCATCAATAGCTGCTCTGGATGCCAGAGTAATGACACAAATTGCTATATTTTTCGTCTGACGCAGTTCATTATTGGAAAGCCTTCCTACTTCTCCTCTATAGGTTTCCTGAAGGCTGCGCCGCAGCATTTCTTTATCACCGCGGCGGATGCTGTCCAACTCCCTTTTCTCTTGATCATAAGGATTATGAGGCAGTTCTGCTTCTTGACGATGAAAAATCACTTTTTGCACGTTCTCTCTGGCTTCTCCAATCTTAATCCCAGTCAATCCATTTTTCTGCCATAACTCGTCTATCGTCAGTTCTTTTCCAGAAATACAGTGGTACAGTGCCAATACTCCTGCTCCAAACACTTTCATATCGCAAAAAGCAGTCTGATGATGTACCCGATCACTTACAAAATGTGTGTCTGTCATAAATTTTTCCAGCTCTCTTGTTGGTTTTATAATGCTGACAGGACCAATCACCAGTTTTTTCGATTCAAAAGGCATGGATGCATACAAAACTGAATTATACTCGCAATAAATATCAGGGTATTCTTTCACTTTTCTATCCACAAGCATCATAAAAAATTCCGGATCCATATACAAAGGGCTGCTCTCTGCAATCAAATCCCCATAAACTTTTTCAATTTCATAATCTCTGTTTACAACATAAATATTGCAATGCAATATTCTAACCCATTGATTTAACAAAAATTTCCAGTTCATGTCTATCACCTTTAATTTATAATTTATCAGTTATCCTAGAACATAATTCTTTCTACAAGACAGACGTTATATGAAGTCAGTAAACATCCTGTAAATAATGGATTCTCCATAGTTCGTTTTATGAAACAATGTCAATCTACTGCGGTATGCCAAACTCTTACATATCTATCTGCCTTTTTACTCAACAAGAAAATCAAAAAAAGCACTCACTATTCTCATTTTTAATATTCCACCCTATAGTATTCTTCCATCTCTATCTTTGTAATCTTTGCGTTTCGTCGTATTCCATTAGTTAAACCTATACTCACTGTGATTCCATAAGAAATATCTGATATTTTAATCATTATAATATCAAAGGATGTCAAATCGTGCAAGAGGAGGGGCAAATATAGACCACCTCAACCACGGAGGGTTCATTTCCTCTGACCACGGGGTTCAAATGCTCTTTGGGGAGGGTTCAAAAGTAAACACCCTTCTGCCAACTGCCGCTGATTTTCAAACCGACCAAAAAGAAAACAAGGTATTCCAGCAACACCCAATGTGCCGGAACCCCTTGTTTTCAGCGGTTTTCCCGATATTCTGTTCATTCCCTTTGTATCAAATAATCGGTTTACATTTCTATGTAAATGACGTCTTTGATACAATTTGATTTTGCCTTGTATGATGTTTTTAAGATTCATATTATGAGCTGGAATATGATATAAAGATTATATCTTCATATCCACTGAACTGCCCGAAACAGATGACCTTTTCACAAGCGTATTACCGCTTTTCATAAGTGTGCTTTCTACGGATTCCCTTGTAACGCTGTCCAAAATACTTGCATCAAATGGATCTGCATTTTTCCAGTTCGGTTTTGTGGTATCTCCATTCGCCACACCATTTTCCTGTAAAAAGTGTCTTTTACATTCATCAAACATTTTCTGGCGGTATTCTTCCGAAACATCTATCATCTGATGCATCTGCGATTCACTTTTGCCGTTCATGATCATCCCTCTTACACAAATACCGCTTTCATAAATAATTTCTTCAATTTCTTTATCCGACTTTACAGACTTATTTGCCATGCCTGTGCCTTTCTGATTTTTGGCATTGAATATATATCAATGGTATCTGTGTTAGCATTACCGTTCCTGTCTTCTACAGTCTTCTCTTCCGGTTTTTCACGTTCTTCCCTGTGCTTTTGCAACGAAATCTGCTACCATTCTTACAACTACCAGCAGCATAGCTGCAGCCAGAATCTTTTTCTCCCTGTCTGGCTGAAACAACAGCAGCACCAATCCCATAAAGAATATAGGGTACAACAACACAGAAAAAGCGTACGGAACGAAAGACAGCCGGCCTAAAATATTGCAAAACAGCCATCCAAAAAAGGAAAAAAACAAAAACAGCCCTTCCCTTATTTGGGAAGCTCTAAAAATTTTTTGCAAAATTTACCTGCTGCCCATAGATACCCCGGAAAGAATGGCGCTAAGATTAAAATATCCGCACACTCTAAGAGTTGTTTCATAGAATCCCTCCGTTTTCCCTCATAACCTTAAGCACCTTCTGGGTAAACTTATCGTATCTTCTTTTCGCAATCACAATTTTTCCCCGTTTTCCATAATCACTTCCTGCCTGTTATACCCGTCAACATATTTCAGATTTACCAGATAGCTCTTATGGCACCTGAATCTTGTCACACAAATTCTGTCAGTTCAAGAAATTTCATGTGTAAACAAATTTTATGTGTAAAGAAATTTCCGTCCCATCCTTAAAAGTAAAACGAATGTCTTCTTTATCAAAAACTGTCACATATTCAATTAAACTATACCATAAATCCTCATCAAATTCCGTAACCAGCTCTTTCTGCTTTTGCAGCCCATCAAGGAACAACTCTATTTTTTCTCTGTGTACCTGTTTTTCCGTAATGGTCCTGCTTACCTCATCCAGCCGTCCCTGCACTCTGTCTAACCGCATTGCCAGTCCGTCATACCGTTTCCGGTACTCTTTCCGGTCAAGGGCAATCCGGGCATTTTCTTTGATACACTGCTGTTTCAGTTCAGTCACCACATTCAGTTCTTCCTGAAGCTGTGACCATTCCGTTTCCAACGGCCGCAAATCAAAGAACATATCCTTGATGGCATGAAAGTTCTCAATGATCTCATCTTTCTCAGTCAGAAGAATATTGACCGCTTTCACAAAAAGCTTCCGGATTGTATCCTCATCAAGATGGGGCGTGGTGCATTTCTCGTCGCCGTCAAATTTATGGTTGCACTGCCAGATTGTCTTACGGTATTTGCTTGTCGAATGCCACACTTTGGAACCGTACCAGCTTCCGCAGTCACCGCATTTTATTTTACTTGAAAAAGTGCTGACACAGCTCTGGCGGTTCTTCCCTGAACAACGAAGGGCCATCTGTTTCTGCACCGCATCAAATTCCTGCGGTGAGATGATTGCCGGATGATTGCCCTCCACATAATACTGCGGGACTTCTCCTTCATTGACTTTCTTCTTTTGGAAAGGAAATCCACTGTGTACACTTTCTGCAAAAGCGCATCCCCTTTGTACTTTTCATTTGTCAGAATGCTTTTCACCGTCCCGGATGCCCATGTCTTTTTGCCGCCCGGAGAGGGAATCCCATCAGCCATCAGTATCTTGGCAATCGCATAAGGCGAACGCCCCTGCAGGAAAAGACCGTAAATCCTGCGGACAATCTTGGCCTGTTCCTCATTTACTACAAGATTGCCGTCCTCGCCCCTGTCATAGCCAAGAAACCTTTTGAACGGCACGGTTACCTTGCCGTCGGCAAAACGTTTTCTCTGTCCCCAGGTACAGTTTTCCGAAATAGAACGGCTCTCCTCCTGTGCCAGTGAGGACATGATGGTGATGAGCAGTTCTCCCTTGCCATCAAATGTCCGGATGTTTTCTTTTTCAAAGTAACACTCCACACCGTTTTCTTTCAGTCTGCGGATGGTGGTGAGACTGTCAACCGTGTTCCTTGCAAAACGGGATACGCTCTTGGTAATAATGAGGTCGATCCGTCCTGCAAGGGCGTCCTCCACCATTTTATTGAAGCCGTCGCGCTTCTTTGTATTACAGCCAGTTATGCCTTCATCAGCGTACACGGACACAAACTCCCAGTCATCCCTGCCGTTAATATAATTTGTGTAATAATCCACCTGCGCCTCATAACTGCTCTGCTGCTCCTCATGGTCGGTAGAAACACGAGCGTATGCCGCCACCCTGCGTTTTTTCAGGCTGCCAAGAGAATCTGCTGTAAACCGGTTCTTTGTCGCGGGTATCGTGACTACGTTTTTTGCCACCGTTTTGTTCCCCTTCCTTAAATTCATATGCAGGATATACCTTTAAATCTGCCATACCTTTGTATCTCCGCCGTACATCCGCACCTTAAGTGTGCCGTCAGGCAGGGATATGATCTCCTTAACCGAAGCTTCAAAAGCTTTATTATCAAAAGTATCCGTACCAAGTATTTCCGAAAAAATTTTATACAGTTCCGATTCAAGATAATTATGGCTTTTGCAGGTCATTCCCACTTCTTTCTTGCTGCGGCAGAACCACTTTGCATCATTTCCGCATATCCTTCTCGTAAAAAACATCCCGCATGCACCGCACCTGATTCTTCGTGTAAATGGATATGTTGGGTTGCGCATTGCCTCCCGCCGTTTCATTTCCGCCCGGACCTTTGCGTAAATTTCACGGTCAATGATGGCTTCGTGGCAGTCGGCTATATAATACTGCGGCAGTTCTCCATTGTTTTTTACCTTTGTTTTTGTGATTGGATCTGCCATATAACATTTCTGCCGCCTGATATCCCCCGCATAGACCTCATTGAAGATCAGCTGTCGTACCGTGCCTGCCTGGAATTCATTCCCAAGCACCGAACGGATGCCTGCCTTGTTCATGCTCTCTGCAATGCAGCGGAAGGAAACGCCGTCTATGTACATCTGGAACATCCGGCGGACAGCTTCTGCCTCTTCGGCGATAATAATGTATTTTTCCTGCTCTTCATCATACCGGTATCCGAGCAGATGCTTATTTGCCACGCCGATCTCTCCTGACCGGAATCTTTTCCGTATGCCCCATTTGCAGTTCTCACTGATGGAACGGCTCTCTTCCTGTGCAAAGGAGGCAAGGAGCGAAAGCATCAGCTCTCCCTCTTCTGACAGCGAGTGGATCTGTTCCTTTTCAAAACGGACTTCTATGCCAAGTTCCTTCAAATGTCTTACCGTTTTCAAAAGATCAACGGTGTTCCTTGCAAACCTTGATATGCTCTTGCATAAAATAATGTCAATCTTTCCCATCTCGCAGTCTGCGAGCATACGGATAAATTCATCACGTTTCGATATGTCCGTACCGCTTATCCCGCAGTCAGCGTATACGCCCGCATATTCCCATTCCGGGTTGCCGCGTATCAGCGAGCTGTAATAGCTTATCTGTGCGGAAACCGAATTCATGAGCCGTTTCGTATCCCTTGATACTCTTGCATAAGCCGCCGCTTTTTTACGCTTTGGCAAGGCAGGAACCGCAGGCTCTATCCTGCTGACTTTCCTCAATAAAATCAACTCCTTCCGCTATCATACATCACTCTGAAATAGCATTAAGTCAATGGTTTTCCGGCTAATAACGTACCCAAAACCGGACGATATTTTTCAAGCAGAAGTGCATCCATTTCCGAATATTCTTCCTTTGAAATGACGCCTTTTTCAAGCATGGCATTCGCCACGGAAAGGGAAATGCGGTACATTTTTTCCGCCCTGAACCGTTCCTTTGCGATTGCCGTATATCCACAGCCCTCTTTTCTAAGCCGTATGACCTGCTGTCTCTGTCCGTCAGTCATAAAATAACGTCTCCCATATCTATGGAATATTGTTTTATGTCATTTTATGAATGACAGGCTTGTCACTATTCACGACCGTTTTCGACAAAAAAGCACAAAAAAGCCGCAGGTTCCGATCCACAAAAAATAAGGATTTCCGGCCACGTCAAATGTGCCGAAAACCCTTTGTTTTACCGATTGTAGCAAATTAGCAATTTACATTTCGGCAAAAATTTCATAAAGCTCCCAATCGGGATTACGTTCTATATATTGTCTAAAATAACGCCGTTGACTTTCAAATGAGTTGGCTTGATCTTCGTTGTCCGTGGAGACACGGCAATAGGCGGCAACTCTTTTTTTCGTTTCCCGCATGTTTCTCTCCTGGTTTAAACGTTCATATCGTAATGTTGGCATAATTGCTCTCCTTTCCCGCCAATGGCCTGGCTACAGTTTTTCCGATCGTATTGTTTTTCCATTTCTTCGATACAGCGGCTATATTGCAAATGGGTCAAAAGTTCCCTTTTTTCTAAAGAAGCAAGAATTGACTTTTGAAGATGCAGATAAAACGCTGTGTATTCCTGTTTTGTAATTTTCGGAACAGGCTCTCCGACATAAATAAACTCACGACATTTCAATCATCAACACCACCTTGCCATAATGTATGCATAATGGTTTGTATGATATAACAAATGGGTCAGTCCTTTTTTCCTCTTTAAGAAGTTCGGATTTAAAACTGCTATAATGGTTCCAAACCATAATAATCTGAGGTTCCAAGTTTTTGTTTTTTATTCTGGGGATCTCCAAATTATTGCATCATACGAGGAACACCTGCTTTTGTCATGGCCGATACCTCTACTCAGATTTGACCAACTGCTTATATCACTTTCCCAATCTTTTTGCCACTCATCCTCATTCACAATCGCATCAAATACAGGCTCAAGGAATCAGTCCTTTATCTAACAATTCTCGACATTCTCCGCATTCTCATTTTCATCATACTTCTTTATCCTTTCAAACGTCGAAAAGCGATGTATCGGGAATCCCACCGTATCATGCCCGTCCCAAAATACGGTAAGTGGAACATTACCGATGCTTCTCTGGGTACCGAAGAACTCGCACATCTGGAAATCATTTGCGCAATCGTCCACCAGCTTACACGCAACCTGACACCGGAAGAAATTGTTGCATCCGGTTTTGACAAATATTATGTCGATCACACGCTTGCTCTCTGGCCGCAGGCAGCCGGAGGTATTCCTTTTAACGCCTGTGAATTCCAGTCCAAAGGTGATCCGATTACCGACCTGGTGGAAGATATGGCAGCAGATGGTACGATTTTGTAAATACAACATTTGGGGTTTAAGAGACGGTTCTCATATCTGATATACGATTGCATCAAATATGAGAACCTTAGAAATTCCAATGTATTTCAACAGGTACTTCCTTAGTTACAGGGTCTTTTTGCCGACCAGTATATAATCAATCAGCTTTTCGACCGTTTCTCTGTCTAAGTGTTCGAGATTTGTATATTGCTCAATCAACTGACGTCTGTTGTCACCAGCCTGCATTTTCCTTTCGATAACATCAAGCCTTTCTCTCGTATCTGCCACCAGTTTTTCAAGCCTGTCTTTTTCTTTTGAGAAGTCTTTTGATAAATCTATGTAGTCTTGTTCTGTAATAACTCCCTTTACCTTATCCAAATACAATTCACGAATACTCTTAATGTATTCCATGATTTTTTTCTGATAAGCGGCAATTTCCTTTTGGAGAGTTTCTTTATTTCCTCGCAAGTCACTGTTAAAGACTACATTTTGCTCTAACTCGTCTTTATTGAGATAAGCTGCGGATAGCTTGTTAAGTTCCTCAATTACCGCCTGTTCCAGTTTCGGGACGGAGATAAAAGAACCGATACAAGCGTCTTTCGCAACGTGCCGGTTAGAACATCTTAAATAGCGTCTGCCATCTCTCTGTTTATTAGAACACATTGTATAGCCGCAATTCATACAGCGTGCTTTTCTGGCAAATAAACCAATTTTTCCCTCCGTAAATGGTTTTGCCTTTTGAGCGATCAGTGTTTGAACTTTCTCCCACAGTTCACGGTCAATGATTGGTTCATGCGTTCCCTCCACTATGTACCATTGATTCTTAGGTCTGGGTTTATTCTGCTTTGTCTTATAAGAAACGCTGCCGTATTTCCCCTGTACCATGTTGCCAATGTAGATTTCATTTGCCAGCATATCCGATATAGCAAAATATTTCCATAAGGTGCTGTTTTTCCTTTTTGGTTGCTGATAACGCAATCCATGAATCCGCTTGTATTCCGTGGGATTTGGAATCCCCCTGTCATTCAGCATACGGGCAATAGCTGTCTTTCCATACCCTTGTGAAAACAGAGTAAAAACTTCTCTGACGACCTGTGCAGCTTCTTCATCTATCATCAAATGTCCTTTTATGTCCGGGTCTTTTTTGTATCCATATAAAGCAAATGCCCCGATATGATATCCGTTTTTTCGTCTGTCTGTCAGAACGCTTTTGATATTGTCCGACATATCCTCCAAATACCACTCATTCACAAGTCCGTTAATCTGTCTTGACTTTTTATTTCCTTTATTAGCGGTATCTGCATTATCAACAATACTGATAAATCGAATCCCCCATATGGGAAACAAGCCGTGAATATATTTTTCCACCAGTTCTAATTCTCTGGTGAATCTGGACTGTGTCTTACAGAGGATAATATCAAACTTATGCTCTCTTGCGTCTGCTAACAGCCTGTTAAATTCCGGTCGCCGTCTGTCTGCACCGGCGTAATCATCATCACTGTAAATACCTGTGACTTCCCAGCCTTGTTCTAACGAATATTGCAATAACATTGACTTTTGATTCTGAATACTGTTACTGTCGTCTGTTTCTGATTGTTTGTTTCTATCTTCTTCTGATAAGCGGCAATATATAGCAACCTTAGATTTTGTACTCATAATGTTTTGTTCTCCTTTTCGGAGAAGACAAAACAAACTATCTCTACATGATATTATTATACCATTTTGAGAAAGTCTGTCTATGATTTGGCAGGTATCCGCTGCCCTTTATTTCTTTCAAATTCATTGATTAATTCCGTCCATTTTCGTGTGTATTCTTTTGTAAATGCCGCTTTTTCCTTTGTCTTAAAAACATTTCTGCAAACTATTTTTGTATTATTTGCCAAATAATCACCTCACCACAATATATTACAAAGTATGCAAAAATGCTTGTACGTTATGAAAGAAAATGTTGTTATCATAAGCAATCGGACGGCTTTGGAAAGCTCCGCTGTTCCTATAGAATTGTCTTTACAAACAAATTATAAATGCTTATCCGTATCTCTAGCACCATACAGCAAACGCCGAACTTCCATTACATCATCAATCACCACATAGTAAATAACGTAATTTCTCACATAGATTCTATAATAGGGATAGTCTCTCTTTTTTGCGGAAACATATGGTTCAAAAGCAACGGGATTATTCAGCCTTTCCAGGATCGCAGCCTCAACATCGTCAATTAAACGCAGAGCAGCGTCCTCATTCTTTAAAACATTAGTAATGTAACTCGCTGTACTGATTAAATCCTGTTCAAAAATCGGCAGATAACGAAGATGATAAATATTATTTTCCATGTATCGTACTCCTTACATTGCCGAATACGGTTTCATGGGAAAGTCTTTCTTCCGTCATTGCTGCCTGTCTGTCGGCTTCGTCAAGTTTCATCTCTATATTATCTGTCAGATTTGCGTATTCTTCCAAGCTCAGAACTACCATAGCTCCGTAGCCATTCTTTGTAAGGTAAACAGGTTTTCCGCTGTTTACGATGCTTTCAATTTCCGGAAATTTATTTCTAAGGTCAGAAACAGGTCGAATTTGTATCATAATCTAAGCACTCCTTTTTATTTATTTTATCCTAATTTTATCAGAATATTATCGTATAGGCAATGCTATTTATGATTCTTAATTTTTTTTCACGTTCTAAGTCCTGCCCCTCGCCCGTGTAAATATAACCGCCGTTTTGTATCTCCAGCCTAAATGAACGCTTAACCTGCGCCATACGGTACACTGTTGGAGCAGGTATGCTTTAGGAGCTGAAAACATTGGAACTATGCAGGATAACTTGTTTCATCTTCTTTTTTTCGATTTTTGTTCTTATAAAATCGCAGCAGGAAACAGCTTGTACCACGAAACCAACGCTTTTTCAAGGTTTCCTGCCACTGTTGTCTATACAAGGTCGCAGCAGAACAAAAAGCACGCACAACTTATGACAACATTCTCCGCCTTGTAAAAGACCCGGAAGTATGTGATCCGATCCGATTTTTAAGAGAACGTGAAATCGTCCACTTCCAACGTTTCGGCGAAGGACTGAATATTGTAAAAGAACATCTGGATTCAAAGAATTTCTATGCATTTAACCCGGAATTTGATATCCGGCAGAAATAACCGAACAATTTCATCAGCTACCAGGCCGCTTCTATAATTTAAGGCAGCCTGGTGGCAAACCTAGAGTGTGTCTTAAAATTGCTTTCTGTCAACTGTGCGTCACAGTTGACAGGAATGAATTTTAAGACACACTCTAGTACTACATACCAATTTCCGACAATACACCGTTAATATTTTTCCACGCATTTCGCTCCAAATACCACCGCACAGACACCACCGACTATGGCAATAACCGTACCGGCTAACTGATAGCTTAATGTATTGGATTGTATGATATTATAATACATCTGCGTTCCCATAGAGCCACCATTATCATTCATCGCTTTATGAGCAATGCTCATCCCAATATTAGATGCGTTGAAAATCACAAGCAGCCCGGCTATCAGACACAGTATGCCAACTACCATAATGTTCCGTTTTACATTTTTCATCCTGCTCTCCTTTCAGACTTCGATTCGCAACTGTTTACAACATTGTAACCGTTTTGAAGGCTTATTCAACCAGCTTATCATATGGCCAGTCTATAATTCCGCCAAATTCAAAAACATTTGTATATCCCAGCTGCGCAAGCTTTTTCGCTGCCTGTTTACTTCGGTTACCGCTTCTGCAGTACACAAGTATCTGCCGGTCTTTATCCGGCAGCATTTCCGGATCGCTTATAATTTCTTCATTTGGAAGGCATACCGCATTTTTAATATGCCCTGTTTCATATTCTTTTTGCGTACGTACATCTAAAACAATAATATCCGATTCCGTTTCCATTTTTTCTTTTGCTTGCTGTGGTGTAATCTGCCGATAAGCCATCTTGTTTTCCTGCATAGCGTCCTTCCCGTGATCACGTCCGTATCCGTACCATACGACTGCCGCTAATAAGACGGCTGCCGCCAGAACCAAAACGACTGCTTTTTTACTGTTTCCTGATTTTTTCATATTACATAATCCTTTCCTGCAGCATTTCCACAGGTTTTATATTTTCTCCTGCGTAATTGTCCCCATGCCCAAGCCAAACTCTCCGCACAGGCTTTCATACCTTGCACGTTCCTTTTCCTTTATGGCCTTGGACGGATCGTTTATCCGGATCTGTGATCGTGCTTAATCTTTGATCCACATCTTTCCTCAATTGTTTTAAACGTCCCATATTTTCTCCCTTCTGTTCCTTTTAAAAAGCCTGGCCGCCATAAATATTACTCACTCAAAACCTGCATAATCCGGTCATAATGATCAGGGTCATGCGGAAATGTACAGTACGTACAGTCCTTTATTCTTTTACCGTCCTTGTTGATATATACGGGATTACCGGGACAGTTTTCTCTCAGATACAACGGACAGAAACAAAATAAACAGTTAAAATCCCCCGTCCCCTGATGACATGGAAAATACGCACAGTCTCTGTTTTCAAAAAAACGATATGAATTTTTCATTGTCTGTTTTCATCTCTCATTCTGTTTGGACAGTCTTTGTTATTACACCCAAAACATATACTTTTACAATGCACGTTCTCATGATACGTCAATTCCGCTATAAATGCCACACTCTTGTTTGGTATCATACAAAACGCATCATTACAGGTTATCTGCAGCGAACATTCTTTAAGCAAATCCGGAAGCATAGACAAAGGAAAATTTTCCTCACCGCCCGGAAAATGATATCCGGCCACATACAGGCCTGTTTCATTTTCGATATATTGGCGATAGGCTTCATAACCTCTCATTAAAATTTCACCTGCAAGCGTTTCTACCATATAGCTGCTCAAAAGCAGTTCTCTTTTTTCATATGTTTCCTGTAAACAATCAATTCCCCGGCCCAAAGACATCACAACGATTTCAGATACGCAATCTGATTCTGCGGCCGGACACTGCCCGGACATTCGATATTTTTTTCTTTCCCAAAAAGCTTCTTTCCGCATCAACGGCAGCATTCTCTTTGCCACTGTTCGTAATTCCATCCTGTGCGTTTCCGAAAAATGAAACTTGCTCCTTACCTCTTCTAAAAAAGCAGGTGTTAAAAAATCATCCAAAATGTGATGAAAAAAAGCTGGCATTTTTTATTCTCCCGATGCAATTTATTAATTCCACTTATCATCATCCGGACCACAATCATCCATATGTGGAATCCTCAAATAAACACACAACATACAGGTATCAATGATCAGAACCTTATTCATTATCTTTCCTCCCTGATAAAGCAGATTCAATTTTGCCATCTGCCGCCAGTTCCCCAATATTACCTGACGAAAGTAGTTTTGGTAATTTTTCTATGTCTTCCAATAAAGTTAGTTTACTTTGTCCGTTATCATCTCGATGAGCAACTGTAATAAAAGGTATCATTGATGTGCCTGCTGCATTTAGTAAAGCCGGATTATGTGTGGTAATTATTACATCAATATTTTGCTCGCTTCCCAACTCACGAAGCATATTCAATAAATTTCAGCCCTTGACGGATGCAATCCGTTATCGGCCTCTTCTATAACAATCAGTTTATTACTTTCATTGATGAGCATGGCTGTAACAATCGCCAGAAACCTCAGTGTTCCATCAGACATTCCTCTTGCGTCCACAACACAGTCATCCTCTTCATTCCATCCCTCTTTACAATAAAGCATCGCATCCGTTTTAAATTTACCAACATATTCGGTCCACACACTTATGATATCTCTTTCAGCCTGAATTATTCACGGAATAACAGCATTAACTGCTGAAACCCGCATAGTTACTGTATTTTAAATGAATATTGCTTTTCACTTATTTAGTGAATAGAAAAAGACCTCTATCTATGGTAAAATTTAGGTGTCTACTCCAAATCAAAACCAAAGAAAGGGTCTTTATATGGATATTTTAAACACTGTAAGCTTAGAAAGCAATAGACAGATTAAAATTAATTTTGACGGAGGCGATTTATCCTCCGATGCAGGACTTCTCCTGTTCAAAGAGTTCCTGTTTAAGATTGGAGCGGTCAAGCTCGTTAACCGTATGTTCAAAACCAATGATACCGCTTGGTTCCGCGTCCATAAGGATGATACGAATCTGATGCAGGTAATTTACCAGATTATCAGTTCCTACTTTGAGGATGACTGTGCGGACGAACTGACAAACGAACCTGTTATGACAGTTATTTTAGAGAAGGATGCCCTGGCATCCCAGCCTACCCTGTCACGCTTTTTTAACCGCATGGATGGAGATACGATCAGCCAGTTAAACCAGATCACCCGTGAACTCCGTAAAGTCATCTATTCCATAAAGAAACCGGAATTCATGCTTTTTGATATTGATTCCACACTTCTTGATGTCTATGGGAATCAGGAAGGGGAAGGTTTCAACTACCATTATCAGGCCCACGGTTATCATCCGCTGTTATGCTACGACGGGCTGACCGGCGATCTGCTAAAAGCACAGCTTCGTGACGGCACCATGTATTGCAGCAAAGAGGCAGATATTTTTATGAAGTCCCTTCTGGATGAATTTCTCTGCGATTTCCCGGATATGCCGCTTTTTCTTCGCGGTGACAGTGGCTTTGCGTCACCAGACCTGTATGAAGTTCTTGAAGATAAAAACTGCAAATATGCCATCCGGCTCAAGGAGAACGCAAAACTCCGTGAATTGGCAGAAGAGGAAAACCAGGCACTGTACCGCGCAACGAAATTCAACCAGGTAGATTACGCCGTCGAGTATGGGGAATTCCTGTACCAGGCCGGTTCATGGAACCATCCACGCAGGGTGGTCTTTAAAATAGAAAAGCCGTATGGGCAGATGGTCCATCTGTATACCTTTATTGTCACAACACTGGAAATGGAACCTTATCAGGTGATCCAGTTCTATTGCGGAAGAGGCAAAATGGAAAATTTCATCAAGGAATGCAAAAGCGGTTTTGACTTTGCCTCTGTAAGCAGTTCCTCAAAGCTGGTAAACGCGAACCGCCTTCTGGTTCATGCGTTAGCTTATAACCTATTCAATTGGTTTAGACGATTGGCGCTTGCTGTCAGCATGAGAAAACAGCGCATTGATACCATACGATTAAAACTGCTGAAGATAGCCGCAAGGGTGGTAAAATCAGCACGATATAAATATTTCAAGCTATGCAGCAGCTGTCCCTACAAGAAAGAATTCTACGAGACACTGGAAAACATCCGTAACCTGCAGCCACAGTTGGAATAACAACTGTTAATGGACCTTGACAGCCACAATAAATTTCTAACCCTATCATAGGAGAAGTCTGCCCATTTTTAGGCTATCTTGCGACAGAGTGAGGTATCAGGAGTGATTGTAATGGTAACTACGGCGGATTTTATGTGAGTTTATACTGCCGTGAATAATTCGGGTTCAGGAATATTTTTTAAATAAGCAGTCAGCTTATTCAAAATTTTCTTCTTTTAACATCATTTAATGCCGTCAATACTCCTGCAATATTAGATCCGTCCGTTATCAGCTTTTCGGCCAATGGTGAATATCCCCTCATATGATCCGGTATTGGATTGGATTCAATACAAAAATACCACTCATCAGACTTAACAAGTGATCTGCTATTTCCGATATCTCTTTTTTCTTCAAATGCAATGTTTTCGTCTGATATAATATAGATACCGTCCTGCTTAACTCAAAATTCTGACCCTTTCCCTGCTTTCCGGTCGAATAATAGGTTGGTATATTTAACAGTTCATGATCTCTTAAAGTAAGCGATTCTATTAATAAAAATAAGCGCATCTATTACATTTGACTTTCCACTTGCGTTCATGCCTATTAAAATTGTTAAAGGATCAATATAAAGCACGCTGTCATCAAAGCTTTTCCAGTTCTTCAATCTTAATTTCTTTATCAAAATATCAGCTCCTTATTTCAAAATATACACCAACCATTCATAAGTTTCTGCCGTCCTCACAGTTATATTACACCCCCTGTCATTTCCGATTTCTTCTCCCATGTTTAATAATCCACGCCTGCGCCTTGCTCTGCCCTGTCTTCTCCCATTGCGAAATAAGAAAATCTGCTTTTTCCGGAGCGTCTTTATATAAGTCGTTGAGATTATTTCCCACGCTTTTTTGAACAAATTTCTCCGGATCATCTTTTAAGTTTGTCAGAATGACCGCATATCTTTCAAATTCATCCAATGCGACCATCAACTTTTTTGACCATGGCAGACGTGTTCGAACGCCTTCGCTTGCAAGCCGTCGGACGTGCACATTTTCATCGGAGGTCCATATGATCAGCTCGTCCATCACCTCTTTCGGATGTTCTTTCAGCAAAGGACGGATCGCATATTCTCCGGTAAATCTTTTAGTCAGTTCTTTTAAAAACGAAAGCGACAGCATCCAATTTTCGTTACCACACCGCTCAACATATCTTCCAATTGGCCACAACCACCAGCCCAGATTGAACATGCCTTCCGGCTGTTCCAGTTCCGGACCGAGCATTTGAAAAAAAGCCTGCACATTTTTGGAATAATCGTCCGGTATACTTTGTTGCAAAGCATCCGTAATCTGATCCAACCTTGCAAACAATTCTTTGTCATCCAGCCTTCCAATCAGGGAATCACAAAAGTATTTTTCATCAAAGTCCGGTGTTACAGAACGTATTTTCCGAGAAAAGTTTAAAATGTAATCGTCATTATAATGGTCTTTATGTTTCATGCCTGCCCGCCCCTTTCATATCCTTTGCAGACATCTATCCATTCGACAAAAGAAGAATATTTTTCAAGTTCCGGAATCGTAAGCTCTATGGCGCTGTTAGAACTGCCGCAGACCGGAAAAACCGTATCAAAACATTTCAATGAAATGTCCAAATATACCCGAACGCCTTCCTTTACCGCAAACGGACAGACTCCGCCCACGGCATGGCCTACCAACGTTTCTACTTCTTCCGGCAAAAGCATTTTCGCCTTTTTTTGAAATGTGGCTTTATATTTGGGATTATCAATTTTCGCATCGCCGACAGCCACAATAAGCACTGCTCCTTCATCTCCCATAAAGGAAAGTGTTTTGGCGATTCTCTGCGGTTCACAGTGCAGTGCATGAGCGGCAAGTTCTACCGTTGCGCTGGAAACATCAAATTCGCGTATCCGCTCTTCCATTCCATATTTTTTAAAATACGTTTTTACATTCTCGATTGCCATCTTTGTTTCCTCCAAAAATCAGTATAAAAGGGGTAATTATATTACCCCTTTTATACCATAAACACACTTTAGTAATTTTGCGCATGTACTTCGAAATAGCTCTGCGGATGATTGCAGGTCGGACATACTTCCGGCGCTTTTGTACCTGTTACAATATGGCCACAGTTTCTGCATTCCCATACTTTTACTTCGCTCTTTTCAAATACGGCGGCTGTTTCCACATTTTTCAATAATGCACGATACCGCTCTTCATGATGTTTTTCAATCTCTCCGACACGTCTGAATTTTTCCGCAAGTTCCGGGAAACCTTCTTCTTCCGCTGTCTTTGCAAAATTTTCGTACATATCTGTCCATTCAAAGTTTTCTCCGTCTGCAGCAGCCGTAAGATTTTCCTTTGTATCACCGATACCGCTCAATTCCTTAAACCACATTTTTGCATGTTCTTTTTCATTCTCCGCTGTTTTTAAAAACAGACCGGCGATCTGTTCATATCCTTCCTTTTTTGCCACGGAAGCAAAATACGTGTATTTGTTACGTGCCTGGGATTCTCCTGCAAATGCCGCCTCCAGATTTTTTTCCGTCTGTGTTCCCGTATATTTTGTCGCTTTCATTCTTTTTCCTCCTTAACTATTTGGCACTGCAGCCTGCATGTGCAATATCGGTATATTCTGCTATTTCCTTATTGATGGTGCAAAGATCATCTGTCGACATTCCGTGAATATCCGGATTGCCCGTAATTCGTGCAAACGTTTTTAACTCTTCCGCGGAACATTTCATGTAATTTTCCACCCGCTTTGCAGCCGCCTCCACATGTAATCTTTCACGCAGCTTTTCATCCTGTGTCGCCACTCCGACCGGGCACATGCCGGTACCGCAGATGCGATACTGCTGACACGCTGCCGCAACCATGGCGGCCGAGGCAATGGCAACGGCATCCGCACCCATGGCAATGGCTTTTGCAAAGTCGGAAGATACCCGCAGACCGCCTGTAATTACAAGATCAATATCCGAACCGACCAGATCCAGATATTTTCTGGCACGGGAAAGTGCATAAATAGTCGGTACGCTGGTGGAATCGCGTATAATAGAAGGTGAAGCTCCTGTTGCACCGCCCCGTCCGTCGATTGTTATAAAATCCGGTTCGGCGTAAACACAGAATTCCAGGTCTTTCTCAATCCGTCCGGCAGCGATTTTAATGCCAATCGGCCTGCCCTCGCTTCTTGTGCGAAGCTCGCTTACCAGATTTTTCAAATCGTCCGCATTCTGAATATCGGAAAACCGGGAAGGGCTGATAACATCCTCCCCAAGCGGTTTATTTCGAATTTTTGCAATCTCAGGCGTTACCTTACTGCCCGGAAGATGTCCTCCCATGCCTGGTTTTGTCCCCTGCCCGATTTTAATCTCAATCGCATCGGATGTTCTCAAATTTTCGTCGGTAACGCTGTACAGGTTCGGCACATATTCAAAAATATATTTGTATGCAGCCTCTTTTTCTTCCGGAAGAATTCCTCCTTCTCCGCTGCACATCGCCGTTCCTGCCGCTGCGCTGCCTTTTGCAAGCGCAATTTTTGTTTCTTTGGACAGTGCGCCGAAAGACATATGGGAAATATAAAACGGTATTTGAAGCTCCATCGGTTTTTTCGCATGCTTTCCTATCACCGTCTTCAAACATACCTCTGCATGCTCATCCAACGGCATTGGGTTTAACTGCGCTCCCAACACATATACATCATCCCAGTTCGGCATTGGCATCTGCGTGCCCATTGCTTCAATTGCCGATTTTCCGGAAACCGCCATCTCGTGTATTTCTTTCATATAGCGATACTCGCTGTCTGTCTTTCCGGTTTCCTTCGGATAGTTCAAATCCACTCCATCTGCGTTTGCGGAAACCGTCTGTGTTATGTTCTGACTTTCCAGCGCCTTAAATTTTTCCGGCGGCTGCTTGCAGATCGGACATTCCGTTAATTCACTAAATTTCCGGCCCTCTTTTTCTTCGTCAAACACATATCCACAAATACTGCATTTGTAGACCATTATAAATACCTCCTCGTTTGTATTTCTTTGTTATGTTACGTCCCCTAAAATTTTATCATATATTCTTTTGAAATACTACTAAATTTGCATTTTCCGAAGAATTCTGTCTATCGCAAATGTACGGAATTATAAAAACAGCCCCTGTCCTCCGACAGGGGCTGCTACATTTATAACCACATCCACGCTATTTGCGATTACCGCATCAAAACCATATTTACCGCATCTTTCCAGCCTTTATAAAGTCTTGTACATTCTTCTTTCGCCAGGCTGCTTTCAAATCTCCTGCGGTTCATTTTATCGAAAACCGTCCGATCGTAAATACCTGTGGCAAGTCCTGCCGCATATGCGGCGCCGATACCCGATAATTCTTCTGTCTCCGGGATGCTCACCGGAATTCCCAGCAGATCGCTCTGAAACTGCATCAGATAGTCATTTTGCGTCGGTCCGCCATCTGCCCGCAGTTCCGCAAGCTTCATGCCGCCGGCCTCTTTCATCACCCGTACAACATCCGTAATCTGATAAGCAATGCTGTCAAGAGCCGCTTTTACGATTTCCGCTTTTCCTGTCGTTCTCGTTATGCCGCAGATCAGAGCCTTTGCTTCACTGTTCCAGTAAGGCGCGCCAAGTCCGGAAAATGCCGGCACCAGGTAAGTCTGATCCCCTTTTCTGCTTTTTTTCGCAAGCTCCTGCGTTTCGGCTGCCGATGCGATCATCCCGACTTCTTCTTTTAGCCAGGTAATGACAGCTCCCGTATAATTAATATTTCCTTCCAGCACATAGTTGACTGTTCCATCCATCGACCATGCAAGTGATGTTACGATGCCAAGGTCTGTGAACACCGGCTGCTCACCCGTATTCATCATAATGGACGAACCCGTTCCATAGGTCGCCTTGACCATCCCCGCCTGCAGACATCCCTGTCCGAACAGAGCTCCGTGTGAATCTCCCATTACGCCCCGAATCGGCACCGGCTTATCCAAATAGCCGTCAAAATCCGTCTCGCCATAATCCCCGTTGGAATCCGTCACCTGCGGCATGCACGATTCGTCTATACAGACAGTCCGGCGCAAGTCGTTTTAAAATCTCTGCGGCATACACATAGTAGTTCTTTGTCTCTTCCTGCGGAAAATCCGTGTCGCCGCTTATGACATAAATCGGTTCAAACGGCGTAAACACCTCATGTACTTTTCTTACATACGGTTCAATCGCATCAAATGGAAGAATCCCATCCCCTAACAGGTTCGACGCCCATGTACCCGGTACATAATTACACCATAAGACAACAAGCGCCAGTTCAAACCCTTCCTGCTTAGCCTTTTGGCACATTTGAGCCGCATGTACAAAGTAGGCGTCGTTCAGCCGGTACGGATCCTGATCGACAAACGGCTTATAATCAAGCTCCGTCGCCGAAGCGTCCCATTGAGGCAGAATATTGATCTGGAGCACATTAAACCCCTGTGCCTTTCTTTTATACAGATAAAAATCCCATTCTTCGTCCGTAATATTCGTAAACGCCGACCAGCACGTATCCGCCAGATAGAAAAAATGCCTGCCGTCTTTTACGAGCGTTTTTTATTGTGCGCAATTTTCAGCATACGTCTTCCCCGCTTTCCTTTTTTACTACAACCAGACACCAGTCGTCCATATCGGGTTTGACCGGAATCTCCCATGTATGACCTGTGATTTTAAATTCATAACCGTGCGTATCATATTGCCCGGTTCGCGGATGATACCACCGCATCGTGTAGACACCCGGACAAAATCCGTCAAGAACACCTGTTTTCCGGGATGCCTGCGGATAATAAAATACCCACCGTTTCAGATCTTTGGTTACCGTAATAAGCGGCATTTTCTTTCCGAACGGATTGCCGTCTGCCCCCTGCTTTGTCTGATTGCGATAAGGATACAGTTCCCAGAATTTCTGCTCTTCATAAAACGACCGCATATAGCCCATCTGTGCGCCGCCCGGCGCGTCGATTGCCTCCGCTCATATCATATCAAACCGGTTAAACAGCGACATCGGATTGTCCTGGCCTTTTTCCCAGACGACATCCCAGATCCCCTGCGCTCCATACGTATAACCGCAGCCGCCTGCCTGCACGGACAGATAGGCAACCCGCCTTACCATATCATCCGTACAAAGTCGGGTGCCGTTTTCTTCCAAAGTTGAGCAGTACTCGTAAAAGGCTTCCCCTTCCACAAAAGGTTTGTCGCCATGTTCTTCCAGAAAAGCCGTATAATCGTCGGCACTTACAACAAAGTCGCCATGCCCTGCCTGATTCAGCGTAAAATCCATCCAGTCTTCGTCCTGATAGTAAGAAGCAAACGGTCGTTCATTCGTATAATGTGCCGTCATCGGATGGTGGTAGCTGTCCGCTTCGTGTATCGTAAGCGCCACATTTCTCCATGCGTCGATGTAGAAAGGCTGTTTTGCCCTGTCATATCCGGCTGTCTCTCCGGCAAGCGTCCATACCATCGGCAGCGCACCGTAACGCGCTATCATATAGCGGGCAAGCTGCGCGTAGGTTTCTTCCTGCCCTTCGATCGACATAAACCATGCGAGACCCAACGCATTTACAATTCCCCGATCCGCCAGATAATACATTCTGCGGTCCAGTTCCTTTTGATAAAATTCCACATTCGGCAGTCCCGCATCGTCCCAGTAACGACTGTCTCCGCCCATACAGGCATCGCTTCGTAAGTTCGTCTGATAGACTGTATAACCCTGTGCGGCTCGTTTATCAATCATGCCCCGAAACATGCTGTCCATGGCCGGATGATTGGACGCATCCCATTTTTCCCGGTAGGAAAACTCCCAGTGCGTATCACCCAACCAGAAAAACGGCGTCCCGTCCGCATAAGTAAAATACCGCCTGTCGTCGCTGATTTTTAAAAATCCATGCCTGTAAATATCCAAACTGCCCGTATACGGCACACATTCCACCTGCCCTGTCCGCCGATCCAGTCCGGAATCACGTTCGGCGCTCAGGCTGTAGTTCCATATGCCTGTCTCGGTCGGTGCAAACGAAATCACATATTTCGCGCCGCCGTCCCAGTAAGCCTCTCTTGTAATAACTCTGCCGGACGGCGCCGTAAAAACCGCGGTAACCGTACAGTCCAAAAAAGGATTTTCATACGTTTTGCTGCTTTCAAACTCCAGACAGATCACTCTGTGTAACTGTACGCTGTTTGCCGCGCCCATCAGTCAAGCCCCCTTTCTTTTGCAAGCAGGACCGCTATTCGAACAAGTGTTTTGCCGTCTTCTTCGCAGATAAATCCTTTGGATATCTGCTCTTTCGTATCTTCCAGACAGAGTTTTTCATACTTTGCCAGACTGCCGTACAGTTCTTTTAGAAAAGCCGGTGAAAAAGCTTCTTCGTACCCAAACAGAGGGTCTTTATCTGAAGACAGATCTACGAAACTCTGCCCTGGCTCAACCGTACTGGCCGCATAATACCGTCCGGTCGGATAATTCAAAAGACAGGTGCGCAGTCCCCCGATCGTATTACCAAACACATCTTTTCGGTTATTCCCGGATGCATCTACCGGTATTCTCGCGCAGCTGTTTGGGCCACTTCCTTCCCTGACCCAACGGAATAAATTACGAAAAGCGCCGGCAAATAAAATCTGCGACGGATAATTGTTTCCATGGGCATGCTTTCCGATATATGCAGGCAGCATGCCGATTCTTTTCAAATCCGGATCTTCCTGATAATAATTGACATAGCTGTACATCGTATCATGACTGGCTCCGGTTACTTCATATTCCCGGTACATAAAATCCGGATAGTCGCTGTCCGGACGTTTTGTCCGAAACGCATCAAAAGCCCCGTTTTCGCTTTCGGTCTGCACCGACAAAAACGGCTGTTCCACATGCTCTACCCGTTTCAGAGAAAAATGATAATCCATCAGAGCTTCGTACTGATTGACCGGTATAATCAGATTTCTCACACCGCCGCCTGCCAGATATCCGTCAAATACCTGCCCGTCCCGTCTGACTTCTTCGCGGTACGCAAAGCTGTTGACGTAACGGAACAAATAACATGCCGACTGTGACCATCCGGTCAGATACAAATAGCGGTTTGGAACCCTGTGCAGCGGATTTTGAGAATCATCCGTACGAAGCAGCCATGCCAGTTCCGTAAGCATGTCCCAAAACAACCCGGTCTCATAACGGATATCCAAATCCGGTAAAATGCCCCGCTCTCTGATCTGTTCCTCTGTAAACGGAAACGGTTCATCCATATGCGGATTGTCCCAGGACAGGCATCCGTAACGCGCTTCGTCAAACTCTTTCATCTTGGCAATGGTGTTTGGCTTACTGGTAATGCCGACATATATATCCCCGTCACGCATCAGCTTTTCGTACCCTAATATCCACATCCGCTCAATTTCCATAAATGACGTCGGATTGATAATTTCTATCACAATATTGCCGCTGGCCTCGTCCGGATTTTGCGGCATGCGCACGATCATACGGTTGCAATACGCAACATCCGTATCCTTAACCGCAACCGCTCCCATTGTTCCGACACTTTGATAAATATTGGCGGTTCCGTCTATATAGTATTCTTTTTCCACATATGCATATTTGTGAAAATCAATATAACGGGCCGCGCCTGCAAACGGATAGTTAGATTCATCAATTGGAATTTCCCGTACATTCTTTATCATATCTCGTCCTCCTTTTCTCATATTTTTTACAAAAAAGGTTCAAGAAATGATCCGTAAATCTCTTGAACCTTTTTTGCACATTTGGCGTGTTTATGCTCCGGGCGTCAGGCTTTTTTCGCTTTTTTTCCTTTAAAGTTTTTCAGTCCGTCACCGCCATCGCCAAATCCAATTACAATACCGACTGCGGCAGCTGCCACAAATGCAGCGGCGCATGCAATACATGCATAAACAAAATTCGTACCTGGGCCGCCGGCATACTGCAAAACCGTTAAGAAATTAGCAGCCCCCATCGTATAAACAGCTACTTTTAAAATACCGCCGACAAGACCGCCGATAAATCCTCCCACAATCTGGCATATCATCGCACGTTTATTTCGAAGAAGAACACCGAACAGCGTCGGTTCCGAAATACCGCCGACAATCAGTGTAATCACATTGGCACCTGCCATCTGCTTTTCTTCTCCCTTTGTCCGCAAAAAGTAAGCGACAGCCATACCCATCAGCGCATAGTTGGCAATATTGGAACCGGCCAGTACAATCGGGTCATATCCTAATGTCGTAAGATTTAACAGTGCAATCTGAATGACGGCAATATGCATGCCTGTCGCTACCAGGAACGGCCAGAAAGCTGCAATGAGCGCAATTGCAAGTGGTCCCGCAATATCATATACCGCACTGAAGAAGGTACTTAATCCCATACCCATCCAGTTGCCGATCGGCGCTAACACACAAAATGTTAAGGGCAGCATAATAAACATGGTTGCAAACGGAACACCGATAATCTTAATCGATCTTGGTATGTATTGATCAAAAAACCGAAATACGTAAGACAGTGCAAATACCATCAGTAAAGAAGGCAGCACCGACTGCGTATAATTATTCAGCTGCATCGGTATAAAGCCATATACGTTGAACGGCTCTCCTGCTTCGACAAGATTTAAAATATTCGGGTCGATCAGCAGGCAGCTAAGCAGCATAGCAATCGGAATGCTCGTATTGAGTTTTTTCGCAGCGCCCCATGCCACAAAAATCGGCATAAAATAAAATCCCGCATTTCCGACAATGTAAAGCGTCTGCATAAGCGCAGATTCATTTGGCAACACTTTTAACAGGTCCGGTCCCAGAATCGCATAAAACATTTTGAAGAAACCGGCTCCCATCATAATCGGCAGCGTTGGAGCAATTGAGCCCGAAACATAATCCAGTAATTTGGCCGGTACCTTTTTTATGTCAAACGGCTCTTTTTCGTCCAGATTTTCGTCTACTGCCTGAGCGGCTCCCAAACCGGCCATTGCGCAAAATTCCGGATACACTTCGGATACATGCTGTCCGATAATAATCTGGAACTGTTCGCCGGAAAACTGTGCCCCAAGCACTCCTTTGATTCCTTTTACCTCACCGATGTCTATTTTTGATCTGTCTTTCAGATTCAGGCGTAATCTTGTCATGCAGTGAAGCGCATTCGAGATATTGTCTTTACCGCCGACTTTTTCCAGAATCTGTTCACAAAATTCCGTATATTTAGCCATTTCTTTCCCCTTCCTTTATGTATGATTTTTATATGCCGTCAGAATAAAACGCGCGCTTTTTTATCCTGTCTGAGCCAAAAGAAAAACCTGACGCTTAAGACAGGCAAAAAACTGCTGTCTTCCTCACGCGTCAGGTAAAGCCCCTTTCGGGTTACAATCCTTTTATTATAATCCTTACATTATAAACCGTCTCTTGCACAAAGCCGGTTAATGTGAATCATCAAATACAAAATTTCTTCCTTTGCCGGTTTAATGTGCAAGGTTGCAATAATATATTCTTTTATTTTTTCACCAATCTTTTTAAGCTCCGGAAACTCCTTGCATACGCTTTCGTATAGCTTTTCATTTTCCGATTCCACTTCATTCAGCTTTTCGGAACGTTTCAGCAAAAATTTCAGGTGCGTCACAAATCTGGAATAACTGAATGAATTGCGGTCGATAATAACATCCATCCCGCTTTCTATAATATCTGTAATATCATCTGCAAAACGTTCGATATCGTCCCGTTCCGATACCTGTCTGGCCTGCTGCTCCGCATTAATAAAGTGCATTGCAATATTTCCCTCTTCACTCTGCGGCAGTCTTACCGACAGCTTTTTTCAATATGTCGGATAGCCCATTTTCCTAACTGCATCTCCCTTTCATACAGATGCCGAATCTCATTTGTCATCGGGTTACTCACTACGAGTCCCTTTTTCAGATTTTCTATCGCATAATTAATATGATCACAGAGCGAAAACCAGAATACCGTATTAAATTCTATTTTTAAATAAGAACTTCCTTTTTGTACAATCTCGGAAGTTACGTCCATAACTCCTTCCGGCAGTTCATCCAGCAAAGCGATATAGTGCGGTTCCAGATTATAATAGGTTCTTTCAATCTGCGACAGTGCAATCTCATACGGCGCTTTTTGGAATCCAATGCCCTTTCCAAACGCAATGACCTCATGATTGTTATCATCCAGACAGACCGCTACATTATTATTGATATTCCGAATTACCTTCATATCTGTCCCTTACTCCCTGTATCGTTCCCCAATCTATATGATTTTATTTTTCCATTAAGCCGGCTCCATCATGCAATGTAAAAGTTTTTAGGCAAAGCGATCCTTTGCCATGATGAATAAAATAGAGTGCCGATCTGCCATCCGCTGCGTCTGCCGCCGCAGTAAATTGTGTCCACTCTTCACAGGCATCTATTCGAATCAACGCCAGATCCGCTCCATCCACACAGGCTCTGACCGAAACGGTACATGCATGCTCTGCTTTTACCGTAACGGAAACGGCCTTTAACCTGTGCAGCATAAAGTATTTATAGCCAATCACCGTGCCGTTTTGCACATTCGTAATAAACGATTCTTTTTTGCATCCTGCGTAACTGCCGGATGCCTGCTTCTGTCGATAGAAACATCTTCTTTACACGCTCCGTTTTCCGACTGCAGCACACATGCGATAGAAGCCGGATATTCTCCGCTGCCCAAAAGCGGCTTTCCATTCAATCCGCAGGAAGTCATCTCCGCCTGATCAAATGTCCCGTCCGGATTCATCAACAGCCGTTCCGCAACGCCCTGTCTCTGATACTGCGTGTAATTCGTATGCCGATGTCCGAAGATGTAATATTCCCCTTTGATTTCCACTAAAGAACCGTGATTATTTGCATAATAATACTGCGGCTCCTCATTGATTCCCAGATTTCCATTCGAATGCAGCACTCCTTTATAAACAAATCCATGATCCGGATAGTCCGACATGGCATAGCATAATTCATGTCCCCGTACAATCGAATATACAGCATAGTATTTTCCGTTAAATTTGCGCATCGACGACGCCTCAAAAAACTCATGCCCTTCAAATCCGCTGCCCTTCGAATTTGATACGCCGGGAAGCAGCATTTTCGGATCCGTCTTAAGCGTCAGCATATCGTCTTCCAGACGGACCACCCAGTTCCCTGACGTCCAAAGATTCAGTTCTTTTGCCTGTTGCGTTCCCATCTTTTTTCGATTCTTTGAATCACCTGCGGTGTGCAGGAAAATCCGGAATATAAATAAATCTCACCATCGTCATCTTTCAGAACACCAGGGTCAAACTGCTTGCGGTCTCCCTCTTTAAGTCCCCATATCTGTCCATCCTTATGATGCACATTTCCGTAAAATCTATACGGCCCTTCCGGTTTATCACTGACCGCAACAGAAATCGCCGCCGCACTGTCAAGTCCATAATACAAATAGTAAGTTCCATGATGCTCCACTACGTCCGGTGCAAACATCAAACGCTTTCCCGTCTCATTCAGCGCATCTTCTTCTCCCGTATAAATAACACCGTGATACGTCCAGTCAGACAGGTCATCCACCGGCGCAGACCAGCATACATACGGTTCCATACAATACGTCGAGCCTGCGAACCGGTCATGCGATCCATACACATACAGCCTGTCATGAAACACATGCGGCTCCGCGTCCGGCACATATTCCCAGGATGGCAGATAAGGATTCAATGCCTGTTTTTTCATCATTTCCTATACCACCTGTTCTCCTGCCGCAACCGTTTTGTGTCCGAACTCAAATGCATGCTCATAGCCGGACGGAAATACAACCATTGTTGTAAGATTGTAGCCTTTTCCTTCAAACAGGTCTTTATCAAATGTAAGTATCGGCTGTCCTGCTTTTACTTTCTCTCCCTGACCGATCAGCGGCTGAAATCCTTCCCCATTTAACTCCACCGTATCCAGTCCGATATGTACGATACATTCCACGCCGTCCTTTGTCTCAATGCCCACCGCATGGCCGGTCGGAAACACACTCACCGCTGTCCCGCTAATCGGAGCAACCACTCTGCCGTTTGCAGGAATCACTGCAAATCCGTCCCCCATCACTTTTTGTGAAAACACCTCATCCGGAACTTCTGCCAGAGGAATCAGTTCCCCGTCGGCCGGCGCCAGAATTTTAAACGCTTCTTTTTTCAAAAAACCAAACATACTGCTGCCTCCTTTTTGATTTTCGTTTTTTTGCAACAAAAAAACTTCTTCTTTTGCACACCCAAAAAACATCAATAGAAATTTTTCGGGAAAGCCTTCGAAGAAGTTTATACATCCGGAAGTTACAAACCTATTTCATTTCTTTAACTGAAATTATCATATCGTTTTTTACCAATTTTGTCAACATGTCTTTCCTTTTTGTTTTGTTTGTATTTGTGCTTTTATTTCAGCCTGTCAAATTCTCTGAGATAGCCGCCATCAATCAGCACTTCTTTTCCTTTAAAAGCAAATCCGTAAATTCGAATTCTGTCCAAATCGCACCTTTTGTTCAACGACACGGCATACTTTTTATCAATAATCTGTCGAATTGCAGTTTGAACCGTATGTTCCGGACTGTTGTCTCTGTTTGGATGAAAAACTTTAAATTCTAAAATAATTCCATCATCTATCTGCGGATCATAAGGTTCCAACAGTACATCGTACCTCCCCTCCCCACTTTCCCTGTTAGATGAAACGTTATAAATCCCTCTTAAATCCGCAATCAATCCTAATATAAAACCATGATAAAAATTTTCCGGCTGTTTCCATTCGGAAAGTCCTACACCCGTATCAAAATAACTGAAAGTTTCTGCGGCAATAGCATTTAAATATTCATTCATAAACTTTTTATCACCCGAAAGCAATGCATCTGAAAAATCACTGTAATTCAGTCTGTTATTTGAAAACCAGCCCGTAACCATTTCATCAAAAATCAAAATTACTTCCCTATTCGTCAGAGAAAGTTCATATTCTACTTTTCCTCTTCGGTTTTTTACTGTCTGCAACACTTTTAAATACCCACCTGATAACAATAAACTCCACATCGCAGACTTTTTTGTATCTAGGTCCGCATAAATAATCTCCTCATCCATCACCGTATAAAACGAATTTCCCTGCAATAAGTCTTCCATAATAAGCTTCGTTCTTATATCACTTTTACGAATTAATTTCGTAACCAGCCTATTGGAACTGGTATTCGCCCAATATGGTTTAAATTCTCTGTTATCCAAAAACTGTGTAATAGACCATGGATTATAAATATGATTACATGCGCCGATTGTAAATCCATCATACCACCGTTTCACTTCTGCTTCCTGATCTGATAGTTGAAACTCTTCCAATGCCCTTCGCACCTCTGATTCCGTAAATCCAAATGCCGTTGCATACTTTCTTGAAGTCACCGTAGCAGATACAGGATTATTTAAATCCGAAAAAATAGATTCTTTACTTATTCTTGTAATTCCTGTCATAATACCGCGCTCCAGATATGGATTTGTTTTAAAGGCTGCTTGAAACAATCCCCGGATAAATCCAACCAGCTGTTCCCAATATCCGTTCACATATGCCTCCTGCATGGGAGTATCATACTCATCCAATAACAGAATCACTCTCTTATTGTAATATTTAGATAAAAGACCTGATAAACGCAGCAACGACCTTGCTGCTGTCATATCACTCATATTTTCATTCACTTTATAAAAAACTTCTCTCTCATGGTCGGTCAGTCCCACATAATTCATCAAAAAAGCATTTTGATCATACACATCTACAATTTCCTGAATGATCCCCTCTCTGGCCTCTTTATAATTATCAGCTTTCACATTTGCAAAACTCAAAAACAGAACCGGATATGTTCCCTGTAATGTTCTGTACGTTTCTTCTTTGAAGATACTTAAGTTTTCAAATAAATTTTTTCTTCCTGCATATCTGATCGAAAAAAACTGCTCTACCATTCTCATTGTAAGCGTTTTACCAAATCTCCTGGGTCTTGTAATCAGAGTAACGGTATCTCCGTTTTCCCACCATTCTTTTATAAAATCCGTTTTATCTACATAAAAATAATTCTTTTCAATGATTTTGCTAAAATCCTGCTCGCCAACCGCAATCGTTCTTGCCATACAAGTTTTCACCTCCTCAGGACGTGTTTGATGTATACTGATATCTATTATACTTTTTTCGTAATCTTGCGTCAACGGAAACTATTTTCCGAACCGCTTTTTTGTTTTTTTATCAAATGTATTGGCATACTGCAGCATCCGATACTGTCCCAGCAAGCCATCATCCGGCATCTCTTCGATTTCATGCCATACTCCGTCCGCCTGAAAATATCCAAAACCGTTCAGCGCCGGATATTGTTCCCGACAGGCTGACAAAAACTGTTCGTATGAATCTGACGGCAGTCCCGCTGCTTCCGTTAAAACCTGCCTTAAATATCCCGGCGATATAAACGGTGTGTCTTCCCCGGAAAATTTTGTAGGAAAAAGTTCAAAATTCCCCCATAAAATAAACGGAACCGTATACTTGTCCCCGGAAACATCCTGTGTGCCCTGCTTTCGCATCCGGTCATAGACTTCGCTGTCTAACCCTGGCTGGTGATCTCCAATCATAAGAATTACCGTCTTATGTTCCGCCCTTGTAAAATAATTTACAAGCATCTCAAATGCTTCATCTGTCTTTTTATTAAAGACAGATATTCCATCAGCTGTGTACACTGCAAGTCTTCTCTGAGAGGCCTGACCGTCACATCCACACTGCTGTTGTCATAACTGTATCCGCCATGATTTTGCATCGTCACATTAAACATGAAAAAGGGCCTGTCGGTATCCCTGTTTTCATAAAATTCTATTACATTTTTAAAATCTGCTTCATCACTCATATACTCACGCACCTTTTCCTGATGCGTCAGCCTGTCTTTGGACGCAAAAAATGCATCAAATCCAAAAAACGGATACACTTCGTCACGATTATAATTTCCCGCCGCAGACGGATGAAACGCAACGGTCTGATACCCAAGTTCTTTGCATCTGCTTGCCAGTGACTGCTGCTGCCCTTTTACAAACTGCATATACGGCACATTTCCTGCTCTGAAAAAAGCCATCGAATTTCCTGTTAAAAATTCATACTCGGTATTTGCAGTAGAACCACCAAATACCGACACAAGCATATTCCCCTTAATCGTATTTTTCTCCAAAGTGTGTACAAACGGCATTCCGTCCACATCTGTTTCGAACTCATACACAGCCGGCAAATCCGAAAAAGCTTCATTCATAACGACAATAATGTCTACCCATTCCCGTACTGCTTCCTCCTGTTTGTACTGTTTCAAAATCTCCTCTACTTTTTGTGCCGAATAACCGGGCGGTTTCTGACTCTGCAGGTCTTTTTTCGCATATCCGACAAATGCGTTCAGATACCCATATGTCTGTGTGCTCCGTACCATATTCCAATAACTGACATTTGGCGTATAAGCTACCGTGCCAAGAAACACCAGAAAGATTCCCGCTATGCGAGCCTGTCGTACGCGAGTGCTTTCTTTTTCTTTTTTATAAAACAGCAGCACATATACAAATAAATTCCCTGCCGACAGAAAAAAGAATATCAGTAAGCTGTCAACTGCATAGGAATAATTTCCAACTACCGTAGCCGCTGTCTCTGCCAGCAGAATATCTGACATCTGCAGCGGATCATTCCGAAACAGGTAAAAATAATGGTTGACCGCTCCCCATATCGTCACCAAAATGCTTATCATCATGATTGACAGCCGAAAACTCTGCAGTAAAATGCGAAGTACCGCGACAGCCATCCACATCAGCGCAATATTCCACACACCTTCTACCGGATTGGTAAAATCATATGCCGTTCCGGAAGAAACTTCCAGCATGGCAATACATATCATAACAAAACAACTCTCCTGTACAAAAGCAAACCGGTATTTTTGATCCGATCTGTTTTCCGGCGTTTCCTCATAAATCACCGCCAGTCCAAAGCACATCTGCATCAGCCATAAGATCCCAACCCAGATCATTTCCGTCGGTGTTCTGTCTGCAAACGTCAGGATACAAAAAGCCGCAGCTGCAATGACTGCCTGCAATGCAAGCCATACGCCGACCCGAAGTTTCTGCCATGTCCGTTTTAAATCTGCATACAAAAAAAGCATTCCTTCTATAAATAAGCTGCAGATCAGTAAAAAACCAAACCGTGCCGCTATATCAAGTACAATGCCCGCTTTCGAGTTTATCACAACAGATGCAACATCCAGACAAACTCCTTTTTCTTCTACCAGATCAAAGCGCAGGTTCTTTTTTCCCTCTCCTGCCTTCCATCCGTAAAATACGAAATTACTGCCGTTTCGAACCGTAAACTGCCTGCTGTTCCCGGAATCCTGATCAAAAATCTCTCCACGCATCCCTTCTTTTTCCACGCCATGCAGCTGCAGCTCTATCAGTCTGATATTTGTGAAATCTTCCAATGCATATGCCACCCAAGGGTCCCCTGATACAGACCGCAACCCGTCCGGCTCCATTGTAAAATCTTTCAGGTTCTCATTTTGTTCTCCATAAAATTCCTCCCTGCCGATCGATACGGTTTTATATTTAACGCATAAAATACAACCATAGACTGCTGTCAGTACCATGACAAGCAAAATACATGCTGCCGTAATTCTCATCCTGTTCCATGTCTCTATCCGTATCCTTTTTCGTTCGTACATTCTTCACTCCTATCAAATATCTGTGTATATCTTATGTGGCTCCTGCTAACCAAATATTCTGCAATACACCTTTCCCAATACCGCCCGCAGCCTGCTTCCTCTTGGCAGCTTTCTCATCAGCAGCTGCCTGAGCCATTCGATGACACGCATCCGTCCTCTGTAATTCGTCATACCCGCTTCTTTTTTCCGGAGATATAATTCACTCAACATCCGTTCATAATAAGGCGTTCTGCGTGCCGTCTCCCAGAATACATAACCAAAATCTTCATCCGCATGCATCCATGGCTTCTGAAATCCCGCATAGTGGATAATATAAGGCTGTTTTCTCGCTTTTTCATAAGCATCCAAAATATCATGTGGCGCATACCGGATCACTTCCTGCCACCGGAACCGTCCGCAGTCAAACAGCATGTTCCAGGCCATATCCAAATATACGGTCCGGTCTTTGCATACAATATTTAAAATATCCTGATCCGAAAACCGGTATATTCCCGTATCTGCCATTTCCAGCAGCTGTTCTACCGTAACGTTTTTATTCAATTCCTCTACATTCAGCACAAGCACACCCGCCTGAAAATAAGCAAACGGATTTTCCATCCCCAGCGTATCTTTGCAATAACTGCGCATATCCGAATGTTTCATGTTGCACTGACCCGCAAAATCCGGATCCTGCGCCGCTGCAATCAGATGGCTGCCCAGTTCCGTATCATACAGCTTTGCTACGTCTTCACAAACAATCAGATCACAGTCCAGATACACCACTTTTGCATAGCTCTTTAAAATATCCAATATCAAAAATCGGTAAAAAGTCTCGGTTGTAATATGTTCTTTTGCACGCAGAATATATCCGGATACTTTCTGACCGACATCCGCAAACACGATTTTTACATTGCAGCCGGTAAGCCTTTCCTGAAACATCTCCTGACTCCGCTTACAGATATCCGTGTGAAAAATATAGATCTCATAATTTCTGTCGTCAGAGCAATGCTCCACAACAGACTGTACGCAGGTATACAAAATCGGGACATACCGTTCATTTGCTGCCAGCACAACCGGAACTGCAGAACTTTTTTTCAAATTATCCGTATTCTTTTGAATTCCACACATGCACGGTACCTGTTTGATCAGCGCAATCTGCATCTCACTCAGACGATACCTGCCCTGTTTTTGCAGATATAAATAATAAATACCTGCCATCCGCTCACCCAGATGCCCTGTCGTACGCAAACCTTCTCTGGAATACTCCCGCATCTGTGCCCTCTTCTCAAACTCATCCAAAACATCAAATAAAATCGTACAGTACTCCGCAAACAGCTCTTTTTTCATAATGAACATATTGCAGGGATAAAACACATTCCCTTCAAAATATTCCTTCGCCGTATCACCAAGCAAAGGATACTTCTCACAAATTACCGCAAGTAAGATGTCCATATCCTCCAAATGCAGCTGCGGAGCCTTCTTATAATGATCGTAAACCGACTTTGCGTTGATCTGCCTTACCGGTATTCCTTTTGCTATGATAAAGTCATATCCTTCGATCCTTGCACGCATATCCTGCTCATTTAAGTGTAGCTCCCGTACTGCCTGTTCGTCCAGATAATCATACTCCACCGTTCCCCAGACCGACTGTTCCAGCTGTCTGGCACTGAAAGAAAAATAACGTCTGTAATGACAAAAACCATAATAATCCGCGTCCATATTTTTCCATGCCCAGTACTGCGTCGTCAGCTCACAATACGACGGATTCCGACCGGAAATATTGTCTCCGGTATTATCTCGATAAAATCCATCTGTCATTTCCTCCGTCTGCAGATCGCTGCCTGCAATCACATGATAAAATAACGGATGTTCATACCGGATTTTATTCTGGTTCGGTGTATGTGTTACGAATATTTTAATATCACTCATCCCGGATGCAGCGCTCCTTTTCCTTATCTTTATTCTTTTCCTTATTTTGTATCTGTTCCTGCAGGTTTTTAAAAGCTGCCCAAGCAATATCCGTGGACTTTCAAACCGGACGCACAAATTCTGATATTCCGTTTCCAGCTGTTCATATTTTTGCCTGATCCGCTCTGCCCGGCAATACTGTTCCCTGTCATACAGCTTCCATGTCTCCACTCCCGCCATCTGCGCCAGCAGCAAATCCAGCCATGCCGTATGTGAAGATGGTGAAGCATACAAAAGCTTTTGAATCCGGTCTGTTTTGATTCTTTCGTACAGCCGTTCCGCACGGCTTTCATAGTCTCCCCAGTTCGCTTTTTCCGCATCCGGCAAATAAAAAACCGGTATGCCGCATACCTCCCGGTACCGTTTTGGATTTTCCTGACGCCTTTTCTCATCCGTATACAAATATACGGTATAGCCAAGCTGCCTGAGACTGTCGATGCACCGCCTGATAGGACCGTCCGCAACCGGTTCCCATTCCAAATACCTGTCATAAACAGCCGCAGACTTTCCCTGCTCTGTCCGAATCCTGTCATAGATTTCCTTTTCCTGTTCAAAATAAACTCTTGCAAACGCCGCTGTCAGCTGATCCGGCTGAAAATATGAGCATAAAACCTGAAAACCATACCGCCTGTCCTGCGGCAACAGCTTCCGGTACCAACAGTCCACGCAATCCCAGACAATCTGCCTGCCAAACTGTTTCGCACATTCCTGATAATCCTTTTCATATACTCCGGCCTGCTCTAAAAACCGAAGAACCAGCCTGTATGCCGCAACTCCCGTACAGCGTTTTTCAAACTGTTCCCTGCTTAAGATATCTCCGCCTGTCACGCCAATCCCAAGATAATAATGATAATAAGCATCCGTGACACCAAAATAACTGTGTGCAAAATACAGCATTACAAACGCAGCATACCGGTCTTCCGAAGCGGTCAGCCTTGTTTTTTGCAAATAAGGAAGCGCCTGCCTGATCACCGTACTTTTCCAGATTTTATTTGTAATATTAAAGTCAAAACGCTGTGCCATAAAACAATGCCTTATCAGATTTCCTTCCATCCGTTCATTCTGCGGCCGTAAAAAATCCGCAACCCAGGAAAGCATTTGCTCGGAAACACCGCCTTCTGCGTGAAGCGTCGTCCCAAAATGAATGAAATCCGTATCCTGTTTTGTCATAAGCGCATAAAGCTTTTCACAAGCATCTGTTTCCAGTGCATCATCGCTGTCCACAAACAAAATGAACGCCCCGCAGGCTGCTTCCATTCCCCTGATTCTGGCGCATAGTGTGCCCCTGTTTTGTTCGAAATGAAATACCCTGACTCTATCGTCCACACTCGCATACTCATCCAGTATTTTTCCGGAATAATCGGTAGATGCATCGTCGATGCAGATTATTTCCATATTTTTGAACGTCTGGTGAAGCAGGCTGTTAAGACACCGTTTCAGATAATTTTCTACGTTGTATACAGGGACGATAATAGATATTTTTTTCATATTTTTTTCAACTCAATTATAGAGACCCTATATACCACAAAGTGTCCCCTATTTTCCTCTCAACCAGCATCTTTGCATATCTTTGATCCAACTCTTCATCCCGGAACTCATTCCACTCAATATGTCCACCTGGCTTGCCATTTGCGAGCCAATACAAATGATTTGCCAGCGGATATCTTTGTATCTGCAAATTCTGCACGGTTAAAAACCCGTTCCGCAGCATAAGTTTTTCTAATGTTTCAGAATTAAATAAAAATACGTGTTCGCTCCAATATGTAAAATCCTCAAATGCTTTACAATGATATTTCGTAATTAACGCATCATCTGCATTACATGTTTCACATACAAAAACACCTCCTGCACGCAGGCTTTTTCGTAAATCTCTTAAAACCGTATCCGGATCATTTAAATGTTCAATGACATGAAACATACAAATGACGTCATACCGTTCATGATTCGGAGTCTTATACACAGAAATTCCTTCCTCCTGTAATCTTTGCCGTGCCTCATCCATCAACTCTATTCCTGTTACATGCGCAGCTACTTTTTTATTTTTCTTAAAAATCCGCCATTTCCGCATCCAAATTCCAGAACTCTTTTTCCATTACATAACGCCGACAATTGCTGAAACCGCCGTTCATTATCTGCTTCTGTCTGCTTGATCCATGTATCCCAATCCAATTCCGATGTGTCATACGAAGATACATTATATCCCCTCCCACGCAACATGCCTCCATCTGCGTAATTTTCTTCCGTATTATATGCCCTGCTTTCCAACTGTACACAACTGCAGAATTTGCATTTTAACACTCTCAAATCAGGAACATCCCTTGTCCCTACATGAATACACTGATAGTTATCCATACCACAAATCAAACATGGCTGCATTGTCTTTCCCCTTCAAAATTACCATTCTTTCATAATCGTTTTTCTTTCCATTATGTCACGCTTTGCAATTGTCTCATCCATATAAAAAGAGTCTTCTTTTTTATGTGTCGTCGATATCTCCTCAAACACCGCCCCATCCCGTGAAGTAAACGAATGCACCTTTCCTCTTTGCACCGTAACAATATCCCCTGCTTCCATTTGACGGATGTTTCCATCAATTTCGCATTCCAAGTCCCCATACAATACCTGAAAGCTTTCTTCTTTTTCCTTATGAAAATGTTTTGGATGGTTCTGGCCTGGCAGCACTACAATCAATTTTTTACAATACTCACGATTAATTACATTGATAATTGCTGCTCCCGTCTGCCTGAAATTTCTCATTCCGTAATGGTGCGACAGCTCAATCTCATATTCACTGCCCAACGCAATGCCCGCTTCATAAATCAGTCCTTTCATATCATGAATAATACTCCTTGTCACATTAATATCCGTGACCATACGCTGTTCACAAATCGGCATATCGGTATTATAATTACGTTGCGCCTGAATGCCATCTATAAATTCTCCGCTACTCATCTGCCCTTTGTCTTTTTGATATGGCATCGCAAAATACACCTGTTTTCTATGAATACTGCTCCCTTTTGCAACGGATTCTTTTGCATAGACCCCTCTCATCAAGCAATGCAGCGATTCTATTTCACTCTGGCTTATATACTTTTCCTTTTCTTTTTCAGAACACAGATTTCCTTTGCACGCAAAACCGCACGTACCCATGCTTCAGCCTGTTTCGGGTTCATAGAATACGCATTCAGCTTGATTGTATCCGTTTCCATTCCGACATGACGTTCAAATATCCGAGCACCTTTGGCAGCAGCAAGCATTGGTACCGTATAATCATCAGGCTTTTCGTGTCCTGAATATCCGATCAAAATCCCATGATACCTCTTTTTCATTCGGTCAATAAAATCCAGCTGAATCCGTTCCTCCGCAGCAGGATATTCCGCTATACAATGCATAAGAGCAAATTCACATCCCCGGTGTGTAAGGAAATTATAAATTTTATCAATATCTGTTATACTTTTTCCTCCGGTTGAAACAAGCAGAGGCTTATGCGTCTTGGCTGCCTCTTCCATCAAAGGCCAGTCCACAGCGCTGCAGCTGGCGATTTTAATTACCGGGAGTCCCTGACTCATACACCATTCCACTCCGGTCTCGTCAAAAGGCGTACTGATTGGAATCATTCCTTCCTCACGTATAGTTTCCACCAAATTATCAAAATCTTCTTTCTTTAATCTTGTACTTTCAAAACGGGAAATATTTTTTACATCCGTTCTTCCTTTGTAAGAACTGTGTATAAAGGAATCCAACTCCCTATACTGCAGCTTGACAGCTCCTTTTATATTGCACAGTCTGCATATTTTCGCCATTTCTTTAATAATTGCTGTCCCGTGTTCCACGCTTCCCTGATGGCTGTTCGCCATCTCAAATATGAATAAGTCTTCAAATATACTGCTCATTCAAGTGCACCTCCCATTTTCAGCTCAGCCCGCCTGAAATCCTCTTCCGTATCAATATCAAAATTATCTTCCATTTTATAGCCAATAATCTTTTTCCCCGACATAGAATGATCTTTCGTAATGACCTCTGTCCGTATCACATCTATACAGGCATTCTGATAATAGAGCTGCGGAAGCACCTGCCTTGGCATATTATAAGCTTCTTTTATATCACACAATACCGGATAGATCGTCCCATCCGCATTCTCTCTCCACATTTTGTAAGCTGTTTCCTTTACGGGAGTAATACATCTGACCGAATCCGCCTTTTTTTCCACAAGCAGCCGAATCATATTATCAATATCCTCTACATTCCGTATGGGATAAGTCGGTCTTAAATGTACAACAATATCCGGAACATAGCTTTCTTTTTGTTGCAGTTCCATCAATACATTCCGAAATACATCAATATCCAAAGAATCATCCTGTGCATACTTTTCCGGTCTCAGAAACGGAACTTCAGCACCATATTTTAAAGCGATCTGCATATATGTTTTACTATCCGTACTTACGATCACTCTGTTGATATAACAAGATTTTAATGCATGTTCAATCGAATGAGCCATCAGTGGTTTTTGCCTGATCATACGAATATTTTTGTTCTTGATTCCTTTTGATCCACTTCTTGCCGGTATTAATGCCAGAATTTCCATACTTTTCCTCTTTTCATTTATCACTTTGCATATATGTATCCATATCTACTCTCGGAAACACCTCCAGCTCTCCTCCCCGCGTAGCATTATAGACCTTAACTCCTAATGTATCACAGGCATATTTGATATCCCGAAATGCACTTGTCACATACTGCATGGCACTTTCAAGATCAATCACACTTTGATAAGCTTTCAGCTGTTCTTCTTCATTTTGATAGTAGTCATTACTAAAATGTAATCGCTGACTCATATCCAATATCTTTTTACCATTTTCATCTGTCTTAATCGGACAGGTATGATCACACCCGAGCAGACAAATTTCTTTAAATCCCATATACACTGCAACATTTATCAGCTTTCCTGTAATCGTCCCATAAAAATGGATCCCTCTCAAAATATCCGGATTGAAGAAAGTAGGTGTCCGTTCCGCCTGAATAAATGGATAATAAATAGCGTTCCGTATCAAAATCCCTTTTCTCAGACAAGCCGGTGCACATACAAGTTTTGGAAAGCCGTTTAGCCTGTTGACTTCCTCCTGTTTCAATTCCAGATAATCCAGATCGGATACACCCCATATATCCGGTCTCCAGTTTGTTTCATTAAATATCGTATAAATTCCTTTTGAAGCCAGACAAAAGATCTGTTTTTGTTTCAGCATGTCCAGGTCCGATGCCTGTAAAGAAGGCCCGTTCCCAATTACAAAACAGGTCTCCCCAACATGCGTATTTTTCAGACCGGCCAGCCGCTTTCGATTGCCCGGAACAATACTTTCTATCTGGGACATCTGCAAATCTGCTATCATACTGTCATAGCAAAATTTAGTCATCCATTCTTCCTGTCTTCTCGATTCACGATACTGTTCCCACTGCTCATTTCTTGCTGACTGCTGGCTGCCAATGTGTTTGTATATCTCATCGCTAAAGCATTTGATTCGCTTTGCAAGATCGTCTGCTGTTTCTTCCATATATTGAATAATCTGCTGATCCTGTTTTGCTATATGTGCATACAACTCATCACTCAGATCCGATATTCTTTTTTGAAACATATCAATCTGTTCCGAAAGTTTCGTGATCAGCTTTTCATCTTCCAATCTCTGCACTTTTTCATTCATTTTAGACAGTCTGTAGTGAATTTCTTTTATGTTCTGTTCAATCTCTGCTTTTTTCATTCCCATGATTAATACCTGCATTTGCATCTGACTTTTATTCAGATTTTTCTTTCTTTAAAAAAATGTTCAGTTCTTCCGGCGTCCCCAAAACATGCACTTTTTCAGACGGTACATGGGATATGTAGATTTCGCCGCCTTTTTTTAATAAATAGTTATATAATGGCGCTACGTACGTTTCTCCGTTTACCTTATTTTCATCTTTGCAGTAATACTCTTCATACAGTTTTTCATATAGCCCACAGGATTTAAAATAATATGCGCCCAATGTGCAATGATCGGAAATTCTCTGCTTTTCCTTTATTTCAACTGCCCTTCCCTTACTGTCGGTCTTTACAAAACTCCAGTGATTTCCTTGTGCCTGAAAGCATGGGATAAAGCCATCTCCTTTTATTTGAAAGCAGTTCATCTCTCCTGCTTCTACATAAGTATCAATATTGTATATGAGCAGTCCATGTTCTTTCTTCCAATACTTTTTCGCAAGCATCGCAGTAGATGCCTGTCCATCAGTCAAATAGTCGATCAGTATCGTCTCATAATTTCCGATTCCCATTTTTTCACAGCAGGCATCTATAAAGCGCCGTACATCCTCTGTTTTATCCGACATCGCAATAAAAATATATCTTTCTGCTGCCTGCGCAAAGCCTTCCAGGCTCATCATCGACCATTCAAATAAGGTCCTGCCGTGTGCCTGAATCATATATTTTGGCATGTCATATCCGGCTTTTCGAAATCTTGAACCAAGTCCGCCCATTGTAATTACAATTTCCATCTTATTCATCTGTTTGTTCTCCCGTACCATTATTACACCTGGATCGTAAACATAATTCCGATAATTCTTCTACGGAATACGTCAAAAACTCATCCGGCCTTACGGTTCTGTCGTCCACATAGAATCCTTTATGCCCGGGCCATACTTTCCCATAAACAATTTCATCATAAGGAATCTCCCATTTGTTCAGCCATTCCAAAAGAACTTTTGCAGTATTTTTATTAATCAAACCAAGATTTCCATGATATGTATTCATATTTCTGGATGTAAATAATATAATTTTTGCCCCGTTTTCTTTATAAAACCTTATCTTATGAACGATTTCCCCATACGGTATCAGGTCTTCATACTTTTCTTCTTTCTTCTTGATAGGGCAAATGGTTCCATCAATATCAAACACAAACGAATATTCATCAAACATCTTTCTCAATCTCCTTTAGTATATTGGCTGCATTCAATATGAATCCAAGCACCTTATGCGGATAGTCTATATGCAGCGGCAGCATGGATATAAATAATGAAGCCTCGTATATTCGAACCGTTAAATAATCATAACCATTCTGCTCTAATTTTACTTTGAAAATATTTACATATTCCGAATGATCAAAATCTATATATAATTCACACTGAAAGTCCTCATTGATTTTGATATCAAATAATCCGTTATTAAAAAAATCATACCGCCCACATATGGAATGACTGAGTTTTGCTATATCGTAATATGGATTCGTCCAAAGTTCTTCTTCTGACAAGGCACCTTTGGGATCAATAAATTTTAATGTTTTTGTTGTCTTATTGTATAAGGTATTTGCAAAACATGAATCCCCATGTCCAATTACACTAATCGGTTCATATTGATTGTTCGTTTCAATCTTTGTCTTTAATTTAAGATACTTCTCCAAAATAGCATCCAAATGATTTATTGATCCGTTGGCCTGCAACAGACAGTCGATTTTTTCAAACTGTGCCAGCTTTCTTAATTCTTCTACTCTTTTTATCACTTTATTAACATATAAATCATTCGATATATTCCGATACTCATCCATCGAAATATTCTTTTTATGTCTCAGGCGAAAAAAATAAAAATATTTATCCAGCAATTCTTCAAATTCTTTTTGATCCACGGAACCATGCACCCATTTGATCGCCAGGTCTGTCATATGGAGCCTTTCCATCGTATAACTTGCTCTTTCCTCATCTTCTCGATAATCAAATGGCATTACAAACCACATTTTCATATCCGCAGGCAATAGATGATAATATGTATACTCGCTTTTGATCTTTTGTTTATTTGCAGAACTTTTTATCAAAGTATACTCGTCTCCTGATAAAGAATTGAAATACCTCGAGTCAAAATTTCCCGTTATACACCGTATAAAACAATTGACAATTCCAATATCAACCAGACCATCCGTTTCAAAAGAAGCTTCTATAATCTTGATTGTTTCCGATGTTGCCTGTCCGCTGCACGTCTGTGTCAGAAAACGTCTATACGAATCAACATTGGGAAACATCACCGCAGCTGCTTTTTTATGACTCAAAACCTTATATGCTTTTTCAATAAATTTTAACTTCTCGAACGATAATTTAACTGCTTCCATATCCGATATGATATAATTTGAAAAACAATGTAAGATTCTCGCATCGTCCCATATTTCCATATTCGATTTTTCCAGCAAATCATGAAATTCATAATGATATCGAACAAGTTTCCAGTCCGCATCCGGATATAACTCACGAATCGTATCGCAATAATACGTTTCCAGCCTTTTCTTTTTTACAACAACGTCAGCAAAACCTTTATCGCCTATCACATCTTTGATTACTTCACTCTTTACATTGGTATCATCAAAGACTACTAATATTTTCATAGCTTTCTCTCCTTCGCAATTTTTCTGACATACATGAGTAAATAAAGCAAAAGCATAAATACAACACTGAAAAAAACAAACCTTTGCAAACAGATTACGCGTGACATTCCAAGCGCAGAATTCAAATAGTCAATAATCACCTGCAGTGATACTTCTTCCAGTAAAATATTTCTTATACAAACCATGCCGCCTATTTCAATCCCCCATGCCAAAACAGAAATACCATATAAAAATAAACATCTTCCTCTGATCAGATTCGCTGTTTCAGCATAAATTACATGACATCGACGGAGTAATTGTAAAAATGAATTTCGCCTGACCGATGCTTTATTCCTGATAAAATAATCATTCCAGTAAGAATACAGGCCCGGAAAAATATAGTAACCAGCAATCACAAGCACAAGAAACAGTAACATCAGATAAACAAGCGCCGGAACTGCTTCATGGCCTGATAAAATCAGAAAAAATGTTACCGTCACCAGCGCAAGCGTATCAATAAAACGATCTAATAAAATAATGATAAACGCTCTTAAATAATGATTGGTTTTATATCCATAGCAATATCCTCTGAAAATATCTCCGGCTTTTAAAGGAACCAGCATACTGACCGGAACTGTCTTGCAATATTGTTTTATATGCTCCTTTAACGATATTTTTGTTCCATACAAGGCAAAATAAAGTCTTATGCATTTGAACATATTAACGGCTATCACCGTTCCAAGTAAAATAATGACTGCCAAACCATTTTCGACAAACAGCAAATCTGTTTTTCCTCTATAGGAAATGACAAAAATCAAAGTTGAAAACACGATGACCATACTATTGATCATAAAATAAACACGTTCTTGTCTCATTGTTAATCCTTTACCGTTTCGACGTCCATATCACTTTTGCCGTGTACCGTTTTATTATCTTTTCTCTGTGTTCCGCATGTACAAATTTCTTTTTATGTAGGACATAGTGTATCAGCATTTGTAAAACTGTAATTGCCTGACTGACCATTTTAACATTCGAAACCTGATCATCTTCCCGCCACAAAATCGGAAAAAACTTTATTTTATGCCTGTAATAAGAAGAACCTAATATCATGCAATAATTAAACATCAAATTATCTTTATATCTGATATAAAACATATCCTTTAAAATTTTCGTACGATACATATTCAATCCGGAACCCAAATCATATATTTTTTGTCCGGTTCCAACAGAAAACAGCACATTATATACATGATTGCCAATCGTACGAAAAACGGAGTATCCTTGCAATTTTGACTGTTTCATAAATCTTGCGCCAAGAAAGCAGTCATATTTTCCGTATACCCCACTTTTTAAATAGGGAAGAATATTCGATATATCTCCCTGATCGTCACCATGTAATACAAGAATATAGTCATACTGATTTTTAACCGCATATGCAAATGCAACTTTATGAGAACCACCCAATCCATAATTTTCATCATTGCGAAACAAGCTTACCGGGATGTTTAACGGATGTTCGGATAAATATTGTGTCACAGCAGTTTCTCCATCATCCGTGCTTCTGTTATTCACTATGATCACCTCGGATATGAATTTACATACTTCATCATTCAACTGCCCTAATACTCTGACAATCTGTTTTTCACAATTATACATGGGAATAAACAATAAAATCTTTCTCATTTTTTCTCTCCTGTGCATAAATATTTTTTATCCAAATGCCGAAGAAGCATCCAATTTCCATAAAACATGCCGAACAAATATACCGGATAAAAATACATAAATTCCATACCAGGCATTGTTAAAATAACAACTGCCGCATAGAGCCATATACCGATCAAAAATATAAGCTCGTCCCATTTTCTTTTTTTGCCCATACTGCAAATTCCTATCCATACAAAACAGGCAGGTAAAAATAATCCGGTACATATTTGCCTCACAAACGGATTACAGTTTTTCAAAGATAAGCAATCTAATATATTCGTTCTTAAATTGCTGTTTTTCACATGAAATCCATTAAAATGTTTTACATAGACATAAGGTTCTTTCTCATCATCTGCAAATGCTGACTGTGTGTTATTACACAGTATCAAGGATGTCTGTTTCATTGTATGAATAAAAGTAGTTTTCCTCTCATTCAGAAATACAAGCGGATATTTCACGATTAACCGTAAATATGCTTTTATAAAATCAGGCGCTATTGCCGGCTTATCGTTTCGAAATAATTCCTCATAATGAGCAAAAAAAACACCCATTCCTGACCCACTGTTATGCAGCAAAACATCTACATCTATGGTATCATCCATATCCTCTAATAACTCGCTTTCCCTTCCTGCCATATGATATTCTTTCTGAGCTAATTCCTTCATCGGATCAAGTACTGCAGTCATCAAATTGTAATCTCCATACGCACCGGAAAAAGAGCGATTCTGGTATTTTATAATAATTCCGCTTAATGCCACTATAATTGCCATTATCCGGATCTGATTTATTTTACTTTTTCTAATCAGCATGATACCGCCAATTACAAACAGCCAAATCATTCCTTCCGAACGCAAAGAGCATATAAGTACCGAACTCGTAATTATTTTATATACCGCTCTTTCTTCATCCATAAAGACAGACACAAAAAGTAAAATTAAAAACCAACCATATATGCTGCACCTTAATGGATAAAAATTATACAATAATACATTTCCGGTACATAGCGATAATAAAATTCCCCACACGTATTTCTTATTATTTAGTCTGTCAGAAAATATTCTTAACACATACATCAATATATATAAAATCACTGCCTGAAATAAAATGTATACACCGATTGGAGATGGAAATAACATAAATGACGCAATATAAAAACATGCTGTAAGCCAATGCTGTGCGGATACAATATAATACCCTGTTACATTCGGAAGCATCCACAATTCATCACCACACCAATTTCCCGGATATATCAATCGAAACACAATTATATTAATGAATGAATATGTTATCAATATCATAAAAATCCGTTTACTATTTTTATGATAAAATACTTTTTTCAGTTCTTTTATAAAAGAAATAGAAAAAGAACTAATGCTATTTTTACCCCCCACACGATATAATTTGTATTTCCGGTTAACATTACATTTTCTGAAAAAAAGGTATACATAAGCAGAATTCCTGCGATAACATATTCTACTTGAACCTTTCTATATTTTGCCATTTTACGATCCTCCATTCGGAAAATAGCCGTATCAAACCAAAAGCTTTTTTCGTCAATTTCATAAATTTTTCTCATTTATTATATAAATAGGTCTTCTTTTTGTTTCCAAATATGTTTTCGATAAATATTGTCCTAAAATTCCCATACACAACAGTTGAATTCCACTGAAAAACACAAATATACATACCATTGATGGCCACCCAAATGCCGAACCCCCGAACAACATCTGCCTGATAACCACAAAACAAATTACAATAAAAGATATGATACATGCTGCCATCCCAAGCCATGAGGCAAACATTAAAGGCGTTGTTGAAAATCCTACAATACCATCAAGTGAATATTTAAGCAGCTTCCAAAAAGACCATTTTGTCTCACCTGCCGCCCGTTTTTTATTTTCATATTCCAGCCATTTTGTTCGAAATCCAACCCATCCAAAGATCCCTTTTGTAAAACGGTTATACTCTTTCATCGCAAGTATGGCATCTGCCATCTTTCTGTTCATTAACCTGTAGTCTCTGGCACCATCCACAATATCTATTTCAGACATCTTGTTCATAATTTTATAAAACAATCTTGCAAAAAAAGATCGAATTGCCGGTTCTCCTTTTCGTGTCACACGTCTGGTTGCCACACTGTCATATTTATCGTCTCTAACAAATTGATACATTTCCAACAGTAAAGCTGGCGGATCCTGCAAATCAGCGTCCATCAATACTACATAATTCCCTTTCGCAGCTTCCATACCTGCATAAATAGCGGCTTCTTTTCCAAAATTTCTGCTGAAAGAAATATAACGTACGCTATCATCCTTTCCCGCATATTCTTTTATAATTTTTAACGTATCATCTCTTGATCCATCATCTACAAATATCATTTCCATATTTATTTTATTTTCTACAAATACATTTGCCACATCTTTTATTTCTTTATAAAACAACGGCAATGTTTCCTGTTCATTATAGCTTGGAACTATAATCGAAACTAACTCCATTTGTAAATAACCTCTTTTCATCATTTCGCATTTTATCCGATTTTCCATACTAATAGCTTGTAAAATTTCCGATCATTTCAAAAACTTCATTCCAGGTCCTTGAATAAATCACATCATTAAATAGAGACAGTTCAAAACCACTCATCCCTACTATTGCTAACGTATATATTATAAAACACATAATTTCATATTTATTGAGTTGGTAGTCATTCAAATACGTTTTAATATATACAATGTCAGAAAAAGTACTTGCATATAAATGCAAAAATAATATCTGGATAAATCCCATGCTAAAATAACGATACTATAGTTGAACAAACCACATAAGCCGGAAAGTGTAAAATATGCAACTGCAATCCGTTTATTAATTTTATAGACAAGAAAAGCAATGATGCAAACCAAAATGAGCGGTAAAATAATACATTCAATCGGGATTTCATGTAAAGTTCTACCCCATATATCTTTATTGGAACGGTCATTCCAAAAATATTGATAAATATCATGTACATAAAAATCAGCTCGTTCCAGATCATATGTCTGTATTCGATCCACAAGTTCTTTTGGAACTTTTATTTATATACAAGAAGACTGTATATTACGGTTGGTATATAAGATGCAAACAATCCGGCAAATTTTCGATAAAACTCCTTATCATACCCCCCCCGATAATTTCCAGCAGTACAATGGAAAACATAAATGGCACAATTAAAAACAAATTTGTTTCACTGATCATTACAGAAATAAAAGAAAATACAGACGATAGCAAACAGGTCGTCTTCCAATCTTTTTTCCGTACAAAAGCAATTAAAATTATGCCGAATACATATCCATATTGTTCAAAATAACCTGCCTCATGAATGTAGTATTTTGCATAGGGACTAAGAGCTAAAGTCAGAAACACAAAAAAATACAACGTCTTCTCTTTTACTGCAACCTCAACAACAATGTTATATAAAATATATAAAATAAAGACAAAGCAAACTGTTAAAATCAAAATATATAGAAATTTTCTTTTGTATATATACTCTCCAACAAAAATCTCTGCTATGCTGCTCACGAATGTTCGTGGTATAAACCCAAATTTAGAAGTTACAATATGATTCGACATAACATATAAAGATGGCCATCGAAACCCCATCATACTATGCCAAATGTATACATATGCCAAAATTACTGCACTGATTTTCATTCCTGTCGAAAAAACTTTCTGTTTCATTTTCTCTCCTTTATTCTATTCATATCAGTTCTACGTATCTTTACTCATTCTTAATGAAGTTAAATAAGCCATAGTAAAACTTATCACCGTCATACACTGATATCTGTATTCAATCCAGTAATGAACAAATGTGTGGATATGCATGATCATATAATAAACATAAGGCATCATGCCTATGATTATAAACAAAAGTGAAATATACATCTGTGCTACCGGTTTATGTTTTTTCACAAATAACACTACCAATGTCGTTATCAATAACAGCATAAATAATGGGTACACCGCAAATCCTACTTCATTTTTTATCCATTGAAATACCTGAACCGGAAGCATTTTATTAAAATTAAGTTCCAATGCGCTTTTTATATATCCAAGCTTACTATCCGGTCCCCAGGACACGGTTCCGCCTCCAACATTTTTCATTTCTGACAGCACATTTGCAAACACATTTTGTTTCAGAACAATACTTGCAAATACCCATTTTAAACTCCAAAAACCAATATAACCTGTCAGCCAGCCGGATGCTATTTTCATCAGCTGTATGGCTCCGGAACAAAAACTGTCAATCGTATGATTGTGATATAGCATCATAATCATAACGGTCGTAACCAGTCCATACGATACAAAAGGCGTCAGAAACAAATCAAAATACGCCGTTAAGCATCCTACAACAAACAAATCCACAAAAGCATCCACATGATGTTTGTTTTTACCGACAATGTAATAAATCGAAAAGAAAGATACATAAAAAACGTTTGCAATATTCATGGACAGTGCAATCGTAGAAGGAAAAAACAGCAGTACAGCCAGCACAAAAACATATGCAAATTGTTTTCCAACTCTTTCCTTTAGTTTAACCCCAACCAAAAATAACAGTGCCAATAACAGGACACTGCTTAGCGCCCGAATTTGTGAAAGATTAAAAAAATACAGCAATATTCTGATAATACCTGCAGCGCCAAACCATTGTCTGCCATACATAACCGTATCACTGCTGCCTTCGTCCGCTATTTGATTCCCCAACTGTTCAATCGGATTACCCCCCTTATTTCCATAAAAATCTCCGGCCACATATTTAAGCGCATTTTGCGGCCGAACCGTATATGCAACATTCAGATATATGGCATCCGTATGATTGTCCAGCTGCTGCTTTAAATAAATATCATCTGTTAAATAGGATGTCTGGGGATATACTCCTTCTTCCTTTAGCATCTTATATGATTCCGATATGTGATTTCTCACTCTGTCTTTTGGCAAAGAAAATGCTATGAACTTGATTCCGATTGCAAAACAAAAAATAATCAATCCTATTTTCAAACATCGTTTCACATAGTTCCTATTACTTTTCAACACCCTTTCTTATCCTCCACACAAACGATATCCGCAATCCTGCCGCAAGCATTTCCATCACCATAAGGATTCGATGCCCGGCTCATTTTTTCATATAAATGTTTGTCATCTAACAGCAACTGAAAATTTCTGTAAATACCATCCTCCTGCGTCCCAACCAGTTTCAGCGTCCCTGCTTCAATCCCTTCCGGCCTTTCTGTCGTATTCCGCATAACAAGCACCGGTTTTCCAAGTGAAGGCGCTTCTTCCTGAATCCCTCCGCTGTCTGTTAAAATCAAATACGCATTCGCCAGTAAATTGTGAAAGTCTGCCACATGCATTGGTTCAATCAGACGAATTCTCCTATGACTTCCGAATACTTCCGCCGCTGCGCTTCTTACTGCCGGATTTTTGTGAATCGGATAGACCACTTTGATGTCTTCCTTTTCATCCAGAATCCGTCTGATAGCACGAAACATATGTAACAGCGGTTCTCCCAGATTTTCCCTTCTGTGCGCTGTCAGCACAATCAGTCGATAACCTTGCGCCCATGCTAAGACGGGATGTTCATATCCGTCACGTACCGTCGTCTTTAACGCATCAATCGCCGTATTCCCTGTTACAAAAATATGTTCTTCTTTTTTTCCCTCTTTTAATAAATTATTTTTTGCCAGTTGTGTCGGCGCAAAATGATACTTTGCCAGAATGCTTATCGCCTGCCTGTTAAACTCTTCCGGATATGGAGAATAAATATCATACGTTCGAAGCCCTGCCTCCACATGCCCGATTTCAATCTGTTTATAAAAACAGGCCAAAGCTGTCACAAAAGTCGTAGAAGTATCGCCGTGTATCAGTACAAGATCCGGTCTTTCGATTTCCAGAACCTGTCCGATTTTATTTAAAATATTTACCGTAACATCAAATAACGTCTGCCTATCCTGCATAACTGCCAGATCATAATCCGGCTCCACCCGGAAAATATCCAATACCTGCCGGAGCATTTCCCGATGCTGTCCTGTAACGCATACGATCACCGACAGATTTTTCCTTTGCCGAAGCTCTTTTACTAACGGACACATTTTAATTGCTTCCGGTCTTGTCCCAAAAACCAGCATTACCTTTTTCATTTAGTAATTCTCCCACTCATGTATAAATTGTTCATACGATCCGCACAAAGTTTCATATAATTTTTTATATCGTTCTGAAATATTCCATAATAAAATCTGACTGCGGTCATTTCGTACAAATTCCAGCAGCTGTTCTACCCTGTCATCTAAAATTTCCGCTCTTTTACACTTGTATAAACGGTCAAACACAAAATAACAATATACATTTTCAATATTATGTATTAACTGTTCATTCATCTTTTTTTCGATTGCAAAATCTACTCGTTCCCGTAACGCATAACATCCGTCCAATATCGTTGACGAAACTTTTCCTGTAATGCTTCCATCCCGTTCACGCACATAATTGTATTTTGATAAATCAATGTATGCTAATTTTTTTGCTGAGAAAAAAGCCTGATGCGTAAAAAATTCATCCTCATGGTATCGTCCTATCTGATACCGTTTCCCATCTTCAAAGATACTTTTTTTGTATAATTTATTCCATGCAACAGATTTAAAATATCTCCAGTCCAGCTGAGACTGCATCGCAAACGCCGCATCACCGATTACCAGTTCCCCCGTATTCGAAGTTTCTTCTTCCACATGATCTGTGAAAACATTCCGGTAACTGCATTCAACAATATCCGCATGTTCACATTCCGCTATACGCACTAATAATTCCAATGTATCCGGGTCAATCCAGTCGTCGCTGTCAACAAAAAAAGAAAATCTCCGTGCGCATAATCAATCCCTGCATTCCGCGCACTTGATAATCCGCCGTTTTCCTTATGTATTACCTGAATTCTTGCATCCAGTTTCTTTATTTTATCGCACAGCAATCCACTCAAATCCGTAGAGCCGTCATCTATTAACACGATCTCCAGATGTTCATAAGTCTGTTTTCGTATGGACATTACACATTTTCCAACATATTCCTGAACGTTAAACACGGGTACAATCACTGAGATTAACGGGGTTTTCTTCATGGTATTATTGCATTCCTTTCAAACACGATCTAAACAAGACAACTGAACAAATCTCTGTTTAAATCTACTTTTTCCTTATCTCTGAAATCCGCTCTGACGATATCCAGCAGTTTCCTGCTGCATCTGATCTTAGCTGCTGTCCAGCTGTCATCCGGTTTTTCTGTCAGAAATTCTTCCATTTGCCGAATCTCACCGGCTATCACTTCCGGCCAGATATTATATGGCAGCACATCGCTAATTTTCAGCATATACTCACAATACTGTCTTAACCACAGATGCATCTCCAGCTGTTTTTCCTCTATAGCTTCCATACTGCGGTATACGGTGCATGCTTTTGACAAGTAGATCATAATTCCTGCATTGTACAGAGCCATTGCCATTCCAAAACAGATGCGGTCACAAAAATATGTCTGTTCTTCTCTTTGTGACAGATCATAAAAGCCGCCTGCCATATTAAAGCAGGAACGCCGTACGGCAAACGAGTAACCACTTGGAAGATTCTGATCATGATACTGATACAAATCATCCTGCCTGATCGTATAATTTCCAAGTAGGTGCAGCTGTTCCGGCAAATATGCATCCTGTTTTGCCGTTACGTTTCCAAATACCGTGCCAATTCGTCTGCTTATCTGAAAAATGTTCAGCAGATTTTTAAAATATCCCTCTGAAAAGCTGCACGTATCCTCTATAAACACAAGATACTTTCCAATTGCACGGTCTGCCGCAGCATTTTTCCAGACGGTCTGATTTTGCGTTACGTTCGCGATATATGTATAGTCTGACCCAAGCTTGCGGCTGCACCTTTTTATATTTTCACAACTGCCTGTAATAAGAATCTGTACATTTTCCTGTTCAATACTTGCAAGGCAGCGTTCCAGATCTGTGTCATTCCCATAAAAAGAAATGATCACACTGAAATCAGTGCCTTCCTCTTTATTTATTTCAGCCATTGCAGCTCTTTTTTCCATCTCATATAAAAAACAGTTCCTGGCTTTACCGTCCAAAAAAGCAAACAATGCCTGCCCATCCTGTATCCCATACCATCCCCTGTATCCTTCCAAACGGTCCGACGGTGACGGCTTCGCTCTGCACACATATGCATCCCATACATTTATATCCTGCACTTTTTCCGGACGGTCTGTCACCAATACCATATATGTTCCATCCGGTATCGGTACAGGCAGCTCTTTTTCCGATAACCGTCCGAAATACACAAAGATAAAACGTTCATAGCGATTTGGCGTCTGTTTCGCCGCCTGTTCCATCGTCAGTAACCTATGTCCGGACTTTTTGATCGTATTTAAAAATTCCTGATACTGCAAAAGTGCGGGAGTATCACACAGAACAATCCATGCGATATCTTTCTGATTATAATTTCTTCTGAATTCGTCCCACAGCATCTGCTTAAATCTGTTTTCCGTAATCTTCAACTCTTTATCTTTGGATGTCAAAGATTTCGAATGCAGACGGTAAGAGTATTCCGGCCGATCAAACGACGTGTGCCGCAATACGAACAATTCGTTGATTTTCATCCAGTAATCATAATCTTCAATTCCAAATTTAAAAGCAGAATAATCTTCTGCCACATGTGCAACAGCTGCACGATACATAAACGCAGCTCCGATATAATTATTGGCATAAGTATTCAGTTCCAGGCAGCATTTCGGCAGTATCGCATATTCCGGCGGCTGCCCTTCTTCCCGGTACCATGCAAAATCCGTATGCGGAGCGCCTGTTTCGTTGATTAAACGCAGGTTCCCATAAATCATGTCCGTATGATCATATTTTTGCAGATCGGATACGAATTTTTCTATGAATTGCGGATGCATGATATTGTCCGCACTTGTCCACGTATAATATTCTCCCCTCGCGGTACGAAACCCGTTTGACAATGCACGCGGCAGTTTTTGATTTTCCTGATGAAGCACCTGTATTCGACTGTCCATTGCCGCATACCGATCAACGATCTGCGGTGTACGATCTGTGGAACCATCGTCTACAATAATCAGCTCAAAATGCTCATACGTCTGAGAAAGAACGCTCTCTATCGAATCTTCCACATAATCTTCTCCGTTATAGACAGGCAGTATCACGGATACAAGACCTGTTACACAGGGAATACAAATCTCCTTTATATTGATCCGGCATCCACGATTTCTGGCTCTTTTATATCTGATAAAACGATATTCATACGCGTTCAGCATATATCCATAATCAAACTCTTTTTCATATTCCGGTATATTCTGTTCTTCCTTTTCTTCCGGATTTCCGTAGCGCAGATATTGATAGATTTTATAAAACACAGTCTTTTTTGCCTTTGCCCGAAAATGCATTGTCCGCCTGTAATATGGATCTGATAAAATTCCTTCTCTTTCCTTTACAAGTTCATTCACTCTGTTTTGCAGTTCTTCATTTGATTTTTTCAGTTCCTGATACGTATCAATCAGTGTCGCCATTTCTCCGTTTACTCCATATTTCTCAGAACATTCCTGATTATTTTCTTACTGTTTTGTATAAGCCTCACACACCGGTACCGCTTCCCCGGACATTACCATACGCCCTTTCTCTATCCAGAGCGCATGATCACACAGTTTTTCCACCGATTTCCTCTGATGCGACACATACAGCAATGTCGTTCCTGTTTCCAGCATCTGCATCATCCTTTCTTCGCATTTTTCCTGGAATTTAAAATCTCCTACAGACAGCACTTCATCACAGATCAGAATATCCGGCTGTACCATCGTAGCTACCGAAAATCCCAGTCTTGCCGCCATACCGGAAGAGTAATTTTTAATCGGCATATCTAAAAAATCCCACAGTTGGGCAAAATCTATAATTTCTTCAAAATGTTCCCGCATAAATTCTTCCGAATACCCCATCAAAGTTCCATTCAGTAAAATATTTTCCCGTGCGGTCAGTTCCCCGTCAAAACCGGCTCCAAGTTCTATTAAAGGCGCAATGCTGCCATCAATGCTTACCGTCCCCTGATATGGTTTTAAAATCCCGCAGATCAGCTTTAGCAATGTGGATTTTCCGGAACCATTCGTCCCTATAATTCCCCATGCTTCGCCCTGTCTGACTTTCAGACTGATATTCTGCAATGCAAAAAACTCCTGAAACATGAGTTCTTTTCTGACAAGCTTAATCACATATTCTTTTAAATTATTCACCTGCTGGTTTGCCATATTAAATCGCACGGATGCATTTATTACTTCTACCACCGTCCTGCCGCTCATATCATCCTTGTCCTCCTGCCTTTTCTCCACGTTATCCGTGCTGCCGGTATTATATATACAAAATAAATCGGTCCTGGCTTTTAAAAAAAGACCATGTTCCAAATACAACAAACAGACATGCAAATACCGTTCCATACAGAATCGTTGTCTCGTCCGGTATTCTTCGATATAATACAAGCGTCCGAAACTGGTCAATATAATGGTACATCGGATTACATATCCGTATGGCGTCCTGTATCTGCTGCGGAAGCTGTTCCATAGGGTAAAATAACGGTGTTAAGTACATCCAGGCTGTCGTCAGAACACTGTATATATATTGAATATCTCGGAAAAATACGGCTGCCTGCGCTAAAAATAATCCCAGTCCAAGACAAAATATATACAGCTGCACCAATACAAACGGAAGAAACATCATATAAAGTGAAAATTTCACCTTTGTAAAAATAAACACAATCAGCATTGCTCCCATTGAAAACAGCAAATTCACCAGAGAACTGGTCACCTTTGACAGCGTAAATACATATTTGGGCACATAGACTTTTTTTAACAGCGCCCCGTTCCCTGTAATGGAAAAAATCGCCTGATTCGTTGACTCCGTCATAAACGTAAACAACGTCTGCCCAATAATCAGATAAGCCGGATAATTCGCCACATCAAACCGGAACATATGGGAAAACACCAGATACATTACGACCATAACCATTAACGGGTTTAACACGCTCCATACATATCCAAGAAAACTCCTTCTGTATTTTAATTTGATGTCTTTTAAAACGAGCTGCTTAACCAGAGAACGGTATTTGTATAATCCCCGCAGCCTTTCCATCATGATTTGCATTCGTGTCTTTCTCCTTTTACCAACCATTCTGACAAACCGTCCGGTACGATTTCCGTCAGTCCTGTTTCACGTACGCCCGCATAAAGCAGATACAACATTCTGACAAGCGGATAAGCGCCGTGCATCCGTCTTCGAAGCATGCAGACCGGAAACGAATTGGAATCCTTATAAAAAAAGCCGATCTTTCTTTTAATGCCTGATCCCATTGCCACAGTTCCTGCATGACTGCTTTTGATTTTTGATTTTTTATATAAATCATATATTGACTTCGAATCCGCCTTGTTATAATGTGTCTGATATAATCTTTTTTCACCTGTGACAGTTCCGTCTCGTATTTTTCATAATAAGTAATACAGTCTCCAATCACTCTGCTGTGCATTTTCCGATTCCGAAACGCCTGTTTTGGATGGATGCTTTGGGTATCTGTACCTATATGATATACATAGACCGGATCATTGAAAGCACAGACCGTATTAACAAATCGAATGGGAAATATATTATACTCCGTATCTTCGTAAAAACAGTTTTCCCGTACACGAATCCGATTTTTCCGCAGCAACGATGTCCGATAGGTCGCTGCATGAATCTCTACTTCCTTTAACCGCTCCGCCGCTTTATCAAAAGATACGACATCGTTCTTTGTTATGTCATAGCGAACTACCCTGCCACTTTTTTTACGGACATGATATTTGATATATGGATGAATGACCATATCCGCCCGGCAATGTGCCAGCTGCCTGATCATTTTTCCAAGATTCACAGACAAGACCCGATCGTCCCCGTCTATCACCTTAAAATATGTCCCACGTGCCTTTAAAATTGCAGCATTCACAGCAGACCCATGCCCTCCGTTTTTTTATTTATGACGGTAACAATACCCGGATAATGACGTTCATACCATCTCATTTTTTCCAGCGTATGATCCGTACTTCCGTCATTGACGAGCAGAATTTCCAGCCTGGCCGTATCCGGATGCTGCAGCATGGTTGGAAGACACCTGTCTATTTCATCCTGTGTATTATAAGATGGCACCGCTATTGTCAGTACTTTTTCCACTCGTATTCCTCCAAAGTTGCTTTCTGTTTATCCTTTCATCTGCTTCTGTCTGCAGATACTGCGTGTAAATCCGACGCATTTTTTTATTCACCTGTTCGGTCGCATACGCTTCCACTCGTTTTTTTGCAGCCCTTTTATATGCTTCTGCCAGATTTGGATGATCCATCATCCACCCAATCGCTTCTGCAAATCCCTGCACATCATCCGCCTGTACGGTTCTGCCTTCTTTTTTATTTCTGATAAGATCACGGTTCCCTCGTATCCGGCTGCAGACAATTGGCACCCCTGCCGCCATCGCTTCCATCAGAGCTACCGGCAATCCTTCCTGTAAAGAAGGAAACGCAAAACAATCTGCCATCTGCAACAACTTTGCGACATCATCCCGATATCCGGTCAGACATACGTTCCGTTCAATCCCCAGTCTGACAGACAATTTTCGATACATCCGTTCCTTTTCTCCCAGTCCGACAATCACATACCGGATATTTTTTCGATTCAGCTTTGCAATCGCCCGGATGATCACTTCCTGATTTTTTCTTTCGGACAGCTGTCCGACACTCATCACAACAAAGTCGTGTTCCCCGAACCCAAATTTCCGGCGCAGTTTCTTCCTGCTGTTCACATCCGGATAAAAATCTGATAATTGTACACCGATTCCCGGCACCCGATATACCCGGCCTGCGCAAAAGAGCTCTGCACGCCTGTAATCTTCCGCATTGATCGTAATTAATCCATCCGTATAAGCAGACAGATACCATTCCACCGGATAAAACAACAGCCAGTTGATCAGAGGCGCGCCTTTATAAAAATGGAATCCATGAGCCGTATAAATAACAGCCGTTCCTTTTTTTCTTGTATTTTTGGCTGCAAGTCTTGAAAGCGCCCCTCCAATCGGAGATTGTGTATGAATCAGCTGATAGCTGTTGTTCTCACAGAGTTTTTTTAACATCCGATACGAACGCACGATATTAGACAAATCCGCCGCCCTTCTCGGAATCGGAATATCATATACACTAATACCTGCATGCAGCAGTTCTTTTCGAAATGTCTCTACCCGTTGCGTATTTGTAATATTTCCGAACGAAAAGTTTGCCGCAACCTCAACCTGACAACCGTATTCCAAAAGTATCCGGATATTCTCCCTGTTAAATAAATCCAGCATCGACGCAACCGAAGCTATCAATAGTACCTTTTTTCTCTCTTCATGCTTATCAGAATGTGCCCGTCCGTATGCATCGGGTCTTGTTATTATGTTCATGACTCGTTCATAATCTCTGCCACCGATTTCATAATGCGGATATACATCGAATAACTATCGACGTCTTTTTTCTCAGCAACTTTATCCGTATTCGATGGCTGCCACAGATCCAGTACTGTCTCGGAAGGATACGCTACTCCCCAAAGCAGCTCATCTGCAGTCGCATCCAAAGCCACACAAAGACTTACGAACGTCTCCAGACTCATAATTCTTGTTCCGCGCTCAATATGACCTAAAAATGACATACTGATTCCGCAGTTTTTCGCCAATTCCTCCTGTGACCATCCTTTTATCTTACGGATCTGACGAATCCGCATCCCCATCTTTCCATAATCCAGTTCTTTCATAGCGCCTCCATTCTGCATCCGCCGCACCGTTGCTTTTGTGGTCAGAAAAACTATAATCGTCAAAACATAACAATTTACTATAAAATGTTATGTTTTTCATGCGTAGTCTGTTCTCTGTAAGCCGCATAAAATAAGGGAAATCAAAAAATTTCGGTAAAAATAATTTTTTCAAAAATCCTCTTTTATTCCTGGACCACAATTTCATTCCTTATGTAGTTCTATGATCGAACCTATGCTTTTTTAATAAGTTTTTTGTCTGTTATTCACATATTTCTATTTCAGTATTTTTTATTTTTAAGCAGATTTTGCCAATTTTTGAATTAGTATTTAAAAAAATCAGATTTTAGTTTAGAATACTAAAAGACATCATTTTATAGTAAAATGTTATGTATAAGAATTATTTAAAGACAGACGCTTGCTTGCTGTCTGTCTTTTTTTACGTTTTTTTACACAAAAAAACTTCTTTGCAGACTTTCCCTAAAAACATCCATCGTCATTTTCAGGGAAAACCTGTAAAGAAGTTCATATATCCGAAAGCTTCCGGCTTACTTCATTTCTTCAATTAAAACTATATCTGAAACTATCCTACCGTTTTTATTCCAGCTTATAAACACGAAACCCACTGTCAAAAGCCGCTTCGGAATACTCTGTCCGGATTTGGTCGCCGGCCCGGCGGATACGCTCTTTTCCAATTTCACAGATATTGGCATAGCCCGCCTTATAAGCTTCACTCTTTTCATCCGTCTGCTCAGGCCGCTGCACCATAATAAACTTTCGTCTGCCGCCGTCCTGTGCATTCAGCAGCATAACTGCGTGGGCCGTTGTCGCCGAACCCGAAAAAAATCCAGCACAATATCCTGATCGTCTGTCGCCGTCCTGCACAAATCCAGCAGCAGTTCCAGTGGTTTTGGAAAAGAAAAAATCTTTGCTCCAAATAACGCTTCCACTTGCGCCGTTCCTCTTCTGCTTGCATATTTTTTATCCGTTAACAGACTGCGGATAATTTTTTCGCTGCGGCGCATCTTTTGCACGATCCGATACTCTCCCTCTCCAAGTCGATAGCCGATGATTTCGGTATTTAAATATTGCCGCGCCCTTTCTTTTCCCCATCGCCATACAAACTGTACGCTGTTTTTCAGCGACTTCGGCGGATACAGTTCGATACCGTGTTCCTTTTTTTCCAGTCCGATTTTATAAAAACCTTCCGTTCCGATCGGCTCATCCGGATATAAATAAAACGGATAGTACAGATTCGGACGATTTTTATCGTGAAACGCCTCATTGCTGTTATAAAGCGGATGTATGTTAAATCCGCCTGTTTCATCTGCAAATCGGAATTTTTTATCCGCATCTTTTAACGGATTTGTCTTCGTCTTTGTGCTGTCTTTTGCATAAAACAGACAATACTCATGCATCTTTCCGATATGCCCGTAATCGCGGGCATTTGGCGCACTGTTTACAATAAACGTACCGCAGAAATTCTGTTCGCCAAAGATATCGTCACACATTTTTTTCAGATTGGCATATTCGTGATCATCAATTGATATAAAGATCATGCCGTCCTCGGTCAGCAGATTTTTGGCAAGCAACAGCCTTGGATACATCATGGAACACCATCCTGCATGCTGTCTTTCATAATTCATGGCGTCTGCGCATTTCCGTTTGGATTCATATTGTTCATATACCGCTTTTTCCATCGAAAAATCATCCGTATAGACAAATAAATCCGAACCGGTATTGTACGGCGGATCAATATAGATCATTTTTATTTTATTTTGATACGATTTTTGCAGCAGTTTTAAAACAGCCAGATTATCCCCTTCCACATACATATTTTCCGTATGATCCCAGTGAACGCTGTCCTGCCTGCACGGACACAGCTTCCGCTGCGTAATCTCACATGCCTGCGCAGCCGCATCTTTCCTGACTGCCCACGGAAATGCAGGTGTTTGTGCATCTGCCTGAAAAAATCGGAAAGCCTGTGATACAGCCGTTCCAGATCAATCGCTTTGCTCTGTCTGCCCTGCGAATCCATCGTTTTTATCATACAATCCGGAAACATGAGGTCCAGCCGGTCAATCTGACAGCGGGCACTGTTTTTCGATTCTGCTTTCATATATTCTGAGATTCCTTTCTCAAACATGACAGCAGGCGAATACCTCCCATACCGATTGCCGTCTTGATTCCAATGCCGGAAAACTCCGCAAATCCGGCCAAAAGTCCGGCATATTTTGCCATTGTATCCGTACCGTTGATTTTGATACCGATCTCCCCTTTAAAAGACGGAATCTTAACGCCCTCCAGCGGAAAAGACGTACTTCTTAACCGATACTGCACAATACTGCTGCAGGCGGTCAGCTGCCTTAGCAGGTCTTCATCCGGCAGCTGCAAATCGGCCGTTGCCGCCCCGTATTTTTGCATCATACTTTGATAAATATAGCGTAACTCCGGCAAAATGACATATCTGCCGCTGCTTTTAAAAGCGGCCGGCGTTACAAATTCCAGATTCAGATATCTGCCGCATCTGTCGGAATAAAACTCATCCAGCAGCTGCCGATACGGCGTCACACGAACGGTTTTGCCGCAGATTCTAACATGCATCTGCTTTTTTTCAATAACAAATTCCTGAAACCGGTCGTCCAGCAGCGGATGTATAATCCGCTCGTATGCCTGTGCCGTCAGTGTCTTAATCCGCCACTCCTTCTGCGTGCCTCCCAGTGCATACTGACTGTAAGGCTTTAATCCCTGCTCATGCAGTATAGCGGCATATTCTTTATCAATCCGCTGCATTAACACTCCCTGCAGATTGGACGACTGAAAATATCCAAAATCAGGATGATCCGTTTCCAATTCCAGTTTCAGTTCCGCTAACATAACCCACCTCCTGCATCTTTTTACCGATCGGCTTCCCTTACTTTATCAGCGATTTGCGCAGCCGGCAGCGGTAGTACACATAGCCGGCCAGATCGGCCAGTCCCCAGCCGATCGGAATCGACCACCAGATTCCGGCAGCCTGCAGCGTCTCCGCCGATGAAAGCAAATATGCCAGTACAACTCTTGTTCCTAAAGAAATGATCGTCAGCACGACGGACATGGCAGGCTTTCCAACGGCCCGATACAGTCCGTAAAACAAAAACAGACATCCAATCCCACAGTAAAACGGCCCGACAATACGCAAATACCGTACACCTTCCGCCAGAATTGCCGTCTGCGACGACTTGATAAAAATAAGCAGCAAAGACTCGGCAAACAGCCAGATAAGCAGCGACGCAAGCAAACAATACACAACAACCGTCGCCGCCGCACACCGTATCCCGCCGGACACCCGGTTCTGCTTTCCGGCTCCCATATTTTGTGCCGTAAACGTGGAAAAAGCATTTGCGTATTCCTGTGCCGGCATATAAGTAAACGCTTCGATTTTAACCGCCGCCGCAAATGCCGCCATAACCGTCGTGCCAAAACTGTTTACCAGTCCCTGCACCATTAAAATACCCAGATTCATAACGGACTGCTGCATACAAGTTAACGCCGAATAATTCGCTATTTCCTTAAAGCCTGCTGCATTCATCTGAAAATGACGAAATGCATCCCGCATCTTACGTTCCCTGACAAACACGTAAATGCCAATGCCAATCCCCGACAGATACTGGGATATAACCGTCGCAGACGCCGCGCCCAGCGTTCCCCACCGAAAAACCGCCACAAACAGCAAGTCCAGCACAATGTTCAGTATGGTCGCCATTCCAAGAAACAGCAGCGGCACAACGGAGTTGCCAATAGCCTTTAAATACGCTCCGAAATAATTATACACCGCAATTGCCGGAATTCCCCAGAACACAAGAAGCAGATACCCTCTTGTCATTTCCACAATTTCTTTTGGAATATTCATCCGGACAATAATCGCATCCACGCCAAGCACAGATCCTGCCGTAAGAACGACCGCCACGGCTGCCAATATAAAAAAAGATGCACAAATGCTGCTTTTCAGCCGCTGCTCATCATGTCTGCCAAAGCAAAGCGAAAACACTGTCCCGCTGCCCATACAAAGTCCAAGCAGAACGGAAGTCAGAAACGTCATCAGCGCAAATGCAGAACCAACGGCCGCCAATGCGTCCGGGCCAATCATATGCCCAACCACCCATGTATCCACGATATTGTATCCCTGCTGAAGAATATTTCCGAGTATCATTGGAAAGGCAAACAGTGACATCGTTGAAAATACCGGGCCTTTTGTTAAATCCTTCTGGTTCATGATAGCGTTTTATCCTCCTGTTTCCTCCTTTGATTTTTTCAGCCTTTTTCATCTGCCGGAGGTATCTGCCTCATCTAAAGCTATTATATCATTAGTCGCTGCAAATGCCAATATGAAACCTTTCATTCATTATGGCACATCCGCTGCCTCATTGAGGGTCAGGGAAGCAGGTCGGCTTACAGTTCTCATAGGTGAACCGGCCCTCATCGCAGACCGCTTCCGTGCGGATTCCCAGCATACCGTCTTCCTTCCACTCCATGCCGGCCAGAAGATGGCTGTCCGCCAAATAGTGGTCCAGCATATGAAAGAAAATATCCATTTCCACCGCATCGTAAACCAGTGGTCCGTCCTTCTCCCAGACAATGCTGCTGCCCGCAGTCTGTACAAATGTCCCGGACTCCTCACCCAGTGTATAGACATAATACCTGTACTCACCATGGGTATCGCGGTTTTCCAGATGCACTTCCAGTATGAAGGGATCTCCGGCGCCGTCCATTCTTCCCACATACAGATTGCACAGACACATGCCCTCGTCGGAAGCGGAAAAGCCGCCTAAAAGACGCCCATCCTTCCGATCTCTGAAAAGTACATCAACGCTTGTAATTCCGTCCTCCCTGCGATATCCTTTGCGAATTTCGATCGTTTCCTCTCCCGGCGCGGCCGCAATGTCCATCGTCTCCGTGCGCACAACCGGATATTGCTTTTGATATTCGTCAGACAACATCGGGTCCTCACCGCAAATCCAGCCCGGATGCTCCACATAGCTGACACCATTCAGATAGCGCCCGCTGACCAGCGTAATGGAATGAACCAGCTTATCATCATTATGAATGTCCACCACACAGGACTTATTTAAGCCCGGATCACCCTGTTCGACAGCCTCCGCAAACTTCGAGAAATTGACCTCCTGCGCACTCATAGTCTCACGTCCATAGTTGATAAAATACTTGCAGTCATCTGCAAAGATCAGCGTATCCCCATAGGTATCCTCCCACTCCCCGTCCGGCGCCACATAACGGTCAATGCCGGGAAGGCTGCGGGAAACGGATCGAACGGAAACCGTCTCCGAAATCACTCCTTTTGCATCATCCGCCACTTCCTCCGGCTCCTGAATCATGCCGTTCACCGATTCGTCAGCGATATCCGCAAGTCGAATCGTTTTTGCCAGCGAAAGCATATCCTCCTCCGTGAAGTTTTTCGCGTTCAGTGATACAATATAGCCGGTAGCCGCCCCTTCTTTTGCAATGTACAGACACCGGTAACTGCTGGTTGGCTCATAGTCAATTCCCTTCTGATCCAGATCATACATTTCCTGCGGAGTATGCAAGTCGTACTCCTCCGACACAAGCATCGCAGGCGCGTCAAGATCATAAACCTGGTTCATACCGGTCATAACCGCGTGGTTGCGAAAGCTTAAGACCTGTGAAATCTGCCCGTCCTCCCATCTCAGCAGATACTCCGCATCAAAGCGCGACACCATCCCGGACGCCATCCAGTCAAGGGGCGTATGCTCCTCCCCTTCGTATACCTTCGGCGAAAACAGCCGTCCGCCCAGATATCCCGTATTTGCACTGTATGGCTCCATCGTAAGCCCATCCGGCAGCTCAAAGGAGATTTCCTTCATAATATCAAAATCCGCAGTCAGAAAAGCCAGAATTTCCTCGCCGGCAGGCGGTGTTCCCGTACGATAATAAGCCTGTGAATCCCGGCTGTAAATCAGAAGCGCCTCCTGATCCCACTGCCTCCGCAAATATATACTGTCCGGAACACCCATCACGTCTCCGGCGTCCTTTTTCTGACAGGTGACCTCGACAGAAGCATCCCCCTGCTCATTTTCAAACGAAAAGCTCACGCTGTAGTAATCCGGCACATCCTCCTGCGGCGGAGTATAAATTCCGTTGGCAAACTTCCGAAAATCACAGTCCGCCAGCTTTCCTTCATCTACCAGCTGACAGAGCAAATCGATCGAAAGCATTTCCTTACTATCCGCAGCTTTATCCTTTTCCTTTGCGGCGGCTCCGCCAATCTCTTCGGTACCGCCCGCCATATCCTCCGCCAATGTCGGCTCCACCGGATTTGACCCCAGGGCCACCAGCGCAAATATGACTGCCATAATACCTATCCCGACTGCCTGCGCCGTCGCCTTTTTATAGTTCAGCACATTTCGAATACGTTTTCCCGTATCCCCCTCACCAAACGCAAGGAAACTATTTGTCACAAATCCTTTTCCCTGCGCCATCGCAAGCAGGGAATTAGAATACTCACGCTTGATCTTTACACCCATCCTGCGCAGCACCAGCTCATCACAGGACATCTCCATGTCCCTGCCGCTTACAAAAAACGCCACCCACACAAACGGGTTAAACCAGTGCAGCGCAAGCGCAAAGTAGGCAAGCAGCCGAAACAGCGGATCTCCCCTTCTGATATGTATCTTTTCATGCAACAGTACGTATTCCCGCTCCTGTTCAGATAATCCGTAAGGCAGATAAATCCTTGGACGGACAACGCCTGCCACAAAGGGAGAGGCAACGCCATCCAGCAGATAGATATTCTCCCTGTCCGGACTCGCGCCCCGGATTTTTCTGTGCAGCCGCACCATGTCAAATGCGCCGTAAGCAATCATCCCGACTGCTCCAACGAACCATACGGCCGTACAAATCCCCTTCCGGACATCGTCTGCCCGTTCCTGCGAGACTTCCGAAACGACCTGGCTGCCTGCCCGGCCGTTCAACGGAGATTGCTTTTGCGTCGTCTGCTGCCTGCTTTTTGTTCGATCAAAGCTGCCTGCCCGTTTCCCGGCTCACTACGCGGCGGAAGCTGACCGGTAACATCCGTTTCCGTTCCAAACCCCGCAAGCAGATTAAACACGGAAACCGGAAGCGTCACCGAAACAGGACACAGCAGCCGAAAGAGCACAATCGCCCACAGTGCATAGGAAAAATTTTTCGGCACCCGCCTCAGGCACAACCGAAGAAGCAGCACCGCAAGAATCACAACCGCACCCATCCCACTCATTTGAAGCAAACCCTCAATCATCACGCATCCTCCTCCCGATAAGAATCAATCAGCTGCCGGAGCTTTTCCACATCCTCACTGCTCAGCTTATTTTTTCTGGAAAACGCGGTGAGAAACAGCGGAAGCGAACCCTCAAAATGTTCCTCGATAAATGAGCTGCCCTGTCCCGCCAAAAACTCATCCTTTGTCATCTTTACATTTACCGTCCCACTCTCATTCACAAACATCCCCCGCTCACACAGCCGCTTCAGCATCGTATAGGTAGTAGTTCGCTTCCAGTCAAATTTCTGCTCACACAGCTTCGTCAGCTCCCCTGAGCGGATGGGCGCATGCTCCCAGATCAGATCCGCAAAACGCGCCTCCATCTCCCCCAATTTATAAATTTCCATAAAACATCCTCCTTTACCGACAGCTGTGCCGACACACTTCATTCGCCTTTATCTTTCTCCTGCTGTCTTTTTCATTCCTTCTCACGCGCGTATGTCTAATGCCTTTAGACATCTACAGTCTAACACCGTTAGACATTTTTGTCAACATGTATAGTTTGCCTGCGGCACGGATTCCCGAACGACTCTACATTGTTCATATCTGTTCTGATATACGGTTATTTGTCAAAAACAATATCCACCTCTTCCTAATAAAATCCTTCATCCAAATAAAAAATAAGTTTACAGCCTGTTCCAATCAGCCATAAACTTATTCATTATCCGTAAACCATATTCCCGTCACTGTTATCTATTCCAAACATCTCAATGCATTTTCCCCGCATCCTTATCCATAACATCCTCATCCGTCAACGCACATGGATTTTTTACATATTTCCAAATGAAATCTCCGTCAATCCATACTTCTTTTCCTCTGAATGCAAACCCATAGATCCGGATACGATCCTGTCGAATGCCTTTTGCGATCAGATCTGCCGCATACTTCCTGTCTATAATCTGATCAAGCGCTGACTGCACGGTATGTTGTAATGATGTCTCTGTCGGCTCCTGTACTTTAAATTCCAAAATAATGCCGTCATCATGATTGGCATCGACTGGCTCAAGCAGTACATCATACCTTCCCAGACCGCTCTCACGATTAGATGTTACACAATACCTTCCTCTCAGATCTGCGATCAGTCCTAACACAACCATGATAAAAGTTTTCTGACTGCCTGTATGCAGAAGGATGTGTGCCCGTATCGAAAAAACTGAATGTTTCCATCGCTATCATATTTACATATTCGTTCATAAACTTTTTATCTCCGGAAAGGAGCGCATCTGAAAATTCGCTGTAATCACATTCGCAGTTCGAAAACACTCTGTTACAATCTCATCAAACATGTTACGCACTTCTGTATTGGTAATGGAAAGGGTGTATTTCTTTTTACCGTTCGGACATCTTTTTACCTGCATCACCTTCAGATAGCCGCAGGATAAAGGCAGGCTCCAGGCAGCGCTTTCTTTATCATTCAGCTGGCTGAAAATAATTTCTTCATTTAAAAAGGTTTCAAAAGTCTTTCCGATCAGCAATTCTTCCAGGATCATCTTAAATTTTTTTCCACGCTGCTGAATCATTTTCTTTACCAGTCCATTTGAACTGGTGTTTGCCCAATAAGACGCAATCTCCTGTTCGGCAAGAAAATTTACAACGGACCATGGATTATAAATGTGATTACAGTCCCCGAATTTAAAACCATCATACCATTGTCTGACATCCTCTTTCCGGTCTGCAAGTCCGTATTCCGTCAGCGCAGCAAATACCTCATTTTCTGTAAATCCAAACGTGGACGCATATGATCCGGAAGTGACTGTAATAACCTTAAGATTATTCAGATCCGAAAAGACAGATTCTTTTCCTACTCTCGTAATTCCCGTCATGATTGCGCGTTTTAAACATGGATTTGATTTAAATGTAGCATTGAATAAGCTATTAATAAATAAAATAAGTTCTTCCCAGTATCCTTTAAGGTACGCCTCCTGCATTGGTGTATCATACTCATCCAGAAGGATCAGCACAGGTTTTCCATAATAGCTATGCAAAGCAATCGAAAGCTGGTACAGTGCCATGGTAGCCGTTACATCATCCATGTCGACAGACACTTTTCTCCAAAAATTTTTATCGTTGTCTGTTAAGCGATCACTCTTTAACAAAAACGAATAATCTGCATACAAATTTGCAATTAACTGACAGATCTTTTTTCTCGTCTTTTCAAATGCATCCTCCTTTATGATTGCAAAGCTTAAAAAAATGACAGGATATGTCCCCTGCAGCTTTTGGTACTTTTCTTCTTCCCAGATTTTCAGTCCATGGAAAATACTGCCGCACCCGGCATACTTTACGGAAAAAAACTGTTCTGTCATACGCATGGTCAAAGTTTTCCCAAATCGTCTCGGCCGGGTAATCAGCGTAACATCATCTCCATTTTCCCACCATTCTTTTATAAAGTCTGTTTTATCTACATAAAAGTAATTTCCTTCTATAATTTCCCGGAAATCCTGTTTTCCGATCGCTGCTTTTTTCATCCTTGCCTGCCTCCATAGATCTATGCTCATTCCCCCATCCCTGTATCATATTTTGATGTAAGCGGATTTACCCATGTCATATTTTCCCGGTACTCCTGATAAGGAATCTGTTCCAGACTGCAAAACAGCTGAAACAGATCCAATACGAAGCATTGAAACTTATGAAAATCCTGGAATCCGACCGGGCCTAATCCATGTGCAAAAATAGAATGGTTTCTTAAAAACACCATCTTTCGGATCTGTTCCAGACGTTCCACACTCTCGCCTGCCGGATCTGCCGTGATCGGATCTCCAAGCGCGTGCAAAATTACAAATCCTTCCATCAGCGACACCTGTTTTTGCAGACGAGGTGATTCACCTGTTCCAAACAGTTGTTTTTTGATCTCACAGACTTTTTGTTTCAGCAGGTCATACCGGTCTTTCGAAGAAAGCTGCGCAAATTCCGGCGCACGTTTCAGATTGTATTTCACCTTTTTATAATTCATTCCGGAAACAAACAGGTTATACTCTGCCAGCCTTCGCTGCTCGATCATTTCCAGCAGGCGGTAGAACAGCAGCGTTGCCATATCATATTTTTCCTGCTGTTCCCGGACCAACCCATTCTGGCACATCGTAAACATCAACGCCGTAATGATATCTTTGTTTTTCAGGATTTCCTTATTTTTCTTGTCTTTCATCAACAGAGGTATTTCTTTTAAATAGCTAAGGATCACTTCCTGCTGTTCGAGCAGTGTGCAAAAATCCATCATTAAAAACTTCCGGTGTTGTTTTCTGTCTCTGCGAAGCTGCCAGTTTAACGCAGACATATGTTCGTAAGCAGGCAGAAAGTCCAGGGCATCCCATGCTTCATATGCTTTTGCTAGCAGATATACCAAATGCAGCTGCCGGCAGGTATCCGGGTCAGGTATGCTTTCTTTTAATACGGCCAGTTTTTCCTGTGCGCCGGCATAATTATACTTTTCAAAAAGCGCAAACGCCTTCTCGATCTCCAAATCTCCGAAAACCGCAAGAGGATTGCTGATATAAAAAAGTGTCTCTGATCCAGGCTCCGGCTTTCTGAAATCATTCATATAGTTTCGCGTACCTACATAAACAAGCTGGATGTCAATCATTGCACCGGCCATCGCAGCGGCAGCTGACATTGCTTTCGTACCGCCGGTAAAATCAATATAAATTTTTTTCGGCTTATCCCATTCCAAATATTGACGCTTGATCTCTCTGTAAATATCAAGCGGATTCCTTTCGCTTACTTTGTTCTTTTCATAAGAATCCGGTTCCAGCTTACAGTATTTCACAATCTTATATAAAACATCCTCGGTTTTTTCCGTATACAAAAATAAAATCCTGTCCGGCTGAAACAGTTTCATATTCAGCACGATCGGTTCATAAGACGTACCTACGGATACGATAAAATAGTCCGCCTGCTCAAAAACCTGCTCCCGGTTGCGCGCAATAAAATCCTCTTCGATCAGCCGCATCATATCCGTCTCATAAAACGCGTCTGCCAGCCTGCGCTGCTGCTCCGTCTTACGCTCCATCTGTTTCCATTGCTCTGTCAGCCTGCTAAGCTCTTTGTTCATATTACCTTGTCCTCTTTTGGTATATCCGCTTTGTCTGCATCGCGCACCCGTTTGCTATTGTCGGTTTACAACCTCTTCTATCGAAGGCAGAGCTTTTCTTCTGCTTCCAAACGATTTCAGATCCATATACCGTGTCTGTTCGTCATCCGGAATGTGCCGGGAATCCTTCATGTGGAAGAAATCTTTGATATGCGGCAGATCCGTAATCTTACGTCCGCCTAAAAAACGGCTTATACTTTCCTGATACGCCGTGATCATTTCATTCACGCAAATATTCCGAAACGGCTGCAGCTCCAGTGTTTGTGTTTGATCGTATGCTTTTTTCAGGTCAAGCGCTTTTGCTTCTGTAATGTTTAAGGCAATTACCCCATATCCATACGCTTTTGCCTTTCCGACATTCATCCAACAGTCCGGATTCAGGCGCACCGCCCAAAGAAGCAGGCCCAGTTCATCCTGCGTCATATTTTGAAATCTTATTTTCCCCCGGAACCTGACGCCTTGCGCAAGCGGATGCATACCGGACGCTACATTTTCGTTTTTCCTGTTCATTCCTTCCGTATTGACCGGAGCCTTTGTGTGCAGCCAGTATTGTTTTGCCCCGCGCAGCGTGAAATCATCCGTATTATAAGTATTCGCCGGGCCGCGCAAATTCTGCGGCTGTTTTAAATAGTCAAAATAGCTGGTCGGCTTTGGTTCCGCCAGGATCAGCTGCTGCCCGGATGCCGCTTTCGCTCCCTCCGTTACAACTGCGTCCGAAAAAGATACCTTCGAGCGAAAACTCCCATCCGGTCCTGCATAGCCAAAAATCGCCCGGTTGTAATCGATCCCCTTTTTGCATTTCTGTTTCAGACCTTCTCTTACCGTATGGTCATAAAAGAGCCTTAGGCGCGGCGTAAAGCCAAAATAAAGCCTGCCGTCTGGCTGCTCTACATAAAAAATGGGCTTTTCTTCCCCTTCGGACGGCAGGTCAAAATGCTTTTTTCCACCAAACTGCTTTAATGTTTTTCTCTTTTATTTAAATCAATCCGAAATGCCCGGACATCTTTCTCCGGTATTGTAATCGTTTCTTTCTTTTTATCTATCTTCGGGATAATATACAATACCTTTTTCTCATTCATTTTCCCGGTGCTGACCGCATACCCTTCATTCGTATACTCTCCCGGCTTTCCTATCGCGGAAATATCCTTCAGATTTTTCACTTCATAAGATACCGGTATATGATATGGCCGGTATTCTTTATTCGGTGTTCCCTTGTAATGCACGCCTCTGGCATTTTCGTATCTGTCAAATGTTACAAATTCATGCTGCAGAATGCTCTTGCCGTTCGGACGAAATACCTGATAAGAAAAATGATCCGGATGCTTTAAATAATCATTTATGATCTTTCTTTCACTCAGTATATAGTAATTCATGTTCCGAAATTCTTTACGGATGGAATCTACACAGGTCTTGTAGATTGTATACGTTCCGCCCTCATTTTTCACATATCCTGCACGTACCTCCAGCAGCGCGCCTACACGGTATTGCCTGCCCGCATCATTGACGGTGACCGGTTTCGCATCTAAGATTGTTTTATACCGATCGTCTTTTGCTTTATTTGTCACATCCCGGTACATCAATGCATAATCGTCAATATCATCCTCATAACCAGCCAGTCCTAATACCTGCACATTGCTTCGGATCAGCCCACGCATCGTACTCCCCGGTATGGCATTCCTGCCCTGCGCGTCCTTTACAAATGCGCCTTTGCCATTGTCGATCAGAATCGGCGTCTTGGCTTCGATCTCATAAGTAAGTTCGCCCGTGAACAGCTCATCCGATATCCTGTCATGCATCACCTGTTTTCCCTGCGGATATTCATACACTTTCTCTGAAAAAGGAACAAAATTATACGGCGCACCTACATAGACGGATGCTTTATCATCCGAGCTTTTGTATCCGGAGCCTTTCCCACCGCCCTTAGAACCATATCTGTTTGTGCTGACTTTCTTATTTTTAAAATTTCCGGCGCCCATTGCTTACACCTCCTCGATGCCCGCAAGCCTTGTCAGGCTGACATATGCCTGCCCATCTTTATCATAAGACAGATATTCACATACGCACAATGTCTGTCCGAGCTTTTGGTAACGTTCCTGCAGCTGGTATTTTTTTATCAAACGATCACAGCTTTCAAATCTGACAAACACATCACCGGCTGCTTCTTCCTCCTGCATTGCCTGCCTGTCAATCGCTTCCGTGATCCGGACCGCTTTTAAGCATCCGTCCTCTTCAAACAGATGCAGTTCCTTTTCCTGATCAAAAAAACGCGCCTCCAGACATTCCGACCAATCCATCTGCGGCAAGTCTTTCGTTCTGCAGAACAAGATCTCGCTCATCCTATATAAAAGCGCATAAGTATACTCCGTGATCTGTGTCAGTGCATGATCTGCTTCTGTCTTTTGTATCCGGTAAATCATACTGCCTGCTCCTTCCCATATACTGCCTGCAGACATTTAGCGATCAACCCATGTCCATCTGCGATACTGCCTGCATCTGAAAACGTTACCGTTGCTTCTGTATGATGTTTCTCGTCTTTCATCACAATCCGCTCCACCGCAATCATACCTTTTCCTACGCCATAACCGCTGCCGATATTCACCAGGCCGACTGCCAGATCCCGTAAAGCAAGCAGAAGCAGACCACTCGTACTATCCGGATTATTTTTATCTTTGACCGAGATATGAAATTCCAGCTCTCCGGCGATATTTTTCTCCTGAAATAAGCCGCCGTCCATGACGCCGCCTGTAAACTTGTCGATATGGATGCGGCTTGACAGTTCCATCCGTTCGTTTTCTTCTTTTTTTCCAACAACCGTGTCATAAAACACGATATTTCCGGCTTTTCCGTCTCCTGCAGCATCCTTTGTATACCCAAACGTATCCGTAATCAGCTCCTGACGCCCCAGATAATCTGCTATTTTTTCCATCTGATTTCTAAGCGCACCTTTTAAAGAGCTTCCTGGCACAATGTGCTCCTGCGCAGCATTTTTCAAATTTGTACAAAAAGACGTATTTCCTCCGGCATTTGTTATCGCAATGCTCTTCACAAGCATACTGCCTTCCGTCCGTCCCGATACAAATATTTCATATGCCGGCCCTTGTCCGCCCTCCGTCCGCAGTCCGGTCAAAATATCATCATATGCATCCGCCGGCAGCTCATCCTCCTCTGCCCACGCTCTGCGGTCCTGTGCCTGCGTCATCGTAAACACTTTTTGCCAAGCGCCTGCAGCTTTAAAAATCCGCATCCGCTGCTTTTTAGCCCGCCAAGCTGTACAAGCCCCTGATGAACAGCCGCAAGCATCCGTTCTGTTTGCTGCGCCATGCTTTCTTCATACAAATAAATGTAACAGACAAACTCTGCTCCGGCGCCAATATACTCCACCTGAAACTTATGTCCCGACTGCTGACCGGTACCTTTGATCGTACTGCTGCCGCAGCTTCCTGTCCTGCGGTCAATGCGTACGCGCGGGCGCAGCTCCAGAACCGGTCTGTCACCGGAAAAAATCCCGTCGGTAAAACAAATCCTGCTCCCGCATCCTGCTTCCCCTGTGCCAAACAACTTCTCTGCCGCGCTTTCCCCATATTCTTTTGCAAAATAATCCCTGCATACACCGGCGATACTGCTGGCCTGAATAAACGGAAGATCATCGACCGGATGGATCAGTACTTCTTCCTTGCTTCCCATCGCATTTCCGATATGCAGCGGTTGCGTACAGCAGGCTGCAACTCTGTATTTTATAATCTTTTCATATGTGCAAACCGCCATTTATCTCTCCTCCTCTTTGTTCCGGTACCGGATCATGCGTATGATCAGCTCCAGCCGTATGCGGTCGGCATCATCCGCTGAAAAGATCTCCTGCTTCGGAATGCCCATAACCGTATGTGCATGTTTCGTACGTACGCACAGCAGTTCTTCCGGATCTGTCCCAAAAATATGGCTGACATACGCCTTAAGCTCCCTCATACTGTTTTTTCTTTCTGTACCCGGTTTTTCTGCTCCTTTTCTCCGGCGTAGTCCAAAAAATCAAAGATCATACATTTTGCCTTCTGCGGATCATATTTGTACGCAGCCGCAAACGATTCGAGCGTTCCAAGCTGACTGTCTGAAATCTTTTCTGTTTTTATCGGATGATCCACTACATACCGGTTCAATGCCTGCTGTAATCGCCTGCGGTAGAAGCCTTTTGCTGCTATTTTTAACGTTTCGTCATCACCTGTTATTTTGGGAGCATCCACCACCTGGACTATGCTGCGGCAGTCCGGCACCGCCTGCTTATAACGGATCTTGTCGTAATGCTCTAAAAACAGCACCCGGCCAAAGCCTTCATTTACGCGTATTCCAATCCCCTGATCACAAACGGCATACATCCGCTCTTTGGTCAGCGTTCCATCGTACCGCAGCAAAAATACACTCCCCTGCTCATACATCGTCACCGAAGGCACCGGCCCTTTCCAGACACGGCTGTATCCTTTTACGATCACAGTCGAAGCGGAGCAGCTTTCGATACGCAGATTTTTTACGCCCAGCTGTGCACCGAGTTTTTCCGGATCCAGCCCGCAGATCTCCCCGTTTGCGCCGCGCATAGCCGTATTTGACAGCAGCATCATATAGCAGGACGAAGGCTGCTCTTCTTTTACAAGCACTTCTTCGTACGGCAGTCTGTCCGTATATGTGCATTCCAAAATTTCACATTTTCCCAGTCCCGCGCTGCGCCCGCTGCCAAGGATGACCTGTCTGTCAAATACGCTTCGGATCCGCTCCTTCAGACTTTCTTCCTCAACTGCAATATACCCGGTAAATACATATCCGGCCGCAATGTACTCATTCCGAAATACATTCTGCTTTTCGCCAGCCTTCAAGTTGATCTTTATTTTCAAATCCGATCCCGTTTCGATCTGATAATAATCCACACAGTCCCCGTTTATCCGGCAAAACCTGCCAAGCGCCGCTCTTTTATAGCCTTCGCAGGAATCTCTATCCGCAATCACATTACGGATCTCTTTTTTTCCCTTTACGTCGGTCTTATCTTCATAAAATCCCTTCGGAGACGGCAGCAACGCCTGATCGTGATCGGTCGGAAACGCGTTCAGATATCTGATCCTGGAAGAAAATAATATTTTTTTCATCTGTTCGAAATCCGGTTCCGCCGCCAGCGCATTGATCACAAGCCCACGAATAGCCGTTCCCGGAAGATACCGAAAGGTCATGGTCTGGCCGCTCTGGCTGGTAGCCGCATCCGAAACACGCACCGGCTCTACATTGCGCATTACAATTTTTAAATAGTCCGACATACGCTCTTCCTCCTTATTCAACTGTGGTAATCCGAATCTTTCCAAATCCACGATTGCGCATTGTACCGATCCAGCGGATACCGGAAAAAACTTCTGTCAACAGCTGCGCATCACTGCCGCTGCAGGATACTTCGCTGTAAAAACTCAGACCTTTATTCACACAGCGCAGGCTTCGCAGCGAACCTTCCTTTGCAATGCCGTCTTCGGTAAGCCTTGTAAATGTGCGCAGATGCGTCAAAGAGTCAAGGATTTCCTGCTGGCAGCCCGCGCTGTCCGTATCTGCTTCTGCCAGCATACACTGTTTGACATGATCAGACAGCTGAAAATCGGAAAACACCAGCTGCCGCGGATTTTCCGCTGCATCGTTTCCTTCTTTTCCAAGCAGCGCGTCTGCTCCTGCACGGATCTGAGATTGTTTCTGCTCCCCTTTAGGAACCGTCCAGAACAGATATTGCTCAAGCGCTTCCCGGAATACGCCTTTAAATGTGCCGCCCTTGTAATAAGGAAATCCATGTTCATCCGTCAAAACCGAAAGATCCTCGCCTCCGGGAACGCTCATACCGTTTCCAAATATCGCATCCGATAATAACTGCATTCTGATCCTCACTGTACTTCCTCCTTACTGCATAATGGCAGAAACGTATCCATCATCTCCACAACATCCGGTAAAAGCACCGATCTGCCGCCAAGATTTTCTTTTAAGAGCTTGCGCATTTTGTGAAATTTCAGATAATATTCGATCTCCTGCTCACCTTTTCCAAACACCGAACGCAGCTCCTTGAGCATACCTCTGGCATAGCCTTCTTTCCATATCGTGTCCACAAGGAAATCTTTAAACACGTCATACTGTCTGAGCGGTTCTGCTGTTTTGATTTGTTCCGATGCAGATACGATATAGGGCCTGCGCAGGATACACTTGCCATCTGCGTCTATATAATCTTCCCGTATCTGTTCCAACGTATCTTTGATCTCACCAAATTCAATATGCCAGTCGATCACCGATACATCGCTGCCGCTTCCATCTTCACTCAAAGACGCTCCATATTTTTTGGCATTGCTGCATAAACGCTCCGCCAGCTCATAAGCTTTATAAAACGGATATTTTTGGTGTACGATTGCTACTCCGGCACACGCCGCATATCCTTTTCCATCTACAGCATTTTTCTTATCTGCAAGCGCACGTAAAAATAAGCCGCGCATTCCGTTCCGATCCTTCCTTCGGATACAAAGCAAATATCATCTCCAGCCGTAATGATCCTGCGCACCGGCAGCCTGTTTTCTTTCAGATCCAGCTCCGCAAGCCCGCCGTTTTTGATATTATGCGCTACAAACTCCGCCATTTCCCGATAAGCTTCTTTAAACTGTTCATCAATAGACCGACTGAAAGCCCTTATCTTTTTCTTATAATGCTCCCATGTATCCTGCCCATAGTTTTTTTGTATGCTTTCCACCCTTTTACCCATTGCATTGCCATCTATGTGCACGACGGCAATAAAATTTGACTCATCTTTTGAACCGCCCAGATCTTCAAATTTTCGTGCCAGATGAAATCCCTGTGGTAACAGCTGTTCTTCGATTTCTTTTTCTTTCTGCGGCATCCGGTCATAACTCTTTTGTTCTCCCAGTTCCCCTTGAAACATTGGTTTTTTTGTATTTACATCCATCTTTTCCACGCCAAAGCTGCCCTGGTGAAAAGCAGACAGGCGCACCGATTTTTTCCGTTCCAGTTGTTTCAGAAGTTCCTTAAGATTATCGCCCGGCGTCAGACAAGCATCGTATCCGTATGTAGCCGCAAAAATTTCGATACCCGGATAATCCTTGCGTATGGTTCTTGTTACTTTTTTTGTAAATGCGATCGCCGTTTCCTGTGTGGCAAATTCCAGTATCGTATGCCCGCCTCCGTCGTAGACAAGATTTTGTTCCATACTGAAAATCTCTTTGTCATGTATTGTCTGTTCCAGATATTCTCCGCTTGTAATCCACGCAATATCAGCAGAATTTAATACATTACTGCGCAGTTCATTGTTTTGAAAAATGTACGCCTGCTTCTGAGAGACTTCCAGAATTGTTAGATAGCGTTCGTTCATGCTCTGCTCCTTATCTTATTGTTACAGCGTCCGATTGTTGCTGCATCAGACCGTTTCCGATGGTGTATCCTGCCAGGCTGATTCTGCCTGAATAAAAGCAAGAAATTCCTCATAATATGTTTTCAATAAGCTCCCCAGCCTTTCTGCAGTCTGCGGAGATATCCGAAATCCCATATGGCTGATATCATTGCGAAGCTCTTTCACACAGCTTCCCAATACTACCAACTGCAGCGGCATCGTACGGATCATTTCATTAATCAGGCTGTCATACTTTTCCACAGCCTTCGGATCCATTCTTCCGCGGATCTCCATAAGAACTTTCTCCGGCTCCCGCTCTCTGTATGATTGAAATTCCTGTACGGACGCTTTTTTCGTACTCATTATTTTGTTTAATCCGGTAAGTATTCGCCCAATCACGTCATCTCTTGTAGCTTCCGTTTTATCGTCCAGGTTATATCTGTAGCACAGATACGTTTTGACCGTTTCTTCCAGCGCCGTATACCCCTGCTGTATCATATGATTGTCAATGCTCCACTTCACAACGCCTAGCCCAACTTCGTAATTTTTCTCTTTGTCAAAATATTCCTGATACCTGCTCTCGATCTTTTCCATCAGCGGATACAACGGCTTTATTTCTCTTGCGATATGTTTTGACTGCTCCGTACTGTTTTCTATTAAATGCATATACGCATTCTTAATGCTTCTTCGGTAAGCATTTCCTATTTTAATTTCTTTTGCATCCGTACCCCGGTTCGTATAGATGCATTCTGCCAAATTCTGCATGGCATCTACTTTGTATTTCACCGGCTTCCACTGATCGATTCGTTGTTTGAATACTTCCTGACCGCTCTCCAGTCTTATTCGATGAATCTTCTCATCATAGACCGCCTTCATTTTTGCAGCAATGCCATACTTCATAAAAGCCTCGGCAGCATTCGTCCAGTCCAATATTTCATTATAAACAGTCAGATCAATCACCGGCGCGTATTTCACGCCATCCCTTACCTGCGCCGCTTCAAAGGCGCCATAGTAAATCCCTTTGATGCTGCAGTTTTTCAGTACTTTTGCATAGTTCATCACTGTAACTGCAAGCAGCGGTATCGACCTGAAGCTATGTGTAATGTCGAAAACAATCTCGTCCCCTTCACCAATGCTTTCATAAATCGTCTCAAACACAGACCAGATTTCTTCTTCGGTTTTCGCATCCAAGATCGATATTTCCGACACTTTTTCAAACAGCTGCGGCTCCTGCGCCTGCAAAACTGTACACATTCCTGCTTTGCGTTTTCCTTCCTGCACTTCACGCTTTTTTTCAGATGCCCATCTTTGCGAAAAAGCTACGTCCTTATTATCATAGTCACGATCCAACCAGTTTTTGGCCCTTGCACCATCCGTCAGTAATATCGTTATTTTTCCATCGTTTAAAATCTGTTCCTTCCAGGAATGCATCAAGGCAATCTGAACAAATTGCTGCTCTGCTGCTTCCTGTTCTTTTCCCGTAAATTCGTAAACAACCGGTTCATACAAATTTGTTCCCAGCACAGACAAAAAATGTACGCCCATAATCCAATCTTCTCCTTTGTCAGTTTCCTTTATTTTTTGAAGCAAGCTCTGCTATCAGAAAAGCACTGTCCAGCGTCTTTACCGCGCATAAAAATCCTGCATGATGACAAAACATAAAATCCTCTATGCCCGTCAACACAGAAAGCTTCCCGGCATCCAGCCCCCGCCAGCTTTCCGGAAACGGCCGTTTTAGCTGCTCCTGATCCTGCTGCAAAGGAACTGCCTGTATATTATAACCACCTCTGATCGAAGGGTAAATGACATAGTAAATATCCAAATCTTTCACGGCTTCCTTCCACGGCATCGCACGTTCCAAATATAAAATGCCGCTGCCGCACTTTTCTGCCTGTTTGCGTACTGTTTCAAAAGCATTCTGCTCTGCCTTCCTATGCTGAAACCGTCTTTCCAAAATTCCTTTTGCAAATGCCACCGCTTGTTCAAATGCTTCTGCCTGATCCGTCTCATCCTGCCAGGATGGATTAAAATCCGCCACGATCTGACAGATCATATTTTTTCCCCGGTATTGTCCGACCGGTCCAACGGCTGAATAAACGCGGCGTCAAAGTCTCGTACATCCTCTTCAGAAAATAAACGCGTGCCAAACTGCTCCCACAAAAGCCCGAAAGCAGCATATGGCACGCCATTTGTCCGGATCCTGCTGTCTTTTTGATGATGGTCGAACTGCCCGCCTCCAATATCAAACACAATTCCATTAAAAGATTGTGGTACCGTATTGCCTCGTTCAATTTGAATTTCCGGATTTAAGATCCGCAGAAATGCGGTGGAAAATATATCATCTGCATGAAAAACGCCGCCATGCGTGAAGCCGCGGCTGAAAAAGTCCGTATGATCTGATGAATGCATATAACTGCCTCCCTACTTAAATTACAACCACATCTTCAACTGTTTCCTCTGCTTCCTTTCCGAAGGTAATTACCTGTCCTTTGCCTACTATTTTATAAACTCGAATACTGTCTTCCTCTCCTGCAAATGCCGGCAGACGCTTCAGAAGTTCTTTGTACTTTCTCTTTGTAATGATTGCTTCGAAAGCTGATTTTTGAATACGAAATCCATAACCAAGCAGCAACTTTGATAATTTTGTCCTTGTTTTGTTATTGATAATATCATATATAATTAAAACAAATACTTTATCATTATCCGGATTTTCTTCGATATCAAAAAATAATTTTCTCTATCCATCGTCTTACCTGATTTGAATGGGTTTATAAATATCAGCATCAGCATATGTAATCGCCTTTACCAATGATTCCATCTGCAACGCAATACCTCTACGAAAGCTGACAGCATAGTCAACATCATCTAAATATCTGACCTCTGTCTGCAGCTTCTTTTCCAATTTTGTCAAATATTTTTTTATTCCATTTTTGGTCAGATAGCATCCTGGTTCCTCGGCATCTTTTACAAAATCCACCTTTTGAATCTCATGCCCATTGACCATGCTCATAACAGTCGCATCAACAATTACTGCCCGCCACTCTTCCATCATATCACTTGCCAGCGTCGGATGCTTCTCATTATCTCTATGTAAAAATCCGAAATAAGGATTTAATCCTTTTGCTTCGATTTTCCCGTATATTTCGTTTAATAAAATGGAATAGCCAAGACTGATCATAGAATTAAATTCATCTCGAGGCGGCCTCTTATTACGCCCATGAAAAACAAATTCCGGATCAATCAGACCGGAAAGTCCGTCAAAATAAGCTTTCGCGCCTTGCCCCTCATATCCCATTATTTCTGGGATGTATAAACATTCCGCAACCTTCTCTCTGCAGTTTCTTATCCTGTTTAACTGTTCACTCACAGAACGATTTTTACTTTTTTCATATCGCCGCAAGACCACCAGTTGATTGTTTAGCTTTGCTCGTATAATTCTTTTTGAAAGCTGCAGAGCAAAGTCTGACTGATACAGTGCACATTGCTGTCTTTGTCTTTTTGCATCAATATGTCCGGTAGACTGAAGCCGCCCAAAATAACTGCCACCCTTTGAATAATATGAAACCGGAATCCCCCGCTTTAAGCATTCCCGTACACATTGCGTTGTCATCTGCGCATATCCCATAATAGCAATACTTTCCAATGTTTCAGCCGGAATCATCTTTTTCATGCCATCCGCATATTTTACTACAAAACGATTTGCTTCGATTCCGATGCAGGCGTTATTTTCATTCACGTATAATAAGCTCATAGTATTTTTCCACCGAAACGATAACCGTTACCATATTCGGGCAGTTATTCCTTCTGTTTTTCTTTCTATCTGTATTTGTAATCTTGTTTGTTCCGTTTCATTAATTATTTTAATTTTATCGTATTTGCCGGGATAAAGCAAGTGTATTTTTTGAAGTTGTTAAATATTTTATCGCAGTTATGCTGGCGATACTTGGTTATTCGATAAAGCAAGTGTATTTTTGAAGTTGTTAAATATTGTAAAAACGCGGCTGCTGCCAAAGATGCTGTGCATTGCAAAAACATGTTCTGTTTGCTGAGTATATGACAGTCACATGGGTTCTTATACTTTTGCGATCATAGTCTACTCACTTTTTCCTTGAATGTTACTATTCCTTTGTGTAGGTGACTTAACTTCTTAACAATATGAAGATGGTGTCTCACATCCTCTTTTGAAGTGTTGCCGTCCCCTTACGGGGTTCTTATCTTCTTAACAAGAGAAAAATTTTGATGGATATACACTGGTATCGTTGCCGTCCCCTTACGGGGTTCTTATCTTCTTAACAAATGCCTATTTTCGGGAAGTACATATCAAGCTGCGTTGCCGTCCCCTTACGGGGTTCTTATCTTCTTAACTGAACGTCCATTAAGCCCCCAGCAGAGCTCTTAACTTGACCCACAATTATAACATATATTTTCGATAAGCAAGTAATGAGCAAAGAACCTCTAAGCCCTGACAAATAGAACGTGCTCCGGGCATACCATCGCTCGGAGCACCTTTTATTCCACTCAGAATCCCTAAATCATAAATCGCCTCTTTCAGTGTATATGTTTCAGGAATTTCTTTTGTTTTTCTTGCACAGCAGTATAATATTTTCCATTCTTCTTTATCAAACACAATTTCACTCGAGATTTCCGGACATATTTTTCCTAAATAAGTCAAATTTAGTATCTGCAGTGCGATAACCGAATATAGTAATGTTAAAAATTTTAATCTCTCATATTCCCTCGCCTGATTTTTCTCTATTTTGCATCCACTTTTTAAGATGAAATGAAAACGTTCTATTTTCCATCTGTGTGCATAACATTGTATCAGCTTTTCTATATCTTTTTCGTTTTTTACTCTTACCGTTGTTAGCAGAAACCATTCGGTTCCTTTTTTTCCGGATTCATGTACATAAATTGCTGTTAGTACAAGTTTTTCTCGTATATGTTTTTCTGTTCTCCTTTTTGGACAGTGAACCACAACCTCTTTATAATGATAATCCATTTTTACATTTCTGGCTGGAATGTGTTCTTTGGGATTCCTGCCCATCCTGACAACCATACTTCCAGCCACAGGAGACTGGTGGAGTTCATGAAAAATCTTTTTTCCGTCATCCACCATGCGGTTTTGCACTAGCCGAATCAGAAAATTTTCTCCCAAATCTGCAGCGTTCGAAAAAAATTCATAAAAATCTCCTTCACGGTCACATACTGTCAATACCGGAATATCTTCTGCAACCCTCTGATGAATTTCGTTCATTGTATGAATCCATCGGTAGCTCTCTTTTTCTTCTATTGGCCTGGAACGTTTTTCATCTTTTGTTCCAGAGTCATCCCTGCGTACATCCCTCGTATGTATTTCCTGATAAAGAAGGCCCAGGGGAATTCCCTGGTCTGTGGCCGCTATACAAGAATGTACAAGCATTCCCCTCTGTTCCGTACTGCAATGGTATCCCATTCCTTTGATTGCTTTCCGGTTTCCAAATCCAACAGATTGTAGCCCAGCAAATTAAAGTTCCTATCTCCCGCACAAAAACGTCAAATTATAATCTCAATTTTTATACACTGTCTATAAAAGTGTGCTACAGGAGGCGGCACGTTTTCCTCTTGACCATCCCATGTCATTCCGATATAGTTTTTATGGAACAAAAAAAGAGAAAGAACAGCCCCTTCCACAGTTCGTTCTTTCTCTCGCATACCAGTGTGCCTGCCTTATACGGGATCATGTCCCTCTCATGAGGATCCGGCACCACCGACATATATTATGATAAGAGAAAATTCCCTGTTTTGCAAGCTGGTTCGTATAAAAAGTTCATCAAAGATCCTGTTCGATTCCTTTATGGCCGGATTCCGTTCGGAACTGCAGACCTGTCCCTGCTGTGGGGGAAAGGGATCCTGCCGCATCCATGCCTACTATGACCGCTCCCTGGTGGACTTTATAGGCGGCACCCAGGTCCGCCACAGCCTCTGCATCATGCGCCTTATCTGTACCTGTGGCCATACCCATGCCATCCTCCCGGACTTCATCATTCCCTACTCCGGCTACGGCCTGTTCTTCCTTCTACGTGTCCTGGCGGAGTATTTCCTGCGCCTTTCCACTGTGGAAAGGCTATGCGAACGCTTCGGCATCACCCTTTCCCAGCTGCGCCGATGGCTGCAGCTCTTTCGGGTGCAGAAGGAAGATTGGCTCGGCGTGCTTTCCTCCATGGAGGTTTCCGGCCTTTCCTTCCTTAAGTCCCTGCTCACGCAGCCGGCTTATTCGGATTTCGCCTCCGCCTTTGTCCGCCGTTTTACAAAGTCCTTCCTCCAGTCCCATAAAAATCCGGCGCCTTACTGCCAACAGGTGTTCGGCCCATGAACTGTTTTCCTCCAACCACACGCCATGGGCATGGCTTTCCTCCCGTTTCTGCCCCATAATGGGGGAAAACCACTTAAGGAGGACATTTCTATGGACAACAATCAAAAAAAACTTTCAGACGCAGCCGCCATGGCGCAGTTCCGCCTCGCTCTCATAGCGCCGGTCATCCATGGCCTTTATCCGGATGCGTCCAGGAACGCCTATTACCAGAGAGTCACGGAAAAGCCCCTCGCCCTGCCTGACGGCTCCGTGTTCCAGTACAGCCCCAAGACCCTCAGCAAATGGGTGTCCCTCTACCAGAACGGCGGCATCGACGCCCTCATGCCGCAGGAGCGTTCCGATAAGGGCTCCACACGGGTACTCCCAGACACGGCCATCGAGGAGATCTACCGCCTCAAGGAGGCCTTCCCACGGCTGAACGCTACACAGATCCACCGGCACCTCGTTGAAGAAGCCTTCATCCCTGCCACAGTCAGCGTCTGCGCCGTCCAGCGCTTCGTCAGGAAACATGACCTGAAATCGGCACGCAACCCCGGCATGCGGGACAGGAAGGCATTTGAAGAAGATGCCTTTGGGAAGATGTGGCAGGCCGATACCTGTTACCTGCCTTTTATCACGGAGGACGGACGGCGCAGGAGAGTCTACTGCATTATGATTATTGATGACCATTCCCGTTTTCTGGTGGGCGGCGGCCTCTTCTATAACGATAATGCCTATAACTTCCAGAAGGTGTTGAGGGATGCCGTGGCCGCCCATGGAATCCCGGCGAAGCTCTATGTCGACAACGGATGCAGCTATTCAAATGAGCAGCTCTCCCTCATCTGCGGCTCCATCGGGACGGTCCTTTTGCATACAAAAATTCGTGACGGCGCTTCCAAGGCTAAGATAGAACGCCAGTTCAGGACGCTGAAAGAAACCTGGCTCTATACACTGGACATGGATTCCATCACCTCGCTGGCGCAGTTTAACGGGCTGCTTAAGGACTATATGCGCACCTACAATACGTCTGTCCATTCCGGTATTGGCACCACGCCCATGCAACGCTACCAGCAGACACGCTCCTCCATCCGAAGCCCTAAGTCCAGGGAGTGGCTGGAGGAATGTTTCCTGAACCGCATCACCAGGAAGGTGAACAAGGACTCTACCGTCTCCATCGACAAGGTGTCCTATGACGTTCCCATGCAGTTCATTTCTTCAAAAGTGGAGATCCGTTTCCTGCCGGACGACATGTCCTCCGCCTTCATCCTTTGTGAGGGGGCGCATTACCCCATCCGGCCTACGGATAAGAACGAGAACTGCAGGACGAAACGCAACAACACGCCCTCCATCGATTATTCAAGGATCGGGGGTGAGGTCTGATGTTCCGTTCCTACTATGGGCTTTCCTTCAATCCCTTTGACAAACAGAACGCAAGAGAAAAGGACCGGTTCCTCTCAAAGGACATCTCCGAGATGACGTCCCGCCTGGACTACTTAAAGGACACAAGGGGTATAGGACTCTTTACCGCACGCCCCGGCATGGGCAAATCCTTCGCCCTGCGCTGCTTTGCAAAGAACCTCAATCCAAACCTCTACCACATGGAGTACATCTGCCTCTCCACCGTCAGCGTCATGGAATTCTACCGCCAGCTCTGCTCTGTCCTGGGGCTAGAGCCAAGGGGCGGCAAGCCTGGGATGTTCCGCGCCGTACAGGAGCAGATCCTCTACCTTTACAAGGACAAGAAGCAGCCCCTCCTCCTGGCCGTCGATGAGGCACAATACCTCTCTACCGGCATCCTGGAGGACATCAAGATGCTCATGAACTATGGGTATGACTCCCTGAACTGCTTCACGCTCATCCTCTGCGGCGAGCCCCACCTGAACAGCACCCTGAAAAAGCCCGTCCATGAGGCCCTGCGCCAGAGGATCACAGTGCACTACAACTTTTCCGGGTTCTCAGACTCCGAAGTGGCGCAGTACATCCTCCACAAGATCGCCTGTGCCGGAGGCGCAGCCTCCATCATCGACCAGGCGGCGCTTTCTGCCGTCCACAGTCACTCCCAGGGGAGCCCCGCCTGGTGGACAACCTGATGACCGACGCGCTGACTCTAGGGGCACAGATGGACAAGAAAGTGATCGATACGGATGTCATCCTGGCTTCTGTCAGCAGCCAGAATCTCGGATAGGAGGAATGGAACATGAATTATACCTGTATCCTGAAAAGCGGTTCCCGCAAGGAGACCTGGACGGGGCAGATCATCCTGCTGAGCACGGGGAACGGATGGTATGAAGCTGAGATCAATGGGCGGGGGACTTACTTCCACATCCTCGCCGGACGGCATAAATATGGGAACTACCTGTGCATCCCTAACCATGATGTAGGGTGCGAGCTCTCCGATTTCTCCGATATCTTTTGGAATGAAGAAAGGATCGGCTCCCTGATGCGGAAGGTGGATGCAGTGACTGTCGCCACCGGCCTGGTTCATCTTCCTGTTCTGGCCGACAAGCAGGAGAAAAACTAAATTTTTCATATGGGCCGTGTGTCTCATGATGGGATCCATGGCCTTTTGCATTTCAGGCGGAAAAACAATACCGACAACAACGTGCAGCATTTTTGACAGGACTATGCATTTGCAGACAGCACTGCGCAGTCAATAGGATAAATGTCGGAAAAATAATTCGCTGTTTGCGTTTCCATCAATTTGCCGTCCGACAAACAGATGTGGTATCCTGAATGGCAAGTATCCAATCTGCATCCGCATGTTTCATTTTTTCTACAGTTGCCCTAGATACACTATCCAACAGTTCATCCCTGGATACATCCTTATTACTAAAGAAGCGATACGCTGCTTTTGCAGAACTTCTGGATCCGGCTGCAGCCCAGGTGGATTTATCTGGCGCTGCAGCAAATGCATCCATAATTTTAAAAAAACGTGATTTCAAACGCTGATCAACAAATTTTACATCTACAAATTCCGTTTCCCAATTCGTATATTCTGCCGTCATACGGATCACCTCTTTTTCTTTAGTATAGCATAGAAACAAGAGGATATCCATATAAACTTGTGGGTCAAGTTAAGAGCAGAGCTGGGGAGAATAGAGTGAGCAGTAGCGATCCCTAAAGTACCAAAAATAAAACCTCCATGTTATCATAGATTTGGGTCTAGGCAACCTAATCAACAATAGCAGGAGGTATCCATAATGGATAATCAGATTTTAGCACATACCAAGTATAATTGCACGTATCATATTGTTTTTATTCCGAAATATCGCCGGAAAGTAATGTATGGGAAGATTGGGAAAGAGGTTGGCGAGATATTGTCCACAGTATGTAAAATCACAGGAGTAAAATTGATAAAAGGCGGAGTATGTCCAAACCATGTACATCTGTATGTTTCGATTCCGCCCAAGATGAGTATCTCGGAAGTGATGTCAAAATTGAAAGGAAAGAGTGCCCTGATGATATTTGACCGACACCCAGAATACAGGGACAAGTATGGCAGACATTTTTGGGCAAGAGGATATTATGCCGAGACGATTGGGCAAGTGAACGAAGAGACAATCAAAAAGTACATCGAAGAGCAGGAGGAATGCAGTAGAATGGAAGGATAAAGAGCCTCTTTTAAGAGGCAGCCAAGTACCAGAGGTTAGTGAAATACTGCCTATAGGCAGCACCGAAAAAGGGGTTGCTTAGACACCGCCTATAGGCGGTACCGAAAAATGCCCCGGAGGGGTTCATCCAAACCACCGGCAGAGCCGGTGGTCAAGCCGTATGGCTGTGATTTCTTCATGTATGGAATAAATTATTCTAACATTTCGTTGCCGTCCCCTTACGGGGTTCTTATCTTCTTAACAAAATAGAAACAAGCAAACAACAAACCAAACAGGAGTTGCCGTCCCCTTACGGGGTTCTTATCTTCTTAACATGTTATCAATTTTGACTGGATGTTTGAGAACACGGTTGCCGTCCCCTTACGGGGTTCTTATCTTCTTAACAATACTGGAACAATTCAAAGAGAAGTGCAAAGAGTTGCCGTCCCCTTACGGGGTTCTTATCTTCTTAACTATAGCATAACAGCCATCTAACAACAGCATAAAGTGTTGCCGTCCCCTTACGGGGTTCTTATCTTCTTAACAATGAGATGTAAAGCTGAACAGTGGAAACATTTCAACAGTTGCCGTCCCCTTACGGGGTTCTTATCTTCTTAACCAGAAAAAGGAATACGCCGACGCTCTGAAAGACGGAAGTTGCCGTCCCCTTACGGGGTTCTTATCTTCTTAACAAAATCACGCATAGGCAGACCAGCGGCGCAGGGAGTGTTGCCGTCCCCTTACGGGGTTCTTATCTTCTTAACAGAAAGCTGAGAGAGCATCAGGACGAAGCGTGGGAAGTTGCCGTCCCCTTACGGGGTTCTTATCTTCTTAACTAGACGAGGTATTAACCATGACAAACACAACTATGAACAAGTTGCCGTCCCCTTACGGGGTTCTTATCTTCTTAACCACCGAATCGTACAGGTATTATCACAAACTGGGCAAGTTGCCGTCCCCTTACGGGGTTCTTATCTTCTTAACTAGTTGCGATCCAGGATTTAATTCATCCGAAGTATTCGTTGCCGTCCCCTTACGGGGTTCTTATCTTCTTAACAGGTGACTTGAGAAAAGTAATGAAAAGAGCATGGGAGTTGCCGTCCCCTTACGGGGTTCTTATCTTCTTAACTACCTAGCCTTAAAGGTACTGCTTAATAGCTTGGGTGGTTGCCGTCCCCTTACGGGGTTCTTATCTTCTTAACGTTCTAATACAATGTTTATAGGTAGTTTTTCTTCTTTGTTGCCGTCCCCTTACGGGGTTCTTATCTTCTTAACCATTATTGATTAAAACGTGTATGAGATTCTAATTCAGGTTGCCGTCCCCTTACGGGGTTCTTATCTTCTTAACCCTGTCCTCTACAGCCCGCTATTTATGCCTGCTCCAGACCCCTTTTGCGTGGCAAAACCATTTTCTGCCTATTTTTTAACACAAATAACTCCAAAATCCCCTGCAAACCCTTTAAAATCTGGCTGCGCGGGAAAACACATCTGATGCGTGCTTGTCAAAACCAATTATAATTCATCTTCATTCCCTTTGCAAGCATCTTCTATAAAATTATCCTGCACAATCAACAAGATCAGGAACGGAATGATGTGCAAAAGAGACTTAACGATTGATTCACAATTTCATTATAAGTCTGCTCTCCAACCTCAGCCTTTAATTCATCCATTGTCAAAACCTCATTATAATTTCTTAAATCTGCTACCGGTAATATAATATTTCTGCATCCGTTTTTCCTCTCTCTACATTCACAATTCTTTCCGCTGCATGTTCCGGTGTTATATGGGTAACATCTATTTTTTCCGTATCTAACTTTTCATACAAACCAATCCGGGCAATGCTTCTTTGAATTACATCCTCTGACCGGATACCTGCATCTATATCCTTTTTCAGACGTTTTCTCAGACTATCCGCATCACAAATCAGGGAAATGGTATGTACCAGGCAATCCTCTGTCTGCAATTTTGATAAAATCTCATCAATAATAATCCCTTTTTATAGCTTACAAATTGGAAAAAACATATATCCCTGTCCATTTTCCTGCGGACAATTAAAGTCGTGGACTGCCCCTGCCAGTTCTATCCCCTGTTCTTCCATATATTTCAACACCTTTACAAATACATCCTCTTCCGTACATTTTACATACAAATATTCATATCCGGGAAGTGTCCATTTTACCCATCCTGCCGGGGCTTCCGCTTCATCTGCAACCTCTACGCCCGCAAGGTACAGTCCCTCCGTAAAATGATTTTCCCATGGTTTGAAAGATCGAGAAAAATCAGACATTGCTCCCCATATGCCGCCAATATTTCCATTTTCATCCTTTTTTGCAAGGTGGGCAACTTCATGAAAGTGACTGTTTGCATCTTCCCACAATTTCTGTATAAAGCCTGCGCCATCTTTTGTAGAACCTTCTTTTCCAATTACTGAAAAAGATTCCTTCACACATTTTTTAATTTCCATTTTGTCACCTTTTCTTTCCGGACTTCATCCTAGCGCTCCCCACTTTGCGGAGAATTTATACGCTCCGCATCAAAGCCGCGACACGCAGGATTCTCTGTGAACTACCCATTGTCTAAAGCCAATGGGCTTCCTGCTTCATCGACCTCGTAACCTACTATCTCCACAGGCGTTAATTCGGGCTGCACCGTCCCTATTTATATTATGCTATTTGTCTTAGTCCTTCTGCTAAAATATTTTTTGCAGCATTAACATCCCTGTCATGTTTTGCACCACAATCAGGACATGTCCATTCCCTTACAGATAAATTTTTTATTTCTTCATTCTGGTATCCACAAACAGAACACAACTGGCTGCTCGCATAAAATGTATCTATTTTTATATACTTCCTCTCATTCCATTTTGCCTTGTAATCTAACTGTCTTGTCAACTCATACCATGATGCATCTGTAATAGATTTTGCCAGATGATGATTCTTTACCATATTCTTTATCTGTAAGTTTTCTGTAACTATCACTTGGTTTTCGCTGATAATTTTATAAGAAATCTTATGCAGGTTATTTTTTCTGGTATTTGTAATCTTCTCATGGCACAATGCTATCTTTCTTCTCTGTTTATAATAATTATTACTTCCTTTTTCTTTGTGGGATAACTGTCTTTGCAACTTTGCAAGCTTCTTCTCATGTCTCCTTATAATCTTTGCGTTTTCGTACCTTTTTCCATCTGACGAAATGCACAAATCTTTTATACCTAAATCCAAACCTATGTTTCTTCCTGTTTGCGCTAGTTCTTCATGCTCTGTTTCCACTAGCACTGACACATAATATTTTCCACTTGGTACTTGGGATATTGTGGCTGATTTTATTTTTCCTGTAAATTTCCTGTGCAGTTTTGCTTTTACTGTCTTTAATTTTGGAAGTTTTATTTTCCCATGCTCAAAATCTGCTGCTATATTTCCATTTGTAAAATTTGTCGTATAGGATTTATGGTTATCATGTTTGCTTTTAAACTTTGGATATCCTGCATGTTCTTTAAAAAATTTCCGGTATGCCGCATCCATATTGTAAATGGCATTTGTCAGAGCAAATTTGTCCGCTTCTTTCAGCCATTCATACTTTTTCTTTAATTCCCTGTTGCAGTAATTATTACAGTCTGTTTTAGTAACGGATTCTTTACCATTCCCGTATTTTTCTTTTCTGTATGCAAGTGTCCGGTTATAAACAAAGCGGCAACAGCCAAATGTTTTTGCAATCTGTATTTTTTGCTCCTTATTTGGATATATCCTGTATTTATATGCTTTTAACACTTACTGTCACCGCCTTCTATCCTTGGTTTTCTATGTATTTACGCAACATCTCTTCGGATACATTCCCTACACTACGGCAAAGTACCCATCTGTCCAAAAAGTATGCTCTTTCCAAAAATGTTTTTGCAGATAATCCGGATACCTTTCCCAAATATGATATGTAGTGTAACTTTTCATCAGATTTACGATTTTGCTAACAGACATTGTTGGTTTTATTTCTATCATGTAATGAATATGGTCTTTCTCTGTTTCCATGTATCTAATAATCACCTTATGTCTTTGGCATACCTCATAAGAAAACTGTTTGATATCATCTGATATTTGCTTTGACGTCAGCAGTTTCTTTCTATACTTACATAAGAAAATAATATGGTACTGTAACAAATATTTGTACCCCTAGGGCATGATATGTCTGATCTTTGATTTCCATGTTCCCATAACGCAAGTATAACATAAACCACCACTTTTGGCTACCTTAACCCACCGTCTACAGCTCTGACGATTAAATTATGGATTTATCAGTGCCAATTACATATATCTTTCAATATATTGCAACTTTTGATGATAGTATTTTAAAACAAAAAACTCCCCCTGCTGTAATTTTGAAAACGCTTTTAGGTTATTGTGCCATATCCGGGCATCCCCCCCTTTCCAGTGCATTCCATTACCGGAACCTTATCTGAAAGCGCTTTCCTGTTTCATGCCTGTGTTCTGATAACTTTATATTCTGGAATGATTCAAATATCCGGCTGTGCTTTTCCGACAGGGACAGCGCTGTGCTTTTCCAGAGTTTTTCCCACGCCTCCATTATCTGGGATATCATATGCCCGATCTGTATCAGGTAATAATGGTTTTTCAATGCCTGATAGTTCCTGCTGAATAAATGTTCCAGATAATATCCGTGTTTTTTCTGCGCGTTAAAGCCTTCGTTTTCTATTTTCCACCGCCTCCTTCCGGCTTCCACCAGTGCAGCCACATTTTTCTGATTAACGGGAAGGTCCGTCAGAAACAGGAACCCTGCCTTTATGTTTTCTGTCTCCCCTTTCCTGCTTCCCTTTTTTATCAGCACATCCCGCTCCTCCCTGTATTCTGCAATGTTTACCTTATGACCGTTATAATCAATGTCCGTAACGAAATCATGCCAGCATGTTCCGTTAATGAGTTCCTGTTTCCGGCAGTTTTTCTCTGTTTTTTTCAGCCTGCCGTATTCATCTGAAACCGTCGGAATGCTGCCTTCCTTATACCGCAGAATATAGCGCCATCCGCTGTCGCGGCATTTTATGAAAAAATTCTCACATGCATAAAGGCTGTCTGCGCAAAGGCAGACAGGAAGCTTTGGAAATTCTTTCTTAAGCCGTTCCATCAGTCTGTAGCATGCTTTCAGCTCACAGTCCTGTTTTTCTGCTTCTTCCCCGCCGGTATTTTCTACAAATTCTGTCATAATGCTTACAATAATGTCCGGATGGAGAACAATTTTTGCTTCCAGTATATAATAGTAATATTCCGTATACTCCCTGCCAGTCCCCTTATTATGAACCCTGTACAGGCTTTTTGCATCCAGTTTTCTGCGGCTGCTGTGAATCTGCGTCCCGTCTGCAATCACCTGCCAGTATCTGTTCCGGATTCGTGCACCTGCAAATGCGCGGCTGCGCACCAGCCTGTATACAAGCCGGCAGACAGTATCCTGCAGTTCTTCCGGATCCAGCCTTTCAAGGTATTTATTTATCGTTTCCCAGTAAGGAATTTCATCTGCGGATGCGCTTTCCCCGCACATTTCCCAGATATTCTGTATAACTGTATCAGAATTAAATTTCTGGCTTGTTTTTCTCATGCTGCTGATATAGAATATAGAAGAAAGGATACGGGTCATGAGAAGTATGACATTGGGATAGGTAATGTAACTCTGATTTCTGGGATCTTCTGTCTGTTTTAACAGGCGGGCCAGGTCAGGGAAAAAATGTTTTATAACCTTAACAAGTTCTACTGCAAGATGAAACTGTTCCAGATGTTTACGTGCCTCTTTCCGTGTCACTTTTGTTTTCATAAAAAAGCCTCCCTTCTTTACGTGCATAATGCGAAAAAATAATTTTGGGTTAATTATATTATCGCTTATTTTCCCGCAAAATGGGAGGTTTTTTTGCGAAAAATTTTTAATCGTCAGAGCTGCACCGTCTAAAGCCAGTGGGATTGCGGTAGCCATTTTTTCAAATAACCGCTGGCAAGGAGCAGGCTCCAGACAGCATCCGGATTGTTATCTGGCTCATGAAATACGATCTGTTCATCCAACGCAATGCGAAAAGACTTTCCCTCAATCAAATCCTCAACCGCTATTTTTATATCCCGGTCACTCTCTTGAATCAGCTTTCCGACCAGTGCGTTTGAGCTTGTATTTGCCCAATATGGCTTAAATTCCCTTTTATCTGGAAACTGCGTGATCGACCAAGGATTATAAATACTGCTGCAATTTCCGTACCGAAATCCATCATACCACCGTTTTACTCCGTCTGACTGATCCTGCAATCCAAACTCCTCTAACGCCTCAATCACTTCCTCATAGTATTATCCTCATCCAAGTATTTTTGCAATTTGTTTTTTTCCTGTCCGGATATATCCTATAATATCAATGCATTTCAATATTTTGTCGTTGATTTTCTTTATAACCCGGCAGGCTAAGTAATAGTAATACCACCGTTTTCTATTATAACAGCTTCTGCTTCATCACCCACATATGTGCATTTGTTAAATGTACAACCGGCGATATTGATTCTTCCATAAGCCATTGACTTCCATAAAAGTCTGCCTTTCTTAGCATTGTCCCATACGCCAATCGTTCCGTCGAAAGATGATGTAATAATATGTTCTCCGCAATATACAATACCTGAAATACGATTATTATGCGCTTGAATTTCCTTTGACGAATACAAGTCCAGATTCCACTCTCGTACTTTTCCGTCATTTGACCCGGTCAACATTTTTCTCTTTACAAAATCAATACATATTGTAACAACTACAGATGTATGCCCCTCAAATCTATGAATTTCTTCAAAATTTTGACCATCCAATTCTATAATGATATTCCCTTCCGAAATATAGACAGAATTTTTTTGCAGTCATAATCCACCGCAAACAAACTGCAGTTTTTTTCGCATTTATAAATTACTTTGAACTCATTCTCACCGGAATGCCAAAGCCGGGCGAATCGATCTTTTGATACGCTTACAAAATGTTCATGACCATTTACATATTTCAGTCCTTCGATGAAGCCATTTACGCCTTGATAAATCATTATAGAATTAAGATTTATTGCATCAAATTCAATAATGTTGTAATTATCAAGACCAACCACCAGTCTTTCTCCGTCCTCTGACAAGTCTATCGACCGCGGCACAGCGTCTAAGGACACTTTTTTCTATAAAGCCTTCCGTGTAAGACCATACATACAGTTTTTTGTCTTCTCCCGCCGTATATATCCGATTCCCGTATCTGGCAATACATTTGATAGACTGTTCGTGTCCGGGAAAGATACGTTTGCATCTATGGTTTGATATATCCCATGCCTTGATCATGCCGTCATTTGTGCCAACAAGAACAATATTATTGTCAATTTTCAACATACAACTATTACGATCGTCTACTTCTTCTATTTTAAGCCGGATATCTCTTGTTTCCATATCTGTTTCAATGATTTGACCATTATAACTCACAGATAGAATCCTGTCTTCTTTTGGTGAAAACACAGCTCGGTTTACTCTATTCGAATGAATTTCATATTTTCTTATAAATTGGGCGCTCTGACAATCCCACAATATGATCTTGCTGTCATTTGACGAAGTCAACGCCTTATTCCCTTCGCGATTATAGCAAACACTCGTGACAGCATCTGCGTGTCCTTTAAAAATCGATATATCGAATATGCATGTTCTCGGTCCCATATTCTGACTTCTCCGCTTTTCGCACCGGAGATAATATATCGGTTACATGCACTGTATCTCGCAACACAAACCATTGTTTCGCTGCCTTCAAATAACCGGCTCTCACCTGGATTATCAATACTCCATTCTCGTATCATCCGGTCAGTGGATGCTGTTATAAAGAATTTTCCGTCCGTACAAATATCAATACACTTTACATCTTTCGTATGTCCTAAATATCGAATAGGCTCTTTGGACAAGTTCTTGTTGCCATCAATTACCGCATGCCTTTTAAAGCGATAAACCACGCTATCCGTATTTGCAGCAAATATTGAATTTCCATTTTTTTCATAAGCGGCATATATTATATGACCCCCGGTATGATATGCAGCAATGCATTCGCCTTTTACCAGATCCCATTCTTTAATAAACCCATCCAAAGATGCAGTAAGCGCAACTTTGCAATTCTCCTTATACGGATAATATTGGACACAAGTTACCGAACTATGATGTCCTTTGCTTATAAAGTTAGACAAAGTAAATTTGCATTCCGAAAAAGACGCACTTTCATTTCCTGAAAAGTTCAGGCCACATAATTCTGCCGATTCAAAATCTAATCTTTCGAATCTATCTGACATCACTGGCAAATACCATTTTTTGCCTCTTCTTTCCATGTTTATAAGTTTTTTTGGAAACCTGAAAGAATCATAAGAACACTATTGATCGCATATCCCACTTCATGGCTATTTAAATCACAAAGTACACCAAGCGTATGTTTCCATTCTTCTCTCCCTATAATGGTATTCATGCCGCAGAGCATTTCCAAAATGGTTCCGGGCAATCGTCTTTCTTTCAACAATTCTATACATTGAGAAGCATCTTTTTGCAGATAATTTACGATATTTAACGCCGCTAAAAAATCACGAAAATACTGATGCCGGAAAATATATTTTCTCTCCTCTTCCATTAACATATGCTGCCTGTAAACAAGTATTGCACTTATATTTATATTTTTCTGCTCATGATAAACAACATCTCCAATAAAATTAAATGCCGATTCTAAAATATAATCTTCAGAAAAAATCGCTTGCCGTTCACATTCAAGAGGATGCAGTTCTTCCCGATCAAGAAAGAAGTTCCCTAATTTCTCCATATTATACGCAATATAAGGCGCCGTGAAGAAAATATGTGAATAAGTACTTAAAATATCCGTCTCCTGGTAATCCAGCATTACTTTTCCAAGCTGACACAGTAAGTAATTGTATATAATAGAAGCTTTGGAATCAACCGTCATGAATTTAAGCGGCAATATCTTTTGAACCTGAACCTGAATAAATTTTGTCCAACAATGAATGTAACTCCCGCTCTCTTCTTGACGTTATGATTATTTTTAATTTGGATCCATATTTTATAAGCAATGTATTAATTTCTTTAGCTGCTTTATATTGTCTGTCAGTGATCTCGTTAAATCCATCCAACAACATGAGAATGTTATATTCAGCTTTTCTAATGTCAATATCGTATTCACGCTTAAGATAATTTTCAATAAAACAGTTAATCCCGTCAACAAAATTATATTCATTCAGCGGAATATACACAGGCACATATTTTTCATTTGCAAGTTCTTTCTCCCAAATCCGCAATAAAGCTATCGTCTTGCCGGAACCGCCCTCTCCGGTTAAAACAATTCCCTGTATTTTTCCAGTTTCGTTGCAACAATATCAAGTAATTTCACTTTTCCATCTGTCTCCATTGAAGAGACATATGTATCAAAATATTGGCGGCTCACATCTGGGATGATATTATCGTCCACATGAATACCCGCCAAACGTCCATGTCCTTTCCTCAGGGAATTATATAATTGCTCCGAAATTTTCTTTGCTTTCCGAAAGGTTGCAGAATCCACTTCCATTTCTTCCGTATATTCTTGCAATCTTTCAATGTTGTACCATTTATTTTCAGTAAATGCTTTGTCATATTTATAATTTTCTTCAAATCTCTTAATCCTTCCATATACATATGGCGTCAAGTGTACGCCATGCCTCGCCATACTGTATTGTCCGAGATAAAAAAACTCTATTCCATGATGTCCGATTACAAAGGTTGGCTTTTTATCATCTATATTACGGAAAACATCATATAGCCTTGCCTCCATAATGCACAGGTTTCTTTCATCCTCATCATCAAGCGAAGTAACGCATGTATTCAGCACTATAAGATTGAACTCTTTTAAAGCGTAAAAAAAATGAATTTCATCTAATTCCTGCAATTTTGGATTTACAGTTCGTCCAAGATATTTCTGATGCTTATCATAATAGGCTTTAAGTTTACAGTCAAGAATCAGCTTTCTGTCGTCCGGATTGTTCATTACCTCTTCATAAGAGGGGTTTTCTTCACGCACACAATTGACAAACATTCTAATGATCTGAGGATATTTTAAATCTTTTCTGAGAATATCATGATTCCCACAACACCAAAATACATTTTCCTTGCTCACTCCAAGCTCTTCAAACTCATCCGGAAGCAAATTCAACCACTTGTCAGTATCAGAATCATATTCGCCTTTGTCGGCAATATCCCCTGTAATAAAAACATACCGTAAGTCAGAAAACTGTCCATGCAATTTCTTCAAGCTACTTATCAGCTTTTCCCTCAACTCCTTAATATCAGACCTGTTTTTGGTCTGCTTAAAATGTAAATCAGAAAAATGTAACCACCTAAAATCTGACATCATATACTATCTCCTCTCACAAGTTATCCTTTATCTTCAATGAGATTAAACATATTCATCTGTGCATCACCAACAAAAAGTTGTCCTCTGCCAGGCGTTTGAATTATCCCACGTAAAGATATTTGCATCCTGTGTACGGAAAAACAGCTGATGATGACGCCTTATAAAGAGTATTATATACGTTTTGTAATTCATTTGCAATCTGCTATCGCTGCCCTGCTGTCTCATCGCAACCTCCTTGTAACAGTTCAGATATAAGACATATGGGCGCTCATAATAAAGAAAAACATATGAGGAGATGTTATGAAAAAACTAAAATATACATCTAAAACTGATACACTGTTCAAGATGCTGTTTGTCCGGTATCCGCAACTTTTGAAAGAACTGGTTGCCAACCTACTGGGGATTCCATCAGGGAGTATTGAACAGTTTACGATAAAGAACCCTGAAATGCCGCCGGAGAATCTTGGGGACAAGTTCTGCAGACCGGATATCAATATGTCGGTGAACGGCCAGCAGATTGATCTTGAAGTGCAGGTCAGCAATGAAGGTGATTATCCGGAGAGGGTGATGTACTACTGGGCAAGGGAATTTTCATCATCACTTCCGGCTGGAGAGGGGTACTCTAAAAGTTACCGGATGATGTGAATCAAGAAAACATGCTACTGTTATGGCTGTCGCTGTTCAAAGCAGATACGGAAGAAGAATTAGAATGCTTATTATATGATTACATCTTCATCAGAGTTCCGTGAGAAAGAACGGTTGCGGACAAAAGCAAGGCATGATGAGGCACAGGCATTGTACAATGCAAGACATGAAGAAAAATTTAAAATTGCCGAGAAACTTATTAAACGTAATAGACCAACTAATGAAATTGTGGAAGATACAGGATTAACCTATGAAGAAGTGGAAAATTTGCGTTTGAAAATATAATCAGATATAAATTCACGCCAATGCTTCGTTAAAATTTCTGCCCGGATGGAGTACCGGAGCGTGTTTGAAAATGAGATTACGTTATATTCAAACACGCTCCGGTCAAAAAATACATCTTTATACAATCCAAAGGAAATAAAACCAGTTTTTTCTTCGAAATATGAATATCTTCACTATTACGAACTGCGCAGCTGTTCTACAATACTTCCCTGATTCCATATCCTGTCCGTTCGTACACTGATGCATCCGGCTAAAAAGACACAGATCAGCGAAACCACCAGCGCCGGTATGACGGTAAAATGATATTTCATAAACCAAAGATTATCTGTCAGGCTTTTCACAAACGACACCGATAATATCCCGCTGCACAGTATCGCCGCGATTCCGGCAAGGAAAGCATACATCATGCCCTCATAAACTACAAGCTTCTGCAGCTGCTTCCTCGTCATCCCGATGCTTCGCATCGACGCAAACTCACGCTGTCTGGCGATCACGCCTGTCAGTATCACGTTGACTAAATTCAAAACACCGATCGTGCCCAAAATAACTGCCACGATAATCCCGGCCATACTGTATGTCCGGCGCATCTCTTTAAATTCCTCTTCCGCGGTCAGTCTTGTCAGTACGGACAGACCGTTTTGCTCCGCGATATTCTGCGCCTGTTCCTTTAAGTCGTCAAATTTTCCATCCTCTGCGTTAAACAGACAATGAATCGGATGCTTCATATCCGGAAATATTTCCATAAAGACCGATTCCGCAAACACTACCGACTCATAACCACCCTTGCTGTAACTCATACACTGGGAAGCTGCCATACCTGCCACTGCCATAACGGTATATTCTTTTGCTTTTCCTTCAATTTCCAGCTCTATGATATCGTCCGCATGAAATTCCTGGCTCTGCTGTATATATTCCCCTCTATCGCTCAGAAGGCCTGCCATAATCACATAATTGCCGCTGCACAGCTTTTTATAATCAATTGAGCCTTCTATCATCTTCAGGCCGTCGCAAGCCTGCTCGTTCATTCCATATATCATTCTTTCACGGGTAAATACCGTGAAATCTTCCGGCGTATCTTCCCCGTTGCAACGGGTAATGCTTCCGGTATCCTCATTTCCGGTTATCAGCTTGTCGCCTGGCAGCATCCAACAGTAAATATTCGCAAACTCCCTGACCCCACCCATGCTGCTTAACAGCTCCGCTGCCTCCTGCGGCACTGTTTTCTGATAATCTTCCATGCTATACTTTAAATAATTGGCACTGAGCACATTAAAATCCGTAATCGACTCGCGCCGTACATACGTTTCCATATCCATGCTCCCGCTGTAATTTAACACACAGTTCAGCAGCACGGCGCTCAATGCTATCGAAAGCACGACCAGAGCGGTCTTTGCCCTGTTTCTGCCAAGGTTCGCTATCGCCATGGCCAGAAGACGGTGCCCGGACTGTCCGCCTTTTTTACACTTTTTCCTGTTCCTTTCGCCTCCGTGGTATTTAAGCGCTTCCACAGGAGAGATTTTCCCGGCTATGCGGCCCGGCCTTGCACAGCTGATTCTTACCGTCAAAAACGTAAACGCCGCGGATAACAGCCACACCCAGACAGACGGAAACACAAACCGTACTTCCTGAAACGATGTATTGGCCATAACAAGCGGCAGCAGCATATTGCCAAGCAGCCAGCCCAAAACAAGCCCTCCCGGAATGCCCTTTACGGAAAGTATCATGCCCTGGCGAACGACCATATACCGTATCTGCTTTGGAGACGTGCCGACTGTCTTAAGCTGCCCATACAGACGGATATCCTTCTCGATCGAAATCTTAAAAATATTATAAATAATAAGGTACCCAGCCAGTAAGATCAGCAGTGCCCCAACGCCCGCCATTGCACCGGACTCTTTTAAATCCTCTGTATTCACTTCGTACACCGGATTGACATGATGGATGACAAATCCATCCTCGCCCCGCTCCGCGTCCGGATCATAGCCAAACCGTTCCAGCAGGCGGTCCAGCTGTTGCGCAATCTTTGCCTCGTCTGCAAAATTGCCCCTGACATCGTAGTGCGCTTCTTTGTACGATGCATAGTCGCCGTCAAACCGTTGTACCGCCTCATCCACAAAAGCTTCGGAAACAAGCAGGGACGCACTCTGTTCATATTTCCTGCCCTCCCAGAACCCGCAGACTGTCATCTGCTTTTCCAGCTCCACATTCCCAACCGTGTACCGAAGTACAAACGTACCGCCTGTTTCCTGCGGAAGTCCCAGCAGACGCAGCACCTCGGTATCACAGGCAAGCTCATCCTCCTTTTTTGGATAATGTCCTTCCGCAAGCTGCATAAAGCTGTTTGCAGCCATTGTTTCATCTACCCACCCCACAATCGCCTGCATATGGCTAAGCTGTGGATTGATCGCACCCGCCACATACCTTTCCAGCGCGGATACGGTAAACTCCGGCGCGGACGCAAGCCGGTGCGCTTCCTCCTTTGTCAGATCTTTGACAGATACCATAAACTTCGTGCCAATCTGATGCAGCTTCTGGTTTTTCTCCGTGATCTGCGCGCCCTCAAGCACTGTCGTCAGCGCCATAAACAAAACAGCTGTCAGCACGATCGCCAGAATCGCGATGTTATTGCGCCCTTTATTCGCCTTCAGACAGTTCTGGGACAGCGTTTTTATAAAACCCCGGTTGTTGTTTTCTAAAATACTCATAATCTGCTCCTTTTCCTGCTTTACTGTTGTACCAGCTTCCCGTCTTCTATCCGTATCATCCGATCCGCAATCTGCGCCAGCTGCGGGTTATGCGTAATCATAACCAGCGTCTGGCCAAACTGTGCGCTCGTCATTTTCAAAAGCTGCATGACTTCTATCGTCGTTTTGGAATCCAGGTTTCCGGTCGGCTCATCGGCAAGGATGATCGCCGGCTTTCCCGCCAGCGCCCTTGCAATGGCCACCCTCTGCTGCTGCCCGCCGGAAAGGTTATTCGGGAGGTTCTCCAGCTTTTCCTCCAGATGTAGCATGCGGATAATCCTGTCCGTATAGTCCCGGTCGATCTTATTGCCGTCCAGCTCAATCGGAAGCACGATGTTCTGATATACATTCAAAATCGGCACCAGATTATAATTCTGAAATACAAACCCGATATTTCTTCTGCGGAAGATCGTAAGCTGTTCATCATTCATTTTTGCGATTTCCCTGCCCTGATGCGGATGCTTCCCGAAGTAGGTACATCCAGACCACCCAGCATATTCAAAAGCGTAGATTTCCCGCTCCCGCTTGTGCCGATGATCGAAACAAACTCTCCCTGCCCGGCGGTAATGCTCACGCCGTCCAATGCTTTTGTAATATTTGGCTCTTCGCCATAGTATTTTTTCAGATTTTCTGCTTCTAAAATCAAACCCATCCTGATTCATTCCTGCCTTTCTTATATTTGATAAAATAAGCATAAAAAAAATTATCTCAAACTGTTCTCAGAAAAGTAACAAATTTGAGATAATCCAATCCTTCCAAAAGTCATGCAGGCGCAAAGTTTTCTATCGGAAGATTCACGTACATCTGCGTGCCCTTTCCTTTCTCAGACCGCACCTCCAGAAAACCTCCCTGCTTCATTACAATCTCCCGCGCCAGGTACAGTCCAAGCCCTACCCCTTCGATATCCGCAAGCTCCGGTTCCCGGTAAAAACGCTGAAAGATTTTTGGAATCCGCTCGTCAGCAATCCCTCTTCCATTATCCTGAATGCAGATGCGCACAAAAAAATCTGTTTTTGCAGCCGAAATGACCAGCTTTCCGCCAGGCTGCGTATACTTTACCCCATTATCTACAATGTTAAACACCGCCTCTACGGTCCATTTGTGGTCAAAATATGCCTTAAGCTCCTGCGGACATTCTACCTGAATGCCGATCTTTTTTTCTTCGGCCTTTAACGCCGCGTCACAGACCGCCTGCGCCAGCAGCTCATAGACGGAATTTCGTTCCGGCCGTACTTTGATCAGGCCCGTTTCCAGCCTGGACATTCGAATCATGCTGTTCATAAAAAAATCCAGCTTGTCAGCCTGGCGTTCCGCCGCGTGTAAAAATTCCATCCTCTTTTCCTGATCCAATCCGTCCCGCTCCAAAAGACTGTGGTACATCCGCAGACTGGCGACCGGAGTTTTGACCTGATGGGAAATATCTGAGATCATCGACTCCAAAATCTCTCTCTGGCGCCTGCTTTCCCCGGATTTTTGTTCCATAATTTCCGCAAGACGGCATATTTTTATCTGAATTTTCCCGATCAGCGTTTCTTTGCCGACCGCAAAATCAATACTGCCCTTTCCTGTAAGTATCGCATCCAGGCTGTCCATAAAATTGTCCGTATACCGCACCAGGCTTTTTCTGACATAAACAGCAACCCCAATGCTTGCGGCAAAAAACAGCATGGAAACCGCTACCAGTATTTGTTCCGGTTCCACCTTATTCCCTGCCTTTCCACTGATATCCCATACCATACAAGGTCTTAATATATGTATGTCCATCGGATTCGAGCTTTTTGCGCAGGCGGTTAATATTAACTGCAACGGTATGCTCATCCACAAAATTTCCGCTGCTGTCCCATATTTTTTCCAGCAGCAGCCGCTTTGTCAACACCTTGTCCGCATTTGCAGTCAAAAGCCGCACAATTTTAAATTCCGTAGGCGTCAATGTCAGCGCCTCTTTGTCCCGCTCTGCTGTCAGCCTTTCAAAATCAATCCTTAAAAATCCGTCGTCATACCTGCCGTCCGTTTCCTTTACACCGGATTTTCGCAGCGCCGCCTGGATTCTGCGATGCAGGATCGGCATTTTAAAGGGCTTTGTAATATAATCATCCGCACCGCAGTCAAACCCGCACATCTCATCCTGCTCCATATCCCTTGCCGTCAGAAAAATAACCGGAATGTCGCGCTCTTCCTTCACGGCCCTGCAAAAATCAAAGCCGTCACCGTCCGGCAGGTTCCCGTCCAACAAGATCAGATCCGCCTGCTCCTTTTCAAGCAGACGAATACCCTCGCCCAGAGAAAACGCGGCAAATACCTTATAATGCTCCATCTCCAGATCACAGACAAGTCCCGCATTCAAATCCCTGTCGTCCTCAATCAGCAATATTTTTTTCATCATACTTCCTGCCTCTATCCGTCATCCTTTTTTCAGATTTCTCCTGCCATTATATAAAAATATCACAGCGACGTCAAATCAAAAATCAGATTGCGCCGCCATAACCGATTCGAATGATATGGAAAAGTGTCACATGATTCCTGACTGCTTATTCGCTTTCCCGCAACCTGTCTACGATCGTAATCCGGATTCGGGCTTCCGTTACTTTCTTCGAAAATGGACGCTGATACGTCGGTATCTCTTCTTCGGGGATTACCTCTCCGGTTTCATCGTCAATAGTTAATGGTACAAGCAACTTTTAGTGTTCGCATGGATGAATCTCTGAAACGTCAATTCGATGCTCTTTGCGCAGACTTTGGAATGAATGCAACAACTGCATTCAATATCTTTGCACGAGCCGTTGTTCGGGAAAGAAAAATCCCATTTGAAATTCAGGCTTCCGAAGAAGTAACCGGAGTCTCCGGTATGCAGGCTTTCCTTGCTCTGCGAGCTGAAGCAAAAAAGAATGGTGTTCAGGATTTGACTTTAGATGAAATCAACGAAGAAATCCGACAGGTACGGTATGGAGGTGAATAAACGACCTGCTATGCAGTAATTGACACAAATGTCCTTGTTTCTGCGTTACTTTCAAGTCATGATTTCATTTTTCAGAAGAAAAAGTCAGCATGCTTATCCGCACCATTGGAAAATTTGGAGAACGAGTCATACCTTCACCAACCGGTGAAATGCTTCCTGACATGAAAGATTTGCCTTTTTATGAGGTCGTTATTGAAAAGCAAGAAGACAACGCGTATCTGGTTACCGGCAATATGAAGCACTTTCCGTTGAAGCCATTTATCGTTACAGCAAAAGAATTTCTTGACATTTTGAACAGATAAGACAGCAGAATAAACTATAGCCAAAAAGGAAGCCGGAGCTTCCTTTTTTCATTTGAGCATGCACATCACAAATATTCTCCAACCTGCTCCGCCAGCTCTTTATTGGAAACAGGCGTTACAATATCTCTTTGGCTGTAACCTCCCGGTATATCTTCGACAGCATAATCTCCATCGAAAATTTCATCCGCCATTTCCTGCATAATCTGTTTTTCACATACTGTTTCAAACATAACAGCATTTTTATCATGAAATTCTTCTCCCAGAAGTGTATAAGACCATTCTTCCACCGGCCAAAATCCAAATCACTGACTCTATACCAACATCCAACATGATCTAAGTATAGCTGAATCTGTTTAAAAACCCACATGGAAATTGCAATATGAATTACCGGTCCGGTTTTAATTTCTTTGTAATACATTCATACCTCCCTCTTTTATTTGTTGCTGCTGTTTCCTTACAGGGTTTTATTTTCTTCCCATGGTCACAAATCCAAATCTCTGCTTTGGTAGCACCATCTGACACGATCTAAGTATATCCGAATCTTTTTAATCACAAAAGAAACTTCTCTCTTTCAGTCATTCATTTTGTCTTTTTCCGGAATTTGAGCGGAACTTATCCGGACAAAAAACCGGCATCGGATTGTATGTTCAACCCGATTATAACCCATTTCCCCTGTTTCCGCAATCATCTTTTCTCTAAATCTGCATAAAACTATTCCATCTTACCAATCGCCGCAATATATCTCTGCCCCTGTTCATAAAATTCATTTTGGCTGCTCGTGCTCTTTGGAAAGTTTTCCATCCATCTCGCCTCTTCCAGCAAGACCGCTCCATCCGTATCTTCGCCTGTCTGTTTCCTGCGCGTCTGTTCCTGGCTCCATATCGTCCCACGCCGTACTGTCCGTCCGCAGTCGTTTCAGGATTCCGAAACAATTCTGCCGCATTCCATACACATCGTCTGTCCGGACGGAACGACAGCGCCGCAAATACATTCCCGCTGCCCGGACGGTTCATCCGGATCCGTTTGCATCTGTTCGAACGAGCGTCCTGGCTCTTCGATCACGGACCGGCTGCCAGACTCCGGCACCTTTTTTCCACAGTTCTGACAAAACCGAACGCCTTTTTCAAGCTTACAGCCGCAGGCACACACCTGCGTCTCCGTTTCCGCAGGCATTCCGCACTGCGGGCAAAATTTCGCTCCGGGTTTTAAATGACAGCCGCAGGCACATCTGCTTCCGAGCTGGATTTTCTGCTTCGTCCCGGTCAGCTTTGCTTCCAAATCGGCAATCTCCTGCTCTACCGCCTGCATCTTCTCAAAATAAAGATCAATCTGTGGAATCGAAAGCTTTCCCGCCCGACACAGATCGTATACTTCCATTCCGATATAACTGTAAATTCGATTTTTTTCCTGCTGCTTTTCCTCCAAATTTTTCTTAAGTCCCTGACTGCCTACGATATTTGGAATAGAAATTGGTAGTCCTTTGCCCATATGCTTTACCCCTCATTTTTCATTTGATTCCATTTCATTCTAAGCGATTTTATTTTTTCCACCGGCGTATCTTTTTCTGCTGCCATGAACGCATGGCCAAATACCGTTTCCCGCCGTTCATGGAAAAAAAGCATGGTATGCTCCCTGATCGCAGTAAAGTACCGGCAAACTGCCTGCTCCAACAGATTTTTGTTCCAAAACGAACGAACCTGCTCCGACAGGTAAGCTTTCATTTCCGACAGCAGCCGCCTGCGGCACAGTTTTTTTACCATTAACATCCATAACACATACAACGCAGCTCCAAATATGTAAACGGCTCCCTTCAGCAGGGAAATTGCTGTAAAAAGACCGGATACCGATACACCGGCAGTCTCCTCCATCGCATCTTTAAAAACGTTCTTTGCTTCGGACTCTGCTCCTGATAATATGACTCCGTCCATGTCCGTAAACGGCATCAGCGCCACACCTACAAGCCACGGCACGACAACCAGCGCAATAACCAGCAGTATCGGCCCCGCAGTAAGCAAAAACTGCCACTGTTTCGTTTTTTTCACCATACTTTGCAGATTACCGCTGTGTGCATCACCGAATTCCCGGAGCAGGTATCCTCCGGCCGCGGCCTGTTTTTGCTGGTTTTTCAGATCGGTCACCCATTCCGACAGCCTGGTGTCCCACTTTTCATAAAAATCCCTTCCTGACGGTAACCTTCTGTCGCTGTTCACAGATGCCGTCAGTTCTCTGATTCGGTTCATGGCCTGTATATACTGCGCGGCCATTTCATCCATGTACCGTTCCGCTTCCTGTGTCATTGTATGATCATATTCCTGCTGTGCCCGGATACAATGCATGTCCCAATCGGAACTGTCTTTCAAAAGTTTGCCGTTTACCACCGGATTGCTCCAGTCGTACATGTCATGTTCGACCAGCCGGCAGTACTGCTTTCCCATTTGCTCATACCCTTTGCCTGCCCGAATATTTGCCACATTACTCTGATTCCAAAGTTCCGTCACCCGCTGACACACTTCTTCCTGTGACACAACGGCGGCGCCGGTTTCCTCCACCTGTGCCGGTTCGCCCAGAAGCTGCCGTTCCATTGACCGAAGCGTTTCTTCTACCTGCCGCAGAATCCGCTCCCAGACAGACGGCGTCATTTCCTCCACGTCCGTCCACTCGCGGGCTTCCTGCAAAGCATCCGTGATTCTGCGCTTCATACCCGTTTCCGCTGCCAGACCTAAAAGCTCATCAAGCAGTTCCAGCAGTCTGATTCTTATTTGCTCATCCATTTTCCGGTAACCTCTCCTTTTTCGAAACGGTTCACAAAAGCCGGACTGTTCCCCTTTTCCTCACCGCTTCCGACATCCGTTTGCACAATCCGTTCCATAAGCGCCTGCGCCTGTGTCAGCTTATCTTCCAAAGCCGGAATATTTTTGCCATCAATATGAACGGATCTGCGGAAATCGGAAAACGTCTGATCTGCAGACGTGCGCTCTCTTTGGAAAATCGCATCAACCGTATCCGGAATCTGTGTCATCATCCGTTGTTTCGTAATCTCTACCTCCTGATGAAATTCCTCCACCGCTTCTTTTACACATTTACGCATCTGATGTATTCCCTGTGCCGAAGCAAGCTTCTTTGCCATTTTCGAAATTGCCGCCGCACCGGCCAGGGCGACAACCGGCCATAAAATCAGAGCCGCCGTCGTCACAACCGAAGTGGTAGCCGCTGACATCGCACCGGCTGCAATCCCCGTCGCAGCCTTGGAAATTCCAACGGACGCAACTTTTATACCGACCTTTTTTGACAGAGCGGACCCGACTGCCGTGGCTGCCAGGCCTACACCGCCGGTCGCCGCGGTCGCGCCTGCCGCAGCTCCGATCCTTCCGGCCACCTTTACTTTATGATCATACTTTTCTCTTGCCGACCACAGTTTTAAAAAAGTTCCTGTGAAGCATCTGACAGCACATGATAGTACTCTTTTGTTTCCTGCAGGCTCGTCTGCGTTCTCGTTATCACAAACTGCCTGCTTCTGGCAAGTGAACCATAAAACCGGTCTTCCAATGTCAGCAAAGACGCGCGCTTTCGAAAATACCCGGTCGCCCTGTCAAATACCTGTTCCAGTCCGGATAAATATTGCTGCACACTGTTTTGCATCTTTTGATTGACTTTATCTGTCATCCGTTTGTAGTAGTTTTCATTTACAAAATACAGGTAATTTTCAAAATCCCTGTAGCCGCCCGGAAAACGTTCCCGAATCTTTTCCGGTTCCAGCCTTGCGATAATCTCTTCTTCATATGCCTGAATTTCCCGTTCGATTTCACCGATCAGATTTTTTTTCAAAGAATCCGCAAGTTCCCCGCTGTTTCGAAAAAACACTTCCATCTCACGGTCAATCTGTTCTACGACTGCCAGATCCGATTCATATTGCTGTTTCCGTAATGCAAAAGACTGCGTCAGCTTTGCAAGCATCGTTTGCAGGCCGCGTATATTTTCGCGCTGCTTACGCAGACCGGGATCGGCGCCGATCAGCTGATTATGAATATAATCCATCAATGGTTCGGGGCGGTCCGCATAGAAAATCTCCGCCCGAATTCCTGCTTCCGCCCCATACCTGATTAATTTTCTTTTTCCTTCCTCCTGTTGCTCTTCCGTCTGCCGTTCGGCATTTGCAATCACAAATACGGTTTTCTTCGTCTCCGTCCGTTCCAGCAAATCCCAAACACCCGCAGCGGATATTGCGTCGCTTGAAAAGACCACAATCCGCACATCGCTTTTTAACATCTGACTGCAAACCGCTTCTCTGCGTCCGGCCGTTTCCATCCATTCGGTTCCCGGCAAATCCACTACACAAATCCCACGCAGCGCACCGACCGGAAGAAAATATCGAACCGTATCCACATCCGTCAAAAACTCTCCCGTCTGTTCTCCGTAACGGTATTCACTGATTTGTTCCGTCGGACGGATCTCTGTGATCACTTCGTCTCCAAATAATTTCCGCAGCAGAGAAGTCTTTCCGACTGCGGACTCCCCGACTATAACAAATCGAAAGACATCCGATGACTTTTGCAGAAACTGTTTTACGATCTCTTTTTCTTCGTTCGCGTCGGTGTCTTTTAACAATCCGTTCAGGCTATTCAGCAATTCTTCGGACCTTTGTATATCCTTATGCAAAAAACCACCTCATTTCTTTATAAAATACGCACGGAAATTCAAGGTTTTGCAAGAAAACGATCAATTCCGTCCGCAATCCCGTCTGCAATCCGATCCTGATAATCGCTCTGAGACAGGCGCTCATCTTCCTGCGGATTCGACATATAGCCCATTTCAAAAATTGTTACGGGAACCTGACACCAGTTAATGCCGCTCATGCTGTCCGTTTCCCAGACATATTCCTTCTCAGCCCCGGTTGCCGCTGCCGCACAGTCCAAAATATCTTCGGACAGTTTTCTGCTTTGCCGATACAGCTGTCCGTTGTATGGATTCGATTCTGTCTGGCAAATCGTCATCATGCCGGCCGCAGAGCTGTCCTGCGAACCATTCGCATGAATGCGGACAAATACGTCAGCGTCCGCATTATTTGCAATCTCTGCCCGGTCCCTGTTTCCGATGTCCACATCATTGGTTTCCCTTATCATAATGACCTCATATCCGCGCCTTTGCAGCTCATCCCGCAGCTTCAGAGACACATCCAGGTTTAACTGGTATTCGGCCGTTCCGGTAGACACACCGCTCGTTCCGCCGGTTACTTTCGCTTTCATCTCATCGGAACCCGGACCCAGCGGTTCCAACGCACTGTTCGCATGTTCCTGATGTCCCGGATCTATGACAATCCGTTTTCCATTTGTGTTTTGAACTTCGGTTTTTTCGCTTTTTTTATTTTTCCGCGCTTTTTCCGGCTTTTTATCGGTCAGATATTTCGAATATACATATCCTTGGTTACCCGCCCGGTCCTTTACATGGCTCCATTCGTCTTCCTGCGAACTCTGATAAACAACGCTTCCTTTTACCAGCAGAGCCAGATCTTTCGATTGCCCGGACGCCTCGGCACGCAGATATACGTTTGCGGCCGTATATTTTTTTCTTTAAAAACTTCTTCCGGCACCTGAACGACGGCATCCTCTGCTTCCGGATTTTGTATCTGCGCGGTATCCTCCTCGTCATCTTCCGCTTCCGGATTTTGTATCTGCGCGGCATCCTCCTCGTCATCTTCCACTTCCGGATTTTGCAGATCGCTTTGTCCGGTTATCGGACGATCGTCCGGTATGCTCTGCGGCTTGTTTTTTTTCTCTCCGCATGCAGCCACCGTACAGAGCAGTACGCAAAGGAGTGCCGGCCACAGATACCGCTTTCTTTTATGTCCCTGCATCGTATCACTCTTTCCCTGTTTTCCTTACACTATTTCTTTCTGTTATTCAAACCGTGTTTGCATTCATAGTTTACAAGTAAATCTACATTTTTTGTTTCATATTTATTAAACGTTGATGCTACTTTCAGCATATCCTCCTCCGTACCGTTATACCAGTCGCAGCTGTTAAAATGACTGATCAGCGCCTGATTTTTGGTAAAGAGATAACCCCTGCGCGCATAAATCTCGTTCAATGCAATCAGCACTTCAATCTCCGTCAGATTATCCAGCTCTTCTTCCGTCAGATAACGACTGTCACTGTCATAAAAGATAAATCCATGAATCTTATATTCGGACGGCATGTATGTATCCTGCAAACGGATTCCACGTTTTTTATCATAATAGCTGATATAAATGAAACGTCCGATATCTGTCGCTTTCTTTTCATTGGTGCGGTATCGAACCACGTACATAGACTTCTGATCCTGATAAATCTGATCGTAAATATGCTCCATATCATAAATATTGTCAATATTCGCATAAAATCCTCCTGTGCTTTCTGCGATATCACGCAGTTCCGCATCATCTACCGATGTGCCGATACCAATCAGATAAATAGGAACGTGGTTCTCATTTGCTTTTCGAATTACAAATTCCTTGCTGGAAGTGCTGTAATTTTCAATTCCGTCCGTAAACGCAATGACGCATTTTGCTCCGTCCTGTACTACAATCTCACTCAGCGAAAATACCAGCGCGTCATAAAGCGCCGTCATATTTCCCATTTCCATATCATAAATCGCATCACTCAGCGCATCGGTATCGGAGGTAAAATACATCTCTCTGTCTACATAGTCGGAAAACGAATACAAAGCCGCCTGGTCTCCTGCTTTCGTCTGCATGCTGTTCAGAAAAGCGGCCATAATATCCTGCCCATATGCGAAATCGTAGCCCATACTTGCACTGCAGTCCGCTACCATGGCAATATTCAGCTTTTCCTTTCCGTCCATCCTGTCTGCCGACAGAATATCCGACTTGCGATATTTGCCGCCATCGGACAACGCTTCCATCAGCCGAAATGATGCCGGATCCAGATTGTCGATATAACTGCCGGTCGCAAAATCCTTAATGGATAAATATAATTTGACTTCCGGAAATTCCGATACATCTACCTGTTCCAGATTGGCGCTATAAGAATAAGATTGTTCTACCAGGCCCATTTGTTTTTTACAGGCAAGATAACTTTTGTATGCTTTTGCATAATTCTTATCCCCGTATGAATTTTGCGCTTCCTTGACATTTTTTTGAAATTCATCCGTTTCTGCGTCAAACAGTTCTGCGGTGTCAAAATCGTCTACATCATCTTTTATATTTTCAATCTGTTTTACATTGTCCTGCTCTATCTTTTCCCGATAATCGGTAAAATCGGCAGACGCTGTTTCACATTCCTTTACGTCAAACCTGCCAAGCGCATCCTCCAGTGCAACCCGATAAGATTCATAGTCGTCTTTTTCATCCTGACCCAGATACAGCAGCTGAAAGGCCTCCACCGTATCGTCATAAACGGTTTTATATTCCGCCACTTTTATATTCATATCTGTAATGGAATCGCTGAGCTTTTGCATCGGCTCCAGTATTTTGGCGATACCAATATAATCTGACGAAGCATGATAATTTTCCGCTTCTTTTTGCATGGCTTTGTATTCTTTATCGTAAGTTCCCAGTACCTGCTTTTTTTCCAGTTCTTTAAAAGCCGCATATTGCTGCTCAAACTGTTCCGCATTCTGCTCATTTTGGTCAAGAATCTGAGCCTCCAGTTCTGACATAACTGCTTTTACACCCGAAATGTCAAAAAAACGATTTTTTTGTAGAACCGCTTCCGCCTCCTGATTCAGTCTGTTATATTCCGCTTCATACTGCCCCAGAGCATAAGTCTGCGGCAGACTTTGAAACGCTTCCGCCTGTTTGCGAAATGCATTTTTATATACGGTCGCCGCAATTCCCGTTCCGACAACAACCACTGCCGCAGCTGCAGCCAGTACCATCGGCCATTTCTTCCTGCCATTTTCCGGACGGTCCGTATTCTTTGTTTCCTTTTTCGACGGATCAAGCTGCGAGCCACATGATTTGCAGAACTTTGCACCATCCGGATTCCGTTCACCGCACTTTTTACAATTCATTTTCTACTCCTTTGGGCCTTTAATCTCTTTTCCAGCCGTTTTTTGTTTATAAACGTGTAGGTTCTTATACCGTGATATCCTCATATACACCATAGATCCCATATTTCCCGTCTGCTTTTAAGATCAGAAAAATACTGTTTTCCGCTTCATCCTCATCGGAAATCGTACAGAATGCCAGATATCCTTCTTCCACATGGAACGTATTCTCCGCAAACGCAATCTCATAGTACTCAAAAAAATTTCGTGCCGCATCCTGCATACGGGCTGCGACACACGCCGGATCCATTTCGGATACCGACAAAACCTCAATGGTAATGTCCATTGGTTCCGGGTCATCCATATACCCTTCCGCCAAACCTGCATAAATCTGGCCGGCGACAGCATCGGGATAATAATCTTCCCAGCGGATATCATCTATTCCGATCGTACCGTGCATCGCCTGATTTAACATCTCAATTTCTTCTCTTACATGCATTTGCACCTGTTCATCCGGCGCCACCTGATTATCTTCGTTACCGGACTTTTGGGATTGAAACAGCAGTACCGCCAGTACCACAAGGATTACGCATACGGCTGCTGCAAACACCGCCAAAATAACCGTATGTTTTCCACCCGCTTTTCTCTGTGGCTGTTTATCCCCCGGTGGTGTGTCAAAACGCATCTGACCGATGTCCTGCATCTTTTCACCTCCTGTAGTTCATTTAATTCTTTCGCTGAAATTCAAATTTACTGCCAAACATCTCCATTGTCATTGTATCTTTCCCTACCTTGCATTTTACATTAAACGACAGCCCTTTTATCGGAATCTGCTTCAATATGCCGTTAAATCCAAAATTCATATTTAACTTTCCGTTTGGCATTAGCTCATAAGTCGTATCCAAAACGGAAACTCCGACTCCGCCCAATGTAATGCCAAACTCGCCTCTGTCATAAAAAACAAAGGCCAGATTATCGGTTACGCCGTACCATGAGCCAAGCGCCGTTCGAAACGTCTCTGCCCACAGCCCGGAAATATCATTTTCTTCCAGTATCGCATCAATCAGCAAACCCATGTCCACGGAACCCGCACTCACCCATTCGCCAACAATCGAATACTTTTTGTTCGCATTGTGACGCCAGACGGCAAATAATACTGCTGCGACCACAGCCACAGCAGCAATTATCACAAGCATCTTCTTTCCGCCATTCGCTTTTTTTTGTACCGCACCGGCTCCTGGCGTGCCGACGGCATTTCCCGTTCCCGTATATCCGAAACTTTCTCTGCCGTTTCCTTCCCAGGCAAATCCGAATTCCCCGCCGGAGCCGGATGCACCACCGTTTCGACTCTCGTTGCCTGCCGTAGCATTTCCGCATTTCGGACAAAACCGAATCCCATCTTTAACCGCACTTCCACAATTTTTACAAAACATAGATGCTTTCTCCTTCGTTTTTTATGACACCCTTACTTACCTGCTTCTTTTATCCTTCTCTTATGCTTCGACCTTCTGTCCACAGGATGTGCAAAACATACTGTCCGGTTCAAGAACCGCTCCGCATCCCATACACGTTCGTACTCCAGCACCCGGAAACGATGCGGCTGCCGTTCCCATTTCGGCCGCGTTCCCTGCATCAGCCGCCAGGCTGCTGTCCGCAGCGCTGCCTGTGACCACCGCAGAACTGACATTTCCGCCAGCAGGTTCACCGGCCTGTCTTACATCCGCTCTTTTTCCGCAGACATTACAAAACGTACTGCCATATGGAATGAGCGCTCTGCAGTTCTCACACATCATCTGCCCTTCCAGACGCAGCTTGTTTTTATAAAACCCGTTTCGATTCAGATCCAGCTTATTGATCTGGTCTATAAGCGGAACATACTTTCCATCGCCATAATCATTCGCTCTGTGATCCGTGTAATATGCCTGACCGAGCTGGAAAATCTTCTGCTGTATTTCTGCTTCCACCTGCCTGATATTTTCCATCACACGATCCATTTCGGTCGGTTCTTTTGCTCCAAATAATTTCATTTTCTCCTCCTGTATAAAATATGTAATTAAACTATTTCACTTTCACTGCCACGGCCTTACGGACACCGTTATTGGCAATCACATATACGGTACAGGTTCCCTTTTTCCTGGCTTTGATAACGCCGTTTTTATTTACCGTAGCAATTGATTCATCCGATGTCACGTACCTGAGTGCAGCTACATGGTTAACTATTTTTTTCTTTTTATTTTCTGCGGTTTGCATTGCTTTGATTTTAGTTTTACCGCCTTTTTTGATTGTTACGTCGGCTGATTCCACGGAGACAGCCTTCGCATTCGTTTGCTTAAAGCCAGGAAACGCAATGTGCACGTTGAGGGCTTTTGCAGTATATACTTTATCACCGTCCATATACTTGTATGCAGCCACAAAATATTTGTATGCTTTATCTTTATCCGGAGCTTTGGCTGTGAAACTGCGTTTAGATGTCTCTCCGACTTTTTTATAAATCTTCTTTCCATTACAGAGGGACTGATAGACTTCATAAACAACATCATCCCCCGCATTCATCCATGTAAGCTTGGCCATGCCTTTATCGAAATGTCCTTCCAGCAGTAATAACGGAAGATTGGAATTCTCCGCCTGTTTTGCCAGCGCATCCTCGTCCAAACTCTTCTTTTTATAACCCCTGTATTTATGTGTGATTTATTTTATCCATCCCCCTTCTATACCCGCTTCTTTTGACATACCCTGTATCCATTCACGCCAAAGAAATTCCGGAAAATCTTCCGTAAGCAAGGATATCAGGGCAGACTGGTAATTGCTTAACTATCACAAAGTGTACTTTTTGGTAAACTCCCAAATTACCCCAAAGATGAGAATCGGAAATGAAAAGAGATATGAAACCCGGAAAAAAGAAGAATTGCCCCATGAATAATAGCAAACTTTTTACAAAAATGTCATGGAATTGTCATGGAATTGTCAAAATATATGGACTTTTATTTGCGGTTATGCTAAACTATCATTAGAAAAAAATTATCAAAAAGTACACTTTTTGATAGTTTTTTCTATATATATCATATTTTATCGTGGTATTCCGCCTTGCTTTCCGCAGATATTTTATACATAAAATCATCAAATGATATATATTATTTTTGTTTTGTCGTATTTCGTTACAGAACTCGCTGAATTTACGCTGATAATGTAATAGACTTTATAATCCGGATGTGGTATACTTAGTGACAGCAACAGATAATCGTATAAGGATGAGCGTGATCACATGTCTTTGACTAATGAAGATTTATTAGCAATCAGTCAATTATTGGATTCGAAATTAAAACCAATAACAGCAGATGTAAAAAATATTCATTTAACACTGGAAAATGATGTTTTACCACGGTTACGAGAGATTGAATCTTGCTACACGGCTACATCTAAACGCTATCAGTCAGGTACTAACCAAATCGAAGCAATGCAGGCTGATATTGATGTCATGAAAAATGTGATTCGTGAACACAGCGAAAAATTGCAAAAAATTTCATAAGCATAGAGACTGTAAATTTAACTGTGTATTGTCGGAAAGAGGTATTTTTTTGTGTCAATCTCTTGACCTATTTAAAGTATACAGGAAGCTTTCTATAAAAACGTTGCAGGTATGGGACTGTTAAAGCTCCGCCTGCTTCCGGATTTAGTTGAGTGTTCCCGGTGATAATCCTTTTTGCCATGTATTGCAACGGTTACTTTTCCGGGTTTTGAGGGGTGTTTAAGCTGTATGTGCGTCAAAAAAATACAATTTAAGTGTCCAATATTTGTTGACCGGTGCAGGTTAACTTTAGAAAAGTTGATTCTTTTTTCCTTACAAAGAGTATTCAGTCACATGAGAATGTTTGAAGTCTTTTTATCTGTTCTATAAATGTTTATAAATATCCTCAATAACGATACATATTTTCTCATGAGTTACAGTATAACAAAAAACTTCTTCATTTTTTATAAAAGCAGGATCTTCAAGCGTTATTCCCAAATTAGAATCCTCGTCCCGAAAATCAAAAATACCTTTTTTTCCTTTAAAAAATTATATACATAGTAATCCTTTTTCAAAAGAACCAAATGGCTTTTGTCATTTTCAAAATTAGAAGCAGCTCTTACAAATCCATAATCAAGAACACTATAGTTCAGATCAGACCAAATGCTCTTATTAAATTCATCTATGTTATCCAAAAAAGGTTAAATTGTAAAACATACCGAATCTGCATAATTTAAAATAATTTGAATGAACTTTTGATATTCTTTATTACTTTTAGGAATATATCCAAAAAAATTTTCTTTTCTTATTTGTAAATCTTTCATCAATTTTCCTTATGCGCTGTAATTATGGTATAACTATATGCATTTATCGTTATAATGCAATTATCTACATTTACATACCAATTTTTCCCGTTTCGTATAATAACAGCATTAGCAGAATTGATTTCAGTTTTACACCAGTCAACCACATTATCTGTGTCTAAAGACAAGTTTCTTTTAATACGTTTTATGCCTAATTCGGTTGTATGTAATCTATCTAAATTCTTTAGTAATTCATGATCTGCATTCATTTTATAATTCTCCTCGTATTTATAAAGTTCAGATTTGTGTCGCTCATAGAATATCACAATCTGGTTTATATTTCTATTAAATTTTCATTAAATTTCTTTCTCCCTCGCTGCACTCTGCCATGCTGCTTATATAATATATTGTTTAAAAAAAAATTAATTTCTTTTAAATATTATAATGTCCATAAATATGTTTCTCCATAAGAAAAGCCTATCATGATCTGACAGGCTTTATAAATCTCTTATGTTTTACGCAAAAATGGAAATGACCTATTTTTTCTATGATAGTCCCCTTAATGACTGCTGCCAGTCATAGTGACTGCACTTTTGCCAATAAGACATCCTGCCCGGAAGGAACATACTTTTTTGACAGATGGATACTTCGTATGTAGTGTTGGGAATGTTTCTGAAGAAATGCTGCGGAAATATATAGAGAATCAAGGATAAAAGGAGTAACAGACTATGTTAAGCATGACCTATCTCGCAGTATTGGAACCTGGTGAAGATGGCAGTTATGGTATTTCATTTCCTGACCTCCCTGGCTGTTTCAGCTATGGTGAAAATCTCGCACATGCAGGGCAGATGGCATTAGAAGCGGCAAGCCTGCATGTTTATGGTCCGGAACAGGATGGAGATGAAATCCCGACACTCTCACTCTCACTCCCAAAAGATGAAATCGAAGGCATGGTTGTTATGCCAGTCACAATCCATCCTGACCTTTATAGGGCAAAACGTGACAATGAACGCATTAAAACAAACATCACTCTCCCGGCATGGCTGAAAAGGATTGCAGAAGAACAAAAGGTAAACTATTCCCGGCTTTTGGAAACTGCCCTGATTGATTATCTGCAGATCCCTACATCCGTCAGACAATAAGCCCTTGCACTGCTGCTCCACGCCATATATCAGATACCTGGCAGCAGGCTTACACTGTGAACTACCCATTGTCTAAAGCCAATGGGCTTCCTGCTTCATCGACCTCGTAACCTACTATCTCCACAGGCGTTAATTCGGGCTGCACCGTCCCTATTTATATTATGCTATTTGTCTTAGTCCTTCTGCTAAAATATTTTTTGCAGCATTAACATCCCTGTCGTGTTTTGCACCACAAACAGGACATATCCATTCCCTTACAGTTAAATTTTTTATTTCTTCATTCTGGTATCCACAAACAGAACACAACTGGCTGCTGGCATAAAATGTATCTATTTTGACGTACTGCCTTCCATTCCATTTTACCTTGTACTCTAACTGCCTTGTCAACTCATACCATGATGCATCTGTAATAGATTTTGCCAGATGATGGTTCTTTACCATAGTCATCAGAATTCCTGTTACACATCCCGGTGTACACAGTGATTTACTCGTAATTCTTGGCTGTACTCCGCCGTCCTCTGCTGCTGTTTTCATTACATCGAGATCGAAATCATCAAACTTTGCCATTGCTATTTCCTTTCATCATTTCATATTTGAAAATTGACAATGTGCATTTATTTTTAAAATGTTATTTTTATCTTCAGCACATCTGCAATTCCCTTTTACATAAATAGTTATACCTCATAAAAATCAGTAAAAAATCAAAATAAGCACTTAAAAGCAAATATTTTTACAAAAAAATCTCCAAGACATATGTCTTAGAGATTTTCGAATAATTTTACACTATATTCTAATTACATGGAATTTTTATAATAACTTGTGCTCCTTTCGTCTGTAACGAATTATTTAAAATAAGTTCTCCACCATGTTGTTTTATAATAGATGAAGCAATATATAATCCCATACCAAAATGCATTTTGGAGGTACGACTATGATCATCCATAAAAAAGCATTCTTGAGCATGTTGTAATGCTTCCTTGGAAAATCCCTTTCCTTCATCTACTATTGAAAGTATCAAATAATTGTCTTTCACTACAAAACTACTATACAAATGGCTACCCTCCTCAGAATGTTCAATCGCATTATTTACAACATTCATAATTGAGCGCTCTATCTGCATTTTGTCTACTTTCATTCTCTTTAAAGTAGATATATTGTCCCATTCTAAATTAACCTTTTTTGTTTTACACAAAGGTTTTATCTGTTCTTTTAGATAGTTCATATATTCTGAAATATTCACCATTTCTACGTTCAACTGGTAGCCCATTGCTGCTCTAGAAATATCAATCAATGTTTTGATATATATATGCATTTGTTCTGCACTTTTCAAAATATACTCAATATACAGCCTCTGTTCTCGATCTAATTCTGTTTCAATTATTAAATCCGCATTTCCTTGAATTACTGTCAATGGTGTTTTTATGTCATGCGCCAATGCCGCAATCTGTTCTTTTTGCATTAATTCTGTTTCCCATTGCTTTTCTAAAGAGTCTTTAAGATTAGTTTTCATTTCAGAAAAGGAAAAAAGTAATTTCTCAAATTCCTTAATTTTGGAATGCCCTACTTCAAAATCTAAATTATGATTAGAAACTTTCTCCGTAGCATCAAATAAAGGTTTAAGCTGTCGCCACAAACTATTTGAAAGCCTTGTTGTTAAAATAGCTGATACAACTATACAGTTTATTAAAATCATCAAATACAATAAAAGTTCAGGTGAAAGAAAATGTTCTTCCATCCAATCATTTGTAAACCTAGAACCAATAAAATATTGTAATACTACATATTCTTGTTCCCGGGTAACAAACATGTAGTTTTTTTGTAAGTTTTCTGCACTGATGCCTGTTTTTGCATATTGTAAAGCTTCCTCCAAATCGTTTTCATTTAAAGTACTTTCGAGTACTTGATAATTTTTATCTAACAGCACATATTCAATCCCGATAGGTATTCTAATTTCCGACAAATCTGGTGTAGCAGCAATGATTGGTGCAAGTTCATTTGCCTTAATCTCCGAATAGTCTCCATAAGTAGTAATACCTATAGTTGTACTAAAAACTAAAGCCAAAAATGGTATGGCAACAGCTCCTAATAATCCGAACAACAGCATAAATAAAACTGCAAAAAAACCGTTCGTAGTGATGTAGGTTTCCTTATTCCCATTTATATCCTATCCCCCAAACTGTTATAATTGGTTGAACATTAAGATTATTTAATTTTGCACGAATATTTTTTATGTGTGTTGCAATCGTAGAATTATCACTCTCTCCTTCAAAACTGAAAACAGCTTCATAAATCTGCTCCTTTGTAAATACCTGACCTCTATTAAGAGCAAGGAATTCGCATATTTTGTATTCACTTTTAGTGAATACAACAGTAGTACCTTCTACCTGCATTTTTTTTGCGGACAAATCAAACTTAATATGTTCAAAATTAATACAACTATGATGTTCTCTTTGTTCTCGTCGCAAATGAGCATTTATTCTAGCTCGCAGTTCTGGAATACGAAAGGGTTTTATAAGATAATCGTCTGCCCCCAGCCCCAAACCATATGTGATATCATTTTCCAATGTTTTCGCAGTAAGAAACAAAATAGGACAGTCCACCAATCCTCGGATTTTTTTACAAAATGAAAAACCATCTATTCCAGGCATCATAATGTCCAAAATAATCAACTCGTAACGGTTCAATTCTTCCAATTGTATTTGCTCTGCAGACGTATAGCCAGTTACTATGTGTCCATCTTTTTGTAAAGCATTTTTAATGAGTTCTAAAATAGGCTGTTCATCATCTACTACAAGAATAGCGGCCATCACATCACCTCCTAAATTTCTAGTGTAGTCTCTTCTTGGGTCTGCGGAGTCCTTTCCTCTTCGTTCTCCCTCCTGTGCATGAAAAACGATTCCTGCCCCGGATTTTCAGATGCTTGTAAAAGTTATGACTGTGTCAAAATATTTAGTAAATTTCCGAGACTACACTTCTAAATTAAATGCACATATGCATTATACCATAAAAAAGAGAATTACTTCAATTCTACCATATAGTATTGATTATTAACCTTTACAGCTATTGCTTTCTCTATATCTATACCTGCGATTTCATATATATCCATATAAAACCAGCGTTTACGGTTTTCAGAAGAAGTTCCATCCCAATCAATTTTATTTAGTTCATTCTTTGTTAATACCTTTTTACTATTTACATCAAAAATCACTGTTTCATTCAGCATGTCAAGATATGTCCCTAGTTGTTCTTCCGATACAACTTCATCTGTCATCTGATAAATCTTGTTTTCAAAAATAAGTTGTGTTGCATCTTGTGGATTTATCTTATAGCCACTGATAGCTTTTTTTGTAGCAGCACTAATATCAAATATATTGCTTTCATCTGATATTTGATTACTTGGTAATGCTTTATGATAGTTCCCATTGACATCCACTATCAAATATGATGTAGCATTTTTAGATGTATACACATTTAAATAAGGAATAATATATTTTGCATCTGGTGCTTTCTCAGATAAATCTGATAGTGTTTTGAACGATGCATTTTCTATATTTTCTTGTACTAAAATTATTCCATGCTCATTAACTGCTGCAAGTTGGCGGATATATCCGCACCATTCTCCAAGGTTTTCGCTAGAAACCGTATCATTAAGTATGATATAACTATTTCCCATATAAGTAAATTGTGTTGCATCTTCACTGTCCAAGAAGCATTGCTCTTTATCACCGGAGTATCTTTTAATCTCATTTCGCATTATAGAGCATCCGGATAAAATACTACTAACAAGAGTCATAACCATCACTAATTTTAAAAAATTAATCGTTCTACTCATGATTTTTTCTCCCCTCCCATCTAGTAAACCAATATATTATTAAAATCAAAATAATTGCTGTCAATACTAAAACCCCAAGCCATTGCAATATATGATCGGCTAGTCTATTATAAAATACATCTTGTATCCAGTTCATTGACCACGCAAATGGAATATATCTCCATAGTCCGTGCAGTTCAATGTTACTATACAAAATACATTGCAAGCATTCAAACACCCCAAAAAACAAAGAAATACCCAATCCAAACTTCAAACTAAGAAATATATGAAATGCATAAATTATAAAATTGCAAAATGCTAATCCTAACACAGTTTGCAAAAGTAATACCACTGGGATTGCTTTGCTCTGATTCATATTTACACCTATTACAAATAAAGTATACAATATAACTAGAGATATTAAACCAGAGAAATAGAGAATGAACAATTTTGCGAGTATAGCATTTTTCCGTTTTGGCACAATCAAAATATTTTGAAACTGCGATGCTTTTTCCTCCTGCGAAATATTCAAACCAACAATCGCGCTAATTAAAATCGGAAACACCATTTCTGTGAGTTCTAAAATCAAATTAAGTTTTTGGTATTTATCAACATTTTTATAATATAAAAATAAAATACAAACAAAATTGCACCTAACACTGGCGTCAATATATGAATAACCCAATATGGAGTATGATATAGTTTTATTCGTTCAGCACGAATCGAAGTAACTATTCTCATTTATCTTCCCTCCCTTTTTGAAAAACTTCTTGCATCTAAAAAGAAAGTAAAATAAATAATAGTGCTGACAGTACTATTGGCAACGAAGCCTTCCATGAGTATAGTATCTCTCCCAAAAAAGTTCCATTACTCCGGATACCCATATACATCTCTGCAAATTTTGCGCCCCAACAATAAGGACATATCCATGCAAACATCGTTTTTCCAAACATGATTGGTGAAAGAATGCCGAGCAAGGTATTCCCGATAATCGACAGAAACATCCCTGCCTTTCGTGCCAAAAATAGACAAATAGGAATTTGCCAAATAGAAGCAATAATCAATCCGGAACTTCCGACAAAGCCATGCCCTATAGAATATACGGCTAATGTCGGAGAAATTATATTACTTATCGAACTAAAAACAGCAAGAAGTATTCCTGCTATCACCAATTTTTCAATTAAGATAATTGCTTTGGCGAACTCAAATCTCTTTAAGTTGATAGGCATAGAAAATATCGAATAATAATTTCCGGCTCGTTCTTCCTTTTGATGTGAAAGAAAACATAGAATAGCAATTGTTCCTGGAAGTAAAAAAGCATACCACCAATAAAAAGTCATATACTGAAAACCATAAAATCCGCCAACAAGCCATGCAAAAACTGCTGTCAGAAACGGTGCAATTACAATCAATTTATTAAAAATCGTTCGTTTGAATTTAAGTTGTTCTGCTTTCAGATATTTCATCTTTACACCTCCTGATGAAGTTTCACTACATCCATAAAAAGTTGTTCTAGATTCTCTCCTGTTTGAAGCTTACTTTCATACCCTAATACACCACCAGCAATAATTCCTACACGATCGGCAATCTGCTGAACTTCTGATAAGATATGACTGGATAAGATCACTGTAATCCCTTTTTCCGGAAAAGAACGAATTAACTTACGTAGTTCTTCTATACCCATTGGATCAAGTCCATTAGTCGGTTCATCTAAAATCAGTAATTTCGGATTGTTCAATAAAGCTATCGCAATTCCAAGTCGCTGCTTCATTCCAAGTGAAAACTGTCCGACTCGCTTTTTTCCTGTATCTGTCAAACGTACAATCTGCAGCACTTCATCAACCCGTTTATCCGATAATCCCAACATAACGGTACGAACCTTCAAATTTTCATGTGCTGTCAAATTATCATAAAGAGGTGGCATTTCAATCAATGCACCTATATGAGCCAAGTCGTTGCGATTCCATAAATGACCATCGAATTCGATATCGCCCGAAGTAGGTCTTAAAATACCTGTAATCATTTTTAATGTAGTAGATTTTCCTGCTCCATTAGGTCCCAATAATCCATAAACCGAATTACGTTCTATGTTAAGTGACACATTATTCACTACTACTTGGTCCTTAAAGTTTTTGCACAGTTCATTTGTTTTTAAAATCATTTCCATCATAGTATGTTCCTTTCTTTTTTATTATAGTAACAGTCAATTTTAAAGATTTTATAAAGAAAATTCAATTTATTTTTTCGTGTACTACATTTCTTCACACTGTTTATATAACACTCATAGGCTTTTATAAATAAAAAAATGATCAGGTATATATACTTTCATAAACAATCAATTAGGAGACTAACCATTCATTGATTAGCCGTCCTCTCACATCATATTGCGTGTCCGGATTAATACAATTTTTGAATGGGTTCTATCGTTTTTTGTGTTGGAGTGAATACTAAAAACTCTAACCCTAAGTTTACAGGAGAAATCTGACAGTTTCTCTACACGTTCTTATTTGACGCTTACTTTACAACACAATTCCCGGATGCATTAGAAAGAATCGAAAGTAATTTATCCTCATTCTCCGAATATGTTTCTGTGTCACTGAATCTAATCCAAATTTCTTTTGACTTTGCCATAATATCTCCTTTCAATTTGTCAGCCTGATAACTAAAAAACATAAAACTCCTTACTGTCTTGCCCTCAACCGTTCCGCTGTTCATAAACAGTCCTTTTGTTTTGAGTTCTGCAAAAAAATTACTTTTGTTCCCGCAACCGTAACCGTTATCTTCACACCACTTTGCATAGGCTTCATAAACGTCTTTTGCCTTGCTGTTTTTATCCGTCTTTGTCAGACATTCAAAGAAAAGATATTTCCAAATGGAAATGTTGCAACCGAATCTAAAAGCCGCACTGTTAAGAATTGGGAAAGAGGAAATTGTGAACCAGATATAAAAACAATTAAAAAAATTTGCACCGTTTTAAAGTGTAGTTCTGATTATCTACTTAGCTTAGATAACCGCACAACTAAAAACACCCCATTTATACATGACAAAACCGGGCTTTCAGATAAAGCAATAAAAATATTAGAGCGTGTCTTAAAATTGCTTTCTGTCATCTGTACGTCACAGTTTGCGGGAGATTTGTCCCGAATGAGGGAGGCGTAGTGGGCTACGTTGACCGAATGAGGGACAAATCTCCCACAAAGTGGGGCGTGCAGATGGCAGGAATGAATTTTAAGACACGCTCTAATGCACTGGAATGAAATCGGCGGCTCTCCAGGTTCTTCTTATACCTGGACACGAAATTCAATAAAAGTAATCAATGACTTAATAGAACAGGAAATACATTTATCAGAAGATGTTCCGAATTGAATTGCAAATTACATTTATTACCTCAGTATTTTTGAATCTCCCTCATATACAAGACATGAACGTAATACGGCACTTGATAAATTTAGACTATCGCTATTCACTGCTACAAATGGACTCACTGACTGTATTAAAGCCATTTATAAAAATACAAAAAAGATACCCGATACCAATTAAGGCATTGAGCACACCACAATAGCCCCTCATGGCGCAGCTATAAAGGGTATTTAAAATATATAATATTGGGGTATTTATTGGGGTAAAATACTTTTCAGAATCCCCATAAACCGCATAAATAAAGGCTTTTTCATATAGGGCTTTTGGACATTCGGCCCACAGGAAATTTCCGGAAGGACTTTCAGGCAAATATACGATTTTGATTAATTAATTTTCCGCGCTGCAGCTGTGGAATTATCTTTCTTTTACTTTCGTTTTTTCATACTACCGTCAGCCTGCGGTTTCTATTTGATTTTCCAAGACTAAGAAGTATTGAGATTTGAATGAAAAGAATATTTTTTCGTGTCCCCTTGTGGGGTTTTACTCTTCTAAACAATTTTCAGAAGCGCAGACATTCGTGGTATGGTTGTTGCCGTCCCCTTACTGGGTTCTACTCTTCCAAACTAAAATGTACTTTGAACTATACAGAAAAATGTATGAAGTTTCCGTCCCCTTATGGGGTTCTACTCTTTCAAACTATAAGTGATTACATATTAGACACATACTTTGTCCTGTTGCCGTCCCCTTACGGGGTTCTACTCTTCTAAACTGCTGTGCATCTGCACACACTGTGAACATTCCATGTTGCCGTCCCCTTTCGGGGTTCTACTCTTCTAAACAAAGAAGAAAAAGCGAGAAATGATCGGCATGCTAGTTGCCGTCCCCTTTCGGGGTTCTACTCTTCCAAACCCTACACCTGCACCTGCTCCTGTAGGAAATGCTATGTTGCCGTCCCCTTTCGGGGTTCTACTCTTCCAAACGGTACAGTATGTGACTGAAAAGAAGATGAACAACAATTGTTGCCGTCCCCTTACGGGGTTCTACTCTTCCAAACAAGAAGCAATAGTTCTTTCGTCAGTATTGCATATGTTGCCGTCCCCTTTCGGGGTTCTACTCTTCCAAACTTTTCTCGGCAGCAGCTTCGCATGCTTTGCTACGTTGCCGTCCCCTTTCGGGTTCTACTCTTCCAAACTGCTTTCCGTGTAGCAATCTGTATGTATTTCCCTTAAACAGGTTGCCGTCCCCTTACGGGGTTCTACTCTTCCAAACTATCATGCGGTTTTCTGCATATTGCGGAATATTCAATAGTTGCCGTCCCCTTACGGGGTTCTACTCTTCTAAACAAGATAAGATTGCAGAAGCTGTTGAGTACTACATCAAGTTGCCGTCCCCTTACGGGGTTCTACTCTTCTAAACAATAAGTACAACAACAGCAACCTGAGTGCTTACTATAGTTGCCGTCCCCTTACGGGGTTCTACTCTTCTAAACATGTATCTGGTGATGCTTCAATACATTTATTTTGGTTGCCGTCCCCTTACGGGGTTCTACTCTTCTAAACCATTGCTCGGTGCGGGACCATCAGATCGTCACTAAAAGTTGCCGTCCCCTTACGGGGTTCTACTCTTCTAAACCATTATGAAAAACAACAAAACTAACAACAGCAACAGTTGCCGTCCCCTTACGGGGTTCTACTCTTCTAAACAAAAGGAGACATTTATGTTACAGACACCATTTGGTTGCCGTCCCCTTACGGGTTCTACTCTTCTAAACAAGAAAGAAATAAAGTATTATATGATATGATTGAGTTGCCGTCCCCTTACGGGGTTCTACTCTTCTAAACCTTATCGTTCATATATGTATCACTCCTGGCTTTTTGTTGCCGTCACCTTACGGGGTTCTACTCTTCTAAACCCTGCCCTCTACACCCCGCTATTCATGCCCATTCCGGACACGTTTTGCGTGGCAAAACAATTTTCTTCCTATTTTATAACATGCAAAAATCAAAAATCCCCTTCAAACCCTTAATAATCAAGCCGCGTGGGAAAACACACTTCCAATCACCGCATATCCATCTGCATTATAACCCATTTTCTCTTCCGCCGCAATCATCTTTTCAAAAAAACACCACATTCCCTGCAATAATTCGTTACTATTCACGGCCTAAAGGCCGCTCATAGCAACGGTTCGGGCAATATTAAAAGTTTTGCTGTGTAACACGGCTGCCTGCCCTCACATAAAGTAAACAGCCGCTGTCTCACAGACAAATACAACCACGCAGCACAAAACGGCAATGCCTACCATATTCAGCCCTTTCCACGCGGCTGCAATTCCGATCAGCAGCGCCAGAATGCCCGCGAGCGGAATCTGTGGCGCAGTTACCATTGCCGGAAATGTCATAACCGCAAGCGTCACATACGGAACATAATATAAAAAAGATCGTAAAAACGGATTTTGGATTTTTTTCGTATCAGCGTCAATGGCAGCACACGAATGAGAAAGGAAACGGCTGCCGCTACCAATATATATAAATAAATACTATGCTCCATACCCTGAAATCTCCTCCTTTGCACTGCCTGCGTCATCGCTGCCGCCGCATGGTTCTTCTTCCTGACTGACCGGGAAAAAAGCGGCCGCTGCGGCTGCAATGACTACCGTTAAAAGACTGATCTTCATACTGTCCGACATCCGATCGAATACGGACATTTTTGACACGGCATAACTAATGGCAAAGCTTACGGCGACGACTCCGCCGACAACCCTGTTCTTTTTTGACGCAGGTATGATAATCGCAACAAACATTCCGTATAATGCTACGCTTAATGCACTGACCACCGATGCCGGCAAAATATTGCCCGCAACGATTCCAAGCGCTGTCCCCATCGACCAGCCCGGCAGTGCGACAAACATTGCGCCATAATTATAATATGGATTTAACATGCCGGGACCAGCGATGCTGATTCCGAATATTTCATCCGTAATGCCAAATCCAACGAGCAAACGATGTACAAGCGAAGTGTCCGCCCGAAATCTCTGGCTCAGCGCACAGCTCATCAATAAATATCTGATATTTGTTATTAATATGACAAAAGCCATCTCTACATATGGGGCATTTGCCATAATTACGGTGAATTCTGCGTATTCTCCAGCCGAAGCATGGTTCAGCATACTGGAAATAAATCCCTGAACCGGATTTAATCCTGCTTTTTTCGCTACGATTCCCAGCGAAAATGCTACGGCAAAATAACCGAGTGCAATGGGAATCCCATCCCGTATGCCATTGATAAAAGCATTTTTATTTTGATTGGTCTGATTCTGATTCATGTTTATCCCTGTTGTCTCCTTACACCATTCCGGCCCGGTCAGATACTGCCGAGCAATTCCCACGCGGCGTCACGCTCCCGCTTTTGCTCCGGTGTCAGCTCTTCATATGGACAAAGCATCGGATGCTGCCTTGCGCCATCATGCCGCACTGCTCCGTAACTCCAGTTATAAAATGTATAAAAGCGAAGCCAGCGCATATGGTCCAGCCTGCGGTATGTGTCCTTGACCGATGCCGATGTTTTCGTTTCACAATATTTCCGGTAAGCCCTTTCTACCGTATCCGCCGCGTATTCCGTAATCGTTTCATCGTTTAACAAAATGCGGATCTTGGTCAGCAGATGATCGGCAGCCGATATTTTAGACTCTCTGTGAAAGTCATCCAGCCGCTCCCAGCTCAGCGTCGGATAATCGACGGATTGCCGGAATATTTCATTGATTCGGATTGCCGCCTGATTCAAAGATGTCCTCATAATCTGATTTGGCGTATAGATCTCTTCGTTTGTCCCAAAATACGATACGCCCGGCGCCTTCCGGTTGCTGTGCAGATGAATCTGTCCATGTATTTTATAATAGCGGTTCAGCTGCCAGTATATGCTCCACCCATGCGGCTCGTCGTCCGTACAGATAATAATGCGGTCTGCCTGCTCCAGAATTTCATGCCGCTGTTCCCAGCAGGCATCATAAAAGAGCAGAGAATCCGATGTCTGCGACGTTTCACCGAGCGAAAATACCTTATGTAAATTTCGGTGCATTGCAAGAAAATGTGTTGCATCACCAAAAATATGATAAGCCACATGCTGGTCCGTGGAAATAACGTTTGTCAGTATTGCCCGCTCCAAAATGCACTGTCCGTAATTCCCAAACCCAATGATTACAATGGTATTTTCATGTCTGCACAGCGGTTTTGAACGCCAGTACTGTCTGGCACAGCAATCGTAGCTGTGAAAAAAGCGGATATTCCCAGAAAGATGATCCTGTCCGTTCGTCGTCCTTGCATACACTTCCACCGGCAGTGTATGTAAATCAACCGCACGGCTGTTCACACCGATATCGTTTTCTTTCATCAGAAAAATCTTGCATTTGGAGCCGACATTTTTTTTGCACGCAACAATTCTGGCCGGAGATACGTTGATAAACAGACACGGATAATCCGGAAATTCCATCCGGTCGTCTTTTTTCTCACCAAAAATAATCAGTGCGTCGGAATCTTCCCGATAAATATTTGCAGCCAGAATATTGGCTTCGGCACCATAATCCGCAAAATAATACCAGTTTTTCTTCCTTCGAAAGCCAAGTAAAAACAGCGGAAATCCTTCACTCGTCACAAAAGAAATCACTGCACCGAACAACGTCACAAGCATTCCGGCGGACATGAATAAAAATATGACACCGACCGCATGTCCTAACGGCGTAACCGGTATCAGATCTCCGTAGCCGACCGTCGTAAATGTAACCAGCGAATACCACAAGGCATCGCCAAACGTATGAATCGTCGCTTCACTGTCCGTCTGTTCGGCCAGATACAAAACGGTCAGCAGGCCGATATAAATCAACAGCAGCAACACGGCTACATGCAGATAAATCCTTTTTCTTCTTTTCATAGCAAAAGCCCTGCCTTTTTTTATTCATTTTACCAGTTTCCGATCGAATGGAGTATGGTTAAGTCCGCAGCAAATCGTTCCACCGTGCTGCAGACGGTAATGCAGCATTTTTTGTAACGGTATTCTTTCAGATAAATCTTTTCATGCAGCAGTATGCAGGCTGCCTGCGCAAGCGCTTCTTTTTTTTGTTCTTTTTCCGATCTTTTTGCAGTTCTTTTTGCAGTTCTTTTTCATACCATGCATGTACTTTTGCATTGTCCGTGATGGCCTGCCCGCCCCGTACGTCATACAGTTCCATTGGCAGCGCCAGTCCAAGTCCGGTCATTTTCATCACACTTTCCTTTTTGGTCCAGTAGCGGCAAAACAGCTCCGCCTGTGCCTGCGGGTCACCAACCGCTTCCAGCGTATGATATTCTTCTTTTGTAAAAAAACGTCTGGCAATCCCCGACTTGTATGTATGAATTTGTTCAATATCACAGCCAATCCGAATGTCTGCCGTATCCGTTTCGTTTGCAGAGTTCTCTTTTGTAACACTTAAAATAACCGCTTCTTTTGTATGCGACAAATTAAACGGAATCGCTGCACAGACCGGCTTTCCATATGCCTCCTGTGTGATCTGCGCATCCGGCTCCGAACGGTTCCATACGGCGTGCAGCAGCAGTCCGGCGCCCAGACTCTGCTTTTTTGCTTCCACGTGACGGATACGCCGGATTTTTTCCGCCCGTTCCTCCGTCACGTTTTGCATACATGCTTCCCATTGCGCCGGATGCTCATATGGATCCGGCAGCATATCCGTATCGAGTACATAAGTCCGAATCATAAATACAGTTCCCGTTCTTTTTCTGTCAGCGCCGCCTGTAAAAGCAAATCCGGGCGCCGCTCGGCAGTACGGCGGACCGACTGTTCTCTGCGCCATGCATCGACGTTTGCATGATTGCCGGATAATAAAACCGGCGGCACTTTTTTCCCGTTCCACTCCTCCGGACGGCTGTACTGCGGATACTCCAGCAGATTGCCTTCCAGAGATTCCGTACTGCCTGACTGCTCGTTCGTCAGCACGCCCGGCACCATTCTTGCAACCGCATCGGCCAGCACCATCGCCGGAAGTTCTCCGCCCGTTAATACATAATCGCCGATTGACACATAATCGGTCACGATTTCTTCCAGTACGCGCTCGTCAATTCCTTCATAATGCCCGCACAGCAGAATCAGATGCTGCTCTTTTGCAAATGCTTTTGCCATCTTCTGCGTAAAAACCGGAGCCTGCGGCGTTAAATAAACGGTACGTGCGCATGTGCCGCCTGCCTGCCTGATTTTTTGCATCACTGTCAGCCATGCGTCGTAAACAGGCTGCGCCTGCATCACCATACCCGCGCCGCCTCCGTATGGATAGTCGTCTACTTTTTTATGTTTATCTGCCGTATAGTCCCGGATATTCACCGCATCAAACGTCAGAATCCGGCTGTTTACCGCACGGCCGATAATGCTCGTCTGCATAATCTGGCGAATCATATCCGGAAACAAAGTCAGTATATAAAAATGCATCTAGTTCGCACCGCCTTCGTTCGCTTCCAAAAGTCCGGGCAGTAAATGAATGACCATTCTGCCGCCTTCGATATCAATCTTTTTTACACAGTCTTTAATTGCAGGAATCAGCAAATCCTTCTGCTGTTCCCGTTCGATCACATACACATCGTTTGCGCCTGTCTGCAGCACGTCCGTTACAATTCCAAGCAGCCGGCCATCTTCCGTCTCCGCCCGCAAACCTGCCAGATCTGCAAAATAATACTCGCCTTCTCTTAATTCCAGTGCATTCTCCCGCGTAACATACAGTCTGGCCCCTTTATACTTTTCCACTTCCTGAATGTGGTTCAGACCTTCAAACTTTAAGATCACCATCTGCTTAAACAGTCTGGCATGCGCAACTTTTAAAGTAAGCTGTTCTTCTTCCGTATCCAGAATGACTTCTTTTAACTTCCGAAAACGCGCCGGCTCATCTGTCGTCGGATATACTTTCACCTCGCCGCGCAGTCCGTGTGTACTGGCTATTGCGCCTACCTGAAATAAATCTTCCATGCAAACAACCTTTCTATTACTGTGATTTTTGAAAAAAGCATTGTAAAACCATGAACGGCTTACAATGCTTCTCCTGTTTCCTATATACACCCGATCAGGTGCAGCAGCGCTTTGACAGGCACACCCTGGAAACGGTTACTGCATAATTTCTACAATAACCTTTTTCTCTGCCTTTGAAGCTGCCGCCTTTACAACCGAACGAATTGCTTTTGCAATGCGTCCCTGTTTGCCGATGACCTTTCCCATATCTGTCTGAGCCACCCGCAGTTCGATCACGATGGATTTTTCATTCTCGGTCTCCGTAACGGTAACTTCTTCCGGATGATCGACCAGTGATTTTGCAATCACCTCTACCAGTTCTTTCATATATCCACCTCACTACTTCTCGATTCCTGCCAGCTTTAAAATCTTAGCTACGGTTTCCGTAGGCTGTGCGCCGTTTGCCAGCCATTTCTTAGCTGCCTCTGCGTCTACGTGAAATTCGCTTGGATTTTTCATCGGATCATAAGTTCCGATTTCATCAATGCTCTTGCCATTTCTGGATGTTCTGGCATCTGCAACAACGATTCTATAGAAAGGATTTTTCTTCTTTCCAAGTCTTTTTAATCTGATCTTAACTGCCACCTGTTTCACCTCCTTGACGAAACACAAAACGGTTGTTCCTGTTGTCATTTCTTAATCATCTATGCTAAAACGGAAGTTTGAACCTTCCCATTTTGCCGCGTTTTCCTCTTCCGCCCATCATACCGGTCATCTGCTTCATCATCTTGCGTGTCTGCTCAAACTGCTTTACAAGACGATTCACCTCCGCAAGATCAACACCTGCTCCTTCCGCAACCCGCCGTTTTCTGCTTGGATTTAAAATTCCCGGGTCGGAGCGTTCCTGTGGGGTCATGGAATAAATAATTGCTTCAATACGGGCCATTTTCTTCTCATCCATGGCATTTTCCAACTCCGCCATCTGTGCGCCGCCGATTCCCGGCATCATGGAAAGCACACTGGACAAGCCGCCCATTTTTTTCATCTGATTCATGGATTCCAGATAGTCGTCAAAGCCAAACTCCGCCTTTTTAAACTTCTGCTCCATTTCTTTTGCTTTTTCCTGATCAATCTCGGCCTCTGCTTTTTCAATAAGCGTTAAAATGTCGCCCATGCCAAGTATTCTGGAAGCCATACGATCCGGATAAAACTGTTCCAGGTCCGATAATTTCTCACCCATACCGACGTACAGAATCGGCTTTCCGGTTACGGCCCGTACGGATAACGCCGCGCCGCCTCTTGTATCGCCGTCCAGTTTTGTCAGTATCACGCCGTCAATGCCGATTTTTTCTTCAAAATTGCTCGCTACATTGACCGCATCCTGTCCTGTCATCGCATCCACAACGAGAACGGTCTGTGTTACCTCTATTTCCCGCTTGATCTGCGCCAGCTCTTCCATCATTGCTTCATCTACATGGAGACGGCCGGCCGTATCCAGAATCAGCACCTGAAATCCGTTTTTGACCGCGTGTTCTACCGCTGCCTTTGCAATGTTCACCGGACTGTTTTTATCACCCATCGAAAATACTTCGACGCCCTGTTTCTTACCGTTAATCTGCAGCTGTTCAATCGCTGCCGGACGGTATACGTCACAGGCTGCCAGAAGCGGTTTTTTTCCTTTTTGCTTCAGCTTTCCTGCAATCTTGGCTGTCGTTGTCGTCTTACCGGCTCCCTGCAGGCCGGCCATCATAATAACGGTCAGTTCGGACCCCGGCTTTATAACAAGCTCCGTCGTCTCGGAACCCATCATTTTAACCATTTCATCATGAACGATTTTAATGACCATCTGCCCCGGATTCAGCCCGTTCATTACATCCGAGCCAATCGCCTGTGCCTGGACTTCCTTCGTAAAATTTTTTACGACTTTAAAATTTACATCTGCTTCCAGCAACGCCAGCTTGACCTCTTTTAAGGCGGTCTTTACATCGTCTTCGGTCAGACGGCCTTTGCTGCGCAGATTGCGGAATACGTTCTGAAGTTTTTCGGATAAGCTGTCAAATGCCATTATTCTGACTCCTTATAATTCCTCTAAAATTGCATTGGAAATCTGTTCGATCCGATCGAATGTTTCTGACACGGACTTTTTTTGAGCCGATGCATCCTCACCGATACGAAACGCACGAACCAGTGCATGAATCTGTTCCACCCGTTCTTTTGTACTGAGAAACTTCCGTACCAGATGCAGCCGCTGCTCATATCCTTCCAACGCTTTTGTACTGCGCTTTACCATATCGTGAACACCCTGCCTGCTGATGCCTTCTTCCTGCGCAATCTCTCCCAGAGACAAATCGTTAAATATAAAATCCTCATAAATTCTGCGCTGGCGTTCTGTCAGAAGTTCACCGTAAAAATCATATAAATATGCCTGTTCTAATTTCCGATCCATGTTCCGACCTGTTTTCCGATTGATAAAATTTCCCTCGTTTTCGCATAGCCGCCGCGATTTTTTGAGCGTGAAATTTCAGATATATTTAAGCCTTGAGTATCGTATCATAAGTTGCATAAGGTGTCAAGCATTTTTTATTTACAGAACATACATTCAGGCAGCCGGAATTTTCCTGAAAACCCCGGCTGCCTGTCTGCAAGTTCATTATGTACGTTAAGATTCCCGATACTTTGCATCTTCTTCCAAAAACGCAATCAGCTTCTGCGCATCCTGGTCGTTTTTCGCGACCAGCTCCATCTGCGGCACATCTCCGTTCGCAAACATGCGTGTCATTGACAAATACTGGCTCAACTTGGATTTCATGTTTAAGCAGTCACCTTCTCCGGTAACAAGCTCCACATTCATCGTACAGCTGTCAATCACCTCAAATAACTTGTTTACCTGATTTACTTTTTCTACTTTAATATTCATTTCCAAGCTTCCTTTCTCTGATTTTCTGTTCTCCATTTACAGATTTGCACGTACCGGTTTTGGCTGATATCCCTGCCTCTGCAGCGCATCCATAATTTGTTTTTTATGATCCGTGCCAAAACTTTCCATCGTAATCCGAAGTTCCACAGCCGCATTGCGGTTTGTTGACACAAACTGATTGTGCTCCAGTTTAATCACATTGCCCTGCTCTTTTGCAATCGTATCCGCCACTTTGCAAAGTTCTCCCGGTTTGTCCGGCAGCAGCACCGATACGGTAAATATGCGGTCGCGGAAAATCAGCCCCTGCTGCACGACGGAACTCATCGTAATAACGTCCATATTTCCGCCGCTTAAAATAGCAACGACCCGCTTCCCTTTTACATCCAGATGCTTTAATGCCGCAACGGTCAAAAGCCCCGAATTTTCCACTACGATTTTATGATTTTCCACCATATCCAAAAACGCAACGACAAGTTCGTCATCTGACACGGTCAGAATGCCGTCCAGATTCTGCTGAATATACGGAAAAATATTTTTTCCCGGTGTTTTTACCGCCGTACCGTCCGCAATCGTATTGACAGAAGGCATCGTAACGACCTTTCCCGCATCGAACGAAGACTGCATGCAGTTTGCTCCTGCAGGTTCCACACCGATCACTTTGATTTTCGGATTTAAAAGCTTTGCAAGCGCCGATACTCCTGTCGCAAGTCCGCCGCCGCCAATCGGCACAAGAATGTATTCCACAAGCGGCAGTTCCTTAAAAATCTCCATTGCGATCGTACCCTGTCCGGTCGCTACCGCCAGATCATCAAACGGATGTACAAACGTATATCCATGCTCCTCGGCCAGACGATATGCATGTTCACACGCTTCATCATAGACGTCTCCGTGCAGCACGACCTGTGCGCCGTAATTTTTGGTACGGTTGACCTTGATCAAAGGCGTTGTCGTCGGCATCACAATCGTAGCTTTCACGCCGTAACATTTGGCGGCATAGGCCACTCCCTGCGCATGATTGCCGGCAGATGCCGTGATCAGTCCTTTTTTACGCTCCTCCTCTGACAACGTACTGATTTTATAATATGCGCCACGCAGCTTATAAGCGCCCGTGTACTGCATATTTTCCGGTTTCAGCCAGACTTTGTTTCCGGTCTGGGCGCTCAGGTAGTCGCTGTAGATCAGCTTTGTTTCCTGAATCACCTCTTTTACTTTCTCACTTGCTTCTTCAAATTTATCTAATGTCAGCATTGGACCGAATCTCCTTTTCCAATTCATATTATCAGACCTATTTTCGCATGTTCCGGAAAAATAGTCAATCTTTTCCTGCTCTTCCCTGCTATTTTTTCCCTTTTTTCACAGATTATGCACAACAGTCCGGACAGCCTGCGCTGTTACGATGATACATCTTCCGGCTGATGAAACAGTGCGTTTACAAACTGTTCCGAGTCGAATTTCTGCAGATCGTCGATCGACTCTCCGACTCCGATGTATTTGACCGGTATTCCAAGCTCCGACTGAATCGCCACCGCAATCCCGCCTTTTGCCGTACCGTCCATTTTTGTCAGTACGATGCCGGTAATATCCGCCACTTCCGAAAACTGCTTCGCCTGACTGAGCGCGTTCTGTCCCGTTGTCGCATCAAGTACGACAAGCGTTTCCCGGTATGCCTGATCAAATTCGCGTTCCAGAATGCGGTTGATCTTTTTTAACTCTTCCATCAGATTCTTTTTATTGTGCAGCCTTCCTGCCGTGTCACACAATAAAATATCCGCATTTCTTGCTTTTGCAGCCGCCACAGCATCATAGACCACCGATGCCGGATCCGCGCCTTCCTGTCCGCCGATCATCTCCACGCCTGCACGATTTGCCCATTCGGACAGCTGTCCGCCTGCCGCCGCACGAAACGTATCCGCAGCGGCAAGTACGACTTTTTTCCCCTGTGCCTTAAACTTGCCTGCCAGCTTGCCGACGGTCGTAGTCTTGCCGACACCGTTGACTCCGATAACGAGAACGACGGCGCGTTCCGATTCAAACCGATAGGCCGTTTCGCCGACCTCCATCTGTTCTTTTATGCTGTTGATCAGCAGTTCTTTGCATGCCGCAGGATCTTTGATATGCTGTTCTTTTACTTTCTGTTTCAGACTTTCTATAATCGACTCGGTCGCCTTTACGCCCAGATCTCCCATAACCAGTATTTCTTCAATCTCTTCATAAAATTCATCGTCTATTTTGGAAAATCCGCTGAAAACCGCGTCAATACCTGCAGCGATATTATCTCTCGTCTTCGTCAGTCCTTCTACAAGACGTTTAAAAAAACCTTTTTTTTCTGCCATGTATCATCTCTCCCTATTCTATCTTATTGCATATGCTCAGTTCAAATCATTTTCAATCAGGCTGACGGATACGAGCGTGGAAACGCCTTTTTCCTGCATGGTAATTCCGTATAGCCGGTCGGCTGCCGCCATCGTTCCGCGCCTGTGTGTAATTACTATAAACTGTGTATTTTGGGTCAGTTTATGCAAATATTTTGCAAAACGGTTGACGTTGCTGTCATCTAACGCCGCCTCAATCTCATCGAGCAGACAAAACGGGGAAGGTTTTAAATTCTGAATGGCAAACAGCAGCGCGATTGCGGTAAGCGCCTTTTCTCCACCGGAAAGCTGCATCATATTCTGGAGCTTTTTGCCTGGCGGATGTGCAATAATGCGAATGCCGCATTCCAGTATTTCTTCGTCTTCCATTAATTCGAGCGTTCCTTTTCCGCCGCCGAACAGCTGCTTAAACGCTTTGTCAAATTCCTGCTGAATTTCCGCAAATTTTTCCGCGAACTGCCTGCGCATTCCCGTATCCAGCTCTTCAATAATGCCAAGCAGCGTCTGTTCCGCCTGAATCAGATCATCGTGCTGGTTTTTTAAAAATCCGTACCGCTTGGATACCTCTTTGTATTCTTCAATCGCGTTGACATTTACGTCTCCAAGACTTCGAATCTCTTCTTTTGTCTGTCTGATCAGCGTTTTCGTTTTGGAAGGATCGTCATACTGTTCGTCCCGCATCTTTAACGCCTGATGCGGTGTCAGTTCGTATTCGCTCCACATATAATTTGTCTGTGCTTCCTTTGTTTCCTCCAGCTTTTCTTTCTGACTGTTGAGCCGGAAGATTTCTTTATCCAGGACATTTTTATGCTCGGATAATTCTTCGCGTTTTTCAAAAAATCCTTTCTGCTGTTCCGTCATCGTCTGTTTGCGGCTCAGTTTTTCTTCCAGTTCCTGTTCAAGCGTCAGATTATTCGCCGCAGCGTCTGCTATGTCCGTCTTAAGCTTTTCAATCTCCCGTTCTTTTTGCAGAACATCCGCATCCGCATGTTCCGCTCCGCTTTCAAGCTGGGATAACTCCTGCGACAGTTTTTCCAGCTCCGTATCAATACGGTGCATATTTTCGTGAATAAATCCGGCCTGCTGGCTGACATTAGCCTCTTCCATCTGTATTTCCGACAATGCCTGTGCGCACTCCTGTTCCAGCTTCGTCTGTTCTTCCAGCGTTTTCTGCGCTGTCTGCGTCGATTCCTGAATCCTGCTTTCCGCTGCCGACAGCTCTTCCAGCTGTGCGGCTACACGTGTACGGTCCGCACGTACCTGTTCTTTTTGCTGCTCCAGTTCCTTTGTTTCCTCCAGCAAATCCGCTGCTGCCTTTTCACTTTCGTATTTTTGCTCCAGCACACGTTCCAGATTGATTTTTGCAGTATTCTGTTCCAGATATGCCTGCTGGCACGCCGCTTTGTTTTGTTCCTGTTCTTTGCGCAGCAATTCCTGTGCCGCCCGGATTTCCTGCTGTCTGTCGGTCAGCCGGCTGCGCGTTTCCTGTAACTGCTTTCCCTGTGTCTCCAGCTCTTCGATCTCTCTTCTGCGTCCCAGCAGGTTGCTGCTGCTGCGGAAGGCGCCGCCCGAAATCGAACCGCCCGGCATCAGATGCTCGCCTTCCAGCGTTACGATATTGAGCGAATAATGAAATTCTCTCGCCAGACGCACCGCATGATCAATATGGTCTACGACAAAGATACGGCCAAGCAGATAAGCCATCACACCTTCATAAGCCTTTTCTGTCTTTACGAGCGTATTTGCCATGCCGATTACGCCGTCGGAGTCCAGCGCCCGTTCGTTGCGGTTCGTATTTTTGCCGCTGACGCTCGTAAGCGGCAAAAACGTTGCCCGCCCGTATTTATTTTCTTTGAGAAACCGAACCATTTTTTTTGCCGTTTCTTCATTGTCCGTTACAATATTTTGAATACTGCCGCCAAGCGCCGTCTCAATGGCCGTTTCATATTTTTTCTCCACTTTGATCAAATCCGCCACAACACCATGAATACCGGGTTCTTTTGCTTTTTGCTCCATAATGCGGCGGATGCTGTTGCCGTATCCGTCATAACGTTCGGAAATATTGCGCAGTGTTTCCAGTCGGGACTGTGTTTTGTGAAACTGTGTCGCCGTCTGTTCGAGCTGCGCGCGCACCTGTTCCATATCCTGCTTTTTTTCCTGCTGCCGGTCTTCATACTGCTTTTGCGCTTCTTCCAGTTCAAAAATATGATGTTCCAGTGTCTGCAGCGTCTCCTGATGCCGTGCAAGAACGTGATCCAGATCCGCTTCTTCGCTTTTTCTGCGCAGCTTGCGCTGGTTTAACTGTGCATTGCGGATATTGACCTGTTCCAGCATCATGTCAAAACGCTGCTGCTGTCCTTTTACCGCGCCTTTTTGATTTAACAGTTCGATAATTTCATTTTTTCCATGTTCGATCGTTTCATTACAGGATGCGATCCGTTCTCTGACCTGTTCCAGACGCTGCTGCGCGCTTTTGCGGCTGTCTGCAATTTCCGCCAGCTTCGTATCCAGATCGGATTTTTGATTTTCATATTCCTGTTTGCTGCTGCGCCGCTCGAGGCTGTCTTTTTCAATCGCTTCCTTTCGGTTTTGATAATGTTCCTGCGACATCTGCGCCGTATGAATCTGTTCTAATAAAACGTTTACTTCGCCTTCCAGTTTTCCTTTTTGTACGGCGCAGTCACTGATTTTATTTCTCGTATCGGTAATCGCAAGCTCTGTCTGTTCCAGCTGCTTCGTCAGATTTTCATACTCCGTACGTGTCCGCTCAAACTGCTCCTGTGTTTCTTTTAACTGTGCGTCGGCAATCCGGTATTTTTCCTCCGTTTCTTTGCACTGCACCTGGTTGCGTTCCATATCCAGCAAAAATAAATTGACCTCAAATATTTTCAGTTCATCTTTTTTCTTCATGTAGATCTTTGCTTTTTCGGCCTGCTTTTCCAACGGAACAACCTGCCGCTCCAGCTCTGTCAAAATATCGTGAATACGCACCATGTTTTCGCGCTCATGTTCCAGTTTTTTTTGCGTATCCGCCTTGCGCCGCTTAAATTTTACAATTCCTGCCGCTTCGTCAAACAGTTCCCGCCTCTCTTCCGGCTTGCCGCTTAAGATTCGCTCAATCTGGCCCTGTCCGATAATCGAATAGCCTTCCTTCCCGATACCGGTATCATAAAACAACTCGTACACGTCTTTCAGCCTGCAGCCGCTTCCGTTTAACAGATATTCGCTTTCACCGGAACGATAAACCCGTCTGGCAATTGTAACTTCCTCATATTCGACAGGCAGCACATGATCCGCGTTGTCCAGCGTAATTGCCACGTACGCATAGCTTACCGGCCTGCGGTTCTCTGTCCCCGCAAAAATAACGTCCTGCATACTGGAACCGCGCAGCTGCTTGGCGCTCTGCTCGCCCAATACCCATCTGACTGCGTCCGCCACGTTACTCTTCCCGCTTCCATTTGGTCCCACGATTCCTGTAATTCCATTGTGAAAGTCAAACACGATCTTATTAGCGAAAGACTTAAAACCATGCACTTCTATGCTCTTTAAATACATTCTCTCCTCCGCCGTTATCTAGTGATTTTGTTCTTTTAGCCGCAGCAGCGCATGATATGCCGCTTCCTGCTCCGCCGCTTTTTTCGTATGCCCTTCTCCGGTGCCAGCTCTTCGGCTGCCGATACACAGCTCTACCTGAAATACTTTGTCATGATCCGGCCCGCTTTCACCGATCAGCTTATAGCTGATCGCACCCATATTCTGTCCCTGGACAGTTTCCTGCAGGATAGTCTTGCTATCAAAAAAGAGCTGTTTATGTTCAATGTCCGTCAGGATAAATTTTAGGACAAACTCTTTTGCATTAGCAAAACCACCATCCAGATAAATCGCTCCGATCACAGCCTCCAGCGCATCGGATAATATGGAACTGCGCTTTCTTCCTCCGGTATGGTCTTCTCCTCTGCCCAGCAGCAAATACTCTCCCAGATGCAGCTCTTTCGTACAATACGCAAGCGTCGGTTCACAGACAAGGCTTGCCCGCATTTTTGTCATTTCGCCTTCCGGCATCTTTGGATAATGATGGTACAGATATTCACTGCATATAATTTCCAGAACGGCGTCTCCCAAAAACTCCAGCCGCTCATTATCCGAATGTTTTTTCATCCGCTTTTCATTCGCATAGGAACTATGTGTCAGCGCCTGCTCTAAAAGCCCGGTCTGCTGAAACTCATAGCCAATCACTTTTTGAAATTCCAACTGTTTTCTCATTTCGCTCTCACTTTCTGTTTTTAAAACCGAAGGGGTGTTTTAAAACAACTGCCATCGTCTCAAAACACCCTTTCCCATTAGTTTAATGCATTTTTAATCTGTTCTACGGCATCGCCTACGGTTGCAATCTTTTCCGATTCCTCGCTGGCAATTTCGATATCAAATTCTTCTTCAATGCCCATAATAATCTGGAAGACATCCAGAGAATCGGCACCAAGGTCATCTACAAAAGTAGTATCCATTGTGATTTCTTCTTCATCCACATTCAATACTTCTGCAATGATTTTTTTGATTTTCTCGAATTCCATGACAACTCTCTCCTCCTTTTATCATTTTCTCTATTTGGAATCCCGTAATTCAGAAGCCTGTTCAGCCGATAACTGCCGGCTGATTTTTTCATTTATCTTTTGTTTTGAAAAATTCACGCATTGAATTACGGATTGTCTGACCTCGGATGCTTTGGCGCTTCCATGCGTCTTTACAACCAGACCCTTTAATCCTAACATCGGCGCCCCGCCGTACTGAGAAGCATCAAAACCTTTCAGCGTTTTTTTCAGCGCCGGTTTGATCAGCAGCGCTCCGATCTTTGTCCGCAGCGAACTCAACATCGTCTTTTTTACCTGTGACAGCAGCATGGAGCTTGTACCTTCATACAGCTTTAATATGACATTGCCGACAAATGCTTCACACACAATGACGTCTGCCGCACCATACGGAATTTCCCGGGCTTCAATGCTGCCGATAAAATTCAGCTCCGTACACTGTTTTAACAAAGGCATCGTTTCTTTTACAAGCGCATTTCCTTTTTCTTCTTCCGCACCGATATTGACGATTGCCACACGCGGATTCCTGACACCTATGACACGTTCCATGTAAACGGCGCCCATTTTCGCAAACTGCACAAGCTGAGACGCTCTGGCATCCACGTTTGCCCCGCAGTCGATGAGCAGCGACACCCCATTTGACGTAGGAATTAACGGCGCAAGCGGCGGACGCTCCACTCCTTTTAACCTGCCGACAATCAGCTGGCCGCCTGCCAGCACAGCCCCGGTGCTGCCCGCCGATACAAACGCATCCGCTTCCCCGCGTTTTACCATGTTTAATCCGACAACGATCGAAGAATCTTTCTTCTTACGAATTGCCGCAACCGGAGGCTCTGCCATCTCAATCACTTCTTCTGCAAAGACGGTTTCCACACGGTCCGCATCATACCGGTACTTTTTCAGCTCCGTTTCCAGTGGGTTCCGCTGTCCGGCAAAGACGAGCGTCAGATTTTTCTGCGTCTCCAGCGCCTGCAGCGCTCCCTTTACAATTTCACCCGGCGCGTTATCCCCGCCCATGGCATCGACGACCACTCTGATTTTTTTACTCATGAAGCCCTCCTGTCTCATACACATACCTGCGATCCGATCGTACCGATATGTGTCATTTCCATACACTGGTAACAAATCATTTACAATATACTATATGTGATTCTATAAATCAATATAAAAATTGCCAAACAGAAAGCGCACAACAAAAAAAGTGTAAAGCATATTGACAATTCAACAGACTTTACACTCCCGGTTGCGGATTGCACTGCATTCATAGCGGAAAAAGACTTTATATTACCCTATATAAAGCCTTTTTCGTCTTTTTAAAAACATACATTAATCTACCGCAATGATCTCTTTTTGTTATAAGTCCCGCAGTTCTTACATACGCGATGCGGTACCATAAGCTCGCCACATTTATTGCACTTTACTAACGTAGGAGCCGTCATTTTCCAGTTTGCTCTTCTTTTATCTCTTCTGCTTTTAGAAGTTTTATTTTTTGGACAAATAGACATCTGCTTACACCTCCTTAAACTTGTTAAACACATCTTGAAATGCCGCCATCCGCGGGTCCGGCACCGTCCGATCGCATCCGCAGTCCGTTTCATTTAAGTTCGCACCGCAGTTTGGGCAGATTCCTCTGCAATCTTCTTTGCACAGCACCTTTGCCGGCCATGCAAACAGAATTTCTTCGTATACAAGCCGGTCTGCGTCTAGCTGGCAGCCATTCATATATTCCAGCTGTTCCAATTGGTCGTCATCTTCTTCCGATTCCAAATCCGGTTCTGCGTCTTTCGAATTTTTGATCGGAATACTCTTATCAATGACCAGATGCAGCGTTGTCAAAACTTCCGTTAAACAACGGTCACATGGGACAGATATCGTTACATCCAACGCACCCCGGATCAGCAGCCGCTTGTTCTCCTCGTTTGTCAGATGCAGTGTGAATGGTTCCATTTTTAAAATAGGAAAAACGCCCATTTTAGATTTGATGGAATCCATATCCGGATGAACTGTTTTTTCTTCTGTCGCATTCCAGTTGGAATATATTTCGGAAAGATCTAAAACCATGGGGGCCTCCTATCTGTCTGAAAAACACCTGTACGGCCATTGGTACAGGCTTTCAAACATACACGAAAAAAGTATAACCAAATGTGATTTATTTGTCAACAGAAAAAAACAATTTATTTTACCAAAGCAACGGTTTCTCGTGCAATGGCAAGCTCTTCATTCGTCGGCACAACAAGCACTTTCACTTTCGAATCCGGCGTTGAAATCACGACTTCTTCTCCTCGTTTGCTGTTTGCCTCGTCATCAATCCGAATGCCCAGATAAGCCAGATTTTCACAAATCTGTTTGCGGACCACGCCATTGTTTTCCCCAAGACCTGCCGTAAAGCAGATGCAGTCTACGCCGTTCATAGCTGCCGCATAAGCGCCTATATATTTTAATACCCGATAATTGAATACCTGCTGTGCCGTTGCAGCGCGTTCGTTTCCTGCCGCTTCTGCCTCCTCCAGATCACGGAAATCCGAAGAAACGCCGGATAATCCCATAACGCCGGACTTTTTATTCAGCACATTTAAAACGCCTGCCAGATCCAGATTTTCCTTTTTGGCAATAAACTCTACCGCAGAAGGATCAATATCTCCGGAACGTGTTCCCATTACAAGTCCTTCTAACGGAGAAAGTCCCATGGAAGTATCGACCGACTGCCCGTTTTTAACCGCACAGACCGAAGCGCCGTTTCCGAGATGGCATACGATCGTCTTTAAAGATTCATACGGCCTGTCTAACATAGCAGCCGCACGTTTTGATACGTAACTATGGCTCGTACCATGAAAACCGTATTTGCGTACCGCATACTTTTCATAATATTCATACGGCACACCGTACAAATATGCCTCCTTAGGCATCGTCTGATGAAAAGCCGTATCAAACACGCCAACCATCGGCGTCTGCGGCATCAGCTCCTGGCACGCACGCACGCCGATCAGATTTGCCGGGTTGTGCAAAGGCGCCAAATCCGAGCATTCTTCTACCGTTTGAATCATTTCATCCGTAATAATCGCAGATGCCGCAAATTTTTCTCCACCGTGTACCAGCCGGTGTCCAACTGCCCCGATTTCATTCAGCCCTTTGATGACTCCTGTTTTTTCATTCATCAGCGCATCAATAACCATCTGAATTGCCTGCTTATGCGTCGGCATCGCAGCCTCCGTAATTTCTTTTTCTCCTCCCGCCGGCTGATATACCAGTCTTCCGTCAATACCAATCCGCTCACAAAGCCCCTTTGCAAGCACATTTTCCGTATCGGAGTTGATAACCTGATATTTTAATGATGAACTGCCACAGTTAATAACTAATACATTCATTGTCTTTCTCCTTTATTATTCAATATTTCTGCACAATTACAGATATTATAAACCTTATTGGAGGAATATACAAGAAATGTTAAAAAATTGACAATTTGGCGCCGTTGCTGCAAAATTACCAGACCTTTTCGCAAACTGCCAGCCGATACAATTCTTCCACCGGTTTTTCAGTATTCTTGCATACAATGTCATAAAGAAGCTGCAGACTGCCTGGTTCCGCTTCCATTTCCTCTTCGATCACAGCCAACGGCTTCTTTTTCCGACATTTTTTTCGAATTAACAAAATGCGTTCCATCCGGCTTCTTTCTTCAAGTTCTTCCTTTACTCTTCCTTCAAGTTCTTCTTTTACTCTTTCCTCAAGTTCTTCTTTTACTCTTTCCTCAAGTTCTTCTTTTACTCTTTCCTCAAGTTCTTCTTTTACTCTTTCCTCTACCTGAATTTCTACGGCCTCTTTTAATTTCCTTTCAAATTTTTCATGACATATTTCCATAAAAATATCACCCATCTCATTTACCTCCTCAAATGTTTTCGGATTTGCACGTATAATTGTCTCCAAAACGGAACGATATAGATTATTATGCGAATGTCTGACGTAATCCGCCATTAACGTTCTTGCTTTTTCTGTTTCATATAGTTTGTTAGTCAAACTTTTCAGCCATAAATTTTTTTGTGCGGATAATTTTTTTGTGACAATAATCTGAATGGGAATCAAATCTCCACACACCAGATAAATACCTGCTTCCGTATTTTTCACCGTATACTTTTTTACTTTCTCCAAATGTCCGATCAGTTTTCTTGGATATTTTTCCGAAATAAATGTAATTGTCAATTCCTGTATCGAAATACTGTCCGTCAATGGTGTATCCGCTTTATAAAAACATGTATATCCGTACACCTTATAAAAATCATCTATACTAAGAAAATCGTCCGGACTTTTATATTCCAAAATATTATATGTACGAAATATTTTACCAATATTCTTTTTTATCTTCCTGCCTTTTTCTTTTTTAATAATCAGCACATCAATTTCCATCGGATTTGTTCCAAGCTGATGTTCATTTTCAAATATCAGATGCTCTGCCTCTTCAGCAAGTTCAATCCGAATATCCGCATAAAATGCAGGATGCCAGTATGTCACATCCGTTTCTGTTTTGTGTTTCTCCATAGAAAACCTCCTTTTTCTGTTTTGAAGAGATTTTCCATTGCTTTTAGAAAATCTCCTGCTTATGTGATTGTAAAGCACGAATTTTCTAAAAGAATCAGGGATGATCTTCCCATATATAGATTTATCATAGAGATCAGGAACAAAAGTATTCCCAAACAATGAAATTTTAGAAATGATACTTTGGAATCACTGTATTTTCCTCTATTGTATCACACTTATACCGAAACAATCAATAAAAAAATAACCTTATTGGTTTCAAAATGCCGTTCGCATAAAAAGCGGCATCAGCTTCCATGCCAATGCCGCTAAAATCCTGTTATACAACCTGTCTTTTTGCTACGAAAATCGGGAATGTATCCGTACCTTTCAGCTCTTTGCCTTCGGTTACGGTTACTTTCTTATCCGTAATAATATATTCCGCATCCACACCCGGTTCAATGACCGTATCCTGCATTAAAATTGCATTGCGTACTTTTGCGCCTTTGCCGATTTTAACACCACGGAACAGAATACAGTTTTCAATTTCACCCTCAATTACACAACCGTCTGCTACCATTACATTTTTCGCAGAAGCTCCGTTTACATAGCGTGTCGGATTATCGTCACGAATCTTTGTGTAAATCGAATTCTTCTCAAATAATGCGGACAGATTTGCGTTGTCCAGCAGACGCATGTTTTCATCAAAGTAACTCTTCAAATCCGTAATTCTTGCAATATACTCCGTATATTCATATCCCTGAATATTCAGTTCACTCAGTCTTGGAAGCAAAACATCACGTTCCAGATACACGCCGCCGCCGATAGACGCTTCGTTTACCATTTTAATCAGCGCTTCACGGTCAAATACATAAATATTCATGGAATAGTTCTGTACACCTGTTTCCTGTGAATTAATATGTATTTTATTTACACGGTTATCTGCAAAATCCAGTGTATAATACATTGCTTTGCGCAGATCGTCGGACTTGCGGATGCTTGCCGGCAGATGTTCTTTTGTATAAACTGCCGTTACATCGGCGCCGCTGTCGATATGTGCTTTTAACAAAGCCTTAAAGTCAAAATTAAATGCAATATTCGCATCTGACATAATTACGTATTTTTCTTTCTGAGATTTTAAAATCCGAGAACACTTGCAATCATGCCGACTTTGCCGCTGTAAATGCCTGTGTTTTTCTGTGCGAACGGCGGGAAAATGTTCAGACCGCCATTTTTACGGCTTAAATCCCACTCACGGCCTGAGCCTAAGTGATCAAGCAGTGAGAAATAATTTTCGCGCACTAATACGGTAATATTGTCAATTCCGCAATTTACCATGCTGGACAGTACGAAGTCGATCATACGGTAACGGCCTCCAAACGGAATGGATGCCATCAGACGCTCATTCGTTAATTCGGATACAAGCTCATCATATACATTTGGGAAAATAATGCCCAGTGCGTTCGTATTGGTATTTATCATTGTTTATCACCATCCTTTACATTATCACTGACCATAGCATTTGGTCCGATTACGGCGTCATCGCCGACATAAACGCCGGAGCCGACAGTTGCCACACCTGATTCATCCCCATTCGGCATCTGTCCGACTACCGCATTGTTTCCGATTACTACATTTTCCGCTATGATACAGTGTTTTACTTTCGCACCGGCCTTAATAAGCGTACCGCCCATTACAACCGCATCTTCCACTTCCGCGCCTTCTTCGATCTTAACACCGGCAAACAGAATCGAATGCTTCACATGTCCTGAAATATTACATCCGTCCGTTATCATTGAATTTTCTACGGAACCGCCCGGATTTACTTTATGCCCGGTCATACCGCTGTTACGGCTGTATACTTTCCATTTTTCATCAAACAGATTGATACCGCTGTGTTCCGGATCCAGTACTTCCATATTTGCTTCCCACAAAGAAGATATCGTTCCAACGTCTTTCCAATATCCGTCAAAGTGATATGCATACATATTTCTCTGATCTTTTAACAGATTCGGAATAATATTGTTGCCAAAATCGTTTTCCGAATTCGGATCTTCTTCGTCTTCGATCAGATACTTGCGTAAAATATCCCAGTTGAATATGTAAATACCCATAGATGCCAGATTTGACTTCGGCTCCTTTGGTTTCTCCTGGAATTCCGTAATCTTGTCATTTTCATCTGCAACCATAAGTCCAAATCTGGAAGCCTCTTCCCAAGGCACTTCCATAACGGCAACACTGAATTCCGCTCCTTTTTCTTTATGAAAACGAAGGAAATCACTGTAATCCTGTTTGCAGATCTGGTCGCCGGAAAGAATAATCACATATTTTGGATCATAACGATCTATAAATGAAATGTTCTGATAAATCGCATTTGCAGTACCTTTATACCAATCGGAACCAGATGCCTGCTGATATGGCGGAAGCACATGCACGCCACCATATAAACGGTCAAGATCCCACGGCTGCCCGTTTCCAATATACTCATTCAATACCAGCGGCTGGTACTGTGTTAAAATACCTACCGTATCAATTCCTGAGTTGACACAATTTGACAGCAGGAAATCTATAATACGGTATTTGCCACCAAACGGAACTGCAGGTTTTGCCAGCTTCTGGGTCAACGCATAAAGGCGGGAGCCCTGTCCACCGGCAAGAAGCATAGCAATCATTTCTTTACCCATTTTTATCTCCTTTTCTATCCCTATTAATCTTGCGCAGACTGTATCTGCCCTTATTATGGTCAAATAAAAGACACATCTATGGCAGATGTACAAATTCTGCTGTCTTCGAAGCAGACATTTATTGACATTTTTCCCCATGTCATAAGCATCAATACTTCCAATTGTTATCATTGTACATGATTATTCCCTTTTGTAAATAAAACATTGCAATTTTACCAAACTTTTTTCAATTCCGGATTACTATCCGCACGGCATCCCCATAATAGCCCGCTCCGGTCACCAGCTGTTCCGCCTGCGCATGGAGCCTGCTTCGGTTATAAAAATGAATATGCCCTGCAAATACGGCCGCTACCGGACTGTTTTCATCAAATACGGCATCCAGCAGCTTCTGCGTTGTTTTATTTGGTCTGCATGCGGTCTCTCCAAGCAAGACTCGGCATCGTCCCTGCTGCGACAATCCCCAGACGTCATCCGCCTGCCGTTCCAGCTGCGAATTTTCATATTGCGGCTGCAGCGGTACATGTGTCACCAATATAACCGGTTTCGTTCCTTTCAGATACGGCATAAGCGCCTCCACGGCTTTTTGTCAAACTGATTATTTTTATCGTTTAACCCGGCAACAATCAAATCTTCAAATTCATACAGCACATACTGCTGTGTTGATTTTGTCAGCGGTTCCAGACGCGGAAAATATTTTTGTACGCTTTTTTGAAAAATATTCGCTGCCGTACTCAAAGTCATGATTACCTGTCACGTACAAATACGGATTATTTAAACGATCCGTTTCGTTTTGTACAAAATCAATGGACGCATACATCGCCGAATCTGTAATATCTCCTGCGAATATTGTAAGATCCGCATTGCTTTGAACGGATTCCGTAATCAGATTGTGAAACGTACGGACTGCCGATTTACCGCTTTCCCGCTCAAAAGCTTCTCTGCGCATCCGCGCCTTTTCCATCAGCTTCGGATCTCTGTCATCACACAGACTGATATGGGTATCTGCAATCAGCAGAAACCGGTAATCATTTTTAATGCCGGCAATTGTTATTTCTTCTTCCTGTATTTGTATGCTGCCCGGTCCGTCCGCTTTTTTGCCGCAAAAACAAGAGCAAACACAGCAAAGACAAGCACGACCGACTGAAATATCTTTTGATTGATTCCGATTTTTTACGCATTTTCAACATTCCTTTTCAAAATTTAGATTCGAAATTTTAGATTCAAAATTTAGATTTGAAATCTTATCTTTATTTCTTTTTATTGAAGCTAAGGGTGTATGAACCATATGGCATACACTTTCCCCTCCCTTTCGATTTAACTATCATTTTTTACTTTTGTCAACTTCATTTTATCCGACAATAACTCCAATCATTGACGATCCACACCACTTGTGTATACAATAGAACATACGCTAAAACCGCCGCATCACGTTCGCATATTTGTGCGGCAAAAAGCAATCATAAAATAAAAGAAAAGGAAGCTTATAATGAAGATAACCGGAATCATCACCGAATACAACCCCTTTCACAACGGTCATGCCTATCAGCTTACGCAGGCGAGAAAGGAGACAAACGCAGACTACATGATTATCGCTATGAGCGGAAATTTTGTACAGCGCGGCGCCCCTGCGCTTCTGGACAAATTTGTGCGTGCAAAAATGGCGCTTCTGGAAGGCGCAGACCTGGTTCTCGAACTGCCGGCGCCATGGTCCTGCGCAAGCGCCGAATATTTTGCAGAAGCCGGCATCGCCCTGCTGTCCCGCCTTGGCTGTGTCGATACGCTCTGCTATGGCTGCGAAACGCCGTCCGCTGACGTATATGAAAAATCCTGACACTGTTAAATCATGAAACGCCGTCCTATCAACAGCTGCTGACCGATCACCTAAAAAGCGGCCAAAGCTTTGCCCGTGCAAGAGAATATGCCCTTCTGGAACTGCTGCCGCATACGGATGCGGACGCTGCCGCAGAAATTTTAAATAATCCGAACAATATCCTTGCTCTGGAATATCAGAAAGCCATTGCAAAGTTGTCGGATGTGCATCATCGGCCCCGCATGCAGGTACATTCGATTTTACGGCAGGGAGAAGGTTATCATTCCGATTGTGTTCATCAGGCCATGCCCTCCGCATCTGCCATTCGCCGCTTTTTAGCCGGACAGCCGGCCGATTATGCGCACACGCTGGAACCGGCCATGCCGGACGCAGCCCGCAGGCTGCTCTTAGATTATGCCGGACGCTATCCGTTTTTATATGAAGATGACTGTTCACAGATGCTGCACTACAGCCTTCTGAAAAACGCTGCCGACGGATTTGCCCGATACGCCGACTGCTCACCGGAGCTGTCCGATAAAATCATACGAAATCTGAATGGCTATACCGGATTTACAGACTTTTGCACGCGATTAAAATCAAAAGATCTGGCTTACACGAGAATCAGCCGCGTTCTGCTGCACATTTTGCTGGAAGTGCGTCAGGACAGCTGCGTCTACTGGCGCAGCCACTCTTATATGCCATATGCCAGAATGCTCGGCTTTCGAAAACAGTCGCAGGCTTTGCTTTCGCATATCAAAAAGCATGCTTCGATTCCGCTGCTGGCGCGACCGGCAGATGCGAAAAAAAATCTGTCGGATACGGACGCCGCCGATTTTTATCGGAAACATGGATTTGCAGATGCGGTCTATCGTGCACTGGTTCTTGGAAAAAGCGGCTGCAAATTAAAACACGAATTTGAACAGCCGCCGATTATAATCTGATACCATCAGACAAATCTGATAAATATACTCCGGTCTGCACTCAGAAAAGCTTTGTATGTACGGATATTTTTTCCTGCCAAACACAACGCGAATCTGTCCCGAACGCATCGTATACTTCGTTGTGCCGCTATGCGTTTCTATCGCTGCCACAGCTTCCTCTCCCGGATGCCCATAGCTGTTTTCCACGGCACAGGATACGACGGATACCAACGGTTTTAATTCCGTCATCAGTTCCTGTGCGTTGGAGCCGTCCGAGCCATGATGCGCTGCCTTATACAAAGTCACCGGCTTTCCCGAAAACTCCGCAAGCAGCTCTCGCTCCTCTTTTTTCGAAATATCTCCGGAAAAAAGTCCCCGGTATCCGCGATCCTCATACAGCAGTACAAGGCTTTGTGCATTGCGGTCATGCAGGCGGCGCCCGGACGCCGGCGCCAGACAGCGAAAACCGGACCGACGGCCACGCAGTACATCTCCTTTTGCCAGATACCGGACTTTGATTTCATACTCCGACAACTCCCGGATCAGTGTTTCATATGCTTCATCCCGTACCACGCCATCGGCCAGTACGACCTCTCCGATCGGATATCCGGTCCGTACGATTTCCAAAAGGCCACTCATATGATCCTGATCCAAATGGGATAAAAACCAATCATCTATCCGTGCAATTGCCTGTGATTTTAAAAACGGAAGAATCCGATTTGTACCGACCTGTCTGACATCGGTACTTCCGCCATCTATCATAATGTCTTTTCCATCGCCTGTACGAATCAGTATGCCGTCTCCCTGTCCGACATCCAGAAATACCGCTTCCGTGCGAACCGGCTTCGGCACGAGCAGCAGCATCATACAGACGGCAAATCCCGGTCCGACGATCCGTTTGCTTTTGCATTCGTGATATGTCACGGCCAGAAAAACACTTACCGCCAAAACAGCGTAATATCCGACCATCTGCCAGATATCCGGCTGCCCCGTCACATACACGGCTCCCGGCAGGCGCAAAAACCAGCCGCCGGCCTTCGAAAAATATCGCAGCAGCAGCGTACATCCGCTTAAAAATGCTTTGCAGACAACGCCACCGGACATTGCCAGTCCAAATATGCCTCCTGCCAGCCCGCATACAAGCACCGCACCCATAAATGGCAGCACAAGCAGATTCAGCAACATGGCATAGACCGGAAATTCAAAGTAATACCATGCAATGAGCGGAAGCGTCAGCATCTGCAGTGACAGGCTGATCAGTACCGTCTCCGCCAGCCTGTATTTTGGTTCGTAAATCTGACATAGTTCTTTTCCAAGCAGCACACCCGCCACAGCGGTAAACGAAAGCTGAAAACCGGCCAAAAATAAAACCGCCGGATTTTGCATAAGCAGACAGGCTGCCGCCACCGCCAGTCCGTTCATGCTGTCATAAACTCTGCCGCAGCAGGCGGCGCCCAGATAAATGCCAAACATAACAATCGCACGGACCGCAGACAGACTGTTTCCGGTCAGCATGCCAAATAACAGCAGCAGTCCCATTGCTGCGGCCGAAGAAAGCAGGTAAGAAATCTGTCTGCTGCGCAGCAGACGAAAAACCGCCGCGCCTATGATCGAAATATGCAGACCGGAAACAGCCAGAATATGCGCAATGCCGCTCTGCCTGTACAGCTGCCTGATTTCCTCCGAAAGCGCCGATGTCTCCCCTGTCAGCATCGCACACAAAGCACCTGCCTCTTCCGGCGGCATATGTGACCGATATAGTTCGACCAGCCTTTGCCGCAGTTCGTACAGGCATTCCCGCAGCCTGTCCGTGTTCCGACCGACAACCTTATATGCATGCCTGTCCCCATACACTTTAAACGTATATCCCTGATTGCGGTAATACGCATACTCATCAAAATTCCCGTCGTTACGGGCCTGTTTAAAAAATTGGATTGTTCCTGAAATAACAATGGTATTTCCGATGACCGGTTCACCGGATTTCAGATCTGTATAAAGAATAATATTGCCACAGGGGCGAACGCCCTGTGGACCGTTGCAATAACTGTCCGTCATGCGGACAGCCCATAACATGCTGCCCTGTTGTGTCTGTGTCGCCTGTTTTTTTATAATACGACCCTGTAAAACTGTTTTCTGTCCGTCCGAAACACCTGCTGTCCAATGCTCCATCTTTTCATGTACGGTATGCATCCGTATGGCCCCGGCTAAAAATGCCAGAATCAGAATGACTGCCTGTCGCAGCTTTTTCTTTCCAAACGGTTCCATATACATACCGATTCCTGTCGCAGCCATGGCAGCTGCAGCTGCGGCCATGCTTAAAAGCGGTACGCCGTCTGCAATTCCCTTTGCCGTCAGAATTCCAAAAACAAACAGGATTACAGCCTGGCAGGGATATCTTTTCCACATCTGTCTATCCCCCTCTATTTTTTGATAATCTAAGATCCGCCGTTTGGCTTCTCTTTTACATCCTCCACAACGATCGATTTGCTCTTTGCCGCACTCACATATGTGTAATCTTTTCATACATACGGGACAGTTCAAAATCATCCCGGTATTTTCCGCTCGTATCCCCATTAACGGAAATCTGCACCCGTTCAATATGATCCAGAGAAGTTAAGGAATTTACAATCGAATAGATTACAATCGGTTCCAGTATCTCATAATTTTGATTTTTAAAATTTTCGTCCAGATTGACGTAGCAGGATCCGTCTACGACGGCTACGTTGATCAGCTTCGTCTCTTTTGGAAGTGTCCCAAACGCATCTTTGCTTTTCGGACCGGAGATCAGGTGTTCCATTACCAGTTTTTCCATTGAAATATTACTGTTGTAATAAACTTCCTGTGTCTCTCTGACAAGACCGTCTCCGGTTTCATTTGCAAAATACAGATCGATCGTCGCATTCTGATAAGAATTAATCTGCTCACCCGGATTTTCCACAAAAGAGTCAATCGTCACCGTGCCGACATTTTCACCCGTGCTGTCTTTTAACGGTTCTCCTTCTACAAAAAAGCTGATGCTTTCAATGCCTTCCACCTGCGTCATCGTCTTTACAATCGCAAGACGGCATAAGATCTCCGTAATCGGCTCCATTTTGTCATAAAAGCCGTTAAAATTCAATCGCAGGCAGTCCTGCTCCACCTCCCAGGACTCAATGCTGACGCCCTCCGGAATGGCTTTTACATAATCTACCGTATCGATGTCCGTCCCAAGCCTGTCTAACAGTTCCTGAATCAGTCCGTCCACCGACGTATGTTCCGGCTCATACCCGGACTGTATCGTCTGCGTCTGCTCGCTGTCCACATAGCTGATATAATATGAATAGTCCTTTTTCCGGGAGCCGCATCCGGAGAAACATCCTGCCAGTATACATACCGAGATCCCACAGGCTCCTGCCATCCTGCCAGCTGACTTAATCATCTTATCCCCTTCCATCCGTACCTGTTTTTGCACTTTAGACAATATAGTTCAAAGGAATCCGCACATTGAAGATCGTTCCCTCTCCTTCGGTACTAAACGCTTTAATCGCTCCGCGGTGCATCAGCACCACACTTCTGGTAATCGCAAGGCCAAGCCCCGTTCCGCCGATTTCTTTTGAATGCGATTTGTCTACCCGGTAAAAACGTTCAAAAATACGGTCTAACGATTCTTCCGGGATACCCATTCCGTTATCTTCTACTTTGATGTAAAAAAACTGATGATCCGCATTCAGAGACACATGTACCCAGCCGTTTTCCGCATTATATTTGATTCCGTTTTCCACAAGATTGGATATGGCAAGCGTCAGCTTGACTTCGTCCACCTCCGCCGTTACGGGGCGAAAACTCTCCAGCACCAGCTCCACATGCTTTTGTTCCGCAATCGGACGGAGCCGTTTTAATATCAGCTCCAGCAGTTCGTTAATATTAAGCGCCGCAATGTTCAGACTGTCCGCCGCTTTATCCATTTTTACGAGTGAGAGCAGATCCGTGATAATCTTATTCTCCCGGTCAATTTCATTCGTAATATCCTGCATAAATTCCTTGTACAGCTCTACCGGAACGTTGTCCTGTCCGTTCAGGGAATCAGCCAGCACTTTCATAGACGTTAACGGCGTTTTCAGCTCATGAGAGACATTGGACACAAACTCCTGTCTGGAATCGTCCAGTACTTTCATACGCTCCAACAGTTCATTCGTCCGCTCGCAAATAAGCTCCGTCTCCGAATACGTGTGAATCATCAGCTCGTCTTCTCCATAGCCGGCCTGAATCTCATCGATTGATTTGGACAGCCTTATAAAAGGCCGTGCCATTTTCGAAGATAAAATAACGGCCAGCACCACACATATGATCCCTGCTGTCAGCAATACGATAAAACCAATCTGCGTCAGATAAGCAATATGCGTCTGTGTGGAATCCGTCGACACACTGACCAGCATTACACCGATTACGTCCTCTAACAGGGGCTGGCGCACGGGTACGGCAATCTCAATAAATCCATTGACCGCGTCATGCTTTGTTGCGTCCTCTCCCTGCATACATCTGACGACCGCTTCCGATATAATAATTTTGTCGCTGTCAATATCAAACGTATCTTTCTGAATCCGAAACGTACAGTCAACGACAAGAATGCGTCCGTCGTAAATATTGGTCAGCTGCTCAAATTCCTTATTAATAATTTCATTTGTGTGATCTTCCAGATATCCGTAAGCAGCAATCTGGTCTGCCAGTATTTTGGACTGAGACAATATATCTACGGTGCGGACATCAATCGCACGTTTTCATAACCACGAATTACAAAAAACTGCATGACTAACATCGGCACGATTCCAAACAGCAAAAGTACAAGCAGCAGACGGAATTTTAAGCTTTTCAGATAATCACGGATTTTCTGTTTTCTATTCATCATGACTCCATTCATCCACAGATTGCCTGTTCCTGCCCCGGCGGCCATTTACATCCGCTATCGGAACGACCGCCGTTTTGATTCAGCCATGATAATAATATCCGACTCCCCATTTGGTATGCACATATTTCGGCTCACTTGGATTTTTTTCGATTTTTTCCCGCATCCGTCTGACATGTACATCCACCGTTCTGACATCGCCCGGATAGTCCACACCCCAGACAAGATTCAGAAGTTTTTCACGCCCGTACACTTTATTCGGATTGCGCACAAGCAGCTCTAACAGTTCAAATTCCTTGCCTGTCAGATTCACTTCCCGATCCTGTATAAACAGTCTGCGGCTTTCGCAATCCAGCCTCAGATCTCCGTCTTCAATCATATGCGCACGCTCTTCCACCACTTTCTTTTTACCGGTTCTGCGCATAATCGCCTTGATTCTCGCCTTAACTTCCAGTATATTAAACGGCTTTGTAATATAGTCATCCGCACCGTATTCCAATCCGAGTATTTTATCCATATCGTCGCCTTTGGCCGTCAGCATGACAATCGGCACATCGGAAAACTCTCTGACACGCTGACAGACTTCCATACCGTCAATCTTAGGCAGCATCAGATCCAGCAAAATCATATCGTACGTACCGGCATTTGCCTTCTGCAGCGCTTCTTCCCCGTCATAAGCGCAGTCTACTTCCATGCCATCCTGTTCCAGACTGAACCGGATTCCTTTCACTATCAACTTTTCATCGTCAACCACCAGAACCTTTTTTGCCATGCTAACCTCCATCATGATTGTATCACTGTTATTTTATCCTGAATTTTCGCATACACGCCTTCCCCGATCCCGCTTACATTCATAATTTCCTCCGGAGCCGAAAATCCGCCGTTGCTCTCACGGTAAGCGATAATATTGGCAGCCTTTGCCTGCCCGATTCCCTGCAATGTCATCAGCTGTTCCATCGTCGCGGTATTAATGTCAATCCGGCCATCCTGCTGCGTCTGATCCGGTGTCTGATCCGATACGTCCGTCGACTGCTTCCACCCTTGTTTTTTCCGGTTTTCATACTCTTCTACCGTAAGCACCTCGATCATCTGACCGTCTTCAATCGGTTCGGCCTGATTCACCGCTTTCTCATAAGCATTTTTACGCATGCCTCCGGCAAGCGCAATCGCCTCATAAACCCGGCTCCCGCGCGGCAGTTCAAATACGCCCGGACGCCTGACGGCGCCACAGACATAGACAAAACAGGTCTGTTCCTGCGCATCCGAATCAGATCCCGTTTCCTGCGTCTGCGGAACGTCCCGTATCTGCGAATGATCCTGTATCTGCGATTCATCCTGTGTTTCCGCCTGCAGATACATCCGTGTGTCTTTTGTCCCGGCACATCCGCAGCACATAAAAATGACTCCCATTAAAAACATGTATGCTATTTTGTTAGATTTATTCATATGCATTCTCCTTTTCCTTTATCCGTATGAAGCTTTAAACAAATACGATATGGAAAAGAAGTCCCTCAATGCCTACCGTTTCTATTTTAGCGAAATTGCACCGGTATTTCAATAGAATTTTTAAATCTTCGAAAATAATTCAAAAATGAAACAGGAATTACACAAAAAAACCGTGCGGACAAGCTCCATTCGCTTATCCGCACGCTCTACTATAATTTCTTCCCGGATGGAGCACTAGTAAACGCTTTATAAAAACGCATCCAGTACACCAATCAGTTTTTCAGCCATCTCGTCCACATTGTCTTTTGTAATAACAAGCGGCGGTAAAATTCTGATGACATCCGCACCGGCCGTAATCACTACCAGTCCCGCATCAAGCGCTTTTGCCGCTATTTCGGACGAACTTTTTTCCGTAACGATGCCCTGCATCAGCCCCATACCCCGGCGCTGCTTCAAAAAATCGTATTTGTCCACAATTTCGTCCAGTTTCTGCTCCAGATAAACGGAGACTTCTCCTACATGTTCCAAAATATGCATCTGTTCGTACAGATCAAACACTTTGCTTACGGCTGCTCCGACAAACGGATTGCCGCCGTAAGTCGTCCCGTGGTCTCCCGGCGCGAGTGATTTTTGCGCCACACGTTCCGTCATCAGAAACGCACCGACCGGAACGCCGCAGCCAAGCGCTTTTGCCGTTGTCATAATATCCGGCTTTACACCGAAATTCTGCCATGCATACATCTGTCCGGTTCGACCCATCCCGCACTGAATCTCGTCTAAGATCAGCAGAATATCCTTTTCGTCGCAGAGCGCACGCACGCCTTCTAAAAATGCACGGTCGGCCGGATGAATGCCGCTTTCTCCCTGAATAGTTTCCATGATAATCGCACATGTTTTATCCGTAACCTGTGCTTTTACACTTTCCACATCATTAAAGTCCGCAAAGCGCACACCGTCCATAAGCGGCTCAAACGGTTCCTGATAATGCGCATTGCCGGTTACCGACAACGCACCGATCGTGCGCCCGTGAAACGACTGACGCATCGCAACAATCTCATGCCCTGCATGTCCGTCTCTTGTATATGCATATTTTTTGCGGCCTTAATCGCTCCTTCCACCGCTTCCGCACCGCTGTTCGTAAAAAACACACGATCCATCTGCGAAGCTTTCCTCACTTTTTTTGCAGCTTCTATAATCGGCACGTTATAATACAGATTGGATGTATGCATCAGTTTGTCTATCTGTGTCTTCAGAGCTTCGTTATATTCCGTATTCCGATATCCAAGCGCCATTACGCCGATGCCGGATGTAAAATCCAGATACTTTTTTCCTTCGATATCATATAAATACACACCGTCCGCATGATCAAACACAACCGGAAAACGGTTATAGGTATGCAAAAGCATCTGTTCCGCTTCGTTTTTATAATCTGTCTCATTCATGATAATATTTTGTCTCCTTATCTCCCAGAATAGCAGTCCCGATTCCTCTGTTTGTAAAAATTTCCAGCAGCAGACAATGCGGGATTCTGCCGTCCAAAATATGCACTCTGGATACGCCATTGTCAATCGCATCAATACAGTTATGCAGCTTTGGCAGCATTCCTCCGCCGATAAAACCGCTGTCAATGAGTCCTTTTGCTTCCGATACCGGCAGTTCGGAAATCAACGTGGACGGGTCTTTCGGATCTTTGTAAACGCCTTCGATATCCGTCAAAAATGCCAGCTTTTCCGCAGATACGGCTCTGGCAATGGCACATGCCGCATCATCCGCATTAATATTATAAGTATGATATTCATCATCCAGTCCGATCGGAGCTACGATCGGCAGAAAATCTTTTTCCAGCAGATCAAATAAAATCTTTGGATTGACTTCCTTTACATCACCGACAAAGCCTATATCCGCTCCGTCCGCATATTTCTTTTCCACTTTCAGCATTCCGCCGTCTTTGCCACTGACGCCGACCGCCAGCACACCGAGCTGTTCTACGAGCTGTACGAGCGATTTATTCACTTTGTTAAGCACCATCTCCGCAATTTCCATTGTCGGCTCATCCGTTACACGCAGCCCGTTGATAAATTTCGGCTCCATACCAGACTTTTCCACCCACCGGCTGATTTCCTTGCCGCCTCCATGCACGATAATCGGTTTAAATCCGACCAGTTTTAACAGCGTTACGTCTTCGATCACACTGCGTTTTAAATTTTCATCCACCATTGCGCTTCCACCGTATTTCACAACTATGATTTTCCGGTTAAAACGCTGAATATACGGCAGCGCTTCTATTAAGACCGACGCTTTTTGTAACAGCTCATCCATGGATCGTTCTTCCATTTCTATCCCCTTCTTTCTGTCATTTAAAAAATGTCTACGCATTAAACTTTGTAATATTTGCTTCATTTAATGTAAAATCATAATAATTTAAGTCTTCCCGAAACGTCCATCCAACGCTTTTCCAGAACCGGTTGCCTACCGTATTCTGCTTAAAAGCAATCAGAGAAACTTTATTAATCTGCTCTTTTTGCAGCGCCTTCATCGCAAATACCGCCATCGCTTTTCCGATTCCTTTTTTGCGGTAATCTTCACGGACGCATACATGATAAAAACAGCCGCGCCTGCCGTCATGACCACACAAAATCGCTCCGATCGTCTCTCCGTTTGCTTTTGCAACCACACTGGTAGAAGGATTGCGTCGGATAAAACGAGCGACCCCTTCTTCGGAATCATCAATGGAACGGATGCCAAAACCACGGATAGTCATCCACAGCGCACGCACCTGATCATAATCTTCAATCCGCATTTCTCTTATTTTTACTTCCTCAAACACCTCGTCCGTCCTGTTTTCTTTACACATGTTTTTTCCTTTCAGCCATTTTGTATGTCATGCATCATCCTGCCAAACGCCTTTGTTACGGAAACAGCGGCACCATTAAAAGTCCTTCCGTTTCCGGCAGCCCGAACATCAGATTCATATTTTGAACTGCCTGTCCTGCGGCTCCCTTAACAAGATTATCAAGCGCACCGATTAAAATGACACGCCCGGTGCGTGCGTCAATCTGAAAATTAATATCCGTATAATTGCTGCCTTCCACCCATTTTGTCTCCGGCATCACGCCCGGTTCCAGCACACGGACAAATTTTTCTTTTTCAAAATACTTCTGATAAGCCGCCCGGATTTCCGCTTCCGTCGCCAGACTGCCATCCGTTTTTTTCTGCAAAGACGCATATTCCGTCGCCAGAATTCCACGGTTCATCGGCACCAGATGCGGCGTAAAATTAATGGTAACCGGACGCCCGGCCGCATAGCCAAGCTGCTCTTCGATCTCAGGCGTATGTCTGTGCGTCGTCACTCCGTACGCTTTTATATTTTCATTGACCTCGCAGAACAGGTTTCCTGTCTTTGCCCCTCTTCCCGCCCCGGAAGTACCGCTTTTGGCATCTACAATCAGTGTGTCCGGATCAATCAGCCCTTCTTTTATGAGCGGATATGCCGTCAGTATCGAACAGGTCGTATAACAGCCGGGATTTGCCACAAGCCTTGCCTGTCGAATCTGCTCCCGATTGATCTCACACAGTCCGTATACCGCCTCTTTCATAAACTGTGCGGACGGATGCTCTATTTTATACCAGCGCTCATACACATCCACATCTTTAAAACGGTAATCGGCGCTCAAATCTATAAACCTTGCCTTTTCCAGATACGCTTCTTTCATTACGGAAGCCAGATATCCCTGCGGCGTCGCCGTGAACACGACATCGACCTGATCGACGAGTTCCCCGATCTGATCATCCAGACAGTCTCCTTCTACCAGTTCAAACATATTCTGATAAACCGACGCATATTTTTTACCGATATAGCTTCTGGACCCCAGCCATTTTATTTCCACTTCCTTATGCCCGGTCAAAATCCGGACCAGTTCGGCCCCGGCATAACCGGTTGCTCCAATAATGCCTGCTTTTATCATCCTTCATCCACCTCTTTATTCGTATTCAAACAAATCTATACTAATATAAATGCTGCAAAAGCACAAGCACTTTCTGTACTTTTTCCTGTTTTTGTGAATAATTATGCATAATTTTCTTTTTTATGCATAATTATTCGATCGTTTTATGCATCTGACATTTGCCCTGCACATTTTTGTCAATTGCCTTTTATTCATTCGTTTTTCTCTCTATTCACGCTGTTTTTCCATTCTGTGTATATGTATTTTTTTGTGCGTATTTCCTTATTTTTTCTGCATATTTATTTATTTTTTGCATAAATTATCACTTGCGTTTCGACCATAAGTGTTGTATATTAAGAACGGTTATGAACCTATCACGATCAGATTTCAGAAAGGACTGAATATACTATGAAAGAAAAAGTTGTTTTAGCCTATTCCGGCGGACTCGATACAACGGCCATTATTCCATGGCTGAAAGAAAATTATGATTATGAAGTAATCTGCTGCTGTGTGGACTGTGGACAGGAAAGTGAACTGGACGGTCTGGAAGAACGTGCAAAATTATCCGGCGCCGCAAAGTTATACATTGAAGATATTACCGATGAATTTTGTGATGAATACATTATTCCATGCGTACAGGCCGGCGCCGTGTATGAAAACAAATATCTGCTCGGCACCTCCATGGCACGCCCGGGCATTGCAAAAAGACTTGTGGAAATTGCCAGAAAAGAAGGCGCAAGCGCCATCTGCCACGGTGCAACCGGCAAAGGAAACGATCAGATTCGTTTTGAGCTGACCATCAAGGCACTTGCACCTGATCTTAAAATTATTGCCGCATGGCGCGACGACAAATGGAACATGGATTCCCGTGAATCGGAAATCGCTTACTGCAAAGCGCACGGCATCGACCTTCCGTTTTCCGCAGACAACAGTTACAGCCGCGACCGTAACTTATGGCATATCAGCCACGAAGGTCTGGAACTGGAAGATCCTGCAAACGAGCCGAACTACGACCACCTGTTAGTACTTGGCGTAACGCCGCAGAAAGCTCCTGATGAAGGCGAATATGTAACCATGACGTTTGAAGCAGGCGTTCCGAAATCGGTCAACGGCAAACAGATGAAAGTCTCGGACATTATCCGTGAACTGAACCGTCTTGGCGGCAAGCACGGCATCGGCATCGTAGACATTGTGGAAAACCGTGTCGTAGGCATGAAGAGCCGCGGCGTTTATGAGACTCCTGGCGGAACGATTCTGATGGAAGCACAGCAGCAGCTGGAAGAACTCGTTCTGGACCGTGCAACGATGGAAGTCAAAAAAGATATGGGCAATAAAATGGCTCAGATCGTATACGAAGGAAAATGGTTCACACCGCTGCGTGAAGCCGTGCAGGCATTCGTAGAATCCACACAGAAATACGTAACCGGCGAAGTGAAGTTCAAACTTTATAAAGGCAATATCATCAAAGCAGGCACTACCTCTCCATATTCCCTGTACAGTGAATCGCTGGCAAGCTTTACGACAGGCGATCTGTATGACCATCATGACGCGGAAGGATTTATTACATTATTCGGACTGCCATTAAAAGTCCGCGCTATGAAAATGAAAGAATCGGAAAAATAACAATAAGGCGGAAATGGACCGATCAGCGATGGCCGAATCAAACGCCATCGTCGATCGGTCTGCTTTTATCTTGCTTTGTGCAGTTCCCATTTTGCCTGCTTTACGATCTCCTCATCCGTCCGGAAAATCTGAAATTCACTCATACCCACAGCTCCCATCGGCACACCCTCTTTCCGGTAGCGCATGCCGCTGTCCACTATTTTTTTTGCGGACAGATGGTAAGACGTAATATCCGTTTCCGTGCGGAATTTTCTTATGACCGCAGGCGTTACTCCCGCACCTGCCATAATCTTCGGCCCGCCCGTCTCCTTTTGCATGGCGCACAGCCGCTTTAACAGCGCCATCCCTTTGGCACAGCTGCCTTGCTGGCCGGATGTCAATATCGTATCAATTCCAAGCTCCTGTGCCTGTCCGTACGCACGTATCGGATCCGCACATACATCAAAGGCACGGTGCAGCGTGACTTTCATATCGCCCGCTGCCGCTGTCAGCTCCCGCATCCGTTCCATATGAAGGCCACCGTCCTCCTGCAGACAGCCGATCACAACGCCTTCGGCTCCCGCCTTTCCAAACAGCTCTACTTCCCTTTTTATTATTTGGAATTCATAATCCGTATATAAAAAATCTCCGAAACGAGGCCGCAGCAGCACACGTACCGGCAGGTCACAAATGCTTTTCACCTGTTCAAACAAAGCAATCCCCGGCGAAATCCCGCCTATTACAAGCGCCGCACATAGTTCCAGACGATCTGCGCCGCCTTTTTTTTGCAGCCAGTGCGGATTCCACACTGTCCACACAACATTCCAATAACAACTCGGACATCCTATCCCCTCCTTTTCTTTTACAAATTTTAAAGTACACATTGCTCCAGTATTTGTACCCCTTCCCGAAGCTGCTCCTGTGTCAGGCTACCGAATCCAAGCAGTAAAATCGCCCGTTCATCCGGCTTTTGTGCACCTGCCAGATAGCATTCTGACATTCCCTGTACCTGCATCCCGCGTGCACGTGCCCTTGCAATGACTTCGTCTTCCGTAAAGGCACAGTTAAGTTCTACCGCCAGATGCAGTCCCGCATGATCTCCGTAAATGCGATACACCCATGGCCTTCCTTTTAATAAATGCAGCAGCATGTCATGCTTTGCCTTGTATATGCCGCGCATTTTGTTCAAATGCCGTTCAAAATATCCCTGCTCCAAAAATCTGCAGACTGCCATCTGCTGCATGCGGGATACGGTCGACGCATAAAACCCGCATGTTGTCTCATACGCTTTGAGCAGCGACTGCGGAAGCACCATGTAACTGACGCGGATAGACGGCATAATGCTGTTGGAAAACGTGCCCAGATAAATGACCCGATCCTGCTGCGCCATCCCCTGCAGCGCCGGAATGGGCCTGCCTTTGTAACGGTATTCGCTGTCGTGATCATCCTCGATAATATACCGACGCGGATCTGTGGCAGCCCATTCCAGCAGTTTTAACCTGCGCCGCAGCGGCATAACAACTCCCAGCGGAAACTGATGGGACGGCATAACATAGGCAAGCGTCACTGCCTCATCCGGTATGCATTCCGTCCGCATGCCTTCGGCGTCCATCGGAACTGCCTTTACCTCGTAGCCGATGTTGCAGAACGTATGATACGCCTGCAGATACGTCGGACTTTCCATCGCTACCGTACGCGGGCCATCCAGAATCTGCCCGAGCAGCTGCAGCAGATATTCATTCCCGGCTCCGATAATCATCTGCTGCGGTTCACAACGTACGCCTCTGGCCTGATACAGATAGGCCGCAATCGCCCTGCGCAGCTCATACTCTCCCTGCGGATGCCCGACTGACAGCAGACGACGGCCTGTTTCCAGGTCCGTCAGCGCTTCTCTGACACATCTGCGCCATGCGTTATACGCAAATCCTTCCACATCAATCTGTCCGGGCAGGAAATTATACGTCAGGTTCGAACTGCCTCTTTGGCGCATTTCACCCGCTTCCTCATATCGTGTTACGGATACGTTCGACCTTTGACGATCGCTTCCCTCAAAATGATACGGCAGGCTTACATCACAGACATAATGACCGCTTCCTTTTTTTGCCTCCAAGTAGCCTTCACTGACCAGCTGTGCATACGCGGCATCTGCCGTGCTGCGGCTGATCTGCAGACCGGACGCCAGTAAACGTGCGGACGGCAGCCTTTCCCCACAGGAAAGACTGCCGTCCAAAATCATTCGTCTGATTGCTTCATAAATCTGCTCATACAGGGAAAGCTTCGTATGCGTATCCAGTTCGATCAGCAATTCTTTCACGTTACTCCTGGCCCTCTTCTTCGGCTTTTTTTGCTGCCATAATTTCGTCCTTAAGCATCAGCGCCTTATCCTTTAGCTTCGCTGATATGCCTTTTGCCTGTACGATACTGCCGCAAAATTTTACAGCCACATCGTATTCTTTAAAATGATAACTCAAAACGGCCAAAAGATAATCAAACGTATGCTGATCCATTCCGCAAATCGGAAAATCCTCCTGTGTAAAGGCCTTGGAAAACAAGTCATACGCCTGCCTGTAATACCGCTCCTGTTTTTCCTGCAGCTGCTTGTATGTCGTCTCATCCAAAAGTCCCTGCTCCGCATCCGCTTCTTCCAGTCTGCCGCGTATCAGCCACGACAGCTGCAGACACAGATGTGCCTGTTCACTGAGCGGCAGTTCCATCACCATCGCACAGACCAGCGCCAGCTCATACTGCCCCTGTGCCGTTGCGTAATCCAACGTCTCTCCTGCAAACGGTTCCCGCTGCATAAACTGTGAGGTTATTTTTTCCCGAATCCGCTTCTGATGCAGCGATGTCAGCTGTTCAAAGCTTTTAACCGGAGCGGCAAACCCGCAATATGGACACGCGGTTACTCCGTATTTTAAAGAATCCACAAACTGAAAACGCGGCCGTAAATCCATATCCGGTTCTTTCCTGCGCAGTTTGCTGTTCATAATTCTAAGATCGTTGAAATTCGCCCCGCAATTCGTACAGCTGATTTTTTTTGTAAAAACATATTTTTTTTCTTCTTCCACATCATATAACACAGACATATTTTACCTATTCCCTTTCTACTCTTAAGCTTTCCTGAAAAAGCCAATACCTTCTGCTTTGTATACAATCAGCCGACCGACAGTTTAAACGAACTTTTCAAAGACACAATGCGGTTAAATACCGGCTGTTCCTTTGTAGAATCTTTTGCATCCACGCAGAAAAATCCGTTTCTTACAAACTGGAAGCTTTCATAAGGTTTTGCATCTGCAAGACTCTGCTCCACATAACACGTTTTTTCCACCAGCGAATTCGGATTCAGATTCAGGCTGCCGTCTTCTTTATTGTAAACGCCTTTTTCTTCATCAACCAGGTTTTCAAACAGACGTACTTTTGCCTGTACCGCATGAGCCGCATCCACCCAGTGAATCGTACCTTTGACTTTTCTTCCGTCCGGACTGTTGCCGCCTTTGGAGGCCGGATCGTACGTACAGTGAATCACCGTTACGTTTCCGTCCGCGTCTTTTTCATAACTCGTACATTTGACAAAATAAGCCTGCATCAGCCTTACTTCATTGCCCGGAAACAGACGGAAATACTTTTTCGGCGGCTCTTCCATAAAATCGGCGCCATCAATATAAAGTTCTCTTCCAAACGGCACTTTGCGCATTCCAAGCTCCGGATTTTCCAGATTATTTTCTACTTCCAGATATTCGGTCTCACCCTGCGGATAATTGTCTATAACTACTTTCACCGGATCAATGGCCGCCATCACCCTTGCTTTTTTCAGCTTTAAATCCTCGCGAATGCAATATTCCAGCATCGCCATATCAACCGTACTGTTTGCTTTGGATATCCCGCACAGCTCCACAAACTTTTGTATGGACTCCGGTGTATAGCCACGTCTTCTCAGACCCGAAATTGATACAAGCCTTGGATCATCCCAGCCGTCTACAATGCCTTCTTCAACCAGTTTTTTAATGTATCGTTTGCCGGTTACCACGTTATTTAAATACATCTTGGCAAATTCAATCTGCCTTGGCGGATTTGGATATTCCAGCGATTTTACGACCCATTCATACAGCGGTCTGTGATCCTCAAACTCAATGGAACAAAGAGAATGCGTAATGCCCTCAATCGCATCTTCGACCGGATGTGCAAAATCGTACATCGGATAAATGCACCAGGCATCTCCCGTATTATGGTGCGTCATACGCGCCACACGATAAATAACCGGATCCCGCATGTTGATATTTCCCGCATTCATATCAATCTTTGCACGCAGCACTTTCTCGCCATCTGCAAACTTTCCGTTTTTCATATCTTCAAACAGCGCCAGATTTTCTTCTGCACTGCGGTTTCTGTTCGGATCTTCGATACCTGGTTCCGTCAGCGTTCCGCGGTATTCACGCAGCTGTTCCGCCGTCAGATCCGATACATATGCAAGCCCTTTTTGAATCAGTTTTACCGCTGCTTCATACATCTGTCCAAAATAATCGGAAGCAAAAAAGAGCCTGTCTTCCCAGTCAGCGCCCAGCCACTTAATATCTTCTTTAATGGAATCTACGAACTCGCTTCTTTCTTTTGTAGGATTTGTATCATCAAAGCGCATATTAAACTTGCCGCCATACTGCTGTGCAATCCCATAGTTTAAAAGAACCGCTTTGGCATGCCCGATGTGCAGATAACCATTTGGTTCCGGTGGAAACCGCGTATGCACCGTATCATATACACCTTCGGCAAGATCTTTATCAATTTCTCTCTCAATAAAATTTCTGGATGTACTCTCGTTTTCCATTTTCAGACTTCCTCCTGTACTATAGCCGGCATTTAAATGCAAATGCAAAGCCAGCCGGTTGCTTTAGATTAAAGAGTAACACAGCTGGTTTTTGGCGTCAACTGACATTTTTATAATTTTTTAACAGTTCCCGATAAACACATGTTTCACATAGTTTGCTGCGATATCCGCAAGATGACGAACCGTGCTTACCTCCGTTGCAGGTCTGACAAATCAGTCTCATGCTCTCACCTCTTAACTATGGCGGACGACTTCAAAACGCTCCATCTGCACATCTTCCTGCAGTCCGATGCCTGCCTTCTGCTTTGCGATTGCCACCTGCTCTTCTACCGTATCCACACCTTCCAGATTCGGCAGCAGCAGCCCTCTTCGATATCCATTCGTTACCACTACGCCATAACGGGCAACGTCCAATTGCGCCTCCGATTGTATCGGCTCCATATCGCCAAGAATATCCACACTGATAACCAGCCTGTCCAGTTCTTCCCGTACAATCGGCTCAAATCTCGGATCTTTGACTGCGGCACTGACGGCATTGTGAATAATTTCCTGTGCGATACAGCTTTGCACCGCCCGAATCGTTCCGATACAGCCGCGCAGTCTTAAAGACGATTCGCTTTGCGCATTGTAATTGTTTCCGTCAGTTGCTACTTCGGCAGGTTTTATTTTAATTTTAATAGAAACAAAAGCTCCCGCCCGCTCCTCATACATTTCTTCCGGCAAATCGTCCGGCACCGGTATCTGTCTGCCCGTGCGTACATATTCTTCGACCGTGCGGCGCGCCAGCGCGACATAAGCATCTTCCTGTTTTCCCTGCATAACGCTTCCCCTCCTGTTTTCCTTCTCATAATGATTACACTGCTGATTCCGGATCGGTACATGTGTAAGCACAGATCCCATACCCGACGCCAAACGTTCCTTCATAAGAAAGCCGCTGTGCATGCACCTTCGACTTTTCCAGAGCGCCCGCCAGTATGGTAAAGGAACGATGCCCGCATTCCCCTGCTTTTTCGCAGAAGTCTTCCGAAAAATGAAGCAGACGTACAAAATCGGCCTTCTCCATAACGTCCATAACCTGCCTGTCGTATTCCGGACCTTCTTTCCTATAGCCATATGGCCCGTCTGCTTTCAGCCGATGTGATAAATCCCCGCTTGCAATCAGAACCGCCTTTGTATCTAACGCCTGTACGGCCTCTGCCAGACACTGTCCAAGCTTATAGTGCTCTGCAAGCGGCAGACCGGACAGTCCCATCCGCACAATCCTGTACCGATCCAGGTACCGGTTGACAAAATAAAGTGGCACCATCGTTCCGTGATCCGGACGGCTGTCACGTTCCCCGTCGGTTCCTGCAGGCAGCTGCCACTGCTGCGCTCCTTCACAAAGCCGTGCAACAAGCTGCGTATCGTAGTCGACCCGAACTCTGACCTGTGGAGCGCCAAACCGTGCAAAATCTCCCTGCGCGCTACTGCCCGGAGAAATATGAAAATAATCCGCATACATCGTCTGATGCGGCGAGATTACAATGATCGTTTCCGGACGCAGCGCGGCAATCATCTGTGCACAATGCTCGTATGCGTCGATTGTTTTTTGAATCTTTTTTCTTCTCCTCTGCCGATTTCAGGTATGATTAACGGCGGATGCGGAAGCATAAAAGCTGCCTGTATTCCCATTTTTTCTTCCTTTCCTGCCAGAGCCTTTTCCAATAAGACAATTGCCGATAAGGCAAATGCTGATAAAACAAATGCTAATGAAACAAATACTCTGCCATGACATAATTGCTGATATCTATCCCATAATCCGTCAGACAATATCCCGTTTTCGTTTGTTTTATTAATTTTTGATTTAATTGTTTTTGTATCACTTCTCCGTACACGGATTCCATTGTTAATGAAAACTGCTTTTGAAAATCTTCCGCTGATACGCCCCGCATCAGACGCAGTCCGAGAAACATAAATTCTTCCATCTGCGCACGTTCGTTCAGCTTTTCCCGCTGTGCATAAACATGCGGCAAATCCGCAGCGTCCGTTTTCAGATACCCGCTTAAATCCGCAATATTTGCAAATCGAACGTTTTCGATGCAGGAAGCTGCGCCAAGTCCGATCCCAAGATAGTTCTTACGCAGCCAGTACCCCGTATTATGCCGGCATTCGAAACCGGGCCGCGCATAATTTGAAATCTCATACCGTTCATAACCACTTTGCCGCAGCAGGTCTTTGGTCATCTGATACATTTGCCGATCTACCTCTTCGGACGGAAGCTGCAGCAGGTTCCAACGCATTTGCTCATAAAACGGCGTTCCCTCTTCTATGATCAGAGCGTATGCGGATATATGTTCCGGTTTCAATGCTGTTACTTTTAATAACGTCTGCCTGTAATCATTGATTTTCTGACCGGGAATCGCAGAAATAATATCTACATTTATATTTTTAAATCCTGTTTTGCGTGCCAGCTCGTAGTTTTGTACAAACTGTTCAAACGTATGAATCCTGCCGAGCATGCGCAGCTCTTTTTCATCTGCGGACTGCAGTCCGATGCTGAGCCGGTTTACCCCCGCTTCGTAATATGCCTGCAGCTTTTCAGCGTCTAACGTTCCCGGATTACACTCCACCGTAATTTCGGCATCCGGCAAAACAGGAAAACTGTCCTTCAGCCGACGTAGCAGCTGCCGCATCTGCGCTGCAGACAGCACGGACGGCGTACCGCCTCCAATAAATACGGATGTAACGCCATCGGTTTTATATGCAAGCCCTGCCGCTCCAATCTCCGCCAGCAGACGGGATACATAAGCATCGTAAGTCCGTTCGGACGCGGGTGCGGATAAAAAGTCACAGTAATTGCATTTTTTTACGCAAAACGGAATGTGCACATATAGTTCCAGTTCTTTCATTTTTTCTTCCTGTGCCCGAACGTCCCTATTAATCTTCATCCAGTTTTAATACGCTCATAAATGCTTCCTGCGGAATCTCTACACTGCCAACCTGGCGCATGCGCTTTTCCCTTCTTTTTGCTTCTCCAGCAGCTTCTTTTTACGCGTAATGTCACCGCCGTAACATTTGGCCAGCACGTCTTTGCGCATCGCACGTACGGTCTCTCTGGCAATGACCCTGCTGCCGACCGCAGCCTGAATCGGAATTTCAAACAGGTGCCTTGGAATCTCTTCTTTGAGCCGTTCACACATTCTGCGTCCGCGTTCGTATGCCGTTCCTGAAAATACGATAAACGAAAGTGCGTCGACTTCTTCTTTGTTAATCAGAATATCCAGTTTCACAAGTTCGGATTTCTCATAGCCTTTCATCTCATAGTCAAAAGAAGCATAGCCTCTGGAGCGTGATTTTAACGCATCGAAAAAGTCGTAAATAATTTCATTTAACGGTATCGTATATTTTAACCGCGCTCTTGTCTCTTCCAGATATTCCATGCTGATATAAACGCCGCGGCGCTGCTGACACAAGTCCATAATCGCCCCGATATATTCGCTGGATACCATAATTTCCGCATCTACGACCGGCTCTTCCATATAGTCAATCTCAGCCGGCTCCGGCAGATTGGAAGGATTGGTCAGCTCGATCATTGTCCCGTCTGTCTTATAAACCCTGTAAACAACGCCTGGCGCAGTCGTTACCAAATCCAGATTAAATTCTCTTTCCAGACGTTCCTGAATGATTTCCAGATGCAGCAGCCCCAAAAAGCCGCAGCGGAATCCAAAACCAAGCGCAATCGAAGTCTCCGCCTCAAACTGCAGCGCCGCATCGTTAAGCTGCAGCTTTTCCAGTGCATCCCGCAGGTCCGGATATTTCGTACTGTCTGCCGGGTACAGACCGCAGTATACCATCGGATTTACTTTTTTATACCCCGGAAGCGGCTGCGCACATGGGCGGTCTGCCTGCGTAATCGTATCTCCGACACGGGTATCTTTTACATTTTTCAGACTTGCGGTAATATACCCGACCATCCCTGCGCACAGTTCTTCACACGGAATAAACTGCCCTGCTCCAAAATAACCGACTTCCACCACATCTGCCGACGCACCCGTAGCCATCATTTTAATTTTCGTCCCCGGTTTAACAATTCCTTCTTTAACACGGCAAAATACAATTACGCCTTTATAAGAATCGTATTTGGAGTCAAAAATAAGCGCCTGAAGCGGTGCCGATGCATCTCCTGTCGGTGCAGGTATTTTTTCCACAATCGCTTCCAGCACCTGTTCGATATTGACGCCGGTTTTTGCGGAAATCAGCGGTGCATCCGAAGCATCCAGACCGATAATATCTTCGATCTCCTCCCGCACACGTTCCGGGTCCGCACTTGGCAGATCTATTTTGTTAATCACAGGGAATACTTCCAGGTCATGATCCAGCGCAAGATACACATTTGCAAGCGTCTGCGCTTCAATCCCCTGTGCCGCATCGACAACAAGAACCGCTCCGTCACATGCCGCAAGACTTCTGGACACTTCATACGTAAAATCGACATGTCCCGGCGTATCAATTAAATTAAAAATATATTCTTCGCCGTCCTGCGCTTTGTATATAATACGGACTGCCTGTGACTTGATCGTAATGCCCCGTTCCCTTTCCAGGTCCATATTGTCCAGTACCTGTGCCTGCATTTCACGTTCCGTCAGCAGACCTGTCTTTTCGATAATACGGTCTGCCAGTGTGGATTTTCCATGATCAATGTGTGCTACAATACAAAAATTTCTGATTTTGCTCTGATCAACTGCCATAATCTCCTCCGTCTGTACCTTCTATGATTAACATATTGGCTTTCCTTTTCTGTTTTTGCATTGTCATCTTAACATAATTTACCGGCTCGTGCAAGGCTTCGGTACAAACAGTTACCGGCCAAGCACACGATCCAGCACATCCGCCAGAGGCTCCATCGCATTGAGCGCTTCTTCGTATGTATTGGTCTGCGCACCGACTTCCACAAGCAGGGATTTTGGCAAATAATGCAGATTATACCGATAACCTTTCAGATAAATAAATCGGGAAAAGCCCGGATAATATTCCGCCGCTGCCAGCTGAAGCTGAAAAGAAAAGGCCAGATTATCCGCCAGATTCGGATTGTACAGGTAGCTGATATCTCCCTGCGCCGTCGTATGACTCAGTCCGTTGAAAAACATAATGGTCGCCGTATCTTTGCCGTTTACTTTTTCCACAAGCCTGGTCTGTTCCGCCACTCCGTCTCTATGTAAGTCTATAACGACCTGAATGCCCGGATTTTCCTTTAAGATCTGCTCCAGCGCCGGCGCCGCTCTGGAGTATGCGTTGTCACGATCCGGTATATCATATTTTCCTTTGTGATGCAGCACCCGGTAGCCATAGGTCTGTTCCAGAATGTCTGCCAGCGTATCCCCGAGTCCGACTACGGATTGGTCCGCGTTTTTGGAATCCGCAAACCGCTCCTGCGAATGCGTATGATAAATGAGTATTTGCGGTCCTTCCTGTTTTGCGTCAATACGCATATCTTTTGCAAGCATTTTGGCCGCATTCAGCTGTTTGCTGTTTGTCGTCGTCGTACTGTCCACCCGGTAAAAGTTCTGCAGCAGGTAGTCAAAATCGTTCAGCTTCTGCCTGGAAAATTTTTTTACTTTTTCGCCTGTCGCCAATGCAGACCGGTTGTTCGATTCGGATACGGATGCGTCTGTCGTATCTTTGGTCCCCTGCAGATCTACCTGTTCTTTTTCCGGCGCCTGCTCGTCTTCCCGTGCGGGCAGCTGCGTATCCCAGGCGCCTGCCTCCTGATAGCTGCCGCAGCTGTCTTCTTCTCCCGGCAGCCCCAGACTGCCGACGGTCATCTGATCCTCCCGCTCCATTGTATAGCCATAAATCGGCAGCATGTCATCCATACTGTCCGTAAGATATTCATAAATCGTCTTTTGATCGGACGAAGTAGCATCATAAACAAGCAGTGGCATGCAGCTGCGTACGGCCTGATATCCAAGATTTGACCGCACCGCCTGTGATACGGCATCCAGAATCGTATGCTGCGTAATCCGGGCCGAATCCATCACATAGATACCTGACACCACAAAAACAAATAATGGAAATGTACCTGCCCACCACTTCTTTTTGTACTTTTTCTTAAAATGCATGATTCATCCTCCCATACTGCTGTTTCTGCAAAACAAGAGTGTATTTCCTGCACGCCGGAGCGTGTTTACACACTCTAAACAGTATATGAAAGGACCGGGCTGATTTATGTCTATTGATGAAGACAGACCCGCAGTACGCACCGACATAATTCGAACCTTACATGATTTTTACCTCACAGCATGCTTACCTGCACAAAAAAACTTTCGTATGATCTCCCCTACCGCCCCCTGCTCATGATCTGCTTCGCATACATAATCTGCCGCCTCTTTTGCCAGCGGATGCGCATTACGCGGCGCCGCTCCGATGCCGGCCGCACGCAGCATCGCGATATCATTGCGTTCATCCCCGGCCGCCACCGCCGCTTCCGGTGAAATGTGCAGATGTCTGCACAAGGCCGTCACCGCCGTTCCTTTGGAAATGCCTGCCGGACAGTATTCCAGATACTGTCTGCACGAAAAAAAACTGTTTAAAACATCGTCTGACCATGCCGCGTTTTCTTTCTGAAACCGTTCCAGCTTCTCCGGTTGATCCAGATTGATCACAATCATCTTTGCCGGCTCCTGTGTGATACGTTCCAAGACATCCGACCCGATTTTCGGCATGAGTCCGGTATGTGCCACATAATAATCCAGTTCCGGCGTATGACGCAGTGTCAGCACGGAATCATCGGCTCTGTCATACGTATGAATGTAAAGCGACGCCCTCTGCGCCTGTTCAAACATTTTTTTCACAACCGGAATCGGAATCGAAGCATAGGAAATAATCCGATCCTTGGACGGATCATAAAGGACGCCGCCGTTGTATGCCACAATATAGCACCCCGGACAGTCCAGTCCGAACCGTGCCGCAACCGCACGTGCGCTTGCTAACGACCGTCCGGTGCAGATTACAAAAAAAGAGCCGTGCCGCAGCATTTCGCGGATTGCTTTTTCGGTACCCGGCTCGATTTCTTTTTTATTATTTAACAACGTTGCATCCAAATCACTGAATAAAATTCGATACTGCACAGACATTTGATTTCCTCCATCATTTTTCTTTTTTAAATAAAACGAAAAACAGACCGCCCCGCACCGGACAGGTGCCGGCAACAGGCGGTCTTTTATTTTGAGTTAACTTACCGGCTCCGCCGGAACAAATACACGATCTTTATATTCTTTATCCTGCTTCGGTACGCAAAGCCCTGCTTCCCTGCAGAAAATTTCCTGCGAATTGATATGCATTTTACCGCGTTTGTCAATTTTTTCATACGTGCCGTCCGGCTGCAGCACATGTGCCTTAATATTATCTTCAAATTCCACGTCCAGAATATGCAGCACTTTCTTTTTCAGCTCTTCGTCTAAAACCGGAAAGACGATTTCCACTCTGCGGTCCAGATTTCTCGGCATCCAGTCCGCGCTTCCCATAAACACTTCCGGATGCCCATCGTTGCAGAAGTCAAAGATCCGGCTGTGCTCCAAAAAGTTGCCGACAATCGAATGCACATGTATATGTTCGCTGACTCCCTTGATACCGGTGCGCAGACAGCAGATACCGCGAATCAGCAGCTGAATTTCAACCCCGGCCGAAGATGCTTCATACAGCGCCTCGATCATTTCCTGATCGCAGAGTGAATTCATTTTTGCACGAATATATGCCTGTTTTCCTTCCCTGGCGTTTTTCGTCTCCCGGCGCACAAGCTTTAAAAACTTTTTGCGCAGCCAGATCGGCGCTACCGCAAGGGAGTTCCAGCTCAGTGGTTCCGAATAGCCGGAAAGCATGTTAAAGACAGCCGTAGCGTCTTCTCCGACCGCTTCCGAACAGGTCAACACGCCGCAGTCCGTATACAGCTTCGCCGTAGAATCATTGTAGTTTCCGGTTCCAAGGTGCACATAGCGGCGAATGCCTTCGTCTTCCCTTCTTACGACAAGTGCGATTTTACTGTGTGTCTTTAAGCCGACAATGCCGTAAATAACATGGCAGCCTGCCTGTTCCAGCTTTTTCGCCCAGACGATGTTATTCTCTTCGTCAAAACGGGCTTTCAGCTCTACAAGAACGGTTACCTGCTTGCCGTTTTCCGCGGCCTGCGCCAACGATGCAATAATCGGCGAATTTCCGCTGACACGATAAAGCGTCATTTTGATCGCCAGTACCTGCTTGTCGCCGGCCGCCTGTCGGATCAGTTCGATGACAGGCTCAAAGCTCTGGTATGGATGATGCAGCAGGATATCTCCTTTTGAATCGCTTCAAATATATTTTCTCCCGGCATAATCTCCGGAACCGGCTCCGGCTTATGCGGTTCATAGCGCAGATGATCACAGCCTTCCAGACCATACATCTTCATTAAAAACGTAAAGTCAATCGGCCCGTTAATATAGAAAATATCCTGCTTGTTTTCCACATGCAGCTCATCTTTTAAAAATTCCAGCAGTTTCTTATCAATGCCGTCTTCCACTTCCAGACGAATAACTTCTCCCCACTGCCGTTTTTTCAGCTGTTTCTGAATCTCTTTTAACAGATCCGGCGCTTCGTCTTCGTCAATGGAAAAATCTGCGTTACGCATAATCCGATACGGATATGCGCATAAAACTTTATAGTTTAAAAACAATTTGTCAATATTTTTCTCAATCACCTGCTCCAGCAGAATAAATACTTTTTCGTCCGGATTTTTGGACGGCAGCGGAACGAGCCTTGCCATGCCGCTTGGCACCTGAACGGTCGCAAATTCCGGTTTTGTGCCTTTCTTTTTCTTTTTATCCTTTTTTTCTTTTTTGTCCGGTTTTTCGGATGTTTCCGCACTTTCCTGTGCAATTTCTTCTTCCGGCAGATCATCCGGCTGCATGTCATCATTTGATTCCTTGTGATCAAGCAGACCGCCTGTGCCTTTGTATTCAATCACCGCCGCAATGTTCAGAGATTTGTTGCGGATAAGCGGAAACGGCCGGCTTGCATCCACAGCCATCGGTGTCAGCACCGGATAGACTTCATTTTCAAAATAATTGTCTACAAAAGCTGCCTGTTCTTCCGTCAGCTTTTCATACGCATCAATGACATAAATATTTTCCTGATTCATCAGCGGCAGCAATGACCGGTTGTATGTAGAATACTGCAGATTGACCAGCTCTCTCGTATCCTTATTTACGCGCTCCAGCTGTTTTGACGCATCCATCCCTGCGATATCGGCCTTTTTCACGCCCGCATGCTGCATATCCTTAAGAGACGCCACTCTGACCATAAAAAATTCATCCAGATTTGAAGATGTAATGCTGATAAATTTTAAACGTTCCAGCAAAGGAATCGTCTTGTCCCGTGCTTCATTTAATACCCGTCGGTCAAACTTGATCCAGCTGAGCTCCCGGTTTTCAAAATATTCCGGTTTTCCATATTCGGTTGTCTTTTCCATGAAATCCTCCCTCTCTTTATGTATATACCCGTTTCTCTTTCATCACAGGTTTTATTCCGAAAATAGATTCAAACGCGTTTGATTTTGCCGCCAGCAATCCTTTTTCCAATGCGATATCACTCATCGTCTCAATCGTAATGACAAGCTGTTTATTTTCAGTACGACCCTGACATTTTTGAATTTCTGTCTGTGGCTGCGGTCCATTGCATTTGCTACCCGAAGGATAGCCGCCAGCTTTGCAACAACCAGATAGCTGTGCTGATCCATGCGGTCTGCCAGTTCTTCATACGGATCCAGCGGTGTGGAATTATACAATACGACACTGGCCACCATCTCGCGTTCCAGATGTGTCAGGCCGATAATTTCCGTCGCTCTTATAATCTGATAGGCACAGATCGCGCTGTTGGCAAGGCTGATATATTTTCCGCAGTCATGCAGCATAGCCGCCACTTTTAAAAGAAGACGCTCCCGTTTGCCCATTCCGTGTATCTTTTTCATTGCGTCAAACAGCAGTACCGACATATCGGTCAGTGCGTCTATATGCTGGGAATAACTCATATAGCGCATCGACATATTTTTGGCAGCCGATAAAATATCTTCGTCAAAGTCGTGAGATGTACGGACAATTTTATGCGTCTGCGCATAATCGTACACAATCCCGTCGCTCGTATCCACATCCGGGAACCAGATTGTCTGCGCATGCATTGCCTGCGTCAGTTTTGCATATAAAATGACGGACGGCAGTACGAGGATGTCTTTTTCATTGGACAGGTTCAATATTTCCGAGATTTCTTCCACACTTTTTTATCCAGCTTTTTCAGAAAATTAATAAACCGCGTCGCTTCCACTTCATGCATCTCTTCGCCGTTTCTGCTGATTTTGCGCATAATTTCCGCAATATAATCGCCCATCAAAATTACATTTTTAATCTCTTCACCCGGATGCATATACTGGGCCAGAAATACGGCCAGTTCCTTATCCACCAGCTCTTCCAGCTGATTTTCCAGATGCAGCACGTTATGTTCAATATCCGATAACATCTCCATCAGACGCATCGTTCCAATTGCAAGATGCTGCGTCGTCACCACACGGCCGTTGATAAACAGTGTAATCTGCAGACTACCGCCGCCGACATCAATCACTGCCGCACTGTCTTTTGTCATCTTATCAAAGCCCGGTCTTGCCGCAACCCCTTTATAAGTTAAAAACCGCCGTTCCGAATTGCTCAGCGTTGCAACATGAAGCCCGGTCTGCGTCGTAATCTGATCTAAAATAAACAGCATGTTTTTTGCTTCACCTACTACATTTCCTGCAAACGCCCGGTAATCTTTGACTTTGTAGCCCTGCATAATTCTTGCAAAGTCTGCCAGAATCATACACAGCTCATCTACCAGATCGGAGCCGATGACACCCGAATGAAACGTATCCCGGCCAAGCTCCAGCCTTGTACGGATATGATCGATCTCGCGGATTTTCTTTTTCCCGGACAACTCAAAAATTTTCAGGCTCACTTCATAAGAGCCAATATAAATTGCTGCAAATGTTGTAATTGCCATATCCTTTTTCTCCTTTTCCAATAGCCGTTCTATCAGGCAGGGCGGCTATAATGCGGCGCTAATAGTTTCCAAGCACCCGTATGCTTTCACACTCTTCTTCCAGTCCGCGCAGCGCATTTGCTACGGCGCTGTCATTCAGACTGCCGGCAAAATCAATAAAAAACCGATACTGCCAGTTCGTCCCTTCCCGCTCCTTTAACGGTCTGGACTGGATAAAGTTCATATTCAGATCATTGTAAATAATATGCGATAATGCATGATACAAAGAACCGCTCTGATGTTTTACTTCCAGACAAATGCTCATTTTCGCTGCGCCTTTTAAAAATATTTTCCGATTTGTAACAATAATAAATCTGGTCGAGTTTTCACTGTTTGTCTGAATATTTTTTTCCAGAATTTTAAGGCCGTACAACTGCGCGGTCAGTTCACTGGCAATCGCTGCCTTGTGCTTTTTCCCGGAATTTTTTACTTTACAGGCTGCAACTGCCGTATTGCTCTCTGTCGCGCAGTCCCATTCTTCATGTGCCTGCAGGTAACGGTCACACTGCGCCAGCGCCTGCGGATGGGAATACACGCTCATAATATCGGACAGCTGCGCCTCCTCCAGTCCTAACAGACAGTGCCTGATCGGTATAATCTGCTCTCCTACGATATAGTTATCATATTCGATCAGCAAATCATAATTTTCCGCCACAACACCTGCCGTAGAATTTTCAATCGGAAGCACCGCATAATCTGCCCTGCCGCTTTGAATCGCTTCCATCGCGTCCCGCCAGCTCTCCACATGAAAACTGTCCGTGTCCGTCCCGAAATACCGGTTCATCGCGATATGCGCATAAGCGCCTTCAACACCCTGGAAAACGATACGGCTGCCCTGTGCGTCGATTTTTTCCACTTCCGTAAACGCGTTCGGGACTTCCACTCCATATTCGGTCAAAAGCTGATACTGCCGCTTACGGCTGATCGACATAATATGTTCAAACAATTCCCGAATCCCATGTTTCAGAAAACTGCCCGTTACAAGCGAAGACAATTTCTCCAGTTTTTGCCGTTCCCGCTCTTTGTCAAATACTTTTTTTCCGGTACGGATTTTGTATTCGGCAACTTCACCGGTCAGCTGCATCCGTTTTAAATATAAGGCGGTAATCTCACTGTCTACCCGGTCAATTTCATCCCTGATCTGTAATAAGTCTTTCATTTCTGTTCACCCTGTACATTTGATTCATAAAACATATGCAATGCCCATTCAATATCTACAAATGAGCTTTGAGTTACACGTTTCTTTTAGGCATTTTACACATATCTATCATATAACTTTTGGTTAAAAATTTCAAGTATTGGATTTTATGCAAAATCAAAAATCGAAAGCTGATTCGACTCCGGAATGCTCCCCAGAATGCCCAGATCTCCCATCAGGTCTGCCACCGATTTGCTCACTTTTGATCTTTGTCTGAAATCATCTTTGGATAAAAACGGCCCGTCTTTTACGGCTTCTACCACGCCGTCCGCAGCCTTTTCTCCCAGTCCGTCTATCGCACTGAGCGCCGGCATAAGCTTTCCGTCTACGATCTGGAAATGGCGCGCCTGCACCAGATTCAAATCCATCGGACAAAACTGAAAGCCTCTGGCATACATCTCCTGTACGATTTTCATATCCTTGATCGTATCCAGTTCTTTTTTGTCAGCGTATCTTTGCGCTTTTCATAATCACGCATATGATACTCCAGTTTTTCCCGTCCCTGACACATCAGTTCGTAGTTAAAAGAGGTCGCACGAATGGAAAAATAAGCCGCATAATAAGCAAGCGGATAAAACACCTTGCAATACGCAATCCGCCATGCCATCATAACATAAGCGGCCGCATGCGCTTTCGGAAACATATATTTGATCTTCTGGCACGACCAGATATACCAGTCTGGCACATTATGCTCTTTCATTGCCGTAATCCATTCGTCCTTAAGTCCTTTTCCTTTCCGCACCGATTCCATAATCGTAAACGACAGTTCGCTTTCCAGTCCCATTCCGATCAGATAAATCATAATGTCGTCACGGGTACAGATCGCCGTTGAAATCGTTGCTTTGCCTTCTTCAATTAACGTCTGCGCATTGCCCAGCCATACGTCCGTACCGTGAGACAGGCCGGAAATACGCACCAGATCGGAGAAAGACTGTGGTTTTGTATCAATCAGCATCTGAATTACGAACTCCGTTCCAAACTCCGGTATGCCAAGCGACCCGACCGTACAGCCGCCGATATCCTCCGGTTTGACTCCCAATGCATCCGTGCTTTTAAAAATGGACATGACCGCCGGATCGTCCAGCGGAATGTCCGTCGCATGAAGACCGGTCAGATCTTCCAGCATACGGATCATCGTCGGATCGTCGTGTCCGAGAATATCCAGCTTTAACAGGTTATGGTCAATCGAATGGTATTCAAAATGTGTCGTTATAATATCCGTGGACATATCATTGGCCGGATGCTGAATCGGCGTAAAAGAATAAATCTCTTCTCCCATCGGAAGCACTACGATACCGCCCGGATGCTGTCCGGTCGTTCTGCGGATGCCGACACACCCCTGTACAATCCGGTTAATCTCACAAAACCGTTTATGAATGCTTCGTTCTTCATAATAGCGCTTGACATATCCAAACGCCGTCTTATCTGCGAGCGTACCGATCGTGCCTGCACGAAACGTCTGCCCGGCGCCAAAGATTACTTCCGTGTATTTATGCGCCTTACTTTGATAATCTCCGGAAAAGTTCAGATCGATATCCGGCTCTTTGTTCCCTTTAAATCCCAGAAAAGTTTCAAACGGAATATCAAATCCTGCTTTAACAAGCGTTCTGCCGCAGTTCGGACAGAGCCGGTCCGGCATATCACAGCCTGAACGTCCCGCATACGCCTTTACCTGTTCGGAATCAAAATCGCTGAAATGACAGTGTTCGCAGTAATAATGCGGACTGAGCGGATTGACCTCGGTAATACCGGCCATCGTCGCCACAAAAGAAGAACCAACCGAACCTCTGGACCCAACCAGATAACCGTCTTCCACGGATTTCCACACCAGTTTCTGCGCAATAATGTACATAACCGCATAACCATTTGAAATAATCGAATTCAGCTCCCGTTCCAGCCGTTTGGATACGATATCCGGCAAATCTGTTCCGTACATTTCATGTGCTTTATTATGGCAGATATCGCGCAGCATCCGGTCGGAATTTTCAATTACCGGAGGCGCTTTATCCGGACGCACCGGAGAAATTTTTTCACACGCGTCGCAAATCCGGTTCGGGTTTGTAATCACGACTTCTTCCGCTTTCGCGCTCCCAAGATAAGCAAATTCCTGCAGCATTTCATCGGTCGTGTGCAAATACAGCGGCGCCTGTTCATCCGCATCTTTAAATCCGTGTCCCGCCATAATAATTCTGCGGTACTCCGCGTCTTCCGGGTTTAAAAAGTGCACGTCACACGTTGCTACAACCGGTTTTCGAAAATCTTCACCCAGTTTTACGATCTGTCTGTTAATTTCCCACAGATCTTCCTCCGTAGCGACCGGATACTTTTCCTCCCGCAGCATAAACGCATTGTTGCCGTTTGGCTGAATTTCCAGATAGTCGTAAAAGCTGACAATCCGCGCAATCTCCGTCTGCGGTTTGCCCAGCAGCACGGCCTGATACAGTTCTCCTGCTTCACAGGCGGAACCAAGCAGCAGCCCTTCCCGGTAACGCATCAGCTCGCTTTTGGGAATTCTGGGCCGTTTTTGAAAATAGGTCAGATGTGACAAGGAAATCAGCCGATACAGATTCACCCGTCCGTAATCGTTCGTCGCCAGAATAATCGCATGGTATGTCGGCATCTTGCGAATCTGATCGGGCGTCGCCTTTCCCTGTTTATTTAATGCATCCAGATCGGTTATTCCGCGGTCTAAAAGCCTTTCTACAAATTCCACAAAGATTTCGGCCGTACACGCCGCATCATCTACGGCCCGATGGTGGTTTGCCAGTGTAATATGCAGTTCTTTTGCAACCGTATCCAGCTTAAACCGATTTAAATGAGGCAGCAGATACCTTGCCAGCGCGACCGTATCCACAACCGTAAACGTACACGCAAGACCAAGATCTTCACAGTTTTTACGGATAAATCCCATATCAAATTCCGCATTGTGCGCCACCATTACGCTGCCTTTGCAAAATTCCATAAATTCCGGCAGAACCTGTGCGATTTCCGGTTCGTTTACAAGCATATCGTCCCGTATTTTTGTCAGCTCTTCAATCGCAAACGGCAACGGTGTCTTTGGATTGACAAAGCGGGAAAAACGGTCCGTAATTTTACCGCCCACGACTTTTACCGCACCGATCTCGATAATTTTATGTACATTCGGACTCAGTCCGGTCGTCTCCAGGTCAAATACGACATACGAGTCCAAAAGGCTCTGTCCGTCCGGCTCAAATACGATCGTTTTCAGATCGTCTACCAGATAAGCTTCCACACCATAAATAAGTTTAAAATCCGCATCGTGCGGTACCGCATGGTTTGCAATCGGAAATGCCTGAATCGCACCATGATCGGTAATGGCAAGCGCTTTATGCCCCCAGGCCATTGCCTGTTTAATAATGTCTCCAACGTCCGAAATGCCGTCCATATCGCTCATTTTTGTATGGCAGTGCAGCTCCACCCGCTTTTTCGGACTGGTATCCATCCGGTGTTCCGTAAAGTCCGCAATTTTTTAATGCCCGCAATCGAACTGAGCGTCAGTTCGCTGTCAAACCGGTCAAACGCGGTAACACCTTTGATTTTTAAAAAGGCGCCCTTTTTTATTTCCGAAAGCAGTTCGCCCAGCTGTTCATTTTTGGAAAAAATCTTAATGACAATCGAATCGGTAAAATCGGTCAGCGTTACGATAACGATGCTCTTTTCTCCGCTGCGCAGCTCTCTGGTATCCACACTCAGCACTTTTCCGCGGATTGCAATCTCACCCATTTCTCCTTCGATCTGGTCAATGGCAATTGCCTCATCTTCAAAATCTCTGCCGTATACAACATCCGGATTGTCAGACCGGCGCAGCGGGTATTCCCTGCGCGGGCCGCCCGGTCTGCGCGCCGCCGTCTGTGCGGAAGGTTCTCCGGCGGAAACCTGTTTTGCAGGCTGCGCCGGTGCGGCAGGCTCCACCTGCGCCTCGGAATGGTCAGCCGGATTTTGCACTCTGGCCAGAATCCGATGAATCTCATTGGTAATCTGTCTGTCGCTTTCTTCTTTCCGAGACCGGTCTTTTCTCGGCTCAAAAACAGGCTCAATCGTCAGCTCCATGCCACACCGGTCACGCATGACCTTATACAGTATTTCCACCAGTTCGTCCACACGGCTTTTTGCCACAATCGAATCTTCCAGATACAGTTTCATATGATTTTGCGTATCGAACTCGATTCTGGCACAACGAAACAGATTATAAATTAAAAGACTGTACACCTTCATCTCTTCCAGCATACTGTCTTTATACAAATCAATCAGCGTTTCCGGCGTATACTGTCCGGAAAGCTGATAACGTTCTACAATTTTTACGGTTAATTCCTGCTGTGGAAACAGCTGATTTTTAATATGGTTCTCCAGCTGAAAAATATCCTTCTTCCGTATCAGCCTTGTCCCATGCAGATATACCCGCAGGCGTGTGCGTGCGGGATTGGAAACGACTCTTTGCACCTGTGTATCCGCCAGCAGCTGCTCCATCTGTTTGCTGACTTTTAAAACAGGAAATACTTCAAAAAAATTTTTCTCCATCTTATTTTTCCATTTTATTTATATTTTATATTTATCTTTATATTTATCAATTTTATTTTTATGCGTTTCGTTTTATACATTTTCGTTCCAGTGCAGCAGTTCCTCCCGCAGAGCTGCAAGCAGCCTGTCTTCCGGCAGTTTTTTGACAATCTCGCCGTGGCGGATCAAAAGCCCTTCGCCGCATCCTCCGGCAATGCCGATATCGGCTTCTTTTGCTTCTCCCGGCCCGTTGACGACACAGCCCATCACCGCTACTTTCAAATCCAGCGGAATATCCGCCACCATATTTTCCACCTCGTTTGCCAGTCCGATCAGATCTATTTTCGTCCTGCCGCAGGTCGGACATGATACGACTTCAATGCCGCCCTTGCGCAGTCCAAGCGTACGCAAAATCAGCTTTGCGGATTTTACCTCTTCCAGCGGATCGCCTGTCAGCGAAACACGAATCGTATCCCCGATTCCCTGATTTAAAATCAAACCCAGGCCGATGGAAGATTTGATATTGCCGCTAATAATCGTCCCCGCCTCGGTAATGCCTACATGCAGCGGATAATCGGTCCGTTCGCAGATCAGCTCATGCGCACGGACGCACATCATAACATCGGATGATTTAATGCTGATAACCAGATTGTCATAGCCCATATCTTCAATAAGCTTCACCTGTCCCAGTGCGCTTTCTACCAGTCCTTGTGCTGTTACGCCATGATATTTTTCCACAAGTTCTTTTTCCAGCGAACCGCTGTTTACACCGACCCGAATCGGTATTCCGCGTTCTTTTGCCGTATTCACAACCGCCCGTACCCGTTCCGGGGATCCGATATTGCCCGGATTAATTCGTATTTTATCCGCGCCGTGTTCCATTGCGGCAATCGCAAGCCGGTAGTCAAAATGAATGTCCGCCACAACCGGAATGTCGACCTGTTTTTTATTTCCGTCAACGCTTCTGCGGCTTCCATCGTCGGTACGCTGCAGCGGATGATATCACAGCCGGCAGCGGAAAGTCTGCCGATCTGTGCAACCGTCGCTTTGCTGTCTTCCGTCCTTGTATTCGTCATGGACTGAATCGCAATCGGGTTCCCGCCACCGATTACAAGGCTGCCAATCCGTACGGTTTTTGTTCTTTTTCTTTCCATCATAATGCTTCACACTTTCCGATTGTTCTGCAATCTTCCATTACAGCTTTACATCACAATCTTTCGAATATCGTTAAACATAATAACAACCATCAATGCCATTAACAGCATTAAAAAAACGAGATTCACCGCCCCTTCCTTGTTCGGGTCCATTCGTTTTCCTCTGACTGCTTCCACAATTAAAAATACAAGCCTGCCTCCGTCCAATGCCGGAATCGGCAGAAGATTCATAATACCCAGGTTCGCCGACAGCAAAATACAGATATTGAGCATGTTTAAAAAGACCATAAACATACCGCCGGATTTTACCTCGGTATACGTATCCCCGATCGTCTTGACAATGCCGACGGGACCGGACATTTCATTAATGCCCACATGGCCGGTAAACAACTGTCCGAGCGTTTCGATCGTCGTACAAATCCAGTATTTCACTTCGTACATACTATATTGAAACGTCTCCGCAAGCGTTCCCTTGGAACGTGCCGTCGTTCCGTAAAACCCAAACAGATACCTGCCGCTTTCTTCATCGTACTTTGGCGTCAGAACGGTCTTATACTTTTCGCCGTCCCGTTTATACGTTACTTCCACAGCTTCTTCACTCGTGTGGAAATATGTATAAAACGCTACTTCCCGATACAGATGAATCGTTTTATTTCCAAGTTTTACAATTTCGTCTCCCGCCTTAAGCCCGGCTTCCTGCGCAGGATATCCATCCACAATACCCGTAAGCACAGCACGGTCAAATCCGACGCTTGCCACAAGAATAAACGAAAATACCATTGCCATAATAAAATTAAAAATCGGTCCCGCGGCTACAATCGAAGCTCGCTGCAATACGGATTTGTTATTAAATCCTCTGTCGTCGTCGCTGGCTTCATCCTCACCTTCCATCATGCAGGCGCCGCCAAAAGGCAGCAGCTTTAACGAGTACTTCGTCTCCCCTTTTGTAAATCCCACGATTGTAGGCCCAAGTCCGAGACAAAACTCGTTTACCCTGACATCATTGTGCTTGGCCAGAAGAAAATGTCCCAGTTCGTGAAACAAAATAATAATACTGAAAATAACGAGCGCTAAAATAATGTTCAATTTACCACCTGCTTTCTATCCATTCATACACAGTTTTTTCGGTTTCCAGAATTTCCTCCGTATTCGGATGCTCCTTATACGGACAGTATTGCATACATTCGTTAATAATCTGTGTAATTTCCAAAAATTTTATTTTTCTGTCTAAAAATCTGGCAACTGCCCGTTCATTGGCCGCGTTGAAAACGGTTGGCATTGTTCCGCCGCGCTTTGCAGCTTCATAGGCAAGCCGCAGACCTTCAAACGTATCCGGATCCGGTTTTTCAAACGAAATGGAGCCAAGTGCAAAAAAGTCCAGTCTTTGGCCGGACAGCGGCTTTCTCTCAGGATAATACAGGGCATACTGAATCGGCAGGCGCATATCTGGCGTTCCCAGCTGCGCGATAATGCTGCCGTCTTCGTATTCTACCATGGAATGAATCACGGACTGCGGCTGTACTACGACCTGAATCCGGTCCAAATCCGTTCCAAACAGCCATTTTGCTTCCATGACTTCCAGTCCTTTATTGACCATTGTCGCAGAATCAATCGTAATCTTTTTTCCCATGCTCCAGTTCGGATGCTTTAACGCGTCTTCGACCTGCATATGTGCCAGCTCTTCGCGTGTTTTTCCACGAAACGGGCCGCCGGACGCAGTTAACAGTATCTTATGAATCTTATTCCCGTCTTCTCCATTTAATGACTGGAAAATCGCGCTGTGCTCACTGTCCACCGGAAGAATCCGCACGCCATACTCTTTCGCCAGCGGCATAATCAGATGACCTGCCGTTACCAGCGTTTCTTTATTTGCCAGCGCAATTGTTTTTTTTGCACGAATTGCCGCTATGGTCGGACGCAGGCCGATCATGCCGACGACTGCGGTCACAAGGATGTCTGCCTGAGGGATAACCGCCGCTTCGATCAGTCCGTCCATTCCGCTTACGATACGCACCGGCAGATCCCGTACCATGGTCCGCAGTTTTGCCGCATCCGCTTCTTCCCATACCGCCGCAAGTTCCGGCCGAAACTCACGAATCTGACGTTCCAGCAGTTCGATATTTTTTCCTGCCGTCAGCGCACGGACGTTAATATCTTTCTGTTCTCTGACAATATCCAGCGTCTGTGTGCCGATCGAACCGGTAGAGCCAAGAATTGCTATCTGTTTCATCATTCTCCTACCTTTCCTATTCTGCCTGCCCTTATTTTATAACAGATATTCTGCCAGATAATAAATGACAGGCGCCGTAAAAATCACGCTGTCAAACCGATCCAGAATGCCGCCATGCCCCGGAATCAGCGTTCCGTAATCTTTGATTTCATAATTTCTCTTAATCGCAGATGCCGCCAGATCCCCGATCATGGAAATCACGCCGCCAACCGTAGCGATTGCCGCCAGCATCAAAATCTGTATGCCGGTAACTTCCATTTGCGTACGAAACACAAACGCATATAACGCTGTCAGTGCAAACGTTCCGACAAGGCCGCCAATCGCTCCTTCGACCGACTTTTTCGGCGACAGCACCGGGGACATTTTGTGCTTTCCGAGCGTAACGCCTGCGCAGTATGCACACGTATCACAGCCCCACGAACACAAAAAGATAAGCCACACAATATATGCTCCTTTTTCCATCATCCGTGTCCGATAAATACACGAAAGCATAACCGCCACATAAAACACGCCGAAAAATGCCGCCGTAATCTGTGATGCATGGTATTTGGGATACGCCAGTACGTAAATGGCCAAAAGTATAATTAAAAGACCGATCACAAACATCATCGGATCCGGTATCCACGATACATACAGATCCGCGTAAAATAAAACAGCCGCCGCATATCCGGCGAATGCTGCCACCGTACGCTCCATTTTATAAACGCGATACAGTTCATACATACCAATAAGTGAAATCACACACGCTGCGCCAAGTAATACTTCTGCGCCTGTCATAATAAGCGCCAGAGCCGCAGCCACAAGCACAATTCCACTGATAAGCCTCGTTTTAAACATATGCTACACCATCAATCCCCCATACCTTCGTTCTCTGTTATTATACGCCAAAACCGCCCTTTTTAATTCTTCTTCATCAAAATCCGGCCACGGCACATCCGTAAAATAAAACTCACTGTATGCCAGCTGCCAGAGCAGATAATTTGACAGGCGCAGCTCTCCGCTTGTGCGGATCAGTAAATCCGGATCCGGAATGCCGGCCGTATCCAGATATCCTGAAAACAGCTCTTCGGTCATTTGCTCTTTGGACAGTTTTCCTGCTTCCACATCCGCATACATTCGTTTCATCGCACGCATCATCTCGTCGCGGCTGCCATAATTGAGTGCAATTTGAAAATAAAAGCCATCATATTGGGCGGACTCCTGCTCCAGCTCCTGTATTTGCTGCTGCAGCTGCGGCGACAGACGGGAAATATCTCCCAGCACACGTACGCGCATATTATTTTTTTGGCCGTTTTTAAACAGGTCTTCATATAACTGCCAAGCAGACGCATTAACTCTTCTACCTCTGCCTGCGGACGATTCCAGTTCTCTGTGGAAAACGCATAAACCGTAAGATACCGTATGCCCATGTGACCCGCTACATCACAGATTTTCTCCACATTTTTTGCTCCTACTTTATGCCCATAGTTGCGGGGCATTCCTTTACTCTTTGCCCATCTTCCATTTCCATCTAAAATAATGGCAACATGCTCCGGTATTTTCATCCTGATTTCCTTTCCGGTAATATAAAAGAAGGGAACATCGCCGCGGCTATGTTCCCCGTTATCGTTAAACAGTCATAATTTCCTTCGTCTTTTCCTCAACCGCCTTCTCAATATCAGCAATGAACTTGTCTGTCATTTTCTGGATCTTTCCTTCCAGTTCTTTGATCTCGTCTTCGGAAATATCTTCTTTCTTTCCAAGTTTTTTGAACGTATCATTTGCGTCACGCCGGATATTACGGACTGCAACTTTTGCGGCTTCGCCTTTTTTCTTTACGTCCTTTGCCAGATCTTTACGTCTTTCCTCAGTCAGCTCCGGAAATACAAGACGGATTGACTTTCCGTCATTCGTCGGATTAATGCCCAGATCGGAAGTAAGGATTGTTTTTTCAATGACCTTTACCATGGAAGGTTCCCATGGCTGAATCAGAATCATTCTAGGCTCCGGCACATTGACATTCGCAACCTGCTGAATCGGTGTCGGCGTACCGTAATAATCCACACGCAGCTTATCCAGCACATGCGGGTTTGCTCTTCCGGCACGAATGCCGCCAAATTCCTCCTGTAGATTACGCATCGTCTTCTGCATTTTATCATCATACTGTACTAACCTGTCGTCCATAAAAACCTCCTGCCCATTATACGGTTATAACCGTTCCGCTGAAACTGCCGCTCAATGCTTTTACGATACTGTCCGGCTCATTCAGGCTGAATACATACATCGGCATTTTATGCTCCAGGCACAAAATGGAAGCCGTCAAATCTACAACCGCCAGCTTCTTTTCGATCACTTCTTCGATCGAAAGCGTATCGTAACGAACAGCCTGCGGATTCAGCTTCGGATCGGAATCATATACGCCGTCAACTGCTTTTGCTAACAGCATACCATCCGCTTCCATCTCTACCGCACGCAAAACGGCAGCCGTATCCGTTGAAAAATACGGATGCCCCGTCCCGCCGGCAAAAAACACAACGATATTATGGGCAAAATATTTGTTCGCACGGTCTTTTGAAAACAATTTTGTAAAAGAACCGCATTCGAACGGCGTGAGTACATTTGTTTTCATGCCTTCGGAACGAAAAATCTCAGATACATAAATGCAGTTCATTACCGTTGCCAGCATCCCGATCTGGTCCGCTTTCGTACGATCAATCACCGCACTTGTCCGACCACGCCAGAAATTACCGCCGCCAATTACAATTCCGACCTGTACACCATCATCTACCAGCCGCTTTACCTGTTTTGCAACTCCACATACGGTCGCTTCGTCAAATCCGGCCTTTTTATCACCGGCCAGAGCTTCGCCGCTTAATTTCAACAGAACTCTTCTCATCATTTTTTATTTGCCTTTCTTTTCTCCAAAAAGACTATCCACATCAATGTCTGCGTAGCACTGAGAACAGAAGCCCTCAATGACAGCTCCGTTATTAATCTGTACGGATCTGGATTTAATATTTCCAACAATAACCGCAGAAGTATCCACTACAACCGGACCCTGCACATCAATATCTCCTTTTACCGCACCTGCAATGACTGCGGATGTTGCTGCAATATTACCTACTACGACAGAGCCAAGACCGATCTTCACGGTACCTGTGCTCATAATTTCTCCTTCAATCTTGGCAGCATCGGAAAAAACTTCCGAAGATGAGCTGTTGCCTTTGATCGTGCCTGTTACTTCCAGTTTGCCGTTACACTGTACGTTTCCTTCCACACGGCCGCTGATGCTGAATGAACCGGTTGTAGACAGGTTACCTTTAATCGTTGTTCCATTTGTAATAATAGATACTTCGTCCGTAACCTCCAGTGAATCCGTAGACAGATCATCTTCCATAGATACTGCCATCTCCTTTGTCAATTCTTCGTTCATTGGTATTTCCTCCTTAATTGTTGTACTTGGTTTCTTATGATCAATATTACGATGATTGCTTTGTGGCTTTTGTTCCGCCGCAGACTGTTTTTTTGGCTGTGACGGACGCGGCTGCGGTTTTGGCTGCACGCGCTGCGGCTTTTCTTCCGCTTCTCTTAAGAGCGCATCAAAATCGAAAGGCAGATCGTCTTCGTCTTCTTTTTCTTTCTCCGGCTCCAAAATTGTGTCAAACCGGCTGAGCGCTGCCTGAATAGACTCCTCTTTTTCCGCAGCTTTTACAGGCTCCGGTTTGGATTCTTTTTTCAATTCCGGCTTTGGCTCTTCCTTCGGCGCTGCCTGTGGCCTCGGCGCCGGCTGCGGTTTCGGTGCCGCCGGCTGCGGCTTTTCTTCCGCACGTTTTTCCAGCACCGGCTCCTCCGGTTCGATCTGCACATGCTTTACCGGCTCCTGCCGGTCTTTATCCACATGTTCCAGCAAACCGTCCAGCTTTGACAACTCGGACTCAATGTCCAAATCCCCTTCCAGAGTATTCACCATCATCTCCGGAGAATCTTCCAGTTCTTCTTCCATCTCAAAATCTTCTCCCGGCAGCAACTCATTCACCGCCAGAGAAAGATCATCCTTGAAATCTTTAAAAAAGCTCATTTCTTACCTCCATTTATCCGTATGTAATCAGTCTTCCACACTTTCTGATGAAACATGCTGCACAAGTGTTGTATTTTCATCAATCGGTAAAATCTCCGCATCCATTTCCATAAGCTGCTCAATAATGAGCGGCAGAGCCTTTACGGTATTTGACTTATTTTCCGCATCATGCATCAGCACCACTGACGTATGATACTTTACAACGTCTTCCATAATATTGTCAACCAATTCCTGAACCGTATAATCATGAGAAGTTGCATCACCACATTCTACATTCCAGTCAAAATAAGTGATTTCCCTTTCTTTTAAAACGCAGATAAATTCTTTCATATCCAGTTTGCTGACCTGATTGCTGCTGCCTCCCGGAAAGCGATAAAGCCGACATTTGATATCTACCGCATCTTCGATTTTGCTTTGAATCCGATTCAGATCCCGTTCAAAATTTTTTACCGAATCATAAATCTCATCATACTTATGCGTATAGGAGTGCATTCCTATGGTATGTCCACGTCTGGCAATCTCCCGATACAGCATCATAGACTGCTTATCTTCTCTGCCTGTCAGAAAGAACGTCGCTTTTATCTGATATTGATCCAAAATTTTCAAAATCTTTTTCGTGTTTTTACTTGGCCCGTCATCAAACGTCAAATATACTTTACGATCCTTGTGTTCCGTCTCCGTCTGTTTTTCGGCCTTTTTTATCTGATCCGCGCCGGCTGTCACCTGTGCAGCATTTTTTGCAGATAACCGAATCGGATCTACCGATTCTTTTTCCGCCACGCTTTCGGTATCTTCTTTGCTTCCGTCGGTCTGCCCGACTACGGAATCATAGTCTTCCTGTGCATTCGACGTCCGGTTTTCCTTTTGCTCCACCTGCTGACTGCGAATCGTATTTTCAGTAATAATGTCGATCTGTTCCTGAAGCGAATGTACTTTCGCAATCAACGTAACCGAAATTAATGTCTGTGCCAGCAGCCATGTTATCAGAAACCAGACCAGCCCTGTTTTCATACGCTGTACCCGTTTTTTACGTGCAAGCCGGTCGTTTAGCCCTTCATTTTTATCACTCATTCAATTTCCCCAGCCCCCTGGTCCTTATTATCCAAATCATTGTATCATATTTGCTTCGCCATGAATACGATTTTTTTACGTTATATTGTTGTTTTTTTAGGAAGTTTTTCCATGTTTTTCTGTTTTCTTTTTGTTTTTTACATAATTATCAGATTTTACCAGGAATTTACAGTCTATTTGCCATGCATGGCAGTACCACATTTGTTCATGCAAATACAGTATAACATTGATAATGCAGCTTGTCATTATGAAATTTTTCGGATTAAAAAAGAGAATGGCCGTTACGGCCATTCTCCTTCCATTTCTAAATCATTTCATCTACTTCCAATCCTTTCAGATCTTCGGCAACGAGTTTCATCTTTGACATCATATCGGATACTTCCTGCTGCACGTCATTTTTAACGTTGTTCATTTTCAGTATTGCTTCCGTCAGAACATCTCCGGATATCGGATCCGAGTCTTCCTGCGTACGATTATGCTCTTTTTCCGCCTTGTCCGGATCCGCAAGCACTTCCAGCTCTTCTCTGCGTTCTTTGATCTCTTCGATTTTTCTTCTTCTTCTTTCTTTTCTTCCTTCTTTTCTTCTGCCTTTTCGAGCTCTTCTTCGAATTTGTCGTCGATATGGTCTACCGCTTCATCAACCAGCATACCACTGATTTCTTTGCCGGCATTTTCCATAATTTCTTCCGACTGCTGCACCGCATCCAGAATCGGATGATATTTCAGACGTTCCCTCTGAATGCCTCGGATTGCCGCATTTTCTTCAATCATGCCTTTTTTTGCCTCTTCCAGCTGATCTAAAAGCGGCTCTTTTCCCAGATCCATGTCCATTGCACGCTGCTGGTATTCCGTGTAGCCATTGCCTTTGCCCTGTGCATACAACTCCCATACACGTTCCTGCTCCTCCGGTGTCATGGCGTTCTTTAGCTGCTCCGGATCGCGGGTGGAAAGTCTGCGGTATTCTATCAGCATTTCCAAATCCTTCTGCTCCTGGCTGTCTTTGTCCACACCGTACTCCTGGCGAAGCGCTTCCATATTATCATCAATCTGACGAAGGCCGCGGTTGGATTCTCCAACCTGACTTTCGTATTGTTTGATCAGATCCAGACGCGCCTGAATATCGTCGTCAATCTTTTTCTCGCCTGAAAAGGCATCGCTTACCAGTTTTAACGCCCGTTTCTTTGCCAGATCCCGTTTCTGTTCGATCGGATCAAACTTTCCGGTCAGAAGAGATGCCGGCCCTGTACTCGCCTGACGTTGCTTTCTGCCAAACATATCTGTCTGCATGTTGTTGAAAGACGGACGAAGTCCTGTAAAAAACTGAATATTATTTCCCATCCGATCACATCCTTTCTAAATCGAAAAGTCGACGTTGCGGCCGATTTTACGTTCTTCATCCGTACGTACACTGTCACTTCGCAATGCAAAAATGGTGTCATTGATTTTACGGATCAGTTCCTCGATCGAAGATGCTTCCACACGAACGGTATTGTCATCTTCTTTCATTTCCGCCTTTTTCCGATCTTCAGCTTTTTGCGCGCGCTTATCTTCCGCGCGTTTTTTCTCAGCTGCTTTCTTGTCCTGCTTTTTTGCCTCTGCTTTTTTTGCCGCATTTTTTTCAATTCGGTCTTTCTGAGCTACCAGCGACTTGTCGATGACTGCAAAAAAAGTTGCCGTCCCGCTTTTGTCTACCTGCATCCCATACCCTTTTACGCTGTCTGCATTGGCGCCAAGGCTTTTTGCAATCTGCGGCATTTTATGCGCTGCGCTGCTGATGATTCCTTCATACTGTTTCCGAAACTCTTCGTCTTCGGCCATTTTCTCTATTTTTTCTTCATCAATCAGTACAACCATACGGCTTGGATTTGCAAATCTGCCTGCATTTGCTTTTGCCTGCTGCTTCATATCGCTGCTTACAAGAATAAAATCCATGTTTCCATACTTCTTGCGCAGCTGATCATAATACTTTTGCGCCTTTTCACTCAGTTTCGGCTCGCCGATTGTCCTTCCGTTTGTTACTTTGGACTTTTTGACTGCTTCGGACTGATTTTCTTTTTGCGTCTTTGTGTTTTGTACATTCCTGTCATAGCCTGCCGCTGCAGGATAACCGGACGCTGCACTTACTTCTGCCTGTGTAATTGCGGTCATAATCGTTTCCTCCTTGAAATATTGTCGAATTCCTTTTATCTTTATAAATATAAAGCATCCGCTAAAATACAAAAATGCAGCTATGGTTTGTCAAACGGCTTAACCCCAAAAATCAAACTGGCTGGCAATCTGAGAATAAATATTTCCGCTTGCATTATACTGGCTTGAAGCGCTCTCAATTCCTGCCTGCGCGTTATTTGCAATACGCTCTGCAAGAAAAGCGGTTTTGGATGCCAGTTCTCCTTTTTCACCGAAAGCATTTTGAATGTCTTCGATCGAGGCAGCATACAGCTTTTCCTGATTGACAGACATCACTCCGTCTTTACCAATCGTAATGCCAATCTTTTCCAGCTGTTCCCGGTTGCTTCCTGCCGCATCCTGAAGCATCTGGCTGTAATACTGATCAAGCATGCCCGGCGATTTTTTCAGACCGGAAAGTGTTGCATTATAGTATGTTACATAATCTTCTACCGCCTTATAAGCTTCTTTTTTATCTTCGCTGTTTTTCAGCTTTTCCAAAAGGGAGTCTTCCCCTGTTTCCGCCAGTTTCTTAGCCTGATCTTCCAGGTTCTGTGCAGATTTTTCCGTTTTTTTGTAGTTCGAAACGGTTTCCGTAGATACCTTATCTTTCTTATCCTTATTTAAAGCATCCAGTAAGGTATTCCCGTCGGAAGACTCACTGTTAATCGAACTTAAAAAATTTGCCCGATGAATCGGAATACCTGTTTTTTTTGCTGTTTCATTCAGCATATGGGTAGTAATTCTCATAAATAATAACCTCCTGTTTGGCAGTGGGATCCTTCACCGCATTTGTATTTCATATAGTATATCGGCAAAAATACGGGAACTTAACAGAAAATGTCATGAATAGATGCTGCAATAAATTTTACAAAAGCCGAAAAAAGCTCTTAACATTTATGAAAAATATGTTAAAATATAACGATAGTGTAATGAAAAGGAGTGCATTGATATGAAAAAATATCATAAGATCAAACAAAAAATCATTTTTTATGTCATGGCCGTAGCAATCTCTCAGGCCATCGTTATCTCTGTCATTATGTGTATCGGCAATATCCGCTCTACAGACAGTTCGCTGCTGGACAATATGCAGACCACCGCCAGAATTGCTTCACAGAGCATAAGCTCCAATCTGCATCTGTTATGCGAACGCATTTACAACCTCTCACGGGAACCGGCATTCACCGATCCTGCAGCTTCGACCAGAGACAGACAGGCCTGTCTTGACAACGCCAAACTCCAGATTGAATTTGTCTGGCTGGCCGCATATGATCCGGATGGTAAAAAATATATGGGGACGATCATGCGCCCTCTTCCATCACGGACGAAAAATACTATACGCATTTAACGGAAACCGGAAATACGGTGATCGGCGACCCTTACAACGCAGACGACCAGCTTCAGCTTTGTGTCGGCATTCCGTATACGATAGAAGAAGAAACTGCCGGATATCTGGTAGGCAGTTATAAATATGATATTTTAAACGATGTTTTAAGCATGCTGATCGTAGGCAGCACAGGAAGCGCCTGCATTTTAAACGAAGAAGGTCTGATTATCGGCGACCGGGATACGCAGACGGTAAAAGAGCAAAACAATATTTATGACTCTGCGGATTCGAATGACGCAAAAAAAATCTATGATAAAATGCTCGCCTATCAGACCGGCTCCGACATTATTTCATTTAAAGGCAAAAAAAGCTACGTCGGCTATGCACCGATTCCCGGTACAAACTGGGCGCTGATGCTTCACGCTCCCCAGATTGAATTTATGGACACCGTTATCTCGTCCATTTCACTTTCGGTGCTGTTGTCCGTTACATTTTTGATCATCGGCGCCATATGGATTATCAAAGTTTCACAGAAAATATCCGTCTCTTTGACGTCCGCTACCACCCGGCTGCAGGAACTGGCTGACGGAAACTTAACGGATGCGGTTGTATTGTCCAAAAGCAACGATGAGACCGCTGTTTTAACAGATGCACTTGCAAAAACCATATCCAGCCTGAACACTTACATACAAAATATCCGTACCTGCCTCGGCGAACTGTCGAAAGGAGACTATACGGTCGCCATCCCGGACAATTTTCATGGTGATTTTACATCCATTCGGGATTCGCTGAATCATATCAGCATCTATTTGAACCAGACGATGCACCGCATGAACCAGTCTTCACAGGACGTAACCCAAAATTCCATGGTCGTATCGGATTATGCCGGACGGCTGCAGGATGCTTCTTTAAAGCAGTCCGAACTGCTGCAGCAGCTGGAAGAAAGCGCCGCATCCATTACAAGGGCCATTGAAAAAAATAAGGATCAGGTACTCCAGATGGAATCCTGTTCGGAAAATGCCGGTGAAAAAACCTCCCTTGGCGCCACATCCATGCAAAGCCTGCTGACTTTAATGGAACAGATTCATAATTCCGTAGAAGAGATTTCCAAGATCAGCAAATTAATCGGTGATATTTCGTTCCAGACAAACCTGCTTTCGTTAAATGCTTCGATTGAAGCTGCCAGAGCAGGTGAAGCCGGACATGGATTTGCTGTCGTTGCCGCGGAAATCGGACAGCTGTCAGGAAAGACTTCCGAAGCTCTGCGCCAGACCGACGAAATTATCCAAAGATCGGCCGAAATGATTGAAAAAGGACTGGAAGCAGCCAATGAAACGGCAGCCGCTTTTCATGAAATTCAGGAAGTTGCCATACAGTACCGTGAAATATCCGTACGGCTTGCCGATACTGCCGAAGAACAGACTTCTACCATAGCCTGTGTATCCACGCAGCTGGATTCCATCCGCAGTATTGCCGAGGAAAACAGGGGACTTGCGGAGAAAACCGCCGAAATGGCTGCCAGTTCCCTGAAACAGTCCGAAAGCCTGCATCAATATGTATCACAGGTAAAATTAAAAGAACTTTAGGAGGTTTGCCTTATGAGTAAAACAATTCGCATTCTGCCGCTTGTTTCAGTCCTTTTATGTGCGTGCCTGCTGGGCGGCTGTAGTTCCGCAACTTTAAAAGATGGTTTTTATACGGCCCAGATGTCCGATTATTCACACGGCTGGAAAGAATATTTATGTATCATGGTAAAAGACGATAAAATCGTTTACGCAGAATTTAATGCCAAAAGCCCAAGCGGTTATATCAAGGCATGGGATAACGCGTATATGGAAAGCATGGCCGCCGTCCAGACTACGTATCCAAACGACTACACCAGAAAGTATGTCGCCCAGCTGATTCAGGCACAAAACACGGACGGCATTGATACGGTCAGCGGCGCGACCCATTCCGGCAGCAACTTTTTAAAACTGTCGGCCGCCGTGATCGAACAGGCAGCGGCAGGAAATCCGAATATCGTAACCGTCCGGAGCGAATCGGAATAAAAGAAATACGCATAAAAAGCACATAAAAACATGGCAGCGGGTTGCTTCTTTTCTTACCTCTTACCCGCTGCCATGTTTTTTCAGGAAAAATCAAACGTTTCATTTTCTTTTGTAATCGTTACAATTCTGCTCAGAAAATAATCATTATCCGTCCGTTTTTTATACTGCTCAATCATTGCATAATTCTGCCACATATGCATCGGAAATACATGATCCGCATCAATATGGCGCATAAAATAGCCGAATCCTTTCCATGCATCGTTTTCCTGGCGCGGATCAAGCAGAACAAAAGCCAGATCAAAATGCTCGTTTTCTATTTTGCGCATTTCCCGCTTGAAGCTTCGTTCCATCCGCCCGTTAATCAGATCTCCGACTCCTTCCCAATGCCACCAGTTCAAATCCCCGGCATGGTAAATATGTTTTCCTTCGGCCTGTACGCAAAACGCTACTCCCTCATCCGTAGAGGTCAGCGTGCGGACTTTCATCGTCCCGATTTCATACGTTTTCTCCGGTGCCGTATACGTAATCTTTTCCGTAATTTCCTGAGGATATCCATGTTTTTTTAAAAAATTACGGGTCATTTTACAGTCTTTGGAAAAGACAAACCGTACGTTTTTATATTGTTCCGCCAGCTTTAAATTGTCCATGTCAAAGTGATCCTGATGCTTATGGCTGGCAAACACATAAAAATCCTTTTCCGAATCAAGCGGCGGTATCGCTCCGGTAAAACAAAACCCATTGACACGGTCGCCTGCAAAATAATCAAACAGCAAAATCGTATGTTCCAGTTCTACCAAAAAACTGCTGTGATGTAAAAATGTTACTTTCATTATAGCCCTCTTTTCTGTCAGTCATACTGCAGCGACCATACGCATCGGATTTAAATAATAATGCAGACCATTCCTCCATTTGAATCATTTACAATCTTTTGCATCGTATCCTGCAGTTTCATCTGACTTTCGTCATCCATCATCGAAATTTTATGGCTGATGCCGTCCTCCATCAGCTCTCCGATCGTCTTTCCAAATATATTCGTATTCCATACGCCTTCCTGCGAATTCTGTCCTTCTTTTATGTATTCCTTTAATCCCTGCGCCTGCTCTTCGCTGCCGACAATCGGCGCAATCTCCGTCTCGATATTGGCGCGAATCATATGGATGGACGGTGAAGATGCTTTTATTTTCACGCCGTACTGACTGCCGTGCTTGATCACTTCCGGTTCATTCAGTGCAATATCCGACAGCTGCGGCGATACGACGCCGTACCCTTTCATCCGTACCGACTGCATGGCATCCGCCACTTTGTCATATTCCTGTTTTTTGCCGCCATTTCCCGAATCAGGCGTATCAGTTCATATTCGCCGTGTACCTGCACGCCGGTCAGTTCGGAGATATTTTCATAATAATATTTTTGCGCCACTTCCATACGGATTTCTGCCGTACCGTCCGATAAGTTCATCTGCTCCAGTTTTATTTTTTCCAGATATTCGCCTTCCGGTTTGAATTCGTAATTTTGTACGTCTTTTACAAATGTAATGTCCTGCAAAATCTTTTTCGCATTTTCAATGACATTCTTTTTCACCGGCCGTTCCTGTCCAAGCAGGTCCACCCACTTCGGCAGGTAAAAGTTCATGCGTACAACCGGAAATTCATATAAAATCTGCTCCAGAATGTGATTGACATCTTCTTTACGCAGCTGTTCACAGTTAACCGGTATGACGCTGACGCCATACTGCGCCTCCATCTGCTGTGCCGTCTGGCGCGCTTCATCGCTGTATGGCTTTGCTGAATTTAACAGCATTAAATATGGTTTGCCGCTTTTCTTTAACTCATTGACGGTCTCCTGCGTTGGCTTTTGATAATTGGCCGCAGGAATTTCCGTTACCGTACCGTCCGTAGTTACGACGATACCAATGGTCGCATGGTCTTTGATGACTTTGCGTGTTCCGGTCTCCGCTGCCTGTGAAAACGGAATTTCCTGTTCCGACCACGGTGTCTTTACCATACGTTCCACGCCGTTTTCCAAATGCCCGCTGGCGCCTTCGACCATATATCCGACACAGTCAATCAGCCGGACTTTTACTTTGATATCATCGGTCAGTTTAATCTCAGCCGCATCTTTCGGAATAAATTTGGGCTCCGTCGTCATAATCGTTTTGCCCTGTGCGGACTGGGGCAGCTCATCCCGCGTCCTTGCCCGGACATTTTCATCTTCTATATTCGGAATAACCATCTGCTCCATAAACCGTTTGATAAACGTGGATTTTCCGGTACGCACCGCACCCACCACACCCAGATAAATTTCTCCGTTTGTCCTTGCTTTGATATCTTTATATAAATTGTACTGCTCCATCCTCCCTGTCCTTCCTGCCATAAATTCACTTTCTATACTTTATGACATTGGACGGGAACTATGCCTATTTTTTTACCGCAGCTTAATAAATACGCCGAAATTTCCTCTTTTTCCATGAGTGGCGCGATGAGAAAACAAAAGTTTTGCATTACAGCATGTACAGATATTCGTCACGGCAAGGTGTTCTTTTATAATGCCTGCCTCCGATAATACGATCTCATTCGCCTTCCAGAGATTCAGCTGGTATTTCCCGGGTGCGCCCGGCATACACAGCTCATCGCCGGCATCCGGAAACTCTTTTTGAAAACGCTGCGCCACGTCTTCGCTGACTTCATAACAGGACTGACAGATCGAAGGGCCGACCGCACAATACAGATCCTGCGGCCTGCTTTGAAAGGCATCGCACATCGCACGAATCGTCTCACGTCCCATCCGCGCCACCGTCCCGCGCCAGCCGGAATGGCTGACACCGACCGCATGATGCTGCGGATCGATAAAAAGCAACGGCACACAGTCTGCAAAAAACGCGCCGAGCACAATCCCCGGCTCATCCGTAATCAGTCCGTCGATATCCGTGTAATCTTTTTCCCGCAAAATCCCTTTTCCGCAGTCTTTTCCCGTTACTTTGCGTATGTTTACCGTATGCGTCTGATCTGTCAATACAAAATCGGATACGTCCGCATGCAGGGAAACAGCCGTACGATGATAGTTCTCATCTACGGCAGCTTTTTCGTCTCCTCTTGTATAGCTTACATTCAGCGATGCATACATTCCTTCGCTGACTCCTCCCGATCGGGTTGTAATTCCGTAATCCACCATCTGCAGCTGGTCAAACAGATGAAATTTCAAAAGCGGAACGCCTCCGTCATGTTTTCCGTCTTCGATGTAAAACACCTGCCTGTCATCTGCGGTTTTAAAATCCTGTATGTTCATAAGCTTTTCCTGCTGTCTTTCCCTGATAAAAACTCAATTTACCATATATAATCAAATGCATTTCGAATAATCTTCCACTCTCCGGCCAGACACGCCGCTACGTCAAAGCGGCAGGGCCGGTCGGTATCAATATGATGCAGCAGGCAGTAATAAGATGCCGTTTTGCATATTTTTTTCCGTTTTCGGTAATCAACGGCTTCCTGCGGCTCTCCCATCTGCGCTCCTGCCCGGTATTTGACCTCGACAAATACGAGATAGCCATCTTCGATTGCAATCAAATCAATTTCACCGGTTTTGCATTGAAAATTTGTTTCCAGTATCCGATAGCCGTGCGATTTCAAAAGCTGCGCCGCCTGTTTTTCATAATCCATACCGACCGTGCGGTTCGTGCTCATTTTTTCACATCTCCCAGTTTCCGACGTATTTTATCCATATCATTGACAAATACCAATATCTCCGCTACGACCTGATACAGCTCCGGCGGTATCATCTCACCGATCTCCAGGCGGGAAAGCGTATCGGCCAGCTTATCGTCTTTATACGTCGGAACATCGGCTTCTTTTGCCGCATCAATAATCTTTTCCGCCAGAACTCCTTTTCCGGTTGCCAGTATTTTCGGCGCCTGCTCTCCCGGCTCATAGGCAAGCGCTACCGCGGTCTTTGGTCTGTCTGCTTGTTTGCGTGCCACTGCTGCCTCTCCTTTCCTGTCATCTGTCCGTCTTACTATGCACGTACGTCAAACGAATATCGGTGCACCATCCCTTTTGCAGCCGCCGTCGCCGGCTGACTCTTTTGCAGGAAATCTTCCACAAAGTCCACCTTTTCCTCCCGGTTCTCTACCGTTATCCGGCAGTTATAACCAAGCCTTTCCAGCCGTTCCTGCAGCTGCGGAAGATGCGCTTCGATCAGATCATAGGCAGCATCGTTTTCCAGGTAAAATTTCGTACTGACATTTTTATCCAGCATCTTAATCGAAACATCCGTCGTGCCGAGATTTTCCAGTTCGAGATGCAAAAAGGCGGACAGTTCTCCTTCTTTTTTTCTGAGATTGCGCTTATTCGTATACACATACAAATCGCTGTGTGCATTTTGATTTGCCATTTTCAAAGGAATCTGTACATACGTATAGGCCTGATTAATCTGATTCATAAACTCGATATTATCACGCACCTGCGCCGCTGCCTGCGATAACTGTCCCGTATTCATACCGGTCTGTTTTGCAAGCTGCTCAATCTGGCCCATCTGACGGTTGAGCCGCTGGTACAGCTCTTCGACTTTATGTTCCGTTTTCAGCTCTTCCGGTTTGACCGTCCACTGCTCCTGCATCACTTCTTTTAAAAGTGTATGGTATTCTTTTCCGGAAAACAGCCTGCCAAGCGCCGCCTTATCCGCAGACGGCTGCTGCTCCAGCTGCCGTGCAACCGCATCCAAAAATTCCTTTGCGGTAAGCTGCGTATTGAGCTTCAAATTTTCCGCTTTTGGAAACACCTCTTTAAGCTGTGCTTCCAGCTGTGCGGTCTGATGCCTGGTCAGCAGCTGTGCCAGCTGTCGCGGCTGTGCCGCCTCTTTGCCGTCCGCCGCCTGCGTACCCTGTTTTTCCGCCTCCTGAGACGTCACTTCCTGAGACGTTGCCTGCTCTGTAACACCCTCTTTTTGCTGTATACCTGCCGCGTCCTGTGCCTGCTTTTGCGCATCGTTCGGAATAACCGGCAAATCTGCTGTCACTGCCTGCGACGGCTGCTTTGCGTCGGCCACAGCCTGCTGCGTGGGATCGGCAAACAGCTGTGCATTGGATGTGCTCCCCTCATCTGTCTGAAGAATGGACAAAATCTGTTCGTTTAGCTGCTGCAGATGGGAAGCCGGCGCCTTGGCATATACCTGAGACAGTCCGTCCATCACTTTATTCATCTCCTGCAGCATGGAATGGTGATCGTTTTGGTAATTTTCGAACTGTGCTGCCATCTGGTTATTAACAGGAATTCCGAGTTTGGTCATCGTAACGGCCGTATCCAACGATACGTATGGATTCTGCATCAACGTCTGACGCATAGATGCCAGAGACTGCTTATCAATCGGCAGTCCTTCTTCCATCATACGGTTCACCATATCCATCGTATCTTTTGTCATCTCCATGCCTGCCGCATCCAATGCTTTTTGAATCGTCGGATTAAATGTCTGCCCTTCCATAAACGGCTTGATCGCAATCGTATTTCCATCGTTGGATTTTACCTGAAAAAATACAGACTGCCCCAGCATCAGATTGACACTGCCTTCCAGCCGGGCTGCTATCGTCTGCCCGTTTCCGAGGCCGAGTACAATCTTCGACCCGTCCATCGCATTGATACTGCCTTCAAACACCGCTCCTGTCTGCATCTGTGTAAGCTCCGATGCAACGCTCTGCGTCACCGCAGCTGCGGTCTGCGCAGATGCCGATGCTGACGCAGACGCATTTGCAAGCGTGTTGGCATACTGTCCTAAATAATCTGCAATCTGCATAAATTCTGCCTCCTGTCGGTTTCCTGTTTATTCTATAAAAAAGATTTAATAAATGTCTTCCTGTGAATGTCGCACGGCCCCAGTTTCCGCAGCGCCTGTATATGCTCTTTTGTGCCATATCCTTTATGCGCAGCAAATCCATATCCCGGATACATACGATCGTACTCTTCCATCATACGATCTCTGGTTACTTTTGCCAGAATACTGGCAGCAGCAATCGTCATACTTTTGGCATCTCCTTTGATAATCGGTACCTGCCTGATCCTAAGGTCCGGTATCGTAATCGCATCGTTTAACAATATATCGGGTATTATGCCAAGATTATTTATAGCTTCACGCATAGCCTGATACGTTGCCTGCAAAATATTAATCTCATCAATCGTTTCCGCGGTTGCCAGGCCAACTCCTGACGCCACAGCATTGCTCAGAATCTTCGAAAACAGCTTTGTGCGCATAGCTGCGGAAAGCTGTTTGGAATCGTTTATATACAAAAGCTCACAGTCTTTTGGAAAAACGACCGCACCTGCCACAACCGGGCCTGCCAGCGGCCCTCTGCCGGCTTCGTCCACGCCGCAGACATAGGTATACGCCGCATACTGCCGCTCATACTCCGTCATCCGGACCATACGCGCCCGTTCCTCCTCCAGTTTTTGAAGTTTACGCTCTGCCTGTGCCGTCAGTTTTTGTACGCCGGCTCTCGTATCCTGTCTGTAAGCAGAAATAAATTCAGGCAGCATTTGTAACTGTGCTGCCTGATATTCCTCCCGAATCTGTGCAATTGTTTTTTGTACGCTGTCCTCACTCATCTTTCGTACCTTTCTCCTTTTTGTTTTTTTCCGCAGCACCGACAAATCCCATTGAAGAAAACGGATACACCCGAAAGATCACCTTTCCGATAATCTCCTGGCGCCGCACATACCCAACGGCAGCAAAACGACTGTCAATACTGTCATTACGGTTGTCGCCAAGCACAAAATATTCATCCTCTTCCAGTATTCTGGGTACGGATGCAAATCCTGGCTGACTGATCGGCTCCGTTCCAAAATGTTCTTCCAATGCTTCATCATTAATAAAGATTGTCCCCTGCGCATCAATCCGTATTTTTTCTCCCGGAAGCCCGATAATCCGTTTGACATAAAACGTATCCTGTTCATAACGATAAGGAAACGCTATCATATCATATCGCTGCGGTTCTTTGAACCGGTACGTCAGCTTGTCCACAAGTACCTGGTCACCATCCGCAAGCGTCGTCTGCATGGAATTGCCCTCAATCTCGGTACGCTGCACCGCATAATTTACCAGGACATACGTACATCCTGCAACTATGGCCAGATAAAAGCACAGGCTGACTACCTGCTTAAATATTGCCTTCATGTTTCATCACCCTATCAGCCGCAATATTTTACTCCTATGATCACGATCCCTTCGATTCTGCCGGCGGCGCTTCTATCGTGATTCCGCCCAGTTTACCGCTTCGAAACTCTTCCAGCAGCAATGCCGCCGCTCTTTCATCATCCGGCTCTCCACCTTTTTTCAGGCAGTTTCTGTTCAGGGCAAGCTGTCTGAAAAACGCCGCGGTATCCGTCTGTTCCTCCAGATCATACCTCCCGGCCAGTATTCCCGGATATTGACGCATCAGCTCTGCGGATAACTCCCATGCCAGTTCTTCTTTGTTCAGCAGTTCGTCTTTGATCGAACCGATCCATGCCAGATGCAGGCCGATTGTCTGATCTTCAAATTTGGGCCATAAAATACCCGGCGTGTCCAGAAGTTCTACGTTTTTGTTCAGACGAATCCACTGTTTTCCTTTCGTAACGCCCGGTTTGTTGCCTGTCTTCGCGCAGGCTTTTCCGGCAAAAGAATTGATGAACGTAGACTTTCCGACATTCGGAATTCCTGCAACCATCGCGCGTACCGGACGGTTGATAATGCCCCTTCTGCGGTTGCGCTCCAGCTTATCTTTGCATGCCTCCTGAATTCTGGCATGCACTTCTTTCATATCGGCACGGTTTCTGGAATCAAGGCGCACCGCATAAATGCCCTGCCTGCGATAATACTCGCACCATTTTTTATTTTTTCCTCATCGGCAAGATCCGCTTTATTTAATAACACCAATCGGGATTTTTGTTTTCCTAACTCGTCGATGTCCGGATTATGGCTGCTGATCGGAATTCTTGCATCGACCAGCTCGATCACCAGATCCACCAGCCTGATGTCTTCCTGCATCTGCCGCTTTGCTTTGGTCATATGTCCCGGATACCATTGATACTGCATATTGTTCCTCCTTACCGAATAAAACCCAGTTTATCCCGTGGCGCTATGACAAACCATGCTTTTCCAATAATATAATCTTCTCTGATATTGCCTATATTGGCATATCTGCTGTCCTCACTGTTATTGCGGTTATCTCCCAGTACAAAATACTCATCCTGTGCAAGCGTGATCTCACCGGCTGCAATCCCGGCATCTTCCATCCGTGCCGTTTCCACCTCTTCGGAAATCTCTTCACCGTTTACAAAAACCATGCCGTCTTTGATCTGTACCGTATCCCCCGGTACCGCTATCACACGTTTTAAATAATAATGCGTATTGGTATTTCCGTTTGGAAGAAATGCAATAATATCTCCTGATTTCGGCGAAATAAATTTATACAAAAAGCGGTCAATAAGCACCTCGTCGCCGTCCTCCAGCTGCGGTGACATGGAAGGCCCCACTACCGTAGACCGTACGCCAAAGAAATACGTAAATACGACTCCTATGGCAATCGTAACCGCTATTTCCAAAATCCAGATCATAATTTCCTGAAACAAAGACAGATTAATTTTTCGTTCTTTTTTTCTCCCAAATTCCAGTCCTTTTACCCGTCTTCTCATCTTTTTATTCCTTATCCGTACAATATCCACACCGTGATCCGCACGTTTTACAAAATATTTTGAAAAAAGAGACAATCTTGCAATTGTCTCTTCCTGTACAAAAACTATTTTACGAGCTCTTTTACTTTCGCACGTTTGCCGACACGTCCTCTTAAGTAGTTTAATTTTGCACGTCTTACTTTACCACGACGTATAACTTCTACTTTTTCTACGTTCGGAGAATGTAACGGCCATGTTTTCTCCACGCCAATCCCATTCGATAATTTTCTGACCGTAAAAGTCGCACGATTGCTGGAACCCTGCTTCTTTAATACGATCCCTTCAAAAACCTGAATTCTTTCCCTGTTTCCTTCTACGATCTTTCCGTATACTTTTACGGTATCGCCTACATGAAATTCGGATACGGACTCTTTCATCTGTCCGTCTTCAATCTGTTTCATAATTTCTGCTGCATTCATTTTTGTGACCTCCTGTTATTTTGATGTTCTTTCATACGCTCCCGTATCAGAGGACCATCGCATTTTTCACAACAAATCTAACTTATCACAACCTGTACTTCTTTGCAAGTATTTTTTACAATTTTTCAAATGTACGCCAGTACTTCTTCCCGTTCCGGTATGTTTTCATACACTTCGAACAGCTCCGCTTCCAGCTCGGTAACGGCAGACGTTACCGGTTCCTGTATGACATCGCATTTTAACCGCATCCCATGCGGCCCTGTCTGCCGCTCGCTGCTCACCTTTGCCATCATTGTCACCATCTGACCCGTATGCTTTGGCTGCGCATCCAGATATTCTTTTGTGTAAAACTTTAACTGCAGATCCTGCGTACATTCATATTCGACAACCGGATAATACATTCCGCGCGGACACATCTCATCCATCCTTGCATCCAGATCCCGCCTCATTTCCTCATATTCTTCAGGCGACATATATTCCAGCATCCGTCTGCGGTAATCCGGATCCGCAAATCTCTCATCCTGCTCTTTTCTCGGATCCGTAAGCGTAACACGATAGATATGGCAGATTGCTTTCTGCTTCGTCCGGTTTCCATCCCGAATAGTAAAGGAAATCCGCACCTGTTCCCGATCCTGTTTTGGCTCCGCATCCTGCCCGGAATGTTCGATCGTAAGTCTGACCGGCTTTTCGATCAGATGGCGAATCAGATATGAACCCCATGTAATTTTGATTCCGTCATCTCCCAGTTTAGGCAGCTGCCCGCACGGACATGCAAACTGGCAGCGCAGCATCTGCATCTGCGCCCAGTCCTTTTTATAAAACGGATGCTCCTTTGGCAAATGCCATCCTGCGGCATGCAGCCGCATCAAATACATCATAGAGTCCAAATCCATAACCTGAAGCTCATTGGTACCCGTGCTCTGTAAAAATTCCAGACAGATATCATCTGTCTGCAGCTTTCTCAGATCGGGGCCAAACGACATGAAATCTTTCATAAAATCCCGATTCCGCTGCTCTCTGGTGAGACGACTGAACCGTTGGCTCCGGTCTGGCTCCGGCCGATCTTTTTTTTGCATCAGAATACAAAGTTCGGCCTGATCTCCTTTTCGCACCATTGCCGCAAAATGGCTCGGCTCTCCCATGTAACGTACATCTTTGCCGATGATTTTTATTTCATCAAAATTTTTCTCTCCTACCAGATCTTCAAAACTTTCAAAATTCATACTTTTAATCCTTTTCCACAATGTTGTGCAGCCAGATCCCTTTTTTCACCAGCACAAAGCCAATTGCGCATTTGATCAGATCTCCAAGCTGTACGAGAACATACACCCAAATAACCGGAATCGCTGTAAAACGGCTTAACGTAAACGCAATACCTACGCTTACACACCAGATAAACACACTGTCAAATAAAAACGTAATAACCGTCTTGCCTCCCGAACGCAGTGTAAAGTAAGCGGCATGCAAAAATGCATTCTGCGGCATACACACTGCCGTAGCCATAATAAAATATTTTGCAAGCGTTCTTGCCTCATCATTAATTTTATAAAATTTCGGAAATACCGGCGCAAAGAACAGCATCACTATGGCTACACACGTACAGCAGAACACGGAAAAAGCAATCATCTTATTATCCGTATCTCTTGCCTCTTCCATCTTTCCCGCACCTAACAGCTGTCCGACAATAATGGCAACCGAATCTCCCAACGCGATAAATACAATGTTAAACACATTGTTTACCGTACCGGATACGTTCAGGCCCGCCACCACATTCAGTCCACGCACGGAATAACACTGCGTAAGCATCGCCACTCCGGCAGCCCATAACGTTTCGTTGAATAAAAGCGGACTTCCTTTTTTTAAGATTTTTATCACCAGTTCTTTCGGCAGCTTCATCGTACGATACAGCCCTTCCATAAACGGATAGGTCTGCCGGTCTTTATGCACAAAACAAACGACGATACACATTTCCACATAGCGCGACAGTACCGTCGCAATCGCAGCGCCTCGAACTCCCATCTGCGGAAGTCCCATTTTTCCATAAATCAGAAGATAATTAAATATAAGATTTACAAATACGGCCACAATGCCGGCTTTCATCGGCAAAACGGTCTGTCCGCATTCTCGCAGTGTACTCGCATAAATCTGCACGACCGCAAACGCCGGGAGCCCTGCCAGCATAATATACAGATACTGTTTTCCATACAGCAATGTCGCTGCCGCATCTTCCGGGGTCCCTTCCCCTTTCAGATAAGAATCAATCAAAAAGGTACCACCGCCCAAAAACAGACCGATCGTCAGAGCCGTGACCACAAACGCCATCCAACATTTAAAACGCATCGTCTGACGTACGCCTTCCGCATTGCCCTGCCCATAATACTGTGCGGTAAAAATTCCGGCGCCGGATACACCGCCAAACATACAAAGATTGTACACAAAAATGAGCTGATTTACAATTGCCGCTCCTGACATCTGCTCCGTTCCTACCTGTCCGATCATAATATTATCCAGCAGGCCCACAAAATTCGTAATGCCATTTTGAATCATGATCGGTACGGCAATCAACAGCACCATTTTGTAAAAACTTTTATTTCCGATAAATTTTGACATTTTTGTAAAACCTCCCCTTTGTTATGAAAGATTTTACTATATCACAGGAACGTTTGTCTGGCAACCATAATTTTATTTTATGTTTAATGTGTCGTACCCATTGCCTGTGAAATGTCCGTCTGATTTTCCGCCACTGCCAAAACCGCACACTCCAATCCCTGTGCAATGGATGCAAGCGCCATTGCCGGCGTTCCGTTTGGCTTGTTTACGGTCTGTTCCATTGCATAAGGCACATGAATAAATCCGCCGCGGATATGCGGATACTTTTTATCAATCAGATACAGCAGCGCATACATCAGCTCATTGCACACAAAGGTTCCTGCCGTATAAGAGACAAATGCCGGGATGCCGCTTTCCCGCATTTTGGCTACCATTGCCTTCACCGGCACCGACGCAAAATAAGCATTTTTGCCATCTTCTTCAATAACCTGATCAATCGGCTGGTTGTTTTCATTATCCGGTATTCTGGCATCCACAAAATTAATGGCCACTTTTTCAACGGACATGCCGGAACGTCCCCTGCCTGTCCGACGCAAATAACGGCGTCCGGCTGATGTTCTTCGACGCCGGCTTTTAACGCTTCTCCCGCTTTTCCAAAAACCGTTGGTATTTCCAGCTTTACAATTTCCACCCCACCGATTTCATCCGGCAGCAGCTTTACCGCCTCATAGGCAGGATTGACAGATTCGCCTCCAAACGGGTCAAAGCCCGTAATCATTATTTTCATAACGGATACCTCCTTCATTTGTCTTTTCAATTATTTTCAGATTTATTTTCACATCCGTTTTTATATATAAATACGCGGCTCTAAAATCGTAATTTTCCCCTGTTCCATAATCATCTGATTATCCACAAAAATATCCGCATTATGCGACACAAGATCAAAATGTCCGACCGCATCCTGTATGCCGCCTAACGCTATATTTCTGCCAAAGCCGATATGAAACGTACCGTATGCCGATTCGTCTTCGATATAGCAGCAGCCCCTGCAGCGTGCATACGTATTTAAACCAATTCCAAATTCGGATGCTGTCAGCATCCGACGGTCCTCAAAACGGTCAATATAATCCGTTAACTTCTTTCCGTCTGCATTCTGTTCGATCTGCGTAATTCTGCCGCCGTTCAGACAGATTTGCACCGGTCTTTCCACTTTGCCCGTATAGCCCATAGAGCCGTCCAGCACAAGCATCCCTTCCGTACGATTTTCTACAATCGGAACATACACTTCCACGCTTGCAGACGACAGCCCTCTTCCGTCCCGGCAGCAGCCGTTGAAAAATCCTGCTCTGCGCCCTTTGGTGCACAAATGCAGATCCGTTCCCAGCGCAGTTCGAATATCAATCCTGCCGGCCGACTGAAAATAGTCCAGTATCGACATTGCCATAATTTTACTCTTTACCGTATCCGCCCGCAGAAAATCATAAGAGAGCATAGATACTCCATTGCCTGTACTAAGCGGCAGAGAAAGAAATCGTTTTCGGTGAGCAATCGCCCATTTAACCGCTTTTGTTGTAATCAGCGAATATTCCGTGGCCCCTATGACTGCGTCATATGGCTCAAAAGCCGTTTCCCGCTCGTTAAAATAAGCGCCAACATACATGGACATCTCCTCCAGCATCAGGACATCCACATGTCTTGTTATTTTTTTTGCCGCCTCTTTGAGCGACCGCACTTCCGCCCGATAACGGCCTTCGGATACGATCAGCAGCCGTTCCCTGCCCCGCAGCCGTATCCAGTCGTGGATAATAATCTCTGCTCCTTTTTGTATGTTCATTTTTTTATTACTTTAACATAATCATCATTACAATCTGAACGATAACCATAATAAAGGCAATCAGTACCTGATTTTTAATAACGCCAAACTGTTTTTTCATATCCAGCAGAGCCACAGGCACGGTATTGAAGTTTGCAGCCATCGGCGTACAGAGTGTACCGCAAAAGCCGCATGTTAAGGCGAGCATGCCTACCGCAACCGGATTTGCGCCATAGGAAAGTACAAACGGCGCGCCGATTCCGACGGTCATAACGGTAATCGCAGCAAATGCATTGCCCATAATCATCGTAAAGAGCATCATGCCCAATGCATACACGATAATCCCCACGTCCACATTTCCGGCCGGAATAATGCGTTCCACCAATGAAGCTACCACGTCTCCGACACCTGCTGCCGTAAACACGGCCCCCAGACAGGCCAGCAGCATCGGCAGCATGGATAACGGGCCAACCGTAGAGAGCATGCGCTCCGAATCATTCAGCAGCGTTACCGGCGTCGTTTTTCTATTAAAAGCCATCAGCAATGCCGCAGCTACAAAAACACCGATTGCAACACCGTTTAAAGCGCTAAAGCCCAGTGTCTTTGTTGTCAGAGCTGCACCTACGGCAAATACGCCGATACTCAGCGCCGGTATGAAAATCTTCATGCCAATGGCTTCATATGCGGCCTGGGTATCTGCTTTTGTAGGCGCATCGGTCTTTCCCTTCTTTACCTTATGCAAAATTGCCGGAACACACATAATAAGTACAAGTACGCCGCTGAACGCATCCGGCAGGAAACGTCCGAACGCCAGCAAAATGCCAAGCAAAAACCAGAAAACAAACGTTCCGATTCGATTTGGATTTTCCTTATCCCTTAGATTTTTAAACGCCGTATAAACGACCATAAATCCGATAAACAGATAAATGATTTCCATCAGTTTATTGCTCATCGCAACTTCAGGATCCATAAAAAAACTCATAACTTCTCCTCCTGCCACACAGATAAATTTGTTCTGCCGTCATTATTTATAATATTTTTTCAGCATATATTTGTCTTTCAGATAGTAATAAATAATCGTAAGCACCGTCGCCGTAATGCAAACCGGAATTTCTACCGCTGCCAGGGAGCCAAGCTCTACTTCGTAGCCAAGGCCGGCCAGCGTATTTTGTACAAGAATCGCACCGGAACCGCCGACAAACAGTACCTGTCCGAAAAACCATGTTACATTTTCCATACCTGCAGCCATTCCCTTTAACTCATCCAGATGATCTTCATGTATTTTTTCCCTGTCGCCGTTACGGCGCCTTCTGCCATCGGCATAATAACAGGACGCACAAAGCCGGCCACTCCGCCGAAGCCGACATTAAACGCCGCAAACACGGCACGCATCACGCCGTAAATACCGATCACAATACCGGAAGTCGCTCCTTTAAACTTTCCGATCAGAGCCGCGGCCGCCTCCCGCAGACCGTTTCGTTCCAACGTTCCGGTTACAAACATAATAATGATAAAAATAGCCATACTCCGGTTCGCCATAAAGTTGCTGCCAAGCGTCTCCAGCAGTTCCACCACGCTCAATCCTCCTACAAGCGCCGTAACCAGCGCAGCTGCCACAATGATCAGAATCGAATCCAGTTTCAGCGCAAATCCCGCTATAACAATTACGATTCCCAACAGTTTTAAATACTCCATATTGCTCCACCTTTCTATTTCTTTTTTATAATTTTATTTTATAACATACACAAAGAGTCTGATAAAGGCTCCTGTTTATATGTTAAAAAAGCCGAACTCCGGTGAGCATTATCTGTTTTTCACAGCACTCATTTGTGATTTTACACAAAACGATAGTTCAATCATAATGGAAAATTAGCGAAAAGTCAATACTGCCATCCGACACAACAGCTCTGACGATTAAATTATGGATTTATCAGTGCCAATTACATATATCTTTCAATATATTGCAACTTTTGATGATAGTATTTTAAAACAAAAAACTCCCCCTGCTGTAATTTTGAAAACGCTTTTAGGTTATTGTGCCATATCCGGGCATCCCCCCTTTCCAGTGCATTCCATTACCGGAACCTTATCTGAAAGCGCTTTCCTGTTTCATGCCTGTGTTCTGATAACTTTATATTCTGGAATGATTCAAATATCCGGCTGTGCTTTTCCGACAGGGACAGCGCTGTGCTTTTCCAGAGTTTTTCCCACGCCTCCATTATCTGGGATATCATATGCCCGATCTGTATCAGGTAATAATGGTTTTTCAATGCCTGATAGTTCCTGCTGAATAAATGTTCCAGATAATATCCGTGTTTTTTCTGCGCGTTAAAGCCTTCGTTTTCTATTTTCCACCGCCTCCTTCCGGCTTCCACCAGTGCAGCCACATTTTTCTGATTAACGGGAAGGTCCGTCAGAAACAGGAACCCTGCCTTTATGTTTTCTGTCTCCCCTTTCCTGCTTCCCTTTTTTATCAGCACATCCCGCTCCTCCCTGTATTCTGCAATGTTTACCTTATGACCGTTATAATCAATGTCCGTAACGAAATCATGCCAGCATGTTCCGTTAATGAGTTCCTGTTTCCGGCAGTTTTTCTCTGTTTTTTTCAGCCTGCCGTATTCATCTGAAACCGTCGGAATGCTGCCTTCCTTATACCGCAGAATATAGCGCCATCCGCTGTCGCGGCATTTTATGAAAAAATTCTCACATGCATAAAGGCTGTCTGCGCAAAGGCAGACAGGAAGCTTTGGAAATTCTTTCTTAAGCCGTTCCATCAGTCTGTAGCATGCTTTCAGCTCACAGTCCTGTTTTTCTGCTTCTTCCCCGCCGGTATTTTCTACAAATTCTGTCATAATGCTTACAATAATGTCCGGATGGAGAACAATTTTTGCTTCCAGTATATAATAGTAATATTCCGTATACTCCCTGCCAGTCCCCTTATTATGAACCCTGTACAGGCTTTTTGCATCCAGTTTTCTGCGGCTGCTGTGAATCTGCGTCCCGTCTGCAATCACCTGCCAGTATCTGTTCCGGATTCGTGCACCTGCAAATGCGCGGCTGCGCACCAGCCTGTATACAAGCCGGCAGACAGTATCCTGCAGTTCTTCCGGATCCAGCCTTTCAAGGTATTTATTTATCGTTTCCCAGTAAGGAATTTCATCTGCGGATGCGCTTTCCCCGCACATTTCCCAGATATTCTGTATAACTGTATCAGAATTAAATTTCTGGCTTGTTTTTCTCATGCTGCTGATATAGAATATAGAAGAAAGGATACGGGTCATGAGAAGTATGACATTGGGATAGGTAATGTAACTCTGATTTCTGGGATCTTCTGTCTGTTTTAACAGGCGGGCCAGGTCAGGGAAAAAATGTTTTAAAACCTTAACAAGTTCTACTGCAAGATGAAACTGTTCCAGATGTTTACGTGCCTCTTTCCGTGTCACTTTTGTTTTCATAAAAAGCCTCCCTTCTTTACGTGGATAATGCGAAAAAATAATTTTGGGTTAATTATATTATCGCTTATTTTCCCGCAAAATGGGAGGTTTTTTGCGAAAAATTTTTAATCGTCAGAGCTGTCCGACACAATACGATAAAATACATTTTATAAATTTTTAAGAATTTCCGCATCCCCTTAAAATTCAAGGTTTTTTCAAAATTGTTAGCACTCATTTCGAAAGAGTGCTGATTTTCTATTGACTTTTTTCCTGCATAGTATTACTATTTCCCATAGAACAAAACGTAATTTATTTACATTCTAATAAAATTATAAGAAAAGGAGTTCATTTTCATGGAAAACAAACACGGAAATCTTTCAATTAACAGTGAAAACATCTTCCCTATTATTAAAAAATGGCTGTATTCGGATCACGATATTTTTTACCGCGAATTGATCTCGAACGGCTGTGACGCCATTACAAAATTAAAAAAGCTTGATATGATGGGGGAATATTCTCTCCCGGAGCATTACAAACCGCAGATTCAGGTTACGGTCAATCCGGATGAAAAGACGCTGACGGTTACGGACAACGGTCTTGGCATGACTGCGGAAGAAGTAGAAGAATATATTAATCAGATTGCCTTTTCCGGCGCTGCCGATTTTCTGGAGAAATATAAAGATAAAGCAAATGAAGATCAGATTATCGGTCACTTCGGTCTTGGTTTTTATTCTGCTTTTATGGTAGCCGATCAGGTAACGATTGATACGCTTTCCTATCAGGAAGGTGCGCAGCCGGTTCACTGGTCCTGTGACGGCGGTACGGAATTTGATATGAAAGAAGGCACAAAAGACAGTGTCGGAACGACAATGACGCTTTATTTAAACGAAGACTGCCTGGAATTTGCCAATGAATACCGTGCCAGAGAAGTCATTGAAAAGTACTGCTCTTTTATGCCGATTCCTATTTATTTAAACAAAGCGAACGCAGAACCGGAATACGAAACGATAGACCCGGAAGATAAACGTGACGACGATACGGTCATCGAAACGGTCATCGAAGAAGCGAAGACGGAAGAAAAAGAAAATGAAAACGGTGAAAAAGAAATCGTGGAAGTATCTCCGCGTACGGAAAAATTAAAAATCGTAAAACGCCCGGTTTCTTTAAATGACACAAACCCACTCTGGGCAAAGACGCCGAAAGACTGTACCGATGAAGAATACAAAGAATTTTACCGCAAGGTATTCCATGATTACAAAGAGCCGTTATTCTGGATTCACCTGAATATGGACTATCCATTTAACTTGAAAGGCATTTTATACTTCCCGAAAATCAATACGGAATATGATTCCATCGAAGGTACGATTAAGCTGTATAACAATCAGGTATTTATTGCGGACAATATTAAAGAAGTCATTCCTGAGTTCCTTATGCTGTTAAAAGGTGTCATCGACTGTCCGGACCTTCCGCTGAACGTATCCAGAAGTGCACTGCAAAATGATGGTTTTGTTAAGAAAATTTCGGAATACATTACGAAAAAAGTAGCGGACAAGCTTACCGGCATGTGCAAAACCGAAAAAGAAAACTACGAAAAATACTGGGATGATATCAGTCCGTTTATTAAATACGGCTGCTTAAGAGACGACAAATTCTGCGATAAGATGAACGACTATATCTTATTTAAGAATCTTGACCACAAATATCTGACACTGCCGGAATGCTTAAAGGCAGATGAAGAAAAAGCAGATGAAGAAAAAACAGACGAAGCACAGCAGACGGAAACAGCCGAAAATACGGTAGAAGTAGAAAACGCAGACGGAACGTCAGCAACCGACAGCAGCGCGGACGAACCGGAGGAAGAAAAAGATACACGCAAAATTGTTTACTACGTAACGGATGAACAGCAGCAGAGCCAGTATATCAACCTGTTTAAAGAACAGGGTATGGACGCCGTTATCTTAAATCACAATATTGACTCCTCTTTCATTACGCAGCTGGAACGCCGCAATGAAAAGTTCAAGTTTATGCGAATTGATGCGGATGTAACCGAATCCTTAAAAGAAGAAGCTTCCGAAGAAGAATTAAAAGCAGAAACCGATACACTGACCGAAATTTTCCGCAAAGCGGTCGGCAACGACAAACTGACGGTAAAAGTGGAAAAACTGAAAAACGAATCCCTCTCTTCGATCATTACGTTATCGGAAGAAGGCAGACGTATGCAGGAAATGATGAAAATGTATGCGATGGGAGGCATGGGCGGCATGGATACCTCCATGTTCGGTCAGGATGCAACGCTTACATTAAATGCAAACAATGCGCTTGTAAAATACATTTTCGAAAACAAAGATTCCGAACATGTACCGACTTTCTGCCAGCAGCTTTATGATCTTGCCATGATCAGCAACCAGCCGCTTGCACCGGAAGCAATGACAAAATTTATTGCCAGAAGCAACGAAATTATGATGCTGCTTGCAAAATAAAATACTTCGCTGCAAAAAATAAAAACCGGTTTCGACTGGTTTTTATTTTTTGCAGCTGCTTTTTAACAACGCATCTTCAAACGGCATATTGCCGCCCTGCGGCTGTTTTGACAGATATTCGGTATACATTTTTTGATTTTCCATCCGCACTTCTTCTTCCAGTTCCTTTGCAGACACAAGCCGGCATCCTTGCCCGCGGATAATAATCTGCTCCAGACCGTCGGAAGTGGCTACCGTTACGTTGTATTTACGTCCGTTTTCATGCGCAAACCGCTCAATATACTGATCTGCCGTTTCCGCTTCTTTTGTATATACGACATGGATATTATGATAGTCATAATACTCCGTCTGATGCCCTTCAACCCGATACGCATCAAATACAACAATCAGGTAATACTTTTTCACTGCCTGATAATTGCACATAATGTCCAGCAGCCGTCCTCTTGCCCCGTCAATGTTATCTTTTGCAATCTCGCTCAGTTCTTTCCATGCGAAAATAATATTATAGCCATCTACAAGAAAATACTGCGTCTGACCAAGCTTTTTTTCGGGCCTGCGGGAAATCTCTGCGGCAGCCGTATCATACACCGTTTTTTTTCGGCTTTTCTGCTCCTTTTTCTTTTTATCACGCTTATTTGCCTGATAGGTGTCTGCTATAATCCGGTCCACTTCTTCCGTACCGATACTTTCCGTGCGTACGACCGGCGCATGCTTTTTTAATTTTTCCGCTTCTTCGAGCAGGCGGACTTCTTCGGATTTCGGCACGGTAAGCGCGCTTTCCAGATGCATATAGTCTTTTACTTCATACCATTCTACGACAAAGCCGGCTCCATGCGCACAAAAAACAGACGATGACGGGTTTCCAAGATCACTCATCGGATCGTACCGGAGCCTCTGCAGCACTTCTTCCGTATTATGACAGGGCTCATATCCTTTCAGCGTACACTGCAGTCTGCCCAGTCCTCTTGTATACTCGGTTACCTGTTTCTGATAGCCGCTCATCGTTACAACCGGTGCGCTGCCGGTCAGTACCGCCATGTTGTTTTCCAACTGCGGCAGCCCGGGCCGTCCATGCATATTTTCAATATCCGTCATCGCTCTGCCGACCATCTGTTCCGGCAGTTCCAGAACAAAATCATAATAAGGCTCCAGCAGCACGGACTGCGCCTGCATCAGTCCCTGGCGCACGGCACGGTACGTCGCCTGCCTGAAATCACCGCCTTCGGTATGCTTTAAGTGTGCCCGCCCGGTCAGAAGCGTAATCTTCATATCCGTCAGAGCGGAACCGGTCAGCACACCTTTGTGCTCCCGTTCGTTTAAATGCGTCAGCACAAGCCGCTGCCAGTTTTTATCCAGAATATCTTCGCTGCAGTCTGCCTCAAACTGCATGCCGCTGCCCCTCTCTCCCGGCTCCAGCAGCAGGTGCACTTCCGCATAATGGCGCAGCGGTTCAAAATGTCCGACTCCTTCCACCGGATCTGCAATCGTTTCTTTATATACGATATTGCCGGGTCCGAACTCTACCAAAACGCCAAAACGCTCTTTAATCATACCGGTCAGTATTTCCAGCTGTACCTCTCCCATCAGCTGTGCCTGAATTTCCTGCAGCTCCTCTTCCCATACAATGTGCAGCTGCGGCTCTTCCTCTTCCAGCTGGCGCAGCTTGGGCAGCATCACGGCCGCGTCGCAGCCGTCCGGCAGCAGAATCTGATACGTGAGCACCGGTGCCAGCAGCGGCTGCATCGAATCAGGCTCCTTACCAAGCCCTTCTCCGGGTTTTGTCTGTGTCAGTCCCGTTACGGCACAGATCGTACCTGCCTGCACTTCGCCGACCGCCTCAAATCTGGCACCGGAATAAACGCGAATCTGACTGATTTTTTCTTCCCAGCGGTCTTCTTTCCCGTGCAATACCGTCCGTACTTTCAGGGAACCGCCTGTTATTTTTAAGTACGTCAGACGGTTTCCTTTTCGTCTCTGGCAATTTTAAACACTTTTGCGGCAAATTGCTGCGGATACTGCGGCTCTTTCGTATACCTGGCAAATCCGTCCAAAAACTCCTCTACTCCGGTCAGGCGCAGCGCCGAACCGAAATAGCATGGAAATACCTCCCGCCGCAATATCATATTTTGAATACGGTCTGTTTGAACGCAATCGTGTTCCAGAAACTGTTCCATCGCTTCTTCGCTGCACATCGCAAGCGCGTCATAAAATGCTTCTTCATCCGAACCCGAAAAATCCACACAGCTGCCATCCAATTGTGCATGCAGCTGTGCGAGCAGCGCCGGCTTATGTATCTGTTCCAGTTCGTCCTGCTGCAGCCGGTCCGTCTTATTTATAAACAGAAAAACCGGAATGTGATACTGTTTCAGCAGCCTCCAGAGCGTCTGCGTATGTCCCTGCACGCCATCTGTTATACCGATAATCAAAACCGCATAGTCCAGTACCTGCAGCGTACGTTCCATTTCTGCCGAAAAATCCACGTGCCCGGGTGTATCCAGCAAAGATATATCCACATTTTTCCAGCTGCACACCGCCTGTTTGGAAAAAATGGTAATCCCTCTGGCACGCTCCGGTTCGTACATATCCAAAAACGTATTCTGACTGTCCACACGCCCCAGTGTCCGTATGCTGCCGCTTAAAAACAGCATACCCTCCGATAACGTTGTTTTTCCCGCATCTACATGGGCAAGCAAACCGGTACATATTTGTTTTTTCGGCTTATGTTCTGACGTGTCGTCCATCGAAAATACCCCTTTCTTCTAGCTCAAAGTCCTGCACCGATTCAGGCAGGCAAAAATTTCCTGTACCCGCACAACCGCAAGATTGCAGGGCAAATACCTGCCCTCACAGACCGCGCCGATTCCCTGTTCTTTTACCAGCGCTTCCAGCATCCCCGCGATTTGCCGTAAGTCTTTCTTTCCGTCAAATAAATGCTGTTTTGCATATTTTACCATATAGCCAAGCGCCATTGTCTGTTCGTTGTCTACCAGCTGCTCCACATACCTTAGCTCAATCGTATCCCGGTCAATGGATACGGCATCTTTGCCCATACCTTTTACTTTCATCCGGTCATTTGCCGCTGCTTTTTTTCCTGCCGTAAACACTCTGGCAAATGACGGACGCTCTGCGGCTTTCAATACCGGTTTGTCCTTTGTCATATCCAAAAATCGTTCCGCTTCCTGTTTTGCCGTCTGTGTAATGTCCGCGGGCTGGTATCCCATCATCTGAATCACACGATCGGCTTTATAAAAATACGATCCGCAGCTTCCAGCTACCAGTATCGTAGAAATGCCGTAATGCGCAGACAGCTCGTCCACCCGGTCGATAAACGGTGTAATTGGTTCCATATTCGGATGTACGACACGCGCCATCAGCTCGTCCCGTATCATAAAATTAGTCGCACTCGTATCCTCATCAATTAAAAACAGCTGCGTGCCCGCTTCCATCGCTTCGATCACATTTGCCGCCTGCGACGTACTGCCGCTGGCATCTTCCGTAGCAAACAATTTCGTGTCTCTGCCGTTTGGCAGACCGTTGATAAACATGGAAATATCCGTTTTTTTTATGCTTCTGCCATCTTCGGCGCGTATTTTTACCGCCGTATCATCTGTTATGACATATTCCCTGCCATCCCCGGCAATGTGATTGTATACCCCACGCTCCAGTGCTTTTAACAGCGTCGATTTTCCATGATACCCGCCTCCTACAATCAGCGTGATGCCCTGTGCAATGCCCATCCCTCTGATCGTTCCGGCATTTGGCAGACGCAGTTCTACCGCCATGGACGGCGGCGCGCAAAAAGGCACCGCCTGTTTCATCGGACGGTCCGATACGCCGGATTCCCGCGGCAGTATCGCACCGTCCGCCACAAATGCCACCAGATTTTTTCTTTTAACTGCTCCCGGATATGGTGCTGATCCTGCGCAAGCTCTTTTACCTTCCGCAAATACTCCTGATCCGTATTTTTATAAAACAAAGACTTCTTCACACAGACCGGCAGAAACTGAAACAACATACGGATCAGCTCCCCGGCCTGTATCGTACGTCCGTTGGCAGGAAATCCGACCTCCATCCGAAAGATCAGACTGCCGCTGTCCTGGGCTATCTCACATGCACTGCGTTCCAGTATTTCCTGTCCCGGTCTGCTTACGGACATCAGACCGCTTTTCCCGGAACCTTTCGCCTTATGAGAATACGATTCCACTTCCTTTCCAAAGGTTCGGATCAAAGCATCTGCAAGCGCCGTCCTCGTATGTTTGGGCCGGATCATATCAGCCGGAAAGCCGGCCTTTTTGCCGTCCACGTGAATGCTGATTTTGGACGGAGACGCAAACGGATCCCCCTGCACATGATCAATATGCAGCACATAGTTGTCAAACTGATAAGCTCCTGCCGTATCTTTGTATGCCGGATAGCCTTTATGATCAATCCGTCTCAGTATTTCCTGTAAATCTTCCGCTCGTTTCATAAGTTATGATTGTCCCTTTCCAAATGTATCCTTAAAATCACAATAATCACATCCGCTTTCCGAGCGGAACGTATATGTTTTTGCTTCGTCACCGTATTTCCAGGAAAACGAACCTTCCAATTCCATAAAAGAATGTGCACAGGCCGCATCATCCAATATCTGCGCCAGGTCAATCACAAAAGATTCCGCATCTTCCGGTGAGCCGCATACGTCTTCCCGTACGCTGTGCTCGGCATAAAAGCGCAGTATAAATGCGTCCGGATCGCTTTCATCATCAAATTCCGCGCCTTTAATATAGACATTTGCCGCCTGTTCCAGCCGGTTTTTCAAAAAAGCGGTACATGCATGAATACGCGACTGTCCGATGTCTTCGGCTTCCATATAAATCTTATAAGCGATTTGTATCTGTTTTTCCTGTAATTCCATCTTGATTTCCTCCCTTTTGTCCATATGTTTCGTAACAGCCTGCATATGGCTTATACAAGCTGTGTCATGCCTCCTGTCAGTATTCCGATATTATCTTCATAAATCTTTTCAAACTGATCCATCTGCAGCGGATTCGTACCCAGTCCTGCTTCAATCGTATACCCCGGCCGGTCATACTCCTGTATAAACCAGTCCTTATACCCTGCATAACCGGATGCTCCCGGCGTTTCCTCCACCGCGTAGCCGCTGACCTCCTGAAAGTACCTGGCAATCCGATAGGACTGTTTTGGCTCATAATCCAGATATTTCCAGTAAATGACCTCACCCTGCGTGTGATATGCCAAAATCAGCGAAAAGTTATTTGTTTTTGTATATTCATAAACGGCCCTGCTCTCCGGTGCCGTCAAAGGCGCTTCGCCCACAAAATCTCTTGGAGCCGGAGACCGGTACCCCTGGCCATATTTGATTTCTTTTGCCTGTTCCCAGCCCGCCGGAAACTGGAGGTTTAAGTCAATTCCGTCAATATTGGCTTTCCAGCCCGCCGGAAACCGGATATCCGGATATGCTGCCGCAATCTGCTCCGCCTGCTCCACATACGGCTGCTGCCATATGGCTTCGTTTACAAGATCTACCCCGTCGGGATTGACAAGCGGCAGCATGCAAAGATGAAAGCTGTAATACAGCCATGAAGCCGGCACACCTGCGATCTGCATGCCTCTGACGTAAGCCTCCGCATAATCTTCCGCAAACTTTAACAGCACCGGCGTTGTAATCCATTCGTTTGCATGGAAAGAAGCATTATAAAATACCTGTTTTTTTCCTTCTCCGATCCGAATCGCATGCATGCTGCGTCCCATCACACTCGTTCCGACAGATTCCTCATGCAAAAACGGATACCGTATCAGCAGCCCTTCCAGAATCCAGTCCGTTAAATACGACGTATACGCTGTCTTTTGCGACACAAGCGGAAAATCAAACGGCACATACAGCATGGTGCCTGCCGTAAGATTGGTCGGATCCAGCGTCGGATTGGCCGTCGTAATTCTCTGCACGGAAGAATGCAGATGGGAAGCAATCCACCACAGCGTATCCCCTTCTTTCACCTGATACGTCCGATATCCTTTCAGATACGGAAGCAGCATTTCCCACTGTTCGTCCCCGACCTGACAGTCCTGCTCGCTGCCTGTAAAATCTTTCAAAAAAGAACACGTCCGCTGCCCAAATATACCGTCTATCGCAACAGGAAAGCCTGCACGTGACAGTGCAAGCTGCACGTACTGCACGAATACGCCTTTATCACCAGGAAATAGTTGTTTCATATGCACTCATACCTCCGGCCGAAACCATTTCACTGTTATCATATGAGTTTTTTTGCATAAAAGTTCCTGCTTTTCCTGTAATCGGTTATTTCAGATATCCGCACGACTTGCGAAACAGCAATATTCCGAGTATAAACAAAAAAACAAGTGACCCGATACCATAATGAATGCTTCCTGTAATCTGGCTTGTCACACTTACAAGCATCGTCCCCAGAAAAGAAGCTCCTTTTCCGCATATGTCAAAAATGCCGAAATATTCTCCGGACCGGTCCTTTGGTATGATTTTGGCAAAATGCGAGCGCGACAATGCCTGTACACCACCCTGAAACAGCCCTACGCACACGGCCAGTATCCAAAACTTCGTCTGAGAATCCAGTGTCATTCCAAAAATCGTAATACAGGTATAGGCGATGATACAGATTAAAATCAGATTTTTAGGCGCATATCTGCCCGACAGTCTCCCAAATACCAGCGTAGCCGGAAACGCCACGATCTGTGTCGACAAAAGCGCCAGCAGCAGCCCTGTCGTATCCAGTCCAAGCGCCGTTCCATAAGCCGTCGCCATATCAATAATCGTATAGACCCGTCGATATAGCAAAAAAATGCCAGCAGAAACCAGAATACTTCCGGATGACTGTGCATATTTTTTAAAGTATCCCCAAGCCTTTGAAAACTGCCGCGTACAATGTTGCGATCCGCCGGTATATAATGCACCTGTTGATAGTGGCGCCAGAGCGGAATCGTTGTACAAAACCACCACACGGCACACATACAAAAAGCAATCGTCATCGCATTCATCTCACCGATTCCTGTCTTTGATGCGGTCAGCACAAACACCAGTCCTGCAATAAACGGAACGCAGCTGCCAATGTACCCCCAGGCAAATCCCGCGGAAGACACTTCATCCATGCGCTCCGGCGTCGTCACATCCGAAAGCATGGCGTCGTAAAATATCAGGCTTGCGGAAAATCCGCATTTTGCTATGACAAACAAAATCAGAAACACAAACCATACCCGCATAAATCCAAGCAGAAAACACCCGGTTGCGCCAAGCAGCATACTTCCGAGAAAAACCGGTTTTTTCCATCCCTGGAAATCCGTCATCGCCCCGAGCACCGGCCCGGTAACCGCTACGATAATCGTTACCGCCGAAGCCGCATATCCCCAGTACGCCAGATAATCTACCGAAGAAATCCCGGCCTGCTGCGCAATGGCATCAAAATAAATCGGAAACAGCGTCGCTACGAGCAGAACAAATGCCGAATTGCCCACATCGTATAAAATCCATGCTTTTTCCATCTTTGTAAATTTCATTTTCTTCGGCATCCTTCCACCTCCTGTAAAAAGGAAAAGACTTCCTCATAAAACTGCATTCGTGTTCGTTCTCCGGCATTAAAAATCTCATGCTTTGCATCCAAAAACCAGACGAGTCTGGCATCTTTTAATTTGCCCGCAAACCTGCAGATTTCGTCCGTATTGACCATGTGGTCTCTGCCAGCCGCACAGATCAGTACCGGAATCCGAATCTTTCGAATATTTTCAGACGCCTGTACACAGACCGAAGCTGTCTGTGCCGCGCATACCCAGCCGTAACAGGCGCCATTTGTACGGCATCTTTTATTTGCAGCGCGTTTGCCATGCGCATACAGATATCGCTCTTCGCTCAGACAGCTGCTGCGCTCGAATTTCGGTTTTTTTGAAAATCCATGCTGTCCGGCAGCATATGCTTTTCCAAATCCGCAGCATCTGCATATGCGCGCAATCAGCATGGCCGCCGGATACGGCAGTCCGTGGACGTTCATCTGAATCATCGGCGCAGAAAGCACTGCTTTTTGAAAATCGTGCGGATACCGCTGCAGGTATAACGCACCAATCGCTCCACCCATAGAATGTGCAAATAATATCATTTCATTCCGATACGGCTTTACAATTTTGTTTACGAATATATGCAAATCCCGCACATACTGCGCAAAGCTTTCCACATACACTTTTCCCATATTGGAAAGCCTGCGCTGCGACCTGCCATGCCCGCGGTGTTCCGCCAGAAATACCGAATAACCCGCCTGCAGAAAATAATAGATCATTTCGTCATATTTTTCCGCAAATTCACTGAATCCGTGAGATATTACGATATTTCCTTTCGCCTTTTTGCGAATATAAGTACGGTAATAAATACCGGTTCCGTCATAACTTGAAAATCTGCCGCATCGCCGGTATTTTTTCAGATATGTCTCCGTTACCTGTTTCATCTGTTTTCGAAATCCGTCTTCCTGCACATACTCTATTTTTATTTTCTCTGTCATATAATCTTTTCCAACTCCCGTACAAGCTCTGGAATCAGCTTCCCATCTTCATATTCGTCCGCAACTGCCCTGCCCAGTTTCGGATCGTTCGTAATCATTGCATCCGTTTCGTTCTCACACAGCAGACGCATATGTTCTTCTTCATTGACCGTCCATACATGTACTTTCAGTCCGTGTTTTCGGCATTTCGCATAAAAATCCGGGTACTGCACATTATAAATGGCCGGATGAAGCGCATCCGCCTGCACCGTCTGCTTTGCATAGGTAAACACGTCGATCATGCCGTCCTGATACAGCAGCCCGGTAACCGCATCCGGCTGCAGACGCTTTATTTTCCGAATGGTGTAGTGATTAAAGGACGAATAAATGACCCGTTCCTGCATTCCCATCTGTTTTGTCAGTTCCAGCACCTGCTCTTCGATTTCAGGATAAAAAATCACCCCCGTTTTTAGTTCCACATTGACCGTAAGATTCGTCGGCCTGATCAGCTCATAGACTTCCTCCAGCGTTGGAATATACTGTGTGCCAAGCTTTGGAAACCGCTCGTTCACATTAATGTCTTTCAGTTTTTCATACGTAAAATCTTTTACCAGGCCGGATGCCCTGCTGACACGGTCCAGCTTTTCATCATGAATGACAACGAGTTTTCCGTCTTTCGTTTTCTGAACATCCAGTTCGATTCCGTCGGCTTTACAATCCACAGCCATCCGAAATGCTTCCAATGTGTTTTCCGGTGCATACGCACTGGCTCCTCTGTGAGCCCATACAAATGTTTTTTTCATGTTATAATACCCTTTATTTCTTATATTTATTTCAGCTGTTTTAACAGCCCTTTCAGACTTTGCGTGTTATAAATGGAACGGTAATACGACACTTCGTCCCGAATCAGCTCGTCAATGACCTGCATGCCAAGCAGCTCTACCGGCGCACAATCGTCCGTCAGTACATAGTCTCCCGGTTCATAGACCTGCACCCGTTCCACAATCTGCCCCATCAGCTCCATCAGATCGCCATCCGGCGTAAGCGCCATGTTATCCTGCATCACTTCGATGAAATGAAAATCCGGATCTGCATTCGGTGAGGCCGACGCAAACAGCTCACGGTTCGTAGAGCCTTCCACATCAACCGTATATACACAGTCAAAGACATGGCTGATCGTATCTGCCAGATACCGGTTGATACTGCCCTGCTGTGTTCCCCGCATATTCATGTTTACGACCATCACCCCATCCTCTTTTAAATGCATCTTTACCATGCGAAAGAACTCCAGCGACGACATCTGAAACGGAATCGTAATATCCTGATAAGCGTCTACCATGATCACATCATATTTATGATCGGAAACGTTTAAATATGCACGTCCGTCATAAGATGCTACCGGCATGTCATCCGGAAGCGCAAAATACGTACGGGCAAGCTGCGTAATCTTTTCGTCTATTTCCACCCCTTCGATATGCGCATTTGGAAAATATCGTCTGCACTGTGCGGCAAACGTCCCGGTTCCCATTCCAAGCACGAGCACATCCATTCGTTCTTTTTCATATACGCCTGCCATAAACGGCGCTGCCAGCGCATAGTCATAATACATTCCCGTCAGGCTGTCGTCTTTTTTCAAAATGGACTGCACACCAAACAGCACATTGGTCGACAAAATGACACTGTCCTCATTTTCCTTTACCTGCAGATAATTATAGACGGACTCTCCTTCATACGAAAGGTCGTTTTCCCAAAACGCAAAGCTGTCCGATCTTCCTGCCAGACAGCAGAGCACATACAAAAAAACACCAACTGCCACGCTCCTTCCTCCTCCCTTTGCGGAAATAAAATAAACAAGTGCAAGCAAAAGCAGAATACCCGCAAAAATAAGAAATGTTACGGAAGTGCCGACGGCCGGAATCGTAACAAACGTCGGCAGAAACGTTCCGAGAATGCTTCCGATTGTATTGGACGCATTCAGCATCCCTACCGTCTTTCCATTATCTTCCAGACTGTCTACCGTATATTTCACAAGAGACGGCGTAACCGTTCCCAGCAAAAACAACGGATATACGAAAATGGCCATACACGCGAAAAACGCCGCCAATATTAAAAAGTTGCTGTTTACCGTAAAGATAAGCAATGCCGATATTCCAAGAATCAGATACTTTCCGATAACCGGAATTGCCGCAATCCAGACAGCGGACACAATCATCCGTTTATACAGCCTGCCCGGGTCCGGATTTTTATCGGCCGTCCGGCCTCCGTAAATATTGCCAAGCGCCATGGCGATCATAATCGTACCGATAATAATCGTCCATACGATCTGCGAAGAGCTAAAATAGGGTGCAAGCAGACGACTTGCACCTAATTCCACCGCCATAACGGACATTCCCGCAAAAAACTCCGTAACATACAAATACGCTTTATTTTGTAAAATACGTGCCTGTTTCATTTTTACTGCCTTTCTTTGTGCATCATTTTTATTATCATAACAAATTATGGAAGTTCTGGCAATCATTCTTTTCCCTGCATTTACATATGGCTTTGCATATGTTAGAATAAATAAAACAAAAAATAAAACCGGAACATCACAAAGAAGAAAACAGACAGGTAATTATAATGAAAAAAGACATTTCCACACTCCCCCTGATCGAAGCCTTTCATGCGGACGATGAATGTCCGTTCTGCTATCTGGAACGTGCAGCCGAGCAGCATGCCATCTCTTTTATACTTGGCTCTGCCTATATGGAAGACTACATACGGGAAAAAACAGACGAAGAAGGCTTTTGCCGCCATCATTTTAAAATGATGTACGATTATGGCAACCGCCTTGGAAGCGCAATTATTTTAAGTACGCATCTGAAAAAATTAAACGAACAACTGGAGCAGCAGCTGCAGCGTCATACACCGCAGAAAAGCGGTCTGTTAAAGCGTATGAAGCGGACGCAGGCAGCACAGACGCAGGCGAAAACTCCGCTTGGCGCCTGGCTGGACCAAAAAGAATGCTCCTGCTATGTGTGCAGCCATTTTAACGGGATTTACAACCGTTATCTGGATACTTTTTTTGATCTGTACCGTAAAGACGAATCCTTTCGCACACTTTTTTCAAACAGCAAAGGCTTTTGTCTGCCGCACTTCCGCGATCTGATCGAATGTGCGGAAGATAAACTGTCCGAAACCGAAAAAAACGACTTTTATCCGAAAGTATCCGCACTGATGTTAAACCATCTGAAACGGCTGCAAAGTGAAGTATCCTGGTTTGTGGAAAAAAAACGATTACCGCAACAAAGATAAAGACTGGGGCAACTCCGCTGACAGCGTACAGCGTGCCATGCAAAAATGCGGCGGCGGCTATCCGGCAGATCCGGTCTTTGAGCAGGAGCCATAATATTTAAAACTGAAAATAGATAAACTGCCCTGCGTCAAAGCCCGGTCCGTAAACTCCAAACAGGAAAATAAAGGCAAACATCCCGGCTACCGCAGCCCATCGAAACCATGCACACTGCCTGTCTAAAAACAGATCCGGCGTTTCTTTTTTCCGGTACTTCACCAGACCGGCTGCAAACAGCACCCATAAGGAAACGAGCAAAACATTCGCTTCCACACGATCCAGGCCAAGCTGACAGAGCGAACCGTCTGTCAGCACATGCCAGTCCGGTTTTGTAAAAATGCGGCCGATGTAACCGCATGCCTGTGTCAGTGACCGTGCCCGGAAAAAAATCCATGCAAACGTCGTCAGCACAAAGGTTGCGGCTACCTGTCCGAACCGAAAGCTGAACGAGGTACATTTTGTATGCGTTCTTTCGTACAGCAAATCTCTGTATGGCCTTGTTTCGGCCGCAACAATCTGAAATACGCCATGCATCCCTCCCCATACGACAAAATGCCAGCTTGCCCCATGCCACAATCCGCTGACCAGAAACGTCACAAGAATATTCCAATGTCTGCGAAGCCTGCCGCAGCGATTTCCTCCAAGCGGAATATACAGGTAATCTTTAAACCATGTGCTCAGAGAAATATGCCATCTACGCCAAAATTCCTGTATACTTCCGGAAAAATACGGCGTGTCAAAATTATCCGTCAGCGAAAATCCCATCACCTTTGCAGCTCCGACCGCTATTGTGGAATAGCCAGCAAAATCACAGTAAATCTGAATAGAAAATGCAGCCGCTGCCAGTACAAGTTCCACCGTTCCATAAAAAAACCAGGCATCAAACACCGTATTCACAATGATTGCAAGCCGGTCTGCAATGACCATTTTCATAAAGTATCCCCATAACATAATCCGAAGTCCGCTGGCAATCCGATCATACCGTAACAGCTGTCCGGTCGGAATATGATCGATCTGCGCAATCTGTATCAGAAGATTTTTCGAACGCTCAATCGGGCCTGCCACAAGCTGCGGAAAAAACGAGACAAACAGCGCATACCTTAATATATTTTTTCCGGCTCGATCTCTTTGCGGTACACATCAATCGTATAGCCAAGCGCCTGAAACGTATAAAAAGAAATGCCTACCGGAAGCAGCAGGTCAAACGAACGCGTAAGCGGTCCTATTCCGACATTCCTCAGCACCGCATTTACATTTCCTAGCATAAAATCAAAGTATTTAAAAAAAGCCAGAATACTCAGATTGACAAAAAACTGACGGCTACAATCCATTTTTTACTTTCACCGCCGTCTCCGCCTCCGAACACTTGCCAAGCAAAATGCCGCTGAGCCAGGTAACCGCTGTCGAAAAGGCAATCAGCACCGCATATTTTGCATTCCAGCTCATATAAAAATAATAACTCGCTGCCAGCAGCCAAAGATACCGCACCTTTTTCGGAACAATAAAATAAATAACCGTTACGATTGGAAAAAATATGAAAAAACGAAAAGAATTAAACAGCATCTCTATCTCCCACTTTCCACTCTCATCATTTTCGGAGCTCTTTTCATGCTTACTCCCATAACAATTTTTTCCAAAACTTAAAAAGATTATACGTCATTTTTCGAACAAAAAATGACAGGCACTCATTTGCCTGTCATTTTATAATAATTACTCTTCATTTAAGATAAACTGTCCTACGAGTTCATCCAGCGTAGCCGCCTGTGCGGACAGCTGTTCGCTTGTAGCGGAAGATTCCTGAGCCGCTGCGGAGTTATTCTGCACAACCTCCGAAATCTGACTGATTCCCTGCTCTGCCTGACGCATCGTCTCCGCCTGCGTAATAACCATAACGCTGAGATCTTTGGAAGATTCTGCGATTTGCTTAATACCGCTGACAACATTGTCAATGGAACCGGAAGCACGCTCTACCGCACGGCTGCCTTCAGCAATTTCCTTCATGGAACTTTCAATCAGTTCTCTCGTATCTACCGCTGCTTTTGCACTCTGTTCCGCAAGCTGACGTATTTCTTCCGCCACAACGGAAAATCCGCGTCCCGCTTCTCCGGCTCTTGCCGCTTCAATCGAGGCATTCAAAGAAAGCAGATTCGTCTGTGATGCAATGGATTCAATTTCCGATATAATATTCCCGATCTTTGCAGATGACTCGCTGATTTTTTCCATCGCAGTCACCATCGTATGCATTTCATCGCGCGTATGGTCGGCTTCATTTGCATAATTTTCCGCCTGTTTATAAGACTCTTCCGCGCTCTTCGCACTCTTTTCCATTGTTTCCGAAATATCGATAATCGTTGCCTGCAGCTCTTCTACGGCGCCTGCCTGTTCCGTAGCTCCTTCCGCAAGGCTCTGTGCGGATTCCGCCAGATTAATGGAACCACCCGATACCTGACTGGAAGCTTCTCCGATCGAACGGATCGTATCGGACATCTGATTTCTCAGACCACGCATGGATACGATTAATTTACTGAAATCATTGGTATATTTATCCTGTATCTCAGACTGAACCGCATAGTTTTTGCTCTCCATCTCACCGAGCACCGTGCCGATATCGTTAATAATGACATTGAGCGCACCTGCCATCTCCGTCGCATCGTTGACCATTTCCGCAACTTCATCTTGCGAATCGGACTCCGGGAACGGAGAAGTCAGATCTCCGGTCGCAAACAGCTTTAAACGATCTCCAAGACTCTTTAACGGATTGGAAATGCCCTGTGCAATCCGTTTGCCAATACGTAAAGCTGAAAGAACGGCAACCACAATAACCAATACAATAATTAACATCAGTACCACGCTTAAAATGGTCAGTGTTCGGGACAGTTTCTGTCCTTCATCTACTTTTACTTCCAGAAGGTCATCCAGCTTTTGATAAATACTGTTATACACCGGCGCCATTTCATTAATTGCTATTTCCTGTGCCTCTTTGCAGAGTTCTCTGTCCGTCGTGGCGCCGATCTCCATAATTTCCGTATCCAGCTTCCAGTATTCTTCCAGTTCTGCCTTTATCTCATCGTATGTCTGCCGTCCTGCTTCCGATACAATTGTATTTTCCACTTCCGCAAAATTGACTTCAAATGCTGCAATCGCGTCTTTATGTTGCTGCTGTACCGTAGCGATCGCATCCGGATCGTCATACCCGATTGTCGCCCGCAGGGAAGACCTGACATCCGCAAACTCAAACATTGTCTTACCGATATCCCCTGTGCAAATCCAAAATTCTTAAGTGCATAAGAATAACGGTTTGAAACGACTACAAGCGCAACTAGCCCCAGCACGGCCGATATCGCCGTAATTAATGACACCATTAGAAAAGATTTCGTTAGCTTTTTTCGATCTTTTCATCCTTAAACATAAACAACTCTCCTCCTAATCCTATACAGTAATTCGTCCAAAAATTTCGGGTACAGAGTTACGTATAACCCTCCTTTTATGTATTCTTAGAGCACTCTCGGAAACTCAATAGAGAATAAGCAGGAAAAGGTTGATTTTCAGAAATGAGAGGGATAAGGGATGGATGATTATGGGGCTTGAGCAGTCCAGAGAGCATAAAGAATAAAAATGTGCATGACTTTAAAACCTGTCGAAAAACAGGCCTGAAAGAATCCGGAAGCAGGAAACTTGGTTTATGCCACTGCCTGCACCTGCTGTTTATAGCGGGCATCCAGATGGATGCAGATTCCAATCATGGTTGTCATGAAAGAATAATGCTCCTTTGTGTGTATGAACATACGGTGCAGTCCGTAATCATTGAGGATGCGGTTGTTGATACGTTCCGTGGCGGTGCGTTGATTATAAATCTTCTTATAAGCATCTGTGCCGCGGGGGACGTCGGTGTAAAGCCGGATATCCCATTCGGGCCGGGTCTTGACGACTCTCCCATATTTGGAATCGGTGCAGGAGTTTTTACATTTGGAACAGTGATCTTTCCCATAGGGGCAGCGCCACATGAGGTAACCGCTGGATCTGTCATAACCGTTAGGCTTCATGCGCAGTTTTTCCTGACATAAGGGCGTTCCATCTTTGTCAATGGTGATGGTATCAGGAATTGTTTTTGGCCGGCCGCATTTGTCGTTCAGGTCGATGAAGGCCCGTATTCCCCTGTTTTTAAGGATCCGGTAGGTGGGGTAATTGTCCATTGCGGAATCCAGGCACATATTCGAGGTGGAAACAGCCGGCATATGTTTTTCCAGTTCATGGAAAGCGACAAGGAAATTGACCGAATCATGACGCTTTGCACTGGTAAAACGCAGAAGCAGGGGGAGATCTGTCCTGAGTTCACTGTTATAGCAGGATAATTGGAACAAAGTGTAGCCGAAGTAATATTTTTCCAGGTCGCTGTCCCAGCCCCAGGAAGCATCGGGGTCGGGGAAATGCCGCAGGTTTTCCGGTGCGCCAACCCTGTGGTGCCCGCGTGGGCAGGCATGGGTATGCACGGCGGTGCCGTCTCCGGAAACCGTAAGGTGTTCCCTTGGTATGAGGCCGGATTCCATGGAAGGCAGGACAGCCACGTGATAGAAGAAGCGCTGCAGCCGCCCTTCAAAGTTAAAAGGGATATCCTTCCCGCTCATGAGCCGTTTTTCGATAGATTCTGTGATTTTGGGCTTTGCCTCCTGTGCTTTGTGTTTTTGCCTTTGGGCTTATCCGGCTTTTTGGTGTTCCAGGAAGCCGGAAGCAGTTTGTCCCGCGCATATAAGTCCGTTGGCGGTGCAGCCCAGAGCCTGTCCATGAAGTCAAAATAAGAACCGAGGGGCGGCAGGGAATCCGTAGTGCAGCCGATGAGAGCGGCAAGGAGGCGGTCATGTTTGAGCCTGTCGACCCAAAGGGTAAGGGATAGCTTGGCCAAACCTTCTGAAAATAGAAGAAAGAAAAGGATAAAGACCTTAAGATTTGTGGCTGGTTCTTAGCGGGCCTGCCAGTGTTGGAGTAAAAGGGCAGAAGGAACTCCATGGCCTTATCGGTATCGAAAAGGCGGAGTTTCTGCCATGGCTTCCAAAGCTCCGTATGGAGCCGGACTCTTTCAGAGGAATCGAAATGGACTTTGGATTCGTTGAGAAAGTACTTGTAATCTTGCATGGACTGCCAGTACTTGATCATAAAGTGCACCTCCTAGTAGTTTAGTTTAATGCTGTGCGTGTGGCACAGACGCTTCTTAACTACAAGGAGCGCGTTTGGTGACTGGCGTATATGGTCACCAAACGCGCCGCACATTTTGACTTATATGTCAATACTTTTTTGAAAATTTAACAAAAATGTTTTCCAGGATATGGAGGAAAGCAAAAAAGAAGAACATGAAAAAAGAGCGGAAATTCGGGCTTAAAGAGTTTCCGAGACCGCTCTATTCTTATTCTTTGTTCTCTCAGATTGCATTTTTCCTTTTCCCTGTCACCCTGAATTTCACAACAGTTCGGAAAATCTAACCTGTTGTGAAAAGCGCCAACTATAAATATTATAGACCTTTTGTCCAAAGTTTACAAGGTTAAAATCGCCCATTTTGACATAAAAATCGTTCTGTTCACACCCGTCCTACCTGTTTAGTTTCTCTTTCGGCAGCCACTTGCACAGAACCCTGGACAGATCTTCCATTTCAATCGGCTTTGACGCAAAATCATTCATGCCTGCGGCAAAAAATTCTTCCCGGACTCCCTGCACCGCATCTGCCGTAAGTGCAATGACCGGAAGATGCTTATACCGCTCTCCTTCCAGAGCACGAATTCTTTTCGTGGCTTCCACACCGTCCATGACCGGCATATAATGATCCATAAAGACAAGATCATAGGACTCCTTCTGAATCTGCTCCAGAGCCACCTTCCCGTTGGATGCCAGATCAATCCGCATTCCGTACGGCTCCAACAGCGCCTTGGCCACCTCCTGGTTGATTTCATTATCGTCTACGAGCAGAATGCGGGCCTGTGGTGCGGTAAACGTAAATACCTCATCCGCATCTTCTTCCTCGTCTGTGGGCTGTCTGACTTCCGCAAAACAGCCGACCGTTTCCTCGCTTTCTATCCCCGTCCACACGGAAAAATAAAAGTTGCTGCCCGCTCCGTACTCGCTTTCCACGGACAGTTCCCCGCCCATCATCTCCACCAGCTGTCTGGATATGGCAAGACCCAAACCGGTGCCTTCTTTTCCCTGATTTTTCTTAATGTCCACCTGCGTAAACGCATCAAATAACCGTTTCAGATCATCTTTATGAATTCCCTGTCCGGTATCTTTTACCGCTATGTAAAGCTGTATTTTTTCCGCTTCCCGCTTCTGCTGGCGTACCGTCACGGTTACGGAGCCTTCATCGGTAAATTTCACCGCGTTGTTCATAATGTTTATAATAACCTGGCGGATTCGCAATGCATCTCCGTACAATAGCCTTGGGATGTTTTCATCCACATCCATAATGAGCCTGACCTTTTTATCCGCAATTCTGGTCGTTCCAATCACCTGAATATCCCGCAGCATCTGTGCAATATCAAACGTATCTTCGGAAATTTCAAATTTCCCTGCTTCGATTTTGGAAAAATCAAGCAGATCATTAATCAGCTTTAACAGTGCATTTCCGGAGCTTTGAATGTTCAGCAGATATTTTTCATCTTCCGGGTCCCGTTTTTTACGCAAAAGCACTTCCGTCAGTCCGACGATTGCATTCATCGGCGTACGGATCTCATGAGACATATTCGAGACAAATACGGACTTTGCTTCGTTTGCGGATTCCGCCTGGTCTTTGAGTTCCTTCATAATTTCCGCCTGTTCCTTGACCCGCTGCGTATAATGATAACTGTCGGTAATATCTGTCAGCACATACATTCTGCCGTAGTATATATTTTCCCTTTCGATCATGTAGCTGCTGACCGCATAAATATCTCTGTCTCTTTCCAGCATTTTTTTATCCAGAATACGCGTATCCATATCTTCCAGCACTTTTCGGCTTTACCCAACGTAATCTGTGCGTAAATCTGCTCTGCCTTCTCATTAAAATAAAGGATATTTTCGTCAATATCTACAACTACAATTCCCTCTGCCAGCGCATCCATTGCCAGCTCCTTTGCCAGTGTCAGCGCATCAAAAATTCCGCCGCGGAAAATCAGAACACTCAGCAGCAACGAATCAATCAGACAGGCAATCAGCGTAATATCGTAACCTTTCGTAACCCCGCTCAAAAAATGCCGTAACCCGCCATTGCGATCAGAACCATAATCATCAAATATGCGGACTGCTTTTTTCCATATCTTTATTTGTCCTGATATAACAGGACGCACATACAAAAATCATAATCAGCGCATAAGCAAGCATCAGCAGGCAGTGCAGATTATAAATGATTCCATGTCCCAGTACCAGATGCGGGAAAAATCCGTCCTGTACATATGCAATACTGTTATAATACAGCTTGTGATTCTCACATGTCAGCACACATAAAACGACAAATACATGCACAAAGGTAAGTACGGTTTCCAGCCATCTGGGAATCGGTATCTTACATGTATGCATTACAAACAAAAACAGACACAGTACGATAAACGGCTTGCCAAGATACGAAAATTTCACCGCCTGCAGCGCTTCTGTCAATGTTGTCGCCTCCAGCACGAGAAGATATCCGACAAAATTCGTGCACAGCGCAATGATCACAAACAAAAGGTACTGCTGTTGTCTGGACGGTTTCCGGCCGATTACATAATACGCCTCCGCCATTAATATCATAATTCCTATATATTGTATGAAGATAAAAATGTATGCATAATCTTCCCCTTACGAAAATTGTGGCTACAATCAACGTTCCTGTTCCAGTAACTTATTAAATTCTTCTACCGGCATTGGTTGTGCAAATAATACCCCTGTATCATGTCGCAGCCGTGTTCGGCGAGAAATTCCACCTGTTCTTTTTCTCTATGCCTTCGGCAACCGTTTTCATATTTAACGCTTTTGCAAGGCGAATCGTTTCCTGTACTACGATCTTCCCTCGCTCCATCGCACCCTCGCCACGGAAAAAGTCCATATCCAGTTTAAGCACGTCAATCGGCAGGTCTTTTAACGAATTAAGCGAAGAATACCCCGCTCCGAAATCATCCATCGAAATCGAAAACCCGCACATTTTCAGTTCTTTTAAAATTTTCTGCAATAGCTTTTTATTGCCAAAAAAAACGCTTTCCGTCAGTTCCAGCTCAATACCGGCATGCTCTGCTCCATACCCGTCGACCAGATGGCAGATATGCGTCGCCAGATCTTCTTTAACAAAGTTGACACGGGATATATTCACCGATACCGGAACCTGTTTGCGCCGCTGTATTTTCCATTCCGACTGCAGCTTCGCCACCGCCAGTATCATATAATCATCCAGTTTTGTAATAAACCCGTTCTGTTCGAAAATAGGAATAAACCGATTCGGCGGTATCATGCCTTCTTCCGGTGATATCCAGCGTACGAGCGCTTCCGCCCCGACAATCTTTTCCGTTACCGGATGGTACTTCGGCTGCAGATACAGCTGAAACTCTCCGTTGAGCAAAGCCGCCCCCATCGTCTCTTCCACTTTGTTTTTCCAGATCTGTTCCTGTAAAATCTGCTGATCGAATACTTTAATATACTCGCCTTCCTTGCCGCGCATGGCACATCTTGCTGCGCCCGCAAAATGATAAACCTGATCAATGTTGATCTGTCTGCGCTGCCTGCGCCATTTTCCGTTCCAGTTGGCCGCAGGACGCAAAAATAAATGCCTGCGGAAAAAGACATGATTTTATCTTTTTTAATTCCCGTCAGCTCCACAAGCATTTTTTTAAACGTTTTTCACACTGCTCCTGTGAGCTGCAGCGCAGCAAAAGGCCAAAATCCGCTCTTGCAAATCTGGCAAACGTCTCTCCTCTGTCCATGCAGATCCGTAAAATCCGTCTATTTTTTTAACAGCGTCTCACTTTCTTTATTGCCATAACAGGCACAATAGTCCTGATAACGTATCATATGAAGATTGACGACCGCATAAGTATACCGCGTATTGCGCACCTGACGCAAAATCTTTTTGCTGTGCTCCAGAAAATAATTCCAGTTTTTCCCTCCTGTAACCGGATCTTCCTGCAGCAGATATACCATTCGTTTCTGCATGCGAATGGACGATATTACATTTATAAACAGAAGTAGCGTCGGTATGCCAAGCAACAGTAATTCTGCCAGTATAACCGCATTCATATAAAAAACATTTTTCTGCAGGATTTGTACGGAATCTCTGAAATAAAACCGATAACCACTTACCCGTACCGGGATTTCGGTCCAGTAACACGCATAAAACAGTGGCTGCTCCAGCCACCGTTTATCTTCATAGCTGCTCTTCTCCAGAGCCTCCAGACTACGCTTTAAAAGTTCGTGAAAAGAGATAAAAAATGTCTGATCCCCTTCCAGCAGTCCCGGTTCCATATCCGGAATGATCTGGTATGAACGAAACAGTATTACCGTTTCCACCTTTTCAAAATCCGGCAGCCCTTTTCCAAAATGCCGTACAATCCGGTTGTTCTCGTCGACAATGCAGATATCATTTTCTTCTTCCATAAAATTTTCGGCATAAGATATGACCTCATCCAACGATTCCTGTTCAATGCGTCTTTCAATCAGATTGCCAATATATCTGGCATCGTCCTGCATTCTCGTCATTTTGGAATCTAACACAAATCCGAGCGTAAATACTACAAAAATTGTCACCATTCCTGCACAGCTACCCATAAAATAATAAATAATGCAACGGAAGGCCAGATGCTTTTTTATAGCAGCGTCCGGTCTTTTTTCTTTTCTGTTTGTCCATGCTGCCTCCTAATCGAGCGTCTGAAATATCATTTCTGCAAGTTTATTTTTGTCTGATTTCTAACTTATTTCTAATTTATTTCGTCCATCTTCCGAACTTCTTTTCGGGTACGTCCGGATGGAAGACGCCACATACCCGGCGCGAACAATGCCAGTACCGGAAACAGTTCCAGACGGCCAATGAGCATATCCGCCATCAGTACGATTTTGGAAAATACGCTGAAACCGCCAAAGTTTCCGGAAGGGCCTACCTCGCCAAGTCCCGGTCCGATATTATTCATTGTCGCCAACACCGCCGTAAAGTTTGTCGTCATGTCAAAATTGTCAATGCTGATCAGCAGCACGGAACCAAGTACAATAAATACATAAACCGTCATATAGCACAACGCTGTCTTTACAACCTGGTCCGGCACTCTCCTGCCATTCATATGTACCTGCTGTACACTTCTCGGATGCAGCATATTCAGCAGTTCGTTTCTTGCCGCCCGTGCGACAATCATCAGCCGCGATACTTTAAAACCGCCGCCCGTACTGCCTGCACAGGCTCCCATAAACATTAACAGTACGAGTATCGTTTTCGACAGTTCCGGCCACAGATTAAAATCTGCTGTCGCAAACCCGGTACTGCTGACCAGTGTCGCCACCTGAAACAACGCCGTATGAAACGCATCCGCCAGGCTGTGAAAACCATCCCGGATGTTGACCGTTATCACTGCCGCAGACGCAAAGACGATGATCAGAAACCATTTCACTTCCGAATTCTGCAAAAGCGCTTCTTTGGGTCTGCGTATTAACAGCAGATAGTAGGTATTAAAATTCAATGCGCATAAAATCATAAACACAATGATAATGATCTGTACCGCCCGGTTATAGGTGGCAATGCTGGAATTTAACAGTGCAAAACCGCCTGTGCCAACCGTAGAAAAAGAAAGCGTCAGCGCTTCATACAGGGACAGTCCTGCCAGCATAAGCAATGTGACCTGCAGTATCGTGATCACAAGATAGATTTTATACAAAATAAGCGCGGTCTGCCGGACTTTCGGCACCAGTTTTCCAACCGATGGCCCAGGACTTTCCGCTCGCATCAGATGCATATTGGAACTTCCGGAAAGCGGCAGTACGGCCATAATAAACACAAGTACCCCCATACCTCCGCTCCAGTGTGTAAAGCAACGCCAGAATGCCGTTGCACGTGAAAGCTCTTCTACCGACGAGAGCACGCTTGCGCCCGTTGTCGTAAACCCTGATATCGTATCAAACAGCGCATCCGTATAATGAACATATTCTCCGGTCAGATGCATCGGAACCGCGCCTGCCATGCTCAGCACGATCCAGCTGAACGTCACCGCCAGAAATCCTTCCCTGGAATAAAATACTTTGCTTTTCAAGTGCCGCAGACGCAGCAGCAGTCCGACGGCAAAACAAACTGCCGCAACCGAAACATAATAAATACCTGCTCTTTCCGCAAAAAAAACCGCAACTGCCACCGGCGCAAGCAAAAAAACACCTTCACAGCATAAGACAGTTCCCAAAATATATTGAATGACTGAAAAATTCATCCCGTCCTCCTAAAAACAGCCCCGCGTTAATTATTTCAGCGCGTCCCGGATATCATGCAGTCCGGTCTGTGTTGTAATTAAAATAACGGTATCTCCCACCCGGATGACCGACTGGCCTTTTGCAATTGTCGTTTTTCCCTGATGTGTGATACAGCCGATAATCATATTTTTCTTTAAATTCAATTCTGTCAGCGGAACACCGACAATCGGAGACGGCTCGTTTATGACAAATTCCAGCGCCTCCACACGGTTATCATTTAAGCGATACATCGTTTCGATATTGCTGCCAAGCGAATTTTTCATCGCACGGACATACTGAATGATATTAACCGCCGTGATATATTTCGGATAAATAATGCTGCCCAAATCCAGCTTTTCAATAATATCATCATAAGAAACCCGATGTACTCTCGTAATCAGCTTTGCTCCGGAAAGACTTTTTGCAAACAGCGTCAGCATAATATTTTCTTCATCAAAGTTCGTATTCGCAACAAATGTTTCCGTTTCCAGCAGACCTTCTTCCAGCAATACGTCTTTTTCCGTAGCGTCTCCGCATATAACCATTGCTTTTGGCAGCATTTCATTTAAAAACTCACAGCGGTCGGTGTCGCGCTCAATAATTTTTACTTTCAACCCCATCTGCAGCAGCTGCTTCGCCAGATAGATCGAAGTTCTGCCGCCGCCGATAATCATCGCGTCTCTGGCCGATGCCGTCGGTTTCCCAAGCTTTTTAAAAAATTCAATCATTTTCAGCTGCGTACTTACAATCGTAATGTCGTCTTTGACCTGCATCTGAAAGTTACCATCCGGTATTATTACCTGTTCGCCCCGCTCCACAATCGGAATAAGCACATCACACCGCAGTTTTCCCGGCAGTTCCTTAAGCTTCATCCCGCATAACAGGCTGCTTTCTTCAATCCGGTAAACGACAAGCTCCACACGGCTTTTTGCAAACGTATCCACTTTCTGTGCAAACGGAAATTTCAACGTACGTGCCATTTCCCTTGCAGCCGCAAGCTGTGGATTAATAATCATGGAAAGGCCCAGCTTTTCTTTAATAAACGCAATCTCTTCGCTGTACACCGGATTGCTGACCCGTGCAATCGTATTACATCCGCCGGATTTTTTTGCAATCAGGCAGCACAGCAGATTCAGCTCATCCGATCCTGTCACGGCCACAATCAAATCGGCCTGATCTACGCCGGCTTCCGACTGAATCTGAAAACTGGCACCGTTACCAACGATGCCAAGCGCATCACAGGATACAGAGACGCTCTCCACAAGCTGCCTCCTTGTATCTATGACGGTAATATCATGCCCTTCCGAGCTTAACTGTTCTGCAAGCGCGGCGCCTACATTGCCGCAACCTACAATAATGATCTTCATAATAAGTGCTCCTGTCTAACATAATCCAAAATGTTCCAGTGCATGGTAAATACCGTCTTCATGCAGCGCATCCGTTACATAATCTGCGCTCTGCTTCGCCAGATCGGTGCCATTTCCCATCGCAATACTGCATCCGGCCGCTTCAAACATCGGCAGATCATTGGCGCTGTCGCCAAACGCATAGGAATCTGCTGCCGGAATATCTAACATCTCACACACTTTTAAAATGCCCGTTCCTTTGGAACAGCCTTTCGGCACAACTTCCATAACGGGAATTTCATGCATGATAATTTCGTAATCTTTTTCCAGATATGGTTTTACCACCTCCATATCCGCATGTTCCGTCGTGCAGGAAAACTTACTCACTTCCCAGTCGTTTTCACTGCCTGTCACCGGTACAAGATCACTGCCAAGTTCTTTTTTCAGCCGCACGGTATAAAGGTCATTGACGAAATCATCCGGGTCCGCATACAGTTTATACCGCCCTTCCATAATGACCGAAACATGATTGGCTTTCAAAAAATCAACCGTCCTCCTGATCAGATCCTGTTCCAGTTTTTTATAAAACACGACTTCATCATGAAACTCAATCATCGTCCCGCATCCACTTACAATTCCATCAAATCCAATGTCTAAAATCACCGGATTGTGCACAAACGCACGGCTCCTTCCCGTACACAAAAATGCATAATTCCCTTTTTGCCGAAGCTTATGAATGCCTTCTATCGTACTTCTGGGAATAAAATTTTCATGGTCCAGTATCGTCCCGTCAATATCAAAAAAAACTGCTTTTTTCATGTTCCACCTGCTCCTGCCCGTTAAATACGTGAAATTTCGAGCATTTTACGCTTAAGCTGATTCTCCATGTCGATCAGCTCCGCTTCTGCCGCCCGCCGCTTCTCACGGCCTTCGTTCTGAATCTTCATAACCTCATCCAGCGTCGTAATGAGCGTTTCGTTTGTATGCTTGAGTGTTTCCAGATCGACAATACCGCGTTCCGACTCTTTTGCGCTTTCAATCGTCGCCATTTTTAAAGCATCCGCATTTTTCCTTAACAGTGCGTTTGTCATATCCGTCACTTCCCGCTGCGCTCTTGCGGCCTGTGCGGAATGTTCCACACCGATTGCAATAACCATCTGGCTCTTCCACAAAGGTATCGTATTGACAATTGTCGACTGGATTTTTTCCGCCATCAGCGTGTCCGCATTCTGTACCATACGAATCTGCGGCGCGGTCTGTACGGATACCGTACGCGTCAGTTCCAGATCATATAGTTTCTTTTCAAACCGTTCGCATAAGTCGGACAGATCTCTGGCTTCCTGCGCATCTTCCGGCAGTCCGCTCTCCCGGGCCTTTTGCTGCAGAAGAGGCAGCTCTTTTGTACGCACCTCCTGCAACTTTTTTTTGCCTGCAAGAATGTACATCGTAAGCTCCTTAAAATATACCAGATTCATCTCGTACATCCGGTCCAGAACATCAATGTCTTTCATCAGCTGTATCTGATGATTTTCCAGCGTTTTTACTATCTGATTGACATTCGTCTCCACTTTATTGTATTTTGCCTTCATCATGGAAACTTTGTTTTCGCCTTTTTTCAAAAATCCGAAAATGCCTTTTGACTCTTCTTCCGCATCAAAGCTTTTCAGCTCCGCTACAAGCGACGCAATCATATTGCCGACTTCGCCCATATCTTTCGTGCGTACGTTATTCAGCGCCCGCTCCGAAAAATCCGCCAGCTTCTTCTGCGTTCCGACTCCATAATGCAGCACCGCACCGGAATTACGCAGGTCAATCTGCTCCGCAAAAGCATCGACCTGCTGACGTTCCTCCGATGTCAGCATCGAATCATTTAGCATCTCCTTTTTCTCCGGTTCCGGTACCGGCTGTTTCTCCTGTTCCTGCGGCGCCGCGTCAAATACGAGCGTCGGCGTTTTTTCTTTAAAATCTTCAAATCGATCTGTCACTGTTTTTCCTCCTGTATTACAGCTTAAAATCTTTTTCTCCTGTCAGCCCTTCCTGTGCCATCATTGTCTTCATTACGGAAATATCGGATGAAATATCCCACGCCGTATCTTCGAACAGCCCGTCCAACAGCTTTTCAAACGCAATGTTAATCGTATCGAGCGTATCTTCTATTTCCTTTTTGGTAGCCGTTATATTTTCCCCGGCGATTTGCTGCCTGTCCAGATCAATATAGGCATGCAGCAGCTTTGTCGTCGTCGGCAGGTAATAATTCATAAATTTGTTCAGATCATCCGCACTCTCCGGCACTTTTTCCACCTGCTCGAAAATACGCCGCATAATAGATTCCAGACGGGAGAGTTTATAGCGCATCTCCTGTCCCCGGATTTTCTCATTGCACTCATGTACCATACGAATATAGGCATTGCCGTCTTCCAGAATCTTTTTTGTCTGCGCATCATAGCGATGCGAAGCACGCTCCCGGTCCGTCTGCCCGTCGTCTGCGGCCCGCGCGGCCTCCCGTGCCTGCTGCGCTTCCCGTGCTCTGTCCTGCTCAATCTGTAAATACTGCCGGTAGACATCCTGCGTCAGCATAAACGTCGTCTGCTTCTGATCCAGACGTCCCTGTGGAAACATATGTTTTTTCATCATTTTTCGCAGATCACGCAGCACATCGTCTTTGTGCCGTCCGGTCTGTATGGCCAGCTCTTCAATTGCGATGTATCCTCTTTCTCCGATCAGTCTGGCATAGTGATAAAAACGGTTTACAAGACCGATCTTACGGCTGCCGCGTACGATATCCGTAATGCCCAGTGCGGTCAGCAGCGTAAAAACGACCGCAAATGCCACATAACCCATTCCGCCCTGTGAAAACGACAGAATCGTCATAAATAACGCCGTAATTCCAAAACCGCTTGTCGCCAGAATTCCCCACGCCAGCTGAATCGGGCCTAAAATACGACCTGTCGGATTTTTCGCAACGGACGCCGGAAGCGTTGTCTTTTCCTTTTTTTCGTCCCGTTTATGTAAATATTGTGAATAATTGTATTCTGCCTGTCCTTTTTTCGTATAAAAAGTTTTTGCGTATTGGTGTGTCGGATTGCCGTATGACCCTTTTACCGCTTCCTGACGTACCTGGCGTGCTACACGGTTAACCGTATGCATCACATTTTCGCTCAGACCGCTGTAATCATTCCGATTGACCGCATCCGCAACCGCATCCAGAATATCCCCACCGGCATTGCATATATCTTTTATGTCCATTATGCCACCTGTCCCTTTTGCCTGTTTTCGGTTATTGAGTTCTAATCTGATTATGATTTCTACAATTATTATATTATAATAGAGACGGAGCAATTCTTCAATAGGTTTTTATCTCTTCTTTTGGAATGATCTGTAGGAGCAATCGGAAGTGCAATTTTTTGATCTACCCTCGACGCATGTTTTCGGGAATACGGCCCTACCCCGATCATAACGGCAAAAAATAAAATCAAAAACAGAACTTTCACAAACATTTTATTCCTCCTCAAAACCTTGGCGTGTCTGAAAATGAGGTGCTATCCCCTCCATTTTCAGACACGCCAAATCATATCCGTACCGCACACCGGTCCGTTTCTTATACAACGTTATGCGGACTGCTCCGCCTTTTCCTGCGGTCCGAATGAAACAAGCTTCTGCGCATTTTGCCCAAGTATTTTCTGCAGCTGCGCACGGTCTTTTACAAGCTTTCGGACATGAGCCAGTGATTCGGCCTGCCCACTCCACGGACTGTCCGTTGCAAACAGAATTTTATCCGCACCGTGTTTGTTTAATATTTTCAAAAATATCTCATCTTCGATTACGCCGGAAATATTTGCCATATCCAGATACACATCCCGACCGGCAATCCGCCGCTCCACGTCATCCCACAGCCGGAATCCGCCGTAATGCGCCAGTACCAGCTTCTTCGGCCTGACTTCATCCAGTACTTTGCAGATGCTGTCAATCGTACAGCGTACATGGTCCGGATAGCCGATATCAATGCCGGCATGTACCACGGTCGTCAGATCCAGCTGGGATGCATAGTCCAGAATACGCATGTAGCGGATATCGTCAAAATAAGTATTCTGATAATCCGGATGCAGCTTAATCCCCTGCAGACCAAGCGATTTTATGTGCATCAGCTGCTTTTTGTAATCCGGACTGTCCGGATGAATCCCTCCAAACGACAGCAGACGCACGTCCTTCCCTTTGTATTTTTCATTTAATGCGGCGGCAAAATGATTGACCGTATCAAACTGTTCCGCCGCCGTGACAACCGGCAGAATAATTGATACATCCACACCGGCTTTTTTCATAGATGCCACAAGGCAATCTTCCCTGCCATCCGCATATGCCTTCACGCCTGCCTGTGCTTCCAGTTTTTGAATCGTCTTCACCGCTATTTTTTCCGGAAAAATATGTGTATGGAAATCCACAATCATTTTCTGACTCTCCTGTCCATCCTTGTGTTCGCAGCCGTCTATCGGAAAATACGCGTAATATCTTCCTGCCCGTACAGCTTTACATCTTTGCTCTTAAGCAGCTCTGCCGCCTGATCGCCGTTGGAAATCTTACATATAATAGAAGCATCGTCTTCTTTATTTGACAATGCATACATATATTCCACATTCAGCCCGGCTGCGCATACATGACTTAATATTTCCTGCAAACTGCCTACGTGATGGGAAAGCTTCACAGCCAGCACATCCGACAGCATTGCCGAAAAACCGTTTTCTTTCAATGCGGCCTGTCCTGCCTGCGGGTTGTTTGTAATCATGCGAAGCAGGCCGTACTCGCTCGTATCCGCAAGGCTTAATGAAATCACACTGACCTGTTCTTTTTTCAGCACATCGAGCACTTCGCCCAGACGCCCTTCTTTATTTTCGATAAAAACCGACAACTGCTTAATAAACATCGTTCCCTCCATTCCGCCGTTTTATACATAGCTGTTTGATTCTTTATGATTCATAGCCGGCTAAAAAAGCTTTCCGATTGATCTCCACTGTCTTTGGCGGTACGGTCTTTTCAATAACACGAATCCATGCTTCTTTTGAAAAATCCATATGTTTTGCCGCCATGCCAAGTACGATAATATTAAATACTTTGGCGTTTCCAAGCTTTTTCGCTTCTTCCATCGCATTGATCTTATATACGGTATGTTCTTTTTCCAGATTTTCCACAATGTTTTCCGGATACTGCGCAGCGCCTGTGACAACCGTAATCGGCTCAATGCGCTGATCGTTGATAATTAAAACGCCGTCCTTTTTCAAAAAATGTGCATAACGCAGCGCTTCTAATTTTTCAAACGCGATCAGCACGTCTGCCTGCCCCTGTTCTACAATCGGCTCGGCTACTTTTTCTCCGTAGCGCACAAATGTCACAACGCTTCCGCCTCTTTGCGCCATTCCGTGTACTTCCGATAATTTTATATCGTATCCGGCGTCTAATGTAATGCCGCCCAAAATACGGCTGGTAAGTAACGTTCCCTGTCCGCCAACGCCTACAATCATGATATTCTTCGTCATAGTTTCCTCCCTCACATTAAGCTCTTACCTGCTCAATCGCATCAAATTTACACAATTGTTCACATAATCCGCAGCCATTGCACATCGTATCATCTATCGCAATGGTTCCATCTGCTTTTTTTGTCAGCGCCGGGCAGCCTGGCTTTAAGCACATGCCGCATTTTTTACACTTATCTTCCACCGGTCTGCATTTATATGGAAATACGTTTCCTTTTAACAATACACACGGTGCTTTTGCAATGATAACCGAAACCGCATCCGATGCCGTTTCTTCTTTTATCACGCGCTCCAGTTCTTTCGTGTCAAACGCATCGACTTTCGTAACGTGTGCAATCCCCATAGATTTACACAATCCGTAAATGTCGATCGCAGGAACCGTTTCGCCTTTTAATGTTTTTCCTGTTGCAGCGTGATCCTGATGACCGGTCATGCCTGTCGTAGAATTATCCAGAATAATCACCGTTCCGCTGCCCTGGTTGTATACCATATTCATCAGAGAATTAACGCCCGTATGCATAAAAGTGGAATCTCCGATCACCGCTACCCAGTTTTTCATGTATGCTTTTCCTTTTGCCTTTTCCATACCGTGCAGTGTGGAAATGCTCGCACCCATGCAAATAGTCGTATCAATCACACTTAATGGCGGCACCGCCCCTAACGTATAGCAGCCGATATCTCCTGCCGCATGAATGCCAAGACGGTTTAATACGGAAAATACGCTTCTGTGCGGACAGCCCGGACATAAGATTGGCGGTCTTGCAGGAACTTTTGCCGGTTCTTTTGTTTCGAGCGTTTGTTTTAAGATGCGTTCCCGTATCATATTTGCAGAATACTCACCCTGCACCGTAAACAGCTCTTTTCCGACTGCCGCAATTCCCCAGGACTTCACCTGTTCTTCAATCACAGGCTCCAGTTCTTCAAATATGTAAAGTTTATCTACTTTGGACGCAAACTCTTCGATCAGTTTTCTTGGGAGCGGATGCACCATGCCCAGTTTTAACACGGAAGCATTCGGACATACTTCTTTCACATACTGGTACGGAATGCCGCTTGTAATAAATCCGATCGATGTATCGTGATATTCCGCGCGATTTACGGCAAACGTACAGCCGTCTTCTGCCAGCGCTTTCATTCTTTTTTCCACATATACGTGCCGTCCGATTGCATTGGCCGGCATCATAACAAATTTTGCAGGATTTCTTTCATATGGTCTGTCTTCCGGTTCCACTCTTTCTTCCTGCGTAACCGTACCCTGTGAATGTGCCAGACGCGTGGTGGTACGTACGATCACAGGCGTATCATACGTTTCACTCAGTTCGTAGGCAAATTTCACAAAATCTTTTGCTTCCTGACTGTCCGATGGCTCCAATACCGGCACCATCGCGGCCCGTGCCACACAGCGGGTATCCTGTTCGTTCTGCGAGCTGTAAAGCCCCGGATCGTCTGCCGCTACCAGAACAAGTCCGCCGTTCACGCCGCTGTAAGAAACGGTATAGAGCGGATCACTTGCGACATTGACGCCTACATGTTTCATGGAAGCCATTGCACGTACGCCGCTGATGCTGGCGCCGATCGCAACTTCCATGGCAACCTTTTCATTTGGAGACCACTCCGCATATATTTCATCATATAAGGCGATATTTTCACTGATTTCCGTACTCGGCGTACCAGGATACGCGGCAGATACTTTGACACCTGCTTCGTATGCGCCTCTCGCAATCGCTTCGTTTCCAAGCATTATCTTCTTTTCCACTGTTTCGTACTTCCTTTCTTCGTTCCTTTTTGATTGGTATCCGTTGTTTCTTAATTTATATATTATTTAACATTTCTTAAATCTTTCACTCTCTGCGCTTTTCCTTCAAATCGCTGCAGTGTATTTGCAGACTCCAGCCGTATTTTGGCATCCAGTCCCAGTACCATACGCAGTTTATGTCTGATTTTCGTTTCCAGTGCCTGCAGTTTTTTAAACTCATCCACCGGCTGTGCCAGTTCCACGCGGATTTCCAGCTTATCGGTATGGTTCGCTCTTGTAACGATAATCTCGTAATGCGGGCCGATTTCATCAATGCCAAGCAGTACTTCTTCAATCTGGCTTGGGAATACGTTCACGCCGCGGATTTTCAGCATGTCGTCCGTACGGCCGTACAGATTTTCCATACGCACCGTCGTACGGCCGCATTTGCACGGTTCATAAATCAGACGCGTAATGTCTTTTGTCCGGTAACGGATAAGCGGAAACGCTTCCTTATAAATACACGTAATGACAAGTTCTCCTTTTTCTCCTGGCGGCAGCACTTCTCCCGTCTTCGGATCAATAATTTCCGGAATAAAAAAGTCTTCGTTGATATGCATCCCGCACAGATATTCGCATTCCCCGGATACGCCCGGACCATTTAATTCACTCATGCCGTAGTTGGACGTAACAAGCATCTCATCGCCCCACAGCTTATGCATTTCCGTGCGCATTGCTTCGGTCAGAAGCTCACTGCCTAACAGTCCGATTCTTACATTCAGATCTTTTTTTGGATCCAGTCCCATCTGCTGCGCCACCTCACCGATACGCAGTGCATAAGACGGTGTTGCGACAAGCAGAGTCGTACCAAAGTCTTTCATAAACATAATCTGCTTTTCCGTATTTCCGGTCGAAGACGGCACCATCGCAGCTCCGATTTTTTCCAGTCCGTAATGAAGCCCCAGCGCTCCCGTAAACATACCATATCCAAAGCAGATCTGCGCCACATCTTCTTTCGAAGCGCCGCCCATTACGGCAATTCTGGAGACCGTTTCCGTCCAGACATCCAGGTCCCGTTTCGTATATCCTACTACCGTCGGCTTGCCTGTCGTACCGCTGGAAGCGTGTATGCGTACCAGATCGTCTTTCGGAACCGCAAACAGCCCAAACGGATAGTTATCACGCATGTCCTGTTTGGTAATAAACGGCAGCTTTTGCAGGTCCGAAAGCGCCCGGATGTCCTGCGGCTTTACCCCGGCCTCATCCATTTTTTCCCGGTACGGCCGTACGTTTTCATACACACGCGCAACCGTCTCCCGAAGCCTTTCCAGTTGAATCGCTTCTATTTCGGCACGTGACATTGTCTCTTCTTTTGCCCAAATCATCGTATTGTCTCCTTTATATGTAAATTTTCATTGACTTTTTACCCATATGGATTTATTTTATCATAAAATGCAATGCCGTGCCACTAAAATTTGCCGTGATCATTTTTTCTTTCTTGCATGTTCCCCCTACATTTGCTATACTTAGAACTTATAGAAAACGAATAAGCGGAGGCTGAAATGGAACTTTTACGAAAGCATCTGACTACCACACAGATTATTACCCTCAGTTTTTTACTTGTCATTCTGATCGGATCGCTGCTGTTAGCGACGCCGTTTGCATCGGCGGACGGTACGGCAACGCCGTTTGTGGACGCCATGTTTACTGCGACAAGCTGTGTCTGTGTAACCGGTCTTGTTACGGTTACAACGGCCACCCACTGGAACCTGTTCGGGCATCTTGTTATTTTGCTCTTAATCCAGATTGGCGGCCTTGGCGTCATTGCCATTACAACCATTTTTACGATGCTGCTTGGCAAAAAACTGTCGCTGAGCAGCCGAATGCTGCTTGGTGATGCGTTTAATCTGGAAACCATGAAAGGGCTTGTACGGTTTTTACGCAAAGTCGTTCTGGGAACTTTTCTTGTGGAAGCAATCGGTGCGGTATGCTATCTGCCTGTATTCGTATCCGAATTCGGCCCAAAAGGCATCTGGTACGCGCTCTTTCACGCCGTATCGGCCTTCTGCAATGCCGGTATCGACCTGATCGGCCCGGACAGCTTTATTCCATATGTCCACCATCTTTGGATTAACGTCGTTACCATGGCGCTTATTATTATAAGCGGGCTTGGATTTATCGTCTGGTTTGATTTTATGGACGTTGTAAAAAAGAAATACGGCGAACAAAATCACCGCAGCATCTGGGCACAGCTAAAGCTCCATTCCAAAATCGTATTTGTTATGACCGGCTTTTTACTGCTTGTCGGAGCCGTGCTTTACTTCGCTTTTGAATACCACAATGCCGGAACAATCGGAACTTTTACCTGGCCGGAAAAAATTCTGGCGTCCTGTTTTCAGTCCGTAACAACACGAACCGCAGGATTTGTAACGATTCCGCAAAAGGAACTGACGACGCCTTCCCTTATCGTTACCTTATTCCTTATGTTTACGGGAGGGTCTCCGGTCGGAACGGCCGGAGGCGTCAAAACTACGACGCTTGCCATTATTTTTCTGGCTGTCATTGCCACGATACGCGGCCGCGAAGATATTATCTGTTTTAAACGCCGCATTTCTCCGAAAACGGTAAAAAAAGCGCTGGCAGTTGTATTAATCAGCTTTTTTGCAAGCATTGCGGCTATTATTGTCCTGATGCTTTTTGAACCGGGCTCTGCGGCGGATCAGATTTTTGAAGTGTACAGCGCGCTTGGCACCGTAGGCATTTCCAGAGATTACACTTCCGTAATCGGCACGGCCGGAAAGATTATTTTATGCATCTGCATGTATCTGGGCAGAATCGGCCCGATTTCGATGGTTCTCGTATTTACGATACGCGACCGGCAGATTGCAGCCAAGCTGCCTGAAGAACATGTGGCAGTCGGATAACAAAAAAAGGAAAGCAGGAGCAGACTATGAAAAAACAGGAAAGCAAAAAATCATATGCCATTTTCGGACTTGGGGAATTCGGACGCAGTGTGGCAGAAGAACTGATGGCCGCAGGTGCGGATGTCATGGCAATCGACAAAGATGAAGATCTGGTCAGCGATATTGCACCGCATGTCACAATGGCCGTGCAGGTTGACGCCACGGAACTTCACGCCTTTGATACGCTTGGCCTTTCCAATATGGATGGCGTTATTGTAACGATCACAAGCTGTCTGGAAGCAAGCATTATGGCCATTATGGCCGCAAAGGAAGCCGGTGTGCCGTTTATTCTGGCAAAATCCCGCAACGCAACGATGACTTCCATTTTAGAACGCATCGGCGCAAATAAGATTGTAACACCGGAACGCGACGGCGGCATCCGTGTCGCGCGCAATATAGTAAACGGCAACTTTATCGACTTTTTTGAACTATCAAAAAGAGTGCGTATGGTAGAAATCTCCGTAAAAGAAGAATGGATCGGTAAAAACCTGAAAGAACTGTCCCTGCGCCAGAAGCATAAGCTGAACGTAGTCGCTCTGCGGCGTGAAGGAGAGCTGACGACGAACATCAGTCCGGACCAGCCGTTTCGTTCCGGGGACAGCGTACTTGTAATTATGGATAAAAAATATATCGGAGAACTCATCTCATGATTTCGGAAAAAGCCTTTGCCGCACCGTGGGAATCTTATATTCCCAGCTGCTCCGCAAGCGGCTTTTTCTTTTTTTTGCGCGTAATTTCCACCAGACCCAGTTTTGTCATATCAACCGGTCTGGCCGGAACCGAATCTTTGCTCAGACAGCTGCGCAAATACGTCATTAACTCCTGATTAAGCTGCGCATCATACAAATCAATAAAGTCCACGATAATCATACCGGAAAGATTGCGCAGACGCAGCTGAAACGCAAGCTCCTTTGCCGCTTCCAGATTGATTTTATAATGGTTTGACTGCTTTTCTTTTCCGGCAACGTTTTTTCCGCTGTTTACATCAATAACCGTCAGCGCTTCGGTCGGCTCTATCACGATATTGGCGCCGGATTTCAGCCAGACGCGGGGCTTTAAGGCGGCTTCTATCTGGCCTGCGACATGGTACAGCTTTGCCAGCGGCAGCAGGCGGTCTTCATAAAAGCGTATGGCAGCATTGCCGCAGTCGACAGCCTTTAACTCCTCCCATACCTGTTTTTCATCGGTAACGATCTCCGCCAGCGCGGATTTATCCGCATCCATCAGCATTTTTAAGTAAAACGGCCGTTCTTTGTACAGGCAGGAATACACGGTTCCAAAAGGCGCATGGGCTGTCAGTGTTTCATATGCCGCCTTCAGCTGCAAATACTCTTCCCGTATCACTGCTTCTTCCGCCTGCGCCGCGTTCGTCCGGAAAATAATGCCAAAACCTGTGTTCGTATTTTCAGTCTCCACTGCCAAAAGCTTCCGTGCAAGCGTCTGCAGACGGGTACGTTCCTGTCCGGATATTTTGGAGGAAATGCCAATTCTACGGTCGGCGCTTGTCAGCACGACATATGCACCGGAAAAGCTCAGATTTGTCGTTGCCACCGGATCCTTCGTCTTTACCGCTTCCTTTGCTATCTGTACGACTAACTCGTCTCCGGCAGCAATCGGCTTTTTGGACGTTTTTTTCGTAAACAGCGGCTGTTTCAAATCTTCCAGCGGAAGGTAGCAAACCTTTCCCCCGGCAATTTCCACAAATGCCGCATGCAGATTTTCAGCTACGTTTTTTACACGTCCGATATAAATATGGTTTAAAATCGTCTCGTTATCCGTCCGGTGCAGTTCCACTTCTGCCATGCGGTCGCCTTCATAAACAGCGCAGATCCGATAACGGGCGGTTTGGTTATTCAACGGATTGACAAGCTGTTCCGATGTAATCAGTAATTTATTCATATTGCAAACTCCCTTGGTTCTCCTTAAAAATCATTCTTCCTCTCAAAAACACCGGAGACCTGAACAGTCTCCGGTATGCTAGGATTTTTATATCACGTTATCGCTTACAACATTTTTTTCATTTCATCTGCCACAAACTGTACTTTTGTACCGATAATTACCTGAACGGATGTCTTGCTCGGCCTCATAATTCCTGCAACACCAGCCGATTTGATCTTCTTTTCATCCACCTTCGTATAATCATTGATTTCAAGACGCAGTCTTGTAATACAGTTATCCAGACTCTTTATGTTTGTTTTTCCGCCTAAACCTTCCAAAACAATTCTGGCTACTTCCGTAAAATTATCATTGGAAAGCACAACTCTCTTTTCCGCTTCCATATCGTCGTCTTCTCTGCCCGGTGTCTTTAACTTTAACGCTGTGATGACAAAACGGAACACAAGGTAGTAAATGACACCTACTACTAAGCCAACCGGAATCAGGAACCACGGGTTCTGTGCCAGCGGTGTAAAGGAACTGAGCACCATATCAATCGCGCCGCCTGAGAAAGAGAATCCTGCACGAATCGGTAATGCAACCGTAATACCTGCGGTAATACCTGCCAACAGTGCATGAACAACATATAACCCCGGTGCCATAAACATAAATGCAAATTCAATCGGTTCCGTAACGCCTGTGAAGAACGAACAGAACGCTGCGGATGCGAACAATCCATATACTTCCTTCTTCTTGCCGCTCTTGGCCGTATGATACATTGCCAGACATGCTGCCGGAAGACCGAACATCATAAACGGGAAGAATCCTGTCATGTACATACCCGTTTCGCCAAATACACCCGTATTTCCCCAGAAATTATGAAGATCATCAATTCCTGCAACATCAAACCAGAATACGGAATTCAGCGCATGGTGCAATCCAAATGGAATCAGCAGACGGTTAAAGAATGCATACACACCTGCTCCTACGGCACCCCATCCTAAGAAAGTTTTGCCAACCGAAACCAAAATGCCATATACAACCGGCCATATGACAAATAATACTGCGGACGTTGCAATGGAAAATACTGCCGTTACAATCGCTACCGCCCTCTTGCCGCTGAAAAATGCCAATGCATCCGGAAGCTTCGTACTTTTAAACTTATTGTAACAAGTAGAGCCGATCAAACCTGCAATAATACCAATAAACTGATTCTGAATCTTTGCAAATGCAGGATCCGCTTCTTTTCCTGTAAGCGCTGCTACCGTAGCGCTGCTTAACAACGTCGTAATCATCAGGAACGATACAATACCGGAAAGACCTGCGGCGCCGTCTCCATCATCCGACATCCCTACGGCAACACCAATGGCAAAAAGCCATGCCATATTGCTGATCAAAGCATCGCCGGCTTTAATCATAAAAAGGCCAATCGTGTACATAGCACCGCCAGCCGTGTATCCCGCAACCTCACCGGCCATCGCCGCAGGCGCTAAAATATAGCCGACACCCATCAGGATACCGCATACCGGCAGACATGCCACCGGAAGCATTAAAGATTTACCCAGACGCTGAAAATATTTCATCATAAAAACATACCCCCTTGTTTTGGATGTTTTGACCTAGCAGCAAAACAATCCTGTTTTTTCTATAGACAGCCTAAAAATCGCTTACACTTCTCATGTATCGCTTTTTAGGCTCTTCTATCCCCATAGCATACATTTCCTTTTATTGAATCTGTGTCTTCTCACTCCTTTCGTTTCTGCGCGATATCATGACCTTTTCCCATTCATAAAATACAAAAAGCCAATTTCATAAATCAATCGGCTTTTTTCTTTTCTGGTCAGTGATTCATTTATATCCTTACGGTGTTCTGTTTGCTATACAGCAATCATTTAATTTTCTATACTCATTATATTAGCAATTTACACAAAATATGTCAAGCAATTTTTATATTTTGTTTATAATTTCATCAGTCATTTAAACAAAAGCCTCTGTTGTTTTGTTAAATTTATTCATAATAATTGTCAGATATACCATATTATTAATGCAAATTTACCCTGCTAACATAACTTTCATCATCCGGAAACCAGATTACCATACATCTCCGATTGCTTTAACGACCCGCTTCCATGCGGACGACTCTTTCGAGCCGGCTTCCTGTTGCCGTTCGCCGGATACTTTCGGCAAACCGCTGATATTTATAAATTCATCATATACACCGGCTACCGCATCCGTTCCTATAATGACATGAATCTGCCCGTTGCTGCTGAACACGCCTTTTACCCCGTCAATCTGTTCCAGCCTTTCCATATCGGCGCTGCCGATGTCCGTAGTAACAATCCGAAGTCTGGTTGCACAGTGATCCGCGCTTACCAGGCTGCCTTTTCCCCCTAACACTTCATAAATTTCTCTTGCACATTTTGTATAATCTGCTGTCATAGTCGCCCCTCTTTTCTTTTTTTACTCCCTAAATATAAAACAAATCTCCTGAAAAGTATACCTTTTTTTCATAAAATATTTATTCTTATGACTTGTGCAACCGGCCGGTAAGGTTTATAATAACAGAAAATATGTTCGATCGCACAGGAAAGGAGCGCCACTATGCAGCAAAAACCTCACATCTACATTGCCATTGACTTAAAATCCTTTTATGCTTCTGTCGAATGTACGGAACGCAGCCTGGACCCTCTGACTACAAACCTTGTGGTCGCAGATGCCGGCCGTACGCAAAAAACGATCTGCCTTGCCGTATCGCCGTCTTTAAAAGCATACGGCATTTCCGGACGTGCCAGATTGTTTGAAGTCACACGGCGCGTTGAAGAAATTAACGCCGAACGCCTGCGGAAGGCATCCGGACATACGTTTACCGGAGAATCTTTCTGTGATACGCAGCTGAAACAGTCGCCGGAACTTGCCGTATCTTTTATTACCGCCATGCCGCGCATGGCATACTACATAAAATACAGCACGGACATCTACCGGATTTATCTGCGCTATATTGCCCCGGAAGATATCCACGTCTATTCCATTGATGAAGTATTTATTGATGCATCGTCCTATCTGAATACTTACCGTCTTTCGGCAAGAGGACTTGCGCAAAAATTAATCCTGGAAATCTATTCCGCCACCGGCATCACCGCAACGGCCGGAATCGGCACCAATCCATATCTTTGCAAGATCGCTATGGATATCGGCGCAAAGCACGCACAACCCGATGAAGACGGCGTACGTATAGCGGAACTGGACGAAATGTCTTATCGGAAACTTTTCTGGAACCACAGGCCGCTCACGGATTTTTGGCGCATCGGCAGAAATTCCGCCAAAAAGCTGGAAGAAATCGGCCTGTATACGATGGGAGACATTGCAAAATGCTCTCTTGGAAAACAGACCGATTTTTATAACGAAGATCTGCTGTACCGGATATTCGGCATTAACGCGGAACTTCTGATCGACCATGCCTGGGGCTGGGAACCATGTACCATCGCGGATATTAAAGCATATAAGCCCGCGTCAAACAGCATCGGCTCCGGTCAGGTTCTGCAGCGGCCATACCATTTTGAAGAAGGAAAACTAATTGTACGGGAAATGGCCGATCAGCTCGCGCTGGATCTTGTAGATAAATGTCTGGTAACCGACCAGCTCGTGCTGACCGTCGGGTATGACAAGCAAAACCTGTCCGATCCGCAGATTTGCAGGCTGTACCATGGCCCATGCACAACGGACCGGTACGGACGCAAAACGCCCAAACATGCGCACGGTTCCAAAAACCTCAACGGCGCCACCGCATCTGCAAAGCTTCTTATGCAGGCAGCTGCCGCACTCTATGAAGAGATTGTACAAGACGACCTGCTGATTCGGCGTATTTATCTGACGGCAAATCACGTCGTCAGCGAACAGGACGCCGTACCGGCCGCATCCTATCGCCAGCTTAATCTGTTTACCGACTATAATTATAATGAAACGGTGCAAAAAGAGGCGGAGCAACAGCAGATAGCGCTGCAGCGGGAGAAGAAAATGCAGCAGGCCGTGCTGAAGATTAAGAAAAAATTCGGCAACAATGCCGTACTCAGAGGAATGGATCTGCAATCCTGCGCCACCTCTGCCACACGCAACGAACTGATCGGAGGCCATAAGGCATAGCCTGCTTTTATAACAGAAAGGAATTTTCAGAATGAACCAACAGACAAACTCCACACACGACTCCATACATACTTACGACGATATTATACATCTGCCGCATCCGGACCCAAAAACGCATCCGCGCATGCCGGTCAGTGAACGCGCCGCCCAGTTTTCTCCGTTTGCCGCCTTAAGCGGCCATCAGGAAGCCATCCGGGAAGCGGAACGCATGCACCGGCAGTCTCAGTAAGGCAGAAAAAGCGGTTAACCGGTAAGGAACTGTCACAGGTTATTTACATACAGTTCCTAAATTCTATCAAAAGTGTCATTTTTGAGAAAGATTTCAGAAAGATTCCTTTTCTATAATGTAAATGTAATTACCAACCCTAGAGTGTGTCTTAAAATTCGGGACAAATCTCCCGCAAACTGTGACGCATAGTTGACAGAAAGCAATTTTAAGACATGCTCTAATACAACAAAAGGAGAATCTTATTATGATGACGAAAAAAATTTTACCGGCTTTATTAACCGCATCTTTTATTTTTACTTCCGTGCATGCAGCCGCTGGGCCGCAGATAACGGCATATGCGAAAAGCGCTGTCACTTTTCACACGGGCGCTGCTTATAACGAGACGATGGGCATCCAAACGCAAAAAATAAACAGTCTGAAAATACCGAAAGGCTGCACCGGCACCATCTATTCTCCAGATGTCAGTTCCACGGAAGACGCCCTGACTTCGGCAAATACAAAGATTGCAGGCATATCCACGCTGCATCAGGGTATGGGCTGGGTCGTCCATGCAAAAAACACCGGCAAAACGACACTGCGTTATAAAAAAGGCTCGCATACCGGAAAGCTGGACGTAGAAGTGCTGCCGGCCTTAAAACTGACCGCCTTAAAAAAATCTGCAAAAGTATCCGGCGACAAACTCTATCTGACCGTAAAGTATAAAAACGGCACGGACACTGCCATTACGATTGAAGGTGTTGACATCGGCCGGTCACAGATATTGTTTGAAGGAGAAAAAGAACCATCCAAAGAATCGTCAGAAGCAATCATTCCTTCCCGCTGGATTGCGAAAAAAGTTACGATTCCGGCCGGAAAGACAAAAAGCGTTACGGTCACCGAACCCGTATCCAAAAAAGGAACCATTAAAAAATTCGATTATCCGTCCGTTTATCTGAAATACCACAACGTTTACTTTTCCACAACTCCTGACCGGTCCCGGGCAGTCAGCGGCGTCGCCTGTCATGATACGACATCCTTTGCAGCTTATCATAAATAACAGCGGTTCAATCGTTTTCACGATACTTTCAGATAATAGTCAAGCATGGAGATATATCCTAGCTTGGCTATTATTTATTGGTAAGGGCAACACTTAATATCTTTGCTATCCTCCAGTAACCTTTCCGGCTATTGGCTATCTGATGCACCTGCCATTCTTCAAGCTTTAACGCCCTTTCGGTAATAAGCCCTGCCATTGCCGCAATCTCCTTTGTGGAATATCCCTGCATTTTCAGCAGGGTATGCTTGTCCACCGTAAGAAGTGCCTGATACAGCTTCTCGTCCTCAATCTCATCCGGTAAGTCCGCAACGGTATTCGACTCTCTCTGCTGTTCAAGCAGATAGATTACTGCCCGAAAAAAAGAACATAAAATCCCTCCAAACTTCAAAAAACGAAGTCGGAGGGTAGTAGAGGCATGGCAAAAACCCTACCTGAACATCGTTTTTTATTTGATGGGTATCCTACCTAATGTTTATAAAAAGCGCAGAGCCAACGAATTGTGATATATCACAACTTCATCGGCTCTGCGTCTTAGCGGCTGGCTCCGTAATAATTACTATCTGTAAATCTCTGACATTTATTAAATTCTCATGTTTACACTTTGGACAAAATAGAGGAAAGTTTTGTAGTATTGTATCCTTTCGCATCTTGTCCCGTGTTTTACCACCGCAAACAGGACATCTTATCCATTCGGCTGTGCTTGAATCCATGTGTTACCTCCTGCAAATCAGCGTTCATAACTATCTCTTTTTTGTTCTTAGCACATCCGAAAAGTTTGTCAACAGCAAGAGAAGCGGTAGGCTGAAAGAAAATATCCTTTCCTTTATTGCTCTCATACATAAAATCCCTTAACGGCTTACCGGTATATTTTGAAAAATCGCCGTATATGGCAAATCTCACACCATAGTTGATGAATTTCTGTAATATTTCTCCTGCCAGACAAGTACTCAAGACAAAGAAATCGTTTACAATAGCTCCCTTGTTTACAGCAATATTTGTGCAGCCCGTTTCGTATTTTACTGTCATAATCAAGTCTAATGCCGACCGGACATCTGTAATTAGCAGTTCATCACTACTCACAACTGCAACCTCTGCATTATTTTTCTTTATAACTTCTGTTTTCATTTTCTACCTCCATCAATTTTGAACCATTTTAACAACGGCTTTTGACTGCCACTTATTCCCCTTGTATCTCATAACTACAATAGCACTTGCCACGCACCATTCCAGACAAGAAGCGATAGCAATCGAAAGAATCCCTAATTTTCCTATCAGCAATACAGTGACAAACAATTTCACGAGTATGGATGCCAGTGAATGAATCCCTGCAACCAGTGTATCCCCAACACCAGAAAGTACGCCGCCCAATCCGTATATCAAAGCATTTATTGGATAGAACCATAGGCAGACATGAAAATAGCTATAACCGTTTAATATCATTTCCTTGTTATCGCCGATAATTAACCCCAATATTCCTTTTCCCCCAAACAGCAGAATCATGGAAAGCAGAGCTGTGATAGCGATTGAAAGCGTTATGCCAAACCGTGTGCCTTGCTTCATACGGTCTGTTTCATTTGCTCCGATATTTTGCCCCGCAAAAATGCTCAAAGCATTTCCGAGTGCCTGAACAGGCAACAAAATAAATGCTTCAATTCGGCTTGCCGCTGTCATTCCACCGATGCTTGCATTTCCTAATCCATTGATAAAGCCCTGCACAATCAGCATACCGAGAAAAACTGCCAGTTGCTGTATAATAATTGGCGTACAGATTTTTAAGGAAATCCCTAATAATTTCTTGTCAAAAACAAACTCACTACGCTTTGGAACTGCCATCGGGAATTTTTTCGGAGTTGAACCAACAAATATACGCCAGAGATTGCCTGTGCAATAATTGTAGATGCCGCAATCCCAATGACGCCCGATGCTCAAATGATTATATATTAAACTATTGTTCTGTTTTCTTTTCTGTTTCTAAATCCGCTTCTTTCATTTCTCTAATCAACATTTTCTCCGCTTCTTCTGCTTCTTCTGTGGTAATCTTTTTTTCTTTAAATTTACCCTTAAAATATTGAACAGCTTTTGGTACTTTACCTGCTACCAAGCCACCCACAAACGTTACCCCTACCCACGGAAGTAATTGAATCCTTCCCTTTTTCATTCCTTGCTGTTGATTATATTTCTTTATCGTATCCAGCAGTTTTTCCGGCCCGCCATATGCCTTGGCCATTTGAGATAATTTGGCATAGTCCCAATTATTACTCATCTTTGTCACCTCTTATCTGAAATTAGTGATATGTACTAAAAACTACTTCACTGCCTAAAAATAGTAGAATAATCTGCTCACCACACCGTAAAAAATGAATACCAGAAACGCCGCAAAGCCGCATAAACACTATGTTTTGCGGCTTTGCCCGTTCCTGTGGCAGCGGTAAAAAATCTGTTTTGCCGCCCATTTGACGCCCTAACTCGACGGGCAGATATAAGCCGCCATAAAAAGCAGTAAAGAGATACGCCCGTCAAACCTCTAAATCAGTGCTTTTTTTCTTTGCCTTGCCCTTTGCTTTTTTGGCTCGGCTTCCTTTGCTTTCGGTGGTTCTGCTTTCCCTACTGCGTCATGGTATGCGTCAAGCAGCTTTCCAAACTGTGAAGATACCCACGACGCGGCAATCGGCGCACCGTCAGCCTTTGCCACAACAAGGTCATTGTCATAGTAAGGCTTCCCGTCCTTTGCCGCCTGTTCTTTCTGTGCTTCCTGTATGGCAAGCTGTTTGAGGAAGAACGGGCATTTCCCAAACAGTACCCTCCACGCGCTGCATGAGGGCTTTCACCTGTTCCGGCGTGTAGGGGTCGGGTGTCTTGTCGTTCTTTCCAAACTTTGTAAGCGTGTCCTTTGCCGCGTTGGTTTCGATATAGCGGTATTTTCGGGCATGGCTCAACGCCACGCTCAATACGCGCTTTGCCCCGGCTGCGGTGGACGGTTTCAAGCCTTTGTCGATAATCTGCTGAAACATCTTATCTACCATAGCGGGGGTGAGTTGATTAAGGGCAACGCCGCCGATATAGGGGTTGATATAGTTTGCGTTATATCATGCTTTTCCTGCTCCTGGATATACTTTTTGATAGTTGCCTCATTAAGTCCTACCGTGCTTACATAATATCCTTCTGCCCAGAAATGATGGTTGCCAAATTTGTATTTCAGGTTTGCATATTTATCAAATATCATCCGTACGCTTTTCATAAGTAACACCGGATACTCTACATTTCATAGAATTCTTGACACGTTTCCATGCTGTCTTGAACGCCTGAGATAATGAATATCCGAGTTTATGAAGCTGATTTGCCATAACTGCAACTGCTTTTCGAACTGTATTAATATCTCTCATGAGAAGCTCTCCTTTCTGATACTCCCAATTCTTTTAAATTATCTTGTTTGAATCTATAATAATTATATAAGTTATGTACATAACATTCAATTGGCATATTGCATATAGTTATGTACATAATTTTGTTATGTACATTACACTGGCATCATGTTATACTTTATAATGTAATGTGGAATAGTGTCTATTAAAAAGCCCCTGCCGGGCAGAAAGAAGGTGTCTTGTGGCTTTATCTGAACAAAGGAAAGAGTACCTATATGAATACCAAAAGACTAAATTAAAACGCATTCCTTTAGATGTTACTAAGGAAAAATACGAACAAATCGCTTCTTCTGCTGCTGCTCAAAACGAAAAAGTAAACGGCTACATTAAAAAAGCTATTGATGAACGCATGAAACGCGACAGACAGGCTCCGTCAGCCACTGCTGCCCAATCAGCCACCAAACAGCAGGCTATCCCAGATCAGCTAGCAACATCCTCAACAGCTGCATCCGGGAATACCAGCCAGAAACTACGCAAGCCATTTAGCAAAGAAGCTGCTGAACAGATCGACACTAACAAACTGCTCAATGATTTCCGGTACCAGCTTGATATCGGCCTTGCATACGGTAATGATGTACTCACCAGACTTTTAAATGAAGCAAGGCAGCAGTCCGCTAAATAATCCCGACCATAAAACCTGAATAATTGAAGAAAGGAAGTGTTATTATGCCAGCACTAGCACAAGAAAGATTCTATACCATTGATGATATATACGCTTTGCCGGATGGAGAACGTGCGGAACTGATTGACGGCCAGATATACTACATGGCCCCACCCAGCCGCAAACATCAGACAATAGCCAGGGAACTTTTTACTTCCATAAATTCCTATATCAAATCAAATGACGGGTCCTGTGAGCCGTTTTTTGCCCCATTCGCCGTATTTTTGAATGAAGATGATATAAATTACGTTGAACCGGATATTTGTGTGATCTGCGACCATAACAAGCTCACAGATAAAGGCTGTTCCGGCGCTCCGGACTGGATCGTCGAAATCGTATCACCAGGCAACCGTCCAATGGATTACTACACAAAACTTTTTAAATACCGTACCGCAGGGGTTCGGGAATACTGGATTGTGGATCACGAAAGAAACCTGGTAATCGTTTATGATTTCCAGAATAACAGCGCCACAAATTTCACTTTTTCTGATGATATTCCCGTCAGTATATACCCTGGGTTCAATATCAACCTATCTGCTCTAAATATATAAATTGCATATACAGCATTTTTAGGCCAATAAATACCATACCGAAAGGAAGTATTACATGAGTTACAGAGAACTTGCCCACAGTCTTATTGACCAAATACAAGAGAGCCTATTATATTATGTAATTTTATATTTACAGGGTGCAGCAGTCCCAGACGATACACCAAATGCTGAAACATTAGAAGCAATGGCAGAAGTTGAGGAAATGATTAAAACCGGCAGCGGGCAGCATTTCCAGGGCAACGCAGAAGAATTCTTTTCAATGCTCAATGCGGAGGGATGACATACTAGAGATAAATGCCATCTCCAAATTTAAAATTTAAAGGGCAGAAAGCGGTGCATTAAACGTGGATATGACATGAACCTGCTGAACAAGGTCGTAAATACCTTATGCATCCCGAAGCCGTTACCACGGAAACAAAGACCATTTACTTATCTGCAATTATTCAGGCCAGAGGGAATGCCATATTACCCCAGATTGTCTGCTCGTATACCGCATAGAGGGTAATGCGCTCTATCTTGACAGAACCAGCATCCATGCTGATCTGTTCGGCATATAGGTAAAAGAAAAAGGCGTGTGCCACTGCTGCACATGCCTTTTAACTATTTATGTAAGTACTCACCTTTTCCACCTAATCTGTCTTTCTGCATACCTCTTTTGTATTTTTACATATTTTTTCATCATCAATTCCTGATAAATGTAAAGCCAGCTTCACTATTAACTCATCCCGAATGTCGCTATTTTCTATTTCTCGGACTAGATGTTGCGCATCCTTTTTATTTGAATCCGTTGTCAATTCTTTAAAAAATTCCGATATCTTATCATTCGCTTTATTGTTCTAATAGAAAAATAAAGCTGCAACTGCATCTACCACTGAACCGGATATAATTGCAATCCAATCAACATTGCTTGCGTCAATGCTTTTTCTCATTCCCCAAATAATAACTCCAAATCCTATTATGCATCCCCAAAAACTTAAACGAAATGCCCATTTAGACTGTGATAATCTTTGCAAATGATAATGTTCCTTTGCTTTATCTGGAATCCATCCATCGTTTGATATAGCAAATTATAATCTCAGTTTTTATACACTGTCTATAAAAGTGTGCTACAGGAGGCGGCACGTTTTCCTCTTGACCATCCCATGTCATTCCGATATAGTTTTTATGGAACAAAAAAAGAGAAAGAACAGCCCCTTCCACAGTTCGTTCTTTCTCTCGCATACCAGTGTGCCTGCCTTATACGGGATCATGTCCCTCTCATGAGGCTCCGGCACCACCGACATATATTATGATAAGAGAAAATTCCCTGTTTTGCAAGCTGGTTCGTATAAAAAGTTCATCAAAGATCCTGTTCGATTCCTTTATGGCCGGATTCCGTTCGGAACTGCAGGCCTGTCCCTGCTGTGGGTTAAAGGGATCCTGCCGCATCCATGCCTGCTATGGCCGCTCCCTGGTGGACTTTATAGGCGGCACCCAGGTCCGCCACAGCCTCTGCATCATGCGCCTTATCTGTACCTGTGGCCATACCCATGCCCATGCCATCCTCCCGGACTTCATCATTCCCTACTCCGGCTACGGCCTGTTCTTCCTTCTACGTGTCCTGGCGGAGTATTTCCTGCGCCTTTCCACTGTGGAAAGGCTATGCGAACGCTTCGGCATCACCCTTTCCCAGCTGCGCCGGTGGCTGCAGCTCTTTCGGGTGCAGAAGGAAGATTGGCTCGGCGTGCTTTCCTCCATGGAGGTTTCCGGCCTTTCCTTCCTGAAGTCCCTGCTCACGCAGCCGGCTTATTCGGATTTCGCCTCCGCCTTTGTCCGCCGTTTTACAAAGTCTTTCCTCCAGTCCCATAAAAACCCGGCACTTTACTGCCAGCAGGTGTTCGGCCCCTGACCCTTTTTCCGTCGGCCACACGCCACGGGTATGGCTTCCCTCCCTTCTCTCCTGCATAATGCTGGAAAATGCAGTTCCGGTATGCCTCATGGTAGAGGGCAAGGAAGTAAAACGGTACCGGAATATCGAACTTCCGGAGACATTCCCTGAGCCGAGGGCAAAAGTAACCTGCGCAGAAAAGGCAGCCGCCAAAGCGCAGAAGATCACCTGTTGGAAACGTGCGCCGCCAGGCGCACTATTGAAGGTGTTGACATCGGCCGGTCACCGAACCCGTATCCAAAAAAGGAACCATTAAAAAATTCGATTATCCGTCCGTTTATCTGAAATACCACAACGTTTACTTTTCCACAACTCCTGACCGGTCCCGGGCAGTCAGCGGCGTCGCCTGTCATGATACGACATCCTTTGCAGCTTATGAGCAGGTAAACCTTTTGACCGAAATATCTATCTATTTTCCAAAACAAACTTCGTTATAAATAATATTTTGCTCATTTATAATCAAATCAGGAACAATCATAGGATTCGGCACGTCCGATGGTTGTCGAAAAAACCATTCCGGCAGGTGCAGAGTCGTTCTGAAAGCCGTTAAGTAAATGCTATTAGGTACGATCAGTCTTCTCCTTTTTGCAGGCGTTCCATCACATCCGCCTTCTGTGTCCACCTGTAAACGAGTACCGGCACTGTCATACACAAAGCAACGGACACCGCAAACAGTACAAAGGTGCTCAGCAGTGGAATTTCATACGATACACTTCCGGCCAGTCCCTGAAATACGACGATACTGAACGGCACGCCCAGTGCGAGCGACAAGGCAAGTGACATGACACCGTAACCCGTACCTTCCATCCATAACATCCTGCATATCTGTCTGACGGTCATACCGATGCTTTCCAACATGGCAAGTTCTCTGGCACGGTTTTGAATGCCAGCCACCATCAGATTGACATAGTTTAGCAGCGCCAGAACTGCCATAATACCTCCGATGCCGTATCCAAGCGCTTTGATCCTGAATTCCGTATCCAGCATAGACGCATAGACATCCAGCTTAGATGAAAACGTAACCTTTTTTTCCTCCGCAAAAACCGCTCTTACCGCTTCTTCGGTTGCTTTCGAATAAGGCTGCTTATAATCAATCTCAATCAGCTCCACGAACGTCTCTCCAAGCAGTTTTTCCGCAAATGCTTCACTGACAATCAGCTGCGGCGTATAACCTCCGGAAAAGTATCTCGGATCGTCTCCCAGCTTTCCAACGGCTGCAATCCGCACACTGTATTCCATATCCGGTTCAATTCCCTGCGGCAGCAAAAAGCGGACGGTTTTTCCTGCCATGTCAAAATCTCCCGGTGCAAAGATCTGCTCTGTCGTCACTGCCGTTTCCCCGTTTTCAAACGCCTGTCTGTCCAGTACGAATCCAAGGCTTTCATTTAATTTGTCAAATCCTGCCTCATCAATGCCAATAAGCCTTGTCCCGAACATCTGTCGTACCCAGCTGTCCGTTTCATCCGCCTGATAACGGCCGATATCCGTCTCATAATCGCCGGGGCTGTTCTGTGATGCGTAAAGCGCCTTGTAATAGTCTGCGAACACCTCTTCCTGCCATGGAATCCACACTTCCGCAGAAGATACGCTTCGGATGGTTTCAACTCCTTCCAATGCGGTCAGCTCTGCCATGATTTCTTTTGTAAAAATCTGCCTTTCCCTGTTCCGCAGCGTCGTCTGATTTAAAATCTGGACATCACTGCCGCCTCTTTCCTCCAATATATGTTTTGCATCATTTCCATAAATGACAACATTTACCGTAAAAAAAACCGCTACGGACACGGCGGACGATAAAAAGATTACAACTGCCTGCTTTTTGTCACGAAACATATTTTGAAACGCCATCGCAGGCAAAGTCCCGGTCTCCCGTCCGCGCGTCTTTCCCTGCATGTTTCCTTTTGCTTTTACGGCCTGATAGCGCATCGCTTCGATCGGAGACGCCTCTGCGGCAATCTTTGCAGGCTTGCCGCAGCTGACCAGATTTACCAGAAGGGTAAAAAGTCCCGCCGCCAGAAACGTTGCCGGCCCTACCGGCACAACCTGTTCTTTTTCATATGCGCCCTCAAGAGCAAACAGTATTTCAGGCACCACTGTTTTTGATACAAACACAGCTCCTGCAATTCCTGCTGCAATTCCCATAACGGCATTCCAAAGAGCCTGCCGGTATACAATTCCCCTTAGCTGCAAACCGGTTGTGCCGATCGTTTTCAGCTGGCCGTAATAGCGGATATTTTTTGCAATTGACAGATACATCACATTGTAGACAAATAAATAAGCGCTGGCCAAAACCATAAAAAGCATTGCTGCCAGAGCAGCCATAATTTTGCAGAAACGCACAACCGCACTATGATCGGCGGATATTCTCTGCGTACCGGATATGCCGACAGCCTGGTTCATTTCGGCAATGTCTTTTGGTAAATACAGCGGATTCACAAGTGATATGCGAAGCGCTCCCCGTCCCATGTCTGTCTGCTTTACACCCGAAGCATCGAAAAAAGCTTTGGACACATATCCTTTTTCTTTTCCCGTATAATCCAAAAACCAGCCGCATAATGTAAATTCCCTGACCATAACTCCGCTGTCATCCTTCGCCAGCGTGTGATACGTAAGCTGCAGCTTCATCCCGATCTGCGGCTGCGTCACATGCATCGCAGACAGCAGCGCCTGACTGAGCATCAGCTCATCTTCCTGCTGCGGATAATGCCCGGTATAAGACTCCAGCGCAGGCATGGTCTGCTTCTCCCAGCATACCGCATCCAGCCAGAAAAAATCAGCTTCATCGATTGCCCGATCTTCAAACTGTTCTACCTCCATACATGCAACGCTCATGCCCGCATGCTTTACCTTTTCCATTGCCCGCACGATTTCTATCTGTTCCTGTGTCGGTTCACCCAGCGAAATATCGTAATCGATTCCCTGCATCCGCAGCTGCCGTTCCGTCAGCGTATGCCAGTAAGCGGAGCCGGTCGCAGCCATAACCGCAATTAAAAAAGAAGCCATACCGACCGCAATGACAAAAAACACATTTCGCTTCTTTTCCGCTTTGTAAGTCATCCACGCCAGTTCCCGTACTACCTGTCTGTTATTTACTTTCATCAAAACAACCACCTCTGCCTTCTTTTCACATGGATTCCCGGCTGCAGACTTTACCATCCTCAATCCTTATGATTCTGCCTGCCATCTGCGCGATTTCTTCATTATGCGTAATCATTACAACGGTTTGCGCCAGACTTTCACTGCTTGTACGAATAAGTCCGATCACATCCTGCCCGGTACGGCTGTCCAGATTTCCGGTCGGCTCGTCTGCCAGAAGAATCGCCGGCTTAGCTGCCAGCGCTCTTGCAAGCGCTACCCGCTACTGCTGTCCGCCGGACAGCTGGCCCGGCATTGCATATTTTTTTCTTTTAATCCAAGCATCGAAATCAACCCGTCCACAAAATTCCGGTCCGGACGTATCCCGTCCAGACGTATCGGCAGCACAATGTTTTCCCATACGTTCATCAGCGGAAGCAGGTTGTAATTCTGAAAGACAAATCCGATATTTCTGCGGCGAAAAATCGTCAGTTCATCTTTTTTCATGCCGGATATGTCATTGCCATCCACAATCACCCTGCCCGCCGTCGGCGTATCCAGTCCGCCCAGCATATGCAAAAGCGTAGACTTTCCGCTTCCGGATGTCCCTACGACAGCGACAAATTCACCGCTGTTTACGGAGATCGTAACGCCGTCCAGCGCTTTTACCTGTGTCTGACCTGTTCCATAATACTTTTTCAGATTTTCTGTTGCTAAAATACTCATATGTACACCTCCTACGATCCTATCGTAGCAAAAAAATCTTACTGAAATCTTTCTGAAACATGACATATTTGACATGATATATTTAATCCGCAGCGGATTTTAACAAATAAAGCTGCATCACCGTTCCTTTCCCATGCTCCGAGCGGATTCTCGCATAACCGCCCTGTTTGGCCAGCACTTCTCTGACAAGGTACAGCCCGATTCCATACCCGTCCTGTTCCTTTACATCATCCGAGCGGTAAAAACGCCTGAACACCAGTCCCTGTTCCTCTTCCCGGATTCCAATCCCATCATCTTTAATCCGGATACATACAAACACTTCATAACAGATAACCGATATTTCAATCACCGATTTTATTGGCGAATATTTGACCGCATTATCCAGCACATTTGCAATTGCCTCTGTCGTCCATTTTTTATCCGCATAACAACACAGCTCTTCCACCTGTTTTGTATCCGCCGCAAGGACAATCTCTTTTTGATTGCCGCAAGCTCCACCATCTGGCATGCGCTGCGGATGAGCTCCGTCACGCTGACCTGCGTCGGAGCAATCGCGATCATTTCCTGTTCCATATAAGAAGAACGCACAAGTTCTTTCATAAAAAATCCAGTTTATCGGACTGTTTTTGAAGCCTGTCCGCCAGATGTCTTGCATCGGCGCTTAACGGCTGCTCTTTCAGCAGACCGGTATAAAGCATCATATTCGTAAGCGGCGTACGGACCTGATGTGCGATATCGGATATAAGCGCCTTGACCGTATCCCGCTCTTCTTCGGCGCTTTGCCGATGCCTCTGTGAAATCCGCATCAGGCGGTTTAAACGGGCCGTCACTGCCGCATCCATGGTTTCATCATAACTGCTGCATGTCAAATCCCCCTGCAGCGACCGGTCCAGAATGTGCAGCAAATTTTCATACGTTTTTTCCGCCTGTGACTGGTAATAGCGTTTTGTCGCGGCAAAAATGCAAAAACCGCACGCAAGCAATCCGATGTTTACGATGTACGGATACATGATGCCCGCTCCCACATATAGCCTTTTCCATAAACCGTTTTAATATGGCAGGGCTTCGACGAGCGATCTTCCAGCTTATCCCTCAGCCGGCGGATACCGACGGACAGCGCATTGTCTTCCACATATTCCGTACCTTCCGGCCACACCCATTCCAGAAGCCGTTCCCTCGTCAGCACCTGACCCGCATTTTTCACGAGCAGATATAAAATCCGCTGTTCCGTTTTGCTCAGTTCCACGACCTGTGCATTTTTGTAAAACTTCATCGTATCAAAGCAAAACTGAAAAACCCCGTCTTCATATTCCATATTTTCTTCGGCCCTGTTTCTGCGCAGCAGCGCACGCACTCTGGCCCGCAGCACCATCAGACTGAACGGCTTTGTAATATAGTCGTCCGCACCGCTTTCCAGTCCCTTTACAATGTCCATCTCCATATCCTTTGCCGTCAGCAGCGCAATCGGAATCCGGCTCGTGCGGCGTATTTCGGCGCACAGTTTCAGTCCGCTTCCGTCCGGCAAGTTGATGTCCAGAATCAGAAGGTCAAACCGATACTGCCGTAACAGTTCTTCCGCTTCTGCAATTGTCCCGCACAGATAAAAAGCAAATGCCGCACTGTTTAAAGACAGACGGATGCCCTCTGCCAGATCTTCGTCATCTTCTACAATCATAATGTTTTGTCTGCGGTCGCTACTCATAACCATTCCCTTTCATTCTTCCTGTACCGATTTCCATGCTTTGATCTGTTCCAGACGTTCTTTCAACGCTGCTTCCAGTCCCTGCTCTCCCGGCTCGTAATACGTCTTATCCAAAAGAGAATCCGGCAGACACCGCATCGAAGTCAGCTTTTCGTCCGTATCGTGCGCATATTGATACCCTTCGCCGTAAGAAAGATCTTTCATCAGATTGGTTACCGCATTGCGAATCACAAGCGGCACCGGCTCCGACAGCTGTTCCAGTGCGTCTTTTTTGGCATGCTCATAGGCCATATACACCGCATTGGATTTGGGAGCCAGAGACATATATACGACAGCCTGCGATAAATGCACGGTGCATTCCGGCATTCCGATAAAATGACACGCCTGAAAAGCAGCCACTGCCGTCTGCAATGCCTGCGGATCTGCCAGCCCGATATCCTCACTCGCAAACCGAAGGACCCGTCTTGCCACATACAGCGGATCTTCTCCTGCTTCCAGCATGCGCGCCAGCCAGTAAACGGCCGCATCCGGATCCGAATTGCGCATGGATTTGTGCAGCGCGGAAATTAAATTATAATGCTCTTCCCCTTTTTTATCATATAACAGTGATTTTTGGAAATACACTGTTCCAGCGTCTGCGCGGAAACGACGACCGTGCTGCCGTTCATATCACCGTTTAACACAACCATTTCCAGTGTCGATAACGCCGTACGCGCATCCCCATTGGCAAAGTTTGCAATCGCTTCACACATGGAAGGCTCCATAACGACATGCATATTTCCAAACCCAAGAGGATCTTTTAACGCACGATTTAACAACTGTACAATCTCTTGCGTCCGAAGCGCCTGCAGTACAAATACTTTGCAGCGAGACAGCAAAGCCCCGTTTACTTCGAACGAAGGATTTTCTGTCGTTGCTCCGATTAAAATAATACTGCCTTTTTCCACAAACGGCAGAAACGCATCCTGCTGCGCCTTATTAAATCGATGAATCTCATCTACGAATACAATTGTTTTTTCGCCATATCTGCGGTTGTTTTCCGCCTGCTGCATAACCGTGCGGATTTCTTTCATACCGCTTGTCACTGCCGAAAAGTCAACAAACACCGCTTTTGTATGATTTGCAATAATCCTCGCTAACGTCGTCTTGCCGACACCCGGAGGTCCCCAGAAAATCATGGAAGAAACCTGATCGCTTTCAATCAGACGGCGCAGCACCTTGCCCTGTCCAAGCAGATGCGTCTGCCCTACATACGCGTCCAAATCGTGTGGCCGCAGTCTCGCAGCAAGCGGCTGCGGCAGACTGCTTTCAAATAATGTCATTTGCTCCAAAATCCTGCCCTCTTTTCATAACCATTCCTGTTATCGTGCCGCATAGCTTTTTCGCTTCGCACCCACATGCTCCCCTAACTTGACTCTCGTCTCCACGCCGCTTTTCGAATAGCGTAAAATGTCCCCGTCCGGCACCACCTGCCCTTTCTGCGTCATTACGATAATCGTAGAACCTCCAAACGCAAAATTGCCTTTTTCCTCACCCCGGCAAACTCTGCGTTCTCCCGGTCGGTTTTCAATCTTCCCGACAAGCATCGCTCCTACTTCCATTTGAAGCACCGTTCCAAAATGCGCGGATTTTAACAGGCAGTATTCTCTTGTATTTTCCTTATAAATCGGATATCTTTCATTCGCTGCCGGATTTACCGTATGAAATACGCCCGGGATTTTATAATGTGCGGATACCATGCCATCATCTACGTAAATGTAACGGTGGTAATCATCCACACACAGCCGGAACACCCATACAAAACCTCCCGCAAACCGCTGTGCCAGTTTTTGGCTTTTCAGCAGACTTTTTACCGTATACGTCGTATGCTTCACGGAAAATGCACAGGCGTCATCAATCTTATACACACTCACCCTGCCGTCACACGGACTGACAAAAGTTTCCTGCTCCCGGCACACACTGCGGGCGCCTTTTGCCAGGCTGCGTTTAAAAAACGCATCAAACGAAGGATAGGCCGTCTTCTCATAATCTTCCATCGGAATCGAATGAAGTCGAATAAACAGTGGTATGAACCGCGCGGAAACTGCGGACTGCAGACAGGCGGCACCAGCTTTTGACACACGCGGCGATATGAGCGGCCGCACAAGCATCCGTCCGACTCTGCATCCATACAGTCCTTCCAGTACGCGGTCCTGTATGGAATGGTCCTGTTCTATTTTTCCTTTCCGGTCTGCCGTCAAATGCATAAATATTCCCCTTTCTTTTATCTGAAAATCGCCATCGGAAACCTGGTATGGTGCAGAAACACCCACCAGCTGCGGCCGATAAAAATCAGGATCACAACCGAAAGTGCCACAACACCGACCAGCAATATCAATTCCAAAACGGTAGGTTTGCGTAGTTTAAAATCCACGATAAACAATGCGCCTACCGTCATGACAAGCACATGCATCAGAATCAAAAACACTCTGCGTCCCGGCAGCAGCGGCGACAGCACGTAAAGCAGCGGCAAAGCGATTGCCATAGAAGTAATCGGCAGCCCCTGGTAATATTTCTTATCCGTATCGGTCTGTTCCTGCCGTTTTTCTTCGACCACATTAAAATGCGCAAGCCGCACAAGCCCTGCCAGTCCGTACAGCACCAGTATAATGATACTGTACATATGCTTCATGCCGCTTTTATAACAGATAACCATCGGCAGTATGCCAAAACAGACGATGTCACACAGCGAATCAATCTGTATGCCAAATTTTTTCTCATCCTCCGTACGGTCCTTTTTCGTTCTTGCAACCTTCCCGTCAAACATGTCGCACAATCCGGAACATGCCAGGAAAAAAATCGCCCACGGCAAACGCATGGATATTGCACAAAAGATACCAATCCCGGCCGATGCAAAACTGATATAAGTAAGTATGACCGTATAATCCCAAACACCCAGCATGTATAATCTCCTATTCCTTTTCTTTCCTCTTATCTCATGTAATTACTCTTCCGTGTCCGGTGCGGGTCTCACACACCTGTGCGGCACTCTGCTCTCCCGCATCGTATAATACAGCTGCGCCACGATCGTAAAGAACGCGCTGATCAGCAGCTGACTGTAATACCCGAGCCCGCGCGAAAGTACCATGGCCGGCAGCGTCACCGATACAAATACGACGGAAAATATTTTAAAAATAACGACTCGCTGATCCCCATTCCTCCCGGAAGCGGCAGCATATCAACCGACACCGAAATAACTGCCTGCAGCAGCACAACATCCCACATCGGCGTCCCTTCCATCCGAAAGGCCAGATAAACCGTCCACGTAACCGCAAACAGTGCCAGACGCTGTATAAACGTAATAAAAATAACGGATGCAAGCACCTTTTTATGTTCTTTTAAATAAGCAGCCGTTTCCCGGTACACGTTCATCGAAGTGGCGAATTTTTCTCTGCGGGACGGCTTCTTTTTCATCAGGTGCAGCCGTTCCAGTATATCCATTCCGGCTACAATTATTTTTTCCGCCAAAACCGGATGAAACACCAGGACGGTCATAAAGCTGACACAAAAAACATTTAAAAGCAGTCCCAGATAGTATACCGGCAGAATTTCTTCCAGATAATAGTGCAAAAATCCCTGTCCGAACAATAAAATCCCTACTCCGATCACGACAAGCACGAGCTTATATGTAATCGTAACAATCATCAAAATGACAGTTGCAACCGGAATCGGTATCTTTTCTTTGTTCATGTAATAGATCTGCATCGGCTGTCCGCCGGTAGCGGACGGTGTAATACAGCTGAAAAAAATCCGACCGAAGAAAATAAAAAACAGATTCTTTTTTCAGATAAATCCCAAACGACCTCATCATATACCAGATGATAATGGATTCACCCCAGATAAAAAACAAAACGAGACAGACGCCTGGCAGCAGCCAGCGGATATCCGCCTGCCGGATTGCCTGCATCATAGCTTCCAGGTCTTCCCCGTGAAACACTCCATAAATGGTAAGCGCAAAAACTACAAACAGAAAGACCGTATTGCCTATTGCTTTCTTCTTACTTTGCATCCCATGTTTCCTTTCGTAAAAATCTTTGCATTTACATAGTCCATAACTTTTTCATAGCTTTGAAATATTACCGGTTTTTTGGCAATCCGATAACAAATCTCGGCCAACAATACGCCGCCTGCCACATCAACGATAACATGCTGCTTCGTTGTCAGTGTCGAAACGCAGACCAGCGCCGCCATCAGACAGGATGCGGACCGATACCACTTCGGAATTTCCTTTCTTCCTCTGATTCCGATATAACAAAACCAGCTGACCAGACAATGAATGGACGGAAACAGATTATCTGCCGCATCAATTCGATAGACAAGCAGCATAACCTGATTCCAAAACCCTTCGTCCGGTACTACCGGCCTTACATTGGTTGTCGGAAACAGTAAAAAGCATCCGAAACAGATCAGTCTGGACAGAAAATCCGCCGCGAAAAACCGGCACATCTCTTTTTTCTCCTGCCGTGCTATGATGATATAATTTACCGCCCAAAACAAATAACACCCGATATAAATGACCGCAGACGGAGCCCAGAAAGGAATCAGCCTGTCCAACGGCCCTTCGATATTATAGTGTTCCCATTCTCCCGCAATCATTCTTGCTCCCGTATACACTGCCGTATTAAAAGCAAATGCAAACAGCAGCGGCACCGCACGTTCTTTTGGAATCATTGCGGTTATTTTGTTTACTTTTTCCATATCACTCTCCGGTCTTTCCTGTTCTGTCACCGTATCGGCTGATACGGTATGTTCTCTGTCATTAAGTATAGCAAGGCTTTCCTAATCGCTCAAGTGTTTTTTCCATATCTTAAGTATATCTTAAGAAATTTAAGACATTCTTTATCAATCTTACATTTCTGTCATATAAAACTGACGCCCGGGTATCCATATTTTTCTTGCACACATCCCGCAAATTCGCTAAAATAAATAAAATATGAAAACATAAACTTTGCTTTCGGAAAGGAACTTGCTCTCATGAACATTTTGCTCATCGCAATTAACGCGAAATATATCCATTCAAATCCGGCTGTTTTTTCGCTGCAGTCCTGCACGGGCGCATACCGCTCTTATGTTTCGGTCGCAGAATTTACAATCAACCAGCAGCCTTCGTTTCTATTACAGGAAATTTATAAACGGCATCCCGATGTCATTGCTTTTTCCTGCTATATCTGGAACCGTGAACTGATTGACAGGCTGATGCATGATCTGCCTAAAATATTGCCGGATACACAGATCTGGGCAGGCGGACCGGAAGTTTCTTTTCACATGTCAGACATTCTGAAACAGTGGCCGCTGCGCGGAATTATGGCAGGAGCCGGAGAAGGGTCTTTTGCGCGTCTTGTGTCCGCTTATGTACAAGGCACCGCAAACCGGCTGCCGGCAGTATTGCAGGCGGACAATACGCCTGCCCTTACACTGAACGAGATACCGTTTTGGTATGCGGACCTGACTGATTTTGAACATCGTATTATTTACTATGAAAGCAGCAGAGGATGCCCGTTTTCGTGCAGCTACTGTCTTTCTTCCATTGATAAAACGATGGATTTTCGCTCTGTGGACCGTGTATGCCGGGAACTGGATTTCTTTTTGGAGCAAAACGTTCCTCAGGTAAAATTTGTCGATCGTACGTTCAACTGCAGCAAACGGCATGCCCTGCCGATTTTGCGGCATTTGCTTGCGCATGATAACGGTATCACAAACTTTCATTTTGAAATTGCCGCCGATCTGCTGGACGAAGATTATTTCGCACTGCTTGAACCCATGCGTCCGGGTGCCATACAGCTTGAAATCGGCGTCCAGTCCACGCATATGCAAACCATTGCGGAAATCAACCGGAAGATGGATTTTGCAAAAGTATGTGATGCCGTGCTGCGCATCCGGACATGGAATAACATCCATATTCATCTGGACCTGATCGCCGGACTGCCCTATGAAGATCTGCAGACCTTTCAGACTTCTTTTAACGACGTATACCGTCTGCATCCGCAGCAGCTGCAGCTTGGTTTTTTAAAAGTATTAAAAGGCTCCGTTATGGAAGCGCGGGCTATGGAATACGGCCTTGTATATACAGACCTTCCTCCATATGAAGTACTTTCGACCCGATGGCTTTCCTATGATGATCTCTGCCGTCTGAAACGAATCGAAGAAGTATTGGAACTGTACTATAACAGCGGTCAGTTTACGCATGCACTGCATTTTCTGCATGCCTGCTTTGACACCCCGTTTGCGCTGTATGACTCCCTTGCATCATGGTTCGAAGCCCACAGCCTGTTCGGCATTCAGTCTTCACGGATACGAAAGTATGAAATTCTGCTGGAATTTGGCTCCGCACTGACAGGCGCGGAAGATATGCGGCTTTGTGCCTTTAAAGAAGCGCTTACTTACGATCTTTATCTGCGTGAACATGTCAAAAACCGGCCGGCCTTTGCCTGTCCCCTTGATCATCGGAAACAGGCCATCCACGACTTACTGCAGGAAGAAGCCAAAACCCATGTACATTTTCCGCAGTATGCAGAAAAAAACTACCGGGAATTAACAAAAACCCTGCATGTTGAAGTGTTTGAAGCATTGTTCGACCGGCCCGCTGCCGTGCTTTTTGGATATGACAAACGAGATCCGCTGACAAAGAACGGTACTGTCGTCCGCATTGACCTGAGCGAGACAAAAAGCAGTTTTTAATTACATATCCGTGTTCCCAAAAGAAAAGAGCGGCAGCTTTTCTGCTGTCGCTAAGGGACTGTTTATGTATGTTTTGCATCATAGGGGCCAAATTCATGTATGATCGTCAGAACCGTTTCCCTATCCTGCGCCTCACAGGAAACAGCTATTCGTTCCAGGCATTCCAATTGTTCCTGCGAGAGGGAATTCTGATGTTCTCCCACCCCGTCCATATCTGCCTACACAATATCTGCCCATCAGTTCCGATACTGTCAGCTTCTTTCCCGACAGCAACATACGCTCAATCTCCCTGCGCCGCTGAAATGCATGGTCTAACACGCTTTCACCTCCTTTATCTATCGCTGTTTCTGATGTTCATTTTAGAGAAAGGAATGTCCCCTGTAAGGGGGCATTACAAGAAAATCTTCGATTTTTTGCACGAAACAGTCCGATAAAATTACGTCTGTTTTTGTATATCCTGCCAAAAACAAAGCGATTAAAAAAAAGGAGTTTTGCGGAAAAAGACGGTTTATGATGTAAAATAGATTGATGTAAAAAATAGATGCATCCGTTATACTCAAACAAACGGATGCATACAAGAATACATGTAAAACAGTTACTTTATAATATTTATAATATATCTATGTGCTCCCCTGCCAGAGCCTTATTCATACTGCGCACCGCACAGAATTTTCCGCACATGGAACAGGTATCTTCATGTTCCGGTTTGCGTTCCTTACGGATGTTCCTGGCCGTTTCCGGGTCAAGCGCACATGCCCACTGCCCTTCCCAGTCCAGGTTTTTCTTGCGTCTGCCATTTTGTCGTCTATCTGACCGGCACCGCGTACGCCTTTTGCCAGATCTGCCGCATGAGCGGCAATCTTAGACGCAATGATTCCCTGTCTGACATCCTCCACGTTTGGCAGCGCCAGATGCTCCGCCGGCGTTACATAGCACAAAAACGCCGCCCCGGCGGCTGCGGCGATCGCTCCGCCAATTGCCGCGGTAATATGGTCATATCCCGGCGCAATATCCGTAACCAAAGGTCCCAGTACATAAAACGGCGCTCCGCCGCAGATCGTCTGCTGTATCTTCATATTTGCCTCAATCTGGTCCATCGGCATATGCCCGGACCTTCCACCATAACCTGTACGTCCCGTTCCCATGCCCGCTTCGTCAGCTCACCAAGACGCACCAGTTCTTCGATCTGACAGACATCCGAAGCATCCGCCAGACATCCCGGCCTGCATGCATCTCCGAGTGAAATTGTCACATCATACTCCCGACAAATCTCCAGAATGTCGTCATAATACTCGTAAAACGGATTTTCATTTCCGGTCATGCACATCCAGGCAAACACGAGCGAACCGCCGCGGGATACGATATTCATTTTGCGCTTATGACTGCGAATCTGATCAATCGTTTTGCGTGTAATCCCACAGTGAAGCGTTACAAAGTCCACTCCGTCCTGCGCATGAAGCCGTATAACCTCAATAAAATCCTGTGCCGTCAGCGTATCCAGATCCCGCTGATAATGAATAACGGAATCATAAACCGGCACGGTTCCGATCATTACCGGACACTCTTTTGTCAGCTTTCTGCGAAACGGACCCGTATCCCCGTGAGAAGAAAGATCCATAATCGCATGCGCTCCCAGATTCACCGCTTCCATTACTTTTTGCATTTCCACATCGTAATCTTTGCAGTCTGCGGATACGCCAAGGTTCACATTTATTTTCGTACGCAGCATAGAGCCGATGCCACACGGCTCTATACACGTATGATTTTTATTTGCACAGATTACAACCTTTCCTTCCGCAACAAGCGGCATCAGTTCTTCCGGCGTCATATGTTCCTTTTCCGCCGCTTTTTCAGCTCATTTGTCTGTATGCCTTTGCGGGCAGCTTCCATTTGTGTTTTATAATTTCTCATCATTTTCCTCTTTTCTTTTCGGATCTTTTATCCGTAATTGTAATCTAGAGTGTGTCTTAAAATTGCTTTCTGTCAACTGTGCGTCACAGTTTGCGGGAGATTTGTCCCGAATGAGGGAGGCGTAGCGGGCTACGTTGACCGAATGAGGGACAAATCTCCCGCAAAGTGGGGCGTGCAGATGGCAGGAATGAATTTTAAGACACACTCTAAACCGCCTGCTTTCAAATATCCTGCGCATAATCCGTAAGAAAATAATCCGCCAGCTTTTCGATCTGTGTCTCGTCTTCCCTGCTGGAAGCATCTGCGATCCCTATTGTCCGAAATCCGGCTTCCTTTGCCGTACGGATCGCATACAGACCATCCTCCACCACCCAGGTACCGGCCGTCTCGCTGTGGATTTTTTCTGCCGCCGCATAAAAAATCTCCGGATGATCTTTGCCGCTGCCAAACTCGCCGCAGGTTAAAATATCCGCAAAATATGAGCGAATCTTTAACCGTTCAAACGCAGCTTCCACCAACGGCCTGTCATTTGACGTCACAATGATCATCGGTATGCCTGCCTGATGCAGTTCCCTTAAAAACTCCTGCGCCGATGGCTTAAAGCCTGTTTCCTGCCGATAGGCATCCACCACCGTTTGAATAATTCCGGCCCGAATCTCCTCCGCAGACTGCGTCAGCTCATAAGTTTCTTTGATATACCGTGCTCCCTGCTGCATGGTCAGAGAAAATAAAGTCCTGCCCAGTGTCGCAGGGGCATGTATGCCCAGCGTTTCCAGATAACGTTCTCCGCTGTGTGCCCATACCGGCATGGAATCCAGAATCGTTCCATCTACGTCAAAAATCATGCCTGTGACCGTTTCTTTTTCCAGAAACCGTTCATAAAATTTTCCCATACGATTCCATTACCTTCCTTTCCTTTGTTCCATATGTAACAGCTTTTGCTTTAGCAGATTTGCCGCCCCTCTTATATCGGGCTGTGCAAAAATTGCGCTTACAACGGCAATTCCGCTGATCCCACTGCCGAAAAGGCTGTCCATATTATCTTTTGTAATACCCCCAATTGCCACGACAGGAACAGAAACCGCTTTGCAGACTTCCGTTAGCCGCTCATAGGAAATCACCTCCGCATCCTGTTTCGTTCCGGTTGGAAAGACCGCACCGACCCCAGATAGTCCGCCCCCTGCGCACAGGCAATCCTGGCCTGTTCCACGGTTCTTGCGGATGCGCCGATGATCTTATCCGGCCCCAACATGGCACGGGCAATACGTACCTGCGTATCCTTCTGCCCTACATGCACGCCATCCGCATCCACCGCACGCGCAATTTCCACCTCATCATTAATAATCAAAGGCGTCCGGTATCCGGCGCACAGTTCTTTCATTTGTTCCGCTTCGCTTAAAAACGCCTGCCCGGACATCTTTTTTTCCCGAAGCTGCACCATCGTCACACCGCCCTGCAGCGCTTCTTCGACCTGTTCGTACAAACTACGGCCGCACAGCCAGCTTCGATCTGTTACCGCATACAGCAGCAGCTCCTTTTTCCTGCCGTTCATATCCGTCCTCCTGTCGATCAATATTGTGAAAACAAAAGTTACAAAACCCGATATACAAAAAAACGATACCCGGATCTACCTGGTATCGTCCTGTTTTCAGCTATGCTGAAATGACTGTTCTGCTTCCCTACGTTGGCATGATCCAAATCAGGTTCCGGGTCTAAGCGCTGTCAGCTTACTCTCAGCCCATTAGCATGGACTCCCCACGTGTTCATTTGTTGTTCCAGATTATTATAACAATGTGTATTGGAATATGCAAGCGTTTTGAGACAATTATTTGTTAATGCTACGCAAAATAATACATCTTTTCAATAACACAGGTATGCACCTTTTTCTTTTATCATAGTTAATTCCTGCAAGCAAAAGATTTCCGCCATAATCACGCAAAGCCTCCACATAACCTCTGTCTTTTATCTGTGCAACCACACCATATGCAGATTGATCCCATTTTAGTTCAATGATAACGGCCGGCTTATCCATATGCAGCTTTCTTGGAATTAGACAAATATCGGCAAAGCCTTTTCCTCCCGGCAGTTCCCTGATCATTGTGTAATACTCTCTCGCAAAATAAAAAGCCAGGTTGATCGTACAGCTTAAAGCATTTTCATCATTATACTGCAGCATGGAAAATTCTTTATGTGCGTGGTCAATCCCTTCTGCAACGGCTCTGCCATCCATTGCCCACAAAGATTCCAGCAGTTTTTTGGAAGCCTCTATGGAACGGATCACTTCATGCCAGTCCATTGTACGAATTGCATTTACATATTCCTGTGAAACTTCTTTGTTCGGAATCGAGGCCATTTGCTGCCGGTTATCGTATGTCAGATATCCGAGATGCACCAGAAGCGTTAATACGTCATCCTTGGATACAAACGTCGTCATGTCATTTACAAACGTCCCTGTTTGAAGACAGATTTTCTCTCCTGCCAGCATTTTGACAACGGCGTTTTTTAATCCGTCCATATCCATCCGGATATAAATCTTAAGCGCCTCATATGTTTCCGTCTGATTCCAGTATGTGCCAAACGTATGCCTGAGCATTGCTTCTACAATCGACTTGGGACTGTATATGGAATAACACACTTCTCCCTTTTGCGTATGAGAAACAAGCCGATAGCCATCATACCATGCCTGTGCTTCCTCAAAATTCATATTGTAATCCGCACAAAGTCTTTTTACCTCCTGCTCGGTAAATCCGAAATACGGCGCCAGATTACCCGGTTCGGTCATAGAATATTCGGTAAACATATTTAAGGCGGAATGTGAGCCATATTTTTAATCGGAAGAACACCTGTCATATAAGCGAGTGCAATATAATCCTGATCTTTCAGCCATACGCGCAGAAAATCAAGATACTGCCTTTGTGCCTCTTCGTCCGAACGGTATTCCCGAAACAGACAATCCCATTCATCTATCAAAACAATAAACGTATGCTTTGTACCGGAAAAAATGTCTTTCATAATCCGAATCAAATTATGAGGGTCCCGAAAACGCACCTGCTCAAAATGTTCCGTCAACTCCAAAATCAGATAATTTTTAATCATAGACACCATTTCGCTCACACAATCTGTCATGCTTAAAAATTCCTGCATATTGATCTTGATCACATCATACCTGTTCAAATGTTTTTTATATGATTCGATCTGAGCAACCGCGAAAGGATCAAACAACGGCGCACAGTTCTCGCCTCTGTTATAGTATGCGGCCAGCATATCCGCAGCCATTGATTTTCCGAAACGTCTTGGACGGCTGACACACAAAAACTTCTGCCTTGTATTGATCACCGCATTTGTCTGCTGTATCAGCATCGTTTTGTCTATATAAATTTCAGAATTCAGACTTTCGCGAAACCCCTTGCTTCCCGGATTCAGATAACTCCCCATTTGATCATCCCCTTAAACTTGCTTTGTATATCAGTATACAAAATACCCGCACAAAAAGCAAACGAAAATACATAAAAACCGACGCAGATACACATCCTATGGCAAAACAAATAAAAGGAGACTATCTATGATTGAACAGGATACGATAAGATTATTACGGGAATGTGACGCCGGCATAAAAATGGGTGTTGCGTCCATTGATGACGTTATTTCCTATGTCAGTAACGAAAAACTAAAACAGGATTTGATCAGCTGTAAAAACAGCCATATCCTGTTAAAAGAAGAAATTCAAATTCTGTTAAACCAGTACCACGACGAAGGAAAAGAGCCGGATTTGATGGCACAGGGCATGTCGTGGCTAAAAACAAATGTAAAGCTTGTCCTCAATGAATCCGACCATACGATTGCCAGCCTGATGACAGACGGCTGCAATATGGGCATCAAATCACTGCATCAATTTCTGAACGAATATCAGGCGGCTGACGAGACCTCCAAAGATATTGCCAAACGCCTGATCAGCCTGGAAGAAAATCTTGTCAGAGACGTACGGGAATATTTATAACAAGCTTTACTTTTACCGATATACGACATTCCCGCTTCTGCCCCCTGTCTTGCTGCAAAGATGAATCTCTCCGATTTTCATCGTACGATCCAATGCTTTGCACATATCATAAATCGTTAACAGCGCCGTACTGACCCCCGTCAGAGCTTCCATCTCGACGCCGGTTTTTCCGGTTACCGTTACGGTGCAATAGCAGCGGATCGTATAAAGCTGCGGCTCCATCTCAAACGTAATCTTACATCCGCTTAACGGCAGAATATGGCACATCGGTATCAGCTGCGACGTATTCTTCGCCCCCATAATGCCAGCCGTTGCCGCAACCGAAAGTACAATCGCCTTTTTTCACCGTGCCTGCCGTAACTGCCTCGTATACGGCTTCGTTCACCTGAATTGTTCCGGTTGCCACTGCCGTTCGTACCGTATCATTTTTTTCCGTTACATCGACCATCCGCGCATTTCCGTCATTGTCAAAATGTGTCAGTTCCATTCTGTCTGCCTCTCTTTCCCAGAGCGTATTTGAATAAAGAAATAAAGCAATTTCAAACGCGCTCTAACGGTTTTCTTTTTCTTTTAAAAACATCATCTTCCGTTCTGAGAACTGTAAATAATCCGGCATTCCCTTCTGCTCGATCTCCGGTATCCGATCTCACTGTACAAACCAGCAAATCGGCTTTTTTTCAGCTGCATCTCCTTCCGGAAGCAGATAATATTTGTCCTCAAACGGCAAATGTGCCTGTTCTGCCACCGCTACGCGGATACTGTTGTCCGGCCTGGTTCCCCAGACCGGAATCAGATCGTGTGCCCGGTATCCGATGCAGGATACCTCTTCTGGCACCGGATTGCGAAGATGCAGCAAAATTCCCCAGTCGGCCGCTTCTATCGTATACGTATGCGCATCCCTGCGCACATCCGGTCTGTTTACGGCGGAAAAATTTTTGCACCCGGTCAGCCTGGCTGCTTCCCGGTATACGGGCCTTTCAAAAATATCCCTTGTCCTGCCGCACACCAGGTCTTCCCCCTGATCTAACACAAGCACTTCCTGGCTGAAACGATAGATTTCGTCTCTGCTGTGAGATACCAAAACGACCGTTCCCGGAAAGTCTTCCAGTAGCATTTGCATTTCCCGCTGCATCTGATCTTTTAACGTCACATCCAGCGCCGAAAACGGCTCGTCCAGTAAAATCACGTCCGGCTGCGCGGCAAGCATTCTTGCCAGCGCTACCCGCTGCTGCTGTCCGCCGGACAGTTCATGCGGCATACGATCTGCCAGTCCGGACAGTCGAAAGCGTTCGATCAGCTCTTCCACCCGTTTTTTCTTTTCCGCCCTTTTCCCTTTTAATGCCGAACCAATATTTTGCGCCGCATTCATCGTCGGAAACAGCGCATAATTTTGAAACAGATACCCTACGCTTCTTTGCTGCGGCTTCCTGTTTCGTTTTGCGGCGGAGTCAAAAAAAACATGATCCGGCGTCCGTATCATTCCCTCATCCGGTGTTTCGATGCCTGCGATGCATTTTAACGTCATGCTTTTTCCGCTGCCGGATGCGCCTAGAATGCCGATACGGTCCGACCGGGAAGAAAAATTCACATGCAGGCGGAAATTTTTCAGATTTTTAGTAATATGAATCTCAAGCGACATGAAACATGGCACCCGACAGAACCGGCGCCCCGTACGTAACGACGGAATCTGCCACACTGCGGATTGCTGCCGGTGTTCTGTCATCCGGATCCACACTCATTCCTCCGGTGCAGATAATCAAATCCGCCCCTCGTCCGATCAGGCCGCGAATTGCCGCGGCTGTCATCCGGCTGTCATCGCTGCAAAGTTCACAGCCAACGATATCCGCATGGTATTCTTCCAGTTTATCCAGAACAACCGGCGTAAAAGTATCCCGAATCCTTCCCGTATACACTTCACTTCCCGTCGCCACAATGCCTGCTTTCTTTTTCAAAAAGGCCGAAGCGCAAACAGCGGCTTTTCTCCAACCAGCTCTTTTGCACGCCGTATTTTCTCTTTTCAATTACAAGCGGAATCACACGCATCCCGGCCAGTCTGTCATTTTCGTGTACCGGAAAATTCCCATGACGGCAGGCAATCATCATCTCGCCCAGCGCGTTTACCTGGTTCAGCCTGTGCGTGTCCACCTGAAACAACCCGTCACATGCCGCAAGCAGCTCAATCTTTCCTTCTTTGATTTCGGACGGATACATATGTTCATTTTGGCACAATTCACACAGCGCCTGTGCGGCATCGTTTTCATGCAGCATCGCCTCGTCTTTTTCCCAAATATATATGTGCTCTTTTCCAATGCTTAACAGCACCGGAATATCTTCTTCTTGAATCACATAGCCTTTTCGAAATACCACATCTTTTACAACGCCCCGGATAATCTGCGTCATATCATGACACAATACGTGACCGACCGCGTCTTCTGTCCGTATCCGTTTCACTTTCCACAACTCCTTTTCATCTTAACATGATACGCATAATTCTCGTGATTGCCGGATGCAATACTAGTATTGCATCGTCATATCTCGTGCATATTTAACAAATACCGCATCTATTATGTACATATTATCATCCTTTTCACTAAAATGCAATGCTTCCATGAAAATTTTTCTATTAATAATAATTTTTATTAATACTGCGGCCAATTTTATGATATTTAAAAAATTATGGAATTTTCAGGAAACAGTCATATGGAAATTAATAAAGCAGACCGATATAATATATATTCATAGTAAAGCATTCAGAATACCGGCCTGATTTTTAGATATGCACACACGAAAATCAGAGGTTCGGATAAGGAGAATAAGATATGGTAATACAACATAATTTACAGGCGGCAAATGCCAAAAGAATGTTAGGCGGCACCTCGTCAAAAAAGGCGGATTCGACCAAAAAGCTGTCTTCCGGATATAAAATCAACTGTGCGGCGGATGATGCGGCCGGTTTATCCATTTCGGAAAAAATGCGTTATCAGGTACGGGGATTAGGAAAAGCATCCAAAAATGCACAGGATGGGGTTTCCTTAATTCAGGTAGCGGAAGGCGCGCTCAATGAAGTGCATTCGATCTTGCACAGAATGAACGAACTGGCTACACAGGCAGCAAATGATACAAATACGACGATTGACAGAGACAGCATTAAAAAAGAGATTGATCAGCTCGGAATTGAAATTGACCGGGTAGCCAGTGCAACACAGTTTAATTCCATGAATCTGTTAGACGGCACCTTTAAAAATAAAAACCTCCAGGTAGGCGCGCTTTCCGGACAGAACATTGTGCTTGACATCAAAGCAATGGATACTCATGCCCTGGGACTGGCATTTTTATTTGACAATCCGGACACGATTGACAAAATCCTGGAATCTACCCCTTCCATTGATTATATCGAAATGATTGACGAAAGAGACACCGCTTACTTTAACTGGATGTCCTTTGATGTGGCAACCGGAAAGAAAAACCATTTTGATCCGGAGCACTGCCTGTTTGTCGATTCTTACGAAATGGCGGGAAGAACGATGAAACTCGTGCAAAATGCGTCAGACGTAGTCTCCCAGATGCGTTCTTCTCTGGGCGCGGTACAAAACCGGCTGGAGCATACGACTGCAAATCTTGATAATACCGCCGAAAATACGGCTGCTGCGGAATCCGGTATCCGTGACACCGACATGGCTGATGAAATGGTCACATTCAGCATTCATAACATTTTAGAGCAGGCAGGGCAGGCCATGCTTGCACAGGCCAATCAAAGCTCACAGGGCGTATTATCACTGTTACAATAAACCATTACCATTTCACAACGCCGCAGCGCGTGTTTGAAAACTCAAACACGCGCTGCGGCGTCACGTATGATCAAAAGATTTGCATACCACTATGTATCTTGCGCAGTCTGTCGCCCATATAAGGCTTCATCAGAGCAAACGCCTGCTCTCCGGTACAGTGTCCGGTATAAAAAACCGTATCGGACAGTTCTTCCGTACAAAGCTGTGCGGCTGTTTCACATATGATCTGTGCCTCCACCTGTTCATAAGCTCCCTTTTTCATCATATGAAACCCACTGATTACGGTTTTGGGCGGCTTATCATACCATTCCTGATATTTGCTTAAAATATTTAAAATTCCATTGTGCGCACAGCCGGATATGACCGTATGTTCCTCCCCTGTGTAATTACCAGACATTGTTCGTGTTCAAACGTATCCGGAGCATGCTGTCCATTCACTTTTTTGGATAACAGCAGATTGCTTTTGCAAAATATTTTCTGCCTGTAATCTTTGTAAACAAAAAAAGTTCCTCATCAATCCGGCAGTCTCCGTCAAGCATATGCACACAGTCCAATTCCGCAATGGCAGGATCCATACCGATATAGCGTTCTCCATGATAAAAATCTCCGCACGCAGATCTTTGCATATAAATCTGCGCTTTTGGATTCAGCTCATGAAACGCCGGAATTCCCCCTGTATGATCATAGTGCCCATGACTTATGATTACCGTATCTACTCCGGTAAGATCAATGTTCAGCTTTTCGGCGTTTTTTATAAAAGCATCTGTCGCCCCCGTATCTACCAGCAATTTGTGCTTCTTTGTTTCCACATACAGGGACAGTCCATGTTCAAAACAGCAGGATGGATTTGTAAAAATATCTTCCATTCCGGTATTTTCGATGCCCGTATCTTCAATAAGAACAACTATTTTCATCTTTTCGCAACCTTTCTGCACTTATGAACTGTGATTCTTAGTCCCACCAGAAATACCAGACAACAGACTGCTCCAGTCCTGCGGCCAGTTCCGATATTTTATACGTACTCGTCCCCTGGTCCACACGGTCCGTGCAGAACGCATATTGTTCTTTGGCCGCTTCCAGACTGTCCACGCCATTTAATCCCTTCGGTGCGTAAAATTCCATTACGTCAGACGTAAAAAGCGCCGGAACCGCCTCATATTTTTCATACCAGTATTTACAAATGGAAATCATTTCTTCCGGAGACGGGCATTCGTTCCATCCGCCCATCGGAAGATATGCGATAATTTCCCATGGATTTTTTACCGGAATCTCTAATAATAACGTATCTTCCTGCAATGTACCGTCCCGGAAAGAACGGTATCCGATAAATTCACGCTGCACTTCTCCTTCCGTCTCCGTTCCGATAAAATCATTGATCTCCCCTTCTTCCCAATATTCCGTATAGGATGCATATCGTTCTTTCAAAATTTCCTGCCCGTTATCCTGACAGCTGTCAAGTATCTGCTGTCTGTCATATCCGCCGCCCAGCGCACCTTCCAGCAGCACTTCTACGGCATATGATTCCAGACAGATGATTGCCGGATAATAGCCACCGGCCTTTGCGTTCTCCAAAGCAGCCATATATGCTTTTTCCACAAGCTTCGGATCCGATCCTTTTTCAAATGCCTGATACTTACATCCCATACGTTCCGCTATTTTTTTTGTCGTTTCTTCCATTCCCATTTCCTCCGTTCGTCATACGTTTATCCTGCGGCCGCCCTGTTTACACAAGCGGTATTCCGTCTTTTTCTGTCAGAGCTTTCTTCGCAAGCCGATCCGCTTCTTCGTTATACGTATCGCCGGTATGCGCGGCAATCTTCGTAAACGAAATATAAATACGCTCTCTGCAGCGGTCCATATAGGCGGCATATTGTTTCGTCAGATCATTTTTCGCCTGCCAGCCATGCGTCGCCCACTGCTCGATACCGGCATAATCATAGCAGATTTCCACTGCCTGATACCCCTGTTTCATAGCCCATTTTACCGCAAACATCGCACCCAGCATTTCTCCTGTGACATTGCGCAGTTCCAGAGATTTCGGATCGTTGCCGCTGCCTGATTCCCGGATAATTTCCCCGTCCGGTGTAAGCAGTACACAGCCAAACGAATACCGCCTGATCTTTTTATCAAAACTGCCGTCCACATATGCCTTTAAGCCGTTTTCTATTTTTGCTTCATGCAATGGCTCCGCCTGCGTCGTTCCGTTTAAATACCGCTCCGCTTCTTCTTTGGATGCAAAGCTTTTATATACCGCTCCCGCGACCCCGTGCACCATTCGCCTGCATTCGTCCCATGTCTCAAAAATCCCGGTCTGCAGACCCTTTTTTACCGCATAATATTTCTTTTTTGGCATCTTATATTCTCCCCGCAAATGTTCATGAAAAAACTCAGGCACCCGAAAACCTGCCGCTATAAATTACGCACTTTAAATTCACGCTCCGCTTCCCGTTTCGCGTCTTTTTTTGCAATATCCTGCCGCTTGTCATACAGTTTTTTACCTTTTGCCAGTGAAATCTGCACTTTTACAAGACTGCCTTTCAGGTACACCTGCACTGGAACAATGGTATACCCTTTTTCTTTGATCCGTCCCTGAAGCTTTAAAATCTCGCGCTTATGAAGCAGCAGCTTTTTTGGCCGCAGCGGGTCCCTGTTAAAAATATTTCCTTTTTCATATGGACTGATATGCATGCCATATAATATCACTTCCCCATTTTCAATATGCACAAACGCTTCTTTGATACTGCACTTTCCCATACGCAGAGATTTCACTTCCGTACCATGCAGACAGATACCGCATTCATAATTTTCTTCCAGAAAATAATCATGTCTGGCCTTTTTATTATTGGCAATCAGCTTAAAATTCTCTTTTCCCATGTCCGTCTCCCTTACTCGCTGTCCGTATCGGCCATATCCGACCGGTCGTCCGCAAACTCTGCCGGTACAAAATCAATCGTCCGCATCAGCTTATTCACAGATACACAGACAACCTGTATCGTCTGCCCAAGCTTGAACTTTCTGCCGCCCGTCTCTGCGACCAGTTCATAAGCAGCTTCATCATAATGATAATAGTCGTCCGTTAATGCGGTAACGTGTACCATGCCCTCAATCGTATCCGGCAGCTCCACATACATGCCCCACGAGGTAATACCGGAGATTACTCCTGTAAACGTCTCTCCGATACGCTCCTGCATATACTCCACTTTTTTCAGCTTGTCCGTCTCCCGCTCCGCTTCATCTGCGCGGCGCTCCATGTCACTGGCATGTTTCGCGACTTCCGGCAGAATCGCTTCATAATGCATCTGCCTTTTTTCATTCATCCGTCCGCGCAGGCAGTCTTTGATAATCCGGTGTATCTGCAGATCCGGATACCGGCGGATCGGCGACGTGAAATGACAGTAATACTGCGTTGCAAGTCCAAAATGTCCCAGACAGTCGACCGTGTAATTTGCCCGTTTCATAGACCGCAGCGTCAGCCTGCTGATCATTGCTTCCTGTGGTGTGCCTGCAATATTGCCTAACAGCTTCTGCAGCTCCTTCGGATGAATGTCATCCCGCGGACCGTGAATCGTAAGTCCGAAATTGGAAATAAACGCAGCCAGTTTTTTTACCCGTTCCGGGTCCGGCGTCTGATGGGAACGGTACACAAACGGCACTTCCTGCCAGAAAAAATCCTCTGCCACCGTCTCATTTGCAATCAGCATAAAGTCTTCGATTAAATTCGTCGCCGTATTGCGTTCATAGGGCAAAATTTCCAATGGTTTTCCCTGTTCATCCAGAATAATTTTTGTCTCCGGAAAATCAAAATCAATCGAACCACGCTTTTGCCGCTTGTTACGCAGCAGCGCCGCAAGCTCTTTCATACGCAAAAACATCGGAACAAGCGTTTCATACTTCTGACAAAGCGCTTCGTCCTGATCATCCAAAATCTTTTTTACTTCCGTATAACTCATCCGCCGGTCCACACGAATCACAGTTTCTGCAATTTCATGATCTATCACCTTTCCATTTTTGTCAATAAGCATCATGCAGCTTAGAGCCAGACGGTCTTCCCCTTCATTCAGTGAACAGATTCCGTTGGACAGCTTATGCGGCAGCATCGGAATGACCCGGTCTACCAGATACACGCTTGTCCCGCGATGAAGCGCCTCCACATCCAGCGCAGAATGTTCCTGCACATAGTTGCTTACATCCGCGATATGCACGCCCAGACGGTAATGCTCCCCTTCCATAACACAGGAAACCGCATCGTCCAGATCTTTTGCATCTTCTCCATCTATCGTCACCATCTGCCAGTCTCTGAGATCTTTGCGTCCCTGCATATCCGCTTCGCTGACATCTTTAGCCACATTCACCGCCTGACGCAGCAGCTTCTCTTCAAAGCCTGTAGGCAGGTCAAAGTCTTTGATAATTGACAAAATATCAACGCCCGGATCGTTGCGATGCCCCAGTATTTCAACGATTCTGCCTTCCGGCTTCTTCCCTTTTTCACCATAATTTGTCAGCTTTACGACAACTTTATGCCCGGAAACCGCACCAAGCGAATGCTCTTTGGCAACAAAAATATCCTTTCCAAACTTCTGATTGTCCGGCACTACAAACCCAAATGTCGAACTGTCTTCATACGTGCCGACCAGTTCTTCCAAACCATGCGACAATACCCGTACGACCTGCGCCTCTTTGCGTCTGCCGCTTTGTACGGGCAGCGGCCGTATCTGTACCTGATCCATATGAACGGCCCCGTTACGATTTTCACCGGCTATAAAATAATCCTCGTCTTCTCCTTCTGCCGTTACAAAGCCAAACCCTTTCGCATTGCTTGTAAAGACACCAATCCGTACATTTCCCTGGGCCTTCGCATACTTCCCCTTTTTGGATACTTCAATCCGACACTCTTCTATTAACGCATCCAGTATTTCCTGCAATTCCGTTCTCTGGTTTTTTGGCACCTGCAGCACCACTGCCATTTCTTTTGCTTTCATCGGCACATACAGCTCGTCGCAGATAAATTCATAAATCATTTTTTTCTTTCTTCGAATAATTTTTTGTCCATATATTTCATCCTTAATTATTTAATTATTTCCGATTAACTTTTTATGCGGATGACAAAAAAACTGCCGCTCCCCGCGACAGTTTCATTCGTTCATTATTGAAAGCTTCCGATATTCAACACTGCTGAAATAACGATAAACAATACAACAAGTACTCTTGTCAGCTTTACAAGCATTCCTTCCATGGAACGGCCCTTGTTTTTGCCCCAGTAAGTATCTGCCGCACCGGCAATCGCTCCCAAACCTGCCGATTTGCCTTCCTGCATTAAAATAATCACTGTTAACGCGATACATACTATAATAAATAAAACTTCCAAAATAAGCTTCACCGCAGCCAAAATTGACACCTCCATTTTGTAATTAATCCGTACGTCCGATATCTGCAGAATGTACAGATTCACGACTTTTGTTATTGTAGCACAATCAGAAGGCAAATTCAATACTTTTTCCATAATTTTATAGAATTATTACGGTTTTTGCAACTTATACAAGAATTCAATTGAATTATTACCAAAGTATTACAATATAATTGCTATCATTCATTTACATAATATTTGAAATTCTTTTTTGAATATGCTGTAGCCTGAGCTTTGCAGATCATTGAGTAAAAAATGCTCTTGCAATCAAAGCCAAGATATGCTATATCCTGAGTTTTGCAGGTGATTGAGTAAAAAAAGCTCTGGACTCCTTGTAAATACTGGAGTTTGGAGCTTTTTTTAAATGCATAGAGTTGTTGTATTTTTTCGCTTTTTTGAGTTTATAAAAATTTTATATTTTTATACATCCTTATACATAGATATTTTTTTGATTTCCGAAAGCTGCATGTACTTTTTGCTTAGGTCTAATCCAAATGTCTTCTCCATAGTCAAAATTACATCGTCCCGATAATCGAACACATAATAATTCCGGTCTAAATACGAACAGCAATAGCTTGCCAGGGAATTCCGGATTTGCCTGACAGAATGGCATTTTCCTATGAGCTGCTCTAAAACGCGCATTACAACCAGTGTCACAAAACAAATTAAAAAATGCGCCTGTATATGATCTTCGTTAGAAACAAATACAGGTCTGGTTTTGAATTCGCTCTTTATAATCTTGAATGATTCTTCTATTTCCCATAACCCTTTATATATGTCACGGATTTCATTGTCAGAAAGCTCTTTTTCACTTGTGACAATGGCGTAATAGCCATCATACTGCGCTTCTTCGGCAATTTTTTGTTCATTGATGGTAAGTTCTTTTCCATTGACAATTTCTCCGGTATCCTTAGAAAAGGAAACATTGTTAATGTACACAGTGCATCCATAGCTGGTCGCTTTCGTGTAGCCTGCAGGATTTTTGATCAGGTCCCTTGCCTTTGCAACGGCTTTTTCCCTTTCATGTCTTTGTTTCTTTGCGTATTTCTCAGAATAATATACCATCTGTTTCTGATAAATTCTCATCTTGAGCCTGCGCGCCCCATTCGAATCTTTTTTGGTTATCTCTTTTGCGTACAGCCTGGACTTGTGTTTGAATGGAATAGCTTCCCCATCTTTGTTTTTTTCCATTGCTGTAACATACCCGTCCGGTTCCAGCGCCCATTTTTTGAATTCCGCATCGGCCCCACGGATACTCTGGCCGTATACATAACCGTCATTATTTTTCTCATCGGATGCATTGGTTCCGGAAAGGACAGATGTGTTGTCACTGGTGTTCAGCCCCCTGTCAGCGACAACTATGATCCTGCCGATTTCATAATCCTTTTTGACCCTCTGTATCGCCGGGAGCATAGTTGTCTTCTCGCTCTCGTTGCCGGAGAAAGTATGGAATGCCATTGGGATGCCGTTAGGATCCATGAGAAGCCCCATTTGAATGATCGGGTCTTTGCGGTGTTCTTTCGACGGTCCTTTTTTACGCTTCAATTTTCTTTCCGTGTCCGAGCCAGCGTCCTCGTCTTCATATGGTATTTCAAAATAATAGTTGGTGACATCATAATAAGCTTTTTCGGAATTCCTGCCGATAAGGCTGGAAACTTCGGCATGCAAATGCTTCTGGAGTTCATGCGAATATCTGCTGAAATAGCCGAGCGCCCTGTAGACATCATCCAGTGAGAAACTGAAGCTGTCAAAAAAACGGCCTTTCGTTTCATAAGCGTTCTTTTTTGAAGATGGGAACAGGAACCGATTGAATATCAACAGGGAAAAAATGCTGTTCAGGTTATACTCTGCAGGAAGCTGGCGCTGCTTATTCTGAAAAAATTCACGGATCCTGAGTTTAGCATAAACGATCTTAATAATGGCATATCCAAGATTTTTCCGGTTGCTGCATTGATCCGGGAGTTTTTCCGAAAGCCTTACTTCAATGGTTTCCGGTGCAGCCTGACTTGCATTCCATTCTTTTGCGACCTGTTGAAAATAAGCTATCGGATCTTCATATTTGTCCAGGTAGTCTTCCAAATATCCAAGGTTTTGTATAACTTTATGCTTCACTTTCCCATTGATGCGATACCCCTGGACAAAAGAAAGCTGAGTCTTGTTTCTCTTTTTGTTAAAGCTTTTCTTAAGGTACAAAAAATCACCTCCTGAAGAATATTATACCATTGTTTCACGTGAAACACAATATAATACAACAAAAAAATACATAAGACTTGACGTAAAAAAATCCAGCTATTGCGGGTGGATTAAGGTTTTATGAATGAAAGTATCTATTAGGGGTTGCAAAACAACGGTGAAGAATATTATACCATTGTTTCACGTGAAACACAATATAATACAACAAAAAATACATAAGACTTGACGTAAAAAAATCCAGCTATTGCGGGTGGATTAAGGTTTTATGAATGAAAGTATCTATTAGGGGTTGCAAAACAACGGAAAGTATTACAATATAATTGCTATCATTCATTTACATAATATTTGAAATTCTTTTTTGAATATGCTGTAGCCTGAGCTTTGCAGATCATTGAGTAAAAAATGCTCTTGCAATCAAAGCCAAGATATGCTATATTGTAAACATAAAAGGAGTAACCGCCCACAAAGTGGTTGACCTCCTAAGTTGGCAATAAGCCTACCCGACTGCCAAGTACAAGGTAGGCTTATTTATTTTCGCTTGTTCGTCCTATCAATATAGGCAAGCAGTGCTATCAGGAAATTACCACCCAAAAGTAACAGGCTTAATACTTCGTATGTATCCATCTGCACCACCTCCCTTCTTTTTCAAGTTAGGGAGGTTTACCACCACGGTAAACGCAGGTTTTATAAACTTTTTATAAATTTGGAGATATCAGTTTTCACGATTAAAACTATACGTAAAGATGCGATGGTTAAATTATTTTGCGTATAATAACTAGACATGGGGTTCTGCCATGTGTTAAACGATGTATTTAATTCGTACCCTCTATTTTATTCCAGTATTTAATCCGCCCAATACTTTATAAAGGTAAGCCATGTCATACCCGCATTTCTTTCTTTTGCTGGCAATCCCCATCTTACAGCTTTTTTCCTGTTTTAGCAGATTTACTCCTATATGGCGTGCCATATTCATGTTTTCTGCTGCATTTCCAGCCCTGATCCGGCTTTCATCCTCCCTGAACGCGATATCAAGCACCCAGTGCAGGCTGTTTTCAATCCCCCAGTGTGCCCTTTCACTTTTCCCATATTCTGCGGCTGTCATTCCTTTCCTGCTGTATATGGCGTAATTTACAGCTGTTACGGTATTCCCTTTTTCCGTTACTGTAGATACACATGCCCCAATACCTGCAAGGCCCTCCCACTCCGGATGCCTCTGCCTGAACCATTCAATATCATTTTCAACGTAATACTCCCTCTTTTCTATCCTCCCGTGCTCCTTACACAGATCTTTATAGTAACGCTCCGCCTTTTCCAGGGCATCTTTCTTTTCCGTAAATACATCTTTTTCAAAATACTCCCGGATATCGTCCATAAGTGTCTGCTGGTTCCCTTTCACCTGCAGGATATAATCTGCGTTTTTGTGAATGATCTTGCGGGCGATCTCTTTCTGCGTTCCCATCGCATCAATTGTGACAATACACCCTTCCAGGCACAGAATGTCCAAAAGCTCTGGTATTGTCTTTATCTCGTTTGTTTTTTCATCCACACACAACTGGCCCAGTACAAGGGATGATTCTACTGCCCATGCGCTGACCGTGTGGATCGGTTTGATATCCCCTGCTTCTTCCCTGCTGCGCCTTGCTGTTTTACCATCAATCGCCACTACGCCTTTTACTTTGCCTGACACGGCGCTGGCCCACCGGAAAAATGCATCATGGAATTTTCCGGCTCGATCATCTGGAAAACCCTGTTTATCGTATCATGGGAAGGAATGCCGCCTGGCAGTTCAAGGAACGTTCCCAGCCATTGTTTTTTAGAAGCCGCCCAGTCTGCAATCTCATTCCAGGTATCCATCCCTGCAAAGACAGCTGTGACAGCGATAATGATAATATCAAGAAATTTGTGTCTTTGGTTGTATGGAGCCCTTGGATCTGGGATTTCACGCATACAATCGATCAGTAAACCCGAATTATTCACGGCAGTATAAACTCACATAAAATCCGCCGTAGTTACCATTACAATCACTCCTGATACCTCACTCTGTCGCAAGATAGCCTAAAAATGGGCAGACTTCTCCTATGATAGGGTTAGAAATTTATTGTGGCTGTCAAGGTCCATTAACAGTTGTTATTCCAACTGTGGCTGCAGGTTACGGATGTTTTCCAGTGTCTCGTAGAATTCTTTCTTGTAGGGACAGCTGCTGCATAGCTTGAAATATTTATATCGTGCTGATTTTACCACTCTTGCGGCTATCTTCAGCAGTTTTAATCGTATGGTATCAATGCGCTGTTTTCTCATGCTGACAGCAAGCGCCAATCGTCTAAACCAATTGAATAGGTTATAAGCTAACGCATGAACCAGAAGGCGGTTCGCGTTTACCAGCTTTGAGGAACTGCTTACAGAGGCAAAGTCAAAACCGCTTTTGCATTCCTTGATGAAATTTTCCATTTTGCCTCTTCCGCAATAGAACTGGATCACCTGATAAGGTTCCATTTCCAGTGTTGTGACAATAAAGGTATACAGATGGACCATCTGCCCATACGGCTTTTCTATTTTAAAGACCACCCTGCGTGGATGGTTCCATGAACCGGCCTGGTACAGGAATTCCCCATACTCGACGGCGTAATCTACCTGGTTGAATTTCGTTGCGCGGTACAGTGCCTGGTTTTCCTCTTCTGCCAATTCACGGAGTTTTGCGTTCTCCTTGAGCCGGATGGCATATTTGCAGTTTTTATCTTCAAGAACTTCATACAGGTCTGGTGACGCAAAGCCACTGTCACCGCGAAGAAAAAGCGGCATATCCGGGAAATCGCAGAGAAATTCATCCAGAAGGGACTTCATAAAAATATCTGCCTCTTTGCTGCAATACATGGTGCCGTCACGAAGCTGTGCTTTTAGCAGATCGCCGGTCAGCCCGTCGTAGCATAACAGCGGATGATAACCGTGGGCCTGATAATGGTAGTTGAAACCTTCCCCTTCCTGATTCCCATAGACATCAAGAAGTGTGGAATCAATATCAAAAAGCATGAATTCCGGTTTCTTTATGGAATAGATGACTTTACGGAGTTCACGGGTGATCTGGTTTAACTGGCTGATCGTATCTCCATCCATGCGGTTAAAAAAGCGTGACAGGGTAGGCTGGGATGCCAGGGCATCCTTCTCTAAAATAACTGTCATAACAGGTTCGTTTGTCAGTTCGTCCGCACAGTCATCCTCAAAGTAGGAACTGATAATCTGGTAAATTACCTGCATCAGATTCGTATCATCCTTATGGACGCGGAACCAAGCGGTATCATTGGTTTTGAACATACGGTTAACGAGCTTGACCGCTCCAATCTTAAACAGGAACTCTTTGAACAGGAGAAGTCCTGCATCGGAGGATAAATCGCCTCCGTCAAAATTAATTTTAATCTGTCTATTGCTTTCTAAGCTTACAGTGTTTAAAATATCCATATAAAGACCCTTTCTTTGGTTTTGATTTGGAGTAGACACCTAAATTTTACCATAGATAGAGGTCTTTTTCTATTCACTAAATAAGTGAAAAGCAATATTCATTTAAAATACAGTAACTATGCGGGTTTCAGCAGTTAATGCTGTTATTCCGTGAATAATTCAGGGTAAAATATCTTTTTTCTCTTTTTCCATAATAATTATTTCCTTTCAGAGTTTGGAAATAATTATACACGAATGTGTAAAGATTGTCTTTGACTAAATTCAATATAACAGAAAATTTGAAACTTGGGAATACATAAAAGCTTGCGTTTACCGTGGAACGCAGACGGCCTTGACTGCCTACGCAAACCGGAATACAAGGCACCTAAGCGGTTAAATCCATCAGTCTGTCGACACAATTTATTTTACACACCCCAAAAAGTTGTAAAGTGGTGTGTCTTTAACATACAAACGCTTTCTTTGACTAATAATATATTCTTTCATACTCTTCAACCTCTTTACACTTTTTATCATAGATGCTGCTTTCTTGAAATCTCTTACATTTTAACAAATATTACCAAGTAATATTATAACAAACTTCATCTAATAATCAAATACAATTACTCAAGTCAAAGTCAGCCTTTGCAGCTCAAATTTTGAAAAAATATAGGATTACCCAATCACTACTTTTTCACTAAGTACATTACAGTATCCTGCATCCATCCATGAAATCATTTCTACAGGAAGAGCTTCTCCGATTATTCCCCATTACTTCTGCATACTCTGCCTGCGTTACCTTATAAATGCCCATATAGAAATCTCTTAAAATGGTTTTAAGAAAATCTAAAAACTTTGGATATATGGGCAAATGTTCACCAGTTTTTTATAGCACGTTCATCGTAGCGGCAGACCTAAAAAACAGAAAACCACACCCGCAGAATCCGTAAAATGCCTTTATTTCAAGTATTTCAGCAATTCCGCATTGTATAAATTTCGTTGTTGCGATGTACATTGTTAGTAAGCGATGAATACTCTACCGCTCTATTAAAAAGCAACATAAATAGGGAGATATCCGGTGGCAATGCACAGGCATTACCGCGACCGGATATTCCGAACCCTGTGCCTTATATGTATGGTAGTGGCACAAGCGTTGAGCAGTTCGTCCAGTTCTGTGACATCGTATTCCACTAGCTTGCCGTCAAAGTTTATGAAAAGGCTCCTGTCCTGGATGTTTACCGACTGGACTGTTCCAATGTCGCCATTGAACACTTCCTTATTGTAATTGTTTTTGATCTGCATGACCATATCGCCGCTGTGGAAAACAAAACCACTCCTGTGAAACCCGTTCTCCTGCAGGGTTCAGCACCTCCTGCAGTGCAAAGTTCAGGCTGGCAGCGCCTACCGCTTCCCGTTGCATCGATGTAGTCACCTGAATATATTGACCCTATTTTTTGTTGTGAATAATTATACAGCTTCTGGGAATTTCTGATAAAAGCTGAATATTCTTTCAGCTTCCTCCTGTTCCCGACCGCCTTTCCTAAAAGCTTCTAAAAATAATCTGTAAGATTCTTTGCCTATATCTGCACTTTCATTAACCGCTATTTGTCCAAGCAAAAAAGGAATATTCAATTTGCATAATTTTTCTTCCAAGGAATTTAAATTTTCTTGTTTGACACCTTTTAAACCTGAGTGACTTGATAATAAAACCTGAAGCAAAATAGTTTCGAGAACACACCAGCTTTCATAATAATCCAATTCATCAGATAAAGACTGTCTGACATCCAGAATAGTATCTGCCCATTTTTCCAAAATCACTATTACGGATGTTATCTCTGCCGTATCCCAATGAAATTCAGTACACTTTTCATGATAAAATCTTATTTTTTGCAACTGCTTATCAATTTCCTGTCGAAATTCCGTAAAATATTCCACACTTCTTTCTGAAAAACCTTTTATCTGGGTCATCATCTGCTCTAGAAAATCATTCTTCGCACACTCCTTTTTTTCTTTATTTCCATATTTTATCTCATAACATTCTATCATTTCAGAAAGTATACGAAAATCGTCAGACGAAATTTGTTTCAACTGCTTTGCTTCTCTTAAAGCATCGCTTTGCATACTTCCCGTATTACATACAATTTCTGTCACTAACAGTCTAATATATGCTGCTAGCCTTTCTTTTCATTTTCAGACTTTGTATGCTTCTTTATTATCTCTATTTTTGTTTCATCAGGAACAGCTGCAGAAACTATATTGATATCAATGTATTGAAATGGATCCTGAATTTCGTCGTTCGTTTCAGGTTCACAACAGCCAAAAGGAAAATCAATCCACCTGTCAATTATATTAGTATCCTTTAATTCAGACAGCCGCAAAACAGATGCTTTTACCATTCTATTTATTTCTATTAAGTATGAATCTGGATGTTTTAATGTTTTAACGATAAAATTCATTATTTCGTAACTTGTATTTGATGAAGCTTTTCCAACAATGCCGAAACAATGCAAGGTGTTAGTTCTGGTAAAACCGTTGCCAAATTATCTTCCTTCGTTATTCCAGAACGAAGATATTCTTCATTTTATCACATGCCTTAATACAATGTTCAATCAGTCTATCAGCTGTATCTGAGTTCATATCATTAAGAACTTCTTTACTCCAAATCTTTGCACATTCTGCTTTATCTCCATATCTATACGTACATAATAAAGCAAGATAAGGATTACTGTGAACCAAGGCTTTTATAAGCGCTGGAAATTCTTTTGTGTATTCAAAAAAATAGGCAGTCCGAAATACCATACCTGTTTTTTCCATAAATTTAATGACTTGTTCCGGTTCCGCTCCATCAATCAATCTATACGCAGCCGTCCCATTTTCATCGAACTTACAGGATATCGTGCGCCGCATCAGATAATCTTTTTCGTATTTCGGATCACAGTCATAACTTTTCAGCATTTTGAGACGGCTGTGACTGTCCTTATCTTTCCCAAAATCAGTTCTTCCCTCAAGGTGCTCGTAATATTTCTCCATATTTTCTAACGAATCAATTAAATAAGCTTCTCGTGAGAAATTACGATAATCAATATTATTCCCCATTTGTTTCCTTATAGCATCCAGATATTTTTTCAGCAACAGAATAGCTCTTTCGTAAAATCCTAACTCTGCTAGCAAAGAAGAAATATGAAATTCTAATCCAATCCTATACCCTACACTCGACAAATCAATTAAAATATTGGCTAAATCTCCACATTCCAGATTATAAAGCATTTTCATTGCCCGTTCACAGTATAGTCTTTTTTTCTGTGTATCATCTACTTTATTTTCCAGCTTTCTAGCTAACATGTCCCATTGATGAAACTGACCATGCTCACGGAAATACTCTAGAAGTGAAAAACAAAGTTCTGTATCTTCTTTGCTCCATTTTTCGATTTTGTTAAGATATTTTTCATATGTTTCTGATCCGCCCACTTTTAGCGGCAATAAACACTGTTTTCTTTTCCAGTCATATTCATAAAGTAATTCTCCGAGTTCATCGATTGCTTCCTTAAAGATTATTTCTTCGTTTAACAGTTCTATTAACGCACCTCCCGGTTCCATATTTTCTTCCATTTTTTCCCGCTGTGAATAAGGGATTATAAACCAGTCGATGCTTTCCATTCGCTTGGAACGCCATTCATTTGTGATATTTTGAATAGATTCTTTCAATTCTTTCAGCAGATCAGAAGATATCATATTCAGGCATGATTTATATTTACTATATATAACACCTATATTTTCTTCATATTCTCTGCCATCCAAAGAATTATCTTCATCATCTCCTTTCTGAAAAAATTCCAATGCTTCAAAAAATAATTTTAACCCTTCTTCGTATTGCCCGCTTTCTATACCAATGCAGTCTTTCATATTTATAAGAACAATATTGCGTGAGCAGTACAGTTTCAGCTCCGTTTCCTGCATATCGAATACGCCAATCATATATATTTTAGAAGATGATTCGTTTCCGAGGTAATCACGGACCCACCCGATCCAGTTTAAAAATTAGGATCATCTCCAGAAAAACCAATCATGCACATTACATTTTCAATAAGAGCCTGGCGTACTGTATTAACAAATACCGCAAAATCCTGCGGATATTTGCGATAATCCTCTTCTGTCAGTATAAAAGGACGCGTAGATGGAAAACTGCCATGTAATTTTATGATACGCGGACATTTGGAATACACAAGATCTTCTTTACTGAGCACAACCTGATATCTTTTATTAAAAACCCTTGCTCTTGTCCGCTCTAAAAGAGTATCATAATTTGTTGTAAAAATATCTGTCCAATTCAGTTTTAAAAGCGTTTCATGCAGTTCGGACGGTTCATATTCTTCATCCGGAAGGTTGTCCAGCAGAAGCTTGTCCAATGCAGTCCTGCCGAAACACTGCTGTACTTTTCCAGCCAGCTTCAGGACATCATTATAATAACATGGACGCTCTTCGTCACCCGGCATTACTCCATATAATTTTCTATAAAAAACATCACCCAGCTGATTCCAGTCCAGAAAATTTTTTCTGTATAACGTTCATTCTTTGCATTTTTAGAAAATCCACTTCCAACCATAACTACAGCTCGTCCCTGTATCATTCTTTCTGCTATTTCCTGAATGTAGATACGGATATTTTCAGGTATCCTTTCTATTATTCGCATATCCCTGCACCCCCTCAGTCAGATTATCTTTCAGCCTCTACCAGATCACGCACTTCTTTGCAGATTGATTTCAGATTTTCATTTGATCGGCTGACTGAATAAGTTATTGATTTGGAAACTCCTTCTAAAAGATAATAAGCCATTCTTTTTTTACCAAATGTCCTTATATATTCTACACTGCATCCTCTCTCTGATGCAGACAAATATAGCTTATCCTCAAAACTGCTGAATCCTCTAGTCATGTTAAGCAAGTCTTCAAATATTAAGTACTGTCTTTTCGTATTTAATAATATATAACTCGGCTCCATATTCAAATTTACATCGCGGAAACGGTCTTCCCTGCATATTTCCATTAAAATACTGTCACCGTGAAACATGTCCCATAATTCTATGCCTTTTTCAGTAATAAATAAATGCCCCGAATGTTCTTCGGTACATAAAGTATATCTGTCCAATACTTTCTTACTTAACAAATAGTTAATTGCTTTTTCAAAATTATCATATTCACTGCTCTTGCCCCATATATTTTCACATATAGCAAGTATATTTTCCTGTTTATTTCCGATAAATTCATGGTTTCCCTGCCGTTTTACAAAATATTTCATAAGCAGCAAATTATAAATTCCATAATCCTCATCTTCTGTATTATATAAAATATTGGGGATCAGATAATCTCTAATTTTAACGGGATTATATACCTGCTCATTTCCACAGGCAAGGGCACGAATACAGGTAATATTATTAAAAAGAAACCCTGGATTTTCATCATATGCATTATCTGCATAACTAAATCGTTTCTTGCGCACCCAAGTCTGGTTACACATGACTGTTCTATAACATTTTAAAACTAATTTCTTATTATGCATGCACAGACCCAGTATCATTCTCTGATATTTTTGATTAAATCTAGTATTAAAAAAATCCAGTGCTTCTTTAACATTCTGAAGAGCCTGCATATCAAACCCATGCTCTCTCATCCACACCTCTCCAAGTGCTTTCGCATAATCAAATCCGGCTTCTAATAATCCCTGAATATTAAAATTTTTTGATTTTTGTACAGTTATATCAGAAATCAAATTATTTTTATTCAAAAGATGCCAATAAGTTGAGTTATTTATTGCAAATATTGTTTTCGTACGATATCCTTTATTTTTGATTTTGTTATAATTACGGATACATTTATCAATTTTATCAGCAATTTCTACATATATGTTTTTACTTATAATATTGTCGCAAATTACGATCAAATCCGTGATTTGCTGAGACAATAACAAATAGTATTTTAACTTTAACATATAATAAGTAAATGGTTTGTTTTTTTTAAGATCTTCTATCTCAGTCATATAAACAGAATCATCCAGCCCCTTTTCCAGCCATGAATGAGACAGTGCACTCTTTTTTGTTTCCAAGATAAAAACATAAAATTTACTATAATTTCTTATAACGTATTCACTTTCTTCTATATATGCTTGTTCATAATATTCACATACTTTTTTTATCTCTTCGGCAAAATATTTTATATCGCTCCCATTTTCTAAAATACCATTTCCATCACCTGAAAACATAATCAGCAGTTTATGATTTTCTATTTTAAAAGTATCATGTACGGAAATTGAAAAATACTTTCTTAAAAACTCTGTTTTTCCTATACCATCATCACCCATAAAAACTAAATGCTGCATATCATTTTTCTGCAGAAAGGAATCAAATACAGCACACTCTTTTTCATCTTCATCATATGAAATGTCATTCAGTCTGTCTTCAGAAAGCAAGAACTCAATAGCGTGTAAACATTCTTCAGAAATAGGATTTTCACTTGAATCTTCTTTTATTATGTCACCCACAACAATATTTATTTTAGACTGTTCCATTCGAACCTCCTAGTATAATAATGATATAGCCACAAGGGCTATAGAGTTAATAAGTTATAAAGTCACATCTGATGAATAGCTGAAGGAGGGTTCCCCTTCCATCAAAGGCTATTGATAAAATTTTTACCTTGTCTGAGGTTTCCTTAATGCACCAGACAAAATATAGAGGTATAATCACTGAGGCAGGATCATTGACGACGCCTCCTTGGGAACCGGTCTTCCGGCTGGTGAAACCTCCAATTAAGTCTGTCAGTCCATTCGGTGGTGATTTATGTTTTGGCTGGTTGGGAAGCCCCCGGCTATACCTGTATAAGCCGCTAGGTTGTGTATCCGCCCTCTGGAAATGGATACCTGCCGGAAAGGATAAAACCATGCAATACCAAAAAGTACTTAAGATGCTGGAAAGTATCCCCTATCTCTCAGTCGGGCTTGATGTCGGGGCAGACTTCACATGGATGTCCATCATGCTCCCCAATGGCACCCTTGCCGGGAAACCCTTTAAGATCGTTCATTCCGATCCCCAGTCCCGGGAGCTTGCCATCTCAAAAATAAAGGAAGCACAAGAGGCGTATTCTCTTAAAAGCCGCTGCTTCCTTGAGTCCACCGGGATCTATCACATCCCACTCCTGTGCTTCCTTCGCGATAAGGGTTTTGACTGCTCCGTCATTAATCCTATCATCACTAAGAATAGCACAAATCTGAACGTAAGGAAACTGCATAATGATAAATTTGATTCAAAAAAAGCTGCCAAAGTAGGGCTGGATGCTTCCCTGAAGGTTTCCATCATCCCTGATGATGAGGTCATCGACCTGCGTAACCTGGTCCGCGACTATTACTACTTCAGGGATCTGCAGTCCGCTGTTGTCCTCAAGCTCACTGCAGAGCTGAAAGTGTCATTTCCCGCATACCGGAAAGTGTTCAGCAAGGTCACCACAAAGACTTCCTTAAAGCTCCTGGATGCCTATCCGCTCGCGGAGGACCTTCTTGCCGCCCCAAAGGAAACGGTGGTGGAAATGATCCGTTCCACGGCACGTTTTGGGGAAAAGTATGCCCTGGCCAAGTATGATGCCCTGCGGACCGCAGCGAAAGATGCCGCCATCTTTGGGCGGGCACTGAAAAGCAATTCCGTCCGCATCCGGCTCTACATAGACTCTTACCAGGAGTACCGGAAACGCCTTGACACGATCCTGGAAGCAATCCATGGTTCTGTCGATGGCCTGAAAGGCAACCCGGTCTATGACCGCATAAAGATTCTCCAGTCGCTGCGCGGCATAGGCTTCCTGAGCGCAGTGGTCCTGGTTGCGGAAATGGGATCGTTTGACCTGTTCCCCTCCCCGAAGAAGCTGTATGCATACTTTGGCCTGGATCCTGCCGTGAAGCAGTCCGGGAAGTTCAACGGGGACAAGGTACATATGTCAAAAAGGGGTTCCAGCCTCGCCAGACGCATCCTGCATATGGTGGCGCTCAATAACCTTAAGGTAGACAAGGGCAGCGGGATGCCTGTAAATCCGGTCATCCACAGTTATTATGCCGACAAATGCAAAGCCAAGAAGAAAAACGTGGCTGTCGGGGCTGTAATGCACAAGATATGCAACATCATCTTTGCTATGCTCCGGGACAATAAGCCGTTTGAACTCATCACTCCTCAGGAACACTGTAAACGGTATCTGGCAGCGCATCCTGGCAAGGCAGAGAACGTAGCTTAACAAGTTCTTATGAATTTTGAAAATCTCCACAGGGGGTGGGCTTAATGAACGACCCCGCAGCAGAGCTGCGGGGTATCTGAAGGGTGGCTTCACTACATATAATCCCATAAGCTCAACTGTTTTGGCTCCAGTGCGCTTTGATAAAGCTTCTTATACTCTTTTTCTTGCCCTTGTTCTCTTACATATTTTGATATCACCGCTTCATTTCCATGTTCCCCTACTGTGGCAACATAATATCCGTCTGTCCAAAATTCCCCTCCCCATAATTTTTCTTCACCTGGGGACATTTGGCAAATACTTCTTTGGCTATTATGCTTTTCACTCTTTGTATTATTTTTTGTGGGCTGTATGTTGGCACGGATTGTATCAGAAAATGTACATGGTCTTTATCTGTTCCTACCTCTATAAACTTTATCTCATACCGCTTTTCTATCTCTTCACATGTTTCTCTGATCACCTGGTCTACTTCATCATCTATTACTACTCGCCGATATTTCGCTGGACACACAAAATGATACATAAGCACTGATACATTGTGCGATTTGTGTATGTACTCACTCACCCCACAATTCCCCTTCCTTTTTCCTTTAGTATATCACAGCCTCTACTATTTGAAAAAGTTTGTTACGCAGCAGAGCTGCGGGGAATTAGACCCTGAGAGATTAAAGTTACCCTTTTTTACATCAACTGCTTAAAAAACTTTTTAAACATTTTTCATTTTACCTATTGACATTTCTTAGCTGGACTTTTTGCAACGCTTTCTTTATTGTTCTGTTGCAATTATCTTGTCCTTATATATTATACTTTATTTCATTTTATCTGTAAATATGTCTAATGCATTTAAAAGAATAGAAACTCCCTCATGTACTTTGTGCATTTTGCACAAAAAATCACTCTTTTTTTCTGCAACAAGAAAACGAAAATATTATTGTAATCTGTTGAAAAATTTGATACAATTTATATCATCTAATTGTAAGGAGGCTTACCCTATGATGATAAGCGAAAATGAAGTTCGCCCTGTTAATTCAGATCCTTCTTTCACGGAGGAATGCTCTGACAGGCATAATGATAAGAATAAAATTTGCCCTTCCATCCCAGATCTTGATTTAATGGAGGATGCCCCTGATTTGCATAATATCTTGGGAAAACATCTGCAGCAGGAACGAGAAGCAAGAGGAATGACAGTACGGCAGCTGGCTGCAAAAGCAAAACTCAGTTATTCAGAGTTATCGCGGATTGAAAACGGAAAAACAGCAACGCCTTCTACTTTACGCAAACTGAGTCCTTATTTATCTATACCAATAGATATTCTCTTGTCAGAGGCGGGATATAGTTTCCAGACAGATCGAAATGGCCCCATCTATGTTGACTTCGATGGAAACGAAATCAGTCTGGAAGAAAAGGCACAAAAAATTTATTCTAAAAATGTTGAATTCTTTTTCCAGCTTGATCACTGGATAGAACAATGCAGTAATGAAGATATAGACCTTGTTTTAAAGCTTCTTCAAATCATTGAACGTAAAAATTGTATGATAGAAGATTCCAATGACCAGACACAGGCAAAAATAAGTTTTTTAAAATTATATAATGGACTTCAGTCATTAGTTCAAGCTGGTTCAACTTTATAATTATCATAAATTCACAAAAGGAGGGTTCATACCAATGCAGCATTTATTTAGCCACATCACTTAATATAAAAGGAGGGAAATTATGAGTGATCAGGATATTCGGATGACGGAGGGATTCGGCATCAATCCTATAATGAAAAAAAGATTAGATAATCAAGAAATCCATTCTGTCAAAGAATTGTTAGAAGAATTTTGGAAAACAAAATCATGTCTGGCATCTATTTATTATGATAATCCTAGAGCGTATATTCCACGAGTCCGTAAAACAAAAGATCTTATTAAAATTTTTGTTTGCAACAAGAAACATCTTTCGGATTATAAGCTTCAAATTGCAATTGCTACTTTGAAAAGTATGAACGGTGATTATGATAGACTTCCCGACTTAGCAGCCGATGATATCATATTGATATCCTGCCGTATCAGACCTATCAGCAATCTGGAAGCACAAGAAGCAAAATGTTTCTTGAAATGGCTTTTTGATGAATATGGAATTACTTGAACGATGCGAATATATTCTATAGCTATCCATAAAAACAGCCAGGCTGATATGCTTGGCTGTTTGTGGTAGCCCGTAATCCTTACATGGTATTACTGAGCATTTTGGGGGTTCCCTATTTCTTTCTGTGGAGTTCACAGATATATCTTTCTGGCATGTCCAGTTCCTCAAAGACACTTCCCCTGACTTTTCCTACATCTACGGCTAAGGTGAAACTTTCATTTATCACTATCAGGCTCACAGGCATCATCCGTTTCTGTATTTTGACGGCATTATCAGCACCTTCTTTACGGAAGATTCGCGAAATGAATTCCTTATTGCAACAAGGATTACGATCAGTTTATGACTCTACTATTGCAAAAATACCAGACAAAGCATCTTTTTCTTCCCGGTTTCTCATCGTCTGACATTTTCAAGATTTGCAAAGATAGTGAATCCAAATATATTATCCAACTGATAACAACAAAATACTTCTGGCACTTGCAAAAGAAACATTCTGCTATACAACCAAAAATAACATAGTCGATTTGTAGTGGTCAAGCTTTTTTGTAACATTTGTGGCTAAAAAAACTACCTGCTTACCGTTAGGATATCCGCAGTTTCCGCCACCCTTGACAGCCGCCCAAAGAGATGTTGTCAGTTGGGTACCGACGGCGACGAACTCAGGAACAGATTTTTACCTTGTACCCGCCGTCGGATTTGGGAGCGTAACATCCCTTTGGGCGGCTGTCAAGGGCAAGCCCCAGAGGGGTAGCTGCTTTCCTTCCTCCGGCACTCGGAATCTTGGAACAGGCCATGTACTTGTCGTTAGGCGCACCGTGCTTCAAAAAGGGGGGGGTTGTATCCATTATAGGAATGGGGACGTACATGGTTATAGATGACATAGGCAAATTCCTCCACTGTCTGGTACATCTGCGCTTCCGTCCTGAATTCATACAGATTGGTGCATTCGTTTTTCAGAGTGTTGAAGTACCGTTCCATCGGTGCATTGTCGTATGGGTATCCTGCTTTGCTCATGCTCTGGGTCACGCCGGCGGATTCACAGAATTCCACGAATGCTTTTAATGTGTACTGGGATCCCTGATCGCTGTGCAGGATCAGCCCTTCTTTGGACCCCGGCGGTGAGTTGAAGTGCTATAACCTGAGTTTTACAGTTTTGGCTCATAATCGGAAAAATTAACATTTGTTAATCCCAGAAAAAATGGCACTTTCTGGGATTTTTTATCATTTCTTATTTACGTTATGCTCTATTTATGCTATAATTATGCGGAATGGAGGTTTCTCATGATCAGAAAAGACAAAAAACGTTTAAGGATGGTTCTGTAAAAACTCAGATTCGTGTTACCGAAGGCTACCGCCCGTTTCCCAATTCTTCCCCTAAACAGCGTACAATAAAAAGTTTTGGGTATTTGGAGGACCAGGAAGATCAGGACGCTTTCTGGAAAGAAGTCCATGCCTGCAATGACAGCTTGAAAAAAAAGCGGGATCTGCGCATTGAAATCCCTGTATCTGAAATGATGTACACAAAAAATAACCGGCTGCTTAACTATGGTTATAAATTTCTGGAATCCGTGTATCAGCTCCTGGATATTACTACTTTTATAAAACAATACCAGGAATCCAGCGGCTTTCGGGGGAGGTATTCACTTGACCAGATTTTTTCCTATCTCGTAATAAACCGTATCCTTTATCCATCATCCAAACGAGAGGCAGCCTCCCGCCTGCTGAGTTATTATAGAATGGAAAATGACTTTGAACTCCCGCAGGTTTACCGTGCCCTTGATCAGTTCGACGGATTCTTTTATGAACTCCAGCAATACATCCATGAAAAGGTGGAATCTATTGTTGGGAGGAAACTGGAGTATTCCTTTTATGATGTAACAAACTACTATACGGAAAAAGACTTTGCGGATCTGGATGAAACATATCGAGACAGACACGGAAACCTGGTGACAGGTCCGGCTCTTGCGCAGAAAGGGGTTTCCAAAGAACATCAGCTCACCCCCATCATCCAGATGGGACTATTTATAGATGGAAATGGAATCCCTGTCTGTATGGATATCTTCCGCGGCAACATGAGTGATTCAGATACCCTGAAAGAGAATCTGGACGGTTTCAAAAAAGAATACGGCGTAGCGAGAACCGTGGTTGTTGCTGACAAGGGAATGAACTGTTCCCATAACATTGATCTTTTATGCAGTCAGGGTGACGGCTATGTATTCTCACAAGTTCTCAAAGGGACCAAGGGCAAGCGTTACCAGAAAGATCTGTTTGATCCAGAAGGATGGGCAGAAAACAAAGAGGGTTCCTATAAATGGAAACTGATCATAGAGGATTATAAGGGACATGACATTTCTTTCGAAATCGGTGAGAATGGGGAACGCATAGAAAAGAAAAAAGCCGTTAAACGCCAGCGGAAAATACTGCTTTACTGGTCAAAGGCGGATGCTGAAATGGCTGCTAAAAAGCGTGAGGAAAAGCTGCGTCGGGCAGAAAAATCCACGAAGAACAACGCATATGGAATCTCCCATGGGAAAGACCGCTACGTCAAAGAAGAGACCGTGATGAAAGAGACGGGGGAGGTTTTGGATAAAGAACAGGTTGAGAAGGTCACGATCGTAGATAAAGAAAAGGCAGAAAAAGATGCAAAATATGATGGATATTTTGCGATCATAACCAGTGAAATGGACTATGACGCAGAAAAAATACGAAAAGTCTACCATGGACTATGGAAGATAGAGGAATCCTTCCGGATCATAAAGGGGGATTTTGATGCTAGGCCGATCTACCTGAATACGCGCCCTCACATCCGTGCGCATTTTCTGATCTGTTTTACGGCTTTAGTGATTATCCGTATGATCCAGCATTTTATGGGTGACAAAAAACTATCGGCAGAAAGGCTTGCCGATGCACTGCGGGAAGCAAACTGCTTGATCGAAAAAGGCGGATATGTAAGGCTCCTTGATGTAGGAGGGAAAATAAAATATCAGGAGGTTCCAGACAAAAAGACAGGAGAAATGGTTCCGACATTAAATTTAGTAATGAAGATCAGATCGCTTTAGACTACCGAAAGATACAGGAAACATTTGGAACAGAATTTTACTATGCTTATGCAAAGCAGGAAGACTTTAAAAGATTTTTTCAAGAAATGAAATTGGCAGAAAAAGCATAACAGGATTACATCCTTGCAAAGCCTGTAATAATGGGCAATGCAAGGATTTTTTGATTTAAAGCTGTAAAACTCAGGTTATAACACATCTTTTGACACTACACAATAATATTTTCCACTGTTGCTACATAATAACCTCTTGCCCAAGACGCTTTATTGCATTTACTCTGCTGTTTCGGATGCCTCGTAATCTACAATGAAATTCATAATAATTTTCATATACTAAATTTCCCTGTTAACCACCTGTAAATTTATCATAGCAACTATTTGGTTCTGCATATCCTCAACAGTTTCTATTCTAATCCCGCACATATTTTTCTTGTCATTTCAAAATCTATATCGGGAAACAGTCTTTCACAAAAACTATTTGTTTCGGGAGATGCCCCCATTAAAGCTGTTACAAGCGAATTAGTGTCAAACTGCCCTAGAGCGTGTCTTAAAATTCATTCCTGCCATCTGCACGCCCCACTTTGCGGGAGATTTTTCCGCAGATACGTTCCTCCTTTTGGGCGCCAAAAAAGACGCATGGTTTACAATATACTGCTCCGTACGCCTTTCGCTGCTTTTTATATTAAATTGTTTTTCTGATTATGCCAGCTGCATAACCTCGGCTTCAAATTCTTTTATATCGCTTTCAATTAGTTCCGGGAAAAATTTGCTAATTTCATCAACTGTAATTTTCCCACTTTGTAACATAAGCAGAGCCTTTTCTTTTGCAACATCATATCGTTCACTTTTGATATACGACTTCATAATCTGTTCTTCATCAAACAAACTCATCATAATTGTCAAAACCTCCTTTTCTCTCTCAAGTTCTTTCGAAAACTCACAGTCCTTGAAAACACTGCCGTTCCAAAGCGCTCTTTTTTCTTTACCTCCACTTTTCAGTGGATTTTATTATCTTTTCTTTTTTATATTTATCAGAATTATAATAAGGTACACTTAATAAATCATCCTATGTACCATAATTTCAAATGCCATACATGCCCTAATATCTACAGCGGCGAACCTTCCGTGTCTAATGGAATCATGTTCCAACTTCCATTACATCAGATTTTATGCAAGCTTATACTGCCATGAATAATTCAGGTTTCATATGCTTTAATGGAAAAGTGTCAGAAAAAAGGCTATTGCAATCAAAACTAAGATGTGCTATATTATAGACATAAAAGGAGCAACCGCCCACAAAGTGGTTGACCTCCCAAGTGTGCTAAAAGCCTACCTGAACCGCCAAGTACAAGGTAGGCTTATTTATTTTCGCTTGTTGTTCCTATCTATGTAGGCAAGCAGTGCAATCAGGAAATTACCGCCCAAGAGTAACAGGCTTAATACTTCATATGTATCCATCTGCACCACCTCCCTTCTTTTTCAAGTTAGGGAGGTTTACCACCTTGTAACACGATTACTCATTTGATATCATAACACATCTTTTGACACTCCACAACAATATTTCTTATATTCGCATATAGCCAAAAGAGATAATCCCCCAATATGCACTTTATGTTTTGATAAAAATCTTAATACCGCAAAGTCTATGTTCAAACATTTTTTATCATAACTGTCATAAAATCTGTTTCTTTCCTCTTCCACATGCCCAGATTCTGAGTCTTATTCATCGTCAAACATCGAAGTAATATGAGACTAAAGTAAAATATGACCAATCTGTAATTTTATATTCTGCCTGCTCTAACACATTGTACAAGGATTTATAGTCATATCTTCGAAAATGTTTTAATTGCACGTCATGCAGAGAAAACAGAGCCTGAAATGCTGGCACTGTAATTAGCATCACTGTAGTTTCCTTTTGATAACTTTTTATCTTTTCAAAAAATCAACATCGTCTTCAATATGCTCCAAAACATCCATCATTAAAATAAAGTCAAACTTTTTTTATTTTTTTCAAGTTCTTTGTATGAATTAATATAATGTTCTCTTCCCTGATGCACGCATCTTTTCGCATAAACATCAACGCCCCAAATATTTGTGATTAAGGGGAATTTTTTGATAATTTCTTTATCAAAATAACCGTCCCCGCATCCAATATCCAATACCTCACCCCTGATATTTAATTTTTCCAGTTCTTTCAATAACACATCTGTTCTCGATAATTCCCATGGATGCCTATAAGCCATTTGATTCGTTTCACTTAAATCCATAACTGTTTCCCTCTCCGTCTTATTGGTAATATCAAGGCCGACTGAAAGCCTTTTTTTACAGTTCCTTACTTTTTAGTCTGTCTCTTCATCTACGATGTATATTGGACGCCTTTTATTTTCCAAATACAGCTTCGCCATGTATTGCCCCATAATGCCAAAGCAAAATATCTGGCATCCTCCCATAAACGTGATCAGACACGCCAGTGATGCCCACCCATCCACCGGATCCCCAAAAATAATTCTTCGCACTATAATAAAAAGAACTGCCAAGACTGCTCCTAAGCAAAGAATCAGACCAAAAAAAGAAGATAAGACCAATGGAGCTGTCGTAAAAGCCACGATTCCTTCCAAACTATACTTAAATAATGACCAAAAAGACCATTTCGTACTTCCGGCAGCGCGCTCCACATTTTCATATGAAATCCACTTCACCCGAAATCCTATCCAACTAAACAATCCTTTTGAAAAGCGATTATATTCCTGCAGCTTCAGCAAAGCATCTACAAATTTTCTGTTCATAACACGAAAATCTCGCGCCCCATCCGCAATGTCTACTTCTGTCATTTTATTAATGGTTTTGTAAAATAAATGCGCAAAAAAGAACGAATCGCCGGCTCTCCTATCCTGCTGCTCCGACGGGCTGCAGCAGAATCATATCCTTCCTTTTCCACTGCCCTGCACATGGCAGGAAGCAGCCCCGGCGGATCCTGCAAGTCCGCATCCATCACTGCCGTCAAATCCCCAACCGCTTTACGCAACCCGGCATAAATAGCCGCTTCTTTTCCAAAATTTCTGGAAAAAGAAATATATTTAATATGAGGATCCGACTGTGCAAACTTTTTAATCAGCGACATAGTCTGGTCTTTCGAACCATCATTCACTAAAATGATTTCAAACTCATATTCCGGCATTTGATACAATATTTCATAGATTTCCTTCATGAAACAAGGCAGCGCTTCCTGCTCATTGAAGCAGGGAACGATAATCGAAAGTATCATAGACCTCTCCTTCTTATACATCACTTTAATTCTGCTTTATAATCAGCAAATTGCATGTTCTCATATCCATTTAATAATCCGATACAACATTTTTAACCCATAATTGATTTCATCCGAAACAAACATTTCCAAATCATTCAATTCTCCGATTACAACCGGCGTCCTAAAATTCGTATATTCATTTTGTATAAACAACACACTTCCTTAAAGTAAATGAAAAAACAAAAAACACCCATACTCATTCTATCCCCTTTTTCATTTACCATAAACTTCCCCCGGCTAGAGCGTGTCTTAAGATTCATTCCTGCCATCTGCACGCCCACTTTGCAGAAGATTTGTCCCCCAAACTGTCACGCACAGTTGACAGAAGGCAATTTTAATACACACTCTAATACACCGCAATATAAACCTCATTTCCACAAAAGATCATCTGCTCTTGCAAATTTACATAATCCCAATTGAGCTGCCGAACCTGCTCCTTTACTTCCTGCGGAACTTCTGTCCTGTCAAAACTGCGTCCGGAATAATAATTAACCGCACTAACATCTGACCATTCATTCATAAATGCTTTCGACAGTATTTCTCCGTAATACCCGTTTTTAATATAATCACCGTATTTGTATTCCAACGATGCATCGTAACACACACCTACGCCTGTTACCTCGATATGATGCTCCTGTTCGTATGTCCGAATGCGGTCGGCAATCTGAAGAATATAATACCGATCCAGTGTATTTGTTCTGACCGTATCAGCCGCGCTGTACTGCAGACTCAATATGTGAAACAATAAAAATGCCATACCTGACACACCTGCCAGCCTGCAAACCATCCTTTCTTTTTGATAAACTGCATAAAAGGCCAGATAAAACAGACAGACTGAAAAAACGTCAAAAAGCGGCTCCAGCATCCGCATGGGCAATCGTTCTATTCCCTGCATGATACATGCGGCATAAATCAAACTCTGTCCCATCAAAATGGTAAGCAGCATATATAAATACGCGAAACACCCATAACCACGCATGATCCAAAACGTACATGCCAGTATCACCACAAGCGCAAACGGTATCACCCAATCCGGAAACAATCCATATCCATTGAGCCAGATATCTTTCTGGGATTCTATGATAAACCTGGCCACAGACATAAAATCCCCCATATTCAGCCTTGTTTTTGGATACAGAATATCTGCCGATACAAGTATTTTCGTTAATGCCATATTTCCGCCTATCGAAAAAACACAAATCACTGCCGCACGAACCAGCATACGCAAAAGCCGGCCCGTTACCTTTCCCTGAAATCTGAAAAAAAGCAGAGTCATGACGATGCATATATAATGTGCAAGACAGATTTGATAACTGCTGGCTGTAAGAAACAGCAAACCCGCGCCGATCAGAAATTTTTTTCTGCTCTTTTCACTGCCGGCTACAAACACCGCAGCGTATGTGGCGGTCAGCATAGCCACCATCCATTGTATGTAAGCACCTGCATACCACATCCATTCACAGGCAAATGCGTTCAGATACATGAAAAGACTCCCTGTGCCAAACAGAAATATTTTACTGTCCTGTCCGGCTGCGCGGTACATTTCCATTGTCAAAACAGCAGCAGACCACGCAAACGAAACAATTAACAAAATTCCGAAAAACACCTGATTTTGAACAACATTTATTGCAAACATATCCAAAACCCAATAGAAAACTCCCATTGCATTGCGGTAGCTCTCCGAGGCAACTGTCACTGCTATTTCCTTCTGATGAAACAAAAAAGCATAGTCATCATTTGAAAAATGGACCTGAAAAACGAATCCCCCATAAGCAACAAAAAACTGCCAGATACAGGAAAAAGATTTTTGCCTGTTTTTTTCTCATTATCGTATCACTCACTGCAACACACATACGCTCCTGCTCCCTCAGCCAAACTTCTGTTCTATCTTTATTATCATTACTTTCCGAAATAATTTTTAAACTTCTCCTTCATCACCGTTTTAAAATAAGTCCGGTCAACAACAAAGTACGCGACAGCCTTTGCCCATCTGCTCCTGCCCTGCATCACCCGGACAATCCAGTCCACACATTGTGTTGCACCGACCTTTCCCTGCACACATGGAATATTCCGGTTAATAAACGATTCTATGTTTATATTTTCGTCCGCTCCATATACCTGATCCTCAAAATAAGACGCACAAAAAATCTTTCGATCCATATATCCTGCTCCGCGCAGAAAGCCTTCAAAGGGAAGTGACACTTCTGTCGCGCGAAACGGAACCCAATCCAGGAACTCATCAAACAATCCGTAAAAATCATTGACAAAATCCATCGCCGCATCCTGAATGGTATGAATGACAAAGGCATCCTGGCATCCTTTTTCACGCTCTTCCATCCGTGCACAGACATGTCCCTCTTTGCAGTCAAATCCAATGCATGCCGGTCCGTAATCAGACAGCAGATGTTCCCGCAGTACACCTGAGACAAATGGCACATAATCATAAAAATTATGAATCCGATATCCTCCTGCCCGTTGCATCTGATCTGACAACGTATGGTCACTGTGTACAAACCATGCATCAACCCCTCTGCCCACAAGTCCGGAAATAGCTGTCTGAATCCTGCCGCTGTACCCCATATCAAACGTAACATCACCTGTTTGAATACAAGAATAATAAGATTGTGCCATTTTCCTGCTGTCGCTAAGTGCCTGCTCACTGTACAGATTCTCCAGAAAAAAACCAATAAACGCAATGTACCTGCTTTTATCCGTAAATTTTCTGTGATAGTTCCAGCCATGTTTTACACACAACCGTTCTTTTTGCACATCATCCAAGTTTTTGGAAGCAAACTGCAAAATTTCAAGCAATGTCTTCGGAGAATGGCACCGATATTCAACCGGAAGCTGATAAAAACTTTGTTTACCGGTGATAATTCCCGGAAAAAGTGCCCGGCGTGATGCATATAAATAATTTGTCCCCGGCGCGTTATATATGTTTCGTGCTGCTATATCATATGCTTTCTTTACCAAAAACCCATCACGAGAAAGAAAATGTATCATACGAACCTTTCGTTCCATACATTCGGACAAAATCCATGTACACAGTCCGACCAAATGCATGCCAACCGTATAATACCCTATAAAGCATGGATCCATATTCAAATCACTTTCTGCGTGAAAACTCCGATAAGGATTGTCAAAATACCGATTGCTTACGAGAGCCAGCATGCAGCGGTACCCGATAGATTTATGAAGTTCGTCACTGTCAAATGCCGGTCCGACCGCTTTTTCTGCCAGAAAAGCACAGTCATTGGTAACCATCCCCTGTATCTTGTTTTCAAAAACTTCCACTGCTTTTGGAAAAAAAATCGGCGTGAACCCTTCTTTCTTTGCATTGATATAATCGCTCTGCCAGTTGTCCCCGATATGGTAAATATGTCTGCCTTCGACTCCGGCCGCTTTTTTTGCATACTGAAAGAGTCCTCCTGTGAACTTTGCTTTACGCAGCTCTGACGATAAATACAATTTGCTGTAATGTTCATAACCATTTTTTTTCAATATGGTTTTCATTGTCTCCGAATCCAGATACATATCTGAAATAAGCAGTATCTTTTTATTAGACAGCAGAGCTACTTCATACAGCTGTTTTCCCGCATTCCGTACACCGCAGTAACGGATTTCCAGCTCCTTTTCCTTTTCTTTCATAAAGTCCGTAAAGTCGGCTGAAATTCCGTACAATTCCTGCATGCATGTATAAATTTCATCAATTGTTATATCTTCATAATCCGGATGCATCTTAGCATATTTTCTGCGCGCATAGGATTCCGATTCGGTCCGGATTTCCCGAAACGAAACCGTCTTACCGCATATATCTTCCGCATACCGGTTTAACAGCACAAACAGATCCTGGGGCATATAAAAGGGTCTTTGAATCAACGTATCAAAAATATCAAAGCTGACATAGACATCCTTCGCTTCCATAATTGTCTGCTTCAAGCTTTCCAGCGCTCCGTTCCAGGGCGTCTTTGCTGCGTCAAAAAAAGCATCATCCTGTGTACGTTTTCCAGTTTCATCGGGACAAAAATCGTGAATCATCCGTGCACCCTTTTTTACCGCATTCGCAGAAAGACGCTCATCGGGCATATACCGCCACATTCTTGCATAATATCTGCGCCATTCATGAAAATCTTTCCGATATGCATCATCTGCTTTTTTCTGATCCAAAAATCTCTCCACGAAATCAAATACCGTGCCGATATCCGTAATGTTTTTGGAAAATCGCTCAAATGTAACCTTGTCCGTATTCGTTGACGCATTCTTATTTTCACAATAAAAATAAGCTTCATTCGAAACTGCTGCTGCAGAACCGGCAAAATAAAACAGGATGCTGGAAAAGGCAATATCTTCTGTCATGACTACATGCCCGTCAATCGCTCTGTAATATGGGACACACCGATCCCAAAGTTCTTTTTGTATATTTTATTCCATATGGTATGCCACGAAAAGCATCTGCCCTGCTGTCCAAAATACCTTTTTTGTACCTCGCTGCCCTTTATTTTCCGAAACCGGAAGCAGGCATCATGAAAATTTCGGATATATTTTCTGTCATTTCTGTCCTGAAATACAGTCTGACCTATCGTAATATCCGCATCTTCTGCCAGAGCCGTCTCCAGCAGCAAATGATAAAAATCACATGATACATAGTCATCACTGTCAATGAATGCAATATACTGTCCGGATGCCTGCGCAGCTCCAACAAGCCTTGCCTGAAACAGCCCTTTGTTTTCCTTATTCGAAACAAACCGAATCCGCCGATCCTGCTCCATATATCCGGTGGCCATCTGCCGGATACTGCCGCCGGAACAGTCGTCAACAATGATCAGTTCCAAATTTTTATATGTCTGTCTCAATACGCTGTTTACACATCTGTCCACGTATTGTTCCGTATTATATACCGGCATGACAATTGACAGTTTTATCTCACCACATTGTATATTCCTGTTCATCTTTTTCTCCTGCTGTAAAACAGCGTCTTTATTATTTATGGACGTATTTTTTGTTCCAGTTCTTTTATATAAGTCTCTTTGCCCTGTATGGTCTGCTCATAATCCCGGCGAATTTTTATATTTTCCTGTTTACATTCTTCTATCGTTTGTCCAAGCTGTAAAATATATGCTTCCTTGTCTTGTATGGTCTGTTCGTAATCCTGACGGATTTTTACATTTTCCTGTTCCCATTTTTTTAGATCTTGTTTCAGATCCTGTATATAGGCATCTTTTTCCGTTATCGTACGCTCATATGCCACTTTCAGCTCGCCTGTCTCATGCATCAGTCTGGCACTGTCTTCTTCTGCTTTCTGCTTATCCCTGGTTAATCCGTCAATCCACTTTTTTGCATCCTCAAGTGCAAAATAATTTTTTCGCACCATGTCCTTACAGTCTTCTGCGTCATACAAGTACAAATTCCGGTAATATTCCAAATCCACGTTTTTCATAAAATTTTCATATTTTTCTTCGGACAAAAACAGAATACCCAGTCCCCAGCTATGCTCCATTTGCACCGTATGGCAAAATTGCTGTTTCAGCTCATTCCAGAATACCGAAGACCCGATCGGTTTCCCATAAAGCATTTGCTTACTGATATCATGAAACAGAATCATTCCATTCTGCTTCATTTTAGGAAGCCACAATTCAAAATCATGTTTTACATCCTCATAAGCATGTGAACCATCAATATGCAAAATATCAATACACCCATTCTCAAATTGCGTGTTTGCCTGATCAAAAGACATCTTCAGCATTTGGGCCCGTATACCGGCGAATTGTTCTGTCATTACTTTTTGAAAAAATCCGTAAATATCCTGTTCATAGTCATGTAACGTATAACGATCTCCGGCCTCCCACAAGTCTATTGCATACATCTGTGTCTCAAGTCCATGATCCTTGACCGCCTGCATAAATGCAAATGAAGAACATCCATAAAAACTTCCAAGCTCTACTATCATTTCCGGCTCATCATGCACTATCAGATCATATGCAAATCTTCTGTGACCTGCCCACGTTGAATACTTCAACATAACGTCATGATACCGGTCTGCTTCGAATACCGCTTGCGCATACTCCCATTTCCGTTTCATTTTCTCTCCTTACTGTCCCAATTCTTCGATTTGGAAGCTATCCATTTTACAGTTAAAAATCCCAAAAATAGTCTTTCCATATGTCGATGCATTCACATGAATAATGCCGTTCAGCCAGCACTGCTCCGTCTGTTCCAATACCTGTATACCTTCACCAATTCCGAGCGTAATAAAGTAATCTCCTTCCCGGACCTGCGGCCATGAAAATTCAAACCGTACAAGGCTGTGACCCTGTCCCAGCATATACTGCTCCACACCCGATGTCAGAGACGTTTCTCCAAATACTTCGTTGCCGTATTTGTCCCTCACCTGATAACCTGCAATAACATGTTCCATCTTCTTTTTACAATATACAAGCAATCCGACAGACACGACATCATGCTGTCCACATATTTCTGCAAATGCCTCTCCCTCTATCGCATAGTAATATTTTTCAATCACTGCCTGCATTTTCCCACTGTAACATTCTGCCGGAGGCTTTCGAAACACTTCTGTAAACAGACTGTCATTCATCCTGCCTCCTGCCTGCACCACAGGATTTTTATGACCCTGTTTCAATTTAAAGTACTGTGACACCGCTTCCGCCGGCTCTCCATCATAAACAATACGGCCCTGATCCATAACAAGAATCCGTGTGCAAAATTTTGTAACCGCATGCAGATCATGAGAAACAATCAACACCGTGGCATTTCCCGCCAGTTCTCTCACTTTCCGGTAACATTTCTGCTGAAAAAAGACATCCCCGACACTCAATGCTTCATCAATCATCAAAATATCCGGATCAATCATCACAGCAGCTGCAAATGCCAGACGCACAAACATTCCGGACGAATAAGACTTAACCGGCTGATAAATAAACTCGCCGATATCTGCAAAAGCAATGATGCTGTCCAGTTTTTGTTCCGTTTCTCTTCTGCTGCATCCCATCAGCATTGCACTCAAATAAATATTTTCCAATCCGCTGTACTCCGGATTAAAACCGGCCCCTAATTCCAATAGCGCAGAAACGTTTCCATTCACCTGCACCTGCCCTTCCGTCTGGCGAATCACCCCGGCAAGTATTTTCAGCAAGGTAGATTTTCCGGAACCGTTTAATCCTATAATTCCTACGCATTCTCCCTGTCCGACTTCAAAACTTACACCTTTTAATGCATAAAAATCCTCATGGTATTTTTTCCCGGAAATGGAAAAAGCTTCCTTTAACTTTTCCCTGCGGGAACGATACAGAGCATACTTTTTCTTCACATTTCTGACACTTACTGTTCCCATCTTTTCCCCCTAAAGTTCATCTGCAAAATGTGGCCGCAGCCTGTAAAATACGAACATCCCCGTACAGCACACCACTGCGGTTACAGTCCAAAAATATACCATCTGTAAAGGATGGTTCCAAAAGCAGTCCTGATACAAAAAACTCCTGCGACAACCGTCTACCACATAGTAAAGCGGATTGACCGACAATATCCGCCGCACGGAAAGATCCGTTACCGTATCCACATTCCAGAAAACCGGTGTTGCCCAAAAACCAACCTGCAGAATAATTGGCACAACCTGTACGATATCCCGAAAAAAACAAGATAACGGACAAACCAGCATAATAAGCCCCCATCCAAACATCGTCAGAGCAAAGCTGTAATAAAAAATCTGCAGACAGTAAACGGAAAGATCAAACTGATAACACCAAAACATAAAAAACAAAAACAGCAAAAAAAACACATGAATAAACAACGCTGAAACAACCCGTACAAGCGGCAGATATTCTACCCGAAACTTTACTTTTTTTACAAGAAAAGCGTAATCTGACAGCACATTGACACCACAGCCAAGTATATCGCTGAAATAAAGCCATGGAACATATCCGACAATAAACCACAGAATATACGGCATATCATTTACGGGCGGCGTCTTAAATCCTGCCTGAAATACATACCAGAAAACAAGAACCGTAGCCAGAGGCTGTACAAATGCCCATAACACTCCAAACGCCGATGCGGAATATTTTGCTTTAAAATCATTTTTGGCCAGACGCATGACCATCCTAACTTCTTTCATATGACTTTTATCCTTCTATTCAGACTAAGGAAGAGGGTTCCTGTCTGCTTTGTTTTTTCTTAAGATAACTTCGAAGCAAGCAGTTATACGGTATCAGTAACGGATACATCCAAAACCGCACCAAATATCCCTGTGGCCATGCCGTCTGCCTGAGCATTTCTTTCAGTTTCTTTCTGCCTTTTTTACAAAATACAGCCATACCGAATAGATCGGGCCGAAAGTCTGCTCTCAGATCGATATACTTGCCCATGCCAAACTCTTCATTATGTCTCAATGTAAAATAAGCTGCCGTACTACGCCTGTCCGGATAAGCCAAAAAACGATACAAAGACCGTGCTGCTCTGTTCTTATCGGACCTGCGGCCACAATGCTTCATCAAGCGCAAACAGGTGTACCTGTCCGCCCATATCTTTTTTTGCATCTTACATGAATATGACTCGTATACTTTGTTTTCACAAACATCTGTTTTTCTTATCGCAACGACCCTGCCTGACTGCAGCCGATATCCCTGCACGCTGCCATACCGGGAATTGCACAGCATTTCCAACGGACGGACAGTCAGTAACATCGCGTCTTTGTTTTTATACCCATTTATATATCCATATTTGACGGCATTGGCGGGCTGTTTCACCAGAAATGGCTGCAGACCGATATAAAATCCTATAATTTTCCGTTCCGGATACAGGCGGCACAGACTATCCTGTATACTTCCCCGCCATCCAATATCTACAATTCCAATTTTGTTTTTAGCAGACCTGCTCCATCCAATTTGTTCCAGATAAGCATACAAAAGGGTGCGGCTGTCATCTCTTTGTTTTTCCAGCCATGCAACAAATGCTTTATCCTGAAACAAACTGCGAATCCGGCTGTCTTTCCATGGCTGCCTGATGTATTCTTGTTCCCGAATACCATAAGTTTTTAATATCCCTTTAATCTGATTAATATCTACGGACAATGTCCTGCATAATGTTTCCATAGACTGTACCGGATACCGTATCCAGATACGATTCAGTTCTTCTATCGTAATTTTTTGCATCGACGGAAGATATACCGACATTCTGCTCACCTCTGCCACCTTCGCCTGCGGCATACTTTTACCGAACGAACTCTGCCTGCGCCAAACGTCATAAAGTTTCTTAAAAAACTCACCTTCCCGGGTAAAAAAATACAATGTCCGAATCTCCTGTTTTTCAGATTGTTCGGCAATCCATGCAATAAAATTCCAAAAAAAATATGAAAGACTCATGTGTTTTCTTCCTCTTTTGAATGTACTGTCCGATACACATATTCCAATCGGATCGGCACATCTTCCGCACCAAATAGCTTCCTGCGATATCTTCGCATTACTGATACGGGAATCAGGCCTGTAACGAGCGGTTTTAACACATAACACATATTCCCACGCAAAATCCCAAGTCGTGTAAAACCTTTATACCGCACTATGCATTCATTGATGCGGAAACGAAATTTTCTCTTTTTATAGGACTTTTCTGATTCCCGATACAAAAACAATTCTTCCTGCAAATTGTGCCCGACAAATCCGACTTCGTACATGCGCATAAAAAAATCGTAATCTTCCACCCTGTAGCTCACTGTTGTTACGTCATAACCATACAGCTGTTCCATCACCTCTCTGCGCATCATAACAGCAGGATGGATAAATGGCGATGTATACAGAAAATCCGTACGATCCGGATTTTTCACAAGCCTGCGTTTTCCCCATACAACAGTTCCATCCAGCATCCATGCATTACATCCTGTCAAAGCATACCTTTTTTGTTTTTCTAAAAACAAAAACTGTTTTTCCAGCCTTTGAGGAAGCGAAATATCATCTGCGTCCATACGTGCAATATATCTGCCTGACGCATATGCAAAACATCGGTTCAATGTATAAGCCAGTCCACGGTTTCTTTCATTATGCAGCAGCCGAATTCTGGAATCTTTTGAACAAAATTTCTTTAACCACTGATAAAACTCCGACCGCGAACCATCGTCACAGATAATATATTCAAAATCCTGAAATGTCTGTCCAAGTATGGAATCAATTGCCAATGCAAGCTGTTTTTTATCTGGTTCGTTATATGTCCCCATTAATACGGATATTACTGGCATATGGAAAATCCCGCCATTTCTTCATAAATTTTTTTCATTTCAGACATCACCACACAATTATCATACTTTCTGATTTTTTTCCTGTTATAAGCGCCGTATGCTTCCCGGCGCTGCCTGTCTGCTAAAAATAACAGTGCCCGACATAAGCCGCCTATATCATCAACTTCAAACCGCACACCGCCCTGTCCTTCATCAATCAATTCCCGATTTCCGCGAATATCGGATACCACACAAGGCAATCCGGCAGACATTGCCTCCATAAGCGCAGCCGGCATCCCTTCCTGACAGGACGGAAACACAAAAATATCCGCGTTTTTGTATATTTCATCCACCTGCTCTGTAAATCCGATCATACGAATACGCTGATCTACCAAAAGCTTTCTGGCAAGACACATCAGTTCCGTCTTTAACTCTCCCTGCCCACAGATCACATAATATATCTTATATTTTTTAAGAGCTGCCAGTGCTTCCAGCACAACACGATGGTTTTTTCGCCTGCTGAGTTCTCCGACAGACAGCAAAAGCAATGCATCTTTGGGTATCTGATATTTTATTCGAAATTGTGTATCCTGCGATTTCCAAAAACGCTGCGTGTCAATACCGACTCCCGGAATATAGACAATCTTTTTGGCATGCATTTTTTTACACGCAAGACAATAATCTTCCCTGTTCACCGTAATCAATACGTCTGTACAATATGACAGCAGCTTTTCTACCGGATAATACAGCAGCCAGTTTTTAAAAGGAGCTCCCTTATAAAAATGAAACCCATGCGCCGTATAGATCACCCGCATTCCCCATTTACGTGCTGCCAGCCTGGCCAATACACCTCCAACCGGTGAATGGCAGTGTATCCATAAAAATTCGTGTTCTTTCATAAGTTTATTCAACTGAAGATATGCCTTTTGACACTTTCCTGCTGCATAAACTTTTCTCGGACAATCCCACTGATGACATACAACATGCATCTGTTTCAGCTTTTGCTCATATCTTTGTACCTGTTTCCTGTCACACGTATTTCCTTTCAGAAAATTACACGCCACATGCACCTCATATCCCATTTTCCGCAAAATCAGAATATTCTCCATATTAAACTGACCGATCATGGAGACTACGGATGCCAGCATCAATACTTCTTTTGTCTGATTCCTGTATCCTTCATTCCTGCTCATTTTATGTTTTTATGCCTCATTCATAATCTCTGCTACAGATTTCATAATCTTCACATACATGGAATAGCTGTCGGTTCTCTTTTTATCCGGCGCCTGTTCGGATGGATGCCATAGTTCCAGCAGCGCATCTGACGGCTGGCGCAGTTCACCCCACAGCAACTCGCCTGCATCCGCATCCAATGCCAGACAAATCGCCATGAATGTTTCCAGGCTCATAATTCTTGACCCACGTTCAATATGTCCAAGAAATGACATGCTGATGCCGCATTTTTTTGCCAGTACCTCCTGTGACCACCCCTTTGCTTTACGAAGCTGGCGGATTCTCCCACCCATCATTGAATAATCCAATTCTCTCACCCGTGTTACCTCCCATCTGCACCTGAATACTTCATATGCATTCCAAATCCCTGCGTTATTCTGCAGTGCAAAAGAACCGTATTTTTAAAACATAACAATTTCATAAGAAATGTTATGTTTTGCGTCCGTAATTTCATGTGCCAAAATGGCTTAAAACAGGGAAAAATAAAAGATTTTGCGATAGACAGGACAATAACCGGATTACAAAAACCATCAGTTTTGCAAAAAAAACATATTACGATTCTTTTGTAAATAATATGCATTTTATTGTATGATTTCAATAAAAAGACAACAAAAAAAGAAAGAAAAAACAGTAAAAACCTCCAATTTTTTCTTTCCTGTTGCAAAATAAATAAATCTGTTATAGAATACTTTCAGATAACATTTCTTATGATTTTGTTATGTATTTGAATTTTTAATTTTTCAAAAATTTCTTTTTTAACACAAAAAATGCACACTCTTTCAAATGTGCACTTTTTATTCCTTCTTTTAAATAATCTTACTCTTTCCCATTCACCCTCTCGGAAAATTCCCGCACAGCCTTATCCACATCTTCTCCGTCCCCAATTTTCTGCAGCATCTTCCACCATCCTTCACGAGCCTGCGCCCAACCGGGGGTTATCTGGTAATAATCGCCCATATACCGCATAAATCCACCGTACTCTGTCATCAGCGCATCATTTTCATAAATATCATACATATCCCGTACCGGCCAGAGCATAGATGTCAGCACGGCTCTTTTATATTCGTCGTCCTGTTCCGTCATGTAGCGAATCAGCGTCTTTGCCGCTTCCACCCGCTTCTCATCGCCGTTGTCAAAAACTCCAAATCCCCAGATGCCGCCCTGCAGACTTGGCTCCATCCCTCCGGTCGGAAATGCCATCGGAAAGATTTCAAAATCCAGTTCCGGATTGTTCACTGTCTGGGTAATCTCCATCGAAGCATTCCAGCAAAACGCCATAGCCAGTTCCCCTTTGCAGAACGCCGCAATTTCATCCGCAGCCGTCATATTCGGTTCAAACGAAATGCCCTCTGATTTGCGCAGCAGCTTCAAGGCCTTTTTATTTTCCTTGCTGTCAACCGTATAGGCGCTGTGCGCCTCATCCGTAAACCTGCCTTCATAAAGATTGTTCACAAGCGCACGTGTTCCCTGGTCCCCACCCTGATTTTTGCAGTAAATAACGCCGGCGCGTTTTTGCCCGTAGGCAGTAAGTGCATGCACCGCATTGATAAAATCCTGTGTCGTCCACGTATGCGTTTGCTCATCTATATATGCAAGCGCACCGGATTTTTGAAACAAATCATAGTTAATGGCCATACAGTGCGCCGTCATGCAGACCGGAAATTCATAATATGCGCCGTTGCTGTGTTGGCAGGCTTTGCGGATGTTTTCATAAATCCCGCCTGCAACCTGCGAATTCCACAGATCGGATAAGTCTGCCATAAGCCCCTGCTCACCCCATCCGGCTACAATGCGCTCCGGACCCTCAAATACAAGGTCCGGTGCGGTTTTATTTGTAATTGCTTCCTGTATTTTCGCATCTCCGCTGTCATAATCCAGACATTCCACATTTACATGAATTTCCGGATGTTCCCTGTGAAATCCGGCGATCAGCCCGGATATGGTCGTCATATTTCCCCAGTTTCCCACCGGAAAAGTCCAAAGAGAGATCTCAATTTCCTGCTCTGTCTGTTCCTGTTTCCGCATCTGCTTTTCTGCCGTATTCCGACTGCCGCAGGCAGATAATACGAATACTGCCAGCAGCATACATACAGCCATCGTCTTTTTCCACATAAAAGTCTCCTTCTTTCGCTTTATAACGGCAATCTGTTTATGTATGCAGGTTCCGGTCAATCAGCTGCATTAATTCCATAATATTATACGGCTTGGCCGTATGCGCATTCATCCCGCAGGCAATGCATTTTTCCACATCATCCTCAAATGCATCCGCACTGACCGCAATAATCGGAATCTTTGCCGCATCTTCCCGCTTAAGGCCACGAATTGCGGCCGCTGCTTCATAGCCCGTCATAACCGGCATTCTAAGATCCATTAAAATAATATCATACCAACCGGTTTCAGACTGTTCGAACTTATCCAGACAGATTTTGCCGTTTTCCGCCCGTTCCGGTTCCATCCCCAGTTCGGAAAGCATCGCCTGCCCGATCTCCCAGTTCAGATCATTATCTTCCGCAAACAAAACCCGCAGCCCTTCAAAATCCATCGAATCTTCTGCTTTGTCTTCTTCCGGTTCCTGCTCTTTCTCCTCCATAAATGACCGCAGTCCATAATACAACCCGGAACGAAACAGCGGCTTCGCAATATATCCGTCAATCTTTACATTTACAGCCTGCTCTTCCAGTTCGTCCCACTCACCGTCCGAAAGCAGAATCACTTTTAGTTTTTCATTTATTTTATCGTCAAAGTGACTGCGCAGCTGCCGTACGGCCTCGATCCCGTCCTGCCCCTGCATATCCCAGTCCAGCAGTACGATCGGCTGTTTTCCCGTATCACGGTATTCCTCCAGGCTCTTGAAAACATGTTCCATATCGTGCACACACCGTACGGACAATCCGATTGATTCCAGCGTGCTTTGTGCCGCTTTACAGCTTATCTCATCATCGTCCGCAACAAGAATATCCCGTTTTGGCAAAAGTAGCTGTTCTTCCTGACCCACGATCTCCATATCAATAGAAATATAAAAATCACTGCCCACTTCCGGTTCACTCTCCACACGAATGGATCCACCCATCGCATCTACAATATATTTGGTAATGGCCATGCCCATCCCTGCGCCTTCTATTTTTCCACACGCGCATGATCTTCTCTTGCAAACGCATCAAAAATCTTTTTCTGAAATTCTTTCGCCATTCCGATTCCATTGTCTTTGATATGCAGACAAGAACGGATATATGCATCCCCTTTCGGCGACGGTTCTTCGGAAAGAAATGCCTGAATGCTGCCGTTGTCCGGTGTAAATTTCACACAGTTTCCGATAATATTCAGTAAAATCTGACTCAGCCGCACTCTGTCCGTACAGATGTTTTCATGCTGAATATCCTGAACATAAATATCAAAATGCTGATGCTTTTCCTGCACCTGCGGCTGGATGACCGTCATAATATTCTGCATCATTTCCCGCAGCGAAAGCGGCTCCATATTCAGAACAATTCCGCCGTTTTCCATCTTCGCCATATCCAGCATATCATTTATGAGCCCAAGTAAATGACGGCTCGACACACTGATGCGTTTTAAGCACATACGTACCCGTACCGCATCGTCCAGGCTGCTCATCGCAACGGACGCCATACCCATAATACCGTTCATCGGCGTACGAATATCATGGCTCATATTGGAAAGAAACTCACTTTTTGCTTTGTTTGCAAGTTCGGCCGTATGCCGTTCCTCTTCTGCGAACCGGTATGCACGGTTCAGTTCGCGCATCTGCCTTCTCGTCAGACGGTAATATACCGCAAAAACGATAAGAAGCGCACAAAGAATAAACGCACAGCCTGCCACCGCACAAAACGACAACCTGTCCGCCAGCTGCTCTACCGTCTGGTCCAGCGTGCTGTAAGGCATGAAAAGCAGCAGATTCCATTCCGAAGCCGGAAGCGCCGTACAGTATAGATTCCACCTTGTTCCGTCTGCTTCCAGCTCTCCCGAATAGTCCTCACCTTTTTCCATAGAGTCTCTCAGTCGTTCGGCATGTTGCTCTTCCCATCCCGTCTGGTCAAAATAATTGCCGCTTTCCACATCTTCATTCCGCATGATAAACGTTCCGTCCTTGCGGATAATGGCATATTCAACGATATTGCTGTCTATATTGACAGACAGCGTATCGCTGAGATAGCCGGCCGGAATTCCGGCCACAAGCGCCATACTCTTTCTCCCGTCTCCCATTTCATAAGCCGCCGGAACACCGATCAGAACGACACGTTCTCCACGTTCGTCCCGTCCCGCACTGACACTGTCTTTCCCGCCCATAACGGACCTGTGCAGCGCCTGCGGCACTTCCGGTTTTACTTTCGAGCCATATATCATATCAAAATCGCCGTCATCCGTATAAAACGCCAGATATTCAAATCCTCTGGAACGCGCATAATAAGCCAGCTCCAGGCGCATGGCCGCCTGTTCCCTCATACTCATCGGTGAAACTGCGTCCACCAGAGTCGCTACCTGCGACAACCGAAACTCAATCGTCGTTCCAAAATGAGCGGCTACCTGCCTGCTCATACCTGACATATAAATAACACCGATATCCTTTATCGCAGCTGCCCCCATTCGGTTCATCCACGTCGTCTGGACATGAAATACCGTCATACAAAAAACAGACGCCAGAATAAAACTGACCGCTAAAAAATGTGTTGTTTTATGCCTCATAGCCAATCCCTCCTGATAGATCCCAAACCAGCATGAAAACACGCGGCTTCTTTTTGACTCATTGTCCGCCGCGGTCGCTCTTTTTTCACATCATATCATACCACTTTTATCCAAAAAAAACTATATAAAAAAGTAAAACACTGCTCCTTTTATTTTTTTACTGTCCGCAGCAGTGATCAAAAAACCGCCAAAACGGTATTGGAAGATATCAACCCACGTGAAAGCCGGAGAGCTTCGCGGTCGCAGGCGTATTTGTTGTCTCTTTGCTGTTAAGTTTTCTGCTTCCAAAAGAAAAAAATTAAAAAATGCAACAAAAAAAGTGATAATTTTTCAATTATCACTTTTTTGTTGCATTTTTATAAATAATAAGATAAAATGTAATAAAATTTTATTAGTTTAATAAATTTTTATCAAACTATTCTTTTTTGTCGGAATATTGCATAAAAACTATGACAAACAGATACGAGGGGGAAGGCTATGAGCAGGTTATCGGTAACATCTACGGATAAAGTAAATGCTACTACCAAAAAACTGATGAAAGAATTTACACAGCGTATTACCGCAAATCCGCCCGGCGTCTGTCCGGTAGAGATCTTCTGGAAAGCGTACTCGATAATACGGCGACCATGGAGACGCTGGATCTGATCGAACATACGGCGACAAATATCAAAAATTCGGCGGACTGTGCAATCGGGTTTGAATCGGCACGTATGGTGCTGGCAGGTTTTGAAGGATTTAAAGAAGATTATATTTCCCATGTACAGGAACATCAATGTACGGGTACGTTTGAACAGCCGATTCCATGCGTCACACTCTGTCCGGCAAACGTAGACATTCCGGGTTACATCGCACTGGCAGGCGCAGGACGCTGTGCGGATGCCGTACGCCTGATACGCAAAGACAACCCGTTCCCGACCGCATTAACGACGTGCCGTTTTTACAGGACTACGAAAAAAACGACTGGGATTTAAGCTTCCCTTTAATCCGCAATGCCGGCAAATGCATCAAGTGCATGCGTTGCGTGCAAATCTGCGACAAAGTCCAGTCCTTAAACATCTGGGATATTATCAATACCGGAAAACGCACAAGCGTCGGCGTATCCAAAATACGTAAAATCACAGAAGCAGACTGTGCGCTGTGCGGCCAGTGCATTACCCACTGTCCGACCGGCGCGCTGCGTGAACGGGACGACGTACGCAAAGTTATGGATGCCGTAAACAATCCGGACAAAATCGTAGTGGCGCAGATCGCCCCTGCGGTACGTGCTTCCTGGGGCGAAGGTCTTGGACTTGCACAGCATATGGCCACAGAAAAACGTATGGCCGCGGCAGCCCGTGCACTTGGGATAGACTATGTATTTGATACGAATTTCAGTGCGGATTTGACCATTATGGAAGAAGCAAACGAATTTTTGGAACGCTTTACCCATCGCGACGAATACCGGTGGCCGATGTTTACCTCCTGCTGCCCGGGCTGGGTACGCTTCGTCAAATCTCAGTATCCGGATATGGTAAAGCACCTGTCCACAGCCAAATCTCCGCAGCAGATGTTCGGCGCGGTCGCCAAGAGTTATTTTGCGGAAAAAATACTGCAGACGGATCCGGAAAATATTTTCTGCGTCTCCATTATGCCATGTACGGCCAAAAAAGCAGAAGCCGCCCTTCCTAACATCAATGATGCAAATGCCGGACGCGATGTAGATGCCGTACTGACTACAAGAGAATTTGACCGCATGCTGCGCAGCGAACTGATCACTCCGGCAAATCTGGAAGAAGAAGAATTTGATTCACCGCTTGGAACCGGATCCGGCGCAGCCGTTATATTCGGAGCGACCGGAGGCGTTATGGAAGCAGCGCTTCGAACTGCTTACTATGCACTGCACAAGGAAAATCCAAAGCCGGATCTGTTTCAAAGTGTGCGCGGTCTTGACGGCATCAAAGAAGCCACCTTTGACATTGCAGGAACAACCATTCGCACCGCTGTCGTACATGGACTTGGAAATACAAGGACTTTAATGGAACGGATAAAGGCAAAAGAAGCCGACTATGATTTTGTGGAAGTCATGGCATGTCCGGGCGGCTGCGCAGACGGAGGCGGTCAGCCGATCATCGAAGGGCAGGAACCGGCAGGAGAACGCGGCGCAAAACTATACGCACTGGATCAAAACAACCCGCTGCGCTTCTCACATGAAAATCCGTCTGTCATTGCACTCTATAATAAATATCTGGAAAAACCATTATCCGAAAAAGCACATACACTGCTTCATACGGATCATGAAGGCTGGGAAATGCCGTCTTAATCGTTTCTAAATTTACAAAAACGGATGATTCCATATCTAAGAATCATCCGTTTTTAGCAAATCATCATAGTTCTCCCATACACACAACATGCCTCTCTCCGGCTCTCACAAGCATCTGGCCTACACGGCCTGCACGCTCCCACAGCGCAGCATTCAGACATTTATTTAACACTATATAATACGTCCTTTTTCCTACATTTTTACGCGTTCCTCTGTCTGAAAGCAATATCTTAGCCATATCCGCTTCCGTCAGCAAATGCTCCTGTGATTTTCCCAGCAGCGCCTTCACCTGTTCGATGCGAAAACAGGCTTTGGAAAGTGGCAGGCCCAGCGCATCCATGCCGACCACGCCAATCACAAGATCACTCTCATCCGGAATCACCGGCTCTGTCTCCGAAGGCGCCTTGCATGGATAATGCTTTGCTCCGTCTGCTTCAATCAGTACAACATCTGCCGCTTCCCTGTAATCTGCCACAGACATGCAGTCTGACATTTGCAGTTTTCCATGCAAGGCATCCTTACCTGCTGCTACAATTTGATTATTTATTAACAAATGAATCAGCTGTGTATGATTTTTGGCCGTCGGATATCGCTGCGGACACAGAATATGCGTCGTCGTCGTTACGATCACACGCTTTCCCATATCCGCATAATAAGACGCCAGCAGTTCCATCAGCGTTGTTTTCCCGCCTGCTCCTACAATCGAAATGACATGTACCGTTTCATTTAAAAACGGAAACTCCCGCACAAGTAAAAGCCTGCTTTCAAACTGCCGCAACGCATCTTTTGTATCCAGATCTTTTAATTCCGCGGCCGGCAGTTCGCACAATCCGGTATTTTTTATATGTTTGCGGATGACCTGCCTGCCGCCCGCATCTCCGGTCAGCTGCAGCAGTTCCTGATAATAGGCATTCGAAAAAATAACCGGATTGCGTATGTCTGGCGCCCCATCCGACCGATCGAAAACCGCAGACGCTGCGATTCCATAATCATGTGTTCTCCAAAAATTCAGCAGTTTTTCAAAAGAATCCGCAGAAAATCCCGGCTGATCGGCAACCGCAAACAGACAGGCAGCTGATGCAGACCAAAGCCGACTGTCATCTGCCGGCGTCCGCTGCAGCAGGCAGGCAAGTCCCAGACGAACGGAACCGGAGATTCCATTCTCCGGTTTCGTATTTTTCACTGCCTGCACATGCGGAAAGTGTTCTCGGATATCGCTTAAGATCTCTTCATACTGACTTACAACAACCAGACGATTCAGCTTTCGTTCCTGTTGTTTTTTATCCAGCAGTTCCAGCATATAGCGATACATCGGCTTGTGATCAACCGGATACAGCAGCTTGTTTTCTCCAAAACGAGCGCTGTTTCCTGCCGCAAGCAAGACAGCATCTATTACAGGTACCGTATGCATCGCATGATGAATATGCATGGCATCCATGTAAAACTCCTCTCTATTTCAACACAACTCTATTTCAGCACATCCGCGGCTTCCCGATTCGTTCCATATGCCTTCGAAATCTCATGTTTTACAATCACTTCCAAGACACCGCCTGCAATGCACCTTGCCTTGTCTGAGATTGTTGTACAATTATCCTTTTCTTCGATTCTCGGATCAATGTCTGCGATTTTCAGTCCTTTTTCCACTGCAAAACCATCCCGTATCATTCCCCGCAGCACACCGTCCAGAGCAGCCGTTACCGGAATGCCGTTTTCTCCGATGACAGCCAGCGTCTGCCCTTTTTTCACAACGCTGCCAATCGCGGTCCGTACCCGGATGGTTCCGGCTGCCGGCGCATGAATGACACGCTGGGCGCCATATCCTGCGATCATGCCGGGCACTCCCGTATTCGGCAGAGCGCTCCCCTTTTCCAAAACTCTTCCAAGCCGATGCCCACGTTTTGTTTCTATTACATAATCCACATCGCTGCCGGCGCAAAAACCAGGTCCCAAAGCAATCGTAAGCGGAGCCATATCTTTTGAGGTTCCAAGATTCTTTTTTGCAAGAATGGCATCGATCACTGCTTTTGGCCGCATCTTTTTGATCATGCTTCCATCCGGATCTACGATCAGCGGTATTTCATGCGCTTCCCACGCCTTTATACACTGTTGCGTTGTATGCACCAGTCGGCACAGCACATGTTCCACCTGACAGGTTCCGTCATAAACCGCTTCGCTGAACGACACACTCCTGCGAATGGCTGTCGGCCGGTCCGTTTCCAGTATGAGTACGTGATAGCCGCACGCATGCAGCTTATAGATCGTTCCCGTTGCAAGATCTCCGCCGCCACGAACTATAATCATGCAAATGCCTCCTATTTTTTAATATACCACGAACATCAAAAATCGCATGCTTCGGACATTTTACAAGACACATGCCGCAGGATAAGCAAAACTCTTCCCATATCTGCGCACATCCGTCCTCAATGACAATTGCGTCGGCAGGACAGTTTTTCACACACAGGCCGCATGCGATACAGCCGCCGGCATCTTTTCCGGCCTCCTGCCCCTCGTCCCGCTTAGAGCCATGTACGACAAACGGTACGCTGTATTCCATACGTTCCTTTTTCCTGTTCTCATACGGTGTACGTTCCAGTGGCAGACGTGTACGATATTGCCCGTCATAACGGTAATAAGCGCCTGCAATTGCCGGTGCGGTAGGAATCGACGTAATCTCCCCGATGCCGATCGCGCCGCCTGCAACCGTAAGTCCCGGCTTTTCTACAATAATGCTCTGTACATCCGGCGTTTCATGCGCCCGAAACAGGCCAAGCGTACCGAATTTGGACATCGGAACGCAGTCTTTTAACGCATACCTTTCGGTCAGAGCATACCCCATCGACATCACAACGCCGCCTTCAATCTGCCCTTCTACCGACAGCGGATTGACCGCTTTTCCAACATCGTGTGCAGCTGCGATTTTTCAATACGTCCTTCTTCATTTAAGGCGCACACCTGTGTCGCATATCCATACGCCACATGCGATACCGGGTTCGGAACGTCCGCACCCAGGCGGTCTGTCTTGGCCAGATATTCGCCGTAGTACTCTTTTCCTTCCAGCTCCTGGAGCGAATGCTGTTTCGCATCTTCCCGGAACCGTTCGCAGGCACGCCGTACCGCCTCTCCGGTAATAAGCGTCTGTCTGGAACCGGATGTCGTGCCGGAATCCGGCGCATTGATCGTATTTGCCGCTTCATATACGATCTGGTCCCTGCGAAGTCCTGTCGCTTCTGCGGTAACCTGTACAAGTACCGTTCCCAGTCCCTGCCCGATACTGGAAGCGCCGGAACGGATATGTAATTTGCCATCCACAACCTTTAATACGGCACGTCCGAAGTCAGGAAGTCCCACGCCGACACCCGCATTTTTCATCGCACAGGCAATGCCTGCATATTTACTGCCTTCAAAAATATCTTTGACCGCTTCGAGCGTTTCCGCCAATCCGGTTGACGCATCTACTGTTTAACGCTACAACCTCAATTTCTACCAACGCGCCCTGCGGAAGAGCCGCCACCTCAAAAGCAGACCGCGCCGGATAGTTTCCTTCCGTAAAAAACGTTTTGTAAACGTCATTCATCTTTGCAAAATCTGCAATATCGTTCAGATATACCGTCGTCTTCACGACATGATCCATGCTGCTTCCGCAGGATTCCAGAATCGCCTTTACATTTTCAAGCGACTGTCTGGTCTGTCCTTCGATATCCGCCGCCACAATTTTTCCTTCCGATGGTACGATTGGCAGCTGTCCCGAAAGAAACAGCAGATTGCCCGCATCAATTCCCTGTGCATATGGTCCGATTGCTTTCGGCGCCTGTTCCGTATTTAATCTTGTTTTCATTTTATAACCTCCACGTTTTTTTTGAAATAATGTATGAACCGGTTGAATTTTCCATATCTGCATGCGATAATAATAAAAGCCGAAACAGAAAGGAAGATGATCATGACACCAGATATGTTACAGCAGTACTCTGTGATTGTACAGTTTCTAGGAAAAACACTTGGACCCGATTATGAGATCGTTCTCCATGATCTACGTCCCGACCATAACCAGATTGTTGCAATCGCAAACAACCACATCAGCGGCCGGAACATCGGCAGTCCGCTGACAAATGCCTCGTTAAAAATGCTGATTGATAAGGCGTATGAAACAGACGATTTTTTATGCAACTACAAAGGAATCGCTGAAAACGGACATCTGCTGCGCTCTTCTACGATGTTTATCAAAGATACGCAGGGCAATCCTGTCGGTCTGTTATGCATTAATTTTGATGACAGCCGCTTTTTAGACATGCACGATGTGCTGCTGTCCATAATTCATCCGAAAGAGTATATCGAAGCACGTCCTTTTATGAAAAAATCAGCTCCTGGCAGCCAGCCGGTTGTACCGTCAGATTCGGAGCAGTCAGCCATAACGGAAAACTTTTCCATGGATATCCCGTCGCTCATGCATAAAATGTTTGCCGATGCCACAGTCGCCATGCCGACACCGGCCGACCGACTCAATCAGCAGGAAAAGAAAGACATCATTGAAAAACTTCATAAACAGGGACTGTTCCAGCTCAAAGGCGCCATTACGTTTGTGGCCGAACAATTCGCGTGTTCTTCCGCAACGATCTACCGTTACTTAAGCGAACTAAAACTAAGCAGCTGATGACTGTCCGATAAAAGCACCGGCCGGTACAGCGTAGCTGCGTCGGCGGGTCATAATCTACTACGATCACATCCGCTGCCGCACCTTCTTTTAACACGCCAAGCGGTGTTTTAAAATAACGGTTTGCAATCCGGGCATTGTTTTCAAACAGCATCTTCGGCACTTCCGTCCATGCCTCATTTGCATCACACAAATGATGTTTGTGCAGTACGTTTGCCACCTTGAATGATTCCGTCATATCGTGCGTATAACCGTCCGTTCCCAGTCCGGTTAAAATACCGCGCCTTACAAGCTCCATCGTAGGCGGACATCCGCAGGCATTTCCCATATTGGACTCCGGATTGTGCACAACTTTGCGGCATCCGCAATTGCAAACAGGCTACCTTTAATCTGTCCAAAGCTTGCGTGATGGTCAAAAATGGTCGTCACGCCGTTGCGAATGCAGGAAATCATCGTATCCATCGCACTGTATTTTGTCTGCTCCGTTGTCAGATGGCGGTCAATGATCCACCACTGTCCGTCTAAAATGTCCAAAAAGCCTTTTGGATTGTATCCTTTGATACTGAGCCCTCTTGCCATTGCACTGTATATATGCTCATGTGTATTGATAAACGCCGGCATAATAACGCCGCCCTTTGCATCAATAAATTCCGCATGTTGATATGTATCCTTTATGTTCTCCGTCTTATCGACCGCAACGATCCTGGTCCCTTCGATCGCTACCGCGCCGTTTTCGATATACGCCTGATTTTCGTCTCTTGTAAACAGCTTTCCGTTTCCGATTACTAACATCAGCCTGCTCCTTCCTTTTTCATAATTTCAATTGCCCGGTCTTCCTGTCCTTTCGGAAGCACCAGATTTAAAATAATGGCAACAATTGTCGCAAGCACAACCGGTGACCGGCCAGACCCGGCATAAAATAAACGCCTGACGTACATGCGCTCAATACAAGGTTGCACAAACATGCACTGACAAAAACTGCGACAAATCCAAACAGCAGCTTGGATTCCCGAAAAAGCGCCAGATCACGGATCCCGCCTACCATACACATTCTGGTACGCTGCGCCAGCGCGCCTACGATCAGTCCCGCTGCCAGGCTAATCCAAACCGCCGCATGCTTTGCACCCGGCCCTGCATCCGCTTCGGTAAACTGCAGCAGAAAAGGAGCCGCTGTCAAAAGCAGCAATACAACTGCCTGCATGCCCACAAACAGCCTTCCTTCCAAAACCGGCAGCCGATAAGTACGTCCCAGCGAATATCCCCGATTGAGAAAAATACACCGGCCAAAATTCCACAGACAAAACCGACAATACCAAACAACGCGTTCCAATCACCGCCTGCAAGGCGTAAAATCATGCGAAACGGACACCCAAGAAACATCAGGCAGCCGATCATTACAAAAAAACCGATCACAAAACGGGTCAATGGCGCGCTTCCGCCTGTGGAAACCAGTTCTCTGCGGCAAAACGCAATCAAAAAGCTGCCCAGCACAAGACCTGCAATTTCCGGACGGGCGTACTGCACGGCAGCCGCCGCGTGCAGTCCCATCGCCCCGGCCGTATCACGCAGAAAACAGGCAATGCAAAATCCCATATTTGCCGGATTGCCAAATAATACAAGCAGCGCCGAAATCACACCAATCATCAGGCCGGCGCAGATAATCTGAACCTTCTCTCTCTTAAAATCCATTGTTATACTCCTTTTCTCCTTTATGGCTTGATTTTTTACCGTTATTATAATATTATTTTTTATAACAATTTTTTATTATAATAACTTTTTATTATAATAGAGTATACCATGAAACAGATGCAAAATCCAATTCCAATTATTAATGATATGTGATAATTAATTGGAATTATTAATAACTCTATGATATGATAAGAAAAAAACAGGAGTACTTATGAAAGAAATTTACTTTGACAATGCCAGCACCACATTTCCCAAACCGCGCTGTGTTGCAGATACCATATACCGCTTTCTGACGGAAGAAGGCAGCAATATCAACCGCGGCGGTTATGGAAAGGCTTACCGGACAGCCGAAACCGTATATGAAACGCGTCAGCTGCTGTGCGACATGTTTGGAGGTACGGACTGTAAGAATGTTGTTTTCACGAAAAACGCTACGGAAAGCCTGAATATTCTTCTCAAAGGTTTTTGCGCCCTGGCGACCATGTCCTTGTATCCGCCATGGAACATAATGCCGTTATGCGTCCCCTTGTACAGCTCGCAGAAGATGGCATTTCTTTTTCACGGATTCCCTGCTCCCCGGACGGACAGCTGCAATTTGATCAAATGGAAAAACTGCTGACTCCCAGGACACGGGCGGTCGTCCTGACACACGCCAGCAACGTCTGCGGCACACTGCTGCCCCTTCCTGAAACCGGAGCCTTTTGCGTCGAACATGGACTGCGTTTTTTTGTCGACGGTTCGCAGACCGCAGGCGTATGGCCCATTCATATGGAAAAAATGCATATAGACGCCCTCGCCTTTACCGGACACAAAGGGTTATTAGGCCCGCAGGGCATCGGCGGCTTCCTGCTGCGTGAAGATATGATTGATCGGATCCGACCTTTACTTTCCGGCGGCACCGGCAGCATCAGCCACACGGAAGAAGTTCCTGCCTTTATGCCGGACCGATTTGAACCGGGCACGATGAACCTGCCTGGCATCGCAGGTCTTTACGCCGCACTGTGCTGGATTCAAGAAACAGGCATGGACCGTATACGCACACACGAACTGGCTTTAACGGAACGCTTTCTCACAGGCGTCCATAGCATTCCGAATCTGCGTATTATCGGAAAAAAAGACTGCAAAGGCCGTACAGGCGTCGTATCCCTGCAGACGACAGACAAAGATCCGGCGCAGACAGCCTTTGCACTTGACGACGAATACGGCATTATGACACGTACCGGGCTGCACTGCGCACCCTTTGCCCACAAAACACTTGGCACCTTTCCGTCCGGAACAATACGCTTTTCTTTCGGATGGTGGAACACACAAGCAGAAATTGATACCGCCTTACAGGCACTGTCAGATATTTTAAAATAAGGATACGATTATGGATTTTAAACAACTGCAATCTTTTATCGCCGTCGTAGAATGCAAGAGTTTTACACAGGCTGCAAAAAAACTCTATTTATCCCAGCCTTCTATCAGCACACACATACAAAAACTGGAAGAAGAACTGCACTCCCGGCTTATTATACGCACGACCAAAAGCATCGAGGTCACACCGCGCTGTCTGGAGCTGTATGATTGCGCCTGTGAAATAACGAAACGGTGGAAAAACCTGCTGAAACATTGGGATAATGAAACCGGCAACATGATTCGCCTGGGCGCTTCGACCATTCCATCCGCCTATATTTTGCCGGAACTGCTGTCTGCCTATGGAAACACCCATCCCGGTACCTGTTTTTCCATTCATCAGAGCAACAGTCAGGATATTATCAGCAAGCTGCTGCAAGGTGATTTTGACATCGGGCTGATCGGCATGCAAACGGACAGCAGCGCTCTGCACTGCATTCCTTTTTATGAAGATCGTATGGTCATCATTACACCGGTCAACGAATATTTCCTTGCTCTAAAGCAGCAGGGAACTTTTCCGCCAAAAGCTCTGCTACACACCCCTGTTATTCTGCGTGAGCAGCAAAGCGGCAGTAAGAAAAGCGCCGAACGCTTTTTAGAAAGTATCAACATACACGAAGAAGACCTGCTGGTAGCCGCCCGCATCAATGATCAGGAAGCCATTAAAAACCTTGTAGCCCAGGGGCTTGGCATATCCATCCTGTCAGAACGGGCGGCAAGAAACTGTGAACGGGAAAACCGTGCGCTGCTGTTTGAACTTCCAAAAGACTCCGCCAGACGCAGCCTTTATCTGATTTACCCCAAAAACTACCTTCCCAATCCATGCCTGCAGGAATTTATAGACTATATTTTGCAATTTTACAGCGGTTTACACTAAATTCATTCTGCAAAACTCATAATATATCCCATCTTCCCAGACAGTTTTGCAGACCGTATCCGCTGCTTTTTTAATTTCCTCACATGCATTGCCCATTGCGACGCTGATTCCTGCTTTTTTCATCATCTCGTAATCGTTCATACTGTCGCCGAACGCAATCGTATCTTTTAAATCTGCTCCAAAATAACCGCATATACGCTCTATGCCTCTGCCTTTGTCAATGCCTTTTGGAATAATCTCTCCGTTAAAGCAGGAACCGCTGTCCGAATAAGCATGTACGGCATACGTAAACCGGTCACCCAGATATGCCTTTGTCTGTTCCACAGATTCCAGATCTCTGCTTGTAAAGCATATTTTATACGCACCCTGTTTCGGATACTTGTCATATGGCCGTATCGCAATACCTGCCTCAATCTCTTTTTGCATGCGGATCAGTTCCGAATTGGAAGCATCTGGCTGCGCTGTCTTAAGCAGCGCTTCCATCTGTGGATCCGTATAAATACCCTCCGGTGTTTCTATTCTGCAGTACATGCCATGCCGGTGAAATATATCCAGACATTCCTGTATCGTTTCTTCCGGCAACACACAGTCAAACAGTACGTCTCCTCCAACTTCTATATGACTCCCGGCGCTTGCAATAATCCCATCAAATCCTACTTCTAAAATATCCTGTCCGATAATCGGCATATTTCTGCCCGTGCACAAAAACACCTTATGACCATTGGCCCGTGCACCGCCTACCGCTTTTCTGACAAAGGCAGACGGCGCTTTCATTTCGGAAACCAGGGTTCCGTCAATATCTAAAAAAATGAATTTTGATTCATACGTATTCCTCTTAGTTTTTATATACAACTGCCGTTACGGTATTCGTATCCACCTTCCCCGGTGCGGAAGCTTCCGGTCTGCGCTCCTGTTCCAAATCGGTAAAAATCATCGGAATAACCGTATCATATCCGGCCTTTTCAATCTCTTTCTTATCAAAAGAAACCAAAAGCTGTCCCTTCTTTACCGTATCCCCGTCGTGTACATGTGTTTCAAAAAATTTCCCCTGCAGGTTTACCGTATCCACACCGATATGTATGAGTATTTCCGTACCACAGCTGCTGGCAAAACAAACGGCATGTTTCGTATCAAACACACTGAGTATCGTACCGTCTGCCGGTGCATACACATGTCCTGTCTCCGTAATAACCGCAATGCCGGCTCCGTAATGCCAAATAATACGGAAATAAAACTCGGGATACAAAGTTCTCTGATTTTTACATTCTTTCTGTGTCTTACCAGATACGCCAAAACGGCGCCGCCCTGTGCAATAATTGCAACGGACATCAGCGGATTAATAAAGTTTCTGCCCGTATCTGCTAAAAGCTGTGCTTCTATCGCTCCAAATATATGATGCAGACCGGTAATTACAACCAGCTGCTGCAGACCGGAAAATACTGCGTACCCAAATACCCCCAGATTTTGCGTCATCCATACAAGCGCATTGGTAATTCCTGTAGACAGTCCCCGTCCTGCCGGTCCGATGATCGTAAATAACAACAATGCTCCGACCAGAGTTGTAAGCAACGGTGACACGAGCAGTCGAACAACTTCCGGTACTTTTTTCTCAAAAAACAAATCCAGCTTTGCCGTTACGAAGTCCATCAGAAGCGCTACAATAATACCACCCTGAAAGCCGACAAGTTCTACGCCCAGGCCAAAAATACGCAGTGTCGTTACTTCCACCGTTCCCTGCGCTGCCGCATAGGCATCTGCCAGACTGTTGCTTAACATAATACACCCAATCACAATACCAAGAATCGGTCTGCCTCCAAACCGTTTACAGGCGCTGTACGCAACTGCAAGCGGTAAAAATCCGAAAATTGCGCCGGACGATATGTTAATAAGCCGATTGATTCCATAAAGTGTATCATTTTCTTTGATCATATCAAAATTTCCAAGTACGCCGGAAATACCTGTCAAAAGCGCTGCTGCAAGAATGCCCGGCATAATATCCACAAAGACATCCGATAATGCTTTAATCATTCTCTGCAGCGGATTCATTTTTTTATTTGCAACCGTCTTCAAATCACTCAGGCTCATGTTTTTCATATTGTTGTGTTCCGCAAACACTTCGTACACATCATTGACAAGTCCTGCACCAAAAATTATCTGCACCTGGTCGCCTGCCACAAACACGCCTTTTGCAAGATCTACGTCTTCAATCGCTTTTAAATCCGCCTGATCGTTGTCTTTTAAAACGATTCGAAGCCTTGTCGCACAATGAGCCACCCCCTGAATGTTCTCTTTTCCACCTATATAACGTGATATGATAAAATGTATATGGATGCATGTGACTTTCACATTGATCTTTATGACCTGTTTCTGAAAACCTGATAACGGTATTTACATCTGTACAAAAGGAGGCTTTTATGCTGGATTATCACTTTACCAACGATTTTTACCGAAATATTGATGCAATGATTTATACCTGCGGCTATGAAAACTGTGCGCCCGGTCACAGCTATGGCCCAATTTTGCGCAATGGTTATCTGATACACTATGTGCTCCATGGTGCGGGCATTTATAAAGCCAGAGGAAATATTTTTCGATTAAAAGAGGGGGATGCATTTTTAATCTGTCCGGGAGAATTGATTTATTATGAGGCTGATCTGCATACCCCATGGACGTACACCTGGATTGGTATGCAGGGCATTAAAATCAAAGGCTATCTGGAACGCACCTCTCTGCCTGATCATCTGGTCGTTCCTTTTGGCCGGGATGCGAAACTGCGCCGCTGCCATGAAAAAATGGCAGAAGCAGACCGGCTTACAAAAAATCGCGACCTGGTCATGAACAGCATTTTATATGAATATCTGTATCTACTGGCAGATAAGTTTCCAAACACACAATACACACCGGTCAAAGACAATACCGGACACGTGGAAAAAGCGCTTTGTTATATCGAAGACCACTACTGTGACCCGATAGCCATTCAGGATATTGCGGATTATTTGGGTCTGAACCGCTCCTATCTGCATCGGATTTTCAAATCCGTTACCGGATGTTCCATTCAAAACTATCTGCAGGATTACCGGATGCGGCAGGCCTGCATTTTATTAAAAACAACTACGCTGTCCGTACGTGTCGTTGCGCATTCCGTCAGCTACATTGATCCGTTATATTTTTCACGCATCTTTCATAAAAAAATGGGTGTCAGTCCGAGTGAATACCGTATTAACCATTCACCCCAATAATTTCATCAACCGGAAGGGAAAGCACTATTCCATTTGCTTTCCTCTGCATTCCGCATTCTTTATGAATGGCCCGCATAATCGCTTTTTATTCTCTTTTTTTGCCGCATCCCCTTTCCTATAAGTTAGCAAAAATTTCCGTCTGCTTGCGTAATTCCTCCACAATCTCCTTATTAATATCCATCCTGCTTGTAATATCCGCCATATTTCCTACAAGGCTGCGCGTACTTCCCGCAACGCCGCTGATATCGCCTGCCCCTTCATCTATCGCATTTGTAATGCTCTTTATCGAAGTTACAATCTCGGCCATGGAATTGCGCAGATGTATGGCTTTATTATGAAACTGCTCCATCTCCTGTTTCACGTAAGCGGCATCCTTTTTATATTGCTGTCCTGCCGAAACAAAGATCCGAAACTCTGCCAGTATCGTATCGTTCATATAATCTATGAGCTCCTGCGCATTTTTGGAAAGATTATACACCGCTTTTGTAACGACTTTATTCACTTCCTGAATTCTGGTTGCTGTCTTGGCACACGAATCCGCAAGATCACGGACTTCCCCTGCTACAATCGCAAATCCTTTGCCCGCTTCTCCGGCGCGGGAAGCTTCCACCGATGCGTTTAATGCGATCAGATTCGTAGATACCGAAATTGAAAGAATTTCTTTGGTCAGTGTATTTACCTGGTCTACGCTCTTGCTATTAGCAATTGCCTCATTCAGTTCCACCAAAATATCGGACGCTTTTTCGCCGATTACTTCCGTATTGGTCTGCGCCGTCTGTTCCATCTTGCTTGCCCGGAGTTTCATCTCGGAAGCATATTCCGTTATCGTAGCGCATTCCTGCACCATATCATTGACATCTTCATTCACATCCGAAGTATTTGCACTGATCGTCGAAGCATTCTGCGCTACTTTCCGGATCGCCGCGGACAATGCTTCCATTAAAGAATGCAGATCTTTGGTACTTCTGCTGGACGTCCTTGTTTTGCCCAGCACTTCTCCTACGACAGTGTTAATCCGCTCCGAACTGCCCTGCAGTGTCTGCATCATCTGTTTAATTGGCTTTACGACATATTTTAAAATGATACTGATCGCCGCGGCAACGAGCAGCAATCCCGCAACAACCGTAATACTGCTGATCACAATCGAAGAAATATATACGTCCGTGAGTTTCTGTCTGGCCAGTTCCGTCTGTTTTTCAATCTGGCTGACCATTGTTTCGATCTGTTTTTCCGCTTCCGCTCCATATACGGCCACCTCATCGTTGGCATACGCATAAGCCTCGGTTGTCTTACCGGATGCACTGGCACATACAAGTCTCACGATCGAATGTTTAAACTCGCCATAACTTTCCATTAATTTCTTATATACAGGCGCTTCTTCTTCCGAAACATATTTTTCATACGATTCCAGGTCACGGTCCAGCGCCTGTTCTTCCACCTTCATCTGTGATACAACGGTAATCATTGTATTGTAATCGGATGCTACAATGTGCGACAGCGCCATTTTATGTATATTCAGCAAAGAACAGCGGATTTCCGCCAGCTTTGCCGCTCCTGCCATCTGGTCATCTACAATCTGCGTTGCATTCGCATTTACATGGTGAATATTATATACGGATAAAACATTTGAAATAAACGCCACAATTCCAAGCAATAAAATAGGCAAAATCAATCGTTTTTGAATAGAATGCCTGCTGTTCATTTTCCATACCCTCCTAACGCACATCTCTTTTATCTACTTGTAACTTTTTCTACCATCCGGTCCAGCTGCTTTTGCAGATCTTCCCCCGATTCATTGCCAAGCGCCATATTCCCGGCAAACGTTTCCACCGGTTCCCAAAACTTGCCGCCGACTCGCTGCAGATGAGAATATTCCGATTGTGCAAGCAAAGCCGATATAACAGGCGACTGCTGCACCTGTTCGGATACGGCCGCCTGTTTATTGGACGGTCCCTGCCCGCGCAGTTCAAACCGCAGCTTTTGATTTTGTTCGCTGACAATCCATTCCGCCATTTTTTGCGCCCATTCCGGATATTTGGAATAGGCATTTACACCGATCAGTTTACAGCCGGAAAACGAAGCCATCTGCACCTTCTGCCCCGCACATGAATAGACAGGCAGCTTTGCCGCTCCCATATTATCTCCCCACGCCTGTTGTATGGCAACCGCATTCCAGCTTCCGCTGATTCCGGCAATCACCGTTGCGTCCATCACTCCCTGCATAAATTCTGCGTCCGTCCGGTTCGAAAATCCCGGATTTGCAGCAATATCCAGCATCGACCGTGCCACATCCACACCCGTAATCTCCCCTTCTTTTAAGTTCCAGTTACAGAAATTGGTAATGCCATCATCATTCAGTCCCGCTTCCATGCCGGTATTGCCAAAAAAAGCATATACATACCAGGCCGAACTCCAGTCCATCGACACATACTTTCCATTATCCGCAGCAATATCCAGCATCCGGTCAAAGGATAAAACATCTTCGTCCGAGAAAAATTCCTTATTGTAAAATAAAAAATATCCGTTATCCGCCGTCAGTGGATACGCATACATCGTATCTGCTACCGACGCCGCCTCAATCGCCTTTGGCAGATGTTCCTCACGAATCCGCTCCGCATCCGGAACCGGCTCAATCGCTCCCGCGGCTGCCAGCGCCTGCAGCTGGTCATCCGGAAAGGTAAACACATCCGCACCATCTTCCAGTCCGCCAAACAAAACATCCTTGCATCCGGACTCTCCCTGCGCCTGATAGACAATCTGAAAATCAGCTTCGTCCTGATACTCCTGCTCAAACTGTTCCAGTACCTGCTTCATCAGCTCCGTATCTTCCTCGGCACCCCAGACTGTCAGACTGACCTGTTCCCGTTTCGCTTTTTCTTCTTTTTCCTGTTCTTTTGTTGTGCCGGGTTCCTCCTTGTAATCTTTTCCACACCCCGAAAGCAAAACAGCGCCTGTCGCTAAAACAGCAAAAACAAGGCATCCGTCCTTAACTCTGCGTACTTTTTGTTTTTATCCGTTTTTTTTACTCTCTGCATTTTTATTTTCCTCCCGTACCGCACAATTCCCTTATTGTATAACAGTATAACATAGATGCTTTTTCACATCCATACTTTCCGATTATTTTCTCCGGTTACAGTTATAAATTTTTTATTTTTTTCATAATAAAGTAGGAAATTCACCCAAAATATGATAGAATAAAAAGTGCCATTATAAACCAGTGTTATCAGGTCCTATAAAAACATGTTTTTTATAAGACTGCAGAAAAACAGGAGGAATTTATGTCAGATTTTAATTTTAATAGTGATGAAGAATGTTTAAACGTATCCGTACGCTCCGTTGTTTTGCAACCCCTAATAGATACTTTCATTCATAAAACCTTAATCCACCCGCAATAGCTGGATTTTTTTACGTCAAGTCTTATGTATTTTTTGTTGTATTATATTGTGTTTCACGTGAAACAATGGTATAATATTCTTCAGGAGGTGATTTTTTGTACCTTAAGAAAAGCTTTAACAAAAAGAGAAACAAGACTCAGCTTTCTTTTGTCCAGGGGTATCGCATCAATGGGAAAGTGAAGCATAAAGTTATACAAAACCTTGGATATTTGGAAGACTACCTGGACAAATATGAAGATCCGATAGCTTATTTTCAACAGGTCGCAAAAGAATGGAATGCAAGTCAGGCTGCACCGGAAACCATTGAAGTAAGGCTTTCGGAAAAACTCCCGGATCAATGCAGCAACCGGAAAAATCTTGGATATGCCATTATTAAGATCGTTTATGCTAAACTCAGGATCCGTGAATTTTTTCAGAATAAGCAGCGCCAGCTTCCTGCAGAGTATAACCTGAACAGCATTTTTTCCCTGTTGATATTCAATCGGTTCCTGTTCCCATCTTCAAAAAAGAACGCTTATGAAACGAAAGGCCGTTTTTTTGACAGCTTCAGTTTCTCACTGGATGATGTCTACAGGGCGCTCGGCTATTTCAGCAGATATTCGCATGAACTCCAGAAGCATTTGCATGCCGAAGTTTCCAGCCTTATCGGCAGGAATTCCGAAAAAGCTTATTATGATGTCACCAACTATTATTTTGAAATACCATATGAAGACGAGGACGCTGGCTCGGACACGGAAAGAAAATTGAAGCGTAAAAAAGGACCGTCGAAAGAACACCGCAAAGACCCGATCATTCAAATGGGGCTTCTCATGGATCCTAACGGCATCCCAATGGCATTCCATACTTTCTCCGGCAACGAGAGCGAGAAGACAACTATGCTCCCGGCGATACAGAGGGTCAAAAAGGATTATGAAATCGGCAGGATCATAGTTGTCGCTGACAGGGGGCTGAACACCAGTGACAACACATCTGTCCTTTCCGGAACCAATGCATCCGATGAGAAAAATAATGACGGTTATGTATACGGCCAGAGTATCCGTGGGGCCGATGCGGAATTCAAAAAATGGGCGCTGGAACCGGACGGGTATGTTACAGCAATGGAAAAAAACAAAGATGGGGAAGCTATTCCATTCAAACACAAGTCCAGGCTGTACGCAAAAGAGATAACCAAAAAAGATTCGAATGGGGCGCGCAGGCTCAAGATGAGAATTTATCAGAAACAGATGGTATATTATTCTGAGAAATACGCAAAGAAACAAAGACATGAAAGGGAAAAAGCCGTTGCAAAGGCAAGGGACCTGATCAAAAATCCTGCAGGCTACACGAAAGCGACCAGCTATGGATGCACTGTGTACATTAACAATGTTTCCTTTTCTAAGGATACCGGAGAAATTGTCAATGGAAAAGAACTTACCATCAATGAACAAAAAATTGCCGAAGAAGCGCAGTATGATGGCTATTACGCCATTGTCACAAGTGAAAAAGAGCTTTCTGACAATGAAATCCGTGACATATATAAAGGGTTATGGGAAATAGAAGAATCATTCAAGATTATAAAGAGCGAATTCAAAACCAGACCTGTATTTGTTTCTAACGAAGATCATATACAGGCGCATTTTTTAATTTGTTTTGTGACACTGGTTGTAATGCGCGTTTTAGAGCAGCTCATAGGAAAATGCCATTCTGTCAGGCAAATCCGGAATTCCCTGGCAAGCTATTGCTGTTCGTATTTAGACCGGAATTATTATGTGTTCGATTATCGGGACGATGTAATTTTGACTATGGAGAAGACATTTGGATTAGACCTAAGCAAAAAGTACATGCAGCTTTCGGAAATCAAAAAAATATCTATGTATAAGGATGTATAAAAATATAAAATTTTTATAAACTCAAAAAAGCGAAAAAATACAACAACTCTATGCATTTAAAAAAAGCTCCAAACTCCAGTATTTACAAGGAGTCCAGAGCTTTTTTTACTCAATCACCTGCAAAACTCAGGTTTTTCACATCCATACTTTCCGATTATTTTCTCCGGTTACAGTTATAAATTTTTTATTTTTTTCATAATAAAGTAGGAAATTCACCCAAAATATGATAGAATAAAAAGTGCCATTATAAACCAGTGTTATCAGGTCCTATAAAAACATGTTTTTTATAAGACTGCAGAAAAACAGGAGGAATTTATGTCAGATTTTAATTTTAATAGTGATGAAGAATGTTTAAACGTATCCGTACGCTCCGATGGAGTTGACGACAGCGGCAACTACAAATTTGTATGCAAACTGGAGCATTTCGGCCATCAATCATACGGTCAGTCATTTGGTATTTATTTTTCTCAGGATATTACCATTGTGGAAGTTCCCGGAGACATTGAAGCGACAGCCGAAGGCAATCACCTGCACATCCACCGCAACAACCAGATGAATGACAACGGACTGGTTGAAATCTGGATCAAACTGTCCGCACAGGAATCACCGGAGGTTACCGGCATTACCGATATTGCCTGCCAGCCGGAAGAAAACGGAGAAGAAGTACTTGCAATCGGAGCCGTACAGCAGGCCATCTATGCCAGAAGAAGCACCCGCAGCTATAAGCCGGACATGCTTCCAAAAGAAATCCTTGACCGGATTTTAACGGCAGGAACTTATGCCGCAACCGGCATGAATCACCAGTCTCCGATCATTCTGGCAGTGACAAATAAAGAAATGCGCGACAGACTTTCTGCCATGAATGCAAAAATACTTGGAAAAGACGACGATCCGTTTTATGGGGCACCTGTCGTACTCGTCGTACTGGCAGATAAAAATATGCCGACTTATGTCTACGATGGCAGCCTTGTTATGGGAAACATGATGCTCGCTGCCGAAGAACTTGGCATTGCAAGCTGCTGGGTACATCGCGCAAAAGAAGAATTTGAATCAAACGAAGGCAAGGAAATTTTAGCATCCCTCGGCATCGACGGCAATTACGAAGGCATCGGCCATCTGGTTCTCGGATACGCAGAAGGCGAACCAAACTGTGCTGCACCACGCAAAAATGATTACATATATTATGTAGAATAAATTTTATTCCTCACTTAAAAATAATCTCCTCATCTTTCACTTTCTATAAGTAAAAGATGAGGAGATTGTTTACTCAAGATGCCACAATATAATATCCAAGTTTCACTTCCTTGATGGCAGCCTCTCCCTTTTCCAGCAGTTCCAGCAGCATTTCGACCGCAATCTCGCCGCACCGCTCATAAGAATAATGTACCGTTATTAACGGCGGCGCCGTAACTCTCGCCATATCGGAATCTCCCTGTCCTGCGACTACGATCTGATCCGGAACTTCAATCCCCTGTTCCATCAAATACTGCATCGCACCGGCAGCCATCGTATCTGTCGCACAGACAAGCCCGTCCAGGTTCCCGCACCTGTCCAGCAGCTCTTTTGTCTTCTCATATCCCGATGAAATGCTGAATTCCGCCGTCACAGCGTTTTGGGCCAAATCGGCGTAACCCATATCCCTGACCGCATCGCAAAATCCACGATAGCGTTCCGCACCGACCGCCTTGTCCTGCTGCATTGCACCGATATAACCCAGATGTTTTCGGCCCTTTTGCAGCAGCAGCTTGGTAAGGTCATAAGCAGCATGGTAGTCGTCATGAAATACACAGTGATATCCGGTCAGGTGCTGTCCGACGATAACGACCGGCACAAGCATATTTTTTAAAATTCGTTTATGTTCCGCCGTAAATACGGTCGCCGACAATATCACCCCGTCTACCTGCTTATTATTAAATGCGTTCAGATATTCCGATTCTTTCTTCGGATCATTTTGTGTTACAGCCAGCAGTGTCTGATATTCACTTTCATTCAGTACGGATAAAATGCCCTCCACAATTTTTCCTATCGAAGAAGAAGCTACTTTCGGCACAATGACACCGATCATCTTTGTCTTCTTTGTCCGCAGCGTCTGTGCCTGTACGGAAGGGCGATACCCGGTCTCTTCCACTACTTTGCGAATCGCCTCTTTTTTTTCATTCGATATATGGCCATTATTAAAATAACGCGAAACAGCCGCACTGGATACACCTGCCAGCTTCGCAATGTCTGCTATATTCATTTGCATCGCTCCTTGTAACTATGAAACAATTTTAATAATTATACCACCATTCTGCATTATTTTCCAGCCCAAAAGTTAAGAATATACAAAATCCGGTTAACACTTACCCGATATTCGGACATCCCATTCTGTACGATATGTGTTTTTTACACAAAGCTCACTTCCGTTTTTTCTCCGTCCAAAATTAAAAGATGTTTTAAAAAAGCATACTTAATCCCATCCTCATTCACTGACGGACAAATATCATCTACAATATCTTTCAGTTTTTCGCTTCCGTTGCGCATACAGATGCTGAAGCCTGCCGTCCGTATCATTTCCAGATCATTCAAACTGTCTCCGATTGCTATCGTATCGCAAAGCGGAACGTTCAAATGCCTGCAGACACGTTCCACTGCTTTTCCTTTGTCAAACGATTTCCCGATCACTTCTCCATAAATCAGACCTCTCCTGTCTCTTTGCCGGATATGGAAATCAAAATCCTCCTTCAAGTCTTCATAAGCCCGGATCAGCACTTTCATCTGCGTACTCATCACTGCAACTTTATAAATCGGCTGCCCCTGATACGTTTCCATGGAATAAATATGCAGATTTTTCTCCAGCTGTCTGCGCCAGTGAAGCAGTTCGCTTTCGTCTTCCTGTTCTGCATTCCGATGCATAAATGTCTTCATCCCATCGTCCTCATAGACACATTCCCTGCATTCCGCCATGTGGAAAATGCCATATTTTTGCAGCACATGCAGCACATGCTTCCTCTGCTCCAGCGTCATCGGACAGTCATAAATTACACTTTCCCTGCATTTAATATAAGCTCCCGCACTGCTTATAATTCCGTCAAATTGATATTTAATAAAGGCGACAACATTCCATAATTTCTGCCTGTGCATAAATATACATAATGTCCCTGTCTTCTCGCCTGTCTCACAGCCCATACCGCAGACTCCGGCACTTCATTGCAACCCGGCTCCGTCAGTGTGCCGTCGATATCCAGAAATATGATTTTGCGACTCATTACGCATACACCCCTTCACCAAATTCCTAACCATTCGTACATGCTTCTATGTTTATAACAAATCCGATATGTTAACAATTGACCTGCATGCTGCCTCTATATAGAAATGGCCTTATTTTTTCGATCAAATTATCATCATTAGAAGAATAACTTAAGGATAACGGCTCCGAAAGATCCAATGCACATACCCCCAATATGGATTTTGCATTAACAACTCTCTGCCCGGAACCCAGGTCAAAATGTGCTTCAAATTTTTCAATGATGTTTACAAACTGCTGCACCTGACTGATATTGTCGAATTTGACATTCACCTGCTGCATGAAAAACCCCCCTCTACAAATTTGTTATCGTTTTCACTTTTCGAAAACATCATACACTTCTTAAGCCTATTTGTAAATTGTCATTTCCTACTAATTTTTGATGATTTTTTGTCAATTCTGTTGAAATCCATTTCACTTATTTCCATTGATTCAGCTCCATCATTGCCACATCTTCCTGGCTGTCTCCGACTGCAAAAATATCCGAAACCGGAATTTTAACCATGTGCAAATCGTGCGTACCCCACAGGCTTTATCTGCTGCGGCAGCGACCAGCTGCAGACAGCTGTCTTCAATGATATACCGTACCCGATCCCGCATCTGCTGCGGCAAATGCTGCAATACGGCCTCTGCCTGACTCTTCTCCCACATTCTTGTGTGTGCACGAAGCAAAGTCAGCTTGTAGCATCGTCCTTTTGCCCGATAAACAAGCATACGAAAATGATACGAACGGCAAAGCGGCTCTATTTTTTTACAATCGCTTCTTCCATAAAATAAAAAGATTCTTTTTGCATCTGCTGCATCAAATCCGTCTGTGTCCCACGGTACAGCAGATGTGCGCCGCCTGCAAAAACACCTCCGGAAAACAGATGCCAGACCGGACCGCACCGTTTTCTGGCCTCGTTATAAGGAAGGGTTGTAGCAAAAAAAAGAAGCGATTTCTCCTTCAGAGACAGTACGTATAGCGCTTCCCGTACTTCTTTTGAAATCTCTCCTTTCGCATACAGCGTACCGACGATATCTATAAAAACCGCCTTTGGGCGTCTTGGAATCCGAAACAGGGGCCATGGCCCAAACAGCATCTGATTCACCAGGTTGTTTCTTCCCCCATAAGCCAGATAGCAGGAACACCTTTTCCTGCCGCACACATCGGCTTCCCGCTCCTGCGCAGACCGGAGCACGGTACTGATATTGCACATGCGCAGCCGGCCATCTCCTTCTGTAAACAGGCGTTGTGTGCATTCTTTTGCATTAGCCGGATGTACCTGCAGCTCCCGGTAAAAATATGGGTCCAGCTGTGAAAATGCCTGTATTTCTTTTTCCGTATACGCCCGTCCCAGACCGTCCATCCGATTGATCCAGACATATATGTCACTGGGCAGCTGCCTGCGAAGCTGCCGCAGCAGGTCAATATTTTCCGGTACTCCTACCGCTCCCGCGCTTATTTGAATGCCTGCTGCCGCAAGCTGTCCGCATGCACCTGCAAATGCATCAACCGTCGTCATTTCCGGATGAAACGTAGCCCACAGACGCAGCTTTTTTGCATTGCCTCCATGCTTTTCAAAAATCCCGGCCGCCCATGAAACGGAAAAGCCCAGATTGGTCTGTGCTCCTGCTGCTTTTATCCCGGAAAGTCTGCTGAGACCGGCAAGTCCTTCCCAGTACCATTCATGTATCAGCGCCTCTCCATAAGGCGTTATCATTACCGCATGCGTGCCGGATGCTTCTGCCTGTATCTGCATACGACGAACAAAAGCAAACCACTGTTCTTGATCCTGTTCCAGCTCTTTTTGCGTCATACCATGTTTGGAAAACGGGCAATACGAGCAATGATAATTACAGCTTTTCAGACTTCCCCGATACAGAATCATGCGCATGCGCCTCCTCCCATTCTCTCATTGCCGCCCATATCTGTGGCGAAATCAGCTGCGGTCCGAGGTAATCCGAAAGGCCCAGTCCGGTTTCGGTCAGCGCCAGAAATGCCGGATCCGATTTTTGCATTTGTGCATAATCGCTTTCGATCCAGTGCTGTAAAACCGGAAAATCTGTTATGGCCGAACTTCCAAAAGTTGTTTCATATTCGTCTAACTGCAGCCCCGGCATAATCAACAGATGCCGAATCAGGTAACGCCGCTTCTGCTCCTGCTGCGTAAGCAAAATGCCATGCGTTATCTTTGTATAATCATGCGTATGTTCATATTCTGCCAGTCTGGCCAGACATTCTTTTTTTGTAATCGCATAGGGGCTGCAAAAATGAAGATTGCCAAGATAGCTCCTTGCGCCGCATCCTAACGCCAGCGACGTACCAAACCCGCATGACTGATACTGCCGCTCTTTTGCCTGGCGTACAAATCTGCGCATGGAATCCTGCCGCCAGCCTTCGCTCTTTAAAAAACGGCTTGCATGCCGATATTGGATATATGCCTGTTCTCCATCCGGTACAACGCCTTCATATTCCAGTCCGGCGCCATGTTTTACATACAGCGGGTATAAAAAAATCTCATCCGGCTCAAACAATAACGCTTCTTTCAGCGAATCCAAAAGACTTTCGGTCGTCTGTCCCGGAATCCCATAAATAAAGTCCGTATTGACACAGGAAAATCCCATATCTTTTACCAGATGCAAAGCCTGTCTTGCCGCCGCAGCATAGTGACTGCGGCCAAGCGCTTGCAGCTCCGCGTTATGAAAGCTCTGAATTCCCATGCTCACTCTCGTTACCCCTGCCTGCTTTAACATGCGAAGTTTCCCGATATCCGTCTGATTCGGAGCTGTTTCTATGATGACTTCCCGCCGATCCGCAAAAGAAAAGCAGTCTTCCAGTACGGCAAACATCTGCTCCAGCTGCTGCCTTGTCAGATACAGCGGCGTCCCGCCCCAATCGTCAGTTCCTGAAACTGCGTCCGTACGCTTTGCAGCAGGTGCTGATACTGCCTGCTCTGCCTTTCGAACGCCTGCAGATACCGGTCGACTGCCTCTTCGTCCTGTCCGGTCACCGAAAACAAATTACAATAGCCGCATTTTGACTGGCAAAACGGAAGATGTACATAAAGCCCATGCCCGTTTCCATTCAGAAAGTGCACATATTGCTCCAAAGAAACGCCTTCCAGCGGACGATAAGCGGTTTTATGCGGATAACCGTACATATACTGCACATATGGATTCATTTTTCTTCCTCCCATAAATCACAGCAATCCCCCAAAGCCGGATGCTCTCAGCTCTGAGGGACTGTTTTTCATCATGATATGATATTTATAACGTAAACTTTCCTGCCTGCTCATTCTGTTTGTGACTGAGCGCTACGAGTCCCTGCGTATCTTCCGTACATTCACTGATCGTCTGCGATAACAGCGTCATGCTCGCACTCGTTTCCTCGGTAGATGCGGCATTTTCCTCTACTACACTGGCCAGATTCGTAATGGAATCCGTAACGATCTGTTTCAGCGAGTTCAGAACTTCGGTCTGACTGCCAATCTCTTTTGTTACCTCTTCGACCTGTGTAACTTCGATATTCAGATGACCAAATGCCTCCCTTGTATCATTCAGACACTTCTGCTGTTTTTGTACATTATTCGTAACTTCCTGCATTTTGCTGACAGACACTTCCACATTTCCGATCAGCTCTTTTACGATTTCCTCAATCTCCTGCGCATTGCCTGAAGATTCTTCGGACAGATTGCGAATCTCCTCCGCAACAACCGCAAATCCCCTGCCGGCTTCTCCGGCTCTGGCCGCTTCTATGCTGGCATTGAGCGAAAGCAGATTTGTCTGCGCCGCCAGACCTTTAATAATTTCAACCGCCTTGTTAATATTTGCCGCAGAATCGTTGTTTTTATTTGTCTGCTCCGATACGATTTCGATCGTATCAATCGTAGCTTTTGTAATGTGTTCCAGTTCCCCGATACTTTTGGAAGCAATTGCCGTATGCTGTGCCATCGCGGACACTGTCTCTTCCAGTCTGTTTACGCCGCTTTTTTCCACTTCAATTACGCTTCCGAGTTCTTTGATTTTATCATTGACCGTTTCCGTTTCATTTGCCTGACTTGTCGCACCCTGCGCCAGATCATCAATCGCCTGATTGGTATTCATAATGCTTGCTGAAATATGCTCAAATTTCTGACTGAACTTTTCACTGCTTTCATTGAGCGCATCACCGGTATGTATCATACTGCCCAGCATATTTGCCAGAGACTGGCGAACTTCTTCCAGAGAACGTGCCATCTGCCCGATTTCATCTGCCCGCATTATCAGTTTCGGATTTACCTGAAAGCTTAAATCGCCCAAAGCCGCCTGATGCAGATTTGACTCTATCATCTTAATGCCTTTTGTAAGCCGGATTCCGCCTATGGTGGATATAACAATTGCCACGATAAACATTACAATTGCCGAGACACCATAAATCAGCAGCATCTGGGAAAACTGCTTTTGAATATTATCCTTCATGCCGTCTATCTTTGCATTCATATCGTCGACATAATTGCCTGTCGCAACAGCCCATCCCCATGGCTGAAACATCTGCGCATATGCCACTTTCGGCGCTACGGTCTTGCCATCGGACTTTGTAAAATTAAATTCCAGATAATCTCCGCCCGACTGCGCTGCCGATACGACACTCTGTGTTACCTTCACCCCGTTTTGATCTTTCAGATCACGCCGGTTTGTGCCCTCCTGATCCGTTAAAATCGGATGCGCCACAAGCGTATAATCTTCTCCGTCTATCCAGATATAGCCGGATGCATCATCCCGGTAACGCATGGCACGAATTGCATCTGCCGCACGCTCCTGCGCTTCCTGTTCACTCATTTCTCCGCTCTGGCTTCTGTCATAATAGCTCTGTATCACTGCCAGCGCACCCTGCACCTGGGACTTGATTTCCATTTTATAACCATCTGTCATAGATTCTTCGTACAACTCGTCCGATTCATTCATGGATTGTTTTAAATAATGAATTCCCAGACATGCCAGACCAATTGTAGGAATGGATACCATAATAATGATAATGGAAATCAACATTGCCGTCAAACTTCGAAACCCTTTTGTTTTCTGCGTTATCGCAGTACCCTTCTCCTTCATAAAAACCCACCTTCCAATTTTTATAATAACTATGAATACTTTCATTATACACGTTTTCGACTTAAAGTCAAGAAATACGCAAAAACAATTAGTTATTTCGTACAATTTTTTTCTTTCATTTTGTTATTATTGTATATTTTCATCATTTTATTTGCTTCTAAAAAATGATCGAAACATGTATGATGCATCTTCTTTTTGGAAACAGTAAACCTGTACGAACCTTTACAGACAAAGATTTCAAAAAGCAAACAGGAGGTTGTTATGTCAGTACAATTGGAAATCATAGACGTATATGCCAGAGAAATATTAGATTCCCGTGGTAATCCTACCGTTGAGGCGGAAGTAACGCTTGAAAATGCGCAAAATGGAGAAATCATATGCGGCAGGGCCGATGTGCCGTCCGGCGCCAGTACCGGACAGTTTGAGGCCGTCGAACTGCGCGACGATGAAAAAGCGTATCATGGAAAAGGGGTCCGCAGAGCCGTTGCGAATGTAAACGGAAAAATCGCAAGACAGCTGATCGGAAAAAACGCAATGATGCAAAACCGGATTGATGAGATGATGATCGAACTGGACGGCACAAAAAACAAATCTTCGCTTGGCGCCAACGCCATTCTGGGCGTTTCCATGGCCTGCGCAAGAGCATGTGCCAAAGCGCTGGATCTGCCTTTGTACCGCTATCTGGGCGGCTGCGGCAAAGGCACGATTCCTGTGCCGATGATGAATATTTTAAACGGAGGCGCTCACAGCCGCAACTGCATTGACTTTCAGGAATTTATGATTATGCCTGTCGGCGCAGTCGGCATGCAGCAGGGTCTGCAGTGGTGTGCCCAGGTATATCAGGAGTTAAAAAAGCTGCTGGATCAGGACGGACACAGTACGGGTGTCGGAGATGAGGGCGGCTTTGCGCCGGATTTGAAAAACACGTTTGAAGTGCTGGATTATCTGATGAAAGCGGTCAGAAACGCAGGCTTTGAACCGGGAAAAGATATTTCGTTTGCAATGGATGCCGCTGCAAGTGAACTGTTTCAGGAAGATGCTGCCATGTATTATTTTCCGGGAGAGACAAAATCACTCGTACGTAAAAATGCAAAAACAATCGAACGTAATCAGCTGCAGGAAACAGAATGCAACTGTGAAGGTACGACGGTGATTACGGAACAGGTAAAAGACGGCTGCATCTGTGAAACGGACTGCAACTGCCTCACACCGGATACGGACGGACAGATGATTATGCGTTCTACCGATGAAATGATTGATTTTTATGAAAAACTGGTTGATAAGTACCCGATCGTTTCGATTGAAGACCCGTTAGACGAGGAAGACTGGGACGGCTGGCAAAAAATTACGGAACGGCTGGGCAAGCGGATTATGCTTGTTGGAGATGATCTGTTTGTTACGAATGTCTCTCGACTGCAGCGGGGCATTCACAACGGCTGTGCCAACGCCATTTTAATCAAACCAAACCAGATTGGCAGCCTGTCCGAAACCATGCTTGCCATCCGTACGGCAAAAGAACACGGCTACCGCACCATTATGTCTCATCGTTCCGGCGAGACGGAAGATACGTTTATTGCAGATCTGGCTGTCGGCATGCATACCGGCTATATTAAAACCGGAGCTCCGTGCCGCAGCGAACGTGTAGCCAAGTATAACCGGCTGCTGCGCATCGAAGAAGAACTGGAAGGATACCGGGATATTATCAGCATCCGCTAAATGCTTCTCTCCAAAGAAAAATTCCGCATCTGACTATGATATTAAAAATCTTTGTCAGATGCGAAATCCCGCTTAAATTGCTCCTAAAATTTCTACCGCGCTGTCTTTTACCACGCATTTGCCATGCTCCCGGATAAATGCCACAATACTGTTTGTATAACAGATTGCATCCATATACTCATCAGCCAGATGAAAGAGCTTTGCCGTATCCCGTACGCCATAGTCTCTGACATCTGCCAGCAGAAAATAAACGCCGTGATATTCATACAAAGACGACCGAAGTCCCGCGGGAGCCTTACTGCAAAATGCAATGACATGCATTAAATTTTTTGCTTTAAGTATGGCTGTCTCCATCTGAGCCGCAGTCTGCTCGGACTGGCTGTCTTTCTGCTGACAAATCCACTCTGCTCCATCCGGCCCTAATGAAAAGGTAATCTCCAGCGACTCGTCGGATAAGAATGCCGCATGTACCGCTATACTGTTTCCCTTTCTGGTCCATCCGGTTTCCTGCTGCGCTTTTTTCATAATGCGTCTGAAAAAATCGGCCGCACGCGCATCGTTTTGATAAATCGCATGTTTATCCATTCCATAATCCGCAATTTCCGCTTCGGACATTACACATTGCAAAGTCTGTTTATCTAATACTGAAAATTCCATCTCCCTCTCCTATTCAAAATTGTTTCCGTTGTCATTCGCTGTGTCTTATGTTCCGCAGACACCTTCGCACAAAAAATCCCCTTACTGCAACCGTACCACAAATCTCACCCGCTGTAAATGATGAATTGCATCATTTTTAAGAATCCTGTTCAAAATCATTGAATCGGCTGCCGTAAGCAGGCGCTATTCCATCCGGATATGTATCCGCTTTCCCAGACACGACGCCACACGTACAAGAAAATCAAGACTCGGATTATACTTTCCGCTTTCCAGTCTGGATATATTTGACTTTTTTGTTCCGGCACGTTCCGCCAGCATTTCCTGTGTAATATGCTTCTCTTTTCGAACCTGTTTGATTTGACTGATCACTTCCAGTCTCGGTTCCAGCTTCTCATCTCCCATTCTTTTGATCCTTCATGCATTTTGATCTTTTTTTACATTTTCTCTGTTTTTTCATCAATACTCTTAAAAAGTTATCATATATGATAACTTTTTGTCAATAACAAATTCAATAAAATTGAATTTCTGCTTTTTTGCAGGCGGATTTCTTAAATTTTACTGATTTTTCTCTTTTCAATTACACAAAAATATATTATAATATGTTGCAAGGCTGACCCGCCTTTACTTTATACATCAAAGGAGTTTCTGCTTTATGAGCGTTTATTCATGGATTACATGTATAGCAGCCGTTACACTTTTCCTTGTAATCATTCTGTTATTTCGAAAATTTCTGGCAGGAAAGGAAAACGGCCTGATCATATTTACCGTTATTTTGCTTGGCATTCTTAGTTCTGCCGCTCTGTATGTATTTACCACCATGCAGGGGACACAGATCCTTGCCAGCGAACTGGCAGCCGAATATCAGATGAAAGAAGAAACCTTTCGTACAACGGATGAAAATACGGCAAATTATCTGCACGCTGCTTATGCCTTTTATGCGGAAAACGGCGTACAATACCAGCTGCGCGGCACCCAGCTCTTATCCGAACCCGATGCCAAGCCTGCGTTTACCGGTATTTATACCTGCGAAGCCGTAGACGGCTATGCATGGTGTTATCTGAAAAAAGGCACCGTAATCCGCTATACGCTGACCACACTTTCCCATGATGGAAAAGAAGCTGTCAATTATGAGGCCGAAAGCGGAAAAAAAGGCAACGGCAGTAAAAATGATAAAAACAAAAATAAAAAAGCAAAAAATAACACGGCATATAACAACAAAAAAAGACTGCCGGAAAACAATTGTTTTCCGGCAGTCTTTTTTTGCTGTTTAAGGTTATAAATGAAGCACACGGTCTTTAATCTCCTGTGTCCGTCCCTGATTCCAAAACTGCGTCCCTATATAGCCGCACGTGCGTCTGGCCACATTCATCTTATTCTGATCGGTATTGCCGCAGCATGGGCATTGCCAGATCAGCTTGTCATGGCCGTCATTCATAATACGAATCTCGCCGTCAAATCCACATTCCTGGCAGTAATCGCTCTTCGTATTTAATTCCGCATACATAATATTGTCATAAATATAACGCATTACGGACAGCACCGCTTCCGGATTGGTCTTCATATCCGGCACTTCCACATAACTGATTGCTCCGCCCGGCGACAGCATCTGAAACTGCGCCTCAAATTTCAGCTTGGTAAATGCATCAATCTGTTCCGATACATGCACATGATAACTGTTCGTAATATAATTTTTATCTGTCACTCCCGGAATCTTGTCAAACCGTTTCTGCAGACATTTGGCAAATTTATAAGTCGTAGATTCCAGCGGAGTGCCATATACGGAAAAGTCTATATTCTCCTCGGCCTTCCACTTTGCACAGGCATCGTTCATATGCTGCATGACTGCCAGTGCAAAAGGCTTTGCCTCATTGTCCGTATGCGACCTGCCCGTCATATATTTCGTACATTCATACAATCCGGCATATCCTAACGATATGGTGGAATATCCTCCATAAAGCAGCGAGTCGATCGTCTCTCCTTTTTTTAGTCTTGCGAGTGCACCATGCTGCCATAAAATCGGCGCCACATCGGAAGGTGTGCCTTTGAGACGGTTATGACGGCACATCAGCGCCCGTTTGCATAAGGCAAGACGTTCGTCAAAAATATGCCAGAACCGATCCATATCGCCTCCCGAAGAGCAGGCTATATCCACCAGGTTGAGGGTAACTACCCCCTGATTAAATCTTCCGTAAAACTGAAACCTGTCCTGTTCGTTTTTGTATACGGTCAGAAAAGACCGGCAGCCCATACACGTATAGCAATTGCCCTGTTTGAGCTTTTTCATCATCTTTTCCGATATATAATCCGGCACCATACGCTTTGCCGTACACTGCGCGGCAATTTTAGTCAGATAGTAATATTTACTGTCTTCATGAATGTTATCCTCTTCCAGTACATAAATAAGCTTCGGAAACGCCGGTGTAATATAAATTCCCTTCTCATTCATGACCCTTTTATCCGCTGGCGCAGCATTTCTTCAATACAGATCGCAAGATCATCTCTGGTCTGTCCTTCTTCCACTTCATTCAGATACATGAATACCGTAACAAAAGGCGCCTGTCCGTTCGTCGTCATCAGAGAAATTACCTGATACTGAATCATCTGTACTCCCTGTTTGATTTCATCCCGTACCCGCTTTTCCGCGATTTCATTAATTTTAATATCATCCGGTTCCAGATCTTCCGACATAAATTCTTCGCGGACTTTTCGGCGGTATTTTTCACGGCTGACCTGTACAAACGGCGCCAGATGCGACAGCGAAATACTCTGTCCGCCGTACTGCGCGCTTGCAATCTGCGCAATACTCTGGGTTGCTATATTGCATGCGGTGGAAAAACTTTTCGGCGGTTCGATCAGCGTCTCGCTGATCACCGTCCCGTTTTGCAGCATATCTTCCAGATTGACAAGGCAGCAGTTATGCATATGCTGTGCAAAATAATCCGCATCATGAAAATGAATGATTCCCTCTTCATGCGCTTCCACAATGTCTGCCGGCAGCAAAAAACGCTTTGTAATATCTTTGCTGACTTCGCCTGCCATATAATCTCTCTGTACACTGTTAACCGTCGGATTTTTGTTGGAATTTTCCTGTTTTACTTCCTCATTATTGCATTCGATCAGGCTTAAAATCTGTTCATCCGTAGAATTGGACTTGCGTACAAGCGCACGTTTATAACGGTACGTAATATAATTTCTGGCTACATCAAACGCACGCTGGTTCATGATCTCATTTTCCACAAGATCCTGAATTTCTTCCACATTCAGCGCACGTCCCATCCGTTCACATATTTTTCTAACATTTTCCGAGATCAAGGTGACCTGCAGCTCATTCAGCCGCGCACTCTCCGGCACACTCAGATTCGCTCTGCTTACTGCCTGGCTGATTTTGTCGATGTCAAATGTCATCTCCGAACCACTTCGTTTAATAATCTTCATTTTCCTATGCTCCTTTTTCTCACATGCTTTATGAATGCTATTGTATCCGAACAAGGGTTCATTGTCAATGCCTAATACTATATCTATGTATTTTTATAATTTTTTACCATTTTTTCTACAACATATTGTATATTTACAAAAAAGATGAACCCATATCCGCGGATTCATCCTGCCGTAACAATACCCGCCATACTACAAAACACCTTTTGTAGAAAGCACACCGGCAATCCGTTCATCCAAACTTACCGCCATATCCAGTGCTTTTCCAAAAGCCTTAAACATTGCTTCCATAATATGATGGTCATTTTCCCCATACAACACTTTTATATGCAGATTCATGCCTGCACTGTAGCTGACCGCATAAAAAAACTCCCGTGCCATCTGCGTATCCATATCCCCACAACGGCCATGCGCAAACGGTGCGTCAAATACCAGATACGGCCTGCCTGATAAATCCAGCGCACACAGCACGAGCGCTTCATCCATAGGCAGTATAAAATAGCCATACCTGCGGATTCCTTTTTTATCTCCAACCGCTTCCCTGATCGCATTGCCCAGTACGATCCCAGTATCTTCAATGCTGTGATGGCAATCTACCTGGGTATCTCCATGACAGACGACGTCAAGGTCAAACAGACCATGTCTGGCAAATCCATCCAGCATATGATCAAAAAAACCGATTCCGGTATCCGGACTGCTTTTTCCGGTTCCGTCCAGCTCCAGCCGAACGACAATCTGTGTCTCTTTTGTATCCCGTTTCACCTGCGCTTTTCTGCTCACCGAACCGCTTCCTCACTTTTCTTTTTTTCATGGTCCTGATCCCATTTGGAAATCAGTCTTGTACGCACCCATTTCGGATCGTTGCTGTAATAACGCTGTACATAACTGCAATATTCTCTGCGTGTCATTTCCTGAATATTCTTTTGTTCTACCATACCATTCTCCTTTGCATCCTTCCTGTCATTTACTTTATGTCATATTTCGGGCAGGCTCCTGTTTACAGAAAAAAGAACCCGGAACGTACTTTCTTTCTTTTTTCGTTCTGAGTTGCCCTATTTTTACCATTATAGCATTTTAAACCTGAAAATCAATAGCAGAACTTCATTTCTCTTATACAAAAAGACCGATTTTTCATCGGCCTTTTTGTATCCGTTTTGTCTGATTCGACTCTTAATATTCCGGCGGCATAATAATTGCAGCAACAATATAAGCCAATACGCCGCTTGCGCCTGCCAGACAGAACAATACCCAGACAAACCGTATTACGGTCGCATCAATATTAAAATACCGGGCAAGACCGCCGCATACACCGCAAATGATCCGATTTTGATTTGATTTTACAAGTTTTTTAGATTCCATATCGTTTTCCTCCGTTTGTGATTAATCATTGTCGACAGAAATAGCACCCATACCGCAGTTTAATTCAAAATCTGCCGAAGCGCCGTTATCCAGCCATGTTTCTCTCGACAAGCCGCTATAACTACTATTTCCAATATCAATACTGCCTACTCCACATTGCAGCACATAATTTGCACTTTTTATTCCCCGGACAAGTTTGAGATCAACCGTACCCATCCCGCAGTCAATTTTTGCATATTCCGAAATATCGGCTGTCATATCGACCGTTCCGACACCGCAGTCCAGATAAACCGAGCGAAAAACACCGTCTTCCATATCAATTTCACCCGTTCCAACAGATGCGGATAACTCATCTGCCTGCGTATTTTCCAATGAAATAATTCCGGCTCCGGCATTGACCGTAAGCTCATCCGCCGCAAATGCGCATTCTGCTTCTACTTCTCCGGCATCCAGCTCAATTTTTGCCGTTTCAAACCGAAAATTTTCCGGGATGTTCAAATATACGGTAACGTCTTTTCTGCTCTGCTTTCCCGTTCGGTTATCCACAATCATCATTTCTCCTCCACCACAGGATACCATAATCTGATCGGATGCGTGCGATTTTGAATGACAGGATACCTGTATCCGGTCGGAGTCGGACTCCTGAATAATCAGACGACCTTTCCTGATATTTACCGACAGCCCTCGAACTTCGTCGGCATCCGCCTCTGCGGTACCTTCCTCCAATATCGCCTGTTCCTGAAAGACAGATTCATCCTTTGAAACAATAACATTACCGTCGCCTTCGATATATTCTATTTCAGCTAGTTCATCCATTGCATACGAATCCGTTGTTTCCTGTTCGCTGTCCGATGCGAACTCCATTGCCTTATCTTTCGCCCGCCGGAACACCTCTCCTGCTCCCCGGTCCGGATGACCGCCACTCAGCACAAAGCTTAAAATAAGCGCCGCACTGCCAATGCCGACACAACCTGCCGTAATATATAAAATCAACCGTATCAATCTGTTCATGCCGTACTCCTTCCCCAATGCAAAACTCTTTGAAACAACCGCATCACCTGCCGGCAAAGCCATGGCAGTAATCTGCCGCACACAAGCAGCACAAGAACCAGACTGATTCCGCCACCCGCAAGCAGCAGCATGCCGATTCCCAGCATAAAAAGTCCCTGCACAAGCGACAGCGAACAAAGCTTCACGATCGCTATAATCGTACATACAATACCCCCGATGACACCGCCGACCGAACATATGCCAAGCAGCACCACTGACGCAAACAGTACACCTAAGACTCCAAGTATACCGGAAAGAGCCGTACCCCAGACCGGAGACGTAAATACCGCCAGTATGATGAATATAATCAGCTTGGAACGCTTATCGGACCTGCCTGCATACTGATCATATCTCCTGTAGCCTGTGCCTGCGGAAGACTTTTTCCATTCGGACTCTCCCGTATTCGTATCGGCAGATTCCGTCCGTTCGGATTGTTTGTGAAAATCACTGTCGGAAAAAATACTTTTATACCTCTGCCCCGACCGGTCTTTTCCATATCCGCATTTTTCGGACTGTGCCTGGCTCTCCCGCACCTGCGGCGGATTTTTTAATGCGCCTGTCATATCTCCCGTGCTGTTTAATGCTTCTTTGATACTGTCTGCAATGATTTTCGGAGATTCCAGTTCTTCTAAAACAACCGCCTCATTTTCAGCACCGGCATCGTCAAAATAACTCCGATAGTAATCCATCGCTTCCTCTCGTTCCTCTTTGGGAATCTCATACAACAGACGTTCCAACTGTGATAAAAATAGTTCTTTGTTCATGTTATCTCCTCTCCCGAAAACAATGCACTGATTTTTCTTGAATAACTCTTCCACTCATCACTATACAGACGAAGCTGTGCCTCACCTGCCGGTGTCAGTTTATAATATCTGCGGTTTCTGCCGCCGCATTCCCGGTCATATACCTGCAGGCAATCATCTTTCTGCAGACGGCGCAGCACCGGATAAAGCGTAGATTCCGATACTTCGATCGTTCTGCGTACATCCTGCGTGATCTTGTATCCATAAGTACCTTCTTCATCCTTGGATACGACTGCCAGTACGATTGCATCTAAAAGTGCAGCGCCTGTATTAAAAACCATGCCATCACTCCTTGTATGAATATATTATTTGTTGTTTGATATTACTTGTTGTTTAATACTATACGATATATAATATCATTTGTCAAGCGGTAATTCCACACAGCAAAAAAACGAATCGTTCCTGCAAATAACCGGAGCGGTTCGTTTTTTATACCATGCATTTTTATATCAGACTGAATTTCTTTGGGGTATCTTTTTCAAAAACCCGTTGGATTCTTTTTAACAATTCCTCCGAACTGAAGGGTTTTAATATGTAATCGTCAATTCCCAGCTTTGCGCTTGCCAGAACAAAATCCCGTTCTTCCACACCGGTCAGCATAATGACCGGTATATCCGCCCGATCTTTCATCGCACGTATGTCATGCAGTGTTTCAATCCCGTCCTTCGGCGCCATTTGTATGTCCAGCAGAATCAGGTCCGGCTTTTCCTGCTCCAGATATCTTAATGCCCGTATGCCGGAATTTACGGTAACCACTTCATATTCGTCCCGCAATGTATTTGCAATGCGTGTTAAAATAACCGCAGTATCGTCCACTGCTAAAATGCGTTTTTTTGAACCTATGCCTCCTATATGATTCATCAGAACTCTTCCTCCTTTTCAAGCTTGCCTAACAGTCGGCCTAACAGCTCTTCCGCATAATCATCCTCATATAACCGCAGCTGTTCCCGTATTTGCAGAAGGTGCACGGACACCTGCTCTGGCAGTTCATGCCGCAGCATCGTTTCGACGATATCCGCACACTGCTGAGATCGAAAATGATTTAACTCTTCCAATGCAGCTGCTGTCTGTTCTTTTAATTCCGATACCGGCAAAGCAGGCAGCTTTTCCTGCCCGTCATTATCCTGCCTGCGCCGTTCCAGAAACTGTTCGATATTTGTCAAAAGCGTCTCATATTCTGCCAGCAGCAGTGGAAACCGGTCTTCAATAAACGCTTTGTCCATACGCGCAGCCGCATGCTCCTGTTCCCGTGCCAGTTCCGCGACCTGCATCGCTCCGATATTGGCAGATGCACTTTTAAGACCATGCACTTCGATCTGATAATGCTCCGGATCGGACTTCACAAGTTCACGCAGCAGCTTTGTCTTACGATTTCCGTCCATATAATAAAGCTCCAGCAATTCGACAAAGCCCTCTTCATCGCCGGAATAATACCGCATCGCCGCATCCATATCCACGCCGTCTATCTGAAATGCCGCCGGATCCGGCAGCTTTGACGGTTCTACCTGTTCTTCCGGCTTCCTGTCCTTTTCGGGAATCCAACGCAGCAACAGCTGATGCAGCTCTTTCCTGTCAAGCGGTTTGGATATAAAATCCTGAAAACCGCATTGCAGAAAATGTTCCCGCATCCCTTCCATCGCATTGGCCGTCAATGCGACCAAAACAGGCGCCGTCCCGTTTTCACCGCAGTCCCTGCGGATAATTTCCGCTGCTTCAATACCGTCCATGCCCGGCATCATATGATCCATAAAAATAATATCATACCGGTTGGCACGCGCCAGTTCGACGGCCTGCACGCCGCTTTCCGCATCCGTCAAATCAAAAGCGTAATTTTTCAGAAAACCTCTGGCTACTTTGCGGTTGATCATATTGTCATCAACAATCAGAACTTTCACATCCTCAGCAGTAAAGCCGTCGATGACTTTCTGCTCCGTCTGCGGCATATCCGGCATTTTGGAAACCGGCGTTCTGTCTACGATTTTCTGCGGAATCGTAATCGTAACGACCGTTCCTTTTCCGTAAGTACTTTCCACCTCAATCGTACCTGCCATCAGCTCTACCAGATGCTTCACGATGGCAAGCCCCAGCCCGGTCCCTTCCGCAGTCCGGTTCCTTTTGGAATCTACCTGCCTGAAATCCTCAAAAATCTTGCCCAGATCATCCTCTTTAATACCGCAGCCGGTATCCTCCACCCGAAAAACGAGCAGTTCTTCATCCTCGTTCTTTCCGGGTTTGCCGGTAATATAAGTACGTACATAACCTTGGGATGTAAATTTAATCGCATTGTTAAGAATATTAATCAAAATCTGTTTCATCCTGCCGTCATCGCCGTTGTAACAGCATGGAATCGTTTCATCGCATTCATATTTCAGAATCAGTCCTCTCTGAGAGGCTGCCATATCCATCATTCCTATAATTTCACCAGCCAGAACTTTGATATAATAATCCACACAAACCAGTTCCATTTTGCCTGCTTCGACTTTTGACAGATCCAAAATGTCATTGATAATGGTCAGCAGATTTTTTGCCGCAGACTGCACATCCTTGGCATGCGCATAGATCTCCGTATCTTTGCATTCTTCCATAATAATCTCATTCAGCCCTATGATCGCATTCATCGGCGTACGTATCTCATGAGACATATTGGCAAGAAATTCACTTTTGGCAATACTGGCCTTTTCCGCCTGACGCCGTACTTTTTTGATTTCACTGATATAATCCTTAATATCCGTCATATCCAAAATCAAAATAACACAGCCCTGTATTTTGCCGTTTTCATCTTTGATATACTTGCTGTGGCTTTCATAATCGCGTTCGTTGATCGAAAAACTCTGCGGTACATCCTCATTAAACATTTCCTCGCGAAATTCCTCCACGACGCGGATGTTTTCTCCCAGCCTGTGCAGCGGCAGACAGGTAAAAATGTTCGCCGCCGCCCTGTTATAGCTGACCAGTCGATCGTGGTCGTCCAGCACAATGACACCATCTCCCAGACTTTCCAGCACTTTGGCAGCCGCCAGATGGCGAAAATCGTAATTACGGCGGCTCCAGACTACAATGACAACCATAGACATGGATATTGTCAGCGTTACCGGTGTAAAATCAAATACTTTTATCAGCTTGCAAATATAAGCGAGCAGCACAAGAACCGGAAACGAGGATATGGCAAGAATCGTCCAATACTGTCGGTTTACCTGCCGGTCCGATCGTTCACGTATCGCACTTGCCAGCGTATAAATGCAGAGCGTATACGGAATAATAATGCGCACAAGCAGAAAAAACACATACAGCGGGCCATACGCAATGTTGATATGATGAAATCCATTTGCATCTGCGATCCACCGGACTTCCCGGTAATAAAATCCGTTCCTGTAAAATAATACCGTAGGCAGGATAAAAAAAGTGATTGCGCTTAATACTCTCAGCAGTGTTTTCGGCGGCATTATATAACAATAAATGTATATAAACCAGCAATAACAAAGCGGCACAAAAGCAGAACCTACATTTTCCACAATCACTGCCGTCATCGCCGCATCCACCGAAGGCGCGGTCAGTTCCAGTAAATAGCCTACATTTTGTACAAGCGAACCGCACAAAATAAAAATCAACAGCTTCTGTTCTCTTGCTCCGTCGCCATTCAGCAGCAGAAACAGCGCAATCCCGGTCAGGCATATGCCAAAACACTCCAATAAAATTACTGCATTTACCATATCATTCTCATCTATTCACAAAAAATACTACCATTTTCTTCACAAAAATGTGTGGAGTAAAACTGCTTTGCTGCTTTTATCATATAACAGGTATCCCTGATTCCGGCCGTCTCATAGGCAGAATGCATAGCAAGCTGCGCCAGACCGATATCTACGGCTTTCAGCGAAACTTTTCCCGAAGAAATATTTCCAAGCGTACTTCCGCCCGCTTCATCCGAACGATTTGCGAAAAACTGAATCGGCACATCCGCTTTCTCACAAACCTCCCGAAACAGCGCAATACTTACCGCATCGGACGTATATTTTTGTCCCGCATGGGATTTTACAACGATTCCCTCATTCATATACACACAATTTTCCGCATCTGTTTTTTCCGGGTGATTCGGATGCACGGCATGTGCATTGTCCGCACTCAGCATCAGACTTCCTGCTACCGCCCGATAGTAGTCCTCCTCCTGCTTTCCAAGCCCCAGATGAATGCGTCTTAGCGTATCGTATAAAAAGGTGGATCCTGCCCCCTGCTTTGTACCGGAGCCGACTTCTTCATTATCAAAGCATGCATATACGTTGATATTTCTATCCTGCTTTCCTTCCAGAAAACCTTTTAACGTCGCATATGCACACTGCAGATCATCCAGATGCTGTGCGGATATAAACTCTTCCTGTGCTCCCCACACAGATGGCTGTTCCCGGTTATACAGATAAAGATCGCTGCCATAGACAGCTTCCTGTGGTACTCCTACCGCTTCGGCAATTAATTTTTAAAATCACCTTTTTTGCTCTTGTCCGTACCAAATAATGGAAGCGTATCCACCTGCTTATTATACGCATAACCATCATTGACCGACCGGTTCATATGAATGGCCAGGCTTGGTATCATGACAAGATCCCGATCCAAATTGACAAGCTTTGTAATAAAATGATCCTGTTCTTTTACAATCACTCTGCCAGCCACGGAAAGCGGGCGGTCAAACCATGTCGAGCAGATCATTCCGCCATACCCTTCCGTATTTAACTGCAGATACTTTTTCTTCACTTCAAGTTCCGCATGTTCTTTTACCTTAAACGTCGGAAAATCACTGTGGGACGCCGCAATATTAAAACCGCCGTCTTCCGTCTGCGTTCCAATGCCAAAAGCAATCACACTGGAATCATTTCTCGTTACATAATACTTTCCGCCAGGCTGAATGTCCCATTTTTCATTCTCTTCGATTTTCACATATCCGTTTTGTTCCAGTTCTTTTGCAATTCTTTCCACCGCATGAAATGCGGTCGGACAATCCTTCAAAAATTCTGTCATTTCCTGAGATATTTTCTTATACATCTTTTCAACTCCCTGTTTTTGCATATATTATTATAAGAAGGGGGCTGTCACAAATAAGACACCCCCATACTTTTCAAACACGCTCTATTTTATTGCACGTTTTTCTTTCTCTTTTTTGCAAGATACGGCATAATCATACCCAATGCCGTCAATACGACAGGCGTTATAATATTCAGTGCCATTGTAAACATATCTTTTGAATACATACCCAGTATACAGCATGCTGCGGTCAGCAGGAAACACCATACGCCGAAAAATTTGGCAATCGCCTGATTTTTTTGTAAACCGATATTCCGCAGGTATCGTATCATATGCTTTTCGAAGAGCCAGATAGCCAACGAATACCCATAAATAACGAAGCGGCATACATACGGAATTAAGCTTATTCAGCTGTGCCAGCACGGCTGCGGCACCCGGTACAAAGGACTGAATCAGAATAATACTTCCGGATAATGCAATAACAAGCTTGATACCATTCACATAGGCTCCCTGATCATTTCTTTTCAGCATTGCACTTGGAACAAATTCTTTTGCATCTTCATTATCAAGCAGCATACGCAAAGGTGCATCAATGCTGACTACCAGTACGGCAAACTGACCGATCATATTACAAAGTGCATACAGAACCATCAGGCCGTCTCCAAGTCCGTAATACTGTCCCAGTTTCTGGAATGCCCAGTAAGAACCATTGGATACATAGGAATTAAATACTTCCTCGCTGCTGTTGATCACAGACGGATCAAACATCATTCCCATTGCTATGGTTCCCAGAATCGCACATCCTACAACCATAACCGCAAGCATAATCATGCCTTTTGGAAATCCCTTTGCCGGATCCTTAACTTTATTTACGTACGGAGAGATCTTTTCACATCCACCGACAGCAAATACAAGAATGGACAAAGAAGTAAAGTAGCCTATATTAAACTGCGGAATCAGATTTTTCAGGCTGAAATCCATGGAAACATAGCCGCCTCCCGGATTAATAGCCGGTGCCGCAAACATTAACAAAATATACAAAATAGACATTACAAACATACTTGTTCCTGCGATGGAAGCAAGTTTTTTAAGCGGATTCAAACCACGGCTTGCCACCCAGCAGAAAAATAAAAACACGGCCAGTGTCGCCATCTGCACACCGATCGTAGGAAACGTATCGTACGTTTCCGCATTGCGGAATACCGCCCAGCTGAGAGCCTTTAATCCGCCACTGCCCTTGCTGGCAATATAAGTAATGTGGCATGCCCAGTAAGTCCAGCCTGCATAATAAGCAAGCTTTGGTCCCATCGTATTATGAATCCAGGAACTGACACCACCGCCGGATGTCTTAAAGCAGAGCCAAGCTCTCCGACCATCAGCGTATACGGCACAAAATAAAGTGCAAACATTAAAACCCAGCTGAAAATTACCTGAATGCCATTAAAATATACGAAACCGTTTAATACATTTCCAAATCCCCATACACCTGAAAATGCAATAAACGCAAGCGTATACCAGTTCATCTTTTTGAATCTTTCATCATCTTCCTCCAAATACCTTTATTTCATGTTTGTCCTACTATCATAATTGTAGATTGTGGACAACACATAAATCAATATAACATATATATCAGCTATTTTCAACAAATATTTTTTTCATTCAAAAAAATTTCCAACATATGTCATATATTTTCTGCTTTGTATCCGGTATATTGCATTTATGCATGATTTCCTGTGCTCTGGCACCATACGGCAATCTTTTAATCAGATCCGTATCCACCTTTCCATATGGAATGCGAATGGTTCCTTTATCCGTACTGTAATTTTTCAGCTCTTTTTCAAATTGTACGACTGCCTGCGGGCCCGGATAGAATCCGATATGTTTTTGGGAAGCCGCAAAATGCAGAATATTATGCTTCTTCCAATACGTCGGCATTCCCCAGGAAATGCGTTCCTCCGCCTCCGGTAACGACTGCTGTAAAGCCTGCCGGATCGTTAACAGGTCAGCCTGTTTTTCACTGTCCTGGCGCATAATATATTCTTCCACCGTCTTTGGCTTTTCTCCGCAATAGTGGCTTTGATTCGTATTCTTAAATTCTTTTCCACATTTTGGACACTTCCACATAAGTATTGATCTCCTTGATTTTTATTGGTAAGCTGTCGTATTAAAAACATAAAAAGCACCTCGTTTCTGCTTTGCTGAAACACGCTCCGGTGCTCCACCTGACCGGATGGAGCACCGAGTTACCGGGACAATCCCGTACGGCTGCCACATTTATTTTGTACGGTTGCCCTAACCAGCAGCATCATCGGACGACGCAGTTCATCTTTCATACCCGGAATATCCATCATTTCTTCGGGCGGCATTACTTCCTCCACAACCTCAAGCACAAATCCATGCTGCAGTAACCCCATTAATATCTGGGTAAGTGTGTGGTGTTGTTTTACCACATCACACCCCAGAAACCGTGTGTTTCGCCTGCCCGGAAGAAAATAATTGTCAACCGGCCAGTATTGGGGTTTATTATCTTTCGAATATATCCAGTCCTGTCCCACACCTGCGGTAAAAACCGGATGTTCCATATTAAACAGAAATGTCCCTTGCGGCTTCAGCGTTTCGTACACTTTTTGAAAATCAGATCAATATTTTCAATATAGTGCAAAGCCAGATTGGAAACAACAAGGTCCCACCTGTTTTTCGGATACGTATATTCCTCTATCCCGCATACACGATACTCGATCTGGCGTTGTGCATTGCGCCTTTTTGCTTCTTCAATCATTTTACTGCTCAGATCAATCCCTAATACCTGCACCACTCCCTGCTCCACCGCATAACTGCAATGCCATCCATAGCCGCAGCCCAGATCAAGCACCGTTTTTTCCTGAAGCGGCGGAAACAGCGGTTTTAGCTGATGCCATTCTCCGGCTGCGCACAGGCCGTCCCTGCTGCGTGGCATTTTGCATATTGCCGGAAAAACCTTTCATTATCATATTCATTCTCATATCCATTTTTATATTCATGATTCATAGTTACGCAATCTCCTTCTCTGACTGTCTTTTTAATTCTCTGGTTCTTTGCGGACTGGCTTATGCGGTAGCAGGGGAATGTCTGCTGTTCATATCCGAGCGGATTATCAGTCATCGAATTCCTCCTCCTTTCTTTCGATATGCAGTTCTGCCGTAATATTTTTACCGGCCCGCATAAGCAGATCTGTCAGCAGATTTTTTTCCGATTCGCTCAGGTCCTGCAGCAAAAGAGCCTCCGTCTTTTACAGACCGTCCGAATATCCTCCACTACAGACAAAGCCCGATCCGTAGGATACAGTCTGCACGTCCGCTTATCCTGCTCATGCGGAGAACGGGTAATCATACCCTGCTTTTCCAATGCCGCTATGGTCCGCACAATATTACTTGGATGAACATAAAACATATTTATCATCGAATCCTGCAAAATGCCCGGAGAATCACATATTTTTATCAAAAACATATGTTGGCTGCTGTTAATTCCATATGGTGCAAGCTGTTTATCGAGATAAATTTTATAAAACCGGTCTGTAACCGAAAGCCATTTTAACAGTTTCATCGTTTGTTACCTCCAGATTATTACTTTTTTTCATGCAAAATGTATCATAGAACAATTTGCGTGCGCGCGCAATATTTTTGCAAAAAAAGATTCGATGTATATTTCATAATCTTAAAACTTCTGTAATTTACAGCTTCGCAAACCTTACAATCTATGCTATAATAGTTTTCGTATATCATTATACGAAAGAAGGCGATTGCCATACGACTTGAACACATTAGAACTGTTCAGCATAATATAGGAAATGGTATCACCGAACCCAAGCTTGCCATGACCGATGACAATATACCAGTTATTATAAAAACACTGAATGGACCGGAAGGTTCTTTAGTATTGTTTAATGAATATGTATGCTATCGAATGGCTATGCTTCTTAAAATTCCAATGCCAGTCTCCGGAATATGCTTAATTAACCAAGATACTGTTATTTATAATGATTGTGTTACTTTAAAACAATTTGGATATGGTTTTTATTCTACATATCTGAATAAATCCGTTACTTTAGTGGATACTATTATTCCGTTAATGCAAAACAAAGAAGATTTTTTCAAAATACTTCTTTTTGATCATGTAATATTTAATACGGACCGAAATCCTGGTAATTTACTTGTCCAATACTATAAAAATAATATTACTCTGCGAGTAATAGACCATTCACACGTCTTTATTAACCAAGCAATTTGGGATGCATCCTGCTTAAACAGAGCAATCGCAGAAAAAGATTATTTTAGTACACGCATACTTGATAATAATACATACTTATATAATATGTTTTTCCATCATGTGACCATAACAAAAAAACACTTTGATAAATTAAAAATAGAATTTTGTAATAAAATAACCAAAGAAGCCCTTTGCAACATATTTACAGATGTTCCTTCTGCGTGGATGCCGACATCTCACGACACAGATGCACTTACAGAATATATTCTTTACCGCATTGATCATCTTGATGATATTTGCAATACAATAACAAATTATTTAAAATAATGAAAGGAGATATATTATGTATCAGGTTGAATATGCATCTCTGAAATATTACAACAATATTATTTCTGAAGAATGTTTGTATATTGGAATGCTCTTCCATAATCTGACTACCGGAAAACGTGATTTCAGATATATCTCTAACTTCAAGCGTTTTCAGGCGTTTGATGATGAAGCAGACGTTGAATTTGTAAAATTATACTTGTCAGGAATAAGACAGCAAGTAGAGACAAATATATTTAATTACAATCAGGCTTTCTCTATTACGGATTTTACCAGAATATATGTGAATGAATTTCGTTTTTCACCTGTCACTGTGATGGAAGTAGAAGAAAACGAAGATTATGTGGAGAACCTCACAAAAATGTATCTTAAATTTGATTTCAGCAAAGAAAAACGCCTGAGCAATTTTTAGAAAAGAAATATATTCGCAAAATTCTTGCTTCATCAAATGCTGAGTTTTCTTCACCGAAAGTATATGGTATTTATGACGAAAATGTCACTTTTGACTACATTATTGGGAATGTTGCAATCAAGCTTTTTTCATTCAAAGGGAAAAATGCTGCCAAATTAATTCCTTCTGCCAAACAGTGGGCTTTTTCAGCGGAAGAATTAAAAAACCGCTATAAAATCGTCTTTTTATACGATGCTGACAATGAAACTTCACAATTTAACATTGTTTTACAGATTCTTAAAAATCATGCAGCTGTATATCAACTACAAGACGGCCTGGATTATATATTAAAGGCAATTTCATAATGTTAAGCGCTTATCAAATAATCTTTATCTGATAAGCGCTTTTACTCTTTAGAGCATTTTAACCTAAAATGTCTTCGCCACATGCACCTGCCAACTGCTTTTCATCGGGCTTCCCAATATTCTTTTCTTTCGACATCAGCTGCAGCATCATTCTTTTTCCGATCCCATATTTGACGGAACAGCTCATATTTCTTTTCATCAAACAGAATCTTCCAGCTGTCAATTCCATTTTTATGATAAAACGACAGACTGTTTGGTCCAAGCGACACAATTCCATTTTCCGTACGTCTGGCAATCCCGCATACCTCAAATGCGGCAAACATAATTGCTTCATCTATGGAATCGACCAGCTGCGGATACTGTGACATATATTTCTCTGCCAGATTCATCAGCTTCGCGCGTCCCGTATCATCCATCAGCAGTAATCCGCCCCGGCCCTCATAGCCATTTGCCGTAATGTAACGGATTCCTGTCTTTTGATCCGTATGGATTTTAAAACCGGTCAGTTCTTTTTCCCGCAGTACATCTGTGTCCAGCGCCTGTTTTAATGCGCCTTCCAGTTCATCCGTAACCCGCACTACAGTGTAAAACCCGTTCCCAAAATCTCTGATCAGAACCTTTGTTCCGGTTTCCATATCTTTTTGTACTACCAAATCTTCTGCCGAACGGACAACGATCTTTGTTTCTGCTTTTTTATCATATACGGTAATCGTTCCTGACTCCTTATCCTGTGAAATTTCATAATTTTCCGTTTCCGCATTAATATTGGACCTTTTTGACGAATAATTACCATATGTGAGATACGGAATTTCCGTTTTTGTCCGAAACAAATCTGCTGCCGTACCGGCTTTTCCGGACGAAGTACGTGCCTTTTGGCTTAAAATATCCGCAAAATCGGTATTGCCTGTTACTCTCTGCTCCCGTTCCATAAGATTCCGACAGCTGTTGCCAAAACAAACCTTCATAACATAACCCTCCTGTTTCCCTGTATCGAACAACATTTATCATATAAGTAATCGGCAGATTTTCCGTTTGTTTCGGGATAAGTGGAACAAACAGATCAAAACTTGTAATGAACAGCCGCTTTAATCCCTTTCTTTTATTTGTTGCGGGGCGGCTGGCTGTCCGGATATTGTTTTCAATGATTATATGGTTCATTGCATAAACGCATTGATTCTTTTTCTTAAATTTTCGACTTCTTTTTTCTTTAATTCACATTGCCAGATAACCAGATAACTCCACTTTTTTTGCGTCAGTTCCGTGTAATTTTTCTCATCTCTTTCTTTATTGATCTCGATTTTCGTTTTCCAGAAATCATAATTTTTTTCCGGCAAATGCCCTTTGTTACAAGAATGACCATGCCAAAAGCATCCGTTAACAAATATGGCCTTTTTCAGGCCCACAAATATAAAATCCGGCTTACACTCTAACTTTACGGTTTTTCTTCTGTAATTTTTATATCCTAATTCACACAATAACTTTGATACAAATTGTTCCGGAGCAGTATTTTTATTTCTTACCTTTTTCATGATTTCTTTTCGTTTATCATCACTGTAAATATCAGACATTCGGACTCATACCCTCTCTGGCTAAAATTCCCGGAAAAATAATATTATTTTTTGCAAAAATCTCTTCTACTCCCACCTTTGCATAAAATGCATTAAATTCTCCCATAATTTGCCTTACATAATCATCATCAAGCCTATATTCCCTGTATAAACCGCCGTATGTTTCCGAATCCAGATATTCTAAGTCCATGGAAAAAACATTATAAAACTGCCAGGTTACAAATAGTGTCTGATTTTCCATTCTCGGATTTGGCAAAAGTGTTAAGTGCTCATTTTCACGTAACACCCTGCCGGATTTTGCGTCTTTGACCATACCTTTTATCAGCTGCAGCTTCCCGTCAATTTTATCCGGCCGCAGCATATGACATTTCGGCATAATGCATAAATAACATTCTTCAACCTGCGTGCTCCGATCTTTTGCATATCTGAAAAACACATCCCCTTGTTTGACCTTATTGTAAGTCAATTTCCAGTCTCTGTTTTTCTTCCCGATTCTTTTCAACTCCATATTTCCATCTTTATCCGGCGTATGGCAGTCCCGAAAAATATCTTTCAGTTCTATTTCCGATTCCGTATATTTACATATTTTCAGCATAAAAATCAGTTTGCGCAACGTCTGATTCCATTCTTTTTCAGGCTCCAATAGCATAATCAAAAAAAACAGGAATTGCGTCCGTCATCTTTTTCTTTATTTCTTTTGATTTTAACTTCTTATATTCTTTCCGCAACGCTTCTTTTTGCGCGGGATTCCATTCCCCTGCCTGCGCAATGCCATCTTCAAACTCAATGTCCAGATATCGGTCTGTCAGTTTAACTGCTGCTTCCTGAATGCTTATGTACGGTTGTTCCTTATCGGATATCGCCGTTAAAAGGATCTGTTTATATTCCGAAAATTGTATTTTTTTCAAAATATTCTTAGCTTTTGCGCATCCTTTTATACTGTCACAAATCCTATCGATACCACCCAGGATTCTACCGTTTAAGTCCTCATAATTACCTTGATCAAGGAGCGATTGAATATCTTTCATCTTTTGATCACAAATTTTTTCCAGAACATTTCCGTTCAGATGAATATCATCCCGTAACGTATTCATGATCATATTGTCCAATTCATAGTTTAAATCCACAAACGGCATCCGATCGGAAATGGCCTGCAGCAAAAGCAACGAGTCAAAAGGTTCTTTAAAATCATTCAAATACCGCGGGATCTGCTTTTCCAGGCGTGAAAACATCTCTATAAAAGAAATGGAAAAATAACCGATTTCTTTTAAAAACAAACCGGTAAATTCACGTATAATGTCATCAAAGTTAAATTGTCTCTTTTCACACAGCATAAACAAATTTGCATGATCTCTTACATAAATGTATGTTTTATTGCCCTCCCCGCCTGTTTTATTTGTTCTTCTTTGTATCCCATATTTTATAAAAATCTTCCTGTGCCTGACTTAGATTGGACGTATATATCACACACAATTTAAAAAGATTTTTAAAATTTGATTCTTTGATAATGTCAATGGCCGTTTTTGCGGCTCCGGACTCCAATTCCCAATCAATGACTAATAATTTAGCGGAATCAATATAATTTTTCAGTGCTTTTTCCGTAATCCCCTGAAAATAAGGTACCGGTATCAGAGAAATATCAGGATATCTTTTCTGCATAAAAAGACAAAAGTTCCACAGCGAATCCTGCTTTGTGATTTCTTCCGTATTTTCTTCATTCGCTTCCTTCTGCACATATGCTCCGGAACGCCCCGGTCTTTTTACGTCTTCCTGATCCTCTTCTTCCCACGCTATTTTAAAATCATCATCAATATATGTAATATGACTAAGATACTCTCGTAATATGGCTTCCATCTCGCTCATATGCGTTTTGATCATCATTTATCCTCCGTATGAAATAAAATTCTAAAACAGGCACCATTTAACAATTTATATTCGGATTTCAAAACCACATCAATATCATGTCCTTGTGCAATTAATACATTTTTCGAAATTGACAGTCCTAATCCTCTTCCATTCTTTTTAAAGAAAAAAACGGTTCGAATACCCTCTCCTGATTCCTCGCGGATATGCCGGGTCCGGAATCCTCCATATACAACGCATTCTCTTCTCTTACAAAATGAAAAAGTATTTTTTTGTCTTCCCGATCCGTAATCCAATATAGAGAATTATAAATGAGATTGGACAAAATCGGATATATTTTAGACAACGACAGCGACAATTCTATGTCGCAATCCACATAATTCGTGAAATTCACTTTCTGCTTTTCCAGGTTTGCTGAAAAAAATTCTTTTATATCCTCTATCATCTTTCGTATATTTACCGGTTGTTTTCTTAAACTTTTGCTGCGATACATCGGTGACAGCTGGTTTTGCCTGTCCGATATTGCACGAAATCCTACCTCAACCTGTTTCAAATAATATTTCACATCCGCTGGTAAACGATATAGCTTCATATGATTTATAGAATCATATACATTTGTAAACAGCTGGTTGAATTCATGATTCACAATTTCCGCAGCCAGGCCCAGATTCGCTAAATCCGCATATATATCAAGCTGCTCTTTCAACTGCTCATTGTCTATTGTCAGCTGATTCAAAAAAGCTTCGTCATTGGAATCCAGCTTTTTCAATAAAGCAGATACTTGTTTGTCCGCTTTGTCAAATTCTGTTTTGCTTTGATCTTGCAATGTTGCTGTTAACTCATAAATATGACGCTCACACACAACCAACCGTTCATTTATTTGATGCATGCGTGCAATTGCAGACTCCACATCATCCTGATCAAATGTTTCAATATTTCCTGTCAGTTCGTCCAACTCGGTGCCTATCCGCATCATTTCCTTTTGCCATACCGCCTTTGCCTGCGTCTCGTATTCGGATATAACAGCAATCTTTCGTTTTAAGTTCTCTGCTTTTTCGGATAATACCGTTTGCCGGCTGCCGCATACGGCATGATATTTATTTTGAAATTCCTGTCGCAACAACTCCAGTCTGTGAACCGCGTCCTGCAAATTCTTTTTTGCGTTTTCAAAATCAACATTTGTTCCTCTTTCAAATTGCTCCGCCCACTCACGCATACGATTTTGAACATCATCTTTTAATTTTTCACACCAATCTATGCACTGCGAACGAATCCGATTGGTTGTTTGCAACAGCTTTTCATTATACCGGTCCACATCTTCTAACATTTCCGGATCATATCTATGTTCAAACTTTTCCAAAATTAAAATATGAAGTTTACTTTGTGCATCATCCACCATATTGGTTACATGATACTGTGTTTTATTGATCGTACCGATCATTTCATTTAATTCCCGATAACCGGTTTTTAAACAAAGACCGCATATTCTTCTTAACTCATATAAGGTATCGGTAGCCGTATTTTCCAATAAGGACAGTTCTCCGGTTCCCTCGTTTAACTTCCTTTTTGTCTGTTCCAGTTCCACTTTGAACTGTTCCTGTAATTCCTTTTCATATTGTTTTGCTCTTTCTTTTTTTCAACCTCACCAACATTATAGTCCAGATAAGTCTGTCTTATTTTAAATGAATTCGGTTTATTATCTCCGACAAAATCGGTCGCTATTAATATGAGCAAATTTTGTATTGTCTTGATGAAATAATAAAAATATTTATTTTCCAGCAGCCCTTCTCGGCTTGATTTATCTTCCAGATCGGGATTCTCTTTTGTGGTAATATCGATACGGCCAAACATGTTTCTGTGACTGAATAAATAATACCCGGCACTTTGGATCTTCGCGTTTCCAGTTCCAGAAAATCATTTTCCGGTTCACCATATGGCAATACCCGCACATTATCACGAAACAAACTCACGCCGCCCGCGATTGCCATTCGTGCCTGTATTTGCTTAAGTTCCGCATCCGTCAGGCCGCTGTTAACCTTTTTCATCTCAAAATGACAAAGTTTGATCGTATATCTGCCACAATCCGAATTCTGCCAATGATTAATCCCGGCCGTTACGGATATTCCCTTTCGCAGAACTCTGTTACATTCATCCAAAATTTTTCATTGGCATTTCGTGCTTTCAGTTCTCCGCAAAAAATCCCCTTTTCCACCGTTCCTTCAATTTTTAAATCATAAATCTCATAATCATCGTCATTAAAATTAGCCGAAAGCTCGATCGGTTCATTATTCAGATAAATTTCCGATTTGAAATTTTTTTCGTTTAAACCGAAATTAGAAAGAAAACTGTTTAATCTTATTCTGTTTTTCCGTGCAATCATGTCTTGCGTAACATCTATTCCGGAATCCAGATATTGTTCCCAGTCATCTTCCAGATGAAACACAAAAAGAACCGTTCCCTGATTTTTAGTTTTACCGATAATATCACAAAAATCATAGACAAGTTCCAAATCTATATCTGCTTCTTCTATTTGCGTTTTGATGATCTTTCTCTGTTGTGCATATTTGTCCGATTTCCACAACGCGATCTCTAAATTTTTCTTTTGTATATAAATCAAATCTTTCATTCTTTCAGCGAAATCACGCTCATCAACATGATAACATACGGGAATTTCCACATCCTGAATAAACAGATCCGGATTTTCAAAAATATTCCAGTTAATATATAACAGGTTCCATAATGTATCCTTTGTTTTGGTAAACATCCACATTTGCTGGCCCAGTCTGGAAACAGCCAGTCTGCCAATGCCTTTTTCTCCCATCAAAGTACGGCCGCCGGGGCTTTTTTTATTTTTACTTTTCTTTTGGAATCGGTTCCCAATACCAGCCATTTATCTTCAATGTCATTTTGATTCATTCCACAGCCATTGTCACAAATTACGACACATGGAACTTTTATATCCTTTGTTATAAATTCCACACGCAATATTTCCGCATCCGCATCATAGGAATTCTTCATTAATTCCGCCAAAGCCGTACTGCTGTCTCTGATTTGCTTTTTCCCTAACAATTCGATTGCTCTGGCTTTTGTTTTAAAAGCTCCCATATGTATATTCTCCTCTATGTTGCACCTGCCAAAAACAATTTTCAGGATGAACGATTTAACGCCTCAAATAAAGACACAAAATATTTTCCACTTGCTTTCGCAAGCTCTACCGGTACGGCATTCCCTATTTGCAAAGCCACTTCCAAATTCCTGCCATAAAAAAAATAGGTATCGTCAAAAGATTGTAAACGGGCGGCTTCTCTTGCGCTAAGCGCTCTGTCCTGATTCGGATGTCCATACCTTCCTTTTGAATAATGCATACACCCACCGGTAATCGTCGGTGCAGGCTTTTCCATATCCATAATGCCATATACATCCGTATGCCCTTTTTTCCTTTATGACATGTAAGCGCCAGTGAATCCGGCAGGCAGCTTCTGTCGCCCCCATGCTCTCTGATATATCTGATTCTCTTTATATTCATCTCGGACATTTTGTTACTGGTGTGATTATAGATTCCTTCCGCCCTGCATTCTTCTCCTGCTTCAATCGGAGGTAATCCGAGAATAACCGATGCCGTTTTCCATTTCGGAAGATCGCCGCTTTCTTTCGGATTCCTGTATGTTTTTTCCGGCAATGAAAGCTCCAAACCTTTTTTCGTTACAATCGGTATCAAATCTTTTCGAATGCCGTGTAATACCAGTCTTTTTCTTGTCTGCGGAACTCCATAATCCGCCGCATTCAGCACATCAAATACACATGCATACTCCGTTTCCATTAACGCAAGCGCTTCCGAAAAAACTGTCCTTCCCTTTCCCTTCGACATGCCGGCTACGTTCTCCATAAGAATAAAATCCGGTTTCAGCTCCTTCATTAATCTTACGAACTCAAAAACCAACTGATTTCTTTTATCATCTTCGCCGCCTTTTCGAATTGCTGAAAAGCCCTGACACGGCGGACAGGCAACCAGCAGTAACCTGTCCTTTTCTGTCACACCGGAACTTTCCCTTAACATATTTCCTGTGACATTCCTTATATCATCCGTTATTACCGAGATTCCTTTATTGTTCTTCCTATAAGTCTCTACCGCAACAGGATTGATTTCCACCGCAGTTTTGACCCTGATGTTGGCTTTTTCCAGTCCACAGGTAGTTCCACCGCACCCACAAAACAAATCAATTGCATATAAATTTTTTTGTTTCATTAATCCTTTACCCTATCTTCAAATAGTAACATCTCTCCCATTGATTATGACATTTTACAGTATATCCTTTTTCAATGCTTTATTCAACACCTATTATTATAAATAGCAGGAAGCAAAGGATTTTTTCAAAATAAACACCGAAGCCGGGAACGTTTCCTGATTCCCGGCTTCGGTGTGCTGTTTTGAAATTTTACCCCATATTACCCATTACCGCTTCCAGTTGCCCTATAGCAGACATATCACCATTTGCACATGCCACTGCTGCCTGCATCATTGCAAGCGATGTCATTCCTCCGCTCTGCTGCACAAGCCGTATTAACGGTGTACCAAACACAATATTTATCATAAAAACAAACTCCGATCCGTTCTCATCACCGCCACAATTTTTCAGCATTTCATCTCTCATTCCATTCATAATCTGCTGTACAACCGGATTCTCTTTCATATCGTTCATGGTATTTAATAAGGTGTACGCTCCTGGTTTTTCAAGTTCGAAAGGCTTGATCTTTCGTCCGTAAAGCTTCTCAAAATCGGAGACCGAAGGCTTTCCTGACGGATGCACATACCACTTCGGTATCTCTTCATATCCTAAGGTATCCACCGTTCCCTGCACCCTGATATCCTGCACCTGACAGATATTCGCGCTGGAGGTTCCCGCCTGAATCCGATACGTTCCTGTCAGCACCTCCCACTTCCCGGTACTGACATCATAATGCGCAAAAGATCTCCTGTTTAATGTAATTGTCACTACCTTTTCCTCTCCGGCTTCCAGATATACTTTGCAAAAACCTTTCAATTCCTTTTGTGCCTTAAAAATATCCGGTGTCCGGTCAGCCACATAGATCTGTACGACTTCGGCGCCTGCCCTGTTACCTGTATTTTTCACCCTGCAGCAAACATCTAATTTGACATCCTGTTCCGACAGATTCCATACAAAATCTGCATCTGTAATACTTGCTCCTGATTTTACAGTCAAATCCGAAAGTACAAACTGTGTGTAACTTAATCCGTGTCCAAATGGAAACCGTACCGGAATTCCTGCCTTTCATAATAGCGATAGCCCACATAAATACTCTCCGCATATTCCACCTGTCTTGCATTTATGCCAAATGTCTCCGATGAGGAACAGTCTTTGTATGAAACCGGGTATGTCTCCGCCAGCTTCCCGCTTGGATTTTCAACCCCATACAATAAATCGGCTCCGGCCTCACCGACTGCCTGTCCGCCCAGGAACAGATTCAGAACCGCCTTTGCGTCGTTCAGCCACGGCATTTCCACCGGACTACCTCCCATCAGCACAACGACAACATTTGGATTCACCTTTGCAACCTCCCCGATCAGCTCGCAATGGCTGTCCGGCATCGCCATATGCTTTCTGTCATATCCTTCCGACTCATAAGCATCCGGAAGTCCCACGACGAGAACCGCCACATCCGCTTCTTTCGCCCCATCAACTGCCCGCTGCAGCTCAACGGCATTCTTTTCTCCGCTTAATTCGTAAGAAGGATAGTATGTAACATTTCCACCTGCCGCTTCCATTGCTGTTTTCAGATCGGAAAGCTTCGTCGGATTAATGTGCGACGAACCTGCCCCCTGATAGCGTACCGTTTCCGCCATAGCACCGCACAGGGCAATATGCGCTGTTTTCTTTAAAGGCAGTATTTCATTCTCATTTTTCAGTAATACCGCACACTCCGTTGCTATTTTTCTTGCAAGGTTATGGTGGGCCTCCACATCCAACGGATATCCGTCCGAAATGCCGATCCGTGTATCCCGCGCTTTCCATGCAAGCCGAATGATCCGCTCCACACAGGCATCAATGTCGGACTCAGACAGCCTTCCTTCTTCCACTGCCTGTTTCACATTTTCATCGAACATGCCGCCGCTGCTTGGCATTTCCAGATCACAACCTGCCTGAAATGCCTTTATGCGATCATTCATTGCTCCCCAGTCCGTAACGACCAGTCCTTTAAACCCCCACTCATTGCGTAAAATATCGGTCAAAAGCATTTTACTGTCACTGGAAAAAGTCCCGTTTACTTTATTGTAGGAACACATCACGGTATTCGGCTGACTCTGCTTCACTGCCATCTCGAAAGCAGACAGATAAATTTCACGAAGCGCCCGCTCATCCACCATGCTGTCTCCCATCATGCGGTCCTGCTCCTGGTTGTTTGCCGCATAGTGCTTTAAGCTTGTTCCAACACCTTTGCTCTGCACACCCTGAATCCAGTTCGTGCCCATCACACCCGCCAGATAAGGATCCTCACTGAAATATTCAAAATTACGTCCGCAAAGAGGGTTGCGCTTCATACACACACCTGGCCCTAACACCACGTCCACACCAAAATGCAGTGACTCTTCGCCAATTGCCTCTCCCATCCTGCGCAGCAGTTGCGGATTCCACGATGATGCACTGGCACAAGCCGTTGGGAAACAGGTTGACTTTTCGCTTCGATTGATTCCCAAATGATCGGACTCACCTTTTTGTGTCCTAAGGCCATGCGGTCCGTCAGACATAAAGAAAGAAGGAATTCCATACTGTTCCATATGTTCCGTTTCCCAGAAGTTTGCGCCTGAGCAGAGCCTGATTTTATCTTCTAATGTCATTTTTGCAATGATTTCTTTCATTTCATTCATCTACCGATCCCCCCTCTTTTCCAATTCCTCTCTGATCTCAGGCAACTTTGTCTCCAGATCAAATTTTATCGCACAGATAAACATACCCAGAAACAATATCAACGGAATATAAATATTAAATGCATATATTGCCTGTTTTGTTGCCGTTGATGCAACAGCCGCCGTTGCGTCATAATGTGCAATTGCAAGACACCAGCCAATTACCGACACACCGAGACCGTTTCCAACTTTGCCTCCAAATCCTACCGCACTCTGAGAAGATGCCACCATTCTGTTTCCATATTTGTATGCATTGTAGTCAATCGCCATAGCAGTTGTGACGCCCAGCAGGCACATCATCGGAATGTTTGCAAACGAACTCACACATCCCAGAATCGTATTATACCAAAAATGCGTCGGATTCAACAGTCTCAGTGCAGTAGCAGCCATGCCCAGGAAAAAGCATGCGCGCAGCGTTTTTACAACGCCTAATTTTTTGTTCATCGGACCAACGAGTATAAATCCCAGTATCGTCGGTATCATACCCACCGCTCCGAGAATTGCCACAAGATTATCGTCTCCATAAATCCACTTACAGTAATAGGTGCCTGAGGAATTAGCCAGACCATAGGTAACATTGGACAGCAATCCCATAATCAGCGCCAGAACCCAGTATTTATTCCCAAAAAGTTTTGCGACTGCCTCACCCAACGGAACAGCCTCATCAAATTCCTGTTTCTTTGGCAAAACTTCCGCAGCAGTATCGGCAGTTGCGGTTTCCCTGCTTTTCTTATAGCACAACAGCAGACAGAGCAAGGAGATCAGCGCCACGATTGCCGCAAATTTTATCCATGCACTTTGCGTTCCGCCAAGAGCATTTGTAACCGGAATTACTGCCAGTACAATTGCCATTCCCGGAACATAGCCTGCCAACGCACGATATACGCCCATCTTGCCGCGTTCCTCGGAACTATTTGTCCGCACTACCAGTAAAGATGCATAAGGAATTGCAATTGCAGTGTAGATTACGGATGTCATCAATAAATTTGTAACCAGCATGTAAGCAATCTGCAGTGTAGAATTTCCCTGCGGAACGGTAAACAGCATCAGCAATAATACTGCCGCAGGTAGGGACATTTTTAATATCCATGGTCGGTAACGTTCCTTTCCCGGCTTTGTATGATCTACTATATTTCCCATAATAATGTCTGTAAATGCGTCAACAATCTTTGTTATCATAAACACGGTCGCCACCATAGCTGCTGCAAGACCTGCCTTATCCGTATAAAAATACGTCAGCTGCCCTACCATGCCGTTGATTGCATTCAACGCAAACTGCCCCATGGCATCTCCAAAATAATCACTTCCCCGCATTACTTTCTGAATTCCGAACCGGTCTTTTCCTAATGGTTTTCCTGACATTTTCTTTCTCCCTCCTGTCTGATTTTTATTGAACTTGCCTGTTCAGTTCCGCTATCACGGTCTGAAATACCTCGACACCCTCCGGTGGCATGACTGCTGTCAGCTCACTGATCGTCATACCATAGGCAAAGCTTATCATCGGACCGTCCAGCATCCCAGGCACATATTGCTGAAACAGCTCCACCGCCAAAGGCTCTTCGATCAGTGCGCCGAGTGTGGTGTCCATGGTGAATTTGTCCTGTTCCAGCTTTGTATTCGTTCCATATTCGTAATGCCAGGAACCGGAACCAACTTTTACGACCCCATCCTTTTCCGGAAGAAAAATCTCTGCCGTCGTATTCGGCGGAATCGTCACGTCCACTGTGATTTTCCATCTTTACAGCTCCATGCGCTGCGAATCACACCGTAGACCGAATCAAACGAGGCATCCACATCCGTAATTCCCTTGATGAATCTTGGACGGATTCGGATTTCTTTATATCCGGGTTTGACCGGATTGATACCCGCAAGCTTCTCGTACATCCAGTCACCAATGGAACCATACGCATAATGGTTCAAACTGTTCATGCCCGATTCGTCAAAGCTGCCATCCGGCATAATGGAATTCCAGCGCTCCCAGATAGTAGTCGCTCCCTTTTTCACCGCATACAGCCATGACGGATAGTCCTCTTTGAGGAAAATAGTTCCTGCAAGCTCGTGCATGCCATTTTCCGACAACACATGGCACAGATAAGGTGTCCCCACAAAACCGGTTGAAAGATGGTTCTTGTGGTTTGCAATGTTCGTCTCCAGCGATTTTGCTATCCGCTCCCGGTATTTTTCCTGCGCCAGTCCAAAGTGCAGTGCCAGCACGCATCCCGTCTGTGTCTCACTCACAATCCTGCCCGTACGCGTAATGTATTCCTCATCAAACAGTTTTTTAATCTTCTGATAAAGGCCTGCGTACTTCTTTGCATCTTCATCGTAACCAAGCGTCTCCGCTGTCCGACGCACAATATCCGTAGAATAAGCATAATAAGCATTTGCAACCAGATACCTGTCTGTCGCACCTGTGCGGTCCGCGCTCTCCTCTTTGTCCAACGCAAGCCAGTCCCCATACTGATAACCGGTCTGCCACAGACCGTTTTCACTGCAATGGTTCGTGATGTAGTCCACGTATCCCTTCATGCTCTCGTACTGTTCCTCAAGCACCCTTGTATCTCCATACACCTGGTAAACAGTCCACGGAATCACCGTCGCCGCATCGCTCCATGCCGCTGCCGCCTCCTGATTCGAAAGAATATTAGGAACCACATGAGGCGGTCCGAACGCTTCGGTCTGCTCACTCTTTAGATCCTGCAGCCACTTGGCGAAAAACAACGCCGACTCCATGTTGTAGGAAGCTGTCCGGCAAAACACCTGTGCATCCCCTGTCCAGCCAAGCCGCTCATCACGCTGCGGACAGTCCGTTGGAATATCCAGAAAATTACTTCGCTGCCCCCATTGAATATTATGCTGTAACCGGTTGACCATTTCGTTGGAGCAGACAAAGCTTCCGGTCTGACGCATGTCCGTATGCAGCGTACACGCCATAAAATCAGCCGGACTCACCTCATCCAACCCTTCCACACAAATATAGCGGAATCCATGAAAGGTAAAATGTGGTAAAAAAGTCTGCTTTGTGCCGTCGCAGATATAGGTATCCACAGATTTTGCCTGCCTTAGTGTCTCCGGATAAAAATTTCCATCCTTATCCAGCGTTTCCGCGTGGCGTATGACAATTTTCTGCCCTGGCTTACCCTGTACCGTTACCTCTACGAATCCTGCCATGTTCTGCCCAAAATCCAGAATCTTTTCTCCGTTCTCAGACACAATCAGCTCCTTCGCCGGCGTACGTCTCGTAATTCTTACCGGCTCACACTCCTGTGCCGTGATATTTTTCACAGGATAAGTAAACGGCAGCACGGCAACCGGTTCACTGTCCGCAAATGTACTGTCTATGGTCTCCCCCATATAAATTTCGCTGTACCTGACAGAACCGGTTTTAACCTGCCAGCTGCGGTCCGTGACAATCACTTCCTTAGAACCATCTTCATAAATAACATGAAGTTCCGCAAGCACAGCCACCTGCTCCCCATAATGATTTGGTGTACAGGTAAACCCCAAAATACCCTTATACCAGCCATTTCCTACCATGATTTCCAGCGTGTGCCTGTGCCCTTTCTTTAGCATCTCCGTCACATCATAAGTCTGGTACTGAAGGCGTTTTCTGTAATTCGTCCATCCCGGTGCAAAGAATGCATTCCCTACTTTTTCCCCGTCAAGCTTAATCTCATAGACACCCAGCGCCGTAGCATAAATACGCACCCGCTTTACTGCTTTTTTCAAAGATATGGTCCGCATGAATATCGGACAGGCCGTATTCTCCTTTTCAAACGGATGCGTAATCCACTCCGCCTGAAAGCCGGTTCCCGTCAGCAATCCCATCTCAAAACTGTCTTCTGCCTCCGCCATCTCTCCATGGTTGTCCCACACGGTCACATAACACACATAACGTTGTTCCGCCTGCAATGGCGCCCCCGCATACTCCACAAGCACCGACCGGTCGGACTGGCAGCGACCGGTATCCCAGACCCTCTCTCCTTCTGACACAACCTGAATCCGATAGGCTGTCTGCATGGTATCTGTGCGGTCAGACACGATTTTCCATGAAAAACGCGGCCTTGTAATATCCAGACCTATCGCATTTTTACGATATTCCGTACGCAAATCAGCTATTTGCATAAAAACTTCTCCTCCTCTTTTGCACATTTGTTTTTGATTCTGTTTTTGATGAATCTATTGTACTTTTAACGAGATGAGATGTATTGTAATTATGTGCTTTTAATTATAAATTCGTGCGATCATTTATCCTGATTTTTATATTGTAATTTTGTGTATTTTATTATAAAGTTATTGCAGACGCCGATTGCAGTCTCAGATGCCCTGAGACGCGTATCAACAGGAGGATATTATGGATTCTATTTATTCATTCTGCAAGACACTGTACAACTGTATCTATCTGCCAATCCACTATTATAAGGACGAACAGCTGCAGCTGGTACTGCCTGACAACGACTACCCTTTTGACCTCGCCGCACCACATCTGTCAGAGCTTGTTTCCAAGAATCGGACAGTCTCCTACCTTGTCACAAAAGAATTTCATTATATTGGCCTTGTACAAAACAAAAAAACAGGACAGATGATTTTAATCGGTCCTGTAATCAGTATGTTCCCATCCCGGACATCTGTCAGAAATATCCTGAAGGAATATTTTATTTCATTGGATCATAAAGAACAGCTGATGGAGTTTTTTCAGTTTGTACCGCTCTATTCTTTTGACCGGTTCTGTCACTTTCTCGGTTTGTTTTATCATGAATTATTTGATGACTGCATTGATATGAATGCTTATCTGAACGCATACACCGATATGGAAAACCTTTCCATAGCTTCCCTGCACACTGCAAAAAGCTATCATTCCAAAGAAATGGGACTGCTTCATAATACCTATCATTATGAAATGTCCTATTTGAACTATATACGCAATGGAAATGTTGACGGTCTGAAAAAATTTTTTCTAACGCTTTCTCTCCGCAGGCAGGGCAGATTGCAGACACTCCTCTGCGACAGGCAAAAAATATCCATATTGTCGTCGTTACGATGGCAACCCGGTATGCGATTGAAGGAGGACTCGACATTGAATCGGCTTATCAGCTCAGCGACATCTATATTCAGGAAAGTGAAAAACTGCAGAACACAAAAGACCTCTATCATTTGCAGTATAACATGCTGTTGGATTTTGCGCGCCGTGTGGCACAGGCACAGATTCCCCACGACATTACTTCCGATATTTACAAAAGCATCCAGTATATCAAGCAGCATACCAACCATGCCATTTCTACTTCGGACGTAGCAACCTATGTCGGAAAAAGCCGTTCTTACCTGTCACGCTGTTTTAAGAAAGAACTTGGATTTGAAATGCGTGAATTTATTATGCGCTGCAAACTGGAAGAAGCAAAATCCCTGCTGACTTACACAACCAAATCGCTCAGTGAGATCAGCAGCTATCTCTGTTTTTCCAGCCAGGCATATTTTCAGAACGTATTTAAAAAGAAATACGGAATCACTCCAAATGAATATCGAAAGCAATTGTAAGTCACACTCCCTATACAAATAAATTTTCTATTCGGCTCTTGCTTTTTCACTTACAAAGTGTTAAGATGTTTTCACACCTACAAAATGTTGAGATAAAAGGAGGACAATATGGCCCGGCAAATTTCCGAATCCGAATTGGTACTAATGAAAATCATCTGGAAACAGGGCGGAGCAGCTTTATACTCCATCATTATGGAAGAATTGGAAAAAGATAAAAACGAATGGAAGAACAATACCGTACTTACTCTGCTCTCCCGACTGGTAGATAAAAAGTTCCTGAAAGTAAAAAAAATCGGCAGACGAAATGAATACGTTGCTGTGGTAACGGAAGCAGAATACCAGACCATGCAGACCCACAGCTTTCTTGATAAAGTCTATGGCGGAAATGTAAAAAATCTGGTATCCACATTGTTGCGGCAGGATATTCTTTCGGCAGACGAACTGAAAGAAATCGAAACATTCTGGAAAAAAGAAACCGAATAAATTTGTTATGCTATCCTATCCGATGATACGTCTGCCTGTTTTTGATTCGATCGGTACGAGCGCCGGTTCGCACCGATCGTCTTCTTCACTCTGCCCGCTGTCTGATCTTCCACAGCAAACAAATGATACTGACCCCTGTTAAAATATGGCCGATTCCTGCAATGCCTGAAACAGATGCATCCTGCCCTCTGCTTAGTTGCGTTCCCCATACCTGTATCAAACCTCGTACCAGAAAAGCAGCGCCGGAAATGTTAAGACCAAGTTGATAGACTATTAATATCTTTCCGGTATTATGATCTGAAAAATGGCAATAACCGCATAAATCAATGCCAGATTTGCATATCGCTTCGCTATTTTCATTTCTTCTGTTTCTCCTTCCGTGTTTGTTATCTGAAACATACGCAAAATATTTCCCCGTCCTGATAACCAGGGTGCATACCCAAAGGGGCACGCTGTAGCGGGCTATGTAACCTGAATTTGGCGCAAATATCATGCTAAATGGAGGATGCAGATCGCAGGAATGATATGATTCAGGACGGTGCAGATGAATTGAGCCTATTAGATAAAAAAATGACGAGTGTCCGGTGTTCAACGAGCACTCGTCAATATGGAGCATACGGGAATCGAACCCGTGGCCTTAACAATGCGAATGTTACGCGCTCCCAACTGCGCTAATGCCCCTTTACAGTTAAGTATAACACAGCCAGCACATTTTTCCAATACCTATTTTACTTTTTTCATTAAATCAAATTTCCCACAATCCGCATCACAGCTCTAAAATAAGGACGCCCAAACAGATTCGGATGATTCAAAAGATGATAAAAGTACAAATTATTAGTTTTCTTCTATCAGCAGCCGCCAGGGCCATTCGTAAGGCTGTTCAGTTTTTTTACGATTTCGCAGAAATCTTCTTTTATCAGCTCGTATTTCAGAGGATCCCGTAAGACTGCCGAAGGATGATACGTCGCCGTCAGCGCACAGTTTTTCCGACAGGTCCATGTGCCGTGCTGTCTGGTAATTTTAAAGTCCGGTGAAATAATACGCTGCGCGGCGATACGCCCAAGGCAGACGATGATCTTTGGTTTAAGCAAAAACGTCTCGTATTTCAGATATGGAAAACATGCCTTTTTTTCCGCTTCTTTTGGATCCCGGTTGTCCGGAGGATGACATTTTATAATGTTTGTAATGTAAATATCTTCCCTGCGCAGTCCGCAATCCTGCAATAACTGATCCAGCAGCTCTCCGGAACGCCCGACAAACGGCATTCCCTGCTGATCCTCCTGTTCTCCGGGCGCTTCGGCGATCAGCATCAAAGCCGCCTGATGATCTCCGCGCCCCATCACCGGCCGGCGTCTGGTCGCATGCAGCGGACAACAGGTACAGCCGGCAACATGCTGCTCAATCTCTTCCCATGTTTCCTTCATAAATTTACCATACTTCCCTTCTTCTGCTATGGAGAGTCCGCAACTCAGGATTCATACTGTGCAGACGCAATGCGGACAGCCGCCGCCATACCCCCGTCACCATAAGTCGGACTTTCGATAAACGCTTCCGATAAAGTGCCCATACGCTTATTCGTCCGTTTCGAGTTTATCATTTCGCTTTCCCAGCCGTAAAGTCTCGATATGGATATCGCCTCTATGCCAAGCATCGCTTCGATCATGTGGTCTTGATACATCTGCCTGTGCTTTTCCATTATATATCTCATAATATCCGGTCGCTTTTCCATACTTTTAATATTCGGCGACGCAGGCGTCGTACGATAATGAATCAGAGGTTTTTCCACAATACCAATCCGTGTGTCAGGAAATGCTTCCAGCAGACTTAAAAAGAAATCCCAGTCTTCAAACCCACTGCGCATCGTTTCATCATAACCGCCGCATTGTTTCCACGCCTCCCTCCGAAATACATGGGAAGCAGGCGCGCAATTATGCGAAAGAAATGCCTGGGCATCGCCGCCGGTCGGGCGTACGACCGCCTCAAGCACACCAAACGTCTGCAGCCAGGAAGACGCCGCTGTCATATCCGGATGCATGGATAACATTCGGACAGCTTCTTCGATAAAAGACGATTCCAAATAATCGTCCCCGTCAAGTACCAGAACGAAAGGTGTCTGTGTTTCACGGATACCGGCATTTCTGGCCGCGGATACTCCTGCGTTTGGCTGGCGGATCATCTTTATTGGAACCGTTTTGCTGCGGTCTGCCTCGATCGCGTCCAAAACCTGTATCGACCTTTCATCCGTCGACCCGTCGTCCACAATTACAATTCTTTTCGGTCTTACCGTCTGTCCGAACAGGGATTGCACTGCCTGCGTAATCATGTCTCCCTGATTAAAACTCGTAATTACAGCTTCCACATCGTTATTTCCATGCAACGCTATCTCCTCCATTCTCCGTATTGAGCGGTCTCGGAAACTCTTTAAGCCCGAATTTCCGCTCTTTTTTCATGTTCTTCTTTTTTGCTTTCCTCCATATCCTGGAAAACATTTTTGTTAAATTTTCAAAAAAGTATTGACATATAAGTCAAAATGTGCGGCGCGTTTGGTGACCATATACGCCAGTCACCAAACGCGCTCCTTGTAGTTAAGAAGCGTCTGTGCCACACGCACAGCATTAAACTAAACTACTAGGAGGTGCACTTTATGATCAAGTACTGGCAGTCCATGCAAGATTACAAGTACTTTCTCAACGAATCCAAAGTCCATTTCGATTCCTCTGAAAGAGTCCGGCTCCATACGGAGCTTTGGAAGCCATGGCAGAAACTCCGCCTTTTCGATACCGATAAGGCCATGGAGTTCCTTCTGCCCTTTTACTCCAACACTGGCAGGCCCGCTAAGAACCAGCCACAAATCTTAAGGTCTTTTATCCTTTTCTTTCTTCTATTTTCAGAAGGTTTGGCCAAGCTATCCCTTACCCTTTGGGTCGACAGGCTCAAACATGACCGCCTCCTTGCCGCTCTCATCGGCTGCACTACGGATTCCCTGCCGCCCCTCGGTTCTTATTTTGACTTCATGGACAGGCTCTGGGCTGCACCGCCAACGGACTTATATGCGCGGGACAAACTGCTTCCGGCTTCCTGGAACACCAAAAAGCCGGATAAACCCAAAGGCAAAAAACACAAAGCACAGGAGGCAAAGCCCAAAATCACAGAATCTATCGAAAAACGGCTCATGAGCGGGAAGGATATCCCTTTTAACTTTGAAGGGCGGCTGCAGCGCTTCTTCTATCACGTGGCTGTCCTGCCTTCCATGGAATCCGGCCTCATACCAAGGGAACACCTTACGGTTTCCGGAGACGGCACCGCCGTGCATACCCATGCCTGCCCACGCGGGCACCACAGGGTTGGCGCACCGGAAAACCTGCGGCATTTCCCCGACCCCGATGCTTCCTGGGGCTGGGACAGCGACCTGGAAAAATATTACTTCGGCTACACTTTGTTCCAATTATCCTGCTATAACAGTGAACTCAGGACAGATCTCCCCCTGCTTCTGCGTTTTACCAGTGCAAAGCGTCATGATTCGGTCAATTTCCTTGTCGCTTTCCATGAACTGGAAAAACATATGCCGGCTGTTTCCACCTCGAATATGTGCCTGGATTCTGCAATGGACAATTACCCCACCTACCGGATCCTTAAAAACAGGGGAATACGGGCCTTCATCGACCTGAACGACAAATGCGGCCGGCCAAAAACAATTCCTGATACCATCACCATTGACAAAGATGGAACGCCCTTATGTCAGGAAAAACTGCGCATGAAGCCTAACGGTTATGACAGATCCAGCGGTTACCTCATGTGGCGCTGCCCCTATGGGAAAGATCACTGTTCCAAATGTAAAAACTCCTGCACCGATTCCAAATATGGGAGAGTCGTCAAGACCCGGCCCGAATGGGATATCCGGCTTTACACCGACGTCCCCCGCGGCACAGATGCTTATAAGAAGATTTATAATCAACGCACCGCCACGGAACGTATCAACAACCGCATCCTCAATGATTACGGACTGCACCGTATGTTCATACACACAAAGGAGCATTATTCTTTCATGACAACCATGATTGGAATCTGCATCCATCTGGATGCCCGCTATAAACAGCAGGTGCAGGCAGTGGCATAAACCAAGTTTCCTGCTTCCGGATTCTTTCAAGCCTGTTTTTCGACAGGTTTTAAAGTCATGCACATTTTTATTCTTTATGCTCTCTGGACTGCTCAAGTCCCATAATCATCCATCCCTTATCCCTCTCATTTCTGAAAATCAACCTTTTCCTGCTTATTCTCTATTGAGTTTCCGAGAGTGCTCGAGTATTTACGATTTCAGCAAACTACTTTCACCTGTTATGAGCACTTAATGCAGTCATTTTTGCCTTACTTTTAATCCTGTTTACTCAAAAACCTGTTCCATCCCCATTTTTCTTACATAATCAATCCATTCATAAATATCTTCCACATCATACTGCGGCTGATTCTTTTTATCTTTTGCTTTTTTCAAAGCAAGTGCCATTAATGCATACTCGTTCTCCAACATAGTATCAAACACCCCCTGATCATCTGTATTAATGGATACATTCAGACAGCCATTCGGTTCTGTATGTTTTAATTTTCTTGCATTGAATCTCAGAATCGGGTGTTCTTCGTATTTCTGTATCGTTCCAATCAAATAATTCGATGATGGATTTGTTTCTATCCCGATTCCTTCCCATACCAATTTCCGAATCATTTTATCCTGAAGCTGACAGATAAACTCCGCATACCTTTCGTCTGCTTTAAAATCCGTCTGCTCATTACCAGTCTTTCTAACTTTTTCATTGTAATGATAAGAGAAATACAGATTTCTGTAACATCCTATTCTACGTATGCTGTCACTAACACTATCATTCCTCTCATACCTGTCAAATTTCCAGATAGCTGTCTTTTCCATTCTCTTTAAAAAAGCTGCTTCATCCAGACGATATATATAAGGACTGTCACCCCTGAGTTTCCAGCTCTGATAATAATCCTTTACAGAAGCTTTTTCCAAATTCTGTACATTGTCCCTATAAATTTCTTCATACAGGCTATAATAACGCTCCAAAAGTTCTTCCTTCAGCCTGCTTTCTATCGTGCACCCCGTCTCACCTGCTTTTTGAAGCATCCATGCAATATCGTCTAAAAGAACCTGTTTCGGAATTACTAATTTATAACCCTTATATTTATAATATTCATACGAACTGATCCCTAATGCCAGCCCATGCCCGATCCTGCTCCCCCTTTTCAAACCGCAGAACAATACTGCTTCATCAATGGCCCGCAAACCATCTGCAATATCCAGAAAATCCTCCCCTGCATGATAGGTTGCACGCAGTTTACCTTTATAGTCTTCCCCGTCCATTCTAAAATACATTTCTTTTCTGCATGCAAACTCCATATCCAACAGATACCGAAACGCCTGCGCAAATACTTCCGGCCTGCAGTATAATTCATTAGAGCAGGCATCAATACCGCGTATTTTACTATTAACCCATGTTTCTTTTTCTAATAATGCCACAATGCTTCTTGTCTGTTTTAATGTAGCAGTACGTACATTCTGGTTTCGCGGCGTCCCATGGCAAAATTCTTCATCCTTTATTTTGGGAAAATGCAATACATAAATGACCTTATCTTTCTCCATCTCATTTTGATATCCTATGCTGTCCCCGACGCTTCTAAAATGCTTTTTATTCAATACAGGATCCTGGCTTTTGTCTGCTCCATAACGATTTTTTTGTTCTTCGATAATTTTTTCATTTCTTGCAATTGCCTCATATAATTTTACTGCACTTTTTTTCGGGCATATACGCGCTTCCAGAGAAACTATGTTCTGTTTCCGCATAGTTTCATTCAATGCAAGACGGATCAGCTCATTTTCATATTCTGTCTGTCCTTCAATAAAAATCTCTTTTCGATCCTGGTAATTGCTGAAATTTGCAAAACCTGTCTGCCTGTTTATTTGGATCAGTTCTCCGCGAAAGTGTGTGCGAATAGAAAGATAGCTGTAAAACAGATTTTTCTGCCGCTCTGTAAATCCTTTCGACACTGCTGACTTATAACATTCATATAAAAACCTGCGCTCCCCGGCTAAAAGAAAACACTCCCTATCATTGCTGTCCCTCATGCTTTTTTCAAATGCATAATCCAGAATACATTTTTCATCTATCCTTGCCCCATAAATATACTTTACAATTATGATCAAATCCTGGATTTCTGAAACCAGTCCTTCTATCGGGCGTCCCCTGTCCAGTTTTTTCATAATCTCCTCTGCCTGTTCAATAAGCATATGGTTTTCTTTCAATATGGCAAAAAGATATACCCTGTAAAAAGCCGCCCTCTGACATTCTGCATAAAAACTTTCCTTTTTCCCTTCACTCCTGACCCTGTCTGTATGATGTATCTGCAACGCACTTGGAAGTTTTTCAAAATCATGTATCCTTCCATCAATTAAATTCATCAGGCATACCCAGTTTAATTCAAATACTTTTGTAGAACCCGCCAGATGAAAATGGTTTTCTGCCATCCCACGCTTCAAAATATTATGCAGGCGGTTGTCATCACTGCGTATGATCGGGAGCCAAGAAAAATTTTTAGACTGATACCCTCTCTCCAAATCATGTGAAGCCAGAAAGGCACAGGTAAAAAAATCCTGCCCCAGCTGAAAAGAAATCTCTCTCCAGCGCAGCATTTCATCAAATCTGCACATAATCTCTTTTCCATCATAAACTAGCATTTTTCTGGCAGCGTTCATAATAAGCCGAAAAACATTAGGCAAATCTTCCAGATTATCCTTCAAATCCTGACGCAGCTTTTGATAAATGTTACGCTGCTCATCTTCAGAATTATTTGGAAAAACACTTCTGGCATATTGCATATACAGTTCTTCATCTACATAGCTGTAACTATGTTTTATCCTAGCTTCCGAATATTGTCCTGCTATTTTATAATATGGAATTTTTAAAAATAGGATTTCCAGATTTTTTCGTTCGATATCCATCCCGTTACTTATCCCCTGTTTTCATTTCATTCTGTACTTTAACAAGACGTGTGTATTCTTTATACATTTCATCTGTAATCTCTACACCTTTGTCCTTTAAATACATTTCGACAACACTGCTGTATAATGTACATAATCCTTCTATATCCAGATTAGATGGCTGTTCCTTATTTTCTCCAAGGTAACGCTGAATTCCTAATGCCAGCTTGTCAAGGTTCAGTTTTACACGTTCAGCGGTACGCACTTGCAGCCTGACAGCAGCCCGATTTTCTTCATGCTCCCAGTGCTCTGGAAATTCCGTTATCTTTTTTCTGAAATCCATTGTTAATTCTACTGTTTTTTCTTTTTGCTCTAATTGTCTTTGTAATTCACTATCCTGCGTTGCAATAACAAATAAATTAGAATAAAGCTTCGCTATGTCTATTATCTGATCCTTACCGAAAACAAATTTATTCAATTTTTCCGCTTTGATCTTTATGCCATATTTACCCATATATTTTTCTATATTTTCAAAAAACTTCAATACCAGCCTGATCGTTCTTTCACCGTTTCCGGATGTACTTTCTTTATAATCACGATTTTCAAAACAATACTCTTTTAATCCTACTAATAAATCCATATTTGAAACAATTGTCCGTGCATATTGAATACTTTCCCTGTTTTCTTCCTGAATAACTCTCATTATTTCTTCGTACTCAGATTTCTCGATTCCCATTCTTATCATATTTACTTTCTCATACAATACGTCCAGGTCACATAAGGCAACAAGATAATTTTCAAGACTGATATGAATAAAATCCCATATCTTATTATTTCCGGAAATAATTTTTTCGCGAAAAGAAAAAACTAGCATATTACTGTTATGATAAAACATATTAGACAGCACTCCTAAAACAATCCACGCTTTTATGTAACTGTTTCTTTCCATGTCTTTTTCAATCCTTGACACATAAAACGGTTTTCCAATCTCAGGAACCGGCAGCTTCTCTACTTCCGAACTAATCTCACTCAGAATTGAATTAAAACCCACAACTGTCCTTATTGCAAATCTCGATCTATCCATTTTAGTTTTTGTATGTGAAGGAAGCAAACCCCAAAATGATGTTCCCCAAATATACCCATTAAACATATTGCTCAATTCTGCATACCGTTTTTTTCTCAGCAGCTTATGTATTCTTATTGTATATAAAACACGTATCCGATAGACACATGCTTCTTTTTCTATATCAGCTACATTCTTATTAAAAAGCTCAAACCAGCCCATTACCTGATAGAAACTATCCAAGCGTTCGCTCAAAATATTGGAAGGCTGTGGAATATATTCTGGGAATACTTTTTTGCACAGATTTCTTATAATTCTCTGGACCACTGTATTCATATGGAATATATCCATATTTCCCATATTCTGCAGTGTCAATCCTTCATACCATTCTATATTATCCCCTGCCCATTCTTTCACAAAATAATTTTCCAGCCTTACAATATTGTTAAAATAAATTTTATCCTTATTTTCTTCCTCCACATCCTTCAAATCTTCCATCTCTGCGAGCATTAAGATCCAGCTGATCATATCACGCAGATTACTTGGTAATAAATAACTTCCTCCATCCGCTTCCGACAAAAAGCGCATGCCAGTTCTATCATAAATCAGATCCAGCATAGATGACGTAAACTTTTGATTCTCCTGCACAGTTTTATCTGAAACTGCCTTTTCCTCTGAATTCCTCCTGTCTTTTAAATCTATGGCCTGTTCTATTGCAGCATGTTTATCCGCCCCTGTCATTTTCCATGAATCTATAATAGGTTCTTTACTCCCTGCTTCCTTATAAATAATATGTACATCCTCAAATCTCTGGACCTTCAAAAGATAAATACGCCTTTGCCTCGGAATAAGTTTTGACACATACCTTTCTGCCATTGTCTGGACTTCCCGGTTCAACTGTATAAATACCTCATCATTCCGATTCTTATTAATTTCCTGGAAATCTTTTAGATTCTTTTCCCGAATGCATAATTCCAATTGTTCAATTTTAACACTGAGCACAATACACACATGTGGAATGATCAAATATTTTCGTATTTGCTCTGCCATCTTATAAGCATTTGCGCTACACAGATCTAAATCATCAATAGCAATGATCAGCTGCTGACTCCCCTTGGATTTTTCTATAAAATCCAAATAATCACTGATCAATCCTGCCAATTCTTCTTTTAAATTTGTACTTTCGCCCAGTTTCGTCAGTTTACTAATATTCCCTTCATAATCAAACTCATCATCCAGCATCTGCTTCTGGTTGTTAATAAGAGAAACGTAACGATAAACCCTCTGAAAACGATTGAGCAGTTTTTCTCTTGTCCATTCATCTACGCACTGATTATCATTATTATAACACTCATAGAATTTCTTAAAATCTTTGCCAGAACAATATCCAAAACATTATGAACATCATCAAATAAAGATGGATCAATCAAAATTGGCTCTGCAAAATATGTTTTTTGCAAATTTGTACATTTCGTAAAAATTTCATTTTCCTTGTCTTTATATACTGCATTTACAAAACTCATCATTACACTGCTTTTACCTTCTCCCCGTTCCCCACAAAAAGCAATAATATTGTTCTCGAAGTCCTGTGATTTCCATGACCATAAGTCCTTATCATCTTTTATCTCTGTCGAAGTTCCAACAATCTTATCTAGCATATATGCTGCGCGTTTGTATTGTTCAATAAAAAGATCATCCTGTGTTATTTTCTCTTTTACAGCTATTTTAAATTCTTCACCTTTAATAATTGTAATTTTGGCCATACTGGCTTTCTCCTTTGCTTCAAAACAATTCTTTTTAATATGAGCAAACTACTATTTTCTGTTTCATTATATCTTACTGCAATCATAAACTCAACAAAAATGTTAAAGCATAATCAGTTGAGTCCTCATAGTTTCAAGCATTTCACTGACTATCATTTTCCTATCTAAACATAATGACCTCTCTTTTTTATATCTCTAAAACAAGTCTAATGGGGTTGGATAAGCATGGTATCGTGTACTGAATAGCAGCCGTAAAACTTAACTAATTTAATCCCCAATGTTTCACTGCTTTTGTATACCAGCTATCAAGACATAAAGCTGAAAGTATACATTTACATCTGCTAGCAGGACAATGTACCAGAACTGCATGTCTGGCATATTCTGCACTATTTTTCACCAAGCTTTATATACTTTCCACCACTTATAAGCAATTATTTCTTTTTACAAAAAGCAGTCTAAATCAGCGGAACACCTTATTTTACAGGCGTTCCGCTGATTCTAACCTCACACATTCCGAAAATTCTCAAACGTCTTATACAAATCTAACTGTCCCCATCCCGATTGAGTCAAGTTAATGTCACAAAATTTTTCAACTTTTTTTCATGAAAAATCGCTGCAGGCCGCATAACTTCGTTGGGGTTGAGGTAAATTAATGCTAACTCGGCGAAAAATTGGTGGTAAATTAATGTCACAAACAGTTGTTCTATAAAAGCACTATTCCCATCCCTATCTTCGTATCTAGACTATGTTTCATCATCCATTATAATTACAAGGTAAAATAAATCTTCACAACAAATACATGCTCTAAACAAAAGTATTTATTGTGAAGAAATTTATACAGACAAAACGCAGGGTTCTTCATAAAAAGAAATTTTATAGTCATGTGTAACAAACTTTAATCCATCCGCCTTTGCCTGTGCTATCATCATCCTGTCAAATGGGTCATTATGATCCTGATTATGACAGACCAGCGTTTCCAGCGCCATTACATGCCTGTCCTCGATCGGCAGCATCCTATATCCCATTTTCCTGCATAGTTCAGACAGCTTCGAGCCCCCAATCCAAATCTTATCAGGCCTTGACATATATTTAATCGCTGTCTCCCAAACCGATGCCGTGCTGTAATAAATATCATTTTTTTCATCCATGATAAATCTTCTGGCTTCGAGGGGTAATCTGGGATTATCATCCAGCGCCCACAAAATAATATGCGTATCTAGTAAAAGCTTCATTCTGCCACCCCAAACATCCGGGCAATTTCAGGATTCATTTCATCAAAATCATAGGAATCATCATATAATCCTGAATCCGTGAACATCGCCGCGAATATATGAGGCACGTTGTTTTGTCATCGTTGATAGTTCCGTTTTAGCATTGTACCTTGAAAATCATATATATTAGAGGTCGGCAAACAGACCACAGTGCATATGCCTGTGCTGTATCAGCTTATTCAGTTATTGACTATTAAGACACGGAAGCGAAACTGTCGTAAATCCGCTTGAATGTGAACCGCCATCGGTTGCTTCTGCCTATGGACAGTACCAGACGTCCTGCATGCTCAGTTAAATGGCCTGCAAACTGCATCAGGTTACTGATGATTGTGCGTATCCTGCGTCGGCGGACTTTCTTCCGTCCCGGGTCATCACGCTTTTTCAGCGATTCCTGGCCTACAATTCTCAGGATATTATAAGCAATGATTGTAAGTTCAAGCACAAGCTTGTTGCTGTCAAATTTTCCCGATGGAAGTCTTTCCACATCCATATCTGTCTTTATCTCGCTGTGGTACTGCTCACTTTCGCCGTGTGCGTGGTAAAGATCTATAATGTTCTGGTCTGACAAAGGCAGATTTGTCCAATATGTGTCAAGCTCAATATCCGGAACAATGAAATACTGTCCATGCTTATCAATAGTACGTTCGGTGATTTCATAGATGGTGCGTATGCCTGCCGTCTTCTCTGTTTTATTAGGAAGCGTGTAGGTTACATCGCGGAATGTCTGCCCGATGTAAACGGTCTTTCCATCCCTCGGTTTTTGGATATTCGTACAGCAGTCCTTCACAGATGCAAGCCATTCCTCCTTGCTTTCCTGCCGTGGATTACGCTTGATGATGAAAGACACATTGTTGTACCTGTAACTCTCTTCCATAAAGATGCCAATGTTCTCGGATGCATCATTGCCGGAATCAAGCCGGATGAGTAATGGTTTATCGGTCAGCTGGCGGCACAGCTCAATTGTCTCGCGCAGGAAATCCGGTGTTTCTTTCTGGCAGTGCTGTTTCCCAACGCGGAGCTGCGTATTGACAAAATAACCTTCTGTTCCTATATAAGCCATGATTGGTGCATAACCATCAAATCCTTTATAGGTACGGGAAACGCCCTCCTTTTTGGTCTTTGAATTATCAAACGGAGTGACGTCAATGTCCACCGGCACATAGCCATTTTCAAGTGCGGCAGGTTCGATCTTCATCTCACGCAGCATGTCGATATTTGCCTGAAGGATATCTCCACGCAGGGAATCGCCAATCATATCGAAACGCTGGCGGAGGGTTTCTGCGGATGGAATCGCATATGCGATTCCAAGGGCATATTTGTAATAGTCGGGATCATCCATCATTTCGCGGACGGCTTCGTACTGCGGTTTGCCCTGACAGAGCATACCAATATAAGTCAGGAGAATGTCACCATTTTTTATCTGCTTTTGCAGATACTCATTCGATATAGGTGCCCGATTAATCTTTTTGACAAAGTTGCTTTTGCCAAGAATCTGTCCCACAAACACAAGTCCGCTGGGTGTAATTAATCGTTCATCACTGAACTCTATATGTATGGTTTTCATTGCAGTACCTCCGTATAAATTGATACCTTTATTATACAGGATATGGTACTGCAATGCATTAAAAAATGAAATATTTGCCATAACCCATTGGGTTAAATACTTGAAATACGCAAATGCTCAGCAAAACAGCATAAGTACTAGCTTTGGATTTGGAAATGCGAGGCTGGGTTCACGGATTCAGGTTTAAGTCATGAATCAGCGGTGAATCTTTTCCATAATGACGGTCATACTGTGCAGAAGTAAAAACAATATTTTCATACTCAATCAAATTTCCGATAACGGTTCCATGCATCTTAAACAAGCCGTGATGTTTAGGATTCCTTATGAATTGCTCCAGTACTGGATGCCCTGGATGAGATACTGTTTCGAAAAGACAATCGCATACCCCATAGACTGTTTCTAAAGTTTCATCAAAATTTGTTGTCAGGACAAGACCGTGAAACAGCCATGGCAGCATGTAAACTGCTTGTTTAGAAATAATGCTCATTTTATCATTCAGATGGTCTGATGAAAATAAATTTGCAATATCCCGTGCCAAATTTGAAGGTGTCCGTAAATCTTCTAACCGCTGGGCTACACTCAGGTAATATCCGTTTTTATCAGATTTTCAATCTGTCTGAAATGATTCCTATTTGTAATTTTACCTGTTAATTCTATAAGTGCCTGTTTCCAAGAAGGATAAGCAAACTGTGTAAGCCCGGCACCAGCAAAAGGAACTAAATTAGGCAGGTTTTCTTTAATTTCACTATACACATATTTATTGTCAGGATGGTAATCCATAATTTCTTCAAAAGAATATACCAAGCACATCACCACTTTCTTATTTTTACACTGCTTTACAACTTTATAAATGATACTATATCCAATCGTTTGTCTTGTGACTGAATAATTTGACATTTGCCCATATATTTGTTTTCAGCGCCGCCAGACTATCCTCTTTCAAAAAATGTAAAAATGAACGACCCCGCAGCAGAGCTCTTAACTTGACCCACAAGTTTATATGGATATCCTCTTGTTTCTATGCTATACTAAAGAAAAAGAGGTGATCCGTATGACGGCAGAATATACGAATTGGGAAACGGAATTTGTAGATGTAAAATTTGTTGATCAGCGTTTGAAATCACGTTTTTTTAAAATTATGGATGCATTTGCTGCAGCGCCAGATAAATCCACCTGGGCTGCAGCCGGATCCAGAAGTTCTGCAAAAGCAGCGTATCGCTTCTTTAGTAATAAGGATGTATCCAGGGATGAACTGTTGGATAGTGTATCTAGGGCAACTGTAGAAAAAATGAAACATGCGGATGCAGATTGGATACTTGCCATTCAGGATACCACATCTGTTGGATTTGGAAACCGGAAAGCAATCAAAGGAATGGGATACCATTGCAGTACGGAACAGAGGGGAATGCTTGTACATTCTTGTATAGCGGCCACAGACCAGGGAATTCCCCTGGGCCTTCTTTATCAGGAATACATACGAGGGATGTACGCAGGGATGACTCTGGAACAAAAGATGAAAAACGTTCCAGGCCAATAGAAGAAAAAGAGAGCTACCGATGGATTCATACAATGAACGAAATTCATCAGAGGGTTGCAGAAGATATTCCGGTATTGACAGTATGTGACCGTGAAGGAGATTTTTATGAATTTTTTTCGAACGCTGCAGATTTGGGAGAAAATTTTCTGATTCGGCTAGTGCAAAACCGCATGGTGGATGACGGAAAAAAGATTTTTCATGAACTCCACCAGTCTCCTGTGGCTGGAAGTATGGTTGTCAGGATGGGCAGGAATCCCAAAGAACACATTCCAGCCAGAAATGTAAAAATGGATTATCATTATAAAGAGGTTGTGGTTCACTGTCCAAAAAGGAGAACAGAAAAACATATACGAGAAAAACTTGTACTAACAGCAATTTATGTACATGAATCCGGAAAAAAAGGAACCGAATGGTTTCTGCTAACAACGGTAAGAGTAAAAAACGAAAAAGATATAGAAAAGCTGATACAATGTTATGCACACAGATGGAAAATAGAACGTTTTCATTTCATCTTAAAAAGTGGATGCAAATAGAGAAAAATCAGGCGAGGGAATATGAGAGATTAAAATTTTTAACATTACTATATTCGGTTATCGCACTGCAGATACTAAATTTGACTTATTTAGGAAAAATATGTCCGGAAATCTCGAGTGAAATTGTGTTTGATAAAGAAGAATGGAAAATATTATACTGCTGTGCAAGAAAAACAAAAGAAATTCCTGAAACATATACACTGAAAGAGGCGATTTATGATTTAGGGATTCTGAGTGGAATAAAAGGTGCTCCGAGCGATGGTATGCCCGGAGCACGTTCTATTTGTCAGGGCTTAGAGGTTCTTTGCTCATTACTTGCTTATCGAAAATATATGTTATAATTGTGGGTCAAGTTAAGAGCAGAGCTGCGGGGTATCTGAAGGGTGGCTTCACTACATATAATCCCATAAGCTCAACTGTTTTGGCTCCAGTGCGCTTTGATAAAGCTTCTTATACTCTTTTCTTGCCCTTGTTCTCTTACATATTTTGATATCACCGCTTCATTTCCATGTTCCCCTACTGTGGCAACATAATATCCGTCTGTCCAAAATTCCCCTCCCCATAATTTTTTCTTCACCTGGGGACATTTGGCAAATACTTCTTTGGCTATTATGCTTTTCACTCTTTGTATTATTTTTTGTGGGCTGTATGTTGGCACGGATTGTATCAGAAAATGTACATGGTCTTTATCTGTTCCTACCTCTATAAACTTTATCTCATACCGCTTTTCTATCTCTTCACATGTTTCTCTGATCACCTGGTCTACTTCATCATCTATTACTACTCGCCGATATTTCGCTGGACACACAAAATGATACATAAGCACTGATACATTGTGCGATTTGTGTATGTACTCACTCACCCCACAATTCCCCTTCCTTTTTCCTTTAGTATATCACAGCCTCTACTATTTGAAAAAGTTTGTTACGCAGCAGAGCTGCGGGGAATTAGACCCTGAGAGATTAAAAGAATTATATCATAGTATGTCGAATAATACTATAAAAGTTTCACAATCATTATACAGCTTCTTCTATACACTATACACTGCTATAGTTACAGCTTATAGCTTTCTGTATATTTATAAAAATAGCAGAACTCCTTTATAATCAAAGATGTTCCGCCGAATAACATTTTCAAATATAATTTTAAGCCGTTCCAGTTCAGCCTTCCACAGAACTGGAACGGAATTCAAAATGGATTCCTAAAGGAATTAATTGTATAAGATATCAGGAAAAATGTACTTCAACACTTTACAAACGTTTATACATTCCGAAAATTCTCAAACGTCTTATACAAATCTAACTGTCCCCATCCCGATTGAGTCAAGTTAATGTCACAAAATTTTTCAACTTTTTTCATGAAAAATCGCTGCAGGCCGCATAACTTCGTTGGGGTTCAGGTAAATTAATGCTAAATTGGCGAAAAATTGGTGGTAAGTTAGTGTCACAAACATTTGTTCTCAAATATCCCTTTTAATCATAATGCAAAATTTAACTGCCCGCTCTAATTTATACAACACAACATCAGCTTTCTAACTTATGTAATTCCTCTATACTTTCAAGGAAATGATATTCTACCGGAGATAAAGATTCCTCCTGTTTCTTTTATATTTTTCAAATTCTCCATGTGCCTTTTCCAATGCCTGCTTATGTGTGATTCTTCCTTTTGCCGTTAATATATCCCTTCTTGTCATTTTCAGATAATCATCTATCGTTTCCAGCCAGTCTTTCATATACATAGGTTCCTTATTTAAGGCGTGAACTTCTGCGATATCCAGATAAGCAGTAACAATCTTGTTCAATGCATCCAGCTCTTTTCATTCAAATAATTTTTTGCAACTTCAACGTCTGAACGTCTGATTCCCTTCCCTGACCAGGATGTCAATCCCATATTTTCCTTATCCGCATCTGCCCGCTGATAAATAACCTCTGCTGCAGTATGTTTATGAGCTGCCCAATGCATTTTATTCTGCACCTGCTTAAAAAACAAAGCAGAACTTTCTGCTTTTGGATCATAGTCAATACTGGTAGCGTATATTTCCAGAACCTTTCTCCAAAAAACTTTTTCCGAAGAACGAATATCCCGTATACGTGACAACAGCTCATCAAAATAATTTCCACCGCCAAGATTCTTTAACCGTTCATCATCTAATGCAAATCCTTTTTTCATATATTCTTTTAAAATATTAGATGCCCATATTCTAAACTGGGTACCCCTGAGGGATTTCACCCGATAACCGACAGAAATAATAACATCCAGATTATAAAAATCCACCTGATAAGTCTTCCCATCCGAAGCAGTATAGGCAAATTTTGCCCAAACTGCTTCTTTCACCAGTTCACCTTCTTTAAAGATATTTCTTATATGTTTTCCTATTACACTTTTATCTCTTTGAAACAGCTCTGACATTTGATCGATGGAAAGCCAGACCGTATCCTGATCAAATGTGACTTCAACCTTTGTAATTCCATCTTCTGTGGTATACATTATTATATTTGACTGTGACATAACACCCTCCATATACTGAGTATGAGCGGTATGCCCATTAATCCTCTTCCCACGCGCCAGATGCCATCGGTTTTCATTCCTTACAGACTCCCAGCCGGCTTATGGCCTGAAGCATTTTTCCGGTATCCACCGGCTTCGCCAGATGCTCGTTCATCCCGGCCGCTTTCGCCATTGCGATATCCTCTTCAAATGCGTTCGCTGACAATGCTATAATCGGCACGGCTTTTGCGTCTGTCCGTTCCAGACTGCGAATCACCCGTGCCGCTTCGTATCCGCTCATAACCGGCATCATCAGATCCATCAGTATACAGTCAAACATTCCGGGCTCGGACGCTGTAAACGCCTCCACGGCAGCTTTCCCGTCGTTGGCGGTCACGACCTGCGCGCCTGACTCGCCGAGAATATATTCTACGATTTCGCAGTTGAGCTCATTGTCCTCGACCAGAAGGACGCACATTCCGGCAACATCGCCTGGTACCTCCGATTCCTCCTCCGCTGCTTCTGCGCTCCACTGATCATCAATGCGAATAGACAAGGTAATCCGTACCACGCTTCCTTTACCGACCTGGCTGTCTACCTCGACGGCTCCCTTCATCTGGTCCACCAGCTTCTTTACAATCGACATGCCAAGCCCGACCCCATTATAATTCGTTCTGGCACCCTGATGCTCCTGGGTAAACGGCTCAAAAATATGCTCTTTAAAATCCTCCCCAATGCCGATTCCGGTATCTTCAATCGTAAACCGGCAGCTTACAATTCCGTTTTGGCAGGCAGTCTCCGTTACCCGGACAAATACCGAGCCATGCGGCCGGTTATATTTGAGCGCATTGTCAATCACGTTCATCAGAATCTGCTTAAGATGCAGCGGATTTCCAATCACTTTGTTATGCTGTAAACCGGATTTTTCCAGCTTTAACCGAATTTTGCGCTCATCCGCCAAAGGTGAGAGGATCGTCATACAGTCTTCCAGCGTATCGGCAAGGTCAAACGCCTCATCAACCGCTGCCGGTCTTCCGCTCTCCAGCTTACTTACCTCAAGAACGTCGTTTACCAGAGAAAGCAGATGCTTCGTTGACACACGGATTTTCCTCTGACACTCCTGCTGCTGATGCCGGTCATCCGGACTGTTTTCCAGAATGGAGAGCATTCCCAAAATACCGTTAATAGGCGTGCGCAGATCATGAGACATATGAGAAAGGAATTCACTTTTTGTCGAATTTGCCTTCCGCACCCGCTCCAAAAGCTCCATGATGGACTGCTCCTGCTTTTTCCTTGTCATCATGGTATCTGTAATATCCTGGTGATATCCGTTCAGACAGACGCCCGGCTTTTTAAATGTCCGGTCCGGCACGCCGCCGCATCGGACATATATTTACCAATCTTTGGATGGTTCCATGGATAAATTACCTCGGCGCGTCCGGTTTCCAATATTTCCTGCACTGCTTCCTGTACCATCTCCACATAATCCGGCTCAATGCGCGCAAACCAGTGCCGGTAGCACTTCTCCGGCTCGATCTCGTCTGATATGCCCAAAAGAATCCGCATGGTCCGGTCCGCATACATCCTGGGCTCACAGCCCTCCTCTATCTCAATCGTCCAGATACCGGTTCTGGCTCCTTCCAGAATATCCTCCAGACTCTGTCTTGCCTCCTGCTTATACTTCTCTTCCTGCTCCACCACGGCATTGACATCCCGCTGCGCAAAAATCGCGCAGTTTTCCGCTCCCAACTCTCCGGTAACAGAAAAATGCATTTCCAGGTACCGAAGTCCCGAGATGTTCTCTTTCACCTGATAGCGGATAGAAAACTTTTTCTCTGTCTTAAGCTGCGCCAGCACATGTTCCTTCTTTGTCATGGCGTGAAGCCGTTCCTGATCCTGCGATGCCACAAACCTGGAAATATACCGCTTCATCGCCGTCTGATAACCATCCCTGAAATGAACTTCCCAGTCCATCCCTATCCGCTTACTGTCCCGATAGACCTCACATTCTCCCGTATCGAAGTTTACCAGATAGATCCCCAGGTAATCCACACTAAGCGCGTGCAATACATTGTAGCTTCGCTTCTGAAGTTCCCTAAACATGTTGCGCCGCTTCAGGGAAGATACAATAAAGTATGCCGCCGTCTGGAGTATATTCGACGTATATTCCAGCGACTTCGCAGGAGGATTGTCCACGCCATAAAAACCGATAACCTTTTCCCCGTCATAGAGAGGAACCACTACCAGGGAATGAATGTTCTGCCGCTTTAGATTTTCATATTGAAGCGGATCCGTCTCCCTGATATTCTCCAGCTTCTCAATTACGATATGTCTGCCGCCGCTAAAGTTCCGATACCAGCTGGCGCATACCTCCGGCGGCAGATTTTGAAGGTTCTCCTTTTCCGGTTCCACCCCGTCTGCCACCCACTCGTAAGTATTGTCGTCGCCGCCTGACTCGTTCTGCTCGAATATGTAAGTACGCTCCCCGTTCAGCGCCTTTCCCAAATGCTTTAACAGCACATTCAGCGAATCGTCCGGATTTTCCTCCAGCAGGGCAAGACGAAGGCCTTCATTGATGACAGCCTCCAGATTTTGAACGCTCTGCATACTGCTTAGCTGCCCGCCGGCTCCGGCAACCAAAGTTCCATCTCTATGTTCAAACCATCTTCCTGAATCATCCATATACCCATCCTCCACGTCGATCTCTTTCCGGCCATAATCGCCACGGCAAATTGCAGTATAGCTGTGTTATTGTGGCGAACGATGGTATCATTCCGTTTTCTTTCTACAGCTTTGCTGTAAAAAGAGTCAAAAAATCTTTGTCATAATAACATACACCCATTATTATGTCAATGATCAGGAGAAAAACGACAACGACAAACACATATCTATACAAAAGGTGCAAAGCCTTAATAATTTAATAAGACTTTACACCTTTTATATTATTGTAATACTACTTAATTTTGCTCATTAACTAATGGTGGCTTCTGATACAACTTGCGCTCTATTCTCTTTCGCTCAACTGCAATTTGCTTCAATGCGCCTTCGTCATTTGTTGATTCTTCAATTCTTTCCAATAAGTCTATCATATCTAACAAATAGCAATTCAATTCTTTTTCAGTCATTGGCATATGCACTCACCTACTTTCCTTAACCTGAATTATTCACGGAATAACAGCATTAACTGCTGAAACCCGCACAGTTACTGTATTTTAATTGAATATTGCTTTTCACTTATTTAGTGAATAGAAAAAGACCTCTATCTATGGTAAAATTTAGGTGTCTACTCCAAATCAAAACCAAAGAAAGGGTCTTTATATGGATATATTAAACACCATAAGCTTAGAAAGCAATAGCCAAATTAAAATTAATTTTGACGGAGGCGATTTATCCTCCGATGCAGGACTTCTCCTGTTCAAAGAGTTCCTGGTTAAGATTGGAGCGGTCAAGCTCGTTAACCGTATGTTCAAAACCAATGATACCGCTTGGTTCCGCGTCCATAAGGATGATACGAATCTGATGCAGGTAATTTACCAGATTATCAGTTCCTACTTTGAGGATGACTGTGCGGACGAACTGACAAACGAACCTGTTATGACAGTTATTTTAGAGAAGGATGCCCTGGCATCCCAGCCTACCCTGTCACGCTTTTTTAACCGCATGGATGGAGATACGATCAGCCAGTTAAACCAGATCACCCGTGAACTCCGTAAAGTCATCTATTCCATAAAGAAACCGGAATTCATGCTTTTTGATATTGATTCCACACTTCTTGATGTCTATGGGAATCAGGAAGGGGAAGGTTTCAACTACCATTATCAGGCCCACGGTTATCATCCGCTGTTATGCTACGACGGGCTGACCGGCGATCTGCTAAAAGCACAGCTTCGTGACGGCACCATGTATTGCAGCAAAGAGGCAGATATTTTTATGAAGTCCCTTCTGGATGAATTTCTCTGCGATTTCCCGGATATGCCGCTTTTTCTTCGCGGTGACAGTGGCTTTGCGTCACCAGACCTGTATGAAGTTCTTGAAGATAAAAACTGCAAATATGCCATCCGGCTCAAGGAGAACGCAAAACTCCGTGAATTGGCAGAAGAGGAAAACCAGGCACTGTACCGCGCAACGAAATTCAACCAGGTAGATTACGCCGTCGAGTATGGGGAATTCCTGTACCAGGCCGGTTCATGGAACCATCCACGCAGGGTGGTCTTTAAAATAGAAAAGCCGTATGGGCAGATGGTCCATCTGTATACCTTTATTGTCACAACACTGGAAATGGAACCTTATCAGGTGATCCAGTTCTATTGCGGAAGAGGCAAAATGGAAAATTTCATCAAGGAATGCAAAAGCGGTTTTGACTTTGCCTCTGTAAGCAGTTCCTCAAAGCTGGTAAACGCGAACCGCCTTCTGGTTCATGCGTTAGCTTATAACCTATTCAATTGGTTTAGACGATTGGCGCTTGCTGTCAGCATGAGAAAACAGCGCATTGATACCATACGATTAAAACTGCTGAAGATAGCCGCAAGGGTGGTAAAATCAGCACGATATAAATATTTCAAGCTATGCAGCAGCTGTCCCTACAAGAAAGAATTCTACGAGACACTGGAAAACATCCGTAACCTGCAGCCACAGTTGGAATAACAACTGTTAATGGACCTTGACAGCCACAATAAATTTCTAACCCTATCATAGGAGAAGTCTGCCCATTTTTAGGCTATCTTGCGACAGAGTGAGGTATCAGGAGTGATTGTAATGGTAACTACGGCGGATTTTATGTGAGTTTATACTGCCGTGAATAATTCGGGCTTAATAATCTATAGGAATTGTTCTTATACTTATTATAGTGAATTCTGTAAAAGGTGTAAAGCATTTTTCAAACACGCTCTAGCTCATAATCATCCAGTATTTCATTTATTTCATCCACTGTAAGAAACATCAATGCATCCAATACGGATAGTCCGGGTTCAAAAACTTTCTGTTTCTGCCTGTATTCTGACAAATTCACTTTCTGAAAATAAATATTTACATGATTTTCCTCATATTTTCTGCAGTCAAAAAACGCCATGCCTCCGGGCGGATTCCAATATTCATCTGCTCCCAGACTCTGACAGATGCGCAGGGCCCATTCATCCGCACTGTCAGGACATCCAATGTCCAAAGCCATATCGGAAAAGATCTCAATCGGCGTATGGATTGCAAGATAATCACACACCGCTTCTAAGGCAGCACAATCCAAACGGACAATACTTTCAAAATCCGGCCCTAATATTTCCTTCATCAGTTTTATAACTTTATAATAGTTTGGCGCTCCCTTATAATATCCTAATTGCGAAAATATTTTCTCCTTCCATGGTTTGGAATTGTCTATAATGATATCTGAAATAAGTGTTTCACGCGCATGCTTTTTCAGCGGCACTGCGATATACCCCCATCCGCCGGACTGTTTCAGTATTCTGTTGCGCTCAATCCAGCCGTGCCGGATAAACTGCACCTGATCCAGCAAAATATACCTGTCCGTATGCCGGATCAGCGAAAAATATCCGATATAGGGAAAAAATACGGCTGCATAATTCCCAATCTCATGATGCTATCATTCCCTTCATGACAATATTTTAGATTTCTTTTAAAATATTTAGTAGTTTATCAGCCAAATATCCCATATCTGCCTCCGTATACCGCTGGTCTATCGGAAGCGGCAGAATATTCTCAGCCATCTGGTACTCCGGCGTATCCTCCGCCATTTCTTCCAATACATTCGGCCATAGCACCGGAATATAAATCTTCTCTGCAATCAACCGCCGGCGCACTTCTCCTCCCTTTGTACTCCAAAAAGGATACATATATGTACCCCCCCCTTGCTCAAACTCCATCTGTTAAGTGAAACCAGCCTGTCATGCAGGCAGCAGAAGTTTTTCCGTCTTGTTTTATATACTTTTTCATAAGAAATTCCACGCAGAATATTTTCAGAAAACGCAGAAATACTTTTTGGTTCTTCCAAATACATGCTTTCTTCTGCTTCTAAAAATTTTTGATAAAAGCTACCCGCATCTTTTTCAAATCGCCCAACCAAATATTCCAGCTTGTTATAAGAATAATTTTTTTCCGGACTGCCGTTTACTCTTTGATCTGTATACAGGTAGGCGCCATCCGGAATGCCAAAATATTTTCTGGCATTATAAACGGTATCAATGCCTGCTATCGGTTTTGCAAAAAAATCCTGCGTATTATCTAAGATCACCCTGTCCCACATTTTTTTATAAGAGATGATCTCCGGTTCTGACAGCTGCCCATAATAATTTATGATAAGAACAGCTTCTTTCCGACCTAATTTGTGATGAAAGAGCGGTCTGCAATGCTCATCTACCGGATAGTAATCGTACTCTATGGAATTTCTGCGCAGTACTGCCGGAATGCTATCGCCAATCAAGCGCGGCAGATAAATCCTTTGATAATTTTTTGCCTGTATGATATAAACAATCGCGTTCCTTGCCAGATTCAAGCCGATTGCCGCATTATGATAGGTATTGCCATGAAATTTCAATTCAAACTCCGGATATCCGCCTATTTCTTTCATGAAAATGTTATCCTTTCTGCCCTGCTTTTAAGAATCTGTCTTATGTAAAAGGTAACTTCTATATCCAAAAGGTTCGGCTTCGTCAAAAAGATCCAAATCCCGTGAAATCATCCTGCAAATTTCTTTCGGAAGGTAAAACTGCTTTCCGTATTTTTTCTTTTTATCACGATAAACACTGTAACTACTTTCTACGTTCCGGCCTCCCGTTTGTGAATCTTTTATAAATCGCTCTGTCTGCTCTGTAAACGGCATCTGTAAAAAATCAAACAATTTCTCAGAAACACCCTGTGCATCTTCTGACAAATCTTCATACCGTACAATCATAAAACGGTCCGGATACCGTTTCTTCATATCAGCACTCAGTTTGATCCATTCCTTCCATTTATAGTATCCATAATAATTTTCCGGCCTGTATTCATTTTGGAAGCGGCAAATCCCCATTCCTGCTCAATATCCCAGTTCGGTTTATACTCTGATGGGGCATTCATCCAGGATTCCATTACATCATAAGGATTTCTCACAATTCCTACGATTTTTATATTTCCATATCTTTGCAGAAGCAATGGTACCGTATATAAATACCTTGTTTCTTTATATGCAAGTGTAGACGGATTTGTTTTTTTATCGGTAAATACAGGGTACAACCCTTTTTTTCGTTGATCCTTCCGATTTAAAAAATCATCCGCGTCTTCCTCGTATAATTCCGTAAAAAATTGTTCCATATCTTCCGTACTGCTTTCTGTTGTTATCCTGTTTTTAAAACGATAGGAAAACAACGGCTGAAAACGATATGCCGTATCCGGACAGCTGTCTATAATTTCGCCCAGCCAGGAAGTTCCTGACCTTGGGACACCATATAATGCAATTACTTTTTTATACATCTGACGTCTTCCTCATTTCCAATTGAAATTTTACAAATCAAATTTTACAGTTCAAAATTTATATTTACCTTTATCATCTATCAAATAAATGCACTTTTTCTGCCAGCCTATACCATCTGCTGCTCTTTATTTTCTGCAGTTGCGCATCCAGCTCACAATTCTTTCTCTCCTGCTCTTTCAGGCATCGTTCCAATTCCGCATTCTTTTGTTCCTGCATGTTTATCTGCTGCTCCAGCCTTTCCTGCTGCTGCCTTGCTTCATTGAAACTCTTTTTTGCAGCCGCTGCTTCTCCCTGATATTCATAAATCATATCTCTCTTTTCATACATCACTTCCATAACTGCCTGCCCGGCGGCCGCTGTTCCCAGCCGCTTCATCTTCCCCTCAATGCAGACACTCAAACTTTCCCCGGCAGCCAATGCGTCTGGCAACTTAATTGTATAAATGGGATCCAAATTCAGGAAAAGCTGCCATCCTTCCCGGCTGCACAATGCATTTTCCTCCTGAAATTCCGCATCTGCGCCATTCACCGTAACCCGCTCTATCTTCACTTTTACCATCAGCCCTTCTGCAGGGTCAAACCGAAGTCCTTTTATTTGCCCTCCTTCATTCTCAGCCAGCCTGCATGTCCAGCAGAATTCTTCCACATCCCGGAACATAAACTGCTCCTGATACACCTTTTGGCTGCTGAATCCGTTTCCGCAGTCCACATATATGCTTCTTGTCTGTTCAAACGCTTCCGGCAAAATGCCGAATATATCATATTTCCCGTTTTCATTCATAAATTCCCGTTTTGTGTACCCATAATGTTTTTCCATCATATGGGCCTTTTGAGGATCATTTAACGCCTGATACAGCAGTTTGATCCCAAACAATCTTGTATACGACTGGGCACCTGCCTGCGTACATACCTTACCAAACGCATATTCCGGCAGAAACGCTTCTTTCTTTGCATAACTCCCGGCTTCTGGAAATATTTCCAAAAATTCTTCACGGTTTGCAATCGCAGCATATTCCTCTAGCATCAGAAATAATTCCACACTTGAGCGTATCTGCGTTTCCGCCCGCATCCCGCTTGTATTCCTGCCTGAGCCATGTATCCGAAATTTCACCAGCGCCTGCGGCAGCACATATATTTCATGCCTCCTGCATATTTGAATCCACTTTACAAAATCCGGTATCTGGCACAATCCTTTCCGGAAAAATCATTTTCTGCATAAACATCCTTCCTGATTAAAATGCTCGGATGGCACAGGCAATTCCCTTGATAGAAAAAATAGCGCAGCCATTCCTTTCGGTTTTTATTTTCTGTCCGGAACAGCCGATAATAAAAACCATTTTCATCCGTATAAGCATTTTCCTCATCATCAATAGCTTCCGCATTTGTAAAAACAGCCGCATATTCCGGCCTGCTGCGTATAAAATCCACTTGTTTTTCCAGTTTATCTTTCATCCATATATCATCACTATGATGCACCGCAATATAATCACCGGATGCATAATTTCTCACGGCATCGTCTATGGAGCCTCCATGCCAGTTATAGTCATGACGTATCGCAATGATCTGCGGATATCTGTCTTTATACTCACAAATGATCTTCCAGGAATGATCGGTGGAACAATCGTCTACAATAATAAATTCAAAATCCTGATAGGTCTGATCCAGTACACTTTCAATACTCTGTCTTAAAAATTTCTCATGGTTATAAGATGTTAAAATAACTGATATTTTCATCTTGATCACCTTTTCTTTCCTATTGATGAACATTGTTTCATACATCCGGTTTTCTTATATTTTTGATCGCAACCTCATTTTTCAAATACACTTTATCCCATAATTTATCTTCTGTATTTTCCTCTACCGAAAATACCGCCGCATTTTCAATATAAGCAAGAAATAATGCTGTCCTGTTTTTTATCATCGGCTTTGACGCGAGGACCGTTACATTATAATTACCCTCTATCACCGGCAGCCTGGTAACCAGATCCACTTCGTACACCTCGCCTTTTCTGCCCATGATCAGCTCGCCTGTCTCCCGCAATGTGGATGATCCAATCAGCTCCACATTCTTATCATCTCGAATATGGTAAGCAATTCCAAATGTCTCATCACAGCAAATGAGAAATGTAACACGCAGAATCATCTTCTGGTCATATGCAAAAGAAGCCAATTCCTCCTGATCCTCATTCAGCAGCTTAACATTCAAAAACACAACGTCCCCCGTCCCCTCCTTAAACCTCTCCGCCTGCTTTAAAAACCTCTTGTTTCCATATTTTAAAATCAAATCTTCATAACAGCCGGCCGGATCATGTTTGTCAATGCCTTTGATTTTCAGCCCGCATTCCGCTTCTACGCTTCTTTCAGACGACTCCTCCTGCACAGCCGAATCTTGTTCCTGCACAGCCGTATTCCGGTCCCGCACAGTCTGCCGCTGGTCCTGATCCGCTTTCAAATGTTCTTCATTCATGAACGCACGTATTTTTTTCAAATAAATGTCCGCCAGTTCTGCCGCTGGCCCTTCCATGATTTTCACTCCGTTCTCCAGATAAATGCATCTCTGGCAAAGCTGCTTTACCGTATTCATATCATGCGTGACAAACAAAACAGTTGCCCCTGATTTCATAATCTGGTTCATCCGTGCCATGCATTTTGCCTGAAAAGCAGCATCCCCGACCGCAAGCGCTTCATCCACGATCAGGATATCCGGATTCGAATAGACCGCTGTTGCAAACGCCAGCCTTACAAACATGCCGCTGGAATAGTTCTTCACCGGCTGATAAATAAAATCACCGATGTCCGCAAAATCTGCAATATCCGCAATCCTGCCGCTCATCTCTTCCCGCGTAATCTTATTCAGCGTCCCATTCAAATAAATATTCTCAATCCCTGTATATTCCGGGTTAAATCCGGCACCCAGCTCCAGCAGCGCATTGATCCTTCCTTCTACCTGAACACTGCCTCCCGATGGATTCAGAATCCCTGTAATAATTTTAAGCAGTGTCGATTTCCCGCTGCCGTTTTTCCCAATAATTCCTGCAATCTCGCCCTTGCGTATCCGAAAGCTGACATCGTTCAGCGCATGAAATTCTTTATACTGCGGCTTTGCCTTTGGAAACAAACCTTCTATGATCCTTCGTTTATTATTTTCATATAACTTATAGGTCTTTGTTAAATGACTTACCTCAATCGCATATTCACCCATAACTGCCTCTTTCTACAACATATCCGCAAACTGCGGCCGCAACCTGAAAAAAACATATGCTCCAATGAATAATAATACCAGTGTAAAAATCCAAAAATACAATGTAAGCGCAGGATGTTCCCAAAACCAGACCTGTTCCGAAAATGTCTCCCGATAGCCGACACAAACATAATACATTGGATTCAATTTGATAATGATTTGGGAAGCTTCCGGCATGCCGCTCGGAGCCCATACCAATGGAGTCGCCCAAAATCCCACCTGAGTGATCAGGACAATAATATTTAAAATATCTTTCGAAAAAACGGCCAATGCCGACATCGTCCAGGTTAAACCCATCAGCAACACTACCGTGCAAACATAATAATAAACAGCCTGGATATTATAAATGTTCGGCGTATATCCATAGATCAAATAAATCAGCAGAATAAACGCAATAAAGAAAAAATGTACAAAGCTGGATGACACAATCTTGACTAACGGCAGTGTACTTACCCGAAACTGCATATTTTTTACCAGATACGAATAATCAAAAATACATCCTGAACCGCTCCCGAACGCATCTGTAAAAAACTGCCAGGATAAGTATGCCGGGATATACCATAGGATGAATGGAATATCATCCACCGGAGAAGAACGAAATCCTACCTGGAATACATACCATAAAACAAGGATGATTGTTAATGGCAGCATGAATGCCCAGGCAATGCCGAGCAAGGAGTTTGTGTATTTTGCTTTGAAATCATTTTTTGCCAGTTCGTAGATGACTTTTCGATCTGTAATTAAGTCTTTGAAAAAATTAATAAAACCTTTTAGCATAAGGTCTCCCTTCTAATTCATACATGCAAGTAACTTATAAATGCAATAACGCAATTATTTATTTTAGTAAGTTAACGATTCACCGCACGGAATCATAGAATGAGAAAATGAGTACATAAAGAGTATTCCAAATGATATTTGTATCTGAACTGTTATTAATATTCAGGCATCTTTTCGGTATATTTTTTCCCGTTGATCCAGTGAAACTTCCACTGCAATCCTATGTATCGGATTATATAAAAAATGCGGCAGTACCGCATACAGCCTTTTTGCCATCTATTAATCACTGTTAACTGTGCCGGTTCTTTATGGTAATCTTTCCAAGGTGACTGCATCATGTATTCATCCCACAATTTTCCAAAAGGGTGTGTTCCCTCTGCGTGCCACGTCTGTACTCCAAAATTCCCCAATGCGTGATAAACAACCGCGTTCTTTTTACATTCTTTGACTTCTGATTCTTCGTAATAGTAATCAGGTTTTAATTGAAAAATCTTACACAGATTTCTATATGAAAACTGGCTATTCAATGTCGTATAATTGTATTTATTTGGCAATAGCGCAATATCTTTCTCAAACACCACTTTACAACTTTTTAAAAAATAAAATAACGCACAAGGTACTTTCTCATGTATAATAAGTTTGCATACAAAACTATACGAAAGAGAGTGACCTTGTACGTCAGACTTATTATACAACGAAAATAATCTAATTGGTAGACTGTACCGTTATTTTTATATTTATTTTAAAACTTTTTCCGCACCGACTATTGAAACCCTTTTTCTGCTGGTGTTATCTATACTTGCCATGGAGTCAGCAGTTTCCATCCGGTCCCTTTACAGACATTTTTTATCAGGGATTACAAAAAAATCCCTGAATGCATTTTACTATGCCTGCTCTTATGCAAAGGCCGATTATTCCAGATTTATGAATGTTACTGCTGGCATGGCTTTAAAACTCATACCGGAAAAACTTTCTTCACAGCCTGTTTTTCTGTGCATTGATGACACAATGGCCCCGAAGTTTGGAAAAAAATTTGAAGATGTTTCAAAACTTTTTGACCATGCAGCGCATAATGGCTCAAACTATCTGAACGGACATTGTTTCGTAAGCGTAATGCTCTGCGTCCCGGTGTGGAATAAAAACAGGATCCATTACCTTTCTGTTCCGCTTGGATACCGTATGTGGCAAAAAAAGGAGTCAAAGCTGGAACTTGCTGCATCCATGGTCCGTCAGGCGATGCCGGAATTCAGCAATAAAAAAAATGTTATCATCCTTTGTGACAGCTGGTATGTAAAAAAGAACCTTGTTTCCATTGTGGATGAATATGAGAACCTTGACCTTATCGGAAATGCAAGGTCTGATTCTGTCATTTATGACCTGCCGCCGCAGCGTACTGGAAAAAGAGGGCGGCCTGCGCTGCATGGGAAAAAACTTTCCATTCAGGACGATTTTACGCTGTCTGATGAAAAAATCGGTGATTATTATATGGCCGTGCGCCATGTCCTTACTAATATTTTTGGAAAAAGGACAGTCCTGGCATATGTCACATCCGCTGATAAAGCAGCAGGCAGCAGGCGTTTGTTTTTCAGCACAGTTTTTCCGGAACAGCTTCAGGTCTTCTGCGCATGGCAGGAGAAATCCCCGCTAAACCAGACAGGGAGCAGCCGGATGCAGTTTATTCCCCTGATGCTGTATGCATTTCGATGGCCGATAGAGGTTAGTTACTACGAACAGAAAACTTTCTGGTCACTGTGCAGTTACATGGTCCGCAGCCGCAAAGGGATTGAAATGCTGGTCAATCTGATTAACATTTCATACTGTGCAATGAAACTGCTGCCATACCAGGACAAGGCGTTTTATAAATATCAGACAGAAAGCGTGCAGGAGTTTCGGTTTGCGTTAAGTGAACAAATTCGCCAGCAGGTATTTTATGCCATTTTCGTAGAAAAAGTCGAAACCAGCATAAAATCAAATGCTTTAATAAATGCCTTAAAACGGCTGGTTCAGAAACAGGGGCATCATTTATAAAGTTGTAAAGTAGTGTTTCTCAAATACAATATTTAATATATCTTGATCAACTACTGCATATACACCATGCTTCTGTTTTAGATGATTCATCACTTTTTTCTGTTCAAGATCATTCCACTTTTTATAATCAAAAAGAATGATCCCACCATTATAATACTTGCGCGTATGCATACCTATTTTCATCTTATATCGTAAGCTCAGTGCATCGTATGCCATCGCAACCGCACAATTCCCCATATCTATATTAATCAACTCTGATATACTTTTTGCAATAACTGTATCTGCATCAATATACAAAATTCTTTCGGTTGCGCATTCCAAAAAATTTAGTGCAAATAGTTTATAATATGTTGCATAGCTCCCCTTATACTTAGGTATCCCACTTTTTTCCAAATACGTTTCTATCTGCATGGTATCTATCAAGCGAACTGGTACATCATATTTTACAGAAACTTCTGCAATTCTTTTTCTGTTCTCTTCATCAATACCCCCATCTAACAGAAATATTTTCTCAATTAGCGAAGCATTATTTTCTAACAAAGAGACGATCGAAACCCCCGCAAACGGTGCGTACGCATTACTGCATTGATATAAAATACTAATTACCCCCCTTTCTTACAGAACTAGTTGTATTATCTTGCATTCTATCTAAGTACTCTCTTCCGACCGTAATACATTCACATTTATGTTTAAAGACGTCCACCGTACTCGAATACAAATTAAGCACTTTACCAATCCCTAGATTTGTTGCAAATGCCAACACCTCGACGGATACTAAGTTATTAACAACTATACTGTCCGGAAATATTTTTCCATAATCTGTTTTATCTCTCGGATGAGCCTTTATTAACAACCTACATTCCTTATCTGCATACGTGTTTACCAATGATTTCCAACACTGCTCTGCCTTTTCAGATGTATCGACTAAACCAATCCTCTAGTAATGGAGCTGTCAACAGAATATTTACGTCACCATGAATATCCAGCAACTTCTTATCATATGCCAAAGCATATAACTCCAAAATTTTGTTTTTCTTTTTGTCATCCAATTTTTGAACCATTTCTGCCACATTATATACAATTATTTTTTTCTCTTTTAAATAACTCACCAGATTCTTATTTTCACTGACTTCTATTGCCGATACATATTTTGAGCATCCACTATATGCTACTATAATATTAAGTCTGTCAAAAATAAGCGATATACGCACTGCTAATTTATGCAATAGCATATTTATTTGAAAATTGTTTTTTGCATGCTCACTAACAATATAAGAAACCTTTTTAAAGTTCATTCTTAAATTGATTGTGGAAACTCCATCTATTGCGTATATTTCATCATATGCATTAAAATCCAGTCCTTGTGGTAGCTTCTCTCTTCTTGCCATCTTATGGAATTTATAATACCTTCCCATTTTTTTTGGCCAGGCTATAAGTATTTTGGGAAATTTGACATAATCACTCAAATGCTCGTTTTTTATATAATCCTGATATAGCTTATCATCGAAAAAAACACCCTATGAAACAAATGCGAATTTTCCAATGGTTCTTTCATCTTCTCCATACCTTGCATATGGTTTGACAAAACCACATCCATTTCATCTTCTTCATTCAGCAGAGCCTTGACAATCGTCTTGTATAGCATATATGGTCTTTCACAAATAAATAATTTTTTCACAATACATCCCTCACTTTCCTACCACTATTTTCCCGGTATGGCAACCACAATCAATCTAACTTACCAGCAAATTTACTTTCCGTAATGAAACGAATCTCCATTTTTTAGAAAATTCTTTCAACATAATCTCCATACCGTAGTTTTTCGCATCTAGTATACGATTGCTTATAATGAAAGACATATCTTCTAGTGCATAATTACTCTTTGCCTCATGGGAATATCCATCAATTCCAGCAATATAAACTTCCTTTACATCAAGTTTTTTCAATAGTTGAAGCAACATGAGTCCTGCGTTATCTCTTACTTCCTCTATATTATTTAGCAATGGCACATATCTCACTCTCATATATCCCATTTCTGTCGGTATATTAGATGTTACAATACACTTATCACGCACTTTCTCATCAAGTTCACTGTAACGTCGTAAATTGCTAACAAAAATATAATTCGTACCAACTTCTTTATATTCAAAATTTACACTAATAGTAATTGGATTCTTTTCTTTTACAAATTTAGTTATTTTTTCTTTTTCAATACTCACACTCTTTCCCGGTCCGATTATAAGAATTATCCTTTGCGATATCGCTTCTCTAAATTCATTCAAATGCTCTTCATAGAACTTTCCGTTTTCCATGAATTTATAATAGAGTTCCTTAATAAATACTTTGTCAAAACCCTCTCTTTTTTCTTTCGGCATCATCGCAAAAATTTCATCCATATCTTCAATGCGCAATGTCTGCTTGTCCACAAGGTAGTTCGCATAATTTGGATGTACATTATGCTTTGCAGATAAATAATTAGGCACAGAATATCCCCAGCTATTTTCTTGATATAATGCGTTCAGTACCTGATCGATCACTTGCAAGATCGGATTTAATATGTATGTCTTTCCCTCAGTCTCATTCAAATACTCCGTCAATAACTCCGTATTTAGATTTCCTGCACCTCTGCCCATTCCATAAATGCTTGAATCAATAATTAACTGCCGCAGTGTTTTTACCGAAGTCAATGCTTTTGCATTTGAATATGCAAGCTGCATATTGTTGTGAGAGTGAAATCCTATCTTGATACCACTGTCCAGCCTATTTTCTACAATATAGAAAAGCCGAAGCAAATCACGCTCTTTCATACCGCCGAAACTGTCTACGATATAAAATACATACGGCTTAATATCATTTGCACATCGGATAAGTTCTATAAATTCCTCGTCCGAATAATTCAAAGAAACCATCGGCTGCATAAACACCTTATATCCCTTTTCTGATATTTTTCTGCAAAATTCTACTGCCGCTTTCAAATCCTTCTTATGAAATGCAATTCTTATTCCATCAACTGCATTCTCACAACTTAATCCGATTTTGTCAATGGAATACTCGCCATAGTTAATCATGCAGACAAAAAGCCTTCCTGTTTTCTCTTTCGGAATTACCTCTGACATTGTCTCTAATGACGGAAACTTGGTACTGTTCTCGTCCGGTTCTGCCTGTTCTGTCACAAAACCGCATTCTATAATATCAATATTTGCCTCTACCAATGCCCTGAGGATTTTACGAATATATTCACGTCCGAATTTCCAGTTATTGCAATATCCCCATCCCGCAATGTACAATCCAATATCTTTGTATCTGCTATATGCATCTTCCGAGTTCCTTTCTAATCTATCCGCAAATCTTATATCGTTCCTGTTTTTTTCTTTCCTCTACAATCTTACGTACTTTTTCCAGATCATTTGGGGTATCTACTGCAACCGTATCTGAATCCACTTCAATATACTGTACTTTATAGCCGTTCTCTATAAATCTTAATATCTCAATATCCTCTATGCTCTCAATCTTCGCTTTTCCGTATATCCGATTATACTCGCAATAAAACTCCAGCGCCTCTGGTTTAAATCCATATACGCCCATCTGCTTAAAATAAACATAATCAATACTTCCCTTTGGATATGGCGCTGTGGAACGGGTCAGATAAATTCCTATTCCGTCCTTATTCGTAATAACCTTAGGTACCGTAAAGTTTACAACTTCTACCGGATCCTTAATCTTAGTCATTAAGTTAGTAACCTGTAGCGTATCATTTTCAAGAAACGGCAATATTACAGCACGAATAACCTTCGGCTCTAATAAAGGCTCATCTCCCTGAATATTTACATACAAATCAGCTTCTATCTTTCTTGCAACTTCCCCAATCCGGTCTGTTCCGGTTTTATGCTGATCGGATGTCATTACAACCTCAATACTGTTCTGTTTGCAGACTTCTTCTATCTTCACGTCGTCTGTTGCAACATAGACTTTATCTAACTCTTTTACCTTTAAGCACTGATTATACACCCACCATATCATTGGCTTTCCGCAAATATCAGCCAAAGGCTTTCCCGGAAACCTTGAACTCTGATATCTTGCAGGTATTACTCCTATTATTTTCATCTTCGTATTTTCTCCTCATCCTTATACTTTCTGTAATGTTATAAAACTCGTCTTTATAAACCATGAGAAATCGCAGAACATCGACTTTATAATCCTTGCGCCAAGCTTAAACAGTATGACAATCTTACTTTTATACCCAAAAATCCTCATATCTTTTTCGGTATATCCAAGCATATACATCATCTGCTTTTCCTCTTCGTCCGGTTTATTCATATATGCCATTGCCGCCAGAAATATCCCATTATAATGTCTTCTCAAAATTCTTTTCAAAGCTTCTGCAATCATAGGGCTGTCCTCAAAAACTCCTGTTATTGCCAGGAATCCTTTATAGTCCATGAAAATTCGCTGCTTGAAATTCTCATAAAATCCATCGTTTCCAAATCTGGATAATGCTATGCACTCCCGAATACACATCATTTTTCCTTTACCTTTCAGCATAGAAAGATACTGTGCTACCTGCACATAAATCGTTCCTTTATATTTTTCACAATATGTCCGCTGTGTATCCCATTCTTCTTTCTTCACTATGAGCGATGTCAAATATCCCATGCTTGTAGTCGAATTTAACTTGTCAAAATACTCTACCACCTTGTCTTCATTTGAGAAATCAACAATAAAGCTCTGTCTCTCTTTTGTCCATTTGTCTTTCATAAATGGCTTTAATTTTTTATTACAAATGATTCTATTTCCCCAAAACACAGAAATATCTGGATTTGTTTTTACATAAGACAAAACTACATCAATTGCTCCTTCTGCAATCCCATCATCATCGCCTGCCAGCCAGCAGTAATCAGCATCTGCAATCTCGACTGCTCTCAAAAAATTTGCGTCCGCACCATAGTTCTTATCTGTCCGGCTGTAAATAAACTCCACATCCACAGATTTCATATATTCAACAACACATTCATAGCTCTCCTCTGACGCATTATCGCTTACGCATATCTGCACGTCATTCTTATTCATTCCATTTAACCAACCGACAGCCGTCTTTAGAAATTCCAATAGATATTTCGGACGGTTATAAGTAGGTATACAAATCGCCAATGTCTTTCTCATAATTTTCTCCAATCAACGCCCCTACTCTTCAGTGTCTTCATAATTTTTCAACGCGACCTCTCCCGCCAGTTCCTTCACTCTGCTTTCCAGTTTTGAAACCTTAATTGACAGCAAAAACAACTGAAACAACAGCAAAAATGTAACTGCAAGAAACACAAAATTGACTGTAGTGGCAATTTGCAATACATTTGCCATAAAGATAGCAATCTGCGGAAAAACTGCTATAATGATCAAAATGATTGAAAAAGCAATCCAGAACCCCATGTCTTCTATTTGCGTCTGAGATTTCCGAATTTTCCGAATAATATACCAAAATGTTCCAATCGCAGCCAAAACCAGAATTACACGCAACAGCACACTCATATTATCTCTTCCTCCTAAACCACTGTATAAACACTAATGACATACAGATATTCATCATATAACGAATTGCGTTTCCGAGATTCAGATAACTGACCCCTGCTTGTCTCTCCCGCATTTTAATGCCTACTTCTTCTACGCAAAATCCCAGACGTATTAAAAGCGCTATTGTATCTGGTTCTGGTGCCATATTTATCTCGTCTGCCAAAAATTTCATAACATTCGCACCGTACAGCCGCATTCCCGATGTCGGATCACTGATCCGCTTTCCTGTCGTAATTTTTATCAATGCCTGAATAATATAGCTTCCCAAATTTCTAAGCGATCTGCAGACTTTTTCCTCTGCAAATCTTGATCCGATAACAACGTCTGCATTCGTCTGTTTCATTTTCTCTACCATACATGCAATATAATGAGGATCATGCTGTCCGTCGCCATCATACTGAAGCGCCATCGAATACCCGTGTCTGGCTGCATATTTCATCCCTGTTCTAAACACTTCTGCCAAACCTACATTGATTGGCATATCCACACAGTTATATTCCATTTCTTCACAGATTGCTTTAGTATTATCCTTAGAACCATCATTGATAATCACATAGTCATATACATTCTCCAGTTGTTTCAGTTCTTCAATCACCCATGGTATATTTTCCGCTTCATTATATGCTGGTATAATCAGTAATATTTTTTTCATTTTTTCCATTTTGTCCAGATTCCTACAACCCTTTATACTCATGTACAAATTCATCGAATGTCATTGCTGCCGCATCCTTTTCAGAAACAATCGGTTCCTTCGTTTTCCATTGAATCGCAAACTTCTTATCATCCCAGCGAATTCCCGTGTCATATCCCTTCAAATATTTTCCAATGCATTTATACGATACGATTGCATCCTCAGAAAGCACTTCAAACCCATGGGCAAATCCATTCGGCACCCACACGCTATTATGATTCTCTTCCGACAAAATGACATCAACATACTTCCCGAATGCAGGAGAACCTTTTCTTAAATCCACAATCACATCATGAATTGTTCCCTTAATTGCCCGGACAATTTTTATCTGGGGATTCTTCGTCTGAAAATGCATTCCTCGAATCACGTCCTTTTTCGAATATGACTCAAAATCTTCATATATCTCAGCATCAAGCCCCCATTCTTTAAACACATCCTTCTCCAGACTTTTTAAAAAATATCCCCTGTTATCTTCCATATAAAAGGTGTTATCAGCTTTACATCCTCTATTGCCAGCTCACTTATCAAAAAATTAGTATGCATATGCTTTCTCCAACATCCATTCTCCGGTCAACTTTACACCTTCTGCAAAAGGCACTTCCGGTGCAAATCCCATTTTTTCCAATTTCGATGTATCAAACTCTTTATATGTCAGCATTGCTCCTGAAAAAGGGATCTTACCGAACATCAATTCCGAATCGCTATGTAAAACCTGTTTCATCTCTACAACAAATTCCTTTAACGGACGTTGCTGCGCATTTCCAATATAGTATACAGAATTCACTTTACCCTGCTTTCCTGCAAGTACAATCTGCTTCACTGCATCTGTAACATATATAAAGTCATAGTACTGACGCCCATGCGTCAATTCTATCTTTTCGTTTCTCAGCATTTTTCTTAATGTGGTATTCAAAAAACGTGGTGACTTCTCTCCAACACCATATATATTAGAAATAATGACATTTATATAGAAAACTTCTTCTTTCACTGCAACAGTCTTCGCCATAAAGTTTGCTGCCACTTTAGCAGTGCTGTAGATATTTCGCATATCCGGTATAGAACCATCGATTGCAATATACTGTATTGCCTCATATTCCATAATACTTCCTGCATTGACAAATCGCCCACATCCCAAGCGTTTTGAAAGCCTTACCGCATCACAGGTAGTGTGTACATTCTGCAATTGCAATATCGTGTCCGCACGTTCCATTCCTGCAGTTCCCGCCCAAGCCAAATGGAAAAATATATCCGCATGATCCCACGGAAAATCCTTCTTTTCAAGCCGGAACAAAGTCTGTGCCTCCGCTTCTACTACATATACCGAATCTCTCCACCCATTGGGAATACGTTTCTCATCCCGTACGACCACCGTTACTTCATCACCCTGCTTTAGAAGCTCCGCGACCAGCCATTTGCCAACAAACCCTGTCGCTCCTGTCACAACAATTTTCATTTTGCCTCCATCTGCTATTGATTTACCGCTTCGTGAATCGTCTTTGCTATATAGTCAATCATCTCATCTGTCATACCCGGATAAATACCTACCCAGAAGGTGTCTTTCATAATTTTGTCTGTATTAGCCAATTCCCCTACCACACGATATCCTTTACCAGATATTCTCATCTGGTCGAAGCATGGATGCTTTATTAGATTTCCTGCAAACAGCATTCTCGTCTGTACACCATGTGCTTCAACATACTGAACCACTTTATTTCTGTCAATACCATCTTTACAGGTAATCAAAAATCCAAACCAGCTTGGTTTTGAATTCTCACAGGGAACAGGAAGAATCAACTTATCTTCCGTACCTGCAAGTCCGTTTTTCAGCCGTTCAAAATTCTCTCTTCTTCTCTCTACAAAACCTTGCAACTTCTCAATTTGTGCGCATCCCACTGCCGCCTGCATATCTGTCGCCTTCAAGTTGTAACCAAAGTGTGAGTATACATATTTATGATCATATCCCATGGCAATTCACCATACTGTTTTTCAAATCTATGGCCGCAAAAATTGTCCTGACCAGATGCACAAACACAGTCACGCCCCCAATCACGCATAGAGCGGATACATTTGTTGAGCAGCGAATCATCCGTATATACAGCGCCGCCCTCTCCCATAGTCATATGATGCGGCGGATAAAAACTGGAAGTTCCGATATCCCCTATTGTTCCTGAAAACTTTTCCTCTCCATTGATTACATATTTTGTTCCAAGAGCATCGCAGTTATCCTCGATCATCCACAGATTGTACTTTTCACAAAATGCCTTTACCTCAGTCAGATCAAACGGATTTCCAAGCGTATGTGCTGCCATAACAACCTTAGTTTTATCCGTCAACGCTGTCTCAAGCTTCGTAACATCCATATTATACTGTGGTATTGTCACATCAATAAATACCGGAACGACTCCATACTGAATTGCAGGAGTAACTGTGGTCGGAAATCCAGCTGCGACAGTAATCATTTCATCCCCTGGCTTTACCTGTCTCTTACCCAATAACGGCGATGTCAACGCCATAAACGCACATAAATTCGCAGAAGACCCTGAATTAACCAGAGAGCAATACCGTACTCCAAGATAATTTGCAAAGGATTTCTCAAACTTTTCTGTATATCTATCTGATGTCAACCAAAATTCCAACGCACTGTCAACAAGATTGCACATTTCATCGCTATCATATACACGGGACGCATATGGAATACGATCGCCTTCTGAAAATTTCTTCTTCGTGTTGTGGTAAGTATCACAATACTCTTTCACCATTTCTAAAATGGCATTCTTCGCCTCCTGCTCTGTCTTCTTCTCCAACATTTCATTTTCTCCTCTACTCATTCCAAATTTTCCATGGTGCTTTCCCGCTTTCCCATAGCTTCTCCAACCTTTCCTTGTCCCGCAATGTATCCATACACTGCCAGAAGCCATGATGCTTATAACATATAAGTTCCCCAATCCGGGCCATTCTTTCCATTGGTTCGCGCTCTAGCATAACGGAGTCCCCCTCAATGTAATCCAATACCGCCGGATTACACACGATAAAGCCACCATTGACCCAGCCACTGTCTTCCTTGCTCTTTTCTCTAAATGCCTGTATACTGTTGTCATCCGCAAAATCCATTATGCCAAAACGACCTTCCGGCTGTACTCCTGTCAACGTCATCATCTTACCTTTTGACCTATGGAATTCAACCAGTTCCTGAATATTTATATTTGCAACGCCGTCACCGTATGTAACCATAAACGGTTCATTATCCAGATATTTCCTGACTCTTTTGACTCGTCCGCCTGTCATCGTATTTAATCCTGTATCGACCACCGTCACCTTCCATGGCTCTGCAGTATTATTGTGTACAATCATATCCTGCTTTGCGGTCGTAAAATCGTATGTAATATCACTTTTATGCAAAAAATAATATGAAAAATATTCTTTTATAACATACTGCTTATATCCTGCACAAATCACAAAATCATTATATCCATACGCAGAATACAGCTTCATGATATGCCACATAATCGGCATACCTCCAATTTCAATCATTGGCTTTGGTTTTAAATGGCTTTCTTCAGAAATACGGGTTCCAAATCCGCCTGCCAAAATAATTACTTTCATTTATATCTTCTTCCTTCTCGTTCTTTCTGTTTTTTTATCATCATCGCAAACACTCCAAAGCAAATAAAATAATTCACCATCTGCACAAACATAAGAACTAGATAAGAAAATGCTGCTCCGGGAATCCCTCCCCTGACAACAAATATGTGCGGGATAATCAATGCACAGATGAATGTTATCGTATTAATAATATACAAATAGCTCTGTTTTCTGATTATAGTTATAATATAACTCATAAACGTATTTAAAGCATTCAGGCCGCCCGCTGTGAGCAAAATTCCAAAAGCAGTCCCATATTCCCTCAGTTCCGTCACGCCATATGCCCATGTGAGTATAGTCAGAATAATCTCTCTGACGCATACGATAATGCTTGTAGTTAAAAGAATCGCTGCCGCTGTTTTCAGTACTTTTATGGCCAATACTTCTCGTTTTCCATCATTCCAGATATTCGCATATACGGTCAGCACAGGTCTGTATATGAATCCGGCTATCATATGTACTGTCGTAGCAGGAAGCAGCAAAATAGTATAAATCAACTGATGCTGGCTGCTCATATTATCATCAATCGCATACTTCGCCGAATTAAGAATATAAGCCGCTGCAAATGCGCTGAAAAATAATGGAAGAATTTCTTTTGTCAAATGTATAATATGAACTGCCTTTCCTTCCTTATTCTCAGAGAAATTTTGCCAAACAATACTGTTAAATACCAGAATTGTAATCGTTTCTACCATAATTGCAATAATAATGGCAAGCGAAAAATTACTGCTGATGATTGTTACAATGCATAAAACACTATCCGGAATCAGCGCCTTAATAAAATTCAGTTCCGATGCAATGTCAACCCGTCCCTGCTGCTGGTATCTTCCTTGAAACACCTCACAAAACACATTAATCGCCTTATATATTCCATATGTGATAATAATAAATGACTTTTCCCCTACTCCATATTTCCCGATTGCATAGAAAGAGGCACTCACTACCATGCACACGACGCTAAGACATCTCTGTTTAAAATATGTATTAAAAACATACTTTTCTTTTACATCAGATATCTGATATCCCAATGCATTCATAGTTCCAATGTTCATCAAAACATTAATGATGGCAACCGCAATAGAAAAATTGGCTCCCACCACATTTCCCGCAAAACGTGTAACAATCAACAATACTCCGATAGAAGAAATCGCTGTCATCATACTTGCAAGAGAGTTCCACAAATAGCCTTTTTGCATAATGCGAACCTCACTCATGATGCAGTGTACTGCTTTTTCACGCAACAACATTACTTTTACCTCTTACCTTTTTCCGATACATTTCATTTTATCAAACGATTTCTGTAATGTGACATGCAATACCAAAAACAATCCTAATACCGCTATCATAAATACCGGAAAACAATATCGGTCAATCTGGTTATTTAAAATCGCCAGCGCAAAAACATTTCCAAACACAGTTATTTCTAATATAAAAGCGATCTCAAGCCTCTTATCAATGCTTCTTTTTTTATTACATGCCATAATACATAAGCAAACAGCAAAATTGCTAAAAGTGGTGCGGCAATCAACGATATTGTAAACAATATCTTCGTAAATTGCACATAGCCTGTGAAATGGTATATCATTTCCAATACTATACTGGAATCCACCGGAATTTTAAATTGAGTAAGATCTTCATATTCAAACTCTTCCATCAGGTCATCATATCCTTGATCCGTATAAAACTCCTTTCCCCTACGATACCAGCTAAATGCACAAGCTATCCAAGAATTCTCATTTCCTCTGGTAAAACTTGCTTCTTTAACCGCACTCTTATAATCTTCCCCTCTCCCATAATAATTGGTTAATACCAGATAATTATTTATATAACCCATCAGCATTTTATCCGGCCTTTTCAGAAAGCATTCTATAATATATCTGATATTGCCATTTTTCTTTATCGAAAATTCAAACGTCTCCTCTACTTCCATATTGTTATCCAGCACAGCAACCGTATTCTCATCAACAACCTCAAAATATGTTGCTCCGTTAGCAAGCGAGTTATTAAACATCTGCCCTATGTTTCCGCCAGTCGCACTTACCATTTTACCTTCTCTAAATATGTTTCCGGTATGAACATAATTCGTCCACATTCTATTGCTTGCCAGCAAGCATACGAATGCTACACAAAAGGTAATCAGAGCTCTTCCCTTCTTTTCCCGCTTGATCCATCTGCAAAATTCTGTTACTACAAAAGGAATCGTGATAAATGCTATATAGGTCTGTTTCAAAGAATATGCTAAAATCAGATTCAAAGCCAGTACGAACGCCTTTAATACTATCCATCTGGCTTTTCCTCCATCTGGTGCATAATAAGCCTTTAAAAAAATACCATATTGAATAAGCAGATGCTTGCACCAAGAAATTCTGTCAGCAGTGTATGGTAATAACCAAATACAACCGGATTGAAGAATAAAATAATTATAACTGCATACTTTATATACCTAAGTTGTTGATCACCCACAATTTTGAAAAAGAAAAACACAGGCACAACGTCAATATAAAAAATAGCAGCATGAGACAGACCAGTCCTTGTGATGTAAGACCGAACAGCTGCGATGTAATATAAATCAAATACGGAAACAGCCACCCTCTGATCAAATTCCATTTAGCAAATACTTCCTTACCCTCAAAATATTTCAGATACGACAGATACCACGCAGAATCTACCGTGAAATAAAGTGGCACAGATACAAATATCAACACCGTCATCAATAATAATACCGCTTTTGTTATATAACGTACCCTCATATCCAACAGCTTATTTAAAAAGAAATATTTTATACTTACCACATGATGCAATATTTCATATATAAATAATGTAACAACTGCAGTTATGGCCAAGCAAAATCCAAGCCATTTCACCATGTTTAATATGCCCATAGCTCCCCTGCCGTCATATTCCAGAAATTTCAAAGAATTTGATGAAATATACGGATCTCCCGCCTCACATTCTATTTCTACATACTCTCCCAATTTATACTTTTTCACGCAGTTAGTCTGATCAAAATTCTCCATCAGTTCACTTCCGCTTAAAACTTTCTGTTCAAATAAGCTCTTTCTAATCGTAACAGAGGCAATTTCTATTTTTCTGGCACTTCCGCCGAAATCAATACGGACATTCTGCAGACCTTCTTTAGAAATAGGCATAATAACTGTCTGAAAATCATTGGTTCCGTATACTTTTCTTTTCTCATAGTGTTTATCATCATAAACACTTTCTATTCCGTTATTATAGAATACCTCCAACGGTTCCTGATAGTTGTCTGTTTTAAAAGATATTTCAATACTTGGATGTTGAATCCAATACACCAGAAATGACTGACTACTGTTTACAGTGATCACAACGGTCACTATGAACAGTCCCAAAAAAACGCATATCCATCTAGCTTTCCTGCTTTTTCGTATGTTTTCCCACATTCTACAAACACCGTCAAATGTTATCCTAAAAGCGAGAAAGCTGATTGCAGCACTTCCCAAGAAGCTGACTAGCAACGCTGTCAGTCCTGTCAGAATCATATATCCAAAATTAATATCATATGACAGTTCCCTTAAGTTTCCGGATTGAATATATGGATCATTCTCCTCATATTCTAAAACCACATTTTTCTCTACTTTGTAGTTGGTAAGCATATTAGCTGTTGGAAATGCCTGTGAGATTTCTTCTCCCTGCAACGTCTTTTTCAAAAACAGATTCTTCTTAAACGTAATTGATTTTATCTCTGTCCTCCCCGCACTGCTTCCAAAATCCATTCTAAGATAATCCAATCCGATTGCCGGAAGTTTAAACACAGCTTTTTGAAGATTATCCGTCGATGTAATTCCATACAACTTTATATGGTTCTCATCAAAAATACTTTTCTCACCATTGTTATAAAAAACCACCAATGCTTCCCGTTCATTTGTCGAATAAAATTCTACTTCCATTGCAGGATATTTTAGGATATTCAAGAATACCAGTCCGATTAAAAACATGCCCAAAATAAGGCAAAACGTTCCTCTTTTCTCTTTTTGCTCATTTCAATTAGCCTCTCAAAAATATTTTCCTGTATGCAGATCAATCCTGCTCCATTCTTTATTTAAGATGCTCCACAATCTTTAAAAAAGTAACTTTCATTCCATCCCTCTTAACTGACTCTGCAACCTTCCGCCACTTCCCATCCTGCCTTCGTCCCAGCATCCGCCTTAATTCCTGATCACTCAGTCCAAACGGATCCTCTACCCCGAACATCACATCATAATCACCGCGGTACAATTTCCGAATCTTATCATCAATCTTCTCACCCGAATCATATGTTCCATAACTCCAGGCTGTTTCAGACACCTGATCCGCGTTATTCTCTTCATGCATTTTTACATACTCCCGGTACAGCTCCCGAAACGGATGCTCCCCCTCAGGCAGCCAGTCCTCCATGCATTTTTCAATGACATTCCCATATCCGGAAAAATGAATGAATCTCAGCGGATCTCCTTTCACATAATATCTCCCGTCCTCCTTTGTCATCCCGCAGTCCAGCAGTGACCACGTCGCAAAATCATAGCCGCGGTGTTTTAAGATCTCCACATCGAAAAAACATGGAGCCAAATCAATCCATTTTTGATCCGTAAAGATTCCGCGCCGGATGTCATCATAGCAGAACAGGTAGAGCCGCTGCGCCCACCATTTGATAAACCTTTCTGCCTCCGCACTCCGGTTCACGGCTAAAAATCCAAGATTATAGACTCCATGAGCAGCGGAAGAAAGCTCCATATCAATATTTCCAGGCTGCAGCAAATGCGGGCATACGACAATCGGCCGGCGCTCCAGCAGCTCTTTTAATTCCGTAAAATCCGCGTACACATAACAGTCCGGATCCAGATATACAAACTGGTTCTCCTGCGGAAAATGCTCCATCAGGTAAATAAAAAACTGTCCTTTCACCGCCGTTGACGCTTCCACAATCGAATGCTTAAATATGTACCTGTTAAAATTTCCATCCCACATATCCTTTGATAAGATCACATCGTCAAAATACTCAGAACGCACATTTTCCGGCATCTGGCGTTCTGTCAGGCATACAAAAATGTCTCGTCCGGCATATGCCTTTTTACAGATTCTGCCAGAGTCCTCGCTTTGTGTGTGTAATTCGCGCAAATGGATGTAAATATGATCATGATATTCTCCTGTCTATAATCCTCTTGATGATCTTTCCGATCAGAGGATACTGGTAATATTTCTGCACCTGTTCAAACATTTTTTCGTATTTCATACGAAGCGCAATCTGTTCAATCAGTGCATCCCGCAGCGTCTTCGCGTATTCCTCCTGATGTTTTTCATAAAATGCTTTATGGTTGTCATAGATCTGGCGGTATGCCGCCTGCATCTGCATGTAATCGGACTGGAATCCCGTTGTACGGGAAGAAGGTTTAATCCGGTAGTGAAACAGCGTTTCCGGAATCTGGCAGATTTCTTTGCCCAGTTCTAATATACCGAGCCAGAAATCATAATCTTCCATCCCGGAAGCCATATTGCTGTTAAACCCGCCTGCTCTTTCCCAGTCCTTACGGTAAAACAGCGCTGTAACAAATACAACGTTGTCCAGCAGCATGCTCTGAAAGGAATATGCCGGCAGATTCCATTTCCCGCTTCTTTCTCCAAACATATCGGCCTCACAATATACAACTCCGATCCTGCTGTCGGATTCGATCATTTCCACTGCCTTTTCTATATACGTTTTGTCAATCCGGTCATCCGCATCCAGCGGAAGTATGTATGTGCCGTCTGCATGACGAATGCCGTAATTTCTTGCCCCTGCCGGCCTTACATGGTCTGTATGCAGTACTTTTATCTGCTGCTCTGCTTTCATGCGCCTGATAATCTGCACCGTTTCTTCATCATCGGAGCCGTCGTCAACAATAATCAACTCCCACCGCGGATATGTCTGTGCTTTTACGGACGCGACAGCTTCTTCCATATATTTTCCATCGTTATAACATGGCATAATTATGCTCACTAACTCCATGTCTTCCTCCGTTTATCTGTTGTTGACGGATTAGGAACGGCTGCTTACCTTTTTCCGGTATGTTTGATGATTCTGCATATCCGGTCAATCTCCTCTTCCTCAAGCTCCCCATACATAGGCAGCGTCAAAACTCTTTTCGATACTCCCAGCGCCACCGGGGTCTTCTCCGCATCAAATCTCCCATGATAACAGTCATACATGCTCGTCAGCGGATAAAAATATTTCCTTGCGTACACTCCTGCCTGCTGCAACTGCAGCGCCACTTCGTTGCGCGTGGCTCCAAATTCCTTTTCTTCAAATATGACCGGAAAATAGGCATAGTTTGGCTTTACATCTGACTGCTGCTTCATAATCCTGACGCCCGCCAGTCCGGTCAGGCGTTTTACATACTGTTCATAAACCCGTTTCCTCTTTTCTATTTCACTGTCAATATACCGCAGGTTGCAAAGGCCCATCGCAGCCTGAAACTCATTCATCTTTGCATTGGCACCGATAAAATCCACCGTTTCCTGCCCGCGGATTCCAAAATTTTTCAAGCGGTACAGATCCATTCCATATTCATCATCCGCAAAACAAACTGCCCCGCCTTCGATCGTATGGAACACCTTAGTCGCATGAAAACTGAATATAGACGCGTCTCCAAAATTTCCTGCCCCTGTTCCCCGATAAGATTCTCCGAACGCATGTGCCGCATCATAAATCACTTTCAGGCCGTACTTTTGGGCAATGCTACGTATCTTTTCCACCTCGCACAGATTTCCATATACATGGACCGGCAGGATTGCTGACGTCTGATCTGTAATCAGTGCTTCTATTTTGTCTGCGTCTATCGTATATGTATCCGGGTCAATGTCACAAAAAACGGGTTTGAGCCCATTGCGTACGATCGCATGCGTTGTGGATGCAAATGTAAACGGTGTTGTAATAACTTCTCCTGTCAGACGCATTGCCTGGATTGCTAATTCCAATGCCATGTGGCCGTTAACCATCAAGGATACATTTTTCACATGCAGATACCGCCGCAGTTCTTCCTCAAGCTTTTTATGTTTGGCTCCCATATTCGTCAGTCTGCGGGTTTGCCATAACTCTCCGATCTCTTCGATAAATTCATCGAAAGGCGGCATGGACGGCCTTGCAACATAAATTTCTTCTGCATATATCTCTTGCGACATTTTCTTTCTCCCATCCACTCTGCCCCATCAGCGCTCTCCCAGCACAAACATCCTGAAAAACATTCGGATGTAACGAAGCAGTCCCTGATTTTTATACTCCCGTATCACATATTCCATTTCCCGGCGGAGCTGGCCAACGGATATGTTCATCTGGTAAGAGCAGAACTTTTTGTTTAATTTCTGCATATCTCTACGCAGATTTTTCTCTCTCTCCTTTTTGTCAGCCGATTTTCCGGGTACGTAATAACAGGATGTCACCTGGTTCACATATACAAAATCTGTCACAGCAGAATACCGTACCCATAAGTCCCAGTCTTCCATCATCCCGATCTCTTCATCTAAACCGCCATATGTCTCAAACAGGCTCCGCTCAAATAAAATGCTCTGGATTGGAATATAATTTCCTGCATACAGCAGCAGCCTGTAAAACGGCTGACGGTACCGGATGTATTTCTTTTTTATATATGGCCTGTTCCCCGGCCGTACCGCCGTCTGCCGCTCCTGCGCGATACTGTAAGCGGCCCTTTCCTGTCTTCCGTGCAGCGCATGTACGAGCTTTTGTACATGATCCGGAAAAAGTTCATCATCATCATCCAGAAAATTCAAATAGACACCGGAGGAAAGCTGCATCGCCAGATTTCCTGTTTTGGAGCGCCCTGCATGCGTTCCTGTCGCCTGATAAATAAAGCGCATATCCGCATATTCTTTTTCAGCATTTCTTCCGCCGCATTTTTTCCATCTTCTACGATCACCGCCTCGATATTCGGATAAGTCTGTCTGCGGATGCTCTCCAGCGCCCTTTTTAACACCTGCGGCCTGCCGCAGGTACGGATGATGATGGACACAAGCGGATACTCACTTACACCCTTTATTTTTACACCGTTCATTTCCGCTCCCGTCATTTTCAAAAAGCTGCGCCAATATCTCCGAAATTCCCTGCTGCCGGCACAGCGGAGCAGATAAAGCACCATCCGATACCCATACAATGGAAAAATCTGTGGTTTTGCCGCTCCCAGATAGCTTCTGCAGTAATAAATCTCACTGCACACATTCTGTGTAAATGCAGCCGCCTTCCGATACTTCGTACTCCCTCCATGCAGATGCCTGACAATCGCACACGGATAATACACAGTGGCAAATCCGGCCTGTTCCATGCGCGTTCCAAGCATCAGCTCTTCCTCATACAAAAACGGATGCTCATCAAATGGCGCGACCGCCTCCGCACAGGTTTTTGACATCATAAAGCAGCATCCCAGCACAGCATAAACAGGAAACGTCTGATCATAATCCCTGTCAAAGCCATAGTAACTCCGGTAGCTTTTTTGAAACAGCAGATTTGCTTTGGTGCATACCAGATATTTTTCCCTGAGTCCCGTCCTGCGACAGATACAGCTTTTCTGCATACGTCCGTACCTGTCCACTATTTTCGGCCCGACAATGCCCACATGCGGATGCCTTTTTAAATAATCCCGCATATATTGAATGCTGCCCGTAAAATACCGAACATCACTGTTCGATATCAGGATGGCGCTGCATCCGGATTCCAGCGCCTTTCGAATTCCCACATTATTGCCGGCGTTGTATCCCATATTCCTTTTATTTGCGATAAAACAAATCCGATTCCGCCTTATCCATGTATACAGATCATATTCCGGTCTGTTTTCAGAGGCATTGTCTACCAGTATGATCTGATATGCGTCTTGGGGCGGATTTTTTTGTATGCTTTCCACACAGCGTCTGGTATCTTTCCAGTTGTTATAATTTAATATCACAATTCCTATCATTTCCTGCCGCAAATCTCCTTTTATGCTGCAGATACAGCAGCCGCGCCGGAAGAAGGCCGACTGCCAGCGGTTTCAGCACATACCGACTATGCCCCTTCAAAATCCCAAGCCTGCGAAATCCCTGCAGGCGTACCGCACATTCTGCAATCCGGCTTTTGTACTTCCGTCTCCGGTAAGAATCCGGCTCTTCCAGATAGCCGAGCAGTTCCTGCTGCATGTTATACCCCCGGTATCCTGCTGCATACAGCCGCATAAAAAACTCATAATCTTCCGCACGTCTTGCGATCCGCATCTGCGAATATCCGCCCAGTGCATGGACAGCCTCTGCCCGTATCATCACAGACGGATGTACAAACGGCAGCGTGCCTAAAAACGATTCACTGTCCGGCCTTTCTTCCATTCTGCGTTTGCCCCAGACACCCTGCCTGTCCCTCAGCCATACATTACATCCGACAAACGCATATTCCGGATGACTTTCTAAAAAATCCACCTGCTTCTCCAGACGTTTTGGATCTGAAAAATCATCGGCATCCATGAGTGCAATATACATTCCCGCTGCTGTCCGCAGACAGGCATTCCTTGCATATCCGGCCCCGCGGTTAACGGGGTTTTTCAGTATATGTATTCTTTGATCCGCAGCGGCAAAGCGGCACAGATGATGCAGGGTGTCATCTGTGGAGCCGTCATCACAAAGTATCAGTTCCCAGTCTTGAAATGTCTGATGCAATATGGAGTTTACCGCCTGATCCAAAAGCGGATCGTCTGCCATATTATATACCGGCATAATGACTGATATTTTCGGAGAATCTTTATCATATCCGCTGCACCTATCATATGCATTTTGTTCTGCCGTGCATATGTCAAATTCCTCATATATTTTTTTCATTCTCCGGTCAACGGCTGCCTGATCATAACGTTTCATCATTTCCTGATTATGCGTGCCGCATTTCTGCCTCAGCCCTTCATCCTCCAGCAAGATCCGAAGCGCCTGAGCAAGCTGCTGCGGACAGCGCAGAGAAAATCGAAACCCTCCCTGCACAAAGCCGCCCTGTCTGCGGTGTGCCGTACGTATATTTTCCGCCGCATCCCGCATCAACTCCCTGCTGCCCCTGATATCGGAAACGACACAGGGAAGTCCGGCAGCCATGGCCTCCATCAATGCAACAGGCATTCCCTCCCGAATCGACGGAAACACAAAGATATCCGCATTGCGATAAACCCATGCCAAGTCTTCCTGATAACCCGGCATTCTAAGCTGCCCGTCAAACCCCTGCCGCTTTGCGGCATACAGCAGCTTTTCCCGCCATGCACCCTGACCACAGATCAGATAATAAACATCTTTCCTGTGAAGGGCTGATGCCGCATCTATGACTATCCGATGGTTTTTCCCCTTATTCAGCTCTCCGACAGAGAGCAGCACGAATGCATTCTGCGGTATCTGGTATGTCTCATGGAACAAACGTTTTTCATCATTTCTCAGTCCTTCATCCTGCAGCTTTTTAAAATGCGCCGTATCCGTTCCCACTCCCGGAATATAAAAAATCTTTTCCGCACGCAGATGCCGTCTGGCAAAACAATAATCTTCCCGATTAACGGTAATTAACGCATCCGTCCAATGTGCCAGTACCTTTTCGGCCGGATAATACAGCAGCCAGTTTTTCAACGGCGCTCCTCGGTAAAAGTGAAATCCATGCGCCGTATAAATAACCGGCACTCCTGCCTGCAGCGCTGCCAGCCTGGCCAGCGCCGCACCAATCGGCGAATGGCAGTGCAGCCACTCCACCGCATATCGTTCCAGCAGTTTCTGCATCTGCCTGTATGCATTCCGGCATTCTTTCAGGGAATGCAATTCTCTCGGACAATCCCACCGGTGCATCTTCACACCCATATCCCGCAGCATCTTTTTCAACTTCCGGATGCGTTTTTCATCACACGTATTTCCCTTTTCAAAGTTGCAGGCTGTATGCACTTCATAACCCATATCCTGCAGCAGCCGGATATTAGACATATTAAACTGGTCAATCATGGAGGCCACCGAAGCTGCCAGAAGCACCCGCTTTTTTATGCCTGCACAGTTCCTGCTCATGTCTCGTTCATAATATCCGCCACGGATTTCATAATCCGCATATACATCGCATAACTGTCAGAATCTTTTTTCTTAGGATGCTTCCACATATTTCTTGCCGCTGTCTCCGAAGGCTGCACAACACCCCACAGCAGCGCATCCGCATCCGTCTCCAGTTCCATGCACAGCCTAGCAAACGTATCCAGACTCATCCTCCTGTTTCCGCGTTCTACTTTTCCCATAAAATTCAGACTAATCCCGCATTTTCTGGCAAGCGTTTCCTGCGTCCAGCCTTTTGCTTTCCGGCTCTGGCGAATCCTTTCCCCCATTTTTGAATAATCCAATTCCTGCATACCCTGACCTCCTGTTTTGCAAGCAGCAGAATTACAAATATAAAGCATAACATTTTATAACAAAATGTTATGCTTTATATTTGTAATTAACTTGCTTCCATTCCCAGAGCAAAAGGGCTGCAGCAGTTTTTTCCAAACTTGGGATATATTTGCTATGTATTTTTTCTATTTGTTTCTTTTAAATTCTTTTTTACGTGAAAATTCGGATGGTTTTATATTCAATAGTTCTATATTTCCCTATATTTACGACAAAAAAATTATAAGATATGCATAAATTTTTGAATAATGGTTGCAAAATGAAAGAAAAGCGAATAGAATGCTATTAGGCTGTATTATTTAAATATTAATATACTATTAGTATTATTTTTACGTAACATTTTGTTATAATTTGTTATCATTTTGTTCTGCGGTACATTGTCAAAGCGTAATGTGTGGATAACTGCATATTTTTTTGCAAAAAAAATTATCTTACATAATATCTACACTTTTTACACTGTCTGAAACTCTGCAATCAACTCTACTTCTGCAATATCAAGTCCTGAATACTTCGCAACTTTATCAATCGGCTATTCACCATCCTGCAACATTCTGAGCATTTGCCATATGAAATTTATTCACTGCCATTTTCAACCTTTTCGCAAAGCCAAAGAAATTCAGCTTTTCATCTTTCTCATCCCCGCTCTCATCCCCTGTCAGTTTATCAATTTGCGGACTGCTTTTGACTGTTAAATAGATATCATGTTGTTCGCACCATGCCTGGTTTGTGAGGCCGGAGTCCCTGCATTGTCGAATCACATCCGGCCAGTACTGAAGTTTTACCTGCTTATCCGGAGTAAAAGTGGAAATGTCCATGAGTATTCCCCTTTGTTTGGATTTAGAGTTTTTGGAGTGAACTCTAAAAACTCTAACCCTAAGTTTACAGGAGAAAGCTAAATGTTTCACTACACGTTCTTATTTGACGCTTACGTTGTGTTATACTTTTTTAGAGTACAGTAATGAAAACAATATTTATCTGAATATAGGTTCAGCTTTCTGCAGCACAATCTAATCCCGCTTAATATTATCATTTTTTCTTCATAAATAAGTTTTAATGATAAATCAACACTTTTAGATTCTCGTTGCCTACGACGGCTTACGGTAATCTACCGCTTCAACACTCGGACTTCGACCAAACGCAAGTATCAAGGCATCTGTACCTTATCCAGCAGAGCTAACCACAGCCTGCTTGCGGCATGAGCCTGATCGCTCGTTCTGTCCGGGAAGAAATATTTCCCAAAAACAGAAGTCATGGCGGGCCTGTCACTCAGTACATTTACCATTCGTATCCGGTTCTCTTTTTATTCAGTTGTCAAGGAGCAGAAGGCTTATGAAAGGTAACAGAACCTCGGGCCACTGTGCCCCGAAGTTCTGTTACCTTTCATAAGCCTTTTCATTTTTGAAGCAAAAACGGTACGCCTTACAAAAATTTTTTCAAATATTTTCTAAGCCCGAATTATTCACGGCAGTATAAACTCACATAAAATCCGCCGTAGTTACCATTACAATCACTCCTGATACCTCACTCTGTCGCAAGATAGCCTAAAAATGGGCAGACTTCTCCTATGATAGGGTTAGAAATTTATTGTGGCTGTCAAGGTCCATTAACAGTTGTTATTCCAACTGTGGCTGCAGGTTACGGATGTTTTCCAGTGTCTCGTAGAATTCTTTCTTGTAGGGACAGCTGCTGCATAGCTTGAAATATTTATATCGTGCTGATTTTACCACCCTTGCGGCTATCTTCAGCAGTTTTAATCGTATGGTATCAATGCGCTGTTTTCTCATGCTGACAGCAAGCGCCAATCGTCTAAACCAATTGAATAGGTTATAAGCTAACGCATGAACCAGAAGGCGGTTCGCGTTTACCAGCTTTGAGGAACTGCTTACAGAGGCAAAGTCAAAACCGCTTTTGCATTCCTTGATGAAATTTTCCATTTTGCCTCTTCCGCAATAGAACTGGATCACCTGATAAGGTTCCATTTCCAGTGTTGTGACAATAAAGGTATACAGATGGACCATCTGCCCATACGGCTTTTCTATTTTAAAGACCACCCTGCGTGGATGGTTCCATGAACCGGCCTGGTACAGGAATTCCCCATACTCGACGGCGTAATCTACCTGGTTGAATTTCGTTGCGCGGTACAGTGCCTGGTTTTCCTCTTCTGCCAATTCACGGAGTTTTGCGTTCTCCTTGAGCCGGATGGCATATTTGCAGTTTTTATCTTCAAGAACTTCATACAGGTCTGGTGACGCAAAGCCACTGTCACCGCGAAGAAAAAGCGGCATATCCGGGAAATCGCAGAGAAATTCATCCAGAAGGGACTTCATAAAAATATCTGCCTCTTTGCTGCAATACATGGTGCCGTCACGAAGCTGTGCTTTTAGCAGATCGCCGGTCAGCCCGTCGTAGCATAACAGCGGATGATAACCGTGGGCCTGATAATGGTAGTTGAAACCTTCCCCTTCCTGATTCCCATAGACATCAAGAAGTGTGGAATCAATATCAAAAAGCATGAATTCCGGTTTCTTTATGGAATAGATGACTTTACGGAGTTCACGGGTGATCTGGTTTAACTGGCTGATCGTATCTCCATCCATGCGGTTAAAAAAGCGTGACAGGGTAGGCTGGGATGCCAGGGCATCCTTCTCTAAAATAACTGTCATAACAGGTTCGTTTGTCAGTTCGTCCGCACAGTCATCCTCAAAGTAGGAACTGATAATCTGGTAAATTACCTGCATCAGATTCGTATCATCCTTATGGACGCGGAACCAAGCGGTATCATTGGTTTTGAACATACGGTTAACGAGCTTGACCGCTCCAATCTTAACCAGGAACTCTTTGAACAGGAGAAGTCCTGCATCGGAGGATAAATCGCCTCCGTCAAAATTAATTTTAATTTGGCTATTGCTTTCTAAGCTTATGGTGTTTAATATATCCATATAAAGACCCTTTCTTTGGTTTTGATTTGGAGTAGACACCTAAATTTTACCATAGATAGAGGTCTTTTTCTATTCACTAAATAAGTGAAAAGCAATATTCAATTAAAATACAGTAACTGTGCGGGTTTCAGCAGTTAATGCTGTTATTCCGTGAATAATTCAGGCTAAGTTCTTCAGCCCCCGCTCAATCGCCATACGCACCACCTTTTCATCCACTCCCTCAGCCCGGGCAATATCCTTTTTTGTCATTCCAAGAATGAAATGAGCATAAGTCCGTTTTGCCTGTTTATCCGGCATACTGGAAATAGCTGCGTGAAGTTCCTGCATGGAAATCTTGCGTTCATACAGTTCATGGGGAGAAAGAGAAACAAATACCGCTTCATGCTTCAGCCCATCATCCCGGTCAAGGGAATAGTAGGCTTTATGGCGGTAGATACGCAGACGGTAAGCCGCCTCTTTCCGGTCAAATTCCTTGAATATTCCAGCAACTTCCTCTGATACTTCCATAAAACAATCTGATGTATAGAATGGGTAATAGTCCCGCAAATTGATAATAGCCATATAGACCTCTGTTTCGGTTGTTGGTTGACAAGTGACCGAAACGGAACCGGCGGGGAACGGCACTGGGGCTGGACTTCGGGCCAATATGACCCGGAAGCTGTCCCATAAAACAGAAAAACGCTCGGACGGCATGAAGCCATACGGACGCATGAAATTGTATTATCGTTTTTAGAGTTATTTATTTCATATTGGTTGCCAGAGCTATCCGCCAATGGTGGAGGGCTTTTTTTGATAAGCTAAATGGGTACAAAATAAATAAGAACATGGCGATACCTCCCTGATACCGTCGTGTTCTTAAAAATGGGCGACTTTAATACACCCTCCATATTCTAAATTGAGCGGTCTCGGAAACTCTTTAAGCCCGAATTTCCGCTCTTTTTTCATGTTCTTCTTTTTTGCTTTCCTCCATATCCCGGAAAACATTTTTGTTAAATTTTCAAAAAAGTATTGACATATAAGTCAAAATGTGCGGCGCGTTTGGTGACCATATACGCCAGTCACCAAACGCGCCCCTTGTAGTTAAGAAGCGTCTGTGCCACACGCACAGCATTAAACTAAACTACTAGGAGGTGCACTTTATGATCAAGTACTGGCAGCCCATGCAAGATTACAAGTACTTTCTCAACGAATCCAAAGTCCATTTCGATTCCTCTGAAAGAGTCCGACTCCATACGGAGCTTTGGAAACCATGGCAGAAACTCCGCCTTTTCGATACCGATAAGGCCATGGAGTTCCTTCTGCCCTTTTACTCCAACACTGGCAGGCCCGCTAAGAACCAGCCACAAATCTTAAGGTCTTTTATCCTTTTCTTTCTTCTATTTTCAGAAGGTTTGGCCAAGCTATCCCTTACCCTTTGGGTCGACAGGCTCAAACATGACCGCCTCCTTGCCGCTCTCATCGGCTGCACTACGGATTCCCTGCCGCCCCTCGGTTCTTATTTTGACTTCATGGACAGGCTCTGGGCTGCACCGCCAACGGACTTATATGCGCGGGACAAACTGCTTCCGGCTTCCTGGAACACCAAAAAGCCGGATAAGCCCAAAGGCAAAAAACAGAAAGCACAGGAGGCAAAGCCCAAAATCACAGAATCTATCGAAAAACGGCTCATGGGCTGGAAGGATATCCCTTTTAACTTTGAAGGGCGGCTGCAGCGCTTCTTCTATCACGTGGCTGTCCTGCCTTCCATGGAATCCGGCCTCATACCAAGGGAACACCTTACGGTTTCCGGAGACGGCACCGCCGTGCATGTCCCGGATACCCTCTATCTTTTCTGCGAAAGACGCACAGACCGCATCAAGGGGCTTGTATGGGAAGGGGACGGCTGGCTCCTGTTATACAAGCGGCTTTCGGAAAGCCGTTTCCAGTGGCCGCGCACCCCGGAGGAGGTGCGTGAATTAACGCCGCAGTGAACAGGAGAAATACCTGAAAGTATTCCTGGACGATGGTGAAGTGCCGATGGACAATAACGCTGCGGAGCAGTCCATCCGTGGGTTTTGCATTGGCAAGAAAAACTGGGTGATGATTGATACCATTGCCGGAGCAAAGACCAGCGCTATCATCTACAGCATTGCGGAAACTGCAAAAGCAAACAATCTGAAACCGTATGACTATTTTGAATATCTGCTTACCGAGATCCCGAAGCATCCGGATGATACAGACCGCAGTTTTCCGGACGACCTGCTCCCCTGGTCGCCAAGTCTGCCGGAAGCCTGGTAAAAATGAAGTGAAATAAAGACTGGAGCAAATCTGTTTCTATCATACAGGTTTGCTCCAGTTTTGTATAGGTACTCACTATTTACCGTTTACCTTTGTTTTGCTATCAATTCATTCTCTGACATGCTGGGAACGGTGTCCTTAATACAAAAAATAATTAACTGCTTGCACTTTCATATCTGTGTACTCCATATGACCAAAATGATAATGCAAAAAAAGTAAAAATACACACAATTGCTACTCCAAAAAACAGACCCTTTACTGACAATGCCCCTATAAATGCTTGTGTCGGCAACGTTGCAATGATTCCATATGGCAATACACAATAAAAAATAAACTTATAAATTCCATAAAAAGCAATGCCTGGTATTTTCAAACACAATTCAATCGCTGTCTCCTCAATTTTCGTTAAATTGTTTACAGAGAAAACAAAAAAAGCAAAGCATCGTATCAAGAGTTCCATATCGTAGTACAGTATCGTCATCATAAAAACCAGAAACAGATATTTAATAATATTAGACCATGAAAAACCCATATCTATTTCTTTCACCCCATACGCAATAATACATGCACTGAAAGCCAATAGCGGTATGGAACCCGGATTTATTTTTTCAAAAGTAATTCGCAATAGCGGATTTACCGGTTTGGTCAGATACAAATCCAGTTCACCTGTTTGTATTTTTTCAGGTATGGAAATCACTCCAAAAAAGTAAATTGTCATGTTAAGGGCATTGATCAGGGAAAATGTTCCTACAAAAACAAGAATTTCTCCATGCCCCCATCCACGAATTTTATCCACATGCCCGTAAATTGCCTCAAAGGCAAAAAGCTGAACCAGAAAATAACTGGTGTCAATAAAAAACGGTCCAAAAAATCCCAACCGGAATGTCATAATATGGGATAGCCTTAATTTCATTAATTCTGTCAAAAATTTAAAATTATCTTTCATATTCCTGCTCCGTCATATTTCATTCGATAATGTTCATAAGTTACTTGATTTAAAACAATAAAGAAAATGCACCATATACTTAAAACAAATAAGCCTGTCACTGCTTCATCCTCACATTTTCCTATAAACAGCATACTTGGGAGATATGTAACATAATAGAACGGCAGAAATCTCATGCTGGCTATCACCCATTCCGGCAAAAGTGCAAGGGGAATCACCGCTCCTGTCACAACTGCTGATAAATTATCCTTAATCATGAGAAAGGTACTGATCTCCTCAAATTTTAAAGTTAAAATCCCAAGGAAATAATTAAGCTGAGCCATAAACAGCAGACCTAAAACAACCATGATCATTCCGCATAGCAAGATCTTCAAATTGACTGTATGTACAATGGAAATCCTGAACAAACAAAACCACAGAATAGTTGCTAAAAAGCCAATGCCTGAAGAAAATGCAAGCTTCCCGACCTCCATCGCCACAAAATAGCCCTGTGTCTGTACCGGTATCACCATATATTTTGAAAAAGTGCCGTTTCTCAACATCCCCGTCATCTGCTGGCTGATTTCAGCAGACTTTTCCATCTGGAATAGATAGGAACTTATGATATAGTAAGAAATCATGGTGTGAAATTTCAATCCTGCTATCTGCTCTTTTCCTTCAAACAAAATACTCCATAAGATCCATGCAAACAATATCTTAGCCACTGACAGAATCACATCAACAAATACATCTGCTCTCCATATTAACTGCGCTTTCATATATGCCCTAGCAATTTCCAAATATTTCTTCACGTTTCACACCCCCTTATAGATACGCTCTACTACAGAGCCTATTTCTTCTTCCTCAATTCCAATATCCCGGATCGGATAATGACCTATATACGATTCCAGAACTTTTTCTGTATTTTGTTTTGGTATTTCAAGCACCAGCTTGTCATTTGTTTTTTCTAATATCATGCAATATTCCGGGACATCAGGCTCTACGCTATGCTCAAAGTATATCGTCATTTTCTTGCTCTTCTGGTATTGTTCAAATAACATATCCGTATCGCCGTCATATATTTTTCTGCCGTAATTTACTACAATAGAGCGTTTGCATAATGCCTTAATATCCTCCATATAATGTGAAGTTAGCAGGATGGTCGTCCCTCTCGATTCATTTATATTTTTCAAAAAAGTCCGAATCTGTTTACTTGCCACAGCATCCAGTCCAATTGTCGGCTCGTCTAAAAACAGTATTTTTGGATTATGAAGCAATGCAACAATCAATTCCATTTTCATCCTTTCTCCTAATGATAATGTCCTTACCTGTACATCCATAAGCTCCTGCACCTGAAACAGCTCCACAAAAAAGTTCTTATTTTTCCTATACTCGTCTTCCGGAATACGATATATTTCTTTAAACAGTCTCAGCGTATCCTCCGCTGTCAGCTCAAAAAACAACTGACTTTTCTGCCCCATAACTACCGCATATTGCTGCTTAAATGCCTTCTCCAGCTTATTAGGATAAAATCCCATAACCTGAATTTCGCCACCTGTTGGCGCAATAATACCAGTCAGCATCTTCACTAAGGTAGTTTTACCCGCTCCATTCGGACCAATCAATCCTATAAACTCACCCTCATCCACATCCATGTTAAAGGCATCTACCGCAATTTTTTCTTCATATTCTCTATGGAACAGACCCTTAATACTTCCTATCATTCCCTCCTGCTTTTTATACCGTTTATACTTTTTCGTTATATTTTCTGTCCGTATCATCTTCATGTTTAAAACCTCCAAATGAAATATAGTTTAGTTCGAGACACAAAAAACGTGGTTTCTGCCTATCATAAATAGACTGAAACCACGAATCCATATGTCTCAAATTGACGTAGCAAAACAAGGCTTTCCATGAAAGGATACCTGCAATGTCTCAAAACTTGCACTCCATTTCATAGTTGGTCTAAAACAAAAAAGCATGATCTCTACAGTCTCATACTTTCCCTTTTTCTCATTCATCAAAACAAGACAATAATTCCCAGTATATGCAGTATTCTGTAAGGCAGAAACAACCAGCATTCAATAATGCTGAAAAGGGTACCACAAATAAAACACTATCCCTAGTGCTTACCACTTGCAACGCTTACCCTCTTTATTAAATTTAGTTGTTCTTTGGCATTACAGATACCACCGACATATACATACCTACCTTTTCTTTAAAATATGAATCCATATTAACTCATAACTTTTCCAGTGTCAATATTTATTTAATAGATATTTTAATTATGGTGGTATTTCCGATAATTGTTTTCATGACTTTATATTTTTTATCCGTTTCTTTTTCCATCCATTTTGCCCATTTTATCAACCATTGTTATTTTCAGAAACCATGCCTCATCCTTCCCATAAGTTTCATGCTCCATCAGGAAGACTTTTCCACATAATAAGAGGCCACAACGCCCGCTTTATTCAACACAAGCACATCTCTGACGCTGATTGAATGTCCATAACAGTTTCCTGTCAAACCGCTTGCAAATCTGTTCCGGCCCATCTCCCGGCCGGATCCGTGCCAGATAGATTGTTGTACGGTATTAGCATAAATACCACACATTCTACCCCCATATTCCTCCAAGACTTCCCCTGAGGCATCATGCGCTAAGTGCATTCCGTCCAAATTCTTCCGGATTGCATCCTCGATGGCCTTTTTACAATCAAAGTTCAGCTTACTTGAATCCAGGTAATCATCCCCGTTGTTTTGCAACCCCTAATAGATACTTTCATTCATAAAACCTTAATCCACCCGCAATAGCTGGATTTTTTTACGTCAAGTCTTATGTATTTTTTGTTGTATTATATTGTGTTTCACGTGAAACAATGGTATAATATTCTTCAGGAGGTGATTTTTTGTACCTTAAGAAAAGCTTTAACAAAAAGAGAAACAAGACTCAGCTTTCTTTTGTCCAGGGGTATCGCATCAATGGGAAAGTGAAGCATAAAGTTATACAAAACCTTGGATATTTGGAAGACTACCTGGACAAATATGAAGATCCGATAGCTTATTTTCAACAGGTCGCAAAAGAATGGAATGCAAGTCAGGCTGCACCGGAAACCATTGAAGTAAGGCTTTCGGAAAAACTCCCGGATCAATGCAGCAACCGGAAAAATCTTGGATATGCCATTATTAAGATCGTTTATGCTAAACTCAGGATCCGTGAATTTTTTCAGAATAAGCAGCGCCAGCTTCCTGCAGAGTATAACCTGAACAGCATTTTTTCCCTGTTGATATTCAATCGGTTCCTGTTCCCATCTTCAAAAAAGAACGCTTATGAAACGAAAGGCCGTTTTTTTGACAGCTTCAGTTTCTCACTGGATGATGTCTACAGGGCGCTCGGCTATTTCAGCAGATATTCGCATGAACTCCAGAAGCATTTGCATGCCGAAGTTTCCAGCCTTATCGGCAGGAATTCCGAAAAAGCTTATTATGATGTCACCAACTATTATTTTGAAATACCATATGAAGACGAGGACGCTGGCTCGGACACGGAAAGAAAATTGAAGCGTAAAAAAGGACCGTCGAAAGAACACCGCAAAGACCCGATCATTCAAATGGGGCTTCTCATGGATCCTAACGGCATCCCAATGGCATTCCATACTTTCTCCGGCAACGAGAGCGAGAAGACAACTATGCTCCCGGCGATACAGAGGGTCAAAAAGGATTATGAAATCGGCAGGATCATAGTTGTCGCTGACAGGGGGCTGAACACCAGTGACAACACATCTGTCCTTTCCGGAACCAATGCATCCGATGAGAAAAATAATGACGGTTATGTATACGGCCAGAGTATCCGTGGGGCCGATGCGGAATTCAAAAAATGGGCGCTGGAACCGGACGGGTATGTTACAGCAATGGAAAAAAACAAAGATGGGGAAGCTATTCCATTCAAACACAAGTCCAGGCTGTACGCAAAAGAGATAACCAAAAAAGATTCGAATGGGGCGCGCAGGCTCAAGATGAGAATTTATCAGAAACAGATGGTATATTATTCTGAGAAATACGCAAAGAAACAAAGACATGAAAGGGAAAAAGCCGTTGCAAAGGCAAGGGACCTGATCAAAAATCCTGCAGGCTACACGAAAGCGACCAGCTATGGATGCACTGTGTACATTAACAATGTTTCCTTTTCTAAGGATACCGGAGAAATTGTCAATGGAAAAGAACTTACCATCAATGAACAAAAAATTGCCGAAGAAGCGCAGTATGATGGCTATTACGCCATTGTCACAAGTGAAAAAGAGCTTTCTGACAATGAAATCCGTGACATATATAAAGGGTTATGGGAAATAGAAGAATCATTCAAGATTATAAAGAGCGAATTCAAAACCAGACCTGTATTTGTTTCTAACGAAGATCATATACAGGCGCATTTTTTAATTTGTTTTGTGACACTGGTTGTAATGCGCGTTTTAGAGCAGCTCATAGGAAAATGCCATTCTGTCAGGCAAATCCGGAATTCCCTGGCAAGCTATTGCTGTTCGTATTTAGACCGGAATTATTATGTGTTCGATTATCGGGACGATGTAATTTTGACTATGGAGAAGACATTTGGATTAGACCTAAGCAAAAAGTACATGCAGCTTTCGGAAATCAAAAAAATATCTATGTATAAGGATGTATAAAAATATAAAATTTTTATAAACTCAAAAAAGCGAAAAAATACAACAACTCTATGCATTTAAAAAAAGCTCCAAACTCCAGTATTTACAAGGAGTCCAGAGCTTTTTTTACTCAATCACCTGCAAAACTCAGGATATTAACTCATAACTTTTCCAGTGTCAATATTTATTTAATAGATATTTTAATTATGGTGGTATTTCCGATAATTGTTTTCATGACTTTATATTTTTTATCCGTTTCTTTTTCCATCCATTTTGCCCATTTTATCAACCATTGTTATTTTCAGAAACCATGCCTCATCCTTCCCATAAGTTTCATGCTCCATCAGGAAGACTTTTCCACATAATAAGAGGCCACAACGCCCGCTTTATTCAACACAAGCACATCTCTGACGCTGATTGAATGTCCATAACAGTTTCCTGTCAAACCGCTTGCAAATCTGTTCCGGCCCATCTCCCGGCCGGATCCGTGCCAGATAGATTGTTGTACGGTATTAGCATAAATACCACACATTCTACCCCCATATTCCTCCAAGACTTCCCCTGAGGCATCATGCGCTAAGTGCATTCCGTCCAAATTCTTCCGGATTGCATCCTCGATGGCCTTTTTACAATCAAAGTTCAGCTTACTTGAATCCAGGTAATCATCCGCTGCTGCACTTCTGCCTCTAATAACTGTTTCCTCTGTTCGATAAACCCAGCCATTCTTCGTCAGCTTTGCTTAACCATTTTAATAAACGCGTAATAAGCACTTTATTCGACACCATACATCACAAAATAAAGTGCTTATTTCCCCCAAAAACCCACTCTATTCGTAAGCGATGAATAACCCACCGTTCCACAGGAACTTGATTTTGCTCTATAATGGTATCAGCTTGGAGCGGATGTCCACATCAGTTCTTGATAAAGTAGCCCGGCAGCCGTTTATTGCTTTTCCTGCGGCTCCACTACTGCCATCCATTCCAAAAATAATAATCAGGAGATGATGCTATGTCAGAGAAAAAGAAAACCCGCAGTGACCAGGAATGGCTGGAGCTGATCCAGGAATGCCGCACGAGCGGCCTGCCTGACAGAGAATGGTGCCGGCTGCATTCCATATCCATAAAAACATTTCATAACAAAGTTTCAGACCTAAAGAAAAAATCCTGTATCATACCAGATCCGCAGGCGGCCCCATCCAGACAGATGCACGAAGTGGTTCCACTGGAGCTGGGCAGCAGCCCTGTCCCTGATCCAGGCTGCGCTGCAAGTGATACGCTGCCGGTTCCAGCAGCCCATGCTGCCATCACGGTCAGGATGCCGGGGTACAGCATTGAAATTGCAGACGGTGCTTCAGAAGATACCATACGGAATACGCTTCTGGCGCTGGGGAGGCTGTGCTGTTAGGTGCATTGTCCAGTGACACGAAAGTTTATATCGTCACTGGATGCACCGATATGCGGCGCAGCTTTGACGGCCTTATGTCCCTGATCCGGGACACTTACCAGATGGACCCTTATTCGGACGCCCTTTATCTGTTCTGCGGCCGGAAAAGAAATACGCTAAAGGCCCTGTACTTTGACCAGACGGGGTTCGTGCTCTGCACAAAACGCCTGGACAATGGAAAATTCCAGTGGCCGCGGGACGCTTCGCAAGTAAGGCCGCTTACCCGCCAGCAGCTGCGATGGCTTCTGGAAGGACTCTCCATCTGCCAGCCAAAGGCGGTGCAGCCTTCCGGCAGGAAGGACTTCTGAACTTTTGTGCATTATGTAGAAATTTAAAAATTTATTTTCCAGCGCCGCAAGCCGCCAGGGAATGTTATCCACGACGCTGTTTTTTTCCGGGATGCTGTCCACGCATAACGCAGCGCCAGGCCGCAAAACTGTGGATAACCTGCATGAAAAATGCTGTTTTTAAGCCTTTTTCCTGTATCTGGCGGCAGTTTCCAGTCCGTCATTGTGCCTATCGCGCAGGTATGGTCGGTTTGATTTCATCCCCGCGTTTCCTTATAATGTAAGTAAATGGAAACACGGAGGGTACACATGCCAGTTAATATGGAAGACTATATCCGGCTGCTGGAAACAATGGTGGAACAGCAGAAAATACATATACAGTCCCAGGACGCACGCATCCTGGAGCAGGAGCAGGACATAGCACAACTGCGCGCCCTTGTGGATGAACTGCGCCTTTTAAAGTCCGGCCTGGAGGAAACGCTTGAAGAATTTAAGCGCCAGCTGTTCGGCACAAAAAGCGAGAAGACAAAAACTTCGCCAGCCAGTTGCGGGGATGAACCGGAAAACCCGCCTGCAAAAACAACGGTGAAGGAACACACCCGGACGAAAAAGAAGAAAGCCGCGAGGGATGAGCGTTATGCGGACATCCCTGTCCGCGATGTCATAATCCCTGTCCCGGGTAAAGACCGACTCTGCCCGTACTGCAATGCGGAAATGATCCTGCTTGGATATAAACAAGTCCGCACAGAGCTGCGTATAACCCCGGCAAAAGTGGAGCGTGTCCGCTATATGCAGGAAGAACTGATCTGCCCGGAATGCCGTAAAGACGGCGACGGCACAATCGTGCAGGCGCAGACGCCTGTACCGCTTATGGCGCACAGCCCGGCGTCGCCGTCTGTTGTTGCGTACGTCATGTTTGAAAAAAGTTTTGTAAGCGTCCCATACTACCGCCAGGAGGCCTGCATGGCCCAGCTTGGATTGGAGCTGCCGCGTGAAACCATGGCAAACTGGTACATAAAATGTGCCATGGAATATTTCCAGCCGGTATATGACCAAATGCACCGGCTCCTCCTGCAAAGGGATATTATCCATGCGGATGAAACAACCTGCCAGGTGCTGCACGAAAAGGGGAAAGCCGCGGAATCTATATCATACATGTGGATGTATTTAAGCGGGAGCGACGGCCTGGCGCCGATCGTACTCTATGAATACCAGGCGGGGCGCAGCGGCGTTTTCCCAAAAGCTTTCCTGGAGGGTTTTTCCGGCATCGTGCAGTGCGATGGGTACAGCGGCTATAACCAGGTGGAGGATGTGGTCCTTGCCGTATGCTCTGCGCACTGCCGCAGAAAATTTTACGAAGCCCTCCCGGCAGAACGGCGGAAAAAGCTGAAGCTGCTGGACATAAATTCAGAAACGGATGTAAAAGACATCCCGCTTCCGGATCCGGAACAGATGGAAAACATGATCCCGGCTGAGATCGGCCTCGTGTTTTTCAACAAGCTCTTTTTCATTGAAAAAGGGCTGAAAGGCATGGGCCCAGAAAAGCGCCAGGAAAAACGGCTGGAAAAGGAGGCACCTGTCTGGGAAAAGTTCTGGTCATGGATTGAAGCCCTAAAACCGCTTGGCGGCAGCAAGCTGGAAAAAGCCGTCAATTATTCAATAAACCACAGAGAGACACTACAGAGCTATATGCTGGACGGCAGATGCGAACTTTCTAATAATAGAGCCGAACGCTGCGCAAAATCGTATGCTATTGGCAGGAAGAACTCGCTGTTCCACACATCTGCGGCTGGGGCAGAAGCAAGTGCGCTTGTTTACAGTATAATAGAAACCGCAAAAGCCAATAAGCTGAATGTATTCCAATACCTTTATGTCCTGCTGCTGTACATGCCTGAGCATAAAGATGATCCTAATGCAGTTAAAACGCTTCTTCCGTGGAGTGATTTTATCAAAGAACGCTGCACAGGACTGATCGATGTTGAAGCGATAACACCTGAAAACAAACCTCAATTGCCAATATAGACTATTTTACACCTAAACGGAACATATGTGGAACGGTAGGTTATTCATCGCTTACCTCTATTCTATCCTGGCAAACTATCTCGCAAACACAATACTCCGTGACCAATTTTCCTATTAGGAAACTCCTCAAACGCCGCCAGCCGCTTAGCCCCCTTGATCAAATAAGCCTTCACCTTCTCCCCATATGGTGCTGTCAAGTAAGGACTAACAATTTTTTATACTTTTTTTAGATTTATTTATTTTTCCTTTATAAATTATATCAATCCGGGATTCCCCATATACATATATGTTGTCAATCCACTGTTCCACTACATCTTTTGCAAGGCTCCCTAACTTTTCATATTGCTCTGTTTCTTCCTGCTGTATTTCACATTCCTCTGCATCCTTCCCGCTCTCTTCCTGCAGCCTTTGGAGCTGCTCACATAACCTGCGTTCCTCCTCCCTCAACGCTTCGATTTTCTTTATGTAGGCTTCCCGTCCTATTTGATTCCGCTTGTATTGTTCATACAGATACTGCTTCTCTATTTTTACCGCATCCCTGCCCTGTTCCAATTCCATACTCAGACGTTTTCTCTTTTTTGTCGAAAGGCTTAAATGTATCTCCTCTGGGGATTTCCTTTGCCTGCCATCCGGAGCTGTTCGGGAATCCTCCCTTTTCCGGTGTCCTTCCTCTAAAATCCATTCCTCCAGCTTCTGGTTCAAATCCTCCAGTACAGCCGCCTCCAGTTTTGCCTCGCTGACATGTTCCCGAATACATTCACTGCTATCCTCATACATTGCCTTTTTACAGGTAAAGCACGGCTCTTTCCTATGGCCAAGCCGTATCAGGCTCCTCCCACAATGCCCGCACCGCAGTTTTCCAAGTAACACGCTTTCATGCCCCGATACATGTTTTTTCCCTTTCTGGCATCCGTTATTCTTTAAAACTTTTGAAGCCTGCCAGAACTCCTGCTCCGTAATAATCGCCTCATGTCTGTCGGGAACACATATCTGCTCCTCCTCCACCACTTGCCGGAAGTGGCTTCCACCAATCTCTGTTACCCGCATCTTTCCATTGACAACCATTCCAAGATACACTTTATTCTGCAGGACTTTACGTACTTTGCTGCTGTTCCAATACCCTTCCCCGTCTATGATATGGTACTGCGGCTTCTCCCGATTCTTATAGTTCCCAGGCGTTGGTATTTTTCTTTATTTAGTATTTTCGCTATTTCCCCGGTTTTACATCCTTCGCAGGCCAGCCCAAAGATCCGCTTTACATATTCCGTTGCTGTTTTATCCACCGCCAGGAATTTCTTATTATCAGAAAACTGGTAGCCGAACGGCGCTCTTGGGCCGATAAAATCTCCCCTTTTCCTCCGCACCATCAATGATGAGCGCATCTTTTCAGACAGATCTTTACTGTACATATCATAGAGCAGGCTCTTGAAAGCAATCTCAATCCCCCCGGTCGTTCCTATGTAGTCATTACTGTCATACCCATCGTTAATTGCAATAAACCGGACTCCCATAAAAGGAAATATCTGCTCCAGGTAGTCCCCCACTTCCAGATAATTCCTTCCAAACCTGGAAATGTCCTTTACGATGATGCAGCATATTTTTCCTTCCCTGACCATTGACAGCATTTCCTTCACCGCAGGCCGGTCAAAATTTGTCCCGCTGTACCCGTCGTCCACGAACTCCAGGGGCTGCGCAGCGGGGCAGATTCCCTTATCCCTGACATACCTTGCAATCAGTTCCCTCTGATGGCTGATGCTGTCGCTCTCTGCTTTCGCATCATTTAAAATCACGTCCCCATCTTCTACGGAAAGTCGCAGATATTCAGCCAGAAACTGTCCTGCCACATCCCTCACCTCTTTCCGCCAACTTGGACATCAGGTATTCATATTCATTCCGGAAACGGAACCGGATATGGATTCTTTTATCTTCAAAGATCTCCATCTTTTCCAGCAGATTCACTGCCATTTCCCTTGTAAGCTCTTTGGCGTCCCTGAAATCCAGAAAGGCTTTCAGCCATTGGTTTTCTCCACCCATGTACTTTTCAAATTTCTCCAGCTCCCTTTCTTTTTCATTCAGTTCCGTTTCCAGCCTGGAAATCTTCCTGGCGTATCTCTCTTTTGCCGCTAAAAACTCTTCTTTTGTCAGAATTCCCTGTTTCATATCTTCATAAATACTGGTTTTCAGATATACATACCTGCCTAACTCATTCCTGACCCGTCCTGTTGCTTCTTTTTTCTCTTGGTAAACTGCCACATGCGTATCCGATTTTTTCATCTGCTCCAACAGGCTGTCGGCTTCAACAGCTAAATCAATCTGCAGTCTGATCTGCTTTAACACCATATCAAAAATTTTATGATCTACAATGGAAGACGTATTGCATTTCGTCTGCGAATGTCCATAGGCAGATCCGCAGAAAAAGTAGTAGCTGACTTTCCCGTTTCTTACCTCTTTGTTCCTCCACATCGCATGATGGCATATCCCGCATACCAGGATGCCCTCCAGCACATTCCCATATCCCGGCCCACCCTGCCTGTCCTTCCATGCCTTCCGGTTCTTTTCCCTTATCTCCTGCACCTGTTCAAATACATTGCGGTCAATAATTGCCGGATGTGTTCCTTCCAGGACTTCCCACGCATCTTCCTCTTTTTTGCCCCGCCTTTCTCTTGAGTAGATAGAACTGTTATATTTCCCCTGCACCAAATCACCGACATACGCCCTATTGTATAAAATCCTGCTCACTGCCTCCTGCTGCCAAAGGATATGTCCGCAGTTTTTATATTTTTTTGCTCCCTGCTCCCCCGCATATCTGCTTGGGGACGGAACCCCTTCCTGGTTCAGTATGCCTGCAATCTTATAGGCGCTCATCCCCTCCGTCTTCATCGCAAAAATACGCTTTACAACATCCGCAGCAGCTTCGTCTATCACATAACGGTTATTTTCCAGGATATAGCCATACGGGGCCTTGCTGCCTATGAACTGCCCCTGCTCTTTTTTTGCCCGGAACGCTGACATGATTTTTTTGGATATATCTTTTGAATAATAATCATTCGCCAGGTTTTTAAATTCCGTGATCAGTTCTTTATGGGGAAAGATTTCACCCTCACTGTCATACTGGTCGTTGACCGCAATGAAACGCACCCCCAGGAATGGAAATATTTTTTCCAGGTAATCCCCCGCCTCCAAGTAATTCCTACCGAAACGGGAAAGATCTTTCACCATGATACAATTAATCCTCCCTGCTTTCGCATCCTCCATCATCCGCTCCCATCCCGGCCTGTCAAAATCCGTCCCCGTCTGCCCATTATCCACATAGGTTTCTATGATTTCCACTTTTTTGCCGGATGGCACGTGTGCCCCAGAGGGTATATAGGTATCCTTTCGGTTTTCTACTTTCCTGCCGGACGGTTTATGCCGATTTCCAGGAAGAATTTCCATATCTTCAAGCCGCCTTATAAAATCTAACAGTAGTTCAAGCTGGTTATCTATCCCGTCTTCGCTTCTGCCGCCGTTATCTTCATTTGACAAACGGACATACAACGCTGTTTTCATAGCCGGAATTGTAGTCTGTTCCGCTGCCTTCCCCTGTTTTCTACTCGTCCTTGCCATATGTACCCTCCTTATCACCGTGGCTGACAGTTTGCATAAGGGGATGCCCGGAAAGTGTCCCCTCTTCCCCGGAACAACTTTCTTCCTTCACTGACAGGTCACCATCCTTCTGCAGCTCTTCTAACAAGCCCAACGAAGCCTGAAATTCTTCCGCATACTTAAATTGTACTTCTATCCTTGGATAGCGTTCCCCCTCCTTTTTCTCATAAACAAATATCTGTGCAATCAGGGAAATGACAACTTCCCTCGATAGGCGTTCCAGAAGGCCATATTTCTTAAATTCATTTACCCAGCTGCATGTATCTTCCCGTCCGCCCGCAAGGAATGCCGCCTCTACTTCCATTGCCTCAAGAATCTGTTCCGCCGCCTGAATACGGTTTTCATAAATCTCTTTTAATTCCAGATATTCCTCCTTCGTAATCAGTCCGTCTTTATAATCTTCGTATAAATCCAGACGCAGATGGTTATATTTTTCTATCTCTTCCTTTTTCTTTGCAGCCTGTCTGCTCCTTTTATCTATCTCCCCCTTCCTGATCTGTGCGTCGTCCAATTTATCCAGAATCCGCCCTAAATCCGTCACATTGCGTATTTGACTGTTTAATAGTTTCAGTACGCTTTCTTCCAGCGCTTCCACATTGATACTGTGTGGGCTACAGATATCCTTATTTCCTTTATGCCCTCCGCATACATAATATACAAATTTCCTTTTCCCAGACGGAACCGTCTTCCTGACCATGTTTGCACCGCAGTCGCCGCACTTTACAACGCCGGACAAATGATAAACCTGCTCCTTTGCCGTCCCTGTCCTCGTATCCATCTCAAGTTGTTCCTGAACGTTACTGAAATCAACCGCCGCAACGATGGCTTCATGGGTATTTTCTACCCGGCTCCATCTGCCCTTGTCTCGCTTTACTTTCTTTTTCACCTTATAATTCGGCGTGGTTTCCTTCCCCTGTACCAAAGTTCCGGTATAAACGGGATTTGATAAAATCCGCAGGATGTGCATATGCGTCCACTTGCTTTTTATGTTCTTTTTGAATCCGGTATAAAATGCGCTCCCGCTCTCTTTTTATAATCCATCGGCGTAAGGATATTCTTCTTATTCAGCTTCTCTGCTATCTTATATGCATTATTGCCCTGCAGGTACAGCCGGAAAATAGAACGCACTACTTCTGCGGCTTCTTCATCTACCTCCAGCTTATTTTTATCCTCATACGATTTCCGGTAGCCATAAGGGGCAAAGGGTCCTACAAAATCTCCCCTCTTCCGCTTGGCTTCCAGGTTGCTGCGTATCTTAATGCTGATATCTCTGCAGTAAGCGTCGTTAATCAAGTTTTTGAACGGAATGATAATGTTGTCAGCCTGCGGGTCATCCGCAAGACTGTCATAACGGTCGTTGACCGCAATAAAACGGACACCCAGGTATGGGAATATCTTCTCGATATACTTCCCAACCTCGATGTGGTTCCTCCCAAAGCGTGATAAATCCTTTGTTACCACGCAGTTTACTTTCCCTGTTTTAATATCCTCTAACATCTGCTGGAATGCCGGACGCTCGAAATTTACCCCGGAATAACCATCGTCCACCCTCACCGCATGGATTCTGATGTCCTCCCTGGATTTCAGAAACTCTAAGATAAGCTCTCTTTGATTCGTAATGCTGTCGCTTTCCTCCTTATCCCCGTCTTCTTTTGACAGACGCAGATAAACGTCAGCATCATACATGTCAATATTCAGATTTGCATTCATTTCATCACCTCAAATAGTCTTTGTCTGTTGTCAAACCTTTCCTATTTGGGGTTCTGCCTCGTCCGTAACCATTGTACCATCCCAGACCGCAGATGTCCATAGAAAGCTCCAACAAAATCTACTCTTCCATACTCATACACAACTGCACCAGCTTGTTTTCAAGGCTCTCTTTTCCCTCAGAGTAAGAAATTTTCACAATCATGCCGTTGCAGATAAAACAAAACGGATTTTTAATTTTCTCTGCGAAATCCCTCCACCGCTCCCCGGCTGACAGCGAACTGTCAACTTTTACCTTCTCTATATCTTCCAAAGCGGAAACATCCACTGTACGGACATCCACCTTTTTTAATTCTTCTAAATCAATCTGCTTCATCCTAAATTCCTCAACTTTCCTTAATTCACTATATTGCCCTTTGATTGTCCATTATGTTTCTTTTATTATCCTGCAGGCGGCTGTCAGGAAACAGCGCCATTGGAATCCCACCATCTTTTCAGACCAGATCAGCTTATATCTGGAAGTATCATTGTCAGAAACAGCATCATCGCCGCAAAGTCCCTATCCCTTTGCTTATAATCAAATATCTATCGCTCGTACCTTTACTTCAATGCCAAAAATAACATTCCATCGTTTCCAATACCCGACACTTTGCGACACGATGTCGCAAAGTGATAGGCACAGATAGTCATGGCGTATTCATTAAAAGGCGGGACTGCTCCATACGTCCTGCAGAATTCTCAATATAAAATTATCAAGGTACACAAATACAGCCAGTTTGCTTCTATGCTCGTATGTCCTTATATGGAACCGGGCGAAAAACCAATGTTTTGGCAATCAGCTTTGTTTCCAGCCGCCTGCGTAGTGTTTCATCCACACAGTAGTGTGTCTGTCCAAACTCGTCATACATTTTTCTGGTTGACAATTTGACTATGTATCCCTCATAGTGCTTCAATACTGCCTGGATTGCTTCCGCATCCCCTTCTGATGTTCATCCATTACAAAAATGCTGTCCAATTCCTGTTCCGTCATATCAGAAAAATTTACCTTGTAATTTGCCCGGTACTCCAGATGCCTAAAATAATCTGCGGCTTCGCCATCCAATGCTAACTGGCACAAGCGGTCAAACTGGTGCATGACCGTCAATTCATCCTGGGAAGAAAGCTTCTCCGTTCGGTTTCACCTCCTTCCCATTCCAACTGGCAGAAAGGAAGATAAAAAATCCCCCTCTACTATTTCTCCCGATTGGGAATGCCCATTTTGACGGGTCTTTCCGAAAATTTTTTAAGAAATTTCCAGAAATATAAAAAACGCCCGGCCGGAGCTGGCTCCACTGGACGTTTTTTAGCGTGACAATATTCTTTTTAACTACATAAACATACTTCGTTGCACTACCTTCAAAGGCGTCTTTAGAAACGGAGTCTGCAAAGATTTTTTAATTGATTTACCTGCTGTCCGTTTCCATCTGCCAACAATGAACGCCTACTGTTCCTATATTGACGGTCAGGGCAGAAAGTTCCTGAAATATACCTTTCAATCTGCATATCTGCTCCCACACAATCAAAAGCATAAGAAAACACTCAAATAAGCCTTTGCCGATTGTGTTTTTTTACAATCCCAAAGGTATTTGAGTGTCAGCAAGTAGTCTTATACGCTACTAAATATTCATCTTTTACACTTTTCACTTTTTAAAGGTATTGCTATACACTACTAAAAGAAAGCATAAGAGGTGAATGATATGTCTGAAATTGATCCAAAGTTAGGCGAACTGATAAAGAAAAAGCGTATTGAGCGTCGGCTTACACAGGAAGAAGTGGCTGAACTCTGCAAGATTATGTGGACGCTGCATATTTCCGCCGATGAATATGTATGGCCAGCTCAATACCCTGATAACCCTACATACAAGTCCTTGCTGAATTTACTTGACCAATGCGATGAATACATGCTGTCTGTACTGCTTGCCACTGCGGAAGCCCTTCTTGCAAATACACCTAACAAAACAAATTCTAAAACTGAAAAATAGATTTTTATGCCAGAAATTATAGAGCGTATATAGAATTTGTTCATTCTTCCTGAAAGAAACGTCTTGTAAAAATGACTCACCCTTTATTTCGGCGAGTCATTTTTCAGATGTGCTATTATTTTTTCTACATTTTGATTTGGTGATATAACACCCAATCCAAACAAGATCTGGAAGGCATCTAACATTCCTTGTAAATATGCCTGCTGTTGTTCAGCAAATGCCTTTGACTGCATCTGCTCAATATAGCGTTCCAAGAAATCCCTGGAATGATTTTCTAATCCATTCATTGTTTGCTTGTACTCTTCTTCCAGTTCTGCAAGTCTTTCTGATTCCATCCGGCAGCTATCCAGATGTACCAACGTCTCCCTGCCCATGTCCTCACATCTTAAATTTTGCAAAAACAATTCCAGTTTTTCAGTAACTTCATTTTTCATTTTCTCATTCACTTCTTTCCCAAATACATATTCTTACAATATTTATCATATTTCTTGACTATACATGAGCATTCTTCATATAATGCTTTTTCACAAAAATATATCAACTTTCAGATAGTACACCCGACTATAAAAAGCTAGGATGCTGTCCCTCGGTCAAATGTAGACCAGCATATTCTACCAACTTAGCCCGTAACAAGCTAGATTCCAGTTTATCCACACATAATGTTGCCCCCTGTGCATGGCTTCTTTTTCGTAGTCTTCTTTTCATGGCATGAAGCCAGGATAAAGGGAAGCGTTCCATATGCCGCCCGTACCATATCCAAAAGTTCTAATCCGGAACCATCCGGCAAATCAAGGTCACAACAAATCAGCAACAGTATTTCTTCTTTGATAGCTATCCGAGCCTCTTCCAAGGTGTTTGCCGTTTTCCCTCTGTATCCCCGATTTTGTAAGTATTTTTGCAGACACCATGTATAGGCGCTGTTATCATCAACTAAAAATATCTTTCTCATTTATTCACCTCCAGCATTAGCTTCTCTTTATCATATAATGCAAATGTCACAGAAATGTCCGAGCCTTTCATCCTATCAGCTTAAAAAGGCCTGAATTGTTACAAAGCTCGGACATTTCAAAAATTTTTTCCCTCATCCACATTGAACTGCGAATGCTCAATAAGATACTTAGTCCCAAGCAGTTTTAATCCGCCCGAAAAATCAAAGCTTTTATAACCTTATCCGTTCTACAAGAGATTGATTTTTCTGCCTGCCCAGACTGACACAGGAAATCAACTGCGGAATCAGGATCATCACCGCCGTATACAGAAGACAGGGCATCAGAGGAAATCTGTAATTCATATACCCCGCAATCCGCTTATAAGCGGCAACGAATCCGTACCCGGCTGCGCCGCCTGCAAAAAGCGTGACCAGAATTGCCGGGAACACATACATAATGCTTTCCCAGAACAGCATATTTCTTATCTGTTTCACTTCCATACCGATGGATTCCAGCACGGATAATTCCCTTTTGCGCGTGGCAATATTTCCGATCATCATATTAATCAGATTCAGAATCCCAAATAAGGTAACAAAGGCTGAGATTCCGTAAATCTGCATCTTGATCTTCTTCACATTTGCCGAATCATCCAATATCTGCTCCCGCAGTGTCGCCAGGGATAAATCGGGATCATCATCTGTCAGCGAACGAATTGCTTCTTCTGTCTGTTCTCCATATTTTCATAATCATCCACAGAAATATAGAAGGCGCTGGCAGTATTCATATCACCCCACAGCTTTTCCATCGTCTGATCTGTCATTGCAAAAGCATAGCCGCCTTTTACCGGCGCCAGATCCGTGCTGACTGCCGCAATCTCAAGCTTTGCAGTATGTTCCGCCCCGTCAGACCAGTGCAGTGTAATGTAGTCCCCAACCTGCGGGGATATGCCGTTTAACCCGGAAACAAGTTCACTGTCCGTAATCATAATACCGTCTGACTCGCACAAATAATCATAGCTGTTATTACCTTCTGCATTCATCTGAAAATATGCGTCAGAATCTCTTGTCAGCCGGTAAAATCCATCGCTCCAGACAGCCCCCTGATACTCAATACTGCCGAATGCACTGTTTTCTGTCCTGACAGAGCGCACATGAGGAAGAGTAGACAACTGTTCTTTTAGTTCTTCACTCAGATGTCCCTTAAGCTGCATATCCGTTGGTCCGTATGCTGACGGATTGTGCGCATTATACTGGTAAGAAACCATATATTCTGCATCGGAAAAAACCCCTTCCCTTGAGAAGGACATTGCGTCCCAGGCATACAGATATGAGGCCGCAATCATAAAAACAATTCCTCCAAAAGCAATGGACGCCGTCATAAGCCGCCGTTTCTTATAACTTTGGCGCTGTCCCAGCCGTGCCATTACAAATGCGGTCAGCTTTTTATGCTTTGCATCCCCCTCACGGGCATCTCTGCCGTCCCACAAATCCCTTGACGCTTCAATAGGAGAAACCTTAGCCGCAAGAGCAGCCGGTTTGCTGACAGAAATCTGTACGGCAAAAAAACCAAATACACCGGTGACTGCCGCCGTCGCCAGATAACCGGGCGTACTCCATCCTTCCGGCTGCAGAAGATACGCAAAGGCTCCGCCAAGGATTAAGGACACAGGGATTGCCGCGGCACATAGATATCCCCTTCCCGGCGCACCATTTTCCGAATCTGCTTCTCTGTCATTCCGATCGTCTGAAGCTGCCCGATCTGCTGTGCGCGTGATGAGACAGACAGATAAAAGATACTGTAAATGACAATCCCGCTGGCCACCATGATAAATAAGGATACAAAGGCGATTGCATATCCGGCCGTATTGTCCTCCCGCAAAGACTCCTCAAATCTGCCGTTTATATTCACATCCTGGCGCTTTACGCCATAATCTTCCGCTATCTGGTAAACCGCTGACTCAAATCCGGAAGATTCCATATCCCAGGCGCCTGCAATCCGCACAAGAGCCGTATACTCCACTGCCCTCATGGAAGGATTTTTCTCTGCAAATTCTTCGGATACATAAACCGTATAGGACGATAACTCCTGATTTCTGCCGGTATATCCGCTGACTACAAACTCCTCCGGTCCATTTTCCGTATTCAGAGAGAGCTTTTCGCCAATCCTGCACCCCTTTCCAATACCGTTTAGAAAACTTTTGTCTACAACAATCTCATTGTATTTTTCCGGCTCTTTTCCCTCCGCCGGCACATAAGTCTGTATTTTATCTTTCTGACTTTTCATATAAATGAACTTATATTTTACACCGCTGATTTCAAACTCAACGCCGTTATCTTTATACGGAATTACAAGTTCTGTCCTCTCATCTGCAGCAAGCTCCTCCATCCGCTCTTTTGACACGTTCATATAGATCACATGCTGCATATTTTGAAGCATCCGTTCTTCCGCTGTCTGCGTTCCTTGGAGAAATAACGTCATCACCATAATAAATGTAATCGAAAGAATAATGGTCAGACCTGAAAACAGGGTATATACTTTACTGCCCGTCAGATTGCTTCTTGCAATGCGGTAGATGATTCTGCCGTTATTATTTGCATCCAGTCTCATCCTTACCACCTTCCTTCCGTAATCCGCCCGTCTTCAATCCGGATTGTACGGTCCGCAATCTGAGCAATCTCATCATTATGCGTAATCATCACAATGGTCTGATGGAACTTCCTTCCCGTCGCCTGCAAAAGCCCCACAACTTCCTGGCTTGTACGGCTGTCCAGATTGCCTGTAGGCTCGTCGGCCAGTATCAGCGCCGGCTTGGTAATCAGCGCCCGGGCAATGGCCGCCCTCTGCTGCTGGCCGCCGGAAAGCTTATTGGGCTTCCTTTCTAATTTTCCTTCCAGTCCAAGTACAGATACAATCTTATCCAAATACTGTCGGTCCACACTTCGTCCGTCCAGCTCTACCGGAAGAACGATGTTATCATAAATGGTCAGATTCGGAATCAGATTATAATTCTGAAAAATAAATCCGATCTTTCTTCTGCGGAAAATCGTCAGCTCGCTCCGACTCATTTTGCCCAGGCTCTGCCCATCTACCACAACGCTTCCCCCTGTAGGCGTATCCAGGCCCCCAGCATATGAAGCAGCGTGCTCTTCCCGGAACCGGACGTTCCCACAATCGCTGTAAAACTTCCCTGTTCAATCTGAAGGGTAATCCCATCCAAAGCCTTCACAACCAGGGGCTCTTCCCCATAATACTTCGTAAGATCCTTTGTCTGTAATATATCCATGCCTCATCTCTCCTTCCTGATTATAGTTATATTCTAAAAGGAGATTCTATCAATCCTGTTTCAAATGACGAAGAAATATTATCAAAACCGAAACAATTTCAAGCCTGCCGCGGAAGGAACACAGAAAAGCAGGAGCCCTGCCCCGGCACAGAATGCACCATAATATATCCTCCCTGAAGCGTAATAATATTTCTGGCAATATACAGGCCGAGGCCAAGCCCTTCTTCTTCTGAAACCGGGCTTTCCCTGTAAAACCGTTTGAATATATCATTATAATGTCCGGAAGTAATTCCCTTTCCCGTATCCTGAACCTGGATTTTTGTGTACATCTCTCCCGGACTGACGTCAATAGAAATCTTCCCTCCCTCCGGCGTATATTTCACCGCATTATCCAGAATATTGCCGATTGCCTCCGCTGTCCACTTCACGTCACAGACCGCAGTCATATTCTGCCCGCACCGGATAGACAGTTCCATCTTTTTTCTTTCTGCCTTATGGACAATATCATTCACAGCCAGCTCCAAAACATGAAAAATACTGACATTTCCCATATTCAGCTTAATCATATCGCTCTCCAGACGGGAAGACTTGATCAGCGAATCAATCAGAAATTCCAACTTCTCAAGCTGCCGCCCTATAATTTCTTTAAACTTCTCTGCCTCATCGAAAGAAATATCCGGATCCGAAAGCATATCATGATACATGCAGATATTCGACAGAGGCGTCTTTACCTGATGAGCAATCTCCGAAATCGTCTTTTGCAGCTTCTCCTTCTCCTGTTTGCTCTCCAGCGCCCGGTTTCTGAGTATATCTTCCGTCTTCTCAAGCTCCATAACCACCTTGGAAGCAAGCGTCTCCCTGTTATATTCCCGGTACAAAGACTTATCCTTTTCATTCCCCATGATACGTCTGGTATTCCAAAGTATTTCTTCGGAAAACATCACAAATTTTCTTCGGAAATACAGGTAATATCCGAGATTCAAAACACAAAAAAGAAGCAGAATCATCAGCGCTTTCATACTCCTGCCTCCCCTGCTCCGACCCACCGGTATCCCATTCCATAAATATTCTTGATATAATCAAACTGATCGTCAGCTATTTTATTCCGCAGACGGCTGATATTTAAAGACAGCGTATGTTCGCTGACAAAGCGCCTTCTGCTGTCCCATATATTTTCCAGAAGGATATCCTTCGTCAGTATCTTTCTCCGGTTCTTACAGAAAAACTGAAGAAGGTCAAATTCTGTCGGCGTAAGCTCTAACAGTTCCCCGCTTTTCCTGACAATCCTTTTTTCAAAATCAATGTCAAGATTGCCGCACGAATAACAGGATTCCTCATGCCTTCCCCCACACCTTCTAAGAACCGCCTGTATCTTCTCCATGGTAATCTGAATCCGAAAGGGCTTCGTAATATAATCCTCCGCGCCCATTTGATAACCGCCGATAATCTCATCCTCCAGATTATGAGCCGTCAGGAAAATAAATGGTATCTCATAAAGAGCGGCAGTATCCTGCGCAAACTCAAATCCGCTGCCGTCCGGCAGATTTACATCCAGCACGATTAGATCATACGCTTCCTTGGAAAGAAGTCCCTTTGCCTCTTCTAAGGTGTAAGCAGAAAAAGGGGTGATCCCCCTTTTCTGCAGGTTATAACACAGCCCTCCATTTAGGATCTCATCATCTTCAATCACTAATACTCTGCTCATACTGCCCCTCCGATTCCGAACAATTACAATAAATCTTTGTTTTCCACATTGCAGATTGACAATACGGCAAACCCAAAGGATACAGCCGTTAGTACAAGGGGAAATACTGCGTTATCTGCCATAGTAAAATCACCCACATTTGCCTGTGTAAGAAATATCAGCAAAAATGAAGTAATAATGGCTGCTTTCGAGGATTTCACCGCCATCCCTGTAAACAGTGCGATAAAACTCATGCTTACAATGACAAAGGATTTCAGGATCAGCTGGATATAAAAAGATAAACTGCCCATATCAAAATCAATTGCAAAGGATGACCGCATATACTTTGAACCCATAAATATACACAGATAGATTACCAGCTTTGACAATACCAATGCCGCGAAGTTAAAACTCCACACCGCCGCCATCTGGGATGCCAGTATTTTCTGCCGTTTCACCGGGTAAGTAAACATCAGGTTCATGGTTTTATTTTTATAAGCGCTCACGATAAAGGACTCCAGCATGACACTTGTAAAAATGAGAAACGCCATGCCTGTAAACAATTCAATCGGGGAAGAAATGGTGTCCATCCCCGGAGCGGCGTCCAGCGTTCCGTCCGGATCATCTGCAATTCCCAAAAAAGCAAGGGCAAATATGAACAGACATAGAAGCGATGTTACAATCACCGCGTTGCGTATATATTTCACGATATTGTTCTTCTTCCATTCCAGTTTGATCAGCTTTAACATGATTTTTCCCCCTCCCCTGTCAGTTTTAGAAAATAGTCCTCAAGTGATTCCGTATGCTTCGTAATCGACGTCATTTCCACCCTGTTCAAAAGCAATTGCTTTGAAATTTCCTGCGTAGCAGCCGAAAGCTCATAGATACGGATTCTGGAATCGTCCATAATCTTAAAATTGCTTAGATTCATTTTGTCCGAAAGTATATAGGCGGCTTTTTGCGTGTTTTCTACCGTAAGCTCAATAAATGCCGTATTCATCTCGGAGATTTCTTTCATGGAAATTTCCTTTATCAGTTTCCCATGGCTGATAACGCCGATGGTATCTGCAATACTTTCAATTTCCGAAAGAAGATGGCTGGATATCAGAAACGTCATGCCATACTCGGCTGACAGCATCTGAAACAGCTCCCGGATCTGTTTCATCCCGGCCGGGTCCAGTCCGTTGGTAGGTTCGTCGAGTATGACCAGCTCCGGCCTGCAAAAGATGGCACGGGCAATTCCCAGACGCTGCTTCATTCCCAGCGAATACCTTTTCACCGGTTTATCTGCCGCTTCGGCAAGCCCAAGCATATTCAAGGCTTCGTTCAGGCTGTCTTTGCTGTAATACCCCATGTATTCACAATGGAGCTTAAGATTGTCCCTCCCGCTCATCTGTTCATAAAATGTGGGAAATTCAATAATGCTTCCCATACGCTTAAATACCTCATAAGATGTGTTTTCAAGAGTTTGCCCAAAAAGCTCTACCGTCCCTTCTGTCGGCTTCCACAGGTTCGTGATCATCTTCATCACCGTCGTTTTTCCGGCTCCGTTCGGCCCTAAGAATCCATAGATCTCTCCTTTTTTCACATGGATACCGACATCCCTTACCAGCTCTTTGCCATCGATCTTTTTCGTAAGATGGTTTGTCTGTAAAATATAAGACATATTCACTGCCTCCTTCTCTCTTTGTTTTATGAATACCATTATATCGGCATCCGTTTTCAAAACTCTTGACCAATTCTTACGAATTTCTTTCATCATCTTTGCCCACGCTTTGGGGGCATAAAGGGATACCCGGAAGGTGTTTCACCATTCAGTAATTTATTTTTTTCAGTCTGACCGTAAATGTTGTTTTTGTACCCGGTATGCTGTCTAAATAGATATCCCCACCCAACTGGAGAGCAAGGTTTTTCGCAATCGTAAGCCCCAGGCCATTCCCCTGCACCTCCCGGTTCCTGGAATCCTCCATAGTGTACAGCCGCTCAAATATACGGTCAGCAAATTCTTTCTGGATTCCTTTCCCCCTGTCAGTTACATCAATCAATACACTGTTTTTCTCCTCGCGCAAAAATATCCCAAGATACTTTCCGTCACCGCCATATCTGACTGCGTTGGACAGCAGATTAAACAGGATCCTCTGCAATGCCTCTTTATCGCCCTGGACAAAAATTCCCCTCTCTGGTATCGATAGCTCCACTTCAAAATCCTTCTGTAACAAAATCTCATAGAAACCAAGGGCACTTTCCCTGCATATTTCGCTTACGTTGATCCTGGAAAGGGTGATATTGGTATCGCCTGCCTCAAGCTTTGCCAAAGTGAAGAACTGATTAATCATATCCACTACCTGTTTTGCCTTTGCCTCCACCTTCTTTAACATTTCATCATCTGCGCCTGTAAGGCGCATGATTTCCAGATAACCCAATATCACAGTCAGGGGCGTTTTGATATCATGGGATATATTCGCCAGCATTTTCTTTGAAGCAATTTCGCCCCTCCTGAATTCAGCCTTCGCCTTTTGACGGTCAAGCAGCAGACGGTTAATCTCTCCTGTGAGTTCCATCAGGACAGGTTCGTCTGTAAATACCATTACTTTTTCATCGCTGTCAGACTCGGAAATCTCTTCTAACTTCCGGCTGATCTGTATTAGTTTGGTCTGGATTCCTCTCCTGAAAGCGAACCGCTGATACAGGACAACAAGGGTCAGAACGGTGATCACAATCAAAAGGAAAAAGAAAATTGTCTGGCCGCTCATGTCACAAATCTCCTGCCTTATACCCAATCCCCCAGACTGTAACGATATATCCGGGATTATGGGGATCGTCCTCTATCTTCGTCCTCAGCCTGCTGATATGGACATTCACGGCATTTTCGTCCCCCAGGTATGCATCGTTCCAGACAAGGGAATATATCTGTTCCTTTGTGTATACCTTTTTTGGATTCTGTAACAGTAATTTCAGGATCCCAAACTCTTTTGCCGTAAGTTCGATCTCTTTGCCATCTTTTTTCACAGAGTAAGCATTCAGATCCATTGTCAGGGCGCCTTTTATAAGAACAGGCTGCTGCATGGAAGTTCCAGAAGCATACTGGGTGGTCCTTCTGATATTGGCTTTTATGCGCGCCAGCACTTCCGTCACGGAAAATGGTTTTGTAATATAATCATCTGCCCCCAGCCCAAGTCCCAGGGTTTTGTCAGAATCCGTATCTTTTGCCGATATGATAATAATGGGAACCGTACTGGATTCCCTGATTTTCCCCATGACCTCCATACCATTCCTTTTTGGTATCATCAGATCAAGCAAAACCAGACCAAAATCATCGGAAAAGAACTTCTCACAGGCGCTTTCCCCATCTGATACAGCAATGACTTCATAATTTTCTGTCATCAAAAAGCTTTTTAACATGGCGCTGATTTCCATATCATCTTCCACCAATAAGATTTTCACAATGCCTTCCCTCCAACCTATTAAGAAACCGCCATTTTCTTATGAAACATATACCAAAGTATAAAAACCGGGAATAATACCCATGCTGTCACCACACCCGTATCTGTTACCGCGAATATCCTGAAAAATGGTTCCTGCCTGCCCGCACTCAAAACAGCCTGCACAATTGCCGTAACTCCTGCTGCCATGCCGCCCTGACACAAACCCTCTTTCATTACCATCCAATACATCTCCTTTTTCCGGATGCCGATTTTATACATGATCTTAAAATCATTTCTCCTGTTCAGCAGATTTGTAAACACAGTATTGAAACAGACCAAAAATCCGATCATCGCAAGAATGATGATAAAAAACCAATGCATCACCTTCTGGCAGTGATCGGAATCTATATACTTCTGTATTTGCTGTCCGGCATTGCGGAAGGAATATCCGTTCATGTCTGAAATACGCTCCAAACTGGATGCAGCTATTGCCTCCCCGCCCTCCTCGGTCCACACATTGACAACCTGCCGGTATAGCGCTCCTGGGAAAAGCCCAGCCGTTCCCCTGTCCACAATCAGCAGATTTCCTCCTATATGATTTTCCGACAATATAATATTCTGGGCATCCAAAAGCTTTACACAGTCAGACTTACATCCGTTTTTCGAGCCGTTTATAATCAATTGCTCATCATAAATGGTAAACATGTCCCCGGCCTCCAGGTTCAATGTCTTTGCCAGCTCCGCTTCCATGATTGCAACAGGGCCGTCCCTTTCTTCATCATAGGACGGCACCAGCGCCTTTATATGATCCGTGGTCGCCAAAACCAGATTGTATAAGCATTGTTTCTTTCCGTCTATCTCCTGTTCCATAGCGAGCATCGACTCATAATTCCCGCTGTCTGCGTTTAATTTTTTCCTTTCCTCGCATAGAAAGATTCCCCTGTCGTAATTGATCTCATAATCCTGCATCTGCCTGATGCCTGGAGTTGCTTTCATTTCCTGAAAAACAGAATCCGATATGGAAGGAATATCCCCTCCCGCTATATTTTCATAAATGCTTCCTGCCGTCCCTCCAGGGCTTGTGCATTCAATCTGTTTGCCATCTGGACATTTGCAAAAAGCTGGTTCCCAATCAGAAGAAATACCGTGATAAAACAGAGGAACAGACCTGTCAGGACGGTATTTCTTTTCTCTTTTAAAAGATACCCTCTCACTACAGATAAGATTTTCTTTCTATCCATTAACAATTTCACCATCCTCTAAACGAATCACACGGTCTGCATCTTTTACCAGATCTTCATTATGTGTAACAATCAGGATACTGGTTTCATACTTTGCTGCCAGCTTTTTCAGCAGGTCTATTACAATCCTCTCCGTCTTGGAGTCAAGATTTCCGGTGGGTTCATCGGCGAAGAGAATAGGCGGATGGTTGATGAGCGCCCTTGCAATGGCCGTTCTCTGCTATTCGCCGCCCGATAATTGATCCGGATAACATTTTTCATATTTCCTGATTTCCAGCGCATCAAGAAGCTCCCTCACATAATCCGTATCTGATTCCAGTTCCGGCAGCCGAATATTTTCAGTGACAGTCAGTGAGTGCAATAATTCATATGCCTGGAATACAAATCCTATTTTTTCCCGCCGAAGAAGCGTCCTTTTTTCTTCGCTCAGATTAAAAATATCCGTACCGTCAATGTAAACCTTTCCCTTTGAAGGTCTGTCCAGACCGGCAAGAATATTCAAAAGCGTTGATTTTCCCAAACCGCTTCTCCCCAGTACAGCGACAAATTCACCTTTTTGAATCGTCACCGATACATCGTGCAATGCCTGCAATGACACCGCATTTTAGCAATATATTTTTGAAATGTTCTCTGCTCTCAATACTTCCAATTTCATTTACCTCCTACTTAAAACCTTAACGGACGAAATCTGCCAGCCCCACATGAGCATGTATTATGGAATGCCTTTAAAATATAAAAAGTAAAACTATGATTTCTACAGCCAGCAAACCCAACAGCACAGGCAGCAGCACTGGACAGGAAGAGACTGCCCCCGCAAGCAGCAGCATTACCACCGGAACCACATATTTCCGAGGATGATGCCACAGGTCGCTTTCAATTTTCCAGCCCCGGATGGGATAAAACCACTCCAACAGCACAGACAGCACTGCACTTTGCAGAGCAAAGAAAACAGCCCCGGCAATCACCAGGACAGTGATGCCGCCGTTTTGTATCTGCCAGCTACAGAGGAATATCGCATCTGCAGCCATATTACAGGAAAAAATAAACAGGCAGTATGGGATGCAAAAGCGCCGTTTCTGTCCAGGCAGGAAACGGACTGCCTGCTCCAGGTCACGGTCGCAGGACAGCAGGATACAGATGGGCGTATTTAAGGATAGAATCGCAAAACCCACCGGAATCACGGACAGACCAGCCATTTCGCTAAAAAAATAGGGCAGTACCAGGGCTACGCACCACATCACAGCGGTATTGAGCAGATAATTCTTATGGCAGCTCAGATACCGGAAAAAATACCGCCATAAGGAACCCCTCTTCCGTTGCTTAATAACATGGCTTTTCTCACTCTCCTTCCGATAAAAAACGTATCCATCTGCCTTCCACAAAATCAGAATAGCAACGAAACTATTCGCAAGCGGCAACAGTCCAAACCATGGTCTGCTTCCTAAAAACAGAATGGCGGACATTATGGCAGCGGCCCAAAGCCCACCCGCATACCAATATTTTCTTAAGCAATAGGCTGCAGCAGCCATAAGGACCGCATGAAGCATACTGATGACCATTCCTATCATCTCTATGGGCTTCCATGCAGAAACAGCCAGCAGGACCGCCAGAAGCAACCCTGTCTTTGTAAGAACCGTATAGCCTCCCAGCACCGCCACATAGAAGAAGACAAATTCTTTGGGCTGCTGCGGCAGCATCAGCATAGTCTTAAGCTCCACAGCGTTATCTTTAGAAGTTAGGGCCTGCCACATTACGCCTGCGGTAAAGGCGTTTATCATCAGGATCCGCACAGATGCCGCAATCTGTACCTGAAAGCCTGCGGTATACAGCCCCCAAAATACGATCACATCCATCAAAAGTGTCCGGGGCAGCCGCTCGTATCTTGCCCCAAACAGTTTTTTGGCAAAGGCTTTACCTGTCATTTTCATCATGCAGTGCCTCCCGGATATCCGCGGCACCTATCTGCCCGCTTTCAAAGGTCTGCCGGATCTTACCGTCCTCCAGGACAAATACCCGGTCAGAGGTCATCGTGATGCTCTCCAGAATGTGGGAGGAAAACAGCACAGTTCCATGCTCCTTATACCCCGAAATCTGCTGGTACAGATATTCCGTGCTCTGGAAATCCAGACCATTGACCGGCTCGTCCAGGAGGAGCAGTCTGGGTTTCAGGGCAAAAGCCGTGATCAGGAATGCCTTTTTCCGGTTCCCGGTTGACAGTTCCCGTAACAGGGTATCTGTATATTCTTCAAAGTGAAAGCCCTGTATCAGCTCCGATACATCCGGCACCTCTTTCCCATAGGCGGCGCATACATAAGCCAGGTATTCCCGGAAAGTAAAATACGAAAAAGAATTGTCCTCGGCAAACACCGTATAGCGGCAGAGCTTAAAATCCCGATCCGGGAAGTCCACAGGGGAGCCGCCAAAGCAGATACCCTCTGAACGGAAGGTAGGGAGCAGTCCGGAAAGTACCTTCAAAATGTGGTTTTTCCGGCCCCGTTCAGCCCGATCAGGCCTGCCACTTCATGCTCCGCCAGAGAAAAAGAAAACCCCGAAAGTATCATTTTCTCGTTACTGTACCATGCACTTAAGCTTTTCACAGCCAGGAGCACTTCTCCCATCTTATCTTCCCCCTTTGTCGTTCTTTTCTTTTTTCCATATGGTATATGCGGAATACAGGAAGGCGCCTGCTAAAACTATGTAAAGCCCCATCATCGGGAAGTTACCGGATACCCCGCATACAATGGCTGCAACCAGCCAGATCAATCCCAGACTTCCCCGAATATAAATATGACGCATTGTTTTTTACCTCCTTCATCGTCTCTTTGTGTTCTCTATGTATCCTGCTGCTGTCTCCATATATATGCTTCTTTCAGCAGGCATTCTATGCATTCCTGCTTGCCTTCCGTATAGCTTTTTCGGTCATCCGGAAATTGTAACGCCAGTTTTTTCTTACAGGCATCGTATCTCATTGCTTTATCAGGATGGCAATTCAGATAATCCCGAAAATTGATATAGTTTTTCCATTCTGTCCCATCCCATTTGACTGCATGGATATGATGTGTGCGCGTATCTTTTGCAAAATCACCCATTACAAATAGTATTTGCCCGGCAACATCTTCCCAGCGAAAAATAAAACCGTGTTCTTCCAACAGTTGCATATAAAGTGAAATATCATTCAAATCACGGAGGCCAATCACGATGTCAATAATTGGTTTTGCATAGATGGAAGCAATCGCAGTGCTTCCGACATGCTGGATATCAACAGCGGCATTTCCGAAAAGTTTCTTCAATTCCAAAATTACATTTTTAGCATTTTTATCCCATTCCTTCTGATGGGATGAAAGCTCTACGCTTCCTCTTTTTAATCCTATCATTTTTCTCCCCAGGCAGCTTGCGGCTCTGCCGTATCAGTTGTACCAGTATGGCTATTCCGACAGGGCGATCCTGTATATATCCGCCTGTTCTCCATCAATTTCAAAGCTGCGCTCATAGACTCCGCCATTCCGGATGATTGTTTTAACCGAAGGTCCATTCTTCCTCTCCACAGAAAGATACAGTTCGTTCATCCCGGTCTTTTGGGCAACCTCCAATAACTGACGCAGCATTTCCGTAGCAAAGCCTTTTCTTCTTTCTGACGGACGGACGCTGTAACCGCAATGGCCGAGATCCTTCAGGAAATCGTTCAGCGTATGCCTGAAATCAATGATTCCCACAATTCTATCATCATCGACAGCAAAGAATGTGTCCGTTATAACCCAATTCGGATTAACGCTCTCTTCTTTCGTATTTGCGTCTATGGATCTGCACCATTCTGTGTAATCATCCGTTTTATCAAATAATTCACTTCCGTTGATGACAAATTCTCCATGTTCAAAAAATTCCTGTCTGAACTCTATGGCCTGTTCTTTCATCGCTTCTGTTGGTCTGACTAATTGAATCATTTTTCACACTCCTTTATCTGTTAAGATTTTATCAAATTTCTTTTCCGACAGAATTTCATGTGTCACAAACTGCCCGTCATAGAAAAGGGAAAAGGTTGTAAAGGGCGAGGGACACCTTTGCGCATCCTCTTTGGTCTGAATATGTACAGATTGAAATACCGCGTTCCTGGCCTTTGCCATCTCCTCCAGTATTGGTACATACTTCGCCGTAAAAGGGCATTGGTTTGTGTAATACAATACAAATCCTTCCGGCATATCTTTCTGCCTGCCCACGCTGTCCCGAAAGCGGGGAAGTGATGCACCCTCCTCAAAGGGCAGATACATCAGCTCAAAATAAGGCTCCGCTGTATCCGCTGTCCGAAAGCCTTTATACCCCATATACTTTGGGTCAGAGAGGAACCCCATTTTCTTTTTGGAGGACAGGATCACAAGACCCTTTTTCCCTTTCTCTTTACTGTCCTTGATACATGCATCCAGCAGTAAGTTCGAGTATCCATGCCCCTTGAACTGCCCGGATACCCACAGACAGTCAATGTACATGTAGCCCTCCGCCTCGACGGGCGCCCATGCGTATTCCGCAGGGATATACTCAATGAAGCATTTCCCCCGGACATTGCCTTTTAGGAATACAAGCCCCTCGTCCAGCCTGTCTTTCAGCCAGTTCTTCTTGGACATGACCTGAATATCCTTGTTATTGGAGATCGCACAGCAAATGTGCTCCTGATCAATATTTTCGTGTGTCAGTTTTACAAGTTCCATATTCTATTGCCTCCTTTGATCTACATTTCGATATAATAAAAGAATCAGCCCAATCAACACCAGTGTGACAGCTGCCGCTATGGTGAACTGGCACGCATAACGGGGAACTGCTCATATTTCAATATGTAAGTAACAAAAGCATTCGGCAGGTTCACGAAGAAGGATACAATCAGGTTATTACCAGATAGCTTGTATGCAGCCGCAAATCCGACCCCTACTGCAAACAGCAGAAGAATGTCCTCCCAAGTGCGGAATCCTGGATAGCCCAAATGATAAAGGGAGAACATTGCCCCGGAAACCAGAATTGCCGGTACCCATCCAAATTGCCGGTCGATCCGGCTCTGCACAAATCCGCGGAATAAAAATTCCTCAAAAAACGTGGTCATAATCAGCGGCATAATTCCCATAGGCAGCAAGTGCCAGGGGATCTGCTCACCGACAGCCATCTTTGGGATAAGCTGTCCTCCAACGGAAAATACCACAAAGGCAACCAAAACAACCCATTGCCGTATGCCCGGCTTTTTGAAACCGACTTCTGTCAACACGCTACCGGAAACTGATACTCCATTTTCCTTATACAAACAGTGCAGCGGAATCAAAAGGCTGAATACCAGCCCATACAGGAGATTGTAAAAAATAAAATATAGTATGGGCGTTTGATTTAGATTCGCTGCTATAATGCAGATAATCAGCATGATTTCTATGCCGGCTGAAATCAGGAGCGTTTTTCCTTTTCCCCTGTTTGCTGCTTCCTTCATCCTAACCACCCCTGGTAAAACGCAACTGCCCCAAAACCAACGCCTACAACCATCGCCGCTAATGTTACAACAATCATGACAGGGTGTTCTTTCATCAGTTTCCCTAATTCTTTTAAATCGTCCATTGAATTTCTCCTCCTCGTTCTACAATCAAAAATTTGCATTATATTCTCATAGCTGCGTCAAAGCCAAGTCCCATTAAATGCCGCTGCCATAATCATTATCAACAAAACAATAATCAGCACACATATTATAAAGCCAAATAAACAGATAACAAGCCCACTTGTCCATAACGTGGGGTATAGCTTTCTGCTCTTTCTCGTAACAATGGAAATAATCACGCCAATAAAGGAGAGTATCGGTCCTACAATTATAATGTCGGTGTATGCATAGGGTGCATGGTTTGCGCTGTAATAATAAAGCGCAAACGTGAAAAAAGAGGAGATTCCCAGTATAAGCGGTAACAGCATTAATTTTTTGCTTGCTGGCTTTCTATACTTCATTATTCTTGCTGTCCTCCATAAATTCCTATTTCTCTTTATATTTCTTCAGAAATTTCTTTGTTGTAATCCTCCGCATATTCTGTCATACTCTCAAAATGCTTTGGACAAATTCCCACTTTTTCATATTCTGCAAGATACTTATTCAGAGCCTGATTGAATACATCCACATTCTCTTCCAGATTTTTGGGGTTAAATTTATCCATAATTTCAAAGCCATCCACTGCGATACATTCTGCAATCTCATAGAACATCCACTGTAAAGACAATAAATTCATAAAGGAAGAATACACATCGTTTCTGCCCGCCGCCTCGGCCATTTTGTTTTTCCAGTTAGAATACATTTCCTCATACGTTCCACGCAGGTTTTCTGCAGAAGGGGGTTCCCTTTTCTTCAGAACCTGCAGATACCCGTCTGTCAAAACGAAAATTTCCGTCAGTTCTGCCCGTATCTCTTCCACTGTCTCTGCCTGAATGACGGCAAGAATCCTGGTTTCAGGATCATAAGGAAGTCCAAGCTGTTTCAGCTCATCCAAAGCCCTTTTTGTTCCTTTTCTGAAATACTGACCGTTATATAACATGACAGCATTTTCTATAAACTCAATAGCCGCTCCAGCGCAGCTTCTGGCTTTTGATAAAGATTGTGCGAGATATACCTCTGCAAGCATCTTTTTTGCATCGCTGTACGCCTGGTCTGCCTTCTCATATCGTTTATCCGATGCAAGCAGTTCTGTTGCCTTTCTTCTAATCTCATCCAGCCTTTTCAATGCGCTTTTATCTTTGCAATAGACTATCATCGAGTCGAACAGCCTGGATAAATGTGCGTGGCCACACTGCGCATCATTTTCAAGCATATCCCAGCTGGTACAGTAAAGGTCATATCCTATATCAACATCATCTATAATAAAACCATCGGCCAGAACCTGTCCGTTTTCGTCATTAATCAAAATCATCAAATCAAGGTCGGATTTTCCGTACTCATCTCCGGTAGCAACCGAACCATACACACCAATCAGGGCCAGAGAATCAGGGCACAAAGCATCCGCTTTTTTTATGACAGCGTCTATCATTGTTTCATTCCTATCATTCATTCCATATCCTCCCGATACAAATCCCGATTCCAATTCTTCACTTTTTCTGCTTTAACTTTCTCCAAAGGAACAACTTTATGATAATGGCTATTATCAAAGGAACAATCGTAAATATGCTATAATACAAAATGCCTGTGTACCATGGTGCCGATTGCATATCATATAACTCAGGACGTGTCCTGTAATCCAGACATACATAGATTACATGCCCTGCAAAAGCTCCAATCAATGAACTGATCAGTATATTCAAAATTCCGTTCAGCTTCTTTAACATAGAACAAGCGTCAACTGAAAAGATTCTTTTCCGCTTTTCTGCACATATTCCCACAAAGCGTTGTATTTACTCATTGCCATTCTCCTCTCTAATGATTACAAAAATTCAGAACTTTCTGAATTTATGTCCCGCTTACAGAACCTGAAAAAACACGGTTACGAACATGATGATTCCTACCACAATGGCTGCTATGCCAAAGAAACAGCTTCTCCTGTTTCCATTTTTTCCATCGACAATCCAAAGCAAACCGCGCAGTATAAGTATTAATCCTACAAAAATCGGAATAAATTTATGAACAGCCTCTGTCATTCCTTTTTCCCTTTTCCTTCCTGCCCTCTTTTTTCTTAAAACATAAACGACAATATTAATGATACATAACAGCACAAAAAGGCCCTAAAGTTAATCCAAATATCTCGGTATGCAGTCTTTGCCAAAGGTTCCCGCAATCCGCTAAACCAAACATACGCGAACGCCAGCAGCTGAGAGGGAATATAGGCAATCAAATATCTGAGAACCAAAGGCTTAACAGGCAGATTGGTACATAGCTCAAATGCCGCTATCCCAATCAGGAGGATCATAGCCCTGTCTAATTCATGCCAGTTACCGCTTGGATCTTCATTAATACCATTACAAAGGTACAAAACGCTGTTCAACAATGTTATTACTGTATATATAACCGAGTAAATCGATACGATACGAATCCACTTTTTCTTATTCATTTTCTTCTCCAATCTAAACAATCCAAACGGCCGGAGCCATTCCAACCGTTTACCTCCACCTAATACGAATACCATTTGTGACTGCGCTTTCTTAATGTCAGCGTTCCTCACCGCAGATATATCCCCATTTTACTGGTAATCAGGCACCCTGGCAGCTTCGCTGCCAGGGATTATCTTTTATCATTCAAAACAACCCGATGACAGCATCTATACTGAAACAGAAATATTTATACCAGATTCCGATTTCGAGGCTTCCCCGGTTTTCGTATAGGTTACAGGTTCCATCTTAATAGCATCCGCTGTCTCTTCCACAGGGATGCCGTTGTCTGCACCAGTCTGAACCGAATCGGTCTTCCCGTCCAATGCGGCCTTCCCATTTTCGCTGATGCTGACGGTATCCGTATCCCCATTCCGGCTTTCCGCTATCCTCTTTTCCAGCTCCTCGCGCTCTTCCTTGCGCTTCCTGATGGCATTTTCCTGCTCCGTCTTCGCTTTTTCCCTCGCTTCCTTTGCATCCTCCTCCATTCCTTTTTCGGCTTTCTTCTGATAATCCTCCGCTTTATCTGCAAATTCACCGACATATCCCATTGCCCGTTCCATAACGGCTGTATCACCTCTCCGCTCTGCGTCTTTATAGACGCGGAAAGGCGTATTCAGTAACTTCATATTCATACTTGCCCCTGCAAGGCCTTCCATTGTTTTCGTATGCATAAAAAGTCCCTCCTTTGAATTCTTCCTGCCACAATCCTTTTTAAGAAATTCATACAATAGAATCTACGCTTCGCGAGTCTTCTACAATAAAATCTAAAAGAAGATTTTATTGTAATGTATTGTCATGAATGATGCTGCCATTTCAAAAATACCGGAAAACAGTGCGCATTTGCCACCATCTCCCGGTATTGATACCACACTAAAAATCCAAATCTCTTTTATTCTGATACAGAAGCATTCTGCCGCCTGTAGGTATCATTGTCTTTCTGGCTTAACTCGTTTTCTACCTGCGCCAGCTTTTTCTCCAATTCCCGGATTTTCTTTTCATCTCCGGAAACTGACTGGATCTGCTGTTCCAACTGTTGCTTTTTCTCTTTCAGTTTCTTGATTTCCCTGTCAACCTTATCGGTATTCGCGACACATTTCTCCGCCGGCTTTCCCTGGCTGTCCCCGCTTACCTTCGGCCCTTTTCCATCTTCGCCTTCCCCGGAACGGTCATCCTTTCCATCTGCATGGTCAGCTTTCGGGTCATCAAAAAGATTTTCCGGTTGCCGTTCTCGTCCTGGCCTACCCGGTACAGTCCCGTAGGCTTTTTTCCCGACTTTTCACTGCTGATGTATTCGTCCTGTGGTTCGGACAGCCTGTGGGATTTTTTCTCCTCTGCAGCTTTCTCTGCTTCCTTTGCTTTTTCCGCCCTCTCTGCGGCCTGTTTTTCCTTCACCCTTTCTGCATAGTCGGTTCTGGAATGTTCATAGTTTCCATTCATTTCCTTGGTTCTGCCAAACGGCATAAAGGTATCCTTTAGGACCTGCATTGCCATAAGCATGTTCCTCCTTCAATTTGATATTGTCAGGCAGTCGCCCTTACAGACAGCTTCCTTTTTCTTTTTTCGGCTGTAGAAAGTAATGCGTTAATCCATTTGCTGTGGGATACCTTCTGGGTGCTGTGAAAGGATCAGCAGCACATGGAGGACAAATTTATTCCCCTGTGCCTCTATACTCATGGCACCGCCATATTTTTCAGCCACCTTCTTTACGTTTGACAGGCCTGTCCCTTTTTTGAACGCGCCTTTCCCATGGAAGCTGTTTTCTATTTCCATCATAAGGAAATCTCCCTGGATACGCCCGGACACATGGATATATTTTTCCATACCGGCATCCAACCTTTTTACTGCCTGAATCGCATTGTCCAGTGCATTTGACAGGATAATGCAGATATCAATGTCTCGCAGACTGCAGGGATATGGCAGAAGGAGGGAACAGTCTACATTGATCCCCATGCTTTTGGCAATCCCCAGCTTGTTTCCCACCAAAATATCCACTACCGGGTTATTGGTACTGCAGGGGAATGACATTTTCTCCGCCATATCATCCATATCTTCCATATAGCTTACCGCTTCTTCCAGTTTCCCGCTCTGCAGAAGATTTTTCACCACTGCGATGTGGTTTTTGATGTCATGGCGGAACGACTTTGTTTCATCGTAACGGGTCTTCGCTTCCTCCACATACCGGTTCAGGGAATACTCTTCCTGTTCCAGCAGTGAAATTTCAGTGCTGAGGCGGAAATTCTGCTGTAGCTTCTTATAAGAGAACAGAATGCAGAATAGGCTTAAAAGTCCCAAAAGATGCATTGCGAGCAGCTGCCAGTGGCTGAGCAGATACTCGAAAGATCCGTCCTCACCAAAGACCACATACTGGTAATCAAATGAAAGCGTATTAATGTACTCACTCATAATAAAGATCATCAGGATCGGAATGAAAACCAGAAACATTTGCTGCATTTCCGATGCGGTATAGCCGGAAAAATAGCGATACACCATATAATAGCAAACCCCTGTCAGCAAAAGTGACACAGCCTCACTGGCCAGCATGGCCGCAATACCGACCGTATCATAGAAAAATATGGCAGCCATGTGTATAACAGGCCTATCAGAGATTTCACAATCCCATAGCAGAGCAGCATAATTTCAGTTGTCAGGGCTGCATACAGAAGGGAAGACTTAAAATCCGCATGGCAGACCAGAATCCCACATACCGTAAGAAGAAATACCATCGCCACGAAGCCGGTCACCGTGCCAACTGAAAGAAAGCGGGTGACAATCACCGCACATACTCCAAACAGGAAATAAAACGGGAGCAAAAGTTTCTTTTTCAGGATTTTTGCCAGAAAATAAAACTGAAAGGTCCCCTCAATGAGGCCTATCACATATATATTGAAAAAATCTAAATACTCAGCCATGTTACCAGCCCCCATATCTAAAATTCTCAAATGTTCTTCATATACTGCAGAACAACGCCGGAGAACTCCTTGCTCCGCAGCCGTGATACGGGAATCTCTTTGCCATTATCCATACAGGCCGTCCCGTTTTTATAGCCTTTTAAATGTTTCATATTGATAAGATAGCTCCTGTGGCACCGGTAAAAACGGTTATCCAGCTTTGTTTCCAGATTTTCAATCCGTTCATAATAATCAACAACCTCGCCGGAAGCCAGGTTCAGATATATTTTCCGGTCTATAATCTCACAGAAGACAATCTCATCCTTTGGGATGATGCGCCCCTCATATCCCTTTTGCACCAGCAGGCTGTCTTCGCTGGCATTCTGCATGGAAGCGTAAAGGCGGTCCATCGTCTTTTCAAACTGTTTTTTATCCACCGGCTTGACCAGATAATCGTAGGCCTGTACCTCAAAAGACTGGAACACCATCTCTTTCAGTACCGTAATAAAGACTAAAAAGCCCCGGAACTTATCCGCCCTGAGTCTCCTTGCCGTCTCCATGCCGTCCATGTCCTTCATCTGGATATCCAGAAACAGGATGTCGATCTGCCCATTGTAGTTCAGCAGCTCTTCGCCGCTGGAAAACATACGGAGGCTGATCTCCCGGTTCTTTTTACGAAAGAAATCAGAGACCATTGACCTTATATGCTCAGACATATGTTTTTCATCATCACAGATTGCAATACGGATCAATGCGCCACCTCCTCGTCATTATATCATGCAAGCATGTTGACTCACTTGCGCTCATGATATCGCCAGCGGCAAAAGATATACTTTTGCCGCTGCCATAGACAGACATTTTATTATAGCCTGTCGGAAACGCCAAAACAATTTGATTGCTGTGAAATGTTTATCTGTTGCTGTGAAATGCTGAATAAAAACCGATCAATCCCTCCATCGGAATCACTCCATCGCCCGCATCTGATCTATCAGAGATTGCTTTTTCTGCCTGCGAACCATCCAGACAGACAGGATTGCCTCCATGCCAAACAGCACAAGGAGGAACAGCCCCATTTGCAGGAATGGGAACTGATATGGGACAACTGTACCGGCAAAGGATTTTTTACTGACTTCCGCACAGACTGCTACGGAAAGCGGCAGCCCCAGGATCAGGACTGTAAGCGCCGCAAAAAATGCATAGCACATCCCCTCAATGATATTCATCCGGCATAGCTGCTTCCCGGTCAGGCCAATGGAACGCAGAATACTGTTCTCCTTTTTTCTGGACATCTGGTTGGAAAGCGTCGTATTGATCAGGTTGACAACGCCGAACAGGAAGATCAGCCAGGAAAGGGCCTGCAGGCTTCCAAAAATAATGCTGCTCTGTATTTTCTCATATTCGATATGTGCGTCTATCGTATCCATTCCAAGATTGCTGCGGCCTGATATCAACTCCTTAAGCCTGCTTTCCACAAATTCTGCTTTTCCGGAATCATTCACAATACTCCAGGAATAGTCAAAGCTTTCGATTTCAGGATGTATCTCGCGAAACAACTCCTCCGGCGCGAACAGGGCCGCCGAATCCATGGCAAGCGCACCATGTCCGTTTGCTGCCTTCGACGCATCGAACAGTCCGGATATGGTAACTTTCACAGTTTCCTGACCCAGGGTCAGCTCAATAGTGGCCCCAACATCCATATCGGCATGGTGCTTTTGATAACCCGTACTCAAAAGGATGCTGTGGGTATCTGCCGGCATGGCGCCGGATACCAGAGCAGCCTCTACATCCATGCGGTTTGAGTCCGTCAGCATGTCGCACATACCGGCCTCAGCGCTTTCGGAAGTTCTAAATTTGCTGTGCAGAGACCGGCGGGTGACCAGCACATCTGTCACCCCGTCCACAGAAAGGATCTCCTGCCTTAAGTTTTCATCCAGCGGATTGCCTGCAGCCATAATCTCTTCCTCCGGCTGCTCGGAAGACAGATATATCTTTATATCCCCGTCCGGGAAAAACAGCCTTGCAGCCTGCTCTGGCGACCGAGTCAGGACCATGGAAGACACCACCAGAAGAAGGATCCCGCCCAGGCTTAGAGACACTGCAATACTCACTGACTTTTTGCGGTCACGCCCAAAATTTGCCAATCCCATGGATACGGGACTAAGTTTCCGGTGTTTCTTTCTGTTGTGTACCTTTTCCTGACCTGCCAAAAAACGCATTGCCTCCAGCGGTGAAATGTTGGCAGCTATTTTGACCGGTCTGTGAACCGAGACAGATACCATGACCCAACAGACCACCACGGTCAGAAGTACAGCTATCCCATAATACCCCCCATGGAAACCTTTTGGAAACAGGAGCAGGCCGCCGCCCAGCAGGATGCCAATCAGGATCCCAATGCCGCCCAGCCGATCGCTCTCCTTTTTCACAATGCGCCGAATCTGTTTCGGTGTTGCGCCGATGGTACGGAGCTGTCCATAGCTTTGTATTTTGTCGTTCACAGAAATACGGAATATACTCTGGATGACTACATATCCGCCGGCAAGCACGAGGGCGGATATACCGAAAATGGTTACAAAGTCAATAGACTTTGAATTAGAAGCAAAATAATTGCTGTTCATCCCTACATGCGCAGAGCCAAACTGTGCGGCAATCTCCCGGCAGTGGGCAGCCATGGCCTCCTGGTCAAACTGCCTGTCATTTTTGAAATGCACATAGGCACGGTATCCTGCAGGGTCAAATCCGGCCCACTGTGTTAAGGCCTCTTTAGAAACAGCAATGGCACATAGATTCGCTTCCTTTTCTCCCACATTAGACAGGATTCCGATCACGGTATAGTCGCCATGAAAGCTCTCGGTATCCAACCGAACCGTCTCACCGATTTTGGCATTGGAACCGTAAGCGGAGAGAAAATATTCACTGACAGCGACTTCATTCGCCTGTGTCGGGAGTTCTCCTTTTATAAGCTCCATCTGGCTGCGGGCAATATACATCATGTCGCTGTCGCAGTACACATAGGAGGCGTTGTATCCCTGCATGGAATACTCCTGCCCCAGCAGATAGTATTCGCCCACACGGGCAAACTCCGGCAGCTCTTTCAGGACCGCCACATGGTCCGCCTCCGCGCCGGTGAAGACCGCCTCATAGGTATCAGCCACCTGATTACGCTGGATCTGTGCAACTGAGACGGATATGACCGCTGACAGGCAAACCAGGAACGCCGCCAGAGCGACGGCGACCACCACCATCAGGTTCCGGCGTTTCTCGCTGGCAAGGCTCCGCTTCGCCAGTTTCTTCACAATGGCGCCGGTGTCATTTTCAAAAGGCCATGTCATGTCCTCCACCTCCTATTCCGTCACACGGAGCTGCTCCACCACACTATCTTTTCTACAATACAGGCCAGCCCATTTTGTAAGTGCTAATTGAAGCATAAAAACCAATAAAACATATAAGAGAACCGGTACAGCAGGGAAAGTGTAATTTACAAAGCTAAATCCGGGTACGTTCCCCACAGCAGAGCAAATTGCTTTTCCAATTCCCAGACCGCAGATAAGGGAGGCGGCAAAACTGCCAAGCGTTTGAAATGCATTTTCAAAGCCTATCATATGATACAGCTGTCTGCTGCCTAAACCAACTGCCCGGAACAATCCCATTTCCTTCCTTCTGGAAATGATATTTGTCATACTGGTATTGACCAGGTTGATGATACTGAACATAACAATAACCGCTAAGAGTGCATATGCCGCAATGGAAATTGTGCTGAAAACACTTTTATATTGCATTGTCATATCTTTTAATGTCTTTAGGCGCAAAGTATCGCCTGCCAAAACCATTGAATGTAATTCGCTCTCAATTTCAGCATGACTGTCTGTCTTTGTCCGAATCACAAACGCACTGTTTGCATTATAGGGGACCATCCGTTTCATTTCACCCGCCGGAAGGATAAAGCTGGCAGCGCTGTCTCTGTCAAAAATAACAGCAGATACTGTATAAGCAAGGCTGCTTTGCGGAATATCTCCTGTCTGTGAAAAAGTGACGGTATCGCCCACATCATAGTTCTTATGCAGATATTCCAATTCCGGGCTTCCCATGTTAATGATAAGGGAGTTTTCCCCTGTATGGTCACAATCCGGCAGCTCCCCTGCCATTACTCTGTCCTTTAATTCTTTATAATCTTCTCTGTTTATACTCCGGATTGCTGTTTCCATTCCATCTATCCTGACACATATTTCCTGCTGGCGGATGATTTCATCTACCCCTTCAATCGACAAAATTTGACTTTCCAATTCATCTGTCAGAAGATTGTCTTCCTGCAGCTGCGTAAGGGAAAACGTAGGCGTGACCAGCGCCCGGTTCAGTTCTACCACATAGCTTTCCTCATAAGGAAAGCTCTGCTTTGCCCTTTGTTCAGGATCAAGGGAAGTCAGCAGGGAAGAAATGCCTACAAACAGCATTCCGCTCAAGACCAGTGAAGCAAAGGTCAATATGCTTTTCTTCCTGTTACGGGACAGGTTCATTGCTGCAAGTGAAAACGGTGTAAGGCGCTTCCCACTCTTCTTCCTCTTTTTTGTTCCACTATAACCGCTATAACGGAATGCTTCCACAGGTGAAACTGACATGGCAATCCTCGCCGGTTTTAAAATAGACAGCCTTACACAGACAAATACAACGATTCCTGACAAAAACGAAGTTATAATATCAGGAAGCAGCAAAAAAGCGCTCCGGTCTATCAGAAAGGACAGCATTCCACCTGCAATACACCCAAATGGAATAAAATGAAGTGCAAGATAATTTCCCTCCCTTGAAATAATCTGTTTGATCTGCTTCTTTGTAGTGCCAATTGTACGCAGTTGTCCAAAGGAAGTTACATTATTTATCACGGAAATATAAAATATATTGTAGACGACCAGGGAACATACACCAATTAAGACCAGCCCAACGAGCAAAACCGTCAGTACCGTCTCTTTTGACATGTTATTACTGTCGATGTACAAATTATTTACCTGAATATTGTCTACAGATATTCCGCAGTCCAGGCCAATCGTCCGTACCAAGTCTTTCAGTTCCTGATTTGTATATTTGGCAGTATCACGGACAGAAATCATTGCTGCTGCAGACCCGGCAGAAAGAGCAGGGTTTTCCCGCACAAAATCCTGTGAGACAATCGCGTTATACGCAACCCTGTCCCTGTCATTCTCAGCGGTTGTCTGAATAAAACCTGTAATCCGGAAATCTTTTGTTTCTAACTGGCGGCTTTCCTGATTACGGTAATGAAGGGATATTGTGTCACCAATCCCCGCTTTCAGGTTCAGGGTTTCTATATATCCCCTTTCCACAAGCAGTTCATCCGCCGCCTGGGGCATACATCCTTCCACCAGTGTGATGTTGGAGAGCTGCATAGTTGTTTCATCAGAACATACCATACCCATTGTGATGCCGTTCTTCTGCTCTGTCATACCGACAGACTGGTATATGCCCATATTTTGGATACGGGAATCTTCTTTCAGCAAAGAGATATTCTCCTTTGAAAGGTTCTGGAAAATCCCCTGATATGCAGTCGATGCCGCATATTCATTTGTAATGTTAAAAGCATAAGAAGAAACAAATGCCATAATGGCCGCAGCCATAAAGATAATGATCCCAATCAGACGGTTCCTGAAACGGTTCTGTCCAATACGGGCATTTGATAACCTGCGGGTAACGGCACTGGTGTCATTTTCAAAAGGCCATGTCATGGTCTGCCACCTCCTTCTATTATCGCAGAGCTTCCATCATGGATGACTTGCTTTGCTGCTTTAAGGCCCCTGTTGTAATCAGCACACTACATAAAATAATAATCGCACAGTTCAAGATTGTAATACCAAATGGAAATCGATAATTCAAATAGTTCATCAGGCTGTTCTTCAAAAATGAGCAAAGAACATATCCAATTCCTCCACCAATTACCACAGATAATACAAGTCCCATGCCGACTACGATCAATCCCTCTTTATGAACCATCACGGATAATTGTTTTTGGGACATTCCCACGGAACGCATGAGAGAAAATTCCCTGCGCCTTACGATAATTCCCGTCAGAGTTGTATTCAACAAATTCATCACGGAAAAACAGCCAATCAAAACAATGGCTATCGCAAGGGCTAACTGTGTCCCCTGCAGAAAGTTTTCATTCTGGGCAATGGCAGCAGAAAGGGAATCCACACTCAGCCGCGGGTTATCTGATACAATCTGGTCTATTTCGCTTTCTGCCTGCTGTTCCAAAGAATCCTCTACACGAATCACATACTGATATGTCAGATTGCTGTGTGCGATTTTTTGCATGGAATCAACCGACAATAACAGCATATCTATTTTATCGCCATGATTTCCAATTTTACTTTCGTCAAGGACTGCCACAATCTCAAATTCCAGGTTCTCCGTATGCTGCCCATCAAAAATCTTCAGCGTTACAGACGAGCCGACTTTTGGATGAATGCCAAAATACTTCTCAAAGTCACCCGGCCTGCCAATCACCATCTGATCCTCAGAAGCCATTTGCCCATAATCTGATAGGTTTCCATTTAAGAGACAGCTTTGCAGCAAATCCATATCTGCTTTCTCAAATCCTACAATTTCAGCATCTGATTCCAGAGCCTGCTGATCATAGGAAACTGGGAGATGCTGATCGTTCATGATCTTTTGCACACCTGATAATTGCGAGAGTTCTTTTTCCACTTCCTCCGTAAAAGGGCTTGAACCCTGCAAAATCTCCAAAGGATTTTCCATCAGCTCCTGATTCGAGATCTTTAAAACGAACTGTCCTCTTGCAAATCCGGATAAAGACATATCTTCTGCATTTATAGAAGAAAGGACAGAGGATAAACCTAACAGCAGGACGCCAGTCAGGACAAGGGAGGCGGCTGTCAGTATATTCTTTTTCTTATAACGCAAAACCTGGTTGACTGCCAAAGACCCCGGCGTTAGCTTGTGCTGCCTATGTTTACCTTTCGGTTGATTATTTTGTTCATAGCGGGAAGCCTCTATAGGTGAAACGGCCGCGGCTATCTTAGCAGGCTTTTTGATGGACAGGCGCACAGTGGCATAGGTTAGCGCAACAACAACCGGGCATATCCATAGCACATTCCATAACCCAAATCCATGTGGAATTAAAAGATAAGCCACTGCAATTCCCGCAATCAGCCCAATAGGAATTGCAGGCAGCATCAGCAAAGTCCCCTCCCTGAGAACAAGCCTTTGAATCTGTTTTGCTGTCATACCTATTGTGCGAAGCTGTCCATATTGTTTAATGGAATTGATAATGGAAATATAAAAATGTTGTATATAACCAAAACACCAGCGATCACGATAACAACCAGCCCGGCAACAGCCGCCAGAACCATCAATGCCGAAGGCTGGCTAAGGTTCAGATACGCTTCATTATAAGAAGGAGCCGCTTTACAGCCTGCATCAGCCGCTATCTGTGATATTAGGTTTTTTACATCCCCAGAGCCCGCATCTAAATTTACACGGAGCATTACTGCCGGTGAAAAGTTATCCCGTCCATCCATTTCTAAGAAGTATTCTTCAGAAACCATAGCCGCATATAAGGAACGGTCAGTGCCTTTCGCCCCTGTTTTCAGGTATCCTGTTATAAGAAAGGATTTTTCTTCAACCTTGTTTGGGTCTGGCAGTCGGATGGTATCTCCAATTTTAGCATTTATCTTCTGCCGGATTAAGTATTCCTGTTCAATCAAGATCTCATTTGCTTTCTCTGGCATTTTCCCCTGGTCAACAGACAGCCCATTTAATGTAAGTGCATCATTGTTGGAATACGAAATATTAAGGCGGTCATTTCCAGATTTCACACTGCCAATGGAAACTGTGAATCCGCATAGTTCCACCCGCACATCATCAGACAATTTTTGGTATTGTTCTTTTTCTATGCCGGAAATAAGCGCATGATAAGACCCCGTTATGTTATTGCCTCCATTTTGGTTCACTGTAATAATTCCAGAAACCAGGAGCAATACGGACGCCATCAAAAATGTTGCCAATGAAATTGCAGTAACCGTAAAATTTTTCTTCAAACGCTCTTTCTTTAATTGAGCAGACGCTAATTTTTTAATGATAGCGCTGGTATCATTCTCAAAAGGCCATGTCATAGTCTGCCACCTCCTTACTCCACACTCCTGCCGTCCTCAATCCTTACGATCCGGTCAGCAAGCTGGGCAATCTCGTTGTTGTGGGTAATCATAACAATGGTCTGGTTAAACTCCATGCTGGTACGCTTTAAAAGCCCCAGTACATCGGCGCTGGTCCTGGAATCCAAATTTCCGGTGGGCTCATCGGCCAGGATGATGGCTGGTTTGGTGATCAGGGCGCGGGCGATGGCGACACGCTGCTGCTGTCCGCCGGAAAGGTTATTCGGCATATTCTGCAGTTTATCTTCCAACGCCAGCATCCTCACAATCTCGTCCATGAACTTCTTGTCTGCCACATCTCCGTCCAGCTCCACAGGCAGGACAATGTTCTCATACACATTCAGGATCGGGACAAGGTTATAGTTCTGGAAGATAAAGCCGATGTTGCGGCGGCGGAAGATGGTCAGCTCCTCGTCATTCTTTTTGGCCAGCTCATCCCCACGGACAATCACATTGCCGAACGTGGGCGTATCCAGCCCGCCCATCATGTTAAGCAGGGTGGATTTACCGCTGCCGGACGTTCCGACGATTGCCACAAATTCACCCTGTTCTACTGACAGGCTGACACCATCCAGGGCACGGGTGATGTTGGGTTCACTGCCATAATACTTTTTCAGGTCGATTGTTTGTAATACATTCATAATCAAATGCTCCTTTTCTTAATTGATAAGGACATTATAAAATCCAAATGTCACAGAAATGTCCGAAGCGGCATAAAAAATGCGGCTGAAATGTTACAAGACTCGGACATTTCAGCCGAAAACCTGCCACTGGCAGCTTTATCGGCACACTGCTGCGAAAATATTTACGCCAGACAGCTTGGAATGTCCCTCTGCCATGTGCTATCTTGTAGGGAGCATAATGGAAAATTCCGAACCCTTGCCCGGCTCCGAAACCACTTTGATATAGCCGCCCTGCCGTGTTACGATCTCGCGGGTCAGATACAGGCCAATGCCCACGCCCTGCTGCTCGTGTACCTCCTCCTCACGATAGAAGCGCCGGAAAATAGCGGCCTGATTGCTCTCGGAAATACCCTTTCCAGTATCAGACACACTCAGTTTTACATACATTTCCCATTGTTCTACAAAGACCCGGATAGCGCCTCCAGCCGGAGTATATTTCACCGCATTGTCCAGCAGATTGAACACTGCTTCCGCCGTCCACTTGCTGTCATGGGAAAGGCACAGATCCTCCGGACAGTCCACCGTTACGGATATATTCTTTTTCTCCGCCGCATATACAATACCGCTTAAGGCCATCGCCAGCGTATCGATCAGCGGGGCATCTTTCTTTTCCAGCCGGATCGCCCCGGTTTCCAGCCGGGAGGTTTTCACAAGGGCCTGAAAAAGAAACTCCAGCTTGTCCGTCTGGTTCCGGATGCCTTTCAGGAACTCCCGCTGTTCTTCTTCTGTAACCGGCTTTGAAAGCAGCGTGTCCGTCACCATTTTCAGATTTGCCACCGGTGTTTTTACCTGATGGGAAACGTCCGATACCAGCATCTGCAGCTCCTGCCGTTCCTCATCCACCTTCCGCCGATTTTCCTGCATAATCCCATACAGCCGCGAAAGACGGTAGCTGATACGGGCAAAGAGTGTTTCACTGTCCACGGCACGCGCAGGCTCTCCGCTTCCGCTTATCATCTGATCCATTGCCTGGCACAGCTCCCTGGTAAATATGGAAAGCCGTTTACTGAAAACAACTGTCAGAAGGAACATCCAGGCAAGGCCACAGAGCATCAGTAATATACCGACAATCAGTATCCATATCTGTCCTGTTACCACAAAGAAAACCGCACAGATGGCCAGCATGGAAACCGCCATACCGCCGCTAAGCAGCAGGAATATCCTTTTTACAGAGATTCGCCCCAGATTCATTTTCTCTCGCCTCCCATCCATTGATACCCAATTCCGTAAATCGTTTTGATATAAGTATCGCCATCAGCCTCAATCTTGCCCCGTATGCGGCTGATGGAGGTTGTCAGTGTGTGTTCGTCCACATAGTTTTCATCCACATCCCACAGCCGTTCCAGAAGCCGCTGCCTGGTCAGGATCTGTTTTGGGTTTTTACAGAACAGGTACAGCATCTTATACTCCATGGGGGAAAGGGTAATGGGATTTCCATTCAGCGCAGCGGACTGCTCCGAAAAGTCCAGAAACAGCCTGCCGTCATCATAAAAATCCTTTGCCATTCCCCGGTGTTCCAGCATAGCGAACATGACCCGTATTTTCCGCAGCAGCACACCAATGGAAAAGGGCTTGGTGATATAATCTACCGCCCCGACTTCATACCCCCGGATCTGGTCGCTCTCCTGGTCATTGGCAGTCAGGAAGATCACCAGCGTGTCAGGGTTCTCCGGCTTTATGAGCCTGCACAGGTCATAGCCGCTGCCGTCCGGCAGGTTGATATCCAAAAGTACCAGGTCATATTCCGTCTGCGTCAATAACTCGGTGGCTGTGACTGCATTCAGAGCTGATGCAGTATCATAACCCTCAGAAATCAGGTTGTAGGTCAGCGTTTTATTTAAAAGGTCGTCATCCTCTACCAGTAAAATCTTTTTCATATCCACACTCCTCTGCTTTTTTACATAGATAAACATACAAATGTCCGCGAAATGTTACAGCGGGCAGATTTTTGTTCATGATAATAAATCCTCGCAAAGCATGGGTTCAAATATTCATGACAATAGAATTTTCGCAAAGCGTGGATTCTATCATTACACGACAATAGAATTTTTGCGAAACGTAAATTCTATTGTTTAAAAACAAAAATTTCTTCTATCGGTGCTTCTACAGCCCTGGAAATATCAATTGCCAGCTTTAATGACGGATTATACTGCGCTTTTTCCAGACGCATAATTGTTTCCCGGCGCACACCTACTTTTTCTGCCAGCTGCTCCTGTGTCAGATCTTTCATTTGCCGGTACTTTTTTAATCTGCATTCAAATTCTGCCATATCCTATTCCCCGCCTTCCTCTGCCTGGTCGTCATGGTCATACCGGTACAGCAAATATTCAGAGAGGAAAATCCCCAGGCCCAATGCAAGGGAAAGAATAATAATTGCAGCAATCAGGGTGTACTCAAGGTTTCCAAATAGTTTCCCCTGACAAAGAATGATCAGCGCGGCAAGCATAACCCCGAAAGTAATCCTATACGCTTTCAGCTTAGCACGGACAATATTCTCACGGAAACGCTCATCCATAAATGTTCCTGACATCTTTCCTTCATAGTAAAAACCAAAAAAGCCGAAGAACAGGAAAAACGCAAACGGAAAAACTGTACCATCCACAGGATATGTCCAGAAACCGGCAAACCCCAATACTCCCAAACACCCCAGCTTTGGATTTATTTTACGGGTGACGCCTGTTTCTACTGCCTGTATCTGCTTTTTTCCTGCATGGATAAAAAGCATGACAAACAGTGCGACAAGATAAGCACAAGTGAGAGAAACCGAAACAATCATCGCAAATCCTTTATATCAAATACATAATCCTTAAAATCCATCGGAACTACCAGACGGGAATTATTGTAAGCTACCGCATACCATGACGAAAGAAGCACGCTCAACACACACAGTATCCCACAGCCAATCCAAATTTTCTTTTTACTTGTTTTCATCTTAATCCTCCTCGTTCATTTTAAGGGCATAAAAAATAGATGACTTGGCTTTTAGCATAGATCATCTATCTTAGGCAGTGCTTTTTTGTATCTTAAGTCTGCCTTAATTTCATACCTCTATCAAACTTCATCGTGTTATTGATTTTCCAAAGAAAGAACGATCGTAAAACATGTTCCTTCACCTAACCTGCTCTTGACATTAATATTGCCGCCATGGAGCGTGATAATCTGCTTTCAATCGCAAGTCCGAGTCCGCTCCCTTCTGGTTTTTCCTTCGTGTTTGTTCCTCTATAATACCGATTGAAAAGCTCCGACTGCTCCTTATCACTCATGCCTGTCCCGTTATCAGAAATGCAGATCAGCGCCTTCTTCTCTGAACCAGAATCTATACGTATCGTCACTTCTGTTTCCGGCGGGTTATGTGTCAAAGCATTCATGATAAGGTTATTCACCGCACGGCGGAACAAGCCGATATCAAGGCTGACCGCACATTCCCGTATATTGTTTTCAAACTCAATCCTACGGTTTGTAAAGGCGGGATCATTTACAATATCAATGACCAGCTCTTTTAAGAAACGAACAAGGCGTACCGTCTGCGGATGATATGGAACTGCACCCGAATCCAGCTGATAGGTCAGCTTTAGGTCATTCATCATTTTCTCTGTGTGATTCGCACTTTTTAAGATAATCCCGCCGTATTCCTGTACAGCTTCCTTATCAGGGGTAGGGTTTCCCATAAGCAGCTCCGCATAGCCTTTAATCGGTGATAGCGGCGTCTTCAGGTCGTGGGTAATATTTAGTTCCGTATCCTCCTGAACCTTGTCACTCTGGCAGATCTCTGTATCCATCTGGTTCAGTGCCCCGTATATTTCGCCAAACATTCCTTTTTCAGTCAGCGGAGCATAGGAACGCAGGAAAATATCCCCGATACCTTTTACAATCCTGCCAAGATGCCTGGTAAGCCAGAAACCATAACAAACCATGAACAGAAAAACGAAGCACAAGATAAAAGAGATTCCCATGAGGAACAAAAGCGAAAGCCGTCCGACATGCTCCCCGTTGTAATAAAGCATATGTTTTCCTATGGCATAAGGAAACCCGATCAAATAACTCCATGTTCCTTCATGACTTTCATAACTGCTCACAAAAACCGTATATCCCTGCTCATAAGCGCCCTCGGAAAGTGAAATCAATTCAGACGCAGAGTATCTTGCCGGGTAATTCTCAGGCTTATTGTGACAGAAAACTTCCTGCCCTGTTTCATCAATGACCTGAAGCCACAGCCCATATTCATCCAGCCGCTCAAGTCCTATTTCTTCTATCTTGATCCCGTGATCCCGCCGTTATCGTTCCCCATCCATATGGAAAAATTATCCGTAAACCGATTCGGCCATGAAGCAAGGCTTAATCCCTCCGGCTCAGTGATTCCGAAAAAATAATAAAACATCCCGATCGCGGCAGAGACAGTAACAAAAAGCAATACCGCCACGAAAATGAAGATTCGTAAAAATGGATTTCGTTTCTTTTTAATTCTCATATGGATTCACCAGTTTATATCCTAAACCTTTCATCGTGATAATATATTTGGGCGCCGCGGGGTTTTCCTCTAATTTTTCTCGAAGATGACGGATATGCACCATCATCGTATTATCACACCCAAAGCTGTCCTCGCCCCAGATCGTTTCATACAAGCGCTCCCGGCTGATCACCCGTCCCAGGTTCTCCGCCAGATACCGTAAAATCTCAAATTCCCGCGCAGTCAGCCCGATTTCTTTTCCATTCTTCAAAACCCTGCAGCCGTCAGTGTCTATCATCAGTTCGCCGATTTTAACAGAAAGATCCTGTATCGGAGCTTGCCTGTATTCTATACGGCGTAACTGTGCTTTTACCCTGTATGCTATCTCTTTCGGACTGAACGGCTTTGTAACGTAATCATCACCTCCGACAGCCAGTCCAAGTATTTTATCCAGTTCATCGTTTTTTGAAGAAAGAAACAAAACAGGGCAGTGGGAAAACTCCCTGATCTGTTTACACACTTCATACCCATCTATATCCGGCAGCATGACATCTAAAACCATCACATCTGGCCGCATTTCCCTGCACGTAGTTACAGCAGAAATCCCATTGTCAATTTTCGTAATATTGAAAAAGCCCTCTATGTTTAAGGCTTTTTCAAGCAAATCCAATATATCTGGCTCATCATCAACGAGCATAATCTTATACTGATTCATTTAACTGTCGTCCTCCCACAGCATCATATTGTCCCAATTTAATCATCTCCTCCTCTTTGTACATAATAATATTTCTATATTCATCTTGCAATACCCACTTAATAGTAAAAAGCTATAGTACAACATAACTTATCCATACCATAGCCTTCTATTCGCCGTATTTTCCTCTATTGTCCGTTATTCCCAAAATATAGGCAACAGTAACATCATACCGCTCCGCCAGTTTTATCAATACCTATATTGGTATTTCCCGTGAACCGTTTTCTTAAGAATTCCAATCCTTCCTGTCGGTCTTTATAGCAACTCCAACAGAGTTATACCGAAGAATGCCTTATCCCGTATTTCGTACAGCGCCCCTTATGTCAGTTCTGAAATAAAAGGCAAGTTTCGCCTGAGCAGCTCAAAACTCACTTCGTTCATTTTGAGCGCCCGGCAAAACTTGATGGGGATTCCGCTCCCCATACCCTCGGCTGCATATTCTGGCGAATATGCAGTCATAAAAATGGCGGGCAGCTTTGCCACAACCGGACAGCATACAGACAATCTCGAAAAGAACCCGAATAGCGATACTGAAGCACAGTCTTTATGTTATGCATAACATAAAGACTGGCTTTCAACCAGAATTACCAGCCTACCGCCAACTGAAAATCCAATGTCATTGTAGCTGAAATATGTCACAAAATATTTTCCAAGGCACCAAGCGCTTGTCTACACCCACACGGACGGGCATAACGACAGCGAGAATATCTTTACACATATCATAATCAAAAGCGTCGGTAAATATGATATGGAGTAGGAAGAACTTATGGAGCAGCCATACGATTCCCACGCTGAATATAATACCGCCTGACAAAAAATCTGGCATTCCTCAAGCAGTCTGTCACAAATATGTGCCACTATGAAAATCTGCGCCAAGCGTATCTGCCCGTTTCTTCCGTATCTTCCGTGGTAAATATCTCTCCGGCCAGCATATAACCATATGGAACATCTCCTTCCGCAGCGTATCCGTATTTTCTTGGATTGGACCTTTCATCAAAGCTCCTAACTACAATTTATTGTATGCTGATTCATCGCAAATCGCGGCCACATCAGAAGCTATTTCTGCGATAGCTTCAATTACATCTCCAAGCAATTCACTTCCACCTTCATGTAATAGAGGGCCGCTAAGTACCAGATAAGCCTTATTAAGAAAAAATAATGCATGGACATTCTGGTCTGTGTACCTGTAATATTCCGACAGCTTGCTGCTTAGAGCAAATAGCAGTTCCCAACAGTAAACGACAAGATTCCTGACGTTCTTCCCAGCCAGTCCTTTCCGTTGCCAATAAAAGGTAAAGGCGGATTAATGAAAAACTGATCGGAATTTTGGGAATCAAATTCCATGCCTTACTGTAGGCCTGATATTGAAAGAAAGAAAAGCGGAAACAAATATACCGAATACACTTGAGCAATCGCATCCAAAAAACCAGGATATACCTGATTTCATTCAGAATGCAAGATAAATAATTATGTTATGAGTTTTTGGAATAAATGGCTGAAATACAGCATTCTTGTGGATTCCGGCCTTTCTCAAAAACTCAGCACATAACACATATTATGTGGGTAGTCACATAATATGTGGCTGTATTTAAGCGGAAGCGATGGCCTGCCGCCGATCGTGCTTTACGAATACCAGGCGGGGCGCAGCGGGGGATTTTCCAAAGGCATTCCTGGATGGATTTTCCGGCATCGTACAGTGCGGCGGGTACAGCGGCTATAACAAGGTAGAAGATGTAATACTCGCTGTGTGCTGCGCACACTGCCGCAGGAAGTTTTACGAAGCCCTCCCGACAGAGCGGCAGAAGCAGTTGAAACTGCTGGACATAAATTCAGAAACGGAAGTAAAAGACATCCCGCTTCCAGGCCCGGAACAAATGAAAAGCATAATCCCGGCTGAAATCTGGCTCATGTTCTTCAACAAGCTCTTTTTCATTGAAAAAGGACTCAAAGGCATGGAACCGGACCTGCGGAAAGCAAAACGCCTGGAAAAGGAGCCGCCTGTCTGGGAAAAGTTCTGGGCATGGGTCGAAACACTAAAGCCGCTCGGCGGCAGCAAGCTGGAAAAAGCTGTCAATTACGCGATAAACCACAGAGAAACGCTGCAGAGCTATCTGTTGGACGGCAGATGCGAATTGTCAAACAATGCAGCGGAGCGGCGTGCAAAATCTTATGCCATCGGAAGGAAAAATTCCCTGTTCCATACATCCGTTGCGGGTGCTAAAGCAGGTGCGCTTGTTTACAGCATGATAGAAACTGCAAAGGCCAATAAGTTAAATGTATTCCAGTATCTTTATATCCTGCTGCTGTATATGCCCGATCATAAAGATGATCCTGCTGCGGTTGAAATACTTCTTCCATGGAGCAGTTTTATCAAAGAACACTGTACAGGGCTGATTGATGTTGAAACGATAACACCTGAAAACAAGCCTCAGCTGCCGCTATAAACTATTTTACACCTAAACATCAGGGGAACGGTAGGTTGTTCATCGCTTACTTTTGATATTCCTGTCATAATCCCCACGCAGGGGGCTGGCAAGGTATACCATTTTCAAATGAATCTCACCTCCCATGAAAAAGGCAGGCCGCATATCTGATTATCCAGATATATGTCCTGCCTTGTTTTCCTATATTCTTTTTTATTCCATTGTCACCGTAATGACCTTCACCGGTTTCCTGGTTTTTCTCGCATAATCGGCTATCTTTTTTGTACCCCTGCTCTTTCCGTCCCATACGGCAACCACCAGATCGGCCATGGCAACCATCTGGATATCCTGCTCTGAAATCTCCCCTTGTCCGTTCTGTTGGCCGTTTTGTTTACCGTCCGGTTCCGCAGTCTCCACATGGATTTTATGATACCGGGCATACTGCTCTGCCACAGAGCCGATCCCCTTTTCCCGATAACAGAGAATTGCTTTCATACATACCCACTATCTTTATTTTATACCTTATAACGATACAACCACAATTTAACGATTCCTTACTACCCATAGCTAAACCATCCTCCTTATCCTGATCAGCGCCCTGCATGGATACAACTTCATCTGCATCTGAACTGGCAGCCATATCCTGCTGATCCTCTATACGTTCCGTTTCTTTGTCAATGTATGTATTTTCCGGCGTCGCCTGTGATGTTGATGAACTTTCATGGTTTTCATCAGCTCCACAGCCTGTAACAGTAAATAGTAAGAGCAGCGACAGTAAGGACAGCGCTATCTTTTTTATCATAAATCAGTTCCCCCTTTCAGGCATTTTAACAGGTACGCCATATTCTGCCCTAAATGCTTCATCGTAACCAGCCCTTCTTCATCATTCGTAACGTCACCCGGCATCTGACCATAAGCCATCGGCCAATAAGAGGAACCAGCTATATACATCCCCTGCAGCATGAAAAATGGTTCATCGCATCCAGTGTATGCAATGCCCCTCCGCGACGTGCTGCTGTGACAGCTGCCCCAGCTTTATGCTGCAGAAGATTGTCTCTCCGGTTCATATCTGTTACTACAGATGCCCTTTCCAATAAAACCTGCATATTGGCAGAAATATTCGCTGTATAAACTGGGAAGCCTAACAGTATGCCGTCGGCCTGTGTCATTTTTTCAATTGTTTCATTGTACCCTGCTCCAATCAAAAAACTGCCACTCAACTCCAAAAGAAGCATCGAAATCTATATGTTTCTTCAATTACTATTTCATCATCATATGGGTCTTTCTCACGTTCCGCTATTTCTATAACCATAAGTTTCCGAATTATATTTATATGTTGCTTAGATACATTTGTGTGCAGTTTCCTATAAATCATCTTTCTAAAATCACAAACATATAGCTCTTTTTCTATTGCTTCCAACTCTATTTCCCCGTTGACTAAAGCGTTTATAATTATTTCCTTATCCATCAATGAACCTCTAAATAAATAAAAACTTTAAAATTTAGAATGATTTCTGTTAAAAATCCGATTTTTACATTCCGATAAATGAGAATTTTTAACACTCTTTATCAATCTGTGCTTCCACTTCCCCGGTTTCAAAAATATAAACGGAACATAACATCTCAAATTATTTATATCAGTTTTTCCAGCTGTTCTATTAAAACAGGCAGCTCTTCAAAAACAACATTTACGATAATACTCCAATTTGTACCGTCATAATCGTGAACCAGGCGATGCCTAAGCCCGGCTATCATCGCCCACTGTATTTCATTGTGTGCTTCCTTATATTTATCAGAAAGGTTATAAACATGTTCTCCAATATTATATAATGGCGTTGTAACCAGCCACTGCATAGGTGTTTCTGTCAGTAAATTCTCTTTCTTTATCTGATGTGCCTCAATATATTCGTGTAATTTCACTGCATAGCCATATATCTTTTGAATACGCTGCCGATCTGAATATTTCATGCAACAAACAGCCTCTCTTTCATAATTGTATTATAAAAATCACTATCTTTATTAATTTCGCTGATTTCAAAGACATCTACATTTTTTTTTAATATACCGCGCAAATCTTCAGCAAGCGCAAAAATCATCGTAAGCTTAAAGTCTTCCCCGCCAAATACTAAAAAATCCAGATCGCTGTTCTCATCAGCCTCTCCTCTTGCATAAGATCCAAATAAATATACTGCTTTTACTCCATATTTCTCAGCTACCGGCTTAACCAGTCTTACAATATCTTTTATTGTGAATACACAGTCGCTCATTTTACCATATCCTTTCTGCTCATCATCATTCAAATCAATTAATTTTATGCTTTTACTATAATCAGCTTTAAAAGCTTCTCCGGATATTATAACGAAAATCAGCATGTTCCTTTATTCCGTTTATACACCTGACAAAAAAGTTTTAATTCCTTTCGTTATATTTGCCTACAAATATACGTGTATTTAAATAATGATCTACGCGATCCCAGGTAAACGTCTCGCCCATTACCAATTCTGGTATCATCCCATGTGACATTTTACCGATAGGATTCATCTGCCCTGCATTTGTCTCAAGCTCTTTAGCCGAATATGTAATTGACATGCCGCTTAAACTATTCACAGCATCTGTTATAGTATACGGATCCATACTTATACGGCTCATGTATTTATTCCTATATCATTACACCACTTTAAAATTTTTTAAAAATGAAATAACACACAAGGTACTTTCTAATATATATAATAAGTTTGCACACAATCAAATACGAAAGAGAGTGACCTTGTACGTCAGACTTATTATATAACAAAAAGAATCTAATGGGCAGACCGTACCGTTATTTTTATACTTAGTCATAAATAACACCAATCATCATTTTTAACTGCCGCTCAATTTCCGTTACAGTAACTTGATTGTAAAAGTTCATTCCAACGCTGCATATACGCATGATATTTGTCGTATTTATAAATTCTTTGTAATCATGCAGGTATTCCTGCAGCGTATTCCACATAAATTCTTTATCCTTAGTTTCAATCGCTTCTCTTGCTTTTCTGTTTTTTATTTTTGATTTTTCTGCCACCTGATGTGTCATATCTACTGCTTTAATAATTGCCTTAACATAAGCTACTGCCTTTTCATCATCTGTATATTGAAAATCTGATAACTATCTTCCATTTTGCTCCTCTTAAAAATCTTATGTTTATTTCAATTCTCTCACAGACATTATATCATACATTTTCGTTTTTTCCGATATATAATTTGAACAAGGTGCCATTTTCCAGAAATGTTACCCTCTCACTAATCGCAGACCGGAGAGGGTAAAATACAAATCACAGCCATACGGCTTGACCACCGGCTCTGCCGGTGGTTTGGATGAACCCCTCCGGGGCATTTTTCGGTACCGCCTATAGGCGGTGTCTAAGCAACCCCTTTTTCGGTGCTGCCTATAGGCAGTATTTCACTAACCTCTGGTACTTGGCTGCCTCTTAAAAGAGGCTCTTTATCCTTCCATTCTACTGCATTCCTCCTGCTCTTCGATGTACTTTTTGATTGTCTCTTCGTTCACTTGCCCAATCGTCTCGGCATAATATCCTCTTGCCCAAAAATGTCTGCCATACTTGTCCCTGTATTCTGGGTGTCGGTCAAATATCATCAGGGCACTCTTTCCTTTCAATTTTGACATCACTTCCGAGATACTCATCTTGGGCGGAATCGAAACATACAGATGTACATGGTTTGGACATACTCCGCCTTTTATCAATTTTACTCCTGTGATTTTACATACTGTGGACAATATCTCGCCAACCTCTTTCCCAATCTTCCCATACATTACTTTCCGGCGATATTTCGGAATAAAAACAATATGATACGTGCAATTATACTTGGTATGTGCTAAAATCTGATTATCCATTATGGATACCTCCTGCTATTGTTGATTAGGTTGCCTAGACCCAAATCTATGATAACATGGAGGTTTTATTTTTGGTACTTTAGGGATCGCTACTGCTCACTCTATTCTCCCCAGCTCTGCTGGGGGCTTAATGGACGTTCAGTAAATTTGAAAACTTTTTAATATGGCCTAAATATTGAATGAAATAAACATATAGATGTGCTAAAATATAACCATTAGACAAATCGTTAAGGAAAGAATCGAAGGTGGTGCAAACGAAAAAGCAGCTTTGATCTTTCGATAACTGCCCTTTCGTTTGCATCAGTTTCGATTTTTCCTGGTTGAACAAAGGCGCGTCCGGGCAGACGCTGTATATGGGCTTTCAATTTCGACACTCTTTGCAAAACAGTCTGTTGGATACCTGTGCATATGGAGAGAGATTTTTTTAAAATCATTTCCAGCGCACCACAAATAAGCCCCCATAGGAAGCTTTTTTAAAAATATTCAGCTGCTGGTATTCAACATAATAAGTGTGGCTCAGGTCTTGGGCAATACCTGCCATACGGCAGAGGAATGATATTTCCACCACAGGATGAGCATTTGCAGACATCCCTGTTATAGAGCAGCTTAATGATAGCAGGCGCATCCAGGTTCTTCAGTCTGGAAATATATTTTTTACAGCCGAGCAGATTACGGCACAGAGTTATCTTCTTGTTTTTGTTACGGGAAGAAAGCAGGCCGTAATGCCGAATCCGCACAAAACGCTTTGGGGGAACATGCATCAGAAATCTCCTGATGAATTCCTCTCCTGAAAGTGTGAGTTCTTTCCACTGCCCATGGTTTTTGTAATCCTTCACAGTAAACGTAACCGTGGAATCCGTCATACCCTTTATGCGGCAGTTGCTTATGGCAATCCTGTGGGTATATTTGCCAAGATATTTGATAACGGACTCTGCACCATGAAATGGTTTCTTACAATAAGGAATCCATTCTTTGGAATAGCAGGTGTCCAAAAGTTCCTTGAAAGCATAATGATTTTTGTATGGCTCTGCTGTACCGTGGAATTCGAGTTTTCCGTCAGTCCATAGCTGTTTTAACTCGGCGAGGTACTTGCCGCGAAAGACTTTGGAGATGACCCTGACAGGAAGAAAAAAGTCCTCACCGTTATCTTTCCAGTGGTTTTTGCTATCAAGTCCGCCTCCAAGCACAATCATATGTATATGTGGATGAAAGTTCATCGCACTTCCCCATGTATGCAGGATGCAGATATAACCAATATCAGCCCCGAGATATTTTTTGTCGGATGCGAGTTCGTTTAGGGTATCGGAAGCCGCATGATACAAGGCATTATAGAGAGGCTTCTGGTTGTTGTATATGACAGGATTTAATTCCTCAGGCACAGTGAAAACCACATGAAAGTATGGGGCATCCAGTATATCCTCCCTGCGGGCATCCACCCACTTTTCCTTCGGGAACTCCTGGCACATGGGACAGCACCTGTCCCGGCAGGAATTATAATGGATGGAAATACAGCCGCAGTCCTCGCAGACGCTTATATTGACACCAAATGCGCCGGTTTTGCAATTCATGATGTGATAAGCTGCTTTTCGCTGCGCCGCAGACAGTTCATGAGTTTTCTCATAGTCAGGATAAAATCGGTTAAACACATCCTGCACCGTGCAGTTTTCGCTCATGACCCACCGCCTTCCGGAGCATCAAAAGGGCTGCGGATTCCAAGCAGTGTTTTGTTGCTTACATGCAGATATACGTCCGTAGAACGGGGGTCCACATGTCCAAGAAGGGACTGAATATATTTGATATCCACCCCGCTTTCGAATAAGTGGCTGGCAAAGCTGTGACGGCAGGCGTGGGAAGATACACGGCGTGTAATACCGGCCTTCTTAGCACTTGCCTTGAAGAACTGGTTAACGCTTGCAATATCAAGGTAGTCTCCAGTCCATGAACTCGGAAAGAGAATCTCTTTCGGTCTGCCACACTGAAACCAGTATTCAGTAAGCAAGTCAAGATTCTTCTGGGAAAGGATCGTATATCTGTCGATGCGGCCTTTTGCTTTCCGGACATGAATGGTCATGTTTGTACGGGAAATGTCATCATAGTGCAGATGGACAACCTCAGACACACGCAGGCCGGAAGAGTACATGGTAGCGATAATGGCCTTGTGCTTAAGATTGGAAGTGGCATCAATAATAGCATTGATTTCCTGTGGCGTAAGGACAACTGGAAGGTTCCGCTCACGCTTCATTGCAGGAACTTCCTCATCATCCCAGGCAATCTTGAGTACTCTCTTATAGAGAAACTTGATAGAAGCCCGATAATGATTGTGCGTTTCAGGAGATCTGCCTTCCAGACGTTTCATGGTAAGGAAGGCATCTGCATCCTTAAGCGTGAGGTCAGAAACAGGCTTATTGGTGCAGCGCAGGAAATAGCTGACATCGCTGCAGTAGAGCTGAATGGTCCGTTCCCTAAGGTTGCGTTTTTCCGCAGCTTGGCGGATGGATTTAAAAATATCTTCGTACATTGTAAAACCTCCAAAATAAGTAGTGTTAATAGTTACAGCTACCTGTCCGGAGGTGCATTGGCATCATAATTACGATTGCATGTGACACCAGGAAATGTTATTATTTTCATAGGCAGTGGGGCTTTCTTGGTTCAGTTGTATAGTGTGGTAACTAAACAATACCGAATTATGAAAGAAATTTCCACTGCTTTTTTAGACAATGAAAAACTGCGCCACAGCCCTGGCAGGCCATCGCGCAGCGATTTTGTTCAATCGGGATTTGGAGGGCAGAAATATGTTTGCATGTGGTACATATGAATATGGGTTGAAAACTGGCGATTTACCAGAAAAAGAAATGGTCAAAATCTTTGAAAAGGCACTCAGTAAAATCGCCGGGGAAATCAATGATTCTCGTATTCCTAAAAAGCGGAAACTGAAAAAGATGACTGGTCCGTTTGGCGGCAGAGTGATTGAGGAATTATTCCGGACACTTCCTGGCGAAAAGGTATTCATTAAAAAATATGCTCCTGGTGAAAACAGGCTTTAGTGAAACTGCAGATTCCAATTTAATTGGGAATTGTTTGGTACATAAAATCAAAGACAAGGGAGAGAATCAAATGCTGAATATTCGCAATGAAGAACCGTAGAAAATATAACACGAAATGCATTTTATAATTTGTATGTGCCTGGATGTGTGGAACATTATCTCGTCCATATCATGCGGGAACATAAAGATTTTATCCATGAACTGGATTTTGTCTTAGAACTTGATGGTGTGGTTATTGGAAATATTATGTATACAAAGGCAACCCTGACAGATTGTGACGGGAATGTAAAAAATATCCTGACTTTTGGGCCGCTTTGCATAAAACCGGAATATCAGCGCAGAGGTTATGGAAAGCTGCTCATTCAGCATTCTTTTGAAACAGCAGCAGCTATGGGATATGACACAGTAGTCATTTTTGGCTCGCCATCTAATTATGTGTCCGGTGGATTTGTAAGCTGTAAGAAGCATAATGTTTGTGTGGAAGGCGGCAAATTCCCTGCAGCCATGCTGGTAAAGGAACTTAAAACAGGGGCGCTGGATGGCCGGAAGTGGTATTATAGGTATAGTCCCATAATGGAAGTGCTGCCAGAGAACGCAAACGCTTATGATGATACCCTGCCCCCCCCCCAAAAGAACGTAAACACACGCCTTCGCAGGAAGAATTTTATATCATGAGCCATTCTTTTGTAGAATGATACAACTACTTTTTAGCTGAATCTAAAAAAAGGGTGTGTAAAATAAAGTGTGTAAAACATCACAGATTATTCGACACACCCCTATTTGCTCCCCATTCCCAGTTTTCAGTAAGAGGACGCATAGTGAGTAAAACATGGATATGGAGATTGCGCTGTGTTTCTTCTCGTTCTGCTTTTTCTTTTCGTTGGTTACGCGCTGTTTTGCCTGTTCCAATGCCTGCAATGCTTTTTCTAAGTTTCTGCTTGCGTCGTTCATAATTGCGCTTCATTCTCTTTGCTGTTCTGCACATTAAACTTTTTTCTTTTCCTGCTTTTTTAGGATTATTTGCTTCATAATAAGCATCTGCAATAGGAACTACCATTGCCAAATGACATATTTGCCAATCATGCATATCTCTTACAATTCATGAGCGACAAAATCAAACGTATGCTGAAAAATGAGATACGGCAGATGTGAAAAAACGATAACGGCAAGAAACCGGGATTCAGAAATGCGTTGGCTCCCGGCTTGTAAAATCAGGAGGTTTATGGTAGTATGGAGATACGAAACAGAAGGGAAAGCAGGTGGGAAAATTGACAGTGACGGAACAAATAGACCGGAAACATCAGGAAGATTTACAGAGGCTAAGAGGTTTTCGCCTGCTTGATGATGATTTCCTCACAAAGTGTTTTGAGGGAGATACAGCAAGCATAGAACTGGTATTGCAGATTGTATTGGAAAAGCCGGATTTAAAGGTGCTGGACATTCGTACACAGGTATTTGTTGAAAATTTGTTGAATCATTCGGTAAGGTTTGATATTCTTGCTACTGACAGTATCGGTGCTAAAATAAATGTTGAAATCCAACGAGCCGATAAAGGAGCCGGGAGAAAAAGAGCAAGGTATAATTCCAGCATGATGGACGCAACTCTTTTGAAGAAAGGCGAGGATTTTGATAATCTTCCGGAAACGTGGATAGTGTTCATCACGGAAAATGATGTGATAGGAAAAGGACTGCCACTCTATCCGATTGAGCGCTGTTTTTTAGGAACCGGAGAAAGATTTGAGGACGGTTCACATATACTGTATGTAAACGGCGCTTATCGTGGAGATACACCAATCGGAAAACTCATGCATGATTTTTCATGTACGAATGCGGCAGATATGTATTATACGACACTGGCAGACAGAGTTCGTTTTTTCAAGGAAAGTAAGGAGGGCATTTTAATCATGTGCAAAGTCATGGAGGATATGAGAAAAGAATCTTTAGAAGAGGGTGTAAAAGAGGGCATAAAAGAAGGGGCAATCAATACTGCTAAAAGAATGTTGTCAGACGGAATGTTGACACTTGAAAAAATTGCGGAATATGCAGGACTTCCTCTTGACGAAGTGAAAAAATTGAAAACAGAACGGACAGCATAAAACAAAACCGTAGGCCGGGAATTTAAAAACAGGTTCCTGGCCTTATTTTTTTGCCCTGATATGTAATTTTTCTGTGAACTTGATTAAAAAGTCCTTTACAAAACGTCACTGGCAAGACGGCGAAAAGCATACTTATTTCATGCAGCGCAAGACCGGCTCCCTTCGACATTGCGGAGCTCTGGGAGATTATAAGCTCATTTTAAAAGCCCCTTTTCGTGGGGAGGGGGATTCTATGCCCTTTTGCACCCTGCAGGTTCTACAATGCTTTCATACTTTTTCTTACTTAGTCCAATTATAACAGCATCATACAAATACGGATCATTCCCATCCACAATCCCCCATTGCATCAACAGCGCTGCACTACCTGCCACAAACGGCGTCGCCATTGAGGTTCCGCTCTTCACCCCATAGCTTCCGCCTGGAACCGTCGATACGATGCCGACCCCGGGCGCCGCCAGGTCCGGCTTGACCTGCCCGGTTGCTCTCGTATAGCCTCTGCCGGAAAAGTCTGCGGCCTGATTTGTTCTGGAATTGTAAGCGGCTACGGAAATGACCTTTTCTGCGGTGGAAGGGATGGTAAGCGTTGTGTACTCCACCGGATACAAAAATCCGGTACCGCGGTTTAAAATGCCGCCTCCCGGCATCCACATGTCAAAGGTTCCGCTGACAATTCTGCGCGGAATCAGGCGTATCTCCCAGACGCCGCTGTCGATAAAATGATTGATCGGCAGAAATTCAATAAAAATTTCCTGATAGACGCTGTATGGACTTGGCTCGCCGTAATAAAGCAGTATTTCCGTCTGCTGCATTCGGAAACGCTGCGTTCCGAGAATCTGCTGAATCGGCCCGGCTGTCAGTCCGGACGGATGGACAATCCGGATGTCAATTTCATCGGAGTAGGATTTCCAGATCTGAATGCTTAAAAAGGATTCGTACGTACTTACGGCAAACTGTACCGTATTGTCATTCTGTCCGTTCTCCTGGCTCACCTGTCCGGACGTATGCACGCTTGCCGTTCCTTCGTTTCCGGTTCCAACGGCAATCGTATTTTTCCAGTAACCGCTCAGACTGTTTAAATACGTTTCGATTAAAGAACTGTCGCTGTGAGAACCATAGTTATTGCCAAAGCTCAAATTGACCGCAATCGGAAGACTATACTCACGTGCCTTGCGCATCATATAGTCAACCGCCATCATAAGTTCCACCGTACTCGGAAAGCCTTCTTCCCGCGGCACCCCCAGTTTGACGACGATCAGGCTGCTTTCATATGCCACACCGCGGTAGCGTCCGCCCGATGCCCTGCCATTTCCTGCCAGAATGCCTGCCACATGCGTCCCATGCCCGCTGCTGTCCCCGGTCAGCCTTACATATTGCTGCGCTTCATTCCGGTTTTCTTCCGCTATCACAATTTCCGGAACAGGTTCTTTTAAGGCTGCATTGATTTGCTCTCTCGTAAATTCGACTCCTCTTTCATAGCCGGCCGGAGGATACATGCCTCGCGATGCATCCGCAGACAATGTCTGATCCCAGATTGCCAGGATTCTCGTTGTTCCGTCCGGATTGCAAAAATCCGGATGACGCCAGTCAATCCCACTGTCTGCGATACCGCACAATATGCCTTTTCCGCTCAGATTCAGGTACGCCGACTGCACCGTATTGATACAGGATGCCCTGATTCCCTGATCTACGGCAAAAAACAGTCTCTTTGGTTTTTCGATATATTCAATTTCTGTCCGATCCGTAAATACGTCCATCAGCTGCTGCGGAACCGTAACAATGGCATAGCCGTTGAGCAACTCTACCACCGATATTTGCGGAAACTCTTTTTGCAGCTGTTCTAACCCTGCCGAATACCGGATAATCAGTTCCCATGTATTGTCTGTCCGGCTGTAGCCGGTCTGTAAATTCGGCGACTGCTCCAACTCGCGTTCCGTAGCGTCAAGCGCCAGATTCAGCAGATTTTCCCGTTTTGGGTTGTTCGTCTGAGGCATAACATCACCTGTAACTTTTTTGTAAATATATGTTTTTTTTCAAGCACACATGACTCTTTCATACAACTCAATTCAAAAAATTTGTATAAAAAGGTTGCAAAATGATGCAAAATTCCGTATCATAAATCATAGATAAAAAGTAAGTATTTCTGTACCATATCGTTTATAAAACAGTAAATACAAACAAATCAGTCATAAAGAGGTAAGCTATGAGAGGAAAAACAACAAAACTCATCAAGGCAGTTTCAGATCTAAAAGCAGAAGATTATTCAAAAGAACCGGAACTGAACAATATTTACGAACGTTTGGTGAAAGCTCGTCAGGAATTTGCAGGTGTATTTGAAAAAAATATCAAAGCTGTTATGGAGATCAGTTCTCTGGATCTGACGATGCAGCATCAGACAGAAAAATAATGGATATTTCGCGCAGTGTATCCAAAGCTGCAGAAACAATCTTTGGATCAGCCGGCGGAAATTCTATGTTTACGGGTACACAGAACAACCAGCATGAAGAATTGGCACATACCATTACTCAAATCGCTTCCGAAACTTCGGAAGTAAACGAAAAAATAGAATCATGCCAGAGCGATCTGACAGACATTCGCGATCTCTCTGCACAGACGATTGAAATTTCACGCAAAATGCAAAAAGATATGGATAACCTGACCGGCATTATCAGCCACATTAATGAAGTGATTACCGGTATTGAATCTATCTCCTTACAGACAAATCTTCTGGCTTTAAATGCTTCCATCGAAGCGACCAGAGCCGGAGAAGCAGGCAGGGGTTTTGCTGTTGTCGCAGATGAAATCCGCGCCTTAGCCGGAGAAACTCAAAAGCTGACTGGAAATATGGGAAGCTTTGTAGAAGAGATTGAAGCGGCTTCACGTACAAGTGTGAAAAGCGCGGCAGGCACTATAAAGGCGCTGGAATCCATGACCGATAAAATTCAAAACGTATGGGTATTAAACGATGAAAACCACCAGCACGTGATGAAAGTCAATGATTCGATCAGTTCCATTGCTGCCGTAAGTGAAGAAATCAGCAGTTCCATGACGGAAATGGAAAACCAGCTGCATGACAGCACCGAATTTATGCAGAACGTCAGCCGGGATTTGAAAAAAGCTTCGGAACCGGTTGTAGACATTGAAAAAACACTGGATGACTCGGTAAAGCAAATGGGCATTATGTCAGAGGACATTTTTTTCCATCTGGAATACGCGGAATTTGCCAAACATATCGGCAATGCCATTACGGCACATCAGGCATGGCTGCGAAACCTGAAAAACATCGTAAAGCAGCGTAGCATCATCCCGCTGCAGCTGGATTCTACAAAATGCGGATTTGGACATTTTTATCACGCTATGACGCCAAATACACCGCAAATACAGGCAATCTGGGATGGGCTTGGCAAAAAGCACGAACGCTTCCACAAATTTGGCGGTGAAGCTATACAGGCTTTAAAACAGCAAAACTATTCCGAGGCCGAAGCAGTTTACAATCAGGCCGAACTGTATTCCAGAGAGTTGATTGCGGATCTGGAAAGAATACGTATGATTGCACTGGAACAGGCATAAAACACAAACAGTATCTGACAGAGTAAATGCATCTTACTTTATCAGATACTGTTTTTATTTTATAAACTGATCAATGGCACGGTTCAGATCTACCACCGCCTGATTGTCCCCATGCTCAACGGCATGTACAATACAGTGACGAATATGCTCCTTTAAGATCAGTTTTCCCGTATTATTTAATGCAGATTTTACTGCTGCCAACTGTACCAGCACTTCGCTGCAGTCTCTCCCGTTTTCTACCATTCCTTTGACTGCTTCCAAATGTCCGATCGCTTTCGCAAGACGGTTTATAATGGCTTTCATTTCTTTCGGATCGTGTATATGTTCATGAGGTTGTAGTTCGGACATTGCTAATGAAATCCTTTCCGCTGTTAAGCTACGCTTTTTCTTCCATCCCTGATAATTTATCAATGCTGCGTATCATCTCCAGCACCTGCACGGTTCTTGCTTCTTCATTGACTCTGAGCGCCTTTATAATTTCAGCGCGTTCCTTTTTTACGATATCCAGATTGAACGCAATCTTGGAACGCAGTTTCTGGCGGCGTACAAGCAGGTCATGTTTGATCTCTACCATTTCCTTCTGGTCTACCAGCGCCTGCGGCTGCTCCGTCCACACACGTGAATCATACAAGCCGCATTTTTTCAGCAGTCTTACAAGCTTATCATAATAATAGTTTAAATCTTCATTTGTTTTTCTGTATTTTTCCTGTTCCCGCATTGCATTCTGATACATCTCCCACTGGTATTCGAACTCTCTCGAATCACGGACATGGAAGCGGTTGCGTCCGTAGTCTACGGCATTGGTAATGTTCACATATTTAATCTTAACTTTATTTAATAGCAAAATCGCATAGTTAATATTTACTTCGGCCTGCTGAATATCACGTCTGCTGCTTTCCAGCCGAAATACAATATAAGCGGATCCGAACAATGCGGCAGCAATAATGCCAATCCACGCATACTGCAGGTCGTAATCAAACCCCAGGGATAAAACAAGCATCAGTACGGCAGCCGTGGCCGCTGCAAACAGCAGCATAAATGACGCTCTCCGCAGCCGTTTACGGAGTCTGCGGTTTTCTCTGTTCTGAATCTCCCATTCCTGTTTTTCCCCTTCCAGGTACTGCATATCCCGCTTGACGGTCGCCTGATATTCTTCGTTCGCACGCAGGTTTTTAATGGCATCCGGAATCTGATCTTCCTGACTTTGCAGCATTTTAAACTGCGCATCCGAAATCCGTTTGGACGTATTCAAAAACTGATCTCTGGACTGGTTTAACTTTGCCACATAATCCGCTGCTTTTTGAATTTCTTCCGCCTGATCGGGAGCCAGATTTTCTATAATTTCAATATCATTCAGATAGGAGGTTACGATATAGTACTCCTTTTTTCCATCGTCAATCTCCCTGGCATTTTGCATGAGCTGTTCACAGCGTTCCGCAACCATGCCGGAAGAAGTTCCGGATAACTGCTCCAGCCCTCCCGGCACCCGGACATCTTCCATTACCTTTTCCAATGCCGCCCGATCTTTTCTTCGCTTAAAAATCCCATATGATCACCTCTTATATGCTAAAAATTCATCCTTCCATGCATCTACCTGCAAATGAATCTCTCTCTTTGCCTGTGCCGGAGACGTCTGCGCCAGCCGCATCAGCTGCAGCGTTTTTCCATACTCTGCGGATGCTTCCGTCATACGCTGCAGTTCTCCAAGATTTTTTTTCATCGCTGCAAACTGTTCTTTTGAAATATGACGCTGCTGCAGAAACAAATCCACACGCTCCTGATCTTCCAGAAAGCAGACTGCCTGAGAAGCCGCCTTTAATGAGTCTACCCTGTGACTTAATTCGTATGCCTGCTCATAGCAGCTGACGGCCCGTTCAAAGCAGAACATATGGGCATAAGCCGTTCCCATATTGTGCCAGATGTCCCCGCTGACCCTGGTATCCGAAGGGCTGTCCGTCGCGTGCAGCAGCAGGCTGCGATATTCTTCAATTGCCGCCAGATACCTTTTCTTCTCCATCAGCTGGTCTGCCTTGATCTTACGATTTTCATAATTGGTCTGATGGTCCATCTTTTGCAGCTTCATTCCTAAAAACTGCATTTCATTTTTAGAAAAATAACCGGAATCTATAATAATCTGCATGCAAAACACACGAAAACTTTTCTGATCTTCCATCAGCCGCCGCAATTTTTCCGCCAGTTCCACTGCTTCTACTTCCGTCTCCAGCCAGTCGCAAAACGCAGACGTCATAATATTTTCATCCAACAGATAAATATTATCCTGCAAAAAATAACACAGTTCTTCAATGGAATAAATATTCTGTTTGGCGCTTTCCAGATAATAAGGCTTTGACGCCCGTTTATAACTACAGAAAATCAGTCCGCTCATTTGTTCCTCCAAATCAATGATTCCTGCGATGATCTAATCTACTTTCATCACATACTCCCATACTTTGTCACTTGCTTTAAAAAACTCTCCAAGTCCCAAATCCCGAATGGTCAGCTTTACCGAACGATCCGAGGCAGGCTTTGCCTGAATGCGCAGTCTTGTCGTCTTAGGTGGCCGGGATGGAAGATTCGTAAGTTCCAGTGATTCAATTCTGGCCTCCCGGCTGTTCGGCATCTGAATCCAGAAATCAATCTCCCCCGGTCCGTCCAGAATGACTTCACATATCCCTTTTGCTTCGTACCAGTTCTCTCCGGCCGAAATCAGCGTATGAAATGCCATTTCATTATCTTTGCGTACTTTCAGGCTGATGTTAAACTTCATCTCATTTTCGCCCATATACGCATAATTCCATGGCAGAATCCCATCCAGTATTTCAGCTGCGTAACAGGCTCCTTTGGAAAACAGATTTTTGCCCAGAAACGCCCGCCTGCCCTGACAAAGCACACGAAGGGAATGCTTCATCCATTCCCCTTCAAACCCTTCTCCGACCAGATAGACCGATGAAATAATCCGCTTTTCAAACACTTTCGGGATAATTTCCGAAAAGGAAGCATCTTTGTCTTCCGTCAGATATCCGCAGTCCGTCTCCAGTATTTGTACCAGCTGCGGTCTGGACTGCTTCCCCCGTGACAGATACCAGCAAACCATGCTCTTTCCGTAGTACTGATACATCGCGATATCATGAATCGCCAGCCCGTCTTTTTGATTCAGCGCATAATAATAAAAGCTTTTCATGTAATCCATAACGGTAATTTTTTTTCTCGGAACCGGAAGCTGCTCAAACACATATTCCATCACTTCCATCAACGGCACACTGAGCTTGCGAAACGTAAATACCACTTTTCCGATTTCGATCTTCGGCCCGAGCTTTCCCGCAAGCAGCAGAATTTTTTTAATAAATACTGCCAGCAGCGACCGAATTTCGTACGTCTGGTCCCGTATAATCGTATAATCCCGTTCCAGCGACCGTGTCAGCAGATGGCCTTCACACTTTCCCATATCTGCCTTTTCAAAACGAATCGCCTCATCTCCATATACCCATTGGCCAGATGCTTCTGCCATACAGACTGCCAGCGGAATCTGAAAAATCTCACTGCCTGCCACAGAACTGACTGTCTCCGGTTCCTGATGCGTGGTTGTAGCAAAGCTGACCATGGCATAGCTGTCATTTAAATCAATGCCGATATATAATTTTTGTTCTTCTGCCATAGTCTTCTCATTTCCTTCTCTCACAATAAGATTATCCGGCTTGCCGGCTTCTTTTTCGCTTATATAATCTTAAACATTTTGCTGCTTAGTATACTCAGCTTTTCATACTCCTGCATAGTCCGCAGCAAATCTCTCTCATTTCCCTGTTCCCGCAGATACAGCATGTGGTTGATATAAGCATATCTGCCGCCATATCTGATATCACGATATTCCGCACCTGTAATCCGATTGCTTTCTCCCAGCTGCTGCGTTCCGTTTTCCGTTTCTTCGGTAATATAATACTCTACTTCATCATCCCGAAACAGCAAAAACTCCCAGGTGAAAATCCCATCGTACCGATTTGACATGGCTGACGCCGTAAACTCCTGCTGCTGTTTGGGCATGCGATAATGAATGGCGATTTTGCTGTCCGGTCTGGCGTGATATTCTACAACCTTACGGTTATACAGCTGGTATTTTCTGCACAGGCTGTCCGGCAGCCGGTTGAAAAATGCAAAATTCATATTTGTGGAAATAAATTCATTTAAAAGTTCATCCGCCATTTTCAGCTGATATCGGTCCGGCTTATCCGTTTCCGAAAAATATTTTAACAATCCAAGCCTGCATACAATGCCTCTGAGCCGTCCTTCTTTATACAGCTGGCACGCCTCCAAAAACAGGCTTGCCGGCAAAATCATATCATGTACCACGTATTCATGCATACAATAGGACCGGTACGCCTGTATAATAAATTCACGTCCGTTATGTGCACGGTAAGCAAGATAGACCTCCTGAATCCGATCCACATATTCCGTGCTGTACAATGTCTGTATGAGCAGGCGTTCTTCCAGTTCTGCGGTATCTTTGATTTCCAGCAGCTGTGCCGCCTGATAGACACGCATCATCTGTTTGGACGGCCCTTCGTAATATTTTGCCAGATATGATACGATGACCGCATTTTGCACGTCCCTTTCCAGCACTGCCATACACAGTTCCAGCAAAAAAGCATCTTCGCCGATATCTCTTGCACGCAGCATGTAGGTAATCAGATGCGCCAGTTTCTGCCTGCCGATACCGGCATACCCGTAACTGCTTACCAGCTCAAACGCCTTTTCATTCCATCCCCGGTCGATCATCAGCTCAATCATCAGATTCCGATTGTCTGCCCGCATGGCAGCAAAGTCCACCTGCATCAAATACGCATCCAGTCCTTCTTCCATCTGATTAATCAGACAATAACGCACAAGTCCGGGACCAATCTGGCTTTTAAACTTTTCACTGATCTGCGGCGCTTCCATTAAAATACGAAGGAACTCCACATCCGTTTTGACCGGAACACTTAAGTCTGTCTTGCCGTCCATATGATGCATCAGAAACTGCAGCTTTTGCGGCGCCAGATTCAGGCACCTGCGGATATAATGAGACGGTTTCATCAGCTTTTCCAGCTGACACGATTCGGGCGATACAAACCTCTGTCCCCTGTTATTCTCCAGGAGAATCGCATAATCATTCGAAAACAGCTGAAAATATGCCAGTTCCCCGCTGATGGGAACCCTCTGCTCTTCTTTCATATGCTTTTGAATAATGACTACAAACGCAGCCATTTTATTCATACAGTAAAATTTATGCGTATATAAAATATCGGCCAGAGGTCCTGCAAGCTCCTGTGTTAAAATGCCCTTGTCCAGTATTTCATCATATACAACCGCAAGATTGTCATCCATATGGCCTTTTAAAATCTCGTCAATGGCAAACTGCTTCATCGTCTCGGAATATTTCTCATAAATAACCGGCTGTGTTTCCTTATGCGCAATAATATTTGCATACAGCGCCGCTTTATACGGATACGGCAGCTGATTGTTATACTGAAAATACATCTGAATGACTTTTGGAAGCGGCTGAATATGGTGCAAATCCATCGTCAGCAAAAATGCCTCATACAATCCGGTTATTTTTAAATTTTCAGTAATGCCCTTTTCATACCAGTGATGATACTTCGGCTGATAGCAATGTCCTTTGATCAGATAGGCACATACGCCCGCAAGCATATCTTCATCCGGATTTTTTTCATAGCTGCGAAATAAAATACGGCAAACGAGCGGTTGAAACTGGCGCATATTATTCGCAAGCCGCATGACCTGATCCGCCAGATCTTTTGTCAGCACTCCCTGTCTGGACGCCCAGTTCATCAGCAATACCTCATACCGATCCAGCTTTGTCAAAAGATACGGCTGTTCCTGATACACGGTAAACGCTTCCACATACCACAGCGGTGAATACTGCCCCTGCATAATTCTTGCTTCCATGACACGCAGTTTGACCTGCGGCTGCGTACGCAGCGTGCCGTTTAAGCGCAGTGTCAGAAAAAAAATCATCGGATGTGTCCCGTAACGCTTTGCAATCTCTTCGATTTCATCCAAAAGCCGATCTACCACAATCGGTTCTTTTTCCTTCTGCAGACACAGATAATCGTAAAATGCCCACTGCGGGTCTTTTTTTCCTTTATTTTCTGACGGAATTCATCCATCAGCCACTGTGCATCCTGACGCTGCTTATTGCGCTGCAGTGCATACGCCTGAAACAGCAAATACCACGGGTCATTGGGCTGAAATTCCTGCATACGCTGAATGAGCGCCAACGTCTGCTTGGTCCATTCACCGGTTACAATCTTTTTCAGGCGAAAATTAATATAGCTTTTCGTCAGCAAATAGGTCGCCCGCTGCAGCCCCTGTACCGTACGCTCCTTACGCACCTGAATACTGTCCGCACTGGCCCACACCTGATATTCTTCTTTCTGCACGTCATTTTCCAGATAAATACAGCCAAAATTATTGCCGGCATGCATTTGTTCCGTATCTATGTAAAAACTGAGCGGATAGGTACTGCCCATAAAATCCGCATCCGTAATATACCGCTTTTGCGGTACGATAAATTCCTCGCTTGCGGTAATGCGGATTTCCAGAAATCCCCATCCCTCTTTTTGAATCAGCAATTGCTCTTCTATCGGAGCTGCCGCTTCAAACACTTCCACACTGTGCTTTTCCGGTAAAAAGCGCACCCGTTCCTTCTTTCCAATTCCGATTAAAAACTCATCCATCGTCTGTTCCGTAATCGAAGGTTTGGAAAGGCCCTCATATAATAAGGAAGCTTTCAGATCTTTTGGCGCCAGTATATTTTTAAAGGCCGGCGAATGAAAAATATGATACGCTTCCTTCCAGTCACTTTTGGCCAGTTTTACAAAATCCCTGAGATTTTTAATCTTTCCTGTCGATGCCTCCGCATACAGCCTTGTCACTGTCACTGCAAAGGACAGCTGATATTCTCCGCCGTTACACACCACACACAGTTCTCCGACCGCAATCTCACCTTCCGACATGCCATCTGCGCGAAACTGCACCTGAATATCGGCTTCTTCTCCTTCGAACTGAAACGTCAGACATTTCATTCTGATATTGGAAGAATAGATCATTCCCCGCATCCGTATTCCATTTTCACTTTTTATCTGAAAACTGTCGGTTGCCGTCTGCCCCTCTACAACTTCCAGTTCCAGCTTCTCTTTTGAAAATATAACCTGCGGCTGTTCATATGGAATTTTTCCTTCTGCCAGCTCTTCGATCCTTTTTCGCACGATGCCACCTGCTTTACTCTTGCTTTTTTTGCCAATATCGCTATAATGAACAAAAGGCGATACTTTTTGTATTTGGCCTATCTTATGAATTATAAACTATTTATGAGTGACACGCAATATGTTGATGAAAGTTCGTTAGGAGGTTTTCAGTATGATAAGGCATAAAGACCATTTTCATGGGAGTGACCTGGAAAAAATCGAACAGGTCTACGGCATTAAAAAAGAAGAAATTACAAGCTTTTCGGCAAATGTAAACCCGCTTGGCATTTCTCCTGTTCTGCGCCGGACATTATCTGAAAAAATAGACGCAATTACGACCTATCCCGACCGGGATTATGTCTCACTGCGTAAATGTATCGCAGATTACACAGGCACTGATTTGGAACATATTATTGTAGGAAACGGTTCTACGGAGCTGATCTCTTTATTTATTCAGATCGAGCATCCGAAAAAAGCGGTTGTCATCGGCCCTTCCTATTCGGAATATGAACGGGAAATTGCACTCGGAGGCGGAACAACGCTTTATTATCCGCTGCGGGAAGAAGACGGATTCTTTCTCAATACCGCCGACTTTATATCCCAGCTAAAAGACGATATCGACCTGCTTGTCTTATGCAACCCAAACAATCCGACCTCTACATGCATCACCAAAAAATCTATGCGGCTCATTTTGGACGCCTGTCTGCAGCATGGCATTTATGTGATGGTAGATGAAACATACGTGGAATTCGCAGACAATATGGAACAGATTACATGCGTACCGCTTACCAACTATTATAACAATCTCGTTATTTTGCGCGGCACATCCAAATTTTTCGCCGCACCCGGACTGCGGCTCGGTTATGCCGTCACCGGCAACAGAGATCTGATCAAAATGATTAACACACGAAAAAATCCGTGGACCATCAATTCTCTGGCAGCGATTGCCGGAGAGATTATGTTTCAGGATGAAGCCTATATCCGGGAAACCAAAACACTGATTTCCGCCGAACGCAGGCGCATGTACGAACTGTTTTCGGCGCGGGATGATTTTAAAGTGTATGAACCTTCCGGTAATTTTATGCTTGTTAAGATTTTAAAGCCGCATCTGACTTCGCAGGATCTGTTTGACCGCGCCATCCGGCGGGCAATGATGATCCGGGACTGCTCTACTTTCCCGTTTTTAGATGATAAATTTATCCGGTTTTGTTTTATGATGCCGGATATGAACGACGCACTGGCTGCCTGTATTCTGGAAGACTGACATTTTGAAATGATATGAATATTCCGATCTGCCTGACCGCATGTCCGGCAGATCGGAATCGCTCTTCTTATATTATCCGCACAGCATACCAAGCTGCTTCTCCAGCTGTTGATAAAACCGATGCAGATGAATGCCATCTACAAGCGCGTGATGGCACAGCACCGATACGGGAATCCACATTTTCCGCTCCATCTGAAAATACCTGCCCCATGTAATTCTCGGATTGCTGTCCGCGGGAACGGGAACGGGCTGTATAAGATTTGCATAGGTAAGCCACGGCAAAGATGAAATAAAAAACAGTTCCTGTGCATCTTCTCCATCATCAATGCCGGCTTTGTTCACCGCTTTTTCCTGCTCGTCTGCCGCATATATCAGAAATTCTTCAAACGGCTGCTGTGTATCCAGCGTACAATAACAGTATGTGCCGTCGTCCAGAGCGACCGTATAAGAACTGCGGCACGATTCATATTCAATCGGTCCGTTTTCCCCGATTCTCTGCCGAAACTGCGGTACGCTGTTGGCCGCAGCTGCCGCCGCATATAAAAAACTGTGAAAAAACGGCAGTTTCCGTGCCCGCACCACAGACAGCCAGTCCGTGATTTCCACATTTACCGTAACACCGGCATAAGGATATCCCATTTGGCTGAAATATGCATAATGATCTTTTCTCGCATACGTATCCATAGATATTTTTTTATAATTCATAGTTACATTCTCCCGGCTGCTTTTGTGGCCACAACCGCTACTCCCGTGCCCGCTACGTTTTCCAGCAGTACATCTCCTGACGCGATGGGCGCTTTGGCTACTATCCGGTTGATTTCTTCCATACATGCAAAAATCTTTTGTTTTGGAATGTCCGTTTGTGTCTTAACCGAAATAAAGGTTCGGTCGCCGCCTTCCACTTTTACCGTAGACGTTACGATACGGGTAGGATTGGTTACTTCTTTTTCCGCATAAGTTTTCCCTTTTGGACATGTATTGCCGCTGACGCTCAGCGGCTGTCCCTCATCCATCGTTACGGTCAGCGGACAGCCCATCGGACAGCCGATACAAATCAGTTCCTGTTTTATATTTTTCACAGCCGTTACTCCTTTTCAATTTTTACCGTAATGCGCGAAAGATTCGGATATGCCGCTATCTTTTGCTTAAGCAGCACGACCTGTTCCATTTCTCCCGGCGCCATAATCTGCTTTCTGCGGTGCATCACTCGTTCCTGATCAAAATAGACGCTGATATATGCATTTTGATAAACGGCTCCCACGCGAAACCGTACCGTCAGCTGTTCGTCCATTCCGTTCGTATTGATGTTGCGCGGAACCGTATAACGCACACCGTCTTCCGCTGCCACCGTAATCGTATTGCCTTTCTTTTCCGCTTCTCCTTTTACATATCTGGCGGCATTTGCGCCCGCACGCTGCGCTTCTTCGGACACATAATCGACGAGATCATGCACATGCAGCACATTGCCGCACGCAAATACACCCGGTATGTTCGTTTCCAGGCTTTCATTGACAACAGGACCGTTTGTCACGCTGTCCAGTTCCACTCCCATCTCTTTGGAAAGTTCATTTTCGGGAATGAGTCCGACCGATAAAAGCAGCGTATCACACGTATATGTTTCTTCCGTGCCGGGAATCGGCTTTCCGTTCTCATCTACCTGTGCCAGTGTTACACCTTCCAGACGTTCTTTTCCTTTGATATCTACAACCGTATGGCTGAGCTTCAGCGGGATTCCATAATCGTCCAGGCACTGCACAATATTTCGTTTCAATCCGCCGGAATACGGCATCAGCTCTGCTACGACTTTTACTTTTGCACCTTCCAGCGTCATACGTCTTGCCATGATCAGCCCGATGTCGCCGGATCCTAAAATGACCACTTCCCTGCCCGGCAGATAACCTTCCATATTTACAAGACGCTGCGCCGTACCGGCCGAAAAAATCCCGGCCGGACGATACCCCGGTATATTCAGCGCACCTCTGGCACGTTCTCTGCATCCCATGGCCAGTACGATCGCTTTTGCCTGAATCCGGATCATTCCATCGCTGCCGTTCATCGCCGTCACTACTTTCTGCGGACTGATATCCATAACCATCGTATGAAGCTTATACGCAATTCCCAGTTCCCGTACCTGTGCGATAAACCGATCCGCATATTCCGGCCCGGTCAGCTCTTCCTGGAACGTATGCAGTCCGAACCCGTTATGAATACACTGATTTAAAATGCCGCCCAGTTCCATGTCCCGTTCCAGAATCAGAATGCTTTCCACTCCCGCCTTTTTTGCAGATACCGCCGCAGCCAGTCCGGCAGGCCCTCCGCCTATTATTACCATATCATATGCTTTCACAGACTCTTCCTCCTTCGATCTGCGCTATTTTCCTGTCTTTGTCTGCCCTGCGGCAATCACCGAATGCCCTCCGCATTTTGTAACGTCTTCCATACGAATCTGCAGTTCCCGCTTTAAGATTTCCATCACTTTCGGACTGCAGAATCCGGACTGACACCTTCCCATACCTGCTCTTGTACGCCGTTTGATACCGTCCAGTGATTTTGCGCCTACCGGACGGTGAATGGCATCTATGATTTCTCCTTCCGTCACGGACTCGCAGCGGCAGATCACATTTCCATAAGCCGGTTCTCTTTGAATCAGTGCATTGCGTTCTTCGAAGCTTAAATCCGCCGGATTTAAAATCCCCTTCCGCTTTGCCTGAAAATGCTCTTTTTCCCGCAGTCCCATGCTGTCCCGCAAAATGTCCGCTACCATCACACCGATCGCCGGTGCGCTGGAAAGTCCCGGAGACTCGATACCTGCCACATCAATAAACTGCGGCACATCTTCTGCTTCTCCTATTACAAATTCATTTTCATTCAAATGCGCCCGCAGTCCCGCAAAAGAAGTAATGACCTGACGAAACGGCAGATTTTTTACCGTCATGCCTGCTTTTTGCATCAGTTCCGCAAGACCCGCGGCGGTTGTATCAGTCCCTTCCTTATCCGGAATATCTGCTGCCGTAGGCCCTACAAGCAGATTCCCATGAACCGTTGGCGTTACAAGCACACCTTTTCCCATCGGCGTAGGCAATGTAAAAATCGTATGCGATACATGAGTTCCCGCGCTGCGGTCCAGCAGACAGTATTCGCCTTTTCTTGCCGTAATCTGCATCGTATTGCTGCTGACCATATTGTGAATCCGATCCGCATATACACCGGCAGCATTAACGATATAGCGGCTCTCCAGCCTGCCGGCACCGGTTTCAATCGTAAAATAACCGTCTTCCTTTCGAATCTGATTCACCTGCGAATCAAACCAAAACTCGACTCCGTTATCCGCCGCATTTTCAGCCAGTGCAATCGTCAGCAAAAACGGGCATACAATACCTCCCGTCGGCGCATACAAAGCGCCTGCCATCCGATCGGTCAGATTCGGTTCCAGCTTTCTTACCTCTTCTTTTGATAAAATCTGCAGATCGGCCACACCGTTTGCCATTCCTTTTTCATAGAGCGACCGGAGTTTTGGCAGATCGTTCTCATCCTGGCATATGACAAGCGACCCGTTTCTTTCAAACGGTACGTCCAGCTCCTTTGCCAGCTCTCCCATCATCCGATTGCCCTGCACGTTCAGCTTTGCCATAAGAGATCCTTGTGCCGCGTCGAACCCTGCATGTACAATCGCACTGTTTGCTTTCGATGTGCCGCAGCACACATCCTCGCATTTTTCAATTACGCAAAATTTTCCTTCATACCGCGCGAGTTCCCGCGCAACCGCACATCCGGAAACACCTGCGCCTATGATACAAACATCATACATTTTTCAATCCTCTTTTTTTATGTTCTTTTTTAGTCTTTTTTAGTCTTTTTTAATCTTCCTTCGCCCACCCATAAGAATATTTCACGGCCTTCCTCCAGCCCTGCAAACAGGCGGTTCTGTCCGCTTCCTTCATCTGCGGCTGAAACACCTTGTCGATCTGCCAGTTTTTCATCACATCTTCCCTGCTGTTCCAGTAGCCAACCGCCAGTCCGGCCAGATAGGCAGCTCCCATAGCCGTTGTCTCCACACAGACCGGACGATGGACCGGCGCGTGAATAACATCTGACTGAAACTGCATCAGAAAATTGTTCGCACTTGCGCCGCCGTCTACTTTCAGCGTGCGAAGCGTAATTCCTGAATCCGCCTGCATCGCCAACATTACGTCATTTACCTGATACGCAATGGACTCAAGTGTGGCCCTGATAATATGGTATTTATTCACGCCGCGTGTAATTCCTACAATCGTCCCTCTCGCATACTGGTCCCAGTACGGAGCGCCAAGTCCAGTAAAAGCCGGAACGACATAGCATCCGTTCGTATCCTTTACTTTGGACGCCATATATTCCGTATCCGGCGAAGTATCGACCAGGCGCATTTCGTCACGCAGCCACTGTACGGCCGCGCCGGCTACAAAGATCGACCCTTCCAGCGCATAGTTTACCTTGCCATCCAATCCCCATGCAATCGTTGTTACAAGGCCATTGTTGGAAAATACCGGCTTTTCTCCCGTATTTAACAATAAAAAGCATCCGGTGCCGTAGGTGTTTTTTGCTTCTCCCGGCGTAAAGCAGGTCTGCCCAAACAACGCTGCCTGCTGATCTCCCGCTGCGCCGCCGATCGGTATCGGGCCGCCAAAAAAAGAGGGATCCGCTTCTCCGTAAATACAGCCGGACGGCATCGGCTGCGGCAGCATACATGCCGGAATGTCCAACTCTTTTAAAATATCCGCATCCCATTGGCAGTCATTAATATTAAACAGCATTGTCCGGGAAGCATTGGAATAGTCCGTTACATGTACGGCGCCTTTTGTCATTTTCCAAATCAGCCATGTTTCCACCGTACCAAACAGCAGTTTTCCTGCCCGCGCCCTCTCTCTGGCTCCTTCTACATGATCCAGAATCCATTTTACCTTCGTTGCCGAAAAATATGCATCAATCACAAGCCCTGTTTTTTTTCGGAATGACTCGGTCAGTCCCTGTTCCTTTAAACTGTCACAGTATGCGGAGGTGCGTCTGCACTGCCAGACAATCGCATGATAAACAGGCTCTCCCGTCTCCTTATCCCATACAATCGCCGTTTCCCGCTGATTTGTAATGCCAATTGCCGCAATATCCGCTGCCGTAGCTCCGATTTTTTGCATCGCTTCCACCGCAACGCCAAGCTGCGTCGACCAGATTTCATTCGCATCGTGCTCTACCCATCCCGGTTTTGGGAAATACTGGGTAAATTCTTTTTGTGCCACACTGCACATTTCTCCCTTTTCATTAAATAAAATACACCGGTTGCTCGTAGTACCCGCATCCAGTGCCATGACATATTGCGCCATTCTCGCTTTCTCCTCTCTGCAGATGTTTGTTTCGATCCGTATCCTGTGTAAATTTCATAAATTAATCATATTTTCGCCTGCTTGTATTATATATTATAACTATATTCTTGTCAAAAGTTTATAGATTTTTTATTTCGTCTTGACCAAACAGACAACATCCAATAAAATAAAATCAGAGCATATTTTAGTAAGAAAATAAGGAGATTACCTATGAATATTAAATTAAAACTGATTTTGTTAGAGCTACTGTCTCTTCTGGCTCTGAGTATCATTCTGATTTCCGGCAGCCTGATGCTGTCCGTCGGAGAAATCAATGTCCGCATGGAAGAAACATTGCAGACGGCCGTATATGGTTATCACGGAGATACCTCCTATCTGCAAAAGCAGGGTGAAAATATTGATATTACCGTATTTGAAGGCGATACCCGTATCGACAGCTCCATTGAAGGCGCCGTAGGCACAAAAGCAAGCACGGCTGTGATTGAAGAAGTTTTAAACAAGAAAAATACATATTTTGACACAAACATCAACGTCAATGGTACGGCTTATTACGGTTATTACATTCCAACGGACACCGGCATGCTGTTTGCCGGAAAACCCAAGACTGCTGTTTCGGAGTTTATCCGGGCATCTTTAATGCTGCTGATCGGAATCGGAGCCGTTGCTTATCTCATCTGCGCCGTAATATCAGCCATTATATCCAACTCCATATCCAAACGAATCCGATGCGCTGCCGAATGCCTGGAAGTACTTGCCAGCGGAGATTTAAGTCAGGAGTTTCCGACAGCCAAAGCGGACAGCAAGGATGAAGTTGAAATTATTACACATGCTGTCTATGATCTGCAGCTTCAGCTTAAAGATATCGTTACCAATATTACCATGCAAAGCGACCAGCTGAATGCCAGCAATACCGAGTTTTCAGACAGGTTCAACGCACTTGCAAAAAGCGTGGTAAACATCAACAATGCGGTAGAAGGCATCGCTGTCGGCAGCCATTCGCAGGCGCAGGAAACCACTTCCGCCGGACAGCAGATTGCACAAATGGCAGATGTTATAGAACAAAATTCCTCAAATGCCGCCGATCTGGAACATGCGGTGGAACATATGTCCGGCCTGTCCAAGCAGACAAGCCGCACACTGGCTGATCTAATTGCAATGAACGAAACGACAACCGCCAATATTTCCACCGTATCAAAACAGACGGACGCTACGAATACTTCGGCTGAAAATATTCAAAATGCCGTACAGATGATTCAAAACATTGCCGAACAGACAAACCTGCTGTCTCTGAATGCGTCGATTGAAGCTGCAAGAGCCGGAGAAGCCGGTAAAGGATTTGCCGTCGTTGCGGAAGAAATCCGCAAACTCGCAGAAGACTCTTCCAAAAGCGCGAATGAAATCGAAGCATCCGTGCAGGAGCTTTTAACAAACTCGAACATCAGTGTGCAGAAAATGAATGAAGTAAGTACCGATGCTACGGTACAGCGAGAAAAACTGCAGCACACAAGCAATGACTTTGAAGATCTTATGAATGAAATCGGATCTGTCTATGCTGCCTCCAAAAGTATATACGAACAGACGGAACGTCTGGAAGCGCAAAAAAATACAATCCACGACGTGATACAACAGTTGTCATCCATATCGGAAGAAAATGCGGCTACCACACAGGTAACCAGTACAAGTATGCAGGAACTCTCCAACACGATCGAAGACTGCCGGCAGGAAACCGTCGTCTTAACCGAGCTCAACGACCATTTAAAACAGCAGATCAACCGCTTCCGACTATAGCATATTTGTAAATGATTCCGAAAATAAAGATTGAAACTTTTGTTGAAAGTGATATAATAAAGTCAGATCAGACTTTGTTGCGCCCATTTACCGGTACAACGAATGAAAAGCACTTTGACAAGCGAATATCGTATTGTATTTGAAAACCAAGCACAAGGAAATAAAACATCATGTTTATTGTACGCATCTTCTACGCTACAGTAACCAAATAATCATGAAAAGGGAAAACAAGTATGCTAAACAAGATAAAAGATATGAAAGTAGAGAAAAAGCTCAGAACATGCTTCACCTTCACGGTTATCATAGCAAGTATTGCAGCAGTTCTCAGATTGGTCATTTTATTATATACCAACATTACTTACAATGACGCGTTAGTAAACAGTGGTTTTTCTCAAGGTGAAATTGGTATTTTCAGTACATACCTGAGCAAAGAACCAATCATCGTCAGAGAACTGATTCTTTTAGATGATGAGGCATCCATGAAAGAATCGGAAGATGAACTTATCGAAACAAAAGCATTAACCGACGAGGCGTATGAAGCGGTAAAGCCTCATTGCCTTACAAAAGAAGAACTGGCTTATATAGAGCAGATTGATGCGCTTCTTCCCGAATATCGTGATCTGTTTGATCAGGTCAAAGCACTTGCCATGAGCAACAACAATGACGAGGCATTCGATCTTCTTATTAAAGAAGCAAAACCAACCTATCAAAAACTGACAGATGCCGTAGAAGCTTTGATTGATATTAATGTAAGCAACGGAAATTCCATATCACGCCGACTGACCATACAGGCTTACATTATGATTACTGTTATGATCATTATCATCATCGTTTCTGTTGTTATTGCCATGCGCATTTCCAAAATGGTTGCAAAAATGTTCGCCGATCCGATCGTAAATATTCAAAAAGCAACCGCAGAACTGGAACATGGAAATTTGGATATCTATGTAGACAAACTGTACGAAGACGAAATCGGTGAAATGACAGATTCCTTTAATACGGCCATAGGCCTGCTAAAGCAATATGTTCTGGAATTAAGCAGAGTGCTTGGCGAAATGGCTGACGGAAACTTTAACGTATCTGCCGATGTGGATTTCAGAGGTGAATTTTTAAAACTGTCTGATGCAATTGAGACCATTACCACTTCGCTGAGCAATACACTTGGAAATATTCACGAATCGTCCAATCAGGTTTCTCTTGGTGCCAGCCAGATGGCAGAAAGCGCGCAGGCACTTGCCGAAGGCGCAACGGATCAGGCAGCATCCGTACAGGAACTGACCGCAACGATACAGGACGTAACGGAAGCCGTCGTACACAGTTCGGAAAAAGCCATTCAATCTCACAAAGATGCGGAAGCTTTTCGTCAGGATGCGGAAGAAAGCAACGAAAATATCCAGCTGTTAAATCAGGCAATGGAACGCATTAACGAAACATCGAGAGAAATTGCCAATATTATTTCAGCTATTGAAGATATCGCTTCCCAGACGAACCTTCTGTCTCTAAACGCATCGATCGAAGCTGCCAGAGCCGGAGAAGCCGGTAAAGGCTTTGCTGTCGTAGCCGACCAGATCGGTAAACTCGCCTCAGACAGTGCAGCTTCTGCAGTAGATACAAAGAATCTGATTGAAAATTCACTGCTTGAGATAGAAAAAGGAAATGAGATCGTATCAAAAGCAACCGTTGCCATCGAATCCGTTATCAAAGGGATTACTTCGTTGGCCGCATCCACGAATGAAATCAGTGAATTATCAGAAACACAGGCGGATGCCATGAAACAGTTAGAAGCCGGAATCGAACAGATTTCAGAAGTGATTCAGAACAATTCGGCAGCCGCAGAGCAGTCTTCCGCTACCAGCGAAGAGTTATCGGCACAATCTGAAGCTCTGGAACAGTTGGTCGGCCAATTTACATTAAAGTAAATGTTACGAACATACAATACATTACTGCCCGATGCAGTATATATTCGCTGAAATGCTAAATTAAAAATAGCTTCCTGCACCGTTTTGCAGAAAGCTATTTTTATTGTGCACGAATATTCATTACAAAATCTCTTATGTAAATAAGCACCATGCAAAAATCGTTCCTATAGGGGTTGGTCTATACGGATAACATGCTTCATATCAGCTTATTTTTGCACAGTGCTTAAAGTTACTTGCATTTTATTGTACTATACGACTCTTATAGACGTCAATACCTTTTTACAAAAAATGGAAATAATACTCCGAATCAGATATCTGCCAGCAATTCCGACATGCCCGCTCCTTTCGCTGCCAGCCGCAGTAAATTCTCTTTTGCCTGATCAAATTTTTGAAACAAACGCATTTTTTCCAGCGGATGTGCATAAACTTTCCAGTATCCTTCATACAGACAGTTTTTTCCCTGATTGGCAATAAATCCGGCTACATCTTCCGGCGGATAGCCCAAAAACAGTCCCATTTCATGTGGAAACCGTATCCCGTCCTGCATATACGACCGGTACCGTTCGGCAAATATCTCCAGCAGCGTCGGCAGAGAGCAATCCGGATAGCCCTGCCGATACAGAATCTGCCTGACATCCTGCCTGTGAAAAAAATCTTCCGGTAACGAATCGGAATACAGCAGCAATACTGCCTTTGTCTGCCCTTCATATAAGAAAAACAGTGAAACTTTGTATGTTCTAACAGCTTTCCTGCCCGATCTGCCTGATCTTTGCCCACAATCAGCAGATTTGACGTTTTCAGCCCCACAAGAAAAGGCGCACAGCGCAGTATCAGCTGCGTCTCTGCTGTTCGCATATCCATTCTTTTGATGATTTCAAACGCATCTCCAGTCATAATACCCTCCTTTTTGCTGTTAGTTTGTGCCGGAACGCTGCTTTCATACTGGAAGGTTCTGTCTGCAAAAAAACCTGCCGTGCATACGCACAACAGATTTGTCAGCTATTTAAAATCATATTTTTTCAAAATCATATATTTTCAATCTGCCAGTCAATTGGCTCCGCCCCATGTTCCTCTAAAAACGCATTCGCCTGGCTGAAATGTTTGCAGCCAAAAAATCCGCGATATGCAGACAGCGGACTTGGGTGAGGCGCTTTTAAAATCAAATGGTTCGGATTTTTCAGCATTGGAATTTTGCTCTGCGCCGGTCTTCCCCAAAGCATATATACAACAGGTCGATTCTGCTCGTTCACAGCGCGGATTACAGCATCCGTAAACTGTTCCCATCCTCTACCCTGATGCGAGTTCGCCTGATGTGCACGAACCGTCAGCACAGTATTTAACAACAGGACACCCTGCTTCGCCCATTTTTCCAGAAATCCGTGATTCGGAATGTAACAGCCCATATCTTCAGCCAGTTCCTTGTATATATTCTGCAGTGAAGGCGGAATATCTTTCTGATCCGGCAGCACGGAAAAGCTCAGTCCATGTGCCTGGTGTTCATTGTGATATGGATCCTGCCCCAGAATCAGCACTTTTACGTCTGAAAGCGGTGTTAAATGCAGAGCATTGAAAATATCCTCAGACGGCGGATATATTATATGTGTAGCATATTCTTCTTTTACGAACCGATACAGTTCTTTATAATATGGTTTGCCAAACTCTGCCTGCATAGCCGGCTGCCAGTCATTTGCTATCATTCCCATACGGATATCCTCTTTTGTCTTTAATCATTATCTTCGAACGGAAACGCCGCGTCCCGCAAGATCTTCTTTCAAATCCATAATTTCGAGTTCTTTGTAGTGAAACAGGGATGCTGCCAGCGCCGCATCTGCTTTGCCTTCGGTCAGCGCCTCATAAAAATGCGCTTTCGTTCCGGCGCCGCCGGATGCAATAACCGGAATCGACACCTGCTCCGCAATCGTTCTGGTCAGCAGAATGTCATACCCTGCTTTTGTGCCATCACAGTCCATACTCGTAAGCAAAATCTCTCCGGCGCCGAGACGATCTGCCTGTTTTGCCCATGCTGCCGCATCCAGCCCCGTATCCACGCGCCCGCCGTTTTTATAAACATTCCAGCCGCTGCCGTCTGCTCTTCGTTTAGCATCAATCGCCACGACGACACACTGGCTTCCGAATTTATCGGCCGCATCCGCAATAAGCTGCGGACAGCTGATCGCTGCGGAATTCACGGATATTTTATCGGCTCCTTCACGCAGAAGCGCCTTAAAATCCTCTACGGTACGAATTCCTCCGCCTACGGTGAACGGAATAAAAACATTCTCGGCCACTCTGCGCACCATATCCACAACCGTGGCCCGATGATCACTGGATGCAGTAATATCCAGAAAAACAATCTCGTCTGCGCCTGCCGCATCATAGGCGGCGGCAATCGCAACCGGATCGCCGGCGTCTTTTAAATCCACAAAATTCACGCCTTTTACTACGCGTCCGTCTTTTACATCCAGACATGGGATAATTCTTTTTGTAAACATACATGATTCCTCTCTTTACCGCTCGAGTGCCACAAAGTTACTTAAAATCCCAAGGCCTGTCGTACTGCTCTTTTCCGGATGAAACTGGCAGGCAAATACATTCTGCGATTCTACCGACGCATGAATCGTCACACCATATTCGGTGGTTGCTCTTACGATCCGCTCATCCTCTGCCTGAAGATAATACGAATGCACAAAATATACGTAAGACCCGTCTTTCATCCCGCGAAACAGTCTGCCACCGTTATGCATGGTCAGAGAATTCCATCCGATATGCGGTATTTTCAAACCGTCTGCCTCCGGAATTTTAACAATACGTCCCCGCAGAATACCCAGCCCTTCCACACCTTCGCTCTCATCACTGCCGTCAAATAACAGCTGCAGCCCAAGGCAGATACCGAGAAAAGGAATTCCTCGTTCTACGGCTTCCCGGATGACCCGATCCAGTTCATACTTTTTCAGCTGCCGCATGGCTACGCCAAACGAACCGACACCCGGAAGCACAATCCGGTCCGCACGCAGTATTGTCTGAAATTCCCTTGTAACAACCGCTTCTTCACCCAGCTTTTGAAACGCTTTTTGTACGCTCATTAAATTACCTGCATCATAATCAATGATTGCAACCATTTTTTCTTCTCCGTCTAATACTCCAATCCCAGATTGTCCAGTATCTTCTGCAATTCCAATGTATATTCACTGCGCTTTTTAATCTTATACAGTTTCTTTGCCTTGTGTTTTGAAACATCAAACTGTTCTTTTAAAAGCAGATCAAATTTTTCCTGCATATCTGTCATTTCATCGGCAACATTCCACTCTTCGGCATCTGCAGAATGGAGATTACAGCGATTATATCCTCTTACCAGACAGTCCAGCGCCATTTCATACTGCTTTTGTTCCATCAGAGCCGTATATGCTTCCATCTCCGTCTGCACTCCGGCAAGTGTGGAAGCCGCATGCATCAGCTCTTTATCGTTCTTGCGTATTTTGATTCCCTGCAGTTTCCGATACGCGGTAACATAATCTCCGTTTTCAAATGCTTCTCTGGATTCTTTTACCGGCACCGCATAGCCAACAAACGAAGTGCCTAAAAAGACAAGCACAAGCAGAGAAAGCGCTAAAATCCACATCATTGCAACCGGTACTTTTGGCAGTGGCGGCTCCTTTGGCATTTTGTTCTTTTGCTTTGGCTTTTTCTCTTTCTTTGGTTTTGCTGCTTTCTTTGCCGCTTTTTCTGCCTTTGCCGCCTCTTTTTCCTGCTTCTTTTGCTCTGCCGCTTCTTTCTTCTGCTGCTTCTTTAATTCTTTTTCCTGCTTTTTCTTTTCTTTCAGCGCTTTCTGATCCTGCTCTTCTTTCTGCCCCATCGCCGCTTTGGCCGCTTCATATTCTGCCGCCGCCTCCGGATCCAGCTCTGCCGGTGTTCCGAACAGCATACGGGAAATTTTTCCGAAGAGTCCGTTTTTATTTCTTTCTTTTTTCTTCTGATCCGAGGCATCCTCTCCGTCAAGAGAAGATTCGTCAAAAGAAAAATCCGGTCCCATCGGAAGCGGGTCGTCTTGTGCGTCCATCTTCTGTGTACTGTCATCGTCCCCATCCGCATCCAGAAGTTTGTCAATCTCAGACAGTGCTTCTTCGTCCGAGCCGTTTAAAATCTCTGTCAAGCTGTCATCCACATCCGGCTGTGATTCTGCCATTGCCGTACTGTCGTCAGATGGCTGTGTAATTCCTTCTTCCAATTCCTGTAAAATAGTGTCGGCATCTCCAAAATCACCAAAAATATCTTCCAATCCTTCCATACCTTTTGGCGCTTCCATTGATTTATCCTGTTCATTTGCCATCTGTGAAAACACATCCTCTCCCATATCCGGTTCCATAGACACCGTCTGCGGTTCCTGATCAAACGCCACCGTAGCCGGTTCTTCCTGTGGCATCGCCATGGTTGCGGAATCCTGCATAAAATCATCTTCCTGCTGCTGAAACGCATCCATTCCGCTGTCTGCGGCATCTTCTTTGAAAAAATCTTCCAAATCCGCGTCCGGCAGATCCGGATTATCTTCCGGTACCGAAAACGAATCCGTTCCGTCCCGGTCTGCGGCATGATTCAACTCTGAGCCCGATTCGCCGTTCAGCTCCCGTTCAAATTCCGCAAGGAAATCATCATCTGTTTTTCCTCTGTTTATCTCATCTTCAAATTCACGCAGAAAATTTTCTTCCCGAATCTCGTCCAGTGCACTCTGCGTTTTCGACGGAAGATCGTTTTGTGTCTGATAAGATTCCTTTAAAGATTCCCTGTTCTGCTCGAAATCATTGTCAAACTCATTTAATGTGTCTGTAACCGAAGTCAGCAGATTGTCCAGATAATCTTCACTTCTGCTCATGGCAAATCTCTCCTTTTGTTTTTCTTTCTAAAACTAAGCACGAAAAGTGAGAGTGCCGTAATTACCCTCACCCACGGCCGCTCTCACTCTTTCACGAAATCATAAGCTTTACGATCTGATTTTCTTATCAATCAGACCATCAATTGCTTCTACCAAGGAACCAATCTCCGGCTTGGTAAGCTGTGCATCCGCACCAAGCGCCTCCCCTTTTCTTCTCATTTCATCATTCACAAGTGACGAGAAAATAATTAACGGAATTTGTTTTAATACATCGTCTGTTTTTGCTAATTTTGTCAGACGGTGGCCATCCATAATCGGCATTTCAATATCTGTAATAATACAGTGTACTTTATCAAATAAATTACCGCTGTTTTTATAGCCTACCAGTTTATCCCAGGCTTCTTTGCCATTCATACACATAATAATATTGGTATAGCCTGCTTTTTTCAAACTGTCCGTAATAAGCTTGCCGAGCAGCGGAGAATCTTCCGCCACCAGAATCGGAGAATCATTTCGGTTGCGTTCTCCAAGCGCTTCAATATCGGAAACTTTTAATCCTGTTTCCGGACTGATATCCGTAACAATCTTTTCAAAATCCAATATTACAACAAGCTTATCTTCGAGTTTAATAATGCCTGTGGAAACGCCTCCGTTTGATTCTTCTCCTCTTTCGGTATTGATCGTAGAATCCGGTTTAATAATGTCTGCCCAGGAAACTCTGTGTATACCAATTACCTGATCGACATGGAACGCGATATTAAGTTTATTAAAATTGGTAATGATAAATAAACCTTCGTTATCCGTAACCGGCAATCCAAGACATTTCTTTAAGCTGATTACCGTAATCATCGTATCACGCGGCATAAATATTCCTTCTACACTCGTATGTGCATTTGGAATTGGGGTAATTGGCTGATATGTAAGAATTTCGCGAATCTTTGCAACGTTAATTCCATAATGATTGCCATTGAGTGTAAATTCCAATACTTCCAGCTCATTCGTCCCGTTCTCTAACAGAATGTTTGTATCCATAGCTAATTTCCTCCCGAAGCCATTCTCAAATTATATTCAGTATACCACACTATTTGCCAAATGGACATGTATTTTTTTATTTTTTTGCAAAAAATGGTGTCACTTTTTCAAAAAACAATATCCTACATGTTATCAGCCTGCCAAATGTACCAGCGAAGCTTCCCCACCGACTGTAACTTCCAAATCCATGTTTTCGACCGACCTGACAGCGCCTTTTTTCACCTGGAAAATCAGAACCGTCCGTGCCTTGTCACCTGACCGGATTCTGCCCTGATAAGTTCCCAGATCGTTCAACAAAATTGTCGTATCCGCAGACACACTTAAATTCCCGTTCACTGTCAGCCGGAAAGAAGGCATTTTGGAGAGAATATCACATTCTGCTGTTTTACTTCCGCTGTTTTTAAGATTCACATGCAGAACCAAAAGATCATTTCCGCTGTTTGCCCTGACCATATAGCTTTGTGACGCCTTGTAAGCAGAAGTAAACTCATAGCTGCGATATATGGCATCCACTCCGCTAAGCCTAAGCGCTTTTTTCAAAGATACATAGCTGACCTCCGGCTGGGCATTCTGTCCGTCGGAAGGTTTTGTCTGTTCGGCATTTGTAGAAGATTCCGGCTTTTTTACATTTCCGCTTTCTTCTTCCTGCTGATCAAGCTTTTCCTGCCTTTCCCTTTCTTCCTCTTCCATCTGCTTGCGCCGTTCTTCGGCTTCTTTTTCCTTCAGTTCCCTGAGCGCTTTGAGTACCGCGACATCCTGTATTCCTTCCGATTGTTTTTTGTTGAATTTTGACACAGCATGCGCGGAATAATGTACAATTACCGCTTCTTCTTCCTCTGTTAATTGATAAATCTGATCACCGCAGCCGCAGGCTGTGATAGAAACCGCAACCGCAAGTGCGCTCGCTGCTAACCTGTTCTTTTTCATCTGCTTACTCCCGTGCACTAAATATACAACAGTCCGGACATTCCAAACTACTGTCTGAATATACGCATTCTTATATGCTTATTCTTTATGTTACCATTTTTAAGACAATTAAGCAATGCTTTCTTTTGGAATTTCTTCATTCTTTGTATCCAATTCTATCCAAAACTCTACGCCGCCGTCCCGGTTGCACACACCACACTGTCTGTTCAGCGAATCCATAATCGCTTTCACAATCGACAGCCCGATGCCGCTGCCGCCGTATTCCCTTGTTCTGGCCTTATCTACCTTGTAAAATTTAATCCAGACTTTATCCAGGTCTTCATCCGGAATCGCATCGCCGGTATTGAATACGCTGACCCGTACACAATCTTTCTTTTCCGTATAAAAAATATGAATCCGCTTTTCATACAGGGCATAATGAATCGCATTGCTCAAAAAATTGGTAATAACTTCTTCGATCTTAAATTCGTCCGCCCATACATACATCGGCCGATTCTGATCAAAATCCAGTGTAATCCCGTTTTGCTGAATCAGAATGGAAGACGCATTGACAACGCCTGCAATCAGCTCGGTCAAGTCAAACCGCTCCATAGTCACCGCATCATCGCCAAATTCCAGATGATTTAACGTGAGCAGCTTTTTCACCATCTGATTCATCTTATCCGCTTCATCCATAATCACTTCACAGTAGAATTCCCGGCTTTCGGCATCGTCATTGATATATTCCTGCAGTCCTTCCGCATATCCCTGAATAAGCGCAAGCGGTGTTTTCAGCTCATGGGAGACGTTCGATAAAAACTCCTTTCGCATCTCATCAATCTGCGTCTTACGCACATTATCCATCAGCAGTTCATTGTTGGCGCTCTTTAACTCCGAAATCGTCTGCTCCAGCTTCGCAGACATTTCGTTCATATGCACGCCAAGCAGGTCAATCTCATTCTGATGGCTTCCCGGCATATATTTTGCTTCAAAATCCAGTTCCGTCATACGCGCGGATAATTCCGTAAGTTCCAGAATCGGATTTGTAATTCTGCGCGTCAGAATGCTGGCAATGATGGCGCCGCAGACAACGGCAATGCCGCCTATCATAAATAAAAAACGGTTTGTCAGGTCGCTGCTTTCATGAATACTTTCCAGGGCCGAACGTGCAATAATCAGTGTTCCGTCGGAAAGGACGCCCCACATTACCAGGTAATCCGATTCCATGCGCCTGTCCTGACGCTTTTCAATCACATAGCTTTTGGGCGCCGTTTCACTGAAACTGATTAAAAGCTCCATAAAATATTTCAGCATTGTCTGCGTATCACTGACCGATGAGCGCACAATCGTCTGATCCGGATTGATAATCATAATAGTCAGATTATTGTATACGCACAGCCGTTCAAACTCAATGTCAAACTCTTCACTGTCCAACGTTCCGTTCTGCGCCGCCGCATTGATCTTATGATAGCTGTTGGATAAAATTTTGGACTTGTTCCACACATAATATGGTCCTAAAAACAAGGTATTTAAAATCAGGCAGAGCAGCACCGTCCCTGCCGCCAGCGAAATCATGACAAAGGCTACCTGACCGGTCAGTGAATTTTTTCCAAACTGCCGGCGTTGTTTTTTGCTGATAAACTCTTTCATAGGCTTCTTACGCCCTGCTTTCATTTACTTCAAATTTATAGCCCATTCCCCAGATCGTCTTAATATAATCGCCTTTGTCCCCCATTTTAGACCGCAGTTTTTTGACATGGGTATCAATCGTTCTGGCATCGCCAAAATAATCATAATTCCATACATGATTTAATATTTTTTCACGAGACAGCGCTATGCCCTGATTTTCTACAAAATAAGACAGCAGTTCAAATTCCTTATAGCTTAATTCCATACGCTGTCCGTCTACCGTTACAAGATGTGCCGCCTTGTCTATCACAATGCCCCCCGTCTCAATCGACTGTCCTTCCACAAGCTTGTTTGAACGTCTCAAAATAGCTTCTACCCGCGCAACCAGTATCTTCGGACTGAACGGTTTGGAAATATATTCGTCGACGCCCAGTTCAAATCCGAGCAGCTCGTCGCTCTCATCGCCTTTTGCCGTCAGCATAATAATCGGCACTCCGGAATTCTCCCTGACTTCCCTGCATACTTCCCAGCCGTTCATCTTAGGCATCATCACATCCAGAATAATCAGAGCAATATTTTTTTCCTGATAAAACATGTCCAGCGCCATTTCCCCGTCACCGGCTTCCAGTACTTCAAAATCCTGTTTTACAAGGAAATCACGCACAAGTTTGCGCATTCTGCTTTCATCATCTACTACAAGAATTTTTAATTTTTCCACTTTCAATCCCTCACTTTTCGTGCAAAACAACTTTTACACCATATTAGCACAGGTTTATGAAAAAACTGTGTGCGTTATTCTAATTCCTGCAGTTCTTTTTCTTCTTCATCATCCAGCACCGTATCAAAATCCAGCTCCAGTTCCTGTTCTTCTTCCCGAATCGCCTTTTCCCGCTGTGTCAGCTGCTGCTCCCACTGCGCGTACCGATCCTGAATTTTCTTTTCGTAGTTTAAGATTGTCGTCTGGCCGCTTGTCGCCGTAATTAAAAACATAATCAAAATCGAAACGACAAACGCAAAATTCGCTACCATTGACATCCGGAGTCTGTTCTGCTCCTTTTCCAGCCGTCTGCTCCAGCGCTCCGATATTCCGCGTGTATCACTGACTACCAGGTTATCCGCAATCGGAATCGGTCTGATATCCTCGTTGCGGATGCCCGGTATCGTCTTTAAATAGTCCTGCAGCTCTTTCAGATATGCATAGCCAACCGGTGTCTGAAACATCCTCTGCTGCAGCAGTCTGTGATAGACATTAAACACCTGATCGGGTTTTGACATATCTGTTCTGGCTTTGACATACTGCACGCCTTCCGCTTCGGTACGAGCCTGCTTTGCCATATTTTCATCTGTAAAGGAATATCCTTCTACTACCATTCTGTTTCCCATAAAGACTCCTTGGAAATTATTGCGTTGCCTCAGGCGGCACATCCGCATCTGCAGCATCATCCGGTTCTGCCTTCTGTGGTTCCCGCATTTCTATAATATAGAAGTAAGCGCCGTCTTTTTCACGGATGCAAAATTCCTGTTTCAGATGCAGATCATCATGCAGGCGCAGATACTTTTTCGTCATGCCGTTCTCATTGCCAAACAAAAGATCCTGCCGCGTTCTGTCAAAAGCTGCCGCACCTTTTCAAAAAACAGCCGGTAATATTCATCCAGTTCTTCTTTTGTCTTTTTCCCGCGTACCGGAAAATCCGCCCAGATTTCATGAAATTTCTGCTCATGTTCAAATTCAAAAAAACTGCGCTGCACAAAGTTGATATTCATATGCGCAATGCCCGCATTTTCCCTCGCTCCCTGAATCGCATCGCCAAAAATATCAAGCGCATAGGCTGTCCGCACCGGAAGAGCGTACATACGCTCCATCAGCAGCGTTCCGGTTCCGCAAAACGCATCCAGAACTTTGGCGCGTTCCGTCAGCCAGTTGGATGCAAGCTCGGTCAGCAGCGCCGCCAGCGAAGGATGCATGGAAGAAGCCGTCGTATATTTCCGGTAGGCAAACCGTTTCATCGGAATGGTAAACAGTTTTACACACGGATAAAATCCTCCGTTTCTGTTCTGCACCAGACGCAGCTCCACTTCGTAATGCTCGGTGGAGTTCACAAGAAAATGGCGTGTCCGCTGTTCGATTTCCGCCGCCAGTTTTTTTGCAAATGCACTTTTTTTATCAAGCGGCATATTTCCACGAATTTCCAGCCGGAAATAAAACGGCGCTCCTCCTTCATGAAGTTCGCTCAGAATTCTTGTAAGATTTGATTTTGCCAGTTCTTTCGCAATAACGACCGGCTGCGGCGGCAGATTTTTCTCACAGCGCAGCGTAAACAAAATCTCCCGGAACGTACGAATGTTCAGCGCTTCTCTGATATTTCCGCCTACAACCTGTACTCCCATCGGAATCATACGCGTTGCTCCGCTTTCCACCTGCACGCCTGTCGTGTCCTGATAATTTTTAATCGTCGTCAGTATAAAATCACGCGGCTTATCATAACCGACAAACGGATGTCTGCTGATGCCTCCGTCAAACTGAATGACCAGTCTGCGCAACTCTTTTAACTCGTCCTGAATATGCTTTTTTTCCTCTTCCAAAGGCTCATAGGCCAGCAGCTTTTGATAATGTCGTTTTATCTGCGTCTCATAATTTTTGCAGTCCAGCTTTTGAATCGCAGATAAATAAGCGCCTTTTACAAACAGCTGCGTTTCTTTTACATATGCCTCCCATAATTTTCGATGCTTTCCTGGCTTTGCAGCAGACCGAGTATCAGCGCCGCATTTTTCCGCGTTTTCGGATCCTCATCCTGCAGAAATGACGCGATCAGCTCATCGTCTTCGGTCATAGACAGATATTGTTCCAGCGCTCCTTCTTCCTTTAACATCTGCTTTAGCTGAATCAGATTATTTCGGACATCGCTGCCCTGCTTTAAGGCTTCGTATACTTTTTGCATATGTCTCTCCTATTATTTGCTAAAAAATTTTGCTAACATACACCGTATTTTTTTAAATATTCCTGCACATCCGCAAGAAACTGCTCCCACGCCGAGGGAAACTCCACAAAATATTTCGGACAGTTTTTCCCTGTCACATCGTAATGGCGGATTACATCTTTTGTCTCCAATCCAAAATGCTCCACAAGCCAGGCCGTTAAATGCACCGCAGCCTTATAAGTCGCTTCGTTAAATCTCCCCGTATCATCCTCAATACAGCATTCAATCGAAAGCGTGTCTTTGTTGCGTTCATTGGAAGCATATGCAATCTCCGTGCTTGGTATACACTGCACAATCGTTCCGTCCATACCAATCACAAAATGACTGCTTGCTTTTGTCACATGCGAATCTTTCAACCCTTCAAAATAATTCCGGTTCGCTAATGCGTCCGTACCGGGATTGGCCGTATAATGAATCACAACCCCTTTCACTTCCTCCAACGCAACTGCAGGTCTGGAATATTCATTGACCGTCAAAAGCTCCACATCCAGCTCAGGTCTTGGAATCTTTCCTTCCTGTTCCTGCAAAGTCCGTTCCTGATTCCGCGCGCTGTGCGCATCCTTCCTGTTTCGCAGCAGGAAAAACAAAATCAGCGTAAACAAAACAACAGCCAACGCCGCCGAAAACAGCAGCAGCACTCTCAAAAAAGCCAGCGAATCGCTTTGTTTTGCTTTTTTCCGGTTATTTTTATTCGTCCTGTGATCTGTCCGCATGGAATCCTTCTCCGATGCGTCTCGCATGTCTCGTGTATGCATTTGGTTTATCCATTTCTTTGGTGTGGGTTTACTTTCTATAATTACTATAAACAACTTTGTCGAAATATGCAATGCAAAATTTTTTTCGTTGTGGGGGATGGCTGCTCGGACGCCGGGGGTGGCTGCTCGAACGCCGGGAGAGGGGATTGGGCGGGGCGTGCCGGTGGCCGTTCCAAAATGTCAGGTATCCCTAAGTATTCTGCTTCAAGACTTATGGCTCCGGACGGTCACGGTGCCTAGTTCGCTCCCGGCTAAACGCCGGAAGCTAAAGGCACCGTTTGGCTTCACCCCTGATTTTGCTGCAGAATACCAAGGGCTTCCTGACATTTTTCCAAAGCCACCGGCACGCCCCGCCCAATCCCCTCTCCCGGCTGGTTTTCGAAAGCGTTACCTCTCACCACACCAACCTGCACTCTCACTCCCGCCTCTTGACATCAGAGTAATGCCGGAAATTTAACACCCTAACGCCTCTCACAACCTAGATGTAAGAAGGAAGCTGTCCTGTCTTCTTGTTCCGTTGGAGGAATTGCTGACATTCCGGAACAGGAACAAGAAGACAGGACAGCTTCCACCCCCCCGTTATCTGGCAAAGTACCGCTCCACAACATCCAACGTCTCCTCCAGCTGCTCCTGTCCATGTGCCGTAGATAAAAACATTGCTTCGAACTGTGCCGGTGCCAGATATATGCCGTGTTGGAGCATATGGCGGCAGTATCTGGCATATGCGGCAGTATCCGATGTTTTTGCGCTTTCGTAGTCGGTTACCGTATGGTCTGTGAAAAACAGGCATCCGAGAGAACCGATATGGCTGACCTGGTATGGGAATCCTGCTTTTTTATGATCGTCTGCATTCTTGTAAAAAAGTGGTCGGCGGCGGTATTTAACTGTTTGTACAGGTCCGGACTGTTGTGCAGCAGCTGCAGCATCGTATACCCTGCTGCCATTGCAATCGGATTACCGCTTAATGTTCCGGCCTGGTAGACGCCGCCAAGCGGTGATACGACTTCCATTATGCGGCGTTTTCCCCCGTATGCGCCCACCGGCAGACCCGCTCCGATGATTTTTCCGAAAACGGTCAGATCCGGTGTGACCCGATACATTGCCTGTGCACCGCCTTCGCACAGACGAAAGCCGGTAATAACTTCGTCGAAAATCAGCAGTGCGCCGTATGTGGTACACAGTTCTCGCAGAGTTTCCAAAAATCCCGGCTGCGGCGCAACGACACCCATATTTGCAGCTACCGGTTCAACGATTACCGCTGCAATCTGCTCGCCTTCCCGCTTAAAATGTGCTTTTACGCTGTCCGGACAATTATATATGGCCGTAAGCGTATCCTGTGTGCACCCTTTTGGAACACCGTCACTGTCCGGCACTCCCTGTGTCAGCACACCGGAACCTGCCTTTACTAACAGTCCGTCCGAATGCCCGTGATAACAGCCTTCAAATTTTATGATTTTATCTCTGTGCGTGTATCCTCTGGCAGCACGTATGGCACTCATAACCGCTTCGGTTCCGGAATTCACCATACGCACCATTTCTATGGAAGGAACCATTTCACAGACCAGCTTTGCCATATTGACTTCTGCTTTTGTCGCCGCGCCATAGCTAAGTCCCCGTTTGCATGCTTCGGTTACACTGTTTAATATGTCCGGCTGGTTATGTCCTAACAGCATCGGCCCCAGGAACCGACATAATCTATATAACGACATCCGTCCACATCCCATACATACGGCCCATCCGCTTTTGCAATAAAGCGTGGTATATCTGCGATCGAACCGAATGCACGCACCGGAGAATTTACCCCTCCCGGCATATATTGTTTCGCTTCCGAATATAATTGTTCCGAACGTGTCATAGTCAGCCAACCTTCCCTTCTTTTATATATTGAGCAAGCTCTTTTGCAAAATAGCTGATGTAAATATCCGCACCTGCACGATAAGCGCAGACCGCCGCTTCTGCGGCAATCGTCTCTTCTTGTATAAACCCTGCCGCAGCCGCTGCTTTGATCATGGCATATTCACCGCTGACGCTGTATGCGGCCACCGGGACGTTGACAAGGTCACGCACTTCTCTGATCAGATCCCCATACGCCATCGCAGGCTTTACCATAACAAGATCCGCCCCTTCTTCCACATCCAAAACAACCTCTTTTAACGCTTCCCTTCGATTGTGCACATCCATCTGGTATGCTTTGCGGTCACCAAACGCCGGCGCCGAATCTGCCGCGTCCCGAAACGGCCCGTAAAAGGACGACGCATACTTCACGGAATACGACATGATCGGAATATTGACAAACCCGGCCTGATCCAGCGCTTTTCGAATCGCAGCCACTCTGCCGTCCATCATGTCCGACGGCGCAATCAAATCCGCACCTGCCTGCGCCTGTGACACCGCAATGCGTGCCAGATATTCCAGTGTTTTATCATTGTCTACTTCCGTCCTGCATAAAATACCGCAGTGTCCATGTGACGTATATTCACACATACACAAATCCGTCATATAATAAAGCTGCGGAAAATCACGCTTTGCCTGACGAAGTGCGGATTGCACAATTCCGTCATCCGCATATGCACCGCTCCCAGTCTCATCTTTGTGTTTTGGGATTCCAAAAAACAATACCGAACATACACCTGCCTCAGACAGCTGTAATAACTGCTCGCCCATGCGGTCTACACTCCACCGATACTGTCCCGGCATAGACGCAATTTCTTCTTTTATGCCGCTGCCTTCTGCGAGAAACATCGGATATACCAAAGATGTCCGATCTATACGTGTCTCACGCACCATCCTGCGAAGCGCCGGATGCATGCGCAGACGTCTTGGTCTTTTTATCAGTTCCATATTCATTTCCGTCCTTCTTTTTCTGATTTTACCTGATGGCCCGATACGTTCCGATATCGGCCCTGATTTCACATTCTTTGCCGATGCAGTCTCACAGCCGTCTCCACCATACTTTCGACCGTTTCTGCCTGCGCCTGATGCACACACATGCCATACGCAGACGCCTGATCGGCCGTCATCTGCCCGATACAGACCGCACATACTTTCGTATGGTCCATGTCCTGCGTCATCTGCACAAACCCGCGTACCGTAGATGCACTTGTAAACATGACCATATCCGTAATCCCGTTCTGCCCGGAGCCGAATGTATCCGATCCCAGCAGATCTGAGCCGAATAAATCTGATTCGAATAGATTTGATTCGAATAGATTTGATTCGGATAGATTTGATTCGGATAAATCTGAGCCGGACATATGAAATCCGGCGCATGATCTGCGTATCGCATCCGCATCATCCGCAGTATGCAAAATAGTATCATAAATTGCCAGATCCGTCACCGTTATCTGTTTCTGCCGGCCGCTGCTGCCCCGTATGATATTTGCAAGCGATTTGTTCCCAAGCGCCGAGCGCAGCAGCAGCACCTTGCCGCCATCCGGCACTGCTTCATGCAAAAGCTTTCCAAGCGCCTCGCTGTTGTACTGCTCCGGCATCAGCTGCGGACGCAGACCGCGTCTTTTTAACGCATCTGCCGTAGCGTTTCCGATCACGGCCAGTTTGATCATACCGATACGTCGCACGTCCAGTTCCAGATTGTCCAACAGTTCAAAAAATAATCCACACCTGCCGGAGACGTAAATACCAGATATTGATACGCCGCAATTTCGTCCAGTACCAACCGAAGCTGTTCGGCACAATCCCGAAGCTGCGTACGAATGGATGGCAGTTCCACTACTTCCGCACCAAGCTGCTGCAGCAGCAGCGTCAGTTTTTTACTGCCGGATGCCGGTCTTGTAACAATAACGCGGCATTTTGACAGCGGCAGCTTTTCCCGCCATGCATACCGTTTGCCACAGGCCACCGTCTTTCCGATTACAATAACAGCCGGAGCTTTGAGTTTTGTTCGGACACTTCTTTCTCCAGCAATGCCAGTTCCGTAATGACCGCGCGCTGCCCGGCGCCGGTGCCCTGCTCTATAACTGCGGCCGGCATATCCGTAGGCATGCCCGCCTGCAAAAATCCGGTCACAATCTCATGCAGCGCCGACATACCCATCAGGCAGACATACGTTCCTCCCACACGCACCAGCGCGTCAAAATCCATATCCGGCGGTTCCATCTGTTTTCGATGCCCGGTCAGTATGTGCAGTGAAGACGACAGCCCTCTGTATGTAACCGGAATTCCCGCATAGGCAGGAACCGCAACTGCCGATGTCACCCCCGGCACAATCTCATAGGGAATGTGCCGTTCCAGCAAAAGTTCCAGCTCTTCCCCACCTCTGCCGAATACAAACGGATCACCGCCTTTTAATCGTACAACACATCTGCCTTTTTGCGCCTGCTCCAAAATAAGCCGGTTAATCTGTTCCTGCTCTACGGAATGTCTGCCGGAACGCTTGCCTACCGGTATTTTTTCCGCTGTCTGCGGAATCAGACCGCATATCCCGGGCCCGATCAACGCATCGTAAATAACGACCTGCGCACGCTGCAACACCTGCAGGCCCTTCACGGTCAAAAGCCCCGGATCCGAAGGCCCCGCACCGACAAAATATACTTTTCCCACATCATTTTTCATGCAAATCGTTTCATCCTTTCCGGAGCATTTTTTAACACGCTCGCAATCTCCGTTTCAAAACCTTTCCGTATGGGGCTTTCTTTCATACGGCTTCTTACGCGGATATTCTCACAAAAACAGCCTTATCACCGAAGCGATAAGGCCGGAATTCAGTATCATCTGTTCTAACACTTTAATTATAAGAAATTGTATCCGTTATGTCAAATAAATTTTCCGACAAGTTTCGAAACAGCCGGACTGTCCGATAGCGCGATACGTTAAAATTACGCAGTCCCATGTTTCGTTCCTTATAATATAGCTGAGACAGATACTGCGCAAACCAGTATTCACTGCTTCGCTCCGAACCGTCCCCCTGTCCTTCCAACACCATTTTTATCCGAGTGACATCATTCCGGATATTTTCCCTGACTTCCTCCGATGCCTGTTCATAATAGTCTGCCATTGCCGGCGCCGCATCCGGAGACAACGATGCCAGATACGCCAGGTCCAAATGCTCTGTCTGGTGTGCATGTGACAGATTATAACCGGCAACCAGACAGTCCACATTTAAAAATGCAAGGCATATATAAACAACGCTGACTACCGCTATGCCATAATGAAAAAGCGGAAACCGCGGCCTGCATATAAGAAGCGCCACACCTGCCAGCAAAAACGCCAGTGTCACAAGCGCTGCCAGCACAAATACGCGCAAAACCGTCAGCTGATAGGCTCCGATGTATAAATACATCCGATATGCACTCGAAGCAAGCATCAGATACGTACAAGCACAGATGAGCAGCAGCATGACGTCCAGTATTTTATGCCTCGCAAAAAACCTGCGTATGCAAAGTACAAGCGCCAGATTGACAAAGCAGACAAACAGTAACATATAAAATCCGCGCTGTGCATATGCTGCGTAAGTCATGCCTTTTGGAAGCCGCATATTACCTGCAAATAAATACAGCACCTGAACACCGCAGAACACCAGATACATCGCAACAATCACACCGGAAAACGTCATGGCAATCACCGGATCAAACGCTGTCTGATGTGCTTTTACCGTCATCCGACTGCGTCGGAGCAGATAACGCATGCCACAGTACGAAGAAAATATCCAAACAGCAGCATCGCGATCACTCTCATAACGGTTGCCGGAACATGCAGACCTGAAAACAGTCGCATAACCATTGCCTCAAACACCGCATCAGCAATACTCAGACAGATTCCAAGCACAAGCATCCCCGGCACTGCCAGAATGCATCCGATCAGAACGGCCTTTAACGTTTTATTTTGTTTTATTTTTTTCATATTCCAAAATGCATATCCATCTGTAAACGGTACGATCATACAGCCGATACCGCCAAACACTGCCAGAATCATTTCGGCAAGACTTTTTGAAAAATCCCACTGGCTGTCATCGCAAAAATTATATAGTAAAAACATCATCAGCATCAAAAAAATCCGATGTAATTCAGCAAAACCATATACGACGCATCCGTAAAAACCGTTGAAACACCAATCAAAAGCATCACGGTAATATAAAACCCGCTCCCTTTGCGCAGATGCCCGCACGTTGTGACAGACAGCTTCTTCATCATCGTACACGTATATATAATCGTTGCGGCAATCCACACAGGCATGGTAATACCGTTGCTGTTTTGAAACATACAAACCGTATACACAACCGCATATAACAGACTGGAAAGTCCGAAAATTTTAAACTGTTCCGCCTGAAATACAGGCGGCTCTTCTTCAAACAATGCATCGACAAAAACATCCGACTGCATTTTATCATTCATCTGCGTATCCATGTGATTCCTCCTTCATTTCCGATTCTCATGTTTCCTGTTCTACTATTCATCGGGCCGGTACTCCAGAAGATCGCCCGGCTGACAGTCCAGCGCCCGGCAGATTTTGTTAAGTGTTTCCAGTTTTACCGCCTTTGCTTTTCCATTTTTCAAAATGGAAATATTCGCCAGCGTAATCCCAACCTGCCCGGCCAGTTCCGTTACGCTCATCTTTCTCTTTGCCAGCATCACATCAATATTAATGACAATCACTCTTCATCTCCTCCGTTTATATTGTAAGTTCATTTTCCTGACGCAGCTCATACGCCTTTAAAACCAGATGTGACAGCGCTGCCGCACAGATTGCCACGGCAAAGCTGATGAACATGGCAAATATTAAAAACAGCAGCATTGCCGGATGCAGACAGCGCAGCGCCACAAGGCATGCAAATCCTGCGAACCATATGGCTGCCAGCAGCACTGCCAGCCTGCTGATCCGTTTAAAAGCCATTGCATTTTCCTTTGAAAACGAATTGTCCCGGCCGATCTGGCAGCATACCGTCCAAAAGCAAAACAAAATGGCATAACATACGCCGGCAATGACAAAATTATAAATAAGCCCCGGCCAGTATAAACAGGCAGCCTCCGGATAACCATCTTTCATTTCCCCGGCCAGCATTGGCACAAAAAGAAAGAAAAACACCACTCCCATCATACCGATTCCGCCTGTAATTACCTTTAACCACTTTGCTATTTCCTCCTGACTCATACATGTGCTCCTTTCCCATATCCTGTCATGTTTTTTGTATTTGTTTTCCATAGAATAGCATAGTATTTACCAAAAATCAATATTTTTTTATCGAATTACGATAAATTTCAGTTTTCTATGGAATTTTTTTGTTTCCGGTATAAAATAATCGGGATAGCAAATGAACCGTACAAAGCAATCTGAAAAAGGAGCATACCATGAAGATACTACTGACCGAAGACGATTTAAGCCTTATAAACGGCTTATCTTTTGCCATAAGAAAGCAGGGCTATGAACTGGATATTGCACGCACATGCACACAGGCGAACACGCTGCTGGAAAACGGGACCTATGATCTTGTCATTCTTGATATTTCTCTCCCTGACGGCAATGGTTTTGACCTGTGCAGACAGATACGCCTTACTTCCAAAGTACCGATTCTGTTTCTTACCGCTGCAGACGAAGAGACGGATATGATCATGGGACTGGATATCGGCGGTGACGACTATATTACAAAGCCGTTTAAACTTGCCGTTTTGCTGTCCAAAATCCACGCCATTTTACGCAGAAGCAATGATTTTAATCATACGGATACGCCTGCCGAGCTGCAGTCAAACGGCATACGAATCGAACGGCTGAAAAACAAAGTATATAAAAACGGTGTACTGCTTGATTTAACCGCAAATGAATACAAACTGCTGTGTATGTTTATGGAAAATCCGGATATCGTACTGACTCCGGAACAGATTTTAGGAAAGCTGTGGGACAGCAGTGAAAACTACGTCAATAACAATACGCTGACCGTATATATCAGAAGACTGCGCACAAAAATCGAAGACCATCCGGGCAAGCCTGCGATGATCACAACCATTCGTGGAATGGGCTACAAATGGCAGGTGTAATATGAATATCTTTACCGATCATACAATTAAAAAACTGTTTTACGAAATTTTACTGTCTGTTTTGATTTTTACTGTTTTTTCTGCTGTGTCCTTATCCTACGAAAACGCAGCGCCGTTGATTTTTACAGCAGCCCTCTGCATGGCCGGCGCGATTGTTCTGTTCTGCTACGTATTTTTTGCAGACAGCAGGCCGTACTGGAACGTGCCGCTGCCAAAATCATCGAATGCAGCAGAACAAATACGTCCGCACGGATTGCATGCGACGATGAAGGCTGTCTGAACCGGTTGTTTCATGAGGTCAACTCGCTCGCCGCAATTCTCCATGCGCATGTGCAAAAGGAACTGCGTGCAAAGCAATTTTTGAAAAATACAATTTCCGACATTTCCCACCAGTTAAAGACACCGCTTGCCGCACTGAATATTTACAACGGCATTTTGCAGGACGATGCGACGGATGCGGCGGAGCGCAGACAATTTCTGTCGCTGTCCGAACAGGAACTGGACCGGATTGAGACACTCGTACAAAACCTTTTAAAAATCACGAAGCTGGATGCCGGCACCGTCGTTATTGACAAAAAAGAAGAACCGCTTTATCAGCTGCTGGAAGATATGAAAGCACATTTTTCCTTCCGCGCAAAGCAGGAGCACAAACAAATTGTATTAACCGGCAATACCGATGTCACGCTGCTGTGCGACCGTACATGGCTGACACAGGCCATTGAAAATATTGTAAAAATGCACTCGACCACACTTCGTCGGGCGGCCGTATTCAAATCACGTGCAAAAATCTTACATCACTGATACAGATTACCATCAGTGACAATGGAAGCGGAATCCATCCGCAGGATCTGCATCATATTTTCAAACGGTTTTACCGCAGCCGTTTTTCAAAAGACACACAGGGCATCGGCCTTGGACTGGCACTCGCAAAATCCGTAATCGAAGCACACAGCGGTTCGATTGAAGCAGACAGCGAACCTGGCATCGGAACGGTCTTTACCATTAATTTTCTGATTCCTACAAAATTGTAGGCTAAAATTCATCCTGCCGTAGGATTTTGGTGCTATTCTTGGTACATCATAACAAAAAGAGGTGTATTTATATGAACTTATTAGAAGTAAAATCCGTTTGCAAAACCTACGGAACCGGCGAAGCAGCTATTCATGCACTGAAAAATGTCAGCTTTTCCGTACCGAGAGGTGAATTTGTTGCGATTGTAGGTGAATCCGGAAGCGGAAAATCAACGCTGCTGCATATGATCGGCGCCCTGGATCTTCCAACCGGTGGAAAAGTGTTTCTGGACGGAAAAGACATCTTTTCCATGGACGACCACAATCTGACCATATTCCGCCGCAGAAATATAGGCTTTATTTTCCAGGCCTTTCACCTGATTCCCGAACTGACCGTGGAGCAAAACATCCTGTTCCCCATCCTTTTAGACTATAAAAAACCGGATAAAGGCTATTTGGAAGAACTGCTGACCGTACTCAATCTAACCGAACGCCGCAACCACCTCCCGCATGCATTAAGCGGCGGGCAGCAGCAGAGAGTCGCCATCGGAAGAGCGCTGATTACCCGTCCCGCACTGATTCTGGCAGACGAGCCGACCGGTAACCTGGACACACAAAACAGCAGTGAAGTGATCGCGCTGTTAAAAAAAGCATCCCGTAATTATGCACAGACCATTCTTATGATTACGCATAACCGCTCCATTGCGGCATCTGCCGACCGTGTGCTGAATGTATCTGACGGAGTACTGACCGACCTTGGAGGTGTAAGCAATGAAAAGTTATCTTAGCCTGATTCCGATCTCTGCAAAAGTAAAAAAAAGACAGAACCGAATGACCATTCTTTGTATCGTACTTGCGGTCTTTCTCGTCACTATTATTTTTTCCATGGCAGATATGGGCATCCGCGCGGAAAAAATCAATATGATATACAAGCATGGCAACTGGCACATCAAGCTGCTTGAAACAGACGAACAAACCGCGCGGAAAATATGTGCCGACGCTACTGTCGCTGCCGCTTCCTGGTACGACGGCATCAATTACAACATAGACAAAGATTATCATATCGACGGAAAAAAAACCGCACTGTGCGGCGTAAACGAATCCTTTATTACCGCTATCAGAACCAACGGTTACGAAGGCACATTCCCAAAAAATACACAGGAAATCATGCTGACTTCCAACGCAAAAGAAATCGGTGGTATCCGCATCGGCGACCGTATCACACTTCACACGCCTGCCGGCGACCTGCACTATACGGTAAGCGGCTTTCAATATGATGATTCCGCTGTCTTTTATGACGCTTACGTCGCATTTTTTAATAAGGAAGCATTTGATTCCATATACGAACTGACAAAAAGTAGTGACTCCTATCCCGAATATTATATTCAATTTGAAAAACATACAAATGTCAGAAAAGCCATTGCAACAATCAAAGACCAATATGACCTGTCCGATGAAAAATAGCGGAAAACACGGCCCTTATGGGTCTGGACGGCTTTAGCAGCAATTCTTATGTAGCCGGTATGTACGGCATTGCGGCCATATTGGTCATACTTGTGCTGGCCGCCGGCGTTTTAATGATCGCAAGCAGTATGAACAGCATTGTTGCACAGCAGACACAGTTTTTCGGCATGCTGCGCTGTATCGGTGCAAGCAAAAAACAAATCGTACGATTTGTACGTCTTGAAGCGCTGTACCGGTGCAAAACAGCCATTCCGGCCGGTATCGGCACCGCCGTTATCATTACCTGGATCCTATGCGCACTGCTGCGATTTTTCGTCGGTGGTGAATTCGCCAATATGCCTGTATTCGCTGTCAGTCCCGTCGGCATTGCATGCGGCGTCATAATCGGCATCGTAACCGTTTTAATCTCCGCAGAACGACCGGCAAAATATGCCGCACGGGTTTCCCCTGTTGCAGCAGTCTCAGGCAGCGCGGATACCACAGACCCTATCCGACACTCCGCAGCCCTGCATTTTGGTCACATCGAGACCGCACTCGGCATGCATCATGCCCTGACACCAAAGAAAAATGTGATACTTATGACGCTTTCCTTTGCCATCAGTATTGTTTTATTTTTCGCATTTTCGTCCTTTCTCGCATTTGTCAGGCATGCATTGCCTTCCCTCCGGTCGTATACGCCGGACGTTGCAATCACAGACGCAGACGGCGCCTGTACCATAGACCGGAGCCTGTATGCAGAAATCGGCACCATACAGGGTGTATCTGACATGTATGCCAGCATGTTTCAGCTTCATACCCCTGTCAAATCCGACCGGACAGACGAAGTGGACCTGATCTCGTATGACACCTACATGCTGAACTGGTCGGAACACAATGCCCTGATTAACGGAAATCTTGCGGAAATACTAGGCGACAGCAACTCCGTCTTTACGATTCACAATAAAACAAGCACACTGAGAAAAGGCGACCGCATACAAATAGGCGAAGAACAACTGGAAATCGCGGGCGAACTCTCGGCCGGCATCTGGTCGGACGGCAAAGCAACCGTTATCTGCTCCGAACAGACCTTTACCCGCCTGACCGGCAAGAGCGATTATACCATTTTAAATTTAAAATTTGACAAAGACATCTCGGAAAAGACGGTTGCACAACTGCGCTCTTTGGCATCTCCATATACTTTCACCGACTACCGGGAAATCAATCGTCAAAACAGAAACACATACCTGCTGTTTCACATTCTGGTTTATGGGTTTTTAACGGTTATCGCTGTCATTACCATCTTTAATATTATGAACAGCATTTCGATGAGTGTCACGGCCAAAATGAACCGTTACGGAATGATGCGCGCAATCGGTATGGAATCCGGACAGCTTACCAAAATGATTCTGACGGAAGCTGTCACTTACGCCATACCCGGCAGCATCATCGGCAGCGCAGCAGGAATTGCCATTCACAAGCTGTTTTTTGAAACTGCAATCACCTCATACTTTGGCGACCCATGGACATTTCCTGTTTCTACCATGGCAGTTATTCTCATTACGGTAACATTTTCCTGTATCGCAGCCGTATATGTCCCATCCGGGCGAATCAAAAATCTGCCCATAACCAGAGTCATTGCAAACGAACGGTAATTAAAACGGTTATAGTGGTTAACGCTACGGCGAACTTTTCAGATTTGTTTGTCTGCTATGAACAAATTTAAAAAATTCGCTGTAGATCATTTCCCGTCATAACATTTTCATCATAAACATTTGATGCCTTTGCCATCTGCCGCTTACTGCTCCATGCCTTTGCCAGCCTGCTCCTTTCCTGTTCTGCCTTTGCAATCTTTTCATTCGGAAGTTCCTGCTGCTGTCTCTTCGCCTGTGCTCGTTTTTTCAGATATTTTTTTATCAGTTCCTGCTGTCTGTCTTTCTTCTCACTTGTCTTCTTAAAAAAGCTGCCCTGAGAACGTGCATAAAACTCCGAGTCATTATACACAGACCATCCATCCGCCCTATAATCTCTGGCAGTGGCTCCTACCGTAATCACCAAAGAACAGTCCGGAGCCGGAGCGACAGAGCCTGTCATATCACGCCTGATCAGAGCTAACATCCGTTCTCTGTACGTCGGATCATCTTTCATATTTTTAAACGCTTCCTCCGATATATTGACTGCTACATTTGCTATGGTCCTGTCTCGTGGTATCCGATCAAGTTCCGCGTAAAATTCCTTCTTGAACAGTTCCATTTCTTCCGCTTCCGATAATTCCTTTGTGCCTGCTGTTTTTTTTAATGCAAACGTTTCCGCATCGTTCAAATTTTTGATTGTTTCCACTTTATTGTGATAAAAATTCTGTCCTACTCCACTAATAGCCACCTTTTAATCCTCCGTTTTCGTTTTTCTTCCGGCGCCCCGATCCATCACTTCGAATTTTCATTTCTGCCATCACTTTATTTATCGGCAGATTTTCTGTTATTATGGGATACCGGAAACGAAAGGCATATAAAATGGAGCGAAAAGTATCAATACAGCAAAGCAATTCCAAAATAAGACTAAAATTTTTCGCCATACGTCCGATATAGAGACGGATGCCCCATAAGGCGAAACAAACTCTATACGAAGCAAAAATACCTTCATATAAACTTTTCAAACACGCTGTAGTACTAGTGAAACCTCTTGTGCATTTTTAACAATATTGTTTAATTTTTTATAAAATAGATAAATTTATTTACATATTTCACAAATTATGATACTATAATTCTAAAAGGGAGGATAAATAAAATGTTACAGGCTAAAAACTTATTAGATGCGCTGGCAGAAAAAGATACTTCAGATGTATATGACCAAAATAATGACTTCGATTTTGGCGAAGTTTTAAAATTTTGCAATTCGGGACAACCAAAAACACAAGGACACAAATTAAGGTATTCAGACGGTCAGGAAAGAACTTTTTCATTTGATGACAACTAAAGGAGACCGCACAAATGAGTAGGAAACAACCGTCAGATACTTTCAAGGTACTATACTTTGACATTATAGACCCTCTTTTTAAACAGATTTGTGATAACGATAACGATTACTGCATTAAAAGTCAGGTAAATAACTTACCTGTCCCGCTTGCTATTAATGCCAAATACGAGGATTAGCAGGCTCACAAAAAGCCTGCTTTTTATAAATTTTTTAAATCCCTCTTTATTCCATAAACTTTAATTGCCAGTCCGGTAGAGTCCGTTTCATGAATCAATTTCCCGCAGCTTCAAAAACCTGATTTTCCCAAAAGTCGGCAGGTCAATCCGTTTTCCATCCTGTTCCGCCCAGAATGTAAGCGAACTATGCGCCTGCAGCAGCCACCTGCGGCCAGACCCCAGCGGTATAAGCAGTTTTCCTTTGCTCATGGCACATCGGATTCTGTGCAACTCTCCCTTGTCATCCGCCCATTGCAATACGATTGATAATCCATTATGATACCGTTTCTTTAACAGACACCGGCTGAAAAAAGAAGCCTGCACAGCTTGGCCGTCTCCATCATCCAAAATATAGTCGAAATTCTGATCCATACCTTCAAATTCAATATAAAAATGATCCGCATCCTCTCCATCCAGCGGCTTTTCAAAATCTATCTGACATGCATCTTTATCTTTACTGACATCATATGCGCTGTCTGTTTCCTGGAAAATACCTTCCAAAGACTTCATTGACGATCCCAACGAGCTGCAGTTTAATCCCATGTCAAAATCCTCTGGCGCTCCTGCAATATCTTTATTGACATCATGTACCTCTTTTTTGGAAAGTCCGCCTGTATTGGGAAGGAATGCATTTTTCTCATAGGACCAAACATACTCTCCGGATGTTACCAGCCAATAATACAAATAATAATTGCTAAATGCATAACTGCAGGAAAAAGTATCCCCATATCCACCTACAATACTTGGATATTCCTTCAATACCTCCATACTCTCCCTGGCTGCTTCATATCCCTTTACTGTCAGTCCCATTTCCATCACGGATACCGGCTTTAATCCGCATAGGTAATAATATCCAAAATTCGGCAAAGTTCCAAAGCAGGTAATCTCTCTGTCCTCCGCTGAATTTATATATGCCTCTTCTACCGATTCGTACAGGCCAGGCTCTACATATGCATTGCCCCACCGTTCCACGGGATCATCCTCTGTATGGACATATCCATCCGGCACTATATAATATGCTGACAATTTTGCATCCATATTATGAAATGCAAAAGATCCCTGCACGGCAGGCAGAAAGACCGCAAAACATACCAATACCCTCTTAAGCCTGCAGTCAGATACATACCGGCTTGCAAGTACTATCAGCATCACAGTAACTACCGGAAAAATATACCCATTCCTGTTATACAGGTTCCCTGCATCCAGCCTGACAATTGTATAGGAATACATCACACTCAAAGCAATCGCTGGAGACAAAGCAGCTAATGCCGCTTTTTTGCTGCCTATTTTTAGTTTTTGCCCTGCCGCTGTAATCCCGGCAGCCTTTACGGCCAATGCAAATCCGGCCCATACAGCCAATGCCGGAATCAGAAATGTCAGTATATAAAACGCGGCCACACGCAGGCCCGGCAGGTACGGCATAAAGTTGTCCGGAATACATTGCGCAAATCTCGCAGTCCCATCTGCATAAATAGTCTGTCCTGCCATCGCTTTTACATGGCGCAAGGTTCCCCATAAAACATCCCTGCACAAAACAACCGGAAACAGACATACTGCCCATCCTATCCAAAAAGATGCTTTCCTGCACATCCTCTTAAATTCGCAGGATGCTGTAAGCTGCCAGACCTGCCAGATACCAAGCGGCAGAAATGCTATGCAGACCGCAGCCCCATACACAGGATAGTAAATCCCCAATATAAAACTTGCCAAAAACCACGTCTGTAGCCACAGATTCTTTCTATCCATCCATTTTGGATATGTCAGAATCAGCATGGCAGGCAGCACAAACGCTACCCTGTTATAAGCCATAAAATCCAGTATTAATGAAAGAAAAAAGATATCACTTTTTCTCAGATGCAGGCATAGCAGCAAAACAACCACTACACTGACAAAAGATAAAACAGATTGTTTGTCAGATAATAATTGGCATATGCTCCGTCTCCAAAAAAATGAAAAAATGCCCCCTGAACAACAGAATAAAATCCACTTGCTGAAATATACCCATCATACGGCATAAGTCCTTTTTCAAAAATCTGAGAATATCCAATAATATTTTCAAATGTATGATGTAAATCTTCAGGCACAACCGCACCTGTACCGCCAGCCAAATGAAAAGCCATAATCGAAATACAGCTTCCCCTGGTCACAACATTGCAAATGTCCCAAGCCTTCCCCCATTCTTTCATCTGTCTGCATGCTTCTAAAACAAATATCACCAGCAGTACTGCTACAGCCGCCTTTGCCCGAAACGGAATTTCTATCGCCACATACTCTTCTGAAACCCGATAAGTATCTTGAAGAAGCGCCAATAACAGGAACGGAATCAAAATCTGTGCAACGAGTGTGCCGCGTACCAGATACATCCTTTTGTTTGCCTGCGCCATTACAAGTACGGACACAATAAATGCACTAATTCCAAGAAGCGCCGTACCGATACTTCTTAATCCACCCAGAAACGCGTAACACCTGTAAAGTGCCGCAGCCGCATAGATTACAGAAAAAAAGAACACCAGTCCTTCCAATATGACATCTTTATGCATCAGTAGCAGAAAAACTATATAAACTGCCGTAATAAAGACCATCGTTGATATCCCTGTATAAAAAAAATACCAGGTTCCTGCCATCACGGCAAACGCTGCCACAACCGTTTTCCCCGAAAATTCACTTACTCCCTGATCATACGCATTCTCTGCAGATATCTTCCGTTTTTTTCTTCCATAGATTCAAAAGAACATGCTGTGTCCTTATTGTCACACACCGCACTATATAAGGCATAAATTGCATATAGTATAATCCCTGCAAAAATAAGAACATACAAAAGCATCCTCTCCGGTGATTTATTACTCTGATAAGCTGATACCTTTTCATAAACAACATCCGTATATATCTGGTCCCCGTTTCCTGTTGCAGCCAGCCAGATAAATGCAAAAACACCTCCTGCGGCAATCATCCATATCCAGAAAATAAGCTCACGTACTGCTTTCTTCTTAATCCGGACAGGTTTTTCAAAATTATTTCTCATTTTGCAACACGCTCCAGTTTCATTTTTATTTTCTTTAATACGGCAAAAAGTCTCGGAAAATTATTATATATATAGATTTTAATTTTCAGCACCCGTCCTGCTTTAACACAATGTTCCCCACCTTGGTTCCGATACATGGCACATATGTTTTCCGCATATTTCAGCTCGCTCCAGCGGTCTTCCAATAACCTGAAATCAATTTTTTCTGCCAGCACCTCAGCCAGAAAGCTTTCCAATTCTGTTGCTGCCTGATCCCATGTACGTATCACTTTTCTTCCATTTTTAAGTACTGCTTTGGGATATGCTTCAACATCTGCTATAAAATCTTTTAATGTCTCAAGATGGTCAAACAAATATATATTTTCCGAAAAATCAGCAAATTCCCGCTTTAACTCCCTGTTCAATCCATTGTTCTGCACTGCAATCTTTTTATCAAATCTGACAGCATCCAGGATTGGCAAGCCAAACCCTTCATAGACACTTGGGAAAATAATTGCCTTCGCACTGCTGATCAGCATATTCATCCATTCCTGCTCCTGGCAGCCGCTCTGATATCCATAGATGTTTCCACATATTTTGCCCGTCTCGCTGCTGCCCAAAATAATAAAATTTTGTTTCAATGTTTTCAAATACGGAATTGTCTCATCCAGAAATTTGTGTTTATAAAAATTGCCAAACACCATGTAGTATTCCTGAAACGGAAGTGTACCGCACGAAACAGATGCCTTTGCATCATCCATGCCATGATAAATAACCTTTGTCTTTATTTTCCTGCGGTGAAACTCGTTCCAAAAATATCCTTTTGTATCATCCAGGGAAAATTGACTGATCGACATCATTGCCGCGCAATAGCGTATTGTTTTTCTGAAAATCTCAAGGCGTTCCAAGTCATCCGTCAGCAGATAGCTGCTTCTGAGACTGATAATGTCCTGCATGCAGAATACATATCTGAGGCTTGTACGGTTCAGTATCCATAAATGCTCTCTGTGAAAAATCTGCGATGGGGAAAATGCCAGATGGAATGTCCCCTCTATATGATCCGGGTGCCAGACATTCCTATAAGCTCTTGAAACACCAAACAACTGATCTGCCATATCATTGATCAGAATATGTATTTCATATTTCTCGCAAAACAAACGGTAAAAATGCTTTAGAATCGACAATCCGTAATGTGCCGTCCCATTGTACGATGACGGAATCTCATAAAGGCTGAATAAAATCCTTGGTTTTTCATAGACATGGTCTGCAGCCAGATCCGCAAAATATTCCGCCGGATGCATGCTATGTTTAAAATATCCATCTACCGCAGCATCATAATATGGATATTTCTCAATCAGCATCTTGTGGTTCCTGCTGTCTATTTCATATTTTCCTGCCCCAAATGACTTTGACTCAAAATGATATACATATGCCCTGTTTGCCATAACCGCACTATACCCATACTGATTAATCCGCATGCAAAAATCATTTTCTTCATTATATCCGGGACTGTATGCCTCATCAAACAACCCAAATCTTTCGACCAGCTCCCTCTTTATTAAGATCGCAAACCCCACCCCTGTAGGAATCACGCTGAAACGCGGCAGCAAAGGACTTACCTGTCGGAAAACAGAATAACTGGCTTCCGCCTCCAGCGCCCGCCCGATATTGTTCTTTACCGGTATTGTCAGTATGGTCGCCTGATTGCTCCTTGGACAGACAACACCATGCTTTTCGCAGGCATACAGCACCTCCAGCATCTCTTCCAAAAATCCGTCCGTAACCTGTGTATCAGAATTCAGCAGCAGAATATCATTCCCTGTCTGATCCAATTCATACACTGCACGGTTGCAGGTTTTTACGAATCCCATGTTTTGTTTATTTACAAAATAGCTAAAATTAGGACATCCGGCGATGCTTTTTTTGATTTTTCCCTCCATATCATGCCATGCAGGGCCTTTATCATTCACAAATAATACCTTATGTCTGGCATCGACATTTTTTTCAGAGAATTTATACAGATCTTTAAGCTGTCCCAGTCTTTGTAGACAGGAACTATAATGGTTGCATTTTTCATATCATACTTCCTCCATAAATATCCGCAGCTCTTCGGGCGTCCCTAATACATGTACTTTTTCCTGACTGACGTCGGAAATATAAACCTCGCCGCCCTGCTCCAGCAAATAATTATAAAGAGGAGCAACATATTTCTCACCATTCACCAGATTTCCTTCCCTGCTGTAATATTCCCGATACAGCCGTTCATACAGCCCGCAGGATTTAAAATAATACGCTCCTATCGTACAATGTTCGGAAATCCTGCACTTTTCCCGTATCTGTACCGCTCTGCCGGACCCATCCGTACGCACAAAACTCCAGTGGTCCCCTTCTGCCTGAAAGCACGGAATAAATCCATCACCTCTTAGCTCACTGCTGCACATCTCCCCAGCTTCCACATATGTATCTATATTATAGATTAATAAGGCATTGTCCCGCTCCCAGTAGAGGCTGGCAAGCATAGCCGTTGCCGCCTGCCCTTCTGTAAGATAATCTATAATATGTACCCGGCAGTTTTTCAATCCAATTTTTCCGCACTTTGTCCAGATAAAATCCTCCACATCTGCTTTTTTATCTGCCATAGCAATAAATATATATTGTTTTACATCTTCTGCATAACCAGCCAGACTCTCCATCGACCATTCAAACAGTGTCTTTCCTTTCGCTTCGATCATATACTTCGGAACCGTATACCCCATCTTGCGAAAACGGGAACCTAAGCCGCCCATTGTAACCACAACATCTATGTTGCCCATATCCAATATCCTCCTCACAGCGTTGCGCATTATAACAATTCTGATGCCTTCACTGTCATCCCTCAGTTCTGCTGTCCCACCGATCCTGCCGGCCGCACCTTGCCCTTTTACAAATTTCATCCAGCTCCTGCGGTGTATATCTCAAAAATTCATCCGGCCGCACAGTGCGGTCATCTACATAAAATCCCTTATGTCCCGGCCATGGTTTTCCATACAGGATCTCATCATAAGGGATTTTCCACCGGTCGAGCCAATCTGACATCACCTTCGCCGTATGTTTATTAATCATCCCCATATTTCCCTGATAAGAATTCATGTTTCGGGAAGTATAAAGAATTATCTTTGCCCCGTTTTCCTTATAATACCGCAGCTTTTCAACCATATCCATATATGGGTGCAAATCCTCGTACCGCTCTTCCTTCCGTTTGACCGGGCAGAGCGTTCCGTCAATATCAAACACAAATACGTAGCCTTCATAAATCATTCTCAATCTCCTCTAAAATGTTGCTCGCATTCAATATAAATGCGAATACTTTCTGTGGGTAATCCATATGTAAAGGCAGCATAGACAGGAACAAAGAAGCTTCATACAACCGAACCGTCCGATAATCATAGCCGTTTTCTTCCAGCCTGCGCCGGAATATCCGCACATAGCTGATATTGTCAAACGGAATATCCAGCCTGCAGGTAAGGTCTTCATCAATACGAATATCAAACAGTGCATTATTAAAAAATCATAGCACCCGCAGACAGAATGGCTCAGCTTCGCAACATCATAATAGGGATCCGTCCATAATTCTTCTTCAGTAAGAGCACCTTTTGGATCAATGAATTTCAGCATCTTTGTCGCTTTATTATACATAGCATTTGCAAAGCAGGGATCCCCATGCCCGATTACACTGACCTGCGGATAATCATTCTCCGCCTCCACCTGTGCTTTCAGCCTGAAATATTTTTCCACCAGCACATCCATGTTCACCTCCGTGCATCCCGCCGCCATAAGAGAAGCGATACTGCTATATTCCGGGAACCTTTTTAAATCCGAAATCCTGCGTACTACCTTGTCCACATATAAACTATCCGCTGTACGCCGATACACTTCGTGCGGTACTTTCCGGCAGTGCCTGCTCCTAAAAAAATAAAAATATTTATCCATCAGCTGTTCAAACTCATCCTCGCCAATGGAGCCATGCACCCACTTCACTGCCAGATCCGTCATATGAAGCCGCTCCATCGTATAACTTGCCGTCTCTTTTCCTTCCTGATAGCAGAACGGCATTACATACCAAAACTTCATATCTTCCGGCAGCAAATGATAATAGCTGTATTCGCTTCTGATCTTTTCCTTATTGACAGAACTTTTTACAAGCGTATAGTCATCACCCTGCAGAGAATTAAAATAACGAGAATCAAAATTGCCCGCAATACACCGGATAAAATTCCCTACCATACCAATATCAACGAGTCCTTCTACAGCAAAGGATTCCATAACCTGCTTTGCGACGTCTACAGATGTCAGCCCGCCGCAGACCGGTTTCAAAAATTCCCCATAAGCTGCCATGTCTGCAAACATTACCGCAGCCGGCCTGCCGCCTGCCATGACCCGATAGCTTTCGTCAATATAGTGCAGCTTCTCAAAAGACAGCATTGCTTTTTCCTCATCCGAAATCATATAGTTAGAAAAACAATGCAGCACCCTGGTACCTGGGTCCGAAAATGCCTCCAGCCCCTTTTGCAGTTCATGAAATTCAAACACAGAGCGCAACAGCCTCCACTGTGCCTGCGGAAACAAGCGATTTATTTTTTCCCGATACCAGATTTCCAGCCGCTTTCTTTTGACAACCACATCTGCAAAACCTTTCTCGCCGATGACATCCCGGATAATTTCACTTTTCTCATTGGTATCATCAAATACTACAAGCACATTCATTTTCGCCACCCCATTCTCTTTCTGCCGATTCTGATGACATGCAAAAGCAGACTGCAGACTGCCATAAACACCACACTGACTGATACAAACGGATTCTGACCCGCCGGCCCCATGCCTGCCAAAACTACTGTCAGATATTCTGAAAGCGCCGGCCCTGTCTCCCGTACAGACAACATACTGCCGGAAGCAGCCAATCCGGTCGTTTCCGCCGCCCATGCCGCCAGAGAAAGTATATAAGCAATAAACCCTCTGCCCCTGACAGCTGCTTCCAGTTGCTTATACGCATATTCTGCATATTCCATAAACAACAGCATTCGATTCCGTCTCCTGGAAGCGTTGATTCTTAATAGATACTTTTTCCAGTAATGATGCATACTCGGAAACAGCATATAACAGACAAGAAGGCCCAACAGGACAGCGAGCAGTACATACAGCAGCGGCACAGCGCCTGATACATGCGCGGACCGCAAGACCAGCATAACTGTCACCAGCGCCAACGTATCTGTAAATCGGTCTAATACGATCAGCGCAGCTCCGCCCAGATAATTACATAAATAATAGCCATAGCAATAAGCGCGAAAAATATCTCCCAGCTTAAAAGGAAGAATCATGCTGACTACAGCTGTCTTGCAGTACTGTTCCATATACCGGCGCAACGGTATATTTTTTCCAAACATTGCAAGATATAAGCGCAATGCTTTGATCCCATGAACAAAAATGGCCGTCAGCAGCAGCACAGCCGTCTGTCGGATGGTTCCAAAGCAGATTCCCCCGCAGGAAAACCAAACTGCTGTGACAAGCAGGACTATAATATTTACCAGGCCATAAAAAAGGCTGTACTTTTCCCTGTGCTTCATGCCTGCTCCTGCTGTCTGCCTTCTGCATATATCCTTTGTGCCGTATAGGAATGAATGATTTTATCACGATGCTCTGTTGTCACAAACTTCTTTTTATTCCGCATATAAGATGCCAGCAGCCGTAAGACGGTAACCGCCTGCCTTGCCATTTTCACGTTAGATACCTGATCGTCTTCCCGCCATAAAATCGGAAAAAATCGGATTCTGTGACCGTAATAACAAGATCCAAGGATCATGCAGTAGTTAAACATCAGATCATCCCTGTATTTCCGGTAAAAAGGCTTTCGCAGCATATCGACCCGATACATGTTAAGCCCGGAACCAAGGTCATAAATACGCTGTCCGGTTCCGATGGAAAACAAAAGGTCGTATACATAATTGCCAAATGTCCGTAATCTCGAATAGCCCTCCAACCTGGAACCTTTCATAAAACGGGCACCCAGAAAACAGTCGTAACGCATATATTCTCTGTTTCGCAAATAAGGAAGCATATTGGAGATATCCCCCTGATCGTCCCCGTGAAGAACCAGAATATAGTCAAAATTGTTTTTTACCGCATAGCGGAAAGCCGTTTTGTGGGAACCTCCCAATCCGTAGTTTTCATGATTCCGAAGCAGGGATACCGGAATATCCATCGGATGTTGTGTCAAATAATTAATTACAGCTGTTTCACCATTGTCCGTGCTCCTGTTATTTACAATCATTACTTCCGTTAAAAAACCGCAGACTTCCTTATTCAGTTGTCCTAATACACGTAGTATCTGTTTTTCGCAATTATACATTGGAATAAATAATAATATTTTTGGCATAATCACACCTCTTTTTTGTTACCCGTTGTTTTTCATTGAACCGGTTTACCGCGTGTTAATCAGCTTTTACTTCACTGCAACAAAATAATACAGCGTATTCCTTCCTAAATGGCCATTCATAACCGAATAAAACGGCACAAAATATGCATCGGAAAACCCGGCGCTTTTTACAAATTCCATAAAATCCCATCCGTAATCATAAAATACAAGGCTCCCGCCTCCTAATGGATTGCCATGGTAAATCGGTTCCAGAAGGTACTCAATATTCCCATCGGATATTTTTGCACGCCGGACGGTATTATCCAGATCCCATATAAATGGAAATGTAGCCATCATAATTCCACCCGCTTTTAATACTCGATACATTTCTTTGAGCGCGCGCCTAATATCCGCGACATGTTCCAAAACATCATTTGATATTGCATAGTCAAAAGATTCATTCGGAAAACTCAGATTCATTGCATCTTCATGCCGAATGCCGTCTTCCCTTACCGTGCCGGGCGCAAAATCGCCTAAATACTCACTTCCTGTCAGATATTTCAGTCTTGCTTTTAAAACCCGGTAAAATGGCGTTGTCTGCTCATAGACATATACATGATCCTTATCGGGATTTACACGCTTAAATATTTCTCCTGCCATAAATCTCTGCCTGTTATTCAGGCCACACACCGGACATATCATACTTTCCCGAAAGCACAATTGCTCATCCATCGCAAACATATCCGTTAAAATAAAATTTCGGTCACAGCCACACGCCGCACAATATCCGGGATAATTCAGACGCCTGTCCGGTGCATTTAAAACAATGCGGCCAAGTACCCTCTCAAAGTCCGCTGTATTACCCCCTCCCAATGTAAGTCTGCCTACCTCGGCTTTGCTCCTTATATAAGTATTTTCGATCTCTTCCCTGGTCTCACCCTGGCCATATTTCTTGCTGAAACACCTGTTCATAAATGAAAATCTGATCTTTCTTTTCATTGTAGCCCTCCCGAAGCACATTCTTACGGCCTGGCAGCATATGCACAGATCTGCCGAATCATAACCGTCTCTTCCTGCCTTAAAAGCAGGAATATTCCCTTATTCTTCTACACAAATGTATTGTCCTGTATCCACCGTCTGCTCCTGCCCATTGCAGGCATATTGAATATAGATTCGATATTTGCCGTCCACAAGCCTGCTTCCATTCAGGTCACAGAAAAATCCACTTTTGTCATAATTGCATCCATCATCAAATCTTTGCGTAATATCTTTTCTTTCATCCATATACGCAGGAATGGTGTATCCATATCCACGATCCTGTTTCCACAAAATAAGATTTATCCCATACTCCTGAATACTTTCACCTGGTTCACAGCACCAGCCGCTGACAGTTCTATCCACATCGGAGACAGTTTCCAGCTCATAAGCAAATTTTCCTGTGAGATCCGGCTCTTTTGTCATCCTCACTGCCTTTTGTTTATAATAATGATAAAAAATCCCTGTATCAACAGCTTCGTTTTCTCCATCACATTGATAACGAATATAAATCTTATAATTTCCATTGCGAATTATGCTGTTATCCAGCATACATACAAATCTAGACTTGTCATAATTATATCCGTCGTTAAACTCTGCCGTTATGTTTTCATCTTTCAGCATATAACCAGGACACTCATACCCATAGCACATATCTTCATTCCAAAGAATCAAATCTGTGTCAAACTGTTCAAGATCTTTCCCTTGCTTGAAGCACCATCCATAAACCATCCCGTCAGCGACGGATACACCGTCTACATAATAAGCAAGCTGCCCGGAAATATCGGGTTCATCATAAGTTACCGCATAATCAGGAATATAATATTTTCCCGTATCTGCTACTTCACTGCTGCCGTCACACTGATACCGTATCAATATTTTGTAAGCTTCCTTTTTTATAAATTTGGGATTTATCATACAGGAAAATCCGGATTTTTCGTAATTATAACCATCATCCATATATTTGGTCATATCACTTCTGCGGTTCATCATTGCCGGAACCACATAGCCATACCCAAGCGCATCACTCCAAAGAATCAGCCGGATATCATAGATGCGTATATCTGCACCAGGTTTTAGGCACCAGCCGCTGATCTGTGCATTTTTAACCGATATATCATCAATGCAGTACTGCAGCTCATCTGAATATTCAAAATCCTCCGTATATATTTTGCTGTAGCAGTTTTTATACATATAGACAAAAACTACGAACAGCAGCCACAAGAATAAAATTACGGCAAGCGTACATTTCTCATGCATTTCTAAAAAACAGACAAAAGATCTCATCTTCCCTGTCAAGCTTTTATCTGTTATACTTTTACCTGTTATGCTTCTGTCTGTCATGCTTCTGTTACTTTCACCTGTCATTCCTTACCTCTTACCATGCTTCTTCCGCTTTTTCTCTCATTACACACAGTTTCATGCTCTTGCTTTGTTATACGTTAGCAAGCATTCTTAATTTCTGTTATATACGCAAAAGCAAATATCCCCGCAAGCACGCCCATCAACAGCGCATAAAGCGCCGCAGCGCCGCTCACCCCATAAATTCTTACAAGGCTGTTCGAAAATATCATAGATAAAGCCGATACTGCCACATATCCATACATAACCATTTCCTGCTTCCTCATAATTGTAAGCAATATGCTAAAATACCCGGCATAAGCAAACATCCCTCCGCCGCACAGCAGCACAAGCAGTTCTTTTTTGTATCCGCTAAGATCCGTGCCGTAAATTGCCGATAATACAGGTATCCCGCATAAATAAGCGCCCAAAAGACACATCACTGTCAGCCCAAGCAGGACTGCACATTGTCTTCCGGCCCTCCTGCGGAAGCAGTCTATCCTGCATTCCTTCCACTCCAGCGCCATCCGCACCAGAGAAGGCTGGTACAAAAATCCGTTTAACAGCCCAATCACGAATACCGGCATTGCGATAAATCCATAACATGCCTGCACTTCTTCCGTCAGATACCTGTCTATAGCATATTTGGATGCATTCGTCACATAAATGGTCATAAATGAGGCAATAAACAATGAAAAGCACCGGCACAAAACCTCCCTGACCGCTCCAGTCCTAATCCGCAAAACCTTCTCCTGGAATTTCCCAAAAGCCAGCCTGTTGGAAATGCAAAATACTGCCATGGAAACCGCTGCCCCAAATACAGATGCCAGACATAAATCATGAAAAAACACCAATACAGAAATGCAAATCCCCAAAATTGTCAGCCAGCGCAGAACGAACAGCTTTGCCCCTGTATCCAACGCCTGTTTCTGCTGGTACAGTCCCCAAAAAACATCTTCCATGGCTTCCACCGCATATATAAAGCAGAACGCAAAAACAATAGCCGCTTTTTCACCGCCGTACCCTTTTGCACGTATACAATAAAAATATATAGAAGGCTTACGATAAGCATCAGGGTAACCGAAACGACTCTGGCCCAAAAATAATCGGAAAAAGAAAAATCTCCCGCAACATCTGTTGCCTGATAACTTCTTACGCCAAATTTTCCAATTGACATCATCAGATTGCCTGATGCAAATGCCATAGACAATACACCTGCATCCGCCAGTCCGCCTGTCCTTGTTACAACCATTGATAAGATAACCGCCTCACCTGCATTTAACAATCCTGCCGCTGCATTCCAGAAGTATCCGTTTCCATTGCTTTTCATCTCATTCTTGTCCGGCCTGTTCTACTGCCTGTCGGATACATCGAACCACCTCATCTGCTGCAGCATCTGTCATGCCCGGATATACGCCGACCCAAAAAGTATCCCTCATAATACGGTCCGTATTTTCCAACTTTCCAACTACCCGATAGCCATGTCTTCCCGCACGCATTTCATCAAAACACGGATGCCTTGTCAGATTTCCGGCAAATAACATTCTTGTCTGTATACCCATGCGCTCAGCTTCCTGCACCACCTGGTTACGGTCTGTCCCCTGCCTGCATGTAACCGGAAATCCAAACCAGCATGGATCCGAATGCTCACATGCCTGTGGCAGCATAATCCTGTCCTCACAATCTGCCAGTCCTTGATAAAGCCTTGCAAAATTGTGCCTTCTGCGTCTGGCAAACAAAGGAAATTTCTCCAACTGCGCACAGCCCACTGCCGCCTGCATATCAGTCGCTTTTAAATTATATCCAAAATGTGAATATACATATTTATGATCGTATCCCTCCGGCAGCTCCCCATACTGCCTGTCAAAGCGATGGCCGCAGACGTTATCCGTCCCGGACGGACAGATACAATCACGGCCCCAGTCTCTGAGTGAACGAATGGCCTTGTACAGCAGCGGATCATTTGTATATACCGCCCCGCCTTCCCCCATCGTCATATGATGCGGCGGATAAAAGCTGGATGTGCCGATATCTCCAAACGTTCCGGTAAACCCCCATGTTCCGTTCATCTTATAACGGGAGCCGAGCGCATCACAGTTATCCTCTACCAACCATAAATGATTTTTTCTGCAAAATTCCTTCACACGCCCCAGGTCAAAAGGGTTGCCAAGTGTGTGTGCAAGCATGACTGCTTTCGTTTTCTCTGAAACAGCCGCTTCCAGCATTTTCACATCAATATTGTATTGCGGTATCGTCACGTCCACAAATACCGGAACCGCGCCAAACTGTACCAAAGGCGCAACCGTTGTCGGAAATCCTGCTGCCACTGTAATGACTTCATCTCCTCGCTGAATTCTTCTTTCGCCAAGAAGCGGAGATGTCAGCGCCATAAACGCCAGAAGATTTGCAGAAGATCCGGAATTCACAAGCAGGCAATACCGTATGCCTAAATATGCCGCAAATTCTCTTTCAAATTCTTCCGTATACCTTCCGGATGTAAGCCAGAATTCCAGAGAACTGTCCACAAGGTTAACCATTTCCCTGCTGTCATACACCCTGGATGCGTAAGGGATACGCTCTCCCGGTTTCCATTCCCTTTTCCCATGATATTTCATACAGTACGCATCTACCTGCTTTAAGATGCTCTCTCTTGCCTCCTGCTCAGACATCTGTTCAAACATTTTTGTCCTCCCATACCTTCCACGGCGCATTTCCTGTCTCCCATAGCCCTTCCAGATATTCTTTATCTCGTAATGTATCCATAGGCGACCAGAAACCATTATGCTTATATGCGGCCATCTCTCCGTTTTTTGCTATATATTCCAAAGGTCCTGACTCAAGCATCTGCCTGCCGTCTCCTAGATAATCAAAAATCCCCCTGTTGAGAATCATGAATCCCGCATTCACCCACACCTGGTCAGCTCTGGCTTTTTCTTTAAATGCCATGACCTGGTTTTCCTTGCTGATCTTAAGCGCTCCAAACCTGCCTGCCGGCTGCGCGGCAGTGATCGTTGCAAGTTTTTTGCATTCGCGATGGTATCTGACCAGCTCATGAATATTTACATCAGCTACGCCATCCCCATACGTAAGCATAAATTCCTGATCCGGTATGTAGTCTTTAATTTTTAAAACGCGCCCTGCTGTCAATGTGTCAAGCCCTGTATTAGCAAGTGTCACTTTCCAGGGTTCTACATGATTCTCATGCACAACAGCCTGTCTGTCCATCAGCAAAAATGTGCTGTCCGACTGGTACATATAGTAATGAATAAAATATTTTTTTATCATTTGCCCCTTGTATCCACAGCAGATAATAAACTCATGGAAACCGTAGGCGGAGTATATTTTCATGATATGCCAAAGGATCGGTCTGCCGCCAATCTCTATCATGGGCTTTGGCCTTACTTGTGATTCTTCACTGATTCTGGTTCCTTTTCCGCCTGCCAGAATTACTACCTTCATATTGGATTCTCCTCTACCACTGCTCCATCACAGGTTCCTCTTCAAAAAAACTTCTTTTCAAAACCTCATATCCCCATTCCACCTGTTCTTCCCGCCATTTCTGTTCATCCCGACTTAAATATTCCATCTTATATCCATCAAATTTACACATGACCTGGTTAATATATTCATCAAATATTTCCATGCGCTCTGCTGTAATTATACTCCCTGTATAATGGCAATTACCTGTTATATCCGTTTTCACACATTCCCGTGCTTCTTTCTGCGCCTGTTTTACTGTTTCAAGCACCTGATTCCTCAGTTCAAATGGAGCTGTCTGCAGCAGAGCTGGCAGATATACCGGAGGAAATTCATGATACTGATCTGCGTATTCGATAGATAATGCTGTATAAAGAGCTTTGAGATATGCTTTGGCATTGATAACGCCATAACGATCCCACCGGATCTGTGCCAGCATTTTCCTGCGAGAATCTATGTAATAATCCTTATGGAAGCACACTTTCAGTAATGGAAGCATTTTCTGCTGAATCCCATATGGATCCCAGACATATGGTGAAAGCATTGTATCACCTACAACCGCATACAATCCGGAAGAAAATCTTCTGTTAATCGCCGGATACACCATATAATGTAGAAATGATGAGATCTCCCAAAACGAAAACTGCTCAAAGCATGTATTCTCTAATGCCATACGGTAGATCAGTTCCTTTTCCTCCAACTTTTCAGGGTGTCTTATGATTTTTGCCGGAAAATCTCTCTTTATATACAGGAATCTGGTATCATAATCACTATCTGCAAACTGCGTCCCCCTTGAAATGCTTCCTAAAACTGCGCCATATACTACTTTAACCTTTCGCTCCCTTTCACACTTTTTTATACCTTCTAAAATCTTTTCCTGTAATTCCTCTGATCCAAACAATATATAATTCCCTCCATTAGCAGAACAAATGTTGTTTTCGACTTTGGAGATACACTTTGCAGTACTTTATTCTCCATCTGTCCCATCACAACACCTTTCCAGCAGATAACTCTTCAAAATGCTTCCCTGCCAGTATTTCTGATTGATTTCCGCAGCTACCCGCAAGGAATGTTTTGCCGCAAACCTCTCTGCCGTACCACATTCCACATATCTAAGAATCCACGTATTCACGCTTTCCAGCAGTCTCTGTACGCCATCCATCTGTTCCGGCTCTTCCTGGCCGGCAGATTCCAAAACAACGATGCTGCTACCATCCGTAACTCCCCCATCTGGTTCATAACAAATAGACGCTTCATAAAACAGCCGGTTCAGCTGCCCCTCGAGCTGCCCGTGAGATTTCCTCCATACCCGGCACCCAAGACGCACACAGAATCTTGCAAAATTTCCATAATCAGACGAATAATCTATGATCCTTATTTTTGAAAAAGAGATCTCTCCATCTTTAAAATATGTTTTCTTGGCATAATACCTGGCAAACCACATCAGAAAAGACCATTCTCCTCTGTCCCTGATCGACATTCCCCGGTAAAATGCCGGATGAGGAATCACTGTTTCTGCCCCCGATCTGCGCAGCAGCTCCATTGTCTCAGGAACCTCCGCTATATGCATAAAAGAAGCATAATCTGCTTTTGTAATTTTTACAGGCAGATACTTCTTACCCATAGCCACCTGAAAGGTGCACCTGTGCTTGCCTGATAATAGATTAAAGCACTTCTTTTCGCCATTCCATTCTGCCTGCGCCGGATTTCTGATAAAAAATTGTGCATCCAGATCTGCAGATGCTTTCATCTCCTCGTACACCTGCATCCGGTTTTCCATTACATTCTGTTTCCATGCATCGGTTGCCCTTACCTGATATCTCTGCTCTCCCTGTGTCACGCAGTATTCTTCCAGATAGTCATCAGGACTGGCATCCCTACAGTTATTCAAAAAACGGAAAAATTCGATATGGGCAAACATGGAAAGAACACATTGGGGCTTTCCCCATACCCCTGATGTTTCGTCACTCTGTACAAGATTAACAAATAAAAATTCTGCTGGCAGGAATACTGTTACCATTTCATTGTCTTCCCTTATGAACCCAAAATCATGCATCCGATATTCACTCTCTATACATGGCATCTTAAAATTTTGCGGACATTTTCTTGCAAACAGACTGTCATATAGTTCTGCCAATTCGCATTCTTCTTTATTGCCATATCCTGATAAAACGCTGTATGGTTTATAGATGATGTTCTGAAAACCTTTTTCAGTCAGCATCTGTGCCACCGCCTCATGTTCAAAAACATTCTTTACGGAAATCAATATAAATGTCCTGGAATTTTTGTATTTTTCAGGGACCGAGTCAGCTCCCCATACCGGAATCCCCTTATATGACGACAGTTCAAATGCCCGCTTATCAATATATCCTGCGACATGAAAACCGCCCCTTTCCAAAGCATGCCTGGCAATACCGCCAAGCGATGCCGCCCCGTATAAAATAAAATCCATCCGATCTGTGCATGGCATATCTAAAAGCAGTCGTCCATGCTCTCCTTTCTATCACTGATTCCAAAAGCTTTTTGTCTAACAGCTGTCTGCTGTGCAGGCTCAAACTTGACCGCTGCAGCGTTTTCGGGTCCATGGCGCAATCCCTGCATTCCATAAATTCTCTGCTACTGCAAGATCTCTTTTTGTCTCAATAGCAGTCCGGTATCCTTTGTGCTTATAAGATGCAAGTTGCTTCCTTTCTGATAATTTCACAAACAACTGTTTTTCAAGATCATAATTCCCCTGAAGATACGCAAATGCATCCCTGCGCAGAACCATGCAGTCCGCATTCACCCATGCCGCCCCATTCTCCTGCTTCATCTCCTTTCCATAACGGATGTTGCCCTCCCGGTCTATTGGAAGCAAGCTGTTCCTCCCTGCCGGCTTTGCCACGGCTACCGTTGCTGTCTTCCCGTTTTGAAAGTGAGTATCCAGCAGTTCGCTGATATTAATATCTGACAAACAGTCCCCATATGTTACTAGAAAATCATTTTCCTGTATATAATTTTGTATCATCCCTACTCTTCGCCCTGTGGAAGAAAACACGCCAGTGTCCACCACCGTAACCTTCCAATCCTCCGTTTTTTCTTATGTATTTCTATCGCATTACTCTGAAGATCTACTGTAATGTCAGACTGATAAATATAAAAATCCATGAAGTATTCTTTGATCAGGTCTACACGGTATCCTCCACAAATGACAAACTCATATACCCCATATTCTGAAAATGTTTCATAATATGCCATAGCAATGGCTTTCCACCGATTTCCACCATTGGCTTCGGGATCCCTTCCCTTTCATTATGGAGCGTACTCTGCATGCCTCCTGCCAATATGACTGCCTTCATTTTATTTTCCCCCCACTTATATCCTGTTCACATCAATCAGATGCATATTTGTTTTGTAATAGCAGCATAATCGCTGTATGGATTCCTCATAGCCTGTAAAAATGAAAGATCCCATTTCCTGCAGCAGCCTCTGATTATTTCCGGAATACTCTGGTTTCCATCCAGGTTCTTTTACCTGAATACCACAATCCGCATGCAGCAACTTTTTCACTATTTTCGCCAACGAATACAGGTCAATTTTGCTGCCTCGGCACACGTTATACCTTTTGCGCTTTGGTTCATGTTCCAAAAACCACCGCATAATTTCACACAAATCATCTATCCAGAGATAATCAAAATAAACATTTTTTCGTATTGTAATATCCCTGCCTGTAAGCACACGGCAAATAGCATTTGATATGAAACGTCTTTCATATTCCTCATACTTTCCATAGACGCCAAACAGACACAGGTCATAGATATTCCTGCTCTTTTCACTTGTTTTTGCCATGGCATACTTGGAAAGCCCATAAGGGTCTTCCGGAACATGCATCCCAAAATATCCTTCCTTCATGCCAGGCACATAATGGCGCATGTCATATTCTGCCCCTGAGCCAAAATAGTACATCCTGCCGTAAAGCTCGCTGCATCGTTCCAGGTTGAAAAACATCCGCAGATTTCCGTCCAACAGCCGATACCGTGTGATATCCGCATTTCTGGTATTACTTGCATTTGCTGCATGGATAATAATATCGAAATTATTTCTATCAAGATACGTTTCAACTGCCTGCTCATCTGTTAGATCCAGCTCCATTCTCCCAGGCGCTTCCACTTTATAATCCACACACAGCTTTTCCGCCAGATTGCGTCCGATAAAGCCATTTGAACCCGTTAGTAATATTTTCATTCCCCACCTCTTTCAAAGATTAGAAACTTTTTCCTGTATATCATCAAAATTAAGCTTATCGCTTAATATTACATCCGGTCGCTTCGTCACCTTACGCAGTATCACACTGACGTACTCCCCCAGGATCCCCATAAACAGCAGCTGAACGGATCCAAGAAAAAACATTCCGATCAGAACAGGAGCCGTTCCTGCCTGAAAGTTGTGCCAGCTCGTAAGTTTTAAGACAAGATAGATTATGCCAATTAAAAAACTTATCGCTGACATGATAATTCCCAAAACCGTCATCATGCGTAGCGGTGCAGATGATGTGACTACCATGGAATTAATCGCAAAGGTCAGATATCTCCAGATATTATAGCTAGATCTTCCGCTTTTCCTCTCCCTTTGCTCATACTGTATCAGCTTAACCTTATATCCCATGTCTGCCAATAAAAACGGAGATTAATATCATAATCTGCTTTGATACATTCCAGCATGACCTTCCTGTCATACAGCATGATACCGGATATATGCTCATACTGCGGAACATCTGACAGCATCTGAATCAATTTATAAAATATGCTCCTGCATCCATACTTTATCTTCCCCTCCCTGGATCCTGTTTTCTGCCCGCATACAACCATATACCCTTCTTCCCAGCAACGGATAAACTCTGGTATCAGTTCCGGCGGATCCTGAAAATCACAGGCGATCCAGATCATAACATCCCCGCTCAAATACTGCGATGTATTTCTGGCGGATCTGCCGTCTACCCCATAATTCCTGCTGTTCAAAAGTACCTTGATCCGACTGTCCTTTCCTGCCAATTCCCGAAGGATCTCCCTGGTGCCGTCCGTCGAACAGTTATCTGTAAAGACAATCTCATAGTCATAAGGGAGTCCCTTCATAATGCTGGTAAGTGTTTCCGCCATTTTCCTTACATTTCCGGCCTCATTATAACACGGCACTGTTATACTGATCTTTTTCATATGCCTATAACCCTTCCTGTTCCATGCTACTCCTCCCATAGCCGATATGTCCGAATCCCATCATAAATATCATCGTTTTTAAAAATTTCCCTGACCTGCCTGTCCACAATGCACCGGCCTGAAAACAGCATGCCAAACAGTTCATCCGTAAGCTCCGGCTCCGGCCCTCCCGCCGCAGGCTCAGTGAAATATTTCCGGTATTCCGCCGCATATTCCAGCGCCGCCTCCTGCAGTTTTTCCACCTTGTCATAACCGCTTTGCGTGTCTGTCTTCTCAAATACCAGATTCCCGGCGCAGTCTATATGCGAAAAAGATTCACTGCCGTCCACTAGCACAGACTCCAGGAACAGATAATGCTGCCCAAGTCCACTCTGCATCCCACAGGAGGCTGCACTGCCATAAGACGTCAGATTGCCGTATGCCGCAGTGATATGCTCCGTATCCTCCGGATACATGTCATTTGGCAGATTCATAGTAGCAAAATAAAGGCCCTGTAAGCTGCGGCCGAGGATTCTTTCCAGACTATGCTGCACGGTACCTGCAGCCACAAAGTCAAAGATCGCCTGCTTTTCTCCTCCCAGAATCCCTTTCTCATCTAAATAGTTTAAGTACCGTTCCCTCTCTTCCTGCGCATTCTGCAAAATCGCCGCTTCATAATCAGACAGCACCTGCTCCATCATTTCACCGTCAGAGCTGTCCATCATTGTATTTCCGCGCGGATCTGCATCCTCCATGCATATACCGAACCGCTGCTTCAGCCAGTCCCCATACGTTCCATTGTACTTTCTGGCACCTCTTCTTTTTATATCAGACGAATCAAATATTCCGGCAACCGACGCGGCACGCCTGGATGTTCTGAAATAAACCGTCTGCACCCCGCCGTCCATCACAATCTCATATATCTTTTTTACAAGATATCCATCTCTGGATGGAAACAACATCTGACGAATCTTCATTTTTTCCATCTGCTGTCCAAGCCATACTACAAACTCTGTCAGCAGCGGCCCCACAAAATAAAACCCAACCTGACGAGCGTCACGGATGTGCAGGCGTCCTCCGGTGTGTCCAAGCACAAAGGGATCGTTGAATGCTTTGGAGACCATAAGCCCCAGAATATGCCGTTTTTGCAGAGAAACCGTATCTGCAAGAATATCCTGCATGGCTGAAGCGGCAAGCAGTTCATAAGCACTGTAAATATGATATGTATCTATACCATATTCTGCAGCCCTTTGGACATCTGCCCGTCGGTTATCTCCGATATGCAGTTTTTTCCCTTCACCCACATAAGACAAATACCATTGATACAGAGAGCCATCGCTTTTTTCTTTTCTCAAGTCACAGGAGACAAACAGACCCGCATACCCCGAAATTCCATGCTCTTGCAGCAGCTCTTCCATATATGGCCCAGGGTAATACATGTCAGACAGCAGGTATACCGCCTTCCCTTTTTCACACTCTCCCGGAAGATCCGGCACATCCTGTCCCGCCTTAGGAGAAGTCCCCTGTCCACTTCACATTCCAGTTCCTGCATCCGGTGCAGCATGCCTTTATCCAATCCGTAAAGCTCACGCATTGTAGCATAGATTTCATCCAGGCGAGGACATTTTTCACTTGCAGATTCCGCATACCGGCGCATATCTGTAAATGGGCATTCATACCCTTCATCCTTCAACTTCGTTTCGACCAGCTCAAACACATCTTCCGGATACAGCGTTCTGCGCATGAGCAAAGTGTCAAAATGTCAAAGGAGACAATTTCACTTGTTTCTATCTTTTCCATCAGCTCTTCTTCCGACGCGTTCCAATATGGAAGATCCCCGTTTTGATATTGCAGATTTTCCTCTCCAAGAAGTTTCCCATAAAGATCATAAATGCAAATCCCATGTTCCAGGCTCAGATATTGTATCCGTTTAAATATAATGTTTACGACAGACTGCCTGGCAATGATCACGATCATCGGACGCATGGCGATCACTTCTCTGTCATTCAGCACTTTTTGTCCGTAAATCACCTGCCCGGAAGCAGCCTGATCCATCAGACCCACAAACCGGAAACCTTCCGTTCCCTGCAGCACGGCTTCTGTGTTAATGCCTGTCCCATATAATACGATCTTCTGGTCTTGCATGGCCGCAAAGCTTTTTTGGAACGTTTCGGCCACAAGCCTCTGCTCCGCTCCATGTCCCTGTTTGTTCATATCCTATCCTTATGCCTTTCTCGTCTTTTCAATATTGCCAAAATAAGCACTATAGCTGTTCTCCCGAAATGACTGTCTTCGCCTTATAAGGCATTGTGCAATACCTGCAGGCATCAATGGCTTCCCAGCTCTTCATCTCCTCCAGCTTTTTTCCAGCTCCTGCTCCGTATAATTATGGATTTCTATAGTTTCTCCTGATTCTTCCAGCTTTCGCAGCTTTATGCCTGCATACTGATGTGCACATACATACAGCGTGCCATCCTGCAGCCGATTGCAGTTATGCAGGAAACATTCTTCAAATACCTGTTTTAATTCCGAGTCCATATTTACAAGATCATACTGAGAAAAATCCATCCAGTTTTGTTTCTTGCCATAAAAATAATTTATCTCGTATTCTTTCAGCTTCCTCTCCGTTTCTTTTATTTTATTCAGAAAGCGCTCTGGCAGCACAGCCTGGTAATTTGACAAATACACTGTAATCCTGTCATTTGCCAGCTCACTGCACAGTCCATCATCCGGTATGACAGTTCCATTCGTAAAAACGTGAATGATCCCTATATTTTTGATTTTCTTCACTTTACTTAATATCCGCGAAAAATCGGGATGCAGGAACGGCTCGCCACCGACAAACTCCAGCAATGTAAGAAAATTGCATGCACCGCTTACTTTTTGAATGTCTTTTACAACATTCTCCCACGGCACAAAACGTCTGCTATCCAAAGGCATATACGGAACGGATTCACAGCAATTTTTACACTTTAAGGTACATATATTGCTCAGAGCATAGCCAATCATCCTGACAGCCCCGGTTCCTTTCCCTGTATCGCAAAAGCCATTAACTCTTTTAAGATAACGACTTAATGACACACATGTATTGTCCAGATTTGTGCACTCATAGCAATTTTTTATTTCTATTTTCCTGCCATCTTCGCAGGCCTTTTGCATGCAATAAGCCCCTTGGGCAACCATATGCATGTCATGTCCACAAGTTATTTGCCTTTCATCCGCGCCGGCATTCAAAATATCCCGTTTTACCTCATCGTATATATTCCTGTTGACAGTCACAATGATCAAAGCGTCCTTCAGTTTTTCCCTGCATTCCGCGCTGTCTGCTGGCAACACCACGCGCCCATCTGAAAAAGCAATCCCATTTCCAATCCTATCCACTATGCAGTCCACCGGTATCTCCAATTCATGCAGCATATGATAAAATACATGCCCTACCGTGCCCGCTCCCCATAAAACAATTTTTCTGCCTGTCAGCGCTTCTTTAAATTCCCTTATAATTACATCTGCTTCCTCTTTTGTGTTGATTTTTGCAACCTTGTACACGTATGCCTGTGATGCGTACCTGTCTGTCCATTCAAAAATATCCATTTAACCTTTTCCTCCTTATATTCCTCAATTCAATTATGATTAGATACCATCTTTCCGACAGTTCCATAATCTCACACAATGCTGGTATATCGTCAGTCAGGATCCCGGACAGATTGAATTACAGGTTATACTGCATCAGCTCTATTTCATCCTTGACTAAATGCTGCAATTCACGGCATATTTCTTCATAATGGTTTGCATTACATATGATCAGTCGCTTTATTTTAAATTTCTCAATGTCACCAGGCGCATGCACGCGCCATTCCCGATGTAAAGGCGCTGAGCCCCATTTTTTCTCATCTTTATCAAACAAATAAATATTGGAACATTCATCCGGATAACAGATCCGATACTTTTCATACAGTTGCAGCGCCAACGCTCCAATTCCGTATATGCCTATATTCCGCATATGTTTGTCGCCAAAATACCGCTCCATTTGTTTCCGCGTTTTTCTCAAATCATCCTGAACACAGTTATTTATCGTCTTTATTCTTTCAATCACAGGCAGTTTCTGTGTGCACTTTTTTTCACATTGTCCGCACTCGATGCAATCAAAAATACGATCCTGCGCATACTCCCATTTCACATGTAAGTCATGGAGCAGTCTGCGCGGATTCTTATTGGAAAAGACATACTCATTATAAGACTGCATCAGTTTGTTAATTTCCAGCCCATTCGGGCATCCACTGCAGTAATCACAGCCCGTGCATAAGTCATTCATTCCTGAACTGCGTTTTCTGTTTACTTCTTCAAAATAATCGGAACCTGGATTGAAATCATCAAAAGCGCTTACATTCTCTAACAGTTGCTTCATGGACGACATGCCTGAAAGCACGACGCTAACTGCCTTATGGCTCGCATTATAGCGTAATGCCGCCTTGACGATATTGTCATCGCGATCTTTTTTAAAAACTGAAAATGCTCCGGATGGCCTGGTATCACTCCGCCGCCTAATGAGTTCATTGTGACCACGCCAAGCCCTCCGCTGTATGCGGCCTGCATGCCCTGCTCCCTGTAATTCGCATTGATCACATTATAGCCAAGTGTGACCCCTTCAAAGCCCCCGTCTTTTACGATCTTTTCCACATCTCTACCATCACAGTGTGCGGAAAAGCAGATATGTTCTATCAGTCCCGCATCCTTTGCCCTTAAAGCGCCTTCGTAAGGGCCTCCTGCCCTCATAATCCGCTCATACTGCTCTAAATTAAGGATGCACCACATATTATAAAAATGAATCTTCTCAAGCCCCATCTTTTTTAAGGATGCTTCAATCCGTCTCTGCACTGCATCTGCATCCGGATCATCTGACAATCTTGATTTTGTGGATACATAAAACTGTTTCTTCATCTTAGGGAATGCCATTCCAAATATTTCTTCGCTCCTCCCGCCACAATACGCAGGCGCAGTGTCAAAATAGTTAACGCCCAGCTCATTAGCCTTGACCAATAACTCCGCACACTTTTCTTTCCCCTCCTGTGTGGCATAATCTTCCTGCAGAAACCTCATCCCTCCAAAGCCCAGCGCTGAGACCATTTTTCCTGTCTTACCAAATTGTTTGTAAATCATTAAAAATACCTGTCCCTTTCCATCATATGGATCTATATCTACAATCACTTTTTTCGCATTCTTTCCAAATCAAGCTGGCGTCCCTGTCTCCCATAATTCCTGGGTGGCCGGCATATAACGGAGCGTTTTCATCGAACCTGCCGGGCTACTCCTATCATATTCTCATTCCCCGTCCCAGCACAGTATTTACAGGCATCCAGATAATCCTTTCCGGACAGCCTTTCTATAGCTTTTCTGATTGCATCGGTATCCTGATGCAATAAATCTATAAAATCTGAATTCCCTTCTATATTCTTCCGAACCATGTATTTCATCTTGTAAAAAGAAGTCGTACATTTATATAAAAAACCATCGGAAATATTCCAACACCCTTTGATCTGGCAAGTTTCATATTTCCTGCAAAGCTCCCCTTCTGTCTGTTTCACAAGACTGTATCCGGTAACATCAAACCAATGTGTGTGCCGATAGACTGCATAATTGACCCCATGCTTCTTTGCGCACTCCTTCAATTCGCTCAATCTTAAGGATACATCTCCATAATCGTCAAGCGCCAGTACAACCTTGTCATTCTGCATGACTTTCCAGTTCGAAGGCATAATCGTTGCATTTGTCAGCAGAACCACGTTCTTTATTCTTCTGTCATCTATACACCACCGGACGAATTCATCCCAATGCGGATGCAGGAATAATTCGCCTCCCAGGATTGTCAGGGAATCCAGTTTTCCAACCGTATCCAGTAATTTGCCAACTGACCGTTTACAGATTTCTATATCCGTGTGCTTTGCAATTCCGGCAATATCCGGCATATATTCCGTACAGTATTTACAGCGAAGGGAGCATTTTTCCGTAATAATGATTGCCAGCTTATAGATTTCAGCTTCCTCCCCCCCGCCCATTTTCGATATAATATCGGTACAGCGATCTCGCATCACACATTTCCAGCGCTTTATCATCCTCCGGCACTAAATCGAGCAGCGAAAGCGCATGATATACTGTCTCAATTCCCTGATCGAATAAGAACCCGGCAATGCTCCGGAAATTAGCAGAAGCACAATTTATAATCCTATATTCATGAATGTTCCGAATTTCCTCAAAATGCATGACAGGAACCCCTTCAAAAAATTCTGCATCCCTAAGACGGTCTATAAACACATCTATTTTACCGCCCAATAGTTCAATTGCTTTTTTAGCCAGTTTTCCACACGGACTCATTCCATAAACCGCAATTTTACAGCCATCTCCAATCATTGTTCTGTCAAAAGCTTCAATTCTGCCCATCTAAGTACATCCCCCCTTCTTTCATGTATTAGCATCATCAAACGGCCACATATGCTCCAGCGGTCCCGACACCATCTTCCCATTCTCTCCCACAACCGCCTTCACTCTTGGGGACACCGTTTCTTCCGGCAGCACCATCAGCTCGCACAGAACCGGCCTGTCATCTGCCAGAATCTGCGGCAATACCCCGTCCAGTTCCTGATTATCATGTATAACAAACGTCTGAAATCCATACGCTGCGGCAACTCTGCCGATATCCGGCATAGTCAGCCCGGTTTCCCCGCTGCTGGCTACATAACGCCCGTCAAAATTATTTCTCTGCATGGAACGTATGCTCGCATACCCGCCATTGTTCCAGATAAAGATTTTAACCGGCAGCTTGAGTCTGTGCAGGGTCTCCAATTCCTGAATGTTGAGCTGGAACGCCCCGTCCCCGTTAATCAATATGGTTCTGCGTCTGTCATTTGCAATGCATGAACCAATCGCATACGGCAGTCCGAATCCCATAGAACCAAGGCCCGCTGCATTTTTCATTTTTTGTCCCTTTTTTAAACGAAATGCCTGATAAGTGATCTCTCCTGCCCCGCCGGAACTTTCCGGTACAATTACGTCATCCTCCCGCAAAAGCCTGCATAATTCTCCAATAAAATAATAGGCGCTGACATAGCCTGTTACAGTTTCATGCCCCTTCGTAATAACCGGATACTTTCTCCTTATATCCCGACAGCGACAGAGCCATTCTTCCCTGTCCTTCCCGGCGCCTTGCGTCAGAAACTGCTCCTTTTTTTCCCGAATCGCTTCTAAAAGCCCGGCCAGGAAAAGTTCCGCGTCACAGACCGCGTAAGCTTCTTTATCCATATCCATCCTGGCAATCTCATACGGATCTATATCTACAATCACTTTTTTTGCATTCTTTCCAAAATTTCTATCGTTAAATGCAGTAACGCTGGTATCCATGCGGCAGCCTAAAGACAACAGAAAATCCGCTTCCTGCAAAATCAGGTTAGCGCCCCTGTCTCCCATGATCCCTGGGTGGCCGGCATATAATGGATCGTTTTCATCGAACAGATCGGCCGTTTTCCATGTTGTTTCTGCCGGAATCCGGAGCATTTCCATAACCTGATATAATTTTTCTTCCGCGCCTGCAAGCTTCACGCCGTTTCCAACCAGAATAAGCGGTTTCTCAGAATCCCTGATAAGCTCCACCGCTTTGCTTACAGCTGATGCAATATCCGGCTGTTTCTTACGCTCGGGCGTATAACCGGCCAGCATTTCCTCTTCCAGCATAACTGCCTGCACATCCAGAGGAATATCCAGCCACACCGGTCCCGGTCTTCCCGTTACCGCTTCTTCATATGCTTTTTCCAGATGATATCGGATTTCCTCCGGTTTCAGGATCTGTACCGCATATTTTGTAACAGGCGTTACCATCGGAATAATCTGCACTTCCTGCGATCCGGTCTGGCGAACTCCTTTATCTCCAACAAGATCCTCTCGTTTCGACTGGCCGGATATAACAATCATTGGAGTGGAATCTATCCAGCCTGCCGTGACTCCGGTAATTGTATTGGTTGCACCTGGTCCTGACGTTACAAGGAGCAGTCCTGGCGCATTTGTATGCTGCCCGTATGCTTCTGCCGCAATTGCAGCAGCCTGTTCATGCAGAAAGCAGACGTATTCCATTCCGGACCGTCCCAGGGAATCATCCAGATGCATGGCGCCTCCCCCGGGAAGCATGAATGCCTGCCGCACCCCTTTTTCCATTAAAAACTGAAATATATAATCTGATAGCTTTATCATAATTACCTCTTAATCTTATCCAAACATCCGGTATTCCACATATTCAGCAATCACATGGCCGATAAAAATATGCGCCTCCTGGATACGCGGCGTAATCAGCGATGGAATCCGTATCCTGTATTCAGCCGCATCCTGCGGATCCTGAGTCGCAAAACCACCCATCATGAGCACAGTCACAATGCCATTCTTTCTGGCATATCTGAGCGCCTCCAGTACATTTTTCGATGTACCGCTCGTGGAAATGCCGATCACCATATCCCCGGTATGAGCTTTAGCCTCCAGCTGCCTTGCAAACACCCGTTCAAAGCTGTAGTCATTTCCGACTGCCGTCAGTGTTGATGTATTCACTGACAGCGCTTCCGCATTCAAACCTGGGCGCTCCTTATAAAAACGACTGACGAACTCCGTTGCGATATGCTGTGCATCTGCTGCGCTGCCGCCGTTTCCGCACAGGTAAACAGCGCCGCCATTTCGGAAGATTTCCAGTATTCTGTCCCCAATCTCCATGACAGTACCTGTCAGCTCCTGATCGGAAGCCAGCGTCTTAAATATATTCGTATGTTCTTCCAGCCTTCGAAAAAAATAGTGATGCGCATCTTCTCCGTTATTGTATCTTTCAAGAATCGATACTAATTCCCACAGACAGCCCTTTCCGCCATCATTCTGCAGGATAATATCCGCCGCGTTCTTTGCCCTGTCAATGGCATTGGACGGACAGATCCCAAGCCCTGCATATTGCAGTGGCTCCACATCATATTTCCCATCTCCGACATAACAGATGCATGCTCTTGAAATGCCTGTTCCTTCCTCAATCTGTCGCATGGCATCTTTTTTGTCTTGCTGCCCCGGTAAAAAAATTCCCATGGAAATCTGTTTTCAAAATAATTGACGATATCCGTATCTTCTCCGGTAATAGCGGCCAGCCGGTATCCCATGCGGTGGAGCTCGTAAACAGCATCAATATCTTTCAAATTGATCTGTTTTTGTTCTCTTCCATCCGAATCAACGATCACGGAACCATCTGTAATCACGCCGTCAATATCAAATACCACCAGTTCTATCATTTTAACCTTTTTATCCTTTCCGTCCCCTCACTTGTTATCCCCTGAGTTTTTCTTCACTTCCTCTTCTGACGGTGTGAGTATCTTTTCCCCGGTTCCCATAATCTTCTCAACAGAACGAATATCCCTGACCAGCCTGCACAATTCATATGGCTCGATTGATGCTTTCTGGTCAGAACCGTACATGTTTCTGTCCAGCGTAATATGACGTTCTATGGAAGATGCTCCGGCTGCCACCGCACATACACTGACCAGTGTACCGGCTTCATGCCCGCTGTACCCGGTTCTGCATCCGTACTTGTCTGCCAACGCAGCGATCAGGTTTAAGTTTGCATCTGCTTCCGGCATCGGATAAGTACTGTTACAGTGCATCAGTTCAAACGGGCAGTGATGTGTCCGAAAGATCTCAACCGCATGATCTATCTCTTCATATGTACTCATACCGGTTGCAAGAAACGTATATTTGCCCTCCTTCGCAACCTCTTCTAACAGTTCATCCTTTGTCAGCATTGCAGAAGCCACTTTATTATATTTGCAATCGTACTGCCGCAGGAATTTCTGTGCCTCCACATCCCATGCGGATGCATACCATAAGATCCCTTTTCCCCTGCAGTATGCGTCGATGGCATCATACGCTTCTTTTCCAAACTCCAGCCCTTCCTTCTGTGCCCGCTGCGTATGACCCCACGGTGATTCCCTTGGCCCGTCTAAATATTCCTTTGTATATACCTTTTCTACGGTGCGTTTCTGAAATTTAACCGCATTGCATCCTGCAACCAGAGCCGCGTCGATTAATCTTTTTGCGAGCCCCAGATCTCCGTTATGGTTAATTCCGATTTCTGCTGTAATAAATGTTTTCATTTTTGTTATATCCTTTCCGAATAAATATTTTCTGGTTTTACTTATCTGCAATTCGCTGCAAACAATAGACTGTTAATAAAAGAAATGCCTCCGGATATCGCAGCCAGATATGTAATCATACTTTTCATTTTCGCATGTTTGGGATTCCATTCCATATAGATCCCAATCAGACAGATCAGGATCGCAAAAAAAAGCCATGATGCCGTTCTGTTCGCTGAAAGATAAACCGTAGCGGAAAATCCCATAATAAATTGTGAGGCAAATCCTGCAATCAGATAAACGATCCATATAAAAGCATTTTTTATTTCCCTGCGTATGATGAAAATACCGTAAGTCGTGCAAAACAGTCCCATTCCCCATATCAAAAGCAGCAAGTAGCCGTTCAGCTTTGTATAATTTGAAAAAGAAACCAGACCATACTTCGCATTATATCCCAAAGCCACATCATACAAGCTGCCAAATTGCTCCGAAACAAAACCAGCAAGCGGATAGATTCCTGCAACGGCTGCTGATATAATGACTACGATCCTGCCGAACAAATCTTCATGGTTTTCAAATACTATAAAACAAATCATAAGCGTTAAAAGAAGCAGTGGTATCCAATATACTTTATAAATCGTATATGCTGAGGTAGAAAAACCCAAAACAACCTTATCAAAAGTATCCAGCATACTATGGTCCGGAAAGTAGTTCAGGGTATCTGATTGATAACGGGTCGCATTCCCCTGCCAAAACACATCAAATATGATCCGCAGCAATGAAACCACTGTCAGTATATATACATAGACATTCTTTCTTCGATTCCATATCTGTAAAGCGCTATATCCCAAAAGAATGATAAACATTGCTACAACACCGACTTCTACATCCATTGCTATTAGAAATGATAACCCGGACAGCAAATACTGCTTAACGGATATCTTTTGCATTTCTCCTATTTTTTTAATGGTCAGAATTACATATAACCCGGCAGGTACAATCCATAAATAGGTGTGTGTAGTTGCAATCCATCCGGCTGTTGACATGATAGAAAAAGGAAAAATGCAAACTGCGCTCATAATAAAAACCGTTTTTTCTGCCCTTTTACTCTGATTAAACCTATGATCCAGCAATCCCGCCAAAAAAAGCATCACAACCGTATCTACCAGTCCCCACAACATAATTGGCCGTCTGGAAAAAGGGAGCCCCAAAATAACAATGGCCATACGAGAAGACCATTCGGTCCGGCTGTTTATAAACTTTTCTAATGTAGCCGGCGCAAAAGGCCCCACGTCATCCATCACCCGCACACACAGTGCATGAAAAAAAAGCCATAATACCGCATAGACCAGATAACACATCCAATATTTTTTTCTCTCCGACATACTCTAACTCCTGCTTCCATATTGCAAAATGATAAAAAATATGTGATTTTTTTAAAAACTTATAACAGCATCTCTGCAATATTCATCATCCACTTCCAGGCCATCCATAACATTTTGAGAGATTACTCCGCTCTGCCGAAAAATGCATAATATATCAGCCGCCAGTTCGGCATCTATGTCAAGCTCCAAATTTATGCTTCTGCCGATCTGTGCGTATTCTCCGACAAACCTGCGGATGCCATCCTGTATCTTTTCAGTCTCTGTGCTTAATTTATTAACATCCTTATAGACAGGCTCTGCTTCACCGGTTTTGCTGCATCGAAATTTTTCCAACTGGCCAAACGGCGCTTCTAATAATGCCTCCAGAAAATCAGATTCATAACGAACTTTGGGCTGTGCGCCTGTTTCATGGTCATATTGATATACCGCCTGCACCTGGCACCCGATTTTTAACGGTTTGAGCTGATCTCCGGTACATAAATACCGGCCGGATACTTTCCTGTCCAACATTTTAGATAAGAAATACTGGATTGTACCGGAATATCCAAGATCGACCACACACAATTGATCCGGGTCAGCTGTATCCAGATTATTTTTTATGTATGTCATATATGCCCTTTTCTCTTCCCGGCTTTTTTGTAGTATTTCATCCGTATACAGTACTGCTGCCGCATTTACTATCTCTATATCTTCCGGAATCGTAATCTGTAATCCTTCCATAGCGTTTTCTGCAGCAATCCCAAAACGCTGTCTGAAAAAATTTTTAAGATTCCCTTTATAGTCTTGGCTTATGACCTCATCCATATCTTTTTTGTCCTGAATGGCTGCCATAGATGCCGCCCTTCTTGATGTAAGAAAATAAATATGTTTACAAGGCAAAATTCCCATCTTCGTACAGTACAGTTCATATAACTCCTGCAGCAAATATCCCTCTCTTGACAGGAACAGCAGCATCATATCCTGATCCACACTCCCTGCCAGCCACTGCATAAATTTTGCAAACAGCGGACCTGCGATAGAAAATCCTGCATTTTCCCCATTTTCAATCACCGGCTCTCCCTCCCGGTCCATGCAAAACGGTGAATTGTAGATACCCGCATTCACCAAATTCCCAAGTACAAGGGATGCTGCTACATCCCTTCCATCCATATATTTTTTAAATTTTCCATACTCCTTTGATAATTGAAATGCCGTGACCGGATTCATAACATAATAAAAGCTTTTGTATCTGTCTGCGACCAACTGAATATCCGCGTGCAGATTATCACCGACATGTACTGTCTTAAAGGCGCCATACCGTTCAAAAAATTCATCCCACATGCTGCCGTTGTCTTTCCTGCATCCTTTCTCACAAGAAACCCACAAATCTGCGTAACCCTGATATCCACATTTATCCAGCATCTTCTCAATCATATTTTTTGTCAGGTACATATCACTGAGCAGAATTACTTTTACGCCACGTCTGATCAGCGTATCAAAAATATCTTTTACGTCTCTGCGCGGAATAACAAATTCCAATTCCAGATCTGTTTCCAGCTGTTTTAACTTTGCTGCCACTTTTTCCGGCAGCTTTAGAATATTTTTCACTTTTTCGTAAATATGGTCGATAGATGTCCGCTCCTGATGCACCTGCCACGCTTCTGCTTCCGCTTTTTTTCTCACACTCAGAAAGTCGCAGCTAATTCCATATTTTTCAGCAATAATTTTTTCCATGATGCAAAACAAGTCATCCGGCTTATATATCTTTCTGGTTATCAGCGTATCAAAGATATCAAACGTTACAATCTGAAATTTGCATAAATAACGAACTGCCGTTTTGACGGACTGGCTAAAATAAGACTGATATAATTCATAACTTTTTCCAAAGCGAATGATCCCGTCTTGCATGTCACAAATTGCCGCTTCGTATCCCAGCCCGCGCGCCGTAAAAGCAATTGCTCTCTCCAATGCATGAGCCAGTGTGCCATCCGACTGTCCCTGTTCCTCCGGAAAATCCTCATATGAAAATGCCTGATCAAAAAGCGGCTTAACCGCCTTTGTTTTTGCCCAGAAAAAACTGCCTGCCGGATAATTAAACAGCTCTTCATCAAAACAGAATCCCATCTTTGCAAGAAGCCCTGTCCCCAATGCCTTGCTTTGCAGCCAGCTGTGCGCAAACAGCGGCAGTTCGGTTGTCTCAGGAAAAAATAAACCTATTTTACGGTTTCCTTCCAGAATCATAAATATCTTCCTAACGATGCATTCCGAACCAAGCAGACAATCCAGTGATTTCTTCCTCCAAACCTTGCGCTCATTTCCGGTATATAATGATTTCTTCGAATGAATATGCAGGAAATAATCATGCTGCATAACCTCTTCTCCAAACAAAACATAAAGGGGCGCCAGATCTCTTCCCCTGTTTTTAGCTGCACGCACAATTACATCATTCACATATCTGAGCCTTGCAAATTTTACCGCAATGCCTTCCAAATCCTCTCCTTCCTGGCAGGAAATATACAAATCATAGACAAACGGAATATCATTCAAATAATTAAAAATTTCCGGAAGAAGGTCCGTATAATACAAGTGTACATGTACAGCTATTGTCCCTGTAAAACCTGATAACTGCTCTACATCCGCAAGATTTATCTGATTTCCGGCAATATCCTGAAAATATGCTTCGACAGCCCCATGGTTTGTTTTGTTGCCAATAATAAGATACTCATTAAAACGCTGCAGCTTTTTCTGATAAAAGACCGACATCCTGCCGTCTAACGGAAAACAGTTACTATCAATTTGATCAGGAACAGATACAAATTCATTACGAACCTTTTGGTAAATCTGACTGTCCGGACGCATATTCTCAGCAGTTAACCCTGAAATGGCCTGCTCTTGTCTTTTTATGTTCTGACGCAATTTCCCGATCATGGATTCATAAACAAATTGCAGCGCATCACGGTTTGCAGCATACTTACTTTCCACCGCCTGCAAATTCTGCTGATACTGATGATCCAATTCCTGCGCTTTCCCAATCAACTCTTCAAGCACAGACCACCTGTATATTTGCAGATCCAACTCCAAAAGCTCAATAGCCAGATTTATTTTGAACCATAACGCCCCCTGACACGCAAATACCATGCACGGATCTTTATGGTTAAAAATAAAAAGATTTTTATATACTTTGCCTTTTACCATGATCGGTTCCACATATCCTGCATGATCGCTGGTAGCATATAAATCCTGGACTATGCATGACTTGCCCTGCACAGGATGAAACAACAGTTGTTTTGCTCCATCAGGCACATCTATTTGAAAATAATATTTTTCTCCAAATACTTTTACCGGACAGATCTCCTGCACAGTTTCCTGCTCAAACCCATTTCCATAATCAAAAATAACGCTTGCATTGATTCCAAATGTTTTTTTACCAGTTTAGAATCCTTTCGTAAATTAGCTTTCACAAAATACTCTTTTTTCTTCAAAGTATAGATAAACTGGTAGATGTCGTAATATTCTTTTCCAAATAATGCTCCCGCATAGGCTTCTTTTTTTCCATATCCAGCCATCGGCTTTGTTCGGAAGTAAATGGCTCAACAGTAACCGCATCTTCTGTAACTATCTCATACCCCGCCTGGCTGCAGAATTTTTCCAGATTTTTCATTCCCCAGAAATGAATATGTGTATGATCCAATAATCCTAATTCCGTATATTGGAAATTGTTATCATACAAATTGAGCAAAATATCACCATGTCCAATATTCGGAACAGAAATCAGAATGTTTCCTTCATCCTTTAGCAATGCATGTGTCTTCTCCAAAACAACGTCCGGACAAGACAAATGCTCCAAAACATCTGCAAAGAGAATCGTGTCAAACCTGATGCCGCTAAATGCTTCAACCCACTGCAATTGTTCTATATCGCCGCATAACCCATCTTTTGCATATATTACGGCATCCTGGAATGCCTGCCTGTCCAATTCTACTATATAGACTTTACAGTTTAATTGTTCCTTCATGTATCTGGTCATCTTCCCATGCGCACAGCCAAATTCCAAGACAATGCTGTTTTTTTCCACCTGCCTTAAGATTTTGCCGGTTGAAGAATTTTCATCCAGTACCAGTGGCACATCATATTTAGACATAATTACTCCTTTATACTTGATACTTGATCATACGAAATTCATATTTTCCTGAGACTTCATAGTGAATGAGCGGATTTACTTCCGCATCCCTGACGTCATGGTAACGTGCAAGATAATCTTTGGTAGAAAACCAGGGCGAAGGATCATTGCCCATTTTCCATCCCTTTATGGCATAATGCCATGCAGGATCACAGTTTTCATACTTAAGATACATCCGCCGATACCACTCACGATCAAATAAATCCGAACTGCAGACTATTTGCACCTCGCGATCAAATTGTTTTTTTCTCCCGTATCGTTTTACAATCCCCTTTATGATTCTCATCATCCGCATGTCTATCTTTCCTCACCTGTCATTCCTGTCTTCACGATGTTTCTTCTGTCATCTTCCAGTTATGCGGCATTTTCATAACGCCGATATCTTTTTCCTCTGAAACAACCTCAAATGCATTTAAATGGCTCTGGTAATCGGCAAAATCATTTTCTTCTTTCTCGATACATACATCTATATCATATTTTGCCGGCAGAAGCCTCATATCGTCAAAAATAATGCTTATCTTTCCGTCCCTGACCAAATGATAGGCAGGTATGCCATCGACTCTCGTATTTGTCCCATAGCAGCGTATGCCGTCCGAACGAAAAATACTTAAACCAAACACCGCATATTTTAATTCATGATAAACCTTATATTCCAAGTCAAATTGAATCGGCTCACCAGACCGGTAGACCGTTGTCTCTTCCCCCTGCAGATTTCTGCTGCGCACAAGCTGAAATCGGGCCTCGCCTGTACCGAACCGTTCTTCTGCCCGCTCATTATCTGCGCAAACATCCCCTGCTTCCACGCCCATATACCTTAAATATTCTCTGCCTATCTCTTTTGTCGTGCCTTCCATACGTATTTTCCCTTTATGAAGCCAAATACCGCGGTCACAGATTTGTTCCATCTGTTCCATTGAATGTGACACAAGAACAATAGATGTCCCTTTATTCTTAATCTCCTGCATTTTACGGAAGCACTTAGCCTGAAAATTCACATCACCGACTGCAAGTATTTCATCTATGAGCAGTATATCTGCATCCACATTAATTGCCACCGAAAAAGCGAGCCTCATATACATACCCGAAGAATACGTACGTACAGGATTGTCAATAAATTCTTCCAATTCTGAAAAACCGATAATGTCGCCCATCTTCCGGTCTATTTCTTTTCTGCTTAATCCAAATATAGATGCATTTATATATATATTTTCGCGGCCGCTCATATCAGGATGAAACCCTGCACCCAGTTCCAGCAGGCTCGAAACCCTGCCGTTAAGTTTTACCGTTCCCGCGTCCGGATATATAATGCGTGTCAGCAGCTTTAAGGTCGTACTTTTGCCGCAGCCGTTTTGCCCGATCAGCCCCACGGCTTCTCCTTTTTTTACATAGAAGCTGATTCCACTCAGCACCTCTCTTTTTTCATACTTATTCCGGTCAGCATACAGAATCTTTTCTTTCAATGTCCTGCCTTTGTCATAATATATTTTGAAACTTTTTTTACATTCGACACCTCTATTGCATTCATGTTTACAACTCCTCCGCAAAATGCATCTGCAGTTTCGCAAACGCCGCCTGCCCCATAATCAAAATGATAATTCCCATAACAGCTGACTGCACAAGTATGTGCATATGCGGTGCCTGTCCATAATACAGGATATCCCTATAAGCAATGATAATCGGTGTCATTGGATTAAAATAAAACCAACTGCCGTACTGTTCTGGCACCATATCAATCGGATAAAGAATCGGAGTCAGATACATCCATGCCATGGACACAATCCCTAAAATATGCTCCAAATCCCTGAAATACACATTCAGCGCTGAAACAAAATACACAACTCCAAGCGCCAGAAAAAACTCTTCCAGCATAATAAGTGGTAAATACGGTAATGCTGCTGCAGAAATCACCCTGCCGCTGCAGAAAATAACAACAAAAATTACAATAAAGCTAAGAAGCATATTGATAAACTGGCTGACCGTAAAAGCTAACGGCAATACTTCTCTTGGAAAATATATTTTTTTCACCATATCCTGCTGCGAAAATATGACCGTTGTCCCTGCACTCAGACAAGTACTGAAAAAAATCCATGGTACTAAAGCAACAAAAAGAAATAAATAAAACTGTTCAATCCCCATCCGCATGATGGTAGAAAACACCACCGTATAGACAGCAAGCTGGAGCAATGGATTTAAAAACATCCATAAAAATCCCAAAACCGAGCCTTTGTATCTGCTTTTTAAGTCACGCTTCACAAGACTTATAACCATTTCTCTGTATTCCCACAATTCCTTTGCTGATCTCATACTTGTCTCCTGCTATTTTCTGCCGGCTTTCCTTCTGCTTTCCGCTTGATTAGCTTTCGGTACATCCTGATCATTTCCTGTACATGTATTTCATATGAAAAATCATAGTCCATATCCACGATGCAGTTATTTGCCTGTTTCAGCAATTCTCTGTGATCATAGATTGTTTTGAGTATCTTTTTTAATCCCTGACAGGTACCGTCATATATAAATCCACTTCCGAAATTCATCGGCATTGCCTCATCATAGGCTTCTGTTTTCTGATATCCGGGCAAAATATCCTGTGCACCTGTATACTCTGATATAATTACCGGAACGCCATAACTGACAGCTTCCAACACTACCAGCCCAAACGTCTCCGGCCAGATACTTGGCACAACCAGAACATCAATATCACAAAATATCCTGTCCAGCTGCTCATTTCGAAAACCCGGATGATTTCTGACAAATACTTCCTTCCTGGCCTCCGTATCGGAATAAAGATGCAACTCCAGATTCGTACAGCCTTCTTCATAGAGACTCCCGCATACTTCCAATAGCAGATAAAAGCCTTTGTGGACCGCCCAGCTTCCAAAATACCCAAGCCGCAGTTCTTTTTTGTAAATGCGGCTTTTGCGCTGATCTGCAATTCCTGAATGGCTGATATTTATAACACTGCCTTTGATAAACTCTAATCTTGATTCGTATATCTTTTTTGACAGTGTACTGTTAAAATGAAACCAGGAAACCATGCGGAACATAGATGCATAATATTTCCTTAAAGCAGCATAGTCCGGTTTTTGCATCTCTGCTCCGGATCTGGTTTTGCGCGGATTCTTCCTGCCTAAGCTGATTTGGTTATTCACCTTTTTGAACAATGTGATGATCCGGTCCTGCTTCCTGACAAGTCGGTAAATCTCCGACTGTTCCAGCCGCAATCTGCTTTTCGAAAATGCATTCACGCAGCAGGCAGCGCAGTTTTTCCACTTCCCGTCTTCACAAAGATGCCCATGCTGCAGCATAACTGCTGTAGGGCATATTCCAAAATAATCATGCGTAGTAAACAAAACCGGTATGCCCAACTTTTGCACCTCATTCAAAAACTCACGGTGCAGCCCCATAAATGTATGGATATGGATCAGATTCGGCCGAAGCTCCTGCAAAAAACTTCTAAATACCCTGCCATCACATTTTTCCGTATAACTTTTGATATCAAGTATTCCATTGCACATCGCAACCGGCAGCGGATGATCAATAAGATAGACCGGTATCTGCATATAATCCTTCTTACTCTTTCTTACTTTTGTTTTTTTCTTCCATTCCCCGGAATGGCGCCTGGAATGAGAAGACGCACATCTATGCCGATTCGCAGTTCCTGTTTCATTAAATCAGTTGCGTATCGTACCAGTCCGCCCACCCGCACAGGCGGAATCCCGAACATATAGTGCAATACCTTCATAGCATTTTCCTTTCCGAATCCTATAAAAATCCGATCATAAACAGCAGGCGGCATACTGCATCATCCAAGACATTCTGTCTGTATAAGTTCTTATCCGGAACGAGCCTGCATCTTTTTACGAAGCTCTGCCTGTATCCGCATAATAAATATAGGCTTACCTTATTTCCACGCATACAAGATGAACTTTCTTTTTGTCCGTCCGGAAGATACAGCAGATCTTCATATGCATTTTTGAATGTCTCCGCCTGTATGGACAGCTTATATTTCATCTGACGGATATGCTGCATTCTATGAATCCATCTTCTGCTCCACCGATTCTGCATTCCAACCGCATTATCCCCATGCTGACGATATAGCATGTAAGCATGCTGATCATAAATCACTTTCCCAAAATACGCTGCCGTAAGATACATCCACCAATCATGCATGATACAATCTGACGGAAGGTGCTCTTTAACCAGTTGCAAAAGACTGCGGTTGAACACTTCCGTACATCCCATACAGATATTTTCCATCAGAGCATTTCCAAAAGACGGCATTCGTCGAATCTGATAAGGAAATTTCCGGCATCTGCTTAAATTTTCCGAAGCATATATTACCTTGCCGGCATACAGCGCCGGAAGACTTTGCGGCTGCGCCTCCAAAAGCATAACTGCCTGAAACAGCTTATCCTTCTTCCAGATATCATCCTGGTCTGCAAAAGCATAATAATCGGCAAGCAGATCCGCATGCTGAAGCAAATCATAAAAACTGCCGGCCGCACCACGTCTGCTTCCCGTATATACGGTAATATTGCGGTATCTTTTTTTTAAAGTTTCCAAAATTTCCAGTGTTCCATCTTTCGAACCGTCATCTCTGATGAGCAAAGATATCTTGACCCCTTTCTGCAGCAAAATACTCCGAAGCTGCTGCGGCAAATATCTGGCTCCGTTATAAGTAGACATCAACACCTGAACTGTTTTCATACTTTACCCATCTGTCTAACCAACGATAAACTTTTTCCATCCTGTGCATCACAATATGCAAATCATATTCCCAAATTTTCTCCTGATTAAAGCGTCTGCAGCTATCCCGAAGCTGCGGATTTTCAATAAGCAGATTTAACGCCTCCTGCAGTTTCTGCGGCTGTTTCAGCGAAAAACGGATCCCTCCGCAGTCCTTTTTATCATCTGCCACCAGATCACGATTTCCCCGGATATCCGATACAATACACGGCAAACCACAGGCCATAGCTTCCATAAGCGCTACCGGAAGTCCTTCCTGTTTTGATGGAAACACGAATATATCTGCATTACGGTAAAATACGGTCACATTTTCCTGAAATCCCACCATATGTATCTGTCTTAAGGTTTTCGCTCTTTTTGCCTTTCGCATCAGCATATTTTTTAATTTTCCCTGTCCGCAGATAATATAATGCACTTCCTGCCCCGCAAGTCCACGCATTGCAGAAATTACCATCTGATGATTTTTACGTCTGCTAAGTTCACCAACTGATAATAAAATTGCCGCATGCTCAGGAATCCGGTATCTCTTTCTAAAATCTATTCCTGTATTTGATATGTCAGATATATAATCTTTGTCCGTATGCTTTTGGAACTTTCTGACATCAATCCCGACACCTTTAAGATAAACAATCTTTGCTGCTTTCAGTTTTTTCTTTGCCAAACAGTAGTCCTCCTTATTAACCGTCAGCAATACATCTGTCCAATGAGCCAGCAATTTTTCTACCGGATAATACAACAGCCAATTTTTAATAGGTGCTCCCCGATAAAAATGAAATCCATGTGCCGTATAAATAATTTTTATTCCCTGCTTATGTGCTGCCATTCTTGCTAATACTCCACCAACCGGCGAATGACAATGCATCCAGGAAAAGTGATATTTCTCTGATAATTTAAGCAGCTGATAATAAGCACGGCAGCACTTTCTCACAGCTTTTGCACTCCTTGGACAATCCCATTGATGCCCTGGCACATGCATCTTTAACAATACTTTCCGAAGCCTGTACACCTGCTGCCTGCTGCACGTATTGCCTTCTTCAAAATTGCATGCCACGTGCACATCATAGCCCATTTCCAAAAGCAGCTGAATATTGGGTATATTAAACTGATCTATCATCGACGCCACAGATGCCAATATTAATACCCTTTTTTTCTGTGCCTGCATACTCAATCTCCATTCATAATTTCCGCTACGGATTTCATGATCTTGACATACATGGCATAACTGTCTTTCGGCTTTTCACAGCACTTTTGCTCCGGCATTTTCCACATATCCAGCAGTCCGTCCGATGGCTGCGCAACTCCCCATAACAATTCATCTGCATTTGTATCTAAAGCTGTGCATATACTGGTAAACGTCTCCAGGCTCATAATCCTTGTACCTCTCTCGATATGTCCAAGGAATGACATACTGATTCCGCATTTTTTTGCGAGCTCATCCTGCGACCAGCCCTTTACTTTCCTCACCTGTCGAATCCGTTCTCCCATTTTCGTATAATCCAGTTCCTTCATAATCTCCCTCCATTTTGCAAATCCAGTCGGCAGCCTGCAGAGCGCAAATAGAACTACATATGCATTTCATAACATTTTATTACAAAAAGTTATGCGGTTCATAATCTAAAAAATGATGAAAAACCAGTATTTATGCGCTTTTCTGTCATATCGGAAAAAATGTTCATCAGTTTTCAGATACATGATCAATATTGGAATTGTTGTATCTCATACTTTAATAATCATGTTAATTTAGGGAAATTCATAAATTTTGCACAAAAAACATGGAAAAATATCCGGTAATTATTGTTATAAACTGTAATTTTATACAAATAATTTTTGGGGGTTGCAAAAAAAGAATATTTGAGATAGAATACCTAGAGATAACTTTTTGTAATAAAATGTTATGTTTTAGAACAGAATTTCTGAAAAGCAGATGCACCAATGCGTGGGCGGCTATCGTTTTTTGAATTGGAATTGCCGCACTTTTGATATTCCATAGTGTAAAAAATAACGATAGCCCATTTTTTAAGATGGCTATCGTTATTTTTTGCACCCAAGAGATTACTGCATAAATCTCCTTGATGATTTAGAAGCAGAGTAAATAGTATAATCTTTGGTTTATAATGTTTCCCTTCTTTTTTATCATTCTGATTGCCGAATCTCCACTTGCAATATTTCAACAGCGATGTGGTTCCATCGACTAGAAATTTTATGTTGACAAATTTCCGGATTTCCTATAAAATAATTACAAGAAGAAGCGAGTTTCTTACCGTACAGCTTATTGCTCAGGCGGCTTACCCGTTTCTTTTTTTATATTCACCAAATCATACAGGTACAATTTTCCATCCTGAGCGTGGCGGATAAGTAGAACGGCTCGGAATACATTGAATCTCTCCAGTTCCTGGTTTTCATTATAGACCGGAAGTGCAAATTTTGTATCATACCAATACCAACCGTATTTTGCGTTTTAGTATAATTTGACCCACTAAATTCGTCCGGCAAATCAGAACCAATATAAACCATATCACTGGTTTCGATAATACTGTAATATTCCCCAACAAATCGTTTAAGGTACTTTTCTACTTCAGACCATTCAATTTTTTGTCTGCCTTTAAAAGCAATATCTTTTATAACAACAATTTTACCACCATCCAAATCCCCAATTACATTTATATTGCTTTCCATTGTGTATCCTCCGTATATCTTATAGAGTAATTTCGGAAACTCACGCCCCATGAAAACACCGCAGTCCAAAAGTGCTCCGTTTTTTCTTTCCCTCCACTTCTCAGTGTTTTTTTAGCCCACTCCCTCGGTTGGCTATGTTCAGGATACTGCACAAACAGCATCTTGAACAGTGTATCAGTTTCAAATGTATATTTTAGTTTTTTTGTAGATTGTCAGTCCGGCGCCCCATCCCCGGATAACGGCAGCTGCGCAAACATAACCGCTCCGAAAATCAGAACGCAGCCTAAAATCTCCCTGCCCTGCAGCGCTTCTCCCAAAATCACCCAGCCAGCCAGCACGGAAAAAACGGATTCCATACTTAACAGCAGGGAAGCTACCGTAGGATTCACACCTTGCTGTCCGACAATCTGAAGCGTATATCCGGCTCCGCACGAGAGAACACCTGCGTATAAAATCGGAATCCAAGCATCCGGGCCCAGCAGCGCCTGCGTCCATCCCGCTATTCCGCCTGCCGCATGCCGCATATCCGCAAAACACATCGGAACCGCAGAAATCAGGCCGCACACAAGAAACTGCAGACAGGACATACGCACGCCGTCAACCTTTTCCACAAAATAATCAATGATTAAAATGTGCAGCGCAAATACAAATGCACAAAGCAGCAGCAGCAAATCCGAAAATTCCACACGAAAATCTCCCCGGATACACAGCAGATAGAGTCCTATTACAGCAGCTACAATTCCGGCCCACACATTCCAGCCGCACTTTTTATGTAAAAATAACCCAAGCACCGGTACGATGAGCATGTAACACGCAGTCAGAAATCCTGCCTTTCCCGCAGACGACCCAAAATAAAGTCCCAGCTGCTGTAAATTGCTGCCTGCTGCCAACGCGATTCCGCAGGCAGTCCCGCCCGCCAGCAGCATGCGCCGGTCGCCTTTTGTCACAGGCCGATGCTTCGTCAGCTGCATCCGGTCCGACAGCCGGATAACCGGCAGCAGCACTGCCGCACCAATCAGCGATCGTATGCTGTTAAACGTATACGGCCCCACAACATCTCCTCCTGCGCTCTGCGCCGTAAAAGCTGTCCCCCAGATCAGCGCCGTCAGCACAAGCAGCAGCGAATGAATCCTGTTTGTTTTTCTATTATTCCGTTCCACTGTTTTCCTCCTGTTGTTCCGCCTGTTTTACAGGCTTGCTAAAATTTTCATTTCAGCATATAATAATAGCACAAAATATCGGATATGCACAGACATCCACATAAGAAAAACAGGTTTTTTTTAACTTTTTCTATTATTTATTGGGAAACAAATAAAGATTTCTAACCGAAAAGGAAACGGATACGATGATACCGGAACAGGAATATCCTATCGAATACAAAGACAAAAAACAAAAACCGACCGGAAAATATTTTCAGGAAGCGCTTTCTGATTTTATGTACGATGCCGCAAGCGGCAGGGCCATCCGCCATCTATGCGACACCGGATATACGGCTGCGCAGATTATGCAGCGGCTGGATTACCCGACGCCTTTCTCCAAAATACAACGGACCATAACAAGACATTTAAAAGAAAACGGGGTACTGCTCGAACAGCTGCCCCTTGCGGACAGTGATTTTCAGACCATCCGTTTAAAACCAATGCAGCCGGAAACGCTTTTTTCGTTCCTCGCAGAGCAGGTACGGCAAAACGAAGAAGAAAACGCTTACATGGCCTGTCCGTTCGGCGCTGCTTTGCAGCAGTCCGACTATGCGGTCCACAAGCCATTTTCCGTACTGACCACGCGGGAACGGGAATATCTGGAAAGTCTGACCTGGGAACCGCATACGCTCTATCACAGACTGAACCGACGCATGCTGGAAATCGGCGTACAGATTGCCGGATCGTGCGGACAGATCCGATTTTATTTTGTAACGGACAAAATATGTTATGAGACGAGCCAATAAATTACCCTTCTTCATTTAAACGGCTCAGCCGAATTGCCTGGTCTGCCGCAATACATGCATCTATAATCTCCTGAATGTCTCCATTCATAATTTTATCTAATTTATAGAGTGTCAGATTAATACGATGGTCCGTTACCCGGCCCTGTGGGAAGTTATACGTACGTATTTTTTCCGACCGGTCGCCGGTACCGATCTGGCTGCGGCGTGCCTCGGACTCCGCGTCCTGTTTTTTCTGCAGTTCCAGATCATATAATTTTGCACGCAGCAAAGCAAATGCTTTTTCCTTATTCTGCAGCTGCGATTTTTCTGTCTGGCTGTAAATAACAATGCCTGTCGGATAATGCGTTAACCGAACCGCGGAATCTGTCGTATTGACACACTGTCCGCCATTGCCGGATGCACGCATAACGTCAATGCGGATATCTTTTTCGTCAATCGTAACATCGACCTCTTCCGCTTCCGGCATCACTGCCACGGTAATCGTAGACGTATGGATACGTCCCTGTGACTCCGTTTCCGGTACACGCTGCACGCGATGAACACCGGATTCATATTTGAGCTTGGAATAAGCGCCCTGTCCGGAAACCATAAAGTTAACGGATTTCATGCCGCCGATGCCGATTTCTTCAATTTCCAGCGTTTCTATTTTCCAGTGACAGCCTTCGGCATAGTGGACATACATCCGGTATATTTCCGCTGCGAATAACGCCGCTTCGTCTCCGCCGGCGCCGGCACGAATTTCCACAATTACGTTTTTATCATCATTCGGATCTTTTGGAAGCAGCAGTATTTTCAGCTTGTTTTCCAGTTCGGTCACTTCCGCTTTTGACTGGTTCAGCTCTTCTTTCGCCAGCTCACGCAGTTCATCGTCGGATTCTTCCTCCAGCATGGACAGACTGTCTTCAATATTTTGTTTTTCTTTTTATATGCTTCATAAGTCTCTACAATCGGCGATAAATTGCTCTGCTCCTTCATCAGACTGCGAAAACGATTCGTATCATTTGCCACATCCGGTTCACTGAGCTGATTCATAACTTCTTCATACCGCAGCAGCAGATCTTCTAATCTATCAAACATAGTTTTCCTCCAAACTCCGTTCTATTTCTAAATCCGTCCTTTTACTACTCTTTCATGGCGTGCCAGATCTTTTACAACGGTTACTTCCCGGTAACCGGCCGCACACATCATATTGGTGACAGCAGGTCCCTGGTCATATCCGATCTCCAGATACAGGTATCCATCCTGATTTAAATGATCCTTGCTCCGGACAACAATCTGGCGATAAAAGTCCAATCCGTCAGCTCCTCCGTCCAGTGCGCCTACCGGTTCAAAGTCACGCACTTCCGGCATCAGCTCCAAAAGATCTGCCTGTGCTATATAAGGCGGGTTCGACACAATCAGATCAAAACGTCCGTTTATATTTTCAAACAGATTGCTTCGCACCCAATCAATGTCGACCTCATGCAGCTTTCCGTTTTCTTTTGCGACAAGCAGCGCCTGTTTGGATATATCACTGCCGATGGCTGTCATTCCATGTGCATTTTTCATCAGACTGATAATCACACAGCCGGATCCCGTACCAAGATCCAGCAGCCGCATACCCGGCTGGCAGATCTTTAATGCTTCTTCGACAAGCGTTTCCGTATCCTGTCTTGGAATGAGCACATTGGAATTTACTTTAAAATTCAATCCCATAAATTCCTGCTCGCCCGTAATATATTGCAGCGGAATCCGTTCCGCACGTTTGCGGATTGCGATCTCATATTCGGACTGCTGCTCCAGTGTCATTGGCTCCTGCATATGCGAATAATAAAAAGTAAGATTGATTTTGCAAACGGTTTCCAACAGCAGCCATGCGTCCAGCTTCGCATCCGCGACACCTGCCTGGGCAAGCGCCGCGCTTCCCCACTCTATCGCCTCTTTATATTTCATGCCATCCCTCCATCCTTGATCATGGCAGTTCTTCCATTTCCTTAATATATGCTTTCCAGTCAAACACTGCCTCTACCGACGCAATTCCTACTTCAATAATAGAGTCGTCCGGTTCTCTCGTTGTCAGCTTCTGCAGTGCCAGGCCCGGTTTGCTGATCAGATTGATCCATGCATGCTCGCTTCTGCCCGCCAGCCGGATGACCTCATATGCACATCCGGCAATAACCGGAACAAGCAGCAGTCGGATGACAATCCGCAGCAGTCCGGACTGCGTATGGATAAACAGGAAAAAAATAATGCTGATGCATACGACTAAAAACAGAAAACTTGTCCCGCACCTTTTGTGCAGGCGTGAACTGTTCCGCACATTTTCCACATTCAGTTCCAATCCATGTTCGATACAGTTAATGCACTTATGCTCTGCGCCATGGTACATAAATACCCGCTGAATGTCCTCCAGTCCGGATATTAAAAAATATATCCCAAAAAAACCGACATCCGCAGCACGCCTTCCAAAACCGCTACTGCTATCCGGGAAGAAATCCATCTTTGGAACAGCACGGAAATGAAATACGGAACAAGCATAAACAGGACAATCGCTGCCGCAACCGAACCTGCCATTGTAATTCCCATTACGACAGACTCTTTTTTTGACTGCGATTGGTGTTCTCCTCTTCTTCATAAAAAGAAGCCGAAAACATTAACGTTTTCATTCCAAGTACCAAAGACTCCATAAAATTAACAACACCTCTGGCAAAAGGGATTTTTTTTATGTTCGTATTCGCCAGAATGCCTTTATATTCTTTTGTATCGACTGTTATTTCACCGTCAGGCTTACGTACGGCAACCGCATACCGGTCCCCGTTTTTCATCATGACGCCTTCCATAACGGCCTGTCCACCTATTCCGGAATATTTCATATATGTTCCTATCTATATGATCACAATGATTACATGATTTGCTGCTGTTTATTTCCTGAATTCAACAAAAAGGTTGAGATTTCACAACCTCAACCTTGCCTGCCTCATTTTATGTTCTATTTCATGCCATATTTCTTATTGAACTGCTCAATACGTCCACGAGCCTGACTAGCCTTTTGCTGGCCGGTGTAGAACGGATGACACTTGGAACAAATTTCAACGTGAAGCTCCTTTTTTGTCGAACCTGTCACAAATGTGTTGCCACAGTTACATGTAACGGTCGCCTGATAGTATTCCGGCTGAATATCTGTTTTCATTATTTTCACCTCGCATGTATCATAATCAAAAAATCTCGCTCGAAAAATTAACAGCGATATTATAGTAGCATATTCGCATTTTATATGCAAGAGGTTTTTCATATTTAAGCAGAAATTTCCCAAATTTTTTAAACTCTGCGCTTTTTCACAAGCTGTATGAAATCACGGTTGTTGTTAGTATGTGCAAACATGTTTAAAATATTTTCTACGGCTTCATCCGTTTTCATACCGTTAATGCCTTTGCGCATAATATCTACCGCTTCTCTTTCTTCCCGGTCTAACAACAAATCTTCCCTGCGCGTACCGGATTTGACAATATCAATTGCAGGAAAGACTCTGCGCTCCGATAACTTTCGGTCTAATACAAGTTCCATATTACCGGTTCCTTTAAATTCCTCATAAATGACATCATCCATCTTGCTTCCCGTATCTACCAGCGCAGAAGCAAGCACCGTAAGGCTGCCTCCCTCACGCATATTTCTGGCTGCTCCGAAAAACCGTTTAGGCATATGAAGCGCCGCAGGATCCAGACCACCGGAAAGTGTCCGTCCGCTTGGCGGAACCGTCAAATTGTAGGCTCTGGCCAGACGCGTAATGCTGTCCAGCAAAATAAGGACATCCTGCTTGTGCTCTACAAGACGCTTTGCACGCTCAATGACCATTTCCGATACCCGTTTATGGTGTTCCGGAAGTTCGTCAAAAGTAGAATAAATCACTTCTACGTTATTTCCTTCTATCGCTTCTTTAATATCCGTCACTTCCTCAGGACGCTCATCAATCAGCAGAATAATCAGGTGAATTTCCGGATTGTTTACTTTGACTGCCTGTGCGATCTGCTTTAACAGTGTCGTCTTACCGGCTTTCGGCGGCGATACAATCATACCACGCTGTCCTTTTCCGATCGGGGACACGAGATCTACAATCCGCATAGACGTCGTTGTCCGATTTGTCTCCAGACGGAGTCTTTCATTTGGAAAGATCGGCGTCATATCTTCAAAATTTCTTCTCTGCACGACTACGGACGGATGATATCCGTTAATCGTCGTAATGTAAAGCAGCGCACTGAACTTCTCTCCCTGTGTTTTAATCCTTGTATTGCCGCGTACTATGTCTCCTGTCTTTAATCCGAAACGACGGATTTGTGAAGGCGAGACATACACGTCATGCTCTCCCGGAAGGTAATTCTCACAGCGGATAAATCCATAGCCGTCCGGCATGACCTCCAGTATCCCATCCGCAGTTACGCCGCTGTCCAGCTCAGGATTGATGTCTTCTTTATTATTTTCTTCCTGTCTGCGTGGCCTGGCTGTTTTATTCGTTTTTTCGGTTTTCTCCGTTCTGTTCACAGGTTCCGGCCGTTCCGGTTCTGTTTGTTCGGCTTCCAACTTGTCCGACTTTTGCACTTCATCCCCTGCTCTTTTCGGTTCTTCTGCTTTTTTCTTTGAACCTTCGTCTTCCATCTCCGATTCGGACGGAGCACCCGGTTCTTTAAGCTTTTCATCTTCTGTTACCATACGATCAATTAAATCTGATTTCTTTAATCCGCTGACGCCTTTTAATCCGCGCGCTTTCGCAAGCTCTCTTAACACCGTCAAAGACAATGTTTCATATTTTTCCCTCATTAAAATTCTCCTTACTCTTCGTAATATTGGGATTTTTTAATCCGAACGTCTAAAAAATTGCTGAAGTCTGTTTGAACAAAACTGTGAATTCAATCTGACTATAGATACGTGATTACATGTATTATACACTATTATTCGAAAAATAGAAAGTTTTTTCTGAAAAACAACGGAACAGGAATACGAAAGGTATTACCGGTAACCTGCTGCCTTCCTGTTCCGTGTATTCATTTACAATGTGATGTTACCGGGTAGCCAGCTTCTTAACATTGCTAAAGCTGCCATACCTGCGTGTACCATCCGCCTGTGTTACATAAGCTCTGACTTTGTAATAATAGGTCTTACCCCTTTTCCGGATGATTTCGGAGTATTTTCCTGTGTTCCCGTTTTTGACTGTTTTCACACGGGTATAAGTTCCGTTTTTCTTTGTACTGCGGTAAATCTGATAACCTTCCACCGATTGTGCCGTTTCCCATTTAAGCACTGCCTTTCCGGTCTTTTGCTGACTTACGGAAAGTTTCGCTACTTTTGCCGGCGCGGTGGTCACCTTTACGTATGAACTGAATTTCCCGTAAATTCTGGTGCCGTCTGCCGATGTATCGAATGCACGTACCCGAAATTTATATGCGGTGGCATATTCCATCGCCTTCGAATACGTCGTCCGATCTGCCAGTGCAATCGTCTTCACTCTCGTATACCGCTTGCTTTGCGCATCATAGCGATAAATCTGATAACCGTCTGCGCCTGCAACTGCGTCCCATTTAAATGATACTCTGCTGCTTTTGTTTTTTGTGGAAGCGGTCAGTTTCGGCGCCGTCTTATCCTGAAACGCTGCAGCATCGTCCGGGTTTTGCGGTGTATCCGGTGTCTCGGACGGACCGTCCGGCGTCTGCGGCGTATCCGGAACCGTCGGATTCTGCGGCACATCCGGTGTTACCGGATAGCCTGGCACACCTGGCGTTACCGGATACCCCGGCACATCCGGATAACCGGTACTGTCCGGTATATTCGTACTGACTGCCGATGTCGTACCTGTCAGCGGCACTGCCTTTACTGCCAGATCGGAATCGTTGATATAACGCATTACCGGCTGCCCGCCGTCCGCGGACGGTGCACAAAATGCCGTGTGCACCCGATACATCCCGCCGGAAGGCTGCAAATCCACAGTTCCAATAACCACATTGTCTTCCGCAAAAATATTCCGCTTGTTTTTAAATGCAAGAATAATATCCATTACATATGTGCCGTCCTGTCCGCTTACCTTTGCGCTGCAGACTCCTTCCGGCTGCTGCAGCTGCAAGACCGTTTCCGAAAAGGTAAACGTCGGCTGGCGCATTTCCCCTTCTGTCGCGGAAACGGTCAGCCAGAACCGCAGGGAATGAATCGGCTCCGGCTCCTCCTGCGGTTTTGTCAGTGTAACCGTTACTTTCTCATTTCCTGCCGTTAGTTCTCCGCCTGCATCCGCAGATGCGCGATACGGCGGAAGAAAAAGCATGATCAGGCAGGAAAACAATATGCTGAAAATAATGTTTTTCTTTTTATTCATAGTCTTTTACTGTCTGTCCTCCCTTTGATAAGCTTCCCGTTAATGTCAGATTCTGCAATTCGGACGGTATCTTAATCAGCTGTGTATCACTGACAATTCGTTCCGCTTCCATCGTCTTTGCATCATCCACGCGATACAGTTCTCCCCGTACACCCTGTACGCTTTGAATCGTATTCGCATCCCAGTATTCCTTTTCTACATAATAAACCCATGTGCCATTCGAAGTTTCACCCAGATTTCCGTCTTTCGGATCCGGTGCAAAAATAACCTGTTCCGCATGAACTTCTCCGTTTTTCGCTCCGATGACATTGCCTTGCGTGTCGTACAACACAATGACATTATAAGCCGGATTGCCTTTGTACGTGCCTGTAAATACAAGAGAACCCTTTGGAATCACGTCTTCTTTTTCCGGTCCATATTGGTAATCCGCATCCAGTTTTCCAACTGCCGGTTCGGTACCGTCTGCCATTAAAAACTCCAAATTATCTCCTGACGGGCCGCAGATTTCCATCTCCCGAATCGTAACCGGACCGGATTTTTTCAGCGTCAGCCTGATATATCTGGCATCGTATGTACCAATCCAGTTTTCCCGCTCCGCTTCGTTAACCGCATCAAACCACACCTGCGCTGTCTCCGAATCTTTTGCATCTTTCAGCGTCGTACTGTTTTCCTTTACGATGGTCCAGTCGTCTTTTCCATTCAGACCGACTTCCACGGTCAGGGAATCAATGTTACTGCCTTTATATTTTAAAGCCGTTACCGCTTCCGTTCGATGCATATCAATCGTAATAACAGCCGTATCCGCAGCTTTTTCCGCAGATTCCTGATAAGTGCCTTCCTGCTCGATATTGTTGTCAATAACGCGTTCGATACTGCTGACTTTTGCCGCTTCCACACGATTCGGCTGATCGGCATCATAGCCGCTGTCCGGATTGTCCTCGTTTGTATCCGTCACGGCATCGTCATCCGAAATCATATTTGTGTCCACGGTCCAGCCGGATTTGTCCAGCACGCCGTCGGTTTCAATCTTCACGGAACCGGCATCCGCACCGTTTGAGTAGTTCAAAAACTTGTCAACTGCCCGTACTTCATAAGAAAGCACACGGTTATTCACGGCACTGACATAGTCCGTATAAACCGTCGATGCTGCCGTTTCTATCGGTTGGTAACCTACGACTTTGGATTCTGTTTTCCCGTTGCTTACCATACTCCTTATAATCTCAAAGCCGGCAATACGATCCGCATCCACATCTGTCCGTATCGTAACCGTTACTTTGTTGGATTCTGCTTTCACCGATGCGGCAACCACATCCTTACCTGCAACCGATTGTGCCTGTTCTTCTGCCGCATGTTCGATTCGGTAGTCTCTGATCGCATCATTTACATAATAAATCGCTTTTGTTTCCGTTTCAAATTTCTTTGCGTAATTTATCGTATCATTATCCGGAACCATTCCCCATCGTTCAAAGAAGGAGAGAATATTCTTTTCTGCCGCCGCGCATGCCAGGCGCATCAGATTCTGATCGGTATCACCGCCTAACGTAACTTTTCCCTGCGGTGCGGCTTCCGGATTTCTGGAATAAGTGTCAACTCTGGCAAAAAACAGGTTTTCAAACTGTTCGTTATAGTTGTCATAAATACGTCCGTCATTTTTTTCCTTTCCGTATGCCAGATACAACTGCCAGTACATGGCAAGCTGTGTCATGACATTGGAGGAACGTCCGATTGTGCCGGAAGTCACTTTTTTGTATACGTTGTCATATGTAAAACGCGTCGTTCCTTCCGCAATCTTTTTCATCAGCTGTGCAAAATAATTGTTTGTAACCTCCGCAACCGCATAAGTACCCTGGTTGATATCATGGCCAATTTCATGTGCAATGCCCCAGCCAAAGCCGTTCCAGCTGTCTGCTGCGCCTGCCAGCGTAGTAGAACCCCATTCGATACCGATATGGTTTCCTGCCGCGTACATAAAAGCTCCTGCAAACATCCGCATATACCGGATATTTAAATGCTGCGCAGGAAGCGCCTGATTTCCCTTTGCCGTCCCTGCCTGATCACTTAACCCTTTATGCTGGTAGAACAATGTCATCATCTGCTCCATCGCCTGCAAAGACCGATCCAGCTGCGCTGCCTTTTCCTGTGTAGTCTTATCTTTTCCGACCGCGTTCAGAACCTGTGATGCAGGCAGAGAATACATCATCTGCTCCATCATAATATCCGTTGCATTTAAAATACAGTTTTGCATATCATAAGAAACATCTGCATGCTTATTCCCTTCATGTACGGTTTTATGCTGCTCTTCCAGAGAAGCCACATGTGCTTCCAGCTCCTGAATATAAGCATGAATGGCCTGTGTCCGTTCATTTCCGGTTTTTCCGTATACATCCAATGCCGGTATCGCACTGCCGCCGCTGATACGTACCGCATATTTATCGGAATCATTGTTGCCCGTATATGCCACATACAATTGTCCGCCGCGTTCTACCAGTTTATCCGACATCTGCGGAACGGTTATCATATTTCTGCCGACTTTTAATGAAATCGGATGTGCCAGTCCGGACGACTCCGCATGATGCTGCGTAAATACGAGCTGAAGCTGTGCCGCATCTCCGGTTCTCTTCGTCTGATGTCCGACGTATACGAGCAGCGTTTCTCCTGCATAGGCGGTTCTGCCAAGCGGCTGCCATGCATTTAATCCGCCAAAGCCCAGATGCTTGTCCTTTTGTGCCGTAATCTGCGGATGAATTTCCTGTGCCGCAGCCAGTCCGGTTGTTAATATTTCTCTTGCCGTCCGTAATTCCAAAGCAAGCTCCTGATACAGCGGATGCTTTTCTCCGCTTTCCGTATCCACGGTTTCCAGACGGTTTTCCAGAGCCTGTATCGTATCTGCCGTAACGTCGCTGCGCAGCGTCGTATGCATGTCATCCATATACAGCTGCATAATCTCATCTTCCAGAGAATCATACTGATAAAAGCGGATTTCTCCGACTTTCATCTCGGCTCTTTGATAGGTCCGTCCAATGCTCATTTTGATTTTTTTGGCTTTTATCGTCTCGTCTAATTTTACAATATAATATGGATTATCATTCACATCATATTTTTCCAGCAGACGTGCGCCTGCTGTTCTGGCATTCTGCATATCCGCTTCGTTCCAGTATTCTACCCGGACCGTGTTAAAACCATATTTCTGGTCTGCTGCCGCGAAGGTAAAATAATTCATCCTGTATTCCTGATCGAATGTGACAGTCATGCCCTTGGTCGATTCCGGATATCCTACGCCGTCATCCCAGTCCTCTTTGTACCAGTATGAAGCATAATCATTGTCTACCAGGCCAAGTCCGCTGTTTTTCTGCGTATCCAGCGCACTGTTAACCATTTTGGCGTTACTGCCGCCGATCACAGCATTCTCAATATGCGCACTTACTTTTCCGACACCGTTCGACGTATTTAACAGTCGATAGGATGGCAGAATCGGTACCGCTTCCGACCGGGTTGTCGCTTCCGATACAAGAGACTGCCCACTCCAGCCAAACTCATTCCAGCTGATAACGTATACAAGATACGATGTATGCTCTTTTAATCCATGAATCGTATGGCTTGTCCCTTTCAGCCGGTCCGTACCTTCTTTTGTCTGCACAAACCCTTCTACTGCCGGCATATAGGTATCTGCGTCTTTTTCCTTATAATAGACCATATATCCGTCCGAATCGTCCATATCTTTCCACGATACCGTAACCGAACGGTAGCCGCCTGAGGCTGTCACATTATCCGGCGCAGCCGGCTTTGCCTGCGGCAGCGGTTTTGCGGTCTTTATTTCCGACCACGGACTTTTCCAGTCTCCGTTAACGGAACGCACTTTCAACGTATATTCCTTATAATTGACAAGATTATTCCAATTAATCGAAGAAACGTCGTAGGTCACATCCGAAACCGCAATAATCTGCGACTGTTCCTTGCTCTGATTTTTTACCGGACCGGAAATATACAGCTCATATCCGGTAATATTTTTCTGTGCGCTCCATGTCACCGTCAGCATTTTACTGCCTGGTTTTACGGATAAAATAGTCGGTATGTCAAGCTGCGGAGCCGGTATACGGTTTTCCATATCGTTGACAAACGTCACTTTCGCAATTTCTACAAGCTTCTGCTCTTTTTTCGTCGTTCCGGTAATTCGGATAGAAACCCGTTTTACCGCAATCTGTCCGCCAAAGTCCAGCACAAGCGAACCATCGGATTCGGTAATGACAGACGCACCTTTTTCCCGCAAAGCAAAAGCTGAAAGCGCCATGGCATCCTGTGCCGTCTTTAACGAAAGCTGTTTTGTCTGCTCCGCTCCATTTTCATCCTGATAAACGACCGTAACCGTTCCATCTGCAATCTGGCTGACCATACTGTCGGCACCGTCTGTCTGTTCCGGCGCTTTAATCGTCATCCCTCCCAGCAGCGGCGCCTGTTCCGATCCGTCTTTTCCAAGAGCAATGGAAAATTCTACCGGATTGTTTTCCGAAATGCTGTTTCCGCTGCTATTTTGAAGCTTAACGCTGCCTTCTTCCCGAAACAAAGCCGCAAATTCGGTTCCATCCGCCAGTGTTGTTCCGTTTTCCGCCTGTGCGGCAGACGGATCCACAACCCAGTTTTTTTCTATCGTTGATTGCTGCTGTTCTTCCATACTCTGTACAAGAATATGTAAATCTGTCAGATCTACTTTGCCGTCGCCGTTCAGATCATAGATCGCGTCTGTCTTTCCCTCATGTATGGCAGCCGATAACGCATTCGAATCGTCGTCATCTATATCCCGATCCAGATCCACATCCCCAAGACGCAGCCATCCCGGCACCGCACTGCCGCCGGTTTGTATCTGCGCGGAATAGAGCTTAACCGTATGTGTCCATCCTGCTTCCGCATGAATCTGCTGCGTATAACCGGCAAACTTCTCCGCCTGAATCCGGAGCGTATAATCTCCCTGCGGCACTTTAAAGTTCGCCGAAGCGAATGCGTTTTTGGCTATTGTCAGTTTCTTTTGCTCACTTCTGCCTTTTCCATCATCAATCTCTATGAGAACTTCTCCTTCAAACGGAAGCTGCTGCGCAGAAGTTATTTCCACCTCCAGTGTACTTTCCATGTCTGTCTGTACGGCATCCTGCTGTGCACCGTAAACAGGCGCACGGTAACCCGCACATGGCCCAAGCGCCAGGCAGGCAGACAGCAGAGCCGCTGTGAATCGTTTTTTCATAAATTCTGTTCCTTTCGTTTGATTTATCAGATTCCTGCCATAGCTCTCGCTGCGTGGATATTCTATGGATATACAGGAAAATAGTGCCATTATTCTAACACATATGCACACAACATACAATGACTAAATTTGAGAAAAACACAGGATATTTCCATAGAGCATTTTTCAAACACGCTCTATGAAGATACCCTGTGCCCTTATCATTTCCGCTGCAAATAATGAATTTCGGATATACAGTATATACAGTTAATCTCTGAAATCTTTTCCCCGTTCTAAAATCGTCCCGGAATTTGCTTCTATTTTAAATTCGTATTCATAATTTCCCTTTACAACTTCAATTTCATAAACGCCAATACCATCGTCGACATCATATTCCGCTTTGTATACCTGCGCACCCGGCACTTCCTTTAATGCGATCTGTTTTGCCTTTTCCATGCCGATATCCCCATTTTGACTGCCTGTTGCGGACGCAGCCGTAAGCTTCCACTTACACTCGATTAACGCTCCTGTCCTGGCATGATATTCCAGTGTATACCGCTTCTTTCCTGCCGTCATTTTTACCTTATAAAGGTCAATGCCGTCATCTGTTTTCTGCGATATCGCCGTAATCGTTCCGTTTTTTACTTTGTTAAGCGCAAGCTGCCGGCACTTTTCCGTTCCGATCAAAGATCGGCTGCGGTTCGCAGCGACCGCTGTCTTTTCCCAGCCGTATTCCAGTGTTTTCCCATCGGATGCCCGCAATGTCATCTCATACTTTTTCGTACCCTTCACTAACGTAACTTCGTATACCTGTTCCCCGTTTTCACGTTCCAAATCCACATCGGTAACGACTGCGTTCGGTACTTTTTGCAGCGCTTTTTCTCTCGCCTGATTTGCACCGGAAATTCCTGCCGCTGCGACACTGTTCGCTGCTGCCAGACCGCCCGTTGCGATAATACCTGCCGTCAGTAATGCTGCCGTTAATTTCTTTCTTGTTGCCATCTCATATTCCTCCTGAATTTTATTTTTATTTTAATTTATATGCAAATATAACTTTCGAAACAATTTTTAATGCAAGTGATCATTCATCGGTTCCGCTTCCCAGCTGCGAATGGCACCGCTGTAAGCGTCTATTTCAAATTCATATTCCATGCCTTCGTAAATAATCTTGCCTTCATATTCCGTACGTCCGTCGTCACGATCTGTCTCAAACTCCCGGATATCGTTTTTCGAAGCGCCCGGAACCTGTGCAAGCGCCAGTTCCATCGCTTCCTGTTCCGTGATTTTGCCTGTATTTCCCGTATCGGGCGTTACCGCTGCCTCCGCATCGTGATCAAAACTTACAATTTCTCCCGTTACGGCATCAATTTCATAATCATACTCCCTGCCGTCCGCCGTATAAAACTCCACCTCAAAAATGCTTCTGCCGTCTTCGTAATCCGGACCGCATGTTAAAAACGTAACCTGCTCTTTTGTCAGTCCTGCATGTGCCAACGCTCTTGCTTTTGCTTCCTCATCCGTAATCATTCCGTTTGCCTGATCCGTGCTGTCCACAGTTTCCATTTTTTTCCGCGGCTCATTCGACGCCGGTGTCTCAGCGTCTATAATGACACCGGTAAGCGCATCGATATCATAAGCGTAATCCGCTCCGGATGCACTAAATTCCACCACATAATAATCCTGCCCATTTTGCCGTGACAGATCTACGGACGTAAATTCGGCCTGTGAAGCCGCAATACCAGCCGTCTCCAATGCCAGATTTTTTGCATTGGCAGCACCGATATATTCCAGCTGTTTTTCCGCTTTTCCACATCCGCCGATGAAAAAAACAGCCATCCCAACCGCATACAACATGTTTTTTCGGTTCATGAAACGCTCTCCTTTCCTGAATCTATAACAGATTCTAATCATACAGTATGAAACGTACATGAAATTTTGATTGTATTTTTTCATTTTTCTATTTTTTCTGAAAACGAACCGACAGCCGGCAGATGCAGAATAAATAAGCTGCCCGTATCCTGCCCGCTCTCAAGCGTCATATAACCTCCATGAATGGCTGCAATCTGCCGCACCAGCGGAAGTCCCAGACCTGCTCCCATTTCTTCACCGCGGGCAGGATCTGCCTGATAAAACCGCTGCCATATCTTTTCCTGATGTTCCATTGCTATTCCTTCGCCGTCATCCCGTACCCAAATCTGTACTTCATCTTCGTCCCGGCATATCGACAGCCATACATGCCCGTCTTCCCGTCCGTACTTTAAAGCATTTTCCACCAGATTGACAACAAGTGCTGACAGCAGTCCCGCATTTGCCTGTACGGACACGCAGACGGTATCTGCTATCATAACACGTTCCGGCTCATACGCTTGTTCCCCACACAGTGTATGCAGAAATCCGCACAGTTCCACCGGCTCCATACACACCTGTTCCGTTCCCTGCTCCAGCCTGGTCATGCTTAAAAGCTGAGAAATCACAACTGACATCTTTTCCGCCTGCCGCTTAATCATATCCAGTGATTCCTGTCTGTCCTCCTGCGTTTCGTCGTATTTTAAGGCATATTCACATGCACCTTTTATAATGGATACCGGTGTCCGCAATTCGTGAGAAGCATCTGCCGTAAACTGTTTTTCTGCTTCAAAAGACCGTTCCAGTCGTTCAAACAACCGGTCAAACGCACCTGCGAGCCTGGAAAATTCATCCTGTCCGGGTGGAAGGCCAATGCGTCTGGACAAATCTTTTGCTTCATTGATTGCCGCAGCGGTCGCATTGATGCTGTCCAGCGGCCGAAATGCCCTGCGGGTAATCCAATAGCTTCCTGCAGCCGCAAGCGCCATAAAAACCGGAAGCGCTATCATCGCAACTTTTAATAAATTCATCGCCATCAGGCTGTTATCAGGTGCTTCAATCAGGCCACGTACCCAGACGCCGTTTTCCCAGCCGCAGCTAAGCCACAGATCCAGTACCAGATAACGTACCTCACCGGCATCTGCCATACGCAGCAGACCATTTTGAAACGGTTCGCTGACCTGAAAGGAGACCGGAATCTGCCCTGCCAGCAAAGATTCGCTTTTGCTGTAGATTAATGTTGTTACCCCATTCCGGTAAAAACGAAACGACGTATCAAACTGCGGCTTCCCCTGATCGAACCGCATCTGCTTCAAATTGTTTTTCACCGTGTACACAAGCTGATCGGCAGTCGTCCGCTCCGCCACTTTACTGCCGATTGCCAGCATAAACATAACAAGCAGTATGGCCAGAAGCGCGGTCAGCAATGTCAGCCAGGAAGCAATCTTTGCTTTCACCGAAAATTTTTTCGAACGTTTTTTCATAAATGTTCTCCCGGTGCATCTGCCCGCAGCACCCATCCTACGCCCCGTATGGTATGAATCAGCTTTTGATCATACCCACTGTCAATCTTTTTGCGTAAACGGCTGATATAAACATCCATATTATTCGAGTTTCCCGAATATTCATAATTCCAGATTTGATTTTCCAGCTGTTCTCTGGACAATACGATACCCTGATTGCGAATCATATATTCCAAAATGGAAAATTCTTTTGGTATCAGCGATATCTGTGTGCCGCCCCTTACCGCCGTTCTGCGTTTCACATCCACAACAAGATCTGCAACTGCATATTCATTACTGACACTGCCTGCCCGTTTCCGCGTCATTGCTCTGATCCGTGCCAGCAGTTCATCAAAATCAAACGGTTTTACAAGATAATCATCCGCCCCAAGGTCCAGTCCTTTTACCCGGTCTGCAACCGCATCCCGTGCTGTCAGAAACAGCACCGGCGTATCCACCCCTTTCGCCCGCATCTGCCTCAGCAGTTCGTAGCCATCCAGTTTTGGCATCATAACATCCAGTAAAATCGCATCATATTCGGCACCGGATAAAAAGTCCGGCGCTTCCTCTCCGTTAAAACAGCCGTCCACACTATATCCGGCCTTTTTCAAAGTCTTTACAATCAGCCGGTTCATATCCTTTGCATCTTCTACTACCAATATTCTCATCATGAACCTCCTTCCGCATACAAAAAAGCCGGAAAGACTTTCGATCCGTGCTTTCCGGCTTTTTGTATGCGGAATAACCGCCCTTTTGAAAGAAGTGGAATAGACGGGAATCGAACCCGTGTCCAAAGATCCCTCCACCGTACTTCTACGAGCGTAGTCTGTAATTTAACATTCCCTCTGCGGCACCCGCACAGACACGGTTACCGTTTTGGTAGCTTCATCATACGCCTGCATACGCAAAGCTTAATATGCATCGTTTCCTACATCATCGATGCCCGGATTCCGATGTGTAGGTGCATCGGAGCGGACAGCTGCAACTAGGCAGCGTATGCTAAATTATCGTTAGCGTTTAATTTTAATTTTGAGAGTTAACGCATCTCCTGCGGCTCGCTTCTCCAGCTTTAAAACCCTGTCGAAACCTTTACTATCCCATATGAAATTGTATTTATTTTTTGCTATTATAGTACTGACGGACGAAAAAGTCAATAAAAAATTTAATTTCACAACAGCTTTTATAGTAACTTGCAATCACTCAAAATCTTTTCAATAGCCTCCCATGCGGAGAGTGCAGGATTTTCTTTATAGTATTGATAACCTTTATATTGATGCATGATGCAGCCATTCTCCTGATTCTTTTTCATAATATTTCTTGCACGCTCTATAGCGTCAATGACATTCGTAAGATTCATTTTATTTAAACATCGTTTGTAATTTTCTTCATGTTTATATTCATCCATATTTTCAAACTTCTCACCAAAGAATTTATTGATAGGTATGAGATAGTGCTTTCTATGAACATATGGAGCATTACAGTCTGCCATGTGCAATATGATCCATAAATCAAAAGTAAAATTGCTATATCCTGATTTATATTTTATTTGCTTGCCTAATTGCTCTGCCTTTTTCATATTATCCATAACGGTTTGAAACCCCTGCACATGAACAGGATCATCGCTTTCATAGTCAAAGAAATGATACACCTCTATCTTTTTTGTAACGGTCAAAGATTTCGCATGTTTTAATGGGTTCTTTTTCACCGGACAATCAATCGAAACTTTACAAACAGATTGTTCCATATTGTTAATAAGATCTTGCAACCATTTCAAATACCATTGTTCCGTTTCTCCCTCAACACTAAAATAGTATTTATTGGTTGGTTTTCTTTTTGCCATAACTACACCTCTCCATCTCTATCCAAAATCTCTTCAAAGATTGGTGTAAAATCAATATCCTTTATTGCACCATACTGACTGATAAATATTTCCCCATATAATCTTCATGTTTACGAACACCCTTATCCCCTGTTGTTCCGAAATCAGACAGTGCGTACAAGCTACTCCGGTGACTATCATCATCACGTTCTACAAATTTAATCTCATCTCTCCTAAAAAGGTTCGAATTCAAAAAGATTGGATTATGTGTATTGAATATCAACTGTGCGTGGTGTATGTTAATATCATCATTATGAAAAATATTGATAATACTCATCAATGCCATTGGATGAATAGATGCATCAAACTCATCAACAACCAATGTTCCACCCATCCGAATCGCTTTTATAACCAATGGAAACAAATTGATAAATCGGATTGTACCATACGATTCAAAAATTTCTGCTGCTATAGCCGCACTTTTTTATCCCTCATATTTTGAAAAATAGAATACAATTTTGCATCCGACTCATCTTCGCTTACCACATACCCAACTGCATTTGAGTTAATTCCAAATAATTTTGCCGCTTTATCCGTTGTCTGTTCTACATAAACAGCCTTTTTCTTAGGATCGGAAAACCTTTTTATCAACTGCATAGAGTCCGCCCGATAGATGACCATAAATTTATTCGCAAACCAATCTACAATAATTTTTGTAAGTTTCTGCGAAAAAACCAGTTTAAATCCATTTGTTAAGAACAATTCATCCCGGCTTAAACTGTTCTTCGCAATCTCACTTGCACTTTCTACGTTTTGCTCTGTCGCCCTGGACAGATACTTTTTAATAACTCTTATATTTCCTATTTGCAAATCATCGGTTCGCTGAAAAATAGGTTCACCATTTATAAAAAGATTTTCAGATACGATATTTCTCTCATATTCTTCATCAAAAAATACTCCCAGATCCAGTTCCAGTTCATATAAAATTCTAAATTTATCTTCTGCTTCTTCCTCATAAAACTCAATAGAAAAATAAACCGGCTTTCCGTTCGTCTCATGATTATTTGGAATTAACTCTAACGCTGCCGCTGCAGGATTCGGTAAAGATTTCTCCTCGGAATTTCTGATATTACCTCGCAACACAATAGCACGCAATACGTCCATTGCACCTATTATATTCGTTTTTCCTGCGGCATTTGGTCCATAAATTACGGAAGAACTCAGTCCCCTGATCTCTTTTCCTTTTATCTTAGCTTTCATCAGGCTATAATCCAGCCCCTTCTGCTTCGGTGCCGCAACCATAGAGAAACAGGCTTCTTCTACAAACGATTTATAGTTCTTTGTTTTAAATTCAAGAAGCATAAAACATCTCCATTCTGATTTATTTCTGCAAAATCACGCCATAATTATATGCCTGATACAACAACTTGTCAACATTTTCATAAACAGACCAACTCCAAAAAGCACACACGGTTGCTGTTCACATCTTCGGTGTGAACAGCAACCGCACATGCTCTACGCTTTCTTAATAGCTTTCAAAATCGTACCAATCTTCATCTTCGTTCCATACAGCAATACACCGACCCGATAAATCTTTGCCGAGATTACTCCTACGGCAACGGCGGAAAGAATCAGAATCGCAATCGAAACCGCTATTTCATAAAACGAAACCGTACTCATCGCAAGGCGTGTAAACATCGCCATCGGGGAAGTAAACGGCACATAGGAACATACTTTCATCATCAGACTGTCCACCGAACCATCTGCCAGCGACATCATCGTAATAACAAACGCGGCAATAAACAGCATCGTAACCGGCATTACCGCACTGTTGATATCTTCCAGCTTGGATACGGTAGAGCCAATCGCCCCATACAAAAAGGCATAGATCAAAAATCCAAGCACAAAGAAAATAAGCATATACACAAACAGCCAGACCGGCATATCAAAAACGGAAGATATCAGCCGGTTATCGACCCAGTACTCCTGATTCATACGGAAAAAAAGAAGTCCGGAGCCAAAGACGGCCACCAGCTGCGTCAGGCCTGCCAGGCAGGACGCAAGCACCTTGCCGAACATCATGCTGACCGGCTTTGCACTTGTAATTAACAGTTCCATGGCACGGGAACTTTTCTCCGTTGCCACATTTGTCGCAATCATCTGGCCATACAGCAAAATAACCATATACAACGCAAAAATCATAATATAAGTATAAAAGAAATTTTGTACCTGGTCTTTTCCCAGATTCACAATATCATGCTCAATCTGGTAAGACAGTGCGGACGATGCTTCCTGTGCTGTCATTCCCGCACGCATCATTGCACTGACGGTACAAACATTTTGCAGCAGTTCGTCCGCGATTACCGTATTTGTATCCTGCATCGCAAAATCTTTTACATAATATTTATAAGAAGTAAGACTGTCCAGAATAAATGCACATTCGGCTTCTTCCGCAAGTATCTGCCGGCGGATTTCATCCGTACTCTGTTCTGTCAGCACTACCTGATAACCTGCAAATGCCGATGCAAAACTTTCCGGTATCATTGAATCTTCCACCGCTGCCTCTCCGCCAACCAGCATAACCGGTGCATTGCTGTCCGTACCGGGCGTGCCTTCTGCCGCAACGCCGGATGATTCGGAGGTTTTGCTGTCTGAGGTGAACATCTGGCGGACACGCGGAAAAAATGTTACCGCTGCAATAATAAGTATTAATATTACGGTAAAGATAATATTCGCTTTGTTCGTCAGGCATCCTTTCAGCTCAAACTTTAAAATCGTACCAAACTGGCGAATGCCGGAGTTTGCTGTTCCATCTGTTTTTCTATGTTCTGTCATTGTTTTGTATCCTTTCTCATATTCCTGCTTCTTTACACCTGCTGTTCGGTATATTCTACAAAAATATCATTTAACGAGGGCTCGAATACCTTCATTTCGTCAATATCATATGTTTCTGCCAGCTGTCTCATAACATGCTGCTTCGCATCCGGCTGCGGAAGCGTAAGAAGCAATGTACCATCCTCTCCTGTGACACATGCATCGCCAAAAGCTGCCGCAACCTGTGCATGCTGCTCGGAACGAACGACAAGCCTGTTACGTGGATAATTACGCTTGATCTCATGCAAATCACCTGACAGTACGATTTCCCCACCGTTTAATATCGCAATCCGATCGCAAAATTCCTCAATATAACTCATCTGATGACTGGAAAATAACACGATTTTTCCTTTTGCAATTTCTTCTTTTACAACGTCCTTAAGCAGCATGGCATTCACCGGGTCCAGACCTGAAAACGGCTCATCCAGTATAACGACCTGCGGGTTATGCGACAGTGCCGTAATCAGCTGAATTTTCTGCTGATTGCCTTTGGAAAGCGTATCCAGCCGTTTATTGCGGTGCTGCTGCATATCCAGCCGTTTGAGCCAGTAATCCGCCGAACGAACGGCGCTGCGGCGGTCCATTCCTTTTAACATTGCAAAGTAAACAAGCTGGTCGATAATTTTCTTTTTCGGATACAAGCCTCGTTCCTCCGGCAAATAGCCAAACTGTACGTTTCGTTTACCAGCCTGCGCATGGGAAAATAAAATTTCACCACTGTCAGGCGGGAACACTTCCATAAGAATACGAATCGAAGTCGTTTTGCCCGCACCGTTTCTCCCAAGCAGTCCAAAAGCTTTTCCCCCTTCTGCGCGAAAAGAGATTCCTTTTAAAACTTCCTTTTCTCCAAAACTTTTTCGGACTTGTTTCATTTCCAGTTCCATTTCCTATAATCCTTTCATTTACGGTGATAATTCTTTATCACTTTAATACGTAACAGGATTTATTATAGCACAGTTCTGCCAAAAAGAAAGAGAAAACAGAAAATACCTGTGACATTTCACGATATTGAAACGACCGTTCGGACACGCTCCAAATCCCAGACTGCCGTACCGTCAGACGTTGTATTTACCGGTGGTACGATAACCGGATCGCTGCCTTTATAAATCTGTCCGTTTTCCGTTTTCGGCCCCTCTTTTACAAATTCCACTGCCTGCAGCGTTACCGTAACTGTTTTCGCATCGGATGCAATTCCTTTGTTTTTTTCTGCCTGCATAACATAATGGATCCCATCTTCCGTAGATTTCATATAAAACTCGGCTGTCCGCCCCTGCTCATCTACCGCATGCAATGTAAGCATATATCGCATAAGATCCAGGTCTTTGCCGCCTGACTTATGAAAGAGAATACGCTGTTCCAAAGCATTCATGCTCAGCTCATCCAGTATAATCTCGACACCGTTCGCAAGACGGTAGCGATCTCCAAGAGCCAGATGCTTCGTATCCGCACAAAGCTGTGATCCATCCGCCTCAAACCGGAACTTCCATGTGCCGCTGTCATTTTCCAGTTTCAAATCATACGTATTGACACCGGTAAGGTCGGCATCTGTAATTTCAAAGACAATCTGTCCACCTATAATTGTTTCTTCCGTATCCAGAAAACGGCTCTCATATATGGTATTTCGAACAACGTGTGCTCCGTTAATCAGCAGTTGATCATCGACATGAAAACTGCTTTGCGAGCCTGAAAATGGCCGCCCGTCTTCCCTGCAAACAGTATAGCTGACCGCCAGCTTCTCAGGTGCCGCAGCCGCTTCTTCCAGCGTCACAATATAGCCTCCGTCACGGACAGACGTATGAACGACTTCTTTATACTGTGCAAGGTCACTTTCCAGTCCCATAGCCACACGCAGACTGTAACCGATATGGTCAATCGCAGCTGTGGCTTCTTCATGAAAGAGTATCGTGGCTCCGGTCAGTACGGCCAGACATGCCGCAGCCGCTTTCAGCCGTGTTCGTCCTGCCCGCTTTCGGTCTTTTCGAATGGCTGCAAGCACAGCCTGTTCATAGATGCGTTTGGAACGTTCATCCAGTGTATGGTTTTGCATAATGTCCTGCTCATCATGTAACATCATATGCACCCGATTTGCAAATTTGTATAATTTCATCTTTCCATCCCCTTTCTGTTTTTCGCAAACATCCTGATTTTCTTCTTTCCTCGAAAAAGCCGCACATAGACACTGCTTTTCGTAAGCCCCATTTCGGCACCTGTTTTACCCGGATCTTCTTCTTCCCCATAGATCTTGAGAAAGAGCTTTCTGTCCTGCTCATTCAGACAGGACAGCAGTTCCTGCATTTCTTCGGACAGCTCCTGCTCCAAAATCCGGGCAAGTCCGGCATCTTCCTGCTGCAGCTGTAAGCCCGGTTCATCCAGACTGACTGTTTTCAATGCTCTGCCGGCTTTGCGTAAATAATCAATCGCTTTTAAATGCGCTATGGATGCAGCCCAGTTTTGAAAGCTGCCTTTTGTCTCATCAAAACTGCCGATGTTTTTCCAAATGCCGAAAAAAATATCATTCATGCATTCATCCACCTGATCCGGCAGCGCAAAAAGCCTTCGATGCACAATCGTACGCAGATATCCTCCGTAATTTTCAATGACATAAAGGATGCCTTCTTCTCTGCCTTTTCGCATGAGTCTGATAAAATTTGTCTGATCTGCTTTCATCCCCATATCCCCTTACTGTTGTTCTCATCGTTTTATGATTTGCTCCTTATACTAATAGATTCGATACAACCAATTAAAATCTTACCGTTTTTCAAAAAAAAAATTAAAATAGACAAACCGTTCCCTTCTGTTTATAATGTATCTATAGCCTGCATCTGCATATTTTTGCAGAAAAAGGATAAAAAAGATAAAAAGAAATATGAAAGGAGCCTTTAAAAAATGACTGTCATGGAATGGAATGACCGCCTGAATATTGGCGTGGAGCAAATTGATACCGCGCACAAAAAACTGTTTTCCATTATGCGCCGGATGGCAAAGCTGCAGGAAAACCCGGACAACTTCAAGCTGCTCTGTGAGGAAGGTATTAAATATTTTAAAAATTACACACTGAACCATTTTTCAGAAGAAGAAGCATATATGCGCTCGATACAATATGCCAGATATGAGATGCACAAACGGCTGCATGACAACCTGAGAGACAAAACCCTTCCTGTTTTGGAAAAAGAAGTACTGGAGACAGACTACTCCATCGATAGCGTCCAGCATTTTATGGGCGTATGTATGGCATGGCTGATACAGCATATTATGAACGAAGATCGTGCCATTACAGGCAAAGTACCTCCGCTGCAAACGGACGGACACTCAAAAAATACCATTGAAACACTGAGCCTGGCCATTATTCAAATATTGGAGACGACGCTTGGTGTCCATGCCGAGACTGCCAGTGAACACTATCTGGGAGAACCGATCGGCAACATCACTTTCTGCCGCCTGCTCTATAAGTCCGGCGAAGGAACGCCGATACACGCTTATCTTGGCTTTGAAGACAAACTGATCCTTGCCGCTGTCAGCGATATGATGGGTGCACCCGTAAAAAAAATAAATAAAATGTCGCTTTCTGCAATTCAACTGCTGTCCAAATCTATCATGCAAAATCTCAGACAGCAGTTTCCGGATGCTGTCGACTGCAAGCTGGAAAAACAAAATCTGATCTCTTATGAGATTATGTGTAAAACACTCCAGAATGACTGCCCGCCTGTCAGCATTTTGTTCCGTACACAAGCCGGATATTTTATCTTGTGTATACAGGCATAAAAATGAAACCTACATAATAAAACAGCGGAAAGTTAACCAATATTCCGTAACTTTCCGCTGTTTTCAGTATTTACTTTAAACTCTCTTCCTGCAGCTTATCAAACTGCGCCATGCATTCGTCTACCGAAGCTCCGTTTAACAGTTCCCGCACAATCAGACAAGTATTTCCCCACTGTTCTACTTTCAGATTTGCATTGGACCCAAGCACGTAGACTCCTTCGTTAATTTTGTCATTTAAAGGCTTCAGTGCATCCTTACAGTCTACTTCCAGATTTTTGGACGGCGAAATTACCTGATTTGTCTCCATATACAAAGCGAGCGCTTCATCCGACACCATCTGATCCAGCAGATTCATCGTATCCTCCTGATTTTCCGATTTGGCATTAATGCCATACCCGGTCATCGACATGACCGGCATCTGTCCGCGATCGGTCGGAAATCCAATCACCTGCAGATTAAAATCCGTCGCTCCATAAAATGCTTCCGCATTGGCCGCAGCCCAATATGCCATTACAATCGGCGTTTTCTGCGCCTTGAAATCCGGCCCTTCCCCGTCAATCGCTTCCATCGTATATGCTTCCTCTGCATCTATATAACCCAGATCTATTAATTGCTGCAAAAATTCGAAACCCGGACGCATATAATCACTCAATTTCGCTTCGCCGCTGTTAATGGCTGCAATCTCTTCCTCCGTATTGCCGCCATTATACAAATCCGCAAAGCCCTGCGCCAGTACAAAATTTTCCAGCCACCAGCGGTTTGCGCCGATTGGCGTTTCAAACCCGTTTTTTTTCAGTACGTTACAGCATTCCAGCAGATCTTTTGGTGTTTCCGGCAGTTTCAGATCATACCGGTCAAACAGATCCTGATTGATAAACAATCCATATGCAACAACTTCCTGTGGAATAGCCACCAGCTTTCCATTGATTGTATTTGCCGTTTTTACAACTTCCCGCAGATTTTTCACTGATTCCAGCCCTGACAAATCTGCCAGCGTTCCTTCTTCTCCAAGCATTTTAATTACATCCGCATTTAACAAATAAATATCGTCCAGTCCGCTGCGTACCCGTTCCACACATACATCATCATATGTCTTTTCCTGATAGTCCTGCGCCGTATACGTATTAAAATCTACCGAAATGCCAAGCGCCTCTTCCGCCATAAGAACGGTACGCTCCTGCGCGGTCCGTGATGTATTTTCACCATCCGTACTTGTCTTCCCCATTGGCCCAAACATAATGACCGTACTTTTTTCCTCTTCTTCATTGTTGATTAAATTTTCTCCCAAATTAGTCCGTTTATCTGCTCCGCAGGCTGTTGCCGCACATGTTAACATTCCAATTAGAACTACTGTCGCCAGTTTCATTCGTTTGCTTTCCATATCATTTCCTTTCCGATTATAAATATTTGCTTAAGACATTGCGGATGATTTCCATATCTACCGGTTTCGCGATATGGTCATCCATGCCTGCATCTCTTGCATCTTTCACATCTTCCGCAAATGCATTTGCCGTCATTGCAATGATTGGAATCGTTTTCGCATCCGAACGGTCCAGCTCACGGATTTTCTTCGTCGCCTCATAACCATTCATTTCCGGCATCTGTACATCCATCAGGACCGCATCAAAATAACCGGGCTGTGCAGCTTCAAAGCGTTCTACCGCCAGACGGCCGTTTTCTGCCACTTCGCCGTCCGCACCATCAATATGAAGCAGCTCCAGCAAAATTTCCGAATTAATCTCATTATCCTCCGCGATCAGGAAGTATAATCCCTGCAGATTTCCGATCGTTTTTTCTTCCGTATGCTGCATCTGGCCGCATTTTGTACGAAGACACCGTATTTTTTCTTTAAACGCAGTGACAAAAAACGGTTTTTCCATCAATCCGTCAAACTCCGCGTCACACGCTTCTTTTTCCACCTCTTCCCCATCGCAGGCAGTCAGAAGAAACATCGGTATATGCTGTGTCATCAGGGACCGGATCTGCCTTGCCGTTTCAAATCCATCTATTCCAGGCATTTTCCAGTCCAGCAAAATCACATCATATTGTCCGCCCTCATTTGCCATACGCTTTACTTTCTCCAATGCTTCCTCTCCGCTGTAAGCGACATCCGTGCTTACACCGACGTCCTGCATCCGTATTTGAATATTACCGCACATCGCCTGATCATCATCTACGGCAAGGATATGTGATATCCCACATTCCTGCCAGAACTGCTCCGCCACCATCTCTTCCGGAATACGCAGTTCCAGCTCGGCCGTAAAAATCGTGCCATGATCCACTTCACTGGCAACCTCTATGGTACCGCCCATCAGCTCGATTATATTTTTGTAATCGCCATTCCAAGCCCGGTTCCCTGCACTTTGTTTGTCGTGCTGTTCTCCGCCCTTGTAAACGCATCGAAAATAACCTCCAGATATTCCGGCGTCATGCCATATCCGTTGTCTTCTACTTCAATACGGATATGCTCATACTGTTCGGAACGCTGCTTTAGACCAATCAGGCGCAGCCAGATCATACCGCCTTCCGGTGTGTATTTGACCGCATTGGACAAAAGATTAATTAACACCTGATTCAGTCTTGTCTCATCTCCGATCAGACATTCATGCCGTATTCCGGTTACAACTACGTCAAAATTCTGTCTTTTTGCCTTTGCCATCGGGCGAATAATCGCGTCTACCGAAGACAGCATGCCATTTAAGGTAAACTCTCCCATTGAAAGTACAACTTTACCGCTCTCAATCTTGGAGACATCCAGTACATCATTGATCAGGCTCAGCAGATGGCGGCCGGAAGACGTGATTTTTTTCGTATATTCCCGAACTTTATCCGGATAGTCCGCATCTTTGTCAAGCAGAATGGTAAATCCCAAAATAGCATTCATCGGCGTACGAATATCATGTGACATATTTGACAAAAACATTGTCTTTGATTTACTTGCAATCTGAGCCGCCTGCAGCGCTTCCGTCAGCTGTATATTATGAATCTCCCGCTCCTTATCCCGCTCTCTGTACAGGCGGTTTTGCAGCCTCTGATTAAAATAATACAAAATACAGCAGATCACAAACGATGCCAGCGTAACCAGAATCACAATGAATATATTCTGATTAACCGCGTCTCCTTCTTTTTGTATCGCCGCAACCGGCACAAAACCGATCAGATACATGGACGCATTGTTAACAGACCACATATAAATCAGAGAATCTTCTCCCAGAATGTCATGGTAAAACATCAGGTCATTTCCCGCCTGTATGCCCTGCGCCACTTTATCCTGAATTTCCGGCTCCAAAATTCTGTTCGCACGGTAAAAATCCTGCAGATCCAGACTTCCTGCTTCTCTGTCTCCCATACCTTTCGGTTTTAAAACAAAGCGTTCACTCCTGGAATCCATAATGTAAAGCAGCGCATGACTGTTATAAAACTGATCCGGCAGCGCATCGTCAAACGTGTCATAAATATATTCCACATATAACGTTGCTATTTTCCTGCCGTTTTTCATAACAGGACATTTCATCGTATAAGCCCACGTTCCCATGTCGTTTACATAGGCTTCGGAAACTGACAGCCCTTCCACCAGATTACCCGCTGAAAAATCAAGACCGTCTTCCCGAAACACTTCTCCCGAACCGGAAATCCCTGTCCGTTCACCTTCCCTTATCAGCGACATCTTTACCATTGTTTTATTTCGATGATCCGAACGGATAAACTCTTCCGGCTCATCCAACAGAGCAAGCTCATCCGCAAGCATGCTCTGAAATTCGGCTTCTTTATTCAGAATTGCCTGTATGGTGCCTTTCAGCAGTTCCAGATTTTCACTCAGGTTTTCAATCGCCGCTTCTGACATCTGCGCAGAAATTTTACGTTCGATCGAATATACAACGCCTCCCAGGAAGCAGAAAATCAAAACAATGATAACGATAAAAACGATACTGCCGGATTTTTTCTTTCTTTCATACTAAATACCATTTATTATATACCTTTTCGACAATTGATCCGTTCTCTGGCAATTTGCCCCATGCAAAACAGTCAAACAAAAGATTCTTATCCTATATTTATGACAAAATCTTGTCCAATGTTGCAAGCAGCACATCCACATCAATCGGTTTGGACAGATGTCCGTTCATCCCGCACTCGATTGCCTGTTGTTTGTCTTCTTCAAACGCATTTGCCGTCATTGCGAGAATCGGTATCGACGAAAGCTTTTTATTTGACAATTTCCGAATTGCCTTTGTCGTTTCATATCCGTCCATAACCGGCATCTGTACGTCCATCAGGACAAGCTGGTAATACCCCGGAATCGAATTTTTAAGCATATTTAATGCGATCTGTCCATTTCCGGCAATCTCTGTCGTAAATCCGGCATCTCCAAGAATAGCTGCTGCAATCTCCTGATTGATCTCATTATCTTCGGCCAGAAGAATACGTCCTGCATGACGTGCTTCCGTCTCTTTTGTACTGTCTGTATTTTCCACGTTTTCCGACTCTACAATGGAATGCAGGCACCCACGCAATTCGGACAAAAACAGCGGTTTGCTGCAAAACGCAGTAATACCGGCTTCTTTTGCCTCATCTTCAATATCCGACCAGTCATAAGCCGTCAGCAAAATGATCGGCACTTCATCTCCCATTTCCTTGCGAATTCTGCGGGTAACTTCGATCCCGTTCATATCCGGCAGCATCCAGTCAATCACATAAACCGTATAAATATCCCTCTTGTTACCGCCTGATGCGTACGCAGCAGCGCTTCTTTTCCTGAAAGCGTCCATTCTGCGCGCATCCCGATCTGTCCCAGCATATAAGTCACACTGTCACAGGTATTAAAATCATCATCTACGACCAGCGCCCGACAATTTTTCAGCTTTGGAATATCCTGCGGCAGTTTTTCTCCGTTATGCAAACGGAACGTAAAGCATACGGTCACTTCCGTACCTTCACCAATTTCACTTTTTACCGAAATGGTACCATTCATCAGGTCCACAATATTTTTGTAATTGCCATTCCAAGACCGGTTCCCTGAATGCCGCTGATCGTGCTGTTCTTTTCCCGCTCAAACGGTTCAAAAATATGTGCTACAAAATCATTGCTCATTCCAAATCCCGTATCGCGAATGGTAAATTCATAAACCGCACATTCATCGGCAGATGCAGGCTTTTCCGTAATCCGCATACTGATCATGCCGCCCGCACCCGTATACTTAACCGCATTGCCGAGCAGATTCAACAGTACCTGATTCAGACGCAGCTTATCACAGTAAATCTCTTCATGCATAATATCTACCGCATCCATATACAGATCCAGGCGCTTGGCATGAATATCCGCCTGCAGCATATTGCGCAGTCCATGCAAAATATCCGGCAGACAGCATGGCTTTTCATCCAGATTCATTCTGCCGCTTTCAATACGGCTCATATCCAGCACATCATTGATCAGACTCAGCAAATGATTGCCGGATGTCATAATCTTTTCAGATATTCTTCCACCTGTTCCCGCTGGTCAATATGTGCAATGGCAAGAGCCGTAAACCCGACGATCGCATTCATTGGCGTCCGGATATCATGCGACATATTTGATAAAAAGACACTTTTCGCTTTGCTTGCACGATTTGCCTGCATCAATGCTGTTTCCAGCAGGTTTTTCTGTTCCATTTCCTTACGGATTTCCACATCGACGCTGCGCAGTCCGATCACAATACCGCACTGCCTGTTCCAGCTTCCTGTCCGCACCGCTTTCAGCTGATAATAACTGACTTCTCCGTCAAGCACGGCACGATAATTGGCATGCTGTACTCCCTGTTCCTCCAGTTTCTGCCGCAGCGCATCCGTTTGAATCAGCTCCAGCATCTTTTCTCTGTCTTCTTCATGCACAATCGTATTTATGTACTGCTCCATACTCTTTTGGAAATAAATATTGCCGTTTTCATCCGCCGTAAACGCGCTGCCATTGCGTTCATCACTTCGAATCGGAACGCCTTTGCCCGTATTCAGATTAAAAAAGCATACGATGCTGTAGTCAACGGTCAGCGCCTGTGCCAGTTCTTCCTGCCGTTTTTCCCTCTTCTTTTCCTGAAGCTTTTGTGCGGTGCAGTCCAGTAAAAACCGCTGGTAAAACAGTTCTCCGTTTTCCATCAGCAGCTTTACATTGCCCATAATATGCAGAATTTCACCGTTTTTATGCCGCACCCGGTATTCCGTACTGATACTGTCCCCTTCTTTTTCCAGACTTTCGATGCATTCCCGGAACCGATCCCGGTCTTCTTCGAGTATTGACCCTGCAACGGTCTGAAAACCCTCTGCTTCCATCTCATCCTGCGACTCATACCCAAGAATCTTAAGCGCCGCCCGGTTAATACTCAGAACGCGGCTGCCGTCCGATGTATGTCTTATAACTCCACAGTCAATCGTTGTAAAAATCTTTTCCAGTGTCTGGTTCTTTTGCACAATTTCCTGTTCATACACACGTTCCTGTGTTACATCAATGGCAACGCCGACCGTTCCCATCACACTGCCGTCCAGATCATACAGCGGAGATTTATACGTCATCAGCGTACGTACCCCGTCTCCGGTCTTTACAAGTTCCTCGGACACAAACGTCCTGCGGTTGTTCATAACTTCCCGTTCGGATTCGATACACGCCGGATCGTCATGCTCCACATCCCAGATATAAGCATGCCCGCGCCCCTGTACCTGCTGCTTTGTCTTTCCTACCGTATGGCAAAAACTGTCGTTCACTTTTTCGTGAATACCGTTTTTATCTTTATACCAGACCAGATTCGGCACATTGTTAATCGTTGTCTCCAGAAAATGCCGTGCCTCCCACAAGTCTTTTCCCGTTTTATAATTTTGCAGCCACCGCTCAAACCGGAAGCTCAGTTCCGCCCCTGTCATCGGCAGGATCCATACATCGGTAATGTCACCAAAATACTCTATGATACCGGCCACCTGATCCTTTTCCAGAATTACAAGCAATTCCGTATCGGTACGTTTTTCCGGAAGAAGCGTGCACATCGCCTCTTTTGCGTCCTGTCCTTCCATATTTGCCACAATGACATCTGCTGCGGCTGCAGCAGCCGGATCCGGCTCCTGGCCCCATACAAACCGATGCGAATAATGTTCATACGGAGCCATTTCTTTTATTATGTCAAATGCTCTGCACTGTACGCCTGATAAATAAAACTGTATCTGACAATGGTACATGAACTGTTTTCCTCCTTGCGTCGTATTCACGAATCTTATATTCTTATCCGATTATACTTCATCCTGCCTTCGAACACAAGTGAATTATCGGAATCTGATGCTGAAATAATCTGATGCCGGACAGAAAAATCTCTGCGGAAAACCGCAGAGATTTTACCATTTTGTAGATTCCCGCATTGCCACTTCGTACGATAATTTTGTAATATGTGCCGCTTCCTCTCCCCGCATCCGACGCAGCAGCACTTTACACGCTTCTCTTCCAAGTTCTTCGATATTGAATTTAATCGCAGTAATGCCATTTTTAGCCGATTTCAGCAGCTGACTGTCATGAAAGGACGCCAGACGCATCTCTTCCGGTATTCTGACATTTTCTTCTTCCAGTTTTTTCAGCAGATAACCGGTCAGCAGATCATCCGCGCCAATCATGCAATCTGCGCTGCGCTGCAAAATCCGTTCGGCTGCTCCGCAGGCAAATGCCTCCGAATCAATATCCGTAAAAATCAATGACGCATCGTAAGGAATCCCCATATCCTGATGCGCCTGGTAAAATCCTTCCAGACGCTTTCTGTTAATGACATGATTCCTGTCCCCGGATACGACTGCAATCTTTTTCATCCCTTTGAGCAGCAGAATACTCGTCAGCTCTCTGCAGGCATCCACATGATCGTTATCTACCTGATAAATCTGCGGATCGTCCGATAACCCGATTGTCACAAACGGAATACCGCTTTTTTTCAGCATTGCCGCCGGCTGATCATCCTGCAGCGTACGCATTAAAATCATCCCGTCCACTTTATGGTTTTCGATCACACGAACAAGTCCGGAAAAATCGTTCGAATCCACAAGCGTCATAATTACGTTATATTCTTCCTTTTCGGCTGTTTCACCGATGCCTTTGAGCGCTTTTGGAAAAAATGGCAGCTCCGAAGTCAGCATGTCTGTCTGCAGAACCATTCCGATATTGTACGTACGGTTATGCACCGGCTCCCCGGCCGCCTGATTCGGCTTATAATTATGCTGTTCGATGTATTCCAGCACGCGTTTTCTTGTCTCCTCGCCGATACGCCCTTTTCCCGATACGGCTCTGGATACGGTCGTCTTTGAGACGCCCAGCTCCTTTGCCACATCTTCCATCGTCAGCTTTTTCTCTTCCTGTACCCGCATCATTGCTCACTCCGATCCGCCGCGGACTTCCGGCTGCACATGTGCTGTCATTTTATTGAAGTAAAAGTACATGGATACTTTTTGTCTTGCCATTATAATAAAGAAACTTTTCGTTTAATCTCTGTTTCCGGTCAATGCACACGCCCATTTCATAATCATCTGCTATTTCAATGACATGTTGAAACGGAATAGTCATAACCTGTACCTCTGTCTGCGTCGTAACCATTTCATGTGTTCTTACAAACTCCGTACACGCTTTCTGACTGGTAAATACGACCAGCGCTCCCCTGTCTTTGAGCACACCTTCCAGGCAGTACCGATCCATATACTCCGGGTCTGCCGGATGAAGTGTATATAACCGCTTATCTTCCAGCAAATTTTTTACAAAATCCCAGTCTTTTTCCGTTCTGTGGCTTTTTTGTATTTTAATCTCCAGCTGTGCAATTTCACTCTCCGAAAGCACATGTTCTTCCGCATCGCCTTTGTTTCTACCAAATTGTTCCTGTTCACCCATATTTCTCACTCCGTTATTATTTTATTATTTTTCCAGAAGCTTTCTTCCCATCAGCACGCCCATGGCAGATGCCATCATCAGTCCTCTTGTCCAGCCGCTGGAATCTCCAAGACAGTACAGTCCTTTTACATTGGTTACCAGATTTTCATCCATCCGGACTTTGTTGCTGTAAAATTTCAGCTCGGGCGAATACAGCAAGGTTTCCGTACTCGCAAATCCCGGAACAACCTGATCCATTGCCTGAATAAAGTTAATAATATTTACCATTGCCCGGTACGGCATTGCAGCGGTAATATCGCCGGCTACCGCGTCCGGCAGCGTCGGACGTACATTGGACTGAGCCAGCTCTTTCTGCCAGGTCCGCTTGCCGTCCAGAATATCACCATAACGCTGTACCATAATCTGTCCGGCGCCCAGCATATTGGTGAGCTCTCCTACCTTTTGCGCATAGGCAATCGGCTGATTAAACGGTTCCGTAAAGTTATGCGAACACAAAATGGCCAGATTTGTATTGTCTGATTTTAAGTCTTTATAAGAATGGCCGTTGACAACTGCCAGATCGTTGTCATAATTTTCCTGGCTGACAAATCCGCCCGGATTCTGGCAAAATGTACGCACTTTGTTCTTAAACGGCCTTGGATAGCCGATCAGCTTCGATTCATACAGTACTTTATTGACTTCTTCCATAATCTCGTTACGCACTTCCACACGCACGCCGATATCTACCGTACCCGGCTTATGAGCGATCTCATATTTGGCACAAAGCGTCTGCAGCCAGTCCGCACCGCGTCTTCCGGCAGCCACTACCACGTGCGGCGCTTCGTACCGCAGCTGCTGTGTCGTACCGTTTACCGATTTGGATAAAATAACGCCTTTGCACACGTCTTCTTCCATAATCAGATCACTGCAGTGACTGTCAAACAGCATCTCCACGCCTTTTTCCTGCAGATATCGTTCAATCGCACCGTATATATGCTGTGCTTTTTCGGTTCCCAGATGCCGGATCGGACAGTCCACCAGCTTTAAGCCCGCATGAATGGCACGTTTTCTGATCTCACGCACTTTCAAAGGCTCGCTGACCCCTTCAATCCTTGTATCCGCACCAAATTCCAGATAAATCCGGTCCGTATAGCCAATCAGCTCCTGAGCCATATCCGCTCCGACAAGTTGTGGAAAGTCACCGCCTACTTCATAGCTTAACGACAGCTTTCCGTCCGAAAATGCCCCTGCCCCGGAAAATCCCGTTGTAATATTGCATGGTTTGCAGCCTACACATTTTCTCGTCTGGCTTTTCGGACATTTCCGATCTTCGATTGCTTTCCCTTTTTCGACCAACAGTATTTTTTCGTACTGTTATTTTTTACGAGTTCCATCGCCGTAAAGATTCCGGCCGGCCCCGCTCCCACAATAATAACATCATATTTCATATGATACGCCTTTCCTTATGACTTTCATATCCTGTTTTTATTTTAATTTATGAATATCCCGATCTTCCATAAACTGTACGCTGTTATACAAAATCAAAATATCATCTGCCGGATACACCCGCAGCAGCTTTGATACCGGAATATTCACATGTCGCAGATCCACAACAATGGTGCGCGCATAATGCTCTGCCGCAAAAGGCGCAAAACAGTTGCCAAAAGAATCTTTTACAATCAGCAGTGTGCGTTCGTTTTTCGTACTTTCTGCGCTTTTTTTCGTCCGGATATCTACCAGTGCCTGATTTCCGCCAAAAAACACACTATACGGGTCGTCTCCTTCCGATTTGGACAGGTCATAAAAACTATCCGACTGAAATTCTCCCATATTATAGTCCATTTCGTATGCGGGTCCGTCCATCCGTTCATACAGGGAAATGGTGTCCGCCCGACCGCCGGTGCGTACTTTCGCATAGGTTGTTCCTAAAAAATCGTCCGTAACAGGCGTGATTTGAAACTGTTCCTTCGGTATCGGAGTCAGTCCCATGCTTTTTGCCCATGCCTCGTACGCATAATAGGCACCCAGCGTCGTCCAGTGGTGATCGGTCCGATAATAGATATATTCCGCATCGTGCGTTTTTAATACATCATCCACCAAAATCTGCTGTTTGTCCGGTATCTTCTCTGCTGCCATTTTGAAAAAACGCTCTTCTTCTTCGTTGTTCGGCGCAAACAACGGAAGCTTTTCGGACAATACGCTGCTTTTTACCGGTACGAACATCACCTTTGCATTTGGATTTGCTTTTAAAAAAGATGCCGTACACCGGATATTTTTCCGCACCTGCTTCCAGTCAAAATCCTGCATTCGGTAGCGTTCCAGTAAATAATCGTCCCTGCCAAAATAAACGCCGTTTGACTCCCGCTCACCAAGCATGCGGGATAACTGTGTCCGCAGCGTAACCAAACGCGTCCGTCCCGGAAACTGTTCACTTAAAAACGTTTCGTATTTAAGTTGAAATTTTCCGTTCATGATCGTTTTCTTTGTAAGTTTGGGCCTTTTTTCAAGCATCCGGCGTTCCTCGGCAGAATATGTCCGATCCGGCATAATGCGCATATACAGACCGCATCCTGACAGCAACAAAATCACGGCTCCTATAAAACATAGGAACCGAATTTTGCCGACATTCTTTTTCGTTATGTTACCGTTTTGATCCGTGTAATTTTCATACTGCCCTGATTCATACTTCGCCGTTTGGTAAAACTATTTCAGTTTATTTTTACCGTATTAACCGCTTTTTTATTCATCTGCTTATACGCTTTGATCAATTCTTCTTCGGTGCCGTTTTCTTCCAGATTGCGGTCAACCGTTCCTCCCAGCATAAAAAAGCAGACATAATTGCCATTCGTATATACTTTCGAGCCCTGAATCTTCAAAACGTTCATCGGATACTGAAGTGTTTCTTCCTTTAATTTTTTCTGATATTTTTTACCGCGGTTAAAATTTTCTTTTTAGATGAAGTGTTTTTGCCTTAAAAATAACGAGTTCGTCAACCTGTGCACTGATCATCGGAACTTCCGCATAAGCGGATGAATACAGAGAGGATGCCACGCCGTATTTATCTTTGATTTCGCTTTTGGTCAACTTATAATTCGGCCAGTAACTCTCTCCATATGCTTTTTTATGGCATTCGCAAGGCTGGTCGCGGACGGACTTGCAGCTGCCTGCACCATCTGCGCAGAGGATATCGCTGCTCCGGTCCCAAACGCCGGTACCGCTCCTGTCATCTGCATAACTCCCGAACCCATACCAACTGTGGCTGCCAATACAATCGCTGCTATTTTCTTATTGTTCATAATATCCCGAATCCTCCCAATATTTAGAATTAATCCTGATCCGTCTCAGCGAATCATACTGTTATTTTACCATAACTCTGCAAAAAATAAACATTTATTGCGCAAAAATCATTAAAATCGGAACGGTCAGCACACACAGCACCGTTGTCAGTATAATCGCCGCGCTGCACGCCGTAACGTCCATGCCTTTCTGATTGCCGAGAATCAGCGGCATATTACCGACCGGCATCCCAAACATTACCATACAGACCGCAAGCAGATCGGAATTGCCAACGACCAGCCGCAGCAACGGCAGCATCAGCAGGGGAAGTATCAGCAGCTTTACTACGGAAAAGATATAAAGGCGCATCTGACCGAATATTTTTTTCAGATCGGATTCTGCCAGTGCAAATCCGACTGCTATAAGCGCCATCGGAGAGGTCACATTTCCAAGATACGTCACCGCCGTCTGTAAAAAGTCCGGCACACGGATGCCAAAAATAATAATCATCATCGCAAGCAGCCCGGATATCGTACCCGGATTGACCATGGCCCGCAACGACGATGCCGTCAGTTTGCCGTCCATCAGCGCAATCCCATACGTATAAAATACAAGCGTATAGACAAGCATAAACTCCGATACATAAACGACATATTCCGGCCCGAAAATACTGGATATTACCGGAATGCCAATAAATCCGACATTGGAAAAGACAAACATCAGCTGAAAAATCTTACGCTGTTTTCCGTCTTTTCAAAAACGGAGATAACACCATACCTGCCAAAATAAAAACCAGAAACATGCCCACGGCGATGCCGCCTGCCAGCTTCATGGCATCCAAAGAAATCTGTCCCACGGAATCGGCAGCGCTTGCCAGCACAAGCATCGGATTGAAAATCGTTACAATCATATTGGACATCTGATTGTTCGTATGCTCGTCCAGCATTCCTTTTTTGTTGCAAAATATCCGGCCCCGATCATAATGAGCAGCGCCAGCATCTGAAAAAATACCGTAAAAAATGTCATAACCTTTGATCCCCATTTCTTTTTCATATCGTCCCATACAAGTTCCTTCTCCTTTCTCCATATCCGATCTGTCAATCATAACATTGACTGTTCTTTTTGCAAATATAATCGCCATTTATGTCAGATTCATGCCCGCCGATTCTCTGACTATCAGATGACACGGCAGTTCCATACGCACACACTCCTGATGTCCGCCCTGCAGCCGGTCTTTCAGTGTCAGTACCGCCAGATGCGCCATATCTCCTTTTGGAATGCGAATGGTCGTCAGCATCGGTGAAAACCGCACGGCCTCTTCGATATCATCAATAGAAATGACAGCCGGGCGGTATACCTGCTTTTTACGCCGTTTGTTCGCATCCTTCATTGCCTGCAAAAAACCAAGCGCCGTAACATCATTCGCACAGAAAACTGCCGTAGGCGGCCGGTGCAGCGCTTCCAGACGATGAAACGCCTGATACCCTTCTTCCCGTGTCTGATTCGTCGATACGATATATTCATAAATCATGGAAATCTTATGATTCAGCAGGCATTCGTAATAGCCGCCGTATCTGGCTTCCATCGTACAGTCACCGACATACGCAATTGAAGTATGTCCAAGCTCCAGCAGATATTCCACGGCCATCATGGCAGCCTGGGCGCCATTACACGTGATCTCATCCATCCGGTAGTCCATCGGATTGCGGTCAATCGCAACAACGCCGCGGTATTTACGCAAAATAACATCTGCAACCGCCTGCGGACACTTTCCGAGCACGAGCATGCCATCCGCGCGTACTCTGCTCTCGCTGCCTAATATGGAAATATCCGGGACATGCAAAAGCTGTCCCGGAATACAATTTCCCTGATAAAATTCCGTTTCGATATAACGGTACATTTCCGCAAAAAAAGGATCTTCCTCTAACGAATGGAATCTTGCCAGCAGGATATCTATTTTATATGGCTTCTGCTTTGGGGCACTGCCCCGGCCACCCATTTTCAGCTGTCTGGCGTTTTGATCCGGCACATAGTGAAGCTCTCTTGCAGCCTGCCGGATCCGCTCAGTCAGATTTTTATCCTGGCACTGATAATCCGGACAGTTTAAAACTCTGGATACCGTCGCTATGGATGCGCCTGTCATCCGTGCAATTTTTTCAGTGACATGGCAGCCGTTTCCTTCCTATTTTATTTTAATCCTCTTTGTTTCAGCAGATAATTTTCCACATTGGAAAATATCCCTTTGTCAATGACAATTCCGATCAGAATAATGACAAGCATCACGGTCATAACCTGGTTGATATCCGCCAGGTCACGCCCGATCATTAACGTATAACCCAGACCTACCGAAGCAGACATCACTTCGCCGGACATCAGCGCACGCCACGCAAACGACCACGCCTGTTTTAAACCTGCCACAAACGACGGCAGCGCAGCCGGAAAAATAACTTTTGTGTACATTTTTCCAGGTGTGACACCCATGGTCTTTGCCGCTTTTATATAAATCGGCGGCACTTCTTTAATCCCGCTTTCCACCGCAAGGGAAATGCTGAATACCGACCCCATAACTACGACAAAAATAATGGAGCTTTCTTTCAGACCAAACCAGAGAATTGCAAATGGCACCCAGCAAATGCTCGGCAGTGTCTGTATACCGAGCAGCAGCGGTTTTAAATTTCTCGCCAGATATTCCGACCGGATAATGAGTATGCCAAACAGCACACCTACGACGACCGAAATAAAAAATCCGACCAGTACACGCAGCATACTTTTCCCGACCGCCGCGATTAAGGTGCCGTTTGCAAGTAACGTCTTCGCGCTTTGGACAACGCCTGCCGGATGCGGCACCGCATACGGCTTGGCCCATTCGAACCAGTCCGTAGCCGCCACATATAACAGCTGCCAGACCGCGAGCAGTCCGATGAAAAACAAAATGCTTCCTGTTAATCTGCGTGTTTTCATGCCTGATTCACCTCCGGACCGTCAAATTCATCTGCCACGCTCTTTCTGGCGCTTAAGCTGACCTCATTTAATATCTGCTTTCGAAGCGCGGTGAATTCCGGTGCTTCAATATTTCTCGGACGCGCAAACCGAATCGGAATAATCTGCTTGATCTGTCCCGGATTTTCCGCCATCACCACAACACGGTCCGCAAAATAAATCGCCTCTTCCACACTGTGCGTCACATACAAAATCGTCTTTTTGGTCTTTTCCCAAATCCCTTCCAGTTCCGCACGCAAAATGTGAATCGTCTGCTTGTCCAACGCGGAAAACGGCTCGTCCATCAGCAGCAGCTTGCTGTCCAGCGCCAGTGCGCGGGCCAGTGCGGTACGCTGTTTCATACCGCCGGAAATCTGATGAATCGGATAATCTTTATAATGCCACAACTGCACCATTTTTAAGTATTTCTCTGCGATTTCCAGCTGCCTGGCCTTTGGATATCCTGCCGCATCCAATCCGAACAGCACATTTTCCATGACATTCAGCCAAGGATACAGCGCGGCTTCCTGGAACATAACGACGCGGTCTGCCCCCGGCCCGGTTACAGGCTGCCCATCCAGGCTGATCGTACCGGAAGTCGGGGTGTCCAGTCCCGCCACCAGATTTAACAGCGTCGATTTTCCACAGCCGGAAGGCCCGACGATGCAGATAAATTCTCCTTTTGCCACTTCCAGTGATATGTCCTGCAATGTTTCTTTTTTTGTCTCTTTAAAAACTTTACTAATGGAATTCAGTTGTAAATACATCGCTTTCCTCCGGTACTTCCCCAATAAATCCTTCATTTTTACTGATTTCGGCAAACTTCATAATCGCATCCATATTTAATTCGGTATCAACCGTCATTCTTGCAAATGCGTTTTGAATAACTTCCTCATCAAGCGCTTTGCCTGTCGTTTCCTGAATTTCCGTATTTACAATCGTACGGGCTTCCTGCGGATTTTCATTAATATAAAGTGTTGCTTCTTCATGTGCCTCCAGAAACTGCTTCACAAGATCCGGACGTTCTTCTATAAAATCCTGACTGGCCACAACGACTGCCGTCGGATAATTTCCCTCTAAAAAGACTTCGTTATAGTCCAGCAGCACTTCCGCATTGCCGTTGTTTTCAATCGTCGTTGCCCAAGGCTCCGGTACAAGTGCGGCATCCACGCTGCCGTTATCTATGAGATTTAAAATATCCGCATTGGAACTTGCATTAACCGTTACGTCGCCGCCTGCATCAACCGTCTTTAACCCCTGATCCGATATCAGGCTTAACAGACACAGATGCTGCGTATTTCCCATCTGCGGTACCGCAACTTTTTTTCCGGCAAGGTCTGCTACCGACGTTATGCCGGCATCTTTGCGTTTTAAAAGTACGGCTCCGGCATTCGTTGTGTTCGATATAATCTTTACATCGCCGTCGGATTTTACATTTGCACTCACTGCCGGAACCGGTCCGATATAGCCAAGGTCAATCTCCCCTGCAAAAATCGCTTCCATTTCCGCCGGGCCCGCATTAAAAGAAGTCCATGAAACGTCGCAGGTATCTTTCCATTTTTCTTCCAGTGTTTTTTTATTTTTCATTACAAGCGCCTGTGTATGCGTAATATTTGGAAAATACGCAATACGTACTTCTGCTTTTTCTGCCGATGTGCCGTCACCGTTTTGGCCTTTTTTGCCGCATGCTGCTAATGACGCACAAAGTCCTGTAAGCAGGATACCGGCAGCAACTTTTTGCATTATTTTTTTCATATTACAAAACCTCCTGATTTTTCTTATTCCTACTCAATGTCTGCATTTTACCACAGAAATATACACCTTTCTTCAGCTTTTCTGAAAACGTTTTCTCTTGCAAATTGCACGCATTATAAAATTATATTTTTATAAAATAAATCGATATCTTCCCATTCGGAAAACGTTTTCAGAAAAAAGCAAAAAAATCGGAGAGAAGCTCTGCCGTTCTCTCCTTTTTCTTTTCCTTTTCTTGGTCAGGCTTCCCGTACCCCCTTCATCATCTGCAGTCCGAGAATGATCGCTCCGCCGATGACAAAAAACAAAATACTGAACGTATCGAAGGAAAGCGCTGCCTGCGGTGTATCCAGGGTCTCCGGTCCTCTGATTACCGCATAGACGGAGCCCAGCATCAGGCCGATAATCAGATAGATCGTCTGCGGCCGAAACCGTTCCAACGCTTTGCGAATCAGCTTTACCACGCTGAATATGCCGACTAAAACGCCGCATCCAAATATAAATACCGTTGGAAATGCCGCAAAATCAAAGTGTAAAATGTCTTTGATTGCCGTAATAACCGGCAGATAAAGTCCCATAATCAGCAGCAGTGTGGAACCTGAAATTCCCGGAAGCACCATAGCGGAGATTGCAACGGCTCCGGCCAGAAAAATATAAATGCCAAGACGCACATCCAAATGCTCCAGGTTCATGCTGCTGCCGCCGGATACCGGATTAAACCATGTTATGGCAATTACAATCGCTGCTCCGACAAGCGCAAACAATGCTGATACCGGCGATGCCTTAAGCGCGTTTTTTTCTTCCGCAACGACAATCGGTATCGCAAATATAATAAATCCGATAAACATGGAGCTGATCGCATAGATATTGGATTCAAATACGCTTGTCAGCACAAGTATTGCGAGTACCATACCGCATGCCCATCCGATTCCAAGCTTGATCAAAAATAACAGCGCTTTCTTTTTCTTTTCCAAATTGCCGCGCAGCAGATCGTCCATCGAACCGATAAACTGATCATAGAACCCAAGCAGAAACGCGATTGTCCCGCCGGATACACCGGGCACACTATCTGCCAGTGCCATGCAAAATCCTCTGATAAACTGAATGATATACATAAGTTACCTCTTTCTATCCATCGTTTTATGTCTCTTCCACTCTTATTTTTCGTCTGAATTTTTTAAATAAACACGCAAAAAATCAAGCAAAACGTCCATTTCCTCATCCGTTCCGATTGTAATTCTTAAATAGTTGTCAATCCGCGGCTTTGCAAAATAGCGCACATAAATATGCTCTTTTTTTAAAGCTTCAAACAGTTCTTTTGCATGGATGTTCGGATGTGTCACAAACAAAAAGTTGCTCCGGCTGTCACCAAAAACAAAGCCGAGCTTTTGAAACTCTTCTTTCACACGCTCTCTTGTTGCTATGATTTTATGAATCGTCTTTTTAAAATATGACTCTTCTTCCAATGCAGCCGCCCCGGCAGTCAGCGTCACCTGATTCATCGTATACGAATTGAAGGAATATTTTACGTCATTTAAATATTGAATTAATGTCTGTGACCCAAACGCATATCCGATGCGCATGCCTGCCAGCGATCTTGATTTGGAAAACGTCTGCACCACGAGCAGATTTTCATACCGGCCTAGCAGCTGAAGCGCGGAAGTGCCGCCAAAATCAATATATGCCTCGTCTACAATGACAATGACATCTTCATTATGCCGTAAAATATGTTCGATATCCGTAAGACTTTCAAGCTCTCCGGTCGGTGCATTTGGATTCGCAAACACGACGCCGCCGTTTGGAATGTCATAATCTCCGGCACAAATTCGAAACCGTTCATCGAGCGGTACCGTCCGATAAGGAATCCGAAACAGTTCCGCCCAGACATCATAAAACGAATATGTAATATCCGGAAATAAAATCGGCTTGTCCGAATTAAAAAAAGTTAAAAACGCCATTGCCAATACATCGTCGGAACCGACGCCAACAAACACCTGCTCCGGTTTTACCCGGTATCTTTTCGCCAATGCCCGAACAAGTATGCCCGCTTCCGGATCCGGATACAGACGCAGCCTGTCCGTATCAAACGCATACATGCTTTCCACGACACCAGGAGCCGGCGGGTATGGATTTTCATTCGTATTCAGTTTGATCACACGCTGCTCACCCGGCTGTTCGCCCGGTACATAGGGAACCACTTTTCGTATATTCGCTTCCCAAAGCTTCATTTTTATATCATCCTCTTTTCTGACATTTCGTATTTCAAACACGTTCCAACATAGATTACTACATTTTGTCCGGAATGTAAACCGGCAATTTACCGGACCGATGCAAATGTCGTTTGGTATCCCTGAAAAATCCTCCGCATGAATGCCTTCACGCGGAGGATCTCTGTTACCGATTAACTGCTTCTATAAATTTCAAAAACGCATCTCTGCCTTCTTTTGTGCATTTATACACACCGGCATCTTCCAGCACCTGCTGAAATACAAGTCCGATCTCCGTATGAATCACATCATCTATGTTAGACGCGTCTATATGATCATATTTGGACCGGAACTGTTCCGCCCAGTCCGCATGCTTCTCCAATGTCTCGTCCGCACGCAGATCCGCGCCTGATAATATCGCTGCTTTTAACTGTGCCATTTCGTCTTTCAGTCTGGCCGGCAGCACCGCAAGCCCCATAACTTCGATCAGGCCGATATTTTCTTTTTTAATATGATGCAGGTTCGCATGTGGATGATAAACACCCAGCGGATGCTCCTCCGTCGTAATATTATTACGCAGTACCAGATCCAGCTCATACTTTCCGTCCCGCTTTCTGGCAATCGGCGTAATCGTATTATGCGGCTCGTTATCCGTCTCGGCATAAATAAACGCTGCCTCGTCCGTATATCCGCGCCATTTTAACAAAATCTTATCTGCCAGTTCAATCAGCCGTTCTTTTTTGTCGGCACGAATACGAATTACGGACATCGGCCATTTTACAATGCCAGCCGATACATCCTCAAAACCTTTAAAATGAATCTCCTGCTCTATCGGCGCCTTTGCCATGGCAAATTCATAATGCCCTCCCTGAAAGTGATCATGGCTTAAAATAGAACCGCCTACGATCGGCAGATCGGCATTGGAGCCTACAAAATAATGCGGAAACTGCTCTACAAAATCCAGCAGCTTTCCAAATGCCGCACGTTCGATCTTCATCGGCGTATGCAGAGAATTAAATACGATACAGTGTTCATTGTAATATACATAAGGAGAATACTGGAAATACCAGTCGCTCTCGTTAATCGTAATCGGAATAATCCGGTGGTTTTGTCTTGCCGGATGGTTTACACGCCCTGCATATCCTTCATTTTCCTTACACAGCAGACATTTCGGATACCCGCTTTGCTTTGCCAGCTTCGCAGCCGCAATCGCTTTCGGGTCTTTTTCCGGCTTGGATAAATTAATCGTAATATCCAGCTCGCCGTACTCCGTATCGGTAATCCACTTGAGATCTTTTTTGATCCGATATCTGCGGATATAGTCCGTATCACAGCTTAATTTGTAAAAATAATCGGTTGCTTTCTGCGCATCTTCTTTGTAATATGCACGAAACCGGCGAATCACTTCACTCGGCCTTGGGACAAGCAGGCTCATAATTTTTGTGTCAAACAGATCGCGGTAAACAATGCTGTTCTCTTCTAAAATCCCATGTTCATGCGCATAGTCCATCATATCGCCCAATACGCTTTCCAGTATTTCCTCTGCTGTCTCCTGCGTGAGTGCCGGCTGCTTTTCATACGCTTCTACCACATCGTCTCCCGGTTCATCCAGCTGAAACAGCTCCAACAGACGATTGATCGTATACTGCTTATCTTCCGGCTGAATCAAACCGGTTGCCAATCCGTAATCCGTCAGTTTTAATATTGATTCCTGAATCATACTTTTCCACCTTTCCTTTTGTCATTCAGGCCAGTCTTGCAGGACCGTCGCCAATTTCCACCACATAAAAGTCACCTGCATAGCCAATCTTTTCCTGATACGTCTTACCTACTTTTTCAATAAACGTGTCTACCGCTTCATCTTTTACAATGCTGACCGTACATCCGCCAAACCCTGCGCCTGTCATACGGGAGCCGATCACACCGTCCACTTCCCAGGCTGCCTCTACCATCGTATCCAGTTCCACGCCTGTTACCTCGTAATCATCCCGCAGCGATACATGAGAAGCGTTCATCAGCTCGCCAAACAGCTTTACATCGTTTTGTTTCAGCGCTTCGACCGCTTTTAATGTTCTCTGATTTTCATATACCGCATGTTTTGCCCGTTTCACGCGGACTTCATCTTTTATGGCGCTCCGATACAGTTCAAACTGTGCTTCGTCCAGATCGCCCAGCGAATTGATGCCAACCGTTTCCTGTATTTCTGCCAGCGCCGTCTCACACTCGCTGCGGCGTTCGTTGTACTTGGAATCTCCAAGGCCGCGTTTTTTGTTTGTACAGGAAATAACGATTTTGGCGCCTTCCAGCTTAATCGGTGCATATTCGTAGTGCAGTGTCGCCGTATCCAAAAAGATTGCATGGTCTGCTTTTCCCATTGCAATTGCAAACTGATCCATAATGCCGCAGTTTACACCGTTGAAATTATTTTCGGAAAACTGCCCGATCAGCGCCAGATCCTGATTTGTCACGTCAAAGCCAAACAGATCTTTTAAAATATACCCGGTCAGCACTTCTACGGATGCGGAAGAGGAAAGTCCGGAACCATTCGGAATATTGCCAAACAACAGCAGGTCCATGCCCTGCTCTACTTTCATTCCGCGTTCCCCAAACGCCCACATAACGCCCTTCGGATAATTGGTCCAGTCCGCTTTCTTTTCCACTTTTAAGCCTTCTACCGAAGACTCGATCACACCTAAATGCTCAAAATTCATAGAGTAAAACCGCAGCGTCTGATCTTCTCTTTTTCTTGCCACGCCATATGTACCGATTGTCAACGCACATGGAAACACATGCCCGCCATTGTAATCCGTATGTTCTCCGATCAGGTTCACACGCCCCGGTGCGAAATAAACCCGGATATCTCCTTCCGCTCCAAAAATTTCCTTGAATTTTTCTACTAATTGTGCCTGCATTTCGTTATCCTCTCTTTCTTTTTCCATCATAACAACTCAGCCGGTCTGACCCGCTTCTATCTTTCCATATCTCAATTATAAGCATTATGCTCAAAGAATTCAATTTCCTTTTTCGTTTTCACAACAATATTCCGAAAAAATGCAACAAAAAGACAGTTTCCGGAAAACAGACGAAATGTTTCATTTTCAAAATGCACAAAAGAAAATCGTTTCCATGCATGTTTTTTTATTTTTTCCATAAACTTTATTAAAACGGCCGGAATTTAAAATTACCCACTTGTATGCGGAAAATGCATGTGCTATAATCCGCATTAACAGAAGCAACATTAACAATTGGTTCTCTAAGCAATGAATAAAGAAGGTTGAACAATGCAACTCCCGGAAATAAGAAATCAAAAACTAACATTAAAATCTCTGATCTGCCAATATCGCCATGCATGGATACTTCTTTATGGCATATTTTACATGACATGTTTTGTCTATCTGGAAAAAACGGTGACCAAAAAATTCCATATTATAACGATGTCGGTTGATCTGAAAATTCCATTCTGTGAATTTTTTATTATCCCTTATCTGCTTTGGTTTGCTTATATTACAGTTGGGATTATTTATTTCTTCTTCCGTCAGAAAGAAGATTATTATAAGTTATGTGCATTCCTTTTCACCGGCATGACCGTATTTTTGATTGTATCGGCAATTTATCCAAACGGACACTACCTGCGTCCGCATACATTTGAACGGGAAAATATATGCACGGAGCTTGTACGCTGGCTGTATCGGTCCGATACGCCTACGAACCTGTTTCCGAGTATCCATGTATACAACTCTCTCGGCGTGCACATTGCACTGATGCGCAGCGAATGCTTTCACGGCAGAAAAGCCGTCCGCACGGCTTCCTTCGTATTATGTGTTTCGATTATTCTGTCTACGATGTTTTTAAAGCAGCATTCCGTATTTGACGTACTGACTGCTTTTGGAATGGCTGCCGTTATGTACTACATCGTATACCATGAGGCGTATAAAAAAGCGCCGGTACTGCTGCGTGCGGGAAAGCCAAAGAAAAAACAGGTACTGCACGATCTGCGTCTGTAGCAGGTCTGCTGCCATCTAGGCATTTCAAATGCGAAAAAGACAGCGCAAAAGGCAGAAAAGCTTTTTGCGCTGTCTTTTTTATATCTCTTTCATCTTTTCTATCTCATCCATCCAGATACGCATACATGCATCACTTGGCATACGCAGATCGCCTCGCGGCGATACCGCAACCGATCCTACTTTCGGGCCGTCCGGCAGGCAAGACCGCTTGAACTGCTGTGTGAAGAACCGACGGTAAAATGTCTTCAGCCATTTCCATATCGTCTCGTTATCATAATCTCCGCCAAATGCGGTCTGCGCAAGCCGATAGACTTTCCCCGGTTCAAAACCAAACCGCAGTACATAGTACAAAAAGAAATCATGCAATTCATAAGGGCCTACGATATCCTCTGTTTTCTGGGAAATCCTGCCTTCCGTTGGCGGTAAAAGCTCCGGACTGACCGGTGTATCAAGTACATCCAGCAGCACTTCTGAAAGGCCCGAATCCGCGCACGTATCCGCATAATACCGCACCAGATGTCTGACCAGTGTTTTCGGTACGGATGCATTCACCCCGTACATCGACATATGATCTCCGTTATAGGTCGCCCATCCAAGCGCAAGTTCCGACATATCGCCGGTTCCGATCACCATGCCGTCGTACATGTTTGCAATATCCATCAGTATCTGCGTACGCTCCCGTGCCTGACTGTTCTCATACGTTACATCATGCCGATGCGGATCCTGACCGATATCATGAAAATGAACATGCACCGCATCGCAAATACTGATTTCTTTCAAATCCGCACCAAGCCTGTTAATCAGATGCACCGCATTGTCATAAGTCCGGTCCGTCGTGCCGAATCCCGGCATCGTCACCGCCAGAATCTGTTTCCGCGGAATTTGCAAAAGATCAAACGCACGTACCGTCACTAACAGCGCCAGCGTTGAATCCAGCCCGCCGGAAATACCGACGACCGCACATGTGCATCCGGTATGCTCCAGCCGTTTTTTCAATCCCATTGCCTGGATTGCCAGAATCTCTTCACACCGCTTGTCCCGGTCCGATTTATCTCCCGGCACAAACGGCGTCGAATCGACAAAGCGGGTCAGTTTTGTATTTGATACCTGCAGCGAAAAATGCGTAACCGTATACTCCTGTGCATCCGCCTGCTCAAACGTGGACATTCTGCGCCGTTCTCCTTCCAGTTTGCGCACATCAATCTCCGAATACACAGCCGCATTTGTAAAACGCTCCGCTTCTTGTAATACAATTCCGTTTTCTGCTATCAAACTATGGCCGGCATACACTACATCCTGTGTGGACTCTCCATCGGATGCATTTGCATAAATATAACCGCACACAAGCCTTGCGGATTGTCCCGCTACGAGCTCCCTGCGATACGTATCCTTGCCCGTTACCTCATCCGAAGCCGACAGATTGACAATCAGATTCGCCCCCGCCAGAGCATGTGCAATACTCGGCGGATTCGGCGACCAGACATCTTCACACAGTTCGACCGCAATCCGAAGCTGCGGCACCGTATCGCATACAAAAATCTGATCGGTACCCATCGGCACCGTAACCCCTTCGCGTAAAGTCACAGGCACCGTCTTTTTCATCCCTCTTGTAAAATGTCTGGCCTCGTAAAATTCCGCATAGTTGGGCAGAAATGTTTTTGGCACGATACCAAGTACTTTTCCGTGATGCAGCACTGCCGCCGTATTATACAGCTTGCTTTTGTATGCAAGCGGCAGACCGACAAAGATTACCGCATCTACCTGTGCCGTCTGCTCTGCAATGTTAAACAGCTGATTTTTCGCTTCCTGCAAAAGCAGTTCCTGCAAAAATAAATCTCCGCAGCTGTATCCGGTCACACACAGCTCCGGAAACACAATCACGTGTGCTCCGTGTGCCGCCGCTTCCTTACTGTGATGAATGAGAACCTCACCGTTATATTTTGTATCCGCTACTTTTATTTTGGGAGACAAAGCCGCTGCTTTTATATATCCATGTTCCATTCTTTTTCTCCTTCTGCTTTATTTCAGCATATTTTTAAGCTCTTCCACATCAAAGGAATACGCCGTATTGCAAAACTGGCATTTGATCTCAATCGGTTCCCCGTCGTCTACCATGCTTTGCAGATCTTTTTGGGAAATGCCGGCCAGCGCTCTCTGCACGCGTTCTTTCGAACAGCCGCATGCAAAAGCTACCGGCATCCGATCTATGATCTCTACATGCAGCCCTTTTAACAGCTCTTCCAACAGATTTTCCGGCGTAAGGCCCTGCTCCAGCATATCGGTAACCGGGCGTAATCCGGAAATATTTTTCTCCAGCTGCGCTATTACTTCGTCGCCGGCCTGTGGCATCAGCTGCAGAATAAATCCACCTGCCTGGCGAATCGAGCAGTCGGTATCCACCAAAACGCCAAGTCCGACCGAGGACGGTGTCTGTTCCGAGGAAGCAAAATAATACGTCAGATCTTCTGCAATTTCTCCGGTCTGCAGCTGTGTCGTTCCGATATAAGGCTCTTTTAATCCCATATCCCGGATTACGCGCAGGATGCCGCCGCCGACAGCGGTACCGACATCCAGCTTGCCCATCGCATTTGCCGGCAGGTCCACATCGGCCACTTTCGGATAACCTTTGACATGCCCGGACGCATCGGCCGTAACGACCAGACCTTTTGCCGGCCCGTCGCTCATAATCTGCAGCGTCAGAAGATCTTCACTCCCTTTCATCATGGCGCCCATCATTGCCCCTGCCGCCAAAAGCCTGCCCAAAGCCGCCGATATGACAGGACTCATATGATGGTAAAGCCGTGCCTGCTCGGTCATCTGCACGGAAGTAACCGCAAACGCACGAACGCTTCCTTCTGCTGCAGTTGCCCTTACCATATAATCTTTCACCGCATCCTTTTTTATCTGTTGATTCATTGTTAACCATTTCCCTTTCCTGTATTTTATACCGTATTTTTGTACTGTTTCTTTATACTGTTTCTTTATATTGTTTCTTTGCACCTTTCTGCTTTGCAACAATATAAATACGTTCGCTGTCTTCCCGCACCGGTCCATGATCCTCACCGTCACAGGCGCCGACAAACTCCATACCTGCCTGTTCCAGAAGTCGAATGACATCGTGCGGTGCATAGCAGCGTTCATAATGCACTTCTTCATATTTACGGTAAAGTCCGCTTGTTTGGCGCAAAAAAATCGTCAGTGCATACTCATTAAGCTTATTTTCTTCGTCATAATAATTATCCCAGATCAGACTGCCCTGCGCCCGGTGTTCGGCGAACGTCTGCGTTCCCATCAGTTCCCGAAACTTATATTCCGTATTCAGGTCAAAAATCAGGATACCGCCCGGATCCAGATAATTGTTCACAAGGCAGAACACCCGTTCCAGATCGGCTTCCTGCGTAAGATAGTTCATCGAATCACATACACTGACAACCGCCTTTACCGTTCCATACAGTTCAAACTCCCGCATGTCCTGTGCCAGATATAAAATTCCGTGACTGTCATATTCCCGTGCAACGCTCAGCATTTCCTCCGAAACGTCAATGCCGATCATATCATAACCGCTTTGTGCAAGCAGTCTGGTCATCTTTCCGGTGCCGCAGCCAAGCTCACAGATCAGTCCTTCCGTAATCCCATGTGCCTGCAGCGTTTTGATTAAAAATGCGTTCCATTCCTCATACGGCACATCTTCCATAAACAAGTCATAAACTTCGGCAAATCCTGTATATGCTTCCATTGTCCTCCCTCTCCTGCTTTCGTGTTACAAATTATTACCATCATAGCAAACTCCGGCATACATTGCAATACAATCAAAAAAAGTGCAATTCCGGTCTTGATTATTTTCCCAGGCGCTTTTATACTATATTTTGTACCAAAAACCGATTCTTATCATAAGGAGAATGCCATTGAAAACTTTTCAGCCAGCTGTCATTACCCATTTCATCCGGCGGTTTTATCAAAAACGGCTGTTGATTCCAATCGTGTATCTGCTGCTTCTGGCCGTCATATGGTTTACGACTCCCATTGCACAGCTCGTATTTCCGCATCGGTTGTCGTCTGAAACACCGGTTCGGCAACTGCGCACTGCCCGTTCCGGCTATATCCTTACCACGCTTACCAATCTTCATTTTACCGGATATACGCAGAAAATACTCGGATATACAAACGGTTATTATTACTACACCTTTCAGGACGATCAGTGCCTGTTTGTGCTTCTGGCGCCTGCTACCTGCGGGAGCGGAACACCCGATATTGAACGTCTGACAGTTCGTGTACATGTCATCCGTCATTTTGAAGAATATGATACGTTAACGCAGCTGCTCGCCGAAGACTTAGACTGGACGGCCTCCGGTATCCGCGGCCGGACTCCCGATTACCTGCTGAGTGAGCCGGGATTTCATAAACTGCTTTCCTTTTTGCTGCTTGCATGTTATTTTGCAACCGCCACTTATGCAGCCTACGGCATCATTCTCTGCGTCATCCGAATCATATTTCCGCTCCTGACACCGGCCTGCCTGAGACTGAGATCCTACGGTGATGCCGCAAAACTGCTGACACAGGCCGAAAAGGAAATTTCCACCCGCTTCTGCTCCGAAGAAAAAACGATGTTTCTTACGGAAAATTTTTTTATCGCGCTGACCGAAGAACAGGTCGTAATCATACCGGTCGGCGAAATCGTGGAAATCCATAAACGCCGTACACCGCACAGATTTTTTCGCCGCCTGTTTTCTTCTTCCTGTACGCTGCATATTATAGCTGAAAAGCACGTGCATATACAATTGCAGCATGTCCCGGAATCGGATATGGATGATCTTGTCCATGCATTTCAGGCGCTTCGATTTTCATAAGCAAACATAAAACAACTTACACCATTAGCAGGCTGCAAATGGTGTAAGTTCATAGAGTTTAAAACAGATTTTCAAAAAAACGAACGATCGCATCCAGCAGATCTTTAAAAAATGCTGCAATCTTGCTTAAAAAGCCGCCGCTGCTTTCCATTTCTTTTAAGGAGTCATAGATCGAACCTGCCTGTTCGATCAGGCTGTCAAGATCTATATCCAGAGAACCAATCTTTTCCATAAGCGCCGTAATGCTTTCTTTTTCGCCCTCACTCAATGTAATTTCAAATTTATCACAGGCATCGGCAAGCACTTCCTGAATTTTTTCTTTGCTCTGCAGGCCGCCTTCTACTACCTTTTGTTTGACATAGGCAATAAATTCTTCCGTCCGGACGTCGTCACCAAGACTTTCGTTCAGTTCCCCTGTTACGACGATCTCATTCATTGCCGCATCCAGACTCTGCGTATCAATCTCTGCTTCTTCCATATCCGCATATGCCTTCATAGCGCCTATCAAAGCCGCTGTTCCGGATAACGGAAACGGTCCTGCAATAATGACATCCGCATCTTCCAGCCCGGCTGTCGCCAGGGCATTTTTATACATTCCGATCGTACAGTACGAAATGTTTTTTGTAGAAATATGAATGCCGTCTCCTTTGTCTCTTTTTACAATGACAACGGAGGACAGCGCTCTCGTTCCAATAATCGAAGCGTCCAGATATGCGTCCAGATACCGATGTTCTTCCTCATTCGTAACGGTAACAACCTGATACTGATCCAGATTTGCCGGATCAACGCCCATCAGGTTTAAAACCGTATTTTTCTGCTCATTGTTCAAATTTGCTCCAAGCGCCAGATACGGTTTATCTTCCTCCGTAATGACAACATGATCATCCTGCTCATCATCCGTAGTAATATCCGCATGTATGTCCTGATCATTCTCGCTGATATCGGCTTCAACACCCGGATTCTCTCCAATCTCGGCATTCACGACCGGACGTTCTCCTTCCGGAGCCGATGCATCATCCGTTCCTGTCACATTCGCATCTCCCGGCTGCGCAATCTGAGCTTCGTCTTCCGGCTGTATACTCTGATCCGTATTTTCCGGCCGTATCCCCTGACCTGCATCTTCCGACTGCGTACGCTCTCCCGTATCGACAGCCTGTGTATCCTGATCGGCACCATCCGATACCATACCCTGATCGACACCGGCTGCCCGGGCGGAGCCATACGAAGAGAAGCCGATCAATCCGGCCAACAGCAGCGCGGTCCATTTTTTCCACTTTATACTCATTCCGGCAATTCCTTTCTGTCTGTTTATTTGCAGCTCTTTATTTGTATCTCTTTATTTCTGTCTTTTCGGCGGCTGTTATTTCCGCATCCGTTTTTTACACCACTGGTAAACGTCTTCAAAGACCTGTTCCCGGTCGGTTTCCTGCAAAATCTCATGACGGTCATTTTCGTACAGTTTTATCTTGACATCACGAATACCGGCCTGACGATATTGTGCACAGACCTTTTTCACACCTTCTCCAAAGTCTCCTACCGGATCCTCTTTCCCGGCTATGAAAAATACCGGCAGATTTTTTCTCATTTTTCGAATATATTTCATCTGATTGACGTACCACAGCGTCGAAAGCAGCCCATAATACCCATTTACGGTAAACATAAACGTACAGCGTGGGTCGTTATAGTAAGCCCGCACACTTTCTTCGTTTTTCGAAAGCCAGCTCTTAGACGGTTCAGCTCCGGTTTTATCAAATGCCGCATATGATTTGCCAAATGCCGCATTCGTAAGAAAACTGCTGCGATGATGTCCGCCGCGAAACATCCGGATCAAACCACAGGCAAACATTCCAAAAACGGTTACCACATCCGGCTGACTGCCTGTCCCGCAGATAACGGCGCCTGTTACCGCCTCACTGTGCAGCGTCAGATATCTGCGCAGCAGAAAGGAACCCATACTGTGTCCAAGAATAAAATATGGACAGTCCGGATACTGGCTGCTTACAATACGTGTCACCTGATACAGATCCGCAACAACCGTTTCGGACGGCTTTTTATCCGTAAAATATCCCCATTCGGATTCCTGCGTGACAGATGAACCATGGCCAAGATGATCATTTCCTACAACAAGAAACCCTCTTTTGGCCAGATAACAGGCAAACTCGTCATATCGTTCAATATATTCCACCATTCCATGTGAAATCTGCATAATCGCACGGACTTTGCCATGATCCGGTATCCATTTTACCGCATGTATTTTTGTCTTTCCGTCTTTGGATAAAAACTGAAAAGTTTCTTTTTTTACAGGTTCTTTCCCGTTCTCATTCTTTTCTATATTATCCTCTTCACTCATGTCTTTTCCATTATCCATCAGGCTTTACACCTTTCCTTTCCTGCAAAATCAGCATGCCTTTAGCTCCTCATACTTTCAATCAGCTGATCTACGATATGTTCCAGCTCCTTGCGTGCTTCCTGCTCACTCATAAAACTGTCTCCGATTCGCTCAATATCCGACAGTGTCTGGTGCTGCAGTGCATCAATATGCTGACTGCTCTGTGAAATTTTTTTAATATAGTCCGATATTGCGGCAGCTTTTTCCAGGTAATGCCGCTCCGCCGCCCTTGTACAGATGTCATCCTGCTGTGTAATATGTTTTGAAAGCCGGGAAATAGACAGATTGGTGTCCTTACCTGCCTTCATCAGCGATACTACCTGCTCATCCATTTGACGAAGACGCTTTTCCAGGTCATTTAGCTGACGATCTACTACGGCTGCCGCACGTTCATAAGCGCTCGACAACATACGCACGTCTTCCGCCGCTTCTACAAAGCTCTTGCCGCTGTCACCCATGCGGCCGGCTTCAATCGCACAGTTTAAAGAAGAAACCGTCATTTGCTTTGCATATTCCATCATATGAATCACTTCGGCGTGTATCGCCTCCGCGTCATTTTTTAACGCCGTCTTTGTCTCCTGCAGCGCTGAAACAGGCTCGATGCTGTTCTTATTTTCTTCTACAATAACCGCCATCTGCTCAATCTGCCTGTCCGCTACTTCCTGCAGCTTTCTCTTATCCCGCTCATCATCTTCCATCTGCCCACGCATACTCGTCAGCTCCATAGCCAGCTGTTCCAGCACTTTCATGCTCTCTCCCGCTTCCTCAAGCGTGTCGTATGCCTGACTCACAACTTTTGTCAGCTCCTTATCCATCTCACCCTGAGCTGTAATTTGAGACTCAAAATGCTGCAGCATCTGCTGGGTATAATTTTGTACGCTGCTCACCTGCATCTGCACATGGTCCAGCTCATACTGGGTCATATTTAGTTTTTCCTCTAATTCTCTTGTTAATTCCTGTTTTTTTCCGAACACGGTATGATATCCCCTGTTGTATTAATTGGCCTTACGGCCATATAGCATAGGCATAGGTTTCCTCCTACGCGTACATTATAACCCTCTTTCGTTTTGAAATCAACAAAAAGCAGATGCAATTCATGATCTTAGTATCTAACATCCCTCTTGAAAAAATTTTCACATATGCTATAATACATAAAAGAAAGGACACCTGACCAATGAGCGATGTAAAAATACAATGGCATTCCGGTTTTGCAGCTGCCATAGAATTGGAACTGGCGGATAACAGACCGGATCTCACCTATATGAAAGAATACAATTTAAATTCCAAACCATTGGAAATAGATCTGCTTGTAATAAAAAAGACAACGATACACCAATTGCAAATGAAATCGGCAAAATTTTCCGCAAATACAATATTTTAGAATATAAATCCCCACAGGATCATCTGAATATTGACACGTTTTACAAAACAGGCGCCTATGCCAGCCTTTATAAATCGTATGGTGAAACCGTAAATGCCAGGCCGGCGGATACCATTACCGTTTCTATTGTTAGAGAAACCCGACCGAATGGTTTATTTCGATATTTTAAGGACCATAACATCCTGTATTGCAATCCATATCCGGGTATTTATTATGTAGAGAATGAAGTTTTATTCCAAACACAGATTATAGTCACAAAAGAATTGTCCGGGACAGAACACACCTGGCTGAAAGCTTTATCGGAAAATCTTGAAAAATCGGATTTGGAACACCTGCTGCAAAAAATAGACCGCTTACAATGGAATTTTGACCGGGTACTTGCAGATTCGGTTTTGGAAGTCGCTGTCCGGGCAAATAAAAAAATCGTATCAAAATTGAGAGGAGATGAGCATATGTGTCAGGCATTATTAGAAATTATGGAACCGGAAATTAACAAAATAAAAGAATCCGTAGCGGAGTCCGTTACAAAGTCCGTTACGGAATCCGTAACGGAATCCGTTACGGAATCTGTTACGAAATCCGTTACGAAATCCGTTACGGAATCTAACCTTTTAAACACTGTAAAAAGTTTTCGCAGTCTTGGTATTGGCAATGACCAAATTATAGAACTGCTTATAACCAATTTCGGACTTTCTCCTCAGAAAGCCGAAACCTTTTTATAAGAATATTGTAAAAAAGCCGGAAAATTTCCGGCTTTTATTTTTGGCTATTTTCAGACATTCTACAATCCGTACACAGAGATTTCGCTTTTAGTATTTATATTTATTCAATTATGGTTTTTTAAAGAATAGGGATAATATGTAGTTCATCCTAGAGCGTGTCTTAAAATTCATTCCTGCCATCTGCACGCCCCACTTTGTGGGAGATTTGTCCCTCATTCGGTCAACGTAGCCCACTACGCCTCCCTCATTCGGGACAAATCTCCCGCAAACTGTGACGTACAGATGACAGAAAGCAATTTTAAGACACGCTCTAGAACATCCGGCTTACACTTATAAGAGTTATCTTTCTGACCTTAAAATCCTTTGTCCTCCGGTAAAGATAGAGTTCTTTCATATTAAATGCTATGATGATCAGATAAAATATGGTCTCTACAGCTTTATGGCAATAACAGTGTTTCAGGTGGTAATACGTTTTGAGCTGATGGAAACCGGAAAGCAGGTCCCGTACAGCGCCTGCAAAAGCTAAAAAATTAGTTGACGGCGGATATAATAGAAAGACCGTTATTATGGGTATCCGTCCGGAAGATTTAGGTGATTCCGATTATGAAATGAGCAACTATGCTGCAAAGATCGATTCTAACGTAACCGGATATGAATTACTTGGTTCCGAAGTAATCCTTTAATTCCAGGTTGGCGGTGCAAACATGAGCGCAAAAGTAGATGCACGCCCCACTTTGCGGGAGATTTGTCCCTCATTCGGTCAACGTAGTCCACTACGCTTCCCTCATTCGGGACAAATCTCCCGCAAACTGTGACGCACAGTTGACAGAAAGCAATTTTAAGACACACTCTAGTATCATAATGAAACCAATCGCCGACAATACTTTTTTTGCCAATTCATACATCTCCTTTTTACGTCTCTATGATTCTTGAGATTCTCAAAACTGACGCCGAAATATAATATACACAATGACTGCCGGAAACAACATGCAAGATATTACGATTACGGCATCTATAGTCAAAAACAAGCTTCCAAATTCTATATGTCTGCGCAGACATAAAAAAATCTGTGCTGCAGCAACAAATGCCAATGCTGAGATTCCATGCCACGCACCTTCTTTGATTACCCTGAAATACATTTCATCTTTCCTGATCCCTATTTTATGCATGAGAATAAAATCTTTTCTCTGGTTCAGAAGATTCGCGTATAATGTATTATAATGGGTAAATATACCAATGCATGCGAGCAAAACAATAAAAATATCTGAAGCGTTTTCTGTCTGTGATCTGAATCCACATATCCCTGCATCTGCTCTTTCGCACTATGAAATGAGAGTGAATCATACTCTGCCATACGCTTGATATTTGCTGATACAATTGCCTCTTTTCCCTCTTCTACCCATATATTCATTATTTGCGTAAACCATTTCCCGGAAAAAGCCTCTGCCGTTTCACTGTCTACAATCAGCAAATTACCTCCAAGATGATTTTCTGATAACACTATGTTCTGCGTATCCAATAGCTTTACCTCAACGCTCGTGCATCCCTTTTTTGAAGCGTTTTTGATTAGTTTCTCATCATATAAGGTGAAAATATCCCCGGCTTTAAATTTAACGTATGCGCCAGTTCCCCTTCCATGATTGCTACATGTTCCTTTTTATCGCCTTTATGATAAGATGGGACTATCGCCTGTATATTATCCGTTGTCACAAGCATAACCGTATATAAGCATTGTCTCTTTCCATCAATATCCTGCTCCATCTCATCCATGCTGCTGAAAAAACCGCCGTCTTTATTCAGCTTGTATTTTTCCTGACATAAAAACAAATCTTTTCCATAATTAATGTCGTAATTCTGTGTCTGCGTCACACCTGGCATTTCTTTTACGGTACGCATCGTCTGTTCCGATATCCCTGGTATGTTTTCGCCAAATATATTTTCAAATATGCTTCCCACTGTCAGCTGCAGGTCTCCCGGCACATAATCTTTCACATACATAATACCGGCATCACTTTGATTATCTTGAACTCCCAAGATACTTATTAAAATCGACAGTATAGAAACAATGATGATCGATATCAGTATTTTTTTATAATTTTTCCTTTTATTGCGCATAATTTCCACAGGAACAGTCTCCTTTAACTGAACAGCCATTGTTGCTATGCTTGGAACTATTACAAGTAAAAGCATACATACAGCATTTTGTATACCGGATATGGTCAGCTCTGAAGAAGTAAAGTTTTTAGCATCATATGTGTGAATAAAAATTTGCATTAAACCGCTGTAAATTATTCTGTTTATCCAATAACTTAACAAAATACCTGCTATGACTCCCAACATAAGCAGTATAAAAAATTCACTTCCTGCTATCTTATACAAATCCCATGTTTGAAACCCCAGTTTGCGCAAATTCATAAAATCTCTTTTTTTTCAAAAAAAACGATTATAAAATATGTTATATAATACCATTACACAAACAAGCCATATCATAATATTCATGACTTTTTGCTGTTTTCTCAAGTTACCATTATCCTCTACAGCATCTGCAATCATAAAATTTTTCTTACCTCCGGAGTTTCCAACTTGTCCCCCTCATACCCCAGGTAAGCATTCAGATTTTGAATTTCACCTGTAATATTATTCTGATCTTTGAATCTGGCAACAACATTTACATTACCCCCATACTCTTCCATGATCCGGTATGCAAACTCTTTTGACACATATCCTATCTTGCGATCTGTAAATCCTGTATCATTATCTATTACTCCACAAACCGTTAATGACAAATTCGGAAGCTGAAACAAAATATCGCCTGTATCCGAATCCGTCGACGTTAAATCAACCAAAATCTGATCTCCCAATTTCAAGCTGTTTTTTTTCATATAATTATTTGATAATACAACCTCATGTTCTGTTTCCGCCCAATGCCCTTCTATCACCTGCTTAATATTTTTATCCGCCACAACAGCGCCCAGATTTCGAAACCCTTCATCTATATATCCAAATGCTGTCCCGTCTTCTGACTGTCCCAGGCTAAAGCTTATTCCCGCTTCCAAAACCGCAGGATATGCCTTTATCTGTTCATATTGCTCCTTAGTAATACTATAGTAAGCTACATGGTGCTTGCCTTCTAAAGCTTCCGCGTTTAACCGATTTGCCATTTGAACATTTTCAAAAAGCTGATTACCGACCAAAAGTGATATGGTAATAAAACATAAAAATATAACAGTCAAAATTGTGTTTTTCTTATCTTTCCAAAAATATCCCTTAACTACTAACAGAACTTTTTTTCTATCCATTGATAATCTCACCATCCTCCATGCGTATCATACGATCTACATCTTGAACAAGATTTTCATTATGTGTTACAAGAACAATACTTGTCATGTATTTATGTATAAGCATTTTAAGCAAATCGATCACAATTCGTTCTGTTTTAGAGTCCAGGTTTCCGGTCGGTTCATCAGCCAAAAGTATTGGCGGATGGTTAATCAGCGCTCTCGCAATTGCTACTCTCTGCTGCTGCCCTCCTGACATCTGATCCGGATAATATTTTGCATACTTTTCAATTTCCAGCGTATGCAAAAGCTCATAAAGATACGTTTCGTCCCGTACCAGTTGTGGCAGTTTTATATTATCAATTGCTGTCAGCGAAGGGAGCAATTCATACGCCTGAAAGATAAATCCTATTTTTTCCCGCCTAACCATCGTTCTTTTTTTGTCTGGCAGCTGAAAGATATTTACATGATCTACATAGACATCCCCATCTGATGGAGTATCCAATCCAGCCAGTATATTTAAAAGTGTTGATTTGCCAGAACCGCTTCTTCCCAAAACTGCGACAAATTCTCCTTTGTGGACAGTTAGATTAACCCCGTTTAGTACACGCAGCATATTACTCTCTTGATACACTTTTGAAATATTGCTTGCTTTTAAAATTTCCATATTTAACTGCACCTTTCTTTTTATTTAACCATTCATTACTGTTCTTCTTGAATTCGGCCATTTTTTAATATATTTAAATATCCTTCTGACTCTATCAACTCTTTGTCATGAGTGATTAATACAACTGTTTTTTCCCCTAAATCATATATTAAGTTTTTTATTCTTATTTTATTTTCATAATCCAAACCGGACGTGGGTTCATCAAAAATTATCACCTCTGCTTTTTCTAAAAGAACCCTCGTGATAGCAATTCTTTGTTTTTGTCCTCCGGATAAATTTCTCCCATATTCTGATATCATAGTATCAAATTGTTCTTTCATATTCATAATTTCTTCATAGATACCCGTTCGCTTACACGTCTGTATAATTTCCTCCATACCATATTTAGAGCGGTCTCGGAAACTCTTTAAGCCCGAATTTCCGCTCTTTTTTCATGTTCTTCTTTTTTGCTTTCCTCCATATCCCGGAAAACATTTTTGTTAAATTTTCAAAAAAGTATTGACATATAAGTCAAAATGTGCGGCGCGTTTGGTGACCATATACGCCAGTCACCAAACGCGCCCCTTGTAGTTAAGAAGCGTCTGTGCCACACGCACAGCATTAAACTAAACTACTAGGAGGTGCACTTTATGATCAAGTACTGGCAGTCCATGCAAGATTACAAGTACTTTCTCAACGAATCCAAAGTCCATTTCGATTCCTCTGAAAGAGTCCGGCTCCATACGGAGCTTTGGAAGCCATGGCAGAAACTCCGCCTTTTCGATACCGATAAGGCCATGGAGTTCCTTCTGCCCTTTTACTCCAACACTGGCAGGCCCGCTAAGAACCAGCCACAAATCTTAAGGTCTTTTATCCTTTTCTTTCTTCTATTTTCAGAAGGTTTGGCCAAGCTATCCCTTACCCTTTGGGTCGACAGGCTCAAACATGACCGCCTCCTTGCCGCTCTCATCGGCTGCACTACGGATTCCCTGCCGCCCCTCGGTTCTTATTTTGACTTCATGGACAGGCTCTGGGCTGCACCGCCAACGGACTTATATGCGCGGGACAAACTGCTTCCGGCTTCCTGGAACACCAAAAAGCCGGATAAGCCCAAAGGCAAAAAACACAAAGCACAGGAGGCAAAGCCCAAAATCACAGAATCTATCGAAAAACGGCTCATGAGCGGGAAGGATATCCCTTTTAACTTTGAAGGGCGGCTGCAGCGCTTCTTCTATCACGTGGCTGTCCTGCCTTCCATGGAATCCGGCCTCATACCAAGGGAACACCTTACGGTTTCCGGAGACGGCACCGCCGTGCATACCCATGCCTGCCCACGCGGGCACCACAGGGTTGGCGCACCGGAAAACCTGCGGCATTTCCCCGACCCCGATGCTTCCTGGGGCTGGGACAGCGACCTGGAAAAATATTACTTCGGCTACACTTTGTTCCAATTATCCTGCTATAACAGTGAACTCAGGACAGATCTCCCCCTGCTTCTGCGTTTTACCAGTGCAAAGCGTCATGATTCGGTCAATTTCCTTGTCGCTTTCCATGAACTGGAAAAACATATGCCGGCTGTTTCCACCTCGAATATGTGCCTGGATTCCGCAATGGACAATTACCCCACCTACCGGATCCTTAAAAACAGGGGAATACGGGCCTTCATCGACCTGAACGACAAATGCGGCCGGCCAAAAACAATTCCTGATACCATCACCATTGACAAAGATGGAACGCCCTTATGTCAGGAAAAACTGCGCATGAAGCCTAACGGTTATGACAGATCCAGCGGTTACCTCATGTGGCGCTGCCCCTATGGGAAAGATCACTGTTCCAAATGTAAAAACTCCTGCACCGATTCCAAATATGGGAGAGTCGTCAAGACCCGGCCCGAATGGGATATCCGGCTTTACACCGACGTCCCCCGCGGCACAGATGCTTATAAGAAGATTTATAATCAACGCACCGCCACGGAACGTATCAACAACCGCATCCTCAATGATTACGGACTGCACCGTATGTTCATACACACAAAGGAGCATTATTCTTTCATGACAACCATGATTGGAATCTGCATCCATCTGGATGCCCGCTATAAACAGCAGGTGCAGGCAGTGGCATAAACCAAGTTTCCTGCTTCCGGATTCTTTCAGGCCTGTTTTTCGACAGGTTTTAAAGTCATGCACATTTTTATTCTTTATGCTCTCTGGACTGCTCAAGCCCCATAATCATCCATCCCTTATCCCTCTCATTTCTGAAAATCAACCTTTTCCTGCTTATTCTCTATTGAGTTTCCGAGAGTGCTCATTTACCGGAAAGCACAAGATTTTCCATAATTGTCCATAAAAAGTTTTAATTGTTTCTTAATTATTTCATCAATAATATCAAAATATTCTTTCCCTATTTTGATAAAAGCTTCTCCATGAATCAGCGCTATCTGATCTCCTTTTTGCAGGATACTGCATTTTCATTCCACTTGACTACACACATCTTCAAAACACCCTCTTATGAACTTCTCTTTGTCTTTCATTCTATACAGCCTTAGAATACTATCATTCTACAATCTTGTCAATATATACGTCTAATATTTTGTAGAATATCCGTATTGACCCTCCTCACTTTTTCTTATAAAATATAGTTATCATATTACGAAGGGATGTAAAATATGAATTCTTATTATGGATTATCTGAAATCGAATACGAATTGATGCAGCTTTTTTGGCAAAGCGACAAAGAATTGTTTTTTGCAGAAATCGTCCGCTACTGCAACGAACAAAAGGGGCATGACTGGGCGCAAACAACTATTCACACTTACCTGAGCCGATTGATTCAAAAAAATGTACTTACTTCCAGCCGAAAAGGTTATAAGCGATCTTATAAAGCAAAAGTTTCGGAAGATGAGTTATCAGGTATCTGGGCAAATAAATTTATTGAAACTTCTTATGAAAATTCTGTTACGAAGTTCCTTGTATCTTTTACAAAAAAAACAAAGCTTTCCAAAGAAGAAATTGATCATCTACATCAATTTCTTGATGAACAGCTTCCAAATGATGATTCATCGATTTAAATGCAGGAGAAAACCTATGCCATTACTTATATCATTGTTAACCACTATGACTGCTTGTGGAACAATACCTTTTCTTATTTATTTTATGCTGACAAGATTATTTGATTCGTCCATTTGTGCCGCATTGAGGTATCGAATTCTGAAATTATGCTTAATCTTTTACCTGATTCCTTTTCCGCTTTTTAAGCATCTGACGCTTCGGTTAGTTTTTCCAAATACACCAGACAATCTGCCCGCAGATGGCGCTCCTATTTATTTGGACCAAACCATCGTTCAGGATGGAAATCATTTTTTTATAGCCTCTATACCTGATGCACACAAGGCATTGCTTGCTGTATGGATGATCCTCATATCATCTTTGATGATACACCAGTTATACCTGTATTTCCGATTTCGTAAACAAATGAATTTAACATGTACTCCATATACAAAGTATCATGCACTTATGAAAGAACTTTGCAGCAATCTACATATTAGCAGAAAAATTTCTATCCTATTTTCGGATTCAGAAGCTTCCCCCTATACCTGCGGATTTTTTCGTCCGGTCATTGTTCTGACACACGCAGTCCCAAAGTCCGGCATAAAAATTGTCTTGCTGCATGAACTGCATCATATAAAATCACATGATTTTTCATACGTCTGCTTGGCATGACTGCTGTACTGGTGCATGTTTATAATCCATTCATTTTTTTGTTTTGGAAGGAATTAAAAAATATTCAGGAACTAAATTGTGATGAATCTCTGATAAAAAGTCTTCCTCAAAAAACACAAAACCTATATGGGCATATGCTGATTGATATGACAGCCACCCCATCCGTTCTGCACAGTCTGCCATTTATTTTTTGAAGGATAACAAACGATTTCTAAACAACAGAATCATAAAAATAAAACACCAATAAAAAACAGACGATGGCTGGCCCCGGTATTATTTTGCCTGATACTGATTGTTTCCAGTATTCCGGCTGCCGCCTATTCACCACCTACCATTCATCTGAAAAACTGGAGCTCTTTTCACAAAAAGCTGGCACAATCCGACTGGATTTCTATTGCATACAAAGATACTGCCGGATCTGACATACCTGACATACCAGATATACCAATAGATGAATTTGCTTTCCAATATACAGATGATTATCTTATGTTGGAAGACAACACCATACTGGCACATACACAAAAGCATATGATGCCTGACCGGATTGCGAAAGACTGTCGTCACCATTATGCAACCGGCCTGGAAAAAAGACATTCGAAATGCAATGACACAAGCTGCATCGTTTCTTTTTATACCGTCAAATATTGTAAACAGTGTCATACGATTGTATCGTCAGTCCTGACCAACGAAGTTACCTGTAAACCCTGTCGGCATGAACCAGCCTCCTTTCCTGAACCGTCCGGCTAAATATTTTATGTTCTTAAAAATATAAGCAAATTTTATAAATTTACTATTATCATAAATCATGGCTGGCATTATTTCCAATCGAAACAATGTCGGCCATACATCTTATACTTCTCCAACATTCATATTTTTATATATCAAAAATTCTTTATGCTATTCATTCAGTGTGGGAGAAGCCACGGTAAACGCAAGCTTTTATGTATTCCCAAGTTTCAAATTTTCTGTTATATTGAATTTAGTCAAAGACAATCTTTACACATTCGTGTATAATTATTTCCAAACTCTGAAAGGAAATAATTATTATGGAAAAAGAGAAAAAAGATATTTTACTGATCGATTGTATGCGTGAAATCCCAGATCCAAGGGCTCCATACAACCAAAGACACAAATTTCTTGATATTATCATTATCGCTGTCACAGCTGTCCTTGCAGGGATGGATACCTGGAATGAGATTGCAGACTGGGCGGCTTCTAAAAAACAATGGCTGGGAACGTTCCTTGAACTGCCAGGCGGCATTCCTTCCCATGATACGATAAACAGGGTTTTCCAGATGATCGAGCCGGAAAAATTCCATGATGCATTTTTCCGGTGGGCCAGCGCCGTGTCAGGCAAAGTAAAAGGCGTAGTGGCGATTGATGGTAAAACAGCAAGGCGCAGCAGGGAAGAAGCAGGGGATATCAAACCGATCCACACGGTCAGCGCATGGGCAGTAGAATCATCCCTTGTACTGGGCCAGTTGTGTGTGGATGAAAAAACAAACGAGATAAAGACAATACCAGAGCTTTTGGACATTCTGTGCCTGGAAGGGTGTATTGTCACAATGGATGCGATGGGAACGCAGAAAGAGATCGCCCGCAAGATCATTCACAAAAACGCAGATTATATCCTGCAGGTGAAAGGGAACCAGCAGACACTTATGGACGATATCCGGGAGTATTTTGAAAAAGATGTATTTACGGAAAAGAAAGATGCCCTGGAAAAGGCGGAGCGTTACTATAAAGATCTGTGTAAGGAGCACGGGAGGATAGAAAAGAGGGAGTATTACGTTGAAAATGATATTGAATGGCTCAGGCAGAGGCATCCGGAGTGGGAGGGCCTTGCAGGTATTGGGGCATGTGTATCTACAGTAACGGAAAAAGGGAATACCGTAACAGCTGTAAATTACGCCATATACAGCAGGAAAGGAATGACAGCCGCAGAATATGGGAAAAGTGAAAGGGCACACTGGGGGATTGAAAACAGCCTGCACTGGGTGCTTGATATCGCGTTCAGGGAGGATGAAAGCCGGATCAGGGCTGGAAATGCAGCAGAAAACATGAATATGGCACGCCATATAGGAGTAAATCTGCTAAAACAGGAAAAAAGCTGTAAGATGGGGATTGCCAGCAAAAGAAAGAAATGCGGGTATGACATGGCTTACCTTTATAAAGTATTGGGCGGATTAAATACTGGAATAAAATAGAGGGTACGAATTAAATACATCGTTTAACACATGGCAGAACCCCATGTCTAGTTATTATACGCAAAATAATTTAACCATCGCATCTTTACGTATAGTTTTAATCGTGAAAACTGATATCTCCAAATTTATAAAAGTTTATAAAACTTGCGTTTACCGTGTGGGAGAAGCGAATACCCCTTTACACTGCTGTACGTATACGTTATAATGACTGTATCTGTAAATATCTGAATTACTTAAAATTATATGAATCAACAAAGGCGGTGGAAATATGGAGGTAATGGACATGACGGAAAAAGAACAAATGCAAAAAAACGTAGAAGAATTTGCAAGATTGCAAAATTATATGATATTAGCTGAAAAAGATTCTGCAACCTATAAAGCCATGAAAGGACGCTACATCGAATTAAAAGTAATATTAACCGCATCCGGTATTAACCTAACTGAATTAGATATCATCAAAGAGTAGACATTACAACTACAAAACCAGAATAAAAACCGGTTGAACGGCCGGCATTGTTTCCAATCGAACCAATACCGGCCATCCATTTTACACTCCATTATAATTCATATTTTTTAAAATATCAAAACAATCAAACGTTGCAAAATAATCCTTTTTTCTATTTCCGACAGCATACGGTCGACCGCAAATTTATCATTGTTCTCACATAACGAGCCTACAATATCATATTTATGATCGCAAAGTGCATGTTCTTTCCCCATGACCGTAATATAATGATATGCGCTATACATTGCCGGACGCATTAGATTCGCTGCACATGCGTCAACGCCGATATACTCTTTATACGTATGCTTCTTATGTATGGCTTTTGTAACGAGACAGCCATACGGACCTGTCATAAATCGCTTTCAAGTCCTCTCTTGCGTGCCGGGTATAATTTATCTTCCAGCTCATATGCCATACAACCTGTGCATTTCTTCTTCTACTTCATCAGCCGCATATACTCTGCCCTTTTCTATATCGGCCATTCCTTTTGCAAGCTCTGCGTCAAGCTGTTCTTTGGTAAGTTCACCCATAGAAAGAGGTTTTTTCACAGGAAGTTTCATTTCAAACGGAATGCCTCTTTGAATTACCACCTGCCTTAAAAACATACCAACAGCATTTGACATTGGAATCCCAAGCTGGTTCAGTATGCTTTCAGCCTGTTCTTTTACTTCGGGTTCGACTCTTGCGAATACATTTGATGTTCTTGCCATATCCATCGCCTCCTGTATATATTATAAGCAATTTGCTTGCAGATTGCAAGCTATCAAATAAATTTTCAGAGATTTCGCTTTTAGTATTTATATTTATTCAATTATGATTTTTTAAAGAATAGGGATAAAAAGAAGAATGCCTTTTGAGTCAATCGTACAAAAAATATATTTTCTGTATCATAGAATCACAAAAAACAGCAGATTCTCCCTCTGCTTGAGGTTATTCTTTTGTATGTAGTTTTTTTGTGGTTATCCTCCTTTTTCAGATTCATATAAAACTTTCTTCATATTTTTTATATGTAGTTCATCTTTAAATGCTATGATGATCATTCCCGAAATCTGTCCATATTTCTATATCTATTGAAAATCCGGTAATCTTTACTCTTTTTCACATCTAAAAGCGAAATCTCTGATCCGTACATATCTACATAGCAATTTTTTTGTACTTATGGTAGAATAATTGCAAAAAATAGAAACCGGAGGAACGATTTATGCAATATAAGTGCAAAGTTACCGTTATAGACAAAAAATGTTTTCCTGACTATCAGCAAAAATATCTCGCCGTACCGGATGCCGGCGCATGCACGTTTTATGAAATTGGGGATGAATTTATTTTTGAACGCTATGGAGCGGAAGATACCTTTCGGCTGGCCGGAGACGGTACGCAGTGCGGTGAAGCCTGGGACTGCATCAGTCGTTATATTTACACTGCGCTGCAGGGCGGCAGTATTATGCGCGGCCATATGAATGATGATCGCATGATGATTGCCTGCTGCAACAGCGGCACCCGTCCTGTCATCTTTAAAATTCAAAGGCTGGATTATAAAGTTGTGAAAGTCCTGGGAATGACAGGCAAACACTGCGCCTCACAAATTAAAAAATCACTAAGCGCCGTATCCGGTGTAGATTTCGTAACGGTTCGGCTCGATCAAAGCTGGGCCGAAGTATTTGTAAAAAAAGATGCCGCCGTATCCGATGAAGCGCTGCGAATGGCCGTTGAACAATATGAAAAATACAGCGTAGCCGGTATCGACTGAACCTTTCAGCATCTGCTGATCAAATGTTTACAGAATGCCGCCTTTGCATGTTCTGCAAACATATACCGGATATCGGAAATTTGTCCAAGTCCTTTCGGAATGCATACGACCTCATAGCCTTCCTGTTCCATCAGCTGTTTCCAGGAAGCGCCCTGTCCTCCTGCGATATCCCGATATACATGACTGCCTGCGGCTACCATAAACGGATACAACACCACCCTTTTATAACCGCCTGCTTCTTTGAAAGCGTTCGTCACGGTATGAAACGACGGCTCCCCTTTAATTGTACCGACATAATAGTTCCTGCATCCTGCCTGCGTAAATGTTTTCCGCATTTTTATGTAACTGTTCGGACCGCCTGCTTCTTTTCCATGTCCGATAAAGCAAACCGCCGTATCCGGCGTGTTATAATCCGCTGTCTGTTTCAGCAATATCTTTCCGACCGCTTCAAAATCGGCATCTTTTGCCAGCAGCGGTTCTGCCAGCACAACCTGCTCAAATGCCTTTTCATATTGTCTCAGCTCATCTGCCAGATTACGATACTCCCGGCCATACACCAGATACGTCGGCTGTACAATAAATGAACGGACACGATCACTGCGGATCCTTTCCAAAGCCTGCTTTAAGGAAGTACATACGGAATCCGTAAGCCGAGCGTCCGTCTTTTGCCCGGCGCTTCGGTCTGCAAATACCTGATACGTCCTGCAAAACGGCATCGTCTGCGCAACGTCTTCTCTTATTTGGTCAGCCACCGTCTTACAGTTATAATTAGCAGCGTTTCCGATGCTGACGATCAATATGGCCGCCGATGGCCGTATATGCTTTTGATCCGAATTCGTCATATGCTAGTCGATCAGCTCGTACTGCAGCATCTCATATTTCAGCCTGCTGCCTTCCATAATATTTTCAGGCAGCAACGCTCTGGCTGTCAGTTTCGGTTCTTCATCCCGTACATCCGTTTCCGGATCAATTCTTTTCAGATTCGCATAATCTCCCTCGATACTCACTACTTCATAATACATGGTCTGCATCTTATCTCTCCTCCTGTTTTTGGCTACTCTTATTTCAGCCACCGGTTTAAAAAATCCAGATATTTAAATCGTACCCGATACTTTCCGCTTTTAAGCACCGCATCATATGCATCCTCAGACAACACTTTTTTCAAAGATTTTTTCGCATCCTCATCCACAACTTCATATACAGCGCCATGAAAACACATATTCGGATACATCACACACCACCAGTTCCTGCCTTTTCCGCTTCCGATCATCAGGTTCAGCGCTTCGTAATCTCCCGCCGGAAATGTATAATTTCCATACGTTTTCTGCGGAAAATCAACCGTGCCAATGCGTGCGGATACCGGATATGTATATCCTTCCTGCCGCAGTGTGCGCTCCGCAACCGCTTCTATCTGCCGCAAATGATTCCGCACGATCCGGCTGCATTGCTCCCTGTCCGTTACCGCAGACAGTTTCGGCTGCATAAAAGCTCCTACCGCATCCCGTACTTTCAGTTTTAATGCCTGGTCCGTGCGGCTGTCGCTGTTGGCAAGCACGTGAAAGCGCAGTATTTTTTCCGCCAGCTCCTGCTGTGTACGCTGTAACTGAAACTCCTGGTATTTCCACAGGCATCCGCCTGCCAGTATCACAAGTAAAAATAACGTTTCAAAAATTGTCCGATATTTTCTGAAAAATGCTTGTATCCTGTGCATCGTGTGGTTCCTCCTGTCATGAAAAAATTTATATTCTCAGGATAACCACTCTTTTCTCATTTAATCAAAATCATCTGAAAACTTTTGAAAAATTTACCATATAAGCGGATTTTTCCGGCAGCTTTCGTATTTTATCCTGTGCCTGTGGGTTTGTCCGAATATTTGTAATTTGCGCAAAAACTTTACCGGCGGCAATTGCAGACAACACCCGCTGATCGTCATGTTCCACATAATAACAGCCATTTTTTTCAGTCAGGCTGATCACATCATCCATACATAAATGCTCACTTTGATGTTCACAACATTCCGCCTTCTCACAAACCTGAGCCGGAAACAGACATTTTAAGTTCATCTCCACCTTCGTCGAAAACGGCTGTGTCTGATAACGCTCAAAATTTCTCAGTATTTCCTGCGCGATTTGTTTTGGCGTCGCATGCGTACTCTCAATAACCAGATCATAATTGCCCGCATCATAATAATCTATCCCGTACAAATGCCGAAAACGTTCCTGCTCCAAATCTGCCCGTTCTTCCAGTCCGGCCCTTGCCTCGTCGATATTCCGATAGTTTTCCGCACTGCGGCTGACACCATCAAACACACGTCTCGCCGCTTCCTTTGTATCTACCAGCAAAAACACTTTAAAACTGTTTTCCACAAAATGCCATGCAAGTCTGGAATCAAATACGGTATGATCCATCTCTTTTCCAAGCTGCGTACTTCGGTTATCCAGCATATCGTCGATGCTGCGGTCTTTTTTCGCCGCTTCATTTAACTGTATGACGGTCATTTGTTTTTCCGCCGCAATCTGTCTGAAAATATCCCCCGCGGAAACAATCGTATATCCCAATTGTTCCAGTTCTTTGCACACACTGGATTTTCCGCTGCCTAAATTACCCGTAATTGTAATATTCATAAAAATATCCTCCCCGTCAAAACCATTTTAGAATATCTTACCACAGATATTTCCATATTTCTATAAAAATAATTCCGGCCGGCAAAACCATTCCGACAGGTGCAGAGTCGTTCGGGAATCCGTTAAGTAAATGACATTGGGTGTGAACAGTAACGAATCGCCCGGAAGCAGAAACTTTATTGACAGAAAAGCTTTGCAATGTTAAGCTTTTTTATAGAACCATAAGCAGGAAATCCTATTGCAACAATAAAATTTTCAAGCAAAGCGAGGTAACCGAATGAATCCAATTCCATTAAACAAAATCCATCTGGTCCCTTTTGATACGATTGAAGGCTATGAAGTTCGCCCGGGCTTTTACGATATCAACGGCGCCACTGCTATTCCCGGCGGCGTGAATTTTACCGTACATTCCAATCATGCAACTTCCTGCGAGCTTTTGCTCTTCCACAGAGAAGAAGACGAGCCTTATGCCATTTTAAAGTTTCCGGAAAACTACCGGATCGGCAACGTTTTTTCCATGATCGTATTTAAACTGAATATCGAAGAATTTGAATATGCATACCGGATTGACGGCCCATATGAGCCGGAAAACGGTCTGATATTCAATCCAAGCAAAAATCTTCTGGATCCTTATGCAAAGGCCGTAACCGGACAAAGCGCCTGGGGAACACGCAAAACGCAAAATGATTTCTACAAGGCACGTGTGGTAAAAGACGACTTTGACTGGGGCGACTTTGTCTTTCCGCACATTCGAATGGAAGATCTGATTATTTATGAACTGCATGTGCGCGGCTTTACAATGGCAGACGGTTCCATTCACGCCAAGCCAGGCACGTTCGCCGCATTAATGGAAAAAATTCCATATCTGAAAAAACTTGGAATCAACGCCGTGGAACTAATGCCGATTTTTGAATTTGATGAAACCGGTTCCTTTCGGACTTATAACGGACACGATCTTGTAGACTACTGGGGTTATAATACCGTCAGCTTTTTTGCACCAAATACCAGTTACTGCGGCGGCATCGAGTATAACAGAGAAGGAACCGAATTAAAAGAGCTCGTAAAAAATCTGCATGAAAACGGTATTGAAGTCATTTTAGACGTTGTATTCAATCATACGGCAGAAGGAAATGAACAAGGACACTTTTTCTCTTTCAAAGGTTTTGACAACAATATTTATTATATGCTCAAACCTAACGGGGAATATTTTAACTACAGCGGATGCGGCAATACGTTAAACTGCAACCATCCGATCGTTCAGCGCATGATTTTGGACTGCCTGCGTTACTGGGTTATGACGTATCGGATTGACGGCTTCCGTTTCGATCTGGCTACGATTCTCGGACGCAACGAAGACGGCTCTCCTATGCGCAAACCGCCTCTGCTCCAAAGCCTGGCGTTTGACCCGATCTTAGGCGATACCAAGCTGATTGCGGAAGCCTGGGATGCCGGCGGACTGTATCAGGTCGGCAGCTTTCCTTCATGGAACCGCTTTGCGGAATGGAACGGACGCTACCGCGATGATGTGCGCAGCTTTTTAAAAGGCGACCCTGCCAAAGCATACAGCGCCGCTTTGCGTATTATCGGCTCCGTAGATATTTACGATCCGAAGACACGCGGCTATGACGCATCCATCAACTTTCTGACCTGCCACGACGGATTTACGCTGCATGACCTGTACAGCTACAATCAAAAACACAACGAAGCAAACGGCTGGAACAATACGGACGGCAGCAACGATAACTACAGCTGGAACTGCGGCGTAGAAGGCAAAACGATGGATCCGGAAATCCTGTCTCTGCGCAGACGGATGGTAAAAAATGCCTGTGCCGTTTTAATGTGCAGCCGTGGAACACCGATGTTTCTCGCCGGCGACGAGTTTGGCAACAGCCAGCACGGCAATAACAATGCCTACTGTCAGGACAATATGATCTCCTGGCTGGACTGGACACTGCCGGAGAAAAATAAAGACCTGTTTGAGTTTTTCAGCTATATGATTCATTTCCGCAAAAAACATGCGGTTATACGTAAAAACGTAACGCCTTCCTCCATCGGCTTTCCATCGGTAAGCCTGCATGAAGCACAGGCATGGAACAGTGATTATCATTGGGATTCTCATGTAATCGGCGTCATGTATGCCGGAAAAGACGATGAAGCCGACCGGGACGACATCGTATTTTTATCTGTCAACACCTACTGGGAAAGCGTCTCACAGCAGCTGCCGCAGCTGCCGCCAGACATGCACTGGGAAGTCGTTGTGGACACTTACAGAACACACAGCATCCTGGCAGAACCGGAAAAAGTACAAAACCTGACGATTCTGCTCAAGCCAAGAAGTGTGCAGATTTTAACGGCCGTGCGGACTGTTTAAACGATCACACACAGCAATCTGATTCAACGCATAAAATCCGGGCGGAAAAGAAACAGATGTTTCTTTCCGCCCGGATTATTCTGTTTCATCATGGATTGATCCGCCGTTTCATTCCGCCTGTTTCTGCAAAATATCAACCGTATGTGCACTCGCCCCCAGCAGATCATGACGCTCGCACACGGACATCTGATATTGGATAAACAATGCGAATGTTTCGTCGTCCATTTCGTTTAATACCTGGCGCATATAATTCGCCGGTCCGTCCGGAGCAATTATTTTTAACCGTTTGAGTCCGACCTCCTGATTGATACGGTCAATGTCCTCCATACGAACATAATCATATAAATGTTCCGGCCCGGATACACAGTGAAAATCTTCCGTCAGTCTGCCATCCATCCTGCATTGCTTTACGTTCTGATCGCGAAAGCCATACAGCAGTACGCCGTATTCATTCATACAGTATGCCGCCAGAATAAACCCTCCCGGCTTTGTGACACGCGCAGCCTCTTTTAACGCCTGCACTTTATCTTCCATCGTATACAGATGATACAACGGCCCAAACAGCAGCGCCATATCAAAAGACGCATCTGCAAAACGGGACAGATGCAGCGCGTTTCCCTGATATGCCTTTACGCTGCTTCCTTTGGACTTTAAAATACCAAGGTTATACTTTACCAGTTCCACCGCTGTTACATCGTATCCTTCTTCTGCCAGCCGTACGCTATAGCGTCCCGTTCCTGCTCCGATATCAATAATGCGCGGATTTAGCATCTTTTCCAGATATTCATGAATATATTTCATCGTAACGATATATTCAACCTGTCCATGTCTTCTGCTAAGCCGCTTATCTTCACAAAATTTATTATAATACCGTTCCAGCTCCGTCATCATGTTATAATTTTGAATACCCAAACCCGTTTACAACTGCTTCAATCTTCGTTCCTTTTTTACAAAACGGACAGTCTGCTTTTGGAAATGCCTGATATCCGATTACATCGTTGCCGTCAAACAACGACTGCACCTTAATGTTATTGACCGTACCTACCGTACTGAATATGGAACCGATTCCTTCAATCACACCGCCATAATACTGGAGCCCTTCCATACTCCTTCGAATCGTCTCACCGGTCGTCGTTGTAGCCAGCAGTAAAATTACGTGCTTGCCTGCGATCATGTGCTTCGTATTATCACGGAAAATCATCTGATTGTCTCTGCTTTCCTCCGGCGAGATGACATAAACCGTTTTATGCTGGTTTGTAGAGGAAATATGTTCCTTTTCAAATTCTTTTGCAAGAAAGGCTCCGATCACCTCCGTACCATCCATACATACGACCGTATCCACATAATTCAGATGTCCGAATTTATGCGCCATAATTTTAGCCGCCTCTTCCGCTTCGGTAATACGTGCCCGCATTCCGGTTACATCAATATAAAAGTTAATATGAGAGTTGCTTGTGGCAAAATGTCCCGGTATTGCATGCAGTGCAAGCAAATTGCTCTCTTTTGAATAAAATTTCACTGTCCGTCGTTCCATTTCGTTATCTCCTTTCCGATATCGGTATGACCATGACCATGTTCCTCTGCTATTTTATAAGCTATTTTCTATATTAGACCGTTTTCTGACATTTCGCAACTGATTTTTGCATTACTGCTTTCCCGTACTGCCAAATCCTCCGCGATTTGGATTATGCAGACTGTCTGTCTCTTCAAACAATATGTGCGGCTGGTGTTTTTGTATACGGAACTGACAGATCCGGTCATTCACACGGACCTGCGTATCACGTACTGCCAGAACCGGCATCATCCAAAGGTCCTCATCTCCGCAGTAGCTTTCGTCAATCACTCCCATATGATTGGTCTGAATAATGCCGAAATTTTTAAAAGTAGAACTTCTCGGCACGATCACCGCTTCGTAACCTTTTGGAAGCTGTATGGAAATGCCGAGACTGATCAGGCGAAACTCCCCTTTTTCAGCGTTACGTTCTGCGCACTGCGCAGATCAATCCAGTCGCTTTTCCCCGCAATATACGTCAGCTTTTCGATTTCTTTCGAATGATATTTGATTTTAAGTACTTGCTGTTCCATTACCGTTTTACTCCTTTTGTATCTCTGGAACCGATGCGCAGCCTATTTAATACAACTTTCGCCGGTTCATACTCTGCCTCCGTCGGCTCTGCTTCCTCTTCCAGCAGATACATATGCGTAAGTCTGTCGTCTTCTGCCAGACGCATACCACGCACGCCGACCGCCATTTTTTTCTTCTCAGGAACAGACATTGCCTCAATCCGCAAAAACATCCCTTTTTGAGACTGCATAATGATTGTTTCCTGCTCCGGCTGCTGTGAAAGCGGTTTTACAAAAATCAGTTCGTCCTGATCTGACAGTTTGGTAGCGGCTGTCGTTCGTTTGGATACATCAAATTCACTGCCGGATACCTGTTTTACCATTGCCGACGCCGTACCAAACAGAAGTTTTTGTGCCGTAACCGTACATAGCGGCGCCAGATATACACAGGTTTCCTGGCTGCTGTCATAATTGCTTACGTTATCAATCGGCTGGCCTTTGTCACGGAATTTTCCATATGGAAGATCCTGCACTTTCAGCATATGCAGCTGGCCTTTGTTCGTAAAAATACAGATCTTATCCGTATTTTTGCAAAGGAAAACCACCCGGTTTTCACTGTCAGCGGCTTCTTTATTGCGTTCATATAAGGCGACGTCCATCGTCCTTGCATATCCAAAACGGTCAATCAGAACGGCTACGTCTTTTTCCTCAATCTTTTTTTCTACATAAACGGCTTCTGCCACATTGTCAATTTTGGTACGTCTGCTTCTTTCATATTCTTTTTTAAATGCCCGCAGCTCTTTTATAATTACTTTTTTCATCGAATCCCGATTCGACAAAATATCTTCATACTGTGCAATCTTTTTTAATGTCTGTTCGTGATCTTTTAACAGTGCTTCAATTTCCAGTCCGATCAGACGGTACAGGCGCATCTCCAGTATGGCTGTGGCCTGCCGCTCCGTAAAATCCAGTTTTGCAGCTAGTTTTTTGGACTGCGCGCTGCGGAATCTGATACTGCCGGTATCCCCGTTTACCAGACAGTTCTTGGCTTCTTTGATATTTTTACTGCCTCGTAAAATCTCAATAATCAGGTCAATCACATCACAGGCCCGGATCAGTCCTTCCTGGATTTCTTTTTTATCCCGTTCTTTTTCCAGTAAATTGCCATATTTCCTCGTGGTCAGTTCATACTGAAACTCCACATGATGACGAATGATCGGAACGAGTCCCATCGTTTCCGGCTTTCCGTTTGCTACCGAAAGCATATTGACGCCAAACGTATCTTCCAGCTTTGTCTTTTTATACAGCAGGTTGCACAGATTTTCCACATCCGCGCCGCGCCTGAGCTCCAGTACAATGCGGATGCCTTCCTTGGACGACTGATTGGATATATCTACAATATCCCCTGTCTTTTTCGTCTCCACAAGCGCGAACACATCGTTTAAAAATTTTCCGATATTGGCACCGATCATCGTATAAGGAATTTCCGAAATAATCAGGCGGTCTTTGCCGTTCTTACCGTTTTCTATATCGACTTTGCCCCGTATTTTAATCTTGCCGGTGCCGGTTGCATAAATATTCAAAAGATCATCCTGATTCGTTACGATTCCGCCTGTCGGAAAATCCGGTCCTTTGATATATTCCATCATCTGCGCCGTATTGATCTCCGGGTTTTTGATGTAGGCAATTACGCCGTCGATCACTTCGCCGAAATTATGCGGCGGAATGCTCGTTGCCATGCCGACCGCAATCCCTTCGGCACCGTTAATTAAAATGTTCGGCACTTTCACCGGCAATACTTCCGGTTCTTTTTCCGTCTCATCAAAATTCGGCACAAAGTTTACAATATCTTTATCCAAGTCGGCAAGATACGCTTCCTGTGTAATCTTCTCCAGACGTGCTTCCGTATAACGCATCGCAGCAGCTCCGTCACCTTCAATAGAGCCAAAATTGCCATGTCCGTCCACAAGCGGCAGTCCCCGCTTAAATTCCTGCGCCATCACTACGAGCGCTTCATAAATCGAGCTGTCACCGTGCGGATGATACTTACCCATCGTATCTCCCACGATACGTGCGCACTTCCGGTACGGCCTGTCATAGCGGATCCCAAGCTCATACATATCATACAACGTCCTGCGCTGCACCGGCTTTAAGCCGTCCCGCACATCCGGCAGCGCTCTTGCCACAATGACGCTCATCGCGTAATCAATATAAGATTTCTGCATGATCTCCGAGTATTCCGTACGGATCAGACGGTCTTCTGTCTGCATATTATTCTCTCCATTTCCGTTATTTATCAACAAATCTCATTTTAAAAATCCAGTTCCGCGTCTTTTGCATGTTCATAAATAAAAGCTCTGCGCGGAGGCACGTCATTGCCCATCAGCATTTCCGTCACATCGGAAGCCATCCGCCCGTCCTCAATCTCCACTTTTTTCAAAAGCCGTGTCTGCGGGTCAAGCGTCGTTTCCCACAGCTGTTGCGCGTCCATCTCGCCAAGTCCTTTATATCTTTGCAGCGTAAACGGGCCTTTATGCCTTTTCCGGTATTTTTTCAGCGCTTCGTCGTCATATAGATATTCTTCTTCTCCCCTGCTCGGCATCGCTTTATACAGCGGCGGCATGGCAATATAGACATGCCCTTCAAAAATCAGCTCCGGCATAAACCGGTAAAACAGTGTCAAAAGCAAGGTGGAAATGTGTGCGCCGTCCACATCGGCATCCGCCATAATAATAATCTTATCATAACGCAGTTTGTTAATATCAAAATCATTGCCGTAACCTTCTGAAAACCCGCATCCAAACGCATTGATCATTGTTTTGATTTCGGCATTTGCCAGTACTTTATCAATGCTGGCCTTTTCCACATTTAAAATCTTGCCGCGAATCGGCATAATCGCCTGATACATCCGGTTTCTGGCCATCTTGGCAGAACCGCCCGCAGAATCTCCTTCGACAATAAAAATCTCACATTTTTTAGCGTCTCTTGACTCGCAGTTTGCCAGCTTTCCGTTTGAATCAAAAGAAATTTCTGTTTGGACAGCAGGTTTGTCTTCGCTTTTTCTTCAGTTTTACGGATTTTTGCTGCTTTTTCCGCACAGCTGATAACAGCTTTTAGCGCTTCCAGATTTTTGTCAAAATATAGCTGAATTTCCTCACTGGCAATCTTTGCCACCGCACGGGATGCATCCTGATTGTCCAGTTTGGTCTTTGTCTGGCCTTCGAAACGCGGATCCGGATGCTTAATGGAAATAACCGCGGTCATGCCGTTGCGCACATCGGCGCCGGTAAAATTGGCATCTTTTTCTTTCAGTATGCCGAGTTCACGTGCATACTGATTGATCACGGTTGTAAAAATCGTTTTAAATCCGGTAATATGCGTGCCGCCTTCCGCATTGTAAATATTGTTGCAAAATCCCATGATGTTTTCGTGAAATTCATTCGTATACTGAAATGCCGTCTCTACGGTAATGCCGTCCGCTTCTCCTTTGAAATAAACAACGTCATGAATGGTCTCGCTCTTTCGGTTCAAATCTTTTACAAAACCGATAATGCCGTCCGGCTCATGATACTCGATATGTTCTACCGTTTCGCCGCGCCGGTCTTCAAATATAATCGTCAGCGCAGGATTTAAATACGCCGTCTCATGCATCCGGCTTTTGACCTCATCCCCTTTGAATCTGGTTTTTTCAAAGATTTCCGGATCCGGCAGAAAATTAATCTTCGTCCCCGTCTGTTTTGTCCTGCCAATCTTCGGCAGCAGTCCGCCTTCCAGCGCAATTACCGGATTGCCGCGTTCGTAACGGTCGTGATGAATATAACCGTCTCTGCTGATCTCTGCATCCAGATATACCGACAGCGCATTCACTACGGAAGAACCTACCCCATGCAGCCCGCCGCTCGTCTTATAGACGGAACTGTCAAACTTGCCGCCTGCGTGCAGCGTGGAAAATACAACACGTGCAGCCGGTATTCCTTTCTGATGCAGGCCGACCGGAATACCGCGCCCATTATCTTCTACCGTGCACGAACCATCCGCTTCCAGTGATACACGAATCGTATCGCAGGCGCCTGCCAGATGCTCGTCTACCGCATTATCTACAATTTCGTATATTAAATGATTCAGCCCTTTTCGGGACACACTTCCGATATACATGCCCGGCCGTTTACGTACAGCCTCCAATCCTTCCAGAACGGATATACTGCCCGCATCATATACTTCTTTTTTGCCATGTTTCCTGCTCCTTTGCCTCGGAATAAATTCGAACATGCTATAGTATACCACGTTGCTGCAATACAAGCAATCGGCAGATTCGGAATTATATTCCAAATCTGCCGACAAAATTTAACTTATGTTACAAACAGCCTGTATCGGAAGTTCATTATTCTTCTTCCATTTCCACATGCACTTTCCGTAAATGCCAGATATCTCTTACATATTCTTCAATCGTACGGTCAGAAGAGAACTTGCCGACATTTGCAACATTCAAAATCGCACTCTTCGCCCACTGACGTTCATCTTTATAGGCCTGCATAATGCGCTCCTGTGCATGTGCATAAGAACGGAAATCAGCAAGTACAAAATACGTATCCGCATACTGTGTGCAGTTTGTATTCAGTAAGGAATTATACAGGTCGCGGAACCGTTCCGTATCATTTGCGGAATAGAATCCGTTAATCAGCTGCATCAATACCTGGCGGATTTCCGGATCGTTGTTGAAGATTTCCATCGGATTATAATCGCGTTTGTGCTCATGTTCGATCACTTCATCCGAACTCATGCCGAATATAACGGCATTCTCTTCTCCCATTTCTTCTACCATTTCCACATTCGCGCCGTCCATTGTTCCAATTGTAATCGCACCATTTAACATAAACTTCATATTACCGGTTCCCGATGCTTCCTTGGATGCGGTTGAAATCTGCTCGGATACGTCAGCCGCCGCAAAAATCCATTCCGCATTGGACACACGGTAGTCTTCAATAAATACAACCTTAATTTTATTATCAATGCTTCTGTCGTTATTAATCACATCTGCCACACTTGTAATCAGCTTAATCGTCAGCTTTGCAATTTTGTATCCCGCAGCTGCCTTTGCGCCAAAGATAAACGTACGCGGCACGAATTCCATAGACGGATTTTCTTTGATCTTATTATACAGATACATAACATGCAAAATGTTCATCAGCTGACGCTTGTACTCATGCAGGCGTTTTACCTGTACGTCAAAGATCGAACGCGGATTGACTTCAATTCCGTTATGGTCATAGATGTATTTTGCCAGACGTCTCTTATTCTGGTATTTAATATTCATAAATTCCTGCTGTGCCTTTTCATCATCCGCATAAATGGCAAGCTTTTTCATATGAGACAAATCCGTAATCCATTCGTTGCCGATATGGTCCGTAACCCACTGTGCCAGCAGCGGATTGCCGTGAAGCAGAAATCTTCGCTGTGTTATTCCGTTTGTCTTGTTGTTGAACTTCTCCGGGAACATCTCATAAAAATCTTTTAATTCCTGATTTTTCAGAATTTCCGTATGCAGTCTTGCAACACCGTTTACCGAATATCCTGCCGCAATCGCAAGATTTGCCATTTTCACCTGGCCGTCATATACGATTGACATTTTCTGAATCTTGTTATAGTCATTCGGAAACTTCTGCTGAATAGCCAATACAAATCTGCGGTTAATTTCCTCTACGATCTGGTAAATTCTAGGAAGCAGTCTGGAGAAAATCTCGATCGGCCATTTTTCCAGCGCTTCTGCCATAATCGTATGGTTGGTATACGCACACGTCTTTGTAGTAATTGCCCATGCATCATCCCAGCCAAGTCCTTCTTCATCCATTAAAAGCCGCATCAGCTCCGCTACCGCAAGTGTCGGATGTGTGTCGTTCATCTGAATGACAACTTTATCCGGCAGCATACGGATATCCGGATGGTTTTTCTTAAATTTTGCAAGCGCTCTCTGCAAAGAAGCGGATACAAAGAAATACTGCTGTTTTAAACGCAGTTCCTTACCTGCAATATGATCATCACACGGATACAATACGTCGGTCAGGTTCCTGGCCAGATTTTCTTCTTCGACCGCCTTACGGTAATCACCTTTGCCGAACGCTTCCAGCTCAAAGTATTTCATCGGCTCCGCATCCCAGATCATAAGCGTGTTAACCATATTGTTATTATAGCCTACGATCGGCATATCATAAGGAATTGCCTTTACGGACTGATAATTTTCATGAATAAACCGGGTCTGACCATTCGGTGTGTTTTCCGCACGCACATAGCCTCCGAATTTGACTTCATAGCTGTATTCCGGTCTGCGCAGTTCAAACGGGTATCCGTCTTTTAACCAGTTATCCGGTGTTTCAATCTGGAATCCGTCTTTGATCGCCTGTTTGAACATTCCGTAACGATAGCGAATACCGCAGCCATATGCCGGATACCCCAATGTTGCAAGAGATTCCATAAAGCATGCTGCCAGTCTTCCCAGACCGCCGTTGCCAAGCGCAGGATCCGGCTCCTGATCTTCAATCACGTTAATATCAAGCCCGATCTCTTCCAGCGCTTCCCGCACTTCTTCATATGCCGTCAGATTAATGAGATTGTTGCCAAGCGCACGTCCCATTAAAAATTCCATGGACATATAATAAACGATCTTTGGATCTTCCTTATCAAACGTCTTTTGTGTTGCCAGCCATTCATCAATGACCACATCTTTCACCGTATTAGCCACCGCCTGATAAATCTCCTGCTGACTGGCCTCATCCAGCGTTTTGCGGTAAAGGTTTTTTACATTGTCCTTTACACTTTTGATAAACGCCTCTTTTTCAAACATCTTGCTCTTCATTGGTGTCCTCCTTTTTATTGTTTTTCAACACTTAACGTCACTTTTTCACCGTTGATGTTCCATTCTTTCACATAGCCGCTCAGTTTGTCTGCCGTCAGGGAAACTGCCAGCACTTCGGAGCGAATCGTCTGTTCATTTCTCTCAAAAATCTGTGCAGCCTTCGCATCCGCCGTATAAGAAACTGCAATCTGATCCATCACTTCTAATCCTGCTTCCTTACGCATTGTCTGCAGCTTGCTGATAATCTCACGTACAAACCCTTCTTCCAGCAGCTCCGGCGTCAGATTCGTATCCAGCACAACGGTAACGGACGCATCCCCCTCTGTCATATAACCTTCCATCTGCGTCATTGTAATCAGCAGATCTTCTTCTGATAATACAATGTTTTCGCCGATGCTGTCAAGACGAAGCACACCCGTTTCACGCAAAGTACGCATAGCCGCGTTTCCGTCCAGTGCAGCCAGTTCGTTTTGAATCTGCTTTAAATACCTGCCGTATTTCGGCCCGACCGTACGAAGCTGCGGTTTGAACGTATAGTCCGTATAGGCGCTGACATCATCCGTAAAGGAAACGTTCTTTACATTCAGCTCTTCTTCTATAATTGTTACAAAATAATCGTGCGGCACGGTCGGGGACTTTACATACATGGTGCCGATCGGCTGTCTGTTTTTAATATTGGCGGCATTACGGCACGCGCGCCCCATCACAACAATCTTTAATACCGCATCCATGTCCTCTTCCAGCTGCGGATCGATATAATCTTGCCGAACGGCCGGAAAATCGCATAAATGTACGCTTTCCGGTGCGGACGTATCAATGCTGCATACAAGATTGCGGTAAATTTCTTCCGTAATAAACGGAACCATCGGAGCGGCCGTCTTTGCAAGCGTTACAAGCGCCGTATATAACGTCATATACGCATTGATCTTATCCTGCTCCATCCCTTTTGCCCAAAAACGCTCACGGCTTCTTCTGACATACCAGTTGGACATTTCATCCGTAAAGTTATCCAGCGCTCTTGCAGCTTCCGGAATCCGGTAGCTGCCCAGATTCTCATCGACTGCTTTTACAACGGAATTCAGCTTGGATAAGAGCCACTTGTCCATAACGCCTAACTTCTCATATTCCAGCTTATATGCGGACGCATCAAAACCGTCAATATTCGCATACAAGACAAAAAACGCATACGTATTCCAAAGCGTGCCAAGGAACTTACGCTGTCCTTCCTGTACCGCTTTGCCATGGAACCGGTTCGGCAACCACGGTGCGCTGTTAATATAAAAATACCAGCGAATCGCATCCGCACCATACGTTTGCAGCGCTTCGAACGGATCTATGGCATTTCCTTTGGATTTGCTCATTTTCTGCCCGTTTTCATCCTGCACATGCCCCAGTACAATAACATTTTCATACGGCGCTTTGTTAAACAGCAGCGTAGACTCCGCCATCAGAGAATAGAACCATCCGCGTGTCTGGTCTACGGCTTCCGAAATAAACTGCGCCGGGAACTGCTGCTCAAACAAATCCTGATTTTCAAACGGATAATGATGCTGTGCAAACGGCATCGCTCCGGAATCAAACCAGCAGTCGATCACTTCCGGCACACGATGCATCTCTTTGCCGCATTTTGCACACGGATAAACAACTTCATCAATGTACGGCCGGTGCAGTTCGATCGTAAGCACGTCCTGATTTCCACATTTTCAGCCAGTTCCGCCCGGCTGCCGATACATTCCTGATGCCCGCATGTACATTCCCATACCGGAAGCGGCGTGCCCCAATAACGATTGCGGGAAAGTCCCCAGTCCTGAATATTTTCCAGCCAGTCTCCAAAACGGCCTTTTCCGATCGACTCCGGTATCCAGTTTACCGTATTGTTGTTGCGAATCAGATCTTCTTTGACCTCGGTCATTTTAATAAACCACGACTCTCTCGCATAGTATATGAGCGGCGTATCACATCTCCAGCAATGCGGATATTCATGTTCAAATTTTGGCGCATCAAACAATAAGCCTGCCGCATCCAGATCTTTTAACACCATCGGATCCGCTTTTTTTACAAAAACACCTGCGTAAGCGGTCTCTTCGGTCAGTTCCCCTTTCCCGTTCACGAGCTGTACAAACGGCAGATCGTATTTTCTGCCTACCTGCGCGTCGTCTTCACCGAAGGCAGGCGCGATGTGTACGATTCCCGTACCGTCCGTCATCGTTACATAAGAATCGCAGGTGACAAAAAATGCCTTCTTATGCTGCTTTTGTACAAGCGCATCTGCAAAATGAAACAAAGGTTCATATTCCTTATATTCCAGCTCCGTTCCTTTGTAGGTCTCAAGCACTTCATAGGCAGCCGTTTTATCTTCCATCTCCGTAAGCTTGCCAAGCACCTGATTCAGCAGCGCCTGTGCCAGATAATACGTATAGCCGTCCGCTGCTTTTACTTTGCAGTATGTTTCATCCGGATTTACACAAAGTGCAAGGTTTGACGGCAGCGTCCATGGCGTCGTCGTCCATGCCAGAAAATAAGCATCTTCGCCCACAACCTTAAACCGCACAATCGCAGACCGTTCCTTTACGGTCTTATATCCCTGTGCCACTTCCTGCGAAGAAAGCGGCGTCCCGCAGCGCGGGCAGTACGGAACGGTCTTAAAGCCTTTGTACAGCAGATTTTTATCCCAGATCTGGCGTAACGCCCACCATTCCGACTCAATATAATTATCTTCATACGTTACATATGGGTCGTCCATATCCGCCCAGAAACCGACCGTTTCCGAAAAATCTTCCCACATTCCTTTGTATTTCCATACGGATTCTTTACACTGCTTCATAAACGGTTCCATACCATATGCTTCGATCTGGTCTTTCCCGTTTAAGCCAAGCAGTTTTTCCACTTCCAGCTCCACCGGAAGGCCATGCGTATCCCATCCGGCTTTGCGCGGTACATACCGGCCTTTCATCGTCTGGTATCTTGGGATCATATCTTTAATGACACGTGTCAGCACATGGCCGATATGCGGTTTGCCATTGGCAGTCGGCGGCCCGTCATAAAACGTATACGTTTCACCTTCTTTTCTGGAATCCATTGATTTTTGGAAAACTTTTTTCTCTTTCCAAAAGTCAATCACCTTATGCTCCCTTTCAACAAAATTCATGTTCGTATCTACTTTGGTGTACATACTCTGTCTCCTTTTGTTCGATCACAATGTTAGTAAAAATTATCCCTGTTATCAAAGAAATCGAAAAAGTTTTCAAAACCGTCTCCATAATCATACTCATACTCGTATGCCGGCAGATCTTCTTCATAATACCTCTCGGCTTCCTGGTAATACCGCATAAACGGTCCCCACATCAGCACAACCATCACAATCAGCGCAATAACGGACAAAACGGCCGTAACCATGCCTGCAATCGCCATCCCTCTGCCCTGCGGCCCTTTGATATACTGCAAAATGCCAAAAACAACGGCGGCGGCTGCCAGCGGAATATTGATGCAGGTACAAAATAACATCAAAGATAAAATACCGAGAATCAAAGATGCAATGCCAAAACCGGTACCGGTAACTTTTTCATCTGTCTTTTGGTACTGCCGGTACTGCCCGTAAGGGCCGTTTGGATCGGTATTGCCGCTCTGCCGATAAGGATTGCCCTGCCCATAGGGACTTCCCTGTGCATACGGACTGCCCTGCACATACGGATTGCCCTGTGCATTTGGATCCCCCTGCACATACGGATTGCCCTGCCCATACGAACCATACGGCCCGGTATATCCATCCTGTGTATAGGGACTTCCCTGTGTATATGAATTGTTCTGTGTATACGGATTGCCCTGTGCATACGGATTATCCTGTGTATACGAATTGCCCTGTGCATACGGATTGTCCTCGCGCAGAGAACCTGCATTCGTCTCTTCGCCATCCCGCACTGCCGCATCTTCCTGCCTCTGCCCGGTATCTTCGTACTGACTTTTATCTTCCATTGCTGAAATCACCTCTTTACTATTTTATATATACAGCATGATTTGTCAATCCCTGCCATACAAATCTCCACGGTAAACGCAGGTTTTATAAACTTTTTATAAATTTGGAGATATCAGTTTTCACGATTAAAACTATACGTAAAGATGCGATGGTTAAATTATTTTGCGTATAATAACTAGACATGGGGTTCTGCCATGTGTTAAACGATGTATTTAATTCGTACCCTCTATTTTATTCCAGTATTTAATCCGCCCAATACTTTATAAAGGTAAGCCATGTCATACCCGCATTTCTTTCTTTTGCTGGCAATCCCCATCTTACAGCTTTTTTCCTGTTTTAGCAGATTTACTCCTATATGGCGTGCCATATTCATGTTTTCTGCTGCATTTCCAGCCCTGATCCGGCTTTCATCCTCCCTGAACGCGATATCAAGCACCCAGTGCAGGCTGTTTTCAATCCCCCAGTGTGCCCTTTCACTTTTCCCATATTCTGCGGCTGTCATTCCTTTCCTGCTGTATATGGCGTAATTTACAGCTGTTACGGTATTCCCTTTTTCCGTTACTGTAGATACACATGCCCCAATACCTGCAAGGCCCTCCCACTCCGGATGCCTCTGCCTGAGCCATTCAATATCATTTTCAACGTAATACTCCCTCTTTCTATCCTCCCGTGCTCCTTACACAGATCTTTATAGTAACGCTCCGCCTTTTCCAGGGCATCTTTCTTTTCCGTAAATACATCTTTTTCAAAATACTCCCGGATATCGTCCATAAGTGTCTGCTGGTTCCCTTTCACCTGCAGGATATAATCTGCGTTTTTGTGAATGATCTTGCGGGCGATCTCTTTCTGCGTTCCCATCGCATCCATTGTGACAATACACCCTTCCAGGCACAGAATGTCCAAAAGCTCTGGTATTGTCTTTATCTCGTTTGTTTTTTCATCCACACACAACTGGCCCAGTACAAGGGATGATTCTACTGCCCATGCGCTGACCGTGTGGATCGGTTTGATATCCCCTGCTTCTTCCCTGCTGCGCCTTGCTGTTTTACCATCAATCGCCACTACGCCTTTTACTTTGCCTGACACGGCGCTGGCCCACCGGAAAAATGCATCATGGAATTTTTCCGGCTCGATCATCTGGAAAACCCTGTTTATCGTATCATGGGAAGGAATGCCGCCTGGCAGTTCAAGGAACGTTCCCAGCCATTGTTTTTTAGAAACCGCCCAGTCTGCAATCTCATTCCAGGTATCCATCCCTGCAAGGACAGCTGTGACAGCGATAATGATAATATCAAGAAATTTGTGTCTTTGGTTGTATGGAGCCCTTGGATCTGGGATTTCACGCATACAATCGATCAGTAAAATATCTTTTTTCTCTTTTTCCATAATAATTATTTCCTTTCAGAGTTTGGAAATAATTATACACGAATGTGTAAAGATTGTCTTTGACTAAATTCAATATAACAGAAAATTTGAAACTTGGGAATACATAAAAGCTTGCGTTTACCGTGTACAAATCTCTTGTATATACTTTATCAGCCACATCTTCCAGTTCCTGCGCAAAACGGTTTGCAACAATGACATCGGATTTCTTTTTAAACTCGGCCAGATCGCTTATGACCTGACTTCCAAAAAACAAATCGTCTTTTACAAACAGCGTCGGTTCATAGACAATGACTGTCGCTCCTTTTGCTTTGATACGCTTCATCACACCCTGTATGGAACTCTGTCTGAAATTATCGGAATCCGCTTTCATGGTCAGACGGTAAATACCGACCACACATGCATTTCCCGGAAGCCCGTTCAGCCCTCTGCTGCTGTCCTGCTCATAGTAACCGCCTTTGGCAAGAATCTGCTCCGCCACAAAGTCTTTGCGTGTCCGATTTGACTCCACAATCGCTTCGATCAGGTTTTCCGGTACATCTTTATAATTGGCCAGCAGCTGTTTTGTATCTTTCGGAAGACAATAGCCGCCGTATCCAAACGAAGGATTATTGTACTGCTGCCCGATTCTCGGATCCAGACATACCCCTTCGATAATATGTTTTGTATTCAGCCCGCGCACCTCCGCATACGTATCCAGTTCATTAAAATAAGATACCCGCAGCGCCAGATACGTATTTGCAAACAACTTGACTGCCTCCGCCTCCGTAGATTCCATATACAGTACCGGAATCTCCTTTGCATATGCGCCCTCACATAAAAGACCTGCAAACCGTTCCGCTTCTTTGCGCATGGCTTCACATACGCTTCCTACAATAATTCTGGACGGATACAGATTATCATGCAGCGCGTGCCCTTCGCGCAAAAATTCCGGAGAAAACAACAGACGCTGCGTTTTGTATTTTTGGGCGGCTCCTTTTGTAAAACCTACCGGTACGGTTGACTTTACAACAATGACCGCATCCGGATTCAGTCGTGTAACCAACCGTATCACCGCTTCAACGGAAGATGTGTCAAAATAGTTCAGCTTCGGATCATAATTGGTCGGTGTGGAAACAATTACCAGATCCGCGTTCTCATAAGCCTGCGTTCCATCCGCAACCGCATGCAGCCTCAGATCTTTGTGTTCCAGAAAGTCCGTAATATCCTGATCAATGATCGGCGACTTGCGTGCATTGATCAAATCCACTTTTTCCGGCTGAATGTCTACCGCTGTCACCTCATGGTGCCGTGCAAGCAGCACTGCCAGCGACAATCCGACATACCCGGTTCCTGCTACCGCTATTTTCATCTGCCCGACTCCTTTAATCCCAGAGGCGGCCGCCATACACGCCCACTTCCGTAAGCCCGGCAAATGCTTTTACCACACTGTCTTTATCTTCCGCATACGTAACGCCAAACCACTTATCCGGTGTAGGAAGCACCCGTACCGAAGCCTGTCCGCTTTGCAGCATCTGGTCAATCACGGACGGCAGTAAATATTCCGCTTTCAAATCCGTCGGATCCGCCTGCTGTAAAAATTCCACAAATTTTTCTTTTAAAACCTGCAAAAACTCCGGTGTAAGTCCCCACAGATTCATTGATACAAGCGTCTCTTCGGCCAGTTCCTTACCGCCTTCACATACGATCTGTCCGGACTGTGCCCGTTCGATTCCACCTGTTTCCACAACTTTCACCAGTTCATTTTTTTCATTGGTATCGCACACGCCGCGGGTTACCGCACCGTTTTCACTTAACGTATTGCAAATCTGAAAACCTGCCATGCAATACTGCCCCGTCGTATCCGCATGCTCGCTTAAAAAGCGGTATACCTGCTTAAATGCTGCTTTTCCATAATAATCATCCGCATTGATAACCGCAAACGGCACATCCAGTATCTCGCGGCAGGCTAATATGGCATGTCCGGTTCCCCACGGCTTCACGCGGTCCTGCGGACAGACAAAGCCCTGCGGCAGATCGTCCTTATCCTGAAATACATATTCCACCGGGCATACTTTTTCAATTCTTGACCCAATCACTTCTTTAAACTCCGCTTCGATATCTTTGCGGATAATAAAAATCACTTTTGTAAATCCTGCTTCCAGTGCATCATGAATCGAATAGTCAATAATAATTTCTCCCTGCGGGCCGACTTTCTGCAGCTGCTTGATGCCGGCTCCATAGCGGGAACCGATGCCGGCTGCCATAATTACGAGTGCTATATCTTTCATAAACAAAAATCCTCCTTGGTTTTCAAAATGACTTACTTATCATACCATTACCAACGGTATTGTTCAAGTGTAATCCTGTGATTCTTTCGGGATAATATGGCTTTGTGTTCTAATATTTTCTTGCACACCCGAAAAAATATATGCTATAATGCTGTTACTACTTACAGAAAGGAATCTAACACTATGGAACACTATTACCAGCCGGAAATCGAATGCGCCTCCCGTGATCAGATACGGGACTGGCAGGATGAGAGACTGGCGAAAACAGTGAAACGGGTTTATGAAAACGTAGCCTTTTATAAAAATAAAATGGATCAGGCAGGAGTAAAACCGGAAGATATTCATTCCGTAGATGATTTACATAAGCTGCCGTTTCTGACGAAAGACGACCTGCGCGATGCATATCCGTACGGCCTTTTGGCGACTCCGTTATCCGACTGCGTCCGTATTCAGTCTACAAGCGGAACAACCGGAAGAAGAGTCGTTGCTTTTTATACGCAGCATGACCTGGATCTCTGGGAAGAGTGCTGTGCCAGAGCCATCGCTGCTGCCGGCGGCACGAAAGATGATGTCGTACATGTCTGTTACGGATATGGATTATTTACCGGCGGTCCCGGCTTAAACGGCGGTTCCCATAAGATCGGTTCGCTGACACTGCCGATGTCGTCCGGTAATACGGACCGTCAGATTCAGTTTATGTGCGATCTCGGTTCTACGATTTTGTGCTGTACGCCTTCCTATGCGGCTTACCTGGCAGAATCCATCTGCGAACGCGGCCTGCAGGATCAGCTGAAACTCAAAGCCGGCATTTTCGGCGCGGAAGCATGGACCGAAGAAATGCGGCATGATATCGAACAAAAACTGGGCCTCAAAGCATTTGATATTTACGGACTGACCGAAATATCCGGCCCTGGCGTCTCTTTTGAATGCAGTGCACAGACCGGCATGCATATCAATGAAGATCATTTTATCGCCGAAGTCATTGATCCGAACACCAAAGAAGTGCTTCCGGACGGCGAAAAAGGAGAACTGGTATTTACAAGCATCACAAAAGAAGCGTTTCCGCTGCTGCGCTACCGTACGAGAGATATCTGTATTCTCAACCACGAACCATGTGCATGCGGCCGTACACACGTTAAGATGACCAAGCCGTTAGGACGCAGCGACGATATGCTGATCGTCAAAGGCGTCAACGTATTCCCGTCACAGATTGAAACCGTTCTGCTCAATCAGGGATATCCGGCAAACTATCAGATTCTTGTCGGCCGTAAGAACAACAGCGATACGATTGAAGTACAGGTAGAAATGACACAGGAAATGTTCTCCGACAATGCCGGTGTCGTTGCGGAACGTGAAAAGAATCTGGTCAATGCATTGAAAGCGATGCTGGGCATTTATGTAAAAGTAAAACTTGTAAATCCGAAAACCATTACAAGAAGCGAGGGAAAAGCTGTCCGCGTCATTGATCAGCGAAATTTATATCAGGGATAAACCGGCCCGAACCAACAGCAACCAACAGCAACCAAATCAGACAGAAGGGGGATTTTTATGACAGTAAAACAGATTTCTATTTTTGTGGAAAACAAACCCGGAAAACTGGCGGAACTGACCGAATATTTACAGCAGTCCCAGATCGACATGCGGGCATTGTCCATAGCCGAAGCACAGGATTTCGGCATTGTGCGCATTATTGTGGACGATGCTTACAAAACATCCTGCGTCTTAAAAGAAGCCGGATATGTTGCTTCCATTACACCGGTTCTCGCAGTCGAAATGCCGGATGAACCGGGAAGCCTGTTTAAAATTTTAAAAATGCTTGGAGACGGCGGTGTCAACCTGGAATATATGTACGCCTTTCTGACCCGAAAAAAATCGACCGCTTATATGGTACTGCGTGTGGAAAACAATGAAAAAGCGCTTGAAGTACTGAACAAAAACGGCATTCACACCATCTGCCAGGAAGCGCTTGCAAAGCTGTAACCACTATAATCACACTATAATCATAAAAAAACAGCAGCCTTTCCATTCGATTTAAGGCTGCTGTTTTTTATTTTACACATTTTAAAAAAATTTCCTGACATCCACCAATTCCTGTGACAGGTTATCCGCATTTCTTTTTTATATCGAAAAAACAGTTACCAAATCAACGACACACATACATAAGGAAAGGAATTTACCACTATGACAGCACTGCGCAATATGACCGACGGCTCTGCGGGCCGCCTCATTTTTTCTTTTGCCATGCCGCTGATGCTTGGCAACCTGTTTCAACAGTTTTATACCATTTCAGATGCTGCCATTGTCGGTCAGGTACTCGGTGTATCCGGTATCGCGGCTGTCGGAGCCGCCGAATGGATGATCTGGATGATGCTTGGTATGATTCAGGGTTTTACACAGGGTTTTGGCATTCAAATGTCCCAGGATTTCGGTGCACGGCAATATGAAAGATTACGTAACGTAATCGTTAATTCCGCCTTTTTATCTGCGGCCAGCGCCGTGATCATGCTTGCGGGCGGTCAGATATTTGCCTCATGGATGCTGGATATCCTGCACACACCCGACTCCGTCCGTGCAGATACCATGCTGTATATGCGCGCAATGTTCTGGGGCATTCCGGTCGTTATGGCCTATAACCTGTTTGCTTCGATCCTGCGCTCGCTTGGAGACGGAAAAACACCGCTGTATGCCATGATCTGCGCTTCTTTTATCAATATCAGCCTGGATCTTTTATTTGTCCCGGTTCTGCACATGGGCGTATTTGGCGCGGCTGCGGCAACGGTGCTGGCACAGCTTTGTTCCGCTCTGTTTTGCCTTGTTAAGATTATGCGGATAGATATTTTGAAATTCCGTCGTGAAGATTATGCACTGGATACAGGCCTGCACCTGCGGCTTATGAAGCTTGGCATGCCGATGGCATTTCAGAATTTTGTCATTTCCGTAGGCGGTATGATTGTACAGTCCGTTGTAAACGGATTTGGCGTCATCTTTATCGCAGGATTTACCGCTACGAATAAATTATATGGGATGCTGGAAGTGGCGGCGACTTCCTATGGATTTTCCATGACGACTTATACCGGACAAAATCTCGGCGCAGGAAAAGTATCCCGCATCCGTAAAGGATACCGGGAAGCGCTCCTTCTGGCGCTCCTTACTTCCGTCGTCATTGCCGCTGTCATGATCCTTGCCGGAAAATGGATTTTACTTTGCTTTATCAACGGAGACAGCCAGACGACAGCAGACACACTTGCTGTCGCTTACCGGTATTTATTTATTATGAGCATCTGTCTGCCGGTTTTGTACTATCTGCATGTGACGCGTTCCTGTATTCAGGGACTTGGTAATACGGTACTTCCCATGGTTTCCGGCTGTGCGGAATTTGCAATGCGCACCGCTGCAGCAATGCTGCTGCCAATCGTTCTTGGTCAGGACGGCATCTTCTATGCTGAAATTGCAGCCTGGGCAGGCGCAGATGTCGTATTATTTTTCAGCTTTTATTACAGTATGAAAAAGCTGCGTCTTTTCTCCGCACAAAAAGACGGCTGACAGCCGCCAATGCTGATATTCTTTATAAATAATTAAGATTTTATCAGATTCATTTTATTGAAACAATACTGCCTATCTGTTATACTACGTTGTAGTCATTAGCAAATAGAAAAGGAGCTTTTTCGATACATGCCAATCAAAGGAACCAACAAAATCGAATTCAGATACTACAAAATGCCGGATGACGTTCCATTTCTGGCCCTGTTTGGTGAAAGCTAGAGACGACAATATGGAAAAGGCATTGATTACCTGCATTTTCATAATTATCTGGAAATCGGGTACTGTTATGACGGAACCGGCACACTTGTAATCGGAATGGAAAAATACCCGTATAGAAAAAACTGCTTCTCGGTCATTCCGCAAAACTGTGTACATACGACGGAAAGTACCCCTGGTACGAGCAGCAGCTGGGAATATCTGTTTATTGATATCGACTCGCTGCTTGCGCAGATTTGCCAGAACGGCAGCCGTCGTATCAGCGAGATTACCACCCGGATCAATTCCGGAGCCTATTTAAAGCAGGAACGGGAAAATCCGAAGATTGGACGAACGATCCGCAGCATTTTGAACCTGATGCGCCGAAAAGAGGACTTTTATCTGGAAGAAGCCAAAGCGGAAATTCTGGTTCTTTTACTTAATATTGCAAGAGAAAACAATACCTGTCGTCTGCCGGAGAAAACGCCGGCAAAAGAAACGATTCCGATAGCCCAGTCTTTAGACTATATCTCCATGCATTATATGGAACCGCTTAAGATCAAAGATCTGGCATCCAACTGCCATCTGAGTGAATCCCATTTCCGCAAGATATTTGCTTCTTATATGGGCATGGGACCAATGGAATACATGAACATCGTCCGCATCAGAGCCGCCTGCGACCTGTTAAAGCGAACCGATGATTTTGTTTCGGATATAGCAGGCAAATGTGGGTTTGCAACCTTCTCTACTTTTATCAGAAACTTCAAAAAATCATGGGCGTTTCGCCAAATGAATGGCGCAAACGCCCGGATAATTATGAACAGCAGCTGTTAAAAGCGCAAATTCATATGGAAAACGGATGGTAAACGTTATTTGACCGCTCCGGTAATACCTTCTGCAAACTGCTTCTGCAGGACGAAGAAGATCACCATCGTAGGAATCGAACAGAACAATACACCGCACATAAGCATTCCGTAGTCAATTACATAACCTGTAATCAGGTTTGCAATCAGCATCGGCATAGTCAGCGATTTATTATCCGTCATAATAACCTTTGGCCACAGATAAGAATTCCATGCGTTCATAAAAGTAATTACCGCGGCAGCCGCATAGGTAGACTTCATCGTCGGCATAAACATGCGGAAAAAGATCTGTATTTCATTCAATCCGTCAATACGTGCAGCTTCTATAATGTCAATCGGAAACGATCTGGCATGCTGGCGGAACATCATGATCATAAACGGCGTAGATACCATCGGAAGAATAAATCCAAGCGTAGTATTCAACAGTTTTGCTTTCGAAAACAGCTGGAACAGCGGCACCATCGTTGCTACCTGCGGCACCATCATGGCAAGCAGCAAAATGGAAAACAGCTTATCTTTCCATTTGTCATTGTAGATTTCAAAACCATAGCCTGCAATCGAGCAGATAAGCAGACAGACAACCGTTGTAACAAAAGCATACAAAACGAATTGCCAAGCGCACGCCATAATGGCTGCTGATCGGTCAGATTTTTAAAGTTTTCCATAAAATGCGTTCCCGGCAGGATACGCCCTCTTGAAATATCCGTAGACGTATTCGTAGCCGCAGATATCATCCAGTACAACGGAAATACGGAAAAAACAGATACAATAGTAAGAAAATATAAGTTGGAATCAGTCTTCGCTGAATCATGGAATTGTTTTTCTTAATCACGCGTATCACCTACTTTCAAGTTGATTAATGCCAGAACTGCCACCATAATAAAGATCAGGAATGCCATTGCGGAAGCATATCCAAAATTCGGTACATTAATAAAACATGTATTATAAACATAATGAGACATTGTAATTGTTGAATTTGCAGGCCCGCCTTTTGTCAGGTTGACAGACTCGTCAAACAGCTGCAAAGTACCATTGATGGAAGTAATAACGGTCATAATAATCGTTGGTTTTAACAGCGGAACGGTAATCCGCCAAAATGTTTTCCATCCGTTGGCTCCGTCAATTTTAGCCGCCTCATATACGGAATATTCAATATTTTGAAGGCCGGCAAGGTAAAATACCATATTATATCCGGTCCATCTCCAGACAAGCGCAATGATAATAACAATTTTGGCACTTGTTGAATTTCCAAGGAAATTATATCCACGGTCTAAAATGTGAAGATTAACAAGAATTGTGTTTATCAGTCCTTCCTGTGCAAACAGAGAACGGAAAATAATAGCATAAGATACGAGTGATGTTGCACACGGAAGAAATACACAGGTTCGAAATAATCCTTTGAATCTTAACTGCTGGTTGTTTAACAGCTGAGCCAGTAAAATTGCAAGAAGCAACATAATCGGCACCTGTATCAGCAGATAATAAAATGTATTAACGATAGACTGCTGGAATACTTTATCCGCAAGAATCCGTTTGTAATTGCTGAAAATCGGCTCTGCAAATCTCATATTTGCACCGGCTCCGGTCTGCAGCGATATAATAAATGCCTGAATCATCGGCCAAAAACTCATAACTGCGATCATCAGCGTTGCCGGTGTTAAAAATGTCCAGCCGGCTACTCTTTGCTTGGCAATCAGCGTCATTCCTTTTTTACTTGAATTCACAAAAATACCTCCCCTCTTTACCTCAAAACAATATATGGAACGAATACGGGGAACCATCCACAGTTCCCCGTATCAGACACGGTGCATGCCGTTATGTAGATCCGGTTATGCACTGGGCTTACTCTGTCATCTTAAATTCAAGTGTTTCCTGAGCTTCCTTTAAAGCATCTTCTTTTGCCGTTCCGTTTGTAATATTGATAATAGCCGTATTTACAGCTTCTCTTGCTTCATAGTGATACGGTGTCTTTGTAAATTCCGGAATATGAGAAGAGTACTCTACCAGTGTGGAGTAGATTGGCTGTCCGCCGTAAAATTCTACCGGCTCATTATATACGGTTGATTCACCTGCCGGCAGATAACATGCAATACCGGATGTTTCAGGAAGAATCGTATCATAGAATTCCGTGCTGGAGCCAAATGTACTTAACAGGAAATCTTTTGCAAGATCCATGTTCTGGCAGTTTGCTGTAATATACCAAGAAGAACCGCCGTTATTTGCATAATTGGTAGCGCTTTCCACATCATCTACTTTTGGAATCGTTGTAATCTGCCACAGCCCCTTCTGGTCTTCAATACCTACCAGTGTTCCGTTCATCCAGTTACCGTTTACGATACCTGCAGCTTCGCCGTCCGTAACTGTCTTTACATATTCATCCCAGTTATTTACAAGTTTTACAACGTCTTTTTCAATCATTTCCGTATAGAGGTCTACACATTTTGAAGCGATTTCGTTGTCCGTTATGAAAGCTTTACCGTTTTCATCTACAAAGTTTGCACCGCAGGACTGAATCATCAGCATGATAACGTCGCCGCCGGTTGCTTCACTTGTCAGAAGGTATTTGCCTGTTTTTTCACGAACTGCCTGACCGATCTCAATAAATTTGGACCATGTAATGTCTTTCATATCATCCATGGAATAGCCGGCCTCTTCCAGAATGTCCGTACGGTAAAATGCCGCACATACACCGTTGTCATACGGAACACCGTAATGTTTGCCGTCTGCCATGGAATAACTCTGTTTTAAAGTTGCGAAATCATCCCAGTTAATACCAATATCTGTCAGATCCGTAAATGCATCCGGATAGCTCTTTAAAAATTTCTGATAGCTGTTATCCTGCATCAGAACGATATCCGGCATTGTGCTGTAGTCGCCTGCATTTGCACATGTGGTAAGTTTTGTCTGACAATCATCCGAAGACGTTTCAATAACTTCCAGTTCAAAATCCGGATGGTCTTTTTTATACTGCTCTGCGGCAAGGTTCATAGCCTTAATATTGAATGTCTGATCCCATGCCCAGACAGTCAGCTTGCCACCGCCGGCGGAATCGCCTTCATTATCTGCTGCCGTATTCGCTGCATCGGAGCCGTCTTCCTCTCCCCCATCGGCATTATCAGCATTGCCCGTACCGTTTGAAGCATCTCCCTTAGATGAATCATCTCCACCGCAGGCTGCTGTAGAAACTACCATAGCGCCTGCAAGTAATACTGCAAATAATTTCTTTTTCATATTTATCCTCCTTATTGATAATTATTTTGGATAGGATTATTATAGCAATACATAAGTATGGAAAGTTTGCAAAATCGCTTATATAATTTGCAAATTTGATCAAAAAATATAGTCTTTGCATAATATTCATGAAAAATACACGCATTTTTTATCTAAAATATCTATAAATTCAGGATAAAAATACCCTGTCCGGATAACTTTTCTTAAGCGCCTGCAGCATTTCTTCACTTAAATCCAGCAGCAGCTTGATCTTCTGTCTGTTTTCCATAATGATCATCGTATAAAACGGCGTATCTTTATCATAAGAAGTATAATCATATTTCGGAAGACGGATCGTTCCCGTATCTTTCCGGTATCTGGCTACCGCATCATGTCTGTTCGGAGCCGTAGCTTCCATCGTGTTCAGCTCCAGAACATGAACTGTTTTCCGATACCGTTTTCCTAAAATAACATCAATCGTAAGCGTCTGTCCCTCCAATACATACTCATACTCTTTCTGGCTTAACACACTGTAAAAAAATACAGCAGCACAAGCAGAAATCCCGGCAGCATAAACCCCTGTGAAATCATAATGCCCAACAGAATAAAACAGACCGCAAAAAAAATCATCAGTTTCTGCAGCAGTCCGGACATTGCCTTTGGTTTTCTTGTCACCTGTGCCGTTATCCGGTAACCATACATAATCGTATTCCTCCTTATCCACTATCCGATCTCATACCAGAGAATCTGATTCGGCTCCATTGTAAGCGCAAATTCGGTGGCATCTCCACGGTAGATCACCGTATGCTGCATCTCATCCGTATTATTTACAACGCAGTATTTGCCGTTTTCCACGTATGCGTGCACTTCCACATGGATATTTTCGGAAAACCAGCGGCAAAGCCTGTCTTCCTGTCCTGCGCTCCATAAGATTGCCCGGTGCAGCAGGCGGTTATTGGTAAAATTATACGGCAGGCCGCTTATATAAACCGCACGCCCCGCTCCGAAATGATTTACGGCAAGCCGTACATTTTTATCACGTTCCATCAGAACTTCCGCACCTTCCAGCGCATAGATATTGTTCTTTCCTTCGCCAAAGTCTATCTCACCTTCCACATCTTTCGTAATAAAATGCGCATGCTCTTCCCAGTTATATTTATCATATCCTAACGTAAAGCCCCGCTCTTCTTCCACGCCAAACACATGCGACAGCTGGAAGAACTGTCCGCCTGCCTGATGCGCGGTCGGTTCTCCGACGCCAATGATACCGCCACCTTCATATACAAACCGTTTTACAGCGGAAGATATCACCGGATCGCACCACCATGCTCCGCCGGTATGTGCCGTGTCCGCATCGCCGACATTGATAACCACCTCAAACCGTTTTAACAGATCCGGCTGCTTTAAAATGTCGTCAAAGCTGATAAAGCTGACGTCAAACGGTGCGCCGGAAAGCGCTTCTATGACTCCGGCATATGAATAATTCTGCGGAAAATAAATCGCATGATGTACCATATGACATCCCCAGGAACGCATTTTGCCCCAGCAGTTTAATACGGCAACTTTTGCGGCGCAGTATGGCCTGCTGCCTGCAATATTTTCATATAACCGCCGAAATTCGTCACAGACCGTTTCCACATAATCTACAAATTCCGGAAAATTCAATGCCAGCTTTAAATACCCGCCATATCCGATCCGGTCTACCGGTTTGCGCAAAATAGCCCGACGGGCGGTAACCCAGTTTTCTTTTGCTTCCCGTACCGGATTTCCGCCTTCATAAAACGTATCCGGGAAAAAATACGGCAGCAGGCGTCCTTCGGTATACGTGACGCCGTCAATATCGCTGATCAGACGCAATGTCGACCCGTTTCCGACGCTGCCGACGACCGCATCCAGGCCGATCTTTGCAAACTCCTCCAGATACGGCTCCGTCCCGATCCAATGGTCGCCCAGAAACATCATGGCTTCTTTTTGATATGCATGCGTGATATCCACCATTTCTTTTGCGATCTTTGCCACTTCTCTTTTCTGAAATACCACAAAATCCATATATTGTTTGGAAGGAATCCGGTACTGGTTATTATAATAGCCTTCATCAATGATATATTCCGGCCGGAACGGATATCCCACCTCCCGTTCAAACTGCTCTAAAATGTAAGGGCTGACCGATGCGGAATAGCCATACCAGTCCACATATTTTTCCCGGCGCAGTTCATCAAAAATCAGCGTAAACTGATGAAAAAATGTCGTAAACCGCAGTACATCCACATACGGATGTTCTTTTATAAACGTTTTCAGACGCTCCATCGTAAACGCATGCGTCTGCGGCTGACGCACATCAAAGGTCATCTGATGCTCCACGCCTTCCCAGCTGTTTACCGTCGCATTGTACATATGCACCGGATCCCATATTATATACGCAAGGAAACTTACCGTATAATCGTGAAACGCCTCGCTGTCGATCTCTACTGCTTCGTCCGTACGGTCAAATCTCCACTCCGACACCGGAACGACCGTGCCCGTACTGCGGTCGACCACCTCCCACCAGCGGGTAATATCGTCATCGGTATTAAGCATCAGCATGTCCGGATGCAGTCCTTTCATCAGTGGAATGCGCAGCTTCCGATCAACGGCCGTATAAAGAGGCGTCATCAGATACATCTGCTGCACTTCCCGCGGATGTGCCTTTGCCCAGGCATTGTCTTTCCTCGTTGTATAATAAGTGGCATATACTCTCAGCCCCGCGTCCTTTAACTCGATCGGAAACTCCGTACCATCACAGTCACGTACCGCATCTGCTCCCCATTGTTTTGCCAGACGCACCGTCTCTTTCACCACATCCATGTCCGTAGGTATCGTTACGCGTCCTTTTTGATTGTCCATAAAAACATCCTCCATACATTTCATTTCTTTCTGTTCATTTCCTTCCATACACTTCTTTCCGTCAGCCGAACTTTTCACAATTGCTTTCATCTGTTCCCATTTGCGCTCCATATCTGCTACGAGAGCAAGCTGCGTTCTGCAGCGGTCCAGATTGTGATGCTCTCTGTGAATCCGAAAATAAGTATCTCCGTTAAGATAATCGGTCAGAAACCGCATGCCGCACTCCATCGTCATCATTTTGGCCCCCATCGGCAGCATTTCCAGTTCCTTTTTTGTAAGGCTTCCCTGGCATCCTTTTAAGTATCCTTCCACATATCGTTCATAAAGTCCAAGGTCCAAAAATACTTTGGACAAATCTGTCTCATCTTCTGCCGCCGCATTCGCTCCAAACCGTATGGAATCACCAAAATCATTGACCGAAAGTCCCGGCATAACCGTATCCAGATCAATGACGCAGACTCCTTTCCCGGTTTTTGCATCCAGCATAACATTATTAAGCTTTGTGTCATTGTGCGTTACTCTGAGCGGAAGCTCCCCGGCTTCCAGTAAGTCCGTCAGCACGGACATTTCTTTCTCCCGATTCATTAAAAAAGCAATTTCTTTTTCCACCGCCTTTACACGTCCGGCCATATCTTCCGTTACCGCCTGACAAAACGCTCGAAACCGCTTTGGCGTATGATGAAAATCCGGAATGGTCTCATGCAGTGTATGCGCCGGATAATCTGCCAGCAATGCCTGAAACGTTCCAAACGCCAGCGCACTTTCATAAAAATCATCCGGTCTTTGCACCACGTCATAGCTGAGTGCATCCGCAATAAAATGATACATCCGATAGCACTTTCCTTCCGTACGACAGTAGCTTGCGCCGTCCCGTGTGCGCACAACCTGCAGCGTTTCTCTGTCCGGGTCGCCTGCGCGTGCCGCAATTTTTTTTCTTAAATAGTCGGTTACGCCTACGATATTTTCCATCAGCTCATCCACATTGTGAAAGATGTCGGTATTAATCTGCTGAAAAATATACTTTTTCTTCTGCCCGTCCTGCTCCATTTCGACCAGCTGCGTGCGGTTAATATGGCCGCTGCCATATTCTCTCATGTCTGCAATCTTTCCCCCTACGTCAAACATTTTAACAAGTTCCTGCTGCTCCATGTTATTACCTCCTCCTTTTTAAAAGGTATTTTATCACAAATTGCGTCCTGTATAAATAGAAAATTTTATGGATTTATACTCAGTGGTTTAAAAAACGATCTGCCAGCTTTATCATTTCCTCCGGATCTTCTACATATACCGTTTCAATCGGTTCCGTAATGACCCCAAGCACATAACGCATATGCCAGTTTTGAAACCGTATTCTGCGCACTTCCCTGCGCCATGCTTTCCATTCCGCATCGGTCGAAAAGTCCGGGCGCCTTGTATGTTTGTTAAAATATGCCGCATCATACGGCACATAATACAGCGTGCTCCACCTGAACAATCCGTTCCTTACATACTTTTTTTTCATCACTTTTTTGCGGACGAGCCGGTTCAGAAGTGACTCCGCCGTATAGGTTCCGATCTTCTTTTTTACGGCAGACGACAGCGCCGCCCCGATCTCAGCCGCACAAAATTGTCTGCCTTTTCCGATCTGACACATATAGTTCACAATCTGATATTCATATTGATCCAATAATACACCTGTTTTCCCAATCATTATGATTTTCATTCTTTCCTGTCCTCCTGCCGATGCTCTTACATAATAACAATTCTCACGCTTATTAGTATCGCTATACGAACACTATCTTTCTTCCAATTTAACACAGATAATAAAATAGATACAAGTACTATTTGATAAAGGACTGGTGAAATATGATTACATATGACCGTCTTTGGGAAACGATGAAAGAAAAAGGCATTACACAGTATGATTTGTACACACATTACCATGTAAACCGTTCGCAGATCAACCGTCTGAAACACAACAAAAATGTAGAAGTGAACACGATTGACAGACTGTGCAATATTCTGCAGTGCAGTGTAAATGATATTATGGAACATATTGATGATGATAACTTTTTCTGACTGCCAAAACACAAATGCCTGAGAGCGTGTCGGAAAACAGACTTCTCTGTCTTTCGATACGCTCTCAGGCATTTATTATAATAACCCTTAGACTTCTACGCCAAAATGTTCAAATAAAATTTTCTCTGCCTCGGCACACCACAATCCTCTGTTTTTTCCGCACACTTCATCCAGTTTACGGAACAGCGGATCGGTCTTGCCTTTTTCCGCAAAATCTTCAATTGCCGTAAGCGGCATATCAAACTGTGTATAAGTCAGTTTTTTACCTCCCGGAATGTTTGGCAGATGCAGTGTCGCATCTGCAATACTGTCAATACCGCCGACATGTGTTACCATAACGGCCGGTTCGATCTTTCCTTTTGCAGCCAGTTCGTTTGCTTCGATTAAGTCGTCATTATTGCCGCCGGTCGTTCCTACAATATGCTGGCTTGTATAATGTACGTCATACAGATTAACCTCTGCCTTAAACTGATTATCTGTCGGTCCTGCAAAGAAATTCATGCAGCCGTCAAACGCCATAATCTTATCTCCAAGCTCTGCAACCGCACGGTTCGGCACATATACAAATACGTCGTCATACCCTTTGCCGTCTGTTAACGCAATCAGCTCTTTTACCGGATCTGCCATCGCTGTCGTATTGACATAAATAAGCTCCACACCGTTTTGCTGTGCAACAGACTCCGGAATGACCTCTCTTGCGCGCTCAATCTTTGCATCATCAATATCGGTAACGACAATGCGTTTCGGCTTGTTTTTAAACTGTATGCCATAGCTGACCGCCCCAAGTCCCATCGGGCCGCATCCGCCAAGAATAATTATATCGCCGCCTTCTTTCGTACCGACTGCCAGATCGTGATTTCTTTTATTGGTATGATAATTGCCATAATATCCGCCGATAATACAGCTCATCGGCTCACCCAGTGACGCTTCAAAAAAGCTCTCGCCCTCATATGGCATCAGACATCCCAGTTCCATTACTTCGTGCGGAATGATGCAGTAAGTACATGCGCCTCCGAAAAATTCATAAGAGTATCCCGGAGAAGCCAGGCTTCCTTTGTAATTCAACGCCGGCTGCTGTGCAAATTTCATGCCCGGACGGAACCGATCTTTCCACTTGTCGCCGACTTCCACAATAACGCCGGCAAATTCATGTCCGATAATAATAGGATTCGTATCAATATTCTGCGGTGCGCGTTTATGTTTTTTGCCCTGCTCTACCAACTTATACGTAGACATACAAATGCTGTCGCTCATAACTTTTACCAATATTTCATCATCTTTAATAGCCGGAAGTTCAAACTCCTCCAGTCTCAAATCTCTTGTTCCATACATTCTGACTGCTTTTGTTTTCATATTCGTTCTCCTTTTTATTCTTTCTATAATTGTTCCATGACCACCTGCTGCATCAGTTCATTTACAAGCTCTGCGGAAGGCGGCTTCGTACCAATGGTCGTAACCGCACCTGCGGATGTTGCGATGCACATCCGTACGGTCTGTTCATTGTCCAGCTTTTGATCCCATGCATATGCCAAAGCTGCCACCATCGCATCTCCGGCTCCCACGGTCGAATGTGCTTTGACCGACAATGCCGGACATCTTACCGCATAGCCGTCCCGTACAAACATTGCCCCGCTTTTGCCCATAGACACCGCAACCGTCTCAATGCCTTTGCTCTTCAAACTTTTTGCCACCGTTAACAGCTCTTCTACGGAAGCACGATAGTCAAATCCGGCATACTCTTCCAGCTCCACACGATTTGGTTTGATAATATCCGGTCCTGCGTCCAGCGCCTGACGGAATAATTCACCGTCCGCGTCCAGCAGCACCTTTGCCCCATGCGCATGCACTCTCTCAATAATCGTTCCATAGATGCCTTTATCCACACCGTTTGGAATGCTTCCTGCCAGAATAAACAGCGTCTGTGCATCTGCATAACCTTCCAGCTTTTTAACGAGCTGTTCGATCTGTTCCTGTGAAATCTGCGGTCCCGGTTCGTTTAACTCCGTCACTTCTCCGGTCTTTTCAAATACCTTTGTATTTGTTCTTGTTTCGCCGTCTACCCAGATAAAATCATTTTGAATGCCTTTTTCATTTAATACGCTTTCGATCGTTCTGCCTGCGTTTCCACCTAAGAATCCTGCAGCAATGCTCGTGCCGCCCAGTTCCCGGATTGTCTTTGATACATTAATCCCTTTTCCGCCCGCATCATACTCCACTTTTTGAATCCGGTTCAGGCCGCCATGCTGCAGTTTTTCAATATCAATCGTCTTATCAATCGCCGGATTCATTGTAACTGTTACTATCATACCCCGTTACTCCTTCCCTGTTAAAATCTGATATACGGTATCCGCATCGCCCGTCGCCAGTCTTTCGGCTGCCGTATCATCCAGCATCTTATCCGCAATCGTAGAAAGAATATCCAGATGTTCTTCGCCTACACCTGCGATGCCAATTACGACATGCACTTCATTGCCGTCCCAGTCAACCCCGTTTGGAAACGTCATAACCGCAATGCCGGAAGCTTTGACCTCTTTTTTGCCGATTCCACACCATGCGGCAGCGCCAGTCCGCTTCCCATAAAAGTAGAAAAGGTCTTTTCTCTTTCTACCATGGCATCCACATATGGCTGATCTACATATCCGCTGTCCACCAGCATCTGCCCAACGGTACGAATGACCTGTTCTTTTGCTGCGGATTCACAGTTTACCCGAATATTTTCACGATAAAGCAGCTCTTTTTTCTCCTGTTTTTTTCTTCTTTTTTCTTTTTAAATAACATGATACTCCTCCTTTTTCACACTTTTTTCTGTCATAAAAACCATTCGTTTCTTCGCTCTTTCTGCTTCTATTATAATATACCCCTGTCTAACTTTTCAAAAGAAAGAAGACGGGATTTGGCATTATCCGATGGTGCCATTTTTATATCAGGAAAACCTTCCGATATACTTGTTAAAATATTTTTCAGATTTCCGGACAGTGCACTGCGGATTTCTTCCTTATCTCCCCGCACAACAATGTCGATAAACTCATAATCTTCGATCAGCATGCTGCTGATGTATCCCATAATATCTCCGTTGATTTTGATATGATCGTCTGCCGGTGCAAGCATAATAAATACAATACGGATTCCTTTAAAATAAGCGTCCGCAAATACTCCCAGATCTTTGGTCATGCAAACGGAAAACGCCGGCCGCGTCACCCCTTTTGTACGTGCATGAAACAGTGCAAAACCAAACTCCGCAAATACCTGACTGGCAATCTGCTCTCTTTTTAAAATATCTTCCCGGATAATCTCCTGACAGTCCGAATACGGCGACATCTTCTCTCCGATTGCGATCAGAAGCTCTCCGAAACTGATCCGATTATCTACCCGGAAAAAGTCCATATATTGAATGACCGTCTGAATCTGTGAAGCTACAAAATTAATCTCTTCCAGCTGCATGGAAAACTCGTCTGCTTCCTGCTGCTTCTTCGGCAGCCGTTCATATTTACGAATCATCTGCCGGATATGCTCCGTATCTTCTTCATTTAACAGCGGATTTACAAATACGACCGGAATCTCCGGCTGCTCGATCGGAATGCTGGAAATAAAAAAGTCCGTGCGGCTCATAATATAAGGCGTAATGTCATGCTTGCCATATGCGGTAATTTCCATTCTGCCGTGAAATAGTTTTTCCAGCTTCGAAGACATCAGACGGGAAATGCCGATGCCGCTGGAGCAGATCACACCTGCCTGTACTTTGCGAATCTTTTCCTGTCTGCCTTCCAATCGTACCATTGCAGCGCCAAAATGCACGGTTAAAAATCCGATCTCCTGCTCCGGCACTTCTTTTCCCGTATACTTCTGCAATACCTGCGCAACCATTTCACAGCGCCTGTAAATATCCGGATAGCTGATTTTAATATCTTCCAGTACCGGATTCTGAATCTGCATCCCATAAAGAAGCCGAATCAGCGTAGGCTGCAAATGCGCCAGAAGTCCCTGGATAAATCCGTCATCCTGCTTCATAAAATAGGCCTGTCTTGCGTCGTAAGCATCAATCATATCGTTGACCAGCTGCTGCAGTTCCTTATTTTCTATTTCCGGCTGTTCTTTCTGATTCCAGCGAATCTTCTCATGTTTGGCCCCTTTCAGATGCAGACAGATGTAAGAAATCTCCACCTTTGGAATGACAATCTGAAATTCCTGCTCCAGTTCACTGACAATCACTTTTGCCAGCTCATAATCTTCATCTTCGGATATATTCTGTCTCCAGTTTTCGTCACAGTCGATCACTTCATTTTTCTTAATCCGGTTAATTGCGATCGAAAGGTGAATAATCAGCCCTACATAAGAATTTTCCGTCAAAGTCAGCACTTCGTTATGACCCAGATTCGTAATACAGTCCATCACACGCTTTACAATATCATCATTCAGAATCTGTCCGATGCTGCTTTTTTCAATGCGAGGTACGAAGAAAAATCATAACCGTCTTCCCCGTACACTTCCCGCATGATCTGTGTATCTATATTTTCATCAATAAATCCACGGATTGCACGGCGATAATTCTCCTCCGTACCTTCGATCGAAATACCGCTGCCCGGCTTGCGGCTGACGATCAGACCATAATGCGCCAGCCAGCCTTCCACAGCCTCCAGATCCGCGCTGATCGTCGCCTCACTGACATCAAACCGACTGCTGTAATAATACAGCTTGCGCAGTCCCTTTTCTTTTAAAATTTCCAAAATCAGACGTTTTCTGCGTTCCTCGCGGTTGCTGACATCATAGTCATCCCCTGAGCCGCACACCGCAAGTAGCCGCGCTTTTTCTTCCATGCTGCCTTCAATCCAAATGCCTACGCCTGTTTTGGACATAAATTTCAATTCATAATCTCTTAACGAAGCGCTGACCGATTCCAGTTCCCGCTGCGCGGTCCGTCTGCTGACGCCGATCTGTTCTGCAAGATACTTTACGGAAACAGCAGAGGACTCCTGCAGCAATACATATAAAATCTGTTTCATCCTTGATGTTATTTCCATAATGATGTACCCCTTCTTTACTCTTTTTCCTGCCGTTTTCTATTTTACAAATTCCGTTTTTTCAAATCTTCTACAAGTGTCTCATATTCCGGCGCTGCCAGAAAGTTGGTAATTAATACAAGCTCCGCATTTGGATTGCTGTGTGCCGCACGCTCTCCAAGCTCCTGATGCGTCACTACGATCTGTACATCCTGGGGAATCGAAGATACCGGCGTATGAATCACCTCGATACCGGAAAGTCCGGCTGCGTTTATTTTCTTTTTCAATACGGTTGCACCCATTGCGCTGGAACCCATACCCGCATCACATGCAAATGCAATCTTTCTGATTGTTCCGCCTGCATTGCCGGATGCTGCTCCTGCAGTTTTTGCCGGCTCCTGTGCAATGCCTTTTGACTGACGTTTCATTGCGTCTTTCTTTGCCTGTGCTTCTTCTAACGAGGTATCTTTACCCATAAATTTTAACAGCGGTACGGATATTAAGAACGATACCGCCGCAGACAGCAGCACGCCTGCAAACAGGCCCAGATAGCAATGCCGTTCCGCCATCATCGTGATCGCAATAATACTTCCTGGTGATGCGGTAGATACAAGACCTACATCAAACAGGCTGAAACATAAAACGCCGGTCATACCGCCTGCAATCGCCGACAGCAGTAAAAACGGATTCATCAGTATGTATGGAAAATAAATCTCATGAATACCGCCTAAAAAGTGAATAATTACGGCACCCGGCGCAGAACTTTTCGCGCTGCCTTTTCCTGCGATGCAGTAAGCAAGCAAAATACCAAGTCCCGGACCCGGATTTGCTTCCAACAGGAAGAAAACGGATTTTCCGGCTTCCTGTACCTGCTGAATACCGAGTGGTGAAAAATACCCTGATTAATCGCATTATTTAAAAACAGTACCTTGGCAGGCTCAATCAAAATGCTGACTAACGGCAGCAGGCTGTGCTCTACCAAAAATCCTACACCCGCACTCATGGCGGTCGTCAGGCCGTTGACAAGCGGCGTAATGCCAACCATCGAAAGTAATGCCAGAATGCCGCCGATAATGCCAATCGAAAAATTGTTAATTAACATTTCAAATCCTGCCGGAATGTGTCCTTCCATCATCCGGTCGAATTTTTTAATCACAAGCGCAGATATCGGTCCTACAACCATTGCACCTAAAAACATCGGGTTTTCGGAAGCTACAATAACACCCATCGCCGCAATTGCGCCTGTCAGCGCACCGCGGTCTCCGGCAACGACCTTACCTCCGGTATACGCAATCAACAGTGGCAGCATCACATGTGACATTGGATTTACCAACTGCGCAAATGCTGCGTTCGGTATCCATCCTTTTTCAATAAACAGTGCTGCAATCAGTCCCCACGCAATGAAAGCGCCGATATTCGGCATTACCATGCCGCTTAGAAATCTTCCAAAAGTCTGTACTCTTTCTTTCATAATCACACCTCTTTTTTGTTGTCGTAAAATTCCTCTCCATCACGGCCGGCCAGCCATTTCATCGTTTTGGATCGTTCTGTTCAAACAATGTTCTTGTCTGCTGAATCTATTATACGTTGGACTGCCCATCTGTTTCAAGCAATAGAAAAAGAGATTTGGCACTAAGCATTAATGCCAAATCTCCAGTTTTTTATGCAATGTATCTAATACCCCCTATCTAATACACCGTATGCAGTTGTTCCGGACAGCCGCCATCTACCAGTACATGCTTTCCCTGAAAAGCAATTCCGTAAATTCGAATTTGCCGTGATAAAATTCCTTTTGCCAATAATTCCATATCATATTTTTTGGTCAGGATCTGACGCAAAGCCGCATTCACGGTTTCCTGTAAGGAAGATTCCTTTTTGGATCCCGCACCTTAAACTCCAGAATAATTCCGTCATGTGCTGTCGGATCGCGCGGTTCCATAACTACATCATAACGCCCATAACCGCTTTCCCGATTCGAAGTAATATGATAAAGATCACGCAAACCGGCAATCAGCCCCAATGTAAAGCCATGATAAAAATTTTCAGGCTGTTTAAAAGCAGACGGTTTATAACCCGTATCAAAACTGCTGAATGTTTCCTGTGCAATTTCATTCAGATAATCATTCATAAATTGCTTATTTCCGTTTAAAAGTGCTTCTGAAAAATCATTATAATCCAGATTTTTATTCGAAAACCAGTCCATTACCATCTCATCAAACATGAGACGTACTTCTCTGTTTGTAAGTGCAAGCACGTACTCCTGCTTCCCTCGATCGTTTTGCTTTACCTCAAGCGCTTTCAGATAGCCGCTCGCTAACAGCAGGCTCCATACCGCCGACTTCTTTTTGTTCAGCTGTTTAAACACGATCTCTTCATCCATCTGTGTTCGAAATTCCCGGCCCATCAGCAAATCTTCCATGACCAGCTTCATTTCCATACCACCATCATGGATCAGCTGTCCGACCATACTGTTTGAACTTGTATTTACCCAAAAAGCTTTCAGCTCTTTTTCATCCAGAAAATTAAGAATTGACCACGGATTGTAAATACTGTCATGGTTTCCGAAACGAAATCCATCATACCAGCATTTCACCTCCTGCTTTTGATCCGATAAGCCAAATTCTTCCAATGCAGCCAATACTTCTTTTTCCGTAAATCCAAATGCCGTCTCATATTTTTTTGATGTTGTCGTTATCATTTTCAAATGATTCAAATCCGAAAAAACAGACTCTTTGCTCACCCGTGTGATTCCGGTTAAAACAGCTCGTTCCATATATGGATTATCTTTAAACGAAGCATTAAATATGCCTCTGATAAATGCGGCCATTTCTTCCCAGTATCCGCCCAGATATGCTTCCTGCAGCGGCGTATCGTACTCATCCAGCAGAATCAGCGGCTTTTTGCCGTAGTATCGGTACATAAATTCGGACAGGCGATGAATGGCAGCTTCTGCCGTATGCTCCTCCATCGTATCGCATATTTGCATAAAATAGTTCTTTTCCGTTGCCGACAGCAGATCGCCATGCAGCAGATACCTGTTTCTTTCATACAGTTCCGTAAAAATCTGGTTGAGAATCATTCGTGTATGTCTGTAATGATTCCCTTTCACTCTCGAAAAACTCAGAAAAATAACCGGATATGTTCCCTGCAGGCTGCGGTATTTCGCATGCTGCCATATTTGCAGCGTTTCAAATACGGCGCGCTCCTGTGCATAATTTACGGAAAAAAACTGCTCCAGCATACTCATCGTAAGTGTTTTTCCAAACCGCCTGGGTCTTGTGATCAATGTCACATCATCCATGCTGTCCCACCATTCTTTGATAAACAGTGTCTTATCTACATAAAAACAGTTGTTTTTTATAATTTTACCAAAATCCTGTATTCCGATTGCCGCTCTCCTTGCCATTTCATCACCCCCTGCAGATCGTCTGTCAGATTATTTTAACATATCCCTGCACCGTGGTCTATCTTTAAATCTGCATTCGCATACACTATCGTTTCATACGGTCTGAGTACAATGTTTTTGCCGGTTTCCGTTTGAGGTTCGTAATTGCCCAGAAGCCTGTAATAATCCGTCCATGACGGCTGCATCGGAATCGTCACCTCTTCTGCGGTCAGATTGTTCCATACAAGCAGTTCCTGTGTACCATAATTTCTCCGAAAAGCCAGCACATCCGAATTTTCCTGTTCCATAAAGGCAATCGTCCCTTTGGAAATTACCTCCGTAGCTTTTCGCAGAGCAATCAGTTTTTGATAAAAACAAAATATGGAATCTTCGTCATCTGTTTGTGCCTGCGCATGAATCGTCTTATAATTTCCGGAAAGTTCTATCCAGGGCGCTGCGTCGGTAAAGCCTGCGTTGACGCAGTCCGACCACTGCATCGGCGTTCTCCCGTTGTCTCTGGAACGGGCATCTAGGATTGCCAGCGCTTCCGACTCCGATTTTCCTTTTTTTAACAGAATCTGATAATAATTCAGACTTTCAACATCACGGTATTGCGTTATATTCCGGTAATGCGGATTGGTCATACCGAGTTCTTCTCCCTGATAAATATATGGCGTTCCGCGCATCAGGTGCGTACAGGCAGCAAGCATTTTGGCCGATTGTTTCCAATATGTTCCCTCATCCCCAAGTCGTGATACGATGCGCGGCTGATCGTGATTGCACCAGAACAGCGCATTCCATCCGTTTTGCTGCTGCATGAGTGTCTGCCACCGTTCAAACAGATTTTTCAGCTGCATCCGGTCCGGCGGCATCAGTTCCCATTTATCCCCGTTTTTATAATCCACCTTTAAATGATGAAACTGAAAGCACATAGATAATTCTTTTTCTTCCGGATTGGAATAACGCACACAATGCTGCGGCGTTGTGGAAGACATCTCACCGACGGTAATCATATCCGAAATCCCGGTATCCCGCACGAGTTCTTTTAAATATTCATGCACATGCGGCCCGTCGGTATAAAATCTGCGTCCGTCCCCCTCGTAATCATCCTGAAACACCGCCGGCTTTGAAATCAGATTGACTACGTCAAACCGAAATCCGCGGACACCTTTTTGCTTCCAGAACCGGATTACGTTTTTGAGTTCCTCACGAACACGCGGATTGTCCCAGTTCAAATCTGCCTGTGTCACATCAAACAGATGCAGATACCATTTTCCAAGAGACGGTACATATTCCCAGGCAGGCCCGCCGAACTTGGATTCCCAGTTCGTAGGCATCCGATCCGGCCCGCCTTCCTTAAAGATATAATAATCTTCATACTCTTTTTCACCGGCCAGAGCTTTTTGGAACCAGATATGATCAGTGGACGTATGATTAAAAACCATATCCAGCATCACGCCAATGCCCCGCGCATTGCACTGTGCAAGCAGCCGGTCCATATCTGCCATCGTTCCAAACATCGGTTCTATCCGATAATAATCCGACACATCATAGCCGTTATCTTTCTGCGGGGACCGAAACACCGGTGTCAGCCACAAATAATCAACTCCCAGTTTTTTTAAATAGTCCAGTCTGCTTATCACCCCATTCAAATCACCAATACCGTCTCCATTGGAATCCTGAAAAGACTTTGGATAAATCTGATAGACTACCGCATTGCCGAAATCTTTCATATAAACCTCCTTTTAGTCAAACGTCACTACTACGGTATCATTTACCTGCGCCTGCATGCCTGTATGAAACCGAATATTTTCCGCACTCCCTGCCTCCGTAATAACACATACGGTAACATCCGGATGCCCGGCTGCTTTTATTTTATTTCTGTCAAATCGAATCAGCGGCGTTCCGGCTTTTACGGTCTGCCCCTGTGTTACGAGATACTCAAATCCGTCTCCGTTCATATCGACGGTATCTATACCGACGTGCAGCAAAATTTCCATGCCGTTTGCAAGCATCAGTCCGCATGCATGCCTGGAAGATTCCATCAGCATACCGACCGTTGCATCTGCCGGTGCATACAGCACTTCCTGTTCCGGCACAATTGCAAGTCCGTCTCCCATAACCCCTTCTGAAAATACGCCATCGTTTACTTCTTTTAAAGGAATCACTCTTCCCTGCAAAAATGCTTTCAGCTCTGCTGTCTGCGTATCACTGTGTTCGGTTTGCGTTTCTCCGTATTTTTCAATATCGGACAGTTTTTTCTTTCCGACCGTCAGTGTCAGCACGAACGGAACCACAACCGCGATTACCGTGCAGACAGCAAAGCTGCCCATACTTTTCGGATGAATCGAAAGAATGCCCGGCAGTCCGCCTACTCCGATTGCAGTTGCCGTCGTTCCCATTGCAACACTGACAATAGCCGCTGCTGCGGAACCAATCATACCGCATACAAACGGAAATCCGTTTTTTAAATTCACACCAAATATTGCCGGTTCCGTAACGCCCAGATAGCACGAGATTGCCGCCGGAACGTTCACTTCCTGTGCCTGTGCGTTTTTCTTCTGCAAAACAATCATACCCATAACCGCAGAACCCTGTGCAATGTTGGACAGCGCAATCGTCGGCCACAGCATCGTTCCCTCATAGTCTGCGATCAGCTGCAGATCAATCGCATTTGACATATGATGCAGACCCGTAATGACAAGCGGTGCATATATAAGGCCGAAAACCGCCGCAAAAACCACTCGAAACGAACCGGTAATGCCCGCAAATACGACTGCAGACACCGCCGAGCCGATCTTCCAGCCGATCGGTCCAAGGACAAAATGCGAAGCCATCACCGCCAGCACAAGACTGCAGAACGGCACTACAATCATGGAAATTACCTGCGGTGTTATTTTTCTGAAAAATTTTTCCAGATACACAAGTGTAAATGCCGCCAGTATCGCCGGCAGCACCTGTGCCTGGTATCCGATCATATTTACCTGTACAAACCCAAAATCCCACTTTGGTATGTCTGCCGCCGCTGTCTTTGCAACGTCATAAGCATTCAGCAGCTGACCGGATACAAGCGTCAGTCCAAGAATAATGCCCAGCATCTGTGTCGTGCCCATTTTCTTTGTTACGGACCAGCAGATACCGACCGGAAGCATATGGAATACGGCTTCTCCAATCAGCCATAAAAAACTGTCAAGCCCACTCCATAACCGATTCAGGTCACAAAGTGTCTTTGTTCCGTCTTCAAATAAGTACAGACTGTCAATACAGTTGCGAAATCCTAAAATCAGACCCCCTGTAATAATCGCCGGTATGAGCGGCGCAAAGATCTCCGCCAATGCCGTTACCATTCGCTGCATCACATTCTGATTCTTTTTCGCCGCCTGCTTTACCGCGTCCTTGGATACACCTTCCAGTCCGGCCACAGCAGTAAAATCATTGTAAAAATCCGCTACCGTATTTCCGATTATGACCTGGAACTGTCCGGACTGTGTAAAGCTGCCTTTGACCACTTTCATTTTTTCGATTGCAGAAACGTCTGCTTTGGAAGGGTCTGCCAAAGCAAAACGCATGCGTGTCATGCAATGTGACACCGCAGCGATATTTTCCCGGCCGCCGACGAGCTGCAACAGTTCTTTTGCATCTTGTACATACTTACCCATATTATTCTCCTCCATATGATATTTGTTTCACTTGTTTAAACATCTTGTATCTTATATATATCATACTTGTTTAAACATGTCAACATCTTTTTTGAAATTTGTTTAAACAAGTTTGTCTGTTGACTTTCAATCAAAATGTTTTTATAATAGAAGAAGCAAACTTTTGCATATGTTTCAAAGAAAGGAACCAACGATGCCGAAAAGCAAATATCAGGATATCTATCAGGATCTGAAAAGAAAAATCGAATCTGACGAATATGCCTATCAGTCACTTCTGCCGTCCGAAAATCTGCTGATTCAAAATTACAGCTGTTCCCGCAATACGGTACGGCGTGCCATCGGCCGTCTGGTCACGGACGGTTATGTACAGACGATGCAGGGCAAAGGCGTTCGCAATATTTACCGTCCGATTGAACAGACTGCTTTTACGCTCGGCGAAATTGAAAGTTTTCGTGAATCGGCGCTTCGAAACGGCCAGACGCCCGCAACAAAAGTCCTGCTGTTTACCGAACTGTCCGCAGATGAAACACTCGGCAGGCGAACCGGTTTTGCGCCCGGTACGGAACTTTTTTACCTGCAGCGCCTGCACTGCCTGGACGGCATCCCGTTAATTATGAATCACAACTATTTTTTAAAAGAAAGCATGCCGAATCTGACAAAAGAAATTGCGGAAGTTTCCATATATGACTATCTGGAACAAACGCTGCATATGACGATTGTAAGCAGCCGCCGGATTATGACGGTTGAAAAAATATCGGAAATAGATGAAAAATATTTACGGCTGAATGCCGAAGAATACAACTGCATGGCTGTCGTCAGCAGTTTTACTTATAACAGTGACGGTATTATGTTTGAGTATACCCAGTCCAGGCACCGGCCGGATTATTTTCGTTTTCAGGACCATGCGGTTCGAAAACCACCGCAGGCGCATGAACGGACAGCAAATCATTATTCACTGTAATCTGTTTAGGAGGCCTTATGATTACAATTGCTATGAAATCCAAAGGTTGTGTAGATCGCAATTCCCTTTTATCCATCAACCATTCACGCAGACAGGATGCCCTTTCTGCCGGCAGTATCAACACATTAAACAGGCCCGCAACGCAGCCGCGTCCCCGCACACAGCCGACAGGCAGCGTCGTTCCTCCTGTCCGCACGACTCCGTCTGCCGCTGTGCCGCCTGCCCGCACGACACCGCCTGCCAGTATCCCGGCCGCACCGGCCCGCCGGAAACTGCCGGCATTTCAAAAACCGGTACAAAAAGGGCAAAAACTGCCGCTTTCGGCTGACGGCACCATCTCCGGCACCCTGAAAGCCTGTTTCGGCTGGAACACCTCCCATCCGGAATGCGATGCCGATGTCTCTGCTTTTCTGCTGGGCGCGGACGGCAAAGTACTTGGTGATTCCTGGTTCCTGTTTTACGGACAGACCGAAAGTCCGGACAAAAGCTGTCATCTTCAGACACAATCGGGGACGGATCGTGAAGTCATTTGCATTGACTTTCAAAAACTTCATAAAAATGTAAAGAAAATTGTATTCGTGCTGACGATCAACGAAGCATTCACCAAACAGCTGCATTTCGGCATGATGCAGGACGCATACGTGCGTATTTTAAATGACCGCAATACGGAATGCGTCAGCTTCCGTATGAGCGAATATTATTCCAACGTTATATCTATGATGATCGGAGAGATTTACGAATATAACGGCAGCTGGAAATTTCATGCGGTTGGAAACGGCGTCGCAAAAGATCTGGCAGGACTTTGTGCCTTATATGGCGTAGAAGTAAGTGATTAGGAGGATTCCATCTATGTTAACATTTGAAACAATCAATGAATTAACGCTGAAAGTTACCAGCAGCGGCAACGATGTGCTGATTGCCAAAGCAGGTTCGTTTATCGCCGGAGACAGTGCAGGCGGAAAAAACTATAAATTCGAAAAACTGCTGCTCGGACCGCAGAATAATTTTGCACAGGCTGCGCTTGGCTCCCTGATCCGACGTGTGACAGGAGAAAATATTCCGCTGATGAAAGTCATGCTAAACGGCAAATCCACAACTTACTATGCGGTAGACAGCCAGCATGTAGTAATCTATAAACTGGCTCCGGGAGAAGTGATCTCGGTAGAATCCGAAAATATACTGGCTTTTACACAGGAATGTGATTATGAAGTGCGCTTTCTCGGCTGCGGCGTCTTATCTCAGAAAGGCTTTGCTACCACGCTGCTGACCGGACGCGGAAACAATTCTTATGTCGCCGTATTATCCAACGGCAACCCGATTGTCCTGAGCAATGTCCAAAGCCGCAACACACTGTCGGTGGATCCGGATGCCGTAATCTGCTGGATCAGCCAGTCCGGTTACTGCGACCCGCAGATCAAGGCAGATATTAACTGGAAAACCTTTATCGGCCAGGCTTCCGGAGAATCTTACGCTTTTGAATGGAGCGGAAACCAGCCCGTATCGGTTATTTTGCAGCCAACCGAACGGCGGGGCGGGATTCAGCTTCGTATGGATTAAAAATCCGCAAACTAATCGGATCCTGCCAAAAACACGGCAGGATCCGATTCATAACTTTTTCAGATTTTATTCTTTCCCACTTCCAACAACTGCTTTTCGAAGCAGGTCAACCGGAATCATCGTAGCGGCAAGAATCACAACCACAACCCATCCGGTAATGCCAAACGGCTCACAGCTGAACATATTTCCAATCCAGGTAAACAACGGGAATGGAATCAACGCAGCATTTACAATAAGCGCCTGTACGAGAATAATCGCAAAAAATACTTTCATAAATCCGGTATTTTCATTCAGTCCCTTAAATATTGCATACGAATCGTCTCTGACGTTAAATCCGTTAAACAACGCGCTGACAATAAACAGTACAAAATATCCGGTCAGATGCTGATCTTCGTTGGCAAATAAGCCTTTGAAAAACGGCAGCTTAAGATACAAAAAGCTCAGTACGGTAAGCCATGCGCCCATTGTCACAATCTGCGCCATCATCTTTTTGCTTACAATGCTTTCATCTCTGCGCCGCGGCTTTTCGGTCATATACTTTGCAAGCGCCGGCTCATTGCCAAGCATAATCGCGCCCAGACTGTCCATGACCAGATTGACAAACAGCAAATGTGTTACTTTCAGTGGTTCTTCCACACCAAAAAACGGTGCAATCGCACTGACAATAACCGCCGCCACATTGATAACAAGCTGGAACTTGCAGAATTTTAAAATATTGTGATAAATCGTACGCCCATACCAGATCGCATCTTTAATGGATTTGAAATTGTCGTCCAAAATTACGATCTTTCCTGCTTCTTTTGCCGCTTCGGTACCGCTGCCCATTGCAAAGCCCACGTCGGCACGCTTTAACGCCGGAGAGTCGTTGACACCGTCGCCTGTCATTCCAACGACCAGATTCATCTCCTGACACAGACGCACCATTCTTGACTTATCCGTCGGCAGCGCTCTGGCAATGACACGGATATCCGGTATGATCTTTTTTACTTCCTCGTCGGACATTTCATTCAGCTGCGCAGATGACAGCGCTTTGTCCTTTTCACTTTTTAAAAGTCCCGCATCTTTCGCAATGGCAACGGCTGTCTCCAACCGGTCACCCGTAATCATAACAACCTGAATGCCCGCTTCCTGCACCTGCCCGATCGCATCTCTTGCTTCCGGTCTTACGTCATCACGGATACCGACCAGACCGATGATGACAAGATCATCGTTAATCGCATTTTCCACGAGTGGTTTTTTCGAATAGCCAAACGCCAGAACGCGCATTGCTTTGGATGCAAGGTCGTCAATCTTTTTGTTTAAAGCCGTCTGGTCTATCGCTTTTTCATTGCCCTGTGCGTCCAGATAAGTGACTGCCTGTGCCAGCAGCTTCTCCGGTGCGCCTTTATAAAATGTTTTGCCCGCAGAATCAATTCTTGCCTGGCTGAATTTGTTGGCCGAATTAAATCCCTGGCTTGCTGTTACGACATATTCTTTGTTCGCATTGACCGCATTAAACGCTTCTTCTCCCATAAACTTCATCAGCGCCTGGTCCGTTGCATTTCCGCCGATGACTTTGTGCGAAGCGTCAAACAGTGACTGCGTATTTTTACCGATGGCCAGATCCATCATGTTTTTAATTTCCGTATGGCTGCCAAGTTCGGGAATCGGAATGGAACTGCCGTCTGCCGTAAAGAAATCCACGACTTCCAGCATCCCTTTCGTAATCGTACCGGTCTTGTCACTGAACAGAATGTTCAAAGAACCTGCTGTCTCGATACCTTCTGCTTTTCTGACAAGTACATTGTGATCCAGCATTTTGCTCGTGTTCTGCATCAGCACGAGTGAAATCATAAGCGGCAGACCTTCCGGCACCGCACAGACAATAATAACTACCGCCAGTGAAACCGCCCGGATAATATCCTGAATCACAACCTGCGCGCCGTTGTCAAAATAGGCAGATACGCCTCCGGCTACCATAATAAAGTGCATGAAGTACAATACGGAAATCGCAATTGCCCCGATATAGCCGAATGTGGATATCTGCTTTGCCAGTTTTGCCAGCTTTACTTTCAGCGGGGAATCCGGTTCGTCTTCCTGCATTTCCTCCGCCATCTTGCCCATCATTGTCTTTAAGCCGACTTTTCTTACATCCAGTACGCCTTCTCCGTCAAATACAACCGCTCCGCGAAACAGCGAATGCGCATCTACAAACGTATCACCGGTAATATCTTCAGGAAGTGTAAAACTTTCCTCCGCTTCTGTCTTTTTACATTCTTCGGCTTCTCCGTTTAATGCGGAATTGTCCACACGTAAAGACCCTGAAACGAGAATACCGTCCGCAGGAATTTTATTTCCCGACTGCAGCAACACTTTATCTCCGGTTACGACATCATCCACATCGATCACCGTGACCACACCATTACGGTATACTTTACATTCGTCTTTTTTCGTACTGTCTTTTAATTCCCTGTACTTTGTATCACTTGCCACACCTGTTTTTGCCGACACGAAGGCTACGATCAGCACTGCCACAATGGTTCCGAGCGGTTCATAGATTTCCGCGTATCCAAAGAAAAACATGACGATCATAAGTGCCGCAATCGCCAGCAGTACCCTGATCATAGGGTCTTCAAATGTTTCCTTGAACTCGTCCCAGAAAGTCGTCGGTTCCGAATCCGGAATTTCATTGGATCCGTATTGTTTCCGCGACTCCTCCACCTCTTTATCTGTCAGCCCATTATATTTCATAAGTAATCTGTCCTCCAGTTGTTTTTAGCAGAACAATCGAAAGGTTGCTCTGAAAATTGTTTTTATTCGTTTTTATTATTCTTTCTAATCGGACGCTTTTTATACATTTCTCTCTCAGATATACCGGTTCGCCAGTTCGCCCAGACCCGGATCCGTTGTGCCCTGTCCGACAGCGCTGAATTTCCATTCCCCGTTATGCCTGTAAACTTCTCCGAAAATCATGGCCGTCATACCGGAATAATCTTCGGTAAGATTGTATCTGCACATTTCTCCGTTATTTCTCTGATCAATCAGACGGATAAACGCATTTTGAATCATTCCGAAATGCTGTTTGCGCTGCACGGCCTGATAAATATTCACTACGATCACAATACGGTCATATTCCGCCGGAATTTTTCCAAGGTCGACCAGTATCTGCTCATCATCACCGTCTCCGGCGCCTGTCAGGTTATCGCCCATATGCTGAATCGCGCCTGTCTTATGGCCCAGATTTCCAAAATAAATGATATCCGATTTATCACACAGCTTTCCGCTTTTCAACAGCAGCGCCGATGCGTCACAGTCTATCGGCTTTGGCTTTGGCGCAAAAAAACCGCCTTTTGCCTTCTGCGCCTCATCCCATCCAAGGCCAACCATCATTTTGGAAAGGCCTGCGTGCTCTTTTGATAAACTGACCTTCTGACCCTTTTGCAAACTTACTGACATGAAACTGCCTCCTTCCGCATTCTTACAATCCAATTAATCCACATCTACGCCATACTGTGCGCAAAGCGCTTTCAGCCCGCCCTGGTAACCGCTGCCGATCGCATTGAATTTCCATTCGTTCCCGTTTTTATATACTTCTCCAAATACCGCTGCCGTCTCGATCGAAAAATCTTCCCCCAGGTCATAGCGCAGCATCTCTTCACCCGTATCTGCATTATAAATGCGGATAAACGCATTGTTGATCTGTCCGAAATTCTGGCGTCTTTGTTCCGGTTCATAAATGGTCACGGTAAAAGCAATCTTTGTAATATTTGCCGGCACTTTGGAAAGATCAATCTGAATCTGTTCGTCGTCGCCGTCTCCCGCACCGGTCAGATTGTCGCCCATATGCCGTACGCTTCCCGACGGATGGTTCAGATTTCCATAAAACACAAAATCTTCCTGGCCGGATACTTTTCCCGTATCGGTCAGCAAAAATGCCGCCGCATCCAGATCAAAATCTCCTCCCGTATCAAACTGGTTCACATCCCATCCAAGGCCGACAACAACGTTTTTCAATCCCGGATTTCCTTTTGTAAGACTTACTTTTTGTCCTTTTTGCAAACTTACTGGCATATTTTTTCCTCCTAAGCCGTCTCTATTCCATAATGTGCGCAAAGAGCCGCTAATCCACCCTGGAAACCGCTGCCAATTGCGTTAAACTTCCATTCGCCGTTATGCCGGTATAATTCTCCGACAACGACCGCTGTCTCAATGGAAAAATCTTCACCCAAATCATAACGGATCAGTTCCGTGCCCGTCGCTTCATCCACAATCCGGATAAAAGCATTGGAAACCTGTCCGAAATTCTGCCTTCTTACATCAGAATCGTAGATTGTAACGGTAAATGCCACTTTTTCCACATTCGCCGGAATTTTGACCAGATCAACCAGAATCTGCTCATCATCGCCGTCTCCGGAACCGGTCAGGTTATCGCCCATATGCTTTACCGCTCCGCTTGTATGCTCCAGATTGCCGTAGAATACAAATTCCTTTTCCGTCGGACATTTTCCGTTCGCACCAATCATAAAAGCAGCTGCGTCCAAATCAAAATCCGCGCCGGAATCAAATGCATTCACATCCCATCCCAAGCCTACCATGATATTTTTCAGGCTTGGATTGCCTTTTGTCAGATCCACTTTCTGGCCTTTTGATAAATTAATCGGCATAATTAGTTCCTCCTAACAAATATATTTTATAAAAAATGTTAATAATCATTGTAACACAGCCTGTTTCAGCTGTCACTAGAAATCTCAGATTAAATCCGGTAAAAACGGTTTTTATAAAAATTTTTGCAAATCAAATGACACCGTTTCCTTTTTATGATACACTGATATAATATGGAAAAATACATCTGAAAGAATTCAGGGGGATTGTTAATATGAACGAACCAATCATAGATCAAAACCTGCTTGCATATATTCTATCCCTGTTCGGCATTCCTGGGAATGCCGCTGCAGATACCGGCAACCTGCGTTCGGAACCGTCATCCGCACAGCCCGACTGGCGGCTGCGGACAGCCCGGAGTATCATCCGGTTCATGGACCGGATGCCAGATGGTTTTTTAATCTACCACGCAGATCCGGCAGCTAAAATCATTTATGCGAATCTGGCGCTTTTGCATATCTGCCAATGTGATTCACCGGAAGATTTTCGGAAACTGACCGGTAATTCTTTTCAGGGATTTGTGCATCCGGATGATGGAAACACCACAGAGCAAAGTATTCGCAATCAGATAACCCAAAACCGGTCCGGTCCGGATTATATAACATATCGAATCAAGCGGAAAGACGGGGCTGTCCGATGGATTGAAGATTACAGACATTTGATTCGTACGGATACGGGAGGGGAGCTTTTCTTTGTATTTATCAACGACGCAACTGAAAAAAACGAGTTTCTGCAAAAAGAATGGGCGCTGCAAAGGCAGATTGATCGCTACCATGCGGAAATGAAGCTGATCAATCAGGAATACCTACGCCGGCTGGAAGTGATCGAAGGTCTCAGCATCCATTACGAGTCCATTCTGTATGCGGATCTGGAGCTGGATATCATACAGCCTTACCGTCTGAGCAACCGGACGACTCTGCAGTTTGAAAACACGAACAAACCACGCAGCTTTTCCTGGTACATTTCCAATTATGTAAACGTATGGGTCCACCCCGAAGACCGCAAATCGGTTACCGAACAGACCTCACCGGAATATATCCGCAGAAAACTGTCCGCTCAGAACACGTTTTACCTGAATTACAAGGTGATCAAAGATTCCGAAATCCAGTATTTGCAGCTTCGTATTGTCAATGTTACCGGAAGCAGCCAGGTTTCCCAGATTGTCATGGGATACCGCCGTGTCGACGACGAAATTCGAAAAGAAATGGAACAGAAACGCCTTTTGGAAGAAGCACTGACAAATGCAAATCTGGCCATTACCGCAAAAAATACATTTCTTTCCAATATGTCGCATGACATGCGCACGCCTCTGAACGCTATTTTTGGTTTTACCGCCCTTGCCAGAGGCAATCTGTACGATCAGACCAGCCTGGAATATTACCTGAATAAAATCAGCTCTTCCGGCGAACAGCTGCTCGATCTGATTGACAAAGTACTGGAAATCGCATGGACAGGATCGGACGATATCCACATTACGGAGACCAAATGCAACCTGACCGAAATTCTGGAAACCGTCAGCCACGCATATCTGACGCTTGCGGAAGAAAAAAATATTACCATTACGTCGGACACATCCGGACTGACGCACTGCGATATCTGCAGCGATCAGGACAAGCTGGAAAGATTTCTTTCTTATCTGACACATAACGCGGTAAAATACACGCCAAAAGGCGGCCATATTACAATCCGTGCCACGGAATTAAACACTTTGCCGAACGACCATGCCGTATATCAGTTTGCAGTGGAAGACAATGGCATCGGAATCAGTCCGGAATTTATGGAACGTATTTACGAACCCTTTGAACGGGAAAAAAATACAACGTACAGCGGGGTTATCGGTACCGGTCTCGGCCTGACGATTGTAAAAAACATCGTAACTGCCATGGGCGGTACGATCGACGTAAAAAGCGCCATAGGAAAAGGTACCAGGTTCACCGTTACGCTCCGTCTGAAAACGCAGGTTCATCCGGTCTCATTCAATATGAGCACCGATGATACGATTGCATATTTAACCGGTCATAAAATACTGTTGGTGGAAGATAACGAAATTAATCTTGAAATCGAAACAGCCATTCTCGAAGGAATGGGCTTTCACGTTGATACGGCGGAAAATGGCAGAATTGCCGTAGAAATGATCAAAAAAGCAGCACCGGACGAATATGCCCTCGTTTTAATGGATATTCAGATGCCTGTCATGAACGGCAGGCAGGCTGCAAGAGCCATCCGTGGACTGAAAAATAACAACCTGGCACGCATTCCCATTATTGCACTGTCCGCAGACGCATTTGAAAGCGACAAGCGCAAATCAATCGAAAGCGGCATGGATGCCCATCTGCCAAAACCGATTGATATACCGGTACTGCTGGAAACGATCGCAAAAACCATTCAGATGCACAAATATCTGTATGGCGATGCCTGAATTTCAAACACGCTCTAGAGCGTGTTTGAAAAATGCTTTCTGTGAGATGTGCTTCACAGTTTGTGGAGAATTTATCCCAAATTTAGGAGTCATAGCGGGCTATGTTGACTAAATTTGGGATAAATTGTCCGCAAAGTGGGGAGTGCAGATCGCAGAAATGATTTTTCAAACACGCTCTAGTAAAAACTCCAGCAGCTCTTCGGAAAACACGTGTTTGCCGGGCATCTCATATATGTGACCATGTGCAGTCTCACCCGACCATCCGCTGCCGGCCGGAGCCATTGCAACTTCTGCCTGTGCCAGCATAGGCAGATCAAACACACTGTCTCCGGCCGCAGCCGTATGGCGCGCTCCGATATATTCCGTAAATCGTGTGACGGCCATTCCTTTATTCAGCTTCTTCGGAACGACATACACTTTTTCACCATTTGAAAACACATCTGTCCGACCAGGCTGCAGCTGCTGTTTTAAACGCCTGATCGTATCGTTGGCAAACCTGCATTTTGTAAATAGAAACAGCTGCCGAATATCCCGTACATCCAGTGTTCTGTTTTTTTCCTGCTCCAGCAATCGGGCCGCCTGCTCCAGTTCGGCCCTGCTTTCACGTACAAGCTGCAATGACTGTTCATACCAGGTCCGATCTATCCTTCCATTGACAAGCAGCATGCCGCCGTTGCAGACCAGCGCATGCCGCAGCGCCCCGATGCCAAGTTCCACACGTCCATACTGTTCCATGGTTCTTGTCGTCACCGGTACGATGCGTACATGCTTTTTCAGTTCAAGCAGCAACCGATAGGTCCTGGTTGTAAGAAACGAGACCTCACGTCCCTCATACATTTCCACATTTCTTTTGTCAGTCCCGATCTCATGTTTATAAGAATACAGGAGCGTATTATCCAGATCCGTATAAAAAACGTCCATCTGTCAAAGCCTTTCTTTATTTTTTATCCGGCATATGGTACATCTCGTTAAATTCCCGCTTGATATTTTCAAGACGCACCTGATCTTCCATGCGCTGTTTTCTGGCCTGATCCTGAATCTGCCTTGTTTCTTCTATCCCGGATACAATCGTTTTCCATGTCGTCTCCAGTGTTTCGATTTTAATGGAGCTGCCGGAGGCCAGCTGCGCCGTATATTTTGACTGTTCTACCGTATTGCGTGCATTTTTAATCAAAAGCTCGTTTGTCTTTTGATCAAGCGCGGACATCGCCTCTGCCTGCACTTTTTGTCTTTTCAGCATAATAGCCTGTGCAAGCGCCTGTTTAAATACAGGAAGCGTAATAATAAATGCGGAATTAATTTTTCGCACAAGATTCATATTGCTGAATTCCATTGTTTTGATCATCGGAATCGACTGCATGGCAACACTTTCCGCCGTGCGCAGATCCTGCGTACGCTGCTCCAGCATCATCAAAGCCTGATTCAGACTTGTCAGTTCAAACTGAATGGACGTATCACCGGTAGACGCCATATCCGATTCCCTTTGTGCGATATACTGCTGCAGCTCCCTGCATCCCTGCTCTCCGGCCAGAATATAGCGCACCAGTTCATGATAATAATTTACATTCGCCTCAAACATCTGATTCAGGTTCCGGTTGGACTCTTTAATCTGCGATTCATACTGCTTAAGCTGTACATAAATTTTGTCCACTTCATCGCCCATCGTATGATATTTATCCAGGATTTTTTCCAGCTGCTTACGCATATTTCCAAACAGTTTTTTAAACCGTCCGGGATTTTCCTGAATTTCGTCAATATCAAACTGATCCATAATTTTAGCAAGCGTATGAAGCATCTGACCGGAATCGTCGATCTGCGACATACTCATACTGTTTAATACGACGTCCGACGCTTTGGAAATCTCTTCCGCAACTTCCGCTCCAAAAGAAACAATCGTCTCCAGATTATGAACTTCAATCGTACTCGTCAGCGCATCCACCTCTTCGGAGCCGACAAGTACTTCGTTCATCTGCGCTCTGTCAGCTGCAATGTCATACTGCTCTACCACTTCTATTTCATTTTTAGCATCTGCCGATACCGTAGCCGGCACTGCCCCAGCCATTGTCTTACTAAAATCCAATCCCATTTTTTTCCCTCTTTACTTTCTTCTTTTAAATAATTTATCACGCCATGTAAGATGTGTCTTAAGCAAAGGGCTTTCCAGATTCGGTACATGCAGGTCATACATATACTCACCGATCTGGTGCTCTTCCATTAGTTTTCGGTTAAAATATTTCTCGACATTCCGGTAACCGGTCGGCACAAAAAAGACAACGTCAAATCCGATTCGATTTAAAAACGCAGTGAAAATAGAATCTTCCTGAGAAATCATCGCCTCGGTCGTATGAATATAGATCAGTTTTGGATTCTTTTTCGTAAAGTCAAATTTCTGAATCAGACGAACGATTTCCTTTGGCAGATTGAGCACCGTCGCGATAATCGTATACTCCGTTCCGTTTTCAAACGTTCCCCGGATGACCTTCTGTTCGATCAGCAGTTTTAATTTGTCCAAAATATAATCCTGTGTTTCTTCTCTTAAAAATCCATACGGATAACTGGCGTGGGCTTTGATTTTATCTTTTGCAAGCCTGCCGTTTTTATAAAACTCCGCGGCATATGCACGCATCGGATTCGCATCGGTCGGACTGATAAACGGCGCTGATTTGATAATAAACGTATCTTCCGTGATCAGTTCTCTGACCGACCGCCAGTACTGCGGCACCAGCCCGTCTTTCACGCCTGACACCTTCGCAAAAATGACCGGAATATGCACTTCCTTTTCGGCGGTGCAAAAACTGGGCCTGTATCTGACCTCTTCCTTCCAGAGAATGCCAATCTCTTCATACATCGTCTGCAAAATGACCGTATGCGCCTTTTCATACTGTTTCTCCCGGTAAATGCCGCTGTCCTGATACAGCAGCGTATCCAGCTCCCGCTCCGCATGGTAAGCGGCGGTACCGATAACCACATCGGTCTGCTCCTGCGGAAACGTCCGGATATCCAGGCACTGTGGCCGATGCATTTCATACAGCAGCGGATCTTTCAGACAGCCGGTACGATCTTTATTCGGGCACAATATAAGCACATCTACGGGAAGTCGCGCCAGCAGGCTTAGAAACAACGCTTCGTTATCATCCCTGCATCCGCCCATATAAATAAAACAGGCGGTATCCGTCTCTTTCCGGTCTGCAAACAGCTTTGCCTGGTATCTTTTCAGCCAGCAAAGCACATAGACCGCCTGGTTGGTCATTCTGTTCAGATTTTGCTGTTCCTGACCTTCCCGCTCTGCTTCCATCAGCATTACATCGACAAATGCCCGGACCATCATCCGCTGCAGTTTTGGCTGCGCCGGATAACGAATATTGGAAGACAGATCCATAATCAGCTGCTCCGTCTTCGTGTAGTGATTTCTTTTTATCTGCGCAATTTCCTCCATCGCAGGGCGTCCGATGCTCTCATTTACAACAACGGTCTGCCTTCCGTTATTTTTTAACTCCACATAAAACCGATACAGTTCATTCGCATAAGTAACTTTATCTTCAACACCGTTGATTTCGATAAAGCAGTTATAATAAAACTTTGGATCATCGCCCCGCTGTGCCGCGTTCTTTTTTATATCCGAAAGCCCGCTGCCTTCGATCCATGCATTGGTGCAATTGACCTGTTCCGGCCGCTGTCCATACAGCCGTTCCCTGTTCGCCGTTTCCTGTATATCTTCCCGTATTTTTTTGAGTGAAAACTGCTGCGGAAACGCCTGCATTCCCGGCATTTTAAACTCCATTGAACGCTGCGAGAGTCCGTCCAGCTTTAAATAGCCCGCGTCTCCCGCATACTGCAGCAGCACGACGTCGCAACCGGCATTGGACAAAATGGATAAAATCATAAGCTCATACTGACTGACCGTTCCCTCATATAAAATCTTCGGCACACGGTTTTCTCCAAGCTGATTGACAATCCGTTCAAACCTGTAATACAGCCAGCACATACATTTAATGTATGCATTTTTTAACATATGCTCTGTCTTTCCCTCTTTTTGCATTAAAAACAGCGCATCATACAGGCTCAGCGCAACATTTTCCCGCTGATGGTCGTTCATCCGCGGCAGCCATTTTTTCAGTCCGGCTCCGATAAAGCCGGTACTCAACTGAAATGCCGATCCCATAACTTCCTGATAATAAGCCAGATTTTTTTCATCCGGATTGCGCAGTTTTCCTTCGATAATCACACCGCATATTCTCGCAGCCTCATAATACGCACGGATAAATGCTTCGATCTCCTGCGAATACCCGTTAATTCTGTAAAAATAAACACCTGTTCGTTCCCGTTCGTTCAGTTTTTTAAAAAAGTCATCCGGACTTTGCATTTTCATATGCCCAAACACTACTGTCACCTTCATTCATTGATCTTTTTATGAGCGAAATCCCTGTATAAACAGATTGATACTTTCGTATCCGACAGCCAGATTAATATTCTGCCCTCTGTCAAATCCGGCCGTACTGATTCCAATCACCTCTCCATACATGTTTAAAACCGCTCCTCCGGAGCTGCCATGCGAAATCGGCGCCGTAAACTGTATCATATCAACGCCGTCAATCGTACGGAACCCGGAAATAATGCCATCCGAAATCGAATTAAACAGTCCAAGCGGGCTTCCGATTGCCGCAACCGCCTGACCGCGTACTAATTTTTTCGGACCCTCATAAATCGGAATCGGCTGCAGACGCCTTGCAATGCGCAGCAAAGCCAGATCCAGCCTTGTATGATATTTGATCAGCTCGTCGGTCTCATACACGGTATCATCGTTTTCAATGCGAACCGCATAAGAAGCTCCGCCCCTGACCACATGGTCATTTGTAAGTATGTATCCATCCGTTCCGATCATAATGCCGGAGCCGGTAGACATCACGTCCCCGTTTTCGTCATGTACAAGAATAAGTACAATCGACGAAGCAAGCGCCGCAAGCTGCTCAAAGCTTTTTTCCTGTCTCTTCATCGATGACGGCTGTCCGGTCGACACACGTCCTGAGCGGTTCCGCTGTGGGATTTTCACAACAATTTTCTCTGCCTGCTGCTTCAAAGGCGCAACAGGCAATGACTGAAATGCACCCAGGCACACTTCCTGCGACAGACTTTTCAGCTCGTTTTGCGTCAGGTCCCCGCCGCTTTGCAGAAGCATTACATCACACCCTGTCTGCGCCAGCAGATAATAAAAAAAATACTCCTGTTCGTTTACAACATTATCCGCCACAATTTTTATGCGAGTGTCCGTATTCCACCGTTTGCATCCGGCAAGTACAAAATCAAACCGATACAAAAGCTTTACGGTAAAATTTCTGCATATCGACTCCGTTACCCCCGCTTTCCCGGAACAATACTTTTTCAGTGTTTCTTCACAGGCTGCCCCAAGCCGGACTGCAAGCGCCCCCGTACTTACTTTCGTACAGATTCCCTGCTGCCGCGCCGCCCGCCAGCGATCGTAACACTGTGTATAATACATAATGTCTTCCGGTGCGGACAATGCCGGCAGCGCGGCGACCCTTTGATAAAACAGTTCTCCCTCCCGCATCCGGCCGGTCAGCGTATCATCCATCCAAAGCAGCTGTCGTTCGAACTGTGCATTTCGGCCAAGCATGCGCACAAAACAGCCATCTTTGCCGGTTTCATGGCAGGCTGCAAAACTTTCCATCGAAGTTATTATCGCTCTTTCCATCCCGTTTTCCATCCTGATTTTTTCTGATTCCATTATTTTATCACATGCTTCGCGATTTATCCAGAGCGTGTCTTAAAAATCATTTCCGCGATCTGCGCATATAATTTCCGATATTTGTTATGCAAACCAGTGTCACCGTCAAAAACCCACCGGGAAAGAGTACGACCCACCAGGAATTGTGCAGCAGCGCCTTCTCTGCCAGCGAAAGCATACTTCCCCACGATACCGTCTCGATCGGCAGGCCGATGCCCATAAAGCTGAGCGCTGCTTCCGCTGCAATTGCGCTGCGGATATTCATAACGGACATAAACAGGATGGAAGGCAGAAAATTCGGCAGCAGATGCGTACGCAGCACATAAAAAAAGCTGCCGCCCATACACCGGGCAGCAAGAATATATTCACGATTTCGAATTTGCCGCACCTCGGTACGGACAATCTTTGCCATGCTCATCCAGCCTGTTGCACCGATTGCAAATGCAATGCTGCAGACATTTGCCTGCCCAAGCGCTGCCTGCAGTAAAATAACAAACAAAAGCCCCGGCACACCGAACAAAATCTCGGTCATGCGCATCAGCAGCGCATCCAACCACGCTGGCGCACTGCCGCTGGCGGTTCCGATCAGAACCGCCAATACAAAAGAAATCAGCGCCGCTTCCACTCCAATCCACAGGGAAATCCGGCCGCCATACCAGATCATCGAAAAAATATCTCTGCCAAGCGCATCCGTACCGAATAAAAATTCCCTGCATGGGGCCAGATCATAATGTTCCAAATCCGGATACGCAGGATCTTTTGTCATAATAAGCTCACAACACAGGCAGCAAACTACAATTAAAAATAAGACAACCGCCGAAACAACCGGTTTCTTTGATTTTTTATACGTTTGTCTTATACGCATATCTTTTCCTTCCCTTTTTCCCTTTCTATCGGAGCTCCCCTATACGCGGATCTATCTTTTCATTACATATCCGGGCAGCCATACTGCTTAATATCACCACACTGCCGGAAAGCAGACTCAGCAGCATCAGCAGATTGTAGTCTTTATAGCGCGCACTTTCATAGGAAAGCGTACCGATACCCGGATAAGAAAATACCAGTTCCACCATATACGTACCGCCCAGAATGTGCGATACGGACATTGCCATCAGACTCAGATACGACGGAAACACCGTCCGCAGACAATGTCTGAAAAAAATGCTCTGCTTTTTTAATCCTTTGGCCTTTGCAAACAATACATAATCCATCCGTACTTCTTCCAAAATCCGATTACGTATCAGATATGCATAATACCAAAGATGCACAAGCACAACGACTGTGAGCGGAAGAACCAGATGATGCAGACGGTCCCTGAAATCCTGCTCGCCTCCGATCGTATAGGCACCACTGGCAGGAAACCACTTCAGCCGGACCGAAAAAACAAGAATCAGCAACAATGCCAGCCAAAACTCCGGTATACAGCTGATCACCGTACCTGCCCTGCAAATCACACGGTCTGCCAGACCGTCCTCTTTCCACGCACAGAAAATACCTAGCAGCAATGCAAATATAAAAATCAGAACAAATCCGATGCCGCCTAACAACAGCGTATTGCCAATCCGTGCACCGATCACTTCCGTCACGTCCATTTTATACTTGTAAGAAATGCCAAAATCTCCATGTAGCGCACACTCCAGCCAGCGGACATACTGCACGCCGATCGGGTCATGCAGACCGAGCCTTTCTTCGGCCTGCTCCCGCTGCGCGCTGCTCATCTTTTCCACACGATCGCCGTAATAAGAGACAAGCGGATCTCCGGGCGTCAGTCTGGCTATGTAAAACACCAAAACAGAAAGCAAAAAGATACTCCATAAGAAAGATAATCCCTTTTTCATCGTGTACGGTTCTCCTTATCTGATACTGTACTCCGCAGCGGATGCCTCTAAAAGCTGTCTGGTATACGGATGTTTCGGATGTGCAAACAGTTCCACCGTCGACGCGCATTCTACCATTCTGCCCCGGTACATGACCCCAATCCGGTCACACAGCAATTTCACAAGTGCAAGATCATGCGCGATCAGCAATACGGTAAATCCATATTGCCGGTGCAGCTGCCGAAACTGCTGCACAACCTGCGCCCGCGTGCGTATGTCCAATGATGCGAACGGTTCATCCGCAACAAGCAGCTTTGGCTCCGCTGCAAGCGCTCTTGCAATTGCCACACGCTGTCTTTGTCCGCCGGACAGTTCTGCCGGATACCGATCCGGCTCCTGGTTATCCAGTCCGACCGCATGCATCTGAAATTCCGCCTCGGCACGCTTCGACCCTCTTTTCGGTTCCGTATGCCATATTTTCATCGGTTCCGTAATAATGTCGCATATTTTCATGCGCGGATCCAGGCTGGAACCGGCATCCTGAAAATAAGATGCCTTTCTTTTTGCAGCATACGTCGGTTGCTGCGATACGCCTTTTTGTTGCACGTATCAATTCCTTTATAAAAATACTGCCGGCATCCGGCCAGTGCAGATTCATAATACAGCGGGCCGTTGTAGATTTTCCGCAGCCCGACTCTCCGACCAGTCCGAAAATCTCACCCCGGTAAATCTGAAATGACAGATCATCGACAGCTTTGATTCTCCTCTTTTTCGTCAGCGGAAATACACAGGAAAGGTGCCGGATATCCAGCAGCAGTTCCGCTTCCGGCTTTGTCTTCGATTCGGTTCTGATTTGCAGCGGCTTTTCAAAAAGCTCCGCTGCGGCGCCGGTTGTTCTTATTTCGCCCTGATGCATAACCGCCACACGATCCGCTATCTGTGCGGCCGCCTTTAAATCGTGTGTCACAAACACAACCGCCATACCCAGCTTTTTTTGTATATCCGTTAACAATTCCAGAATCTGTGCCTGTATTCTTGCATCCAGCGCCGTCGTCGGCTCATCCGCCAGCAAAATGTCCGGATTGCATGCAAGTGCGGCTGCCAGTACCGCACGCTGAAGCATTCCCCCGGAGAACTGATGCGGATACTGCTTCATACGCTCCCTGGGATGGTCAATTCCTGTCATCCGCATCAGCTCCGCCACACGTTCCTGCAGCTGTGGCTTTTTCATTTCCGGATGATGCGCTTTTACAGCTTCCGCAATCTGCGCCCCGATTTTTATAGAAGGATGCATCGCTGCCATCGGATTTTGCAGTACCATCGAAACGGCCGTTCCACGCAGCTTTCGCATTTCCCGTTCCCGACAATGCGTGATGTCCCTGCCGTTTATAAAAATGCTGCCCGCCATCATTTTCGCATCCGGCGGCAGCAGCTTTAAAATGCTTTTGCACAAAACCGTTTTTCCGCAGCCTGACTCCCCTACTACGGCCAGTATTTCCCCTGGCCGCAGCGAAAAGCTCACATTCCGTAACACCCGCACTTCGCCATTGGGTGTGAAAAAGCTGACCGACAGATTGTTCACTTCTAACAGCGCTGCCATGTTACACCTCATTCCATTCCGTAATGTTCCAAAAAATCCCGACTCCATGATGACCCAGCACCGTATCTGTCGCAATTCCCCGAATCCGGTCACCGGCCACATAGTCCGCATCTACATAGCAGATAAATGCAAATGCCGGATCTTTTGCCAGTTCCTGCTGAAACCGGGCATACGCCTGAGCCCGGACATTCGGATCATCCGACTGGCGCGCCTGTATCAGATACCGATCTACCAGCGCATTGGAATATCCGCTGTAGTTTGCCCCTTTGCCCGTCCCAAACACTTTATATGTATGATCATCCGCATCAAACGGACTGCCCCAGCCGATCAGATATGCCATCTGACCGCTCCAGTCTACCTGCACCGGCACCTCCACCGTACAGTCTATCCCGACTTCTTTCAGCTGCTGCGCTGACGCCTGTGCCAGATCCAGCCGCACCTGGTCGCCCGCACCTACGCTGAGTACAAATCCGACTTTTTCACCGTCTCTTTCATAAAATCCGTCACTGCCCATCGTACAGCCTGCCTCTTCCAGAATTTTCTTGGATTTCTCCGGAGCATAGTCATACCGCAGCGTCTGCCCGGCATGATAGCGATTTCTCTGCAGCGGGCCATACGCAGCCACACCCTGGCCAAGCAGCACCGCTTCCACCATCGCATCCCGATTCAGCGCATAGCATACGGCAGGAATCAAATCTTTGTTTTTCTTCCAGTACTCGTGTTGAAAATTAAACATAATTCCGCGGTAATCGGACGTTTTCATCCGATAACATGCATATCCTTCCCTGCCTTCAAACAGCTGCGCATCTTTTGGCGTCAGCTGAGCAAGATCCAGTTCTCCTGATTCCATCTGAAGCGCTTTCGCATTGTCATCCTCCACGATTTTAAAATAATCCGGTCAATCTTAGCGCCACCTTTAAAATATTGTTCATTTTTTACAAGCGTAATCGCCTGTCCCACATCCCATCTTTCCAGCCGATAAGGTCCCGTGCCAACCGGATTTTGGAAAAACCTGGACTGCTGCATAGATTCCCCTTTCAGCAAATGTTCAGGCAGCATCGGTATCGTCATATAATCCAAAACGCCACGTTCGGCGCTTTCAGACGAAACGCAACCGTATATGGATCCACGATCACTATCTCTTCCACATCTTCATAATTCGGCGCATTCTCCGATCCGTTTTCCTCATCCATAATCGCTTCGATCGTAAACTTCACATCTTCCGCCGTAAACACTTCGCCGTCATGCCACCTGACATCCTCCTGCAAATAAAACGTATACGTATTCGTACGTTCATCAAATTCCCATCGTTCGGCCAGACCCGGTACCACCTCATTGTTGCCGTTATGCGCAGTCAGTCCGTCAAACAGTAAAATATTAATCTCTCCATGCTCATCCATCGCCGGATTAATTCTCGTATAATCATTACTGCCATAAACAATTTCCGACACTTTAGGATCCTGCATGGAACGTTTCTCTTCCGATCCGGCCATACGGCCGCAGGCAGCCAATGCACATGTCAGCCAAAAAAACACTGAAATCATACTTATTTTTCTCATTCCTGTTACCCCACTTAAATATCCATTTTAGAATAAATATCCTTATTTTCTCATGCCGGGACGATTTCCACAAGCCTCCCAGGGGGATATCCGGCATATTTGAATTAGGTTCCCATACAAACGTCCTATAAAAATTGTGCAAAATTCACATTGCCAAACACAAATCCGCATGCTAAAATAATCCCTGTTAAAAAATGGTTCACAAACAGCCGCTCTTGCGGCGGAACGGAGGTTTCACAATGAAATTAACAATGTATGAGATTGAAAATCCTGAAAAATTTCTTGATATAGTCAATCAGTGTAAAGGAAGTGTCGAGCTTGTCTCCGAACAGGGCGACCGTCTGAATTTAAAATCCGAGCTGACAAAGTATATTGCAATCAGCAAACTTTTTTCGGATAATACCTTTATCAACCAGATGGAACTGATTGCCTCAGATCCGGATGATATTAACTTTCTTCTGAAATACATGATGGAAGGCAAATAAAAGGCATTGAATAAAAAAGCATCTCCGCAGCTGCAGAGATGCTTTTTTTATTCAATGCCTTTTTCTTCTTCTTTGATCTCCCAATGAATTAAAAACGTCAGTGCGGCACGCAGCACAATAATGCCTGCCACCGTGCCGATCTCCTGCCATTCCCGCACCACAACCGTCCTTAGAATCTCGCTGCCAAGCTTAAATTCCAGCCCCATTGCAAGTCCTTTTGCCAGTGCCAGCTTCGTCGCCGTGGATCGTTTCAGATAGAGATAAAACCCCTGCAGACCGGAGAAAATAATAATACCGACTCCGATAAATTCAAAAATCAAAATCGCTATTTCAACAATATGGCGAAGCAGCTCTTCCAATATGTAAATCGCATGAGTAACCATCGTTTCATCCTCCCATTTCCACAGTCCCCATTTTGGGCTTTTTTAATCCAGCTTCAAAATCAGCTCCGGCACTCTTCGTGCACATGCCATAATTTCTTCTCTCGTAATAAGCCCTTTTTCCAGTGCTTCCAGTACGCGTTCCGGATATCCGGTGCCCATTTTAATATCGTTGCCGGCTTTGGCTTCTTTGTAATGCTCGCCTTTTGTCCACCAGTCTGTCGTAATCACACCTTCATATCCCCATTCTCCACGTAAAATGCCATCCAGCAAGTCTTTGCATTCGGACGCCCGATGACCGTTTACCAGATTATAGGCCGTCATAAGCACCCATGGCTGCGCCTGTTTTACACAGATTTCAAATCCTTTTAAGTAGATCTCACGCAGCGCACGCTCGGATACACGGGAATCACTGTTTTTACGGTTCGTTTCTTTATTGTTGCATGCAAAATGCTTAACTGTCGCAGCGATATGCTGTGACTGTACACCTTCCACCATAGCGGCTGCGATCGTACCTGTTAAAACCGGATCTTCGGAATAGTATTCAAAGTTTCTTCCGCAGAGCGGGCTTCTGTGAATGTTCATCGCAGGCGCCAGCCAGACCGAAATGTTATTTTCTTTTACTTCCATGGCTGCCGCACGGCCGACTTCTCTGACCAGCTGCGGATTCCAGGTTGCCGCAAGCATCGTTGCACAAGGCCAGGCCGTTGTATATACGCTGCATTCCGGTGTAATGCGAAGTCCTGCCGGTCCGTCTGCGGTCATCACGTTTGGTATGCCATATTTGGAAAGATTGCCAAATCCAAACGTATTTGCCACACCAAGATTCGGCTGTCCGCCAAGCAGTTCCACCAGTTCCGCATCCGACATCTGCCCCAGAAACGCATTCAAATCCACCTTTTTTTCCGCTACGTCGTCCAGCATTTTATAATCCGGCTTTGCAAACGCATGATAGCGCTCCACCTGACGTACGTGCGGCGCAATGCCTTCCGTCTCTTCCTCGCTCCAACCAAGGCCGTTTTCCATAAAATCATTCGGCGTTGTCTGCTCCAATGCTTCATAAGAACCATCCGAAAGCATCCGCTTGGAAAGCTGTGACGGCGCTGCTTTCTGTGTCAGCTGTTCGGTAATCCGGTTTTCGTCCACAATATATACAAAGTCAATCATAACCGCATCGCGCACCGAACCGCCTACATAAAAACAGTACATGCCTTCTTCCAGTACATAGGCAGATTTTGCCACTTTTCCGGTATCATCATAGGACGCCATTGCATCTGCCGCAAACATCAGTGTAAGCGTCTGCTTTTCTCCCGGTTTTAACAGATTCGTCTTCTGATAAGCCGCAAGCTCTCTGGCCGGTTTGCCAAGCAGGCCCTGCGGCGCGCCGTAATAAATCTGAACCACTTCTTTTCCTGCAACACTGCCGGTATTTTCTACCTGTACGCCTATGCAGATACTGCCGTTCTTTTCGCCTGCCCAGAGCGTCTCCGTCCGGAATTTTGTATAAGAAAGTCCGTATCCAAACGGATAGTTGACATGAATGTCTTCGTGTTTCATTGTTTCAAAGTAACGGTATCCGACATAAATGTCCTCGGTATATTCCACATAATCCACGGAAGCATGAAAATCGTCCGTAGACGGATAATCTTCCAGTTTCGCTGCAAACGTATCCGGAAGCCTGCCCGAAGGACTTTCTTCTCCAAGCAGAATATCTGCCATTGCCAGGCCGCCTTCCATGCCGCCCTGCCAGGCCAGAACTGCCGCCGGAATTTTGTCGTTGTGCGCGAACCAGCTCGTATCTACCATTCCTCCGACGTTCAATACGACGACCACATCTTTAAAATTTTCACAGACCGCGTCTACCATTGCCTGTTCCGCATTGGTCAGATAATAATCTCCGTTTTCAAAAATCTTACTGCTCAGCTGCGCCTGCTCGATCTCACTCGGAAATGCACCTTCATAAATAACGCTCTTTCTGTCCCATCCTTCTCCGGAAAAACGGCTGATCACAATCACTGCCAGATCCGCCTGCTTTTTCGCCTCTGCCAGCAGCTGTGCCGGCACTTCCGGTTCCACCGTCATCCCAGGTACGGCGCCTTTTTTATACTGCTCCTCTACATTCTGCTTATAAAACTGTGCCAGCGGATCAAAAATGTCCGCCGCATCTTCTCTTTTGCGCAGGCCGTCATAAAGATTGTATACGTGAGATACTGTCACATCCCCGCTGCCTCCGCCTCCTTTTACATAATCAAATACTCCTTTTCCAAACAAAGCCAGCTTCGTTCCCTTTTTTACGGGAAGCACATCGTTGTCATTTTTCAGCAGTACGATTCCCTCTCTGCCCGCCTGACGTGCCAGTGCCAGATGCCGTGCACATGCCGTAACTTTTGTCCCATTCTCTCCCAATGGTAAATTTGGCTGAAATCTCGCCCTTGTCCACTTTTTCATCAGTCTGATTCCTCCATTTATCATGTATAATTAAATTATAATATATAATCAAAATATAATAAATATCATACCAAAATCACACGGATCTGTCAAACAAATCGTCTCTTGTAATATTGTGCAGCCACTTTCCGCTCCGATAATGCCGAATCACCCACGGCCATTTGACAAATTCGTCCGTACAGATCAGAAAATAAACCCACATCACCGGAAGCTTTAATACAAACGCCGCAATAAATCCAAGCGGCACCGCATACACCCACATATCAATCGTATCACAGATAAATCCGAACCTGCTGTCGCCTCCCGCACGGAAAACACCGGCAATCAGCGTCGTATTGACCGCCGCCCCCATCACATAATACGTATTGATCAGCAGCATATATTTCAAATAGTACATGGCCTGTTCCGTCAGCTGCGCATAGTTTAATACAATCGGCGATGCGGCTAATATCAGAACCCCTCCGATCGCTCCGGTAATCACCGTCAGCTTCATCAGCTTTCGTGCTCCGTCCCTTGCTTCTTCCGGTTTATTTTCTCCAATGATTTTTCCAAGCAAAATGCCGCCTGCGGCAGCCATGCCAAAGCAGAGAATGGTTCCGAAGTTTCTTACTATAATCACGAAAGAATTCGCAGCCACCGCATCGGTTCCCAGATGCCCGATAATTACAGAATACATGGAAAATGCCAGGCTCCAGCTGATATCATTTCCAAGCGCCGGCAGAGAAAGCCTGACAAAATCCGAAAACAGCGCCTTTTGCCGCACAAACAGATAGGTAACATCCAGCTTGAACAGAGGGAAAAACGCAGCGCAATTCCTTCTATCACCTGTATTGCCTGCATATCCCCTTTTCCGTAATACTGTGCACACAGCATCGTTGCTCCCGTGCCAAGACCGTAAAATACCATAAAAAGTACGTTGGCATATTGTGATGCCAACGATACGGCAGAGATCGACGACTGCCCGACATAATTGAGCATCATCACATCTGCCGAACTGACTGCCGCACTCAGCAGATTTTGAACAATAATCGGCAGCACAAGTTTGAATATCTGCCTGTAAAACGTATTTTTTTGTACAACCTGTTCCGTCTGCATAATTTTTCCTTATTTTTATGATGCCGCAATCCGATCTCTGGCATACAGCACCTTTAACAGAATCGGCGTTAATATCGACGATACAATAATCAGCAAAATAACAGAAGTAAAATATACCGGCGTCAGCAAACCGGCTGACAGTCCTTTCTGGGATACAATAAGCGCCACTTCTCCTCTTGTCATCATCCCGATCCCGATCTTCATCGAATCCGAACGGTTAAACCTGCACATACGCGCCATCAGCCCGCATCCGATAATTTTTGAAAGAAGCCCCGTCGCCACAAATGCCACCGAAAAAATCAGAATTCCCGTGCTGACGCTGTCCACATTCGTTTTCAGTCCGATACTTGCGAAAAACACCGGTCCGAACAGCATGTAAGAATTCGTATCCATTTTTTCCGCTATGTACTCGGAATCGCGAATGGAGCAAAGAATAATTCCTGCCACATACGCACCCGTAATATCAGCAATGCCAAAATATTTTTCAGCCACATACGCCATAGCCAGACAAAATGCCAGTCCTGCAATCGGAATCCGTCTCGTATGCGGATATCTGGTATCGACCATTTTAAAAATCTTATAGCTGACAAACCCGACGACAAGGGCAAACGCAAAAAACAGCACCGTATTGACAAGCACCGCCATCGGATCCGAATCCGGATTTTTAAACCCGATCACAAACGTCAGAACAATAATGCCGATAACATCGTCAATAATCGCCGCGCTTAAGATCGTTGTACCGACTTTCCCTTTTAATTTTCCCATTTCTTTCAGCGATTCGACCGTTATGCTTACGGACGTAGCCGTAAGTATCGTACCGACAAATACCGCTTTGTAAAACGCTTCCGAACCCCATGGCGCAACGCCGTAAAACAGCATATACAACAGCGCGCCGCACACTAACGGGATAAAAACGCCCGCACAGGCAATCAGCGCCGCAATCGGGCCTGTTTTCATCAAATCTTTTAAATCCGTCTCCAGACCTGCTGAAAACATCAGTAAAATAACACCGATCTCTGCCATCTGCAGCAAAAAATCCGACTGATTGACCCAGCCTAAAATACCTGGCCCAATCAGAAGGCCCGCAATAATTTCTCCAACAACCTGCGGTGCACGGCACTTTCTGGCCGCGATTCCACAAAGCTTCGCAGCAATAATAATAATGGCAAGATCCTTAAATACCAAATATGATTCCATTTTTTCGCCTCTTTCATAAGTATACTTGTCCGAACTGCTACAACGATTTTATATCCACTATCATTTTTTGTCAAGAAAGTTTGGCAAGAAAGAAGTTTGTAAGGAAAGAACATTGCTATCTTCCCAAAAAGCGATATACTATAACAAATTTTTAAAGGAGAAACAAACATTGTATGAAAAATTCATCCATTTATTATAGCGTAGGTCCGCTTTTATACTGTCCGGGCAACCGGGAGACGATTGCCCGTTCTGTCATCGAGCAGCAGTTTGGCAACCGCTTTTCATTAGCGCTGTGTCTGGAAGATACGATAAACGACCGACATGTAGAAGAAGCGGAGCATTGTCTTGCCGCATCCGTACAAAACATCCACCGTGCCATGGACCATACCTCCTTTTACCTTCCCAAAATATTCATCCGTGTACGGCAGCCGCAGCAGATTTTACGCATGACCGCTCTGCTTGGCAGCAGCAGCCGGCTCGTCTGCGGATTCATCCTTCCGAAATTTTCTCCGGAACACGCGGACGCTTACATACAGGCTGTCGTTGCCGCAAATGAACGATCCGGCCGGCCGGTTTATCTGATGCCGATTTACGAAAGCGCGTGCATGATCGACCTTCGCCGTCGTTATGATATTCTGTATGCATTAAAAGAAAAACTGGCTGCCGTCGAAGAACTGGTGCTGAACATCCGGGTCGGCGGCAATGACCTGTGCCACCTGTTTTCGTTCCGCCGCCACGAAAATGAATCCATACACAGAATTCGTCCGGTATCCGATATTTTTTCCGATCTTGTTACCGTCTACGGCATGGATTATGTCATATCCGGTCCGGTATGGGAATATTACAACGGTAATGGCTGGGAGGAAGGTCTGATCAAAGAGATTGCCGACGATAAATTATGCGGATTGATCGGCAAAACGGTCATCCATCCCAATCAGATTGACGTTGTAAATCGTGCCTATCAGGTCTCGCAAAAAGATTATGACGATGCCTGCAGTATCATAAACTGGGACCGCGCATCGGTCCGCGAGGTATCCGCCAATCCTGCCGGAGAACGCATGAACGAGAAAAAAACACACGGCAACTGGGCCAGACAGACATTATGGATGGCAGAGGCATTTGGAATCCGCCCTTAAATGCGGCTGCTCCATGCAGCTGCCATATTTCAGACATCGCCCATCTTTTTTATAATGCCGCAGCACTTATAATGGCGCAGCGGATAATATGCAACCGGAACCTGCTTTTCCTGTGCCAGCCGGAAAATATGCCGCAGTGCCGGATCTTCTTTCCGGCGCGCATCTACGAGAATCTTCCAGGGAACCCGTCTTAGTAACACTCTCGTTGTCTCTCCAATGCCTGGCTTTATAAAATGAACATCCGAAATCTGCAGCGCCTGTGCTATTTCTTTCACTTCCTCCATTCCTGTACCGTATAACGTACCGTTGTCAGATCGGTCCGAACAGGCAGCATCTGCCTGCGGAAAATGTGCCTGAATCTCGTTAATAAACGCATAAGACAAATCCGAGTCTTCCAGCTCTCCATAATAGACGGCGCCATGATAATCGTTCTCTCCTATAATATCACTTCTTAAAAAAGTCCTGCTGATCAGGCCCGATACGGTACAGTTCAGGCACGAACTCGGAATGAGCAGATCTTCCTTTGTCCCGCACAGCTGCGTCACATTTGCCGGATCTGCCAGCACCGCCAGCTCTGCCGATACGCCGCGGTATGCGCCAATTTCCATTTGCAGTTCGTTTAAAATCGCGCCTTTTCCGGTCCATCCGTCTACAAACAACAGCTGCTGCGGTTCGTACCGCTGCAGCAGATACCGCATGGCATTTTTATCAATGCCTCTGCCCCGTATGATCGAAACCGCATAATGCGGTACTTGCGTCTGACAGTACTGCTGCAGGTACCGCTTTAGTAAAATGCCGGTCGGAATGCCTGCCCGTGCCAGCGATACAAGCACCGTCTCAGGTCCTCTTTTTTTCACAATCTGCTTTGCAAGCACGGCTACCGCCTGCGCCGTCCGCGCCGCATACAGCCGCAGCGTTTCTTCATATACACGCATATATGGTTTTGTCGGGACATATTCCACCGGCAGCATTTCACAGTAATGCCTTCCGGACTGTATCAGCTTTTCCCGTTCCGCAGTCGGCTGCGGCCGAACCATTCCTGTAATATCTTTTAACAGTAATACAACATCATCTTCCGAATAAGAACTTCTCAAATCAACACCACCTGACCATATAGATTTTATTGTTTTCGGCTGCTTGTGCCTGAACCAGCGCCCGAATCAGAGCCTGTGTCCCGACACGCTCCCCGGCGCAGGCATCGGTCACAATGAACACCCGATCATAGTTTCCGATATCGTATAAAAACGTCCGCCTGTCTTTTTCATACAGACCGGGCAGTTCATACCGCACATGCAGCGGATAATCCGCTTCCTCGTATACCTCGATCGGACTGCGCGTTGTCGCATGAAACCGGACCCTGGCACCGTTTTTTTCAATTTGATCTGCGACATACAACGCCGGATACATAAATTCCTCCGTACCAAGTACCAGCACGCTGCCTGTCAGTTCATCCTGCAGCTGTCTTTTTATTTCCTGCCACAAATGCATACAGGCCGTTTTATAGGCACCGGCTTCAACAAGTCTTCTGGCATTTGCCTGTCCTTTGATCCGTATTTCGTTTTGTAAACCCGTTCTTGCATGCTCATACGGGTTTTGCATCAGATTTACAGATACGCCTTTGCGTACGTACTGCCGCAGCCTGTCCGTATAATCCACCTGCTCCGTTTTGATAAGATAATATAGGCCAATTCCACGGCTATGATACTGTTCCAGCGCTTTTTGATCCATCGCATTGAAAACGGATACCGCGGCATATTTCACCTGATAGGGATATTCCCGCTGCAGCGCCTCTGTCAGATTTCGTATCGTCTTCCCGGTCGTTATCTCATCTTCCGCAAATACCACGGAATCAACCTGTGGCATCACCCTGTCCAGGTCCTGCTTTACTAACCGCTGCTGTATGGCATGGCTGTGTTCTTCTGAAAAAGAAAGATAAGAAACCCCTTCGATCTCTTCCCGTGTCGTCTGTATGTAGCACGTTTCCCTTTTGATCGCCACGGCAGCTCCGATTGCCGTCGCCGTTTCCGCAAACCCGATCACGAGCGTTTTTGCTCCGGCATATTCCTGCGGCAGACAATCGGCCAGCTGCCCAAACATTCCAAGCGCCTCACCGGGCCGTACCGGGATATGCTTTCCCTGCAGCCGGTTGATCACAAGATAATTCCTCTTTTTGTTATTTTCCCTTTTGGCAATGCGGATCAGATCCGTATATTGATCTATCATATTTTACTCCGTTTCGTTTTCTTTTCATTTTATTTTGGTATCTTCTGATTATTGTATACCAAAATGAAAAGTTTGCAACCGTTTTAAACAATTAAAAAACATTTGACACCAACACCTGGTTGCTCTAACATAAAGAATGAAAAAACACAAAGGAGCATGTTGCTATGTTAAATTTAAATGAAAGAATGGTCAATCTCGGTACACAACGTTCCGTCATTCGTGAGCTGTTTGAATATGGAAAAAAGAAGGCTGCACAAATCGGAGCGGAAAACGTATTTGATTTCTCTATCGGAAACCCAAGCGTTCCTGCTCCGGCAAGCGTAAATCAGACAGCCATAGAGATTATCCGTGAAATGGACCCTGTCATTTTACATGGATATACGAGTGCGCAGGGAGACGCCGGTGTGCGCAAAATGATTGCAGACGCGGTAAACGGGCGATTCCGCACAGACTATACCGCTGACAATTTTTATATTTCTACCGGGGCTGCCGCCGCTCTTTGCTGCTGTTTTCACGGACTGTGCAACCGTGGAGACGAAGTGATAATTTTTGCCCCATATTTCCCGGAATATACGGTATTTGTGGAAGGCGCCGGCGCAAAACCGGTCATCGTCGCGGCAGATACACAGGCTTTTCAGATTGATTTTACCGCATTGGAACAGGCGCTTTCCGTGCGTACCAAAGCAGTGATCGTCAATTCGCCGAACAACCCGTCCGGGGCTGTCTATGCAGCCGAAACCGTTCAAAAACTGGCCGCGCTTTTAGAGCAAAAGTCCGCGGAATACGGACATACGATCTTTTTGGTGTCGGATGAACCTTATCGTGAAATCGTATTTTCCGGCACGCAGGTGCCATTTTTACCGGACTACTACCGCAACACACTTGTCAGCTATTCCTGGTCAAAATCACTGTCCCTGCCAGGCGAACGAATGGGCTATGTACTGATTCCTTCCGCGGTCGATGATTTTGCACAGGTTTACGCAGCGATCGCCGGAGCCGGACGCTCACTTGGCTACGTCAATGCACCGGGACTGTTCCAGCGGGTATGCGCTGCCTGCGCAAATGAAACGGCAGATCTCTCGGTCTATGAAACGAATAAAAACCTTTTGTATCACAGCCTGCGTGAAATGGGCTATCACGTTGTGGAACCGGGCGGTACTTTTTACATGTTCCCTCGCTCTTTGGAAGCAGATGATGCCGCTTTTGCGGAGCGTGCCAAAGCGCACAATCTGCTGATCGTTCCGGGAATCGGATTCGGCTGTCCGGGGCATGTGCGCATTTCCTACTGCGTGCCGACCGAACGGATCGAAAAATCTCTGCCTGCCTTTGAAGCGCTTGCAAAAGAATATCTGCAGGGCTGATATCGTATATAAAATGTCGTAAGAAAACGCAGCATACAACGCTTTTTCTTACGACATTTCCATATATCTCTTATTAATATATCTTATTTATTTTCGGCAAGCGCTGCCGTAATAATTGCCATGGAATATACTTCCGATCCGGTACAGCCTCTGGACAGATCGTTGATCGGAGCGTTCAGTCCAAGCAGAATCGGTCCGTAAGCTTCAAAATGCCCCAGACGCTGCGCAATTTTATAGCCGATATTTCCCGCGCTGATATCCGGGAATATAAACGTATTTGCATGTCCTGCCACTTTGGATTCCGGACATTTTGTACGTGCGACACGTACGGATACGGCCGCATCAAACTGCAGCTCGCCTTCAATCGGCAGATCCGGATATTTTTCTTTTGCCTTTTGAGCCGCATTGCGCATTTTATCCACATCTTCTCCTTCTCCGGAACCAAAGGTAGAATAACTTAAGAACGCGATCTGCGGATCAATGCCGAAAATCTTTGCACATTCTGCCGTTTCTCCTGCAATTTCCACAAGCTGATCTTCGGTCGGTTTGATATTAATCGCACAGTCGCCCATTGCCAGCACTTCATTATCACCCGTTGCGGAAGGACGCACAAGAATAAAGCAGGAACATACAATGCTGTTACCCGGCTTTGTTTTAATCAGCTGCAAAGCCGGACGTACGGTATCTGCCGTCGAATACGTCGCACCGCCCAGCAATGCGTCTGCCTGTCCCATTTTAACAAGCATCGCACCAAAATAATTCGTCTGCGATAAAATCTTTCTTGCCTCTTCCGGTGTCACCCCTTTTGATTTACGCAGTTCACAAAACATGTCTACCATAGCGTCCATATCTTTGTATTTTTCCGGATCAATAATCTCCGCACCGCGAATATTATAGCCGCATTCTTCTGCTGCAGCAATAATCTCATCTTCATCCCCTACTAAAATCGGATTCAGGAAATAGCTTGCCAGCAGGCGGGACGCAGCCTCTAAAATACGAGGGTCATTCCCTTCCGTAAATACGATTTTTTTCGGATTCTTTTTTAAAATGTTTATCATCTGCCCAAAACCAAACATATGATTCTCCTCCTGATTTCTTTTTTATGTTCGATACGAATTACATGTTCTTCCATTTCTATTAAAACACTATCTAAAATAGAAATCAATCCTTAATTTTTAATGTATTTGATTCAAAACAAACGCTTATTGGCAGCCAAAGGTAACCGAACTGTTTTGCTCCGGTTTGTCGGTTTGCCATATATGGTTCTGCGTCTCGCGTAATCCCATCGTCTGTTCTTTCAGCTGCCATCCACCTTCGCAACGCAGCGTCACGGCTGTCCTGCCTATCTGCAGATGGCTCTGTTCATCGGAAATAAAATCATAAGTTACATCCATGTCCGCTGCTTCTTCCGGCCTGTCTGACGCCTGTGACCGCCCTTTCTGCGTCCGTATGATCACTTTCACGGTCTGCTTCGCTGGAATCGTAATTGTAGCTCTTGCATATACGACTCTCGTTTCCCCAAAAAGCCGTTCAAAAATCTCCGTTAACTCCGTATTCTGATAGCGCTGCCTGCATATATCATAAAACGTATCTTCTTCGCCAATCATCGTCAGCACACGAAAAGCCGCATCTTCATTTACGTATTCCGCAAGATTGTCCTCAGCCATTTCCTGTTCATAATTTTTCCGCAGATTTCTCACCGCATCGTTGCCGCACAGACGCAGCGCATCCGCATAAGCCATTTCCTGTCTGCTCATTTCGTACTGCAGTTCATCTATGCTTTCTTCACAGTCCAGATTGGTATAATATCCCGGCTGCGGTTTTGTCGTCTGCTCTCCGGTTACAATCAGCATCCGTTTTTTCCGTTCCGGCGAAGCAAAAAAGCAATAGGTTGTACTGCCGTCTTCATTCGTAAAAGAATGGTCAAATCCATAGGTAAGCACATCCGCATCCGCATCGCTGACCGTAATCCCGACTACGCCCTGCTCCTGCATGGCAGTTTCCGAAAATGTATAGACAGACACATTTTTATTCCAGTCCGCCTCTTTTGCCAGCGCCTGCTCCTGATACTCTGTCTGTTCGTTAAAAATCCGCACATAATCCTGCAGAGACGACGTTTCCTCCGGATCGGCGTCCCGGTATGCATGAATGCTTTCCCCTACGCTGTAAGCCGTCGTTATGTCGTCCTGTCCTTTTATCTGCAAAATCGGTGCGGCCGCTTCATCCACACCGTTCAGCGTCGTTACAAACGGATACAAAATCTGCAGTGTTTTATCATGCTTTGACGTATTTTTAATTTTATACGTGTCTTTTAGTTGCAACAGCGCAGTCCCACCGTTTTCATTGCTCTGCGTACTTACCGCCCCGTCCAGTCTGCGGCTTACTTTCAGCTTTTGCGTATCCCCTGTCGCCGTCAACGGGAAAACCGGGCCTTCGTAGGAATCATAACGAACCGGCAGCCAGTCCCTCTGCTCCGACGGAGCCGCATTTTGCGTTTGATCATTCTTCTGATCGGAAGCCCCGGCGCTTACATATTCTTCCTTTATTGCCGCGTCGACCGCGTCATCATATGCACCTTCCGCACCGCCATCGGAACCGGATTCCTGATTGATACTTTTCGAGGAATCCTCATGCATATAATTGTTTATAATATATCCGGTACTGCCAAATACAATACACAGACATACCGCTACCGGCAGATATTTCAGATATCCGCCCAGTTTTTCCATTACCGCTTTTTTATATGGCAGTTTATTCCGTACTTTCCCAGCCACCTGAAAATCCGCATCCGTATCCGGACTCCGTTCCTCTTTTGATGCAGGCGCATCCGCATGCTCCTGTGCCGCTTCCAGAATCATTTCATCCGAAATCTGTTCCATTGCCTGAAACAGCCGTTCTCCTGCATTTCCTGTCATACAATGATCCCTTCCTTTTCCAAAAAAGCTTTCAGCTTATTTCTGCTGCGCATTAACGACGATTTTACCTTGCTTTCCGTCATATCATACCGTTGTGCAATGTTTTCAACACTGTCTGCATACCAGTATCGCCTTACAAAAATAATTCTGGCATCTTTGGAAAGCTCTGTAAGAAACTGACGAATCGCTTCCGTAATCACAATCGTATCCGTACGCGTCTCATCCGAACCCAAATCGGAGATACATTCTTCGAGTTCTTCATATATCAGATCCAGCTTTCCGCCTCCGCGTTTATTAACTCTGCTCTTCCGATAACGGTCTAACGACAGATTTCTTGTAATTTTCCCTAAAAACGCCTGAAAAAACCGGGGACGTTTCGGAGGAATCACCGTCCATGACTTAAACCACGTATCATTTACGCATTCTTTGGAGTCCTCCTCATTATTTAAAATATTCTGCGCGATATAATAGCAAAAAGCGCCATATTTCAGATTTGTCTGTCTGAGCGCCTCTTCGTCTCTCTGCCAATATAATTCAATAATCTTTTCATCCTCCATATGTGTCTCCCTTGTAAAAAATGCGAATGTCATGCCAGACAAAAAAAGCCCGGACCTGTGCGCCGCTGTTCCTTTTTCTGTCGTACAGATCAAAGCTTTCGTTTTATTTATATGCCTAATGCCCTCATGAGCATCTGCACCGTATTGCCGTCCGGAAGCATAATCGCCCGTCCCGCATCGTCCGTCTTGCCTCCTTCATCCGACAGCTGAAATCTTGTCTCCACCCAGATTGCCTGATCCGCGGCCACGCTTTCCGTCTGCGGTGCGGCCCCAAGGCTGATCCGCTCGTTTTTATCTACAAACATATATGGAGATAAAAATATCCGTATATTTGTATAGTTGCCAATTGCTTTCATATATGCGGCGGAAAGCATATTTGCAAATTCCGTTACCGCCGAAAACGCAATTTCATCACCGAACAGCTTCTCCTTTTCACATCGGTTCCCCGTCATTTTTTCCACAACTGCACGGACAAACGAACGTTTTAACAGAAACAGTACAAATCCGCTCATCGGCGCTGCGAACCGCATCCAGATCCCGATATCATCCGGTTCGATCTGTGACAGCAGCATCTGCTCGGACACCTCCGTTACCGGTATGACATTCGGTGATACGAGTTCGATCCGTACGTCCAGAAGTCTGCCCATTGTAATACTTGCCATACCTACCCCTACATTGCCAAGTTCATACAGAACGTCCTGCACATCCGTATCCAGTTTCCCATCCTGGTCAAACAGCCCCATATTCACTCCCCCACTCCTGTCACTTGGCCATCATTCAGGCACCAAGAGCCTTGTTGACAATTTTAATAAATTCCTTTTCATTGAACGGTTTTACAATAAAATCTTTGGCCCCTGCTTTCAACGCATCCATAATAATCAGCTCCTGACCGATTGCCGAATTGATCACAATCGAAGCCTTCGGGTCTATTTCCAGCAGTTTTTTTAATAAGGTCAGATCCGTATTGTCCGGAAGCGTAATATCCAATAATGTTAAATCCGGTTTTTTTTCCTGAAAAATCTCCAGTGTTGCGGCAGCTGTAGCCGCTTCTACAATATTTTCATAGCCTGCATTCTGCAAAGCCTTTTTGGTAATGACTCTGGCAAATTTCGCATCATCCACTACGAGTATCAACTTCTCCATAAAATACCTCCCACTTTTACCTGTTTAGTTCCTCTTGTCTGCGCACGCTTATTTCCTTTGGTTTTTCTTCCAGACACCGTTCATATTCCGATACCGGCATAGGACGGTAAAAATAAAACCCCTGCGCGTTACGGCATCCTATGGATAATAAAAATTCCACCTGTTCAATCGTTTCCACACCTTCTACAATGACTTCCAGCCCCAGCCGTTTTGCCATATCCACAATCGAATGTAAAATCACATTCCCACGTTTATCATCGGAAGACGGAGGAAGAAATTTTAAATCTATTTTTAACACATCTACCGGAATTTCCCGTAAAGAATTTAAAGAAGAGTACCCGCTTCCAAAATCATCCATCATCACATGAAAATGATTTTCCTGCAACAGTCTTGCCAGATTGTATAACTGCATATTATCCGATATGAACGCACTCTCCGTCAGTTCAAACGCAATCAGCTCATGCGGTACGTCAAACTCCGCCACACACGCTTTGATCTGTTCCGGTAAATTAGGATTATACAAATCGGTTCTGGATACATTGACCGAAATCGGATATACTTTTTTTCCGTCATCCAGCCATTTGCGAATCATCTGACAGGTCGCACGAAGTACATAGTAATCAAGTTCCGAAATAAATCCGTTTTTTTCAAATACCGGAATAAATTCACTGGGAGATATAATTCCCTGCGACGGATGAATCCACCGCACAAGAGCCTCCGAACCAATGATCTTTCCCGTATCCATCTGACACTTTGGCTGCAGATACACCTGAAACTGGTTCGTTTCCAACGCTTTCTTCATTTCCGATATAATAATCTGCTCCGCAATCTCTTTTTTACGGATTACACTGTCATAATAAGCGACATGATTCATATAACTGTTTTTCACCATACGCTGCGCCGATGCCGCCCGATCCATCAATGTGGAAACACACGTCTGCTCACGCCGGTCTTCTTCGCATGTAATATAAACGCCAAACGACATCACCATATCAAACTTAAGCGGATATGCATGCAGCGACGTCTGTATGAAATCAATAATTTCCTGTATATCACCGGCATCTGCCGGCATGCAGATACAGAACAGATCCGAAGAAATTCTGCAATATGTACTCGTTTCCAAAATCGGTCCTGCCCATTCCTGAATCTTGACGCCTATATAGCGCAGGATGTTATCTCCTTCTTTTGTACCATACATTTGATTGATAATACGGAACTTATCAATATCCATCCGGATAATCGCATAACTTTGATCCGGATGCGTACATATCATTTTTTCCGTCATCTGCAGAAAACTTTCCAGATTCGGCATATGCGTCAGCGGATCTTTGGCAAGCAGGAATTTTAATTTCCGTACCGTTTCCAATTCCCGCTCCGCATTTGTAAACGTAATCAGCACCCGTTCTTTTTCCCCTTCCGCATCCGCATAGCAGACGAGACTGACACGATACCATTCATATTCGTGTGCTTCCACATAAAATCTTGCGCTGATGCTTCTGCTGTCCCCTGCTTTCAGATCGGAAAAATCAAAAAATGCCTGTATGGCGGGAATATCGTCTCTTAATACAACTTTTTTGTAATTGATACGATCGTTATTTATATCACTCTGCCAGTCTCCGTATACATGCCGGCGCTGTGCGGGATCTATATAACATTGTTTTGTCTTAAAATTATATTCTACGATAAAGGAATGTGTATGTTCCAGTATTCTGCTCTCCCTTAACAGTTCTGCCTCATTATTACCGCTCTCATTTACAGACAGCAGATTATCCTGGCTTTCCTGATCAATATTCATGCTTCATCCTCCTCGTATGGCAGCATTTTTATACAAACTCATTGAAATTACCGCAAAAAAATCCTCTTTTTTTAGTAATAACATATAACAAGTTTAGCACCTGTACAAAACAATGTCAATAAATAATATAATATTATAATATAAGGAAACGTTTTATTCCGAAAGCAGACTTTCACTGTTATTTAATACAAGCGTACTGTACAGAAAAAGGATATCACAGTCTTTAAAATCTACAAACCGGCCCAGAACTTCCGGTCGAATATAGCGGATATCTACAAGCGTTATGCTTGCGTAGCCGCCGACCAGAAGCGGCGCAAGAGCAGAACCAAACGAATCCCGAAACATAACCAGCCGTTTTTGCCGCTGCGCTTTTGGATTTTCGATTGTAACCAGCGACAACGGACCGGATAAATAAAGCTCATATGGATCTTTCCCGGCTGCCTTTTCCATATCGTATACCGCAATCTGCTTATCGTTCTGCCAGTCATAGACGCTGCACCGATTAATCGCATCTCCTGTCAGATACCGCAGCGTATCCGGCTGCGCCGAAAGTCCGGACTGGCCGTAATATGCTCCGTAAAACGTCTGTGTGGCCGTGTGCAGCGTATATTCTTCATTTATTACGGCCCCCATTTGTTCTGCCAGCCTGTCCGCTATATCGGTAATATTTTCCTGCCTCCAGTGCGGGTCCGTCTTATAATAATCTTCCATTTCCAGCAGATCGGAGATTAGAATATAGTCTGCAAACCCTGCTTTCTGCTCCATTTTATGTTCCAGCTCCTTATAATCCATCGACAGGTGACCGCTCTCCTCTGCAAGAAAACAGTTTTTATCCGGTATGACAGACAGATATACGGCGTTTTCTACCGTCGCATATCGACGGCAGATCGCTGCAAACCGCTCTGCCGCCTGTGTCAGTGACGCTTCCCGCATCGGATATTCCATAACGGCAAAATATCCGTCGGATTCATACAGCCCCTGCCAGTCCTGCAGTCGCATCAGATAAGCCGCCGTCCATGATTTAATCGTGCGCAAACGCTCACGAAACGGAAACGTGTCCAGTGCAAAAGCTTCAAAATCCGACATAAACCGTCCGCTTTTCACCGTCTCTACGGACAGTTTCGGCGCTTTCGCCAGATAACGTCGTTCCGTATCGGAATATTCCGGTTTTTTCAGAAATAAGCAAAACAGAAATGATACCGATAAAAACAAAACTGCCAGCATGCAAATAAAAACAGGATGCCTTTGCATAGCAAACTCCTTCCATACCAATTTCCAGCCTTCAGTAAAAACAATAACATTGACAGCAGTAAGCAGTAAAACAAAACCGTTAAAACCGAAAATATAAAAACGGATGAAACGAACTGTCCACCAGATACGCACTGATTACAACCATCAGACCAAGCAGTGCAATCGGTTCCATACCGTTCCAAATCTTTGTGTACACAGGCCGTTTTTTTATCACTGCCGATAGAAAACGCATGCATGGCAAGGCAGCGCATACTGCAAACAGCAGAATTCCTGCATAGCTGCGCAAATAGTACAGCGTTTCTTCCGTCACCACCGGCAATCCGCCTGCTCCAAACAGTCCGCCCAGATCGGAAACTGCCTGCTCCATATCCTGTGCGTGAAAAATGACAAAACTGATGAGAATAAAAAACAGGAAATACATATGGGAAACAATTCCTTCTTTTTTCAATAACAGCTTTTCCGCACAAATCAATACCGCAAAATAAAGTCCCCATATAACAAAATTCCATTCCGCACCATGCCACAGTCCGGTCAGCATCCATACGATAAAAATATGGACGATCTGACGCCCGTGTCCACAGCGGTTGCCGCCCAGCGGAATATAGACATAATCCCGAAACCAGGTACCGAGTGATCTGTGCCAGCGTCTCCAAAATTCGGTTATGCTTGCGGATACAAAAGGATATCGGAAATTTTCGGGAAAATAAAATCCAAATATTCTTCCAAGGCCCACCGCCATGTCACTGTAACCGGAAAAATCGAAATAAATATATAAAGAACAGCCAAGCGCATAGATCCAGTAAAACAACACCGATTTTTGTTCCGCATTTCGAAACAGCACACACAGCTGCGCAAGCTGATCGGCAAGCAGTATTTTTTTGCCAGTCCGATTACAAAAAAACGAATTCCCTCCGCTGCCATTTCAAAGGTAGTCCTGCGGTTACTTTCGATCTGCCTTGCAATATCCGCATATCGGACAATCGGCCCTGCAATCAGCTGTGGAAACATTGTAATATAGACGGCCAGATGCACAATATTTTTCTGCGCCGTCTCTCCTCTGTATACATCTACCGTATAGCTGATCATCTGAAACGTGTAAAAACTGATGCCAATCGGAAGCGATACGTGCAATAGCGGAATATTCGCTCCTGTTATCCGATTCAGATTTGTAAGAAAGAAATCGGCATATTTAAAATACAGCAAAAAGAAAGACTGATGCAGACGGAAAGCACACACCAGACGCGTCCCATCGGCCTTTCTTTATATTTTTCCACAAGCAGTCCGAATCCATAACCGGCTGCTATACTCATCCCCATGACAATGATATGCCGCGGTTCTCCCCATGCGTAGAAAAACAAACTGCATAAAAGCAGCATGCCGTTTCGAAATGGTAACGGCATACAAAAATACAGTGCCATTGTTATCGGCAAAAAATAAAATAAAAATGTAACACTAGAAAAAATCATGACACAATCGGCGCTTCTGTCACAATTTCAGCATTTTTCAAAACAGACAAAGCTTTTTGCCGAAACGTTTTCATCGTTTCGGCTTCTCCATATGCGGTAATGACATAAACACCGTCCACATCTATGACCGCCATCGTATCCGGCTGTCCGCACATCCATTGTTTTTCTGCCAGTTCGGTTTTGACTGCCTCTGCAAAATCATCTGTCTTAACATCCTCTTTCAGACGATAAGCCGCTCCGGTAAATATATTTCCATTCATCAGATGTACCATGGAAGCCGCCTCTGAAATCTTTGTGCCAAACTCCGCCGGAAGTCCGAGCGACTGTTTCATCTCTTCTGTCTTTCCGATATCAAACGTACCCGGCTCATCCATAACCGCATGTTCCTGATCTCCTCCACACATGGCAAACCGCTCCTCCTCCGTATAAGCATCCGCAACCGCACGAAGCACTTCTACCGCCTGCGCATACGCTAAGCTTGGGCCGTTTTCTTTTGCATCCGAACTGTTTGCACATCCGGACAATGCTAACAGTACCATACAGATCGGACACATCATCGTTATTTTTTTCATCTCTTCCTGCTCCTGATTTCCATCTCTATTTCGGTATTATATTAAAGAACCGATATCACGATTATTTTAACCGAAAGCACATGAAACTATTCCCTGAAAAAGAAAACGGAGCGTGCCGGACAACTCCAAACACGCTCTTACTCTAAAGATTCACAATCAGTAACACTCCTATCAGAAACATCATTCCCGATGCCCCAATCCATACTAACGATCCAAAATAAAAATAAAATATAATTTTTGTTAAATTTTTCGATGCCATATTTAACTCTTCACCGACGTTTCCATCAGCCCCGATCTTTTGTTTGGGAGCCGGACGGGTTGGCTAAATACCCGAGTTCCCGCAGTTTTTCAATAACACAGGCGTTATTTTCGCTTTCTACCGTTATCTCCGCCTCCCCATCTTTCCTCAGATCGGCTGCCGGCATGTTTAAAAGTCCTATATGATCATAAACTCTGATATATCCCGCCTCATCTCTGACATCCAGTTTCAGGTATCCGACCTCCTCGGCTGCCACAGTGTCTGCTTCCGCTGTCTCTTCTTCACCCGCTTTTATACGCTTTTCCGGTTTTCTGTTCTTAATATCGGAAACGAATGCCTCATAAAGCTGTTTTGCATCTTCTTCCGAAATTCTGACTTCATTTGCGGAACCGTCGTTTTCAAATGTTTGCCATACGCCGCCATATACCACAACCTCCGGATAGTGAATGCCAAAATACTGTCTTAACATAACATCCGTTTTTGTGAATAATCGTGTATTTGATTCAAAATAGGTTCTGCTTCTTCCGACTCCGGAATCTGATATGCTCTTTCAAATGTTGAACCGTCTTTTAATAAATATTCAACCGTTGCATATTCCGAAATACGATAATGATTGGCAGCCTGTTTTTTTAACTGACTCTTGGACCGTACAATCTGACTGTGAATATCACGGATAAAAGCTATCTCTTCCTGCTCATAAGCTATCAGATTCAAATTACCCTGTATCTTCACTGCCTGTATTTCTTCCATTGGAGGTATCTTTTTTTCCAGACCTGCCACATCTAGGTATAAGCCGGCATAGCACGTACAGACAGCTACCGTATAAACGATACTTTCCCGAATCTTTCTTTTTGTAAAAATATGCACGCTGCGCTCCAGCAGCATCTGTACAATAAAAAAGATAAGCAGGCCCGATGTAATCACAATCCCTAAAATAAAAGAAAAGGATTTTGTATAAAACATGCTGCTGATCAGCAATGCGATCTGCGCCGATGTGCAGATCGCCGCTCCCCACCGAAAAATTGGTTTCAGCCAGTTAACGGTAATCACGTCTCCTGCCGTCTCCAGATGCTTTTTTCATATACTGCAATTGCAATGCAAGTAAACAGAACAGCCGCTGCAAAATACCCCGGCAATACATTCATATTCTGAAAAGCGTCCTCAAACTGTTCATATACTGCTGTGCTACCGTTAATCTTTACATTGCGGGCCAGATATACCATTGGCGTAAGCACACCAATCCTGCTGCTGCTTAATACATAAGACTGCAGACCATAGCAGACGATACTCATCATCGTTTCCATCAGAAGGATGCAGCCATCATACAAAAAATTTAAGATCAGATATATGACCGGTACGGCAAATATATTTCCTACAAACATCAGCACACAGACGGCCATACTAAAGAAAAAGATATTTTCTACTGCCGCGGCAGCAATCCAGATCAGATAAGAGAGCACAACCTTACTGCTCACCGCGCCATGTAGCGCACCTGTGGCAAGCGCCAGCAGCGCTGACAGCGTCATCGGCACAAGCAAAAACAACAGCCCGGTTACATAATTTGTAACAAACAGTGAAATCCTGCTGACCGGGAACGTATGCATCATATTGGAATTTCTACCGGTAAATAAATAAGAAAATACATACATGGCACAAAATAGCGCCGCAAATGCAAATACCTCTACAAATAAGCCCATTGGTCCCCAGACACCGGAAATCATCATCTCCTGGATTTGAAGCGAAAGCTTTGTTCCCGTACTGTTCGAATATTGCGTCACATCAGATAGCACACCATAGACACCAACCGGAAGCGACAGCAGATAAAAGAGCGTAATCGCAGTCCATAACCCCCATCCTCCGGTAAGATTATGTCTGAAAACAGCTTTATTAAATAAGGATATCTTTGACTTCATACTCAGCGCCTCCCAACTCATATATAAAAATCTCTTCTAACGTCAGCGGAAGAATATCGAACAGGATTGGTTTCAGAGAAGCGATCTGTGCCCGAATAACACTCTGTTCTCCGCGGATAATCAATGTATGCACTCTTCCTGCCTTCGATCTGTGCAAAATTTCCATTCCATCCGGCAATACCGGCAGTTCTTCACTTTCAAACGCCAGCTGTACTTTGGAAACACCACCCTGCAGATCATCCAGCGATTTTTCCATAATAATTTTTCCATGATGCATAATTCCCACATGATCACAAACATCTTCCAATTCACGCAGGTTATGGGAAGAGACAAGCACCGTTGTTCCATGTTCTGCCACATCCGACATTAAAAGACTCCAAATCTGCCTGCGCATAACCGGATCCAGTCCGTCTACCGGCTCATCCAGAATGAGCAGCTTTGGCCTGCAGCAAATCGCCAGCCAGAATGCAGCCTGCTTCTGCATCCCTTTTGACAGTCTGCGGATTGCACGTCTGCGGTTAATAGATGGAAAACAATCCTGCAGACGCTCAAACAAATCGCTGTCGAAGGAAGCATACATCTCTTTGTAAAACCGAACCATATCTTTCAGATTTGACTGATTAAAGTAGAAGATATCGTCCGGAATATAAGCAATATTCGCTTTTGCAGCGGCATTTTCATACACAATCTGTCCATCTACACGAATCTCTCCCGCATCCTGGCGATATGCGCCGGTAATATGCCGTATTATGGTAGATTTTCCTGCACCGTTTGGTCCAACCAGTCCATAGATCACACCCTTTTTCACATGCATCGTTACCTGATCCAATGCCGTAAACCTGTCAAACCGTTTTGTTACATTGATCACTTCAATCATGACTTTGCACCTCCCTGCTGTAATTCGTCAATTCTCTTTTTTAACTCATCCGGATCCTTTTTCAGGTACAAAAGTTCCGTTACCGTCTCGTCAAACTGTTCAAGCAGTATTTCCTGTCTACCGGAGCGAACATCACTGAGCGGCGCCGCAAAACTCCCTCTTCCGGACACCGTGTAGACATAACCTTCCTGCTCCAGTTCCCGATATGCTTTCTGAATCGTATTCGGATTAATTGCCAGCTGACTCGCCAGCTCTCTCACACTCGGAAGCTTTTCGTCCTGACGGATGACATCGGAAAGAATCAGCCTTCGCAAACCGTCTTTGATCTGCTCATAGATCGGCCTTGCATCACGATAGTTTAATTCCAGCATATACCACTTCTCCTTTCTGATAACAACCTGCATATAGCCATATTCATTTTATGAACTCCATTCGGATAAGCTGATCGGTTACCAGCCGCTCCGCGTACATGGCATATATTATTTGTATCGTATGTACTGTGTGTATCATTTTTACTAGTACACCATAACATAACAACACTCTGTTGTCAACACAAAAAAACACTCCGGATAATTCCATGTCAGACATAGAATCATCCGAAGTGCATACTCCGCAACCTGACAGCCGTTACCGTACGACCGCATGCTTCAACAAAAAATCAGTCCACAGCTGATAATACTGCGCATACATATGTACTTCATCAAAAGTGTAATCCTCTTTTAAATATCCATCTTTATCTGTCAGTTTCTTACTGACATCCAGATAAAAAATATTTTTACCATCCGCAAGCTGCGCAATTGCCACATTTTTATCATTGATATTCACATTGTTAAAAATCGCATCTCCGGACGCTTTTTCCTTACTGACCGGTATAATACCCTGAATATAAATAATCGCATCCGGCTGCCATTTATGAAATTTTCGCAGTACACGTGCATAAGCTTCCTGAAATGTACCGGTATTGCCCGTACCTAGTTCATTGATTCCAACCATAAAGTAAATTTTACCGTACCGATAGTTCTTAAGCATATGTGCAACCGTCACCGCTTCTCCTGTTTTCGGATCCGTAATAAATTTATCTTCTAAAATATCATACACATTCATGCCTGTTTTTGCAAAAAACTGCGCGTTCTCAAGACCGGAATAATCCTGCATTCCGACCGTTCTGGAATCACCGATAAAAACCGCGTCGTCAAAATAACTTTTATCTGTCTTTTGATAAGAAAATTCCGTCGTCAGAGCTATCTTTCCCGGGTCCGAATAATACCTGGAATCTGTCTTTTTCTTTTTGTATTCCTTAAAATTCGTTACGCCAATTTCTTCCTGTTCTTTTTCTCTGATTTCATACTTTTCCGTTTTTATTGTCTCATGTAAGTCTTTTTCCGTATCCTTTGTTCCCGTATTTTTTATTTCCGATACATTGTTGATATCCGGCTGATCGGACTTATTTTTACCAGCATCCTGTTTTTCCTGTTCCGCGTCGTTTTGCACGTCCTGCTCCATATCTTCGTCCGGCAGCGCAACATCCGAATCTCCTAAGATGGAATCCGGCGCTTCCGGTTCCAGCAGTGCCGTAAACACAGGATTTTCGATCAGTTCCTGATCCAGCTTCTGCGGCATCCTGCCTTCCGACCATGTAAACGCCGTCAGTCCGAGCCATCCGAACAGCAGCAAAAACAATGTCGGACATTTTACAAACCATTTCCATAATTTCATTCTATATTCCCGTACCTTTCAATAATTAAAATCTAAAATATAAAAACGGATTATTTGCTCCATTCGCAAGTTCATACACACTCAGCCAAAAAATGCCAAATGCCAGTATGACTACAACCAGGCCCCCGCGAATGTAATGATAGATCCGTTCGGGGAGTCTTGTGGAAAATACCGCACAGAGCAAAAACAGACTTCCATATTCTTTTGCATATCGTATCAGCTGCTCTCTGCCTACCAGTACCGGCTGGTTGTGAATTCCCACCATCTGCTGCAAATATATTACCAGCTGCGGAAAATCCGATATTGCAAATATTACCCATGTAACAGGAATTAAAATCCAGATATAAATATGTCCTATTATTTTGCCGTTTTCAAGAAATTTTCCGTAAATACACTTTTCTAATGTAAGCAGAACAAAAAATCCCAGTCCCCAGAGTACAAAATTCCAGCTTGCGCCATGCCATAAACCGGTTAATGACCATACAAGAAACATATGAAACAGCATCCGCACATTTCCTCTGCGATTGCCGCCCAGCGGTATATACACATATTCGCGGAAAAAACGTCCAAGCGTCATATGCCAGTTTCGCCAAAACTGTGTTACCGATTTCACCATATAAGGACTGTTAAAATTTTTCGGCAATCGAAAGCCCATCATATATCCCAATCCAATTGCCATCAGCGAATAGCCCCAGAAATCAAAATAAATCTGAAACGAATAAGCAACTGCTCCCATCCAGGCTACAGGCGTGGATATATTTGCATACCCAATGCCCTGTACCTGATTCCAAAAAATCGAAATTTTATTGGCCAGCAGCACTTTTGCACCCAGTCCAAAGCAAAATACTTCCAGACCATGTTCCACATCATACAAAGTTGTTTTTCGGTCTCTTAATGCATGAGATACTTCCTGATACTGAACAATCGGTCCCGCAATCAGCTGCGGAAACATGCATACGTATGTTGCAAACTCCAGCAACGTACCCGGATGCTTCATTTTTCCGGTGTAAACATCTCCGACATAAGATACAATCTGAAAGGTATAAAAACTGATCCCAAGCGGCAATGTCAGATTTAATAACGGTACGATCTCTTTGTTCAGAATCTGATTCAGATTCGCAGCAAAAAAATCAAAATATTTGAACAAAAACAGCAGTCCAAAATCTAACAGCATCGCAAAAAAGAGAATCCATCTTCGATGACTTTTCCTTTGTTCTCTCGCCAGGCGTACACAAATGCAAAAATTCATAAAAATCGAAAATAACATTAAAAAAATATAAACCGGTTCTCCGACCGCATAAAACACTATACTTCCGACAAACAATACAAGGTTACGAAATGATTTCGGAGTTAAAAAATAAGATAAAAAAAACAGAGGCATAAACCGAAAAATAAACATTAAACTTGAAAATACCATAGCTGCCTCCATATGAAAAATATGTAATCCCGTTTCATAAAAATCGTCCTATCATATACATTGATTTTAAAATATATTACTCCAACAATCATTAATTATAATCAGCCTTGTTTCGGTTGTCAAATTTTATTTGTTTATGACATATCTGTTAAGAAATCTTTTCATATCCATGTTGTAAACCACAAATGCACAACAGCAATGACTTCCCGTAAAAACAGAGTCGGAAAATATTTCCAGTCCGTACGGGCTGCATATCCATAGCTTTCATATCCAAGTCTGTCTGCCCACCATCTGCCGCGATACAGATGAAACTCACTCGATATTACCGTTACGGCGGCCTGCGAATCACCAAGTATCTTTGCGGAATTCTCAAGATTCTCCCGTGTATTTACCGATTCTGCTTCCTGATAAAGCCTCTGGCTTTGAATACCGGCTTTTTGTAAATTCTCATACATGCACGCTGCCTCGGAAATATCCTCACCGACACCTTTTCCACCGGATAAAACACAGATTGCCTGCGGATTCTCCTGCAAATAATCATAAGCCGCATCTATTCTTTCCTGCAGCACTTTGCTTGGTCTTGTTCCCTTTACCGCACATCCCAGCACGACTGCCGGAGTATTGTGCGGAATCGTTTTGGAAGTAGCTCCGATAATTGCCGCAGAAGCCGCCGCCACCAATATCATACCGATTAACATCAAAATCACAAGCAGCAGAAAAACAATGCGCATTGGCTTTTTTCCCCATAAGCACAAAAAAACGAATGAATCTGTCTATAACGTATGCTGTAAAACATAAAAGCAGCACTAAGCAGCATCCCGGTAATGCTGCCGGCATTCAGCATCCCTTTCAGAACAGCCGGGAGAAAAAACCATGCAAACAATATTGTACCGATTAAAAAACCACCTGCAGATACCATATAATACCCCATAAAATTTGTTTTGTCCATAAGAAAAAATTCCCTTCTGATTAATCGGCAAGTACGATTTTTAATTTATGCATCGCACGATATAACCTGCTTTTTACCGTACTCAGCTTTTCTTTTGTAATCTCCGCAATCTCATCTAATTGTTTATCTTCATAATAGCGCAGATAAATTACGATCTGTTCTTCCTGCCGCAGCGCATGAATTGCCTGTCGCAAATCCGTATCTTCATAACTGTCTTCCTGAAACAATTCCAACTCCTGTGTCTGATAATCTTCCCTTTGTTTTTTCCGCAGGATGTTATATGTTTCATTCAGCAAAATCCGGCATATCCATGTTCCGGCATAATCCGGATTTTTTAACGTATCACTTTTATAAATTGCTTTGCAGGCAGCTTCCTGCACAATGTCCATCGCATCAAATTCATTTTTGACATAGCTGTATGCCAGATGATAGTAGCGGCTGTAATTTTCAATCAGAGTCTGTTCAATCAGTCTGTCCGGATTGTCTTCGTATTTCTCCATCATGCTCCTCCTTACGTACTCCATAATAATTCTATCTTACTTTATTATGGCCGCTATTTGGCATCATAGATTCGTGATGATATAAAAAACCCTGGTCCATACAGACCAGGGTTCTATACCTATCCATTTAACAGGGGTGGAAGGAATCGAACCCTCCTCTGGAGTTTTGGAGACTCTTATTCTACCGATGAACTACACCCCTAAATTTTCAACTCTTTATATACCCTCAAAACTTCATACAGAATTCCATCCGATCTTTACAAAAAACCTTTGTCACAAACCTTCTTCACATTTAGTTCAACCTTTTCTGGTCAAGCCTTCGACCGATTAGTAACAGTCCGCTCCATGTGTTGCCACACTTCCACTTCTGTCCTATCTACCTGGTGTTCTCCCAGGGGTCTTATCCTTTTGGGGGATGTCTCATCTTGGGGCGGGCTTCGCGCTTAGATGCCTTCAGCGCTTATCCCTTCCGGGCTTGGCTACCCTGCCATGGAGATGGTCTCCAACAGGTGCACCAGCGGCCCGTCCAGCCCGGTCCTCTCGTACTAAGGCCAGACCCCCTCAGACATCCTCCGCCCGCGCCGGATAGGGACCGAACTGTCTCACGACGTTCTGAACCCAGCTCGCGTACCGCTTTAATGGGCGAACAGCCCAACCCTTGGGACCTGCTACAGCCCCAGGATGCGATGAGCCGACATCGAGGTGCCAAACCACTCCGTCGATGTGAACTCTTGGGAGTGATAAGCCTGTTATCCCCAGGGTAGCTTTTATCCGTTGAGCGATGGCAATCCCACTTTCTACCACCGGATCACTAAGTCCTACTTTCGTACCTGCTCCACCCGTCGGTGTCACAGTCAGGCTCCCTTCTGCCTTTGCGCTCTCCTGATGGTTTCCGTCCATCATGAGGGAACCTTTGAGCGCCTCCGATACCCTTTCGGAGGCGACCGCCCCAGTCAAACTCCCCGCCTGGCATTGTCCCGCCGCCGGAAACGGCGGTCGGTTAGAACCCCAGCGCTGCAGGGGTGGTATCCCACCATCGGCTCCTTAAGGGCTGGCGCCCTTAATTCCTTGCCTCCCACCTATCCTGTACGTGCAACGCCGTGCCCCAGTGCCAGACTGGAGTAAAGCTCCATGGGGTCTTTCCGTCCTGGCGCGGGTAGCCAGCATCTTCACTGGCACTTCAATTTCACCGGGTGCATTGTCGAGACAGTGCCCAGATCATTACGCCTTTCGTGCGGGTCGGAACTTACCCGACAAGGAATTTCGCTACCTTAGGACCGTTATAGTTACGGCCGCCGTTTACTGGGGCTTGGATTCAAAGCTTCGCTTGCGCTGACCTCTCCTCTTAACCTTCCAGCACCGGGCAGGCGTCAGCCCATATACTTCACCTTCCGGTTTCGCATAGACCTGTGTTTTTGCTAAACAGTTGCCTGGGCCTGTTCACTGCGGCCTGCTTGCGCAGGCGCCCCTTCTCCCGAAGTTACGGGGCTATTTTGCCGAGTTCCTTGACAATGCTTCTCCCGTCGGCCTTAGGATCCTCTCCTCATCCACCTGTGTCGGTTTGCGGTACGGGCCCCATAAAGGCAATAG
>NZ_AQFT02000001.1:2747500-4712500 GCF_000364225.2 Eubacterium plexicaudatum ASF492
TTTGCTGATGTAGCACAGTCGGTAGTGCGTCGCATTGGTAGTGCGGAGGTCACGGGTTCGATTCCCGTCATCAGCTTTAAAACATTGAGAATAAGGGCTTTTGAAGTGTCATGCTTCGAAAGGCCTTTATTTTGTTAGTGAAAGCAATTCATAAATCACTTGAGGAATTGAGGGCCATAATTGATGACCGAAAATCAGGACCTTTCGAAGTACAATGCTTCAAAAGGTCCTGATTTTATTTTTATTATACGGTCTTATTTAAAAATACAGCCATACGGTTCTGACCGCCTGCTGTCATATACTCAAACGCCTGATGTGCGTCACCCTGAACGGTATCTTCCTTTCGATAAGTATTCACTATGCCTTTTGCGTCTTTCACTTTCATCGTAAGAATTTTTGCAGGTTCCTGCGGCTGTTCCTGTACTTGCTGTGACTGCACCAGATTCGCCTGATCACTGTTGTCCCGTTCATCGTTGTCTGACTGCTGTGACTCTACTGCCTCGCCCGTCAGTTTTTCATAAATCACCCTTGTAAACAGCTGCAAAAATTCCAGATAATCATCATAGTCAAAATACTGATTCATAATCTTTTGCAGGGTATTGCCCGAAGTGCCCGCCGTCTGTGACGACGACCAGACAGAAGCCGCATCGGTCCCCGTTCCCGTCACGGAACTGTTTGGTATGGTAACGCCTTCTTCCAGATATCTCAATACTTTTACAACATAATTTTGCGTTTCATTAAAGGGCGGAATCCCGCCATATTTGTCCACATTACCGCTTCCTGCATTATAAGCGGCTACAGCATAAGATAAATTGCCGTTATATTTTTCCAAAAGACGGCTGATATACTGCGCTCCTCCCATAATGTTTTGCTCCGGATTATATGCATCCGTAACGCCGAGTGAAGCCGCTGTTCCCGGCATCAGCTGCATAATGCCCATTGCACCGCAGTGTGAGGTCGCATCGGCCCGAAAATTGGATTCTGCTTTTGCCATAGCCTTCAGCAGATCTTTGGATACATGATAAGTATCCGAAGCTTTCTGAAAGATCTGCTCCAGATAGTTTCCGTATTCCTGAGATTCCTGATTGATATAATTGGAAAAATATGTACCTGCCGTATTTGTATTCTGCTCCGTTCCAACCGATGCCAGAGTACCGTCCGCATTTAATACAGAATTTACAACCATAATACCTGTCTTTTCCTTTCTTATTCCTTTCCTACTGCTTTCCGGCTCCTACTGTCGCCGTAACCGGGACGGAAGTGCCCGTAAGCAGAGACGCAAATGTTTCCACCTGCTTTCCAACAATTAAAATCTGTGCCTTTTTGTGTATCTTTGCAAAAGCATCCGTACCAATCTTCTTAAGATTTTGCGCATGTATTGTCACTTTCCGCAGTTTTTTACACTGATAAAATGCTTTTGGCTCTATCTCGGCTATATTTGCTCCGATTGTAATTTCTTTCAGCTTTGCGGCATCTGCAAACGCGCCCTCCGCAATCTGTACAACCTGATATTCCACACCATCCAATATCACTGTCTCCGGTATCGTAACCGTCGTATCATCCGATACGCGACCCGTACAGCTTACTGTTTTTTCTCCTGATCAAGTACTCGGTACATCAGACCGTTTGCCGCCTGTTCGGACTGCCGATCCGCATCTGTCTTTACTACCGTCAAATTTACCGGACTTTTTACATACCAGCACCGGCTTGCAGATTCTGCCGTAATGGATGCCTGCGCGATCGGATATCTGCCGGACGGTTTGTCATTGGAAGGATCCGAACAATATAAGATCCCATCCGTATAATCGGTCACAAGTATCGCATGCGGTTTACGTGCATTATAAATAACAACGCCTTCGGGATGTTTGTCCAACAACCCTATCAACTCATTTATAGATGAAAGTGACTTATGTACAACGCTTACGCCCGCAGCGGTAAAATTCCATTTCAGACCGGTTTTTTCCGCCCAGGCATACTTGCGTACGGATTTTTCCGTAATCTGTCTCCAGTCCTGATTCCCGGAAAGCATCGCGGCCCTGCGGATCATCATTGTACTTGCAGTCAGTGTACAGACACGTGCCTGTGACTGTTTGAGAAATACTTCGTTATCATTCAGCTGTGCAAACGTAACCGCATGCTGATCTTTGGTCTGTATATCTTCGGATATCAAATCGTCCTGCACCTGTTTATCTTCGGATATCAAATCATCCTGTATCTGTTTGTCTTCGGATTGGGTCTGCGAGATCCGATTGGTCTGCGCCCATATCGATGCGCCCGGTACGGACACATTCAGAAAAAATACCGGAATCAGAATGGATGCCGTAACCGTTTTTCTCTTTCTGTAATTACTCCTTACACTACCCGTATTCGCAGCTTTCCGCCGCATACGCTTGTCTGCCATAACGCCTCCTGCACATAACTTTTTCCAATTGGAATGTGTTATGACAGGACTGCCCGATCAAACACATTCCGTTCCCAATATAAACAGTTTACAGGATGTTACGTCGTATGACAAGTGGGTAATTGTAGAAATATAAAATATTATTAAATTCCTTTAAATACAAACTGAAACTCCAGCGTTTTGCTTACGTCTATACGGTATTCCGGATGTACTCTTGCACGCCAGCTGTCATCTCCGGCAACGCCCATCTGTGCCAGAGCCACGCGCACAATCGTATGATGTACGTTCGCAAGTTCATACGCATGCAGCGCATGCTCCATTTCATGCGGAGTATATGGCAATGCCGAAAAATTAATCTCATCTCCGGCAAACAGCATACCCCTGCCTTTTGCATCCGTCACCGATGCATAACGCACACCCATTTTATTGCCGCACTCCTGAGGAACAAGATATTTTGCCAGATTATCCGTCACTTTATTTTCGTATATGCCAAGCTTTGCACCTTCTTTTCGATCGGCATAGGTTTCCGCAGGTCCAAGTCCGTACCATTTTACATGATCATAGTCCGCATTCAACGTAAAGAGCATACCAAACTCCGGCATATCACCCAGTTCTTTTACCGGATCATACGTAAGCTTTGTCCGAACCGCGCCATCTGCGTACACCGTATACGAGACTTCACAGGTACTGTGCGGTGTCGTCGGCATATGGTACAAAAAGGTAACGGTAACCGTATTGTCCTCTTCCGTTATTTTCACCGGATTGTCCGCAAACGCCGTATGATACGCATCATCTTTTTGTGCATCAATACTTTTATGGCTGATGTACATACTTGCAATCTTCCACTGCGCATAACGGGCTGTCGCAAGGCTGCCAAGGTCATTGTCAACCGGTGCGCGCCAGAAATTCGGCATCGGAATTTTTTCAATCATTTCTTTTCCGGCATAACGATAAGATACAAGTCCGCCATGCAGCATGGAAAACAGCACGTCAAATCCATCGCCCTTCACACCAAGATTCAGCTTTCCGTGAATGACACGCAACAGTTTTTCGCTCTTGTTCCACACAAACGGCTTTTTATAAACTTTCTGCCCAAATGCAATTTCATGTCCGGCCTTTGCCCAGCACGTATCTTCTTTTAAGCGGAACGATATCGTAACGGCATATTCACCGTCCTTAGGTATTTCAAACGGCAGTGCAAACGATGCCTGAGACAGCGGCGCAACGCCGATATCCGACTCTTTTTCCTCTATGACAACACCGTCTTTTTGCAGTATGGACACACACGCATATTGATCCGTATTGATAAACAGGTTTTTATTTACTACGGTAAACGTATCCGTATCAAACAGAATGGAAATGTTCTGGTAATTATACTTTACTTCCTGCATTTTTGGAGACTCATCGCGTTTTTCTCCATATACAATCCCATTTCCGCTGAAATTGTAATCGGTCGGACGTTCTCCAAGTCACCGCCGTATGCCTGAAATGGTTCGCCGTAACGGTTTTTTTTCAAAATGGACTGGTCGATATAATCCCAGATAAACCCGCCCTGGTACCGTGGCTCTGTGTCTGTCAGATCCGTATATTTATGCATCCCGCCGCACGAGTTGCCCATCGCATGCGTATACTCACAGCAAATAAACGGCTTATCCGGATGCTCCTGCAAAAAGTTTTGTATCGCTTCGACGGAAGGATACATCTGACTCTCCATATCACTTGTCTGATTGTAACGCCGATCCTGGAATACGCCTTCGTAATGAACCAGGCGGTGCGGATCCAGTTTCCGAAACAGCTCCGACATCTCATAAATAACCTTGCCGCCATAAGACTCATTGCCGCACGACCAGATCAGAATCGACGGATGATTTTTGTCTCGCTGATAACACGAATTGACACGATCCAGCATTGCGCCCAGCCACTCTTCATGGTTTTCCGGCACGGCTGTTTCCGGCGCATCCAGTCCTCGTTCCACCGCATCCCAGGAACCGTGCGACTCCAGATTGTTTTCTGCGATCAAATACAGTCCGTATTTATCACACAACTCGTAAATAGCGGAATCATCCGGATAATGACAGGTACGAATTGCATTGATATTATTGCGTTTCATCGTAATAATATCCGTAAGAAGCTCCGTATCCGATACGACACGTCCTGTTTTCGATGAAAATTCATGGCGGTTTACACCTTTGAACACAATCCGCTTTCCATTGATGCACATAATACCGTCTTTCATCTCAAACCGGCGAAATCCGATTTTCTGCGGAATCACTTCGGTCAGATTTTCGGATTCATCAAAAACTTCCAGTAACATATCATATAAATATGGCTCTTCAGCGCTCCAGAGCTGCGGATGTTCCACCGGATAAGACAATGTTGTCTGCGCAGACAGCGCTGCCGTCTCGTCTATAAGTACACGGCTTTTATCCGATACTTTTATGTGTACACGCCCCGTCCCCTGTGTTTTTAACGTCAGTTTCAAATCTGCATGAACCAAATCCGGCTCTACCACCGGTTCCGTTTTCAGATCCCATATATGTGTCTTTGGAACGGTATATAAAAATACGTTGCGGTAAATACCGGAAAACCGGTAAAAATCCTGATCTTCGCACCAGCTGCCGGATGTCCACTTAAAAACACATGCGGCCAGTTTATTTTCTCCTTCTTTTAAATATGGGGTCAGCTCAAAATCGGAAGGTGTAAAACTATCTTCACTATAACCGACAAACCGGCCATTCAGCCACAGCGCAATACCGCTTTCCGCTCCCTGAAAAGAAATGTAGACCGGGTTCCCCTCAAATTCCCGCGGCAGTGTAAAATATTTTACATAACTGGCTGTCGGATTAAACTCGGACGGAATCTGATCCGTCCAGATTTCTTCTCTGCCATCCCATGGATACTGCACATTTGCATACTGCGGAATGTCATATCCTTCCATCTGGATATGTGCAGGCACACGGATATCATCCCACGGACGACAGTCATAATCCGGCTGTTGAAAACCTCGTATTGTCTGGTCAAAATTACGTGCATAGTGAAATTTCCAAATCCCATCCAGCGAATAGCGCAGACTCGTTTTCTTTGCCGCAGCCTCCTTCGTGTCCGCATAACAGACATGATCCGAATGTGCTTCCATCCTGCCTTCCGCATAATACTGCGGATTTTTTACCTGTTCATAATTAAAATCTGGCATAGCTCTTCTCCTTTTCCAAATAACTATATTAAAGGATTTACCCCTTTATTCATACTCCCCGTACGATAACCCTGCAAATCCATAGCTACATAAGTAAAACCATATTCATAAAATTTTTCCGTCACATACATTCGGGTGGTTTCCTGCAGCATACGTTCAAAATCATGCGGCAGCACTTCAATTCTTGCCATCTGCCCGTGAATTCGAACTCTGACCTGGTCAAATCCCATATCCAGCAACAGCTGCTCCGCCCGACCAACCATGGACAATTTTTCTTTTGTAATCTGCTCCCCATATACAAATCTGGATGCCAGACATGCAAACGACTGTTTATCACAGGTAGGCAGTTCCATCTGTGCGGATAATGCACGTATTTCCTCCTTTGTGAGTCCTGCTTCCTGCAAAGGACTAATAACGCCGGACTCTGCAACCGCCAGACGTCCGGGACGGTAATCGTTGGCATCATCGGCAATCGAGCCTTCCGCTATATGGAACATCCCCTGTTCTTTGGCAACACCGGTTATTACTTCCATCATCTTTTGCTTGCACAGATAGCAGCGGTTTTTGGGATTTTGTACAAATCCTGGTATTTTCAACGCATCCACCCCGCATACGATCTGACGAATTCCGTACCGGGCACAAAACTGCCGTGCCTCTTCCTCTTCGCGCACAGGAAATATGTCGGACCGTATCGTAACCGCAAGCACATGACTGCCTAATACATCACATGCTGTTTTTAATAAAAACGCAGAATCTACGCCGCCGGAAAATGCAACTGCCAGGTTGTCATAAGTTTTCAGATTCCGTTTCAGCTGTTCCAGTTTTTGATTCATCTATCTTATTCTCCCGTATATTCTCCTGATTGTTTATCTTTTTTTCAAACATAATATAATAACAGTTCATCTCAAAATCGCTGCATGAATGCCTTAAATTCTGCGGCAGAAAAGACATTAATCGCTCTCTTGCACCTATACTTTGCAATTCATCGCGTAATTTATCATCTATGCCATTTCGTTTCAGAAAAACCTCAATCTGCCGCATAGCACGATCTAATTTTCTTTTTTCGACAACAAAATCCATATTATATCGTGACTCTGCTTCCCATTCACTAAGCATTTCCGCATGATCATCGAGCCATTCCGTAACGGTGATATTCGCTCCGTTGTGCTGCACCATCTGAAGCAGCTTTGTAATCCTATGTGTATTGGGCACCGTCACACCTACACATTCTAAAGCCCCTTTGATCACCTTTTCCACGCATTGCTGTAAATGATAAGCAACGATATTAAAATACATCTCATCCGGAACCGATATCCGATACAGTGCGGCAGCTGCCTGATAGTCCAAATATGCGCTTTTAAACAACCGAATGTCACACATCTTCCATCTCCCTTTCAAATAAAAGCAGTCCGGTATGATCTATTTGCTTATAAAAACGATTTTCATGTTCCAAATCCATAACAATATCCAGCTCGCAGTCTAACACAGGTTCTGTTCTCAGCGGTAAAGCAGGATCTTTTTTTTCAATATACAGGTCTATATCGCTATAACTGCCGCATCGAAATTCCAATGAACTTCCAAATAATACGATTTTTTTATATTCGGATCCTGACGCAACTCCTCTAATACCTGCTGAACTCTTGTCTGCATCAGGGGATGTACCCGATTGCAATGTATAAAATCAACCCCTTGTTTCACCTCAAAGTCCCACATATTCCGAAAGTTATTCATACGGTCTCTCCCCTTTTGCAACTTCGCCTAATCCTGCTGCCTTTGTATATATTCCAGAGCCGAAACCGCCGCATTCGCACCATCGGAAACGGCTGTCACAACCTGACGCAGCGCTTTTGTACGTACATCTCCCGCTGCAAAAAAGCCTGGCGCAGAGGTAATGCCGGTCTCGTCCGCAATAATATAGCCGGCGTCATCCAGATCGACAACTCCTTTTAACGGTTCCGTCTGTGGCTGCATACCAACTGCCACAAATGCCCCATGTACCGGAATGGACCTGCCGTCTTTTAATTCCAGCGCCGTTACGGTCTGTTCCCCGACAATTTTCGCAGGCACAGCCTCGGTCAGTATTTCTACATTTTCTTTTTCCTGCAGCTGTCGTACGGTAGATGCAGCACCCCGAAACCGATCACGGCGGTGAATCAGATAAACTTTATCACACAAATCCGCTAAATACAACGCATCTCCCAGTGCGGTATCTCCGCCGCCAATTACCGCCGTATCTTTTCCTTTGTAGAATGCACCGTCACAAACCGCACAGTAAGATACTCCCTTTCCGACAAATTCCTCTTCCCCGTCAACGCCGAGACGGCGATGTGCGGCGCCTGCACAGTAAATAACGGTCTTTGCATGAATCGTCTGCCCGTCCTCCACATGTACGCTCCAGCCATCTTCCGTTTTTTCATAATCATATGCCGTGCCTTCCTGAAACCGGATTTCCAATTCCTGCGCATGATTTAAAAACGCTTCTCCCAGATCGTATCCGTTCATTTTGGGAAGCCCCAGATAATTGTCTACCTGATCGCTTTCCGCAATCTGCCCGGTACCACGATATTCTCTCTCCAGCACCAGAGCGCTTAAACCTGCCCGTTTTGCATACACTGCCGCGCTAAGTCCTGCCGGACCGCTGCCTATGATCAATACATCCAACTGCCGTTCCATGATGAAACACCCCACTTTATATTTTTTATATTTCTTTCTTAACTTGCGAACTGTCGTTCAACAATCGTATCCGGTGTAAATAGAAATAGTATAACATACTCTACCGGTTGATTCAATAGTCTAAAAACGGCTTATAAAAGCCACAGATCTCTTTTTAGGCCTTCCCCGCAGCCGCCTGCTGTTTGGATCCCAACGTCTCCGAAGCCGCTTTCAAGTTTTCCGTGCCCATATTTTTTATCCTTTCCGTAAATCAATATTTATGAAAGAGTTTTTCTATTACTATAACCATATCAAAAATAACCTTAACGGACAATCTGGTTTTATCAAATTATTATAGGAATTTACCGTGAATACGAATTTATTACTATTCATACACCTGCAACCGCTCCACAATCGTCTGTTTTGCCATATTCCGGTAACAGCACAGCGGCAGGACAATTCCAATTCCGCAAAAAATTAAAACTACAAGCAGCACAGGCAGTACCGTAAAGCGATACGCTACAAACCAGAAAATACTCCCAACTACACGGTTCAGCACAGGCGCCATACAAAAACTGCAGACAAGTGAAAGAATTCCGGCTATAACCGCATATAAAAGTCCCTCACAGATCAGCATCTGCCTGAGCTGTCTTCCCGTCATTCCGACAGACTGGAGCATGGCAAATTCTCTTTTTCTGGCATCAATCGAAGTCAGCATCGCATGGAAAAAATTCAGCACGCTGATAAATGCTACCGTAGCACTTAACGCACCTCCCATTATAAAGAACATGCTGCGAAGTTTGTCAAATGCCTGCACATATGTTTGCTTTGACTCAAAATCCAGATTCGGATTCTGCCTGTTTGTATAGTCTTCCAGATACGACTGCACGGAAGCGCCGTGATCGGATGCCGTATTAAATAACCAGGTCATTACATCCGAAGTTTTGCTGTCTTTCCGAAAACAATCCGCATGCATAACATATTCAAACCCCTCATAACTGCGATACGACATGACATTTTTCATCGCTACGCAGGCTGCTACCCGATATACGACATCGGCAGACTCCTTTTCTTCCGCCCGAACCGGCCTTTGCCTGCGGTATGCCTCTTCCTGTGTAACCTGTTTTCCTGTCTCACTGTCAAAATATTCCCATTCATACACATAATGGACACGTATCGTATCTCCGACTTTTGCCCAGTGACTATGTGCAATGGGGTTGCCATAATCATCTGCCAGATAAACGGCCGCAATCGCATGCGGATCTTTGCCGTACAAATCCGTCAGATCCCCGTCCAGCACCTGCAGCTGGCTGAGCGGATATGCTTCCATGCCATACACATTTGCGTTTGCAGCCGGATTACCGTCGACATCCTGTTCCATATAACGCAGCTTTTCCTGTATCTTCTCATCTTCCGTATGGAACATTGATTGTTCCTGCCTGATCCAGGCATCTTTTGGTGTATAAACGCAAATCGGAGCACGATGCCCGTATATGCGTCCATCCTCTGTAATCTGCACGCCTTTTTTATATTCGCGATGTCTTCTTCCGGTACGGACGGCATTTCAGGCGACGCCAGGTCCTTCGTAACCTGAAAGTAAGAAGCATCCGCCAGAATAAAATCGGAAACTGCTTTTGGCTGTAAATATTGATCCATATCAAAACCGACCGCAATCGTAAAAGTCATCTGAAACAACACGACCGCCAACGTTATGGACGCTACAACCGTCGCTGTTTTTTTCCTGTTTCTGCCTAGATTTACCCTTGCCATCAAATATGGACGCGCCATTTTTATATGGTGTGCTCTTATTTTGCGTGTTTTTACTTCCAATTCCGCATCCGTATGCCGCACCGCCTCGATCGGAGAGACTTTTGCCGCCTTGCGCCCGGGTTTTGCACAAGACAGTAACACCGTAAAAAAAGAAAAGGCAGACGCAATCACAAAAAACCACGGTTTTATAACAGCATCCACACGTTTCGTATTCAGTACGGACATCAGCACGGGCGTCAGCAGCATACCGGTCAGACTTCCCGCACAAAGTCCGAGCGGTATCCCGGCCACCGACAGCAGAAACGCCTGTATGTGTATCATGTGCCGAATCTGTCTTCCGGTCATACCAATCGTTTTTAACAATCCGTAAAAGCGGACATCCCGGCTGACCGATATCTGAAAAATATTGTAAATAACGAGATAACCGGTAATAACAATCAGCAAAAGCAGCAAAACAACCGCTACGATCAGCTGTATATCTACACGGACTGCAAGCTGTGCGCCGGCATATGCCCAGTTAACGCCAATCCGTACACTTTTTTCTCCGGACTGCGCCGCTGCACAAAGTCCATGGCTGTTCAGTATTTTTTCGACATCTTCTCCTATATGCATACTGCTGTCCAGCATGATACCGAGTGTCCACATTCCGGACACATCCGTTTCCGGAGTTATTTCTTCCTGTATTTGTTCACTTGTTATTTCACGGTCTGCCAGTGCTTCTTCCACATATGATTTGGGCACAAGCGCCGTACTTGTCGGGGCGGCCGGATCGTATTCCCAAAATCCGCTTAAAATAAACGTATCCGTAATTTCCGTTCCTCTTACTTTATAAGACAACGTCAGTTCCGCCCCGACCTGCGGCTCAACACCCACACAGCTTAAAACCCTGGTATCACAGGCAATCTCTTTGGTGCCTTCCTGCGGAAGACTGCCCTGCTGCGGCTGGCAGAAACTCCTTTTTAAATATCCGGATTCCATATAAGACAGTTCCGCATGCACTTTTCGAAACGGCTCGTTACATGCCACCCCAAGAAACAGCATTCCGCCGGATTCCCGAATCATCGGATCTTTCTCCAGCATCTCTTTTTGCTCTGAGGTCAGATCTTTCAAAAAAGCGTGACATGCGCTTCCGACCTGACGAAATGTCTGCTGCTGAACGGTGTGCACCATCGTACCCGCAATCGTAAACAGTGTCATAAACAGCATTGTCGTCAGCGCAACGGCAAAAACCGCAACCAGATTGCGCACCCGGTCGGCAGACAGGCTCTTTTTCGAAAGTTTTGCAACTACCTTTCGATTTTTTACCCGAATCATGTCTGCCCACCTCCCAAAATTCTGCCGTCTTCTATGCGAATAATGCGATCGGCAAGCTGTGCAATTTCTTCATTGTGTGTAATCATAACAATCGTCTGCTTCAGCCGCTGGCTTGTAATTTTCAACAGTCCCATGACATCCTGACTTGTACGGGAATCCAGATTGCCGGTTGGCTCATCGGCAAGTATAATGGCCGGTTTTGTGGCAAGTGCGCGTGCAATTGCCACACGCTGCTGCTGCCCGCCGGAAAGATTATTCGGCAGAGCGTACCGTTTGTCCTCCAGTCCAAGCGCATGCATCAGCAGATCCACGTATTTTTTATTTGGCTCATTTCCGTCCAGCTGAATCGGAAGCACGACGTTATCATACACATTTAACACCGGAACCAGATTATAGTTCTGAAAAATAAACCCGATTTTTCTGCGTCGAAAAATTGCCAGTTCTTCATCTTTCAAAGTAAAAATAGATTTTCCATCTACGATCACTTCTCCTGCAGTCGGACGGTCCAGACCGCCCAGCATATGCAGCAATGTGGATTTGCCGCTGCCGGACGTGCCTACTACCGCCACAAATTCTCCTTTTTCTACGGTCAGACTGACCTTGCGCAGCGCGTGTACTGCCGTTTCCCTGCTGCCATATATTTTCTGCAGATTTTTCGTTTCTAAAATAATCATCCTTATCTCCTCCTTCTTACCGATACAAATGATAACATACAAATCTTTCCACATTCTTTCCATGGCAGCATCAAATCTAACAGTTTCGAAAGATTTCATGATTTGAAGGCTTCCGCCCATACATAGCCAATTCCATATACCGTTTTAATATAGTGTGGTGCGGACGGATTGTCTTCCAGCTTTTCGCGCAGACGACGCACGGTTACAGATAGTGCGTTTTCATCCACATATTCCGCACCATCCGTCCAAATCCGGTCAACCAGTTTCGTACGCTCAATCGTAACACCCGGATTGTAAACGAGTATTTTCAACAGTTTTTGTTCCGTCTTACTCAGTTCCAGTTCCATACTTCCCTTGTAAAACTTCATATCAGAAAAATAAAATGTAAACGGCCCAATCCGAACCGTTTCTTTTGTCTGTGTATCCTGCCTGCGCAGCTGCGTATGCACACGCGCCCGCAACACCGCCAGACTGAACGGCTTTGTCACGTAATCATCTGCCCCTGATTCCAGTCCGCTTACGATATCCGTCTCCATATCGTTGGCCGTCAGCAAAATGACCGGCACGGACGATCCGGCACGAATTTCCTTTAAAAACTCCATACCATTCCCATCCGGCAGATTAATGTCTAATATAATCAGATCATACCTGTCCGACGCAAACCGCTTCCTTGCCTCCTGCATCGTCCCACATGGAAAAAAAGAATTTTCTTCTGACTGCAGGGCAATACAAATCCCGCTGCAAAGAGCCGTATCGTCTTCTACTACCATAATTTTTTCAATTTTCAAATGCCTCCTTACTTTCCCCACCGTATATCAGAATTTGATTTTAACGGCAAATATACATAAAAAGAACTGCCCTGACCTGCTGTTGACGCTACTTTCATATATCCATGTTCTTCTGTAAGAATCTCTCTTGCCAGATACAGTCCGAGGCCGATGCCTTCTTCCCCGCACGCACTGCTCCCTCTGTAAAAACGCCGGAAAATCTTTGCTGTTTCAGCCTCTTCGATTCCCATTCCCGTATCCGAGATTTCAATCCGCGCAAATAGTTCCATGTGTACAAGCGAAATTGCAATGTTTCCACCATCCGCCGTATATTTCACCGCATTATCCACAATATTATAAATTGCTTCCGTCGTCCATTTTCGATCAAACCACGCACAGGTATCATCCGGTGAAAACGAAATTGTCTGCCTTTTGCATTTTGCCCTTACCGCAACCTGGTCGATCACTTCCTCCAGCATCGGAGATATCCGGTTCCATTCGGGATGCAGCACAAACATCTCCGTTTCCAACCGTGACGCCTTGATCAGTGCAGCAATGAGAAAGTTCAGCTTTTGCGCCTGTCTGTTTATCTCCTGCACAAACTCCCGATTTTCTTTTGACAGTTCTTTTTCTTCCAGCATCTGCGCATACAGCAACAGATTTGCTATAGGCGTTTTGGTCTGATGCGAAATGTCTGCAATCAGCTGTTTGACTTTCTCTCTTTCCCTGATCAGTTCGTCAGCTGCCAGTCCCGATGCATTCAGATAATGCGCCATCTTTATTTCTATCGAAGAAAGCATGCTTTCATCATAGACCGACTCCCGAAAGCTGCCTTCTTCTGCCGCTTCCAGCATATGACTGAGCTGTTCCATAATTTTCCTTATATGGCAGCGTGATAAGAATATCCAAACGCCTGCTGCCACAAGCGCCATCGCCGCAGCATAGGGCAGCCATCGTTCCATTTCTTTCATCCTCCCATTCATTCTGCTTTTTACAGACCAGAGCGTGTTTGAAAAATGCTTTCTGTGAAGCACATCCCACGGAAAGCATTTTTCAAACACGCTCTAAAAACAGCTGTGTTCCATACGAAACACAGCTGCCGAACATACACGATCTATTCTGCCGGAACGAGATTTTGTTCCTGCATCTCCACATCACTTTTCTTTAATATAAACTGTCCGATCAGATCATCCAGCACAATTGACTGCGAAGACAGTTCCTGACTGGTCGCAGAAGCTTCCTGCGCAGTTGCTGCGTTTGTCGATACCACTTCCGAAATCTTGTTCACTCCTATTTCAGCCTGTCGCATTGCCTCCGCCTGATCTTCCACCATCGTTTTCAGATTTTTAGAAAAATCTGCAATCTGCTTGATTCCGTCCACAACGCCCTGAATCGCTACGGATGCCCGTTCCGCTGCCTGATTGCCCTGTTCCACTTCCCGTACGGAGCCTTCGATCAGCTTTCTTGTATCAACTGCAGCTTTTGCACTCTGATCTGCCAGTTCTCTGATCTGAGCCGCTACAACGGCAAAACCGCGGCCGGATTCTCCGGCTCTGGCTGCTTCGATCGAAGCATTCAGCGACAGCAGATTCGTCTGCGATGCGATTGATTCAATTTCCGAAATAATGTCTCCGATTCTTGTAGACGCATCATTGATCCGCTCCATTGCCCGCATCAGCGTATTCATCTCTTCACGGCTGTTATCCGCCTCAGTCGCATAATGCTGTGCTTTCCTGTAAGATTCATCTGCATTTTGTGCACTTTTTTGCATCGTACCTGTAATATCACTGATCGTAGCATGCAGCTGCTGTACTGCTCCTGCCTGTTCCGTCGCGCCTTCTGCCAGATTCTGCGATGCTGCCGCAACATCATTGGAGCCGGAATTAACCAGACCGGACGTTTCTCCGATTGCACATAACGTCTCTGTCATCCGATCTCTGAGTCCTTTTACGGATCCATACATTTTCTTAAAATCGCCCGTATATTTTTCGGATATTTTAGACCCTGCGGTATAATTTCCTCCTGCCATCTCTCCCAATACTTCTTCAATATCATATATAATCAGACTGAGATTATCTGCCATATGTACGACATGGTTACCCATTTCTTCCACTTCATCCCCGGTGTCTATTTCAGGAAAATCACCGGATAAATCTCCCACTGCAAAAGTCTCCAGACGGTCTCCCAGTTTTTTAACGGAATTGCAATGCCTTTTGCAATTTTTACTCCGATCCGCATGGAAAGCGTCATAGCTGCCACAATTGCCGCCAGAATAATCGCCGCCAGTATCCATTTCAGAACGGAAAGCGTTGATGCCAGTTTATTTCCTTCCGCCACCTTCACATCCAGCAGTTCTTCCAGATTTTCATAAATACGATTGTATACATCGGCCAGCTCGTTTAATGCAATGTCCTGTGCCTGTTTGCACAGCTCTCTGTCCGTCGTTGCGCCCAGTTCCATAATCTGTGTATCCAGTTTCCAGTATTCTTCCAGATCGGCAATAATCTCTTCATATGTCGCTCTTCCGCCTTTGGATACGATCGTATGCTCTACCTGCTCCAGACTTTCCTGAAAACTTACCTTTACTTCTTCATGCTGCTTTACAACTGCTTCAATTGCACTTACTTCATCATAACCAATCGCTGCCCGCAGCGAAGACCTGATATCGGCAAATTCAAACATTGCCCGACCAATATCTCCCTGAGCAAATCCATAATTGTTCAGCGCATAAGAATATCTGCCGGATATTACCATCACCGCAATCAGTGCAATCAATGCTGCAACCGCAGTAATTGACGAGACAACAAAAAAAAGACTTTTTCAGTCTTTTTTCAATCTTTTCTTTTTTAACACCATTTCCATTTCTCCTCCTTGCATTCCTTTTCTCCGCCAGCATCCCCATATTGCAGCCAAAAATATCGGCTATACACATGCATCTTAGCAAATGATCTCTCAACTGGGTAACTTTAAGTATATTTTAGCACATTAAAGTAGATTTGCAAGTCCAATTTACAAATTATTACATGTCCTTTTAGTGCCATTCGTTACGTTATAAAATAAAAAAAGAATATCCGAAAGCACGCATACCACGCGCTTTCGGATATTTTGTGTCCGCAATCCCAGATTTTTATTTCAAACCGCCGAGTACTTTCACTGCCGCATCCAGATACGGATGTTCCGTTCCGTAAAATGTTCCTGCATCCGCAGCTTCTGCCATTTTCGGATCTAACGGTATTTTTCCAAGCACCGGAATACCTAGTTCTTTTGCCGCTTCGTCTACATGACTTTCTCCAAACAGCCGAATTTGCTTTCCACAGTCCGGACATTTCAGATAACTGAAGTTTTCTACGACTCCAAGTACCGGAATGTCCATCATTGCAGCCATACGAAATGCTTTTTTTACTATCATTTGTACAAGTTCCTGCGGAGAAGTAACGACGATAATACCGTCTACCGGAAGTGACTGGAAAACGGTTAACGGTACATCTCCCGTACCTGGCGGCATATCAATCAGCATATAATCCAGATCGCCCCAGACAACGTCCGTCCAGAACTGTTTCACCGCACCGCCGATTACCGGTCCTCTCCAAAGCACCGGATCCTCCGGATTTTCCATTAAAAGACTGATGGAAATAAGCCGAATGCCTTCCTTTGTCTCAAGCGGAAGAATCATCCCTTCCGCATTTCCATACGCTTCTCCCTGTACGCCGAACATTTTCGGAATAGACGGACCTGTAATATCCGCATCCATAATACCCGTCGCATAGCCTGCCTTTTTCATTGCAGCAGCCAACGAAGCGGTAACAAAAGATTTTCCCACACCACCTTTGCCGCTGACAATGCCGATTACCTTTTTAATTCGGGAATATTTGTTTGCCGGCTCCAGCATGCTCTCCGGTCCCTGACCGGAACCACAGTTTGCGCGCTGCTCGGCCGAACAGTCGGATGCACTAGGACATCCGCTGCACTGATTTTCTGCCATATGAGCTTCCTCCTTACCATTCGGACAATGTGCCGATTGTCCGTTATTTTCTGTTTGCCGTAAAACTTATACTATCGTGCCCCCGCCAAGCACACAGCCATTCTCGTAAAATACCGCTGCCTGTCCGGGTGTGACGGCACGTACCGGATGATCAAATCTGATCCGGATAACATCGTCTTTTTCCGAAACGTCTAAAATCTCACATGCTTCACCTTTATGCGAATACCGTATTTTCACCGTCATCCTTTGACCAGGCACCAAATGGTCGACCGCCATATAGTTTAACTGCTCTGCCTTAAGCTCCGTTACCATCAGATCTTGCGGTTCTCCGATTACAACTTCGTTCGTATCCGGTCTGATTTCCGTTACAAATACCGGTCTGCCAAGAGCCAGCCCCAATCCTTTCCTCTGACCGATTGTATAATGGGTAATTCCCTTATGCCGCCCTAATACGGTACCGTCGGAAGCAACAAAATTTCCTTCCTGTTCCTGCCGTCCCGTACTGCGGCTGATAAAGGCCGCATAGTCATGATCCGGCACAAAGCAGATTTCCTGGCTGTCCGGTTTTTGTGCCGCATGTAATCCGACCTGTTCGGCTATTTCACGAACCTGTTCTTTTGTGTATGCGCCAATTGGAAAGAGCGTATGTGCCAGCTGACGCTGCGTCAGATTATACAGTGCATAAGTCTGATCTTTTTGTGCGGAAACAGACCGACGCAGCGTATATCTGCCATTGGACAGCTTTTCGATCTGCGCGTAATGACCGGTTGCAATATAATCTGCGCCGATGTCCAGACTCCTTTGCAGTAAAGATTCCCATTTCACATAACGATTGCATGCAATGCATGGATTCGGTGTTCTCCCAAGGCAGTATTCCGCTATAAAATAATCTATCACATGCTTTTGAAACTCCTGGCGAAAATTCATAACATAATGCGGGATGCCAAGCTGCGCCGCCGTTCTGCGTGCATCCTCAACAGCGCTGAGTCCGCAGCAGCCGCCCTCTGCTTCTACGGTCTGCCGGTCTTCTTCCTGCCAGATCCGCATCGTTACACCAATCACCTCATATCCCTGCTCTTTCAGCAAATAAGCTGCCACCGAAGAATCCACGCCCCCGGACATGCCGACTACTACTTTTTCTTTCATACCGTTCTCCCTGATACCCGCGCCGTTTCTGTCCATATCATGTTTTCGTCAGTTAAAAAACTATGCATCTTCTTCCACGGGTTCTTCCGAAATATCTTCTTTCGGCGGCTGCAGCCCTTCAATTTCAATATGATTTTTCTGTGCATAATCCCACAATGCGGCATGGATTGCTTCTTCTGCCAGAAGAGAACAGTGCACTTTCACCGGCGGAAGTCCGTCCAATGCCTCCATAACGGCTTTATTCGTTACCTGAAGCGCTTCATAAATCGTCTTGCCTTTTACCAGTTCCGTCGCCATACTGCTCGTCGCTACCGCAGCTCCGCAGCCAAACGTTTTAAATTTACACTCTTTGATCACTTTTGTTTCTTCGTCAATATCGAGATAAATTCTCATAATATCGCCGCACTTTGCATTTCCAACCGTACCTACGCCGCTTGCATCTGCAATCTCACCGACATTTCTCGGATTGTTAAAATGATCCATTACTTTTTCACTGTACATTCTGTTGTATCGAACGCTGAGCCTGATGCTTTCACGCTCTTCCTCCTTCATTATGCTTCTATATTTTTATTTGGCTATTTTTCTTTCACTTTTTGCCCTGTTCTGTCTGCTAAGACTGATTTTTAACAAAATCTTCATACAGCGGCGACATGCTTCGCAGCCGTTCCACAATTGCCTTTAAACTGTCTGCCACCCTGTCCACCTCTTCGATTGTCGTTTCTTCCGAAAGAGTCAGACGCAGGGAACCATGGGCGATCTCGTGCGGCAGACCGATCGCCAGCAGTACATGAGACGGATCCAAAGACCCGGATGTACAGGCCGATCCGCTGGAAGCACAGATTCCTTTCTGATCCAGCATAATCAGCAGCGATTCCCCTTCGATAAACCGGAAACAAAAGTTGGCGTTATTTGGCAGCCGTTCCTGGCGATGTCCGTTTAATCTTGAAAATGGAATTTCTGTCAGAACACGTTCGATCAAATGATCTCTGACTTTTGCAATCTTTGCACCGTTTTCTTCCATATGCGATACGGCCAGTTCCGCAGCTTTTGCCAATCCTACGATTCCCGGCACATTGCTTGTGCCCGCTCTTCTGGCACGTTCCTGTGCACCTCCATGTACAAATGCACCCAGTTTTACACTGTTTCTCATATAAAAGAAACCAATTCCTTTCGGGCCGTGAAATTTATGCGCACTGGCGCTTAACATATCTATATGCAGCTCATCCACCTGAATCGGTATGTGCCCAAACGCCTGAACCGCATCCGTATGGAACCATACGCCATGTTTATTCGCAATGGCTCCGATTTCACGAATTGGCTCAATCGTTCCGATTTCGTTATTTGCAAACATAATACTGATCAGAATGGTATCCGGACGAATCGCCTGTTCCAGCTGCTGCAGGCTGATCATTCCGTATTCATCCACATCCAGATAGGTTATCTCACAGCCTTTTTTCTCCAGATATTCACAGGTATGCAAAACCGCGTGATGTTCGATTTTTGTTGTAATAATATGCTTTCCTTTCGACGCCAGCGCTTCCACGCACATTTTCAGCGCCCAGTTATCGCTTTCACTGCCGCCGCCGGTAAAGTAAATCTCATTTGTCTTCGCTCCAAGCATACCCGCTATCGTTTCTCTTGCATCTTCCACTGCTTTTTTGCTCTGCTGCGCGAATGTGTAAATACTGTTCGGATTGCTGTAATTTTCCAAAAAGTACGGCTTCATCGCTTCAAAAACCTCCGGTTTGAGCGCCGTCGTCGCCGCGTTGTCGAGATATATCAGCTTATCCATTCGTGTAATCCCTCCTTATATTCTTATCCCAGTATTCCCGTAGGAATATAGTAGTTAATTCCGATAAAAAAACAAGAAACCGTATTGCTACGCTCCCTCTTTTTGTCTATCCACAGTATCTTTATTTCAAGTAATATTATCATAATATTTCCATTGGACACACTTATTATAACGCATTCTTTTAAAATGTCAATTATTTTCTTTTAATTTTACTTTTCAAACATGCTGTAATGGTTACTGTTCGTTTTTATACAGCGCATAATAATCCGCATCCAAATTATCCATCATATGTAAATACCATTTTTTTGCATCGTCTAACGCCTGGTTATAAATGACCGGAGCCAGATTGTTTTCAAACAGTTCCAGCAACTGTATCTGCTCAATTATTTCAATCTCTTCACCCCGTTCTTCCAAATAAAAGATTCGGATTGCTTCTCTTAATTTTTCTTTTTGTGCATCCGATAGTTTAACCTGCAGCAAATGCTTTCTTCTCATACCTATCTCCTCTGAAATCTTTTATTTAAAGGATCCGGAAGGTTCCGAATCCTTTTTTGTATGCTGGTACGTTATTCCATATCGTCTACCTGAAATTTTCCGATTTCTTCCCGTAATGCTTCCGCACTTTGCTTTGTCTTTGTTACCTGCTCCAATACTTCCTTTGATTCCTGTGCGATTACGGACGCCCGCTGCGCAATTTCAGTCGTACCCTGTGCTCCTTCTTCCGCCGCTTTGGAAATATCGCTCATGGAATCTTTAATCCCTTCCATATTGCCAAACAGCTCCTGTGCAATGGAACTGAATTCCTGCATCAGCGTATCAACGGAAGTGCTGTCCTGATCATACTGCTCACCGATCTTTAGAAATCCGTCATAATCTGCCGCCACATCCTGAATAACAAAATTCAGCAGCTTTCTGGCATTTGCAGACAGGCTTTCTACCGCCTGTGTGACTTCCTGTGTGACTTCCTGTATTTTAATAACCGTCTGTCTGGACTGTTCCGCCAGCGCACCGATTTCACCCGCAACAACCGCAAAGCCTTTGCCCGCTTCTCCTGCCCTTGCCGCTTCAATCGAAGCATTCAAAGACAACAGGTTTGTCTGCGAAACGACGTTCATAATCACTCCGGAAAGTTCATAAATCTGATCAATCACTTTTGCATCTTCCAGCGATGTTTCCAGATCCTGCTGAATTTCATTTTTCAGCTGTGCCGCCTTTGCACGCGCCCTTCTGATTCTGTGATTTGTCTCATCTGCTCTGCCTTTGATCTCAGCCGCGCCCTGTGCGCCATCCTGAGAACGGCTTGCGATATGCTGTACGGCAGTATGGACCTCTCCTGCCGCTTCATTTGCCATTGTCGTTGTGGCTGCCGTTTCCTCCATACCGGCTGACAGCTGCTGTGTTGCGGCAGAAACACCGGCTATATCGTCATTCAGCTTGGCCACACATACGTTCACGGAACCTGCAGCACTGCTGATTGTTTCAGATTCTAACTGCACATGGCTGATTAATCTACCCAAAGCCGTTTTCATATCACGAATGCATCTTGCCAGATCTCCGAAATCATCTTTTCGATTTATAAATCTTTCCATATAATCTTTCGTATAATCCCCTGCTGCCATAAGGTTCAGCTGTTTTGCAGCAGCTTTCAGTGATTTTGCAATATCAGTCACAATTAACAGTGCAATGACCATGAGAAGCACAATTGCGATGGCAATGGAACCGGCCGCAAGCTTCCTCGTTCTCTGAAAAATCTGTTTTACATCTTTATTATTTTCGATCGCCTGAGCATCCAGCTCATCTACATAATTCCCGGTACCGATTACCCACTGCCACGGTTCAAATGCTTTACTGTAAGCACGTTTCGGAAAAGACTCCGTACCTCCTTCTTTCGGGTAATAGTATTCCGTATAGCCTCCGTCTGCCTGACGGCCGTTTTGGATAATATCTTTAACCATCTCGTATCCGCTGCTGTCTTTTGTATCCAGTCGATTTGTCCCTTCCACTTCCTCTCCAAGAAGAACTACATTGTCTCCCTCATAGGTATCAATCCAAAAATATCCGCTTTCCCCGTAGCGAAGTCCCCTTACAAGATTTGCAGCCGCTTCTTTTGCCTCTTCTTCCGTACATACCCCGTTTTGAAATGCCTCATACTCTTCTTCTATCAAAGTAATAACATTTTCAACCTGTCCTTTGATCTGAGTGTCATAGTCATCATACAGCACCTGTTTCATGCTGGAAACCGACTGCTCATACGACCGGTCCATTCCGTCCATATTAAGGACCCCTATCGCACACATGGAAATCGCAGCAACAGCCGTCAAAATGATCAGCTTTGTACGTACCTTAAAATTTGCAAACATGAACCTCACATTCCTTTCTTTTGTGGCGCTGGAAAACATGTTTCCCAACGATGCATTTTCTTCCCCTTCCATATCATAACCTTTCTTTCTCCTTCTCATATTTTAGCACAACCGCAAAAAGTCGATTGTTTTTTTCATGTACAAAACAACGAACTTCACACAAAAAAAGCCGGACTGCTTATGCACTTTGGCAAAGCAATTCGACTTTTTGATCAAAATCAGCGTTTTTGTTATAATGTTTTCATCAATAATTTTTCCACACTGACCAACCGGACACAGCAGGCAAATACTTTGGCCGCCTGCTCCATTTCTTCCGTATCCGGAAACGTCGGCGCGATACGAATCGTAGCGTCTTTCGGATCTATCCGATACGGGAACGGCGCTCCGGCTGCAGTCAGTTCAACCCCGGCTTCCTTCGCCTTTGCCACAATCGCTTTCGCGCATCCTTCCATCGCTTCAAAGCAGATAAAATATCCTCCCTTTGGACGAATCCATGTCCCGATTCCGCGCGGTGCAATCTCCTCGGAAAAAATTCGATCCACCACCTCAAATTTAGGCCGGATAATCGCGGCATGTTTTGCCATATGGGCACGGACACCGTCCATATCTTTTAAATATCTCGTATGCGTCCACTGTTTGATTTTATCATGGCCGATTGTCTGCACGGACATCTGTTTTAACATATCATCCCTGTTTTTCTTTGACATTCCCATCGCCGAGATACCGGCCCCGGAAAATGTCACCTTGGAAGTCGAACAAAATTCATAAACCATGTCCTGGCTTCCTGCCTTTTCACATTCTTTCATAATCGAGAGCAATTCGTCCCGATCATCCTCATACAGATCATGAACTGCATATGCATTGTCCCAGTAAATGCGAAAATCCTCAGCCGCCGGCTTTAATGCCGCAAAACGGCGGACTGTTTCATCCGAATACGTAATCCCCTGCGGATTGGAATATTTTGGCACACACCAGATTCCTTTCACGGACGCATCCTGTGAAACGAGCTGTTCTACAAGATCCATGTCCGGTCCCGTCTTGGTCATCGGTATATTCACCATCTCAATGCCAAAATACTGCGTAATTGCAAAATGTCTGTCATACCCCGGCACAGGGCATAAAAATTTCACTTTATCCAGCCTGCACCACGGCACAGAGCCTAACACGCCATGGAGCATTGCTCTTGCAATTGTATCATACATAATACTCAGGCTGGCATTTCCGTGAACGATGACCTGATCTTCATCGCAGTCCATAAAGCCGGCCATCAGTCGCTTTGCCTCATCAATTCCATCCAGACTTCCGTAATTTCTGCAGTCCGTGCCGGCCTGAGTTCGTAATATGGACTTTGAACTGATCATATCATACATATCCATCGAAAGATCCAGCTGCTTTGGCGACGGTTTCCCTCTCGTTAAATTCAAGTCCGGTGAAAACGTTTTTATTTCTGCAAACTCTGCTTCCAACGCCTGCCGTTCCGCTGTCAGTTCTTCCCGTGACATTTCCAAATAAGATTTCATAACATCCTCCTCATATCATAAAAAACTTTTTTAGCCATGCAGACCGTCCTTTCGCCATTCCTCTGTTTTTGCCAGATAAGCACGAATCTGCTTTTCATATCCATTGTCTGTCGGCCTGTAAAAAACCATATCTTCCATTCCTTTGGGCAGATACTGCTGCGCCGTATAGTGATCCGGATACGCATGGGCGTATTGATAACCAATTCCCCTTCCCAGCTTTGCCCCGGATTTGTAATGTGCATCCATAAGATGAGCCGGCACCGAAGGCGTCTTTGCGGTGCGCACCACCTCCATCGCATTGCCGATCGCTTCGCAGGCCGCATTGCTTTTCGGCGCTCCCGCCACATAAGTAACTGCCTGCGACAATACGATCTGTGCTTCCGGCATGCCGAGCCGTTCTGCTGCCAGAGAAGCGGCAACCGCCACCTGCAGCGCCTGCGGATCCGCATTTCCGACATCTTCCGCCGCACAGATCATAATTCTTCTGGCAATAAATCGAATATCTTCCCCGGCGTACAGCATCCGCGCCAGATAATACACGGCCGCCTGCGGGTCCGAACCGCGCATGCTTTTAATAAACGCAGACACCGTATCATAATGGTTGTCTCCGGACTTATCATAACGTACGACACGCTTTTGAATACATTCCGATGCCACATCCAAGGTAATATGTATTTTGCCATCCGCACTCCGCTCCGTCGTCATAACGCCAAGTTCGATCGCGGTAAGCGCCGCTCTTGCATCTCCGTTTGCCGCGTCTGCCAGAAACTGCGCCGCATCTTCTTCCAGTACCGCCTGATAGGAGCCAAGCCCTTTTTCCGTATTCGAAACGGCACGATGAAGTAAGGTCAGAATATCATCGGAAGACAGTGTATGAAGCTCAAAAATAACCGATCTTGACAAAAGCGCGCCATTCACTTCAAAATACGGATTTTCCGTCGTCGCTCCGATTAAAATAATCGTCCCGTCCTCTACATAGGGCAGCAGATAATCCTGCTGGCCTTTATGAAACCGATGAATCTCGTCAATAAACAAAATCGTCTTTTTTCCGTACATCCCCTGGTTGTTTTTCGCCTGCACGATCATTTCTTCCATTTCTTTTTTTCCTGAAGAAGTTGCATTCAGCTGTAAAAACTGCGCACTTGTCGTATTTGCGATCACTTTTGCCAGCGTCGTCTTACCGGTGCCCGGCGGTCCGTAAAAAATGACGGAACTTAATTTATCCGCCCGAATCGCACGATATAAAAGCCTGTCCTTTCCGACAATATGCTGCTGCCCGACAACTTCATCCAGCGTGACCGGGCGCATTCTGGATGCAAGCGGAGATTCCTGTTTCAGATTTTGTTCCCGCATATAATCAAATAAATCCATATACCCTCCAAATGTCAGCCATTCGTACATGAAAGCGGCTGCAATATTTGTGAACCCCAACCGGGTTCCATATATCATAACCCGGAACTTTAAATATGGCAAGAAAAAATTCGGACATATAACGGACGCAAAAACAGACTTTGCATTCGAAATAACGTGTTATCGGATGCAAAATCTGTCTTATTCCCCATATGCTTTATTCAATTGCCATATCCAAAATCATTACGGCATTATGACATGCCTTTTATTTTTTATTCATGCACAACCCCTTTTTGCAGCATTACATTTGCATACACCGCAGCTTCACCGGTTGCAAGAATGGCATAAGCTGTCTTTGCCTCTTCATAAAAAGCAAATCTTTCGATATTTCCGACGCACTGCGCACCGCGTTCGTCGTATTTGGATATAATCTGCTTGTATTCATCCCAGATCGGAGTCTCTACCGGATCTCCCGGCATAACTTCCATCAGCGACACCGGATGTTCCACATAGGTATCCAACGGAAACACCTGCAAAATAGCGTCTAAAATTTCCGGAACACCGTGCCCGTCACAGCGGACTACAACCGCATTTTTCCCCATAGACTCCGCAGGGAAATTTCCGTCCGCAATAACGATGCGGTCACTATGTCCCATCTCGCACAGCACTTTTAACAGCTGCGGAGACAATATTTTTGGTATTCCTTTTAACATGGCAGCCTCCTGTTATTTGATCGTCTTGTACAACGGGCCATATGCCTGACATGCACGGAAATCCGCACCTTCTTTTTCCATGCCGAATGCATTCCAGGATGCCGGACGGAAAATCTTTTCTTCCGGTACGTTATGCATTGCAACCGGAATACGCAGCATGGAACAGAATGTAATCAGATCCGCACCGATATGTCCGTAGCTGATTGCACCGTGGTTTGCACCCCAGTTGTTCATAACGTCGTATGCGGTAGCAAACGCACCCGTTCCGGTTGTTCTTGGAGCAAACCATGTACACGGCCATGTATAATCCGTACGTTTCCACAGAATATCATTTACTTCATCCGGCAGATGTACCGTCCAGCCTTCTGCAATCTGCAGCATCGGTCCCAGGTTTTTAACCAGATTCAGACGAATCATCGTAACCGGCATTTCAGCTTCCGTTACAAATCTGGAAGAATAACCGCCGCCGCGGAAATAACCGATATCCGCATAGTTCCATGTTGTTGCTTTTATAATTGCTTCCTGATCGTCCTGCGTCACCTCATACCACGGCTTGATAACATTTGCTCCGGACGCGTCCTTTGCCTGTCCGTTTGCATCCAGACAAGCCGCACCGGAATTAATCAGATGAATGAATCCGCCTGCTTCTTTTGCTTTTCCTTCCAGCTCATAGCCGGCAGCTTTTTTCACTGCTTCCGGACTCCAGTAGGTACGTACATCTGCGAAAATCTGAGCCGTATTGGTCAGCAGCTTGTTAAACAGCATACCCAGCCCGTTTAATACATCATTTTCCGTAGCAAGTATATATGGCTCTCTGGCACCGTTCCAGTCAAAGGAAGTATTCAGCAATGCTTCCGGATAGTCGCAGTTCGGATAAAAATCCGTCCACTGTCTCTGTCCCTGGAATCCGGCTGCAATAGCATTATGGCCGACTTTTTCTTCTTCACAGCCATCCGGCAGGTTCTCGTTGCCGTTCATCAGATCTTTGATGATACACATCATCTTTACGACAAATTCCCAGTCGGAATCTTTTTGCTCTCTGGTCTTTTGCAGTTCCTGCGGATTTTTATCAAAGCCTTCGATACATTTTTCTTTCGTCCAGGCAAGCGCCTTTTCATATTCCGCCTTGTCATAAATGCCTTCGGTCATTCGACGGATAATTTCCACTTCATCGACAGACTCTACGCGCATGCCAAGATATTCCTCAATAAAAGCCGGATCAATAATCGAGCCGCCGATTCCCATACAAATCGAACCGATCTGCAGGTAAGATTTTCCGCGCATGGAAGCTGCTGCTACGGCTGCACGACCAAATCTTAAGATTTTTTCCTTCACATCTTCAGGAATTGAGGTGTCAGTCGCTTCGCATACATCATGACCGTAAATGCCGAATGCAGGAAGTCCTTTCTGTGCATGCGTGGCAAGCACGGATGCCAGATAAACCGCTCCCGGACGCTCCGTTCCGTTAAAGCCCCATACCGCTTTGATTGTCATCGGATCCATATCCATTGTCTCAGCGCCGTAACACCAGCAAGGAGTTACGGTCAGCGTAATATCCACACCTGCTTTTTTAAACTTATCCGCACAGGCCGCAGCCTCTGCGACACGTCCAATCGTCGTATCCGCAATCACGACCTTTACCGGTTCGCCATTTGTATATTTCAGATTTTCTTCCAGCAGTTTTGCAGCAGACTTTGCCATATTCATCGTCTGTTCTTCCAAAGATTCACGAACTTTTAACGCTCCTCTTCTTCCATCTATCGTCGGTCTGATTCCAATGACCGGATAATCACCGATCAGTCTTGATTTTGCCATAGCAGCATTCCTCCTTCATTCCTGTCTGTTTTTATTGAATATATGTTTGAAATGTTTCATATGCCACATCCCACGCATGCACATCCTGCGGGAGATAGTCATATGTTGTTTCCGATTGTGCAATCATGCTTCTTGCCTGTGACACATCTTTTATCATACCCAAAGCAATCATCTGCATGACAATATTGCCAAGCGCGGTCGCTTCCACAGGCCCTGCAATCACTTTCCGTCCGTTTGCTCCGGCAGTCATCTGACAGAGCAGTTTGCTCTGAATGCCGCCGCCGATCATATGAATAACTTCATAGTGTTTTCCCGTACAGGACTCAATCTGCTCTAACGCATACCGGTATTTCAGTGCTAGGCTCTGATTAATACAGCGCATCACTTCCCCAACGCTTTCCGGCGCTTTCTGCCCGGTTCTTAAGCAGAATTCGCGGATGCGTTCCGGTATATTTCCGGCCGGCACAAATTCCGGCGCATCCGGATCAATAAAGCTTACAAACGGTTCCGCCTCCAGAGCCATCTGCTCCAGTTCTCCGTATGAATATTCCCTGCCTTCCCGTATCCACTGTCTGCGGCTTTCCTGTACAAGCCACAATCCGATAATATTTTTTAATAGTGTCGTTTTATTTTCGCACCCGCCTTCATTGCTGACGTTGCATTCCAGCGACTTTTCCCCAATAATCGGAGCATCCAGCTCCGTCCCAAACAAACTCCATGTACCGCAGCTGATAAAAATGAAATCTTTTTCCTGCGTCGGTACCGCCACAACGGCGCTCTGTGTATCATGTCCGGCCACGGCTATTACCTCTGCCGGCTCCAGACCCAATTCCTCACAAATCTCTCCTGTTAAATCACCAATCACCGTACCGCTTGGCACGATCATAGGCAGAATACTTTTTGGTATGCCAAGTGCCTTTAATATGGTATCCGACCATATTTTATGGTTTGCATCCATCAGCTGTGTCGTAGATGCAATCGTATACTCCGCCCGTTTTTTTCCGGTCAGAAAATAATTGAACAAATCCGGTGTCAGCAGCAGCGAATCTGCCCGTTCCAGCAGCCAGGGCCGCTGTTTTACAAGCGAATACAGCTGAAAAATCGTATTGAAATTCTCAAACTGGTTTCCTGTTATCTCATAAATCTCTTTTTGGAAAGTACCCGGAACACTTCTTCCTGCATCCCAACCGTCCGATTGTCCCGATAATGCACGGCGCTCTCTAAAAGAGCTCCATGTGCGTCTAATAATCCGAAATCTACACCCCACGTATCAATTCCGACACTATCAAATCCACCTTTTGTTTTGCATGGACCATTCCCTGTTTAATTTCAAAAAACTGCCGCAGCGTATCCCAGTACATCGTCCCGTTGATCGTTACCGGGTCATTGGAAAAACGGTACACTTCCTCCATACGGATTTTTCCGTCTTCCAGTCTTCCAAGAATAGCCCTGCCGCTTCCGCCTCCAAAATCAAAGGCAAGAACCTGCCCCTTCTTCCCCATGATACTTCCTCCTTCAAACGCAATCCGCACCGTCAAAATATCCCCAATATTTTATCATGAAACGATGCATACAGCGTATCATAATCCGTATAGCCTATCTTATTTCCCCGAAAACATTTTGCCCACACCTTACAGATCCCTTCCGCAATCTGTTCCGCATCCGGATGTCCCGTCTTTAATAATGCAGGAAAGACATAATAAATCATAAACAGATTCAGATCGGCCTGTACATAGGACGGAATCTTTTTTTTACCGGAAGCGTACTTCCCATATACGCTATCCGTAAACCACGTTCCAATTTCCGTCACTGCACTCTGCTTATCCGCAGCCTGCTCGGCATATGCCGTAATTTCCTCAAACTGCTCTGCATACTCCGCCTGAAACCATGCAAAGTTCTCTTCATACGTCTTTTTTTTCAGACGTTTTAACATCTTATTTTTGTTGTCAAACATTCGATCCGTAACTACAGGCATAGACATTCTCCTTGCTTTTTGAAAAAGGAATCGGACCAGGCCGATTCCTTTCAGTTTTAGTCATACAGGTTTAGTCATACAAGTTCTGTGAAATTTCTTCACTATCCATATTTTCTGCCGTATACCACTGACATCCGGTATCCACATCGGAAACTTCTTCACCGGTTGCCGCACTTACACAAAGAGCTACAACTGCTTCACCCATAGCTACCGGAGCCTGTGTAATCGCACCAATAAATTTTCCGCTCTTAACAGCATCTTTAATAACTTTACCGGAGTCAAATGCAATACCGATTACCTGATCATCGCCCGTACCGAATTTATTCAGGTTTTCATCTCCTGTTACCATTGCATCACCGGAGTGCTGGTTGGAACCATAAATAGCAATAATGTCCGGTTTATTTAATAATGTCTGGCAGTCTACCGCCGAAAGTTCACTTGTTACGGAAGCAGGTACTACAACTTCCAAAATTACATCCGCACCATCTTTTGTCTCACCTGTGGAATCCGTCACATATTTATCATTGCCTTCTACGGAAACCGTTTTATTGTCAGCTTCTACCAGTTCAATCATTTTATCTACAAACCCAAGACCACGGCTGATAATTGATTCGGATGTGGCATCCTGTCCCATAATACCAATACGTACCGGGCCCGATGCATTTTTAATTCTATCCTGTAAAGCAGCCTTGTAAGATTCTTCTGCTGCCATAGCGCCTGCGTTGTAATTATCCGTTGCAGCATTTGCAACAATTGCCCCGTCCGGTGCACCCGGAACGCCGGAGTCAAAACCAACGATCGGAATATTTGCGGACTGTGCCTGTGAAATAGCATCCAGACAAGCATCCGTATCCAAAGCTGCCAATGCAATTGCATTTGGAGCCGCATTAATTGCGTTTGTTAACATCTGTACCTGATCCGCAATATCGGACTCGGAGTTCGGTCCTACAAAGTTAATCTTTACACCAAGTTCATCCGCTCTCTTATTTGCACCCTTTAATACTGACTGCCAGTACTGATGCTGAAATCCTTTTGATACGATTTCAATCGTCATATCACCCGCCGGTGCCTTATCGCCTTCGTTATCTGCTGCCGCATCATCCCCTGCATTGTCTTCCTTCTGGCTGTCATCCGTGCCGGCCGTATCATCTTTCGTTTCCGTCTTGTCCGATTCTGCCGGACTGCTGCCGCATCCTGTCAGCAGGGTTCCAATCATTGCCGCAGATAATAATAAGCCTATTAATTTTTTCTTCATGTTATGTTCCTCCCTGTTTAATAAAGTTTTGATCAACCGCCCTTTCAGGCAGCCGTTTATTAAAACTGTCCCTTAAGCGACCGGAAAGCCGCTCCGGGAAACAGTAGTAACCGATTATGCACGTTTTGCATTTTTAATACGTCAATAAATACTGCTACAATCAATACGATACCTGTTACAATCTGCTGCCAGTTCGGCTGCAGACCGATAAACGGAAGTCCTGTTTTCAACAGCGACATAACGAATACACCAAGCAGCGTACCTGTAATCGTTCCATATCCACCGTTCATGGACGTACCGCCTATAATCGCTCCTGCAATCGCATCCAGCTCCAGTCCTGCGCCTGTTCCAGGTGCAATGGTCTGGAAGGTTGCCGCATAGGCAATTCCCGCGAGTCCGGTAAACAGACCGGATATAATATAAGCTAATGACTGCCATTTTACTACATTAATACCGGATAATCTGGCGGCTTCTTTATTGCTTCCAAGTGCGATAATATAGCGCCCCGGCTTTGTCTTATTTAAGACCGTTGACATCAGCAAAACCGATAAAACTACAAGAACAAATCCGATCGGGATATTGACACCTCCGACATTCATCTTAAATATGCTTCGAAACTTACCTAACGGATCGGATGCAGGAGGCCAAGCAACTGCCATACCGCCTGTTAGAATAGAACCAAGTCCTCTTGCTACCATCATGCTGCCCAATGTCGCGATAAACGGCGGCAGCTCCAGCTTTGCAGCCAAAAATGCGTTTAAACATCCTAACAGCAATCCGACGCAGAGAGTAATGATCATTCCGACAGGAGCCGGTACCCCTTTGTATGTTACAAAATATCCGCCTACCAGTGCAGCCGATACCATACCGGTACCAATTGATAAATCCACACCTCCGGTAATCAGCGGAAACGTTACACCAATCGCCATGAAACTGATGTAATAGGAATAATCAAAAATACTGATAACCGTTGAATACTGACGGAATGCCGGACTCATCACGCTGAACAAAAGAGCCAGCAGTATAATAACCATAACAACTACAATCTTCTGCGTACCGATTGCCTTGACAAGCGGATGATTGGTAAAAGCATTCCCCTTTTTTCCATTATTTTCCATTTCCTGTCTCCTCCTAATCTCTCAGTGTTGCAGCGTGCATGATACTTTCCTGAGTCGCGCCGGCGATGTCAAGTTCTCCGGTCTTTCTTCCCTCACACATAACTACGATCCGATCGCTCATCCTGAGAATCTCTGTCATTTCGGAAGAAATCATAATAATTGATTTCCCCTGTTTCGCCAGTTCGTTCATCAGGTGATAAATCTCACTTTTTGCTCCTACGTCAATACCTCTGGTAGGTTCATCGAAAATCAGGATATCACAGTTTCTGATCAGCCATTTCGCAATTACGACTTTTTGCTGATTGCCGCCGGACAGGTTCACAACAAGCTGGTCTACCGATGGCGTCTTTGTTTTCAATGACTTTACATACTGTAAAGCAACTTCATTTTCTTTCTTTTGTTAATAAAAATACCGCTTACATAATTGTCCAGATCGACCATCGTGGAATTTTCCGCTACCGATTTCTGAACTACGATACCATATCTTTTTCTGTCCTCGGACAGATAACCAATGCCGTATTTTACCGCATCCATCGGACTTTTAATCGTCACTTTTTGGCCATTCACATAAATATCACCGCTGTCCATCGGGTCCGCCCCAAACAGCGCTCTGGCCGTTTCCGTACGTCCTGCGCCCATCAGCCCGGAGAATCCGAGTATTTCTCCTTTATGTAATTCAAAGCTTACGTCACGCACCATCTTCCCTGCATTGAGATGTTCCACCTTCAACACAACCGGTGCATCTTTCGGAACATTGCTTTGTGTCTTTGGATCTTCGTAAATAACACGGCCGACCATCATATTGATAATATCATCTTTCGTGCTTTCCTTTGTAATAAGCGTTCCTACGTATCCTCCGTCACGCATAACCGTTACCCGGTCCGTGATCACTTTGATCTCATCCATTCGATGGGAAATATATACGATGCCAAGCTGCTTGTCTCTCAGATCTCTGATAATTTTAAACAGCTCTTCAATCTCGGCTTCTGTCAAGGCTGCCGAAGGCTCGTCAAATACGATGACCTTGGCGTCATGGGAAATCGCTTTTGCAATTTCACACATCTGCTGTTTGCCGACTGTCAGATTACCCATCTTTTCCGACGGATCAATCTTAATGTTCAGCTTTTGAAACAGCTTTTCCGCCTCTTCATTCATTTTTTTATCATTAATCAGCTTGCCGGACATTGCCTCACGTCCGATAAAAATATTCTGTGCAACAGTCAGATGGTTCATCATGTTCAATTCCTGATGCACGATTACGATTCCCGCTTCCTGCGCGTCTTTCGGATTCGTAAATTCCACTTCTTTTCCTTCATATACAATCGAGCCTTCATCTTTTTATAAATTCCGGTCAGCACTTTCATCAGTGTCGACTTTCCGGCTCCATTCTCCCCCATCAGCGCAAGGACCTCTCCTTTTCTGACCTCCAGATTGACGTGGTCCAGTGCATGTACGCCCGGGAAAGATTTATCAATTCCATTCATTTTTAAAATTATATCTCCCACACTCTCACCTTCCTATCCTGACATGATCTACATCGTTTCAAAACCGGTGCCCGTTAATTTGACCTCTTGCGGCTGCGCACATCTGCATATACCGCTGCAATTACAATCAGACCGGTTATTACATACTGCCAGTCTTTCTGGAAGCTCATTGCAAGAATTCCTTCCTGGAGCAGAGAGATAATCATAATCCCGATAAACGTACCGCCGATGGATGCCGTACCGCCTGTCATAGACGTACCGCCCATTACACATCCTGCGATTGCTTCATTATTAAAGGTATCGCCCATACCCGGCTGTACGGTGGAGTATGCACCTACATAAGCGATCGCTGCCATTCCTGCCAGCATTCCGCAGATAATATATGCCAGCATTTCCCATTTTCTTACATTTACACCGGATAACCGTACCGCTTCTTTATTGCTCCCCAGACAAAGAATATATCTGCCGATCTTTGTCTTATTCAGTACAATCGCACAGATCACGGAAACAACGATCAGCACAATCAGCCCCGCAGGAATCTGTGTACCGTCCGAAGTCGTAATTTTTACGAGCATACGAAAACCGCCGTTTTCCTGAGATGCCTGTGGCCAGCTGACAGACTGTGTTTTCGTAAATACGGAACCGATTCCTTTTGCCAGCATCATGCTTGCCATTGAAGTAATAAACGAAGGCAGATTCCAGTATGCTACGAGATACCCGTTCAGACATCCGAAAGCCGCTCCGGTCAGTATGGAGATCAAAAGCGCCAGCACTAACGGCACTCCTGACTTCGTAAGCAAATATCCGGAGATCAGAGCAGAACAAAACATAACCGGTCCGATTGAAAAATCAATACCCCCCGTTGCGATTACAAATGTAACGCCCAAAGCTAAAAAACCCAGGAAATAAGCATAGTTTAATGCACTCAGAATGCGGTTATAATTAAGAAATGTCGGACTTAATATTGCAAATGTAATGTACATTAAAATCAGTACACAAAACAATACAAGCCTGTTAAATCCAACCTTCTTAACCAGCGCGTTGTTTTTAATCTTATCCAATTTCCTTTCCCCCATTTCTTTGTATTTCATGTTTACAGCTGTTGAACCTAGTATACAAAAGGGAACCGGTAAGTAAAATTGAATATTTTCCTAAAAAAGGTGAAATAAATCCATTTTCAAAAATCAGCGTAAAAGTCAGTGAAAAGAAGGTTGGCCAAAGCATTTTACCGCTGCCCGGAAAACGGATACAGCAGCTTCTGATTTTCTTCTTCATACATATTATCTCTCGTAATCAGCCTGGAATCGACAGACAGATTTTTTCCACATCGGAACCTTCCAGAACGCGGACCGCCTGTTCCACACCGAGATAACCGATATTAAACGGTTTTTGAATGACTATCCCCTGAAACACACCTGCTTCCAGCAGCTGTATCTCTTCGATTAAGCTGTCAAAACCAATCAGCCGAACCTTTCCGTCCAGCTTCATATCTTTGATTGCGCGGGCGGCCCCGACCGACGCATATTCATTCGTTCCGATCAACAGATCCATATCCGGATACCGTGTCATCAGGCCGACGGTCAAAGTGTAGGCTTTATCATAGGAAGAATCGCAGAATACAACGTCTTTGATCGCGCTGACTTTACTGCCAAGACCGTCCCGAATGCCTCTTTCCCGCTCCATAGCCGTTGACGCTCCCTGTACATGGGCTACAATTCCGATTTTCGGATTTTGGTCCGTCTTTAACATGGAACCTGCATACCTGCCCAGCTTCTTACCGGCTTCATAATTATCTGTAGCTACAATACATGACGCAACGTCCCGTTCAACAACCGAATCCAGAAGAATCAATTTAATGCCTTCGTTTACCACCTCTTCCAGCACATCCGCCGTACGGATGTAGTCGCACGGCGCGACGAGCATGGCATCCGGTTTTTTTTGAATACATGCACGAATATTGGCAATCTGACCTTCGATATCCTCTTCGGTCGTTTCTCCCATTACTTCCAGCTGCGCGCCGTACTCTTTTGCTCCAAGCTGCGCACCGTCAATCAGGGAAGTCCAAAATCCATTGGTCGGATCAATCGTCTTTGGTACAAAAACCAGCTTCCACTGCTTCTTTTCTTCTTTGCCCATACTCACCGATAATACCAGAAAGGCAAAAACCACCAGTCCGACAGCTGCCAGAATCAGTGTATATTTCGTTTTAATCTTCTCCGTTTTCATCGGCACCTCCGGACAACGGGATAGAGACAAGCGCCGTTGTTCCCTTTCCGACTTCGCTCGTATAGGATATCCCGTATTCTTCTCCATAATACAGCTGCAGTCGTTTTTGTACATTGGACACTCCGACTCCGCCTCCCGTATTTGTTTTTTCACTGTTGGATTCTTCCAGAATGCGGCGGATCTTACCGGCATCCATGCCCGCACCGTCGTCTTCTACGGCGATAAACGCTTTTGTATCATGTACGAAACCACGAATGCAGATCCGGCCCTTTGATTGTTTGTATTTGATTCCGTGATAAATCGCATTTTCCACCAATGGCTGAAGCGTGAATTTGACAATCTGCACGGGCAGTATTTCCGGTTCCGCCTCAATCTCGTATTCCAGTTTGTCTTTGTAGCGCATTTTCTGAATCGTCAGATAACTTTTGACATAGTCCATCTCCTGTGATACCGTAACCTGTTCCTGTTCATTGCTGATACTCTGACGCAGCAGCCTTGCAAGTGCGGCTGTCATTTCAACGACTTCTTCATTTTTTTCATCTTCCGCCATCCAGATGATCGAATCCAGTGTATTATATAAAAAATGCGGATTAATCTGTGCCTGCAGCGCCCGCAGTTCACTTTTCCGCTTCTGCTCCTGTTCATAAATATTTTGTTCGATCAATGCATGAATACGGTCTGTCATCATATTAAACGATCTGGACAGGCTGCCGATCTCGTTTTCCACCATAATATCCACACGTGTCTCAACATTACCTTCTTCTACCGTACTCATGCCGTCCCGCAGCTGGCGAATAGGTTTTGTCAGCTCCTGCGAAAGTCTGTTGGACAGTACGAGGACGCCAAGCAGCAGACCTGCTGCTACCACCAGATGCATCAGCTGTGCCTGCTTTGTATTTTTTAAAAGCTCGGAACTGTAGGCCACTCCTACGACCGACCATCCGGTTTTTTTAGACCGGGACATCGTGTACAATCTGTGCTCTTCTCCTTCTTCCGTAAAAAAGTAATCGGTTTCACAGTTCATCACTTCTTCTATTTTTTCCGTCTGCAGACCGCCGTACAGCAATTGCTGTTTCGGATGATAGACAATATTTCCATCGGCATCTACTAAAAATACATAGCCTTTGTTTCCGATTTGGTTGCTGTTACATAAGTCACTGATCGCATTATAATTTAAATCGACAAAAAAAGCCCTTCCTTTTCTCCTGTCTGATTATTGACAAGTGCACGGCTTAGTGTAATCACCCACTGATAGCTGCTCCGGATCGCATTCTGCACGTGTGAAGAAGATATTGCAATTCCACCTGATGCCTTCATCGTCTCCCGATACCAGTCCAGATTTTTAATATCAATATATTCGGTCAGCTTTTCTTTTCCACTGTTTACAATATATTTTCCGTTATCCGCCACAATTGCAATATTATAAATATCGCTGCGGCTCTCCATAATCGTACGAAATTGGGTCAGTATCCGCTCTTTTTCCTCCGCATACTGCTCCGCAGTCTGATTTTCATCAAACAGATACCGTGATACATCGCTGCTTTTTGCAATTACAGATGAAATGTTTTCCATATAGTCAATATACGCATCAACGTCACGGTTCACCTGCCTGATAATCTGCGTTGTATAATGAATCGAATTTTCATAAATCGCTTTATTTGTATAGTTTACGGCAATCACAAGAAAGCTCAGTCCGGCAAGAACAACAAGCGCAGAAAAGGAAGCCATCATTGCGCTCTGGATACTTTTAAATTTTCCAAACAGAGAAATGGGTTCTCCACGATGCTTCATTCCGAATTCTCCCTTGCATATTCTTTCGGCGTCTTGCCTGTCACTTTTTTAAATACAATGCTGAAATAATGCGGATCGCTAAATCCTACTTTTTCAGCAATTTCATAATTTTTCAGACTTGTCTGCCGCAGCAGCCGTTCCGCATTTTGAATCCGGATATTCATAAGCGCTTCCGTAAACGTCTGTCCGGTTGCTTCTTTAAAAATACTGGAAAATCGGCTCGTACTCATATTTAAATATTCACAGAGCTGATTTAAGCCCAGATTCCGATCCGCATAATTTTCAAAAATATAGTCCATCGCTTTATCTGCCTGACGTTTGCTGCTCGACTGTCCGATTTTTTCCAGCGCCGAAAATCCTTTTTCGGCGTATACCCGCACCGCTTCCATAGCTGCTTCGATACTGTGTGCGTCCGCTACTTTTGCCATTACGGTTTCCGGCATGGCAAATTTTTCATCGGACTGGTACACATTTGCATAAATCAGCTGTACCATTTGCTGAAAATAAGCTGCGGCCGCATTTCTGTTTACATATTTTGTTTTCATCCATGTTTCGATTCTGTCCAGTGTTTGTTCAAATTTATTATGATCAAAGCTTTTCACCGCTTCGTCGGCAGCTTTTAATTCTTTTTTCAGCGTCATCGGATTCGCTTCGCACTGCTTATCCCCGCTGTCTAAAATAATGCCGGTTCCTTTCGTATATCGGTACCGCAGCATATCGGACGCGGATTCATAAGAATAAGGAAGATCCTCCAGCGCCGTTACACAGCATCCGATGCCCATAGATATGCTTAAGTGCGCTGCCTGATATACATTATCCTGTATTTCCGTACAGATTTCCAGTATATATTTTGTATTTTCCTGTTTTGCATGCTTCCAGATCAGCAGACAGATGCGGTTGTCGGAATCCCGGTAAGCAATGCCGCATTCGCTGCGTCTTAAGATCTCATCACTGATGTTTTCCACAACAAATGACATCAGTGCGCTTCCTTTTTTCAGTTCTTTTTCTATTTCACAATATCCGGAATACACATCCAGATCGACAGCTACGACCCGGAACGCATTCCCGCGTATGTGGACGCCAAGTTCGTCCAGTTCCTTTAAGCACTTTTGAATGCCCTGTGTACCGCTGACAAGCCTGGAAAGCGCTTTGGATACGATCAGTGATTCATTTTTCGTATATTTGTGATATACCTCGTTTAACTGATCTAATTTTTGTTCCTGTCTGCGTACACTGTCCAGTTTTTCCCGGACGGTCAGTAATACTTTGGACAGCTCTTTTGCTGTCACCGGTTTTAATATATATTCCGATACATGGTACTGCAGCGCCTGTTTTGCATATTCAAATTCCCCATAACCGCTGAAAATAATAATTTCCGTCTGCGGACAATTCTCGTATAAATATTTGCTCAACCCCATACCGTCCATATATGGCATGTAAATGTCCGTCAATACGACGTCTACCGGGCTGTCCTGAATATAGCTTATCGCCTGCTGTCCATTTTCACATAACCCCGCCAGTTCAAATCCTAATTCTTTCCATCGAATTTTTGCACTGATGGCTTCTCTGACGAGAATCTCATCATCCACCAATAATACCTTATACATAAAAACACCTCTTGGCAAATGTGATTCATCCAAAAGAATATACCTTCACTCCGGATAAATACATGTTACTCCGGCTGCCTGAAATGCCTGCAGCCACTTATCTTCCGGCTTTTTGTCGGTTACTACCGTCGTTAAATCCGTCAGCATCCCGATTGAAACAAATGCCGTTTCCTCAAATTTGCTGGAATCAACTACAAGAACTCTTTCTTTCGCCGATTCCAGCATGGTTTTCTTATTATTTGCATGCAGTACATCCGAATCCGTAAAACCTGCATGCAGATCAAATCCTTTGCACGAAATAAATGCTTTGTCCACATGATAAGATTTTAACATCTGATCGGTCTGCGGACCTACCAGTGCGCAGGAACTTACCCGTGATGCCCCTCCGGTGGAAAGCACATTCCAGTCTGTCATATCCAACAGTTCCATAATAATTTCAATGGAATTGGTAATTACGACCAGGTTCCTTTTTTCTTTTAATGCTCTTGCTATATATACCGCCGTAGAACTTGCATCCAGCATCAGTCTGTCGCCGTCATGCACCATCCGGCTGACCAGCTTCGCAATCTGCTGTTTGCCTACAATGTTGCGGTTTTTTCTTACATTCAGAGAAAATTCCATATTTGTGCTTTCATTCAGAACCGCACCGCCATAGCTTTTAATAGCATAGCCTTCATTTTCCAGTCTTTCCAAATCTCTCCTGATCGTTTCTTCCGATACACCATAACTTTGACTTAACTCGCTGACGACGACACGACGTTCTGCCTGCAGCTTTACAAGTATTTCTTTCCGCCTCTCAATTGCGAGCATCACAGTTCCTCCTTTTTTATTATAAGATTGCGTTTCGAATCTGAGCATCCGGATGCGCAATTACGGAGGAATCCAGATACATTCCTTCTTCTGCAGCCGCAGATTTTGCCTTTTCAATCGCAGCTTCCACAGCCGCCACTTCACCGGTAAGCATCAGATATGATTTTCCGCACATACCTCTTGCCACGCGAAGCTCAATCAGATCTACAATCGCAGTCTTTGCCGCTGCGTCTGCCGCCACGATAATCGAAGCCGCATCGTATGTTTCCATAATCCCAAGCGCCATTATATTTTCAACTGCCGTAGCTCCATAAATAGCCGGAAAAATAGATGCATGCGGATTGCCGAGCACAAAACTGCCGATCAGCTGTTCGCCGTGCTGCACTTTTGCTGTTTCTATGGCCGCATTGACCGCGCTCAAACGGCCGGAAATCAAAACAATATATTTTCCCGGACATACGGTCTGTGCTTCAATGATCGTTACATCCGCTGCTTTTACCATAGCGTCTGCTGCCGTTATGCCTGCCGAAACAGTCTTATATTCCGCCATTCCGATTGCTTTACTCATTTTCTGCACATCCTTTCTGCTTCTCGTGTTCCTTTTCAATTACAATGTATTGATCTGTCACCGCGCTTACCGTGCCGCTGATGGAAGCGTGTATGCCTACGCTTAAGCCCTGCGCCGGCTGCGCGATCATCTGTCCTTTTTGTACCTGTTCTCCCGCATGTACGACCGCAGCTGCTGGTGCGCCGATATGCTGACTCAGTAAAATCTTTACTTTTGAGACAGTTATGGCTTCATCTGCAAGCGGCGCTTTTTTATTATATTTTGCAAGGTCCAGACGTGCCATCAGACGTGCCATCGGTACCTTACGGTAATCCCGTTCCGTTCCTACCGGCTTTGGCTCCGCCTTCGGCGGCTTTATCCCGTTTGCACGCAGGCCCGCTTTATAATCGGCAATCAGCGATCTTGGAGAGAGTCCCTGCATGCATGAATACATTTCACAAAGTCCACAGGAAGAACAAAACATCGTATTGATAAAAATATTCGGTTCCTGCACATCCTTGCATGTGGCCGCTCTCATAAACAAATGCGGTTCGATCGGATGTCCCAGACGATTTCTCGGACAAAGGTCCGTACACATCGTACACTGACAGCAGCTGGCTGCCGCCCGTTTCAAATCAATCGAAGCTTTCCGCTGCTTTTTGCGTACAATCAGATGATCCTGCGGCAGTACAAGCACCGCATTCGTCGTCTTTGTGACCGGCTGTAACCCGCTTCCGATCTGCCCCATCATCGGTCCGCCGATAAAATATACGGGATCGTCATGCGTATTGTTTCCTGCCAGCCGTACCGTCTCTTCGATGGAAGTTCCGATCGGAACCCGCACCGTAACCGGATGTTCCACCTCTCCGACGACAGATACAAGCTTGTCGATAACCGGGATATTTTTTTCAACGGCACGATATACATTATATACCGTCTCCACATTAAAGACCGCAACTCCACAGTCGATCGGAAGACCGCCCGGCTTTACCACTTTTTTTGTCACCTCGTAAATTAAAACGACTTCGTCTCCCGCCGGATACACTTCGTCCAAAAGTCCAAGGCGCATATTCGGATATGCATCGAGTACGGCATGTAATGCTTCGATCGTCTTTTTGTAGGATTTTTTTATGCCGATAACCATTTCTTTTGCCCCGACCGTCCGGCCGATCTTATAAAATGTATCTGCAATTTCCGCCGCATATTTTTCCAGCAGCTGCCGGTGCAGTTTCAGCAGCGGTTCACATTCCGCACAGTTTAAGATCAGTGTTTCCGTCTTTGCATTCAGCTTTGCGTAAGACGGAAACCCTGCACCGCCGGCTCCCACAATTCCGTTTTCCTGTATAAGTTTGCTTAATTGTTCGATTTCCATCATTCTCTTAACCCCTGGTTTTTACTCCAGTCCCGTTCCATCATCAATAATTCCTACAACTGCTGCATCTACCGGGGCATTTTCCAGCCCGTTGCCGATTCTTGCCGCGCTTCCCTGTGCAACAAGCACATATTCGCCAATGCCCGCTCCGATCTTATCGACGGCAACGAGCTGTTTTTGCCCGCTGCCCATATGGTCCTGCACGTCGATAATCATAAACTTACTGCCAACCAGATTTTCACTCTTACGGGTAGAAACAACACTTCCTGTTACTTTCCCAATCAGCATGGCTGCCTCCTTACCGGATAATCCGTACACAGTCTCCAGTTGCAATGCCGGCTGCGTTTGCTTCATCCGTATCTATATGCATCTCCAGTGTAAAATGCTCATCCACACGTATCAGGACATGATCAAAAACCGTTCCGCGTTCATTCTCCGCTTTTACCGATACAACGTCGCCATCCCGCACGCCGGCTGCCGCCGCGTCCTTCGGCGCCATATGAATATGCCGCTTTGCAATGATACAGCCTTCGTTCAGATAAATTGCTCCTTTCGGGCCTACGACCGCAATCGCTGCGGAGCCTTCCGTACGTCCGGACTCCCGGATCGGCGCCTTTACCCCGAGCCGGAGCGCATCCGTTGCGGAAATTTCCACCTGTGTCTTTCCTCTGACCGGGCCAAGCACCCGGACGTTTTCGATTGCACGCAGCTTTAACCCTACGATCGTTACCATCTCATTGGATGCAAACTGTCCGCCCATCAGCTCTTTTTTCTTGGTCAGATGATAGCCTTCTCCAAATAAAATTTCCACATGTTCCTGTGTCAGATGAATATGTCTGGCAGAAACACCTGCCGGAACGAGATACCCGCTGCCGGCCGATGCGTTTTTCTGCTGCAGAACTTCCAAAACCATTTTCGTAATTAACGTTACTTCATTCTGTTCCATAAGCTTTTCCCCGCGTTATTACAAAATCGTCGGAAGAATCTTTTCCACATCCGTATGCGGTCTTGGAATGACATGGGACGCAACCAGTTCGCCCAGCCGTCCTGCTGCTTCCGAACCGGATTCTACCGCAGATTTTACAGCTCCTACATCACCGCGTACCATAACGGTTACAAGGCCGGAACCGATTTTTTCCGTTCCTACAAGCGCTACGTTTGCAGCTTTTAACATCGTATCAGCCGCTTCAATCGCCGCTGTCAGTCCTCTTGTTTCTATCATTCCCAATGCTTCCTGTGCCATTCTTTTTTCCTCCTTTTTGATCTGCGGCTCCGGTCTGTCCGGCGCCGCTTTCTTTTTGGATGCCTTTTTCGATATGCCCGCAGTCTTTTTCACGGTCTGCTGCGTACTTTGTTCTGTACCTGTGTCCTGGTCCGGCATCTGGTTTTCTTCTGCCATCTGCTCCGCCTCCTTTTCCGGCTTTTCGCTAACTGATTACCCTGTTTGCGCTTTGCCAAACGAGTTTTAAGATCTCTTCATGGGGGTTCGGAATAACTACCTGTACCACCGGTTGTTTGATTCCGCCTTCCTGCGCAGCTTCCATAGCCTGCTTCACCGCCGATACGTCTCCGCGGATTACGATTGTCACAAGTCTGCCTCCCAGCTTTTTCTCCCAGGTAACCATCTCTACTTCCGCCGTCTTGCACATAATGTCAAGCGCCACCACTGCCGCCGTCACACTTGGAATCTCAAAAATCCATATGCCTTTCCCATAAAAGCGCTCCTTTAAATCTTTGGCAGAATCTTTTCTACATCATCGTGTGGTCTTGGAATGACATGTGCCGCAACCAGCTCGCCCAGCCGTCCTGCCGCATCTGCGCCTGTCTCTACCGCTGCCTTTACGGCGCCGACATCACCGCGCACCATAACCGTTACGAGACCGGAACCGATTTTTTCCGTTCCTACAAGTGTTACTTCCGCTGCTTTGGTCATTGCATCTCCTGCTTCAATTGCTGCTGTCAACCCTCTTGTTTCTATCATTCCTAATGCCTGCTGTGCCATTTTATTTTCCTCCTAGATTTCTTTGATATATTTTTTATTTGGCTCCCCTTTATCCATACCGCTGAGCTTTAATAATTTTTCCGTATCTTCCGTCGGTCCTGCGATCTCATATTCCGCCACGACACCGGCAAGTTCCTCCGCCCTGGCTCTGGCAGCTTCCAGCGCCGCTTTTACATCCGATACGCTCCCGCGGAACTTCACCATAACGATCAGTGGTACGGGAAGTGCGTCTGCATTTGCCGGTTTATTTTTATCGAACGTTTCCAGACGGACATTTCCTGCTTTGCACCCGGCATCTGCCGCCGCAAAAGCGGTTGCCAGCCCGAATACCTCCAGCATTCCTGCTGCTTCACCCATCTTTTACTCCTTTACCGATTCACAATCGCAATCTTTAAGCCTTCCTGTTTCAGATTTGTCACAAGCGCTTCGTTGATCTGTTCCAGCGGGAACTCATGTGTGATCAGCTCGTCCATCGGAAGACCGATTGCCTTTGCACGTTTTAAGAAATCAAACGTTGTCGCATAATCTCTGAGCGTATATACCCAGGAACCTACGAGTGTGATTTCCTTGGAACAAAGGTCAAAATGCGGATTAATGACCGCATCTCCGCCATTAATGAAAAATCCAAGCTCGCACAATCCGCCGCCGTTGCGGATAAATTTATAGATATTGGCATGTGCGGCCGGTGAACCCGTACACTGGAATGCAAAATCTGCCGCATAGCCGCCGAATGCATCCGTAACACCTTTTGTAAGCGCTTCGATTCCTTTATGTTCCATAAAGTTCACCGTCTGTCCCGCACCCATTCTCTTTGCAAAGTCCAGACGCTGCTCATTGCCGTCTACCGCTACAATGTTTTCAATTCCCATTGTACGCAGCACCGAAATACAGATTAATCCGATCGGTCCGCAGCCCTGTACGACCACCCTGCTGTTAAAACGCAAAATTCCGGTCGTCTTTGCCCGCTCTACCGCATGAATCAGTACCGCACACGGCTCAATTAAAATACGGGATTTCAGATCCAGGTCGCTGACATTAAAGATCGTAGACCCTTCACGTACAAGTATGTAATCGGAAAACCATCCGTTCAAATGTATATCGTCATCTTCCAGCAATCCGTAAACATCTGCGCCGCCTACATTCTGCTTATTTAAATCAAACATCGTAATATCCGGATTATCTTTAAAAATCATACAGGTTACAACTTTATCACCCAGATTTAACGGCTTTCCGGCACTGTCTGTCTTAACGTTTTTCCCCATCTTTACAATTTCGCCGGTTCCTTCATGTCCAAGCGCAACCGGAATGAGTCCGAACGGATCTTTTTTAAATTCATGCGCATCCGTACCGCATACGCCGCAGCCTTCTACTTTAACAAGAATATCGCCGTCGCCGACTTCCGGCATCGGATATTCCTTCACTTCAAAATGTTCCAATGAAGTAAGCATTGCAACATGTGCCGTCTTCGGAATGCTCTGCGCGGATGTTCCGCTGCCTGTGACAGGCATCTGGCCCATCATGCTTTCCAGCACCTGTCTGACTACGGCCTGCACATTTGCAGAATTAAGTTCCATGTCCATTTTTATTTCCTCGCTTTCTTTTATCGAATGCACAAGCTGTCACACATTACGCAGCGTCTTCTTTTTGTAAACGCGGATGCACTGGTCAGTCCTTCTCCGGTACGACTTGCAATCGTAAAAGTACAGTACCCTTCTCCGCCAAAACCGATTGCTGCGTAAGACGGCCCGTTTTTCACAAGAATAGCTGTGTCAATTGCTTTTGCATAAGTTGTAATGTGATCTACATTTTTGGAATGAATGTGTGCCGAATGCCGGTTGCCATGCTCCAGCCACACTGCTTTTTCTACCGCGTCTTCAAAGCTGTCCGCTCTTACAACACCAAGAATCGGCATCATCAGTTCTTCCGTAATTAACGGATGCTCCTTCGGCCCTTCAAAGGTAATGCAGCGGATATTGTCAGGAGCCTGCACGCCGATCATACCAAGCAGCGTTTTGGCATCTCTGCCGACGCAGTCGCGATTCAGCTGACCGCCTTTTAATACGACGGAGATCAGCGCTTCCTGCTCTTTTGCGGATGCCAGATAGCAGCCCTGTTCCGATATCATATAGTGCATCAGCTCATCTGCGATACTGTCTACCGCTACAATCTCTTTTTCTGCAATGCAAGGCAGATTGTTGTCAAACGTACATCCGTTCACAATATCTTCGGCAGCCTTTCGGATATCCGCCGTTTCATCCACAAGCGCAGGCGGATTTCCGGCTCCCGCGCCGATGCCCCTCTTTCCTGACGAAAGTACGGCTGTTACGACTCCCGGCCCTCCGGTTGCCGCTATCAGATGGATATCTTTATGTTTCATCATAATGGCGCTCGTATCCAGAGTCGGATGTTCCACCGTACATGCGATATTGTCCGGTCCGCCTGCTTCCACCGAAGCCTCATTCACCAGATTAACCGCAAAAATAGAAGTCTTAATCGCCGCCGGATGCGGATTAAATACAACCGTATTGCCGCCTGCCACCATACCGATCGTATTGCACAAAATCGTCTCACTCGGATTCGTACAAGGTGTAATGGCTCCGATCACCCCGAACGGCCCCATCTCAATCAAAGTCAGTCCCCGGTCTCCGGACCAGGCCTTCGTCGTGATATCTTCCGTACCCGGTGTCTTTTCCGCAACCAGCTGATGTTTTAATATTTTATGTCCGACATTGCCCATGCCGGTTTCTTTTACACCCATTCGTGCAAGAATCTCTGCGTTTTCCATGATTTTGCCCGAATAGAAGAAATAATTTTTTCTCTGTGGTCCATAGGCATTTTACCGATGACAGCCTGTGCTTTTTTTGCAGCTTCCACCGCTTCGTTCATATCCGAAAATACGCCGCGGCTGCCGGATGCATCCGAAGAAATCCGCATATTTGCCAGCACCTGCCGTACAATGTCTTGTACCATCTGATCATTTACAGACACGCTGCTACCTCCTCAAAAATTGTTTTGCCATAGGCCGCAAGAGCGGTATCTTCCTGTGCCGTACCGCCGCTTACCCCAAGCGCGCCTACGATTTTCCCCTTTAATTCCAATACCTCTCCGCCGCCAAAAATGACGATCCTTCCCCCGTTCGTAAACTGGATGCCATACAGCGGCTGTCCCGGCTGGCTGAGTTCTCCCAGCTTCTCGGTAGACATTTTAAGGCTTGCGGAAGTGTATGTCTTATTCAATGCGATGTCAAAGCTGGCTATATAAGCATCATCCATACAATGTACCGCTACCGGACGCGCCGCCGCATCCGATACCGCCACAACCGCACGCACACCCATCTGCGCAGCTTTTTCTTTTACTCTGGCAATCAGCGCTTCGGCTAACGCAAGCGTCATCCTGTCCGAACCGCCTGCCGGACGGGCGCCGTCCGTCTGCAGATGCTCCAGCACCGCTTTCACCGCATTCATAATTTCCTGTTCCATATGCTTTCTTACATTCCAAGCTGCTGCATTACTTTTTCCGTAATGGAAGCAATCAGATCCTTATCCGCCTGCGGAGCCGCACCTGTGCTGCTGCAATGTCCGCCGCAGCTGTGGCAGCTTGGCTTTCCTGCCTTTGCATTCGGGCACAGGTTTGCAGGATGCTTACCGGTCATTCCCATCTGTCTGCGAATTTCATACAGTTTTTCTACCTGTTCTTTGTTCAGTTCCTGCGGACCGCCGATCTGCATCGTCTGCCAGAGCAGTCTTGCATAAAATTCCAGTGATTCCATTTTGTGATAAGCACTCAACAGTGAATCCGAATATGCAAGTGCACCGTGGTTTTCAAGCAGCACCGCATCAAAATACTGTAAGTGCTCCGATACCGCATCCGGTATTTCCACCGTAGAAGGAGTGCCGTATTTTGCAATCGGAACACATCCAAGTGCAATAACCGCCTCCGGCATAATCGGCTGTGTCAGCGGAATACCTGCAATCGCAAACGTCGTCGCATACAGCGGATGCGCATGTACTACCGAATTTACATCCGGTCTTTCTTTATAAACCCGCATATGCATCTTAATCTCGGAAGACGGACGGAAGCCTTTATTTGCCTGGATTACATTTCCCTGTGCATCTACCTTGCAGATGTATTCCGGCGTCATAAATCCTTTGCTGACACCGGTTGGCGTGCATAAAAATTCGTTCTCATTCAGCTTCACGGAAAAATTACCGTCATTTGCAGCTACCATGCCGCGGTTATATACCCGTTTGCCGATTTCGCACATTTCTTTTTTTACTTCGTATTCATTTTGCATTCCATTATCCTCCTTGGATTAGATTTATGTTGATTTGTGTTGTTTTCTGTTGTTATGTTTCCATATTACCACAGCATTCAACATTCGTCAACGTATTTTCTGTTTGTTTCATGTTGTTTTTACGGTGTGATGATTGTCTGTCAGGTTCTTGTAATCTCACATACGGAAAATCCCATCTTATCCCGCACATAGTTTATAACCGCCTGTATGGCCGCCTCCGTGTCGGATACGGCGCCCGTTACAAGCAACGTACCATGTACACGGTCTAAAAAGCCAAGTGTAACGCCGGATGCCTTTACCGCCACATCCGCAGCGATAATCGCCGTTTCCGGCGGACTTACGGTCAGCAGCCCGATCGCCGAGCCTCTTGTGTCTGCCCCAGTCTTAAGTCCCAGCTTGTCATACAGGCTGTCATCCGGGCCCGCAATAATATGTGCGATAGAAATCTCTTTTCCTGGCACCAGTTCCTGTACAATTCTTTCCGGTATGATTTCGTGCTGCACCATTATCCTCCGATCTGGCATTCCACGCCGGATGCCTGTTTTGCTGTCTGCAAAAGCATGTGCATCGTCCGATCGGAAGGCGGCTCGACATCCCCCATCGGATATTCTCTGCCCAGCCCTGCATATTTGTCCTGTCCAAGCCTGTGGTATGGCAGCAGATGCAGACGTTTTACATGCTCCAGCCGGCCGGTAAACGCAGCAATCTCACGGATTTCCTGTTCCGTATCGTTAAACCCCGGAATAACCGGAACCCGAATGCTTAACTCTACCTGATATTTTTTCTGCATGGCTGCTATTTTTACGGCATTTTCCAGCATCACTTCATTGCTCTTGCCGGTAAACTCCTGATGTTTGGCCGCATTGATATGCTTGATATCAAGCAGATACTGATCCAGCCACGGCAAAACGGATTCGATCACTTCCCATTTGGCACATGCCATACTTTCCATAGCCGTCGAAATGCCCGCTTCCTTTGCTCCCCGCAGCAGCGCAGCCGCAAATTCCGGCTGGCAAAGGCTTTCTCCGCCGGAAAGCGTCATGCCTCCGCCGGTTCTGCGGTAATAAGCCCGGTCTTTTTCCACGGTCCGCAGCACTTCCTCCGCTGTCACATCCCGGCCGATCACCTGCGGCTCACTCCGGACAATCATTGTCTGTACCGCATATTCCTGGGATTCCGGGTTGCAGCACCAACGGCACCGCAGTACGCAGCCTTTTAAAAATACGATCGTCCGTATCCCATATCCATCATGGATTGAGTACCGCTGGATATCAAAAATACGGCCTTTCGTCTTTCGATAGTCTTCCATACCCATCTTCCTTCCCGTTAAAATCCCTGCTGTGTCCGTCTTATAATATCATCCTGCAAAGACCGGGACAGTGTCGTAAACAAAGCGCTGTATCCTGCAACCCGCACAACCAGATGTTTGTACTGCTCCGGATGCTCCTGTGCATCCAGCAGCGTTTCTCTGCTGACGACATTAAACTGCATATGGCTTCCTTTCTGATCAAAGTATGCGCGAATCAGTCCGGTGAAATTTTCAAGCCCCTGTGTTCCGCTGAGTGCGGACGGATGGAATTTCTGATTGAACAGTGTTCCGTTGCTGGCGATAAAATGATCCAGCTTTGCCACGGAATTGGCTGCTGCCGTCGGCCCATGGACATCTTTGCCGGCCGATGGAGACACGCCGTCCGCAACCGGCGTATGCGCCAGGCGTCCGTCCGGTGTCGCTCCGGTCTGCGCGCCAAGCGGTACGTTCGCGGATACCGGATAGAGCCCGGCCTGGAAAATACCGCCGCGTGGATTTTTATAATTCTGCAAAGGTCTCGTATACGTATAAGCCACATCTCTTGCAAATGCATCCACGTCTTCCATATCATTTCCAAACTTCGGCACTTCTTCGATTAATTTCAAAATCCGTTCTCCGTTTTCTATTACCTGCGGAGCCTGTGCCGCTGCCGTTAACGCCTGAAGAATCGCGGTAATTTCCCGCTCTCCGACATTCTCTCCGGCATCCTGCATACTTTTTGCCGCATTTGCCGCAAGCGCCGCTATATCTTCTCTCGTCAGTCCTTTTCCATAGTTGGTCATAAGCGCGCGTTTCAGTTCTTTCATGGTCAGCTTCTTTTCATCGTATACAAGCTTTTTCACCGCATACAGAGAATCGGCCATGTTAGCCACGCCAAATCCCTGCGGCCCGGTAAAGTTATAAATGGCGCCGCCTTCCTGCACGGTCATTCCCCGCTTCATACAGTCGTCGACCATAGAAGACAGAAACGGCAGCGGACACCGTTCGGCATGCGCCGTGTCAATGGCATTGTCCGCGTTTACAAGCAGGCTGATCGCATAGTCCATCTGCGCCTTATAAGCTTCATAAAACTGCTCGAAGGTTTCCATCTGTTCTACTTCTCCGGTCTGCAGTCCGACCTGAACACCGGCATCCATTCCGTTTGTAAAGACAAGCTCCAGCGGACGGCACATATTGAAAAATGCCGCATCATGCCATCCTTCGGTCTTACCTGCTTTCTGCGGTTCCACACATCCGATAATGTTGTATTCCCGTGCATCCTGCAGCGTCAGTCCTCTGCTGATCAGAGATGGAATAATAACTTCGTCGTTATAATAAGCCGGCAGACCGATGCCTGTCCGTGTCAGTTCCGCTGCCCGAATCAAAAACTCATGCGGCGTACCGTTCCATACGCGCACGGACAATGACGGCTGCGGTAAAAATACATGCATGGAAGCCTGAATGCTCATAAATGACAGATCGTTCGTAACATCGATACCTTCCGCATTCTGTCCGCCTGCAATCAGGTTCTGAAACAGGCTGTAACCTGCAAAGCCTTCCGCTGACGCAGCATCTCTGCATTTATTTAAATCGTTCAGTTTTACCCAGATACAATCCATCAGCTCCTGTGCAAACGCACGGGTAATCTTGCCGCTGTCCAGATCCTTCTTATAATAAGGATACATATACTGATCAAACCGTCCCGGCGAAATGGAATGTCCGCTCGATTCGATCTGAAGAAGCTGCTGTACAAACCAGAAGGACTGGCACGCTTCATAAAACCCGGATGCTCCGTGTTCCGGTACATTCGCACAGTTTTGCGCAATGACGAGCAATTCCTTCTGTCTGACCGGATCCTGGCAGTTCTGTGCCTCCTGCAATGCCAGCTTGGCATAACGGTGTGCATATAAAATTGCGGCGTCACAGCTGATGATAACTGCCTGCAAAAATCTGGATTTTTTCTGATAATTGCCGTCGCCCCGCCGGATAGATGCAAGCTCCTCCTGTGCTTTGCGCCGAATTCCTGAAAATCCGACTGCGAGTACTTCTTCGTATTTTACTGTCACATGTCCGACACCGTTATAAAAATAATTCCCCGGCGTAAACAGATTGTGATCAATCGCATCCAACGTCTCCGGCTCCATATAAGCAGTCGCAAGCTCACTCGTCGTTCTGCCCTTCCAATAGGCATTTGCTTCTTTTAATTCCTTTTTTGTCTGCTCTGCTATGTAAAACGGATCTGCCGCACGCGTCGCTACCGTATCAAACTCTTTTTCAAGCCAGTCATAAGAAAACTCCGGATACGTCTGACATCCTCTTGGTGCAATCGTAGTACTGCCAACAATCAGTTCCAAATCACGGATCACAATCGGAATGTGCTCCAGAATATGCCGGAATGCCTTTGCTCTGCGCATCACCATTGGCTCCTGCTCCGTCCGGCGATAAGATTCCGTAATCAGAATCGCCCGTGCCGATTCAATTTCCGGCATTTTCGCATACAAATGCTCTACCAGCTTTGAAATTCGGTCCGTCTTGGGTATTGGCGTACTGTCATAGGTATATAATCCCATTTCATATGTTCTCCTTTCTTTCGTTTATCAACAGGAATATTTTTATTATACGCCATTTCATTCTTAAAAGCAACACAAATCCACATTTTTTCTTTTAAAACTTCACATAATTCAACACTTTTTCGCGTACTACTATATTTGTTTTTATTTGTTTTTTATTCTTGACAAAATCATCCTGCGGAAGCATACTGTATGTTGTAGAAAAAAGGAATATGCAAACGAAAAAGGACAAGTTGCAATGAATACTTATGAATTGGATATCCACACACATACCATTGCCAGCGGTCACGGTTCACACGCTACGATTACCGATATGGCAAAAGCCGCAGCTGCAAAAGGACTGCGGCTGCTGGGCATTTCCGATCACGGCCCGGCCACCGCAGGCGGCGGAAAACCTTCTTATTTCCGCGGTCTGCCGCAGACACCGAAAAAACGACTTGGTATCGAAATGCTCTACGGCGCAGAAGCAAATATTATGGACAACAACGGAACACTGGACCTGGACGACAGCATTTTAAAACATCTGGACTATACGATTGCCAGCCTGCATCCTGCCGTCAAGCCGCCCGGAACAAAAGCGGAAAATACAAAAGCCTACATCGCCGCCGTAAAAAATCCTTATGTGCAGATTATCGGACATTGCGACGACAGCCGGTATCCAGTCGATTATCATGCTCTGATTACCGCAGCCATGCAATACCACGCCGTTTTTGAAATCAACGCCGCTTCCCTGCGCCCGGACGGATACCGCGGCGACACACGTCAAAACAATCTGACGATCGTGCACCTGTGCAAACATTACCACTATCCGTTTCTCCTTTCCAGCGATAGTCATGGAACAGCGCAAATCGGTGATTTCTCCGTTATCACCGAACTTTTGCAGCTGGCAGACATATCAAAAGAACTGATTTTAAACTCTGATTATAGTCTGTTAAAAAAATTCCTAAATTCCACTTTTCTATTGTGTTAGCCTCAAAATCGCGATACAATAGAACTGGGATAAGAATCAGAGGGAGGTTTTTAAAATATGAAACAAAAAACACGAAAAAACCCGGAGGAACCTATCCGGACAAAGAAAAAAATTGCAGATGAAATACTCAGACAGATTGGCGGAAGCGTCATTTTCGTGCTGCTGCTTATCGCAGCAGCCTCTATCGTCATGGTCGGATGGTTAAGCATTACAGCAAAGAAAACGGAACTGACGATAGAATCCAATGCTGCCGCAAACCAGCTGAACGGATTTTTACAGCAGTATATCAGAACGGCAAAACAGCTGGCCGTAAATCCTGAAATCCGGTCCGTCCTGCAGGAAACGACCGGGGACGTGGAAATGCGCAACGCACAAAAGATAGATACCGTACTGGAAAATCTCACGGAAATTACCGATACGGATTCTGAAAATGTAATGGCTACCTGGATCTCGGATCTGGATACGAGCGCGCTGATCCAGTCGGATGGCTTTGTCAGCGAAGAAGGCTGGGATATTACCGGCCGCGGCTGGTATGGCTGTATCGAAACAAAGCAGCCGATTCTGACGGAACCTTATATAGATTCATCAACCGAAAAGCTGATTTTAAGCGCTGCGGCTCCGGTTATTGATGATGTCACGGGAGAAGTGCTTGGCGCTGCCGGCATGGATATTGCTCTGGACCATATGACGCAGCTTATGAGCGAATATAAAATCGGAAAGCAGGGGTACGTTCTGCTGCTGTCGGAAAACGGGACCTATCTGTACCATCCGCAGAATGAACTGATTCAAAAAAATGTGGCAGACTCCGATATTTCCCAAAATGTTATAAACACATTGCATTCGAAAGACGATCTGTTTTTAAGATATAAAGCAGACGGCGTTACCAAATACGGTTTTCTGGAACACGTAGAAGACACCGGTTATGTTGTACTCAGCAGTATGCCTTTATCCGAATTTTATGCCGTATTGCTTTTTATGGTAGTCGCACTAATCGTACTGTTTGCTGCCGGCATCGTACTTGTTGCATTCAGAATCCGCAAAAGCGCCGCACGCCTTACAAAACCGATTCTGGATCTGAATCAGACCGCACAGCAGCTTGCTGACGGAAATCTGGATGTGGAACTTAACATTACGAGCGAAAACGAAATCGGAGAGCTTGGCGCATCGTTTGAAAAAACGGTCGCACGTCTGAAAAAATATATTGAATACATTGATGAAACAGCAGAAGTACTGGCTCAGCTTGCGGAAGGAAAGCTCAGTATAAGACTCCATCACGATTATGAAGGTGAATTTCAAAAAATAAAAAATGCACTGTTTCATATTTCCGAGTCTATGAATCAGGTTATGGCCGGCATTCACGAAAGCTCGGAACACGTTTCCATCGGCGCAACGGAGCTCGCAACCGCATCCCAGGCGCTGGCTTATGGCGCGCAGGCACAGGCATCCTCCGTTGAACAGCTGACAACGACTACGGACGCCGTTACGGAACAGGTGGAAAACAGCCGCAGCAAAGCGGAATCATCCGCCAAAGCAACCGCACAGGCCGCCGCCATGATCGGGGAAAATCAGGAAAATATGAGAAGTATGATGATTGCCATGCACAATATCCACGAAACTTCCCAGAAAGTTGTAGGTATTATTCAGACAATCGAAGAAATTGCCTCTCAGACAAACCTGCTGTCTTTAAATGCTTCCATTGAAGCCGCCCGTGCCGGAGAAGCGGGAAAAGGCTTTGCCGTTGTCGCCGATGAAATCGGCAAGCTGGCGCTGGAAAGTTCCAAAGCCGCAAGCACAACAAAAGAACTGATTGAAATTTCCATGCAGGAGATTAACAAAGGAAATACGATTGCAGAAGGCGCCGTCAGCTCATTAAAAGAGTCCGTCAACGCCATCAGCCAAGTCAACGAAATGATTCAGGAATCTGCTGAAAATGCAGCCGTTCAGGCCGAAAACATGGAACAGCTGCGCTCTGGCATTCAGGAGATCTCCCATGGCATTCAGGATAACTCCGCCGCTTCTGAGGAGACCTCCGCAACTTCCGAAGAACTGGCGTCTCAGGCCGACAGACTGAATAAAATGCTGCAAAGATTTGAACTCAGTCAATAGTATCAGCCGTATAAGAAAAAAGGAGCTGCCGGACATGCATATATTGCATATCCGGCAGCCCCTTTTTTACACTGAAAAACCGTTATGACTGTTTCCAAAGTCCGTGCAGGTTGCAGTACGCATATACTGCTTCCACCTCGTCACCTTCACAAAGCGCAAAGCATACCTCCGGCTTATCCTCCGGGCGCAGTGTTTTACGCTGATTACCCTGTTTTGTCTGCAGAGATACCCACTCAATATAATGCTCCGGCATCATCGGATGTTCCGCAGAGCCTACGTTAACTTTTACCAGATTTCCTTCTACGGTATATACCGGAACATGTTTTTCAACTGCGGCATCCGTTGTACCCGGTACAATCTCTTTCATCTTTTCTCCGCAGCACATAATCGGAACTCCCGCGTCTTTTACCATTGCAACCACATTTCCGCAATGTTCACATATTAAAAATTTCTGTTCCATTTTCCATTCCTCTCTTTCCTGTATTTTCTTTGTTCATGATACCCATCTCTTTTACATACTATACCATTATGATCATCCGCGCAACCCCTTTTGTGTGGATGATACCGAAAATTTCATCTTTAAGATTCATCCGCAGCAATCGCATTTGGATATATCCGTTCCATTCGCTCATCATCAAAATTCGCATCCATCGACCGTTCCCATTTTGATTCCGCTCTCTTCCCGTCCGCACGTGTGTCATACCGCACAAGCGCCAGTACCGAAATGCAGAGATTGACCGCCAGAAACAAAACTGCCGCTCCTGTCAGCATCCATCCCGTTTTTGACAGCAGCAATGCAATCCATCGTGCAATATGCGGATACAATGTTTTTATCCACACAACGGCAGCAATTCCCCAGAAAAAACAGTACAGCAAATTAATTCTGCCTCCGAGGTTAAACGGAATGTCACTGTAATCCCAAAACACTTTTCCGAAACACAGTTCCGTAAACACACTGCAAATATATTCATAAGCGCCGCCTAAGAATACCCCTGTCCAAAAAATAGAACGATCCTGCTTATCTCTGTCTTTGTACAGCAACGCTGTCGCAAGCGCAATGGCAAGTCCCCATACGACACTAAACGGCCCCCAGACAAGGCTGCTTCTGCTCATCCATACACCTGCTGTCAGCCTGCAGAAAACGGTTTCTACCAGATCTCCTAAAAAAGCTCCGATCAAAAATAACCAGAACAGCTGCACAAGACTGCATTTTTCCTCATCTTCTTCATCTTCCTGCTTTTGCAGCATAGACGGATACGATCGGACAAATCGCTCTTCTACATGTCCGGAAAGTCCTGCCGTAAGCCGATACGTCCATTTCTGCAGGGTACGGTTCCACCGAAGCAGACCCGGCAGCTTTTCTTCCATATGATAAACCGATATTACAGACCCTGCCATATCCATGCATCCATACGTCAGCAGTACCCAGACAGCGATTTTAGTAACGGACTCCGGCAGCAATTCGTACAATCCAAGCACAAGTCCGTTCCCATAACGTACCGCAAAAAGCCGATCAGTCCCCAGAGCAAAGAATACTGCAAACAGATATATCCGTCAAAATTCCACTTTTTATCCGAATAATCCCACCATTTTTTTTGCTTCATCCGTGCCAGCAGCTTTCCGGTATACCACTCCACCGCTGTCGCCACAATCATACACCCAAGAAACAAAAAATCGTATCCGTCTGCAAATCCTGTAAAAATACCGTCATCAGCACACCGGTAAATCCATACACAAAGCAAAACGGTCCGGATACAAATCCACGGTTCTTAAAATCTTTTTCTTTCAACGTGGCTACCGCTGTCTCTCCCATCCACGCCAGAAATGAATATGTAAAAAAAAGCAGTACCATTTCATAAAACGTATATTCCATATTTTATTTCCATTCCTTTCTTTTATATTCCTGTATCGTATCATAAACGATCCCGTTACTGTACGGTCAATATAAAAATATAAAATAGAGTGGAAAATCTGATTTTTCCACTCTATCCGCCAAAACCTTTTTCTGTTATCTGCCTCTAGTGCTCTGTCATTCATCTACCAGATGCAGTAATTTTCCTGCTTCATCCGCCATATGCTCGGAAACAGCCTTACTGTTTTGGAAATCCGGACATTTTTCTCTACTACATTTGCAATAACATCCAGACCTTCCACAACCTGTTTTACCGTATCCGCATTCTGCGATACCATTTCCGTAACTTCTTTCACGCTGCTGCTGGCCGCTTCAATCTCTGTCACAACCGTCTCAAACTCTTCCGCTGTTTTTTTCGTTATCAGACGGCCCTCTTCCACTGCCTGAATGGAATTGGTAATGAGCTCACCCGTTCGTTTCGCCGCCTCGGCGCTTCTTGTCGCAAGATCGCCCACCTGTGTGGCGACAACGGCAAATCCTTTGCCCGCTTCTCCAACTCTTGCCGCCTCAATCGAAGCATTCAAAGAAAGCATATTCGTCTGATGCGCAATAGAATCAATCTCTCCGATAATTTTTTCGATTTCCGTCGACATATCACTGATCTTTTCAATCGCATCCTCCAATGTATGCATCTGCTGCCCGGTCATTTCTATCTTCTGCGCCGTAGCCATAGCCGCTCCCGCCGCTTTCTGAGATACTACCGCACTTTCGCTCAGTTCGTTCACCAGCCGGTCCATCACCTGCTCCAGTTGTTTAACCGCCTGTTCCTGCTCGTTCGTTCCGCTGTGAATGGCATCTGCTGTCGATAACGTCTCCTGCGATACACCGTCCAGGTTCGAGCAGACCTGTTTAATATTTTGTATCAGGCTTAAATTATTGGCCATATCCTCCTTCTGCCGCACAATCAGATCTTCATTTTCCTTAATATTCTGACAGATGGATTCTACCATTTTATTCACACTGCTGCTTAACAAAGAAAATTCCGGCGTTCCCTGCTCATCAATTACAATTCCAAAATCACCTTCCGATATTTTCTTTACCGATGTCGTAATATTCTGCATTCCGCTGACAATCTTTTTATCCAGCAGTCTGTTAATCATATACAGCAGCACCGAAAATATTACAAAAATACTCAGCGCCATCATCACCGTCTGGCTGATCTGATCGCTGTAATATTCTCCGTCCGGCATAAATGTTCCAATATACATTCCTTCATATTCCTGTGAAACATATTTTCCTCTCATGCCGTTAAATCTGGCGGAACCTTTTCCTGCTTCCGTCGGAATCCCCGCTTCCTGTGCCGATGTTCCAATCAGCGCAGCTTCCGGATAAGATATAATATTGCCCGTAGACACATCTACCGCGTATACAAACCCTCTGTCGCCAAAATCTATCGCATTCAGCACGACATCAATCTGTGTGCCTTTCAGCGTATTTTCCAGCACCTGCGGATGAATCCCGACCTGCACCAGCCCGGGAGCATCTTTTCTGGCCACGCCGATATACTGCATCACAACGCCGGCAGCCGCATTGACCGTCGGCTCCTGCACAAGTTCAACGGATGGATCATCCACAATCTGCATAAACACTGCGGACTGCTCTCCGCTGTTCATATCAAAACCTATGTAATCTTCTACATTCCCATGCGTTATAATTCCATCTGCGTTTATCACATGCAGCTCATCTACCATCAGTCGCTGCCTGACCTCTTCCATTGCGGACGCATCTTCCAAAATGCTCTCATCCACAGCAAGCAAATCGGCAAATGCCCTCGTTTTCGCCAGATTATTCTCCCCCAACGCCTGTGTAAGCTGCGCAATATTTTCATCGTTATTTTTCAGGCTTTCCTTTACGGTTTCCAGTCTTTCTTCACTGCTTTGCGTATGCGTCTGCTCCATCACAACCATTTGAAGCAGAGCTACGATTGCGATATTAATAAAAAGCGCTGCTGCCATACAGACACAGAGACTTCTGGTAAATATTTTTTTCATTGTTTGCTTTCCTCGGTTTCTTAGAATGTGTGTGAAAATTGTGTGTTGGTATGAGTATACCATTTTGTATGGGGTGTTTCAAGGAAATCCGGTTTTTTTATCTGATTTTCTAAATTACACAATGTTAATAACCTAACAAATGTCCGAATAAATGTGTTTAGAAAGCAAAATATATGATTACCTCTCCGTTTTCATGAAAACCTCCTGCTATTCTTCCTACGTATTGTCCAAATCATCTTCTTGGCCAAAGTTGATCCGCTCCGACTCTACAACGAGCGGTCTGCTCATGATCCTTGTATTGATACTCAAAATATATTCCCCAATCAGTCCTGTAAAAAACATCTGTACGGATCCAAATACACAAACACACAAAAGAATCGGAACATTCCCTGCCGCAAAACGATTCCAGTCCAACAGCTTAAGCGCCAGATAAACAAGTGCCACAAGAATACTTATCCCTGACATGAAAAATCCTACAAACGTAGCCAGACGCAACCCGATCTTTGTATAAGAAGTAAAGCTCAGCATAGCCGCATCATAAAGAGAATATATGTTATTACTCGTCTTCCCTCTTCGCCGCAGCTGCTGCTCATACGGAAGCTCTTTTCGCTCATAACCCAGTTCCGCTACAATTCCCCTCAGAAATGGTGACGGATCTTTCAATTCCTTTAACACATTAATAAAACTCCTGTCATAAAGACCAAACCCTGTAAAATGCTCAATCTGTTCTACATTTGACAGCTTTCTGATCATCTTATAATAGCAGGTGCGCAGAAAATAAATAAATGCATTTTCTCTGCTCTTTTCCTTGATACCAATTACGATTTTATATCCTGCTTCCCATTCATGAACAAACTGTGGAATCATACAAACCGGATCCTGAAAGTCGGCACAGATTAATACAACACAATCTCCTGTTGTCTGCATCAGTCCATAATATGGAGAATTGAACTGACCAAAATTTTTAGAGTTCAAAATCACTTTAATCTTTTTATTCTGTCTGCACATCTCCCTTAATACTTTCCGTGTATTGTCCTTCGAATCATTATCAATAAAAACCAGTTCGTAATCATATAAAGGAAGTTCTTTTGTTAATATGCGTATAATTTCATCTGACAACAATTCCACATTTTCTTCTTCATTATAAGTAGGAATCAACACCGATATCTTTTTCATCTTCTGCTTTCTTCTCCATACTTTTTATAATTCTCCCGATCCCTTCTGAAAATGAGATTCTGGCGCTCCATCCTGTTTCTCTTTGCAGCTTACCTGCACATGGACACAAATTTACCACGCCTGTAGATGGGTATGGAACAGACCCATATTCTGGAATGCTTTCCGAACATGAAACACGACGCATTTCTTCTACAAATTCTCTTAATGCCCGACAATCACCGGATGCAAAATTATATGCACCATCCGCACATTTCTTCTCAAGCAAAAGCATCAATCCCCGTACCGCATCCTCTATGTGCAGAAAATCCCATGTCTGAATACACCTGGTCAGCTTACATGGTTCATTTTTAACATTGCTTTTAAAATAGAAATCACCATAGTATCCGGATTGTCTCCCTCCCCATACAGGCTGAAGAATCTCGGTTCTTTCAGAGAAATGTTCCGATCCATACACCATTGCATCGCTTCCTGATATAACCTTAACTTTGCTTTTCCATATTCCGTATTCGGTATGCAGTCCGAATCCTCCGTTGTCATCCCATGCATTATGCCATATTCCGCCTGTGACCCTGCAAGCAGAATCTTCTTACAACCAAGAATACCGGCAGCTTTCACACATTCCATGGAATGTCTGTAATTATCCATCTGGCGTCCGTGATCATCTCTTGCTGCTCCTCTCGTCCCATTCCACGCTAAACTGACACAGGCATCACATGGCACTGAGATTCTCTCTGGCATTCGTCCATATTCATCCATATTCAATTCAAGTATCTCCATTCGTCCCAGATATCGAGACGTCAGCGGCAGCTTTTTGGAATCAAATCCCCTGCGCACAACCGCAAAAACCTTCCAATTGCCATTCTCCAAAAGACATCTCAACAAATTTCTCCCAATAAAACTTGTCGCTCCTGTAATCAATATATTATTCATTTAATAGTCCTTTCACAACATCTACAACCGACTGTTGATCAATCCCACAGCACTTCCTCAGATACGACTGACTTCCCGCAGTGTCTGCATATGTATCCTGCAGACCCAGACGTACAATTTTTGTTCCATGCCCATAGTCCGCGATAACTTCTGAAACCGACGATCCAAGTCCGCCAATCCGGCTATGTTCTTCTAATGTAATAATCGTATTAAATTTGGCAGCACATTTATGAATCGTAGCTTCATCAATTGGCTTTATGCAATGAAAGCTATAAATTTCTGTCATAATCCCCTGTCTTTCCAACATATCCGCTGCTGCAAGAGCTTCTGTGATGACCGGACCGGACGCGAAAATACAGACATCGTTTCCTTCCTTTACCCGAAACGCTTCGCCAATGCGAATATCGTCCTGCCGTTTCACATGCACCGCCGTCTCCCCTCCTTTTCCAAGTCTAATGTAACATGGTCCATGTTCCGAATAAGCGGCCTGTACAATATATTCTGCCTCCACGGCATCTGCCGGAACAAATACTTTCATTTCCGGCAGACTCCTCATCATAGAGATGTCCTCCGTGGCATGATGGCTCATTCCCAGACTTCCATAAGCAAAACCACCGCCTACGGTCAAAATAGTAACATCCGCCAAATGATAACAAATATCATTTCGAATTTGCTCTATACAACGAAGAGTCGTAAAATTGCCAATGGAATACAGGTATACTTTTTTCCCTTCCATCGCCATCCCTGCTGCAATGGATGCCATACCCTGCTCACATATCCCTGCGTTTATAAAACGTTTCGGATATTTTTTCCGAAACTCATCCCACACACCGAAACCCAGGTCACCGGCCATCACAATGATATTTTCATCCTGTTTGGCCAATTCTGCAACCTTGCCTACTGCCGCATTCCTCATCGCATTTCTCCTTTCAGCTCCCGGACAGCTTTTTCATAAAACTCGCCCTGCGGGTCTCTGTAGTGCCAAAGCAATTCATGTTCCATAAACGACACACCTTTCCCCTTCACCGTATGTGCAACGATACATACAGGCTTTCCTTCCTTCTTCGTTTCCAACACACTTTTTAACGCACTATGATCATGTCCATCGCATTCCAGTGCACAAAATCCAAACTGCCTCCATTTTTCTGTAAGTTTATCCATTCCCGTCTGCTCTCTGCATCTTCCCAGTGCCTGGAATCCATTGCAGTCTACAATTACCGTTAGATTGTCCAGTTCATGATGCGCCGCAAAAAGCGCTGCTTCCCATATACTGCCCTCTTCACATTCCCCATCACCTGCTGCGACATATACACGGTGCCTCTTTCCATCCATTTTTGCCGCAAGCGCCATCCCCACTGCAGCCGGAACGCCATGTCCCAGAGAACCCGTTGAAAATTCCACACCCGGCACATTTTTATGAGAAATATGTCCGGATAAAAAGTGCCATCCTGATAATAAGTTTCCAGCTTTTCTATTTTAAAAAAATCCCTTTCCGCTAATGCTGCATATACGGCAAGTCCTGCATGTCCTTTGCTTAAAACAAACCTGTCACGCTCTACGTGTTGTGGTTCATCCGGATATACATACATAATGTCTTTATACAATACCGCAATGATATCTGCGATTGACAACACAGATGCAACATGCGATGCATGCACCCTATGTGTCAGCTCTACCGCATGCATTCTGATTCTCACTGCCAACTCTTCACTCGTCATAACCGTCCTCCCACAACTTCCATATGGCTTTTTTGCTTTCCCACATCTGTTCAAGCTGCTGCCTGTCCCTCTGTGTATCCATACATTTCCAAAATCCACTGTGAAAAAATGCTTTCAGTTCACCTTCGACTGCCAACCTTTCCAACGGCTCTTTTTCCAATACGGTTTGGTCACCCTCAATATAATCGAAAATATCCGGTTCAAACACCATATAACCTGCATTGATCATCCCGCCATCCTGATCATTTTTTTCCCGAAAAGCAGTAATGGAATATTCTTTATCCACCTCCATCATGCCAAATCTCTGTCCGACATTCACTGCTGTTACCGTGGCAATCTTTCCATGAGACTTATGGAATTCATACAGCTTCCCAAGATCCACATCAGACACACCATCTCCATATGTCATCATAAACGGTTCATCACCTGTATATTTTTTTATCCGCTTTACTCTCCCTCCTGTCATCGTATGCAGGCCGGTGTCTACCAACGTCACTTTCCACGGTTCTACAGCATTATTATGTACCGTAATCTCATTTCCTTTTCTAAAATCAAATGTTACATCACTATTATACAAATAATAATCTGCAAACCATTCTTTCAGAACATGTTGTTTGTAACCACAGCAAATCACAAATTCATGAAATCCATAATATGAATATCCTTTCATGATATGCCATAGAATCGGCTTTCCGCCAATCTCAATCATGGGTTTTGGAATCAAATGACTCTCCTCACTGATGCGAGTACCAAAGCCTCCTGCTAATATTACTACTTTCACAAATTTCTCCTTCCGTAATGTCAAACCTTCCGAAAACAAAATCCGACTTTTTCATCTCAAATTTACTACTCCGTATTTATTCATAGGGCAGCACACATGCATCGTTAAATGGAAAACTCCGTAATTTTTCTGCTATGTTGTAATTGTAAGTTAAAATAACATAATTACCGATCATCAAAATGTCAGCCGGTTCTCCAATCTCTTCTCCTAAAGCGGTTATAGTTTCTGACATTTGCGTATACTCCTGACAGGTAAACAGCAGAAACGTATTGCCGGAATAATTCGACTGGGAGAACTGATGTATATAATTAATGTCATAGTTTGGACTTATTGTCGTTTCCTGAATTAAAACTGGCAATATTTTTAATTTTGCATTTGATGCGGTTGTCAATATCTGTGCATTCCAATAAGTTGCATATCCATAAGCCAAGCCATGCTCACTAAGCGATTCTATTAACTCCTCTCGTTCCGCATACAGCCATCCATACCCAATAATTTTCTTTCTACTATTCACAAAACTGCTTAATGCAAAAACAAATAACATTATATATACTAAAAAACGATTCAAATTATGCGGTTTTATCATATACTCGTATAAATACCAAGCACTGATCATTATAGATATTACAACTTCATAAACAAAATACCTCGCATTATCAAATTCGTTAAACGAAGAAAGTACATAAATATAAAATAATACGGCTGCCATTACAACATAGAACCAGAGTAATTTTCTCACCCCATCCGGCAACTTCTTATAGTTCCAAAAGCAAATTGCAGGAATAACAATCATGCATCCTATACAAGCTGCTCCTTTGATCAAGTACACAACAGATTCTAACGAAAAAACCGATACCGTGACATCCAGATCACATCCCCATAATCGTAAAATTCCTGACAAATGAATAGCCAGCGCCTGAAAAAACTCTTTAAAATCAGCAAATTTATAAGCATCCAAGTTTGTCATCCTTGATGAAAAAGGCAAAACGTTCTTGAAATGCATATTAATCAACAGGCCTGTAGATATACTGACTGCCAAAACAATACAAAATGTAAAAAAATTAAAAATAAAAGTTTTATCCAGTTTTCGAAATGATTCCACTTCATACTTTTCCATATAACCTGTAATACACAAAGCAATACAATACGGTACAATAAATACTGCTGCATATCTTTGATCAAAAGAAAGGATATATATCACATACAACGAGAGTATTATCATCCTGCCATACTGTTTTCTGCCATATCTATAATCAAATTTCCTAAAAACATGATTCATGATCAGCAAAAAAAGCAACATATAGATCATATGAAGCGTATACGCTAACTCTACGACTATAATGTTCAACCATCCAAATGATAATCCACATCCCAAAACACTGATAACGATCCATCCGGATCGCTTTCGGATAAAACTCCTGTTTACCAAATAAACCAATAATAAAAGCAGTGACTGCAACACCAACACACTTAATTTATCTGCTAAAATCATATCCTGCACCATCATTTGAAATAATAATTTTGGCAAGTAAAAAAGAAAATTAAATTGAAAGAAAGACTGTTGTGCAACGTAATCTTCGATTGAAATCGTTTTACAGGATAAAATTTCCTGCACTAAAATATCTGATGCTAACGAATCACTGGTAAAAATAAGATGCATATACCGCATAATAAAAGCAGCAAACGCCATCAAAATAAAAATTACGACACTTTTTACAACCTTTTCTTCTGAAAATACAAATTTATTGTAGCCCATTGTGAACCCTCTTTCTTAATTGAAAATCTCTCGGAACTCTCTTATGGTTCAAAAACATCCTGCTCTTCCACTTCATATCCTCCCCTTTCTTCTTTCCTTTTCTGCAAATAGTTTCAAACTAAATTTTTCTATGGTAATATGCAGAATACAGGCTATCACAACAGCCCAGAGAAGCGCCGCCAAAAAGCTTATATATGGACTAACATTATGTTGTATCAAAAATGTTTCTATTATATAACCATTCAGACCATGCACTATATAAAAGGGATAACTGATCTCTGCAAAATAATTTAAAATTTTTATATTTTTTACTCTGTCCTTAAAGATAAATGCAATTAAAATGTAATAAACGCAAATAAATAGCTGGAAGTATATATATGCAAATTACTCCTCTGAACAGAAAATATTACCGCAAACAGCAATAACAAATATATTTTTAAAAGCATTTCCACCAAATATTCCAGGCTCCAATATTGTTTATAATAATTGTAAATGCATACACCCAATAGCATAAAAAGAATATTTATATTCATAAACTGTATGGTATAAAAAAAGCAGTAAATCCTAATATGTTTAATAACAGGTACTCCATAAAAAAATAAGTAATGAAATTAAATAAAAGCATCATGATTGATGCCACACTTATCATATGTTTACTCCGAGCCTTTTTTAAATAAAACAAAATACATATTACGATGTAAAACTTTATTTCCGTTTCCAATGTCCAGCTTATACCATCCAGACTAGGTTTCCAAAACCAATCTCTCAACAAAGAAATCTGAAATATATAATCTTTCACTTCATAAGGAAAATTAGAACCGTTACTTCTTGTATAGATCCAAATCATCAAAAATGTAATGGAAAATCCTGCTACGTATGTGGGCCAAATTCTAAAAAATCTTTTCATTAAAAAATGCTTTATACTTTTATGTTCCAATGATAATGGTATAACAAAACCACTGATCAGAAAGAATATTGCTACCCCATACGCTCCTAAATTTACCCCCCCCGTACTAAAATTTCATTTATATTAAATAAAACAACAAACTTTGAAGAATTTGTAAATATCTGTGGTAAATACGGAAATACCTGCGCCATCGTTTCATTTTGCAAAAAAACATAAACAGCAAATGGCTAATCATAACGGAAATAGCTGCTCCTCCCCGAAGCATTTGTAAAAATCTCAATTTATTCATCCATTTTTATTCCCTTCCATGCCTTCCAAATTTATAATAAATCACATTGCCTATATTTTACGGCGCACCCGATAGCCGATAAATAAGCTGCATTTTGAGGTATTACAACTTTTTTTCCAAAAACGCGTTCGGCATAGCTTTTAATTCCTGCAATTTTTGTCATTCCTCCCGTTAATAAAATGCCGTCACATTCAACTTTCGTAAGCAGCGTTTTTGCCTGATTTAAAATTTGCCAAACTACAGCTCTGATTATTACTTGTGGATGATAATCCTGTGCAAGTAATTCGACCATTTCACTTTGTGCAAAAACCGCACAAACCGATGACAACATGAATTCCGGCTCCATACCATTCTGCAATTCAATATCTTTAAATCCCATTTTAAGAAGATTTAAAGCATTTATTAAAAACATTCCACATCCCGCAGCACATTTATCATTCAAAAAAAACTCTTTTAATGCTCCCTGATTCTGAATAATTACTTTCGTATCCTGTCCACCGATATCTAATGCTATGTCCATACCTGGTGATAAATACTGCATCCCACATGCTAATGCTGTTAATTCATTTATATTCTTTAAAGCCGATACATTTCTTTTTCCATATCCGCAGGAAATCACCTGCGCATCCGGGTAGTGCGTCCGCAAATCCTGTATCTTTTGCATAAAATATTCTTTCTGTCTAACCGGAGTCTTTTCCGAATATAGTTCCTCAATAATTCCATTTGCATCCATAATACAATATTTTGTATAGGTCGAACCTATATCAATTCCGATACAATGCATATTGCCTCCTTCAAAAGCTCCATCTGTCGACGTGCTTTCCCCGTATCTAAATACATCCTGTCAATCATGTCAATCTCCAGTTCTGCCTGCGGCAGTCCGATATTTCTGGCAGATACAAAATCGCATTTACAGCTTTTATTACGCAACGTAACTGTCCCTGCTGCTTTCGATCTTTTTATGCATTCCATCAATTTTTTTGTTCTGCTATTTTGCTTAAGATTTAAAAAAGTATAATTATAAGCCTGGAACAAACGTTCCAAAGGTGTATCTCCTGAATAATCCAGATTCCACCATGTTATATAATTAGAACCCACCATTCGAAATCCATCAAATATTTCTGACAAATACCGGTCTTTATGATACCAGAGTGGATATCCCAACCAAAAAACCGGCGTCAATGTAAGATCTGCCATTGAATATTTTTGAAACTCTTCCTGCATCAATACATACAACTGCGCAGTCTCTTCTTTACATCTTGCAGTGATTAAAAAAGAAATTCCATCAAATAACTCCGTAGGTCTTATTGCACGTACTGCAAATTCATCGACAATACGTTCCCATGCTTGCACGCTGTTTTTGCTGTTCCGAATCATCTTGTCCAATACAGACATATCCAATTTATTCCCACTCAGAATTTCCAATTTAAATATCAAGTCCTCATGCTGCTTTCTGACATAATCATACGCGTAATCCCCGCTTACATACTCGCCCGGATAATCTAATATAATTAACGGAACGTGATATCTTTGCGCAAGTATATTCCACCAGTTCGGAAGTGTATTACATTGATTGTTCGTTGCTATCAACACATCCGGTTTCGGTGGAATTCCACGTGGCCCCTTTTCAAGAGACACACATCCCTCAAAGCAACAGGAGTAAGAACAGCAATCTGCTGTAAGATGCTGTCTCTCACACTCTTGCATAAGCTCCTGTTCTTTTCCGCTTGCTGCAATAACTGCAGCATAACTTTCCGGATAATAATAATCCATGCCAAGAGCCTCTAAAATTTCTACCGGTGTAAAAGCTGTTACCCAGGCTATTTTACACTCAGGCTTTTTTCCCTTTGCATACCTTGAAAAATCTTTATAATAATCTTTCATCAATTGTGCCTGTAACCTGATCATTGACTGCTCCATAAAAACCTCCTAAAGTAAGTCTGCGAACGCTTCAAATGCAGACTCAAGATGTCCATTATCCGTTGAATCCGTAACTTTTACGTTCAGTACCGGAATATGATTATCATCAAGCATTTTTTTGTATGCCGCATACAGATAATCATATGGCTCACAATATTTCTGACTGATATAAATAACTCCGTCCACTTCTTTTTCTTTTATTTCAGCCAGATCACAAGATAATATAGTGTCAAATTGATTTTGTGTTGGCGACAGCCGATTGTGCAATATACTTTTTGCAATATTTACATACAAATTTCCATCTGTTAACGCAGCAGGCGCCGAAAACAAACGTTTTGATTCCGTCAGATTATCTCCCACAATCTCCATTCCCGACTGCTCGATCATTTTTGCCAGATTATGATTTGCTAAAAACGGTCCTACCAAATATACTCTTTTATCCTTACCGCACTTTCCCCGCACTATTGAAACATCACCCATGCGTTGTTCCAATAGTGGTTTTTTAAGCATTTTATGTATCTCTTCAATATATTTACTATAAACTGCTTCTTCTCCCAGTTTATTATATATCTGACAAATATTCCGATTTCTTTCATTCACATATAAAATACGTTCTTTTACATTCGTTATCCTGATACCATAATGCCTCTCCAAAGCCTTTTGATATTGTTCCATTCCTGCTGCAAAATACATAACAGCGTCAGAATCTCTACGAGCCGGAACAGGAATTTGATATAAAAATTTATTGGAATCCGCAAGGTACCCGGCAATTACCCGGCTACTGTCACAGCTTCTTGAAAATACCGCACCATCTATACTGTCGTCCTCCAGCACCTGTGCAATAAAATCAGAAACATACCCACAATATTCCGAAATTTTATATCCTCCTTTATATTGCGTAAATCTGACCGTATCGCAAATTTGCTCCGGAATAAATCCGGATAAACTTAAGATTCTCAAATCATTTTCCTCCCGAAAATCCATTCTGTATCTGCATATTTATTCATTCTGACCAACACATCCTCCATATCTATTTCCACAGATAATTGCTGCATCTGAAACACATCAATACACGCATGTCCGAAATCCTTTACCGTTATATTATCTGAAATTTCAGACAAATTCATCACCCTTGATACAACACTTCGCACGCCATTTCTTTCTAATTTTTTCACATCAGGCGTCAAATACCGATTCATCGTTTTGATACTCGTATTTATCAAAATTGTACCGTGTTGACATACAATTTTTCCATCATCACGAACTGCATTTCCACTGAATTTCTTTTCACCTATCACAAGATCATTTCTGCCGTTATACTCTGCATGAATGCCAAATTCAATAAGAGCTCTACAAATAAGGTTACGATAATCACATAGCTGTACCTGACTCTTCCGGCTGATAATTGAAAAACATAAATTTCCCAAATCGTGATAAACTGCTCCACCTCCGGACTTGCGTCTTGCTATGACTCCTTTATTTTTCATAAACTCATCTGCCCTGCACTCTGTATATACGTCCTGATTTTTTCCGACTACTATAGTGTTCTCATTTTGCCATAAATAAAAATAATTGTTTCTTCATCCGTAAATTGAAAGAGAGTTTCTTCAAATGCCAAATTATAATATGGATCGTTACTGGTTCCTATCACATACTTATACATTTTTAATTTTTCCTTTTAACATGATTGCCGCTTCCATAACTGCCTCACAATAACTTGGATGCGGCCGGACAGAATGCAGCATTTCCTCTATGGTTAACTGTCTGTCAATAGCAAGCGCTATTTCGGATATCAAATCACCGGCTCTTTCACACATTACCTGTGCTCCGATTATTTTCTTTGTATTTACATCAGCCACTAATTTTACAAATCCTCGTTCCCCGGTAGAAATCATTGTGCGCGCATTTGCTGCCATTGTCTGTTTCCCGACTGCTACTGTTTTTCCCTGTTTTCGTGCTTCCACTTCGCTACATCCTGCTAATGCAATTTCCGGATGAATATAGATACATTGTACAACTGTAAAAGGTTTCTTATCCTCTTCTCCAATCATTGCTCCAACTGCCCTTTTCCCCTGCTCCATCGCAACATGGGCTAATTGAGAACTGTTGTCTGTCACATCTCCGGCAGCATATATTCCTGGTACATTTGTCCTACCGCTGCAATCTGTCACAATTCCCTGATCCGTTCTGATCCCCAATTCTTTGGCAAATATCCCATTTGTATTAGGACTCCTTCCCGTTACGGATAAAATAACCTGCGCATCTTTTTCTTTCATCATATCTGCCGTACAATTCGTTCTTATTTCAATTCCTCGTTTGTTTAATATATTTGTAACGCTGACTGAAATTTCCTTATCAAATCTTCGAAGTATACGTTCTCCACGTATACACATATTCACATTCGTACCCATATCATGATACATAGAGGCAAATTCCACAGCAGCTATGCCGCCTCCAATAATTTTCAAACTTTTCGGAATAAAATCCAAATGTATCATCTGATCACTTGTAATTGCTCCATCTACAAAACTTTGTGCCGGAACGGAACCGGATGCAATTAAAATATTTTTTGCATAGTATTTTTTATCATCCGCAAATATTACATTTCTTTCTGCCACATACGCTTTTGCTGTTACAATCCGGATCTTTTGCTGTTCCATTCTTTGCAACAGTCCTGCTCTCAGTTGATCTAAAATTTCATTTTTTCTTTTATGCAAAACCTTTGCATTTAACCGCAGCCTTTTTACTTCAATTCCAAAACTATCTAAAGAATTTGCCTGCGCATACAATTCCGCTGTGTGTGCAAGATATTTAGTCGGAATGCACCCTCTGTTGAGACAAGTTCCACCCATAAGATCTTTTTCAAATAAAATTACATGCAGCTCTTTACACACCGCCTCAAACGCTGCTGCATACCCTGCCGGGCCACCACCTATAATTGCAAGATCGTACATCATAAGCTCTTTATATAATCCTTATATTCCGCTTCATTCATATATGCATTTGAATATTTTTCCACTTTAACTTTTACCAGCCAATCGTTATCCACATCTTCTTTCATTTTTTCCGGATCTTTCAATAATTCTTCGTTAATTTCCAATATTTCTCCATTTAAAGGAATTATCAAATCGGATACGGTTTTCACTGTTTCTACGTCTCCAAACACATCTCCTTCGCAAAAAACTTCTCCAATATCCGGCAAATTCAAAAAAACGATATTCCCTAATTTCTCTTTTGCATATGCACTTAATCCCAGTACAGCCATATTCTCCTTGATTACGCTCCATACATGGTTTTTTGAATATTTCTTTTCATTATTCATCGTTCATCTCTCCGTTTAAATCACAATCTTTTTTAATATAATCTCAACCAGTTCTCCAATATCCGTAAACTTTTGAACTTCCTCCATTGTAAATTTTATCCCGAACACATTTTCTACATCACATATCAGCTGAATATTTGTTAAACTGTCCCAATCTTCAATATCCTCCGGAGAAGTTTGTTCTGTTACAATAAGTGTCTCGTCATCAAATACATCTTTGCATATCCCATCTATTTTTTTTAATACGTCTTCCCTATTCACTGCACAATTTCTCCTTAATAAAATTATTTTTTCTGTTATATTGCTTTATACATAACTGATACTCATATTCTTGCGTCATCTCAAATCCCATGTCTTTGTAGATATCCTTTACCATAAGATTTTTTGCCGTTGGAATATACTGTGCTCGAATTATTTCAAAACCAGCCTTTCCTGCTTCCTCAACCATCTTATTTACAATAAATCCTTCCATGCCTCTCTTTAAAACTCTGCAGCTCATAATCCATGTATTAACAAATACTTCTTTTTTTGATATTTTTTCCATTATTACTACCGCGATCAGACCATGATCTCCAAACTTGTCCTGAAGAGTATAAGAAAACGTAAGATACCTATCATCCTCTGCCATTCTTTGTATGTCATCTTCCGTATATCTGATCGTACGCAGATTAAATTGATTTGATCTTTGAGTGAGCTGTGCAATTCTAGGATAATCCAATTGCTGAAATGCTTTTGCTTCTCCAATCATCTCTAATCCTTTTAAATAACCATCTATGGATGAAAATGATTGTTTCAGCTCGTTTCGTTTAAATTCTGCCTGATATTGCCCCGTTCTATTTTTATCTTCATCTGAAAACACGATCGTTTCAAACAAATTCAACTCCTGCAAATAGATTAAATACCTGGCCGGGTCTTCCGGTAGTTCAGGAACTGTAACCTCCGGTATCATGGTCCTTACCAAATTTCTTTCAAATGGATTATCATCTATAAAAACAAGAGAATCCATTCCAATATTTAATTTTTTTTGAATCATTTTTATATTTGAGGCTTTATCTTCCCAATTCGATACGAATATAGATATATCTGACAGTCTCAGTATCATTTCTTTATGTTTTTCAAAAGGTTCTTTTGCTGTTGATTCTTCATTTTTGCTGCATACTGCCAGAATAATGCCTCTTTCTCTAAGCTGTCTGAGCCAAAGCTGGAAATTTGTGAACGCAAATCCGCGGCCAAGTTCTCCTATTTCAATCCCCGCTAATCCATCATCACCAATCACACCACCCCAAATCGTATTGTCCAAGTCCAAAATCACACATTTTTTCAGCTTACCCTGCAGCGCTTTCAGTACATCTGTAATCGCTGATGCAACATAAGGCAATGCATTTAAAGCAATTGGCATTTTTGCCGTATAATAAAGGACCGGATCATAAAACACATGATTTCCTAACCCTATTTGCACAGACAGCAGGTCAATCGGATATACATTACTTTTTTGCATCATCCGCTCCTGAAGCAGCATATTTAACTTCCTTATTTGATATGTAAATGATATCTGTGCCTTTGCAGAATAATTTCCCAATACCTTATCATTTATCTCCGTAAAATTCATTTGTAAAATACGTGCCTTACAGTTACATAAAATAAGATCCCAATATGTTTCCAAGCGACTCATAATCTCATCTGCAAACAGCACGCGCTCTTCTATCTCAAATCTCATAAACTCTTCATACAGTTTATGAGAAGCCAGATAAATCAAAACCGCATCCGGTTTTGATTGATAAGTCTCCGAATCGGAATCCCGCAACTGAACATCAATCTGATTATAATCCACATCAAATACATGCAGATTGATCCCTTCAAGTTTTGCATAGCCGGATATGGACGCTGCTAAAAACTGTGTTGCACAGTTTCCAAGAACTACCAGTTTATATTCGGCTCCTTGCACTCTCAATTTCTCTGCTTTTTTTACCTGTTTAAACGTATACATAAATCCCTCCGTTTTAACTTTTATGCCTCACTATCTTCGCCGGAGTCCCAACTACGATGCACTTATCCGGTATCGATTTAATAACTGCCGATCCTGTCCATATATCAACTTCTTTTCCAATCGCAATCCCTTCAACAATCGTTGAACCTGTCCCTACTTCAGTCAGACTTCCTAATTTGACATTTCCGGACAGATTACATCCGGGATTCACTGACACAAAGGATTCAAGCAAATCGTCATGTGCAATTGTGCATCCCATATTGATCAAACAAAAATCTCCTATTTCGATATCAACCGTCAATACAACATTTGGACATATAATCGTCCCTTTCCCAATCTTTACTTCTGACATCATCTGAACGGAAGGATCTATGATATTCGGAAATTGCAGCTTTGGATTTTTCCTGTACATTTTATATAATTTTTCTCTCTGCTTTGGTTTTCCTAAAGCAATAACCACATGCAACGATTCATCCGCTGACACAAGTTTTTCATCATTACCAAAAATTTCCTCTCCATCCCTGTCATTTACTACATATCCCGCAAACTCCCAGATTTGTTCTTTTTGATTCATACGTTCCAAAATAGCCCTTACTTCTTTAGCAAATCCGCCGCCCCCTGCTATAACTATTTTTTTCATTTTCCACCTCATTCCTATTCATAGTAACCCCTAAAGAATTTCCTTTTTCTTAACGTATCTGCATGCATATATAAAAATTATACCTATTGCGACATTCACTCCAAATAATATCGTATGATCTTCCAAATTAATCTTCCAAATTGTTTTCAAATTTTTAAGAAAAGAGTATGAATAATAAATATCTTCCGATTGAAACTCAATTCCATCTGTTCCCGCAAACCAAAAACCATTTTTTTCATCAACAATATCCAAGCAAATCCAAGCGTCTTTTTTAGGCTCTGTCAATGCGATTTCCAGTTTAACCGTCACATCCGGTTCATACCTGTCAGAAATTGAAATACGCTTATTTTCATATGCGATCAACTCTGTTCTATCTTCGTTCCAAACGTGATAAGAAAGTTTCAGCTGTTCATTCGAAAGTTGTTCTTTACCTACATGACATTGAACACGAAGTTCATACCGTCCATTTCCCATATATTTATTTTCAAGAATCCGTATGGTAACCGCATCCTCTCCCGCATATACAAAACTCACAGGAACCATCAAAAATATCATGAACACTAAAACTGAAACGATCATCTTCTTATTCATATCCTTTATTTCCTCCATCCATTTCAATAAAATATTTGAATGCCTGTATGTATTCTTTGCCAACATCAGTCCATGTACGTCCACTCAAATCATGAAACAGTTTCAATTCAAGCCGATATATTTCCTGTATATGTGTTAACCCATATGCAATCTTTTCTGCCATATCAATATAATTATATGGATCGTAAAAATATTCTTTAAGGCCATAACCTTGTATCACCTCTGTTACCTGGGGTATGTTTCCCATAATAGAAGGCGTCCCAACGGACATTCCTTCACCAAATGTAAAATTAAATCCTCCTTCATATAATGTTGGATTCACAATCAATTTTGCACATTTATATAAAGCACCCAACTGCTGATTGCTGACTCCCGGAAAGCTGATCACATCAAACTGAAGATGTTGCCGTTTTACATATTCATAAATATGAGGATCGTTTCTGATATTACCTGTCAGAAAGAGTTTTACCGGTATTTTTAACTCTCTCAACAAATATTGATACGCTTTTATGAGCGTTAAAAAATTTTTATTTCCTCGAACCTGTGATGCATAAAAAATATATTCTACATCGGAAAAAGAAAAACATCTTCCTTTTTCTGATAAATACGCATTTTGTTCCAAAACATTTTCTTTTACCGTTTCCAAAATTTTTCTTGCTAACAGATTTCCTGTTTCCTGTCCATTAATTCTGTTTTCATAACATTTATCCACTCCTATCGCAGTACTCATATCGTTTACCGCATGAGGAATTGCAATCACATTTTCCGCTTTTTTATTTAACCGCCCAATTAAAAGATCCTTTTTTATAAATTCACAATAAGTAATAAAATATTGACCATTCAGCAATGTTTTTCTAACTTCTTCCGTCTGTATTGAGGCATTACCATAAATATGTGATGAAAAATTAATCGCAAAATCAGATGTAACTATATCAGGTGCACATACCACTCTTTTTCCTGATATACGATTAAATTCCGGCCAAAAAGCTGTTGGACTATACCATACGTCCACGGAATCTTTCATCCTTGAAATCTGACTTATAATATCATCTACTGCTTTTTCCCTGACTTGCACTAAAAATTCCCGCTCCACAAAATACTTTTTATATAAGTGTCCTGCCACCTTGCCATGCTGAATCAGATATGCTGCCATTGTCTTTGGCCTCAGCATACGGCAAATCCTTTCTACTTTCAAAATATGCATAATCTGTTGTATCACCACATACAAAATTCCGACACCAATCAGAACCGGACTGATTAACACACATATTGCCAATGCTGCCAATATCGTACATAAAAACAGTACAATGCTTGAAATATTTAATAACCAATCTATAATCTTATCAATGAAACATACTGCCGTATATTTAATCTTCCTTCGTCGTTTTTTCTCTTTGATTTTCTTATTTAAAAAATACATGAATATTCGAAAGATCACGGAATCCGTATGGGAAGTCAACAGTTCCATCTTATTATCATCAATGTCATGTTCATCACATAACTCTTCAATTGCCGGTATCACCCACTTAGGGCATGCAATAACCACTTCATTATTGCCTTCAGACAAACCTTTTAAAATATACGCCAGATACCGACCCAATCCGTCTTTCTTCAAAGACATATTTCGTGCGGGAGCATACCCTAAATATATGCCAATCTTCATGTTTTCTTTTCCTCTCTGCTATATTGGCAAATAATTATGAACTGCCTTGTATAAATTGATACACTGATTATTATTTTGCACTGTATATTTCTCCAAATGAAAACAGGATTCTGCCATACTTTCATTCACGCATTTCTCCTCCTGAAACAAAGTTTCTGCAGTTGTTCCTGATTGCTGTGATCGTAAAAAACCGTGCGCAATCCCATACGGTCACTCAGCTCTTTCACCGTATCACAGCCTCCCGACAGCATCGGCACTCCCAGCATCGCTGACTGAAATGCAACTTTACTGCCATAATGATCCGAATATCCTGAAAAAAGTACGAATTTTGCATTCTGCAAAATGTCTCCAAACTCTTTCTTTGGCATATCTTTGCATATGCGTATATGTTTATTTCGTATATGCGAATCTTTAATCATTTTTCGAATCATCTTTACATAATTCTTTGTCTCACTTCGTTGTATATCTTTTGCCAAAACCACACACGTTAAACTGCCACCCTTTTCGTAATACATACTTAACGTCTCTATAATAAACTTATAATTATCATAAATGTCTATCAGCCATACAAAATATTTTCCATACCGTTTAGCTGCGGAACTACTCGTATTATGTTCAACAATCTCAAATATCCATGGCAATATCCGTACTCTGCTCTTTTCAATTCCCGCATATTGAACTGCCTCTCTCTGCACGGACTTACCGATCGTAAAGTTTATGGCAGCAATTCTGGCATTCTCCATACCATACTTTTCTAAAGCATCATGTCTTATTTGTGGAACATATCTTTTTGCATAATGATTTATAAAAACGGCATATGGCTGTGGAGCATATAGATTCCCTGGCAGTTGATCCGACATATACAAAATAGCATCACAATCTTCAAACGAATTCATACTATCATTCGCAACAATATAACTTGGTTGTGTCTTTAAACCAAAATATCCCTGAATTTGGAACAAGATATCTGCTCTGGAATCCTGTATTTTTTCCCATTTAAACGTTCTGACAAACTGTCCTGTCTTACAAAATTCGCGGAAACATACCTGATTTTTGTTCGATTTATGATCCATATAAGCCAAAATCACCTCGAGTTCAGTACCACATAAAGCTGCTCCTTTTGCAATTGCTCCGGCAAGCATCACGCTGAAATCTGCTATTTCTTCACTGTACTTTCCAGGAATAACGATCCCCATTTTTTTATTCGCTTCGTCATTACGTTTTTATTTTTTCTTCGCAAAACTCTGTTATTTCCTGTTCGCATGTTCGGTTATGTTGATCTATATCTTCCACAAATGCATACTGTTTCCTGACAAACAGCCTCGCATATTCATCATCTGCGCAAAGCTTTTTACATAATCTTTTACATTCTTTCAACGATTCGCATACTCCCGGAAATTTTATATCTGAAAAAATCTCCAATATTCCTTCTTTCTTACATACGACCGGAATCCCTGCTGCAATTGCCTCGAACACGTACGATGGAAATTCTTCTTCAATCGGAGCATAATATAATACCTTATATTGCCTGATTATTTCAGAAAATTTTGCATCCGCATCGATATTTCGAAGTTCTTTGTTGTTATAAATTGGAATCAGCTGCTTTCCTGCTGCCACATGAGGAATATCTGTAAATTCTTTACAAAATTCCTGATACTTTTCGTTTACTCTCTCATTTGTTTTCACTTCATTAAATATGGCTAATACTTTTCCTTCTTTTCCTTTTGTCTCCTTATACTCTTGCACATAAAGGGGATATCCTATATAATACTTATCTATAAAACGACTGCGTTCCAACATAAAAACATTTATGCGAAACTGCTCCCATTTTCTCTCCATCAAACGGACAGCCCAAAAACCAATATCATCTATCACTTTCTGCAGCAAAGTATCTCTACGAAAATAACCAACCGGTCTCATGACCATTTTTATATCACAAAATAATAAACATCCCTGCAGCAAATAGCGATTATAATCCATTATTACCAGATCAAAATGCTCATTAATCAGGCTGATTGCCTCTCTGCATAACACTTCTTCCCCATAACGATATCTTTCAAGCTTATCTATCAGTTCTTTCTTCATCCACATATGATTTACCAACGTTCGATCGGTATATATACTTATCTGACCCATTTGAGGAATATAAACATGATGTCCGTTTGCTTCAAATACTTTTCTCTCATTTCTATAAACCACTCATGATTGATCGCATAAAAAATATTCATTTTACTACTCTCCCAGACAGATTACTGCCCTAACCTTGCATAATATTCATGAACCACTTCTTCCGGTTTGCCATCCGCTACGATCGAACCTTTATCAAGCAGTATCACTCTGCTGCATAACTCCTGTATCGCTGACATATCATGTAAGACCAAAACTAAAATTTTAGCTCTACCCATCAAATTAAGCATTCGATTCTTTGCTTTCTGATAAAATTTTGCATCACCGGCACTAAGCACTTCATCTACCAATAATATTTCTCCACTCTCTGTAGTAGAAATTGCAAATGCCAGCCGCACGAGCATACCTGACGAATAGGATCGTATCGGATAATCAATAAATTGATCAAGTTCCGCAAAATCAATAATTTCCTGCTCCATCTCTTTCACCTGTTTCGGTGTGCAGCCTAACATTAAACCACGATTTACTATATTTTCCCTTCCGGTAGATTCCAAATCAAATCCCAATGACAATTCGAACATTGGCCTTATATTGCCCCGTATATCTATATTTCCGGATTTAATCGGATATAATCCGGCGAGTGCTTTTAAAAGTGTACTCTTTCCTGCTCCATTTAATCCTATAACCCCTACCCTTTCGCCTTCGTGAATTTCTAATGTCAGATTACGCAAAGCATGAATATCTTCTAATAATTCACGCCTCTTTTGAAGTTTTAACATGGTAAACACTTCCTGTTTTAAAGTCATGGCATTATATCTGTCCGAAGGATAATATAAATTTACATCCTTCATTTTTATATAGCAGGGTGCCATATTCGAGTACCTCCTAAAAGTAAAAAATTATTTTTGCCTCATGTTTACGGTTGCTATCCCATGCTAATATTGCAAAAAATATAACCGTACCGAAAGCAAATAAGTAATCCAATCTCGTTGGAACCATCCCACGTAAAAAGGATTTCTTATCAAATTCAAAATATGCGTCAATGGGTTAAAACGGAAAAGCGTTTCTAAAATCGGATTTGATGTAAACATTTCCTCTTTAAAAAATACAGGTGATAAATACCATACGGTTTGCATAACCAATCCCATAATCTGTGGATAATCTCTGTATTTCGTATTCGCATATCCCGCCATCGTCGTTAGTTCCCAGGAAATCAAAAATAGGATCATTCCTGTCAATGGAACTGTCCACACTGCAATCGTAAGATTCTCCGGTACATATACAAGTACCCATATAACCAATGCAATCAACTCAATAAAAAAAGTAATAACCGTAAAAACAGCAAATTTTAACGAGTAAATTGTCATTGGATGCTTAAATTGACGAGCATACTGTTCGCTGGACAAAAAACATCCGCCCCCGCTAATAACGCTTGCTGTAATCAAATCCCATACAACCATTCCCGAAAGAATATATAGCAGATAATCTCCCAATGGCTGATGAAATACCGTACTAAACACGACTGCCATAACGATTGTTAATAAAAAAGGCTGGCAAACAGACCACAGCAACCCCAGTTTTGAACGACGAAATCTGGACTTTAAATCCATTATCGCTAAATGAGACCAGAAATATCTTGTATCGTATATTTTTTTCCAATATTCTTTCATGAAACTAATCCCTTTCCAGACATTGCACAAGAGAATCACAAATATACTTAACATCTTCTTTCTGTAATCCGGCATGAGACGGCAAACTGATTCCTCTTGCAGCAAGTTTTTCAGCAACCGGAAATACAGCTTTTTTATTATAATAAGGAGGCATAATATGTAACGGATAAAACACCACCCGCATTTCAATTCCCATATTCTCCATATCTTCTATAACCGTATCTCTTTCTTTTAAAACCGTATCCTTCAAAATTACATTATTCATCCAATAAACAGATTTATAGTTTTTAGGTTCTTCCTGAAATCGCAGATAGTCATTATATCCGCTCAGATATTTTTTATATAAATCTGCAATCTTTCTTCGTTGTTCCAAATGCCAGTCAATGTTTTCCAATTGTCCCAAACCAACTGCTGCCTGCATATTTGTCATTCTGTAATTATATCCAACCTCTACATGCCAATACTTTTTCTCCGGAGAAACCGCCTGAGTTTTTAATAATTTCATTCTCTCATATAAGTCTCTGTCGTTTGTTGTAATCATGCCTCCTTCTCCACAGGTGATTATCTTATTCCCAAAAAACTAAAAGAAGACGCTATTCCAAATCGGCCAACTTTTCCTGTCTCACACTCTGCCCCATGTGCTTCAGCGGCATCTTCTACAACTGCAATACCATATCTATCTGCAATCTCCATAATCTCTTCCATATTTGCAGGTAACCCATACAAATGAACCGGCATGATTGCCTTTGTACGTTCTGTAATTTTTTCTTCGATTTTCTTCGGATTTATATTAAATGTCTTTTCCTCACTATCCACAAACACCGGAACAGCTCCACAATATCTTACCGCATTAGCAGTTGCGATATATGTCAGTACTGGCATAATTACCTCATCACCCGGACCAATTCCCAATGCCATTAAGATCAAATGTAAAGATACCGTACCATTTGCACATGATATAGCATATCGGCACCCGCAAAAATCCGCAAACTTTCTTTCAAACTCATCTACAAAATGGCCATTTGCAGATACCCATCCCGTATCAATACATTCCATTAAATACTTTTTTTCGTTTCCATTAAAAACGGGATTTGCAATAGATATTCGATTCACTCTTCCCATTCTCCTTTCCTTCTTATCCGTAATTAATGCTCTAATACCCTTTTTAAAGATGCTTCTTTCTTAGCTAATTCCCTGTCATGTACCGTCATAATTTTACCAATTCTTCATAACTTGTTTTTCTTGGATTCCACCCCAGCTTATTTTTAGCCTTTGACGGATCCCCCAACAAGTTTTCTACATCTGTTGGCCGATACCATCGTTGATTGATACAAACGAGCATTTTATGCGTTCTTGCATCGTATCCCTTCTCATCGGCTCCATTTCCTTCCCAAACTATCTGAATTCCATTTGCAGCAAAAACCTTTTCCGTAAAATCCCTTACCGTATGTTGTTCACCTGTTGCAATCACATAATCCTCCGGTACTTCCTGCTGTAAAATCATCCACATACATTCCACATAATCTTTTGCATATCCCCAATCTCGCTTGGAATCCAGATTTCCTAATTCCAAATACTCCTGCAACCCTTCTGCAATCCGACCGGCTGCAAGCGTAATCTTCCTTGTAACGAAATTTTCTCCCCGTCTTTCGGACTCATGATTAAATAAAATTCCATTTGCAGCAAACATCTGATAGGCTTCCCGATACTCACGTACAATCCAGTATCCGTACTGCTTTGCAACAGCATATGGACTATATGGATAAAACGGTGTAGATTCATTTTGAGGTATTTCAACAATTTTTCCATACAATTCGGATGTTGATGCCTGATAAACTCGCGTCTTTTTAGTTAATCCCAACATTCGGATTGCTTCCAAAATCCGTAGCACACCCAGTGCATCTATATCCCCCGAATACTCCGGAACATCAAAAGATACCTGCACATGAGACTGTGCTGCCAAATTATAGATTTCGTCCGGCTGCACCTGCTCAATAATACGAATAATGGAAGATGAATCTGACAAATCTCCATCATGAAGCACGATCAGTCCTTTTTCAATTAAATGAATAATTCGTTCTGTATTTGTATAAGATGATCTTCGAATGATTCCATGCACTTCATAATTCTTCTCCAATAAAAATTCTGCCAAATACGAACCATCCTGCCCTGTAATTCCAGTAATTAAAGCTTTTTTCTCTTTTCATATGATCTATAATCTCTCTTTCGTTTCAAAATTACGGAGCAGTATCTCATTCAACTTCCTACCGGATGCTTCCCATGAAAATTTCTTGCTCCTTTGATATCCTTTTTCTGCCAATCTCTTTCTCCTGTGTTCGTTCATTTCCAGTTCCATCAAACCATCCTTAATACTTTGAACCGAATACGGCTCTACCAGCATTCCCGCATCCTTTATTACCTCTGGCATTGATGCACAGTTCGACGTCAAAACCGGCACTCCACAGGCCATCGCTTCCAGTACAGGCATTCCAAATCCTTCATACAAGGATGGATAAACAAATACCTTTGTTCCCTGCATCAAAATTATTTTTTCTCTCTCACTGACATAACCCGTAAAATAATATCATCCTTTAACTTCAATTTTTTTATTAATCTGAACATACGCTGATACATCCAGCCATTTCTTCCTGCCAGAACCAGCTTGGGCAGCACTGCCATTTCTTTTTTCAACATCCCATATGCCAAAAAAAGTCGTTCTACATTTTTCTTGGCTCTAACGTGCCTACATATAAATAATACTCTCCGCAAATCCCAAACTTTTTTTGATCTGCTTGATTTCTTTCCACGCATACTTTCTGCAAAAACACGAAAAATCGATACCACATGGAACAACTTCTATTTTTTCTTCTTTCACTTCCAGACACTTCATAATTCTTCGTTTGCTGAATTCTGACACTGTAAGAATAAGATCTGCACGCCTGCACGAAGCAGCCATGGCGTATTTTAAGTGAAATAAAGTTCTCCACCGCACCACTTTCGGACAATCAAGATATGACATATCATGAATAACTGCAATTTTCCAAGCTTTTACGCCAGGAGGAACTATATAATTAAAAAAAATGGCAACATCTGCATCTTCACCAAACAACCTGCTGTAACGCAATGGAAAAAACATAGATAGCCATTGATATACACGATGACTATACTTATTGCAAATTCGAATATTTTTTTTCATTTCCGAATATTCAATATGTTCGCTATTTTTTAGGTTCGTTACTTCCTGTTCTATTTTTTTAGCCTCAAAAATATCATATTGTATTTGATGCCCACATTTCCATAACTCCCGAATCATATTACCTGCATAAATAGCTATTCCTGTCGCCTCTTTGTCCAAAAACAATTGTGCGTCAACTTCAATCAACATTTTATTTTCCTCTACTTGTAGAAACTTAACCTTAACCCTTCTTATTACAACCGTTTCAGTTTGTTCTCAGAATTATTAAGCTCCTCAATTAACTGCCTGCATTTTATATACATTTGCTCTTGCGTATATTTATCAACCACTCTTCGTATCGCATTTTTTCCATATATCTGCCTCAGTTGAGCATTTCCTGCAAGCTTTTCCATCGCACCTGCCAATTCGGTGATACTGCCTGGCACCACCGTAATACCCGTAATTCCATGCCTGCTCACCTCTGGCACACCACTTGGCAAATCCGTATTAATTACCGGCTTTCCAAAAGCCATCGCCTCTATCTGTACAATTCCAAATGCTTCTGCCTTTGAGACAGCAGGCAAAACAAAAAAGTCGCATTCCGCCAGTAATTGTTGTTTTCTAACCTCTGACACTCTGCCTTCAAAGCACACTTTCTCGTCAACATGCAACCGGACAGCCAATTTCCTTAGCTCCTTTTCCATCGGTCCGGATCCTGCTATCACCAGTCTGCATTTTTTATTTCTCATTTTTGAAATGCTTTTAACAGAATATGACAACCCTTATACCACACTAACCGTCCAACAAACAAAATTGTTATTTCTTTTTTTCTGAAACATCTAAAAATGAACGCACACCCTTTTCGATATAACTATCGTCCACACAAAATGGAATAACTCTGCACTTATCCGCATATTGTTGCAAATAGCAGGAATGTTTTATTATCCCAGGTGATGAAACAACGATTCGTTCTGCCCGTTCCAACGTATGGTGTATCATTTTTTATAAATCTGCATTAAAAATCTATGGTTTCCAATATCACAATGCCACCATACAATCAACCTGCCCTGTATCTGTCTCATGCATATTGCAAGGTCAACCATTGGATACGGAAAATGATAGATTACAATATCTTCGCTTTTAATACAATGTCCTGCATACCTAATAAAATCAATGGAAACAGGAGTCGAAAATACATCTACAAGCTGTCTGCACCTTAAAACTTTAATTCCCTGATAGTTATCCCAGCCCGTTTTTTCTCCCTTTTTCGCTCTACAAACAATCATACTCTGATTGACACTACGAAACGAAGCAGACACATCTTCCATTACCTTGGCGATTCCTCCGGCATTATCCGGCCAATAGATCTTAAACATCTGAAAAATTTTCATTCTGATACCCCTGCTCTGGTATAAAAGCACAATTCTCCATCGCTTAGCATTTCTTTTCCTCCACATCGAATATTCTCATACTTCATTCATAATATCCGCCACAGATTTCATAATTCGTATATACATGGAATAACTATCGGAATCCTCTTTTGACGGATGCTTCCACATATTTTTAACAGCCATATCCGAAGACTGCACCGTTCCCCAGAGCAATGCATCCGCATCCACTTCCAGCTGCTGACACAAACTGGCAAATGTATCCATACTCATTTTGCGTTTCCCACGCTCAATTTTTCCCATGAAATTTAAACTGATGCCACATTTCTTTGCCAGTTTTTCCTGTGACCAGCCTTTTACTTTCCGAACCTGGCGAATTCTTTCTCCTACTTTCACATAATCCAATTCCTGCATACCCAAACCTCCTGTTTGACCGTAATCGTTCCGATAAATCTTTAAACGATTCCGTCTGATCAGCAGCAGATATTTCTTCTCTCAGACTTTTTTGTAAACTACAAGAACAATACATAACATTTTGTACAGAATTGTTATATATTGTTCTTGTAGTTTGTATCTGTAATATCAAGAAAATCAATGGTTGGAGGCGTTTTATCAGATTTTAGGAAAAATTTTGGTTGGAGATTCCTGTAAATCACTAATATTGTGCTGGTTTATTAAATAATTCCGTTTTTTTATCTGATTTAGATGTTTTTGCGATGAAATACCGATAATATTTGTCTATTATATACAAACTTTTTAATAACAGTTGCAAATTTATAAAAAAGCGAATAGAATTCTATTGGGTACTATTTTTAGTGTTTTAATACACTATTAGAATTTTACGCCATAACAATTCTGTACAAAAAGTTATGGATCCTGTCATTATTTAGATGTGATTCCAAATTTTCCTCCGGTTTTAGAGTTATGTCTGATAAAAATATACATCATGAATTTTACCTTCTTAAGAAGTTTCCGAACAGCAAATCCGGATGAGTTGTAAAAACTTTTTCCGTTTCAAAACTGTCTTTAAATCACTTTACTTTCTTTCATTTTATAACTCAAAAAGGTGCGTAGTCTTGATAATTTCAGACTTCACACCTTTTTGTTAATTGGTTTTCATTATTTGGTTTCTATAATGTTAAATCTTCAACATTTACCCCTATTGAAGATAAGTGACCTCCATTTGCCTTTTTAATTTGTTGCAAATCCGTATATCGTAAGCGATGAATAAACCATTCCACAAGATATGGATTTTGCTCTATATATAGTAGCAACTTGGAGCGAATATATATCTACATCAGTTCTTGATAAAGTAGTTCGGTAGCCATTTACTGCTTTTTCTGCAGGCATCCACTACGGCCATTCACTCCAAAATAACTACCAGGAGATGATGCCATGCCGGAGAAAAAGAAAATCCGCAATGACCAGGAGTGGCTGGAGCTGATTCAGGAATGCCGCACAAGCGGCCTGTCTGACAGGGAGTGGTGTCAGATGCATTCCATATCCATAAATACATTTTATAACAAAGTCTCGGACTTAAGGAAAAAAGCATATGAAATACCGAAATCACAGGCAGCCCCATCCCGATTGTGTCAAGTTAATGTCACAAAATTTTTGAACTTTTTTTCATGAAAAATCGCTGCAGGCCGCATAACTTCGTTGGGGTTGAGGTAAATTAATGCTAAATCGGTGAAAAATTGGTGGTAAGTTAATGTCACAAATAAAAAGGTATTTGCCTCTATCGACAAATACCTTTTCCCTATTCTTATAAGCTAAATCCTGACTGCTCTTAAATTTACTATTTCTTCCGTTTCCCAGCTTTCAGCATACGCCCTGCGAGAAAATCAATCATCTATTCACTTGAAACTGTCTCACACAATACATGCATGATTCCATCTTCACCATTAATTATAATATTGCGGCATATCTGATGATCCTGTGTCACAATGATAAATTTCTTTTCTATATCATTTATAGTATAAACAGTGTTTTTGAACATCGTTGCACTAAAGATAAAATATCCCGGTATATCATTGTTTTCACAGGACATTATATGCATTTCCGGGTAAATCAGACTGCCGAGCTGCAGCGTGAGCGTATAAATATCCCCATAAACATTCCCGCCAAAGCCACTGAACAAAACGTTTCTTTTACACACTTTTGCTCCCAGTGCTTCTAACAGTTCTCTGCTTTTTGTCCACACAGGAAACAGGGCACCTGTATCAATTAAAGCCGTGCACCCCGGAAATAAATAATCCAGCCTTAATATCGGCCTGTCAGCAGATACTTCCAGGTCAAACCTCTGTTCCATGATTCATTCCTCCCGCTGCGCCAAGCTGAAAAACCATATCCGGCGTTGTAAATAACGGCTGCACATCTTCCCCCTTTAATGACAACAGCCCAAGCTCAGATGCAGTCCTTTGTGTGTATATGACCTCTGCTGTTTCTATTTCCCTGCCATTATATACTATGTTTCGTATACCCAGCCACTGATTTGGATATTTATCAGCCATCTGCTTTCTTGTCAGCCTCTCTGCCATAAATGCCTCCTTTATGAAGTTTCTCTTTTATTTCATTATAACATATATTCATAATTCAGTAATCATATTTATATACAGTTTTAAATGCTATTTAACCTATTTTCCATTAGTATTTATTCATCATCTGTCAGAACTGACATTCTTTCTCATCTGTCCAAAAATCAGTTAAAGTAAGCTGTGGCAATGACTTTACATCCATATCATGCCGATTTGATGATAAATAAATCTGTTCCCGTATAACATTATACATTTGTACGATATCTTTTGCATCTTTTTTACAAAAACATTCTAAAATCTGCTGAAATTGCCATTGAAAATTTTGCCTCAGATGAATCGCATTTTGCAACAGCCATACTATAAACGGATGATCTGCAGTAATTCCTCTGCGATAACAGTTTTCAGCATGACAGATGTATTTCCGGCTTTGTTCACTGGCTGCTTTGCAGAACATCAGAGACGGAAATATATCATATATATTTTCACAATCATCATTGTGCTTTTCATGAAACGTTATGGTCGCTCCTTCTTCATAATTAATTACCATTGAAAATTTGTCCTGCAGATAAGCGACAACATATTTAATCATAATCTGGCTCGGACTGGAAATAGCAATATAGCCACACTGTTTCTTAAAACTCTGTATAATTTCTTCAATATCTTTTTTTGATTCCGATCTATCCATTGTCCTACTGAAGAATTTCTAATAAGCCTCCATTCCTCTAAAGTAATTAATTCCCATTTTATCAATTTATATATGTACCGTCCATGCTCAGTATCTAATAAATCATATTTATTTAAAATTGCATATATTGCCATTCGTACTTTTAAAGGTAAATCCACTATTTTAGAGCGGCTGGCTTCGACTGCCGGCTTCCACTCCCCTTCTAAGAAAAATACTGCAATACTTCCATCCCGTGCAAAATAATCTCGTGCCCCATAATCAGCTATAATACCCTGATATACATATGCCATTTCCATCAATTGGGTATTTTCAAATATAGAACTCAAACTCATGCATCTATATTTATCAATATCAAACCCTAAGCTCTTTATATTGGTATCATTTATATATGCAGTCCAAACTATTGGTATATCCAAATCTTTTGAAAATGGTATCCAGACATTCCCTAATTGACTTGGTGATTGAGGACACTTTTCAAAAGTTTCCATTTTTCACCTAAAGCCTCCGTCTTAGTAAAACCATACTCTGCTTTTAAATTTTTCCACTCAACTGGAGAAAGCACACTGTGTCCATTCTCTTTTATCCAAACTAATGTGGTGCGCAAATTTTCACTATCGAACTTCACTCTTGAAATCGTTTTGGAACAATCAATAAAATTTTTAATCTCATAAATTTGATCTTTTGCAGACCATTGAGGCCTGTGTTCAAAACAAATGCCATGTTTGACTATCACACCCGAAATCCCCGCTAAAATCTGGTTTTCTTCTGTATCCAGCGGTATCACTGTCTGCACCAGCTTTGGATAATTACCACGAATAGCAGAAAAACACTCATCAAATCTTTTTTTCGTTTCTAAATCCAGCTCATAAATCTTCTCTCCTGGCATTTCATGAACCTTCTGCATTGCTTCGCTATAAGTCCTTCTTATCCGATTGCCATTATAATATACCGGCATTTTAGCCCCGCATAAATATTTTTTCACTGTTTTTCGCAAATCCAGCGCTCCTAATTTTTCCGGTGCCAGATGAATTAAAACCGATGTTCCCGGTTTAATCCTGTATCCATACCGCTCGACCCCAGCCTGCCCTCCGGCATCACCAGAATCAGGCATTGGCAGCGGGCTTTCAAAAATATGATCTTCTGCCTGGCTTTTCAGCATATAATAACCAGATAATCCTTTCATCTAAAGCCTGAGCCCATCATGCACTGTCTGCATATTTCTCTGATATGGTTCTTCTCGCCGTTTTTTTTGAGGGTCAAAATACAGCGTGGAAACCTCCGCATAATCCCCGAAGAGAAAACATGACAGAAATCCGATTCCAAAACGGCTGATTCCATGAAAATCATCTCTCATCCCGTGGTCAAGCAGATCTCTTTTTAATTCCTGCGAAGTATAATAAGAACTTCCGACCTGTAAAATTTTCCTGATTCATAGTCAGGCAGAAATCCCCGCTCATATATCCATCAGATTCAATTTGACTGCGCAAAACTGCCCTTGGAAATGGAAACTATTTCTGCCGGACATTCTTCAAACAGATTCTTCCACCCTGTATGTAAAAGTACCTCTGAAATCCGGAATGGATGTCTGGCACGAAGATACCACTGCCGTATATCCTCAGGCCAGTTCTTCGGTTCACATCCCAGAAGTTCAGGATGATTCTCCCTTAAAAAATTCCTGCAGGCTTCTTCATCTTCAAGACTAAAAATGATAAGCTGAATGTATTCCAATATCTTTATGTCCTGCTTCTGTACATGCCCGAACATAAAGATGATCCTGATGCAGTTGAAACGCTTCTTCCATGGAGCGATTTTATCAAAGAGCACTGCACAGGACTGATTGATGTTGAAACGATAACACCTGAAAACAAGCCTCAATTACCAATATAGACTATTTTACACCTAAGCGGAACATAAGTGGAACGGTAGGTTATTCATCGCTTACCGTATATCTATCAATAGTTGTCTTGATTAACCCTTTATCTGTCATTTCTAATATCACCATACGATCACCGGCTCTACCAGGTTCGGTATCCGGTACCCTGACATCTATAACAACGTCCACCCCCATCACAAAGCTCACATTCAACCGGCACTTCATATGAGCTGCTGCCATTTCCAAAATCAACTGCGTATCTCGTCCTGTAAATACGTCCACTCCCTCCACAATCCGGACATTTTCCGGTCTGTCTGCATGTACTGCACCGTATATTCGAAGAAGGTGTTTCAGAACTGTCAAAATCCCATAAATTGCTGATGTTTTGGTTATTCGAATATGGATTTACAATAGGCGCATCATCGGGAACAACATATCTGGAATCCGGTACGTTATAATTATATAATTGTGTCTGCCCGATATCAACTTCTTCATCGCTGTCACAACCATACAAAAAAACCGAAAACATGCAAATCATACTAAAAACCAATACCTTTTGTAATATTTTCTCATTCACTATCCTCCTTGAATCATATTTTACTTCTTACTACAAAACATATCCTGTTAAAAATTACGTAAATTTCGCTTTTTACTACACGAAATATAGTTATTTTTATTAGAATATCATATCAAACTAAATAGTTCAACTAATTTTTTATTATTTTAAACCGCATCAAATTAATAATTTTTATCACTTTATACAATATATTTCAGGATAATCCGCATATCTTATCCAATTATCTATATAATCAACTATCAGATATTTGTTTTTATAACCTCATTTATTTCCGCAGATGCTAATACCGCCTCCACCACTCTAATGTGTATCATAATCTGATCTGTCATTACATACAACCTGGCTTTTCCTTCTGTTGCCTGAATTAAATTATTCCAATATACAAAATCCATATCTTCCTGCACAGGGATGTGCGAATCTTCTATAAATTCCGGCTGAAGCAACGCCATTGTCCTGCTTGATCCTAATGGTTTTTGACCTGCAACACATTCAAATCCCCTGACTTCTTTCTTAATTCTTACAACTCCGTTGATATTTGCCGAAAAATCGTCCGGATTCATAGTCCCTCTATCCGCAAATACAAACCAACGCTGATATTTTCGGCACAAAGGTTCCTACAGCTATTTTTGCACATACACCGTTACTTATCATCAATACTATATCAAAAAAATCATCCACCACCGGCGTTAACACACTGAAAACTCCGGCATGTACACCGACTCCGAATCCGATCGCCAGCCAAAACATACGCAGCGCTCGCCTAAAACCCTTGACCATATAACATTAACTCTTAAACACACTTCCATGCTTTACACCCACGGTTACACACACGATAATGATTATAGCAATCAAAAAACATCCCCATCATAAAGGCGGTGAAAAAATAAATAGTATACTCAAACTCACTTTGTTAACAAATTCTATAGGCTTTATACTTCATATGTGTTATACTGCTATTGCCGTTTGTAAAACACTTACACCAAAAGGAGCGTGATTATATGATTAATGACGTATTATTATCAACCATATCGGAAATGATGGACAAAAAATTTGATGAGTTCTTAACTCCTGTAAACGAGCGCTTAGACAAAGTGGATGAACACTTACATATCATAGATGAACATCTCATCATCTTAAAATTCAATCAGGAGCATATGGCAGAAAAACTGCAGAAAATTGACGTCACCTTGAACTATAACGTTTACAATTTAAACCATGCCGTAAAGAAAATTCAGGAAAATGTGGACACAATTACAGAAATATTAAAAATTAACGAAATGATACCTATTGCAAACTAATGATAAATCAAACGACCCATCATAAACCTGTCGGAACATAGCGTGTAAAGTCAGATAGATCAACTGGCTTTACACTTCTGATTCGGGCCATTTCCTTACCTGCCGACAACAAACAATGCCCTGACCGAATCTTTATACTTCCCGCCAATTCGCCTTACCCATGCAGAAATTACATACACCGCAAAAGCCGTTCCTACCGACAGCAGCACATATTTAGGAAACAGCTGTGCATACGTATCATCCGGAAACATCCGGTTCATACGTCCGCTCCATGCGTGATGCGATAAAAAGAGCGGGAAGCTGAATCTTCCCAGCCAATATACAACCCGATTGTCGTACAACGGAGCAAACATTCCCTGATGGCTAAAACTGATCGTAACTGCAATAGCAAACAATATCAAAATCATAAACTGCATTTTTGACGTAGCATGCCCATACGTCCAATATAAAGCAAACAGACAGCCACCTGATTCGGCTACGGACAACAAAATTTTTGCAAACGGGGTGAACTCTGCTTCTTTCATCTTCTGACAGATCACATAGCAGACACATCCCAGACACAGCACGCCCATCGCCCGAAGCAGCCCCTTATAGCACAATCCCATCCAGTCCGTATTCCCTCTGAGCGTCTTTTCCGCCGCGTATAAGTACCCAAGTATCGCTATGGAAATAACCGGTGCAAGATAATACAGAAAAAATTCCCTGTTTTTATAAAACAACGGCAGGAGAAGAAGCATTGCAACAAGCATCGCGGAAATATACCATGTGGCTCCATTTGCATTGTAATCATTAAACCCGGCCATTCTTAAGAAAAAGAGCTCCCAGATACTTAAGATCGCATGTTTGCAGATCAAGCGAAGAGGCAGTATCTCTCCTGCAAACTGCTTAATCAGAAAAGACAATGCCCACGCTACATAATATTCGGGACACATACTTTTGATTTTATGAAACAAAAACTGCCACGTACTTTTCCGGACCGGAACGTCCTGTGTCTCAGACCTTTGTTTCATGACAGAAGCTGCCATTAAAAATCCGGATACGAGGAAAAAATATTCTACCATATTCGCTCCGTCATAAAAAAAATACGTTTCGGAACCTGCAAAATACAGCGAATGAAAACATAATATCACTACCGAAAACACAAATTTCCAGAAATCAACGGCGCCATTTCTCTTCATCTTCCAGTCTCCCTTATTTTACGATTTTCCAATACACAAATATGAAGTATCCCATCAACGTCCCGGCAACTACTCCGCAGCTGTCAATCAGCATATCTCGAATCTCGCAGCTTCGGCCCGGCACAAACAATTGATGCAGTTCATCGGATACCGCATACAAGGAGCCGATCACTGCAGGTATCCATACTGTCATTTTTCGTTTTTTATCCGCATCTGCATAGCTTCCAACCAACAAAAATCCTAAAATTGCATACTCGGTAGCATGAGCCATTTTACGAATCGGATGATCAATCTTATCTGCAAATGAAATCTGCATCTGTGAATTCAAATCTGCAAAACTCGGTACAATCAGCCGCCCAAATAAAATCCCTATCGACATACTGTCCTGTGTCGATAAGTCAGCGCTTCTTGCAGAAAACGTAAAAATTACAGCCATCCAGCAAAGCGCCAAAATAAGGCAGATTCTTTTCTTATCGTCGTATTTACTGATTTTTCATTTCGGATACCTCTTTGTCTCAAAATATATCCTGATTCCATGGATGCCAAACAACGTCTGTTTTTGCCTGATGTTGTTTTTTCAAATCAAGATATGCTTCTTCGGATATTCTCTTTTGACCTTTTGATAAGTAACCGTTTTCAAATCGTAAGAAGTTTTACTGCAGGCAAAAGGAATCATATCATATCCTTTTTCACGAAAACGGATCGTTCCGATTCCATCATCTGGCCTTGCAAGACTGATATATGCAAACGTACCATCTGTCTTGAGTTCCGAAAAAGTCTTATAATTCGCAGTATAACCATGTATCTGTTCATCTTTGCATCGTAAAATCAGAAATCCTCCTCCATCTGCTCCAACATCCGTAATCTGCAGAACCACTTCCTGTTCTCCATCTCCATCCAGATCAACTACGGCAAATCCTGCTATTTCCTTATAAGCGCTGCCTACCGACGGAAACACATCTAAAACTCCCATAAGATTCATAGACTGTGCTTTATCTTCCCCATCTGCAAAATAAAGAAACTGATCTTTCCCATTCATTACAGCTTCATATGCATCAAAGTCTGTTTTTACTTCCATGATCTGTTGCGTATCCGTATCATTTCCAGCACCCTCGGAAACTTTTGCACAACCGCTTACCGCAGCAAATACTGACACGGAAAAAAGTACTATCGACGCAAACCGTCTTACGCTTCCGTCCAATCTGCTTTGTCCTGCCATAACAGTATTCCTCCTTCACATTTCTTTTGTGATTTTAACCTTCACAAAATACCAGCCGCAAAATTCTCTCGGTTGCATGTCCGTCGCACGCTGACATAAACTGCTCCCGAAACTTGCGAACTCGTGCCCGGTCAAATTGGTGCTCCAAATCCTGAATATAAGCGATTATCTCTTCATTTGTGCGCACAACCGGCCCCGGCGCCAGCTCGTGATACGGATAATAAAAACCACGCCAGTCAAAATATTCTTCCAGATCATAGGCGTAAAAAAGCATCGGCCGTTCAAACAAAGAATACTCAAATACGAGCGATGAATAATCCGAGATACAAACATCACTCACACAAAGCAATTCATCAATCGGCATTTCATCCGTCACATCTTTGGCAAAATCCGTACAGTCAGACGGTACGACCGGAGGATGACTGACAAACGGATGATGTTTGATAACAAGCACGTATTCCGCCCCAAGCGCCTGCTTTAGCTTTGGTATATTCAGGCCGTCCGGAGCGGCAGCCTCAGAGGCATGTCCGCGAAACGTAGGCGCATATAAAATGACTTTTTTAGAAGCCGCAAAAGGCACACAACGTTCAAAATGTTCTTTCGCACGATTTTGGAATTTTTTCCGGAAAAATACATCGGTACGGCTGACTCCTGTCGGCTGCATACATTCTTTTTTATCCTGAAGAAGCATGGCTTCTTCATATGCCCATGCGATGGAAGGACTGCTTAACGTCACATAGGTTGTATTGCCGTAATACGGATATTTTTTCAGCTCTTCGGCTGTTTCGCCGTATTTTAACTCTGCGGTGCTGAATCCAAACTTTTTAAATGCTCCGCATGCATGCCATGTCTGTGTCAGCACCGTCTCTTTGCGCATCGGAATGCTTCCGATAACATTGCAGCCTTCGTTTAAAAATACATAGCCTGCATCCGCCATATCTTTGAGCATCGCACTACAGCGTCTTACATATTCTCGCCTTCCGCAAAAACCACTGCGCAGATAATGTATGTGAATACGGTACTTTTTTCTTTTTTTAACTTTCGATATAACAACTGAAAGCTATCCGATACTTCCGAATCTCTTACTTCTACAAATAATACCTTGTCTTTTCGTACCGGCCTTTTTGCGTACAGACAATAAATGCCCCGAAACCAGATGCGAAAGGTTATATACTTTATAATATCTGCAATCCCGCTTTTTATCTGTTTTAATCTACTCATCCCAAATCATAACCGTCTTTCCCATTAGTTTATGAATATCCGCTTCAAATGCATTGCGGATATCTTTGATATCTCTGACGACAAACTGCTCTCCGACAATATTTTCCAGATAAGAAAGAATGTGCGGATGCATGCGGTATAATTTCATCAATCCCTCAAAATCCGAACGGCCGCTGCGGCTGCTTCCGATCAGGCGCAGCCCTTTTTCCAATATCATGCGCGTGTCCAACGGCACCGGTTCTTCAGATACTCCCAGCAGTCCGATCGTACCTTCCGGCCGAATATGTGCAATCATCTGGTTAATTGCAGAATTCGCCGCCTGACCACCGACACATTCCAAAGCATGATCAAAAACAAAATCTTCATTTAATTGTGAGGTCGTCCGTATTTCATCTGCAAAGGTAAAATAACTCAGCTTTTCCTCATGCACGCCGACTACATACAGTTTCGTCTGCGGACACAGATAATGAAGCAGTAATGCGGTAATATAGCCCAGATTTCCATCTCCCCATACCGCAATCTCCGCTCTTCGCATATGCGCCGTGCAAAGAAAACGCTGCAGCGCATGATAACTGACACTCACAAGCTCCGTAAACGCCGCCACAACAGGATTGACCCGTTCCGGCAGACGAATGATGCGGTCTGCGGTCGTGCGTACATATTCCTGCAGAAAACCATCGGTCCCGCTGGCACAAAATCCGGAGCTTTGCAAATAATTTTCTGCAATTACCGGATCTTCTTCCATCGGTAAATTGGGAATCATAACAACCTGCTCTCCCATTTGAAACCGACCGGACGGATCATAAATAACCGTTCCGATTCCTTCATGTATCAGTGCCATCGGCAGCTTTCTGCGTAAAACTTCATCCGGCCGACTCCCCTGGTAATATCTTTGATCCGCATGGCAGATCGACAAATGGGTAGGCCGGACAAGTATATGACTGTCGTCCGGTTCTATTTCTTTAAACACCACTTCAAACTGTCTAGGACGCTTCAACTGGTAAACCGTATTTAACATAATACCTCTTTCTCCTCATCCGAATCTGCCGAAATCCATTTAAACAATCAAAGACTCCGCTACTTTCAGGTCATATGGATACGTAATCTTAATATTGGACACCTCGCCTTGTACCAGACGCACATCCTCACCTTTGATCACAAAAATTTTACAGGCATCGGTCAAAATCTCTTTTTCCTGTTCGGTCAAAGACTCATATACCCGTTTCAGCTTCTTTGCCTTAAAAGACTGCGGCGTCTGCCCCTGATACATGGTGGAACGGTCCGGAATTTCGGAAATAATCTCATGCGATACGCTCCTGACGATCGTATCCGTAGCCGGAATGACCGTATCACACGCTCCAAATTCTTTTGCTGCCCGAATGTTTTCTTCCAAAATCCTGTGTGTAACAAACGGCCGCACCGAATCGTGCGTTACAATAACGGTTTCTTCATCTAACAGCTGCTGCTGTTCCAGATAACGAATTGCATTCATAATCGTTTCATTCCTCGTATCTCCGCCTTCCAATACAACGACACGCTCTTTTTGCGGCACATATTTTTGAATCAGATCCTCCGTATACCGAATCCATTGCTTTGGAGACAATACGAGCACTTTGTCAAAGCCAGGATGTACGGCAAACTTTTCAAGCACCAGGACAAGAATCGGCTTTCCGGCTACTTCCATAAACTGTTTTGGCTTTTCCACATTTCCCATCCGCGCACCGACACCGCCGGCAAGTACTACTCCATAAACATTTTTTTATCTTCCATACTCATTTTCTTCCTTTTGCATAAGCAGCTTCTCTGCGTTTTCCGCCGGCTTCCATCAAATCTGCCAGCCGTTTTGTCACGGTTCCGTCACATCCTGACATATAAGTATCATAGAACGCTTCTACTGCTGCGGTCTGCCCATCTGAGCCTTCCAATGCACGTACAACTTCCTCCGCCAGCTGCCCTTTCTTTGTCACAATCGTTCCGGGCAGTTTATTATAATCCAGATAAAATCCACGTTCTACTCCGTATTCCACCATGTCCGGAGCATAAAATAACATCGGCTTTTTATAAATACTATATTCGAATATGATCGACGAATAATCCGTAATCAGCAAATCCGTCACCGGAAGCAGCTCGTCTGTTGTAAGGCTGCTGTTATCATACGGATATTTTTTCGTCAAAAGCGGATGCACTTTTATAATGACAAAAATATCGTCCGGAAGTTCTTCGCACATTTGTACCACGTCCTCATACTGTTCCAGTTTCGGATCCGCAGGATATCCACGAAATGTCGGTGCCCAGAGCACAATTTTTTTCCCTTTTGCTTCTTTATGTGTCTGTTCAAACCGCTCCCTGCACGATTTCCGATACGATGACTGAAAATATTTATCCGTGCGGCAGACTCCGAACGGTACAAATACTTTTTGGGCAGACGCATCGCACTCTGAAAATGAGACGCACATCCTGGTGCACTTACCGTTACGATATCATAATTCCGAAAAACATTTCCTTTATAAACGGCCGGAATATCTCCTTGTGTATCATAGCCAAATTTTTTAAACGCCCCACATCCATGCCACAGCTGAATCACCGTTGTCTCTTTCCGCTTTTTGCATGAAGCAATCGGCAGAAAATTATCACAGATCACCACATATTCTGCTCTTGCATAATATTTCATAAAGTACAGCATCCGACGCAGCAGACGTAAAAATGAAATCTGCTGATAGTCGTCATATATTTCCACCACTTTTTTATGTTTGCGCCGCTTTACTTCCCGTACAAGCGGAGCCATGCTTGAGGGCACGTTTTTATGATGCGCATCTGCAAATACTACCAGCCCTTGTTCGATCTGCTTTGGCTTGAACAGATCGTAAAACGCCGGCAGCAGCAGACTTTGTATCGCCATTTTTACGTACTGACGCATCATAATTTTTATATCTGCCTTAAATTTCATATACAAACATTCCCTATTCTACAATTTCGTATATCAATATTTTCCACTATAAGTCTTTCACATTCCAATTTTCCTGTTATTACTCTTTCACAATTCCATATTTTTTATTATAACGATCTCACATATCAATATTTTCGGTGTAAAATTTCATATCTCAATATTACCTGTTATAACTATTTCACATACCGGCATTCCTTATACACCTGTTTCTTATTTCGATCGGCTGCTTATACGATTATTGAATTCCCTTACGCAAACGCTTTTATCGAATCACGATTGTATATCCGGATTCATACCAGTCTTCCATTTCGGCAATGCTCAGATAAGAGGTTGCAATCCAGTCGACGCCCATTTGTACAGCCATGCAGATCTCCGTATACCGATTAAAAGAAAACAGACACGATTTTAATTTCTGCTTATGCAGATATGCCATGACTTCTTCATCCAATGTTTCTTTTGGCAGGGACACCCATTGAATTCCCCTTTTTTTGCAATATTTTCCAATAGAATCCAGTGTTGTTTTTTTCTCTTCACGTACCTGTTTTGGCGGTACATAATACATCACCTGCATCGGCAGCGCCGCCTCCTGCACTGCTTCCACATCATATTTACTTTGCAGGCGAATGAACAGATGTTCCGTCAGATTGATGCGATCCATATATGGCAGGCAAATCTCATGCAGACGTATGATCATATCCGCCAGAATGGCTTTTGACGGTTTTCCAATATCCAGAATTAATTTCCAGTCTCCCTCTTTGCCGCACATCTGCTCCAGTAAATGCTGTGCATCCATCGTCTCATAGCTGCCATACATTTTGCATTTCATAAACTCTGCATAATCCATACCATCCGTATACTGCTGCGGATCCACGCCTAACTTTTCATAAGAACCTTTTGACCATCCGTTCACACAGACCGGTTTTCCGTCTTTGGTCAGACGAATATCTGCTTCAAATATGCGAAATCCATGCGCACATGCATGTTCCAGTCCGTCCGGCGTATTCATATTGGAATACCGCATGCCGATCCCGCCCAATGCCACCGCTACCAGACGATCTGCCCAGTTCAGCGGCTTTTTTAGATGAACCGAACGGTTTTTCTTCCACGCTGCCGCACCATAGCGATGTACAAACTGCCGCAGTGGCCGGCAAATACTTTGTTTCAGTTTGTCCGGACATGGTGCGCAGCCGGCTCCCATGCTGTCTTCCAGACATTGTACAATCTGTCTCGGTTCAAACCGTTCACTTGTTAAAAAGCGTTCCGGGCAGCCGATTCGCTCTCCCCAGAACACCATCTTATCATTCCACACAAGGCCGACGCTTGGAATACCAAGTGCATAGGCAATAATATTTGCATGCATTCTACAGGCAATCACTCCTGCATAAGACGCGGTCAGCGCAACGAGTTCTCTGCTTTCCACCGGCCTTGGCGCTAAAAGTACGGATGCTTCCGACTCTCTTCCCATATATTGCAACAATTCTATGGCAAAGTCATAGTCCGAACGCAGTCCATTAACATAGAACTGCCACCGATATCCACGTGCTTCCAGTTCTTTTGCAACGCCCTTCCACATTTCCAGCTGAAATTCCTTCGTAATATGCGTAATACCGTAATCTTCAAAAATACGATGTCTTACAATCCCAAGCCCGATAACCTTCGAATGCGTCTGTCTCGTAATGCCATATACCTCCGAAGTAAATACCGCAGGATCTATGGCTGCGGACACGGCAATACAATCTGACTTTATATAATCTCTCTGCAGCGTTTCCAGGTCATCCCGAACCGTAATTACTTTTACACAACCTGCATTTAATGTTTCCGCAAGCCGCAGACAACGCGCATCCGAAGCATCATATCCTTCTACGCCAACGCAGTTAAAACAGACCGGTATCGCATGCTCTGCCGCAAATTCCAGAATGGACGGAACATACGTATGAAAGTCTTCCTGCCGGTATTTGATCAGTCCCCCGCCGACAAAAATAATCAGATCTGCCGTCCGCAGCAGCTCATAATCTTCGCTTTGGATATCATAACTGTGCAGTACATAATGCCGCCTGGTCAGACGGGGCAATGCCTGTCTGACCAGATATGCAGCATTTTCTGCAATAACCTGATCACCCAGATTGCGGTTAACAATCCGGATGAGCAGAATTTTTACTTTTTTCCGATAAATAATTTTCCGATAAGGCCGTTTAAACATTCGTAGTCCTCATTACCGTTACGGAACCGCTGGACACGCCGGACGCATTTACAAAGCGAACGGTAATCGTCTGCTCCGTAAAGGTCTGCGGAAGCTGCAGTGAATAAATATAACCATTGTATGCCTGATTATATACACCGCCCTGTGCCGTATAATCCACGCCGTCTATATTTACAATCACCGTTCCCAGTTCTTTTGCCAGTACATCCAGCTGCTGTGTATAAATGGTAATATCACTCGTGAGCACCGAAGGCGTTTCCGGTGTAATCACAGCAGGGACATATTCACTTACGGTCTGTACCGTAACTTCTGCAACCTTTCCTTCATGTCTGGCTACAATATATACTTTTCACCTGCCTGCAGTGAATCTGTCAGCGGACATACAAACTGCCCAAGGCTATCCAGTGTTACATGTGTGCTCTGCCCTCTTACCACAACGGCAACATCGTAATATGGCAGTGTATCGCCTTTGATTTCCGTACTGTTTGTATAGACGGTCTGCACTCTCGTATCTGCCATGGTTACATAATTTTCAAATGGCTGTACGACGGTAGTCACTGCCGCACTTGTTCTAGCTGTTCCGTCTTTTATGTCGCTGGCCGTTACCTGTACCGTCTCACCGGATACCATACCGTTTGTCCGAACCGCAAAGGTACCATCCTGTGAAATCTCACCCGTATACGAACGACCTCCTGCCAGAACCGTAACCGTACCAGATTCGTTTACATTTGTCGCCTTTCCATACAGATAGTCTTCAATATCACATACTTCCTGAATGACCGGCATATTTGGCGCTGCGTCTGCGACTTCCATAGACACGGTTGCACTTCGTCTTCCTGACTTGTCTAAGGTAACAAATTTAACGGATTCTCCTGCATTTTGTATCGGTATCGCCATTTCAAAATTGTTTCTGGTCAATGTACAGGATACCGTATTTACAATTCTGGACTTCGTATACAGCTCGGATTTTTCGTAAAGCGCTTTATTTTCTGCGGAAAGGTAAACGTTAGAGCCGACAATAGCCACAACTGCTGCCGAAGACCCTGTAAAATAACCGCTTACTTTCTCCGAATTATTTGCCATTCCGTCTACAACCGGAGCATCCGGACCGTTTTTAAATACCGTCGTTGAAACCGTGTTACTCCGTTTGCCTGTTTCATCCGTACAATATGCGGTTACCGTACTGCCCGCCGGCAGACGATCAATCGTACATGTATAAGTACCGTCTTCCAGCACCTGTACTTCATACGTCGTACCGTTTGCATCAATATGCACATTTGTGCCGAATTTTGCGGTTCCTGTAATGGAAGAAACTTTATTGCTGATTTTATTAATCGTAGGCGCCTGCACCAGGTTCGGATCAATATTGGATACATTGATATATTTCACAACCCGGTTGCCATAAATATCTTCTGCCATTACGGTATACTCGCCATTTTCTTCCGCATTGAAGCATCCGCGGGTAACGTTCATAGCTTCCGCCCAGACCGCACTGTCTGCCGCCTGCTTTCCGCTCGCCCATTTCAGCTGTGCAATACCGGAACGGTCATTTGCCTGCACTTTAATTTCAATCGGCTGATCGGTAGCTTCCGTAAACGTAGACGATACGATCAGCATCGGTTTTATCGTATCCGTCTGTCCCATTTCTCCTGACTCAATAAACTGTGCCAGATAATAAGCAAATGTTTCATCCGAACTTAATAAACCCTGGAACCATTTTTTCATTGCGGCATCCTGCTGGGACAATACACTGGAACGCACGACATACGCCCGATTTACATCAAATAATACTTCCCAGTTATGATCCGTCTCAACGGAAAGGTTTCCCAGTTCCTGCTGCTGTTTGATATATTTTACAAGATGTACATAAGCCAAATCCGATTTTCCAAGCACCTTCTGCGTAGAAATCGTACCTGTTGCATCCGTATTGCTCGGAATCGTATGGCTTACAAGAATCAGCTTCTGATCGTCCGCGATCGGCTGTCCGTTATACGTAAGGCTCACGATTCGATGTGCGTAAGCATCCTTCTGATCTCCGGCTTTCGTATACCGTGCCGACCTTGTCGCATCAATCGTATATTCAATCCCGTCAAATACGGCAAAGGAACTCCAGTCATTCAGCCAGTCCGAATCTGCAATGGAAGACGCTCCGCGTTCATCCAGCAGACGCTGCAGCACCTGATCCGAAGAAATCGTGCCATTTACCGTAGAATAAATGCTCGCCGACCATTCCAGCAGTTCCCGCAGCTGTGCCCCCGTAACCCAGTATAAAATATTATTGTTATGGTTGTCCTGCTGCATGTTCAAAATATCTTTCATTGTAATCATGCCGTTTAAGCTGATATTGTCTTCCGCAGACTGACTGCCGCTCAGCGTATATTTGGTCGTCGCGACAACCGGGCAGTCCGCATATTCGTTCTTGCCCGTGCCGCCTGTATAAGACAGTCCATACTGAATTTTTGCTTCATTTGCCAGCTGTATCGCATAATTATCTTCCAGCAGAGCAAAGTAGCTGTTGATCTTTTCGTTATTTGCAAACGTTGCTATCACCTCTTCCAGTGACTGCTCTACAACGTTAATTTCCGGCGCCTGCGATTCCAAAATCGTTGCGCTTGACGGCGTATCTTTCGTTACCATGCGAAGCTCCGCGGCAGAATCTGTCACCTGAATCTGTCCGTCATCATCAATTTCCAAAGACAGATCAATCACACCGATTCCTGCACCATGATCTTTGATCATCGTAACCGGCTTGCCGTTCATCAGCCCGGTTTCCTTATCTACATTTGGCAGTTTGTAGTAAGCTGCGGAAGCGCTGTCTGCGGACGGATAGTTTTTATGTCCATGTCCGGCTGCAACCGCATCCACATTCGCCAGTTTTGTCAGCGCATATACCGCGTTATCACTCTCATTGTCCGGATTTGCATTTCCAAACGAAGAATGTGCAATAACAACTACAATATCCGCTCCCTGTGATTTTAAATATGCTGCCTGTTTTTCAACCGTACTTACAATTGGTAATGCAATCAGGTCTTCTTTACAGTTGGAATAAGACGACATCGAAGGAATCGTCACGCCAATCACTCCGACTTCCATATTTACGGATTTATTTTTGTTCGTCTTTAACTGTTTGGAAATCATCATGGACTCATTCCATGCGGTCTCTCCCGTATCCGCATGAATAATATTGGACACGACACATTTCTTTTTCAGGCCGGACAGCTCCAGCTGCTTGTCAATATATGGGTATCCATAATCAAAATCATGATTTCCAAGCGCAATCGCATCATAATTAACCAGTGACATGGCTTTATAAATTGGCTGCAGCGCATTTTCCCCCGAATTTTCGAGAATGTAATCGGCCGCATAGCCATATACGGAGTCTCCGGTATCGACTGTCATCGTATTGCGTGTCCCAGTTTCCTGACGCGCTTCTTTGATCAGTGTATAAGCCTGTGCAAGACTTCCCGGCTTCTCACTTGCCGTATCGTAATGTGTAGTGGATACCTGCCCATGCAAATCCGTCGTGGATATAATACGAAATACCGCCGTATGTGGCTGCGGATCTTTGGGCTGCTTTTTGGCTGCCTGCGCGTTTGTATGCGGACAGTTCATAAATACAAGTGTAAATACCAGCAAAAGACTTATGAATCTGCCCGCTTTTTTTATTCCTGAACTATTCATTACTGCTAACTCCTATTCTATACATAACTTCAATCCTACCATCCGTTTTGTTTCTGTTTTATTTGTTTTTATGTCTCTTTATACAGGCCTTTGCCCAGTCTTTGAGCGTCACTTCCTCCAACTGCTTTTCCAGCTTCCGGATTTTGGCCACTTCCTCAGGAAGCGCTCCGCCGTTTTTATTTTTCAGCCGTTTTTCGAGTATGGCTGCTTTCTTTTTATATTTATTACGTTCTTCCAACAGTCCCCGGTTTTGATGCAGCCATTTTTCCAGAGTCCAATGCATCAGTTCATTTTGCCACCGACGCGCTTCCACTTCGGTATACGCTGTTTTTTTCACCTGATCAATCGGCAATGTGCTGTCTTTTGTCTCATCAATAAACTGTCGGATACTATCGGACAGCGCCTCTCTTGTAGCCAGATGCTCTTTTTTGTTTTCCGGTGGATTTTGATAGTCAAAAGGAATATTTCCTTCCATAAAATCCTTGTCCGGTATATGATTCACCCAGTTATAATATGGCGCCCATCTTGACGTATTGCCAGGATCGTTCATGTTGACGATTGCCAGTACCGGCGTTTCCATTGCAAGACACGGCAAAGATACGTGCAGTCTTCTTGTCACGACAAATTTTGCGTTCTGATACTGTGTCAGTATATCTTCCACTGCCTGAAACCGCTCTTCCATCGAGGCATCGGACTTGCGGTAATCACAGTGATGCGTCAGCACGCGAATTTCCAGGCCGCTGTCTTTTAACCATTCTCTGGCTGCTGCTTCCAGCTCCGGTTTTAAGTCTACCAGACAGACATACGTTCCGGCATCCGCCGTTTTTTTCTGCTTTGGAAGCGTCAGCGTGATACACCCGCTGAAATAGCAGTCAAATCCCCGTTCCGTAAAAAAGTCCAGTGTCGTCTGATCTCTGCAGCCGATCGGTCCGTTTGCACGGAAAAAATCACCGCCGATATCCTGCAGCCATTCATCCTGAATCGGAGACGCTTTCCTGTAAATCGTATAATTGTTCATATGCATACTGACCAGCTTTGGCACAATGCATTCCGCTGGCGGCCAGTTCCATTTCTGCCACATCCACCAGGCGCTCATAATCACGCCTACCGGCTCATTATCTTCGGACTGAAAGGAATCAATGTTTTCCCGCTGTACGAGATAATCTATATGCGGCAAAAACTGTGCGGATGCATAAGCCTGAATATCATCGCCGATATTCATCGTCGTCTTATGCATCAATACTCCATATTTCATCACTGCCTCCATTCCGCTGTATTTACAGCTGTTTATTCATTTCTTTCCTGATTTGCATACTGTCGGCAAGTCGGATAAACATTTCCTTTAAATCTACCGTAGGCTTCCAGCCCAGTGCCATCAGTCTGGCGCTGTCCAGTGCAATAACCATTTCCGGGTTATAGCCAAACGCAGCCACATTCTCAGGCATGTCAAACGTCACCCGAATACCTGCCTGCGGAAATGTATCACATACGAGCTGCGCCATATCCGCAATGGATATTTTTGTGTCCATATTGGTCACATTATATGCCGCTCCACGTTCTCCTTCCGTTAAAATCAAAAGCATAGCTTCTATGGCATCCTTCGTATAACAATAGCTGCGCACGGTCTGTCCTTTCGTATGCAGGACAATATTTTTTTCTCCAGCACGCATCTTGCAAACTCCGCAAATACACGGCCATCATCATATTCCACTCCTGCCCCAAACGTCTGTGACAATCTGGCAATTTTTACCGGAACATCGTATTCCGAAGCATATGAGGCACAGAGACATTCCACCATCCGCTTGCCTTCGGAATAGCTGCTGCGTACCTGCAGCGGGTCAATGTAACCGCCGTAGGATTCCGCTATTTTTCCGGCATCCGCCGCAGGTGTACCGTACACTTCCAGAGATGATAAATATAAAAATCCGTCTACCTGTTTTGCCTTTGCAAACTCCAGTATGTTAACCGTTCCATTTACAGCCGTTAATATCGTTTCCACCGGATTGGATACAAAATATCCGGAACTCGTTGCACTGGCTCCATGTACGATATAATCTACCGGCCCGTCATACGAAACCGGATGCATAATATCTCCCTTTACCAGTTCCAGATCTTCGCGCATTAGCAGCCCGCCAAACACTTTTTCCGCTTTTTGTTCACTGCGCACAAGCGCAAGAACTTTGCAGTTTGTCCCAAGCATACGATTGCCGCACAAAAGCGCTTTTACAAGCTGGGAACCGAGCAGTCCGGTTGCTCCGGATACAAACACGGTTTTATTTTGAAACTTTTGTAATAAAGACGCGGAATGCCCGATCAGCTGTTCCAAATCTTCCTGCAGAACCCGATCCTGCGGGCTTTCCGGCATCTGCTCTGCCGCCGTCTTATTGTCCACGATTTCATTCCTCCGTTTTGGTTGCTTTTCCTGTCTGACCATAATATAGTTTTTGATTATAGTTTTATCTGTGTTTTCTGTGCTTATTCATTCGTGTTTCAATTCGGTTTGTAATACCGAGTCCAAACGCCTGCTCATTTTCCTTATATTGAAGCAGTGCGCGGAACATATATACATCTTCCGGCGTCGTCACTTTAATATTGCCGCGATTGCCCGGCACCATATGTGCCTCCATTCCCTGGCTGCGGATCATCGTACAGGCATCCACCATATTTTCATACCGTTCCGGCCGTTCCCGTATTTTATCATGTACCGCAATAATGTCCTTTAAATAAAAACTCTGCGGCGCCTGAGCTGCGAACGTATCTTTGCGGTACGGAACCGATTCCACGCACAATCCGTCATGGCTTAACAAAATAGTCTCAAAACATGCCGTACACGTAATCGCATTGCCATTTTCCTTTACGCCTGCAATGTTGTTGGAAATCACTTCATATGACACAAACGGGCGTACGCCGTCATGCAGCAGTACGATCGAATCATCCGGATTTTCCGATTCCGCTTTTTTTAACGCATTGTATATCGAATCCTGTGCCGTATCTCCGCCAGGAATAATGGCCGCCGTCTTATGCAAACGGTATTCATCCACCAGTTCCTGCATGTACCCGATATACTCTTCCAGCACGGAAATATAAATCTTATCAATCTCATCATGATACTGAAACAGCTGTAATGTATGGACAATCACCGGTTTCCCGTTGATCTCCAAAAACTGCTTTGGAATACCGGAACCCATACGGACTCCGCTCCCTCCGGCAAATATAATTGCGATATTCATCGTCGCATTCCCTCCTGATTTTGTAAGTTTACACCGGTTTAAAGTCCAGCGTTTCCAGCTCTTTTTTGACCGCCGCATCAACAGCCAGATCTTTTTTTACCGACTCCGGCAGCTGCCCCAGTATAATCCAGTCAATGACCCGGTCCGATGCATGACTGTCAATATGGTCAAAATGCTTTTCCACATATTCTTCCACTTTCGGATACTCAAATCGTTCTCTGCGATTGCCTGCAGCACTTCTTCAAACGTATGGCAGACCTTTCCCGGAGCAGATTCTTCATATGCTCTGTGGAACCCTCTGGAAAACGAATACTGTATTTCATCAAATGCAAAAAACAGCATCGGCTTTTTCATCAGAGAATATTCAAAAATATTTGAAGAATAATCAGTAATCAGCAATTCCGTAATATAAAACAGATCATTGATATTCGGATACCTTCCCACATCCGCAAACCGATCTTTATACTGCTCTGCAATCGGCACCTGAGAAGCTACCCATGGATGCATTTTAAATAAAACAACATACGTATCCCCGCATAGTTCATACAGCCGTTTAAAATCAATTAACTCATACGGATAGTGTGCATTTGCCTTATTCGTCCCACGATAGGTCGGGGCAAATAAAATCACCTTCTTATCTTTGCACATCGGATACTTTTCATACAGCTCCTTTGTCTTTTTGCTGCGGTAATCCTCGTCTAAAAACTCATCAATACGCGGCATGCCGGTCGGCAGCACCTGAGAATCATTAATCCCCCACACTTCGGAAAAGAAATGCGCAATATTTTTAGAACCGGAAATGCCGTATTTGTACTGTCTGTGGCAGCTGTAAGGCGCCGGACATCCGATATGTCCCCACCGGCTGTAGCCGGAAGATTTAAATCCTGCTCCCGCATGCCACAGCTGAATCAGCGTCGTATCCTTATCTAAGATCAGCCAGTCCAGAACCGGCGCATGGTCATCCAGAAAAATAAAATCACTCATCGCCATTTTCTTTAACAAATCCATCCAGCTTTTCAGTCCCTGGCGCGGGTTCGTCACCGAAGAACGGTACGATTCCACAATGATATAATCTTTGTCCATGCCGCGCGCAAACATCCGGTCTTTTACCGCTTTTAAATTCGTACCGATGCTTGTGCTCTGCTCCGACATAAACATTACGACCGGCTTTTTACTCTTATGCTTATATTTTTTCCGGTATTTCCAATACATATCCACCTTGAGAGGCTTATTAATCTTGGAATATTTCTTTTCAGCTCTTCTTTCGGATGGAATCCTTTCTTTGCATGCGCAACCGGAGCGCTGATTCCTGTCCGGCCTCCTGCCAGTACATACATGATAAACGGGAGTCCCTCGTCGCCTTCCGTTACATAAAATGTGACGGAATACACTTTTGCACGCCCTCCGTACAGAAAATTCCTGGAAGCGCTGCTCATCTCTTTTACAAGTGACTCGGCAATCTCAGCCTTTGCCATCTGGCATTTTTTCTGGCAGATAATCATCGAATACGTTCCCTGCGGAAGGCAAAGTCCCGTACCCGGATTGGTAATATTAATCCTGAGCTTATACGTATCCCCTTCTATCCCTGTCACTTTCAGCTTTGCCTTTGGTTCATACAAACCATTGATCAGATAAAAGGACAGCTTGCTGTCTCTGTCCGCTCCCTCTGCAAATGTAATCTTCACTTCCAGATGGAGCCAGATACGTTCCCATGTCAGCTTTGTAACCCTGGCAGTAATCTGCCGCTTGTCCATCAGATTCTCCATGTTAGTTTATTCTCCTTATGTTAATGATTTATTAAATATCATTTTCATGCATCATTCCTGCATAGTTTTTTACATAATTGGATTTATTATAACAGAAAATACAAAGATTAGCAATTGGTGAAGTTTTTACATTTTTTGGATGAGAAACCATTCGTTTCCGGAAGTTTAACACTTATTGAACCGTTTAATAAGGCTTTACACTTTTTACATAATCTGATATGATTAAGACGTAATAATCAGTACAAATTGAAAGAAAGCAAGGTGATTTATCATGACTCGTTTAGAACTTTTAACAGTATTGCTTTCGATAAAAGCCCTACTGGAAAGCGATAACAAAGATAAAGCTTTAGAGCTTATCAATGAAGTCATTGCTGAGGCAAAAACGGCAAGTAAACAAAACTGAATAGTAACCATTAACCATTAAACCAAAAGGTGTAAAGTCTTATTAAATTATTAAGGCTTTGCATGCAGGCAGTAGCGAATCCGGACGGAAAAACCGGTAGTCTGCGTCAGGATTCACAGGCTGCCGGTTACGGGAAAATAAAGGTTTCGTATGCAAATTAACTGGAAATACCCGGATGTCAGGTATTTACTTACCGGAAGTTAACGATTGCGTCGATGAAATTTTTCGTAAGCATTTTCGTAATAATGCTGAATAGCCTGATCTGTGAAATAACTGCCAGAAACAGAAAAAATATGGGTGCATCAATTCGTTTTTTTTACGATATTTAACTCATACCCTAATGCATTCAGTATATTACAAAACATCTTCAACGAAGGATTGTTCTCTTTTTTCTATACGCGAAATAACTTGCTGTTTATTTCCGGTAATTTCTGCTAATTGACTTTGTGTCATTTTGTTTTGTTTGCGTATACTAATCATTTCTCCTATTAATCTGTATTCTTCCCGGCTTTCATCCCAAGTTTTTTTAAATTCTGCTGATTTTTCTTTCTCCTTCTCTATTTCATTAGAAATATTCACTTGTACAAACGGCATATTTACAACGTCCTTTCATGTTTACACAACGATTCTTATATTACAACAAATAAGTTGTAAAGTCAAGAATAAAAAGACGCGCAAAAAGCCATCGCTAATTACGCATCTTTTTCACATTTCATACGGCAGTTTTCCTGCTATTTGCCACTCAATTGCTTATATGCTTCCAGTCTGTCGGCCGCATCTTCTCCTGCCTTTGCAAACAACGCTTCCGCATGTTCCGGGAACTGGCGTGCCAGTGCGGAATAGCGAACCTGTCCCATCAAAAACTCACGGAAATCGCCTGTCGGATCTTTAGAGTCCAGTGTAAACGGATTTTTTCCTTCCTTTAGCAAATCCGGATCATACCGGTACAGATGCCAGTAGCCTGCCGCAACCGCCTGTGCCATATTGTCCATGCTCTTTCCCATACCCGTTTTCAATCCATGGCTGATACACGGTGCGTATGCGATAATAAGAGAAGGTCCTTTATAGTTTTCCGCCTCGCGGATTGCTTTCAGCGTCTGATTTTGTCCGCGCCCATTGCAACCTGCGCTACATAAATATTGCGATACGTCATCATCATTCTTCCCAGATCTTTTTTGCCTGATTTTTTACCCGAAGCTGCAAATTTTGCTACTGCGGCAGCCGGTGTGGACTTCGATGCCTGTCCGCCGGTGTTGGAATAGATTTCCGTATCAAAGACAAGTACATTGACATCTTCTCCTGATGCAAGCACCTGGTCCAGACCTCCGTATCCGATGTCATATGCCCATCCGTCGCCGCCGATCATCCAGATCGAACGTTTCGTCAGATAATCTCTGTTTTTGTGGATTTCTTTTAACAGCCTCACGGTTTCCGGATCACCGCCCAACGGGGCATCTTCCAGTAAAACACTGGCTAACACTTCCTGTACTTCTTCTGCTGCTTCCCGGGATTCTTCTCCTTCTTCCCGTACGTGAATCCAGTGTTTAAATGCATCGTTTAACATCGGAGCAGAAGATTCCAGCCCTTTTTCGATCAGTGTTTTCATATTTTGTTCAATGCCGTCCCGCAGCTGACGCACACCCAAAAACATACCATAGCCATATTCCGCATTATCTTCAAACAAAGAGTTTGCCCAGGACGGCCCCCGACCGTTATGATCACACGTATAAGCCGTCGTAGGCGCAGAAGCGCCCCAGATCGAAGAACATCCCGTTGCGTTTGCAATCATCATCCGATCTCCAAACAGCTGCGTAATCAGTTTAATATAAGCCGGTTCACCGCAGCCTGCACATGCGCCGGAAAACTCCATCAACGGCTGCTTAAACTGGCTGTCCTTAACAGTTCTGCCTTCAAACAGATCTCCTTTGTCCGATACTTTTCGACCGCATACTGCCAGTTCGGCACCTGTTCCGGCGTCTGAGTCGCCAGTTTTTTCATCACAAGCGCTTTTGGCTTTGCCGGGCAGATATCCGCACAGTTTCCGCAGCCGGTACAATCCATCGTACTGATCTGAATCCGAAATTCATAATTTTCCAGTCCCATGCCTTTTGCTTTCTGTGTGCGAAAAGATTCCGGCGCAGCCGCTTTTTCATCCTCCGTCAGCAGAAACGGCCGCACGCACGAATGCGGACAGATATAAGAACACTGGTTGCACTGAATACACGTATCTACATTCCACTCCGGTACATTAACCGCAATTCCGCGTTTTTCATAAGCAGACGTACCGTTTGGAAATGTTCCGTCCTCGATGCCGGAAAACGCACTGACCGGAAGTCTGTCTCCTTCCTGGCGGTTCATCGGGCGCATAATCTGCGCTACAAATTCCGGCTCTTTGATCCCGTCTGTTTCCTGCTTTTTCTGCTCGTCCGTAAACTGCTTCCAATGATCCGGAATTTGTATTTTTACAAGATCGGTAAATCCATGCTCAATCGCCTCATGATTCATCCGGATGATTTTTTCACCCTTTTTCCCATATGCCTTTTGTACGGCATCTTTCAGATATTTTTTAGCATCTTCTTCGGGCAGAATATTGGCCAGTTTAAAAAAAGCGCCCTGCATAATCATATTAATGCGGTTGCCAAGTCCGATCTCTTCTGCCAGCCGGATTGCATTCACACAGTAAAAATCAATCTCTTTTTCCGCCAGCTCACGCATCATTTTTTTCGGCAGATGCTGTTCCAGTTCACTGCTGTCCCACAGGCAGTTCAGCACAAATGTTCCGCCCTGTTTTAAACCTTCCAGCAAATTGTAGCTGTTCACAAAAGACTGGTTATGGCAGGCGATATAATCCGCTTCGTCGATTAAATACGAAGATTTGATCGGCTGACTGCCAAATCGCAGATGCGATGTCGTAAGTCCGCCCGATTTTTGGAATCGTAAGCAAAGTAAGCCTGTACGTACTGCTGCGTATGCTCACCGATAATTTTAACCGCCTGTTTATTTGCACCTACCGTACCATCCGAACCAAGTCCCCAGAACTTGCAGCGAACCGTTCCCTGTTTTGCAGTAACAATCTTTTCCGCAGCCGGAACGGACGTGTGTGTCACATCATCATCAATACCGACCGTAAATCCGGTTTTGGCAGCCGGACTTTTTAAATAATCAAATACCGAACGGATATCCGCAGGCGTCGTATCTTTGGAGCCAAGGCCAAAACGTCCGCCAATAATAAACGGTGCATGATCTTTGCCATAATAGCAGTTTCTTACATCCAGATATAACGGCTCACCCAACGCTCCCGGTTCTTTTGTCCGGTCAAGCACCGCAATCCGTTTTACAGTCTTAGGCACGACTTTCAGAAAATGCTCCGCTGAAAACGGACGGAACAAATGCACCTGAACGAGTCCGTATTTTTCTCCCTGTGCGTTAAAGTAATCTATCGTTTCTTCAATCGTTCCGCAGACAGACCCCATCGCTATGATGACATGTTCCGCATCCTGTGCCCCATAGTACCGAAACAGGCCGTAATTTCGTCCGGTCAGTCGATTGATCTGATCCATATAGCCTTCCACAATCGGCACGATCTGTTCATAAAACGGATTGCATGCCTCACGCGTCTGAAAATAAATATCCGGATTCTGCGCCGTACCCCTTGTAACCGGATGGTTCGGAGATAACGCACGGTCCCGAAACTGCTGCAGTGCCTTTTGATCCAGTAAACTTCCAAGATCTTCATAAGAAAGCGCTTCGATTTTCTGCACCTCATGCGAAGTACGGAATCCGTCAAAAAAGTGAATAAACGGAAGACGTCCCCGAATCGCTGACAAATGCGCAACCGGAGCCAGATCTACGACTTCCTGTACCGAACCGGACGCCAGCATGACACATCCGGTCTGTCTGGCTGCCATAACGTCCTGATGATCTCCAAAAATATTCAGCGCCTGTGCCGCGATTGAACGCGCGCTGACGTGAAAGACACCCGGCAGCAATTCTCCGGCCGTTTTATACATATTTGGAATCATTAACAAAAGCCCCTGCGATGCCGTAAACGTCGTTGTTAACGCACCTGCCTGCAGCGAGCCGTGAAATGCCCCGGCAGCGCCTGCTTCCGACTGCAGCTGGGCTACTTTTACGGTCTGCCCGAAAATGTTTTTTCTGCCGTTTGCCGCCCATTCATCTACAACTTCCGCCATTGTAGAAGACGGTGTTATCGGATAGATCGCCGCCACATCCGTAAACGCATAGGCCGCGTACGCGGCAGCCGTATTGCCGTCGACGGTCATTTTAATCTTTGCCATAATGCCCCTCCCTACAATCTGCTGCCGTTGTCAACCCATTCTTTCGCGTTTTCAACAGCGCTCGTCTTTGGAATCGACACATTGGATTTTTGAGCATAATGGTCCGTACCTGCCCAGGCTGCCGTTGACTGGCTGTCAGACTGGGATGTTTTATCCAATCGCTGATTGGATGCGCCTTTCAGCGGCTGACTTTTTTGTCGTTCATGTAAATATTCCTCCTGTTTTTATAATCTGATGCTACTGCATATAGCTTAACCAAAACAGGAGGAATTATACTTTTTACATGGATATTCTTATATCAATTCTTATATCAATTCTTATATCAATTTTTAGAGTGTGTCTTAAAAATTTCAGATCGACGCAGCGGCTTCCAATGCCTGTGCCAGATCCGCAATCAGATCTTCTTTGTCTTCCAGTCCGCACGACATCCGTACCAGACCTGCCGGTATACCGGCCTGTGCCAGCTGTTCGTCGTTCATCTGGCGATGCGTGGACGTAGCCGGATTCAGGCAGCACGTTCTGGCATCTGCAACATGTGTCTCAATCGCTGCCAGCTTCAAATGCTTCATAAACGTTTCTGCCGCCTGTCTGCCGCCCTTTAATTCAAACGATACGACGCCGCATCCGCCGTTTGGCAGATACTTCTTTGCCAGTTCATAATATTTATCTCCTTCCAGACCCGAATAATTTACATTGACAACCTGTGGATGCTGCTGTAAAAATTCTGCCACGGCCTGTCCGTTTTCCACATGGCGCGGCATACGTACATGCAAAGACTCCAGACCCAGATTCAGATAAAACGCATGCTGCGGCGACTGGATACAGCCAAGATCACGCATCAGCTGTGCGGTACATTTGGTAATAAACGCACCTTCTTTGCCGAATTTTTCCGCATACGTAATGCCGTGGTAGGATTCATCCGGCGTACACAGGCCCGGATACTTGTCTGCATAAGCCATCCAGTCAAATTTTCCGGAATCCACAATCGCTCCGCCGACTGCTGCTCCATGACCATCCATATATTTCGTCGTCGAATGTGTGACGATATCGGCTCCCCATGTAATCGGCCTGCAGTTTACCGGTGTTGGGAACGTATTGTCCACAATCAGCGGCACCCCATGTGCATGAGCCGCTTTTGCAAATTTCTCAATATCCAGAACCGTCAGCGCAGGATTGGCGATCGTCTCTCCGAACACCGCTCTCGTATTTTCTTTAAACGCTGCATGCAGCTCTTCCTCACTGCAATCCGGAGATACAAATGTCACCTCAATGCCCATCTTCGCCATTGTAACCGATATCAGATTAAACGTACCGCCGTAGATCGAAGACGAAGACACAATATGACTGCCGCATTCACAAATATTAAACAGTGCAAAAAAGTTTGCCGCCTGCCCGGATGAAGTCAGCATTGCCGCAGTTCCTCCTTCCAGTGCGGCAATTTTTGCCGCTACAAAGTCATTCGTCGGGTTTTGCAGACGGGTATAAAAATAACCGGAAGCTTCCAGATCAAACAGCTTTCCCATATCCTCACTCGTATCGTATTTAAATGTCGTAGACTGTACAATCGGTATCTGCCGCGGTTCTCCGTTGCCTGGTGTATAACCTGCCTGTACACATTTGGTATTGATTTTATATTCGCTCATTGTGAACTCCTTCCCATTTATTTTACTGTCTTTTTTCCATCACGCTCATATAAGCCGGACGAATAATCTTGTCCGTACAGATCAGCTCTTCCATACGGTGCGCACTCCAGCCGACAATACGTGCCACCGCAAACATTGCCGTATACAGTTCCTGCGGAATGCCCAGCATTTCGTATACAAAACCACTGTAAAAATCCACATTCGGACTGACTTCTTTATTGCGGTTGCGCTTACTGGCGATCAATACCGGAGCAATTTCTTCAATGCCCTGATAAAGTATCATATCCTGCTGTCTGCCTTTTGCCTCTGCCAGTTTTTCCACATAACGCTTAAATACCCGCTCTCTCGGATCCGACATCGTATATACGGCGTGCCCCATTCCATAAATCAGCTTCTTTCCATCAAAAGCATCTCCGTCTAATATCTTTGAAAGATAAGCCTCCAGCTCTTCCCTGTCCGCATAGTCTCTGACATGTGCCCGGATATCTTCCATCATTTGCATCACCTTGATATTTGCTCCGCCATGCTTCGGCCCCTTCAGCGAAGACATCGCCGCCGCAATCGTAGAGTATGTATCCGAACCCGATGATGTTACAACTCTTGTCGTAAATGTGGAATTATTTCCGCCTCCATGCTCCATATGCAGCAGCAGCGCCGTATCCAGCACTTTAGCTTCTACCGGCAGATACTTCCGATCCGGCCTTAACATCCGTAAAATATTTTCCGCCGTAGACAGCGACGGATCCGGATTATGAATAATCATACTGGACTGATTTTCATAATAATTGTATGCATTATATCCATATACTGCCAGAATCGGAAACCGGCTGATCAGCTGGATGCACTGACGCAGGCTGTTCGGTATGCTCGTATCCATCGCATGCTTGTCATAGGAAGCAAGCATCAGAATGCTTCTCGTCATTGTATTCATAATATCCGCACCTGGCTTTTTCATAATCACGTCTCTCGTAAAATTAGACGGCAGCACACGATATTCTCCAATCATTTCAAAAAACTGCTCATATTCGCTTTCCGAAGGCATTTCACCCATTAAAAGCAGATAAGCAATTTTTTCAAATCCGAGTTCTTCTTCTGAAAGACTGCGTATCAAATCCTCAACCCGGTATCCACGATACCACAATTGCCCGTCACAAGGAATTTTCTGCCCGTTTTGAATTGTTGAAGACACAATCTTCGATACTTTCGTAAGGCCCGTAAGCACACCATTTCCGTTTTCATCGCGCAGACCAAGGTTTACTCCATACTCTTCATAAAGCCTTGGAGAAATCGTGTCATTTTTACGGCAGATTTCCTCCTGTCTGTGCATATAATCATTCATCTGTTCCCTGTTCTTCAATCGCATCTTCCTCCATTCCTTCAAATTCCGTACTCATTACCGTTTCCAGCTGCTTCATCAGCTGCAGCAGATGTATCAGATTTTCTCTGCCATAGCTCGTTATTACTTTTCCATAATATTTTTTTAATGCAGCTTCCTCTTCTGCCAGCATTCTGCTGCCTTCCTCCGTAATTGTAACATAAGTCCCCTCGCTTCCATCCCCGTCATGCGACCATGACACCAGTCCCGCTCCTGCAGTGCCTTCACCATCCGGGATGTCTGACGGATAGATCGCTGCATCTGATCTGCAATATCCTTTAAATAAGTTCTGCCCGCATAAATCCGGTCGGTCTGTTCACTTTCTTTAATAATATGCATCGCCAGATATTCCGGTATACTCAGCTTTTGTAAAAAACTGCGGATTTTGTCATTATTTAACAAATATTTATGATAAGTCAGCTCATGTGACAACCTGCCGATATCCGGTTCTGCAATTTCTGCTTTTACCATAGTTTCTTCCTGTTCCATAGATTCCATAAGAAAACCTCCTTATAATTGACATGATTACGGTTTCGGATTTCGTTCCTGATTGCGTTTGATATTAGAATTTACTGTTTTGCAGATTCGAGAAAATCAAAGAATGTTGGATTTCATTCCGGTGACTATGTATTGTTAGCACTCTTTAATTATGAGTGCTAATTTGAGATGAAAAACATTTCTGTTTTCTAAATTATATAGATATTTTTTCAGATGTCAATAGATTTTATATTTTTTAACAAAATAAGGATATTTCCTGAATCCCATATTTTCAAAACGATCTTCAAATTTCGACATATATCTCTGGATTTTTAAATAAGACTGTGCTATAATCATTAAAACCAATAACCACCATACTGCAAAACGTCCGGTATTTCCTCGTTTTGCAGTATTTTTGAGGACATTATTATGAAAATCACAATATGCGATGACAGTATGAAGGATTTGATGATACTAGAAAGCCTGCTTGAAAAATACCAAGAATTAAATCCAAATGCAGACTTTCAGGTGGAAAAATTTTCAAATTCCTCAGAACTCTATAAAAAATACAAAATAAGGAACTGGCTGACATTTATATTCTGGACATTCTTATGTCACAGACAACCGGCATAGATCTCGGCAATGAAATCCGCAAGATAAACAGTGATAATACGATTATTTACATTACCTCATCCGATGATTTTGCTCTGGATGCTTTTCATGTCCATGCCGTAAGATATCTGTTAAAGCCCGTACAGGCAAACCAGTTTTTCGAAGCTTTGGATTTTGCCTTTTCTTATGCCGAGCTGAAAAAAGGCCCTATGTATCCGATCAAAACAAAAAGCGGACTGCAGTCCGTATCCTGTTCCAAAATCGAATATGTGGAAAACGCTTCCAGAATGCTGAACGTGCATATGACGGACGGCAGCGTAATTACAAGTATCTTTATCCGCAAATCATTCGAAGAAGAACTGGGTGAGCTGCTTCAAAACAAGTGTTTTCTGCAGGTACATAAATCTTTCTGATTAATTTAAATCACGTAAAGAAACTGGATGGCAACAGTATTATTATGAGCAGCGGCGCTAATATACCGGTCAGCAAAAAAATACGGCGAACGTAAAAAGACAATATCTTTTATTTGTATCCGGGCAGTACCAGTAGGAAGGAACACTATGGACTATTTTAACAATATCTCGTACATAATCAGTCATATTTTTTATTGCTTTTTCTGTACCTTTTTATTACACACCGTTATTCCGGATTTGCTACCCGATGCATCTGTATTGCTTCCTTTCTGATACTGACCGTAACGGATATTATAAAACTAAATATGTTTCCCGATAGCGCTCCATGTTACGTTTTCATGACAATTCTCCAGATTATTGTCACCCAATCTACCGGTATTTTAATCTCAAAAAAAAGAAATACAAAAGTTCTTTTCATGGATCTGAGCGCTTCCAATTATGTTATTATCGGAAGCGTCGTTGCATGCATTTTAAACATTTGGACGGACAGGCCGATTCTTGCTCTTATCGGATGTTTTTCCATGCACGCACTTCTTTTATTCATTTTATATGCAACGATCCATGATATCTGGATTCGTCAGTACGAAAAAGAATATACAAAAGGCTGGTGGAAGCTGTGTCTGATTCCTGTGTTTTTTTTACTGCAGCTTTTCTTTTACCGCCTTTTTTCCGCGCACCTTATATGAAGAGCCGGAAAATATTCCGGGCATTATGTTTTTTATGATAACGATGATTGTTTCCTATATCGTAGTACTGCAGTATGCGGAAAGCGAAACCGCTCAGAAAAATATTTATCTGAAAAACACCTTGTTCGAATCTTATATCAAAGGTTTGGAAAATCAGTATTATCTGGTAGAGCAATCCGAACAAAATCTGAAAATCCTGCGTCATGATATGCGTCATTTTTCCGCTATGATCAGCCAACTGCTCGACCAGCATGAATATGAGGAAATCAGAAAAACGCTCTGTTATATTGATGATGTTACGGATGAGAACAAAATCGTAAAGTATTGCGGTAATCTGATGGTAAATACCATTATTTCCAATATGATGAAACGTGCGGACTCCTGTCAGGTACGTGTCAATCTGGATGTTGTCATAAAAAAAGACATTCCTGTCAATACTTACGAATTCACAGCCGTCATTGCAAATCTGTTTGAAAATGCACTGGACTGTGTGAAAAATTTTACTTTTGAAAAAAGAAAGATAGAAATGATCGTACATTGTTCCGAAACGCAATTATTTATACGCACCAAAAACGCCTATGAAAACGACATTCTATTTGACCCGCAGACAAATCTTCCCAAAAGTAAAAAAGGACAAAACCACGGACTCGGTATGCAAAGCGCCCTGGCGTTTTCTGACAAAATCAATGGTTCTATTGACTGTTTCTGCGACCATGGTCTGTTCCATCTGATATTATTTGCAAAATTTTAAACCGGCCAAGCAACCCTCCTGTTAAAAATTGGCAGTAATTTGCGAATTTTTAACTCATTTTTTGTCTTATAATATTGTTATAATAATATTGCAAAGACATCGGTGATGGAGGTTGCTATGTTAAAAATATTTATTCGTCACACAATTTTTATTATAACATCTGCAATACTGATAATATTTTTATTAATTTTCTGCTAACTCTGCGCACATTAAAAGCGCAGCAGTTCAATACTTTTTACGCCAAGTCCGAACAAATGATTCATACACTCGAAACCAACCAGGAAGAACTGTCTATTATACAGGAAAACCTGAATGAAGATTATCTTACAAGAGCCAGAGCCGCTGCCTATGTCTTTGATACCCAGCAGGACGTAATCAAAAATGTAAAAGAAATGAGCTATCTGGCCAGACTTTTAAATGTAGATGAGCTGCATGTAATCGACGAAAACGGTATTATCGTATCTGCCTCCATATCTCGCTATGTGGGATACGATATGTCCGATCACGAACAATCCGCAGCTTTTTTATCTCTGCTGAACAGCGATGATGAGAATGCTTATCTGATTCAGGAAGCGCAGCCAAATGCCGTAGACAAAATCATTATGAAATATATCGGCGTCTCCAGAAAAGGACATAAAGGAATTGTCCAGGTAGGTTTTAAGCCGACAAGACAGCTGGAAGCCGAATCCAGAAACACTTACGAATATATTTTTTCCAGATTTCCCACGGATGAAGATGAAGAACTGTTCGCCGTAGACCGCAGTACGGGAACTGTTTTAGGACATTCTTCGGGCGTCAAACATGAATTCGACGATGATTACTACCGGCCACAACAGCTGTTAGACTGTACCAACGGCGCCTATAAAAAGGACCTGAACGGAAAAATGATGTATGTGGCGGTACGGGAATACAATGACATTCTGATTTGTTTTGCTCTGCCTTTTAAAGTGTTAGTGAATCAGCTTTTAAAACATGTATTTCAGACCCTGATTTACCTGTTATTTGTGGAAATCATTATTATTCTGCTGCTGAATTACCTTGTAAAGCAAAAAGTGATAAACGGCATTCATCAGATTATGGAAGACCTCTTTGCCATTACGAACGGTAATCTGGACACAACCGTAACCGTAGGCGGCAACCGGGAGCTGGAAACGCTCAGCGCCGGTATAAATGCAATGGTTAAAAGCATCATCAGCATTTCCGACCACATTTCCACAATCATTCAGATCAGCGGTATTCCTCTGGCCGCCTTTGAATACAAACCTGGCAGACAGCATGTATTTGTCACTTCCGGACTGAAAGAACTGCTGGATCTTCCGGACAGCAAGGCAAAAGAACTTTATCAGAACTCCATGCTGTTTGACCAATATATCGGTACCATCACCGACCGGCCGATAGCCGGCGAAACCGACATTTTTAAAATCAGCGATACAAAATATGTACGCATTCACATGTCCGGGACTTCCGGAACCCAGTTAGGCGTAATTACCGATGTCAGCAAAGATGTGCTGGAAAAACGCAGAATGTTTTATGAAAATACACATGATGCCCTGACCGGCCTTTATAAATATGCCTTTTTTAAACAGCAGGCGTCTGACATCCTGCACAATATGCCTTCAGGACATATGTGCGCCGTCGTAATGCTTGATCTGGATCATTTTAAATCAATCAACGACACCCATGGCCATGATGCGGGTGACCTTTATCTGAAAAGCTTTGCATCCGTATTAAAATCCATGCCGACGGAACATTTTATCACTGCCAGACGTTCCGGAGACGAATTTAGCATGTTAATTTATGATTGTGTGGAACACGCGGATATTATACGGCATCTGGATGCTTTTTATCAGGCGCTGAAAAACCATCCGGTAACATTATCTGCCGGCAAAACAATCGTGATCAGCGCATCGGCAGGCTTTTCCCGCACTTTTGATCCGGACTGCTGCATTGATACGCTGCTGAGTCAGGCAGATACTGCGCTTTATCATATAAAAAGAACGACAAAAGGACGGTATTGGGAGTATTCATCGGATACTGCCGAATCCGAATGCATCACAAAGATTCCGTAGCCGGGATTTTAATTTGGGTCGGGAATCCAAAAACAGGTTCCCGGCCTTATTTTTTGTCTATAGACTGTAAATTTAACTGTATATTGTTGGAAATTGGCTATACTGTTCATTTATTTTTGCCCTTTCTCCTACAATTGCTTCATAGAATCTAAAACAATATTCTGTTTATATATTTTCTGTATTCCATCAGAAGTATAAATATCGTATACCGAGATTCCATAGCACTCGGATGACGCAGACCGTTCATTTCCGGATGACCTGCTCCCATGGTCTGCGAACCTGCCAGAATGTTGTCGGAAAACCAATAAATATGAAGTGAAATAAAGACTGGAGCAAATCTGTTATCATCATACTGGTTTGCTCCGGTATTGAATAGGTACCTACTATTTAGCGTTTACGTTGAAAACGTATTTAAAGATAAAAAGTAGGTGTGTAAAATGATCTGTGAGGCTTTACACAGTTTGCTTTACACACCCTTTGACTATTTAAATTATATAATAACTCAACCTTCTTCCAGTACATTTTTTACAGAATTTACATATCTATCATATAGCATTATACATTTGGGACTTTCCCACCTTTTTACAGACAAATCTTTAGTATCAGAATTTTAATATACTTTCTTCCGCTCCATTTCGCCTTATACTTTAACTGCTCTGACAGCTCATGTTTGCAACATTCTCATGCGGACACACATCTTCAAATGCCTCCTAAAAGTCTATTCCCATTCTACGGAAAAGTCTATTGTTTGAACATCTTTATGCTTTACTGCCAATCTTACACTTTCTGCAGTGAAATCAGCCATGTTCATTTCCGTCCGCCCGGTTCCAATATGATATTCTTTTTTTAATTTTCCTTGTTGTATAATCATTGTAAGTTTTCCTCCTTTGGATTGATTATCAACATACAGGTTTTCTAACTTCTTTTTATCTTTATTTATAACTTTTTTAAAGCACCATCTGTAAGCGCGGTACATTCAACATTCCAAATGCTATTTTTCGAATTTTCATGTCTCTCTACATATATTCCTGGCGAACCTGTCAGTTCATAAAAAAATCATATTTTTCGCTTAACGCAAACACTCCGCTAATGAGCACACCTATAACAAAAAAAGGAACTGCGATACACATAACCACCATTTTTTATTTGTTTTCTTTATTGTTAAAGATTCCATAGATAAATCATCTCTTGCAGCAGCCATCTTTTTCTTATATTTATAATCAAACAGTTTGATTATAAGTAATATCAATAACACACATATGCTTAAGACAGCTATTTTTATTCCCATACCGATCAGCCCCCATTGATAAAGCCATGTAGTATTTAATCCAAATATCATATTCACTCCTTCTTTCTTAAAGTTCCGGAGCCTTCTTTTATTAAGAGCTCCGGAACTATTCAATTTTACTCTGTTAAGATGCGCATAAAATGCCACATACTCCGCCTACACAAATACCTCCACATGCAATTCCAATTCCAATTCTTGGTCCCGTAGCTTCCTCTTCTGCATAAATGTTAGGGTTTAAAATTTCAATTGCTTCCATATTTTCTCTTCTCCTTTTTTCAACTAACAAAAAACACCGGATGCACATAAGATTCCACACAAAAAACCGTATGGTGTCGGTACATCTGTAACTGACTGTTCATTTACTCTGATTTCTTCCATGTTTCCTTTTCTCCTTTCTTTTTAGGTTACTAACAAAGTATACCGGATGCACATAAGATTCCACACAAAAAACCGTATGGTGTCGGTACGTCTTTCAGTCCACATAGCCATCCCATATATGGCAAAGGTTTCTCACTTTCTTTTCTTTCCATTTCATCAACAACAATAATCTCTTCCATTCTTTTTTCCTCTCTTCACACTTGAATTAAATTATGTTTTTCAATTTTATATATAATGTCTGCACATTGGATAAATTCAAAATCATGGCTGATGATAACGATTGTTTTATCTCTCTTTAACTTTTCGATAAGTTTGCGTATCTTATTTGCTGCTTTTCGATCTAACGCTGATGTAGGTTCGTCAAAGAGTATAACTGGGGTATTTTTAGCCAAAACTCTTGCAATACTTAATCTCTGCAATTGCCCCATAGAAAAATTGGTTCCATTCTCATATATGATGGTTTCGTATTGTTCTGGCAATTTTTCAATAATCTCATCCATTTCACACTGTTCACATATATCTTTTATTTCTTCCAACGTAATATCCGGATTAATATACCTGAAATTATCCCAAATACTCGCGTTAAACAGAAAATGCTGCTGACTAACTACTGAAATATAATCACGTATACTTTTTTCTGTCAGATTTTTAATATCAATCCCATTCAATTTAATTGTCCCATTATTTTCTTTATACAACCTCATCATCAAATTTATTAAAGTTGACTTTCCTGAACCACTTTCTCCAACGATTGCCGTAATCTGTCCTTTTACGATCTCTAAATTTATGTCTTTCAATATTAGTTTATCGCTATATCCATAAGAAACATTTTTTAGTTCAATATCTCCTCCTTCATATAAAATCTCTTGAACTCCAAATTGTTCATGATACGCATTTCCGTTATCACCAATGTCTTGGAGTCTTAATAAATTAACAATTATTCTCTGGTAATCCGAAACCAGATTTATCAAGGACAAGCTTGAATTGCCAAATTGTTGGCTATAAGATACGAATTGAATAAACTTTTCAATACTTAGAGCCGCTATCACTGTTAAATATGCACCAACTACATATACTGATATTTCCCCCAACATCCCTATAACGGATAATAGTGTTTGAAATCCAATCACAAATAGCGCAAATCCATATGCTTTTTAGTCTTTATTTATTTTGTTCCAAAAACAATTCGGTTTCTATTTCTTTTAGTCCTAATCCCTTTATATTTTTTATCCCTGCTACAGCCTGTTGAATCATACTCACCACAGAATCATTACTTTGTTTTAACTCAACCTGTTTTTCTCTCATTTTCTTAATGTTAATACTATATAACCATAGAGTAATTGGCATAAGGAATACGGTTATTGCCGTAAGTAGAAGATTAATTCTCATCATAATTACTAAAATAATTGTCAACTTACATAAATTTATCAAAGCAGGAACAATCTGATTTGTAATTATATCTACAGACTGCGTAATATCTGTAACGATTCTTGCTATAAATATGCCATTTTGTGTTTTATCAAAATAGGACATATTCATTGATAGCATCTTATGAAAATATAGATTCTGCATATCATAAATGACTTGTTTATTTAAATACGAAGTAACAATACTTTGAGAAAATTTTGTAGTTACCATTACTAAATATACAGAAACCATCATCACAAGAATTGCAATTAAATCATGCAATTTCTGTTTAACTAACGCCGTAATAACTTTGGACCATAAAACCGGTTGCAAAACACTGGCAGTCAATCCCAATAATATAACAATGAATAAAGCTAAGCAGTGAAATTTGTATGGGATAAAATATTTTAAAAAATCTACAAATATTTTTTTTGTTTTCTTCGGCCTATTCATATACATTCTTCCTTAAAAAGGCATTAAGTCTTTGCCATCTCTCTTCGTCTCCCTTTATTTCTGACAGTTTTTTAATAGTATAAATAGTTACGTGTTTTATTGTTTCACAAAAAATCGGATTGGAAACTGCTACTTCACCCTTATCAATTTCAAAACTTCCAAGACAAGAAGAACACATCGACCTCGCATAACATTTTTGACAATCTTTTACAACATCTTTGTTATTAATTTCATCATCAAACGCATATGCTTTTTTCAAAATGAAATCGGCATCATCTCCAACTATTCCATAGGATATATCTTGTTTAGAAGTATACATAAAGCAGGGAGAAATCCGTCTATCATGACTTAGGGAAAATGTTTTTACTCCGGCTGGGCAAATTTGCTGCTGACCTTTATGTAAAATCAATCTATAAACAATCCCTAATACAATTGCTGTGGACGTTATCCTATTATTATTCAGCATCTCGTCAAAAGTATAATCGACAGCATCTTCTATATACTGTAAGTATTTGTCGAGGCAATTTATAACATTTAACTCATTATCTACTTCTATATTTACTGGTACAATATGAGGTACGGCACAGTCAAACTCATTTTCAAAAAACCGAATTAATTCTACTAAAGTGACTCCTTGTTTAACGTGTGTAGCTGTATAAGTACATTCGATTCCAATTCTCTTTATCCCACTTTGAACGATCCTCTTATAGTTCTCTCGAATAATCTGATATTTACCTTTTTATTAACATCAAAACGTAATTCATTATTGATTTCTTCCGGACCATCCAAACTAATCGTTATTTGAAAATTATATTTTCGCATAATTTCAATTAGTTCATCATTTAAGCACACCCCATTTGTTACGATTCCAAATCCCGGCATTTCTTTTTTTCTTCCGGATTTAATTTGATATTTAAAAAATTCTACCGTTCTTTTTATCTGTTTCCAGCACAAAGATGGCTCCCCACCAAAAAACTGTATGTTTTCAATATCTTTAAAGTTATCCATAAAGTAATTTAATCCATCTACCAGAATATCTTCCGATATATCGGTTTCTTCATCGTAATCATACATGCCATAATTCGCATAACAATACTTACATCGTAAGTTACACTTGCTAGTTAGTACCAAAGCCAACTTATGGATTGTAAAATTGTTTGCTTTACTAATAATGCGCTCTTTACAATGTGTACAATTAACTAAGCAGGAAAAATCTTTGTTATTAATTTCCTCCAATTTCTTAAAAACGTTTTCATCTTCTACATTATTTTCGAATACGGCTCGAAAACCTCTCATAAATACCGGATCATAAATGCGATAAAAACTGCTAGTATTAATATGAAACAGTATATCCGCATTGTCATTTCCTTTCAGATATAAAAAATTTTTATGTGCTAACATATTCATTTTTCCCTCCTTATCTTTCGTTGGCATTAGAATACCACATTCCACAAAACATACAATAGCATTTGCAGAATGTACGGATTTCCATGTAAAATTGCAAGTATGCAGTCTGAAAAGCAATAAAAAAGTACCGGACTGCTGTCTGGTACCTTGAAAATTATCTGATATTGGTAAATGATATTTGAATAGTAAATTTATTCTTTTCCGGAAACAGTTCAAGTGCTCCATCATATTTTTTACTATATCTTTTACATTTGACAAACCGATTCCCAGATGTCCCTTTTTGTTGACAACAATCGGTTATTTTGATATAGCACATCTCCCTTACATGCATTGCTGATATTAATTAGTACAAAATCATTCATTTGACATATACACAAATCAACATATTTACTTCCTTCCGTTACTTTCAGACATGCATCAAAAGCATTATCCAAAAGATTAGAAAGCATCGTAACCAGGTCTATGTCCTGAATAAATTTCAAATCAATATTTTCACAATTATAATTAAAACACAGGTCATTATATTCGGCAAAAGCAATCTTATCATTTACCAGTATATTTATGATCTGGTTATTCGTATGAAATTTTGTGGCCACTTTGTCTACCTCACCCAATAAATCTGCTGTATATACCTTTGCCTCCGCACTTCTTTCATTATCTTCGCACAAACATTCTATTAAATGCACATGTCGCTTAATATCATGGAATAGTTTCTGTGTACTTTCATATTTTCTTTCCAGATCTGCAAAATAACGATTCTGCATCTGGGCCTGCTGCTCTTTCATACGAAGGTGTTCTTCTTTTACTCCCAACTCAGCAATTTTATCAAACAAATAATATACAAAATATTAAGTACAAAAATAAGAATGCAGCCCCAAATAGACATAAACAACATTCCTCGATTACTGATTTGAGAGATCATAAATGTCATAGTTGCCAAAAGATATAAACTGATAATCGGAACAATAACAATTTTTATTGGCTTTCTTCTTTTCTCGTAAGGCTTCATATACTTTTCCACAAAATACACCATACATCTGTAAATCAGAAAAATCATCAGATCCTGAAACAGCTGCCCCGGCCCTATGGAAAAAACAGATGAAAAAATCAACATCTGTATTAATTGGCTTATAATTTCACTTAACGGAAAAAAGATAATCAACAATAAAATCATAAAAAAATCATTTTTGTTTCCCGCGCCAAATAGATATACGCCTACAAATGCAGGTATCACAAACAGCAGCGAAATATTTAAAAACGGCATTGATATGATATTGGATATCAGAAAAAGTCCCCACATGGCTATAAAAATCAAAAAAGCTTTCCATTTGCCTTTTTCGCTCTTTCCAAACATTCTATTCATAAAGTCAAAGACAATATAAATAGAAACAAAGCTCGAAATTGCCAAAAACAGCAGCTGTCTTAATATATTAATCATGTGGTACTCCTTTACACATATCTATTGTTTTCATAAAATAATGATTCATAGCCTTTTTAAATTCCGAAACTTTTCTCTGCGATAATGGAATTTCAATATCGTTGACCATATAAACCGTATAATTTTTTATTCCTACCACATAATCCAAATTAACCAAAAAACTGGAATGTGGACTTTTAAAATCGTAAGGCTCCAATAACTTTGCCAGAGAAGATATTTTTTGCACCATTCGATATTCATTCGTAAAGGTAATAATACTGATTTTTCGATTACTACTCTCAAAATACAAAATATCTTTCACTTTCAGGTTAATTAAGCCATCTACCGTTTCAAATTTTATACTGATATCATTTTGCTCTTCCCGCATATACTTCTGAATATCCGATAGCTGTTTAAAAATCTGTTCTGTTGTCGATGGTTTTTCCACATATCCAAAAGCCCTGACAGTAAAAGCAGCGCCTTTATAGTTTTTATAATTCGTAATAAACACTATTTTCACAAGCTTATCGACTCTTCGGATAAGCTTTGCAATTTGTATTCCATTACTGTCCGACAGTTCGATATCTAAAAAAATAATATCGGCACGCTGCTTATTTACCCGATTGATCAAACTGCTTCCACTGTTAAAAGTTTCTACTTCATACTCACTGGGATAAGTTTCAAAATAATTCCGTATCTGTGTGCGGATTAAATCTGTGATTTCTTTTTCGTCATCGCATACATAAATCTTTAACATCTGTTTTCCATCCTGTATCACGTTGTTTTCACAATACTATTATAAAGTTTTTGCAAAAAAACACAAGACCCTCACACCTCCAGCCACTTCTCCCGAAACAATCTCACTAGAAACAATATCCCACGTATGCACAGCTCCACACACATCGCAATCCATACTCCCGTAAGTCCGATACGAGGCGCCAAGAAAGCAGCCATCGTAATCCGAATCCCCCACATGCTGACCAGATTCATCACACTTGGTATGAGTGTGTCTCCCGCACCTCGAAGCGCTCCGGCAGTCACGATCGAGCAGGCAAAAAACGGCTCCGCAAACGCCTCAATCCGCAGCACTTTCACACCCAGTTGCTGTACGGCCGTATCCGGTGTCAGCATTGCAAACATCTGCGGTGCAAATACGAACATAATACATGCAGTCACTGACATCATCAACGCGCCCAGCAAAACCGACAGCCGCGCAAATCCCCGTGCCTGCTTTTTTCTCTTGCACCGATACTCTGGCCTACGAGAGTCGTTGCAGCCGATGCTACCCCATATCCGGGCATATAACAAAGACTTTCCGCCGTAACAGCCAGGGAATTTGCCGCTACGGACACCGTTCCAAGCGGTGATACGATTTTTGTGGACACAATCTGCGCTCCACTCACGACCCCATGTTCAAATGCCATCGGCAGCGCAATGCGAACCGCCTTCTTTATACAATGCCGGTTCAAAGCCCAGCTTCCTTTTTGGGTTAATCTCATCGTTTTTGATCGAACACAAAGCATATACAGCATTGCCACCGCCGTCACAACCTCGGAAAGCGCCGTTCCAAGCGCCGCGCCTGCCACACCCATCCCGGCCCGCGGCAACGCCACACGCAAACTGCCCATCTGAAACGTTCCGGATGGAAAAATCAAAAAAAAGTTAAATATAATATCCAGTACGCACATCAGTGCATTTAAAAAACTGGGCGTTTTCATATCGCCGCTGCACTGCAGCATACTTCCTCCCAGCTGACGGAACTGTAACGCAGGCAGCGCACAGGCATAAATAAAAAAATATCCGGACGCATCCCGGCATACTTCTTCCTCTCCGCCCAGCCAGTGCGGCAGGCTGCCGCTGATCAGTGCACACGAAACGGACAGCAGCAGCGCAACGAGTGCCGTAACCAGTAATGACTGGCGCAGAACGTCCCTTGCCGCTTCCGTATCTTTTGCTCCGATATGATGCGCTGTCTGTACCGAAAATCCCATCGCCGCACTGATGCAGATCCCTCCAACCAGCCATGTCGAACTCGACATCAGCCCGATGGAAGCCGTTGCATTTTTTCCAAGACTGCCGACCATAGCCGCATCTATGTATTGCATAACGATCGAACCGATCTCAGCCAAAATGGCCGGGATACTAAGCTTTAGCACGAATGCTGCCTGCTGTCCTGACGATAATGTTCCGTAGCTGTTCAAACTGACACCCTCTTTCTATGTATTTTATCGAAATAACAGAAAAAAAGAAAGCGTTTTGGCCGGGCAGCTATGCACGGCCAAAACGTAACTTTTTAATATGCAAACTGACGATAATATCTGCGGATCACCATCGGATGTCTGAATTCATCTTCCAGATGTGCATCAACGCGGTTGTTTACCGCATGCATTACCAGATGTGAGATCGAACCCCGGAACGGATCGCTGATCCCTGCCAGCTCATAATCTTTGCTGTCGATAATTGTATAATTTTTGCAGACCTTCGGCAGGAACCCTGCAACACGTTCTGCCAGCGGACGCTGCTCATCTTCCCCCATAAACAGTGTAACCGGTGTTTCGGCATCCACTACTTCCAACATGCCGTGGAAAAATTCCGCACATGTAATGGATTTTGTACGAATCCAGAGCTGTTCTTCCCAGTAGCACATTGCATAAGAATACGTAGCGCCCCACTGATCGCCGCTGCCTACAAAGTAATGCGGCATATCCGGATTTGCCTTTACATATGCGTAAATTTCCTTTGCATACTCTGCTGCCCATGCGTCAGCCTTTTTCTCCACTTCCACCAGCGCTTTTGCCAGATGCGCTTCCATTTCCTTATTATACGCATCGTATTCCGGGAATTCTCCATTGTTATACATCAGCCGGTTGGCAGTCATGAAAAATTTAAGCTGTTCGTTTTCCGGATAAGAGATGCACCAGTCGCAGAGCTTTACAATTTCCGCTTCCGCTTTATCTACAAATCCAAATACTCTTGCACCTGTTTCTTTTGCTTTTTCAACGGCCTTTACCATCTCTTCCGTACTTCCGGTCACGGATGAAAAAATAACGACCGAATCTTTCGTAAATCGTTTATTTCCCGTTGTAATGAACTCAGCCGCATTTTCTACGTAAACAGGGAGCGCACTTCTGCCTCTCATATACACTTCTACCTGAAGGCTGGACGCCCAGGTGCCGCCGATGCCGATAAAAAAGATCCGGTCAAAGCCTTTTTGCTGTATTTCGTCTACAACCTTTTCAATTTCACCTCTTAATGCCAATCCTCCGTTTACGCTGTCTATCTGCTTCTGTTCATCAAATTTTAACATTTTATTGTCCTCCCTAACGCTCTTATTTATGGAAATGGACCGTAAAATTGCATTTATCTCCTCTCGTATAAGATCTCGAATATTCGATTACCATATTTTCCTCATCATATGTCGTACACGAGAACAAAAATACGGTCTGTTCTTTGTTAATATTAATCATTCTCGCGTCGGACTGTGTCAGCTGGGCCAGGTCCAGCACCTGCCAGGCTTTTACCGGATTAATCCCATAAAACTTATAAATTTCAAACATGCTGAATACGGAAAGATCAATATTTTCCACATTCGGCACCAGATTGTATGGGATAAAAATCTCCTGAAGGGCAATCGGCTCCTCATCCGCATAGTCCAGACGTTTAATATAATAAATCAAATCATCTTTGTGGATATTCAGTATGGACGCATATTTTTCTCCGGCCGGTCTCTTGCCTCTTTGCAGAATCTTTTTGCCGGATAGGACATTTCGATCTTTCATTGTCTGAGAGAAGCCGCCAAGCACTTCCAGATCACGCTCATATTTGGCCATCACATAAACGCCTTTGCCTTTTACACGTTTTAATAATCCCTCATTTACCAGTGCATCAATCGCATTGCGTACCGTCAGCCGGTTCACGCCGTATGTATCTGCAAGTGCGTTTTCTGACGGTATGGCCGTGCCCGGAGCGTATTCTCCATCTTCTATTTTTGAACGCACAACTTCCCGCAGCTGAATATACACCGGTGTCAAATAGTCTATCCCTGTTGATTCTGACAAAACAAACGTCCCCTTTCTCCTACCAGGCGCCGTTATACTCCAAAGTCATACTGGAATTTGCAGCGCCTGCTTTCATACATTCCTCTACTGTTTTTCCCTCTAATATTCCTTTTAAAAATCCGGCAATATAACTGTCACCGGCACCCATCGTATCTACAACATTACATGGAACAATGCCAAACGTCCGATATTGCTCTCCGTCATATACGATGCTTCCTTTGTCGCCCAATGTCGTAATGACCAGCTTCGGGCCGCGTGCATGAATGGCTTTCATCTGTTCCCGCAGCTGCTGCGTATCCCCGTCATCCGTTGCAAAAAACAGATAATCGGTAGCCGGAACAGCAATGCGCGCCGCCTCATCGTCCGGACGTGTAGCCGCATCAAATGCGGTTTTAATTCCTCTGTTATGAATCTGCTCCAGTTCATTGTGAATATTTCCCCACAATCCTGTCACAACCATATCATGTCCACACAGAAAATCAATTTCTTCATCTGTCAGCTTAAAATCCGCCAGTACGCCTTCTTCATAATCGCCAAAGACACGTTCTCCGTCCACAAGTTCCACATGGGTAACTGCCGTATTCCCTTCTTCAACCCGGATATGCGATACGTCTACGCCTTTTTCTCCGATCTTCTCTTTCATGAGCGCACCATACCGATCCGAACCTACGACACCCGTATAAGAAGCTTCTCCGCCCAGGCGCACAAAATATACCGCTACATTTACCGGATTTCCGCCCGGATATGCTGTTCCCATATTTTCATATACATCCATACAGTTATCGCCAACCGCAGCCAATTTCATCTTTAATCCCTCCGTCTTCACGAGACAGGCTGTTTGCGTGTAAGTTCGCTGGCAAGGCAGATATACTGCGCAAGGGTAACTTCTTTAAAACACTCGAAAACCATATTCTGATGATCAATCGTAATCCCGGACTGGTAAAGTACAGGGTCTCCTGCCTTTACCATCAGATATTCCGCTTCCTTTTCATCACAGGTAGAAATGCTCAGATTTTCATTTCCGCTTTTTACTTCTACGCCGTAACGCTTCCGTAATACCCCATATAACGATTCTTTTGCAAAATCATATTGATCCACATCCGGAAAACGTTCCGCATCCAGATAAATCTGTGACAAAGTAACCGGTATCCCATCCAGGCTGCGCACGCGTTCCAGCCGCCATAATTTATGACCCAGCGGAAGCTTCATCTTGCGCCCGATATGCTTGGAAGTCTCACAAATGGAAAGCTCCAGCACCCTGCTTGTAATTTCTCTGCCCATATCGGCTGCTGTCTGGTACAGCCCTCTTACGTCCTGCAGGTTGCGGACAAGTTTTTCCCTTGCAACATACGTTCCCGATCCGTTTTTATTATATATTTTCCCCTGCGATATTAACTGCCTGATCGCACTGCGCAGTGTAGATCTGTTAAAATCCCACATTTCACACATCATGCGTTCGGAAGGCAGCTTATCTCCTGCCTGCAGCCTGTTGCTTATTATATAATTTTCTATTTTTTCCATTGCCTCATCACGAGGTTTTTGACTTAATTTCATGACAGATATTCTCCGATTTCATTTTTCGTCCAATCGCTTTTTACCTATAATCTTAGAACATCCGTCAGGAAAAGTCAACACGGTTACTGCCCGGCCTTATTCTTGTTCTCCCAGAAATAATATACCGGCAGCCCTGTCACCACTGCTATGACTGCACATGCGATTCCCTGCATCGGAGCCCAGATAAATGTAGACCAGATCAAAGTTCCGGTTACAATCATGGCTACCGCAACCATCAGCGGACGGAACGGCATATGATATGTAGGCTTATAATTTTCTTTTTTACGCAGTACAATAATCGTTGCAAACGTCATAAAGTTTTTCAAAAGCCCAACAAGTGTAAAATAGCCTAACAAGTCAGACAGTGATGTTGCAAAAATAAGTACAATTGCAACCGCACACTGTACGATAATTGAAAAATGCGGTGTTTCGTACTTTGGATGTACTTTTGCAAAAGATTTGAAAAACAGACCGTCTTTTGCCATCGCATATTCAATTCTTGGCTGATACATTACACAGCTTGACAGCGAGCCAATAACCACGATGACTGCCATAACCGCAATAATCGTACCTGCATAATTGCCGATAACCGGAATTTTGGATGCCAGCAGCGCAATCGGCGCCTCTGACGAAGCCAGCTCATCTACGGTCAGCAGTCCGGATGCAACAATCGTAAGCGCCACATACAAACCAAGCACGGTTACCGCTGTCAGTATGAGTCCTTTCGGCAGGTTTTTTTCCGGGTCTTTGATCTCACCAGACATGTAGCAGGGTGCTGCCATCCCGTCAAAAGACCATGTTGTGGCAGAAACGCCTGCCATAAGTGCGGCAAACCCGCCTGTTGCAGCAACGCCAGCCAGCGGTGCTGAGGATAAGAACAGGTCGCCTTTTATAAAGAAAATACCGATGCCGATAATCAGCACAAATGGTATGATCTTTAACGCTGTAATAATGGCCTGAAATTTCCCTCCGCCTTCTACGGACCGAATATGCATCATCATAAAAAACAATACAAATGCGGTTGCAATCAGACGAAGCAAAAAGCCATGAACCGGAATAAAAAATCCCAGATAGTTGGCAATCGCAAGTGCCATAATGGAAATGGATGGTGGGTCGGTCGCCCAAAAGCTGATCCATCCACACAAAAATGCTAACGGCCGTGAACCCGCTTCTTTAAAATATACGTACTGCCCGCCGTCTTCCGGAAATGCACTCGCCAGCTCCGCATAGCAGAAATTGGCCGGAACCTGCAAAATTCCACCGATTAAAAACGCCAGTACAAGAAACAGACTGCTACCTGCTGCAGCTGCGACTTCACTCAGAGACGAAAAAATCCCTGATCCTACGGTAGTACCTACGCCCAAGGCAATAACCGCACTTAAACCCAGTTTTCTTTTCAGTTCACCATTCTGAACCTGAGGTGTTTCCTGTGACATAATCTCACTCCTTCTTCTTTATCTTCTTACTCGTACCTGCTCATTCACCGATTACCTGAATGAGAATGGTCCGTTTTGCCGGACCGTCAAACTCACAGAAATATACTTCCTGTGCACCGCCCTTTAACATGCAGCCGCCGTCTATCAGAAAATGACAGTGATTGCCTGTAATATGCGCTTTTAAATGTCCTGTCGGATTTCCTGCCGTAGAACCATAGTCCCGCAGCATACGCGCATGCGCATATGCCCCGTCTTCCGGCGCCATCCGGCTCAGAAAATCCGCAATGTCGCTCTCCAGGCATTCCAGTGATTCATTCACCATAATGCCTGTCGTCGTATGCTTTGTAATCACATTCACCATACCATTTTGAATGCCGCTGTCTCTGACCGCCTGCTCAACCAGCCCGGTAATATTAATAAACTGGTTGTATTGTTTCGTCAGTACCGTGGCAGATGTTAGCACTGTCATAGATTCCTCCTCCTACAGACCTCCCAAAAATTCGACCGCGTTTTCTCCTTTGATCAGCTCCAGCGTACTGTCACGCAGCCCCAGTCCGGTTATCGCATCTGCCATACGTATCTGCTCAAATCTTGGATTGTTGCTGCCAAACATCACCTGATGTCTGAGACTTCGATCAATCCAGGTCACCGGAATATCCTGTGTAAATACTTTGCGGTAAAATTCCCAGGCATTGTCAAAATACAAAATGCCCGTATCCGCATAGACATTCGGATATTTCAGCATCAGCATGGCTGCTTCCTGCACCCATGGCCACCCAAAATGCGCCAGACAAATCTTAAGTCCCGGCCGTTTTGACGCCAGCTCTTCAAATTCCAACGGAGCGGAATATTTGGAAATCGCATCCGGCTCCCACGACAGCCCGCTGTGAAAAATAATCGGCTTGCGGTATTTCTCACACAGATCGTAAATGGCTGCAAGCTGACCGACCGTCTCGTCCGAAGGATAAAAATGCTGTGCGGACGGATGCAGCTTTAATCCTTTCAGCTTTAATACTTCAAAAGCATACTCCAATGTATCTGCAGCGTCTTTTTCCAGCGGATCCACACCTGCAAATCCGATCAGCCTGTCCGGTGCAAGATCTACAAGCCGTCTGATTTCTTCATTTGATACAATCGGCTCGCCATATTTGGACCGGTAGTCCTGCGGCAGCAGGCATAAATAATCCAGTCCGGCACACGCCATCTGATTAAAAATATGCTCCATCGGCGCAATGCCGTTTAAATGAATATCCAGCACGTCATGCCGCAGCTGTTCTTTTCGAACGCCTTCTTCGGTGTCTGCATTAATCGGCTCATAAAAAGCAGGATGTACATGCATATCTATAAACATGATTACGCCCCTCCCTGCTGTTCAAAACCAGCTTCCTGCATATAACCTCTTACCCGGTCTATGGCTCTTCTTGCATACAGGCGCGGCTCATTGATATAGCCCGTTACAAGCTCAATCGTCGCAGTTTTGTCATATCCGGCGTCTTTTAATTCCATAAAAAGCTCTCTTAACGGTATGGAACCGTCGCCTGGTACAATATGACTGTCCGTCCCCTGCTCACCGTCTATGATATGGAAGTGGTACATTTTATCGCCCAACTTATCCAGATAATCCAGTATGCTTTCATGCTGTACATACGGCGGTACCAGATCGCACATTCCGACTACATAAGGCGAATCTATCTGCTCAAACAGCTCCACAGCATCATTGGCGCTTTTAAATGCATTGCTTTCATATGGAGTCAGCGTTTCCACAACAAGCTTCACTCCTGTTTTGGATGCATATTCGCCAAGTTCGCGTACCGTTTTTACCATACGTGTCCGGATTTCCTTATAAGTAGCGCCATAGCCGGCGTGTGCCGGACTGATCAGCATATAATCCGCGCCCATTTCTTTTGCCATATCCAGACAGATTTTCAGATATGCAACCGCATCCTGTCTTTGCATCTCGCTCCCAATCATAAAATTATAAGGGTATGCATTATGTTCCGGCGTATATCCGACAACCGGCATTTCATACCGATCAATCAGCCTTTTGACCTGTTCGATCTCTCCGTCTCTCAGATCCGGAGCAAACGCATGAGGTCGGCCGCCCCACAACTCGATAAAATCATACCCAAATCTCTTCGCATCCTGAAAACAATGCTCTAACGGATTCCTCTGGTAACCCGATGTAAACATTCCAATTTTCATTTCAACATCCCCTTTCTGTTTGATTCTCAGTTACCATGGCTGAAATACGGCAACCACGCGGGAAGCTACTTTCGCACCTGTATCCAGGCATTTTTCCACCGGTGATCCTTGCATCAGCTCGTATAAAAATCCTGCAATAAAGCTGTCTCCCGCACCGACCGTATTCACAACTTCGGCCGGATAAATGCCGCCGCTGATAAAAGCATTTCCGTCGTATGCCAGACTCCCTTTTTCTCCGAAAGTCGCTACCGCAAGCTTCATACCCCGATCTACCTTATCTTTTAAGAACGTCCTGATAGTTCCGTCCGCATTTCCATGATAAGAATAAAAGCCAAAATCCACATAAGGAAGCGTCTGCTCGACCAGCTCATGATCCATCCTGTCCGCATAATCAAAGCTGATCGCACAGTCCGGATTTCGTGCCTTTATTTTCTCCAGTGTACCTTCTGCCTTTCCCCACAAAGCCGTGTGAACCAGATTGTGCTCCGCTGCAAATCGTATATCTTCTTCGTCAAATACGATATGTTCCAGCACGCCTTCCACGTAATCGCCATGCACCCGGTCTTTTCCGTCCATGTCCATATACGTAACCGCTGTCTGTCCCTCTGCCGTTTTCAAATGGCTGATGTCAAGTCCTTCTTTCTTTAAAGTTTCCATCATCCATATTCCGTTTTCATCCGATCCTGTCGTACTGATAATGGAGACCGGAATGCCCAGTTTTTGAATATTTACACCTGTATCTACCACGTTTCCGGTCGGATATTTGCGGCCCAGGCGTTCGTATACATCAATACAGTTGTCTCCGATTGCTGCTATTTTCATATGTTCGTTCTCCTCATAGCAAACATTTTTGTAAATATGTTTTTATGTTTTTCATACCGGTTTGAATGTATTGACTATAGCACAGTAAATTCCTAACTGTCAATTTGACATTTTAAACATATTATTATCTGTTTTTTTGTGTATAATTACTATTTTTCTTTGTTGATTTTCCATATATTTTCTATTTATTATCCTGTGTTTTATAATTTCATACCAATTTTCTTTCCTATTATAGTTCTCTTTGCAGAAAATATCCTATATGCCGCCATTTTCACAGGCTGCGTATTGCTTTTGTTAATTATATATAATACATTAACTTTTTCATACCATTTCAGAAAAGCTGTCTGCTATCGGATCGCACACATAAATCCCCTGTTTTCAATCCACTTATTCTATTTTTTAAATATATTGCACAATTTATGTACTATATTTTTGTTATAATTGACCTTTTTTAACTTATTTCCCCAGATACATTGAATAATCTTATACGCTGTGCTATGCTTTTCGTGAAATGTGGTATGCTTTTTATAGCAACTTATCAATAAATAATAGAAACCAAGGAGGCCATTTATGTTACACGCAGACATTATTTTGAAATCGGATCATATTTTTACCGGATCGGAAGCATCCTGTATCAGCGGATTTGTAGCCATCAATGGAAATCAGATCATAGCTGTCGGCCCGGGAGACGGCTCACAATACCACGGCGAACAAACTGCCGTTTATGATCTGCACGGACAGACCATCTGCCCTGGCTTTGTCGATGCACACTGCTTTTTTACCGGCTATCTGCTGACCATAGCAGGCACGGATCTGCAGGCATGCAATACCGAAGAAGAAGTGTTGAAAAAAGCCGCAGAATATCAGAAAACATTGAAACAGGGCAGCACGCTGCTCGCCAGAGGCTTAAGACCGGATTTCCAGCAGCTTTCGCAAAAACGACTGGATGACACGTTTGGAAACGTACCTGTCATTTTCTTCCATGACGGCGGAGAAAGCTGCTATATGAATACGGCTGCCAAAACGGTCTATCAGTTTACCGAAGAAACCTGCTGGTCGGAAAGTTACTGGAGACTTTTAAAGGACATTCTGGGTAACCGGGAATTTTCCGTTCCTGCGTTCCGGGAATATATGAAAATGATGAATGCACGTGGAATTACTTCCGTAAAGGAAATGGGATTTGATGATTTTTATGGATTTGCCGAAGTGCTTGCACAGTTAGAAGAAGAAAAAAGTCTTACCTTGCGTGTACATTTTATGAGCCAGCCGGTTGCCGCTCCTATGGATTTACTCTATGGCCGTACAATGCGCGACAGGTTCCATGGACCTTTTGTACGCTTTTCCGGATATAACCAGATGACGGACGGTTCGATCAGCCAGTTTGAAGGAGAAATGAAAGAGCCTTATCTGAACACCGATATATGCTGCGCAAAAAATATAGACTGGGTGGCATTGAAAAAAGACACGCTTGCCGCGGATGCCGAAGGCTTTCGCTTTTCTCTTCATGCGCAGGGCGACGGCGCGATCGCAAAAACGATCGACATCTTCGCCCAATGCCAAAAAAATGCCGATGGCAGACTTGTGAACCGCCACGCGATTACGGATCTGGAATGCTGCGACCCGAAAGATCCGCAACGAATGGGACAGCTTGGAATTGTTGCGGAAATCTATCCGCAGATTATGTCTATCGCCGATCGGGAAAGCAAACTTTCAATGATTGCGGAAAAAATCGGCTCTGCCCGCGGAGAACAATACTGGAACCGCAGGAAAATGGCAGATTCCGGTGTGATTCTTTCATGTGCCACGGACCTGCCGCTATTATATGACGATATACCGCAGTCCATTTATCACAGTGTCGGCGCCAGATTTCCGGAAGGCGGAGAACCATTCAACGAAAAGAACACACTGACAACGGCAGAACTGCTCAAAGCATGGACTTACGGCGGACAGTACAATCTGGGCCAGGAAGATTGGCTTGGTACTCTGGAAGCCGGAAAAACCGCCGATATTGCGGTACTGAATGCGGATGTATTCCACACCTCTATGGATGAAATACGAGATGTAAAAGTATCCATGACAATTATAGACGGAAAAATTGTGTATCAAAAACAGTAGAAATCATTTTATTTAGTATAGAAATTACTTTTTATAAAAAAACTTAAGAAAAGGAGTTGGAATTGTGGATTCATATTATGCTGGCTGGTTATCTTTAATTCCGCCAATACTTGCCATTACATTAGCGCTTTTAACAAAGGAAGTCGTATTTTCTCTTTTTCTTGGTATCTTTGCCGGAGCGCTGATCTATGCGTTAGGTGTTGGTCTGCATCCGGTAGCCGGTACCATCGGAACGGTATTTGACGTCATTACAGGCAGCGCAGATTTAAACATCATTGTGTTTGTCTGCCTGCTCGGCGCCCTGGTATCTGTAATCACCTTGTCCGGCGGCTCAAAAGCATACGGAAAATGGGCTTCCACCAAACTTAAAAACGGAAAGCTTTCCCTTGCAGCCGCGGCCGTACTTGGCATTGTCATCTTTATTGATGATTGCTTTAACTGTCTGACCGTAGGAACCGTTATGAAACCCCTGACCGACAAATATAAAATATCACGTGCCAAGCTTGCTTATATCATCGACTGTACGGCTGCGCCGATCTGCATGATAGCCCCTATCTCTTCCTGGGCCGCCGCGGTCGGAAGCAACCTGGAAGCAACCGGATATTACGACAACGGCTTTCAGGTATTTCTGTCCACGATTCCTCTGAATTTATATGCCATTCTTTCCCTTATTATGATCTTTATCATTATTTTTACCGGAAAAGATTATGGTCCGATGGCAGCAGCCGAAAAAGCCGCCGCACATTTTCAGGCAGACGACAGCGAAGACAGTCCCATGCACCTTGCGGACGTATCCGATGACGGAACCGTAGCAGATATGCTGCTTCCCATCATCTCTCTGATTATTTTTGCAGTCATTGCCATGCTGTATACAGGCGGATTTTTTACTGCTGGCAGCAGTTATCACAACCTGACCGCTGCTTTTGGCAACTGTGCCACTTCACAGTCACTTGTATGGGCCAGTTTTGGTGCACTGCTTGTAGCAATGGTTATGTACATCCCGCGCAGGCTGATTACATTTGGTGAATATATGAACGGCATTACCGAAGGATTTAAGAGTATGGTACCAGCCTGCCTGATCCTGTTTCTGGCCTGGGGCATCGGTGCGGTATGCCGTGACCTGCTCCTGACTCCGGAATTTGTCAGCCATCAGCTGGCACGCAGCAACATTCCGGCCTTCCTGCTTCCTGCACTGATTTTTATAATCGCTGCCTTTTTAAGCTTTTCTACAGGAACCGCCTGGGGAACCTTTGGTATTCTGATACCGATCATTGCACCTGCGGCATACGCAATCGCACCGCAGCTGCTGACCGTTACCTTATCGGCAACACTTGCAGGAAGCGTATTCGGAGATAACTGTTCGCCGATATCCGATACGACGATTTTATCAAGCGCAGGTTCCGGCTGCAACCATATCGAGCACGTTTCCACTCAGCTCCCTTATGCAATGACAGTCGCTGCCTGCTGTATTGTCGGATATCTTGTCTCCGGCCTTACCGGCGCAAATGTAGCGCTGACACTGGGCATTTCCATCATTCTTTTGATCCTGATGATTTTCACCGCCCATGCTTTCTATGCACGGCGTGCAGGTGCGGCATCCGACATGCCAGACCGGTAAACTGCCGGTCATGCCATTTATATGCGATGCGCACAGGCAGTTTTTACTTGTAAGGAGAAATATCTATGATAGATAACCGATGTTTCTCCTTGCGTTTCTTAATTGGATGCAACTGTTGCATCTTGATCTAATTTCCCACCTGTAAAATCCCCACCAGTTTTTCCACAATTTCCCGAATCTCCATCTTCTCGGCATCTATGGTAAGATGGGCATACGTTTCATACAGCGGACAGCGCTGCCGCATCAGGTCCTGCAGTGTCTGTCCGTCCTCCATAACAACGCCTCGCTCATGCAGATCCCCAAGACGCTCCGACAGACATTCATAAGACAGTTTTAAATAGACAACCGTAGATATATCACGTAAATGTTCCATCGCTTCCGCACCATATACCGCGCTTCCGCCTGTGGCAATTACCGTGTGCACGGCAGATATTCCACTGTTGACCCGATTTTCAATTTCCAGAAAACCCTGCCGGCCGTGTTCAAAAATCAGTTCGGACAGCCGCTTGTTTGTCTGTTCCTGTATTTCCAGATCACTATCCAGAAAACGATAGCCAAGCGCCTTTGCAAGAACAACCCCAACCGTACTCTTGCCCGCACCCGGCATACCAATCAATGTAATATTATTCCCGTTCATAAAACCCTCTTTTCTTATTTGTATAGTTCTGATTTCATACTCTCCATTATTGCACAAATACACTTTCCAGGCAATATGGCATTGCATTTCTCCACAAGATGGCATACAATCACATCTTTGACAGTTGTTCAAAGAAAAAAGTTGCCGTATCCCTTATAAAACAATAAACGTATGAAACCAAAATTTTTTATAGTTGACATCCTGGGTTCTGCGTAATATAATTTCAATACAGCTGAATAGACAGTTCGGCCCGATTGCTCGAGCGTACCATCCTGTCGTTAAACAAAACTAGGGAACCCGATTTATTTTATTGAATCCTGCGTTTTGCGGGTTTTTTTTGCTTTTTTGTACGGCTGAATTGAGATTGGAGGAAAATGTATGAAAATACTGGTGTTGTCAAGCGGCGGCATTGATTCGACAGTCTGTCTGGCGCTTGCCGTAGAGAAGTATGGCTATGAGAATGTGCTGAGCCTGTCTGTTTCTTATGGACAGAAGCACAGCAATGAACTGAAAGCGGCGCGGAGGATTGCGCAGCATTACCATGTGAGACATAAGGAACTGGATATGGGGATGATATTTGCGGGCTCCGACTGCACATTACTGGAGGGAAGGGGAGAAATTCCCAAGGGCACATATGCATCCCAGCTTCAGGAGAGTACCGGAAAACCGGTTTCTACCTATGTTCCGTTCCGGAACGGGCTGTTTCTGGCGGCAGCGGCATCTGTTGCGCTGGCGGATGGATGTGAGAAGATCTATTATGGGGCTCATGCGGATGACAGCGCGGGAAATGCGTACCCGGATACTTCAGAAGCATTTCATGAAGCAATCAGCCGGGCAGTGTATGAAGGGAGCGGAAAGCAGTTGGAAATCGAGGCTCCATTTCTGTACAGCCATAAGGCAGATGTCGTCCGGACAGGGATAGGGCTTCAAGTACCCTTTGCATTTACCTGGTCCTGTTACGAGGGTGGAGAAAAGCCGTGCGGAAAATGCGCCACCTGTATGGACAGGAGGAAAGCGTTTGAACGAAACGAAATCCGGGATCCGGCGGAATATGAGGAGGAAAAGAAATGACAAATTCTGTTTTGTTTATACTTTCAATTGGTTTTTATCTTTTTTCGGTAGTGATTGCCTACAAAATGTTTGGAAAGACAGGGCTGTATGTGTTTACGGCAATTTCAGCGATTCTTGCCAATATACAGGTGTGTAAAAATGTAGATATTTTTGGACTTTCGACCACTGCGGGAAACACGCTTTACGCGGCAAGTTTTCTGGTGACGGATATCCTGTCTGAAAAGTATGGAAAGAAAGCGGCGCAGAAAGCAGTCTACATTGGTCTGTTTACAACCATTATTTTCCTGGTGGGAACACAGGGGCTGCTCAGGTTTGTCCCGAATGCAAACGATATCATGAATGAGCCGATTACAATGCTGTTCGGTTTTGTACCGAGGGTGGTTTTAGGAAGCACACTGGGATATATCTGCTCACAGACGATAGATGTTACGCTTTATCATTTCATCTGGAAAAAAACGGGCGACAATGAGGGAAGGTTATGGCTTCGCAACTGTGGTTCGACTCTGACTTCCCAGGCTGTGGATACGCTGGTGTTTACGTTTGCCGCTTTCTGGGGTGTGTATGACACGGAGGTATTTGTGAGTATTCTGCTTACAACGTATCTGTTTAAGGCAATTGTTGCTTTCTGCGATACGCCTTTCGTATATCTGGCAAGAAAGCTCAAAGTAAAGGAGGAACATTAAATGTCTGAGTTACATGCACTTGGAAAACAGACAAAATACCAAATGGATTATGCGCCGGAGGTACTTGAAAGTTTTGAAAATAAACATATGGATAATGACTATTTCGTGAAATTCAATTGTCCGGAGTTTACATCTCTCTGTCCGATTACGGGACAGCCGGATTTTGCGACGATCTACATATCTTATGTCCCGGACAGAAAAATGGTTGAAAGCAAATCCCTAAAACTGTATCTCTTTTCTTACAGAAATCATGGAGATTTTCATGAGGACTGCTGCAATAAGATTATGAAAGATTTGATAAATCTTATGGAACCAAAGTATATTGAAGTCTGGGGAAAATTTCTTCCAAGAGGAGGAATTTCGATTGATCCGTACTGTAATTACGGAAAGAAAGGAACGAAATGGGAGGAGATGGCTTATGACCGTCTCGCCCATCATGACATGTATCCCGAAAAAGTAGATAACCGATAACAGATTTGGATGCCCCGTGGTCTTACGGGGCGTCTGACGTATCCGAATGTTACAGTTCGCAGCTGGCTTGATTTTTAGACAGGTGTGAACTGTAACATCCGAATTGCACAAATACACTTTCCAGGCAATATGGCATTGCATTTCTCCACAAGATGGCATACAATAATGGATGAATCGACAACAACTTATATTCGGGAGGTAATGATTATGACTATGAAACGCATCGGCCGTTTTTATTCTGTCTGCTGCCGCTGATTATTACGATCGTCCTGCAGAATCTGGTCAGCATTCCGATCTGTGGAATCACAGCGATTGCGGTCCTGATAAAAAATAACCATACGCAAATATCATTGGACGAACTGATCAACGAACTTCTTTCGATCTGGTCGACCGGTCCGTTTATTATTTTTGTATCCATGACATATGCCATTGCCGCACTTGTCATTTTCGGCTTCTGGTATCGGAAAAAACTGGCTGCAAATCAGGAACGGGTCGCCGTAAAAGCCGCTTTTGATCTTCGGATTGTTTTCGCGCTGCTATTATTATCGTTTGGCTTGCAGTATGTAATCGGCTATCTGATGAACTTTATCGGTATGCTGCGTCCGGACTGGATGCAATCTTACACGGAGCTGATTGACACTGCCGGTATTGGCACGCTTTCTCCGCTTACGATTATTTATGCCGTTATCATCGCCCCGATTTCCGAAGAACTGATTTTCCGCGGCGTTACCCTTGGCTATGCCAAAAAATTCTGCCGGTCACCGGTGCGGTATGTCTGCAGGCAGTATTATTCGGCATTTTCATATGAATATAATACAGGGTATTTATGCCGCGTTTTTAGGACTGTTTATCGGATATCTGAAAGAAGCCGGCGGTTCGATTGCGATACCGATCGTATTTCATGCGTTTTTTAACATCTTCGGATCGTTTGCGGGTGATAGTATGTATTATCATATGGAACAGCCGTTTTTCTTTCTGCTGTGGCTGACGGTCGGCGTACTGCTGACTTATGCCGGTATCTTTTTATTTCAGTATGGAATTAGCGTCCGTGATCATGCGGACATCGGATAGAGGAACGTTATAAAAAACGCAGCGTGACTGTTTCCACGCTGCGTTTTTAATTTGGAAGTCCAAAATACAATTATTCCTCCGGCGTAACTCTCATTTCACGTACTGCCTTGCGGACTTTTAATATCATAGAAGGTGCAACGGAAAGTTCATCCAGTCCCATCTTCATAAACTGTTCCGTCAGTTCCGGATCTGCGCCAAGTTCTCCGCAGATTCCTGCCCATTTTCCATGTTTATGCGCATTGTCTACAACCATTTGAATCATGCGCAAAATTGCTTTATGATGCGGATTGTAAAAATCATCCAGCTTTGCGTTCTGCCTGTCGATCGCCAGCGTATACTGCGTCAGATCGTTCGTGCCGATACTGAAGAAATCAACCAGCTCTGCCAGCTCGTCGCTGATCATAACTGCCGCAGGCGTCTCAATCATAATACCCTGCTCCGGCATTTTGTACGGAATGCCTTTTGCTTCCAGCTCCTGACGTACTTCTTCTACAATTTCATAAATCTTTTTCACTTCCTCTACGGAAATAATCATCGGGTACATCACGGACAGATTTCCAAATACGGCGGAACGAAGCAGTGCACGCACCTGTGTTCTAAATATATCCGGCTGTTTTAAGCAGATACGAATCGCACGGTACCCTAATGCAGGATTATCTTCATTTCCAAGATTGAAATAATCCACCTGCTTATCCGCACCGATATCCAGTGTACGGATAATTACTTTTTTTACCGGCCATTGTCTGCAGAACCTGACGATATGCCTGGAACTGTTCTTCTTCCGTCGGAAAATCGTTTCTTCCCAGATATAAAAATTCACTGCGGAACAGACCGATGCCCCCGGCATCATTTTCCAGTACATATCCTACGTCGCCGACACTTCCAATATTTGCATAAATGTTAATTTTCTTTCCGTCAAGCGTAACATTTTCTTTGCCTTTTAATGTCTGCAGCATATGAGCTTTTTCTTTTTCTTCCTCAATTCTGCCCTCAACCACGCTGCGCGTATCCGCATCCGGTTCAAAAATAACCTTACTTTCAAATCCGTCTACAACTGCTTCCATTCCGGTATGTATCTCATCCAGATTCATCGGAACACCGATTAATGCAGGAATGTTCATCATACGTGCCAAAATTGCCGTATGGGAATTGGTAGAACCATGTACCGTGACAAAGCCAAGTATTTTTTCTTTGTCCATCTGCACCGTTTCACTCGGGCTTAAATCATCCGCAACGATAATTGACGGTTCCATCGCACTTAAATCCGCATCGCCTTCGCCTGACAGATTCCGTACAAGCCGTTCCGAAATATCTTTCACGTCTGCCGAACGCGCTTTCATATAATCGTCATCCATATTTGCGAACATCTCCGCAAAGTTATCTCCTGTCATCGCTACGGCATATTCCGCATTTACCATTTCCGTACGAATCATATTATATATGGAATCCAGATAATCATCATCATCCAGCATCATCTGGTGTACTTCAAAAATAGCCGCACTCGCTTCTCCTACTTCTTTAACCGCCTTGTCATATAAAGCCTGCAGCTGTGCCTTTGCCTGCTGCCCTGCAGCGTCCACTCTGTCAATTTCTGCCTGCGCATCTTCTACTTTCGTTCGTTTGATCTGAAAATCCTTATTCTTTAATACAAACACTTTGCCAATCGTAATGCCTTTGTATACTGACTTTCCTGAAAATTCAGTCATTTTTCTTTTTCTCCCTTCTTACAAGTGGTTTTTTTATTCTCAAATGTCATCAGTGTATCTATATTTTACAACGATTTTACAACAGTTGCAATGATAATTTCATTTTTTTGACATAAAATTTTCAGATAAGCATCGGATATTCGGCAATATGACGAAAACTCAGTCAATCATCTTTGCAAAATATCTGCGATACATCCATCCGGCCAGCCAGCCGGAACCGATTCCGGTAAACATGCCCACAAACACATCACTTGGATAATGCACGCCCACGTACAGTCTGGACAATGCAATACATGCCGCTAACACCAGCAGCGCGATACCTGCTTTTTTCGGCAGATACCGATACATCACATATGCGGAGGCAAACGAGCTCCCCGTATGCCCGGAAGGAAACGAAAAATCCACCGGCTTTGCCACCAGCGGCGTCAGCATGCCGCAGACATCATAAGGCCGGATTCTTCCAACCAGATTTTTCAGCAGCAGATTATTCAGAAACAGCGAAGCTAACAAGGCCAGAAAGCTGATAACGCCAATTTTGCGTGTTTTCTTTGAGAGCAGCAGCAAAGCTGAAAGCAAAATCCAGAACAGTCCGGCATTGCCAAGGCTGGTAATAAAAACTACAATCGGAGTCAGCCACGATACACGCACAGACTCCTGTATGAACAGCAATATTTGAATATCCACATTCGTCAGTAATTCAATCATTCCGATCATCCCCCATCATTCCTGTTTGTTTTTCCTCATTATACGCAGTCTGCGCATAAAAATCCACCCAAAAAATATCCTAATATTGCAAATTTTCAATATGCTGATATAATAGGAAGTACAAAAAGCTATTCCAGGAGGTTTACAATGAGATACAAAGTATTATTAGTCGGCAACAACAAAGCAACTATTGAAGATATGTTCCTCCATGCAAACAGCATTTTGGAATGCCAGAGCACTTCCATCCGCTTTGACGATATTGTCTGTCATCTGAAATATTTTCAGCCGCACGTACTCGTCTACTGCATGCATAATGAAACCCGTGACACCATGTCACAGCTGATTACGATCAAGCATACAAAGCTGGAGCGAAAAACCCCGTTTTTCCTCGTTGCAACGCAGGAAGACTGCGACGAAATGCGTAAAATGTCTGCGGAATTTGCAGATGTTAGTCTGATCAAACCGATTACCGCACTGCAGATTGCTGAAAAAATTACCGAATACATGAAGCGAAATTTCAGCATTCAGGAAGAAGAGGCGCCGACCGCCGCACCTTTGATATCTGCCGAACAGCAAAAAACGCAGGAGCTGCTTGACGATATCGAATCCATGTTTGAGGATGCGCCGATTACCAGCCGTAAACATATTCTTGTCGTGGATGACGACTTCCGTATGCTGAAACTGATCAAACGATATCTGGATGACACCTACGATATTGCAACTGCAATTAACGGCAAAGTAGCGTTAAAATTTTTAGAAACAAAAATGACAAACCTGATCTTACTGGACTATGAAATGCCTGAAGAAAACGGCCCTGCCGTTTTGGAAAAATTACGTGCCAATCCCGTTACCAGTTCCATTCCCGTAATCTTTCTGACAGGCATTAACGACCGTAAAAAATCCAGCAGGTACTTATGTTAAAACCGCAGGGATACCTGCTCAAGCCTATCGACCACGATAAATTGGTAGAAACCATTGAAAAAACGATCGGATAGCCAGATTTCAAAGAAAGGTTCACTTATAATGGAAGAGACTTTATTGTTAACTGACTTGATAGATATTGCCATTCTGCAGGAAATGCAGAATTCATTTTCCAAAATGACCGGCATCGCCGCCTACATAACCGATGCTGACGGAAACCATGTAACGGGCTGTTCCTGTCAGTCGGATTTTTGTTCCAAATATACACGCTCGTCCACAATCGGGGCACAGCGCTGCAAAAACTGCGACATCAACAGCACGTATCAGGCCTTTCACCAGGGCAAGACCATTACTTACCACTGCCATGCCGGTCTGCGCAATTTTGCTACGCCGATTATCATTAACGACCAGCTGATCGGATGCTTTTTTGGCGGACAGCTTCTGGACACTCCACCTGATGATGCCAGAATCCGGCATCTTGCAAACGAGTTTGGTCTTGACCAGGAAGAATATCTCCATGCGTATCATTGTCTGCCGTATTTTCCAAGGGAAGAACTGAAACGGGCTTCTTTGTTTTCACATACGATTACAAATGCTTTGTCCAGCATCGCCTATCACAATTTTGTAATTCTTCAGGAAAATGCCAAAATTAAACGCATTACTCATCTGAAATCGGATTTTCTGGCAAATATGAGCCATGAAATCCGTACACCGATGAACGCCATTATCGGTATGGCCGAAATGGCGCTGCGGGAAGAACTCCCGCTGACCGCACGTGATTATGTAAATCAGATTAAAAGTTCGGGCAAAAATCTTCTGATGATTATTAATGACATTTTGGATTTTTCCAAAATCGAATCCGGCAAAATGGATATTACAATGGGTGAATACGAGCCTATGTCCATGATCAACGATGTTGCAAATATTATCATGTCGCACATCGGCCGGAAAAATGTCCGGCTTATTCTGGACATCTCTCCGGATATTCCTTTTGAACTGCTGGGAGACAGTCTGCGAATCAAACAGATTTTTGTAAATCTGACAAACAATGCCGTAAAATTTACAAAAGACGGCTATATTACTTTAACCTGCAGGCCTATTGCCAAAACGGACGACGAAGTGCTTCTGGAGACGACCATACAGGATACCGGTATCGGAATTAAAAAAGCGGATCTGAAAAAACTGTTCCAGTCGTTCCAGCAGCTGGACAGTAAACGTAATCGAAATCTGGAAGGCACCGGACTGGGACTCGCCATCAGCCAGCAACTGCTGCATCTGATGATGGGCACCATCCATGTGGAAAGCGAATACGGAAAAGGCTCGACTTTTTCGTTTCAGCTCGTGCAGCGCATCACACGTTCACGACCATGTATCACCATTAAAAATCCGCCTGATGCCGCAGCCGGTCTGATCGAAGATCCGATTGCCCACGCACAGCTGAAAAAAGATATCGAAAGGCTTCGTATTCGGTATCATGCACTGGAATCCGAAAATGACCTGAATCATTTGGACTTACAGTCGGTCGAATTTTTGTTTATTGACAAAGTTCTTTTTACAGACACGGTTGATGCTTTCGTGAAAAATCATCCGAAACTTACGGCCATACTGGTTCTGGATTTTTATGATACACATTTTTGCCATTACCATCCAAACATGCTTATTTTAAAAAAGCCGCTGTATTCATTAAATCTGGCTATGATATTTAACCATGAAAGCGTGGACATGAATTACAATAACGTCATGGATGAAGACTATGAATTTATTGCTCCGGATGCACAGATACTGATTGTCGACGACAATAACGTCAACCTGACGGTCGCAGACGGTCTGCTGAAACCACTGCAGGTGCAGACCGACACCGCACAAAGCGGAAAAGAAGCGATCAACAAAATCTCCATCAAACATTATGATCTGATTTTTATGGATCACCAGATGCCCGATCTGGACGGAATCGAAACGACGCACATTATCCGTCGCTTTCACGAAGAATATACGACCGTACCGATTATCGCATTCACTGCTAATGCTTCCACGGAAATGGAAATGATGTTCCTGAACGAAGGATTAAACGACTGTGTCGGCAAACCGTTTGAACTGCGTATGCTGATTTCCAAGCTCAAACGCTGGCTGCCGAAAGAAAAAATTCAAAAGATCAGTGATGAATTTGAACCGCTGCCGGAACCGCAGCCACAAAAATCCTCTGTCTGCATCGAAGGACTTGATACCGAAGCCGCTTTACAGCTGCTCGGCAGTGAAGAGCTGCTATGGGCGGTGTTAAGAGACTATTACAGGATCATACGCAAAAAAGCGGAAAAGATCCGGCAGCTGGAGCAAAAGGAAGATCTGAAAAACTATACTATCGAAGTCCATGCGTTAAAAAGCGCTTCACGTCAAATCGGTGCGACAGAGCTGTCTGCTCTTGCCGCCGATATGGAAAAAGCAGGCAATGCGGGAAATACCCAGCTGATTCATCAATATACCGGTTCGATGTTGGAGCAGTATTTGCATTATGACCATATTTTAGCGCCATATTTTATGGAACACGAAGCACAGTCAGACAACGGAACCGCAATTTCACCGGAAATACTGTGTCAGTCCTTTTCCGCACTGCGTCACGCCATCGAAGAACTGGATATGGACCAGATGGAAGCAGTCATACAGGAAATGGCACCTTATTACTACGAAGAATGGCAGATGGATCTGTATAAACAGCTCAAAAATGCTGTGGAGGAATTGGACGTTGATTCCTGTGAATCCATTCTTGCCGCCTGGGAAAATGAAGAGGGCAAACATGGAACTAGAAAATGAATTAATCTTGATTGATTTAATTGACGCAGATACACTGACAACGATTGAGCAGGCATTTTGTGAAATGACAGAAATGTCTGCCTGTATCTCAGACCCACAAGGCACCCCGATTACCGCACACTGCAATACCAGTCCGTTCTGCCAGCTTGTAAAAAGTTCTCCGGCAGGCCGTACCCGCTGCGAATATTGTGACAAACAGGGAGCCGCTATGGCGCTGCAAAATCAGGCGGCAGTTTTTTACCGCTGTCATGCGGGACTGATTGATTTTGCCGCTCCGATCTCGATACAGAATCAGGTATTAGGTATTTTTATCGTCGGTCAGGTACTCGTGGAAAAACCGGATGACGAAAAAGCTGCAAAGCATGCACAGGAAATAGGCATAGATCCGGATAACTATCTTTCCTGTCTGCATGACATTCCGGTCGTCACCGAAGAGCAGATCAACGATGCGGCGGAATTTTTATATGCCCTGTCCAATATTTTATCAAATATAGGATGCAGTCGTTATAAAATATTGAAATCCAACCTGGAACTGGAACAGGCTACCCAGTCCAAATCCGATTTTCTTGCAAATATGAGTCACGAAATCCGTACGCCGATGAACGCGATTATCGGCATGTCGGAAATGGCCATGCGTGAACCATTATCTCCGATCGCAAAAGATTATATCAACCAGATCAAAACGGCCGGGCAGACATTGTTAACAATTATCAACGACATTCTGGATTTTTCCAAAGTCGAATCCGGAGCCATTGACATTCATGAAACAAACTATACGCCGGTGACTCTGATCAGCAATATTATCAATGCGATTACGACTAGAATCGGAACAAAAGACATTGAATTTATCGTAAATATTACTCCGGAGCTTCCGGACGAACTTTTAGGCGATCACATACGTCTAAACCAGATTATACTGAATCTGACAAATAACGCGGTAAAATTTACAAGACACGGCCGGATCCAATTAAATATTGATTATACGACATCTGACGAAAACAACATGGTTCTTCAGGTTTCGATTGACGACACCGGCAGCGGTATCCGCAAAGAAGATATGGCAAAACTGTTCGACTCTTTCCAGCGCGTAGACACACGGATGACATACCGCATTGAAGGAAGCGGACTGGGTCTTGCTATTACGAAGCAGCTCCTGACACAGATGAACGGTGATATCCGGGTAGACAGCGAATATGGCGTCGGCAGCAGCTTTTCTTTTTCACTGCCGCAGCAGATCATCGGAAACAACCCCTGTGCTGCAGTGAAAGATCCAAAACAAATTGCCTCTGCCGGACTGATACAAAATCAATATGTCGCAGCACAGCTGCAGCTGGACATAGAACGCCTTGGCGTTTCCTATCTGCCTATGAACGCCAGACAGCCGCTCTCCCTGCTGAGCAAGTATCAGATAAATTATTTTTTTATTGAGCACGCCATGTTTTCCGATGAAGTGGAAGACTACGTCCGCAGTCATCCCGAACTTACGGCAGTGCTTCTGGTCAATTATCAGACAATACTGGAATTTGACATTCCAAACCTGCTTGTTGTAAGAAAACCACTTTATTCCATAAATATTGCGGATATCTTCAATCAGGAACTGTTTGCAGATTCCTCAAATGATAACGAAAATCCGTTTGACTTTATTGCACCGGATGCTACGATTTTAATCGTAGACGACAATTCGGTGAACCTGACCGTTGCCGCCGGCCTTCTGGAACCTCTCCAAATGCAGATTGATACCGCGCTCAGCGCACAGGATGCCATAGAAAAAGTCGCCCGTCATACATACGACCTCATTTTTATGGATCATATGATGCCGGAAGTAGACGGCATAGAAGCTACACATATTATCCGCCGTTTTTATACGAATTACGATCACGTACCGATTATCGCCTTATCGGCCAATGCGGTAGATGGAGCCGAAAAGCTGTTTTTAAGCGAGGGAATGAATGACTTTGTTCCAAAACCAATCGAACTTGGCGTTATTTTAGCTGCGCTGCGCCGCTGGCTGCCGCAGGAAAAACTTCAGCCGGTTACGCCATCGCTTTCTTCTGCAGACCAAAACCGGACGCTGTCCATTCAAATAGAAGAAATAGATACGCAGGCAGCCTTAAAACTGCTTGGAAGCGAACAGCTGTTCTGGCAGGTACTGGAAGACTATTATCATGTCATCCGCAAAAAAGCCGCTTACATTCAGGAACTGGAACAAAAAGAAGACTGGAAAAAATATACCATTGAGGTGCATGCACTAAAAAGCGCATCCAAACAAATCGGTGCATCCAGGCTGTCTTTCCTTGCCGCCCGGATGGAGCAGGCAGGTAATGAAGCGGATGCCGAACTGATTCACAAACATACTCCGGAACTGCTGCGCCAGTATCTGGCCTTTGACTCCATTCTGCAGCAATATTTCCAAACGGATACGGAAGCTGACGCAGAAGATAAAAAGCAGCCGGCAACAACCACCGATCTGCGAAAGTTCTTTTTAATGCTGCGATCTGCTTTTGAAAATCTGGACATGGATCAGATGGAAGATGCTATCCATACGATGCGGAAATATTCCTATGCCGACGATCAGAAAGCTCTGTTTGAACAGCTGTGTAGTGCCGTTGCGGAAATAGACACCGACGCAAGTGAAGATATTATCAAAATGTGGGAAACAATGCTGTAGAGCGTGTCTGAAAAATGTTTTCAGACGACGTTAAATGATACGAAAGCGTCGTCTGAAAATCAAAATCAAATGGACTCTTCTGTCAAAAGTCGTTTTACCAGTTTTACACAATCTGCCGCATCTTTGGAATAACCGTCCGCTCCGATTTCTTTCGCAAAACCAGGCGTAATCGCTGCGCCTCCAATCATAATTTTCCCTTTATAATTCTTTTCCGCTGCAATCCGTACTACATCCTGCATACGCATCATCGTCGTCGTCATCAGCGCTGACAGGCCGATAATCGCCGCATGTTCCTCAATCGCCACGGATACAATCCGTTCGGCCGGAATATCTTTGCCAAGATCGATCACATGATATCCATAATTGCGCAGCATCAGTACGACCAGATTTTTACCGATATCATGAATATCTCCTTCTACCGTTGCAACTACAATTGTTGCTGCCTCTTCTTCCCTGCCGGTTCGCAGGATTTTCGGTTCCAGATATTCAATCGCTGCTTTCATCGCATTCGCGCCGGATATCAGCTGCGGAAGAAAATATTTCTGCCGGTTAAACAACTCTCCCACTTCATTGATAGCAGGAATTAAAAACCGGTCGATGACCTGTTCCGGTTTCATTCCCTGTAACAATTCTTTTTCCGCATACTGCACAATACTTCCTTTTTCACCCTTCAATACGGCCTGATATACGGCATTTGACCGGATTTGCATTTGTGCATCGGATAATTTTACCGATTCCGTATCCGCACTGCTCTTCGTATTCTCCTGCTTTTTCGGTTCCTGTCTTACCTTTTCCTGTTTCTGCTCATAGGACTGCATCCGTTGAATGTATGCCAGATCACTGCCTGCCTTATTCATAAGCAGATCTGCTGCCAGCGCCGCATTCATTAAAAGATCCTGAGAAGGGTTAGCAATCGCCATCGTAAGCCCATGCGCAATGGCCATTGTTAAAAACGCCGTATTTACAAACATCCGCTGCGGAAGTCCAAAGGAAATATTGGACAGACCGCAGATTGTTGCCAGACCCAGCTGTCTGCTGCAATATTGAATCGTATCAAAACATTCCACCGCTGCCTGCGGGTTTGCGCCAACCGTAGCAACCAGTCCATCTACAACAATATCTTCTTTCACAAAGCCCTGACGGAGCGCTTCATTTAGAATGGTATGCACAATATCCCGTTTTTCTTCCACCGTCTTCGGAAGTCCCTCATCGGATAACGGCAGCAGAATAAACATCGCTCCATATCTTTTTGCAATCGGCAGCAGACGTTCAAACTTTTCCTTTTCCAACGAAATCGAATTGATCAGCGCACGGCCCGGATAAATCCGAAGCGCCGCCTCGATCACCTCGATATAACTGGAATCAATACAAAGCGGACAGTCTACCGTTGTTGTTACTTCATAAATGGCTTCCATCATCATCTGCTTTTCATCGATTCCATTCATACCCATATTAATATCCAGAATCGAAGCGCCGTTTTCTTCCTGTTCTCCCGCCATCGCACGCACCAGTTCCAAACTTCCCGCCCGAAGCTGTTCCTGCAGCTTTTTCTTTCCGGTCGGATTAATGCGTTCGCCGACAACCTGAAAACTGCCGTCCAAAGTAATTTCCACCACTTTGCGCTCCGAAGCAAGGACTCGTCTGCGTTCCCTGCGAATTTTACGTCTCCGACAGTCTGCGGCCGCGTCTGCAAGCGCTTTGATATGCGCCGGCGTCGTTCCGCAGCAGCCTCCTATTATGGCAGCACCCGCTTCTATCAGCTGTCTTCCCGCCGCTGCAAATTCTTCCGGGCCGGTCTTATATACGGTTGCGCCGCCTTCCAGCTGCGGCAGTCCGGCATTTGGCTTGGCCAGAATCGGAATATTGGCATATGCATGCATCGTTTCTACTATTTCAATCATTTCCAGCGGGCCGGTCGAACAGTTCAGGCCTACCGCATCCACGCCAAGACTTTGCAGCACAACGACAGCCGTCTGCGGATCGGTCCCAAACAGAGTCCTGCCATCCGCTTCGAACGTCAGACTTGCCATAATCGGCAGGTCACATGTCTCCTGAATCGCAATAACGGCGGCTCTCGTCTCCTGCAGGCTCATCATCGTTTCTACCACAAATAAATCCACACCGGCTTCGTAAAGTACTTTTGCCTGTTCCTTATAGATCTCCGTCAGCTGTTCAAACTGCAGCTCTCCAAGCGGATAAAGCTGCTGCCCAGTCATTGTCAGATCACCGGCCACATATGCCGCACCGTCTGCCGCTTCTTTTGCCAGCTGCACAAGACGCGTATTCATATCCTCCAGCCGGTCTGCCAGGCCGTATTCTGCCAGTTTGATGCGGTTTCCGGTAAACGTAGGCGCATACAGAATCTGTGTACCGGCATCCACATAACTGCGCTGGAGCGATCGCATTACATCCGGATGTTCCAAAATCCACTGCTCCGGACAGATATTTGCCGGCATCCCGGCATTCTGCAGATTGGTACCGGTTGCTCCGTCTAATAGAACAACGCCGCTATTTATAAGGTTTTGAAATTGCTGTTTTGTCATATTTTTCATTCTCCTTGCTGCAATACCATGCACTTTTATTATAATATGATTGGGTGCAAATAGCCAGTTTTTTTACGGCATTTGACCGTCATTTCTTAATATCCTCTATTTTGCGCATAAAAAAATGCAACATTTCGTATAAAAATGTTGCATCTTTCTTACACCATATATATCGTCCGTCCATTCAAAAACTTAACCCCATTTTACAAAAAATTATAAATTTATTTTCAAAAAAATAGAATCTCTTTCATCCTGGCTGAGAATGGCAGCTGATATGCGGCCCCTGCATCTTTACATCTCAAGCCCTATTTGTTACAATAAGTATACGGAAACTAACAACTGTTAACAGGCGAAAGGAGTGATTGTCCATGCCAATGACCGAAAAAGAATACAACGGCAATCTGCTGGATCAAATTACACTGTTAGAAGACATTGCGGAAGTTGCGGAAACCGAACATGCGGTGGCGACACTGAAGCTGATTCAAAAAAAACGTGCTCAAATCGAACGTAAATTATACCAGCAACCTCCACTGACAGAACGCTGAGTTCCAAATATGGTCTTTGCAGTATCCTGCAAAGACCTTTGCATTGATGAAAATCTCTTTTATTCCATTCGCGCTACTTCCCGCAGCAGCTTCACATTCTCCTCCACAGCCTCTGCCGTAATGCGTATTTCTTCCCATGTCGTGCCTTCCCCAAGCGTCATGCGCAGCGTCCCATAGGCCAGTTCCGGTTTTCTTCCGATCGCCGTCAGTACATGAGACGGTTCTGCAGACCCTGTAGAACAGGCGGATGCGGCCGACGCACAGATATCTTTTGCATCCAGCAGCAGCAGCAGCGTTTCCCCTTCAATTTCTTCAAAGCTGAAATTTACATTATTGGGCAGTCTTGCATAGCGGTCGCCATTCAGCCACGCTCCCGGAATCCGGCTTTGAATCGCATGAATCAACCGGTCACGCTGCCTTGTCTCTCTGTAAATACGCTCTGACATCGTATGCATTGCAAGCTCTGCCGCTGCTCCGATTCCTACAATGCCCGGCACATTTTCCGTACCGGCACGTCTGCCCTGTTCCTGTCCGCCTCCGTGAATAAAAGACGCCGTCTTTACTCCGTCGCGGATATACAAAAACCCGGTTCCCTTTGGCCCGTAAAACTTATGTCCGCTGGCGCTTAACAAATCAATATGATAAAAATCCACATTGATCGGAATCTGCGCATATGCCTGTACCGCATCGGTATGGAACAAAATCCCATGCCGTCCGGCAATTCTTCCAATCTGTGCGATCGGCTCAATCGTACCGATCTCATTATTTGCGAACATCACGGAAATTAAAATCGTATCCGGCCGAATCGCTTCTTCCAGCTGCTTTAACCGCACAAATCCCTGCTCGTCTACCGGCAGATACGTCACCTCATACCCCTGTTCTTCCAGATATCTGCATGTATGAAGTACGGCATGATGCTCAATCTGTGTCGTAATGATATGCCTGCCTTTCTCTTTGTATGCTTCCACCGTCCCTTTTAACGCCCAGTTATCGGACTCACTGCCTCCTGCGGTAAAATAAATCTCCTGTTTCCGTGCATGAAGAGAACGTGCAATAATTTCCCTGGCACGTTCCACCGCATGTCTGCTCTGTTCTCCAAATTCATATATTGTAGATGCATTCGCATAGTCTTTCGCATAATACGGTTCCATACTGGCAGCGACCTGCCGCGCCATCGGTGTTGTAGCCGCATGATCCAGATATATCATAACATCCCTCCTGTCTGCCTGATCTGGCTTTTGCCGCAAAAGCATATTCTTCTTCCGGCAGCATATATATAGATAAGATAAAACATCGTGTTAGGAATCTGCCTATGTCAAATTTATCCAATCTGAAAAAATATGCCGGCCACCCTGTACTGTTAGGTACCGCCCTGCTTACTGCCACCGGACTTGCCAGCCGGATTATTGGCTTCTTCTATAGAATATTCCTTTCCCATACAATTGGTGCACAGGGAGTCGGAATTTATCAGCTCATTTTTCCGGTTTTTGCACTTGGCATCGCTTTCTGCGGCGCAGGCATACAGACTGCCGTCTCCAAATATACGGCAGAAGCGGCAGGAGCCGGACGTTGTCCGCAGACTTACCTGTATGCCGGACTGATGCTGTCTGTCAGCCTGTCCGTTTTGTTTACGCTGCTCATTTATACGGGCTCGGATGCAATCGCAACCGTGATACTGGATGAGCCAAGATGTGCGGCGCTGCTGCGCATCGTCTCGCTTTCTCTGCCCCTTGCCGCTATTCACTCCTGTATTAACGGCTATTATTACGGACTCCAAAAGACAGGCGTTCCTTCCGTCTCACAGCTGCTGGAACAGATTTGTCGTGTGTTATGCGTCTATCTGATCTACCGCATTTGCGAAAGCCAGGGCCGAACCGTCACGGCAGCAATGGCTGTCTGGGGAATCGTACTGGGCGAGCTGGCCGGCGCGCTGTTTTCTCTGACTGTCGTCCGCTTTGTAAAATGTACGGAGCGGCTGTCCGCATGTCTGCACCAGATTGTTATATTTTCCATACCACTGACAACCAACCGCGTGTTGATTAACCTGATTAACAGTACGGAAGCGATTCTCATTCCGATCTGCCTGAAAGCATACGGTTATTCCAATGAAGACGCATTAAGCATCTTCGGCATACTGACCGGTATGGCAATGCCGATGATCCTGTTTCCTTCGGTACTCACAAACTCCGTATCCGTCATGCTGCTTCCGTCTATCTCACAGGCCAAAGCGCAGAAAAACCAGACGCTCATCCACCGTACCATTCGACGTACGATAGAATCCTGTCTGGTTCTTGGATTTGCAAGTACCCTGTTTTTCCTGCTGACCTATTCTTATATCGGTCAATATTTGTTTGCGAACTCGCTGGCCGGCGTATATGTCCGTACACTCAGCTTTATTTGTCCGTTTATGTTTCTGTCTACAACATTAAACAGCATTTTGCATGGACTCGGTCATCCTACCGCCACGTTAATGCTGAATTTAAGCAGCTGTCTGCTGCGTATCGCAGTGATCTGGTTCTTTGTACCGGTCTACGGCATACGTGCTTATTTATATGGCATGCTCGCCAGCCAGATGCTGTCGGCATTATGCGCAATCTTACTGCTGAATCGCTCCAAAGATCTGTAGCCGATATACACTTTTAAATGCAGCAGCACGTACAGCACATATTCATAAAAACCATTGATATGCAAAAGCGGCTGAAGCTTTCGTATGGCCTTCCGTAGTTTTCCCCCATACTGCTGTACCATGTACCGCCAAAGTTCAGCTGCTGCATCAGCTGGCGGTACTCAATGTTGCTTGGCTCCAGCCGAACGGCCTGCTCCGCACATTCACGCGCGGTCACATTATTGCCAAGTCCAGCATGTGCGACCGCACAGTAATAATACCATCTGGCACTGTGCTCCGTAATATTATTTAAAACGTTCATTGCCTCCTGATAGCAGCGGTTTGCCAGATAATTTGCCGCCGCCTGCATCTGCGGTGTATTTTGTGCCTGACGGCTGTAACTGCCGAAGCCGGCGGAACCGTATCCGGTAAAACTGCCGCCTCCCTGCTGTTTTTCCTGCATAATCTGATTATACGCCTGCTGAATTTCCTTAAATCGTTCTTCCGCACGTTCGCGGTTCGGATTGTTGACATTGGCATCCGGATGAAATTTGCGGCTCAGCGCACGATATGCTTTTTTTATTTCCTCATCAGTTGCGCCCGGACTCACTCCCAGCACATCGTATGGATTCCCCATAACCTGCAGTTTCCTCTTTTCCCTTATAATATGCACTGTCAATGTACGGATTTACAGGTACCGTGACATTTATGTTTCTTTTCTTCCTTTGCCCTTCTTTTCATGCGCACGTATTCATACTTTGTCCAGACACCGGAATACAAAATATTTCTCAGGATTTCCGCGTGAAGCAAAATCGGCAAACGTTCAAAGGACTTTGCACACTCCGAAATCATACTGGTTAATATCAGTCCCGAAAATGTCTCAAAATCCTGTTCCGTCTCCTGCTGCATCAGGTTAAACACATTGTAGCATTTATTTTTGCTGTCTTTTCCGATATCTTCATAAGCATCCATCAGGTAAATAAATTTACCCATATAAAAGCCAAGACAGCGCAGCTCTTCGGACCAGACATCGTCTTCTTTCCAGGCAAAAATCTCGCCCAGCATTTCCCCGGTCAGTCCTGCTACAGCATCTACATTGCGTTCCCTGCACTTTTCTGCCAGTTCCAGTTTGCGAATGTACTGACGAATCGCACGCCCCTGCCTTGGATAGCATGCTTCGACTCGTTCATAATCTTTTTTAAACACCTGAGACAACGCTTTTTTCGCATAAGAATGGTTATCGTTCCAGTCATCTTCAAAATTTTTCGTACAGAGCAGAATGTTCATCGCAGCCGCATACTTTGTCGCTTCATTGACACGGGCGGCCTGCTTTTTTGCAGGATGCACGGCACAGATAAATTCCGTCTTCTTATCTTCCAGTTCATATAATCCGGTAAGCAGCACAATTAAAAACGTCATGTCATAATTTAAAAGCATCTGTCCTTTTCTGCCAAAATTTTCCTTCAGCATCTGACACAGCCCACAGTAATAGGACTGATACATCCCACGATCTGCAAAATTTAATTTTTCCCGGTTGACATTAATATATCCAAACATAATATCAGCTCTTTTTTATAAATTCGGCGCGGCATTTCGGACAGGTAATCGCAATCTTTCCTCTGCCCCGCGGTACCCGGACTTTCTGCGTGCAGCCGGGACATGTATAAAACCGATACTCTTTGCGCTGTGCCAGACGTTTTTTTGTACTGTTGTATTTTGCAATTCTCCGATAACGCCAGTTTAAATACTTTTGATTCTGTGCCGACATCTTTGAAATATCTTTTGAAAATGATCGATACATACTGTAAATCAAAAGCAAAAGACCTGCCACATAAAATACGGCCAGATCAGTAAATAAATTTACAATCAGGCAAACCATTGCAAGTCCCAAAAACACCCTGGATAACTGATCATTGCCATATCTGCCATACATAAACCGCGTCATTCTCTGACGAAAACCATTCATGCTCCCACACTCCTATCCTTCCTGTAAAAAACGTTCTTCTATATATGGTATCTTCGAAACATTTTTCTGTCAATGGGATGAAGAATGTTTTCAGAAAAAATTGAGAATTTTTATATTTTCTTAAGACCTTGCATCATCATACTTTCCATCCTTATAAAATCTGCGCAGCAAATAGGTCGGCGTACAGCTCCACGCATGGCAGTAACTGTTTACGAGCGTGCTTCCATAAGGAGATTCATACCTGTTATCCGGATTGTATACTTCCCAGAAAGTATCCGCTCCGGCTTTTATCATTCCTCCCCAATACCGGTCCATTTCTTCCAGCGCCAGTTCTTTTTCTCCACACCAAATCAATGCATCCAGATAATGATGATACATATAAGGCGTAACCATGCGTACTTCCGGATTGACCTGCCGTGTATGCAGAATCAGCTCCCGGCTTTTATCTCTGTCAAATACGTGCGCCAGAATCATCCATACCTGACTGGCCCAGGATACCTGGCGTTCACTGCCGCTGACAAACATCTGCAGCCGTTCGTCCCAGAAAGCTTCCACTGCCGCCTGTTTTAACGTTTCCGTCTGATCCTGCAGCTGCCGCATTCTGCTGCTATCTCCCATAGCTTTTGCAAGACAAATTCCATAACGCATCGCATAAAGCAGCACTGCCTGTGCCCCTGCCTGCTTGTTCAGTCCTTTACCCCAGTCCAGAAAGCACCAGAAAGCATCCCCCTGATCTATGACCACATAGTTTTCGTCCAGCATCGTATCCATACAGATGTCAATCTGGCTCATCGCCTGCGGATACAGTTCCCGCAGCGTATCGGCATCCCCGGTGGCTTCGTAATAATCCCAGAGTACCGGACCAAACAACAGTGCGTAATCCATCAGGTAAGTATCATCTACACAAAACTCGGGTTCGTGGAAAAAACATGCTCCGATCCGGCCGTCGGCAAATGTCATTCCGGCAAACAGATACAGGCACCGTTTGACCATATCGTAATTTTGAAACGTGACATAGTTCGCCCTTGCCTGCAGGCGGAGATCGCCCAGCCACAGCCTGCGGTCACGCTTCACACCGTCTTCAAACACTTTCTGCATACAGTCCTTCAGTGTTTTGACGCTGATCCGGTCTATGTTATCGTATCTCTCATCTCCAAAACACAGCGGCTTTACCTGTTCCATTTCTACGGCAGAGACAGACTCACACGAAATGTCACAAAATTTGAGTGCATATTTCGGCGATGTATCCAGCACCTCGATCTGCATATACCGAAACGCGTATCTTCTCGGCAGCTTTACCGTATCCGGCAGCAAATCCAGATGAAGCACCTCTTCCTGTATCCACGATTTGCTCAGCCATCCGTCATATGCATCCGAATCCTCCAACAGCTCATTTGCCGCTTCCGCAAATGTCAGCCTGATATAAGCCGGCGCATCGTAATGACTGCCGGTCGGAACCGCCTGAAACGAAACGTAGCCTACCTGATGGTCGCCAAAATCAAAGATAACTTTGTCTCCTCTTTGAAAGCGCATGTCGGCAAGCTGTGACAGATCCGCAAACGGACGGACAACCGTTTCCTGGCGTCCGTCTGTCATAATATTATGAACCGTAACGATGCCTCCCGCTGCGATTGTTTTTTTATGTAGTACGGGCTCCAGCGCCGCGGCCCGATCTAAAAATGTCCGGTTGGTCTTTACCTGAAAATCTTTTATCATACCGAATGATGCCATATAGTTACTCCTTTATCCTTTTTTGTATTTTAACGTTTTCCCATATGATCTGTTTTTACTGTTTCCTGTTTTAACGGAATCAGTATTTTTACTTCAAACCAGTTGTTTTTCAGTCCTGCAACGACAGAACCGTTATATTTTTTCACGGCGCTTTGAATACTTTTCATGCCGTATCCATGAATACGCTTGTCCTTTTTCGTTGTTACAGGCATCCGGTTTTTAAAGTGAATCTCTTCCTCACAATAATTTTCGGCACAGATGCGCAGAAACTGCTTCTCCTGTACGACACAAAGGCGAATCAGCCGGCATTCCTTTTCCGGCAGCTTCTTTACCGCCTCTATCGCATTGTCCAGTATAAAAGCGTCGCCAGAAGCTCCCGCCCCGTAATCTGCAGCTCATCCAGATTCTTTTGCAAATAGTGTTCGATCACATACAAAATGCTGAAAATAACACCATAAATAAGCGCCATGCCGCCCCATCGCCAAAGCCCAAGATATTCTTCCGGGATGCTTTGCGCATAATTGTAATATACCTGCCAGCAAAAAGAAGCTGCAAATTCCGCATTGATCAATATTTTACCGCCAAAATATCCCGTTTGCGTCATACCAATTTCACAGCTTTTATGTACATACCACAATACGAGAAATATAATCACAAGCATGGAAGGAACAAACAGGCTTCTTCTTACGCCGTCGGTCAGACACATAAAAAGCATCAGAAATATAAGCACCGGGACACCTAACGCCATTCCTCTTCGTCCCCTGCTCTTGTCCCTGTAAATACAGGTGACCAAAAATGCCGACAGGCAGTAAGCAATCGCATAATAATAGCCCGGTGTATTGAGAAGTTCCGCTTTCATTTGGCATCTCCATTCATATATTCATTTAAAATGTCCAGGAATACCTTTCTTCTGCTGCGGCTGACCTGAATCGCATCCCCATCTACATATACGATGTTTCCCTGATAGTTGTCCACATAATGAAGGTTTACAAGATAGCAGCGATTGCAGCTGAAAAAATGATAGCGGTCCAACTGGTTTTCCGCATCGCGCAGCGTCCCTTTTGCGATGAACTTTCCTTCTGTCGTATGATAAATCAACGTATGGTCAAGCACTTCCACATAGCAGATACGACTGACGTCCAATCTCATTTTTCCGCCTTTTGTGGAAATTACAACATACTGTTTTTCCGTATTTTTAACCCTTTTAATCGCTTTGCTCATACTCTCCGAAAAGGAAAAATAGGAGATCGGTTTCAGCATATAATCCAGCGCATTTACTTTGTATCCCTGAATCGCATACTGCGGCATATTGGTAATAAAAATAATCACAACATCCTGATCTGCCTCGCGTATCGCTGCCGCCGCTTTCATTCCGTCCATAAAACGCATTTCAATATCCATCAAAATAATATCATAATCAGCCGTATAATCGGTAGTAATGTCTTCCCCATCCGCAAACTCCAGCACTTCAAATCTCTGCCGGCTCTCCTGTGCGTACTGCAGCAGGCATTCTTTTAAACGTGCCATATCATATGCATCATCCTCTACAATTGCAATGCGTATCATTTTTTCACCTCCTTCTGCTGCCTGCGATTCCTTCTTCCTTATACGAGATTATATCAATAAACTTCCATAGAAACAACTTGAAATGCCAAATCCGTCAATTTTTCCGCGCTGCTATTTCCGCCTGCTCCTGCGGCAGCTTCTTTTCGATCGTAAAGAAGAAAATAAGGACCGCGCATATCACATAGGCTATCGTCTCCACCCAGATATAACCGGCTGAAATCGCCGCCTGCGTTCCGGCTGCCTGTGCGGCCGTGCCAAGCGCCACATCGGCTTTCTGATTATAGCCGCTGCCGTTTAAGATCGCACTGAAAATCGCGTTGCACACCGGCGTTGCGGCCACCATAATCGAACTGTATATGGACATCGTCAGTCCGTCCGTACGGATATGGCTCTTATATTCAATATGGTCAATGACATCTGCAAGCATTGCTAAAATCATATAGCAGGCCGGGGAAGAACCCAAACACTTCACCGCCACCCCTATTGCCACCGGAATGATGCGGCCATTACCCAAAATGGCAATCACACCGCCCACGGCTCCCAGCGCCATGCCAAGCATGCAGATCAGCCGCTTACCGTATTTATTGCACAAAGGCACGACAAATACCGCCGCCACGGCCATCGGCACCGCTCCCATAATGCTGAGCAGTGACTGCGAAGCGCCCCATGCATCCGCATTGCCAAAAAAAGTATTGTCCAGCACCCATTTACAGTAATATGACATCGAACCGTTTTTCATCGCGCCGCTCCATTGAAAGCCCATGTAAAACAGCATCACAATCCACCACATTTTTTCCCTTGTAACAGCTTTCAGCTGCATGCTCAAAGAAACGGTCTTTTTTTCTTCGGATGCACTTTTTTTACTCATAAGCTCTTCCGTAACACGCTCACGAGTAAACATAAACTGCAGATAAATCGTCAGTGCCGAAAAAATGGCAATGGCAAGCATCGTCAGAAACCAACGCTCCTGCTTTTCTTTCAGAGCAAACGATACGAGAATCGGAAAAACCATGGAACCTGTGCCCATTACGCCCAGACCCGCCACATTTGTAAAAGACGCCAACGCTCCGCGCTGCCTGCTGTCTCTTGTGGAAACCGGTATGAGCGTGGAATTTGCCGTATTATAAATCGGATATGCGACTGCATAATACAGATTGTAGGCAACCGCAATCCAGATCATCCTGGCCGTATCATCCTGAAACGGTACGACAAACATCAGCACACTTGCTGCCGACAACGTAAATGCCGATAATAAAATCTACGGTCTTGCCTTGCCTGCCATCGTTTTTGTACGTTCGATCAGCTGCCCTACGATTAAGTTTGCAACTACGATCAATATTGTGGAAAACAGCTGTAACGTAGTTAAAAAAGCCAGGTTCAGCTGCAGCACATCCGTAAAATAGTTCTGCAGAATACTTGTAAAAATACCGGAGGACAGCAATGCTCCAAATGGACCGATAAAATATCCTATCAGCATTTCCGGCATTCTGACTTCTTCTGTCTTAATTGCGGAACTTGCCAGCGGGCCGTTCCGAAAATCACGTTTCCCTGCACCCATAGTTCTTCTTTCCTTTCTTATTTATAAATTCTGTATTTTATTTGAGTTCAAACGAATGAAACTGAAAGCTCCCTTTTCCTTCAAACCGGAAAAACAACGCCTGCTTTTCTCCCGTTACGTTTAAATCTGACGAAAAGCCATGCAGTTCTTTCGAAGGCCGTATAGGAATACTCGCTGCCGGCCTGCCCTGTTCCTCCGTGCTGACCAGAACGGTTCCTGTGGCGTTGCCTTTCACATTCATACGAATTTTACTCGTATCGGATAAATCAAAATATTTAAAACCGGCCACGGCTCCGTCTCCCATATTTGCTATGTACTGATCCGGGCCGCCTTCTCTGTCTTTTCCATCTTGTGTAAAATACGGATATCCGTTTTTGGAATGTTTGATCATGCTTAAAAAGCGCGTCCCTCTCCTGCCATATAAATTACAGGCAATATAAGCCGGATAGCTTCCTTTTCCCGCCAGCGGGCCGCCGTTCAGTCCGCAGCTCGTTAACTCGGCCTGATAAAATTTACCGTCTTCAAAACGAATCTCTTCTGCCATTGCCTGTCTGGAAGACTGCTTCCGGTTGCTGTGACGATGGTAAAACACATAGTACCTGTCTTTTATTTTTATTAAACTTCCATGCGTATTGCCCGTATAGTTTTTTGCATGGTTCACATCGGTCACACCCGGCAGACCGATATCCCCGACGCTGACCAGTATCCCTCCATACCGAAATCCGCCTGTCGGATTGTCACTCGTTGCGTAGCAAAGTTCATGACTGTTCATAGAACTGTAAATAAAATAATACGTATCGCCAAACTTCCGCATAGAACTGGCTTCCAAAAACGGATGTCCTTCATAAGGCGTACCGGCCGCTTCTTTTTCTCCTGCAATTCCGATATAATCAGGACCGGATTTAACTGTCAGCATATCATCCGGATCAAGCTCAAAGCACATCGGCCCATGTTCCGTCGGCTTGGAGCCATCCAGCAAAATCGGATTGCTCGCCAGTGCAAAACCGGTATACAAATACAGGCGTCCGTCATCATCTTTAAAAATACCCGGGTCAAACTGAAACGGTTCGCCCTTTTTCCCGATCGGCGTTCCGTCCGCATATTTTACATATCCGTAAAACTCATATTTACCGGCCGGATGATCACAGACTGCCACGGAGATCATTTTCGTGCCTCCCATAAAATAATACAGATAATACCTGCCGTCCGTTCCGACTGCCATATCCGGCGCCGCAAGTCCGTTTGTCAGGCGAATGCGCGGCGCTGCCGGATCCTGCTCTCTTTTATAAATGCATCCTTCATACTTCCAGTTTCCCAGATCGTCCACCGGAGCCGACCAGCAGACATAATCTCCCAGACAAAAATTAAGTCCGTTAAATATATCATGAGAACCGTAGACATATACACGGTCTCCTACTACATGCGGTTCCGCATCCGGAACATATTCCCAGCTCGGCATATATGGGTTAAAAGCCTGTCCAGTTTTCATATTTCCTCCTTTTAAATCAAACAATATTATCTTGTTTTCCTTCTATGATTTTGTGCATAATTATAACATTTTCTTATGCCAGCAAATCCATTTTGCGCAAAATGTCATTTTTTTAACGCGGACAGACCTTTTATCCGGTCCGAATAGACAAACCAGAAATAATTCAGCCGATAAGAAGAAAGCGCCGCATCCGGAACATAGATCATGGCATCCGTCCCATCCAGCAAATGCTGTCCCACCAGACAGGCGGAAGGATCTTCCTGTTCCATCACAATTGCACGCAGATTTGTGCATCCGTCAAACGCATAGTCCTGAATCTGACGAATCTCTTCTCCCACCGTAACCATTTCCATTTTCGAATTGCCCCGATACCGGTCTGCCTCCAGCATGCAGCTCCTCCCATCTCCTGCAAAAGCCATTGCCGGCCTGGACACAAGCGCAGGCTTCGTATGGCTGCCGTCTCCAAGCATTGCTTTGATATCCCGAATCAGCTGTGTCGTGTTGACTATTTTTCCGCACGCGTTCAAATGAAAGTTTGTATCATAAAACCATTCCGGCTCCATAACACTGTCTGCCGGATTGCCGATAACGGGAAAATCCAGTTTCTCCGATAATCGTTCATAAAATGCAGCCGCTTCCGCTCCCGGGTCCACCCTGCCCTGCACTGCCAGCGCATTGACCGGACAAAGCCGATACCAGACCGTGACTCCCTTCTTCCGGAGTTTTTTTGCATAAGCATTCATATAATGTACAAACGCATCTTCCAAAACTTCTTCCGTATAATACACCGGCGTATTCGCATCGTATCCAAGCGGCATCCTGTTTCTGCTGCACAAATCCGAACGAATATCTCCAAATGCATCAAAAGCGCTGCGGCTGTATACCCCCTTCGGCGCCGGAGCCGTCCCGCTTCTTACATACCGAAGCTTTTCCTGTGCAAAATGCGCAAAACAGCCTGCCATCTGCCCCCAATTTTCCCTTTTTATATCCGACAGCATGGAAAAATCCCCATCTGCCGACTGCCACATCGCTTCCGCATTAAAATAGGTCGACAGCGTCTGCGGATGCTGTTCCGGCGATAAAATGACAATGTCCCCTTCTCGCACCTTATTTTCCGACAAATCCAGCATCACTTTGCTTCCAAGCCCTGCATACATTCCAAAATTGACAATGCCATATTCCAAAAAGGCATCTGCCAGCATCTGACTGTCGTAGCCAAACGCCACGCCGCTGCCGCCAACCAGCACGATTCGTTTGCCCTGTTCCTGTTCCAGCCGTGCACATTTTACTTTTAATTCTCCCAGAAAACTGCTTTCATACCGTGCCGGCAGCAAAAATCCGCAGACGAGCCAGACAAGCGGCATCGTAGCAAACAGCAAACCGGTAAACAAAGCAATCACGGCCATCTGTTTTTTACGCATTGTAACTTCCTTATGTTCGTTCATAATCCCTTTCCCGGACTTATCCGTCTCTTTAAAATAAAAAATAGATAAAGGTGTTCCCGCCGTTTTGCGCAAGTACGGCAAGCCATGACAGCAGCGTTACCGTTCCGATGCAGTAAACAAAAAATGCTGCGGCCGCTGCCTGTCCGGGCAGTCGAATTGAATCCGGGACATCCGGCAGCTTCTCCAGCAAAAACAGGCAAAGCAAAACAAGAAACAGCCGGAGCAAATCCAATCCGGACATCTGAAAAAACAAAAGCAGCTGCACAGGACGCACTTCCATAAAGTGAAAGAACATCTGCCCAAGCAAAATCCATGCATCGGAAAGACTTTCTGCGCGGAAAAAAATCCATGCAAAGCATACCGCAGAAAACGTGGCAAACCGTGACAGATGAACACGTAACCGGCCGACCGGCCCACTGTTTTTGTTCCGTCCGTTCAGGAAATGGCGCGTGATGTGCCAGACCGACAAAAATATCCCGTGCAGCAATCCCCAGACGACATAATGCCAGGACAGTCCATGCCACAGGCCGCTGAGCGCAAATACGGCCATTCTGTTACGGCAGGTGCAAAAAAAGCCTTTCCTGCTGCCGCCAAGCGGAATGTATAAATAGTCGGTCAGCCATTTTGTCAGGCTGATATGCCAGCGGCGCCAAAACTCCTGCATATTTGCCGCCCGATACGGATGGTCAAAATTTTCCATTAATTCAATGCCAAGCATGCGCGCAGCCCCTCTGGCAATATCCGTATACCCGGAAAAATCACAGTAAATCTGCACCGCAAAAAACAGCGTTGCGATAACGGCCGCTAATCCGCCTGCCTGCCCAGGCGCATCGTATACCATGCTCACATATGCTGCCAGATAGTCTGCCACCGCCAGCTTTTTGAAAAATCCGCGCAGCATCAGCCAAAGCCCGTCCGATATATGGCGCCCTTTGATCATCACCGGTTTTTTTAACTGCGGCAAAAGGTCCCTGGCACGTTCAATCGGCCCCGCTGCCAATTGCGGAAAAAAAGACACGTATAACGCATATCGGTAAAATACCGGTTCGCTTTCCGATTTTTTGCCGTATACATCCAGCACATAGGATAAAGCCTGGAACATATAAAAAGAAATGCCCGGCACTAAAAAATCTTTCCGCTTAAAAAATAACAGGCAGATCAGGCAATACAGGCACACGGCCACCAGCCAGACCTTTTTTTCCGCCTGACCGGACGCACGTGCAATCTGACGCGCCGCCGTCCAGGAAACAGCAGTCGAAAAAAACAAAAGCAGGCCAATCCATGAGATACCGTTCATGTAAAAAAAATAACTTACGATTAAAATAAAAACCTGATGTGTTCCTGCAGGAAGTTTTCGGCATATCAGCAGAACAATCGGAAAAAAGATTAAAAATTCCATGGAAATAAAATTCATCTTCCGCTGCCTTTCCTTCCAACCATATGCAGGTACAACAGACAGGCTGCAAAAAGAGCCAGCATCCATACAAGTATTTCTTCCAACGAAGCTCCCACAGTAAAGCCGATCAGCATTCCTGCCTCCGCTGCCAGCATGCATAAAAAACAACTGACGATTGCTTTCATTTTTCTCCTCCCGCCTTTATATAACAACTTAAATCTGCAATTATCTTTTTTGTGCGCAGTTTGACTCCTTCCGTAGACAGATGATTATCCGTTCCATACAGATACACACCGGAATATAAAGAATCCTCCAAATCCGAAATAACCGGAACCATTAAATTTTCTTTTAAATACGCATCCAGCCTGGCTCGTTCTTCTTTTGTGCTTTCTTTTGACAGCGCGTACCGGTTTCGCGGCGCATATGTAACAAATACCTGCACACCCCGATGTAAAAAGCGCTGAAATATCCGGTTGATCGGTTTTAAATACTGTTCTTTCGGAAATGCACGTACCGTATAATTCACCGCCAGCCCATAGACAGGCTGTTCTTCTTCCGCATTCGGCCGGTATAAAATATAATCCCCATACGCATTATAACTGGGACCTTCGATCGGATTCCCATCTTCATCATACTCACAGGCACAGATTCGATAACTTTTCTTTTCCATATCCTGACGCAGCGCATTATATGCCGTATATGCGGTAAACACCTGTGAAAATTCCCTGATATCCAGCTTTGCAAATGTATCGTAATTGGATTCCATCATCGCAAAAACGGCATAATCCAACGCATTCTGACTGCAGAACTGACGGTTCGCCGCATCAAATTCCGGGGCATCCAGTAAAACGTCTCCTTCCTGCATCAAATCTAAAATTAACAAAAGCTGCGGCAGCGCCGGTGAGTATGCAAAGACTCCCATATTTACAACTTCATATGTTGCAAACGCCCGATCTATTTCGGCGCTGTCATATCCAAATCTTGTAGAAGAACCGGAAAAGAGAACGATTTTCTTTTTTTCACTTAACATGCGCAAACGATCATATTTGTCCTGAAACGTGTCAAAATAGCTGCCGCTGTATACCGGTTCCAAAATCGCATTGATATGCACACTGGCAAATTGCGTACATCCTTCAAATGCATAGTCACTGACTTTTATTAAATCGTCATAAAAAAACAGTTCCCTAAGAGCCGCATCCCGAAACGCCCATTTTTCAATCTCATATATACCAGGAGGAAAGACTACCGTATGACCTTTTGCTTTTTCGAATGCATGTGCCGCAATCCGGCGTACCGGATACCCGTCTAAAAAAGCCGGTATACATATGGTCTGTTCTTTCCCTCTGTAACCGGTAATCACACAAAATTCCCGCTCTTTTGTATAAGAAAAGCAATTCGGATCCGTCCATGGCACCCACTGCGCATACAAAGCCATCCCTTCCTGAAAGTCCACACGGCTCCCCAGTCCTACATCCATACCGCTTCCGTCCGGTTTTGTGTTCCATCCGGTCAGTACAAAGCCTTCCTTTGCAAACAGTTCTGTCCCAATCGAAGTATTGGGCCTTAGCCTGTGATCGGGTGAAACTGCCGCCGCTTCCACTCCGGCTTGCGCTTGTCCTCCATCCAAACGAATGCCTCCGTTGGCATAATACGTAATGATTCTGTCACATTGTTTCACATAAGCCCGTAGCGCCTCCGAGTATTGCACGTTTTTTATTTTTACATTTAATTTTTTATCATTCTCGTACCGCACCAAATAGGAAGCATGCCTGCTGCTCGCGTCTTCGTCCCATTCATACCCATCTTCCAAATACAGTGTAAATACGGCATCACCGCCCCTTTTTACAGTCTGTGCCGGATGTTCCACCACAAAGCCTTCTCCTTCTTCCATTACCAGATGGCAAAACTCTGCTGCCGACGCTTTCCTGTCGCCGCAGCCTGCTGCTGTCATACATAACAGCCCAAAACAGAACAGCATTCTCCTGCCATACGCAAGAATATTCATGATTTTCCTCGTTTTAATCTTTATTTTAATTTAATATTTTAATTTTATATTTTATTTTTATTGTTAACATTTCAAAAATGCAGCAGACAGGATTCCGCTCCCGCCTGCTGCATCACATGCCTATTCCTTTATGACCCGGAAAAATCCGGACACCATTACACAAAGCATTGCCGCAACACATACTGCCATTGCTACAATCGCATTCTGCAAATCTGCCATATTTTCCGCATTATTTTCAAACGTCATAATGGACGCCGCACCCGCAATTCTGCTGCCGATAAACTGAATGGCTGCCACCGCACTGCATACTCCGGCTATTACCGGAAAAATATCCGGATACGGTTTGGAACCAAGCAGAAAGGACAGTCCGATAAACAATACTTCTGCCGCAATCGCAATTACCAGATTCAGAACGACCGTCCGATTCACTCCCATATTCATAAAATAATTCGTTTTGCAATTCTGCAGATAAAGAACAAGCGCCACTGCCAAAACAAGAATCGTAAGTATGGTTAAGATAGCTCCTAAGCCGGCTTTTTTCTTTTCCTTCATCTTTTATTCACCTCTCATTCCATCTTTCATTCACTTTGTTTCTCTTTTATTCTTTTATTCGTTCCGTTCTCCGCTTTTCTTTAATCCAAGCACATACATAACGATACAAAGCACGGTCAGTATGCCGAATCCGATTTTCAGCCCGATCAGCAGGCCGTCGTACCACGTCCGAACCGTCTCAATATGTGTCGAGGATGGCATACCATCCATCGCATTGGAATTGGCCAGTGCATAATTCTGGTGCAGCATCGCCTGCTTTAATGCACGCAGCAGCTGCTCGTCTTTGCTTACATTTTCTACCGTCCAGTACGGCCATTTTTCCGAAACGGCTGCCATTGTATTGTCGCCGGTATTACACGTCATGGTAACACCGTTTTGTACGGCTTCTTTCAGTACCGTATAAGTCGGGTCCTGAATAAAGTCTTCTGACATTAATCCGATAAATCCCCATTCGCCTTTTAAAATATGTTTCAGCAGGCCGGTATGTGCGTTGCTCTGTGTACAGCCAATCCGATTATAGGTCGTCATTACGCCAAGCGCTCCTGCTTCTTCAATACAATCCTGTGTACCACGCAGTTCATTTTCCCGGATTGCCTGCTCCGACATAAATTCGGCAATTCCGGTACGGTTAATTTCCGTATCATTGCACGCCAGGTGCTTAGGCGCAATAATCGTTCCATAAGACTGTCCGGCTGCAATAAACGCAGAACCCTGTCCGGCTGTCAGCACCGCATCTTCCGAATAATATTCATGGTTGCGCGCATTATAAGGTACACGATGCAGGTTTGTTCCTGCTCCCCAGAAAATCGTCGTATTCGCCCACAGAGAATAGTTGCCTATGACTTTGCCCCATTCTTCTGCCAGCTGTTTGCTGAACGTCTGGCCAATAACCGTCTCATTTGCCATAACACCCATCTTATATTCCCGGTTCTTATCATCTTCGGCAATGACGCAAGGATCACCGGTAGAACCATCCGCATTTGCATACTGTCCCAAAGGATAGGAGTTAAAGCCGTTTGGTCCGTCATTTTGAATAACTTCCGGCGAAGAAATCGATTCGATAATCTTTGTACTCGTTCCGCCAAATGCCGTACGGATCATACATTCTTCCAGCGTAATCTGATCCATCAAAAGGCTCCACCGTTCATCTTCCGGATCCGTAACCCCTTTTAAATCCGCCAGCGTCAAACCGTTGTCCGCTCCGAATGTAACCGAAGAAGGATCGCCATTTGCCGTTATTTCGTAAATGTCATTGTCCAGCACCGCCAGCATATCTTCCGTAGCGGTTAAGTCCGTATAGGCAGACGGCCATGTTTTCTCCCAGTCGTTTCTGCTCAGATAAGTTACCGTATCCGCCATCCAGTAATTCAGATCGGCATCTGCCAGCTGATTTTCTACCGGCGTTCCATTCAGAGACTTTGCAAATGTTTTGGAGTCAAACTGTGCCAGCTCCCAGTCCTTTACATTTTCTTTATTGCCTTCCGTATCCTGTCCCTGTGCGGCCAGAACATTGTCAATTGCTTCATGTGCGCCGTTTCCGACCGTAAAATAATAAACGCCGTCGTCTAAAATCCAGTTTCCGCTCGTACCTGCTTCGTTGCTGCAGGTAGAATCCCAGCTTGCCATATCCTGCGCATCCGCGGTAATGGTAACCGTCTCGGAAGCTCCCGGTTCGATCAGACCCGTTTTTTCATAATCCAGCAGCTGAATCGCTGATTTTTCTACCAGATGTTTCTTATCATAGTCCGTATATGGCAGCGATACATAAAACTGAACGACATCTTTGCCTGCCACATCTCCGGTATTTTTTACTTCTACTTCTGCCGTAACCGTCTTTGCCAAAAGGTCTACATCCACATGTTTCAGCTCCTGTTCAAACGTCGTATACGACAGTCCGTAGCCAAACGGATAAGATACTTCCTTTGCGTAATCCCATGCCTCTCCGGTCGAACTTCCGGCTTTGCAGTCCGCATTGCCCTGACCAAGCACCGTATCCGCATATCTTGTCTCATAATACTTATATCCCGCATATATGCCTTCCGCTTCTACTTCAAACGAATTAATATTCTGCGCCGGATCGGCATTCGTCCATGCAAAATTACCAAAATTCTGCGCTGCAGGTGAATTCGCATTTGTTACCGCATAGGTATCGGACAGATGACCGGACGGATTGGCAGCTCCTGACAGAATGTCTGCCACACCGTAAAATCCATAACCACCCGGAAGGCCAATCTCTAAAATGGCGTCTACCCCGTCGTCATTTTTGATTTCATCTATTTCCATCGCATTTGCATTGTTTAACAAAACGATTACTTTTCCGCCGTTTGCCTCTTTTGCTTCAACAGCCGCCTGAATCAGGTCGCGCTCATCGTCCGAAAGTCCCAGTGCGTCGGACTGGTTCAAAGACTGCGACGGATCCACACCGTCTACGCCTGGCAGATACGTTCCGTTCTCCGTAGACGAACGCGCAATCGTTACAAGCATCACATTATAATCCTCAAGGCTGTCCTTCCATGCCGCATTCACGCCGTTCATCGCTTCCTGTGACGGTTCTTTGCTGGAAAACACATCGGACGTGCCCGGTGCCGTAATATGATAATACTCAATTTTGGTTCCCCACATATCCACTTCGGTCTTAAAACTTGCTTCCAGATCTTTATACAGGCTGCCAAGTGTCTCATTCATTGCAAAACCTTTTGCAGTCAGCACCTGCACAAAATCGACCGTATCCGCATCCGTATTGGAAGATGCGTCCATCCCTCCGTTTGCCGTAAGCGAGCTTCCCATATCGCCGCCCTGAACCGGATAGTACCCGGAAAATCCAAGCAGTGATAGTTTCTGTGTTTCTTCTTCTGACAGCGGCAGCGCCTGATTTTCGTTTTTCAACAGAACAGACCCCTCTTCGCTGACACGTTCACCCAAATCCTCAATGGCATCTAACAGTTCCGTCGTATTGCTATAATCGGACTTGTACGTATACAAATTTTCATCACCAGACTCTTCCGTTACCATTCGGGTACTCTTCGTCCCTAAAAACTTGTCAATATCAGTACGATAACTGTCCACCAGCGGCCCCGCCGTAATCGAAACTGCCAGCATGGAAGCCATACAGGTCGTCAGCCCGCGCCAGAGATTGCTCCTTTTGCCGTTCATATTTTCCCTCCTTTAAGCATATTGCTTAATTTTGTAATAACAACCACGTTGTTTTGTAAGGATAATATAGCACTCTTGTACCCTCCGTGAATCTATTCCGCACAGAACGTACATTTTTTTACGTGAACTGCACAATAATTATACAATACTGCCAAATCATGCATGACCATCGCATTGATCCGCATTCCACAAAGGGATTTCCACCGACTTTTTCTGCTCCCGGCTCGCTGCCGTTACCCTCACAGCTCCGCTTCCATCCGCGCGTACGACTGCAAGCGCCTCCCCATAATACGTTTTTACCGTATGGTCCGTATAGTTTCCTTTTACATAAGAATTGGCGCTGCCCAGGCCAACCAGCTTTCCATTTTCGACTTCGACTTTCAGCAGATGTTTTTCCATCGGCTTTATCATACCTTCCCGATCCGTATACCGCAGCCAGATAAAACCCAGTCCTTTTGGCTTTATCGAAGCTTCCTCCGGACAAATTCGAAGCATCGTCTCTGTCCCGGCCGTTTTAATGTCTTTCGTCCCAGTTCGGCACCGTTATTATCATAAGAAACCGCCGTAATCTCACCATCTTCATAAATCACCGAAAACATTACCCGGCACCTACTTTTCATCTGCTTTTTACCGACACTTTTTCCGTTTATGAACAGTTCTACGCTCGCCGCTCTTGCATAGACTTCTACCTTTGCCGGCTGGCCGCCGCATCCTGCGTAAGACCAGCTTTCCATTGCTTTTGTCAGCGCCCAGCCGGTCAGATGCAGCTTCTCCTTCTGATAAACAGGCTCGACTGCGATATACGGACCGATGCTTTGTTCAAAAGCAACTTTCGTAAATGCGGCCTCTGCCCTCGGCCTTCCTAACAGATCAATCCGCCCATTATTGCCTGTCATTCTGCAGGCCGGATTATCCTCCTTATAATCGCGGTATTCCGCCGCACCGTCACCGGTTTCCCCGATATAATCCATGCCGGCCCAAACAAAATCGCCAATAATCCGTTTGTGTTTCTTTGCTGTTTCCCAAAAAGAATAAGCATCTTTGCAAAACGTCTCACTGCCTAAAATCAGCCGTTTCGGATATTTCTTCAAATCATGCTTATAACGGAAATTTCCATAATTATACCCGGCAATATCCATATTCGCAAACGCATCTCTTGTTTTCACATCACAGGGATAAAGCGTTGCGCCGCATTTCATAAAATAATCGCCTATCATACATGCCAGCGTATTATAAAATGCGCTGCCTACCGGCTTTTTGCGCTCTGCGTTCCCGCCTGCTTTTCCTTTTTGGGCTGCCTGTGCCGCTTTCTCAGCTGCTTCGGCATGTTTTTTTGCCTTGTCATCGCTGTAAACACCGAGACCAACGGAACTGAGAAAATTAAAGAAAATATTAATTCCACACGTCACCGGCCTTGTACCGTCCAGTTTGTGCAGATAATTCGTAAATGTTCCGGTCAGCTCAATTCCTTTTTCTGTGCCGTTTCCGACACTTCATTTCCTGTGGAATACATAATGACACAAGGATGGTTATAATCTTTTTCTACCATATCTTTTAAGTCCTGTTTCCACCATTTTTCCAGATGATCTACATAGTCATATTCCGTCTTATGAATATACCAGACGTCCACATATTCATCTACCATCAGCATACCCAGCCGGTCACAGGCATGCAGCAGCGCCTTGGAACACGGATTATGTGCGGAACGCAGCGCATTGTACCCGTTTTCTTTTAAAATACGCACACGGCGTTCTTCCGCTTCCGGATAGGCGCATGCGCCAAGTATTCCGTTGTCGTGATGAATGCACGCTCCCCGCAGTATCGTCCGCTTTCCGTTGATCGTAAATCCATCCGTTTCATTCCATTTCAAAAGCCGGATTCCAAACGTCTCCTCTACGACATCTTCTCCATATACCACCCGGCATGTATACAGTTTCGGACTTTCACAGCTCCACAGCTGCGCATCCGGCACCGTAATTTCCGTTTTTGTCCGATATCTGCCTTTCCGGTCTTCCGAACGAACTTCTATCTGACGGCTGGCGATCACGTTTTTTCCGTCGCAAATCTCAATCTTTCCCATCCCACAGCAGGAAACGGCTGCCGCCACCTCTATAACGGCAGGACGACAGCTGATTGTATGTATTTTCACTCCATTTACTTTGACATACGCACCTTTGCCTGTCCATAAAAATACCGGCCGGTAGATACCTGCTCCCGAATACCAGCGGCTGTTTGGCTGATCCGAATTGTGCGCGACTACCCGGATTTCATTTTCCGCACCGTATTTTATAAGTGCTTTCGCATCCACATAAAAATTCGTATACCCATATGGTCGTTCGGCCGCTTTCGTCCCGTTGATATATACTTCCGCATTATGATACACACTTTCGAACTCAATGAGAAAATCCGAACCTTCCTCGTCTTTTGGAATTACAAATTTTTTACGGTATTCATAATCCGCTCCCATGTACCATCCGGTATTTCCTTCTCCTCTGCTTTCCTCGCTGCGTGCTTCGCCAAGCATCGCGTCATGAGGAAGCGTTACCGGATATTCCGCTTCCACCCGCGTGATGCATCTGCACGTCCAGCCTTCGTTAAAATCAATTCTCTTCATGGCATGTTCACTCCTTTTTATCAGTGTATCCTATTTCGGCATCTATGCCCGCATTTTACGTGAACAGCGCTTTTTTTTACGCTATTTGCTGCCATACATATATAAAAAAGGACTTTGCAGACAGAGTCTGTTATCTGTCTGCAAAGTCCGATTTTCCGTTTTTTAAAGCAAGCAGGACTGTAAGCCGGGTTCTGTCTGGAATGATCATCTATCTAGGACGGCTGTCACCAGCCGCCTCAAGCGACCTACCTGAAGCTGGCGGGCCACGTCACTGCTTCTGCTCGGTCTTGCTTCGGATGGGGTTTACATGTGCCCTCCCTGTTACCAGGAAGGCGGTAGTCTCTTACACTGCCCTTCCACCCTTACCAGCCAAATAGCTGGCGGTACATTTCTGTTGCACTTTCCTGGGAGTCACCTCCACCGGACGTTATCCGGCATCCTGCCCTATGAAGCCCGGACTTTCCTCACCTGCGGCCTTTCGGCCCGTGCAGCTGCGATCATTCATCCTGCTTGCTTTCTATACTATTCAAACACAAATTATGGAAAATGTAAAGTGTTTTATACGTGAAAACAGCTTCCGCCGATAAATTCCCGTAAAATGGAATTTCTGCCTACTTCCTCACTTGGAACCTGCAGAAAATAATCCAAAAATTTCAGCAGACGTTTTGCCTGCATATGCTGCGGACTATCCGGCTCAATGGCAAACAGCAGCGGTTCCGCATACATTTTTAAAACCGGCAGTTCGTAAATAAGCGCCGAATTAAACATGACATCTGCCTGCTCCTGAAATGGGAAAATATTTTTCTCTTCTCCTCTGCGTACGGACTGCCACATTGCAATCGTATGTTCCGCCGAAGTGCCCCGCATAAACGCATCCCGCACAATTCTGCGAATCAGCCGTCCGTCTGTCGTCGGAATCGGATTGTGATCGTCAATATTGATCTGTGTCAGCGCGCTGATATAAATTTTAAACTTCGTTTCCGGCGGAAGCGTAGCAAGCAGCTTGTCATTTAAACCGTGTATTCCCTCAATTACAAGCACGTCATCCGGTCCCAGCTGCAAATATTCCCCTTTATATTCCCGTTTTCCGTTTTTAAAGTTAAAATGCGGCAGTTCGACTTCCCTGCCTGCAAGCAGATTTTCCATTGTCGTATCAAACAGTTCCAGATCAATCGCTTCCAGACATTCAAAATCATACTGTCCATGTTCATCCAGCGGCGTTTTTTCACGATTCACGTAAAAATTATCCATTCCGATCGGATGCGGCGTAAGTCCGTGCGCCTGCAGCTGAATCGACATACGGTGTGAAAACGTCGTCTTTCCTGACGAAGAAGGACCTGCAATCAAAATAAACTTCTTATTTTTTTCCTCTGCAATCTGCTCTGCAATCTTGCCAATCCGCCGCTCCATCTCGGCTTCCTGCAGCAAAATAATATCCTGAACCCGTCCCTTTACGATCTGTTCGTTTAATTCTCCGATCGTATTAATATGCATCTGCTTTGCCCATGCCGCCGCTTCCATCAATGTATGATACAGCTTATTCGAAGTATGAAAGTCAGACACTTTTTTCGTATCTTCGTTTGGAAAGATCATAACGAAGCCCTGTTCATACCGCATCAGCTCAAAGTATTTCAAATATCCGGTAGACGGCACCATATATCCGTAAAAATAATCCTGAAATCCATCCATGCTATACACATTCACATGAGAACTTCTGCGAAACCGGAATAATTTTGCCTTATCATCCATTCCATACGCGTGAAATTTCGCAATCGCGTCATCCGTATGAATCGTATGCTTGCATATTTCAATATCTGCTTTGCAGATCTCGCGCATTTCCGCATCAATTTCCTGCAGCAGCTTTTGCGATACCTCCCTGTTGCCTTCCAGTTCACAATACTGTCCCTGTCCAAGCGTGTGCATCACCCGCAGCTTTACATCCGTCCCGTACAGGTTAAAAATTGCCTTTTCCAGCATCATAACCATGCTTCTGCGGTATGCTTTTCTGCCTTTTGTATCCGCGGTCGTCAGAAAAGACAGAACCCCGTCCGCCTCAACCGTACGATTTAATTCCCGCAGTTTATTATTAAATACCGCCAGTACAATATCATCCTTATACCGGCTGCGGTATTCCTGCGCAATGTCCAGAAATGTAGTTCCCTGCACATATTGCTTTTTTTCATTTTTATATTGAATCCAATATCCCTGATCACCCATACACATAATACCTCATAAATCCGTTTCCTTAATCAGACAATCTGAAACGGCTCCCTTCGGCTCTCCCGTATCACGGTAAGCTCCGGAGCATGTTCCTTAAGATACTCTGCCATATATGCGATAAAAATATGTTCTATTCCATAATGTCCCGCATCAATTACCGCCATTTTGCACGCTGCCGCATCTATTCCGGTATGATGGTCAATATCTCCGGTAATATAGACCTGCGCGCCTGCCTGCAGCGCATGTGCCACATCGCTTTTTCCGGCACCGGGACAAATTGCCGCACGTTCGACCGTATCCTGCATATTGCCGAATACTTTGACATGTTCCAAACCAAATGCCGACTTCACAAGCGCGCAGCATTCGGACAGCCGCATCGGCTTTTCCAGCTCACCCACTCTTCCGATTCCCTGTGCCTGACCGTCTTTCTCACACGTAATTTCCAATGGCGCCGCATTTTGCAAATGCATCCGGTCACAAGCCAGCTGCGCCATACCCATCACATCAAAATTGGTATGCATCGCATAATAAGAAATGCCCGATCGAATGAGCGCGGTCACCCTGCGCCCGATAAAATCTTCTTCCGTAATACGCTTCATCCCCTGAAAAATAAGCGGATGGTGCGTCAGCAGAAAATCAGCGTCCGCGGCAATCGCTTCGCTGATTGCCTCATCGGTCGCATCCAGTGCAATATATACTTTTTTTATCTCCTGCCTGGTACTGCCGACCAGCAGACCGACATTATCCCAGCTGCAGGCGTAAGCTTCGTCTGCCTGTTGGTTTAATATCCGAATGAGTTGTTTACATTTCAATTTTATTCCTCCAATGTTGTTTTGTAGCGCTTTTTATTCATTTTTTATTCATTCAAGAGCATTCTGCATTCAATTCATAAAAATATTTGCCGTCTTTCTCCTGAGAAATGTAAGTTTCAATTTTGAATTTATTTTTTCCTATTTCAATACAATCACTCTGAAACGCCGACAATACTTTCAATCTGGCCTCTTCTTTTAGCAATTGCAAACGCGCTTCCGCTCCTATCAATGCCGGAAGACATTGAATATTTGCTTTTTCTTTCTCCAAATAAGCAGTTTTCTTTTTGATCGTCTCCTGTATCCGATCTCTGCATATTTCTCGCGTAATATATCCTATATGAAATTCTTCCGCATATTCGTCCAAATATGTAGTAATCGCACTTTTATGTTTTACCGCCTCTGTTAACTGTTCAACCAGATGATAAATAACATTTTCTCCGCCAACAGATTTTTTTACATCTATTACCCAGGAACTGAAACAACATCTACGCTCATCAATAACCAATATGAAAATATCTGCTTTTTTTCCGCCTTTATCCTCAATAAAGGGAGGCTTATATTCATTTCCATAAATGCCATATTGACCCTCTTTTATTAAAAAATGAATATGAACCACATCGTCCGTTTCTCTCTCTTCAAGAATAATGGTTTTGTCGCTGTAAACCCGGTACAATCGGCCGGACAGTAATGCTGCCGGGTCTTTGATTGTATCTCCTTTAATTTTCATCTTCTATCCCCATTGCAATTTTTGCCTCTTCGAACAAATGCATTGTACTGTCATGAAACAGGCTAAAATCGTATCCCGTACATGGCGTTTTTTGAAAGACCAGTTCTTCCACCATACTTTTATCCTTAGATTGATTTACAAACTGGTATACATGAATATTCGGAGAAATTAATAAATCTTCCTGTTCAATGTCAATCCCATTTTTTTTCAATAATTTGCGTACCGCTTCAAAATCAAAGTCTCCATACGATAACAGCAGCAAATTATTCATTTTAGTAGCCATCGTATCACTATGAGTACTTACAATCAACTTTACCCCTTTATTATTCAAACGGTTCAGCAATTTAACCATTTCCATTTGTTTCAAAGGGTGCATACTTGTTTCAACTTCATCATAAAAAATAAAATCTGTCTCCTTGGAATCTGTCAGTGCTTTCACGACCGGCACTACTTCATTTACCATAGACGACGCTACAAAAACCGGAATTGCATTCTCTTGTCCCTCCGGTATATACTCCGTAGTTTCGCCGTTTTCACGAATTGTTCCGTCAATCAGATATGACGAAATAAACCGAATCAAATCATCATTCTTTTTCGCTGTCCGCTCCGAATAGCTATAGTCCAGTAAAAATGTTAAAAAATCCGAAACAGGTTCCGTAACTGCACCGATCTCCTTTTCCGGTCGCGTTAACATGCCCGTATCCTGCCTGTTGTTGGCAAAATAACGTTTATACAGCAATGATAGCCCCATTCGTGACGCCGGCATAAACAAAACATTGGAAGAAGAAGGCGCTTTTGCTCCAAAAACATCTGCCAGCACATGGCAAATGCCTATTCCACGAGCAACTTCTACAGGTAATCCAGCCGGCACCCGCATTTCTTCTATCTTCGTTTTATCTCCCTGTATATTATTTTTTAAGATAATAGAACCATAAAACTCACCGGTATCCGCAACTGCCTGAGATATCAATTCAGGTGTCAAAAATTCGCGTATATTCCCATTTTCCTTCAGAACATAATTTATCGTTTTTTCAGTCAGACAATATATTTCATAACTGCTGTCCGGATGTTCAAATTCCAATGTGACTTCCTCAACCGGAATGGCCGCATGGAAAGATTTTTCAATGATCGCATTGATATGTTTTGCCAGATATGCATTTACCCACGCATTCATCTCACATAGTTCCTTCCTGCCTATGGAAAAAGCATCCATCTGCTCCATACGTGGAATCGTTATATTCGGAATCTTTGAGGACAGATGTTTCATAACCGTATAGATCAGCTCCATCAACTGTGTTTTCCCACTGTTATTATTTCCTACAAAAACAGTAAAATTGCTGATATTAACTCTAGCCTCGGAAATTTTACCAAAATTTTTTACGTTGATATATACTTCCATACCTGTTATTCACCTGCCTTCAAATACGCTCCAAAATCTCCCGCAGCGCCTGAACCTCCTCCAGCCGCATCCGAACTTCCTTCTCCCGCTCAAATGTCTCCCCGTACACGGCTGTCCGCAGGCTTCCCGCGCACCTTTTCGGAGTTCCTCTAAAATGCCGCGCTCCCGCTGCTGATCCCGCTCAAGCATCTTGCGCAGCACCGGATGCTTTCCATATATTATACATTCACCGTATCGATCCAGCAATCCGCGAATCCGCTGCGGCTCCACTAACTTTTCCTGCAGCTGCCGGGACATGTTACGGCTGTTTTTTTCCCATGTATCCCCCATCTGCGGCTTTTTCCATACGATATGCATAACCGGATAAAACTTTCCGGCTTCATATACGAGATCTTCCTTGTCAATATACATCTTATGTTCACGCACATATGCACGTACTTTGGCCGTATCGGACTGCGGTTCCAAAATCACCTCTTCAAAGTCCGGCAGCAGCCGGCGTGACGCTTCCAAAATGTGAAGCACGGTCTGTCCTCCCATTCCCGCAATCACAACACTGTCTGCCTCGCCTTTTTCCAGCTCCTGCATACCGTCCGACAGACGGGTCCGAATAACGGCTTCCAGCCCGGCCGCCGCAATATGTTCCTGTGCCCGCATCAATGGCCCTTTTCGGATATCCATAGCTATTACATGCGGACATCTGCCGCTTTGTATTAAATAAATCGGCAAAAACCCATGATCCGTTCCGATGTCTGCAGTCCGGCTGCCCGGCGTCACAAAATCTGCAACTGCCTGCAGACGTTTCGATAATTTCTGCATATGTTTACTCCAGATAATCCTTAAGCTTGCGGCTTCTGCTTGGATGGCGCAGTTTGCGCAGCGCTTTTGCTTCAATCTGACGGATACGCTCACGTGTAACGTTAAATTCCTTGCCGACTTCTTCCAGTGTACGTGCTCTGCCGTCCTGTAAGCCAAACCGCAGCGTCAGTACTTTCTGTTCACGTTCTGTCAGCGTTCCAAGCACCTCGCCAAGCTGTTCTTTTAACAATGTAAACGCCGCTGCGTCTGCCGGCACCGGTACATTATCGTCCTGAATAAAATCACCAAGATGCGAATCTTCTTCTTCTCCAATCGGCGTTTCCAGAGAAACCGGTTCCTGGGAAATTTTCAAAATCTCCCGCACACGTTCTACCGGCATATTCATCTGTGCTGCAATTTCTTCCGGAGACGGTTCCCGTCCCAGCTCCTGCAGCAGCTGTCTGGATACACGAATCAGTTTGTTAATCGTCTCTACCATGTGTACCGGAATACGAATCGTCCTTGCCTGATCTGCAATGGCTCTTGTAATTGCCTGACGAATCCACCAGGTCGCATATGTGGAAAACTTATATCCTTTGCGGTAATCAAATTTCTCTACCGCTTTGATCAGGCCGAGATTTCCTTCCTGAATCAGGTCCAAAAAAAGCATACCACGACCCACATAACGTTTTGCGATGCTGACAACAAGGCGCAGGTTTGCTTCCGCCAGACGCTTTTTCGCATCTTCACCGTGATCCTGCTCCAGAATAAGCCGGTTGATTTCCTCATTCAATTCACGTTTTTCACTTTCGGTCGTTCCCGGTTTATCTCTGCGGCCTCTTAAAATGATGATCTTTTCATGCGCAACGGCTCCATTTTCCATTTTCTGTGCCAGGTCAATTTCTTCCTCCGCACTTAACAGCGGCACTTTGCCGATTTCTTTTAAGTACATGCGCACCGGATCCTCAATGCTCACACCATCCGGTACGGTCAGGTCGATATTTTCCACTTCCACATCTTCGTCTTCGATTAAAATATCATCATCGTCGTCGTCATCCGAGATACGCAAAACATCCACATTATGGATTTCCAGATATTCCAGCACATTTTCCAGCTGTTCGGCAGACAGACACATGCTTTGGAACGCATCGCTGATCTCCTGGTACTCCAGCATATTTTTTTTCTTTTTGCGCGTTCTACAAGCGTGCCCAAAATTTCCAAAAACTTCTGCTGATCAAACACCGGTGTTTCCGCGCCCTCTCTTTCCGAAGCATGATCCTTTTTTTTCATTTTCTTTCTGTTTTCTTCCATATTCGCCATTGATTTCATCCTCTCTTGGTCTTACATGCTTACCGTTTCCGGCATCTGTGTCAGAAATTCTTTTCCCCGCAGTGCCTCAAGCATTTTTTTCTCCTGAAGCATTTGTGAAAAACGCTCCTGCATACCGTTCGGATCGTGATTTTCTTTCAGTATCTGAAGGTGATGTTCCTTTAACTTGATAATCGTATCTTTTAATGCCTGACCGCGTTCCGCACGTGTCTTCACTTCAAGGATTGTTTCATGAAATGCGGACACGATCCTGCGCTGTTCATCGGGATCTTCAAAATGACCGGGAATCTGTGCCAGATTTAAATTTCCCTCTTCCAGCTGTGCAAACAATGCTTTGGCAGCATGCGCACAAATCTCATCCGAAAATCTTCAGGTGTGATATATTCGCGAATGACCGGATAAAGCGCCGGCTCTTCACTCAGCCAGGTTAACAGCAGTTTCTGGGATTTTGTAATCCCATCTTCTTTCTGCAGATCTTTTTTGCGGTTTCCTGTCTTTAACGGCTCATGTTTTTTTACAAGTCCTGTCTGTGTACCGACCTGCGCCACCAGCCTGCGCAGATTTTCAAAGCCAATTTGATACTTCTGTGCAACCGCTTCAATATAATTGTTCCGCTCCAACGCTTCGTCAAATTCCAGCAGCTTTCTGGCAGCCTCGTTATAAAACGCCGTCTTGCCCTGCGGATCGCTCATATTATAATTGTGCTCCAAAATCCGAATTTCAAACATAAAGCTGTTTTCTGCCTGATCAATCCGCTCCTGGTACGCATCCGCCCCGAGCGCTTTTATAAATTCATCCGGATCTTTATACGGATTCATATTAACGACCTTTGCCGTCAGCCCTGCTTCTTTCAGAATCGGAATTGCCCGCAGCGCCGCTTTCACACCTGCACCGTCACTGTCGAACGTCAGATACACCTCTTTCGCATAACGCTTTAACAGGCTGGCATGCCCGCTTGTAAACGCCGTGCCAAGCGATGCCACCGCATTGTCAAATCCGGCCTGATGCAGTGCAATCACATCCATATACCCCTCACACAGAAGCATTTGCGGCCGTCCCGACTGCCTAGCCAGATGCAGACCATACAGATTTCTGCTCTTGTCAAAAATCTGTGTTTCCGGTGAATTTAAATACTTTGGCTCTCCTTCACCCATCACTCTTCCACCAAATCCGATAATCTTGCGGTGCACATTCATAATCGGAAACATGGCCCGATTCCAAAACCTATCGTGCGCACCCCGCTTTTCATCTATTGTAATCAGGCCGGAATCTTTCAGCAGCCGGTCTCCATAACCTTTTGTTTTTAAATATCGGTACAGATCGTCGCTGTATTTATCGGCGTAGCCGAGACCAAATTTTTTCATCGTCGCATCGGAAAGTTCCCGTCCGCGGAAATATTCCAACGCATGTGCACCATGCTGACTGCGCAGCAAAAGATAGTAATATTTTCCTGCCTCACGGTTTACGTCCAGCAGCATCGAACGATAATCCGACTCGCGTTTTTCCTGTTCCGTCATTTCCTGCTGCGGCAAAACAATCCCTGCCCGGTCCGCTAACTGCTGCATCGCCTCCCGAAATGTAAAATTCTCATATTCCATCAAAAACCCAAATACGTCTCCACCCACACCGCAGCCAAAACAATGATAAAGCTGTTTGTTCTGCGACACATGGAATGAACCCGTTTTTTCATTATGAAACGGACATAGCCCGACATAACTGCTGCCTTTTTTCTGCAGCCTTACATACCCGGATATGACATCTACAATATCATTCGCGGAACGTACTTCTTCCTTTAATTCTTCAGAATAAAACGGCATCTGGCTGTCTCCTTTTTATTACTGTCACCGCAGGCGTATCACAGCGTCCGACTTATACCTGCCAGGGAACCGGAACATAGTACTCATTAAATTTTGTAATCGCATACAAATCCGTCATGCCCGCAATATAATCGCATACCGCCCGGTCCTGCCGCTCGCCCTGCGCAATCATATCCGTAAACTGTTCCGGCATCTTATCAGGATATTTCATATAGTATTCAAACAGACGTTCCAGCAGTTCCTCTGCTTTTTTCTCTTCCCGCTTTGCCTTTGGATTATGATACAGATGGACAAACATATACTGCCGCAGTCCTTTCATCGCCTCTTCCACTTCCGGCGACATCATAATATCTTCTTTGTCCATACTGTTTGTAACAATATTATGTATTAAAGTATTCAAACGCATACGTACATTCGTTCCGAGAATTTCCCTGTACTGTGCAGGAATATCCTCTTCACACAGTATTTTTGCCCGTATGGCGTCATCCACATCATGATTAATATATGCAATTTTATCGGAAAGGCGAACAATTCTGCCCTCCAGTGTCGCCGGCATACTGCACATCTGATGGTTTAAAATACCATCCCGCACTTCCTTCGTCAGATTCAGTCCTTTTCCATGCTTCTCCAGTTTTTCCACAATCCGCACACTTTGCTCGTTATGCTTAAATCCTCCGTCACACAGTCTGTTCAGCATAAATTCGCCGGCATGGCCAAACGGTGTATGTCCAAGGTCATGTCCAAGCGCAATTGCCTCTGCCAGATCTTCATTTAAGCGCAGCGCTTTCGCAATTGTACGTGCATTCTGAGATACTTCCAGAGTATGCGACATCCGCGTCCGGTAATGGTCTCCTTTTGGCGTCAAAAATACCTGCGTCTTATTTTTCAGCCTGCGAAACGCCCTGCTATGCAGAATCCGGTCACGGTCACGCTGGTAAACCGGACGGATATCACAGGGTTCTTCTTCCATCTGCCTCCCAGCAGACCGATCGCTGAAAGACGCATACGGACTTAAAATCTTATGTTCCCTCTGTTCCATTTCTTCCCGTATTGTCATAAGGATTATCCTCCTTATTCTAAAATTCTGTGTTTTTATCGAAATTCCTTTATTTTTTTCATATTTTTTGTATAATCATATGCATAAGCTTTACAATAGCTGCTAATTATTACACGACAGGGAGTTTATACTATGATAAACAGAATAAAAACGCAATTCGACACTTTATTATTCCCATTATGTGCCATTATTATTTTTATTTTCCGCATCTGGTACATCCGCGAATCCAATGTACTGGCCATTCGTAATGATGAATATGGCTACTGGACGCACGCGGCACTGTTTTCCGGCCACGACTGGTCCGACGTTTTTGCCGGCCATATGAACTGGTATTCCTATGGCTACTCTCTGATCTTAACGCCGCTGTTTTGGATTACACACAATCTGCACCTGATGTACAAAATGGCAATCGTACTAAACGGGATCTTTGCCATTCTTACATTTATACTGTGTATCCGGTGCGCCCAACTGCTGTTTCCGAAAGCAGAATACCGGCTGCTGCTTACCGTTTCTTTTATGGTGTGCATGTACTCTTCATATATTACACAAGGGCCCATTGCATGGAGCGAGACGTTTTTATACCTGCTCGTCTTTTTGCTGCTGTATTTATTTCTACTGTTTGAACAGCATCCGTCCGTCAGCTGTGCCATCCTGCTCAGCACCTGTACCGGCGCCTGTTATATTACCCACAACCGCACCATTGGTATTGTAACCGCTTATTTTATCCTTGTGCTGTTTCTGCGCCTGACAGACGCCATTGACTGGAAACTGTTTGCAGCCATGCTGCTTCCGCTTCTCATTATTTTATTTGTCAATGTGGATATCAAAGCATATTTGTGCACGGTAGAAGGCTTTGGTCTGAAACCCAAAAACGGTATGGGTGCGCAAAAAGACCACCTGCTCTCCCTTCTGACCCTGCAGGGCTGGGAAAATCTGATTCGTTCCCTCAGCGGCCAAATGTGGGGACTGATGACGTCGACATTCGGTCTGGTATTCTGGGGACTGATTCGCTGCGCCTCTCAGATCATACATGCCCTTCGTTCCGGACAAGCGGAGAGACATACCTTTTTTTACCTGTTTACATTGCTGTCCGGCATCGGTACCTTTCTGATCTCAGCCATCAGTCTGATCGAACCGGCATCCATTACAAACCTGCACGCCGATACCGATCTGACTTACTTTATTTATACACGTTATGATGAATGCGTCATCGGCATTTTACTGCTGCTGGGCTTTTTCGAACTGACCCTTTGTAGTACACGCAGACGAATACTGCTGACGTTATCGGAAATCTGCTTTTATGCAGTGATCAGCGTCATTTTGTATTTTAACCTGCAGCAAATTACCGACACCTGGCATTACCGTTCGTTTTGCGCTGCCGGCATTGGCTTTTACCGTCTGTTTTCCGAAAAATTTGCCATGCGCTGGTGCATTCTGATCGCTGCTGTCGGCGCCGTCGTGCTGTTTGTGCTACTTTCCTTATATAAACAGCGTTTTCAAAACCTGCATCGTACGGCCGCCTGTCTCTTACTGACCGCAGCATTTATCCCGACCGGACTGTATTCCGCAAAAATCGGCACGATCAATTCACAGCTCGGCAAAGCATCTTCCAAAAACCTGGCCATGTATGATCTGCTCGGAGACGTCGTTGGCGATAAAGACGTATACTGCACATTAGATGACACAAAAAACTATCGGATTGCTTACGAACTGCAGGTGAACCTGATCGACACACATGTATACTCCATTACGATGGAAGATTTACCTGTCAATGAGGAAGGATATTTTATCTGCTGCAGCAATGGCGACCTGAATCATTTTGATGGAGACGATTACTATTTGCTGACACAGAGCAAATATTACGCGACCATTATCAAAGGGGATACGCTGATGCGGCAGCTCGCTCCAAACGTTGACCACGAGCTGATCAATCTGAACACTTTGGAATAATGATATGCCTGCTTCCGGCAGGTATATCATAAAAAGGCAAAGCAAACCCGCTTCCATCCGGAAACGGGTCTGCTTCATTTTATAATGCAGAAGATGGGACTTGAACCCACACGATATTGCTACCACAGGCACCTGAAGCCTGCGCGTCTGCCAATTCCGCCACTTCTGCGTGTTGCTTGCTCTTGCTGAGCACATTATGTATAATACATGACTTTTATGAATTCGTCAACCCCTTTTTTGAAATTTTTTTAATTTTTTTCCAATTAAAAATTTTTATATTTTTTTGTTGACAACTTTCACATCTAATGCTATACTAAATGAGTCGCCAGGAAATCTGGTAACAAATGCGGAAGTGTCGGAACTGGCAGACGAGCAAGACTAAGGATCTTGTGGCAGCAATGTCGTGTGGGTTCAAGTCCCATCTTCCGCATTTCTATTAATTGGCTGGAAGCTTTGGTAATTCAAGGTTTCCGGCTTTTATTTTGTTAGAAAAGCTGATAATATTTTGGTCACTTGTAACAGCTCCCTTATCTCCTAAAGCTTTCCGTACTTTATTCTCTGTTTCTTCATTATCTTCAATATTATTAATATAATGTTTTAACGTTGTAGATTCATCTGCATGTCCTAACATATCTTTTACGATACTAAGATCAACTCCATTGTGTAACAGCGTTGATGCATAAGTTTTTCTAATTTTATGCATTGTCTTTACCGGAATACCTATATATTCACATCCCCTTTTCATCAGTGCATCTACCGCATCTGGTGACAAGCAGCATCCATCTTTTACAAACAGAAAACCTTCATAGTGAAATCCATACTCTTTATTTATTGTCTCTATCCTGTCTATCATTCTTTTAGCTTTTGCTATCAATGGTAACCATCTGTCTCCATCCGGAGGATATCTATGATTTTGCGGTGGTTGAAAGAGAAACTTTAAGAAACTATCCGGACTTAAGGAACGGGATTCCATCCCATGATACGATGCAGAGGGTCTTTGCCATCATCCGGCCGGATGAACTGCAGGCAGTACACGGAGATTATTGTCTTGCATTCAAAGGGAACCGGAAACAGGCTTATGAAGAAATCCGGAATTATTTTGCCTGTAAGGACCTGCTGGAAAACATACGTCAGAAAGCAGTCCATAACCTGGGGCTGATCAGACGGTTCGTCATGTTTATTATTAAGTTGATGAAAACGTATTATGGACGAAGCATGAGAAGAGTCCGGAAAACGATAGGGAAAAACCCGAAACAGAATGCGTTTATTCTGCATTGGCAACTGAATAGGCTTTACACTCTCAGTCACATACGCTATAATGATTGTAGCAAATAACAACTGCATCAATCACAAAGGCGGTGAGATTATGGAGGCATTAGAAATGACAGATAAAGAGTTAATTACTATAACTATTGACAAGTATACGGATTTGCAACGTATCAAAAGAGAAAATGGGAATCAAGAAAATAAAGAACTTGATTATCAACTCAAAGTAACTACTGCAAAATTATCATCTTTAGGAGTAAACGTAGAAGATATAACCTTTTAAAAACAACCACATAAAGTAACCACCAAACCAGAGTGTAAAGCCTATTGAATTGCCAATATGCTTTACACTTTTTTTGTTTAGGGAGGTTATTACTATGAATAAGTATTTTGAGAATATCAGTACATTTGGAAGAATTAAGAAAGCAGTATAAAGAGTTATTAAAACTGCATCACTCTGATAATGGCGGTAATGTATCAGAAATCTCCCACAAAGTGGGGCGTACAGATGGCAGGAATGAATTTTAAGACACACTCTAATACTGATTATAACAATATGAAATATGATTTCGCAGAGGATGAAAAGCTACGAGAGATGTTAAGTAAGGTTATTTATTTCACAGGCATTGATATTGAACTTGTTGGTGCATGGATATGGGTATCTGGCAATACATATGTTCATAAGAAAGAATTAAAAGAATTCGGTTTTACATATGCGGGTCAGAAAAAATGTGGTACTGGCATTCCGAAAAAAGAGCCGTAAAACACTGTCAATGGATGATATAAGGAATTATTATGGAAGTATTATGGAAGTACTAATGTCAGATCGGAAAGCAAAATGTTATTACAAGCATAATATATAGATTTTATAGAAAACAGAAAATTTGGAAGGTGCAGCAGTTCCATTATATTTCTAATACTACTCTGCATTCTCCATTACATAATAATATTAAATATGAATCTGTTACGTATGGCAATCCGTATTATTATAATGATGGATTCGGCCTACAGGCAATTAGTTTAGAATTTGATTATGAATTGACTGATAATATGCAAGAATTAAGGAAAAAAGAAGATGCATTTTTGAATTATATGAAAAGAAAGAAAAGATGTTGTATTGGTCATTCCGGAATTTCAGGAATATGAGGGACGTCGGATAAGTTAAGATTTCAATTAGAACATGGATGATTAAAATCTCTTCATTCATAATCGATCCATAGGAATCCAAAACTATATTTTTTTATATATTTTTTGGATTTCATCAGTCGTATAAAAATCCGTGAGTATCCCCATAAGCATATCCAGGTACTCTTCGGATAATTCTTCTTTTTCATATTCCATAATCCTGTATGCAACACATCCGTATGCCTTTGCCGCTTGGCCTGTCATATTGTCTCCTCCTGTTCTTATTCCCTTCCTGCTTGTTTCTCGATGGTCACTTTTTTTGTCACTATTCCCACTTTCCGAAAGTACGTTCGATGCGATTATCTTTTTAGTTACAACGCAAGTGCTTCGTCTATTGCTTCTGCCTGTTCTTCTTTCGATTTACGATCAAAATTATAATAATTGTAAGTCGTTGCCAGTTCACTGTGCCCCGCAAACCGCTGTACTGTCCTATTGTTGATATTCGGGCAGTCCGGTAAAGCAGATAAGTCAAAAGGATGCGGATAATTAGTAACGCGGTAGACATTTTCATATCCATACCTTTCCATTATATTTCTCGTAGTTGTCTAGGGTTCAATAAACTAATTATAAAAATAGTAGAATAATCTGCTCACCACGCCGCGAAAAATGAATACCAGAAACGCCGCATAAACACTATGTTTTTGCGGCTTTGCCCGTTCCTGTGGCTGCGGTACAAAAATCTGTTTTGACGCCCATTTGACGCCCTAACTCGATGGACAGATATAAGCCGCCATAAGAAGCAGTAAAAAGATATGCCCGTCAAAGCTCTAAATCAGTGCTTTTTTTCTTTGCCTTGCCCTTTGCTTTTTTCGGCTCGGCTTCCTTTGCTTTCGGCGGGGCTGCTTTCCCTACTGCGTCATGGTATGCGTCAAGGACTTCTTTCTTCCGTTCAAGCCGCACGTCAACATAACGCGCTGTGGCTGCTTCAAAGTTCATAGACAGCCCAAGCGATACGCCGATACCCGCAAGCGTGTGTCCCAAGACTTCGCCCACTGTGTAGAAGTCGCCCGTCAGTTGGTGCATATTCGTAGCCGCCGTATGCCTTAAATCATGGAAACGGATATGCGGCATTTCCAAATCTTCAAGCAGCTTTCCAAACTGTGAAGATACCCACGACGCGGCAATCGGCGCACCGTCGGCTTTCGCCACAACAAGGTCATTGTCATAGTAAGGCTTCCCGTCCTTTGCCGCCTGTTCTTTCTGCGCTTCTTGCATGGCAAGCTGTTTGAGGAAGAAAGGACGGGCAAGCTCTGTGATAGGCAGCTTTCGCCCGTTGGATTTCTGCGGTGCCATTTCCTCAATGACTTTTGTTTTCGGCGGTACCTTAAAGGGGAGCTGCTCGGAAACGTCAAAAGTATTGTTTTCCAAGTCAACATTGCGCCAACGTAGCCCCAAGATTTCGGAACGGCGCATACCGTAAAGCCCGCCCAGAATGACGGGCATTTCCCAGACTGTCCCCCTCGACGCGCTGCATGAGGGCTTTTACCTGTTCCGGCGTGTAGGGGTCGGGGTCTTGTCGCCCTTGCCAAACTTTGTAAGCGTGTCCTTTGCCGCGTTGGTTTCGATATAGCGGTATTTCCAGGCATGGCTCAACGCCACGCTCAACACGCGCTTTGCCCCGGCTGCGGTGGACGGTTTCAAGCCTTTGTCGATAATCTGCTGAAACATCTTATCTACCATAGCGGGGGTAAGCTGATTAAAGGGCAACGCCGCCGATATAGGGGTTGATATAGTTTGCAATGGTCTTTTTGTATCCGTCATAGGTGGACGGTCGCAGATTTACCCTTACATAGCTTTCTACCCATTCATTAATTGACCTGTTTTGTTCTGATAGCCATAGCTTAACCCTCTTGTGCCGCCGGGGGCTTCGCTGCTATCTTTGCTCTCTGGTACCAGTCCCAAATGGCGGCGTCCGCTATCAAGCGTCGGTTTCCATTCTGGATATATTCAAGCTCTCCGTTATCCATAAGCTCACGCAGTTTGTTTTCCCCGATACCGCTAATCTTGCTCATCTGTTCAACGGTCTTTAACATGGGGAACATGGGTGTAACGGGGCTTGCTGTTTCTCGTTTTGCCATAGGAAAATACCCCCTTTCTTATAAATGGCAAAAGGTTTATAGTTTCAAAAAGGCTTTAATCGGACGGTTATTAGAATAACCTCATGGGAATTTCACCCCGGCATGGTTCTCATGCAGCCCTACCCATTGCCTGCGACGCTCTTAACGCTCGGACTGTGGCTGTAAGGAAGTATCATTGTATATTTTGCGTGTCGTCGCCCGCAAGCCGCTACACTTGCTTTCCGGCGCGGTGTTGGTCGCTCGGCTGTCCGGGTGGGAATACTCCCGCCCGGATAGCGTCATGGCGCACCCGCCGTATGGCTCGGCGCAAAAGGAACGTATCCGATTTGCCCTATGCTGCGCCGCCGTTATCTTGCGCCGCGTTCTTTTTCAAGGTTCAAAATGGCTGTGCTGCCCGCGTCAGCAGCGGAACGGAAAAGGGGGGAGAGTGAAAGCGTCCCACCGCCGCGGTTTATTCCTCTGCCCTAAAGGTGAGGACAGCCATCATCAGTTTTGCTTGCAGCCGTTCCCGAATATCGTGGTCTACGCCGAAATAGACGTTCCCGCGCTCGTCGTACAGCTTCCGCATGGAAAGACGGGCTATGTAGCCGCTGAAATGCTGCAAGACAATCTTCATGGCGTCCGGGTCGCCCTTTGTCGCTGCCACAATGACAGGATAGGGAACAAGGGCATTTTCCGGGTAGCCGGGTTCGTTACCATTCGTCCCATTCATCAGCATTTTCCTCCGGATATTTTCTTAATTTCTCAAAAGAGCTTGTCCGCCTGTACTGTATCGTGCTTCTCGACGTATTGAACAGCTCCGCAATCTCGGTATCGTTCATTCCCTCGAAGTAATACAGCAATATGGCTTTGCGCTTTTCTTCCGGCAAAGTACGGATTGCTTCAAGAAGCAGCTTCGGCGTGATTGTCGGAAAAGGTCACTTCCTTTGCCTTGTGTCTGCGAAGCTCTCTATGAGTGTCGCACGCTTCATTGTGAAGTACCGTATTACAAAACTTCTGAAAAGCACACTGTTTGTAAAACTCCCTGCTATTAGGTTCCACATTCTCACCTCCTTTCTCGTTGGAAAGCTGGTGGTGCTTCCCCCTTTTCGCGTGGCAATACGGCGGTTTTCAAAAACGCCGAAGATTTTTTGAAATTTCTTCAAAAAATTTTTGAGCAGCAAAATGCGCCTGTCCGAAAAGCCCGGACAGGCGCAAGGGGATTGTAAGCAGTATTTAGATGATTAGATAGTTCATATTCAAGGGTAGAGAAGTTTCCGGCGGTGGACGGGCTTTTTTTGATGTGTCAATGACCGTCGGATTTTGTCGATAGGGTATGTGCTTCATGGCGGCTACCTGCTTTAGCCGCCGCTTTTAACAGTGATACCGCGTCATTTCTTGAGAAGATAAAAAGAAACGGTGGCTTTGATTTCTCAAAAACCGTCGTTTATAAGAGCATGAGAAAGTACCTACTGAACGACGGCTTTTTTTCTTTTGCCGTCGTGCGGCAGATAAATTTTGTTATTAAAAGAAAGAGCCGATAACAGCAGCTCAAAAGTTCTGCTTGTTATCGGCTCTGCGTCTGGCTCTTTTTATACAAATTTTTAATAACTGTTACCTGTAAATCTTTTGCGTTAATCAAGCTTTCCTGTTTACATTTCGGACAGTAAAGAGGGAAATTTTTAATTCTGTATCTGCCCGTATCTGTAATCTTGTTTTGCTCCCGCAAACAGGACAATGTACCCATTCTATTCTTTTCATTATAGACCTCATTCCTTGCAATTACGAAAACGCAAAAAGGATAAAATACCAATAGGACAAAAATAAACGCACCAAAACTCTAATACAGCTATACCTATCCACGTCAGACTATCCGTTTTGAATACTCCGAGCATAGGAATAATCAAACAAGAGATAAAAAACACGCCATGTACCATGAGCAGATATTTCAGCCATTTATCTATCTTTCTCTGTGGTTTTATCGTCAATCCGGCAAATAGTGTAGCTAATGACATAACCCGTAACCCAACAGGTCATAGTTAAATAGCAATCCATATTGCTGAAAATCAAGAAGTGCAACAGCTTGCTGTGTTAAATCATCTAATCGTACAGTTGTTAGCTGAGCAAAATAAACTAACAAAATAATAGCTGCGTATATGACGGAAAAGGCTACTGAAACACAACCCGCTAATTTTACTTCCTTTTCAGCAAAGTGGGCATATCCACATACCATAGCTACAAAACTGAATGCAATGAACATAGAGAAAAAGTAGCTGCCATAATCAAAGTCAAATAGCATAGACATAGCAAAACAGATTACCGCAATGAAATTAACACAAGAGCTATACACGCCTATTTTCTTATTCATCAATCTGCACCGTTCCTTTATAAAGAATACCAACCAATTTATTGATATATGTTGCCCTATCCTCGGTTTTCGTAAAATCATACCCCAATAATTGTTTGATTGTCTCACTTCCTAAAAATGCCGCCTGCATTGCAACAGTAAGAATAAATACAAACATGGATTTATCCTCATTTGAAATATCATTTCTCAAAGACAGCGAAAAGCCCCGTTGTGTAAGTACAGAATTACAGTTTTCCGTATAATTTTGTAAATCACCCAAAATAGAAATACGTGAAATAGCAGAATGTTCAAACAGAAAATTGAAAACATTAGTAGCACAATCCATTAAGCGTTCTTTATCTGTTTCATATTGGTTCGTCATTTGAAATTCTGTAACTACTTTTCCGATAATGCGCTGCACACATTCCGTTATCAATTTTTCTTTACTACCAAAGTGATAGTTGATTAAACCTAATCCAACATCTGCTTTTGTGGCAATCATACGGGCGGTTATGTCCTTAATGTTGCCGTTATGTTTTTCAATCAATTCCGTTGTAACTTCAATAATGCGATTTTTACATTGGCATTTTTATCCATAGCAATATTCCTTTCTTGAACAACGTTCAAATATATTGTATTGAACATTGTTCTAAAAGTCAATAGATTTTATGAATTTACTCCATTTTTACCATTCCGAGAAAACTGAATAGCGATAAATTGTTCTATTTTGTCCAACAATAAAATTTTATGAAAGAAAGGAAAGAGGGATTCCGTAGCAGTCGGCATTGTGGGAATGTGTATAACTGGCTATCTCATGGAATTGTGGGTAACTCTGTTTGCAGGACGTGGGAAAGCTGCCCTTTAGCTTTTCCATGTGCTGTGAATAGAGTTATCCATGATTCCATAGCCTGTTATGCACATTTCCATAATGCTTGTCTTTGGTTTCTTTGGTTTGGATGTAGCCCAGCAAATTAAAGTTCCTATCTCCCGCACAAAAACGTCAAATTATAATCTCAGTTTTTATACACTGTCTATAAAAGTGTGCTACAGGAGGCGGCACGTTTTCCTCTTGACCATCCCATGTCATTCCGATATAGTTTTTATGGAACAAAAAAAGAGAAAGAACAGCCCCTTCCACAGTTCGTTCTTTCTCTCGCATACCAGTGTGCCTGCCCTATACGGGATCATGTCCCTCTCATGAGGCTCCGGCACCACCGACATATATTATGATAAGAGAAAATTCCCTGTTTTGCAAGCTGGTTCGTATAGTATGCTTTTTGCGGTCTTGCCAGAGACGTTTTGTAAAGGACTTTTTAATCATATTCACAAAAAATTTACATTTCAGGGCAAAAAAATAGAGCCAGGAACCTGTTTTTTAGATTCCCGGCTCTATAACTCTGCCTATGCGCTTCTATCAGCTTTCAGTTGTTTGACTTCCTCAAGAGAAAGTCCTGAAATATTAACGATTTCCTCTAAAGCATATTTGCCAGCTGCCAGCATACGAAGCGCAACCTCTTGCATTCCTTCTTTCAATGTCTGATTCCTCATATCTTCCATAACCCGGCACATAATCTCGATTCCCTCCTTGCTCTCTTTGAAAAATCTCACCCTGTCCGCCAGTGTCCCATAATACATATCCGCTGCGTCTATGCAGGAGAAGTCATGCATTAACTTCCCGATTGGCGTATCTCCACGGTAAGCGCCATTTACATACAGTATGTGCGAACCGTCCTCAAATCTTTCCCCGGTTCCTAAAAAGCACCGCTCAATCGGATAGAGCGGCAACCCTTTTCCCATTACGTCATTCTCTGTAATAAAGATTACCCACGTTTCCGGCAGCTTGTCGAAGTCCTCGCCTTTTTTCAAAAGGTTTGCGTCCATCATGCTGCTGTTGTACCTGGCTCTTTTTCTCCCGGCTCCTTTGTCGGAGCGCTGTACCTCCACGTTCAGTTTTGCCCCTGTGCTGTCTGTAGCCAGAATATCCAACCTCACTGAACGGTTCAGCAGGTTCTCCACAAATACCTGGGTGCGGACGTCCAGCACCTTTAAATCCGGTTTTTCCAGAACAATCTGCAATACCAGTTCTATGCTTGCCGTATCTCCCTCAAAACACTTTGTGAGGAAATCATCATCAAGCAGGCGAAAGCCTCTTAGCCTCTGTAAATCTTCCTGATGTTTCTGGTCTATCTGTTCCGTCACTGTCAATCTTCCCACCTGCTTTCCCTTTCGTTTTTATATCTTCATACTACCATAATCCTCCTGATTTTACAAGCCGGGAGCCAGCGCATTTCTGAATCCCGGCTTGTTTCCGTTATCGTTTTTTACATCTGCTGTATCTCATTTTTCAGCATACGCTTGATTTTGTCGCTCATGGTTTCCTTGCTGGTCTTGCTGAAATGAACCCTCACAATGTAGGTTGTCCGGCCAATCTTCTTCACCAGTGCGGGAGCGTTCTTAGCCGGTGCTGTGGTGGTAGTGTCCTCTGTGATTTTCTTTTTACTCATAAATGCTCCTTTTCATACAATCAGGTTTTGTTATCCCTTACTCACAATCTCTTTCGCCACCGCTTTGGTCGCCATGGCTCCTTCCTCCCGTAAATTCTTTCCGGAAAAAAGAACCGGCGCACACCGTTCCAGTATGCGGTCATAAATCCTTGCGTGAGCAAGGTCTGGCGGGTTCTTGATTTCTTCCGGTTTCAGGTTTGTTGTGACAATCAACGGCTTCTTACTCCGATATCGGCTGTCAATGACGGTGAACATCTGCTCCATGGCATACTCAGTACTGCGCTCCACGCCTAAATCGTCAATGACAAGCAGGCTGTAATCGTCTAGGCTGGCGATAAAGGTCGCCCTGTCTTCGGCAAACACACCGGTCAGCCGGTTCAGGATAGATGGAAAATTCGTCATCAGAACCGGCACTTCACGGTCAAGCAGGACATTGGCAATACAGCCGGCAAAAAAAGATTTCCCGGTTCCCACGTCACCAAAGAGCAGAAGGCCGGTATTGTTCCGGTATGCTTCCTTCCAATGCCCCACATAGGCGTGTGCCTTCTCCATGACGGGATTCTGGCCGTTATCATTGGCGAAAGTGAATCATAAAGGTATCTGTCCTGAAGCCCCTGTGCCTTCCGGCATTTGATACGCTCCATGCGTTCCTTCTGTTTCTCCATGGCTTTCCGTTCCTCCTGCGCCTTTTGCTGGCAGGAACAGAGGCAGCGGGGCATGAAATAGCCGGAGCCTCCGAACCTGGGCACAACAGTCTGGCGGCTGCCACGGCATTTCTTACAGTGGATAAGCCCATCAGCCAGTTCTATGTATTCGTCCCCGGCAAGCTCCATATCCCCGGCAGCCCGGTCAATGGCCGCCCGGACTTCTGCGGTAATCTCTGTCATATGGTTTCTCCTTCCTTTACGCTGTAATCCCGGTTCCGGGCAGGCGGTTCCTCTTTCTTTTTGTCGGCGTTCGCCCAGCGCCGGATTGTGGCGGCATGGTTTTTATATCCTTCTTTCTGGCCGGTTCATTTTCCGTCCTGGCCAACTGCTCCGCTGTCTTTTTCAGGTTCTCCACCGCCTTGATGTCCTCCCGCATGGATTTCATTTTCTGGTATTGCACCGATTTCTCCGCTTTCAGGCGGTCGGCCTCGGCCTGCCATTTTTTCGGAGTAACTTTTTCGCCGGCGGTTTTCAGTTTTTCCAGATACCGGACAGCGGCCGCATACAATGCCAGTTCCGCACTGTGCTTCTGCTCAAACTGCTCCTTTTTCTTCCCCGGCTTCATCTTGTCGAACTGGCGGCGGATTCCTTTATTTCTTTCGTATTTCTCCCACATGGAAAGATATTCGTCCAGCACTTTGATACGCCGCTCGGCGGTGACAATCTTCCCACGCATGGAATAGTAATCTTTGTTCATGGCAGTCACTTTTTCATAAAGCTGCTCCATGGAAGTGATGTTGTTGCCGTTCAGGAAATTGAACAAGGCGGCGCTTTCTTTCAGGTTCCTTATCTTCCCATACCGGGAGCCGGGTTTTCCCTCTGATAGCTGTGCCTCGTAAAGTCATCCGGCACTCCGGCAGCGTCTGCCTCAGGTCATCCTTTAAAAGAAACCGGCTGGCCTTCACCTTGTACCCGTCCAGCGCATAGTTCACATAGGCGGTCACCAGCACGATATGTACCTTCGGGCATTCCGCCTTAATCCTCCCCGCCGCTGCCAGCCCGTCCATGCCCTCCATGTTGATGTCGAGGAACACAATGCCGCATTCCCGTACATACCCCATATCCGCATAAAGTTCTTCGCCGGAGCCGTATTCCCTTATTTCAAAATCATAACCGCAGGCTTCCAGCAACGCCCGCAGCACGCCCCTGTCCTTCTTGCTGTCATCACAGACCGCTATCTTCATCGCATTTCCCTCAATTCTGTGTTTTTCTCCACTATAAATTATATCGGATTATGGGGTATCCTATCAAATCCCATTGCACGAAACTCCCATAAATTGCACGAAATGACTATAAGCGCACAGCCGATACTGACCGTGTAAGCATATTACCTCTTATTCCCCCGCTTTCCAGGTAATTTCCGTTATCAGGCCGCCCGGCCTAGGAAAAAAGCTGACCGCCGCATATGGCGGATGAAGTCCATAGTGCGGCGGTTTCATTCTGTTATGATGGATTGGGTTCAAATTCAAAAGTGGTTCCTGTCGGACAATCTGGATATTCAGAATGTGTCAATGTAACTATTAAATTATCTCCCTGAATTGTTATATCAGCAGATAATTCAATTTCAGTGCTGATGTCTGTTCCCGAAAATGATAATATTCCAGAGTTTGCATCATAACTTCCATCTGCATTTTCCACATATGTTAACTTGTATATACCGTATGTTACAGTATAATTTTGTCATCAACTTTAGAGATAATCAACTGGGAACCCATATCATCATGATATTCACCAATGGGAAATGTTTCCGGATTCACACTTTCCGTCAACTGTGCATTGCTTTCCTGCTGATTCGCAACAGACTCATTTCCACCTCCATCTTCATTAGAGCCATACTCATTATTATTCAGAGCAGATTCCAGCAAAGGCTCATCGTTTGAATGCTTTCATCCGAAACATTTTCTGCTTCCAATGAACCAACTCCATCATTTGTATTTTCCTTCGTAACTGAACAGCCCACAAGCGTTCCCAAACTGACTGTTAAAATAATGGCACAAATCAAAACAGCTATTCCATTTTTCTTTCCTTTTTTTTGCTAAAATGTTTTTAAATCGTTTTTTCATAATCTGCTTTCCTCCATAAAATTGAGTTGATAAAGCGGTTTTCTTTGAACTTTGCTTATGAAGCGTAGACAACAGTGTTTCTGTATATGCTTTCCTCGTAACATAATCTGTATCCTTTGTAACCCTCTCGTCACAGGATAATTCCATATCAACGGCCGCTTCCTTTTGCATAATCCAAACCAGCAGATTAAACCAGTGAACTACATTAGCCACTACAAAAAGCTGCTTAAAATAGATATCTCCCCGCTTGAGATGAATCAACTCATGCTTCAAAATAAAGAAAAGTTCCTCCAAGTCATATTGTTCTGTGGGCAGGACTAAAATATGATGAAAGAAGCCTATCAGCATGGGACTGGCCGCTTCCGGATACTCTATGACAGGTACTGTACATTTTATATGCAATTCACGTTTCAGTTTAAGAAGCTGGCACAGAACTTCTCTATTCTTTACAATCCTTCCTTTTTATAAATCTGACGTTTATAATAAAAATAACTCACCAGAGCACAGATATCAAAGTCAGGCTGCCAAACATCCAGACAAAAGATAGTATATCCAGCATGGAAATACTGCTGCCTTCTTTTCATGCTGTCTCTGAATCGGAGCCGTCATTTGTGCCGGAATCTCAACAATAACCCGCCCTTGGGCTATCCTGCCAGCAAGCACATCCAGCGGCGGTTTTTCAGATCCTGATGATGTCAGTGTTTCCCTTTGTAGCTGCATATCTGAAGCAGGCATCCCGCCATTCCCACCTATAGGAATGAGCAGCCGCAATGCCAGCACTATCCAAATCCAGTATTTCCACTTTGCAGCATACCTCTTATTGAGAAAAGAGGTAAACAGAAGCAGCAACGCAATAATTAAGCTGATTGGTATTGAAATCTCCAAAAAAGAAAGAAACATATTTGTCATTATTGTTCATCCTCCAGTTTATCCAGAAAATTTCTAAGCTCCTCAATATCAGAATCCTTGATTGCCTTATTGCTATACAATGTGGCCACCATATTCTGTATTGAATTGTTATACAGTCTTTCAAGAAAATTCCTGCTTGCTCCGGTCTTATATTCATTTTCTGAAATAACTGCGGTATAAAGATTACTTCCTGTTGAACGGTCACAACTGACAAATCCTTTATCAGACAGCCGGGACAAGGAAGTCATCATTTATCCATTTAATTTTTACCGTTTTTAAACTTTCTCCGCAAATGTGCTTTACTATCAAAGTAAATTTCATAAGACATTCCATTTAGCAGATGCCGTCTTACATCCTTTCCATAATTGTTCAAATTACTATGTAAATTATCAAAAAAATTTATTACATTAAAAGCATTACTTGAAGCCTGATACAAATTCCTTCCTAATACAAATAAATCATTTATATCTGCCCTCAATAAGTCTGCCTTCATTTTACTCATTTTATTAATTACAGGATTTTGGTAATTATAATTATGTGTTTTTAAATCACTGATTAAATCATAAATTTTACTTCCCACTTCACACTCGTAACATGCGTCCCTGAGCGCATCCATATGATATATATTATTTGTACTTTCTATTCTGCTTTCCTAAATATAAAATCCCCCATCAATGAAGTGTGTTCCCAAGTCACCTGAGTTGAATTTGACCATATATACACTGTGTTACGTACTCTCTTAAACATATTTTCAATTGTAATATTAGGAACCATAATATGTTCAAGAATAGCTGCTGTAAAAAGCCCATGTTCTCCTTTCTCTTTCGCTGTTTGTCCTGGTGATGTCGCAAAAGCAATAATTGTTCCTCGTGGAGCAAATATTGGGGCAAATCCAGTTCCAATTCCTCTGTTTCCACCAACACTTGAGCTCCTACACGCATCTATAATCAGTATTTTTATTAAAACACTACTTCTATCCATAGCTGCTATAACATTATCCAAACTGAACGATGTATATGCAGCACTTCGATCATCAGCAAAACTCGTATCTGTAGCAGCTAAATAATTTAATCCATCAAACTGAAATCCGTGTCCAGCAAAGAAAAACAAGCCAACATCATATCCCGATAATACAGTTTCATAATTAGATATTTCCGCTGCCATTGTTCCCAAATCCGAATTCAATATACTTTTCGTTTCAAATGAAAGCTCAACAAGTTTTTCCTCTAATGCCTTCGCATCATTAACAGCACATTGCAATTGTGCCTTTCCGAAGTCATATGCATCATTCCCAAATAAAATTGCAAGTTTTTCATAATATCATCACTCTTGTAAGATTTATCTCTACATATTTTAACTTCTTTATCGTATTGCTTTATTCTACCACATTTTACCTATATTTACTATCCGCAAAGCAATACAAAAAACTCTCGAAAAAACATTAAATAGCCTATTATAAATTACCAACCTCAATTTTTCATCTTCATTATTATCATTTTGATCTGCCGTTCCGTTTCTAACAAAGCTATAAGCAACCTAACAAAACAGCATATCGCCAAATTTCAACAGCATTTTTCTACAAACAGGCGAAACTCCAAACAAACACGGAAACTCCTATACTTTCACGCAAAACTCGGATACTATCACGGAAACTACCGACTTTTGCCTGATAGTATAATTCCGCCCCAATCGCCCCTCTATCAGCGGCATCCAAAAACATGAAAAAGCGGGGTCCACCACCCACCGTGATGAACCCCACCTGGAAGCCCCTTTCCCATCAGCCTCCTTGAAGGGGGGTTGACAGTCTTCCCTTTCTGTGCGCTGCATCCATGAAGCCGACAGTTTCCTTGTTTAAGAATTCTTCCCTGTCCACCCGCCGCTTCGTCATGTCGACAGCCATTTTTAGCAAACTCACATGCGCATTCTACGCACTACCAAAAAAATAAATGATTGTACAAAAAGGCATATCAGATTTTTACTATCTGATATGCCCCCATATCTCTAAATTACTTTAATTATGCCTGGCAGTATGTCACAGACCCATCTCCAGACTGTCAGACAATGCCTGTCCTGTTAATATTTACTGTATATCTGCCCCTGTTTCCGGCATCGATCACACAAATAATTAATTCATTATTGTTCACTTTATAAATAATCCGGTAATCGCCCACACGGAGCCTGTAAAGCCCCATGCTTTTCCTGCCTTTCAGACGCTTTATATCGTTTCCCGCCGGCAGTTCGTGAATCGCCCTTAAAACCCTTTCCTTATCTGGCTTTGGCAGTTTTATGATAAACTTTTCTGCCAGTTTTTCAATGATGATTCCGTACTTTTTCACAATGCAATCCCTTCCCTTGCCGCCAGTTCTTCAAGTGTAACTGTTTCATGCTTTTCCGGGTCCGGATTATTTAGATATTCTTCCACTAATTTTTCACAATACAAGTCATCCTCTATATCATCGTCAAACTGTATTCCCCTCAAAAAAGAAGCAGACTGCTGATTTTATATTCCGGCAGTTTATCAATAATCTGTTTGGCTAACTCTCTTTCACTCATAACGAACCCCTCCTTAATATCGCAATTCCCGCACTTTGAACAAATACGATACAGTAACAGCTTTTTAACTTTCCTATACTTTTCATGCATAGTTTAGCACCTTTTCTATTGGAAATCAAGAACCGGATTTTGTCTGGTACGTTTTCGGTACGGTGGGCAGATGAAGCGCCGGAACCCTCCTTTTTTCAATGATTTTCAGCGGGTATGGGTTTTCAAGTCCCATCTTCCGCATTTCTATTAATTGGCTGGAAGCTTTGGTAATTCAAGGTTTCCGGCTTTTATTTTGTAAGAAAAGCTGATAATATTTTGGTCACTTTGGTCACTTTTAACAGCTCCCTGATCTCCTAAAGCTTTCCGTACTTTATTCTCCGTTTCCTCATTATCTTCAATATTATAAATATAATGTTTTATGCTGTCCAAAGCATCCTGCATGGATTTGATTTCCTTATGGAAGGATTCGGCAGCATCTTTACAGATATTCATTTGTGATACATATAATGATAATACCGCAAGCCCGTCTTTAGTGAGTGCCCCTGTATCTTCATCACTCAGATCATCACCCAGCAGGGTAATTAATAATTCCGCTTCGTCTGTAACAGCATGGAATGCATCTACAATATCATTCTGAATGGTATCCGCAATCTCATTGATCGCGTCTTTGTATTCCTTTACTTTTACAAGAGAATCAGCCTGTGCATTCTGTACATTTTGGATGGCATCCTGACATTCATACCAGGCAGGGGAGAACATCTTTATATTTTTCAGCTGTTCCACAAGGCTTGTTTCTTCCTCTTTTAATTTTGCAAGGGACTCATTTTCAAATGAAATCTTGTGGTTGTAGTAAGATGCGTCCACAAGCCTTCCGGACGCGCGTATTCCACGTCATCCTCATGCAGTTTTGCAATTTCAAGCAGATGTTTGTATTGTGTATTCAGATATTTGATATTCTCTTTTTCGTACTGATTTTGTTCGGATGCGGATGTGGATATTTCACGAAGCACGTCATTCTTATCCATCTTATCCTGTGCACGGTCAGCAATATTCTGATGTTTCTGAATTTCATTCTCACGCTTTGTCTTTATCAGTTCTTCATCGGAAATCTTTTTGTTTAATGTAGCTTTCTCTAACCAGTCAAGAGAATCATTATAATTCAATAACTTCTGGTATGCATCCGGATCAAGCTTCGCAACTTTATCCATAAGATTTTCCGGAATTTCTTCCTTAGATTCCATCAGTTTCAGAATCTTTTCCTTATCGGAACTGCTTAACTTTTTAACTTTGTTTACAGCCTTTTTTGCATCTGTCCGGTTTGAATTGAACAGTTTTGCAGTATCCGTGTATTCCTGTTCGGATTCGGCATTGCGTTCGGAAGCAAATCTTGTCTTGATATTTAAAATATCGTTCTTTTTCTTAACATCAACCTGCGCATTCTCGTACTTCACATCCTGCAATGATTCTTTATCTGAAATCTTATCCCGTCTGGCAGAGTAGTAGTCACTGATATTTTGGAACTGCTGTTCAATAATATCCGCTATTTCTTTCTCTAATTCTGCACGGAGTTTGGCAGCTTTTACACTGTCGTTTTCCAATTCTGCGATCTTAATCAGGTGTTTGTATTCTGTCTGTAAAAGGTCAAGATTCTTACTAAGGTATTTATTCTTTTTCTTTGGAGTGTCCGCATTTTCTGCAAGTGCTTCGTTGCGTTCCATTTTTGCAGATGCTTTATCCGCAATATTCTGATGCTTTTCAGTCTTATTTTGCAAACGTGCCGCTGTCTCTGCCTGCTGCTGTTTCTGCAGGTCAAACCTTGCACTGTCTAACTGTTCACGAAAAGCTTCATTTTCCATGACAGCCTTATTATATTCTACACAAGAGTCGTAAACACTTTGCGATTCAAGCTGCGCCATTAAATCCGTTGGTATTTGTTTGCCAGCATTGATACAGGATTTGACTCTCTTAATATCTGCATCCGTAAGTCCGAAATGCTTAGAACCAAATGCTTTTTTTGTCTTGTTACCCTTTGACTTTACATGGTCAAGAGATTTCCCATAAGATTTTGAAACATCATTATACGCCGTCTTAAACTGTTTTGTCTTGGACTTTTCAGCAGTTTCTTCCTTCTTTTTATCTTCCTTTTCTTTTTCCTTTGCAAGACGGTCGCGTGTATCTTTGGTTGTCGTGCCACCTGTAGAATCAACTTTGAATTCAGGTATTTCCAGCTGCGCACGGAGACGTTCTTCAATTTCAGATACAGTTTCTTCAATCGTTTTCCGCGCCTTTTCATCCCAAAGATATTTTACTGATCGATTGTATGCGTGAAATCCCAGATCCAAGGGCTCCATACAACCAAAGACACAAATTTCTTGATATTATCATTATCGCTGTCACAGCTGTCCTTGCAGGGATGGATACCTGGAATGAGATTGCAGACCGGGCGGCTTCTAAAAAACAATGGCTGGGAACGTTCCTTGAACTGCCAGGCGGCATTCCTTCCCATGATACGATAAACAGGGTTTTCCGGATGATCGAGCCGGAAAAATTCCATGATGCATTTTTCCGGTGGGTCAGCGCCGTATCAGGCAAAGTAAAAGGCGTAGTGGCGATTGATGGTAAAACAGCAAGGCGCAGCAGGGAAGAAGCAGGGGATATCAAACCGATCCACACGGTCAGCGCATGGGCAGTAGAATCGTCCCTTGTACTGGGCCAGTTGTGTGTGGATGAAAAAACAAACGAGATAAAGACAATACCGGAGCTTTTGGACATTCTGTGCCTGGAAGGGTGTATTGTCACAATTGATGCGATGGGAACGCAGAAAGAGATCGCCCGCAAGATCATTCACAAAAACGCAGATTATATCCTGCAGGTGAAAGGGAATCAGCAGACACTTATGGACGATATCCGGGAGTATTTTGAAAAAGATGTATTTACGGAAAAGAAAGATGCCCTGGAAAAGGCGGAGCGTTACTATAAAGATCTGTGTAAGGAGCACGGGAGGATAGAAAAGAGGGAGTATTACGTTGAAAATGATATTGAATGGCTCAGGCAGAGGCATCCGGAGTGGGAGGGCCTTGCAGGTATTGGGGCATGTGTATCTACAGTAACGGAAAAAGGGAATACCGTAACAGCTGTAAATTACGCCATATACAGCAGGAAAGGAATGACAGCCGCAGAATATGGGAAAAGTGAAAGGGCACACTGGGGGATTGAAAACAGCCTGCACTGGGTGCTTGATATCGCGTTCAGGGAGGATGAAAGCCGGATCAGGGCTGGAAATGCAGCAGAAAACATGAATATGGCACGCCATATAGGAGTAAATCTGCTGAAACAGGAAAAAAGCTGTAAAATGGGGATTGCCAGCAAAAGAAAGAAATGCGGGTATGACATGGCTTACCTTTATAAAGTATTGGGCGGATTAAATACCGGAATAAAATAGAGGGTACGAATTAAATACATCGTTTAACACATGGCAGAACCCCATGTCTGGTTATTATACGCAAAATAATTTAACCATCGCATCTTTACGTATTGTTTTAATCGTGAAAACTGATATCTCCAAATTTATAAAAAGTTTATAAAACCTGCGTTTACCGTGCATTGGCAATTCAGCTCTGACGATTAAAAATTTTTCGCAAAAAACCTCCCATTTTGCGGGAAAATAAGCGATAATATAATTAACCCAAAATTATTTTTTCGCATTATCCACGTAAAGAAGGGAGGCTTTTTTATGAAAACAAAAGTGACACGGAAAGAGGCACGTAAACATCTGGAACAGTTTCATCTTGCAGTAGAACTTGTTAAGGTTTTAAAACATTTTTTCCCTGACCTGGCCCGCCTGTTAAAACAGACAGAAGATCCCAGAAATCAGAGTTACATTACCTATCCCAATGTCATACTTCTCATGACCCGTATCCTTTCTTCTATATTCTATATCAGCAGCATGAGAAAAACAAGCCAGAAATTTAATTCTGATACAGTTATACAGAATATCTGGGAAATGTGCGGGGAAAGCGCATCCGCAGATGAAATTCCTTACTGGGAAACGATAAATAAATACCTTGAAAGGCTGGATCCGGAAGAACTGCAGGATACTGTCTGCCGGCTTGTATACAGGCTGGTGCGCAGCCGCGCATTTGCAGGTGCACGAATCCGGAACAGATACTGGCAGGTGATTGCAGACGGGACGCAGATTCACAGCAGCCGCAGAAAACTGGATGCAAAAAGCCTGTACAGGGTTCATAATAAGGGGACTGGCAGGGAGTATACGGAATATTACTATTATATACTGGAAGCAAAAATTGTTCTCCATCCGGACATTATTGTAAGCATTATGACAGAATTTGTAGAAAATACCGGCGGGGAAGAAGCAGAAAAACAGGACTGTGAGCTGAAAGCATGCTACAGACTGATGGAACGGCTTAAGAAAGAATTTCCAAAGCTTCCTGTCTGCCTTTGCGCAGACAGCCTTTATGCATGTGAGAATTTTTTCATAAAATGCCGCGACAGCGGATGGCGCTATATTCTGCGGTATAAGGAAGGCAGCATTCCGACGGTTTCAGATGAATACGGCAGGCTGAAAAAACAGAGAAAAACTGCCGGAAACAGGAACTCATTAACGGAACATGCTGGCATGATTTCGTTACGGACATTGATTATAACGGTCATAAGGTAAACATTGCAGAATACAGGGAAGAGCGGGATGTGCTGATAAAAAAGGGAAGCAGGAAAGGGGAGACAGAAAACATAAAGGCAGGGTTCCTGTTTCTGACGGACCTTCCCGTTAATCAGAAAAATGTGGCTGCACTGGTGGAAGCCGGAAGGAGGCGGTGGAAAATAGAAAACGAAGGCTTTAACGCGCAGAAAAAACACGGATATTATCTGGAACATTTATTCAGCAGGAACTATCAGGCATTGAAAAACCATTATTACCTGATACAGATCGGGCATATGATATCCCAGATAATGGAGGCGTGGGAAAAACTCTGGAAAAGCACAGCGCTGTCCCTGTCGGAAAAGCACAGCCGGATATTTGAATCATTCCAGAATATAAAGTTATCAGAACACAGGCATGAAACAGGAAAGCGCTTTCAGATAAGGTTCCGGTAATGGAATGCACTGGAAAGGGGGGATGCCCGGATATGGCACAATAACCTAAAAGCGTTTTCAAAATTACAGCAGGGGGAGTTTTTTGTTTTAAAATACTATCATCAAAAGTTGCAATATATTGAAAGATATATGTAATTGGCACTGATAAATCCATAATTTAATCGTCAGAGCTGATTGGCAATTGAATAGGCTTTACACTCCCAGCCACATACGCTATAATAATTGTATCAGATAACAACTGCATCAATCATAAAGGCGGTGAGAATATGGAGGTATTAGAGATGAACAACGGAGAAATTATAAAAAATGCATTAGAAGACTTTGAAAAAGTTCAAGATTATATGATACTTGCTAAAGAAGAAAAAGCTACAAAGACATACGCTAAATTACAAAGACAGTATCTTTCTTTAAAAGCATTACTTAACAGCATGGGTGTCAATCTTATTGAAATTGATTATATCAAAGAATAACCACAAAACCAGAGTGTAAAGCCTATTGAATTGCCAGTATGCTTTACACTTTTATTTTGGGAGGTTATTACTATGAATAAATATTTTGAGAATATCAGTACTCTGGAAGAATTAAGAAAGCTGTACAAAGAACTATTAAAGTTACATCACCCTGATAATGCTTCTGTAAAATTTACCTGTCAGACCAGTAAATACAGCTTTTACATGACCGCCCTGTGCCTGAATCTGCTCATTTGTAATAACTACGCACTACAAAAAAATAAATGATTATACAAAAAGGCATATCAGATTTTTACTATCTGATATGCCCCCATATCTCTAAATTACTTTAATTATGCCTGGCAGTATGTCACAGACCCATCTCCAGACTGTCAGACAATGCCTGTCCTGTTAATATTTACTGTATATCTGCCCCCTGTTTCCGGCATCGATCACACAAATAATTAATTCATTATTGTTCACTTTATAAATAATCCGGTATTCGCCCACACGAAGCCTGTAAAGCCCCATGCTTTTCCTGCCTTTCAGACGCTTTATATCGTTTCCCGCCGGCAGTTCGTGAATCGCCCTTAAAACCCTTTCCTTATCTGGCTTTGGCAGTTTTATGATAAACTTTTCTGCCAGTTTTTCAATGATGATTCCGTACTTTTTCACAATGCAATCCCTTCCCTTGCCGCCAGTTCTTCAAGTGTAACTGTTTCATGCTTTTCCGGGTCCGGATTATTTAGATATTCTTCCACTAATTTTTCACAATACAAGTCATCCTCTATATCATCGTCAAACTGTATTCCCCTCAAAAAAAGAAGCAGACTGCTGATTTTATATTCCGGCAGTTTATCAATAATCTGTTTGGCTAACTCTCTTTCACTCATAACGAACCCCTCCTTAATATCGCAATTCCCGCACTTTGAACAAATACGATACAGTAACAGCTTTTTAACTTTCCTATACCGATACGGAACTGAATGTACTTTTGATAAAGCCCAACTTAAAGACCTGTGGATTTTTGGAATATAAGATTTTGGTATTCTCCAATTATCTTTTAGGAACTGGGAACCGTATCTCTACCGCCCTCAGTCTAAAAATAGAGGATATAAACTTTGACAGTAGTATGATAACACTCAACCACACGAAAAACCGCACCGCCCAAACTATAATTGTAGAAATGACCGGAACGAGAGATAACAGCCGGTATGTCAAATTAGCACTTGAAGATTACGAAGAATAGAAACCAGACTAAGCCTTGTTGCCCTATAAGGGATTCCCGAAAGGCAGCAGGGCTGTTCCCTTGCTATATAACTTCTATCCTATTCGTTTACAATATAAATGCTTCTTACCAGCCGTAAAACCCACGGTAAAACACCCCTATTCCGAGTTTAAAATAAACAACTGCTGCCATACACTTGTTTTTCCATAGAAAAAATGGTGTTTAAAATATTTTTTTATTCTGCATTTCATTTTAAATTCGGGAAATCGTCCGCACCGAATGGTGGGCGGTGTGAATTTTAAACCTTTAAAGTTTTAAAATATGCCATTCGGAAAACCTATTATCTTACCGTTTTAGTATGTATAATCACGTTGCCTTGTAAGAATGCTTTCCCAATCACGTTCCTCTCTCAGCACCCTTAACACATGGATTTCCTTTTCGGATTCTGTGATAATGTAAAAAATAATAGACGGCGGAAACGGGTTCTTGTAAATAGAATATCCACGATAACATAGATATGTCTTTCCAAAAATACCGCCTAATATTTCAAGTTTATCCAAACGCTCCTTTATCTCTTCCTGAAAGCGGTCAGCCCTCGCTATCCCAAACTGCGCTTCTATAATAATCTGCAATTTCGGTTATATCATAAACAGCTTCCCACGTTACGATAACTTTATACTTCTGCATTTCTCCGCCTGTTCCTTAATTCGGTAATTTTAACAAAAGCTTCTGTTAAAGGCAATTCTCTTCCGGCTTCCATATCGTCAATGCCTCGGTCAAGCATTTTAAGCATTTTTTCGTAATTGATTGTTTCGTTCACTTTTTCATCTTGTAATGCATATGCCATAAACTCACCTGCTTTCTTCTTGCCATTGATACTTCTTAATTTAAGATACCATAGTCCCATCTATGAATCAAGTTTTTTATCATTTCTATTCTGCCAAAGCCAGTGTTTTTTATCCATGTGCAAAATTTTAAAAAATCCTTTACTTTTCTCGCAAGATTAGAGATAATTAAAGCGTCAAGAAGCAAATGGTGACTCGTCATTTATCAGGGCTTTCCGTACTTTATTCTCCGTTTCCTCATTATCTTCAATATTATAAATATAATGTTTTAACGTTGTAGATTCATCTGCATGTCCTAGAGCGTGTCTTAAAATTGCTTTCTGTCATCTGTGCGTCACAGTTGACAGAAAGCAATTTTAAGACACACTCTAGAATTTGGAAATAATTGTACACGAATGTGCAAAGATTGTCACTAACTGAATCTAATATAACAGAAAGATTGACATTTGGGAATATACGAAAGTTTGCGTTTACCGTGCATCAGCAATTGAATAGGCTTTACACTTTCAACCACATACGCTATAATGATTGTAGCGAATAACAACTGCATCAATCACAAAGGCGGTGAAAGGATGGTAGATAAAATGAATGAACTTGAACTTAAAGACCAGGCAATCAAAGAGTTTGTTAATTTACAAAGAGTAAAAAATGCAGCAGACAAAGACAAGGAAATTGCATACCAAGAAAAAGTATTAAAAGCAAGGTTGCAAGCTTTGGGCATACCAACAGAAGATTTAGAGATTAAATAATTGCAAACAACCACCTAACCAACCCACCAAACCAGAGTGTAAAGCTTATTGAATTGTCAATGTGCTTTACACTTTTTAATTTGGGAGGTTATTACTCTGAATAAATATTTTGAGAATATCAGCACATTAAACGAACTCAGAAAGCAGTACAAAGAACTATTAAAAATTCATCACCCTGATAATGGCGAAACTTTAGAAATTATGCAGGAAATTAATTCTGAATATGACAGAATGTTTAAGATTCTGAAAGATCAACATGAAAATAATAATACTGATCAGGCCAGTACTAGAGTGTGTCTTAAAATTGCTTTCTGTCATCTGTGCGTCACAGTTTGCGGGATATTTGTCCCGAATGAGGAACAAATATCCCGCAAAGTGGGGCGTGCAAATGGCAGGAATGAATTTTAAGACATACTCTAGAACAGACAATGAAAACTCCGCAATTTAAAAATGCTCGGAGCAAAAGTAGATGAAGCAATCGAAATGTTTGAAAATGAAATGATCGACTTCCTTCCGGAAACTGGCAAACGAGTGAAATTTTTTAAAGAGAGCAGGGAGAGAATCGAAATCATGTGCCAATCTATGGAAGATATGAGGAATCAAACGTTGAAAGAGGTTCGCTCCGTATGTTGGCGGCTGGCAAAGATGCTATTGTAAAGAAAGACCGTATGATACGTATCTGTCAGGTACAGGCGTAACGAATCCGGACGGAAAAACCGGTAGCCTGCGTCAGGATTCACAGGCTGCCGGTTACGAGAAAATAAATGTTTCGTATGCAAAGTGTCCGGAATACAAAGTTACGGAAAATACCCGGATGTCAGGTATTTACTTACCGGAAGTTAACGATTGCGTCGCTGAAATTTTCGTAAGCATCTTCGTAATGATCCTGAATAGCCTGAAATTTAGCTTCTTTTGTCAGGAATCGACGCGGGTCGGCTTTCAGGTGAACTCGTATGACCGCATCCAGGTCTTCTTCTTTGAATTCGTAGACGAAACGTTCTCTGATGTGAAAATATACATTTGCGTCCCATTTCGTATTGCATATGGCTGTTAATAATTCCATTCGGACACCTCCCTGAAAAAATTTTTTCTAAGTTTATGTTTGTTTTTATAGTATACTACAAAAGCAAGCCGACTACAAGATGAAAGATGTGTTTTGTCTGACTGAAATGCACGGACAATCGGAACGGTTCCGTGTAATGTGGAAAATTTTTAATGTCGAATAACAGGCCAAAATTAATGAAACTTATTCTACACCGCTGATTGCCAACTGAATAGGCTTTACACTCTCAGATACATACGCTATAATAATTGTAGCAAATAACAACTGCATCAATCATAAAGGCGGTGAGATTATGGAGGTAATGGAAATGACTGATAAAGAATTAATTACAACAACCATTGACAGATATACTGATTTACAACAAATAAAAAAAGCTAATGGTGGGCACAAAAATGAAATGCTTGATTATTTAATCAAAGTAACTACTGCTAAATTATCATCTCTAGGGGTAAATGTAGAAGATATAACCCTTTAACCGGTATAGTTAACGGATTTTGTACAATAAAAGAATAAAGTGATTAACAGGCTTGTACCATGATCTAGAGTGTGTCTTAAAATTGCTTTCTGTCAACTGTGCGTCACAGTTGACAGAAAGCAATTTTAAGACACACTCTAATATAATTTGCCGTGATCCAGGTGATCAAAGTACTCTTCCCGATTCCGAGCCGTCCCAAAATCAAAAGCATTTTATTCCTGCCCTTGACATAAATATACTCCGATATTAATGCCTTTAAATCACCTGATAATTTAGTGTTCTTTTTCCATGTATATTGCGCATCATCAATTCAAGCTTACAAAAGCAAATCAATCAAAATATCAAATCTTCCACACCTATTTTCATTTATATAATTCTATTCCTTGAAATACAACACCGATAAGCGGAATCAAAACCGACATCAAAATTAAAATTCTATTTGCCATTGAAGTCAAAATTGGCGGTTGATCCATCAATTCATTTCTTTTCTCTATTAATAATTCTTTCTCGTCATCTGCTGTTGTTTCCGATGTAATATTTCTGTCATATTCCAACAACAATTTCATTTTTTCAGATTGCATATATTTTATTAATTCTTGTAACGGAATATATGCAACACATACGATCATTAAAATCCCAATAATTAGGCACAGTGCTATTATATTATTATCAAAAGCATTTTTTGCTTCTATTGGTTTTTGCGCTGCGACTTTGTCATTACAAATAAATAATATCGAACCGACAATATAAAATAAACCATAAGAAAATGTACACAAAAGTACATCAACTGTTTTAATAACACTCAAATTTTTATTAAATTCTTTCTGTTTATAAACAATGGCTTTATCTCGAATACAATAAAAAATAACAAATCCTGCCACAAGCGCCATACCTAATACCGATAAAGACTGATACCACGTAATTCCCAAAAAAGTAGATAATATAATTTAGCTAATCCATACAAATGATTGATCCATATTTTACTGCCATTTTTCATAGCTTCCATACAAAATGATAAACCTGCCATACATCCGATTATAAATAATACAACCCCTACCGCAAAACTCAAAAAAGATGTTGCCGCCCGGACATTGCATAATGTTCACGTATTTCATTTTCATAATCTCTGCTAATTCCATAATTTAACCATTCTTCAAACAACCATGGAAAATGATGGGACAGGAAATAAGAAATAAAATATAAAACAGATAGTGCAAGGCTATTGCTCATATCTTTCACATAAGATAGCGGTATCTCATCATTCCAAAATGCATCGGATACGATAACAAAGACTAAATTCAGCGTATAGCAACTTAATGGTATTATCATAAATAACCATCTGTTCAAAACATTTTAGTTAATTTTTTATGTAAAAGCACTACCAAATTAGCTGTTCTAATTATTTCAAATGTTTCTAAATATTTAGCAACCATTTTCCTGTATACACTGTCATCCATATCTATTCCCCCAACAAATGAATTATTTTCTTAATCAAATACACCATATTTCAAACTATCCGAAATCATATTTTTCATCTCAGACACAAACTTCTTCAAGCATTTTTATAAAAATCTATACGCGTCATGAAAAGTCCACATTTGCATGCACACACTCTGCCATCACCCGCGCCACTTCTTCCGCAGTCGGCATTCCGGTCTGCGCCCCAAACTTCTCCGTAGACAGACCTGCCGCCACGTTTGCGTATTCCAACGCCGATTTCAGGTCGTCTCCGGCCTGCTTTAAATTTTCCAAAAGCATGCTGCCATGGCTGTCCTCCCCCACACAGCCAAACATTTCTACTTCCGCGCCCAGCTTTGCCATCGCAACCGCCTGATTTGCCCCTTTTCCTCCTGGTGTCAGGCTGAGCCGGTCTCCGGTTAATGTTTCTCCTTTTCACCGATATTGTTGTTTCTTTTCAGTATAATACGCATCTGTCGTTTCATCAATGGTATATTTTTTCATTTCCAATTGACTTATGTATGATATCATACTATAATGTACGATATCATACATAACAGGAGGGGATTTTATGGCAGAATTTATGACAACCGAACTGAAACGTTTAAATTACCTGACTAGCGAAATAGATGCGGCTTACCACGAAGCCGCTCTCAAACTCGGCTTGTCCGATGCCACGATGATGGTTCTTTATACAGCCTGCAACAACGGCGGCAGCTGCCTGCTCAGCGACATCCAAAAGATTTCCGGCACCAGCAGGCAGACCATCCATTCCGCAATCCGAAGACTGGAAGCCGACGGACTGATTAATCTGGAAGCAAGCGACGGCAAAAGGAAAACTGTCCGTCTTACGGAGAAAGGAAAGGATCGTTCTGAAAATGGCGTTGCAAAACTGGCACAACTTGAAAATGAAATTTTAGGTTCCTGGCCTGAAGAGGACCAGAAAAAATATTTGGAACTGACTCAGAAATACCTGAACGCACTAAAAGAAAAAATCAAAAACAGGTTATAAATTATATTATGAAAGGATGCAAAATGATGATGCAGCACCATAAAAAATCAAATGCAGTGATTCGGTTATCCGACCATTTTAACTATCGGAGAATCATCCGTTTTACGCTTCCGTCAATCATTATGTTGGTCTTTACTTCGATTTATGGCGTAATTGACGGTTTTTTTGTATCGAATTTTGTAGGTAAAACACCTTTTGCCGCGCTGAATTTTATTATGCCGTTTTTAATGGTACTCGGCGCCCTCGGATTTATGTTTGGCACCGGCGGCAGCGCCCTGATTGCAAAAACCATGGGAGAAGGTAAAAAAGCAGAAGCAAATCAGATGTTTTCGCTTTTTATCTATATTACCGCCGCATGCGGCTTTGTTATCGCCGTATGCGGAATCCTCTTTATCCGCCCCATCGCCGCTGCGCTTGGGGCCGAAGGCCACCTGTTGGAACAAAGTGTACTCTATGGCCGCATCTGCCTGCTCGCTCTGCCCGCACTTATGCTGCAATATGAATTTCAGAGCTTTTTCTCCACTGCGGAAAAGCCGAACATGGGACTGGCCATAACAGTCCTTGCAGGTATTACGAATATCCTCTTAGACGCTTTGTTCGTAGCCGTGCTGCACATGGGACTGGCCGGCGCTGCCGCAGCTACCGTATGCGGCCAGCTGGTCGGCGGTATCGCTCCTGTTTTTTACTTTGCCCGTAAAAACAACAGCCTGCTGCAGCTCACAAAAACCAGCTTTGACGGCATGGCTTTATGGAAAGCCTGTACGAACGGTTCTTCGGAACTGATGACAAATATTTCCATGTCGCTGGTCAGTATGCTGTACAATGTGCAGCTTATGAAATACGCAGGTGAAAACGGTATCGCGGCATATGGCGTGCTGATGTATGTCAATTTTGTGTTTCTGGCCGTCTTTATCGGCTACTCCGTTGGCGCAGCGCCGGTGATCAGCTACCATTATGGCGCAGGCAACCATGCGGAATTAAGCAGCCTGCTTCGAAAAAGCCTTTGCATTACGCTTATCTTTTCCATCGGTATGCTGCTGCTTGCACAAACGCTGGCAAAACCGCTTTCTATCATTTTTGTTGGCTATGACACGCAATTATTAAGCCTGACGCTGCGAGGATTTCATATTTTTTCGTTTTCCTTCCTGTTTGCAGGCGCCGCCATTTTTGGCTCCGCGTTTTTTACAGCGCTAAATAACGGTTTTATATCCGCGCTGATCTCCTTTTTGCGAACGCTGGTGTTTCAGGTAGCTGCGATATTGATCTTTCCGCTGATTTGGAACATTGATGGTATCTGGATATCCGTTGCGGCCGCGGAATTGATGGCTGCGGTTATAACCGTTTTGCTGCTGCTCGGAATGAGACGAAAGTACCGATATTAAAATGAAACGTGAAAAAATCTAAGGAACCGCGCTGTTACAGGCAGTTCCTCAGATTTGATCGTTATGCTTCAAAAGGGATGGACATTCCGGTCCTTGCGGACTCTCTGACCGCTTCCATCAGCGCAAGCACTCTTCTTGTTTCCGGAATTTTTACAAGAAAATCTTCCTGGCCGTCATATGCTTTCCGATAATTGATAAAATAATCTTCATGCTTTGTCCGTACGTCCGGCAGCTCTTCCGTAAGAATCGTACCTTCTACCGGCGGGCCAAACGAACGTGTCGGGCCGGCTGCCGTCATCGTACGTGTGCCCTGCACATTTGTTAACAGCCGGGAAGTGCGTATAATCTTTCCCTGCGGCTCAAATCCGTCTACATAAGCGGTTCCTTTGTTGCCGCCGATAAACCAGTGGCGTTCAAACCATTTGTCGTGCGGCTTATCTGCAAGGTAATAGGTACCAAGCTCCACTTCGGCCATGACCCCATTGTCAAATTTCATTAAAATCTTAAAATAATCGTCCACTTCAAAGTTAATCACATTTCGCAAATCCGCAAAGACAGACCGGATCTTTGCGCCTGGCATCATCCACAAAATCTGGTCAAGCAGATGTACGCCCCAGTCAAACAGCATGCCGCCTCCTTCTTTTATATATACGTGCCAGTCATGCATATTTCCGTTAAACCCATACAGGCTGCTTTTAATCGTATAAATATCGCCCAGGCTTTTTTGATCATACACTTCTTTTATTACCCGAAAATCCGGGTCAAACCTTCTCTGATGGTGCACCGTAAAATTAACGCCGCATTCATCAACGACTTCCAGCATATCATCCAGTTCTTCCACGTTCATGGCAATCGGCTTTTCACAGATAATATCTTTTCCTGCACGTGCTGCCTGACAGACGAGATCATGATGCTGATTATTATTTGCTGCTATTAAAACAACCTGTACCTGCGGATCCTGTATCAATTCGTCATTGGATGCATACCGGATAAGCCCTTCTTTTACATCTTCCAGCTGCGCCGGATCTACGTCGGAAAAACCAATCAAACGATATCCTTCCATCTCAGACAGCATTTTTTCATGTTCATGTCCCATAAATCCATGCCCGATTACCGCAATCCGTATATCTTCCATAAATTCGTTTCCTTTCTTTTGATTTTTAAAGCTAAATGACAAAATTTCTTAAATAAACTGCACTTCGGATAACCGCTTTCTTGGCATCATCCAGGCTCTTTTCAAATGCCTTGTCTTCCACTTCGATGCAGGTGCAGCCATCATAACCGATATCCGTCAACGCAGATACGTATGCCGCCCAGTCTACATCCCCAAGTCCCGGAAGCTTTGGCGTCATATAAGAAAGCGGTGTGGCCATAATGCCGACATCGGCCAGTTTATCCTGATATACTTTAATGTCTTTGTAATGCACATGGAAAATTTTATCCCGAAACTCATAAATCGGCTTAATATAATCTACCTGCTGCCACACAAAATGCGACGGATCGTAGTTGATGCCAAAATTCGGGCTGTCCAAAATCTCAAATACTTTTCTCCAGATCGCCGGTGTCGTCATAAGATTCTGTCCGCCCGGCCATTCATCCTCCGTAAACAGCATCGGACAATTTTCAATACCGATTTTAACGCCGGCATTTTCCGCATATGCTACGATCGGCGGCCAGATTTCCTTTACCAGCTCCAGATTTTCACTGACATTTTTGGACGGATCTCTACCAACAAACGTCGTAACCATATTGACAGCCAACATCGCCGAAGCATCTATTAATTGATACAGATGATCTATATACCGTTTTCTTTTTTCCACATCCGGATCCATCATATTCGGATAATAGCAAAGAGAAGAAATAACGACTCCCTTATCCGCGCAGTACCGGCAAATATGATCCGCCTGGCTCCGATCCAGCTTTGCAACGTCTATGTGGCTGACACCTGCATACTGTCCCGGCCCTACAGCCTTTGTTTTAATTTCCGTAGAATGTTCCAGTTTTCCGTCCCAGCGCAGCCTTGAACGCTGTTGCTGCTGCTCACTGAATGAAACATGGATCTTTGCGTCTTTCACTTCGATCTGCCCTTCGATGCCGCAGACCGGACATTCCACCGATGTACGGTCTTTGGATACGGTCAGCATATCACAATGGCAGACCGGACAGACACCCTCTTCTTCACCGCGCCATTTTACACGTTCTTCTTCCGTGTCCGCCGCAAGCGCCTGTGCGATATTGCGTCCCATTGTACGCATACGCTCCATTTGCTCTTCATTGCCCAGCACATGTTCACAGGACATTGCCTTGTAATATTCATGCATATCTATAACATCAATGCCCATAGACATGGTAAATTCATACATTGTCGGCAGCATAAACGCAAGCCAGTTTTTCGTCATTGCCCCGCCAACGGACAGCAGCGCGCCCACACGTTTTTTAAAGCTGCGTTCATCCGGCAGATCTTCTTTTGCCTTGCCTGCTGCTGTGCCTTCCTCGTATGTTGCTTTGCGGAACGTGATATCATGAGACGGCCCGATCCGGTCACATACCGTTTTAAATCTACCGGTCGGACTAAGTACATAGGTAGGCGAACCTACAATGACCGCATCGCATTCCATCAAAGCTTCATCAATCAAATAAAAATCATCCTGCAGCGGACATCCGCCTTTGCCGCGTCCTGTCGTCATACCAACCACACAGGAAATACATCCCGTACATGGTTTGATATCCAAATCGTCCACATGCATAAACTTTACGTCACATCCGGCTTTTTCACATTCTACTTCTGATTTGCCGCAACCTGCTGTTTTTCCATCATTGGCTGTCCTGCAAGTGTAAACCGGTTGCCTTCATACTCCGTCGCAACATAACCATCATAGCCTTTGGCATGCAGATATGTAAGCAATGCCTTATAATCCATTGAGTATTCCGGCCCTTCTTGCGTCATTTCAAACATCTTCAAATGAAAATGCTTAATATACGGAATCAAATCATCCAGTACTTCCAGCGGATAATTCTCATAGCCATCTAAAAGCGGTACGGAAATGTGATCATGCTCGAACTTCATTTCTTTTTTCAGTTCTTCCGGATACCGGCCGCCTGACTTTTTCAATACCTGATGCAGATCCGTTCCCTGTTCAAACAGACTGTCTACATAGTCAAAAATCCCTTCGCTCGTTCCGATAGACATTTCATAATTTCTTACGACCCGCGGCAGCCTCCTGCAGAAAATTCCCGTATCTATAACAAGCCCCGCATATGGAGAATTCAGCCGTTTCACCTCTTCGATAAAAGCTTTCGTCTCCGGCACATCAAACGCCATTGCGGCGTGAATCTCAATCGCGATTGTAACATCGTATTTTTCACAATACGGAAGCAGCGGTTCGATCACCCAGTATGGCACCATCGAAACAAGACGGATCAGATGAATGCCGAGCCGATTTGCCTGAATGATTTCGTCAATCAACAGATAATGCACTCTTTACGTGTCAGTGTACGGTTTTTATATAAATTTGTATTTAAAAATACATCTGCAATAACCGGTTTTAATCCCGTTTCCGCAAGCAGTTCTTTCCATTCGCGTAACGTTTCTTCCGAAATATGCGGAGAGCCTTTCAGCATCTGATCCGGCAGAATTTCAATTCCTTCCGTTCCAAGTGATTTCACATAGCGCATAATATCGGCCAGACTCATTCTTTTATTCAAATATTCATCCTGCAGACTGTACAGACTGACACAGGTTTTTATGTTTGACATCTTTTTCCCTCCCTGTCGGTTTTAATTTAACTTAATTTCTTTTCCTTCCGCAGCAGACTTATAAATGGCATCCAGTATTTGTGTTACAACAAATGCCTGTTCCGGCTTTACAAGCGACTCCGTATTATTTAAAATTGCTTCCAGCCACTGTTTGCACTCTTTTGTTGCATCGTTCCCGCCGTTGGCGCCTTCAAAAAACGCAATTGCCCCTGTGTCGGATATATGCTCTTCGGTTAAAATACCACCGGTTGTTTCGTTAAATACAAGATCATATCCTTCCTGACTCATGCCGCCGACCATTTCGGCGCCCGCTTTTGTACCGCAGAGAGTCGTTGCTGCTTCTCTGGAATCTTTCACATTTAATGCCCACGCAGACTCCAGGAAAATCGTTGCTCCGTTTTCCATTTTTACAAAACCAAATGCGGAATCTTCCACTTCATATGTTTCCGGATCCCAAGGACCAAACATATTTCCTTCTGTTGCTTCCGGCAGATGTCCGAGCTTTTCAAATACGGATCCCATAACGCTGACCGGCTTATAGTTGTCCATACACCATAGTGTAATGTCCAGCGCATGTGTTCCGATATCAATTAACGGACCGCCGCCCTGTTTGGATTTATCCGGAAATACACCCCATGTCGGTACCGCTCTTCTGCGAACCGCATGCGCTTTTGCAAAATATACTTCTCCAAGTTTGCCTTCCACACATGCACGTTTTAACGCCTGTGCATCGGTACGGAAACGGTTCTGATATCCAATCGTAAACTGCTTGCCGGATTTTTTCCATGCATCCATCATCTTCTGCGCATCTTCTGTCGATGCGGCCATCGGTTTTTCACAAAGCACATGCTTGCCGGCCTCAAATGCGGCAACCGTAATCGGACAGTGCGCTACATTCGGCGTACATACATGTACGACGTCAATCTCCGGATCCTGCAATAATTGTTTATAATCTTCATATACTTTTGCGCCTTCCGCGCCAAATTCCTCAGCCGCTTTTTCAGCTCTTTCCTTAAGCGTATCACAAAATGCCACAATATCGCATTTATCTTCCTGAGACTTTAATGCCGGGAAATGTTTCTGATTTGCAATTCCTCCGCATCCGATCACCGCTACCTGTAATTTTCCGTTTTTCATATGAATTCTCCTTTTCTTTTTCCATATTCTTATTGATTTGTTTTTATTGCATTATCGATCCCATGCATGCTTTCCTATATCCAGATCCGCACGGATTTCTTCTACTTTTTCAGGTGTCAGCTTATAGAAAAACAGCGGTACGATCGACAAGATACCAATCACTAACGGGAGCAGATTTACAACCGCATTTATTCCCATCTTGGCAGCATCCGTCTGATCCGCATTCGGCACATATCCGACTGCCGATAACAGCATAACGCCTGCCGCACCGCAAATGGCCGTTGCCAGCTTTACGCCAAAGCTCAGCATGGAAGCCGCAACACCTTCCTGACGCTTGCCCAGTTTCCAGTCTCCATATTCAATCGAATCCGAAACCATACCATAGCAAATGGCAGAAGCCGAATTACACAATCCACATACAAAAGATACACCGAGCAGGTAAGGCAGATTTTTCGTAGGATTGATAAACATCAGGAAAAAGCCGATACACATCACAACATTCAATATGATCATATAGCCTTTTTTCGTAAACGTTTTCGTGCCCCATGGAATGAACATATTTCCAATCAGCTGCGCTATCGTCATCGTTGTAAATACGGTGGCAATGACCGTATAATCTCCAACCACATAGATAATATAATAAGTCAAAAGGCTCATACGTCCCGTTACACAGATCGCGCCCAGTACGGTCGCCAATACAACCATAAGAAGCTGATCATTTTTCATAATCTCTTTGATACTTCCGACAAAGCCAAGTTTTTCCTTATTTTCCCCAGTATGATGCAGCTGATCCGCATACGTTTCTTTACAGCCAAATCCGCAAATCCAAAAGATCGGAACCATTACTAAGGAAAATACGATTGTCGTTACAAAATACCCGTGTGCATTTGCCACTTTGTCTTCACTGAAAAACAAAATCATAGGCATGGCGCATGCGGATAAAATAATTCCGATCACGGACGAACCGATTCCGCAGGCCGTAGCCAGATTCATACGTACCTGCGAGTCAATCGCACAGACATTCTGCAGCGCCTGATATGCAATCGAACATGCCGTATAAGCCATTCCGGTTCCTATGTAGCATACAAGACACAGCACTACTTTTGCTGCTCCCTGTATCGGAAATACGGTAAACGTTAAAATGTTAAACACTGCCAGAACCGGCGGCGCCATAAACAGATACGGTCTGAATTTTCCCCAGCGCGTATTGGTACGATCCGCAATGTTTCCCATCATCGGATCATTGACTGCATCCCAGACACGGGCTATCAACATAATCAACGAAATAGCAGAAGCTGACAGTCCGACCACATCCGTATAAAAAAGCGTCAGATAATTGTTGATCATATACCAGCTCAGCTGACATCCGACTTCGCCCATACCGTATGCTATGGCCAGTTTCGGGCTTGTTTTCTCTTTTGATATACTCATAATTCTTCCTCCTGATTTTTCGTTTCCATAATAGTGAATTGCAATCTCTATTTGATGTTATTACTATACCGTTTTTATCTGCTTTTGTCTTTTCTCACGTTCTCGTTCTGTTGTCATATATTGCATTTTCACAAACAGCGCCATGGAATCTGCAACCATTTCCGAATTCTGTTGCAACTCTATGGATTTTCAAATAAAAACCGGAGCCGATCATACATGGCTCCGGTTTTTCATTATTTATTTTCCATATAGATATGATATAGTGCGAATTCATGTTTTTCCATTTGGATATGAAGGTGCAGCCTGCCCCTTTCGCTCTCTTTTTTCCATTCCAAGCTGCGGGATACAGATTTCCTGCAGATATTTTACGTCCGCACGCTCCAGATGTGTTTCAAACTGAAACTTTTCCCATTCATCCAGGATGCTTCCGTCTTTGCCGCTCACACTTTTCTTTTTAATAATATAAGTTTCTTCGTCTTGCATATGATTTAAAATCATGTTAACGGACAACGGTTCGTTTTCAGGAAATATACGATCCAGTTCATGCGGCTGTATGGCATTCTCTGCTTTTAAAAAATATCGAATATGATACCATTGACAATAAAAGCACAAAATCCGGTAACTTCCGAACCGGCTTTTCGTTACAATATAATGTTCTCCGGCCGCGACAAGCTCGTCGCCCAGCTGATTTAAAAACTGCATGGCATAAAAAGCCGGTTTTCGAATGCCGTCTTTTGTGAGCAGTCCACTTCCGCCGTTTACAATGCCATACGAATCATAATAACTGCTGACCCAGTCCGAACCCATCCAGATACAAAGCAAATCTACGGAATCCAGAATTTCCGATACTTTTTGCACAGATAAGTACCCCGAAAGCAGCTGTCATTTAAATAATTACGATTGGAAATCGTATTGTTCCATTCGGTTATATACAGCTTGCAGTTTTCCGGGCCGGCCTGCTGCATAATCCGGCGCATCAGGCCAATCTGCTGCATTTCAAATTCGCGTGACGGTGATCTTTTATACGGTCTTTGGTTGGTATCGGAAGAAGACTGTTCCGGAATATAAGGAAACAAAATAAACGAAAGAAAATCCGGCATACAGTTCTCTTTTTACTCAGTTCCAAAAGCTGCATGGCCAGTCTGCCATCCGCATCCGCAAGTCCTCCAAATCCGCCGATCCTGGCCTCCGGCAACGTCTTTTTATTGTTTTATACACAAACCGGTATACGTGAAAAATATGATATCCGGACTCTTCATAATACTTACCGCTTTCTTCATGTGTCGGATCTCTTGAAATCTCAAAATCCATCTGCCAACTTCCCTTTTCCCGTATCTGCGCAATATATGCTGAAAAAAATTTTCAAATAACGCTTCCCATGCTCTCCTGGATTTAAATTCAATCCCTTCCTCTCTGTAGTAAACGGCGTCTCCTGCGGAACGGACAGCCGTACTCGGTCTTCTGCCCAGATCCAGAAAAGGGATAATATGATGTGAAACGAGAAAATCCAGCACACTGTCCAGCGCGTCGTAATTGTAGACGCCAATGGAACTCCCGTCACAGATCATCAGTCTTTTATCAAAAACAGACCAGATTCTTGCATAAGTAAATCCAAGCTGTTCTACCAGATACAACAAATGATACTGTACGTTTGCAAGCGTCAGACTATGCGCGGAACCGATATTAATTACCTGATTCCAGTTCTTTTTCAAAGTATGTGTTTCCTGTGCGTTAATTTCTATGTTTTTGGAGTCCGGCGCCTTTGTTTTTTTTGGAATACCGATCTTTTCCTTTAGTTCCTCCCGCATCTGTTCCCGAACCGATTCTCTTTGTTTCTGCTCATCATTTACTTTTGCACGCATAATAACTCTGTACTCCGACGGAGACATTCCATAATTTTCCCGAAACACCTTATCAAACACCGATGTATTGGAAAAACTGCATTCCATCGCAATTTTCGTAATATTTCTCTCCGAATACAGCAATTCCTCATATACGAGCTCTCGCAGCAGCAACTGCAGTTTTTCATATGATTTCTCCTGATCCACCGTGCTGTTGCATAAAAACATACCGTTCCCGTCCCGGAGCAGCTCCGCAAGCACCTGATAGTCATAAGCCACACGGCACAAAATATTTTTTGTGTCTGCACAAACACTGTGCCGTACACTGGAATTAATCAGCAGCACATCGTTTGTTTTCATCGGAAACGCCGCTTCAAATTCCGGATAATTTTTCGCTGCCGTAATCCGAACCTGCCAGTCGTTCGAAAGGTCTGCCTGCATGCCTGTATGATTTCCCGTTTGGACCTGTGTGGCACCGTACCTGCGACAGACTGCTTTTCCATTACAACGGCAGATTCCCCCGGCTCCAGTTCCAGTTTTACAAACAGCTGTCCGTCTCTGTCCGCACATACCGCATCGCCGTACCGATCTTCATATGCATCATAATAAACCATTTTAGCCTCACTGGAAACAGGAAGAAGCACATTTCCATAAAACACCTCATCCGCAGACTCATTTTGAAACATAAAAATCTGCCCGTTTTTCTTATAATGATACACATTCATCTGCGGAAACGGCCTGTCCAAACTGATTTTTAAAATCCCCGCCGCCATAAGCTTCCCGGGCAGTTCCTCCAAAGCGACTGTTTCGCAGTTTGACTACCATGTCCCGTCTTTTTCAAATCTGCCATCCACATCGCATAATACGTGCTCCGGCGCCGCACCGATCCAATAAACCGGTACTTCTTTCAAAGATAATACAAATGACGCGAATCGTTTTGGGACATATTTCGCATATGGAACAAGCAGCGCTTCAAATTCCACCCCATTGATGCACAATCTGCCGTCCCGGATACTTCCGTTATAATCCTCCGGACGCGTCAGCATATCCATACATACAATGTCGAATTCAATCTGATGTTCGGTCATCACACGACACACTTTCTGCATCGGCATATGCTCTCCTGCCCAGTCTGCTTCTCCGTCATATAAAACGGCCACGGAAGCTGCATGCGTGCCGCCGTTGAACAGTTCACACATCCGGTTGCCATATTTCATAAGCTGCGCAAACCAGGAAAACTGCGGATGATTTCCACCTGCGTAAAAATGCGGAGGACAGTCAAAGTCCGGATATGCTGCCATGGAAAACGCATGCGGTACAAGATGGTTCACCCCTTTGACAAGCACATGATCCAGCAGATATTTCATATTGCGCACACCGAACCCCCATCCATAGGCTCCAAACAGTTCGCACATCGTGCGGCCCTTTTTCTTTGGATCCAGATGTCCCGCGGAAGCGCCCATTTTTCCAAGTACATAGTGAAAAAATTCTCCGTCCGATTCCACCATGCCTTTTCTCGTCTGCACCGGCGCACCATATACGATCTGTCCGCCGATGACATCAATGCCCGCCATATGCTGTCCTGCCATTGCTCTGAAATAATGTGCCGCTCCAAGCCCAAGCCTGCTGTGTACCCCGTTGTCTTCCACAACATGGCCGATATACTCCACACCATGCGCTTCACACCATTCTCCGATCGGCCGGCTGAAATTACGCTCATACAACGTCGATACGAAGTCCATATAATCATACCGTATCTGCGGGCAAAAGTTCTGCTCACAGCTGTCCGAAAAAAGAAACGGCAGATATTTCACATATTGTTCTTTGTATTTTTGCACGAACATCTGTTCCAGCTCATCACTCCATGGAAGAGGCATTTTTTTCTTTCCGAGTTTTGTATCAAAACACTGCTCTTTGATATTTCCAAACTGCGGTTCGTCCGAAAAAAATCCTGCGATCGTCTTGCCGAATTCGTCCGCATAATGCGCATAGTGTGCCTCGTATACCCCTTCGAGCTGTGTGTATGCAGATACTTGATCGATCATATTAATATACGACTCGTTTCCGCCGTCTGTCCGGGTTTTATAAATAACATGTATGCGCTACTGCCCCTGCGGCAGATCAAATACCGCATACTGTCCGTCATACGTATCGGTTAAATCAATCACCTCTTCATGAAAGCGATTCCCTTCGTCAAAGCGAACCGCAATCATTGCCAGAAGGCTGTTTTTTGCCCGTTCTTCCTCATTCACCGGATTCCCTATTTCCCAGAATCCGATAGTCGGCTTTAACATGCGGCCGACATGCAGCGTCAGCTTATGCCGGCTGCCAAAAATATCCGCTGTCGTACATTGAATATACTGCTTTTTCCTCTCCGGATATTTTGTCTCGATCAGGCCGTTTGCATACCCGGTTGGAAAATGTTTATCATCTAAAATCCAGATTTTCATATCACGCTTTTTGGCCTCATCTATCACAATATCCAGATCATGCCACCATCCGTCGCCACAAAACTCCGGATGCGGACGCGCTTCCACACAGACAGCCTTTATCCCGCATTCGCTGATTTTTGCAATCTCATTGCGGATTGTCTGTTCTGATTCTCCGCGCATCCATAAAAATGGAAATATATAATTACTCATCCATGTGCTTCCCCTTCCCTTATCCTGTTATTTCAAACCGTACATATACTTCCTGTGACAGACAGTCTTTCGAGTTTCCTCCTATATAAAGAATAAATCTGCCATCCTCCAAATGATACCGTGCCTGATCATCATAAAATCCCATCTGGTATTTCGGAAGCATGATTGTCACGGTTTTGCTCTCTCCCGCTTTCAGATATTGTTTTGCAAAACCTTTTAATTCCTTTACCGGACGCACAATTGACGCGCACACATCCTGCATATACAGCTGCACAACTTCCGCGCCGTCTCGTGATCCCGTATTTTTTAATAACACGCGAACCTGCAGATGCTCTTTTGTTTCCTGCACATCCATGTCCGAATAGGTAAACTCCGTATAGCTTAACCCATACCCAAACGGATAGAGCGGTTCTACCGGCGCATCCAGATATCTTGACGTAAATTTACTCTTACTGCCAGGACGGCCGGTTTTCGGTGCATTATAATACATCGGACACTGACCGGTCACCGCCGGAAAAGTACAGGTGAGTTTTCCACTTGGATTCACCTCTCCAAACAGTACATGTGCCACCGCATTTCCCATTTGAATTCCAAGATGCCAGCACTCTACCATTGCCGGCAGATGTTCTTTTTCCCATGACAACGCCAGCGGCCGTCCATTCATCAGCAGCGCTACAACCGGCTTTCCGCTTTCTAAAAGCATTTTCAGCATTTCCTGCTGCCTGCCCGGAAGTGAAATATCGGCCCGGGATGATGCCTCGCCGGACATACTTGCCAGCTCTCCTACCACGGCAACAATCACATCGCCGGCTTCGACGGCCATACGTACCTGTGCTTCGTCAAGCTCTCCTTCCGGTCCGCAGCACGGATGGTAGCTAACGGCAGCGCCTGCATTTTGCAGCCCCTGATAAATAGTCACACAGTCTTTTGCACGTCCGCCGATCGCCCAGGAACCAAGCACCTCTTCCGGCATATCCGCCAGTGCACCTACAAGGCTTATGTTTGCTGATTTTTCCAGTGGCAGCACGCCTTCATTTTTCAACAGCACAATGGATTTTTCCGCTGTCTCCAGTGCATGCGCAATATGTTCCTGCGGCAGCGTATCATACCGGTGCATTTGCTCCTGCGTCACATAAGGATGATCAAACAGACCCAGGCGCATTTTTATACTGAGAATCCTTCTTACCGCATCATCTATATCGGAAATATCCGCTTTTCCGGTCTCTACCGCTTCTTTCAGCTTCCGACTGTAAATCCATGTCCCCATATCCATGTCCATACCAGCCGCCATAGCCTTGGCCGCAGCTTCTGTTTCATCTTCCGCAATCCCATGCACGACACATTCTTTGATGGCATTTGCATCACTGACTACAAATCCTTCAAATCCATACATGTCTTTCAAAATATCCCGAAGCAGATACTTGTTTACCGTACATGGAATGCCGTTTAAATCATTAAATGCTGCCATTACCGTCACGGCGCCTTCTTCCACCGCTGCCTTAAACGGCGCCAGATAAGTATTATGCAGCATGGACAGCGCCATACCTGTCGTATTATAATCTCTGCCGCTTTCACACGCACCGTATGCCGCATAATGTTTCAGACACGCGGCCACCTCGTTGTTTGAATCCTCCTCATCATTTTGAAGCCCACGGACACGTGCTGCAGCAAATGCAGAAGCAAGATACGGATCCTCTCCAGGTCCTTCCGAAATCCTTCCCCACCGCGCATCTCTTGATATGTCCACCATTGGCGCAAAGTGCCATGCAATGCCGACAGCCCTTGATTCCTTCGCTGCTATCCTTCCGGTCTTTTCAATTAGGTCCATTTCAAATGTTCCTGCCTCGGCAAGCGCAATCGGTACAACCGTACGAAATCCATGAATGACATCAAATCCAAACAGAAGCGGGATACCAAGCCGCGTTTCCTCCACCGCTATTTTCTGCAGCTGATTTGCCACCTCCGGATCCGAAATCAGCACGGAACTCAATCCACCCGCCCGGTTTACATCATCGTGATAATCCTGTTTTGCTCCTGCCATCATACGTCCAAACTCTTCTTTACTGATTCTTCCGTCTGTCATCATCTCAATCAGTTCTTCGAAAGAAACATCAAATCCGCCTACAATCGAAGGCGAAATCTGATTCATCTGACCGAGTTTTTCTTCTATGGTCATCTCTTTTAACAATACTTCAATCTGTTCCTTCTGTTTTTCCGTTAATTGTTTCATATGTTTACCCTTTCCATATTTCAATATGTTTGCTGCAAAACGGCTTTTTATGATTATACGTGTTCTTTTCTGACATTTCATCTCTTTCATTTCATTTTTTTTTACTTTTTTTCCACTATTTGATCCGTTCCGAATTTCTTTGGTAAGCGATGAATAACCCACCGTTCCACAGGAACTTGATTTTGCTCTATAATGGTATCAGCTTGGAGCGGATGTCCACATCAGTTCTTGATAAAGTAGCCCGGCAGCCGTTTATTGCTTTTCCTGCGGCTCCACTACTGCCATCCATTCCAAAAATAATAATCAGGAGATGATGCTATGTCAGAGAAAAAGAAAACCCGCAGTGACCAGGAATGGCTGGAGCTGATCCAGGAATGCCGCACGAGCGGCCTGCCTGACAGAGAATGGTGCCGGCTGCATTCCATATCCATAAATACATTTCATAACAAAGTTTCAGACCTAAATAAAAATCCTGTATCATACCAGATCCGCAGGCGGCCCCATCCAGACAGATGCACGAAGTGGTTCCACTGGAGCTGGGCAGCAGCCCTGTCCCTGATCCAGGCTGCGCTGCAAGTGATACGCTGCCGGTTCCAGCAGCCCATGCTGCCATCACGGTCAGGATGCCGGGGTACAGCATTGAAATTGCAGACGGTGCTTCAGAAGATACCATACGGAATACGCTTCTGGCGCTGGGGAGGCTGTGCTGTTAGGTGCATTGTCCAGTGACACGAAAGTTTATATCGTCACTGGATGCACCGATATGCGGCGCAGCTTTGACGGCCTTATGTCCCTGATCCGGGACACTTACCAGATGGACCCTTATTCGGACGCCCTTTATCTGTTCTGCGGCCGGAAAAGAAATACGCTCAAGGCCCTTTACTTTGACCAGACGGGGTTCGTGCTCTGCACAAAACGCCTAGACAATGGAAAATTCCAGTGGCCGCGGGACGCTTCGCAAGTAAGGCCGCTTACCCGCCAGCAGCTGCGATGGCTTCTGGAAGGACTCTCCATCTGCCAGCCAAAGGCGGTGCAGCCTTCCGGCAGGAAGGACTTCTGAACTTTTGTGCATTATGTAGAAATTTAAAAATTTATTTTCCAGCGCCGCAAGCCGCCAGGGAATGTTATCCACGACGCTGTTTTTTTCCGGGATGCTGTCCACGCATAACGCAGCGCCAGGCCGCAAAACTGTGGATAACCTGCATGAAAAATGCTGTTTTTAAGCCTTTTTCCTGTATCTGGCGGCAGTTTCCAGTCCGTCATTGTGCCTATCGCGCAGGTATGGGCGGTTTGATTTCATCCCCGCGTTTCCTTATAATGTAAGTAAATGGAAACGAGGAGGGCGCACATGCCAGTTAATATGGAAGATTATATCCGGCTGCTGGAAACAATGGTGGAGCAGCAGAAAATGCAGATACAGTCCCAGGACGCACGCATCTTGGAGCAGGAACAGACCATAGCACAACTGCGCGCCCTTGTGGATGAACTGCGCCTTTTAAAGTCCGGCCTGGAGGAAACGCTTGAAGAATTTAAGCGCCAGCTGTTCGGCACAAAAAGCGAGAAGACAAAAACTCCGCCAGCCAGTGCCGGGGATGAACCGGAAAACCCGCCTGCAAAAACAACGGTGAAGGAACACACCCGGACGAAAAAGAAGAAAGCCACGAGGGATGAGCGTTATGCGGACATCCCTGTCCGCGATGTCATAATCCCTGTCCCGGATAAAGACCGGCTCTGCCCGTACTGCAATGCGGAAATGATCCTGCTTGGATATAAACAAGTCCGCACAGAGCTGCGTATAACCCCGGCAAAAGTGGAGCGTGTCCGCTATATGCAGGAAGAACTGATCTGCCCGGAATGCCGTAAAGACGGCGACGGCACAATCGTGCAGGCGCAGACGCCTGTACCTCTTATGGCACACAGCCCGGCGTCGCCGTCTGTTGTTGCGTACGTCATGTTTGATAAAAGTTTCGTAAGCGTCCCATACTACCGCCAGGAGGCCTGCATGGCCCAGCTTGGATTGGAACTGCCGCGTGAAACCATGGCGAACTGGTACATAAAATGTGCCATGGAATATTTCCAGCCGGTATATGACCATATGCACCGGCTTCTCCTGCAGAGGGATATTATCCATGCGGATGAAACAACCTGTCAGGTGCTGCGCGAAAAGGGGAAAGCCGCAAAAGCCACATCCTACATGTGGATGTATTTGAGCGGGAGCGACGGCCTGGCGCCAATCGTGCTCTATGAATACCAGGCGGGGCGCAGCGGCGTTTTCCCAAAGGCTTTCCTGGAAGGTTTCTCCGGCATCGTGCAGTGCGATGGGTACAGCGGCTATAACCAGGTAGAGGATGTGGTCCTTGCCATATGCTCTGCGCACTGCCGCAGAAAATTTTACGAAGCCCTCCCGGCAAAACGGCAGAAAAAACTGAAGCTGCTGGACATAAATTCAGAAACGGAAGTAAAAGACATCGAGCTTCCAGGTCCGGAACAGATGAAAAGTATGATTCCGGCTGAGATCGGACTCGTGTTTTTCAACAAGCTCTTTTTCATTGAAAAAGGGCTCAAAGGCATGGAACCAGAAAAGCGACGGGAAAAACGCCTGGAAAAGGAGGCGCCTGTCTGGGAAAAGTTCTGGACATGGATTGAAACGCTAAAACCGCTTGGCGGCAGCAAGCTGGAAAAAGCCGTCAATTATTCAGTAAACCACAGAGAGACACTGCAGAGCTATATGCTGGACGGCAGATGCGAACTTTCTAATAATAAAGCCGAACGCTGCGCGAAATCCTATGCGATTGGCAGGAAGAACTCTCTGTTCCACGCATCTGTCGCCGGGGCAGAAGCAACCGCGCTTGTTTACAGTATAATAGAGACCGCAAAAGCGAATAAGCTGAATGTATTCCAATACCTTTATGTCCTGCTGCTGTACATGCCTGAGCATAAAGAGGATCCTGATGCAGTTAAAACGCTTCTTCCGTGGAGTGATTTTATCAAAGAACGCTGCACAGGACTGATCGATGTTGAAACGATAACACCTGAAAACAAACCTCAATTGCCAATATAGACTATTTTACACCTAAACGGAACATATGTGGAACGGTAGGTTATTCATCGCTTACTTTCTTTGCAACAATGACTAGCCGTCTGTTGCAAAGAAGTCCATTTGGCTTGCATTAACCGTTCAAACACTATATACTAAAGAAAAAACAAATACGGAGGAATCACATGGCTGTTTTTCAAGTAAACTTTATGGCGGAAACGCTGGGCCGTACCGTACCGCTTTATGTCATACTGCCAACGGATAAAGTCTATTTTCCGGGCATGAAAAAGCGTGCGGAAGGCAAACCTTATCAGACATTGTACCTGCTCCATGGAATTATCGGAAATTACACGGACTGGCTGTACGGAACAAGAATTCAACGGTGGGCACAGGAGCGTGACCTGGCGGTTGTCATGCCGTCCGGAGATAACTGCTTTTATCTGGACCAGCCCTGGAACTGCAATATGTATGGAGAATTTATCGGAAAAGAACTCGTCTCATTTACAAGAAAGACGTTCCCGCTTTCCGATCGGAAAGAAGATACTTTTATCGGCGGCTTATCCATGGGTGGTTTTGGGGCAATGCGCAACGGCTTAAAATACAACCGGACATTCGGACGTATTTTCTCCTTATCCGGAGCATTTATCGTCGATGAAACACTGCTGGAAAAAGCAGATTCTCCTCGTTTTCCGGCGGAAACCGAAGAATTTAAGCATTCCTGTTTTGGTCCGGATCTGGAAGCTGCGCTTCACAGCGATAAAATCCTAATGTACTTGTCGCACAGCTTGTACAAAACGAAGAAACGATTCCGGAAATCTACATGGCATGCGGCACACAGGATCCTTTGCTCGAAAAAAACAAGGCATTTTCCGAAACCCTGCATACGCTTGGAATCGCGCATACATTCGAAACCGGTCCTGGCTCACATGATTGGGATTTTTGGGATACTTATTTGAAAAAGGCGCTTGACTGGCTGCCTCTGGAAGAAACGGCAGCAGATGTAAACAGCGGAAATGTTGGAATCTAGCATTAATACAGGGACTTTTGCACATGTTACTTATGGCAAAAGTCCCTGTCCGATTATTTTGCTACATAAACCTTACCAGATTTGAATTCTGTCTTCAGGCGCTACATACATAGCATCGTTTTTTGTAACTTCATATACATCATAAAACTGATCAAAAAGCGGCAGCACCGCATTCACACGTACTTTATTCAGTGAATGTACGTCCGCCGTCAGCAAAAATCACGATACTGATCGGTCTGATTGGATGCCCAGATTTTTGCATTGCTTTCAAACGCTTTTCGAATCGCTTCTTTGTCATCTCCAAGAATCTCCAGCACACAGGCCATTCCGCCCATATCCGCGATATTTCGGTAACGGTCTGATCACCGTTCTGGAACAGGCCATTTGCAATTTCAATGCCGTTATAATAATTCTTTACTTTTTCGGCACGTGCCGTAAACTGATTATAATCTTCCTGTGTCCACCAGTTTCTGTAATTGCCGTTTTCATCATATCCGGAACCATTTGTATCAAATGCGTGTGTAATCTCATGTCCGATTACGGTGCCGATACCGCCCAGATTTTCTGCCGCATCCGCATTCTTATCATAAAACGGAGCCTGTAAAATAGCGGCCGGAAATGTGATGTCGTTTGCCTGTGGATTGTAAAATGCATTGACCGTCTGCGGCGTTGTAATCCATGTATCTTTATTTACGCCCTTGTCCAGATGCTCCTGTGCCGTTGCATTGATCGCTTCACTGACACGGAAGACATTTTCAACAATATTTACAGACGAATCAATCGCCAGGTCGTCATAGTAGGAAGGCCAGGTGTCCGGATAACCGATTTTTACTTTAATCGCATCCAGTTTTTTAACTGCTTCCTGCTTTGTAGTTTCGGAAAGCCAGCTGATTTTCAGGATACGGGAACGAAATGTTGCGATCAGCTGTTTTGTAATTTCTTCCACTTCTTTTTGCTTTCTTCTGAAAAATACCGATCCGTATACAGCTTGCCAAACTCCCAGGCAAACATGGACTGTGTGAGTTCTTTTGCCGTAGTGTCAGCATCTTTTTCTTCCGATGCTCCCATCACAAGCGTATTAAAATCCCGCAGCGCCTTTGCATGTGCACTTGTAAGCAGTTCCGTGCACTCCACATAAAGCATAAACTTTGCATTATTTTTCAGAAGTTCCAGATTTTCCTGTGTCAGATAAGCGTTTGCTTTCTTTGCGTTTTCCACTTCCTGCACGATACACGTATCAAAACGGGTAATACCCATTTTTTCCAAATATCCGATAATATCACAGTTGCTGTAGAGAGCTGCCAGTTCTTCTTTTGTATAAGGATTGTAAAGTTTTTCTACATTATAGATATCTTCCATGCCGGAACCGGTAAGGGCAAAATCCTGCTGCAGCTCATATACCTGCCGTGCAATTTCGGACGCCTTTTGTTCATCTTCCCCTGCAAGCAGAAACATCTGTTTGATATAGTTCAAAAAAGCATCCCGAATCGGCTGATTGGCATCCCCTGTAATATAATCTTTCGTAATCGCATAAGCCGGACCCTGATTAATAAGCGCATACTTGTTGGAATCCAGTGTATCCTGACCCACACCAAACTTAAACATACTTGACATACCAACTCTGCCAAGCTCTGCAAGCACATCGACAAATTCTGCAACGGTCTGTGCCTGATCTATTTTTTCCAGATATGGTTTTAACGGTTCAATGCCAGCCTTGTCTCTTGTTTCCATATCACGGGCAAGCATGTAAAAATCTGTAATTTTCTGTTCCATACTGCCCTGTTCAAACTTGTCTTTTCAGCGGCAAGCTTATCAACCAGTGTGCTTAAGTTGTTCGTAACAGCCGTCTGCAGCTCATAAAAACCGCTCCACTGATTCTGATTTTCCTTCAGTGCATGCTCACTCAAAACCGATGCATTCACAGACTGATAAAAATCATCCTGCAGACGAATAGCACTGTCTGCCGCACGCACGGTTACCGTAACCGTTTCTTTCTTTTTGGAACCGTCGGCTGCCTTTACCGTAATTTTCGTCCGTCCGGCTTTTTTGGCCGTTACAACACCCTTTTTCGATACGGCGGCAATCTCAGGGTCCGCAGACTGATAGGTCGGAACCGGATTGGACGCATCCGCCGGAGAGACATCCGGTTTAATCGTAGACTTCGCTCCGATTGGCAGTGCAATCGCCGGCTTTATGACATTGACGTCCGTCACCTTTGTACCTACGGTCACTTCAACAGACGCTTTTGTACCGCCTGCCTTCACGGTTATTTTCGCAGTTCCTTTTTTTACCGCTTTCAGCTTTCCTGTTTTGCTTACGGTAACCACTTTCGGATTGCTGCTTTTCCATGTGACATCGGAGCTGTTCGCTTTCAGCAGGAACGTCTCCCCTTTTTCCAGTGTCAGCGTACCGGTAGTCACATTTGTTATTTTTGCTTTCCGGGACGCGGCTTCGACGGCAATCGGGGCCGTGTCATTCACATACGCCGTAGCAAACGGCGCAGCCGGAAATGCAAGCAGCGCTGCAAGCAAAAGTGATAGCATTCTGTTACGTTTTTTCATTCTTTTTTGTCCTTTCTTTCTTTATGATAAAACGCCTGCAAAGCAGACTTGCATACATGCAGGCGTTTTATGACCATGATACGGTTTATTTTGCGGACATTGCGTGTAGCTGCTGCAAAGACCGCACCTCACTGCTGCCATGTTTTTTCAGAGAAAGAATACCGCTGACAGTCGCTTTTGCAGCTGCCATTGTCGTCATATACGGCACCTTCTTTTTGATGGCTGCTTTACGAAGATAACTGTCATCTACATGACTCTCCCGGCCAACCGGTGTATTAATAATTAAATCTATCTTTCCATTTGTAATCAAATCCCGCATATCCGGCCTTCCTTCATGCAGTTTGTAGACCATTTCAGCTTCAATACCGGCTTCCCGAATCAGCTTGCACGTATTTTTAGATGCAATAATATGAAATCCTGCTTTTACAAACTCTCCGGCCAGTTCTCCCAGTTCCGGCTTGTCCCTGTCACTGACTGAAATAAGTACGGTTCCTTCCAGCGGCAGTTTTAACTGTGCAGCTTCCTGTGCTTTGTAAAAAGCTTCTCCATGCGAAGCGGAAAGTCCAAGCACTTCTCCGGTAGAACGCATTTCCGGTCCCAGTACCGGGTCTACTTCCTGGAACATATTAAATGGGAATACGGCTTCCTTTACTCCATAATACGGGATTTCCTTCTCCTGCAGCTGCGGAACCGGCGACGGTCTGCCCGTAAGCTGCGCCGTTACAATTTCGATCGCCAGCGGTACCATACGGATATTGCATACTTTTGATACAAGCGGCACGGTACGGGATGCACGCGGATTTGCTTCCAGTACAAATACTTTTCCTTTTTCAATCGCATACTGCATATTCATCAAACCCTGCACATGCATTTCTTCCGCAATCTTTCTTGTATATTCTTTAATCGTTTCTACATTTTCCTGTGAAATATGCTTGGACGGGATAATACATGCCGAATCTCCGGAATGCACGCCTGCCAGCTCAATATGCTCCATCACGGCCGGTACAAACGCGTGCGTACCGTCGCTGATCGCATCCGCTTCACACTCGGTCGCATGTCCGAGGAACCGGTCAATCAGAATCGGCCGATCCGGCGTCACGCCTACCGCCGCATTCATGTAACCTGCCATACTGTCCGCATCATAGACAATCTCCATACCTCTTCCGCCCAGCACGTAAGAAGGCCGTACCATAACCGGATATCCGATCTCTTCGGCAATATGCAGCGCCTCTTTAACGTTTACTGCCATACCGGATTCCGGCATCGGAATATCCAGCTTGTCCATCATTGCACGGAACTGATCCCGGTCTTCCGCCAGATCAATCACAGATGGTGAAGTTCCTAAAATCCGAACTCCGTTCTTTTCCAGATCTGCAGCCAGGTTTAACGGTGTCTGCCCGCCAAACTGTGCAATCACGCCGACCGGCTGTTCTTTTTTGTAAATACTCAGCACATCTTCCAGTGTCAGCGGCTCAAAATACAGCTTGTCGGACGTATCATAATCCGTTGACACCGTCTCCGGATTACAGTTGACAATAATCGTCTCAAATCCCAGCTTTTTTAATGCCAGCGATGCATGGACGCAGCAGTAATCAAATTCTATCCCCTGTCCGATGCGGTTTGGCCCTCCGCCTAATATCATAATCTTTGGCTTATCATTCGTTACCGGATTTTTATCGTCGGCATTATACGTAGAATAATAGTAAGCGTTGTCTTTTGTTCCGCTGACATGCACGCCTTCCCATGCTTCTTCCATACCCAGTTCAATTCTGCGGGTTCTGATCCGTTCTTCCTCAATATCTAAAATCTGGCTTAAATATTTATCCGAAAATCCGTGTTTCTTGGCCATTATCAATGCCTGATCCTGCGGCAGCTGCCCTTTGCCGGCCGCGAGCATCTCTTCTTCCACCACGAGTTCCTTCATCTGTTCCAGGAAATAATGTTTTATTTTTGTGCTCTCATGAATTTCTTCCGCCGTTGCTCCTTTGCGCAATGCTTCATAGATAATAAAATATCGTTCACTGGAAGGCGTAATTAACATTTTCAGTAAATCTTCTTTTGATTTCCGATCAAAATCTTTTACATGTCCTATTCCATAACGTCCGGTTTCCAGACTGCGGATCGCCTTCTGAAAGGCTTCCTTAAAGTTCTTGCCGATACTCATTACCTCGCCTACCGCACGCATCTGTGTACCAAGCTTATCTTCTACACCTTTAAATTTTTCAAACGCCCAGCGGGCAAATTTAATTACGACATAATCTCCGTCCGGTACATACCGATCTAACGTACCGTACTTGCCGCACGGAATTTCCGAAAGGGTCAGTCCCGTTGCCAGCATTGCAGATACAAGAGCGATCGGAAATCCGGTTGCCTTGGAAGCCAATGCGGAAGAACGGGAAGTTCTTGGATTGATCTCAATGACAATATCGCGGTCTGTCTTCGGATCATGTGCCCACTGCACATTTGTGCCGCCGATGACCTGTATTGATTCCACGATTTTATACGATTTTTCCTGCAGACGTTTCTGCACTTCTTCAGATATGGTCAGCATTGGCGCCGAGCAAAACGAATCTCCGGTATGGACACCAAGAGGGTCAATGTTTTCGATAAAGCAAACGGTAATCATATGATTGTCCGCATCACGGACAACTTCCAGCTCCAGCTCTTCCCAGCCGAGAATCGACTCTTCTACAAGCACCTGCCCTACAAGGCTTGCCTGCAGCCCTCTGGCACATACCGTCTTTAATTCCTCTACATTATATACAAGGCCGCCGCCTGCACCGCCCATCGTATACGCCGGACGCAGTACAACCGGATATCCGAGCTTATCTGCGATATCCATTGCTTCTTCCACAGAATAGGCAACTTCACTTCTTGCCATCTCAATGCCAAGACTGTCCATCGTCTTTTTAAACGCAATCCTGTCTTCTCCACGCTCAATCGCATCGACCTGTACCCCAATGACCTGCACGCCATATTTTTCCAGCACGCCATTTTTTGCCAGTTCCGCACAAAGGTTCAATCCGGACTGTCCGCCCAGATTCGGCAGCAGCGCATCCGGCCGTTCTTTTGCGATAATCTGTTCGATACGCTGTGCATTTAACGGTTCAATATAAGTAACATCTGCAGTTTCCGGATCCGTCATAATCGTAGCCGGATTGGAATTGACCAATACAATTTCATAGCCAAGGCTCCGCAGCGCTTTACAAGCCTGTGTGCCGGAATAGTCAAACTCACATGCCTGCCCGATCACAATCGGACCGGAGCCGATAATCAGTACTTTATGGATATCTTTTCTTTGAGACATTCTGAACCCTCCTGTTGGTATCAATAAGTAATTAAATTTCTCTGTACCGATAACTTATTTTACTGGAAAATTGTTCAATTGGCAATATAAATATGAAAACTTACAGCTTTGTTCATTTATTCGGCGGACTCAATTGTCTTATCCGTATATTTTCTGGACATTTCATGGCGGATTTTTCTGTCCGCAACCGAATCAAACAAAATAGAGAAATCATAATCTTTAGGATACATCTCGGACGCCTTCACATGCAGCTTTACCCTTTTATGATTAATCCAAATCTTTTTATCCGGCATCTGCACCCGCAGCACCCCTTTTTCATTCACCGGCTGGCATACAATACCAATCTTTTTATCCGGCAGTACCATCACACTGTCCCCAATCCGGAAATTTTCAGCTAATATGGTGGCAGCCGTCTTTTTAGCCTTTTTCAGTTTTGCAGCTGTCTTTTTTTTCTTTTCCTGCCGTTTTTTGTATAACAGGTCATCTTGTTTTGCTCCCGCATCTTCCGGTTCACAATCTCCGTATGCCGCATACCTGGCCGTATTCAGCATCCGCTGCGGCATTCCCAGTTTTTTTGCTATATAAAAGGCACAGCTTTCTCCTGCTTCCCCGATTACCATGCGGTAAACCGGACGCAAAGTCTGCCTGTCAAATTCCATTCTTGCATTCCGAATCCGGTCTGTCCGCTCCGCATATTCTTTTACTTCCGGATAATGCGTCGTAGCCAGAAACAGACAACCACTGTTTCTAAGCTCTTCCAAGATGGCGATGGCAATTCCCATCCCTTCCGTCGGGTCCGTGCCGGACCCAAGCTCATCCATAATGACCAGACTGTCCGAACCGACCTGCTCTACAATTTCCATCACATTTTTAATATGTGCAGAAAATGTTGATAAATTCTCCGTCAGATTCTGTCCATCTCCGATATCACACAAAAAAGAACTATTCATGCATATATCCGCCGCTTCACACGTCACATGCAGGCCGCATTGTGCCAGATAGCAATTTAACGCCACCGTTTTAATCGCCACGGTTTTACCACCTGTATTCGGCCCTGTTATAACAATGCCGTCCACATCTTTTCCGATTTCAAACTGCAGCGGCACACACTGCTCTTTTGCCATAAGCGGATGTCTTGCATTTTTCAGCCGTATGATCCTGTCCATATTAATATTCGGTATGGACGCATCCATCTCTATGCTCAGCTTACCTTTGGAGAAAATAAAATCCAGTTTTTCTATCATGCGTATATTTTCTTCCATAACAGGCGCCTGATCTGCCGCCATAGCTGTCAGCGTATACAAAATACGGGATACTTCCTGTTCTTCTTCCATTTCGAGCAGGCACAGCTTTTCCTGCATACTCGCTACTGCTGCCGGTTCTATAAAAAGCGTACTTCCCGTCGCGGACCGATCAATCACGCTTCCTTTTACTTTCTGTTTGTATTCCTTTTTAACAGGAATGCAAGTGTGCCCGTTGCGCACGGTACAATATTGATCTGCCAAATACGATTTGTTTGCCCGCATCACCTGGTCTGCCTTTTCTTTCATCTTTTCCTTTGTCCGTGCAATTTCGTTTCGAACCTGCTGCAGCTGTACGGTCGCATAATCATCCACTCGGCCGCTTCTGATTTTGGATGCAATTTCCTCCCGCAGATCTTCAAGGGCGTTTAAATTCTGTTCATACCACGCCAGCGGATTGTCACAGGCAATCCCTTTTTTCAAATACTCTTTTAATCTGTATACCGCCGTCAGCATCGATCCGATTTTCTCTAACTGTTCCGGTATTAAACACCCTTCTTTCACTGCCCGCCCGATACTTTCCTTTGCTTCCTCTACGGATGAAAGCGGCGGTATTCCACATATTTCGATCAGATGTTTCGCATCTGTCGTATCCTGCAGATGTTTCCTCAGTTCGCTTTCACCTAAATAATATGTGATACTGCCTATTTTATTCTGCGCATGCTTGGTCAGTGCAAATGCCTGCCATTTCTTTCTGATTTCATCAAATTCCAATATTTTATCCGTATTCATAGGATTTTCCTTTCTATATCTATCTATATATCTACATCTCTTTCTTTTTTCACTCACCTTACAACGCAAAAAAATCTTCGTTTGCACACAAAAAAAGCACACCCAAAACAGATATGCTTTTCCCGGATCACAAACGCTGACATATTACCGTTCAGCATCTGAAATATATAGATTATGCGGATGAATTCCACAGTCAAAAGCTCATGTAAGGCGAAAGTATCAACAGATTTCCTGTTGATTTATGGGCAGACTCACAAAGAGTGTCCAAAAAGCATTGCTTTGGCACTCTCTGGCGGATGATCGGTCATCATCGTTATGGCCTGTCCTGCAATATTCAGTTTGCCATTTTCTCCATTACACTCACAATTAACATAAAATTTCTCCTGTCTTAATTTCTGCACCTATCATAAAACAATTTTATTTTAACGTCAAGTCTTTTTTTCTTTTTGATTCTCCAAAGAAATATTTAACTGTTAAAGCATCTTTTTTACATCTGAAATTAATTCTCCATATTTTTTTCGCATTATCCATCTGATTGAAAAAATGATCAGCGCAACAATCAGAAAACAGACCGCATTGACCTGTATTCCTACATACCAGGGCGCCGACTGCATTTCATACAAATCCATATGTGTTCTATAATGATAGTAGCGATAAATACTCTGCCCAATCAATGCGCCGGCAAAGCTCCAGACAATAACATTTAACGTTTGATATAACTTTTTTACCATTTTGCTCCCCCCTGACCACAACATCATTTCATGCAAAATCGCATTTCTTTTTAAAAATTATATATCCGTTCCCGCCGAAAGTCAATCAAAAGCAAATAGTACTTGAACCCTTCTCCATTTTTCGCTATACTGAACCTTGGAAGACGAAGGGAGAACTGAAAATATAGATTTACTAAATAAAGAAAGGACTTGTATCATTATGATTCGAATTGGTATTTTAGGTTATGGAAATCTTGGCCGGGGCGTAGAATGCGCTATCAGACAAAATGAGGATATGGTTTTATCCGGTGTGTTTACACGCAGACCGCCGGAAAGCGTACACATTTTGACAAAGAATACGCCCGTCCGCTCGATCCGGGAACTTAAGGACTTTAAAAACGAGATTGATGTACTGATCATCTGCGGCGGAAGCGCCACGGATCTGCCTGTACAGACGCCGGAATATGTGTCATATTTTAACGTAGTGGACAGCTTTGACACGCATGCAAAAATTCCGGAACACTATGCAAACGTAGATAAAGCGGCAAAAGCATCCGGCAAAATCGGCATGATCTCCGTAGGATGGGACCCAGGTATGTTCTCTTTAAATCGTGTCTATGCAAATGCCATACTGCCTGCCGGAACCGATTATACATTCTGGGGCAAAGGCGTAAGCCAGGGGCATTCCGATGCCATCCGCAGAATTGACGGCGTTGCCGATGCCAGACAATATACAATCCCTGTGCCGTCTTCTTTAGACGCCGTACGAAGCGGTGATACACCGCAGTTATCCGTGCGGGAAAAGCATACGAGAGAATGCTTTGTCGTTGCCAAAGACGGTGCGGATTTATCTCGTATTGAAAAAGAAATCAAAGAAATGCCAAATTATTTCGCGGATTATGACACAACCGTTCATTTTATTTCACAGGAAGAACTGGATCAAAACCACAGCGGTATCCCACATGGCGGTTTCGTAATCCGCAGCGGAAAAACAGGCTGGAATGATGAGCACAAACATCTGATCGAATACAGTCTGAAACTGGATTCCAATCCTGAATTTACGGCGAGTGTACTCGTTGCTTATGCAAGAGCTGCCTGCCGTATGAATCAGGAAGGTATCAGTGGCTGTAAGACCGTTTTTGATGTTGCACCTGCCTATTTATGCCGTCAAAGCGGTGAAGAACTGCGCAAACATATGCTGTAATAAGCAGCCGGCTGCAGTTGATAAAAAACACACAATGATCATTCATTGTGTGTTTTTTCAATACTTAATGTATATTGTTTCTTCGGAAGTTTCCGATAAATGCAATGCCTACACTGTTACGCAAATATCCGGCAACTTATTGCACAACTTTTTTCCGCATTTTCAGCAGTATTTTTTTCTCCAGGCGACTTACCTGTACCTGACTCATATGCAGCTCCTGCGCTGTTTGTACCTGTGTTTTATCATGAAAATAGCGCAGCTCAATCAATGTTCGTTCTCTTTCTTCCAGTTCGTCCAGCAATTGCTTTACCAGCATATCATTCAATATTTTTTCTTTCTCCGGATCACTGCTTTGCGCCGTGATGCCCTCCTGCATCGTACCTGTTCCGTATTTTTGACCAATCCCCTTTCCTTCCGCTATCTGATCGACCAGATACAATTCACTTCCGTCCGACTGATAGACGCTGCGATAAATAGATTCCACTTCCATATTGGCTTCCAACGCCATTACAATATCTTCCCGACTGAGTCCGGTTTCTGCTGACAGTTCCTGTACGGATGCTTCCCTGCCTTTTTCCTGGCTGATTTTTTCCGCAGCTTTGCGAATCCGCCATCCGTTTTCTTTCAGACTCCTGCTGATGCGTACCAGTCCGTCGTCCCGCAAAAACCTGCGGATTTCTCCGCTGATCAGCGGTACCGCATATGTCGAAAAAGCTACTTCATATGTAAGATCAAATTTATCAATCGCTTTGATCAGACCGATGCTGCCAATCTGAAACAATTCTTCTCTGTCGTGTCCACGGTGTTCAAATCTTTTGACAATGCTTCCTACCAGTCCAAGATTCTGCTTCACCAGCTCCTCTTTTGCACCCGGATCTCCCTGCTGTGCCTGCAGGATCAAAGCCATTGTCTCCTTCATAGGCTGCTAGGCTCCTGTCCCAAACTGCTTCACCATACGCACAGTCGTACCCTGCCCCGGCGCAGAATCCACTTCTACATCATCCATAAATGCCTCCATAAATGCAAATCCCATGCCGGACCGCTCCAGTTCCGGCCGTGTCGTATAAAAAGGTTCCTTTGCTTTGGGCACATCTTCGATGCCTTTTCCATAATCTACGACTTCGATTCGAATCTGTTGTTTTTCTTTTGCACAGGTCAGATAAATCTTGCCAATCCGATTTTCATAACCGTGAATAATAGAATTTGTCACCGCCTCCGATACCGCTGTTTTTACGTCTGCAAGCTCGTCCAGCGTCGGATCCATATCCGCCAGAAAAGCTGCGACCGCCACTCTTGCAAAGCCTTCATTGGCAGAATAGGAATCAAACCGGATGCTCATCTCATTTCGATCATTCATACGTTACCGCCTCCGTTTCCATCAGTTTGTGCAGACCGGATATTCTGAAAATTTTTTGGATCCGGTCATTCATATGCTGTGCCTTTACGCTCCCTCCGCAATAGCTCATATTGCGGCATCTTCCGATCAGCACACCGATTCCGGAGCTGTCCATAAATTCCGTTCCGGAAAAATCAAAAATCAGGTTTCGCACACGATACGAATCAATCAAAAGATCTGCTTCCATACGCAGCTGTTCGGCACTGTGATGATCCAGTTCTTTTGGCATGGATATCGTAAGACACCCTTCATTCAGTTCATAACGGCATTCCATAGTAAAATCCTCCTGTTTTTAAGTATTAAAAAAGATGCCGATTCCTTAGGTATCAACATCTTTTGTAAAATTTATATTAAATTATTATTCATGATATGTCCGGTGCTCTACTGCGCTTCCAGCTTCTGCTGTACTTCCGGCAAATATTTATATCTCGCATTGTTTGCCTTATAAGAAGTCGGATAATCATCTATCACTTTCTGATATAATTCGGCGGCTTTTTGATAGTCCTCAATAATCCGATAAGACTGCGCCAGATAATAAATCGCATCTCCGTTATGATACGTATCATCCACATCCACTACTTTCTGCAGCAATTCTGCCGACAGCTGGTAATTGCGTGACATATACGCACCATACCCTTCGTTATATGCCGTCTCCAGATATTTGGCATCTATCTCCGTTCGAATCGACTCATATACCTGCTTTGCTCCGCTGTCCAGATGATTTTGATCTACCTCTGCCAGAGCTGTTTTCGCTTCTTCCATCTCTCCCTGCTGATAAGAGCGATATGCTGTCAGCAGCTTCTGATAACTGGTAATCTGTGAGGTAGATGCCTCTTTTTCTTCTCTGGCATCTTCCACATTTTTCGTCAGCTTCTTCACCTGGGCTTCCAGCTCTTTAATTGCCTGGTTTTTGGATGCAATTGTATCATTGGCATCGGAAACCGCCGTATTGACATCTTTTTGAAGCGTCTGGCGGATACTTGGCACAATCAGAAAATACGTAGCCGTTACACCGATTACCAGTCCGACCAGTATATTTACAATCATCATCCAGCCGGAATTATCGCGCAGATTCGTCGGCTGGATAATCGTATCATTGCCGGTATTGTATTCGACCCTGCTTTCTTTTTTCTTTGGTTTTTTACTCTTATCCGAATTATCCATATGGCCGTCAATCTCTGCCAGATACCCCATCGTTGTCGTATTGCCGCGGTCAATCTTTTCCGCTGTACGCAGCGACTTTCTGGCAAGGTCGTATTTCCTGTCACGGATATACAAAAGCGCCAGCAGCTGATGTGCTTTTACCAGCTTTGGATTCACTGACAATATTTTCTTTAACTGAATGACCGCCAGATCTTCACTGCCCTGCTGACAGTATAAAAGGGCCTGATTGTATTTTTTAATCGTCTGATTGACCGTATTCAGCAAAGTTGCATTGCTCTGTACTTCGTGCAGATACGTATCTGCGATATTATCTTTTCCGGACTGATTTTTGCTGATCACCCATTCGCTCAGCGCGGATACCGTCTCTCCCGTTTCATAATAGATCAGTCCCAGCAGATTTCTTGCCTGAATATTGCCTTTATAATACTGCAAACTTGTCTTTAACGAATCAACCGCACCTGATAAATCTCTTACTTTTGCCCTTTCCAATCCTACGTTGTATAAATAATTAGAAATCGCTATCAGCTTTTTATACATTTTAACATTCATCCCACAATTCGGGCAGGTCTGCTCCGGCCCAAGCTGTGCTCCACATTTAAAACACTGCATATCGGCTCCTTCCTGATTTATCGGTTGCGTCTGGCTTCTTTAATCATCTCCTGTAAAATGTCAGTCATATCGGTCAGATTATGACTGTATATCGCTTCTTCTGCCTCTTCTACTTCCAGGCTAGGCTGAAATTTTTTTAATTCTTCTTCAAAGTCTATCATCTGTATTCCCTCCGTCTGTTATTCTTAAACGAATTAATTATAGCACATCTTTTCGCTTTGTAAAGAAATGGTTGTCTTGTTTTTTCTTCCTTTTTCGAAAATTTTTATAAACAAAAAAAGAATCAGCCCTTACTTCGTTTATCCTAAAGTAAAGTACCGATTCCATCCCTGTTCCGTTTATCTGATCTGAGTAACAGTCCAGACAGGCTGAACTGTTACTAATCCGAACCTTCTTCTGCAAAATTTCATTGTATCGGACATTCGGACGTATACCTGTCAATATCATCCGTTTGTATTAAGCATCGCCCCAGTCGGAAAGTCTGCGCATCACAACCTTTTCCTGCTGCTTGATAAATATAATATCATCAAATGTATCTTTACACGAAGTATCGCAGCTGTCAATAGATATAAATACACCTGGAAATACTCTTTTCCGCACTTTGATATTCGCACCCTTTGCACTCTCTACCATCAACCGCAATTTCTTCAAGTCTTCTTCATCTGCTGCCTTGCGCGCCAGATCACGTACCCGGATTCGCACCAGCTGTACCCGTCTCGGATCATCTTTGCAGGACTGGCCAGTCTTCTCTTCATATTCCTGAAATTTCTGCAGAATCATTTCCGCCTTATTAATGTTCGCCTCTGCCGCTTTAATACTGTTTTTAAGCTCTTCCATCTTCATACGGACTTCACCGCCGTTTCCGACCAGAACATGCGTCCGTATTTCCGCATTGTTGCCAATACTGTTCGCTTCAATTCCGCTGACCGCATGAACGCTGCCGCCCACAATACAGCCTTTTTTGCTCATAACAAAGGCACTGCCTTCACAGTAGACATTACTGTTCAGGAATATGTCTGCCGTAATATCCCCTTTACTGCGAACCGTAGCAAATTCAAAAAACTTCGCCGATACCTTGCCTTTGGCATCAATCATACTTTTGCCGTTCCCAAGCACGCCGCCGGCTACCACAATATCCTTATTGGCATAAATACTGGCTCCCTGTACAACACCATCCACGGTTACCGTACCTGTTGCGCGGATCTCAATATCATCAACACTGCCATGAATAATAACATCACCACGAAATTCAATATCACCTGTATTGGAATCCACATCTCCGGACACTTCAAAAACCGGCAGTATGTTAATCTTATCATTGATCTTGTCAATCTTGCCCGTAATCGAAGCAATATAAGTAACACCGTCATCTTTACATGCAAATCCTCTTCCACGCAGCGGAGGAAGCTCTCTGCCCGGTTTTGCACGAATCGGAGCATCTTTCACGGTATACCCGTCGACTCCCTGTATAGCCGGATGATATTTTGCGATCACCTGACCTTCCGTCACCATCTCAAATAGCTTGATCGCATAACTGACCGAACCGTCTTCGTTAATTCTTGGCTTTCCGTCCAGCTGACTTTCAAACATATATTCAAAACACCCGTCTTTTCCATCCTGTGGAGCCTTGCCCGTTGCTACAGCAACGGAACGGTCATAAATTCTGCTTCGGATCATATTGAGAATTGCCTTCTGATCAATCCCTTGTTTGACTCCTCCGACAACCAGTGCCGCCTCAACATCTTCCAAACTGTACTTGACCCCAGCTGCTGGTTCCGGCAAACGTAAATACGCTGTCATACCATCCGGACTATAACTGATTGCTGTTCTATCAAGCTGTAGTGTCTGCATGACCTTACCACCCTTCACTCTTAATTCATCAACCATATGTTATACATGGTATATTTAATATAATTTTACCATTAATTGAGACAAACTTCAACAAATATTCTGCGAAAAAAAGAATGATGTACATTTTTTTGGTCATTTACCGCATTTGAGCCAGACGTTTTTCCACCTCAGCCATCATACTTTCGTATTCTACCAGCTTTTTCTTCTCCTCCGCAATTTTTTCCTGCGGGGCTTTACTTAAAAATTTCTCATTCTTCAACATCCCATACGAACGTGCCAGTTCTTTTTCCAGTTTTGCCTTATCCTTTTGCAGACGTTCCAGTTCTTTCGCTTTATCTACCAGCTCTTCCAGCGGAAGATATACGGAGGCTCCCGGTATCACTGCCGATACGGCATCTTCCCCGATTCCGTCTCTGTCTGCCTGTATGATAATTTCACTTGCATACGTAAAGCTTTGGTACGCTTCTTTTGCATTTTCAAATATTTCACGGATTCCGGCATCTTCGGAAACAATATACAATTTGGATTTTCTGCTGTTCGGCACATCCATATCTTTTCGTATCGTGCGGACTGCCTTTACAATGTCCTTCACATGTGCAAGCTGTACCTCTTCCGCTTCAAAATGACGTGCGCTGTCATACTTCGGCCATTCTGCCAGCATAATGGACTCTTCCTGCGGCTGTAATGTACAGAAAATCTCTTCGGTAATAAACGGCATAAACGGATGCAGCAATTTTAACGCTTCTGTTAATACCGTGCGCAGAGTCCATAATGCGGCATTTGCGGACTGCGGCATTTCATCATAATGATACGTACGCAGCTTTGCAATTTCGATATACCAGTCACAGAACTCATCCCAGATAAAATCATATACTTTTGACACGGCAATGCCCAGTTCAAACTTATCCATGTTTTCGGTCATATCTTTTGCCAGTGTGTTTAATTTTGACAGAATCCACTTATCCGACAGCTGCAGATCACCGTTCGACGGCTCTTTTATTTCGTGCCCTTCCAGATTCATCATAATAAACCGAGATGCATTCCACACTTTATTTGCAAAGCCTGCGGAAGCCTCCACGCGTTCCCAGTAAAAACGCATGTCATTGCCCGGTGCATTTCCGGTAATCAAGGTCAGACGAAGCGCATCTGCGCCATATTGATCAATCACTTCCAGAGGATCAATGCCGTTTCCTAACGACTTGCTCATCTTGCGCCCTTTTGAATCGCGTACGAGCCCATGTATTAATACGGTATGGAACGGAGATTTGCCTGTCTGTTCATAACCGGAAAATACCATTCGAATTACCCAGAAGAAAATAATGTCATATCCGGTCACAAGCACATCCGTCGGATAAAAATAGTCCATCTCTTCCGTTTGATCCGGCCATCCCAGCGTTGAAAACGGCCATAATGCGGAGGAAAACCACGTATCAAGCGTGTCCGGGTCCTGTACCATCCCTTCGTGTCCGCATTTTGGACATACATGCGGTGCTTCTTCTGCCTTTGCCACTACCAGTTCGCCGCATTCCGGACAGTAGTACGCAGGAATCCTGTGTCCCCACCATAACTGTCTGGATATACACCAGTCGCGAATACCTTCCAGCCAGTGCATATAGATTTTGTCAAATCGTTCCGGTACAAATTTCAGGTCACCGTTTCGCACGGCTTCGATCGCAGGCTTTGCCATCTCTTCCATTGCCACAAACCACTGCTGCTTTGCCATTGGTTCCACGGTTGTCTTACAGCGGTCGTGCGTTCCTACCGCATGTGCATGTGCTTTGATACCGGCCAGAAGTCCTGCCGCTTCCAGATCTTTTACGAGCGCTTCCCGGCATGCATAGCGGTCCATTCCGGCATATTTGCCGGCATTTTCATTCATTGTAGCATCATCGTTCATTACATTAACGAGCTCTAACCCATGCCGTCTGCCCACTTCAAAATCGTTCGGATCATGTGCCGGGGTAATTTTTACGCATCCGGTACCAAATTCCATATCCACATATTCATCTGCGATAACCGGAATCTGCCTGTTGACAATCGGAAGAATCAGTGTCTTGCCAATCATGTCCCGATAGCGTTCATCATTTGGATTGACCGCTACCGCCGTATCGCCGAACATTGTTTCCGGACGTGTCGTTGCAATCTCCACAAATCTGCCTTCTTCTCCTGCAACCGGGTATTTGATATGCCAGAAATGCCCGTTTTGGTCTACATGCTCTACTTCCGCATCTGAAATGGAAGTTTTGCACACCGGGCACCAGTTAATAATCCGGTTTCCTTTATAAATGTACCCTTTTTCATATAAGCGTACAAATACTTCTTCGACTGCTTTGGAACAGCCTTCATCCATGGTAAATCGTTCTCTGTCCCAGTCTGCGGCAGAACCGATCTTTTTCAGCTGTCTGATAATGCGCCCGCCGTATTCTTTTTTCCACTCCCACGCTTTTTCCAAAAATCCTTCTCTGCCAAGGTCGTTTTTGTCAATTCCCTGCTCTTTCAGAGACTGAATGACACGCACTTCGGTAGCGATCGCCGCATGGTCCGTTCCCGGCTGCCAGAGCGTTTCATACCCCTGCATCTTTTTGTAGCGGATCAGAATATCCTGCATCGTATTATCCAGAGCATGACCCATATGCAGCTGTCCGGTAATATTTGGTGGAGGCATTACAATTGTAAAAGGTTTTTTGCTGCGGTCCGGCTTTGCGTGAAAATAACCGTTATCTTCCCATTTTTTATAAAGACGTTCTTCCAGTCCTGCCGGATTGTATGTTTTCGCCAGTTCTTTTGCCATAAACAAATGTCCTTTCTGTAGTTTTATTTCGTATCAGGAATTTAATTTCATATCACAGGCCTCTTTCCCTGCTTTTCCCGCTGCCATTAAAATAAAAAAAGCCCTTATAGTCTGACTATAAAGGGCGAGTGAGCGCGGTACCACCTTTTGTTTTACAGGCATCCGTGCAAAACCTCTGCCTGCTCTTATCCTGTCCTGTAACGGGGACGATTCGGGACGGCTTACCGATCTGCCGATATTGGCGCAGGCAGAATCATTCGGCCGTCCGGTTCAAAAGCTACGTTCCGTCACGCGTGTTCAAAGCTGCTTTTCAGCCAACGGGCAGCTCTCTCTGCTGAGCGTCATGACGTACTCCTCTTTCTCATTACCTGTTCCGTATGAAATCTTTTATTATCATATATAGATTTTTGAAAAATGTCAAGAATGAAATAAATATTCTTTTTTATATTTTTCCCAGCTTTCATAAATCTGCGCATCCGCCTGACAGTGATAGGCCCGTCCGATATCCTCCAAAAGCTCATACAGCGGCTTACGATGACCGAACGCATACGCAAGCAAATCCTGCGGAATCCGGATGTCTTCCCACGGTTCTTCCGGTATCAGCTCTTTCAGCCGTTCAATCAGCCGTCTGATTTCAGGCAGATAAAGGGAAACTATTTTGCTTATGTAGATCATCGCATCTGATTTGCGGTATATGTGCGCGTCATCATTTCTGTCTTTCAGCATCTGAAACCATACCGCATCCTGCCACAGCAAATCCTGTGCGGCAGCCAGCTTTAGGATTTCTCTTGGAGAACCTGTTTTTGCCTCATAAATGCCAAGCTCCTGATACAAATAAGCTTTTAATGTCTTCCAGGCAAGCTCAAAAAGTCTGTCAAAATCAGCCGTAGTGGCCGAAATATTTTTGTCCGAAAGATCTGTCTCATCCAGATATCCGGTCAGCGATTCATACTGCCGTTTCATCTGCTCAAATTTTTTCATAAATAACAACACCATCCTTACCGATCTCATCCCGCAAAGCATCCGATACGCAAAATCCTTCCATATCTACCAGATCAAAACAAAGCAGTGTCGGAATCTGCTCTTCCACCGCTTCCTGAAAATCCAAATATCGAACGGCATCATGAATACCCCAGACTGCAAGATCAATATCACTGCGGCTGTGGTGATCTCCTCTGGCACGCGAACCAAACAAAACGATTTTTTCTACCTGAAACCGCATCGCCAGCATACGTAGTTCCCGCACAATCGAATCATCAACATGCAGCATCGTCGAACCCCATCTGCAGCAGCTCTTTCATCTGTTCGTTATATTCTTCCGATGCTTTATACTCTTTGAGCATTTTCACCAGGTACGCTTCCTGCTCATTTTTTGTTTCATATGTATCAAGCAGCGGCTGCAGAGCCGCATACAATTGTTTTGGCTGCAGGGACAGTTCCGGATCCTGTCCTGCCAGTGCATACAGCCGTCCGGCCGCATAATAAAACTCATAATTGCCCATCATAATGGAAGCACCGATTTTACATTTGATATCCACGCTCTGTTTTGCCAGTATCAGCTCCATGTTTCTCCCTCAATTCATGTAAAAAGCGGCTCACCATAACCATTCGTTATGACGGCCGCATATATTTTCCGTTTTATGCCCCGCCTTTATATCCATTTATAAAATAAAACAGGCATCCGCACATTTTTCCAACCGCAATTGTCGCAACCATCCATTCCAATCCCATCTTCAGCTTCATTCTCCGGTACACAATCGGATAAGCATTAATAATTTCCGCCAGTGCGACTGCCATACATCCTACGAAAATACCTGCACTCAGACCAAATAATGCTAAAAAAATACGTCCTGCCGGAAACCGGATCTGTGTAAAAACGGACAGAATGTTGCCGGCAATCCCACCCAGTATCGTAGCATTTTCATAGGTTATAATACGATTTGCCGTTCCGGATTTGCTCGCCATCTCCGGGATGATGCCCAGCTTTACGGCAATTGCAAAACTGCCGGACGCTACCGACAGCCCAAAGGCAAGACCCAGAAATCCCATAAACACATGATTAATCCACATCGATACTCTTCCCTTCTCTGCTGGCATTTTCAATAAAGGTAGTGTCTACATCCTGCTCGTATTTGCGCATCTCGACCTGAATCGGAGTCGGATCGTGGGTAACTTTCTTTCTGCCGATATGGTTATAAAAAATCGTAATCCCGATCGGCATTCCAATTGCATAAAAGATTTCAATCTCTGTCACACCATCCGATTCCCTGCCGATCACCTGCTGATACAGCCGCGAAAATACATCTGCGACACCTACGTCATTGTTAAAGGTCATGATTGTAAATGCAGCGCCGAAAAAGATAATGACGCAAAGCAGCACCGTTTTTATAATTTCCAGCGCTTTATTTTCCGTTACCCCTGCCTTGCATTCCAAAATAAAGTCCGATTCTCCGATATTGCACACTTCCAGATTCGGATAATCCTCATGTATCTGCTTGATAATATTTAATACGGAAAATACCTGAATCCGTATTTTTTTCTTTTTTTCCGTGTCTTTTTCCTGAAATGTATAAATTTTCTTTTGTTTGAGCTGACGCAGAACAGCCTCATTAGTACATTCCATGGAAGCGATATCCTGTAGATGCACCTGACAGTTGTCTACAACAACATTTTGGTCTATTTTCAGATAAAGCGTATCCGGTGCGATTGCCATTCTAATATCTTCCTTTCTTTTATTCTGTGCTTCGCAAAATTCTGACATCTGTGTGCGGCCGGACATTGTTTTCCGCTTTCCGTTGAAAATAGTCTCCCTCTTCATCCGTTACGTAGACAAACGTTCCCTTCTTTGGCTGTTCCTCCTTCTGATAAAACGAAGTATAATAATATACCCCGCCTGCTACGACAATGGCCAAAACAAGAACAAGACACATTCTGTAAATAAATCTGCCCATAACAAAACCTCTCTTTCTACCTTTCCTTCTGACTGACATCGGATTTATTCTGTTCCGTGGCTTTTATTTACAGATAGTATGTCCCTGTTTTCAGTTCCTATTCGATTAATGTAAAAATGTTAAAATCTGGTCAAACACTTCTTTTGCGGCCTCGTCTTTGCTCATCTTGGGAAGCTCACGCACCTGATCTTTTGTAATAATCGTAATAATATTGGTATCCGTGCCGAATCCCGCGCCTTCCATCCGCAGACTGTTTGCTACGATCATGTCCAGATTTTTTCTCTCCAGCTTTGCTTTGGAGTTTTCCAGCATGTGTTCCGTCTCCATCGAAAAGCCACATAAAAACCGGCCGCCTTTCCGCTCGGACATACTCCCTAAAATGTCTTTTGTCCGTTCCAGCTCCAGTACGGCGGCTCCATCTTTTTTCTTGATTTTTTCCTCTGACGTATACTTCGGGCGGTAATCCGCAACCGCAGCAGACATGACTACAATGTCCTGTTCATCATAATGCGCGTCCACAGCCTCATACATTTCCTGTGCCGTCGTCACCTGTATCACCTGTGCATAAAGCGGCAGCGGCAGCCGAACCGGTCCTGTCACAAGCACAACCTGCGCACCCCTGCGGACCGCATTGTTCGCCAGTGCATAGCCCATTTTACCCGTGGAATGATTCGTAAGAAAGCGCACCGGATCCAGCGGTTCCTTTGTCGGACCTGCAGTAATCAGCACTTTTTTCCCGGACAGATCTTTTTCATAGGCTGCCGCATACAAAATATATTCCAGCAGCACATCTGCCTCGGGCATTTTTCCTTTTCCGGTATCCCCGCAGGCAAGGTAACCGCTGGCAGGTTCTACCACATGATAGCCATAAGACCTGATTTTTTCAATATTCGCCTGTGTCGCGGCATGTTCCAGCATATACGTATTCATCGCAGGAACTACATAGACCGGAGCCGTGACCGCCAGCATCGTCGTCGAAAGCATATCATCCGCAATTCCATTTGCGAGTTTTGCAATCATATTTGCCGACGCCGGCGCAATCATCACAACATCTGCCTCATGTGCCATTGCAATATGTGCCACCGGATAGCCGCTGTCACGATCAAACACGTCATCTACCACTTTATTTCCTGTCAGCGCCTCAAATACAACCGGAGAAATGATCTTTTGTGCATTTTTTGTCATAATGACATGTACATCCGCATGTAACTTTACGAGCATACTGGCCAGGTTCGCTGTCTTATAGGCAGCGATTCCTCCCGTAATGCCCAGTAAGATATGTTTTCCTGTAAGCATTCTGTGCCTCCTATGACTCCAACGGAATCTTTTTATCCGTATAAAGTATATGATTGATCAGCCATCCTAATAAAAACTCAATCAGGCTTTCCAGATGTACTTTCGGATCTCCGTCTACCCGATCCAGATCTATATTTTCCAGACGGTCAATAAACGATTCATGCGCCCTTTTCTGTGCCGGCAGCCCATCATAATGAATCCGCTCCATATAGGCTTCTTCATCTTTAAAATGACGCTTCGTATAATCTTTCAGTTCCTGTAAAATGTCCATAATTTCATCGTAGCCATTTCCGTAAGCAAAATCATTATGCAGATATTTATTCGCTTTATCCGTAATCCGAAACAATTCCTGATGCTCTTCATCTACAAACGCAATCCCTGTACGGTATTCATTCAAAAACTCGCACGGATTTTCCTTAACCATCCATTCTTCCAGCTTTGGCAGCTTTCCGATCATCGCGTCACTGGAAATAATATGATGATACAGCCAGCGCGCAAGATACTCCATCAGTTCCTTTAAGAGCCTTCTTTGCTGCTCCGTATCATTAATATCCGCAAAACTCCATTCACGAATTCTGTCCCGGAAAATCATATGCTGATTCCGCTGCAGAATCAATTCCGGATCGCGAATCTGCTCCATGTAATTTTCCTCATTTGTAAAATGCTGTTCCGCATAATCGTCCAGTTCATCCAGCAAATCTTTAATAGACGTGTACCGGTCGCCCGTATAACTGTTCGCAGCCAGCCGTATTCCTTCATTCATCAGCTCAAATAAATGTCTGTGCTGTTCATCTATCTCAGGTACTCCGATCATGCAATCCTCTGTAAACTCAAACATCTAAGAATCCTCCCTGTACTTCATTCTTTTGCGCTATTATAGCACAGTCGGTTCCGTATCTGCAAATTTTTTTCAAAAAAATATTTTATTTTCAGCTGAGCATTCCGCCCGCCATTCCTGATAATATGCACAGTACGGCTGTTGTAAGCATATGTACCAGCTGCCCGTCCAGTCCGCGGTTCACCGCCAGATTACCAAGCAAAAGCACTGCAAAATAAAAGGCGCCCACACAGAGTCCCCAGAGATATTTTTTTCTTTTTTTCTTTTTGCCGATAAAAAATCCTCCTGCAAAGCACGATACAATGTAAGTTGCAATAATACCGATGCTTACGGCCGCATCCGACAGTTCCAGCCTGCCCAGAAGCGCTGCCAGAATGACCAGAAGCAGTCCCGTAATGACATACATAGCTACCAGGTCCACTAAAACCGGCATGGCGCTGTTTTTTTGATGTTCCGTTTTATCCATTGAATGATCCTCCTCCATTTCAAAGTATCCTGACCTTTGTCCTGTTTCATCATATGAATAAAACCTGCAGAATATGTTTTTTATTTCAGTTTTTTATACAGATGCACAAATCGCTTTCCGTCCGATTCGGAATACGCGACCGCTTCAAACGCCAGCTTTTGCGCCAGATGAAGAGACGCCTTATTATCGGGGTGAATAAAACAATGCAGCTCATCCATGCCAATTTCCTCCTTTGCATATGCAATAACAGCCCGGCATACTTCCGTGGCATATCCTTTGTTCTGATAGTCTTTTCCTATGATATAGCCTAGCTCTTTTAAAACCACCCCTTCCACATCCCGGTGTTCAATCCCCACTCTGCCGATCAGCGCCCCGGTATGTCTGTCACGTACAATCCACATGCCATAGCCGTAAAAATAATACATATATGAAATATAGCTGTTCGTATATTCCTCTTCCATGTGACGTTCATATAACGGTTCCGTATAATCCGTAATTCCCTCTCCGTCATACAGTACGTACAGTTCATCCAGATCGGCAGGTGTAATTTCCCGCACATAAGTACGCTCCGTGTACAAAATGTTCCATGGCAGCCTGTTTCGACGCTTTACGATCCGATCAAAAAACTGTACGCCGATCTCTTCCAGTCCAAGTACAACCATATCTGCCGGTACACCCTTTCTGCCGTGTTCATCCTCATAATATATGACCGCCATACCACGGCCGGCGTCCGAATCCCGCAGATGATACACATGCTCCGCCATTTTATCATCCTGTGTAATCAGCAGTGCATTTTTTTCCGATATCCCCATCTCCTGAAGACATTGCACCGCATGCTCATATTTTAATCCGGTGCATGTCATATGCTGCCAGCGGCGCATCGGCAGCAAACACACTTCAAAGACATCCAGCTCTTTTTTTCGTCTGTCATCATCCGCATCTTCCGTTTCCGAAAGATCCCAGATCACCGCATGAAGGGAAAGCTGTGCCCATATCGTTTCCTGTTCTTTTGTTCGCTTGTTCTTCATACAACCTGTCACCTCTTCTTCATTTTATTACGACCCGCTGTAACAACTTTTAAAAAAATACATTTTCTCTTTACGATTGCTTTACAATTCATTAAAATAGAAGTAGAATATAATTTATAAAAACAGAACGATTAGCAGAAGGAGTACAGACATGACACAAAATCCCATTATCACCATCGAAATGGAAAACGGCGATATTTTAAAAGGTGAATTATATCCCGATATCGCCCCAAATACAGTAAATAATTTTATCAGCCTGATTCAAAAAGGTTTTTACGACGGCGTCATTTTTCATCGCGTAATTGAAGGTTTTATGCTTCAGGGCGGAGATCCCGAAGGCACCGGCATGGGTGGCCCAGATTATTCCATCAAAGGTGAATTTACGCAAAATGGCTTTGAAAATAATCTTGCACACGACCCGGGTGTCCTGTCCATGGCCCGCACAATGGCGCCTGACTCCGCCGGTTCCCAGTTTTTTATCATGCATAAAAAGTCTCCGCATCTAGATGGTCTTTATGCGGCATTCGGCAAGATTACGGAAGGTATGGATATCGTTGATAAAATCGCATCCGTCCCTACGGATGCCAACGACCGTCCAATGGAAACACAGCGCATGAAAAAAGTAACCGTAGATACTTTTGGCGTCGACTATCCGGCTCCGGAAACCTGCTGATCCAAACAGCGTTACCGGCATTAGCCTTACAGGTTTTTAAGGCCCATACACGTATCGTACAAAATAGCGGCTTTGCCGCAGATAAAAGGAGGAAGAAATGGCTTACACGAAAATCGACGAGTTTAGTTCCATGCATCTGGATGTATTAAGAGAAATTGGAAATATCGGTTCCGGTCATGCAGCCACCGCACTGGCATCCCTGCTAAATACCGTTGTTGACATCGAAGTTCCGGTTATCAGCCTGATCAGCTATGCAAAAGTGGCAGATTATCTTGGCGGAAAAGATACAAAAGCACTCGGTATGACTGTCGCACTGGAAGGCGATATCCGTGGCTGTATGCTGGAAGTTGTACATCTGGATTTTGCAAAAAAACTGATCAACACATTTTATCCGAAAGATATTTCGGACTTAACCAAAATAGATGATATGGATATTTCGGTCGTCCGTGAAATGAGCAACATTACAACTGCCGCATACGTAAATTCCATTGCCGCCATGACACAGCTGTACATCAATATCCAACCGCCGGACAGTTATTGTGACAATGTTTCGTCCCTTGTCTCTATTCCGGCCGAAAAGTTATCCCGCAGTTATGATGAGCCGGTTTTATATATTGATGAAAAACTGCACATCGGAGATACCGAAATGAACAGCGGACTGATTCTGGTATTAGATTCCACATCCATACAGATTCTTTTCAAAAAACTTGGAATGCCTTACTTATAAAATGTCAGGAAAAGTGCATCAAAAATAATTTTGATGCACTTTTTATTTATGCTCCTTTTACGCGAAACATACTGATTAAATTTTTTAATAATTTTGCCTGCGAACTGAGCTCCTCGCTCGTAGCAGCACTTTCCTCAGCCGTTGCCGAATTGGTCTGCACAACCTGTGAAATCTGACTGATGCGGTCCTGCACCTGTGCGACATGATCTGCCTGTGTACGAGATGCGTCCGCAATAACGTTTGTCGTATCTATAATCTCGCTGACGCCGGATACGGCCGTTTCCAGCTGCGTAGCAGTTTCACTCGCAATCCTGGAACCATGTCCTACCGCCGCAATGGACCGTTCAATCAGCTCCGAAGTCGTTTTGGATGCCGTTGCACTCTGTGCGGCCAGTTCACGCACTTCTTCTGCTACAACGGCAAAGCCTTTACCGGATTCTCCGGCTCTGGACGCCTCTACGGCAGCGTTCAGAGCGAGAATATTGGTCTGCGACGCAATCGTTTCAATCGTTTTAATAATCTTTCCGATTTCATTCGAGCTTTCACTGATTTCCTGCATTGCCTGTATCATTTCCTGCATCTTCTGATTGCTTTCATACAGCTGTCCGCCTACATAATCTACTCTTTGTCTTGCCTGCTGGGCATTTGCCGCCGTTTCTTTTACCTGATTTGAAATGTTTCGTACGGATTCTTCCAGCTCTTCCACAGCTCCCGCCTGTTCTACCGCTCCCTGACTCAATGCCTGAGAGCCGATCGCCATTTGTCTCGATCCGTTAGATACATGATCCGAACTTTCTACAATCTGTGACATTGTACTGTTCAGTCTGTTTAAAATATCATCCAACGACATCTTAATAGAAGTAAAATCACCGACATAATTTTGCGTTGTACTTACCGCAAGATCTCCTTGTGAAATCGCTTCCAGCACGGTAGCAATCTCACCTATGTATCCTTTCAGGCGATGAATCGTTTTTTCAAAAATCTGTGCCAGTACTCCGATCTCGTCATTGGAACGAATCCCTGCCGTCATTATCTCTTGGCTGTGAAGGCCAAGATTGCCCTGTTCCATTGTATGCGCCAATCCTGTCAGCTTTGAAAGCGGACGGGATACTACTCTGTGAATAAAGATAGACATAAAATAATACTGATCACCAGCATGACCACTTCGCCTACAAGAGCTACGACTATCGTACGGTTCATCTGCGCATACGCATCCTGCAGAGAAATACCGGCAAAAATAAGGCCGTCTATCTGTCCGTTTTCATCTTTGGTCGGCACATAAGAACAAATATGTTTCACATCCAGAATTTCTGCAATTCCTACATAAGACTCTCCCTTTTCGAGTATAATCTGCACAAGTTCATCCGATAATTTTGTTCCTACCGCCCGCTTTCCATCCTGCTGAATCGTCGTATATGCCCGTTCGTCTCCATGAAAAATTGTAAACTCACAGCCAAGCAGTTCTTTTAATTCGTCCAGTACAACCGTCCGGTCATCCGGTCCCACATATCCGTCCAGTTCATAAGCAAGCATATTGGTACCGCTTATGCACTGCTTGCGCATCGTGCTCATAGTCAGCTGATAGAACATCACGATGCAGACACCGACGACTGCGGTAATACTGAGTATCAGCAAACAACCTACAACCAAATTTACTTTATTTCCAAGATGTCGTATTCTTTTTTGTTCTCCATTTTTCTTCGCCTCAGATTTTATTTGTTTTTCGTTTTTCTTTTTATATTGTTTATGACACATCATACACAAAAGGACAGATAAGTTAAAGCTTTATCTGCCCTCCGATATTTCATTCGACACCCGACTATTTCCGATATCTGCCTGTTACCATTCATCTGCCGACTCATCATCTACAACGGCAGCTACCGTACCGGCTACCGAAGCCGATACGGTAACGACTACCGTAATGATAACAAGCAACAAAATCAGTGCCAAAAATACAATAATGCCCATTTGTTCATCCTCCGATGCTTCCTGATTTTATTTAAGGTTTTTTCACTACTTTCGCTGTTCTGCTCATTCCGCCATCCAAAAGCAGGGAACGATAGGAGGAAATCAGTCCTCTCGTCGGAACATATACTTTCAAAGACGTTTTCGTCTTTTTAAAAGCATAATTGCTGACATTTACCAGATTTTTGGAATTAATAACCACTTTCTGCAGTTTTGAACAGTTATAAAATGCATAATGCTCAATCGAACGCAATTTTGTTCCAAAGGTAATCTTTTTCAAAGAACCGTTGCCTCGAAACGCATTTGCATTGATACACGTAACCGAGTACGTACGTCCGCCGTATGAGATTGTATTCGGAATTGTAAGCGTTGTAACCGACTTATTTACAAGTCCCATAACCCGTACCCGTTTATCCGTAATGCTGGATATTTTGTATATAATATTGCCAACCGTAATCTGATCGCCTTTTTTCTGTCCGGAGTCATCGGACTGATTCGTATCGTCTGTCATGGAAATCAGCCATACCGCATCTACGGTCAGATCCGAATTCACTCTTTTATAATTTTCCGTTGACCATGCAAGGCGATAGCCTTTTTTCGTCCAGTTCGGTGTTGCCGCTTCCGTTCCTTCTTCTACGCCTGTTACGACGGATTCTCTGTTATTTGCGGTATCACGAAAAGTTACCGTATACAGCTTTTTCCAGACCGTGCTGATCGTTCTGTTTGAAGTAATCACCGTACCGGAGTTAAAATCATCCGTCCAGCGAAGCACATATCCTGCCCGTTCCCAGCCTACCGGCGGATCAACCGTCTCTCCGCTCATAACCTTTTTCTCAATCGTCTGTTTTGTTTCCGTATTGTAAAACTTTACGGTACATTCCACACTGCGCGTAATATTATTTGTAATCGCATACCGTTCCGCCGTGCTTCCGCCCTGACAGATAATGCACAATCCGCTGCTGCAGTTGCGGAATACTTCCGCCCCGATACTCGTAACGGAGTTTGGAATCGTTACATTTCCAAGTCCGGAACAGTTATAAAATGCTTTATCACCTATCGTACGCACGGTATTTGGAATGGTAATGGACGACAGCCCTCTGCAGCCATAAAAAGCCTCATTACGAATCTGGGTTACATTTTCCGGAAATTCCGTTAAAATGCCGGACTGTGTGCCGGCAGGGCAAAGCAGCAATACGTTGCTGTTATTGCTTTCTCTGTAATATAATATCCCATTATTCACAAAATATAACGGATTGTTCGTAACTTTTACACCATTTGTCAAACCATCCAGAGACTGGCAGTCGGCAAATGCACCGCCTTCGATCCAGGTAACCGTAGATCCGATCTCAACGCTGTTTAAATTGCTGCATCCCATAAACGCTTCATTCTGTACCGTCTGCACACCGCCCTGTCCTCTTACTTTTTCGCCAAGCGTAATTCCGGTCAGCGCATTACAGCCAAAAAACGCACGGTACTCAATTTCTTCCGCAGCGATATATCCGCCTGCCGGGCTCTTCTGATCATTCGAGGAATTCTCACTCATATAATCGTTATAATATGTCTGAATACTTGACAGACCCGTACAGTTTGCAAATGCTTCCTGTCCGATATAAGTAATCGTATCCGGCAGCAGCAGAGAATTTAACGTCGTACAGCCATTAAATGCCCGGCGCAGAATACCTCTTACTTTAACATACACGCCCGTTGGCGTATCCTCGGTATTCGAATCATCTTTGTTATCCTGGTTGTTTCCATTTCCATTGTTGCCATTTCCATTGTTGCCATTCGGATCATAATAAATCGTAGTCGGTATTCTTAATTCCCCATTCACAATCGCATGAGAAGTATAACTTTCCACATTGGCAAAGTAATCTCTGCCCATATCATCCGTTGCATATCCGGTAAACGTAAAGGTAAGTGTAACATTTCCTTTTTCGTCTCGGATCGCATAACTGCCCTGCGGCACTTCCTCCGCAAATACATTTCCGGTCTGCAGCACAAGGCTGAGCGCAAACGCTATCAGAAACAACATTCCGGCACGCCAAATAGGTATATTTTTCTGCTTTTCCATTTTTACAATCCCTCCTGTCTTACAGCCGCTTCATAGACGGTTTTTTTACGCCGGAACTTTTCAGCAGCGCTCTGTATTTGTCCATTTTTGAATTGTATGTATAGAACTTTGCACTCGCATGGATTTTGCTGAACGCCTTGTTATTAATCTTTATTATATCTTTGCTTTTCAGTTTGATCTTTTTTAATTTTTTACAGTTGTAAAATGCCTTTGCACTGATGCTTTTCATATTTTTATTAATTACAACACTCGTAATACTCTTGTTGCCTTTCAGTGCATTGTTGGTAATCAGTGTCACGCGATAGCGTACTCCGCCGGACGATACGGTTTCCGGTATGGTCACGGTACTGACATTTGCATTAACAAGACCGACAAATTTTACCGTAGGATTTCCCGGATTCGAAGAGCTTACTTTATACAGATTGTTGCCCTTAGTAATATCCGTTCCTTTTGCCGCCGGCTTTACTGCGTCCGCACCGATTGTCGTACCTGTCGTCTTGTTGCGCCAGACTGCGTGCACCGTAAAATCTTCCGTTACCATCTCTGTCAGATCTCTGTCCCAGGAAAGCGTATATCCCGGCATCGACCATGACGGCGGTGTCACGAGTTTTCCTTCGTCTACCTGTATCACTTCGGAACGGTCATTCAAACTGTCCGAAAACGTCACATTAAACAGCTTATTCCATACCTGATGCACTCTCGTATCCTGTTTAATCGCCGTATAACTGCCGCTCCAGCTCATCCGATAACCCTGACGCCCTTCCACACTTGGCGGTATCGCATCCTTGCCTTCTACCACTTCCTGTGTGGAAATCAGATTGGAATAGGTAGAGTTCGTATAAAAGCTGACCGTATAGGTGCGTTCTGCCGTAAGGCCGTTTGACGCCGCATATACCGCAGCCTGCGAACCGTTGTGACATAATACCGTTACTTTCGTACCGGTAAATACGCCGCTTCCAATAGAGGTCGTCCGCATCGGAATGGTAATCTGATGCAGCGCTTCACAGTTTGCAAACGCCTGGTCACCAATCGTCGTCACATTTCCCGGAACGACAAAGTCCACCAGCGATTTGCATCCCTGAAATGCACGGTTTCCGATAATTTTCATATCATTTGTCATATTTACTTTTTTTAATTTCTCACAATTCTGGAATGTGCCCGGATTGATCGTCGTCACACCTGCCGGGATGGTAATCTCTTCCAGCGAACTGTCTCCGCGGAACGCTTCTTCACCAAGCGAGGTCAATCCAACCGGAAGTAAAATGGACTTAAGCATCTTACATTCTGCAAATGCATGATCTCCAATCTTTTTTACCGTATCCGGAATCGCAATTGTCTGCAGGGTCGGAGACCCCCAGAAAGCTCCTTCCGAAATTTCCGTCAGTGTAAAAGAAACGGCATCCGGCACTTTGTATTCTGCCGCCGAATTGGCAAGCGGATACTGTACGAGTGTATACAGTCCGGTTCCTGCTCCGGCCGTATAATAATACAATGCATTGTCAATAATTTTATATCTCTGATTGCCTTCGCCAACTTTCATACTGTTGAGCGCCACGCAGTCCGCGAATACATATTTGCCTATGTTGGTCGTTGTAGACGCGATTTCTACAGTCGTCAGGTCATGACAGGCAAAAAAAGCTCTGTCTCCGATCGTACGGATTCCAAACACTTTTCCTTCACTGTTCGTACCGCCCGACATGGTCACTTTCTGAATGCCCAGATTGCCGCTGAAAGCATTTTCCGCAATAGACGTTACTTCATATACGGTGGTCGTCGTATCCGGCTTCTGTGTGCCACCCGTACCGCCCGTGTTTCCTCCGGATGAAGTCGTTTTGGTCACCGTAATTTTCGTTGGAATTGCAAGCTCTTTCATTCCTCCGTTGTATCCGGTAATTTCCGCTTCTTTGCCGTTCAGACGAAATGTGAAACCGCCTGCCGTTGTCCGTCCGTCGGTGGAAGTATCTTCCACTTCACTGCCCGCACTCTGCGAGGCAGCCATCACATATCCGGCCTCCGCATATGGAATCGTAACAGCCGAGGTAAGCGTTACCGCTGCTGCAAGCGCTGCTGCCCATACTCTTTGTCTCATTTGAATCCCCCTGTGCTTTGCTCTCGCAATTACTTATTTGGTCACTATATCACTATAAGAAATTATATACTATCCTTCCATAATCTTCAACAAGATTTATATGGAAATTCGAGTATTCCATTAAAGCATACAGTCAATATGATTTCCTACAAAACTGTTTACCATCTGCTGTGCGGACTGTACCTGTAGCGTTGTCTGCGCACTGTCGCCGGATTCTTTTTTATCCGTACTCTGCTTTGGTATATTCAGATTGTTTCTAAGATACATCCGTTCTGTCTGCTTCATCTGCTTTTCCGTCATTTGGGCATATTCCGCATTTTCGGAAAACAGAACGCTTACCTGGTATCTGCCCGTATCCTGCAGCTTTTTCTTGTCAATCTTAAGCTGTCCGTTGCTCTTGATCGAAATACCGATCTCTCCCAGCTCGTCTGCATGCTCTTTTGTCAGTTTTTTCATCTTGTTCAGATAACGACTCACATCCTCGTTATCCATCCCTTTTGCAGAATCCAGATAATTATTATACGTATTTACAAATGCCTGTACTTTATCCATCAACTCCGAGCCTTCGCCGTCATCATAGTCATATTCACCAAGCTCTTTGACCGCTCTGCGGATTGCTTTCAAATCCGCAGAAAAAAGGCTGTGCGCAGGCTGTCCCTCTCTGCCGGTCGCGGTGGCTCCATAGGCATTCCCCTTATACAGCTGTCTCATATAACCGGAAATTATCAGACTCATATCCATTCCTCCTTACCAGAATTTTATTTTCACCTGTCAAGTTATCAACGCAGTATTTCCTCATTAGTATATATTTCGTCCATTTCTTATATTTTCATAAGGGTATTCTGCCATGAAAACATTAGAATTACATGAAATTTTGCTGTTTTTAAAGTACTTTGGACAGAAATTCCTTGGTCCTTGCATGTTTTGGATGTTCAAACACTTCCACCGGCGTTCCCTGTTCCAGTATATGCCCTTCGTCTACAAAAAACACACGTGTGGCAACCTCTCTGGCAAAGCCCATTTCATGCGTTACAACAGCCATTGTCATTCCTTCGTCTGCCAGACCTTTCATTACTTCCAGCACTTCTCCGACCATTTCCGGGTCCAGCGCCGAAGTCGGTTCGTCAAAGAGCATCATCTTCGGCTTTAATGCCAGTGAACGTACAATGGCAATGCGCTGCTTTTGTCCGCCAGATAACTGTCCGGGATACGCATCCGCCTTTTCCTGCAGATTGACAATTCTAAGCAGTCGGAGCGCTTCTTCGCATGCCTCTTCCTTTTCCATCAGCTTAAGCTGAATCGGCGCCAGTGTAATATTATCCAGAATCGACAGATGCGGAAACAGATTAAAATGCTGAAACACCATTCCCATCTGCTGGCGGATTTTATTAATGTCCACACCCTTTCCCGTAATATCCGTTCCATCAAAAATAATCCTCCCGCCGGTAGGCTGCTCCAATAAATTCAGACAGCGCAGAAATGTAGATTTGCCGGAACCGGACGGTCCGATAATCGCAATTTTTTCTCCTGCATGTATCGTTTCTGTAATATTATCCAGTACCAGATGACCTCCAAATTTTTTTGTAAGTTTTTCAACGGCGATCACTTTCCCGAAGCCTCCTTTCGACTATTCCCATAATCCATGTAAAGAACATAACGACTGCCAGATACACGGCTGCCGCCGCAAGCAGCGGAATCAGCTGCTCATAGGTCGCGCCGCCGACAATTTCCGCACCTCTGGTCAGATCGTTCAGACCAATCGTACCACTGATAGACGTTTCTTTTAAAAGCGTAATAATCTCATTGATCAATGCCGGCAGCGCATTTTTAAACGCCTGCGGCAGGATAATTTTTCGCATCGTCACCGTATAGCTTAAGCCAAGCGAACGTCCGGCTTCCATCTGTCCCTGATCAATCGACATAATCCCGGAGCGGAAAATCTCTGCCAGATATGCTCCCGAATTAATACCGAATGCGATAATCGCTGCCATAACTTTGCTTTCCAGATTCTGCAAAAAGAAAAAATAAAACAGCAGCAGCTGTACAAGTGTCGGCGTCCCTCGAATTACCGTCAGATACAATCTGGCAGCCGTATTCAGCAGCCAGAATACAATTCTGGCAGGTACACGCAGTTCTTCCTGCTTGATCTGATCATGGGACGAACGAATAATCGAAACAACAATACCAATCACAAGTCCCAGCAGAAGCGCTCCTGCCGTAACCCGTAATGTAATAAGCAGACCGTCGGTAAAATAACGCCAGCGGTCATCTGTGATAAAAAATTTGTCTATGATTTCCTTCAAATATTCCATCCGGCTCTTTACTCCTTCTTCCTGTTTGTGTCAGTTGCACATAATAAAAACCAGAAAAAGAGGGCGGTAAAAATGCCCTCTGTCTGCTGCTTTTTATTCAGATACAATATACTTGTCAACAATTGACTGAATCGTTCCGTCTTCTTTTAATTCTGCCAAAGCGCTGTTAAAAGCTTCTGTCAGAGCAGTGTTTCCTTTTTGATTGCTGCTGCATAATCTTCCACCGCATACTCCGTATCCAGAATTTTCAGTCCGTCCGTACTGTTTACAAAAGAAATCGCAGGCTGATTGTCAATAATAACCGCGTCTACCTTTCCCTGTTTCAATGCCATCACCGCATCCGCACCTTTGTTATAAGCTTCCACATTTTCCTCGCCGAAATCTTCTTTTGCATAAATATCGCCTGTTGTTGCAAGCTGAACGCCGATCTTTTTGCCATTCAGATCATCAATGCTTGCAATCGAAGAATCTTCCGTCACGATGACTGCCTGAATTCCCGTTGCATAAGAATCGGAAAAATCAACGGCTTCCTTGCGTTCCTCCGTAACGGTCATACCTGCCAGACCAATGTCTGCCTTTCCCTGTGTTACCGCAATAATAATAGAATTAAACTCCATATCTTCAATCTTTAATTCCAGTCCGAGCCGGTCTGCTACCGCCTTTGCAATCTCAGTATCAATACCGATGATCTCGCTGCCTTCATAATACTCATATGGCGGAAACGTCGCATTGGTAGCCATGGTCAGTACACCTTCTTTTACCGTTGTAATATTTGCCGCCGATGCATCCGCACCATCATCTGTCTTTGTGTCTGTCGCCCCGGACGCATCATCATCTGCCTGCGTAATCTGTGCATTTACGTCCGTACCGGATGAAGCGCTGCTGTCGTCTGCTGCGCTGCCGCATCCGATCAGCATTGCTGCGGTCAACGTACATGTTACGAATGCTGCTATTAATTTTTCATTATTATCCTCCTTTTGCGGTCTGTCCGCACCAATATCTTTGCCATTATACCTAAAAATGAAAAAATTGCAATCATAAATATGCGAATCCCTCCTGCAAAAATGCAAAAGGGATTCGCATTGCTTATTTGAAATATTTTTGAAACGTCCGCATACATTCGCGGATATCCAATGGCTTGGTCAGATGATCGTTCATACCGCTCTCAAAGCACCGCTGTGCATCATCTGCAAAAGCATCTGCCGTCATGGCAATAATTGGAATATTTTTGTCCGGCCGGTCCAGCGCACGGATTGCCCTCGTAGCATCATAGCCGTTCATAACCGGCATACGCACGTCCATCAGAATCGCATCATAAAATCCAACTTCCGATTTTACAAATTTATCCACACACTCCTGCCCGTTCACCGCCCATTCCAGCTGCAGTCCCACAGCCGAAAAAATCTCATTGGCAATCTCCCAGTTAATGTCAATATCTTCGGCCAGAAGAATATTCTTTCCGGTAAAGTCATGTTCTTCCTCGGTGTCAATAACGCTGTGTCTTTCCCCATCCACGTATTGTTTCAGCCGTGTATACAGTGTGGATTTAAACAACGGTTTGGATATAAATCCTTCAATGTCCGATTCAAAAGAATGCTCCTCCAGCTCACTCCAGTCATAAGCAGAGATCAGAAAATCGGCACATCGTTTCCGACTCTTTTTTGAATCTCCCGTATCGTTGCTATTCCATCCATATTGGGCATTTTCCAGTCTACAAGTACAAAGTGATAATCCTCCTGCCTGTTATGGCGCTCTTCGATCAGATCGACCGCTTCTTTGCCGTCCTGCGTCCACTCCGCATGTACGCCAAGCGCTTCCAGATTTGCAACCGCACTCATACAAAGCATCTCATTGTCATCTACCACAAGCACGTTCCATTCCGGCAAAAGCATGTCTTCTTCCGCATGTTCTGCCTTTTCCAGATCTACAATCACATGAAAGCAGCTTCCTTCTCCCTGCCTGCTGCGCACCTCAATCCTGCCGCCCATAAGTGTTACGATACTTTTTGTAATGGACGTTCCAAGACCTGTTCCGACAATTTTCTGCACTTTTTCATTCTCTTCTTCTCTGGCAAATGTTTCAAATATTTTCTTTTGAAACTCTTCCGACATCCCTATGCCCGTATCTTCCACCATAAAATGCGTGCATATATAGTTTTCGCCTTTTTCCGATTCTTCCTGCCAGAGATGAACGTCAATCCTTCCCTCTTCCGGTGTAAACTTCACCGCATTTGACAATAAGTTCAGCAGCACCTGATTCAGCCGTACCGCGTCACAGCATACATTTTCCGAATAAATATCGCGAATAAAAATATCAAAGTACTGATTATGCTCTTTTACCTGTGGCTGCATAATGTTGACAATGTCATCCATCGCTTCCCGCAGCGACATCTGGCTGTTATTCAGCGTCATTTTTCCGCTTTCGATTTTTGACATATCCAGCACGTCATTAATCAGGCCCAGCAGATGCTTGCTTGATAAGCGTACTTTTTTCAGACAATCCTCTACCCGCACCGCATCCCTGACATTGCGAAGCGCGATTTCCGTCATACCGATAATGGCGTTCATCGGTGTACGGATATCATGGCTCATACTGGACAAAAATTCGCTTTTTGCCATATTGGCCTGCACTGCCGCGCGTTCTTTTTTATCGAGTTCTTTCATCTGCTGCTTGGACAATTTGTAATACTTAACAAAAATGACAACCATCGTCAGAAATATGATCATGGCCGAACTGATCATAATCAGAATCCGCACGGAATCCAGATTGCCCAGACGTTCGTTTAACACACCGCTTGGCATTACCGCAACAAGATACCATTCCACATTATCTGAAATCGGTGTACAGCACAAAAACCGATGCTCTCCGTCTACCGAAACAACCGCCGTATACCGCTTTCTGCTGTTTAACGCTTCTTTTAACTCCTCCACAAAATCATCTGCGGTCTTTCCTTCGAATTCCTCCAGCATCACTTTGATTCGATTAAAATAATTATCCCGATACGCATCGTTACTTCGAATTACAAAAGACCCGTCTTTTGCAATGACATGCGAATATACTCTTGCATCTTTTTCGTCCAGAAACAACGATTCTTTCAAATACTCCATCGGTACGCCGCCAATCAAAGCCTCACTGACTCCGCCGTCTTTCAGCGGATACTCCACTGCTTTCGCAAGCATTAACATTTTGTTATCATTTTTATCTTCCGCTACGGCAATCCCACTGCCATTTTCCGCTACGCTTTTCATCAGACTGTCAAATTCGGAAATGCGCAGCGGCTCACCAACAATCCGCTCCACTTCTCCATCGCCCGTATACAGTCCCATGTAAGTAAAGTCCCGCACCTGCGTACTGAACTTCAACTCTTTCAGCACATCCTCATAATTGACATTCATTGCAGGTGTCCGCTTAATAATTCCGTTTACCTGCTCCAAACGCAAATCGGTAATCGAAGAAAATTTCTGCTGTATCTGAAAGCTGACTTCTTCCATATAAATGCCGCTGATATCTTCGATCGAATTTTCCGTCTGCTTCTGTATATACAGAATCGCCCAGGTAAATACCAGCAAACAGACAATGATAACACTGACGATGCTGACTGCAAAAAATCTTTTTATTTTCTTATCTAACATTGTACCCATACTTTCTACTTCCCCGCCTTTTGGTGCTTTTTATGACCTGTTTGTTATACTATCACACGGTTTCTGCCCCGCTGTTTTCCGAGATAAAGCTTCTCATCCGCACTGCGGATTACTTTTTCATAATTGCTGTCCGCAAGGCCGCAAGCAATACCGGATGTTATGGTAATTCGTATATGACATCCCGCCGCCTGAATTACCAGCGACTCTACTTCCTGCCTCAGCTGCTCCATTTTTTTATAAACCTCTTCCTGTGTATTGTCCGGAAAATATAAAATAAACTCCTCCCTCCCCAGCGAACGGCCAGATTCACTGTTCCTGCCGTATCCTGCAGACAGGAAGCAACTTTCCGCAACACCTTATCGCCCGCTTCATGTCCGTATGTATCATTCACTTTTTTAAAAAATCAATGTCTACCATTGCAACGACAAAACCCGTACGACTACCATATGGAATTTCTTCGATATAGCGTTCCAGAAACCGGCGATTGTACAAGCCGGTCAACGCATCGTGATTGTTGCTGTATTCCAGCGATTTCCATACTTTTTCCGTCTCCTTTGAATAAAAAAACGTCGCTGCCAGCACAATCGTCGCCGTAACGCCGATATTGATCAGATAAAAAGAAGTTTGATACGCAGCCGCGGCTTTTTGAATCATCGGACAACGGATATGGAAAATTAAAATAACACCCTCCAGCAGAATCGCTGTTACAATCCCGATAATCTGATAAAGAAATCGCCTGTTTCCATAAGACGGAACCAAATAAAATATGGCAGCGGACATTCCTACAATATACAGAAAAAATCCATAATCCGGCCCAAGCGCAATTTCACTGAACACGGAAAAAATCAAAATTTCAAAGTATGTATAAACCAGACTGCGCTCGGAAGTGTCTTTTTTTACAACTAACAGGTTTAAATAAAAGATACTGCTGAATGTATTCAACGCTACCAGCTGCCAGATATCCAACAAATAAAAATAAGCGTATAAATTCCATGAATCATCAAGCAGACCGCCAAAAAGACCAAATTACTGTTTTTCGTAACCCAGTCTATCGTTTTCTGCAATTTCGTATTTTTCTTCGAATTTAATTCATGCATTTGCTTTTCCAATCTATGTATCATTCTACCGTTCCTGACCGTATTATAATCTATTTTTCGTTTGGATGCAATAATGGATTGCTTTTTCGTGTTTCATTTATCAAATACAGTGTTACTGTTCACACCCAATTTCATTTACTTAATGGATTCCCGAACGACTCTGCACCTGCCGGAATGGTTTTGCCGGCCGGCGCAAAGTCTGACTATGACAAGCTTAAGTAAATGAAATTGGGTGTAAACAGTAACCAAATACAGCCGCATGACGAAACCTGTCATCCAGGTTCCGTCACGCGGCTGCTTCGTCTATGTTTTTTCTCTGTCTTTTTATGACGTGAATTTACTCTTTTATTTTATAACCTAATTCTGTTCTTTTATACCATATGTTTTCAATCTACCCTGTTTGTATCCGGTTCATCCGTCCATAAACCTGTCCCTTTGCTTATGTCCTGTGCATACGGATACGGGGTTTTTGTCAAAGTCAACGGTTGTCCCGACCGTAGTCTTCGACTATTTTTGTCCGCTGCCATACAGCGGTACATAAAAAAGTGGTACTTTTCGCTTGCCTATTTTAAAAATTACGATTTTGTAATCGTCCAGTTCATAATAAGGCTTGCATTTTTGTTGCTTAAGATTCCGGTATTTTTTATTTATTTTCATATACAAAATATCCTGTTGCGTGAAGTTCTGTGCCATCTCTGTAGTCATTTTGCACAAATACGCGGTAATCCGTTGAAATAGGGATATTAAAATTATGCGCCAAAGAGCCAGTCCCTTTCACATAATATGCGTTTCCCTGATGGTCCATAATACCCATATAATAGGTTTTATCCATAGGAGTTACACTTACAGATACACCTATTTTCTGATTTGTATTAATTCTGTACGGACCACTCACATATCTTGTATGTGATTCAACGCGCCAATCAAAATTATAATGAACACCGGCAGCCAGTGCCACAATTTCCGGATCCGGTGCGGAAACAATATCTAACCCTTCCCAATCCAGATCTTCTATCCGGCAATGATATTCGATCATTCCATCGTCTGCAACAACCGCTTTTCCAACAGCATTTTCATCAATGGCATCTGTAAAGTTCTCTGTCTTCTGGTACACAACACTATGTAAATCAGCAACTGTCCTTCCTGACGCATATGCTGTCGTGCCCGACGCAAGTACAAATGCCGCTGCCAAAGCTGCCGTTACAACTTTGCCTGCCGACTTCATCTTTTGATACTTTTTCAAGAAATCTACCCTCCTATCTATCATTTTTTTGCTTTTGCTTAAAGTCGAGACAAAAGCGTTATCAACTTGTCGTTTTCTGCCATCGGGAATGAGATTAACGATATTGTCAAAATAGGATTTTGCATGATGAAAATTTCCGGACGCTTTCAGGGCCGTTACATCTGCCATATACTCGCTCCAGAGGTTCACCCTTCGAAACAGATAATAAACAGCCGGATTAAAGCAATGAATGATAACGATCAGAGCAGCCAAAGCTTTATATCTCAAATCGTTGTGCTTATGATGTGATAATTCATGAAAAAAGATAATTTCCAGTTCTTCTTTGGTATAATCACGTTCCGGCAGAATAATCTGCGGATGTATCCAGCCTGAAATGCACGGTGTACTTACTTCCACATTTCTGTTCAGTGCGAGCGAATCCGGACGAATGCCCAGCTTCTTACACACCTCCTGATACGTTCTGACAATCAGCGGATCGTCTTCCGGAATATTATCTTCCAGTTTTCTGTTCCAGTTCAGACGACTCATTACAAAGTAAAAAGTCATCACCACAGCTGCCGTAAACCAGACAAACGAAATTATACCCATTACTAACGTCAGTCCGGTCGTCCGTGCAAAAGCAAGCTTCCAAATCTGCGACTGTCCCCGAAACCATCCGTGATAATTCATCAGAACCGCCAGATAACCAATAGGCGCCAAAAACATGATGCCTACCCAGCGTAAAGTAAAATAAACCAGTCTTGCATTCACAATCATAAAAAAGCTCCGTAACAGCCACCATGCAAAAATCAGCAAAGTACTTGTCACGGAGCTGATCACCACAGCGAAAAACAACTGATTAATCAAGTTCATTAATTTTTATCTTAAGTTCCTCCCGCTCTGCTGCGCTCAGCATGTCTTCTTTTCCAAACAATCCGCACACAAATGCGCACATATTGCCTCCGTTCCAAAACTGAACGTAATCCCTCAACACATCATCTTTATATTCTTCTTTATCTACCAGAGGCTGATAATAGAAGCATCTTCCTTTCCGATACATCTTTAAATAGTCTTTTTTAACAAGTCGTGCAAGGAATGTTGATACCGTCTGTGTTTTCCAGTTTTTCCCATGCTCGGTATTGACCATTTCCGTAATCTCCTGCATGGATAATTCATGTGGACTATCCCATACACATTTCATTACAACCTTTTCACATTCTGTAATTTCCTTTGCTCTCATAAGCCGTCCTTTCTCAACTTGTAGCAATTTGTAGTATACTACATATGCCCGTTGCTTTCAATCTTTATTTATGGCCATAATTTAAAAACACATATGCGTGATAAGCAGAATTTATAAAATATAACCGATTACATGTCTCTTAGTATAGCGGAAAAAGTACGGAAAACAAGATATTTTTCTCAATTATTTTTTTCCATTTCAAACAAGTCCGAATTCTCCGCCTACAGACGCCTGTTTCTTCGTTTGTCATTGTTTACCTAAAAATGCAATGTGAATCTCATTTTGTCCAGATAAATCAACTGTTTGTGGTAGTTTGGAAATTTTTATTTAATAATTCCTTCCATTTTGCTAGGATTTTTTTATGCTTGATTCTGCGCGATTTTTTATATATTTTGCACAAAAACGCTTTGTATATGGAGCAAAATTTCTATCCCCTTCCGGCTTGGATACTGAAAATTACATTGCAAACTTTTCTATTCTGCATGTATGCGTCTTATTTTTCTTTTGATAATTAATTCCGACAAGCAAAATATTTCCTTTATATTCTTTAAGCGCTGACACATATCCTTTATTTTTAATCTGGCTGATCGCTCCCTCAGCAGTTTTATCCCATTTTAATTCCAAAATCAACGCCGGTTTTAAAGATGTACGTTTAGGAAGAAATACCATATCGGCAAATCCCTTTCCCGCCGGCAGTTCTCTTACAAGCGTATAGTCTCTACAGGCACTATAATACGCCAACGCAATCACACTGCTCAAAGAAATCTCATTGTTATAGATCAGACTGGAAGAACTCTGCATATGGACGTCTTGTATCATCTGTGCCACTGCATTTTCATCCATTGCCAGAGTCGCCTTAAGCAAAGCTTCCGACGCGCTCACTGCTTTTATCACTTCCTCCCACCCGTCATTTCTGATCGCACGCAAAAAAACACTCCTTACCTCATCATTTGGAATAAAAACTTTTTTTGTTTTACTGTCATAAGCCATATATCCCATGTGAATCAGCAGTGTAATTACATCATCGGCAGAATTAAATGAAGTGATATCGTTTTGAAATGATTCCACATCAATACTGCATCCCTGACCTCCCAGCATATTTACAATCAGTTGTCTTAATCCGTCAAAATCCATTGCAATATACGTCATCAACGATTCATACGTCTCTGTTCCTGACCAATAATTCCCGAATTCTCCGCTGTCTGCAGCTTCAATTACAGAATTAGGACTATAAACATGTCCTATCCTTTCAAAATAATATCCATCATACCATCTTCGCATCTCTTTAAATGGCATATCATATTCTTTACAAATATTTTCACCTCTGTCTCCGTAAAGCCAATATACTCTGCCATCTGTCTGGGACTGACCATTGTATGCTCACGGAAATTATTTAAAGCTGACTGTGTGCCGTACTTTTTAATTGGCAAAATCCCCGTAATATATGCAAGCTTTAAAAACGCCCCCGATGGAGTCCCTTTAAACAAACCTCGTAACAGATTAATATATTCCATTTGAAGATTCTCATTATTTTTATCTTCTCGAAACAGACAATCCCACTCGTCAATAATAATGATAAACTGTTCTTTTATCTTGTCATTAATTTTAGCTAATACGGAAGGCAATGAAATGTCCGTATCTAAGACACATTCCGGATATTCCTTTCTCAACTCGGATATCACCTGTTCCTGGATATAATTCACCACCCTGACAGAAGAATTTCTTTTCATTTCCACAAGCGCATTTCCGTACATCCACTGAATATCCAAAAAGATCACATTATACTTATTCAGATGTAATTTAAAGCATTCATTCCGACTTATTTTAAGTCCTGCAAACAGCTTTTCGGAATGACATCCTTTACTGTAATATGCTGACAGCATAGTTACCGCCATTGTTTTTCCAAACCTCCTCGGTCTGCTGGAACAGATCAGCGGCCTGTCTTTTCCGATACGGCTGTTTGTATATTGAATCAGTTCCGTCTTATCCACATACAATTCGGAATTGACAGAAACCTTAAACTGTTCATTTCCCGGATTTAAGTATATACCCATGCCTACACGCTCCTCATTGTTTTTCAGCGATTCTCCCGTATGATTTCATATTATCATTCGCGTAAAACTCTTTCAAGCATTTTAAACTTATATTTTTCAAACAGAACGAAAAACAGGCAAAAATATCATATTATTTTGCCTGTTCTCCATACATCCATTTAATTGCGTTTATCTGTTTCTACTCTTCAATCGCTTTTCTTAATGCCTCCTGATGACGCCGCACCTGTTCGATGCTGTCAACGCCGATATCCCGCAGATGTTCGCCGCCTTCATATTCCGAGCTTAAATACCCTTTGTAACCCGCTTTCTTAAATGCTTCCACAACTTCCGGGATTGCGACTGCCGTTTCCGTACCATCTTCATGCACATGATAAAATTTGGCATGCGTATGAAAAATATAGTCTATATTGTCAATAATATCCTGTGGTTCTGACCAGGAATAAGTAAACGATGCTCCGGCATAAGCTTTGTCTGCCGGCCCTGCACCCGCACGTTCTACCGCCTCCATCATTTCTTTCATGCCATTGGCCATACGGTACTCCATATTGGCCTTTCCAAGATTCAAATCGTATTTGATCTTTACAAATCCTTTCGCAAGCCGGCTCACATAAGCATCATCCACAATCTTAATGCATTCTTCCGATGCGCCTTGTCTTCTTGCTTTCTCTCTTAAAACATCCGGAATATTTTTACAGAATATGCCCATATCCGGAATAAAGCCGAAATATTTTGTGCCCGTTCTGTGAATCATTTCCAGATAACCGTCCGCCCATCCGGAATTCAGTGAAAACGGTGCATGCACTTCCAGACCGATTTTTACATCCATTTCAGCTGCATATTCCAGGCTTCCTTCAATCACATCCATCGGCGTGGACACGAGCGTACGCAGATTTTTAAAACCCAGCAGCGACGCCAGACGAATGTCCCGCTTCATCATATTGATCTGTTCGCCCAGTGATAATGTACGGTTGTCATAAATTTTATTTTCCAAAAAAGCATCGTAACAAGACGGCATCTGATCTATAAGATGTACGCCCCAGTCATACAGCATACCTCCGCCCATTTCCGGATAAACATGCCAGTCATGCATATTGCCGTTTACCCCATATAACTGAGATTTGATCAGATACATATCCCCTACCAGCGCCTGATCATACACTTCTTTCATCACGCGATAATCTTTATCCCATCTTCTTTGCTGATGCACCGTAAACAACACGCCGTTTTCCTTACATGCGGCAACCATTTCATCATACTCCGCAACGCTCATTGCCGCAGGTTTTTCACAAATTACATGCTTGCCTGCTGCCGCAGCTTTTTTTACCATTTCCGGATGACTTGGATTTGGGGTCGATACCATAACCACATTGATATCCGCATTTGCCAGCATTTCATCCAGGCTCGCATAAGTCTCAACGCCTTCCGGTGCATCTGTCAGCTGTTCCGGATTCGTATCCGCAACGGCGACCAGATCAATCTCATCAAACGTTTCCATCATGTCCGCGTCACAATGCCCCATAAAACCAAATCCCACAATGCCTAATTTTACTTTTTCCATCTGTTTTTTCCTTTCCGTTATGATTTTTGTCTCTCTATTTCGCTGTTCATACCGACTTTCTGCATATACTATATGGTATTCTCCTGAAAAAATCTTTTTTTAATTATCCACATTGATTCGTTAATTTTGACTTGCAATTGCTCCGGAAGCAAATCATGACAAAAATCATATTATTTTTTTTGTCTTTTACCACATCAAAAAAAGGCAGGCCATTCGATGTTCACCCGAATGGCCTGCCTTTTTCATATTTTTATGTTTTCGTTACTTCGTCCTGAACGCACGTACTACCTCAAAATCCGGTAATCTGCCGGAAAGTGCACATAATCCGAAATAAAAAGATTCCTGATTGCTGACAAAATAATTTTTAATTCTGTCTTTGATTGTTTTCTTTACCTGTTCTTTTGCGACTATATTATTTTTCAATGTTATTGTACTCATATTTGTTACCTCCATTTGATTGCATATTTTTCTCGCCTGACAGGTAACAGCATACTTCTTTTTTATTCCGGATAACAGGTATTTTATTGACCAAAAACAAGTCAATCTTGATATGCCAAAATAATCTGCTTTACAATTTCATAGACTTTGTTCTTCGGTTGTGGTATACTGTCATCGAAACTGAAATCCTGTTGAACTGGGAGAGCGCACCATGAACCGAACAAATCATGATATTTCATATGAAGAAAGCCCTTTGGGCATTACCATTGCATTTTGCAATACGCCTGGCGGTTACCATCCGTCCCACTGGCACGAAGAAATGGAACTGCTATATCCTCTGAACGGCGAAGCTGCCATTACGGTAGAACACACCGCTTACAAGCTCAGCAAAAAAAACGTCACCGTCGTAGAATCGTGCAAAATACACAGCACGCTTACTTATGATGATTCTATGTTTCTGCGCATTCTTATCCGTAAGGAACTTCTGGAATACTATATGCCTGGGATTACGCTTTGCTCCATCCACTGTATCCCGGAACAGATTGACGAAGCACAATTTCCGGAATATTATAAAATCTGTGAACTCCTTGCCACTCTGACACGTCTTTATATACAGGATACTCCGTCCTTTCGCATGGAAGCGGAATGTCTTATTTTGCAGGCAATTTCTCGTCTGGTCCGCTTTTTTTCCACAAAAAACACTTTGGATGAAGCTGCCGCAGACCCGCTGTCCGTATCCCGTATTCGTTCCATCATCCGCTATGCGGAGCAGCATTACCATGAAAACATCTCCTTACAGGATGCTGCCGCACATATTGGAATCAGCCGGGAATATTTCTGCAGACTGTTTAAGCAAAATATCGGCGTTTCTTTTCTTCGGTATTTAAATGATCTTCGTCTTTCCAAAGCATATCATGATCTGCAGTATTGCGATCTTTCCATATCGGAAATCATGGAAAAAAATGGCTTTTCCGGCCAAAAACAGTTTAACCGGACGTTTAAGGAAAGATATGGATGTACGCCTTCTTCGGTGCGTAATGCTCCGAAAAATATCCGTTAACTCCTTATACAAAAAGCCGTTATTCTTTCTTTTCCCACTGTGCAGCCGGCGTCCCGACTTCAATCAGATTTCCATCCGGATCATAAAAACGAATTACTTTCTGTCCCCAGCTATGTGTCATAAGCCGATGGACATAGGAAACGGAAGGATATAACGTCTCCAGTTTTTCCACAAATGCTTCGATATTCTCCTCTTCAAAATACAGCTCACAGCAATTGTTTTCCGGTATTGTGTCTTTTTTCAAAAACTCTTTCCAAATTTTCTCATCCTGAAGTACGAGTCCTTCCGTTAAAATCATATTGCCGCCATTATCAAGCACCATATGTAGTCCAAATATGGACTGATAAAACTGTTTTGCCTTTTCCATATCTTTTACAACAATTAAAATGTTTTTTAATTTCATAGCATGGAACCTCCTTGAAATACCTGTTTATTAACACCATCTTTTGTTCCGGCTCAATAACGGTGACGTTTTATTGTTCATCCATCATAATTTTTACAATCTCTTTATCGGTCTGGCGCATTCCTTCCCTGCCGAGACGTCCTATATTTTTAATAGTGGCTTCTACGCCGTTCGTTACAATGCCGTCTCCTTTTTTAAATTCCTGATTATTTTGATGCATATGATAACCCAGAATTCCCGCTTCCACACTAAATGCAATTTTTGCTGCGCAGGAAGGTTTTGCACCATCGCAAATAATACCCGATACAATGGCCAGCGCATTGACAAGCGTATGTGCAATCTCATGATATCCGCCTCCCTGCAGGTATGCAATACCGCAGCCTGCCGCGCAGCCCGCACTGACTGCCCCGCAGTATGCGGACAGTCTTCCGATTCCGGTCTTTTCGTGAACCGCTATCAAATTGGAGACAACAAGTGCACGGTACAGCTTTTCCTTGGAGACAGACAGCTCCTTTGTACAGTTCAATGATAATGTCAAAAATCATACCGTTGTCGACCGCCTGCACTTTGACAGGTACCTTCTGTAAAAACGCTTTCATTTCTTCTTTCTGTTCCGGAGTTACCTGTGCGATGACCTCCAAAAGCCGGTCTGGCTGCCCTGCTACAATTCCTGCCGCAGCTGCTGCTTCTATTCCTTTCAGTCCTCCTGTGTTTGGTACGATTACACTTTTTACATTTTTTACAATATTATCACTGACACCGATTTCCACCCGGTCAGGAAGACATCCGAGAACTTCCCTTGCTTTTGCAGCCGCATACGCAATCGCAATCGGCTCCGTACATCCCATAGCCGGTACAAGCTCTTCCTTTAAAATCTGTACATATGTCCGATATCTTTTATCTGTCCGTTCCATGTTTTTCGTCCTTTCTTCCTTCTTTCCTTTTATCTTTCAAAACAGGAGCCCTTGTAATGAATTTTACAATTAAGACGGAACAAAAACAAGCTCTTTCGTAATAAATGGTCCATCTGCCCGTGCTGACGTTACTGTTCACACCTGCGGCGCTCACAGTAACTGAATCCGGCACATTGAAAGTTCGCCTGCGGCGAAGCGCCGGATTCTTTGGATAAATTTACTAATTCTTACGGACTTTGCAGTAAATGCAAAGTCCTGGTGTGAACAGTAACGTGCTGACGTCAGATGGACCGAATATGCCATTTATTTTTACTTTTTTTCAATCTGTTCTCTTCGATTTATCGGCTGCCTTCACCCTTTTCGTGTCCTTGTAAATCAACGGCACCCAGTAGCCTGATTTCATCTGTCCCCAGACATTTCCACCCATTTGCCGTACTTTGATCAGCCGAAACGTTTTATTTTTCTTAAACACAGCAAATTCCTGCTTTTTCCCACACTTCTTTTTTACCGCATCGGAAAGTATATCGTACCTGACCCTATTTGCAACTTTTGCGCCTGCACGGCTTCTAAGATAGCATGCCTGTGTCACGATATAAGTTTTATCCGTTTCAAACACCGGATGTTTTACCCAGGTTTTCATAAAATTTTCCGGTGTGCCATACTGCTGTTTCAGTATGGCGGTTGTACTGCCCCAGTCCGGCAAATACAGGTGAGGCTTATCCACAGGACTTTTCCAGTCTCCGCCCCATCCAAGTCCAATCGTTTTCGCAAGCGCGCCGACCCTGTTGAAAAAATCCCCTGTTTCATTATATGCACCGGTCCCGTCGTTGCGATAAAAATCAAATGCGATCCCCCATTGGTGCTGGGAAGCGTATGTGCTGCCGCGGGCATTTGTCACCCGTTTTCCGGGCTGCGTACGTCCCTTTGCATAAAGGGCATCCTGTTCCGCAACGGTGCGCAGGCATTCCCCAATACCGATTTTCAGTCCGTTCTTTTCACATATCTTTTGCAACTCAATCGACTTTTTCCGCAGCTGTGGATGTAATACACTGACATCTCGCATCCCTGCCACCTCTCTTTTCTTTTTCGAAACCTGAAACTCAGGTATTTATTCATATATATGTTCTTTCCGCCGTTTTGCTACTTTCATACAATATCTTCTTTTTGAAATCTCCGAATACTGGCGACCATACCGGCGATGCAAAAAAATAAAATAATTAACCTGCCAAAAAACATTGATACTTCTCCTGATACTGTCTATACTATATACGGAACCAATATCAGACGCACTATATGGAAGGAGGAATGGCTTATTGATACAATTCTTCTACTTGAAGATGATCCGGAATTAAATCATACCATTTGCACGGCTTTGCAGAAAGAACGTTATCGTGTTTACAGCGCATATACCTGTCAGGAGGGGCAGATGCTTGCAGGCAGTCACACCTTTGATATGGCAATACTGGATGTCAATTTGCCCGATGGAGACGGATTTCAATTTTGTAAATGGATAAAAGCACGTAGTCATATTTCCATATTATTCCTTTCCGCACGGGATTTGGAAGAAGATGTCTTAAATGGTTATGATATGGGAGCAGACGACTACATGACAAAACCTTTTTCGATGAAAATTCTGCTTAAAAAAATTCCGGTTATTCTGTCAAGGGAAACTGCCAAATCCAATCTGTACGACGACGGATTTTTAAGCATTGATTTTGAACTGGGAGTCGTGCGGACCGGGGAAAAAACCTGTCCTGTCACACCTACGGAGTATCGTATTTTGAAACAGTTTACCACGCATAAAGGACAGTTATTAACCTACTCCGTTTTATTGGATTCCTTATGGGAAGACGGGACGGAACTTTTTGACAAGCACGCTCTGGCCGTAAATATAAACCGTCTGCGTAAAAAAATAGAAACGGAACATCATCGTTATATTTCAAATGTATACGGAATGGGATATATATGGAAATAATTTACAGTTTGGTCATAATGCTGCTTTTGGGGACGGTTGTGTATCTGCTATGGAAAAATCGCTGCCTGAAACGGGATATTTATGATTTTACGGAAAAACTGGACTATGGTCTGCAGAAATTATTAAATGAACAAAAATTAACGAAAGAAGTATACGGACAAGACGATCTATGGAATATGATACACGAAAAATTATGCCGTATTTCCGATCTGTACACGCTTAAAAATCTGGAACTTCAAAAGGAAAAAGAATATTTGAAAGAACTGGTGTCCGATCTGTCCCATCAGACGAAAACCCCTCTTGCAAATATGAAACTATATCAGGAACTGCTTTGTGATGAAATGCATGCATCCGAACGTACGGAATATCTGACAAACATGAGCAGGCAAATAGATAAACTGGATTTTCTTCTTCAAAGTATGGTAAAAATGTCAAGACTGGAAACCGGAACGATCAAAATACAAAAATCAAAACATCTTATCGCAGATACACTTGCACTGGCAATTGAAGCGGTGGTCCCTTATGCGGACAGGAAAAATATTTCGATTCACGTTACATACGATGAAACACTCCTGTTAACACATGACAAAAAATGGACGACAGAAGCCATTTTCAACATTCTGGATAACGCGGTAAAATACACCGAAGAAAACGGCTCGATCTCCATTCTTATCAAACAGGAAGACATTTTCACAAAAATCAGCATAGCCGATACGGGGAAAGGCATTCCTATTGAACGACAGGGAGCCATATTTAACCGGTTTTATCGGGAACCGGAAGTTCACGGTACGCAAGGGGTCGGAATTGGATTATATCTGGCAAGAAAAATTATATCCATGCAATACGGATATATCAAAGTGGAATCGGAACCCGGAAAAGGAAGCATCTTTCAGATCTATTTGCCAAATTAAACGGTATGGAAAAATCACAGTTTTGTGATTTTTTCTTTTTGTGAGCGGTTTGTGATTTTTTTATTTTATGATATGGAAGAACAAAAAAAGAAACGAGGAATCATTGTTATGGAAAATATCATTGTTAAAACAAAAGCTTTAACCAAACATTATGAAACCGGTACACATACCGTAACCGCTTTGAACGGTGTGGATTTTGAAGTTAAGGAACGGGAGTTTGTCTGTATCATAGGAAAATCCGGCTGCGGGAAAAGTACGCTTTTGCACATGCTGGGCGGTCTTGATACCCCTACTCAGGGAACGGTCATCGTAGACGGTATGAATCTTTCAAACATGAATCGGGAACAGCTTGCTCTTTTCAGAAGAAGAAAGGCAGGATTTATCTTTCAGCAGTATAACCTGATTCCGGACCTGACGGTCTACGATAATATTACTTTCCCACTGGAACTGGACGGAGCCCGCATTGACCGGGAATTTATACGGGAACTGCTGCAAACGCTTCACATTGCAGACAAAACGGAAATGTTTCCCTCTATGCTTTCCGGCGGAGAACAGCAGCGAGTCGCGATTGCCCGGGCACTGGCAGCAAAACCTGCCATCATCCTGGCCGATGAGCCAACCGGAAATCTTGATACGGCTTCCGCTCACGCTGTTATAGGACTTTTGAAAATCGTTGCAAAAAAGTATCGGCAAACACTGATCGTCATTACACACGATCCGGACATTGCGCAAATGTCGGACAGAATCGTCCGATTACAGGATGGAAAATTAGTGAAAGGAAGTGATTCCGATGTTAGCAACGAATCATCGTGCGGTCATAAATAAACTCGTTAAAAGCACCATACGGGCAGACAGGCATCCATTTATGATTCTGTTTATTACCATTCTGCTGTCGGTATTTATGCTTATTTCCGTATTTACCACAGGTCTGACCTACCTGGATTTAAGCAGATTACAAAATACCCGCTTATATGGTTCGGAACATGATATCGTTATTATGAACGGATTTACGCAACGTCAGAAAGAGCTTCTATGCGGTCATTCCAAGGTCGCATCGGTCGGTGTGCTGGCATATTGCGGAAATGTAAAAAGCACCGACTCAGATCAAACCGTTAAAGCCGCTTTGCTGTGGGGAGATCAGACCTACTGGGAGGTACAGAAAACCCCTGCAAGAACAGACATGACCGGGCATTATCCCCAAAAGCAAAATGAACTGTTAGCTACGGAAAAAGTTCTTGCAGCATGTGGAAACCGTTCTTTGTCGGTTGGCGATTCCCTTACCATGACCTATGAAGATCATACCGGAATACACACGAAAGATTTTGTTATCAGCGGCATTTGGACCGGCTATGGCACAGATCAGGAGAACTTCTATGTTTCCGAATCTTTTTATAAGCAGACCGGCTCGGATTTAAACGCTGACGGAATCTTACAGATCAGATTCAAGCGTAACCATATTACAGGAAAAACGATCGAACAGCTGAAAGAAAGCCTCCACCTGTCGTCATCACAGGCTTTTCAGGCTTCCGACTATATTGAAAAGTCCCTGACCATACTGCTTGCGGTAACCGGTCTGTGTTTTATGATCTGTCTCAGTGCCTGTTTATTAATATACAATATCCTTTATCTGTCGGTTTGCGGAAAAATCAGATATTATGGACTGTTACAGACATTAGGCATGACACAAAAACAGTTGGTGCGATTTATTCGAACGCAAACGCTCACAGCAGGAGTTTGCGGCATGATCGCAGGCGTCATTTCAGGCACATCGGTTTCTTTGCTGTTTATTCCATACGTTATGAACGCTCTGGGCATTTCTGTCGGAAATACCGGTTTTCGTTTTTATGCACAGGTGCCCGTATTAAGCATTTTCGTTACGGAAATTGCAATATTATGCGGCGCCGCAGCGCCCATACGGATTGCTGCGAACGTAACTCCCGTCGAAGCGGTAACATACCGAGAATCGGCCCAAATTCCTTATTCAAAGAAAAAAAGAAAAGGGAATCTGTATTGGTACCTGGCAAAAGACCAGCTTAGAAAAAACAAAAAAAGAACCGTCGTTGTCTTTTTGTCCCTTGCCACAAGTTTCATTGTATTTTTCTGTCTGACCACACTGATTGACAGTCAGGGCAGACGGACGTTATATCCGAATTATTGGAACGCCGATTTTATTGTATATAATCAGACGCAGACAACCGAAGATATCGCTTCTTTGCGGCCTGCCATCAATGATTCGACCGTATCGGACATCAAAGAAACCACAGGTGTGGCAGACGTTCATACCGTACAGGGAATTCCGGTTGTATTTCCTTATGAACCAAACGGTTTTTCGGACTTTTGGATAAAAAGCTATACGCAATTAAAGCCATATTTGTCATATTCCGAAACAGTTTCCGATTACCGGCAACATCCCGAAAAATATTATGGTATGCTTAAAGGCATTGACGAAGCGGAATTTGACTATTTAAATGAATCGCTTGCACATGCCATAAATAAGCAGGACTTTCTGAACGGAAAAACGGCGGTTTTACAATATGCGGGATTTGAAATACCGGACAAATGGATGGACGGCACCGTCTCATTTTGGGCAGGAAATCAAACACGGCAGCTTACAATCGGAGCCATCCACTACGGAGATTATTATGGAGCAACCGTAAACTGCGGAGCAAACCTGATTGTCAGTAAAAATTATATAAAAACGTTGACCGAAACCCTTATATTTTAAGCCTGAATATAAAATACGAACAGTCTTTCGACGCGGACACCGAAGATGCAGTCAAAAACAGCCTGGAGAAAAGCTCCTATCGCAGGGATTTGGTTTATCTTTCGAAATATGATGACAGAAAAACCATTCAGGATTCACAAAGCGGCATGTATGAGACAGGTACGGTTATTTCCCTACTTTTACTGACCGTTGGCATGTTAAACTATATCAATACGATGACCGGCAGTATACGAAGCAGAAAACTGACATTTTCGATTATGGAAAGCGTCGGTATGTCAGAAAAACAAGTAAAAAACTATTGCTGCGGGAAGGCATTTTATACGCAGGCGGCGCCGTTCTTATTACACTGACAATCGGGACAGGTATTACTTATTTTGTGTTTCAGTCTGTGAATTATATGAAAATACCTTTTACCATTCCTGTATTTCCGATGCTGTGTGCCCTTCTGCTTCTCATGATACTGTGTATGATAACTCCCGTCATATCTTACGATCGGCTCATAAAAAATCGTTCCCTTACCGAACGATTGCGAGATTATGAATAACCGGTTTACACGCTCTAAAATATTTTCTGACGGTTTTCTTGTAATACCGCTGTAAACAGAGATTTGAAAAGGCAGGTACGGTTCCTGCCTTTTCAAATCGTCCTTTTTTATCTTATTGCTTTTATCTCATTGCTTTTATTTTAAGGTCCGCACCGTTTTCCACGGCGGCACTGACAGCAGCCGCTGTTGTTTCCGTATCCGGGTCGCCGCAAGTGATAAAGGCAAGCAAAGCCTTTCCGTTCTCAAATGCTTTTCTTATATTACTCATGGATATCCTCCCCTCTGTAGCGGGCAATCGCTGCACAATCCTTGTCGCCTCTGCCGGATATGGTAATTACGATGATTCTATCCTGATCCATCGTCGGCGCAATCTTCATTGCGTGCGCGATCGCGTGAGCCGACTCGATCGCCGGAATAATTCCTTCTGTCTTTGACAGATATTCAAAGGCACATACTGCTTCGTCATCTGTGACAGGAACATACTCGGCTCTGCCAATATCATGCAGATACGCATGTTCCGGACCGATACCCGGATAGTCCAGACCCGCTGAGATCGAATAAACGGGTGCGATCTGACCGTCCTTATCCTGACAGAAATAAGACTTCATTCCGTGGAAGATTCCGACTCTGCCGGTGTTGACGGTTGCAGCCGTCTCAAAAGTATCAATGCCTCTGCCTGCCGCTTCACAGCCGATCAGTCGTACCTGCGGATCTTGGATAAAATGATAAAAGCTGCCCATGGCATTGGAACCGCCGCCGACACAGGCAATGACCGCATCGGGCAGCCTGTCTTCTTTCTCCTTTATCTGCTCCTTTATCTCCCTAGAGATGACCGCCTGAAAATCACGGACAATCGTCGGAAACGGATGTGGACCCATCACGGAACCCAGACAGTAATGCGTATTGTCGATTTCGGATACCCACTCACGCATCGCTTCGGATACGGCATCTTTCAGTGTAGCCGTACCGGTTTTTACGGAAATGACCTTTGCCCCAAGCAGGCGCATGCGGTATACATTAAGTGCCGCTATTTTTTGTTATTTTTATTTACGGTTTTTCTGTCAAAAAAGCAAAACAAAAACGCCCCTGACAGAATGATACACTCTGTCAAGGACGAATAATACAAACACTATCCGCGGTGCCACCTTGATTCACGGCATAACCCGTGCGCTTAGCAGGATACCAACATATCCCCGGCAAATGACGTCTACCTGCAACGTCGCAGAATACTTTGTGATAAACACATTTGACTGCGCCCTCAGCGGTCCATTTGACAACTTGTTTCTCGCCTGCTTCTCAGCATCGCAGACTCTCTGTAAAGGCATCATTGCCGTTATCTCCGCTTCAACGGTTTGCGTTATTAAATTGAGATAGATTCTAGCATACTCATTTTGGATTGTCAACAGGTATTTTCGAAAAACGAAAAATCCCATCTTCGTATTCATTCTTTTTGTCCGTATATTCATCAATCACATTTTTCCAAAATAAATACGCCTGCTCACTTCCACAGGATGGAGACACTTCCCAGGATTCCGGATATTTTTCAAAGCACATAACTGCTGCCTTTTTTCCGATTTTGTTTCTTCTGAACTTCGGAAGCACCATAAACTCTGCAATACTATGGCCGGAACCGCCCTTTTGCATGTAAGTATTCACCATGACAAAGCCCAGCAATCGTTCACTTTCCGCTTCTCTGATAAAGCAGGCTTCTCTGTCTTTTTCCGTGAAGTAGCTTTCAAACCACGGATATTCAAATAACGCATCTTCATTCATATCATTCCGATCATTCTGACTTTCCTCAAATAAAGAATATTGCAGAAGTCTGTATAAAATCTCTTTTTGCGTTTTCCGCACCTTTTTAATATAATATTCATATATTCCCCTTCCATAACCTGTCTTAAAAATGCTCTCTTTCAGATGTTGAGCGGAAGAATCATCTCATCTTTCATTTTGACAAAGCCATATTGTTCATACAAAGGCAGTATGATATGCAATCCCTTTTCTCCTGTAATCCGATTTGGTGTACATATTCATAATATAAGCTTTCCACCCGGTCGGATTATGCCAGGTTGGCATTACCCGAAAAAAGCTGATACCTCCGGCACCAACAAATTTCTCTCCGTCAAAAACAAGATATGGCGTATGCGTTTTCGCCTGCAGAGATTCTTTATAATATTCACGTGACTGTTCTTCCACAGACTTCATATTCGTTTCATCACTTAAGCAGTTCGCGACCCGCAATATCTCTGTTCTCGTATTTACCAATATCTCTATGTCTTCCATTCCCGCTTTTCTATAAAGCAAATTCATATCCGGCATTACTTCGCTTCCTTTCCTGTACCTTCCGGGCAAAGTCATCTTTTTTTCCTCAATTTTAACAAAATCCCCTGCTCATCCGCCACTTTCCGAAAACGATCGGTCATACAGGCGGCTTTTCTTTTAATGACAGTTTTCCAACTGTTTCATCTGATGTTGTCTGTTCTATCACTGTTCTTACATCTTCCGTTTCCAAAAGATTTACAGCCAAACAGAAAAATGTCTTTTTCCACCCATCATTGCAATTTTGAAATTTCCAGCTGCTTCTTCAAATCTCTTTTCTGATTCCGATGCGTAACAAACGAATCAAACACATCCATATTCTCATATTTTTCGCAAGGAAAATTCCGACACCAGCTGCAATATTCCGGCTTACCATACTGCCGGCTGCATTTTGCTATTTTGCAGGATTGGTTTCCTTCTCCGCCACCGCAACCGGGACAATGCCCGCTCAAATTCATCGGACATAACCCGCAATTTAATCCGCATAAAGAAAACAGTAAATCCGTTCTTGTAAAATCTTTCAAATCAATCCTCCCAAGTTATAAAATCTTCTGCTTTAAAAGCCGTATGCTCCTTATACGCATCCTTTCATCCGTCGCACGGTTGATGAGAAATCAACCGTTGTTCATTATCGTTTTCTGCCAAGATAGCGGCATACTTTTTTCTGATACTGCATATACTCAGTTCCAAATGTTGCAAGCAAAAAATCTTCCTCAACTTTGACAATCTGCAAATGGTACATGACAACCGCAAAGACAGTCAGGATACACAAAATCCAATTAAAAAACATCAATAATGTACCCATATACAAAAGGTCAAATCCTAAAAAAGCGGGGTTTCGACTTATTTGATAAATGCCGTTTGTTACAAGTTCCGTTTTATCGGTTATGGAAACTCCCGCCCGCCAGCTGTCACGCATCGTCCATACCGCAATCATAAATACAATCGTTGCAGCAACGCTCATTACCGCTCCTGTAACCCGAACAACCGTATGACTTTGGCTTGTCCCAATTAAGATGCTGATGAGTCCTGCTGCAAAGACAAGAACTGCCGCCACCTTCATTGTGACTTCCACAAATTTTACAAAACCAACTTTGTCCTTCCCAATTTGGTCTGTCCGTATACCCCGCCTTTTCTGAAGGAACATTTTCACAAAATAGCAGCCATAAAAAGCGATCAGGCTTGCTATGGATATTAGCTTAAATTCCATTTTTTTCTCTCCAAACATCTCAAAAAATAATCAGTCCAAATGTTCTTTATACCACGTTCTCATTCATAAACAATTTTACTGCAATAGACCGTTTTTTTCAATATTAAGTACGGCATTGCGCATTTACATTTCCACATTCATTTTTTCACACCCTCCAATTGTGGTTTTAAAACAATTGCATATTGTATAAAGCCATTTTTTAATGTTCTTTTGTGGTTTTAAAACATTCTTATTGACATACCACACTTTTATACTATATAATTACACATAGAAAGGAGTATCATATGAACCAACGCCTGAAAGCATTAAGAAAAAGACTTGGACTAACACAACAAGAATTTTCAAATCGACTGGGAATTAAACGTAACACTGTTGCCACATACGAAGCCGGAAAGAGTAATCCCAGTGACGCTGCCGTTCTGCTTATCTGCCGGGAATTTAATGTAAACGAAAATTGGTTGCGTACCGGCGAAGGCGGAGATAAAAATATGTTCCATCCAAATTCCAATTCTGCTCTTGATCAGCTTAAAAACGAATACCAACTGACTGATGATGCTCTCGTCATGATCGAACAATTTGTAAAGCTCAAACCGGAAACTCAACACGGAATTATCAATTATATAAAAAAAGTATCTGACGCGCTGTCCTTCGATTGTAGCATGTAAATACGATCAATTAGAAGTTCGTCACAAAAGGAGAACCTATGTCTGATTTTTAATGAAACCCAAAATTGATTTTGCCTTTAAAGAAATTATGGAAAGCGAAAAAGCACGCACCGGTTTCCTGGCTGCTGTTCTAAAGCTTGATCCGCATGACATTAAGGAAACTCACATATTAAATTCCAATCTGCGCAAAATTTACGAAGCAACAGGATACCCGTAAGCATCAATAATGTAATCGTCAGAGCATTTTTTCTCTTGTTGTTTAATAAGTGCTTTTTTGCAAGCGCAACCGGCGAGATTCTCTTCGGATGAACTATCGGTCTCTCTTTTCCTGTTTGTGAACCCGAATAGCAGTAAGCATCTATCGGTGAAACTGCTGCTGCAATCATTGCAGGTTTTCTTATAGAAAGCCGTACGGTTATATAGATCAGAACCGTAACGAAAGGCCAGATCCACAGCAGGCTTGCAATCTGAAATCCTTGCGGCACCAATAAATATGCTAATAAGGTTCCTGCCACAAGGCCAATAGGAATTGAAATAAAGGATAGTAAAAATCCCTCACGAAATACAAGTCTTTTCATTTGCCTGCCTGTCATACCTATTGTCCGCAATTGTCCATATTCTTTAATCGCATTAATAATTGCAATATAAAAAATGCAGTATATTACCAATACATCGGCTGCTATAATAATCGCCATACCGGTAATTGCCATACCAATTAAAAGAACGGACGGTTTTGAAAGATTGATATACGCCTCATTCATGGACGGTGTTCTTTCGATTCCAGCGTTTTTCGTTATTTCCGCGATCAGTTTTTCTATCTCTGCTTTTGATGAAGCCACGCCGGTATGAACTCTGAATAAAACCGATGGTGAAAATATCGCCCATCCGTTTCGTTCGTTGAAATATTGTTCGGAGACAATCGCCGCATACAAAGTTCTGGCAGTACCGGAAGCTGCCGTTTCCAAATATCCGGAAATCACAAACTCCGTTTGTTCCTGTGTATCCGGCATAAAAATTGAAATGGTATCTCCAATCCCGGCATCCATCCCCAAGTGAAGCAAATACTCTTTTTCGATAAGTATGTCATTTTCTAACTCAGGCATCTTCCCTTCTTTTACAGATAATCCATTTAAGATAAGGGCATCTGCATCTGCATAAGAAACGTTCAGACGACTGTTTCCAACCTTACTGCTTCCTAACGAAGCAGTAAGTCCGGCTGACAATACCAGTTCCTCGTTCCGGATATTATCATATTCTTTCCGGTCAACCCCAGAAATAAGTGCATGGTAGGAACCCGTGATACTATTGCCACCATTCCTGTTTACGGCCGCAATCCCTGATACCAAAAACAATACGGCAGACATCAACATCGTCGCTAATGCATGCCATCCTCAATCCGTACAATGCGGGACATCCGCACAAAGCCTTCCATCTTCATTTCTTTCACCTCCCATCCATTGATAGCCCATACCGTAAACCGTCTTAATGTAGGTTCCGCCATCAGCTTCAATTTTGCTGCGTATACGACTGATCGTTGTCGTCAATGTATGCTCGTCCACATAGTTTTCGTTCACATCCCACATCTTTTCTAATAAATGTCCACGGATAAGTACCTGCTTTGGATTTTTACGAAATAAATTCAGCATCTTAAATTCCATCGTAGAAAGACTCAGCGGCTTTCCATTCAGACTCGCAGTCTGCTCCGAGAAATCAAGAAAAAGCCTGCCGTCATCGTAAATATCCTTCGCTGGTCTGTGATGTTCCAACATGGCAAACATGGCGCTGATTTTCCGCTGTAAGGCGCCGACGGAAAAAGGTTTTGTGATGTAATCCACCGCACCTGCTTCATAACCTCGTATCTGATCGCACTCCTGATCGTTGGCGGTAAGAAAGATTACCATTGTATCAGGGTGTTGCGGCTTAATGACCCTGCACAGATCAAAGCCATTACCGTCCGGTAGGTTAATGTCCAGCAACACCAAATCATATTCCGAAACTGTTAGATTATCGGCAGCCGTTTTCGTGTTTAATACGGAAGTAATATCGTAGCCATCCGATTTCAGATTGTAGGTCAATGTCTAATTCAAAAGGTTGTCGTCTTCGACAATAAGAATTCGTTTCATCTGCTCACTTCCTCTTTTTTGTTTCTGCAATTAGTATACCAGAGAAATGTCCGTAAAATGTTACAACAGGCGACTTTTATTTTCTTTTTTATTTTTCTAAAACATTGCTAAAATAACTGCATTTTGACTTGCACCGGTTTCTGTTTTGTATGTCATTCACTTTGCATATGCAGCAAAAAGCGGACTAAAAAGTCCGCTGAATTATACTATTCGTTCCTGTCCGCCATAACGAAAGTTACTTCATTGTTTTTCAAAAACTATGATGACCTGCTGATTTTCTATTGCCAAAATGTTGCCGCTTTCACAATAGCATAACTGTGTTTTCATTTAGAATAAACTGCATCATTCCTTGAAAGAAGATATACACAATATTGGTTCATGCTTATTCCCTCTCTTTTGAATGCTCAGCTAATCGATGCAAACTGCGAGGTATTCTCAATTTAAATTGACCGGAATAATCTTCCAAGCTGTCTGGTTCGTTAATCTCACCTCCATCTTCAAGTGCGGCTTCAATCCACGCTCTCTTAGCATCCACTGCATTTGCTACCGCATGTTCCACTGTTTTGCCACAAGTAATACACCCCGGAAGATCGGGATAAGAAACCACAAATCCCCCTTCATCCTTATCTTCCACGATCTCCATCCGATAAGATAATGCCATATATTCATTCAACGTTTTCATCGCTTTTCGCCTCACTTTCTACAATCTGTTTCACCATCTCAACATAAACCTTCTTAATTGGCTCATGTTTTGGTATCGTAATCGGCTTACACCCTCCTTGCTGATAAGAATAGCCTAATCCGATTGATATTTCCTCTCTTTTTCTGCTATCTTTTGTAAACACAAGGATAGCGCTCCATCCGGGCAGCAACAACGCTTGCCTGCATATCAGATATACCGTCAGCGTTTGTTCTTTGCACATCCGCAGAGTTTATCAACCGCAAGGGAAGCGGTAGGCTGAAAGAAAATATCCTTTCCTTTGTTACTCTCATACATAAAATCCTTTAACGGCTTACTTGTATATTTGAAAAATCGCCGTATATGGCAAACCTCACACCATAGTTAATGAATTTCTGCAATATTTCTCCTGCCAGACAAGTACTCAAGACAAAGAAATCATTTACAATAGCTTCCTTGTTTACAGCAATATTTGTGCAGCCCGTTTCGTATTGCACTGTCATAATCAAGTCTAACGCCGACCGGACATCCGTAATCAGCAGTTCATCACTGCTCACAACTGCAATCTCCATATTATTTTTCTTTATAACTTCTGTTTTCATTTTTTACCTCCTGCTATTCATACAAACTGTCAATCAAATGATCAACCATAAAATCAAAGGTTTCCATATGATTGTGTGGAAGAATATCTTTATTTTTGATATTCATAATCAAAGAATAAATTACTGACATCGCCAAATCCGTATCAACCTTGAATTTCAAATACGGCCGGTTGGAAAAAAGCTGCCGGCTCATACGATTGGATTCCTCGATTTTTTTGCCTGTTCCTCTGATAACTTGTTCATCAAAATTGTAAAGTCCGTACTATCCGAATCGTACAAAAATTGTTTTTATCATATTCCCGATAAATGAGCTTTAAGGCTTTGGCAACACCATACCTGTCTTTGTGTCTTTCGATTACCTCCAACGCCGCACTGCAGATTTGTTCCTGCACGGAACACAACACCTCACAAAAGAGAGACTCTTTCGATTCAAAGAAAAGATAAAACGCCCCTTTTGAGATTCCTACCTGTCTGCAAAGGTCATCGACACTTGTTTTCTTATAGCCATACTGTGTCCAGCTCTGCTTGCAGGCTTCCTGCAAACTTCTTTTGATGTTTTCTTTTTCTCGTTCCGTAAAACTTCTTGCCATATCGTTTTCTCCTTTCTGTGACTCAAAATACCGTATCAGTCACAAAAATAATATACCATCTGCCTGTAAACGTCAAGAACTATTTTCAAAATATGCTATCGCATGGTTCAATCATCTTATTTGCAATAATGCTGATGTAATTCACATTTTTTTGCTTCATCAAAATTTATTGACGAATATCGTATCGTAGCCGAATAACAGTTTATAATATCGGCTCCAACATGATTCTAAAAAGAAAGGAACATATTTTATGAGCAAATATGTTATTGAAATGGTTATTGGACAACGATGTTTTATTCGGAAGAAATGACATGACACCCAATGATATTCTTTCTTACTGTCTTTCTAACCGGAAAGATGTTGTGCCGGTAGAGAGCTAGAGTGTGTCTTAACTTCGTTAAAATTTCTAGTCGATGGAACCACATCGCCGTTAAAATTTTGCCTTGCACTGACGCGAATCAGTCAGCACCAAACTGTAATTTCTGCCCGAATGGAGTACTAGGGAGTAAAAGGCACTTTTATAACCCTAACGGAGTTTTAAAACAGGGAGTATTTTATTAAAGAAAAAGACGGTGCTAATGATAAAGGCTCTATGCTGAACCATAATAATGTATATCGTGTAAATATCGGTTTAAGAAAACAGAAAAATTTAAGCCTTAAGCACATAGACCAGATATAAAAAGTTTATAAACCTTGCGTTTACCGTGATCACAAAAAGATTGCACATTGCAACTACGTGCAATAATTGAACTTACCCCCAGAGCTGCAATCTCCGGAGGTAAGTTCAATCGAAATATTGTTGCATCATCACTTTAATTCACATAATTTCCGCAATGCGGACAATAATGATTACGATATCCCACCTTAAGAAATCCTCCGCAATAAACACATCTGCTGAAAAGCGCCATAAAATGATAGTTCCAACCCATATCAGCAAACCTACGGCTAATACTGTCAAACCCATTGCATTTCCAATGCAGCAACCTATAACAAAAACAGCAGACCTAAAATGAAAAATACAGCTGATAGCCTTGCAACATTTTTAGATGAAATATGATTCATATTTGTCACCTCCCATAACAAATACCATATTGGAAGACAGCCATTCTCCTCTCAACGGAAATGCAAGAATAACCGGCTCCATTACCTGTTTAAACATTCCACTTGCAAAAATAGAAATAACTACCATATTTGCTGAATTATAAAACAATCTCCATTCCATCATAGGCAAAAGATATACCATCCAATGTTTTTTCAAATTCTCGATAGTAAGCATATGATTTGCCCCAGTACTCATCAATGTGCGTAACAATAACCTGTTTTATCCTATATGTACGCTTAATTTCCATAATTTCATCCAATGTAAACATATCATCTCTGAAAGGTGCATCCGCAAGATTTGATCCATCTTTGAGGATACCATTATCAGAAACAAGTCCGATGATTAAAATATCCGCATCAAAATACAGTTTATCAGGAACAAACGGTTTTACATCACAGCAAGCATAAATAACCTTTTTGCGCCCTTCCGATATAACATAAAACGTCATATTACCACGATGAGTTTTGTTATTTACCAAATGTATCTCTATGTCTTTGATTTTAACATAATTTGTCTTGTTCATTGAAATACACTTAAGAACGTCTTCATAATAATATAAACCATCACCATTCCAAGCATTAATATCGTCTACAACTTCAGCTAATGCAACAAATTGTATTGGAGTTCCTTTATCAGTAATGCAGTCGTAACCCAAAGGCTCTACAATACGCATACCTCTCGTATGGTCAGGATCTTTATGTGAAATAGATAGATATTCAATATTGGAAATACCCTGTCTCTCACAAGCAATCCCTATGTCCTCCGGTGTATCAATGAGCATCTTAATATCCTCAATATAAAGGCTTGGTCCTAATCGCTCATATCTGCCTTTTTGAGCCTTGCCTCCTCACAAATAGAACACTTGCAAAACGGATTGGGGATTTGAAACATTCCACCACTTCCCACAACTTTCAACTTCATCTATTTTCACCTCAAAGTAACTTTCTATTTTACGACCTTTTAATTTTATTCTCCAACATTCATCCTGTTTTTATTATACGACACCAGTGTCGGAAAGTCAACAAATCTCCATTTTTTCTTTTCGTTTCGCAATTATCTATTATATAAAAGACAGTGGAATCTCTTCCACTGCCTGATTTTTATTTATTACGAATGCTGCTTTCTGACTCCGAAAGAAACACAATTGTCGCAACTAACATACTGCTTTTACAATATTAAAGGTTCTTTAAATGTTTTAAAATATGTTCTTCAAAATTTTTCACAGCGCTTTTTACAAATTCCATTCTGTTTTGTTTATCAACAAGGCTTACCGCACAAGGATTCATATGCTTAAAATCCGGTACATCATCATAATATCCATCTTGAATTTTCCCGTTTGGATAACACCATGAAACCCACCAGCCTGCAGGGGTAACAGCATCTTCGTTCATGTATTGTACAATCTGCCCAATCATCTGTTCCGTTATTTCATCTACCTCATAACCATTTTTTGTATCAAATAATACAATTCCTGCGTAAAGATTATCCTGCACCTCAATGCGAAACCACATTTGGATATTTTGTGGGCATAACTTTGCCTTTTTTACGATGTAATTTAATCCCGGACAAGTCGATGCATTTCCGTCATAAAATTTTTCATTGCATTTTTCTTCGTATGTAAAGTAATGAAATTCTTTTTCAGGAACTAACCAATACTTTGACGTGATTTTCTCCATCTCTTTCTTCAAATCGTCAAACACAAGATGCATGAGCGTTATCTTTGCCGATTTCATGGACTTTTCGATTGCTATTCCCGCACGAAAGTAATCAGGTGATTCATATAATATTTCCAAATTTTTTTCCATCATTTTTCTGCCCCTTTCGTCTGCCACAACATGAATTGCATCAATATATTGCATAATCGTTGATTTTACCGGCTCTGCTAACTGCGTTGTCAGCTTATTAAGCCATCTGCATATATCTTCCGCCCATGAAATACACTGTATACGGTCAATGGGCAGAATGTCCGTTCCTGATTTCTTTTTCCGGCTGTATTCGGAGGGGGCATTCCCAAACCTTGTCAGATAGACAAGCCGAGAATTTTTCGCATACTGATAATAGTCGTAACATTGCCCTTCCTGTTCTCCTGCATAAATTTTGACTTCGATAGGGATAAAAAAGCGTGGATTTTGAATCACGATGTCAATGCGCCGTTCATTATCTATCACATATTCTGCTGCAACCTCTGTACGTGCAAGCAGTATATCGCTCATGGAGTATTCATTTAACACGACTTTACAACTTTTATAGATGATACCCTTGCTGCCGAATTAACTGTTTTAAGGCATTCATTATTGTTTTGGATTTTATGCTGTTTTCGATATTTTTCACGAAAATGGCATAAAATACCTGCTGGCGAATTTGTCCGCTGAGGGCAAATCTGAATTCCTGCACACTTTCCGTCTGGTATTTTGAAAATGCTTCGTCCTGATATGGCAGAAGCTTCATTGCGCAATATGTAATGTTGATCAGATTGACCAGCATTTCTATACCTTTACGGCTGCGCACCATGTAGCTGCACAGTGACCAGAATGTTTTCTGTTCGTAATAACTAACTTCTATGTTCCATCGGAATACATATAGAAGCAATGGCAGAAACTGCATACGATCACTGCCTGTCTGGTTCAGCGGTGGCTTCTCCTGCCATGCACAGAATATCTCCAGCTGTTCTGGAAAAATGGTGCTAAAAAACAGACGTCTGCTGGTAGATTCTTTTTCCGGCGACGTCACATATGCCATAACCTTTCTGCTGCCAAAAATATTTGTAAGGACGCTGCGTGCAGCAATATAGTAATCTCCAATTTTTTCAGTGGACAATATAAAGTCATCATGAATGGAAAGTTTTTTTCCGTGCAGTGCAGGCCGTCCTCTTTTCCGGTCCGCTGCGGCGGCAGGTCATAAATGGCAGAGTCAGACCTTGCATTCCCTATAAGGTCAAGGTTTTCATATTCGTCCACAATAGAAACGAGGTTCTTTTTTACATACCAGCTGTCACACAGGATGATGACATTTTTTCTGTCTCTGAATTGCGGCATTACCTGGCGGATCATCGATGCAGCCAGTTCCAGTTTGGATTCCTTTTTCTGCCACATACGGTATCCAAGCGGTACGGAAAGATAGTGAATTTTGCTTTTGTTCCAAACTGGCACGCAGAGCATTACGCTTACAAAACAATGCCCGTTCAGATAGTTTGAGCCATTATGTGCGGCATGGTCAAAGAGTTTTGAGACATCCTCAAATTTTTTGCCGAATTTAGAGACCATCGTATCATCAATGCAAAGAAAAACAGGCTGCAGCCGGAGTTTTTCCGGTATAAGTTTCAGCGCTATGCCAGCAGTGGTATTCATAAATTTGGAATAATCAGCTTTTGCATAGGAACATACATAGTAGAATGCATTGAGGGATTTCTCCGTAATCCCTGCTAAAAAATGCCTGTATAAAGAACGGATAGAATCTGCTGACTCCATAGCCAGTATGGATAATACCAGCAGGAACAGGGTTTCAATCGTAGGCATGGAACAGGTTTTAAAATAAATATAAAAATAGTGATACAGTCTACCAATTAAATTGTTTTTGTTGTATAATAAGTCTAACGTACAAGGTCACTCTCTTTCGTATTTTTAGTGTGCAAACTTATTATACATTAGAAAGTGCCCTGTGCGTTATTTTATTTGCCAAAAACTTGTAAAGTCGTGTATAAAAAGAAAAACCTGCAGAAAAGATTTCCAATGCAAAGTCACCACTATTATGTACAAAAAGTTCCTGTTCATCAGACAATGAACGTACTTTTTCACTATAAATATAACTCTCATCCAAATCAAAGTAAACGGTAAAAAGCGCAGCTCTGACGATTAAATTATGGATTTATCAGTGCCAATTACATATATCTTTCAATATATTGCAACTTTTGATGATAGTATTTTAAAACAAAAAACTCCCCCTGCTGTAATTTTGAAAACGCTTTTAGGTTATTGTGCCATATCCGGGCATCCCCCTTTCCAGTGCATTCCATTACCGGAACCTTATCTGAAAGCGCTTTCCTGTTTCATGCCTGTGTTCTGATAACTTTATATTCTGGAATGATTCAAATATCCGGCTGTGCTTTTCCGACAGGGACAGCGCTGTGCTTTTCCAGAGTTTTTCCCACGCCTCCATTATCTGGGATATCATATGCCCGATCTGTATCAGGTAATAATGGTTTTTCAATGCCTGATAGTTCCTGCTGAATAAATGTTCCAGATAATATCCGTGTTTTTTCTGCGCGTTAAAGCCTTCGTTTTCTATTTTCCACCGCCTCCTTCCGGCTTCCACCAGTGCAGCCACATTTTTCTGATTAACGGGAAGGTCCGTCAGAAACAGGAACCCTGCCTTTATGTTTTCTGTCTCCCCTTTCCTGCTTCCCTTTTTTATCAGCACATCCCGCTCTTCCCTGTATTCTGCAATGTTTACCTTATGACCGTTATAATCAATGTCCGTAACGAAATCATGCCAGCATGTTCCGTTAATGAGTTCCTGTTTCCGGCAGTTTTTCTCTGTTTTTTTCAGCCTGCCGTATTCATCTGAAACCGTCGGAATGCTGCCTTCCTTATACCGCAGAATATAGCGCCATCCGCTGTCGCGGCATTTTACGAAAAAATTCTCACATGCATAAAGGCTGTCTGCGCAAAGGCAGACAGGAAGCTTTGGAAATTCTTTCTTAAGCCGTTCCATCAGTCTGTAGCATGCTTTCAGCTCACAGTCCTGTTTTTCTGCTTCTTCCCCGCCGGTATTTTCTACAAATTCTGTCATAATGCTTACAATAATGTCCGGATGGAGAACAATTTTTGCTTCCAGTATATAATAGTAATATTCCGTATACTCCCTGCCAGTCCCCTTATTATGAACCCTGTACAGGCTTTTTGCATCCAGTTTTCTGCGGCTGCTGTGAATCTGCGTCCCGTCTGCAATCACCTGCCAGTATCTGTTCCGGATTCGTGCACCTGCAAATGCGCGGCTGCGCACCAGCCTGTATACAAGCCGGCAGACAGTATCCTGCAGTTCTTCCGGATCCAGCCTTTCAAGGTATTTATTTATCGTTTCCCAGTAAGGAATTTCATCTGCGGATGCGCTTTCCCCGCACATTTCCCAGATATTCTGTATAACTGTATCAGAATTAAATTTCTGGCTTGTTTTTCTCATGCTGCTGATATAGAATATAGAAGAAAGGATACGGGTCATGAGAAGTATGACATTGGGATAGGTAATGTAACTCTGATTTCTGGGATCTTCTGTCTGTTTTAACAGGCGGGCCAGGTCAGGGAAAAAATGTTTTATAACCTTAACAAGTTCTACTGCAAGATGAAACTGTTCCAGATGTTTACGTGCCTCTTTCCGTGTCACTTTTGTTTTCATAAAAAGCCTCCCTTCTTTACGTGGATAATGCGAAAAAATAATTTTGGGTTAATTATATTAACGCTTATTTTCCCGCAAAATGGGAGGTTTTTTTGCGAAAAATTTTTAATCGTCAGAGCTGGTAAAAAGCGCGTACCGTGCATAATAGAAGAAATTTGTATATAATGGCCTTGAGAATAATCTATCTCAAGGCTATTATTAGTTACTATTGAAACTGTGAAAACTTATATCACTTTTCACAGTCCATGTACATAGCTTTGAAAACTCATACCAGTTTTGAAAGTGAGGTGTAGTTAGTGTCAGATTTAAAACACGATGTAATCGCAGAGCGCTGGGCCGTGCTCATAAAGGAACGCATGGAAAGCGGCATGACCGTCAGGGAATGGTGTCATGACAGGAATATCAAAGAGTCCAGGTATTATTACTGGCTGAGAATACTCCGCAGGAAGGCAGTGGAAAATACAGGACAGCCCCCGCAGGCATCGCCTTTTGTTGAAATTTCGGCAGACATCTGTCAAGAGCAGCTCCCTGCACCAGCCGCAGCGGTTATCAGAAAAGGAAATATTACCATAGAAGTAACCGAATCTGCTTCGGCAGGTTTTATCCAAAAAGTTATGGAGGCGCTGGCCAATGCTTGGTAATGTAAAACGATACAGCCGGATTTACCTGGCGTACGGCTACACGGATCTCCGTTTTGGAATCGACGGCCTGGCCAGAGTTGTACAGGATCATTTTTCGCCGGACCCGTTTCAAAAAGGCTGCCTTTTTCTGTTCTGCGGCAGGCGGACAGACCGCATCAAAGGACTTTTATGGGAAGGCGACGGCTTTGTGCTTGTTTATAAAAGACTCGAAGCGGGGCGCTTTCAGTGGCCAAGAACAGCGTCAGAAGCCCGTGAGATCACACCGGAACAGTTCACATGGCTGATGCAGGGACTTGCCGTCGAGCAGAAAAGAAGGATCCAGGAAGTCACACCGGAAAGGACCTGCTGACAGGCATGATGACAGGTTTTGTGCAAAACATAGAAATTTCCTGCCCCTTTTCCGGTGTCGCTTTCCCGTTTCTGTACAGGGAAGAAAGCTGTACAGAAACGTCCTGTGCAGCTTTCAGAAACAGCTTTGCGCTTTTTTCTAATTAAATCCAAAAAATAATCCGATATCTTTGAAAGCGCCTTTTGTGACGGTATAGTCTGTCGTCATTTTGACGAAGCCGGTCAAAAATTTTTCAGCAGGAATATCCTGTTTCTGCTATAATTGTGATATGAAAAAGATGATCTATACAGCAGATGAACTGAATAATGCCGACAGGGATGAACTCATCGGGATCATACTCTCGCTGCAGAAAAATATTGCCCGGATGACTCAAAACCAGGAACTGATCCTAGAACAGATAGCCATTCTGCGCGGACAGCGTTTCGGACGGCATTCTGAAAAAATGAATGTGATTGACGGGCAGATGAGCCTGTTTTTTAACGAACCGGAAGCCACAGCCAGCGAACCGGGCACACAGGCAGAAGAACCGGATTTTGAGGAAGTTGTCATCCGCAGGAAAAAGAAGCAGAAAGGGAAACGTGAAGACGACTTAAAAGGAATGCCTGTAACGGTTATAAAACATGAAATGTCAGAAGAAGAACTAAAAGAAGCATTTCCGGATGGAAAATATAAGCGTCTTCCAGATGAAGTATATAAAAGGCTGGAATTCCATCCGGCTTCTTTTGAAGTAAAAGAACACCATGTAGCGGTTTATGCCGGTATGGATGATGAAACCGTTGTAAAGGCACAGCGTCCAAAGGATCTGCTGCGGGGAAGCATTGTCACTCCATCCCTGGAAGCTGCCATCATCAATGGAAAATATGTCAACTCCCTTCCGCTTTACCGTATGGAGCAGGAGTTCAAGCGCAACGATGTGAACCTGAACCGCCAGAACATGGCGAACTGGACGATCGAGTGTGCTGATCGCTATCTTGCAGTTCTGTATGACTATCTGCATAAGCTTCTATACCAGTATCATGTGCTGCAGGCAGACGAAACCACTGTCGAAGTTTCAAAAGACGGGAGAGCTGCCGGCTCAAAGAGTTATATGTGGATTTACCGCACCGGGAAATCTTATGAGGAAGCCATCGTCCTGTATGAATACCAGAAAGACAGGAAGGAGGATCATCCAGAGGAGTTTCTGAAAGATTTTCAGGGAGTATGTGTTACAGACGGTTACCAGGCATACCATTCCCTGGAAGAAAAAACCCCCGGCCTGACGATTGCTGGCTGCTGGGCACATGCGAGGCGTAAATATGCAGATGCGCAGAAAGCTATAAAGGATGAAAAAGAGCGTAAAGGTACGCTTGCCTATGATGCCCTAAAGCAGATCGGGGCGATCTATAAACTGGACAATGATCTGGCAGAGCTTACACCAGCACAACGGCAGCACAGGAGGCAGCTGGAACTAAAACCCCTGGTTGACGCTTATTTTGTGTGGGTAAAAAAACACCAGAGTGAAGTCCTGCCAAAATCCCAGACAGGAAAAGCCTTTGCCTATTCCGTGAATCAGGAAAGATATCTGCGCGTATTTCTGGAAGACGGTGAAGTCCCTCTGGACAACAATGCAACAGAATCCACACTGCGTGGTTTTTGTATCGGAAGGCACAACTGGAAGCTGATCGACACCATCCGCGGAGCCAGATCCAGCGCGATTATCTACAGCATTACCGAAACTGCTAAGGCAAACGATCTGAAAGTCTATGAATACGTGGAGTATCTCCTGACTGAGATACCGAAACACGAAGACGACACAAACCGAGATTTTCTGGAAGACCTGCTCCCATGGTCTCCAAACCTGCCAGAGCAGTGTCGGAAATCCAATAAATATGAAGTGAAATAAAAACTGGAGCAAATCTGTTACTATCATACAGGTTTGCTCCAGTTTTGTATAGGTACTCGCGTTTTACCGTTTACAAATCAAATGTAAAATGATAGTCTGTAATGATACTATTTTCAATTCGAGAAAAACTTGTCCATTCTGTCAAATTAGATATTCTTCTTTCATCTAATTCAGATATTATTTCGACAGGGCTTATTATAAACGCAATCCATCCATTATTCTGTAACTCTGGCTTTACCTGTATAATAACTTCATAAATTCCATCCCAAAATTGTTCCATCGGCTGGGCATCAGCAATATATTCAACACCTGTAATATATCCACCAAGTTCACAATGATGATATGAAGCCAAATAAGCGGGTAACATATTAGGTAAGCTTGATATAGCTTTCATATTGCTAGATTCTCGAATCGGAAAATTGTTATAAATCTCCATTGAAGTAAAATTCTATATTGTGGCATCCATATTGGATAAATATTACATTTATATTTAGAATTATGAATTTTATATACTTTCGTCAAATAATAAGACTCAACCTGACTTTTAATCCTTTGAACTCCCTCATCATCAAAAACATGAGTGTATTTCACAGAAACACTCACGGTATCATTTTCTGGTTTTTCTATATCAGTTTCTTCTGTAGGAAAACACCAGTAACCAATGTTTTTTGAACATTCCCAAACAATAAGCACAACAGGGTAATAACTATGTTTCCATAATTTTAATAGACCAGTTGACAATGATACTGACAATCCTTTTTTTGTCCTTCTAATATCTCCCTCTTTTTCAAATTCAACCGTTGATTTTACCTGTGTTCTAAATGAAAATTGTGTTCTTACATATGTATTGCAATCCTTAGATCCAGAAAAAATATCACAAAACAAATCTTCTCCAAAATCCGACTTCCCCAATGAAGTACATACAATATGATTTCTTTGATATATTAAATTCGTTGATAATTCTCCTATATTTCCCGTAAAATAACTATTAGGCGCTTTTATGTCTTTCCTCAATTTTCCACTTCATTTTCATATAAACCGTCTTCTAAAAAATCTTTTAGCTTTTTAACCTTTCTGTAAATCCACTCCTAATTTCGGCAAATTATTCAAGCTTACTGTTTCCAAAGTCTGCAACTGCTATACCGCTAACTGCCGAAGCAACTCCATTCTCTCTTAAAAGACATCGCAATATCACTATGAGCATATGTCCCGCCATATCATCCTGCTTTTGAAACAATACCAATAGCATCCGTAGCCTCTATCCATTTTTTTGGTGACATTGTAAATGCATTCGCTCCTGCTTGTTTTCTAAACCCCTCGAATTCGATGGGTTTAAAATCCGAATTATGAAGTCTTTCCCATAATCCCAGAAATTCTATCACATCCCTATTTCTCATCCAGTTTTGAATAACCGCCGTTGGGTCATCGCTCTTATACCGGGCAATATCCGTCAATGAAATAAATTCATTTTCAAAATCCTGCGTATAAATTCCAATATCTATTCCATTTGCATGAATTGTATCCTTAATTATTTTTCCCATCGCTCCTCCTTTAATAATATCACAAACTTTCTTAAGCATTGTAACTGTTTCTTCTCTTAGATATATTCTGCCAAATAGTCATTTGTTTTCATCTTCCCACATCTCCCGATATGCTTCAATATAAAACTTAATACAGCCAGGATATACATACAAATATCTTCTACACACCCTTTTATATAATTTCAATATTTTTTCATCACATGCAAAATCCAGTAAATACTCCAACAAATGCGACAATTCATCTTCTGACACAATTCTGCTGCACACATCTTCAACCAACGGCAAATATATCTCATAGGCTTTTTGATGTATTTCAACTATCTGCTCTTCAATCTAATAAATCCTCTCATCCATTAAATTACCTCTAAATATTTAAGTGCGTCCGTTATCGCTTCTACCTTCTATTTCAGTGGACGCTTCCTCGGATACTTTAATTCTTCTACTGCATTAGGCGCACCATACATCGTCAATCCCAAAGACCTTTTCACCTCTACAATATACGCAGTATGTACTTTAAATCCATATTTCTTTTCAACATATTCCTGTATCATTTTATATGTAATTTTCGGTTTCGGCTGATATTTCTTTGCCCTCTCTGCTATTGCATCTAAAGATACTTTCCCTTCACCTTCTCCAAATTCCACCGTAACATTAATGACACTATCTGGTGATTTGTGGGACAAAAGTACAATGGTTTCCACATGGCTCGATTTTAATGTCAGGGTATCGGGATAGTATCTTCCTGTTTGTGGAAACTTATCAAGGCAATTTTTCGTTTACGGAAACATATCTATCGGCACTACTTGTACCTATATTATATGCAGCAGGAAATGTAGGCTTTTTCCGCAACCGTCTCAACTTGCCGTTTTCATCGTCTCAACTTAAACTATCCGAAATTTTCGGACAGTTCATATGCAGTTATAAAGGATTTCTTTATAACTGAGGTTTCTTCTATTACGAACTATTGTTTTTTGCCCTTCTGCTCCAGTTGCTTTATGCTGTCCAAATAATCCTGCTCTACGCTGCTTATAGTTTTCGCTTTGTATTTTTTATACTCCGTCTGCGCTTTATCCATTGCCTGATTATGGCTGATAGTACCATTTCCAATCAGCAGATTTTCTCCTGTAGAGGTCAAAATACCATCGAGATGCTTTGCCCAGTCCTCCATAGTCATTGGAATTTCACGCTCTGCCTGTCTCTCGGCAAAATCAAGGTATCCGGAGACAAGCTGGCCCATCGCACGAAGCTCTTTTTCATCCAGATAGTTCTTTGCAATCTTCGCTTCACGGAGCGTGGGCTGGTATCCTGAAAAAGTCATCAGGCCCATAAAATCCTTTTCTGCATCAGCACGATGATAGATAACCTCTGCTGCAGTTTCACCGGAAACGGCATAATGAATCTTGTTTTGTACTCGTTTAAAAAATTGTATAGATACTGCTGCGTTAGGATTGTAATCAACACTGGTCGCATAGATTTCTAATACCTGACGATAGAACACTTTTTCAGAAGCTCGGATATCACGGATTCTTTCAAGTAACTCCTTAAAGTACCCGCCACCGCCCAGCTCTTTCAAGCGGTCATCATCCATTGCAAAACCTTTTTTGATGTACTCTTTTAATATGTTTGTTGCCCATATACGGAATTGCACACCACGCTGGGATTTTACTCGATAGCCTACGGAGATAATAACATCAAGATTATAAAACTTTGTAATATTGCTCTGTGTTTTCCCTTCCATAGCGCCGTGCTGACTGGTTGTTGCAAATTCTGCAACAACCACTTTTTCATTCAATTCTCCTTCAGCAAAAATATTTTTAATGTGACGAGAAATAGTTGACTTGTCTCTCTGAAACAGTTCGGCCATTTGCTCTTGTGTAAGCCATACCGTTTCATCCTGCATACTGACATCTATCTTCGTCAGACCATCTTCGGTCTGGTAAATAATGATATCTCCATGTTCGTCCACATTATTGTCCTCCTTTTCTGAGTTTTTCGCATTGTAGGCAATCATACAGCTCCATCAAGATATAGCCCCTACATCAAGCCAAGTCTATCAAGACCACTGTTTCGATACAAGGAGTTCTGTAAGAGTAAGGCCGAGAAAACCCAGCAAATAAGGCGTTTTCAGTACATCCTCGGTATTTCCGGCTCGTCCTGCGCCTGTAAAAGGATGCTTTTAGGCGGGTCATTGTTGCTGTTTGCGTCATATTTTCCGGGCCTCCTTTCGCTCGAAATAGGTAAAATTAAAAAGTGGGGCAAAATTAAAAGGTGCGCAAAGCGTTATTCTCCATACGGATTAACGCTATCCGTTTCTGCATCATACACCGCCAGATTAACAAACTTTGAAGCAACCACTTTCCGCAGCGTGTTTCATAAAATCGTCATGTGCTACTTGCATAATTCCTCATATGCTTTTTTGACAATCTGTGACATAAGCATACGCCGCTTTGCCAAAAATTCCGGATATTCCAACGACTCAAAATTCTCTGGGAGTGCATTCTGGGCGCAAGCCAGTTTATAGCCTTCCTCACCAAGTTTTGTGCGATAACGTCCAACATAATCCACTGGTGGTGCATCGGAAATGTCTATGTTAGTGGCATAATCCAAATACGTGAAATTTGCAATCTGGTTTCGGTCACGGTCATTGCTATAGCCAATTTGCTCCAAATAGTGCTTAGGAAAGATATGGTGCTTGTCTACAGCGTTTTTATCTCCACTTGTTCCCAGCACGAAGAACTGAGACAACGGAGCTGTACTAAACAGCATTGGTGTTCCAAGAACATTGATTGCAGCAATATATCCATACCAAGCTGGTGATACTGCAGATGAGCTATTTAGTTCTCCCGGAAGCGTGTACTTAAAGTAATCATCCGTAAATCTTGTAGAAACAACAGAATCCAGATATGCTACAAATTCCTCAGCGGTCTTCACACTTCTTAAATCAGCAAACTGCTTTTCAACTTAACAGTTCTTCTGTAAGTTCGGTTTATCATGTTTTATTCGTTCTTAATTCTATGGTAATCTTCCATATTAATACTTAAGTCAACGTAAGAATCGGGCTTAGATTTTCGGTTGCTCAAGAGACACACAGTCTCCACATGTGTCGTTACCGCCTAATGAACACGTTTCGTCCACCACGTCATTCTCACATGAACACAAACTTAATTCTGTGTCCACTTCCACAATTACAATTTTATCAACAACTTCTGCCAGCCTGCTCTCCATCTTATGACACCCTCTTTTCTTCATTTGACTTCTTTGCCTTTTCCTTAAACTGCTCCTTAGCATGTGGCACTGTTCCTGTTTGATTACCTTTTAACACAAAGGTCAGCTTGTAAGGATCGGGTATCCCGTTTTCCTCATATCCTCCAACAATTACCCTGTCGATGATACTCTCAAAAACTACCCTGTCAAATTCATCAAGGACTTGTTCCTTTTCAAGTGTGTCACGAAGTTCTGACATCCGCCTATTTATATCTTTCTGCGTGCAGATGCTGTCCTCAAGAAGTGCTTTTCTCTCAGACAGCTTATGAAGCTTTCTGGTGAAATCTACCATTTTTTCCTCATACACCTCTTTGGATATTGTACCATCGATCAGCATGTCTGTCATCCGCGATTTTTTTGATTCCAGTGAAGAAATATCCTTATCAATCTGCTGTTTCTTCCGTATATTTTCATCACTGTCAGCCGATTCCGCCACATATGACAATACCACATCCAGCACATCATCAAAATTGCCAGCCAGCAATTCAAAAGCATCAAGAAAAGCTCCCTCCAAAATTGCTTCATCAACAGCTTTACAGTTCGGACAGTTGTCAATGCCGTTCTTAGTGGCATTCATACACTGCCACACTGGTTTTTCATAATCAGACCTGCTGTGTCTTGTCCTGCGTGTAAGTTTATGCCCGCAATAGGCACATTCACACATACTACTGAATGAATATTGGCGTGTATAACGTTCCCTGTTTCCAGTTGTTTCGACTACTTTATTTCGGGAACGCTTCATGCGTATTTCCTCCGCCTTATCCCATATTTCTCTTGAGACAACCTGAGATAATACTGGTTTTCTTCCCCCATATTTGCAAGCCTGCGTTTGGAAATCGGATCTGTAGTAAATGTCTTTCCAAGAAGAATATCCCCTTTGTATTTTTCATTCTTAATCATCCCCATAACACCATGCGTATGCCAGCTTACTTCTCCTTTTTTATTCTTAATTCCAAGTTCCATTAACCGTTTTGCAATCGTGGTCGTTCCATAACCCTCCAGATACATATCATAAATCATACGGACAATCTCCGCTTCTTCCTCATTGACAGTTATACTCTTGTCCTCGGTATGATAATCATATCCATAACAGCCATTGAAACCGATTAATTCGCCGCGCTTCATTTTCATCTGTAATCCCATCTTGACATTCTGCGAAAGCGACTCTACTTCCTGCTGTGCCAATGAACTCATAATAGTCAATAACAGCTCGCCGTTCATATCAAGTGTATTGATATTTTCCTTCTCGAAAAATATGGCAATATTCCGGTCGCGGAGCATTCTCACATAATTCAGCGTATCTACCGTATTGCGGGCAAACCGTGAAATAGACTTTGTAAGTATCATATCTATTTCTCCATTGTGGCAATGGGCAATCATATCTTGAAACCCACTCCGCTTATCCGTCTTTGTTCCTGTGACCGCTTCATCCGCAAATATTCCTGCATTTACCCAATCTTTATTTGATGCTATCTTTTGTTCATAATACAGTTTCTGTGATTCAAAGCTCCCCAACTGCTCATCATCATCGGTAGATACACGGCAGTATGCCGCCACCCTGATACGGTCAACCCTCAAAGCTCCCGTACTGCCCCTGTTCCTGCCATTCGGAACAATTTTTGTCTTTTGCAATACCTGCACTTCGCTCATACAATTCCTCCAATCTTTAAAATAATCTGCATATTAATTACTGTCAGTCCTATATGGGAAATGACAGCTACAAAGAATTTTTCTTTTTGAAACATCCTCTGTATGCTGCCATCATATCCTCAAACTTAAATATTAACGAATGTACCGAAAAATTTTATGCTGCTTCATCGGTATTTTCCACAATCATAAATCTGTCTTTCAGTTTCCCCTTTGTATATCGAAACTCTGATTCTGTAATACTCCCCTTGCGGTAAATCCTGCGAAGGACTGCTATACACTTTGCATACTCCATTTCTCTTGTCATCCGACTCCTCCTCATTCTAATATTTTCACTATCGACTTCTTTATTGATACATTGAATTTAACAAAATGAACATCTCTGGCAAAAGCGTTGACCCATTTGGCCTCCATTCGTATCCCATGCTGTCATTGCTGACCTTTAGCAACGATTTCTGTTTCAAAATCTGCCTGTGGGCTTCCCCTGCTCGGAATATTCCCACCCTTTCGGAAGTGTCTGCCTGCTCCTCTTTTCTGTAAAAGGTTCTTTGCAGGTCTGTTGGCATGAAGTACAGCTCATGAATCCGTTCTGGCGGATTATTTATCAATGTTCTTTTGCTGCTTCCAAAACCTTCTTCCAATTTTTTCAAAATTCGACACAAGATCTATCTGCAGCATGATATAATTCTTTTGTAACCGCCTTGTCTGCCTGATGGCTTTAAGCGGCTTCGTTTTCATGGATTTATGATACCAATACAGAGAGTAGAAAAACATTGACGGAGACTTGACCATACATTGACATAAAAATTTTTAAGGGAGAAAATGATTTGAGAAACCGACTTACCTTTGCCAATATAATAAGCATACTTCTTGAGAATAAAAAGAAAACCTATCAGCAACATCAGCTTGTCCGCAGCTTATTTTCCGCATACCTGAACGATGAACTTTCAAGCGATGAAATATATGCAGAAGATAACACCATGTACAGCCGCTGGTGTACCGGAGCAAGACCGATACCTATGGAAATCCTGCGCATTTATGAGGATAATAATTTTGAGGTCATGGAAGAAGATTTCCGGTGCAAAATCATTCCGAACCTGATAAATGAATCACAGGCACATTCCCAAATGGAAGAACTGATCAATGACAGCCGCAATATCATCGGCAACAAAACCGCAGATGAAATGCTTGCACTTACTGATAATGCAGCATTTTTTTATTGCTGTAGTCCGTTATGCTATTCTGTCAGACCACAAACACAGCGGCTTATTTTCACCTGATTTATCCGATACCATACAAAACAGCCGCCTGCCCTCCATTACGGAAGAATTTGTAGGACGTAAAAATGAACTGAAAGAATGCGGGAAACTTTTGCAGGAACACCCCACACTTTTTATCAGCGGCGTGGCAGGGATCGGGAAAAGTGAATTTGCAAAATATTTTGCGGAAAAAAACCGTAAGAAATATACAAATATCATTTACCTCTATTATGTGGGAGATTTAGTGAAAAGCATTGCAGGCATGGAATTTGACAATGATACCAGTGAAATGACCGAAGATATGCTTTTTGACAGACACTATAAGATATTGAAAAAGCTGCACTATGACAGCCTTATTATTCTTGATAATTTTAATGTACTTCCAAAGGATGACAGCTTTTTCAGGGAATTTGAGCAGAATGATTTCCAGCTATTGATAACCACCAGATGCTGTCCTACGCAGTACCCCATTATGGAAATGAACGACCCCGCAGCAGAGCTCTTAACTTGACCCACAAGTTTATATGGATATCCTCTTGTTTCTATGCTATACTAAAGAAAAAGAGGTGATCCGTATGACGGCAGAATATACGAATTGGGAAACGGAATTTGTAGATGTAAAATTTGTTGATCAGCGTTTGAAATCACGTTTTTTTAAAATTATGGATGCATTTGCTGCAGCGCCAGATAAATCCACCTGGGCTGCAGCCGGATCCAGAAGTTCTGCAAAAGCAGCGTATCGCTTCTTTAGTAATAAGGATGTATCCAGGGATGAACTGTTGGATAGTGTATCTAGGGCAACTGTAGAAAAAATGAAACATGCGGATGCAGATTGGATACTTGCCATTCAGGATACCACATCTGTTGGATTTGGAAACCGGAAAGCAATCAAAGGAATGGGATACCATTGCAGTACGGAACAGAGGGGAATGCTTGTACATTCTTGTATAGCGGCCACAGACCAGGGAATTCCCCTGGGCCTTCTTTATCAGGAAATACATACGAGGGATGTACGCAGGGATGACTCTGGAACAAAAGATGAAAAACGTTCCAGGCCAATAGAAGAAAAAGAGAGCTACCGATGGATTCATACAATGAACGAAATTCATCAGAGGGTTGCAGAAGATATTCCGGTATTGACAGTATGTGACCGTGAAGGAGATTTTTATGAATTTTTTTCGAACGCTGCAGATTTGGGAGAAAATTTTCTGATTCGGCTAGTGCAAAACCGCATGGTGGATGACGGAAAAAAGATTTTTCATGAACTCCACCAGTCTCCTGTGGCTGGAAGTATGGTTGTCAGGATGGGCAGGAATCCCAAAGAACACATTCCAGCCAGAAATGTAAAAATGGATTATCATTATAAAGAGGTTGTGGTTCACTGTCCAAAAAGGAGAACAGAAAAACATATACGAGAAAAACTTGTACTAACAGCAATTTATGTACATGAATCCGGAAAAAAAGGAACCGAATGGTTTCTGCTAACAACGGTAAGAGTAAAAAACGAAAAAGATATAGAAAAGCTGATACAATGTTATGCACACAGATGGAAAATAGAACGTTTTCATTTCATCTTAAAAAGTGGATGCAAAATAGAGAAAAATCAGGCGAGGGAATATGAGAGATTAAAATTTTTAACATTACTATATTCGGTTATCGCACTGCAGATACTAAATTTGACTTATTTAGGAAAAATATGTCCGGAAATCTCGAGTGAAATTGTGTTTGATAAAGAAGAATGGAAAATATTATACTGCTGTGCAAGAAAAACAAAAGAAATTTCTGAAACATATACACTGAAAGAGGCGATTTATGATTTAGGGATTCTGAGTGGAATAAAAGGTGCTCCGAGCGATGGTATGCCCGGAGCACGTTCTATTTGTCAGGGCTTAGAGGTTCTTTGCTCATTACTTGCTTATCGAAAATATATGTTATAATTGTGGGTCAAGTTAAGAGCAGAGCTGCGGGGTATCTGAAGGGTGGCTTCACTACATATAATCCCATAAGCTCAACTGTTTTGGCTCCAGTGCGCTTTGATAAAGCTTCTTATACTCTTTTTCTTGCCCTTGTTCTCTTACATATTTTGATATCACCGCTTCATTTCCATGTTCCCCTACTGTGGCAACATAATATCCGTCTGTCCAAAATTCCCCTCCCCATAATTTTTTCTTCACCTGGGGACATTTGGCAAATACTTCTTTGGCTATTATGCTTTTCACTCTTTGTATTATTTTTTGTGGGCTGTATGTTGGCACGGATTGTATCAGAAAATGTACATGGTCTTTATCTGTTCCTACCTCTATAAACTTTATCTCATACCGCTTTTCTATCTCTTCACATGTTTCTCTGATCACCTGGTCTACTTCATCATCTATTACTACTCGCCGATATTTCGCTGGACACACAAAATGATACATAAGCACTGATACATTGTGCGATTTGTGTATGTACTCACTCACCCCACAATTCCCCTTCCTTTTTCCTTTAGTATATCACAGCCTCTACTATTTGAAAAAGTTTGTTACGCAGCAGAGCTGCGGGGAATTAGACCCTGAGAGATTAAATGATGTAAACTATCTCGCCAAATACGGTTTTATCCATGATGACAGAGAAAACCGGAAAATCAGTCTGCACCCACTGATAAGGGAAATTGTTGCACTGGAAACTTTACCGTCCGTATCAAACTGCCATACACTGCTTGACAGTCTGCATTGCATCTGCCTTGTGCATGGACTGGAAATCACAGCCATACGGCTTGACCACCGGCTCTGCCGGTGGTTTGGATGAACCCCTCCGGGGCATTTTTCGGTACCGCCTATAGGCGGTGTCTAAGCAACCCCTTTTTCGGTGCTGCCTATAGGCAGTATTTCACTAACCTCTGGTACTTGGCTGCCTCTTAAAAGAGGCTCTTTATCCTTCTATTCTACTGCATTCCTCCTGCTCTTCGATGTACTTTTTGATTGTCTCTTCGTTCACTTGCCCAATCGTCTCGGCATAATATCCTCTTGCCCAAAAATGTCTGCCATACTTGTCCCTGTATTCTGGGTGTCGGTCAAATATCATCAGGGCACTCTTTCCTTTCAATTTTGACATCACTTCCGAGATACTCATCTTGGGCGGAATCGAAACATACAGATGTACATGGTTTGGACATACTCCGCCTTTTATCAATTTTACTCCTGTGATTTTACATACTGTGGACAATATCTCGCCAACCTCTTTCCCAATCTTCCCATACATTACTTTCCGGCGATATTTCGGAATAAAAACAATATGATACGTGCAATTATACTTGGTATGTGCTAAAATCTGATTATCCATTATGGATACCTCCTGCTATTGTTGATTAGGTTGCCTAGACCCAAATCTATGATAACATGGAGGTTTTATTTTTGGTACTTTAGGGATCGCTACTGCTCACTCTATTCTCCCCAGCTCTGCTCTTAACTTGACCCACAAGTTTATATGGATATCCTCTTGTTTCTATGCTATACTAAAGAAAAAGAGGTGATCCATATGACGGCAGAATATACGAATTGGGAAACGGAATTTGTAGATGTAAAATTTGTTGATCAGCGTTTGAAATCACGTTTTTTTAAAATTATGGATGCATTTGCTGCAGCGCCAGATAAATCCACCTGGGCGGCAGCCGGATCCAGAAGTTCTGCAAAAGCAGCGTATCGCTTCTTTAGTAATAAGGATGTATCCAGGGATGAACTGTTGGATAGTGTATCTAGGGCAACTGTAGAAAAAATGAAACATGCGGATGCAGATTGGATACTTGCCATTCAGGATACCACATCTGTTGGATTTGGAAACCGGAAAGCAATCAAAGGAATGGGATACCATTGCAGTACGGAACAGAGGGGAATGCTTGTACATTCTTGTATAGCGGCCACAGACCAGGGAATTCCCCTGGGCCTTCTTTATCAGGAAATACATACGAGGGATGTACGCAGGGATGACTCTGGAACAAAAGATGAAAAACGTTCCAGGCCAATAGAAGAAAAAGAGAGCTACCGATGGATTCATACAATGAACGAAATTCATCAGAGGGTTGCAGAAGATATTCCGGTATTGACAGTATGTGACCGTGAAGGAGATTTTTATGAATTTTTTTCGAACGCTGCAGATTTGGGTGAAAATTTTCTGATTCGGCTAGTGCAAAACCGCATGGTGGATGACGGAAAAAAGATTTTTCATGAACTCCACCAGTCTCCTGTGGCTGGAAGTATGGTTGTCAGGATGGGCAGGAATCCCAAAGAACACATTCCAGCCAGAAATGTAAAAATGGATTATCATTATAAAGAGGTTGTGGTTCACTGTCCAAAAAGGAGAACAGAAAAACATATACGAGAAAAACTTGTACTAACAGCAATTTATGTACATGAATCCGGAAAAAAAGGAACCGAATGGTTTCTGCTAACAACGGTAAGAGTAAAAAACGAAAAAGATATAGAAAAGCTGATACAATGTTATGCACACAGATGGAAAATAGAACGTTTTCATTTCATCTTAAAAAGTGGATGCAAAATAGAGAAAAATCAGGCGAGGGAATATGAGAGATTAAAATTTTTAACATTACTATATTCGGTTATCGCACTGCAGATACTAAATTTGACTTATTTAGGAAAAATATGTCCGGAAATCTCGAGTGAAATTGTGTTTGATAAAGAAGAATGGAAAATATTATACTGCTGTGCAAGAAAAACAAAAGAAATTCCTGAAACATATACACTGAAAGAGGCGATTTATGATTTAGGGATTCTGAGTGGAATAAAAGGTGCTCCGAGCGATGGTATGCCCGGAGCACGTTCTATTTGTCAGGGCTTAGAGGTTCTTTGCTCATTACTTGCTTATCGAAAATATATGTTATAATTGTGGGTCAAGTTAAGAGCTCTGCTGGGGGCTTAATGGACGTTCAGTTAAAAGAACGCAGAATGTAATTGATTCACTTATTAGCATTACAGAAAATATAATGATAGATATACCGGAAGATTATCTGCTGTTCCTTCAGGATATGTTCCCATATCTTGAAAAATATCTTGTAACAGACTATCTTCCAAAACTTGTAGAACGGATAGAATATGTAATGAAGCCGGATGCAAATGCTGGTCAGGATAATCCATACCATCAACTGAATGCGCATTCCTGTTGCGACAGGGCATTGCTTCTTGATTATAAAGCAGAACTGTTTCTTATCAAAAACGATTATAAAAATGCCTTGAAGAAACGGTTAAAAGCTGTCAGCGTCTTAGAACCATATCATACGGAAGATGCTGACCAGCGGACAGCAAATCTACTTTCAAACCTATACAACAATCTTTCCAATACATACCTGCTGATAAAAAAGCCAAAAGAAGCTGCCAAAATGCTCCATACTGCTTTAACCATCCGTCAGGAATATGCACACCTTGGACTGGCAGAATCACATGATATGCTGCAACAGTTGATGAACCTTACTAATATGTTGATTCTCTCCAAAAATGCAGAGATGGCAAAACAGGTTCTTTCTGCCTATGAAAGTCTTGTTTTAGAACATGAGGGAACACAAACTTTAGATAACGGAATCTGCCAGATGATGTATGGCGCGATTGCGCTTTCTGAGGGCAATGCTAAAGAAGCCGAACTTCATCTTTTATCTGCGGAGAATATTATTTTGGAAGTCATGGGAACCGATAACGATTATGCTAAAACTGTTTACTTGTATCTGAATAACCTGTATAGCCGCTGGCAGGAACCTGAACAGGCTTTGGCATATAAAAATAAATATCTTAAGTGTTCCAAGTAAAATTGATGCCAAATTTTATGACTATGAAAGTTAGCGAAAGTTAAAAGAACTATAACATCTCCAAAATTACAGAAAGCAATGTCAAAAACCGCATGAAATATCAGGCTTTGACATTGCTCTTATCGTTGTAGATTGCAAATTTATTATTTCGCGAAAATCACAGCCATACGGCTTGACCACCGGCTCTGCCGGTGGTTTGGATGAACCCCTCCGGGGCATTTTTCGGTACCGCCTATAGGCGGTGTCTAAGCAACCCCTTTTTCGGTGCTGCCTATAGGCAGTATTTCACTAACCTCTGGTACTTGGCTGCCTCTTAAAAGAGGCTCTTTATCCTTCCATTCTACTGCATTCCTCCTGCTCTTCGATGTACTTTTTGATTGTCTCTTCGTTCACTTGCCCAATCGTCTCGGCATAATATCCTCTTGCCCAAAAATGTCTGCCATACTTGTCCCTGTATTCTGGGTGTCGGTCAAATATCATCAGGGCACTCTTTCCTTTCAATTTTGACATCACTTCCGAGATACTCATCTTGGGCGGAATCGAAACATACAGATGTACATGGTTTGGACATACTCCGCCTTTTATCAATTTTACTCCTGTGATTTTACATACTGTGGACAATATCTCGCCAACCTCTTTCCCAATCTTCCCATACATTACTTTCCGGCGATATTTCGGAATAAAAACAATATGATACGTGCAATTATACTTGGTATGTGCTAAAATCTGATTATCCATTATGGATACCTCCTGCTATTGTTGATTAGGTTGCCTAGACCCAAATCTATGATAACATGGAGGTTTTATTTTTGGTACTTTAGGGATCGCTACTGCTCACTCTATTCTCCCCAGCTCTGCTGGGGGCTTAATGGACGTTCAGTTAGCGAAAGTTAAATAGAGTAAAATTTTTGATTCTTGCTTCGCGGCTTATCCGGCATTGTCATTGCAATTTTCCCTTCATCCAATAATGGATTCAGGTAATCACTTCTGAATGTGGTTCTGTGTTTTATACCAAGAAACTTCATCATTTCATCTCTGTCTCTCGGTTCTTTGCAATATTCAAGCAGCGCATTGAGCCTTTCTTCCTTTTGAGCGGTTTTTTGAGCGGTCGTTTCTTCTTTTTGAGCGGTTTTTTGAGCGGTACCGCTCAATTTTTGAGTACCATGCCGATAAAACACAACAACAAAACCATCATCTGGTGTTTGAAATTCCACCCTGCATCCCGCTTTCTCACAAGCATCCTTAATGCGCTTTAATCCTGTTGCAAAGCTTTCCATATCTTTAGAATAATATAATGTACGGGCAATTAGAGGATTTCTACGAATTGGTCGTTGATTTCCCACCACATAACTTTCCGGTGTTTTATTTGCGGGAAAAGCACCCGGATTATAGATTTCAATTCTATTTTTGAAAATAGTAATTTCATTACTCTGTCCACTATCGAACATTCTATGCCCAAAAGAATTTGTAATCGCCTCCCTGATTGCATCCAATGGAATTTCCGGTATTTCTTTTCTCGTCAAATTTCCAAACTCGACACGCCAATCCATAGCATCAATAATATACTGTTCCGCTTTTTTCTTTAATTCCATAACAGAACCGCTGTACCTTCGTATGTCGGTAAATGTCAATCGCTCATCAGATGCAAATTTCGCAATCTGCAATTCATTGACAATACCACAATCACAAAAAAGAGCAGCCCCTGCATTTAAAAGATAGTTTCCCTCTGTCAGCTCCAATTTATCCAATACAGTTTTTACATCGATGTCCTCAAAATCAATTCGTCCAGCTTCTTTTGCTTTCCTCAGATACTCCGCAAAAGCATCTTCATTTACATCATCAATTGTATACTTAGATACTCTCTTCTCCCATGAATAGTCAATATTATCACGCTGACGTATCATAGAATCATAAGTATCCTGATCCATAACAAGATCTTCGTCCGCTACTCTTATTCTTGGAACATTATATGCAAGATATGGACATCTGCTTCCTTCAAAGCGCACCAATATTGTCTGTCTATCACCAAATTGCTGGATTGTTATCTCCGGATAAATGGCAGGTTTAATATGATTTCCAATTGCCTGACTTACTTTCCGTAAGGATTCATCACTAATTTCCTGCCCAATTACCGTTCCATCATTTTTCACACCAAAATACAGCTCGCCGCTCTGGTGTTTGTTCAGAATAGCAGCAATAGAAAACATAGCTTCCTTTAGCTCACCGATACTCTTTTTATATTCAATTTGCTCTGTCTCAGAACCAATATTTACTAATGCCACTATCATCACCCTTTGTCCATTGATATTTGATATTGTACCTAATTTATCTGCGAATATCAATGGAATTCTGCTTCTTAACATCAATATTCTTCTCGCAAAACAGTCATTTTAAATCATTCTGTATTTTTTACATTCTGATACACCACCCAAGTGCCCAAAAAATCTATTGATTTTAGTTGGTACTAAATCACAAATCACCATATCATTTCTTTCGTGCCATGTATATCCGTTTTCTTTTCGCCATTGTTTTACATCGCTTGGAGTCCATCTACTTTTTCCTTCATACTTTTCCCGACTCCATATCTCTGCACATTTTATATCACACTTCCGAAAGTTTTCTCTTCTAATTTCGTTCATATTTTCTATACTAACTGTTACTTTTGCGCATACACTAAAATCAGGTATCCCCGCCTTATACAATATACCCTCCAATTCAAATATAGAGCGGTCTCGGAAACTCTTTAAGCCCGAATTTCCGCTCTTTTTTCATGTTCTTCTTTTTTGCTTTCCTCCATATCCCGGAAAACATTTTTGTTAAATTTTCAAAAAAGTATTGACATATAAGTCAAAATGTGCGGCGCGTTTGGTGACCATATACGCCAGTCACCAAACGCGCCCCTTGTAGTTAAGAAGCGTCTGTGCCACACGCACAGCATTAAACTAAACTACTAGGAGGTGCACTTTATGATCAAGTACTGGCAGCCCATGCAAGATTACAAGTACTTTCTCAACGAATCCAAAGTCCATTTCGATTCCTCTGAAAGAGTCCGGCTCCATACGGGGCTTTGGAAGCCATGGCAGAAACTCCGCCTTTTCGATACCGATAAGGCTATGGAGTTCCTTCTGCCCTTTTACTCCAACACTGGCAGGCCCGCTAAGAACCAGCCACAAATCTTTTGGTCTTTTATCCTTTTCTTTCTTCTATTTTCAGAAGGTTTGGCCAAGCTATCCCTTACCCTTTGGGTCGACAGGCTCAAACATGACCGCCTCCTTGCCGCTCTCATCGGCTGCACTACGGATTCCCTGCCGCCCCTCGGTTCTTATTTTGACTTCATGGACAGGCTCTGGGCTGCACCGCCAACGGACTTATATGCGCGGGACAAACTGCTTCCGGCTTCCTGGAACACCAAAAAGCCGGATAAGCCCAAAGGCAAAAAACACAAAGCACAGGAGGCAAAGCCCAAAATCACAGAATCTATCGAAAAACGGCTCATGAGCGGGAAGGATATCCCTTTTAACTTTGAAGGGCGGCTGCAGCGCTTCTTCTATCACGTGGCTGTCCTGCCTTCCATGGAATCCGGCCTCATACCAAGGGAACACCTTACGGTTTCCGGAGACGGCACCGCCGTGCATACCCATGCCTGCCCACGCGGGCGCCACAGGGTTGGCGCACCGGAAAACCTGCGGCATTTCCCCGACCCCGATGCTTCCTGGGGCTGGGACAGCGACCTGGAAAAATATTACTTCGGCTACACTTTGTTCCAATTATCCTGCTATAACAGTGAACTCAGGACAGATCTCCCCCTGCTTCTGCGTTTTATCAGTGCAAAGCGTCATGATTCGGTCAATTTCCTTGTCGCTTTCCATGAACTGGAAAAACATATGCCGGCTGTTTCCACCTCGAATATGTGCCTGGATTCTGCAATGGACAATTACCCCACCTACCGGATCCTTAAAAACAGGGGAATACGGGCCTTCATCGACCTGAACGACAAATGCGGCCGGCCAAAAACAATTCCTGATACCATCACCATTGACAAAGATGGAACGCCCTTATGTCAGGAAAAACTGCGCATGAAGCCTAACGGTTATGACAGATCCAGCGGTTACCTCATGTGGCGCTGCCCCTATGGGAAAGATCACTGTTCCAAATGTAAAAACTCCTGCACCGATTCCAAATATGGGAGAGTCGTCAAGACCCGGCCCGAATGGGATATCCGGCTTTACACCGACGTCCCCCGCGGCACAGATGCTTATAAGAAGATTTATAATCAACGCACCGCCACGGAACGTATCAACAACCGCATCCTCAATGATTACGGACTGCACCGTATGTTCATACACACAAAGGAGCATTATTCTTTCATGACAACCATGATTGGAATCTGCATCCATCTGGATGCCCGCTATAAACAGCAGATGCAGGCAGTGGCATAAACCAAGTTTCCTGCTTCCGGATTCTTTCAGGCCTGTTTTTCGACAGGTTTTAAAGTCATGCACATTTTTATTCTTTATGCTCTCTGGACTGCTCAAGCCCCATAATCATCCATCCCTTATCCCTCTCATTTCTGAAAATCAACCTTTTCCTGCTTATTCTCTATTGAGTTTCCGAGAGTGCTCTGTTTCTATCATGATTTTTCCGCTCTTTTAGCTGAACAGTTATGAATACCTGTCTGTTTTTCATGCCAATCCCTGACCAGCTTTTCTATCAGTTCCACTTTTTGCTTTGGTGTGAAATCTGCGGGAAAATATTGCGATAATGAATCTGCCCTAATTTTAATCTGTTCTCTCTGATTTGCTTTTTCCTCTCCCAAAATATCATACATTTTATCCATATCAATCCCCTCTGACTGACTCAGGCGTTTCATCCGGTTTGCCTGTGAAAGAGACGGTGTACACTGCTCCAAATCCATTACCGCATGAAGTTCATACTGTTCCTCTTCTTTCAAATAAGAAAGTTCTACCGCTATAGTAAACGCTATTTTCCCTTCATCCACCATATCAAGGATTTTTGGAATAAGATTTGTCAGACGGATATACCTTGCGATCTGGTTCCGGCTCTCCCCAACCTGTTTTGCTAAAAGCTCATCCGAACGAAGTATGGGCTTTCCGTTTTCTCCCACATCCTTTGACAGCTTCGTCCCAACTTGGGACAAAGTATCAGTGAATTTCTTTCCCTGCTGCTTCATGGCTTCCAGCTTCATTTTATAGGCATAAGCTTTCTCGCTAGGCTTAATATGCTCCCGTTGTAAATTACTGTCCACCATCGCTATCGTCGCTTCTGCATCATCCATCTGCACAATCATCACAGGAACCGTGTCTATACCTGCCCATTCGCTGGCTGCTTTTCTTCTGTGCCCTGCAACGATTTCATACCCTGATCCAATTGGGTTTGGTCTTACAATCAAGGGAACAAGCACGCCCTTCTCCTCAATACTCTTCGATAATTCAAAGAGTTGCATATCATGCTCTACCTTGAACGGATGCCCCTGAAAATCATGCAGTTCGCTGATCTTTACATTTTCCGTCTGTACATTGTGGTCGAAAATCCCACATATACTCTTTTTACTTGTCTGCTCCATCTGTTTGTCCTCCTACTTTTTAATTTGATTATTAAGGTGTCTGATGAATGCTTGCAACTTTAAATCAAAAAGACCGCCTGCTCCACACCATAAGGATATAGAAAACAAGCGGTCTAAATGCGAACCAAACATTCGCATGACTTACCTATTATTCAGTTGTTGATAAAATTTTTCTGTAATGATTGAGTTTGTGAACTATACATTTTTGTGTCCACTCATACGAGTTCCATAACTACGGACACTTTAATCTCGTGAGAAATATCTTTTTTCTTTCCGATTTCAGGCGTTCGGTTAAACTTAAAAATCCTCGCAAAGTGCGTAAATTCAAGGATTTCTACAAATCCTTCCTTTGTAGACAACATGCGACTTCCACATGGAACGAGAGGATAGCAAGTCTGTCATTACCGTTTGGTAATTTAAGGAAATATTTCTATGCCCGTTTTAGTGTTTTGTCCGTTTGCGGGAATATATCAATAGAAAACTCAATTTAGTCATTCTTTTTTTCAAATACTACGGTTTGCTCTTTCATAGATATCTTTCCAACTTTAAAACCATACTCGGCAAGTTCTTTTTTGTATGTTAAGAATGAATGGTCAATTGGCACACCTGCTATTTTTCAATTTCAGTATAGGTCAGCTTAAAGCTGTCCGTACCATTTTCTTTTATCTAATTCCATAATGGTTCATATTTACTCATAGCACACCTCACTTTTTCTTTATTTTGTTGTGAATATTTTTGATGTTTTCCAAATATTCCTCTTCAACCGGCGATAAGTTCTGTTCCTGATATTTTCTATATTCTTTTGTTGCTTTTTCTATCGCCTGTGCATGACTGATCATTCCAGCTCCATGCAACACTTTTTCACCTGTAGTTTTTAAAACATTATCAAGATGCTCCACATAATCTGACATATACATAGGATGATGACGCATAGCCTGAATTTCCGCAAAATCAAAATAACCTGATACAATATTATTTAGAATTTTCAATTCTTCGTCATTAAGGTAATTCTTTGCAATACTTATATCTTTCAATACAGGAAAATCACCAGAAAAACTTTTTAATCCCATAAAAGGCTGACTGGCATCTGCACGATCGTATATTACTTCTGCTGCTGTATGTCCATGTGCTGCATAATGTAATTTATTTTGTACCATTTTAAAAAACGCAATGGATTCACTACTTTTGGGGTTATAATCAACACTTGTTGCATAAAGGTCAAGTACCTGTCGATACATAACTTTTCTGATGAGCGGATATCCCGGATACGATCTAATAACTCTTTCCAGTAATTACCGCCACCCAGATTTTTCAGTCGCTCATCATCCATCGTAAAACCTTTTATCATATACTCTTTTAACCGTTCCGTAGCCCAGCGGCGAAAATTTGTAGCAATTTTTGATTTTACTCTATATCCAAGAGAAATAATCATGTCAAGGTTATAATGTACTATGTTATATTTTTTCCCATCAGCAGCAGTTGTTCGGAATTTCCGAACAACTGAATTTTCCTCTAACTCGCCCTCTTCAAAAATATGCTTAATATGCTCACTGATATTAGATTTGCTTGTTTGATAAAGTTCACATAATTGTGCCTGTGTAAGCCAAACGGTCTCATCTTCAAACTTAACATCTATTTTCGTCTGTCCATCATCCGTTTGATATATGATGATTTCACTCCCTGTAATATTTAGATTATCTTTGTTATTCTCCATCATTCAGACGCCTTTCTGTTTCCCGTATAGGAAAATTTCGATTTTCTGCCATTCCTACAAACATGAATTTGAAGATACTTTATGTATAAAAAATCAACCTTCAAACTCTTTTAACTCGTCAAGCGGATCTTTTGAAGTATCAATTCCCATACCATTCTTCAACCAATCTGCTTTGCTATAACCAGTTCCTGTCAATTCGAATATTTCGCCTTTATACCCTATAGCTTTAACCCATCCCCATTCTATAAGTCGGTCTAACGCCTCTATCCATCTTGCTGATTCTCTTTTTGAGTTATCAGCCATAAACTGCTTACCCGATGTAAAAATCTGAGCAGGCGAGCTAAGTGTTTGTGTTTTATGATTTGACCATCACCATCAGCTGCATATACTAATAAAAAGGCCGAATCCACAGGAATGTTGCCAACATTATCTTGACCTACAACTGATTTTTCATCCCGAAACAATTTATCGATATCTTCATTCGTTACTGTGGGAATTTCCCCCCAGGTTAACTGGCTATTCTCTAGTTCGGTAAGTCTACTGCCAAATTGAGAAAACATCTCTTTCATATCTTCTAACATTTTTTGCTGATGCTCTTCAAGTTCTGCATTTGCCTTATTCCGACCTTTTGCCTCTTCATTAATCACACTCATTATATCTCGATATCGAACCCATCCAGCATTATCATCAACATAATCTATGGCATTCCCAAATGTCGGTGATGCCGCATACTTCAAACTATTCAGATCTTCGAAAAAATCAACAGTATTTTTATCATTTTTCACTCTTTCTCTAAACTCGTCAAGTTTTTTCATTTTATCATATTTGTCATTTCCAGTATCCTTCTCACTTTTAGTAATAACCGAAGGTTCCTTAATCAATACAAGCACTGGCAGTCCCTTAGTTTTTGCGTAGTTGTATTCTTTCTCCGTGTAACTTATACCAGTTTCTTCATCAATTGTTCCATACCGGCCACCAATAACAAGAAGATAAAAATCGCACTCATCAATCATCTTTGTTATAACATTCCATTGGCTTGTAGGGGCCGCATGAAATTGCTCCATCCCTACAGGGATAAAATTATTCTCTAGTGCTACACCTACCAGTGCCTGCCGTTCTTCTTTAAGGTCATCATAGGTAGAGCTAATAAAAATAGAAAATTTTCGTCTATTCTTCATATCAATATTCTCCTTGTATATTTATCTTTTAACTTTATTCGTTACTTGTTTTTATCAATTCTCCATCAGGGAAGACAAATGCCTGTTCATATTTCACATTTAATGCCTTTGCAATCTCCATCATTTCCTCAAACGAAACCGTCCCACGCTTCAGCTTCTTATTAAAATTCTGCGGTGACTGCCCGATGCGTCTTGCAAGTTCCGCCAGGCTTATATTCTTCTTTTCACATAACTCCCTTATCATATCCGATGTAGTCATGGTACACCTCCGCTAATATACTACCATTATAAACCTTTTGGTTGACATTTTCAATACATCCATGTGAAAATTAACTGAAAATTCAAAAAGCACCCTATGAGCATATACTGCCACAGGGTGCCGAAACACAGTTTATTTACTTGCTCCTTAGGATATCCACCGAAAGCCCCGATTTCAATTCCACCTCAAACTTATCATCAAACACCGTAACCTTCGCAATCAGCCGTCTGACCAGTTGTTCATCATACTCTTGTTAAATCACTTCGCTCACCCTGCCGCTTCATTGCTTCAAGCCGCATCTTATACGCAAAGGCTTTCTCACTCGGCAAGATAGTAGTCCTTTGGAGATTACTCTCAACCATGACAATAATAGCTTCGTCACGGGTCAGCTCCTTGACCTCGCATTTGAGCGTTTCAAGCCCCGCAAGCTCGCAAGCCTTTTTCCTCCTGTGACCGCTGATAAGCTCATACCGCCCATCCTCTTTCTGCCGAACCGTAGCAGGGTCATTACGCCGCTCCGACTGACACTTTCCACAAGCTGTTCCATATCCTCATTCATTAAAACTTTGAACGGGTGGTCTGGGAACTCGTCAATCTCCGCAATCGGGATTTCCCTTATTTTGCTTAGATTCGCTTCCGCACGGCTCTCGTCCGTTTCAAAAAGGTTATCGTATGCGGTCAGCTCGATTTTGCTTCCTCTGTTTTTCGCCAAGCTCTGCCACCTCCTTTCCAAACTGCTCATAGGCTGCGGCTACTTTGCCGCCTTTGTCATAGGCAAAAATGCTTTTCCCCTCTGCGGTGGTTTCTACTGCACGGATAGAGTGGGGTATCTGGGCATCAAAGACTTTAATCCTCTGCCCGTAGGCACTCTTTACCGTTGCTGTAATCTCCTTAGAGATGTTCGTGCGTGGCATTACCATCGTCATTAAAATACCGTCAATCCGCAGATGGGGATTGATTTGCCGCTTGACCTTAGACACGGAGCGAAGCAACAGTTCTAAGCCTTTGGCAGAAAGATAGTGCGGCTGTGTCGGGATAACCACGCTATCAGCCGCTGCAAGTGCGTTGATTGTGAGCATACCCAAGCTCGGCATACAGTCCACAAGAACCACATCATAGTTCTTTTTACCTCATTGACGCAGGTTTTCAGCACACTTTCACGGCTTATGGCATTGATAAGCCTTACTTCCAGTCCCGACAGTTCAATGTTGGATGGGAGCAGGTCAACGCCCTCATCATGGTGCAGAATAGCTTTCTGGACATTGGCAGGATTATCGTCTATCACATCCTGCATAATACTTGAGAGCGTATCCGACAAATCATCGGGTCTGCCATAGCCAAGCGACATAGTTAAATTTGCCTGTGCATCGGCATCAATCAGCAGGACTTTTTTACCCTGCTGTGCCAGACTGACACCCAGATTGACCGCCGTAGTGGTCTTTCCCACACCGCCTTTCTGGTAAACGGTAAAACGCGAGTACCTATACAAAACTGGAGCAAACCTGTATGATAGTAACAGATTTGCTCCAGTTTTTATTTCACTTCATATTTATTGGATTTCCGACACTGCTCTGGCAGGTTTGGAGACCATGGGAGCAGGTCTTCCAGAAAATCTCGGTTTGTGTCGTCTTCGTGTTTCGGTATCTCAGTCAGGAGATACTCCACGTATTCATAGACTTTCAGATCGTTTGCCTTAGCAGTTTCGGTAATGCTGTAGATAATCGCGCTGGATCTGGCTCCGCGGATGGTGTCGATCAGCTTCCAGTTGTGCCTTCCGATACAAAAACCACGCAGTGTGGATTCTGTTGCATTGTTGTCCAGAGGGACTTCACCGTCTTCCAGAAATACGCGCAGATATCTTTCCTGATTCACGGAATAGGCAAAGGCTTTTCCTGTCTGGGATTTTGGCAGGACTTCACTCTGGTGTTTTTTACCCACACAAAATAAGCGTCAACCAGGGGTTTTAGTTCCAGCTGCCTCCTGTGCTGCCGTTGTGCTGGTGTAAGCTCTGCCAGATCATTGTCCAGTTTATAGATCGCCCCGATCTGCTTTAGGGCATCATAGGCAAGCGTACCTTTACGCTCTTTTTCATCCTTTATAGCTTTCTGCGCATCTGCATATTTACGCCTCGCATGTGCCCAGCAGCCAGCAATCGTCAGGCCGGGGGTTTTTTCTTCCAGGGAATGGTATGCCTGGTAACCGTCTGTAACACATACTCCCTGAAAATCTTTCAGAAACTCCTCTGGATGCTCCTCCTTCCTGTCTTTCTGGTATTCATACAGGACGATGGCTTCCTCATAAGATTTCCCGGTGCGGTAAATCCACATATAACTCTTTGAGCCGGCAGCTCTCCCGTCTTTTGAAACTTCGACAGTGGTTTCGTCTGCCTGCAGCACATGATACTGGTATAGAAGCTTATGCAGATAGTCATACAGAACTGCAAGATAGCGGTCAGCACACTCGATCGTCCAGTTCGCCATGTTCTGGCGGTTCAGGTTCACATCGTTGCGCTTGAACTCCTGCTCCATACGGTAAAGCGGAAGGGAGTTGACATATTTTCCATTGATGATGGCAGCTTCCAGGGATGGAGTGACAATGCTTCCCCGCAGCAGATCCTTTGGACGCTGTGCCTTTACAACGGTTTCATCATCCATACCGGCATAAACCGCTACATGGTGTTCTTTTACTTCAAAAGAAGCCGGATGGAATTCCAGCCTTTTATATACTTCATCTGGAAGACGCTTATATTTTCCATCCGGAAATGCTTCTTTTAGTTCTTCTTCTGACATTTCATGTTTTATAACCGTTACAGGCATTCCTTTTAAGTCGTCTTCACGTTTCCCTTTCTGCTTCTTTTTCCTGCGGATGACAACTTCCTCAAAATCCGGTTCTTCTGCCTGTGTGCCCGGTTCGCTGGCTGTGGCTTCCGGTTCGTTAAAAAACAGGCTCATCTGCCCGTCAATCACATTCATTTTTTCAGAATGCCGTCCGAAACGCTGTCCGCGCAGAATGGCTATCTGTTCTAGGATCAGTTCCTGGTTTTGAGTCATCCGGGCAATATTTTTCTGCAGCGAGAGTATGATCCCGATGAGTTCATCCCTGTCGGCATTATTCAGTTCATCTGCTGTATAGATCATCTTTTCCATATCACAATTATAGCAGAAACAGGATATTCCTGCTGAAAAATTTTTGACCGGCTTCGTCAAAATGACGACAGACTATACCGTCACAAAAGGCGCTTTCAAAGATATCGGATTATTTTTTGGATTTAATTAGAAAAAGCGCAAAGCTGTTTCTGAAAGCTGCACAGGACGTTTCTGTACAGCTTTCTTCCCTGTACAGAAACGGGAAAGCGACACCGGAAAAGGGGCAGGAAATTTCTATGTTTTGCACAAAACCTGTCATCATGCCTGTCAGCAGGTCCTTTCCGGTGTGACTTCCTGGATCCTTCTTTTCTGCTCGACGGCAAGTCCCTGCATCAGCCATGTGAACTGTTCCGGTGTGATCTCACGGGCTTCTGACGCTGTTCTTGGCCACTGAAAGCGCCCCGCTTCGAGTCTTTTATAAACAAGCACAAAGCCGTCGCCTTCCCATAAAAGTCCTTTGATGCGGTCTGTCCGCCTGCCGCAGAACAGAAAAAGGCAGCCTTTTTGAAACGGGTCCAGCGAAAAATGATCCTGTACAACTCTGGCCAGGCCGTCGATTCCAAAACGGAGATCCGTGTAGCCGTACGCCAGGTAAATCCGGCTGTATCGTTTTACATTACCAAGCATTGGCCAGCGCCTCCATAACTTTTTGGATAAAACCTGCCGAAGCAGATTCGGTTACTTCTATGGTAATATTTCCTTTTCTGATAACCGCTGCGGCTGGTGCAGGGAGCTGCTCTTGACAGATGTCTGCCGAAATTTCAACAAAAGGCGATGCCTGCGGGGGCTGTCCTGTATTTTCCACTGCCTTCCTGCGGAGTATTCTCAGCCAGTAATAATACCTGGACTCTTTGATATTCCTGTCATGACACCATTCCCTGACGGTCATGCCGCTTTCCATGCGTTCCTTTATGAGCACGGCCCAGCGCTCTGCGATTACATCGTGTTTTAAATCTGACACTAACTACACCTCACTTTCAAAACTGGTATGAGTTTTCAAAGCTATGTACATGGACTGTGAAAAGTGATATAAGTTTTCACAGTTTCAATAGTAACTAATAATAGCCTTGAGATAGATTATTCTCAAGGCCATTATATACAAATTTCTTCTATTATGCACGGTACGCGCTTTTTACCGTTTACGAATGCTTATAAGAAAAGAACCTCTGTCTGCAATCATCTGCAAACAGAGGTTTTATAATATTATGCCATTTTTATAGTAAACGGTAGATAGTACGTACCTCGACTATGAGGGCAAAGTGTGTGACAATAGGCTATATTTCTATCATAAGTATTAAAAGTTAAGCCTTAACTTTTGATACCGTTATACGGAGGTAAGTCTATGAACTCAGCAACAACAGCAGTGGCTGTACAATACCGTTTAAAAGAGTGGGCGGAGCAGATCAGGGAGTGCCAGAACCGTCCCGCAGGCATGAGTGTTGTCGATTGGTGTGCCGGCCACGGCATTACGAAAGCAAACTATTATTACAGACTGCGCCGCGTAAGGGAAGCGTGTCTGGAATCCCTTGCTCCAGAGGCTCCGATGCAGCAGATTGTCCCGGTAAACACCTGTCTGCTACAGCAGGAAACACAAAGCGGCAGCGGTATACAGCAGGGGCTTTCCATCTCTGTAAACAGTTTTTCCATCCACGTAACGGAATCCACACCCATGTCGCTGCTTGCGGCAGTCCTGGAGGTGGTGCGGAATGCTCAATGACGCAACCTGCTTTAAAGCCGTCTACATTGTCTGCGGCTACACCGACCTGCGCGCTGGGATGGACCGGCTGGCGGCACTCGTGGAAGCTCAGACCGGGAACAGGCCATATGTCCCGGATACCCTCTATCTTTTCTGCGGGAGGCGCACAGACCGCATCAAGGGACTTGTATGGGAAGGGGACGGCTGGCTCCTGTTATACAAGCGGCTTTCGGAAAGCCGCTTCCAGTGGCCGCGCACCCCAGAGGATGTACGTGAATTAACGCCGCAGCAGTTCCGATGGCTGATGGAAGGGCTGACGATCACCCCGAAGAAATCGGTCAGGCCGGTGGAACCGCCGGAATACATGGGATGATTTTGTGCAAAACGGAGAAATTTTCAGACGGTTTTCCTGCTGAAAAAAATGTCCTGCCTTATTCCTGCACAACCACGCTGCACACCATAAAAGGGCCCGGGATGGACGCAGACATGCTGTTTCCTCCCGAAAAGGGTCCTGGAAACAGCATCGTACAAAGGCAGCATCCGCTGTTAAAACCATAGGCATTATGACGGGCATCCGGCAGCGCCGGGTTCGCAAAAATCCCGTATCCATGGTATAATAAGGCTATCAGGATACCAGGAGAAAACAACATGGCCTCAAAATATACGGAAGAACAACTGAACAGTCTTGACAGGGAAACGCTTACCAGGCTGTTCCTGTCGCAGCAGGAGCAGCTTGAAAATATCGACCATACGCTCCAGCTTGTTCCGGAGCAGATGGCGGATTTAAAACGGCACAGGTTTGGCAGGTCATCAGAAAAACATGAGACCGAAGGCCAGGTTTCCTTCATGGAAGTGGATGGGAAGATCGTATTCTTTAACGAACCTGAAGCTGTCGCTGCGGAGGAAAGCACAGAGGAGCCGGAGAACGTTTCCCGCACAAGGCCGAAGAAAAAGCAGGGAAAACGGGAAGAAGACCTGGACGGGATTCCGGTAGTTGTGGTGGAACATTCCATGACGGATGGGGAACTGGAAGATAAATTTGGAAAGGACGGCTGGAAACAGCTCCCGGATGAAGTGTACCGCAGGTACCGCTTTACCCCGGCGAAAATCGAGGTGGAAGAACATCATGTAAAGGTTTATGCCGGGAAAGAAACGGAAGAAGTCATCAAAGCGCCGCATCCGCAGACTTTATTAAGGGGGAGCCTTGTTTCCCCTTCGCTGGAGGCAGCGGTAATAAACGCAAAGTATGTCAATGCCGTCCCTCTTTACCGCCAGGAGCAGGAGTTTGAACGTTATGGCCTGCACATTTCAAGACAGAACATGGCGAACTGGACGATCCAGTGCGCAGACCGTTACCTTGCGGTCCTCTATGATTACCTCCACGAAAAGCTGTACGGCTACCACGTCCTGCAGGCAGACGAGACGCCCGTGTTGGTGAATAAGGATGGCCGTCCTGCCGGGAGCAAAAGTTACATGTGGGTATACCGCACCGGACGGATGTACACAGAACGCCAGGTTGTCCTGTATGAATACCAGAAGACGCGCAATGCCAGCCATCCCAGAGAGTTTTTGAAAGACTTCAACGGCGTATGTGTCACGGACGGATATCAGGTCTACCACACCATTGAAGGTGAACGCGAAGATCTGAGGATTGCCGGATGCTGGTCCCATGCCAGGCGCAGGTTTGATGAAGCAGTAAAAGCGCTGCCGAAAGCAAAGCAGAAGGACAGCCGCGCATATCTTGCGCTGACCATGATACAGGCGATCTACCGGGAGGAAAAACAGTTAAAAGATCTCCCGGCGGAAGAACGGAAAAACCGCCGCCAGCTGAGCGTAAAGCCCTGGTGGAGGCTTATTTCACATGGGTTCGTGAAAACCTTCCGAAAGTGCCGCAAAAAAGCAAGACGTGGGAAGGTTTCAATTATTCCCTGAACCAGGAGAAATACCTGAAAGTGTTCCTGGACGATGGCGAAGTGCCGATGGACAATAACGCTGCGGAACAGTCCATCCGCGGATTCTGCATCGGCAAGAAAAACTGGGTGATGATCGATACCATTGCCGGCGCAAAGTCCAGCGCCATTATCTACAGCATTGCGGAAACTGCAAAAGCAAACAACTTGAAGCCGTATGATTACTTTGAATTTCTGCTTACTGAGATTCCCAAACATCTGGATGATACAGACCGCAGTTTTCTGGATGACCTGCTCCCCTGGTCACCAAGCCTGCCGGAGAACTGCCGGAAGCCTGGTAAGAATGAATTGAAATAAGACTGGAGCAAATCTGTTTCTATCTTACAGGTTTGCTCCAGTTTTGTATAGGTACGCACTATCTACCGTTTACTTTTTATATTTAGTCTACATTGTAAGAACCACTGTCTTCTGCAACCATAGAATCAACAGGCTTAATGCCTACATATGATATAGGTTTCGGAATAGGTGCTTCTCCAGTAGATTTTATTTCATCTTTTCCCAGAACTGCCTCAATGCAATCAGCAAGAGCAATCTTTTCCTTTGTCGGCTTGCCGGAATAATGATACATAAGATATCTCGTATCCATAACGATTCCCTGGATTCGTTCATAATACTTCTTGTTGTATCTCCAGTCACCAACAGCCTCACCAATGTTTCCAACAACTGATGTAAGCTTAAAATGGTTCTTGGCCATATTGTATGGCATGATAAAAGCATTGAAAAGTGAGTTTGTATCCACACCTTTATACTTCTCTAAGTACTCTCCATATGTAATCTGCTTATTGATTGATGAACCATTAGGCAGATGATCTGGAATGCCTGTCCAACCATACTTATAACACTTGGCATCAAGAATGTAATACTTGCCATTGTAAATCATAATGGTATCCGGCATCAAAGGTCTCTTTTCCTTGTACTTGCCGTAATCAAGCAGCCATCTTGAACGAGGGAAATATTTGTCCTTATCCTTTTCTCCGAATGCTCTATCAACAAGTTTCTCCCACACATGGTCGAAATCATCAGTGCCAAAGTAAAACTGCTTATCAGATGTCTGCTCATCTATGTACTCAAGCATATCTTTCATACCACGAAATAGTGACTTCTTCTTATCATCGTTTGTGTTAGCAAGCTTACTCTGAACAATTCTGATTGAAGTTTTCACATCTGGGTGTGGTCCCGGTTCTTCCGGCATATATGGAACATATAGCCATCCCAGTCTTTTGAAAGCCTCATACACACAGAATCTGTTAATCTGAGTTATTTCCTTTGTATCATTAGGTGTTGAAGAACGAACCTCAAACTGTGTAAACACAAAAGAACTTACACCATTTCTGCTTTGAACTAGAGGCATCTGTTTTCTTGCGGTTCTCGCCCAGTCCTGTTTTCCAGTGGGTGCTGTGATATACACTTGCTCCTTCTCAACATAATATGTGCCACCAATCGAAAAATAGTATTCAATGACACTCTTATACGCATTGATAGGAAAATCAACTGTCTGTGGTGCTGCAAACTTATTGATAGCAAGTAATCGGTCATCCTTTGTTGTAAATTCAGACAGCACATGTATCAAATGCTTAATGTCTGTTCTGATTTCAGCATCGGTTTCCGGCAGTTCATATCCGATAGGGAAATAGACCATAGCATTATCGGAATCAGCCTTGATACCAACAAAACGGTCACCATCTTCATTTGTATTAACATGGCAGTGCTTTTTGATATCAAATTCCATTATTGAATTTAAAGCTGAGCCTAAATCCATCTATCCTCACCACCTTACTCTTCTTCTTCTCCAGTAAACGCACTCTGCACATTATCTTTGAAAACCTTAAATCGATCTAATCCCTTGGCATACATAAATGCACGGATTACCTGCTCAAGGCTCTGATATTCGGTAACCTCAAAGATTACTTCACGGTTAAACTTGAATGCGTCATCCCAGAGATACTTGATTACCTTTTCAGGGAACTTTCTGTTCTGTCTCATAGCATCACGGATAACGGCAATCTGTGTCTTTTCTTCTGGTGTAAGAGTACCTTTGCTTTCCTTCTTACGAAGTGCATCGTATTCTTTTAAATCACCCATCGCATCATTAAACTTAAGGTCACGAAGATGAACGAAGTATGCACCAAGTCTCTTATCTTCTGCAGAAGTCATTCTTGCACTGTTTCCAACAACAATTCTATTAATCTCAACGCAGAAATTTCTCCATGTTACTGTAGTATCAAGAATTTCTGCATTTGCAAGTGTCGGGTCAACATTTTCAAAATCATTTTCGATAAGACGCATATCCCATCTCCGCTGGAATGCTGTATCTAATGTGAAAACATTCTGATCTGATGTATTCATTGTTCCAATGATAGAAAGATTTGAAGGAATACGAACCTTATCTGTCTTTCTTTCCTTACCATACATTTCTTCAGCAATATTCATATTTGTGATGCCGTACTCACTTGTTCCAACAGGGAAACCATCATCATCTATATCACGGATCTCAACCTTACGGTCAAGCAGCTGGAATACCTCACCGAAAATAGCCGGAGCATTACCACGGTTGATTTCCTCAATAATAAGCACATATTCCTTCCCAGGGTTCTGATATGCATCACGAAGGATGTTTGTAAATGGTCCTGGCGTAAACTTATAACTTACTTGTCCATCTTCCGCTACTGCTGGAAGAATCTGACCGATGAAATCTGAATAAGTATAGTCAGGATGGAACACGAGTCTTTCCACTTGTGTTCCAGGTTTACAATATTCATGTTCAATAGTCCAACTTTTTCCTGAACCAGGTACACCATAAAGAAGAACATTACAACCTGTAGTAAGTCTATCTTTTGTCGTATTATCTTCTCCTGTGCTTTCCCCTGGATGTACTGCAGGTGCACTTGAATACTGTAAATTTTTATAATTCTCAATATAGTGATAAATAAACTCTGGTCTAAATACGACTAAGTTTTTACCAGTTACTTTATCAACATAGTATCCTGTATTCTTCGCCACTTGAATGTCTGTACGCATATTTACTCTAAGACTTGGATTCTTAGGGTAATTCTTTTCTTCCTCAATAGGCCAAGCAACAACTACAGTATCACTTAAAGAATCTTTATGCTCATAAACATAGAAACCAAGAATTATGGCATCTTCCATGTGTTCTCTTGGGTCGTTTTCAGTACCCAACTGTATCTTTTTTTCTTCCCTATTGCGTTCAGGATCTTCCTTTCGAACATTTCCATGATATAAATGGAACGTTTTTGAAATCTCCAAATTAGGGTTTTCTAACTTAATATGATAATGTGCAGAAGTAACTTCTTGTAAAATTGTATATTTCCAACCATTAATTGAAAACATTTTTTCTATCATAGCTTTGCGTTCGCTTGATGATAATGTAATTGGATTTCCAACAACAACTTTACCCGCAGAGTTTACTTCATATCTTTCATCTCTTTCCACTGAAATAAACCTCCTTTATTTTCGATGCAAGAATATTTGCCATCTTTACAGGAACGGCATTTCCAACCTGTTTCCACTGGTCTTTCATTTCTCCTAACAGAACATAATCATCCGGGAATGTTTGTAACCTTTTAAGTTCGGCTATTCTCAAAAACCTATTTCTCCAATGAAAAGGTCCTTGATTAGTTGAAAAACTTGCCTGGATTGTCCATGATGGGCGGTCAGGTGTTAGTTTTAATAAGAATGTCCAATATCTAGATTTCCATTTAAACTTTGGTTCAGGATATCCTCTTTTTCTGTAAAGTATAAGTAATTATCTCCTGGAGGTATCTGTGTCAACAAGTCGTAATCTTTTTGACCCGGGCGCTGCAACTTTTCTTCTTCAGTTACATCATCAAAATCAGATATAACTTCTCCGCATGTAACCCAAGGCAACTTATCACTTTTTTATTAGGATCTGTATGAGTTTCCTCTGGAAATACAAACTCAGGCAGGCCTTTTAAACTTCCAACGCAAAAGAACCTCTTCCTCGTTTGAGGCACACCGTAATTAGCACAATTGACAACCTTATAAGTAATATTGTATCCTAACTCATCCGCCTTACTTTTAAGAAAATCAAACTCTTCTTGATGTGTTTTGAAGGTAAAACCATCCACATTCTCAAAAAGGAAAACCTTTGGCTTTAATTCTTTTAATGCCCTAAATACTCTGGAACAGCAAAACCTGCGTGTTCGTCATCAAAGCCATCAGCTTTTCCAACCAGATAATGTCTAGTCTGACTATAAGGAGGACAAGGTGGTCCTCCAATTAAGCAATCGATTTCTCCATATTTTTCTTTGAATGCAACAAAATCTATTTTTCTTACATCTCCGCAAAAAATTTCGTCTGCCATGTTGTTTTGCTTTAATGTATCGCAAGCAATTTGCCATACATCAGATGCATAAATAGTTCTAAACCCCGCCTGCTCAAAACCTATATCTAATCCGCCTGCACCTGAGAAAAGACTTATGACCCTTGGTTTCTTTATATCCATTTGCATAACTCCTCCACTACTTTTTTTCCGAGCAACGGCGGAACAGCATTACCTATTTGTTTATGCTGCGAATAAGTACTGCCAAAAAACTCATAATCATCGGGGAATGTTTGTATTGCAGCTAACTCTCGTATGTTCAACCTTCTATTCTTCCAATGGAACGGACCTTCCCAATGACCTGGACTTGCAATAATTGTCCACGAAGGCCAAAAAGGATGCAACTTTAACAGTGAAGACCAATATCTTTTTCCGGCAACAAATACTGGGTTAGGATGATTCTCACGTGCTGACAATGCAATATAATTTTTACCAAAAGGAATACATGTCAATTCGTTTTCCCATTTTCCTTCAGTTTCCAGTTTCTCACCTTGGCAATATTGTTCATCATCAAATTTGCCAATCCAGTCAATTACTCTTTCATAAGGAAGCAAATCAGGGTTTGCCAAACATTCTTTTCACTTCCATGAGTTTGTGTTAATGATGCATTAATTTCCTTCTTGCTTGCTAAGAAAAACACTCTTTTTCTCTTTTGAGGAATTCCATATTCAGCAGCGTTTATCTTCAATAAAGAACAATGATATCCAAGTTCCTGCATATGTTCATAGATTGTATCAACGGCTGCCTTATTTGATGGATGTAATATACTCTCAACATTTTCTAAAACGAAACCATCTGGATTAAGTTCTTTAATTATTTTGAAATAAGGCACGATCATATTCCTTGGGTCTTCGTTAGAATTTCTCTTCTCGTTAGTCACCCAATAACCTGCCTTTGAAAACGGCTGACAAGGAGGTCCGCCAACAATTATCAATTTATCAGTTTTTTCTTTCTTCAACAATTCCTCATAGTGCTTACCATCAATCTTTGTAATATCTCCAACCTCATGAAGAGTATGAGCAAAGAATTTATTACGTTTCAGCGTTTCAACACTATCTTCAAAATATCTAAGCTAGAAATAACCTTCACTCCAGCTAACTGTGTTCCAATATCTAATCCACCTGCACCAGAAAACATACTAATAGCAATTACATCTGGTCTATAAGATATTTCCAAATCATTTACTGTATACCCTTTATGTGTATACGGAATAACAATATTTCCTTCACTATCAGTCTCAAATTCTTTGAGCATAGCAGCTCTCTGATGCTCTGTAACATTCTGGAAAAACGTTTTCTCAATTTATATAAACTCATAGTTCCTCCTAACAATAGTTAACTTAAGCACCAAGTGCCTTTTGAAACATTTTTGATTTTACCTTTAGACTTTAAGTTAGTTCTTGCCCAACGAAGTCGATAGTTTAGTTTTGTACCAAGGCCACTTTCATCCTCCAATTGAACCACCTCGTCTGGCAATTCTAAAACCTCAATCACCTTTTGATTAATCTGCTTTGTTGTCGCAGTTCCACCAAGTAATTCCAAAGATTTAATAACTGCCTCTTCAAGCATTCCATTGGATGGAAAATACATTTCTTCATTAGGTTTACCTCCTTAAATTTCAGCACTTTTCCCGCTTTTTACCCAAGCATCAAGTTCAGATAACTTAAACTTCCATTGTTTACCAATCTTGTGTGCTGGAATACCTTTATCTTTTCTAAGCCATCCACGTACCGTTCCTGGCTTAACCCCTAAATATTCTGCGGCTTCATCTATGTTTATCCATTTTTCATTACTATCAGCCATGCTAAATACCTCTCTATTTTTTTACGCAATGATACTTATAGAGTATAGCATCAAATTATGAATTTTTCAATCTATTTGAGTGTATTTAATGTTATTTGTTGTCATTTGTAATTATTTGTTTTCTATGATGATAGTATCAATATTTTATTTACTCAACCTCAAATCAATACTTCTGTCTATCCAACTATAAAAATCAGCCTCTTTGCAGCTCCCAAAACGCAGAAAATCCGAGGACCTGGATTTACTTCCAAATCCTCGGAAAAGCCTTATTTTTCAAGCATTTTTACGCTCTCAATGTAAACGGTAAAAAGCGCGTACCGTGCATAATAGAAGAAATTTGTATATAATGGCCTTGAGAATAATCTATCTCAAGGCTATTATTAGTTACTATTGAAACTGTGAAAACTTATATCACTTTTCACAGTCCATGTACATAGCTTTGAAAACTCATACCAGTTTTGAAAGTGAGGTGTAGTTAGTGTCAGATTTAAACACGATGTAATCGCAGAGCGCTGGGCCGTGCTCATAAAGGAACGCATGGAAAGCGGCATGACCGTCAGGGAATGGTGTCATGACAGGAATATCAAAGAGTCCAGGTATTATTACTGGCTGAGAATACTCCGCAGGAAGGCAGTGGAAAATACAGGACAGCCCCCGCAGGCATCGCCTTTTGTTGAAATTTCGGCAGACATCTGTCAAGAGCAGCTCCCTGCACCAGCCGCAGCGGTTATCAGAAAAGGAAATATTACCATAGAAGTAACCGAATCTGCTTCGGCAGGTTTTATCCAAAAAGTTATGGAGGCGCTGGCCAATGCTTGGTAATGTAAAACGATACAGCCGGATTTACCTGGCGTACGGCTACACGGATCTCCGTTTTGGAATCGACGGCCTGGCCAGAGTTGTACAGGATCATTTTTCGCTGGACCCGTTTCAAAAAGGCTGCCTTTTTCTGTTCTGCGGCAGGCGGACAGACCGCATCAAAGGACTTTTATGGGAAGGCGACGGCTTTGTGCTTGTTTATAAAAGACTCGAAGCGGGGCGCTTTCAGTGGCCAAGAACAGCGTCAGAAGCCCGTGAGATCACACCGGAACAGTTCACATGGCTGATGCAGGGGCTTGCCGTCGAGCAGAAAAGAAGGATCCAGGAAGTCACACCGGAAAGGACCTGCTGACAGGCATGATGACAGGTTTTGTGCAAAACATAGAAATTTCCTGCCCCTTTTCCGGTGTCGCTTTCCCGTTTCTGTACAGGGAAGAAAGCTGTACAGAAACGTCCTGTGCAGCTTTCAGAAACAGCTTTGCGCTTTTTTCTAATTAAATCCAAAAATAATCCGATATCTTTGAAAGCGCCTTTTGTGACGGTATAGTCTGTCGTCATTTTGACGAAGCCGGTCAAAAATTTTTCAGCAGGAATATCCTGTTTCTGCTATAATTGTGATATGGAAAAGATGATCTATACAGCAGATGAACTGAATAATGCCGACAGGGATGAACTCATCGGGATCATACTCTCGCTGCAGAAAAATATTGCCCGGATGACTCAAAACCAGGAACTGATCCTAGAACAGATAGCCATTCTGCGCGGACAGCGTTTCGGACGGCATTCTGAAAAAATGAATGTGATTGACGGGCAGATGAGCCTGTTTTTTAACGAACCGGAAGCCACAGCCAGCGAACCGGGCACACAGGCAGAAGAACCGGATTTTGAGGAAGTTGTCATCCGCAGGAAAAAGAAGCAGAAAGGGAAACGTGAAGACGACTTAAAAGGAATGCCTGTAACGGTTATAAAACATGAAATGTCAGAAGAAGAACTAAAAGAAGCATTTCCGGATGGAAAATATAAGCGTCTTCCAGATGAAGTATATAAAAGGCTGGAATTCCATCCGGCTTCTTTTGAAGTAAAAGAACACCATGTAGCGGTTTATGCCGGTATGGATGATGAAACCGTTGTAAAGGCACAGCGTCCAAAGGATCTGCTGCGGGAAGCATTGTCACTCCATCCCTGGAAGCTGCCATCATCAATGGAAAATATGTCAACTCCCTTCCGCTTTACCGTATGGAGCAGGAGTTCAAGCGCAACGATGTGAACCTGAACCGCCAGAACATGGCGAACTGGACGATCGAGTGTGCTGACCGCTATCTTGCAGTTCTGTATGACTATCTGCATAAGCTTCTATACCAGTATCATGTGCTGCAGGCAGACGAAACCACTGTCGAAGTTTCAAAAGACGGGAGAGCTGCCGGCTCAAAGAGTTATATGTGGATTTACCGCACCGGGAAATCTTATGAGGAAGCCATCGTCCTGTATGAATACCAGAAAGACAGGAAGGAGGATCATCCAGAGGAGTTTCTGAAAGATTTTCAGGGAGTATGTGTTACAGACGGTTACCAGGCATACCATTCCCTGGAAGAAAAAACCCCCGGCCTGACGATTGCTGGCTGCTGGGCACATGCGAGGCGTAAATATGCAGATGCGCAGAAAGCTATAAAGGATGAAAAAGAGCGTAAAGGTACGCTTGCCTATGATGCCCTAAAGCAGATCGGGGCGATCTATAAACTGGACAATGATCTGGCAGAGCTTACACCAGCACAACGGCAGCACAGGAGGCAGCTGGAACTAAAACCCCTGGTTGACGCTTATTTTGTGTGGGTAAAAAAACACCAGAGTGAAGTCCTGCCAAAATCCCAGACAGGAAAAGCCTTTGCCTATTCCGTGAATCAGGAAAGATATCTGCGCGTATTTCTGGAAGACGGTGAAGTCCCTCTGGACAACAATGCAACAGAATCCACACTGCGTGGTTTTTGTATCGGAAGGCACAACTGGAAGCTGATCGACACCATCCGCGGAGCCAGATCCAGCGCGATTATCTACAGCATTACCGAAACTGCTAAGGCAAACGATCTGAAAGTCTATGAATACGTGGAGTATCTCCTGACTGAGATACCGAAACACGAAGACGACACAAACCGAGATTTTCTGGAAGACCTGCTCCCATGGTCTCCAAACCTGCCAGAGCAGTGTCGGAAATCCAATAAATATGAAGTGAAATAAAAACTGGAGCAAATCTGTTACTATCATACAGGTTTGCTCCAGTTTTGTATAGGTACTCGCGTTTTACCGTTTACCTCTCAATTATGTGCCTTAGTCAACATTACCACGCACTCCACATGTTCACCGTTGTCCAAACTTATACTTAAATCAAAGAGAAGGTATATTTCAACCTTCTCATATCATACAATCTTCAGCTTCATGCTTAACAATATATGTATCGTAATCAATTTCCTCTTTCAATGCCACATATTTATCATATATAAGAGAAAACAAATTCTTTTTCCTATCACAAATCTGTTTCAAATCATTTTTATCAATTACGATAATATATTTACTTTCATGTAACGCTATCTTTTTATTAATCCTTTTGAATCATTCCATTTAGTTCTGCCAGATACTCCATCCCATGATACCATTATTCCAAAATTTGTATTTGTAACAGACATCAATGAACAAAATTTACCAACAAACGTTACACTTACTGGACCATCATAATTTTTGCATTCAACTAAAAATGATTCTCCAAAACAAGAAAACGCATTATTTATTCCAGAAAGTCTCGCATTCTCTGTCCATCTTATTAACAAATCAATTTCATTCGTACTTGTTCTGCAATTTCTATAAACATCAAAAAGATTTTCTACGCTCTTCTCAAACAGAATTGATGTCATTTCTTCGAGTTTTTGACCTTTCTGCCCTCTCGTTAATTCACCTTTCTTAATGTCATTATATAAAACCTTGCATCTTTCATTGTCCTCGTTGGAAACCATCAATAAGCTGGAATTATATCTACTTGAGGCCATCATCAATTCAGTCAATGTGTACCCTGACTGATGTAATAATTGTTCTGCGTATCTAAACTTCTTTTCCTCTAAATCCAACTATAACACCTTGTATATAATAATAGCATGCTGTAGCGGATTATCGATTTCAGTATCGCAATGTACACAGTTTACAAATTCTGGAATCTCTAAAGCTGTTTTATATATGTTACCTGTAAAACGTTGACATATTGGACAATATACATTCAAATACTGCTCTACAATATTCTCATCCACACACATCTCTAAAATACCATAGATATCCTTTATTTCTATTCCAAGTTTTCTATGAATTGCATCTGGATAAATCCAATCATTAGAATGATATTGCTTCATAAAGTCCAAGAATGAATCCAAATCAATATTAAATTTCTTCTCCTTTAACAAAGGAGCCACTGTTTGAAAGATATTCGATTGCATCATTCATTCGCCCCATTCCTAAATCATTACATTTTCCTGTAATATGTTGTAACAAAGTAATTTTCCCATTAAAATAATCAAAGGTAATCTTAACAATATAACTCTTTGTTTCTACCGGCTTAATCCATTTAACATAAATATACGGATAGCTTGCGGTAGCTTCCTTCTCATTAAGATACTGTAATAATAATTGCCTTATTTCATCCGCCTCTGCAAATAATTCTTCATTTTCATCAATGAGTTCCCGAATTTCGCCCAAAAAAGGCAACATATAATCACCATTTTCAGATGCTGTCAATTCAGCCGAACCCCCAGCTTTCATTTCCATCATCTGCTTATACATTCTTACTTCTGTATTTTGAATATCGTTAATAATTTTAATAGTATCCATATGCTCACAGCGGAACAATTTCATACCAAAATTATCTTTAATCCAATCAGTACAATAAAATACTATTTTTGAATACGCATCTCTATCAATTTGTTCATTATAACTATAACGCATAGAATCATATCTTACTTCTAATATATTTATCGACGGATTAATATATATCACGATAGGATATCTGTAATCAATCTGTTCAAATGTATCAGACTGCTGATACGCTTTCTGTAAAACAAACTTAATAAAGTATATACCATCTTCTACATATGCAATCGGAGCCGATTCATTTAAATTCCTATCAATAACATATTCTGGCTGATATATTTCATTCTTAAAGACTGCAATCTGCATTTCTTTCAACACTTCATCTATGGATTTTTCGCCAGCCTCATAAAAGAATGGCACTGAATACTTATACAATTTCTTGTATTCAAGCGCTTCATAAAAGCTAATAAAAGACTTCATGGTTGTAGTCTTTGAAATAATACCCTTAAAATCTTTCTTAGATTCAAAAAATAATGTATCTTCTTTATCACTTATTTTACGCTGTTCTTCAAAAGTAATTCTATTCTCAGCTTCTAACTGCTTACAAATAAAATGCTGAAAATTATTTGAACCACACAAAATAGTATTTTTATAAAATCCTAAAAAAGTCACCTCGTCCATAGGAGTACGCATAATTTCACCCGCTTTCAATAGATATACATACTATATCATATTTTACTATAATTTTTCTCTTTTTCCACTTGTTTCTTGACTTTTTATTCGTCCTTTTTATTCGTAAGTAGCATGAAAAGCAACCACAGTCAACTTGATAGTTTTTCCATCTGCCACAGTTGTTGCAAAATTTGCAACAACTGATTCTCTTACCAGTTTTCTATCAGAAAAGATGTTTGTATATATCTTGAAAGTGCAACGCCCGTTGCACTTTTACTATCCAATCACTATGTGACCTATTTCCCATCAAATCATCCGAAAATGCTCCAACGCTTCCCTTATAGCCGCTTCTTTCTCTGGCGGACATTTCGACTGTTTGAAATTTTCCGATTTTGGCAGGTTATAATTTGCCCTCTCAATAATTCCATATTTCTGCTTTATCTGTGCAATATAGAGATTACTTACCTTTAATCCGCTATGTTTCAATACATAATCCTTAATTTCTTCATAAGTGGCTTTGCTCTCCGCCGCCGTCAAATCAAATTCATCCATCTCTAATTCCACATTAATATGCTTCAACTTATTTGATTTAAGTTTTGAAAGCAACACGATACTTTCCACATGGAACGAGCGGATAGCAAGTCTGTCACTAGCCTTTGGTAATTTAAGGAAATGTTTCTATGCCCGTTTTAGTGTTTTGTCCGTTTGCGGGAATATATCAATATTAAAGATTACAAACTATCTAATAATTCTTTTAGATCTTCTATCAATATTTGATATTTATTATATACATCACTATTGAGTAATTTTCTTTTTTCTGTTAGCACCGTTACTTTTGCTCGCCGCTTCATCTCTTTCTCAAAATCTTCATAATCCATTGTAGCCAAAACAACCTGCGGTAAATTATCCATTTCAAAAATTAATTTCAAAATATCTTTGCTACTTGTATGACTTGCTTCCTTAGCTCTTGGAGAATCTACAACAAGTGGAAATAATATTGTATTAGTATGAAAGTATTGCATCGTCTGAAACAAACCTATCATTTGTGCCAATATGATTTTATTCTCTAAAGTACCTTGTGCTTTTATTGGTTTAAGCAATTTTATATTTCCTTCATATGCAGAATTCCACGCATCCAATTTAATAATGTTGAGACGAACATTTTCAATATAATTTTCCTCAACCTCTTTTTTATTAGGCAGCTTTCTAAGCTCTTTATCTATATCCTTAATTTCCTTTCCATGTTTTTCCTGTTCATAAACGTTTCCTCCAAGTTGTTCTGTAAAATGCTTAACAGAATCTTGCAAGCCTCTCTGCCGCAGATACACTTCATATGAATCTTGCTTTTCATCGTATGCTTGTTCTTGCTGCTTGAGTTCGTCCATCAAGCCAACATAATTTTCTTTATACTTTTCTAACTCTGAAGCTATCGAAGATATTATTTGTTCAATCTGTTTATACATATAATCTTCGTTTTGAAGATTATAATTTGAACGAACAATGCTGTATATTTCCTCATCAAAAGAATATCCACATTTGGGACATGTGCGAATATTTTCTCGATCTTCAAGTATGTTGACACCATCTTTAATTTTTCTGTATTCTTGTATAACTTCTAATTGATGTTCATGCTGATATAAAGCAGTTTCCAAACTTTGAATTTTATTTCGGGTTTCTCCGATTCTGCTTACCAAAAATGCAATCCTTTCTTTAGGAATCATCAAATTTCTTTCTAATTCTTCTATAGAGTCAGCAGGAACCAAATTCTGTATTTCTGCATATAACGAGTCTATAGTAATTCTAATTTTCTCTTCTTCTGCTTTTAATTGCTCAATCTTATCTTTTAAAGCATCTTTTTGGGCCATTAATTCCACAGTTGAACGTGTATATATTCCTAAATGATAATAAAGAGACTTAATCCGGTCAGGCTTTTTATATTGATCAATATTGGAAAAACTCTCATATAAACCACTCCAGCCTCTGTCTTGATCAATGTAGTACGGCATAAAAGTAAATGCCGGCGGCGCTAATTCAATTTTATTAGTTTTTTTATTCGCCATATACACAGAAAAAGAAAATATTTTTTCATATTCTTTAGCTAAATCCCGAGATACACTTTTTGTTGTCAAAATAAGTTCTGTCCCTCTAAAAAGAGCAAATGCTTTTTGCCATCTTGCCACTCTGAATTTTATTTCATCAATGTAAAATTCGACTACATAAAGCTTAGTGTTTTTATTCCATACATTATCAAAATCTACTTCTGCACCCATAGTGTAATATAACGATTTCAAAAGAGAGGATTTACCTACATGATTATCTTGACTTGTTACAACATTAAACCCTTTTTCAAATCCATGAAAATGTGCTGTTTTTTCTACGATATCTGCAATTAATATATTATCAAAATACATCTCCCTCATCATAATCTCCTCATTTCACTGATTGTAATGCTCGTTATCAATATTGATATGTATGTTTTATTATATATAAGTTCAATGTCAGGGTGAATAGAATATAGTTTCTTACATAATTCGTCCGAATATTGTTTAAATGACTTGGCTGTATCTCTCTTATTCTCTTTCACCATAGTTCTAACTTTTGTAAATAAGCTTGTGAATGTTTCCGATTTTGTCTGTGCATCTGACAATATCAACGTATATTCGTATGATGCTTTATACTTATCATCCTCTTGAAAACTAAGTACTTTTGATATTTCTTCAAAAGGAGGAATTGAAATCAGCATTGCTTCTTCAATAACTCGTTCAAAATCTCTCTTGGATATTCCTTTTTATTTCTGACCTCCGAAAACGATGCTGCATCATTTAACAGCTCATATTGCTGCCGTCTGGTCAAGATATCCATCATTGCACCAAAAATAGCTTTAACCGAATCCATGGTGATTCTTGGATATTTGCTGTGTAAAAAATCACCCATTTCCTGCTCTACAATTTCTCTGTGGCTTGGTATCGATAGAGTTGTCCTCATATGAAAAAATTTAGTCAAATCTACACTATTTACATCTATTCCTTTTTTCTTGGCGATATCTTCTTTAATCTTACTGATTGTTACTGAATTAAATTCCATGAAAGATGTCTTTTCAGATGTAAAAATCTTCCTTTCCGTACTATTCTTTCCACTATCCTTTTTTGTGGTAACAGAAACTACTAATGGGCAATTAGTTATTAGTCCCAACTCTTTAACCAGCCAATCTGTATTTTCTAACTGAGCATACATTTTAACCAGCCAATCTTTTGTTATTGCTGTATTAATACTAATAGACTCTTCATTTGTTTTCATCTGAAAGTAGCTTACCGTTTCAGGATTCTGTTCTTTATCAAATATAGTAATATCGTCATAATAATCCAATACAAACAAATAATCTAAATTGTCAAAGATTTCTATAGCCATGTGTAACGTCTGGCTTACTTGCATTTCAAAACGATTGTAGGACATACTACCAGAACCTGTGTCTACTTCTATTTCTCTAAATTTTGTTTTTTTGTCCTTTGCTTGTTTATCCAACATATCGTTTCCTCTCTGACCAAAATATTTTTAAGTATTATACCTATCTCAATTTATACGGATTTGAAACCATTTATTTTTTGTCCATTCGGCAACACAAATGCCTGCTCAAATTTCACATTTAAAGCCTTTGCAATCTCCATCATTTCCTCAAACGAAACCGTCCCACGCTTCAGCTTCTTATTAAAATTCTGTGGTGACTGCCCAATGCGTCTTGCGAGTTCCGCTAGGCTTATATTCTTCTTTTCACATAACTCCCTTATCATATCCGATGTAGTCATGGTACACCTCCGCTAATATACTACCATTATAAACCTTTTGGTTGACATTTTCAATACATCCATGTGAAAATTAACTGAAAATTCAAAAAGCACCCTATGAGCATATACTGCTACACAGGGTGCCGAAACACAGTTTATTTACTTGCTCCTTCGGATATCCACCGAAAGCCCCGATTTCAATTCCACCTCAAACTTATCATCAAACACCGTAACCTTAGCAATCAGCCGTCGTACCAGTTGCTCATCGTACTCTTCAATCTCCGTTGTCTGGCTGTTCAGAAACGCTTTCATGTTGAAAATGCTTTGTTTTACGCCCTCCATTTCAGCCTTGTCAGCCAGTATCTGCTGCTTTTCCTCACGCAGTTTATAAATCTCTTCCACCAAGTCATCATATTGCTCATTTCTGTTTGCCTTTTGTAAAAGCTGCTTTTGGAGTTCCTCCAGCTTCCCGTCAACATCCTTTGTTGGGGAATTTTCCTGCTTTAAGACTTCTTCGATGTTTTCCTGCAAAACTCCTATGGCAGTGCTTTTCTGGGAAAGAACGCTGTTGATGGCTTTTATCACCGCTTCCTGCAGCTCTGTTTCTTGGATAGTATCGGCATCGCAGGCATCGGGTCCGCTCTCAACCCTTGTTACACATCTCCAGACATTGGAACGTTTCCCACGGTTGTTCCAGGCAATCCTGCGGTAAATGTCACCGCATTTGGAACAGTACACAATGCTTGAAAGTGCATATTTACTGCTGTAAACCCTTTTCTTACGGTCTTTGCCACTGTGAAGGTTCGCCCTCCGCTGCATTTCCTCCTGGACCTGCATATACAGGTCGCGGGGGATAATGGCTTCATGGTTGCCTGTAACATAATACTGCGGAACGATCCCATTATTTTTCACCCTTTTCTTGGTGAGAAAATCCACGGTGTATGTCTTCTGCAGAAGTGCGTCGCCGATATATTTCTCATTCTGGAGGATTTTCTTTAAGGTTTCTGCCCTCCATGTCGGCTTTCCTGCCGCCGTCAGTATTCCGTCCGATTCCAGGCTTTCACCGATCTGCTTTAAACTCGAACCCTGCAGATATTCACGGTAAATTCTTTTTACAACCTCCGCCTCGGCAGGCTCAATAATCAGATGCCCGTCCTCATCTTTTGTATAGCCAAGAAAGCGGTTATGGTTGACCTGCACCTGCCCGTTCTGATAACGGTACTGCAGTCCGAGCTTGACGTTCTGTGAAAGGCTCTGGCTTTCCTGCTGTGCAAGGCTCGCCATAATCGTCAGGAGAACTTCTCCCTTGGTATCCATTGTGTTTATGTTTTCTTTCTCAAAAAATACGGGAATGTTTTTCTCTTTCAGCTGACGTATATATTTCAGGCAGTCCAGCGTATTTCTTGCAAAACGGCTGATGGATTTCGTTACAATCATATCGATGTTTCCTGCCAGGCACTCGTTTATCATTCGGTTGAATTCATTCCTATTTTTGGTATTACAGCCGCTGATTCCATCATCAGCGAATACGCCGGCAAATTCCCAGTCGGGATTTTTCTTTATAAACGATGTGTAGTGTTCTACCTGTGTTTCATAACTTGTTGCCTGCTCGTCGCTGTCCGTGCTGACACGGCAGTATGCGGCAACTTTCAGTTTTGGCTTTTCCTCTTCCTGCTCAGTGCTTCCCGTGCGTTTTCGTGCGGGAATGAGCGTAACGCTTTTATTCATCTCCGACCTCCTCGGTTTCTATCATGCTGTAGGCATATTCCGCCTGCCTGAACGGATCAGAATATTTCATGGGGATCTTTGGCATAGTAAAGGATACCGCTCCTTTAGGCTTCGGCGGCGTATCTAAGTCCTTTATCCTGCCAAGAGAAGCCGCTCTCGATATCCTAATTTCTTCCGCCTTGTTAAAAGTTTCTATATCAATGATGGGCGGATAATATCCGTCTCCGAGATAACGCTTATTTCTGAGCATTCTCCCGACACTTCCATGAAATAGATACAGCCCTGCTTTTTCGGCGGCGGGCTGAAGCGCCAGACCGGATATATATCCGTCAAACAGCTTTCTGATTCTTTTTGCTTTTTCCTCATCTATATACGCAGCCCCGTCCCTGATTACATATCCGTATGGTGTGTGCGACATTATCCATCCAACCTTTCTTTCAGATTCAGACCACAGTGTAATCCGAAAATAATTTCTTTCCTTGAAATTACAGTGATTTCCTTGACATGGCTTTCAAAAAGGCCCTCGTCATATTCCGTCAGCATCTCATGTCCGGACACGAACTTTATCAGATTTTTCAATGCGTCTGCTTTCTCATTATCAATGCTTACGGAAGATAAGAGATTTTCTTTTCGTTCCTTTAGCCTTTCATTTTCCACAATGAGGGCATTATTCTCTTTTTGGAAAATCGGAGGTTCTAACAGCCCGCTTGTCATAAGGCTTACAAGAACCTGCTTTTTTTCTTTGACCTTTTCAATCGCTGCTTCAATATTCTCGATCTGCTGCAGCCTGCCTTCCTCATCATAGCCCTGCATATTTCTAAGCAGGGGCTTTAATACCGTCTGCTGCGAAAAAATCAGTTTATTCATCATGGTCACAAAAGCTGCCTTAACTGCGTCATCGGTAATATATTTCATGGTGCAGGCTGTTTTGTCTTCAATATGTCTGCTGCAGCACCAGGCAATATAGTTTCCGCTTGGCTTGCTATGCTTCCTACGTTTGAAAGTGCTGCCACATTCGCCGCACTTTATTTTTCCTGAAAATTCATAACGGTTCAGATATCTTTCGGTATTTGTGCCGTTGCCTTTTTCTTGACCCCGCCTGTCCACCAGTTCGTTTGCCTTGTCATAAATCTCGTGGCTTATAACAGCCTCATGATGGTCTTTGCAAAGATACCTGTCATATTCTCCGTAATTCGTATGACGGTTGAAGCTGCTGTCGGTGTAGGTCTTTTGAAATATAACATCCCCTGTATATTTTTCATTCCGGATAATGGCAAGGACGGAGCCTGATGACCACTTCCCGCCTTTTTTAGCTGTAATGCCGCGCTCATTGAGTTCTTTTGCAATTAAATGTGTGCTTTTCCCATCCAGGCAGTCTGAAAATATCTGCCTGACAATTTCCGCCTGTTCAGGCACAATGATCATTTTTCTGTCAACATTGATATATCCGTAAGGTGGATACGAAATAACATATGTGCCGTTTTGGAAACGCTTTTTAATGCTCCATTTTTCATTTTCTGAAATGGATACCGATTCGTTTTCGGCAAGGCTGCCGAGTATGGAAAGCATAAGCTCGCTTTCCATGGAACCCGTATTCAGGTTTTCTTTTTCAAAATATATGCAGACATTCAGATCAAGAAGTTTCCTCACCAGTTCAAGGCAGTCTGTTGTATTCCTGCAGAACCTGCTGATGGATTTTGTCAGTATTAAATCTATCAGGCCCTTTTCACAGTCTGAAATCAGCGACATCAGACCTTTGCGGATCTCCTTCTTAGTACCGGTCACCCCTTCATCGAAATATACGCCTGCAAAATCCCACTCAGGGTTTGTTTTGATATATCTTTCATAATGTGAACGCTGCGTGTCAAGGCTCTCCATCTGCTCATCGCTGTCCGTGGATACCCTACAGTAAGCTGCAGTCCTTGTCTTATTATCCTGTGGCAAAGTCCTAAATTCGTCAATTTTTGTTATCTTTATCATCATCTCACCTCGCTTTCCGCAGGTACTATATTCGCTCTGAATTTCGATAATATCAAGTCATTTTCGGCATTATCTCTGATAAATAGGGAGAGAAAGTCTGGCGGTTTTTCTCTGTAATTTTGTTGAATACATCAACAGAAATATTCCCCATACTGAGCAGCTTTTCAAGCATCTGCTGGGCGACAAAATAGTCAAACTCATGCTGAAGTTCTTCTTCTGTAAAAATCTTTTCCATACTATCTGCTGTCAAATCTTCCGTTTTATCCTGCAAATCTATGTTTTGTGATTCCATCATTCCAATGTTCTGTTTTTCCATAATAAAATGCACCTCCATATCTACGGAGATTTATCCCCGCTTTTGATGAGGTGTTTTTGGAAATAAAACAAAAAAAGCCGCAGGCACTCACCCCATATTTGGGTTCAGTGCCTGCGGCATAATGCTTTACTTCAATAATTCATTTACTTTTTTCTGCACAGCGGAATAATCATATCCTGCAGCAGTGAGTTTCTGCTTTCGTTCATCACCATTGCCCCAATCACCACGGACAACTTCACGGGCGATGGCATCAACAGATTTCTTTGTGCCTGGCGCATCAGCCGGATATACCTTTTTCCCGTTCCCATCAAATACAGAATAGCCTTTGTTGGAATCGGCACATTTCTTAGCATTGGCAAGGACGCTGAACGCACCTTTCTGCGATCTGCTGTCTGCCCAGGTCTTGCGTACACGGTAAAGCTGCTTTTTATTGGATGCAGGCTTTGACTCTGATGTTGAACCGAGAGACTCCGTAACCTTTGCCGCCAGATCACCCAATCGGCTGTACAGCCAGTTACCCGGACAGGATTTATTTGCAAACCAGCGGTGGACGGTAAGGACCATCTCATCAGATTTTGGCGTATAGTTTAAGGTTTTGTTCCTGTCACCGAGCCACAGCAGTTTCTTTTTGCCGTTTCTTCTGCAGATATCTGTGCAGAGTTTAATAAGCGAATCATAAACTTTGCTGTTCATTGCATACGACTCTGTTTTATCACTGGCACATTCAATCGTGACGGCCCTCTGGTCGTTTGCATTGCTTGAAGAACACCACGAGCGGTTTTTCTCCTCCACGCACAAAGAAACCTTTCCATCCGTGCCGATACCGTAATTGCAGCTTGCCTGCCTTGACGGGCTTGTAAAGCATCCGCAGATACTCTCTGCAGAAAGCTGCCCCACAACGCAGTGGGGAGTAATCCTGTCAATACTGTGCGTTCTCTGTCCTGAGTGGTTCGGGCTGAGCCCGGTGTAAGATACCATAGAACTGTTTGTGTAAGCCATAATTATTTATCCTCGCTTTCTGAACGGTTGTGTAACTGCTCTAATACCGTTTTGATTTTTTCGGGAACAGGAAGCCCCAGGTACGCCGCATTCTCCAGAAGGCTCACGCCCTCATTGGAAATGTAGAAAAAGATAACCGCCGTCCTTAAAACGCAGCCTGTTCCGATGACCTGCACGTCAAGAATGTTTGCGATTCCCACAAGCAGGAAGATCAGCACTTTTTTGAAGATGCCTTTGAATCCAACTTCGCTTGACAGCCTGTGGTCGATTACCGCACACATAACGCCCGTGATATAGTCAATCGCTACAAATGCAATGAGCGCATACAGCAGTCCGTCACAGCCGCCAAGGAACCAGCCGAGCCACCCTCCGATGGCAGTAAAGATAAGTTGGATCGTGTTCCAGAATTCTTTCATGATGAATCCCTCCGTTTCTAAATTTTTGTATGATAAAAGGCCGCCCGCCAAATGGCGGACAGCCCTGTATCCAATGAAAATATTAAATTGTTTTTTGTTACTGCGTCCGTTTCCACATATAGCAGGTGATATACGGCTGCAGGTTGCTGTGGGCGTTCCCACTTCCTACGGCAGCAGTAGAGCCGGATATAGTATGCTCATGTGCGCCTGCACTGGCGGTCGCCTTGTTGGTCAGCGCCGTATATGTCGTGCTGTCAACAATTACTTTGTTGCTGGCATTATCCACACCCCATCCTGATTTTGTCAGGTTTAAATTATGCTTATGGGCTCCGCTGCTGTCTGCCGCAAGCGTCCCTTTTGCATGGCTGTGGCTTGGCATCTGTGCCGTGGTCAGCGTGACCGTGGATGCGCCGCCTGTCTTTTCCACCGTGCTGAAATTGTTATCCGAAGCGTTAACTCCCACAGGCACACGCCCCGAACCCCACGCCACCCATGTGCCGCCGAAATATACAGACGGATTGGTATTGGTAACGCTCATATAAATGCTGCCGACGGGGTACACGCTGCCCGCTATGGAAGTGATATAATCCTTCAGCAGCTTCCCATACACTTTTACATCCCAGTCCTCCGAAACCTCAAAGCAGTTATCTGTTTCCGACACTTTTCCGATTGCAAGGCCTTTCCCGCCGCATTTGAAATCCATCACCACCGCAGCCGTTGAAACAATGTCCTGCACGGAGACCGTGTTGAACTGGTCTGTGATGGTGTAGCGTATGTCATAGGAGTATTCCGTGGATATCTGCCCCCTGCCAAAAACAATAGGGTCGCCGGAGGAGAAGATCACGCCTGCATTTGTCCACTCGCTGTCTGCGGACCTTTTGTAATATATCGTCCTCGTGACACGGTTGTTGTTCCCGCATGGCGCACGGTTGTACAGGGCATTTCCGAGGATATATGTCCCGTCATCCTGTAAGTTCCCGCCGCTGTCACAACGCTGTGAGGTGTAGGTTTCAAAGTACGGCACAAAATACCGCTCCACCGTAATGGTGACTTTTGCAGCCGCTGAGACCCTGCCCCTGGAATCGGTCACGGTCGCCGTAAAAGTGATGTCGCCGTAACTGTTCAGGAAACCCGTGGTTAGGCTTGCGGCAGCACCGGCAAAGCCGCCTCCTGAAATGGAATAAGAAGCTATCGTAGAGCCATAGCTTCCTGCAGCACCGTTTACCGTCAGCTTTGCCTTTGATTTTGACTGCACATAAATTCCCCATGTTGACGGCACAGTCCCGTCAATACGCTCCGCCGTAAGGCTGCCGATTGTAGGCTTTACGCTTGCGGGGATGGTCAGCGTCATGGTGCAGGTCTTTGAACCGATACTCGTGCTGCCATTGTAGGTAGTGCAGGTTATGGTGCAGGTGCCTGTGGTGGATTTCGGTATCTGGTCTGCCAGTGTAAGCGGCGGGGTCCAGGAAACAGATGTGCTTGTAGTCTTTGCAGCAATCGTTCCCTTTGCACTGCCAAAAGTGTATGACAGCGTATGGGTAAAGGACGATGACGCCCTCGTTACCGTGATTGTGCCTGCCGTTCCGAGATTCACCGACTTCGCTGAAACAGAGGATGCCCTCGGAATAGTGTTCAGTGTTACGGTCGCACTCGCAGTTATCTGTTCATAATAAGTGCCACTGATAGTCGCCTGTATCTTAAACACGGCAGAGATTGTAATGCTCTTCGTACCGTCGCTGTTATGGGAAACGCTCTGGGATACCGTCCCAAGCGTATGTGTACCTGTCCCTGATATGGAAGATGAAGTAAATGATTTTGTAGTGCCGCCTATAGTGCAGCTATTTGTTCTGCTGCCGATCCCAAGGCTCCAGTCATTGATAAGGTACAGCTTGCAGGTGATGGTTGATGTGTTTGCGGACACATTCTGCGCCTGGCTCCAGTCCACCTTCAGCTTGTAATGCCCGCTCACGATTGAATTTGAAAAACTTCCGCTTGAAGCCATACGTTACCTCCTCCCGTTACACAGGTCCCCGCCATTTGATGGACAGGTTCCCGTTTGCCCTGGGGATAAAATCGAACCACCCGCAGCTTTCATTCCCCAGGGACAGCTTATTCCTTATCTCCGCATTGGTGATGACAAGACTCTGGTTGGAAATGTATGCAATTTTCTGTCCATTTTCCTTAAAGGCAAGGGACTCGCCCGAAAGCTCTGCCGTGAAAGCATTGCCCACCCTGCCAAGCTCGATCAGCGCGCCCTTGAAACGGATATATTCCTCCAGGAGCGACTGGTTATCTGCAACCGTGCCTTTTATCTCATCCGTGACCTGTGTGAAGTCAAAGCGTATCTCCGTGCTGTTCTGCGTGATGCTTGTTTCAAAGTCCTGCTGTATGGCTTCCAGCTCCGACCGTGAGATATATTCCTCACGCACAGACAAATTGATCTCCTCCGCCGTCTTTGATATTTCGGAATAGCATTCATGGATATTCTCTTTCAGTGAGTGCGTGGCATCCAGGGCGGTGGATGCGTCTTTCACCGCCGTGCTGATCTTTGATTCCTGTCCTAAGATATCTTCTTCCAAAGCAGAGATATTCTGCCCCTGCTTCACCGAAGCGGAAGTCAGCGTCACGCCGCTTGCGCCGATGGTTATGGTGTTGCCCGATGGATTGAGGTAATCCTTTGTTTTGCTTAAAACAAGATATCTTCCGTCAATGCCGTGCGGTGCAGATTTGCACTCCACATACTGCCGTGCATGGATATCGGGGATATCCGCACCTGCGTCCGACTCATCAACAATGGTCAGCTCCATGCTCGTAATGCCTTTTGTAAGTTCCGACAGCCGCTGGTTCGCTTTCTGCAGAAGATTTGATGACAGGTTTACATCTTCCCAGATCTCCGTTTTCCATATCCACCCGATCTCTTTTACCGCTGCTTCATCAAACACATAATTTTTTCCATCATTGACGGATTCGATTGTAACCCTTTTATCAGTTTCCGTTTCATTGCCTTCATCGTCTGTTTCCCTGATTTTCGCCCCAAGAGGGATGAGGGCCGTGGCACGTTCCGTATGGTCGGTGTTTATCTTCACATCGATGAGGTTCTTCCCAAACTCCACTGTCTGGAGCGAAGTCTCACTGAAATCCGCAAGGTAATCCAGCACTTTTCCGTCAGCGGTGTATCTCAAACGGAGATATCCTCCGTGGGTATTGATGAGCTTCTGCCGGATCGCATCCATCGTCACGGTATAATCGGTGCTGCTGTAGTGGACATAATCGTTATCATCGGTGACCGTCACATTCTCGACCGTGAATTTTTTCTTATCCTCCACGGTTTTGTTATGCTCTGAAATGAAATATTCCAGCAGCCCTCTCAGCGTACCGCTGTAATCATAGGGTGGCTGGATGGTGTCTTTCAGATAGGCGAGTGCCGACTCGCACGTCCAGGTGTGGGTGTTGTAAAAATCCGTGCCATTATCCAAAGCCCTGCCTTCAAACACCGTATCATCGCCACGTTTACAGACAATCACTGAGGACATCGGCTTGATGTCGGCAAGGTACGGGTGGTTAAATGGTGCGGAAAGGGTCAGGCTGTCAATGCTTTCTGCCTCCTCCTGCACCTGTGCTTTTGTGATGGCAAGGGACGATAACTGCGGATGGTAGAACAGGTTTCCATCCACATAAATACGGAATAACCTCATAGCCGTCCCTCCCTGTACCTGAACGTGACTGTGCCGCCAGTGGTGACCTCTATCTCATTTTCTCCCTGCCCAAGCTCCAGTTCGGGAAACGTCCATGTGCCGGCACTTACGGTTTTTATAAATCTGTCCGTTCCGACCTGCCATTTTAGAGTGGTTTCCTCTGTCACCGTTACCGTTGGGACTGCAGGCATAAAATCATTGGTGAGTACCGCCATACCATTTCCATTCTGTATGACCACGGTTTCCGTTGTATGGTAGCGGTAAGCGTCGCTGTCTGTACTGGAAATGGCAAGCTGCCCTTTATGGGTAAGCGGGTCATAGCCTGGCGTGATCTCCAAAGTGCCGACATAATAAAGAGCCGGCTCCTCACTCAAAATCACATCCACAAGCCGCCCAGCAAAACGGTTGACAATCTGCTCCGACATCTGATTGAACTTTTCCCTTGTGCCAAGCATGGAAAGAGAGATATCAAAAGACCTCGGCTGGTAGGATACCCTGCCAAGTGCCTCCGTGTATCTGATCGGGGAATTTCTCCCTGGTACCACAATCGTATTGCTCTGTGACTGCGGTGCCGGGAAATTGATACTTTTACGAAGCCAGCCAAGATTTAACATCGAAATATTATTCAGTTTTATATCAGGAATCATAGGCTGAGCCTCCTCTGCAGTTTCTGTGATTTTCCAAGCCCTCCGTCAATGTCGGGGAGCAGATGCCCGACAAGCGTCCCATCCTCAAGGTAGATGCCCTTGCTGCTGTTGTCTGCAATGATGGCGAGGTATTTCTCCATAGCCGTCATGTTAAGACGTGCAGACAGGATATTTTCAAGCTGGTCATAAAAGCCTTTCAGCGGCAGGATTGCCTCTTTTCCCGCTTCGCCGCCTGCCATAAGGCTTGAGCCATTCATGCCGAACACAGTCGGCTTTGCCATGATGCCGCCCTCTTTGTACCAGTCGATGGACAGGTGGGGGACACTCGGCGGTGAAATGGACAGCTTGCCGCTCACCCGAAAGTGCGGCAGCTTGATATGCGGCAGGGAAAGTTTCATGCCTGAGAAAAATCCCTTAATGGAATCCACGATGGATTTCACCTTGTTTTTTGCCGCTTCAATCGGCGATATGATCGCATTCTTTATTCCATTCCACACGCTTGTGGCTGTGGATTTTATACCGTTAAACACGGAAGATATCGTGCTTTTTACAGCATTGAAAACACTTGAAACCTTGCTTTTTATTCCGTCAACCACACCGCCTATCGTGGACTTGATGCCGTTCCAGACAGAGGAAGCTACAGACTTTATCGCATTAAATACGGTTGTCACTACGGCCTTTATGGAATTCACCACCGTGCTGACTTTTGTTTTGATTGCATTCCAGACAGTGCTAAACACAGTCTTAATGGCATTCATCACCGTGGATATCACAGAGGATACGGCATTGATAACGGTCGTTACAACACTCTTGATCCTGTTCCAGACACTGATGACGGTTTCTTTGCAGTTCTCCCAGATAAAGCGGAACGGCAGGGTGATGATGTCAAATGCTGCTTCCAAAACAGAACCGATAAACATCACTGCCGTCTGGACTGTATTTTTAATGCCCTCCCAGACGCCTGTGAAGAATGAAACGATACCGTTCCAGATACCCTCGAAAAAGGTCTTGATATTCGTCCACACTTCCGTCCAGCTTGTGCCGAACCAGCCGAGGACAACATCCGCCACGCCTTTCAGCACATTCAGGATATTGGTAAAGAAAGACACAATGCCGCTCCAGACGGACGAGAATATCTCCTTGATGCCATTCCACATCTGCGACCAGTTGCCTGTGAACAGACCAATAAATACGTCAAGTATTCCTGTGATTACTCCCGTAACTGTAGATAGGATATCTGCGATATGGTTGAACACGCCTTCAAAAACAGGGGCAAGAAACTGGCACAGACCGTCCCACACAGTTTTTATTACATCGGTGATATCCTGAAAGCTGAAACCGAGGGCATTTAATCGGTCAACAATGCCCTTGCAGAACTCTGATATGGTCTCCTTTATCCGGTTCCATGTGCCGATAATGGCTTCACGGAATCCCTCGTTTGTGTTCCACAGATGCACAAAGGCAGCGGCCAGCGTACCGACCACTGCCACCACCGCCACAACGGGAGCGGATATGCTGCCGATAGCCGCTCCCAGCTTACCCATCAGTCCGCTCATGCCGCCGACCTTTGCCGACAGCGTCATAATGCCCTGGGCGAGTGATGAGAACGCTTTCATTGCCATGCCGACCTTTGAAATAGTCGTGCCGATAATAATAAGCAAAGGTCCTATGGCGGCGACAAGCAGGGCTATTTTTACAATCGTCTGCTTTGTACCCTCATCCATGCCGTTCAGCCTGTCAATAAATGCCTGGACATGGGATACGATGCTCTGGATTGCAGGCATCAGGATCTCACCAAAAGCAATGGCTAATTCCTGTAACTGCGACTTTAAAATTGTAAGCTGCCCCGCAAGATTATCCTGCATGGTGTCAGCCATTTTTGCGGAAGCACCGTCACAGTTGTCTATCGCCCCGCTTAACTTTTCAATGTCGGCAGGGGCGGCATTCATAAGGGCAAGGAAACCGCTCATTGCATTTTTGCCGACAAGGGACTCTGCAGCATTTGCTTTTTCTGATTCAGATAACTGGCTGAAAGCCCTGCGGCAGTCTGCAAGGATATCCGACAGGCCACGCATGGAACCGTCTGCATTGGTAGTGGCGATTGTCACATCACCAAGAGCCGCACCGCTGAGTTTGATATCCCCGGTAAGGTTATTCATGATGGAACGCAAAGAAGTACCTGCCTGCGAGGACTTGATTCCTGCGTTTGCCATCAGGCCGATAGCCTCTGCGCTATCTTCTGCAGAGAAGCCAAGCGCACCCGCAATCGGCGCACAGTATTTGAAGGTCTCTCCCATCATACCGACGTTCGTGTTGGCATTCGAGCTTGCCGCCGCTAAAATATCTGCAAAATGTCCGCTGTCTTTTGCGGTCAAACCAAAAGCTGTGAGAGCGTCCGTTACAATGTCGGAGGTAGTTGCCAGATCCTCACCCGATGCCGCCGCAAGGTTCATGATACCGTCAATGCCCGAAAGCATATCCTCTGTTTTCCAGCCTGCCATAGCCATAAAATTCATGGCTTCAGCGGCTTCGGATGCAGAATATTTCGTCTTAGCGCCCATCTCACGGGCTTTGTCACGGAGGGCTTCTAAATCCTTTCCCGTTGCACCGCTGACAGCCGCCACTTTGCTCATAGAAGTGTCAAAATCAGCGGCAGTCTTAACGGCGGCAGTCCCAAGACCGCCAATGACGGTGGTAACACCCATCATCTTTTTTCCCGCACCCGCTATGGTGTTGCCTGCGTTTTCTAACTTTCCCCCCACCTCGCTGATTTTTGCAAGGGTTGTATTTGTCCTTGCCGCTTCCTCCTGCAGACGGCGCAGCTCCTGTTCGGTTTCCACAATCTCCCTCTGCAGGGCGTCATATTTATCCTGTCCGAGCGTGCCGTTTTCAAGCTGCTGCTTTGCCTGTATCTGTGCGGCTTTCAGCGTTTCCAGCTTATCCTTTGTCGCACCGATGGCATCCTTTAGAAGCCTCTGTTTCTGCGACAGGAGTTCCGTATTGCTTGGGTCAAGTTTCAGCAGCTTGTTTACATCACGGAGGGAAGTCTGTGTGGTTCGCAAAGTGGACTGTACGCCTTTTAAGGCTTTATCCAAACCTGTGGTATCGCCGCCGATTTCTACTGTGATTCCCTTGATTCTGTTAGCCACCCAGATACCTCCCCTCTGTAAAAATGGGCATGAAAAAAGAGCCGATTTCTCGACTCTTAATAATTATTTTATTTAGTTTATTGTCCTACAAATTGGAATTTACCTATTCATCTTCATCAATTCAAGCGTTTTTTCAAATGAAATACATTCAGCGTATCTTCCATTCCACATGAACTCATTATAATATCTATAAGACTTTTCCGCTGTCATATACGCATTATCAAACGTACTGTTTGTATTTGCTGGAACAATCATTTTAAGCCCATGTTCAAAACCACATTTCACTGTTGCATCTATGCAGTAATCTGTTTGCAGCCCTACAATAATAATTGTATCTTCGTCTTTTTCATGCAGGTACTCCAACAACCCTGTATCTCGAAAAGCACTGTTTACATTTTTATCAAAAACACGCTCATTTGGCATTGGCTGAAATTCTTCGTATATTTCATAGCCCAATGCGCCTTTTGTTAATTTCTGTCCAACACCATCATCATGCCTGACATAAATAACTTCTATATTATTATTGCGCGCCTCTTTGATTAGTGTTTTAATACGATATACAAAAGTCTCAAATTCATATAAGTCATTATTCATAATTAAATTTTGAGTATCAACAATCAACAATATCATTCTATTATCTCCCAAACTCGGAATTCATCCGTGAAATTTCTTTGAAAAATACAAAACCAAATCGTCATCATTTTTGCATTCCTCATAGGGCTTGCATATTTTGTCCTGATACCAAACGCCAGAACCGTCTGGTATATAACCACGCTTTACATACATCCGCTGAGCACTTCCATAGCCGCTATGAAGCCCAACACCCAGGTACACTATGTCCGCATATGTAGCGGCAATTTTTTCAGCTATATCCATTAAAACTGTACCAATACCCCGGTTCCGATATTTTTCTAAAACACCAAAATCAACGATTTCCGGGTAGCCTTTTTCTCCAAATGCTCCCCATGCACTATTGGGATAAATATTTATATAGCCAACTGGTTTTCCAGAATATTCTGCAACCAATGAAATTGCCTTCCCTGATTGTTGATCTTCCAATCTTTTTGATATTTCTCAATGGTTGCATCCCATCCCTGTTCGATTTCAGCATCCGTAATTGCCTGTGCATCTCCGCACTCCATATTACGAATAGTTATTTGTCCGTTTGAAAAATAAACCATATATATGCATCTCCAAATACCGATTTGTATTTTACAAGTATACCATACCGAAGTGAAAAAGTGGTGAACAATATCTAAAATTTATCGAAGTCCTCCTGCGTAGCTTTCTTTTTGTATTTCACATCATCATTGGCTTTTTCTGTCCAGATATCGAGAACAAGCCCGATGGTCAGCAGGTCAAGGTCAGCTATGGAGATGCCAATCTCCACACACCGCAGGAGGAACAGCGGCGTTGTCATTTCCCGCTCACTTGGGCGAAGTTTTTTTTAGCCTCCACTTCCGTCACCATGTTCTCACCCCACAGCCTGAGGATTTCAGGCAGTATCTCATAAATAGAGAACATATCGAACTGGTCAAGCCAGTCCTCAATGGTCGGCGGGATATTGTTATCGGCGTGGTAAGCCATAATGTATGCCACGTTCTCGAATATCTCCAAATCCTCAATCTGGAACTCATCACCGTCTTCGGTCTTGCCTTTATAGGACTTCTCCAGCTTGGATAAATCCTTGAAAATGTCACGTTTGAATTTTGCACGGTATAATCTTGGAATGGTAGCTGAAGAACGGAACGGCACTTTCTTACCGCAGATTTCTATTTCTTTTTTTAGCATTTAGACTCCCTCCTCTGACACAGTTGCAGGGCTTACATACACATTTTTATACCAGTCGTCATAAGCCGCATTATCCGTGGTATCGCCCGTCCTTGCCTTGACAAGCCCGTCACTGCGTGGGTCAGCCGTAATGGACAGCGTTTCCGTGCCGGGCTCAATAGTATCCTCTTTTGTCTCTGATTCGATAGACGGACGGGATGCCGAGCAGTTATACAGCACATGGCGGATCGCATTGACATCCCCGTCAAACTCAAAGAGCAGGGCAAACTTCACGCTTTCGCCCACGCCGCTGTTTTCCACAAGCACGCCCTTATCATCTAGCGTTTCCTGCAAAATCTCCGTTCGGAACCATTCAGGGATAAGAGCAATCTCCAGATCGCCGCTGTAGCCGTTGTTGGTGACGGAACGGAAATATACAATGCCGTCCGCATAGAAAGGGGAAGATTCACCCTCTGCATCAAGGCTGATGCTGACCGCACCGGGGATGGCTTTCGGCTTTTCATAGGTAAAAGATACCACGCCATCCGTGACCGCTTCCGTCATCTTGGCAGCGTGGACATTTTTCAGATTATATTTGACTTTGTTTCCCATAAAAATTTACCTCCTGTTAATGTTGGGAGTTTGCCAAAGGCAAACTCAGATGGCGACAAAACAAACTTCGGTTTATTCAGGCTTTGCGTCGCCATTACCTCCGATTTCAAACTGGTAAAGGACTTCATACAGCTTTTCCGATTCAATCCACACTTCGGATTTCTCATAAAAAATGCCATGCCCATCAAGCACAGCCTCCACTTTCTGCTCCGCCGATAAGTCCTTACAGTCGGTGTACAGTTCAATATTTACTTCGCTTGCCTTAAAATACACCCTGCCGTCTGCAGAGAAATTGTCACTGCCCGGTAACAGGTAGCAGATGAACGGCGGGTCTGCCGCCTCGCCCTCCGCAAAATGGTCGTAAGCGAAAGGCAGGTGTATTTCCTCAAGCATCTGAATGATCTCATCCATTTCTAAGACTCCTCTCAATCTCTGCCTCCAGCTGCCGGATGCCCGTTTCCTCCGCAGGGGCAATGTGACTTTTTCCTGCAACCCTGCCGCCGTTCCGCTTGGCATGGCCGTGTTCCAGAAGGTGGGCAAGCTGATAGCGGTTTTTGGAATATACGGTAACTTCCAGCAAGTGGGAATTTTCCTTCGTATTCTTCACTGCCCAGCTTTTTGCATAAGCGCCCGTATCTTTCGGGGCATTTGCCCCGATCTCCTTTTTTACAGTGTTTCCCGCCTTGCGTACGGCTTTCTTTATGCCCTCTGCGGAAACATCCGCATAATCGTTCAGGCACTCCATCACGGTATCCGCCAGTGCGTCTATGGAAATCCTCCTGCCCATATCACCGCCTCACTTTCTGGCATTTCAGCTTGACCGATCTCTTTTTGAAATTCTTATGGTCAATGCCGAGGATATTATAAATCTCACCGTCATACAGTACACGGTAGCCTGTGGAATTAACAGCAGAAACAGCTTTGCAGTAACGGACGGTAAAATCAATCTTTGAATTGTCCACAACCGTCCCTGCATCTGTGTTTTCACTTGGCGACTCACCGCTGGCGGTGGCATAGCAGGAGTAATAATCCGTCCATTCGTTTTTGTGGTTTCCTATCTTATCCACCGTCACCGTATTTTTCTGCACCATTATCCTCACATTCAAAAGCGCAATATCCATCAGAACTTACTCCTCCTGACTCCCTCAAGCAGGGAACGCAGGGACAGGGTAAGGGCATGGTGGTCTGCGTCCTCCCGATGTTCGTAAAGATATGCCACCGCATACATCACGGCAATCTTCGCTGTCTGCGTTTCAGAGAATTCCTCTGCAGAAAGCCTTGCGATATCCGCACACAGGCTTTCTGCAGAGTGCAGGGCGTTTGTAATGAAACTGTCATCGTCCTCAAAATCCACACGCAGGTACTGTTTCATCTCTTCCAAAGACACAACCATATATCCCACCACCTCACAGTGTTATTTGAAAAAAATTATGCTTTCGCCGCTTTTGCAACCGCCTTTATCTTTAAAATCTGCACCGCTTCAGAAAGCACCAGCTTGCCGTCCACACGCTCTTTTGCCACAAAGCCAATCATGCCGTTGCCTGCAAACAATTCTGTGAGCTGTTTGAAGGAACGTGTCCCTCTGTCTCCGATGTTGTAATATTTATAGTCACCAAAAGCAATCGCGTCCGTCGGCGCGTAAGGGGAAGTGTAAACCTCATAGCCAAGCAGTCTGTCCGGCTCTCCCTGGGTGAGTGCAGGCTGCCACATATATGCACCGTTGTTATCCTTGAACGTGCGGATCTGTGCCACCGTCTTATCGTTCATGATGAACCTTGCATTCTTTCGGTAAGGACGCTTGAGGGCATAAACAAGGCTGATAACATCATCTGCCGACAGAGCCTCCACTGTATCTGCAACCATCCCGCCGCCTTTCGCCGCAAACAGTCCCAAAGGCTGCCCTGTGCCTGTGCCGTTAAGGAAAGCGTCCTCCTCGGCATTGGAGAGTGCCCTGCCAAATTGTGCAATGATATAGCTTTCCAGACCGAAAGCATTATCATAGAGCAGTTCCTCGGTTACCTTGATTGCCACATGGAGCTTGTGTGCGTCAAGCAAAATCTGGTCAAAAGTTGCATCCCCAAAAGTCAGAGCACCGCCTTCCTCAATCCATGCAGCCGCAGGCTTGGTCGCCGCAATATTGATTTTATGGTCACCGCTTGTAGTGATTTTCGTACCCAGCTTACGCATGATGTTTTCTTCCTCAAGCACATCGATCAGGCGGCTGTCGTATTCCTCCGGCACGAGGTAACCGCCGTCCGCATCCACGCCTTCCTGCAGGACATTGGACACCTGCTTGAAATTGCTGCGGAGCGCCGCCAGCATACCTTCACGGTATTCATCGGAAGCCCTGCCTGTCTTAGCCTTTTCACTGCCGTCGGTCTGCTGCGGGTTTGTCAGGATAGGCGTGTTGACAGGCTTGTTAAGCTCGTTTTCCATCGCTTCCATCTGCTCCATGCGCTCAATCTCTGCACTGTAGTCCTTAATTTTCTGCTCCATTTTTGCATAGGCTTCAGCATCTTCTTTTGAGAGCAGGCCGTCCTTGTCACGTTTGCTCTCGACAAAAGCCTTTGCACCCTGCCACGCCTTGTTTCTTGCTTCCCTTAATTCCTGAATCGTCATAATAAAATTACCTCCAGTTTTTGATTAAATCCAGCCGTTCCATCAGGGAGCAGGCTGTGGTTCCCGGTTCCTGTTTTTGAATCCTGCATTTCTTTGCCAGCTTATCCATAAGCGAATTTGTCACTGCGGCACGGGAATACATCATACTTACTGTCGGAACCGCCATATCCTCTGCTGTATTTCTCCGCATGATCCCATCTGCAAATCCATACTCGACAGCAGAGTTTGCGTCCATCCATGTTTCAGCGTCCATCAGCTTTGACAGCTTTTTACGGTCAAGCCCTGTTTTAATTTCATAGGCATTGATGATGCTTTCCTTGACCTCGTCAAGCATTGCGATGGCTTTCTGCATTTCTGCTGAATCGCCCCAGGCAATGGTAGCAGGGTTATGGATCATCATCATGGAAACGGGGGACACAAGCACGGTATCTCCCGCCATTGCAATAACAGAGGCAGCACTCGCCGCTATGCCGTCAATCTTTACAGTGACTTTTCCGGAATAATTTGAGAGCATATTGTAAATCTGTGCCGCTGCCACGCAGTCACCGCCAGGACTGTTTATCCAGACGGTGATGTCACCGCTCCCGGCATTCAGTTCCTCTTTGAAAAGCTGCGGCGTAACATCATCGTCAAACCAGCTCTCCTCGGCAATCGTGCCGTTCAGCTCAAGCACCCTCTCCGTGGTTTCCACGTCTGTTCCGCTGTCCTGAACCACCTGGTTCTTCCAGTTCCAGAACTTCTTCATTTTGTTTTTCCTCCTTCCCATAAACCGCCCCAGACATTGAGAGCGGCATCATATTTCCGTTGATAAGGTACAAGTCGCCACCGTCCTCCCCAGGGATGCGGTCGAGGTTTTCAAGCTCACGGATGTCATTCGCTGACATCCAGCCATTCTGCCTTGCCGTGGCATAGCCCTGCATACGGCTCTGATAATCCCCTCGGAGCAGTCCGTCAACATTGAACTTTATAAAATACTTTGATTTATCATCCTGCGGAATCAGCGACCTCTGCATGGCCTGTTCCCAGCGGACGAGCCACGGCTCAAGCGTGTATTTTACAAACTCAAGCGACTGCTGCTCAATATTAGAAAAGCTCGACTTCTCAAGGTCGCCCACCATATGTGGCGGCACCCTGAAAATACGGGCTATTTCATTGATTTGAAATTTCCTTGTTTCTAAAAACTGTGCTTCGTTAGGACTTATGGAAATCGGAGTGTACTTCATACCCTCCTCTAAAACTGCGATTTTGTGGGCATTGGAACTTCCGCCGAACCCTGCGTTCCAGCTTTCACGCACTTTATCAGGCTCTTTCACCGTCCCTGGATATTCCAGTATGCCGCTTGGAGTGGCTCCGTTTGCATAAAATTTACTGCCGTATTCTTCGGCGGCAATGGCAAGACCGATGGCGTTTTTCGCCATAGCGATAGGGGAATAGCCGACCAGCCCATCAAAGCCAAGTCCGGGGATATGCAGCACATCATAAGGTGAGAGCCTTACCGTGCCGCCTTTCAGCGTTTTTGCATCGTCACTGCTGACCATATATTCATAATACAGCTGTCCTTTTTCATCACGGTTTACTGTCATTCGGTCAGGCATCAGCGGATACAGCCCCACAACCTCACCCTTGCCGTTGCGGATAATCTGCGAATAGGCATTGCCCCAAAGCAGCAGATGCGTCATAAGCGTTTCACGGAACACGAAGGAAGTCATCTCCGTGTTAGGCTCATCATGCAGTAAAAAATACAGCGGATTTTCAACCACTTTTTCCCTGCTGCTTTTGTCGGTATATTGGTAGAGGTGCAGCGGCAGTCCTGCCACCGCCTCAGACAATATCCTTACGCAGGAATACACCGCCGTCATCTGCATGGCGGAGCGTTCATTGACACGCTTGCCCGATGTTGAACTGCCCATGAAAAAACGGTAGGCAGAGCCGCTTGTGCTGTTCCTGGGTGCGTCCCTTGAACGAAACAGACCGCTTAAAAATCCCATATCTTCTCACCATCCTTTACAAAAATAAAATCCCTCTGTGGTCATACACGCTCTCAGTTACAACATTTCCGCACCGTATCGCACGGTCAAGCCCCATAATAGTGGCAACAGCCCCGTCAATCTTTTCTGTGGATTTTTCCTTATCCGCCTTGATATTGCCTGCAGGGTCAGTCCTGATGAAGATATTGTCCATCATCCACCGCAGGACAGGGTGGCCGCCGTGTGCAATTTTCTGTTCAAGCACCAGCTTCATCAATTCCTTTGTAGGAGGACTCATATCTTTAAATCCCTGACCGAAAGGAACAACAGTAAAGCCCATATTTTCGAGATTCTGTACCATCTGCACAGCGCCCCAGCGGTCGAAGGCGATCTCACGGATATTGAAACGCTCTCCGAGCCGTTCAATAAATTTTTCAATATAGCCGTAATGCACCACATTTCCCTCTGTGGTCTGCAAAAATCCCTGCCGCTCCCAGACATCATAAGGCACATGGTCACGGCGGACACGCAGCTCAAGTGTGTCTTCGGGTATCCAGAAATACGGCAGCACCATATATTTATCATCTTCCTCCAAAGGCGGAAACACCAGAACAAAAGCCGTGATATCAGTAGTAGAGGATAAGTCAAGACCGCCGTAACACACACGCCCCTCCAGGTCATCTTCCCGGACTGGGAACGCACAGCCGTCCCATTTGTCCATCGGCATCCATCGGACAGCCTGTTTCACCCACTGGTTCAGACGGAGCTGCCTGAATGAATTTTCCTCTCCTGGATTCTGCTTTGCCGATTCACAGGCTGCTTTTACTTTGTCAATACCGACCGTAATACCGAGGGATGGATTTGCTTTCTTCCACACCTTTGGGTCTGTCCAGTCGTCCGCTTCGTCCGCACCATAGATCACAGGATAAAAAGTCGGGTCAATCTTCCTGCCCTCCAAAATATCCTTTGCCTTCTGGTGTGTCTCATAGCAGATGCTGTTGGTATCTGTTCCGGCTGTTGTGATGAGAAAATATAACGGCTGCATCCTGGCATCGCCTGAACCTTTAGTCATGACATCAAACAACTTACGGTTCGGCTGGGTATGAAGCTCATCAAACACAACACCGTGGATGTTGAAGCCGTGTTTGGAATAAGCCTCTGCCGAAAGCACCTGGTAAAAAGAGTTTGTCGGCAGATACACGATCCTTTTCTGCGAAGCGAGGATTTTGACACGCTTATTTAAGGCAGGACACATCCGCACCATATCCGCCGCCACATCAAAAACAATGGTTGCCTGCTGGCGGTCGGCGGCACAGCCGTAAACCTCGGCACGTTCCTCACCATCCCCACAGCAGAGCAAAAGGGCAACTGCTGCAGCAAGCTCCGATTTTCCCATTTTCTTCGGTATCTCCACATATGCCGTATTAAACTGCCGGTAGCCGTCTGGTTTCAGCGTACCGAATAAATCCCTGATGATCTGCTCCTGCCAGTCAATCAGTTCAAAAGGCTTTCCCGCCCATGTGCCTTTTGTGTGGCAGAGGCTTTCTATGAACATCACGGCAAAGTCAGCGGCATCGGAATCATAGCGGCTGTCCTTTGCCCTGAATTTTGTCGGCCTGTATTTTTTCAATTTTTGCAAACTCCCACCTCCGTCCGGGCATAAAAAACAGCCTGCCAGTGGCAGGCCGAAATCTGTCTGTACAAGATACAGAGCCTTGCGGCTCCGCACCCTGGAATATTTTTTCTTATTTTGCAACCTGCTCCATGCACCATGCAATGGCGTGGCCGTTGTCAGTAAATGTCTGCTCTGCACTGCCGATGTGGTCCAGGCGGCATTCGATATCGCCAAGCCCTGTCTCCTCCAGCGTTTCCACAAACTCGTAAATGTCGGCTGTAAACCCGCCCTTGTAACAGGCGTCCGTAACCAGGACGTAGTCCCCAAATTTCAATACGCTGCCGTAAGTAGTGCTGACCCTCATCTGCAGTTTTTCAATCGTTGTAAATTCTTTCATTGCTGTTTCCTCCGTTCTCGGTATTTTCCCATGCCTTTATCCGATGCTGAAAAGGTAACCGTGTGCCTTTTCATATTCATCTGAGCCGAATGCCTTATGCGGGCTGTTGATCTCCACCAGCCCCTCCAGCCTGCAGCCGTTCTGCGTGAAAAGCCATGCAGTGTCAACCGCACCGCTCCAGCTGGAGGAAAAGGTGAAATGGGTTATGCCATTCTCTCGGAGGGCGGCAACCATGCCGGCCACATCCTTATCCCAGACCACTTCGTTGAAGTCGATGTATTCGTTCCCGCAGTCACGCGCTTCTTCATAAAGGCGGTAAATCCGGATGCTACTTTCACCTGCCGTGCTGATGCCGTCCATCAGTAAATTGTAAGCGTCCCTTGCGGCCTGCATCCCTGCTTCGTCCTCTGCGGCCTTTGCCGCATTGTACTGCTTTTTCAGTTCCTGCACCTGCGTGTATGTTTCTGCAAAAATATTATTTTTCATGGTGTGTGCCTCCGTTTTTTGTTTTTTCCCTTTCGGTAGTACACATATTACCGTCAGCCGGGAGATATAGCAATACGATCACTACACAATCATCCTGCCTTAAATTTGTGTACTTTACGGCTGCATGGAACGGTGTATCGTTTCCAGAATCTGCTCCTGCTCGTCGGCTTTTACGCCAATGCTCTCAAGCGCCTCACGGGTTCCGCAATCCGGGCATAAAAGGGTTTTGTTGTCTGCCCTCGAAAGGGCAGGCGCGTCGCTGTATATCTTCCCGCAGCGCGGGCAGGTCTTAATCCTTATCTCATTATGCTTCATGGCAGTTCCTCCTGCTGTTCTCCACAGCTTTCAATAAAACCTCTTCATCAAATCCAAAATCACGGTACCCCTCAAGACAGGTGCGGACATAATAGCCGCTCGGCACACCGTGCGGTCTGTCCTCATGCATGATGTAGACATAAACTCTGCGGTTTCGGATTTTCCCTGTCCGTATTCCTTTGATTGGCAGTTTCATCTCTGCCTTGTAATAAAATGCAGGAAATCCCTCATAGCGGTCGAGGGTCTCTTCATCCTCCGCCGTGGTCTCCCACACGGCAACAGGAACGCTTTCACCCGTCTTTGGTTCAACGGTAAGGTAAGAACCTGTCTTGCTGCCCTTGAAAAGCAGTTCATAATCTGGAATTTCCGATGTACCGATGATCCTTGCCGACGGGCATCTCATTTTCATCTGCCTGATGTTCAGGTTACTCCCGTAAGCGATATAATATCTTTTTCCATAATGGTATCCATCCTTTCCGAAGGGTGCGGGTCGCCAGTGGCGACCTCTGCCGAAGGCAGAAGCACCGACCGAGCCGGGAGGCAAGACTCACCCTTCTACCACCTTAAGACCGCCGCAGCGGTCGGAAAGATGGCAGGAGGCTAACTCCTGCGGTCCCTTCAAGCGGCCCTGCCGTTTCTGAAAGCGGTGTCGCCTGCAAGCCTTTTTGTTAAGATCTCCCTTGCCGTTTTGAACTCGTCGCCGATAAATCCAAGTCTTAAGAGCCATGTCCTCATTGCGTATTTCGGATTCTCCTTCTGCTGTTCCTTCGGTGATGCTGTCCTCACTTCCTTTGCCATCTGGCTGAGTGCAAGGCAGAGCTGGATATAGGCTTTTAATTGCCCTGCGTGGAGACCGTTTTTCTTGCCGTCCGCAGGTGCGTCGAATTGGAATAACCTGAATTCGATTGTCCCATGTGTAAAGGTAGCATGGTAGTTGAGCATATGGTATCTGCTGTCATTGTAGTGGTGCGTCCTGCCGTAGTTTGCCCCGTTGGAGGTGTACCAGATGTCCGCAAGCTGCGCCATTGTCTTTGGCTTTTTCTTGTTGAGCTGCTCTAAAAATCTTGGATCGACCGTCCTGCAGTAGCGGTTCATCCTGCCCCTGTCGAGGTTCAGGGCATCCGCTAAAAGGCTTTCGTGGCCCGCCATAATATTTGCAAGGTTCCTGAGCGTCTGCGGTGTGTGTCCGTTTGCACCGACGTGGCAGTGGATTCCGCAGCCCCTCGTGGCATCACTCTTTGCGCCTGCGTGTCTGAGCTGCCTGATCAGTTCCTGCAGAAGCTCCATGTCTGCGTAGGTGAGTATCGGCGTCACCAGTTCGCACTTTTCGCTGTCCGGCCCCGCAATGCTAACATCCTTCTGGAATTTCCACTCCCTGCCGTCTGCGTCCCAGGCTGACCAGGTGCTGTAGCCGTTCCTGGCCGCCGTGTTTTCATATCTTCCTGTGCCGAAGAACTTAGCCGCAATCTTCGCCGCCTTATCCCTTGCAATGTTATTCATCTCAACCTCGACCCCGATGGTCTGCTTTTTCATTTCCTCAACCTGTCTTAAAACCTTATCGTTCATGGTGTGTACCTCCGCTTTTTCTTTGTTTTCCCTTTCGGTGTACACATATTAGCGTCTGTCCCCGGATATAGCAATACGATTACTACACAATCATTCCTGCAATATCTTGTGTATATTTGTGACGGATACACCTAAATCCTGCGTATTTCATCTTCTCCAAAAATTACATGGAGATGGCTGCCATTATCCCACTCAACCATGACCGAAGCCGTGTCATCAACGCCTGTTACGGTCCCTTTCGTACCAATCGGAGGAGCCTGGCAGTCGTCCATTTTCAGAAGCTCCACCCTCGTGCCGGCAGGATACTTTTTACGCACCTGCTCCACGATTTCCTTACTTGGAAATTTCATCTGTGTCATCCTCCTTTTTTGCGCCGCTTTTAAATGCACTGCTGCCTTTCAGGTTTTTCAGCAGGATTTTTCTGTCCGCCTTGTATTCCTCCCCGATAAACCCCAGGCGGAGCAGGAAACACCGGAAAGCGTATTTTTCATTGTCCACAGCTTTTTCCGTTGCCGTGATGCGTTTCTGCTCCCTGCTCATTCTGCAGAGGGCAGATATAAAATTCGTGCAGGCCCTTGCCGTACCGCTGTCCGTTTCTGAAAACCAGGGAAAGGAAATCTGCTCCCCGTCAATTTCAACTGGCAGTTCATCGATACCGAATGCCTTTTTGATTAGGCTGCCCTTTGCTTCAAGCAGTTTCTTAAGGTTATCAATATTCGCTGATCCAAGCGGAACCGCCACCGTAAGCCCCACATTTTCGCCCTGTGGGGCAGTATCCGTTTCCGCCGTATCATTTGCCGCCGTTTCTTTCGGTGCGTCTGTGGCGGCTTCCTGCCCCTCTCCGACAAAGCCCCTTTCTGCAAGCCGCCCTAACAGATTTTCAATCTCCCTACTGTCAGCCCTGTCATCAAACTCCACCATGCCATTTTTATCAATGCGGAAATAATCCACCTCATAAGCCGCCGTCGGCATTCCGAGATATTTCGGCTGGGCTTCCAAAATCTCACCCATCGCTGTGACGAGCGCCTTGCGGCCTGCCCCTGTTACATGAAACTCAATCCTCATCGTGAGTACCTCCTTCGTTTAAAGTCTGCCTGGCTTTTGGTACTTACATATATCCCTCTAAACCGCAGAAATAGCAAGTGTTATTACAGAAAAAATGTCACAATAAAAAGTCAGGGAACTGTGAGTAGTACACAATCCCGGAAAGCACAAAATATGCGTTCCCTAAAAAAATACCGTTGCCCCACATTTTATACTCGGCACTGTCGGAATGCGGGTTTTTCAGCCATTTGATAATCTGCTTATCGGTCTTTGGCTTTGAGGAAGTCCCCATAATTTTGCGATGAGTTTCAAAAACCTCCCTCCAGAATTCCAAATCTTCATCCGTGGGATTTTCTGTTCCCAGATCCGCACACCACCAGTCGGGGAAGCCCTGCAGCCTTGCACATTCGGTCGGAGTTAATCTGCGGACAATATAATGCGGTTCGGTGGTCTGCTCCTTTGCCACGCAGGGCGGGTCTTTATAATCGGTAGCCACCAGCGTGTTTGCCAGTTCTTTTTCTGCGATAGTGTGATGGGAATTTTTGCTTGTGCAGTAAACAGGATGCGCTACGGCATTTGCTCCTCTTGCAATGATAGGAAGCTCAACCTCCTCATCAACCGTTATGCCGAACCGGGCGTTTTTACCCTGATTAAAAGCGGCACGGTCAATTCCATAAGCTACCACATGGTGATCCGTGGCATTCAAAGTGAAAGAAACATCTTCGTTTATGCCGCTGCCCTGGGGACCATTTTTATCTTTTCTTCCAATCATGGAACCCTGCAGGGCAACAACCGCCATCCCGCCCTGATTTTTTGCCGGTGACTGGTTACTTGTATCAATCGTTCTCACCGTCTCAGCTTCATAAAATCCGCTGTACGGATTATCCGATTTCATGGAATTGCTGTCTTTGGAACATATCCCATAAACAACTGCCACGCCGCCCTGGTTGGAATCGGGAGCATTTCCGCCTGTGTCAATCGTCCTTGCCGTTTCCGTTTCATAACAGTTCTGACGGGCGTTCTTCGTTCCCTCGGAAGTAAAACGCACATCATAGCATTTAGGCTTTTCCATAACAAGCGGAATGTTCCCGCCACCCGTACCCATGCGTGAAGTCAGAGTCTGGCACATATTATCTCCAGACAGCCTCACCCGGCTGTCGGCAGGATGGTTTTCCAAAGCTACCGCCGCAGGGACAGTGCCGGCTCTTAAGGTCGGTGCGGTTTCTTCTTCATAACCGATACCCCTCGCTTTCGCCGAATGTTCCGTGCAGAAGCCTGCCGATTCCATAACACAGGGCGGATGATGGGATTCTGCTCTCAATGTGCAGGTCACATCTTCCGTTACATCCATTCTGTTTCCACCCTGGTCGTTCAGACACAGCCTGCCTGCCGTTCCAGCGCCTTCTTTAAGATTAGCGGCAGCTCCTTGCCACGACTTGAAGCCCTGCGGAGTATACCCAGACACGCCTTCTGACTCAAATAATATTTTTCCTGCACACCCGCCTGCAAAATCTGCGACAAGGTAGATGCGTTTTCTCCGCTGGGGGACTCCCCAAAACTGCGCATCGAACACCCGCCATGCGACGGAGTAGCCGTCTCCCAGGATTTCCCCTGCATTCTGCCATTTTGCAGATCCAGGGACATACACACAGGGGTCTTTGACTTTGCAGATTTCTTCGAGGACGGCTTTGAAGTCTTTCCCTTTGTTTGACGAGAATGCCCCTGGGACATTTTCCCACACCACAAATCTTGGATACCTGCCATCTGTCTTACACCTCATTTCTTTAACGATCCTTACCGCCTGGTAGAATAAATTACTGCGTGAGCCGCCAAGCCCCTCACGTTTTCCCGCAATGGACATATCCTGGCAGGGCGAACCGAAAGTGATGATATCAACGGGCGGAAGCTTTGCACCGTCAAGTGTGGAAACATCGCCGTAATGCTCCACCTGCGGCAGCCTTTTTGTTGTGACACGGATAGGAAAAGGCTCGATCTCCGATGCCCACAAAGGGGTGATACCGGAAATCAAGCCTCCAAGTTCAAAACCTCCAGAGCCTGAGAATAAACTCCCAAGCGTTAAATTTTTATTCTCCATCCGCACCGACCTCCAGCTCATCAAACTTTATGTTCTGGCTGTCACGCACCACGTACACATTTTCCGTTGTACCTGCCTGTTCAATAAATCTTTTCACAATGACATCACAGAACTTTTCATCAAGCTCAATGGTATGGCACACGCGGTTCGTCTGCTCACAGGCGATCAGTGTAGAGCCGCTGCCGCCGAATGGATCAAGCACAATACAGTTGCTCATACTGGAATTTTTAATCGGATATGCGACCAGCGGAACAGGCTTCATGGTCGGATGGTCGCCGTTTTTCTTCGGTTTGTCAAATTCCCAGATGGTGGACTCTTTCCTGCCTGTGTACCACTGGTGTCTGCCTTTCTTCTTCCATCCGAACAGAACCGGCTCATGCTGCCACTGATACGGACTCCTGCCGAGCACAAGGCTCTGCTTCTTCCAGATACACGTCCCCGAAAGATAAAATCCTGCGTCTGCAAATGCTTTTCTGAAATTCAGCCCTTCTGTATCTGCATGGAAAACATAGATGCTGGCGTCATCCGCCATAACCTTTTCCATGTTGGTAAAGGCGTCAAGCAGAAACTTATAAAATTTGCCATTTTCCATGTTGTCATTTTTGATTTTTCCCGCCGAGCCCTCATAGTTTACGTTATAAGGCGGGTCCGTCACCACAAGGTTGGCTTTCTTCCCGTCCATCAGAAGTGTGTATGTTTCCTCCCTGGTGCTGTCACCGCAGATAAGACGGTGGTTTCCAAGCAGCCAGAGGTCGCCGCTTTTCGTCACGGGCGGCTTTTCCAGTTCTGCATCTACATCAAAGCCATCATCCTTCACTTCGCTGTCTGTCTCAAATAAATCTGCGATCTCACTCTCGTCAAATCCCGTCAGGCCGACATCAAAGGACTCCGCCTGCAGAGCCTCAATCTCAACCCTCAGAAGTTCTTCATCCCAGCCTGCGTCCATTGCCATGCGGTTGTCGGCTAAGATATATGCTTTCTTCTGGGCATCAGTAAGATAATCTGCAAACACACATGGCACTTCTGGGATACCCTCTGCCTTTGCTGCCTCAATCCTGCCGTGGCCGGCTATGACATTGAAGCCACGGTCAATAATAACGGGATTAATAAAGCCGAACTCACGCAGGGATGAGCGGAGTTTATTGATCTGCTCCGCAGAATGTGTCCTCGCATTGTTCACATACGGTATCAATTTTTCAGTGGATATGAGCTGCATTTCCGTTGTCGTTTTCAATTACCCGCACCTCCTGTCCAGCAGCTTATACAAGCCTTTCTCCGCACCTTTGATATCCCCGGCAAATGCCTGACCCTTGATGGTGCGGTACTGCTGCCTTGTTAAATTTTTCTTATTGGCATTCAGCGTCTTCATAAATTCTGTAAGTTCTGTTTTCATATCAGTTTCCTTTCCTCGCCCTCAAGAGCCGCTCCATCACATCATCCTGCGGTGTGTTCCCTGAAAACTCCACCGAGCAGTTCTCCTTGACGATCTGGTATATCTGCATCCAGCAGTAATTGGTCTGTTTCATGTAAGACTGGCTCATGGCGACATAAGGGGAAGCGATAGCCGCCCCTGTGGTCGGGTGTTTTGCAAGAAACCCCGTGGAGGAAACAATCTCCTCACACTGAATCCAGCGGGACACGCTCATCGCATACTGCTCCACCATCTGGACGGTGACCAGCCTGTCACAGTTCCTCACCTTAAGCCAGGCATAGGTTTCACGGTAGACTTCCTCCGCCACCAGCTCACGGCCGCTTTTCTGCGGCGATTTCAAAAAATCTTTCACTGGCGGCACATCCACGCCTTCCAGCTCCGCAGGCACCATCAGGACTTCTGCGAAACGTCCCTCACTGATTTTTTCCGTGAGTGCCTTTGGCTTCCTGCCTGCGCCCGGCCTTGCACCGCCGCGGTTACTGCCGTCCTTTGCCACTGTTTTCACCCCCGTTTCTTTGATTTCCTTTGAAAAAATGCTGCGGAAATCAAACGCCGCAGCATACGAAAACCATATTAAATACTGGAAAAACCAACAGGTTAATACCCCGTTTGATTTCCGCTTTTTATGCGTGTGACCCCGGCACCGTTGCCCGGCGGTTTCCATTTTAGGGATTTTGACCGCCCCTGGGGTCAGTGCCACCTGTCGCCGCGCTCTGCATGAATCCTTGAATGGCAGGATTTACAAAGGGAAATTAAATTGCTCCTGTCATGCGTCCCGCCTTCGGACAAAGGTTTCTTATGGTGTACTTCCTCAACAGGCACAAGAATTCCTTTCCCATAGCACTGCTCACAGAACGGGTGCGTCTTTACATAGCTGTCACGGATTCTTTTCCATGCACGCCCATACCTACGGCGTACAGCAGGGTCCCTGCCATACTTCTCGTAGTGTTTGTTCATAAGCTTCGTGTGTTCCTCACAGAACCGCCCGTCGGTAAGTTTCGGACAGCCGGGATAAGAACACGGCCGCTTTGGTTTTCTCGGCATCAGCTCCACCTCCTTTTTTGGCATAAAGAAAGCCACCCACAGGATTAATCCCATGAATGGCCTGGTGCTTTACGCAATTTTCTATGATACTATCATACTACTTTTCCCTGTGCCAAACTACGGCAAAGTGTGCCAACATTAATCCGGCACGGAAAAATTTTTCAAAGCCGATGCATGGATGCGGTGGACAGTGCGGTTTGAAACGTGGAGCCTTTCTCCAATCTCCTCCCAGGTACAGTTATTAAGATAGCGGTAGGTCAGAAGCAGACGCTCCTCACGGTCGCTGACCTTTTCCACCGAACCGCTGACCTGCTTTTTCAAAACCACCAGCTGACAAAGTTCTTTGTGTATTTTCTGCTCCATCTCTATGATGTCGCTGAGATATTTTACAAAGGGCGGTTCCGTGTTCCTGCTGCACTGTACACGCTCGCCGAAGTTTGAACCTGATATCCTGCCCGCCAGCTCACGCAGGTGTTCCAGCTCCTCCGTATCGGAGTCTATCAGTTCATTCAGCCTGTATGCCTGCATCAGATATTCTTTCGCTGTCATAAGCCACCTCCGAAAATGAAATTCCCCCGGATTGACTCTGGTTTTCGTTGATTGTCATAGGTTGGCTTTTACCGCATCTATCAAAGCGGACTGCGAGGTGTCTTTTAATTCCAGCGCTTTCATGATCCGCTCGTCAATGGTTCCCTTTGTGATGATGTGCTGCACCACCACGGTCTCCGATTCCTGCCCCTGCCGCCACAGCCTCGCCACCGTCTGCTGGTACAGTTCCAGCGACCAGGTAAGCCCGAACCATACCAGCGCCGAACCGCCGCTCTGGAGATTCAGCCCGTGTCCTGCCGATGCAGGGTGTATCAAAGCAACCGGCAGCTCCCCGCTGTTCCAACGCCTGATGCTTGCTGTGGTATCCAGCTTTGCAAACGGGATATGCAGGGAGTTAAGCCGTTTGGAAATCCTCTCCAGGTCATGCCTGAACCAGTAAGCCACCAGAAGCGGCCTGCCGTTCATGCTCTCAATGATATCCTCCAGTGCATCCAGCTTTCGGCTGTGTATCTCTATGACCTCCTGTTTATCATCATATATCGCTCCGTTTGCCATCTGACTCAGCTTTCCAGAAAGGGAAGTGGCATTGGCGGCTGTAATCTCTCCGTCTGTCAGCTCCAGTACCAGGTCTGATTTCAGTCTGTCGTACTTCCCACGCTCTTTGTCTGAAAGCTGTACTTCATACCCGCTGCTGATTAACTTTGGCATCTGCAGATGGTCAGTAGATTTCATGGAAATCGTGATATCGGAGATTTTACCATATATCTGCTTTTCCGCCCCAGGCAGGGGTTTGTAAGAAAATATTATCTGCCCGTTCCGTTTATCAGGCTGGAAGTAGGCGGTGCGGTACTGGCCGATAAACCTTCCAAGCCGTTCTCCCATATCCAGCAGACGGAACTCTGCAACTGAACCACTACCGGCTAAAGCCGGTAGGTTCGGTGGGCTGCTAAAGCAGCCTAAAGACGTTTCTCCGTATAGTTCTCGCTTACTCTGATACGTTTATCCTATTTCAAAGTTATCGGACTTTGTTTTTTCCTGCAAATCTTGGTTTTTAATATACTCTTTGATAATTTCATCCGTCACATTCCCGCTGCTTGCCACAAAGTATCCCCTTGCCCATAAATGCTGTCCCCAAAACTGTTTATTTAATTCCTTATATTCCATCTGCAGTTTCCTGGATGTATTTCCTTTTATATATTGCACCAGCTTACTTGCTGAAAGGTGGGGCGGAACAGAAACCAACAGATGTATATGGTCGCTGCCCACATGGCCTGCCAGTATTTCTACTTCATTGCTCTGACATACCATACGGATCAGCTCTCTTGCCCTTAAAGCTATCTTTCCAATTATCACAGGTTTACGGTATTTTGTTATCCATACCAAGTGATATTTAATATCATATGTGCAGTGCGACGATTTTCTGTAATTTTCCATGATTTCACCTCAGGTTTAGTATTCCTATTTTAGCTTTAGATTAAACCTAAAGTCATAGGGTTTACCTAAAGGTTTCGCCTAAAGGCGAGGGTTTTAACCCCATTATACAGACAATAAATCCATCAGCCCGTTGCTGCTTGGCGTTCCTGTCAGCCCCACAATTCGTTTTACCTTTGGCCTTACTTTCATCAGTGCTTTAAACCTCTTCGTCTGGTGGTTTTTGAAGGATGACAGCTCATCAATTACCAGCATATCAAAGTCAAAGGGGATACCGCTCTCAGTAATCAGCCACTGCACATTTTCACGGTTGATGATATAAATATCAGCCTCCGCTTTCAATGCCGCAATCCGTTCTGCCACCGTACCGACTGCCACACTGTATTTCAATTCTTTTAAGTGATCCCACTTTTCGATTTCAGCACTCCATGTATTTCTTGCCACCCGCAGAGGGGCTAAAATTAATATTTTATGAACCTCAAAGCTGTCAAACAGCAGACTGGCAAGTGCGGTCAGCGTAATGCTCGTTTTGCCAAGCCCCATATCCAAAAGGACTGCTGCAACCGGGTGGGATTCAATATATCCGACTGCATATTTTTGATAATCATGTGGACTGTATTTCATCAACTATTCCTCCAATCTGCGACTCGTCATCTAGCACATACACTCTGAATCCTAACCGCCGTAACAGCCTGTGCCGTGCTAACTGCAGGGGGCGTGGCTTTTCTCCAGGAGCTTTTACCTCCACAAACGCCATTTTCCCACCAGGGAGAAGTACGATTCTGTCAGGCACCCCATCAAAACCGGGCGATGTGAACTTAAGTGCCAGACCTCCGACGGCCTTAACAGCCGCCACAAATTTCTGTTCTATGGTTTTCTCTCTCATGCAATAACCTCCAAACCCTTATATTTTCAGCATTCCAGGCTTTGTGGTGTAGGTCGGTGAAGGTCGTACCTTAAAACTCTCTATAGGTAATTTTTTACTAAAAAACTGCCCTAAAGGGGGTTTTATACGGAGACCTACACCGACCTACACCCTTACCGAAAAATGGGTGTTTTTAACCGCCCACTTCCTCATCCTGAAGACGCAGACCATATACAGTGATTCCAACTTTCGTCCTCCTTCTGGAAAAGCCCGCCATTTCCAGTGCATTGTAAAAATCCGCAGTGCTTCTCGCATATTCTCCCGTCTGCGCACAGTAGCAGCGGTATGCACGGTACAGTTCTCCAGACTTTTCCGTATAATTCGCCGCCACCTCGCAGCACTCACCCAGGAAATGCCCAAGCCAATCATTATCCTCACGGTACGATTTGATGGCATCCTCCACGCAGGCAGGGCAGGGGATGTGGAAGTTTCTGCTGATCACTTTTTTTGCACCCTCAATAATCCACGCCATGACCGCTGGGGCAGCTTCCGACACAAGGAAATCGGCATAATTCTTCACATCCCCGGCGCCCTCTATTCTGGCATGGAACGGTATCACAATTAAACGCCTCCACGTCCCAGGGTCATTTGCACCCACCCTTGGCAGGTGGTTGGTATACAGCACAAGGGTATGGCTCGGCGTAAAGGAAAACGGGTCCTTATACTTTTTCTCCGCAAAAATCTCATCCGTGGAACACATCTGCTTGACCACGGCAGTGTTCAGGCGCATCCCTTCTTCCAGTTCTGCGGCAATGATTAGACGCTTTCCTTTGGCTTCGGCAAGCTCCGGCTTCACATTCCTCTTGCATCCGACCGTGAGGGTATCGGAGGACATATTGCCGCTGTAAGTCCCAAGCACACGGGCTATGGTGTTCCAGAACGTGGATTTGCCGTTCCTGCCCTCGCCGTAGGCAATGACCAACGACTCCATATAGACACGGCCGACCGCAGCCATGCCCACAATCTGCTGCACATAATCGATCAGCTCCGCGTCACCGCAGAAAATAGTGTTGAGCGAATCCTGCCACAGTTCTTTGCCTTTATCACCTGGTTCGGCTGCCGTAATCTTTGTGATATAATCCTCCGAGCTGTGGTCACGCCTGCCTTCCAGGCCATCGGGTAGATAATAAGTCCCATCGGGCGTGTTCAGCAGAAAGCCGTCTTTATCAAGGTCTGACACACTGATCTCCAGCATCGGCTTTGCCGCCTGCAGGGCCGACACAATATATTTCATATCCCTGCGTTTCATCACGAACGCTTTATATGCCAGTGCGGTTTTATATGCAAGATAAGCATCCGTCTGGCTGCTGCTGATCTTCTTCTCCAGAGCCTTGCCGCCCGACACAATGTCATCTTCCGAAACACCCATATCCACCAGTGCCCGCCGTGTGCGTGACACCTCGTCTTTTGCATCCTCAAGCTGCAGGTCAAGAAATTCCTCCGCTGCCCCTACTGCCTGCTGCTTGGACTCCACCCAATACTGCCCACAGAAACGCAGGTAGTCCGTTGCCGCCGTATAACGCAGTTCTGCGCCATACTCCCTTGCCAGCACCTTTGCCTGCCCGATGTCGGAATAATCCCCAGGCTTTAAAGTTTCCCTTGCAAATTCATCATTGTATTCGTCCGGGGCAACATAGCCGTCCTGCCTTTTCACCTTTTCCGCAAAGCGGCAGGCACTCTGCCAGATCATAGACAGTTCCGCATCTTCAAGAGGAGGGCTGCATTTATCCGCCTCCTCCATAAAAATCCCATATGCCTTTTCTGTTGCACCGTAACGCTTCACTACACGCCCCGCAAAATGCGACATGGTGGCGTTCCTCTGTCCCTGCGGAATCTCCCTGCTGCCCTGCAGTTTCACGATACAGTCGATGGTAATCTCACCCTCATGCCATAAGATCCCACTGCACGGATTTCCAAAATAAACCTTGCAGAATCGATGGCATTGCCGTCAAAAAACGGGAATTTCTGATGGATTGCCTTTTTCAGAGCGGCGCAAGCCTCACCGTCTGTAATCGGGTCATGTGGGAAGTACACATGAAACCTCGGCCTTGCAGACCTGCCGTCCTTTGGTTTCATATGGTTACGGCTTGGCACTACAACAAAGCCACATCTTTTCCTATTTTTTCTTCTAAATCCTTCGGATGAACCCAGTCTGCGGGATTGTCAGAATGGTCATTGTCACAGTCCATCACGTCCACATCGCAGGAGAGGAAATTATCCCCGCTCCTGCGGCAGTTTTTGAATTCCGCACATACATGGTCAAACGCCATGACCTCCATGCAGTCATCTTCATTGTCAACGACACGTCTGTTTGGATAAATGCTGTTCTTTGCATTGCCCCTGCAGTTTGCCGTGTAAAATGTCATTTTCAAGATAATCCAACCTCCTCACAATTTTCTGTGAAATAGCGGACCGGCATATTCCTCCTTTCCGCTTTCTCAATCTCCGCTGCCATTCCCGCAGATATTCTGCTTCCGAATACCCATATCTGTTCGCACCTGCATAAAAGAACCATGTTCATAAACATTGCAAGGCTTCTTTCCGCAGCAACAGCGTCATCCATGAACTGTGGAAAAAGCAGGTGCGGAGCCAGCGGTATGCAGGCACTCCTTACCGCAAAACGGCAGTAATGCCTTGCTTTTTCCGTATTTCTTTCCGTATCCCCGGCAAAAGGGGAGCATATATATACAAGCGGGCGGTACGCACGTTTCGCCGCTTTTTCTTCCTTCCTGATATTTGACAAAGCCTCATATGTGGTCGGGTCATAGTATCCCTCACCGTTACATCTTCTTAGCCCCATAATCTGAACCTCCATTCTGTTCTCTCCGGACTGTTTCTGCAGTCTTATAAAACGGGCAGTCCTTCCCGTTAAAATTGTTATCATTCAGGCAGTGGCACACACCGTCATGGTTGGCAAAGCAGTCATGGTGCGCCCTGCACTCAGGCATCTTTTTTCCGTGCATCCGTCTTACCTCCTGAAACCAGATCTATATTCCTCTCCATCCTTTTGCGGGGAATTTCCGTCCTGTTAAACTGTGCTTTCCAATATCTTTTCATAGGTGAACCAGCAGGAAGTTCTTCTGCCTTTTCTTTGTACATATCACAGAGCGCCTGGTAGCCATCAGCCATTTCACGTAATTCCGAAAGCAGCTCCGTTTTCACTTCATCAGAACAATATCTGTTGATGAGCAGAGCGATTTTTCTTGCCACTGGCAACTTGCAGGGAAAGAATGCCTCCACGATAAGCTCCATGTATCCTGTTGCATACTCGATCCTTAACACTTCCATAACCCCACCTAATCTTTCTGGTAGAAGCTACAACTGTAACCATCCGCCCGAAGCACTAAGCCTTTTGCCCAGGGCGGAGTCCTACCCATCTGTTCGCAGACCGCCTCTACAGACATCCGCTTATCCGCCTCGATGATAACCTCATCGTGGACATGTGCCACAATCGCACAGTTTTTCAGCGTCTGCATGGCATAGCACAAAATATCACGGGCGGTTGCCTGCACGATATTTTCCACAAACTTGGGGCCATAGCTTTCCAGCCGTTCCCATTTTTTCGTACTGCCGACACCCATGTAGGTGACGGACTCTCCACCAAAACGGTTCTCACCGATCCTCGGCTTCACGTAAGCAAGCCGCCTGCCTGAAAAAAGAGTGATGAACAGCATCCCGCTCTGACAGCTGAATCGGATGCCATGTGTTTCTGTCGTCATTCTCTTTTTGATGCATTCCTTTACGGCATGGTCAACATCCCACCAAAACTCCGTGATATTTGGATTGGAATCCCTCCAGGCATTTACCAGAGGCTGCAGTTCTTCCTCCGCAAGCCCCATATCCAGCGCACCCATTGATTTCAGCGCCCCTACAGATCCGCCGTATCCAAGGGCCAATTCCGCTATTTTACCTTTCTGCCTCAGATGACCGTTCACGCCGTGTTTTTCAACAGGCACATGGAACATCTGGCTTGCTGACGCACAGTAAATGTCACCGCCGTCCTCAAAAACCCTGAGCCTCCATCGCTCCCCGGCAATCCATGCGATCACTCTCGCTTCAATCGCAGAAAAGTCCGCCACGATGAATTTTCTGCCGTCCTGCGGCACAAAGGCTGTGCGGATAAGCTGTGACAGTGTATCAGGGATATCTTCATAAAGCATGGAAAGGGCGTCATAATCACCACATTTCACAAGTTCCCGTGCCTGTGCCAGATCAGTGATGTGGTTCTGAGGCAGATTTTGCAACTGAATGATTTTCCCGCTGTAGCGCCCTGTTCTGTTAGCACCATAGAATTTAAACATCCCATGCGCACGGCTGTCTGCACACACAGCATTCTCCATCGCCTGGTACTTTTTCACAGAAGATTTGGCAAGCTGCTGCCGAAGTTCCAGCACAGTTTTCAAAGGCTCCGGCGCTTCTTTCAGCAGGCCTGCAACAGCTTTTTTATCCAGTGAATCCGTCTCCAGACCGTTATCCGCAAGCCACAGCTTCATCTGCTGTACCGAATTTGGATTTTCAAGCTCCGTCAGTTCTCTCATGGCAGCCGACAGCTCCGCTTTTGAACGCCCGTCCATAGCAATCGCCTGTCTGACCATATCCATATCCACGCCAATCCCACGGTCGTTTATCTCCTGGTCCTGGCGGTATTCCTCCCAGACAAAATCCGGCACAGGGAATTTTGCAAGCCGCTGCTGTATCTGCATTTCCGCCTCCACATCACGCAGGTTGTATGCCTTAAACCTCTGCCATTTATCCATATCGTGTCCGAGCAGATTCCGTGTCCTGCCTCCGTTTGCTTTGGTCGGCTTGCATGGGACACAGAAATATCTAATCAGATCCTTTCCTTCTGTCAGTTTCTGTTTTTCCAGTCCAAGCACAGCACCCACATTTTCCAAAGACATGGGTAGCCCAAGCGTGGCAGCCCAGACCATAGAGCAGCGCCATGATGACGGGTCAAGGTAACTCCCGACAGGGAATCCAAGAAACCTCGACAGACAAATCCTTTCAAACTGCGCATTATATGCCCACTTCATAACATTTTCATCTTCCAGTGCCGCTAAAATATCCGCAGGGATTTCCCCACCGCAGGCGAGGTCAACCACCTGAACCTCTCCGCCGTCCACGCTGTATCCAAACAATAGAATCTCAAAAGCGGGGGAGGAAGCATATTTATAAACTCCGCATTTGGATAAATCTATATCAGAGAATGTTTCCAAATCCAGTGATAAAGTTTTCAATTCCACCAGCTCCTTTCACTGCCTTAAGGGCGGCAGGCAGAACGCCCGCCACCCCGTGGCTGTATTTTCCTGTTATGCTGTCAGGACAGGAAATCCTCTTCATCCTCATCTGCAAAGTCATCCTCCGCACGGGATTTTCCGCCCAAAGGTTCACCATCACGGATTTTCTGCAGATTGTTCAGACCGCAGGCGATTCCTTTATTGCCGTTAGAGTTGAAAGCATAAAAGTTGATGCTCGCCCTGCCGTACACACCGCTGTAGACTTCCGAATGGTCAATGATTGGCTGCCTGTCTGCGTCAACGATGCCCGGCGCAGTGGAGCTGTTGGCATTGACGAAATAGGAATCCGCATAGGCTTCATCATCCGGACGTTCCGTATCCCCGTCACGGAGCGGGGTTTTGAGGACAGAAAGTGCAGGAACGCTTCTCCCGTTCCCCTTAAGTTTGGATTCACCCTCACGGTACGCCGCCTCAATAGCCGCCTTAATCTTTGCAATGGTCTTTTTATCTGATTTCGGGATAATGAGCGACACAGAAAATTTCGGCGTGCCGCCATTTATTGATTTGGCTTCCCAGGCATTGCAGTAGCTCCATCGGGTATCCGGTCCCGTGATCACCTTTGTTGGATTTGTAACTGTGTTTGACATATGGTTTTCCTCCTGAATTTACTTAAAATCTTCTGCCGCCGTATTCATTGGCGGTCTCTTGTCTGACTCCGGCACCAGTGCAGGCTTGCCCTGTGGTTTCTCCACAAGACCGTTTAAAATTTCCGCAAACTTCTTTCTGCCGAGCAGTTTTTCCATAGCAGTGATGCCAAGGAGCTTCGGCTCGTATGGGTCATAACCTGCTTTCTTTACAGTATCTGCTACAGCACCCTCATCGGTATACTTACGGTTGGAACGGCCTTCCACGATTTTAAAGCCGTCATACTTTACACCGCTCAGAGCCTGCTGCAGTGCAAATTCTTTCACGTCAGCCGCCCATGCCGCCAGCTCATCCGCTTTTATAAGGATTGCTGCAATCTCATCATCTTCCAGAGTTGCGGGCATTTCAAAATCGTACCTTGCAAGCTCCAGGTTGTATTCCGCACGTTTCCTGCAGACCGCTTTTGCCTTACAGAATCTGCAGTATTCGCCTGCGTTAAATTCTCCCTCACCGTCATAAGCCAGCTTCGCTTTCGCCATAAGGTCGTTGTACGCCCACTGCAGAAGGTCATCCTTTGCCATGACGCACACGCTGACATTCTCCCTGCGCGGCTGGTAGATTGCCATTTGGACGGTATCAATGTCATAGATGCCGTCGAACAGCTCCAGCGCACCCAGGGCATACAGCATCATCTGAGGATTTTCTGTGGCGGAAATCTCCACGCCCTTGCCATGCTTGTAATCAATGATGTAGAGCGTTCCGTCTGCAATGATTACACAATCCCCTGTGCCAAAACCGTCTTTTACAAAGCGGGAGAAGTCCAGTTTCTGTTCAATCAGCACGACAGGGTCTTTGCAGGTTTTCTTTGCCTCCTCCACCAGTGAAAGGACATATTCCGCATAGCCGCAGGCACAGTCTTCCATTTCCTCATCGTAGAAAGAAAGTTCGGCAGTCGGGTCTGCAGTTTCCATGCCCAATAACAGTTTCAATTTGTGTTCACACAGGCTGTGGGCATCCGTACCCTGCTGTGCATATTCACTGCCTGTATCCTCATAATTTTCACACAGTCTTGCAGACGGCGGGCAGGCAAGCCATCTGTGGCTTGAAGATGCAGATAATAAAGCGTGTATTCCCATTTATAGCACCTCCGCATCCGTAAGCAGGGCAGGGTACTCTGACGGATCGATCTCCGACAGCTTATCCGCGCCATGCTTATTCAACAGCTCTTTTACCTCGGCCGTATGTCCCGCACGGGATTTTTCCGCCAGCACCGCACGGACTTCCTCCAGAGTCAGAGGCTTCTCTTCTGGCTCTGCCTTTACAGTCTTTTTTGCTGTATTTTTCTTTGCAGCGGCTTTCGTCCTGGCTTTTTCCTCCAATTCTTTTGTGGATGTCATTTCTGCAGATCCGTCATTCTCTGCCACTACGTCCGCAACCGCCTGCAGGCTGTCGGCAAGGGAACGTAGATCCCCGATAACATCAAGCAGTAACTTCACTTTGCCCATGTACAGTCCCTCCTTCTTTTACTTCACTGATAGCCAGTTCCCTGACAGAATCACCCGGCACAATCACCGTAAGCTGCTGCTTATTCCCCAGGAGGAAGCGCAAGAAACGCTCCCTCACGGAGATATGGCGGCAGCTCACGATCCCGCCAGTGGACGGCTTCTTTGAAACACTGATCTTTAATGTGTGGTCCATAATCCACCCCTTTCTGAAAGACATGTTAAAACTGCCTTCCATATCTACGGAGATTTTCGGGGCTTTTTGATGAGGTGTTTTTTAGAAATATTTCAAAAACTTTTTTCTTGCAGCCTTAATGGAATCATAAACGGCACGATAATCGACCCCTTCTTTATCCGCAATCTCATGCATTGACATTCCGGCTGCCAGCATCAGCATCCTTCGCTGTTGGATTTCCGACAGTCTGGCAAAGGTTTTATTGATATGGCTGCTATATTCTTCCTGTTCCATCATCCAATCAGGTGATTCCTCCGAATAAGGCATGAATTTATCCTTATCGCCATACGGCATAGCATCAAGCGAATAACAGTGATATCTTTCCTTGCGTGACAGGTTGTCCTCTTTGCGTCTTGAATCAATGATGACAGCACCGATGGATTCCTCCACCTCGACCTCTGACACCGTCCCGTCTGCAAATTCATATTTAATTTTCATTCTGATTTCCTCCAGTCTTGAAATTTTTGAAAGTTAAAAATTCAAGACCGAAGGGCGGTGCGCGGGAATGATAAGATGTCAGGAACAGACTTTTTACGACAAAGAAAAAGCGCACCCACCATAAGGCAGATGCACTCGTTTTAAGAATATAATTGGATTTTGGGATATAAGCAGGGGATAATAAGAATTGTGTCGAATAGAAAAATACCGCAATCCCCTCAAAGACTGCGGTATATATGTTAAAAATATATATTGTTATTTGTAGCGGTGGGCAACCTGTTTCTGCTCTGATCCGGTTCATGGCATCCCCTTTCCGGGGATACGCAGCGTTCCGTATAGCTTTCCCCTGACAGCTTGTCAATGGGGAAAGTATATAACATCAAAGAGCAGCGAAAGTGTAGGCATACGGTAGAAACGGTGTAGGAAATCGCAAGTTTCGACACTCAAAATTGCAAAAAATACAGCGGCTGATTTCTCAAACCGCTGTTATATATTTATATTATTCTGAATTCACCTCAAAGCAGTACCCAATCTCACGGACGCATTTGATAGTAAATGGTGCCTCTGGCATAGTTACATCCAGTTTATCCCGAATGTTACGGATATGGCATTTTACAGCATTCTTTTCATTGCCGATGGTATCCTCGTTCCACACTTTATGGTATATCTGGTCATATGTAAGAACTCGTCCTTTGTTTACCACCAGCAGATAAAAAATTTCAAATTCCTTTGTTGTTAGACTGATCTCATTACTGTTGCGATATACCTTGCGGCGGTCAGGATAAATATCAAGTCCCGGAAGTGACAACATCGACATATTTTTAAGCTGAAGTTGCTCAAAATTCGAATGCTGATTTAAAACCTGCATTACTTCATCAAATGCCAAATCATCCCGCTCCGAAAACTCTACAATCAGTATCCGTCCGATGCTGTTCACCTTCCTTTCCAAATTTTATGTGTTTAAAATACATCAATAATCCACTCGAAACAAAAAATTATTTAATTGCTTTTACATGAATGCGTCGGAATGATTCAAAACAAGTACCATCTGACTGCAATGTTCTTTCCAGCATTAATTTAATAATTTCTTCACGAAATACCGCCTTCAATTCATTAGGTATAACATTAATAAAAGGGACTATGCTCGGCTGATCTATCCATTTTATCATTTCATCAGGACTGGTAAAATATCTATCCCTATTTACCTCTGTTATGTTATATCTACTAAATCCAAAAGTAGCAATGATTTTTCATAGTCGGTCTTTACTGGCATATACCACGGCCATTCAAAGTTATTAAAATATGGTTTATAGTTTTCATCCTGTATTTTTTCTTGAACAACCTCATAAAAATTGGAGCAATTACCGTCACCAGCAAAATCCCATAAAAGCATACCGCCTTCCTTCAATGCCATAAAACTATTGTATAACAATTTTTTATGATCTCTGATCCAATGAAGCGTTGCATTTGAAAAAATAACATTAAATTCATTATGAAAATGAATCCTATTTATGTCCATTTGAGTGAATACTAAATTATACCTGCTTCGCTGCTTAGCGGTTTCAATCATTCCGGAAGAACCATCAATCCCCAAAACACTTCCATTAGGCACTAATTGAGCTAATTGTTCTGTCAAACGGCCGTCTCCACAGCCCAGATCTAAAATAGTTTCGTGTCCTTTTAAAGTTAATTCCCCAATTAAGCTGTTACCCCATTCTTTCTGATGCTTAGAGGCTTTTTTGTATTTCTCTCCATCAAATTCAAAGGTATGCATTTATTCATCACCCTTTCAAATTTTTTATACCCATCAAAATAAATGATAAGTAAGAATCCAATATCCTGATACACTATTTAATGGCAACAATCACAGAAAACTTTTGATAAGAATAGACGCACTTAACCATTTTAAATCTACAGTCTTTCAACATATCCACTTCCTGTCGGGCGGTACATTCTCTGTCTAATTTTCTGCGTTCTTTCCATAACTCTATGTCTTTATCTGTTAATCCACTGTTTGCTAACTGGCTTTCCCAAAAAGAATTAAACCAATCATCCATTTCCGGCTGTCCGGCACAAAACTGGTCATAGTTTACGAATAAGCCGCCATCCGGCAAGCTGTCATATATTCTTGCAAATAGTTTTTTCTTATCCTTATCCTCTAAATGGTGAATGGATAAGGCTGAAATAACCGTATCAAAAAGAATATCGGGGAGCTTGTGAATATAATTTTCGGTTTGATATGATATGTTTTCAATACCCTCAAATCTTTTTCGGGCAACGTTCAACATTTCATCGGCAATATCCACAAGCACATATTTAGAATCAGGGCATTGCTGATACCAGAAATATATTAATAAACCTGTCCCGGCGCCTAAATCAACAATTTGTTTTGGCTTCTCTATATTTGAAACAATAAATTCCGTTGTATTCTTGTAGAAATCATCAAAGCAGGGAATAAATTTTCTTCGGTTGCTGTCATATTCTTCTGCAATCAGATTAAATTGTTTTTCTATGTTCATTTTTTCACCAGTTAAATTACTACTCAATGACACCACTTCCCTTCAACAGGTTACTCCAATATCGCTCCTTTGCAGCCTGATGCAACCAGTTTTGAATACCTTGCTAAATAGCCTTTCTTTACTTTGATTTCAAAAGGAACCAAATTTTTTCTCCTATTTTCCAACTCCTCATCTGAAACCAGGACATTAATTGTATTTGCAGGTATGTCGATTTCTATCATATCGCCATCCTGAATTAGAGCAATATTTCCCCCGACTGCTGCCTCTGGCGATACATGGCCGATTGCCGCTCCGCGGGTGGCCCCAGAAAATCTGCCATCTGTTATGAGCGCTACGCTGTCTCCTAAACCGCTGCCCATAATAGCCGATGTAGGATTTAACATCTCACGCATACCCGGTCCGCCTTTTGGACCCTCATACCTAATTACAACGACATCTCCTGCCTGTATTCCTCCTGCATAAATTGCATTTAATGCAGATTCTTCTCCATCAAATACCCTTGCTCTGCCTTTGTGCTTCATCATATTTTCCGCAACAGCAGCCCGTTTCACCACACATCCGTCAGGAGCCAGGTTTCCTTTGAGAACAGCAATACCACCCTCTTTACTATAAGGATTAGCTATATCCCTAATAACAGTATGGTCTTTAATCTCTTTTCCACAAATATTTTCCCTTACCGTTTTTCCATTACAGGTAATGCAGTCCTTATTCAACAGCCCTGCCTTGTTGATTTCATGCATTACAGCAGCAATGCCTCCTGCTTTATGCAGCTGTTCAATGTAGTGCTGCCCTGACGGGACAAGATGGCATATATTTGGTGTTTTTGCCGAAATATTATTTGCTGTTTCCAAGTCTAAGCATAAGTCACATTCATGCGCAACAGCCGGCAAATGAAGCAGACTGTTCGTCGAACCACCTAATGCCATATCAATTGTAAGTGCGTTTTCAAAAGCCTCTTTCGTCATAATATCCCTTGGTTTTATCCCTTTTTTAACTAATTCCATAATCTGCATTCCCGTTTCTTTTGCCAGACGAAGTCTTTCAGAGTAAACAGCTGGAATGGTGCCATTTCCACTCAGTGCCATTCCGAGAACTTCTGTAAGGCAGTTCATGCTGTTTGCCGTAAACATCCCCGAACAGGAACCGCAGGTCGGGCAGGCAGAATTTTCATACATACGCAATGTGTCCGCATCAATTTTCCCACTCTTATATTCGCTTACAGCTTCTGAAATATTTGAGTAACTGATTTTCCTGTTTTCAAAATCACCTGCAAGCATTGCTCCGCCGCTGATAAATATGGATGGTACATTAAGTCTTGCAGCCGCCATCAGTAACCCCGGAACATTCTTATCGCAATTCGGTATAAATACCAGCCCATCAAAAGGATGTGCTGTTGCCATCGCCTCCGTAGAGTCAGCAATCAGCTCTCTTGTAACCAGCGAAAACTTCATGCCTTCATGTCCCATTGCTATGCCATCGCATACCGCAATGGCAGGAAAAACAAATGGCACTCCGCCTGCCTGTGCAACCCCCTGTTTAACAGCTTCGGTAATCTTATCAATATTCATATGCCCTGGTACAATCTCATTATAAGAACTTACAATACCTATGAATGGCTTTTCCAGTTCCTTTTCTGTTACACCTAATGCATGGAGCAGGGCTCTTTGCGGAGCCGCCGTTATTCCTTTTTTTATTTTGTCACTTCGCATATTCATGGCCTCCTTTGTTTATTGTTTTTTTATTATAGCATGTCTGCTGTCTTATGTCAACTATATTGTCTGCTCTATTTTCGATGCCAAGTAAACTTATTTTGAATTAATATCAAAACGCAACAAAAAAGACGCAGCCAAAATTGACCACGCCATTTTTAGGTTTTACATCCTTAAACAATTTTATTCTGTTTTTTCTAACCCTAACCGCTCTATCGCATGAAGAATGTGTATCCGCATAGCGTTTCTTGCACCCTCTGCATTTCTGCTTTTCATAAAATTCATAAGTATCCTGTGATCCGTAACCGTATCCTCTGATGCAACTTTCTTCTTCTTCGACAAAGTTACACCCTTATCAATCGCTTCCTGTATCACTGGCATCAGCTTGTTCATAAAATCATTATGGGTTGCCTTTGCAATGGAACGGTGAAAAGCCTGTTCTTCCAGAGTCCTGTCCTTATCCTCCAATATGAGCTGCTCTATATTTTCACCAATGGATATAATCCTTTGCAGCTCACTTTCTGTAGCCCGCAAGGTTGCATAATAGGCAGCCTCCGGCTCAAAAATCAGACGCATCTCATATAGATCATCGGCATTCATTTTCGCTGAAGTCAATACGGATAGCTCATCTAAAGTATTTTCTTCAAAATTTTCTTTAACAAAAGTCCCTCTGCCCCTTTGAATCTCAACAACATTACCAGCAGCCAGAATTCTTATGGCCTCCCTTAGTGTAGTCCGGCTAACTCCAAGTTCCTCTGATAACTCATTTTCATTTGGGAGTTTATCTCCCGCTTTAAATCTTTTCTCTATTGTAATCATGGACAATATAGAATCAGCCACATCATCTGATAACCGTTTTTCTTTGGTCATATCATCAACTCCTGTTTGCAATTTTCCTGACCATATTATATCAAAAACTTGTATAAAAATCAACTATTGTTGGACATCTGACATCTATATGCCAACCTATCACATCAATCCTGTCTACACAACCCTACTATTTATCCATTCTGTCAACTCAACTATGCCATTCGATATGTTCCCTAAGCCTTAATTTTACGGCATTTGACAGGATTGAAAACGCCATAAAATCGCACTTAAATGCCACAAATCCTTTGAAATCAAAGCCTTTCCACACACCTATTTCTCCACCCTTGACATCAACACGACACACTCAACATGTAATAGTTAGGCTATTACCAAATATATCCATCGTGCTTAAAAGCTTTATTTTTAAGGAATTTTATAATTATTCTGTCTTATCAATCTTATATTTTTGATTAGGCTATTTCTTTAATTCACCGTTTAAACAATAGTAATGTAGCCAAAACGTTATTACAAAATCACTATAATTCTCCTTCTTCTTGAATTCTCTTTAACCGACTTTCAATTAGTACTACTGATACACCACCATCTTCATCAGTCATTTCTATATCATTGGCATAGTTGCCAAGTGCCTCATCTAATAGTGTTATACTGCCCATATTTCTGTAAAAAAGTGATTATATTCATTACTTCTAGGAAATGAGTTTATTTTTGCATTTTTTCTTTTAGAATATTTGCAAGCCACAATCCTTAATAAATCCCATATCATTTTTGACCACTCATCTTTCGTCATGTAAGGATTACAATCGAATGTACGCCCCGACTTAAATTTCAATAAATTAACAAGTTCTTTAGATAAGCTGTCATTAATATATAAATTATCATTCGGCACAGCACACCCCAATGGAAACATACCTTTTCCAAAGCAGACTCCATTTGTTAATGGATTACTATCAATTAACAAATATTGCGCCCCATCATTGATTGTTTTAGGCAAAACGTTTCTTTTCACACCATTTAAAAACCTGCTCGGCAATATTTAAACTCAGGCCATCTTCTATATAACTCTAACTGATGTTTCTCATTTTTATGTACTCTTAATGAAGGATGATCCGATATCTTAGCTTGAAGCAATAGAGAATTTAGTATTTTTTCACCACCCCCTCTTCTATCTACATAAACAAATAAAATATCTCCCAACTCAGGTTTTTTATCTAAGCCTATATCTACTATTGGTTTTTGATGGCAATATACACCCGAAACTGAAAAATCGTAATCAGGAAAAGCCGCCACTAATATATTGAAAAAATCTTTTATAAATTTAGTCGATAAAGCTGCAATATAATCTGGTTCCTGTGGGCTACACTTATTATGAATCCATTTTACAGTATCTAAAAGAGCTTTTTCAACTAAGGATTCTAAAATAGACTTATTACTATTAATATCGTAAGTATTCATCGAATATTTCTCCTAATCTATTTGTGTTGGTTCAGCTACTGTTTTAACATCTGTATCATATTCAGTATCAGTTACATCAGAACGTGTGTATCTCTCATCAAATAAATCAATTAGACTTTCTACTTCACTAAAAGTGTTAAGCACAATTTGATTCGAGTCTTGATTAAAATTAAATTTTCCCTGCCAACGTGGTAATGTATTAACCTTATTAATCAATTGCTCTTGTGTTAAATCAAAAACTTTTGATAAACCGATACGCATCATCTTTCTAGCGTATTTAGGTTTACCCCTACTAATATATTCTGTTAACTTTTCAGTGTTTTCGACAAGATTTTTCTGTACAATACACTGAATTGTCTGTTGTGCTGTCTGATAAACATAATCCTGAAATCCAAAATATTTTTGTAAAAGAGTAGTATTACTTGTAATCAAATGATTATTCATTACTATAATATCTATTTTCTTTGCTATTGTCAGCAGGTTTTCACGTTGCTCCTCAAATACAATCTTATTTTCAAATCGCATAATCCGAGCCATAGGATTAGTTTTCTTTTTATTTGGTACCATAATACTCCAAAGATGCTGATATATCCAAAGCACGTCTGTTCCTTTTCTAATGCAGAACATAAGACCGGAGGCATCAATCAAATCTTCTGGTACAAATTCATCAAATTCATCAATATCAGAAATGTATGTAAACGGATGAAAACTATCTCCTTGTTCGAAAATCAGAATTTTGTGCTGATTATCAGCTAATTTATGACCATCTGCATATTCAGATTCCTGTGATAAAAATTTTTCTTCGAGAATTTCAAAAAACATTTCTTTAAGCACTGTTCTAAAATTCTTTCCCTCTTCATTTTCTTCTTCAGATAATGACATTCTTTTTAGTTTAGGAGAATCCTTTTTTACAACATATGCTTCTAATCCACTTTGAACTGGATTATCACAAAATTCTTTTATCTTTGTTCTAATTTGTTCTTCATTCAAGCCTGCCTCTGACATATTTTTTTCCTCCTTTGAATTGACTAATCATTATAAATAACAAATACACCATCTGAAATATATTTACGTTTTATTACTGCTTCTTCAACTATTGGTTTTTTATAAGTAATTCCAATATATACCCTTTCCGGATTTGTAATATCATTTGACGGATTTAAAAATTTAAAAGAAAATGTTCTATATTTCATTGCTGCAAGTATCGGATTTTGATAAAAAGTATTCGACCTTGTCAACAATAAAACAACCATTATAAGCATTGTTAAAAACACTATTAATCCTCTAATAGACTCCACATCATCCGTCAAAAGCGGTAAAACATATGTTACCAAAAATGTTGCACCACCATCATTGGGCGAATCTTCTATTATTATTTGCTCTCCTGCTGATTTAAACCCTGCCTTTTGTATTCCATTGAATCCCAATGCAATCATAATTGTAATCATCAACCAAATTATACTGATAGCCGAAACTACAAAGCCTCCAAAGGAAGTATGATTTATTGCTATAGCAAACGCCTTTATCCCAGTTTTACTCCAAATATCTATAAATTTATAAATCAATTTAAGATATAAATTTATATCCAAATGCTTGATAGTCAACAGCAAAAAAAGAGGTGCAAATGATTGCAAAACAAGACTTCTTTTTAAACTCAAATTATCAGTTTGCATAAAATCAATCCTTTCAAGTTTTTGTGTTGCATTTAATTCATATAACCTTTTTTGAATTAGACATTTCACAAACCTCTATTTCATTTTCTTTGAACTATACTTCTCACTTTTCCTCTTAATTCCATCCTCACCTTTCACCACATTACTCCTCTGGGTCTTCTCAATCTGCACAGCCTCAAAAACTTCCTTTGAAATTATAGCAGGATGACTTCCCGATGCCAGATAATGAACCTCACTTTTACTCGATTTCAAAAGTTCGACATTACCAGTATATTTTTCATTGCTTAATATCCATTCTATAGACCTTTTATTCCAATTCTCTTTTCCTTTTGGAGAGAAGATTTTACGCTTTGCAAGTTCTTTGATAATGCCAACAACACTTTGACCACTGAGATATAAGTCATATATCAATTTAACATTTTTAGCCGTTTCTTCATCAATTACTAAATGACCATCCTCATTATGTTTGTAGCCATAACACTTTCTATCATAAAGTTTTGAAGTTCCTTCTGCTGCCCGTTGCTTAATGCCCCATTTTATATTTTCACTTCTTGATTCATTTTCAGCTTGTGCAATGGACTCAATTACAGCCACCATCAAATCGCTGCTTGTATTTGCAGTATCTAAGCTATTTCCTTCAAATATCACACGAACACCTAACGCCTTTAATTGATTAAAAGCATCTAAAACTTCAACTGTATCTCTTCCGAACCTGCTGACATCTTTCGTTATGACTATCTCCAGCTTATGTGATTTGCAATCCTCCAGCATCCGATTAAATTCTTTTCGTGATGAGCCTGTCTTACTTGTAGCAATATCCATATAAACATCTGACAGAAGCCATTGTGGTACGGCAGCTGTTAATCTTGTCAAATGAGATACCTGTGCAGTCAGGCTTTGGAGTTGCTCCAAGCTGTTTGTACTTACACGGCAGTAAATCCCGACACGCTTTTCTCTCTTTGGAGGGTTTGCAGGAATGTAATGAACCTTTGGATTATTTGGCATATTTTCTCACCTATCTGTTCTCGACTAATTATCATTCATTAGTTTTTCCCAGATGGTGATTAGTCTATACATCAATCCTGTCAACCATAATAATCCTGTCTACACAACCTACCTCTAAAGTAATTCTGTCAACTCAACTATGCCATTCGATATGTTCCCTAAGCCTTAATTTTACGGCATTTGACAGGATTGAAAACGCCGTAAAATCGCACTTAAATGCCACAAATCCCTTGAAATCAGAGCCTTTCTACACACCTACTCTTCCACCCTTGACATCAACACGACACACTCAACATGCACCGTCCCAGGAAACATATCCACACAACACCCCCGTTCCACATAATACCCTCTCTCCTGCATCATCTCCAAATCCCTCGCCAGACTCGTAGGTTTGCAGGATATATACACCATCTTGTCCACCCCGTAATCCAAAATCTTTTTCAATGCTTTCGGATGCACGCCTTCCCGTGGTGGATCCAGGATAATTACGTCCGGCCTGTCCTCGATTGTTTCCAGCATTTTTAACACATCTCCTGCCAGAAATTCACAGTTCTCCAGGCCGTTGCGTTTTGCATTCTGCCGCGCTGCGTGGACGGCTTCTTCCACAATTTCAACGCCAATGACTTTCTTTGCCGCAGGTGCCATCATTTGTGCAATTGTCCCTGTTCCGGAATACAGATCATATATTACCCCGGCCTGTGTATCCGCGCAGGCACCCATAAATTCCCTGACCGTTTCATATAATACCTCCGCTCCAAGGGAATTGGTCTGGAAAAAAGAAAAAGCGGAAATTTTAAATTGCAGTCCAAGCAGTTCTTCATAAAAATAATCCTGTCCGTACAGAATATCGGTTCCTTCATTGATGACCGCGTCCGCGGCGCTGTCGTTTTTTGTGTGTAAAATGCCTGCGATGGTTCCCTGCAGAGGCAGCTGCCGCAACATATTTTGAAAACCGTCCAGCAGTTCCGATTGCGGCATGTCACCACAGGATTGTGTTGTTGTTACAAGGTCAATCAGAATTTCTCCTGTTTTTGCCGCTTTACGTACCAGTAGGTGGCGCAGATATCCTACATGTGAATTTTTCTTAAAATAACTGACTTTGTGGGCAGAAAACCAGGACAGCGTCGCTTTTAAAATCTGATTGTAGTCCGTATCCGTAATCACACATTGGTCAACGGTAACGATATCATAAAAACTGTTCCGTTTATGCAGTCCCAGTGCAAGCGGTCCGTCTTTGTATGCATCTCCAAATGAAAATTCCATTTTATTACGGTATCCGAACTGAACCGGACTTTGCTTGATTCCTTCAAACCATGCAGAATTCGGCGCTTTTACAACTGGCAGAAGCAGGTCTTTGACCTGAGATTCTTTGAGTTTGATCTGCTGCTCATAGTCCAGGTTCTGGTATACACAACCGCCACATATTCCAAAATGCCCGCATGCGGCTTTTTCCAGTTCCAACGGAGATTTTTTCAATACTTCCAGCAAATGTCCCTCACATTTTCCTTTTCTCTTTTTGCGGATCGAAAAACGTACCTGCTGTCCCTGTACACCGTTTTTTAAAATCACTTTTTCTCCATCTTCCGTATGGACGATGCATTTATTTGGAAATTCTACTTTTTCAATCGTCCCTTCGCCCGTTTCACCTTTTTCATCTCTATGTCCCTTCCATTCTATTTGCCAGACTTTTGATTCACCAAAAAACCGGCCGGAAATTACTTTCCGGCCGTTCTACATGTTCTTTTGAATAATCTGTCATTCTGATTTTATGTTTTTGATGATGGTTCTCAGATTATTCCTCTTCTGTCATATCATCTGTTATGGTATCTTCTGCTGCTTTTGTTTCCGATACGGATTCTTCGTCTTTTTCTTCTTCGTCTTCAAAGAAATCATCATCAAAGTCATCGTCGAAATCATCTTCGAAATCTTCCAGATAATCCGGAGCAAAGAAACGATACAGGCCATAAATTGCAGCTGCCGCTACGACAACAATGCCAAGTGCTGCAAAAATCCATACCGCTTTGCTTTTTTCTTTTCAGATTCATCTTCCTTTCTCAGAAGATCCCCAACCTTTGCCACATTTTCAGACAGTAATCCATGTAATTCATCCAAGCGATTCATATTACTTCTTCTCCTTTCCGCTCTATTTACAAGTACAGTATGCCTGCACTTCACTTAATCTATACTATTATAACATATCTTTCCCAGATAGCGAGAAAAAATTTACATTTTATTGTTTTTTATAAATAATAATGCTGCACGGTATTTTCCTCTGCACCCGAATATTTTCATCCGGATATTTTCATGCGAATGCGGTGCTATACTTTTTCCAGTTTTGCAAACGCCGCAAACATTTTTTTCACGCCTGCCTGATGAAACTGCACCGTCACTTCATAATCACGTCCACCGGAAACAATTTTTACAACCATTCCTTCTCCAAATTTCCGGTGAAGGACAAGATCACCTACATCATAGCCCAGCCTTTTTCGAATCTGGCTGTCTGCGGATGTGTCGGTTTGCGGCGCCGGCTCCTTATCAAACATCTGATCGGACCATGTATTTGACTGCAATGCCATTGGCTTCGCGTGAAACAATTCCGAAGCCTGTCGAAATGCGTTCGCTTTCAACTGCGATAAGGAAGGCTGTCCGGCGGACTGTACACGCTGTCTGACGCCCTGCTGTTCGAGTACCCCGTCCGGAATCTCCCTTACAAATCTTGAGACGCGGTTGTACTGCAGCTGCCCGCGCACCACGCGCTGTCTCGCACAGGTAATCATCAGATTTTTCATGGCTCTTGTAATTCCTACATACGCAAGCCGCCGCTCTTCTTCGATTTCCTCGGTTGCCTGATCGCTCGTAATCGACATATAGCTCGGAAACAGGCCATCTTCCATTCCGGCCAGATATACCTGCGGAAATTCCAGACCTTTGGCGCTATGTAGGGTCATCAGTATGACACGATCGTTGTCCGCATCCAAGCTGTCAATGTCGGCTACCAACGCAACTTCTTCCAGAAATCCGGACAGCGTAGGTTCCTTTTCGTTTTCTTCATAGGTCAGTGCTTTTCCCTGAAGCTCTTCAATGTTTTCGATTCTTGCGCGCGCTTCTTCCGTATCTTCGGCTTCCAGTTCCTTTACATAGCCTGTTGCATCTATAATTTCCTGCAAAATCTCCGATACGGAAAGCAGGTCTGTCTTGGAACGCATTGCCTGAATAAACGTTACAAACGGCTCAATTTTAACGGATGCCCTGCCAAGAGACGGAATTTCCGATGCTGCACGCAATGCCTGATAAAAGCTGATTTCATGCTCGTTTGCGTATGTCTGCACTTTCGCCAGAGTTGCTGCGCCGATTCCCCGCTTTGGCACGTTTATAATTCTGCGCACTGCCAGATCGTCTCTTGCATTGTCAATCGTCTTTAAGTAAGAAAGCAGATCCTTGATCTCTTTGCGCGCATAGAAGTTTACGCCGCCAACCATTTTATAAGGAATATTTGCCAGAATAAAATGTTCTTCAAACAGACGGGACTGTGCATTGGTTCGATATAAGACTGCGCAGTCCTGATAGCGAAAGCTGCCGTCATGCATATGCTTTTGAATTTCCAACGCAACAAATTCCGCTTCATCATCTCCTGTTTCGAACTGTCTGAATTGTACTTTTTCTCCGGCATCATTTTGTGTCCAGAGCGCTTTTTCCTTCCGCCCGTAATTATTTGCAATTACTCCATTTGCCGCGTCCAGTATATTTTGCGTAGAGCGGTAATTCTGCTCCAGTTTAATTACCTGTGCATTCGGAAAATAGTGTTCAAAGTTTAAAATATTGCCGATATTGGCCCCACGAAATTTATAAATGGACTGATCGTCATCCCCCACTACGCATAAATTTTCATATTTGGAAGCAAGCAGCCGTACAAAATTAAACTGTGCCGTATTCGTATCCTGATACTCATCTACCATAATATAACGCAGACGATCCTGATAATAGGAAAGCACTTCCTGATCACTTTGAAACAGTTCTACCGTCTTCATAATCAGATCGTCAAAGTCCAGCGCATTATTTTTATGCAGCATCTGCTGATATTCCGTATATACCTGCGCGATCAGTGTCTTTTCACGATCGCTCTGCGCATGCGTCCGATAATCCGAAGGTCCGATCAGTTCATCTTTTGCACGGGAAATTTTATTCAAAAAAACTTTTCTTTATACAGCTTTGTATCTATCATCAGCCGTTTGCAAATATCTTTCATCAGCTGCTTCTGGTCATCCGCATCGTAAATGGTAAAGTTCGTATCATATCCGATCCGGTTGATAAAACGCCTTAAAATCCGTACACATGCAGAATGAAAGGTCGATACCCAGATACTTTCCGAACCATATCCTACAATATCATCAATACGTTCCCGCATTTCTCCGGCCGCTTTATTGGTAAAGGTAATCGCCATAATATGATATGGATTCACACCCTTTTCTTCTATTAAATAAGCTGCCCGATGTGTCAGCACTCTTGTTTTTCCGGAACCGGCGCCGGCCAGAATCAGGACCGGACCTTCCGTCCTGCAGATTGCCTGCATCTGCATATCATTCATATTTTCATACATGAATTTAATTCCTTCCATTTTTCATACTGTAATAATGATCTTATTTTATATTAACTTAGCTTCGGCAATCCGTCAACCGGTTATATTTCGTTTGGTTACGACAGTTCGGGCAGAACGCTTTTCCCACAACTTTTACTTGCTAACCGGTTTTTATTACTATATAATAAATCTCAGAGGTGATTACATGACAATAGATGAAAAAGATCTTTTGAACAGCATCTTGGCAAGTCTGAACCGCATTGACTATATCAAGCCGGAAGATATTCCAAATATTGATCTGTATATGGACCAGGTCACGACATTTATGAACAAAGAACTGGCTGAAACGAGGCGCTATCCGGACGACAAGATACTGACAAAAACCATGATCAATAACTATACAAAAAATAACCTGCTGCCAGCGCCGGACAGAAAGAAATATACGAAAGAACATCTGCTGACACTGATTTTTATTTACTATTTCAAGGGTATTTTAAGCATTCATGATATCCAGCATCTTTTAAATCCGATTACCGACCGGTATTTTCCAAAAAGGGAATCTGGATCTGACTGCCATCTATGAAGAAGTATTCGGACTGGAAAAAGACGAAGCGGATATGCTCGCAAAGGATATTACCCGCAAATTCAACACAAGCAGCCATACATTTCCGGATGCTCCGCAGGAAGAACGGGAAAATCTGCAGCTGTTTGCTTTTTTATGCATGCTCAGTTTTGATGTCTATGTCAAACGTATGCTGATTGAAAAAATTATTGACGCCAAACTGACAAAAAAAACGGAAGAAAAGGGCAAAAAGTCCGTCAAAGAAAACCGGAAAAATAAATAATATACAAACACAATAAAATCCAGCTTACCGGAATTTCACTCCGAAGCTGGATTTCTTGATTGCGTGTGACTATGTCTCATTTTCTTTCAGGCGCGCAATGACCATATCATAGCCGTCGTGTCCGTAATTCAGCGACCGATTGACTCTGCTGATCGTTGCGGTAGAAGCGCCTGTTGTCTCTGCAATATCCATATATGTCTGGCTGTTGCGCAGCATATGTGCTACTTCAAAACGCTGCGACAACGCCTGTAATTCATTTACCGTACACACATCTTCAAAAAACGATAGCACTCTTCTCTGTTTTTGAGCGTCAGTACCGCATCAAACAACCGATCTGTTGCCTCCGTTCTGAGATTCTTACTCATTCTCCCCGCCCCTTCTGTTCCGCTTTTTAGGTTTGTTGAATATATTTTGTCGGAATATATCCGGAATAGTTCTTTCCGTTTAGTGCATATTTGATGTTGCTCCATTTTGTGCCCGCAACCGTTTTACTGCTGCCCACAATCGTTACTTTTGTTCCTTTTGGTATGGTTCTTTGTATTTTGTAATCCAGCCCGGCTCCGGAACGCACATTCACATTTTTCGTAGCCTTTCCATACGTATAGATCGTTATATAGCTTCCTGAAAGGTAACCGGTATAAGATTTGCCATTTTTGCTGTAAGTAACCTTATACCATTTTTATCTAACGTAGACAACGTAAATTTATAAAATGGCAGACCTGTTCCCGATGGTACAACGACAACGGACGGATATTCGGTTCCTGCCTGTTCCCGCAAATGTACATTCGCTGTCGTTTTCAGACGGAATGAATGCAGCCGCTTCGTATATGCGGTTAAGACATCGGACTCCATTCCGTATTTCATATTTCCGTCCTCGTCCAACAAAAACGGAACTACTTTATAATAATACTGACGCCCTTCCGATTCCATAACCGTAGCATCCGTATAGGAGGTCACTTCATTCCAGTTGATCGTTTTCAGCTGCTTATACGCACCTCCGTAAGATTTACTTCGGTAAACTTTATATCCGTCGGCGCCTTCCAGCGGATCCCACTGAATCGTAATTTCCGTCGTATCATGATCTGCCATCATAAGACCGTCAACCGGTCCAAACCCTTCTTCAATATCATCCGGATCCAGGTCCGGATCTACAATTTCTCCGGCGCTGCCCGAATATAAGAAATTACAGTCCACATTTCCGGTAATTCCATCCACGGTTCCGGTGCTGGAATACTGCCAGTATAAATAATCACCCGTATAAGAAGTTTTTGTCGTATAATTTGCCAGCCAGCAGTCATAATCTGTCAGCTGCGATACGTCAAACGAACTGTTCAAAAAGCTTGGACTGCCATAATACATCGGCGTAAATCCCGCCTGCTGAATCAGCTGCGAGTAAGCAATGACATTTTTCGTTACCTGCTGCTTGGACAGTCCGTAAGCACGATAGGCGTTGGAAAACGCTTCAAAGTCATATACAACCGGCAATGTAATCATCTGCTGATAATCCTGAATCAGCTCCAGTGTTTTTTTGCTTCTTTTTTGCCTCGGTTGTATTGATCGAATTTGAGAAAAAGTAAACGCCTACTTTGATTCCGGCATCATAGGCTCCCTGAATATTTTTCTTAAAATACTCATCTTCGTACATTGCAAAATCTTTCGATAACGCCGTATAACCACAACGGATAAAGACGAACTTCACTCCCGCTGCCTTGACTTTTTTCCAGTTGATATCCGCCTGCCACTTGGACACATCTATGCCATCTACGATATCACAGTCGCTAAGCTGTGCCGCGTGTGTATAGACCAGTCCCGTAAATGGACTTTTTGTCGTCTTCGCCTCAATACTTGTCATGGAAAACGGTGCCGACTGCTGTGGATTTTCCTGCTGATACAGCATTTTCACATAATCCGGATCCAGTTCGTCCGGTGCCAGATCATCCGGTGTCTTCGGTAGTTGGGACTGCTTATGTACATCTGCAGCTTCCCGATCCTGAGAAAATTGTATTGTATTTTGATAATTCTGCCGCTCCTGTGGACTTTCTGACGCAGCAGCATACCCAAACGGCTGGCTGCATACAAGCATACATCCAAGTGCACCTGCTAAAATTCTTTTTTTCCGCATTGTACGTAACTCCTTCTATCCTTATGTTTTTCCGTAACGGTACGGTCTATTTACAACCATACCCTTCTTCTGCATGATTCCCCGGTTATTTTACCAGGTTTTCATCATAAGCACGGTTTATTAAGGTTACCTTAAAAGGTACGAAAGAGTATTGCATTTTTTACGTGTCGGCCGCAGGAAATTTCTGGAAAGTAACTCGCACTATTTCTGTCTCATGGAAGATACCACTTCCGAAATTCTTTTTACAACATCTTCAATGTTTTGTTTACAACGGAACTGCGCTCCGATAACTTTGCGACCTCACTTGCTACCACTGCAAATCCCGCACCGACATCTCCTGCTCTTGCAGCCTCAATGCTGGCATTCAGCGCCAGAATTTTCTGACGGCTTTGGATCGAACGCAATGTCCCGGTTTCTTTTTTGATCGTTTCGATCAGTTCGTTTGTCTCATTTACACCATCTACAAGATTTTTGAAAATATACTGCGTCTGATTTTTGGCATATTCCGAAAGGACAAATCTGTTCATCAGGTCGTGCAGTGTAGAGACGGATGCCTGAATCACCTCTTGCGAACGCACATGAACCTTATGGATTGCCGCAACATACTCTCTCTCATTCATGCCAAGCTCTGCCGCCGCTTTTTGCATTCCTCATCATCCGGCTGTGCCGGCAGTACCTGTCCTCCCAATACCTTTCCTACGATCTCTCCGTTCACGGTCAATTCAACCGCAAAATCAATCAGACCTGCATGACAGGAATAAACGTCTTTTCCTTCTCTGTCACATTTTTCGCATTTGGTACGGCCTTTTTGATTATCCCTTACCGCCTTGCAAAAATCCGTAAAATTATATTGCTTTGAAATATATTTCCCGTCTGTGCCAACGGCAACTGCTGCCAGTCCGGTTGCAGCCGCCCAGTTCGAAAGAATTCGTTCAAACTCGCGCATATCTGCAAAATCCTGTATCTTCACAAATTGTTCCTCCTTATTCTCCTCCATACTTTTGAAAAATTCTTCTGTTATTGTACTATGTTCTGTAGATTTGTCCAGCCGGATGGCCAATGTTGTATTTAATTTTGCTCAAAATAACGAATTACAAGCCGCACCACTCTGCTGTAACTGTTTAAGCCATCTTCGACGCCGTTCATCGTCAGATTGGTTTCCAAAAACACGTTCGTCGCCTGATTTACCGCATCCGTAGAAAATACCGCCTTTTTCTCAACCTCCGCCCACTGTTCTTCCGTTAAAAATACATCGTCTTTGCATACCTGTTCATTGGCCGTCTCCAGTGTCCGGCGTATTTCCTGCGGCACGCTTTTGCGTATCTGTCCGGACAGATATCCCAATACACTTAAATAACCGGAATACTGCAGATAGGGATCCTCCGACTCGATGCATGCCACAAATCCAAAATAATTTGCCTCATCTTCCAAAATAATTCCTTTCAGATGTGAATACTCATGACAAATCGTAGCAGGTAAATTCAGAGGATACATAACCGTGTTATAATTTGCTTCCATTGTAAACGGAAAGTAAATGCCGAGCAAATGCTGCTGACTCATAAAATGCGATGCCCGAACAGGCTTTGGCCTTGGATAATATCCCGCCAGATAGGGATACTTATCTCCCTGCGCCTGCATTGCCCGGATACATTGCGCATAAAGCGTTTCTTTCGAATCGTCATAAACCGCTGTGCCATCCGCAGTCCTTTTTACCAGGCCCGACAGTTCGTTTGCCTTTGCAACAACGTGTGTATAGGCCGCTATAAGTTCTTTTGTCCCATAGCCCGTCTCCGCATTAAAATACTGTTCCTCCACTGTCGATGCGTGATACATAACAAAGCAATTAAGCGTTTCCGTTCCATATATGTATACAAAAATCCAGCAAAGCAGTCTCAGATTCCATACCCGGCACCGTAAAAAGCGACCGCGTTTTACCGCAAACAACGGCAGCAGCACCATTTCGGCCGCTGCCAGGCAAATCCCCGCATATATTAAAATCTCACCTGCGGATCCCGAAAACAAATCGGAGATTCTTCCGATCAGATTTGTCCCCACCGGAAACAGATGCAAACGATACCAGTCAGTAAAGGATACAAAATTCCATGAAATGATATGTATCGCCGTAATAAGCAGCAATATGAATAAAACACATCGGTTATGCACACTTTGCAGTATTTTTAATTTTTTCCACGTTTTCATGTTCCCCCACCTTTACAATCATCCGTTTTCTACTGAAAAATTATACCATACATACAAATTACTGTCTATCCGGCCGAATGCACATTTGTTCTGCCAATTTTAGCATTTGATTCACCGAAAAATTTCATTCCCGCAATTTTCATTATTATCGTGACTTTATAAGACTCATATGCTATAATCAGGTACCAGAACGTGTTTGAAAAATCATTCCCGTGATCTGCACTCCCCACTTTGCGGAGAATTTATCCCAAATTTAGTCAACATAGCCCGCTATGACTCCTAAATTTGGGATAAATTCTCCACAAACTGTGAAGCACATCTCACAGAAAGCATTTTTCAAACACGCTCTACATAAGCAAAAAGGAGGCTGTCAAAATGAAAACAGACATTCAAATTGCACAAGACGCACAAATGCTCCATATCAAGGATGTTGCCGCATCCTATGGCATAGCCGAAGATGATCTGGAATTATACGGCAAATACAAAGCCAAGCTTTCCGATGAACTGATTGAAAAAACCAAAAACAACAAAGACGGAAAGCTGATTCTTGTAACTGCCATTAATCCGACCCCGGCAGGAGAAGGAAAGACAACGACCAGTATCGGCCTGGCGCAGGCATTTGCCAAGCTGGACAAAAACTGTCTGCTCGCACTGCGGGAACCTTCTCTGGGTCCTTGTTTCGGCATCAAAGGCGGCGCTGCCGGCGGCGGGTACGCACAGGTCGTACCGATGGAAGACCTGAATCTGCATTTTACCGGAGATTTTCATGCAATTACAGCAGCAAACAATCTGCTGGCCGCACTGCTGGATAACCATATTCAGCAGGGAAACGCATTAAATATTGATACAAGACAGATTGTCTGGAAACGCTGTATGGATATGAATGACCGGGCACTGCGCAATATCGTTGTCGGTCTTGGCGCAAAGTCCGATGGTTTTGTAAGAGAAGACCATTTTGTCATTACGGTTGCTACGGAAATTATGGCAATTTTATGCCTGTCTTCAGACATGGCTGATTTGAAAAAACGTCTGGGTGATATCATCGTGGCTTATAACTATGATGGCAATCCGGTAACAGCAAATCAGCTGCAGGCAGTCGGCGCCATGGCTGCTTTATTAAAAGATGCCCTAAAACCTAACCTGATCCAGACACTGGAACATACGGGAGCGATCGTACATGGGGGTCCGTTTGCAAATATCGCTCACGGCTGCAACTCCATCCGTGCCACAAAAACCGCACTGAAAATCGCCGACTATGTCATTACCGAAGCCGGCTTCGGAGCCGACCTTGGCGCAGAAAAATTCTTTGATATCAAATGCCGCAAAGCCGGTCTGAAACCGGATGCTGTCGTACTCGTCGCTACCGTACGCGCACTCAAATACAATGGCGGTGTTCCGAAAAGCGAACTTGCAGCTGAAAATACGGACGCTCTGAAAAAAGGCATCTGCAACCTGGAAAAACATATCGAAAATCTGCAGAAATACCATGTGCCGATCATCGTTACGCTGAATGCATTTCTGACCGATACGCCGGCAGAATATGAATATATCCGCAGTTTCTGCGAACAAAAAGGCTGCGCATTTGCGCTTTCAAAAGTCTGGGAAAAAGGCGGCGAAGGCGGTACCGCACTCGCTGAAAAAGTATTGCAGACATTAGAAACACAGCCATCCGCATTTGAACCTCTTTACAAAGACGAGCTGCCTTTAAAAGATAAAATTCACACCGTTGCCACGGAAATCTATGGCGCAGCAGACGTTGCCTATACTCCTGCCGCTGAAAAAACGCTGGCAAAACTTACGGAACTTGGATTTGGAAATCTGCCGGTATGTATAGCCAAAACGCAGTATTCCCTGTCAGACGACCAGTACAAACTCGGACGGCCGACCGGATTTACCATTACCGTCAGAGATGTTTACGTAAGTGCGGGCGCAGGATTTGTCGTTGTGCTGACCGGAGCGATTATGACCATGCCGGGACTGTCAAAGACACCTGCCGCATACGGCATTGATGTTGACGAAAGCGGAAAAATAACGGGACTGTTTTAAAATATAATTACCCCAAACGGAATCAGGGCTGCGGCGCCGACTCCGTTTGGGGTAATATATTATTGCTCCTCTTCTTTATTCACATAAGAATATGCATTTGATATCTTCGCATTTTCCGCCGTCAGCTCTACCGGCTCACGGTAATAAGCGATAACCGGCGTTCCTGTCGGCAAAATCTGAAACAGCTTTTCAGCTTTGTCCTCAGGCATATTGATACAGCCATGCGAACCGGACGCTTTGTATATCTCTTCTCCGAATTCATTTCTCCAGCTGGCATCATGAAAGCCGACATTATAAGCAAAAACCATAAAATACTTAACATCGGAAGCATAATTTTCGCCTACCAGCGTAGCATCCCGTTCTTTATATACGATCTTATAAACGCCGTCCGGAGAACCGTTATTCCGATTGACATTACCGGTTACAACATCCGTTTCCAGCTTAAGCTTTCCTTTTTCATAAAAATACATATGTTGATTGGTATAATCAATTTCCACATAAGTATTCCCGATATCGTATGTTTCGCTCTTTACTTCCGCAGTCTGATTAAAGATCGGTTCACGCTTAATGGTCTTCCCGGATCGAATCTCGGTAAGCAGCTGATTTTTCTCTTTTTCTTTATCTATAACCCATCCATAATCGCCACCGCCGATTTTACTTTATCCCCAAGCGACGTTTTAAATACACGCACATCCCCATACGTATTATATTTGCTGGCCAGATACTGTACATAACCGACGACTTTCGATTCGTCCAGTATAACCGAATAATCCGCTCCAATCGTAATCCAGTCTTTGATCCGTGTCGAATCCAGCACTTCCCCGTTTCGCCCACATCATATTTGATTGTCGTATGCAGGTAGGAATTGATATTTTTCAGCGCTTTTTTCAGTTTTTTATCATTGGATTTTACTTTTGGCTCCTCATAGACATCGTCTGTCAGTACAAGCTTTTCCTCTCCCATATCAACGGCGTCCCGTGCCAGTTTCCGAACATCTTCCAGGCGAATCTGATTTCCCTGCTCCGCCTTCACCAGTTCATATCCGGAATCCGTTTCTCTCAGATAAGCATCTTTCGGTTCGTTTATATAATCTTCCTGAAAACACGGAAGCTGTGCTACCATCTTGTCCAGTTTTTGCACATTATAAGCAGCGGACACTTCCAGATCCAGTTCTTTTTGCCTTTGCGTCCGGATATCCACTTATATTCATCCTGCTCTTCCAGCAGATCATGGATCTCCGTCCCCGGCACATACGTATAATCAATATCCGGACCTATAATCTGATACTTGTCCCCATCACGGGTCTCAATACTGAAAATATAATCTGCAACTTCCTGTGCAACTTTATCTTCTGCTTCCTCTACTGTCATTTTATCAACGGAAACACCATTCAATACGGTTCCCGGAAAAAAATGTTCCGCATAATAAGATGCCGTAACTAAATAACAGACCAGGAGTACGATCAGCAAAAAACATAACAGGATGCTCATAATCATTAACGCAGACTTTGCTGCCGACTTCTGTTTTCTCATTCTTCATACCTTCTTTCCCGGGCACCTTATCCCGCCGCTTCTGACCGGCCATACTCCGACGAAATATAAGAAACCCGATTGTTGTACTTTATTTTAACAGAATATCAGCCTTTTGGCTACCTTCGTTTTGCAGTAATATTCCGCATATAAATAAAATGCGTGTATCATCTGCCAAAAATAAGGTAATTCGACAATTTTTTCACTGCATTTTCTATTTATCCGATTTTTCTGCCGCCGTTTCAACCGCTTTTGCATGATTATCTGATGCATCTGTCAGAAGTTCCATCTTTTCGTGTTTGCGCAGTCCCTTTACCACCAGCCGACGGGCCATATCATACAATACCGCAAATACCGGTACACCGACTAGTATTCCGGTAAATCCGAAAAATCCCTGAAACAGCGTAATCGAAAACAGTACCCAGAATCCGGTCAGTCCCACACTGTCTGCCAAAAGCGCCGGACCAAGGATATTCCCGTCAAACTGCTGTAAAATAATAATAAACACAATAAAAATAATACAATTCACAGGCCCGGAAATCAGTACAAGCAATGCCGAAGGAACCGCGCCGATATATGGACCGAAATACGGAATCACATTTGTAACTCCGACAATGACACTGATTAATACCGCATTTGGAAATCCCATGGTAAATGTCATAATAATGCAGAACACGTAACAGATCAACCCGACAATCGCACTGTCCAGTATTTTACCGCCAAAAAATCCCACAAACGTCTTGTCAATAAAACGCAGTTCTCTCATAATCGCATCCGCACGCTCGCTTTTGAACGCCGCATACAGCACGGCTCTTCCCTGTCTTGCAAACGTCTTGCGGCCGAGCAGCAGATAGATGCAGATAATCATTCCAATCAGCAGATTATACAGCAGTCCGACTACCGAACCAACCGTATCCGCAAAGCCACCCATCATACCCTGCATCGTCGGCAAAAGATCCGTACTTGCCCATTCCTGCAGCTTTTCTTCCACACTGATAATAGCCGTATTGGCATAGCTTTGCAGCACTTCATTCCCATCCAGCATACCCGTCAGCCATTTTGCAAAATCATCCATCTTCTGCGGCACCGCATGAATCAACAGCATTGTGCTGCTGACCATCTCCGGAATTACCATGCTAAGCAGCAGATAAATAACAAAAAATGTTAAAACAATCACAAGCAGAACGGTTAACCCGTTGGCACGTTTTTTTCTTTTCCGGCAGCAGCGCTTCGATCCTCTTTTCCAGAAAGTTACATGGCGTTTTCAGCAAATACGCCATAACCGCACCGTAAATTACCGGTTTCAGCACGCCAAGCAGCCATTGAAAAGAACTGCGGATCTGTCCGATTTCCCGTATCGCAAAAAAAAGCAGAATTGCCAGTGCAAGTGAGACAAATCCTGTCAGCGATTGATAAAATATTTTTCTCCAGTCTTCTTTTTTCATTCTTTACCTCCTCATAGTTCCTTATTCCGACTGCTACCATTTTAACATAAATCTTTGCTTTTATCATACAAAATTTAAACAAAAAACGGTTACTTTTTCCGTTCTTCTGTGTTATAGTATTTACGTACATATTAATTACTCAGGAGGTATTTATATAATGGCAAGATTTACTCTACCACGCGACCTTTACCATGGCAAAGGCGCGCTCGAAGCATTAAAATCATTTCAGGGCAAACGTGCGATCATCTGTGTCGGCGGCGGCTCTATGAAACGCTTTGGCTTTTTGGATCGTGCAAAACAATATCTGGAAGAAGCCGGAATGGAAGTACGGATATTTGAAGGCATCGAACCGGATCCATCGGTGGAAACCGTTATGAAAGGCGCACAGGCCATGTCCGAATTTGAGCCGGACTGGATTATCGCAATGGGCGGCGGTTCTCCGATTGACGCAGCAAAAGCAATGTGGATCAAATACGAATATCCGGATATCACCTTTGAAGAAATGTGCAAAGTATTCGGCATTCCTAGCCTTCGCAAAAAAGCACATTTTTGTGCAATTTCCTCCACATCCGGTACGGCGACGGAAGTAACCGCCTTTTCCATTATCACCGATTATGAAAAAGGAATCAAATATCCGATTGCCGATTTTGAAATTACACCGGACGTTGCGATTGTAGACCCGGATCTTGCCGAGACAATGCCGCAGAAACTTGTTGCGCATACCGGTATGGATGCTATGACCCACTCCATCGAAGCTTATGTATCTACCGCAAACTGCGATTATACCGATCCGCTTGCGCTGCATTCCATTAAAATGATTCAGCGCGATCTCGTAGCCTCTTACAATGGAGATATGGAAAAACGCGCTTCCATGCACAACGCACAGTGCCTGGCCGGCATGGCATTTTCCAATGCGCTTCTCGGCATTGTACATTCCATGGCACATAAGACCGGCGCTGCATTTGACGATCATGGCGCACATATTATCCACGGTGCCGCAAACGCTATGTATCTGCCAAAAGTCATTGCATACAACGCGAAAAATGAAACGGCAAAGGCACGTTATGGCGAAATTGCTGACTTTATGGGTCTGGGCGGTTCCACATTAGATGAAAAAGTGACACTGCTTATTAACTATTTAAGAAAGATGAACGATGATTTGAACATCCCGCACTGCATCAAAAATTATGGTGCGGACAGTTATCCGACCGAGCAGGGCTTTGTACCGGAAGAAGTCTTTTTAGAAAGACTGCCTCAAATCGCTGCCAATGCTCTGTTAGATGCCTGCACAGGTTCCAATCCGCGCCAGCCTGATCAGGAAGAGATGGAAAAACTTCTGAAATGCTGCTATTATGATACGGATGTAGATTTCTAAACATTTTCCGGTTTCATTTAAAAACCCACATGTCAGCAACTGTGCTTTCATGTGGGTTTTATGTTTTCTTCCGACCTACAATCTGTAATCCACGTGCGGATACTGTTCCGGGTCCTGCGTCCCAAAGATCATCGCCCGCTCGACAGCTGCCTGCGCCAGGCTGCCTGACGGCTGTTCCAACAGCTGTTCTTCCTGCATCTCTTCTTCCAGCTGTTCTTCCTGTATCTCTTCTTCCAGCTGCTCTTCCATCTTTTCGAGCATTTCGCCTTCCACTTCGGTAATTTCTTCCATAATTTCGGACAGCATGCCGTCGCTCTCTTCTTCGGTTCCAAGCGCTTCTTCCATTCTTTCCTTTTCGCGTTCTTCCGGTGTTTTCGGAACCATTTTGTCCGCTTCTTCCGCAATCTTCTCGCCGATTTCCGTTGCTTCGTCTAACACATGGAGCATCTGACTGTTATTAAACTGCTTCTTTGCCTCTGCAATCTGGTCTTCATAAGAATGAAACATATCCAGCTTTCTTTCAATATCTTCCAGACTGCTGCATTTCATATTTTTCAGATTTTCTTTCTGCTTCTCAAAAAACGCAACCTGATCGTCACATTTTTGCTGACGTTCCTGCCTTTCCTGCGTACTTTTTAATCCACCCATGCACTGAAAACGCATGATGTTCAAAGGCTGTAAACTTATACTCATTCGAAGCTCCTCCTTTCCCACACTCTCCAATTTCGACCGTTTGAATCGGATCACATTTAAATCAGATATTTCATTACAAAACTTTGAATCCGGTCTGTCCACTCCTGACGTGCCAGTAAAGAAACATCTGACGGATCCTGAATCCTGACCAGCGCTGCCTGCCCAAATCCGCCGAATCCCGGGACTTTTACAATCGTATCATAGCTGAATATGACATATTCTCCGCTTAAATGGTACTTTTTCGAAAACCTCTGCATTTCCTGCTCACTGATCGAAATCCCATTTTCCGCAGTCTTTACCTGAAAGCCTTCCTTTTTCATATCGTATGTAAGCGGATGCAGCCTTTCATCATAAGCTGCAATTTCCTTCATTTTGGTATATCTCGGCATGGACGTTCCAACTGCCGCTGCCGCTGCCATGCACAATACAACAGCCGTCGCCATTGCTGACAGTCTCCCTTTCCTCACATACCTGCAGTACGTACCACGATCACAGGCCAGCATTGCGAGCCGTTCCATCCGTTTTTTATAACGTTGTAACGGCGATCCTGAAAGGCCGTAACACCGTCTTTTACAAATACCGTCTGCGTTTCCATCCGCAATACGGTCAGCAAAACCGCAGCATATTCATATGGACTGATCTTCGCACGCATAACGCTTCCTTCATCACTGCCATACTCTATGGATTCTCTCAGCTTTGCTTCCAGAAGATAAATGAGCGGATGTATCCACCAGATAATTTTCAGCCATGCGTAAATATGTAAAAGAAGAATATGGCCCTGACGGATATGCACGATTTCATGATACAATACCGCCCAAAGCTGCTTTCCTGACAGACCGTAGCGGAAAGTTTCGGGCAGCACGATAAATGGTCTGAAAATCCCTCCTGCAAACGGACTGACACATTCCGAAGACAGATATACACGTATGCCTGATCGGATTTTTGATGGTATTCCCGATCCAAGGTCCGACCGTATTTCCGCTTCCAATTTTTTCAGGCGCCGCATCCGATGCAGTTTTTTATGCAGCTCTCTTTGCGTATGCACATATCGTATAGCCAGCATACCCGCGACCAGAAAATAGAAAGCGGCCATTGGTACATTCACCTGGCCATGCAGCCAGTTCGTAACCAAAAACAGTTTGCCGGTAAAAAAGATTTTTGAATTAGCCATCAGGCAGGCAACAGGTACAAGGCCAAACAATACCAGATGAAGCCGCCAGTTTCTTATCCCTGCAAGTTTGCAGACTGCCAGTACAAATACCATCAGAACCGTCGCTGCGGTCATCATGCGAAGGAGCTTCGTGAAACTGTAAACCAGTATAAACAATTCAAATTTCATTTGTTTTCCTTATTTTCAATCCTTAATCTTTTCTGTTTTCCTTCATCTTCTCTACCAGCTGTTCCAATTCACAAAACTGCTCGTCACTCAAATGTGCCTTTTCTATAAAACTTGCAACTGCCAGTGTGGAATTTCCGCCAAAATAATTGCGTACAAACCGCTCCTGTTTTTCTCTCAGGCATTCCTCTTTGGACTTTACAACGTAATAATGATATACGCGCGAGTCCTTCCGATCGACTTCGTAACGAATAATCCCTTTTGCAAGCAAACGGTTGATCAGCACCCGAATCGTTCTTGCGCTTACATTCAGCGAATCTTTTAATGTCCGGATAACTTCGGAAGCCGTAATATCACCTTCCGCATTCCAGATCACTTCCATTACGAGCCATTCTGTTTCACTTGGTGTTGTTTCTTTTCCCATGTTCCCTCTCACAATATTTATATCGGTTTATGTCCATAAACATTTAACCTTTTTCATATTTTCTTCTTTGTTTCCCTCTTACCTGCCTTTGCGGAAATGATTCCGAACCTGACAGTCCATCTGCCGGCAAAACCGTGCATCTTCCTGTGATACCTCATCCTGTGCAAAAGCTGCCGCCCGCACAATCCGCATAAATCGTACCCATTCTTCCACGGAAATGTCTGTATATACGGATATCAGCATTTGCTCATACTCGGCATCCGTCGGATTCTCGTGCAGCATTCTGCAGCGTATACGCAGTCTGCGGAAAATTCTCCGATTAATGCGTCTGACGGCTGCGCGGCATTTTCCTGCTTCTATTTCCCACATCGGCATTTCATAATAAAAATGCATGATCCGGCGAATACTCACCACCATAACGGTCAGCAATACGGCCAGAAACAGTACAACCTGGTAGCGCTGCCATCCCAATGTCCATTTACGATTGCTCCCAAAGGGTTTCCGGTCATCTTTGTGCGTATCATCCGTATCGGTCTGTGTATCATCCGTATCCGTCTGTGTATCGTCCGTATCCGTCCCGGTTTCCTGCCCTTCTTTCTTTTCTTCGCCGCGTACCGTTTCTTCCTCATCCGCATCCTGTATTTCGGCGCCCGGTGTCACATCAATCGGTACCCATCCGATCTGCTCCAGATAGATTTCCACCCATGCATGTGCATTGCTGTCTTTTACCGATGCCGTGTACAAATCTCCGTCCCACTTAAAATCAGCCCTTCTGATCACATATCCGGACACGTATCTTGCCGGAACTCCCATGTTGCGCAGCAGCAATACGGCCGCACTGGCAAAATGCACACAGTAGCCTTTATGGTTGTCCATTAAAAAATAACGGACGGGATCTTCTCCTTCCGGAAGCGGCCCCGGTCTCAGACTGTAACGCTGATACCTTAATGTGGAAGCTATTACCAGCGCCATCTGCAGACGCACACTGTTCTGCGCATAAGAATTCTGCACATACTTTGCCTCCTGCCGCAGACGCATCAGTCTCATCTGGCTTCTTATGTCAAATACATTCCAGCCTTCCCATTCCTGCGGACTGGCAAAAACCTCTTCCTGCAAATAGTCGTCCGGAGACGGCACGAGCCTGGAAGGATTCGTATAAGCTTCTTTTACAAATTCTGCGTACCACTGAAATACCGGGCTTTTTTTCTCTTCCGGTATCGCGTCGATATCAATACCGCCGGTAAAATGATCCCATCCCTGAAAAGAAAACGTATTCTGCCGTCGTGGTTTTTGCACCACCACGTCGCCGATTCGACGCTCTTTGTTCTGGCTGTGGTCTGCCGCATACGGGCCAAACAGATATCTGCTGTCAGCACCGGTATGTTCTACCTCATAATTAACCCGCGTATTCTCACTTGTGCTCATTACGCTGAACTGATCGGTAAACCAATTATATACCATCATAATCCGTGGGGCACCCTGATCATACAGATCATACTGTGCCTGTAACAGCTCTGCGGACACTTCATCCGCATCATATCCGGCATCGGCACATGCTTTTAAAAATTTTTTCTCATCGCAGTACCAGTTTCCATTCTCATAATCTGTGCCGCAAAATCCTTTGAGCAGCATATCCTCCGACGGACACTTTGTAGCGGTAACCCGCAGCATTTCTTTGCCGGTATACCTTGGTGTATCGTTACCGATCCGTTCCTGTCCGGACATAACATAACTGCGCCACATGTCTGAAATTTGCTTTTCCGCTTTTTTCTGAAATGCCTGCACTTTCGGCGCCGCCGCAAGCATGCGCTGCTGCGTGGCATCCGTTAAAATACGGCTGCCGGACAGGATACATATGGTCACTCCTGCCAGACAGACCGCCAGCAGCCAGGATACATACCATGTCCGCCTGTTTCGCTGCCGTCTGTTCAGATGCATACGCAGCGTCTTCGTTCCTGTTCCGCCATCTGCGTGTATAAACAGCAGCGCCGTAAAAAACAAAGCCATTCCCTTCCATCCTGGTACGTACCCGATCGTCATCTGCGCTGCAAATACGGCCACCGGAAGCGACAGTAATATCCTGCGCCTGCGCCAGAGCAGCGACAGCAGCAGCAAAATCAAAACGATTACCAATGCATAAAAAGCAAAGGACAGACTCAAAAACTCGGTTTTTCCTCTCCAGATAACGATGGTGGTCTTTAAATGTTTGTTAAATTTAGTCACATATTCCGTAGCCAGCGCACATGCACCGTCTTCCAGATCCATCCGGTGTTCCATCCAGTAGCGAAAGCCAATCCATTCATACAAAACCGTTACGCCGATCAGACATATGGTCTGCAGCGCTGCAGGCAGCATACGCATGCCGATTTCATACAATGCTGCGGTAAAAATAACAATTCCGCACACCCATTCGATAGCCTTTTGCGACAGCGTCCATCCGGGAAAAATATCCTGCGCCATAAAAACCGCCGAAAAAAAGCAGAGCAGCGTCATGGCACTGAGAAAAACCGTTCCGAAGACCGCATCTGCCAGCGAATATTCACTTACCTGTCCCGTCACATATTCCCGCATATTTTTCCGCATGTTTTCTCCTGCCTTTTCAAATAACTGCTTATAATACAAGTTCCAGTTCTTTCAGCTTCTTTTCCCAGTCCTGCGCAGGAAAGCTTATCATTCGTTCTCCGTTTTTCAACAGCCGGAGACGTTCGTCCAGCGACAGTGCAAAGAGATAATTCTCTCCGCGGTATTTCTCCTGATATAACCGTTCAAGGTCATTTTCCTGCTTCTGAAACGTTTCTTCCAGATATCCGCTTAAAAATGAAAACAGACTTTCCTCATCATCCACACGCACACGCACAAGATCTTTTTGGCTGTTTGAGTACCATGCCGCATAATGGGCACATCCGGCGTCCATCAGAGAAAATGAAATACTCGCCAGAATAACCAGATATGCGTTCACTCTTTCCGGCCTGCGCTGCTTTTCCTTTTTGTAGTTCAAAAAAATACGACCGGACAGGCTTTCGGCAAACTGTGTTCTTTTACAAGCAGCGCATCCTGCTTGGCACTCAGCTTCCAATGCATGCTCTGCAATTTATCACCATTTCGAAATTCCCGGATCTGAAACAGTTCGCTATGATCATCTCCCGGACGAAACTCATCATAAACGTCCGCTTCCCCCAAAACGTTCTTACTGCCTGTGACATATGCACGCCTATTTCCTGCATATTGGGCAGCACCTGTACGACACCGCCGCACCGAACGGTTTTATGCATATAAAACAATCCGGTCAGATCATAAATACGCACTTTTTTCAGACGTATTTCATAACTGCCGTAATCTTCAATGACAAGCGAGTAATCAAAGCTGTTGTTTCCGGATACAACAATGCCCCCCTGCAGCCACTTTTTCTGTCTGCCCTTTAAAAAACGATGTTTCCGTTCCAGCAGGCATTCAAATTTTAAAGATGGCAGTATGCTTTTATTTTCTATTAAAATACGCACTGTCAGCGGTTTTCCGCACTCGGCAATCGAAATCGGAAACGTAACGGCGCAACGGATGGCATACATACGATAAATCAGGACCAAAAAAGCCAAAATCAGCAATGCCGCACCCGCATATCCATACATCATAAGCGTAGTGCTTTTATACAGAGCAGAAACGTAAAACAGTGCACCGGTTATTGTTATTCCTATTATAAAACGTTTCATATCCAAATCATATCCCGTCAACTGCTATTTGCATATTCTTATTGTCTGTAGGAAACCGGCTGTCTGACCTGAGCAAGCACTTCGGCAATCACCGCTTCCGGTGATACATGTGTCACTCTTGCTTTTGTGTTTAACAAAATCCGATGCTTTGCCGTCTCTGTAAATACGGCTGCCACATCTTCCGGTATGACATAGTTTCGGTTGTGCAAATATGCCCATGCTTTTGCCATTTTCGCACAAGCGATCGACCCACGCGGACTGATTCCAAGCTCAATATAGTCATTCTCTCTCGTTGCCTGTGAAAGATGTACAATATACTGGTACAGGTTTTCATGTACATACACCTGCTCCGTCTCTTCCTGAAGCCGTATCAGCTCATCTGCATGAAGCACACACCGCACTTCCCCACACTGCACGCTTTTTCCTTTAGCGATCTCAACCTCGCTGCTCTCATCCGGATATCCCATACTCATGCAGATCATAAACCGATCCAGCTGAGCCTCAGGCAGCAGCTGCGTCCCCGCACTTCCTTTCGGATTCTGTGTCGCCATAACAAGAAACGGTTTTGGCACCTCTCTGCTTACTCCGTCCACCGTTACCATGCCTTCCTCCATTACTTCCAGCAGCGCCGACTGCGTCTTTGGCGAAGTACGGTTGATTTCATCCGCCAGAAACAAATTACACATTACCGTTCCCGGATAGAATACAAATTCCCCTGTTTCTTTTCGGTACATATTAAAGCCAAGAATGTCAGACGGCATAACATCCGGTGTAAACTGTACTCTGTGATTTTCAAGCGCCATCGCTTTTGAAAACGCAACCGCCAGCGTCGTCTTGCCGACGCCTGGCACGTCCTCAATCAAAATATGTCCGCCTGCCAGAATCGCCGCAAACGCTTTCAGAATACAGTCGTCTTTTCCCGCCAATGCCTTTTTCACTTCTCGTACTACGGCTTCCACTTTTATATAGGATCCGCATATCATATTCTTTTTTATTCCTCCTGTAATATCAGATATCACACGCCGTTTCAAAAAAACCTTCATGAAACAACACTCTTTCATGAAGGTTTTTCCATTCGTTGGCTGCTTTGAAACACCTATTCATGCACTGCCCCGATCAGTTCGTTAATATCCTGAATTCTTTCGGTTACCATAAACTGTCGGATGTCGTTAATAATGTCAACCGTTGCCGTCGGATTTGCAAAATTGGCTGTTCCGACTGCCACAGCGGTAGCTCCTGCCAGCATCAGTTCCAGTGCATCCTCCGCATTCATAACCCCGCCCATTCCGATAATTGGAATGTTTACCGCATGAGACGCTTCGTAAACCATTCGTACCGCTACCGGATGAACCGCCGGTCCGGAAAGTCCTCCGGTCCGATTTGCCAGTGCAAATCTGCGTGATTTGACATCAATCTTCATCCCTGTCAGCGTATTGATCAAAGATACGGCATCCGCGCCGGCCGCTTCCACCGCCTTGGCCATCTCCCCGATGTTCGTCACATTCGGGCTCAGCTTTACCACAATCGGATGCTTGGATATTTTACGAATTTCTTTTGTAATATGCGCCGCCATATTTGGAGCCTGTCCAAACGCAATGCCTCCTTCTTTTACATTCGGACACGAAATATTAACTTCCAGCATATCTACAGGCTGATCTTTTAAGCGTTCCGCCACTTCCAGATAATCGTATACGCTCCTTCCGCATATGTTAACTATCACTTTTGTATCATATTGCCGCAAAAACGGAAGATCCCGTTTGATCAGTACATCCACACCCGGATTTTGCAGTCCGACGGCATTTAGCATGCCGCCATATACTTCTGCGACTCTCGGCGTCGGATTTCCTTCCCAAGGTACATTTGCCACACCTTTCGTAATAACGCCGCCCAGACAGTTTAAATCTATAAACTGTGCATATTCCTGACCGGAGCCAAACGTTCCGGATGCTGTCAGTATTGGATTTTTCAATGTAACTCCTGCAATCGTTACTTTTGTATTCATCCGATCTCCACCTCCCTTGCATCAAACACAGGTCCTTCGGTACAGATTCTTTTGTTGTTCACATGCGTATGTTCATCTTTATGTACGGACTTGCAGACACATCCGAGACATGCGCCTACCCCGCATGCCATACGCTCTTCCAGAGAAATCCAGCATTCGATTTCTTTTTCTTGTGCATATCGTTTCAACGCCTGCAGCATCGGCATCGGCCCGCAGGCATAGATCACATTCGCTTCCAGCTGTTTATCCCGGATAACGTCCAGCACATTGCCACTGACTCCCAAAGAGCCATCCTGTGTCGCAATATGCACATTGCCATACTGTTCAAACTGATCGCTCAAAAACACCTGTCGGTTTTGATATCCCAGGATAATCTCCTTTTCACAGTCAAGCTCTTTGGCCAGCTGCAGCAACGGCGGGATTCCGATTCCGCCGCCGATCAGAAACGCTTTTTCCGTTCTCTTCGGATAGCCGTTTCCAAGTGGTCCGATCACATACAACGGCATTCCTGTCCGCATATAAGAAAATTCATCCGTTCCTTTTCCGGCCACACGGTATACGATACGAATTGCCTGATCTTCTCTGTCAATCTCACAAATACTGATCGGCCTTGGCAAAAATCTGCTGCCGTCTCTGCAGTAGACTCCGACAAACTGCCCTGCCTGTGCAGACTCCGCTATCTGATCCGTATGCAGCCACATACTGTAAATATCATTCGCAATCTCCTCCTGCCGGATAATTACAGCTTCTTCTTTAAATTTTCGGGTCATTTTCCGCACTCCCTTCTTTTCACTTTGCCGCCTGCAGCGCTCCGTTAATATCCGCAATCATATCAAGCACCGCCTGTCTGGATGCATCTGCATAATTGACCGGTGAAAATCGTGCATACTGCTCCTGTTTATATGCTGCAATAATTCCTCTGGAAGAATTTACAATGGCTCCCAGTCCGTCTTCGTTAAAATAATGCACCAGGTCGGCGCCTGTTCCACCCTGTGCGCCATATCCCGGCACGAGAATCAGTGTCTTTGGCATGACTTTGCGCATGATTTTACCGGCCTGCGGATATGTCGCACCTACGACAGCTCCGATATAGCTGTAATCCTCTCCCATATGCTGATTTCCCCACTCCGCAACTTTTTCTCCCACATGTTCGTAGAGCGGTCTGCCGTCAATCAGACGGTCCTGAAATTCTCCGCCGGATGGATTTGAAGTTTTTACAAGGATAAACAGGCCTTTGTTCTCCTCCTTGCAGACATCCAGAAACGGCTGTACGCCGTCGATGCCAAAATACGGATTGACCGTCGCAAAGTCTTCGTTAAAGGCCGTATATTGCCTGCTTCCAACCGTAACCTTTCCCAGATGAGCCGTCGCATATGCCGCAGATGTGGATCCGATATCGCCGCGTTTTACATCTCCGATTACAACCAGATCTTTTTCGTGACAGTAGTCGACTGTTTTTTGGAACGCCTTTAGCCCTTCGATTCCGAGCTGTTCATACAGTGCAATCTGCGGCTTCACTGCCGGTATCAGATCACAGACACTGTCAATAATTCCTTTGTTAAACTGCCAGATCGCATCTGCCGCGCCTTCCAGCGTTTCTCCATATGCATCATAAGACTGTTTTAACAGATGCTGTGGCACAAAAGAAAGCATCGGATCCAGTCCTACTACAATCGGCGCCGTCGTTTTTTTTATTTTTTCCATCAACTTGTTAATCATGCTCTTACCTCGTTTTCTTGTTTATTTATGTTGCTTCATATATAATCTCTCCGCCAGCAATCGTCGCCCGGACCGCTCCGGTTACGGTACGTCCGTGAAACGGCGTATTTCTGCTTTTGGAGGCAAATCGGGAAGCATCTATCGTATATGTTTTTTCCGGATCGAAAATAACGATATCTGCCGTCTTTCCTTCCTGCAGACTTCCTTTGTCTATGCCAATCACCCGTGCAGGATGATAGCTCATTTTTTCAGCCATCTGCATAGGCGTCAGATATCCGCCCAGCACAAGTTCCGTATACGTCAGCGCAGCAGCTGTTTCCAGTCCGACAATTCCAAACGGCGCCCGCAGCATCGAATCGTTCTTCTCATCTTTTGCATGCGGCGCATGATCCGTCGCAATCACATCTATAATATCCTGCTTTAATCCCTGCCGCAGCGCTTCCACATCTTCTTTTGTACGCAGCGGAGGATTCATTTTATAATTCGTATCTCCCGTCGGCATGTCATCCGAGCTGAGTGTAAAATGATGCGGACATACTTCCGCAGACACCCGGTTTCCTCTGGCTTTTGCCATTTTTACAATTTCCACGCTTTCTTTTGTAGAACAGTGGCATAAATGCAGCCTGGCTCCCGTCTCTTTCGCCAGCTGCACGTCTCTTATAATAATTACATTTTCCACACTGTTCGTAATACCCGGCAGTTCACTCTTTTGTGCATTTTCATCCGCATTCACGACACCGCCGTTTACAAGATTTTTATCTTCGCAGTGCGACAGCACCGGAATATCCAGCCGGTTCGCCAGCTTCATGGCTTCCTGCAGCACATACGCGTTCATAACGGATTTGCCATCCTCACTGATCGCCGGACTGCCTGCCCGAACCATTTTTTCAATATCCGCCAGCTGCAGTCCTTCCATTTTTTTCGTAATTGCTCCGGCCTGCAAAATATTTACCTTTGTTACACTTTTTGCCTTATTATGCACGTAATTTACGACATCGGCATTATCCACGACCGGTTTTGTATTCGGCATTGCCACGATCGTCGTATATCCGCCATGCGCAGCTGCCGCGGCACCGGTAACTACCGTTTCTTTTCGTTCAAATCCCGGATCCCGCAGATGTACATGCAGATCAATAAATCCTGGCATGACAAAGCATCCGCCCGCATCAATCTGCCGGTCTGCGGATTCTTGTATATCCGGCATTACTTTTGCTATCTTTCCATCCCGTACCAATACATCGGCCACCATATCCTGCTTTGCAGCCGGATCTATGACACGACCATTTTTAATTAGAAGCGTCATTTCTGATTCCTTTCCGCATAATCACATATGCACCAATTCTGATTTTCCAGACATGCTGATCTGTTACTATCATACCATAGTTAAAAATGTTCAGCAACAGCAATATTCATACCGAATTCTTACAAAATACAAAACGGGCCGGAAACTGTTTTCAGATTCCTGGCCCGCGGTTTGTTTATCTTGTTTTTAAAAATAAATATTCCCTCTGTGCCGCCACGTCATTTGGATAACTTTCCAGATAGGCTTCCATCTCCTGCTTTGCGGCATCAAAATTTCCCATATACTCAAAAGCGGCAATCTTCCCTGCCCAAAGCTCTCTCTTATTGATTACATTTTTGCAGGCCATACCTTCCTCAAACCACGCGATTGCCTGTTCATAGTCTTTATTCTCAAACGCAATCTGCCCAAGTTCATACAAGATCTTGGAATCGTTTGGATTTTCTTCCAGATAGGCCTGGTAATAAGACTTTGCCTCTTCATTTTTTCCCTGTGCCTGAAACACTCTGCCCAGATACAGGTTCGCTGTCGTCTCTTTTTTATCAAGCGCCGCGTTCAGTTCCGACTCTGCCTTTTCATAATCACCGCTTACAAAATAAAGCCTTCCGCGAGACAGATATGCAGCCGCATCGTCCCCTTTCATTTTCAGTCCCTGTTCCAGATATCCGGCCGCATCATCTAACAGCCCTGCCATAACAAGCTGTTCATAAATACCCGCATACATCTGCCCGTTATCCTTCTCATATTCCGCCGCATTTTTAAAATCGGCTGCGGCCTGATCCGGCTGACCCGCACTCATATACGCACAGCCACGCAGATAGTAAGCGTCCGCATTTTTCTTATCATATTCAATAATCGCACTGTAAGTGGCAATCGCATCCGTAACTTTCCCGGTCTCCATCTGCGCATACGCTTTATAAAAGTTAATGTCCTCTTCCAAATTCGACACAATGCCAACGCGCTCCTGCAGCGCCATATCAAAAGCTTTGACCGCCCCTTCATAATCTTCCTGATCAATCCGCTCCAGGCCGGTCTGTCTGTACGCCTGTTCCTGCTCGATCTGCTTTTCATCCCCGCAGCCGCCGCATGCCAGCAGAAAAGCAGCTGCGGCGGTACAGATTAAAGCTCGCAATTGTTTACCGTTCTCGGGAATGGCAGGACATCCCGGATATTTTGCATTCCTGTTAAATACATGACGCACCGTTCAAAGCCAAGCCCAAACCCTGCATGTCTTGTTGAGCCGTATTTACGCAAATCCAGATAAAACGCGTAATCTTCTTCATTCAGTCCCAGTTCCTGAATTCTTGTCAGCAGCTTGTCATAATCATCTTCACGCTGGCTGCCGCCGATAATCTCCCCGATCCCAGGCACCAGACAGTCTACGGCTGCAACTGTCTTTTCATCTTCATTCAGCTTCATATAAAATGCTTTGATCTCCTTTGGATAATCATAGACAAATACCGGACGCTTAAATACCGTTTCTGTCAGATAGCGTTCATGCTCCGTCTGCAAATCCGCACCCCAGGATACTTTATAATCAAATTTGCCGTTGTTTTTCTCCAGAATCTTAACCGCTTCCGTATAAGACACTCTTGCAAAATCGGAATTTTTCACATGTTCCAGACGTTCCAGCAGTCCCTTGTCCACAAACTGGTTAAAAAATGCCATTTCTTCCGGTGCGTGCTCCAGCACATAGCCGATAATATATTTCAGCATACTTTCGGCAAGCATCATGTCATCTTCCAGATCTGCAAACGCAATCTCCGGCTCAATCATCCAAAATTCGGCCGCATGCCTTGTCGTATTGGAATTTTCCGCACGAAACGTCGGCCCAAACGTATAAATGTTTTTGAATGCCATCGCATACGTTTCTCCGTTTAACTGCCCGCTGACCGTAAGATTGGTCGGTTTTCCAAAGAAATCCGAGGAATAGTCAATGCCGCCATCTTCCAGCTTCGGCAGATTCTGTAAATCCATCGACGTTACCTGGAACATTTCTCCGGCTCCTTCACAGTCGCTGCCCGTAATAATCGGCGTATGCACATATACAAAGTCCCGCTCCTGGAAAAATTTGTGTATCGCATAAGCGGTCAGCGAACGTACCCGAAACACTGCTTCAAACGTATTAGTACGTGGTCTTAAATGTGAAATCGTTCTTAAATATTCAAACGTATGCCTTTTTTTCTGCAGCGGATAATCCGGTGAAGAATTTCCTTCTATGAGAATTTCTTTTGCCTGTATCTCAAACGGCTGCTTGGCATCCGGTGTTGCGACAAACGTACCTGTAACGATCAATGCCGCTCCCACATTGATTTTTCCGATTTCCTCAAAGTTCGCAAGTCCGTCCCCGTATACTACCTGTACCGGTTCAAAAATGTGCCGTCGTTAATCACAATAAATCCAAACGCTTTTGACTTGCGGTTGCTGCGTACCCACCCGCCAATCGTTACTTCTTTGTCCGTAAACTGCTGCTGTCCGCGAAACAGTTCTCTGATATTTGTCAGTTCCATTACTGCCATCCCCTTCCACTTTCTTTCTCATTTATTAAATCATTATTGTATAAAATGGTTAAGACTGTTCCGCACCGTCCGGTGCAACGCCATACCGAATCTCTGCGTTTTCAATAACCAGGTCAAGCGCCCGGTTGCATACAAACACTTTTCGCTCATAAGTTTCCCCGGATTTTGCGGTTACACCGTTAGCCTTGTAAAAATCTTCCGCTGATGCATATCCATTCGCTTCCATCTGCTGCTGCACATAATCCTGAAACGCTTCCTCTTCCAGTTTGACGCCTTCCTCCTGCGCAATTGCTTCCAATATAAGCTCCGTCTGCAAATTTGTTTTTACTTCATTCGCAATATCCGAACGGAAATCTTCTTCTGTCATTCCATTGTAATTCGTAGTCAGAAAATCCTTCAGTGTTGTTCCGTCAGTGCAGTTGCGGTTTGTAAATATGAGTATGGAATCCTCAAGGCGTGCTTCCATCAGCTCGTCCGGTATCGTTACTTTGCTGTTTTCCAGCAGAATGTTGATCACTTCCTGCCTTGTATCCTTTTCCTTATTTGTCTTATTTTCTTCTTTCAGATAGCTTTTTACTTTTTCCTTATATTCTTCTACCGTATCACAATCATAATTTTGCCGTACAAATTCATCATTCAGTTCAAACTTCGCGTCCGGATCTTCCACCACAATTTTATTCACTTTAACCGTAAATACAACTGCCGCACCGGCCAGATCCGCACTCGGATAATTTTCCGGAAAAGACAAATCCAGGTCCACGGTCTGTCCGACTTTTACTCCGACCAGCCCTTCCTCAAATCCATCAATAAAGCTATTGGAGCCGATCGTCAGATTGTATCCTGAGGCCGTTCCGCCCTCAAAAGCAACACCGTCTTTTTTTCCTTCATAATCAATATTTACGGTATCGCCTTCTTCTACTTTTTTCTTATCGGTATCCTTATAAACCGGCTGCGCGTTATACTGAGCCATACCAAGCGCATAATCATCGACCCGTTCTTTTGTCACTTTGTAATCATTCGGCAACGACACCTGCAACCCGGAATATTTCCCCAGTGTCACACACTTTTTCACATCATAGGAAACCTGATCCGCTTTCGCCGTTGCATTTTCCTCATTATCTAATGCTTCTGTCTGTTTATCATCTGTCTGCGTACCTGCCTGATTATCGTTTTGCTTCTCTTTTCCGCATGCCCCTGCCGATACGGAAAGCACGGCTGCAAGCAGCACCATCATCATCTTTTTTTCATAGCATTTCATCCCTTCTTAGAATTTTTAAAACCACTTCTTTCTACAATAACACACATTTGTGAAAATTTAAAGTTTTTATTGCTTTATATAAAAAAAAATGCTATAATCTCTTACAGTTTAGAAATGAAACAGAGGAGGAAAACCACGTGAACACCTGGCAGATCGTTTTACTTATCATTATTGCCGTACTGTTGGCAGTATTGGTCGCCCTTTATTTTCTGGGGAAAAGGCTCCAAAAGAAAAAAGATGAGTCGGACCGTCAAATGGAAGCTGCTTCTCAGACTATCCCCATGCTGATTATTGATAAGAAAAAATGAAACTCAAAGAAGCCGGCCTTCCCCCTATTGTATACGAACAGACACCAAAACTCCTGCGCCGCCAGAAAGTACCGGTTGTCAAAGCAAAAGTCGGACCGAGAATTCAGACCTTTTTATGTGACGCCGCTGTTTTTGACGATATTCCGCTGAAAAAGAAGTACGTGTAACAGCCAGCGGTTTATACATCACCGGAGTAAAGGGACTCCGTAAACCATTGGAAAAAGCGGAAAAGCCGAAAAAAAAGAAATTCTTCCAGCGTATGCAGGACAAAGCAAAAGCAATGCAGACACAGCAGGAAGCGCAAAAACCGTCTTCCGGCAAGAAGAAAAAATAAATACAAAAATCATTTACATACGATATGGCAGCAAGTCCGTTCCTGGCCGCCATATCGTATTTTTTACCGGCTGATTATACATCCAGACTGAAACTGCTCTGCTCCTTTGACTGCACATGCAAATGAATGGTGCAGTCTGCCAGATGTTCATAGTTAATGTCGAGTGCATATTCAATACGGGCACGAATCTCCTCTTCGGATTCTTCGATCGAAATACTGTGCGCATCAATTCCCATCATCAGACTTCCAAACGGCGTTGTGTAACAGGTCATATTCTTTCTGTCTTTTTCGAATACCATATGTACATTCGAGCTGCCGCGCTTTGTAATTTCCAGAGAATCGCCCTGCAGCTTTAATACATTTTTTGTCACACTGTCAAAACCTTCCATCACTTCTTCGTATATAATATAATGTTTGCCGTTTTTAAAATAATATTCTCCCGGAGCTATGATCTCAACCGGTTCCGGTTCGTTTGGATCGCTGTTGTCCGCAGTAAACTGCATGCCGCTGATTTTTAAAAGAATGTCCTTCGTCATAATATACTCCTTTTCTTTTCTGCAATTATTATAGCAGAATGGCTTTTTATTTCAAGCCCCGAACGCTTCGGATACGTCTCTTTTTAAAAAATGCCCATGCTTTTTACATGGGCAAAAACAGACGGTCACTGATTTCAGGAAAGAACCCGCACATGCACCCGCACCTCGTATACCAGATTTTTTCGATATTCGTCCGCCCGTTTTCCATACATCTGGTAAACCTCCGGCGCATACAGCGCAAGCCGGCGGCTGCTGTCTGTCAGATCCGCATCATTTTTTTCAATGCATGTGCGGCAGATTTCTTCAATTTTATTTTCCAGCGTTCTTTCGATCCGGTCTGCAGACGCTTTTCCGGTAATCCGTCGTGCCTCTGCAGACACCGTAATCCGTTCGGTTACAGTATTTTTATTCGTTGTTTTATCCTGATTTAGCAAAAAAACACGTTTGCACGTTATCCCGTGCAGTTTTACCTGTTCTTCTTTGTCTAAAAACAAATCCATCTGTTTCATCTGCCCGGCCAACAGATAATAAATCTGTGCTTCTTTTACATCCGTTCTGCCCTTAGACTCAAACTTCTGCAAAATTTCATAAGAATTTATGACCGGCATATCCCGTTTTACCTCCAAAACCGGAATCAGCAGCGTACGGCTAGCGTTCGCCTGTTCGTTTAACAGTGCACCCAATGTGACAAACGCCTGCTCATTGACTTCCTGTTCGTTTTCTGTCATCTGTTCCAGATAGCTGCCCAGCGGCACTTCCAGCGAATCATTCAGCTTCGCCATCTCTTCCATACTGCTGTCCGAAAGATAGACAAGCGTATTTCTGGCATACGTATTTTCACTGCGCACGGTGTCCAGAAATGTCCGAAACGCACTGCTTTCCAAAAATCCTCTGTGAAATATAATTGCTTTTGTATGTGTCATATCCAGCTGACAGCGATTGTTTTTTTCAAAAGACTGATGCGTCTCATAATACGTGCTTCCGGATGCGTTCGCTGCCGTCATATTTCCTCCGTCTGCCCGTTCATTCGCCACTTCCGACAGCTGCTGGGCCAGATAACAGATTTTATGCTGTCCCTCCTGCCAGTCGATCAGCACAGCCAGTGGAAACGCCTTATTTTCCAGCTCGGTCCCTCCGCAGCCGTTTAAAAACAATACAAGCACAGACAGGCAAATCATCCCGGCTGCTTTTACACTCTGTTTATTCCGCATCATACAGCTCCTTTTCCTTTTTACACAAAAACAGTGAAATAACCGGAATCAAAACAACAAACGGCACCCCGACCAGATAAAATACCTTTGCAGCCGCCATCTGCAGCTGCGGCATCCGATAAAAGCCATAAGCAATCGCATAGACAAGCACGGTAATTACTGCATACCAGATATTTTTTCCCTTTCGGTCCGCCTTGCTGCCGCAACTGCCATCCCACTTCGTAAGCGCCCGGCGGGCGATTACCATACCGTAATACAACGCCGTACCAATCAGTGCATACAACGTAAGAAACCATCCGCCAACCATAACCGCATCCAGTCTTTTTATAAATTCACCTGGTATCTTTACCATTCCCATTAATGTAATAATCGGATACTGCTCTTTTTCCAGCGCCCCGCTTCCAAAAATTCCAAGTAGGATTAAATAAATAATAACCAGTGCGACACCGTTATACAAGACGGCGCCCATGGCTGCGCGTCCGGCCTTTTTTTTATCCTGCACATGCGGGACTAAAAACAGCAAAAACGTTAACGGCAGAAAGGCCGCAAAGCATTGCCATGTACCGCTCCAAAACCAGCTCCAGCTGATCGGATCCGCATCGCCAAGCAGCGGAAACCACTGCATGACCTGCACCTGCCTGACGCATAACAGCAGCATAACAACAAGTGGAAGCACAAGTACCCAAAACAACAGCTCATAAACCCTCGCCCTTGCTTCCATACCGGCAGACGCTCCGTAAACTGCCAGCAGCAATATCACAAGCAGCGCCGTCGGAAACTCCCGTGCGTCCAGCAGGCTGTCACATACAAGTCCGGACAACACCTTTGCCGCCCATGCACAGACTGCAAGGCTGAGTACGGCATAGCACAGATAAAGCAGCCTTGCCGTCAGATTTCCCCATCCTGTTTTTAAATATTCCATATAATCCGATGCCGTCCGGTTACTGCATGTATGAAGCAGCCATAAATACGCATATGCAAATGTCATACCAGCCAGAATGCTCCATATTCCGATTCCATTTCCGGACTTTGCCAGCTGCGACGGCAGCAGCAGCGAACCGGCTCCAAACAGATCAAATATAAGCAATCTTTTTATCTGCCGTGATGATATTTTATCATTACTGGAAAACACGCCTATCGTTCCTTCCCTTTGTTCTTTTTCCTGCCAAACGTCAGCCTGAGCCGTTCCATCCGTCTTGTATAAATCGGACGCTTCCGCATCAGAAACAACGGATACCGAATCATGCCGTCCCGTTCATCTTCATAGTCGTTCAGCTCCGCACCTACATACGGCATCAAATACGGAATGCCAAAGCTACGCAGTTTTGCCAGATGAATCAGAATGCTTAATGCGGACGCTAAAAATCCAAACAGACCAAGCCACGCAGACAGCGCAATCATGTAAAATTTTAAAATTCGAAAAGACGTCGCCAGCTCCTCGTTTGGAATTGCAAACGAACTGAGTGCCGTAAACGCAACGACAATAACGACAATCGGACTAACCAGATTCGCTTCCACTGCTGCCTGCCCGATAATCAGCCCGCCTACAATGCCGATCGTATTCCCCATTGCTCCCGGCAGACGTACGCCCGCTTCCCGCAGCAGTTCAAAAGACAGTTCCATTAACAGCACTTCTACAACTGCCGGAAACGGGACGCCCTGTCTGGCTGCCGCAAAAGACAGCAGCAGCGAAGTCGGCAGTATCTGTGTATGAAAATTCGTCACTGCCAGATAAAAAGCAGGGAGTGCAAGCGCCATGACGGTCGAAGCATACCGGATCAGCCGTTCCAGTGACGCAATCTCAAACCGGTTATAATAGTCGTCACTCGTCTTTAACATCGAATTAAAATCGGTCGGAAGAATCAGCGCTACCGGTGAATTATCACACAGCAGAACGACTCTGCCTTCCATCACTGCAATAGCCGCCCGATCCGGCCGCTGGGTCGTCTGAAACTGCGGAAACGGCGAATACCATTCGTCCTCCGCCAGCTGCTCAATCGTTCCACTGTCAAAGACGCTGTCAATCGTATACGAATCCAGCCGCCGCTCGATCTCCTGCAAAAGAGACGGATATACAAGTCCTTCCATATATACGAGATCGATATTTGTATGTGAATAAAGTCCTGTTTTAACTTCTTTTACACGTACTTTTGTTGATCGAATTCTTTTTCTAATTAAAGCAGTATTTACTTTTATGGAATCCGCAAATCCTTCCTGGGAGCCACGTATCACTTTTTCCGAATCCGGCTTTGTCACACCCATATTCGGATAACCTTTATCCGGAATTTTCAGAGCTGACGCAAATCCGTCAATAAATAAAAGCACATCTCCTGTCAGCATTCCGAACTGTACCGCGTCTTCCATATTGGCAAAAGGCGTCACATCGCAAAGCCCCTGCCCGTTTTCAGCCAAAGATTCGTAAATCTGCTCTGCCGACAAATACGACAAATCATTCAGCAGGCGCCCGACAAGTGAATGCTCAAACGCCAGTGAACCTGCCGTGATCTCCACATAAGCTGCCAGACAGCGTACACGGTCTTTTCCCAGTATCATTTCACGCATTTTAATATCTGCGCTGTTTCCAAACATATGCTGCAAAATTTCTTTATTTTCACTGACCCGGACAGATACCGGGTGTATCTTCTCCTTCGTTGTAAGCTTATCCTGTTTATTCACTTTTGCCTGATGTATCTGCTTTGCACCAGGCGCCTGTCTTTCCTGTTTATTCATACGCTGCAAATCCTTCTGTCTGTGATTCTCTGACAATACCATTTCTTTATACCGTAATAGTATCCTCTTTTTGCGTGCAATTATACGTGCAATAAAAAAGAAACACGGATTGCGCAGACCAATCTGTGTTTCTTTTTTCATATTTACTTATCCGGTATCTCTATCACATATTTTTCAAATGCATTGATCACCCGCGTTTTGCCGCGTTCGTCTTCCCGTACATGGCCCCGTCCGTAATTCATATGCACATGTCCATGTATAAAGTAACCCGGTTCGTACTTATCCATCAGCTGGTTAAAAATGTGAAATCCATGGTGCGGCAGATCTTCACCGTCATGCAGTCCTTTTGCGGGTGCATGGGTTAACAGCACGTCAAACCCTTTGCTCCGCCAGATCGGAAAACGCATTTTTTTCACCCTTTTACACATTTCCTCTTCGGTAAACTGCCAGTCGTCATCTTTGTAACGCATGGAGCCTCCCAGCCCCAAAATCCGCAGTCCTTTATAATCATATATCGTATCGTCTATACAGATGCAGCCTTCCGGTCCCCGGACATTATATTTCGCATCGTGATTTCCATGTACATACAGTACCGGAACGGATGACATCGTGGCCAGAAAGGACAGATATTCCGCATTCAGATCTCCGCAGGAAAGGATCAGGTCAATCCCTTCCAGCTCCTCTTTTCGGAAAAAGTCCCATAACGCTTTACATTCTACATCTGCTACCAGTAGTATCTTCATCGGAGTCCACCCTGCAGCCGGACGAATTCTCTGACTTCTTCCTTGAGTTCATCAAGCTGCGGAATTGCTCCTATGATATTGCTTACCAGATAATTCATTTTAAAAATTTCTTCCGGCTCCAGTCGTTTTCGGGCCTCATTGGTCACTGTCCCGTCCTGTTTTGTCCAGGTAAACTGGAACGGGCTGAACTCTCTGCGCCGAATCTGTTCCGTCAGCAGATCAATTAAGATCTTTGTACCGTCCGGCAGCTTCTGCGAGCATACGATTTCCAATACACCGGAGGAAATTCCCCACCAGTAATTCAATGCACGGTTTTTATTTTTCTCCACTTCTTCTTTCCATGTATGTTCAAGAATACCACGGATAATCAGTTCATACACTTTTCCCCAATGACAGATCGAAGTTGCAATGTTTTCAATCTGCCCGTTTTCAAGCTGCCGATACAGGCCGTATTTTCTCGTCGGATACTTTGGATTAATCATATCTTTATCAAAAATAAGATGCACATCTTCCGGCCAGTCCTGCTGCTGTTGTTGTTTCAGTGAACTCCAGCGCAGATGCACGTTTACGCGCGGATTCACCATCTGGGCACCAAGTGCAAATGCATTGACGTTTGCAATCGTACTGTAAATCGGATAATCAGCCATATACCCGATATCATTCGTCTCCGATAACGCCCCGGCAATTACCCCTAATAAAAACTTACTCTCATACATACGGCAGTAATACGTACGGATTGCCTGTGATTTGGAATTGGTCGAACAGTTCAGTATTTTGATTTCCGGATGTTTTACCGCCGCTTTGATGCTTGCACTTGCAAGCTGCGCCGGCACGGTGAAAATAATCCGGTTGCCATCTTCGATCGCCGCCTCAATAATGTCTTCGGAATTGTTCGTAAACTCCGCATGTTCATAAATCGAAGTGCGAATGCGCGAACCAAATACCTGTTCCAGATGAATTCTGCCCATTTCATGTGCATAATTCCATGCGGAATTCACAACAGACTTTTCAAAAATAAAGGCTATTTTCAGTGGTTTTGCCGTATCATTTAAAATCCGATTTAATATCAGACGACCGGCCGGCTGTTTTTCTTTCTGATGCGGTTCCAGAACGATTTTCATCGAATCATTCTGGCCAAGCGTTACAAATTCATCCCACATTTTTGTCAGATTTCTTTTAATCTCATCTTCACTGCCCGACTGCAGCTGCCATGCCGGAAAGATCTCAATATAAGCCAAAAACGCATCTCCTGACGTAATCGGAATCTTGTCGCCTCCCTTTGCCTTATAGATCCGGCGAAACGTCAGAAATTCGCTGCGCAGAGCCGACCTGCTTTCTTCAGTCCAACTCTCCCCGGCTGATAGCCATAGATATGATACAATTTTGCATAAGAACCTTCTTTCGAAAACCAGATGTCATAAATTTTTGCGTCATCATAAAAATCCATAAATTCATAATAGATTTTATTTTCTATATCATCTGTCTTTTTCGGTATGATTCTTGTAACTTTAGCACTTATTTTCGCTGCGTCCAGACTCTTTAGCACACTGACACGCTTGTTGCCTTCCATCACATAAAAGCGGTGCATGTATTCGTATGCCACAATCGGATCCCGAATTCCTTCCGCTAACTGTGAATCGTACAGATCCGACCATTTGTATGCAAACTCCGTCTCCACTTCCAGTAACGGCATAAAATTGTTCGCAAATGAATTCTGTCTGCCGGCCGTCTTTGTACCTGCAACAAGATAGAGCGGAATTTCAATTATTCCGATATATTTTTCCCCTGCGGTATGCTCATACGGAAGAAAATCATCCAGTGCGCTCAGATATGGATATTCGCCTTTATTCATTGCCGAACGGTATGCTTTCTGTGCGAGTTTGTTGGCTGCCTGATATGCTTCTACTGACATAGGCGGCACTCCTTTCTTTTTCTGTCTTTAAGTCGATGCAATGTTTCCGGTGTACAGCTGGTAATATTTGCCGCGTTCTTCCATCAGCTTTTCATGATTTCCGCGCTCAATCACCCGTCCCTGTTCCAGCACGATAATACAATCGCTGTTGCGAACCGTAGACAACCGATGTGCGATAACGAAAGTCGTCCTTCCTTTCATCAGTTTATCCATTCCGTCCTGAACGATTTTTTCCGTTCTCGTATCAATGGAACTGGTCGCCTCATCTAAAATCAATACCGGCGGATCCGCAATCGCCGCACGGGCAATTGCCAGCAGCTGCCGCTGACCCTGACTGAGATTCGCGCCGTCTCCGGTCAGCATCGTCTGATAGCCGTCCGGTAAATGCCGGATAAAACCATCCGCATTTGCCAGCTTTGCCGCTGCCATGACTTCCGTATCCGTGGCATCCAGCTTCCCATAACGAATATTTTCCATCACGGTTGCCGTAAACAAATGCGTATCCTGCAATACGATTCCGAGAGAATGACGCAGATCATCTTTTTTAATTTTATTAATATTGATTCCGTCATAGCGGATTTTTCCGTCCTGTATATCATAAAAACGATTAATCAGATTTGTAATCGTCGTTTTGCCTGCTCCGGTAGAACCGACAAATGCAATCTTCTGTCCCGGTGTTGCATACAGGTCTACATTATGAAGCACGATTTTTTCCGGCACATAGCCAAAATCGACATCGTCAAATACAACATCTCCCGTCAGCTCGGTATACGTTACGGTACCGTCCTGTTGATGCGGATGTTTCCATGCCCATAATCCGGTCCGCATGCCTCCCGGCGCTTCTTTTATCTCACCATGTTCTTTTACGGCATTTACAAGCGTTACATAACCTTCATCCGGTTCCACCGGTTCATCCAGCAGCTTGAACACACGCTCTGCGCCTGCGACCGCCATCACGACCGCATTCAACTGCATACTGACCTGATTAATCGGCTGATTAAAGTTTCTGTTAAAGGTCAGAAAGCTGGCCAGCTTTCCTATGGAAAAGCCGCCGATTCCGTTCATTGCCAGAATACCTCCCACAATCGAACAGAACACATAGCTGACGTTGCCTAACTGTGCATTGACCGGCATCAGTATATTCGCAAAACGATTTGCCTGATAAGCGCTTTCAAACAGCTTGTCGTTTCGTTCTTTAAAATCTTTGATTGACGTCTCTTCATGACAGAATACCTTCACCACTTTCTGGCCTTCCATCATTTCTTCGATAAAGCCGTTTACCGCGCCCAGATCCTGCTGCTGTGCAAGGAAATACTTACTGCTCAGCCCGGCCAGACGCTTCGTCATAAACAGCATGACCGCAACCATGAACAACGTAAGCGCCGTCAGCGGGATACTCAGATACAGCATGCTTCCCAATACGCTGACGATTGTGATAACACTGTTGAACAGCTGCGGCATACTCTGACTGATCATCTGGCGCAGCGTGTCGATATCATTGGTATACACCGACATAATGTCTCCATGTGCATGTGCGTCAAAATACCGAATCGGTAGCTTCTCCATATGAGAAAACAGGTCGTTTCTCAAATCCCGCAATGTGCCCTGACTCACATGAATCATAATCTTTGTCTGTGCATAGCTGGCTATAACCGCAATAGCGTAAAAGATACCAACACGCGTAATTGCCTGCAGCAGACTGCTGAAATCCGGAGATTCGCTTTCTAACAGCGGCATAATATATCCGTCAATCAGTTCCTGCATAAACAACGTTCCCTGTACCGATGCAAACGCCGTATAAATAATACAGCCAATGACCACAATCACGGCAAATGCATATTTACGCATAATATATGCCATTAACCTGCGTATAATTTTTCCGGGATTTTCCACACGTGGCCCTTTTCCTCTGCCATATCTTCCAGGTCCGCCAGGTCCGTGCACAGGTTTTGCTTTTTCTGCCATTAATGATCACCTCCGTGTTCGTCAAAATCTCCGCCTCCGCCGTTCTGCGATTCATATACTTCGCGGTAAATCGCATTGCTTTCCAGCAGCTGCTCATGTGTTCCAACCCCATTGACCTGTCCATGCTCCAGTACGATAATACGGTCTGCCTGCTGCACGGAAGAAATGCGCTGTGCAATAATGAGCTTTGTCGTTCCCGGAATCTCCTGTGCAAACGCTTTTCGAATCTTTGCGTCCGTAGCCGTATCTACCGCACTTGTCGAATCATCCAGAATGAGTATTTTCGGCTTTTTCAGCAGCGCCCTGGCAATACAAAGACGCTGTTTTTGTCCGCCGGATACGTTCGTACCGCCCTGTTCTATATAAGTGTTGTATCCGTCCGGCATCGCCTCGATAAATTCATCCGCACAGGCGAGTCGGCATGCCCGTTTGCATTCTTCCTCACTTGCATGCAGATCTCCCCAGCGCAGATTGTCATAAATCGTACCGGAAAACAGTACGTTTTTCTGCAGCACGACCGATACTTCATTACGCAGCGTTTCCAGGTCATAGCTTCGGACATCCTTACCGCCTACCTTAACGCAGCCATTCGTCACATCATACAGCCGGCTGATCAGATTCACCAGACTTGATTTCGAACTTCCGGTACCGCCGATAATGCCAATCGTCTCTCCGGCATGAATGTCCAGATTAATATCCGACAGTACCATGCCTCTGCCCGCATCCTGCTCATCCGCATCTTTGGTCCCCGAACTTCTGCCATAGCAAAAGTCCACATGTTCAAATCGAATACTTCCGTCCGGCACGGTAACATCCGGTTGCGGCGGATTTTGCAGCGTACTTTTTTCATTCAGCACTTCTGCAATACGTTTGGCGCTTGCCGAGCTCATGGTAACCATAACAAATGCCATGGACAGCATCATCAGGCTCATTAGAATATTCATACAATAAGCAAGCAGACTCATCAAATCTCCGGTCTGCAGTTCCGTTGCATTTGTAGAAACTATAATTTTGGCACCGAGCCAGCTGATTCCTAAAATACAGCTGAATACCGTAATCATCATTGCCGGCGCATTATAAGCGACGATACTTTCCGCCTTTATAAACATCATGTACAGATTGCCGCAGGCTTTTTGAAACTTGCCGATTTCAAAATCTTCCCTGACATAGGCTTTTACTACACGGATTGCCGCAATATTTTCCTGCACACTGGCATTTAAGTCATCGTATTTTTCAAATACGGCACTGAAATATTTATAGGCGTTCACGGTAATGATTGCTAAAAATCCGCCAAGTACAAGAACGGCAATCAAATAAACTCTTGCCAGTTTAGCCGATATAAAAAACGACATGACCATTGCAATAATAAGAGAAAATGGCGCCCGCACACACATCCTCAAAATCATCTGATACGCATTCTGCAGATTCGTCACATCCGTCGTTAGCCTTGTTACAAGCCCGGCCGTAGAATATTTGTCAATATTCTCAAACGAAAACCCCTGAATGTTCACAAACATGCCTTCACGCAGATTTTTAGCGAATCCGGCTGAGGCTCTTGCGCCGTACTTGCCACCCATGACACCTGCTGTCAGTCCTGCAAACGCGGCAACAATCATCCAGGCTCCCATCAGATAAATATGTCCGATATCACCTTTTTCCACCCCGTCATCAATAATCGATGCCATCAGAAGCGGAATCAGCATCTCCATAATGACCTCAAAAATCATATATACCGGTGTCTTCAAAGAGTCTGTTTTAAATTCTTTAATATAAGAAGCTAATGTTTTCAGCAATTGGATTCACTCCCTTTCCGTTTTCATATCATATTGAATGTTTATTCCCCTATGACTGCCCGAATTGCCGCAAGCAACTGTTCATATGTTTCATACGCTGCCAGATTCGGATAGTCCGCTTTAATCTGTTCCGTACTTTTAAACAAAAAGCCTGCCTGACTTGCCTGAATCATACCAAGATCATTATAGCTGTCCCCGGCGGCAATCGTTTCATAGCCGATCGACTGCAGCGCTTTTACCGTCGTATATTTGGAATTTTCCACACGCATTTTGTATCCGGTAATCGTACCATCCCGGCCAGCCTGCAGACTGTTGCAGAAAATCGTCGGCCAGCCCAGCTTTTGCATCAGCGGCTTTGCAAACTGTTCAAACGTATCACTGATAATGATTACCTGCGTTATGGAACGAAGCTCATCCAAAAACTCCTTCGCGCCCGCAAGCGGCTCGATCTTTGCGATCGTATCCTGAATCTCTTTTAATCCCAGACCATGCTCTTTCAATATTTCCAGACGGCCTTTCATCAGCTTATCATAATCCGGTTCATCTCTCGTTGTTTTCTCCAGTTCCGGAATTCCGGTTGCTTTTGCAAATGCAATCCATATTTCCGGAACAAGTACACCTTCCAAATCCAAACATGTTATATACATTTTAAAACCTCCAATAAAATCTGTATTTGCCGCCGGCAGAATGTGCCCGCATATGCCTTCACACTCCCAAGCCGCTTCTTTATTTTGACATAAATTGGTAAGATGTGCAAGCCGCATCCTGCCGAATTGCAGCCGTTTTTTTACCGTCCGTTCAGTTAAAATCAATAATCCCCGTTCCCTGGGTCAGATACAGCATGGCATCTTTCCATATGCCTGCCGGATACGTCGCGCCATACAGGTTATCCAGCGTTTTCGGCGTATCATAGCCAACCCAGACAGATACGGTATAATACGGCGTCACGCCGCAGAACCATCCGTCTTTGCTTCCGTTTGTCGTACCGGTCTTTCCTGCGGCCGGAAGCGCCGATGACTCACTCCATTTCATACTTCTGGCAGTGCCGTTTGTCAGCACTCCTTTTAAAATATCAAGCATTGTGGAAGAAGCCTGCGCATCGTATACCCGTTTCGGTTCTTCTTCCTGATATAATTCTTTACCGTTACTGTCCTTAAGCGATACCAGACACGACGGATCCCGGTATTCTCCCTGATTGACAAGCGTACAGTATCCGCCTGCCATCTGCACGGTCGTCGCTCCGTACGTCAGCCCGCCCAGCGCAGCGGAAAGCGTATAATCCTGCGGGACAATTTTATCGAACTTCATATCCGTAATAAAGTCCAGACCATAGGACGGTTTGATATCATAAAATACCGAGTACGCCACTCCGTTTTTACTTTGTTCAACCGCGTTACGCAGCGGCATTGCGGCGCCGCTCAGTCCGGAAATATCCACGCCCGGCTTCTGCGCCGTTTTTACATCAATGTCATACACCGTTGTTTCCGGCGTATATCCAAACATCAGCGCAGGTGTATACACTGCCAGCGGCTTAAACGCACTGCCCGGCTGACGATAGCTCTGATAAGCGCGGTTTAAGCCGTATACGTTGTTCAGATTTTCCTGCGAACGCCCGCCGACCAGTGCGATGACCTTTCCGGTCATATTGTCGATCGCTGTCACCGCCCCTGCAGTTCATACACATTCGTTTCCGGATTCGTCTGTGTGGCAAACGCCAGATTGTTGTCCAGCGCCTGCTGCAAAGCCGCCTGTGCATCCGACCGCAGACTTGTCGTTATCGTATATCCTTTTGCATATAAATTTGTTTTCTCCAGATTGTATGCTGATTCATATGATTCCTGATACGCCTTATAGTCCGCCTCGTCTTTAAAGTGATAACGGAACTCAAATCCATGCAGTTTCATCAGATATTCCACCGCACAGTATATTGCGTATGTCGTTTCATAATTGTTAAACTCAGACACCTGTCTGCTGATTTTAATTTTTTCCTGACACGCCTCCATATATGCACTCTTTGACACATAGCCTTCATCATACATATCTTTCAGAATTTTATCCCGACGTTCCACGGCTCTTTTCGGATGCTTATATGGATTAAAATATTCCGGCCGGTTCGGAATCGCGCACAGATACGCAATCTGGGACAAAGACAGCTGTGCGGCGCTTTTTCCAAAAAATGCCTTTGCCGCCGCTTCCAGTCCGTAAATACCGTTGCTAAAGCATGCCGTATTAATATAAAACTCCATAATTTCCTGCTTGCTGTATTTACGCGTCAGCCGGATTGATACCATCATTTCTTTGATTTTACGTATAATCGAACGATCTCTGGTCAGATACACGGTCCGTGACAGCTGCTGCGTAATCGTACTGGCTCCCGCCATATTATCTCCCCTGGACATGACAAAATCCAGTGCGACACGGATAATCCCTTTCATATCAATGCCGATATTTCTCCAATAGCTGCGATCTTCTATGGCTATAAACGCATTTACCGCATGCTTTGGAATCTCTTTATATTTTAAATAGCTGGATTTCCCGTTTCCTGATGACAGCTCCGCAATCTGCGTCCCATCTGCACCATACAGATACGTAATTTCATCCATTCGGAAATCCTCTGCCCTGCTGTTTTCCACAATCTCATCCGCTTCTTTTTCAAACGAGCGGTAATCATCCCCATAACGCACAAATAAAACGACCGATACGACCGCCGTTAAAATCAGTCCGGTCAATACCATCCATTTTATAATGTGCCATACATAATAAAAAAGTCACGGTAAAAAGCCCCCATCAGCTGAAGTACATATTTCCCGTTGGATCCTCCCAGCTTCTGATGTGCTTTTCTCACCTGTCCCATTGCAGACTGACGCTTTTGTTTTTCTTTCTTGTTTTTTCCCATCGTCTGACTCCCTGTTCAATCTGTTACCGTATCAATTTTGCAATCTCTTCTTTGTAAGGCGGATATTTCTTTTTCGCATCTGTCGGGTCCACAAGATATGGTGTTTCGAGTATTTTCGGAACGTCTGCAAAATCAGGTGCATGCACAATGTTATAAAGTGCATCAAATCCGATCTGTCCGTCTCCGATATTGGCATGCCGGTCTTTGGAAGCGCCGCATGTGTTTTTGCTGTCATTAATGTGAAATACGGCAATCTGGTCTTTTCCAATTACCTGATCAAAGTGTTCCATCACGCCGTCAAAATCATGTATGATGTCGTATCCGCTGTCATGCGTGTGACAGGTGTCAAAGCAGATGCGCAGCTTGTCATTGTGCACGACACCGTCATAAATAGCTGCCAGCTCTTCGAACGTTCTGCCAATCTCGGTACCTTTTCCGGCCATCGTCTCCAGCGCAACCATGCACTTTGTATCCGCCGTCAGCACTTCGTTCAGCCCTTTGATAATCTGTGCCGTACCTGCTTCCACGCCGGCTCCTACATGTGCGCCCGGGTGCAGAATCAGCACATTGCTGCCCATTGCCAGCGTCCGTTCCAGCTCGGTTGCAAGAAACTCCACCGCAAGCGCATACGTTTCCGCTTTCACGGTGTTGCCAAGATTAATAATATAAGGCGCATGCACGACAAAGCTATCAATCCCATGCTCTTTCATATATGCATGGGCCGCTTCGATATTTAAATCGGCAATATCTTTGCGGCGCGTATTCTGCGGCGCACCCGTATACACCATAAACGTATTTGCGCCATATCCGACCGCTTCTTTTACGGAATTTAAAAACATATCTTTGCCGCTCATTCCAACATGAGAACCAATTTTTAACATAAGCAAACCCTCATTTCCTAATTGTTTTCCAAAACATCTCTCAGACATACATTCCCAAATAATTTTTCTTCTGCAAACGCATGTTCCTGCGTTATTTCGTCCGTAACAGCCCCATTAAACATCCGCACCGGAAATAAAATCAGCTGTCTTTCGCCATGTCTGACATTGACACAGGTCAGCAGGTCATCTTCTTCATCATGCACACGTGCTAACACATAGTAGTGCAGATCTTCGCCTTTCACATAATAATGGGCCAGTACCGATATTTCCCCTACTTCTTTTGCATCCCAGTTAATCTCGTAATCAACCATATGGCGTTCAAAAATAGCATCTACCGCATCTGCATCCGCCTGGCTGAAACGGAGCAGTTCTTTTTCCGTAATTAACTCTTCCATATTTATTCTCCTGTATGCTGTTTTAGATTTTTATAACCAGTATAGCGAACATCGGCTTTTTTTACAACAGAATTTTTATTTTCAGAAAAGAAAATGAAGAATTTTAGATCAGAAAAATAATCTGCATTTGATTTTTCTGTCAGATTGACATGTTTCCTGCAATCCTTTCAGGCGGGTCTGCGAAAACATTACGCAGCCCCGCCTGAATATGTACGGAACCATTGCCATTTAAAGTTGCTGGTTCGGTTTTTAATTGGACGTCAAATCCACACTGCCTTCGATATCTCCATTTACGACATAATATGCCTTATTGTCTTCCGGCTTTATGTAGATTTTAATGTCTTTTAACTCTGCCGTATTTCCACTGTTTTTGTAATTTTGCTTTACTTTATCGGAAATAGCAGCTATTGATACTTCGTTTTCACCAAACTGCAAGAGCATCTCTTCGTTTGGCAAGGTCGAAGGTGACGGGCCCGACGTCTTTAGCTCGGCTTTTTCTGCCTCAGTATGGGTTGCATTCTGAGGTGCTGCGTTGTGTTTTGCAGAAGCTCTCTTGGATTTACCTTTCATTACAATATCCTCCTTTTGTTTGCTTTCAATTACTATAACCTTTTTCTTTGAAATAGTCAAACCGAATTCGTCGGAAGGATAGCTTACCGCATTTTTTCGTAGGATAAGACGAGCTTCACAATTTCATTGGTATTGCCGCATCCGGCAGCAATGCCCAGCAGATAGGATAAATGCTCCGGATCTGCCTTGTTGCCCTGTATTACACACACGTCGCCTTCAACCCGGCATGTCGCATCTGCGTCTTCATCCCGTACGGCCTGCAGCAATACATCTTTTAACCTTTCTGATATTGTGTTTTCTGTAGTGAATTCAATCGTATACATATTCGTATCCTCCTATAATACTTTTTAGTATTAGTATACTCTGTTTTTGTCATCTTATCCACTATATCTTTACATTTTTTGTCATTTTTTTAAAAAATTTTTCAAAAACCTGTTTTCAGACAAAAAAACACGCCTTACTGTCGCTATTGCGTAGCAAATTCAGGCCTTATTTGTCGATCAGGCGTCGAAACAGCATCCATGTACTTACAAAATAACATAGCAGCAGCACCGCCAGTGCACCCGTAATCGTCCCGATCTGCAACAGCAATGTATGAAATCCGATATACGCTGAAATCTCTGCTGCCACCGTTTGTATAAAACAGGCAGACACGACACAGGATACTACGATTGCAGTAACAATCGGCAGTCCGAACCAGACGCCTAACTGCTTTAAAACCAGTGTTCCTATCCGTTGCTCTTCCACTCCCAGTTTGCGTAATACGTCAAACCGGTATTGATGCTGCCCCACATCCAAAAGCTGCTGCAGGGAAAGTACCGTAAGACAGATCACCATTAATACAATCGAACTGTAAAACATTGCCGCCTGCAGTACAAAATTATTCGCTTTTGTACTGTTCCTCTGCAGCGTACGCAGCCGCACTCCATATTCGGCCCCGTTTTCGGTACGTTCCGGATAGTTTTCCTCAAACAGACGTTCCATTTCACATGCATCCTGATAAGTAATGGCTTCGGTCGTTATAATATACCGATTCCGTATCACCGACAGCAGCTTCTCGCATACCCAATCCGGGAATACATAAAGGACATCCGTATAAGAATTGTAAACGGTCTGACCTATTGCTTCCTTATAATATGGATTCCTGGAAAGCCGTAATTCACCTGCATCTGTCATTACACTTGTATGCGCTTTCGTAAAATTTTCTGCCTCTGCTGCCGCAACACTTTTCCATTGGGTCGTAAACTCATTTTCTGCCAGAGTGATCCGCCCGTAGCCAAGCGCTTCCCGTATGTTGTTGTAATCACTCAGAGAAATTGCCACAATCGGAAAATCGTATTTTTGCCGGTTATGAAACTCTTTTTTTTCGGGCAGATACAAATAAAACGTATGGTCATAAGCAGCCTGTATCTCATGCGCAGCCAGAAACTTTGTCACAATTTCATAAGAATCATGTGGAAGATCTTTTTCATCATACACATGATTGTATCGGGAATAAACCTGCACGTCATACATTGAGCGACTGTCCAGATATCCTAAAGCCCAGCCTGTTAAAACAGGAGCCGCCACAAACATGACAATTGCCAGTGTCAGCGTCATACAGATGACAGTCATCGTCTTACTTGTCGTACGCAGTCCGGATATGATCTGTCCGTAAAAGAAAAGAACGTCACCACGGTATCTGTGTTCCCCGGACCGTTCTTTCCATGCGGCAAGAAAGCTGGAGGCAAGATAATGGAAAGCATATATGAAAAAGATCAAATCCAGCAGTACAAACAACAGATACTGTTTGTATATGCCGCTTCCCAAAGGCAGGTAATATTTATTTGTGAATACCAGAAGGACTGCTGCCGAACATGCACTGAAAACAGAACCTGCCAGCAAACCGGCAACAAGCGTAACGGAACCGCCCTTTTTCTTTTTTATAAGCCACAATACCGGCCATAGAAGCAGAAGCATTGGGAAAAAAATATTTGCCCAGTATGTCAGCCGCACCGGAATCGCCAGCCTGGAATCATAATAAAACCAGACTTTTTGTATTCCTGTACAGAACATCCATACCGTAACGATTTCAAAAAGTATCACCACGCCGAAAATCTGACGGCTTTTTTGAAAGTTCGGTTCATTTTCCTTAGACGCTAAAAACATATCAATGATTTTTGTTTTCCGAATTGCGCGGGTATGAAACACCCCCATGATACAAAAGCTTACAACGAAAAAGCCAACGGTCCACAAAACCGTATCCGGAAACAGCGTCCATGCGAATGTATAAGTTTTTTCATAAGAAGTCAGAAGCATTGCCGTCATAAACTGCGAACAAATGACGCCTAAAAAAATGCCCGCCACAATCGAAATCATTCCCATAATAAATGTTTCTGCAAAGAAAATCCTGCCGATTGTTTTTTGCTCCATTCCTATAACGGACTGCACCGCAAAATCTTTCTGCCTGCGCCGGAGCATATAGCGATTGACAAACCGTATTAAAAACAGCAAAAGCAATGTAATCATGCAGATTGCCGTTTTTAACGCGTCGCTTAGTACACGAAAATCATATACACTGCCGATGTCCGGGTTATAGTAGCTGCTGGAAATGGACAGAAACGCATAAAACAGTGCCACACAGATTGTCATTGTCACTATATAAATCAAATAGTCTTTTACAGATCGTTTTGCATTTCTAAAAATAAGTTTCGCATACATGGCTTTGCCCACCTCCAATAATAGTCAGAACTTGCAGAATTTTATGAAAAAAAACGCTCCTGCTGTCGTTCCCCTTACATAATTCCGTAAAGATCTCTCCGTCTCTCAGAAAAAGAATGCGGCTGGCATAACTGGCTGTAAAAGCGTCATGCGTTACCATCAGAATGGTTGCGCCAAGCTGTTCATGCATACGCTGCATTGCGGACAGCAGCATCTGCGACGAATGGCTGTCCAGTGCGCCTGTCGGTTCATCTGCCAAAAGCAGTTTCGGATTGTTGATCAAAGCCCGCGCACAGGCACAGCGCTGTTTCTGTCCACCGGACACCTGATAGGGATATTTGTCTAAAATATCACCGATGTTCAGCTTTTCGGCAATATCCGAAATACGGGGTTCCACCTCTTGTACCGGTGTTTTATTAATTGCCAGCGCCAGTGCAATGTTTTCCGAAATCGTCAGTGTATCCAGCAAATTAAAATCCTGAAATACAAACCCCAGATTTTCCCTGCGAAACCGTGCAAGCGACTTTGGTTTGATCTGTGTAATATCCGTCCCTTCCAGAAAAATGTGGCCTGCACTTACCGTATCAATCGTAGCAATGCAGTTGAGCAGCGTTGTTTTCCCAGAACCGGATGCCCCCATAATGCCAAGATATTCTCCGGCTTCAACCGTAAAACTGATATCCCGAATGGCTTTCGTCACGGTTCCCTCATTACCATAGTATTTTTGAATATGTTCCAGCTTCAAAACAGGATTCATATGTGAAACCTCCTTATTTGTTTGATGCTTTCATTGTAGACGACAAACCGCTCTTTTTGTATCGGATTTTCTTTCAATGTTCTTACAAAAATGTAAGAAGTGCGCAGCGTATCAGCTCCGCACTCCGATAATAAAATCATTCATCCGAAAAGTAAGCAGCATCGTTGTTCCTCTGCCCTGCGAACAGGCTGTCAGCCCAATCCCCAGTTTATCACAAAGCCGTTTGCAAAGATACAGACCCATTCCGGTAGAACTTTTTTCTGTCCGCCCATTCTGCCCGGTAAAGCCTTTTTCAAAAATACGCGGCAGATCGCTTTGCGGTATGCCTGTCCCATTATCTTTGACAGCTAACGCAACCGCGTCGTTTGTCTTTATAACGGAAAAATGCAGCGTCGGCTTCCGGGCGCGATATTTTACCGCATTGCCGATCATCTGGTTTAAAATAAAACGCACCCATTTATCATCCGTATAAACCGTGCATTCCCTGTCGCCGTCTTCTTTCAAACCCGTTTGTTTATTTTCCGATTGTTCCACATCGTTTATTTCGGTTTCTATTTGAATCACCATATTACATTGGCGCAAAAGATATTTATTATCTGCAATTGCCTGATGAATCACATCCGTCAGCTTTACTTCACGAATGCAATAGTCTTTTTCCGTATGCTCACTGCGGGCATAATAAAGCGCCTGTTCCGTATATTGATTCACATGTTCCAGCTCTGCCAGCAGATCTTTGGTAAATGAGAAGCGATTGTTTTCACAAAGCAGCTTCATTGCCGTAATCGGTGTTTTCACTTCATGAATCCATTGTTCAATATATTCTTTATATTCTTTTCGTTCCCTTTGAATTTTTCCGGTTTGTTCCAGCATGGACTTTTCCGCCATTTTCAAAATCTGATAAAACACCTGTTCATCCGCCTGCTCCGGCACAGTCATTACTTCCGGTATCAGATACTTTTCCTCTAACTGCTCCGTCAGCTCCAGCAGCCTGTTCAGATGTCTTTTTCGCATGCGGTAAACAAAGATCAGATATACGGCCGAAACCGTCAACCAGACGAATAAAATAAACAGAACAGACTGAAGGGGATTCCCATTCACAAGCAAAAACACGGCAAGCGCCAGCATACCCGACAAATGCAGCAATACGACCGGTATCTGATTTTTCACATATTGTTTTGTACTCATATCAGATACCCCTGCCTGTGTTTCGTCTTAATAAAACCTGTCAGCTCCATTGCCGCCAGCTTGTCGCGAATACGGGTCACATTGACACTTAAGGCGTTGTCATCCACATACAGCCGATTATCCCAGAGAAAATCCACAATTTCATTTCGAGAACAAATTTTACCGGCATTCTTAAACAGATAATAAAGAATTTTCAGTTCATTTTTCGTTAATTCCGCTTTTTGTCCATGATATTCTATATAACTGCTTTCCAGATGCAGTACCGCTCCATTCCATGTTAAAGTCTCCGTCTGTCCCGCATGATACACTCTCTTTAACAAAGCAGCAATTTTAGCAAGCAGAATAGCCGTATTGTACGGTTTTGTAATAAACGCGTCCGCACCAAGCATAATACTGTTTAACTCATCCATATCCGTATTACTGCCAGTCACAAAGATAATAGGCATGTCCGAAAACGTACGGATTTGAGAACAAATTTCAAATCCGCTGCTTTGCGGAAGTCTGATATCCAAAAGAACCAGATGCGGTGCAAAATCTTCGATCTTATGGATTACCCGTGAAAAATCCGTAACCGCACAGACTTCATAGCCGTTTCCGGATAACAGCGTTTCCAGCTGTGTACGAATTGCAGTATCATCTTCCACGATAACTATTTTCCATTTCATAAAAAAACCTCCCTGATACTTCATTATACCGTATCAAAGAGGTTTTCTCAATTCTTCTTTCAAAGCTTTGGCGATTTGTCGGATTCCATCTTCTATTTTAATATTCTCCAATCTTATCCAATTCTGTAATATTTACACTGGAAGCAGCTAATATAACTTTTAATTCGATATATCTTTTATACATCATATTGTAAGTATCCATATCATTATGAGCCCTTGCCGATAACATCCAATCTTGTAATCTGGAAAATTCTACAATAGAATCCCTGATAATATCTGCTTGACTTGGCATATAATCACCCCCAAAAAGTTATTTTGGATTTAGTATAACATAACAAATTGCCAATGTCCATCAATTATCATTATACCACATAAGATGTCCCGGCAATCTCAATCCTCTACATTTTTCTCGAGCTTAATCCATCCTTCATAAAGAAACAGTGCAACCAATGCCATCATCGTGCTCATCACTGTCCCATTTAACTCAACACCGTTCACATTGCATATGATATGAATAATCATATTAATTATCATGACTCCTACCACTACGACAGCTCCTTTTAAAATATGCTTCATAATTCACATCTCCTTTTCTTTGTTTTGTATTCCTTACAAATATGATTATACCTGCCTTGCACTGTTTTTACGAATTCATATTCAAATATCTATTTTCCGTCATTTTCGATTTTGCTGTTCCTGCGAAAATCTTTTATGAGTCTTAAACGTCAGGAGGACCGGTGCATCAAAAAATCCAAAACCCGTGCATGAAAATCTTTTGCCGTTTTATACTTCTTCGCATATAAATATTATGCCCATAAGATATGTAAATCAAGTAAAATATTTTTGAGTGTGTTTAATCATGCTTTCCGTAAGACGTGCCATCCCGCCCAAAGGAACACGCACAGGACAATTTTCTACAAAGGAGACTTTATGATGTACAATTTACAAACACATATTAAAAATTATTTAGAGTACTGCAATACCCAGAAATGCTTAGATGAAAAAACGCTAAAAGCTTATCGAATTGATTTAAGACAATTCTTTGAACAGCTTTCCATCCCGGATGTAACAGAAATCACTTCTTGTGAATTAGAAACTTATATAGCCAGACTTCATCAAAAATATAAACCTAAAACTGCTAAAAGAAAAATTGCTTCTGTAAAAGCCCTGTTCCACTATCTTGCGTATAAAGAAATTATTGAGCAAAATCCTTTTAACAAAATACAGGTGCGTTTTCGAGAACCCATCATATTGCCCAAAATAATACCGTTACATACCGTTGAGATATTTCTGTCCACAATCTATGAACAGTGTCAAAATGCTAAAACGGCATACCGAAAACGAAATGCTCTTCGAGATGCCGCAGTTATAGAACTCTTATTCGCTACCGGTATAAGAATTTCCGAACTCTGCTCATTAAAAGATAACGATGTAAATTTATACGATGGTATTGTCCTTATCTATGGAAAAGGTGACAAAGAGCGGAGAATTCAAATAGGAAACAGCTCCGTGATTCATATTCTGGAAGAATATAAAAATAACTTTTGTATGGAAATACAAATCTGCCGGCACTTTTTTGTCAATCAGTCCGGTAAACCCTTATCCGATCAGGCAATTCGCAGAATGATAAATCATTATGCATCCCTTGCTTCCATAGACCTGCATATTACTCCCCATATGTTTCGTCATACTTTTGCCACAAGCCTTTTGGAAGCAGATGTGGATATACGGTTCATTCAGGAAATATTAGGACACAGCTCTATCAATGTTACGGAAATTTACACACACGTAACCGTTGCCAAGCAAAAAGATATTCTTACTACGAAGCATCCACGGAAAGATTTTCATCTCTGATTTTTAAGACACACTCTAGTGATCCATCCGGGCAGAAATTACATTTTAGTGCTGACTGATGCGCGTCAGTGCAAGGCAAAATTTTAACGAAGCAATGACGTGAATCAGGCTGTAATAAACTGAAATTTCTGCCCGGATGGAGTACCAGAGTTAAAATGGATTGTTATTTAACTCTACATGTCCATCTTCTCAAGTGGGACATGATCCCGTATACGGCAGGCACACTTTTATAGACAGTATTTGAAACCTGAGATTTTAATTTGACGTTTTTGTGCGGGAGAAAGGAACTTTAGTTTGCTGGACTACAATCACACTTCCATGAAAACTCATATCCATACCGAACACGAAAGTCCTTTCCTTGCTGCTCCTTTGTTCCTACGGAAAGAGTGATATGTGCATACCCTGTACGGCAGGCGGCTTTTCCGTATTCTCCATTTCAGGTTACTCATAATCTTCCAGCCTGCATTCTCCTTGAAAAGAAAGAAAATAGGACTGAAAACCTGTTGTTTGGTTATGATACTTTTCCCTTGCCGTTACGTGGAAATTATCACCAATCGTGACAGATATTCCGTATTCATAAGCCGGAGTTGCGGCTTTCCGGGTCTATTTGGTGTCCTGCAGGGAACCCTGACTCTTTGTAAATCCCGCCATACGAAGATAATTCCTGCCCGAATCAAAACCCGGGCTGCATTGATATTTATGATGCCGTTACTCTGCAAATGTACAGCCTAAAATTTTATGGGAACAGTTGCTAATCCCGCCGTTATACCGATAATCAAACATATTATAAAATCAAAACTCGCTGATAAATCAAGCAACATACTTCCAAATAAACATATCATTAGAATGACACTTGCAACAAGAAAGATCCTTAAATACTTCCACGCATATAACTTTCTTCTTTGAGAATCGGTATTTTTTGCGGTTTCAAAATCGGGTCCATAAACTATCCAGTACACGTATTCCCCTTTAAAATAATTGTGAACAGTACATCAATAAATGTCATTACAACTATAATTACTATTTTTGATAATATTTGAGCGTTTCCTAATGAGTTCCACCCAAATCCAAAAAACAGGGCTATCAATACAAATGAAACAATCCACCCGATCAATGGTTTATATGTTTGCACATATTTATTTTCTTTTACCAATGTCATCATATTTTCCTCCGCTTTTTGTTGATACTCATTGGCAGGACTTTTTTCGCCCGAAAGAAGTTCATTCACATTTATCCCTAACAGGTTACAAAGCGGTATCATAAACTGCACTTCCGGTAAGCCTTTCCCACATTCCCATTTGGAGATTGTCTTATCACTTATTTCAAGAATATCTGCCAACTGCCGTTGTGTCATATTTTTTTCTTTGCGACAGCTTGCTATGAATTTCCCAATTTTTATTTGATTCATATGCTTTTCCTCCTTTCAGAAATAAGATATAAAATTTACTATACAAAATACCACCCATGCACCGTAGAGATTTCTCAATTTATCGGCTCTACGCTCCGTAGAGTTGATCTTTACACCAAATATCAACTTAAAGTATATCATGCAAAATACCTGATCTCAATTATTTTAGTAACTTTTAATAAAAAAACAAGCCTGTAATCTTATCCGTTTCTTCATCCTTTGCTGTCAGCATTATTATCGGATAAGTATGTTTATCACGGATTTTCTGACAAATAGAAAACCCGTTAATATCCGGCAGCATAAGATCGAGAATGGCAAGACTCAAAACAGAAAAAGCAGCAAATTGCTTTATGTCTAAAACAAATTCACTGCAGGACCATATTCTACATATTGACATTCTACATAGGAAGCAACAGCATACGTAAATTATGAATATTTTGACAAGATACGGTAAAATGCGAAAGATATGACAGATACAGTCATTGATCGTAACGCGATAGAAGCAGAGGATGAAGTTCTTTGTGCACCGGCTAATATCAATGTTTCAATAATATCAGATTTTCTTAAAAATATACAAGACCAAATACATTACTATATGGTAGAACTTGGAAGCAAACTGCTACAGGGCTTATAAATCATGGGCTGTAGCGGTTTGCTTTTTATCCAACTGTCAAAGATGGGGTTATCACATACAAAGTGGAGCTGACATTCTACTTATCCATACATACATTTTCATCCATAATCAACCACGCTCCCCATATTATCACTTATCATACGGTATTATCAAGTATTTCCTCTTTTTCCTTTCATAGAAAACACCGTATTATCGGGTATTATTCTTATATGATTGATGTACTTTTGATGTACTGTCAACTATTTTGATGTACTGGAACGTCCTAAAGGACTCTCCAATAACATACACTATTTATTAAAATAAATCTAACTTTGTTGCCAAAGATTCCATTGATTGCTTTTTCTTGGCTTCTGAAACCTCTGCATAAATGTTCATCGTAGTTCCTATATCAACATGCCCCATTACAGACTGAATCACTTTCAGATTTGTTTCATTCTCACAAAATCTTGCGCAGAAGGTGTGACGAAGGCTGTGGCATGTAAAGTGTGGTAAAACCAATGCCGCCTTATGAAGTGCATCATTATTATATGCATCAATGATTCTGCTCAATGATCTGTCTAAATCCTGTTGCAAAAACACATTGCCAAAGCGGTTTAAAAATACAAAGTCACTATAACCGTCAATCTCTGCCTTGCAATAAATACCATTTTCATGCTGATATTGTTTGATTTCATCAAGCGCCTCTCGCACTTCCTTTACCATCGGGATTTTGCGAATACCTGCTTCTGTCTTTGGCGTAGATATATATATCCTCTTATCTGTCTTATTCAACTTGCCAGCGAAGTAAACCGCCGCATGGTCTATTGTTATAAAACCATTGTCAAAGTCAATGTCTTTCCAAGTCAATCCACTTAACTCTGCTTTTGTCAAGCAAAATCTAAAAAAATATCTTTTTAAAACAAATTAACTATTTTTCTTTTTTCACTTTTGGAATATAATATTAAATAACAATTGAATATTTTAAAGGGAGCAATAACTCTGGGAACAATAACAATACTGAATATCACTGGCTTCTTCTTAACAGACAGCATTTTGGGAGCAATCATTTCAACCAGTACTTCAAGAGGATTGGTTCAATCCCTATGGAAAGGATGATTTCTATGGCAAGAGAATTTACAAAAGGTATCTTAATGACAGTACATGCCATCTTAGCCAGTCTTATAGCAGCGTTATTGTTGCCTTCAAAATATTCAAAATTTTAATATCTCCTTTCACATGAATTCTTTATAATTATAAGAAAAGACACCATAGAACTAGCTCTATGATGCCTCAAATAAACACATTACATAGTTTAAAAATGTAAATTTTAATTAAACTCCATTGTTTCTATAATTTTTGCTCCTTTCTTAATAATATCAGCATAATGTTCACTTTCCATCATCTCTTTCTGTAATGTATCACAAACTTCTTTGGATATTGCAATTTTTTTACCTGAAAATCTCGTACAGACAAATTCATTTAAATCTTCAAAGCTGTGAATCTGATTTTCAACTATGCCAGTTGCAAATATAAGATAAAAAATAAATATCGCTTTCATATTTGTTCCATATGGATTAAAAACAATTCCTTTTTCAATATTATCTTTATGTTCATTTACAAATCTTTTTAATCCTCTAATTGTCAATGCAGAAATATTTAATGTCCTGTTCAAATGCTTCTTTATTGTCACAATCAATTTTTCTTTATTCTCATTATCAAATAGTAAATCAGAATTATAAACCTGAATTATTCACGGCAGTATAAACTCACATAAAATCCGCCGTAGTTACCATTACAACCACTCCCGATACCCCACTCTGTCGCAAGATAGCCTAAAAATGGGCAGACTTCTCCTGTGATAGGGTTAGAAATTTATTGTGGCTGTCAAGGTCCATTAACAGTTGTTATTCCAACTGTGGCTGCAGGTTACGGATGTTTTCCAGTGTCTCGTAGAATTCTTTCTTGTAGGGACAGCTGCTGCATAGCTTGAAATATTTATATCGTGCTGATTTTACCACTCTTGCGGCTATCTTCAGCAGTTTTAATCGTATGGTATCAATACGCTGTTTTCTCATACTGACAGCAAGCGCCAATCGTCTAAACCAATTGAATAGGTTATAAGCTAATGCATGAACCAGAAGGCGGTTCGCATTTACCAGCTTTGAGGAACTGCTTACAGAGGCAAAGTCAAAACCGCTTTTGCATTCCTTGATGAAATTTTCCATTTTGCCTCTTCCGCAATAAAACTGGATCACCTGATAAGGTTCCATTTCCAGTGTTGTGACAATAAAGGTATACAGATGGACCATCTGCCCATACGGCTTTTCTATTTTAAAGACCACCCTGCGTGGATGGTTCCATGAATCGGCCTGGTATAGGAATGCCCCATACTCGACGGCGTAATCTACCTGGTTGAATTTCGTTGCACGGTACAGTGCCTGGTTTTCCTCTTCTGCCAATTCACGGAGTTTTGCATTCTCCTTGAGCCGGATGGCATATTTGCAGTTTTTATCTTCAAGAACTTCATACAGGTCTGGTGATGCAAAGCCACTGTCACCGCGAAGAAAAAGCGGCATATCCGGGAAATCACAGAGGAATTCATCCAGAAGGGACTTCATAAAAATATCTGCCTCTTTGCTGCAATACATGGTGCCGTCACGAAGCTGTGCTTTTAGCAAATCGCCGGTCAGCCCGTCGTAGCACAACAGCGGATGATAACCGTGGGCCTGATAATGGTAGTTGAAACCTTCCCCTTCCTGATTCCCATAGGTATCAAGAAGTGTGGAATCAATATCAAAAAGCATGAATTCCGGTTTCTTTATGGAATAGATGACTTTACGGAGTTCACGGATGATCTGGTTTAACTGGCTGAGCGTATCTCCATCCATGCGGTTAAAAAAGCGTGACAGGGTAGGCTGGGATGCCAGGGCATTCTTCTGTAAAATAGCTGTCATAACAGGTTCGTTTGTCAGTTCGTCTGCACAGTCATCCTCAAAGTAGGAACTGATAATCTGGTAAATTACCTGCATCAGATTCGTATCATCCTTATGGACGCGGAACCATGCGGTATCATTGGTTTTGAACATACGATTAACGAGCTTGACCGCTCCAATCTTAAACAGGAACTCTTTGAACAGGAGAAGTCCTGCATCGGAGGATAAATCGCCTCCGTCAAAATTAATTTTAATTTGGCTATTGCTTTCTAAGCTTATGGTGTTTAATATATCCATATAAAGACCCTTTCTTTGGTTTTGATTTGGATTGGACACCTAAATTTTACCATAGATAGAGGTCTTTTTCTATTCACTAAATAAGTGAAAAGCAATATTCAATTAAAATACAGTAACTGTGCGGGTTTCAGCAGTTAATGCTGTTATTCCGTGAATAATTCAGGTTTATTATTACGAAATATGATTTTTACGATACTCACCTCGATTCCATAAAAAACGGACAATAAAAAATAAATTTTATCATCCGTTTTGTTAGACCTCTCATCAAAGTTTAGAGGCAATTCATCATATTTATAAGTATATTAGCCGTTACTTCTCTTATCTCTTATCAGACACCGTCTTTTTCTTATATATTGCTGTCTTTGCTTGATAAATTCATTCTCATCTGATACCATACAACAGCCCCATGTTCCGAATCTGAAAAGTCTTCATTTTTAAACCCGAATTTCTCATAGCGTTGTATCAAATCTTTTTTACAGGTAAGTATCAATCCTCTGCGGCCTTGTGATTTAGCATCTTCTAACATTTTGTTCATCAGTATAGTAGCATGACTTTATTCTGCCCATAACTACATCTGCTTTCAAAAAAAGCAGCGAGAAACCTCCCGCCACCCTAGCCATATTTTTGTAATTATTTTATCTGTTGCTTACTTCAATGGTACGCTAACTGAATCATCCAAAAACCCATGATATTTTAAAATAGCGCATCCTAAATCCATACCTGCTCTCGTTCGTGAAGTTTCCTTTGCTGTTCCTTCTTGTACAAATTTCACTCATATTTTAATAAAAATCTACACTGTCCCTGGTTGAAACTGCAAATATTAATATAAACTCCAATATCACTTAACGAATTGTCGAATAGCTTCACTCAATTCATCAATTTTATTAAAATCATTTTCCTGGACTGCATCAACAATACAATGATTAATATGATCCACCAGAATCACCTTACCGGCATTATTGATTGCTGATTTTACTGCAGCAAGCTGTATGAGAACCTGCGAACAATCTTCACCATTGTCTATCATCCGTTTCACTTTTTCAAGGTGACCAATTGCCTTCGCAAGACGATTGGAAACTGCTTTTGCATTAGGATGCTGATGTTCGTGCATATTACCATCTCCATTCTTTTGTGGGTATGCAAATCCATTATAATGTTAAAATTTTCTCTGTTATCTCTGTTAATTTATGGGCATTTCTTCCAAGAATACGCAAGGCAATATGTCCTGCGGATGTTCGTGTTACCCCGCCCTGCATGTTTTTGGAATTGTCAAGCAGTTCACGCACCTGCCGCACCCAGTCCTCTGGTTTTTGCTTGTTACAAATCACCATATTTGCCAGATGCGTAAACCCTTCATACATTCCAAAGTTTCTCATGTCCATTCGTTCTGGTTCATAACAGGCATAATCCCTATATACAATCCGTCCACCCTGATAAATACAGATTCTATTCTGAAATCTGCGATACTGAAATTCTTCGCCGTGCGCAATGCGCCCACAGCTTAAAATTTCACTAAAAACAAACTGTGAAGTTTCGTTCTCCAGTTCCACATTCACTGTACACCGATAATCGGAACCTGCAAATGGAATGGCTGGCAAAGGCATATAATGCAGACAGGCATTGTCACCCACTGTGAGATGCACATGTCTTTTGGCACAGTCTCCTTCCATCTGATGGATTTTTTCATATGCCTGGGAAACAAATTCCATATTAGAGTTTTCCTTGACACAAACATCTATTTCCTGCCTGTCACCCGCCATAATTCCAGCCGAGGCTGTTAAAAGCATAACTGTCATGAAATCTTTCTTTTCATAAAATGGATGCATAATCTTAAAAGGAGCGGTAAATGATACATCTTCCAAAATCGTTTTTCCTTCTCTGTATGCCGTTCTAATATGAAGTTTTGAAAGTTTTCCAAACTGATTATTCATAATTACTGACATCCTTCTAACAATACATTTCTTTTAATCCAGTCAATAACAGGGACAATTCCATCCCGGTTCCGGATATTTGTAAACATAAACGGCTTATCTCCACGCATTTTTTTGGAATCCCTCTCCATCACGCCTAAATCTGCACCTACATATGGGGCAAGATCCATTTTATTAATAACCAGCAAATCAGATCGGGTAATCCCTGGTCCACCTTTTCGCGGAATTTTATCGCCTTCTGATACATCAATAACAAAAATCGTAGCATCCACTAATTCCGGACTAAACGTGGCAGAAAGATTGTCTCCACCACTCTCAATAAAAAGAATTTCTATATCAGGAAAACGCTTAAGCATCTCATCTACAGCTTCCAAATTCATGGAAGCATCCTCACGGATTGCCGTATGAGGGCATCCCCCCGTCTCTACTCCGATAATACGTTCCATCGGCAATACACTATTCCTGCATAAAAACTCTGCATCTTCTTTTGTATAAATATCATTCGTAATCACACCAATACAATAGTCGTCTGCCATTTCACGAGTCAGACATTCAATTAGAGCTGTCTTGCCGGAACCCACAGGTCCCGCAACGCCAATTTTTACATAAGACATTATTAAATCCGCCTTTCTATTTACTAAGACATATAAATTCTGGAATAAAGCCCCTCATGCTGCATGCAGCGAATATCAATTCCGGGCGCCGAAAGACACAACTCATCTTCCGTTAGTCCCTTTACCTGATCCAAAAGTTCTGGAAACAGTTCCTGGCTTCTGTAAAGTAAGTGCTGCCCATCTGTCTGACTCAAAGGTATAGTCTTTACACAATTTGTAATCATAGAAGATGTCTGGGCATAAAGGTAATGCTCCATGGCATCTTCATAGGGAATCCCTACAGCGGCACAAAATACACCGTATACAATGCTATGAGTCATTGTCCTGTCCCTGCATTTTCCACAGTACCTTTGAAAAATATCTGATTCATAAGGGATATCCATTCCCATCACCGTTTTGACAAAACGTGAACCAAGCTTATGCCCGGCTTCCCGTGTCTCTTTTGGTACACGGCTTGCTTCCAGCAAATCGTCCAATATTTCAATTTTCTGTATCTGTCCGGCTGCTGCATATTCATAAGCCAGCCGGACAGCCAGAAATTCATTGTAACAAAAACTGTAACACATACGATGGTATAGGAATTCCCATACATCATCTAAAGATGTAAGCAAATTTTTCTGAATATAAGTCTCAAGACCATAAGAATGGGAATATGCACCAATTGGAAATAATGCATCATTCACCTGGAGCAGAAGATATTTTTTTCTCCATCCTTGTAAATTCATATTTTCCTCCAAATTCTGTCAGAACTCATTCCAATATTTCTACAGAACTGCTCTGGCACACATCTTAATGATGATGATTATTAATTGAGGATGAAAGTGCATGGCTGAAATCAAATCTAAGTTTTGCCTTTTCTGCCGATACGCCATGGATATGATTTACTTTATCCATCAAAGACTCATGATAAGGCGTATAAAAGGTAAAATCATCCTCTCCACGGAACATTGTCGTATGGGTATTCCCCACCTCATAACAGAGTTTAGCAATCTGCCTGGGATGATCCTGCCGCACAACCATCTTAATCGCTTCACAGGGCGGAATATTAACTGCAATCACCTTATGCTCATCTGCATAGAGTACATCATCCTGATTCAGTCCCCTGCTCAGTACATCATCTCCCATACGGATACCAATATCTTCACCCTCTGCTGAAGTCTTCCGGTGCAGGCGTGAAAATGCCTCATGCCATTCAATATCTACATAATCCACCCGGAGGCCAGAAAACTTCTCATCTGAAAGAGTTCCTAAAACTTCCTCGCACAACATTATGATTTCCTCCCATTTTACCAAACGCCAAGCAGCAACATCACACCTGGAATCCAGGCTGTCACAATCCCTTCAAAAACCTGCAGGCAAGGCACAAATTTTCCCAGTTTTTTTCCCATGATATCGGTGACAAAAGATGTCCCCCACAGAATTGCCCAAAACCACCAGATTGCTGCCCATCTCCAGTCCGGCACAATACCAAGCGCCTCGCTTCCGGTTACACCCTCAATAATACCAAATACAACTGCATTAACAGCAACAAAGCTGGAGAACCATGCAAATGGGAGTGGGTTCAAATCAAAAATGTTCATCATTGCTACAAACAGATAAGTAAAACAAAACAGAAGCCCTGTACCAGCCGCATAATAATTCCCCTGTACCAGATTGACAAAATTGATAAAAAGGGAAAGTCCGCCAGTCAAAATATTCATAACTGCAGCAGATTTCTTATCTACATTTGCCAAAGAACAAATGCCATTGTTTATTAAAACAATTCCTACAAAAAGTAAGCAAACTCCTAACATAAACAGATACCTCCAAACATATCAGATTAGAACAAACTGTAAAGCTGTGTCAAAGGCAGTGTTTCTGCGGGTTTTGATTCCAGTTTCACACCATCCGCACATACCTCATATGTCTCTGGATTTACAGTAATTTCCGGGGTTGCATCATTTAATTTCATATCTTTTTTTCCAATATTTCTACAGCCATATACTGGCACTACCGTTTTTTTCAAACCATATTTCTCTTTAATGTTTTGATCCATGGCAGCCTTAGATACAAATGTCAGACAGCTCTCACATTTTGCATCTCCATGTGCTGCAAACATAGGTTGATATAATACCGGCTGCGTGGTAGGAATCGACGCATTGGCATCACCCATTTTGGAGGCAATAATCATGCCACCCTTGATAATCATATCAGGCTTTGCACCAAAAAACGCCGGATTCCAAAGCACTAAATCAGCAAATTTTCCTACTTCAACCGATCCAACATAATCTGCTATACCATTTGTAATAGCCGGATTAATGGTATATTTTGCAACATAACGTTTTGCTCGGAAATTATCATTACCGTTTTCCTTATCAACGCCCAAAGGTCCACGTTCTTCTTTCATCTTATGTGCTGTCTGCCATGTACGGGTAATCACTTCGCCTGGACGCCCCATCGCCTGGGAATCAGAACTCATCATGGAAAATACACCCATATCATGCAACACATCCTCTGCTGCAATCGTCTCCGGACGAATTCTTGAGTCTGCGAAAGCCACATCTTCAGGAATATTTTTATCTAAATGATGACAAACCATCAACATATCCAAATGCTCATCTATGGTGTTTACGGTGAAAGGCATGGTTGGATTCGTAGAAGACGGCAGTACATTCTGACTGCTCGCTGCACGAATAATATCCGGTGCATGCCCACCGCCTGCGCCCTCAGTATGGAATGTATGTATGGTACGGCCACCGATGGCATCCAGTGTATCTTCCACGCAGCCTGCCTCATTCAGTGTATCTGTATGAATAGCAACCTGAACATCATATTCGTCTGCCACATTCAGGCAATGATGAATCGCTGCCGGAGTGGAACCAAAATCTTCATGGATTTTCATCCCCATTGCACCAGCTTCCAACTGCTCAATAATCGGTTTTTCATCAGAACAATTTCCTTTTCCATAGAAGCCAAGATTCATCGGATATTCTTCCGCAGCTTTTAACATCATACGGATATTCCATGGTCCCGGTGTACAGGTTGTAGCATTTGTACCATCTGCCGGTCCTGTTCCACCACCAATCATTGTTGTTACGCCTGAATACAAAGAGCATGGTATCTGCTGCGGGGCTATAAAGTGAATATGGCTGTCAATGCCACCGGCAGTCACAATTAGATTCTCTCCCGCCAGAGCCTCCGTTGATGCGCCAATCGTCATTCCAGGTGTCACACCATCCATCAGATCTGGATTTCCTGCTTTTCCTATTCCAACGATTTTCCCATCCTTGATGCCGATATCAGCCTTGATAATACCTGTATAATCAAGAATCAGGCAGTTTGTGATGACCAGATCCAGCACCCCGTCTTTACTGCAGGCTTTTACGGACTGTCCCATTCCATCGCGGATAGTCTTTCCGCCGCCAAATTTCACTTCATCTCCATAAGTCGTATAATCCTTTTCCACCTCTATCACCAGACTGGTATCTGCCAGACGAACTTTATCGCCCACAGTAGGACCATACATCATTGCATATTTTTCTCTGGAAATTTTATTACTCATTTGATTACCTCCTCTACACTGTTTACATAAAGCCTTTTACTGTTGCTAATTGAATAGCGGTCGCTTTTGTTGCTTCTGAAGCCTGTGCACATGTCAGATCATTCAGTCCATAAATGCGATTAGCCCCTCCCATTGCTGTCAACTGTACCTCTTTTTCTTCACCTGGTTCAAACCGCACGGATGTACCTGAAGGAATATCCAAATGGTACCCATAAGCTAATGCACGGTCAAATTCCAGTTGACGGTTTACTTCAAAAAAATGAAAGTGGGAACCAACCTGTACCGGTCTGTCGCCAGTATGCTTTACGATAACAGTAACTGTTTCCTTTCCCTCATTAATAACAATTTCTCCGTTTTTCGGAATTACTTCACCTATTTTCATCCTTCTTTCCTCCTCCCTTACTGAATTGGATTATGTACAGTTACTAACTTTGTACCATCTGGGAATGTCGCCTCAATCTGGACTTCATGTACCATATCAGCCACACCTTCCATAACATCGTCTTTTGATAAAAGCTTTGTACCTAATGACATTAACTCTGCAACAGTCTTACCATCTCTGGCATGTTCTAACAGTTCGGAACTGATAAAAGCTATAGATTCCACATAGTTTAGCTTCAGCCCTCTGTCTTTTCTCTGCTTCGCCAGTTCTCCTGCCATATGAAGCATCAGTTTTTCCTGTTCTTTTGGATTCAAACGCATAATATTCTACCTCCTAGTATAATAATGATATAGCCACAAGGGCTATAGAGTTAATAAGTTATAAAGTCACATCTGATGAATAGCTGAAGGAGGGTTCCCCTTCCATCAAAGGCTATTGATAAAATCTTTACCTTGTCTGAGGTTTCCTTAATGCACCAGACAAAATATAGAGGTATAATCACTGAGGCAGGATCATTGACGACGCCTCCTTGGGAACCGGTCTTCCGGCTGGTGAAACCTCCAATTAAGTCTGTCAGTCCATTCGGTGGTGATTTATGTTTTGGCTGGTTGGGAAGCCCCCGGCTATACCTGTATAAGCCGCTAGGTTGTGTATCCGCCCTCTGGAAATGGATACCTGCCGGAAAGGATAAAACCATGCAATACCAAAAAGTACTTAAGATGCTGGAAAGTATCCCCTATCTCTCAGTCGGGCTTGATGTCGGGGCAGACTTCACATGGATGTCCATCATGCTCCCCAATGGCACCCTTGCCGGGAAACCCTTTAAGATCGTTCATTCCGATCCCCAGTCCCGGGAGCTTGCCATCTCAAAAATAAAGGAAGCACAAGAGGCGTATTCTCTTAAAAGCCGCTGCTTCCTTGAGTCCACCGGGATCTATCACATCCCACTCCTGTGCTTCCTTCGCGATAAGGGTTTTGACTGCTCCGTCATTAATCCTATCATCACTAAGAATAGCACAAATCTGAACGTAAGGAAACTGCATAATGATAAATTTGATTCAAAAAAAGCTGCCAAAGTAGGGCTGGATGCTTCCCTGAAGGTTTCCATCATCCCTGATGATGAGGTCATCGACCTGCGTAACCTGGTCCGCGACTATTACTACTTCAGGGATCTGCAGTCCGCTGTTGTCCTCAAGCTCACTGCAGAGCTGAAAGTATCATTTCCCGCATACCGGAAAGTGTTCAGCAAGGTCACCACAAAGACTTCCTTAAAGCTCCTGGATGCCTATCCGCTCGCGGAGGACCTTCTTGCCGCCCCAAAGGAAACGGTGGTGGAAATGATCCGTTCCACGGCACGTTTTGGGGAAAAGTATGCCCTGGCCAAGTATGATGCCCTGCGGACCGCAGCGAAAGATGCCGCCATCTTTGGGCGGGCACTGAAAAGCAATTCCGTCCGCATCCGGCTCTACATAGACTCTTACCAGGAGTACCGGAAACGCCTTGACACGATCCTGGAAGCAATCCATGGTTCTGTCGATGGCCTGAAAGGCAACCCGGTCTATGACCGCATAAAGATTCTCCAGTCGCTGCGCGGCATAGGCTTCCTGAGCGCAGTGGTCCTGGTTGCGGAAATGGGATCGTTTGACCTGTTCCCCTCCCCGAAGAAGCTGTATGCATACTTTGGCCTGGATCCTGCCGTGAAGCAGTCCGGGAAGTTCAACGGGACAAGGTACATATGTCAAAAAGGGGTTCCAGCCTCGCCAGACGCATCCTGCATATGGTGGCGCTCAATAACCTTAAGGTAGATAAGGGCAGCGGGATGCCTGTAAATCCGGTCATCCACAGTTATTATGCCGACAAATGCAAAGCCAAGAAGAAAAACGTGGCTGTCGGGGCTGTAATGCACAAGATATGCAACATCATCTTTGCTATGCTCCGGGACAATAAGCCGTTTGAACTCATCACTCCTCAGGAACACTGTAAACGGTATCTGGCAGCGCATCCTGGCAAGGCAGAGAACGTAGCTTAACAAGTTCTTATGAATTTTGAAAATCTCCACAGGGGTGGGCTTATTAAAGTTACCCTTTTTTACATCAACTGCTTAAAAAACTTTTTAAACATTTTTCATTTTACCTATTGACATTTCTTAGCTGGACTTAAATATTTTTGGGATATATAAAAAAAGAAACCTCCTTTCAGAAAGACCTCTTTGTCTATCACAGATTTTTATAATGGTTCCTATATCTGGAAGGCGGAACACCCACTATTTTTTTAAACAGCCTTCCCATGTATTTATCATCACACTTAAGCTTATTTGCAATCTCTTTTATACTTAAATCAGAATAAAGAAGAAGCATTTTCATACTGTCAATTTTATAATGGTTGCAGTAATCCACAAAAGAAATACCAACATCCCTTTTAAAACTGTGGCTTAAGTAAGTATGATTTATACCCATAAGCACGGCAATCTCCGGCAATAGGTGCTTATCAAACGGTCTGCCGAGAACATACCGGATCACTCTCTGGATCATTTCAGATTTATTGCCAGGATAATAATCATCAAATCTCTTATGCAGCATGGACAAATAATCTTTTATGAATAAACTAATATCTTCTATATCAGCAGTATCCAAAATATGCTGTTTCGTATATACAAATGGCGGTATAATATTTTCAAGCCACTCATATTCCCTGCATAAATTTTCGGTAATACGCTGCAGGGCAGACACCATATCTATGCGAAACCACATTTGGGTAACATCCTTTTTATTTAGATAATGATGTATGAAATCCTCTGTCAAGTCATTGATGTACGAGCCATGATTAGTGATACATTCAGCTAATTCTGCTTCATCATAAGTATGATTATTGACAATTGCAATCCCGGGCATAGTGTTGTTTTTTCTCATAATGCACCTTCCTACCATAAACCAGTCAGCAAAAGTACGGCTGGTATCCATGCTGTAACGATATCCTCAAATATTTGTAAGGATGATGTAAATCCAAACAGCAGGCCTGTGCAACAGCATAGTAATTCCCCTGGACCAAATTTAACATATTGGCAAACACTGAGGAACCACCTAACAAACCGAAATCTCTCCGTGTGTTATAAAAATATCTTCCGCTTATTTAAAATTTCTTCAAGAAAACAAATAAAGACACGATGGCCTAATAACCATTGCGCCTTTGCAATTTTTGTTCCTCTTTCTGTAATTATAGTAATTTTAAATCCCTTTTTCAAAAAAGTACACTCATTATTTTTGGAAAAAAGAGGATTATTTTTTGATTCAAGTATAATCTTTTGCTGATTGTAGCAAAGATTCATGAAGTTAGTGAAGATACATTTCCAATTGTCACAGCTAAATTTCTTTTTACAACACCCTTTTAGAATTTTATACAGATACTGCCCCCTGCATACAAAAAGGCAACTCTAGTCCATGTGCCTCCAGCAATTCTTTGTCGAACAGTATTTCCTTTACATCACCGTCTCGTATAATTTTCCCATCTGACATTAGGATAACACGACTACAAGTATCCAAAATCATATCCAAGTCATGAGAGGCAATAATTTTCATCTGCCTGAATCCATTCAATATATGAATCAGATTTCTCCTGTTTTTCGGATCTAACGCAACGGACGGCTCATCCATTAAAATCACATCTGGCATCATGGTAAGTATAGTCGCAATAGAGACGAGTTTTTTCTCGCCACCTGACATTTTATAGACTTGCTTATCCTTTAAATGCTCAATATGAACCATTTCAAGAGCTTTCTGCACCCGTTCTTCCACTTCTGATTCCGATAATCCATAATTTCTGGGCGCAAATGCCAGATCCTCATACACATTGGACATGAATAACTGACTGTCTGCATCCTGAAAAACATATCCTATATTTTTTCGGATTGCAGAAAGGTTTTTTTTCACCACCGGAATTCCTCCTACACAGATATTACCCTCATAGCCTAAATTCAATCCCACCATAAGTCTCAATAATGTAGATTTCCCTACACCATTAGCGCCAATCAATCCAATACAGTCATGTTCCTTTGCTGTAAACGTGATATTCTTTAATATGGGATGGGTTTTTTCATAACTGTAATTAACATTTTCTACACTGATATGTACTGCATTCATGTGTTTCCTTTCTCTTTTTGACAAATCTTACATGCCTATATGCGTCATCATAAATACTGCTGTCATTTATATGATTACCCTAAGACAGTAAAATACGGTACACCAAGTTGCCAGATATGCATAATCCTTTGCCCGGCAGGATATCCTTGTATCATAATAAAACTCTCCATTATATCCTCGAAGCAGCATACTTTCGTACACCCCATCTGCACGGTCTATACTTTTCAAGAGCAACTGCCCTACTAAGGAACCCCATACTTTGAAATGCAAACCTTTTTGATTTGGTGCCCGCAGAGAATATGCCTGTATCGTATGGCGTGCTTCATTCATAAGAAGCCTTATATAGCGGTAAGTCAACAATATTTGTGTTACTATAACAACCGGCACACGCAGAAGCCGCAACGCATGACATATTTTTTCAATCGGTGTAGTAGCAATAAGTAAATACGATGCCAATACACTGTAAATTCCCTTTACCATCAAAGTAAACATAGATACCATACCTGTCGTCACTGTGACACCTGCAATCTCCAACATTGGCTGACGGTCAAAAAATGGGTTAAAAATCCCTATCAAACAAACTACAGGAAGAATTACCCGCAATTTTCTTAATGCATCCTGAAAGGATACTTCTCCCAAAACAAAAACTATAATTGGATACACGCCCATGCGTAAAATCCCTGCCAGATCATATTTGGAAAAGGATATGGTAGTAGTGATGAAACATATTGTAACAACCAACTTAATTAGTGGATATATGTGATTTAACCATCGGTTTCTCTCAACAATGACATCCATATAATGAATATCACAAAGCGAACTATCTAATTTGTTCATATTGTTTTCTTTTTCCTTCTAAGATATCGAAATGCAAAACAGACAACCAGGCAGATTCCAAGAACTGCCATTGATCCTATAATTCCAGAAAATGAAGTACCAAATACAGATTCTGTCCCTTTAAAACTATAGTCCGTAAGAACTGCTGTGGCTTTCTGAATATTTTCCAGAACTATATGTACATGACTATTGACAGTTTCAATTTCTGTAGAACCTGTAATCCTTTCTATAGACCATTCCAATCCGTCTGGCTGAGTGGATGCAAATAATGAAAAAATCCCTCCTATCAGCAATGCTATAATAACAAAAAATGTTATAACTTTGCGTAAAGAAAACTTGCCTTCACTCTGATTTAAATTTGTTTTCTCTGTACCTTGAAGCATCTGTGGCCTTGACTCATAGACGAACAATAAAACCATCGCAGTAATTAAACCTTCTACGAATCCAATAACAAGATGAATCGGCTGCATTGTGCCTACAAATAAAGAAAACGGTAGCTCTGTAATACCAGAAAACATAGTTTCCAAAGTAACACTAAAAGCCCCCAACTGCAAAGCAACTATTGAACCAAGCATGGATGCACCTATTATCTTTGCCCTGCTAAAACCATGTTTTACAATAGGATGCCAAATTAAAAAATACCCCACAAAACATCCGTAAAAAGCCATATTCCATATATTACATCCCAATGCCAGAAGGCCACCATCTGCAAACAGCAGGCATTGAATCACCAATACCCCAATCATTGATAAAAATGCCGCATAAGGCCCTAACAAAGCTGTCAGCAGCATTCCTCCACATAAATGACCACTGGCACCAGTTCCCGGAATCGTAAAATTAATCATCTGTGCGAGAAAACAAATGCCCCCATTACTCCCATAACCGGTATTTTTTTGGTTCGTTTTCTACCCCTACTTTTTTTACGGAATAAGTTGCTGCCAAAGTGGAGCATACATACATTGTACCAGCTACCACTGGTGCTACTAATGCATCTGCCATATGCATTAGATATCGCCTCCTTCCTTATATGGCTAGAATAGCACCATGCGGAATTCTCCACAAGCCCCCATAGGGGTTAATATATTTTTAAACCCTACATATGTATAAGATAAAAAAAACGGTTCACATGGTGAGCCGTTTTAAGAGTATTCGCATTCATATTGCTATTTTTCTCCTGCTTTCATAATAAACTCCGAAAAAATTTTTCCGCTGTTTTCATCCACTAACCAAGAAAATTCCGGATGCCACTGTATACCCCAAATAAATCTTTTCTTTGGCACACACACTGCCTCAATCAAACCATCTTCTGAAACTGCCATGGCAGATACTTTGGGCGCCAGTTTGCAAATTGCCTGATGATGATAACTATTGACCATAAGAATTTCCTTGTTCAACAACTTATACAATGGGCTATCCCCTATGATTTTTACAGAATGCACTGGCACATCATATGGCGGCATCTGGTGATGTTCCGTGTCAGAGGGATGTTCTGACGGCAAATCCTGGTATAATGTTCCTCCCATGACTACATTGATGTATTGTATTCCCCGGCATATTCCCAAAAGTGGTTTATCCTGCTCATATACCATACGAAATAATATTGTTTCCATTTCGTCCCTCTCACGACAACACTGCCCACACATCTGGGAACGCTTCTGTGCATACATACCAGGAGAAATATCCTGCCCGCCGGCATATAAAAACCCATCCATTTCATCTGACAGCTGTTGTAAATTCTCTTCATCTGCTGTTAATGGAAGCATAACCGGAATTCCCCCGCCTGTTCAATACCCTTCATGTACCCTGGCAGCATCCAATAACTTTCCCGTTCTATATCTACCAGTGGAACAATCCCTATGATTGGTTTCTTCATAAGCATCCTCCAAAACAATGATTGTTCATATCTCTGATATTTCACCATATCAATACTTTTCTATTAACTTTATTACCGCAGTATTTGCGTATGTCAAAGGTTCATTATGCACAAAAAAGGCAACCCTGTTAGAAGGAGCATAAAGCGTTTCTAGGATATCGCCCTCATATGGATTTAAAATATTTGCCAATGGCTGCCCGGTCTCTACTTCCTCTCCTGCCTTTACCATAGGTTCAAAAATACCAGATTTTGCTGTTTTAATTAAAAACATTTCCTCATCATGTACAACCTTTGAATATAAACGGTCTGGGATACTGTATTTTATCATCCCCTGCCCTGACAAAAAATTCATCACTGCCAGAACTGCCTGACCTGCACTATTTTGATCAATCCGAGAAGTAGTAGATGTATATAGTGAAAATGCCTGTGTTTCCCACACCTGCCAGTTATAATTTAATGTTGCTGTATCATAGGGTCTTACTTTACGGATAATAACATAAGGGAGACCAAACTGCTTCGCCGTCTCAGAATCACTGAATCCCTCATCCATCAGCCGCACATGAGGGACGAAATCCCCCGGCATGTAAAAAGATGTAAACTGAATACCAAACTGATACTCTGAAATCTCTTTAAAAACACCATCTGCAATCCTCTGGGTAGTTTCTCCCAGATCATATCCTGGAAACATTCTGTTAATATCCGTATTATCTGTTGACCAAAACCTTTTCTGTATATTCATGGAATACGGATTGATAGAAGGCAGGATTAATATCTTATGCCCATCCGCAATTCTTCCCTCTTCCTCAAGCTGCTTCATTTTCTTTACCAGCCTGGAACAGCAATACAACTGCTGCACTTCATTTCCCCTGGAACTCCCTACAATGCAGACTGACTTTTTTCCTGTCCCAAATTCATATCCTGCCACACGGAATACATCCCTGTACAGGCCTTTCATTTCATAAATCACTCTCTTATTCATAACCACATACCTCCTTTTTCAGCAGCCGTCCCATAAGGGAACCCTCGACTACAATCGGATAATCCCTTATGGTAAACAGCATGCCGGCCTCCGGAGCCTGCACCTCATCCAATATCTTTCCACATAACGGGTCTACAATCCGTCCTATGACTTCATCCTTTTTCAATTTTGCGCCATGCTGTACCGTCGGAATAAACACGCCTCCGACACTGGCATTTAAATAGCTGACGTCCTCTGGATTTCGGGAAATGATCGGTTTTCTTACCGGTTTTACTTCTCCCTTCCAGATTCCCATTTTCTTCATCAAATGAAAGATTCCATCTACCATCTGGTTCCCATACTCCTGAGTAATGCGCATCCCTACACCCATTTCCACCACCAATACCGGTGTCCCGATATTGTTCAGGCTATAGGCAAAGGTCGATTCCAACACCGTACTGGCTCCATGCACCCAGATAAAATCAACATTAGCCGCCTCTGCCATTGACACAAGAATATCCTGATGCAGCTCATTAATACGGATCTGCGGTATTTCTGTCAAATAAATATTGCTGGCATGAATGTCAAACACACAGTCAGAACCTGCCACATCCTCCATAATCCGGGCAACTACATGCTCCATCATGCTTCCATCAATATCCCCCGGAAACAAACGGTTCATATCCAGATCAAATGCCGGAATCCCCCTGGTAATCGAATCAATTCCAAGAGGATTCATTGCCGGATAAATATCTACAATTCCTGTCAGACATCCTTTGTCCTGTTCTATACGCCGCTGCAGTTCAAAACATACATACTGCCCCTCCAGTTCATCTCCATGGATACCTGTGACGACACTCATGCGTTTCATATCGTCTGTGGGATTCTCTGGCATAATGCGTTTTTTCCTAATTTCCAATACTTCATCCACAGGCAGCCCCACTGCTGCTATTGTCTTTATCATGTTATTCTTTCCTTTCTCATTCACATTTTTCCACCAGAACAGATATCGTCTGCGACTGCGCTCCGCCATTCCACATAAGGCCGCGGTTAATCGCACAGTCTGCTGCATCCCTGCCATGACCAAGTTTTATATAATGATCTAATACCAGACAGTCATTTGTTGGATCAAATGCTACCCACCGGTCACCACAAAGCGCCTCTGCCCATGCATGGCTTGCACCCTCACCAATAATCAATCCACACACATAACGGGCGGGGATTCCTGCCATCCGAAGCAGTGTAATATAAATATGTGCATAATCCTGGCAGACACCTCTGCCCAGCTCCCAAGCCTCATCCGCTGTAGTGCCCACCTGAGTGGCTCCCGGCACATAGGAAAAATCCTGATGCAGACTGTGCATCAGCGCCATACATATTTCATAATGACTCTTACACCTTGAAAAATCCTGGGATTTATAATATTCTGAAAGTCCGGGACCGGGTACACACTTTCCATGGGGAACACGGAAAATACCAGTCGTTTCATCCCCGGCCTCCTCCTCATAATCTGTCTGAATGATTTCCACATCCCCAACTGCCTGAAATACAAACTGATTATGGGGCTCTGTCTCACAGCCATATATCTGCCTGTTTCCAAAAGAATCCTTACCCCAGGAATACGCCACCTCAGGCAATACAGAAAGCTTAAGTCCCCGTAAATGCTGCCTTGCATCTTCCTTCGGGATACACTTAATTGTAAAATAACACCTGCCGACATATTCCTCATACTTTATTTCCATCTTATACTCAAAGTGCAATACTGACACCAAATCACTCCTAACCTGTCATATTACTATACAATTGCTTCAACATTAGATACAATCTTATAGTAATCCAAATCAGGATTTTCTACAAGGCTTTTCATCTGATTTAGCCTTGACTTATCATAGCGCAACCCGCTTCTTTCCACCCTCGGAATCATGCGGCACACTTCTCTTACCAGTTCCTCTCTTGATACTTTCAGACGTGCATATAAATCAATACGCTCAATCCGTTTTCCGGCCTTAATCATATTCCTCACTTGTTCCGAGTCAATCTGGTCATCTGCAATCCCCCAAAATGACAGAATATGATCCATAAGATACTGCAGCTCTATCATCGGAGAACTACTCGCTGATGCTTTATTCATGTCATAGATAGCAAGCTGAACATAAGAGAGCGCCTCCGATCCAATACTTTCCCTAAGTACAATGGCATTGTCATATGCCCGGTTCAAATTACTGATAATCGAATCCGGATTATCTGCATCAAAGGGATAACGCCTCAAAAAATCTTCTTTTGATGAATAAATGTTCGGTATATCAATGGATTCACAAAATGCCTGATAACTGTCAACTGTTTCATCAATCATGCTGTCAAATCTTGGAAAATAGAAACGAAGTGTCGTGTATACACGCTCCGTATATCTTCCCAGCCAAAATAAATGATCTGCCTGTTCTACTGATATAATACCCATGTGTCTTTAAAACCTCCTCCCTGTGATGAATTCACAATAAATGAATCTGTATTTCTGGAAAATCTTGTAAGCCCGCTTTTCCAAACCATTGGTTCCTCTGCCATCAGGACAAACGCCCGAAGGTCCGCCTTTCTCGGTACAATCTCTCCCTGCTCCAAAATATCCAGATCCTGAAAATCAATGACCTCCTGGGCAATGAACCTTCTTGGCTCTCTCTGTAACAGATCAATAAAATCCTGTTTCTGCTGCTTTGTCATAGAATTGCCAAATACGACACCATAGCCACCTGCTTCCGCCACATCTTTCAATACCAGTTCATCAAAATGTGACAGAACATACTTCATATCTTCCTCATAAAATGGCAGATACGTCGGTGCGTTGCAAAGAATCGGTTCCTCATCCAGATAATACCGAATCATCTTAGGGACAAAATAGTAAATACCTTTATCATCTGCCACACCATTTCCCGGTGCATTGATGAGCGCCACATTCCCTTTGCGGAACACCTCATAAATATGTGGAATACCAATCAGGGATTCCGGATTAAAGTTCATTGGGTCCAGATACTCATCTGATATTCTGCGGTATACGGCTCCCACCTTTTCCCTTGTTCCGTCTGAAGAAATATAGTACAGTGTATCATTTTCTACAATCAACTCAGAACCCGTCGCAAGATGTGCCCCTGTCTTTTCTGCCAAATAGGAATGTTCAAAATATGCGGCATTATATCTTCCAGGTGTCAAAATCACTGTATGCCCTCCCGGATTCACATAATCCATCGCTCTTCGGAGTAAATCCGCATAATTACGGTTGTCCTCCAACCTGTAATTGTGAAAGGTATCCGGGGAGCTTCTTCTGCATAAATCCCTGGCAATCATGGGATATGATGCCCCGGAAGGCACTCTTAAATTATCCTCCAGTATATACCAGTTATCATCCTTTCCTTTTACCAAATCAATTCCAGATATATGGGAATAAATCCCCTTTGGCGGAACTGTTCCCTCACATTCTGCCATATATCCACTGGAAGCAAAAATAAAATCCTCTGGAACAATTCCATCTTTCACAATCTGTTTCTTACTGTAAATATCCTTTAAAAATAAATTCAAAGCCATAACACGCTGCTTTAATCCTTTTTCCAAATGACTGAATTCCTTATGTTCAATAATCCTTGGAATGGAATCAAAGGGAAATAACTGTTCTTTGAAGATGTTATTTTTATAGATTCCAAATTTCACCCCGTAGCGTGCTAACAGTTCATTGATTTTGTCTGTATGCTTTAATAATTCCAGCTGCTGCATGGCGATTCCTCCTTCCAAATGCTTTAATAGAATGCCAAAAGGCGTCCTGCTTATTGCAGAACGCCTTTGTTCGTGAATCAAATATAGTATATTCTCTTTGGTGTCACATGTCAAGTTTTATTATTTCTTGACAAAAAATGCAGGAGAAATTGAAAAGTAGAAAAGACAAAACGCAGAGCCAATGCTTGTCCCTTGGAACACGGTTCCGTCCTCAAGTATTAAAAATGCCTTCATATATCCTTGTCCTTTCTTCTTTTCCCAAAACTGGACATTTTCTCTCCTTGTATCTTTCGTGCACATCATTTTCTCTCTGTTATTGTTCAAATTCGCCCCGTATATCTCCGGCAGGCGGCTCTATCGGATATACGCCATTAAAACATCCTGTGCAGATCTTTTTTCCTTTCACCAGCCCTCCCAAGCGGTCTATTCCAAGATACCCAAGACTGTCTGCTCCGATGATTTTGCATATGTCGTCAATCCTTCGGTTATAAGCGATCAGCTGCTCTCTCTGGGGAATATCTGTGCCGAAATAGCAGGACCATAAAAACGGCGGTGAACTGACACGCACATGCACTTCCGTTGCTCCGGCATCCCGAAGCATTTTTACAATACGTTCTGAAGTCGTTCCCCGCACAATGGAATCATCAATCATAATCCTTAATCCGTGAAGTTTAATTATTGTTTCATGCTATAATCGCCCTGTTTGTGCGGTCTGCCGATATTTTTTGAGATAAAATAATATCACCCATTTGGTGATATTTTCTGATACAATACTCCATAAGAAAACTATGGAGGCAGTCATCATGAAAAAGATAAAAATTGAGTTTACCAATGAGCGGATCATCCCAGCCAGCGGCCTTGCAGTTGTCGGCGCCATTCTCGGCAAATGCGACTTCGTAAAGCGCTGCAACCGTATGGATGTAACCCCAAACCGTTCCCAGCACCAGATCAAGAACGGGGATGTCCTGCTCACTTTTATAGGACTCCTCACGATGGGAAAACCTGCTTATGAGTCTGTCCATGAGTTTGATGATGACCCGGATTTTTATAAATACGCACTTGGCATTGTCAGGAGTATCCCCTCTGAGGAAACCCTGCGCCAGCGGATGGATGACATTGGATCATCCATGCGTTCTTATATCCTTGCGGAAAACATCCGGATGCTCAAGGAAAACGGTATTGTACCGGGAAAACTTCCAAACGGCTATGTGCCGGTGGATATTGATGTCACACCATTTGATAATTCCAAGACGAAAAAGCAGGGAGTCTCCAGAACTTATAAAGGATATGACGGCTACGCACCGATCATGGCATATATTGGTACGGAAGTCTATCTGGTCAACTGTGAACTCCGGGAAGGAAAGCAGCACTGCCAGAAGCATACCCCTGAATTTTTACGCGAGACCATCCGTATGTGCAGGGAGATCACAGATGAGCCGCTCCTGATCCGCCTGGATTCAGGCAATGATGCCGCTGAAAATATCGGTATCCTGGTGGAAACGGGATGTCATTTCATCATAAAACGCAACCTCCGCAGGGAAAGCAAAGAGGATTGGCTGAGAATGGCCCGGGAATACAGCAAAGATATCGAAACTCCCCGGGATGGAAAGACCATTTATATTGGAAGCGACTGGAAACAGGTCTCGTATAAAACAGAGGATGGAGAAGAAAAAAACATCACCCTGCGCACCGGTTATGAGATCATAAACCGTACCATTGATAAATATGGGCAGTTCCTTTTGGAAGGCGACATTGAGGCCAATACCTGGTGGACAAACCTTGGAATGACAGACCGCGAGGTCATCGGTCTTTATCATGCCCACGGCGAATGTGAACAGTTCCACAGCGAGATCAAGACTGACATGGATGTGGAGCGGCTGCCATCCGGCAAATTTGAGACCAACGAGCTGGCACTGGAACTAACCATCCTGGCCTATAACATCCTGCGGATGATCGGACAGGAAAGCATCGGCAGGAAGGGGACCAGGACAAAACATAAGGTCAGGCGCAGAAGGCTGCGCACGGTAATCGGGAACATGATCATGATGGCAAGTCACGTTACGGAGCATGCCCGTCAGCTGCTGATAGGTCTTGGCCGAAGTAATATATGGCGGAATGCTTTTGCGGAGGTATACACAGCTTTCGCCGATTTTCGATTGTAAATATCGTCCTGGCAGATAACTTATGAAAAACCAAAGTGGAAGTATGCCCTTTTTTAAGGATTTCCAGTATTCTTAACTGCCATTTGGAACCAAAATCAGTCATCATACATTAAAATACTGTCTTTGAAGGACTGTTTATTAAGAGCAAGCCAATCCGATTTGGGATTGGACTCATAAAACAACCAGTTTCACGGATTCAGGATAATAATACGTTTTCCATTTACTGCCTCTTTTAAAACATTTAATTTCACCCGGACTGCCGATTCCCTGTTGCTCTGCTTAGGTTTGATAAAGGTTCTTCCCACATAACCGTTTTTTACAAATGCATTTCCATAGGGAATGCCTGACTGCATTGCATAGCCAAGAGCAGCTGCATTACCCGATTCTGGCACACCTACCACAAGATCTGCCTCTACATAAGAATCCATAGCCAGAAACTGTCCTGCCCGGATTCTGGAAGCATAAACAGATACCCCATCAATATAGCTGTCCGGTCTTGCAAAATAAATATATTCAAAAATACATCTGGCCTCTTTTTCCTGTGAAATACAAAGGGAGGTATCCGAATGAATCGTTCCATCTTTTGATATAGTGACTACTTCACCGGAAAGTACATCTCTAACAAATTCCGCATCAATCGTCTCCAGGGCACAAGTCTCTGATGTAATAATATAAGCATGATCCCGCTTTCCAATACATAACGGTTTAAATCCGAAGGGATCTCTGGCTCCGATGAGCTTTCTCGGACTCATGACTATCAGAGAATAGGCTCCTTTTAACTTTCTACAGGCACGAAGGACTGCATCTTCTACCCTATCAGTATTCAGACGTTCTCTGGCTATGTGATATGCGATTACTTCCGAATCTATCGTTGTCTGAAAAATAGTTCCTGTATATTCCAGATCATGCCGAAGCTCATTGGCATTGATCAGATTACCGTTGTGCACCAGTCCCAGAGTTCCTTTTACATAGTTTAAAATAAGAGGCTGAGCATTTTCTCTTACAGATGCTCCTGCCGTGGAATACCGGACATGTCCCACTCCGATATTGCCCTTCATCTGCTCCAGCGTCTCTTTAGTAAAGACCTCATGCACCAGTCCCATGTCTTTGTGGGTTGAGACTTTCCTCTTTGGTCCCTTTGTGTCACTGACTGTAATACCACAGCTCTCCTGCCCTCTATGCTGTAAGGCAAATAAGCCATAATAGACAGAAGATGCCACATCTTTTCCGCTTAAATCATACATACCAAATACACCGCATTCTTCATGTAGCCCGGCAGAAAGCATTTCACAATCCGATATTTTATTGTTCATTCATCTTCCTCCAACCTAATCCTTTGCGCTTTGCATAATATCCATTTGCAAGATGTAGAGGCGTCGCTGCATTGTGCCCTGTTACACGGTATTTCGTAAGCGATGAATAACCTGCCGTCCCACAAGAACAGGATTTTGCCCTATAATGATAGCAACTTGGAGCGAATATCTACATCAGTTCTTGATCAAGCAGTCCGGCAGCCATCTGTCTGGCATCCGCTGCTGCTATCAGTGTAGCCCAGCAAATTAAAGTTCCTATCTCCCGCACAAAAACGTCAAATTATAATCTCAATTTTTATACACTGTCTATAAAAGTGTGCTACAGGAGGCGGCACGTTTTCCTCTTGACCATCCCATGTCATTCCGATATAGTTTTTATGGAACAAAAAAAGAGAAAGAACAGCCCCTTCCACAGTTCGTTCTTTCTCTCGCATACCAGTGTGCCTGCCTTATACGGGATCATGTCCCTCTCATGAGGATCCGGCACCACCGACATATATTATGATAAGAGAAAATTCCCTGTTTTGCAAGCTGGTTCGTATAAAAAGTTCATCAAAGATCCTGTTCGATTCCTTTATGGCCGGATTCCGTTCGGAACTGCAGACCTGTCCCTGCTGTGGGGGAAAGGGATCCTGCCGCATCCATGCCTACTATGACCGCTCCCTGGTGGACTTTATAGGCGGCACCCAGGTCCGCCACAGCCTCTGCATCATGCGCCTTATCTGTACCTGTGGCCATACCCATGCCATCCTCCCGGACTTCATCATTCCCTACTCCGGCTACGGCCTGTTCTTCCTTCTACGTGTCCTGGCGGAGTATTTCCTGCGCCTTTCCACTGTGGAAAGGCTATGCGAACGCTTCGGCATCACCCTTTCCCAGCTGCGCCGGTGGCTGCAGCTCTTTCGGGTGCAGAAGGAAGATTGGCTCGGCGTGCTTTCCTCCATGGAGGTTTCCGGCCTTTCCTTCCTTAAGTCCCTGCTCACGCAGCCGGCTTATTCGGATTTCGCCTCCGCCTTTGTCCGCCGTTTTACAAAGTCCTTCCTCCAGTCCCATAAAAATCCGGCGCCTTACTGCCAACAGGTGTTCGGCCCATGAACTGTTTTCCTCCAACCACACGCCATGGGCATGGCTTTCCTCCCGTTTCTGCCCCATAATGGGGGAAAACCACTTAAGGAGGACATTTCTATGGACAACAATCAAAAAAACTTTCAGACGCAGCCGCCATGGCGCAGTTCCGCCTCGCTCTCATAGCGCCGGTCATCCATGGCCTTTATCCCGATGCGTCCAGGAACGCCTATTACCAGAGAGTCACGGAAAAGCCCCTCGCCCTGCCTGACGGCTCCGTGTTCCAGTACAGCCCCAAGACCCTCAGCAAATGGGTGTCCCTCTACCAGAACGGCGGCATCGACGCCCTCATGCCGCAGGAGCGTTCCGATAAGGGCTCCACACGGGTACTCCCAGACACGGCCATCGAGGAGATCTACCGCCTCAAGGAGGCCTTCCCACGGCTGAACGCTACACAGATCCACCGGCACCTCGTTGAAGAAGCCTTCATCCCTGCCACAGTCAGCGTCTGCGCCGTCCAGCGCTTCGTCAGGAAACATGACCTGAAATCGGCACGCAACCCCGGCATGCGGGACAGGAAGGCATTTGAAGAAGATGCCTTTGGGAAGATGTGGCAGGCCGATACCTGTTACCTGCCTTTTATCACGGAGGACGGACGGCGCAGGAGAGTCTACTGCATTATGATTATTGATGACCATTCCCGTTTTCTGGTGGGCGGCGGCCTCTTCTATAACGATAATGCCTATAACTTCCAGAAGGTGTTGAGGGATGCCGTGGCCGCCCATGGAATCCCGGCGAAGCTCTATGTCGACAACGGATGCAGCTATTCAAATGAGCAGCTCTCCCTCATCTGCGGCTCCATCGGGACGGTCCTTTTGCATACAAAAATTCGTGACGGCGCTTCCAAGGCTAAGATAGAACGCCAGTTCAGGACGCTGAAAGAAACCTGGCTCTATACACTGGACATGGATTCCATCACCTCGCTGGCGCAGTTTAACGGGCTGCTTAAGGACTATATGCGCACCTACAATACGTCTGTCCATTCCGGTATTGGCACCACGCCCATGCAACGCTACCAGCAGACACGCTCCTCCATCCGAAGCCCTAAGTCCAGGGAGTGGCTGGAGGAATGTTTCCTGAACCGCATCACCAGGAAGGTGAACAAGGACTCTACCGTCTCCATCGACAAGGTGTCCTATGACGTTCCCATGCAGTTCATTTCTTCAAAAGTGGAGATCCGTTTCCTGCCGGACGACATGTCCTCCGCCTTCATCCTTTGTGAGGGGGCGCATTACCCCATCCGGCCTACGGATAAGAACGAGAACTGCAGGACGAAACGCAACAACACGCCCTCCATCGATTATTCAAGGATCGGGGGTGAGGTCTGATGTTCCGTTCCTACTATGGGCTTTCCTTCAATCCCTTTGACAAACAGAACGCAAGAGAAAAGGACCGGTTCCTCTCAAAGGACATCTCCGAGATGACGTCCCGCCTGGACTACTTAAAGGACACAAGGGGTATAGGACTCTTTACCGCACGCCCCGGCATGGGCAAATCCTTCGCCCTGCGCTGCTTTGCAAAGAACCTCAATCCAAACCTCTACCACATGGAGTACATCTGCCTCTCCACCGTCAGCGTCATGGAATTCTACCGCCAGCTCTGCTCTGTCCTGGGGCTAGAGCCAAGGGGCGGCAAGCCTGGGATGTTCCGCGCCGTACAGGAGCAGATCCTCTACCTTTACAAGGACAAGAAGCAGCCCCTCCTCCTGGCCGTCGATGAGGCACAATACCTCTCTACCGGCATCCTGGAGGACATCAAGATGCTCATGAACTATGGGTATGACTCCCTGAACTGCTTCACGCTCATCCTCTGCGGCGAGCCCCACCTGAACAGCACCCTGAAAAAGCCCGTCCATGAGGCCCTGCGCCAGAGGATCACAGTGCACTACAACTTTTCCGGGCTCTCAGACTCCGAAGTGGCGCAGTACATCCTCCACAAGATCGCCTGTGCCGGAGGCGCAGCCTCCATCATCGACCAGGCGGCGCTTTCTGCCGTCCACAGTCACTCCCAGGGGAGCCCCCGCCTGGTGGACAACCTGATGACCGACGCGCTGACTCTAGGGGCACAGATGGACAAGAAAGTGATCGATACGGATGTCATCCTGGCTTCTGTCAGCAGCCAGAATCTCGGATAGGAGGAATGGAACATGAATTATACCTGTATCCTGAAAAGCGGTTCCCGCAAGGAGACCTGGACGGGGCAGATCATCCTGCTGAGCACGGGGAACGGATGGTATGAAGCTGAGATCAATGGGCGGGGGACTTACTTCCACATCCTCGCCGGACGGCATAAATATGGGAACTACCTGTGCATCCCTAACCATGATGTAGGGTGCGAGCTCTCCGATTTCTCCGATATCTTTTGGAATGAAGAAAGGATCGGCTCCCTGATGCGGAAGGTGGATGCAGTGACTGTCGCCACCGGCCTGGTTCATCTTCCTGTTCTGGCCGACAAGCAGGAGAAAAACTAAATTTTTCATATGGGCCGTGTGTCTCATGATGGGATCCATGGCCTTTTGCATTTCAGGCGGAAAAACAATACCGACAACAACGTGCAGCATTTTTGACAGGACTATGCATTTGCAGACAGCACTGCGCAGTCAATAGGATAAATGTCGGAAAAATAATTCGCTGTTTGCGTTTCCATCAATTTGCCGTCCGACACTATCAGCTCCAAATAACTATCAGGAGATGATGCTATGTCAAAGAAAATACGCAGTGACCAGGAATGGCTGGAGCTAATCCAGGAGTGCCGCGCCAGCGGCCTGTCTGTCAAAAACTGGTGCCAGACACGTTCTATATCCATAAAAACATTTTATAATAAAGCCGCAGATTTAAGAAAAAAATCCTGTGGCATACCAGGATCACAGACAGCTGCTTCTGGGCAGAAACACGAAGTGGTTCCTCTGGAAATGGCTGCTGATCCGGTGCTTTATCCACAGGATCCCGCCGGTGGTGCAATGCAGGTCCCGTCTGCCCGTGTTGTTGTCACAGTCAGGATATCCGGATACCGTGTTGAAATCTTAGAAGGCGCTTCAGAAGACATCATTCGCAATACGCTTCTGGCGCTGAGATCTCTGTGTTAGGCGCATTGTCCGGTGATACAAAAGTTTATATCGTCACCGGGCGCACGGATATGCGGCGCAGCTTCGACGGCCTTATGGCCCTTATCCGCGACACTTACCAGATGGATCCTTATGCAGATGCACTGTACCTGTTCTGCGGCAGAAAAAGAAATACGCTCAAGGCTCTGTACTTTGACCAGACGGGATTTGTGCTCTGCACGAAACGGCTGGATAATGGAAAGTTCCAGTGGCCGCGCGATGCGAAAGAAGTCAGGCTGCTCACCCGCCAGCAGCTGCGCTGGCTTCCGGAAGGACTCTCCATCTGCCAGCCGAATGCAGTGCAGCCTTCCGGCAGGAAAGATTTCTGACCTTTTGTGCATTATGATGAAATTTAAAAATTTATTTTCCGGCGGCTGGCGCCGTTTTTGAAAGTTATCCACGCTGCCGGATTTTTTCGGGCGGGCTGTCCGCATATGCCGCTGCCCTGCCCTCGGAATACTGTGGACAAACTGCCTTAAAAACAGCATTTAGAAGTTTTTTTCACCATTTTCCAATCCGTCAAACTGCCTATCATGCAGTTATGGACGGTTTGATTTCACCCCCGCATTTCTTTATAATTTATAATATAAGCAGAAAGAAATACGGAGGGGCGCATATGCCGGCTGATAATGAAGAATACACACGGCTGTTGGAAGAAATGGTGGAACAGATGAAAGCGCATATACTGTCCCAGGATGCACGCATCCTGGAACAGGAACAGACGATCGCGGACCTGCGCTCCCTTGTGGATGACCTGCGTCTTTTGAAGGCCGGCCTGGAGGAGACGCTTGAAGAATTCAAGCGCCAGCTGTTCGGAACAAAAAGCGAAAAAACAAAAACCTCCCAGGCCGATGCCGCAGTGGAAACAGAAGATCCAGCCTCAAAAACAACGGTAAAAGAACACACACGGGCAAAAAAGAAAAAACAACAAGGGATGAACGCTATGCAGACATCCCTGTCCGTGATGTCGTTATACCTGTCCCGGACAAAGACCGCCGCTGTCCGTACTGCAATGCGGAAATGATGCCGCTCGGGCGTAAGGAAGTCCGCACAGAGCTGCGCATAACCCCGGCAAAAGTGGAACGTGTCCGTTATATGCAGGAGGAGCTGATCTGTCCGGAATGCCGTAAGGACGGTGACGGGACGATCGTGCAGGCGCAAACGCCTGCGCCTTTGCTGCCGCACAGCCCGGCATCGCCGTCTGCTGTAGCATATGTCATGTTTGATAAAAGCTTTGCAAGTGTCCCATACTACCGCCAGGAAGCCTGCATGGCCCAGCTTGGCCTGAAACTGCCTCGTGAGACCATGGCGAACTGGTATATCAGATGCGCCCTGGAATATTTCCAGCCGGTATATGACCGTCTGCATGGACTCCTCCTGCAGAGAGGGGTCATCCATGCGGATGAAACCACATGCCAGGTGCTGCGTGAAAAAGGGAGGGCCGCAGAATCCACTTCGTATATGTGGCTGTATTTAAGCGGAAGCGATGGCCTGCCGCCGATCGTGCTTTACGAATACCAGGCGGGGCGCAGCGGGGATTTTCCAAAGGCATTCCTGGATGGATTTTCCGGCATCGTACAGTGCGACGGGTACAGCGGCTATAACAAGGTAGAAGATGTAATACTCGCTGTGTGCTGCGCACACTGCCGCAGGAAGTTTTACGAAGTCCTCCCGACAGAGCGGCAGAAGCAGTTGAAACTGCTGGACATAAATTCAGAAACGGAAGTAAAAGACATCCCGCTTCCAGGCCCGGAACAAATGAAAAGCATAATCCCGGCTGAAATCGGGCTCATGTTCTTCAACAAGCTCTTTTTCATTGAAAAAGGGCTCAAAGGCATGGAACCGGACCTGCGGAAAGCAAAACGCCTGGAAAAGGAGCCGCCTGTCTGGGAAAAGTTCTGGGCATGGGTCGAAACACTAAAGCCGCTCGGCGGCAGCAAGCTGGAAAAAGCTGTCAATTACGCGATAAACCACAGAGAAACGCTGCAGAGCTATCTGTTGGACGGCAGATGCGAATTGTCAAACAATGCAGCGGAGCGGCGTGCAAAATCTTATGCCATCGGAAGGAAAAATTCCCTGTTCCATACATCCGTTGCGGGTGCTAAAGCAGGTGCGCTTGTTTACAGCATGATAGAAACTGCAAAGGCCAATAAGTTAAATGTATTCCAGTATCTTTATATCCTGCTGCTGTATATGCCCGATCATAAAGATGATCCTGCTGCGGTTGAAATACTTCTTCCATGGAGCAGTTTTATCAAAGAACACTGTACAGGACTGATTGATGTTGAAACGATAACACCTGAAAACAAGCCTCAGCTGCCGCTATAAACTATTTTACACCTAAACATATCATCAGGGGAACGGTAGGTTGTTCATCGCTTACCTTCTGTCTTGTTAAACTTGCCCAAGTATGCAAGCATCCTTTTCATTCTCTTATCTTTGGCATATGCCTTGCAGAATTTCAACATCCACATATTTTTCACCTCCTTTAGCGCCTGCCTGCCGGAACGCCTACCATAGTCAGTACAAGCCTCATAACAAGGGTTAGCAACAGCAGGAACAGTTTAGCTATCCCAAGCACCAGCTTCAATGCCACAAGCGCCGCCTGTAATATCCATTTCAATATGGTAAGCAATACCACTCCGGTCTTTCTTAAAACTATCCCTGCCATAAATCATTCCTCCTATCCCCAGTCGTCAACCAGTTCCATCATGGTTGGATCATCTGTTTCCTTTGTATTGTCAGTTGGTTCCCCTGCTGTAATATCCATGCTGTTCCTGCCCGTGGCTCCTCCACCACCCTTACCGTCCCGGCTCCAAGAGCCGCCCCAAGCAGCATGATAATCTCGTTCTTAACTTCGTTTTTCAACTCCGCCCGTATGCCGTCCAGATCATCCCTTGTAATGTACCCTGCATTTTTCTTCTGTTCCACTGCATCTTCCACAAGGTTTTCATCATTCATGCTATTGATATAGAAATCTACTGCATCAACTATGAACTGGTTCACGGATTTGTGTATTTTCTTATTCAGCTTTGAAAGAACCCTGTGTACCCTGCAATGCTGTTCATTATCAAGATTGATCCGGACATTGTGATAACAAATATTTGGTTTTGCCATATGCCCCACTCCTATCCTATCTGGTTACGGTGTTTTGCAAGGAAAATCCTGCCAAGCTGTTCATACCCTTTTGCATTTGCCTTGATGTCCTCAATGTACCGGATATTCCCGCCATCGTGCGAACCGAACAGCCTCATGACCGCCGCCCCGCCGCCTACAAATACAATCGGTATCACATCGAGGTTGTAACCGTGTTCTTTCAGGGTATTGTAGACTTTCTGTGCGAAATCCCGCAGGCAGTCCTTTACAATGCTCATGTACTTATCCGGCAGCGACGCTTCTCCGGTTGCCATGACCTGCTGTATCACGTTTTCCTCAAGTTCCTGCCCGATCTGCCTGTTACACTCTTCATTGATTGTCCTCATGCAGCGGATAAGCCCCTGCTGGCTTGTGATGCACTCTTCCTCATTCGGCTTTCCGTTCTGTATCGGCATGATGTCAATGGTCCAGCTCCCTATATCTACCACAACCACACGCTCCGGCAGGGCTTTCAACTGCTCTGCAACCGCCGCATAACATTGTGGGAACACAGACACCCTTGCTATCCTTGCCATATACTTTTCTTTTTCAAAAAGGAAACTGACTTCTTTCTTCTTTGACAGGTAATCAATGAAGTCCTGCTTCTCTGCGCCGAACCTTGTCAGCGGAAGTCCTACCGATAAAAGGACATCTGCATTTCTCATTCCCCGCCTGTTCAATTCTTTAGCGACTGCCGCAAGGGTAAGCAGATAGAAGTTGTCGTTCTCAACTTTTGTGTCCCTGACCTCAAGACGTTTCCCGCCTACCTTGTAATACTTTCCGTCCAGTTCCACCACATCATTATAAAATGCAGGCTCTGTTGTGATTTCCTTTACCCCTGTCGTAAAAATCTGTGTGGCTGTTTTCATGTTCGACCAGCCATGATCGATCCCGATTACTTCAATATGTTTTTCCATTCCGTTCTTCCTCCATATTCTTTTCAGAGCGGTCTCGGAAACTCTTTAAGCCCGAATTTCCGCTCTTTTTTCATGTTCTTCTTTTTTGCTTTCCTCCATATCCTGGAAAACATTTTTGTTAAATTTTCAAAAAAGTATTGACATATAAGTCAAAATGTGCGGCGCGTTTGGTGACCATATACGCCAGTCACCAAACGCGCCCCTTGTAGTTAAGAAGCGTCTGTGCCACACGCACAGCATTAAACTAAACTACTAGGAGGTGCACTTTATGATCAAGTACTGGCAGCCCATGCAAGATTACAAGTACTTTCTCAACGAATCCAAAGTCCATTTCGATTCCTCTGAAAGAGTCCGGCTCCATACGGAGCTTTGGAAACCATGGCAGAAACTCCGCCTTTTCGATACCGATAAGGCCATGGAGTTCCTTCTGCCCTTTTACTCCAACACTGGCAGGCCCGCTAAGAACCAGCCACAAATCTTAAGGTCTTTTATCCTTTTCTTTCTTCTATTTTCAGAAGGTTTGGCCAAGCTATCCCTTACCCTTTGGGTCGACAGGCTCAAACATGACCGCCTCCTTGCCGCTCTCATCGGCTGCACTACGGATTCCCTGCCGCCCCTCGGTTCTTATTTTGACTTCATGGACAGGCTCTGGGCTGCAACGCCAACGGACTTATATGCGCGGGACAAACTGCTCCCGGCTTCCTGGAACACCAAAAAGCCGGATAAGCCCAAAGGCAAAAAACAGAAAGCACAGGAGGCAAAGCCCAAAATCACAGAATCTATCGAAAAACGGCTCATGAGCGGGAAGGATATCCCTTTTAACTTTGAAGGGCGGCTGCAGCGCTTCTTCTATCACGTGGCTGTCCTGCCTTCCATGGAATCCGGCCTCATACCAAGGGAACACCTTACGGTTTCCGGAGACGGCACCACCGTGCATACCCATGCCTGCCCACGCGGGCACCACAGAGTTGGCGCACCGGAAAACCTGCGGCATTTCCCCGACCCCGATGCTTCCTGGGGCTGGGACAGCGACCTGGAAAAATATTACTTCGGCTACACTTTGTTCCAATTATCCTGCTATAACAGTGAACTCAGGACAGATCTCCCCCTGCTTCTGCGTTTTACCAGTGCAAAGCGTCATGATTCGGTCAATTTCCTTGTCGCTTTCCATGAACTGGAAAAACATATGCCGGCTGTTTCCACCTCGAATATGTGCCTGGATTCTGCAATGGACAATTACCCCACCTACCGGATCCTTAAAAACAGGGGAATACGGGCCTTCATCGACCTGAACGACAAATGCGGCCGGCCAAAAACAATTCCTGATACCATCACCATTGACAAAGATGGAACGCCCTTATGTCAGGAAAAACTGCGCATGAAGCCTAACGGTTATGACAGATCCAGCGGTTACCTCATGTGGCGCTGCCCCTATGGGAAAGATCACTGTTCCAAATGTAAAAACTCCTGCACCGATTCCAAATATGGGAGAGTCGTCAAGACCCGGCCCGAATGGGATATCCGGCTTTACACCGACGTCCCCCGCGGCACAGATGCTTATAAGAAGATTTATAATCAACGCACCGCCACGGAACGTATCAACAACCGCATCCTCAATGATTACGGACTGCACCGTATGTTCATACACACAAAGGAGCATTATTCTTTCATGACAACCATGATTGGAATCTGCATCCATCTGGATGCCCGCTATAAACAGCAGGTGCAGGCAGTGGCATAAACCAAGTTTCCTGCTTTTGGATTCTTTCAAGCCTGTTTTTCGACAGGTTTTAAAGTCATGCACATTTTTATTCTTTATGCTCTCTGGACTGCTCAAGCCCCATAATCATCCATCCCTTATCCCTCTCATTTCTGAAAATCAACCTTTTCCTGCTTATTCTCTATTGAGTTTCCGAGAGTGCTCCCTTCAAAAAAAGCGATCGCACCAGCATCCGAGATATGTTCTTCTGTTAAAATACCGCCTGTTGTTTCATTAAATACAAGGTCATATCCTTCCTGGCTCATGCCTCCAACCATCTCTGCACCAGCCTTCGTACCACAAAGCGTTGTTGCAGCTTCTCTGGAATCTTTTACATTCAGTGCCCATGCCGATTCTAAGAAGATCGTCGCCCCGTTTTCCATTTTTACAAATCCAAATGCAGAATCTTCTACTTCAAAAGTCTTAGGATCCCAAGGCCCAAACATATTTCCTTCGGTTGCTTCCGGCAGATGTCCCAGCTTTTCAAAAACAGATCCCATAACGCTTACCGGTTTGTAATTGTCCATACACCACAATGTAATATCCAGCGCATGTGTTCCGATATCGATCAATGGACCGCCGCCCTGCTTGGATTTATCCGGAAATACACCCCAGGTCGGCACTGCTCTTCTGCGGACTGCGTGAGCTTTTGCAAAATACACCTCACCAAGCTTGCCCTCGTCACAGGCACGTTTTAACGCCTGTGCATCGGTACGGAAACGGTTCTGATAGCCAATCGTAAATTTCTTGCCGGACTTTTTCCATGCATCCATCATCTTCTGTGCATCTTCTGTTGTTGCAGCCATCGGCTTTTCACAAAGCACATGCTTGCCTGCTTCAAAAGCAGCTACTGTGATTGGACAGTGTGCCACATTTGGCGTACATACATGTACTACATCAATTTCCGCATCTTTCAGCAATTCCTTATAATCCTCATATACTTTTGCACCTTCTGCACCAAATTCCTTTGCTGCTTTTTCTGCCCTGTCCACCAGGATGTCGCAAAATGCAACGATATCACATTTATCTGCCTGAGACTTTAAAGCTGGGAAATGCTTCTGATTTGCAATTCCTCCGCATCCAATTACTGCTATCTGTAATTTGCCGTTTTTCATAATAGATTTCTCTCCTTTAATTTTCTTTGCTTGTTTTTCTTTCTTTTTGATAGTACTAATATACCTTTTTATAAATGATCCGGCATCTTTTCCGTTTTGGATTTTTTGTTATCTGTTGCAATGTATATTTTTTTATTCCGGTACTGCAACTATGGTTCCTCTTTTGTTGCAATAATCAGATAACAAACTACTTCCTCAAATATCATCCCATCATAAATTTCAGTTAACAATCCAAACTTCATCATCTTAATCATTCCTTTCCCATATTGGCATTAAACAATCAGCAAATGCCGTTGATTTACATGATGCCCAAATTCCGGCATAAAGATAAAACTCTCTTCATCCGGATTCAGATGATCCTGGACAATCGGTGGCATATAAGAAGATGTAAAACAGAATCCATAGGTAAGATCGTGATATCCCTGTGAAAGGCCGCCTTCTTTCTTTACCTTCAAAACCGCAGGCTTCGTAACTGCCCAATGCGTTTTATAATCAGATTTCATCTCTTCATACGTAAAATCCTCACCATTGATATTCCAGATAATGTTTTCTTTTTCGTACTTTTCCCCATCCACATAGAGCGTTCCCGGCCTTAACTGACTTAAAAAAATACCACGGTAATAAGGAAGCCGGACTTTAAACCGGAAACCTGTCACGTTTCCGTCTTCTTTTATATTTCTGAATCCAACTGACTGTATTACTTCTTTTTCCATTCCTGCAAACCTCCTTAATCTCCAATATAATTTTTCAGCATGATATGCTGTTTTCTTAATGTCTGCCCAACTTCATATCCAGGATCATATTTATCCGCACCCTCATATTCACTCAGCAGATAGCCATCCCAGTTATGATCTTTCAATACCTGAATAATCTCTTTGTACGGAATCGTAGTCTCTTCAAAATCATCACTCATATGGATGAATTTTGCATGACAGCAATAAATATATGGAAGCAGTGGAATCAAATCTTCCGGCACATTCGCCGTATAATGCGGATCTTTATATTCATTTTCTCCAAACTCAGTCCGAAATACGCTGAAATCAATGTTCAGGCCAAAATTTTTCGTACCGGTCTCTTTGATAAAATCTACAAAATCCGCCACCATCTGTCCTTTTAAATTCGTTGGGGTATGGATTTCCGGACACATTTTAATTCCCAGCTTTTCCGCTAACGGGAGCGCCATTTTTATAATCTCTCTCCAGTTTTTTACCGGTGCAAGATCATCGGTGATCACTGGCATCTTCGTTCTCATTACCGTAAATCCCAGCCTGTGCGCAAGCCGGATATCTCTTGCCAGCATCTCATAAGACTCCTCCGTTGTAAGGTCACTTTCCTGCATCCAGATCTGCACGGATTTCCGCAACTTTTAAAGGCGTAAGCTTATAAAAAAACAGTGGAATCATAGAAATCACGGCAATTATCAATGGAAGCAGATTTACTACTACATTAATACCTGTTTTTGCAGCTTCTGTCTGTTCCGCTCCAGCCACATATCCGGCTGCTGATAAGAGCAGGACACCTGCCGAACCGCAGATAGCTGTAGAAATCTTAACACCAAAACTCAGCATGGAAGCTGCAATACCTTCCTGACGTCTTCCAAGCTTCCAGTCACCATACTCAATGGAATCTGAAACCATGCCAAAGCAGATCGATGAGGCAGAGTTACACAGCCCGCAGAGAAATGATACGCCCAGCAGGTACGGCAGGTTGCTGGTAGGATTGATATACATCAGGAAAAATCCACTACACATAAACACATTCAGTACGAACAGATAACCTTTTTTTGTGAAAGTTTTTGTTCCCCATGGAACAAAGAAATTACCGATCAGCTGTGCTATTGTCATAGTTGTATATACCGTAGCTACGACCGTATAACCGCCGGCTACATAAATAACATAAAAACTCAGAAGTCCCATACGCCCTGTTACACAGATGGTGCCAAGCACGGTATTAAGTACAACCATAAGCAGCTGGTCATTCTTCACAATTTCTTTTACACTGGCCAGAAATCCAAGCTTCTCTGATGAAGATGCCGTATCATGCAGCTGATCTGCATAGGTTTCTTTACATCCAAGTCCGCAAAGCCAGAATATCGGAATCATGATAATGGACAAAATAATTGTAGTAATAAAAAATCCCCGGGCATTTGCTACCTTGTCCCCGCTAAAATACAGCATCATCGGCATTGCACCGGCTGCAAGGATAATTCCGATCACAGAAGAGCCGATTCCTCTTGCAGTCGCCAGATTCATACGGACCTGTGAATCAATCGCACAGACATTCTGCAATGCCTGATAAGCGATAGAACATGCGGTATAAGCCATTCCTGTACCTATGTAGCAGATCAGGCAGAGAACCACTTTCGCTGTACCCTGTACCGGAAATACGGTAAATGTTAAGATGTTAAAAACAGCCAGAACCGGCGGTGCAAAGAACAAATACGGCCTGAATTTACCCCAGCGGGTATTGGTACGGTCTGCAATATTTCCCATCATCGGATCGTTAACCGCATCCCACACGCGGGCGATCAGCATGATCAGTGAAATTGCCGAAGCTGACAGGCCGACTACGTCCGTATAGAACAAAGTCAGATAAGTGTTAATCATATACCAGCTCATCTGACATCCTACTTCACCCATGCTGTAAGCCAACGCCAGCTTTAGGCTTGTTTTCTCATTTGACGGATTGCTCATTTTCTTCCTCCTCGTTTTCCATGCAATTGTAACAATTCCGGCATGAGCTTCTGTTACCTGCACTTTTTATCTGATAGATTAACTATATCTTTTTATTCTCATCCTGTCTTATCTTTCATTTAGATTATCTTGTCATATATTGCAATATCAGTAATGTCTGCCCGGTCTGACGCAACCATTTTTACACTTCGTTGCAATACTTCTTTTGTATCGTATCCCTTATATGCCAAAATAACCGACTGGCTCTTTCAAAACCAATCGGCTATCCTTTATCTGTTTTCTTTATAAATATGGTATAACGCAAACTCATGCGTCTCCAGTTTTAAATGCAGGTGCAGCTTCCTTTTTTCTGCCTTTCTTTTCTCCATGCTTAAATGTGGAATGCATATTTCCTGCAGGTATTTTACATCTGCGCGTTCCAGATTGGTTTCATACTGAAACTTCCCCCATTCATCCAGAATACTCCCATTTTTCTGACTGATACTCCTTTTCTTTACCACATACGCTGCCTCATCCTCTACATCATTTAAAATCAGATTGACTGTCACTGACTGATTCTGAAGAAACACTGCTTGCATTTCCTGTGGGCGTATGGAATTCTCTGCTTTCAGAAAATAACTGACACTATACCAGTTAAAATTAAAACACAGGATTCGATAACTCCCAGACTGGCTCTTTGTTACAATATAATGCTCCCCAATTGTAATCAGCCTGCTTCCCAGCAGATTTAAAAACCGGAAGGCATAAAACGCCGGCTTACGGATACCATCCTTCGTCAGCAGGCCGCTTCCGCCATTAGCTGCACCAAAAGAATCATAATAGCTGCTGACCCAGTCCGAACCCATCCAGATACACAGCATATCAACGGAATCCCAGATCTCCGCTACCTTCTTACAGATATAAGCGCCGCGGAAGCAGCTGTCATTCAGGTAATTCCGGTTAGAAACCGTATTATTCCACTCCACAATATGAAGCGCGCACTGCGCCATACCTGTGCGTTCCATCATCTGATGCATTTTAGCAATCTGCTGCGTTTCATAATTCCGTTCCGGTGATCTTATATAAGGCTTTTTATCCTCTGTCTGACCAGGAATATAAGGAAAAATCACAAACGAAACAAAATCCGGCCTGCAGTCTTTCTCCTGACAGAAACGGAAAAAATACTCATATACCTTGGGATTTGCATCAGGTATCCCTGCAAGTCCGCCGATCCGTGCTTTCGGTACAACTGCCTTTATTGTCTGATACACAAACCAATAGACATTACAAATATCATAATCCGGATCCTCATAATAATTTCCGCTTTCCTCATGTACAGGATCCCTTGAAATCTCAAAGATCCACCGGCTGACCTCTTCTTTCCCATAACGTCTTACCACATGATCTATAAAATCCGCAAACAATGCTTCCCATGCTCTTCTGGAACGAAAATAAATACCTTCATCCTCATAATAGATTACATCACCGGCTGACCGGACTGCCGTACTCGGTCTTCTGCCAAAATCCAGGTCAGGCACAATGTGGTGTGAAACAAGAAAATCAAACACAGAATCTAACGCGTTATAATTATACGTACCAATAGAACTGCCGTCACAGATCATCAGTCTCTTTGAAAAAACCGACCAGATTCTCGCATAGGTAAAACCAAGCTGTTCTGTCAGACAGAGCAGATGATACTGTACATTCGCCAGTGTCAGATCATGGACAGAGCCGATATTGACAGCCTGTTTCCAATGCTTTTCATATAACCGCCCCTCCTGTACCGATATCTCCACAATCTCCTGGCCATTCGCGGATATCTCCTCCGGAATACTAATCTGTTCCTGAAGCTGCTCACGCAGTTCCAGACGCAGCACTTCCTCCTGTTTTAACTCACTTCTTACTTTCTCCTGCATGATATTGCGGTATTCAGACGGAGACATCCCATAATTTTCCCTAAAAACCTTATCTAATGCAGAAGTATAGGAAAATCCGCAGTCCATTGCTACCGTTGTAATATTCTTTTTGAATACAACAGTTCATTAACGGCACAATGAAGGCGGATCTGGCTCACATACTCCGCAAAATATATCCCGGTCTGCTTTTTAAAGAAGCGTGACAGTGTGGATTTGGATACAAACATCTGCTCTGCCAGTACGGAAAGGCTTACAACTTCCTGAAAGTTCCGATATACATAGCGGATAATCTTTTGCAGTTTCTCATCATCCTGATACTCCTCGTTACAGACATTCCTTCCGGATTCACCAGCCATAAAGTTTTCTACCAGCTGATCCAGCATACTGTACAGCAAACTGTATTTACCGCTCTCGGATTTGCGGGAATATAGCACTTCCAAATACACAAGCTCACGAAAAAGCGTCCGCAGCTCATCGTAAGATTTTTCCTGATCTGTCACACTGTTGCATAAAAATATTCCGCTCGAATTTTCAAGAATATCTACGATCACACGGTAATCATAAAACACCCAGCACAATATATTTCTATCGGCACTGGCAATGCTGTGCCTGACGCTGGAATTCACCAGCAGTACATCATCCCGCTTCATCTGATATACTTTTTCATGAATAGACACCTTCAGTTCCCCTTCCAGAACATAAAGCAATTCCACGCTGGGATGCAGATGTTCTTTTTCATTCATGTTTCGGATAATCTGTACATGAAAACCATTTTTGTCGTACATATGTTTCACCTCTTCATTTCCCAGGCAGGCGTCGTTGCAACTTCAATACAGATTTGTTAATCCCCCACAAGGCGATCTGCCGCTGCCTGATAAGGCGGGGCAGACCGGTTCCCCTGGTTCTAATTCCAGTTTCAAAAGCATCTGTCCATTTCTGTATTCGAATACAGCATCGGTATAATTCTCTGCATATACATCATAATAATCCATCTGCTCATCCGTTAACAACTCCACATTTCCACGAAATGCCCAGCAAGTTCTTTCGCTTCTTCACCGGATTGATCTGCTGCAGATTAAATCATTTCAAACCAGTCAAATTCTGCAAAATTTCACTTTCTCTCCCGTTTCCGGTCGCATACATTCCTACGATCGTTCCCGTCATACATCCTACGATTTCAGGATTGATCTTTTTCCCATCGGCAATACACAATTCTTTTAAACTTTCAGTGCCGGCACCATAATTTACTGTAAACTTCTCATGTTCCATTTTGATCTGCAGTATGATTTCCGGCGCCTCCCATGCAGCTGATGCGAGAACCTCGCGGTTTGTCTTACTTGTAAAACCCGGCATATATGGCTGCAGTTCATAATCTTCTGTAATCAATACGAGACGGACTACCTGCTGCCCATCCTGAATGGCCCTTTCTAAATGATACTGATGATTCATCGCCTGAACAACCGCCATTCCCGCACTCTCCGTATCCTCCGGCTGAAACATCATCTGACAGGTAACTGTCGCATCCGGTTCCAGCTGCCTTCTCGCCAGGAAGGAAACAAACCTGTCTTTTTCTTTCTCTGCTTCAAACGCCATTGGCCGGATATCTTCTGCAAGAGCCTGCCGGATACACCGAAGCCTTAACCTGGAATTCTGAACCTGATAGAATTTCTCATACGGAGTTCCCCAGAAATTCCAGATAAGATCTAATGGTTCATTATCAAAATCCTCTCTCTCTTTGACAGGCGGATATTCTGTCCACGGCAAACTTTCCGGTGCATCATATTCCCACTCCATCTGTCCGGTCTTCGGACTGAATAACGGCCAGTCACGCTCCCAGACCACCGGGCAGATAAAAGTTTCCCTTCCCAGATTTTTACACTCTCCATCGATCAAACGGGATGCCAGCATGACTGCATACCAGCTTCCGTCCGGCAAATCTACCAAATCCGCATGTCCTACATTTATAATTGGACATTGGAATCCCATATGGCGATGTGTCATGACCGGATTAGCCGGATTTCCTTCATAAAATCCAAAGAGTTCCCTGCTCCTTGCCACCATAACCGCATGATAATGTTCCGTACCGCCCTCTGCAATGACAAGATAATAGTAGTCGCCGACATGGTACAAATGCGGTGACTCTGGTGAAGCACCTGTACGAAGTGCACTGTTAAAGATTGTCACTGGTTCTCCTGCCAGACAGAAGTTTTCAATATCATAGGACGCAAGCCATATCCCCGTTCTTTTGCACCGGTTCCATTATCCCATACATCTCCCGTTCCGATGATATATGCCCTTCCATCATGATCGAAAAAGATGGAAGCATCGATTCCGGGCACATCTGTAAGCCAGTGTGGATTTGACCATGGCCCGGCAGGATTTTCAGCAGTTACAATATAATTGCCTTTGTCGCTGTAATTTGTATTGATAATATAGAATAAACCATTATGATAGCGCAGTGTTGGTGCCATAACCCCGCCATTTCCGCAGTTTTTCTCTACATGAAATCCATTCTCCGGCGTTACCGCATACCCTATCTGCTCCCAGTTTGCCAGGTCTCTGCTGTGGAAAACCGGCACTCCCGGGCACAGCTCAAAGCTGGAACAGGCTAAATAAAAATCATTTCCAACGCGGCAGATGGACGGGTCCGGATAAAATCCTGGTATAATTGGATTTTTTAATTTGTTTGGCATAAATATTTCCTTCCTTTCAAATCGTATTTCATATCTTTTTAAATAATTGTACAGTGATTCTTTTCACAATTCTATAACCCTTGTTTTATTATTATTGTATTTTGTTGCAGAAATCACTGTTACCTGATACATTGCCGTAACTATACTATCCATGCTGCAACATAGGACAAAAAGCATTTCAAGCATGTCCACTGAAAGGCTGCCGCAAATTACTTTAATCCCTCATTGGTTTCATACATGGAATATCCAATTGCCCTCCGGAAGCGATTAAAAGTTGCTGCTGGCTGACAAGATCCTGAAACGCAATGGCTTCAAAAACCACATGTACCCCGATCTTCTTTTCTGTAATCTCATTTACAGCGTCTTCCATCATCTGCATATCTGCCGGAACTCCCCCTGTACTGGGCCAGGTTACATGAATATCAACAATTTCTGAGGTATCCAAATCTCCGGTCCCTTCCGAAACCTCATTTTCGGCCACCATTCCCTCCGGAACCTCATCTTCCGCTGCATTTCCTGATTCACCAGCACATGCACAAATTGAGATAACCACAGTACATACCATAAATAACGCTATTATTTTCTTTATCAATATACTATTCTCCTTTTAATTCTGACAACAGAACCTTTCTTCGCTAATTTATTTCCCTTTTTCTGTCCTTATTCTATCAACTCTTAACGGAAATTCTTTTTTTAGCAGAATTTCCGTTTTTCCACCAGCGGCTTCTAAAAAACAATGGCTGGGAACGTTCCTTGAACTGCCAGGCGGCATTCCTTCCCATGATACCTAGTTATTATACGCAAAATAACTTAACCATCGCATCTTTACGTATAGTTTTAATCGTGAAAACTGATATCTTCAAATTTATAAAAAATTTATAAAACCTGCGTTTACCGTGAAACATTCCTCAAAATTCTATTGACGCAGAAGATTCCATGTGCTATAATATTTCAAAAGTTTAATACTCAAACCGTTGAGGCGGAGATAACGGCAATGATGCCTTTACAGAGAACCCGTGATGCTGAGAGTCGGGTAAGAAACAAGTTGTCAAATGGACCGCTGAGGGCGCAGTCAAATGAGATTTCTCAAAGTATTCTGCGACGTTGCAGGCAGACGTCATTTGCCGGGGATATGTTGGTATCCTGCTAAGTGCATAGGGTCATTCCTATGAATCAAGGTGGCACCGCGGATAAGTGTTTTTATTCGTCCTTGACAGAGTGTATATCTCTGTCAAGGACGTTTTTGTTTTCTAAGACTCCTTTGACTGAGATAGAAGTTCAAAGGAGTCTTTATTATACCTATTTGGAGGAACTGATTATGAAAATTCAGCCAACTTATGCCCAAGTTGAAAAAATCGCAGCAGACGGTCATTATAACGTATTGCCGGTCAGCCTTGAAATCCTTTCCGATTTCACAACACCTATTGAAACGATGAAAATACTGAAAAATGTATCTACTTATTGTTATATGCTGGAATCTGCTCAGGCAAACGAAACATGGGGACGGTATACCTTCCTCGGGTTTGATCCGAAAATGGAGATCACTTGTGTTGATGGTAAAATGAAAATCGGCAATCTTAAGGTTAAGACAGATAACCCATCCGACTATCTTCGCCAAATTCTTGCTGATTATAAAAGTCCCCGTTTCGATTATCTTCCTTCCTTTACAGGCGGTCTTGTCGGATACTTCTCCTATGATTATCTCACCTACAGCGAACCGACAGTCAAATGTGATGTGGAAGATACCGAAGCATTTAAGGATGTTGACCTGATGCTCTTTGATAAGGTTATCGCATTTGATCATCTACGGCAAAAAATTATTCTCATTGTAAATATGCCGCTGGATGAGCCGGAAACAGGTTACAACAAAGCAGTTATGGAATTGAATCAGCTTGCAGAGCTTCTGAGATACGGCGAAAAGAAGAATGAGCCGGGCGGCAAGCTGCTTGGAGAAGTTAAACCTTTGTTTGACAAAGAACAATTCTGCGGCATGATAGAAAAAGCAAAGTGCCATATCCACGAGGGGGATATTTTCCAGATTGTACTTTCCAACCGTCTGTGTGCGCCTTTTGAGGGAAGTCTTCTAAACACCTACCGTGTGCTTCGTAGCATCAATCCCTCTCCTTATATGTTCTATTTCTCTGGGACAGATGTTGAAGTTGCGGGTGCATCTCCCGAAACACTGGCCAGGCTGGAAAATGGTGTGCTGCACACTTTCCCACTTGCCGGAACAAGACCGAGAGGCAAAACTGAGGAAGAAGACAATGCTCTCGAAGCAGAGTTGCTTGCTGACGAAAAAGAACTTGCCGAACATAATATGCTGGTCGATTTAGGACGAAACGATCTCGGAAAAATAAGCAGGTTCGGTACTGTGCAGGTCGAAAAGCTCCATTCCATTGATCGCTTCTCTCATGTTATGCACATTGGCTCTACAGTACGTGGTGAAATTAGCGAAAATCACGATGCGCTGGATGCCATTGAAGCGGTGTTGCCTGCCGGCACGCTTTCCGGTGCGCCGAAGATCAGGGCTTGCCAGTTAATTGGAGAACTTGAAAACAACAAGCGTGGCATCTACGGAGGTGCCATTGGCTATATCGACTTCACGGGGAATATGGACACCTGTATTGCCATCCGCATCGCCTATAAGAAAAACGGTAAGGTGTTTGTAAGAAGCGGCGCAGGAATCGTTGCGGATTCCGTACCCGAAAAGGAATTTGAAGAATGCCTGAACAAAGCCAAATCTTCTCTCAAAGCATTGGAACTTGCACAGGAGGCGGAATTATGATTTTACTGATTGATAATTATGACAGCTTTTCCTATAACCTTTTTCAGCTCGTCGGTGAGATCGAACCGGATATCAAGGTCATTCGTAACGATGAAATGACGGTAGACGAAATAAAAAACTTGAATCCTGACCGCATTATTCTTTCCCCGGGTCCGGGCAGACCGGAAGATGCAGGTATCATCATAGATGTTGTAAAAACGATCCATGATATTCCCATACTCGGTGTTTGTCTCGGTCATCAGGCAATTTGTGCGGCTTTCGGTGCAATCGTTACTTACGCAAAAGAACCAATGCACGGTAAACAGTCGAATGTGAAATTTGATACGGATTGCCCGCTGTTCAAAGTTTGCCCCAAAGTTGCACCTGTCGCACGATACCACTCCCTTGCGGCAGATGCCGACACCATACCGGAAGAATTGAAAATAACCGCACTCACTACAGATGGCGAGGTAATGGCGGTACAACATAAGGAGTATCCCATTTACGGCGTACAGTTTCATCCGGAATCCATTATGACGCCGGACGGTAAGCAGATGCTAAGAAATTTCATAAAGGAGATGAACCATGATTAAAGAAGCCATTGTAAAAATTGTAAACAAAAAAGACCTCACTTATGATGAGGCTTACACTGTCATGAACGAAATCATGAGCGGCGAAACTACCGCAACGCAGAATGCTGCCTTTCTTGCAGCTTTGTCTGCCAAAAGCGCCAGAGCTGAGACCACTGACGAAATTGCCGGATGTGCGGCTGCAATGCGAGCACACGCAACCAGGGTTGAAACGGGAATGGAGCTGTTTGAGATTGTCGGCACAGGCGGCGATAATGCTCACAGCTTTAATATTTCCACCACTTCTGCTCTGGTAGTGGCTGCAAGCGGTATGAAAGTTGCAAAACACGGCAACAGAGCGGCATCCTCCCAGTGTGGAACGGCAGATTGTTTGGAAGCCCTCGGTGTAAATATTCAGCAAAGTCCGGCAAGGTGTATTGAGCTTCTGAACGAGGTCGGTATGTGTTTCTTTTTCGCACAGAAATACCACACTTCTATGAAATACGTTGGCGCTATCCGCAAGGAACTTGGTTTTCGTACCGTGTTCAATATTCTCGGTCCTCTGACGAATCCGGGTACACCATCCATGCAGCTTCTCGGTGTGTATGATGATTACCTTGTTGAACCGTTGGCTCAGGTTCTGATCAATCTTGGCATCAAGCGTGGCATGGTTGTGTACGGTCAGGATAAGCTGGATGAGATTTCCATGAGCGCACCGACTACGATCTGTGAGATTCGTGACGGCTGGTTCAAATCCTCGGTGATCACACCGGAAGACTTCGGATTTGAACGCTGTACCAAAGATGACCTGAAGGGCGGCACACCGGAAGAAAATGCTAAAATTACCCTTGCTATCTTAAACGGTGAAAAAGGTCATAAAAGAAATGCTGTGCTGATAAACGCCGGAGCAGCGCTCTACATCGGCGGTAAGGCGGACAGTATGAAGGATGGTATTGCACTTGCGGCAGAAATAATTGACTCCGGCAAGGCACTTGAAACACTGAACAATCTCATTTCAGTCAGTAATCGTCCGGAGGTAGAGGTATGACGATTTTAGATCAGCTTGCCGACTACGCCAGAGAACGTACCGAGCAAGCAAAATTGAAAATTCCGCTTGATGAAATCAAACGGCAGGCTTTGTCTCTTTCAAAAGGAAACTTTGCTTTTGAAAAGGCTCTTAAAACTCCGGACATATCATTCATCTGTGAGTGCAAAAAGGCATCTCCTTCAAAAGGACTCATTGCCCCAGATTTTCCCTATTTGCAGATTGCAAGAGAATACAAAATGGCAGGAGCAGACTGTATTTCCGTGCTGACAGAACCGAAATGGTTTCTCGGAAGTGACAAGTACCTGAAAGAAATCGCCTCCAGCGTTCCCATCCCATGTCTGCGGAAAGACTTCACAGTAGATGAATATATGATCTACGAGGCAAAGGCTCTGGGCGCATCGGCGGTGTTGCTGATTTGTTCCATTTTAAGTGATGAGCAAATCAAATCCTATATCAGCATTTGTAATGAACTCGGATTATCTGCATTGGTTGAAGCGCATGATGCAAACGAAGTGCAGACTGCACTTCACGCAGGAGCACGTATCATCGGTGTCAACAACCGTAATCTCAAAGATTTTTCAGTAGATACGGATAATAGCCACAAGCTCAGAGCGTTGATTCCCCGTGATGTGCTGTTTGTTTCCGAAAGTGGAGTCCGTAGTGCCGAGGATGTAGCAAAGCTACGTGAAATCGGTGCGGATGCTGTTTTGATTGGAGAAACCCTTATGCGAGCGCCCAACAAAAAGCCAAGCTTGATGAACTGCGAGGTGCGATATGACGAAGATTAAACTTTGCGGACTTTCCCGACTTTGTGATATAGAAGCTGCAAACGAACTAAAGCCGGATTATATCGGATTTGTCTTTGCATCGAAAAGTAAGCGTTATGTAACATCCGAAAAAGCAGCGGAGTTAAAAAGCCGACTCCTGCCCGAAATTCAATCAGTTGGAGTATTTGTAAATGAACATCCGCAAGAGGTTGCAAAGCTATTGCAGGACGGCATTATCGACATAGCGCAGCTTCATGGTGACGAAGACGAAGATTATATTACACAGTTGCGACGGCTCATCGATAAGCCGATCATCAAGGCTTTTCGTATTGAAACTGCGCATGACATAAAGATTGCAAATCAAAGTACGGCGGATTATATTTTGCTTGATTCCAGTGCAGGTACGGGAACGGTATTTGATTGGGTTCTCGTAAAAAGTATTGAAAGACCGTATTTTCTTGCCGGAGGTCTTGACGCTCGCAATGTAGCAGATGCAGTCAAAACACTCCATCCATCTGCAGTAGATGTCAGTACAGGAATTGAAACCAATGGAGTAAAAGATAAAATAAAAATGGCAGCATTTGTTGCCGCTGTCAGAAAGGAAGAAAGATTATGACAAATCCAAATGGACGCTTCGGTATTCACGGCGGTCAGTACATTCCCGAAACGCTGATGAATGCAGTCATCGAACTGAAAGAAGCATATAATCACTATAAAAATGATTCTGAATTTAACAGAGAGCTTACTGAACTCTTCAATGAATACGCAGGCAGACCGTCAAGACTGTACTTTGCTGAGAAAATGACAAAAGACCTCGGCGGAGCGAAAATTTATCTGAAACGGGAAGACCTGAATCACACCGGAGCACATAAAATCAACAATGTACTTGGTCAGGCGCTTCTTGCAAAAAGATGGGCAAAACTCGATTGATTGCTGAAACAGGAGCCGGACAGCACGGTGTCGCCACGGCGACCGCCGCTGCTCTGATGAACATGGAATGTGTTGTCTTTATGGGTGAAGAAGATACTATTCGTCAGGCACTGAATGTGTACCGGATGAGATTGCTTGGCGCTGAGGTTATTCCCGTCAAAACAGGCACAGCTACCCTCAAAGATGCCGTGTCTGAGGCTATGCGTGAATGGACTTCCCGTATCTGCGATACGCATTATTGTCTTGGTTCTGTTATGGGACCGCATCCTTTTCCCACCATTGTCCGTGATTTCCAAGCGGTTATTTCAAAAGAAATCAAAGAACAGATGCTTGCAAAAGAAGACAGACTGCCCGATGCCGTTATTGCCTGTGTGGGCGGCGGTTCCAATGCCATCGGCAGCTTCTATCATTTCATAGAAGATGAAGATGTAAGACTGATCGGTTGCGAGGCGGCAGGCAGAGGTGTTGATACTTTTGAAACTGCAGCAACCATTGCTACAGGCAGAGTCGGAATCTTCCACGGAATGAAATCGTATTTCTGTCAGGATAAGGATGGCCAGATTGCTCCCGTTTATTCTATTTCCGCAGGACTTGACTACCCCGGCGTTGGTCCTGAGCACGCTCATTTGCACGATATTGGCAGAGCAGAATATGTACCTGTCACCGATGACGAAGCGGTAAATGCTTTTGAATATCTGGCAAAGACCGAGGGAATTATTCCTGCTATCGAATCGGCTCACGCTGTTGCACACGCAATGAAGATCGCACCGACAATGGAGAAAGATAAAATCATTGTCATCACCATTTCCGGCAGAGGCGACAAGGACTGTGCCGCCATTGCCCGTTACAGAGGGGAGGATATCCATGAGTAATATTCGTAAAGCATTTGAAAATGGCAAGGCGTTTATCGCCTTTATCACTTGCGGCGACCCCGATTTGGAAACTACTGCTAAAGTAGTTCGTGCCGCCGCGGAAAACGGTGCAGACCTTATTGAACTTGGCATACCATTCTCTGATCCTACCGCAGAGGGTCCTGTCATTCAGGGTGCAAATCTGAGGGCACTGACCGGCGGTATCACAACCGATAAAATATTCGCCTTTGTCAAAGAACTTCGCCGTGATGTAAAAGTTCCAATGGTTTTTATGACCTATGCCAATGTTGTGTTCTCCTACGGTGCGGAAAAATTTATTTCAACCTGTCGTGATATTGAAATAGATGGACTGATCCTGCCCGATCTTCCATTTGAAGAAAAGGAAGAATTTCAGCCGCTATGCAGACAGTATGACATTAACTTAATTTCCCTGATTGCACCAACCTCAGAAAACCGTATTGCCATGATTGCAAAAGAAGCAGAAGGTTTCGTCTACATCGTTTCCAGCCTCGGTGTGACAGGCACACGGAGTGAGATTAAGACAGACCTTGCCTCCATTATCAATGTAGTCAGAGAAAATACCGATGTGCCTTGTGCAATCGGGTTCGGTATTTCAACACCTGAACAAGCAAAGAAAATGGCAGATATTTCCGATGGGGCCATTGTCGGCTCCGCAATTATTAAGCTGCTTGAAAAACACGGCAAAGACGCACCGAGGTATGTGGGGGAATATGTGAAGTCGATGAAAAATGCCATAAGATAAACTTCAAAATACAATTAGAGCAGTTTTGCTTACAAAACCTGCTCTAATTGTATTTTGGTATCTGATTGAATAATTTGTAACTTTTGCAGAAAACCCCTTGACAAAAGATAAATATATGTATATAAATGAATGTAAAGGAGCGACGCTATGAAGAAAAGAATTATTATAAGGCAAGGCGCTGTAATGGGGATTTTATCAGCAATGTTTTTTTTCGCAGTTGAAGCAAATTTGAATCTGTTGAATGTTCATGCGTCGGAGATGTCTACGCTGTATTCAGAAGACGCTGTGCAGAATGCATTAGAAGATTTTTTGAAGATTTTTTAGATACGATGCTCTCAGATAGCAGCAAAGATTATTCAAGTGATGATTTTGCGACAATAAATGGATACATTGCAGCAAAATACCTTGTTGCTAAAAGAGAAGGCAATAAAATATTATTGGATGGAATTCAGGCAGTCAGTTTGGAGGAAGTCGTACTAGAGGAACTTTTGGAAAAAGATGATTCCTTGGAAGCAACCGTATACGTAAATTATGAGTATTCATGGGGCAGCGGCAGTCAGGAGGATACATGCAGAACAGGATCGCTTTATCTGGTGACTCTGGCAAAATCAAATGAGGGTTATAAAGTATTGGACTTGGATGACATTGAGAATGATGAAGTGCAGATGGCAAAAGACAGTATCTGTATATCAGCACAAAACTCAAAAGACATTTATCAGAGCGCAGATGAATATTTTGACAAGATACGGCAAAATGCGATAGATATGACAGAGACAGTCATTGATCATAAAGCGTTAGAATCAGAGGATGAAGTTCTTTTTGCACCGGATAATATCAAAGTTACTTATGATACATCAAAATCGAGAAACTGGGGATACAAGTTAGGAGATAAATACGAGAATTATATTTTTAAAAGAGCTGCTGAGGCCTATACGAATTTTATCTCTCAATGTATACGGGCAGGATATGACGGGGCTGATGGATATAAAGAAGCATTTTGCAATTATGTGACATCTAATTCTTGGATAGAGCCAAGAGTAACAGTATCTAACAATAGTAATGTGTATAGGGTGTGTAAAATAAACTGTGTAAACCATCACAGATTATTCGACACACCCATTTTTTTTCGTTTAAAATATTTTCAACAAAGCTGTGCATAATTGGTAGAAATTGGCAGACAATATTTTTGGAGACAAACGATTATGTCACAGGATTTTAATTACCAGGAAGCATCATCACAGTGCAAGACCATGGAAGATATTACCGGAAAGGATGGGCTGGTTCAAAAGATCATGCCCTCCGACAGGTAGCAGCAATATTTGATTTTCCTTTCTTTTCACGAAAAAAAGACAATCTGATTGACTGTCTTTTTTCCGGAAAACAGAAAAAGCAGCGAATTGTTTTTTCTAATAAAAACAAATTCACTACTTTACTGCTTGTGTTATTTAGTTACTGTAATTATGCCAGCACAGGCTCTTTTTTTCTAATGACAGCCTCTACTTCCTCTATGGTCTTTTCAACAATCCTTGCAATCTGTTCTGATGAATAGCCATCTCTGTGCATATTCATAATTATTTTTACATTTTCTGCATCCCTGATTCCCTGTGAAAGATTACACATAGCGCTCACATCCTTTCTCAACTCATCATCTATCGGAACATGGTACTCATTTTTTATAATCCCTAATTTTTCTTGGGCGGTCAGCTCCATTGAAAGCAACGTACTCAGCAGACGATGCAGCTCATACTTCTCATCATGCTCCGGAAGTTCATTTGCTATACCAATCAGGACAATATTCAGCAGGTCAAGCCTGCCTTTCCACGGATAAGAACCTAACAGCTTATCATCCGTCAGATGCACATAATCCATACTGTTCTCGTCCATGTTCATACATACCCAAATGCTGAATACACGCCTGATGTCGTTAAAATTTGTCCCTACGAAATCCCGTTCTTTCTGCGAGGAAACAAGGCGGCTCACATAGAAAACTGCCCTGTTTAAGATATGGTAGCTTGTCGGTTCATCCTTCTGTCCTTCAATGTTCACGATAACCTGCGAGATACCATCTTTCATCCGCACATAAAAGATAATGTCAAACCGTATAAGCCCCTCGTTGATCTCCACATTTTCCGTATTCATCCCGACAATGCGCTGCCCGTTTTCTTCTTTTTCCACATTTGTCAGCCCCGGCTCCACCGGAACCACACTGATAGACGGCTCTCCTTCAATATAGGATACCACATCTTTCGGGTTCATTCCCTTAAACTCATCAACCGTCTTTACCAGAATATGCGCCAGAATGATTTTATTTCCCAACAGGCGTTTTGCCTTATCATCATATTGTGCGTCCTGGTCTGCTGCGCTGATCGCATTTTTTATTTCCGTATCCATCAGCCATAAACCTCCTTTTCGTATGGTAGGAAACGCAAAAGCCATTCCCAAAAGGTATATGACCTCAATGCCATTATACCCCGAAATCTTTGCTAAATCAATCGGAACTTTTTAATTGCTAACCCGGACAATGGTTGAAATTTGATTTTTTTGATTGTTACAGCGTTTCCTCCTTCCTTTTCGCTTTCTCCGTATCTGCCCTGCCTGCTCCGGATACCTGTGCCTTGTATGCCGCCAGCTTCTCCTTTAACGATGCCCTCTGCACAGGCTTGTCAGCCATTGCCGCCGCAACTCTCAGCCCTCTACTGTCCGCTGTATAATCATGCCTTGCGTTTTCTACCGGGTACGGTATCGGTACATTGGCAGCTTTTTCGCCTGTTTCCGGTTGCTCAGAAACGTTTTCCGTCTGCCCTGGCTTCCGGACATTATGTCCAGAAGTTTCCTGCCCTCCGTTTTCTTCCTCCGGCGCATCGTCCATGCCAATCGCATCATCGCCCTTTTCTTCCATATTGAGCAGGGCATTTAAGGCGGACAGCCGTTCCAGCTTCTCCGCAAGTTCAGCTTCCTGTGCGAACGGCTTTGTGACCTCCGCTTTTGCGGTTTCAAGCTGCCGCTCCACGGTTTCCAGTTTCGTCTGCGCTTCGGAAAGCTGTCCTTTTAAATTCATCACAAATTTGTGGTTGAACGAATCAAAGGACACCGCCATCTTAAACCCGGCATACTCCCCGACTGTAGCAGGCACGTTGACGGTTTTCATCTCCCTGCACATCTCCACAAAGGCGGCTCCGGCTTCTTTTTTATCCGCATAAACCTTATTGTTAATGACTTCATGAGCTGTCACAAATTTGCTACGTTAATTTGTCAAAAAATGCCCTTTTCTACGATTCGCTGACAATGGTGGAGCACCAATCCCATTTTTGCCTTCTACACGCACAAAAGTGGAGGGATTTTTGGCACTTTGACAGGATTATGAGTAAAATGACCTTCTTTGCTCTCTAATTTGTCAATCGCTACCAGAGTGTATGCGGAATACGCATAAAAAGCGCAATTAAGCGATTGAAAAAAATTTTTTTGACATATTCATGGTAAGCGATGAATAACCTGCCGTCCCACAAGAACAGGATTTTGCCCTATTATGATAGCAACTTGGAGCGAATATCTACATCTGACGAACTGCCAGCGTGGAAAAAGGATAAAGACCTTCTTGATTGGTTGAAATCTTTGTAAAGGTTTACCCCTGATTATGCAAAGTTCAAAAGAGCCTATACCCTATAAAATCAGCAAAAATGTAGGCCCAACTTTGCATAATAACTTACTTTTCATAACCGACTCCGCCTTTCTGGTTTGCGATTGCGATTATTTTACACATGATCTGATTCTCCTTTGCTTTCTACTGGTTTTCTTTTACGTTGCTTTTCCTGACTTCCACATAAGTCCGGTAATATTTCTTTGTCCCTTTGTTTGGGAACATATCGGAAAACTCCGTCACTTCGATTTTCGGGTTCCTCTGTAAAATCTTCCCGAACCACTTAATATCGTTCTTCGTTCCCATAAGCCTAACCTTTAACATCAGTCCCGTCCTCCGAACATGGCGTACAGATCGTGGTTATACGTTGCGTATTCCGGATAACGAATTTGTACCGCCTGCCAAAAATAAGGCGCATAGGCACAGCAGAACAGTTCTTCCACTGTGTACCGTCTGCACTCGTCCACCTGTTCCTCCACATCATCGTAATCAAAGACACTTGGCGTACCATTGCAGTAAAGGTTAAACGCTATCCTGACTACTTTTAAACTCCCGGTGGTCTGCCAGCCTTCATGCAGACACTCCGTTATTACACAGCCTGTCTTAAAGTTATAAATGCTGTTGATATTTCTTCTTGTGTCTTCACTGATACCAAGACAATATACAAGCGCTTTGTGGTACACGTCCTGATACCTGACCTCTTTCAATTTCTCATAGTAGAATTTTTCATGTGCATCACTGACAAAAATAATCGCTTTCCTTTTTCTGCTCCTAACGCTGTACTATTCATTCTTTCTTCCTCCATTCTTGATGATTGACTATAACAAAAAAGGACAGCCCTATTTGTTAGAATAAGATTGTCCTTTAGGCGCTATATTAGGTTGTTCCTCTACATCATCAAGTATTATTCAGTACTACCAGGTAAAAAATTGATGTACAATTGATGTACTAACCCCATTTTGATGTACAACAGAAACTCTTTTTAATCTTCAAGAAGTTTCCGTTTTCTCTCAATCATCTCGTCGATTCTTTCTATGAAAGACGCTACATCCTTGACATTTTCGCATCTCTCGATACGCCCGTCAGCGTATACTCTTTTTGTGATCGAACCCGCACCAAGTGCAACGATAGACTGTTTCTCCTCCATAATCAAAATATTATAAATACCTGCTTTCCCATCTTTCGCATACCCTACATTTTCAAAATTTCCGGCCATGTTTTTCTGCCGGTACAAATAATAAGGCTTCATTCCCATCTCTGCGCATATATCTGCCGCAGCGTCCAGATGCGCCTGTGTGTTCACCATTTTCAGCCCCGCATAGTCCTCCTTGAACATCTGCAGCCGCGCCGCACGCTTCAGCGCCAGTGAATGCACCGTAACACTGTCCGGATTCAGCTCTTTTACGACAGCCAGTGTGCGTTTTACGTCATCCAATGATTCCTCCGGCAGTCCCATAATCAAATCCATATTGATGTTGTCAAATCCCATGCTTCTTGCAAGCTGAAAACTGTCTATTGTCTGCTCAACGGTATGCTGTCTTCCGATCAAATCCAACGTTTCCTGCTTCATAGTCTGAGGATTAATGGAAATTCTGGAAATTCCATGCGCACACAGCACTTCCAGCTTCTGCCTGTTGATACTGTCCGGTCGTCCCGCTTCTACCGTAAATTCCAGCAGACGAGACAGATCCGTCTTACGCTCCAGTACCGACAGCAGCCGTTCAAGCTGATCCGATTCCAGTGTCGTCGGTGTTCCGCCGCCTATGTAAATCGTGTTCGGATGCCTGCCGGCAAAATATCGCATTATTGCATCCAGTTCTTTTTCCAGCGCATCCAGATACGCGTTGATCTTGTTTTTCCATCCGGATATCGGAAAAGACGTAAAGGAACAGTACAGGCAGGTACTTGGACAGAACGGAATGCCGATGTACAGGCTGTAACCGTTTTTCGCATCCAATCTTTGCAGCAGCTGTGCTTCACGCCGTGCAATTTCAATGCTCAATGCGATCTTTTCTCGGGATGTGGAATAAGTCTGTTCCATATAATCTGTAATCTCGGCATCCGTTTTCCCTTCTTCCAGCATCGTCATTGGAATTTTGGTCGGACGGATGCCCGTCAGTGTTCCCCATGGAAGTGTCCTGCCTGTATAATCGGAAAGTAAATCGTACAGATTCTGCTTTAACAGATTTTTCTTTTCCTTTCGATTGCCGTCGTCTACGGAAAATACTCTGGTATATGATGAATGCTGCTTAAGCGCAATCCGAATCCGGTTCGGCTCATAATCCACAACTATATGGAGTAACGCCTGTTCACAGCTTTCCTGCGAATCCACACAGACAGAAACATTCTCCGATGGATAAAATGCTTTCACCAGAGAATGTATATCGTACTCAAAATCTTCTTTGTTTAACCGTATTTGTATCATGTCAAACCCCTGTTTCTTCTACAAAAAAGGATTATACTGCTTTTCATCTCCAATTGTAGTCCATTCTCCATGGCCAGGCAGTACTTTTGTGTCATTTGGAAGCGGAAACAATTTATCATGAATGCTTTGTACAAGCTGCGACATACTTCCTTTTGGAAAATCCGTTCTTCCTACGGACTCACAAAACAGTGTATCCCCACTGAATAAAATGCCTTCGTTCTTCACATAAAAGCAAACTCCGCCCGGTGTATGTCCCGGCGTATGATACACATCAATTTCAAATCCGGCTGCGGAAAGGTGATCGGTGTCCCCATGAAAAAACATATCTGCGTGAAATGTCAGATTTTTGCCAATCATGCCGCTGCAATTATAAGCCGGATTTTCCATAATCTGTCTGTCATTCTCATGCACATAAACGGAAATTCCATATTGCTCCGCAAGCCGTTGTGCTGCCATGCAATGATCAAAATGACCATGCGTCAGCAGTACGGCCGCCGGACGAAGCTGATTCCGATCCATATAATCTGCCACAGCAGCCGCATCGTCGCCCGGATCAATAACCAGCGCCTCGCCGGTTTGGCTGTTTGCCGCTATAAAACAATTTGTGCCGACTACGCCGACCTGAAAACCTTTTACTGTCATCATTTTTATTTTCCTGCCTTATTCATTTATCCTGTAATCTTGTTTTTATAGTTATGCATTACCCCGAGGTACGCTCAATATCAATGACGCTTTCTACCTGGCGGATTTTTGCAATAATATGGTTCATCTCATCTTTGCCTTTTGTGCCAAATGAAATGGAAATCGTCGCTATGCCCTGTTTACTCGTCTTGGAGTGAATCGAATTGATATCAATTTCCCGTTCCGTAAATATTTTTGTAATATCTACAAGCAGACCCGTGCGGTTTTTTCCGTAGATCCGAAGCTCACCGAGATACAGCCCGTGTTCGCCGCTGCCGCTGCCTTCCTGCCATTCTGCTTCGATTAAGCGTGTTTTTTCCGCATCGGATAAATTCATCATGTTAATGCAGTCTGTCCGATGAATGGTGACGCCGCGCCCTCTGGTAATATAACCGCAGATCTCATCCCCCGGTACCGGACTGCAGCATTTTGCAAAATGTGCGGCAATATCATATAATCCGTTCACAATAATTCCGCTTCCGGAATTCGACTGCAGATTCTGGGAACCGCCTTCCGCGTTTGTAGCAAGTATCTGCTCATCGCTGATCTCAATCGGATGATCTTTGCGATATTCGTCAAACATCTTGTTCACGATGCTTGCTTCCTTGACTCCACCGTGTCCAACCGTTGCCAGACAGGAGTTCCAGTCATGGAATCCATATTTGCGAATCACTTTTGACTGATAGGCAGATTTGTTAATAACGGAAAAGTCAATGCCCTTTGCCTTGCAGTACGCACCGATCAGCTCTTTTCCATGCTGAATGTTTTCTTCTTTCAGTTCACTGCGGAACCACTGATTAATCTTAGTTTTAGCCTGTGTACTTTTTACAATATTCAGCCAGTCATGGCTTGGGCCTCTGGAATTCTGAGAAGTAATAATTTCGATCCGGTCGCCGTTTTGAATCACATAATCAATTGGCATCAGTTTTCCATTTACCTTCGCGCCAATCATCTTATTCCCGACCGCAGAATGCACACTATATGCAAAATCTACCGTAGTAGAACCATTTGGCAGATTTTTGACGTCGCCATCCGGCGTAAAACAGAACACCATATCCGAAAACAAGTCCAGATCACTCTTTAAAAGACTCATAAATTCTTTATTGTCGGACATGTCCTGCTGCCATTCCAGTATCTGACGCAGCCAGCTTAGCTTCTCTTCTTCCTGGCTGCCTGTGGATTTGACTCCGTTAGCGGCTTCTTTATATTTCCAGTGCGCTGCAATACCATACTCCGCAACCCGGTGCATCTCAACCGTACGAATCTGAATTTCAAACGGCTGACCGTCCGAACCCATCAGCGTTGTGTGCAGCGACTGGTAGCGATTTGGTTTCGGCATTGCTATATAGTCTTTAAACCTTCCCGGCACCGGCACATAGTTTTCATGAATGACACCAAGCGCCGCGTAGCAATCCATGACGTTTTTGACAATAATGCGAATAGCAAACAGGTCGTATATCTGATCCAGCGTTTTGTTCTGATTGATCATCTTTTTGTAAATGCTGAAAAAATGCTTGGCCCTTCCGCCAATCTCCGCCTGAATGCCGGCCCGTTCAATATGACCGCGCACTTCATCGGTCAGATTGCGGATATAGTCATCCTGTGCCGTTTTACGCTGTGCAACCTGTTTGATCAGATCATAGTAAGCCGATGCTTCCAGATATTTTAAACACAGATCATCCAGCTCAATCTTTACTTTGGAAATACCCAGACGCTGTGCGATCGGTGAATAAATATCCATCGTCTCTCTTGCAATTTCTTTTTGCTTTTCCGGCCGCATATACCGCAGAGTACGCATATTGTGCAGACGATCTGCCAGTTTAATCAGAATCACCCGAATATCTTTTGCCATGGCCAGAAACATTTTTCTGAAATTTTCCGCCTGCACTTCTACTTTATCCGCATCGTATGATAACTGCTCTAACTTTGTAACTCCATCTACAAGCAGCGCTACCTCTGCTCCAAATTCCTGTGCAATCTCCTCATCGGTCATAACCGTATCTTCTACAATATCATGTAAAAGACCTGCTACAATGGTTTCTTTATCCAGTTCCAGCTCTGCCAGAATCATGGACACGCAAAGCGGATGGATAATGTATGCTTCTCCTGATTTTCTTTTCTGGTCCTTGTGTGCTGACGCCGCAATCCGATACGCCTTTTCCACCTGCGAAATATCTGTTGATGGATGGTATTTTTTAATGCTGTTTATAAGCTCCTTGTACAATTCTTCCGGCTCTATAAAATCAGGCATTTTACGGATTCCGTTCCTCTTCGCACCGATTTTTGCTTCTAATTCTTCTACTGTTTCCTGTGGTTCATTCATTGCAATCGAAAGATCTGCCATACCTGTCACCTGCTTCCTGGCTCTGCTAATTCTCTTCACCTTATCACTCTTTAATAATTAAGCATTATACTCAATTTCTTTCCAAAATGCAATGATTGTGTGAAAATTCTGTGTATCTTTTGCGAATTTTGTTGCTGTTCACACTTTCGGTGCTCACAGCAACCGAATTTACGCATACTTTGAAACACGCAGATTAAAAAAACGGGAATCAGAAACACTCTGATTCCCATTTAAAACCTGTTATTTTTTGATTAACAGAGATTCCCCTGTCATTTCAGCCGGTTTCTCCATTCCCATCATTTCGATCAGGGTCGGAACAATATCTGCAAGACGTCCGCCTTCTTTTAACGTATAAGACGGATCATAATTGATCAGAACAAACGGAACCGGATTTGTCGTATGTGCCGTAAACGGTACGCCTGTTTCATAATCCACAAGCTGTTCCGCATTGCCATGATCCGCGCATAAAAACATCTGTCCGTCTACTTCCAGCAGCGCTTCCAACGCTCTTCCAACGCAGGCATCCACTGCTTCCAATGCTTTTTGAGCAGCTTCCATTACCCCGGTATGCCCTACCATATCCGGATTTGCAAAGTTAATAACAATTACATCATATTTCTGAGAGCGAATTGCTTCACACAGCTTGTCACATACGGCCGGCGCACTCATTTCCGGCTGCAGATCATAAGTAGCAACCTTCGGAGATTTTACAAGAATACGCTCTTCTCCTTTATTTGGCTCTTCCACACCGCCATTAAAGAAAAATGTAACGTGTGCATATTTCTCCGTTTCCGCAATTCTGGCCTGTGTTTTACCATTTGCAGCAAGAAACTGGCCGAATGTATTATCCAGTTCCACTTTCTTAAACGCAATCTCTTTATTTGGAATCGTTACATCATATTCCGTAAAGCAGATATACTTCACCTGTTTTCTAGGCCCACGGTCAAATCCGTTAAAATCATCACAGCAAAATACTCTTGTCATTTCTCTTGCACGGTCCGGACGGAAATTAAAGAATATAACCGAATCGTTGTCTTTTACGGTTGCAACCGGCTTTCCGTCCTCTTCAATAACAGTCGGAAGCACAAATTCATCCGTCTTTTCATCATCATAAGACGCCTGCATGGCAGCTACCGGGTCCGAAGCCTTCACTCCTTCTCCTTTTGTCAGTGCAGCGTAAGCCTTTTCTACACGGTCCCAGCGATTGTCACGGTCCATCGCATAATAGCGTCCGCTAATCGTAGCAATCCGGCCAACACCGATTTCCCGCATCTTATCTGTCAGTTCCTGTATAAACCCTTTTCCGGAAGCCGGAGCCGTATCACGTCCATCCATAAAACAATGCACGTATACATTTTCCAGTCCTTCTCTTTTTGCAAGCTCCAAAAGTCCGTAAATATGCGTATTATGACTGTGTACGCCGCCATCCGACACAAGTCCGAACAAATGCAGATCGGAGTTATTTTTTTTGCAGTTCTCTACTGCGGACAACAGTGCTTCATTTTTAAAGAAAACTCCGTCTTCGATTTCTTTGGAAATGCGTGTCAGCTCCTGATATACGATACGTCCCGCACCCATATTCAGATGCCCGACCTCCGAATTGCCCATCTGGCCGTCCGGAAGCCCTACCGCAAGACCGCTGGCATATCCTTTTACAAACGGATACTCCTTCATCATCTTGTCCAGCACCGGCGTATTCGCCTGTGCCACGGCATTGCCCTCACTCGTCTCATTCAGGCCAAAGCCGTCTAAGATCATTAATACCGTAGGTTTTTTACTCATCATGTTTTCCTCTTTCCTCCTAAATATTTTTCTTACTATAAAATATCACTAATCTGCAAAATTCTCAACTCCAAATCTTATTTTTTCAAAGAAATCCACTTTTCCATTCCAAAATGATGCAAAATTTATCCCCGCTCAGCTGCGCACGCACACCTGCATTCATTTTTTCTGCCAGTTCTTTTACAATAAACAGGCCAAGCCCGGAGGAACCTTTCCTTCGGGCGGAGTCTGCTTTGTAAAAGCGTTCAAAAATACGGTCCGGATCAGGTCTGTCCGATTCCGTTATTGTATTTTCAAACCGCAGGCAGTTGTCGGTCTGAGAGATGTTCAGTTCTCCTTCGCCATGCAGCAGCGCGTTGTGGAGCAAATTCCGGAAAATCCGCCGCAGATATTCTTCATCTGCCAATACACAAAAACTTTCGGAAGCAAAGTTTACGTTTGGCACCATTTCTTTTTCTTCAAACTGAGCGTACATGCCGATCAGACAAGTGCTCAAAAGCGGCAGTACCTGTATCTGACAGACCTTTGGTTTCAATTCTTCACTTGTCAGCTTTGTGTATAAAAACAGTTCTTCCAGCATATCTTCCAGTTCCTGCATACGTCCGAGCGCTGTCTTAAGATACTGCTCCCGTTGAACCGACTGTTCGCACTCCTGTGCCAGCTGCACATATCCGACCGCACCGGTAAGCGGTGTACGAATATCATGCGCCAGCCCTGTAATGTTTTGTTTTAAATGCTTCTGCGCCTTTTCATACCGCACATACGTATCGTTGTGCATACGCTGCAGATCGTTTAATTTTTTACACAAAGCCAGTACGTGCGGCTGGCGGCTTTGTACACAAAGTTCTATCTGACTGCCGTTCTCAAGTTCTTTTATCTGACTGCATAAAAACCGCAGATCGTTTAATATACAAATGTGATGTACCGATATGCCGGTCACAACAATAGCTGTAACAATTATGAACAAAGCTGCCATATGCAAACCTCCGGTTAATCTTTGTCAGATATCCTGCCTTTTTAATACAATTCCCGCGGCTGTCGTATAAAGGACCAGCAGTACGGCACCTGCCGCATATACATACAGGTCTTTTACAGATGCATAACAGCCCGGTCCTTCACTCAGCATTCTGTAAATGGTGTATTTCATCCAGCCGCCAATGTGAAACATATCCAAAAGAAAATACAGCGGCATCACAAGCGTACCCGTTCCCAGCAGCATGGCCGCGATCGCTCCTGCCGCAACACTTCTGCTAAAGACACAGATCAGCACAATTAACGCTGCAAATGCTGTCGTAACAACCCAGGCCCAGCCAAAATAAAACAGCATATCGCCAATCCGTGCATTTGGTACACGCATACCGGACACCTGATTGCATATCAATATTACGGTCAGGTGCAGAGTCATATAAATCAGATTCACAATTGCCGCCGTCATAATCTTACTTCCTGCGTATTTCCAGTGCTTCTGATAAGATGCCATAATATTTTTAATAAATCCGCTCTGATAGTCCATACAGACAAACAGCATCAGCCATATACCGAAAATACATGCATATCCTCCGCCGTCTAATCCCATCTGGCGAAACATGATCTGCGTATTGATCCCTTCCAACTCCAAAGCCGCTTCCTGCTGCTGTTTCTGCACCTCTTCCTGTGCCAGCAGACCCATGCTTACCGCCGTCCGATTCCCCTGCGGTGTCGCCGTCAGCCAAAGCAGCCATACCGTCGCAATTGTCATAAGCATCAAAATTCCAAAACACACATAGACCGATTTGCTTCTTTTCACCCGATATAAATCCATCCGTAACAAATTAAACATATTTGCGTCCTCCTTCCATGCGTGCCAGAAAATATTCTTCCAAATCCATATGGTGAAATCCCGATGCGTGAACCGGCACCCGATTTTCCACAAGAACACGGACAACATCCGCTCCATCCGTCAATCCAAAGATACGAATTGTCTGCCGGTCCGCTACTTCCGTCCGCACCGACGCAAACGATTCCTGCACAAGCGGCAGCGCACGGTGGACATCCTGCACCCGGATTTCAAAATAATCCTGGCACCGCTCTTCCAGTTCTTCTTTGGATATCTGCTCCATCATCTCTCCATCTTTGATAATCCCATAGTTGGTAGATATTTTACTCAGTTCGCCCAATATATGGGAACTGATAAGAATGGTCTTTCCTTCCTCGTTCAGCCGCAAAATCAACCGGCGCAATTCCTGAATCCCTTCCGGATCCAGTCCGTTAATCGGCTCATCCAAAATCAAAAGATCCGGGTTGCCAAGCAGTGCAAGCGCAACGCCCAGCCGCTGCTTCATGCCCATAGAAAAATGTTTCACATACTTTTTACCGGTATCCGACAATCCTGTCATCTCCAATACACCATCCACACTTTTTTCATCTGCCAGCCCGATACATTTTGCCTTCATCACCACATTCTGCCTCGCTGTCATATTCGGATATAATCCCGGCTCCTCAATCAGCACTCCGAATCTTCGACGCACGAGCGGATCGCCGACCGGTTTTCCAAACAGCCGAATCTCTCCTTCAGACGGCCTTACAAGCCCACCGATCATTTTCAGCGTCGTAGATTTTCCGGAACCGTTGCGGCCGATCAATCCATAAATATCACCCTGTCTCACATTTAAATTCAAATCTTTAACGACCGATTTTTCCTTGTACGTCTTGGTCAGACCGATTGTTTGTACCGCGAACGGTACGGATAATTTTCCTGTTTTCTCCTTCACGTTTTCCTTACTCCTTTCCTGCAGCACGATTTCCCTATCTCTGCTTGCACATACAAGTATAAAAGGTACTGTTTTAAAAATCGCTCAGAAAAGTTTAAGAAAGTTTAAAGCCTATTCCCCAGACGGTCCGGATATAAGTATCCGTCCCGCTCTTTTTCAGTTTGGTGCGAATATTGCTGATATGTACGTTAATCGTCTTATCTTCCGCCAGATATTCTTCTCCCCATGCATATTCATAAATCATCTGCTTGGTAAACACCTTTTTCGGATTGCGAATCAGCAGCTCCATAATTAAAAATTCATGTTTCGTCAGTTCCACCGGCTCTCCCTGCGCTGTCATCTCCTGTGTGTCCGGGTTCAAGGTCCATGCACGATAGGTGTATATCCGATTGATCGAATTGCTCGGATCCATGGCAATCCGTTCCATGGCAATCCGCTCCATGTCAATGTTCCTGCTGCGCCGAAGCTGCACCTGGATGCGCACAAGCAGTTCGGAAAGGTCAAACGGTTTGCAGATATAATCTTCCGCGCCTTCCGATAATGCCTGCACTTTGCTGTCCACTCCGCTTTTTGCCGAAAGTACGATAACCGGCGCCTTATTTGAAAATGGTACGATCAGCTCTTCCCCGGAAACGCCGGGAAGCATTAAATCCAGCAAAACGAGATCAAACTGCTCCATCTCAAACAGCAGCTTTGCCTCACTGCCGGAATAAGCCGATATGCATGTATATCCATGGTTTTCCAGATAATCCCGTATCATTTGATTATTCCCGGCATCATCTTCAACAATTAAAATCTTAGGCATCCTGTTTTCCTCCGCTTTATCCATAAAACATATTTTATAACACACGTAAATGATTTGCAATAGCAGAATGCAGATCGCTCTTTGCCTTTTAAAATCCCAAGAATTTCTTCACATGTATACTTTTTACCCGGATTCTTTTCCTGAATCGGGTATACCAGCAGACCAAGAAAAATACAGGAATAAACGGCTTTACAACATATCTGCCTAATGATACAATATAATATGTACAAGCAACTGGCAAAAGAAAAGTTGGAATAATAAAGAAAGGTATGGCATATTGATTATGAATTTAAAACATCAAAAAAAATTTTGTCTAATGATTCTGGCATTTACAATTTCTATCATCAGTATTTTTTCCGGAACCTGCTTAACTGACATATCTGAGCAGGCATTTGCGAAAGACACAACTACAGAATTAACTGCAAGTACAAAAATAAAACCTGCGCAGGCAGATAAAATGGCATTGGAACTAACCAATAAAATCTGGGTGTGGGATTGGGTTGCCTTTTTTGTCCCTTATATGTCTGATAAAGGCGTAAAAAAACTATTGCCAGCATCTAAGCATTCTGAATGGGCAGGCGCCGTAGACATGACTACCGGAAAAAACTAAAATTCACCAAAAAGAAAATACAAGCCGCGAGAAAACAACATACGTCACAGGCACTTACCTGTAAAGACGTTGACAGCCATGCCCTGCTTATTATGCAATCTAATGGAGACTGGGACTGTATCTCATTTATGCTTCCTTATATGACCCACAAAGGCATCCGTGACGTTGTCCGCTGCTACAATAAAAAGCATGACGGAAAACAAAAGCGTGCAGCAGATTATTACGTGTAGCAAAAAGTGGCAGAAACCCTTGAAAATCAAGGCTTTCTGCCGCTTTTTATAAAACCTTTAAAAAATATATAACATCCGGATATGCATCAGTCTTCTTTTACCATATCCTGTTTCAAAGCTTCCAGCTTCTTAGCCGCATCTTCCAAAGAAGTACCCTTTACGCCAAAATAATATTTAATCTTTGGCTCCGTACCTGACGGACGTACACAGCACCATGCGTTATTTTCCAATTCATAATACAGTACATTTGATTGCGGCAGTCCGGTCGGTGTTTTCTCACCCGAAATCAGGTCTGTTCTGACATCTTCCTTATAATCACGAACCGCAAGCACACGCAGGCCTCCGAGCATTTTCGGCGGATTGTTTCTGGCTGCATGCATCTTCTCCTGAATCTGCTTTGCCCCGTCAATGCCTTTTAATGTCAGTGTTGCCAGACCTTCTTTATAGTATCCATACGTTTCATACATTGCAAGCATGGCATCCCAGAGTGTCTGTCCCTGCAGCTTATAATATGCCGCCACCTCACAAAGCATCATAACCGCCACACAGGCGTCTTTATCCCTCGCATATGTGCCTGCCAGACATCCGTAACTTTCTTCCAGTCCGAATACATAATGATAAGTATGTTCCTGTTCAAACAGCCGGATCTGCTCTCCGATATATTTAAACCCGGTCAGTACTTCGATCAGCGTCGTATGATAATCTGCCGCTATTGCTTTTGCCATGTCCGTCGTTACAATTGTTTCTACAAGCGCCGGACGCTCCGGCATCGTACCGGTTTTTGTACGTTCTCTTAAAATATATTCCGCAATCAGCATGCCGGACATATTGCCGGTAAAGCTTACGTATTCTCCGGTCTTCGTATCTTTTGCGTACACGCCAAGACGGTCCGCATCCGGGTCCGTAGCAAGTACAATATCCGCATCCACTTCTTTTGCCAGCTTCAGCGCCAGTGTCCATGCCTTTTCATCTTCCGGATTTGGATATGCAACGGTAGGAAACGTACCATCCGGCAGTTCCTGTTCTTTCACAACATACACATGTTCAAATCCAAGCTCTTTGAGAACCCGACGCACCGGAAGATTTCCGGTGCCATGCAGCGGCGTATAAACAATTCGAATATCTTTTGCAGCCTTGCGGATCAGTTCCGGATGAATGCTTTGTTTTTTGAGCTGCTCCATATACAGATCGTCAATCTTACTGCCGATCGTCTCATACAGCCCTGGGCACGTGCCTCTTCTTTGTCCATCGTCTTTACCTGCGAAAACTCGGTTACCTGTGCAACTTCCGCTAATATATTTTTATCATGCGGCGGTGTAATCTGCGCCCCGTCTTCCCAATACACTTTATATCCGTTATATTCTCTTGGATTATGACTTGCTGTAATAACAATGCCTGCGATACATCCAAGTTCCCGTACGGCAAACGACAGTTCCGGCGTTGGACGCAGACTTTCAAAACAGTACGTTTTAATTCCATTCGCATTTAAGCAAAGCGCCGCCTCATCTGCAAATTCCGGCGACATCCGTCTTGAATCATAAGCAATCGCCACTCCTTTGCTCTGTCCGTTCTGTGCAATAATATAATTTGCCAGTCCCTGCGTTGCCTGACGCACCGTATAAATGTTCATCCGGTTTGTACCCGCACCAATAACTCCGCGCAGTCCTCCGGTACCAAATTCCAGACGGCGGTAAAAACGGTCTTCCACTTCCGCCCCATCCGAAGCAATTGCTTTTAATTCTTCTTTTGTCCGATCGTCAAAGTACGGGTCGCTGCACCACTGTTCATAAATTTTTCCGTAATCCATTCAAAACACCTGCACCTGTCACCTGTTCAGATACTGCCTGACCTGCATTGTGACAGTCTTTCCTTTCTCGTTTCTGTTATAGTTGATCATCTGATATCGTTTACGACTTAATACAAGTATATATTTTAACTTATAATTAGTCAATAATTAATTCCTTTCATTTTAAAACTCATACGGAAAACGATCTTATTTCCGTTTTGATATGGATTACAGGAATCATATTTAAATAATAATTCAAAAAACAAACGAATTTTAGCATAATATTTTTTCTGTTTACTTAAATGTTTTTTCCATAATATTACTCTTTTTTAATTATATTTAGCATTAAATTAATCCATCACAATCTCATCCACGGTTACAAATTCATATCCTTCTTTCTGCAGACGGTCTATAATGCTAAGCGCCGCCCGGACAGAAGACGGATATTCGTCGTGCATTAAAATAATGCTGTTTTCTTCAATTTCACGATAAACGGTGCTGCAGATTTTCGACTCATTTTTACATGCCCAGTCCATGGTATCAATCGTCCACAGAACCTGTATCATTTCAATATCTTTTTCCAGTCTGCTTGAACCATTACCAAAAGGCGGACGCAAAAAACACGGTTCTTCCCCCGTGTATTTTGTAATAACTTCATTTGCTTTTAAAATCTCCTCTTTTGCCGCAGACGCTGTCATATGCCGGATATCTACATGATTATATGTATGATTTCCAATCAGGTGTCCTTCTTTTACAAGACGCTCCATAATTTCCGGCTGTGCCTCCGCCTGTTTTCCGATTACAAAAAAGTTGCTTTCACTTTCCTCTCCGCAAGTCCGTCAAGCAGCATCGGCGTATACTCCGAATCCGGGCCATCATCAAACGTCAGGGCAATTTTTTTCTTCTCCTGCTGTCCGGCGGATGCATCACTGCTGACATGGCGGCCGGATGATGCTTTTGAGCCGTCCATATTTGCTTCTGTTAGCGTAAACAGCTTTGCCAATCCCATAAAAAAAAGAAGAACCGTAACCATAAGAACGATACCGTAACGTTTTTTTCCTGTTTTCATCCCAAAGCTCCAGTGCGATATGCTCTTACTTTATTGTATTCAAAAGTTTTTTATTTATAACGAATCCGGCACCCGAAAAGTGCCGGATCATACGTTTTTATTTCGGTTTGCGCACCGCCTCCAGCTGTTCGCCCGTCAACCGGATCCATATCACATCTCCGCTCCCGACCTGGTCCGCCAGTATTATTTTTGCCGCGAGTGTTTCTACCGTCTTTTGCAGATAACGTTTCAGCGGTCTTGCTCCATAAATCGGATCATAACCGTTCTCCACAATAAACCGCTCCGCCTCCGGCGTCAGCTCTACGGACAGGCTGCGATCCATAAGACGACGATTCAAATCTGCCATAAGCAGCCTAATAATACGGCCAATATCCGATTTTGTCAGCGGCTTGAACAAAATAATCTCATCCAGCCGATTTAAAAATTCCGGCCGAAATCCGCCCCGAAGCTCTGCCATCACCGCATTTTCACATTCCGGTCGAATATCTCCTTTTTCATCAATGCCTTCCAGCAGATGCATCGAACCGATATTGGAAGTCATAATCAGAATAGTATTTTTAAAATCTACCGTTCTGCCCTGTGAATCCGTTATACGTCCGTCGTCCAATACCTGCAGCAGAACATTAAATACGTCCGGATGTGCCTTTTCAATCTCATCAAATAACACTACGGAATACGGTTTTCTCCGAACCGCTTCGGTCAGCTGTCCGCCCTCTTCATATCCTACATATCCCGGAGGAGCTCCAATCAGACGGGATACCGAGTACTTCTCCATATATTCACTCATATCCAGACGAATCATATTATTGGCATCATCAAACAGGCTTTCCGCCAGCGCCTTCGCCAGTTCTGTCTTGCCGACCCCCGTCGGGCCAAGGAACAAAAAGGAACCGATCGGCTTCGTCGGATCTTTAATCCCAGCCTTCGAACGAATAATTGCCTCGGTCACTTTGGTGACACCTTCATCCTGTCCGATCACCCGTTTATGCAGCTCCCGATCTAAGTGCAGCGTCTTATTTCGCTCCCCTTCGGTCAGCTTTGCAACCGGTATACCTGTCCAGCGGGATATAATTCTGGCAATTTCTTCTTCACTGACACTTTCATGCATCAGCGTCAGATCTTCGCTCTTTACTTTCTCCTCCTCCAGTTCCAGCTGTCTTTGAATCTGCGGCAGCTTTCCATACTGCAGCTCCGCCGCTTTGTTCAGATCATACTGCTGCTGTGCCTGCGCAATTTCCTTTTTCACATTTTCCAGTTCTTCCCGCAGTCCCTGTACTTTTTCAATCAGCGCTTTTTCATTATCCCACTGCGCTTTTTTCGTTTGAAATTCACTGTTTAATTCTGCCAGTTCCCTCTGCAGATGGTCCAGTCTTTTCCGACTCAGCTGATCGGATTCTTTTTTCAGCGCCGTTTCTTCGATTTGAAGCTGCATCACACGGCGGTTCAGCTCGTCCAGCTCGGTCGGCATGGAATCCAGCTCCGTTTTAATAAGCGCACACGCCTCGTCCACCAGATCAATCGCTTTATCCGGCAAGAACCGGTCCAAAATATAACGATTTGACAATACCGCAGCCGATACAAGCGCTCCGTCGGTAATCTTCACGCCATGGAACACCTCATACCGCTCTTTCAGCCCTCTTAAAATGGAAATCGTCTCTTCTACCGTCGGCTCAGCTACCATAACCGGCTGAAAGCGGCGCTCCAAAGCCGCATCCTTTTCAATATATTCCCGGTATTCATCCAGCGTCGTCGCACCGATACAGTGCAGCTCTCCTCTTGCTAGCATTGGTTTTAACATATTTCCCGCATCCAGCGCTCCATCTGTCTTGCCCGCTCCCACAATCGTATGCAGCTCATCAATGAACAGAATAATCTGTCCTTCGCTTTTGCGCACTTCATCCAGCACTGCCTTTAACCGTTCTTCAAATTCTCCACGGTATTTCGCACCGGCCACAAGCGCTCCCATATCTAGTGCGAACAGCCTTTTATCTTTTAATCCTTCCGGAACATCCCCTCGCACAATTCTCTGCGCCAGTCCTTCAATAACCGCCGTCTTACCAACGCCCGGCTCACCGATCAAAACCGGATTATTTTTGGTTTTCCGCGATAAAATCCGTACAACGTTGCGAATCTCGTTGTCCCGCCCAATTACCGGGTCCGATTTTTGTGCACGGGCACGCTCCACCATATCATGTCCATATTTCTCCAGCGTATCGTACGTAGCTTCCGGATTATCGGACGTAACACGTTGGTTGCCGCGTACCGTAGAAAGCGCCTGCAAAAAACGTTCTTTTGTAATGCCGTATTCTTTAAATATGGCTTTCATCGCCTGATTCGGATATTTCAGCAGGCTTAAAAACAAATGCTCTACCGATACATATTCATCACTCATCTGCCGTGCTTCGTCTTCCGCGCTGATTAACACCTGATTTAAATGCTTTCCGATATAGACCTGTCCGCCGGACACTTTTACCCGTGCCTGCAAATGCCGCACGGCATTGTCCATAAAATGTTCTTTCCGAATGTCCATCTTTTCAATCAGCTTTAAGATCAGCCCGTCTTCCTGCCGCAGCAAAGCTACCAGAAGATGTTCCTGTTCTATTTCCTGATTGCCGTATTCATATGCTAACTTTTCGCAGTCGTTCACTGCTTCCATAGATTTCTGTGTAAATTTTTGAATATTCATAAACGTTGCCTCCTTTTTAAAAATGAGTGTTTTTAAACTCAAAGCAGGATTTTTGTTTGTCTGAATGAAATATAACACAGATTGTTAGCCACGTCAACAGGTGAGTGCTAATTTTCAGAATATTCTTTTTTTTTGTGAGACATTTCCTGCGAATCTGCCAGCATAACCTTACACCTCTTTTTATAACAGGCAATTCCATATTTCAGGATATTCTCTACCCCGTCGTCTTCAAGGTCATCTTCATATCTGGTATACTCAATCTGTTTCAATGCTTCTTTACAGGCAGCATCCAAATCTCCGTCATGTGCATATTTCACCTCTATGATAATCCCCATGTCTCCTGTATCCGGTTCCGCAAGAATATCCGCATAACCTTCCCCCATTTCCCGGTTCGAAGAAATCCCCCACCGGGCCTTCACACCTAAAATCCCAAGCAGGACACCATGATAAAAGCTTTCTTTCATGCTGGTTCTTACAGCTGTATCTCGGATGCTGATCGTTCTTCTTAAATATTCCGCAAAGATTTTCTCTACATTTTCCACATCCCTGTTTTGCAGGGCGTCACAGAAACAGTTCAGCATATCTCCGTCTTCCCGAACATTCTCTTTAAAAAAATCCATGATCTGTGTGACGTAAATGTCCCGGATCTCCAGATTGGGAATTGCCAGCTTCATCTGCCTGCCCTCTGTCTTTCCCCGCTGCGTCAAATAACCGGTGGTAAAAAGCAGGCTCCAGATATTATCAATCGTCTGGTAAATCTCCGAATATGTGAGCTCCTGATGAATTTCTTTTAAAATAACTTCTCCTGACACCAAACGCTCAATCTCCCGTTTCACCGTAGCATTTGTCGATTTCCGAATAAACCGTTTCACTGCATCATTGCTGCTGGTATTGATCCAGTAATTCTCCGGCTGCGCTTCGTTATCATCCAATAATGAATCACAATAATTTAATACATCCCATGGACAATATACATCTACATTGCCAAAATGGTATCCGTCATACCATTTCTTCGCTACATCATAACGATCCGGATATCCATAATATTGCAAAAGCGTCTTCACTTCAGTATCCGTAAATCCAAAATACTCATCAAATCGTATATCTGTAACAGAACGCACCTTCAGATTATTTAGTCCGGTAAAGATACTCTCCTTTGAAATTCGAAGGCATCCGGTCAGCACCGCTAATTTCAGACTGCTGTTTGTTTTGAGTGCCTCTCCCAGCAGGCTTCGCAACAGGAAGATCATCTGATCGTAGTATCCATGCGCATGAGCTTTTGCCAACGGAACATCATATTCATCAATCAACAAGATAACTTTTGTATTATGATGCTTTTCCAACATTTCTGACAATATTCTCAGACTGTCACAAAATGCAGATTCGTCCATATTGCTGTCCAAAAGGCTCTGATATTCCAGTTTGTCACTCTCACTTAACGCATCACTCTCCAAAAGATACTGCACTTTTGATGCTGTCCGCCTCACGGCCCGGGCTCCCATCCGAAATGCCCTTTCAAAATTAAGCGCATCCATCCCTTTAAGGGAAATGGATATAACCGGATATTTTCCCATATATTCTTCACAAAGCGCAGTCTCTTTTGAAATTTCCAGGCCATCAAAAATACTCTTATCTCCATGCAACGAGAAAAAGTGTTCCAGCATGCTCATATTCAACGATTTGCCAAATCTCCGCGGACGGGTAAACAGGTTTACCGCTCCCCAATTATGGAGCAGTTCCGCAATAAGCCCGGTTTTATCAATATAGTAAAAATCTTCTTTCCTGATCTCTTCAAAATTTTCAATCCCTATCGGAAGTTTCTTCTTTCTTCTCTCCAACTCTTTCCACACTCCTTCGGCCATCTTCAAACTGTTTCTCTGCCTCAAATTCTGCCTGAATACATTATAACGACTAAGCGGCAGCCATTCCACAGAAATCTTCGTTTGAAAAAAATCAAATTATCGAAACAACCGCATCTGCTCGATCAGCTCGCTTCTTTTTGCAGCTTTTTTCACTATATTATATACCGATGCCCGGCCAAGTCTGCGGTTATTGTGCAAAAATCGTATCAGCGTCAGCGCCCACAGCAGCGGCCAGAACACAAACACACGTCCGATTCCGGGAAAATTCAAATGCATCTGATGATGAAACTCCTTTGCATAAGCCATAAATCCGGTCCGGCGCATCGCAACCATCCGGTCGGTTTCCGCTCTGCCAAACTCTCCGGCCTGCAGCACCTCCTGCATAAAAGCCGTTACGGTCTCATCGCGTACCGGCTCTGTCAGCAAAAACGACACCTTGTCCGGCGAAAGTCCCAGCTCCCGCACACAGGCCGCCGTAAGAATCCGTACGAACTGCCCGGTTCCGCTCCTCTCCGTCAGCTTTTGAAACCGTTCCTTTTCTACAGCAGCAACTTCCCTGTTCCAAAACAACGTCCAGTCGCACAGATTTTTCAGCCCAAAGCCTTCTCGTAAAAAATGCTGCAGCATATGCACAACAAGATAAAACGCATGGTAAGCATCCGATGGCTGCACCAGACGAACGCCCCAGTCTGTGTTTTCTACCGTATGCTTTGCATATTCCGGAAGCATTTTAATTAAATAATGATTTATATTTTTGTTTTCAAAAGGTTCTGTCAATGTGTTATGCAATTCCACTGAGATTCCTTCTGTGTTTCTCAGATCGGTATGATGCAGCGCCAGCTGTTCTTTATCCACCAAAAATCCGGCCTGCTGTAATAATACCAGCGCCCGTTCATAATCTGCCGCCACAGGAATAAGCAAATCCACATCCCCCGACTTACGATACTCGGGCACCGGATACAAAGCCGCCGTTACCGCTCCTTTTAAGGTAACGGCCACTATCCCGTACGCTTCCAGATATTTTGTTAAATAAGAAGTTAAAAACAGCAGCCTATAATTGGCCAACACGGTTGTCTGTGCGGTTTTTTTGATCCGCTCTGTTATCTGCAAGTCCAGACTTTCCACTGTGTCATACAGCATTGCCGTTACGGCATGTGATTCCGCCAGCTTCAATAACTGCTCCCAGTCACAGTCCGCATCCGGGTTTATCCGGTTCTCTTTTCCGGTCACAGCACGCAGCAAATCTAACAGCACACTTTCTTCCCTGCTCCATTTTACAGACATTCCAACCTCCTGTTTCAATTATTTAATCATACTTACATTTTATTATTCTATTTCCTAATATTTTCTAAAAAAATCCGATTGCTTTTCCGCCCGGACCTGTGTTATGATGGCACATAGGGTCTGCCCATGCGCAGACCAATCGCAACAGACAGAAAGGACTCTTTTATGCACCTCACCTGCCAAAAAATATTTTGATTCCATCGGTATCACTCGCCGTTTTATCTCTTGCAGCAAGCGCTTTGCTTATATTGTACACATTTTACGGCAAAAATCATTACCTTTTTACTTATATGCCTGCCGTATATACGGAAACAGCCGAACAGCTGGATAATCCTTATCGTGGCTGGTACCGGATGTACGGCTATATGCTGTCCGACCGCAAACCTGTTTTTTCGGAAACAATCCAAAAACAGATCAACGACTCTGCCGATACACAGCTCACTCTGTTGGAAATCAATCTGAATCAATACCGTTTTGGAGATATCTCTGCGTTTGCGCTTTCTCAGCTGGAAATGATTTTATCTGCCTGGGAGCAGTCAGATCAGCACCTGATTCTGCGTTTTTTATATGACTGGGACGGTAATGCGAAGGAAAGCGAACCACAGTCGGAACATATCATCATGCGTCATATGGAGCAGACCGCCGAAGTCGTGAACCGCCATACCGCATCCGTTTATATTGTGCAGGGTATTTTTGTCGGCAGCTACGGAGAAATGCATGGTTCGATACACTTAAGCAGCGAATCCGTGCGTACGCTTGCCGGACATCTGGCAGATGTGCTGGATCCTTCCATTTATCTGGCAGTCCGCACACCACAGTACTGGCGTGCAATCAGCAAAAGCTTTGACCCGTTATCCGAAAAAACGGCCTGGGACGGCTCCCTTGCGGCCCGTCTGGGACTGTTTAACGATGGTATGTTAGGCTCTGTCACCGACCTTGGCACTTACAGTGAATCGGAAAAGCCGCTTCTGCAGGCTGCAGAAAACGCCTCTGACTACGCGGTGCGCGGAAACCGCACGGAAGAATTGGACTTTCAGCATATCCTGTGCGATTATGTCCCAAACGGCGGTGAAACGGTTGTCGTCAATCCGCTCAACGACTTTTCCTCGGCCATTTCATCTCTTGCGTCCATGCACGTTTCTTATTTAAGCAAATCACATGACGCAAATGTACTGAAAAAATGGGAACATGCCGTTTATGAAGGCAGCGACTGCTATAACGGCCTGAATGGCCTGGACTATATGGAAAGACATCTTGGCTACCGCTATACGATTACGGATTCCGCCCTTACGTACACCCGAAACGGCAGCGGACCTGCGGTGATTCATCTTACGATTGCAAATACCGGCTTTTCCGGCTGCTACCGTCCGTTTCGTGCCGAACTGCTCCTTCGTCATACCCAATCCGGACAATCCGAAACGATTCCGATTGATACGGACACACGCCTCTGGCAATCCGGTTCTCAGGTGACATTAGAAATTCCTTTGGACGGCAGCAGCTATGAACCGGGTGCATATGATGTTTCGTTCCGTTTAACCGATCCTTCTTCCGGTAAGCAGATTCGGCTCGCCAACGCATTGCCTGCTGACGGGACTTTCGGATATACGATCGCTGCGTTACAGATTCAAAATAATCCGATCCGTACTTTATCATGCCGGCCGGTATTTGCCAGGCAAATCCAGCGGCCGTCCCGTTTTCTGCGCATCTGTAGAAAGATGTCATATGCGCCGCTTTCTATAATATCTGGAGCAAATCGGCAGCTCAGACAATGTGGCCTATCCGGCATAAAATCCTGCGGCAGCAAAGGCAGCAGCTGTGTTCCGATCACCCTGCCTTCTGCTTCTGCGGTAATAACGAGCTCCGCTTCTTCCAAAAGTCCCGCAAATCCCGTATTCTCTATCTCAATTTTCAGATGCAGACCATCCGTTACCCGTCCGGATACTTTGCACACGACCGGCCGATAGCCAAGATGTGCGCCAATATAGTCCGTACCGTGAACGCCTTTCCAGATGCCCTTTTCATCCCATACCGCGCTGCGCCAGCGTTCCAGACACTTTAGATCGTGCACGGCATTTAAATAACATACATGCCCCTGTCTCATTTCTGTCACAGCGTTTTTCAATTCTCCCTCTTTGGCTTCCCCGACCGCTTCGCCGCCATAAGGCAGCCTTTTATGCAGCTGCTGTAAAAACAACAGTTCATCTTTTCGGCTCCAACTCTCTTCCCACTCCGCTTCGCTCCGCTGTCTGCTTCCGTATGTGCCAAGATCCGAATCCGAACCAAACATCCCGTCGTTAAAAACACAAACCGGATCAATCGGGTCTGCGCTCCATTCCGCTCCCGGCACCGCATCCCGTTCATGCAATAGCCTCCACTGCAGCGGTGTGCGCACTCCGATCGGAATGCTGTCCCCTGCCGCTTCCCGCAGCGTTTCCGCCAGAAGCCTCATTTTTTCTTTGGAGAGAAACCGCGAACCGTGCATCTCTCCCCAGCTGCCGACAAACAATCCCTGCAGCAGCAAAATATGTTCCGCAAACCGACGTACTATATTTCCGATCTGATTCATATGTATGAATATCTGCCGCATCTCATCCGGCTCTGCGAGCAGGCCCTGTCCGACGTTATCATACGTAAAACGCAGTATCATTTCTTTTTCCGCATTCCGGAAAAAACGCAGCAGCCGTTCCAGCTGTTCGAGCGCTTCCTGCGAAATCTCACGGCTGCGAAACGCTCCGATTACGATAACCGCCTGTACCAGTGTTTCATCCTCCTGCAGACACAGATTCAGTTCATCAAAATTAATCTGCCGTTCCAAAAAAAATGTATAAATCCGGCACCAGCCGCACGCCGGATTCGTCAGCCGATCCGTGCTTTCCGAAAGCCGCACACGCTGAAATCTCCCTCTTCCTCTGACAGGCAGCCTCATTGCCATACCCCTCTCTTTCTATTCTATTATTCCGGTATCAATCATAAATCTTATCTCCGCGGCTGCCCGCATCCGACTTTGAAATCCTGATCCGCACGGCCACCGCCAGCATACTGAAAAACATTCGAAACATATAGATAAAAGGCTTAAATCCCGAATGCATACTTTTTCCTGTCGTCCTTGGATGCATCACCGCCGGAATTTCCCGAATGTGAAATCCGAGCAGCAGCATCTGCAAAATCATATTGGCATCCGGATATTTGTCGTCAAAGTGACCGTATCTGGAATAATACAGCACGGCGTTCCAACTCAGTCCCTGCAGTCCGGTCGTCGTATCGGTAATCCATCTGCCTGAAAACAGACGAATCATCCACCGAAACAGTCCGGATGCAAGCCGCTTTTGAAACGTTGTAGGGTATACGCCGCTGCCCTGCATATATCTGGAACAAAGAACCATATCCGGCGTTTCACCTTTTTCGTCTTTCGTTGTAAGCGCTTCGTAAATCTGCGGAATATTGCAGACGTCATGCTGCCCGTCCGCATCCATTTGTATAACATAGCGATACCCACGCCGGATTGCATATTTATATCCAAGCTGAAGGGCGCTTCCATAGCCCAGATTAAATACGTGCGTCACAAGCAGATACTTGGACTTATTTCGTTTTACAATCCAGTTTGTCTCGTCCGCAGACGCGTCATTCATAACAAGCACATCCGCGAACACACGTATTTGCGGTTTGTCGAGATCTTCCAGTACCTTTTTAATATTTTTCTCTTCGTTATATGCCGGAATAATAATCAGCACGTCCTTATCGACTCTTTTCCCATATACATATCTCCATTGGATTTCCCTGCCATTTCCTACAAAAGCATCCGTATCAGCTGTTCCGGCTGTTCTTCCTGTGCTTTCACACGCTGCGCAGCCGCTCTGCCCAGTCGTTCCCGCTGTTCTCTGTCAGGGAGAAGCTCACGGATACCGGCCGCTATACTCTCCGGTGTCAGCCGGCACAGTCTGCCATCTGTCCCTTCCCGAATCTGCCCGCGGTTTCCGGCACAATCCGAAGCCAGAATGGCACATCCAAGCGTCTGCGCCTCCTGTATCGCCATACTTCGCCCTTCATACCGCGTTGCATGTACATACAGGTCACATCGCCTGTAGTACGGAAACGGATTGTCCACCGCACCAAGAAAAATAAAATCTTCTCTTAATCCAAGCTCCGCACGCTGCCTTTCCAGTACGGCACGCTGATCACCTTCACCAAGTACATACCAGCGCACCGCTGGTCCTTCCTTCTTTAACAACGCCATCGCCTGCAGCGCAATGTCAAACGCTTTCGCAACGGTAAGCCTGCCGACTGTTAAAATAACATATCCATGAAAATCTCCTGTAAAGTTCACCTGCTTCTCTGCAAGCATCCGAATTCGCTCCTGGTTCAGCAGATTGTAAAAAATACCCGTCTTCCCTTCATACTCCGGATAGATTTGCAAAAACGCATCCCGTACCGCTTCCGATATGGCAAAAATACGTTCAAATGCTTCATAACACTCCTGGTCCATCTGTTTGGCATATCCGGCGCGGCGGTAATCCGTATGGATAAATGCCACCTTTTTGTCAGCTTTTATATGATCCGCCGTAAAATAGGTCGCTCCCCCTTCCAGATATGCCACAGCCAGATCATACGATTCTTCCGGGCGCCATGCACCATCAGACAGGATTCTCCAAAACAGCTTGTCCGGCGAAAATGCTGCCGTACTACGGTTTTTGACCAGTGCAGCCAGGGCGCGCAACATAGACGCTGTTTTTTTACAAACATTCCCATTTCTGAAAAACACGCCAATACTGTTTTAGCCATTTCCAATCTGCCCTTTGCAGAAAGCACGGAACAATTTCTATAATTTTTATTTAATAATTTTACACCATCCGGAAGCCGATCTGCCAGCTCTCCCTGTGCAAGCATGACATACAATGATATTTCACAGCCATCCCGGCTGAGCCTGCGAAGAAGCTCTAATAATGCCGTTTCCGCTCCGCCAAGTCCGAGTGTATTAATGACAAACAGTATTTTCATAAGTTCTGCATGTCCTTCCGGTCATTTAATTCATTTAATATACTTTCATTTTCCTGGTTCAGCAAAGATACGTGCATCGCCAGTTCCTGATTTTTTCGCAGCAGCTGGGATACGAGACTGCTGATATAAAACGCCGAAAATAAAAAAGCTGCTCCTGCCAGTAAAAAGGCACTGACCGCCTCTTTCGGCACTACGTAAATCCATGCGTTCAACCCTGGCACAAAAGCACACAAAATCAACAGCACTCCAAGAAACAACCATAAAATGCCAATGCCTTCCGTTACTTTCTGATAAACAAAAGACATAAAATCAATGACGAGAAGCATAATACCGATCCATGCAACCGCCAGCTGCAATACGTCACTCATTTTTGCCTGACCCTCCTCTGCCTTCATGCACCATATGGGCATCGTATACTTTTGACGACTCCGCAAGACCATATTTGACTTCGATCAGAGTCCCTCTGCAGAATATGTGCACATCCATATGACGTTCTACCCACCGCAGCCTCATATATGCAACTGTCCAGCCGACGAACGCACCTGCGACAACACCCACGCCATACCAGCGCTGCGACAATCCGCAGGCATAATAGCTCAAAATGCCCGTTGTAATCATAAAACTAATCGCAGTCAGCATAGCTCCCATATTATCATTAAAATAATATAAAAATATAATTTCCGCATACATCACAAACAAAATAAAATATCCTGCCGCCAGACATGGATAAATACGCATTACCGCTCCGGAAATACCATACTGCGGCAGCAAAACCATGCACAGCAGAAATACAATTACCGTGATTATAAACTGGATACGCACCAGACTCAGCAGTTCCGATGCCAGCTGACGGAACATCCGCCTGCGGCATTTTTCAATATCCGCCCCGCGCCCGCCAATCACAGCTTCGGAATACGCCTTGTATTTCTCATGAAAATTCATCTCTATTCTGGCAATAAAAATAACGGTTGCCGAAATATTCGTAAACATTGCAATACAGGTAGCCATATCATATGACGGCGCACATACAAAACTATCGGCTACAACCATCCGCAGATCGGTCTGCCAGTAGACAAAATTATGAATATACAGCCCCAACGTATAAGCGAAATTTGTAACAACAAGCGAAAAAAACCTTTTAAAATAAACAAGCACGGGTTTATAACGTCCACTGTTTTTCTTAAAGTAATATTTTACCGCTGCAAGCTCCATGCAGGCCGTACTGAAAAATCCGATTGTGAGAGCCAGCAGCATCGCCCCCGGCACGCTCATATGCAGCACCCGGACAAATAAGAGCGACAGTACAAACGCTTCCGCCATCCCGATAAGAAAAAACAGAGAAATTCTGCCATAATCTTTGCAGATCGACAAATACAGCATGGCATAAAAAACGAGCACCAGCGACACATAGCCGCAAAACCCCGTAAATACGTATAAAATTTCCACATGCCCGACGACATGTTCCCATACACAAAACGGTATTCCAAACAATATGCTGAAACACACATTTAACAGCAGCCCCACGTAAAAACAGGGCAGAATATCGTCAAACCGCTCTTCATAAATGACATCTGACAGATACCTGGACAGCACCGCATTAAACGGGGCTGTCGTAAGCAGAGAAAAAATGAAAATATACAAAAGCGTTGCGGAAAACAGTTCTCTTCCTGCATAGCCGATTGTCTCAAACTCCAATACCCTGCTCATGAAAAGCACATTTCCGATAATTACAAACATCGGTGTAACGGTTACACCCGCACTATAACCGACCCCGATCACATTGGATAAAATCGTGCCCCTTCCAAAAATCCGATTTAACTGAAATCCTATTCCAGCCATGGCACACTCCCCTTTCCCCATTCTTCTCCGTTCGTCTTGCATGTACGGACATCAACGTTGAGTCCCGCATTTGCCGCAAACGCTTTGTAAATGTCCGCATATGCCGCCTGCATATGTTCAATCCGATATTTGTACATCAGACGCCGGTACCCGTTTTCCCCCATCCGCTTGCGCTTGTTCGCATCCCCTGCCAGCTCCAGCATCGCCTGGGAAATCTCATCCATGTTCATAATATGCGTCAGTATCCCGGCCGGTCCGAAACAATCATCCTCTCCGAAAATCAGTCCGGAGCAGTTCCCGACATCTGTCGCGATAACCGGACGATGCGCCGCATAACTCTCCAGTATTGTTAACGGCTGTCCCTCACTGACACTCGTTAAGATCGTAACGTCCATCCGCCCGATATAATCTCTGACATCAATCCGCCCGGTAAACACAATATCCCGAATGTGCAGCGTTTCCACAAGATCAAAACATTCCTGCGCATATGCCGGATCCTCATCCACAGGACCCATAATCCACAGTTTTAATTTCGGCTGCCGTTCTTTTGCATATCCAAACGCCTGTATCATCGTTTTCACATCTTTAATGGGTGTCACACGCAGCACCGCCCCAATGTTGATATACTTTTTATCCTCTTGGGTTTTCTGCGGCAAATCTTCCATCCTTTTTGTATCAATGCCGTTTGGCGTCACCATCGTCTTTTCCGCCGGACACCCCAGTTCGATCTGCAGCTGTCTTGCATGCTCATACAGGCTCGTCACCAGATCCGCTTCGGCATAGGCCAGTCCGGACATCTTTCGAAACTGGTCAATCCATATGTTTTTATAAATGCCGCCGACCCATTTAGCCTTAATCAGCTCTTCTTCCCGTTCTCTGGTATAAATGCCATGTTCGGAAATCAAAATCCGGCTTCCATGCAGATCTTTTGCCATACATCCGAGCACTCCGGCATATCCGGTCGCTACACAGTGGTACAAATCCGCCTGCGGCACGTTCATTTTCAGTACAAAAAAAGCGGCAGATAAATGGAACGCATTGTCCATAAAAATCCGAAAATACAATCTGGCTATACTGCAGATCATAGCAGTCTCTGACGGCACGATAAAAATCCTCCCCCATCAAAAGATCATTTAACGAAACGTTTCTCTTTCTAAAAATTCCAAATAATATATGCCAATTTATATGCTGATTTAATATCAGACATCGCAATGCCCGGTATTCTTTTTCCGACAGGTGCAGGCTGCTTATGCCTTCCTTGCGCTTGCGGACCCAATCCACATCTTCCAGATACACCTCATGCACTTGCGTCAGATTGTCCGGCAGCTCATACACAAATTTTCCACGCATGGAACGATTCGCCACGATTGTCAGCAGGATAAACTCCATATTGGGAAACGAATGAATCAGACTGTGAATCCAGCCGGAAACACCTCCTACCACATACGGATAACATCCCTCTGCCACAATGCACACCCGCATGTTCTGTCCGGTTCCCGCACCTATCGCATATTTATAATCCGCTATTTCCGTTTCCGTATCATACACGGAATCCTCAGGTCCATACCGATAATCGTTCGGATCACTCAGTTCACGGTCATCGTACTTATAATCCGCCATATCATCCGTATACAAATAATCTTTTTCATCATCACTCATATCCGATTACTCCTGCCTGTCCGCACTGTTGTCATAAAATATCGGCTTCGTTTCTTCACCGACCGTAATGGTAACATGATCCTGCGTTGCCTGCACAAGCCAGTCTCCCTGCACAAGCCTTTCATATTGCGCTCCCTGCACATCCTTTACCGTTTCTCCATGCAGACATAAAAGAAAAAACGCCTCGCTGTCGAAATTTTCCAATTCCAGATGAATCACATCCCCGTCCCGTTCGTGTGTATCACGCAGCGCCAGAAATCTGCGGATACGCAGATCACTTTCTGCCAGTGTTGTAGCTGCAAAGCTTTCATAATCTTTCCAATACGTATTCACATTTCCGGAAAAAACATCGTAAAGCTTCTCCCATGTATCGTCTTCCGACTGTGGATATAAAATCCGGTTCATGTCAACGGCAATGCAGGAATAACCAAGCGCCGTTTCCATGCTGTTCAGCCGCAGATCGTCATAAAACGTATGCTCATTCCATCCATTATGCGTTATAAGCTGTTTTATTATATTTTGATTATAATAACCGACTAACAAATCCGCATGATCATAGTCTGTCAATATTGTACGTACATTGCTTAACGTTCCGCCATACGGCATCTGTTCGGTATGCCCGTTGCCCGCGCCTGCTCCCTGATAAACGGAAAGAAATTCATAATCCGGAAGCACCTTATTTATATAATCATAATCATATTTTCCCGTAATACTTTCGGAAATTCCGGCTTCTACAAACCGTTCCTGCAGCAACTTCATATGTGAAACAAGCCTGTTCGAATCCGGTCCGGCATGGTCCGTATGATTTTGCTGCGGTTCCAGCATACAGGTCATTTTCTTTTTGCTTTTTTCCATCGTTACGAACAGACCCGGCCAGACCAGATCCTGGAATACCGCCTGCGGCGTGCGGCTGTATAAACGCATCATCTCTTCTTCATTACCGCAGGCAGGCGCCGGATCATTTAATACAACGAGATTTTGCGCATTGATAATCGGATACAGCGCATAGGAATCTGCCTCATACATCATTCCTTCCAAAAAGCCGATTCCGACATTCCCATAAATATAATCACCATTTACAATAAAGACTCTGGCCTCTCCGATACTGTTTCGCCAGATAAGGGCCGCAGCCTCTTCCTTTTTTGCCGATATTCCTGCCATATAGGTCTTTGTTCCCGATGCCAGCCGACACCATGGAACGCCGAACTCCTTATTCTGCCCGGTTTTTCCCCATAAATCGTCCTGTTTGTATAATTTTTCTCCGCCCAGCAGCAGCCCTGCGTATAAATGAATCCCTTCAACCCGGATGTCATCCGGCGGTATTTCCCGAATGCCCATCAGTTTTTTCAGCTGCGTATGCTGTCTTAGCTGCTGCCGATCCGGCAGCCCACAGAAAATCAAATGCACACCGTTTTTCGCCAGTGTTTCCAGCTGCGGCGTATCTTTTTTATACGCAGGCAGTCGGAATCTATTACAACCACGTCCGGCATCCGCTCATTGTCAAACGAACAGTCTAAAAGCCGCGGATAAGCCTCCACATAGCGTTTGGAGCAGGCACACCATTGTCTGACAGCGCTTCCGACTGCATGGTCTGTCAGATCTCCGATCAGCACAACGTATCTTCCTGTCTTTTGCGCCTCTTTTTTCGATATGGCTACATCTGACCGACGGTCCCATTCCGTCTTCGTTGTATTGGCATATGCATTGCTGCCATAATCATACATCCGCTCTCTGAGCGCTTCCGGCGCCTGGAACATAACCAGCAGCACCAGCATAATCAATGTTATGGTAAAAAAATTTCTGCGGGATACCATACCTACTCCTTCTTGTCATTTGCGGTATTATACCGATAATCAATTGCAAAGTTAAATAAACTGTATTCATTTTGCGCTACACGGTAGCATATAAAATCATCCGTCTCATAATACACTTTCATTTCGTTCGGATACAGACTTTGAAACTGTTTCGCCCAATAATACATTCTGGACATTTCAATCCACCGCTTCCTGCCTTTATACATTTCAATTCCGGTTTTTACCGGCAGCTGCTGTGCGGCGCCTTTTGCCGAAACTTTCTGTCCGCTGTCTTCATATGGTTCCGTATAATCAATTGGTATTTTTTCTATAAAGAAAAATACATTTTTCGTCGGAATTAAAATTTCTCCGCTGCTGCCTTTCTCCTCCATGTTCCTTAAAAAGGTATCTGTTTCATAATGAAATCCATGATCTTCTCCCATGCGCATTTCATCATTGGCAGACACAATGGTCCACGTCTCATCCGGATTATCCCGGATAATATTGGTAAGACATACAACAGCGCCATTTGGCTCCAGTCCTGGTGCGGCATACGTCTTTTTTACCGTTCCGGTCACAGCTGCCGTAACTGCCAGCGCCGGAATCAACAGAAACGACACCGCATCTGACACCCTTCCCCTGGCGAACCGGCCGAACATAAGCTGCAAAATACCATCTATGCAAAAACACCAGAGCACAATCAGAGAATATGCGTAGTATATGCACGTCCGTCCATTGGCATCCATCAGTTCCGGCAGGCCAAGTTCCGGCGCAACAAACATCACTGTCATCAATATCATATACACCGCTGTCGACAGCATCCGTGCAGCAGCATCCGTCTGCCGCAAAAGAAAAACAACATCGACAGCACACCCAGTATACATACACTTAGCGGCGTCAGACGGCAGACCCATTCATATTCCGCATAAATCAGATAGCCTCTTATCGTACTTAACGTTGCGGAAACAATTCTTTCCACCTTTGCTTTCACCCGACACATCTTATCCGAAGCGGTATGTTCCGGATCGGACTCCGTCTCCGGCAGATCATATCCTACCGCCAGAAACATTCCCTCATAAATTACTTTTCCCTTTTCAAGCAGCCTGGCATCCGCTACCATCTGTCCGCCTTTCACCTGATGGTTTCCTACCGTAACATCGCCTTTCGATACAACTCTGCCGCCGTCTATCTCAGCTTCACGGGCAATCATCTCCCCATTTAAAATGACCTTTCCCTTTTTTATCATATAAATATTTCGAACTTCTTTTAAAGATAAAAACGATTGGTTTTGATCGTCTGATTGTCCTTCATTCTTTTCCTGCCGCACGACGTCCTGCTGCTTCGCCGTTCCGTTTATAATGTTCACACCCCAGTACAAAGAACCTTCCGGTGGTATACCGCTCACAAATGCAAGCAGCAGCGGAAGCACCGCTATTACGATCGCTGTTGTTCCCGCCAGCATAACCCGTCCGAAATACGGTCTGCGAAACAGCCGAAAACCATATCCCACGGCAGTTCCCACACAAAAAATACCGGCAATCATCGTATTGTAAAAATGAATGGAAAGTGTCAGACTGAAATTCAGTGCAAACAGCAGCAAATACCAGGCGCCTTCACAGGAAAATTCCCGCCGGACCGCCTCACAGATCCGTCCGATTCCACGTACGGGCCGTTTTTGCGTCTCGCACTCCTGCTTGTCTTGCGCCGCCTGTGCCAGCACTTCATCCAGAAGATAAATACGTTCCTCTTCATCTTCCAAATCCGGCGGCTTTTTATAATACTGAAAAAACAGAAATAAAAATGCAAGCGAGGGCAGAATAAATATCATCCCGAATTCCTGCGGCAAAGAACTGAAGTAGCGGCTGTATGTATTGATTCGAAACAAATTTACCATCAAATAAATACCAAGCCCCACATAAGCCACATATTTTGTCCTGCAGCACACACGAATAAACGCCGCCAGCATTAAATGAATGGCAAACGTCTGCACCACCCAAAACAGGCGCAGCAGCACATACGTATCTATGTGAAATACTTCATGAAAATAATAAATGACGCAGTGGAATCCAAGCGGATATACCCCTGCTACGAACGGTTCTCCTCTGCTCATATAGTTAATCCAATAGTTATGCACGACTATATCCGATGCACAATAACCATACTGTTCAAACGCATTTCTGCCATAAATAACCATATAAGCGGCAAATACCATCAACAGCAGCAACACATCCGCCCGGTTTGTTAAAAAACGATTCCAAATCCATGCGGCCAGCTTTTTCCACGCACACCGCATACGTTCGATCATTCTTCCGGTATACAGGCGCAGCCCATATTGCCCTTCTGCCAGCCTGGCCAGATCTTTTGAAACTATGCTCAGACCTTCTTTCAGATTGATTCCGTGAAGACCGGCATATGCGAAGGAAAAGAAACATAGCGTAAATCCGATCAGTGTGTACCGGTTGGAAATGTGCAGCAGCTGCAGCGCCAGCACCAGTGTAATTATATAAAAATTTCCGACGGTCTGGTAAATCATAAACCGCACGGAAAACGGTTTGCTGCTTATTTTTCTAAAAAACAAAACTGCCGGCAGCAGCAATGTCATAACGACATATAAGCCGGATATGTGCAGCAGCTGCAGCGCTGTCAGCGTTTTCATCGACATAAGCAGCTTCACCTCCTCCTGTTTCCAATTTTATTCAAAAGTGCGAATCAGTTCCAGCGTTTCGCTGTCAATCACAACTTCCGACTCTTTTAATTCCTGCATTACCCTGAAAAACTTTTCTTTTTGCTGTGAAGTAAAATACAGTTTGAGCCTGCATGTAAAAGTCGCCAGTTCATCCGGATACCGTGCGGCTGCCCGGTCACACCAGATTTCCATTTTATCAAACGCTTCCACATCCAGCAGACGCAGACTGATGCATTCATAAAAACTGCTTGTCATTTTGGAAGCATTTTTCTATACAGACAGTCCCCGACATCTGACATCATGTATGCAAATTTTTTTTGCTCCATTTCCGTAAATACTTTCTGCACAAGCACACGATTCATATATGGAATAAGCGCTTCTTCAAATTCTGTCTGTTCTTCAGATTCGGCTTCCATCTCCTGCAACGATCTGCGCACATGAAATCGAAAGTCATTCAGCTCATCCTGCAGCACAGACGCCGCATAGTGCGCCGTTTCCGAATCGTAACCGTTCAGTGCAAGCGAAATAGCCGCCAGTGAACTTTGTACATCGCCCCGGATAACATTCAGCATAAGCATACGCAGACTGTTTTTATCACTAACTGCCAATGCCTCCTCCACCGGAACAATATCGCGTTCCCTCTCTTCATCCGCCCGCACATTTGTCCGTACACGATCTTTGCTGAACACAACATCCGCCAGATCTACTTCTCTGTGAAAGGCAATGCGGTAAAGAAGGTATCCACACAGAAAAAACAGCGGGCCGACAACCGGACAGCACAGCATGACAAAAAACGCAGCACACAGGCCGGTCGTTCCTTCTTTGCACACACTGCCAATCCCACAGGCAAATAAACGACCGATACAATCGTACTAACCAGAATCAGAATCCGGAAAATCAGCCATTGGTTCATAGCTCCGTACCTTCTTTCACCCAGCTTTTATATCCCGCACTTTCAAATCTGCGAATTACAAAATCAGCGTCGCTGTTTTCCGTATTGGATATAAGCGCATACAGATTGCCATCCGAAAGTTTGCCAAGATAATCCGACTGACGCATCAGCTTTGTCAGTTCCGTGGCCGCTTCTTCCTGCAGATTGTCCTGCACATCAATTTGCAGAATCGTACATTCGGTCAGGTTTTTATTTCTGGCACGCAAATATGCTTCCACAAGATTCCCAAAAGCTTCCGTCTCCAAAATCTGTGTACCTTCGATATATCTTTGATTTTCCAATGCTTCCATGTAACGATTGGCACGCACAACCGCATTCTGAATCAGGTAGCCGATTACAACAAGCATATTCGCCTGGCTGAGTGTCATGCGTTCCCATGGAATGCCCCAGATCATTAATATGAGCTGCATTTCCTCTTCCGAATAAATGGCATTTGCCATCAGCGGATATTTCTCGTCCATATTTTTGTTGATAAACACCCGATGTTCTTTCAAATCCCGATACATCTCTTCATAAGAGGTGTATTCGATCGAATTGCCAAGTTCCCTTGCTTTTTTCGAAGTCGCAGAAAACAGTCTCGCATACGAACGGTTCGCCACGGAATAAATTGCCACGTCTTTGCTTCCGACAAGTCTTGCCAGTATTTCTGCGGCGTAAAACAATACTTCCGACGGATCATACTGGTCGAGTGAAGATGTAATTTCATAAATCTTCCCAAAACTGTCGTTCTGGTTAACAATCTGCACTTCCAGTACATTTTTCAGCCGGACATTGCTCGTATTAATATCCTGAATATCGTCCAGCTGTCCGGTCAGATACTGCAGCTCCTGCCGGTTCTCGTCTTTTATGGCTGCCAGACGATCTTTCATATAGCCTACGACAAGTCCAAGTATAAACAGCTGCGCCACCCATACATACGTATTATAATCCAGTAAAATTTCCAGCCCGCTGCGTGTATAAGACTGTCGGAAACAATAGCCGATCACCGCCAGTACCGCGGAAAACGCCGCCTGCTGCTGTCCGTGTATGATCGCAAACAGCAGCACATACAGCAGATAAAAATCCAGTTTCGCAAAGTATGCGCTGTCTACCGCCCGATTATGCAGCATAAAAAACGGGATAAAGCAGATCATATTTTCCAGAAACGGAACACATGCACGTATGATGCGATACAGATTTTGTCTGATCCTTCCGGAAACACCTTTGCCCGGATCCGTATCATGCATGTAGTCATTGGTATGACGCCTGATATGTTTTGCCATTGCAGCCACGGTTTCTTCGTAAGAATGAAAAATCTTCATGTCGAATTCATCCGCAAACGCCTTCGCAGATAAAACAACCTGGTATTCACTTCCGACCGTATTATTGACGATCCGTACATGTTTCCCCATTTCCTTTTGCACAAGCCTGGCTAACTCCATCTCGGTGATCGTCTGCTGGGTGGAAATGTGATACACCCTCTGTTTTGTCTGCTCCGCCCGCATGATCTGATAGAGAAACTCCACCGCGTCATCCTGATAAAGCATGGAAAACTTCTTATTGTGACTGGCCTGTATCTTTCCGGTACGCAGCGCCTCCACGCACATCTGCGCGCATGGGTTGTCCCGCAGACGTTCTCCCTGCAGACGTTCTTTATAAGGTATCCCATACAGATGATCCATACGCAGCACAACCGTATCCAGACCCATAGTCCTGTTGTAATTTCGGCAGATGTCTTCTCCCTGCACATAGGTCATTCCCCGCAGGCCAATCGCAGAAGTTGCGAGATCTTCCGAAATATAACCGGGATAGGAATTCGAATACACTTCCTGTGAAGACAAATAAATGAGTCTTCCTTTTCTCATCGTTGCAAATGTGGACATTACGTTCTGCAACCCTGCCAGAAACCGTACCGATTCCCTGCGCGGATCTTCCCAGTTGAAATTGGAATCGTATGCTCCCATAAATAAAATGACATCCGGATGCACGCTGTCAAAAATCTCTTTCAGGCAGTCGCAGTCATATGGAAAATGATATTTCTCATATGCATTTTTATATGAACCCCGTGCGTTTCTGCTTCCGGTCAGCACGTACGAACGATGCCCTTCTTTATTCAGTTTATTCAAAAGCGCATGCATCAGATCACTGCTGCCGCCAATTAATAACACTTCCATACTTCCTGATCTCCCGCATGTTCTGATTTTTCACTGTCAAATCCCGGCCGGACTCCATGCTCATGCAAATTCTTCAAAAACTGCCGGATATCCGCGGCAGCCTCGTCCGCCGTAATCCCATACTCTGCCGCAACGATCCGTGCAGCCTGCTCCGTCTTATGTCCCGCTTCCAAAAGCTGCCATATATAGGCGCCGCTTTCATTCAAAGACACCGGTTTTGTATACGCCGGGCCATCCTGTTTCATATCCAGCAGCCAGTAAGTACCCGCTGCTTTTCTCAGTTGATACACTGTTTTATTATTCGTTTTCATCATCCCTCTGTCGCAAATGTATCTGTCTCCATGCATCATTTTTATGTTACGAATCCATATTATAACACAAGATTGCAATTTTTGTTAAAAAAATGTATAAAATTTGATATTTTTTGTCGAAAAGGTCGAAAAAACAGCCACAAATGGCTGTAAATCAAGTACAGAGGATGCCGCACGGATATCTCTCGTCCGCTTCGCACAAACGAAGTCAGTATCCCTCGGATCTGCTGCGGGTGGAGCGGTCCTTCGATCTGCGTCTGGTTGTCTCCGACAAAATAAACGCCCTCCGGCCGTACGTTCCAAATGCGATGCAGCACTAAGATACTGCCTTCCCGGCGGTACAATACAACATCGCCCCGCCTGAATCGCCTTCCTGCCAACGGACGAATCACCGCCTCATCTCTGCCGGGTACAAACATCGGATACATGCTGTATCCCTGCGGAAAGATGCGCACGGCATTGCCCGCATACAGTAATTTTTCAATATCCTGCTTTTGATTTGCATCGCATTGTGCCCCCATATGGTACCTCCAAAATTTACATTGTTTTTATCGTAGCATTTTTTATTATAAAATGCTATACTAAGATTCGGATTCTTACAAGAGAATATCCACACGACACAAAAACGTTGATCAAAAATAAGAGAAAAGCTTTCAAAGCCAAGAGAATATCATATGAAAAATAATCCGATTTTTTCCCTGCACACCATTGCAGGAACCGCTTATCTTCTCCCGCACGGACAAGGGATTGCAGATCACAGGCGCGGCATCCGTCTAAACAAAACCGGTGTTTTTTTATGGAAAATGCTGCATCATATTCATGACGAACAGGAACTGCTGGCCTGTTTTGCCGACTACTGTGACGCATCGGAATCCGAACTGCCCCTGCTGAAACAGGATCTGACCGACTTTTTAAACCGGCTGTTTTCACTGGGCATTCTGCTGGACGATCACCCCGTTAAGTCACACCCGCTGCCGACCGCGGACGATTCCCTGTTTTTACAAATCGGCCCTTTGTGCATTCACCTCATCGGCCCTGCCGAATCGTTTGCCGAAGAACTGCTGGCGTTTCGAACGGACAAAACCGCCTGTGCGGACCTTACGATCGTACTGCGCAATACGCTCCCTCTTTCGGAGGAGCCCATGCTGCCGCTTATACAAAATCCGGAATTATGTGTCTTTGAAACGACAGATCGGTATGTTTTAAAATTTCCGCAAATGCCGCAGATCACAGGCGCCACTTTATCCAAAACCGGAACGAACGCGGTAGTTTTTTACAATCCGCCTGTTTGCAAATCGTTTTCTGCCGATCTGTTCCATGTCATTCGATTTTTGTATGTATATACCGCACAAAAACACGGCTGCTTTGTTCTGCATTCGGCTTCTGTCATCTATAACAAAAGCGCGTGGCTGTTTTCCGGGCAATCCGGTATGGGCAAGTCTACACACACCAATCTGTGGAAAGAGCTATATCATGTGCCCATATTTAACGGCGACCTGAACCTGATCGCCATACGCGACAATCTGCCGGTTATCTATGGTCTGCCCTGGTGCGGCACTTCAGGCATCTCGCATACGGGCGTCTGCCCGTTGGGCGGCATCGTTTTGCTGAGGCAAAGCTCACAGGATACCTGTATCGAACTGCCTGGAGATCAGAAAATACTGCTTACCGCACAGCGTCTGATTTCTCCCGCATGGGATGTGCATATGCTGCGGTGTAATCTGGATTTTATGTCCGTACTGGCAGAAAAAATCCGCATCTGTATGCTGCAATGCACCAAAAATCATTCCGCTGCCGAAACCGTAAAACAATGGATCGACCAAAATCCGGATTGCGCAAAAAAAAGGTAAAATGTGTAAAAGAAATCTTTTATCCCTATTTACCAACACAGCAATATATGATACACTTGAAAAAATCTCACATCAGCCATATCAATGCTTTTAAAACCAACGCAGGAAAGGGAAAATATATGAAAAATTATGAAAAACCGATGATTATAGCAAATGACAGCTTAGCGGAAGGTGTGTACGCGGCAAGCGGCTCCGCTTCCAACTCGGGCGGCAGCGGTGACGACTGTTATACGGTAAACGCATATATCCATCAGCGCCCGGAAACCGGCAGACAGGATTACCGGATTCAGGTAAACGGCGTACATGCGGCAGGTGACGGACATCACAGCGGACAGCAGCATTTATTCCTGACCTTTAACCAGCCGGTTACGTACGGTTCTTCCAACGGCACACTGGCAGGCGGCAACAACACAAACTGTATCGAAATTGCTTACGCCTACCATAACAACGGCAATGACAATGTCGGTCTGGGCGATATCGTTGTAACTGCCGGGGACGGTCTGGAGATTTCCGGCTCCGTACTGACCTGCAACCGTAACTGCGGACAGCATTAACCGCATCGGACGGCTCTTATGATCAGTCGCTTAAAAAAAACGATCCGCTTTTTGATCGGCCGTATAAAAGCCGGACGCCTGCAGGAGATGTGGCGGCAGACACTCTGGATCTACCACTATGCCAGACATTACCGCCTCGTTATGATTTTTATACGCTGCTCGGCATGTTCGGTACGCTCGTAAGCCTTGTGTCCGGTATGGTGTCCAAAGATCTGGTAGACATGATTACCGGACATGAATCCGGCGTAATCGTCCGGACGTTCGCCGTCATGATCGGCCTGAACATCGGAACTGCTTTTATAAGCCAGATATCCGATTATGCTTCCGGCTACTTAAGCATGAAAGTGGATGCCGAAATCAAAGCGGATATTTTTTCCAAAATACTTGTCACGGACTGGGAGTCTCTGACCGGTTACCATACCGGAGATTTGCTGACACGCTGGAGTTCGGATGCTTCCAACATCTCCTCCGGCGTACTGAACTTTGTACCAAACGTTATCATCTATTCTTTTCGATTTGTCAGCGCCTTTGCCATGGTCATTTATTACGACGCCTCCTTTGCTGTCTTCGCATTTTTGGGAATGCCGGTCAGCCTGATCATGTCCAAAACACTTTTAAAACGCATGGTCGGCAATAACCGGCGCAGCGCTGCCATGAGTGCAAAAATGTCCGGATTTAACCAGGAAACCTTTTCCAATATTCAGACAATTAAAGCCTTTGATTTAATCAGGCCATACACCGCACGGCTCAAACAGCTGCAGAAAGAATATATACAAATGCGTCTGGACTTTCAGAAAATGTCCATGGGCACCTCTCTGCTGCTGTCTGCCGTCGGACTGCTTGTCTCCTATCTTTCTTACGGCTGGGGCATTTACCGTGTATGGAGCGGCGCCATTTCCTATGGTACCATGACGATGTTTTTAACGCTGTCCGGTACACTGTCCGGCTCTTTGCACAATCTGACTTCTCTCGTCCCTGCCATAATCGGACTGACTACCTCAGCCGGACGTCTGATGGATATTGTAGAAATGCCGCGGGAAGACTACAGCCGCGATGATGAGGTGCGGTTCTTTTACGAGAAAAACGCTGACAAAGGTATCAGCTTATCCGTTCAAAAGATCGACTATGCTTACAAAAACGGCACACAGGTATTTTTACAGGCATCTATGGAAGCACACCCGCAGGAAATCATCGCACTCGTCGGTCCTTCCGGAGAAGGAAAAACTACGATGATCCGACTGCTGCTGGCATTAATGCAGCCACAGTCCGGAACCGCGCTGGTGTATAACCGGGACAACCCTGCCGACGCCATTCCACTCACACCGTCCGCACGAAGACTGTTTTCGTATGTCCCGCAGGGAAACACGATGTTCTCAGGAACCATTGCGGAAAATATGCGTAATATCAGGCCGGATGCATCCGATCATGATATTGTGGAAGCATTAAAACTTGCCTGTGCCTGGGATTTTGTAAAAAAACTGCCGGACGGCATCCACAGCAAAATACGGGAACGAGGCGGCGGCTTTTCCGAAGGACAGGCTCAGCGTCTGTCCATTGCACGCGCCTTGCTGCGAAACGCGCCGATCTTACTGTTAGATGAGGCAACTTCCGCACTGGACACGGCAACGGAACGAAACGTACTGCGCAATATTATGCACGATGCCGCTCCGCGGACCTGCATCGTAACAACTCACAGGCCTTCGGTGCTTCATATCTGCCGGCGGGTCTACGCCATCCGCGACCGGCAGTTTGTTATTCTGAGCGAAGCTGAGATTGTTGCAATTTCAGCAGACGTGTCTCCCGCATCAGCATCGTCCCCGCAACAATAAAAGCTACCAAATCTGCAACAGGGGCTGCATACATCGCCCCTTCCATTCCAAAAAATTTCGGCAGTATGACCAACAGCGGCATTAAAAACAAAATCTGTCTCGTCAGAGACATAAACGCGCCTGCTGCCGCCTTGCCGATAGACGTATACATATTTGCCACAATCGGCTGAAACTGATTCGCAAATGTAAAAAACATATAAATCCGAAAATAGCGCTCCGCAAACGCAAAATATTGTTCACTTTCCTGTCCGAACAGTCCGATAATCTGCCGCGGAAAAATCTGAAAGCACAAAAATGCAATCACGGAAACTACCGTTGCACTGGCAATGGATTTCCACACTGCTTCAATTACACGTGCGTACTGCTTTGCACCATAATTAAAGCTGACAATTGGCTGCATTCCCTGCGAAATACCAATCACAATCGAAAAAAACATCATTCCGACTTTGGAAATAATACCTGCACAGGCAAGCGGAATGTCACCGCCATACGCGGACTGTGCGCCATAATACGTCAGTACGTTATTCAATACAATCTGTACCAGCATCATGGCCAGCTGATTGATGCATGGCGACATTCCAAGCCTGGCAATATTTCCCCAGCATGCCGCCTTAGGCCGAAAACAGTCCCATTTCAGCGGTACCGTTTTAAATCTTTTCAGATACACCGCTACGAGCGCTGCCGCCACAATCTGTCCGATTACGGTTGCCCATGCGGCTCCCTGAATTCCAAACCGGAACACGATCATAAACAATGCATCGAGCACGGTATTCACAATCGCTCCGATCAGCGTACATAACATCGAAAACCGCGGACTTCCATCTGCCCGCACCAGATTGGAGCCTCCGGTTGTAAAATCAGAAACGGAAATCCAAAAGAGGTAATACCCGTATAGGACAGTGAATAGAGAAGCGTCTGATCTGTCGCCCCAAACAGAACCATCATAGGCCTTAAAAAAATTTTCGTAAACACACAGAGCAGCAATCCGATGATAATCGTCATGGAAATTGCATTGCCCGCATATTTTGCTGCTTTTTCGCGATTGCCGCGTCCCATATTCAGATTAAAATTCGCCGCACCGCCAATCCCGCACATCAGCGAAATCGCCGTACAGCTCATCGTCAGCGGAAACGCCACATTTGTTGCCGCATTGCCGAGCATTCCTACATAATGCCCGATAAAAACTGGTCTACAATATTATACAAAGCGCTGACCAGCATCGCGATAATACTTGGAATCGCAAATTCAACCAGAAGCGATCCGACCGGCTTTGTGCCAAGCGGATTTTGATCCGGCTCTATCTTTTGTACCGACATATTAAAAATTCCTTTCCTTCCTTATATAATGCACCATACATATCACCACACCTGCAAACACAAAAAATCTGCCATATTAAACACCAGCTTTTGAAATCGCTTTGGACCAAAGCCAAAACTGACATAGTCAACAACATGTCCTTTGACCAGACGATCATGCAAATTGCTCAGCCCGCCTCCTGCCAGAAAAGAAAGTCCCGTCTTTGCAGGCGCTGCCTGCTTATCCGGCATCAGATACAGCAGTCCGGCAAATACAAAAGCCAGCGCCGATCCATGCAGATACCGAACCCATGTCGGATGTCCTTTTAAAAAATTACCTGCCGCTGCCGTATTGTAATATTTTTTTAAAATCACCTTTCCGCCGACAAGCGGACGCTGTTCCTGCAGTGTCCGTACCTTGTCCATATGTTTTTTCACAAAATATTCCACCGCAAAAATAATTGCGGTCATAAAAATATAGATCATAAATACTCCTTTTCTTATTATATATCAATTGTTATTTCTAATTCTACCTTAAATTGTGAATAAATCAATAAATTTTCATTTTTATATTGAATATTTTCCAAAACTGTGTTATGCTAAGTAACGTAATATTACAAACTTCTTTCATTGTAAAAGATGCACATAGTTATTTTTATTATGTGCATCTAAAAAAACAACATATTGCAGATGTACTGACCGGAAGAATTTCTGAAGGAAAGAATAAGTCTGGCATATTTATTTACCATAAAACAGGTAGATTCTTTTGGGTACGGTAGAGCCTGAGAGTCTCATGTTTTATGGTTTTTTATTGCTTAAAAATTCGATCAAACAAAACACGGAAAGGATTCGGCACGAATGGCAACAATTTCAGGAACAACATTAAATGATACACCAAGTGCAAACCGCACGCATATCGCTTTTTTCGGTAAAATGAACAGCGGAAAATCTTCTCTGATCAATGCACTGACCGGTCAGCAGATTTCCATCGTATCCGAAATCAGCGGAACTACAACCGATCTTGTAAAAAAACCAATGGAAATTCATGGAATCGGTCCATGTGTCCTGATTGATACGGCCGGATTTGATGATACCGGCGCTCTGGGAGACAGCCGTGTGGAACAGACAAAACAGGCTGCCGCACAGGCGGATCTGGCTGTGCTTGTATTTTCTCCGGATACCGCTTCGGACAGCGCCGATACCGCAATGCCGTTTGCACAGGAGCAGCGTTGGTACCGGTTTTTCCAAAAAAGAAACACACCGGTTATTTTCATATTAAATAAAACGGATCTGCTCACACAGGAAGACCACCTGGCAGACCGGATTGCGGCAGCCTTTCAAAAAAAACCGCTGCAAATCGGTCCGGAGGAAAAAAAAGACATGGAATGCTTACGGCAGGCACTCGTTCTTGCCGCATCGGATCAGCAGCAGGAAATGGAACGCCTGATTACCGGAAATCTGGTCGCCGCAGACGATCTGGTTCTGCTTGTCATGCCACAGGACATTCAGGCTCCAAAAGGCCGTCTGATACTCCCCCAGGTACAGACACTGCGAGAGTTGCTTGATAAAAAATGCCTCACGATGTGCACGACAACAGACCGGTTCGAACAGGCTCTGTCGATATTAAAGCAGCCTCCAAAGCTGATTATTACAGATTCACAGGTATTTAAGACGATCTATGAGAAAAAACCGGCGGACAGTAAACTGACTTCCTTCTCCACTCTGTTTGCAGCATACAAGGGTGATATTGCATATTTTGTACAGGGAGCAGAGACAATCGCAGCGCTGACGGAACAGGATAAGGTACTGATCGCAGAATGCTGTACACATGCCCCGCTCGACGAAGATATCGGCCGCGTAAAACTGCCACGTCTGCTGCACCGGCGGATTGGAAGCGGCCTGACCATAGACATCGTTTCCGGCACCGATTTTCCGCAGGATTTATCCACATATCGTCTTATCATTCAATGCGGCGCCTGCATGTTTAACCGCAAATATGTTATGGCAAGAGTCGATGCTGCAAAAAAACAGCACATACCGATGACGAACTACGGTGTTGCAATCGCATATCTGAACGGTATTTTAGATAAAATAGAACGTACATGACAGACTATAAAAAAGGAGTACAAACATGGAAAAAGATACTGCAAAAGAAGCTGCAAAAGAAGCTACAAAACTGGCGGTCATTGCAATCGTCGTAGAATGTGAAGAAAGCGTCCGGGAACTGAATGAACTTCTCCACGGCTGGAGCAATTATATCATCGGACGTATGGGCATCCCTCACAGAGAGCGCAACGTCTCATTAATCAGCATCGCAATGGACGCTCCGGCAGATGTCATCAGCGCATTATCCGGAAATCTCGGCAGAATCAACGGTGTATCTGCCAAAGTGGCATATTCAAAGATGCCGCAGCAGCCGGTACGATAACAAACAACTTGAAAACAGCAAAGGAAAGGATCCAAACCATGTATAACGTAATGTCACCTAATGCAGAAGAATTTATCAGTGATGAAGAAATTCGGGAATGTCTTGCATACGCACAAAAAAACAGGAAAAATGCGGCGCTTATCAGTGAAATACTGGAAAAAGCAAAAAAAATGAAAGGTTTATCACACAAAGAAGCACTCGTTCTGCTGGACTGTGAACTGGAAGATAAAAATAAGGAAATCTATAAGCTGGCAGAAGAAATCAAACAGGAATTCTACGGCAACCGCATTGTTATGTTTGCACCGCTCTACTTATCCAATTACTGTATCAACGGCTGCGAATACTGTCCGTACCATGCGAAAAACAAGCATATTGCAAGAAAGAAACTGACACAGGAAGAAGTCCGCCGCGAAGTCATTGCCCTGCAGGATATGGGCCATAAAAGGCTGGCACTGGAAGCCGGAGAAGACCCGGTCAATAATCCACTTGAATATATCCTGGAATGCATCCACACAATTTACAGCATCAAGCATAAAAACGGAGCCATCCGCCGGGTCAATGTAAATATTGCGGCGACAACGGTTGAAAATTACAGAAAACTGAAAGAAGCCGGCATCGGCACTTACATTTTATTTCAGGAAACCTACCATAAACAGCAGTATGAAAAACTGCACCCGACGGGACCAAAGAGCGATTATACATACCATACGGAAGCAATGGACCGTGCAATGGACGGCGGCATCGACGATGTCGGCCTCGGCGTCTTGTTTGGCCTGAATAACTACCGATACGATTTTACCGGCATTATCATGCATGCGGAACACCTGGAAGCATATAAAGGTGTCGGTCCTCATACGATCAGTGTTCCGCGCGTACGCCGTGCGGATGACATTGACCCGGATGTATTCGACAACGGCATCTCCGATGAAATGTTTGAAAAAATCGTAGCATGTATCCGCATCGCGGTTCCTTACACCGGAATGATCGTTTCCACAAGAGAATCCGCCGAAACACGCAAAAAAGTGCTGCATCTTGGCATCTCTCAGATCAGCGGCGGTTCCAAAACAAGCGTAGGAGGCTACTACGAAGAAGAAGCCGAAGAAGATAATTCCGCTCAATTCGATGTCAGCGACCGGCGAACTCTGGGAGAAGTCGTACACTGGCTAATGGAATCCGGATATGTTCCAAGCTTTTGTACCGCCTGCTATCGCGCCGGACGCACCGGAGACCGTTTTATGGAACTGTTAAAAAGCAGGCAGATCGTTAACTGCTGCCATCCAAACGCACTGATCACGCTGAAAGAATTTCTGGAGGATTATGCACCGCAGGAAACAAAAGAACTCGGTGAAAAGCTGATTGCAGAAGAACTGAAGAACATACCGAATGAAACGGTCAGAAAAAAAGCGACGGAATATATACAAATATTGAAAACGGAGAACGAGATTTTCGTTTTTGATCATTTTAAAGCACAGGCCCCAGTAGGCCTGTGCTTTTATACTCTTGCTCTTGAATCAAACAAAAACCGCATCGCCTGATAAGATAAACACATAACAATCAAATTTAACATTTTCAGCAAATCCGGTGTAAATGCCGTCTGAAAATAAGACGATACCATATCAATATGTCTCCACACATCCGTACTTGCCGTCGACAGAAATCGTTCCGTATCGGAAAACTTATAATAAAAATGATCCAGCACATTTCGCAAATTGGAATGTACTCTTGAAATATCAAGCAAACACCCTGCCACAGCAAGGCATCCAACGGTAATTCCGGTACAGGCTGCCTGCTTTTTTATAAAGTCCTTCCGTATCGAATCTTCTTTGGAAAACAGCTTAAAATAACTGCCGTTAAACAAACAGCTTAAAATAATACCTGCCAATATGGACCAGATCAATCCGCCATAAATAGGCAGAAACGCACTTTGCTGTCTCACCTCTATTCCAAGTGTAATGTCATAGGGAACAATTCTTATAAAATAGATCATGTTCGGTATCAGCATCAGCATGTATGCCATTATCATACATCCGATCAGCCTGCATGTTTTTTTCAATTATCTCACCTCTCAGTCAAATATGCTCGTTTTTACCGTAAGAGATATTTTCTTATCATCCTTCGTTCTTGCACTCAATTCCAATCTGAAACCGGCACCCTCTTTCCACAAACTTTCCAAAAAAGAATTTGTTCTGCTCAAATCCATATTTTTGGATGAAAATACTCTCCCAAAGTTCCATATTGATAATATGCTGATTTTATTTTTGATGTATTTTCAAATCTTCCGGATACAGATGTAAGTATATTAGGAATGCCTAAGTTATCTATCCACGAGATTCTTCCTGACAGTTGGATCCCTTCTTGCGTAATGTCATCATAAGAATCCTTAACATTGGAAGCTTTCACCTCTAATGTATACCAATCTCCTGCTGCTCTGGCATTTGAAACGCTTTTCTTTAAAGACACTTCACAATCTAACGCTTCCTTTTGTCCATTCTCATCAATCACATATGCCGTAATGCCTTCCTGGATTTCCGGTGTTACCGCAATATACTCCGTTTCCATAGCCATCGTTTCCACATGCAGCCCCATGATACAGCTAAAACAACATACAACAGCAGCTAATTTCTTTGCCAATTTTTTTGCTTTCATAAAAATAATTCCTCCCTATTCTCTTTTGATTATCCGGTGCGTGTAAATAATTAATTTGATTTTGTTGTTGATACATGAATTTTTTCTGCTACATTACTTGCATTGTATACGTTTCCTGAAAATGATAATGTATATTTATGGCCTGATGTAACAGAAGCTGTTTTGCTTAAGCTGAATAATCTTCCATATTTCGTATCATTCCACGACTGTATATTTTGTTTCGCGGTTTCATCGTACAATCTCAATGTACCTGTAATTTTAGATGTACCAGATTTACCCATAATGACGATATTGCATTCTGCACGGTTATTATCAATCCAAAATGTCAAATGTTTTTCTGTTATACTTTCTGATAATACTGAAATTTCTGAGCATACTTGCGCTGATGTTACACATGTATTTTCCAACACTAACACAAAAACAAATAACAATATGACAGATATTTTACGCAATCCATTCATTGTCTTCTCCTCCTCTCCTCCGTATTATGCTTTTATCAACATATATATTAAACGTATTACAAAAGATTTTCTCTACCATTTTTATGTAAAAAAATATTTATAATTTCCTTATTGTCTCTATTAGCCAGTTCCTTTACATATTTTGATTATCTCCTCTTTTGACAACAATCCGGTAATCGTAAAAACGATTGTCTCTTCTTTTGACAGCCACAACATACTGTTATCCGAAACACCATCTGTCGCTTCAAAATAATATGCCTTTCTTCCATCTCCTATTTCTATAATAGAAAAATCTACTCCTTCATTATTCAATCCTATGGAAGCATCACTCGGACCATACCAAAACATCCATTCATCTTCTCCATTCGAATATAACTGTAGCCCGGTTACTTCATGATTTTCTTCCATAACCAACTCATACCCTTCCGGCACATAGTTCAGCGTAAATGCAGGTATCGTACTTACCTCACTGTCCTCCTGAAACTTAAATTCTGCAAAATCCTCCATCCATACCATCACCCGTCTTGCTGCCTCTGCTGCCTCCTGTGGATGCGTAGCCAGAATCAGAACGAAAAACACTGCTGCTCCTGCCGCCACACAGGCACATACCCGTGCATATGCTGCCTGCCGCCGCATCCGTTTCGTAAGCCGACGCATGCCGCAGTAGAAAGAATCTGACAAAGTATACGTATGATGCAGCCATTCCTCATCCGGAAGATCGTGCAGCCGCACTTCTTCCATCTGCGTTATAACCTCTTTCCAGTCAGTATCCTTCATATCCTTCATGTTCCAACAATTCCCTCATCTTTTTCTTTGCACGATACAGCCGCATTTCCACCGTTTTTACCTTAAGTCCGAGTTGCTTTGCTATTTCATGATTGCTGCAGTCATAATAATACTTTAATACAAGTACCGCATACAGTGTTTCAGGAAGCTTTGCCAGAATTGTTTTGATTATTTTCTGCTGCTCCCGATGCTGCAGCTGTAATTCCGGTTCATATTCGGCGTTTTCATTATACAATACCAGTTCTTCTACATTTTCAGCACTCAAATGTCCCTGTCTGCGCAAAATATCCATACATTTATGTTTCACGATCGTAACGCACAGAGCTGTCATTTCTCCCGCGTTTATTCCGCCATATCTTTTGTAATTTTGGGCAATACTTACAAAAGCCTCCTGGACTGCATTTTCCGCTTCCATCCGATGCTTCAAAATACCAAATGCGATATGATACATTTTCATATAATTTCTTCATAGACCTTTTCAAAGGAACTATGATATCCTTTTGCCATCTCTCTCCCCGTAATTCTCTGCAGATTATACCGATCATATGCCCAATTTGGCATTCCTCTGATTTATAAACGCGGATCCTGCACATAACTCTACATAATTTTTATTTATTTTATTTTTTTAATTTCTTTCATATTTTCACAAAAAACAGGAGCATACGGCTCCCGTTTTTAACGCTTCCCATACACTCCTATTTTCCATAATTTTCATAACCGCACTGCTGCAGCTTTTCGTCTTTAGCCTGTACCTGCTCTTTTAAATCTTTCGAATAATCTTTCAGTTTTTTCAGCAGCTCCTCATCGGAAACAGCCAGAATTTTGGCTGCCAGCAAAGCCGCATTTGCGCCTCCGTTAATCGCCACCGTAGCAACCGGTATGCCGCTTGGCATCTGAACGATCGAATAGAGCGAATCTCTGCCGCCTAAAGACGATGTATGCATTGGAATCCCAATGACCGGCATCGGAAAGATTGCCGCGCACATGCCTGGCAGATGTGCTGCCATCCCTGCTCCTGCAATAATAACTTTAAAACCTTTTTCTTCCGCTGTCTTTGCATATTCAAAAAATACGTCCGGCTCCCTGTGTGCGGATATAATCTTCATTTCAAATGAAATCCCCAGCTGTTTTAATACATCTGCCGCTTTCGCCATAACCGGCATATCCGAATCCGATCCCATTACAATTCCTACTTTTGACATTACAAGTTCCTCCCTCGTCTTTCTCTCATTTATATTTTATGCTGTTTTCATTGTTCCAAAGGTACATTCAATTCCTCAGTTCCGGGAACAACAAATTTCCCGTCCCGAATAATATCCGTCGTGCTCCCGTCCTTAAGATGTGCCGTTATGGCATCTAATTCATCATAAGGAATCGTAATATCCGTATGGCAGTTAAAATATGCTTTGGAAACGTCTTCTTTGCGAAGCACAGATCGTTCATTGTCTTTTGCTATAATCTCTTTTCCATCCGGATTGTACACTTTTGTCTCTTCCGCATGAGAATAACACGTATCTCCGACCGCAAAATGCGGCCCTGTTTTTTCCGCAATCAAAATCGGCAGCTTATCTGCAATCTTAAAATCTCTTGCCATACGATAAGCCGTAGTATTGGTCCCTATCGCAAATTCACCCATCGGTAAAGTATCATGCTGCATCAGCACATTCTCATGAATATACCGTCTGTTTTCCGCATCATCCGCAAAATTTGCACACATATAATCGGTAATCATGCCATCTGCAAACGTAATCTTCAAATCTTTATAATACAGTTCATTCAAATATACTCCTGTAACATGCAGCACGCCGGATGTACCTTTCAAAACAGGAGAAGTAAACACTTCGCCAACCGGAATATTCACATCAGCCACACAATTTTCAAAGGCTGTCTGTGTATCCGGGTGCTCCGGCCTGCGGATAGATACATATAAATCGGTAACATTTCTTCCCTTCCCCGTAATGTGCACCCGTTCTGCCTGATCCAAAACCTGAATCAAACACTGCTGCATATTTCGATACAGCATATAGTCCAGTGTGTTTAACCGGACTGTTTCCGCGAAAATCTGCTCATAATCCGAACCGATCGCAGGAATCGGATAAGCAATAATCGTAAAACTGCGCTCTTCTCCTTTGATATACCGATTTGTAATCTGTCCGGACCGGTTTGCATAGTCCACGAGCAATTTCTGCTGTTTTTCATCATAATGCACGGCTTCTTTTTTTGAACAGGTGCAAACGGCTGTTCACCGAATACCTCCTGCACCGCCGGCCCGCCATATACGGCTGCCAGCTCTTTATACCGTTCATATGCTTCCCGCAGCACTTCCAGCCTGCGTTCCACAAATGCTTTGTCCAGATACCATGCACTGTCCTTGCTGTGGTCATAGTCAAACTGACGGTTTGCAGCGACAGAATAGCAGCCGCGCTTACCATGACCTCTGTTTCCCATGGAAGATACCGCATCACGAAAAATTACGGCAGACAGTCCCATTTTTTCAAAATTGTGAATTGCCGCACGTACTACCCGCTCAAAGCCGATGGCATAGTGAATGCTGACCGTCTTTTTCTTTGACAGGTCTTTATTCGTCACCTCAAATCCGATACGATAGCCTTCGGTAAACGTATCTGCCATCGCCTGTATGCGTTCCGGCGGCAGTTCGGATAAATACTGTGCCGTCCTGCGCTCATTTTCCGATATATATTCTCCGTAACGATACAGATAAGTAAAATCCGTCAGATCCGCACTGCGTACAATAGACGTAAAAAAGTCCAGCTGCGGATCAATGCCTTCCCGTACACTCTGTGTTACGATAATCTCACTGTAATCATGAAAATGCCAGTATAAAATCCGACGGATTTCTTCCCCGCCGGTGCCGCTGCCGTCGCAAAAACATGTATAAATTTCCACAAATAATTCCAGCAGCGTCGTCATATCCGCTAATCTGCCCTCAAACGCATAAGCAATCAAAGCCCGGCATTCCGCATACAAAAACATAACGCCCCGCCAAATTCTTCGCCCAGCCGTTCCACCGCATAAGCCGGATTCGCATAGCTTGTTTCATAACCGAATCCTCCCGTTTCTTCCGCACCGCCGTCTTGTACGCATGGCAAAATATCTTCATATAAACGCCTGTTTAACCGTTCGCATTCCTCCATGGAACGATGCTCCAGCATGCCTTTTTGTTCCAGCTCCAGTACATTCGCCGTAAGCAGAATAAACCTGGCCGTCCGCTCAAAATAATCCGCAAAACGCTCCTGCGTCTCCGGCTGATTCGCTGCCTGACGGACACGTTCCAATACAAGTTCATAGCGTTCTTTTGCCTGTTCATTTTCTATCTCATAAACTTTACGATAACTCATAATCCCATCCATCCTATCACATAAACTGCTATCCATCCTGCCAGCATAAACACGGACAAAACAGCACCCGTAACCGGTACTTTTTTAATTACATTTTCCTTACGCGCTTCCCGTATGGAAATCCACAGCGTCATAAACGCCACCAAAATGGCAGCAACGCCGATACATCCGATTTTTTCCTGCGCCTGTCCGCTCTGCCTGTAGGATACGGATACCGCATAAAAAAACAAAGCGAGCGGTGCAAATGAAAAAGCAAGCGCAAACGCGCCAGGTTTTGAATGTTTTTTTCCGGTAAATTTGTAATTTTTGTCAGACCGCGCTTTTTTCTTCTTCATCTAGTACTCCTTTGCCCCTTTCAGCCCCATCTTATGACAGAAAAACATAATCTTAAAACAAAAGTATCCGATCATTCCACCCAGCGTATTTAAAATCATATCGTCTACGTCACAGCTTCCTACTCTTGTCACAAGCTGAATCAGCTCCACGAGCAGACTCACTTCAAAACTGATCAGTGTTACTTTGAAAAATCCACGGCTGCGGCGAGAAAGCAGCGGAAAAAACAGTCCGAACGGTACAAAAGCAAGAATATTTCCTGCAAGATTCAAAAATACCGTATAAGGACCAATCACCTCATAATAGGTCAGATAACGCTGAATTTCTTTGAATGGCTTTAAATTATAGTGATACTCCCGCCCCATAGATGTTCTGCCCATACTTTCTGCAAAGAACAGAAAGTATATCATTAAGATAAGATAAAGACCGAACAGCAGCCATGCTGCCATCCGGTACATTTTTTTATGCTTTTTATAATTCAATTTCCTATCCTCAGCTTATTTTGCACCATACTGTTTATAGTATGCATCGATCGCAGCTTTTAATGTATCATCGATCAAACTTTTTCCTTTATATGGATTTTGATACAGATATTCCGTCACTTCCTGCATCGTCACGATCGCATTCGCCTGAAAGCCATATTGATTTTGAATCTCTTCCAGTGCACTCTTTTCACTGTTCAGCCCTTTTTCCATCCGATTTAACGAAACAATCAGTCCAACGATCCGCACATCCCCCTGCGCCTTTAAAATCGGCACCGTTTCTTCGATTGACTTTCCGGACGTCGTTACATCTTCTATAATAACAACGCGGTCGCCATCTTTTATCTTACTGCCAAGCAAAATGCCCGTATCGCCATGGTCTTTCAGTTCCTTTCGATTCGAACAGTAGCGAATCTCTTTTCCATACAGTCTGGCATATGCAATCGTCGTAGCCACGCTTAGCGGAATTCCTTTGTAAGCCGGCCCAAACAGCAGATCAAAATCATCTCCGTAATGTTCATGAATCGCCCTTGCATAATATTCACCAAGCTTCATAAGCTGCGTACCTGTTACATAACCCCCGGCATTCATAAAAACGGAGATTTACGCCCGCTTTTTAAGATAAATTCGCCGAATTTTAATACGTCGCTGTCTACCATAAATTCAATAAATTCTTTTTTGTATTGTTCCATGTGATTATTTTCTCCTTTATTTATAGGGTTTTTTCTTGCTTTTATATTTTAAAAAATGCCGTTTGACACCATTTCATTTTCAGACACACTTTCGCTCCATTTTCTTTTGCATCATCACATTGCTCTTCTCGCAGTTTAGTGACTAGACCGTCACTTCCTCCTTCCCCGGCAAAATTAGGAAAGAATTATTTAATATTTCCCTAATTCTACCATACTGACGTTATATTTTCAATCTGTTTTAACAGCCATTCATCCGACTTTTTTTGTGTGTACAGTAACCATCAAATCAAACTAATCCCACTAAATAATTATTAAAGGAAATGAAAATACGGAAATATTAAAAGAAAGGTTAGATGCCATTATGAATTTTAAGAAAAAGTCACGACTATGTATGGTGATTTCCATTACGTGTATTTTTGTCATGTGCTTTGGTGCAACAGCGGCTGGCGCATACACGAAGTCTGATTCTAAGACAGGTGAACGTCCACTTCAACAGTCTAAGCCTGTGAAAAGTAATAAAATGGTTGATGTCAAGAGCAAGCGCAATCATGACACTTTGGAAATGAAAACCTTAAAATTGGCAACAAAATATATTATTGGGTGGAAAATGAAACCCAATTACGCTCTATCGGTCAAGGAAAATATAGTCTTGATAAAAATTATATACAGGCTGCCGATATTCATATGTCAACGGATGAATGGATTCCAATAGGTACGGCAAACAAACCATTTACAGGTAGTTACTGCGGGAATGGCTGTGAAATCATTGGACTTACCATGACAGACCCTAACGCAAAAATCATCGGATTATTTGGGGTCGCTGATGGTGCTAATATTTACAATATAACCATGCGCGATTATGACATACGGTCTGCGGGGAGAAATGTAACCGGAAAATCCATTGCTCCAATTCTTGCTTTGGGATTGGAAGATACCCGTTCCTATGATAATCAGGTTTATCCAAAAGAAAAGTGACGAAAGAAAAATCTGTGGTGGCTACGGCTAGAAAATCCAACGAAGCAGATGGCAAAACAGGCAGTACGATTGTCATAAATACCAGTGAAACAGTACACTGCAAATGTCATTTACTTAAGCTTATCATAGTCAGACTTTGCGCCTGTCGGAATGGTTTTGCCGGCAGGTGCAGAGTCATTTATATTAACCGATTATTCCAAACTTATCTCAGAAAAATCAATCTCAAAATCTTCAAAAATTCCGCCCTTTACTTTATCTGTAAAAGAATATTGTTCAAAAGCATCATGTTCAAAATTATAAACCATAATTAATTGTTTCACCGGATCAACAATCCAATACTCCCGAACACCTGCAGTACGATATTTGAATAATTTCTTATTGTAATCCATCTGACGACTTGAAAAAGAAACAATTTCAATAATCCAATCCGGCGCACCGTTGCATCCTTCCTCAGTAAGTTTATTTTTATCACAAATCACGCTGATATCCGGTTCCAGATATGTTTTATCATCAGCATTTAAAAATACAGCGAATGGAGATGGATACACTTCACAATCTCCATTTTTGTCCCGAATATGGTTAAAAATGCTGTTTAACAATATCATAACGAGTTTTTGGTGAATCCGACTAGGTGTAGCCATCATATACATTTCTCCATCAATCAACTCTGCTCTCTGCCCATTTGATAAAGCATATATATCTTCGATTGTATAACATTCCAATTTCCTTGCCAATGCATCCATCTCTTTCATCACTCCTTTTCTTCATTCTTTTTTATAACTCTATGCACTTTTTTCAAAATATTGTATCCTCTTGCCTGAGTATGTATGAAAAATAAATTTTAATTTTATTATTTCAGAAATATCTCATTCTTTTTGTAACCACTACATACCTTTTTCAGCTTCATACTGCCAGCAACCAGGAGTGCTTTGCTGACACTGCGTGCATTTTCCGGACAGACAAAAATGCAGCGCATGCAAGAAATACAGCTTTTCGTATCCGTTTTTGACGCTTCTGCGGTATCTATTGCCGCAACAGGACATTCACTGGCGCAAAGACCACATCCGGTGCACTGTTTTCCGGCCTGTGGTTTCTAAAACCAACATCGGTTAAGACATCCTGCAATTCTACAAAAGTATCGTCATATGCTCTGTTTCCATAAACAACAAGCAAGATCGCTTTTGCTTTTCCTCCATTCATCTGACGCAAACGGGAAACAGCAATAGAAGGAACACGTCCTCCGTAAGAAGGAACCGATACTATACAGATATCTTCTTCTGAAAAAGAATAGGAAGAATAATTTTCGTTATGGCTCGTAAGATCTATGCATATGTTTTCCGGACAAAAAGATCTCGTAAACAAATCCGCAGCCCTCTTTGTTCCGCCGGTAGGACTGAATGTAAGATTATAAACTGACATTGTAAAGCTCCTTTCGTTACTGCTAAGGAAGTTATAAGCAGCAATATGTATATAATATGTTACAAGTATAGCATGGCTGCTACTTTCTGTCAAAAACGATGCGGGATTTTCTATAATTTTGCCTTCTCACAATCTGCATTTATCAAAAACAGCACAATAATATATATAGTATGATACCTCGGAGTGTAAAGTCTATTGAATGGTCAATATGCTTTACACTTTTTCTTATGGAATTTCAGCTTTTTACCGTTGTCTTATTTCAAAAATTCTTTCGCATCCCATTTGTCTGCGTTCCTGTCCATTTTCTTTCCAATGCTCCGATGCATATCGTTCGAACGGCTCCAACGTTTCTTTCGCTTCTTCCTGTACCGGATAATACAGGCTGTAGTTTTGATCTGTTATATCAAGTTTCACTACAACTTCCAATACCAGTCGGTATGTTTTTAAATATTCCGGTTCTAATTCTGCCAGCCAGCCGTTGATACATGCTTCTGCTTCTTTCTTTGCTTCATCTGTGGCAAGTTGCTCCTTTGCTTCATACATTCCAAGAATCAACGGGTCGTCACATGGTTTACGAACAATTGTCTCATCCGCTTCAAATACTGCCCGGACTGTTGCTATCCTCTCTTTGATCTCTTCCGTTAAAAATACCATTCTTCCGTTTTCAAGCGTACATCTTCCTTTTGTCAATTTCTGTCTCAATGTCAGCACTTTCGTATAAATCTCTTCTGCCATTTGTTCGGTAAGTTGCGAACATTCCTCCTGAATCCGCCATCCCTCACTTTTTAACCGCGTATCGGCTGCTGCTTCGGTATCTTTCCGAACAGACGCACTTCCAAGCAGGCATACTAAAAATAACATCATTATCGTTATTTGCCGCAATTTTCCCATGTTCAGTCACCCTTTCCTTGCAAATATTCCGTTTCATGCACTACATCCACCTCAACCGGCGTCAGTAATCCGTCTTCGCCAAGATCAAACAATTCATACTGCATCTCGTTTTCTCCGTCTGCCGCATTTGCAGCCGGCATATGCACCTGATATAAAAAACCGCTTTTTTCCTTTTCCGGAGCCGGATAAGCCGGCCTGTTTTCCTGCAGATTGTTTGAATTCATAATTTCAGCAGGAAACATATTGGCTGCTACTTCAATGTCGAAATACAACTTATCACTCCGAATCGTCTCGTTACGAAATGTTACCGTAAAATTATCAGGTTCGTATATGCCTGCATATGTATTCTTTATATATGTTATCAGCTTATCCGCGATTTCCGCTGCTCTGTGGTTATCAAGGTTCAGGCTGATATTGACGAGGTCCACAGCTGAGTTTTCCTGCACTGCACCTTTCGTCTGACTGCTCTTTTGTTCTGTAAATACCGATGCACACAGTACAAATACTCCTGTCAGAATGCCGACTGCCGCTGCTGCAAGCATCTTTGTGCAGACCGACTTTTTCTTATATTTCATAATCGCCGTAATCCTTTCCTGTATGGCAGAACCGCTAAAATTACTGCAAAACGGCATCATTTCGCTTTTGCTCTCTTCCATGTGAATTAACATACGGGCATAATCCGACCTTTGATCCTCACCAAGCATACGAATAACCGTTTCGTCACATGCCAGTTCCAAATCACGGCTGCACAAACGATGCATCACCCATACCATCGGATTAAACCAATGTATGGCAAGCGCTCCGGTCAGAACAAACTTTGTTACTATGTCAAACCGCCTGATATGAATCCATTCATGCATCAATAGATATTCCAGCTGTTTTGTATTAACTTTGCATGCAAATTCCGGTATCAAAATAACCGGATGAAACAGACCATATGTTAACGGCGTTTTGGCAAAATCAGACTGACGCACCTGAATTTTCCGTCTTGTGTAATGCTGCTGCAGCCATTCGTCTACAAATGCATTTTTCACACAAACCGAGGTCAGAAAGTGCATCCTGCATCGAACGTAAACAAATGCATAAAACAACAGGCAGCACCCGCATCCGATTGCCCACACAATCTTCACATAATGCCCACCAAACCATACATTCTGCCACATACCTGCTGCTGTTACCGTTTGTTCTCTGTCGACGACCATTCGCTCTTTTTCCGTATGGCCAAATTGCCGGCTTTCCTCAGACTGCCATACAACAACTTGCGGCAAACATAAATGTCCGCCAAAAGCAGATGGAATCCGCCAGGGAAACAGTAACTGCAGCAGCGTCATTCCCCATAAAATGAAAAACGTATTCTTTGGAAGCCGTGTCACCGCAGCTGTCCTGACTGCAATGACAGCCAATATAAGAACGGTTCCTGCCATACTCCTTTGCAATAGCTGCATAAGCGCCTCCTTTGCACATGACTTTTACGTAGATAAGACCATAGTAGTCTGCTATATATAGACTACCATGGTCTTATAGAATTGTCAACAAAAAAGCATCCTTTGCAGCTCTGACGATTAAATTATGGATTTATCAGTGCCAATTACATATATCTTTCAATATATTGCAACTTTTGATGATAGTATTTTAAAACAAAAAACTCCCCCTGCTGTAATTTTGAAAACGCTTTTAGGTTATTGTGCCATATCCGGGCATCCCCCCTTTCCAGTGCATTCCATTACCGGAACCTTATCTGAAAGCGCTTTCCTGTTTCATGCCTGTGTTCTGATAACTTTATATTCTGGAATGATTCAAATATCCGGCTGTGCTTTTCCGACAGGGACAGCGCTGTGCTTTTCCAGAGTTTTTCCCACGCCTCCATTATCTGGGATATCATATGCCCGATCTGTATCAGGTAATAATGGTTTTTCAATGCCTGATAGTTCCTGCTGAATAAATGTTCCAGATAATATCCGTGTTTTTTCTGCGCGTTAAAGCCTTCGTTTTCTATTTTCCACCGCCTCCTTCCGGCTTCCACCAGTGCAGCCACATTTTTCTGATTAACGGGAAGGTCCGTCAGAAACAGGAACCCTGCCTTTATGTTTTCTGTCTCCCCTTTCCTGCTTCCCTTTTTTATCAGCACATCCCGCTCTTCCCTGTATTCTGCAATGTTTACCTTATGACCGTTATAATCAATGTCCGTAACGAAATCATGCCAGCATGTTCCGTTAATGAGTTCCTGTTTCCGGCAGTTTTTCTCTGTTTTTTTCAGCCTGCCGTATTCATCTGAAACCGTCGGAATGCTGCCTTCCTTATACCGCAGAATATAGCGCCATCCGCTGTCGCGGCATTTTATGAAAAAATTCTCACATGCATAAAGGCTGTCTGCGCAAAGGCAGACAGGAAGCTTTGGAAATTCTTTCTTAAGCCGTTCCATCAGTCTGTAGCATGCTTTCAGCTCACAGTCCTGTTTTTCTGCTTCTTCCCCGCCGGTATTTTCTACAAATTCTGTCATAATGCTTACAATAATGTCCGGATGGAGAACAATTTTTGCTTCCAGTATATAATAGTAATATTCCGTATACTCCCTGCCAGTCCCCTTATTATGAACCCTGTACAGGCTTTTTGCATCCAGTTTTCTGCGGCTGCTGTGAATCTGCGTCCCGTCTGCAATCACCTGCCAGTATCTGTTCCGGATTCGTGCACCTGCAAATGCGCGGCTGCGCACCAGCCTGTATACAAGCCGGCAGACAGTATCCTGCAGTTCTTCCGGATCCAGCCTTTCAAGGTATTTATTTATCGTTTCCCAGTAAGGAATTTCATCTGCGGATGCGCTTTCCCCGCACATTTCCCAGATATTCTGTATAACTGTATCAGAATTAAATTTCTGGCTTGTTTTTCTCATGCTGCTGATATAGAATATAGAAGAAAGGATACGGGTCATGAGAAGTATGACATTGGGATAGGTAATGTAACTCTGATTTCTGGGATCTTCTGTCTGTTTTAACAGGCGGGCCAGGTCAGGGAAAAAATGTTTTATAACCTTAACAAGTTCTACTGCAAGATGAAACTGTTCCAGATGTTTACGTGCCTCTTTCCGTGTCACTTTTGTTTTCATAAAAAAGCCTCCCTTCTTTACGTGGATAATGCGAAAAAATAATTTTGGGTTAATTATATTATCGCTTATTTTCCCGCAAAATGGGAGGTTTTTTTGCGAAAAATTTTTAATCGTCAGAGCTGCATCCTTTGTATTAGAGTGTGTTTGATTTGCGTTTCCACAGGAACTATTTTGGACAGGTTTTCATGTAAAACAACTGAGAATCTGTTATATCATATGGCACACTCTAAGAAAACAGTTTCAGCCTGTGCAGCAATCTTCTCTGCACAGGCTGAAACTGTAATCATTATTATAAAAATTGTTCCGGCACATCTTCTGCCGTTTTCCAACGTTGCATCGCCTCATCCAGACGCATGCCCTTGCTGACGGCATCCTTGCGCACCGCATTGACAGCCTGAATCTCTTTCATCCGTGCCCCTGTCAGCGTATACCCCTTCATTGCGATCAGTGTCGCAATCCACGCAAGCATCGGCACAATACAAAACAGGACGATTACGACCATATGCATCCCCTCTGCATATGGTGTATTGCCATCCGGCAGCGTATGAATTCCAATCATTGCCACTGCCGCTCCTACGATCGTAGATCCCAGGGAACTGACCAGTTTATCTACAAGCGAAAACAGTGTCCCCATAATTCCCGGAATGTATCGTCCGGAACGAAATGTCTCATAGTCCGAACAGTCTGCCACCATTGGAATCGGCATATCTGCCGTCGCATAATACGCGCCATATCCAATGCCAAAACAGAGTACAAAAAATATGGAATACACATTAGGCGGTAGCAGGCACAAGTTAACGGCAGGATTTCCCTGTTTCCAGAACAACAGCAATAGAAGCACACCCGTATACATAACAAGCGCAAGTCCCGTATACCGTACAAGCGAAGCTTTCTGTCCATGTTTTTGTGATGTACGTACGGTCAGCAGGAAAAACGGAACCGAAAAGATATACCCTACGATCATCATCGGCAGATACAGACCGCTATAATTCCCCATCATAGCGCCGTAAAGCATACATAGTACCGTCATATTTGTTGCAATCGAGAATGCCAGTTTACAGCCTGCTCCCGCAACCATCAGACGCTGCAGCTCTTTATTTGCTTTTAAAATCGCTATATATTCTTTCAGTTCTACTTTTTCCTGTGTACCTCCGACGCCGAAAAATTCCGGTCTGTCCTTTTCCCAAATTCCAATAACCGCCAAAACGGTCAGTACCGCTGAGACAACCACTGCTAACGGAATCATGAAATTAAAAAACCCGGCACTGTTGTATCCGCCCAGTTTCTCACTTAAAATCGGCGCCAAGAACTGAACGAGCCCCATTCCGATCAGACTTGCGACTGTATTAAATACGGTGAACAGCGGTCTCTGGTTCGGATCATTGGTCAGACATGTCTGCCCGGAACGGGTGCAGGCTGTCTGAAATGTATAACCGATCACATACAGTGCATAAAACAGTACAAAACAGGTATATTTTAACCATGACAGATCATTCGGAATCACCCGTGTTCCAAAATACAGCAAAACGGACGATACGATCATGATTCCATTGCCAAGTACCATATAAGGTCGAAATTTGCCGAACTTTGTAGACGTCCGGTCAATCAATGCCCCGATAATCGGATCTGTTACCGCATCAAACAGCCGCATTACCGTTACCATCGTAGTAGCAAACATTAAAAACAGCCCCAGAACCCCATTCGCATAGTAGGCAATAAAGTTCATGGTCAGGATATAGTACACATTTGTTGCTCCGTTATTCATCGGAAATAAGACAAGCTGGTAAAGCTTTGCCCGGTTCACATTTGTCTTTGCTCCCATCTTCTCATGACTCATCTGTGTCTATCCTTTCTTTTTCCCGAAACATCCGGTCGGTTCCCCTTTCCGCCGGATGCTGCGGTTTCCGTTCTTTTCCCCTCCGATATCTGACGGATGTTCATACCTTCTCCTTCGTACGGCACCGCAGCTGCCGTTTCACCCACAGTGCCGTACACTTTCCGTCAAACACGTTTTACTTTTACAATTGCTTTGCACTTATATACTGTCCAAAGATTTATAAGCAATATATTCCTTATAAATATCGGTCTGTTTAAATTTCCTCTTTTTGATAAACCACAATACCGCCGAGACTAAAAACAGCGCTCCGAATATCCCACAGGCAGTCCATAATACGCTGACAATTGCAATATTTCTCTTTTTAATCACCGTATCCGGTCCAATTCCATTCATTCCGGCCGAATTAGCGATCGAATACAGATTTTGATGACACGCTTCTTTCATTGCCGTTACAATGACCGCATCATTTTTATATTTTGGAAGCTGTCTGGTTACATAAGGCAGCATTGCATCAAATGTAGACACACCGCCTGCCATCACACCATCTACCCCATTCACGTAGGTCGTCAGTACGTTATCCGTAATATTCAGACCCTTTTTCCCCCATTCGTTCCTTACTATATTGGTCATAAGACCGCGATTGCCTCCGGACCAGATAGCTCCCCATCGTGTATACGCTACCATCAGCCCTGCATCCGCTTCTTCTACCGCACCCTGGAACGCTTTTAAATAAATTTCTCTTGCTGCCTGTTCGTTCAGCCATACACCAAGTCCGATTCTGTCCTGCTCACAGTCATTTAATGCAAAGTGTTTCAGTACAACGAAGATTCCCCGGTCTGTCATTGCCTGCACTTCGTATTTTGACATCTCTCCCGCAAGAAAACCGTCCTCGGAATAATACTCAAAGTTACGCCCGCCGTACGGTGTTCTGTGTGTATTGCTTCCCGGCCCATACAGACATGCAATTTCCGCAGAGATGCAGTTGTTTGCAATCACTCTTCCAATCTCATACATGATTTCCGTATTAAACGTAGCCGCCATCACGTCTTCGGATGTGAACGCCGTAGCCACAAGCGCGGTCTTTCCTTCCTCATCCCCTGCTTTAAACAAAGATGCTGTCAGTCCCTGCGGTCCGTTCTCATCACGTGTCCCCGGCGCCTGTACGGACTCAATCGGCATCGTCCAGTGAAAAGAATCCCCGATCAAAGATACCATATCGTCAAAGGAAAGCTGATCCAACAGCTGCTCCCATTTCGGGTCATCATAAGCAACTCCGATCATATCGACGAGTTTCAGCCCGTTATCCGCACCAAGTACCGGCATTTCAACCTCATCATAATCTGCCGCATCGTACTGCACATCCTGCAGTTTTGCAATGAGATTTTCAGTCAACATCAGTTTTACGGACTCTGTCGGGAATGTACCCGTCCAGTCGCTGCGTGAAAGATACGTAATCTTCTGACCGTCCAAATCTTCGCTCAGATTAATATCGGAATCTGACAGCTGGTTTGTAATCGCTGTTCCGTTTAGCGAAGTCGCATAGGAAGTCGTATCCTGCTTGGCATTCTTCCATTTATACGTAAGCGACTTGACGCCATCCGCATCCATCCGTCCGTCAGACGCCTTATAACCTTTTGCCGCCAGAATATTGTTCACGGCATTATGTGCATCGGTCGCTGCCGTAAAATAATAATCTCCTTTGTCCAGCATGTAAGACCCACAGCCATACGCATCATAAGAAGCAATGTCGCGCTTATCCACATAGATTTTCAGCGTTTCACTGCCGCCCGGCTCCAGCACTTTTGTTTTTCCAAATCCACAGAGCGCCACTGACGCTTTCTCCACTTTGTTTTTTACATCATACTGCGTATACGGAGACTGTACATACACCTGTACGGTTTCCTTTCCTGCATACGTATCACCGATGTTCGTTACCGTTACGGACAGTTCAAACCGATCCGTATCCATATCATAATGCACGGAAAGATCATCATACGCAAAATCCGTATAACTCAGTCCATATCCAAACGGAAATGCAACGTCTTTTCCATAATCATAATCACCTGCATTTCCTTTTTCCATGACATAATCTTCATAGCGTGTCTCATAATACTTATAACCTACATAAATACCTTCCTGATAAATCATATAGGTGCTTGCTTTTTCCGGTATCACCCCTTCTTCATATCCTTCATATACAACCGGTGCAAAGTTAGCCATTGCAGGTGCAGAGTAGTTATTATAGCAATACGTATCTACCAGACTGCCGGAAGGATTCACCTTTCCTGCCAGTATCTCGCCGACCGCATCAATACCCGAAATCCCCACATCTCCAATCCACAGACATGCATCCACATCGTATGTGTTATCTTTCAGAAAATCTACCTGCAATGCATTCGCGGAGTTAATAAGAACAATAATCTTTTTGATGGAACCTTCCGCTTTCATAGCTGCAATATTTTCCATCATTTCTCTTTCGTTTTCATCGATTGCAAGATAATTCACGTTCCGATAATCCAGATCCGCGCCTTCTCCGCCAATACGGGATAATACGACAACTGCCGCATCACCATAAGCTTTCACGGAATCTTTCACCGTATCATTATACAGTTCCCACGGACATTCCGATACCGTCGCCGACTCCGTTGCAATCGTACCGCCTTTTTTTCTCGTATACTGTTCATCCAGACCAAGATAAAAGTCCCAAAGCGTCTGATTCACGTCAAAACCTGCAATTTCCAGCGAGCCTTTCAGCGTATTCGCCGTAGATGCATCTATGTTGCCGGAACCGGTGCCTCCGTATACAAGGTTCACCGAAGAATTGGAAAAACAGCTTACTTTCGCACCTTCCGCTAACGGAAGCGCATTATTTTCATTCATCAAAAGCGCCGCGCCTTCTGCTTCCACCTGCTTACAAATCTCTTCCCCATAATGAACCATCTCTTCCTGTGAATCGAAATCTATTTTATAGTAGACCGCATTCTCATCTTTATTTTTGATATTATTAAAGGTGCCGCCGACAAAAATAGATATGGAATTGTCAAAGATCGTGCAAAACACTGCCAGTGCAAGCAGAATTACCGTAATCGGCGCACTGATCCAGGTCAGCGCTTTCCATGGTCTGGTTGCTTTTCTGCGGGCACGTTTAAACTCTTTTTTTCCGGATCTTATATTACGATTTTTTCCCATAACTGCTTCTCCTTGCTATACCCAATTCTGGCTCTTTCCCTTTTTCACTTTGTATTCCGGACGTGGCTGCGAGGTCTTATAAATGACCGCCGAATCGGTCAGCGCACCGGATTTTACTTCCAGACGATTTTCTTTTTCCATCGGAAGCGCAAAATGAAACGCATGTCTGCCCTTCTGCGTCCCCACCAACTGTCCGTTATTGTATAACGATACCTGTTCCTGATTGGAATATACGGTCACATTCGTTACATTTTCCGCACGGTATTTATAGCGTTTGCCGCAAAGATGTACGAAAGGCTGCGTACTCCACCATGCCTTGTAAATATAAAAGCTGTCCTTTTTAATCTTGCGGTCAAACGTTACCAGCCCCTTATGGTTCATACCAGGTTCCCCACCCTGATCTCTGGCATCTGCCGCAAAATCAAACATATTCCATACATACGTAGACCACAGAAACGGATGCCGTTCAAAACACGCAAGCATATACTCGTGATATTTTGCCTGATATTCTTCCGAATGGTCTCCTCTTTTAGGCTTTGCACTATGCAGATTTGGCATTCCTTCCGCACCATATTCCGAGTACCCGAGACAGCGCTTCGGATATTTCCGGTGATAGAACTTCATAAACAGATCGTTCAAAAATAAGCCTGGCACGTACCACCCCAGATACAAATTCCATGCTACCAGATCCGTTATTTTGGACACCGGATGGAACGGATGACACATCGCATAGCATGCAAGCGTTGTAGGTCTTGCAGGATCCAGTTTTTTCACAAACTGCTGCAGCGCATGATGATTATCCAGCATATCTTTTTTATACTTCCTTGAAATTGTAATTTCATTTGAAATTCCCCACGTAACGATGCATGGATGATTGTAATTCTGCACGATCAGTTCCCGCATCTGAAAAAACGTATTTTCCCTGCCCTGCGGCATATGTGCGGATATATATGGAATCTCTGCCCATACAACCATGCCGTACCGGTCACACAAATCATAAAAATAAGAATGATGCTGATAATGTGCCAGCCGGATGGTATTGGCCCCGACTTCCCGGATCAGTTCCATATCTTTTTCCATCTGCTTTAAGGAAATCGCATTCCCGATTCCTTTCCAGTCCTGGTGTCTGGATACGCCTCGCAGCGGATAAGAAAGCCCGTTTAAGAAAAATCCCCTGTCCGGATCAAACGAAAACGTCCGGATGCCGCAAGATGTTTCGACCTCATCCAGCACGGTGTCTTTTTGTTTTATTTGTGCAATCAGTTTGTAAAGATATGGATCTTTGACTCCATTCCAAAGGTGCGCATCCGGCACTTTTATGACTACGTTCGTCCCTTCGGCCGTACCTGCCGTCTCTCCCTGTGCGTCTAATAATGTCAGACACACGGAAAGATTTTCTTTTTTCAGTTCATCCGTTTGTTTATTTGTATAAGCACGTACTTTTACAAATCCCGTCTTCCCCTTTACATCCGTCGAAACCTGTATGCCGGGAGCCCCATAGTAATCCAGATCAAAATGCGTCCTGTGCACGATCAAAAATTCCACATCCCGGTATATGCCGCCATAAAAAGTAAAGTCCGCAACCTGCGGATAGACTTTTTGATTTTGACCGTTATCCACTTCCACACGCAGCTCATTCCGTTCTTTCAGCACATCCGTCACATCTGTCCGAAAGGTAGCATATCCGTTATCATGTGTAAGAACCGTAATCCCGTTCAAAATCACCCTTGCACTCGCATTCACACCATGAAACTGCAGATAAACCCGTTCCTCATCCGAAAACTCCGGCCTGGGAATCGACTTTTCATAAACACAGGTCCCACGAAAATAATCGTTGTTTCCATCCTGTCCGTCCACGGCATTCCATGTATGCGGCAAATCTATCAGACGCTTTTTCTGCCCCTGATATGTAAACTGCCAGTCTTCCATCAGCTTTACGATTTTTCTCATTGCACCATACCTCTCCTTTCTTTTTTATTTTCAACATATCGTTCTTTTTTTATACACATATGTATAAAATAATCCGTCGACATACCGCACAGGGCATATTCATATGCAACAAATAAAAAAAGGACTTTGCTGATTATTTATACACAATCTACAAAATCCTTTTTCATTTTGCAACACTTATTACCTAAGTGGTTCCGTAAATGCCCGATGTGGTCATAATTCGACAAAAACAGTCATTCTTCTGTCGGAAAATACGGCTGTTGTATTGGGATTAACATCAGCAGGGAAAAACAACCGTCTTCTTCCTGTATCGTAAGAAATCCGTCATACTTTTTCAAAATGTGCCGAATGCTGCGCAGCCCAAATCCATGAACAAGGCGGCTTCCTTTTGTCGTTACCGGCAGTCCTTCTTCATATTCAAGTCCGCCTTCCATCGGATTGGTAATATGCATCGCCAAAAACTGCTGTTTTCGATAAATCACCACATCAATCTGTCTTTTTTCCTGTTCCTGAAACTTTTCTACTTCTTCAATCGCATTATCCAGCGCATTTCCAAGAACCGCATACAGATCTACCGTATGCATAAACTCCATCTGGCTGCCGTCTGCCATGCACGAAATCGTAATCCCATGATCTTTGCAGTAAAGACTCTTTTCGGTCAGAATCGTATCCAGTACGGCGCTTCCCGTATGCACAATGGATTCATAAATGCGTACCGACCCTTCAAGTTCCGTCAGATACCGTTCGATCTCGTCTTTATCTGCGCTGCGCATCGCAAGAATATGATGCTTTAAGTCATGCACCTTCTGGTTCATATAAGAAATATTTTCTTTGGACAGCTGGAAATGTTCTTTTTCCTTCTGCCAAAGCAGCCCCATAATCTCCAGTTCCTTACGCAGCTCACTCTTTTTAAAAAGTTCGTTCTGCAAATACAGCACTATGCACAATAACAGCTGCACGACATAGACAATGAGACATCTTAAATCATGAAAACTATACTCCAGATCTCCCGGCACAAACGGAACAATCTGAAAATTGGCAAACGTAATAAGCGCGAGCGACAGCTGCCTCAGACCAATGCTTTTCTTTCCTTTATCCGGAATAATCCGGCCAATTGTCAGCGCTATGATCAGATATCCGACTGCAAAAATCAAAAATTCCGTCACCCACTGCTGCATCCGTCTGTTTATCCAATAGGTCTCTCCCATATTGTAGCAGACCAGATACCACTCGTACATCAGCTGCCAGGAGCAAAACGCCCATACCGTATAATAAAACGCTGCCACAAGTGATACTTTTCTGCCTGTATAAATCATATATCCAAGCAACAAAAATCCGACCATTCTCGTTGCCATTTCCGTCCGGAATTTATCATATACATAAAACTGATTTAACAAAGCAAAAAACAGAATAAAAGAAACTGCGATACAGGCCGTCTTTCTGCGATTTTCAGGTTTCGGTTCAATCGTGCGTACATAAACATACCCACTTGCCAAATAAGCTCCCTGCATAATCCATCTGCTCACCTGATCATTCATCAGCAATAACCTCCTACATATTCCGTAAGCGCTTTGAGAAACGGCGTCCGATTCCGCCTGCTGATCTCCAGTTCATAAGTTCCTACAACAACCATATTCTTTTTTACTTCCGTTACATGTCTCAGATTTACAATATACCAGTGATTGCATTTGGCGAAAGAATACGCCTCCAGCATCTGCTGCGCACTCTGCATCGTTCCGCGTACCGTAAAGGTACCTTCTGTCGTATAATAATGCAGCATGCGGTTTTGCACTTCCACATAATAAATCTGTCCGACTTCCAGTCTCTTAACCCCGTCCGGAAGCGTCAGCATAATCTGATGCGGAACTCTGGCCCTGCTTCGCTTCAGCGCTCTTGTCAGCCGCATCGAAAAATTATAATAATTCAGCGGCTTCACTACATAGTCCAAAGCCCCTACTTCATATCCACGAATCGCAAATCCGGCCAGATTGGTAATAAACACAATGACAACATCCTGATCAAACTGCCGGACTTTTTCCGCGGCATCCATCCCGTTCATCCCCGGCATATCTATGTCCATAAGAATCATATCATATACGGGCTCGTAATGATCCAGCAGCTGTACTCCATTCCCAAACGCCGATACTTTAAATCGAACACTGTTTTCTTCCTGATACTGTTTTAAAAACGTCCGAACCTGTTTGGAACATTCCTGTTCATCTTCTACGACAGCGATATGGTACATGCCGTCAACCCCCTCCCCTGATCGGCAGACTGCGTATTCTGCCGCTGACAGTTAAAACCGCTTTTCTTTCTTAATCCGATGACGCTGCGGCTTTAACGTAAGCTCTGTTATAACCATTCCTTCTCTCTGGCTCAATACAAACGCTGCTGCCTGCGCTACCTCTTCCGGCTGCAGATAGCAATCCTCTTCATCTCCCTCCCTGAAATCGGCATTCCTGTATAAGTTCGTCTTTGTCATATCCGGCGCAATGGATACTACTTTTACACCATATTTGCGTGCTTCGTCAAACAGACTTGCGGAAAAACTGGCAAGTCCCGCTTTTGTCGCCCCATAAGCACATCCGTGCGGATTGGACTTTCCGGCCGTTACGGACGTAATATTAATCATATAACCCGCATGTTTTTTCAAATCACGCAAAAGCTGCTGTGCCAGTATCATCGGCGCTTCCAGATTGATGCGCACCAGTTCCTGAATTTTTTTCGGATTCAGCTCTTCATGGAGTCCGTAATAACCGACCCCTGCATTGTTTACAAGCACCCGTATCCGATTTTCGGATTTAATCTGACGGATATGGTCACACAGCCGGTTCGTATCCAGCATGTCACAGACAATCGGATGCACATGATCTTCCTTCCATAACGTATCGTCGGAAAAATTCCGCCCGATTCCGAATACTTCATAACCCATCTGTGTCAGCTTCCTACTGACGGCAAATCCTATGCCGGACGATGCCCCCGTAACAACTGCCGCATAAGATATTTGTTTTGTATCGTTCATGGTACCCCTGCTTTCTTTTACATATACATATCCGAATTTTATGCTTCATTCCATAAAAAAATTCGACTGTTAGGCAGATACTGCCGCAAACGATCCGTCAGTTCCTGCTCCATCTGTTCCATCAGTTCTTTCGGATAGTGATAATATCCATGATCTGCCTGGAACGGAAACCATACCGCGGCGCTGTCCGGCTGCTGTCTGCGCATCTTTTTCAGATAATCCTGTGAAATGCGGAAAGAACCCACACTCACATCCGTCAGCTTTTCCGCGTCAATAACCGAAAATACCTGTTCCAGCATTTCGGCATAATGATCCTGCCATTTCGGAACATAAATCATAGGATCAAAACAAAGCCGTACCAAAAAACCGGCACTGACTGCCTTGGCTGCACATGCAATCCGTTCTGATAAGGAAGGCGTATCATGCTCGAAGCGTTCCACAACTGTCTGAGGCGACAGTGTGAAAGCATAGATAACATTTGACAATGGCTCCTGACTTTCAAAAAAACGTTTATTGGCACATTTGGTTCGTATTTCTATTTTTAGACCGGACGCATGTCCTGCCGCAAACCTGCTCCACGCAGCAGCATACCCCGCCACTTTCTCAAGCGCGAGCAAATCCGTATCATAAGCAACGCATAAATAAAGCGTCTGCGTTTCCAGCATTTGTTCCACATCGGCAAATATATCCTCCAGATTTACAAAAATTACAATATTGGCTGACGGATACATGCCTTTTAAGTAACAGTATTCACAATCATAAATACAGTTCATCATACAGGATGTATAATAAAAATTCGTATTTCCAAAACTCTGACAAACCGGCGACCCCCGATAAAGCATCTGCGTGTCTTTCGCTGCAAGTATCAGCTTCTGCGAACGATGCTGCAGCATATAATTTTGCCTGCTTCTGCAGAAAACATCTTTATAATGACCAATCCGAATCACCTGCGCCTGCCGGTACTGCGCAAGTATACGCTTTGTCCGCGGATGGTCCCACACCTTGTTTTCAACATAAATATGCGAAAAAAAGGGGTTAAAACAGCCTTTGTTTAAGCTCTTCAAAGCATTGCTTCCCTTCTCTTTTATTCCCGCATGGAAGTCTGTTTTCCTCATACAGCTTTTGCACTACCTGGCAATAGTCTATGCCTGAAAGTGAAGCATAACGTACATACTGCCTTAACAGATCTGCCATCGCTTTTGAACAGTGTAGATCCGCACAAAGCCGCTGAAACCACTGTTCTGTTTCACCGTATTGTACCGCCTGTTCCGGACGGTTTTCCATTTGAACAATCCGTAATAATCGTTCCAAAAGTCCACATAAATCTTTGCCGTATGCTTGCAGACAGTTTCTCGCATCCGCCGTACCCAACGTCTCTCCCTCTCCGCTGTCCGAAATCACTTTTACAAACATCATCTGATGCGGGCTAAAAAAATACGCGCCTGCCTGATATATGGCAGCAGCTTCCATATCGTACAGCTTTAAACCGGACTCCGCTCCCGTATCGTGCGAATATGCTTCTGCCATGCCGTCTGTCTGCGCAGCCCGTCTCCATGGCTTCATAACGGTCCAAAGTTCCGCTTCCGGCAAACCATGGATATACAGCAAATCCGGGTAAAACGTCTTGCCGGTCGTAAGCTCCGTAAGCTTGCGGATATAATAAATGCCGTGCCCGTCCGGTACACCCGCACAAATTCCAACGTTCAGCAAAAAATCATGCTGGCCGGGAGGAACCTGCGTACACACGCTGCTGACCGCTGCCGCCGCTGCAATCTCTCCCACACCGCTGACCGTAAGCAATATCTGCCCGGATTCACTTCGAAACTGCTGAAACCGCGTACCATCCATCTGTTTTTTCAGGTGAAACCGCTCGATAAACATCTGTGCTTCCCCGTATAATGCTGTAAATAGATAGATCATTCTTTTCCATGCTCCGCTTTACCATTTTTTCCGTTTACTTTTCTCCATTATAATAAAAATAATTCAGGATTACAACAAAATATTTAAGATAAATCAAACGTTGCATTTTTACAATAGACATTGCTTTTCGATGCATTTTCATATAAACTATATATAGATATGAAAAAATGATACAAAAAGAGGAGGAGTCCTATATGGAACCACAGCATTTGAACCGTTTTATTGACGTGCACTTAAGAGATTATCCGAACGCCCTTTCCGAAATAAAGAACGGCCGCAAGCAAAGCCACTGGATGTGGTACATCTTTCCGCAAATTGCCGGACTTGGCACCACCGAAATCAGTAACTATTATTCCATTCGGGATATCGAAGAGGCAAGAGATTATATGAGGGAACCTCTGCTGCGTTCCCATCTGCTGGAAATCAGCCGGTCTCTGCTGGAGCTGGAATGCTGCGATGCCAATAAGATATTTGGATTTCCGGACGACATGAAATTAAAATCCTCGATGACTTTATTTTCCGAAGCCTGTCCCGAAGTAGACGTTTTCCAAAAAGTATTGGATAAATTTTTCAATGGAATGAAAGATCAGAAAACAATTGAATTTATCAGCCAAAAAAGGCATTCATAATACAATAATAAAAGGGAAGGACACTGTCCTTCCCTTTTCATGCAGACAGTCACAACGGATCATATTTCTGCCGAAAATATCCCATCATACGCTCCAGTGCCTTCTGCAGCACCATACTTTCATCTTCACTCACATGTTCCAAAATAAAGGCAATCATATCCTGATGGAACCTCTCATGATGCCGATACGCCAATACGCCACGTTCCGTAAGCATCATAAATACAACCCGCTTATCCTGTTCACTACGTTCACGCTGTACAAATCCTTTTTTCCAACGCATTAACTGCTTTTGTCAGCGTTCCTGTTGTCACAGACATGATTTTAGCAATCTCAGACATTTTCTTTGGCTGCTTTAGACCAATCGCTTCAATGATATGCATATCATTGTAAGTAATCTCTTTAAATTCATCTGTGATCAGTTTTCTTTCTTCTATTTCCATAATGTATTTAAAGAATTGTACCAAAAGCTTGTTTAATGTCTGCTCCGTATCCATTTCCCGCCGCTCCCTTTTTACCAACTGAGCGCAATTGCTCCCCAGGTCAGTCCTGCGCCAAACCCGGCCAGTATAATCTTGTCTCCGCTTTTTAATCTGCCCTGTCGATTTACCTGATCTAATAAAATAGGCACACTTGCGGCAGAGATATTTCCGCACTCTTCCAGACAGACCGGAAATTTTTCCATCGGCTGCCCCAGACGTTTTGCCACTGCTTCTATAATGCGCTGGTTGGCCTGATGCAGCAAAAACAGAGAAATATCCTGTGGCTGCAGCCGTACCTGCTCCAATACCTGACCGATGCATTTTGGCACGGTACGGACTGCAAATTTGTAGACTTCCTGTCCGTTCATTCTTACATACGGATCTTCCGGTTCCCGATCTGCAAAAAGATTGTGTACCGGCCTGCCACCGCAGGACAATACCATCCCTTTGGAACCGTCCGAACCCTGTACGCCTGCAAAAATTCCTTCTTCGGCTGCCGTAACGACCGCTGCTCCGGCTCCGTCTCCAAATAACACACAAGTCGAACGGTCGGACCAATCCATCAGTTTTGACAAAGTCTCCGCCCCAACGATCAGTATGTTTTTATACAAGCCGCTTTGAATATAAGCCTGTGCCGTATTTAATGCAAAGACAAAACCTGAACAGGCCGCACACAAATCATAGGCGACTGCATGAACGGCACCCAATGCACTCTGTATCTCGCATGACAGCGGCGGCAGGACATGATCCGCACTCAATGTTGCCGCAATAATCAAATCCAGTTCTTCTGCTTTGATGCCAGCCTGTTCCAACGCCTGTTTTGCCGCCTCTATGGACATGCTCGCTGTCGTTTCCTCCACTGCAATATGCCTTGCACCGATTCCGGTACGGTTGCGGATCCACGCATCGGACGTATCCATGATTTTGCCAAGATCATCGTTGGTCACTCGTAAACCTGGAAGACTGCTGCCTGTTCCGGCAATTCTCGCTCTCATTCGTTTTCCTCCCTTGATTCAATGCCATTAGACTGGGCGCCTTTAAAATCTGCGAAATCTCTCATAACGTTCTTTTGCAAAATCTTCTCCGCTCTTTTCTGCCTGGGAAGACAAATATTCTTTCAGATGTATCTTCATATACATGGAAATCGTATCTACCGTTACCTCATCCGCACCGCCATATTCCGGTATTACCTTTTCTACGACATGAAGATCATACAGATCATGTGCCGTAATTTTCATAACACCGGCCGCTTCCTGTGCACGGCTGCTGTCTTTCCATAAAATGGACGCAAAGCCTTCCGGAGAGAGTACCGAATAGGTCGCGTTTTCCATCATCCATACCTGATTACCGACGGCCAGCGCCAATGCACCGCCGCTGCCGCCTTCTCCGATCATCATACAGATCACCGGCACTTTAAAAGCCGACATTTCATATAGGTTTCGTGCAATCGCTTCTCCCTGACCCAGTTCTTCGGCTTCCATCCCGCAAAACGCACCGGATGTATTGACAAACGTAACGATCGGCCGATGAAATTTTTCGGCCTGCCGCATCAGACGCAGCGCCTTGCGGTATCCTTCCGGAGAAGCCATGCCAAAATTACGCTGTGTGCATTCTTCCATGGACGTTCCTTTCTGAATACCGATTACCGTAACCGGCTGCCCGTCCAACAGCGCGATACCGCCTACGACTGCCGGATCATCCCGAAACTGTCTGTCTCCATGGAATTCCAAAAAGCCGTCAAAAATCCGGCTGATATAATCTGTTGCTGCCGGGCGCGTAACCTGTCTGGCTGCCTTTACTTTGTCCCAGACAGATTTGAATTCCGCTTTTTCCATATGCTCTCTGCAGCGCTCGTCCGGTATTACGGAAATACTTCCTGCTTTTGTAAACGCATGAAAACTCTGACTGCCGTGATGGTATTTTAATATTTTAGCCAATGTCTGCTTAAGATCTTTTCGCTCAACGACCGCATCTACAAACCCATGCTCCAGCTGAAACTCTGCACGCTGAAATCCATCCGGAAGCTTTTCTCCGATCGTCTGTTCAATTACCCTTGGCCCGGCAAACCCGATCAGCGCGCCGGGTTCGGCAAGAATAATATCTCCAAGCATCGCAAAGCTGGCCGTTACGCCGCCGGTGGTAGGATCTGTCAGCACCGGAATATATAACAGTCCGGTATCGCTGTGCTTTTTCAATGCCGCAGACGTTTTTGCCATCTGCATGAGGGAAATAATGCCCTCCTGCATCCGTGCGCCGCCGGAACAGCAAAACAAAATAACCGGCAGACGCATCGTCGTTGCTTTTTCAACCGCACAGGCTATTTTTTCACCAACCACATGTCCCATGCTGCCCATCAGAAATCTTGCATCACACACGCCAATAACAACCGGTTCTCCATCAATTCTTGCATAGCCAATTGTTACTCCTTCTTTCAGCTTCGTCTTTTCCTGAATCTGTACAAGCTTTTCTTCATATCCCGGAAAATTCAGCGGATTTGTCTCCTGTGTATCTTCAAACCATGGTTCAAACGTACCGGCGTCCGCAACCATCCGGATTCTGTTTTTGTCCGTATACGGAAATAATATCCACATTCCTTACATACGTATTTATTGGCCACCGTTTCCGACTTGGAAATCCGGGCGCCGCATTTTTACATTCAAATACGTCCTGTTCCGTTTTTTTCTGCTCCGATTTTCTTTTCTCCGGTTCCGGCTGTCTGACCGTCACTTTCTGCTGCGCATTCTGCTCCTGCTCCGGTTCCGGCTCCTGCGTTAAATCCGGCATATTCCGTTTTTTGAAAAAAAGAGGTTTTTTTTCACTTTTTTCGCTGTTTTTGCTGTTTTTGAGCCACATTATTGATCCGCCCCGCTTCCTATGGCAAACATAATCTCTGCAGATGCCGCAAGTTTTCTATTTATTTTTTCCGTCCTGCCCTCAGTTTCTTCTTTTTCTATTTCTTCTTTTTCTATGGAAACGATCGTTGCCGTCCCTTTTCCGATTCCTACGGGACCTTTCACTTTCACAATCTCCACTTCCAGTTCCAGTACATCACCCGGGACTACTTTTTGTTTGAATTTGGCCGAATTGATGCCTGCAAAATAAGCCGTCTTTCCTTTCATCTGCGGCTGAGACAGCATCGCTACTGCCCCTGCCTGCGCCATTGCCTCTACAATGAGCACTCCCGGCATAACCGGCTCGGCAGGAAAATGTCCGGCGAAAAACGGTTCATTGTAAGTAACACATTTCCGCGCCCGTACACGTTTACCAGACTCCATCTCTTCGATTGTATCCAGCAGCATAAACGGCTGTCTGTGCGGAATGATTTCCATAATCTGCGATGCATTTAATAAAGACATCTTTTTCCCTCCAACTGTTCCTGTTTTTAACTTTCATATTTTGAAACAGCAAGCGTTGCGTTGTGGCCGCCAAATCCGAGAGAATTGCTCAGTGCATGACGGATCTCTTCTTCATACGGCTGTTTGCAGTAATCCAGGTCAATCTCTTCATCAGGCGTTGTATATCCGACCGTCGCATGAATATAGCTTTCCTGTATTTCTTTTACACAGGTCACAAACTCCACGGCTCCGGCCGCACCAAGCAGATGTCCGATCATAGACTTGGTGGAATTAATACGCAGATTGTATGCATGCGGGCCAAATGCCTGCTTGATAGCTCTTGTTTCAAACAAATCGTTATGATGCGTCGCTGTTCCATGTGCGTTGATATACGTAATATCTTCCGGCTTCAGTCCCGCATCTTCCATCGCATTTGTCATCGCTTTCGTTGCACCCGCTCCGTCTTCAGCCGGAGAAGTAATATGATACGCATCCGATGTGCATCCGTATCCGGTCACTTCCGCATAAATTCTGGCTCCGCGCTTTTTCGCATGCTCCAGTTCTTCCAAAATCACAATTCCGGCTCCTTCGCCCATAACAAATCCGCTGCGGTCTTTGTCAAACGGAAGGGAACAACGTGTCGGATCATCCTTTGTAGATAATGCCGTCAGCGCCGTAAATCCGGCAATGCCAATCGGCGTAATTCCTGCTTCACAGCCTCCTGCAACCATCACATCACAATCACCGTACTGAATCGTGCGGAAAGCTTCTCCAATGCTGTTCGTTCCGCTCGCACAGGCGGTCACTACATTGATGCTCTTTCCCTTCAGTCCGAATGCGATTGAGACATTGCCGGATGCCATATTGGAAATCATCATCGGCACAAACAGCGGATTGGTTCTGGACGGACCTTTTTCCAACATTTTTTTATATTCCCGTTCGATTGCCTGAAGGCTCCCGATTCCGGAACTGATCGCACAGCCTACACGATAAGCATCTTCCTGCTCCATATCAAGCGCAGCATCCTCGAGCGCCTCTTTGGAAGCAGCCACCGCAAACTGGCTGAATCGTTCCATACGTTTCGCGGATTTGAAATCCATATAATTTTTTCCTTCAAATCCTTTGACTTCCGCCGCCAGATGGCATTTGTAATCTGACGTATCAAAAGACGTAATTGGTGCAAATCCAATCTGTTGTTCTTTTACCGCATTCCAAAACTCATTTACATTTAATCCGATCGGTGTAACTGCACCCATGCCCGTTACTACTACTCTGCGTTTCATTCCTTTCCTCCTGACTTCCGTATAAATTTTATACTACATCGCCATCCCGCCGTCTACACACAGCACCTGTCCGGTTATATATGCAGATTGGTCAGATGCCAAAAACAGCACCGTATTTGCGATCTCCTCCGGTGAAGCTGCACGGCCCATTGGAATTTGCGCCAGCATTTGTGTTTTTACCTGTTCTGACAATCCGTTTGTCATATCGGTCTCCACATAACCCGGAGCAATGGCATTCACACAAATTCCTCTGGACGCCAGTTCTCTGGCCGCACTTTTCGTAAGTCCTATCACGCCCGCCTTAGACGCGCTGTAATTCGCCTGTCCGGCATTGCCAAGCACGCCGGATACCGATGTCATATTAATAATCTTGCCGCTCTTTTGTTTCAGCATATATCTGGAAGCATGCCGGATGGTATGAAAAGTTCCTTTTAAATTAATGTCCAGCACCTGGTCATAATCTTCCTCCGACATTTTCATCAGCAGTCCGTCTCTTGTAATTCCGGCATTATTTACTAAAATATCCAGTCTGCCGCTTTGTCTGATAATAGCCGCAATCATATCCGCACAAGCCTGAAAGTCAGCTACATTGCACTGCAGCGCTTCCGCCTTACCGCCGTTTTGCTTAATTTCATCCACAGTCTGCCGTGCGGCTTCTTCTGATCCGTTATAATTGACATAGACATAAGCGCCATGCGCTGCAAGCAGCTTCGCTGCCGCTTTGCCGATTCCTCTGCCTGCACCGGTTACCAGTGCAATTTTATCGGTTAACATAATTTCCAAATCCTCCGGCTTTTCTATATGAAAGACTTTTACATCACGATTGATCTTCTTCATAAAACCAGTCAATGTATGTCCCGGGCCAACTTCCACAAATTCATCCGCACCCGCTTCCACCAGCCGCTCCACACTTTGCTGCCAGCGTACGGAAGAAGATACCTGTCTGACAAGCAGATTTTGAATCTGTGTCTCATCCGTTACAAAATCTGCCGTTACATTGGTCACGTACGGAACCTCTATACGGCGAAAATTAACATTTTTAAATTCGTCTGCCAGCTGCTCTCCGGCGCCGGTCAGCATTTTGGAATGAAACGGCCCGCTTACTTTTAACGGCATCACACGTTTTGCGCCTGCTGCTTTGCATGCTTCGCCCGCCTGTTCCACGGCTGCCTGTTCTCCGGTGATTACGATCTGACCCGGACAGTTGTAATTTGCAATGGATACAATGCCTTCTGTCTGTTCACAGGCTGCTTCAATGGCTGCCGCGTCCAGTCCGAGTACCGCTGCCATGGCGCCTCCTGTCGGAACCGCTTCCTGCATATAAATGCCGCGTTTACGAATAATACGGAAAGCATCCGCCGGATCCAGCGCTTTGGACACAATCAGCGCACCGTACTCGCCAAGACTTAATCCTGCCGCATAGTCCGGTCTTAAATTCTGCTGTTCCATTGCCATATAAATAGCTGCTTCCACTGTCAGCATTGCAATCTGCGTATATTCGGTAATATTCAGCCGATCGTTTTCTTCAAAGCAAAGAGCCGGAATGTCCAGTCCGGTTACACTTGAAGCCAGATCAAAGACTGCCTTGCAGACATCATAATTTCATAAAACTCTTTTCCCATTCCTATGTATTGTGCCCCTGCCCGGGAACATATAGACGGTCTTTCCCATATGAATGTCCTTTCCTGATTGAAATCCTTCTATAACAAAAGATTTTTCTATTCAAAATGACGGTTTAACAGTTCTTTTGCTCCGTTTATAATTTCCTCTACAATCTCTTCGCAGGTATTTTCCTGTTTCACCAGTCCCGCAATCTGTCCGGCCATCAGGCTGCCGCCTTTTACATCACCGTCCATAACCGCTTTGCGCAGAGAACCTAGTGTCAGTGTTTCCAGTTCTTCAAACGAAGCGCCTGCTTTTTCCATTTTTAAGTAATCGCGGCTCATCTGATTGCGCAGCACACGAATCGGATGTCCGGTTGAGCGTCCGGTTACTTCGGAGTCGATGTCTTTTGCCTTTACAATGCGCTCTTTATAATTCGCATGTACAATGGACTCCCTGGCCGTTACAAAGCGTGTACCCATCTGTACGGCATCCGCTCCAAGCATCAGCGCTGCCGCAAAGCCTCTGGCATCCGCAATGCCGCCGGCTGCAATAACCGGAATCCGCACCGCGTCCGCTACCTGCGGCACAAGCGCCATCGTAGACAGTTCGCCAATATGGCCGCCGGACTCCATTCCTTCTGCCACTACCGCATCCGCTCCGGCTCGTTCCATCATTTTGGCCATTGCCACACTTGCTACTACCGGAATCACTTTTACACCGGCTTCTTTCCACATAGCAATAAATTTACCCGGATTACCGGCCCCTGTCGTTACTACCGGTACGCCTTCTTCTACAACGACCTGTGCTACTTCCGGCGCATTCGGATTCATCAGCATCACATTGACGCCAAACGGCCGATCGGTCAGTTTTTTCACTTCCTGAATCTGCGTACGTACGACTTCCGGCGGCGCGCTTGCCGCTCCGATAATCCCCAGTCCTCCTGCATTCGATACGGCTGCTGCCAGATGATATTCCGCTACCCAGGCCATACCACCCTGAATAATCGGATGCCGGATTCCTAATAATTGTGTAATTCTGGTCTTCATCTTCGTTCCGCCTTATTCTGCCACATCATGTGCTTTTAAATAACCGATCACATCACCGACCGTATTGACATTTTCCAAATCTTCAGATGGAATTTCCACACCAAACTCTTCTTCCAGAGCCATGACAAGTTCAAAAATATCCAGTGAATCCGCACCCAGATCATCTTTAAAAGACGTTGCTTCCGTAATTTCCATATCCGTATTTAACTGCTCTTTTACAATTTCTGCGATTTTTTCTAACATGTCTGCATTCTCCTTATTTTTTATTATATTTCGTTTATGATTGGCAGAACTTCTGCCTGTTTTTTGTTTGCTTTTCAAATAACTTGAAAGTCAAATTGTTTGACTCTCAAAGTATAATAGTACTGCCGGAAAGATTTGTCAAGAAAATTTTTCCATCGCATGTGATACATTACGGCGTTCCCTTGCATACTCTTTCGGGCTCATATGATAGTGATTTATAACATGTAATATGATATAATCCCATTCACAAAGGAGGAAAGGTAAATGAAAAACCAATATAACAAAACCATCACGGCCTGTTTCGTCGGATATATCGTACAGGCAATTATTAACAATTTTACACCACTGCTGTTTTTATTTTTTCAAAAAAGCTACCATATTCCACTTTCACAGATTACGCTGCTGGTAACGTTTAATTTTGGCATACAGCTGCTGATTGATCTGCTTTCCGTCGGATTTATCGACAAAATAGGATATCGTGCATCCATGGTGATCGCTCACACTTTATCCGCAGCGGGTCTGATTCTGCTCGCGGTTTTACCGGACATACTGCCCACGCCGTTTTCCGGAATTTTAATTGCCGTAATGACCTATGCCATCGGCGGAGGACTTCTGGAAGTTCTCGTCAGTCCGGTCGTAGAAGCGTGCCCTTCCGACCATAAAGAAAAAACCATGAGCATGCTGCATTCTTTTTACTGTTGGGGCCATGCAGGTGTTGTTTTGCTTTCAACACTTTTTTCCATATGGCCGGTATGGAAAACCGGAAAACTTTAGCAGTCATATGGGCGCTGATACCGCTTGCAAATGCTTTTGCTTTTACAAAAGTTCCTATTGCAGCGCTGATCGAAGATGGCGCGTCCGGACTCCGGTTAACGGAATTATTCCGCATGAAGCTATTTTGGATTTTATTCGTCATGATGATATGTGCTGGCGCAAGTGAACAGGCTGTCAGCCAGTGGGCTTCCACATTTGCGGAAATGGGCCTTGGCATTTCAAAAACCGCAGGAGATCTGGCCGGCCCAATGGCATTTGCGATTTTAATGGGTACATCCAGAGCATTCTATGGTAAATATGGTGAACGCATTCATCCGGAACGTTTTATGATTTACAGCAGCTGCCTTTGTATCGTATCCTATCTTGGCATTTCCCTGTTCCCTCTGCCGCAGCTTTGCCTGCTTGCCTGCGCCGTATGCGGCCTGTCCGTCGGGATTATGTGGCCGGGAACTTTCAGCAAAGCATCTGCAGCTTTGCCAAAAGGTGGGACTGCGATGTTCGCATTGCTGGCTTTAGGCGGAGACGTCGGCTGTTCCGCCGGACCTACGCTGGTTGGACTGGTATCGGAAGCGTTTGGAAATGACCTGAAAACCGGAGTTCTGGCCGGAGTTATTTTTCCGATACTTTTGTTGGCTGGCATTGTTCATTCCGGACATAAAAAAGCAGGATAACTTTTACAGTTTCCTGCTTTTTATGCCTGATTATGCGTTTAATTCTCCACTTTAACAAAAGAATCCATGAACTTAACCGTTCCGGACGCCATTCCCTCCACCGTTTTGTAATCATCCGTATTTGTTACAATAACAGGCGTTGTCAGATTATAGCCGGCATTTTGAATTTTGGCAATATCAAATGTAACCAAAAGCTGTCCCGGACGGACCTGATCTCCTTCCGCAACATGAACTTCATAATATTTTCCTCCCAGTTCAACCGTGTTGATTCCAATATGAATCAGCAATTCCACACCTTCTTTTGTAGTCAGGCCGATTGCATGTTTTGTATCAAACACAGTCGTCACCTCTGCTTCACAGGGAGCAACTACTTTGCCTTCGCTCGGCAGGACGGCCATTCCCTTTCCAAGCACCTGTGCGGCAAACGTATCATCCGGTACTTCTGTCATCGGAACCGCCTTTCCTGTCAACGGACTGTTAATGCGTACGGAAATCTGTCCGTGATCCGTCTCTATGTAATCCGCGTCATTGCCGTCGTGGCTGCCTGCGTCGTCCGTTTCCAATACTTCCTGCGGAATGCCAAACATATAAGTAAGTGTAAAACATAATGTTACGGAAATCAGAGATACAATAAAGTACCATAGGAGCTGTCTCCCTTCATATATATACATCAGGTAAGATGGAAGCACCGCCAGACCATAGGAGTTGGAGCGAATATTCAAAATGGACAGCAATGCCGCACCCAGACCGGAAGAACAAAGCATAATAACCAGCGGACGCAGATTATAACGAATCTGAATACCAAAAAGAACCGGTTCGCTGATGCCAAATAACTGGGAAAGCATTGCTCCGACAGCTGTCTGCCGAACATTTTCTTTTTTCGCTTTTGCCAGAAAAGCCAAACATGTTCCCACATTGGCAAAGCCATACATCGCACAAAGTGTAATGACCGGATTAAAGCCGGTATTTGCCAGCAAGGATGTTTCAATCATCGTATAAGTATGATGCAGACCGGTAATAACAAGCAGCGGATAAGTAGCCCCGATTATAAATCCACCAATGCCAAACGGAATGCCGATCAGCAGCTCCACAATCCGTACCAGTTTTAACTCTACAATATGCATAACAGGCCCTATTCAAAGAATCGTCACAAGGAAGGTGCCAAGCATAACGATAAACGGCGTCATAATCAGGTCCAACGCATTTGGCATGATCTTGCGCAGTTTTTTCTCCAAACCCGCTCCAATCAGCGCCGTCAATATTGCAGTCAGCACACTTCCCTGACATCCGACAATCGGAATGCCGCCAAATGCTTTTACCGCTTCAATACCGCTGTTTGGATCGGCTACGGAATATGCATTCGGCAGTATCGGGGATACGAGCATCAATCCGATTACCATTCCGATCACAGGCGTTCCGCCAAACACTTTATACGCCGACCAGCAAATGATTGCCGGAAGGAACGCAAATGCCGTTTCTGTCAGTACATTGACCAATGTCACAATATAATCCGGTATCATAGATGAATTTGCACCAAACAGTGACAGCACATTGTCATTAAACAGGCATCCTTTCATTCCAAGAAAAAGTCCGGTAGCTGCAATAACCGGTATGATCGGTACAAAAATATCTCCAAGCGTTCTCATCAGACGCTTCACACCTTCATCTGCTTATAAAATTCATACATACTTCCTTTTTTTCCGATCTGTGCTTCGGCATTGATCTTTGGATATTCCTCGGTCATTCCAAGCCATGGTTTTACGGTGGAAAATCCTCCATATCGTTCATGATTCCATGGAAACGGTGTGCGGGCGTTGTCTCTGCTGCGCATATTTACAAACCGCAAAGCCTGCTGCGCCGTATATCCTTCTTGTATGGAGCGATGATACTGGTCAATGCTTGATATATCGTCAAATTCATCTACCGATTTTCTTTCAAAGTTGACCATGCCTAATTCCTGACCCTGATAAATAAACGGAATGCCTCTCAGAAAAAAATACATGGCTGCCAATGTTTTTACCGCTTCCGCATTATGCCGGCCTTCTTTTAAATATTTCGTTGCGGCTCTCGGCTGATCGTGATTTTCAATGAAATTTGCTCCCCATCCATATTTTTGTATTGCCATCTGGCTTGCCATAATTTTATCGTTTAAATCTTTCACACTCCAGTCCACCCGTTTGAACCATTCACTGCCGGAAGCAATGTCCAGATCCGCATATCGAAAATCAAATATCATGGAAAAATAACCGTTTTCTCCGATAAATTCCTCTAATTCCTCATAGTCAACTCCCGGCGCTTCCGCCACCGTCAGACACATGTGCCTGTCAAAGGTACAAGACTTTAATTCCCGGCTGATTCCTGCAAGTTTTTGTACATTTTGCAAGTCCGTCCACGCCGTCCGCTTCACAGTTTTTCCATGTCAGATCTTTTTTTATAAACGTTATTGCATCAATGCGAAATCCTGCAATTCCTTTATCCAGCCACCGGTTCACCATTTCATACAATTGGTTTCTGAGCTCCTTATTTTCCCAGTTCAAATCCGGTTGTTTTTTCCCAAATGTATGAAAATAATATTCGTCCCATCCCGGAACTTTTTGCCATACACTTCCGCCGAAAACCGATCGCCAGTTATTTGGCTCCTGGTTTCCTTCTTTAAAAATATAGTAATCATGGTAAGCGCTGTCTTTGTCTGCAAGCGCTTTTTGAAACCATTCATGTTCATCTGACGTATGATTTATGACCAGAGCCAGAATAATTTTTATTCCACGTTTTTTTGCTTCTGCTATTAACTGCTCCAAATCCTGCATCGTGCCGAATTCCGATGCAATGGCCATATAATCGGAAATATCATAACCGTTATCATCCATAGGCGACCGGTATATCGGACAAATCCACAGCATGGTGATTCCCAGCTCTTCCAGATAGTCCAGTTTTTCGGTAATTCCGCGCAAATCACCAATTCCATCATCATTACTGTCATAAAAACTTTTCGGATAGATCTGGTAAACAACTTCTTCCTGCCACCATTGTTTTTTCATTTTCAATTCTTGCTTTCTGCTTTTTCAAAAACATGAAGCACATTTCTTCTTAACAGTTCTTTATAAATACCGTCCTCCATAACCGGTTCACATATGGAAGACGCATAGGTTCCAACAAGAGGATTTCCGCATCCGACCGCGACTGCAATTCCGGTCGCTTCCATCATTGCAATATCATTTTCACTGTCGCCAAAGCTCATGCTTTCCTTTTTCAATATACCAAGTTTCCGGTTCAGTTTTTTTACCGCACTGCCCTTATTACAGCCTGCCGGAAGCAGTTCCAGATACCAGTCATGTCCCCACTTCTTTTTCTGAATCGTTTCCACATGCGGCTCCAGTTTCTTTTCCAGCCAATCGACGGCAGTCTGTTGTCCTAAAACACAGATTTTATGTATATCCGGCGCATCATTTTTGATCTCTGCCAAATTTTCTTCATAAGAAATCTTGTTCTTTATACGAAGCATATTCTGTTCCGTTTTGCTGCTGCCGCTGATCTTATGCTGAAAATCATTTCTGTAAAATACGCAGGCATGATTTGCAAACCGTATAAGCAGCGTCTTGGATACATTACAGGCAGCAGCAAACTCTTCCACCGTTTTCCTGCCACATTCATCATAGTGTCCGGCTAAATAATGGCATACGTACTTTTCATTATCGCTCAGTTCATCATAATGAACGTTCAGCAGTTCATCCACTCTCATTTACGACTTCCTCCCCATGCTTTTGAGCATATTCCAGATAACGAACCGATAATATATCGAGTAAAATATAAAATGCCGCTACCATTTCATACGATTGCCCGCCTGTATGACTGACGGTTTTCGTTCCGACATACAGATTTTCCCGAACACTCCTTGCCAGTGTATTATTCGCCCATCGGGTAAGAGCCATTGTCCTGATGCCTGTCTCCCGAACCGCTCTCTTGCAAGACGTACTTCTCCCAGGTCAAACAAATCTACGCAGCACTTTCAGACCGCCTCATAATCATGTTTTTTTAATTCATCAACCATTACATGATACTCTTTGACAATATCCTGCAAATGATATAAATACACCACATGTTCTTCTTTTCTGTTCAAAAGCAGTTTCAATTCCTGATAGGAATCTATCCCCAGTTTTTTCATCAGACGGACCAGCGTCGTTCTGGAAACATGCAGATAAGACGCCAGCTGTGTACTGTTCATCTGTTTTACGGCCTGTTTATCCCGGAAGATGGCGGTCAGCATTTCCCGGTCATTTGCCGTAAGCACATCATACCTGTCATTTACAAGTTCTTCCAGATTCATTGCCTGCTCTAATCTCCAAATAATTCTTTCATTTTTCTCATCCTGTCTATGACCGGAACCTGAAACGGGCATCTGCTTTCACATCCGCCGCATTCCATACAGTCTTTGGCAGCTGCGGACAGCTGCGCATAATGTGCTCTGACCGTACCCGGAACCTCTTCTTGCATACATGCAAGGTCATATAATTTATTTGCCATTGCGATGTCTATTCCTGCCGGACATGGCGCGCAGTGCCCGCAATACGTGCATTGTCCCGTTGAAAATGCATGCTTGGGTGCCGCAGCCAGCACACCCGCATAATTCTTTTGTTCATCCGAAGCCGTTTCATACGCCACTGCCTCATATACATGCTGCGGATGATCAAATCCTGCCAGAATCGACGCCACTGCCGGACGTGTCAGTGCATAATGAATGCACTGCACCGGTGTCAGCGCTACGCCAAAAGGAGATGTTTCCGCCTGAAACAAACGTCCTCCGGCATATCCCTTCATAACCGTAATACCGATGCCGTTCCGCTCACAAAGCTGATACAGCCGTTCTCTCTCCGGTGCAATTCCACCGCATGCATCGTCGTACTGTTCCGTAAAATACCGATCCACGTCTGTCACCGGCGGCAGCATATCAAATGCCGGATTGACACTGAACAAAATCATTTCTATCTCACCCTGACGGGCAGCCATCTCGGCAGTCTCCGGATTGTGCGTGCTCATACCGATATGGCGGATTTTTCCTTCCTTTTTCAGCTGACGCACATATTCCATAAATTCCCCGTTGATCACCCGCTCAAATTCTTCTTTCGTATCAATAAAATGAATCATTCCCAGATCCACATAATCCGTCTGCAATCTGGCCAGCAAATCTTCAAAAGCCGGTTTTACTTTTTCAATCTCCCTTGATCTGACATACTGTCCGTTTTCCCAGACAGAGCCAATATGTCCCTGTATAATCCACCGGTCGCGCTTTCCTTTGACTGCCAGGCCGATATTGGAACGCACATTCGGTTCCGACATCCAGCAGTCCAGTATGTTAATGCCTTCCTTTACGCAGACGTCTATCACAGCTTTTACTTCTTCCGTATTATGCCGCTCCAGCCATTCACCCCCAAGACCGATTTCACTGACCTTAAGACCTGTCTTTCCAAGTTCACGATACCTCATAAGTTCCTCCTTTTTCTAATCCGTATTTATTTTTCTACGATAACTTCATCATAACATAAATCCGGACAAGCAACATTACTTTTTACTCTTTTCCTTTACCATTTTCCAAATGCATTCTGTTTTGCATATTTATACCGGAAAATAAATATTGATACGATAAAAGAAGTTGACAAATAAATCGGCACCATATAATATGAATAAGGAAACTTTTTTAAACGATATCGTATCTTCGATTCACGTTGGCGAAAACAGCCACGCTTATATGATAAACAAAAACGGCGATACAATTGCAGATATTACACTGGATACGATAACCGTTCAAAATATTGAGGCCGAAGCTGAGGATGATCCTTCTCTGAAAGAGCTGGCAAACATCCATGCGCAGATGCGGGAAGGAAAAAATGGCTTTGGCAGCTACAAAACAATCCGACAAGATGAAAATGAAGATAAGGCAACGGAACAGAAAATGTTTATTGCATATGCTCCCGTACCAAATACGGACGGATGGAGCATTGCGGTCACAGCGCCGCAGAAGAATTATCTGTCTGCCGCATACAAAGCCATGGCCATTAATATAGCTGTCATTGTCATATCTGTTCTGATTTCCATGGTAATCTCCCTGCTGCTGGCAAACAATATCGGAACTCCGATGAAAGCCTGTGCCAAACGTATGCAGCTGCTTGTAGAAGGAGATTTGGAAACTCCGATACCGGAAATAAAAAACAAAGACGAAACAGGCATGCTCACGGCATCTACCGCTTCCCTTGTAGAAGGGCTTGGTGTCGTTATCCACGATATCAGCTATCTTTTAACCGAGCTGTCCAATCAGAACCTGGATATACATACGCATCATGAAGAAAGCTACGCGGGCAGTTTCCAAAATATTCTGCTCTCCATGCGTCAGATGAAAATAAAGTTAAACTCGATTATGCACCAGATCAGCCATTCCGCAACTCAGGTATCGGAGGCCAGCAGCCGCTTTCGATAAGCGCCCAGACATTAAGCGAAGGCACTTCCGAACAGGCCTGTTCCGTGCAGCAACTGGCGGATCGGATGAATGTCATATCCGAAGACGTAAAGAACACGGCTACCGAAGCGCTTGACGTACGCAGCCAGACGCACCATGCAGGAGAAGCCGTTTCCCTTTGCAGCAGTCAGATGCAGAACCTGATGAACGCAATGGATAAAATCAAAACCTGTTCGGATGAAATCGAAAAGATACTGAAAACTATTGACGATATCGCATTCCAGACAAATATCCTGTCGTTAAACGCAGCGGTAGAAGCGGCCCGGGCCGGAGAAGCTGGCAAAGGATTTGCTGTCGTAGCAGAGGAAGTAAGCAGTCTTGCGAGCAAATCTGCAGAAGCGGCCCAGCAGACATCCGTACTGATCGAACACTCCACGCAGGCCGTCCATACCGGAACGGAAATCGCCCTGCAGACAGCAGATGTACTGCAGGAAGTGGTAAAAAGTATCCATTCCGTAACGGCTTCCATTGATAATATTTCGACTGTTTCCAACGAACAGTCCGAAGCCGTATCACAGGTTTCCGAAGGCATTAACCAGATTTCGGCTGTGGTACAGAGCAACAGCTCCACAGCACAGCAAGGCGCTGCCGCCAGCGAACAGCTGTCGGCCGAGGCAGCAATATTAAAACAGCTTGTAGAACAATTTACACTCGCCTCGGATTTATCATAACAAAAAATAAGGCCCGCCAACAGATATGGCAGGCCTTATTTTTTGTTGTCTTAATCTTAATAATCATCCAATCTGAATGCATCCGGCGGCATATATTTTATCAGTTCATAAATGTGATATTTTTTCTTTATTTCTTCCGGAAGGTTCGGATAGAACGTTTTGGACGCATATGCAAAAACTTCATTGCCCCATAAATTTACCGTAGACAGAAGATAACCGCAGCAATCCTCATCGTAATGAATATGATAGGACAGCTCTTTGATCAGAAGCAGGTTCAGCGCTGTTTCTGTCCGAACCTGTCCGCTGCTCAGAATAGCTCCATATTCCGCATCCAAAATCAGACTTGCCGTTTCCGGCGGCTGACCATCCAAAATCAAATCCATCGCTACCTGTATATAAGATTTTAACGGTTCCTCAAAGTCATTGTATAACGGCAGTTTTTCAATCCCATGATTCTGCATATGCAGGATTGTCCGCATAAAATATAGAAATATTTTATCCAAATTCTCGTTTCCATACTTGCTTCTGATGCTTTCACACATATTTTTTATCCCCTTTTATGTTCGTCATTGTGTTCCTGATGCTTTGTTATTTTAGGAAGGTTCCAGCGATAGCGGGTAGCGAGAAATCTGATAAACACAACGACCGCTACTCCCGCCGCCATAGAAACCAGTTCATCCGCAAAGGAATCCAAATATACGCATACTGCCGCCCCCGTCACGGATGCGCATGCATAAATATGCCTGGTTAATATATAAGGTTTTTCCTGTGCCATAATGTCCCGAAGAAGGCCACCGCCCACGCCTGTAATCACACCCACAAAGACAAGCAGGAATATCTGATCATAGCCGGCATTTTTTGCGGTATTGATACCTGTTACAGTAAAAATCCCAAGTCCGATCGTGTCAAAAACAAGCATAATTTTATTATATACTTCGGTAATTTTATTATTTTTTATGTTGTGTTTGATATAAATGATAAAAAACAGCAATACGGAAGTCGTAACTGCAGCTAACGTATATACGGGCTTTTGAAACATAAGCGGTGGTATGATTCCCAGTATTAAGTCCCGAATCATACCACCGCCTACCGATGTTGTAACGCCTAACACGCCTACACCAAATAAATCCATCTCTTTTTGAATCGCAAGCATAGCTCCGGATGAAGCAAATGCAATGGTACCGATCAGTTCCATTGTAAAAATAAAAGTATCCAAATAATTCATGAGTCCCTGCCTTAATGATCACTGTTGTTTTTACTAACACTTTTTTGATACTGCTCAATCACACACGTATGTTCTTTTGTTGCTTTGTCATAATCAATCCCTACCATTAATATTTCTCCCGCATATTCCTCCAGTGATCTTGGATACTGCCGCTCCTTGATCTGTGCAATCGCAGCCCGCACGCCCTTATTCCATTTTAATTCTACCAGAATAACCGGCAAGCCTGCATTTTGTGGCAACGGCAAAAATACCAGATCCGCAAAGCCTTTTCCGCATGGAAATTCACGAATTGCTTTGTGATACGTCCTTAGCGACGCCAGCATAGCGATCATAACGACACAGCAAAGTGAATTTTCGTCATTGTAACGAATACCGGAAACAAACTCGTTATGCATCAGCTGTATCAACTGCCCGACGCGGGCTTGATCTGCATTTTGTATCGATAATAATACTTCCTGCGAATATCCTGTAAATTCTGTAAATCGATCATAACACCCATAGGAAGCGTAGTCTTCAAATACCTTTTGAATCTCTTTATTCGGAATGGATGCTTCCTGTGTCGTGCCGTCATATGCAAAATATCCCAAATGAATCAGCGTTGTGAGCACCTGATCTTTATTTGTAAATGTATGCATATCGTTTTTACAGCCATGGACATTCAGTCGAATCTTTTCACCGGAAAGCATGAGCAAAATACGATCCAATACACCATGCATATTGATATTGATCAATTCCCTGATATCGTCATAGGTTCCGGTTTCTGTCCAATATTGGTCAAATTCCTTATTGGAAACTGCCTCTACAACCGACAGCGGGTTATACATTGCCGTACCATTCAGATGATAACCATTATACCATTCCTTCATCTGCGCAAAATCAACGTGATATTTCTTACACAGCCCCAGTGTCTCCTTCTCTGTAAAACCAATATACGGCCCAAAATCCTTTGGCTTTACCATTGTAAACTCTCTAAAATTATTGACTGCTGACTGTCCCTTTGCCCGTATCATAGGCAGAATACCCGTAAGGTATGCCAGTCGGATATAATCCCTGGCGTCACTGTTCTTAAATAAGCCACGCAAAAGCTCAATATATTCCTCTCTCTCCCGCCTGTCCTTTCCCAACTCCCTGATCGGATAATCCCACTCGTCAAAAACAACCACAAACTGACTGCCGGTTTCGTAATAAATTTTCGCCAACGATTCCGCTAACGTCTCCCGGCCTGTGATCACCTGCGGATATTCTGTGCACAGCTCCTTTACAATATTTTGTTCGATATATTCGTTCGGAGCTTCGCGTTTTTTATATGCCTCCGTATATTGTGCCTGGATATCTACAAATATTGTATCATATTGATTGAGCGATTCCAAAAACAATGCGTCCTTCACACAGGCAAGCGTTTCAAACAAGCTTTGGGAGTCTGCGCCTTTACTGAAATAGGCAACCAGCATATCTGCCGTTACCGACTTTCCAAATCTGCGCGGCCTGCTGTTGCAGACAAATTTTTCACTATCATCCAGCTCCAGCAGCTTATTGAGAAATGCCGTCTTGTCCACAAAGTATTTCGTTTTTGTAAACCTGGCAAATTTCTCGTTACCTTTATTTAAAAATCTTCGCATTGCAGTCTCCTTTTAAAAATGGTTTTCTTTATTGTAACCGAAGATCGGAGAAAAAGCAAAGATTTCGTTTCCATGACTTATTATGTTATAGGGAGCAAAGAAGAAAAGAGAAATTAAATTTTGCAGAAAATAACAGGCAGGTGGAAAGCATCACGAAAAGTCAGACTTTTGGCAATGCTTTCCCTTTGCAGAAAAAGAATATTTTTTAGTTTTTGTAAACGGCGCCTCACTTAAAAAATCTGCTTAACTGCATACACCCCCTGCATTTTTTCAAGATAATAGACAACCTGCGCATTACTGCGATCTTCCGGAAGCTTTAAGGAGATGACCGCATTGTATACCCCGCCATCCTTTGGCTCGTTCAAGATCACATTGCCGACTTTCAGCCCGAACGCCTCCGCAGCAGAACGGATTTCCTGGAGCTTTACCACATCATGGAACTCGACATAGACACGCATCCACATATCATTGTGCGTAAAATGGTCGGAAATACCACGAAACTTTGTCACAACGATATAAACCGCTCCCGTAGCAAGGATACCGCCCACATAAAACCCAATCCCAATCGCAAGGCCGATACACGCGGCAGCCCACAAGCCTGCCGCTGTCGTCAGCCCTCGGATCTTTGTATTGCCTTCAATAATAATGCTGCCCGCTCCCAAAAACCCGATCCCGCTGACGACCTGGGCGCCCAGCCTGGCCGGATCTCCGGTATGAAACTCCTCATACATATATTCTCCTGTCAGCATCACAAGCGCCGCGCTCATGCACACCAGCGAATAGGTGCGCATCCCAGCCGAACGGTTTGCCTTGCCCCGTTCGATGCCCAGGATTCCCCCACATAAAATGGAAAGGGAGAGCCGCAGGATACCGGAAAAAATACGCATATTTTCAGCTTCACTGATCAAATTTAAAAACCACTGTCCCATGCGGACGCCCCCTTTCCAATCTGAAAGTTTAGTTTCTTGCTCCCCGTCTTTCCAGCCGCCTCTGCTTTATTTTCTTAATCTTTTCCATACCGCTGCCCTGCCCGAAATACAATGCGACGGAAGATAAGATCATCAAAACGACTGTATAGACAAAGCTCATCGCCCTGGCATCCACAGATGCGGATTCATCGGACGCTGCTTTGATCACAATACCAAGCGGCTGCAGCAGCGGATGATACAGGAATACCGACATATCATAGTCCGACAGCAGTCCGTTAAATTTTAAGATCACAACCGACATGACCATCGGGAAGATTACCGGAAGGATCACCTTGCGCATCGTAGTAAACGCGCCTGCACCCATGCATTTTGCTGCTTCCTCCAAGTCGCCGTCCAGCGAGAAGAAAGCCGCTTTGATCATCCGGTAGGAAAACGGCAGCTTGATCACCGTATAGCCAATCAATAAGATCACGGTCGTTCCTACAAGCACCTTGTTGAAGATCAGCGGATTTTTATCGCCATAAGCTACAGTAAGTCCTAACGCAATCAATGTGCTCGGCAAAAGCCATGGAACCAGCACGCCGTATTCAAACAATACATTCAGCTTGTTTTTGGACTTCTGCACAAACCGGACGCAGACCACCGAGACTGCCGCCGCAAGTACTGCCGCCAAAATGGAATATACGATACTTACAATATATGGCTCGATCGCTTCCATCGAGGTAAACAGCTTTTTGTAATTATCCAGTGTAAAGGAAGCTGCGGTCAGTTCTCCTGTCTTGATCGTTAAAGAATCGCAGAAGGAATACAGCACTACAAGCACGATCGGCACCGTATAGATCGCAAACATCACATAAGCTACGACATGAGCCAGCACATTCAGCGCCGGGTTTTGGATTTTTTGCTTCGTCAGCTTCGCTTTTGTCTTTGATACCGAAATATAGTTGCCGCCCTTTTCGATTTTACTGAAAACAGACAGCAAAATGATCGTCGCCACACCGAGGATGATCGCCAGAAACGCCGCCACTTCCCTCGAATACGTGGATCTGGAAAACGTAATGATCATCGGGTTGATCGTCTGAAAGTTCTCCCCGCCGATAATGACCGGAGCCGCCATAGCGCCAAGTCCGGTTAAAAACGTCAAAATCGTAATTGCAAAAAACGTAGGCTTTAATACTGGCATAACGATCTGAAATAAAATCGCTCCGCCCGAAGAACCCATATTTTTCGCTGCTTCGATCGTATGATAGTCCAGACTGTGGATCGCATTTTTCAAAAACATCATATGATTTTGCGTACAGGCAAACGTCATAACAAACACGACAGCACCATAGCCTACAAACCAAGACGGATTCATATTCGGGAACACCTGCAGCAAAAGCTTTGTCAGCAGCCCTTTTTCGCCGTACACATATTTATATCCGGATACAAGGACAACGCCGCCGTATACGAGAATGCTTCGGAAATCCCTTCACATATCTGTCCAGCATCATGATCCGCGTCCCTTCCGGAACCGACGCCTTATTTTTCAACAGCGAGCTTACAAGGATCACCGCTGTCGGATTACGGGAGAGCGCCTTGCTTAACAGCCTTTGCTCCACATATTCCAGCCCGTTCGTACACAAAAGCTCCAGCGTGATCTCCTGCCGCCCAAGCTCCTGTTCAATACCTGCATACAGCTCGCTGTATTTTGTCATATCGATCCTTGGCACAATAACACAGATATGCCTGGATGTACCGCTCCTTAGCTGACTCGCCTGCGAATTAATCTGATATCCAAGCTCCTTTGCCGCCTGCTCGACAAGCTTGATCTTTTCTGCACTGACATTCCCTCTGCGGTTGAGTACATTGGACACCGTCCCATGGGATACCCCTGCGCGCTTTGCAATATCTTTAATCGTTGGCATACGCAGACTCTATGCCTGATAAGATGCTTGCAGGTTTGATCTTATCTCGTTTGTTTTTATCCATGTTGTTTGTTCCTTTTTCCGTTATCAATAACATTTCCATATCTGTTACTCATTGTCTAAAATTTTCCACCCCCTCCTCCATGTGTTGCGCCGGAAGATGATCTATGTGTGGAAGAACCGCCTGTACGTTCCTTATCCTTCGGTCTTTCTCTGCGTTCCATATGCCGATATAAAAACATATCTTTTTCTTTCGTCAGCCTCATACTGTTCTCTGCCACATAACTGCCTGCCGCCGACTGACTGTACACAGACTTTAGCCTGCTTCTCATCGTTTCTACCACTATAAGCGAAATCAAAAAGCCTGCACCAAAAGCAATCATAAAATATTTGAAAAACGCAAACGGTTTTTTTGGAAGCTGCCCGTCATCATATGCCTTTCCCGCTCTTGCCTGCGTCAGATAATCATCACACAGCTGGGCAAATATCGTAAACGCTGCCGCATATTCCCCCTTCTTTAGATCCTTTAGAAACTGTTCTGACATATACTTAAGGCCTGCGTCTGTTACTGCTGTGATCCCAAAGCCGCTCGTTGTTATATACCAATCTCGTTCTTCCATACTGATCAAAAAAAGTATCCCGTCTTTGTCATCACCAAAGCCGTAGCCTTTCTGATCGTAAAGATCGTCGGCGTATTCCATTGCAGATTTTCCTTGCAACGATTTTCTTGTGGCTACTACAATATCCGCCTGCTGCCTTATACTGATCTCGTTGAGCAGCTCCAACAGCTGGGCTTCCTCGGCGTCTGTAAGCAGATCCGCCTGATCCGTAAGCCTTGGCCCGGCGTCCTTAGCAGCAAATACCGGACATAGGAAAGCAACCGACAGTAGTAGAGCCAAGCATACGATATACCATCTCTTTTGTATCCTCTGCATCCTCTCTCCTCCTATATCATCCATATGATGTAGAAAAGAATATACAGCACCGCACCTGTGATCCCTGTAAGTCCAAGCAGCCATTTCAGGTACGCAGCCTTATCAAGCGGCAGATCTCCCGCCATTTTCCCGCTTTGACCGTTCATGGCAAAAAGATAATTTTGCCCGTTCCATGTCGTACTCAGCAGCCAGACCGGAAATAGTGCATATTTTACTTTGCCATTGTGCAGCCGGATGCTTCCTGCCTCTTTCCTGACAGTTGCATAACCGCGCACCGTTGCGTCAAAAGCCTCCTGCGCGCTTTTTTGGATCCGCTCATTGGCGCGCCCGATGCTTTCTTTACTATCCACATCATATTTGTCCGCCAGATAGCCTGCCAGATACGCAGTCTGAAAATCCACCGCTTTTGAAAAATCAAAAGGCTCCAGTGATTCCATTAAATCATCGGCCATTTTTGTCGAACCGTCTACCGGAACGTGCTTAAATTCCATACTTCCGCCCCTGCTGACATGATAATAATCTGTTTCGGTATAAAAATACCTGCTGTCGCTCCATGTCCGCACTTTGGTTGCCTTGTAGCGCATATCTACATCGGCTCCTGCATCAAACAGCCAAAACGGAACATATATGCCTTTTACCTCATTCACATGGTTTTCGTCTTTAAATGCTTTTGGAAGCAGCCGTTTGCCGGCATAAAAATTGGATAGCGCCTGTTTTGCGGCTTTTTTATCCAACTGAAACGGTATCACATGATCCGGCCTTCGCGCGCCTGCAAACTGTCCCATCATAACTACCGGATTTCCGCAAAACGGGCAGGATGTAGCCGCCGTATTTTCATCACACGCAATCTCCCCGCCGCAAGATCTGCAGACATAAGAACGCAGACCGTCTGCCTCGCCGTCCTGCCACTCGCTTGCGGCAGCCTCTTCCCATTTCAGTTCATCTGGCTGATCGTTTTTCAGCTCGCTGTCATAGCCTGCCAGCGTTGCCACCTCAAATTCCGTATCGCAGTATGGACACTTCATTTTCTGCGACATACTGTCAAAAGCAATGGCACCGCCGCAGCACGGACATTTATATTCTTGTATTGCTGCCATTTTCTTTCCTCGTAACTTCCTGTTTTTTCATAGATGCTCTAATCACATCGATAGAGCGGCGTACCCACTGGTTTCTTAGAGCCACAGTTCTGACAGAACTTTCCCTTATTTAACGTACCGCAGGAGCAAGTCCATCCGGCGCCGTTTACCGGTTTTGCAGCGCCGCATTCCGGACAGAAATTGCCAGATGCCGACGCTCCGCACGCACATCTCCATGCTTCCGTCTGCGCCTGCTGCTGTCCTGTCTGCTGCCCCATCGCAAACAGGTTTTGTGCATTCATGCCGCCTCCCGCATTCATCGCCATGCCCATGCCTACAAAACCATTCATCGCTCCGGCAGGATTAGCCGCTGCTGCTTTCATAGCATCTGCCTGCGCACCTGCCAAAGCAGCCGCTGCCATATTCGGATTTTGCATCACAGCTGTACGCTGAAGCTGTTTGATCATCTCTGCGTCTTCTTCCGGCAGAGTTACCGAACCAAGCGCAATGCTGACCACCTTTAATCCCCGCAGCTCCTCCCATTTCGCCGAAAGCGCGGCGTTCATCGCCTGTTCCAGTTCTGTCGTATGCAAAACGATCTGATTTGGGCGCATCTCCATCGCAGAAAGTCTGCCAAATGCAGGCTGTAAAGCACTGATAAATTCCGTTTTTAACTGGCTTTCTAATTCATCGCGCGTATAATCCTCCTGCACATTGCCGCAGACATTCGCGTAAAACAGCAATGGATTCGTTATTTTATACGAATATACCCCAGAACATCGAATCGATACATCCACATCCAGCCCGATCTTTGAATCTACCACACGGAAAGGGATCGGATTCGGCGTACCAAATTTATTGTCTGTCAGCTCCTTTGTATTAAAATAATACACACGCTGATCCTTGCCGGTATCTCCGCCATATGTAAAACGCTTGCCAATCGTCCGAAACGTCTCTAAAATCCCTTTGGAAAGTCCGCCTGTAAAAATACTCGGCTCCGTAGACATATCATACCGGAACTCTCCTGGTTCCGCACATACCTCAACCACTTTTCCCTGTTCTACAATGATCATGCACTGACCATCAGCTACCCCAATCCCGCTTCCGTTCGAAATAATGTTGTCATTCCCTTTTTTATTTGAAGAACGGGAACCTGTGCGTTTATGTCCTTTTGTGACCATAACATCTTTTTCCATCGCGTCGCAGTAAAAAAACTCCTTCCACTGATCCGCAAGCGTTCCGCCCAATGCGCCCCCTCCTGCTTTGATAAGTCCCATAAAAATCTCCCTTCTGTATTTTATCTTTGTTGCTGGTAATCGTTACATAGGTTACATTATAATATGAAATGCCTTTTTTTCAATTAGGATTGCAGACACGAAAAAAAGACTATCTTATCACTTTGCGTAACGGCTCAAAACCGCCCATATTTTTTCTTGAAAACAGGTGGCAGTCTAATATAATATAGAAAAAACGAGGATGGATGTGGGAGAGCTTGAAAAACTTCGTGGACATGACTGCGAAACAAAGTCATTCAAACGGCTGGCATTTCCTGATCCGGTACAAAGACGGGAGCATCCCGTCAGTTGCAGAAGCATACCGCAGCATACGTGATTATGGCGGATCAGACAGCCTGGATGGGACAATAGCCAGGGAATACCCAAGAAAAGGGAAAGTAAACAAAAACCAGCTCTGACGATTAAATTATGGATTTATCAGTGCCAATTACATATATCTTTCAATATATTGCAACTTTTGATGATAGTATTTTAAAACAAAAAACTCCCCCTGCTGTAATTTTGAAAACGCTTTTAGGTTATTGTGCCATATCCGGGCATCCCCCCTTTCCAGTGCATTCCATTACCGGAACCTTATCTGAAAGCGCTTTCCTGTTTCATGCCTGTGTTCTGATAACTTTATATTCTGGAATGATTCAAATATCCGGCTGTGCTTTTCCGACAGGGACAGCGCTGTGCTTTTCCAGAGTTTTTCCCACGCCTCCATTATCTGGGATATCATATGCCCGATCTGTATCAGGTAATAATGGTTTTTCAATGCCTGATAGTTCCTGCTGAATAAATGTTCCAGATAATATCCGTGTTTTTTCTGCGCGTTAAAGCCTTCGTTTTCTATTTTCCACCGCCTCCTTCCGGCTTCCACCAGTGCAGCCACATTTTTCTGATTAACGGGAAGGTCCGTCAGAAACAGGAACCCTGCCTTTATGTTTTCTGTCTCCCCTTTCCTGCTTCCCTTTTTTATCAGCACATCCCGCTCCTCCCTGTATTCTGCAATGTTTACCTTATGACCGTTATAATCAATGTCCGTAACGAAATCATGCCAGCATGTTCCGTTAATGAGTTCCTGTTTCCGGCAGTTTTTCTCTGTTTTTTTTCAGCCTGCCGTATTCATCTGAAACCGTCGGAATGCTGCCTTCCTTATACCGCAGAATATAGCGCCATCCGCTGTCGCGGCATTTTATGAAAAAATTCTCACATGCATAAAGGCTGTCTGCGCAAAGGCAGACAGGAAGCTTTGGAAATTCTTTCTTAAGCCGTTCCATCAGTCTGTAGCATGCTTTCAGCTCACAGTCCTGTTTTTCTGCTTCTTCCCCGCCGGTATTTTCTACAAAATCTGTCATAATGCTTACAATAATGTCCGGATGGAGAACAATTTTTGCTTCCAGTATATAATAGTAATATTCCGTATACTCCCTGCCAGTCCCCTTATTATGAACCCTGTACAGGCTTTTTGCATCCAGTTTTCTGCGGCTGCTGTGAATCTGCGTCCCGTCTGCAATCACCTGCCAGTATCTGTTCCGGATTCGTGCACCTGCAAATGCGCGGCTGCGCACCAGCCTGTATACAAGCCGGCAGACAGTATCCTGCAGTTCTTCCGGATCCAGCCTTTCAAGGTATTTATTTATCGTTTCCCAGTAAGGAATTTCATCTGCGGATGCGCTTTCCCCGCACATTTCCCAGATATTCTGTATAACTGTATCAGAATTAAATTTCTGGCTTGTTTTTCTCATGCTGCTGATATAGAATATAGAAGAAAGGATACGGGTCATGAGAAGTATGACATTGGGATAGGTAATGTAACTCTGATTTCTGGGATCTTCTGTCTGTTTTAACAGGCGGGCCAGGTCAGGGAAAAAATGTTTTATAACCTTAACAAGTTCTACTGCAAGATGAAACTGTTCCAGATGTTTACGTGCCTCTTTCCGTGTCACTTTTGTTTTCATAAAAAAGCCTCCCTTCTTTACGTGGATAATGCGAAAAAATAATTTTGGGTTAATTATATTATCGCTTATTTTCCCGCAAAATGGGAGGTTTTTTTGCGAAAAATTTTTAATCGTCAGAGCTGAAACAAAAACTGCATATGGAATGGGTTACAGCCTGATGCCGGAAATAGAAGAAACGCAGGAAAAAACAGAAAAACCAAAATGCTCGCTTTCCAGTGGCTGACAGATCTTACGGTACCTGAATAAAAAAGAAAGAAAGTAGCTTTCAATGCTGAGAACATTGGTTTACAATTGACATTTTGTTGAACTTGTGATAAAGTCTAACATAATTCAGGTTTTAGTGTGGATACAGCTACCGGGCATTATAAATTGTATTGTTATGTGTCACCGGTAGAGCCTGGTATTGTAGTAAATACAACACAAAATTATGCATATTGGTGCATTAACAGAACGGGGCATATTTGGGTATGGAACCATAAAGATTACTTGTCCGGAAAAACGATGAATGAGCCATATACTAGTTATGAAAAGAAAGCACTGTATACGCGGCCAAGTAATTTGAATACAACATATAAAAAATGGTATGATGGAGTTTATAATACGAATTGGAATTTATCGGGTTATGATGTGCATCATATTCGCCCACTTGCATATGGAGGCGACAATACTATGGGCAATTTGATACATTTAGAAAAAACGTTTCATTATTCAGTGACAGCATGGTGGAAAGGGTATTAACATGATTACATATGAATGGATTTTTAATACGGATTATGATTTTTCTGGTATAGGGTTAATTAAAGATGCATTGACAAAGTATTTTTGCACGCCAACCAATCTCAATGTTTTTGCCAGTCTTGGAGTGGATGGCGTACATTTTGGGGTTCTTAAAGGTCATAAAAATCCACCGGTCTATGTAATAGATCCGTGGTCTGCATCCTATGTGGAACCAATCTCTGAGAATTTTGAAGATTTTCTTAGTATGCTTTTAACTTTAAAAAATGCAAATTTCTTTACCTTTATATCCGGCTCTTCCAAAGAAGAGTTTTTGAAAATATGCGATGAAGATCCAATACCAGATGAACTGCCGGAATTAATTTATTTATCAAAGCTTGTTTATAAAAAATATGCATCATTAGAAGATGTATATCTTGCGGTTAAAAAATACAATCGAATATCGAATTAAAAAAATGTTTAAAATATTCAGATGAATTTTATTCAGTTACCGGTATGGAATAGAATTTAAGCGAAGGGAACTGTCTGCAGCTGTTTGTATTACCGATAGTAATATGGTGTGGTGCACGGGCAGTTCCTATATTTATTTGGATCGCCTGCTCTGTAGGCAGTCCACGGTAAACGCAAAATTTCTCACTTCGGATATCTATCTTCTGATAATCTCTATCTGTATAACCAGCCGGATAACGTTCCTTTGCATTTAAAAAGAACATGAAAGGAAATACATCCATATGCTGTCAGCTTTGGAAGGTGAAATTTTTCACTCTTTGCAGCTTTCAATGCTGCGATTGCCGTAAAACCGTTTCCTTTCTCCGAAACATATGCTACAATGCTGTTATGAAAGTACATGAACTGAGTTTTTATTCAAAATTTCAATGCGCAATGGGAAGCTGCCCCAACACTTGCTGCCAAGGCTGGCAGATTGTATTAGATCATGACACGGTGCAAAAATATATGGAAAAAAAGGGCCGTCAGGGTCTTTGGCTGCGCAGCAGCCTCACAAGCCATAACGGGGCGATCCTGTTTAGAGGTAAAAGAAGAAAGTGTCCGTTTCTGTCAAAAGACCTGCTTTGCAAGATCCAGCTTTCCCTTGGCGAAGAATATCTCTCTGACGTATGCCGCATTTTCCCTCGTCAGAGAATAAACTATGGATATTTTGCCGAAGAGTCGCTTTTTCTTGCATGTCCACAGGTTTGCAGGTTATTTTTAAACAACTTGGATCATTTATGCTATAAAACGACAGACCGGAACGTATCCTACGCAAAATCCGGAACGAATGACGACGCCGAATATTTGCAGGAATTAGTGGAAATCCGTCTTGCGTTAACGGAGCAGATTATGAATCATCCCCTGCCGCGTCCCATGCTTTACACAGGACTGCTATCTTACGCAAAAGCTCTGCAGCAGTCTTATATTGCAAACTATGCTCCTTCAGACGGTTCAAAAAGTTCTTACTTTAGCAAACCGGTGCACACGGATCTTGCCGCCCATATCCGGGAAGCGGACACTCCTTTTATCATACCGCATGATATTACTTACGCGATGCTGACCGGCAGTTTTTATCACATCTTTTTAAAGATGGTCTCACCGTTTTTATATAGCCTATGCCGGACATACCAGAAAGAATTTAAATGGCTGACATCTGCCAAAGGAGATGCAAAGCTCAGCGTGCTTTTGGAGCAGCTGCATGTCCATCATCCGAATACGGAACGCATTTTGCGCGGATATCTGACTTACTATCTGCTGGAAAAATTTCTGACCGTTTATGAAGACTACAGCTTTCTTCACAACATTGCCACAGGAATTATGCACACCCATCTGCTGGAACTGTTTTTTGCTCTTTACCATGAAAAAAATCACCGCCTGACAGACGACGATATCATCCGGATTATTACCGTTTATAACCGCAGAGGGAGACATAATGACGAAATTGAAATGGAAATGTATGAAAAGCTGAAGCGTTTTTTAGATGCGCCGGCAGGAAAACGCCCATAAGGCAGAATGCAGGCAGGCCCGGCCCTGAGCGCCGTCCTGCCTAGAGTGTGTCTTAAAATTGCTGGTATTTATGGTAAGCGTGCTGATTTAATTTTATGCAGATGGTATCCGGTCAAATGGTATCCTGTGATTATATATTTGAGTCTTGAAAACAGGTGACAATCTGATATAATATAGAAAAAATGCAAGGAAGGTGATCGTATGCCAAGTAATGGTGAAATTGTAAGAGATACCGTTGATCAGTTTCAGAAAGTGCAAGCACATATGAAAAATGCAAAAGAAGAGAATGCGGTTAAAACATATGAAGGTTTGAAAAATGATTATTTATCATTAAAAGCAGTATTAACTTCTTTGGGTGTTAATCTTACTGATATTGATAAGATTAAGGAATAGGAGGCGAGAGAGATTACACCGGTATCAGAAGCAAAGAAGAGGGTGGTGCTCCATTTAGAGTGTGTCTTAAAATTGCTTTCTGTCAACTGTGCGTCACAGTTGACAGAAAGCAATTTTAAGACACACTCTAGTACAGCATTGCATAAATAACGGTGAATTAAATTGCTAAGGGTATCCCCGCATATGTCCACTTGAATGGATGAGCAGTAAGGTTATATTGTTCTATAAATCGCTGGATGCTCTGTTCCAGTTCTTCTATTGATAAGTAGCTTTTCCTCTTTAACAGTTTACGGTTGATGATACCAAACCAGATCTCAATCTGGTTCATCCATGAACTATGTTTTGGAGTATAAACAAACCGTATCCGGTGGGAGGGATCATGCAGAAATTTACTCCGGCTTTTCATATCTTTAAGGATACCCTTTTTTCCTTTCTCTCCCAGTTCCAAATCCATGCTGCAGGCTTCTGCCACGTACCGGACAAGCGATTCTGATCTATGGGTGTTAAGACCATCACAGACAAATGTCCATGATGCTTTCGGATCCGTATTTATCAATGCTTTTACAGCTTTTACAAAGTCCTCCTCCGTACGTGTGGGATTTATGTACGGCACTTCCATGCGGCCTGTTGCAACATCAAAAAAACCGATCAGGCTTGTAGTGCCGTGACGGATGTATTCAAATTCCATTTTTGCGCACTGTCCCGGCTGGGGCAGTTTGTCAGGATATTTATGCTCCAGTGCCTATATGCCAGTCATTTCATCTGTTGAAATAACATGACCTCCTTCCTGTCTGGAGTCCTGTGCATTACGGTATATTTCACATATTTCGTTTACTTTCAGGGCAAAGGATTCAGGATCTTCTGCCTTTTCTGTGGAGTGGAGCCAGTATCGGATCTTATGCGGGTGTAAATTCACCTCATTTTTAAAAAACGACTGACAGATTTTTCTGAGATCCGGTCAGCAATTCCCTGTTTTTTTATTTCTGTAACAAGAAGAGACAGACTCCAATGGCTTGCTTCATAACCAAAATCACAGGGATTCTTGCAGGCCAGGTCAATGATCCTTATGATCTGTTCCGGGGTAAACGTGGGGGAAGCACCAGAACGTTTTCTGTCTGAAAGAAGAAGGCGGATCTCTTCTTCCAGTTTATCCGGTGTACCAGACTCAATATCTCTTAAAGAAGGAAGAGCCTGCAGGAAACGGTTACGCCAGGTAGCAACATGGTTATAATGTAGTCCAATCTTGGTGGCAACAATCTGATTCGAAAATCCCTGTGAAGACAGAAGGATAATCTTAGATCTTTTGACCAGGCTTGCTGGCAGGGAACGGCTTTTGGAAAACGAGGACAGGATTGTCTTCATGGATTCAGATAAAACTGGAATCGTATCAATTGTTTTCTTTCGCATAATATATCCACCTTACTCATTTCATTTGTACTAAGGTTATTATGCAACAAAAATTAGTGAAATAAAAGAATAAATTTATTCACCGTTAATTCCGCAACGCTGTACTAGGCTGTAATAAACTGTATTTCTGCCCGGATGTAGCACTAGACATTAACTATGAAATAATCCGCGAAATATGAAGCATCAGATATAAAACTTCTTCCTGCGGAATATCTACCTGCAATGTCTTTTTTACATAATCGCTGATTCTGTCTGCGCAGACATAACTTTCCGGCGAACTGTCTTTAATCTGTTTGAAAATAGCCACATCATTGTCGGACAGCATTTTATGTTCCATTACCCGCTGCAGAAAAAACTGCATATGCGTAACAAAGCGTGTATAGTGTACGGAATCCGTCCGAATACTATGCTGAAAAGAAAACTGAACAATACGAAAGATATCTTTCAGCATACGCACCGCCAGCAGCGTCTGCTCCATATTGGGATTTTCCGTCTGTGCATTTACAAGATGAAACGCAATATTGCCGGCTTCCTCCTCAGGCAGTGTAACATGCAGGCGGTCATTCATATGTGCGATCATGACTTCTCCCAAAGCAAACTCTTTCGGATAAAACTGCCGTATCTCCCATAACAGGCGATTCTGTAGTATTACTTTCTTTTCCAGACGTTCCAGCGCAAATACAAGATGGTCAAAGAGAGTGATGAAAATCTGTCCGTTCAGTTTTCCGGGCATGGCACGATCAGCCATAAGAATCGCCTCCTGAATCACTTCTGCGTAAGAATCCGGCACATTCTCCAGTATCTGCTGCCAGCGGCCGCGTTCCTTTTCATCTCTGGAAACAAACGTTTTGCGAATGCTTTCCTCCTTTAGTTCGCTTCCAATCTGGTAAGAAAAACGTAATCCTTTTCCCATAACTATATATTCATTTCCATCGGCATCCGCTGCTAATATATAATTATTATTTAATATTTTCACCACTCTCATCGTACAATCTCCCTTTTGTTTTGTACCGTTACAGATATGCACCATTCTTTGCGATTACATCCTTATACCAGAAAAAACTGTCTTTTTTTATCCGTTCCAGCTTTTTCAGATCAAATTCATCGCGGTCAACATAGATAAACCCGTAGCGTTTCTGATAACCCTGATGCGTACTGACCAAATCCAGCGCTGCCCACGGGCAGTACCCAAGCATCCGGACCCCATCGGTAATTGCGAGCTGCATAGCCTGTAAATGCTGCCTCATAAAATCAATGCGATAATCATCATGCACCGCTCCGTCTTCCAATACATCCGGCGCCCCGATTCCGTTTTCCGTTACCAGAATCGGAAGATGATACCGCTCATATACTTTCCGCAAAGTGTAACGAAATCCTGACGGGTCAATCACCCATCCGTATTTTGTCTTGGAAACAAACGAATTTTCCGCCGCGCGGTAAACGCCCTGCTCGCCCAGCATAATCTGCTGATCACCGGCACGTGCGGACAGATCGGAAGCATCGCCCCGGCTTGCCGCAATCGTCGCTGTAGAATAATAATTCATGGCGATGAAATCCGGCCTGGCTCCCGCCAGCGTTTCACAGTCCTGCGGCCGGACGTCAGGCGCAATGCCCCTGTCCTGCATATACTGCCATGCAAGCGAATGATACGTTCCAAATACCGGCACATCGGCAAAGTTCCAGCAGCGAAGAACCTCCCAGTTATGCGCCGCAATTGCATCCTGAGGATGGCAGGATTGTGCATACATCGCTGTCAGATTCAGTGCAGGCCCAATTTTACCATGCGGGCACATTTCATGGCAAAGTTTCATAACGCGTGCCTGTGCCAGCATCAAATGATGGTTTTGCTGGTAAAGCTCCTTTTTGGACGGGAGGGAACCGCCTTTTGGCAGACCGATAGCTCCCGGATGCAGAATCATTGTGTTCTGCTCGTTGATCGTCAGCCAATAAGTAACATCGGAACCAAAGTTGTCAAAAAGCATTCTTGCATACTCCACAAAAGCGTCTATTGTCTCACGGTTTCCCCAGCCGCCTTTTTCTTCCAGACAATAAGGAAGGTCGAAATGATACATTGTAACAACCGGCTCAATTGCATGCCTGCGGCATTCCAGAATAACATCCCGATAATGAGCGATGCCGGCCGGATTCACTTCGCCTGTTCCATTTGGAAGAATTCTTGTCCACGCAATGGAAAACCGATATGCCTTTAGCCCCATTTCTGCAAACAGCTCAATATCCTCCTTATATCTGTGGTAATGATCGCTCGCTGTCTTAAAATCGGCATACTCCTTTGGATGTTCATACATATCAATGATAGACGGACTTTTCCCGTCTTCATCCCAGGCCCCTTCCACCTGATACGCAGACGTAGATGCGCCCCATAAAAAGCCTTCCGGAAAGCCTTTTAATTTTTTATATAGCATTGTGTTCTCCTTTCTGTAATTATACCATACAATTCTGTTAACGAATCATAAGAAAATCATCCCCGGCTTTTACAGTGCCTTCCATGCGCATTTGAACAGACTTAAAATCAGCCGTATTAGACACCAGCACCGGCGTAATCGTTTCAAAACCTTCTTTTTCGATCGCGTCTTTATCAAAAGAAATCAAAAGGTCGCCTCTCTTTACGGTATCTCCGTTTTGCACATAGGCAGTGTAATATTTCCCCTGCAAATTTACCGTATCTATGCCGATATGAATCAGCAATTCCACTCCTTCGCTGCTTGTCAGTCCTATCGCATGCTTTGTTTCAAACAGGGCGGACACCTCGCCGTCCACCGGTGAAAAGACCTTTCCCTCCGAAGGCAGAATCGCCGCTCCGTCGCCAAGCACTTTTTGTGAAAACACCGCATCATTCACTTCGGTCAGCGGAACTGCCGTCCCGTTCAAAGGCGCTGCAATCACTCGATCTCCCGACTGCGACGGCGTCTTTTCAAAACGTCAGACTCGGATGCGGACGGTTTTTCATCCTCCCTGTCATCAAATCCAATAATCCAGGCGGCTGCAAACGCCGCTGCAAAAGAAATGACACACGTAATGACCGCATGTACGATATTCATTGGATTTTCACCAATAAACGCCGGAAGAGCGGCCAGGCCCGGAGACACAAACGCATAACGCACAAGTCCGAAAATACCTGCATAAATACCACCTATGCCGCCACCGATCATAGATGCGATCAACGGTTTTTTCAAAGGCAGAATTACACCATAAAGGCAAGGCTCCGTAATACCCATCACGGCGGTGAAGCCGGAAGAGCTGGCAAGCTGCTTTAACTGTCTGTTTTTTGTTTTAAGAGCTACCGCCAGCGTCGCGCCGCCCTGCGCAATATTTGACGCAAGCATTCCAGGGCCGTTTACAATTTCATAACCAAGCGAAGAAATCTGAACCGTTGCAATCGGCGTCATTGCCCATGCCGTTCCTGTCAGAACCATAAATGGCTGGAACGCGCCCATCAGCATCGGAAGCAGCCAGCTCGCTTTTGCATTGATCATGTTCGCTCCGGACTCAATGACGGAGTTTAAAAAGCTGCCAAGCGGCCCTACAACTACCAGCGCAATCGGAACGGAAACAAACAGGATAATCAGCGGTTTCAGGAAAAACTTAATAATGGACGGCGTATACTTCTCCGCCAGCTTTTCCACATAAGACATTATCCATACACTCAGAATAATCGGAATTACCGAATAAGAATAATCTACAAGTTGTACCGGAATATGGAAAAAGTCTATGGATTCTCCGGCTCCTACCATTGCCGTCCAGTTTGGATGCAACAGCGCACAAGATAATGTCATCGCCAGCACCGGATTGCATTCAAACTTAATTGCAGCACCATAGGCGAGCAGCACCGGCATAAAATAAAATGCCGCATCGGAAATCAGATTTAAAAGCGCATAAGTCGAACTGCCATCATCCAGACCACACAGTGTCAGAATTGACAGCACGGCTTTGATCATACCACCACCGATCAGCGCCGGAATCACCGGTGTAAACGTAGTCGAAATCACGCTGACGATTGCGGTAATAACCGATGTTTTCTCCTGTTTACCATCGGATTGGCCCGTTTTTCCTGCCGTATCCGTTTTTCCTGCCGTGCCTCCCATCTCGTTAATCAGCACCCGATACGTAATCGGTACGTCGTTTCCAACGACTACCTGAAATTGTCCTCCTTTGTCTACCACGCTGATAACTCCAGGCGTGTTTTTAATCGCATCCTCCTTTACTTTCGCGCGGTCGCAGAATTCAAAGCGAAGCCTCGTTGCACAGTGGGTAAGCTTGCTGATGTTCTCAACGCCTCCCACCAGCGGGAGCAAATCATGCCCCAGTTTTTTGTAATCCATAACAGTCTCCTTTCTGCAGCTGCCACAAAACAAAAAGACCACGACAAAACTACGTTTTTGCAACGTAAATTTTGTGTGGTCTTGCCTGCATCACCAGTAACAGCCATCTGCTTTATATTTTTCTATAGTCTAACAGAAACCGGAACAAAAAGCAATACCCAATTCATTTTCCATTCCTTATCACTATTTTTCAGCAGGAACAGCGGAAAGCATTTTTCAAGTACGCTCTAACGGAATCAACACCTGCAGCGTAAATATTTCGTCTTTTGTATCCACGGTAATGGTTCCGCCATATTTTTCTGCAATATGGCGGATACTTTTCATCCCGTATCCGTGTTCCTGTCGGTTATCCTTTGTCGTCACCGGCAGTCCCTGTTCAAAATGCAGCAACGTCTCATAATAATTTTGCACCTGAATTACCAGAATATTATTCTGTGTAATCATTTTTAGTGATATCACACGCTTCTGCGGCTCTGCAATTTCCATTGCTGCCGTAATCGCATTGTCCAGCGCATTTCCAAAAACCGCATAAATATCTTCGATCCGCATAAAGCTCAGACAGGACCCCTGCGCCATACACGTCCATTGAATATCATGATTTTTGCAGAACAGCCCCTTATCCATCAGAATGACGTCCAACGCTTTGTTTCCGGTATTCACGGCAGTATCATAAATCATGATGTCATGCTCCATTTCATTGAAATATGCTTCTTTCTCTTCCTCATTTGTCATCTGCCGCAGTGCCTGGAGCTGGTGCTTCAAATCATGGCATTTACGATTGATACTGTCGATAATTTCCTGCTTAATCACATATTGCTCTTTCTGCAGCATCCACGCCGTGTTAATACCGTCCAGCTCTTGTTTGAGTATCAGCTTTTCCCTCTGGTTTTCCTGTACCCAAAGCACGTAAAAGCAGCACAATGCATCAATCATACGATAGAAAATCCTGCTTCCTGCTTCTGCACGAAACCAGTCCAGACCAGAAGTTTCCATCACGCTCAGAATCCACACAATCATGATGATCGTCGCCAGAGGAAACAGTGTCTCCAAATGAACACGACTTTCTCCGTGTTCGTTCATTTTACGTGCAAACAGATAATAAAAAAATGCATAAACAATCATGTACACAAATGCCTGCACAAAACCGCTGCTTCCAAATTCCAGATAAATCCCGCTGATATCAAACGCAACGTGCTGCATAGCGCAAGCACAAATTGCACGGTACACCGTCTGCAGCGCAGGCACATCCAGACAAACATACATCAGCAGCACACACCAGCAGAAACGCCGCCCAATACAGCACAATCCATATTGAAAAATTCCGTTTTTCCGAAATGCTGTTTACCCCATAGGATAGCAGCACGAATGCCCCGGAGCATAGAGCCATCCGGAGCACAAAATTTTCACGTTTTCTGCTGTGAATCATAAACAAAGCACATGCGGCAATCAATTGTACCATATAGGATATTTTTTCCCACTGATCCATCATAAATCAATTCCTCCCATATAGTTTGCCAGTGCCTGCAGAAACTCACGCTTTCGCGGACGGCTTATTTTCAACCACTCTCCTGCGATCCGGATGTCATCCTTGTTTACACAGTCCACGTATTTTAAATTTACAAGGTAGCAATTATTACATCGTTTAAAAGAAAGCCCTTCCAGTTTATCTTCCAGTTCCTTTAAAGATGCCTTTTGTTTAAACACTCCCTGCAATGTGTGATAAGAAAGATAGTGACCATTCACTTCCGCATAATAGAGCTGGTCTGTGGATATTTTTTGAATTCCTCCTGCTGTTTGGAGCAGTATATTGCGTTTTTTTCGCTTTTTAATTATATTAACAGCTCCACGCAGTTTCATGGAAAAGGAATAGTAACTGACCGACTTCACGATGAAATCCAGAGCCCGTACCTCATAGCCCTGGATTGCCATCTGCGCCATGTTGGTGATAAACAAGATGATAACCTGCTCGTCCTTGCGACGTATTTCTCGTGCTGCTTCCATCCCGGTTTTACCACTCATATCAATATCGAGACAAATCATATCAAAAGAATCATCGTATCCGGCCAGAACCTCTTCCCCACTGGTAAAAGTGCGCACCATTATCTCCTCGCAGACTTCCGCCTGCAGCTTTTTGAAAAAGTCACACAATATATCCAGTTCTTTTTGTTCATCATCCACAACCGCAACTTTTATCATAACTACTCCCGCTTTTCGGCTTCTCCCTCCGGAAAAATTATTTTATATACAAAGAAATAAATCACCATCGACACCCCGCCGGTAATAAAAGTTACCAGCAAATTATAGGCTCCCGGTGCAAAATACTGTTGAGCAATCGGCATCCACAATCCGTTAATCGCATTGCAAAACAGGGAAATCAACACCCACGCAATGAGATACCACATCATCTGCCAGGAAATTTTCCCGTGGCTTTTAAATGTAATATTCCGCTGCAGCGGAAAGTTGATGCACTGCGCCAGAAAAGTTCCAACCTCATAGCTGAGAAAATATCCCAGCCCGCCGCCGATCACCACGTTCCCGGCCTCATTGCGGATGACGTCATAACCAAGAATATTCCATTTGTAGCTGTAGCCGGCAATATTTACGGGAATTTGAGGCCACATAAACTCCGTCCCCGCCAGTTTGATGCCAAATGCATATGGCAGAAATGTAAACATCAGATACTGGAATATCGTAACACTCAGACTAAAGACGTAAAAGAACACCAGCTGATAAATCCACTTTGCTGCCTTCGGATGAGACTCGGAAAATGCCGTCCATTTTTCTTTCATTCACTCACCGCCTTCTTAAAACAGTCTCCGATACCGCACAGACTTCCACTTCCGCGCTGCCCTTTGCATTTGCGCTGCCGGCGAATACACGTACTTTTCCGTTTCCATCCGGTTTGATTACCGCAAGCGCTTCGCCGTAATATGTGTCCGTTACATTTCCAAGATAGCTTTTTGTATAATACGGGCAGGCGCTGCCAAGTCCGAGCAGCCTGCCGCCCTCCACCTGCACGGTAATATCCTCTCGCACCAGCGGTTTTAAATTGCCCTCCTTGTCTGTAAACTGCAGACGAATGTAGCACAGATCTTCTTTGCCGACACAGTTCTGTTCCGGTTTTACGGTCAGAACGGTCTCCTGCCCCGCTGTTTTCAGTTCTTTCTCAGCAATCACAATTTCATTCACATCATAGGCGATGGCACGCACGGTTCCATTCTGGTAAATTGTGTCAAATACCACGCGGCAGTCGCCCTTCGGCTTCTTGGTTCCGACACATTCTCCATTTACAAATAAAGAAACATGATCCGCCCGAGCATAAACCTCAACCTGCGTCTTTTTACCGGTACAGCCACGCCACGACCAGCTTTCGATAGCATTTGTCATCTTCCACGCCGATGGAGAATGTTTTTGCCCCGCATATGGCACTGGCACTACGCCGATTCCAATTTTCTCCTGCTCAAATGCCACTCTTGTGTATGTCATCTCCGCAAGTTCTCTGCCTATAAGATCAATTCTGCCGGAACCGGCTGCCACCCAGCCTTCTCCGTGTGAGAAATCAGGTGCATAGTCGCTGTATTCCCAGCTTCCGACGCCTACTTCTCCAAGATAATCCATGCCGGACCATACAAAATCGCCTATTATACGCGGATGCTTCTTTGCCTTCTCCCAGAAAGCATATGCATCCGAACAGAAGGTCTCGCTTCCCACTATAATACGCTGCGGATACTTTTTCAGATCATGCTCATAGCGTCCGATGCCATAATTATAACCTGCAACATCCATAGCTGCAAACGCATCGCGTGTTTTCACATCACACGGATATAAGGTAGCTCCGAATTTCATAAAATCCGAACCCATCAGACCGGCAAGATTATTGAAAAATTCACTTCCTACCGCCTTTTTCTTCTTTGCGTTTTTTACTTCCTGCTCCGCCTTTTTGTCACTGTAGACACCAAAGCCCATAGAGCTTAAAAAATTGAAGAAAATATTAATACCACAGGTAACAGGGCGTGTTGCATCCAGCTCATGCAGCCGTTTTGTCAGATTGCCGCACAGCCTGATGCCACGCTTTTGGGCCGTTTCCGACACTTCGTTTCCGGTTGAATACATTACCACACTCGGATGATTATAGTCCTTATCTACCATTGCTTTTAAGTCTTCCTGGTAATGCGTTTCCACCTCCGTTGCATAATCGTTCTTTGTTTTATGAATATACCACATATCGGTATATTCGTCCATCATTAACATTCCAAGCTCATCACAGGCACGCAGCATTGTCTCGGAGCAGGGATTGTGCGCCGAACGCACAGCATTGTAGCCGGCTTCTTTTAACATTCGAATTTTCCGGTATTCCGCAAAATCGTAAGCGCAGGCGCCAAGAATACCGTTGTCATGGTGGATACAGGCGCCCCGAAGGATGTGACGCTCCCCGTTTATTGTAAAACCATTTTCGACATCACATTTTACAATGCGGATTCCGAAATATTCCTCGCATATATCCTCTCCAAATGTTACACGGCAGCCGTATAGATCCGGATGCTGCGGATTCCAGTGTTTTGCGCCGTTCAGTTCCATATTACAGACAAAGTTCCCGTCTGTCGATCCCTCTGCCGACCAAAGAACCTGTCGAGCATCATTTTTTGAAACTTCGTTCTTCCTCGCATCATACTCCAAAATCTCTACTTTGACAGTTCCACTTCCGTTTGTCTGCACCTGCACGCGGATTTTAGGATTTACATAATCCAGTGTAGTAATTTTTATTCCCTGCAGACAGATATGACGCTTCGGCATTTTATACAGCCAAACAGGACGATAAATACCCGTGCCCGAATACCACCTGCAATTCGGCTGATCACTGTTGACTGCTGTCACTTTCAGCACGTTTTCCTCTCCGTAATGCAATTTTCCGGTCACATTTACAAAAAATCCCGTGTAACCGTAATCATGGTAACCGATCTTTTCTCCATTTAAATATATCGTCGCTTTATGATAAACACCCTCGAAATAAAATATCGTTTCCAACTCCTGACACTGCTGCGGAACCATAAACGTTTTTTCATATGTATAATCTTTCGCATCAACCCAGCCATTGTTCACTCCGCCCGCACTGCCCTGGCGTCTTTCGTCCAGCAGCATGGCATCGTGGGGAATAGAAACGGAAAATGCCTCTTCTCTTTTCCCTGTCTGGTAACAAGTCCAGTTTTCGTTAAATGATTCTTTTCTCATACTTCCTTTTCGCGCCTCATAAAACCTGCCAGAATGGCCAAAACCACGCTGACCGCCATCCCAATCGCAATCGAAACAATTGTTCCCACCTGCGTCGCATCACCGAACATGTTAATCCCCTGGAACGCGTCAACAAAAGAACCGACCTGGTTCGTCAGATGACGGAACAGTGCATACGCATAACTCGCTGACGAGAGAACTACCAAAATATCTTCATCTTTTACAACCATAATGAAATTCATCACGATTCCTGCCGCAAGCGCCAAAATAATCGTCACATCCATTACTTGATGCGCCGGTGCCCATATGCAGAAACGTATCAGTGAGATTATCGCCGCCACTGCCGCAATTACGATCAGATAAAATCCAAACGCTTTTTTTGCTGTTATCCTACTCATTCCTGCTCCTCCACATTAATTTTTTCTTTTTTTCCAAATCTTTTGCGCAGCAGCATTGCCAGACAAATCACATCCATCACTGCAAATGCGGCAATCAAACCATACATCAGCGGCTGCCACCACGGTGTAATGGATACTACTTTGGAATTTACACTATAACCGTTCATAATGTTGCTGTTTGCTGCGATATACAGATAATCATGTACCGATTTGCGAAGCAGTCCAAGCAGATTGCCATCACCATTTTCTGTAATTGCCTGCACAAGTACACGGGAGCTGTCACCTGCGAAATCCAGACAAAAATTGTCTGTACCTGCTGCAACTGCCGACACAAAATGTCCCTTATAAGTACCCTCCGCACTTGCTACCGCGTCGGTCTCCTGCTGTCCGACAAAGCCCCATTCATTTTCTAACACCTGCGTACAGAGCGCTGTGCTGGATGAGCACCAGACAAAACCAAGTCGATTGAAACCGTGCATAACAGCCTGTCCGCCTGCTACTGCCAGCGCACCCTCTACCCCTCGTAACGAGCCTTCACGAAATGCCTGCTCGTTGAAGAATACGGCAATACCCTCACGATTGTTTTCCTGATCGTTGCCAATGCAGTGTTTTGCTCCTGCATGAACACCCTTCGCTTCCATTGCCTCTACCTCCGGAATTTCACAAAGATAGTTCATAATCGAGTCTTCCGAATAGTATTCAAAGTTTCTCCCGCCGAATGGTGTACGGTGCAGGTTCACACCCGGCATCCAGTTTTCCATCATTCCAAGATACAGACATTCCTCTGCCATCAGCTCGCCACGTTTTCTCATCAGATCTTTGTTAAAGGTAGATGCCAGCACAATCTCGGTCGGAAAACAGCAATCCTGTCTGCCATCACCGTAAGTTTCCTCATGGAAGCTTCCACCCACACCATCCGGACCGTCGCCTACCAGAATTGCCGGTTTCCCGACACTGACAATTTCCGCCGTTCCAAAATTATCCGCGATTGACACCGCAAGTTCATCAATTGTAAATTGATTTAAATACGTTTCCCACTGTGGATCATCGTATTCAAGTCCAATCATCGCAGTCAGCGGTATGCCCTGATTATCGCCCTGTGTAAAGGCTGTCACTGACGGTGCATCCTCCGGTTTCTTATAGTACTCGCCTGCCAGTGCGGTTATCATTTCTTCCGAAAGTGTAATCTGTGTTGCAGCCATCGGATAGGTCGCAGCCCAGTCATTTCTGGAAAGATAGGTCACCGTACCCTCCTGCCAGTCATTGATATCCGCATCCGCAAAGCGGTTCGTTACCTCTTCACCCGTATAACGGGAATTGCGGTAGGTATCCGCATCGAAACTTTCCTTCCATGTATAAATTTTCTCTTTTTCGCCTGCGGTCTCAGCGCCATCCGCGTCCGTCATACCGTCCGCGCCCTTTGCTGCCAGCACGTTGTTCAGCGCATCATGTGCATTCTCCCCGATTGCGATATAATAATCGCCTTCGCTCATAATGTAACCCTTGGCATGAATATAGTCATAGCTTGCCAGCAGGTATTTGTCACATTCTACTGTAAGCGTCTGGCTTTCACCCGGCTGCAGCAGCTCCGTCTTTCCAAAATTCAGAAGCTGAATTGCCGATTTCTCCACAAGATTCTCTTTTTCATAGTCGCCATACGGTGTCTGCGCATAAATCTGGACAACTGACTTTCCTGCGGCAGCTCCGGTATTTTTAACCGTTACGGTAACCGTTATCTTATCTCCTTCGATCACCACGTCGTCCAGTGTTTGCTCAAACTCCGTATAGGATAATCCATATCCGAAAGGATATGTTACTTCCTCGGCATAGTCCCAGGCTTTGCCATCGGAAGACCCGACTGCGTCATCCGCATTGCCCTGATTCAAAACAACGTCCTCATATCTCGTTTCATAATATTTGTATCCGACATAAATGCCCTCTGCCTGAACGGTTGACCAGGATACACCGTCATCTGCGTCTTCCACTGCCTCCAGAACTTCATCCAGATTACCCCAGTTGCAGTTATTGAAACTGCCATTAACAACGGAAGGTGCAGACAGTGAATTCGCCGCATACGTATCTGTCAGATGACCGGAAGGATTTACCGTCCCATTCAAAATACCTGGTACAGCCTCAAACCCCCGCTGTCCCGGTAAACCGATCCACAGACAGGCATCCACGCCGTATTCTTCAAGCCATTCCAGCTCCATCGGATTGCCGCTGTTGATCAGCACAATGGTTTTGGAAAATTTTCCGGAATCCTTTATCATCTGCAGCAAATCTTTTTCATCCTGATGCAGTGCAAGCTGGCTGATTCCTTCATAAGAATCCTCAATTTCAAGTTCTATACCCTCTCCTGCTTCACGTGCAAGCATGACAATTGCCACATCGTTATAATCATTCTCCCAGGATGCCTTTAATTCGTCCGTATAGAAAGAAATTTTTTCTTCTCCCATAGACTTCACACTGGTCGTCTGCGTTGCAAAGTCAAAACTACCGGTGCCGCGCGTAGTCTCACTTGCGGCATATGCATCATACAGTGTATCATTGATTGAAAAACCGGCATCATGCAAAGCCTTATACAGATCAATATTATGTTCGGTCTGATATCCCTTGGAACCTGCCGATGCGTTCTTATAAAGCGGCTGCACTACTGCATGTCCAAATAATGTTACTCCCGTCTCTTTTTCTGACAACGGCAGAGCTCCATTCTCATTTTTCAGCAGAACCGCGCCCTCTGCCTCCTCCTGCACGGCTTCCGTATAAGTATCTTCAATCAGCTTCTGCAGATTTTCCGCATTCAGCTCCCCGTAGCCGCTTTCATAATAGGTAGTGCTTTCTCCGACATCTCCCTCATTGACAATCTTACTTGTCCGGATGCCAAGCGCCTGGTTTACGGTTCCTGCATATCCCATCATGCAGTCCATTCCCACCAGTGACAGCACGAGTAAACTGCTGCACAGCGATGACAGACCCGTCCATAATCCGGAATGTTTCATTTTCTTTACCTCCATAATTTTTCCGTCCCGGACACTGCAGACGCCCGGAAATAATTGAAACATGCCTGCGCAAACATTTGTTGTATCACATTTTATATTTATTTATCAAAAATAACAATAGATCGTTCCTATTCTGTACTTATATGGTGCATATTTTGCAATTCTCACCCATTCTCTATTCCAAAATCCGGAAAATTACACAATCAATGTAAAGCCTGAAGTACAAACGGCAGAGACGACCGTATCTTTCGTCTCTGCCGTAAATCATCGGAAAGGAATCGTCAATCACGTCGAAATGCCGTCTCCTCATTGTCAATATATGATAAACCGTACTCCACTAGAGCAACGCCGTTCAGGCAATGAGCAACGAAAGTACCGGATACCTCTATAAAACAAGGAATATGCTATGACTAATACAAAGTTGATTTGCCTGCCCCATTGACTCTTGCTATAAAAATATATTTTTTCACTAAAAAAGATTGCTTTCTATCACCTGCTTCTTTTGCAGGAGAAGATCACCAACCATTTCATAAAAACTTCTTTGTTCTTCTGTTTTCGATTCCAATACAAGCTGTAAAGCATCTTCCGGTTGAAGCATTTTTATATCTTCATACATTTTTTCATATTTTTTAACATTTCACATACCAGCACCTCCATTATGAAATCTGTTTTTCCGGATGACCTGGTCACCGAATCATTGCCCAATCATCATAAGCACAAAAATATGTACGGGATAATATATATAGAAAAAATATTTCATAGATTTGCCTTTCCTTCCATTGTATAAATATATAAACGGTGCAAAAAGAATCATGAAAAACTGACTATTAGTAAAAAATCCCATGGTTATCCATATATTTAAACGAGCAGATAACTGTGTTCCTATCAGGGAAAGACAGGAAAAAAAGGCCAAAATTATGACCTGTTTTTTTCTTTCTTTTGCAAAATACCAGCATATTCCCATTAATATAAACAAAGGAGAATATGGTACTATTAATATATTCGGCAGGAAAATCTGATATAACATTTCAAATCTGCTAAATAGTAACATGACCATAATTGGAATTATAATAATGCCAATTACTATGGAAAATAAAAACAAATTCCGAATGGTAATGTTTTTTGGGGAATCTGCTATTTTTTCTATTATACATATAAAAATTGCCGTATACAAAAATGTTGATAAGATACTAAATTGAGTATGACTACCAAACTGCTCCTTTCCTGCGGTGGTAACAAATGTAGTCGTCAGGCAGATAAGTATATGCGCAATATATAATCTAAGTATGTATTTTATCTTATTTCTTGTATGGGATATGCTGTTTATAGTTACATATAAAAACAATGGAGCGGCAATTCTCCCTATTATTCTAAGCAAATTTCTATCCATTGTGTGACAAATATACAGACCAATATGATCAAGCGTCATAAAAATGAGGCCTAACAATTTTAGCTGGAAACTATTGATTCCTTTTTTCAACTCTGTCATTCGCTGATTCAACCTTTCCTCAATGGTAATCTTTAAACAATTTAATCAACTACCCGGTTGTACACACTTGGGTATACACATTTGATCCAACATAATAACTCAAACTTCGCATTTAAATTAAGTACGAAGTTTGAGTAAATTATTTAAAAACTGCTTAATAAACTATTTACTTAAATGTACCGCTTATAGAGTATCTATTACCTAGAGGATTTGAATTGAATCTGAAATAATAATTTGCATCGGTCGCTTTTCCATCAAGATCTGATTCTTTAATTTTTACCGTTTTACTTGAACCAGCATCAATAGTCCATGTACTAACTACTGACTGTATTATCAGCCCTTTATGAACTAAATCAACGGTAATTCTATTAGAGGAACCCGCGTTAAAATTAAACGTTCTTCCAACTACATCTTTAAAATAATAATTACTATACAATGTAGCACTATTGGAAGAACCATTTACCGTATAAGCCCCTTGCCCCAATCCCATTTTGAAATCGGCTCATCTGTCGTTCTTACAAAATCGTTAAAAATAAATTCCTCATATCCGTTAATATCATCGGCATAATGTACAGACGGAGTATTAACCGTGTCAATATCGGACACTTGTTTCGCAAAGGCAGTTGTATTCATTCCTAAAACTACGATAGCTGCTAATGTAACTGATAATATTTTTTTTAATTTTAACATAATTTTCTCCATTCTACGTCGTAAAACTTTGCATAGCTGCACTGTGAAATCAATGACAATGTCTATTATCCTTATTTTCGCAATAATTTCAACTCCTTCTGCATTAAACGACATTTTTCTCCTTTATTTGGTATTTGGGGCCACTTTTTACAAGCTTTTCAAAAATGCATGGTATCTGCAACACCGCTGATAATATAATACCAATTGATATACAAACCGAGTGTATATGTAGATTGTACCAAAAGAATACTGCATCCATAAATAAAAAGATTGTTACAAACGTAGCGGTTATCTTCTTATGAAAATTCTTCTCATCTTGGCTCAATATCCTATTTTTATTCTCAATCGGGCTGAAGCAAATCAGGCTTATAGTCGCTCCTGCAGTAAAAAAGCTATTTCCTTTCCACATTTAATATAACTTGATAATACTATACACAGTAGCAATAACAGGCATGAACCTATCAGACATGACCATACATGTTCCGCATGATATCCTCCGCTAAATTTTCGAATTATCATAAACGGTATAATTATCATGGCACTTTCCCTGACGCATCCCATACAAGCTCCAAACCCCACAGCCAACAACAACGGAGACAGTGATAAAAAGACACTATATACCGCATATTGATACAACTCTTTGTCTGTTTCCTTTACTATCTCACATTTAATCAGCCAGTCTGTTACCACTCCTGCACATTTCTCGATCATTTCTTTCTCCTAAATCTTTCTAATTCTTTCGGTGCTTTAGGTTGATATATAATACAGCATGAAGCAGAATTTGCGTCTACACGTAGAAATGTATTCAACACCGATACCACTCCTTTTGCAACTAATTTTGATACTTTATTTTTCATTGTAGTCTCCTCCTCTCTATCCAAACTATCATTGATTTCCAATTAATAATACATTATTTTAGCACATTAAACGAGTCCCTTTGTATGAAAGAAACAATTCATGCATACATTGGCACAAAACAAGACTTTTTACACAAAAAATATATGTGATACAGAAAATAACATGCAATAATTTGTATTTATTTTATTTATTGCAGAATTCTTCTGTATCACATTCTTTGTTCTATATTTTCCAACTGATAAAATATCTACATATTAACACACTAGGAAGGAGATGGTTTAAATGGATTTTCAATACTATGAAATGGGAAACCGTATAAAAATACGCCGCAAGGAATTAAAATTAAAGCAAGCAGAGTTAGCAGAATCTCTTGAAATACCAAATAATCACATGTCTTCTATAGAAACCGGAAGACAAAACCAAGTATGGATATTTTTATTGGAATTTGCAAATATCTTAATGTCACGCCAGATTACCTCCTGCTTGGGACAATGCATGCATATAATGTTCCACAAGATATTCTTGACAAATTGCGCTTATGTAGTCAGTCGGATATAGAACTTGCCAAGGATTTTATTGAACTCCTTGTAAAAAGAAATAACAAAAATAACTATATGCCTTTATGACTCATTGTTTCCTAATAATGTCAATATTTTATGGTTTTTGTTATGCAAATTCCACAACCTCCCACATTCTATCCCAAAATCCGCAAAAAAATGTCTTTTCATGTAATTACGATAGATTTTTCAACTTAGGTATTATATAATATTGACGTTATTTATTATGAATCTGTAGACTGTAAATGAGGTTAAAATGCGAATACTTATCTGCGACGATGATCCTTTGATGATTGAACAACTAAAAAATACTGTAACATTTTTTTTGATAAAATCCATGTGAAATGTCCGGAATTAGTCTGTTTTTTCGATGGAGAATCTTTATTAGCCGATAAAGGCGACAAAGATATTCTTTTTCTTGATATAGAAATGCCCGGAATGAACGGCATTTATGTAGGAAATGAAATAAAAAAAGCAAACAATAATATTATTATTTTTATTGTGACGTCTTATTCCGAATATCTTGATGAAGCTATGCGGTTTCAGGTATTCCGTTATCTGTCAAAACCCGTAGATAAACAACGGTTCTTTCGAAATATGAAAGATGCGGTTGCATTGTATAATACTATGACCATTAAAATACCGATCGAGACAAAACAAGGCATACACACCCTTCCTGCATCCTCTGTCATCGCAATAGAAGCACAGGCAAGAAAAGTAATCGTACATACAACCTTGTGTGATTTTGTATCTGTCCATAATATGCAGTATTGGCTGAAACTCCTCCCAAAAAACTGTTTTTTTCAAACTCACCGCAGCTTCATTATCAACTTTGAACATGTCACATATTTTGACCATACCCTTGTCAATATGGCCGGCAATCAAATTCACGCTTATCTGACAAGAAGAAAATACATTGCATTTAAGGAAGCCTACCTTCTTTATCTTGAAAGTACGAGGTAAACCAAATGATCCATACTGTTTGTTATTTTTTTACTTTTCTTATAGAGGCGGTGATATTGTGGCAATATTCCTCTAACCTTTTTACTGCCAAACGCAAACCACATATACGATTTGCAATGCTTTTCACTTTTTATTTTACAATGTTTGTCATATCGTTGTTAGAATATAAATGGCTAAATATGACATTATATTTTATTATGAATTTTATTTTCCTGCTTACCCAGTATGACCTCAGATGGTATTCTTCGCTATTTTATTCTGCTATTATAGCTGCTGTCATGGGGATGTGCGAATTGACAGTATACGGTACGATGGAACGTTTTTCACCTCATTTTCTTGCAGAATCCGGACAATTTCAAAACATGATAATTTTTATCATGTTCAGCAAAATGTTATTTTTTACCATTGTATATATCCTGATTCACATATTAAAAAGTCATCAGGCACAGACCCAGCAGAATGACAAATCTGTTCTGCTTTTGATTTTTATTCCTGTAACCTCCGTCTTTATCATGCTTACGTTAGTAAGCGTCAGTGATTCCTTCATGCTTTCTGCTCTCTTAAAAGGAATGGTCACACTTAGTGCCTTTTTTTTACTGATCAGCAATCTGCTTGTATTTGGAATCAACCAATACAACCAGAAAAAAAACATGGAGTTTACACAAATGCAGTTACTGCTCCAAAAAGAGTCTGATTCTACCGAATATTATGAAATGCTGCGTTTGCAAAACGAAAATCAGCGTATTTTAATCCACGATATAAAGAAACACCTGCATTCGATTGATACACTGAACAAACAAAAAGAACATGATAAAATAGATGCATATCTGCATCAGCTGATTCGTTCTTCTGACTTGCGAGAATCCGCCCGTTTATGTGAACATAAAATGCTTAATTCTATTTTATGCCGCTATATGCAGCAATGCAGCAGACGCCACATAGCATTTCAAGCTGATATACGAAGCGGCACAACGGATTTTATTGCTGACAATGATCTTACTTCCCTGTTTTGCAACTTGCTTGACAATGCTGTGAATGCTGCTGACAGCATCCCTGAATCGTTTATTGAAATCAGTACAACCAAAAAAGAAAAAATTTATTCACTGTTCTGACAGTTATCAACTCCTGCCGTACAAATCCTTTTACAACGAAAAACGGCAACCCAACTATAAATATACCTCATAGCCATAAACATGGTTTCGGACTAAAGAGCATCCGAAAAACCGTCGCAAAATATAATGGGGATATGCAAATATATTACAATGCCGATACATTGACGTTCCATACAATCATTACGATCGGCAACCTCAATTAAATGTTCACACGTTTACAATTTTACAGATGCCGCGTAAGCAACCAATCGTAACATTTCCAATTCCCCTGCTGTTACTTTCAATTGCCTGCGCGGCAGTTTCTTCATAATAAACGCTCTTATCCCAAATCCTCTCCGTTGCTCTTGATCACTTTCTGATACCAGAAAAACGAATCTTTTGGCTTTCTGGACAGATCCCCTGTCCCATCATCATGTTTGTCGACGTAGATCAGCCCATACCGTTTTTTCATCTCACCCGTTGAAGCGCTTACGAGATCGGTACAGCCCCAGCAAGTATAGCCAAGCAGCTCAACGCCGTCTAATACAGCTTCCTTCATCTGCACAATATGCTGGCGCATATAATCGATCCGGTACGTATCATGGATCCTTCCGTCCGCATCCACCTCGTCGGCAGCACCCAGGCCATTTTCTACAATGATGATCGGAATCTGATACCTGTCATAGATCTGGTTGAGCACATAGCGCAATCCCAGCGCGTCAATCTGCCAGCCCCAGGCCGAAGCCTCCAGGTGCGGATTTTTTATATTCGCCGTTCCGTTTCCGGCTGTCAGCTCTCCTTCCTGTGTCATGCTGACACAGGTGCTCGAATAATAGCTGATGCTTACATAGTCAACCGTTCCTGCTTTTAAAATATCCGCATCCTCCGGCCGGATATCCAGGCTGATCCCATGCTCCCTGAAATACCTTTTTGCAAATCCAGGATATACGCCCCTTACATGGACATCTCCGGCAATCGAATTGTGGATCTGCCCATACTGCTGTGCATAAAATACATCCTTCGGGTGGCACGTATAAGGATAACCGTTGTGATACGCCAGCATACACCCGACCTGGTTGTCCGGATCTATCTCATGCGCCATACGCACCGCAAGCGCGCTGGCCAGCAGCTGGTGATGCATCGCCTGGAAGCGGCAAGGCTCGTTGTTGTCCGCCGGGTCTGCCATTCCCGCGCAAAAATAAGCTCCAAACGGCTCCGTCAGCATATTGATCTCATTAAACGTCAGCCAGTACCGCACCTTACCTCGATACCGTTCAAACAATACCTTGGCATATCTTAAATAAAAATCCACCAGCCGGCGGTTTTTCCACCCACCGTACTCCAGGGACAAATGCAGCGGATTTTCATAGTGGGAGATCGTTACCATCGGTTCTATTCCATGCGAGCGCAGCTCGTCGATCACCTGGTCGTAAAACCGCAGTCCAGCCTCGTTCGGCTCTTCCTCATCACCCTTTGGAAAAATCCTGGACCAGGAAATCGACATCCGGTACATTTTAAATCCCATCTGCGCAAACAGGCCGATATCCTCTTTCCAATGATGGTAAAAATCAGACGCCTCATGATTTGGATAAAACTCCCCGTCCAACGGAGCCGGCGGTGTGATCCGCCGCTCCTTATCCACACTTCCTCCGGTCAGGATGTCCGCAATCGACGGCCCTCTGCCGTCCTCCTGCCATCCTCCCTCGTACTGGTTCGCAGCCGTCGCGCCGCCCCAGAAAAATCCATCCGGAAATCCTAAGATCTCATTCATATACCTTTCCTTCTTTCTATACTGATGCTTTTACACAGATTCTTTTACAATACCTTCAACAGCTGGTCGCCGTTCACTACGCGTTCATGCTCCTTGAGCATCGGCAAAACGCTGATAAAATCGCCCGCATTCGTAACGATTACCGGAGTTACCGTCTGATAGCCCGCTTTCTTCACCGCCTCCAGGTCAAATTCCAAAAGCAGATCGCCCTCTTTCACCTTTGCGCCGTTTTCCACATGGGAAGTAAAATATTTTCCCTGCAGCTCCACTGTTTCCAGTCCAACATGGATCAAAATTTCCAACCCCTGCACTGTCGTCATTGCTACCGCGTGCTTTGTATCCATCACACAGGATATTTCACCGTCCGCCGGGGCAAACACCTTACCCTCTTCCGGCAGGATCGCAATACCGTCGCCCAGGATCTTATCTGAAAAGGTCTTATCCGGCACCTGCGCCAACTCCACGATCGTACCTTTCACCGGAGCCGCTACATTTTTACGTGTCATACCTGCAGAACCGGTCTGTCCGTCCTGTAGGACCGGATCTGCTGTCTGCGGATCTGCCGCATCGGAAGCGTCCTGCTGCTCCTGTCCTCCTTCATCCTGGAAACCGATCACAACCGTTAATACAAACGCGCCGATAAATGAAACCGCAATCATAATAATACCATATACTAAGTTGCTCATTCCCTTTTCACCGATAAAGGCAGGGACAGCCATAATACTATTTTGTGCAATATACAGCGAAACTTGTAAAATACCGCCGACAATACCGCCGATCCCAGCTGCCAGAGCCGCAGCAACGACCGGGCGCTTCAGCTTTAATGTAACACCGTAAAGAGCAGGCTCCGTAATACCCATAACTGCAGAAATACCTGCCGCGGAAGCAAGCTGCTTCATCGCCTTATCCTTACTTTTAACCGCTACTGCAAGCGAAGCACCGCTCTGCGCCACGTTTGAGCAGACCTGCGAAACAAAGATCAAAGCATCCGAACCACCTGTTGCGATCGCGGAAAGGCCGATCGGCGTCAACGCATGATGCATACCTGTCATTACAATAAATGGGAAAAACGCCGCCAGAATACCAACGATCACAAATCCAAGCTTTGCAGACAGGAAATTGATCACCTCTGCCAGTCCATCACCTGCGATATTCCCAAGCGGCCCGATCACGATCAGTGCGATCGGCGCGGAAATAAGGATCACTAACGTCGGATGCATAATGATCTTAAGCATTTTCGGCGTAATCGCATCTACCATCTTTTCAATATAAGACATGATCCATACCATTAAAATGATCGGAATAACGGAATACGAATAGCTGGCCTTCGTCACCGGCAGACCGATAAAAGTGATCGCTGCTTCTCCGGCAACAAGGCTTACAAATGTCGGATGTAAAAATACACCGGCAATGATCAGCGCCAGGGACTGGTTCACCCGGAATACCTTGGCCGCATTCGCAGCAATCAAAAACGGCATAAAGTAAAACGCCGAATCTCCGATCAGGCTAAGCACCTGGTAAGTCATACTAGCCTCTGTCAAAAGCCCTGAAGCATTTAAGATCGTCAGAATAACCTTCATCATACCGGCTGCAGTAAGCGCCGGGATCATCGGCGTCATACATCCGGTGATCGAATCTACAATAACCGAAAATACCCCTTTTTTCTCTGCAGGGCCCTGTACGGCATCTTCATCCGTTGCGACACCCAGTCTTTCGACTGCTTTATATACGGCGCTGACCTCATTTCCGATAATGATCTGACACTGGTCGTTGTGCCAGTTTACCCCCACTACTTCCGGCAGCTGCGTCATTTTCTTATCGTCCACCAGCGATTTATCCTTCACATTAAATCGCAGCCTTGTCATACAATGGAACGCTTTTTTAATATTTTCCTTCCCTCCGGCAAGCTCCACAAGCCGCCTTGCTGTTTCTCCATAATCCTTAGCCATTACTTTTACTCCTTTACACTAAAAAGTCATCTATCTACTGAAAGGGCACAGCCTCCGCGGCTGGCCATGCACCTGACCGTACAATTTTATTTTCTTTTGCTCTTCTACCTTCCCCTGACCCTCTCAATATGTATCATCAAATACAGCATTTCCTCTTTGCTCATATTGTAACGATACTCCTGTTCAATATGCATCACAATTTTCCGCACACATTCGTACACATCCGGATACCGATCTCTGATCACCTCATACAGTCCGTCATCCTGCTCATAATACAGATTTCCCATCAAAAGACGCTGTGCAAAAAATTTAAGATGCGTCTGAAATCTCTGGCAATTATAATCCTCATCATTCAAAATCATGCGAAAATGCGTCTGCACAATATCCAGTACTTCTCCGACTACTTTCGTGATCATATAAATATCATCCATATCGTTGTCCGTCTGTGCATTGATAAAATGCATCGCGATATATCCGGCCTCATCGTTTCTTAAGTCCATATCCTTTTCTGTTTTCAGAAGCCCTAACGCAAACCTTCCGATATCATATTCCTGATGATACATCCTGCGGATATCAAACAGCAGGCCATTCGGCATCTGTATCCCCTTTTCATAGCGGCTGCAAACGCCCTCCAAACGGTCGCTTAACGCAATATAAATACTATCGCTGAGCTTCATGTCATACTGCATCAGCGCATAATCCACAATCTTATCCGTCAGATCAATATATTCCGCCTGTATGGAGGAAAAAATCTCTGGAAACGGCTATCCCGCCCGGACTGCGCAAAGGTAAAAATCTTTTCAATCCGTTCCTCCTCGATCACATCCCCTTTGGACTTTTGAAAACCGATTCCTTTTCCCTTTACAATAATTTCCTCGCCTGCACTATTTTTTGATAATATAAGATTGTTATTTAAAATCTGACGTACGACCATGTCATTCCCTCCAAATGCAAAAAACCCATAATCATCATTAAATATACCTATGCTTGTGCATCGGCTCATTAACAATAACTATGGGTCTTGCCTGGTAAAAGTACCAGTAACAATTCCAATCTCAATTTCAACTGGTATTAATTTAACACATTTCTGTGATTCTGTAAATTATAAAAAATCCATAAAAACCTGTTTATTTTTAGTAATAATTACAACGAATCACTATTGCATGTAAAACATACGAAGAATATCATGATTGCAAATCGCTGCCTTAAGCGTGTGATTCTCATTCACACACTGCCTGAAAAAGCTCTTGCAACCAAAACTAAGTTGTGCTATATTATAGATATAAAAGGAGCAACCGCCCACAAAGTGGTTTACCTCCCAGAATGGCTAAAGCCTACCTGTCTCGGCAAAGTACAAGGTAGGCTTATTTATTTTCGCTTGTTATTCCTATCTATGTAGGCAAGCAGCGCAATCAGGAAATTACCGCCTATTCATCCTCCGGATCATTTCACTCACGCAGTTGAAACTTCCTCATCTCCTGTTCCATCAAATCAGACACCATCGTAAGGCTCTCCACACCGATTTGGATATCCATCAGCTCTTTCTCCACTGACTCAGCCGCTTCCCCGGACAGAACTTCCGCCTGTTTCGAAATGTCACGGATTCTCTGCGCAGCTGCCACAATTTTCTGATCAATCTCATACATCTCCTGAATAAAACCGTTCATATCGCTCGCAGAGCTTCCGGTCTGTTCGGTCACTTTTTTAAAGTCCGCAAAAATATCGCCTGTTTTTTGAACTGCCTGTATCTGAGCCACGGTAGCTGTCTTCATCTGTTCAAATTGTGCAACAATCTCATTGATATCACTACAAAACATTTCGATCATCGCTGCAATATCCGCCGATGCTTTGGAAGAATCTGATGCCAGCTTACCGACAGACTCGGCGACAACAGCGAATCCTCTGCCATGTTCCCCTGCTCTTGCGGCTTCGATGCTTGCATTCAGGGCCAGCAATTCTGTTTCTGAGGAAATGGCGCTGATCGTCTGCACGATGTTTGCGATTTTTTCTGAGTGTGCTTCCAGCAGCCGGATTTTTTCATAGGAACATGCCATATTTGACTCCACATTATAGTTTTGTACTTCCAGTTCTTTGATGCTGCGCATCCCTTCTTCTCCGGAAGCCACCGTATGCTCTGCCTCACGCAGCAGGTCTGCGCTTCTTTCCTTGAGCTGTTCAAACCGCTCCTCCATCTGTGTGATATGTTCTGTCACCAGGCTGACCTCGGATGTCTGTGCCTGCGTGCCTTCCGTAATTTCCTGCATGGCCTGACTGATGACTTCAATATCTGACTCCATTTCCTCCAGACGCTCGGAACACTTCAGCAAATCTTTCGTATAATCTGTCATATGGCGCAGTGCGCCGCAGATTCTGCCCGCCATAACGTTATAGCTTTTCGCAAGCTGACCGACCTCTGTCTGGCTGCCCTCATCCGCAGAACCGGAAAAATCCCCCTCTGCAGCGTCTTTCAAAAGCTGTGAAATTGAGACTACCGGATTTGTCAGTTTATGGGCAAGATGCATCACAAACAGTACGACTGCCAAAACAGCCGCAATGGAAACGGCGGCAGCGGCAAGAAGCATGCGCACAGCAACTTCCATAGCCGTGCGTTGTTTTTGTAATGTAATTAATGACCAGGAATCGGAATTTCCCTGAAGCTCAATCGCTGCAAAGCTGGCATAATAAGTCTGCCCGTCATAGGATATTTTAACACTAGCGCTGTCTCCTGCCATAACCTGTGCAATCACCTGCTTCATATCGTTGGATATTTCAATCGGTTTTTGTTCTGTTATAATATTTCCCTCTTTATCAAGAGCCGGATTTCCCGCAGCGTCTTTGACTGCTACCGTGCAGGAAAGCTCCTTATAATTATACTGCTCTTCTACTTTTGTCAGGTCCGGATGCGCAACTACAACCCCTTCTCCGTCAATCACAAAGGAAATCCTGCCGTCTGCTTCATCCGAGTGCTCGCCGATCAATTCCTGCAAAAAATCAAGCTTTAAGTCTGCCGCATATATGCCCCGCAGCCGATTATTTTCATACATAGGAAAGAATACGGATGCACAAGGCATTCCGGTCGCGACAGAATAATAAGACTTGGATATAAAAGCCTGCGGATCTTCCATCATTTTTATAAACCACCATCTCGCCGAACGATCTGCCAGTTCCCCTGTTGAACGCGCTGTTTGCATGCCGTCCGTACCTTGTATGTAGATCTGATCCAAATAAGAGTTTCTCTCTACACACCGCTTTAAAATAGGTGTCTGTACATCCGTATCCATCGTCATAATGCTTGGATTGTCCGCAAGCTCCCCGTTTACAGCATATGCCTGATCCATAAAGATTTCGATTTCATCTGCCATAAGCCCTGAAAGCTGCTTATTTTTTGAATAAATTTCCCGTTCATAAGAAGTCGTAAATATAACAAGCACTACGACAGGAAGCGCTATTGCAATCGTAAGCATTGGGATAAGCAGCTGTTTTAAAATACTTTTTTTCCTCATTTGAAAATCCTCTCTTTTATAATACGCACCGTTTCACTGTAAACAAACTGCATGTTTTCCAATCATATAAACAGCTATCAATGCCGCAATCTAAAATTAAGTATGTAAGGGGAGATCTTTACTCCCGGAATTCTCTACATGATATCACAAAATACCAAAAAGTGCAGTATGTTCCTTCAATATTTATTTATTTTTTATTTATGTGTAAAGATATATTTCAGTGCCACACGCAGGAGCGGTTACTGTTCCATTGTCCGCTGTTCATAGATAATACCAGACGCTTGACTTCCCTTACACGGCGGAGCCGATAATAATGTGCGGCCCATTTCCGAAGACAGCATTGCTCAGCTGCTATGGTTGTTTCCGAACTCATAGACTTACTCCTTTTGGACGCAAAAAAAGGCGCATAGTTTACAATTTACTGTTCCATGCGCCTTTACTGTTATTGTGATATTAAATTTTTTTGCCGATTGTGCTAACTGCATAACATCGGTTTCAATTTCTTTTAATTCATCAAAAGATAATGCCGGAACACAATCCGCAATATCTTCCAATGACATTTTGCCTTTTTTTATCAATCTTTCGGCTATTTCTCTGTCTTTATCGTGAGTAATCTTATCAGTAAGAGTATTTTCCATATCTTTCCAATATGTTTTCATTATCTGCTCATCATTAAATAAACTCATCATAATCGTCACCACCTCCATTTCTCTGTTCAGAGCGGTCTCGGAAACTCTTTAATCCCGAATTTCCGCTCTTTTTTCATGTTCTTCTTTTTTGCTTTCCTCCATATCCTGGAAAACATTTTTGTTAAATTTTCAAAAAAGTATTGACATATAAGTCAAAATGTGCGGCGCGTTTGGTGACCATATACGCCAGTCACCAAACGCGCCCCTTGTAGTTAAGAAGCGTCTGTGCCACACGCACAGCATTAAACTAAACTACTAGGAGGTGCACTTTATGATCAAGTACTGGCAACCCATGCAAGATTACAAGTACTTTCTCAACGAATCCAAAGTCCATTTCGATTCCTCTGAAAGAGTCCGGCTCCATACGGAGCTTTGGAAGCCATGGCAGAAACTCCGCCTTTTCGATACCGATAAGGCCATGGAGTTCCTTCTGCCCTTTTACTCCAACACTGGCAGGCCCGCTAAGAACCAGCCACAAATCTTAAGGTCTTTTATCCTTTTCTTTCTTCTATTTTCAGAAGGTTTGGCCAAGCTATCCCTTACCCTTTGGGTCGACAGGCTCAAACATGACCGCCTCCTTGCCACTCTCATCGGCTGCACTACGGATTCCCTGCCGCCCCTCGGTTCTTATTTTGACTTCATGGACAGGTTCTGGGCTGCACCGCCAACGGACTTATATGCGCGGGACAAACTGCTTCCGGCTTCCTGGAACACCAAAAAGCCGGATAAGCCCAAAGGCAAAAAACAGAAAGCACAGGAGGCAAAGCCCAAAATCACAGAATCTATCGAAAAACGGCTCATGAGCGGGAAGGATATCCCTTTTAACTTTGAAGGGCGGCTGCAGCGCTTCTTCTATCACGTGGCTGTCCTGCCTTCCATGGAATCCGGCCTCATACCAAGGGAACACCTTACGGTTTCCGGAGACGGCACCGCCGTGCATACCCATGCCTGCCCACGCGGGCACCACAGGGTTGGCGCACCGGAAAACCTGCGGCATTTCCCCGACCCCGATGCTTCCTGGGGCTGGGACAGCGACCTGGAAAAATATTACTTCGGCTACACTTTGTTCCAATTATCCTGCTATAACAGTGAACTCAGGACAGATCTCCCCCTGCTTCTGCGTTTTACCAGTGCAAAGCGTCATGATTCGGTCAATTTCCTTGTCGCTTTCCATGAACTGGAAAAACATATGCCGGCTGTTTCCACCTCGAATATGTGCCTGGATTCTGCAATGGACAATTACCCCACCTACCGGATCCTTAAAAACAGGGGAATACGGGCCTTCATCGACCTGAACGACAAATGCGGCCGGCCAAAAACAATTCCTGATACCATCACCATTGACAAAGATGGAACGCCCTTATGTCAGGAAAAACTGCGCATGAAGCCTAACGGTTATGACAGATCCAGCGGTTACCTCATGTGGCGCTGCCCCTATGGGAAAGATCACTGTTCCAAATGTAAAAACTCCTGCACCGATTCCAAATATGGGAGAGTCGTCAAGACCCGGCCCGAATGGGATATCCGGCTTTACACCGACGTCCCCCGCGGCACAGATGCTTATAAGAAGATTTATAATCAACGCACCGCCACGGAACGTATCAACAACCGCATCCTCAATGATTACGGACTGCACCGTATGTTCATACACACAAAGGAGCATTATTCTTTCATGACAACCATGATTGGAATCTGCATCCATCTGGATGCCCGCTATAAACAGCAGGTGCAGGCAGTGGCATAAACCAAGTTTCCTGCTTCCGGATTCTTTCAGGCCTGTTTTTCGACAGGTTTTAAAGTCATGCACATTTTTATTCTTTATGCTCTCTGGACTGCTCAAGCCCCATAATCATCCATCCCTTATCCCTCTCATTTCTGAAAATCAACCTTTTCCTGCTTATTCTCTATTGAGTTTCCGAGAGTGCTCTGTTCATCAGATATTCTTTTAAGACGTTCCTATCCTTGCAAATACGGATTGTTTCTCTAACTGTCTGCTCCTGCCACATCTTAATTATACAAAAAATAGTCCTGTTTTGTTGCCTGTTATGCTGTCGGCTCTCTTTCAACCTCAAATCAACATGTGGGAATTCATACTGACACAGGCAGCTTATTTACGAAAGTGGACATTGTTCCTCTCCGTACTGCTTCTGTTCCCCGCATTGATAGGTGCTTATTACATTGAGAAAAATACCTTGTGGGTTGTATCTGCCTTTATCCCGTGTTCCAAACAGGGATTTATCTTCTTGTTCCATATCTGATGACAGTGAATATAAGTTTGTGGATTACACGCCGTTTTCACGGTAAAGAAGCAATTTATGGCTGTATGGGTGCAGCAGTAATGATTAGCGGAGCTAATACAGGGCTGCATTTTATAGCTGATTTTGTATATCAATTTTCTTACATCAAATGGTGGTCTGTTTTATTCGTCTTTCTAGTTGGAAGAATGATCTGCGAACTGTATCGTACAATCAAACAAACGGAGCAGGCAAAACAACGCTTATGAGAATGATATGCGGCATATTAAAGCCTACAAGCGGTACAATTTCTTTGGATGATATGGATGTGGGCGAAGAAAATTATCGTTCAGTTTTGGGTTATTTACCGCAGGATTTTGGTTATTATCCCGAATTTACAGGAATGGATTTTCTTTTATATATGGCAGCATTAAAGGGTATCGGAAAAACACAGGCAAAGAGAAAATCAAATGAGCTTTTGCAGTTGGTATCTTTGCAGGATGTTGCCAAAAAGAAAATAAAAACCTATTCCGGCGGCATGAAACAGCGATTGGGAATTGCACAGGCACTGCTTAACCAACCGAACGTTCTGATTTTAGATGAGCCGACTGCCGGGCTTGACCCAAAAGAGCGAGTGCGCTTCCGCAATCTGATTGAAGATTGGGGAAAAGAAAATATTATATTGTTGTCTACGCATATAGTATCCGACATTGAACACATTGCTGACAATGTACTGATGATGAAAGAAGGGCAACTCATTTTCTCCGGCCGTTGGGATGAAACTAAAGGAAATTTGGAAGATTTCTACTTGGAACAATTTGGGAGGGATGAGCTTCATGAATAATTTCGGAGTACTTTACCGTTATGAGCTGAAAAAAATATGGAAGCGGAAAATCGTTTATGCTACTTTGGCGATTTGCTTTATTACCACAGCCATTCTGTTGATTGGTGAATTCATTGGTTCTTATTCTATTGACAATGAAAAAGTTGATACGAAATATCATATTTTTCAGAAATAATGCAATGGACTCCAGGTTTAGATGACTTATACGCACGAAGACAGTCTATGTTGGAAAAACAATGGATATCCAAAAATTTGTCCGAAGGAGAAAAGGCATTTTGGCAGCAAAAAGAAGCTGCCTTCCATACACCTTTCGTATATCAAATAACGGACAGTTCTGACATACTATTTAGATCTGTCATGACAATCGGACTTTTTGTGCTGATGGCAGTATCCATTTGCTTATCGGGACTTTTTTCGGAAGAACATACAAATAGGACAGACCAGCTCATACTTTGCAGCAAACATGGCAAAGGTATGGCATACCAGGCGAAAATTTTTGCAGGCATCAGCTTTGCAATCGGCACTTCTTTGTCGCTTTCTGCATTTGCAGCCGTATTGTCGATTTGTATATATGGAACAGACGGTTTCAATGCAATGTTTCAATTGATATTTGCCCAATATTCATATCCGCTTACTGCCTGTCAGGCTGTTTTGATATTATACGGCTGTATCATTATAACATCTGTCATGTTTAGTATGGTTGTTATGCTGCTTTCAGAAATACTACACAGCAATATCGCTACGCTCGCCATTACTTTTGGAATGCTTATTCTTTCTATGATGTGTTCTATTCCGTCTCAATATAGAGTTTTGGCACAGATATGGGATTGGCTTCCAAGCGGATTCCTTACTCCATGGAATATTTTTGACATTCGTCCGGTTTCCGCCTTTGGACACTACCTGACCGCATGGCAGGCAGTTCCACTCATTTATATTTTTGCAAGTATGATAATAGCCGCTATTGGAAAACCGATATATCGGCATTTTCAAGTTTCAGGAAGATAAAAAAGCATTCTGCCTGCAGTTTCAGACTGTCCGAATTAAAATGTGCTGTTTGTACTGAAAAATCTGCTGTTTGTTCCGGACCACTATTTGGGATACCTGATTTTGGTATAATAAAAGTGTACTGCTGAAATCAACGAACAAGGAGGGAAAGATCAATGAGAATCAGACAGTTAAAACTGGAAGCTGCAGTGCTTTTAGCTTTCATCTTGTCATTCGGCACAGCCGTGGCTCCGTGCGTGCCTGTACCGGGAACGTCGGCAGCCGCACAAAAGCAAGTAAAGCTAAACGTCAAGTCAAAAACCTTAAAAGTCGGGCAAAAGGGCTATAAGCTCAAGCTTGTGAACAATCAGCAAGGGTGGAAGATCAAAAAAGTGACGACAACGAATGCTGCAGTATGCAAGCCATACGGCAAGAAAAAGACGTATGTGCTTCTGAAAGGCAATGGTAAAGGCTCTGCTGCAATTCAGGTGAAGGTTACACGTACAGTCGTAAAAAATGGAAAGAAAACAACAAAAAGCAAACAGCTGTCATGTAAGGTGCGCGTAAAGGCGGACGCAGCAAAAGACACGGAACAGACACTGAAAGAGGATGTGACGGTGTCCGGACAGCAGCAGCTTGAGGCGGCGCTGAAAAATCCGGCTACAAAGACGCTTCGTTTCCAAACGGAAGATGAGGGCGCATTTACCATTCCGAAAGCGGACTATCCGGAGATTGATTTGATCGTTGATGCACCGAATGCAGATATGGAAAATAACGGAACCTTTAAATCCATTTCCGTGCAGGCAATCAAGGACAGCACGTGGCTGGAAAACGCAGCCGGCAATTTTCTGAACATACTTGCAAAGACCGCACGCATTGTTGTATCGCAAGGCGCCGGTGTCAGCGGTATTGCATTTGCGCAGACGGGCGCAAAAGTGGCGCTGGAAGTGAACGGAACCGTAAACGAAGTTTCGTTCCGGTCGCCGGACACCGATGCCAAGGTATCTGTTTCGCAGGGAGGTTCCCTGGGAAATGTATCGGTTGAGGAAGCAGCGCAGCGTACGAAGCTTGACATGGATGTCAGCGGCAGCGTTGGAGATGTAAAACTTGCCGCGCCGCAGTCCGATATGAACATGGCGGTTGCAGACGGAGGGATGGTCAGCAATGTATCTTTGGATACGGCGGCAGAAAACGCCAAAGCAGATATGGATGTCAAAGGTACGGTATCGGACGTATCTTTGGATGCCCCGAAAGCGGACGTAAAAATGGCGGTGGATGAGAACGGAAAAGTAAATGACGTCACTGTTTCCAAAGAGATGAATATCGCGTTATCCGGCTCCACAAAGACGGCAATCCCGCTTAAGATATCTGCATCGGCGACGATTACCACATCTGCAAATGTGGCGTTAGACAGCAGCGCGGGTCTGAACCTGGTATTGGAAAAAGGCTCGGAAGGCAGCTCGATTAAAATTTCCGGCAATACTGCCGCGGTCAGCCTGAAAGTACAAAACAGGACAGAAATCAATATAACGATTCACACATCAACCGGGAATATTACGATCGTAAAAAACAGCAGCCGTGACATCACAGTCAGCGCCCCGTCTGCGTCCGGCAGCTCTGCATCCGCAGGCTCGTCATACGGAAGTTCATCATCCGCAAGCTCGCCATCCGCAGGCTCATCATCCGGCGGCTCGTCATCCGCAGGTTCGTCATCCGGCGGCTCATCATCCTCAGACTCGGAATCAGAGGATAACAAAACAGATGCAGAGCCAAAAGGAATCGCGGTGGACCGTACATATTTCACAATGAAAAAAGGTGAGGAACAGGAAATATACTTTTCTGCAGACCCAAAAGAAGCGGGCCGGCTGTGTGATTTCAACACTGTCACATTTGGAAGAAATACGAATGTTACTTATATATATGAGAAAGAAGATGACCCGGCACCGATAGGTATCAAAATAACCGCGAGATATGCCGGAACTGAAGTTATCCATATGCGTGCAGACATCATGGGCAACGAAGAAGACAGCCCCATTATTCTGCGAAACCAGGGGAAAGTAATTAGAATCCAGGTCACAGAGGATGGTGCTGCGCCGGTTTCCGAAATTAAGCTCACAACCGACTCGGCGTCCATCGAAAAAGGAGATTCGGTGCATGCATCGCTGCAGCTGAACGCACCGGAAGGGGCGAAATTAACACGCGTCGAATTTTTAGACACTCATAATTTGGGCGGCGTGATGTCTGTGGATTTGGATGGCCGCACATTAGAAGAAACCACGGCAAGCTGCAACATAACAGGCACGGCAGCGGGCAACGACGAACTGGCGGCGCTTGCCACAGTTGAGCTTGCGGACGGTACGGAAGAGAAGATTGCATCAAATGTGGTCCCGTTGGAGGTTACCGATTCCACGCCGGATCCGTCCGCGGAGGAAACGACAGTAGAGCTGAACACAGTCCCTGGTCTGCCAGTAGATGAATGGGCTTTTATTTCGGCCGAACTGGACGTACATGCATATAGTGCGAGGATTATGAAGACAAAATGGACTTCCTCGGACCCGAACATTATCCATGTGTATAGCGATGAAGTTAATAGAGATTACATTTCAATAACTGGCGTAGCGCTTGGAAAAGCAACGATAACTGCCGAAATAACCATAGTAACATCGTCACAGATATTTACGAAAAAAGCATCCTCAGAGGTTGAGGTGAAGCCTGACTTTGAGTTAACGCTTGTTTCTTCCGTTGATGTGGTGACAGGCTCTGCGATTCAGGCGGATGGCTGGGAGGAGCAGGACAGAGGCAAACCGGCATTTAAATTTATAACCGACCTAGACCATGTTTCTTTTACACCATGTTATGGCTTGAGGGAGGGACTGGTTTTCGACAGCTGTACCATAAATACACAGGAACAAATTGATGGTTTAAGGGTTGTGGAACTAGCTAATGGCACAGGGTATGGCTTTGTCATACAAGATGCGGATATAATGAATCGGACATTCCGGATACCGATCCGTGTAAAAACTTATGTGAGCATGAACGAATTCAAATATTATACTGCGGATTTGACGGTATATATGGCAGAATGGACAAACGGAACATTCCTTGCCCAATGTAAAGCTGAGGATATTCAAAGGGCAGATCCGTAATATTGCGCAGCAGGCCCAAAAAACAGGATTTCAGAAATCCTTGTGGTAATAATCAGCGGAACACCTTGCTTTTGCAGGCGTTCCGCTGATTTTTTCTTTTCTCTGTAATAATCTTTTTTCAGTTCCGGCGGAACTTCTTTTCCTTCTCCAAGAAAAATAATTGCTTTTCTATCTTGCCAGCATGACCTTGCACCGTTTTTTATAACATGCAATTCCATATTTCAATATTTTCTCTATCCCATCGTCTGCCAGGTCATCTTCGTATCCGGTATGTTCGATTTGTTCCAGCGCTTTTTGGCACGCAGCAGTCAGATCTTTGTCATGCGCATATTTCACTTCGATGATGATCCCCATATCTCCGGTATCCGGTTCTACAAGGATATCTGCGTAACCTTCACCCATTTCCCGGTTTGATGTGATACCCCAGCGTTCCCTGGCTCCCAGAATTCCAATTAAGACGCCATGATAAAAGTTCTCTTTCATATCCCTTCTTACAGCTGTATCACGGATACTGATCGTTCTTCTTAAGTACTCTGTGAAAATCTTCTCCACATTTTCCGCGTCTCCCTTCTGCAGTGCATCACAGAAACGGTTCAGCGTATCTGCGTCTTCCCTGACATTTCCCTTAAAAATTCCATGATCTGTGTCTCAAAAATATCCCGGATCTCCAGATTGGGAATTGCCAGCTTCATCTGCCGTCCTTCCGTCTTTCCCCGCCTCGTCAGATACCCGGTCGTAAACAGTACACTCCAAATATGGTCAATCGACTGATACATCTCCGGATACGTAAGCTCCTGACGGATCTCTTTTGTAAGGACTTCTCCAGCCACCAGACGCTCTATCTCCCGTTTTGTCGCAGCATTTGCCGATTCCCGAATAAATCGTTTCACCACATCATTACTGCTGGTATTGATCCAATAGTTTTGCGGCTGTGCCGTTTTGTCCACACGTATTTTTGCAAGGTAACAGATCACATCCCATGGGCAGTATAACTCCGTATTTCCAAACTGATATCCGTCATACCACCTTTTTACAGCATCAAAGTTCCCGGAACACTCATAGTATTCCAGCATCTTGCTGACTTCCTGATCCGTAAAGCCAAAGTATTGATCAAATTCCGTATCCGCAACGGACAAAACCCGCAGATTATTAAGTCCGGTAAATATGCTTTCCTTTGAAATCCGCAGACAGCCGGTCAGCACTGCAAATTTCAGACTGTTGTTTGTCTTGAGTGCCTGGCCGAGCAGACTGCGAATCAGAGAAATCATCCGGTCATAATACCCGTTCGCAAATGCCCTTGCCAGAGGCACGTCATACTCATCAATCAGCAGGATCACTTTTGTTCCAAAGTGCTTCTCCAGCATTCCCGACAGCTGTCTGAGGCTGTTGCCAAGCACAGCCTCGTTCATATGATCATCCAGAAGCTTCCGGTACTCTGCTTTATCATGCTCATTTAATTTTTCACTGTCTAAAAGAAAGTATGATTCGGCAGCCGTATCCATGATCATCTGAACCGCCATTTGAAATGCTGTCTCATAAGTCCTCGCATCGATTCCCTTCAGGGAAACTGACACAACCGGATATTTTCCCATGTAGTTCCTGCAAAGCGCCGTTTCTTTTGAAATTTCCAGTCCGTCAAACAAACTTTTATCCCCGCTCATCGAAAAAAAGTGCTGCAGCATGCTCATATTCAGCGATTTTCCAAATCTCCGCGGGCGGGTAAACAGATTTACCTTTCCCCAGTCCTGCAGTAATTCCCTGATGAGTCCGGTTTTATCAATATAATAAAAGTCCTCGGAACGAAGCTCTTCAAAATTTTCGATTCCAATGGGAAGTTTCTTTTTTCGCATCCCCATGTTCCTCCATACTCCTTCCTTATCCCTGAACCGCATGTTTCTGTCACAGAGTTGCCGTCCACACCCCGGCAAAAACCGGCTGTGCTGCGAATAATAACGGCATCCGGCACATTCCTCTGCATATTTTACCACACACGCACGCACAATTCCATTACAAAATGTTTCATAACAGCTCTTACTTCTCCCGCGCCTCAACCGCTTCCTTTTTCGCCGCTTCCTTGCGGATATCCACCATCAGATGATATACATGCAGCGTTTGATTGGTACTGCCGCATGTATGGGCTGTCATACAAATGTATAAAGGCTCCTGTCTCACTTGTTTGCGGAACAGCTCAATATTTTCTTTGGACACCTGCTCTACAATATGCCAATCGTTATTCTTCGTCTCTTCTATTAACTGAGGCAGCATTTCCTTCTCGTATTTTCGCCAAAACTTGCCTGGCTCTGCCATATCAGCCAAAATCAGCAAAAACGCAGTCGGCACGTTTGCAAAATTATATCCTGGGATTTTCCTTATATGCATCCTAAGATCATTATAATCCGCACGCTCTAATTTGACCGCTTCTATAATGCCAACATCCCTGTCATTATGCACAGCCATCAAATCTACAATACCAACACTCTGACGTTTATTTTTCAGCTTATCGGACGAGGTTCCTTCGAATGTCTGGTCTCTCAGATAAAAATCCCAAATTTCCTTTCCCCGCTGGTTAAACAACACCTGCACAAATTTGCTGTACGCATTTTCGTTTGATGTGTGGGAATTATACATCAAATAGTCACTGTACTGCTCCATCTTCTGTGCCGCGCACAAAACAAGCTCCAGCAGATTCGCTTCGATCGGATTCTCCAGGCTGTCCGTCTGCAGCCTGACAAGCGCACTCTCCCTGTCCGGCATATTTTTCAGACGATTCAGCACATTCCGGCATTTTTCTATTTCTGACGACTGATCAAACATCACTGCCGGTGCATGCAGTATCTCAGTATCGGCAATGTCTGAGAGTTTAGCCTCAAGTAGCTTTATTTCTTTTGTTTTCCCATACCGCAGCAGCAATTCTTTCACATACTCTTCTGCTTCCTGTGTTTTATGTTCTGCAATAAGCATTTCCGCCACATATCCTGCACATGAAAATTCATATTTCAGTTCCTTCGGCAGATAAGAAGCCGATATCCAAAATTTCTGATGGTCATTCAGTACCAGATACAAAAACAGTTCATTGGAAATCAGTATTTTCCGATCCACAGACGTCAGTTCGAATTTTGCACGTATTTCTTTTGCCGTGTCTTCGGCTTTCTGCAAATAATCTTTCCTTTCTTCATCCGCAGTTTCCGTATGCGTGCAGATTCTGACACAGGCCACAAAATAATTGATATACACCGCACTTCCCGCCTTTGTTTCTTCCTGCTCCATACAGATGCCATATAATCTTTCCGCCTGCTTCAAACTCTCCAAATCTTCTTTATTGAGATAGATCAGCGCCTGATAAAACAGGGAAGAACCGCTCTTTCCATCTGCCAAAATTTCCTGCTCCTGTCCCATCAGCAGCTTCATCCGCAGCTTTGCAGACCGTATCCAGGAATCATATTGTTTCCCGATTCTTTCTCCTTTTTCTTTTATAATCGTCTGAAACTGTTTTAATAATTCATCCGTTTTCTGCGCCAGTTTCCGACCTTCCGTTTCATCCTCAAAGCAGATCTCCATCAGACAGTCAATGAGCTTTATGTAAGTCGGTATAAAATAGATGTTTTTTGTAAAATCTTCCTCCTGCCGCTGCAGCAGCAGCCGTATCCATTGTCTGCGGATATCGGCATTCTGTACATACTGCAATAAAAACACCAGTTTCTCCGGCGTTTCTTTTTTCATTTCTGACAGTATCCGCTTCCGGTTTGTTTCACTCAGCAGCGGCAGAATCTCCATGCATCTGCGCATAACCATTTCAGACTCCAGCAAACGAACCGACTCTGACTGAAACAAATCACACGATTCGATCTGAAATCCAAGAAAGCATTCTGCAAACGCTGCTTCTACCTTTGCCTTATTCTTCTCCCCCAGTTCACTGCGTACTTCCAGAAGAAAGACTGTCATCAGATACATCTGAATTGCCGCTGCCTTTCCGATCTGCAGAAGCGGGGACTTTTCCTTGAGCTTATCTGCCTGCTCTTTATAAAATTCCGGTTCCAGCAGCTTTAAAAACGCCTCCGTCTCCTTTTTTTCCTGGGCAACTTCCTGCATCATACAGATCCAGCATTCATCCAGCCAAAAAGACCAGGAGAGCTGTGAGACAAGCGTATCTTCCGTACGGATCCGTGCAAAAAATTTTTGATATACCACAAACAAATATTCGGCTTTTTCTTCTGTCATTTTTAACAGCATCATGTATGCCGCAAATGCCGCAACGACATCCCGTTCACTGCTGTTTTCAAATTCCGCATAAAAATATTCCAGATTTTTATTATGCAGCCGCTCTTTCGGCAGAATATTTTTTTCATACCACGCAAGACACGCTGCATGCATATGCTGCAGATACATTTGCATGCCCGTTTTTCTCATATACGTATTTTTATAGTACCACCTGCTTTCCTCATTCAGATACCAGAGGATATCCCGCACTGCTGCCAGCCATTCTTCCTCATTTTCCCATTCCAGACCGTGAACCGGTATTTGAAATAAATGTTTATTCAGTTCATCCAAAAACGCTTCACCCACAGAAGGCACTTTCATGATAAGCGCATGACCCATCTGCCATATGGCGCACGCCGCAGGAACATACAGCTCTGCATGACTCAGGCAGTCCGTAAGAAATCGAGTATTTTCCATATCTCCGGCAAACATATAAAACTGAAGATAAACCCATGGATTCTGCATACACTTAAGAAACCGTCCCCGCATGTTCCTGTCGACACAGACGTATTGGCGCAGGCACAGATCATAAAGCCGGCTCAGCCTTTCCGGCATCTGTACAAGATCAAAATAATTGCTTCTGTCCACATACAGCGTACGCGCAATTCGTGTATTCGGATAATCCTGCATGAAATCATCATACGGCATATCACCCTGCAGATGAAATTTCAGATACGCCTTTCTTCGAATGATATGCTTCATCCGTTCCCAGGAAATATGTTGCAATTCATCTTCGAGTTTTATAAGACATGCTTCAAACAGCTCATCTGCGTGTTTACAATAAACATCCGGTCTCAGGCAGCGCCCAAAAGCATCCCAGCAGGAAAACCAGTGTTCCATCTGTTCCTTTTTATTGTGCACGCCGTCGTCTTCCGTTTCTGCCAATTCATCCCACCATTTTCCGAACAGTGCATCTGCAAATCGTATCCAAAGCTTCCCATGCGGATCCAAAAAAACTTCTCCGTCTTTCGTCTGCAAAATGCCTTCCGGCAGATTCCATTCCGCCGGTACGGATACCTGCAGCAGCTGCGCCCGGTACGGAAGCTTTGCCAGTTCTTTTAAGAAGGTTACTATCTGCATCTCCTTTTCAGAAGGCATATGCCGTATGTCTGCATACTCACTTTTATAAGAAATATTAAAATCCCACTCTCCCCGGCACGCAGTCAGCCATCCTTCCGCAAACAAATCCTGCAGCGAAAATAATACCGGGGCTTTTTTCTTAAACTCCTGATATTCCCTATGCAGATATCCCATTTCATAGACATTCTCTGACAATTGCGCACTTTTTAAAAGGTCCAGCATATGGTCTGCGATTTCATGATTCATAAACAGATCATCTCTCCTGCCAAGATAATCTCCTTTATCTATCATAATGTGCTCTTCCAAATCAAACATTTGTAATAAGATGACTATTTTGTTCTGTTCCGATTCAATCCCGTAGTTAAATGTACTATTCAATCTGTTTTCCATCCTTTCTTTCACTCAACCTCTGGCTAATTCTCGGTTTCTTTTCCTTAAACAATTTTGAATTGTACTGCTGCCAGCAAAACCATTAGATAAATTTATCTTCTTTTACACGACTTTACAACTTTATAAATGATAGCCCTGTTTCTGAATTAGCTGTTTTAAGGCATTTATTAAGGCATTTGATTTTATGCTGGTTTCGACTTTTTGTACGAAAATGGCATAAAATACCTGCTGGCGAATTTGTTCGCTTAGCGCAAACCGAAACTCCTGCACGCTTTCTGTCTGATATTTAAAAACTTCATTGCACAGTATGAAATGTTAATCAGATTGACCAGCATTTCAATCCCTTTGCGGCTGCGGACCATGTAACTGCACAGTGACCGGAAAGTTTTCTATTCGTAATAACTAACTTCTATCGGCCATCGAAATGCATACAGCACCAGGGGGACAAACTGCATCCGACCGCTCCCTGTCTGGTTCAGCGGGGATTTCTCCTGCCATGCGCAGAATATCTGAAGCTGTTCCGGGAAGACTGTGCTGAAAAACAGGCTGTGACTGCAGTTTTTCCGGTATAAGATTCAAAGACAATCCTGCAGTGACGTTCATAAACCTGGAATAATCAGCCTTTGCATAGGAACATGCATAGTAAAATGCATTCAGGGATTTCTTTGTAATCCCTGATAAAAAACGCCTGTACAGGGAACGGATAGAATCTGCCGATTCCATAGCCAGAATGGATAACACAAGTAAAAACAGGGTTTCAATAGTTGGTGCGGAAAAAGTTTTAAAATAAATATAAAAATAACGGTACAGTCTACCAATTAGATTATTTTCGTTGTATAATAAGTCTGACGTACAAGGTCACTCTCTTTCGTGTAGATTTGTTCGCAAACTTATTATACACCAGAAAGTGCCTTGTACGTTATTTTATTCTTCAAAAAGTTGTAAAGTGGTGAACAAAGGTATATATTATGAAAAAATTATACAGACTATACAAGTAACAAATTAAACATAGGGGTGCTTGAAATAAATTTTTTAAGTAAAATACAAATGAATCTTTGGGAATAAACAAGATAAATAAAGTAATTGTGATTGATAAATGGAATATAAATATGGAAAGATGTAGACGCGAAACTAAACAAGCATATTTGACAAATTTCTTTCAGATAAATATAATCAAAGCAGTCACAATGATAAATGAAAGAGACAGAAAGTGAGGAAAAACAATATGATTGATGGCGAAAGTGATTTGATTAGTAATTTGAGTAAAAATGTTAAGAAGGTAATGGCTGACCAAAAAATTAGCATGAATGAATTAGCAAAGAGAACAGGCTTGTCTTTTTCCGTAATCAGAAATATTAGAGATGGTAAAATTAAAAAACTTAATGCAGAAAATATATATAAATTGGTAGTCTATTTTCATATATCTCCAAATCAGTTATTAGGAACAGATTCCATTCCGGCGGAACTAAATATAAGTAAAGAACATCCTGAATCTATCTCGTCTTTTTTTGAAAAAGAAGCAGAAGATTTTATACATGACAATAAATGTGAATTTTTGAAAGATTATGATTCGCCGTACGAGAAATATTTTGTATATACGATACATTCATTTACTGAGGCACATAAAATAGCAACCGGATACTATCATGAGGCAATTGATTCGGCAAAAACAAAATTTTTAACAGAGGATTCTATCAACAAAGAGTATAGAAAATATGTAGTGAATGAAACTCTTCAGAAGTTTTCATATAAAAACAAAGAAAGGGATGAAAATAATGCAAAAAATGAGGAAATTAAAGATATTGATAAAATATCAGCTACTGGTATGGCAATAAAACACTTAAGAGAATTATATGGACTAACGCGAAAAGAATTAGGTATAAGGACCAGGTTGGGAGAAGATTGTATATATAGAATCGAGTCCGGAATTAATAAAAAGATAAACTACGAACATATTAATCTGATTGCAAGAGAATTGCTTTGTACCTCAGATTTTCTTCTGGGAGAGTCTTGTGATCCTGTATCTTATAAGAATGGTTTTTCATTATTTTATCCGGAAAGAAGCGGATTAGTATTCCGGCATGTACAGTTAGGACATGATTTGGCATATGCATGGAATTATATGGATCAAGCATCAAAGGATATGGTAATTAACTTGATACATATATTAAATACTATGTATAATTATAAACAGTTAAGTGAAGGTAGTTTTGGAAAAAGATTATCTATTCAGGAAATTTTCTTTAGGGAACAAGATCGGTATATGAAGCGTTACAAGAATAGAGGAGCACATTTTTATAGAGAAAAATATACGTTTGATTGAGAGGAGAAAAAATGGGACTTGAAGATTTTAAGGACTGGTTGTTTGGAAAAATCAAACACATTCCGGTTGAGTATGGTTGGTGGCAGTATATTTGTGATAGAGTGCCGGGAGTTATAATGGGAGGATATGGATAAAAGGAACAGGACATTGTTAGTATAACCAGTTTCCGGATAAAACAAATTAAAAAAGACGAATTCATTAGCAGCATAAATTTTCAGGTTTTGCAGGAGGTCGATTATGAATAATGTAACTATGCAAAGTGTTGGAGGTGTTGTGGATTACAGCAACCAAATACGACTAAATCAATATATTGAGAATATCCGTTTTCAGGATATCAACCTTAAGGGTGCCATTGATGAGTTAGAAAAAGCTCGTGAATTTATCGCCTTGCCCGATCACATTCTGGGTTCTGTCAAATCCAAGCATGGTGAGATCGCGGAGGTGTTCGAAGTCAGATTCGGAAATGCAGATAGGATAATCCGCGGAGAAGATCCCAACTATTCATTTGATGGTGTGGGAAGGACTGCAATGGAAGATTACCTCAAGAACAACTTACCCATACAATCGAAATTTGTTCAGAGCAATCTTTCAATGGATGCTGTATTAGATCATCTTAACAAGTATCCGGATTTTGTATCTAAAGGTGGTTCGTATTGTATACCAAAAGATTTTTATAGTCAAATTCAGTCTTGGGCCAAACTTTCTCCCGAAGAGCTGTCTAGGCTTCCATCTTCGGAGGGCGGAAAGATTGCAAGGAATGTTATGGATCGTGTAAAGGAACTTGAGGAGAAAACCGGAAAAAGTTTTCAAGAACTTGTTGAACCGGCGCAGGTGGAGTATGACCAAGTCCAGCTTAATCGCGCAGGTGATACGATCGATACGAAGGAACAGGAAATCATAAAGGTCGATGGTGAACGTAGAGAAGAGTATTGGAAAATGGCACAGGCATCCGTTAAAGAGGGTTTTAAGGTGGCAGGTATATCAGCAGCCATATCGGCAGTACTTTCCTTTGTAACGTCATTGTTCAACATTTTGAAGAGTAAGGATAAAAGGATGAATGAATTAACCAAAGAGGATTGGGAGGATATATTAAAACAAACCGGTATAGGTGCAGTTAAAGGTGGTGCATCCGGTGGCGCGATCTATGCGCTTGCCAATTGCGCCGGAATGCCGGCTCCTTTTGCAGCAGCGCTTGTTTCTGCCGCTCTCGGTATTGCTTCTCTAGCTATAAAGCTCGGCAGGCATGAGATCGGTTTTGATGATTTCATGTATAATATTCTTGATCTTTCAATAGAGACGGCGGTAAGCGGAGCCGGCGCTGCAATCGGACAGGCACTCGTACCCGTCCCGGTGCTTGGTGCAATCATAGGTTCTCTTGTTTCCACAACGGTGCTCTCGCTTGTTAAAAAACATATTTTTGGCGGTGGATACTACGAGTTTGTAAAAAAAGCCTCCTATGAGAAGGCTTATTCGGATGAATATCTCTCTTTGGTAAAGGCTTTTGATAAATGTTCATCCGTAGTCAATGAATCGTTTATGAAATATGCCCGCAATATGGACTTATTCCAAAACCGTAGAAACGGGTCTAAAACTAAAGGCGACGTAGATTTGAATCAGACGCTTTACGACATAGTGAACAGTTAAACGGATTGGAGAAGAACTATGGATAATACGTTAATGACCAACACTCGACTTGAGGACAACGCTAAACGTTTCATTAATGAGTTTTGCCCGGAGGAAAGTACGAGTACCTCAATGATAGTTGCTGGAATGGTTTCTATCATTAAAGGTAATGAATCTGACCTTGAAAGGATAAAAAATCAAAAATGGTTTGAGCGCATCTGGTATACAATAACCGGAAAAAATAAAGCAACAATTAAGGAGATGCAAGCAAGGCGGAATGATCTAAATAGATATCTTATCAAAATTATCTCAAAGCTCTCTGACATGGTAAGGACCAATTCTGTACAGGCAGCGGAATTGTCATCTGCAATTCTGACATTGGATAATGAGTTCAGAGATATGAAGGTAAGTGTAGACAAAATAGCGAGGGCTCTTAATGATAAGATAATCAGCTTGGATACATATACATTCATCATTAATGATATTAGAAACAGAAAATATCCTGCCAACAAGCCACTGTTGAGCTTGATAGATATTATGTCACAGCTTGACAATAGAACAGCTAAAGATTTAAACAGGCTTCGCCAATTGAAGGAAACTATGGAAAACAGTGGCTTTTCGTTTAGTTCTAAGATTAATGCGCGAGAATATGCCGGGCAGGTTTTCACGCTTCCCGAAGAGAAGGTCGGCAGAATTCTTCTGTTTTGCCAAAATCTTTCCGAAAGAAGTAGATTTTTGGCATATACTTGCAATTTGATTGAAAATTATTTTTATCTTGGCCAAACAGATCGTGACATAGTAAGGAGCGATGAAGCGATCAGGGATTCATTGAGAATCTCAAGATTATCTGATGATTCTTATTGTATTGTAGATAATATGTATGTTGACTTGAAAAAAGCAATCCCTGAAAGATTTTCTCAGCTTTCGTTAATGGCAAAGGCAGGCAAAATATCAGCATGTATTATCGGCAAGAGTTCGGTTGGCAAAGATGATCTATTCCATGTTCTAAAGGAATATGAAAATTTTAATGTAAAACCTATCCATTTTGAGCCTGGCTGCAGTGAAGAAAACGTGAAAAAATCCATCAAAAACAAAGAGGTAAATTGCGTTATATATTGTGTAGATGTTTCTACAGGAAAATTTGAAAAAAAAGAGAGTGAGTTTATTAAGTCACTTTCGAACTCTTTTCCTATGCTAAAGATAGCTATTGCATTGACGCATTGTGTAAATAAGTCTATGGGGCATAAACTTGTCAATTACATCTATAACGAAACCGGCAATAAGCCAATATGCGTATTAGCAAAGAATTTTGTTGCTAGCGGGGATATAACTGTATCTGCTTTTGGAGTGGATGATCTTGTTGAGGAGGTCAGATCAATGTGAGAAAAATTAACATAGTCATAATGGGCAAAACGGGTTCCGGAAAGAGTACATTGGTAAATACCTTGATGGGAAAGCCTGTAGCTAAAGTTGGTGCCGGAGGACGGCAGACTTTTGAAAACACACTTTATACCACTCGTCATAATGGGTCTCAGCTTAATCTTTATGACACTGTGGGATTGGAAAGTAACGATGCATTGAACAAGCAGACACTTCACAAGATCAAGAAGCGCATTGAGGAATCAAATTGGAAACTCGCAGAAAATGATATTAATGCAGTGTGGTATTGTATCAATGCCAATGGCGCCAAATTTGAAGATGTGGAAAGTACATTTATCAATAGCTTGGTCTACACCTACGAGATACCATTTGTGATCGTACTTACCCGAGCTCATTCGCATAAATATGCAAATGCTCTGAAAGACCAGATTCTCAAAGGGTATCCTGTATGCAAGGTCATTTCTGTTCTTGCAGAGGAATTTGTTGCAGGTACAGATATACATATTCCGCCGTATGGAATGAATGAACTGCTTCATTTGACAATAGATAAATACGATTTGATAAAGAGAATGGCACTTGGTCATAAAAATGACGTACTGAACGAAAGAATTGCTAAGCTTGAAAAGGAAAGGGCGGCTGATATAGCCCGAAAGCGGAAAAAAGCAAAGAAGAAAATTAAAACGGCTGCTACAACAGCCTTTACCTTAGGCTGTATTCCCGGAATTTCGTTTCTTTCCTTGCAAGGTCCAACTATCGGTGGATATAGCGGAATAAATAGTGTCTTTGGTATTCGTATGAATGAAGATACTGTTACAGAGATTGTTGCAACATGCATTTTTTCTATTATCACATTACCGATTTTTGCTATACCTGTTGTGAGTGGTAGTTTAGCAAAATCTATGGTTGAAGACTGCTGCAACAAATATCTGGATGCTGTGACAGAGGTGTATCGTCAATCGAGTGCAGGCGAGCTGACGGATGCCCGGCTAACTGCGGAGCGCGTAAAATTACAGCTATCAGAACTATTAAAAAAGAAAGAGGGTTAAGATTATGAACACGAAAATGCATACAAGCCATCGAAACAAACAGTGGAAGGAGCGTGCTGCTACTTTATTGGAAGATAAACAACATCTCCCAAAAGCGAATGTTGTAATTGCCGGAGTTGCCGGTGCTGGCAAAAGCACACTGATAAATGCTATCTTTGGCTGTGAATTGGCCAAAACCGGAATGGGAAGACCAATCACAAGGGAGATCAAAGTTTGGGAAAATGATGATGTTCCTGTTAGGATATGGGACACTATGGGACTTGAATTAAGTGATAAACAGGTTAAAAATACCATCAACGCGATAAAAGGTGTGATTGCCGGAAAAAATGAGAGCAAGGATCCATTTGATAGAATCCATGCAATATGGTATTGTATTCAGGCGGTTGGCAGCAAATTTCAGAAAACCGAATCGGATTTCATAAAAGAGCTTTCCGGACTTGGCGTTCCGTTTATTATTGTTTTAACAAAATGCATAAGTAAAAAAACAGACGATAATTTTGAAGGCATAGTAAAAGACATACTCAAGAATGATGGATGTGATAATATGCCAATCGTTCAGGTACTTGCTAAGGATTGGGAAATTGATGAAGGATTGCCGGTTATTCCAAGCAAGGGTCTCGAAAAACTGGTGGATGTTACTACAGAAAATCTGGAAGGTTATATATATGACTCCTTCATTTCCGCACAAACGATAAGCAAGCTGCTTAAACGAGAACTTGCCGAAAAGTATATATTGCACGAATGTGATAATCTTCGCAAGGAATGGATTAAGGCATACATACCAATTGTTAATATATTTGATGCCAATAAGCGTATGGAGAGAATGTTCAAAATTATTGGCCAGGCATATAACACAAATCTGTCAGAAGACGAGATCAAAGAAATATACAATCATTCCATTGGAAAATGGAAAGGAAAAGCTTTCAATTTGTCAAACCCACTTGGGCATTGGGTATTCAAGAAAGCTGATGATTTCTATAATAAGTATATTAAGGGACAAAAAGGATTTGAGCAGTCAGACAGAAATATTGAAGACTATGAGTGGGCAGCCAAACTTATTATATGGTCCGGATATAGTTGGATATTGGCCATTGAACAACATTGGGATGATCTTATCAAAGCTGATGCAAATAGCAAAAAGAAAATTGTAGAACAAATGATCGAGCAGCTCAAAAATATATGAGCGTGAGAAAGGAAAAGTGTAGATAGATTTCTTTGATATGGAAAAGCCACAGCGTAAATGGATTTAACCTATTATTTACATTGTGGCTTTGCACTATATTTTTTCCGTTGCATCCGGCAGGTCACTCCCATCAGGAGCAACCACATGGCATGTACATAATCCTGCGCATAGCCCCAGTCCTGCTTCGCATCCAAATTGCCCAGATCCGGACAATCCCCCTGCCGGATGCGTGCATCGCATATGTAATCTTACGGGTAACAAATTTCCTGCCCCTGCGTTCGCTCTCCCTGACACATCAAAAGAAATACAGTAGAATAAAACACATATTGCATATAGTAGTATCAATAATATAAGCACTTTATCTTGAAGTATAACCTCTACAGGATCTCCATCAGAATTACCTTCTACATCAAAACTGTACTTCATTAAAATGATCATAAAAAATGGAACCGTCCATATCATCAATGGATTTATGGATTCTATCGCCCACATAGAATAAAAAACAATTACAAGTGCTACTGCTACATACATATTTTTATCAAGAAATGCGTCATTGTAATGCTTTAATACCTTTCTCGTATTCTTCTGCTGCTTTAGCTCATTTCTCCGCTTGCCAAAGCCCATATATAAAGCACCGGATACGATTACTAAATATAACCATTCTGACACTTCCACATTCGCAATCACACCGCCATACAAGACCCTGATAACAAATCCGGCTGTCAGTAACACAACATCGATAATGGGATAATTTTTAAGTTCCATACTATAAGCCATATTTAAAAATAAGTACAGAATTAAAAAGATTATCCCTTCCCGCAAAAAAACAGACCGGTGGTCATAGGTATTAATATGCACATAATCATCAAAAAAACTGCCTGTAATTTATTAATTTTTCCACTGGCTATTGGACGATTCTTCTTTTTGGGATGCTTTCTGTCTTTTTCAACATCCCGAATATCATTCAAAATATATACCGCTGAAGATATTAAACTAAAGCATACAAATCCTAAACATACCTGCGATATCATACTTAGATCAAATATTTTTTTACTAAAAAAACCGGAACAAAGATAAGTAAATTCTTTACATAATGTTTTACTCTCATTAATTTTAGATAATCCATATACTATATCCTCATATTTATAACTCAGTTGAACCTGTCATTATTTCCGCCGACCACCTGCGGCAGGTGCATCAGCTCCTTGACAGCCCTGCCTTCCAACGTACACTCCGGGCACATGGAAACAGGCATCTTGTCCTCCTTTTTCCGCACATGCCTGCAAGAATTAGAATCAATACATCAATTCCTTTTGATGCAGAATTCCTACTCTCATTTCTTACTCCTTATGCTGTTTCCAGCTTCCGTTGTAAAACGTAACCTCCATACGGTCAGCATACTGCCTGACTCCAGGCCCCGTCAAGGATATGCCAGCAACGGACCTGTATCCTGTATCCGCATTCATATAATTTATAAAGTCCATCTGATCCCGGATCAGGGCTCCCGTATCTATCCCTTCGCTTAAATTATCCGGAACGACTCTTCCTGCCTTCACCGTGCCATCTGTATACGTTATTTCCAGATTAACCGGTAAAATCTTATAAAACAGATTTTCCAGATGTCCTCTGATGCTCGGTTTTACATCTATTTTTACAAACATACAGTTTTCCGGTATTTCGATATAATCTTCAATATTATAGATACTTGTATGAACAACCGATGCTTCTTTTACCAATGCTTGCCCCCGTTTTTTCAGCAGGAATTTCTCTTCATCAGCAGTAACGACACAATAATTCCGATAAATATTTTCCCATGTTACAGGTGCTTCAATCAGCGGCAGCCTTCCGTCAATCGTACTCAGATACATAATGATATATTCCGGTGCGTCATCTCCTGTATAAAACTCTGCATTCAGCCTGTCCAGATAAGGTGTATAGACCATATGGTTTTGTAATAATGGGGCAATTTTGAAGTTTTGATTTGCATAACTTATATTCTCCGTGATTTCCCATGGAAACGTCGTATATGTATGCCCGTCGATCAGATCCATAAATTCCCGGTTATGTTCCTGCAATAGGCTTCTGTCCTGCTTAGTGCAATCGTCTAACAGTTTTGGAAAATTAAACATATTAGATGCTGCCGTCTGCATTGCTCCTGACAGTGTTTTTCCATTTCCCATAATCGGAATTATCATAAGTACACACAGACAATATAAATTTACCTTTCTGAAAAAATTCCGCTCAGTATCCTGCATCCATTCCTTCCAGTCTATAAAAAACATTAACAGGGAACAGATCAACAGCATGCCGGAAAGCGCTAAAAAGTAATGCTCGTCGTTCCGCATAAATCCTTGTTTATACCAGAAAAAGCAGGCGGGAGCCAGAATCAATAAACAATTCCATTGTTTTTTATGTGTAAAAATACCGTAAATCAATAAACAGACATAACATATTACAACAAAAACAACCCATATATAATATGCCCCATATATATCCAGTGACATTGACGTATTATATCCGACTGAGATTTCAACTGCAGCCCTTACATATCGAAATAACGACCGCATAGACAGATTATAAAACAAATAACAAACCGGCCCAATTACAATGCAGCCCAGAAAAACTCCAACTGTTTTCACTGGTTTCTTTTCTGCAAGTGCACATACGAGAAGCATCAAAAGCGTAGCAATCAGCAGTACCGTTCCTGAGAATTTGAATAAAAAATAACCCCGCTCAGTAAAACAGTTATCCACTTGCTAAAATAATCTTCATATCGATATACGAGCAACAGCGCGATCAAATTTAAAAAACATAAATAAATATCTGCTTCGCTGACTGGTAATGCCAATATAAGTAATACGGATGCAATTACTGTGTATATCATATGCTCCACATACTGAAACAGCCGCTTATACAAATAGATCTGAATAACCGCCATCAATATCCAAAACAATATACCTGTATAAAGGTTACTTCCTACAGATTGACAGCGTCCAAGAAACCCAAGTGGTCCATAAGTAAAAAAATGATCCTTTCCAAATTTTGCATTACTATTATTAATATAATTTAATGCAAAAATCCAGGATGGATCAAGTCCATTAGATAATTCAAGAAAATAAACACAAGGAAATGATACGATATTAACCAGAACAAATAATATTCTTTTTATGATTGAATTGCAGTTGTTATCCATTCCCTACTCCTTTCCAAACCAGATTCAGACATTTCTCCTCTATATCCTCTAGCCAGTTATTTTTAACCGCCCTTATTAGTCCCCTCCTGAAATATGACGTCTGATTCTTAAATATCGGATTAAAATGCATATAACTCTTTATATAGGACAGATGAATCATCCATGTTATCCTCCGCAGCACATCTTCCTCTCCTTCAAAGGCTTCATCACCTGGTATGCCATCTTTACCATTCCATAAATCCTACTCATCTGCCCTGACCCGACTTCCTCAATATTTATAGGTGTCATATGCTTTCTTATAAAAATGCATAAGAATATCTGTCACCCACCCTGGCCAGAATTTTTGAAACATAGCTGCATCCTCCAATTCCCTGCCATGACTTTCGATAAACTCCATACTTGTAGCTTCTCCATGAATACGATAAAATGTCAATGGCTTCTCTGCATATGCCAGCTGTCCCTCCTCTTCGGCCAGTTTTAAAAACGTATCCCAGTCAATATTAAACTTCATCTCTGAAGTAAAATAGGAAGGACCAAGTACTGACTTATGGTAGGTCACTGCAGGTGCACAGATGCTATTGCCAAACGCAAGAACTGCCCTTTTCCAAAATCGTCTTTCTGCCAGTAACTTATATTTCAGCGGCTTACGTAAAAACCTCCGTATTCTGGAATTGATATCCCTTGGACCGATCCTCCCGTCTTTCACTGGCATATAATCCGTCAGAAAAGCAATCGGGCAGTCACATCCTGAAATTATATGTAAAATTCTTTTACATAGTCCGCATCATACATGTCATCCTGATGCGCAACCGTCACCCAGTCCGTCTCTGCCTGATCATAGGCAAAATTCCAGTCATCCCGGATGTCACTCCTTCCATCCCTTACATACAGCGGTATTCCATATCTGTCAGCAACATGTCTGATATGCACACAGGGTGTGGAAGTAGTCATGATAATATTGGTCTGTATGCTCTGCCGCATCAAAGACTGTACACACTCCTCCAGATAAGGCGATTCCTTATATGCACAGACTGCATACGTATGGTTCGTCCCTTCCATCCCAGCCTCCTTCCCTATTTCTTTAAATATTTTTCCACAATATAACGAGGCCTTTCTTTTGTTTCCATATAGATCTTACCGATATATTCTCCTATGATTCCGATCGCAAACAGCTGAATCCCACTGAGTCCCCAAATAGAAATCACAAGCGTGGCCCATCCCTGAATTGTTTTTCCTATGCAGTAACCCACAAAAAAATATACCAATAGCAGTATGCTTATCATAAAGAGTAATACTCCAAGAAATGAAATAAATCGAATCGGTCGAATGCTCAGTGACGTCACACCGTCTAATGCGAAAGATAACATTTTTTTTAACGGATATTTGGATTTTCCTGCAAATCTCGCATTCCTTTCATACGCCACAATATCCGTTTTAAATCCAATCATCGGCACAATCCCTCTGAGGAAAAGATTGACCTCCTTAAATCCTTCCAACTCATCAAGCGCTCGCCTGCTCATTAAACGGTAATCCGCATGATTATACACAATGTGAACCCCAGCAATGCCATCCCTTTATAAAATCCCTCTGCCGTTATCCTTTTAAATGGAGTATCCGTTTTCCTGGAGTTTCGAACGCCATAGACAATGTCACACCCTGCATAATGCTTTTCAATAAATGTATCTAAGACTTCTATATCATCCTGCAGATCCGCATCCATGGAAACTGCCATATCGCAGTCATTTTTTACGGTCATCAACCCTTCCAGCAAAGCATTTTGGTGTCCCCGATTTTTGGACGATTTAATGCCCATGACATATTTATTTTTCCGATACATTTCTTCTATAAGTGGCCATGTCTGATCCACTGACCCATCATCCACAAATACAATACGGCTTTTATCAGAAACCAGTCCTCTGCTTTCCATCTGCTTTAGTTTTATAGACAATCTTTTCTCTGTCTCGCGAATGACAGCTTCTTCGTTATAACATGGTATTACTATGTACAATATCTTCTGCATATCCATTCCCATTCACTCAGCAGCATCTTCAAACCCATAACGAATCCGAAACTCGTAGGAAGACAGAAAGCTGCTAAAAACATCTTTTCTGTCAGAACCATTTTGCATCACCGAAATCCAATAATTTCTTTCATCATCCGTTTCACTTCTTCCTAATAATGACGCATATAAAAAATCTATATACTCTGCATCCGAATATTTTATAATCATATCAGAATCTGCAATTCCTAAATACAATTCAGAGTATACCTTTTGGTCCTTTGCTTTTATTCCCTCAGCTATTGCTGCTTTCTTTGAAACATCCATTTCTAAATTATAGGTGTCAGCCCATATGTTTACAAACGAATATCCTGCTGTTGTCTCTTCTTCCGATATTTCAATATCTGAAATATCGTACAAATATAACATTTTATCCTCGGAAACAATTGGTTCAATTCCAACACTGTCATAAAAGGATAAAATATTACTCCCTCCATCCTGATATCCTGCCAGATCAATATAAACAGCTGAAAAGCCAGCCTCTTTGACTCCCTTTAAAAACTGCCAGCTCATTCCTTCATCTATATTTAGTTTCCCGGCGGCAAGATTTCTTCCTTTTATACCACCGTAACTCCACCTCAATGTATCTGTAAACAGGTACCCTGAAAAATGCTTATAATCAAACCATCCATTCTCCGGATAATCTACATATGGAAGTTGATAAACCATCGCACCTTTCTCTAAGCCTTCTTCTGTTTTTGCAAAAAATTCTTGATACACTTTTTGCGGATTTTTTGCTGTCTGTATCCAACTGCTGTCCGCAAAATCAACCTGGTCTGCAAGTCCCAGTACTAAAATTATGCAACAGAACACATAGGAAACCCATCTCTTTGCGAATGCCAGCTTATTAAGCAGAACTGCAATTACAAGCAGGGATAATCCTGCAATATAGATAGACATTCTGTTATAACAGCGTATTTGTGGTGTTACAAAATAATTGAAAATTTCACCAAATCCTCCAATGGAGCCAAACAGAACTAATATGAGCGTAGTCAGTGATGCAAAATCAATTAACATCCACTCGTCTCCAACCTTCTTTTTTCCTGAAGCAAATGACCATATCAATGCCGCACACAGTATTAAAAACCCAATGGACGGAATAAACCCCAGATTGGCTGCTGAATTTTCCGTTATAAGCGGTGCCTGTGAGGTATATTCCTGATTCAACTCCCGCAATACGGAAAACCTTGAATACGACGGTGGTAAAAGCATCTGTATAATTTTAAGTCCATACAATTCCTGTTCAGTGAAAGATCTTTGCATGGCAATCTGATTTTTTCCATGCACAACACTATATCCGATTTTAGGAATCAGACTTATAAAAATCGTCAATAACAAGAATCCCAAAATCCACATTTTTCTCAGTACTGCTTTCTTATCTTCTGATTTTATAATACTGATCAAATACGCAACTGCCATAACAATCAACCCGAAAGCATAATAATATCCAAAACCCAATCCCAGTAAAATACAGCAGACACATATCTTCCACCTTTCTCTTTTTGCTTCCTGAACCACCCCTAAAATATACAACGATAAATATACGGAAATAGCAACATACATATAATTTGTTAGCACCGCATGTGGGAGGCCGCGATAGAAATGGTACGGGACAGCCGTAAACAAAATAGAGCATACAAAAACCACTTCATATTTTATTTTTACTTTTCTAAGCAGCATTGCCATACTTACTGCATTTAAAGCAAATGTAAGGATAAAGTATATATATTGGATCCGAGGAGTACTTTTTACAAATAAAGAAATACACCATATAAATAGCGACATCATAATATCTACCGCATTAGCATCCAGAGTTGCAGCTATTTCCGGTGCCCCTGTTCTCGGATTAAACCATATCCCTGCCAATCCGTTTTCCTGAATACTTTTTATTGTTGCAGCCGTGCTTGCAGAATCACCCTCCAGACTCTTATATACATCAAAATCTATATTGCTTCCTAAAGATATATAACCAATTGCAAGCGATACCACTATAAGTACAAAACAAAAAATAAACCAGCCAGCAATCTTACTGCTCTTTTTGTTTGTCATAAAATTTAACATCCTTCTTCATCACTCCAATCCGAACAGCATCCAGACATCCCCGCAGCTGGTATCTGTTCTTCTTTACCAACGCGATCACAATCTGCCGCATCAGATAATATGTAAATTTCCCTTTTGAAATATTTTTCCAAACAAACAGCAGTTTATTTCTGCTTACCTGATAGCAGAAAAAAGGAGACCATTCTCCACTGCTGCCGGTATGAAAATGTCTGACAACTGCTTTTGGACAAAACATAATTGTTTTTCCCAGTTTTTTAAGACGAAAAGACAGATCCATATCTTCATAATACATAAAGAATTTTTCATCAAATCCTCCGCATCTTTCAAAATCTTCTTTCAGCATCATGATCGAGGCTCCGCAGCCTCCTGTAATCTCGCAGGCCTGATCAAACTTTTCCGAATCTTTTTCCCCAAACCCCAAATCATAGCCGTCATAATGACTGTTCAGGGCATTGCCGGCATTCTGCACAAGACTGTATTGATTCCGCCTGATTTCACTGCTTCTCAATCTGATCGCAACGGATTTGTTATGAATCGGTACCGCATTTTTTCCGCAGCATGTGATCGTATTTTCTGTTCCCGCAGTGTCCTGACAAAAGCATTCTATCGTAGTATCCTGGCATCCGTCCAAAAGAGGAATTGCAATTTCCGAATGTCCGAAACAGACAAGCCGTTCCGATTCATATAATAAATTTTTGCAGAACTTTGACTCTGCAAGATAGTCTTTTCCATTTATTCTGAATTTTTTAGATAAAAATATTTTATCTGTCGTTGTAAAACGTATGGATACAAAATCATAGAAAAACAAAAGTTTTGCATTCACCATTCCACAGGCCGGATGTTCCTGCATAAAATCATACAGGTTCAAAAGCCAGTCAGGATCTACAGCCGTATCATTATTTAAAAAAACTACATATTTCCCTTTTGCATGACGGACTCCTGCATTATTGCCGCCCGCATATCCAAGGTTGCCTCCTGTCTCCACAATTTTCAGATGTTTCATATCTCCGTAGTTTTCTTTCAGATACGAGATCGAATGATCCTCATCACCATTATTTACAACTATAATCTCATGGCGGATTCCGTCCGCACGCATATTCCGCAGAGACTGAAACAGCGGATCTATAAAACGTCTGCCATTGTAGTTAATAATAATAATGGATACATCATATTCCGAGCTCATGGAACACCTCTCTGTTTCGTCTGTCGAATTCTTCAATCGAATATTTCCCGGCATTTTTTACCGCTTCTTCTGCCATCTGCTTTCTTAAACGATCATCTTTGATAAGCTTATATGTTTTATCTGCGCATTCTTCCTGTGTATCCCATCGAAAGCCGTTCACACCTTCTTTCACCGTTTCCTTTTGCCCTCCTTTGTTAATCACAACCGGCACAGCGCCATAACTCATAGCCTCTACGGTCGTAATTCCAAAATGCTCCATTTTTTCCGGTTCCTTATTTTCATCTATTCCATATCCGGTCGCATGCCAGAAAATCTTTGCTTCTCGATATAACTTCATCAATTCCTCATACGCGCAGTTCACATGAATATGTATATTCTCCACCTGTCCGGCTGCCTCCTGTACCTGTTCCAGATAAGCCAGATCTACTTTCCGTTCTGAGACGGAGCCAACCAGATGATATTCATAATCCTTAAATTTATCTGTATTTTCGCTAAAGAAACGAACCATATCGAGCTGTTTTTTACTATGTGTACCAACAAAAATCTGCCTACGCTCAGGATTATATTCTTTTTTTCCGACTCTTCATAACGTCCCTTCCTTTCTTTATCAGAAAATACAGGGGGATAGATCACCGCAGTTCTTCTATGCAGCTTCCAGAATTCTGCCAGCCAGTGATTTGTATACTGGGAATTACTGATATATTTATCATATTTTATTAAAAACATCAGATCATAAATCAAGCCAAGAGCTTTGCCTCTTCCTTTTTGTTCCTTTATATATTTTTGAGGCGGAAAAAAACAATGATAAATATTTGTTTTTGCATGTCCGATATGTTTGCTTAAAAACATGAAATTTACAAAAATATCATAGCCTTTTGAAATTTTCTCTATCTGATGCTTATTTTTAACAGTCTCTTTCCAGTTTTGCGGAATCGGAAGATCTATTTTTTTAATATATGTTTTCTTTAACTGAATCGCAAACCGTCTGTTCAGATCTTTAACTTCGATATAATCATCTGCAAACACGTTTACCCCATAAGTATTGAATACCAGAATCTCAATTTTTACATCATTCCGATAATATTCCTCAAGGCTCCTGCAAAAATATCCCATGGCCTTTTCACCTCCGCCAAGCGTGGACAGATATGGATTCAGTATTAAAATATTTTTCATTGCAATTCTCCTGATCTTCTCTTTAGATATAAGCGGTACAGTTGTCTGATCCCTGCCAATTCTGTAAATCTGTCATACATCTCCAGTTTTTTCTTCCGGCTGTTTAAATCTTTTTCTTTTGAGCAATCATTTCCCGCTGTTCGCAGATATCGTTTCTTTCTGTTCAATGATGCCTTTCTGCTTCATGATATCCTTTTCCTTTTGAGCAATTATTTCCCGCTGTTCACAGATATAGTTCTCTTTCTGCTCAATAATATTACTCTGCTCCTTAAGACTTCCACATATCCACTGATAAATTTCGTTTCCACGATACATCAAAAATCAATTTGGATTTTTAATTTTGTTGTACCTGACACAATTTCATAAATAATTTGCGCATCTGCGTGATCAAAGCAAAAGATATCCTTCCTGCATTCTCCATTCGTATGATCTGCCGCCAATTCCACATCATACTGATTCAGCACTTTTACCCGGGCCACGCATGCTTCATTCAGCGGATCCAAGCGGAAAGTCTTTGCCCAGTCAGGTACCTGAACTTCCAGGCAGATTTTTTTCCAAGCTCTGCCGGGATTTTTTTCTCCTCATAAGCATCCGTATCATTCCCTTTAAAAAAATCTGTAAATATAAATAGTCGGTATGTTTTAAGATATTCTGTGTGGTCATGGCATTTTCATCTTTGCCAAGCACAAATAAAAGCTGGTAAATCTCTCCGTATGCTCTGCTTTTAACAGCATCTGCAAGCACACCTGGCAGGGAATCGTATCCCAGCTGAAACTCCGAATGCTGCAAGGGATTATAAATCGCATCCACCAGCTCCGCACCATATCCTAAACTACGAAACATTCTAACGGCTTCCTCTAATGTCCAAAAATGCAGATGCGTACGATCTAAAATGCCTGTTTCACGGTATTCAAACATATTGTGATACAGACTGACCAGTACTCCGTTATAGGCTATATTCGGCAAAGATATTAAGATTTTCCCCTCTTCTTTTAAAAAGGGCTTTACCTGTACCAGCACCTCATCCGGCCTTTCCAAATGCTCCAGCACGTCCGCAAAAACAATGTAATCAAAGCATTGCTCTGCGAATTTATGAACCCACTCATATTCCATAATATCTCCGATCACATAATCCTTTGCATATGGAACCGCCTCTCTGGCTGCCTCCTGATCAATTTCTACAATCCATACCTCACAAAATTTTTTCTGCCAAATACTTTGTAAGCCTTCCGCTTGCCGCTCCAAATTCCAGAACCATTGTATGATCTTTTATCATGTCTATGAGCCATGTCACAGTATTTTTACTGTTAAAATCAATCTCCGTATCGTATCTCGTCATACCTTCTTCTCTTTTTCCATCCTCGCTTTTTTTCTGCATTCCATATATTCCAGATAATGCAGATGTACTTCCTCCGGCCTCCCGCTTTCTCTTACAATCCCGCTATCAATCCAGATGCTTCTGTCGCAAATCTGCTCAATCTGACCCAAAGAATGCGACACGATAACAATTGTGATTCCTTCAGCTTTCAGTTTTCTAAGCCACTCAAAACATTTTTCCTGAAAGCTCACATCCCCTACGGCAAGAATTTCATCAATCAAGAGGATATCTGCTTTTACATTGATTGCCACCGCAAAGGCCAGTCTCATATACATCCCTGATGAATACGTCCGCACCGGGTTATCAATATATTCTTCCAGTTCCGAAAAGGAAATAATTTCTTTTTCACGTTCCCCGATTTCCTTTCTGGTCAATCCGAAGATAGATGCATTAATATAGATGTTTTCTCTGCCGCTCATATCCGGATGAAATCCTGCTCCCAGTTCCAGCAGGCTGGAAACACGTCCGTGCATGCTAATTGTGCCGCTGTCCGGATACATGATTTTTGTCAGCAGTTTTAAAGTTGTGCTCTTTCCGCAGCCGTTATGCCCGATCAGGCCAACCGCTTCTCCTTTTCGCACTGAGAAGGTGATTCCTTTTAGCACGCTGCGTGTCTCATAATTTCTTCTTTTTTGAAAGAGCGTCTTTTCTTTTAACGTATGTCCTTTATCCTGATAAACCCTGAATTTTTTTATAACCTCTGATACTTCAATTGCATTTTCCGGCTTCATTTTACATTTCCTCTACAAAATGTCTCTGCAGGCGCTGGAAACTGATCCATCCGCCAGCCAATACCGCAATCCCCAACAGCAGTGCTGACAATAATGTTTCCATTTGCGGCTGTTTTCCATAGTACAGAATATCCCGATACGCTGTAATTATATGGGTCATAGGATTCATCAAAAAAACACTTTACCTCCTCCGGCACCTGATCCAGAGAATACATAACCGGTGTCAGAAACTGCCAGGCCATGGAAATAATTCCGAGAATATATTCCATATCCCGCAGATACACAGTTACTGCGCTCGTAACCATAGTCAGCCCAAGAGCCAGCACATACTCGACCGTCATAATCACCGGAAGACACAATAGAGCCGGCGGATTCAGTGAATAGCCTGCGAACAGTAATACTGTGAATATCACAAGAAAGCTGAGCAGCATATTGATAAACTGGCTTGTGACATAAGAAATGGGCAGCACTTCTCTTGGAAAATATATTTTTTTAACCATATCCTGCTGTGTCAAAATACAGCTTGCTCCGCCCGTAAGTGATGTTCCAAAAAATATCCACGGTATTAATGCTACAAACAGAAACAGATAGTAATCTTTGATACCGGATTTCATAATAACCGAAAATACCATTGTATATACCATGAGCTGAAACAGCGGATTTAAAAAAGTCCATAAAAAGCCTAATGCAGAACCTTTATATCTTCCTTTTAAGTCCCTTTTTACCAATGAAAATATCATTTCCCGATAAGCATAGATTTCCCTTATTCTTTCTGCCATAATTTTTTGTATGCCTTTTACTTTCAGCACTACTCCTTTTCACATTCCCGGCATTCACTTCTACTTCAGTTCCCGATACAGTTCCATTAAAGCTGCAGCAGATTTCTCCCAGGTATACTCAGCTGCTCTCTTACTCCCGGCTGCCTTTAGCTGATCTGCGTATTCATCATCATCCATCAGCTTTTCCATAGCCATGCCGATCTCCTCCCGACACAATGGATGAACCATAACGGCAGCGCCTTCCGCCACTTCTGCAAGAGCTGTTGTATTCGATGTAATAACCGGCGTTCCACATGCCATTGCTTCCAAAGGCGGCATGCCAAATCCTTCATACAAGGAAGGAAACACAAACGCCCTTGCTCCGCACATCAGCAAAGGGCTGTCTTTCTGATTTACATATCCAGGAAACAACACTTTATTCTGCAGTCGGTATTCTGCGGCCTTCTCATAAATACGCTCACACATCCAGCCTTTTTTGCCGGCCAGTACCAGCAGCGGCACCTGACTTCTTTTCCTGTTAAGCTCCGCATAAGCATCAAGCAGCCGCTCCAGATTTTTACGAGGTTCTATTGTCCCAAGATAGAGAAAATATTCCTGCGTAATCCCATATCTTCCCAAAACCTCCCGTATCTGGCCTGTTCTGTAATTCGTATGATAAAGTGTATGGTCTACAGCATTTGCTACTACACGAATACGGCCTTTCGAAACCGGCAGGTACCGGGCAATTTCCTGTCTGCTGAATTCAGACACGGTCAGGATAAGATCTGCGCGCCTGCATGAATTTTTCAAACACATTTCAAGCCAAATCCGTGTTTTTTTTCTTACCGTATCCGGACATGATTTATATGCCATATCATGAATGAACACAACCTTTTTTCCTCTGACACCCGGCGGCACCGTAAAGTTAAAAAACTGTGTAATTTCTGCATCCGTATGGAAAAACAGACTGTATGGCACCGGAAATACTGCCTGCAGCATCTTATAGATCGAATGTCCAAACCATCTGCACGATTCAATCTGACATCCTGCCTTTGCATATTCCTCCAGCCGCTCCGGACCGGAATTTCGAAAACACCGAATCGTGCATTCGTTTTCCGGATATTTCAAAAGCTCCAGAATCAGGTTATGGGCATTCCATGCAATACCTGTCCTGTCTCCTTTTAACAATAAACACCCATCAAACGCAATTTTCATAATTTTCCCCTGTTTCGACGCTCTCCTGTCTGTCACATCCGCCCATAATGTCTGCAACGGACTTTACGATCCGGATATACATGGCGTAGCTGTCACTGTCCGCATTTTCCGGCTGTTTCCACAGGTTCCGAATGACCGCATCCGATGTCTGCGTCATCCCCCACAACAGCGCATTTGCATCCGCTTCCAGCTCCCGGCAGAGACTGGCAAAAGTATCAAGGCTCATTTTGCGTGTCCCGCGTTCGATATGACCGATAAAATTCATAGTGATGCCGCATTTTTTCGCCAGCTCGTCCTGCGACCAGCCTTTTGTCTTCCTAATCTGGCGGATCCGAGCGCCTACTTTTGCATAATCCAATTCCTTCATGCCTTGTCCTCCTGGTCTTTTGGGACACCTTCCTGTGTTTCCTGTGAGCGCAATGATGCAAATAGAACGAATCATGTCAAGCATAACATTTTTATGAAGAATTGTTATCTTTTTCCAGCTGCTTCTAACGCTCAAACCCACTGACAGCAATGCCTGCAGCGTTTTCCATACGAAATAGCAGCGCAATACGAAAATACCATGAATCATTCCCTGCAAAATTCCATAAAATGTCATGCGTTTTTGTAACTAACTAATAATTTTTCGGAATTCTGATTTGTTTGTTTTGTCTGTTATTACTGAATTTTATAATTAGAGTTGCAAAATAGAATAAAAACATATAGAATACTCACAGGCTATATTTTTTATAAAAATATACACCAATAGAACACAATATGCATAACAATTCTTCATAAAAATTGTTATATAACGGATATTCTCAGAAATATGCTCATGACAAAAACAGGACACACAAAGCGTGCTCCATCCGGGCAGAATTAACAGTTTAGTGCTGACTGATTCGCGTCAGTGCAAGGTAAAATTTTAACGGCGATGTGGTTTCCATCGACTAGAAATTTTAACGAAGCAATGGCGTGAATCAGGCTGTAATAAACTGTAATTTCTGCCCGGATGGAGCACTAGAGCGTGTTTGAAAAATCATTCCTGTGAGATGTGCTTCACAGTTTGTGGACAATTTATCCCAAATTTAGGAGTCATAGCGGGCTATGTTGACTAAATTTGGGATAAATTGTCCGTAAAGTGGGGCGTGCAGATGGCAGGAATGAATTTTAAGACACACTCTAGGCTGCCATGCACGGTAAACGCAGGTTTTATAAACTTTTTATAAATTTGGAGATATCAGTTTTCACGATTAAAACTATACGTAAAGATGCGATGGTTAAATTATTTTGCGTATAATAACTAGACATGGGGTTCTGCCATGTGTTAAACGATGTATTTAATTCGTACCCTCTATTTTATTCCAGTATTTAATCCGCCCAATACTTTATAAAGGTAAGCCATGTCATACCCACATTTCTTTCTTTTGCTGGCAATCCCCATCTTACAGCTTTTTTCCTGTTTCAGCAGATTTACTCCTATATGGCGTGCCATATTCATGTTTTCTGCTGCATTTCCAGCCCTGATCCGGCTTTCATCCTCCCTGAACGCGATATCAAGCACCCAGTGCAGGCTGTTTTCAATCCCCCAGTGTGCCCTTTCAATTTTCCCATATTCTCTGTCATTCCTTTCCTGCTGTATATGGCGTAATTAGTGCTCCTTACACAGATCTTTATAGTAACGCCCCGCCTTTTCCAGGGCATCTTTCTTTTCCGTAAATACATCTTTTTCAAAATACTCCTGGATATCGTCCATAAGTGTCTGCTGGTTCCCTTTCACCTGCAGGATATAATCTGCGTTTTTGTGAATGATCTTGCGGGCGATCCCTTTCTGCGTTCTCATCGCATCAATTGTGACAATACACCCTTCCAGGCACAGAATGTCCAAAAACTCTGGTATTGTCTTTATCTCGTTTGTTTTTTCATCCACACACAACTGGCCCAGTACAAGGGATGATTCTACTGTCCATGCGCTGACCGTGTGGATCGGTTTGATATCCCCTGCTTCTTCCATAATAATTATTTCCTTTCCGGAGTTTGGAAATAATTATACACGAATGTGTAAAGATTGTCTTTGACTAAATTCAATATAACAGAAAATTTGAAACTTGGGAATACATAAAAGCTTGCGTTTACCGTGGACTGCCATGCTGCACTTCTTGACGTAAATGAAGACTTATGGTATGCTGATTTTAACTTTGCCATTATGCAGAATTTATTCATATTCTGGCCATTGTCCGCAAAAGAAAAACATCTGAAAATAAGGAGAATTTCGTTATGTTCAAGTCACCGGAAAGAAAAGAAAAAAAGCCTTTCGGTTAGGTGTAGGCGGAAAACTCATGTTAACGGTTACCCTGCCGATTGTCACAATCCTCATTGTCTTGGCCTGCATCGTAACTACCCAGATTGTGAAAACCATCTTCAAATTAAAAAATACGGATATGATTAATCAGATTGATGCTGCCGCTGTACGAACCTCGGAATACTTTGAAGGGTTCTTTACCAGTGGAAAATATGTGATGGACAGAACTTCCGTTCGCCAGCTTTTCGATGAACTGGAAGTTTCCACAGAGTCTTACCGGTTTGATCAATCAGATTTTTACGACTCAGCCATGCGGGACTTGCAGTATGCATGTGACGTAGGCGGAGATGCTGTTCATGCAGTCTGGATTGGAGGTATAAAAACAACCAGACCATTCAGTCCGACGGCTTTATCAGCGACCCTGCCACATATCAGGTAACGGAACGCACCTGGTACAAAATGCTGCAAGAATCCAAGGGAGAAGGAATTGTAACTCCTGCCTATAACGATGCGAGCAGCGGAGAACTCATTATTACCTCAGCCGTGCCGTATATGAATGATGCCGGTGAAATGATCGGTGTCATCGGCATTGACATTTCGATGGATGAGATGACGAAATATTTCAGCGGAATTTCCATCAGTGAAACCGGATATGTCACGGTTTATGATTCTTCCCGGAATCTCGTGTACCACCCGGACAGCTCGCTGATTATGACCAACATGAAAGATATTTCCTATTCCGATAACATGAAGCAGATTCTTGAGAACCATCAGACAGGAATCATCGACCGATACCAACGTTCCGGGGAAACCTTTTATGGCGGAATTTCTTACATAGACAGCCTGGACTGGACGATACTTGCCTGCATGGGCGTCGACGAATATATGCAGGAAATTCACGAAGAATTTATGACACTTATAATGGGATTCCTGCTGTGTATTGTTGTTGCCGCTCTCATCTGCCTGTTGCGTGCAAAAGCCATTGTAAAACCGCTGAAATCCATTTCTCTGATTGCACAGGGATTTGCACAGGGAAATCTGGATGCTGAAATACACAGGCACGCAAATGATGAAATCGGAGATCTGGAAGAAGTTTTTTCCTGTACACAGTCCAATCTGAAAGAAATCATTTCCGATGTGGGATATGTTTTACAGCAGATTTCAGAAAAAATCTTGCCGTATCTACATCGGCTGTTTATCTGGGTGATTTTTCGCAGATTCAAAATTCTCTGCAGGGAATCGTAAAAGCACTGAATGAAACCATGTCACAGATTAACGACGCTGCCGAACAGGTTGATTCCGGTTCCGAGCAGGTGTCCGGCGGCGCACAGGAACTGGCACAGGGAGCCACCGAACAGGCAAGCTCCGTAGAGGAACTGGCAGCCGCCGTACAGGAAATTTCCGAAAAGATTAATCTGAATGCGAATCACGTAAAGAACGCAAACCACCAGGTTAATATAACCGCTGAAAAGCTACAGCTGAGCGCATCAAAAATGAAAGAGCTGGTATCTGCCATGGATGAAATCAATCAAAGTTCCAATGAAATTGAGAATATCATCAAAACCATTGATGATATTGCATTTCAGACAAATATCCTTGCCTTAAATGCAGCGGTAGAAGCCACGCGCGCCGGGGAATCCGGAAAAGGCTTTGCCATTGTAGCCGAAGAAGTCCGCAGCCTGGCTGCAAAATCAGCAGAAGCATCCGCTACTACACAGAACCTGATTCACAGTTCCATTGAAGCTGCGGAAAAAGGAAGCGTGCTGGCAGCAGACACCGCAGAAGCCATGAAAGAAACCGAAGAATGTGCACACAGCGTCACCACATCCATTACCGAAATCGCACAAAAATCCGAAGAACAGGCAATTGCAGTCTCCCAGATTACCCAGGGGCTGTCGCAGATTTCATCGGTTGTGCAGACAAATTCTGCAACCGCACAGGAAAGTGCTGCCGCCAGTGAGGAACTTTCTGCCCAGGCCGGAATCATGAAAAACCTGATTTCCGAATTCAGGATTTCAGGCTGACACGGCTCCTGTTTTATCCGAAAAAGAGCTGCGCACTCCGCCGCTCCGGACATAAAAACGGGGCTGCCGCATTAAGAAGCATCCATACAGCATTCGTATATGATGCTCTTAATGCAGCAGCCCCGTTTTTAAGCCCGTCTTGCAGCATCCAGCATTTCTCTTTCATGTTTCAAATCAAACTCTGTTTGCCATTCAAGAAATTCATCTCTTTTATCATGGCTAAGTTCCTGTTTCCACATAAATCATTGAATTTCCTAATTTCATCTCATCGGTAATTTCTTCAAAGGTCAAGTCTTCGTCCGTGTCCTTCGTCAAATTCAGAACCGCCTCAAACCAATAAAACTTATAGCTCTGCGCCTTGTTGTTAAACATACTGGCAAACCTTCCGTGTCCAAATTATTCTCACAAACAATTTCCAGATGTAATTCAAGACTCATATTGCCCACATCTTCATTAACACATGATCTGTTTAGCCGTCTCTATTAGTTGTCTTAGGTTTTTCTCCAATTCTTCAGCGGATGTATCCGGTCCCCAGCTGATCCTCACGGAACACTCAATCTCCGCCTCCGGAACTCCCATTGCTGAAAGAACGTAACTTGGAGCATAGCTTTTTGAAGTACAAGCCGAACCATTTGATAGACTACAGTATTGCTTAGAAGAAATCATTAGTGCTTCAGACATTACTCCCGGAATGCACACATTGACCGTACTACTGACACAATGATGCGGATCGCCATTCAGATGATATTCCAGTCCCACCTCATCAAACAAACGCAACACAAGGTTCTTAAGATTTCTGGTTTTCTGCTTGTTTTGTGCATACTCGCGCGCTGCAATCTCACAGGCACAACCACAACCGGCCGCCAATGCTACCGGAATCGTTCCGGGTCTGATTCCATGTTCCTGCTGCCCTCCGTACATAATACCTTTCACTGGCGGCAATCTATAGCCATTCTTTCTAAGCACCAGAACGCCTATCCCCTGTGGACCCTGAAACTTGTGTGCACTGAAGGAAAGCATATTGTATTTCAAACGTTTGAGTTCCTCTACCAGTTTTCCGCAGCTCTGTGTTGCATCCACATGAAAGAGGACTTTTCTTTTGGCCAATTCCTCACCAATCTCTTCCACCGGCTGGATTATGCCTGTTTCATTATTCACATGCATTAAACTGACAAGCAGCGTATCCTCTCTGATGAGAGAAAAAATCTGCTCTGTGCCAACCCTTCCGGAAAGACCAGGGCTCACAATATCAATCTTGAATCCCTTTACTCCCAATGCTTTTACAGTCTCCAGAACAGCCTTATGCTCAATGGCAGATGTGATAATATGCCTTTTCCCTGTTTTTTCCGCATACTCTTCAAGTCCACGAATGGCAATATTATTGCTTTCCGTAGATCCGCTTGTAAAAAACACTTCCCCAGAAGTTGCTCCCAGCAAATCAGCGACCTGACCCCTGGCGTACTCAACAACTTCTCTTGCCTTTTCTCCGTGATTATGTGTCCTGCTATCCGCATTGCCAACAGATCCTTTATATACCTCAATCATGGTGTCAAGTACTCTGGAATCGATTGGAGCGGATGCATTGTAATCTAAATATATGCTCATTCCTTCACCGCCAAACATAAAAGATCATCAATGCTTTTTATAAAGCCCGTTCCACAAAGATGCGCGATACCTCTTTCAAGGTTCAGCCGAAAATATTTGCAACCGTTTCGTTATCGGTTGCTAGTCCCATACTAATACACCACGCTTTTACAAGAGCTTCATAAACCTCATAATAATCGCCGCCAAAGGTATACCAAGACATCTCCAGATTACTGTCGCTAGCAATCGGATTATCTGTTGGCAAAGTTTTCTCCGCAAGTGAATAACAAAGTGCCCATCTGCAGAGAATATTCCAGTTTTTAATACCAGTTTTCCCTTTTAATCTGGAAAGCTGGTCTTTTGCCTGCTGTGACAGGCGTACCTGTTTTACAATCATAATCCCTGAAAATATCCTTTCTTAATCGATGTGCTCTTTGTTTCTTCACTGTATACAAGAGTAAATTCATCACCGACAAATTCCTTCATCATGTCATAATAGTTATGATCAATTTCTGTATCTGTAGAAAGTATGATAGTCTGATCACTGGCATTTGGGAAATATGTGGAAATAATAGAAGTCCGATGCTGTGAATCAAGTCTGGCCAGCGGAGTATCAATAATAACCGGCAACTTTTTCTTTGAGCAAAGAGCTAATGCCCAAAGAATAGCAATGACCATAAGCTGTTTTTCACCAGCCGAAAGCGACTCTTTTGACACTGCGTTGCCGTTCTCGTCAAGATATTGCATATCGAGTGTTTCCGGATTCATAACAATTTCCTGTATTAAATTTTCTTATTTGCCAGCTTTTTATAACACTTTGTAATAGTTGTACCAAGGGTTCCGGTTTTTCTCTTCTGCAATTCTATGGTATAAGCGTCAACGATCCGAAGCGCCATATTAGAATATTTCAGCATTCGATCCGCATCGTCCTGAAGTTCCACTTTCTGAAGGTAGCTCTCAACACCTCTGTTATATTCAGCAGTTTTCGAAATCACAACCGCATTAACTAAGCTCCGATCCTGCTGCAACTTATTCAGCTCTACCTGTACCTCTACCAGCTCAGCTTCTTTAATTTTAATTTGATTATATATTGCAGCCGGCTCTTTCTCATTGATATCCAGAGTAAGATAACTGTCTACCTCTTCAAGCTGCCTCTTTAAAGCTTTTTTATCAGAAAACAGTGTCTTTGTATGTTCTACGCTCTGTTGAAGTGCACTTTCCACCAGTTCATTCATCTGAAACAGCGCATGGTCAGACATATCATAAATCCGGGGAGCGGCATCCTCTTTCGTTTGCTTTCTTACAAAATCCACGAATTCCTGACTTGCTCCGATTGAATCCGGATGATCCACAGCAAAATCTGACAAATATGCATCCATCTGCTCCAATGCCTGCTGCATAATAAAATCATTATGCTCATCTTCAGCTTGCAGCTTTATTTGGCTTATTAAATCTCTGACAAGAGCCATCGGCAATTCTGTTGCAGCCATTCCAATCAAAAACTCTGAATTCTGTATGATTTCCGTCCGGATCTCTGCTCGTTTTTGCATCAGTTCCTGACGTTGTTCAAGCACCGCACCTCCCTGCAGCTCATAGTTCTTATGCAGCTGTTCAAGCGCCTCCTGTACAGTTTCAACTTTTTCTGTTACCAGAATGATCGTTTCGTCTATTTTCTTTAATTCTGAGATTGCTTGATCACGTTCTTCTCGAAGGCCATCCAGTTTCGCACTAAATTCATCATCTGCACCCTTTTGGCGAACTCTCTTTATACTGCGTCCGAGATCATTCTTAAGGACATCCATAATCGTAATACCCAGCATGGAACGGATTGATTGATTCATTTGATCATCGGTTTTCGCTACAGCAAGCTCTGCTATTTTTTCTCCGTCAAAGAAGTAAAAACTAGACAGCGCACTTGGCAAAATATTTTCCACGAACATCGCCCAGTTTTTTGTGAGGAATTCACTGTATGTTCCGTTTTGCTGAACGCTTATCTTTTCCTTGGTAATTTTTGAAAGAGCGTCCCATTCTCTTCTTACCACATAAGTATCATTAGTACTTTCGTTAAGGACAAACTCTAACTCGATGAAACTGTTTTGACTCCAATGACTTTTATTCACGTAAGATCGGAGATACTGATTATATGAATTATATTTACTTTCCTTATGAGCGATAGAATTTGCTCCATACAGAGACAGAAGAATCGCCTCAAGAAAAGTAGTCTTTCCTCGTCCGTTCATTCCACCGATCAGGACTATTGGCTTCTTTTGCGTAAATTCAAAAATATTGGTTCCTGCATACACACCAAAATTATGCATGGTTAATCGGTTGATTATCATTCCTCTGACTCCTCATCCATTTCTTCTTCCGATGGCTGATTTCCATAACTCAAAAATTTCTCGTTATATTTTCCACCATAATCTTTCTTGCGGTTCATCTTATCCAGATAATACTGAGTAGCATCTTCTTCGTTCTGGTAAAAAGTCCGAGAAATCACCTTTTCCAGATCATCGATAATTCCCTTCCGCTGATTCATTCCAACCGCATTGCTTTCTACATCAATCAGGCTATACATCATTTCAAATACCAACTCTTGGTCTCCATATAATTCCTGACAGACTGATTGCAGAATATCCCATTCCTCTTTGCCAAAACCTCCAGCATAGATCCAGTTTGGATCTGCAAATTCTTTCCCAGTAACGTCGCGATAGATTTTTGGAACCGCATCATCAAATTCATGCTTTTCCAATACCCATATCCTTCTGATTGCCTGAAGTTCCGGAATTCTGATCAATTCAAGATCCGCAAACCCTTCCGGTCCTTCTTCGTTGATATTCTTTTGAATACAAAGAAGATCTCTCAACCATTCCTCCCGAACTTCTTTCTTATAAGGCCCGTGAAACAGCTTTCTATAATTCCCCTGAAGATTTCCATGCATGCGGCGGAAACTACGACGCTCACGATCTCCCTCTTCATTGCCAAACTGATTCCGAAATTCAAGAAGCTGCGTCATCCACTCCTTCTCATCATCATTGGCAATCATTGCCTCCATTGATTTGTCTTTCTCGACCATTGTACATACCCAGCAGCCGAAACGACTTTTTCCACAGGATGGCAAATCTTTATCAACCATAAGCGGGCATTCATTATCTGCTGTAGCACCTTTGTACATGGTCAATAATTCCATATTCGAGTATCCCCATGGATTCTTATATTGCATCAAAAACACCCAGACATCATCATCTGTCCATGCTTCAAGCGGTGAAAAAACAAGTTCGTTTGCTAATGTAGGATTTGGACTAAGAAGTTCTCTTACCCTCTTCTTTTCCAGATTTGTCATCGTCTGATTTCGTCTGGAACTCTCTGCCTTTCGTGTGCCAAGAACGAGGATCACTTCCCCATGCTCTGCTATCTTATTCTTAATAAAGCTATTAACGGGCTGGATTTTTAATCGATCCGTGCACCATCTGTATTTCATCCGAGGGAATGGATATCCGCGTCCAATCAGATTAACCCAAAATGTATTATTGTAATCAGGAATTAGTCGTTCCGGAATAATCGGCAAATGCTTTTCGCTTGCCACATTACGCATTGCTTCTAACGATTTCTCAACCCATTTTGACACAACCGGAGACTCTACCAACGTATCTGTATTCATTACATGAATCGGTTTCTTTCGTTGTTCAACCGGAAGTCCCTCGATGGACATCCAGACAAGTTGCAATGCCGCAGTGCTGTCCTTTCCCCTGAATACCCAATCATCCAGGGTATATCATCCGACAAATATAGATTTTGAATGGTTTCCATCAAACCAGTTATTGTTTCTTTGTTAATCACCATTTTTATCTCCCGCCTATTCACCTATTGCTTTTAGCAAAGCATCTTCTGCGTTCTGTTCTTCCTTAGACAATGGGAGTCCCATTTCTGTCTTCAATACATTAGCAATTAACAATGCCGCCTTTTTATTCGTAATAATTCTTCCGGTTTCACTGATTGCCCTCAAATACCATATATTTGCATTACGATTCCAATTGATATCATCGAGCTTTTTATGCATCCCTGCATATTCACTTCCGAATTGCAATAAAAATAATTTCCCAACCTACCTAATGCCTGAATTACTATGCTTTGAGTAGCTATATACTGCTCACGTAAATACACTTTCGTAATTTCTTTATGCTGCAGTTCCTGCCATTGAGCCATATGAGCAACCACTGCCGTCCAATATTCCATGAGGAACTCTTCTGTATTCTTTTTCATCTTTCTCCCAGCAATAGTTTTGTTCGCAGAGTAAAAAGAATTTAATGTAAAAAGATTTGAAGAGTATTTACCTAGATTATCTTTTTCCTTGTCTGTATAATTATTCAAGAACTCAATATTCCATATGACATTCCTGGTGATCACCGCCATTTCATCACGGGAATCGTATAATTCTGAGATAGAATTGGATGTCTTTACTGCATTCTTATTTAAATCCGTAAAAATCTGCTGACTTCTTGCCAGCCCTTTATCAGCGAAGAAAACAATGGATATTGTCTCATCTCCCAACGACGGATCCCCACGCATTGCTTCCAGAATGGAAGATTTTCTATGCTGTCCATCGTTGATCAGAAGTTTTGCGTCCATTGAAACTTCCAGCGTCCCAACATCTGGATTGATTGAATCTGACTTAAAAGAAAATTCTCCATCAATCGATGCTGCCAATGCAGAAAATACATAGGTATCCCTATTATCCAGTATATATTTACTGATCACCGGGATTCTGGACTCGTTCAGTTTTCGCTGTGCTCTATATTCCGGCAAAACATATTCATCATCAATCGGGAACAGGCGCGGAAGCATTTTTAACGGAACCATCGCAATATAATATTCTTTTTGGGCCTGAACTCCTCGAACTACCGGGAATTTATAAATATAATCCATAATCATCTCCATCTAAAATAAGTCGACTATACTTAAGTAGATACTTAAGTATATCCTTTTATCTCATAAAAGTCAATGAAATATGACATATTTAGGCTGTCCCCGAAGGACACTCAATATTTTTTGCTGCCACCTGTAAACGAAAGTTTTACCCGCTTATCCAGAGATTCCTCCTTCAACCATCGCAATACATTATCATCCAGATCCATCACTGTCGCCTTACCATTATTCATCTTTTGCAGGAATGCTATGATATGCGAATCCAGACCAAGTCCATTAATCAAAGTTTTTGCTTCTGAAAGATTATGATCCATCGTTTTGAAATCTCCGATACTCGATGTCCAAACGGAGCCCTTCGCAATTCCTTCCATGCATTTGGATACATGTTCCGAATCAATTCCAGATATCACCTGCAATGTACTGATGGTCGCGTTTGTTAAGGTCAAATACTGCTTCGACCACTCCTTTTTAATACTTTGCTGAATATTCTTAAAGTCTGTCTCAGCCTGATTAATGGCATCTTTCTCTGCAAAACCTGACCGGATCACAGCCTTTTGTTCTGTCAACAGTTTTTCCAAATCAGACAATATCGTATCACTTAATTGGAACTGCATATTTTCTTTCGTATATTGCAGTGCAGCCATTAACGAATGAATCTGTGTTGTCAGCGATTTATAACGAAGATCGAGGGCATCCTGAGCCACCTTGTTATCTCTTCTTTCTTCACGCTGACGGAGCTCCTTCATATCCTTAATCTTTTTGCTTAGAACATCTATCATCATACCCATCATCGTAACGCTCCTAACAATTCAAAATCACTCTCAATTACCGAAAGCTCCTCTCTATAATGATTCTCATCATTGTCACCAGAACCAGACACCCCAAGATTATTCTTTCTGATAATAATTTGTTTTTCTGCTTTAGTAATATCACCAGACACCTGATTGATCAAAGCCAGCAATGGTTGGATTGTTCCGATCGGATCCCCAGAAAACGCCATAAGCACGGTAAGCGGATCATCTTCATCTAATCCCCTGGTGATATCACTAATTGCTTTCGCAAATTGCTTGCGCCCTTTCTTAACACTGTCCGTTGAAGCCGTCTTAATGTTGATCTGCGTATTATCGATTTCCTTATAAAACTGGTTAACCTTTGTAAGGAATGCGCTGATATCCTCTTCTTCAACATCGTCATCATCAAAACAGTCATAGATCGGCTGTATTGCTTTTTTCGCAGTTTCAACTTCTGCACGTGCAACACTATCAATACGGCTTGTGATATCCGTAAGGAACGAATAAGTGTCTTTTCGAAGTTTTACCTTATCGTCCATCTGAAGTTCCTCTTCCGGAATCTGTAACTTGCTCGTTTTAACTTTTCTGATTGTTTTAGCAAGATTAACCGCATCCAAAACCACAACAGATCCGGCAGCGCTTCCCTGCAGAATATTAAAATATTGCCGCACCGTTTCCCTGTTGATGGCATCAGCGCCCTTCTGCTGCACCAAGGAAAGCAAGGATTTCCATTCATTTGAATGCCAAGTGTTTTTATTCTTTGCCTGATGGTTGCAAAACAGATACTCAGCAGTCAAATTACCAATCGTTTTTTCTCTGTATTCTCCATTCAGAATCAATTGGTAGATTTCAGCCGCCATCGCAGCCTCTATATATTTTGTTTCGGTCTTATCATCATAAAGAGATACAGCCTTAACAATCTGTTTTTTAATTCTTGCAGTCCAGGATGTAATCTGATAAACATCAAAATCCGATTTCGGATACTCCCAGCTTTGATTGCCAAATTCTCTCCATCGTATAAACGCATTGATAACATTCAAAGAATCCCAGGTAGCAGGAAGCGTATAATATCCATTTCCTTTTGTCTGGTTTTCCAAAGCAACAAGTTTATATTTTGAAGCTTTACCGCTGATTGCTGCCTTTACTTTCGAAACATTGTCCAGTGATACTCCTTCAGCCTGCCAGTTAATCGCTGACATCAGGAAGTCTCCCATATCCTCGCGAGCCGTACGTATAGTACCTTCCGCTCCACCAGTTGTTGAAAGGTTAATTGGCATACCATTGGCCCATTGAGTCAGCTTTGCATTTGCTTCATCAAGTTTTTTCTGCTTTTCCGGAGGTATGGAGACCGTTGCACCAGCTCCTCCTTCATTTGATCTGCCTGTATTTCCGTCATTTCCTGTTTCACCAGTTTGCCCCTGCTTTGAACCAGCACCTCCAACAAATGAAGTAGCTTCTCCCATTCCTCGGTTTTGCAGATTTACTATAGGCAAATCCAACTCTTCGTAGACATAGGCTGGCAATCCTGCAATATATGTTACATCTTCGATTGTGAACTGTTTTGCCTCATTATTCCCCCATATGCTCATGAACCGGAATACGCGATCCGCTTGCTCCTCATCCTTAACCTGATTATGAACTATAAAGTTAAGTGTTGTATTGATATTCACAAGAGCATATTTCTTGCTCGGGAAATTTTCGGCATTATAAAGCAAGTCACTTACCACAGGTTCAATAATGTCCCTGATCATATAACGTGGAGTCTGATGCCCTCTGGTCAATTCATTTTTATACAGATACCGAATACTATTCTTACTGAAAGGATATAGGCACAGCTTTTTATCATATGGTATATCAATGTATTCCCATTTTTTACCTTCAACAACTTCATGCACCGGATATTCACCTGGAAGTGATCTTGCATCAACCCAGGCAGAAATCACATCCATTGGCAAAGACATTGCATTTACATATCTGCCTACAAATTCAAATATTCCATTTTCATCGAATACGTCATCCGGAATATATACATACTGGGTCACGCGGTCTCGATGATTCTGTCTGAAACAATCGTTTATATACGCATTCGTTCCACCAACTACCGAAGAAAGTCTGCAGATATCCCTGTCATTATGTTCTTCCATCAGGGCATTCAAAAGTGCATTGTCAACCCCTGTAAAAGAAGTCACATCCTCAATAAATAAGGTCAGGTTTTTACCCAGACGATACAGTTCCTTCCTGATATCCATGAAGACCTGTTCAAAATCGCCAGGTTCAATTCCAGCACACCTCTGAATAACAATCTCAACAAACTGATTCAGATAATCGCTAAATTTCTTTGCATCTTCCATGGCATCGTTTGCCATAAGCGCCTTCGCCATCTTATCTGCTTTTGGATCGGCACCGGCCTGCCACATGTCATCGTACAGATCAACAGAAACTATAAAATCCTCCGGCTTGAACTGAGCAATTGTATCCAAATCTGCGAAAGAGTTTTCAGCCACCTTAGAATAAATTCTCTCAATCGGACCGCCAGACTCCATCATGTGATCATGAATCGTCTCATTATTCAAAAATGCCACAAGACGTTTTCTCTTAATGTTATTCAGTTGGATTTCAAGCTCATCGTTATCATTATTGATTTCAATAATAAAATTATGATAGATCATATCCTTGAGCTTGTCCTCCGAAACAGCTGCAGAGGCATTTGCAAGACGCTTGATGATTTCCTTGTTTCCTATATCCTGTACCTCCGACTTCTCCAAGAGCTGACGGATTGTTCCTTTTAAGGTATTATCACTTCGTCGGATGAACAGAACCACTTCATCATCCGATCGATCAGCTTTATACCGAGCTTCAAACCAACGAATCAAATGAGATTTACCGCTTCCGCTCTGACCATATACAACAATAAACTGATGTCTGTTTGCAGGGTTCATAATAAACCTTTTATAAATATCCTCTTCAGAAGTATATTTTTGAGAAGCAGGTACAAATTCAAACTTATTAAGAAGCACCAGCTTCTTTATTTCTACATGCGTTGCCAGAAAGTCTCCCTGAGAAGCTGTAATCGAATCAGGTTTTACAACGGCTGCGAGTCTTTCTTTAGCTATTGATAAATCCATATTTGCCTCCTACTTCAGTACAGTTATATTTGTAACCATTTCATTCGCACTTAATTCATTAATGTGATACAGGTTCCAGGTATCCTCCTGATCCATGATATATTCCATTTTAATATACCCAGCATCCTGCAGCGTTCTCAGACCATTTGATACACCAAAATTAAAGGTTTTACTTCCGCTTGATGGATCAATAATGATGTCTGCATAGGGCCGAAGTTTCTCCAGAAATTCCGCGATCGAATACCACTTGTTTTTATCAAAGGCAGCTCGATTAATAATATCCTGTAAAAAAGTGTCTGCGTTTGGAATAACAAACATATCCTGAAGATATCCAAATCCAAGATAAGCTGCCCAGAATCTCCATGCACGCATCGCTATGCTGTCCACCGAAATCCCGGTTTTCAACTCCATAATTGATGCCATATTTGCTACATTCTGTTCTCCATGCAAAATACCTTCACCCATGTCATAATAAGCTTTTGTGACCTTATAAAACTGTCCTTCTCTGAACTGATCTAACTGTCCATTTATATAGAAACGCATGGTGTCCATACTCTTTAGCACAGAAGGATCAACTCCCAGTGACAGAACATTATCCGTAATTGTAATCAGCTGCAGCTCCTCTGCCGCATTCCGGTAATCGTAATAATAGCTTGATTTTTGGTTCAGATACGAAGGCTCCATCTTTTCTTTTACCTCTGCGGTAGACGCTGCCTTCTTCTCAACGATTTTACACAAGGTATAAACACGCTCCGGAATAGCCGGCGTTACCATCTTATTTTGAAACATCTCATCACCTCTTCTACGAGCACAGGACGTCTGCTGTTACAACTCGTCCTTCAATCAGATCTGCTATATTCTTTCCAACTGCAGGGAAATATGTATTATCAGCAAGTATATGCACAACATGAATTCCGGCTTTATGGCAAAGATACTGCATCGCCATTTTGAACACTTCAAATATCTCTCCCTCACGGTCCGGGTATAGAATTGCAACCATTCCAGAAATATAATAATAGTTTCCTTTCTTAAGCAATTCTTTCATCCCTGCCGGACCAACAATATAGGTGAATTTTCCGGCAGATACTCCTTCAAAATAACCCAAATTCTGAATCTGTTGATTAGTAGCCACCAAGCATGCAAGTCTTTTTCGTTCAAGATACTCGATTACCTTTATTCTTTCCTCTGACTTTGCGATTACAATCAGTTCATCCTGTGATTCAAACAGCAATTTCTGATCCGGCTTTACACTTATCACTGGGGCTTTCATGTTTTTCCTCAGTGGAAATGCCTGTGCATCGCCATTATTTCTGTCTTTATGTGCGTTACAACCGGCACAGTATTCATATACTTTATCATACGTAACAAAAAACATTTCTGACCAACACTCATGTTCACTGCCATTTATGGTCTTTTCCATAGTCAGATACGCATCATTATAGTAATTCCACTCATCAGTGCGAATCTGTTCCAATAAACCGGTCTGCGCATCACTCTTGTTCCTCAGAAGATCAGCTTTAATCTCAACAGAAAAAATGTATACGCCATTATCATTGGTAATATCAATTATTTTAATCAATCCATAGCGCCGGAAAAGAAGCAGCACATAGATGTTCCAGTTCATATCCGCATCGGATACCGGTCGATCATCCCACTCATCTTTATCATGATAATTCGGTCTGATTGCAGTATTGATATGGATAATGGCCCCATCTCTAATTGAACTCTTATTATTATACATGCTGTCCCAGCGACCGATAATCTTCTCCGTCGTCATTACACGCTTGCTGATTCTTTGAAATGCAAATTTCAAATCGTCAGCATAGATACACATGACGCTCAGACACGGCAGCTGATCCCGGCCACCACGACCTAATTCCTGATAATAGGCGTTCGGATTCTGCGGAATATACAGATGCAGCACCGTTCTGACATCCGGTTTGTCAACGCCGACACCGAAAGCAGATGTTGCAACCATAATTTCAAATTTATTGGCTTTCCAGTTTTTGAGTAATTGCTCGCGAAGATCATTGTTTGTCAGTCCGGTATAGGTACAGACATTTCTGATTCCGTGGTCAGCAAGCAATATTTTTATTTTCTCTGCATCATCCGGCCTGGCCACATAAATGATCATGGGGTGCGGTAATTTGCGAACTAACTCAATCGTCTTTTTGTCCTTATTCCTGAATCCTTTTTCCTTCAAAAGAATATATCTTGGCTCATGCCTTAAGGCGTCACATCTGCCTTCAATCCACCGGTTTCCATCGGAAAACAGCTTTTTTAGAACATCTACAGATTTATTTTCAAATGTTGCTGATAAAAGTATTGTTCTGATACTTGGATTCGTCAGCAGCAATTTCTTTCGCCATGCTTCCAGGCACTGATAATCTACACGGAAAGATGCTCCCCAATCAACAACTATATGTGCTTCATCTATTACAATATTTTTCACGTAATGCTGCTTGTTTGCAGTCTTGATTACATGATCAAATGCCTGATTATTCATCAGAGCTTCTGGTGAAATAAACAACAGGCGAGCCGTTCTGTTCTGGATTGCAGTAAGAATAGGCGCGATAGGAACACCACTCCGATAAGAAAAAATTTCCTGGTCAACGGTACTTCTCTTTATAATCTGCTTGGCTGCAATCAGCTGATCATCTGCCAAAGATACTGTCGGTACAACTACAATTGTAACACCATCTGATTGATATGCCATCATTTGTGTAATCAAGCTTTTCCCACCTCCGGTAGGCAGCGATACCAAAGTTGTATATCCTTCTGGTGTATTCAGTGCTCCATATACAGCCAGCTTTTGTGACATCGTTTTGAAATTCCTGAATCCCGTAATGGAATAAATCAAGGAATCCGTTGTTAGATTATACTTCTTCCTGGAATCTTCAGGCGAGATATTTCGCATAAATGCCTGTTCCGCAAGTTCAGTGGAAACACCCTCCGGAAACTGAAAAGTTGCGAAGTATCTCCCTGTAGTATTGTTCTTCTTGATTGCGTATGGATTATCCTCCGCGATTTCAACATTTTTAATTGTCATCGAAGTTTCAAACACAAGAAGGAAATCACGCAATGCCATCAGAAAATCATCCTGATAATCAGAGTTTTCCTTTTGTAATTCATAGGCAATTACCAGACGCTTTGCCGTTCTACAATAAAAGGCCTGCAAATTGTCCATTTCCGCCGTGACTTCAAGCAACGGATTAACAATGTCTCCAGCAAGATACTGCTGCATTTGCTCAATCATATTTTCTTTATTCATCGTCTCTTTACCATCCACACAAATGCTGCTGATTCTAAAACAAGCTTTGGCCTTTTGATTGCATTTAAAATAATTTCCTGCGTATGTTTTAACTCTTCAATTCCCTCGTCGGACATGCCGAAATATTCCGCGTTTGCCACTCTGGCAGAAAGTGTTCTTTCCATTTCTTCCCTGGCACCACGAATATTCGATCTCCGTTTAAAAATATTCATTGCTTTAACGGACGCCTCTTTCTTTGCGCTGTCAACCAACTCGCCCCAGTTTTCCTCTGAATATTCCTGTCGGAACCAGTTTATATTTGTCGGTCCGGTCACAATTTCTTTCATAAAGCCTGGAGAATTGCTTCTTTTTCCCATATGTACGACATTCTCTGGCTTGAATCCCAATTCAATCAGCCGTGTATATTCATTGACAACCTGGTTATCATCAACTTCATCATCATTTCGAATAGCAATCGGCACCACCACCTGCTCGGACATCAAATAATTTCTATAAGGGCTCATCGCATATACAGACACCCCATGATTCATAAGGAAATATACATTAGGCGACAGAGACCAGGTAAATACTATTCCAGTCCAATCAATATCTGCTGGAAATGCGAATGCACTTGCCTGGCCCTTGCAGGAATGCATGGCATTATCAACGATACAGTCAAACACTTCATCCCCCGGAGCAAAGAAATGTAAATAATCGTTCTCTATTGCCTGCTTTCTGATAAATGTTCCCCTGATTGATCCTTCTACATTCTTGATTGCCTTCCACTTGTTATATTCTCCCTGGACATGATTCGTAAACGAATTCCGGGCAGAATGGATATAGTCATTCCATCGCGGTGGAATCAGCAAAGCATTGGTTGCAGATTTCGGAACAAACGAATGTGCCGAATAGGTAATTACACCCATTTTATTGACAGTTCCATGGAACCCAGCCAGACTCGCCCAGTTGGTCATCGTACTTGCAAATAAATCGTTTTCATTCTGAGCATAGTAATTGATCAGGCGTTTCAGTTCATTGTACATTGGGCGATAAATAAAGCCTGCAGCATCAAAATTCTGTTCTTTTCTGACTGTTGCACGCATGTCATCTGCCAGTTTTATGATATTCGGTATTTTATCGAATAAACCGAATTTAAAATCCTGCTGAATGGCCGTGACAATCTCCCGGTTGATATCCTTCATGATAATTTCCATACCACTCAGAGACTGGGTAAATATCTTAAGTCCTTCATTCCAGAATTTAAATAATGCTTCCTCAAAGGTATCCTGAACATAAACGACTACCGAATGCACGATTGGTCTTACCGGATCTCTTTCCAATCGATCCAGTCGTCCAATCCTCTGCTCAATCATATTGGCATCCCATGGCAGATCAATATGAAGGATATAGTCCGCGCACTGAAAATTTCTTCCTTCTCCACCAGTATAATCGCATAGCATCAACCTGCAAGCAGAATCATTTTGAAAACGATACGCATTTAACTCGATTTCATCTTTATTCATTCCGCCGCCGAAGAAGCTCACCTCTTCTGACGGAAATAATTTGCCAAGAGCCAACCGATAAGCATCAAATGTCTCTTTATAATTTGTAAACAAGACAATCTTCTGATCATATAAATCATCATAGATTGTGTTAAGGACCGTTACCAATCTTGTCGAGTAATAATCAGCATATTTGACCGGATCATCAATCACGCCAACCACATGTTCAATGATATCCGTTTCAAAGCTCATCCACCGCTCCGCATTGGTAAACAGTTCCCGATCCAAACGCACTCCCCTTTTTCCAATTGAATGAAGTTCGTCTTCAAATGCCCACGGAGAACTAAAGAATGCATTTAATAGGGGCCGAATTTCTCTCTCAACGGACTGACTGTCTTCTTTTGTTTTCTCCAGAATCCAGTTACTCAGTAACTCATATGTTAATGCCTCATACACATTTTTATCATTATCCAATTCATAGGTTCGCGTCTCTAATTCACGAGTCGGTAAAAGTCGTTCATCATCCTCTGCAACCTCTAAGAGTTTTCTCCGGTTCCGTATAATATTACTTTCGATCTGATAGTTACTGCATATGTAGGAGATAATCACTTTAGTAGCATACACACCCAGATCATCTGCTTCAAACTCGATTTCTTCAAACAAAGCACTCAGACGTTCATCATCCAGATCATCACATATTTCTTCGAGAGCATCATGGATTTCTTCATAAAGATCTTGGCAATCTTCCGACTCGTGAGGATCCTCTTCTTTGGCACGTACATTCTCAATTTCTTCTTCATAATCGCTTAAATCATCAATAGTCAGCGCCGTCTTTTGGATAATGTGGCTTTGTTTTTCGATTAATTCACCAAACTGTTCCACAGAAAACGTATCATATTTATTAGGCAAAAGAAGTCTGAGCAAACTAAGGTACTCTCCTCTTCTCTGTTGTACCGGAGTAGCGCTTAATAATAATAATATGTTTCTTGTCCGTTTGCTTATATTATGCAATGCGGCATACTGATTTTCGCTCGCAAGATATCTGTGCACCTCATCAATGATGACAAAATCCCAATTTGAGAGCTGATCCGCGCGATTTATCTCATTGATTGATTTGACAATAACGCTGTTATGATTTCTGTCCTCCCCTTGCTCAATATTGAACTTCAAAAACATCTCTGTTTTCCATTGCTCTTTCAAAGTTTCCGGAACAATGATCAATGCCGTCTGTTTGCTTCGATCCTGCATATAAATTTTATATACACATATTGCTTCTATTGTCTTACCCATGCCTACTTCGTCTGCCAGCATATAACGGCATGGCTCCTCCCGAAGGCATCTCATGATCGAATTAACCTGATGCGGGAGCAAGTAAATCTTCGATCCTGCCAGTTCCTTAAACCCATAAATTGAATTATCCAGCACATTCATACTCTTAGAAACAACGGAATGGCCCAGGAACCAGCATGGATTCTGGAATTCATATTTCTTTAACTGCTCTGCCGGATCGATTCTTCCATTATTAAAGGCTGCTACAATGCTTTTTTCACACTGGCGAAAAACTTCTTTATTGTCAACATCCTGCAGATAATAATAATAAAAATTGTCCTTCGCTCTTACGCATGATAAAACCGTGCATTGACGGTTTTTAACAAAGACGACTGATCCCAGGAAAAAAGTGCAACGCTGAACCATGCTTTCCGAAAGTTCTATCTCACCTTTAGGAATATCTTCGAAAAACAGTAAATAGGAAAATGGATCATATATTCTCACCTGGACGGTCTTTTTAAAACTATCGACTTTTGTAACCTGTCCACAAACAAATACTCGTGGATCAGACATACTCTCTTTATCTGTCGGACAGCGTACATACATTTTTTCTATTAGCATAACATCTCTCCAATCAGTCTCCGGATCTGCAATAATAAGCAATACACAATTCTCTGTTTGAACAAAACTGGCACCATGCATCAACATTGACCATATAATCCGTGCTTTTAAGCTTTTCCTTCACCAGTTCTGCCTTAATCTGTTCGGAATTAACATTCGGGAATTTATCCTGCATAATATCTACACCAACATTTTTTGCATTCTCAAGCTTCCTGTGAATAAAGAGCTCGCGAATCATCATATACCGGCGTTCTTCCGCAGATAAGACAGAAAACTTCTTTGCTTTACCATTAACCAGTCTGTTTCGAATATTGTTGATAACATCCATGCGATTAACATTCTGCACAAAAGGAAAATATTTTTCAGCTCATCGTACTCATCATTTAATTTCCGGATCAGTATTGCCTCACTAATAGGCTTCCCCTGCATGTCCTCTTTCATCGCATTTTCAAGTATAACCTCCATGTACTTCAGGAGCAGGAAGTTATCCTTATACACAGTATTACTCTCAACTAATGTCTCTGTAAGGAAACGGTATTTGCAGATGCGGAATCTGTAATAATCATAGAGATCAAATTTGCCAGTTCCACCGCCAGCAATTCCAATCTCAGAACTGTCTTCCAGTTTTTTTCTCGCCTTTTTGCCGGAGTATTTCGTTTTCTTTAAGCCCAGTATTTTAAGCAGATAATAAGGTTCTCTTTCGTTATCACCATCACGTTTCACATAGGATAACTTAAATTTTGCCCTATTGAATTCCAAACCATAGATCAGTGCATATCTTTTGAAATTCTTATACTCGTTGCAGCATTTTACATAAACCTGATACTTCCAGTCCACTGGATTCTGCGCCACTTCAAAGAAATCATCATTCAACGGCCACGGAAACCCTGCCTTCTTTACAGCTCCGACATCTTCATCCTCCAGACAGGCAAAATGATAGATAATATTAGGATCTTCATGACCACTCCTTAAAATATCGCCATCAATCTGTTCAAAATTTCTGACAATCCAATTTGCACTTCTTCCGGGTTTTGTCTCTTGCAGAAGATATATGGACATGGTTGACTTTAAACACTCGAACGAGGCAGATGCATCTATGTATCCCACTTCTTCCAGCTTCATCAGTACTCTCTTCAAAATGTCTGCAAATTCCTCTGACAGTTCGCGATCCTCAAGTATATCGGTTTGCAGATAATTTTTTAGCTTTCTATAGAATTCTCTGAAATTATGTGCTTTATTCTCAAATCCCTCATAGAAATATGCCGCTATATCCTCTAGATCTTCCAATGCACGATCGATTTTTTCAATCTCATCCTTTGATACCGCATAATAAGAAATATGGCTTACATATTCCTGTTCATCAGAATCTGTAAGATATTTCATATTCTTCGTCAGAGACTTGAGACGCTTCCGCATCTGTTTCATCGATGTACACCCATCGAACAAAGCCTGAATGCGGCCCAAAATCGATACTAATTCACCCGGCGTATCCTCCGCCAGAATATTGGCGCCAAAGCATTCCCGAACATCATTGATATCCGTAATCAGAATCTCATTATTCTCCGGATCCCACATATCTGCTATTGCAATAAAGAAATGTCCGATTGGATAATTCAAAAACTGTCTTTCACCAAATTGCTCCGGAAAGTAAATCTTCAGGATGTCATTTGCAGAACTGTTGGCAGAATAAATCTGCTCGCGCATATATTGCATCGGCTTAAACGGATCTTTATGCTCTGCCTCTTCAAATATTTCAGCCACATATCCTGCAAATTCTGTCATGTTATCAAACTCCATGATTTCATACGGCTGATCTACAGTAATTGCTTTTTTCTGTCCGTTAACAAGCTTTCCAAGCTGATCTGCAAGAACATTTCCTTTATAGCTCACGCTTGCAGTATCTGTTGGATAGAATTCTGCTCGATCATAATCCACAATTTTGCAGTCAAATGCGGAATAAATATCAAACCAGGTCTGATACACATTTTTGTACTGTTTCTGATAATTAAACAGAAGGATAACATTCTTGTATTTCTGCAGTTCATCGATTGCGCGAAGGGTAATAGGAGCAAACTGGTGTACCCCATGGATTACAACCGTACTAGTATCAACACCGGACGGATCATAATCCTTTTGAATGGCCGTCATAGCCTTCTGTAATCCTGTGTTGACCTCTTCTTTAGACAAAGCTTGGGCCAGAAAGAAATCTTCCCTTTTATCAGATGAAAGAATCTTCTTGTAAATATCCAAAATATATTCCTGCTCTTTCGTCAACCTATCTCTCAAGACCGTATTAATATCTACATTCAATTCGAACATAGTTCGAATACTGGCAAATACATCATCTCTATTGAACAGAAATGCACTACCTATATTTTTCTTTTCTGCTTCAGTAAGCTCAGTAGGCAGTCCACTATTGATAATATTGTCAATATCGGTATGCTGCTTCACGCTCCATGTAGGGCTGGCCCAGTCTTCATATAAAGAATCGGTAAGGATTTTGACTGTCGTCACACGACCGCTATCAAATTTCCCTTTATAATGTTTTCTTAATCCGTTGACTAATGTCTGCGCAGAACAGAAGTAAGGGCAATTCTTAATCTCATTCCAGTATGGTTCCTGGTCAATTTTATAAGGATCGTGATACGTATAAATTACCATTGACATCTTACTCCTCCATCAATGTTCCCCAACTGATTGGAACATTTTTGTCTATATTCATGATCCAGACGCAGTTTCTGATTGCTCTGGTTAACGCGACATACAATATTCTGGATTCCTCAGCAATCTGCTCTGTCTTCTCCATATCTTCGTTATAATTCGAATTCCGCTCCCTGACTTTATTTTCAAACTGAACAGTATAGGAAAGCTTTCCCTTCGAATAATTCGCACCAAGTTTTACTTTTCTGATATCGCTAATGTCCTCTGCAGTATAAGGAAGGACCACCGTTCCATATTCAAGTCCTTTTGACTTATGCACAGTGGTGCACATAATGTGAATACCTTCTTCATCAGCATCTGGTGTTCTGGCAAGTTCCTGCTGTCTTGTTAGTATATTTGTCTCCAGATACTTGGCCATTTGGTTAATCGTAAGAGTGTCGATTCTGGAAAACTTCACGATTTTCTCCAGCAAATAATCATAATTTGCCATGTAGTAAGTCTGTGCCGAAGGATTTCGGCTATATATTTTCCATGGCTCCAAGGCATCGTATATATGCTTCAATGCATATAAAACCGGATGAGCATACACCTCATCCAGAACTTCCTGCCACCGTTTCTTCATCCTTAACATAAAGAACTCATCCAGGATTTTCTGAAGGCTCTGTAGCTTTTCCGCCTCGGATATGCCATGATATTTCTGATAATCCAATTTCAGATCCGTATAATTAGATTCTATAAAATTAACCAGGTATACGGGGTTAGTGGAATTCTCTATAGCCAGAATTAACTTATAAAAATCCTGCGTTGACTCCAATTGAAACAGATCTCCACCCGATTTAATCTCTACATTTACTTCTCTTTTATATGCTTCTTTAACTATGCTCTCAACCTGCCAGTTACTGCGCACCAGAATAGCAATCGTACGTTCTTCCAAACTGAGCGTTTTTCCTTGCGCCCTCTTCTGTTCCATTATGTCTGCAATCTTGCCGGTCTGATTCTCTAAAATACCAAATAACGCATGAAAGAATGTCTCTTCATCTTTTCCATGACACGGAACGCACTGCATCAATTCTGCATCGTCAGCTTCAAATATCTTCTCACTGGTAAGACGATCATACTTCTGATCATATGGCAGGTATCCACCTACTCCCATCTGCTGAAAAATAGAGTCATACAAATCCAGAAGTCTAGCATCTGTGCGATAATTGAAATTCAGATGATGAATCTCCCAGTCATATTTTTATAGGTTTTAAGCTGATCAAAAGCACTTAATCTTGCTCCCCTGAACCGATAGATACTTTGCTTCAGGTCACCTACTACAAAGAGTCTACAATCGGAAAGAATTGTTTTCTGCAGTTTTTGGAATACCTCAATCTGTACATCGTCGGTATCCTGAAACTCATCAACAAAAAGATATCGTAATTTCAGATTGCTGATGTTATCTGCTGCATAATCTAATACCTTATTCAGAAGAATAATACACTCTTTCAGGTCCATAGCATTTCTATCATTGATGGTAGAAAGGTATTCAATTTCGGCCGGGAACACTACCTGCTGTATCAGTTCACTAAAATACGGCAGCGTATTGTCAACGGTCACGCCCATTTCCTCCGGCTTAATATCTGCCAGATTGATACTTTTCTGAAAAAGATGATCCGCAATACCCATAATCTTTTTCTTCAGATCATAAATCGGAACGGGTATCCCGCTGATAAAGTTCGGGTTATTTTCCTCCTGCGTCCGGAAAAATTCACTAAGATACCCATCATAAATCTTTCCACGATTGTACTCATCAGAGGATATCCTGAAGTTCGTCCCCAATCCCGTATAGAAGGAAGCTCCTCGCAAAAGTTCCAAGGAGAACTTATGAATTGTAGATATGTTGGCCCGTTCTACGCCCTCTACATACTGTAGATAACATTCGTTTCCGGTCAATATATAGTAATTGACAAACATCTGCTTTAATCGGACTCGCATATTGATTGCAGCATCGTTTGTGAAGGTAACCATTGCAAGCTCATCTTCAATACTCGTAATGTTTCCCCTTCTTTTATTGCAAAGGAACGCCACTCTGGATACCATAGAATAAGTCTTCCCGGTTCCAGCGCCAGCTTCTACCAGAATATTCTTATCTGCCGAGGCATGTTCCACTTTATACTGCTGCAGATTAAAATATGAGTGTTCCGCAATCCAGGACAATAATTCTTTGTTTTTACCAACCTGTCCTTCTTCGATTACAATTTCCTCAGAACATTGCTTCTCTAATCCGCAAATCAGATAAACCTCAAAATTGAATGCCCTGTAAGAATCTCTTAAAGCAATAGATTCTATTCCTTTTTTATAGCCAACCTTAAGCTTATCTCCTGGCTCAATGTTTTCCTTCTTGTATGAAAAATTAAGTTCATTTAGAAGTGTTGCAAACGAAGACCGCTTTGAAACAAATACAATCTGCTTTATTCCCTTGAAATACGACGCAATAATTCTCTTGAATTGCTTATCATCCGCATCATCCGGAATAATTGACAGTGTGGAATAAACCTGAATCAGTTCCTCACCTTCAGGATCATCATAATCCGGTTCTTCGTTCCTTCGGATTCGGCTCATGAATTCCGCATTCAATTCTGCATGCGGTATAGCCTTCTTTGTATCAAATGCCATTTGAAATTTTTTCTTCAAAGATGTCTGATTCTCCAGCTCCTCTTTGAAAAGAGTAAACTGCTCCTCTGAAATTATGTTCAAATGGCTCTCATAATATTGTTCCTTGGTAATAAACGGATATGCTACCAGATCCACCACCAATGGACTCGTGCCAAACTGTTTTTTCAACTTTGTAAAATACTGAATACAATATGACTTTGCCTGCTTTTTAGGAGACTTCTGCCGCTCTGCATAACCTTCTACTTCTATATCATCAATGCCGTGAACATTTATCTTATCTGCCAGCCATCCTTTGACCTCAACAATAAACACACAGACATCTTTAACCAGAAAGCAAATATCATATTCTCTGCCATTTACCTCCCGGTTATTATAGATAACAACATCGTCTGAAAAGTGTTCAGCTATGGCATCTCTTACTTTTCTTTCTCCCTTATATTCGGATTCATGATCTACTACAATTGCCATGATTACTCTCCCTTTTCAGTATTTTGGCGGAAACATCTTCCTCCGGAATGATTTCTATAATGTCATCCATTTAACAATCCACTGCACTGTATATTTTTGCCATTACCTCAACTGTGGCATTCTCATTATTGGCTAGCTTAGTCATTGTACATTTCCTATCCCAACCTTTTCCTTCAGATCTTTCTTTTTTATGTCTTTATCAATTAACAGCTTGAATCATTGTTTATAAGATACGCTCATAATTCCTCCTAAAGGCTACTTAACGAAACTGTTGAAGGATAAAAAGTGTCTATGTCTTTATAAATGTAAAGACTCAATGATAGTATAACATATAATCACCCTTCTGTGGGAATAATTGTTGCGGATTGGGAATCCAAAATGCCATTTTCCTTCAAAAGTCGTATTATTGCGACATAAAAATAAATCGGGTAGAAGATACCCTTTACAGAGTATCAACCCCCACAAATTCCGGACGTGCAGATTTCCCGCATCCGGCTCCTTGCCTTATGTTTGAGTTGCTGTCTTATAAATGCTATGGTATATCTTGGGTTTCTCTAATGGACAATATTTAAGCAGTACATTGAATTCATCCCAGATATAGCTTCTTCTTTGGCTTCTCCTATTCAACCATTTAAAAAGCGCCTTCCGCGTTTCATAACAGTATCGCACCATCATCCGGGAATTGTCCGTTATGCCATAATACTGATAATGTCCCCTTAGTTTTTGGTTGACCTTCTTTATCAGCAGTGAAACTTTCATTCCCCGGCTCTTTTTCAACCACTGGCTCATATCACTGGCTTTCCTGCTGGTTCTCCTTTTTACCCGGAACAAGCCTTTTCGGCTTTTTGAGCAGTAGTGCGTAAATCCAAGAAAATCAAAAGTTTCCGCTTTGCCTTCCCCTTTTGTTTCCCGGCTTGTTTGTGCCCTGCTTCCAAACTCTATCAGTTTCGTTTTCTCTTCTTTGAGCACCAGTCCAAAGTCTGCCAGCCGCCTCTTTAGGTCCGCATAAAACTTTTCTGCATCTTCCTTTTCACAAAAGCACGCTATAAAGTCGTCTGCAAAATTTACCAGCCACCCTTCTTTTCGGAAGGTATGCCTCTCTTTTTGATAAAACCATAGGGTAAGCATATAGTGCATATACACGTTCGCCAATATCGGACTGATATTCCCGCCCTGGATTGTTCCACTTTCTGTCCTGCTGTAGCTCCCATCTTCCATGACTCCGGCTTTTAGATATTTCTTTACCAGCCATAGGATATTTGGGTCTTTTATCTTCACTTTAAGGCAGTCCGGTAGCTTCTTATGCGGGATTCGGTCGAAATAGGATTTCATGTCTGCATCCAGCACCCACTGTGTTTTCTTTTTCTCTATTACCCAATTTAATGCCCGCAGCGCGTCGTGACATCCCCTTCCGGGTCTGAACCCATACATACAGTCTAAAAACACTGGCTCATATATTGCCCCTATTATTTTTGCAAGCGCCATCTGTACCATTTTATCTTCCAGGGATAAGATCCCAAGCGGCCTTCTGTCGCCGTTGTCCTTTGAGATATACACCCGCTTGGACGGCTTTGGCTGGAAGCTTTTATTCCTTAGCCTTTCCACCAGTTCCATAATATTTCCTCTGACATTCTCCCCATAAAGTTCTTTATCTATCCCGTCAATGCCTGTTGCCTTGTCTGGGTCAAGTTCCCAGAAACATTCCAGCAGCAGCTGTTCATTGATCAGGTGGTATAGTCACACAAATTTGCAATTCCTGTTTCCCTGTGACAGCTCTCTTATCCTATCAGAGCCAACTATCCATATCGGGGCGGTTGCCAACGCTTTAGAACGCAAGGGCATACAGACCGAGAGGGGCAATATCAATCGGGAAATTATCAAGAACAATCTGCTGTTGGAACAGGCAAAAGAAATGCTCATGCTTGCCAAGCAGGAACTTCACAGCGCACAGTACGCAACGTACAAAAGTACGCAGATTAAAAATACAGCGGTCAGCGTGAAGAATGAGGTCATGGAAATGATTGCAAAAGTAAGGGAGCGCAAAGGCAGGCTTGACTTGCCGATTGTCAGCGGAAAGCACCTAAGAAAAATATCCGACCGAACCGCCTTGCAGTCAGCCGACAATGCGGAGAAATTCATCACGACAAGAAAGATAGACAGCTTTGAGAGCCTTACGAAATTCACAGCGGACAGGGAACAGAAATACAGCCAGCTTAAAACAGCGCATTTGTCAAAGGGGCAGAAACTAAACCGATTAAAGGAACTGTCAAAAATGTATGCCCTCTTTCCGCCAATCCAAGCCACCTATAGGGAGAGCCAGTCACTCAAAGGACTTGTGAAAATGAGATACGATAAGGAGCATAAGGACAGCTTATCGAAATACCACGAATTAAAGGAACGTATGCAGAGCCTTTTACAGAACGACGAGAAGATAACGCCGAAACAGTGGAAAGTCGAAATACAGTCTTTGCAATCCGAATATGACAGTATCGGCAGGGAGCAGACCAAGACCGCCACAGAATAAGCATATGCCGAGGTAATCAGCTATAACAAAAAGAACCTTGCGAGGGAGCTTCAGAACGAGGGCCGACAGCAAAACAGACAACAAAACAAGACCAAGCGAAGGGAGGGAGGAAGAAATTTAATGGAAATCTGATAGAAATATGAGTATAATTGTGGTATTCTATTGGAGGTACAAATTGAGATTTGAATAGGAGAAACATATGATACAAAAAGTAAATTTGAAAGAGAATGTAAATGCGATTGATGAACTGTTCCTCTATAAGAGAGTGGGTACATTAAATAATCATATGTTAAATGTATTGCAAGCAGAACATAGAACTTTAGATTTTCATATACACGAAAATTCTGATGAACTTTTCTACTGTATTTAGGGAGAATTTGATATTGAGTTTGAGGACGGATTAACACATTTATGTGAGGGAGATTTTATAATAATTCCTAAAGGAACAAAACATCGTCCAATATGTAACGAATTGGTCAAATGCCTGTTGATTGAAGTTGAGGGAACTCTCAATCAAGAAAATACGGGTGGAACATATACAGGGTAAGCAAATATAATAGCAACAAATTTTAGTTTTTTAATAACCATTACAACAATCGCAACTAAATAGGTAACACAGCGTCAGAGCGCATAGAAACCAGTCTATGCGCTCTATTTTCATGTAAAGGAGCAGATTTATGAGCAAAGACAGCAACACACAGCATAGAGCCAGCCGACAGCACCCATCCACAAAAATAATTGTGGAAAGGCATTATGTAGGCACTGAAAAAATGGAAACAGTATTCAAGCGGATAGCCGAGGAACAGATAACAAAAAAGGTTAAGGAAATAGCGGAAAACAGCGTAAATTAGCACTGGAAACGGAAAAGGGAATATAGTATAATATGAGTTGAGAGGAAGTCCCTTTTCATCAAGGAGGACGAAATGAAAAGGGCAAAATTGAATAACGACAAAATCACTGCTTTATATTGCAGGCTTTCCAAAGACGACGGCACGAACAATGAGAGCATGAGTATCAGCACACAGAAAACCATGCTGAAAGATTTTCGACAAAGCTGTGCATAATTAGAAGAAATTGGCACCTAATGCTAAATATTCACGAATGTTAATTTTGATGTACTTATCCTTTATTAGCATTCGCTTTCTTCCTCATTTCCATAAATGCCCTTAATTCAGCTTCTCCTTTAATTTCCTTCGCAGCTACAGGAATGCGAACCGGACGATCATTGGCAGATGCTTCAATCGCATCGGCAAACATCTCCACCTGTTTCCTGCCGGAAATAACAAAATTTTTCGTAATGCTTGAAGTTGCCATAAGAAACACCTCCCTTGTTAGTATGGCTCTTTTTACATTCCACATACTTTCCTATCTACATTGTACGGTTTTGCATCTGCTTTTGCAACAAAATTTTTATGAATTTTTTATGCCTACATCGTTACCTCCTTCCCTTTTTCCTTATACTTCTCCTGTTTCTCCGTTCCTGACACTTTTGACTTGAACACTTCCAGCTTTTCTTTTAACGATGTTCTCTGTACGGTCTTATCAGCCATTCCAGCCGTAAGTTTCAGCCCCTGCGGATTGCCATTATCCACTGCGTAATTATGTCTTGCATTTTCTACCGGGTACAGTGTTGGCGCATCTGCAACGCTTTCCCTTATTCCCGTTTTTTCCTCCAGCTCTGGCTTCTGGACATCATGTCCAGAAGTTTCCTGCCCTTCGTTTTCTTCCTCCGGCACATCGTCCATACCGAGTGCGTCATCGCCCTTTTCGTCCATGTTAAGCAGGGCATTTAAAGCAGAGAGGCGTTCCAACTTCTCCGCAAGCTCCGCTTCTTGTGCAAACGGCTTTGTGACCTCCACTTTTGCGGTTTCAAGCTGTCGCTCCACGTTTTCCAGTTTTGTCTGCGCTTCAGAAAGCTGTTTTGGCATGGATTCTAAGGCATGGTTGATACGGGCAATATTGCCGAGAGGGTCAGAGCCAATTTCTAAGTTGTGGGAAAGCTGCCCTTTTAAGTTCATCACAGATTTATGGTTGAACGAATCAAAGGACACCGCCATTTTAAACCCGGCATATTCCCCGACCGTTGCAGGCACATTGACGGTTTTCATCTCCTTGCACATCTCCACAAGGGCGGTTCCGGCTTCTTTTTCAAATCTTTCAAATGCCTGTGACGAAACATTATACTTTTGGAAATTTACCCACCCACGGATAACCGGATTCAGCTTCCGTATCAAATCTTCCTGTTTAGTGGCAGTGGCTTGTAACCCCTGCGTTTCAAATCGAGAATTGCTTCGTATTTCAGTTTTGAGGTAGACCATAAAACTTTGTCTACGCCTGCTGTCTTTTTACCTTTATTACCCGTTACCCTTCTTACAGCTAAAGCACGTCCATAAAAAGAAGGCATTCGCTTCTTCCGCAATCCTATACCCGCATTCCCAACGGCTTCCCTTATGGTCGGCTTGCCCTATGGGCAGGAATACGGGCTTGACACGTTCCACTTAACCAACAATTATTTTGATAGTTTAGGTTCCGCCTCTACTCCGGCAGTCATAACGTCCGTGTACTCCCAAGCGTAGAGATGAGTAACCGACTGCACACCTTTTGGTTCAAGCCTGTCAGCTGCTTTGGCTTGTTCAGCCTTAACGAAGCTTACGGCGATTCAGTTAATTAACCATGCTATCAGTAAAAGCCTGCACCCTAACCGCATTGCAGCTGGCAGCTTCATCCTCCCCTCACGGTTTGGATTCCAAATAGAGTTACGTTTATGTCCGCTTCCGAACAGTGCCATTACTGGCAGAGCCGGGGACAACGGCTTCATCCAACGGAATGGATGGTTTGGTCGGCATTGCCGCCAAACAGTTAAATTAAGCGACTTCGTGTCGCACCCATGAATAGCTGTCAAAGGTTCCTTCCGTCACATACCGGAAAATCTTAACCTTTGGATTGAGGTTGCCCTGCCTTAAAATCCTCCCCTCCTGCTGTTCAATATCAGTCGGTCATTTTTTGCGGACAGTTAATACATACCTGTCTGCTTCGTTCTCTGCTCCTACGTTTCGTTTCTGTCCCTTGAGCCTTTCTTATCTTTTCCCTGCACTCCGGACAATACTTCGATATTGCGGAGCGGGGGACGTATTCAACACCGCACACTGTACAATTCTTAGGCTTTAACGCTGTCCACCGCTTTGTGGGCGTGATATGTAATTCACCGACAAAGCCGATGAATTTATAGTAAATCTTGATTTCCTGCCGTACCGTTCCGTCTGCAAGCTTCTCACGCTCCGAAACAATTATCTTGTCTATCAGTGCATTTATAACGGTTGCGTCCAGTTCCTTTAAGCCTTGGTAATTGCGGATAAGGGAGAGGAAATCATGGATTCCCTGCGATTTCTCATAGCTTTCATTAAGCGTTTCCGTTACCTCTTTTAATCTCGCCTCGATTTCAAGCTGTTCTTTCTGGTATTTCCCCGACATCATCTCAAAATTCCGCTCGGTGATACGCTCCATGACCTTATCCTCATAGAGAGAGGAAAACAGCCTGTCAAGCTCTGCAAGGCGTTTGTTCAGCTTCTTCCGTTCTTTCTCCATTGCCTTTGCCTTGCTCTGGTCTGTTTCCGTGAGCCGCTTCTCAATCGCCCTCACCGCCCGCTCGTCATTCACCGCCATATCCGCAAAACGGTTAATATCGGCAAGGACGGCGTTGAATAAATCCCTCGCTTCTATATTGTGGGGAGTACACTCGTTTTTCCCGTATCTGGCATATTTATTACATGAATACAGTACGCAGTCGATAACATCGGGGCGTTTCCTCCTGTTAGCGTTCATCGCCTGCAAAGCATAGCCGCAGTCCGCACACTTGATAACGCCTGCAAAGATATTCTCAAATCCCCCTGCGTTCTGTTCCCGCCTGCGGCTTGTCATAAGCTGTTGGACGGTATCAAATTCCTCCTGCGTGACTATCCCCTCATGGGTATCTGGTATCACTTCCCATTCTTCGGGCAGCTTAGAGGGGCGTTTCTTGCTTTTCATGTTGGCGGCAATCCGCTTGTAGCCTGCAAGATTTCCCGCATATATGGGGCTTCTTAAAATATTCCTTACGCTGTTCTCGCTCCATATATAGCGGTTTTCCTCATTATCCTCAAAGTGCCTCATAGCCTGTTTCCCCACACTCCGCCGCATAAGCGGCAGGGCGTAAGACATGCGATTTGTAACGTGCGCCTGTCCACCGTGATTAAGGCAAGGTACAGAGTTTCGCTCTCAATCTCGTCCAGTAATCCAGCAACAGACTTAATCTCCGCCTGCTTCTCCCTGTCCACCATGCCCTCAAGGTACTCGCCAAAGTCGCTCGCCCATCGGTAAAACCGCCTGTTGGAATTAAAATCTGCCCTGTCGTCTGTGCGGATTTGCTCAATGACCGCTTCATCAACGCCGCACTCACGCAAAATCTTTTCTTCCGCTTCTTTCCAGATACGCCATTTCCTGTCCTCCCGTCCGTGGTTGTATGCCATCCTTATTTCCTCCAATCAGAATTGATTGAGAGGGCAGACAAAAGCCCCCTCATTTTCCAAAAGGAAAAAACAAGGGGGCTGAACGCCTTAAATTTTGTTTTCCATTATCTTTCTCAGCTTCGCAAGGATTTTGGCTTTGCGTTTGTTCACAACGCTCTGTGTCACGCCTAACCGCAACCCGACTTCCCTCTCGGAAAGTTCCTCAAAGAAGATTGCTCGTATCAACGTTTGTTCACTGTCCGACAACAAAGGCAGGGCGGCTTTCAACCTGTCCACCATCACCGCACGGACAACGGTTTCCGCAACGTCCACCGTTTCATCAATAACGAAGTCAAGCATATTCCCTTCACTGTCTATAAATCCCTCCAATGAGAGCAGCTTGTGGTTCGTGTCCAGTTTTTTCAGATAACGCCACCGCTCTTCCTCCTTGTAGAAATCTGCGTACTGTTCCCGCACGGCTTCAATCAGACAGCCCTGCACGGGGATAAACAGCTTGTCCATGTAACTCTGGTCGGATTCCCTGCGGCTGCAAAAGTCTTTATATGATAGTTCCACATAGACGTTGTTTTCTTTGATATACACCCAGAAACAGCCCTGCGGCACAATCTGATAAAAAACGACAAAAGAAAAACCGCAAAGGCTCTGTGATGACTGTTATTTTTAAATTTTTTGCTTCAATCAGCGTTTCCTGTTTACACTTCGGGCAATATAGAGGATAATTTCTCAAAATAGTATCTTGTCTGATTCTGTCACGAGTTTTACTGCCACAAATAGGGCAAAGTATCCATTGTTGTTTTTTCATTTATACTCACCTGTTAAAAATATTTCTTTTAAAATTTTACATTATCATATTGTTTGTACGTCTGATAATACCATAAATAAGAATAATTCCTGTTATGATATTTACAGCAATTCCTAATACAATTATTTTGCTTGTTAATTCTATTCCGTTATATCCTGAAAAAGCATACAGATAATACATAAAGTCTATAAACGAAATGTAACTGCCAAAAAACTGGCTAAATAAATTATTGACTAATAAAATTATCAGGGAAGCACACATCATACCGGATATATTTGACATATACAAGGACAAAAGCACTAAAAGCAGAACCATTGTTGTCTGCGGAATAGCTAATAATAACATTTGTAACAAATATTCCTGTGCATTATCGAATATATGACTGCCCCATAAAACGAAGCCTGTTACAATACTAACGATTGCCACAAACAAAAAACATATAAGCGCAACTGTGAAAATGCTAACAGTTTTTGCTATTAAAAGCTGTCTTTTGGAAACACCATTCAACAAAGGCTGTCGAAACATACCGCTTGCCTTTTCCCCGCATATCAATACTGCACTGATAAAGCTAAGGAATAGTGTACCGACAATATCAATATAGGACTGCATACACATCGTTGGAAATTTACCGCCTGCATAATATCCCATGCCATAATCTTCCGAACTGCCTGCGCACCCCAGCGCATTGGAGATGATAATTACCGCCATCACAACATAAAATAAGTATAATATCTTTTGCCTTTTCAGCCGTGTAAATTGTATATTTAATAATCTTATAATCATTTTTTACCTCACTCAAAAATCTATTTTTTTGTTCTGTATAGGGATATTTGAAAAAAAATAATTCCGTACAGTATCATAATAGATATTCCTATCAGTACTTCGCTGAATGGTATTCTCTGATACTCATATGCAAACGTCCAAAGGTTAAGGTAATATCCAACCCATATTTTTTGTAATAATGCAATATTGGAGCTGTAAATAAATTGGTCAATCAATAAATAAATAATCACAAATAATATCGTTTTCCATGCGCCTCGGGTACAGATACAAAGTGTAATGATTCCAAGCGTTATAACCGACATATAGATACCTGATAACAGATATTTTATAACGGTTCTGATGAAAGCTGCCTGTTCAAAGATTTCATAGCCCCAACGCATAAAGGCTGTTGTGTAATTTATAAAAGCTGTCAGTAAAACAAAAATTGTTGACATACTAACGGCAACATAAATTTTTGACCGTATCATTCTGCTACGGTTTTCCCCATGCAATAAAGGCTGATAAAGCATTTTGTTCCTATCTTCCTCACAAATAAACAACGTCAGCAGAAATACATCAAAAAGAATACCCACTGTTCCGACATAAAACCTCATCATAAATTCGGAGAAATTTTTCCTCCCAACAATTCCAATATTGATATTCAGCATGTCTTCCATTTGCGGTGTTGAAATAAGAAAAGCATAAAAGAAAGAAGCTATAAAAAAGCACGCAAAAAAAATGTAAATCAGCTTTTGTCTGTATATTTTTCTCGCATATAATTTTGTTAATGGATACATGGCTCTGTTCCCCCTGTTAATTTTAGAAAGAGATCCTGCAATGAGTGTTTCCGCATGGAAAGATAGCGGATATGCAAATGGTTTGCTACAAGTTTTTTAATAAATTCATCGAAGCAGATATTTTCAAGTCTGACTGTAAACTGATTTCCGTTCTCTGAAATCAAACTTATTCCTTGGCACTCGAAGAGGATGCTCCTAGCAGCTTTCGCTTCTTCCAGTATACAGTCCACAATGTTTGTCGTTTCAGATAAAATTTCTTCCGTTTTCCCCTGCAAGATACTTTTTCCCTTATCCAAAATTAAAATATCGGTACAGAATTTTTCCATATCATGTAGTTGGTGTGATGAAATGATAAATGTTGTGTTTCGTTCTTTTGCCATATCACAAATCAAACGGTATAGGTTAATCTGTCCCTGCGGGTCTAATCCGTTTGCCGGTTCGTCTAAAATAATCAGTTTTGGCTGCCCTAACATAGCCCTTGCTAATGCCAGTCTTTGTTTCATTCCAAGAGAAAACTTTTTAACTTTCTTTTCAGCCTGTGAACTAAGCCCGACATAATCAAGCAATTCCATGACTTGCCCATTAGGGATATTTTCATATAGATGTGCAAAACATTCTATATTTTCTCTTGCGGTCAGTTCTTGATAAAAACTGGGTGTGTCAAGTGCAGCCCCAACCTTTGACAATGCCAGTTCAGGGTTTTCGTCTAATGATACATTGTCTATGACAATTTTCCCGTTATTTTTGGAACACAAGTTGGTAATCATCTTTAATGTCGTAGTCTTACCCGCTCCATTTGTTCCCAATAGTCCCATGATACTTCCAGGTGTAAGGTCAAAGCAGACATTCTCAACGGCGGTTTCCTTTTTATATGTTTTTCTTAGATTTTTTACGCTGATTATTTTCTCCATTTTTTTATCCTCCCAATAAGTCCAAATACTATTATTCCAATCACTTCTCCAAGCGCATTACCTATAAATCCCTGCATATGGAGTACATCATTCCACACATAATCTCCTATAATCAGTTTAGTAACATAGTTTCCTATGATTACCAATAACAAAAAACATGCTATGCAATCCCAAATGTTCCATTTTAGGAATACTCTTGTAAGCACTGGAAACCAGAGGACAAGAAGCCATAACAGCAGGATGGGTAAGCCATAACGGAAAAGCCAGACTGTCCCTGTTCCTATAAGATAATATCTGGTAATCTGTATGACAGAAAGCAAGACAAACGTCCCAATACTTATAACTGTCATTGCAATACAGCCTTTATTCTTTTTGCAGGTGGATAGAGCATATATCAAAGCGTCCGCAAATAAGCAAGAGCTTCCTGCAATCAAAGACCATGTAAATCCTTTGTTTACTGCCAAATCCACAATCAGACAGACAAGTATTGCAATAAAGCTAAGGCCGCCTAACCCATATAGCAGATACATTTTCTTTGTTTTTTTCAAAAATCTCTTAACATCCGAAACTTCTGTCGGTGGCGTTTCCATTTCCAGATGATAAGCCATATTGTGATATATTTCATTACATTCTGTACAATTCTCTAAATGGCTTTCTATACTCTTTTTGGAAACATCACTTACCATTTCGTCCACATAGAGAGGAAGTAAATCTTTTACAATCTCACAAGCTAATTCTCGTTCCATTCTTTCATTCCTTTCATTATTTTTTGTTTTCCTCTGTAATAAGTTACCCTAGCCCAATTTTCCGTTTTCCCCAAGATAGCCGCAATTTCAGAAAATTGCAGTTCCCCCGCCAATCGCAAATACATGACTTCTCTTGTCATATCATCGAGGTTGTGCATTAAGCGGAAAATTTCTATTTTTTCCAAGTTATCCAGACTTTTACTTTCAATATTTTCTGTGGAAGGTACGCAATCGTCTAGTGGGACGGTTTTATGCCTGCTTCTTTTTTCCAGTTCCTTATACCATAGTTTTTTGGCAATTCCGCATAGCCAGACGGAAATTTTACAATCTCCCCTAAATTTGTCAATTCCTTTGACTGCTTGAAAGAAAGTTTCCTGCGTCAGTTCCTCGGCAAGTCCGTTATCCTGCGTTAAACCGCACAGATATTTATATATCATTGCAGCGTTTTCACGATATATTTCATCAATTTTTTCTTTATCCATATCAGCACCTCATATTGTTAGTTCTTTTCAAGTGCGATTCGTTACAATTAATTTTACTTTTTTCAATAGTTTTTTCTGTTCATTCCTCAATTTTTTACTTTAAATACTTTGCCTACCGTCCATCTAATATTATAATTTGCCTTAGAAACTACATCAACTGTAACTGTACAAATATAAACTTTTGTATCTTACATAAAATAAATCTCCGATATGCAGAGATTTTATATCATTTATATAAAACTTTCCCGAAGAAAAACGACAGGGCTTTTACGCTCTGCCGCTTCGTTTACCTACACGAAAATTATTTCCTCATTCACAATCTCCCTCGCACAAGCCCTTATGTTACCTAGCCGCCCTGTCCATTCTAAGGCGTTTTCTTCCTTTAAGAGTTCCGTTGCCCTGCGCCTGTTTCATGCCCTCTATGAGCCTTTCAAAACGTTCCTGCGCCTGCCTGTTGATGTCGCCAAGGTAAGCATTCAGCCTGACGCTTGTGAGAAGATTGGTGTATGTAACCTTGCGGTACTGCTTCAGATAGTCCAGATGCCGCTGTCCCTATGTGCCTATCGGCTGTTCTTCTTCGGCGGGTAAAGCTATACATGGAATTAAATAGTCACCTTGCCTTTCGTATCTGCCGCCCATTTCCTCAAAAATTGTCTTTGCCATTGTCTGCACCTCCACATTCATTTTTATTTTGAATGTCCGCAAAATCCGTCCTACTCAGCTTGCCCGCGGCGGCAGAAATCTTGATAGGGCAGCTCCACATAATTGCCATCCTTTTTGATATATACCTTTCTTGGTGCATACTTCACCGTATCTTCCTCCAATCTGAATTTTTGAAAATGTAAAAATCCAGATGGAGAGGGCGGCGAACGACAGCCAACAGCAGAAACAGCCCTGTGGCACATTCCGATAAAAAACGACAAAAGAAAAAACGCAAAGGCTCTGTGACCTCTACGGTTATAGGAGATATATATTCTGTTAAGTGGAGATTTTACTTCTGATTTCATGGTGAGAAGTAGCGTTGCATGGGCAGGGATTTTTTTAACTGGCTCTCTGCCATTCCCCTATATGCTATGTATGGATAAAATCTGCGTTGTATGAGCAAGGTTACTGCCCGAAAAAAGGACATAAAAAAATCCCTCCAAACTTCAAAAACAGGTTTGGAGAGTGTCTGTTAAGTCTTTTCGGGCATAGCAATACCGCCACCATAACACCGTTTTTTATATGGTGGACGTTCGCCTTAAAACCTTATGAAATGAAATAGAGCCGATAAACTGTGATTTCACAAATTTAATTTTGGGAAGCATGAAACTCCCTAACAAATATAAATTACACAGATATACAAATAGATTTCCAATATACGAATAAAGAGTAAATCGCCCTTTTGTGATAACCTGTGCGGATAATGTCTTTGTATCAGACTGAAAGTAATCAGTCTGTGCCAGCACACTACCTCTAAAATCTGAAACAATTGACATTCCGTTATTTGTATGTCTGATTATATTACTTCCATTTTCAACCCCACGCACAATCGCTGTCTTTGCAGCTAATAATGTCATTTCTTTCCAATCCGAAGCTGGAACAATTAGTATATCTACATTATTTCTACCTGCCTGCTGTATTTTGGACAAAAATGCCATATCAGAACATATAAACGGCACAATTCCACCATATTCCGTATCAAAACTTTTTATGATTCCATCTCCTTTTTGGCACAATTCTCCGATTGAACGTCCATGCTTAAAATATTCTGATATTAGTTCTCCTTGTGGATTAAATGCTACCGTTTTATTTTCCTTTAAGTCCTCGTAAGGGGTTTTCACCAGCAATGAAACAATGAAATAAATTTCTTCCTGTTTTGCTATATCCGACGCTCGTTGCAAAAGCATACCTTCATCTTGTTTAAAAACCGCTCCATTCAGTTCGGACAAAAAAACAATCTTTGCACCTGCTTGTGCTTCCAACTCTGTTTTTAGGAAAAGTTCATCAACTACTGATGATAATTTATTCCTTGTATTTGTAATTTAAATTTTTCATATTTAATTCTGCTCCCAACAAACAAGAGGTTTGCACCAATATCAATTATCCATATCCAGATTAAATCCTATGATATTATTCGTTTTCCGATTAGCAAAAATCTCTCCGTAACCAGTTGTAAGATTATACAGAACACTCCATTGTAGTTTGTCTATATTTCCATCAAAAATACCGACATCAGCCAATAATTGAACTGCCTGACCTGCCTCAAGTATACCGTTATTTGCTTCTATCGCATTTTGCACTTTATCATAGCGTTCAAATTCAGTAAATCCTTCTCCAATATTCAATCCGTCATAAGCAATAAAATTAGAAGCAATTTGATATTCGTCCTCCGCTTCAACGACACAAAGCTCTTGATTTACATATTCCACAATGACAGAATGCCCACTTGCATCAGCAATTAAATAATGGCACTCGATACCTCCAGAAAAATATATATTATATTGTTTTAACAATTCAATGGCTTCTTCCACTGTAGCCGCTTTATCAAGTACAAGCCGGATTGCTGTGGTTGTATTTAATGTTATTTTGTCGGGATTATATGGGACTTCCGCTTCTGGCACTGCAAGCACAGTAATCGCAAGCCCTTTCTCATTCATTCCGTCAAAGGGAAGAAATGGTGCGGCTAACGTCAGGAAATCATCAAAAAGTGAACCACTTGGTAAATTGTCCTCGGAATATCCTGCAAAAGAAAGATTGACGGTGGAAACCGAAGCATATCCATTATTAGGTGCAGTGTAAAGTTGTAAAGACGGGGCATATAAATAATCAAAATTTCTTCCAAACAAAAAATCGCCATTCTTATTTTTTACGACAAAAGCTGTGCAACCGTCTCCTGTAACACCCAAATTTATTGGCAGTCCTTTCAACAACCTTTTTGTTACAAATGCTTCAATGTCCGTATCATTTTCAGCACCAATTTCCAGAAAATCATCAAATCCATAATCGCCATAATAGGTCATTTGATACATTCCGTAATCATCAACCTTTTTCAATGACATAAGAGAGCGCAATTCATTTCTAAACAATACAAGTGCTACGATTATAATAATCAACAAAGCTATTCCTATACCTACTATAACCCGAAGGACAATTTTCTTCTTTTTTTGTTTCATATTTACCTCACTCCATAATTTCAATTTGTTTAATTATCCAACGCTGTTATTATATCAGTTTACTTCTTCCGTAACTTTCAAAAAAACGCTATTCTTCACAGAAATACTCGCAGGCATTCCCATTATCTTTTTTGTAACCGTTGCAAAATGTGATGGTGAATCAAAACCAGACAGCATTGCCGCTTCCGTAATATTTTTACCATTCAATAATGCTAAAAAGGCTGTTTGCATTTGATGAAACTGAATATAACTTTTTAAGGGTATTCCGACCTGTTCCTTAAATAAGTGCGACAGTCGGCTTGGTGACAACGCCACTTTATCAGCAAAATAAGCAATCAAATGTGTATCGCAATTGCACCGTTCTATTTCGTATAACAAATCCTTAACCCTATCATCATATATTTTAGCTTGCTCCTTTATCCCTAAGAACTTATATAGTTGTATCATAAACTCTCTATATTCTCTCAATCCATCGTTATCAATAAGGCAAAATAATAAATTTTGGATGTATTCAATATCTTGATTATTAAAGATATAATACTTCATTCCTCCCATTCGTTCCTCCAATTGAATGGCTAAACTTGAAGTCGGCTCAATTATCATAGTAAAATACATGTTGTTGCCTGTTGAAAAACTATGTAATATGTCGCAGTTTATAACAATACATCTACATGAAATTTTATTATCTTCTACACCTATCTCCAAATTTTTTTCTATGCTTAAAAATAACTGCATTGTCCAATGCTTATGTGGGACAGATTCAATTTGGTCTGTTATGATTGAGATTTTATCTCTGTCCCAATATATTTTATTCATAGATGTTACCTCCCTCTATGCCTAGCTTTTTCTTTTCTTTTCGCATAACGTATTGTCGTTCTTTTTCTGCTTCTTTTTGTTCTCTGCTTTGAACTTTCCTTTCTATGTTTGCCTTATTCATGCTGAAACTTTAATACTCACTTAGGATTTCTTCTTTCTTCTATCAATAGGCTTCTCGGCAGTTATCGGTATAAGCCAAACACAGTTGATGTTCATTGCTCCCTCAATACGATTTTCTTTGCATAACCGCTGCACCCACCTAAGCGATACGTTCCATTTTTCTGCGGCTTCCTGTGCTGTCATATATTCAAACATTTTTGACCTCCTATTGCGTACTGTATATAGTATAGCCGCTTGAACGAACTGTATCAAGTAGATAAATATGAACATTCATTATAACTATCCGAAAAGAAAAACGACAGAGCTTTTACCCTCTGCCGCCATGTTGCCTTGCCTATGCGTATATAATTTCCTCATTTACAATCTCCCTCGCACAAGCCCTTGTGTTATTAAGCCGTCCTGTCCATTCTAAGGCGTTTTCTGCCTTTAGCTGCTCTGGTTCCCTGTGCCTGTTTCATGCCCTCTATAAGCCTTTCAAAGCGTTCCTGCGCCTGTCTATCAATGTCGGCAAGATAGGCGTTCAGCTTGCCGCTTGTATCTGCCACCCAGTTCCTCAAAAATCGTCTTTGCCATTGTCTGTTACCTCACATTCTTTTTATTTTAAATGTTCGCAAAATCCGTCCTACATCGGACGGGCGCCACGGCACATCGAGATGATGTAAGGCAATCAGCCTGTCCTGGACGTTGGTTCCTGCTCTCATTTTCTGCGTGGAGCCAATTAACACACGTACTTGTCCGGAACGCACTTTAGCAAATAATTCTTTTTTCTGTACATCGCTGTTTGCTTCATGAATGAAACGTACCTGTTCGACTGGAATGCCGCGCTGTACCAGCTTTTGACGGATATCATCATAAATGTTAAAACTACCGTCGCTTTTCGGTGTACTGATATCGCAGAAGATGAGTTGTGCTGCCTTTGTGTCGGCGTAGTCTGTCCAGATGCGATGAACGTTGTCTATACAGGCATTTACTTTGCTGTCCGGATCATCTGGTAATAACGGGTTGATAATACGCTGATCCAACCCCAGCTTACGACCATCGGATGTGATCCGCAGCATATTGTCAATATGGGCATCGATGCCGTTGTGTACTTTTTCAGCACGTTTTGACAGCTCCTTAACCATTGCCTGCTGGTGGGCTGTCGGCTCTGTTACAATATTGTGGTACTCCACCTCTGGTGTCGGAAGGTTTAATTGATCAGCAGTCTTAATGTCCGCGACCTCCTTGAAAACCTGCATAAGCTCAGGCAGGTTAAAGAATTTAGCAAACCTTGTCCTTGCCCGGTATCCAGTGCCTTCTGGCGCAAGTTCCAGAGATGTGACGGTTTCGCCGAACCGGCTGGCCCAGCAGTCGAAATGGGTCATGTTCAATTCCTGGAGCCGCTCATACTGGAGGTAGCGTTGGATGGTATAAAGTTCGGTCATACTGTTGCTTACCGGCGTTCCTGTTGCTATACCTTATACATTACAAAAAAGCCGATAAATACGTTATCTTTTACAAGAATAAATGCAAAGATATACATACAAGAATTTTCCAGATCCAAAACACAAAAAATCAGCAGACAATACCTGATATAAAATATCTGTCCGCTGATTTTTGAATTCAACCTAATAAATACTACATAGTGTATTTTATTATAACAATAGCTTATTCATACACTACTTTACAACTTTATAAATGATGCCCCTGTTTCTGAACCAGCCGTTTTAAGGCATTTATTAAAGCATTTGATTTTATGCTGGTTTCGACTTTTTCTACGAAAATGGCATAAAATACCTGCTGGCGAATTTGTTCGCTTAACGCAAACCGAAACTCCTGCACGCTTTCTGTCTGATATTTATAAAACGCCTTGTCCTGGTATGGCAGCAGTTTCATTGCACAGTATGAAATGTTAATCAGATTGACCAGCATTTCAATCCCTTTGCGGCTGCGGACCATGTAACTGCACAGTGACCAGAAAGTTTTCTGTTCGTAGTAACTAACCTCTATCGGCCATCGAAATGCATACAGCATCAGGGGAATAAACTGCATCCGGCTGCTCCCTGTCTGGTTTAGCGGGGATTTCTCCTGCCATGCGCAGAAGACCTGAAGCTGTTCCGGAAAAACTGTGCTGAAAAACAAACGCCTGCTGCCTGCTGCTTTATCAGCGGATGTGACATATGCCAGGACTGTCCTTTTTCCAAAAATATTAGTAAGAACATGGCGCACGGCCATATAATAATCACCGATTTTTTCATCAGACAGCGTAAAATCGTCCTGAATGGAAAGTTTTTTCCCATGCAGCGCTGGCCGTCCCCTTTTTCCAGTACGCTGCGGCGGCAGGTCATAAATGACAGAATCAGACCTTGCATTTCCGATAAGGTCAAGGTTCTCATATTCATCCACGATGGAAACAAGGTTCTTTTTTACATACCATCTGTCACAAAGGATGATAACATTTTTTTATTGCTGAATTCCGGCATCGCCTGACGGACCATGGATGCAGCAAGTTCCAGCTTTGACTCCTTTTTTTGCCACATACGGTATCCAAGCGGAACAGAAAGGTAATGGATCCTGTTTTTATTCCACACCGGGACGCAGAGCATTACGCTTACGAAACAATGTCCGTTCAGATAGTTTGAGCCATTATGCGCTGCATGGTCAAAAAGTTTTGAAACATCTTCAAATTTTTTTCCAAACTTCGGGGCCATTGTGTCATCAATGCACAGAAAAACAGGCTGTGAAGAAAGTTTTTCCGGTATGAGTTTTAAAGCCATGCCAGCAGTAACATTCATAAATCTGGAATAATCGGCCTTTGCATAAGAGCAGACATAGTAAAATGCATTCAGGGATTTTTTGTAATCCCTGATAAAAAATGTCTGTAAAGGGACCGGATGGAAACTGCTGACTCCATGGCAAGTATAGATAACACCAGCAGAAAAAGGGTTTCAATAGTCGGTGCGGAAAAAGTTTTAAAATAAATATAAAAATAACGGTACAGTCTACCAATTAGATTATTTTCGTTGTATAATAAGTCTGACGTACAAGGTCACTCTCTTTCGTATAGTTTTGTGTGCAAACTTATTATACATGAGAAAGTACCTTGTGCGTTATTTTATTTTTAAAAAGTTGTAAAGTGGTGTTATTCATATATAGCTGCTAAATTAACTAATTTTATCTTTACGTTCGTAAAGATGTGATCTACCGTCACATTTAATTTTGTATTCCTCGCACAAATTTTTAATTAATGCCACATACCAGTCTTCAGCAAATGGATTTACAACTACAGATGAAATATAACTTTCCAAATCAATATCATTAACATAGTATTCTTTAGGCATCTTATCTTTTATCCATTGATTCATATGCTTTTCAAGTCTTTTTATAATTTCATCCATAATTCCGTTATCATCATTTATATTTTGCACCGCCTCATCTATTTTCCAATTTGCGCTCATACTAGTACAGCGTTGCGGAATTAACGGTGAATAAATTTATTCTTTTATTTCACTAATTTTTGTTGCATAATAACCTTAGTACAAATGAAATGAGTAAGGTGGATATATTATGCGAAAGAAAACAATTGATACGATTCCAGTTTTATCTGAATCCATGAAGACAATCCTGTCCTCGTTTTCCAAAAGCCGTTCCCTGCCAGCAAGCCTGGTCAAAAGATCTAAGATTATCCTTCTGTCTTCACAGGAATTTTCGAATCAGATTGTTGCCACCAAGGTTGGACTACATTATAACCATGTTGCTACCTGGCGTAACCGTTTCCTGCAGGCTCTTCCTTCTTTAAGAGATATTGAGTCTGGTACACCGGATAAACTGGAAGAAGAGATCCGCCTTCTTCTTTCAGACAGAAAACGTTCTGGTGCTTCCCCCACGTTTACCCCGGAACAGATCATAAGGATCATTGACCTGGCCTGCAAGAATCCCTGTGATTTTGGTTATGAAGCAAGCCATTGGAGTCTGTCTCTTCTTGTTACAGAAATAAAAAAACAGGGAATTGCTGACCGGATCTCAGAAAAATCTGTCAGTCGTTTTTAAAAATGAGGTGAATTTACACCCGCATAAGATCCGATACTGGCTCCACTCCACAGAAAAGGCAGAAGATCCTGAATCCTTTGCCCTGAAAGTAAACGAAATATGTGAAATATACCGTAATGCACAGGACTCCAGACAGGAAGGAGGTCATGTTATTTCAACAGATGAAATGACTGGCATACAGGCACTGGAGCATAAATATCCTGACAAACTGCCCCAGCCGGGACAGTGCGCAAAAATGGAATTTGAATACATCCGTCACGGCACTACAAGCCTGATCGGTTTTTTTGATGTTGCAACAGGCCGCATGGAAGTGCCGTACATAAATCCCACACGTACGGAGGAGGACTTTGTAAAAGCTGTAAAAGCATTGATAAATACGGATCCGAAAGCATCATGGACATTTGTCTGTGATGGTCTTAACACCCATAGATCAGAATCGCTTGTCCGGTACGTGGCAGAAGCCTGCAGCATGGATTTGGAACTGGGAGAGAAAGGAAAAAAGGGTATCCTTAAAGATATGAAAAGCCGGAGTAAATTTCTGCATGATCCCTCCCACCGGATACGGTTTGTTTATACTCCAAAACATAGTTCATGGATGAACCAGATTGAGATCTGGTTTGGTATCATCAACCGTAAACTGTTAAAGAGGAAAAGCTACTTATCAATAGAAGAACTGGAACAGAGCATCCAGCGATTTATAGAACAATATAACCTTACTGCTCATCCATTCAAGTGGACATATGCGGGGATACCCTTAGCAATTTAATTCACCGTTATTTATGCAATGCTGTACTAGCTAAATCTACCATCTGATGCCATCTTATATCATCTATGAGAACTCTTGTTTCACTCTCATGCTCAAATGCTTTTCGTTTATGTAAATATGGTTCATACATTCGTTGAGTTTTTTTCAGCTGCAGTATTTGTAAATGTGTAATATCATCATCTGGATTTACGTCATATTCGACAGGAAGTATATCATAGTTAATCTGCTTTTCTTTCTGAAACAAATTTTCAATTTTATCTTTAGTTGACTGAATTTGTATAGAATGGTTTTCATACGAATATATTCTCCACATCGCATCACTTTCTTTATGTTTTGACCAGCATTGTCCATATACAAACCACTTAGCATGCTCTAAATTTAACATATTATTGATGGTTGCTTCATATTTTCTATCACATACATTGTAATAAATTTCTCCCACTATTTTTCTTTGTTCATCTTTGTCATATATCTTAGAAAATAAATACCCCTCAAACGTGTCTTTCCATGTTGCAGGTCTTACATACCGTTCACGTTTATTATGCAGTAAATCTATAAATGTTTCTAAACTTATAATTCTAAATAAATCCATATTCGCTCCTTGACTATTCTTATGACTAACCCTTTTCAATTAACTATTGAAAAACTATAAGCCAAATTTTCCAACATCCCTTAAACATTTCACTTTCTGATAAAGAGCAGTGAACGCATTGGTAACACTTCTCTGGTTCTATATGAATACAGTCATATTCTTATACGTAAACTTTCCACTACATCATAAGTTAATCCTGTATCTTCCACGATTTCATCAGTCGGCCTGTTACGTTTTACAAGTTTCCTAGCAATCTCCATTCTGGCATTGTACAATGCCTGCGCCTCATCATGCCTTGCTTTTTCACGGAGTCGTTCTTTCTCACGAAATTCTGACGAAGCCGTAATCTTATAATAAGCATTTATCGCCTGGCTCATAACCGGCACCTCCATTCCCTTAATCGAGCGGTCTCGGAAACTCTTTAAGCCCGAATTTCCGCTCTTTTTTCATGTTCTTCTTTTTGCTTTCCTCCATATCCCGGAAAACATTTTTGTTAAATTTTCAAAAAAGTATTGACATATAAGTCAAAATGTGCGGCGCGTTTGGTGACCATATACGCCAGTCACCAAACGCGCCCCTTGTAGTTAAGAAGCGTCTGTGCCACACGCACAGCATTAAACTAAACTACTAGGAGGTGCACTTTATGATCAAGTACTGGCAGCCCATGCAAGATTACAAGTACTTTCTCAACGAATCCAAAGTCCATTTCGATTCCTCTGAAAGAGTCCGGCTCCATACGGAGCTTTGGAAACCATGGCAGAAACTCCGCCTTTTCGATACCGATAAGGCCATGGAGTTCCTTCTGCCCTTTTACTCCAACACTGGCAGGCCCGCTAAGAACCAGCCACAAATCTTTTGGTCTTTTATCCTTTTCTTTCTTCTATTTTCAGAAGGTTTGGCCAAGCTATCCCTTACCCTTTGGGTCGACAGGCTCAAACATGACCGCCTCCTTGCCGTTCTCATCGGCTGCACTACGGATTCCCTGCCGCCCCTCGGTTCTTATTTTGACTTCATGGACAGGCTCTGGGCTGCACCGCCAACGGACTTATATGCGCGGGACAAACTGCTTCCGGCTTCCTGGAACACCAAAAAGCCGGATAAGCCCAAAGGCAAAAACAGAAAGCACAGGAGGCAAAGCCCAAAATCACAGAATCTATCGAAAAACGGCTCATGGGCGGGAAGGATATCCCTTTTAACTTTGAAGGGCGGCTGCAGCGCTTCTTCTATCACGTGGCTGTCCTGCCTTCCATGGAATCCGGCCTCATACCAAGGGAACACCTTACGGTTTCCGGAGACGGCACCACCGTGCATACCCATGCCTGCCCACGCGGGCACCACAGGGTTGGCGCACCGGAAAACCTGCGGCATTTCCCCGACCCCGATGCTTCCTGGGGTTGGGACAGCGACCTGGAAAAATATTACTTCGGCTACACTTTGTTCCAATTATCCTGCTATAACAGTGAACTCAGGACAGATCTCCCCCTGCTTCTGCGTTTTACCAGTGCAAAGCGTCATGATTCGGTCAATTTCCTTGTCGCTTTCCATGAACTGGAAAAACATATGCCGGCTGTTTCCACCTCGAATATGTGCCTGGATTCTGCAATGGACAATTACCCCACCTACCGGATCCTTAAAAACAGGGGAATACGGGCCTTCATCGACCTGAACGACAAATGCGGCCGGCCAAAAACAATTCCTGATACCATCACCATTGACAAAGATGGAACGCCCTTATGTCAGGAAAAACTGCGCATGAAGCCTAACGGTTATGACAGATCCAGCGGTTACCTCATGTGGCGCTGCCCCTATGGGAAAGATCACTGTTCCAAATGTAAAAACTCCTGCACCGATTCCAAATATGGGAGAGTCGTCAAGACCCGGCCCGAATGGGATATCCGGCTTTACACCGACGTCCCCGCGGCACAGATGCTTATAAGAAGATTTATAATCAACGCACCGCCACGGAACGTATCAACAACCGCATCCTCAATGATTACGGACTGCACCGTATGTTCATACACACAAAGGAGCATTATTCTTTCATGACAACCATGATTGGAATCTGCATCCATCTGGATGCCCGCTATAAACAGCAGGTGCAGGCAGTGGCATAAACCAAGTTTCCTGCTTCCGGATTCTTTCAGGCCTGTTTTTCGACAGGTTTTAAAGTCATGCACATTTTTATTCTTTATGCTCTCTGGACTGCTCAAGCCCCATAATCATCCATCCCTTATCCCTCTCATTTCTGAAAATCAACCTTTTCCTGCTTATTCTCTATTGAGTTTCCGAGAGTGCTCTAATCTTTTCTAACTCTTCTTCCGTATCTGCCTTGAACAGAGACAGCCATAACAGCAGCATGTTCTCCTGGCTGACATCGTCTGGCAGCTTTGGAAGTTCAAAGAAATGAAATCCCATCTTATCCGACAGCAGCGTATGGCGTGTAACTTCTAACGGCCGGAAGAATGAGTGATATTCTTCACAGTCAAACAGCATAAAATCAATAATGCTGACCACAAGCGTCCTCGGCAGCCTGGAATACCCCTCTCCAGCCGGAAGCGCTGATGAAAATTCCCTTGCCCAGTAGTACATCACCCTCTCCGGGTAATCCCCTTCATTGCTGACCTGTACTTCCAGATCGACCTGCTGGCCGTTCACTGTCATATTGATAATCCAGCCTGCAGAACTTGTCCCCAAGGTTCTCCGGCGGCATTTCAGGGTTCTTTATCGTAAACTGTCCAATACTCCCTGATGGTATCCCAAGGAGATTGGCAACCAGTTCTTTCAAAAGTTCCGGATATTTTACAAACAGCATTTTGAACAGTGTGTCAGTTTTAAAAGTATATTGTAATTTTTCATATTTTTCTCCTATTATACGATAAATCCCCTGGAACAGGACAGCCGGGCAGATGCACCCGGCTGTCACCGCTGTCTGTCGTTTTCTTTCATTATTTTCAAGAGACATATCCGTTCTTGTTCATAAATTATTATATCATACTTTCTAACGGGTAACTACAGAAATTTATAAAACTTATGCCACAGAATTACATACACACCCGTTTTCCTTCTGGCAGACTGCATTCAGACAGAACAATCATAATGAAACACAGCAGATACTATTCTGCTGCCGCTCAGCTTTTTTGTTAAGATCCCCAAAAGTCTTCTCAAACCATTTATCTTTTATAAGACCGGTTCCATTCGATGCCTGCAGCGCCAGCAGGATGGGATTTTCTACAAGTGTATTGAGTACAGAATAGTTATCCTTCTCCGGATATTTCGTCTCCACTTCAATTCCAATGTCTTCAAAATCATTCGGAATATCTATAAGATCTTCCCAAAGATCACTGTTTGGCCTTTCTATAAGAAGTCCGTCTCTTTTAACCATCCATTCGTGCCTCTGCCATATATAGACCTGCCCGTTAAAAAGCGCGTGATAAAGATACTCTGACCTTGTCACAAATATGACACGCCGGATGCCGGAATCTTTCCATTCACCGTATTTTCTTTTCTGAAGAACGGAGTCCAGGGCAAAAGAACCCGCCATAAGATTCGGCCTGCTGGCTAACGTCCGTTCTATTCCGCGGCTGTCAAAGAAAGCCTCACATGTATCCTTATCTTTCTGCCGGACTGCAACAAAAGCCATCCCCGCTGTCCCGGGTTCTTTGGGCAGTGTCTTCCCTTCGCTGTCCTGCTGGTAATTGAACCTGCCATCAGGGAAAATAACAACCTCTCCCACATCTGCATATTTTCCATTCATATCTGTTAACATAATTTTATTCCTCCTTTTTTTCTTTACTTTTTTATCCGTTTATTAGCAAATTCATCTGTATGACCATCTCTCCACAGCTTCCTCCTGATCCGGTCAAGCGCTGTCCCATAGATGATCCCACCATGCATACCAGTGTACGAAGACTTCACACATTCGACTATAATCCCTGTTTCATCTCCCCTCCCGGTTTCCTTATTTATTGAAAAGAGCCTGGATCCATGCAACGGGACGCATATCCTGTCACTGTTCACTACTTCGGCCATCATAAAACATTTGTCAAAAGTGTCAGCATACAGCTCAGCTGCAAATACATTTGCAGCATTCATAAACATACTGCAGCATATGGCAGGGTCTTTCACCTTTATCTGAATATAGGCAGTATCTGAAATGGCATAGTGACGCCCATTGACATCACATGTTCGTCTGCTAAAGCTGACCATACATCCGCCTGCACCCGCTTCCCTTGATAATATAGATATCCTGCCGGCATCCAGTAAATCATCCTGATTCGCTGCAAACTTGGAAAATGGGTCAGTTTCAGGCAGATTCCTGCATGACTGAAACAGTTCACTCAAAAACATCCCGGGACTGCTGCCGCATGGAAGGCTGCATTCCTCATCTCTCAGAAACCTGTCTGAAGTTTTCATATCCGCTTCAAATTCCTGTACCAGACATTTCTCCAATTTACTTAGTTTCTTTTTTCTTTCATCTTGAACCATCCTTTCCAAAACACAAAAAAGCTGTGAAAATGCCAGCTAATTTGTTCACTCTTAATCTCTTTTCTGATATCACGGTAAATCTTTTCCAGCAGTATCTTTTTCTGCCGCATCCTTTTCATGGCATCAGGTATGCTTCATGCCTAAATGGATAACCTGGATATGGAATCACATTTCATACCAGCAGGCTATGAAAATATGTAACGAAGCAGAACATACAAAATCTATCCGGCTGCTTTAGGACTGAGCCAGAATATAGCCATACAGGTTTTTCAAAAACTTCACATTATGCCGTCTGCTGATTGTTACAGGTGAAACATTTATATCAGAAAAAGCTTCCATCACTTTTTCTATGTTCCGGCAGTTCATGGCTTTCTGGGCCAGGTACAGTGACTTTTTCTCCGGTATGAGTGCCAGCAGCCGCAGCATTCTTCTGCGCAGTATCCTGTCCTCCACCCTGTTTTGGACAATCTCCGCAGCCTTATCTATTTTATAAAAGTCCCCATAAGGAATGATCTTCATAAATGTATCTAAAAATACACCCTTACCGTTTTCCAGTAATACAGGTATCTGGCTGGATGCGTCATCTGTGCCTGCATAGTTTCTGACCGTTTTCAGTTTTGTCAGACGCACTTCTGTCCGTAAGACGCCTTCCGGATCCCTGCGCACGGATTTTAATTTCTTTGCGCTGATACCTGTTTCTTCCAAATGTCCCACAGCCATCCGCTCCAGATCATAGATCCAAAATACAATGCCATTGCTGTTCCCGTCCACGCAGAAGCTTGTCCCTTCTTCAAAACAGTCATACTCTTAAGGCGAAAAACCTTTTACTCTGCCAATCCGTTGTATCACTTTTAGATATGCCGCTGCATTCTCACGGCTTCCGACATCCATATCCACCGTAAGGGCCATCCCTGACAGATCAAAATCATTCAGCCGATACTTATCTCCAAAGTATCTGCCAATACGTTTATCCGGTTTACGTACAAACCTGTCCGGATCTTGTTCAGCGGAATCGAAGATCAGCCCCGGATGGATGATCAGCCTCACTTTTTTCTTATACTGGCTGTCACGGTATTTCACCAGGATTCCTTTCACAGCAAAAGAACTGTCTATATACCATTCATCTGTTTCTTCCAGATAACCTGTTCTGTTTAAAACCTTATCGAACCTGTCACGGTCCAATACCATAGAAAGCTCAAAGTCTGATTCACGTTCATTGATTTACCTCCATAATGCAAATATTTTTTACAGAATGGTTATCCGTATTTATTTTTTATACAGACTTCACAGGTCATATGATCCGATATAATGGTTCCAGTAATTTTTAATGGCAAATCATCCATCATTTTAAAACCTTCTGTTATAAAAATTCCCTTGTACAGAATCTATTCTATAAGAAAACAGGCGTGTTTCAAAAATGCCGAAATCCAGTTCACACTTTTTGATTTTCAAACATTCTAAATATCCAGTGTTTATACGCTTCTCAAACCATTTTGAGAACAAACGTTTGCTAACTCATTTGAAACGTCAGAAAATACCATTACAGATATTTAAAATAATCGGCGCAGCAAAACAAACAGATGCACCTCACATGCATTCCGGAGCAGGCGTGCCCGTCCCACAGCCTGCTCCAGCTCACTCTCAAGCATCCAGAAATGAATGTCCCTCAGACCTTCATTCTCAAATGTTGTAAACCAGAACCGGTAACCGTTATGTGTGACAATCTGCGGCTTCATTTTTTCCTTTCCATCAAAATCAACACCCATTTCAAGTGCAGCCAGCTTATACAGAAATTCAGCATGGTATGGCGTCCCCACAACAAGGATGTCCTGGCCTTCCAGAGTATTGCTGCCCTCCGTATTTCCAAAATGCAGGCTTCCTATATTCTCTTTTTTAAAAGTAATCACCTTCTTTTCATCCATATGAAACTGTTCTATCAGTTTTTGGATAATGCCTGAATGGTTTCCTATACAGGTACGGCTCATGGACTTATCCGGATACTGTCTTAATTTCCCCCGATACTACGCCCTCTTACATTCGTAAAAGTGGACTTTACGGTCATTGAAATAGTTCCGGCATATATTTTTATCAGCTGTAGCGGATACCATGATGTATTTTACATTTTCAAACGATACAGGCTTTAGGAATGTAATGGTATCTTTTTTCAGGTTTGCTTCCTCTGATTTCCTGCGTACATAAAACTGTTCTGCCAGACAGAACGATGGTATATCGAATACAGGCAGTTTGTCACTGTCATCTGTTTCTTCATACCCCCACTCAAAACTGCCAAGTTCGATGCAGGACTGTGTTTCTGCAGACTGCAATAACCTTTTTATTTTTTTGCAAGGCGTCTGTCTGTAGTTTCCATTAACAGCTTTTCCAGTTTGGAAACAGTGATCTCCCCCTGATTTGGCAGGACGCTTTTGAAAATAATGTCTTCATCAATGATTATTGCATCATAATCCCTGAGCCGTTTTTCATCCATGTTAAGCAGGTAACGGTGGGTAGTAATGACACTTCCATTCCAGTTTTTCAATGCTTCACGTTCTTCCATGTATTCCAGCAGGCAGGGAATGCTTTTCTTTTTCAATGTTTCATAAATATATGGATGTACCTGACTGTACTGTCCGCCCTTGTACAGTTTTCCGATATGCTTCCAGTCCGGCAATAATCACACATGACAGAAAACAACTGAACAGATATACTAAATTTTCCATGCCCCTACTCCCCACTGTTATGGATGTATTCATTGAGCCGTCCCTTGAACTGCGCCACACGCTTCTGCGACAGCGGCACTGACATGCCGTTTTGTAATATAACCTCATACCCCTTTGTCTTTGCCACATTCTTAAGGTTTACAAGGATGCCCCGACAGCTCGTCTCAAAACCATAGGGCTGCATCCGCTCCTCCAGCCCGCTGATGGCATCCGGATACTCATACACCATATTTTCCGTCACGATTTTAACCTTCTTTTTTGCCTTGATGTATTCAAAGTACAGAATCGTATCAGCAGGAAGCAACAGGATAGGTTTTTCCGACAATACACCGTTTTCCTCATAAGATACATTCCTGAATTCCAGCCGCACCTCCTCCTTTTGGTACTGCCGCAGGAATGCCTGCAGCTGTTCCTCCAGTGCTTCCGCCGATACCGGCTTTTCCAGAAATGCAAAGACATGTACGGTGTTCACCGCATCCATGCAGTATTGTCCGAAATTGGTGGTATATATGATCTTTGCCGAATGGTTCCGGCTGTAAAGCTCCTGCCCCGTTTCTATCCCATTCCTGCCCTCCATCATGATATCCATGAAGATCAGGTGGAAGCTGCCTCCCGACTGCAGCAGCTCCCCACCGGAAGTAAAGTTTGTGATACGGTATTCTTCTGTGTATTTGTCTAAAAGCGGTTTCAGGATGCCTTTGAGATTATCTCTGTCCGCCTTTTGTCCTCGCAGACTGCGATCTGAAGCATTGGTTCCTGCCTCCTTTGCAACTTCTGATTATATACTTGTTATAAGATATTTGCCCGTTGCTTGCAATGCCTGCCATGTCATTCCCATTTTCTCTGTAGTCCGATAAACACTGCAAGCAGCATGACATTCACTACCAAAACAACAATACTTCCTTCTATTTTACATTCTCCGCCAGATAAAAGCTTACTTCCTGAGAAGATCATATTCAGCAAATGCGGATAATCATCCGCCAGCGATACCCCGCCTAATACTAACGCACCTATTCCATTCCACATAAAGTGCATGATAGTTGGCGCTATAAGAGAACCGCTATATTCCAGGATAACCGTCATGAGCAGGCTCATTGTGAGAACATTCACCACCGGAACCATGCCCGCCTCAAATGCGCCTCCATGCAATAATGTAAACAGCGCACTGGTTACCATGGTAGAAACAGCAATATTATATTTTTGCTTCAGCACTTGATAAAGCCACCCTCTTACAAGCAGTTCCTGCATGATAACATTCAGAAAAGCCGCCAATATCCATATAAAAAATAAAGGAATATCATTCTTTCCGCTAAATTCAATAACTTTCATCAGCTTCATAATAACTATGGGAATCCCTAACCACAAAATTCCTGTTATAATTCCTATCAAAACTCCTTTTACCGGATTATTAAAAAGATGTAATTTTATAGCTTTCTTTTCAGCTATCCAAAAAATAAAAGTGAACACTATGATAGACAACAGTGGTGTAATTTCTGCCCATAATCTCCACAAAGCAGGATTATCTGAATTGGACAAAGGCAACATTGATAACAATATTGCCCACCCCCAGAAAAAAGCATATACACTCTATAAAAGTTATCACTATTCTTTTCAAATCGGTTTCCTCCGTTTCGTGGTTTTAATAGTTTGACTATAACATAAGCAGTTCTAAATATCATTCACTTTATCCTGACATACAGATTTTTTCCCCGAAAGACAAGTAAAAAACAGGAACGCATTTGACACCTCTTTTTCCCCCAGCCCTTTACAGCCACATATCAGATAACAGCTTCTGCCTCACGCCTGCCATATTCATACATTCTGTTTATTTTCGACAATGCTATCTTTAGTTTTATGAATAGTCATAACCAATCTCTCAAAAGACCTTTGGAATCTCACATCATCTTCCTCTGTCCTTTTCTTCGGGCCTTTCAAATGATTCTTCCCTGAAGCTCTCCTTGCTTTCTTGCCCAAATGCCGCTCCATAAGCATCTGGTCTATATTCTCATCTGTGTACCATTTCCCGGACTGATGTATCGCATATGCTCTCTTTCCAAGAGCCATTGCAGCCACGCCATAATCCTGAGTTACAACAATGTCATTTTTCCTGCAAAGATTTATAAATGCAAAATCAACGGCATCCGCCCCTGCCCCGATAATTTTCACTTCACTGTAATCAGAATCCAGTACATGATTGGTGTCGCACAAAAGCGTAACCGCAATATTATTTTTTTCCGCCACCTGTTCCACAATCGGGATTACCGGACAGGCATCTGCATCAACATATATTCTCATCCGATTAGCTCTCTCCTTGATCATCAGGCTCCCATATATCAGGTTTTAAGCCCATTTCTTCCCATGTGACTCCATAAGGTGCTCCGCCAGAAGTATAGCCTGCTATATAATAAAAAGTATCATCCTGATCCTCATGGAATACCGGATTATTCTTCTGCATCCTTTTCTGTTCACGAATCTTCTTCTTTTTGCCTTTTTAGCTCTCTGTATATCCTGATCGGCTTTTACTGCCGCCTTTTCTCTGTCAATCTGCTCTTGCGTCAAAGATACACCTAATAACCGCAATTCAGCAACGGCTTTCATGCGGTCTACGGCAAATTTTTCCTATATGCTTTTATGATATCCCCGCCGTATGCTGTACCGTCATATTCTGCCACCCACTTTTCTGCTTTCGCCTTGTGGTCTGCAAATTTCATCGCTTTCTTAGCCGCTTTGCCTTTTCCCTTTTTCATAGTACATTATTCTCTCTTAACTAAAATCCGGTATTTATTTATCCTTAAACATCGTATCATAAATCAGCACTGGTTATAGGAAAATTATTTTTATCGGAAATCTTGACGGAGTTTGACTATGCACTCATCAAATATACTATAGTGCTAATTATAAAATTTCCGATAAAAATGATCTTACCGGAGTCCCATAAGTTTTTTCAATGTTTCCTCATCCGTGACCGTATACCTTGCAGAGTTTAGTTTCGAATAAAGCGGGTTATCGGGCGGCGTTGCTGCTGCAATCGCCTTCCGCTTCTGCTCTGTGTCTGCATGTGCATAGATCTGTGTGGTTTCCAGCTGCGAATGCCCCAGCCATTGGGATACAAGCGTCAAATCCATCCCTTCCTGGTATAAGTGCATGGCACGGCTATGCCTGAGAAGATGCGGAAAAATTTTCTCGGGTACTTCTGGGCATTCCAGCCCAGCCTTTTCACCATATGCTCTGAGTACATACCGCATGTTCCTGGCTGTCAGCTTATGTCTTTCCCCATGCATTGTTGAATAAAATAACGGCTCATCTGATGATATTGGCAGTCCGCTGTGGAATTCTGAAAGGTATTTTTCCAAGTGCTGAACCGTCTTTTCCATAAGCGGGATGGATCGGGTTTTCTTCCCCTTCCCATGCAGCGTGACTTTTGGCACGCTTCCCAGCTGGAAATCGCAAAGCCGGATATCAAGCACCTCCGAGACTCTGGCCCCGGTATCATACATCAGCATAATGAAGAATCCGTCGCGCCTGCCCTTGGCAGTATGCGTGTCCGCCTGTCTCGCAAGGGCGGTGACCGCTTCCATGCTCATGTAGTCAATGATGTCCGCATTACGTGGTTTTTTATAGGATACTTTCTTCAAAGCATTGAGAGTGTCCACCAGCGTCACATCCCGGTCAGCTGCATAATCCATAAATGCCCGTATTGCCGCAAGCCGGCTGTTTAATGTGGCATCTGAGCATCCACAGTCTGTCCCCAGGTGTTCTATAAAAGACAGTATCGTATCGGCGTCCAAGTGTCCAAGCGCCACGTTCCACAACGGGATGTCTTCCTTTTCTTTTATGTAGTCAAAAAGCTCATCCAGTGCTTTGCGGTAGGAGCGGATTGTGTTCGGGCTTGCCTTGCGCTGTTTCGGCAGGTAAACTTTAAGGTAGTCATGTACGAATTTAAAAAGGTTGTCACCGTCTGTTTTTTCATTTTCCACCTCCTGGAACATCGCGTTGAATTTGTCCCAGTCAATGGCAGGGGACTTTATGAGATTTTCAGGCAGTATATGGATGTAATAGGCGGTTTCCGACAGGTTCTTATGACCCATGTATTCCCGCAGGAACGGGAGCATTGCCATAAGGTTCTCTCCATTGTCCAGCCAGCGGTTCAGGCAGGCAGAGGCGAACTGGTGGCGGAGGCTGTATACCCGTATTTTCCCAGGGCGCTTCCCATCAATGTCCGCATGCGACCAGGCCATGTTGAGCGCGGAATGGATAGTTTCCGCTGACAGCGGGCCGCCTCCGGCTGACGGGAAAAATAAGGGCTCCCGCCTCCGAAAATCCTGCGCCTCTGGTCATATCTGCGGGCAAGGGCCACCATGTCATCGGACATGACGACAAACCGTTCCTTATTGCTGTTGCTGCCTGTTTATTCTGACGTCTAATAAATCTGATTGATTGTCACAGAATTAACCGATATAATGACATCAGCATATAGAAAGAGAAAGTTCCAGAGCACTTTCTTTTTGCAGAGACAAGTGTTCCGGAACTTTATTAAAACCATGGTTATTATATCAAAATATATAGTAAAATACAATCGGGAAGATGATTTTTTTCTGTAACCAGTGAAGAAGACAGTATCTGTCCATGCTGTGGGAACCCGCTTAAATACAGGGACCGCAGGCTGCGTGTCCATAAAGTTGCCGGCGGAGGGAAAGAATGGTACCAGATCAGGCGTTTGAAATGTACGAATGATGAATGCGGAAGGCTCCAAAATGAGCTGCCGGACTGCATGTTCCCTTATAAACATTATGATGCCGGGCTGATAGAGGATGTAGTGGATGAAGTTGTCAGCGGGGACGATCCTGAAACAGAGAATTATCCCTGTGAAGGGACCATAAACCACTGGAAATGGTGGATGAAGATGAATGAGCAGAACATAGAAGGCCGGATAAGATCATCAGCGCACCGCTTCCTGGACTTTGGGGACGGGTTCCTAAAATCCATGGGTTCTTTGCTGGAGGAACTGAAAAAGAGGATAAGCCCCGGCTGGCTGAAGGCGGCTGCCAGGTTTATATATAATTCAGGAGGGCGGTTAGAGCCGTACCCGCAGACGGCCTGACTTGTGCACCTGCTTTTGTTCGCTGTCATCTTTTTTTAAGTGTATAGTTATCTCCAGAAGGAGGTAATGCATATGCAGAAAAAAGAAATCAAAAAGTGGCAGGATGAGGAAGCGCTGAAAAGGTACCGTATGATAGCGCCGCTGCTGGATGAAGGGCTGGATGAAGGGAAAAGGCGGCAGATGCGGGAAGAAGCCGCCGAAAAAAACGGCATATCCAAAAGGAGCCTTTACCGGTATGAGGCAGGGTATCGGGACAACGGCTTTGAAGGGCTGCGCCCAATGAGCCGGACAAAGAAGCGGATGCAGAGGCTGCCGGATAACTTTGATGAGGTGATGGAGCAGGCAATGCAGCTGAAACGGGAAGTTCCAAAGCGCAGCGTGCGCCAGATCATAAAGATTCTGGAGCTGGAAGGATGGGTGGCGCCAGGGGTTTTGAAACAGTCCACAATGCAGAGGCATCTGTACGAAGCGGGGCTTGGGAAGAAGCAAATGAAGCGGTATGCAGAAAAACGTGAGACGTCTTCCAGGCGGTTCTGCCGTCCGCACAGGATGGAACTCCTGCAGGGTGACATTAAATATGGACCGGACATACGGACAACGGACGGGGAATTGATAAAAACGTATTTGTCATCATTGATCGATGACCATTCCAGGTATATCGTGCAGTCAGAGTTTTATGATAACCAGAGGCAGGAGATTGTGGAGGACACATTCCATAAGGCAGTCTTAAAGGCGGGAAAGTTTGACTGTGCGTATCTGGACCATGGGGTGCAGTATACAGCTTCACATCTTGGGAAGGCGTGTGCGAAACTGGGGATCCGTATTGTCCATGCAAAGCCAGGTGCGTGCCAATCGAAGGGAAAAATTGAAAAATTCCACCAGAAAGTTGACCAGTTTATAGCAGAGATCCGTGTGGCGCATGTGCATTCTGTGAAAGAACTGAACAGTAGATGGAAGGTTTTTTTGGAACAGGAATACCAGAAAGAGGCTCATGCGGGGATCCGGGAGTATTATGAATCTTACGGCGCAAAGGTCCCGGCATGCGGGATCACGCCGGAGCAGGAATGGATGAGGGATGCGAGGGGCCTTATATTTATAGATGTGTCTGTAGTGGCGGATGCATTCCTGCATAGGGAAACGCGCAAGATTGATGAAGCGGGGTGTTTTTCTTTTGAAGGCGCCAGATATGAGGCAAGCGCGGCCCTGGCAAACCTGGAGGCTGAAATTGCATATGACCCAATGAATACGCAGACCATCATGGTTTACTGTAAAGGGACGGAGTCGGTGGCTGCGCACCGGATAGAGACAGGCGCCTATGCGTCAAAGGTTCCGCCTGTGCCTATGGGAATGACGGGAAGCATCCCTGAGACGTCAAGGCTGCTGGACGCCCTTGAGAAAAATACAGGGAAGACCACCGCCAGATGGCGCAAGTCCTGTCTTTTGAGGATTACGGAAAGGAGGGCGGCCAAAATGTATGAGACTTTTTTGAAATGGAGCATACGCCGTTCACCAGGGATATACCGGTGGAGAGGCTTTATACATCGCCAAAGATAGAAAACGCCCTGGGGAGGCTTGTTTATGTTGTGGACCGTCAGATGTTCGCGGTCGTGACGGCGAATCCAGGATGCGGCAAGTCCACGCTGATACGGATGCTGGACGGGAGGCTTGGCAGGGAAAAATACCTGCTTTTGTACCTTTCGGATTCGAAATTGACGCCTCGGTGGCTGTATGCGGGGCTTTTAGGGCAGTTGGGCCTTGAGGCGCATTTTTTCAGCGGAGATTCCAAACGGCTGCTGCAGAAAGAGATCGGGTCAGTCTGTGCGGAACAGAAAAAGAAAGTTGTCTGCGTGCTGGATGAGGCGCACCTTTTAGGGAAGGACATGCTGGAGGAGCTGCGCTTCCTACTGAATTATAAATTTGATTCCAGCAGCCCGATGTCGCTGGTGCTTGTTGGACAGACGGAGCTGTGGGAGCAGAAGCTGAGGCTGCAGGCTTATACAGCCATACGCCAGAGGATTGACATGAACATTGTTCTGGGCAGGCTTGACCGTGCAGAGACAGGGAAATATATAGCAGCGCACCTGGCATATGCAGGGGTAAAGCAGGACCTGTTTACCAGCGGGGCGGAGGACGAGGTATATAAGATCTCAACAGGCATACCAAGGATGATCAACCGCGTCTGTGAAAAGACCCTGCTGTATGCATACCAGCAGCAGAAACGTTTAGCGGATGAACATATGGTAAGGTTCGTTGCGGACCATGAGATGCTTGGAGGCATGGAATGAGCGGCGGGCCAGCAGGAGGCATCCTGTTTCTGTGTACAGGCCCTGCGAAATGGGAGCCGGATGAAAGGAGATGGAGCGGGGAAATAAAAATAACCAGGCGCAGCGTAAGCATGGTGGAGTTTATAATTTATGGGAGAAGCAGCTGTATGAACGGCATAGTTGGAAAATATATGAGTGGACAGTATATCTGTATTCCTGATATAAACGTGGGATGCCCGCTGAGCAGATTTTCGGACATATTTTGGAATAAGCAGAGGCTGTCAGCACATATGCAGGAAGCAGATGCAGTAACAACAGCATATGCCCTGAAAGCATTATCTGAATATTTAGGCACAGACTGGCTGTAACAGTATTTGACTATTCGCAAAAATGATATTAGGCGAAGTGTGCGGAAAGAACAGACAATTTAAAACAGAAGGCGGGAAAAGGCCGTCCGGAGAGTTCCGGGCGGCCTTGTTGTGTGAATTGTGCAGGAATGAGGAACAATTCTGGGAATGGATCAGAACTGTGGCATCGAGAATTGACAGAAAGTTCCAGACGGAGGTATGGAAAATGTAGCCTGAATGGTTGATATATGCCAGAAATGAACAGTTGTATATACAATTAGCTGTATGTCAGGAAAATGGGAAAGTTTGAGACAGTGAATGAGGTTAAATCTGTGACAGCTCATGAAGTTATTAACAACAATCCCCTGCTCCCGCGCCCAGCGGCAGATAAATTCCCGCAGTTTCCCAGCGTCTGCGGAAAGGTCGTCTGCAATGGCAATTCGCATCATTTTCGCCTCCTAACACAAAAGACTTCGTTTGTCAAGACCCATTATACCATATTTTCAGCGTCCTGACCTACATCTCATGCAGATTTTTGACATCTCATGCAGAGCCTATTGACAAGAACGGGAAAAACGCTATGCTAAATATATAACCGATTCCTTAAAAGGGTCGGTTTTTTTGATGCCATTTTTTCATTTTATATACTGCGGAAAGGAGGAGCCGGATTGAGGATTGCACTTTATAATGAAAACCCCGGAGAACTGAAAGCACTGGCAGGGCAGCTTGACCGGTGCGCCAGGGAATACCTGCGTTTTGCGGAAATCGTCCCCTATGCCAGACAGGAGGATTTTTGCAGCATGGTGCGGGACGGGCCAGATTTTGACCTGTTTGTGGTGGCGCAGGACGGCACGTTCAGCCTGGAGGTGGTGGAACTGCTGCGGGAGGAACGGCCAAAGGCGCGGATTTTCTGGTTTTCTGACCTGGACTTCGCCCTGCGCGCCTACCGCTACAACGCGGACTGGTTTGGGCGAAAGCCAGTTGCCCTGCCCGCCATGCAGAAAGCCTTTGGGCAGCTTCTACGCCGCAGAGGGCAGCTTATGACGCAAAACACAAATGCTTTGTGAGCCGCCCGTCCCAAAACCAAAAAGCGCCTGCCCAGGGCGCGGGATTCATCCAAACACAGGGAATTGGGAACCATACATTTTTCAAAATATCAGGAGGGCATTTTATGAGAAACAAGTTAAGGAGGCCGTTGGCGTTCCTGCTGTCTGCGGTGATGATTGTCACCATGTCAGGAACTCCGGTTCATGCGGTGGCAGACAGAGGACAGCCGGAAACCGGGCTGTGCGAACACCACGCCGCGCATACGGACGATTGCGGCTATACGGAAGAAACGCCGGGAACGCCATGCGGCCACGAACACACAGAGGACTGCTACACCGAAGTGACCGAGTGCGTCCACGAGCATACGCCGGAATGTTACCCAGAGGAAACAGAGGACAGCGTATCGGACAACGAGGCTACCCCGGCAAATGCAGAGGAACGGGAGCCGGAAAACTGCCCCCATATCTGCGATGGGGAAAGCGGCTGTATTACGGAAAAATTAGACTGCCGGCATGAGCACAAGGTGAATGGCGGCGAAGCCGACAGAGAGGGCGGCCTGCGCCGTGACAGCGAGTGCGGCTACACCGAAAGTACGCCGGGAACACCATGCACCTATGTGTGTGAAATCTGCAATCCGCAGGACAGCGGCGAAGCCGACGAGAAACCGGAAACAGGAATCATCAAACAAGAGCAATGCTCTTGTTTGACCCTCTGTACAGAGGGTCAAATCAATCCTGACTGCCCGGTCTGCGGCGCAGAGGATGCCGGCCTGTCGGACTGCAAAGGGAAAGCTGAAAAAGAAGATACAAAACAGCCGGAAGATACCGGCATCTGCAAGCATCATCAGGAGCATGACGATGCCTGCGGCTACCAGCCGGAATCGGAGGACAGTGAAGGAAGTCCGTGTACTTATGAGTGCCGTATCTGCCCCATTGAGGACCTGATCGCCGCTTTGCCGGAGGAAGTGACGGCGGACAATGCGGACGGGGTGCGGGCACAGCTTGACCAAATCCTCGCCCTGTTCTCGGAATTGACCGGGGAGGAGCAGGAGCAGATCGACCTGTCCCGCTGCTACGCGCTGCAAGAGGCGCTGGACGAGGCCGCCGCCCCCGCGGCGGCGGCGGACGTGGCCAGCGTGACCATAGACGGGCAGACCACCAACTACACAAACATCCATGATGCCTGGAGGGCCTGCTCGGGGCCAGACCTTGTCGCGACCCTGACGCTGCTCCAGGATGTGGATCTGGGGGCAGACAGCCTGTCTATGATGGGGGGCAAGGTGGAAGGCCGCCTCACCTTCCGGGGCGGCAGCCACAAGCTGACCTCATATAACGAGTACGGCACGATTCGGACCAGCAAAGATTTCTTCACGCTGGAGAGCGGCACGATTGAGAATACACACTCCGATAGCTGCGGTGTCGAAGTGCTTGGGGTTTGCGACTTTATGATGACGGGCGGCTCCGTCTCCGGCTACAGGGGATATACATCCAGGATGGCTGGTTCACCATGACCGGCGGCACGGTCACCGGCTCCCAGTTCGGTGTGTTGGCCCGCAGCATAGGCGCGGCAGTCATAGTCGGCGGCGAAATCAGAGCCACAAACCAAAAAGGCACCGGCGTTCACGGCAGAGACGTTAGTCTCTCCGGCGGCACGATCAGCGGCGGCGAGGAAGGCGTCGCTGTCCAGAATCCCAGCGGCGGCCCAGCCGGCAGCCTGCTGGTGCCAGGCTATCTGTTCTTCGACCCGGTGACCGGCCAGCAGCTGGAGGCCGCCGGACCGGCGACGCAGCCCTCTGTCGTCATCCGGCCCCACAGCGGCCATACCTACGGCCCTTGGCAGAATAACGGCGACGGGACGCACGTGCGCCGCTGCTCCGTCTGCCGGTTGGTTGAGAGCGGAAAGCACAGCTATTCCCTCGAGGGGACCTGTACCGTCTGCGGCGCGGATCAAAGCGCCATCGTGGCCCGAGTGGAGTTCGCCGACGGCTCCCAGAAGGTCTACACCAAGCTGGACGACGCGTGGAAGGACGCGATGAGTTGGGACAATTCGACGATTACGCTGCTGCAAAGCGTCACGCGGAATGGCAGTCTGTATTGTGAATACGACGTTGCGACCACATTTTGTATGGCCCCCGGCGTCTCCCTCACCGTGACCTCCGACACGGCGCTTGTGATGTCGAAGGGCAATATGACGCTGAAGGACTGCACCCTCACAGGCACAAACGGCGTCCTGCTTGGGTTGGAGGGCACGCTGTCGGTGGAGGGCGGTTCCATCACCGGTACCGAGGGATATGGGATCTCGGTGGAAACACAGTATGAAAGCACCCTTGCGCTGCGCGGCGCGAGGATCAGCGGCCAAAACCACGGCGTAACTATCAATAGCCATACTACCAAAGTGAAGATCAGCGCCTCCGGCTGCACCTTCTCCGGCACCGACGGCGCCGGGATCTTCACCTACGCCTCCCTTACGGCGGAGAACTGTACCTTCCAGGGCAACACCGGGCTGATGCTGATGGGATGGGGGTCCCTCACAGACTGCACCGTTACCGCTTCCGGTACAGGCGCGGGCATATCCGCCTCGGCAGGCGCTTTTCTCATCATCCCCAACGGCAGCTTCACCGGCTCCCCGGCCCTCCTCATGTGGGGGAACTCCACTGCCAGGCTCAGCGGCGGGACCTTCTACGGCGGCATCTCGGCGGAGTCGAGTACCCTGGCCAGCCTGCTGACAGAAGGCGTGGGGTACTACAGGGGGAGCGGAGCGCCCATCGCCGGGATCGGGGAAAGCACCTCCACCAGCGTATCGCCGCTGTTTATCCAGCCAATCCATGACTGCTCCCACATCGGCGACGTCCGGTATGAATCTAACGGCGACGCGGCGGAGCACCTGCGCATTTGCTGCGACTGCGGCGCGGAAATCGGAAAAGCGGCCCATGAAAAAGGTCCCTACGTATCCGGCGGCGGCGATACCCACAGCGCGCTTTGCGTCCAATGCGGCTATGTAATGGAGACAGCGCTCCACAACCAAGGGGCGGACGGTATCTGCCAGGACTGCGGCCAAGGGGCCAACTGCACGGTGACAGCAAACGGCCAGGTCCGCGGCTATATGGACTTCAAAGACGCATGGCAGGCGACGGAAAACGCCGGGCCCGCCACCATCACGCTGCTGGCGGATATGGTGACCACGGCGTTTCTGAGTGCCGGACCCAGCCAGGACATCACCCTGGCCAGTGCGGAAAAGCCCGGGGGCGGGGACTTCTCCATTACTTGCACAACCACCAATCCGACGAGGATGGCAGTAGACGGCGGTAAGCTGCACCTCTCCAGCGGCTGTATCAAATCCTCCGGCGGCAGAAACCAAAGTGTAGCACTAGCCGTCTCCAGCGGCGGCAGTGTTGAGATTTCCGGCGGCTCCATCCTCTCGGAAGACACGGGGTCGCAATCCAGCGCAATAACCATGAGGAGCAGCAGTGGCTGCGTCAGCATCTCGGGCGGGCTGGTCCGCTCCAGCGAAGGCATAGGCATACAGATGAACGGCGGGAGCCTCTCCCTTTCCGACGGGACGGTCGAAGGGAAATATACCGGTATAGATATTTATGCTTCCAACCGCGGCACACTGAGCATCTCCGGCGGGACCGTCAACAGTACCGCGAATATTGGGAACGCCCTGCAGAGACGGGACAAGAGCACCGTCTCGCTCACGGGCGGCCAATTCAAGGGGGCGAAACCAGCGTTAAAAACGAGTCCGGCCCCGTGTCCCAAATGCTGGCGAAGGGCTACGCCTTCCAGCGCGAGGGGGTGGATGTGAGCGACGCCAGCGCCAACACGCTCACAGGTACGGTGACGGTGGTGCCCCTCCCGCTGCATTTCGCCGAGCAGCCCCAGAATGCGGACATCACCTACGGGCAAAGCGCCGCACTGAAGGTGGAGGTCCTGGGGGGCGAACCGCAGCAGACAGTCCGCTATCAGTGGTACGCGCTGGGGGAAAACGGCGCCGCCGCCATCGATGGTGCTGCCGGCGCTTCCTGCATTCTGACCGGACTCGCGGCGGGGGAGCACTCCATCTACTGCGTTGTCATCTGCGGCAGCACGAATCTCCGGAGCGAACCGGCCACGGTACGCGTGGCCCGAAAGCCGCTGACGCCGGCCATCTCCGACGCGGAGAGCAGCGTCACAAAGGTCTACGACGCCACCACCGATGCCCCGGCAGGACTGCGCATTACTCTGCCAGGGGCGGAGGCGGGCGACGATGTTGCCGCCCAGGCTGGCAGCGCCTTCTACGACAACGCCAATGCGGGGACAGGCAAGACCCTCACCGCCACAGGCATCACCTTGAGCGGCAGCGACGCGGAGAACTACACCCTCTCTGCCACCACTGCCATAGCACAGGGGACGATTCAAAAGGCAAGCAGCACCATCACCACGGTCCCCCAGGCCAGCGCCCTGACCTACAACGGTTTTGATCAGACGCTCGTCGCCGGGGGCACGGCGGATTTTGGGGAGGTGGTCTATTCCCTGAGCGAGACGGGAACGTATTCCGCCGCCATCCCCACCGGCGTGGATGCAGGGGACTATGAGGTCTGGTACAAGCTGGAGGGGATAGTAACCACAGCGGCACCGCCCCCGCCAAGGTGGACGCGGCCATCAACCCGGCCCCCCTGACCCTCACCGATGCGACTATCAAGACTAGGCCCTATCAATACGATTATCGTGGCGCTGAGGTGTCCGGCCTGATCTTTACCGGGCTGGTGAACGGCGAAACGCTGGCCCTCGATACGGACTACACCGCCAGCGGCGAGTTTGAGAGTGCGGATGCTGGAGAGAATAAGAAAGTCACCGTCACTGTGGCCCTCAAAGAGAGTGCCACAGCAAAAAATTATCAGCTCTCCAACGGCACAGTGAACGCCACTGGAACCATTACCAGGGTCAGCAGCACAATCACCCAGGCCCCCGCCGCCTCCGGAATTACCTACGGGCAGGCGTTGAGCGACAGCGCCCTGACGGGCGGCGAGGGCAGCGTTACGGGAGCGTTCACCTGGACGGACGGCACGATCAAACCCAATGCCGGGACAGCGCAATTTTCTGTGACCTTCACTCCGAATGACACGAATTACAACACCGCCACAGCGGATGTGTCCGTAACCGTTGCCAAGGCTACGCCCACCCTGACCGCGCCCACGGCTTCGGCTATCGAATACGGGCAGAAGCTGTCCGACAGCGCCCTGACGGGCGGCACAGCGGCAAACCCCAACGGGAGCGCCGCCGTTGCCGGAAGCTGGGGCTGGGTCAACGAGGACACGCGGCCCACGGCAACCGGGACTTTCCCCGTGGCATTTGTCCCCATTGATACGGGGAACTACAATACCCCGGCGAATGTTGATACCAGTGTCACCGTGAAGCCCACCGAGCCGAAAATCACCCTGACCGCCACCCCCGCCCAGCAGATTCTTAACTTGACCCACAATTATAACATATATTTTCGATAATCAAGTAATGAGCAAAGAACCTCTAAGCCCTGACAAATAGAACGTGCTCCGGGCATACCATCGCTCGGAGCACCTTTTATTCCACTCAGAATCCCTAAATCATAAATCGCCTCTTTCAGTGTATATGTTTCAGGAATTTCTTTTGTTTTTCTTGCACAGCAGTATAATATTTTCCATTCTTCTTTATCAAACACAATTTCACTCGAGATTTCCGGACATATTTTTCCTAAATAAGTCAAATTTAGTATCTGCAGTGCGATAACCGAATATAGTAATGTTAAAAATTTTAATCTCTCATATTCCCTCGCCTGATTTTTCTCTATTTTGCATCCACTTTTTAAGATGAAATGAAAACGTTCTATTTTCCATCTGTGTGCATAACATTGTATCAGCTTTTCTATATCTTTTTCGTTTTTTACTCTTACCGTTGTTAGCAGAAACCATTCGGTTCCTTTTTTTCCGGATTCATGTACATAAATTGCTGTTAGTACAAGTTTTTCTCGTATATGTTTTTCTGTTCTCCTTTTTGGACAGTGAACCACAACCTCTTTATAATGATAATCCATTTTTACATTTCTGGCTGGAATGTGTTCTTTGGGATTCCTGCCCATCCTGACAACCATACTTCCAGCCACAGGAGACTGGTGGAGTTCATGAAAAATCTTTTTTCCGTCATCCACCATGCGGTTTTGCACTAGCCGAATCAGAAAATTTTCTCCCAAATCTGCAGCGTTCGAAAAAAATTCATAAAAATCTCCTTCACGGTCACATACTGTCAATACCGGAATATCTTCTGCAACCCTCTGATGAATTTCGTTCATTGTATGAATCCATCGGTAGCTCTCTTTTTCTTCTATTGGCCTGGAACGTTTTTCATCTTTTGTTCCAGAGTCATCCCTGCGTACATCCCTCGTATGTATTTCCTGATAAAGAAGGCCCAGGGGAATTCCCTGGTCTGTGGCCGCTATACAAGAATGTACAAGCATTCCCCTCTGTTCCGTACTGCAATGGTATCCCATTCCTTTGATTGCTTTCCGGTTTCCAAATCCAACAGATGTGGTATCCTGAATGGCAAGTATCCAATCTGCATCCGCATGTTTCATTTTTTCTACAGTTGCCCTAGATACACTATCCAACAGTTCATCCCTGGATACATCCTTATTACTAAAGAAGCGATACGCTGCTTTTGCAGAACTTCTGGATCCGGCTGCAGCCCAGGTGGATTTATCTGGCGCTGCAGCAAATGCATCCATAATTTTAAAAAAACGTGATTTCAAACGCTGATCAACAAATTTTACATCTACAAATTCCGTTTCCCAATTCGTATATTCTGCCGTCATACGGATCACCTCTTTTTCTTTAGTATAGCATAGAAACAAGAGGATATCCATATAAACTTGTGGGTCAAGTTAAGAGCAGATTGCAGGGGGAAAGTCACTGTGGACTGCACGGTGAAAAATCCCCATGACGCCGCGTTTTCTGACAGCCTCCTCGATGCCAGCCTTACTTATCGGATCGGGAGCGGGGCGGAACAGGCTCTGACGGGCGATGGCTTCAATATCCCGGCTGGAACGGCAGTAGGCACAGTTATCACCATCACCGCCAGCACCGCCGCCGTTGACGGCAAGTACACCGCCTCTACCAAGACAACCACCGTGACCGTCACCGACAAAATCCCCGTAGAGATCAGCGGCATCAGCGTGACTGGGCGAGTATATAACGGTCAGCCGGTCAACTATACCGGCACCCCGGTTGTCAAAGAGCTGGACGGCACAGTTGTCACCGACGCGCTGGTTTCCTACACATGGAGCAGCGTCACAGCCCCCGTCAACGCAGGGGACTACTCGCTTGTGATCGCTGTGGACGGCGGCAAATACATTGGCAGTACAACGATTCCCGTTGTGATTGAACAGGCGGAAATCAGAGTTACCGCCCCAAGCAAAACGATTTATGTGGGGGAAACTGCCCCCGTATTCTCAGCGGCGGACTGTAACATCACGGGTCTTGTTCAAGGTGAAAACCTGAAAACCCCGCCAACCGTAGCCTATGCCGAAGCCCCGGATACCTCCAAAACCGGCTCTGTGACGGTCACGGCCAGCGGAGCAAAAGTCCCGGAGGGCGGCAATTACAAAGACCAGATTGTTTATGAAAACGGAACCCTGACAATTACCAGTAAACCCTTGCCACCTGCCAAATATACCGTAACAGTGCAGGCTGGAACCGGTGGCACAGCTTCCGCTTCCCCATCATCAGCAGAGAAAGGGACGAAAATCACCCTGACTGCCAAACCGAGTACCGGCTATCACTTCAAGGAATGGCAAGTAATCTCCGGCGGCGTAACAATCAGCGGCAACAGCTTTACCATGCCCGCCACAAATGTGACTGTCAAGGCAGTATTTGAAAAGGACAGCGACCCGCCACAAGCAACCCGATACAGTGTAACGGTGCAGGCCGGAACCGGCGGCACAGCTTCCGCTTCCCTATCATCAGCAGAGGAAGGGACGAAAATCACCCTGACCGCCACACCGGACAGCGGCTATCATTTCAAGGAATGGCAGGTCATATCCGGCGGCGTGACAATCAGTAACAACAGCTTTACCATGCCCGACACTAATGTGACTGTCAAGGCAGTATTTGTAAAAAACAGCAACGGCGGCGGAAACTCTGGCGGTTCCGGCAGCGGGGGAGGTTCCTCGTCCGGCGGCAACGGTTCTTCCAGCGGTGACAATGGTTCCTCCGGCGGCGGCTCCACGATTGTAGCACGTCCCGACGAAACCAAGCCGGACACTCCTACCACCAGCCAGACCAAACCGGCAACACCGGATAAAAACGGGAATGTGGCACTGGATAACGGCGCTGTCCAGTCCGCCATCAACGCGGCAAAGAACGATGCGAAAAAGAACGGCAATACCGCAAACGGCGTGGCGGTTGTCATTCCTGTCAGCCCCCAAAAGGGCCAGACCTCTTTCAGCGTGACAATCAAGGCCCAAACTTTGGATACCCTTGTCCGGGAGAAGGTAAAACGGCTGGAAATCAATATTGAGGGCGTAATTGTGGAGGGAATGGATGCCGGCCTGCTGAAATGGCTGGATACGGCATCAGCAAACGGCGACATTATCCTCCGGGTAAAACAGATTAGTCAGGCCAGCTTGTCCAAGGAGGCCAAAGCTGCCATCGGCACAAGGCCGGTCTATGACCTGTCGCTGGTGTATCTCGCCGGTGGAAAGGAAACGCCGATTACCGATTTTGACGGCCACACCATCGCTGTCCGTCTGCCTTATGCTCCGGCAAAGGAGGAGCAGGCCGGAAATCTCTATGCGGTCTATGTGGATGGCAAGGGCAAGGTGGAATGGCTGACAAAATCCAGCTATGACCCTGACCTGGGTACGGTTGTCTTTGAAACCGGGCATTTCAGCATCTACGGCATCGGCTATAAGAACCCTGCCCCTGGAAACCCTGTCACCAGCCAGGCCAAACCGGCAACACCCAGTCATAAGGTGAAAAAACCATCTGTACCGGAAGTCAGATCATTTCGGGCAAAACCTGGAAAGAAGAAACTGGCTTTTTCATGGAAAAAAGTTCCAGGTGCGGCAGGCTTCCAGATCCAGATCAGTACAAAAAAAAGGTTTTAAAGGCGCAAAAACAATTTCTGTATCCAAATCAAATAAGGCATATATGAAGAAAGGCTTAAAAACAAAAAAGAAGTATTACATCCGCATCAGGGCTTACAAAACTTATCTGGATAAAAACAAAAAGACAAAAAGAGTGTATGGAAAATGGATTCGCATCAGCAAAAAGACAAGATAAAGGTGCGGAAATGAAAAACAGGCCAGTAATCTGTATGCGGTCTATGCAGATGGCAAGGGCAGGGTGGAAAGGCTGGCAAAATCCAGCTATGACCCTGGCCTGGGTACGGTTGTCTTTGAAACCGGGCATTTCAGCATCTATGGCATAGGCTATAAGAACCCTGCCCGGCCTTTATGGACATTCAGAACCACTGGGCGGAGGATAACATCATCTTCGCAGCCAGCCGGGGTCTGCTCTCCGGTACGGGAAACAACCAATTCAGCCCTGACACTGGCATGACGCGGGGAATGTTCGTCACCGCCCTGGGGCGGCTGGCGGACATCGACCCGAACAGCTACAAAACCGGCAAATTACGCGAAAAAGCTGGGCTATGACGAAATCCTCGCTTTGTTTTCAGTGCTGACCGAGGACGAACAGGAGCAGATCGACCTTTCCCGCTGTTATGAGTCAATGGTGATGGTATCAGGAATTGTTTTTGGCCGGCCGCATTTGTCGTTCAGGTCGATGAAGGCCCGTATTCCCCTGTTTTTAAGGATCCGGTAGGTGGGGTAATTGTCCATTGCAGAATCCAGGCACATATTCGAGGTGGAAACAGCCGGCATATGTTTTTCCAGTTCATGGAAAGCGACAAGGAAATTGACCGAATCATGACGCTTTGCACTGGTAAAACGCAGAAGCAGGGGGAGATCTGTCCTGAGTTCACTGTTATAGCAGGATAATTGGAACAAAGTGTAGCCGAAGTAATATTTTTCCAGGTCGCTGTCCCAGCCCCAGGAAGCATCGGGGTCGGGGAAATGCCGCAGGTTTTCCGGTGCGCCAACCCTGTGGTGCCCGCGTGGGCAGGCATGGGTATGCACGGCGGTGCCGTCTCCGGAAACCGTAAGGTGTTCCCTTGGTATGAGGCCGGATTCCATGGAAGGTAGGACAGCCACGTGATAGAAGAAGCGCTGCAGCCGCCCTTCAAAGTTAAAAGGGATATCCTTCCCGCTCATGAGCCGTTTTTCGATAGATTCTGTGATTTTGGGCTTTGCCTCCTGTGCTTTGTGTTTTTTGCCTTTGGGCTTATCCGGCTTTTTGGTGTTCCAGGAAGCCGGAAGCAGTTTGTCCCGCGCATATAAGTCCGTTGGCGGTGCAGCCCAGAGCCTGTCCATGAAGTCAAAATAAGAACCGAGGGGCGGCAGGGAATCCGTAGTGCAGCCGATGAGAGCGGCAAGGAGGCGGTCATGTTTGAGCCTGTCGACCCAAAGGGTAAGGGATAGCTTGGCCAAACCTTCTGAAAATAGAAGAAAGAAAAGGATAAAAGACCTTAAGATTTGTGGCTGGTTCTTAGCGGGCCTGCCAGTGTTGGAGTAAAAGGGTAGAAGGAACTCCATGGCCTTATCGGTATCGAAAAGGCGGAGTTTCTGCCATGGCTTCCAAAGCCCCGTATGGAGCCGGACTCTTTCAGAGGAATCGAAATGGACTTTGGATTCGTTGAGAAAGTACTTGTAATCTTGCATGGACTGCCAGTACTTGATCATAAAGTGCACCTCCTAGTAGTTTAGTTTAATGCTGTGCGTGTGGCACAGACGCTTCTTAACTACAAGGGGCGCGTTTGGTGACTGGCGTATATGGTCACCAAACGCGCCGCACATTTTGGCTTATATGTCAATACTTTTTTGAAAATTTAACAAAAATGTTTTCCGGGATATGGAGGAAAGCAAAAAAGAAGAACATGAAAAAAGAGCGGAAATTCGGGCTTAAAGAGTTTCCGAGACCGCTCTGCGTTTGGAATGGATGCAGAATGTAAAACAGGATTTAGGAACTGACAGGGATACTATTGTGTGCCTGTGTAAGACGAGAATGATCAGGAGGTAAATAATGATGGACTGGATGTTAAAGAAAATACTGTCATTGCTGCTGGCTGTGACGGTGATAGCAGGGATGAACGGTGTGCCGGTTTGGGCAGCAGATTCTGCCGGGCAGGAAAACGGTATCGAAGAGTATACTGGAAACGACGTATTTACTGTAACAATGGATGAAACGACTGACACGTATCCAAATTACGATAAATTTGCAGATATATGGAAAAATCTACAAGGGAAGACGGCTGAGATTTGTCTGCTGGAAAATTTGAACTTGGACAATATAACTTTTGATCATGATGGTAATACAGATTCTCGTAAAACACTTAAACTTGAATCGGGGAACATTACTCTTAAAATAGCTAATGGTAAAAAACTGTATAATACAACACACGAGCAGCTTATTTGGATAGCTGGTGGTACATTTACGCTGGAAGGAGGTGAATTTTCTGAACTTTCTACAACGAACGGAGCAGTAATAGATGTTCACAATGCCAGTGTACAAATCCAAGGGAATGTAAAGTTGAAGGGTAATACTTGCATATCGGCAGATAAAAGCAGCGATGTGAGAATCAGACAGTGTATTTTGGAAGGCAAAGAACGTGCTGTACACGTATATAACGGACGTGTAAATGACATACTTGACAATGGGTTTGCATATCAGCAAAAGAACGAGGGCGACACTGATCAATGGGACTGGATAAGATATGGCGACCAGACTGGCCAGCTTGGGCCTGGCACTTTTCGAGTAACGGAGTCTCCAGTAAAATTCAACCAGCAGCCGCAAAGCACAACCGTAACATATGGTGATACTCTGCCAGCTTTACAAGCAGGAGCTAAAATAACGCAGCAAGATGCGGTCCAAACAAGCGATATCGCCTATAAGTGGTATCAGATGGAAGGAGACGATGCCAGGGAAACGAATACAACAAGTCCAGAATACGCTTTTTCAGAAATCCTGGATGCCGGCAGTTACCGGTACTATTGCAGGGCGACTTGTGATTGGTTTTCTCTGAACAGTAAGACGGCTGTTATAACCGTAACCCCAAAACCAGTTACGGCAAAGATTGTAAGCACAGGCGATATTATAAAGGAATATGATGGAACGACAGATGTACCGTCCGGACTGCTGTCTGTCCAGCTGGATGGCATTCTTGATTCAGACAGCGTCACCCCCTCTGCTCTGTTCTATTATGACAGTCCAGAGCCTGGCATCCGCAAAATCACAGCTAAAATTAATCTTTTCGGAGACGATGCAGCTAATTATGAGCTGGACAGCGACACAATTTCTGTAGATGGAAAGATTACAGGGACAGAATCGGATATCCCGGTGACGGGTGTGTTGCTGGACAGACATTCTCTAAGTATGACTGTGGGCGGCAGACAGCAGTTAACAGCCAGCATACTGCCGGAAAATGCTTCCAATAAAAATGTATCATGGACTTCGGATAATCCGGCAGCGGCATCTGTGGACAGCAGCGGGAATATTACGGCTGTCGGTGCAGGCAGTGCGGTGATTACTGTTACCACTGCGGACGGGAACCGTACGGACTCCTGTACGGTCACGGTCAGCAGCGCAGGCGGCAGTACGGGCAGTGGCGGCAGTTCAGGCAATATATTTATATATTTTAATCTGCCATTTGTCAAAGGCCATCCGGACAAAAAAGGATGGACTGCGATTCAGAAAGAAGCTGTGACAGTGCCGGAAGGCGGAACGACAGATATCGACATGAACGGTTCTGTTTTGGTTCCGGGCAGTTTTTTTACAGCCGTCAAAGGCAGGGATATTACGGTCGTCTTTGATATGGGCAGCGGTATCTCATGGAGCGTATGCGGGAAAGATATCACGGCAGAAACAGCAAGTGACATAAATCTGTCCGTAAGAGCCGGCGCGGGGAAGATTCCCCGGGATGTTTTAAACAGCACGGCAGGCGCTTCTGCACACCTGGAACTGAGTCCTGTCCATAACGGACCGTTTGGTTTTACGGCAGTGCTTACAATCCAGACCTGCATCGGAGGGAACGGTATTATGATTGGTACCGGAAAGACAGATGCAGTCGCCGGGATGTATGCAAACCTGTTTGCTTATGACCCTGACCAGCGCAGCCTGTCATTTATCTGTGCAGACTGTGTGGGAGACGACGGGAAGGTACGTCTGCCGGCTGTCGGTGCATCGGACTGGACCGTCATTCTGTCGGCATACCCGATGGACGGCACAGATGTATCGGAAGACCCTTCAGCGTCCCAGAACGGGACAGAGCCGGAAAATCCACAGGAGCCGGAAGAAACTGCAAAAGCACAGGTGAAGTCCGTAAAGCTCTCCAAAACTGTGTACACATACAGCGGAAAGGCAAAAAAACCGGCCGTCACAGCAGTGGATACAGCTGGCAGGCGGATTTCGGACAGATATTATACAGTAAGCTATCAGAATAACGTAAAAGCCGGCAGGGCAGCAGCTGTAATCAAGTTCAAGGGCGGCTACAGTAGTACCGTGAAAAAGACATTTACGATACGCCCGGCAGGCACTTCCATGAAAAAGACCACCGCACTGTCCGGCGGCTTTACTGTAAAATGGGCAAAAAGGACTTCCCAGACCAGCGGGTACCAGATTCAGTATTCTAGGACTGCCGGATTCAAGGGAAACAGTACCCACAGCGCATTTGTGAAAAAGGCTTCGACAACAGCAAAGACTGTGAAAAAACTGTCGGCCGGCAAAAAATATTATGTGCGCATCCGCACTTACAAGACAGTAAAAACAGGCGGTAAAAACACAAATATTTATTCCGCATGGAGCAATGCAGCAGTGCTGCGGGTAAAATAAATAGAATCCTGATGGATTGACAGGCGTCTGCCAGAAATGGCAGGCGCTTTGTTTTGCACTGAGGCTGTGAACCGTCCCTTCGTCTACATAGTTTTTTCACATTTCATTTTAACTAAATTTAAGTTTCAGATGCTATCATCTCATCAAACAAAAAGACGTCATGCGCTGCCGGCGCAGCGGACTATAGAAACAAGGAGAATCATCATGGATTATCAGAACATATTCAAAAGACATGAAATGAAATACCTGCTGAGCCGCCAGGAAAAAGAACGGATGCTGGAAGCGATGAAACCATACATGCGCCCGGATCCGTACGGCCATACCTGCATCCGTAATATTTATTTAGATTCAGACACCTTCCGCCTCATCCGGCGTTCTCTGGAAAAACCAGTCTATAAAGAAAAGCTGCGGGTGCGAAGCTGCCAGAGAATGCTTCCAGTCCGGCGCTCCTCTGCCCGTCCGGTCGCAGATTGCAGACGAAATCGACTATTTCCGCAGCTGGTACCGGCCGCTGCGCCCCGCCGTATTTCTTTCCTATGAGCGTGAGGCATAGGAATCCACAGACGGGAGCGGCTTTAGGGTCACATTTGACGAAAATATACAATACCGCCAAAAAGACCTGTCCCTCGGTGCCGCTATTTACGGAAAACCACTGCTGCATCAGGGTGAAGCTCTTATGGAAATCAAAGCAGCCAGTGCCATGCCGCTCTGGATGAGCCGGCAGCTGGCAGCACAGCAGATCTGCCAGACTTCCTTCTCAAAATACGGAGCTGCTTATCAGAATATCCTGGCAGAAGCACAGATACAGACCGACAGGAATATTCAGCCATACAAAGCTGCATTTCAAAACATCATGACAAACGGAGGGTTTCAATATGCTTAACAGTTTTTTCCAGGGTATTTTCGATACGGATATGACAACGGTGATATCCGGACAGCAGAGAATCTGTCAGCCACAGTGGGAACACAGGATTCCCTGCCACCTGAAAATATGCCGGAACTGAAACCGGCGACAGATTTTAAACCGTCGGACACACAAGCAGATTTCTCCGGGACAGATGCACAGACAGACAGCACAAAAGGCATAAAAGCAGTCGGAAACCTGTGGCTGGACAGCGGTACATTTGTCATCGACTCAGCAGACGATGCACTCCATTCAAACAGCAGCATCTGCATTTCCGATGGCAGTTATCAGCTTGCATCCGGAGACGACGGCATTCATGCCGATGACAGCACTGCGATTTCCGGCGGCAGAGGCGGCAGAGGCGGTATGGACGGCAGCCAGAGAGGCATGCATGACAGCACAACACCTTAGAAGATGCTAAAAAATCATTTCCGGACAGAAGTAACGGCGTTCCGGACACTGAATGAGGGGAACGGTCCAGTAAATGCAAAGTCCTGGTGTGAACCAATGTCATTTACTTAACGAAAAATTTATTTGAAAACTGCATTTAAGGAAGAAAAGCGGTTAACTTAGCCGGAGATAAAAGGATATTTATATTTAAACCACAAAATGCAGCCGGCGGAAAAAGCTGAAAAATGTTTGGATATTCGGTATTTTGAATGATAGGAGAATAAGACAATAAAGCCGATTCAACGATTTTATAAAATTATTGAATCCGCCTGAAAACAGGTGTATATTAAGAATGTGTTATTCGGCTTCTGTACTTAATTCCTATAACAGAAGCTCATGGGGATTTTGAACCTTTTCTGTCGGGGAAAGGTTCTGCCGGGCCTGACTGCTTCAATACTGGCTGCAATCAGGCTTTCCGCATCCATATCAAATTCATGGTCCGGCAGGCTTGTTATAAGGTTTACAAAAGAGCCCGGAGCCGCTTCAAACCGGACGTCCCGCAGTGCGATGCTGCATTCGCACCCTGTGTCTGTAATGAAGTCCATAGGAACGTCGCTGCACACGCAGCGGCAGCTTTCCGCAAGCTCCGGGTGTTTCCGTTTTTTCTTTGACTGCGAGCGCGTAAGGATACGCCCCGCATGCGTGTCAAGTGCCTGCACCCCGTTCAGGCTGCGTCCGGGGACGGCTTCTGTTTTTTTATCCGTGCAGCGGATCAGGAAATACTGCCCGTTTTCAATGACATGAGCAAAATTATTGTAAGACGCATATCCCCTGTCTGCAATGCAGACAGACGCAGGACTGCCGGTTGTGCGGGGCCTGCGGCATCCACCATCTGGCAGAAGGCGCTGTATTCATTGTGCTTCCGGCCGGGCTGGATGACAAGGTCGGTGAAGCGCCTGTCCGGGATGGAATAGCAGGCGTTGATATAAGCCTGGTTATAACCTTTTGGAGACATCCGGCTGGGCCCGTAAAAAGTGTCCGGGTCATTTGGGTTGCGGAAAATATCCAACGCAGAGCCGTCACAGGCAATGAGCCGGTATTTTCCATTAAAAAGGTTATTTTTCAGCTGCCTGTTAAAAGTTACGAGCAGGAAGCCGAACTGTATTTCAAGCTGGATCAGTCCAAAGGCCGGCTGCGACTCTCCCACGCAACAAAAGCCCTGCTGGAGTCCGGCACGGATGCGGAGGTGCTGGAAATCAAGCGGCTTGTGGAGGCGGCGGGCTTTGTGTGGGTGCTGGATAAGAAAAGCGGTGACGCTTATGAAATCCTCTCTACCCGCGCAATCATCAACGCCTACCGTCTGCTGGGCGGAGCGGCTTTTTCCCGCCTGCTGGTATTACTGGACAGCACATGGCACGGCGCGTCCATCTCCCTCCGTGCGTCTATGCTCTCCGGCATGGCGCTGTTTCTGAAAACCTATGAAACCGAACTGGACGACCGCTCTTTCATCAAGCGGCTGTCTGCGGTTGACCCGGAGGAAATCATCCGGCGCGGCAAGATGGACTTCTCCACCAATAAAGCCACCCTCCGGTTCGCCCGCGTCATTCTGGAAAAGTATAACAGCCAGCAGCGCGGCGGGCGCAAGCTGCCCTACCGATTCAAGGGCTGATGGGAAAACGTACATAGGAGCCGCAGACTACCCCGTCTGCGGCCCTTTTCATTGCAAGGGAGGTTTGTATGGACACAGTAACGAAAGAGCCAAAATCCCCCGCTGTGGAGCCGTCCGAGCAGGGCTACCAGCTTACCATCGGACGCGACACCATCCGGGTGGTCAGCGTTTTCAGCGGCACAAGGACGGCAAGCGAAGCCATCCACGAAGCCGCCGTAAAGAAAATCCTTTACGACACAAGCAGTTAAAATATGTGTGCAGTATCGTCAGAAGCAGCAGGCTGTCAGCTTGACTTTACCGCTTTAATGTGGTATAGTGTAGATGACAGACGAGCATAAACCCTGTTGTTTCTCGGACTGATAAGGAGGCAGTTTTATGAGAGAACAACAGAATTACAGAGCCGCTATCTATTGCCGGCTTTCTTCCGAAGATGGGGCCGACCACGAATCTATGAGCATTGGGAACCAGCGGGCATTGCTGGCCGAGTATGTGCAGAAACAGGGCTGGGAGGTTGTCGATACCTATATCGACGACGGATTCTCAGGTACGAATTTCGACCGTCCCGGCTTCCAGCGGATGATTGCCGACATTGAAAAAGGGCGCATCAACCTGGTCATTACCAAAGACCTCTCCCGCCTTGGACGTAACTACATCATGTGCGGGCAGTACACCGAGATTTATTTCCCGGAGCGCCATGTACGCTACATTGCCCTGAACGATGGCGTTGACACGCTGAACCAGACCAGCAGCATGGATATTACGCCGTTCAAGCACATCCTAAACGATATGTACGCCAAGGATATTTCCACAAAAATTAAGTCCACGCTTCATACTAAAGCAAGGCGCGGCGAATACCTTGGCGCACTCGACCCCTACGGCTACCTGCGGCATCCTGACGATAAGCACAAGCTGATTATCAACGAGGAAACCGCGCCGGTTGTCCGGCGGATGTTTGAAATGTGCGCGGCAGGGATTGGGGCAAGGAGCATTGCAACAGCCCTGAACAACGAGGGTATCTTATCCCCCAAGGAATATACACGTTTCCGTAAGCACAATCCTGAACGGGATGGCGAGTTTGAACGCCGCCACTTCTGGACACGGACTTATGTACATTTCATGCTTCAAAACGAAATCTATGTGGGGAGCATGGTGCAGGGCGGCAGTACACGCCATCCTACCGAAGTAAAAAAAGGGAACCTATCCCTAAAGAAGATTGGGTAGTTGTTCCTGATATGCACGAACCGATCATATCCCGCGAATTATTTGATGAAGCACAAAAAAGACTGATTGCGCGGAAAAAGACCATTAAAGCCAAAGACGAGCCGGCGCTGTTTGCAGGACTGTTTTACTGCGAAGCCTGCGGAACATCCATGAAGTTGGGTGTCAGCCAGCAGAAGTATTTTTACTATATGTGCGGGCGCAGTCAGGCGATAGGGACAGTAGCTTGTTCCAGCCACTATATTAACCGTGACACGCTTTATCAGGTGGTTCAGGAGGATATTCAGCGCAATGCCAGACTGTTCAGCGAGGACACCGAGAAAGCAGCACAGAAACTGATGGAACTGAAATGCGCCGATCAGCAGAAACAGACCGCGACAATGAAGCGCGACCTGGCATCAGCAAAGAAGCGGCTGGCTGACCTGGATATGAAGCTGAAACGCACCTACGAGGACAATATGAGCGGCAAGCTGCCCGACCACATCTTTACCATGTTTATCGCAGATTACGATACGGAACGGGCAACGCTGAAAGCGAACATTGCAGAGATGGAAAAGGCACTGGAAAAGGTTCGGGATACCAAGGCCGATATTGACCGCTTCGCTGACCTTATCCGAAAATACACCAGCTTTGAAAAACTCGACCGCTTCATGCTTCATGAACTGATTGACCGGATTACGATTTACGAAACACCAGGTATGGGGCGCTGCCGCAAGGGTAAGGAAAAGCGCATTACCATCTACTACAAATTTGTCGGGGCTATCCAATAATAGAAAAACGGCATCCCTTATGGATGCCGAAAAAAATCACTTGGCTTTACGTCTATTTGTCATATCATCATCTTGACTTAATCTACAATACAATGCCGTAAATTCTTCCTGCTGTCTTTTCATAAAGCTCTCCTTTCCGACAGCAGACACGGTATTGTGAAGTGTAGGTACAGTGTACCACATCTGCCCTTAAACTTCAACGCTTTAAAGCGATAATTCTTCCGTTGCCTGTTATTCCTCGTCATCATCACCCCAATTCTCATCATAAAATCCATATCCCTGTGCGCTGCGCCGAAAAATATCCGTAAGTGTTGCAAGCAAGTCCCTCCCGTCTTTTCGGAAATGGGCGTTGACGGTGTATTCCGTGCCGCCGATTTTCTCGGTAAGGCTCATCGGCTCTGGGATGCGGACAAGGGGAGTGACGTTCTGGACAGGCGGCAGAGGGGGATATATTTTGTCGGGATTTACCATAGGGACGTCCTTGTATTTCTCCATAATCGCCTGTATTTCTTCCACGGACAGTCTGCTCATCGCAATAATTCCTCCCTCCTGCGGTCTGCCTTGCCTGCTCTGACGTTTGTATTTGACCGCTGATTTTCAATCGTGTCGTGGATTTGGTCTAAGCAGTCATCAATGTGGGCGGAGCGTTTCTCTATCCCGTTTGCATATTTTAGCCGCTTCCTAAGCTCGGTTATCTGTTCCGTCACGCCCTGCTTTTCTTCCCGAATTTTTTCTTTTTCGGCTGGTGTGGCACGGCGTACCTTGTTCCGCAAATGCTGTCGGTAGTCAATCAGTTTATTCATTTCACTCTGGTTTTGCTCCCTGTCGACGTGTAAGTCGGAGAGTATAGCGATATTATGCTTTGACATATACCGTACCTGTGCGGTAATCTCGTCCAGTTTCCGAAGATCCTCTTTCATCAGCGGGCTTGTCGGCTTGTAGTCCGTGCCTTTGGGGAATATCCCTAACTGGTAGCACCAGTAGTAATATAACGCTAAGATTCCCGTGGTTTTCTGATGCGACTTCCATGCGTTTTTATACTGCTCTGGCATATGGGGAGAGTAGGAAATCCTCGCTTTGTAGTTCCCAAGTTTGTACGCTCCCCTCAAACATGACTGTATAAAATCGGGAGTCAACCGCTCGTCAAGCGTGTCTAACCTTGTGAAATGCTTGTACTGCGACAGCTTCATTTTCCAATGGCTGCCCGAAAATCAATTTCATATCCCTTGTCGGCAAGGTATTTCATCATGTGCTGTAAATCCCTGCTCCCGTTGATTGCCTCCCTTAAATCCTCCCGATAGACGTTGTAGCGTGTCGGCTTTCCGCTTTTTTCGTCCAGATACAGCGGTCTTGCAGGGGCTTTCTTGGGGGTTACAATCACCGATAAACCGTGTTCTCGGCATAAGCGGTCGGACACTTCCCGCAACCTTTTCTGCTCCGATTTTGAATAATTGTATTTGCTTCCATCCAGATAAGAAACGGAGTTGAAGCAGAAATGATTATGGAGATGTCCTTTGTCAAGGTGGGTGGCAACGATTATCTGGTATTTGCCGCCCCACATTTCCCCTGCTAATTTTAATCCGATTTCGTGGCACTGTTCGGGCGTTACCTCGTCTGGCTTGAAGCTCTGGTAGCCGTGCCATGCGATATACCCACCTGTCTTTTGGTACTGTTTCTTTGTCAAAATCATCTGCTGTAAGGCGGTTTCTTTCAGACAGTTGATGGCAGAAACATACTCACCCTCATTTGTTTTTGACGGATTTTTTACATAGGAGAACACGTCAAAGAAGTCCTGCATATCTTGATTCGGCAAGGTCTTTTCTGGGTTTTCTATATAGTCAATCACATCTTTTATGCTCCCTTTGACATGCCATAGGCTCGTTACCGCCATATCAGACCACCCCCCTGTTCTGTCAATTCTTCTACGCTAAACTGTTGTGGGAGCGTTGTTTTCTGTTGCAGTTCTAAGATAAAATCTTCAATCTCCTTACAGATTTCAGCAGCGGTTGGATAGTATGGAACACACTTTTTGAAAACGTCATGCACTTCGTAGAGCTTGTTTAACAGTTCCCAAAACTCGGTTTTAGGCTGTGGCTGCGGGGCGTTTCCCTTGCATAACTGGCGCATAAATTCTGCTGCGGTCAGACCGCAAGCGGCGGCGCACTGCTTTAATTTTTCATGTTCTTCCTCGTTCAATCGGACGGTAATCGGAACATTCCGCACATCCTTTTCTGATTTTTCTCTGCTCATTTTCCTCAATCCTCCAGTCTTATTTTTCTTTCTTCGGGGTAAACAGGGACTGTCCCCTGAGAGAAGTTCACACGCCTTTAGGCTGTGGATTGGATTGTGGCTGACACAATCCGATGCTCGCTATCTCTGTGGACAACGCCGCAGAGCATTTTTCCTGTGCAGCGGCATTCTTCCATACCTGTCTTACCCTCCGAAAAGAAAAACCCTATGTCCCTGCACCTCCGTTCTGGATTTAATTTCTCTTAACTTTTGGATAAATGAAAAAGCCGTCACACGCCATCACGAATGACAGGAGAGATTTCTCCTGCTCGGATTCACAATGCTATGTAACGGCTTTGGGATTCAAAACCTTGTTGCCATACACCAGCCGAAAAAGGCAGTATAATTTCGGCGACGGTCAGCCTTGTCCGTTGGCTGACATTTCATTCTTCCATCTATGTGCTAATTTAATTTCCAAATCTTCCAATTCCCTCATGGGTATTTCAGAATACCATAGCGGCTGTACCCATGTCAAGATTTTGGGCAAATTTTTTAGTATTCCCTGTGGACGGAAATTTTATTCATTTAATTTTAAATTGGATGGGAGAACTTTATCCCCCATCCAATAGCCCGCCGAAAAACCGTCTATCTTAGATGATTATAAAATCTTCCGCAGCTTTTTCCGCAGATGGTCTAGCCTTGCATAGATAGCCCCTGTTGTCAATCCCACAAGCGGGGCAATTTCCTTTGTGGAATAGCCCTGCATTTTCAGCAGGATGATTTGCAGGGTACGCCTGTCCACCGTAAGCAATGCCCGATACAGAGTTTCGTCCTCAATCTCGTCCAGTAAATCAGCAACAGTCTTTAGCTCGGTATTATGTTCCCTGTCTGCCATCCCCTCAAGGTATTCACCGAAGTCGCTTGTCCAATGGTAAAACCGCCTGTTGGAATTGAAGTCTGCTCTGTCGTCTGTGCGGATTTGTTCAATGGTGGTTTCATCAACTCCATGTTCCCTCAATATTTTTTCCTCGGCTTCTTTCCAGATAAGCCATTTCCTGTTCTCCCGTCCGTTGTTGTATACCATTCTTTTTTCCTCCAATCTGAAATTTTTGAAAATGCTAAATTCAGATTGGAAAGGCGGCGAACGGCATCCAATAGCAGAAACAGCCCTGTGGCATAATCTGATAAAAACGACAAAAGAAAAACCGCAAAGGCACGGTGACCTCTACGGTTATAGGGGATATATATTCTGTTAAGTGGAGATTCTACTTCTGGTTTCATGGTGAGAAGTAGCGTTACATGAGCAGATAAATAACTACCCGAAAAAAGAACATAAAAAAATCCCTCCAAACTTTAAAACAGGTCTGGAGAGTGTCTGTTAGGTCTTTTGGGCATAGCAAAATCGCCCACCACACACCGTTTTTTTATATGGTGGGTGTCCGCCTTAAACCCTTATGAGATAAAACAGAGCCGATAAACTGTGATTGCTCACTTGTTCATTGGCTCTGCGTCTTAAGCGTCTGGCTCTGTAATGATATATTGTTCTACCCGACAAATAGGGTTTTCATATCAATAGGATAAATCATTTGTCTTTATCTTAGTTTTATCTCATAGTTTTTAAAAAACCACTTGACCAAAAGAATAGCGGCAATAGCTATCGATGGCAAACCCAACAGGTTGTTAAAGTTTATTTCCGGAAAGAAATAATTCAAAACCATATTAAGCACAAAAAATGAACTGAAAGTTACAATCAAAATTTTCAATATAGAATTGTATTCTCCTTGTGTTTTTTCTTTTTTCGCCTGTAATTCCATAAGGTTTTCTTCTGCTCTTTTCTGATAATCCTCCATAATAATCCTTTCCCCGCTAAGCAGTTCATTTACAGTTATGCCCAGTATGTTGCACAAATCAAGCATTAGCGAAACATCTGGCATACTTTTTCCTGTTTCCCATTTAGAAACTGCTCTATTGGTAATATTTAATTTTTCAGCCAACTGCATTTGCGTAAGCCCTTTTTCTCTTCGACAGGCTGATATAAATTTTCCTATCATTGCTTGTTCCATGTCCCACCTCCTGGCAGATATTTTACAAACTGAAAACGGATTATGAAACGAACTAACAGTTGATTGTATCTAATTCAACCAACAGTTGATTCGGCGATTATCCGCTATTTCTCCTTGTTTATCTTGGATTGGATTTTTATCGCAACAGTTCACCCACAAACTGTGATTCGTTGTTCTGTTGTTTAGCTCTATGTTCTCGCTTCAAGCCCTTCAATAATCGTTACTTGTAAATCCTTTACTTCAATCAATGTTTCCCGTTTGCACTTGGGACAATAGAGAGGATAGTTTTTCAAAACCGTATCCTCTCTGATTTTGTCACGAGTTTTATTTCCGCAAACAGGACATAAAATCCATTCTGATTCTCGTTTCATAAGCACTCCAATATAAATTTTTCAAGCATTGGATTAAGTTGCTTGGCATTACGCATTGGGAAGTCGTGGTTTGCTCCTTGTAATGTCATTGTCTGACAGCTTGGATTTTGAGCAAGTAATGTAAGAGAAGTTTTCATATCTCTAACTTCCTTACTCCCGCAAATCGCCAACATTGGTACTGTTACTGCTTGATATTCAGGTAACTTTGATAAATCTAATGTATTGGAAAAGAACGAGTGATACACCAACGGAGTAATCTGTTTTGAATATTCTGCCATATTATCGGCTTGCTCCTTTGTGTAGTTCCAGTATTTTCCTTGAAACCGTACCAACCATCTCCAGTGCAACATTTTTGCGGATAATCCCGCAAGAGAACAGTACATCCGAATTTTTTCGACTTGGGATTTACCCATGCGCTTAAAATATTGCAAAGTCAAATAATTCGGGCTGCTTACTGACAAGCATTATCGCAATTTGACCTCCAAGCGAATGACCGATTATGCCGATTCGCTTTTTATGTAGGGATTTAATGAGCATCAAGAGTTCCTCTACGGTCTTTTCTGGCTCATAAATCACAGTAGCCGCCTTTCCCGCACCTGCTAAGTGAGGTACAACAAGATGGTATTTGCCAGAAAAGCAATACTGCCTACAAAATGTATCAAGCGCACCCGCCCCATGCAGAAGCATGATAGTCGGACTTTCCTTGCTTCCATATTCATCATAATACAGCATAATTTTTCCTTTCTTTGAGAACAGTTTCAATAATAAATTTTTCTATTTCATTATTTACTTGCTCTGGATTATCTCCATTGGCAAAATGCTTTGCCTGTTTTATAAAATGCAAAGGATAACCTGTTTGCTTTGCCCATTCTTTGCAATATGCCTTAACCTTGCCTGTGCTGTCTTTCTCACCAACCAATATCAATATGGGGAACGAAAAATCAACATCTTTATTTTCTACAATAAAATATTCATAGGCAATCCTCATTTGCTGGATAATTTCTGCTTTAGACAGCGGCTTTAACATAGACAACATTTTTTGATAGGAATAGCGGCTCTCTGATACTGACCATGCCATGCTCTTTCTTAAAAGATTTGTTGTAAAGCATTTTGCCATAGGAACAACCTTCTTCAGCCACCACAAGTCTGATTTTGAGTAATATTTAAGTCCCAATGGCGTTGTATCTAACGCCACAAATCCTTTTACCATATCAGGATACAAAGCAGCAAAATGTTGACATGGATAGCCGCCCATAGACATTCCCACTAAAAATGTTTTTTCAATATTTTCTTTTTGCAATATGCTATATAATATTTCTGCGGTATCTTGATAAGTGAATTGCTGATATAGTTTCGACAATCCATGCATAGGAACATCCCATAAGATGATTGTGTAATTATCTGAAAAGTAGGCTATCTGCTTTTCAAACATGGTATGGTCTGCGGTTACTCCATGCGTAAAAACAATACATTCTGATACATTTTCATTTTTGACAATCCAATAATGTACCGTTCCGCCTTGTGCCAGAATTGTTTTATGCTGCATTTTGTTCACACCCCTGCGTATAAACCTTTTTCCAAAAATCAATTAAAACAATAATTTCTTTCTCAATTTCGTTTGCTATAATACAATTTGAACGATATTTTTTCAGCATATATCCATCGACAGCGTAAAAGATTTCAGCATACATTACTTTTATATCAATATCTTTCCGAAATTTTGATATATCTATTTTCTCAAACACTGTCATTTCACTTGCCTTACTGACATCATTAAAATTTTCTTGAATAGAATTTTGTATTTCTGGAGCCGTTTCATAATATGCTCTTAGCGAAAAAGCATATAAATGCGGATAATCACGCATAAGCGAACACTTTGATAATAAGCTCCTTTTCAGCATTTCAAAAAAATCATCTGTTTCCAAAGTTTTGTATTCTGTAACCGCTTTCCTTGTCATCTCAATAGCGTTCGTCCACAGGTACATATATAATTCCTTTTTGTTTGTAAAATAGTGAAAAAGCAACGCTTTTGAAATGCCGCTCTCGTCTGCAATTTCTGACATGGGGGCTTTTTTGTAGCTGTTTTCGGAAAACACTTTGTAAGCAGCGTTTATGATACGCCGTTGTTTTTCTAATGGAAGTTTAAAAAACTTGTCATTCATATACATTCTCCTTGTTGACCGCAACGGTTAATACAAGTATATTATATATCCGTTGACCGTTTTTGAGAAGACTCTTGCTAAAATTATAAAGAAAAGCGACAGAGCTTTAACCCTCTGCCGCCATGCCGCCTATGCGTAAATGATTTCCTCATTCACAATCTCCATCGCACAAGCCTGTATGTTATTCATCCTCCCGACCCATTCTAAGGCGTTTTCAGCCTTTAGCTGTTCCGTGATACCCTGCGCCTGTTTCATGCCCTCTATGAGGCGTTCAAGGCGTTCCTGCGCCTGCCTGTCAATGTCGGCAAGGTAGGCATTGAGCCTGCCGCTTGTAAGAAGATTGATGTATGTAACCCTGCGGTGCTGTTTCAGATAGTCCATATGCCGCTGTCCCCATATGCCTATCGGCTGTTCTTCTTCATCTGGCAATCTTAAATCTGGAATAAGATACCCATTTTCTTCGTGGTATATGCCGCCTAACTGTTCAAATATTGATTTCATATGCAAAAACTCCTTTTCTGTATGGTTTGGTTTCTGCGGGGTATCTGCAAGCAATGTATCAGCAGGCTGTATGTATATGTTATCTTTAAGTTAAGTAATCCCCTTGCTGTTCATATTCGCCACCTAATTTCTCAAAAATTGATTTTGCCATTTTGCAATTCCTCCGTATGATTTGAATTTTCCTACAATTCAATCATTCTGGCTGATTACAAAGTCTTTTGGCTTTTACTTCCTTATGGAACGCCACCCATAACGCCGTTTTTTTATATGGCGGGCGTTTGCCTTAAAGCCTTATGAAATGAAAGAGAGCCAACGAACTGTGATTTTATTCCACAAGTTCATCGGCTCTGCGTCTTAAGCGTCTGGCTCTATGATGACTGTTATTTGTAATTTTTTTTTGCTTCAATCAATGTTTCCTGCTTACATTTCGGACAGTAGAGTGGGTAATTTTTTAAAACGGTATCTTCCCTAATTCTGTCACGGGTCTTGTTTCCGCAAAGAGGGCAATGTACCCAGTCTGTAATAGCATCCTGCTTACTCATAATCGGCACCTGCCCGCAATTCCTTCTCTAAAAACTGCCTTATATATGGGTTATTTTCCTCACTCAATGTAGGTTGAAACGCCATGTAACGGCATTTCTGATACTGTTCACCATCCAACACAAAGGTATATCCCATTACACATTTCGGATTACAATCATCGGGCTTGATAAGCCGTTTACAGACAGACGCTTTCTTGATTTCTTTTTTACCTTTTCGGGAAGTGTGTCAAGAAAGCTCTGGTACTCCTGTATATGTTTGGGGTAAATACGGAGCTTCATTCCCGTTTTTCGGGATACGAATGTTGCCAAAGTCCTTTTACTGCTGTTTAGCACATAAGACACGACATAGCCGCTTTTTGGGGATTTAATGTCGCACTTACAGCCGTTTTCTATCAGATACTCGTTGATTTGATTTACAAAACTACGGAAACGCTCGTCAACTGTTTCCATAAACATATTATATTTCTCGTCCATAAGTCCCTCCGCTATCCCTTTTTTGATACGGGTATCCATACCTCATACTGTGCGTTCTGTGGGTCTGGATTTAAGTAAACCTCAATATCGGGGACGTTGGCATATTCATATCCAGAGGCCGGAAGCCACTCGGTTATAATCCGCTGCTCCAATTCCTGTATGGACTGGTTTGTACCTGTTCCAGAAAAGATTGCCCAAGTAGACGCAGGCACGGCATATTCTTCAAACTCATCGCCTGCTTTTGTACTGGAAACGGCAATAAAATATTTCCATTGTTCTTCATCATTGCAGGCACTCACGCCCAAAAGTCCCATTGGCGGCGTATCCATCATTCCTGCCAATTTTTGTATTGTTCCATTTTCGGCGGCGTCCTGCCACATCTTAGGCACAACCATAAAGTTATTTTCGATTTCCTTGTCAAGCGGTGCAGATACGCCAATAATGCGGAATGCTTCTTTTGTTTCTATTCTATAATTCATTTCAGTCGCTCCTTTTACAGCAATTCTAAACACAATGGGGGAAAAAGATTTCACGGATACACCCTCATCTTTCACGGACGATGGGGCTATCCCGTGAAAAGACTGGAACGCCCTGTTAAATGCGGTCGGGGAACGGTAGCCGTACTTCTGTGCAATATCAATAATCCGTTTATCGCCACCCTGCAAGTCTACCGCTGCTAACGACATTTTTCTTCTTCGGATATACTCTGCCAGAGTGATACCCGCCATATAGGTAAACATTCTCTGGTAGTGATAGGTGGAGCAGCAGGCAATTCGCCCAAGCTGTTCATAGTCAATTTCATCTGTCAAATGTTCCTCAATATAATTCATGCTTTGGTTTAATCTTTCAACCCATTCCATGAGATGCCTCCTTCTGCACATATCGTGCTTTGTGGACATAAATTCGCCTTTATTATTATAAGGCTTATTCTTTCATTTTTCCTCTCTATACTTGCACAAAAAGAGAGGAAATTAAGCTAATAGTTGATATTTGCTTTTCTTGCTTGGCTGCATAAGTCACGGGTAGATAAAGTATAGCTTTTTCCGTCTTTGATAAAATGTGTCCCGCACTGCCGAAATTCAAAATGTACCTTGTGAGCGATACATTGCTCCCGTATGGAAAGCACCCACGCATAGTCAAGCGGTCTGGCATTTCTGTCTGATTCACCGCCGACTACGACTAATTCAACATTATCAAGATAGTCTGTAAGGTTTACTTCCTCAATCAACGGCTGGCAGATAATATTTTTATGTTTGATAGGCAATTTATTGAAAATGGAAAGCCTGTAATCAGCCCTGTCTTGATTTTCTACCGTGCAGCCAACCGTAACATTCTCGTATCCATCGTTCCAATCCTTTGGAATACAATCCATGAAGCGTTCAATTCGCTTTGTCAAAAAAGAAAGTGCAGGTCTGAACGCTCCCGTATCATCTGCCAACATTCAGAACGCCATTCATCGGCATCTTCAATTAGAAAATCCGTAGAAAAGCAGAGATATACGGTCTGCCCCGATTTAATTTTGTATGCTCCCGATTTATTTTTAGCGATAGGAGCGTAGAAATTATCTGTCTTTACAATATTATTTGTATCAATCCCACGCTTGAAATCGCCCTTATGAATGTAACAATACCTACACCCTTCGCTATGTTTGTGGCAGCCACGCCACGGATTCCACATTGCCATGTTTATAACCTCTCATTCCCGCTGACAGGACAGCGTACCTAGATTTGAATAGCCATAAAAATCTACCATCCTTTGTGTTTCAATTTTTCTTGTCATATAGCGTATTGCCGCTCTTTTTCGACTATTCTTTGCTCTCTATTTTGAATCTTCACTTGTTCATGTTGAAACCTTAACACTCACTTAGAATTTCTTCTTTCTTCTATCAATAGGCTTCTCGGCAATTATCGGTATAAGCCAAACACGGTTGATGTTCATTGCTCCTTCAATACGATTTTCTTTGCATAGCCGCTGCACCCACCTAAGCGATACGTTCCATTTTTCTGCGGCTTCCTGTGCTGTCATATATTCAAACATTTTTGACCTCCTATTGCGTACTATATATAGTATAGCCGCTTGAACGAACTGTATCAAGTGCAGAATTATGAACTTTAATCAAAGTTCTCTGAAAAGAAAAGCGGCAAAGCTTTTAGCCTCTGCCGCCATGTTGTTTATGCAAAAATGATTTCCTCGTTCACAATCTCCCTCGCACACGCCCTTATGTTATTTAAGTATTGTACCCATTCTAAGGCGTTTTCTTCCTTTAGCTGTTCCGTTATGCCCTGTGCCTGTTTCAAGCCCTCTATGAGCTTTTCAAAGCGTTCCTGTGCCTGCCTGTTGATGTCGCCAAGGTATGTATTCAGCTTGCCACTTGTGAGAAAATTTGTATATGTAACCTTGCGGTACTGCTTCAGATAGTCCAGATGCCGCTGCCCCCATGTGCCTATTGGCTGTTCTTCGGCAACGGGTACAGTTAAGCACGGTATAAAATAATCACTTTCTTTCCGATATGTACCGCCTAACTGTTCAAATAATGATTTTGCCATTTTGTAATTCCTCCAAATAAGATATTCACTTCACATTGTTGTGTCTACTGCCTTAAACACAATTTTGAGTTTTCTCCTTATCTGGTTTCATTCATGGCGGATAAACCAAAATAATGAGTTTCATTCAGCAGTTTTACCGGGACTGCTTAGTTAAGTTCGCGCTTATGGGACATAACCCATGCTGAATATGTGAGAATGAAAGCCAAGTTTGAACAGCAGGCGGAGCAGGTAAAGGACATAATCGCCAACCTGCAAACAGAAATTCAGCTATCAGAAAAGGGCGCAGGAAGCGACAACCCTTATCTGACAACATTCTTGAAACATGAAAATATCCTCGCCCCCCTGATTATTATTTGCAATATATAAATCTATGAATATATGATTTCCCTTTCCACAACTTCCCTTGCACAAGCCCACACATTATTGTGCCGTCCTGTCCATTCTAAGGCATTTTCAGCCTTTAGCTGTTCTGTTCCCTGTGCTTGTTTCATGCCCTCTATGAGCCTTTCAAAGAGTTCCTGCGCCTGCCTGTCAATGTCCGCAAGATAAGCGCCCAGCCTGCCGCTTGTTTTTTGCCTGTGCTAACAGCAGCCGGTCAAAAGGATCCCGGTGTCTGGGCGCATCCTCTGAACGTTTCAAAGATTCCATAGCAAACACATGCAAAGTTTCAGCCGAAAACATGAAGCTCTCTTTGTGCAAAGCATACTTAAGACCGACTTCCCAAATATTTACTATACTGAAAAAAATAGCATTATCTGCATTGAGCAGTATCTTCCTGCATTTTTCCGATAACTTCGGATCATCACGCAATGCCCATATCAAAATATGTGTATCTGCCAAATATTTCATATGTCTGTACCCTCAAATAAATCGGAAATTTCTGAATTCCACACATCAAAACCTTCAGGGCCATTGATTATCCCTTTTCCCAAACCTATTCTTTTAGAAGTATCCAACGATTTATTCTTTTCTGTGCCCTCTATGACAGGCGTAAGCATTTTACGCATTACATCAACAATTAGTTTTACATTTTCATCAGGTAAACAGTAAATTAAGTTTGTTGCTTTCTGTTGGATTGTCATAATGCCGCCTCCCCCACATCTTTCATCTGTCATTTTCTGCATGCTGCTGATGCAGAACACATTTTTCATGTCCTCTGTCATCAGCATGATTTCCATTTCATATGTCCAAAATTTTCTGGGATTTTTTCTTTTGAGTCTTATCATTATATCCCTCCAGAGTCATTACTTCCTTCATCGGTACTATGAGCGAATCCGACTCCTCAGTGGTCTTCGTTCATACTCACCATTACATTGGTCGATACTCCCTACTGGCTCATGTCCGGAACCATCCAGGTTTCCCAGGTATGTCAAATATAACAATATCAGGTATGCCGTGCTCTAGAGTGTGTTTTCATAGTCTCGCTTAGCGACTAATCCTTATTGGTGACCCAAGGAGGTAGCAGACCACCCCACACAATCGATAATTCTGACGAAGCTCAATCGCTTCACGCTTTCGCATTACGGCGTTCCTGTTCCCTGTCCTACGCTTAAACACCATTGTTAGCCGTTGGCGCTTCAAGGACTCGGTACTGGCGACCTGCTAAGTCTTACCAGACTGGATTCCCACCAGTTATATATTTGGCACTGAACTGGCGCACGCCTCCTTCCCCGTATTTTTTCTGCCGCATTTCCTCAAGCAGCTTTTCCATGCAGAAGCCGATGCATAGACGGATTCTTCCATAAGGGCAGCCCCCGCAGCCTTCCATGCCTTTTCCCGGCTCCGGCCCGCTTTCCGGCAGCAGGTAAAAACACTGATCCGGCCTGCATCTGTTCTCCTTTCCATTTCGGCCCCCATTCGTTACTTTAGAGTTCCGTGGCTTATGCGGCTTTCCATTTCAACTGCCGCACCACCGCGGACATTTTTATGTATCAATTTTTATCCAAAAGCCTGCCACTGGCAACCTTTCCAGATGCTATCGTTTCAAAAGCATTTATTGAAAAAAACTATTCGCAAATACTTTCATTTACCAAATATGCCTGATAAATAAAGCATAATTCCTCTTTTGTATGTCTGCCTGTTTCCACCCTGAACCCGTTCCTGCTCCGGTCTTCTTTCCGCAGCGTTTCCTCCGGCATGGCACGCGGAATGCACACTCTCTGCCGGGTATCCATTCAGACAGGCTATGAAGTTATCAATGTGCAGTAAGGAGACAATTTATTTCCATATCTGATGCATAGATGGCTGAAACCATACTGACTCCTGGAAATGCCAGCGACTGTAGCGTATTTTAAATTGTCCTCTCCTTAATTTTTAAATAAAAGATATGAAATTGTTTGCTTACAGCTCGAAACCACATCATATTTTGATACTTTTTATAATTTAAACGTTATATAAGATATTTGTAAATCATTTGTCAAATACAAATCAAATTACACTTAGTATGATACAAAAGTGATGGATAATATCTGATTATCCTTCAAATTATTAACCGGATAAAAAAGATCAGTTACCTTGATATGTAAAAAGAAATAGTTGTAGATAGAAAGAATGTGTAGAAATGCAGGTGAGGGAATGGAATACTTAGAAAAAGCACAAAATGCGATCATAAATGAAGCTGAGTTTCAAAAATCTGTTGAGAATTTACTTATACATAGTAAAAATAAGAGTAGATTCAAAAAAATCCAACACTCATTTCAACAGGCGGTATTGATTCTTCAGACTATACAAATAAGAGTCTGCGACGTTCCAAATTTTCTCAAAAAAATTTAACCAAACTGTCTTTCAAAATTCTGGCGCGGCAGGCTCCCATTTTTCAATGTGTTATTTTAATGAATGCAAAATAAAAAATGCAAATTTTCAGGAATGTACCTTTTATGGCGGAAGTTTACAAAATAATTTGAAAGATAGCGCTGTCATCAACAGTAATTTTAATGACAGTTTATTTACGAATAGTTTTGAAATTAAAAATTGTTTTTTTAAACACTGTGTATTTCATGGAACAGCTTTTATAAATTGTAATATACAAAATACAGACTTTTATTCATCAACATTGGAAGACACCTTGTTTTCTAATACACGTTTACGGAATGTTACTTTTAGTGATTTGAATATAGATTATTCAGTATTTGAGAATGTACAGATGCAGCATGTAATTTTGCCTTTTTCACAAGTCTGCTATAGTTTTGGATTATTGTCATATATAATATATACCACGGATAAAGTCTTTATTTCATCATCAGATGCGCAAAGCGGGTATATATCAAAAGAAAGCTATTTACAATTAATCTCAGATTTTTTGATATATTATATTGGCACAAAAGATTATTTTCCGGTCGCTAATATTTATCTGGCTTTCGGAAAAAATGATTTTGCAAGAGAGGCAATAAAAAAGGGATTTTGGGTGCTATAGCAAGTTACGATTTCATGAAAATTAAATATTTTTGCAAACTGATATATTCTTATCCTGTTTTCAGCTATCACGAGCGTAAATCTATTTATGATTTAATTACTTCAAAAATAACATTTTCTGATTCAGATGCAAGATTGCAATATAATTATTCTGTATACAGAGATGAAATCAACAATTATCTGCTAAATAATAGTAAACATAATGTCCTGACAAGTGAAATCGATATTACTACAAATATCAATTATAGTGATAATATACGTTTGGGAAATTTATTAACTATTTTAGAAACAACTGTTGAATATACAAAGTCGTCAAAAGGAGAACATAGTATTTCTATCAGACATAATTCAAATATAGAAATAGCCATATTTCTCCAGGATATTTATCAGGCGCTTACAGTTATAATACCCAGTATCTATTCCATCTTACTTGGGATAGAAATTTTAAAAGAAAAGAGGATAGCAAATAAACAATCAAAGCGTGAGTTGGAGTTTGAGGAATCATTAAAAGCATTGGAAATTGAAAGCAAACAAATTGAATTGGAACGTAATAAGATCGCTCGCCAAAAAGAATTGATAGAATTACAAAACCAATTAACATTTACACAGCATTTGGATCAGGAAACCCTAAGGCAGAATATATTGGATTTAGATATAGATATTGAAGAAATCCACCATATTACATATGGAAATATTCCGCCTGATGCTAACGAAATATAATTCAATTTTCCAATCAATAAAATGTTTCCTATTACGCTAACATGTTATTTTTGCACGCATTACATGTAGGGCCAAGTTCTAAGCCATACTCCATACATATTTTTTGAGCTTGGCAATAGATGTCCAATAGTTCTGTATTAGATGGAGGAACTATTGGATATAATTTTGTATTTATCATAGGTCTGAATATTGAAAGCATTGGCTGAATACCATTCGCACATAGTGTCTTTATGGCTTTCAATAATGTTTCGGTGCTGTTTAGCCCAACGATCAATGCACTTCGCACATTCCCAGATGTCCCCATAATTTTGTACTTTCTTTTAAAATTTCCATATAATGTTCTAATGGAATTGTTCCTTTTCCAGGCATAATTTTTTTTGCTATCTCTCGATCCCATATTTCTATATTGTATGCAACTTCATTGACACCTGCATTCTTATATTCTTTTAAGACAGATTTTTCAGACGGAGGCAAGCACATAATATAAATTGGAATTTGAGAGTTTTCCTGTCTAATCAAACGCACTATTGATAAAATTTGTTGTACTTCTTCATTTGCTGATGCAGAAGCTCCACCTATGAGAATATGACGAAAATTTTGCTTTTTAAACAATTCATGGATTACTTCAGAAATATCTTTTAATGTAAAACTGAAGCACTTTGGGATTTAGGTATATTGCAAAAATAACAGCCTTTTCTTGTAATTTAAAAATACATAATGATTCGTGCTTTATACGAAGTCTATCAGTAGACATATAAGCAATTTTACTGTATGAGACTCCGCTTTGGGTAAATTTTTCATTCCATTCTGGTTGCATTTCAATATTTATTTCAGATATTAATTGGTCATAATAGTATAAACAAGGAGACTGCTCACTGTTTAAATCAATGCGGTATGGTGAAAAATCTGAAAATTTAAGATCTAAAGGTACATTTACGGGCATTCCGTTATTTAGATAAAAATCAATAGCGCTAAATACAGCCTGCTTGATTTTGCCATTAGTCTGCAAATACTGTTTTGCTGAATTTGTTAATATGCATCCTTGATTAACCAGTGAAATTTTTAAACCTATGTCTAAATCATAGTTTTTTTGAATGAATGCTTCTTCACCTAATATATTTGGATATAAGTTGAACCCTCCATCTAAATTTAGTGATGTTATATTTGTTTTAAAAACTATTGTATAACAATATGCATGGTTTTCCATCTGCATGTCAGGATTCCAGCCATCAGAAAGTAAATCGCTGACCAAGGGGTTTTTGCTGCTATATTCCACAAATGGTATAAGTGCTGATTATTTTGAAAATATATTTCTTTATAAAAACTGTAGCCGACTTCAATTTTTTTTCTTTTACAGAATAATCCGTATTATGAGAAAAAGCAGCAATATTTAACATACTCAAGTTAGTTAATCGATGATCTGTTAATGCTGCATTAATCAAAAAAGAAGACGCTTGGTACCTAGGATTTATTTCCTGAAAATATACCTGCCCACCACTAACTATAAAGTCAATGCCAATAATTCCTAAATAGCCTAATTTTTGAATCCTTTTTAAAAGGTTTAGAGAATATCTAAATATTTTTTGCGCAGTTCATCCGGAAAGTACTGAGTTGCAAAAAAATCTGATCCCTGATATATTAGTTGGTTTTCTACTAAGGAAATTATTTGCAGAGAAGGCGGAAATATAATCAAGTCTTCTTTCATAATAATAGCAGTTATATTAATCGGAATATTATTTTTACATATGGAGAAACAATAAAAAGCTCATTATAATTTCCTTTTAAATCTTGAAGCATACGGTTTTGACTATTCAAGTAAAATGTTCCAAAACCACCTGAACTATGATTTCGCTGAACTATAAATTCATTGCCCTGATCCAGCTTTTCGTGAAGCTGTTCAAAAGATAATGATTTAGAATCGGTCAATAGAGACGGCAATACGGGAACATAATTTCCTGCCCAGTATCTCATATAAACTTTATCATCCAGTAGGTCAAGCAGAATTTTTTCATTCACACAAACTGTATATTTCCTTAATGATTTATCAATAAAATATGCTATTTTTTGATTATAAAACATAAATTTTGCATTTGGATGTTTCTCAAGGATATGTTTCATTCTATCTTCAACAAAACGATTAAAAATGTTTCCGTAAATATTTGCTTTACGTTCTGGCATAATGTTATTTTTTGAATAATAGCAAATGGTATCCGAAAAGAAGCATCGTATTTCCAATCTGCATCACGTGGTCCGACCCAAACTAAGTATTCCATTCCCTCACCTGCATTTCTACACATTCTTTCTATCTACAACTATTTCTTTTTACATATCAAGGTAACTGATCTTTTTTATCCGGTTAATAATTTGAAGGATAATCAGATATTATCCATCACTTTTGTATCACATTGTTTATTCTTCTATTATTATTCTTAATAATACTTTTATCGACATTCCTAGTATATTATATCATAAGTTCGACTACAATCAATGCTTTTTTTATTTTTTTTGGATATGAATTTATGTCAACTTTTCTCACTGACATAGAGTTACATATTACCCCGCATATGTTCCGCCATACATTTGCCACGAGCCTGCTAGAAGCAGATGTGGATATACACTATATCCAGAAAATGCCTGGGGACAGCTCTATTAATATTACAGATATATACCCATGTTGCACTGTCCAAACAGATGAATATTCCGGCAACGAACCATCCCAGAAAAGAGTTCCATATTTAAAGCAGTCATATCATATCAAATCAATAATAAAATACAGGATATGAAAATTCATGCGGGCATCATATCCTGTATCCGAAACAAAATAAAACTGCCGCTCTGCTGTCCATCACTTAACAACAGATACTGTCACATTTTCCAATTTAATTATGTGATGATCCGGCACCGTATATCAGACAGACTGCACTTTACTTTTTCCAGCATAAACTCATTAAGAATCATAAATTACCTGTCCTTCTCCCAAAAATAATACTTTTCTGCTTCCGACAGTGTATGGTGAACACAGGGTTCATCCACTTTATTTTTAGTTCCGCCAGCCTCCACTTTTCATGACAGCCCGATACGGAAATAGTACTTCAAATACCCCGGTAACATTTTCACAAACCTGCAGGATTGCCGCAGGTTCATCTGCAATCTGCTTTCCCCGGATACCGCCATATCCACATATGCGCTGCTTTCCGCTAAAAATATCCACGCACAATTCCCTGTACGGCCATCTCCTCACGAAGCTGCGCCAGAATCCTGTCCCGGCAGGCATCCTGTTCCGACAGGCGGCTTATGCTCTGCTGTACTTTTTCCATACAGATGAGCTTTGCCGCGTTTTCTTCCGGCGTGTTTTCCCAATAACTGCCTGACAGAACAGAATATGCCCCTCTGCCGGCCGGCAGGACATATTTTCTCGTTCTGATGGTTTTTTCCCGCGCATGCCATTCCCTCCTCTCATGTCAAACTGCCGGACATCACAGTTTTCCCAATCAATCCACTCTGGCGCATCCTGTTTACTGATTTTGCAAGAATTTTGGAAACAGCCTGCGCCGTAATGCCGAGCTCACCCGCAATCTGCCGTTCCGTTTTCTGCTCCAGATAAAAAGCCTGACTGCCAGACGCTTCCGGTCTGACAGGAAACCCTCAACTGTTTCTTCCCGGATGATCCGGTCCAGCACCGGCTCCCCGCCTGAATCCAGCCTGCCCCATTCCTCTGATACGCTGCTGTATGAAATACTCCGGCCCTGTTCCCTTGCCTCAAGGTTACGGCACAGGCGGTCTTCCCCTTCCAGGACAAGGCGCAGGTACCATGCTTGCCCGTCGAACAGACCACTGCCAATGCCGCACGGTTTTTCTCCTGAATCATAACAGTATCCGCCGCATGAATGGATACAGAATACAATTGCCGCCCCGCATACAGAATAAACGGCATAGCCGCTCTTATAGGCGGTTATCCCTGCATCTTCCCGTAAAATATGCTCTGCAACCGGCTCTGCAGATGTCCTCAGTTCTTTTGCAGTCGGTGTTTTCTCTCTTGGTGCCGGGATTTCCGCCATATTTTTCAGTCCTCTTAATGTCAGCATTGTGCCGCCTTTCCACGGACGGCCGGAAAATGCTGGCATTACAAATCGGAAAAGTCAGTAAAAAACCGTTTCCGGCACACCCGTTTTTTACAGTGGCCTGAAACTCTTCTTACTGCCCTTTCCATGCCGGAATCTGTTTTTTTCAGATGTCCGGCTGTTAATCTATTTTAAACAGACGGCTGCATAACTTCATGCTGTACATGAAAACCCCTGAAATTACGGCTCGCATTCTGCATCAGATATGTGCTGTGCGGTTACTGGCCGCTGTAACCCATGCGGCTGCCACCAGGGCATTGACTGTCATCATGCCAAGGGAAGGCAGTGTATCCAGAATTATAAAATCAAAATACGGGGCCATAATAGAAATATTTTCGGTAACTGTTCAGCACCCCATTAAGGGCACATTGATTTTTGGACAAAACAGAGAAAATAAAATTTCTGTTTTGTCATTGCTTTAGTGTAAAAAGTGGATAACTTTCTAGTATAACTGCCAAGTGTTTTTGGGCTGTGGATTACTGAAACATAATTCCCCAGTTGTATCACAGATAACAGAGTAATTGTGGATTTTATCCGAGTGTTACCGGCAATTATCTCTTGTTTTTTACTGTTTATCCACCGTCATTTTGACAGTATATCAAAACGACACGATTCGCTTTTTGGACCATTTTCCGTTAAAATAGAAGTATCAAATTTAACGGAAGAAGGTGGTCTGAATGCCAGTAAATGTTACACTTGAAATGGTTCAGCAATTGCTTGAACAGAATGCTTCATTGCTCAGGCAAAATGAAATTCTCACAGCAACTATTGCTGAGTTAAATCAGACCATACAGGAACTGAAGGAACAGATTAATAAGAACTCCAAAAACAGTTCCAAACCACCTTCAAGTGATGGCTATAAAAAACCTGCTCCTAAGAGTCTGCGCAAACCATCCGGAAAAAAGGTCGGTGGACAGGATGGACATCAGGGGATACATTTAGCGGTAATAACAGCTCCGGATGAAATGTCAAACATATGCCCTCCGCATGTAAAGGATGCCAGCATTATCAGATGTGCAAAGGCACTGCATGTATTGCGGAGAAACGCCATGTTATTGACGCGGTTGTTACAGTCAATGTAACGGAGCATCAGGCGCTGGAACTTCCAGTCTGTATGCTGCATGGAGATACCCGCACAGGTGCTTTCCCTTCTGACGTAAAAGCAACCGTACAGTATGGTGAAAACCTTCAGGCATTAGCTGTTGCACTAAATACCGTAGGCGCAGTCAGCATCAAACGTACCCATGAGATTCTTTCCGGAGTATTTAACATTCCGATTGCAACAGGAACGGTCAGCAGCATGGTAAAAAGATGCGCTGACAGTCTGAGTGAAACAGTAGGTAAGATCAAGGATAAGATGATCGGTTCTGCGCTTGGACATTTCGACGAAACCGGAACCAGAGTGGATAAAAAACCCTGGTGGGTTCATGGTGCCTCAAACTGTGAATACACCTATCTTGATATCAGTCCCAAACGTGGAACTGCAGGTATGGAGCAATGCGGCGTTCTTCCGGAATTCAAAGGGATTGCCATGCATGACTGCTGGGCTTCCTACTGGAATTATCCGGATATTCAGCATGCAGTCTGCTGTGCCCATCTTCTCCGTGAATTAACGGGGATTGATGAAAATCATCCGGATCAGAAGTGGGCATCTGCATTTATAGACCTTTTACTGGAAATGAAAAAGGCCAAAGAGAAAGCTGTAGAGAAGGGAAAGGACTCTCTGAGCTATTATCATTATCATAAGTTCGATAAGAAGTATGATGAACTTATCGAACAGGCCCGGAAGGAAAATCCACTTACCGAAACCACGGAGAAAAAACGTGGACGGAAGAAAAAAGGAAAAATCCTTGCCCTGGCAGAACGCCTTGCAAATTACAAGGCCTCAGTCTGCCTTTTTATCCATAACTTCCATGTCCCGTTTGATAACAACCAGGCGGAACGAGATCTGCGGATGATAAAGGTGAAAACCAAAGTATCCGGATGCTTCCGAACTGAGGAAGGTGCCAGAGATTATCTAAAAATCATGTCCTATGTTGGCACAGCACATAAGCAGGGATACAATGCTTACGAAGCAATCAGAAATGCAATCTCAGGTCATCCTGATTTCATCTTTGAATAAGGGGGTTCTGAATAGTTACTATTTTCCTTATTCGTTCCAATGCCTGTCTTTCCTGTGCTTTTGTAACTCCTATTCCAATACCTCCCTATGTTTTCAATATTTCTAAACAAAAAAAGGGATTAAGCCAGCCATAAAACTTAACTAACTTAATCCCCAACATTTCACTGTTATTGTATACCGGCTATCCTGAAATGCAGCCGACAGTATACCTTTACATCCGTCAGTAAGACCATTTAACAGAACTGCATGTCTGCCATATTTTGCACGATTTCTTACCCAGGCTGTTTTTATCCTTTCCACCACCTTAAAAATATTATTCTACTCTCCGGAAAGCCTTGTGGTAATTTAGTGTCAAGTTACTGAAATCTGGCATGGAAACCTAAAAATATGCTTATCCCACACGCATTTTACTGTTTCAGCGCTCAAAAAATATTAGGGCTAAATCAGCGGAACACCTTGATTTTACATGCATTCCGCTGTTTTACAACCTTACTAATATTTACATATTATTGAAAAAAGAAACTTTTTTATATAATCACACATTCCGAAAATTCTCAAACGTCTTATACAAATCCAGCCTCCCCCATCCCGATTGAGTCAAGTTAATGCACAAAAATTTTCAACTTTTTTTCGGAAAAAATCGCTGTGAGCCGCATAACTTCGTTAAGGTTGAGGTAAATTAATGCTAAATCATCAAAAAATTGGTGATAAATTAATGTCACAAACAGTTGTTCTGTAAAAATACTATTCCCGTCCCTATTTTTGTATCCAGACTATGTATCATCATCCTTTATAATTAAATGGCAAAATAAATCTTCACAATAAATACATTCTCTAAACAAAGGCATTTATTGTGAAGAAATTTATACAGACAAAACGCAGGGTTCTTCATAAAAGAAATCTTATAGTCATGTGTAACAAACTTTAATCCATCTGCCTTTGCCCGTGCAATCATTGTCCTGTCAAATGGGTCATTATGATCCTGATTATGGCAGACCAGCGTTTCCAACGCCATTACATGCCTGTCCCAGAACAGCAGCATCCGTTTTCTCATAATAATGTAATAAATTCATCCGGACTGCAAACCTTTGTTTTAGCCATCTTAAAATCTTTCAAATTACACGTCACCAAACAGTCTGCATTTACCATTCTCGCACATTCATCCTGCAGGCAATCCTCAAATCTTTAAACTGTACATTTTCTATCGCCTCTAAAACCTGAGCGTGTGAAGCCCCTGCAACTGTCAGCAGCTTGCAAATATCTTTTAACCACATTCGCTTCCCCTCATCTGGAATCCGAAGCGAATACCATATAATAGACAACGAATGAAAAGCTATATATCCATCAACTTTTCCTTGAGAACACAAATCCATAACCGCTTTTGAAGAATCTCGAAACCGATCTTCACGGTCTGTAATATAGTTTAATATAACGTTAGTGTCAATTAATGCAACCATATTTTTCTTCCATAGCCTCCCTTCTGATTTGTTCACAGTCATAATCTTTTGGGAATGGATACTTCTTTTTCAGTTCCTCCATGTGTAAAAACGCCTGTCTTTTTTCTAAAATTAAATTTTTATTCTCAGATATTTTCTCTGTTTTCCCTGCCACTACATTAAATCTCCGAATCATGTCTATAAAGAATTTAACACTGTCATCATCTGGTAAAGAATCAATCACAGCATATGCTTCCTGCTTCAAAGTCATTTATTCCACCTCCATTTTTTCTTAGGAGCGGTCTCGGAAACTCTTTAAGCCCGAATTTCCGCTCTTTTTTCATGTTCTTCTTTTTTGCTTTCCTCCATATCCCGGAAAACATTTTTGTTAAATTTTCAAAAAAGTATTGACATATAAGTCAAAATGTGCGGCGCGTTTGGTGACCATATACGCCAGTCACCAAACGCGCCCCTTGTAGTTAAGAAGCGTCTGTGCCACACGCACAGCATTAAACTAAACTACTAGGAGGTGCACTTTATGATCAAGTACTGGCAGCCCATGCAAGATTACAAGTACTTTCTCAACGAATCCAAAGTCCATTTCGATTCCTCTGAAAGAGTCCGGCTCCATACGGAGCTTTGGAAACCATGGCAGAAACTCCGCCTTTTCGATACCGATAAGGCCATGGAGTTCCTTCTGCCCTTTTACTCCAACACTGGCAGGCCCGCTAAGAACCAGCCACAAATCTTTTGGTCTTTTATCCTTTTCTTTCTTCTATTTTCAGAAGGTTTGGCCAAGCTATCCCTTACCCTTTGGGTCGACAGGCTCAAACATGACCGCCTCCTTGCCGCTCTCATCGGCTGCACTACGGATTCCCTGCCGCCCCTCGGTTCTTATTTTGACTTCATGGACAGGCTCTGGGCTGCACCGCCAACGGACTTATATGCGCGGGACAAACTGCTTCCGGCTTCCTGGAACACCAAAAAGCCGGATAAGCCCAAAGGCAAAAAACAGAAAGCACAGGAGGCAAAGCCCAAAATCACAGAATCTATCGAAAAACGGCTCATGAGCGGGAAGGATATCCCTTTTAACTTTGAAGGGCGGCTGCAGCGCTTCTTCTATCACGTGACTGTCCTGCCTTCCATGGAATCCGGCCTCATACCAAGGGAACACCTTACGGTTTCCGGAGACGGCACCGCCGTGCATACCCATGCCTGCCCACGCGGGCACCACAGGGTTGGCGCACCGGAAAACCTGCGGCATTTCCCCGACCCCGATGCTTCCTGGGGCTGGGACAGCGACCTGGAAAAATATTACTTCGGCTACACTTTGTTCCAATTATCCTGCTATAACAGTGAACTCAGGACAGATCTCCCCCTGCTTCTGCGTTTTACCAGTGCAAAGCGTCATGATTCGGTCAATTTCCTTGTCGCTTTCCATGAACTGGAAAAACATATGCCGGCTGTTTCCACCTCGAATATGTGCCTGGATTCTGCAATGGACAATTACCCCACCTACCGGATCCTTAAAAACAGGGGAATACGGGCCTTCATCGACCTGAACGACAAATGCGGCCGGCCAAAAACAATTCCTGATACCATCACCATTGACAAAGATGGAACGCCCTTATGTCAGGAAAAACTGCGCATGAAGCCTAACGGTTATGACAGATCCAGCGGTTACCTCATGTGGCGCTGCCCCTATGGGAAAGATCACTGTTCCAAATGTAAAAACTCCTGCACCGATTCCAAATATGGGAGAGTCGTCAAGACCCGGCCCGAATGGGATATCCGGCTTTACACCGACGTCCCCCGCGGCACAGATGCTTATAAGAAGATTTATAATCAACGCACCGCCACGGAACGTATCAACAACCGCATCCTCAATGATTACGGACTGCACCGTATGTTCATACACACAAAGGAGCATTATTCTTTCATGACAACCATGATTGGAATCTGCATCCATCTGGATGCCCGCTATAAACAGCAGGTGCAGGCAGTGGCATAAACCAAGTTTCCTGCTTTTGGATTCTTTCAGGCCTGTTTTTCGACAGGTTTTAAAGTCATGCACATTTTTATTCTTTATGCTCTCTGGACTGCTCAAGCCCCATAATCATCCATCCCTTATCCCTCTCATTTCTGAAAATCAACCTTTTCCTGCTTATTCTCTATTGAGTTTCCGAGAGTGCTCATGATATTAATGCAGCTTTTATCTATACTTAATCCTGAATCCGTGAACCCAGCCTCGCATTTCCAAATCCAAAGCTAGTACTTATGCTGTTTTGCTGAGCATTTGCGTATTTCAAGTATTTAACCCAATGGGTTATGGCAAATATTTCATTTTTTAATGCATTGCAGTACCATATCCTGTATAATAAAGGTATCAATTTATACGGAGGTACTGCAATGAAAACCATACATATAGAGTTCAGTGATGAACGATTAATTACACCCAGCGGACTTGTGTTTGTGGGACAGATTCTTGGCAAAAGCAACTTTGTCAAAAAGATTAATCGGGCACCTATATCGAATGAGTATCTGCAAAAGCAGATAAAAAATGGTGACATTCTCCTGACTTATATTGGTATGCTCTGTCAGGGCAAACCGCAGTACGAAGCCGTCCGCGAAATGATGGATGATCCCGACTATTACAAATATGCCCTTGGAATCGCATATGCGATTCCATCCGCAGAAACCCTCCGCCAGCGTTTCGATATGATTGGCGATTCCCTGCGTGGAGATATCCTTCAGGCAAATATCGACATGCTGCGTGAGATGAAGATCGAACCTGCCGCACTTGAAAATGGCTATGTGCCGGTGGACATTGACGTCACTCCGTTTGATAATTCAAAGACCAAAAAGGAGGGCGTTTCCCGTACCTATAAAGGATTTGATGGTTATGCACCAATCATGGCTTATATAGGAACAGAAGGTTATTTTGTCAATACGCAGCTCCGCGTTGGGAAACAGCACTGCCAGAAAGAAACACCGGATTTCCTGCGCGAGACAATTGAGCTGTGCCGCCAGCTGACCGATAAACCATTACTCATCCGGCTTGATTCCGGCAATGATGCATCCGAGAACATTGGCATCTTTATGGAAGAGAGTTACAGGTACAACAATGTGTCTTTCATCATCAAGCGTAATCCACGGCAGGAAAGCAAGGAGGAATGGCTTGCATCTGTGAAGGACTGCTGTACGAATATCCAAAAACCGAGGGATGGAAAGACCGTTTACATCGGGCAGACATTCCGCGATGTAACCTACACGCTTCCTAATAAAACAGAGAAGACGGCAGGCATACGCACCATCTATGAAATCACCGAACGTACTATTGATAAGCATGGACAGTATTTCATTGTTCCGGATATTGAGCTTGACACATATTGGACAAATCTGCCTTTGTCAGACCAGAACATTATAGATCTTTACCACGCACACGGCGAAAGTGAGCAGTACCACAGCGAGATAAAGACAGATATGGATGTGGAAAGACTTCCATCGGGAAAATTTGACAGCAACAAGCTTGTGCTTGAACTTACAATCATTGCTTATAATATCCTGAGAATTGTAGGCCAGGAATCGCTGAAAAAGCGTGATGACCCGGGACGGAAGAAAGTCCGCCGACGCAGGATACGCACAATCATCAGTAACCTGATGCAGTTTGCAGGCCATTTAACTGAGCATGCAGGACGTCTGGTACTGTCCATAGGCAGAAGCAACCGATGGCGGTTCACATTCAAGCGGATTTACGACAGTTTCGCTTCCGTGTCTTAATAGTCAATAACTGAATAAGCTGATACAGCACAGGCATATGCACTGTGGTCTGTTTGCCGACCTCTAATATATATGATTTTCAAGGTACAATGCTAAAACGGAACTATCAACGATGACAAAACAACGTGCCTCATATATTCGCGGCGATGTTCACGGATTCAGGTTAATATTCGTATTTTTCATATTTTAATGATCACACCCAGTATATCATATGGAAGATTCAATTACAAGACAACACATAAAACCATCCACGGTAAACGCAAGCTTTTATGTATTCCCAAGTTTCAAATTTTCTGTTATATTGAATTTAGTCAAAGACAATCTTTACACATTCGTGTATAATTATTTCCAAACTCTGAAAGGAAATAATTATTATCCTGAATTATTCACGGAATAACAGCATTAACTGCTGAAACCCGCATAGTTACTGTATTTTAATTGAATATTGCTTTTCACTTATTTAGTGAATAGAAAAAGACCTCTATCTATGGTAAAATTTAGGTGTCCAATCCAAATCAAAACCAAAGAAAGGGTCTTTATATGGATATATTAAACACCATAAGCTTAGAAAGCAATAGCCAAATTAAAATTAATTTTGACGGAGGCGATTTATCCTCCGATGCAGGACTTCTCCTGTTCAAAGAGTTCCTGTTTAAGATTGGAGCGGTCAAGCTCGTTAATCGTATGTTCAAAACCAATGATACCGCATGGTTCCGCGTCCATAAGGATGATACGAATCTGATGCAGGTAATTTACCAGATTATCAGTTCCTACTTTGAGGATGACTGTGCAGACGAACTGACAAACGAACCTGTTATGACAGCTATTTTACAGAAGAATGCCCTGGCATCCCAGCCTACCCTGTCACGCTTTTTTAACCGCATGGATGGAGATACGCTCAGCCAGTTAAACCAGATCATCCGTGAACTCCGTAAAGTCATCTATTCCATAAAGAAACCGGAATTCATGCTTTTTGATATTGATTCCACACTTCTTGATACCTATGGGAATCAGGAAGGGGAAGGTTTCAACTACCATTATCAGGCCCACGGTTATCATCCGCTGTTGTGCTACGACGGGCTGACCGGCGATTTGCTAAAAGCACAGCTTCGTGACGGCACCATGTATTGCAGCAAAGAGGCAGATATTTTTATGAAGTCCCTTCTGGATGAATTCCTCTGTGATTTCCCGGATATGCCGCTTTTTCTTCGCGGTGACAGTGGCTTTGCATCACCAGACCTGTATGAAGTTCTTGAAGATAAAAACTGCAAATATGCCATCCGGCTCAAGGAGAATGCAAAACTCCGTGAATTGGCAGAAGAGGAAAACCAGGCACTGTACCGTGCAACGAAATTCAACCAGGTAGATTACGCCGTCGAGTATGGGGCATTCCTATACCAGGCCGATTCATGGAACCATCCACGCAGGGTGGTCTTTAAAATAGAAAAGCCGTATGGGCAGATGGTCCATCTGTATACCTTTATTGTCACAACACTGGAAATGGAACCTTATCAGGTGATCCAGTTTTATTGCGGAAGAGGCAAAATGGAAAATTTCATCAAGGAATGCAAAAGCGGTTTTGACTTTGCCTCTGTAAGCAGTTCCTCAAAGCTGGTAAATGCGAACCGCCTTCTGGTTCATGCATTAGCTTATAACCTATTCAATTGGTTTAGACGATTGGCGCTTGCTGTCAGTATGAGAAAACAGCGTATTGATACCATACGATTAAAACTGCTGAAGATAGCCGCAAGAGTGGTAAAATCAGCACGATATAAATATTTCAAGCTATGCAGCAGCTGTCCCTACAAGAAAGAATTCTACGAGACACTGGAAAACATCCGTAACCTGCAGCCACAGTTGGAATAACAACTGTTAATGGACCTTGACAGCCACAATAAATTTCTAACCCTATCACAGGAGAAGTCTGCCCATTTTTAGGCTATCTTGCGACAGAGTGGGGTATCGGGAGTGGTTGTAATGGTAACTACGGCGGATTTTATGTGAGTTTATACTGCCGTGAATAATTCGGGATTAGTGATTCCTATAAAATTTAAGGGAGATGAAAAAGAAACGGTTCATGAGTTATATCATAAGCTGCTCGATGTCAGTAACCAAAAAGATAAGAAAGATTATATATCACATATTAAATCAATAAATTCATGGTGTTTAAGCAACATTAATATAAATGGCCGTTCATTTACATTTCCAGAAATAATACAGGCTAGTTATGATACTCTATGGGAAATTGTTAAGAAATATGGAAATAGGTTTCCGGCAATGCCAGACAAGGATAAAAAATTTATGACAGAGTATTTATATAATCATAGATTCTCCCAAATAAGGGAAGATTTTTCTGATAAGCTGGAAATAAAAGTCTGTCCATACTGTAACAGGAATTTTGTTAATTCAGCTAGCAACAGAACAATGTGTGATCCGGATCATTTTTTTGATAAGAAAGAATATCCTGTCATGGCTGTTTCATTTTATAATCTGGTGCCGGTATGCCATTCATGCAATCATGTAAAAGGAGTCCAGAAAATATCATATTCTCCGCATAATAAAAAATACAGTACAGATGATCTGCTGACTTTTGAGTTTTATATCAGCGGAATTGATTTTTTGTCAGATGAAAACCAGATTGAGATTGAAATTATGGATGATACAGTGATTAGAGATAATATAGATAAATTAAGATTACGGGAAGTATATCAGGTCCATGCTGATTTAGTACAGGAATGCATAAAAAAAGCCATTGTTTTTCATCTGGATTATCTGAGTTATCTTTATAGAACATATGTTGAGCTGTTTGAATCAGAAGAAGAATTATATAGGATAGTTTACGGAAACTATCTGGAAGAAATGTCTTATGGGAAAAGGCCGCTGGCAAAACTGACTTCAGATATAATGAAAGGGCTGCTAAATTCGTGTTACGGACTGGACTGGTAATATTACAGTGAATCAGCAAGAGAAATGAAATCACGAAAGATGTTGCGATACGCTTGAATTGTCTTTGCCAGGGAGACTTGGTCACTGAACAAAATCACAGCCATACGGCTTGACCACCGGCTCTGCCGGTGGTTTGGATGAACCCCTCCGGGGCATTTTTCGGTACCGCCTATAGGCGGTGTCTAAGCAACCCCTTTTTCGGTGCTGCCTATAGGCAGTATTTCACTAACCTCTGGTACTTGGCTGCCTCTTAAAAGAGGCTCTTTATCCTTCCATTCTACTGCATTCCTCCTGCTCTTCGATGTACTTTTTGATTGTCTCTTCGTTCACTTGCCCAATCGTCTCGGCATAATATCCTCTTGCCCAAAAATGTCTGCCATACTTGTCCCTGTATTCTGGGTGTCGGTCAAATATCATCAGGGCACTCTTTCCTTTCAATTTTGACATCACTTCCGAGATACTCATCTTGGGCGGAATCGAAACATACAGATGTACATGGTTTGGACATACTCCGCCTTTTATCAATTTTACTCTTGTGATTTTACATACTGTGGACAATATCTCGCCAACCTCTTTCCCAATCTTCCCATACATTACTTTCCGGCGATATTTCGGAATAAAAACAATATGATACGTGCAATTATACTTGGTATGTGCTAAAATCTGATTATCCATTATGGATACCTCCTGCTATTGTTGATTAGGTTGCCTAGACCCAAATCTATGATAACATGGAGGTTTTATTTTTGGTACTTTAGGGATCGCTACTGCTCACTCTATTCTCCCCAGCTCTGCTGGGGGCTTAATGGACGTTCAGTTAATATACAAAGTGGCGAAGTTAAGAAAGATTTGGATGCTTTTGAGTGCATCCTCGTTTTCTACAGAAAAGAAAAAGTAAAAAGTAAATTTGTGAATTTATGGGATATTACAATGGGACATTTTTACAAGAAAGTATTTAGCGCTTCTTATTCAGAGAGGAGAGTCCAGATGACACGGGCCGATAAGTCGAATAGATGGAATCAATAAAAACGAACTTATAAGGAACAAATGTTTGTGACAATAACTTATCACCAATTTTAAGCCGACTTAGCATTAATTTACCTCAACCCCAACGAAGTTATGCGGGTTACAGCGATTTTCGCCGAAAAAAACTTAAAATTTTTTGTGACATTAACTTGACTCAATCGGGATGGGGGAGGCTGGATTTGTATAAGACGTTTGAGAATTTTCGGAATGTGTGATTATTGAAAAATGCTCTTTTCTTCAATAATATGTGAGCTGCTATCAGCGGAATGCCTGTAAAAGCAAGGCGTTCTGCTGATTTTATTATTTTACAGAGTATATTTTACCGCTATTAGATGGTTTTACACGGTAAACGCAGGTTTTATAAACTTTTTATAAATTTGGAGATATCAGTTTTCACGATTAAAACTATACGTAAAGATGCGATGGTTAAATTATTTTGCGTATAATAACTAGACATGGGGTTCTGCCATGTGTTAAACGATGTATTTAATTCGTACCCTCTATTTTATTCCAGTATTTAATCCGCCCAATACTTTATAAAGGTAAGCCATGTCATACCCGCATTTCTTTCTTTTGCTGGCAATCCCCATCTTACAGCTTTTTTCCTGTTTTAGCAGATTTACTCCTATATGGCGTGCCATATTCATGTTTTCTGCTGCATTTCCAGCCCTGATCCGGCTTTCATCCTCCCTGAACGCGATATCAAGCACCCAGTGCAGGCTGTTTTCAATCCCCCAGTGTGCCCTTTCACTTTTCCCATATTCTGCGGCTGTCATTCCTTTCCTGCTGTATATGGCGTAATTTACAGCTGTTACGGTATTCCCTTTTTCCGTTACTGTAGATACACATGCCCCAATACCTGCAAGGCCCTCCCACTCCGGATGCCTCTGCCTGAGCCATTCAATATCATTTTCAACGTAATACTCCCTCTTTTCTATCCTCCCGTGCTCCTTACACAGATCTTTATAGTAACGCTCCGCCTTTTCCAGGGCATCTTTCTTTTCCGTAAATACATCTTTTTCAAAATACTCCCGGATATCGTCCATAAGTGTCTGCTGGTTCCCTTTCACCTGCAGGATATAATCTGCGTTTTTGTGAATGATCTTGCGGGCGATCTCTTTCTGCGTTCCCATCGCATCCATTGTGACAATACACCCTTCCAGGCACAGAATGTCCAAAAGCTCCGGTATTGTCTTTATCTCGTTTGTTTTTTCATCCACACACAACTGGCCCAGTACAAGGGATGATTCTACTGCCCATGCGCTGACCGTGTGGATCGGTTTGATATCCCCTGCTTCTTCCCTGCTGCGCCTTGCTGTTTTACCATCAATCGCCACTACGCCTTTTACTTTGCCTGACACGGCGCTGGCCCACCGGAAAAATGCATCATGGAATTTTTCCGGCTCGATCATCCGGAAAACCCTGTTTATCGTATCATGGGAAGGAATGCCGCCTGGCAGTTCAAGGAACGTTCCCAGCCATTGTTTTTTAGAAGCCGCCCAGTCTGCAATCTCATTCCAGGTATCCATCCCTGCAAGGACAGCTGTGACAGCGATAATGATAATATCAAGAAATTTGTGTCTTTGGTTGTATGGAGCCCTTGGATCTGGGATTTCACGCATACAATCGATCAGTAAAATATCTTTTTTCTCTTTTTCCATAATCCCGAATTATTCACGGCAGTATAAACTCACATAAAATCCGCCGTAGTTACCATTACAATCACTCCTGATACCTCACTCTGTCGCAAGATAGCCTAAAAATGGGCAGACTTCTCCTATGATAGGGTTAGAAATTTATTGTGGCTGTCAAGGTCCATTAACAGTTGTTATTCCAACTGTGGCTGCAGGTTACGGATGTTTTCCAGTGTCTCGTAGAATTCTTTCTTGTAGGGACAGCTGCTGCATAGCTTGAAATATTTATATCGTGCTGATTTTACCACTCTTGCGGCTATCTTCAGCAGTTTTAATCGTATGGTATCAATGCGCTGTTTTCTCATGCTGACAGCAAGCGCCAATCGTCTAAACCAATTGAATAGGTTATAAGCTAACGCATGAACCAGAAGGCGGTTCGCGTTTACCAGCTTTGAGGAACTGCTTACAGAGGCAAAGTCAAAACCGCTTTTGCATTCCTTGATGAAATTTTCCATTTTGCCTCTTCCGCAATAGAACTGGATCACCTGATAAGGTTCCATTTCCAGTGTTGTGACAATAAAGGTATACAGATGGACCATCTGCCCATACGGCTTTTCTATTTTAAAGACCACCCTGCGTGGATGGTTCCATGAACCGGCCTGGTACAGGAATTCCCCATACTCGACGGCGTAATCTACCTGGTTGAATTTCGTTGCGCGGTACAGTGCCTGGTTTTCCTCTTCTGCCAATTCACGGAGTTTTGCGTTCTCCTTGAGCCGGATGGCATATTTGCAGTTTTTATCTTCAAGAACTTCATACAGGTCTGGTGACGCAAAGCCACTGTCACCGCGAAGAAAAAGCGGCATATCCGGGAAATCGCAGAGAAATTCATCCAGAAGGGACTTCATAAAAATATCTGCCTCTTTGCTGCAATACATGGTGCCGTCACGAAGCTGTGCTTTTAGCAGATCGCCGGTCAGCCCGTCGTAGCATAACAGCGGATGATAACCGTGGGCCTGATAATGGTAGTTGAAACCTTCCCCTTCCTGATTCCCATAGACATCAAGAAGTGTGGAATCAATATCAAAAAGCATGAATTCCGGTTTCTTTATGGAATAGATGACTTTACGGAGTTCACGGGTGATCTGGTTTAACTGGCTGATCGTATCTCCATCCATGCGGTTAAAAAAGCGTGACAGGGTAGGCTGGGATGCCAGGGCATCCTTCTCTAAAATAACTGTCATAACAGGTTCGTTTGTCAGTTCGTCCGCACAGTCATCCTCAAAGTAGGAACTGATAATCTGGTAAATTACCTGCATCAGATTCGTATCATCCTTATGGACGCGGAACCAAGCGGTATCATTGGTTTTGAACATACGGTTAACGAGCTTGACCGCTCCAATCTTAAACAGGAACTCTTTGAACAGGAGAAGTCCTGCATCGGAGGATAAATCGCCTCCGTCAAAATTAATTTTAATCTGTCTATTGCTTTCTAAGCTTACAGTGTTTAAAATATCCATATAAAGACCCTTTCTTTGGTTTTGATTTGGAGTAGACACCTAAATTTTACCATAGATAGAGGTCTTTTTCTATTCACTAAATAAGTGAAAAGCAATATTCATTTAAAATACAGTAACTATGCGGGTTTCAGCAGTTAATGCTGTTATTCCGTGAATAATTCAGGTTAAGATATATTTTATCAATACTCTTATCCGTAGCAATACCGTTCCATGCAGGATACATGCCGTTCGTCAGACATATTCTGCTTATATTTCTGAAACCTGTATTATTTCTAACCATTTCTGTTAATTTTTCGGATCTCTCAAACAGGCCAATATCTTTGACGTCAGTAAAATTGCTAAATCTTTCTATATTATGATAACAAATTAACTCATCATTTTCTATGCATACAGCAATATACATGTCTTTTTCATATGCTTCTTCATAATAATTTACATATTCCGGTTCACATTTAATTTTTCTCATTCCCAAATAATCCATTACCAGCTTATTAAGCAGTGTCGTTTTTCCTGATCCATTTTCTCCAACAATGGCCGTTATATTTGTTATGCAGGAACTGCTGTCAAAAAAATTCTCTGGCAATGTATTCTTACAACTATTCTGCCTCAGTTCATACCTTTCATTATGAAATGTTACATAAAAATTATAATTAGAAGAAAAATTAAATCCTTCATTCCTGATAAAATCACCTGTAGAACCGACTATATATATAAATATCAATTCCATTATATACCTCACACTAAATATTTTTCTTAATAATAATACCACATCCGTCTTCTTTTAACCATAACAACATTTCTGTCTAAAACGGCTTTCTATAAACAAACAGAAAACTTACAATACATGCGAAAAGACATTCGCTCCTGCCAGCAAATGTCTTTTCCTTGATTTATGATTCTTAATAATATTTCCAAGCCCAGCTTTTTAAACCATTGCAAATTTTCACTTTCTCATTATTTAAGCGAGTCCGCTGCATTCTCCTTAAAATTCCATACATGTAGCCCAGCAAACTAAAGTTCCTTTCTCCCGCACAAAAACGTCAAATTAAAATCTCAGGTTTCAAATACTGTCTATAAAAGTGTGCTGCAGGAGGCGGCACATTTTCTTCTTGACCATCCCATGTCATTCCGATATAGTTTTTATGGAACAAAAAAAAGAGAAAGAACAGTAAGCGATGAACAACCTACCGTTCCCCTGATGATATGTTTAGGTGTAAAATAGTTTATAGCGGCAGCTGAGGCTTGTTTTCAGGTGTTATCGTTTCAACATCAATCAGCCCTGTACAGTGTTCTTTGATAAAACTGCTCCATGGAAGAAGTATTTCAACCGCAGCAGGATCATCTTTATGATCGGGCATATACAGCAGCAGGATATAAAGATACTGGAATACATTTAATTTATTGGCCTTTGCAGTTTCTATCATGCTGTAAACAAGCGCACCTGCTTTAGCACCCGCAACGGATGTATGGAACAGGGAATTTTTCCTTCCGATGGCATAAGATTTTGCACGCCGCTCCGCTGCATTGTTTGACAATTCGCATCTGCCGTCCAACAGATAGCTCTGCAGCGTTTCTCTGTGGTTTATCGCGTAATTGACAGCTTTTTCCAGCTTGCTGCCGCCGAGCGGCTTTAGTGTTTCGACCCATGCCCAGAACTTTTCCCAGACAGGCGGCTCCTTTTCCAGGCGTTTTGCTTTCCGCAGGTCCGGTTCCATGCCTTTGAGCCCTTTTTCAATGAAAAAGAGCTTGTTGAAGAACATGAGCCCGATTTCAGCCGGGATTATGCTTTTCATTTGTTCCGGGCCTGGAAGCGGGATGTCTTTTACTTCCGTTTCTGAATTTATGTCCAGCAGTTTCAACTGCTTCTGCCGCTCTGTCGGGAGGGCTTCGTAAAACTTCCTGCGGCAGTGTGCGCAGCACACAGCGAGTATTACATCTTCTACCTTGTTATAGCCGCTGTACCCGTCGCACTGTACGATGCCGGAAAATCCATCCAGGAATGCCTTTGGAAAATCCCCGCTGCGCCCCGCCTGGTATTCGTAAAGCACGATCGGCGGCAGGCCATCGCTTCCGCTTAAATACAGCCACATATACGAAGTGGATTCTGCGGCCCTCCCTTTTTCACGCAGCACCTGGCATGTGGTTTCATCCGCATGGATGACCCCTCTCTGCAGGAGGAGTCCATGCAGACGGTCATATACCGGCTGGAAATATTCCAGGGCGCATCTGATATACCAGTTCGCCATGGTCTCACGAGGCAGTTTCAGGCCAAGCTGGGCCATGCAGGCTTCCTGGCGGTAGTATGGGACACTTGCAAAGCTTTTATCAAACATGACATATGCTACAGCAGACGGCGATGCCAGGCTGTGCGGCAGCAAAGGCGCAGGCGTTTGCGCCTGTACGATCGTCCCGTCACCGTCCTTACGGCATTCCGGACAGATCAGCTCCTCCTGCATATAACGGACACGTTCCACTTTTGCCGGGGTTATGCGCAGCTCTGTGCGGACTTCCTTACGCCCGAGCGGCATCATTTCCGCATTGCAGTACGGACAGCGGCGGTCTTTGTCCGGGACAGGTATAACGACATCACGGACAGGGATGTCTGCATAGCGTTCATCCCTTGTTGTTTTTTTCTTTTTTGCCTGTGTGTGTTCTTTTACCGTTGTTTTTGAGGCTGGATCTTCTATATGTGAAAGCTATCAAAGGCAAGAAAACCGACAAAAAGGATTCCAAATGGATTGCCGACCTCTACAAGTTTGATCTGGTCAGATGCTCTTTTATCCCTCCAAAAGATTTCCGGCAACTCCGGGAACTTGCCAGATACCGTTTTAAACTGGTCTGCATGAAATCCTCGGAAAAGAACCGCATCCGGAACTGCATGACAGTTTCAAACATTGGGATCGCAAGCGTTCTCAAAGACCCTTTCTGTAAAACAGCCACTGAGATCATGTCCTATCTACTGGAACATACCTCAGACACGATCGATGAAAAGGCTGTCCGCAGACTGATCAAAAAAGGGACAAAAGCCACATCAAACGAAATCATTGAGGCGATCAAAGGCTATAACATTGAAACGGATCAGGCAAAAAAACTGGAACTTGCCCGCAACCATCTGAATTACCTTGAAGATATGATCACCCAGACAGAAGTCGAGCTCTATGTCCGCATAAAACCTTATTACGAATTTGTGGAATTCGTAAGCACAATGCCAGGCATGACTCAGCTAAGTACCACCATTGTCCTGGCTGAAACCGGAGTCGATATGGAAATCTTTGATGACGCCGGACATCTCTGTTCCTGGTGTGGACTTTCCCCTGCCAATAATGAATCCGCCGGGAAGAAAAAATCTGTCCGGATCGCAAAAGCTGGCGATTATCTGAAACCTGTAATGGTTCAGTGCGCCCTTTCCGCCGTAAGAAGCAGGAAACAGCCTTATTTTGCAGTTAAATATAACGCAATCAAAAAGCGCCGTGGACATAAAAAAGCAATGATTGCCATAGCCCGCATGATGATGGTCTGTATTTACCATATGATCTCTGAAAAGAAACCATTTGCGCCAACGGACTATGAAGAATTAATAGATAGCCGTGAGCAGAAAAAACGGGTTGTTTTAAACGAAGAAAATGCTTTGGCATTTCTTGCCGCCCAAGGTTACGATATATCTCAATTAGTTAAATGCAACGATAACTAGTTCAAACTAGAACATATATTCGTTTTCAGGGGAGTTTTTGACTCCTTAGTGAAGTGCGCCCAAAAATATACTTTTTCTTTCACCCTTTTCCTCCCGTTTCTGCCCCATAATGGGGGAAAACCACTTAAGGAGGACATTTCTATGGACAACAATCCAAAAAAACTTTCGGACGCAGCCGCCATGGCGCAGTTCCGCCTCGCTCTCATAGCGCCGGTCATCCATGGCCTTTATCCCGATGCGTCCAGGAACGCCTATTACCAGAGAGTCACGGAAAAGCCCCTCACCCTGCCTGACGGCTCCGTGTTCCAGTACAGCCCCAAGACCCTCAGCAAATGGGTGTCCCTCTACCAGAACGGCGGCATCGACGCCCTCATGCCGCAGGAGCGTTCCGATAAGGGCTCCACCCGGGTACTCCCGGACACGGCCATCGAGGAGATCTACCGCCTCAAGGAGGCCTTCCCACGGCTGAACTCTACCCAGATCCACCGGCACCTCGTGGAAGAAGCCTTCATCCCTGCCACAGTCAGTGTCTGCGCCGTCCAGCGCTTCGTGAAGAAACATGACCTGAAATCAGCACGCAACCCGGGCATGCGGGACAGGAAGGCGTTTGAAGAAGACGCCTTTGGGAAGATGTGGCAGGCAGATACCTGTTACCTGCCTTATATCACGGAGCACGGCCAGCGCAGGGGAGTCTACTGCATCATGATTATTGATGACCATTCCCGTTTTCTGGTAGGCGGCCTCTTCTATAACGATAATGCCTATAACTTCCAGAAGGTATTGAAGGACGCTGTGGCAGCCCATGGAATCCCGGCGAAGCTCTATGTCGATAATGGATGCAGTTACTCGAATGAGCAGCTTTCCCTCATCTGCGGCTCCATCGGCACCGTACTTTTACACACAAAAATTCGTGATGGTGCTTCCAAAGCAAAAATAGAACGCCAGTTCAGAACGCTCAAGGAGACTTGGCTCTATACGCTGGATCTGGATTCCATCACCACGCTGGCACAGTTCAACCGGCTGCTTAAGGACTATATGCGCACCTACAATACATCTGTCCATTCCGGCATCGGCACCACGCCCATGGAACGCTACCAGCAGACACGCTCCTCCATCCGGAGCCCCAAGTCCTGGGAGTGGCTGGAGGAATGTTTCCTCAACCGCATCACCAGGAAGGTGAACAAGGACTCTACCGTCTCCATCGACAAGGTGTCCTATGACGTTCCCATGCAGTTCATTTCTTCAAAAGTGGAGATCCGCTTCCTGCCAGACGACATGTCCAGTGCCTTCATCCTTTATGAGGGGGAACATTATCCCATACGGCCTACGGATAAAAACGAGAACTGCAGGACGAAACGCAATAACACGCCGTCCATCGATTATTCAAGGGTAAGCGATGAATAACCTGCCGTCCCACAAGAACAGGATTTTGCCCTATAATGATAGCAACTTGGAGCGAATATCTACATCAGTTCTTGATCAAGCAGTCCGGCAGCCATCTGTCTGGCATCCGCTGCTGCTATCAGCTCCAAAATAACTATCAGGAGATGATGCTATGTCAAAGAAATACGCAGCGACCAGGAATGGCTGGAGCTAATCCAGGAGTGCCGCGCCAGCGGCCTGTCTGTCAAAAACTGGTGCCAGACACGTTCTATATCCATAAAAACATTTTATAATAAAGCCGCAGATTTAAGAAAAAAGTCCTGTGGCATACCAGGATCACAGACAGCTGCTTCTGGGCAGAAACACGAAGTGGTTCCTCTGGAAATGGCTGCTGATCCGGTGCTTTATCCACAGGATCCCGCCGGTGGTGCAATGCAGGTCCCGTCTGCCCGTGTTGTTGTCACAGTCAGGATATCCGGATACCGTGTTGAAATCTTAGAAGGCGCTTCAGAAGACATCATTCGCAATACGCTTCTGGCGCTGGGATCTCTGTGTTAGGCGCATTGTCCGGTGATACAAAAGTTTATATCGTCACCGGGCGCACGGATATGCGGCGCAGCTTCGACGGCCTTATGGCCCTTATCCGCGACACTTACCAGATGGATCCTTATGCAGATGCACTGTACCTGTTCTGCGGCAGAAAAAGAAATACGCTCAAGGCTCTGTACTTTGACCAGACGGGATTTGTGCTCTGCACGAAACGGCTGGATAATGGAAAGTTCCAGTGGCCGCGCGATGCGAAAGAAGTCAGGCTGCTCACCCGCCAGCAGCTGCGCTGGCTTTTGGAAGGACTCTCCATCTGCCAGCCGAATGCAGTGCAGCCTTCCGGCAGGAAAGATTTCTGACCTTTTGTGCATTATGATGAAATTTAAAAATTTATTTTCCGGCGGCTGGCGCCGTTTTTGAAAGTTATCCACGCTGCCGGATTTTTTCGGGCGGGCTGTCCGCATATGCCGCTGCCCTGCCCTCGGAATACTGTGGACAAACTGCCTTAAAAACAGCATTTAGAAGTTTTTTTCACCATTTTCCAATCCGTCAAACTGCTTATCATGCAGTTATGGACGGTTTGATTTCACCCCCGCATTTCTTTATAATTTATAATATAAGCAGAAAGAAATACGGAGGGGCGCATATGCCGGCTGATAATGAAGAATACACACGGCTGTTGGAAGAAATGGTGGAACAGATGAAAGCGCATATACTGTCCCAGGATGCACGCATCCTGGAACAGGAACAGACGATCGCGGACCTGCGCTCCCTTGTGGATGACCTGCGTCTTTTGAAGGCCGGCCTGGAGGAGACGCTTGAAGAATTCAAGCGCCAGCTGTTCGGAACAAAAAGCGAAAAAACAAAAACCTCCCAGGCCGATGCCGCAGTGGAAACAGAAGATCCAGCCTCAAAAACAACGGTAAAAGAACACACACGGGCAAAAAAGAAAAAAACAACAAGGGATGAACGCTATGCAGACATCCCTGTCCGTGATGTCGTTATACCTGTCCCGGACAAAGACCGCCGCTGTCCGTACTGCAATGCGGAAATGATGCCGCTCGGGCGTAAGGAAGTCCGCACAGAGCTGCGCATAACCCCGGCAAAAGTGGAACGTGTCCGTTATATGCAGGAGGAGCTGATCTGTCCGGAATGCCGTAAGGACGGTGACGGGACGATCGTACAGGCGCAAACGCCTGCGCCTTTGCTGCCGCACAGCCCGGCATCGCCGTCTGCTGTAGCATATGTCATGTTTGATAAAAGCTTTGCAAGTGTCCCATACTACCGCCAGGAAGCCTGCATGGCCCAGCTTGGCCTGAAACTGCCTCGTGAGACCATGGCGAACTGGTATATCAGATGCGCCCTGGAATATTTCCAGCCGGTATATGACCGTCTGCATGGACTCCTCCTGCAGAGAGGGGTCATCCATGCGGATGAAACCACATGCCAGGTGCTGCGTGAAAAAGGGAGGGCCGCAGAATCCACTTCGTATATGTGGCTGTATTTAAGCGGAAGCGATGGCCTGCCGCCGATCGTGCTTTACGAATACCAGGCGGGGCGCAGCGGGGATTTTCCAAAGGCATTCCTGGATGGATTTTCCGGCATCGTACAGTGCGACGGGTACAGCGGCTATAACAAGGTAGAAGATGTAATACTCGCTGTGTGCTGCGCACACTGCCGCAGGAAGTTTTACGAAGCCCTCCCGACAGAGCGGCAGAAGCAGTTGAAACTGCTGGACATAAATTCAGAAACGGAAGTAAAAGACATCCCGCTTCCAGGCCCGGAACAAATGAAAAGCATAATCCCGGCTGAAATCGGGCTCATGTTCTTCAACAAGCTCTTTTTCATTGAAAAAGGGCTCAAAGGCATGGAACCGGACCTGCGGAAAGCAAAACGCCTGGAAAAGGAGCCGCCTGTCTGGGAAAAGTTCTGGGCATGGGTCGAAACACTAAAGCCGCTCGGCGGCAGCAAGCTGGAAAAAGCTGTCAATTACGCGATAAACCACAGAGAAACGCTGCAGAGCTATCTGTTGGACGGCAGATGCGAATTGTCAAACAATGCAGCGGAGCGGCGTGCAAAATCTTATGCCATCGGAAGGAAAAATTCCCTGTTCCATACATCCGTTGCGGGTGCTAAAGCAGGTGCGCTTGTTTACAGCATGATAGAAACTGCAAAGGCCAATAAGTTAAATGTATTCCAGTATCTTTATATCCTGCTGCTGTATATGCCCGATCATAAAGATGATCCTGCTGCGGTTGAAATACTTCTTCCATGGAGCAGTTTTATCAAAGAACACTGTACAGGGCTGATTGATGTTGAAACGATAACACCTGAAAACAAGCCTCAGCTGCCGCTATAAACTATTTTACACCTAAACATATCATCAGGGGAACGGTAGGTTGTTCATCGCTTACATTCAAGGATTGGGGGTGAGAGCTGATGTTGGGTTCCTACTATGGGCTTTCCTTCAATCCCTTTGACAAACAGAACGCAAGAGAAAAGGACCGGTTCCTCTCAAAGGACATCTCGGAAATGACGTCCCGGCTGGACTACCTCAAGGACACAAGGGGCATAGGACTCTTTACCGCACGCCCCGGCATGGGCAAATCCTTCGCCCTGCGCTGCTTTGCAAAGAACCTCAATCCAAACCTCTACCACATGGAGTACATCTGCCTCTCCACCGTCAGCGTCATGGAATTCTACCGCCAGCTCTGCTCTGTCCTGGGGCTAGAGCCAAGGGGCGGCAAGCCTGGCATGTTCCGCGCCGTACAGGAGCAGATCCTCTACCTTTACAAGGACAAGAAGCAGCCCCTCCTCCTGGCAGTCGATGAGGCACAATACCTCTCCACTGGCATCCTGGAGGATATCAAGATGCTCATGAACTACGGGTATGACTCCCTGAACTGCTTCACGCTCATCCTCTGTGGGGAGCCCCACCTGAACAGCACCCTGAAAAAGCCCGTCCATGAGGCCCTGCGCCAGCGCATCACCGTACACTACAACTTTTCCGGTCTCTCAGACTCCGAAGTGGCGCAGTATATCCTCCACAAGATCGCCTGTGCCGGAGGCGCACCCTCCATCATCGACCAGGCGGCGCTTTCTGCCGTCCACAGCCACTCCCAGGGGAGCCCCCGCCTGGTGGACAACCTGATGACCGACGCGCTGACTCTAGGGGCACAGATGGACAAGAAAGTGATCGATACGGATGTCATCCTGGCTTCTGTCAGCAGCCAGAATCTCGGATAGGAGGAATGGAACATGAATTATACCTGTATCCTGAAAAGCGGTTCCCGCAAGGAGACCTGGACGGGGCAGATCATCCTGCTGAGCACGGGGAACGGATGGTATGAAGCTGAGATCAATGGATGGGGACTTACTTCCACATCCTCGCCGGACGGCATAAATATGGGAACTACCTGTGCATCCCTAACCATGATGTAGGGTGCGAGCTCTCCGATTTCTCCGATTTCTTTTGGAATGAAGAAAGGATCGGCTCCCTGATGCGGAAGGTGGATGCGGTGACTGTCGCCACCGGCCTGGTTCATCTTCCTGCCCTGGCTGCCGGACAGCTGAAAAACTGAATGTTTCCTATGGCTGTGGGTCTCATGATGGAATCCATGGCCTTTTATATTTCAGGAGGAAATCCATGCTGACAACAGTGCGCCATATTTTCGGCAGGATTATGCATTCAGAGACGGCACTGCACAGTCAATGGGACAAAGGCCAGAAAAATAATCTGCTGTTTGCGTCTCCCTCAATTCGCCGTCCAACACCATACAATCTCTACCCGTTTATCTTTATAAACATAAATCTTCCGGATAAAAACCTCCACCAGTTCCTTTGTAAGTTTTTCCATATGCGTAAAGCGGATTACCTGCCGCATATCCACCTGCAGCTTTTCCAGTTCCTCCGATAACCGGCTAATCTCTTTGCTACAGGCTTTGATCTGTTCTAACAGCTTTTTCGTTTCATCCGCTGCTTCACCGGCTCTTTTCCGGTATTCTTCCTGGGTCATTTCTCCCATTGCATACTTCTCGTATAATATTCCCAGGGAATCCTCTGCCCGTTTCTTATCCATGCAAAGGCTGCTCATTTGATTCTTCATGTCCTTCATTTCAGATTTCTGAAACTTTGCAAGTTTTTCCTCCTGCTGCGCTGCCTCCCCGAGCAGCATCAGCTCCTTATTTATCATGAAAAGCACGGTTTCCTCCAGTATATCTGCCCGGAAGTAAGTGCAGCATTCCGGTATTTTCAATATAGAATGCCGGCTGCATTCAAACCTTGGATACTTATTGCCAGGACGCAGCGGCTTATATACCATAGCATAGCCGCAGCCGCCGCAAGACAGTTTCCCCACAAGCGGGTGTTTTTCCCGTTTCTGTTTCGTAGAATGTACACTGGCGCTACAGGCAGCCCTCTCAAAATCTTCCCGCGTAACCAGCGGTTCATGATGACCGGGTATTACTTTCCAGTCTTTCTCAGCAGTCCGTCTTTTTTCCTACTCCCCACGTGCTCTGGAATGGTCTTTCCATAGCTCATTTCCCCTATATAAAAACGGTTTTTCAGGATACTGCGTACACTGCTGCTGCTCCATGTACAGGCAAAACCATCATTCGATGTTCTTATGCCCCTCATCTGCCTTGCTGTTGGAATGCCGCTTTCATACAGGAACCTTGCAATTTCCGTACTGGATTTTCCCTGGCACGCAAGTGAAAAAATCTTCCGTACTACTGCTGATTCCTTTTCATTTACAACAACTTCATTTTTCTCTCCTGTACTTTTTTCATATCCAAACGGCACCTGCCCGAAAGCATACTCTCCATCCGCATACTTATTTCCCAGGGATGCCTTCACCTTGACTGATATGTCCTTGCTGTACAAATCATTCAGCAGTGTTTTGAATGCCGTGTCAAGCCCTATTGTGCTGCCGTCATGCTCCCTGCTGTCGTAATGGTCCGCAACTGCAATAAAACGCACGCCCATAAACGGCAGGATCTGGTTCATGTATGTACCCAGCTCAATATAATCCCTGGAAAAACGGGAAAGGTCCTTTACAATGATGCACTGCACCTTATTTCTTTTCACTTCATCCATCAGGCGGTTCATTCCTGGCCTGTCCATGCCGGAACCGGACCAGCCGTCATCACAGAATTCCTTTCTGTCGTATTCCCTTAGTTCTGCATCCCGTTCTATATAGCTGTGGATCAGCAGCCGCTGGTTTGATATGCTGTTGCTTTCATCTTCCATGCCTTTCCCCGGAGCATTTTTCCTTCCGGCAATGCTGCCGCCCTTTGCTGTTTCATTTTCGTTACTGGTTCTGTCTTCCATGGAAAGCCTCAGGTACACTGCCACAACGTTCATTCAGACCACCCCTTCCAGCATTTCGTTTGTATACCGGAACTTTATTTCAACCCGCCTGCCCGGATATACATATATTTTTTCCACTAATGCACTGACCATCTCCGCCGTAATTTCCCCGCAGCTTTTCAGTGTGACCAGAGCGCGGATGGCTTTCAGATACCTGCTTTTCACTTTTTCCAGTGTTTTGAGCTGTTCTTTCAGTTTTTCTTCCAAACTCCCCAGCTCCCGCCCCCGTTTTTCATTTTCCATTTTGCGTCCTACATACTCCTTCTGGGTAATTTTCCCTGTCCGGTAATCCGTATACATCGCAGATTCTTCCTCCGCCAGCCGCCCTGCCGCTGCCTGGACAGATTTTATTTCCCGTCCAATCCGGCTTACTGCTTCCCGTATCTGTTCTTTTCCTGTTTCGGAAAAATGTCCGGATTTATCAAGGTAAATGGCAAATTCCGTATGCAGTACTGCTAACAGGATTTCTGTCAGTTCTATTTTGGAAATGCGGTTCGTCTGCGGGCAGGATTCGTTCTTTTTCTGCCCGCCGTCCAGACAAAAGTACCAGTCCTTCCTTTCCCTGGTTCCATCCGCATATTCTTTTACCGGGCTGCTCCTAGTCATTTTCCTCCCGCATACGCCACAGTAAAGGACCGGATCGAATATATTCTCCCCAATCGGGATCCCTTCCGTCGGATGCTTACAGGATGCTGAACGTTTCCTGATTTTTGCACATATTTCCTGTGCTCTTTCAAACAGTTCCGCACTGACCAGCGCCTCATGAGCATTCTTCTCCACAATCCATTCTTTTTCCGGCTTATGCACACGATTTCTTTCATCCCGCGCAGTTATGGATGTTTTCCCCTGTGCCAGCATTCCCGCATAAGTTCTGCTGCTTACCATGCGCTCTATGGCTCCCTTATCCCATCCCTTATACTGCACATCTGCCGGACAATACACCTCTCCGGTCTTCTTATATACGACTGGGGGATTCACCCTTCTCCGGTTCAGTTCATCCGCCACTGCCGTAAAGCTTTCCCTTTCCACAAATGCCGTAAATATAAACCTGACAATCTCCACTGTATTTCCATCCGGCACAAGTTTCCGGATTTTCTTTTCCCATGCAGATGTATAGCCATACGGCGGCGGTCCGCCTACATAAGAGCCCGCCTGCCGTTTCTGCTGCAGCCACGTTTTAGCTTTCACTGAAAAATCTTTCGCATACATATCATTGATAAGGTTTTTTATTTCAGATGCAAGCTGGTCAGTCCCACTGCCCCTTTCTCCAGTGTCCAGCCCATCCGAAACTGCAATGAACCGTATTCCTAAAAACGGAAAAATCTTCTCAATATAATTGCCTGCCTCAAGGTAGTTCCTGCCAAATCTGGACAGATCCTTTACAATCACGCAGTTAATATCCCCAAGCCGTATATCCTGCATAAGACGCAGAAATCCATCACGGTTAAAATTGCTGCCTGTCTTTCCAAGATCGCTGTAACATTCCACGATTTCAATCCGTTCATCCTGTTTCCGGTTAAATTTCTCCACAAAATTTTTTGCAATGCTGATCTGTACATCAACCGACTCATTTTTATCTGCATCCATATCCGAAGACAGACGCGCATATACGCCTGCCCTGTATTTTTTTCCGTTTTTCTTTCCAGCCCCGGCTACATTCTCCAGTCCTGTTTCCATGGATGCTTTTCTTTTAGAAACCCTCCCCATTTCATGCACCCCTTTCTGAATTTTTGTCCGCCTGTTCCTGCCTGCCGTTCAGTCCAAGCATGACACCGTACTGATCCATAAAATAGAACTCGATTTCAACCCGCCTGCCCTCATATATAGAAATGCGTCTTACAAGGCTGCTCAGGGTGTGACGGTCAATCTCTTTCAGTTCCACACAGTCCTGAAAGGCTTTCAGCCGTCCGGCAGACAGCACGCCTTTCTGGAACATATCCCTGATCAGATTCTCCTGCTTTTCCTGTGCTTTTCCCAGTTCCCCGGCCTTCTGCTGAAATCCCGCATGAAGCCGTTCAAATTCCTCTTTTGTGACCACGCCTGCGCGCAGGTCTTCATAAAGCCCAGCGCAGAGTGCATAATATTTATCCTGTTCCTGTTTCAGCCGCCGGATTTCCATGTCATAGCCGGACACAGCCGCAAAGTCCGCCTCCTGCCCTTTTGCCCTGTCAAAAAGCCGCTTTTCCTCAAGGAAGGCATTTGCATGGCGTTTCACAGTATTTTCCACCAGCATCTTTAATACGCTTTCCTCTATGCTGTGGCGACTGCATCCCTCCCCGCGGTTTTTTGTGGAGCAGATATAATAAACCTTCTGTTTCCCTTTATACCGGACTACACGCCGGATCATCTGCTCCCCGCAGTCCCCGCAAAACAGCAGCCCGGTAAAAAAACCAAACTGTCCCATCTGTGGGCTTTTTCTGGAATCTGTTTTTAACAGCTCCTTAACAATCTGGAAATCATCTTCCGAAATGACAGGTTCATGCGTGTTTTCCACGCGGTCCCATTCTGCTTCCGGCTTTTCCACAGTCTTTTTCACTTTGTAATTAATCTTTCTCGACTTTCCCTGCACCAGATGCCCAAGATACACCTCGCTGGTTAAAATCCTTTTTACAGATGCGCTGCCCCACTTGGAATGCCCTGGACCAGAAAAGCCGCTTTTATATTTCTGGCCCATAGAATTTTTATACTCTCTGGGGGACAGTATGCCGTTCTGATTCAGCCGGTCCGCAATGGCTGACACCGCCATACCTGAGATCTTCCATTCAAAAATTTCCTTTACAATTCCTGCAGCATATTCATCCACTACAAGCCTGTTTTTGTTGTTTTCATCTTTCTTATACCCATATACAGCAAACGGCGAAATACATTCCCCGTTCCTCCGCTTCGCCTCCAGCCCGCTTTTTACTTTTGTGGATATATCCCTGCAGTAAGAATCATTGATAAAGTTTTTGACAGGCAGCACGATAGAGCTTTCCCCCGTCCCTGCCAGAAAGCTGTCATAATGGTCTGTCAGCGCAATAAAGCGCACACCAAGAGCCGGGAAAGTTTTCTGTATATACCTCCCGGCTTCAATATAATCACGCCCGAAACGGGATAAGTCCTTTACAACTACGCAGTTCACCCTGCCCGCTTCCACGTCTTCCATCATTCTTTTAAATTCCGGACGGTCAAAATTCCCGCCGCTCCAGCCGTCATCCACATAGCTGTCGTACAGTTCCATATCCGGCTGTTCCCGGATAAAGGAACGAATCAGCTCCCTCTGGCCCGCAATACTGCCGCTTTCTGACTTTTCCCCTGCCTGCTTTTCCTGGTCATCCCTGGAAAGGCGCAAGTACATGGCTGCATAAAATGTCTTATCGTTCATATATGTATCACTCCTGGCTTTTTATTAGTTCGCAAAAGCGTCCGCAAAGCCAGGTGCATACTGATATTAGCCCTGACTTTAAATTAACATAACTCTCCTGTTTTTACAAGGCCTGATTTTAATTTTTCCGGCTGAATCTAAATATAAACTTCCGCCAGCCTGCGGATATATTCTTCCATCTTTTCATCAATCGTCGGCCCGGTTTTCTGATACCGCACCTTTACGACATAATCTCCGATACGGTTCACATATACATTGTCCGTCTGTGCCGCAAATGCCTCCAGCTTTTTGCTGACCGGAGCTTTTGTATCAATCTCAATGTCTCTCAGATCAGTGAGCGTGGATATATCCACTGTTCGCACATCCACAGACGCCATCTTCTCCAGTTTTTCAGCGGAAATTCCCGGTATAGTCCTCATGGCACACATTCCTTTCTCCTTTTTACATTCATCATATTCTTACATCTGTTTGTCCTATGCTGCCATACACCGCACCATAAGGAACATTTTCCGCTTTTGTTCATAAAACTAAGTATCCAAGCCGCTTACGGCATATAATCGCCATGACACCGTCAGGCAGGTGGCGGCAGCAGCAGAACTGCCCAGGCCATACCCACAGCATCCCCCTTTGACCCTGCGGTACGGGAAACTGTATGGTTCCCCTCCGGCTGGTGCACTGGTCAACAAAAATTGGACACTTAAATTGTATTTTTTAACGTACAATCTATAAATATTATACAGCTGCATATGTTTCCCTGTACTGTTTGGGCGTTAGATACCCCAGCGAGTATGCAGGCCGTTCCTCGTTGAAAAATTTTATGTACGCAGCCATTTCTTCTTTGACATTTTCACCCTGCAGATGAAAATCCGTAAACAGTTCTGATTTTATCCATCCGTTGATCGATTCCATTGCTGCATTGTCTGTCGGCGTTCCAGCCCGTGACATAGAATGTATAATGCCGCATGTTCCGGGCAGCTCATTGTAGTTTTTTGATGCATATACCGATCCCTGATCCGAATGCAGCACGGTTTTATATTCCGGATGCTGTTGCTTAAGCTCTATAAGGTCATGCAGGCCGCTGATGTATGTCATGCGGTCACCGCGTTTTGCAGAAAGTGAATGACTTGGTATTTCGTTATTCCAAAGATCCATATACAGTGTCAGTTCATAATAAATGCCTTTTAACCGGAATGCAGTCATGTCACTTACAATGCACTGCATCGGCCCGTCAATCCTGAGTCCTGCAAGGATCAGGTTCGGATACACTTTGCGGGGTTCGCCTGGTTTTTTATACCGGTAATGCTTTGATTCGCTTTTTATGCCAGCAATTTTACAGCATTTATGCGCATACGCATCAGAAACCTTCAGTCCTGTATCAGGTCTTATCTTTGCGCTCAGCCACCGGTATCCGTGTGACGGATATTTCAAATGATATTCTCTGAACAGAATGACATTGTCTGCAAGTGCCTTTATTTTAGGAGCCAGATCAGAAAGGCGTTTCTTCCAATAATAGAAGCTGCTCCGCTGGATACCCATGAATTCGCATAACACGCTGACTGGAAATTCACCGGATAATTCCAGTATTATTTCATATTCCAGCTGTCGAAGATTGTAATTGTCCTGTCTGCACCATCCCCTTTCACTTCGTATCCTTTTTTAACCGCGCCTCATTGATCCGTGATTTCACCAGTTCCTTAATAAGTTCTTCTTTTGTCATGGATTCATATTCAGACAGATCCGGTTCGCAGGAATGTATGTTTATTTTTACTGTATTTTCATCTTTTGAATCCTGTTTTTGGCGGCAGGCTGTTCACATCCCTGTACAGTCTCATATAATCCCTGGCTGTGCCCTCGCTGATGCTGTATTTTATGGCTGCATCGCTTTTGCTTAATTCATTGTTGTAAATTTGTCTGCCGATGTCCAGCCGTTCTTCTCTTGTGTAACCCATTAGTAACCCTCCTGTTCATTTCGTGGGGATTCTGTTTATGTACAACATAGACAGTGTAAAATCTTACCATGTATCCTGTCTAATTTCTACCCCCTCCGTGTCCAGTTTTAGTATACCACTTCACTGAAAAGCGGCCGGATTAACAACCGCCTGCTGTGTGAGCTTGCCACCCACAAAGATTTTATAAAGTTTCTGGCTGACATTGAGGTTTATGTGGATGGGATTGCTTCCATGCAGATTCAGAACCTCAATTCCCTTGTTGATACTGTCCGGCACGAAATTATAGAACGCTACCGCCCTGGGGAAGATGACCCGTACCTCCGGATTTTACAGGCTGCACATATTGAGGATGACGAATATTTCAGCCACATGATACAGGATGATATAAGCGCAATCGTCCGTGACATCCGTGCCGCACACAAGTCTGACAGTGAGAGTGCGCCGCCAACCACCATTGCCGAAGAATTGAAGCGGGATTTAGAGGATGTCGCAAATTTTAAGGGAAGCCCTCTTGAAAAGCAGGCTGCGCTTTACTGCAAGCGGCTGGGTATCAATTATAACAAGCTGTCTGATGTGGAATTCCGGCAGCTTGTACATAAGTATGAAAGCTTTGTGGCTTAAGAAGAAGTATGAAAGCTTTGTGGCTTAAGAAGATGTCAAAAGGGCATAAAATCCCCCTCCCCATCAAAGGGGCTCTTTTCAAACGGGATACGGTATGGTAAAATAAGCTACAGCAATTCGTTTTAGGCTGTAGCAGCTGCCATCGCAGGATCTTTTTGATGATGATTTAGGGTACGACCCTGTTAGGAGCCGGAGATAAGTACCGGACTCCCGTTTACAGATTCCTGTATTGGTTGAAATGCATCTGCGCATTCTGAAGCGGATTGCTTTTCTTTTGCCTCTTTGTCAGCAGATGCTTTACCACAGGCATCCGCGGTTTCCGGCACTTTGCCGGAGCATTGCACTTCTACCAGACGGATCGTGTCATCATCGGCTCCCTGGTCTTTTAAGAAAGCGATGACATTTTTTAAGTTCAGCCCTTTTGTGGTTTTAGTATTCTGTATGATTTCCCTATGGTCAACAGGGAGGAAGTCCGCATCATCCCGGATCATGTGGTAAATTGCCACGAGCATCTTCCTCGCTATGGCAATGATGGCCTTTTTGTGCCCCCGGCGCTTTTTCAGCGTTTCGTATTTACGGCGGAAGTACGGATCTTTCTTCGTGTTCTTCACGGCGGCAAGCGCACACTGGACGAGCAGCGGCTTGAGGTAATGGCCGCCGTTTCCTATCCTGGTAGATTTCTTCTTCCCTGCGCTTGCGTTGTTTGCGGGTGAAAGGCCTGCCCGGCATGCAAGGGAGGCGTCATCCCGCCAGACGGACATGTCCGTGCCGATCTCGCCAAGGATGTATAAGGCGGATGCCGGCGTGATCCCGACCATCGTAGTGAGATGCCGGATGATGCCGGTATATTTCTGGCGGTAGTATTCCAGCTTCCTGTCGATCAGGCCGATGCATTCTTCAATCTGGGAAAGGTGCAGGCTGATGATCTGAAGCTTGTCCCGCTGTACACCAATGAATTCATAGCCGTGGATGCTGTCCAGGATGTCTTCATCTGATGCCTTCATATTGCCCCGTCTGTATATCAGGCGCAGGATTTCATCGTCCCTGACTTCGTCTGGCTCCGTGGAGATGAGGTACTCCATGATGGCGGATGCCGATTTTCCAAACGGGTCTGAGAACACACTGTCCAGCCGCACCTTTGAGATTGTCATGGAGTTCTGGAAACGGTTCTTCTCAGAAGTCCGCATATAGGTAAGCTTAAGTCGGTAACGGCACAGTTCCCGGAGGTCACGGATGTCGGCAGGCGGGATGTATGAGGAAACGACCAGATCCATACGGAACATGCTGGCCATATGGACGGCGTCCCGGAAATCCGTTTTCTGTCCCTTTGCCTGTTTCACATATTTGGGATGAGTCAGAATGGGTTTTATGCTGTTCTGCTCTGGGATGTTGAATACAGGGATTCAGTATTTCCCGGTCGACTCCATGCAGACATCCTGCACACCGTACTCTTTCAGCCAGAGGGCCATGCTGCGGATATCGCTGTTCATTGTTGTAAACTTCCTGACGTAAAAGGTTGCCTTGAGCGTCTCCGTGTCGGTTTTACAGACGGCTGCCATCAGGATTTCTTTGTGCACGTCAATAGCTGCACAGACGGGGCGCCTGATATCCCCATCCGCTGAATGGACAACCGTGGTGCCGTCGTCTAATCTCAGGAACCGCAGTTCTTCGGAGGAGTAGGAACCTCCGGATTTGAGATGTTTCACCTGGTTTCTATTGTTCTTAACTGCCATGTTCTGTCTCCTTTCCAAAATGGCAGGGCTGAAACGGGAATACCGGCATTGACTGCTATCCCTGCGGGAGCCCTGTTGGAGCGGGCATATTCATAAGTATACGGGTTTTAAAATCACCAATCATTTATGCAGGAAGGATAGCGGCGACTGATAACCTTTCGGGCTCTGGATCTCCAGACGTTATAACGTGCTCTGTAGTGTACCGATGTTCCTGAAACAAGGATACTACAATTTATGGCTTATATAAACTGAAAACGGAAAGTTGACAGCTTTCATTATCATTTGTGCCGCCGTAGGCGGCATGGTAACAACCTTGAAAGAATACATAATCGTCAACATGAAAACCGTCAGGCAAATCACAACGGTCAACCACCATTTTCTTAATAGTTTCGATTGTCAGGGGAAATTTCCCGTTCAGCCAGTCCAATTCTTCTGCGTGTGCGTAAAATTCCGGGAAATATTTATGCCCGCCGATATGGTCCCAGTGAATGTGCGTGGCAACCGCCGCAATCGGTTTATCCGTAAGTTTACGGACTTCATCATATATATTGGAAATCCCCAGTCCTGTGTCAATAAGCAGGCTTTTCTCTTTTCCATTCAATAGATAACAGTGGGTTTCTTCCCAATGTCGGTATTCACTTATGATTATGGTTTCATCATCAATCTTGTCTATTGTAAACCAGTTATCCATTATCTCCAATCCCTTTCATGAGCGGTCTCGGAAACTCTTTAAGCCCGAATTTCCGCTCTTTTTCATGTTCTTCTTTTTGCTTTCCTCCATATCCTGGAAAACATTTTTGTTAAATTTTCAAAAAAGTATTGACATATAAGTCAAAATGTGCGGCGCGTTTGGTGACCATATACGCCAGTCACCAAACGCGCCCCTTGTAGTTAAGAAGCGTCTGTGCCACACGCACAGCATTAAACTAAACTACTAGGAGGTGCACTTTATGATCAAGTACTGGCAGTCCATGCAAGATTACAAGTACTTTCTCAACGAATCCAAAGTCCATTTCGATTCCTCTGAAAGAGTCCGGCTCCATACGGGGCTTTGGAAGCCATGGCAGAAACTCCGCCTTTTCGATACCGATAAGGCCATGGAGTTCCTTCTACCCTTTTACTCCAACACTGGCAGGCCCGCTAAGAACCAGCCACAAATCTTAAGGTCTTTTATCCTTTTCTTTCTTCTATTTTCAGAAGGTTTGGCCAAGCTATCCCTTACCCTTTGGGTCGACAGGCTCAAACATGACCGCCTCCTTGCCGCTCTCATCGGCTGCACTACGGATTCCCTGCCGCCCCTCGGTTCTTATTTTGACTTCATGGACAGGCTCTGGGCTGCACCGCCAACGGACTTATATGCGCGGGACAAACTGCTTCCGGCTTCCTGGAACACCAAAAAGCCGGATAAGCCCAAAGGCAAAAACACAAAGCACAGGAGGCAAAGCCCAAAATCACAGAATCTATCGAAAAACGGCTCATGAGCGGGAAGGATATCCCTTTTAACTTTGAAGGGCGGCTGCAGCGCTTCTTCTATCACGTGGCTGTCCTACCTTCCATGGAATCCGGCCTCATACCAAGGGAACACCTTACGGTTTCCGGAGACGGCACCGCCGTGCATACCCATGCCTGCCCACGCGGGCACCACAGGGTTGGCGCACCGGAAAACCTGCGGCATTTCCCCGACCCCGATGCTTCCTGGGGCTGGGACAGCGACCTGGAAAAATATTACTTCGGCTACACTTTGTTCCAATTATCCTGCTATAACAGTGAACTCAGGACAGATCTCCCCCTGCTTCTGCGTTTTACCAGTGCAAAGCGTCATGATTCGGTCAATTTCCTTGTCGCTTTCCATGAACTGGAAAAACATATGCCGGCTGTTTCCACCTCGAATATGTGCCTGGATTCTGCAATGGACAATTACCCCACCTACCGGATCCTTAAAACAGGGGAATACGGGCCTTCATCGACCTGAACGACAAATGCGGCCGGCCAAAAACAATTCCTGATACCATCACCATTGACAAAGATGGAACGCCCTTATGTCAGGAAAAACTGCGCATGAAGCCTAACGGTTATGACAGATCCAGCGGTTACCTCATGTGGCGCTGCCCCTATGGGAAAGATCACTGTTCCAAATGTAAAAACTCCTGCACCGATTCCAAATATGGGAGAGTCGTCAAGACCCGGCCCGAATGGGATATCCGGCTTTACACCGACGTCCCCGCGGCACAGATGCTTATAAGAAGATTTATAATCAACGCACCGCCACGGAACGTATCAACAACCGCATCCTCAATGATTACGGACTGCACCGTATGTTCATACACACAAAGGAGCATTATTCTTTCATGACAACCATGATTGGAATCTGCATCCATCTGGATGCCCGCTATAAACAGCAGGTGCAGGCAGTGGCATAAACCAAGTTTCCTGCTTCCGGATTCTTTCAGGCCTGTTTTTCGACAGGTTTTAAAGTCATGCACATTTTTATTCTTTATGCTCTCTGGACTGCTCAAGCCCCATAATCATCCATCCCTTATCCCTCTCATTTCTGAAAATCAACCTTTTCCTGCTTATTCTCTATTGAGTTTCCGAGAGTGCTCTCTTACACCGGGCTGCCGTTTAAAGGCTCTGGTCCCGTGATTTCCTTTTCGTTTTGTCAAGCTCCCTGTGCTTTGTATTCTCCCTTGCCAGCGACAGCTTTTTGTATGTGGACTCCCTTTTTTCTTTCTTCATCTGATGCCCGATGTATTCCTTAAATGCAGCCGTCATGGCATCCACATCCGCCGCCTTGAAAAACACAAAATAGTGCGCCGGCTCAGATAACCTGTCTTTTTTCAGACAGTAGTCCACATCATATTTCCGGGCGTATTTTTCAAATGACTTAATATTGCCATCCGTAATTTCTATACTGGAAAGGTCACGACCCTGCTTCCGTAATTTTTCCATGCTCTGCTTCCCGCGGTAAGCCGCACAGCCTTTTTTCTGCCGATGTTTTGCTTCCTTCTGTCGCTCCATTTCCGCAAGTGCTTCCCGGATGGAGACTTTCAATATCTGTTCCGAAATCTTACCTCCCTGGATGCAGAGCGCCACCACCCGCTCAACTGTTTCATCCTGCATCAGCGCCGCCTCCTTCCCCGTATTTTTTCTGCCGCATTTCCGCAATCAGCTTTTCCATGCAGAAGCCGATGCATGGACGGATTCTTCCATAAGGGCAGTCCCTGCAGCCTTCCATGCCTTTTCCCAGCTCCGGCCCGCTTTCCGGCAGCAGATAAAAACACTGATCCAGCCTGCAGGCTTTTGTTTTCGGCTCCTGGAAATAGCAGTAATCACAATTTTCCGGCTTATCTTCCTCATACCGCACATTAACTGCCCCTGCCTGCATCTGTTCTCCTTTCCATTTCGGCCCCCCATTCGTTATTTCAGAGTTTCCGGGGCTTATGCGGCTTTCCATTTCAGCTGCCGCACCGCCGCGGACATTTTTCTGTATCAATTTTATCCAAAAGCCTGCCACTGGCAGCCTTTCCAGATGCTATCGTTTGAAAAGCATTTATTGAAAAAAACTATTCGCAAATACTTTCATTTACCAAATATGCCTGATAAATAAAGCATAATTCCTCTTTTGTATGTCTGCCTGTTTCCACCCTGAACCCGTTCCTGCTCCGGTCTTCTTTCCGCAGCGTTTCCTCCGGCATGGCACGCGGGATGCACACTCTCTGCCGGGTATCCATTCAGGCAGGCTATGAAGTTATCAATGTGCAGTAAGGGGAAAATTTCCAGATATTTCCATATCTGATGCATAGATGGGTGAAACCGTACTGACTCCTGGCAATGCCAGTGACTGCAGCGTGTTTTAAATTGTCCTCTCACTAACCGCATGCTGGAGAGGGTGAAAATTAACCATTTTAGATTTTTTAATCATTTTTATTTTTTATAATGGAAAAGACTCTAAAAAGACAAATTTCTACATGGCTAAGCTGCAAAATCCAGTCCATTAAAATCCTAGTATCAGCAACCCTTGAAAGTAAACGGTAAAAAGCGCGTACCGTGCATAATAGAAGAAATTTGTATATAATGGCCTTGAGAATAATCTATCTCAAGGCTATTATTAGTTACTATTGAAACTGTGAAAACTTATATCACTTTTCACAGTCCATGTACATAGCTTTGAAAACTCATACCAGTTTTGAAAGTGAGGTGTAGTTAGTGTCAGATTTAAAACACGATGTAATCGCAGAGCGCTGGGCCGTGCTCATAAAGGAACGCATGGAAAGCGGCATGACCGTCAGGGAATGGTGTCATGACAGGAATATCAAAGAGTCCAGGTATTATTACTGGCTGAGAATACTCCGCAGGAAGGCAGTGGAAAATACAGGACAGCCCCCGCAGGCATCGCCTTTTGTTGAAATTTCGGCAGACATCTGTCAAGAGCAGCTCCCTGCACCAGCCGCAGCGGTTATCAGAAAAGGAAATATTACCATAGAAGTAACCGAATCTGCTTCGGCAGGTTTTATCCAAAAAGTTATGGAGGCGCTGGCCAATGCTTGGTAATGTAAAACGATACAGCCGGATTTACCTGGCGTACGGCTACACGGATCTCCGTTTTGGAATCGACGGCCTGGCCAGAGTTGTACAGGATCATTTTTCGCCGGACCCGTTTCAAAAAGGCTGCCTTTTTCTGTTCTGCGGCAGGCGGACAGACCGCATCAAAGGACTTTTATGGGAAGGCGACGGCTTTGTGCTTGTTTATAAAAGACTCGAAGCGGGGCGCTTTCAGTGGCCAAGAACAGCGTCAGAAGCCCGTGAGATCACACCGGAACAGTTCACATGGCTGATGCAGGGGCTTGCCGTCGAGCAGAAAAGAAGGATCCAGGAAGTCACACCGGAAAGGACCTGCTGACAGGCATGATGACAGGTTTTGTGCAAAACATAGAAATTTCCTGCCCCTTTTCCGGTGTCGCTTTCCCGTTTCTGTACAGGGAAGAAAGCTGTACAGAAACGTCCTGTGCAGCTTTCAGAAACAGCTTTGCGCTTTTTTCTAATTAAATCCAAAAAATAATCCGATATCTTTGAAAGCGCCTTTTGTGACGGTATAGTCTGTCGTCATTTTGACGAAGCCGGTCAAAAATTTTCAGCAGGAATATCCTGTTTCTGCTATAATTGTGATATGGAAAAGATGATCTATACAGCAGATGAACTGAATAATGCCGACAGGGATGAACTCATCGGGATCATACTCTCGCTGCAGAAAAATATTGCCCGGATGACTCAAAACCAGGAACTGATCCTAGAACAGATAGCCATTCTGCGCGGACAGCGTTTCGGACGGCATTCTGAAAAAATGAATGTGATTGACGGGCAGATGAGCCTGTTTTTTAACGAACCGGAAGCCACAGCCAGCGAACCGGGCACACAGGCAGAAGAACCGGATTTTGAGGAAGTTGTCATCCGCAGGAAAAAGAAGCAGAAAGGGAAACGTGAAGACGACTTAAAAGGAATGCCTGTAACGGTTATAAAACATGAAATGTCAGAAGAAGAACTAAAAGAAGCATTTCCGGATGGAAAATATAAGCGTCTTCCAGATGAAGTATATAAAAGGCTGGAATTCCATCCGGCTTCTTTTGAAGTAAAAGAACACCATGTAGCGGTTTATGCCGGTATGGATGATGAAACCGTTGTAAAGGCACAGCGTCCAAAGGATCTGCTGCGGGGAAGCATTGTCACTCCATCCCTGGAAGCTGCCATCATCAATGGAAAATATGTCAACTCCCTTCCGCTTTACCGTATGGAGCAGGAGTTCAAGCGCAACGATGTGAACCTGAACCGCCAGAACATGGCGAACTGGACGATCGAGTGTGCTGACCGCTATCTTGCAGTTCTGTATGACTATCTGCATAAGCTTCTATACCAGTATCATGTGCTGCAGGCAGACGAAACCACTGTCGAAGTTTCAAAAGACGGGAGAGCTGCCGGCTCAAAGAGTTATATGTGGATTTACCGCACCGGGAAATCTTATGAGGAAGCCATCGTCCTGTATGAATACCAGAAAGACAGGAAGGAGGATCATCCAGAGGAGTTTCTGAAAGATTTTCAGGGAGTATGTGTTACAGACGGTTACCAGGCATACCATTCCCTGGAAGAAAAAACCCCCGGCCTGACGATTGCTGGCTGCTGGGCACATGCGAGGCGTAAATATGCAGATGCGCAGAAAGCTATAAAGGATGAAAAAGAGCGTAAAGGTACGCTTGCCTATGATGCCCTAAAGCAGATCGGGGCGATCTATAAACTGGACAATGATCTGGCAGAGCTTACACCAGCACAACGGCAGCACAGGAGGCAGCTGGAACTAAAACCCCTGGTTGACGCTTATTTTGTGTGGGTAAAAAACACCAGAGTGAAGTCCTGCCAAAATCCCAGACAGGAAAAGCCTTTGCCTATTCCGTGAATCAGGAAAGATATCTGCGCGTATTTCTGGAAGACGGTGAAGTCCCTCTGGACAACAATGCAACAGAATCCACACTGCGTGGTTTTTGTATCGGAAGGCACAACTGGAAGCTGATCGACACCATCTGCGGAGCCAGATCCAGCGCGATTATCTACAGCATTACCGAAACTGCTAAGGCAAACGATCTGAAAGTCTATGAATACGTGGAGTATCTCCTGACTGAGATACCGAAACACGAAGACGACACAAACCGAGATTTTCTGGAAGACCTGCTCCCATGGTCTCCAAACCTGCCAGAGCAGTGTCGGAAATCCAATAAATATGAAGTGAAATAAAAACTGGAGCAAATCTGTTACTATCATACAGGTTTGCTCCAGTTTTGTATAGGTACTCGCGTTTTACCGTTTACCCTTGAAAAACGAATAAAAGAAAAGGCTGTGCAAAAACAGCCTCTCCATAATTTTTAAATAAAAGATATGAAATTGTTTGCTTGCAGCTCGAAACTACATCATATTTTGATACTTTTTATAATTTAAACGTTATATAAAATATTTGTAAATCATTTGTCAAATGCAAATCAAATTACACTTATATGATACAAAACTGATGGATAATAGTAGATTATCTATCAGATATTGATTGAATAATAGACAGACTTATTTCTTTAATGAAAAAGTAATAGTAAGGAAGATAGCTCAATGAAAAAATACAAGGAATACTATTAAGTTTTTCTTTAGTTCTTTTATTTATATTAACAATGATTTCAGAATCACAAAATAACACTTCTCCGGTTTTTAAAATTATTTCCGTAATCGTTTTTATGATTCCTGCATTATATTCAGCAATACCACTTATTCAAGATTACAAAATAAAAGAAATAGAAATAAAAACCGTTTATCAGATAATACATTTACTGATAGAACAGATGACGTAAATAATATCATCAAAAAATTATCCATAAATGAACATATAATTGAAATTTGCGGCAACAGTGAAAAATGCGGAAAAACATGGATTGCAAAAAAACTTGTTGATTATATCAACCATCCAGAAGACTGGACTAAAAAGAGAATGGATTTACCATATAAAGTTGCATATTATATTGATTTACACACTAAAAATAATACGGATATTGATAATTTTTTAGAAAACAATACGATCACAAATAAAACAGTCCTGATTTTTGACCATGTTGAAGATTTGAATTATATTTTATTCAAACAGTCAATTTATCATTTTCAACTAATTTATATATTAAATAGTGCAAAAGAATATAATTTCTTTAGGCATCAAATATCTCCGTTTCATGAAAAAAACATTGATGAATTACACAGAAAGATAAGATATAATTATTCAGGTATTGATAGTATTACTGAATCGGAGATACAAGCTTTGTATCGGTTGACTGAAGGAAATATTGGGCAAATACATTTTATGTTAAGCTCTCAAAAAACGGTAAAATGGATTAAAGATACTGCAGCAGGTAAACAAACTGAATATGACGAAGAATTTAATAAAATAAAAATCCTGCTTTTTATTGGCAGGTATGAAGAGGCTCAAAATAGACTTAAACAGTTTTATTTGGAAAATGGGCAATACATTTATCAAAATAACTTGCTTTATTATACATATATCTTATTAAAAGCAGATTGCGAACATTTATTAAACAATTATGAAAAAGCACTTTCACTTTTGACAATATTAGAAGCATCTCCATATGTAGCAAACAATAAGAATTATGAGCTAGAATTATACAAAGCACATTATAAGAAGCATATGTGGAAATGTAATGATGCATTAGTTATATTAAAACAAATCCAACATGATTCATACTCAGCAAAAGTGGATTCTCTTGGAATTTTACTAGCAAAATATTTTGTTAATGACTTAAGTGTTCCTAATACAGAAGATGATTCTCTAAGTGAATTTTGTCGTATATATTCAGATGCTTATAGGAAAATAAATAACGGAAATGATCGTGATACATTAAAATGTAAAAGATATACGTCTGCATATTTATATTATAAAAATAAAAATTCAGATTTAAATGAGCTGCTAAGCAAAATCAATGAAGTAATAGATGCTTATAAATCGCAGCAAGATAGGTTACTGGCAAATGCATATTTTATGCGTGGAGAAATATTTAGAATATACAAACAATATGAAAAAGCAGTACAAGATTATAGTAAGACTAATTTGGTAACAGTTGATAACAACATTATCGTTCAGACTAATTTAATTGTTTTTTATCTAAAACAATGTAAAAAAGTAAATTGTGTATTCCATTCTTTATCCGCAAATGAGATTATTAATTTATGTAGAAATAATTCATATGCAAATAAAGTTTGGAATCGTATAAATTCTATTCTTCTAAATGATCCAAATAAAGATATCATTGAAGAGTGTTTTGATAATAGAATTATGCCTATTTTATAGAAATACATTCATATTCAAATTGAGGGATCTTCTTTTCAATGAGATAGTTTCTTAATTGAAGTATTTCTTTTTGATTGATTTCCGGCTTCAGTAGCAGATAAAGTAATTTAGCAAGCGGCATTATTTCTTTATTGTCCCAATTGTATCTTGAAATTTGTTGTGTGCCAAGACGAATGCCATCATTACCAAACAATTTTTTGTGCTTTTGATTAAGAGATATATTAAATTTTTGGGCATTTACATAGTAATTTTCAGCATCTTCCTGGGACATTAGTACAAATACTTGATGTGTGTATGTATAAATATGATCATCCAGTTTAGCTAACCGAAAATGATATTTTTCTAATGCATTGCCCAGCAAATTAGCAGACTTTACAATTTGGGATTGATATTGTCGGCCAAATTCTTCTTGTTCAATCAAACACATGAGCAATGCCGCAATATGATTCGGCTGTGTATTTCTTAAATAATTAGGAGTAATATTACGCTTTAGTAATTCTGAGTAATGAATGTTATTTGTCATAATAAGTCCACATGATGGGGCTGGTAATGTTTTATGAGCTCCACCTATTAAAACAACATTATCCGTATCTAATGGATTTGAAATTATTTTTCCGGCAATGAGCCCTAAAGTTTGAGTACCATCGTAGATAATCCCCATATCAGGAGTGAGGCAGATTTTATTCAAATGAGGCGGGTTTATGATATCCGATTGGCAAAAATAATAAATTTATATTTCTGCGTCCTGCACATGTCGTTAATCTTCGAATAATCTATCTGATAACTTTCATAATCATACGGCACGGGATCGTAGGATATTCCTAATGAATTTAAAATTATCGGTATAGAAGCATGACCGCCTTGCTCTGGTGTTGTGACTAAGACCCGATCATTCCTGGAAATAAGTGACATTGCACATACTGTAAAACAATTTATGCCTGTAAGAGTGTCGGCATTAGTATAATCTGCATTAAAAAGTATTTTACATTCTTCTGTCAATAACTCATTTAATTGTTGTACATATTCACCACCTATAAAGGCATTTTTATTATCTTTATCAATAAAAGAATACTTTCCCTCAAATTCTGAAAGCAATGGTTGCTTACAAAAATCAGATATATAAGTTTCCGCAGCGCATAAAGGTATTTTATTATTTTCGTTTTCAATCAATTCTTTATTCAAGTCCATGTATTTTTTTAATATTTTATGCATTGTAATCATCTCCAGTGCTTCATTATCCATAAATTGAAAGAATATTTCCAGATCATTTATATGAACCGTAGATTTATATAACAGGTAATGGTATGCTGATTTTAAACGTTTTGAAAAATAATCATTTATTATTCAATCAATATCTGATAGATAATCTACTATTATCCATCAGTTTTATCACTTTGTTTAATTCTTCGATTATCATTCTTAAAATATTTTTATCGACATATCTAGTATATTATATCATAAGTTCGACTACAATCAATACTTTTTTATTTTATTAGGATATGAATTTATCTCATTCAAAGCCAGTACCATTAGCACCTTTTTCAGACCATCCGTTCTCCATGCAGGATGTCATGTTCCCCTGTGCATCCGGCTCAATCACTAAGGTTAGTCATAAATAGAATCATGTGTATGCATATTCTGTCCATTTATTCAATATTGGCAGCTTAATCAAGGAAACCTGATTTCTTACATCATTGATTATCCTGCAGAGCAATATGATTTGGCAGATGTACAGTTACAAAAATCTATGTACGATATATTATAAAACAGTATAGATAAGGAGATCAGATATGAGCGATTTACAGATACACATAAAAAACTATCTGGAATACTGCCAGTGCCAGAAAAGGCTGGATAAAAAGACATTAAAGGCTTACCGGATTGACCTGGAACAATTCCGCACAAAAATAAAAACCGGCAGCATAACGGACATTACTGCGGGCACATTGGAGGATTTCATTGCATCACTGCATCAGGAATATAAGCCTAAGACTGTAAAAAGGAAGATCGCGTCCGTAAAGGCGCTATTCCACTACCTTGAGTACAAAGACGCCATCACATGGAACCCTTTCAATAAAATACATGTGAAGTTCCGTAATCCAGTCATACTGCCCAAAACAATCCCTCTCCATACCGTAGAACATTTCTTATCTGCCATATATACGCACCGCTCAGAGGCAAAAACAGACTGTCAAAAGAAAAACTCGCTCAGGGACATTGCCGTAATTGAACTGCTTTTTGCAACCGGAATGAGGATTTCCGAATTATGTTCCTTAAAAATGAATGATGTAAACCTGTATAACAGAAGCATTTTAATTTATGGGAAAGGTTCAAAAGAACGAAAAATCCAAATCGAAAATGATGCAGTTATTCATGCCCTGGAAGAATACAAGACCGCTTTTCTGTCAGAAATGCGGTCCTGCAATCATTTTTTTGCGAACCAGTCCGACAGACCGCTTTCAGACCAGTCTATCCTCAGGATGGTCAATAAATACACTTCCCTCGCTGCCATAGAGTTACATATTACCCCACATATGTTCCACCATACATTTGCCACGAGCCTGCTAGAAGCAGATGTAGATATACGCTATATCCAGGAAATGCTTGGGCACAGCTCTATTAATATTACAGAGATATATACCCATGTTGCGCTGTCCAAACAGATGGATATTCTGGCAACGAAACATCCCAGAAAAGAGTTCCATATTTAAAGCAGTCATAAATACAGGATATGAAAATTCATGTGGGCACCATATCCTTTACCCAAAACAAAATAAAACTGCCGATCTGCTGTCCATCACTTAACAATAGATACTGCCACATTTTCCAATTTAATTTATGTGATGATCCGGCGCTGCATATCAGATAAGCTGCACTTTACTTTTTCCAGTATAAACTCAATAAGAATCGTAAATTGCCTGTCCTTCTCCCCAAAAATAATACTTTTCTGCTTCCGACAGTGTACAACAGATGGATTTTTGTGTCAACGGCAAGGGCTTCGCCAGCTCCTGCCGTCGCTCCGTTGACACAAAAATCCATCTGCTATAATCAGCGCCTAAGCAGAAAAAGCCTTATTGTGAACGCAGGGTTCAGCCACTTTATTTTTAGTTCCGCCAGCCTCCACTTTTCATGACAGCCCGATACGGAGATAGCGCTTCAAACACCCCGATAACTTTTCCACAAGCCTGCAGGATTACCGCAGATTCATCCACAATCAGCTCTCCCCCGATTCCGCTATATCCACATATGCGCTGCTTTCCACTAAAAACATCCACGAACAATTCCCTGTACGGCCATCTCCTCACGAAGCTGCGCCAGAATCCTGTCCCGGCGTTTCCGTATGCTTTTCCGGCTACACCCAAAGGATAGTGCGGCATCTGTAACTGTCATTTCATCAAAAAAAGCATCCTGACCAGGCAGGCATCCTGTTCCTGCAGGCGGCTTATGCTCTGCTGTACTTTTTCCATACAGATGAGCTTTGCCGCGTTTTCTTCCGGCGTGTTTTCCCAATAACTGCCTGGCAGAACAGACAGAGCATTTTCACCAAGCGCTTCAAGGCTGCATACTCCATGCGCCTGTTTTTTCTCCACCTGGTATCTTTCCCTGCGCCTTGACTGATGCCATTCCAGATAAACCTCCCTTGTCACTTCCACATATGCCCCTCTGCCAGCCGGCAGGACATATTTTTCTCGTTCTGATGGTTTTTTCCCGCGCATGCCATTCCCTCCTCTCATGTCAAACTGCCGGACATCACAGTTTTCCCAATCAATCCACTCTGGTCCATCCTGTTTACTGATTTTGCAAGAATTTTGGAAACAGCCGGCGTCGTAATGCCGAGCTCACCCGCAATCTGCCGTTCCGTTTTCTGCTCCAGATAAAAAAGCCTGACTGCCAGACGCTGCCGGTCTGACAGCACTGACAAGAAACCCTCAACTGTTTCTTCCCGGATGATCCGGTCCAGCACCGGCTCCCCGCCTGAATCCAGCCTGCCCCATTCCTCTGATACGCTGCTGTATGAAATACTCCGGCCCTGTTCCCTTGCCTCAAGGTTGTTACCATGCCGCCTACGGCGGCACAAATGATAATGAAAGCTGTCAACTTTCCGTTTTCAGTTTATATAAGCCATAAATTGTAGTATCCTTGTTTCAGGAACATCGGTACACTACAGAGCACGTTATAACGTCTGGAGATCCAGAGTCCGAAAGGTTATCAGTCGCCGCTATCCTTCCTGCATAAATGATTGGTGATTTTAAAGCCCGTATACTTATGAATATGCCCGCTCCAACAGGGCTCCCGCAGGGATAGCAGTCAATGCCGGTATTCCCGTTTCAGCCCTGCCATTTTGGAAAGGAGACAGAACATGGCAGTTAAGAACAATAGAAACCAGGTGAAACATCTCAAATCCGGAGGTTCCTACTCCTCCGAAGAACTGCGGTTCCTGAGATTAGACGACGGCACCACGGTTGTCCATTCAGCGGATGGGGATATCAGGCGCCCCGTCTGTGCAGCTATTGACGTGCACAAAGAAATCCTGATGGCAGCCGTCTGTAAAACCGACACGGAGACGCTCAAGGCAACCTTTTACGTCAGGAAGTTTACAACAATGAACAGCGATATCCGCAGCATGGCCCTCTGGCTGAAAGAGTACGGTGTGCAGGATGTCTGCATGGAGTCGACCGGGAAATACTGGATCCCTGTATTCAACATCCTAGAGCAGAACAGCATAAAACCCATTCTGACTCATCCCAAATATGTGAAACAGGCAAAGGGACAGAAAACGGATTTCCGGGACGCCGTCCATATGGCCAGCATGTTCCGTATGGATCTGGTCGTTTCCTCATACATCCCGCCTGCCGACATCCGTGACCTCCGGGAACTGTGCCGTTACCGGCTTAAGCTTACCTATATGCGGACTTCTGAGAAGAACCGTTTCCAGAACTCCATGACAATCTCAAAGGTGCGGCTGGACAGTGTGTTCTCAGACCCGTTTGGAAAATCGGCATCCGCCATCATGGAGTACCTCATCTCCACGGAGCCAGACGAAGTCAGCGACGATGAAATCCTGCGCCTGATATACAGACGGGGCAATATGAAGGCATCAGATGAAGGCATCCTGGACAGCATCCACGGCTATGAATTCATTGGTGTACAGCGGGACAAGCTTCAGATCATCAGCCTGCACCTTTCCCAGATTGAAGAATGCATCGGCCTGATCGACAGGAAGCTGGAATACTACCGCCAGAAATATACCGGCATCATCCGGCATCTCACTACGATGGTCGGGATCACGCCGGCATCCGCCTTATACATCCTTGGCAAGATCGGCACGGACATGTCCGTCTGGCGGGATGACGCCTCCCTTGCATGCTGGGCAGGCCTTTCACCCGCAAACAACGCAAGCGCAGGGAAGAAGAAATCTACCAGGATAGGAAACGGCGGCCATTACCTCAAGCCGCTGCTCGTCCAGTGTGCGCTTGCCGCCGTGAAGAGCACGAAGAAAGATCCGTACTTCCGCCGTAAATACGAAACGCTGAAAAAGCGCCGGGGCACAAAAAGGCCATCATTGCCATAGCGAGGAAAATGCTCGTGGCAATTTACCACATGATCCGGGATGATGCGGACTTCCTCCCTGTTGACCATAGGGAAATCATACAGAATACTAAAACCACAAAAGGGCTGAACTTAAAAAATGTCATCGCTTTCTTAAAAGACCAGGGAGCCGATGATGACACGATCCGTCTGGTAGAAGTGCAATGCTCCGGCAAAGTGCCGGAAACCGCAGATGCCTGTGGTAAAGCATCTGCTGACAAAGAGGCAAAAGAAAAGCAATCCGCTTCAGAATGCGCAGATGCATTTCAACCAATACAGGAATCTGTAAACGGGAGTCCGGTACTTATCTCCGGCTCCTAACAGGGTCGTACCCTAAATTATCATCAAAAAGATCCTGCGATGGCAGCTGCTACAGCCTAAAACGAATTGCTGTAGCTTATTTTACCATACCGTATCCCGTTTGAAAAGAGCCCCTTTGATGGGGAGGGGGATTTTATGCCCTTTTGACATCTTCTTAAGCCACAAAGCTTTCATACTTACGGCACAGGCGGTCTTCCCCTTCCAGGACAAGGCGCAGGTACCATGCTTGCCCGTCGAACAGACCACTGCCAATGCCGCACGGTTTTTCTCCTGAATCATAACAGTATCCGCCGCATGAATGGATACAGAATACAATTGCCGCCCCGCATACAGAATAAACGGCATAGCCGCTCTTATAGGCGGTTATCCCTGCATCTTCCCGTAAAATATGCTCTGCAACCGGCTCTGCAGATGTCCTCAGTTCTTTTGCAGTCGGTGTTTTCTCTCTTGGTGCCGGGATTTCCGCCATATTTTTCAGTCCTCTTAATGTCAGCATTGTGCCGCCTTTCCACGGACGGCCGGAAAATGCTGGCATTACAAATCGGAAAAGTCAGTAAAAAACCGTTTCCGGCACACCCGTTTTTTACAGTGGCCTGAAACTCTTCTTACTGCCCTTTCCATGCCGGAATCTGTTTTTTTCAGATGTCCGGCTGTTAATCTATTTTAAACAGACGGCTGCATAACTTCATGCTGTACATGAAAACCCCTGAAATTACGGCTCGCATTCTGCATCAGATATGTGCTGTGCGGTTACTGGCCGCTGTAACCCATGCGGCTGCCACCAGGGCATTGACTGTCATCATGCCAAGGGAAGGCAGTGTATCCAGAATTATAAAATCAAAATACGGGGCCATAATAGAAATATTTTCGGTAACTGTTCAGCACCCCATTAAGGGCACATTGATTTTTGGACAAAACAGAGAAAATAAAATTTCTGTTTTGTCATTGCTTTAGTGTAAAAAGTGGATAACTTTCTAGTATAACTGCCAAGTGTTTTTGGGCTGTGGATTACTGAAACATAATTCCCCAGTTGTATCACAGATAACAGAGTAATTGTGGATTTTATCCGAGTGTTACCGGCAATTATCTCTTGTTTTTTACTGTTTATCCACCGTCATTTTGACAGTATATCAAAACGACACGATTCGCTTTTTGGACCATTTTCCGTTAAAATAGAAGTATCAAATTTAACGGAAGAAGGTGGTCTGAATGCCAGTAAATGTTACACTTGAAATGGTTCAGCAATTGCTTGAACAGAATGCTTCATTGCTCAGGCAAAATGAAATTCTCACAGCAACTATTGCTGAGTTAAATCAGACCATACAGGAACTGAAGGAACAGATTAATAAGAACTCCAAAAACAGTTCCAAACCACCTTCAAGTGATGGCTATAAAAAACCTGCTCCTAAGAGTCTGCGCAAACCATCCGGAAAAAAGGTCGGTGGACAGGATGGACATCAGGGGATACATTTAGCGGTAATAACAGCTCCGGATGAAATGTCAAACATATGCCCTCCGCATGTAAAGGATGCCAGCATTATCAGATGTGCAAAGGCACTGCATGTATTGCGGAGAAACGCCATGTTATTGACGCGGTTGTTACAGTCAATGTAACGGAGCATCAGGCGCTGGAACTTCCAGTCTGTATGCTGCATGGAGATACCCGCACAGGTGCTTTCCCTTCTGACGTAAAAGCAACCGTACAGTATGGTGAAAACCTTCAGGCATTAGCTGTTGCACTAAATACCGTAGGCGCAGTCAGCATCAAACGTACCCATGAGATTCTTTCCGGAGTATTTAACATTCCGATTGCAACAGGAACGGTCAGCAGCATGGTAAAAAGATGCGCTGACAGTCTGAGTGAAACAGTAGGTAAGATCAAGGATAAGATGATCGGTTCTGCGCTTGGACATTTCGACGAAACCGGAACCAGAGTGGATAAAAAACCCTGGTGGGTTCATGGTGCCTCAAACTGTGAATACACCTATCTTGATATCAGTCCCAAACGTGGAACTGCAGGTATGGAGCAATGCGGCGTTCTTCCGGAATTCAAAGGGATTGCCATGCATGACTGCTGGGCTTCCTACTGGAATTATCCGGATATTCAGCATGCAGTCTGCTGTGCCCATCTTCTCCGTGAATTAACGGGGATTGATGAAAATCATCCGGATCAGAAGTGGGCATCTGCATTTATAGACCTTTTACTGGAAATGAAAAAGGCCAAAGAGAAAGCTGTAGAGAAGGGAAAGGACTCTCTGAGCTATTATCATTATCATAAGTTCGATAAGAAGTATGATGAACTTATCGAACAGGCCCGGAAGGAAAATCCACTTACCGAAACCACGGAGAAAAAACGTGGACGGAAGAAAAAAGGAAAAATCCTTGCCCTGGCAGAACGCCTTGCAAATTACAAGGCCTCAGTCTGCCTTTTTATCCATAACTTCCATGTCCCGTTTGATAACAACCAGGCGGAACGAGATCTGCGGATGATAAAGGTGAAAACCAAAGTATCCGGATGCTTCCGAACTGAGGAAGGTGCCAGAGATTATCTAAAAATCATGTCCTATGTTGGCACAGCACATAAGCAGGGATACAATGCTTACGAAGCAATCAGAAATGCAATCTCAGGTCATCCTGATTTCATCTTTGAATAAGGGGGTTCTGAATAGTTACTATTTTCCTTATTCGTTCCAATGTCTGTCTTTCCTGTGCTTTTGTAACTCCTATTCCAATACCTCCCTATGTTTTCAATATTTCTAAACAAAAAAAGGGATTAAGTCAGCCATAAAACTTAACTAACCTGGCATGGAAACCTAAAAATATGCTTATCCCACACGCATTTTACTGTTTCAGCGCTCAAAAAATATTAGGGCTAAATCAGCGGAACACCTTGATTTTACATGCATTCCGCTGTTTTACAACCTTACTAATATTTACATATTATTGAAAAAAGAAACTTTTTTATATAATCACACATTCCGAAAATTCTCAAACGTCTTATACAAATCCAGCCTCCCCCATCCCGATTGAGTCAAGTTAATGTCACAAAATTTTTCAACTTTTTTTCATGAAAAATCGCTGCAGGCCGCATAACTTCGTTGGAGTTGAGGTAAATTAATGCTAAATCGGCGAAAAATTGGTGGTAAATTAATGTCACAAACAGTTGTTCTATAAAAGCACTATTCCCATCCCTATCTTCGTATCCAGACTATGTTTCATCATCCATTATAATTACAAGGTAAAATAAATCTTCACAACAAATACATGCTCTAAACAAAAGTATTTATTGTGAAGAAATTTATACAGACAAAACGCAGGGTTCTTCATAAAAAGAAATTTTATAGTCATGTGTAACAAACTTTAATCCATCCGCCTTTGCCTGTGCTATCATCATCCTGTCAAATGGGTCATTATGATCCTGATTATGACAGACCAGCGTTTCCAGCGCCATTACATGCCTGTCCTCGATCGGCAGCATCCTATATCCCATTTTCCTGCATAGTTCAGACAGCTTCGAGCCCCCAATCCAAATCTTATCAGGCCTTGACATATATTTAATCGCTGTCTCCCAAACCGATGCCGTGCTGTAATAAATATCATTTTTTTCATCCATGATAAATCTTCTGGCTTCGAGGGGTAATCTGGGATTATCATCCAGCGCCCACAAAATAATATGCGTATCTAGTAAAAGCTTCATTCTGCCACCCCAAACATCCGGGCAATTTCAGGATTCATTTCATCAAAATCATAGGAATCATCATATAATTTCTGCCCTTTTGCAATCCCAATCCTTTTTGAAACCACAGTTTCCCCTTTCTTAACTGTATCTGTCAGCATAAACCTGTCTATAATCTCTAATAAAAACTGCAGGTTATCCTCAGACAAATTACTGACTTTATGCACCACCTGCTCTTGTAGTGAAATCATGCAAACACCACCTCTCTTTTAAGATAAAACATCTCATCGTTTCGTTTATTATATCTCAATATCATTCTTTTCTCAATCGGTAATTTTCCTCTTGAGACAGCTACGGAAAAAAGCGAAAACCGATGGCATACTGCAAAGGCTGCACCTGCGACAGCTTCATCTCAGATATGAAGCTGTCGGAAGCCTGTGCCTATCCAAAAACAGTCCGGTTCTGGTAACCTATTCGCATTGGTTCTCTGATAAAAGTTTCTGAATAGCCATGTTAAAACAGGAATATACATTTTGGTTTTGCATTAAAATCATCCGAAGACGTTCCATCGTCCTTTCTGCAGCTTGTCCATTCTGTATGCCGCTTAAATTGAACAAGCCTTTTGCAAACTCAGCCTGTATTTCTGTCACTTCTGAATATGCTTTGCAAAGTTTTTCTAAGCGTCTAATAGTCCTCTCCACTCCCTGTTCATCCTGTTTACAGCTCAGATTGACTAGCATCTTCGCAAAAAGAACTGCTATTTCTATCACATCCGGGTGCTCAGCACAAAGTTTCTCCAAACACTCAGCGGTCCTCTCCACTCCCTGTCTGTCCTGACGGATGCTTAGATTAAATAGTACTTTTGCGAATTTAACTGCTATTTCTGTATTTGAATGCTCAGCGTAGAGCTTCTTCAGGCACCTTGCAATCCTTTCCGCTCCCTGTTCATCCTGTTTGCTGCTCAGATTGACCATGACTCCTGCGAATACAGCTGCTATTTCTGCATCTGAATGCTTGATATAGAGCTTCTTCAAGCACTTAGCAGTCCTTTTCACCCCCTGTGTATCCTGCCGGATGCTCAGATTGTAAAGCCCTTTTGCAAAAAGGATCTCTAGTTCTGCCATATCTGGATGCTCTGTACACAGCTTCTCCAAGCGCCTGACAGTCTGCCCTGCTCCCTGCATGTCCTGTTTATTGCTCAGATTAACCAGTGCTTTTGCAAAATGGACCACGATTTCTATCACACCTGGATGTGCAGCGCAGAGCTTCTCTAGATACACAATACTCCTTTCCGCTCCTCGTTCATCCTGTTTAATACTATGGTTGTACAGTCCTTTTGCGAACTCAGCTGCAATTTCTGTTACATTTGGGTACCGGACACAAAGCTTCTCCAGGCGTGTGATATTCCTTTCTTCATCTTGCCCATCCTGTTCACAGCTAAGATTAAACAAACCTTTTGCAAAAAGAATTACTATTTCCGTCACATCTGGGTAACCAGCACAGAGCTTCTCCAAGCGTGCGATGCTTGCCTCCGCACTCAATACATCTTGTTTATTACTCAAATTGAACAGAGCTTTTGCAAATTCAACAGCTATTTCTATCACATCTGGATTATCAACAGAATATTTTTCCAGACGCCCGACAGTACTTTCCGAATATCGCCTGTCCTGTTTGTTACTCAAATTGAACAAGCCTCCTGCAAACGCAAACGCTATTTTCGAATCATCCGGGTATTTATTTGTGAATATCTCCAATAAACAAACCAGTTTTTCACATTGCACAGCACTATTACAGTAATAAGCTGCATTTAATACATGCTGCGGATAATACTTTAAGGCATTTTCAGGCAGCAGAATTCTGTCTGAATATAATCTATCCCAGCGTTCGGGATTTTCATTTAATAAATCACCAAAGTTGCAGATTAACCTATCAAAAAAAATAATCGCAGGAACTGGCTCCTTCCATATAGCAGAAACAAAATCATGGATTGTTTTTTCATTTTGTTCGAATAGCCAACGACAAACGAAATACTCCCCAACTACATCAGGACGCAGTGCCGTCAGCTTGTCCTTAAATGTCAGTCCTGTCTGATACAGGAAATCCTCAGGTGACTCAAAATCTTCAGATTTATCTTTTATAATCTTCCATATATCAGGAAAAAGTTTCTGCAGGTTTTCAACAGGTATTCCCTGGAGCGCTGTAGCTGCACATTTCAAATATATACATGCATTGTATATCTTATCCACTGTATCTTTACACATCACATTTTTGATACTAAACTTAATTCTTTTTCCTTCCTCGCCGATTACATAATTAAGCATGTCATTCCTTTTCCACTGTTCAATGTCCTTACACTCAATATATGCCACCGTCAGAAACATTGCATACAATGGACGGCACAAATATGGATCAATCATTTTCAGCTTCTGTAATAATATTTGACGGGTTTTATCTTCCAATACTCTGCCTGATTTCTTTTTGTGCCATTGCAAAGTTCTTGCATAATTTTCCATAATGTCCATAAGATTCTCATCTGATAACGGAGACAGTTTCAAAAATGACTCTCGATAACAGGCTTCCTTTAATTTCATTTCATTGCGGACGTTACTATACAATTGTTTCGTCCATGCATAATCCTCTGGTCCCCTGTCAGCTTCCCTTGATGCTGGCAAAAGCAGTACCGGCTGCTCACTCAATGACTCCATCCATTTCACAATCTCCGCTGCGTGTTCCTGCACATAATCCACAACCGGACATAAAAAATCCTCTAATCCTCTGTCAGTATCTCTTTCTACTAACAGGAGCCGTATCGGCTGGCTGCGAAGCTGCTCATTTTCATTCAATGACTCCATCCATTCCCCAAGTTCTCTTGCATGTTCCTGCACATAATCCGCAACTAGCAGTGTTTTTTGTGTAAGACGTTCAGTAACCCCGTTAAGATTTTTATAATCATTTCGTTTCAGCTTGTGGACAATCCAGCCAGCCGGCAGCTGATTCTGAAATTCATATGCCAGCCGGCTTTTTCCACAGCCACTCGGTCCTACAATTGCCCACCATTGAAATAGTCCGCCAGAAGTCCGAAGAAAGCTATTCAGCTCACTCATCTCTTTTTTACGTCCAGATAACGGTACAATTTCTGCATTATAGGAAAACTGCTCAAAAGAACCGCCTGGTTTCATTGCAGCGATAGGATTGATTTTCTGGTATAAATCAGGATTGGTTTCCTCCAGAAGATGTTCCAATATTACGCGCACAGCTTCATGTCTTCCCTGTTTATATAAAATTGCACGTATATTTTTTTCACCAAGTCTTCTGACTTTTTCATCTTTCTCAGACTCCTGGCATCCAATAACGGTATAATGGTTCACCCCCTGTATTATGGAATCATGAAGAATATCCATGGTGCGGTCTTTTTCAAGGCTGCATCCTAAAAAAACATAATCCTTTTACCAAAACACGCTTTTAAGTCATGAATCAGCGGTGAATCTTTTCCATAATGACGGTCATACTGTGCAGAAGTAAAAACAATATTTTCATACTCAATCAAATTTCCGATAACGGTTCCATGCATCTTAAACAAGCCGTGATGTTTAGGATTCCTTATGAATTGCTCCAGCACTGGATGCCCTGGATGAGATACTGTTTCGAAAAGACAATCGCATACCCCATAGACTGTTTCTAAAGTTTCATCAAAATTTGTTGTCAGGACAAGACCGTGAAACAGACATGGCAGCATGTAAACTGCTTGTTTAGAAATAATGCTCATTTTATCATTCAGATGGTCTGATGAAAATAAATTTGCAATATCCCGTGCCAAATTTGAAGGTGTCCGTAAATCTTCTAACCGCTGGGCTACACTCAGGTAATATCCGTTTTTTATCAGATTTTCAATCTGTCTGAAATGATTCCTATTTGTAATTTTACCTGCTAATTCTATAAGTGCCTGTTTCCAAGAAGGATAAGCAAACTGTGTAAGCCCGGCACCAGCAAAAGGAACTAAATTAGGCAGGTTTTCTTTAATTTCACTATACACATATTTATTGTCAGGATGGTAATCCATAATTTCTTCAAAAGAATATACCAAGCACATCACCACTTTCTTATTTTTACACTGCTTTACAACTTTATAAATGATACTATATCCAATCGTTTGTCTTGTGACTGAATAATTTGACATTTGCCCATATATTTGTTTTCAGCGCCGCCAGACTATCCTCTTTCAAAAAATGTAAAATTAAAAGAATTATATCATAGTATGTCGAATAATACTATAAAAGTTTCACAATCATTATACAACTTCTTCTATACACTGCTATAGTTACAGCTTATAGCTTTCTGTATATTTATAAAAAATAGCAGAACTCCTTTATAATCAAAGATGTTCCGCCGAATAACATTTTCAAATATAATTTTAAGCCGTTCCAGTTCAGCCTTCCACAGAACTGGAACGGAATTCAAAATGGATTCCTAAAGGAATTAATTGTATAAGATATCAGGAAAAATGTACTTCAACACTTTACAAACGTTTATACATTCCGAAAATTCTCAAACGTCTTATACAAATCCAACTGACCCCATCCCGATTGTGTCAAGTTAATGTCACAAAAAATTTTAAGTTTTTTTCGGCGAAAATCGCTGTAAGCCGCATAACTTCGTTGGGGTTGAGATAAATTAATGCTAAATAGGTTAAAAATTGGTGATAAATTAGTGTCACAAACATTCGTTCCTTAATTCCATATAACAACTTATAATTTTATCCATATGACTCTCAAAAATATGTTTACCTTTCAATTAATCAACTGAATAAATCAACTATTTTTAAATATATCGACTATTTAAATTCATTATAGCTTATATATTATCTTACACTACTTTACAACTTTATAAATGATGCCCCTGTTTCTGAACCAGCCGTTTTAGGGCATTTATTAAGGCATTTGATTTTATGCTGGTTTCGACTTTTTCTACGAAAATGGCATAAAATACCTGCTGGCGAATTTGTTCGCTTAACGCAAACCGAAACTCCTGCACGCTTTCTGTCTGATATTTATAAAACGCCTTGTCCTGGTATGGCAGCAGTTTCATTGCACAGTATGAAATGTTAATCAGATTGACCAGCATTTCAATCCCTTTGCGGCTGCGGACCATGTAACTGCACAGTGACCAGAAAGTTTTCTGTTCGTAGTAACTAACCTCTATCGGCCATCGAAATGCATACAGCATCAGGGGAATAAACTGCATCCGGCTGCTCCCTGTCTGGTTTAGCGGGGATTTCTCCTGCCATGCGCAGAAGACCTGAAGCTGTTCCGGAAAAACTGTGCTGAAAAACAAACGCCTGCTGCCTGCTGCTTTATCAGCGGATGTGACATATGCCAGGACTGTCCTTTTTCCAAAAATATTAGTAAGGACATGGCGCACGGCCATATAATAATCACCGATTTTTTCATCAGACAGCGTAAAATCGTCCTGAATGGAAAGTTTTTTCCCATGCAGCGCTGGCCGTTCCCTTTTTCCAGTACGCTGCGGCGGCAGGTCATAAATGACAGAATCAGACCTTGCATTTCCGATAAGGTCAAGGTTCTCATATTCATCCACGATGGAAACAAGGTTCTTTTTTACATACCAGCTGTCACAAAGGATGATAACATTTTTTTATTGCTGAATTCCGGCATCGCCTGACGGACCATGGATGCAGCAAGTTCCAGCTTTGACTCCTTTTTTTGCCACATACGGTATCCAAGCGGAACAGAAAGGTAATGGATCCTGTTTTTATTCCACACCGGGACGCAGAGCATTACGCTTACGAAACAATGTCCGTTCAGATAGTTTGAGCCATTATGCGCTGCATGGTCAAAAAGTTTTGAAACATCTTCAAATTTTTTTCCAAACTTCGGGGCCATTGTGTCATCAATGCACAGAAAAACAGGCTGTGAAGAAAGTTTTTCCGGTATGAGTTTTAAAGCCATGCCAGCAGTAACATTCATAAATCTGGAATAATCGGCCTTTGCATAAGAGCAGGCATAGTAAAATGCATTCAGGGATTTTTTTGTAATCCCTGATAAAAAATGTCTGTAAAGGGACCGGATGGAAACTGCTGACTCCATGGCAAGTATAGATAACACCAGCAGAAAAAGGGTTTCAATAGTCGGTGCGGAAAAAGTTTTAAAATAAATATAAAAATAACGGTACAGTCTACCAATTAGATTATTTTCGTTGTATAATAAGTCTGACGTACAAGGTCACTCTCTTTCGTATAGTTTTGTGTGCAAACTTATTATACATGAGAAAGTACCTTGTGCGTTATTTTATTTTTTAAAAAGTTGTAAAGTGGTGTTATCTTATAATAGTTAATGGATTACATGCAGTCCTTTCTCTTTAACAGCCAATTTTATGTCAGTCACCATTTTAAGCCAACTGAAACATCGATTGATAAAATTTTCATTCCTAACGGTTCTTTTTCAATGCTATATTCCTTATTTGTTGGATGTAAGCCTCAAAATCTATATCCTTTATACTCAAATCTATTAAATATCTGCTTTTTTTATTTCTGGAATACCTTGAAGTATTTTCGTCTGCCCCTGCACACTTATAAGATTTTCCCTTTTTCTGTCCAACAGCGGCTGAATAGACTCCATGACTTTCCCTGCCGCTCTTTCATTTCTTTCAATCCGTTCAAGTTCCTCATGGACCCATTCTGCTGTTTCTTTAAATAATTCCGGTGTTTCCCCTAATACTGCATGTTTATAGATCATAAGACCACCCCTCTATCTATTTTCATATATAATACCTGCTTTATGACAGTTGCTGATAAAATATCTGGCTGCTTTTTGATGTTCCTTTAAATCAGACGCTTTATTATGCAACTGTATTGTTTGATTTAACAGTCTTACTGCTTTTATATAATTATATCTCCTGCTTTTCACCATATAAGAAATACTTCCCAGATTTGTAACAATTACAAGCAAACGGATACTTCCATATTGCAGAAAGAAACGCATATCCGCTACTGATATGAGTGATACTGACGGGTGATTATGCATTGACACCACCATGCATTCTTTTGACGACATAATCAAATGATATGAAAGTGTGTCAGCCATTGGATTAACCGAATGTTCGTCTCCAAACTGAACTCCTACCAGATTTTCCTGTAATATAATTTTTTCTGTATCAAAACTGTATGTAATTGCAACCTCATTAGATTCATTTTCATCCTTAGAAAGCCGGAGAACCTGCTTTGCAAGCTCGTAAATAATTTCATATTCATCCTCTGGTATTTCCCGGTACCGAATAAATGGCACTTTTCTAATTGCTTCTTCCGTAATCATTATCTTATGATCACGTTTTTTCGACATTCTTAGCCTCTCTGAATCATCCATTACTAAATCATCCCCGCTTCTTCTCTATATCTTCATTCGCTATGTTTACTATATAGGTGTCTTTCAAATATTCCAATCACCACTTTTCTATTTACAGTCTCTGCACAAATCTATTCACGGTTTAAACATAACTTTCATTTCAAAATATATCTAACTCTAACAAACCCATTTGATAAAATTATGTATATTACCTAATACATGTCTCATAAAAGTTTATTCCATATGCTGTAAGATCTATACGTTTTTTTGTAAAACTAATCCCTGTTGCTTCTGGATACTTTTCCTTCCATTGATCCAGATTAAATTTTCTTTTAAGCTCACCTATAAGAGTTTCATAAACAGAAACCTCACCATACCATACACCATATGGAATATTTATCAACCCTAAACGAGTCAGATTATCAATTGTTAATTCAAAAAATTTATTATAATCAGCGCTAAACAGATTTGCATTTGTAGAAATCGTAACACTTAAACCCTCTGGCAAATCTAATTGAACATCAACCATTGGACGAATCTTTAAAGAACATATATATTTAAAATACATGGCTTCTTCTGGCGATAGCTGCTTAATTGTTTCCAAATATGCAGGATGAACCATATCCTTAGTATCTGAATTCATTGCTTTTGCAAGCAAGTTTGCATATAAATCTCTAAGCTCTTTACTGTTCATTGTATAAGATATCGCCTGAATTGCAGGAACTGCTACATATGGCTCAGGAGTAATAATTTTTTCCTCCCCGACTTTTTCTAACTTTTTAGCCAGTATTTTCTCTGTTTCAGCAAGATTATATTCCCTTTCTGCGATCCACTTTCGTAATGGAACAAGGGCAGCATTAATAGTACGTGGAAGTAATGCAAAAATTTTACCGGATTCCTGAGTTGCCTGTTTCAGTCCATCATCATAAACAGTTGGAATCTTCTCTACTGCCTTATCTATAACTTCTATTAATTCATCAGTCACAATATCCACTACCTTCCCTTAAATATATTTCCAAACGTAAACTGCATTCTATTGAGCTCTGCTTATAGCTTTATTATGAACATTATTATCTTTTCTATTAACAATATTATATCTCTATTCTATTTACTTCACAAGCAAAATAACTAATACCTCAGCAAAAACACATTTCGAAAACCGGATTTATGCCTACATCCATCTTCTGTTTCATACATTATTATAGACTGCAGTATGACAATGTACTGTAAGCTGCATAACTTCGCTAGGTTTAAATCTCTCGCTGCTCCACCTCTATATTACCAGTCTAACCCATAACATGTATTCAGCAATTCTTTCATTATATCTGAGGTTAATTTTGCTAGCGGCCTTTTCCCATAAAACACTTCTTCCAGATAGTTCCCGTATACTATTCTGTATAATTCTTCTACTGATTCAAACAGCTCGCCATATGTTCTATAAAGGTACCTTAGATAATCCGGATGAAAAACAATCGCTTTTTTTATGCATTCCTGTACTAAATCAGCATGAACCTGATATACCTCCCGCAATTTTAACTTTTTATATTATCTCTAATCACTATGTCATCCATAATTTCAATCCCAATCTGATTTTCATCTGCCAAAAACTCAATTCCACTGATATAATACCCAAAATCACAGCCATACGGCTTGACCACCGGCTCTGCCGGTGGTTTGGATGAACCCCTCCGGGGCATTTTTCGGTACCGCCTATAGGCGGTGTCTAAGCAACCCCTTTTTCGGTGCTGCCTATAGGCAGTATTTCACTAACCTCTGGTACTTGGCTGCCTCTTAAAAGAGGCTCTTTATCCTTCCATTCTACTGCATTCCTCCTGCTCTTCGATGTACTTTTTGATTGTCTCTTCGTTCACTTGCCCAATCGTCTCGGCATAATATCCTCTTGCCCAAAAATGTCTGCCATACTTGTCCCTGTATTCTGGGTGTCGGTCAAATATCATCAGGGCACTCTTTCCTTTCAATTTTGACATCACTTCCGAGATACTCATCTTGGGCGGAATCGAAACATACAGATGTACATGGTTTGGACATACTCCGCCTTTTATCAATTTTACTCCTGTGATTTTACATACTGTGGACAATATCTCGCCAACCTCTTTCCCAATCTTCCCATACATTACTTTCCGGCGATATTTCGGAATAAAAACAATATGATACGTGCAATTATACTTGGTATGTGCTAAAATCTGATTATCCATTATGGATACCTCCTGCTATTGTTGATTAGGTTGCCTAGACCCAAATCTATGATAACATGGAGGTTTTATTTTTGGTACTTTAGGGATCGCTACTGCTCACTCTATTCTCCCCAGCTCTGCTGGGGGCTTAATGGACGTTCAGTTAACAGATCATCTGTATTATATTTTTTATTATGCGGCGAATATGATATTTTCTCAGTACTCTTTACATGATTGCATGAATGGCATACCGGCACAAGATTATAAAAGGAAACAGCCATGACAGGATATTCTTTTTTGTCAAAAAAATGATCCAGATCACATATCGTTCTGTTGCTTGCCGAATTAACAAAATTCCTGTTACAGTATGGACAGACTTTCATTTCCAGCTTATCAGAAAATTCTTTTCTTATAACGGAAAATCGCTGATTATATAAATACTCAATCATGAATTTTTTATCCTGATCTGACATTTCCGGCATTCCCTTTCCGTATTTCTGCGCAATTTCACATAGAGTATCATAATCAGCCTTTATTATTTCTGGAAATGTAAACGAATGACCATTTATACAGATATTGTTTAAACACCACGCATTTATTGATTTGATATGTGTTATATACCCTTTCTTATCTTTCTGGTTACTGACATCGAGCAGCTTATGGTATAATTCATGAACAGTTTCTTTTTCACTTCCTTTAAATTTTATAGGAATCACTAATCTTCTCCTCTTTTTAATCTTTTGATTTTTTCTTCATAAATCCTTATTTTCATTTCTCGTGTATCCAACTTTCTATATCTGCATTTATACAGCATCTCGTACAGCTTATCCCTGATAATTGGTTCCCCGATCAACGAAATCTCTGCTTTTAATCCCTCTGATTCTCTTTCAGTCAGTTCTGGATATATTACATCTCCATTTTGTTCCTGACGGGGTTTCACTGCATCAATGATTGTTCGTATTTTATTTTTGGAAAATTCACCTGTCTGTCCCCGTTCTCCCAAAAAGAATGCATCATTAAACAATTGTAACTGTTCAGCACCCCGTTAAGGGCACATTGATTTTTGGACAAAACAGAGAAAATAAAATTTCTGTTTTGTCATTGCTTTAGTGTAAAAAGTGGATAACTTTCTAGTATAACTGCCAAGTGCTTTTGGGTTGTGGATTACTGAAACATAATTCCACAGTTGTATCACAGATAACAGAGTAATTGTGGATTTTATCCGAGTGTTACCGGCAATTATCTCTTGTTTTTTACTGTTTATCCACCGTCATTTTGACAGTATATCAAAACGACACGATTCGCTTTTTGGACCATTTTCCGTTAAAATAGAAGTATCAAATTTAACGGAAGAAGGTGGTCTGAATGCCAGTAAATGTTACACTTGAAATGGTTCAGCAATTGCTTGAACAGAATGCTTCATTGCTCAGGCAAAATGAAATTCTCACAGCAACTATTGCTGAGTTAAATCAGACCATACAGGAACTGAAGGAACAGATTAATAAGAACTCCAAAAACAGTTCCAAACCACCTTCAAGTGATGGCTATAAAAAACCTGCTCCTAAGAGTCTGCGCAAACCATCCGGAAAAAAGGTCGGTGGACAGGATGGACATCAGGGGATACATTTAGCGGTAATAACAGCTCCGGATGAAATAGTCAAACATATGCCCTCCGCATGTAAAGGATGCCAGCATTATCAGATGTGCAAAGGCACTGCATGTATTGCGGAGAAACGCCATGTTATTGACGCGGTTGTTACAGTCAATGTAACGGAGCATCAGGCGCTGGAACTTCCAGTCTGTATGCTGCATGGAGATACCCGCACAGGTGCTTTCCCTTCTGACGTAAAAGCAACCGTACAGTATGGTGAAAACCTTCAGGCATTAGCTGTTGCACTAAATACCGTAGGCGCAGTCAGCATCAAACGTACCCATGAGATTCTTTCCGGAGTATTTAACATTCCGATTGCAACAGGAACGGTCAGCAGCATGGTAAAAAGATGCGCTGACAGTCTGAGTGAAACAGTAGGTAAGATCAAGGATAAGATGATCGGTTCTGCGCTTGGACATTTCGACGAAACCGGAACCAGAGTGGATAAAAAACTCTGGTGGGTTCATGGTGCCTCAAACTGTGAATACACCTATCTTGATATCAGTCCCAAACGTGGAACTGCAGGTATGGGGCAATGCGGCGTTCTTCCGGAATTCAAAGGGATTGCCATGCATGACTGCTGGGCTTCCTACTGGAATTATCCGGATATTCAGCATGCAGTCTGCTGTGCCCATCTTCTCCGTGAATTAACGGGGATTGATGAAAATCATCCGGATCAGAAGTGGGCATCTGCATTTATAGACCTTTTACTGGAAATGAAAAAGGCCAAAGAGAAAGCTGTAGAGAAGGGAAAGGACTCTCTGAGCTATTATCATTATCATAAGTTCGATAAGAAGTATGATGAACTTATCGAACAGGCCCGGAAGGAAAATCCACTTACCGAAACCACGGAGAAAAAACGTGGACGGAAGAAAAAAGGAAAAATCCTTGCCCTGGCAGAACGCCTTGCAAATTACAAGGCCTCAGTCTGCCTTTTTATCCATAACTTCCATGTCCCGTTTGATAACAACCAGGCGGAACGAGATCTGCGGATGATAAAGGTGAAAACCAAAGTATCCGGATGCTTCCGAACTGAGGAAGGTGCCAGAGATTATCTAAAAATCATGTCCTATGTTGGCACAGCACATAAGCAGGGATACAATGCTTACGAAGCAATCAGAAATGCAATCTCAGGTCATCCTGATTTCATCTTTGAATAAGGGGGTTCTGAATAGTTACAAACAATTTATATATATTTGCACCAAATGTCTTTGTATCCTGCATAGTATGGTCTATTACGCATCTCCCATTTTTCTTGTCAGATAAATAACGTTATTCTGCGGCATGTCCGATAATACAATGGGGCTGTGTGTCGTAAATACAATCTGAACTTTTTTTCCCGAAAACAAAGCCCTTGCCTCCTCTATCAGATAATATATCAGTTTTTGCTGCCATAGCGGATGACAATAAAGGTCTATTTCATCTATAAGCAGCAATATATTATCACGCAGGCTTGTTTCCAGACTGGTATCTATACATCTGAAATAAGGAACTATGTACAGCCACGAAAAGAAATTTAACAGCGCTCTTTCTCCTGAAGCAAGTTTCAATCCACCAATATCAATATACTTTAATACAAATGAATACTTCCTCTCAAACGCTGACTTCCTTACCAGATTTAATATTCCATAGTAGCTGCTGCTTTCGTATTCAATTTCCTTGTATGCAACATATGCAGAATCAGAAACCGGAAGTGAATTCGGATGCATTCTGCATAAAGAAAGGCATTGCTCATATTCTTGTATCTCATTTAGCGCTTCATTAAAAAATTCAGCATTTTCATCTTTTCTTTCAGACAGTATATCTATGGATTCTTTCAAATATTTTAATAATGCCTGCTTATTTCTAATATTCTTACCCTCATCAGTTTCAACAACCTGAGCATATGCATGAAGCTCAAATAATAAATCAATATACAGACTGCAAAAAACATCCTGCTTCAACAACTGCGAATCAAAATTTGACATAAGCGCTTTTACTTTATCATAACATTCTTTAAGGTATTTTCCCTGTTCTCCTGAATTTTCGATTCCTTTGAACTTGTCATAAAAATATTTAGTAAACAGCAGAAATCTGACGGTTAAATTTCCATTAATATTCTGCGTTAAAATACCATTCTCTTTTTCTTTCATATACTGCAAATAAATAACATCCAACACCTGCTGAAAATCCTGATTTTTACGGCATTCTTTTATTATATCCTGATACTGAAGAAACCTGGCAGATTTTATTTTTTTACACTTCTTTTCATAAAACATATTTTTTAAAACATTTAACGAATTCATATTAAGATGGATTTTATCAATGCTTTTATCCGCAGCAATACCGTTCCATGCAGGGTACATGCTGTTCGTCAGGCATATTCTGCTAATATTTCTAAACCTGGTATTGTTTCTAACCATCTCAGTCAATTTTTCTGATCCTTCAAATAAGTATATATCTTTAACACCAGTAAAATTGGCAAATCTATCTATATTTCGATAACATATTAATTCGCCATTTTCTATGTACACGGCAATATACATATCTTTTTATATTCTTCTTCATAATAAATCTCATATTCCGGTTCACACTTAATCTTTCTGACTCCTAAATAATCCTTTGCCAGTTTATTAAGCAGTGTCGTTTTTCCTGAACCATTTTCTCCAATAATAGCCGTTATATTTGTTATGCAGGAACTGCTGTCAAAAAAATTCTCCGGCAAAATATTTCTGCATTCTTTTTGCCTCAGCTCATATCTTTCATTACAAAATGATACATAAAAATTATAATTAGAAGAAAAATTAAATCCCTGATTCCTGATAAAATCATCATCTAAACCGACTATATATATAAATACCAATTCCATTTAACTGCCTCACGTCATATTTTTCTTATAATAATACCACATTTAGTTTCCTTTAACTACCTCAATATAAATTTATAAAATATTTTATCTAACTACTTACATACATATAACACACAAAAAATTTATACTATGCACGAAAAAAGACATTCACCACTTCCAGTAAATGTCTTTTCCTCAATCGTTGTTTATACTATTCCATTATCTTTTCAAATCTTTGCCATTTTCCGCTTTCTCATTATTTCAAGCAGGTCTGCCGCACCTGCTTTCGTATCAGCCACAATCTCTGCTGGTGTCATGCCCTCATACCTCGCCGCATTATATTCCCGTATCTTCCTGATATCGTCCAGATCAAAGCGTTCACTGATTTCAGGTTCTTCTACCACAACTGCCATAGTCACTCCTCCTCTCTCAATAAAGCCGACGGTGGATAAATCATCAGGTCCTTATAGCCCTCATATGTTGTAACAGCCTTTACTCCCTGAATTGTTTTTACATTCACGATATGTTTAAAATTCCATGATATAATTATATCACATCCCGCAAGAACTGCCGCCGCTATATGCCTGCAGTCATCATAGCTTTTTCTTTTCAAAACCCCAAAGTCAATGAACTTTTCCGCAAGGCTTACCGTATTTTCATCAGTTTCAATTATATTATATTCTATCTGGTCCAGATAATCCAATAAAATTTCACGTTTTTCCATGCTGCATTTTTAATCTCGTAAACTACAACATCCGAGATATACACCTCATACTGGCCCTTTTTGAAAAATTCCCACATATCCTGTGTTTCTTTCATTCTTTCCGGCGCATCTTTCTGATCAAGATAACTGATAACCGAAGTGTCCAGGTATACTTTCATGATTCCCATATGCCGTTCTTCTTAAAATTCCATTCAATCTCTACCCGCTTATCCTTATAAACATAGATCTTACGAATAAACGTATCCACCTGTTCCTGTGTTATGCTTTCTATATGCGAAAAACGGATGACCTGCCGCATATCCGCCTGCAGCTTTTCCTATTCCTCTGCATCAACATATTCTAGTTGCAAAATCATCTGAGCAAAACTATCCGGAAAAGCATTTGGAAAAATTTCAAGAATATCTCGCATCATTTTTTTGAAAACAAGACATAGTTTTTGGTGTCTAATGTCTTCTTCAACATCATTCCAATTAATTTCCTTGAAATATTTTTCTGAATAAAGTGCAATTTCATATGCTCGATATAGAAAACGTCCTGCTTTTAAAACGATTTTAGTAGCATAAATGTTATATAAGCTTCCTGCTAGAAACCAACTATCCATATACAAATGATATATTAAGTGAAGTATCGTTGCCGTCAATGAAAAAGTTACAATCGGCGTTTTATTAATATAAACAACTGATGTATTGTTTTTGAGATATGTTTCATCAATATTTATACAAGGATTTAAAATATTTTTATGCAATTCAATTAAAGCCTTGCTATTTGTTAATACTATATGGTGGTCATACTCACATTCATTCTCATTTTCTTTATTAATTCCTAACCGATTTAATATTTTTATAACCCTACAGTGATTATCGTACTCAACATAGAGATCAATATCTCCAACTTTTCTATCTACGGGATTATCGTATAACATTTCTGCCAAGCAAATTCCTTTAAATACAATATATCCTATTTTTCTATCATTCAATTCTTTTACTAATGAACAAAGAATTTTCTGGTTATATAGATAATTCAATTTATTCTGGTTTTTGTAACATATATCATCAAAACCAAAATATTCACCCAAAGACAACAGACTATTACTTTTTAAAAAATCATGTGTAATGTTATTATGTTCATTTAAATGATTTATAATATTTTCTTTTGTTGTCATCACAAACACATCACTTTCATTTAATTTGATTCATTGTACTGTTTTCCATTTTGAATACTTTATTAAATTGATTTAAAGTATTTAATCTGTGTGTGACAAAAATCATTATTTTATCATTTGATATACTTTTAAGATTATCTATTAATTGTTTTTGTGTTAAATCATCTAATCCGGAAGTAATTTCATCAAATAGATAAACTTCCTTATTATAGATCATTGCTTGTGCAACAGCTAAGCGCTGTAATTGGCCACCTGACAAATTGATACCGCTTTCCGAAATATAAGTATCTAAACCATCTTCTAATTCACTGGAAAATTGTGATAAATCAGCAAGCCTTAATGCATGATTAATTGCTTCTTCTGACACTCCTATGTTTAAAAAATCAACAATATCATATAATTTGCCATCCATTACCGCAATGTTTTGTGAAACATATGCCATAATATAGGATCTGCTTTCCGGAGAAAGTGATGTAATATCTTCGCCATTGTATAGAATTTTTCCGGTCTTTGGATGATACAAACCGCTTATAATCTTCATTAGTGTAGATTTTCCACAACCAGACCCGCCAATAATTGCAACAAAATCACTTTTTTCTAAATTCATATTCAGTCCACAAATTTCAAATTCTCCTGGATGATACTTAAAACCTATATCGTTAATAGTTAATGAGGAAACGCTGTCTTTATGAATCAAGCCTAAAGATTTACCATTGTCCTTATCATTTATTTCACTTTTATTTTGGAATGTTGATTCTATCGTATCAACTTTTGCCTTTGATGACTTGTATTTAATATGATTATCCCAAATTGTTGAAAATGCGTTGTCTATCCAACCCATATAATTAATGAATAAATAAATTTGCCCCACCGAAATAGAATTATTTTTAACATAAAAGCAGCGACAGCAAATATTATCACTTCAATCAGTTTGTAAATTTGCAAATTCAAATTATCAATTGAAACAATTTCCTTTGTATGCTGCTCCTGCCTTCTTGACAAGCGCAATTGATGGGCATCTATATTATTAACAATAACATTTGAACAATTATTAGTTTTAATATAAGCTATATTCCTCAAGGCATTACAGACTTTAGATTCGCCCTCAGATTCAATTTCTGTGACCTCTTTCGAAAATTTATAACTTATTTTACCGATATGAAATTCAAGAACGGAATTTACCAAAAGACAAAATACAAAAACCCCCGTCATTATCTTGTTTATTGTTAACAAATAAATAAAAATAAACGCACAGGTGAAAATTTCAATAACTGTATCAGAAACAAAAGAAATCGCTAATTCTCCATAAACCTCATTTAAATCATATCTGTTTTTTTATCACCAAAATCAATTTTCTCAAGTGTTTCATAATTAAGATTCAACAGTTTTTCCAAATACTCTTTTTTGCCTTTCGAACGATCCTGTTTCTTACTTTAGTATCTAAAATAGAACAAAAATATTTAAAAAGCCTCCGCATATTGATGCAAACAATATAATCAGAACTATTCTTAACAAGTATTTAATTTCTGAGCCACTCGCATTATCAAAAAATTTTGATACTAAAAGAGGATTTATCAATCGAATAGCAGTAAGAAGCAAAGAAAAAATCAAATAAATAACAATCCATTTTTTTTCTTTTTAATAATGTTCATCACATTTCATCCCTTCATTATGATATAACAACATTGAATTCCAAAATAACAGATTTGTTTCATCTAAAATTTGACCACTTATTACCGTCCAAGCATGTCCTATTCTTTCCCCTTTACAAACATTGAAATCAATACTCTTTTTAATGCCAATATAAAAATCACATTCCAAATTAAGTGTTACCCCAATATAGAATACTAATAAAGAAAATAGTAACAATATCCATATTTTAAATTACTGATATTTTTAAGTTTCGTCAAAGAGGATGAGGCTATCTCATGTATATAATCCAAATGATTCTTTACAAGATTAATATTACAATACAGGGAATTTCTTCTCATTTCTTTAGAATTTGACAATATCTCACAAAGACGTAATCCTCTCATTATATTATCAAATAATAAATTATTTGCCTGGATTATTAAAACTTCAAATTCAAGCATAAAAAGCAAGTCCATTTTCAACTAAAGTTTTAAAGCAATCATGAATATCAGCAGTTACTTCTTCTTTGATACTTTATACTCTTTTAAAACACTTGTAATGATTACCTCAAAATTCACATTCTTATTTTCATATATTGCATAAATGTAACTGTTCAGCACCCCGTTAAGGGCACATTGATTTTTGGACAAAACAGAGAAAATAAAATTTCTGTTTCGTCATTGCTTTAGTGTAAAAAGTGGATAACTTTCTAGTATAACTGCCAAGTGTTTTTGGGCTGTGGATTACTGAAACATAATTCCCCAGTTGTATCACAGATAACAGAGTAATTGTGGATTTTATCCGAGTGTTACCGGCAATTATCTCTTGTTTTTTACTGTTTATCCACCGTCATTTTGACAGTATATCAAAACGACACGATTCGCTTTTTGGACCATTTTCCGTTAAAATAGAAGTATCAAATTTAACGGAAGAAGGTGGTCTGAATGCCAGTAAATGTTACACTTGAAATGGTTCAGCAATTGCTTGAACAGAATGCTTCATTGCTCAGGCAAAATGAAATTCTCACAGCAACTATTGCTGAGTTAAATCAGACCATACAGGAACTGAAGGAACAGATTAATAAGAACTCCAAAAACAGTTCCAAACCACCTTCAAGTGATGGCTATAAAAAACCTGCTCCTAAGAGTCTGCGCAAACCATCCGGAAAAAAGGTCGGTGGACAGGATGGACATCAGGGGATACATTTAGCGGTAATAACAGCTCCGGATGAAATAGTCAAACATATGCCCTCCGCATGTAAAGGATGCCAGCATTATCAGATGTGCAAAGGCACTGCATGTATTGCGGAGAAACGCCATGTTATTGACGCAGTTGTTAAAGTCAATGTAACGGAGCATCAGGCGCTGGAACTTCCAGTCTGTATGCTGCATGGAGATACCCGCACAGGTGCTTTCCCTTCTGACGTAAAAGCAACCGTACAGTATGGTGAAAACCTTCAGGCATTAGCTGTTGCACTAAATACCGTAGGCGCAGTCAGCATCAAACGTACCCATGAGATTCTTTCCGGAGTATTTAACATTCCGATTGCAACAGGAACGGTCAGCAGCATGGTAAAAAGATGCGCTGACAGTCTGAGTGAAACAGTAGGTAAGATCAAGGATAAGATGATCGGTTCTGCGCTTGGACATTTCGACGAAACCGGAACCAGAGTGGATAAAAAACTCTGGTGGGTTCATGGTGCCTCAAACTGTGAATACACCTATCTTGATATCAGTCCCAAACGTGGAACTGCAGGTATGGGGCAATGCGGCGTTCTTCCGGAATTCAAAGGGATTGCCATGCATGACTGCTGGGCTTCCTACTGGAATTATCCGGATATTCAGCATGCAGTCTGCTGTGCCCATCTTCTCCGTGAATTAACGGGGATTGATGAAAATCATCCGGATCAGAAGTGGGCATCTGCATTTATAGACCTTTTACTGGAAATGAAAAAGGCCAAAGAGAAAGCTGTAGAGAAGGGAAAGGACTCTCTGAGCTATTATCATTATCGTAAGTTCGATAAGAAGTATGATGAACTTATCGAACAGGCCCGGAAGGAAAATCCACTTACCGAAACCACGGAGAAAAAACGTGGACGGAAGAAAAAAGGAAAAATCCTTGCCCTGGCAGAACGCCTTGCAAATTACAAGGCCTCAGTCTGCCTTTTTATCCATAACTTCCATGTCCCGTTTGATAACAACCAGGCGGAACGAGATCTGCGGATGATAAAGGTGAAAACCAAAGTATCCGGATGCTTCCGAACTGAGGAAGGTGCCAGAGATTATCTAAAAATCATGTCCTATGTTGGCACAGCACATAAGCAGGGATACAATGCTTACGAAGCAATCAGAAATGCAATCTCAGGTCATCCTGATTTCATCTTTGAATAAGGGGGTTCTGAATAGTTACGCATAAATTATATTTGCAAGAGGTCCTTCTACGCCCCAGAAATCATCAGTTTCTCCGTCTAGGATTATAATCGCTTCTTCGTTGGTTTTAGTGATAAATATGTTGTCCTTAAATCTTATCATTTTTGATTTCTCCTATTATTTTATTTATCATCTGCAAAGAAGATTCAAAATTATCCTCTTCAATACATACCTCAAACACATTGGTCGTTTTTAAAGAAATAAAGTAAATTAAACTATTGATAGTTTCTTTATATTTAAACTTTTTGTGATTATTGCATTGCATAGAATATTATTGATTGAATCTACTAAACCTAGCTTTTTATCTTTTTGTGCCGAAATGCAAGAAAACAATATTAATGCTTCGAAAAGAATTAGACCAGTCGCTTGTACATAAGTTATTATAATCAATAATATTTCCCATAGTATTTACAGTATTATTTTTTACTCTAATATCTCAACTTGTTTTATACAAAACGCAATGCTCATTTAGATCAATTATAACATGTTCATTTTCTATAAATTTTGCACCAGTATTGGCAGTTAACAATGCCATCGTTGTTTTACCTGAACCTGATTTTCCAGAAAACAAAATTGCACTACCATTAATTTCTACCATAGAGCTATGTAGTATCAAGTATTTTTCTGGAATAAAACTCAGCACAGCAAATTCTAAAACAGAATATACAAATTCAATTATATCATTCTGAACATCATTATAAAATAATATATATTTTTCGTTATTCTTAACAATTCTAATCAAAAAGCTGTTTTCAATTCTTCTGCATTCAAAATTTTCTGTTACTTTATCACAAAAGTCAACAGATAAATTAAAGTTGCATTTAACCAATTTGAATAAATCATTAAGAGTTATACATTTGATAATATTTACTCTGCACAATGCTTTTTCTTCACAAATCATATAATTTGCTGTTATATAATTATTTATCGATATGCTATTTGTACGAATTTCTACAATACAATCTGCAACTTTGATGCTTTTTACAAAATTATATGTGATTTGTCCTTGAATCATAAATTTCCTTCCTTATTTTTGCAAATTTGCAAGACTCTTCACTATATTTAAAATGATATCCTGTATCTTGATAAAAAGTCATTGGACAAACGATACAATAGACAAATAATTCACATTTATTACACTTAATACTTGTATTTTGCAATTCTTTACGAAAATGTTTTGCAAATTTTAAAATTTTGTTTTCCAATCATCTTCAAGTATATTTCCAACTATTACCGATCTCCAACCTAAGCATGGATTAATATTCCCTTGATTATCAATACTAAACTGATTTTTTAAAGCAGTACAAAATCCATATTTTGATGAATTAGTTCTACAATGATTATATTTTTCTAAAATCCTTTTACTCTTAAGAATATCCAGCCTATATTTTTTCATTTTTTCTTTGTCACCAAACAAAAAGCACGATATTTCACTATATACATCTGTTTCGTTATTAAATTTGCTCATAAGAATGCATATATCTTTTAAATCACTATAATTTTGATTTAGAATAATACTTTTAGTTTTTACTTTTGCATTATGTAATCTCAGTAAATATAAACCGCCAATTGCTTTTGGTAATTAGTTTTTGAACCAGTAATTTTTCTATATGTATCTTCACAACTACCATATATTGTAATTTCGACATTCATATTATAAGTACTAATTTTTTGGCTAAGTCATTTGTAATTAATGAACCATTAGAATATAAGGTTGTACGAAATCCTAATTCGTAGCACAAATCTATTATTTTAGAAATATCAGGTCTTAAAAAGATTTCCCCACCAGTTAACAAAAGTTCAATAACTCCAAATTCTTTTATTCTATGTAAAATAATTGAAATTTCGTCAAAAGTCAAATCATTTCTTTTATTATCTGCATTATAGCAGTGAATACATTTAAAATTGCATAAGCTCGTTAGTTCAAATGAACAATCAACAAACCCTGAAATTTGCCTATAATCTTTTTTACTATCTCCATGTTTTCCTCATTTCTTGTTTGTGAGAGCACAAATATGCTCCCACAAACAAATTTTTTGGTTAGCAACCGCCAGATTCACATTTGCCTTTCATTCTATAGTTTCCTATAGAAACCTCAGCTGTCTCAAATTTAACCAAAACAGTTTTTTTGTATTCTTTCATAATATTCACCTCCTTTTGCTCATAAAAATACTAGCCCTGTCATCAAAGAAATAACTGGTAATAATTACTTTGTTTTTCTCGTTTATGTGTTTAAATAAATATTGATGTAACACAATCGAAATACCCTCCTTCCAAATAATGCCAATAACCCGGTTGGAAAATTCTTCTATGCACCTTAATCCCTCACTTTCCATAATATTTAAAAAACACGATTGATTTTGGAACTCAATCGTGTTTTTCTAACATAATATCAATATACAATTTTATCAGTGGAACTTTTCATATAACTCTTTAATATAAAGGAAATCCTCATTGAATTCTTCCCTTGTTGGTTTAGTATTCAACGTTTCTATTGGCTGGCTATGGCCAGTCATATATCTACAAGCTTTTTCAAATATATCTCCCCATTAGATTTACTTAACATATCCAATTTTTTGGATATTTCATTCATAGCATTTTTTATTTCTATTATGATAGAAGAAAAGTCTATTGTATATTTTACATCTAATATCTTATTTTCATTTACACATGACTTAAATATGATAGTATTCGTTTCAATTAAATTTAATATACTCTCGATTTTTCCTACAAGAACTTTCTTATTTTCATCAAATATCTCTTTATCTGATTCTGACCATGACAAATGCCTTTCTAATGGCATTTGTTTGTTTAAATTCTCCTTTACCAATCGTTTTTTACTATTTGCACCTTCTTTTAAATGTGAAAAACACATACTTATAAATTGTTCTTGCTCCTGCCCAATCTCATTTCCACATAAAATACAACGATTTCCCAACACAGGTTGTGTCTGTTTTTGCGAATTATAATACCTTTGAGCCGAATTAAGTACATCTCTCCATTCAGAGTTAATTACGATATTTTTTACTTGTACCGCTAATTTTTCATTTTCGTTTTTTCTTTTTCTAATAAATCACTATACTGCTTTTGTAAATTAGAAATTGTAATTATTTTCTCCTCTGAAAAATCCTTCTGGCTCAATTGAAATACACTTATAATTTCGTTCAATTTTTTATATTGTGTATTTAATATTTGTATCAAGTTTGCTTGATTAATTGCTTTCATCTGGGCAACATCTTGTTTTTTATTTTCTATATCAGAAATAAGCCGATCTTTTGATATATACAAATCATCCAAATAAGCTATTACTTCATTAGTATTCTTTGATTTTTTCTCTATATCATCAATTAGACTTAATAAATTCTTATACTTACTGTCTTGAAAAATCTCACTTTTACGATTTTCCATAGACTGTATTCTACTCTGTAGCTTATTTTTAACACTTTCTAATAATTCTTTAATCTTTACAAAAAAATCAAGCCCTTTAGGTAATACACTAAATGACAAATCCTTATTTAATAATGGTTGCAATGAATCCGAGTCAAATACATTTATTTTAGATAATTCTTCATGATAAACATTAACCTGAATTATTCACGGAATAACAGCATTAACTGCTGAAACCCGCATAGTTACTGTATTTTAAATGAATATTGCTTTTCACTTATTTAGTGAATAGAAAAAGACCTCTATCTATGGTAAAATTTAGGTGTCTACTCCAAATCAAAACCAAAGAAAGGGTCTTTATATGGATATTTTAAACACTGTAAGCTTAGAAAGCAATAGACAGATTAAAATTAATTTTGACGGAGGCGATTTATCCTCCGATGCAGGACTTCTCCTGTTCAAAGAGTTCCTGTTTAAGATTGGAGCGGTCAAGCTCGTTAACCGTATGTTCAAAACCAATGATACCGCTTGGTTCCGCGTCCATAAGGATGATACGAATCTGATGCAGGTAATTTACCAGATTATCAGTTCCTACTTTGAGGATGACTGTGCGGACGAACTGACAAACGAACCTGTTATGACAGTTATTTTAGAGAAGGATGCCCTGGCATCCCAGCCTACCCTGTCACGCTTTTTTAACCGCATGGATGGAGATACGATCAGCCAGTTAAACCAGATCACCCGTGAACTCCGTAAAGTCATCTATTCCATAAAGAAACCGGAATTCATGCTTTTTGATATTGATTCCACACTTCTTGATGTCTATGGGAATCAGGAAGGGGAAGGTTTCAACTACCATTATCAGGCCCACGGTTATCATCCGCTGTTATGCTACGACGGGCTGACCGGCGATCTGCTAAAAGCACAGCTTCGTGACGGCACCATGTATTGCAGCAAAGAGGCAGATATTTTTATGAAGTCCCTTCTGGATGAATTTCTCTGCGATTTCCCGGATATGCCGCTTTTTCTTCGCGGTGACAGTGGCTTTGCGTCACCAGACCTGTATGAAGTTCTTGAAGATAAAAACTGCAAATATGCCATCCGGCTCAAGGAGAACGCAAAACTCCGTGAATTGGCAGAAGAGGAAAACCAGGCACTGTACCGCGCAACGAAATTCAACCAGGTAGATTACGCCGTCGAGTATGGGGAATTCCTGTACCAGGCCGGTTCATGGAACCATCCACGCAGGGTGGTCTTTAAAATAGAAAAGCCGTATGGGCAGATGGTCCATCTGTATACCTTTATTGTCACAACACTGGAAATGGAACCTTATCAGGTGATCCAGTTCTATTGCGGAAGAGGCAAAATGGAAAATTTCATCAAGGAATGCAAAAGCGGTTTTGACTTTGCCTCTGTAAGCAGTTCCTCAAAGCTGGTAAACGCGAACCGCCTTCTGGTTCATGCGTTAGCTTATAACCTATTCAATTGGTTTAGACGATTGGCGCTTGCTGTCAGCATGAGAAAACAGCGCATTGATACCATACGATTAAAACTGCTGAAGATAGCCGCAAGAGTGGTAAAATCAGCACGATATAAATATTTCAAGCTATGCAGCAGCTGTCCCTACAAGAAAGAATTCTACGAGACACTGGAAAACATCCGTAACCTGCAGCCACAGTTGGAATAACAACTGTTAATGGACCTTGACAGCCACAATAAATTTCTAACCCTATCATAGGAGAAGTCTGCCCATTTTTAGGCTATCTTGCGACAGAGTGAGGTATCAGGAGTGATTGTAATGGTAACTACGGCGGATTTTATGTGAGTTTATACTGCCGTGAATAATTCGGGATTAATATTTACTTTTTCGTCATTAACTTTTCTATCTCCATTTTCATAACTAACACAGACACTTTGTTCTGTTTGTTGCACCGGCATATATATTAGATTTCAAGCTAAGATTCTTGGAGTTTGTAAAGTAATTTTCTGACAATTTTCTAAAGACCTTTACATATGTAGATTTTCCCGAGCCATTTTCTCCATAAAATACGTTTAGCTTTTTTCCCATTTGAAACTCTGTTTCTGCACACAGCGCCCCTATATTTATAGGATTTTTAATACTATTAATGCATAACTTTAAGTCATTGTTTGCTGTGACTGTAGGTACGCACAATTCTATTTCTACTTTTTCTGTACTAATCTTAAATAATTCTCCAATGATATCATCTAAGTTTTTCTCTTGTCGTTGTATAATAATATTTGCCAAATATTTTTTAACATTATCTTTTCCGCACCACTCAGAAATATATTCAAACACACTCTTCATGATCTTTCACCTTTCTTTGTATCTCTTCAACTAACCTATGTACCCTACAAGCCGGCCACATCTCCGATGGTTTCCGCTTCCCATCTTCTACGCATTTTTTATAATACCTCTCAGCCAACTGAATCGCCTTTTCTCATCCCCAGACTGCATCAGTTTCCGATAAATATCCCTGTCGTTTTTAGAATACTTCTGTCCCGTTACTTTCTCAAATTTCTCGGCAAACCGGTCACAGCAGGTATAAAACTCCCTGATCACAGGCATCTCTCCAAAATACGCATACAGCCATATCTCAAAGCAGGGATTAGACCATCCAGCGCCCACACCGCTTTTCTCTGCTGTCCGGATAATCTCGTCAAAGTCCTTCACCTGGTCTCTGTCAAAGACAATCCACGGAATCCGGTATTGTGATTCCTGTCCTGTCATTTCCAGGGCCTTTCTCACAAGCTCCACCGTCCTGGCCTTCTCCACTTTTATCACAATCCTGTCTTTCAATTCCGCCGGAATGCTGTCTCGCAGACCCTCAAAGTAGTTCTTCTCCGTTTCTTCCGTATCCGTCACAATCAAATAATATCCCAGTTCAGGAACCCTGGCCCCCACACGTTTGTTTCTATCCCGTCTTTTTCCGGCCCGGCTGTCGCTGGGTTTACCAGCGGCAGTGGCCTTCTTTCCTGCCGCTTTTCCCCTATTTGCCATCCGATGTCCTCCCCTTCAACATCTTCATAGGCTTTAATGCCGGAATCGCTCCATAATTCCCCGTGAGATAATTCTTGGCAAGAGCCTCATCCCGCCGTACCTTATTTCCCTCTTCGTCCTTAAACTCTACCAAAGAGTACAATTCCGAGACCCCGTCCCGACTCTTATTGACCATCCAGATTTCATCCCGCCGCAGCAATTCATTGGAAAACTGCCAGATATCATGGGTTGTAAATACCAACTGCGCATTCCGGGTATTGATTTCCGGGGAAAGAAAAGTCAGTATAATATTCCTTACCAACAATGGGTGCAGTCTGGCATTCAACTCATCAATAAACAGCGTGGAACCCTGATCCAGCACCTCTTTTAAAGAGGGGTACAGAGCAAACATCTTCAATGTCCCGCCGGATTCCTGTTTCAATGGAATAGATGCCATTTTTCCAGTGTCTCCCATCTTATGCAGGACATCAATCTTATAACTCTTACTATTGTCTTTTTCATCCTCCTGTGGAAGTTCTTCTACATTAAAATCCTGTATCGCCTCGTCAAAAGATGCAAAATATTCCACTACATTATCCTGCACTTCTTTCCGGTCTACGAACCCTTCCGGCAAAACTCTGGAAAGGAAAAAGTTTTCTGCAGGATCGCCAAAGTTTACAATCTCATTGCTTAAGAACCAATCTCTCACCTTTTTCAGTTTCGCTATCCGCAGCTTCGACCCCAAAGATACAATAAGGGATTCCTTGTTCAGAGATGCTTTGATATTTTCCACATGGTTTTTGGAAAAACCATTCATCTCCAGTTCTTCGCCTTTTTTACGGTAGAAGATTGTCCGGTACTTGTTTCTTGCCGTCTTTGCCTTGGAATAAAGCCATTCCTCCACTACTTCGTCCTTTTTCAAGGAGAACCCATACTGGTATGTCTTGCCCGTATCTTCTGAATTGTCAACATAAAACACTTCAAAGGTGGTTTCCTCGTCACGGCTGTTTTCATCAAAAAGGAATGGCGTCACTTTCAGATAAGAATCTCCCGTTTTCCTGCGCCGTTCTTCTTCATCACCGAATTTAAAGGATTCATCCACATAGTAAGTCATATATTCAAAGGCATCATACACATTAGATTTTCCACTTGCGTTGGCGCCATAGATAGCCGCTACCTTTAAAAGTTTATCATTCGCCGCCTCTGCCACATGGCCTTCGTGTTCTGTTATCTTCGTTGCCGTCAAATCCAAAGACACCTCATCACGAAAGGATTTGAAATTTTTAAAATTAAATTGAATCAGCATAATAGTCTCCTCATTATAGGTCTTGCATCCACCATTCAAATCAAACTCTCATGTATATTATAATCAATTTCCAATAAAAATCAACATATAATTTTATATTTTTCCGGTTTTATATGCTCGTTTTTATGGAAAATTTATATTTTTCTACATTTTCATTTTCATTCATCCATTAAAAATTTATCAATCGCTCATCCTCTGCCATCTTGGTTCAAATGCACCCACCACCACGGAAATCAGGATCTTCAGCGCCGTATCCACAAAGCCCTCGCCGGACTTCTGAGAGAAAACCTCCGCCAGCTTCGCCCTGGCCTGCATCCCCTTTACATAACCCTTTACCGCCAGATCGTTCATTTTGTCAGTCAGTCTCTTCATAGATTCATTCTCCTTTTCTTGATTGAAATTGATAGTTGTATTGGCAGTCCACAGGAAATCCCTGCGGTTATACCCATTTCATTACGAACTGCTTACTGATAGTAGCCGATGATAATGTTCAGCGTAGCGCTCCCCAGCACTGCGCCGATACAGGAAACAATGGCAACCACAATACGGTTGTTCCACTTCTTCTGATCCATCTCGTCCGCCGCCGAGCGCCGGATGCAGAAATAGATGATCAGAAGTCCCGCCACCACCGGGGCCAGCACCATCAGCCAGGTGGTGGCATCACCAATCAGCTTCTCCGTTCCCGTGGCAAGTTTGCTCTGGCTGATGCCGGACGCATATGCCGTGGTACTGTTTGCCAGCATTAGAAAAGCGGCCATGCCCATGACACCCGCCGCCCGAAGCCTTACCGCTGCGTTTTTAATCTTCCTCTTCATTCTTGTCTGAACCTCCTACTGTTCTTCTATAACCTTTCACAGACGAAAACATGGAGCCGGCCTGCGCCCCGAATGTCTGTGATTTCTGCTGTGCCTCTTTCAGCTGCACACACAGAGCCGATCCCCTTTTCTTGATAACAGAGAATCCTCCCGCAGTCTCTGGGGATATAAGGGGAGAGGTCAAACGCAGTCTTTCAATCCTTTTGACAAACAGATGGCCCGGGAAAAAGAGCGTTTCCTTTCCAGGGACATCTCTGAGATGCTCTCCCGGCCGGATTACCTCAAGGATACCAGGGGCATTGGTCTGTTCACTGCACGCCCGGGCATGGGGAAGTCTTTTGGACTCCGCTGTTTTGCAAAGGGGCTCAACCCGAACCTTTACCATATGGAGTACATCTGTCTTTCCACCGTAAGCGTCATGGAGTTCTACCGCCAGCTCTGCTCTGTACTGGGAGTAGAGCCTAGAGGCGGCAAACCCGGGATGTTCCGGGCCATACAGGAGCAAGAGCCTCTACCTTTACCGAGAAAAGAAGCTGCCCCTTCTTCTGGCCGTTGACGAGGCCCAGTACCTCTCCACAGGCATCCTGGAGGACATTAAGATGCTCATGAACTACGGCTATGACTCCCTGAACTGCTTTACGCTCATCCTGTGCGGGGAACCGCACCTGAACAATACCCTGCGCAAGCCTGTCCACGAAGCCCTGCGCCAGAGGATCACCGTGCATTACAACTTTACCGGGCTCACAGATTCAGAAGTGGCGCAGTATGTACTCCACAAGATCTCCTGTGCGGGAGGCTCTGCCTCCATCATAGAGCAGGCCGCCCTTTCCGCTGTCCACAGCCATTCCCAGGGGAATCAGCGCCTGGTGGATAACCTGATGACAAATGCCCTTACCCTTGGCGCACAGATGGAGAAGAAATCAATTGACACGGAAGTCATACTTGCCTCCGTCAGCAGCCAGAATCTTGGATAGGGGGGTGTTGTTTTTGGAATACAGCTGTTTTTTCAGGGATGGTTCCCGCATAGAAACCTGGACAGGGGAGATTATCCTGCTGCGATGGCGGCCTGGATGGTATGAAGCTGAGATGAATGGACGGGGGACATACTTCCACATCCTGGCCGGAGTGCATAAATACGGAAACTACCTGTGCATCCCGAACCATGATGTGGGATGTGAACTATCCGATTTTTCTGATATTTTCCGGAATGAGGGGCGGATCAGCAATCTAATGCGGAAGGTAGATGCCGTAACTGTTGCTGCTGGTTTGGCTTATCTGTCGACTCTGGCTGACAAACAATAAAAAATCCAAATACATCATGTGGCTATGGATCTCATAATGGGATTCATGGCCTTTCGATTTCGAAAGAAAAGCTATACCAACAGCGTGCTGCATTTTCGGCGGTATTATGCATTTGTAGACAGCACTGCGCAGTCAATGCGAAAAAGGTTGGAAAAATAATTTGCCGTTTATGCCTCCCTCAATTCGCCGTCCAACAATATATGGGAATGGCAACCGGATAATCCATGCCCTCCGACAATATATGCAGTTCTCTCATTCTTTCTTTATTAAAATTAAGCATCCTATTCCTCCATAATCTTAAAGTAATTTCAGCGAATCGTTATAGAGTTCATAAGACGCTGCCCCCCCCACAGTCAGACCTAATATAATTCCACTCTGTAGCATTATAAACTGGGCAACGTTCCATCTCCCCAATTTTCCGTTACTTTCTAAACAGCCCTCAAAAGCTATTCCACAATGTAACTACCTGTTCCTCCTAAATCCACTATTTTTCCTTATTTTTGAATATTTAAACAAAAAAGGGATTAAGCCAGCTATAAAACTAAACTAACTTAATCCCCAATACTTCACTGTCATTGTATACCGACAGTATACGTTTACATTTATCAGTAAGTCTATGCACCAGAACTGCATATCTGCTATATTGTGTACTATTTTTCACCAGGCTTTTTATCCTTTCCACCACCTTATCATTCATTATTTGATTCTTCAAAAAGCCTTGTGGTAATTTAGTGTCAAGTTACTGAAATCTGCCGTGGGTATGTAAAAATATGCTTATCCCACACGCATTTTACTGTTTCAGCGTTCAAAAAATATTAGGGCTAAATCAGCGGAACACCTTGATTTTACCGGCTCCTTGCTAACTTGACACTATATTACCACAATCCCCCCACTCTCTGTTCGGATACTCCCTTGAATCATCCCGCATCGCACCACGAATAAAATAATTTTTTATATTCGCCGTCGTAGCCGAAATATCATTCCTCCTGACCCCTGTCCATTCCAGCATCAGCGCTCCCGCTCCTGCCGTAATGGCTGCCGCTACGCTCGTTCCGCTTCTTGTTTCAAACTTTCCTTCTCCAACCGGACCATACACGTCTACCGCAGGCGCTGCAATATCTGGTTTAATCATGTTTGTCGCCGTATAGCCGCGGCCGGATTCAAAATATATGCTTCCGTCCACGCCATTATAGCCTGCAACCGTAATCGGCGCTTCCGCATCGGAAGGCACGGTAATGGTTGTATCCGGATTCGATCGGATAAAGATTACGTCACCGGTTATCATATCTGTCATCGGAAGCCATACGTGATAGACGCCGTCGGCAAAATTTCGGACAGACACATTGACGACCCAGACTCCCGGTATCGGTTTATCGAAGCGAATGTAGATCAACTCGTTTCTGTTCGCTGCCCCTGTAAGCAGGTAGTCCACGGTCACAAAGGTTCCTTCAAATAAAAAGCGATATTCCGTATGACTGCCCGGAGCTGTCGGCAGCGCACGGAAACGTTCTCCCGTTGGAGATATGACTGTTACCTCATACAATTCCGGCGCCATTGCCCACATCTCCGCAATAAAGCCCTCGACGCCATCCGAAACGCTGATTTCTACATGCTCCTGTGCATTCTGTCCCTGAATTCCACCCAGAAAATGGTGTCTTTTATCGGCTTCGTTGCCACATGCCACAGATACACACCTTTGTCTGCGGTTTGATATTTCGTTTAGTGTATTGGCAAGCGGACTGCCTCCGCCGCGATTTCCCATATTCGTGCCAAGTGCAATACAGACAGACAGCGGCTTGCGCAATTCGATAGCCAGCATATTCAGATAGCGAATGCCTGCCATAATGTCATTTTCCTGAAACACCGGCGTTTCATCCGGAATAAAATAAAAATCTTTCAGATATTGTTTGGCTCGTTTCAGCTGAACGAATGCAATGTCACAATTTGGCGCAGCTCCGCTGAACTGATTGCCAAAATCTTCGGACCCTGCCGCAAGCGCTGCCAAAAAAGTACCATGTCCATCCGCATACGGTATTTTCGCAGTCATCGAATCACGATTCCTCATCAGTTCCGCATTAATCTGTTCTCTTGTAAATTCCGTTCCATATAGAAATCCTTTTGGCGGCATTCCGCTGCGGTCCTCCTGATTCCATATGCGCTCCACCCGTGTCGTACCATCCGTATTGCAAAAAAGCGGGTTTGTATAATCAAAATCCGTATCAATAAACCCCATCAGAACACCACGCCCCGTCAGCGCCAGATTCGGTTGATCCCGTACTTTTAAAATACCGCTTTCCCCTAACGCGACATTGTTCAGCAGCCCGAAACACTTTGGAATCACTCCATAAGAAAACTCTCCCGTTTTCAGCGTTCTTCCTCTCATTTCATCATAAACGACCACAAAATCTTCGTCCAGTTCCTGTACGCAGTAATCTCCCGGCGGTATATCTTCCATATATTCTTTCGGTGCAAGAAAATCAAAATAATCATTTGAATAAACCGCTTCCGCACAATCCGGCATAAATAATCTCCCGATACCTGAATCTATTCTATTCCATCATATGAAAAAAGCTGTATTTGGCTCATAAAAAATCTGTATTTGGCAATTATTTTTTATCCTTTAAAATTTTAAAGGGTATAGAAAAAAATGAGCCGATTTTCAGACAAACTCCAAGCATGTCTGAAAATCAGCCCATTTTTTCATACTATTCAGAAAATACAACGCTTGCATGATGCATACGAACTTCATTCAGCATCGCTTCCGATGGCTCCACCCTTACTTCCTGCAGCATTCCCTGACTGGCAAAAATCATACTGTAAATCGTATGTTCCTCATTGCCTGAAGAATAATCACGTACTTTTAACTGCGGATTCGAATGAAAATGATCCAGCCTGTGCGAACGGACCGGAGCCATGCACTGCAGCTCACTGAGCGCATACGTGGCCAGCTTTTTCCGCTTGCACCTGTTCTTTACAACCGATATGTCCAGTTCATCGGATACAAGCAGATATTCATACTCCCGATAACGGTTTTTTAAAGTCGAAAAACTGACCGGAATCATGACAATGCCGATCAAAAAAAACAACATCTGATACATCGCTCCAAATAATAAACAAAGCAATGTAATAACGATCAGACAAATCCGCAGCTGTTTTCCTTTTACATCTTTTTCGTCATGAACGATAACTTCTGCATATGATTCTGACATATATTCCTCCTTTTATCCTGTATTTCAACCTGCTCCAAAGCTTCCTCTTGCATGTTCCGGCAGCCCCTGCACACCTCTCATCGTAATCACAGGCCCGCCTTTTCCTTCCACATAATCTCCGGTAATTGTTACGATTCCGATATTGTCGTCTTTTGGAATTTCATACATAATATCCAGCATAAATTCTTCCAGAATCGCACGCAGCGCTCTTGCGCCTACTTTCTTTTCTTTTGCTTTTTTCGCTATGGCATGTAATGCTTCCTGTTCAAATTCCAGCTTTACTTCATCGTAATCCAGCAATTTCTGATACTGCTTGATAATTGCGTTTTTCGGCTCCGCCAGAATTCTGACAAGCATGTCTTCCGTTAATGCTTCCAGCGAAAACAGAATAGGCAGTCTGCCGATAAATTCCGGAATCATGCCAAACTTTCGAATATCTTCTACCGCAACCTGTGACAGCAGGTTTTCTTCCTTATCGTATTTATCTTTCAAATCTGCCTGGAATCCGATCGAAGCCGCTTTATTTAACCGCTCCTTAATAATCTCATCCAAGTCTGGAAATGCGCCGCCGCAAATAAATAAAATGTCCTTTGTATTTATGGTCGTCATCGGAACCATGGCATTTTTACTGCTCGCACCTACCGGCACCTCGACTTCCGCTCCTTCCAGCAGTTTCAGCATTCCCTGCTGTACGGATTCGCCGCTGACGTCACGCTGATGTGTATTTCTTTTTTTGCTATTTTATCAATCTCGTCAATAAAAATAATTCCATGTTCCGCACGATCCACATCATTGTCAGCAGCCGCAAGCAGTTTGGATACGACACTTTCAATATCGTCGCCGATATAACCGGCTTCCGTCAGAGAAGTTGCATCCGTAATTGCAAGCGGTACATCCAGCAGTCTTGCCAGTGTCTTGACCAGATACGTCTTTCCGGAACCGGTCGGCCCCACCATCAGCATATTTGACTTTTCAATCTCAATCTCATCTTTCCGGTCGCTGTTAATTCTTTTATAATGATTATATACTGCCACGGACATCACTTTCTTTGCATGCTCCTGCCCGACCACATAGTCATCCAGCTTTGCCTTTATTTTATGCGGTGCCGGAATGGCATTGATATCGAATACGGGCGCCTCTTTCTTTTCCTTTGGCTTTCTTTTTTCAGCTTCTGCGTATTCGGCATCATATTCTGCAGATCGGCAAGGTTAATCATGCTGATATTCGGCATTTTTCCATGCATTCCCTGCATCGGCCCTAACAGGTCATCCAGTCGGAAGCCTGACTGATTCATCCCGTCAAACGTACGCTGCATACAGTCCTGGCAGATACAAATGTTATTCGGGATTTTGATCATTTTACCTGCTGCACTTTCCGGACGATGACAGATATAGCAGACTTCTTCATACTCATCATTTTTCTCTTCTTTGGACTCGCTTAAGTCCACTTCTCTAAAATCATGTTCTGACATTATCCATCCAACTCCAATCCATTTTTCCATCCGGCTTTTACAGCATCCATCCGCGCTGTACCGTTGTTGTCTTTTTCTTCCAAGTCAAAAGCCCGACTATACTATTATAAAAAAATCCATTTGGTTTGGCAACTGCTACGGGAAAATTTAATAATAAATTTATACCTTAACCATTTACCGATACATCGTTTCTTCTTCCTGTACGCTCAGCGACTCATCCCGTCTGCGGTCTAGCACCCGCAAAAACTTTCCGGCTTCTTCCCACGCTTTTTCGATTCCTGAAGCATCAGCTCTCCCATCTGAAACACGTGAAACATGCCTTCATAAATACTCAGACGGACTTTGACACCGGCTTCTTTCGCTTTTTTTGCAAGCATGGTAGAATCACTCAGCAGCATTTCAATCGAGCCTACCTGAATAAGCATCGGCGGAAACCCTTCATAAGAACCAAACAGCGGTGAAATATACGGATTGGTCGGATCTTCGTCTCCGACATAATCCCGATTGAAAATCATACTTTCCTTTGTATTTCCAAACAACGGATCCAGCGTATAATTTGTCTCATAAGACTCTCCGCTTGCCGTCAAATCGGTCCACGGCGACATCAGAATCAATCCTTCCGGCAGTTCCATGCCATGATCTTTCAGATACAGACACAGCGCCAGCGCCAGACCTCCGCCGGCCGAATCTCCCGCAATGACAATTTTTCCCGGCTGCACACCGGACTGCATCAGCCACTGCCATGCATCCAGCGCGTCTTCCAATGCGGCCGGATATGGATTTTCCGGAGCCACTCTGTAATCCGGCGTAAACACATTGATACCGCTTCCAATTTCATTATATAATCCTGCAAAAGAACGGTATTTATTGCGCATCGCTCCGATATAGCCGCCTCCGTGCAGCTGTAATATCACGCGGTTCAGGCTTGGATTCTGAACAAGGCTCAGCAGTTCCGCCTTACAATGTGCAAGATCAATCTGCGTCACGTGAAAACAGGCCGGACACTTCCATGGCGCTTCTACAAGATTTTTACGAATTTCTCCGTTTTGCAGCTTCGGACCAATCAGGCGGTCGGCTGTCATCAGTGCAATCATGTCGCGTACAAATGCGGCGAACATGCTGCTTTTTTTCTCTTCTTTTGCCATTTCTTTTGTTGTTTCTTTTGCTGTTTCTTTTGCTATTTCTAAATCTAATTCCTGATTCGTCCTGTCTTCTGCCATTTTTTACTCCTTTTTACTGCTATTTTCCAAAATGTGCACCGCACCGCTCACCCGAACATGCTACATCACATGAAACCTTCGCTTCAGTTCGTTTCTCGCCCGCCTTCCTCCGATAATAAATGTCGCTAAAAACATCACGCCGGAAAATCCCAGTGCAATATAACTCATCACCGGATGGCGAATGACTCCAAACAAACTGAGCAATACACAAACTCCGCTGCATATAATCATGCAAATCTGAAACAGCAGATAACTCTGCCAGCTTCGAATATTGATAAACATCGCTACGATAATCATTACATCCATAATAATCAGTACGATCGGAATGACATAGTCCAAAGACCAGTGCCGAAATCCAAGCACATAATCAATCACAATCAGATCTGCCGCGCCGCATGCCGTTCCAATAATCACTTTACTGCGGTAGCCCGCATGTTCGTTTGCTATAATATAAAATAAAAACAACATCAGGTACGCCAGCGCACCAATTACAATAACGCTCCACCACATGTCACTGTCCATCACGGAATTGAGCGTCACTGCCAACGCTCCAAGCACAATTGCCAAAAACAGAGCGATTCTGGAAACCAGCTCCAGACGCCGCCCTTTCAGCCGGATATCCGGATACCGTTCCTGCTCCGTACTTTCATCCTTCTGCTCCACAACGCAATGGCAGAGCGGGCATACATCTGTCTGATCCATAATATGGACCCCGCAATGCAGACATTTATTCATAATACACCCCGTTGCTTTCTATTGTTACATCCAGTCCTTCTGCCGTCAATGTGCGAAAAAAATCTTTTGAACGACAGGTTTTTCAAAAACCGAGCTGAATGTAAATACCAATGTTTCTTTGTAAGAACAAATCGTGCCTTTTAACAGCTGCCCCATGCTCATCGCCAGAAAAGAATGAAACATTTCAATATAGGGCTCATACGCATCCCGCACTTTGATATTTCCGATATTCGTTACCGTAGTCGTATTTGCAAGCGCCGACTTTGTATACACCCAGCGAATCACCAGATTTTTAATCAGAAGCGGAACGGCACGCATAGCCAGATTTTTTTCATTGGATACATTGTACGAAAAGATATCTTCCAGATTGTCTTTTCGAATCTGACTGCGCAGACTGTCCTTTACGATCTGCAGCACTTCCTCAAACGTATAATTTTCTTTTTCCGGAAAAAATTCTGCCGATACCATCACAAAAAAGTTTTTTGTCGTTACCGAATCGAAATACGGACGCAGATTCACCGGCACTGCCGCACGAATCGGCCGGTCTGCCTGCGCTCCATGTAAATAACCCTGGTAAATGCTCCAGACAACGATCGCAACCAGATATTCGTTGATACTCATCTCATGGCGTTTGCAGACCGTTTTCAGCTGCGGAATGTTTAAATAGCCATGCATAACGCCAAATTCCTGTGCCCGCAGCCTGGGCGCTTTCATAATATATGCCCGTCCGGAACGGTAATTTCTGGCATGTCCCTTTTTATAGTTCTGCAAAAAACTGTCTTCTCTGTTCAGAGACGTTTCCACACTCAGCCGGTCCCCTTCCTGCTCACGCAGCTTTGGATGTGACAGACGCAGATACTGGTACGTCAGCTCCTTTAAAAAATTGATGCCTCCCATCCCATCTGTCAGCACATGGAATACTTCCAGGTTTATTCTGCACATATAATACGTCACACGAAACAGGTAACTGTTATTTCTGTTCTGCAGAATATAACGGCACGGATATGTATTTTCTTCAACTACTTCCGGTGCCGGTTTTCCGTTTTCTTCAAAATAATACCAAAAAAAGCCCTGCCGCAAACGAACATTAAATCCGTCAAATTTGGGCAGCACCATATCCAACGCTCTTTGAAGCATGGCTCCTATAACCGGCTCCTTAAGCACGACACTGATTCGATATACATTCGTCATATCATCACCGGCAATTACCGGAAATAAATGAGCCGTATTATCCAGTTTGTCCCATTTCGGCTCACGCGCATGTCCGGACGTTTTTCGCTTTGTCTTTCGATTGCTGTCATTTTTTGATTGTCTGTTTTACTCATATCGTTCCTTGCATCACTTCGCTTTATTTTGTAATATTCCTATAACATAATTTGCCATAAAAATCTTATTTATGCAACTATTTCTTAAAAAATAATAGAAAAATTAATATATATATAAAAAGAGTACACATCCTCAAATGTGTACTCAATATGTTGATAAATATTCCGATTAGCAGATTTCTCTGATCCAGCCTTCCGGCGCTTCAATATGTCCCATCTGAATTCCTGTCAGCGTATCATACAGCTTCTGTGTAACCGGTCCCATTTTTTCCATTCCGCTCGGCAGACAGATTTCTTTTCCGTGATCTACAATCTTGCCAACCGGCGAAATCACAGCTGCCGTTCCACACAGACCGCATTCGGCGAAATCTTTTATTTCTTCCAGCGTTACTTTTCTCTGTTCCACTTCCATATTTAAGTATTTCTCAGCAACTACCATCAGAGAACGTCTCGTAATGGACGGCAGAATGCTGTCGGACAGCGGCGTTACAATTTTATGATCCTTTGTTACAAACAGGAAATTGGCTCCGCCTGTTTCTTCTACATAAGTTCTTGTGCCCGCATCCAGATACATATTTTCATCATAGCCTTCCCTGTGTGCCATAACAATCGGATACAGACTCATTGCATAATTTAATCCTGCTTTAATATTTCCGGTTCCATGAGGAGCGGCACGGTCAAAATCACTGACACAAATCGTCAAAGGTTTTACACCGCCCTGAAAATAAGGACCTACCGGTGTTGTAAAAATGCGGAACTGATATTCGTCTGCAGGTTTTACGCCGATTACCGCATTGCTTCCAAACATATATGGGCGGATATACAACGTTGCCCCCGAACCATACGGCGGTACATAAGCTGCATTTGCTTTTACCGTCTCGGCAACCGCTTCCACGAACTTATCCTGCGGAAATACCGGCATAATCAGACGTTTACACGAATCTTCCATACGTGCCGCATTCAAATCCGGCCGAAACGTCACGATTCTGCCATCTTTGGTCGTATATGCCTTTAAACCTTCAAAACAGGTCTGCGCGTACTGCAGAACACCGGCACATTCACTGATTGTAATCGTATCGTCTTCGATCAGTCTGCCTTCTTCCCACACGCCGTTCTTAAATTCCGCCACATACCGTTTATCTGTCTTTGATAATTAAATCCAATATTTTCCCAGTCGATGTTCTTTTTCTCCATTTTCATCATAACCTTCCTTAATAATGTGTCAATCCTCTGTTATACTCCTGTTTAGTTTACCCCCATGAACGAATGCTGTCAAGAAGTGAACCCTATTTTTATCAAAAAAAGAGACAGTACCAGGTACCCGCTGACTGTCTCTTATTCCACACATGCCTTGCGGCATCCGATTATAGATATTCTTCCCTGTTGCAGATTTTCAGGTTCTCCAGCACCATCTTAATATCCGCTGCGTTTCCTTTGTCACAGATCAGCGTAGCATCTTCCGTGTCGACAATAATCAGATCATGAAGCCCGACTGCTGCAATCAGTTTTTTTCCGCCCTGGATAATATTATTTTTACTGTGAATCGTAATAATATTTCCGGTCACCACATTGCCGCTCTCATTCGACTTCTGAATTCTTTCTACCGCCAGCCATGATCCTACATCGTCCCAGCCGAACACACCTGGCAGAATATAAATATTTTGCGCTTTTTCCATAATACCATAGTCAATGGAAACCGACTCCAGTTCCGGAAACACTTTTTCCAGTATCATTTCCTGCTTCTGCGTACCGATCGCCTCCCGGATTTGTTCCAGTCCGTCATACATGGCAGGCAGCAGCTTTTGAAAGTTGTCCAGAATCGTAGAAACTTTCCAGATAAACATCCCGCTGTTCCATAAATATTCTTCCGTCTCCAAATATTCTTTCGCCGTCTCCAGATCCGGTTTTTCTACAAAACGGTCAACGGCATAAGCATTTCCTTCCGTTTCTTCCGGACGGAATTTGATATAGCCATAGCCCGTCTCCGGGTAATCCGGCGTAATGCCGATCGTTACCAGATTATTTCCTTTTTCCGCAATGCCACACGCGTCGTTTAACGCATTGATATACATTTTATGATATTTGATCAGATGATCGGAAGGCAATACCATCATCAGCGCATCACCATACTTTTTAGCCATATACATCGCACACATGCCAATACATGGAGCCGTATTTCTGCCCATTGGCTCACACAGAATATTTTCCGGCGGAAGCCCCGGCAGCTGCCCGGCCACGAGCTCCTTATACGCCTGATTTGTAGAGACATAAATATCTTCCATTTCCACCAGCAGACGAATTCTCTCTACCGTCAGCTGAATCATGGTTCTCCCGTCGTCTGTTAAAGATAAAAACTGTTTTGGCAGGCTTTTACGACTCTTTGGCCAAAAACGTTCTCCGCGCCCTCCCGCCATAATCAATGCGGTCTTCTTCATCATTCATACAACCTCTCTTTATCCATCTTTATTTGTCGATCACCGATCGGCACAAATGTATCCAAGAACTGCTTTTTGCAAAAATATGCACCATAAGCGTTATTTTTAGTTGCAAAAATACTTATGTCCAAAGCGTATCATATCACAAAAAGGCTGCGCGACAAGGAGGTATTTATTCCATTACAGATAACTTCTGCGCAGCCCTTTCGGATAATGATTTTTTAAAATGCCCTGTGATGCTTTTCCCCATCCGAGCGAACATCCGTGTACGGTCACTAACGTCCATCCCTTCTGCGCACCACAGCAAAGCGCTTCTCCCCGTATATACCGTTCCGGTTCTTCCGGTTCCAGTATCTGCTTTACGTCCGACGGGCGCAGCGCCATTGCAAGCGCATGTGACGGTTCAAACCGGTTTTTCTTACAGCATCCCAGATGCAGGCCCGCACGCTCCGTTTTCAGTCCGTCCGGACTGTCGATGCCATCGGGCAGCAAATAAAACTGTTCGCCAAATACGGCCAGCTGTCCGGCTTCTATTTTTTCACGCAGACAGGACTGACTCTCCTGCGATAAGGTGGCGGTACAAAACTCCGCAAACAGATCGTAAAATACGTGCTTTTTTTCTTTCCGGACCTTTCCCGCAGACGCCGGTCTTTTATCCTGACGGCTCAAACGTGCTTCCTGTTCCTTTTCATTCTTTTCATAAATGGGTTTCTTTCGAAACCGCGCGGCATAATGCCCTTCCGCACGATGTAAATGCGGCCAGAGCCGCTCACTTTTTTCCAGTTTAAACTGTGGATACCGCTGCACAAACCATTCCGCATTTTGCTCATTTTCCTGCGGTGCAAATGTACAGGTGGAATATACAAGAATGCCGCCCGGCTTTAACATGGCGGCCGCCTGCTCCAAAATATCCCGTTGTCTGGCCGCACAGACTTCTACCTGTTCTTTGCTCCATTCTTCACGAGATTGTATATCCTTACGAAACATTCCCTCTCCGGAGCATGGAGCATCCACTACAATTCTGTCAAAATACAGCGGAAACCGCTGCGCCAGACGCTGCGGCGTTTCATTGCAGACTATCGCGTTGCGAACTCCCATCCGTTCGATATTCCGAGACAGTATTTTTGCTCTTTGCGCAATGACTTCATTGGCAACAAGCACGCCCTCTCCCTGCATCCGTCCGGCAATCTGTGTGCTTTTTCCACCGGGCGCGGCACATAAGTCCAGAATTTTCTCTCCCGGCTTTGGCTCCAGCAGCTGCACTGCAATCATAGCGCTCGGTTCCTGTATATAATAGGCGCCTGCTTCATGAAACGGCAGTTTGCCCGGATGTGTATCCGCAGGATAATAAAATCCCTCATCTGCCCATGGTACTTTTTCCGGTACAATCCGATTTTCCAAAAGTACGGACCGCAGCTGCTCCATGTCCGTTTTTAATGGATTGCAGCGAAGTCCATAAGTCCTCTCCTTCTCATATTCGGCCAGAAAATCATGATAGGATTCCCCAAGCTGTATTTTTATGCGCTCTATAAAATCCTGCGGTAAATCCACCGGATGCACCTCCTACATGTCAAACACTTCTCCGATCAGCCTGTTCAGTTCCTTCCAGGCATCCGTATCTTCAAATTCTCTTAACCGGTCCGCTACCGCACGGTAGTACCAGCCATGCATATTTTTATCTTTCTGATGAAATCTCTCCCAGAATCTTTCATCATTTTTTAAATATCCCTGTCTCGTTGCACGCATATTGGACAGTTTATCAGCCAGCGCAATCACTTTTTCATCCTTTGATTTGCGCTCCAGTCCATCTATAAATTCCTGCTTGCGGATTTTCCACGTCTCCGATGCGTCCTGTCCCTTGCGTTTATTTTCACTTTCCATCTGTACCAGATGTGCCACCCGGCTGCCGAACGCGTCTTCAATCTCTTTTGCACTGTAACGCGTATCTTCAATCACGTCATGAAATAAAGCGGCAATAATAATATCCTGATCTCTGGTCAGCGTCATCGTAATGAGCGCCGTCTCAATCGGATGAAAAATGTACGGCACGGAAGAACCTTTGCGCACCTGACCTTTGTGTGCTTTTAACGCAAATTCCAGTGCACGCTCAAACCGGTCTCGCCGCTGCCCTTTTGTCTGTCCGTTTTCTGCAAACAGATCTGCTTCGTCTTCTTCCACAGCATGCTGCTCATCCGTCGGCTGCCCTTCGGCCAAAGCACAGGCACGCTCAAACACCTGTCCTGCATCATCTTTCAGCAGCAGATACGGCACATGCTCCAGCACATTGGAAAATAAAGCTCCCTCCGGCTGATCCAATAACATCTGCAGCATTTCCTGATCGGAAACAATCAGCACATCTACGAGCGCAACCGCATCCCCGTAAAACTCTGCTTTTTCATTTTCTTCGCTGCTTTTCAAATCACTGCCTAAAACCCCCGGGAAAAAGATCAGGTTCACACCTTCCCTTTCTTTTGCCCGTCTGCATAACCCCGGATTATATGTGCCGAATAATCCACATATGCATTGCTCAACACTACTCCTATTGTGATCATGGTTCCCCTCCAAATAATTCCATCACACGATTCATGATATTTCCATCCGACGGAGCCTCTTCCAGTTTCTCCCAGGAGCCGTCCTCTTTGAAAGCATCCAGATGAAACTTAATATCCTCCGTATCCATTCCTTTTTCTATCACATAATATCCCACCTGCTCCGTCTGCGGATTCCAGACGACATAAAGTTCTCTGCAGTTTGTCTGATACAGATATTTTGACGGAGCAATAATCTGCATAATACTTAAGTCATCGCGGATGCTCAGTTCCATGATCTCAAAACTGTCTTTCGTATAAGGATACTGCCCGTCCTGACCGACTTCCGCATAAGGCGCTTTATAAAGTTCACAAAGCGTCTCTTCATTCAGATTTTTAATAAATTCCAGCTTCTGTGCAAACAGTTTTTCCGGAATCTGATGAAATTCAACATTATGCCGCACAATCATACGAAAATCTTCGGTTTTTACGGAAAAGGTTTTTGGCGCCTCTTTTGCACTCTGCTCCACTTTTCGGCTTAACTCCAGCATCTGAGACTTGAGCATTAAATTATCCGTATATGGATTCAGTACAATTCCCTGTACAAGCGTAGGCGTGTCCAGCAGCATGGATACACACTGTTTATACTGTATTTTCAGCATTCCCTGATATTTCTGATTAGGCGGAAATTTTTTCATGGAAGTAAAGGCCGGCATATACATATCACCGTCTCCATTTTTCACAATATACGGCTGAAATCCACCCTGCTTTTGTTTCTGCACGGCCATTGCCGGAACAAACAGCTTTGTATCCTGAATGGCATGTGCAAGCCGGATCAGATGTTCTTTATCCTGATCTTTCATATATACCTGCATAGCCTCTTCCAGTTTGGCATTATCAATATCATTCATTTTCGCACTCATTGTCCACACTCATTTCTTTCTATTTTTTGCAACGGCTTGAAGCAAACCTGACTGCCGCATCTGTTCTCTGTTTTTCAGAGATTAACCTGATTGTATTCTATCGCATTCCCTGTCGTTTTTCCAGCTATTTTATAAGTATTTACTCAAAAATAATTCACAAAAATAATACGGATATTGTCTTTTTTCCGTCAAAAGGTTATAATAGATCAGGAATGCAGATAATTTATTTGAAGGGAGAAAATCAAAATGCATACATTTCAACCTTATCCGATTGATTTGATTGAGTTCAATCCGTTTACTAAAATTGGAAAAGAATGGATGCTTATCACAACCAGCCACGAAGACAAAGTCAATGCCATGACAGCCAGCTGGGGCGGCGTTGGATTCCTCTGGGGCAAAAACACCGCATTCATCTTTGTAAGAGAAAGCCGTTTCACAAAAGAACTCATTGATCAAAGCGATCATTTTTCGCTCACTTTCTTTGACAGCAGTTATAAGTCTGCCATGAAATATTTCGGCATGGTTTCCGGCCGCACGGAAAACAAAATAAAAGCCGCTAAAATGAATGTCAATTATTTTCAGGATATCCCGTTCATCGACGAGGGCAATCTTGTCATCTGCTGCAGGAAAATGTCTGCCACGCCAATACTTCCGGAACAATTTGAGGATTCCGACATTCAGAAAACCTGGTATGCGGATGGAGATCTGCATACGATGTACGTAGGTGAAATCGTACAGATTTTAGCACGTTAAAGCACATGTAACTATTCATCATTCACATGAAAAATCAGGAGGATAACGCCATGTCAAATGCACCGATACCGACTCCGCACAATGGTGCCGGAGCCAACGATTTTGCAAAAACAGTTCTGATGCCCGGCGACCCGCTTCGCGCAAAATATATCGCGGATACATATCTGGAAAATCCAAAACAGGTAAACGCTGTCCGTAATATGTTTGGGTATACCGGCACGTACAAAGGAAAGGAGATTTCCGTCATGGGCTCAGGCATGGGAATTCCATCCATTGGTATTTATTCCTACGAGCTGTTCCATTTTTACGATGTAGACAATATCATCCGAATCGGCTCTGCCGGTGGTCTGCAGGATCACCTCAAGCTTATGGATGTCGTTGTAGCTATGGGAGCCTGCACCAATTCCAATTATGCGGCCCAATACGGCCTTCCGGGCACTTTCGCGCCGATCGCAGATTACGGTCTGATGAGCCGCGCAATCGAAGCGGCAAAAGCGCAGGGTACAAATGTCGTAGTAGGAAATGTACTGTCCTCAGATGTTTTTTACAACGCCGACAGCAGTGTCAATGACCGGTGGAAATCTATGGGTGTACTTGCCGTAGAAATGGAAGCTGCCGCTTTGTATATGAATGCGGCAAAAGCTGGCAAAAATGCACTCTGCCTGCTGACTATTTCCGACCATATTTATTCCGGCGAAGAACTGAGCGCCGAAGAACGTCAGCTTGGTTTTGGCAAAATGATGGAAATCGCACTGGAACTTGCATAAGCACAATCGTTTCCAAAATGTTGAAAACAGCCCAGGAATCACGGATATCCGCGATTTCTGGGCTGTTTACGTTCATACCTGTTTCTTCATATTATACATGAATGTCTGCTTTCATTCCCAGCACATCTTTGTTCTTTTCCAGCACTGGCTCCACAACCTCTTTCAAAAACTTTTCTACCTGAAGCGGCGCACGCCCTACATATTTTGCAGGATCCATTCCCGCCTGCAGCTCTTCGTATGACATCTGAAAAGCTTCATCCGCAGCGATCAGCTCCAACAGATTGTTATCCAGTCCGCGTTTTTTCACGTTTTCCCCTGCTTCCATGGAAAGCTGACGAATCCGTTCATGCAGTTCCTGACGGCTGCCGCCTTTTTTCACCGCATCCATCATAATATTTTCGGTCGCCATAAACGGCAGTTCGGCCATCAGATGTTTTGTAATCACCTGATCATATACGACAAGTCCGTCCACAACATTCAGGCACAGATCCAATATACCGTCCACAGCCAGAAATCCTTCCGGAATCGACAGCCGTTTATTCGCAGAGTCATCCAGTGTACGTTCAAACCACTGCACGGCGGATGTAATTGCCGGATTCAATGCATCTATCATGACATAACGAGACAGGGACGCAATCCTTTCACTGCGCATCGGATTTCTTTTATATGCCATCGCAGAAGAGCCGATCTGATTTTTTTCAAACGGTTCTTCGATTTCCTTCAAATGCTGCAGCAGCCGGATATCATTCGACATTTTATGCGCACTGGCTGCAATGCCGGAGAGCACATTTGCCACTCTTGTATCCACTTTTCTGGAATACGTCTGTCCGGATACCGGATAACAATGTGCAAATCCCATCTTTTCGGCAATCATAGGGTCAATCCGGTCAATCGTCTCCTGATCTCCCTGAAAAAGTTCCTGAAAACTGGCCTGCGTTCCTGTCGTGCCTTTTGAGCCAAGCAGTTTCATTGTCAGAATTACATAATCCACATCTTCCAGATCCATTAAAAATTCCTGCAGCCACAAAGACGCCCGCTTGCCTACCGTAGTCGGCTGTGCCGGCTGAAAATGTGTAAATGCCAGCGTCGGAAGATTTTTATACGTATCTGCAAACCGCGCCAGCTGTGCAATCACGTTCAGAAGCTTTCTGCGTACAAGATGCAGCGCTTCCGACATAACAATAATATCCGTATTGTCTCCCACATAACAGGACGTCGCTCCCAGATGAATAATACCGGCAGCTTTCGGACACTGCAGCCCATACGCATACACATGGCTCATAACATCGTGACGTACTTCTTTTTCCCGTTTTACCGCATCTTCATAGTTAATATCTTCCGCATGTGCTTTCAGCTCGTCTATCATTTCCTGTGTAATGACCGGCTCGCCATGCTCCCCTGTCAGGCCCAGTTCCATCTCCGTCTCTGCCAGTGCTATCCACAATTTTCTCCATGTACGGAATTTTTTATCCTGAGAAAAAATATACTGCATCTCCATACTCGCATACCGTTCCGATAACGGACTGCCGTATCTGCTTGTGTCTGCTGCCATCTGCCATGCTCCTTTCTTTCTCCGTTAACATTTTATACGATCATAGTAATCGCCCCGGATATCTTCCTTTGGCGGTTCCATCGGATATTTCCCGGTAAAACAGCCTTTGCAGATAGCAAGTCCGTCCACCATCTGCTCCAGCCGCTCTTCTTTTAAATAACCAAGGCTGTCTGCCCCGATCACATCCCGAATCTCGTCCGTCGTCCGATTATACGCGATCAGCTGCTGCCGTTCCGGAATATCCGTGCCGAAATAGCACGGCCATAAAAACGGCGGCGAACTGATCCGCACATGTACTTCGGCAGCGCCTGCTTCTTTCAGCATGGACACAATTCTGCCGGACGTCGTCCCTCTGACGATCGAATCGTCTATCATAATAATCCGTTTGCCGTTCACCGCTTCTTTTATGGCATTCAGCTTCACGCGTACGCCGTCTGCCCGAAATGACTGCTTCGGCTTAATGAACGTCCTTCCTACATAACCGTTTTTCATAAACGCAACCCCATAAGGGATACCGGACTCCATGGAATAGCCAAGCGCCGCCGCAATTCCGGACTCCGGCACTCCTACAACCAGATCGGCTTCTACCGGTGAATCCTTCGCCAGAAACCGTCCCGCATTAATTCTGGAATTATATACGCTGACACCGTCAATCTGACTGTCCGGTCTGGCAAAGTAAATGTATTCGAAAATACACCTTCCGGCCTTTTCTTCCGGCAGACAAAGCGACCGGTCGGACTGAATCCCGCCGTCCGGAGAAATCGTAACGACCTCGCCCGGCAGTACATCCCGGACATATTCCGCACCGATTGTCTCTAACGCACAGGTCTCGGAAGCCAGAAAATACGACTGTCCATGCCTGCCGATGCAAAGCGGTTTAAATCCAAACGGATCCCTTGCCCCGATCAGCTTGCGCGGACTCATTACAACAAGCGCATACGCGCCTTTTATTTTCTTTGCAGCCCGCACAACCGCTTCTTCGACCGTTTTTGAATTCAGACGCTCCCTTGCAATATGATAGGCGATCACTTCCGAATCAATCGTCGTCTGAAAAATCGCGCCCGTATACTCCAGCTCCCGCCGCAGTTCCGCCGCATTAATCAGATTTCCATTGTGCGCCACACCGAGCGTCCCTTTTACATAATTAATCACAAGCGGCTGTGAATTTTCCCTTGTCGATGCTCCTGCCGTTGAATAACGGACATGTCCGACTCCGATATCGCCTTTCAGGCTGCTTAGATTTTCCGGATTGAACACTTCGTTTACAAGTCCCATGTCCTTGTGGGAAATTACTTTTCTCTGCGGACTTTTTGTGTCGCTGACTGCAATGCCGCAGCTTTCCTGCCCTCTGTGCTGCAGCGCAAACAACCCATAATAAATGTCCGACGCGACGTCTCTGCCTTCAAAATCATAAACGCCGATGACACCGCACTCTTCACCCAGCTTGTCCAAATTTGACATTTCCTGTTCAAAATCATTCTGCCCCATACAAAAATCCCTCATTTATAAAATATGTCAATAACATGATTTTCCTGTCAACAGTTCATATGCTTCCCGATATTTCGCAGCGGTCTTTTCTACAACTTCTTCCGGTAATACGCCGTCATGATCCGGATTCTGTCTGAGCCAGTCTCTTACAAACTGTTTGTCAAAAGACGGCTGTCCCTGTCCCGGGCGATACCCGTCCAGCGGCCAGAATCTGGAACTGTCCGGCGTGAGCATTTCATCGCCGAGTACTACCGTACCGTTCTCATCCAGTCCAAATTCAAACTTCGTATCCGCTATAATAATGTTTTTGGAAAGTGCATATTCCGCACATTTTTTGTATAGTGCAAGCGTAGCATCCCGAATCTGAGCCGCATAAGCTTCCCCTTTTCCCGGAAACAGTTTTTCCAGAAGGTTTACACTTTCCTCAAACGTAATATGTTCATCATGATCTCCCAGATCCGCCTTCGTTGTCGGCGTATAAATCGGCTCCGGCAGCCTGTCGGATTCCTGTAATCCTTCCGGCAGACGAATTCCGCATACCGTCCCGTTCTTTTGATAGCTTTCCCAGCCGCTGCCCGTAATATAACCACGCACGATACATTCAACCGGAAGCATCGTAAGCTTTTTACACCACATGCTTTTTCCTTCAAACTGTCCGGTCCGGAAAAATTCCGGCATATCTGCCGTATCTGTCGAAAGCATATGATTCGGAACAATGCTGCTCGTTTCGTCAAACCAAAACTTTGACATTTTCGTCAATACGGCTCCCTTATCCGGAATGATATTTTTCAGGATATTGTCAAATGCAGAAATCCGATCGGTAGCAACAATAATCAGGCTGTCTCCAATGTCGTATACCTGACGCACCTTGCCTTCTTTGATAGGTTTCCATTCTGTAATCATGATTCATCCTCCATGTCTCTTCGCGTTTAAACTTCGATACACGTGCATTATAATACAATCATCTTATAAAAGCAATAAAATGTGAACTGGCATACTTTATAAAAAATCGCAAAAACTGAGGAAATAATTGTTAATATGTTCTTGCAACAAGAAAAAATGCCGGAAAACTTTTCCGGCATTCCAAGTAGCGAGAGGGGGACTTGAACCCTCGACACCACGGGTATGAACCGTGTGCTCTAGCCAGCTGAGCTATCTCGCCATATTTGATTTTCAATGGGACCTATAGGGCTCGAACCTATGACCCTCTGCTTGTAAGGCAGATGCTCTCCCAGCTGAGCTAAGATCCCATTTCTTATCGGTTACTTCCGCAACCGACTTGATAAGTATAACCTGGAAATATAAATTTGTCAACTACTTTTTTTAAAATAATGAAAAAAATTTTTTCCGCATCCCCCGCCGTCATTCCCACTCTTTTTATTGACAAACCGTTGCACCTCTTTTATAATTTCAGACAGCATCAACAGTTTCCTTATATAATACAAATGACTGCAACTACAAAAAGGAGAATCCATTATGAAAGAATTTGAACTGAAATACGGATGCAACCCAAACCAGAAGCCTTCCGGAATTTTTATGAAAGACGGCTCTGACCTGCCGATTCAGGTATTAAATGGAAAACCGGGTTATATTAATTTTCTGGATGCTTTAAACGGCTGGCAGCTTGTTACGGAATTAAAGAAAGCTACCGCTCTGCCAGCTGCCACTTCTTTTAAGCATGTATCCCCGGCCGGGGCTGCTGTCGGACTGCCTTTAAATGAGATCGAACGCAAAATTTATCAGGCCGACGACTACGACATTGACTATTCGCCGCTGGCCAGCGCTTATGTACGTGCCAGAGGAGCCGACCGTATGTCATCTTTCGGTGATTTTATCGCGCTTTCCGACCCATGTGACGTTCCTACCGCAGAATTTATCAAACACGAAGTATCTGACGGTATTATCGCTCCTGGCTATGAACCGGAAGCCCTTGAGATTTTAAAAACAAAAAAACGCGGCGCCTACAATGTGATTGAGATTGATCCTTCCTATAAGCCGGCGCCGATTGAGCAAAAAGACGTATTCGGCATTACCTTTGAACAGGGCCGCAATGAATTAAATATTGACGGTGCGTTTTTTGAAAACATCGTAACGGAAAACAAAGCTCTGACCGATGCGGCCAAAATTGACCTGGCAATTGCTATGATTACGTTAAAATACACACAGTCCAATTCCGTATGCTATGTCAAAGGCGGACAGGCCATCGGCATTGGAGCAGGCCAGCAGTCACGCATCCACTGTACGCGGCTGGCCGGCACAAAAGCAGATAACTGGTTCCTGCGCCAGTCTCCTCAGGTATTGAACCTGCAGTTTCGTGATGACATCAAACGGGCAGACCGGGACAACGCCATCGACCTCTACATCGGAGATGATTATATGGACGTACTGGGCGATGATGTATGGGCAAAAACATTTACGGAGAAGCCTGCGGTATTCACTGCCGAAGAAAAACATGCCTGGCTTTCGAAAAACTCCGGTGTTACGCTTGGCTCCGATGCGTTTTTCCCTTTCAGCGATAATATCGAACGGGCTTTTCGAAGCGGCGTAAAATATATCGCGCAGCCAGGAGGCTCCAAACGCGATCAGGATGTGATTGATGCATGCAATGCACATCAAATGGTTATGGCTTTTACCGGAATCCGGTTATTCCACCATTAATCTTATTGTAACAAAAAGCAGCAGATCTGCCATCTGCTGCTTTTTATTATATATGGTTTCCCCAGTCAAGTTCTTCTTCTTTTTTCAAATCTTCTTCCGACATATACTTGCGGAATATTTTTTCCAGGAACATGTCGTACAGGCACATAACTACTGTCGGCACAAATGTGACGGTAATCGGTGACAAATATATGAGCAGCATCCCGGCCAGCAATAAAACAAGCACAACAACCGACCACGGAAGATTTAACAGCGCAATAATACCGGCATTTTTTATCGTATTTTTCAGTCCGTTTTCAAATCTGGCCGAATATGCAAAAATATAAACGCTCCATACCGCCCAGAAAAGCATAAGAATGAAAAAAACATAATACAGCATGCCCAACCGGGATCCCTGTTTCAGCAGTGCAAACATAATCCGGTAATCCGCAAACAAAAAGGCAAATACGACAAGCAAAATAAGCCATATCTTTGTCACCTGTTTAAAGTTCGATCGAAAGGAGCCCCAAAAGCTCCTCCATATATATCCCCGGTTTCCACGCAGCGACTTGTGCACCGTATAATAAAATGCCGTCGCAGACGCACCTGCCGTTACCACAGGCAGACTGAAAACAAACCACAAAATACTTGCCCAAAACCCATCTACAATTTTATTAACCACTCTGAAAAATCCATTGTCGTAACTAAAAATATTGTTCATATACGGCGCTCCTTTGTATTCATTTATTCAACTTTTTTTCATAATATCGGTCATCTGCTCTGTGATATACTTCACATAATCGTCCACTATATCATAATCCGTCAGGGTATACAACCCTCTTGCTCCTGCCACATCTTCCAGTTCATTGAAAACCATCTGTCCTTGATGAAAGATAAAATCTATGCCTGCCATTCCAATGGAAAGCCCGTCTATCACACGTTCGGCCAGTTCCCGTTCCACAGCGGAAAGCCGGTACATCCGCACATGCCCTCCCAGACAGTAATTACTGCGAAAATCGGTCCTGGACCTTCGCAAAACCGCCGCTTTGATCTTATTTCCTACTACATAGACCCGTACATCCATCCCGAAATCGGACGCGGCCTTCTGTATGACATACCGTTTCGTTTCCTGTCTGCTTTGCTCTTTCCACCGCTGCCATTCCTCTTTATTTTGTACGAAATATACCTCCGTCCCGCCGTGCCCGTCACAGGATTTGACCACGGCCGGATACCACTGTGGCGGCTGGCGCGTACCATACACGGTTGGCATAATGGGAATGTTACGCTGCTGCATATAACGGTATGCTTCTGCTTTGTCATTGCCGATCTTTGTAACAAACGACGAATTAAAAACGCAGATCCCGGCCTGTTCCAGACATTCGGCCAACCGCTCATTTCTTGTTCTGTTAATAACAAACTGCGGTACGCATTCCTGTGAACCATCTTCCATGCGGCAGGCAGACAAACCTTCTGTTGCGGGCAAATTCGGATCATAAGTACCAAACTGCAGACGCAGGCCATACTTTTTACATGCGTTCCGATACAGCTCAATATAATGCGGATTCAGGCTGCTGTCGCCTTCGGTATACAGAATCCTGCCCTGCGGAAACGCCGCTGCTTTTTTCTCTTTCATGCTTTCGTTGAACTCCTGTCCAGACAATAACCGATAATGGCATCGGCTGTATTCACTCCCGTACATTTCCAAATATTAATAAAATGCGCATTGGAATTTACTTCACACAGCACCGGTTCCCCCTGTTCGCCAAACAAAATATCCACACCCGCAAAATCCAGCTTCAACGTTTCCATCACCTTTTGTGCCAGCTGCAGCTGTTGCTCATTCGGCTCATATCGTTCCATGCTGCCGCCATTTGTAATATTGGCGCGAAAATCGGTCGCATGATAGCGGTGCATCGCTGCCACCGCCTTTTTTCCGACCATCTGAATCCGAATATCACTTCCTTTCGACGAAGCAATATATTCCTGAAACAAAAACGGACGGTTTTTAATCTCACCTACACATGTGAGCAGCTCTTGCTCATCACCGACCAGCCAGACCTGCTGACCGAACGAACCATAGCACTCTTTGACTACCATTGGAAACCCAAGCCGACGTTCCACCCCGGACAGAAACTCCGGATTGGAATACCCCTGCGGACGAAACGTTTTGGGCGCGATGATCGTCTTTGGCATTCGAATTTGCTGACCGTAAAGCTCCAGATATGTGCGTGCCTTATCATCACAGATTTCAATACTGCGTGCACAGTTAAACAGACGCAGTCCCAGCTTTTCCAGCAGTCTTGCGAGTCGGATATCCTTGTCCCAGAAAATAACAAACTGCGGCCTTCTGCCATGAAGTGACAGGTCCACATCTCCCATTACAAGCTCCGGCAGCAGCTGTGTATTTGTCTTTATGTCCAGCATACATCCCTGCTTTTTGGCAGCTTTCACAAGCCATGCAAATATCTGACTGAATTTTTCCGATTCGATAAATCCATTGACTACAAGCCATGCATAGATCATTTCCATCTTCCAATCCTCCTGTGAAAACAGCTTTTCAAAAAAAGGTCTGTCGGAAAGTTACCCGACAGCCCTTTTCTATTTTATAATGAATCATCCAATATTTTTATGTATTTATCCGGCGTTTTTATTAACCCTGTTTCCCTTTCCGTTTTGTTTTTATTCTTCTTACATTTATTGATTTCTCATCTTTTTTTCTTAATCATCTTTATCTGGCTGCCGACTGCCACAGTCCGTCTTCCTGCAGCTGTGTCCAATCCACTTCTAAGAGCTGCTGTGTATATTCACGATTTCTTCCGGTCTTTTTGGTCGTAACTTCGATATACTTCTGACTGATCATGCCATCTAATGCCGTCTTTACACGCGACTTCGACACACGGTTATACGATGCCACGCTTTCGATTGTTTTCCAATAGGACGGCTTTCTTGCCGCATTCTTTGACCGCAGCCTGTCCAGACTGATTAAAATCAGATCGTTATAATGATTCCGCTCCTGTTCCTGTCTTGGCATTTCCACATAACTGGTTGCAGCAGATTTTAACGCATTGCTGAAAGCAAATTTCACACCATATATGATCACTTTCTTATCTTTTTCTTTCAGATATTCCACAACTCTTGTAAAATGCGCATCCCCTGTAAAAAGAATATATACTTCGTCATCATTTTTATCCGCCATATTACGGTAAATGGTATCCAGCATAATGATATCCGTAAAGTCTTTGTCCACGCCTTCTTTTGTGCTTGCCGTATGCACAACCAGCTCCGTAAGCTCTTTCAGCTTTTCCAATTCCGTACCGATCTTAGGTTCTGAAAAATCACCAAAAATGTAGAGTTTGTGTATCTCATATTCCTGTTTCAGCTCGTCAATCCATTCTTCTACATTTGGTTTCATCTGCACTTTGTTGTGATATCCATAATACCAATGCTCATAATCTACAAACACTGCTGCTTTTGGTTTACCGGAAGTCTTTTTTAAAAAAGCCAAACATCTCCTCCCTCCTTTCTAAAATGCGAAGTGACTCCCTCATATATTATAAAACATTTCAGATATTTATTGAAGTATTTTCTTTTCGTATAAACTGAAAAAGAAAAACGCCAAAACAAGATTTTTTTAGGCGTTTTTCCTAAATTTTCCCAGAGCATGTTTGAAAAATGCTTTTCGTGATGAGAATAATTTTTCAAACATGCTCTGTTACAGGATTATAATAAAATCTTTCTCACGGCCTGTCCGACATTTTCCACGCCAATTAAAGTAATGCCGTCCACATGCATTTGTGAATCCAGCATCACCTTCGGCAAAATACACGTCGTAAATCCCAGTTTGCGCGCCTCCAAAATGCGTGGTTTTGCCATATGAACCGCACGCACCTCGCCGCTCAGACCAACTTCACCAAAACAGATCGTTTTTTCATCAATACAGCATTCCTTATAACTGGATATAATTGCCAGCACAATGCCAAGATCCAGCGCAGGCTCATTCATTTTAATGCCGCCGGCAATATTTACATACGCATCACATTCACTCAGGCGCAGATTCAGTCTTTTCTCCAATACTGCCATTAACAAATTCACACGATTCGTATCCGTACCGTCCGCTGTCCGCCTTGGAATACCAAAATTACTGCGGCAGACCAACGCCTGTACTTCCAGCAAAATCGGCCGCGTACCTTCGATTGAGCACGCGACAACAGAACCGGAAGCATCTTTTGGCTTTCCGCTCAGCATATATTCGGAAGGGTTCGTAACCTCACACAACCCCTGTTCCCGCATTTCAAAAACGCCGATCTCATTTGTCGAACCAAATCTGTTTTTTACACCACGAAGAATCCGGTAAGCCGCATGTCGGTCTCCTTCAAAATACAGCACCGTATCAACCATATGTTCCAATACCCGCGGACCTGCCACAACCCCTTCCTTTGTTACATGTCCGACAATAAAAATCGTAATTCCCAGTCCTTTGGCCAGCTGCATAAAAGCTGCCGTTGCCTCCCGCACCTGCGATACGCTCCCGGGAGAAGATGAGATATTTTCGCTGTACATTGTCTGAATGGAATCAATCACGACCATCCTGGGTTTTTCCCTGCGAAGCACCCCATCTATCGTTTCCAGATTTGTCTCACACAGCAAGGACAGACGATCGGTAAAACTGCCGATGCGATCGGCCCTTATTTTTATCTGACATAAAGATTCTTCTCCGGAAATATACAAAACGGAAATCTGCTGTTCACACAGCTTCTGACATACCTGAAGCAGCAGCGTCGATTTCCCGATACCGGGATCACCGCCCACCAGTACGAGAGACGCCGGCACAATGCCTCCGCCAAGTACACGGTCCAGTTCCGGGAAGCCGCTTGTAAAGCGTTCTTCCCGTTCCATTTCAATATCCGCAAGCAAAACCGGCCTGATTTCCTGAGACTGCTTCATTCCGGATACACTTTTTCCACGTTCCACTGTTTCTTCTACGAATGTGTTCCACTGTCTGCATCCCGGACATTGCCCCATCCACTTGGCCGATTCATGCCCGCATTCCTGACAGAAATATATGGTTTTTGCTTTTGCCATATTTATTTCTTCACAATTCTGACAGCTGTCGGTTCTTCTGCTCCCAGTTCTACACTCAGTGTCAGCTTACCACCCAGGTTTGTTTTCATCGTACCTGCGTTTTCGTTGTTGATAAACACCTCATATTCTGTTGAATCACAAAGACCCAGTGTAATCTCCGCATCTTCAGGACCTTCTACTTTAAAAGAAACTTCGTTTTCCGTAATATCCAGGCCACTGACGGCAGTTCCCGGCACGGACTCATAGACAAACATGTCATTACATTCCAGTTTTGTAATTTCGCGGAATGTTTTTACCTTGTACTTATCAGCGCCATGTTCGAAATTTTCTTTTTTTGTCTTGGAAGCCAATGTATAGTCCCCAAAGCTTATTGTACCATCTGCTTCTGTGCGAATCAGTTCGCTAATTACACTCATTTTTTTATCCTCCGGTTGCTTATAAAGATAGTAGTGGATTTATTATACTATATATTTACGAAAAATGTCACCCCATTTTTTCGCATTTACTTTCATTCATTTCCAACGAATTGGTATTGGAAAAATGAATCTTTTTATTCTTAGTTCCAATCGCGATTGTGTCTCCTTTTTTCACCGTGCCGGACAAAATCTCTTCCGCAAGCTTATCTTCTATTTCAGTCTGAATCATACGCCGCAACGGTCTGGCGCCAAATTTCGGGTCATATGCTTTTTCTACCACGTAACTCTTGGCCGTATCACGGATTACCAGCTGAATGTTCATCTGCGTTTTACACCGTTCCACCAGATTCTTTGTCATCAGTGCGACAATCTTTTTCATGTCTTCTTTATTAAGCATGCGGAACACGAGCATTTCATCAATACGGTTAATAAATTCCGGCTTAAATATCCGTTTCACCTCTTCCATGACACCGCTTTTCATCCGTTCATAGTCCTGTTTTTCACTTTCGTTAGAAGCAAAGCCCAGTTTTTTTGGTTCCACGATAACCTGCGCTCCTGCATTGGACGTCATAATAATAATGGTATTTTTAAAATCCACTTTCCGCCCCTGTGCATCCGTAATGCGGCCGTCGTCCAGCACCTGCAGTAAAATATTAAATACATCCGGATGCGCTTTTTCAATTTCATCAAATAAAATGACGGAATATGGCCGTCGGCGTACCTTTTCACTGAGCTGTCCGCCCTCATCATACCCCACATATCCCGGAGGAGAACCAATCAGCTTGGATACACTGTGTTTTTCCATATATTCTGACATATCCACACGAATAATGGCCTGTTCGTTTCCAAACATTGCTTCTGCAAGCGCTTTGGATATTTCCGTCTTTCCTACGCCTGTCGGTCCAAGAAACAGGAAAGAACCAATCGGACGGTTCGGATCTTTTAACCCGACACGTCCTCTGCGGACGGCTCTGGCAACGGCACTGACCGCTTCTTCCTGACCGATTACCCGTTTATGCAGTATTTTTTCCAGCTTCTGCAAACGGTCCGCTTCCCCTTCGGTCAGCTTTTTCACCGGTATCTTTGTCCAGCCGGATACCACGTCGGCAATTTCATTTTCACCAACCGTAAGACGCCGTTTTTCATTGTTTTTCCGGCACCGTTTCAGCAGTTTGTCATATTCTTTTTTACACTGATCGCGTTCTGCCTTGACTTCACTTGCACGTTCAAACTGTTGATCAATCAAAGCCTGTTCCAGAAGTTCTTCCAGCTCATGCATCTGCTGTTCTAACTGCACCAGTCTCTCCGGCACCGGATAACCGGCCAGACGCACTTTGGACGATGCCTCGTCAATCAGATCTATCGCTTTATCCGGCAGAAAACGGTCATTGATATATCTTGCAGACAGCTTTGCGGCCGCTTCCAGCCCACTGTCCGTAATTTCCACCTGATGATGCGATTCATAACGTCCCCGCAGCCCTTTTAAGATTTCAACCGTCTGTTCCACCGTCGGCTCTTCCACGGTAACCGGCTGAAATCTGCGCTCCAGCGCCGCATCTTTTTCTACGTATTTACGATATTCTTCAATCGTGGTTGCACCGATCAGCTGAATCTCTCCGCGCGCCATTGCAGGTTTTAAAATATTCGAAGCATCAATCGCACCTTCCGCGCTTCCCGCGCCGATAATCGTGTGAATCTCATCAATAAACAAAATAATATTTCCGGACATTGTCACTTCGCGGATGACCCGTTTAATTCGCTCTTCAAACTCTCCGCGATATTTGGAGCCTGCAACCATGCCCGACAGGTCCAGCGTTACAACACGCCGGTTTGCAACACTGTCCGGCACCATACCGGATACGATTCGCTGCGCCAGACCTTCTACAATAGCTGTCTTGCCGACCCCCGGTTCTCCGATCAGACACGGATTATTTTTTCCTCGCCTGCTTAAAATCTGAATCACGCGTTCAATCTCCTGATCACGGCCAATAACCGGATCCAGATCATCTTCCGATGCCATACGCGTCAAATCTCTGGAATACTGATCAAGCACCGACGTCATACCGTCTTTTCTGCGGATTGGCTTGCCGTTTTGAAAATCTTCTTTATATGCATTCGTATCCTCACCCATTGCCGCAAGGATATCAATATACATCTTCTGCATATTGACGTTCATTGTATTCATCAATCGGGACGCCGCACAATCTACCGACTTGATAATGGCAAGCAGCAAATGTTCCGTACCGATTGCTTCACTTTTAAACCGATCTGCTTCTGCCGCTGCCATATCCAGAATCATATTTGTCTTTGGCGTATAGCCGTCACGTTCTTCGATTGCCACGGAAGAAGAGGGGGCAATCAGATCTTCTATCAGCTGCAGCAGCTGATCTTCCTCTACTCCGTTATCCAGCAAAATCTGTGCTGCCACACCGGAACCTTCCTTGATCAAACCAAGCAGTATATGTTCGGTCCCCGTATAATTATGCTGCAGATTTCTTGATGTCTTACCTGCAAGTTCCAACGCTTTCTGTGCTTTTGCAGTATATGGTTTCCGCATCAATTTTTCCTCCAAAATTTGTTTTACCTGTTTCCTTATAAATCATTCAGATCCATAATTTCCATATCTTCACCCAAGCGGCTGCGTCTCTTTCTGGAAGGTCTGGCAGCTTTTTGTGATTTGCGGTTCATTGTTTCTTCCATATCCCAATCGTCCATCGGATCGTGTTCCGGTTCCGCCATATCCGGCTTTGCGTTCACCGGTTTGCGTGCATACTTTACGGACTGACGCATGCGCTGTGCTGCTGCCTGCATCGTATCCGAAGTATTGTCCGTGGCGCCGGCGGATATCCGTTCTCTGTGCAGCGGCTGTGATGCGTAACCACCGGACTCTCTCCGACTCATCTGTGCCCGTATTTCTTCCGGCGTACTGATATGATCCTGATGGGCAGACGGTCTTTGCTGCGGTTCACTGACAGGTTCCTGTGTAAATGTCTTTGTTACTTTTTTAGAACGTTTTCCGACATTTCCTTCAAAATTCCTGCCGGCCGCAAGTGAACTTTTGGAAATTGTTTCTGTCTGTTTTCCTGGTTTTCCGGACTTTTTCTTTCTGCCGTGAACCCTTACCTCATCTTCTTCCTCGTCATCCTCGTCTCCCTGGCTGCGCAGCAGCAGCGCGGTAAAAATAATAATGACAAGAATGATCGCAATGACAAGAATGCTGACGATCTTCACACGGCTTTCTTTTAATTCCGTGTATTTTTCATTGAGTGTGTTGTATTTCGTCAAAGAAACCGTCCGTTCCACTTCTTCTTCCTGGCCGTCTTCTTCCTGGCCCTGCGCTGTGGCAAAAGCAGCGGAATACCGCATGTATGTTCCCTGTTTCTTATCATATAAATACCATCCGCTCGTTCCGTCCGAATGAATGCCATATACAAGATAATAATCTTTTAATTGATTCGAGCTCCCACTCTGATATGCCGCCGCTTTTTTCCCCGAAGGAAACTTCAAAGCTTTTTCCTGAAATCCGGCCGGCACCTCTTCTCTGGCATTGCTGATAAATATAACAAAGTTATCTTCGATTCCGGTATATTTAAATCGTTCCACCACCTGCTTGATTTCATCATAAAAATAAAATCCGGTAGCGCCTTGCCCATCCGTATTTTCCATATATACGAGATGAACGCCGTTGGACTGACAGTAAAGCGTCGAATAACTGTTTTCTCCGATCTGTACGGAGCCCTGCCCAAATGCGGACGGTATGTCCTGTGCCGTTGAGCCATACGTAAAATTATTTGAAAGCTTATATGCCGCACCGCTCAGCTTTACTGTCCCATCTGCTTTTACGGCTCCTGAAAGTCTTTCAGGCAGACTGCGCTTTTTACTGTTTTGCTTTGTCTGCGCCCCGTCGTTTTCGTTCCCGTCCTGCATGTTCGTTGTGTTCTCACCGGACGGGGTATCTCCTGCATCCGGCTGCTGTGTTGTGTCAGGCTGCTGTGTTCCCGTATCAGGCTGTTGGATTTCCTCATCCGGCTGCTGTGTTGTGTCAGGCTGCTGTGCCGTATCAGGCTGTTGTGTCCCTGCATCTGCGCTGCCTACCGTCAGTGTAATGGTATAAACCGTATAGGTATTATCCTGTGCCGAACAGGTAACTTTAATCGTATTGACTCCGGGATGCAGCCCGTCCCTGCCCTCAACGGAAGCGATCACCGCACCGCTTGCCCGCGGGACCGCCTGGACGCTGACACTCGTTACATCCGCATCAACCGTAGAAGTATATTCCGTAATATCCGGAGAAAAAACAGGACTTAATACCCCTGGCGCAATATCAAAGGCAGACAGTTTGCTGTCATGGGAAGCAGACACCTGTGTCGCCAGAACCGTTTGCGGATGCAGTACATCCCGTACCGGCACAAGCAGAAACAGGCTGGTAAACGCTGTAAGCAATAATCTTTTGCATTTGTTTTTCTTCATCGTTTTCATTCCCTTCTTTTCCTGAGTTCATGTATCTTGAAATATTTTACCATCTTTCTTACATTTTGGCAATGAAGGGGCAGCGCTTTAACAGTTCCGGCAACTCCCGGAACGCATGCAGTTTCGGCACATCTGCTTCTATCGTACCAAATCCATAGGCAGCATGGATAAAAAACGCACCGCCTGCCACGGCCGCTTCATAATCCGCCTGAATATCTCCGACATAAATTCCCTGATTCAAATGGTTCCGCTCGATCATCAAAGCAATATTATCGCCTTTTGGCCTGTTATTTGCACCAAAACAAATGAAATCCTCAAAATAAGCTTCCAGCTTGTAATAGTCCAAGAAAGCCTCTATATACCCTTCCTGGCAGTTGCTTACGATATACAGCGGATAAGTCTTAGCTAACTGCTGTAACGTAGCAATCAGATCCGGATATAATTCGGCCCCATGGCTGCGCAGATAACGATTTTCTTCCTGATAACTTTCTTCCAGAATCGGAAGCAGCTCGGACAGTTCACGATCCGGAAATATTGCTTTTGCCAGTTCATCCATAGGCATTCCCATTGTACGGTACATATCGTCTTCCGTCACCTGTTTTCCCAGCTTTGGCACCGTAATCCGGCTCCATGCTGCCGCCACCTGACTTGCACTGTCCCAAAGCGTACCGTCCATATCAAAAATAATCCCTGTTTTCATTTATCTTTTCCTTTCTATTGATAATACCTCATCGCCGGCAATCCACTTTACTATATATGATAATGACTGCGCCCTGCAATAATTTCACAATAATTTCATAAAAAATTAGAATTAAATCTCCACAAATGATAAAAAATCGTATATAATCAATTATTATACCACAAGAATATCAATTTTAGAATAGGAGATTATTAGAATGAGTCAGCAAAAAGTAGATCAATATAAAAAAGAAAAGTACGGCAGAAAGCAGCAGCTGAAAAAGAAAAAAGACAACATCTTATCTATACTATTACCGGCAGCATAGCTGCAATTGCCATTGCCGGGTGGATCGGCTTTTCCATTTATGCTCGTGTGGAAGCGAACCGGCCCGTATCTTATACCGAGGTCAGTTTGGACGCCATCAGCGATTATCTCAGTACCCAGACACAAAGTTAATTTAAAAAATTGTTTATGAACCTGAAAAAATGCTTTCCGTGAAGTACCTCTCACAGAAAGCATTTTTTATATGTATCATTCCGTTTTCATCATTTTCGCAAACCGATTTGCAAACAGCTGAATCAACGGCCCTGCGGACAATGCAGTCAGTATCGTAATGATTCCCAGCTTTCCGCCCAGCACAAATCCCAGTATAATACACCCGGCATCAAAACACACTTTTACCGTTCCGTATTCTTTGCCGATCTTATCCCGAATAATCATCACCATACCCGTAAACGGATCCAGTCCGATATCCGCAGTAATAAACATCGCAACTCCGGTATATAAGAGCAGACAGCCAATTGCCGCTCCCAGCATCCGTATTGGCAGCGTCTGCACCTGAAACAGTATGCCATACAGCTTCCCGCCCAGGCTCACAATCGTTCCATACGGAATAATGTAGATAAACGTACCGATATTCACATATCGTCTCCCCAGCAGAAATACGGCTGCAACCAATGCAATATTTACCAGATTTGAGGCCATTCCAAGCTGCTGCGGAGAAAGGCCGGCCGTATTTCGGATTCCATCATAAACGATACCGATCGGATCGTTTCCAAGCGCTGCCGCAGCATTAAATGCAATCCCGATTCCAACAAGCAGAATGCCTGCCGCTGCTAACAGAAACTTGTTCCTATTTATTGACTTCAATCGTATATACCTTCTTCATTTCACTTTTACCTGTTTCACACTGCTGTTCTTTCCAAATACTTTTTTAGCATTGGAGTCTAACGTGTAAGCTCTGACACGCACATAATAGTTTTTATTGCTGCTCAGTTTTTTTACGGTTGCACTTGTTTTGCCCGAAAATACTTTTTTCGAATTTTTAAAGTTTTTATTCGTAGCATATTCAATCCGGTAGCCTTTCGCATCCTTTACTTTTTTGTATGTAACCGTAAAACTCTTTGTCCCCGCTTTCAGACTCTTAATCGTCGTCTTTTCCGGAACCGTACTGCCCGTCCAGTGCGCATAAAGAGTGCCTGCCTGTGCATTTGTACTTTCCGTAACTTTTGTACCGCCGTTCTTCTTTGTATACCAGCCTGCAAATTGATATCCGTCTCTGACCGCCGAAGGAAGACTGCCATATGCCTGTCCCTCCTGCACATAATAGTCCGCAGCATCTGCCGTACCGCCATTTGCATCCAGTTTTACTTTTACTACGGTTACATAATCTTTCAGATCCTCTACTGTCACAGCTTTTACATTCTGCGTTCTTCCATCTTCGGAAGTAGGAATCTTAATTTTTTCTTCTTTTACAAGCTGCGCTGCCTTTTCATGCAGTGCCTCGTTCCAGTTTGTTCCGATAATTTCCCAGTTATTGCTTAATTCCGGCTGAATCACTCCGTTGTTCTTTTCTACAATCCATTTTCCGATCATACCGCGAACCGCTTCGCCGGCCATAACGTCTTTTTCCAGCAGCTTCGGAAGCACATCGCCTTCTTCCTCTGAAAATACACTGCCGTAAGTCAGCAGCTGCGAATTTGCGCGATAATTGTTAACCGCCAGAATCAGTGTATCCGTATCGCTGATCGGCGTACCGTCCATTTTCGTCAGATTTTTAATGCGGCTGCCCGGTTCCTCTGAAATGTCAATCTGGTATTTCACGCCGCCAAACATATCATAAAGATAGCTTCTCATATTTTCATTAAAGGAAATCGTCAAATCCCCGTCTTTGAACGTATTGTAGTAATTTGCAGACCATTCCATATACTGTTTTAACTGCTTTCCGGTCACTTCCAGCCTGTAGAGCGTATTATCATATTTGTAGATCAAAGCCATATCACATTTTTTGATCTCCCCCTCTTTCATGTTCGCAGTAGGACTGAATGCGGCTGCAGCAGACACGTCTGCCTCTCCATAATACATCTGTGCCTGATTAATCAGGTTGATCATAGCCGTTTCCTGTATCTGAGACTGCGTAATACCCGGAATTTCCGTTTCCGGCACAAGGTCTCCGCCTTTCAGCTGGCCTACGACCGTCTGTGCATCTTCTTTTGCACGCGCATCATATTTCGACAGAGCTTCCGTAATGTCCGCATCCGGTTCCACATCTTTTGCAGCCAGGATTTCCGCTTTTTTATCCGTAATCTCATATCCGCCGTTTCCGTCCGGTTTTACCGAAATATCCACATCGGCCAAAGTCTGGCCCTGGCTTTTATTTTCCACAATCAGAACGCCGTTCTTTGTTTCGTTTACCTCTTCGTGGCCATGTGCTGCCAATATAACATCTATATCCGGAAATGCTTCCGCATAATCGGCTGCGCCGGAACCTTTCTGATCAAATTCACCTTCCACACCCATGTGCAGTGCGGCAACAATAATGTCAGCTTCTTTTTTGCCTTTTCTACCATTTCTTTCATTTCGCCGCTGTCCAGCGGATTGGTTACTTTATACTCTTTCAGATTTTCTGCGTCCCAATGTGTAATATTAGGTGTAACATAACCGATGACTGCGATTTTCACACCATCTCTTTCAAGCAGTGTATACGCTTCTCCAATTGCCTTGTTATCCTGATCATAGACATTTCCACACAAAAAGCGCCTGTAAACTTAGCGGCCGTCTTTAACAATGTTTCGATGCCATAATTAAACTCATGATTTCCCGCTACCCACACATCATAATTCAGCAGATTAAACGCTGCGATCATCGGATGAATTTCCTCATCAAAGAACAGACTTGCCGAATTGCTTTCAATCGTATCTCCCACATCAATCAATACGGTGTTGTCCGTTCTCTTCTGTTTCACCAACGTTCCTACCTGCGCTACACTGCCGCTTTTACTTTCTTCATTCATGGCATAATCATAAGCGACAAATTTGCCATGCAAATCGCTTGTCGCAAGTATCTGAATCTCTTTTTCTGCCGCTGCTGCCTGCACTGCGTTCGCTGCCGGTACGGATGCCGGTATCGCCAGCACTGCTGCCAACAGAACGGACAATAGTTTTTTCTTACCGTTCCTCATAGTTCTCCTCCTTAAGTTATAATAAAAATGGATAACCAAATCATGTCATAGTTTACAAAAATAAAACAGGACGCATGTCTCTTTTTTAAATATATTGTAAATTTGTTGCATTGTTACAGTTTTTTTTAGCATTTTTTATGCGCATTTAACAAAAAAGCAGATTTAAAAAATGTATTCTCATTTTTTAAATCTGCTCATCTGCACTGCTCCCCTATTCACGGACTGTTTTCTTCTGCTCTTCTAAGCGCATCTTCAATCGCATCAAGCAATACAACCGATGTATATTGATTTGCTTCATCATAAGTAATTCCTTCCGTAGACTGCTTTTCATAAATTTGCTGACTAATATTGTCCAGTGCAGGCTGCATCAGCGGATACATCGCCGCTGCGGTTTCGTCCAGATTATCCAGAGAAATGGCGTTAATCCGGTTATCATCTACAACCACTTTCAGGTCCATTGTCTGATTATTCAGCACAATAGAGGAAGTATAGACGCCTGAGGCATATTTCATTGTTTCTTCTAAGCCATCGCCCTTCTTACCGGATCGAAACATAAAAACCAGCAGCAGAATCAATAACACCGCAAGCAATGCGAAAATTACGGTATAAATAACCTCTCTCATATGTAACACAACAATTCTTGTCTTTGCACTCATGGGATGTTTCTCCGTTACTCCGTTATCTGCTTATTTTATCTTATGCGGCAGACAAAGAATTATGCATGCCAAAAACTCCATTCGGTCCGATTTTCAGGGCTCTCCGAACCGGTATGCGTAACGTAGGTTTACAAAAGAGAAGGAAAAGAGCTATGATATATGCAGAAATCAATATTTTTTAAACAAGGAGGACACTGCATGGACGTAAAAAAAATTGGAGCTTTTATTGCACAGCAGCGCAGGCAGAAACAGCTGACGCAAAAACAACTGGGTGAACTGCTTGGCATCAGTGATAAGACTGTCTCCAAATGGGAATGTGGATATGGCTTACCGGACATTTCCATGATAACGCCACTTTGTACCGAACTGGAAATCACTGTCAATGACCTGTTGTCAGGAGAACATCTGTCACAGGAAGATTATCATGAAAAAGCGGAGGAGAATATGATTCAATTAATGCATGAAAGTAAAAAAGCAACGAAAATGTCACGATTAAAAACCATTTTAGGCAGCGCCGCCCTGCTTGCAGCAGGTATCGCTCTTATCTGCATTTACGAAGCCGAGGCATATTTCCTGGCTGTCGATTTTGGAAACTTGCTGCGAATAACCGATCTGCTGTTTTTGCTGACCGCCTCTTTATGGGCCGCAGGCTGTATCAAAGATTTTGGCGCAGCTTTCCTGTTTTTAGCAAAAAAACCGGATCACCCGCAACGTATCGCGCACTCGGTTGTGGCCATATCCGCCGCACAAAAAGCGTTGTTGTTTGGCAGCGTGTTAAGTAGGATACTGCGGCTCATTCTCATCTTTGGCGATCCTGAATTTCAGTCAACCGTTTCGGCTCTCCCCAGAAATCTGGCCGAATTTTTCGTTACATTATTTTATGGCGTACTTTGTGTATTATTACTGGAACCCGTAAAAAACAGGCTGAGAAAAAAAATGATTGACATTTAAACCATACGCACCGCATTTAAGGCGTAATATGTATTGCCACATATTCACTGTGTTTCCCCGTACGCAGCGGATATCCCCATCCGGCAATACCGGATGATACAATCAGCTGCATCTTTCCGAACGATTTTTGTCCGTAATTGACTGTTTTTTTATCAAACAGCGTTGTAAGCAATCCTACCGGCCACATCTGCCCTGCATGTGTGTGGCCGGACAGCATCAAATCGTATCCGGCCGCCGCATTTTCTTCCATATCACGCGGCTGATGGTCCGCCACAATATGATATGCTGTCTGCGGCAGTTCCCGGATCAGTTCCGCTGCTTCTTTTCGATATACACCTTCCGAAAAAGCATAGGACCGGTCCCTTCGTCCGGTTATTGTTAGTTCTTCATTTAATAATATTGACCTGTCTTCTAAAATCTCAACTCCGGCTTCTCTAATTACCGTTTCCAATTGCTCTTCCGTAAAATCACAGGTCTTCGAATATCTTCCCTTGTCATGATTCCCATAAACGTAATACGTTCCGTATGTACTTGTAATCTGTCCCAGCTCCTGAAACGCTTCACCTGCTTCCTGCAGTGAAGTTTTTTCATCTACAATATCTCCGCCTAGCACTACCAGATCCGGCTGCTCTTCTTCCATACGCCTGCAATATTGCTGCAATTTTGCCCGATCCATCGTCGTACCAAAATGCAAGTCCGATAAAAATATAATCCGATATCCGTCTTCGCGAATCGGCTTCTCCGTTCGTATCGTATTATTTGTAACAATTACATGATGCATATTGACATACGCATATCCCAATACTGCAACGGTAACCACTATCGCAATCACGTCACTGCGCCAGAGCCATTCCAGCGTACGGTTTCTTTTGCAGCCTGCCCACCGGGCAAACAGACGTATGAGATCCACAAGCAGAGATATCCCTGCAATATAAAATACAATAAGCGCCCAAAGTCCAAACAGATTCACGGAGCCTGCTGCCAATACTGCGGCAGCAATCAGCGATATGATTTTTGCATCCGCAGTCTTGTGTTATTCCGAAAAAAAAGTCCCAAAAACCTTCGTATTAAAATATATAAATAAATGCCAAGCGGTACCATAAGTACCGCTGCAAAACCAAGAATAAAAACCATGCTTCCCCTCACTTTTGTTTTCAGGCGCATTTATTAATAACATCATTTATACTCTGCCTACAATACAGCCATGAGGAACACCTCCGACCAACTGATTTAACGTCTAACCCTGCTCATGGATTTCAGCATGTTTCCATGCCTAAATAAAAGTTCACGTTGTCTATTGACCTCTGACCGATTTGACCATTGACCGTTTACCAATTACCAAAAACAAAAACGCAAAACCAAATACTTATTTTCGCGTAAAGAGTGGAGTCGAACCACTGACATTATGGTTTTTGGCCATACGCTCTACCAGCTGAGCTACTTCGCTTATCTGCATTGTGGCTTAACCCTGCCACGGGAAACCAGGATTGAGGTTTTCGTATTGCAGGCAGATGTTTGATTTATTCTTTTTCAGAATTCGATATATGTCGTTGCATTCGATACTTTAATCTGTGTATCCAGCTCTCGCAGAAGATTTTCCCTCTTTTCCGAGATTTCTTCCATTTTCTTTACCACACCAAGCGGATCCGCCAGTTCCGTCGTATTTCTTTTACGTACGTCTCCACTACTTCCAGCGGCTTATCTTCTCTTACTCTTGTATCTTTTCCAAGAATACTCAGCCGCATATCTTCGGCCGTAGCCTGCAGCTTCTGATTGCGTCCCTCCGCAAACCGTACACATTTCTCATACTGGTCCTGCATCACCTGATTTAAGTTGCCTTCAAAATCCGCACGGTCTTCATACGAACCGGTTCCGCGCATTCTGCCTCTTAATGCAATGGCGCTTGCAACACTCATCTTCCCATAAGAAGTTTCAATATAGGTATTTGCGTTGGAATTTACAATCTTCGCATCAATTTTCTGATAACGGTCAATCAGATCCACAATCTGCTGAAATGCGGCTTTGGCTTCCTTTTCAAAATCTTCTTTTGACATACGTGCTTCATACACTTTTGTTTCATTCCGTTTGACCGTATCTACAAACTTTGCCTTGCAGATCTTATCCGATATTTTCTTTACCAGCAAATCTCTCTCGTCAAGCGCCTGCGTAACAAGCATTTTTTCCGTCATTTTTTATTCCTCCTGTTCTTAAAATCAGAATTCGCTCGCAGGTTCTACAATTCATCACATGCTTTTAACGCATTGTAGATTTCCAGCCCGCCTTTTCTTCCAAACAGATGCAGACTGCTCAGATAAATGACTTTGGATGTTTTATCCTTTCCTTCGATCAGATTATGTATCTCTTCTGTCATCGTCTCATACTCCGTACCTGCAAACAGCTTTTCCAAAACATTACGAACCCGTATCCGTTCCGTATAAGCCGAATAGTATTCTCCAATGAGAAGCCTTTCCCGCAGCTTCCTTAATTCTTTTGTACGTTCGTTATTCTCACCGCCGCTTACGATACCGTCTTCAATACATGCGGACAAAAGTACGATATTTTTATACACGTTGCTTCTTCCCCAGTAATCACGAATCGCCTGAAATCCGCTGTCATTGCTGATAATTGCGGAAATCCCTGCATATCCGCCGCCAATCAGTTCACCAAGCCTGGATGCAATATAAAAATCCAACGCATTTTTCCCTGTTCGATACAACTTGCAAATTTCAAATCTGCACCCTGAAGAAGAAATCTGCTCCAGACTCCTGCGCTCTGCATGTTTTTTTCCATCACTGTAAAACAAAACGACATGATCCTGCTCATCCAAATATTCACAACCGCGCAGTCCTGCCCGTCCTACATTTTCATAATCTATCAGAAACAGCACAAAACCACCTCCGCGTCTTTTTCTAATGTATTCATATGTCTATTTTAGCACAAAAATTATATTCTGTCATTCAGTTTGTAACAGAAAGCTATAGCGTAAAATGCCCTGTCACGCTTTTTGCATCATTTTAATGGTAAATTATGCATAAAGTTTGCTGTAATAGATTCATTCACAGAAAATATGACATTCTTTACATTGGCAATTCAATAGACTTTATACTCCGGTTATGATATAATGTACTACCAGCAACAACATACCAAACATAGAAGGAGCGTGATTGTATGACAGATAACGAATTATTGCTTGCCATATCTGATATTATGGAAAAGAAATTAGATGCAAGAATACAACCTTTAGAAAATGAAATTAAGTCACTAAAAGACGAGCAAAGAAGAATCAATATCATTCTGGAAAATGAAATTCGTTCCGATATTAAAATGCTTGTTGAAAATTATATGCCAGCCGCTAAAAAATACACAAAAGAAACAGCCAAAATTGAAGCCATGCAAGCTGATATTGAAGTATTAAAAAGTGTAGTTAGAGAACACAGCGAAAAGCTGCAAAAAATATCATAATACATAACAAATATACCAAAATCCAAAACAGCCACATAACAACCACCGATCAGAGTGTAAAGCCTGTGAAATTACCAAAGGCTTTACACTTTTCCGCTTTGCACGGCAATCTTAAATAATCGTTAAAATACCAACAGACTTAAGCAGCAAAATGACCAGCAGAATCGGTGCAATAAACCGAATCATCACGACATACAATCGTTTTCTGCCAAATTTGCATCCGGACTTCTCCACTTCCTGAATAATCAAATGCGGTTTTACAATCCATCCGATTAAAATACAGGTTCCTATTGCTACAATCGGCATTAATGCATTGTTGCTGATATAATCCATAATATCCAGAATCTGGCCGACCGCGCCATTTGGAAGTTCCAGTTCAAAATACAGCTTATTGTATCCGAGACATACCAAAATACCGCCTGCCAGTGCAATAATCGTCTCAATGACTGCGGCTTTCACCCGTGATACATGGAATTCGTCCATAAAACTGGACACAACCGCTTCCATAACGGATACTGCGCTCGTAAGCGCTGCAAATAATACCATTGCAAAAAACATGGCGCCGATTACACTTCCGACTCCGCCCATTGCCGCAAATACTTTTGGCAGCGAGACAAACATCAGGCTCGGTCCGGATGCTTCCATCCCTTCTCTGCCCATAAACGTAAATACGGCCGGAATAATCATAACACCTGCCAGAAAAGCTACCAGCGTGTCAAAAAACTCAATTTGATTAATGGATTTGCCAAGATTTGCCTCATCCTGCACATAAGAACCGTAAGAAATCATAATTCCCATTGCTACGCTCAGACTGAAAAACAACTGGCTCATCGCATCTAATAAAACCGTAAAAAACCGCTGAACGGTCAGACCCTCAAAATTCGGAATAACATAAATCCGGAATCCCTCCATACCGGTACGTACCACACCGCTGTCATCCGTATGACGAATTGTCAGTGAAAACAGCGAGATTCCAACTACAAGCAAAAGCAATAAAGGCATGATCACTTTGGATGACGCTTCAATTCCCTTATTGACACCCCGGAATACGATAAATGCCACCGCAAATAAAAATACACAGAGCAGTACCAATGGCTCCACATCCGCGGTAATAAATCCGGTAAAATACCCGTCCTCCGCCGCCTGTTTTCCTTCACCGGTCAGAAAAGCGATCAGATATTTTACTACCCATCCGCCAATCACACAGTAATACGGCATAATAATAACCGGAACAAGACATGCTACAATTCCAAGCGGCTTCCATTTTGCATGAATTTTTCCATATGCCGTCAGCGGACTTTGCTTTGTCTTTCTGCCGATTGCTACTTCCGTTGTCAGCAGTGTGAAACCAAAGGTCAGTGCCAGTATCAGATACAATACCAGAAACAAACCGCCGCCGTCTTTTGCTGCCAGATACGGAAACCTCCAGATGTTTCCAAGACCAACCGCGCTGCCGGCCGCAGCCAGCACAAAGCCGATGGAACCTGAAAACGAATTTCTCTTTTTCTCTTGTTTCATAACCAAACGCCTCTTTCTTCCTAATCATTTATTTTATTTCTATATAATATTAAGCACTTTGATCGTATAAATATTCCGACCAAATACTTTTATCCCATTCGTTTAATCTACTTTCACCTCGCCGGCCAATATCCGCTTATAATCTTCATAATTTTTTCCAGCAGCGTCGGTGTATCCAGTTCATATGGACACTTCCCTTTACATTTGCCGCAGTGCAGGCAGTTCTCAATATTTTTCATCATTTCCTTCGCCTGCTCGGTTAAGTGTGATTTCGATGGAGAACGGCGTATCAGCAGCGACATCCTTGCACACGTATTTATCTCAATTCCTGCCGGGCAAGGCATACAATATCCGCATCCCCTGCAGAATTCTCCGCTTAACTGCTCCCTGTCGCCCGCAATCAGCTGTTCCCGTTCTTTTGTCAGCACCGGCGGGTGTTCAATATAGGAAATAAATTCCTCTAATTCATGCTTTCTTTGCACACCCCAGATTGGCAGTACGTTTTCATATTGTGCTAAAAATGCATATGCAGCCGCCGAATTTGTAATCAATCCTCCGGATAGCGCTTTCATCGCAACAAATCCGATCTGCGCCTGTTCGCATGCTTCCACCAGTTCCAGTTCCTGCCGCCCGCTCAAATAGCTGAACGGAAACTGCAGCGTTTCATACAGACCGGATGCAACCGCTTCCTGTGCAACTGCCAGTCTGTGATTTGTAATGCCGATATGGCGAATTTTACCCTGTGCTTTCGCTTCCATCATCGCTTCATATAATCCGCTTCCATCATCCGGCTTTGGGCAAAACGCCGGATTGTGAAACTGGTATACATCAATATAATCCGTACGCAGATTTGTCAGAGAAGTGTTCAAATCCTTCCAAAACGTCTCTACATCCGCAGCGCCTGTTTTTGTGGCAATAAATACGCGTTCCCTCATCCCTTCAAATGCTTCACCTAACTTTTCCTCACTGTCCGTGTACCATCTGGCAGTGTCAAAATATGTAATCCCTGCATCATACGCCATGCGCACAAGACAAACCGCGTCTTCTTTTGAAATACGCTGAATCGGCAACGCGCCAAATCCATTTTTATTGACCGTTATACCGGTTTTGCCCAGAGTAACTTTTTGCATCCGCTTTTCCTCCTTTTCCGCCTTTTATTGACTCCGTCTATTATAACTTCTTTTTGGCAAAATGTAAAGCTAAAATTCGTAATACCGTCCGGATACCGATATACAAATCAAGGAAATTGTGGTAAGATGCATGTGAACGGCGGCAAGATACATAAAATACCGCACATTCAAACAGAACCGGAAACAGAAAGGACAACTTATGATTTATTGTATCGAAGACGACAACTCCATACGCGACCTGATGATCTACACGCTGCAATCCGCCGGATTTCAGACAAAAGGGTTTGCCGATGGCTCCGGGCTGATGAAACTGCTGCAGGCCGAACAACCGGCGTTGATTCTGCTCGATCTGATGCTTCCCGGCGAAGACGGCATTTCCATATTAAAAAAATTAAAATCAGATATGACAACCTCAAATATTCCTGTTATTATAGCATCTGCAAAAGGAACAGAGTACGACAAAGTCATTGGTCTGGATCTTGGCGCCGATGATTATCTGACCAAACCTTTCGGCATGATGGAAATGCTTTCCAGAGTAAAAGCCGTGCTGCGGCGTACGTCACCAATCGGCACGGACAGCCTGATGCGGATTGGAAATCTGGAGTTGAACCCAGGCGAGCACACCGTATATATTGTCACAGAGCAATCCAAGGAACAAATTATATTAACATTAAAGGAATTCGAACTGCTTCACCTGCTTATGAAACATCCCGGAAAGGTATTCACCCGTGACGTTTTGCTTGACAGAATCTGGGATTCCGATTATCTGGGCGGTACAAGAACGGTTGACGTACATGTAGGCACTTTGCGAATGAAACTCGGAGACTGCGGCGGATTCATTAAAACCGTACGCGGAGTCGGCTATAAAATGGAGGACAGACAATGACTAAAAAATATTCCGTTCCATCTGCCTGGTGGCGCTGCTTGTGTTTCTTTCTTCCCTCATACTGATTATGGGTGTACTATATGGTTATTTTTCGGATGTACAGTTTGAGCAGCTGAAAATCCAGACCAATCTGCTGTCACACAGCGTAGCGCATGAAGGTATCCGCTATTTTGACGGGTTGAATTTCGAACCGTATCGAATTACATGGATCCTCCCGGACGGAACCGTACGATACGACAGCCGTTCCGACACCGCTTCCATGGAAAATCACCTGGAACGTACGGAAATCCGCGAAGCGCTTGCCGACGGATATGGCGAAAGCGATCGTTATTCCGCAACGTTAATGGAACGCTCTTTCTACTGTGCAAAACGGCTGGATGATGGTTCCGTTTTACGCCTGTGTGCAACCCATGGCACTATTTTTATCCTTCTGCTTGGTATGTCGCAGCCGATCTTTCTCGTGTTTGCCATCGCAATCATCCTTTCCGTCGTACTTGCCGCCAGGCTTTCCAATAATATTGTAAAACCCCTGAATGAACTGGATTTGGAAAATCCTGTCAAAGCGGCTTATTACGAAGAACTGTCTCCGCTTCTGCTTCGAATCGCCAGTCAGCAAAACCAGTTAAAGTTAAAAGAAGACCAGCTGGAGCAAAAACAGGAAGAACTGCATACCGTTATATCTAATATGAAAGAAGGCATGATTTTATTATCTTCTCATGGAACCATTCTGAGCATCAACCGTACGGCTGTCTCTCTGCTGGACTTATCCGAAACATCGTGCACCGGAAAACAGCTTTTTGCCATAAGCAGCTGCCAGCCACTTTTACAGGCAGCAGACAGCGCTCTGCATGGAATTGCAGGAGAACAGACGATTCCATTAAAAACCGGCCGTTACCAGCTCGCTGCCGGCCCGATTTTTTCAAACAACGCTGTCTCCGGCGTAACATTGCTGTTATATGATCTGACCGAAAAAGAAAAAGCGGAGCAGATGCGGCGCGAATTTACCGCCAACGTATCACATGAGTTAAAGACACCGCTGCACTCCATATCCGGATATGCGGAATTATTAAAAAACAATATGGTAAAACCGGAAGATATCTGCCCGTTTGCCGATAAGATCTACACCGAAGCACGGCGCATGGCCATACTTGTGGAAGATATTATGAACCTTTCCCATCTGGACGAAGGGGCAGCCGATATGCATTTTGAACTACAGGATTTGTTTGCCGCCGCATCTGCCGCTGCCGACAGCCTTTCGCACGAAGCGGCCGCCGCCGGTGTAACAATCCGGCTGTCTGGCGAAACTGCTATAATTAACGCCATTCCCCAGCTGCTTTTCGGAATGATATTCAACCTTTGCGACAATGCGATCAAATATAATCACAGCGGCGGAACCGTCCTTGTTACGGTTCGTTCAAAAGAAGACTCCGTCTTACTGGTTGTGCGTGACACCGGAATCGGTATTCCTTCGGAACATCAGGAGCACATATTTGAACGTTTTTACCGTGTTGATAAAAGCCATTCCAAACAATTGGGCGGAACCGGCCTGGGTCTTTCCATCGTAAAACACGCCGCAAAAATACATCAAGCCGACATCCGGCTGCAAAGCACGCCAGGCGACGGAACAACGATTACCGTCCTATTTCCGAAGCCGGAAATCAAAACAGATGGTATGCTTCCTGTCTCCTTTGCATAAACTAATGAAAAAGATGGAAAACAGATTTATGGCTATCGGTTATTTAACGATTCAGGCAAGAACCGCTCATGATGCCGTCCCGTTAGGCGGTGTTCGGATTACCGTCTCCGACAACCTGGGAAACACGCTTTACGAACTGATAACTGACGAAAACGGAGAAACACAGACCATTCCTCTGGAAACGCTCGATCGAAGCTTTTCTCAAAACGCCAATTTTACAGGCACCCCGTTTATTGCCTATCATGTACTGGCACGCGCAAGTGGTTTCAACACCCTATCCATTTCGAAAATACCTGTATATGACGGCGAAAATGCCATTTTGCCGCTCCCACTTGTCCCAATGCAGGACCGGCAGCGCACACCGTCCCAGACAGACATTACAATCGGCAAACCCGCCGTAGCAGCGCATGAAACACGCGGACAGGAAGCGCCGGATTCTTCCGCATATGTGCTGCGTCAGGTGGTCATCCCTGACCCAATCACCGTGCATTTAGGCCCGCCGAATGCTTCCGCACGCAACGTACGGCTGTCCTTTCCGGATTACGTCAAAAATACGGCCAGCAGTGAAATCTATCCAACATGGCCTAAAACAGCACTGACTGCCAATATTTATGCAATTATTACATTTGCATTAAATAGAATTTATACCGAATGGTACCGGGGACGCGGATACGACTTTGACATAACAAACAGCACCGCATATGATCAGGCTTTTGTATACGGAGGCCCTGTATATGAATCAATCAGCAAGATTGTAGATGAAATCTTTAATGAATACGTACGGCGCAAAGGGCAAAACGCCCCCTATTTTACATCCTTTTGCAACGGCACTACCGTGACCTGCGACGGATTGTCCCAATGGGGAACCGTTACACTTGCCGACCGCGGACTGACACCTTTGCAGATTTTGCGCTCCTATTATCCAAAAGACATCGAAATCACAGAAACAAACGCGGTTACGGGAATATTATCATCTTATCCCGGAACCCCGCTTCAAACCGGCAGCACCGGTCTGGATGTCCAGACAATCCAGACTTATTTAAACAGAATAAGGCGCAATTATCCGGCCATTCCTGCGATTACGGATCCGACCGGCGATTTTCAAAACAGCACCAAAGCTGCCGTTACAAAATTTCAGCGTATTTTCAACCTTACGCCGGATGGGATTGTCGGAAAAGGCACCTGGTATAAAATTTCCGGCATCTATACCGCCGTCGCCCGACTGGCGGAGCTGGACAGCGAAGGCAACCAGCTCGGTATCGGCACCGTGCCGCCATCTTCCGTACTGCGCCAGGGTTCTTCCGGTCAGGATGTGATTACGCTGCAGTATTTATTAAATATCATTGCACAATACTATCCGGATATCCCGGCCCCCGATCAGGACGGTATTTTCGGCAGCGGAACAAAACGGTCTGTCATCGCTTTCCAGCGGAACATGCAGCTTGACCCGGATGGGATTGTCGGAAAAAACACATGGGAATCTCTCTATCGCACATACCAAGGCATCCTCAATCATATACCGGACACTACTCCTGACTCCGATACGATACGCTATGTTGTAAAGCCAGGAGACAGCCTGTGGCTCATTGCACAAAAATATCATACGACCGTAGCCGCCATCAAGCAACTGAACGGACTTTCCGGTGATATGCTGTCCGTCGGACAGGTGTTAAAAATACCGGCATCACAGACACCTGCGATTCAGTACACCGTGAAACCCGGCGATTCTCTCTGGCTCATTGCGCAAAAATATAACACGACCGTAGCCGCCATCAAGCAGCTGAACGGACTTTCCGGCAATATGCTCACGGTCGGACAGATTTTAAACATACCTTCTTCCACATCCGCCTCTTATATAGAATACACCGTGAAACCCGGCGACTCCCTCTGGCTCATTGCACAAACATACAATACAACGGTAAACGCAGTGAAAAACGCAAACGGACTGACCGGTGATCTGATCAATGTCGGGCAGGTATTAAAAATACCACTTTCTTAAGTACCAGGTCTTTGCACCCCGCTGCAAAGACCTTTTCAAAAATATACTCCGTTCAAATCAGCCCCAATGTATGGAGCGCATGCGCAATTCCATCCTCGTCGATTCCTTTTGTGATTAAATCGGCCCTGCTTTTCAGCCCTTCCACAGCATTGCCCATCGCCACTCCAACTGCTGCATATTCAATCATATCAAAATCATTCGGTCCGTCTCCAAATGCTATTGTATCTTCCTTGGCAATTCCTGCATATGCAATGTATTTGCTCATTCCATGCGCCTTATTAATTCCCCTGCACGTAATTTCTCCGGAATCGCTGCGAGCCGTCTCAAAACTGGATTCCGTCACATCACAAATCGCAGATAACCGCTCTCTGATCACCGGTACCGGTATGTTTGACTCGTAATATACAATCTTTTCAATATCCGCATACTGCTCCATATGATCTGTCAGTTCCACGCGCTGCCAGATCTGGTCAATCATTTCCTCATCTCCCAGTTTCCTGAATCTGGCAATCTGACGCTCCTTATTTTTTGCCGAAGTAATCATGCGGTCGCCTGCCTGCGCCGAATAACAGGCATCTGCCTCGTCTAACAGCTGCGTAATCTCATGAATATCGCTTCCCTCCATATAATGTCGGTAAATCACGTTGCCGCCGCACTCCACATAAGCGCCTGTCGCGGCTACAATTCCATCAAACCCAAGATCCAGCAGCCACGGATAGATCTGCATTCTGGAACGCCCGCTGCAGACCACAATCTGATGCCCGTTCTTATGTACCTTTTTCAATGCCAATGCTGCGGACTCCGGCATTTTCCCCTGAAAATTTACCAAAGTTCCATCTACGTCAAAAAACAAAGCCTTACCCATATTTTCCCTCATTTCATTCCATTTTAACATGCAAAGCTGCCGCATTCGGGAATCTTTTTCGTTCGATCCATCCAAATGCGGCAGACTGTGATTTCTATTTTTGTTCTCTCACTGCACAGATTCTAACAGTAACCTGTTTTTCTTAACATCTTCTGCGATTTTACAGATTTTCCTGGAAAAACTTTTCCATTTCCGCTGCTGCAGCTTCTTCGTCATCACCTTCTACGGAAACTGTAATTTCCGTACCTTTTTTAATACCCATGCTCATAATTGCCATCAGCTTTGTAGCTTCCGCATTTTTTCCACCTGCGCTGATTGTAATCTTAGAAGCATATTTTTTGCTTCTTTTACAAGTATACCGGCCGGTCTTGCATGTACACCCTGTTCATCTGTAATGACGTAGTTAAATGATTTCATAAAGTTTGTCCTCCTTGTTTTTTAACATAAAAATAACTGCATCATACTCACTTAAAATCACCGAATGATTGACTGTTCTACTTGAGTACAATCCAGTTTTGCCTACTTAAAGTTACAACCTGGCATGTGCTTTCCATTTACTATAATAAATTTTACTATAAATTTTAAATACTGTCCATCCCCAAATTTTCATTTTGTAACAAATATCCAAATATATATTGGCTTTTTATCTATAATCAACAATTTTTATTCCGCTTCCGGCAAAAAAAATATTGTACATTCTAAAAAAAAGGTTATAATGAAGAGGAACATAAAATCTGGCTGCATATTATCAGGAGGTGTCCCATATGCTTTTAAAAGATATCCGGACCGGACAAAGCTGCATTGTTGAACAAATAAACCTGCCCTTCCAAATGGAGCGACGACTGGAATCGCTTGGAATGACAAAGGAATCCGTCATATCTGTGTTAAACCGCAAAGGCAAAGGGATTATGATTATCAAACTGCGCGGTACCCGGTTTGCACTCGGTTATAATATGACAAAAAATATTACGGTACGCGAAGCGAGGTGAATATCTTGAAGGAAAATTTAACAATTGGATTTATCGGCAATCCCAACTGCGGCAAAACAACGCTGTTCAATGCTTATACCGGCGCCAATTTAAAAGTTGCGAACTGGCCCGGCGTTACGGTAGAAAAGGTGGAAAGCGCAATCCGCGACCACGATCTGAATATCCGGCTCGTAGATCTGCCCGGCACCTACAGTCTGACTTCTTATACAATGGAAGAAACAGTATCCAGACAGTTTATCCTCAGTGATGAAGTCGATATGATTATCAATGTGGCAGACGCTTCCACACTGGAACGAAATCTGTATCTGACGCTGCAGATACTGGAGCTTGGCAAACCGGTCGTCCTGGCATTGAATATGATGGATATCGTCGAAAAACGCGGTATGGAGATCGATCTGCATCGTCTGCCGGAAATGCTTGGCATCCCGGTAATACCGGTATCTGCCAGAAAGCGTACCGGACTGGATTCCCTGCTGCACGCTGCCGCTCACCATAAAGGACAGGCAGATCCGGACAGCCTGATTCACCATCATAAAAACGCCGCGCATCATGCGCACAATCACCATACGGAATTTGCCATGGTCTATTCGGACCGGATCGAAGATCATATTGACCGGATCATTTTGGCTCTGCAAAAAAAATATCCGGATATGGTCAACTACCGCTGGCATGCCATCAAATTACTGGAACACGATCCTGAAGTGAGCGAAAAATACCCTGTTGATCTGCCGGATATAGCGGAACACAACTATGAATCTCAGATTATCAATGAAAAATATGATTTTATCGAAGAAATTATTGATGAAGTACTCCTGCATAAAAAAAGACAGGATCAGTTTACGGAACGGGTAGATCAGGCTCTGACGCACCGCATATTCGGCATCCCGATCTTCCTTGGCATTATGGCGGTTGTATTTTCCTGACCTTTGCGGTCGGTGACTACATAAAAGGATATTTTGAAACGGCAATCGACTGGCTTTCCACCATAACGATACAGGGTCTTGAAATGATGCACACGCATCCGATCGTACAATCTCTGGTAGTAGAAGGCATCATCGGCGGTGTCGGCACGATCATTACGTTCCTGCCAAATATATTTATCCTGTTTCTGGCCCTCGCCTTTTTAGAGGACAGCGGCTATATGGCCCGTGTTGCCTATGTAATGGAAGGACTGATGAGCCGGCTTGGATTGTCCGGCAAGGCTTTTATTCCTATGCTGCTTGGGTTCGGCTGTACGGTTCCGGCTATTATGGCATCCCGTGCGCTGGAGAGTAAACGCGACCGTTACAAAGTCATGCTGGTTACTCCTTTTATGAGCTGCAATGCCCGCCTGACCATTTATATTCTGTTCGCAGAAATGTTTTTGGAAACCATGCAATGCTCGCAGCCTATTCCATGTATCTGATCGGCATCGCAGTCGCAATCTTCGTTTCCATGATTCTGCATCTGCTCGACCGTGAAAAAAGCGCCAACTATCTGCTGATTGAACTGCCGGAATACAAACTGCCGGATGCACGTACCGTCGGTATTTATGTATGGGATAAAGTAAAAGATTATCTGGGAAAAGCAGGAACAACCATCTTTGTGGCAACGCTGCTCATCTGGGTTTTATTAAACTTTGGTCCGCATGGATATGCTCCGGATATGTCCGAAGGCTTCGGAGCCATCATCGGAAAACTGCTTGTACCTGTCTTTGCACCGATTGGTCTTGGATTTTGGCAGATTGCAGTCGCCCTGATCGCAGGCATATCCGCAAAAGAAGTTGTCGTATCCAGCTGCGCCGTTTTGTTTGGAATTGTAAACGCCAACTCCGCCTCCGGAATGGCCGCCTTTTCGCAGGTGCTGCACAGTATCGGATTTGATCCGCTGAATGCCTACTGTCTGATGGTATTTTGTCTGCTTTATGTCCCATGTGCGGCAACACTTGCGACGATACGAAAAGAGTCCGACAGTTGGAGCTGGACGGCATTTGTGACCTTATTCCAGCTTGCAACCGCATGGGCAGTAACGTTTCTTGTGTATCGGATCGGTTTGTTTTTCTTCACATAAATCCGGAGGGACAGATTCTGTCCCTCCGCATTGTATGTCCGCATATTTTCAAAACTGCCTTCTTTTCATAGCCGACATTGATACCAGAATGGATATTCCAAACATGACCACGATTAGCACAACGCAGCCAATAACCATTTCCTTTACGCCAGCATATGAAAACAAATCCGTGATCGAAGATATGTCAACCTCAAATTCCTTTAAACTCTGCAGCACAACATACGCTGCAACGCCTATGCATATAAATACCGTCGCAAGTACCAGCCTGCCCTTCTCCGCACCGAATCTGATCTGAAACGGCAACGTAGCAGATAACAGAACGGACGATGTCAGCAAATAGCCCAAACCTGCCGAAAACCATTCCCGCGGTTCATAAGAGGCCCTGCCTGCCACCATTATAAATGCCGCAAGCAGACTTCCGGTTATCAACACCGCCGCCATAGACAGCCATCCCAATACATATTTTTCCAATACATAAGTCTTACGGCTAATCGGAAAGGTAAAGATAAAACCCATTCCGTTATCCTGATCATCAAAGTTCACGGTACTGATGACCAGCATGGAAAATATAATTGCGGCATACGTCATGCCAAACTGTATATTTCCCGCCAGTATCGAATAACAGGCGATAATCGCTATGATTATAACAAATGTTTTCTGGCTCCTTATCAGCTTCCAGTCTTTCAACAAAAGTCCTTTCATTTCCTCTCACCTCGTATCATCATCATAATTAACTCATCAATGTTTCCTTTTTCGATCGTAATCTGCGGATAGTTTTCCATGTAAAACCGTTTCTGATCTGTCAGACAGCTTACACCAAAAGACTCCTTTTTATAACATAAAATATAAGTCTGATCTATCGTTTCATACTGCTGCTGCGTCATTTTCAGTACCGCGTATTCACTTAACAGCACGTCTGTTTCTTCATGTAAAATAATTTTTCCTTCGTCAATCATATACAGATCGTCACAAAATCCTTCCAGATCACCGGAGATATGCGAACTGATTAAAATCGAGCGTCCCTCCTTCTCCATATACTCCCGCAGCAGTTCCAGCAGTTCATCTCTGGCAATGACATCCAGTCCTGCTGTCGGCTCATCTAATATGAGCAGATCCGCATCATGGGAAATGGCTGCCAGCACCTGGAGTTTTCGTTTCATTCCGGTCGAAAACTCTTTCATCTGTTTCTTCAACGGCAGCTGAAACCGCTCACATTGTTTCAGAAAGTCTTCCTTATTAAATGTCCGGTAAGTTGCCGCAAGCACTTCTGCGATATCTTTCACGGTCAGATAACCGCTGAATCCGGAATCTGCCAGAACGACTCCGATCTTTTCTTTTCATGCTTTCCTATCGCATCTGACGTTTTTCCCATAATCCGTATCGTACCTGCGTCCGGATATATCAGCCCCAAAATCAGTTTAAAAGTCGTACTCTTCCCGGCACCGTTTTTTCCGATCAGCCCTGTAACACATCCTTTTTTCACTTCCAGTGAACATTCCAGCTCAAAATCTTCATAATGTTTGCGCACTTTGTCTAATTTCAACATCTTTTATTCCTCCAGTACAATCTGAAACAACATCGTGAGTTCTTCATCGCTCATTCCACAGCTCCTGCCTTTTCGGATGGCCATTTCCAAATCGGCTTCTATTTCTTTCTTTTTCTCCTCCAGCATAAGCGCCTGGTTCGCAAGTGTAACAAAACTGCCCTTTCCATGCACCGTCACTACAAACCCTTCCTCTTCCAGCGCATCATATGCTTTTTTTACGGTCAGTGCACTGACTTTTATTTCTTTTGCTAGAGTACGAACCGATGGGAGCATTGTTTGTTCTTTCAATTCTCCATTCATGATTTTAGCCTTTATCTGTAACACAATCTGCTCATAGATGGGCTGCATGGAAGAATTGTTAATAATAATCCCCATGAATCTCCCTCCTTCGTTGTAAACAGTATATAACAATATGTAACTGTTGTCAACTGTTTTATACTGTTTACTCAAAAAAACAGTATAAAAAACACCGGAATTACTGTAATATTTTAGCTGGTATCTGTGTCTAATGATTGAAAGGAGGATAGAATATGTCATCAAATTGGAACGAAGAGCTGCTCAGTCGATGGATCAGCCAATATGGAGACAGCATACTGCGCATGTGCTATCTGTATCTGAAAGATTACCAGTTGGCAGAAGATGTCACACAGGAAACTTTTATACAGGCACACAAAAAATACGCTACATTTGAACACCGATCCAGTGAAAAGACATGGATGATACAGATTGCAATTAATCGCTGCAAAAACTGTATGCGAACCCGTTGGTTCAGACAGATCAGCTTTGATACACTTGTCGAAACAAAAGATGAAAATAATAATTATGATCAGCTTTTGGATAAAAACACTATTACTTTTGAAATTATGAAACTTCCTGTAAAATACAGAGATGTAATTTTACTGTATTATTATCAGGAGCTGACAGTCAAAGAAATTGCTTTTGTTTTAAAACAGAAAGAGTCTACCATACTTCAGCGGTTAAAACGTGCTAGAGAACAGTTGAAGCCACATTTACAGGAGGTATTATGGTAAATATAAAAAATCAAATTGACTATGAACTGCGCAACCTAAAACTGTCGAAAGATTTCCAGCAAGCGATTATGCGCTGTTCTATAAAACCCAAAAGAAAAACAGCCTGGTATACCGTAGCCGCATTATTGTTCTGTATTATAGGTTCTACAACCGTATGGGCCGGATATGTTATTTATAACAGTATTCATGTAAATGAGAAGATGCTCCCACCCTTGCAGCCGATGGAAAAAAAATCAATTCAAAAGCTTTTGGTGGCGTCAAACGAATTTGGATATTATGCAAAGGACTATTCAGACTACCAGGAATTATGCGAGGCTCTTGGCATTTCATTGCTGCATTCTGATTTTTCCAACGATAATCCATATATGCTAATCAGCAGAGAGACTGATAATTATCACTGGAACCAAATTTATTCAACAGCTTATATTATAGGGGATGTTACAAATCTGTCAAAAATAAAATCAGGAACAGATTCTCACTATACATTTGATGCAGGTCAGGAATACGGCTCTCCGATTGATCTCGCAATTTTTATTATCTGCAGTGATGAACAGCTCACTGATTATAGTGTTGATTTTTTAGGTGATCTTGAACACGTGGAAACATATCATTCCAGTCAGGGTTATGTTGTCAATATCATTCAGGATACCATTCCAAAAGAGAATATGTATCCCGGATTTAAACCAAACTGTCGGGCAGTCTTAGTAGCTGATGGTATTCAATATAAATTAAGCGGGCATGTAACAGTAGAAAAATGAAAGAAATTGTTGATTCTTTGCACTATTAATATAAAATTTTAATAGAGCAGCACTTGACAATTGCTGCTCTATTAGTTTTAAATCGCAAAATTAGTATTTATAAATTTATAATAGTTCCAGAGCCAACTAAGTACAAAGTATCATTCATATAATCATTATTAACAATAGTTACTTTATAACTTCCGCCTTCAGTCAGTCCTGAAATCGTTCCTGACTGTTTCCCACCAACAGCAAATTTCAGATTTCTTGAATATAAACCTATCAGTTGTACCGTATATTCATGACCATCATACCCACTCTGACTATTTCCCCACATATCCTGAATTTAAGCACTAGATTCAACTTTTACAGAAGTACCTTTTACTGTAAATTTAGAAGATGACACTGAATATTTAATTTTAAACTCAAACTCTTTTGCAATATCAGAACGTCTTGTATGATCATTTGTAATCCATCTAAAATATTCACCTGTTTTAGGGTTTTCATAATCCTCATACATATGAATAACTTTTGTCTTATTAGCAATTTTCATGTTGTAATCTATGATAATGATACTATTAAAATCACGACTTCAAAACATTTTGAAAACATATTTAATTTTCAATCTTATTTTCTTCAATTTAACAATACCATTACCAAAATGAATCAGCTCATAAATACCCCCCTTCGCAAAGAAACTACACTTCCCTTATTTATTAGACACTCAATCAAGCAAAAATATTACAATTATTTAAATAAATGTCGAGTTATCGTTTTTCATTATATGATTTTTTATCAGTTCCAATATATCAAATGATATGTTCTGAATATCTGGCAGTATAACATAAAAAACACAAAAACATCATCTTCGTTCTCCCCAAACACTCCAGTTCATTACAGATATTCCAAGAAGTGGAAATCTCTATCTCCCAGATATTTTTCTGCCAGAATTGACAACAGGAGCTTCCCAGTTATACAAGCTTCTCCTATCTTTGTTGGAATACCAGTAACAGGAAAGAATTTCAGCTAAAGATATTTCTAAAAGAAAGGACATGACCACAATATATAGCCGTGCGTAAATACCGTTTTATCATTGCGCCTTATCTGCTTTTTGCTTTCTTAGTGTTTGGATGCAGGTCCTTTCCACAGCAATTTCCGTTTCTTACAGGAGCAGATCATTACTCAACCACCACCGACTTAAGCTGGCAGGTTCGTTGGGCTGTTAAAGCAGCCTAAAGATGTCTCTCCGTATAGTTCTCGTTTCCTCTTATGTATTTTATTCCATTCCAAAGTTATCAAACTTTCTTTTCTCAGCAGATACTAAATTTGACCCATTCAGGAAATATATGCCTAAAAACTTCAGGTGAGAGTGATTTATGATTTGGAAATTCTTTATGAAATGAAAAGCGCTCCGAGCGATGGTATGCCCGGAGCACGTTCTATATGGAATTGTGGGGCCGGTTAAGATTTTCGAAATTGGGTATATGCCTTATGCGCATCCAGTCCTCCGCGGTAAGCTGCCATCTCACTCACCGTAACCAACTGGTAACCCGCACTTTTTAAATGTTTCATAATCGCGTCCGCTGCCTGCACCGTTGGCTGATGAAGGTCATGCATCAGCACAATCGCACCATCATAGGCTTTCTGCTCCACGCATTGAATCGTAGCGGAAGTGCTCCTTGTCTTCCAGTCCAGCGTATCAATCGACCACAGAATAACCGGCATTCCCGCTGCCGTAAACGTAGCTCCATGGTAACTGCCGTATGGAGGCCGCAGCAGTCTGACATCCGCGCCTGTCAGATCTTTTACCGCCTGACCGGTTCTATTTACAACGGATTGTACCTGTACGTTGCTCAGGTTTTTTAAATTGCTGTGGTCATACGTGTGATTTCCGATCTCGCATCCCATAGCCACAGCCCTCCGCAAACTGTCCGCATAACGCGTCACACTTGTCCCTACTACAAAAAATGTCGCATGTCCGTCATATCTGGAAAGCGCATCCAAAACAACCGGTGTATAAGCAGACGGTCCGTCATCATACGTCAGTGCAATCATTTTTTATCTTTGTCAATTGCCATCTGGCTCATTGCCTGACTGTGTGCACCGCGTCCGCCGTTTGCATCTTCCGCGAACACTTTATACGTATAGATCGTTCCGCCATCGCGTCCGCGGTCCGTATACGTTGTTTTCGTACCTTTTACGCTACCGGCCGGCTCATATTTGCCCGTTGCGGTATTTTTACGCAAAATCGCATAACGATCCGCCCCTTTTACCGGTTTCCAATGCAAAACAAGATTTTTAGAACCGGATACATTCGAAATCTCTGTCAGAGACGCCTGTTCCAGAGAACGGCCGGCTACCTTTTTGCTGTCCGCGCGGCTGGCTCTGCCTTCGGAAAATACGGCAAGCTGGTAATAATAAACCTTCCCCGGAACACGTCCCTCATCTTTATAAACACGTTCCCCTTTTTTGCAGTATGAATCCGGTGAAAGCCGCTGTCTTTTTTCGTACTGCACAAAAGTACATATTCCTCCGCATTTTTACCTTGTTCCAGCTTAGTTTTATCGATCCATTCGGTTTGGAAGACGCCTTTAATACCGGCTTTTCCAGCTTCGGCGCTTGTTCGGGTTCCGTATTTTCATCCGGCACCAGCTCGTTATCATCCGGCACTTCCATTTCATCTTCCGGCACCGTTTTATCCGGTTCGGTCGCTTCATCTTCCGGCTCCACATTTTTATCCGGATTCTCCACGTCGTCTTCCGGTTCCACATTTTTATCCGATTCCGCCGCTTCGTCTTCCGCCTCTGCCACATCCGGTTTTATCGCTTCGTCTTCCGGCTTTGCCACATCCTCTTTTTCCGGTTCGGCCCTGGAATAATCCGTATCAATCCGTATAACGTCCGGTACACGATCCGATATGGTCCGTCCTGCTGCCTGAATTACATTTCCGGCAGATAAAGAACCTGAAATCACAACTGCCGCCATAATACATGCCATCATTTTAAATCCATTGTTTTTCATTTGCCCAACTCCTTCCGAACGGTTTACTCTGCACTTACCAGTTCCAGAATCATCTTCTGCGCATCTTCATTATAATAAATATCCTCATATTCCGTCCCATTCTTGCTTACACGCATTCCGATAAACAATCCGGCTGCCTCTCCCTGTGGCGTTACGTATTTCTTTCTCAGTCCGTTTGTCACTGCCTCACCCGCATATTTCTTTGCCTGCATTTGTCGAAAAATCTCCGCGCCGGAAATTTTTTTCACTGTCTGCGCATCCCGCAGTTCGTTCAGCTGTTCCGCAAGTTCCGCTGCCAGATATTTGTCCGCATAGGGAAACCGTTCCGTCTGTATTTTTGTAAGATAAAATCTGCTTTTTTCCCTTTTGCGGACGCAAAGCGCTGCTCTGACCGTGCCTGTGCCTCTATTTCATTCGCCTCTCCAAATAATACTTTTCACGTCTCCCTGCAGTGAATTCGGCAACCGCAGCCAAAAACCGCTCGCCAAACCGTTCGTATTTATTTTCTCCCACTCCGGTAACCTGCATCATTTCCTGCTTTGTCAGCGGTGCTTTCACACACATATCCACAAGCGTTTTATCGGAAAATACAATGTAAGGCGGCACACTTTCTTCTCTTGCAATCTCGATCCGAAGCGCGCGCAGACGTTCAAACAGTTCCAGTCCTCTGGAATTTAAAATATCGGATTTACGCATTTTGCCACTGCCGGACGAACGGACATCCGACGTTTTTTTCGCATCTGCCTTTACTCTTTTCAGAATTACCTGCCGCTCTCCTTTCAGCACCGCATCCGCATCCCCTGACACTTTCAATATCGCATATTTGTCATTCGACGTTGCCAGCAGTCCTTCGGCCAGCATCTGCCGAATCATCATTTTAATCTCATTTTCCCGCAGTTCTTTCAGACTTCCATAAGAAGCATAGTTAAAAACACCGTATTCCCGCAGCTTGGCACGACTCTCACCTGCAAGCATTCCTGCGGTTACATTAATTCCATATCGCTGCCTGCATTCCCGTATACATGCAATAATTTTTACCGCTGCCTGTGTGATATCCGTCTCTTCGTATTCCCTGGCACAGTTCAGACAATTTTCACAGCGGCCGGATCCCATTTCTCCAAAATAACGAAGAATATATTCTCGCAGACAGTCCGTCGTCGTACAATAATAGGTCATAGCCCGCAGACGTTCTTCGTCCCGTTCCCGAATCTGTTCTATTTCTTCCCACGTACTTTCAGGATTTTGTTCTTTGTTTTCAATCAAAAAACGATTGACAACCACATCCTGCGCACTGTACAGCAGAATACATTCCGAGCGTTCTCCATCACGTCCCGCACGCCCTGCTTCCTGATAATAATTTTCCATACTCTGCGGCATATTGTAGTGAATCACGTAGCGGACATTGGACTTATCAATGCCCATGCCAAATGCATTTGTCGCTGCCATAACCGGACAGTTATCGTAAATAAAATCTTCCTGATTCTGTCTGCGCTCCTCAAGGCCAAGTCCCGCATGATATTTGGTTGCTGCAATGCCCTGCGCTCGCAGTCTGTCACAGACCTGATCTACGTTTTTTCTTGTCGCACAGTAAATAATGCCGCTTTCTCCTCTGTGCTCCTGCACATACCGCATCAGATAGTCGTCCTTTTTACGGGGTGTTTCCACTGCAAAGTACAGATTTTTACGGTCAAAACCTGTTACAAGCACCTGTGGCCGTATCAGCCCAAGTACACATGCAATATCTTCTTTTACCTTCTCTGTCGCCGTGGCTGTAAACGCACTTAAAATCGGCCGTTTCTCCAGTTTGCGGATAAACTGCACAATTTTCAAATAACTTGGCCTAAAATCCTGTCCCCATTGCGAAATACAATGCGCTTCATCTACGGTAAGCATTGCAATCTCCGCCTGACATGCAAACCGTAAAAATTCATAAGTTTCCAGCCTTTCCGGTGCAACGTAAATAATCTTATACTGTCCTGCTGCTGCCAGCCGCAACGCTTTGGAAATCTGCGATTCGCTTAACGAACTATTGATATAAGCGGCATGAACGCCCGCCTGATTGAGTGCCTGCACCTGATCTTTCATCAGGGAAATAAGCGGCGATATTACTAATGTAATGCCCGATAACAGCAGCGCCGGTACCTGATAGCAGATTGATTTGCCGGCTCCGGTCGGCATAATGCCAAGCACATCTCTGCCAGCCAGAATGCTGTCAATCAAAAGCTCCTGTCCCACCCTGAAATCAGAATACCCAAAATATTTCTTCAGTATACCGTATTTGTCCATAAATATATTGTTCCGACTCTAAAGCAGCCGTTTCCTGTTTTCTCCTGTTTTTATTTTTTCAAACACGCTCCGAAGCATGTCCGAATACCAATTACAATATATATAGTTTATCACAATACGAATGTGAAGTCTATCTATTTTCCAATATTTGAGATATTGCGGGAAATTTTTTAAAAAAACAGTTGCATAATCGGAATGAATATGGTAATATACTTTTTGCAGGCAACAGGATAAAAAATAAGCCGCTGTGGCGGAATTGGCAGACGCATACGACTCAAAATCGTACGGGAAACCATATGGGTTCAAGTCCATCAGCGGCATTTGTTTTATAGTCGAAACATCTGATTTTTTCAGAGTTTTGGCTTTTTTTATTATTTGCAGTTACGTTTTTATAATCCGTACATGCGTGATGCACAGACTATAAAAACGCAAACCGCATGTTATGTTTCAAACACACGCTCTAAAATTTTAAAATTGTCCCGACCATATGGGAAGCCGTATACGTTCCGGAACCGTAAATACCACGCCGCCAACCGGCATACTGTGCTTCCGGATCATAATACCGTCCGTTTATCCGCACCCACGCGTGGCGTGTATAACCGTCTGCCGCCCTGTCTCTGGAACCACGCACCCGTCCGCATACGATATAAGGCTCATAACCGATTTCCTGTGCAAGCGCTGCAAACGCACAGGCGAATCCGTAACAGTTGCCGGAACCGGATGTAAGCATATCATAAGCTGTCTTTTTCTGCCAGCCGGATGCATTTAAGTCCGGATATTTAACCGCATAGCGGAATTTTCCTCCGACTATATAAGACCAGCATGCTTCCAGTTTCTGACTTTTCGACATTTTCGCATTTGTAATTGAGGCAATTGTCTGCATCGCTTTTATTTTCAGCCTGGAATATGTGTCATCTTTCGCTGCTCCTTTGCTGCCAAACGTAATCCCCTGATATGTCGTATTCTTTTTCACCTTACCTTTTTTGATGCATAATACAGTTTTTTTCCGATCAGATGCCAGCCGGACGACGCTTTTCCGTTTTTGTCCGCACAGTATATGCTGCTTCCGACCGTAATCAGGCTTACATCCTTTGACTCGGCAAGCCTTCCTTTCCCGTCAAAAATATAATACGTTCCGTTAATCTGCTGCAGTCCGGTCAGAACCTCGCCGGTGTTTTTGGAAAAATAATATCGTTTGCCGCCTATTTTCTGCCAGCCGGTCACCATACGACCACTGGAAATCGAAAAATAACGCTTTTCCCCCTCAACGGTCTGCCAACCGGTCCGCATCGCCCCTGTTTCCTCGGAAAAATAATACATGCCGTCTTCCAGCTCCTGGCATCCTGTCATCATCTCTCCGGTCTCAGGTTCAAAATAATAAGATTTCCCGTCGATCTCCTGCCAGCCCTGTGCCAACTGACCGCTTTCCGCTATGTAATAATATCTCCTGCCGTCTGTCTCCTGCCAGCCTGCCAAAATCTGCTCCGTCACTTCGTATGCCTGGTTTTCCGAAAACGTCTGCCATACCTGTGCATTTGTTATAACGGATGTCCGGATGCATAACATACCGGTAACCGCAAGCAGACACACAATCTGCTTCCCCATTTTATACTCTCTTCTCATCGTCTTTTCACTCCATTAAAATAATTCATACGTATTTCCCGTATCCTTTACATTGTCTGTCGGAAGATACATGGTAAAACCTTCCTGACCATCCGCGCACGTAATCGGAAACGCCTCATAAATGTAATTCGCATTCACTCTGATCAAAATTCTGGAATTGTCTTTTAACCTGTCTGTCGGCACCTTTCCCGTCACTTTTACATAATCTCCCTGTGCGATCTCTTCCGGACAGATCGTTTGCGGTGTGCTTTGTATGTCACCTGCCGACGGATTTTCTATGATCGGCGCTTCCATCACCGGCGCTTCCTGAGCCATCTGAGGCAAAAACGCTCCGCCCGCTCAATGAGCAGCGTATCCGCCTGATGCACGGACAAATCCTGCATCTGATAAGGAATCGCCCGTGAAAAATATGCCTTTTCGTATGCTTCTGCCAGAAACGGAAGCAGCGCATTTCCAAAAGAATCCCGGTACACAACAAGACTGCCGCTGCCTGCCGAACGCGTGTTGATCTTGGGAGCAAAATTACTTTCCACCTCTTCGCAGTAAGTAAACTGCGGCGACGGAATATAATATCGTTCTTCTTCCGGTTCTATGGCAGCAGGGTAAAGCATCCGATCCAAATCGCCTTCAAAATCCGCACGCAGCTCATATGTTCTGTCCGCATAGGATGGATGTTTTTTGCCAAGTCCGGTCAATATGCGGTCTGCCGCCAAAGCCGCACCTTCATTATTCCAATGCGAATCTCTTTTATGATACAGCACCTGACTGCTGCTGCGGAATGCTTCATCCAAATCAATCATATGCACCTGCTCTTTTTGCAGGTACTTTTTCAGCCTTTCCAAATTGCCCGCATGGTTCCGAAACGGCTGATAATAATACGGCATATACTCCCCATAGAGAGAGTTTTTATTGGGCGCAACCACAAAAGCAAACCGAACTCCGTTTTTCCGCGCATAATCCCTTATCATTCTCAGCGTATGCGCCACCTGAAACAGCTGACGGTCCGTCATCTGCCCGGTTCCCTGAAAATCTTCCAGCGAATCCTTATAAAACAGCCAGCCATCCTTTCCCACGATAACGCCCTGCTGAGCAGATACTCCGAAAATTTTTCCAAGCAGCATTGCATATCCGGTCACCGCTTCATTTCGAAACGCAAAGTGATCCTCAAACCATGCGCCCGCATCATTCAAAAAATCCGGATTGATGCCGTCTTCTTTTATCAGCACCGGCGCTTTTGCAGTCTCCCGGTTTTCCGCAGAACTGCTTACCCCCGTAAAAGAAGTCCGGCAGACGGGAGCAGACACAGAATTAAAAACATTGCTATATAAACATGATACTTATTTTTCATCGCTTTCACCACTTACCACCACTCACCTCTAAAAACGGAAATAAATAAACGGATTATATGTACCCCCTGCAAGATTCACCATACACACTGCCAGTAAAACGAGTGAGGCCGGCCACAACAGCCGGCAAAATTTTGCGGACCTGCCAATTTTGCAAAAAACCGGCATGGTAGCTGCAATCCCTGCCGCAAATGCCGTCAGATGCACCGGCGTCAGCAAAGACAGCACCAGCCGCATGGACGCGTCATCAAACTGCAGTCCCGTAAACATCTGGCCAACCCAGAACATCCCCTGTTTCATATCATCCGCTCTGAAAAACACAAATCCAATCATGACTACAAGCGTCACATAAATATGTCCCAGCCATTTTTTCCATCCGGTTTTTTCTTTTTGGAAAAACGGCACAAACTCCTCCAGCATCAGAAAGCCTCCATGATACAGTCCCCAAAATAAAAACGTTACATTCGCACCGTGCCATATACCGGTACAGGCAAATACGATCAGCTTGTTGATACAGGTGCGCATGCGTCCGTTCCGGTTGCCTCCTAACGGTATGTACAAATATTCCCGAAACCATCCGGATAATGAAATATGCCATCTTCTCCAAAATTCTCTGATTGATACCGCAGCATACGGATAACGGAAATTTTCCTTAAAATAAAATCCGAACATATGCCCCATGCCAATGGCCATATCACTATATCCGCTAAAATCGAAATAAATCTGAAGCATATAAGCTGCCGCACCAATCCAGGCGCCGCACATATGAATGTGCTGCATCGGCGCCGAAAACAACGTGTCTGCAATCTCACCCATATAGTTTGCAATCAATACTTTTTTTCCCAGACCGACAATGAACCTGCGAATGCCATATGCTACTTCTTCCGCACAAACACTGCGGCTGACCAGCTGCTTTTCCACATCATGATATTTCACAATCGGCCCTGCAATCAACTGTGGAAACAGCGATATATAGAGCAGCACATACATAAAATTTTTCTGCGCCTGCACATCCCCGCGATATACATCAATCACATAAGACATTGCCTGAAACGTAAAAAAGAAATGCCTACGGGCAGAGCCACCTGCGGAACCGGAAGGCTCAGCCCTGTTATCCCGTTTATCGTCTCAGCAAGAAACGCTGCATATTTAAATATGCAAAGCAGCGCCAGATTCATGACTACAGCTGCTATCAAAACGCTTTTGCGCCGCGTTGTATCCTTGCATGTCCACAATGCAGCCACATAATTAAAAAACGCCGACGCAATCATCAGCAATACATATACCGGTTCCCCATATGCATAAAACAAAAGGCTGACGATTAAAAGCAATCCGTTTTTTCCGGTATTGGACGGCATGATCCGGTAAATAAGCAATACAACCGGAAGAAAGATACTGATAAATACGAGAGAACTGAAAACCATATGTATTCTCCTGCTATTTTACTGAAAATCATTTGATATACGACTCAGATAAAGCGTGTCTGAAAATCATTCCATGAATCTTCCAAACACGCTTTCACCAATTACCTAAAATGCTACATTATAATAGGTCGTATCTTCAAAATTATTATAAGTGCTTTTCAAATTATTTCTTTTTTTCAAATAATACTTGTTGGAACTATCCGCCGCATACTTGTCCATATTTGGATCGCAGATATACCACTTTTTACCGATTTTAACTTCTGTCCATGCATGTTTTTGAAGACTTCCGCTGAATCCGTTTGTCTGTCCTACTCCAATTCGAACATCGTACCCGGTCGCTTTTTTCGCAAGAAATGCATATGCGGCTGCAAAGTGATAGCAGCTTCCTTTTTTATCCTTATACATTTCCATCGCGTAATCTTTTTCCCATCCGCCATATGCTTCAAATCCGGTTTTTCTGCCGTAATCATATTCTTTCCGCACATAGGTAAAAAGCTTTTTTAACTTCTTTTTCGCACTGTCGTTTGCTTTTACCTGTCCGTCCACCAGCTTCGTCACGGTTTCCTCCGTCTTTGCACCGGACTGCGCTGCCTTTGCCGGCCGGACCGGTATGCAGACCAGCATACATGCGGCCAGTATAAAGATTATAATTTTTTTGAAATAAGCTTCTGTTTTTGCAGACATGTTCTTCCTCCTATTCCGCTCCCATAAATATTTCCACACCCTGATCCGGTTTAAATGTATATACCGTAAATGTTTCATATTTTAAAATTCCGTCTTTTCCTTTTCCATAACAGCTTGCATAATATTTTGCCTTTTTCGGTTTTCCGATATATTTCTGCAGGCCGGACAATGGCTGTTCATATTTTGCGGCTTTCCGTATTTTCTGCGTCTTGGTCTTATTGTACTTTCCACTCGCATGAAACACATAAAACTTTTCTTTGATTACCGTAATGCCCGTAACCATTGCTCCCGTTTCATCAAAATAATATTTTTTATCTTTCGACCAGCCGCTGTAAGCCATTCCCTGTTCATCCACACAGTACTTTAACGTCTGCCCGTCTTCCGTATCCAGCTTCACAATCTTTGTTTCGGACGGCAGGATTAATCTGCCTTCTTCGTCAAATATGTAATAGTCGCCTTTGATTTTACAGCTTAATATGCAGGGCTTTCCGTCCTCGTCAAAGTAAAACATCCCCTCATCCGTCGTAATCCAACTGTCCGTGACAAGCTGTCCGTCCTCATAATAACGGTAAGATCCGCCTTCTTTTGTGAGTCCTTCCTGCACTGCCTCATCACCGGCTGCGGCACGGACCGATACCGGCCGCACATGCGGTACGGATCCGACTATAGCCGCACAGATCAAAGCACACGAAATCCTTTTCCTTGCGTTCAACATCCCTGAACCTCCCCTTTTATTTTTATATCATCCGGACAAACCGCCCGCACGATACACATTCCCCGTTAATCTATGGAAACCAACGTATAAGCGCTGCTGCCTAGTCCGATTTTCTCCGCATACTCCAGCACATATTCTCCGTTCAGCTTTTCCATCCAGTCTACGAACCGCTCATTGTCTTCTTCCATATATACCAGATCCACACATGCCTGATCCAGCGCAACCGGATCTGCGGAAGCAAGAATTCCGATTTTTCTGTCGTCCGATATGGCAGTTGTTTCATCAAACCCGCCGTCTATGGAACGATGGTCCATAATATTGATATACAGAATATTGTTATGCAGCGCATCAACAACCGCTTTTCCGGCTTCTGCCATAGATTCCAGAAAAGTATCCTGTTCGGCGCCCCTTGGATCCGTACTGCTGCCGCCGGCCGAATAAATCAGACATTTGCCTTCCGCGGAACTGATCCCGACAGATATATTTTTAACGGCTCCGTCAAACCCTGCAGCCGCATGTCCCTGAAAATAAGAAATCATCAGAAGTCCGTCATAATCCGAAAAATGTGCGCCTACATAATTTTCTTCCAGATGCAGACCGTCTTCTACCGGAATCGCGACCGAACCGCTCTCATCCAGCACTTCAGGCTCTGCTATTTGCGCCAGTCCTTCATTGTCTGCCGGCTGCAGATCGTCTCTCGTACCACAGGCAACAATCGTACCTTTCACGGACGTTACCAGATCGCGAAACAGCTCCGGCTCCACGGCATTGCCTGACGGAAGCTCTCCTGCCGATATTTTTACCGCCGTATGTTCCCCCTGTATTTTTTCATCCAGTGACCGGTACAGATTTCCCAGAGACTCTGCTGTTATTTCCTTGGTCATATAAACGACCGGAACCGTATTCTCGTATTGTTTTAACTCTGCCGTCTGCTCCGTACTCTCTGTCTGTCCGTCGTCATTTTGTTCCGTGCCGGCCTCTTTGCGTACCTCATCTTCCTGTACGCCATCTTCCGTTACCGGCTTTGAGCTGCAAGCTGTCGATTGCATTACAAATACCGTGCATAATAAAATAAACAGTTTTTTCATCCCCGACTCCCCCTCGTATTTTCTATGCCAATGCTATTATATACGATAGATCGTGTGAATGGAAGTATGCAGATGAAAATTTTATCTTTTTTTGTCAGCTCCGGTAATCCGCATTTATTTTGACATAATCATAGGTCAGATCGCATCCCCATGCCTTCGCCGATGCATTTCCCTGATGCAGATCAATCCGGATATAAATTTCATCTTCCGCAAGAACCGCTGCCGCTTCCTCTTCCGAAAACGCCAGACCATTGCCGTCTTTGCATACAAGTACACTTCCTTTTTCAGATGCCAGTTCCACGTCTGTTTTGCCGATATCCAAATCGGTATCCGAGTAACCAAGCGCGCACAAAATACGTCCGCAGTTTGCATCTGCGCCAAACATAGCGCTTTTTACAAGCGAAGAACAAATCACACTTTTGGCAGCCGTAATCGCCGTATCCAAATCAGGCGCTCCCGCACAGGTACACTCCAGCATCTTGGTGGCTCCTTCTCCGTCTGCGGCAAGCATTTTCGTCAGATGCAAAAGAACCAGATAAAGCGCTTTCTTAAACACTTCATAAGACGCATCTTCAGCCGTTATTTCCGCATTGCCGGCTTCTCCGTTGGCAAGTATGCATACCATGTCATTCGTAGAAGTATCTCCGTCGATGCTCAGGCAATTATAGGTTACTTTTACCACATCACGCAATGCCTGACTCAGCATTGGCCCGGAAACGGCTGCATCAGTCGTAATAAAATTCAGTGTTGTTGCCATATTCGGATGGATCATGCCGCTGCCCTTTGCCATACCACCCAGACGACACGTTTTTCCATCAAGTGTAAAAGACACCGCCACTTCTTTTTTTACCGTATCGGTCGTCATAATTGCTGCCGCTGCCTCTCCATGACGCTGTGCGGACATCTCTGCCACAAGCCGGTCCATATGTTCCGCAATCGGTTCGATCGGCAATATCTGTCCGATCACTCCCGTAGATGCTACAATCACTTCTTCCGGCGTTATTTTAAGCGCCTGCGCCGTAATCTCACACATGTTCCTTGCCTTTTCTTCTCCGTCTGCGTTGCAGGTATTCGCATTCTTGCTGTTTACGATTACCGCTCTTGCCCTGCCGCCTGTTGCATCCAGATTTTTTTTCGTCACCAGAATCGGCGCGCCTTTTACTTTGTTCGTCGTATAAACGGCTGCTGCCTGACAGAGCTTTTCACTGTAAATAATTCCAAGATCATTTTTATCCGGACGCGGATCCAGTCCGCAGTGGCATCCATTGGCCTGAAACCCTGCCGCCGCACAGACTCCACCTTCCACATATTCGTATCCTTTTTCCTGCTCCCGTTTCATATTTTCCTCCTTCATCCGGCATTTCTGCAGTTTCTTTTTTGTCATTTTTCATTTTTTATATTGTCACTATCTCATTATCCGGAACATATTATAGCCCGCACGGTGACGAAATTCAATAGTTTACAAATTTTCTGCCCGGATTTGTATATATTTTCTAATTTGCAGCATACTGGATAAGGTCTATACGTTATTTTTCAGAAAGGAGATTTTAACTATGAATCAGGACGAAGTAATCTGCAGCTGCCTGAATGTTACAAGAGGCATGATAAAGGAAGCTGTCAATAATGGTGCGAAAACATTTGCAGAGGTACAGGAAGCTACCGAAGTAGGCACCGTATGCGGCGCCTGTGTGGAAGATGTGGAAAAGCTGATCGCAGAGCTTACCTCAAAATAACCACACATCGGCCTCATCTTTTATCATACCCGATCGGGTACGGACTTTGCAGAAAATCTCCTTTTCGGATTCTTTCTGCAAAGTCTGCAATATCATACGTCTGTTGCTCTTAATTTCCATTTCCGTTTACCGATTCATACACTTTACACCTGCGCCCGGATGCGCTATAATAATTGATATGTTAGAGCGTGTTTCACGACAAGAAGGTAAAAGACACTATGAACCGGGAGGAGCATACTAATAATGAAAAAATCAATAAACCAATCCACACTGACCTTTATACTAAACGGGGTATCCATTCTTACCCTGATATTTATGGGGTTTGCCCTGTTTGCAAACAGTCACACTCGCATATTGTTAAACAGTGCAAATGAAGAACGTTTTAACCTGACTTATAATGCCAACCGCTTTATGAACGGTTCCGCATATCTGACGAACGAAGTGCGTGCTTTTGCGGCAACCGGCGATCAGGAACACTATGACAATTATTGGAAAGAAGTTAATGAACTGCAAAACCGTGATCTTGGCGTAGCTGCCATGCAGGAAATCGGCATTACCGATGAAGAACAAAACATGATTGATGAAATGTTCGCCCTTTCCAACGAACTTGTCCCACTGGAAGAAGAAGCAATGAACAAAGTAAAAGCCGGCGATATGACCGGCGCCATTGCCTACGTATACGGCTCTGAGTACGACAGCTCCATTACGCAGATCAATGCTTTAAAAGACCGGTTTTTGACAGCTCTGGATACGAGAACAAAAACCCGGCTGAACGCTCTGAACTCTCAGGCTTTTCTGATCCGCGTCATCATGTCCGGCGCCCTTGTTCTGATTGCCGTTATCCAGCTCATCAGCATGATTGTTACAAAAAACGGGTACTGCGTCCGCTCGTTGCCGTTCGCGACCAGATGGGCGAAATATCCAACGGCAATCTTTCCGCCGATTTTGCTCTGGACCCGAATACTTCCGAAATCGGAATGCTTGTGGCTTCCATTCATGAGACAAAGCACGAATTAAAGAAATATATTCAGGACATTGACTATAAATTATCGCAGATGGCACAGGGCTCTATGGATCTGACTATTGACAGTAATTACCGCGGCGAATTTCTCCCTATACAGAATGCAATGCGTGAAATTATAGATTCCCTGAATCATGCTCTGTCAAAAATCAGCATCACGGCAGAACGGGTATCTACCGAATCCGAACATATGGCATCCGGTGCGGAAATTTTATCGAACGGAACCGTGCGACAGGCATCTGCGGTACAGGAGCTGTCCGCAAGCATTCAGGAAATATCCAATCAGGTAGACCGTACCTCTCAGGACGCCGACGATGCCAGAAATGCTTCCGGTGAAGCAGCCAAACAGCTGCAGCTTTGCAGTCAGAAAATGGAATCGCTGTCATCTGCAATGAACGATATATCCAAGGCTTCCAATCAGATTGGCGGCATTATCAAAACCATTGAGGATATCTCTTTTCAGACAAATATTCTGGCCTTAAACGCAGCCGTAGAAGCTGCACGCGCCGGTGAAGCCGGAAAAGGGTTCGCAGTCGTGGCAGATGAAGTACAGGATCTGGCAAATAAAAGTTCCGTATCCGCTCAGGATATTGCCGAGCTGATCGAAAATTCCATGCAGCTCGTACAATACGGCTCTTCTTTAACGGCAGAGACGACAAAGGCTATCCTGACTGTTGTGAACAGTGCACAGAAATCTACGGAGCTGGTCGATCATATTGCGGAATCCGCTCAGTACCAGTCCCAGTCACTCAAACAGCTGACACAGGGTATGGAACAGATCTCCGAAGTCGTTCAGACAAATGCGTCAACGGCACAGGAATCCGCTCAGTCTGCAAAAGAACTGCATCAGCAGGCCGAAGAACTGAAAATATCCGTACATAAATTCAAGCTGCGCAAATAAACCCGCAGCAAAATATTAAATTCACAGGAGGACCTTTTATGCAACAATATCAGTTTGAAAAAATATATGCGCAAATGGAACAGGAATTTGGCAAAATAGAAAAAGGAACCGAAGATTATCATACATTGATGATTTATCCGATCGAAAGCAACCTGTTGAAAACATACCGTAAGTTTCCGTCATCCAACAGCCGTCGGCTTCTGGAAGCAATCGGTCTTGTCTTATATAATATTCGATCCAGATATACAGGAGAAACTTATGCGGTAGAGTCATTCAGAAACGAAGATAACGCAAGACTGGAACATGCGATCTTAATGGCTTTTGATCCCTTTACAAACGAAGAGCTGCGTTCTCTTATGACGATGGATCCGGATATTGACCTGACAGATAAAGAAACACTCCGCGAAATTTATGCGGAACCTGTAATCTGCCTTTTGCGCATCAAGGAGTCCGTAGATTCATGGATAAAACGAATGGGCTCGAACGGTTATTTTGAATTTTCCGAAAGCTATATGGGTCCGGAAATATCCGGAGATGAGCTGGTCTTTGCCTGGACAGACACCCGTGACGATGAAGATGTGTAGATTTTTATTTATAAAAAGACGGTCGGACCCGGATTCCGACCGTCTTTTTATGATTCCGCAACAGCTGCCGCCGGTTCAATCCAACGCTGCAGCATTGCTTTTGTCTGCCTGTAATTTCTGCAGTTCCTGTAATTGTCTTCCCGAATTTCCAGAGTCAGCGGACAGCCGTACTCATATTTTGTATATAATTCCAGCAGCGCATCCACCTTTTTTGATCCTGAAACGGTGTTCCATGGTTTCTCATATATCCATTGCCCGTAAAATCATTGAAATGAATCAGCTTGCAAACCTCTTTATGCATCTGAAAATAATGCTCCATGCCGTAATCCGTATGCCGCGGCAAATCCGTATGCGGCAAAAAATCCGAAGCTGCAAGCAGCGCCTTCATATATTTTTCCGTCATAGCCGCATGACAAATATCCAGTACACTCCCTACCCGCTCTCCAAATCGCTCCCGCAAATAACCTACGATTTGTACAAGATCCGTAAACGTTCCGTTACAAAGTCTCGGACTGTTTTTCCCATCGTTCTTATATTCCATCGGTATCACATTTTCAATTCCAAGATCGGTCATCGGAAATTGTTCAAATAAACGCTGCAATTCCCGTTCCAGCCTACTGCGAAACAGCTCGTACTCCATAAAATCAAAAAAGAAAGCGACGTATGAATGACAACTAAAATGCGATGCTTCCAGATATCGGCACAGTACTGTGCCAGGCGGAACACATTGTCAATCGGACTTGTGTCCACATGCTGAAACACGTGCTCCATATTCATAACCTGTCCCTCTTCATAAAACGGTACATGCACAACTTCTACATTATGCATCGTAAACAGTTCCTGCAGATAACAGGTCTCAAAACAGCTGCCTTTGCGCAGAAAATCTTTCTGCAGATTAAATTCCAGACCGTCACAGCCACACCTGATCTTTTCCCGGATTTCTTCCGAAACAAATGACGCCTTTGCATATATTTTTATATGATGATCCATGTGTATGGTATCCTCCTGTTCTATTCTGTAAACATGAACTATATTAGCGCAAACATAACAGAAAATCAAGAAATTTCACACCTTTTAAGTTGCAAATAAAATGATATTAGTATAAAATAAAAATGCATTATTAAAACAGGAGAATTATTATGTGGGACATGTCTTTTTATAAAAACAAAAAAATACTTATTACCGGACATACCGGATTCAAAGGCGCCTGGATGTGTCAGCTGCTTCTTATGGCAGGAGCAGACGTAACCGGATATGCACTGGAAGCGCCAACGCAGCCTGCTCTGTTTGACCTCTGTCAGCTGTCAGACCAGATGCACTCTGTCATTGGCGACATTCGCGACCTGGCTCATCTGAAAGAGGTCTTTGCTGCCTGCCAGCCGGAAATTGTCATCCATATGGCAGCCCAGCCATTAGTTCGCGAGTCGTACAAAAATCCGGTTCATACATACGAAACAAATGTGATGGGAACGGTAAATGTACTGGAATGCGTGCGCACAACAGCTTCGGTAAAATCATTTCTGAACGTTACAACGGACAAAGTATATCTGAACAAAGAATGGGAATGGGGATATCGGGAAAATGAAGAGCTGAACGGTTTTGATCCTTATTCCAATTCCAAATCATGCTCCGAACTGGTCACCTGCAGTTATAAAAACTCCTTCTTTACCGGCACAGACGTTGCGATTTCCACCGCCCGTGCAGGCAACGTGATCGGTGGGGGCGATTTTGCCGCAGACCGTATTATCCCTGACTGCATCCGCGCCGCACAGGCAGGTCAGGATATTATTGTCAGAAATCCTTATTCTACCAGACCGTACGAACATGTACTGGAACCTGTTGTTGCTTATTTGATGATTGCTCAGGCACAATACGAAGATCAAAAATATGCAGGTAATTATAACGTCGGCCCGAACGATTCAGACTGCCTGATCACCGGCGAACTCGTATCGCTGTTCTGCCGCAAATGGAACGAGAAAACCGGAAGCTCCATCCGCTGGATTGACCGGTACGACGGCGGGCCGCACGAAGCCAGCTTTCTGAAACTGGATTGTTCCAGACTCCGCAGAACATTTGGCTGGACGCCAACGTGGAATGTGGAAACAACCATTGAAAAAATTGTAGAATGGTTCGACGTATATTTCCAAAACGGAGATATATCCACATGTATGAAACAGCAAATTCTGGATTTTTGCAAATAATCCGTATTTGCTGCAAAAAAGCACTGCTTTAAGCAGTGCTTTCTTTTACTCAAAAATTTCAGCCTTACCATCTATAATGGCAAATTCTTTTGCATTTCCCCAGTTCAGCTTCGCCGTACCGTTCGTACCTTCGGTCACTGCTTTTTCCAATTCGGTCTTCCGTTCCGACGGAATCATGGCATGAATCACTACCTGATCGGTATATTCCGTTTCCAGCACCGGAATTTCCCGCTGGGCCAGCACATACCCGATCTTTCCAAGACCATTATAATCCGTTTCAATATCCAGTATATAACCGGTCTGCTTTTCAATGATCACAGACGCCGCAAGACCTGCCTGCGTACTTTTCTGATATGCACGCACCAACCCTCCGGTACCCAGCAGTGTGCCGCCAAAATATCTGGTCACAACGACCACGACATCGTGAATATCTTCTCTGAGCAGCACATCCAGCATTGGCCGTCCGGCTGTTCCGGACGGCTCTCCGTCATCGGAGCAGCGGGTCAGCTCATGGTGTTTCCCAATCGTAAATGCAGAGCAGTTATGTGTGGCATCCCAATATTTTTTCTTCGTCGCACCGATAAACGCAGCTGCTTCTTCTTCACTGTGTACCGGCTGTACGGCTGCAATAAATCTTGACTTTTTTTCTACAATTTCATCAGCGCCGCCCTTGTAGACTACCTTATACTTATCCAAAACCAACACTCCCTCTGACAGCTAAAAATCCAAAATCACTTCACTTGGAACAGGCTCATCATCCGGCGGCACGTCTACAACCGTATCCGAGCCTTCGTCCGAAGGATTTGTTCCCGGCTGCTCGCCCTCATTTGTATCCGGTTCCGCTCCCGGCTGTTCGCCCTCATTCGGATTTGAATCCCCATTTGCATCCGTATTCGGATCCGGCTGTGTCTCATCGTCGGTGACCGTATCTCCTTCGGACGGATCCGGCTGCACGACTGATGCACTTGTGTGCATCGTACATGTATTCAGATTTCCCGTATACAGATATGGTCCGTCTTCCGAATCCGGAGAACCTCCTATAATTCGAACCGAAGATCCATACGTTCCGCCCGGGCAGTAAGGGCCTGCCAGCATCCCGGACACCCCACATACACGTACCGACGCATGATGCACGCATACGTCTTCCGGTACGGTACCCTCCGCAAAAAACTCTGTTGTCAGCATGCTTCCACGCGGATCGTGACTGCAAACGCCTTCCTGTGCCGGCATGCCTGATTTTTTGCAGACTTCCGCGGTAATAATGCCGGATGGCATTTCAAAGTCTTTATATTCCAGCCCTTCATGAATCTGACTCATGACAGCTTTCCAGATCATCTTCGGATAAGAGGTTGTCCCGCCATCCTGCGGCGTGTTATCGTCAAAGCCGCCCCAGACCACCAGGCTGTAATACGGGGAAAAACCTGCAAACAGCGCGTCTTTATTTTTCGTCGTCGTCCCCGTCTTTCCCGCAAGCGCCATTCCTTCAAAAGAAGCCATCCTGCCGGTACCTACGGTCAGCACATCCTGCATGGCATTTGTCAAAAGCCATGCCGTGGTCTCCTGAACTGCTTCCGTTTCCTTTGGCTGATTGTCAATTAATATATTTCCATCATGATCTATAATCTTTGTATACAAACGCGGCTTAATATACGTACCGCCATTTGCAATTGCGGCATATGCGGCTGTCAGCTCCAGATTGGTCACGCCATAGGTAATACCGCCCAATGCCAGCGCTTCGTTGCGGTCCTGGTCCGACAATGTCGTAAATCCAAAATGATCTACCAGATAATTATAGCCCGTATCTATGCCTATATCCGTGAGTGTCTTTACCGTTACCACATTAATCGACTGCGTAATTGCCTCTCGTATGGACGTAAATCCGCCGTATCTTTTATTGTAATTTTTTAAAGGTGTGCCGTTGGAATACGTATAAGGCGCATCATCTTCTACGGAAGCCAGCGTCATCTGCCCGGTATCCAATGCAGGTGCAAAAGCTGCCAGCACCTTAAACGTAGAGCCGGGCTGGCGTACCGAATCCGTCGCACGGTTCAGCGTACGGTTTGCCGTCTTTTCCCCTCTGCCGCCTACCATGGCCTTTACTTCTCCCGTCTTTTGATCAATTACGGTAAGCGCCGCCTGCGGCTGTATCGTATAGGTAACGTTCTGTCCGTTCTCCGGTACGGTATCTCCTTCTTCCAGAATATCTGCTTTATACTTTTCAACTGCTGCAAGCGCTTCCTCCTGCGACGCAAAGTTAATCGTATACGACTTGTCCGCCGACTGATAATAAGCCAGCATTGTCTGCTCATCGTAATACTTAAATTCACCATCCGCTTTCTGAACCGTCAGCGTCATGGAAAAGGACGTCTTCGGAACGGTCGGATAATTTTCCAAATTGTTAACCTGTGCATCACAGATTGCCTGAATGTCCGGGTCCTGCGTGGAATAAATAGTAAGTCCCGTATTGTACAGTCTTTTATATGCCTCCGTCTGCGAACATCCCAGCACTTCCATCAAATCTTCAATAACCTGTTCCGTCAGTGCGTCGTCAAAATACGAATGTACGCTGGACTTGTCCAGCTGCTTTGCATTTACCTTGCGGATCCGGCTGTACACAGAGTCGTCCATCGCCTTGTCATACTGCTTCTGCGAAATCATCCCCTGCTCTTTCATATCATCCAGCACTTTTTTTCTGCGTTTTGCGTTCTCTTCCGGATGCGTAATCGGATTATAGCCACTCGGATTTTTCGTAATGCCCGCAATAACGGCACATTCCGATAATGACAGCTCCGACACATCTTTTCCAAAATAACGCTTGGACGCGGACTGTACGCCTAACGTATTCTGGCCAAGGTTCACCGTATTCAGGTAGTTTTCCAGAATCCAGTCTTTGGACTCTTCTTTTTCCAGCTGCAGCGCCAGATACTGTTCCTGAATTTTCCGCTTAAAACGGTCTGCCTGAGACTTCTCGGCTGTCCAGCTTGTAAATACGTTATTTTTCAGCAACTGCTGTGTAATCGTACTGGCGCCTTCCCGGAAACGAAATCCTGCGGCAATTCCATTGATGCCGGCACGAATAATTCCTTTTATATCGATCCCGTTATGTTCACGGAATCTGGCGTCTTCAATTGCAATAAAAGCATTCTGCAGATTTTTCGGAATCTCGTCTATGGTAACATATACACGATTGGAACCCGATGCCACCAGCGTTGCCGTCGTATTCCCTTTCGAATCCAATATGGTAGACAAATAACCGGTCGGTGTCGCATCTATATCTTTAATACTCGGCGACGCAGCAAGAATTCCCTGGTAAGCGCCATAACCGGCGCTTGCCACACAGACTGCCAGTGCAAATACACATACCAGAACGAGTTCATACAACAATGTGATGCATTTTCTTGTAATCTTTCCCTTTTTGCTATAATTGCCCTGCGCTTCTTACGGGTTGCCTCTTTACTGAAATTCATAAAAAGCCTCCTGTACCGATATCATGTACGTATTATATCAAATACTCGGGTAATTGTAAAACAAAATCTATACTACTGCTGCGCATTCTTCTTATCGCGTCTTCTTTTAAGCAGCGTATAAACCGGATGCCGCAGTCCTTCCCGGCTCTTTTCCAGCCATTCCACCCGGCTTTTCAAATCCCGGTTTTCTTCTGCCAGCCGCATACAGCACGCCCCGACAAATCGAATCAGATCATCCTGCATCTGCGGGTTATCCTTTTCCCATTTGGGCGCATCTTTCCAGATCATATCAAATAATTCTTCTTCGTTGAAATACTCCCTTGCAACTTCTCTGTTTTCTTCCTCATACTGCTGCATAAATGCTTCGGCTTCTTCCTTCGAAAACATTTCACACGGATACGTTTCTCCTGAAAGATCCGCATAAGACAGCAACGACTGTCTGAAAAAACTGTGAAATGCAGGATTCATCCCCGGCATGCCGTTTAATACCCGCTGAATCTCATGTGTATTTCCCGCCAGTCTTATATTTTTTGCCGCCTGTTCAATCCGGAATTCATCGGTCAGCTCCAGTCTGACCGTCTGCAGAAAATCCGCATATATCGTACCGTTTACAAAGCGTTTTGGTTCAAAGCGTCTGACAATCAGATTTTTCTTTCCAAAGAATGCGGCTATTTTTTTAAATGCGTGGCATATTTCATTTTATTAATATCATTCAAATTGTGAACATAATCACTCCAGGCCGTACCCGCATCGGCTCCAAGCCCGCTTTTTACCATCTGGTTCCAGCCGGAAATCAGATACATGTCCTGCCTTCGCAGATATACAATGATTTTGATTTGAAATCCGCCTTCCTTGGCCTCCGCCTTCAGTGCACGCCACATTGTAATCCGCTGCTCATAATTTGCGGACCATATTCCTTCATCAGAGACGATAATGTTATCAAATGTCCGGAACAGTTCATGAATTCTGTCCATCCCTTCCCGAAATATGCCGTTTTGCCTGTCGGAAGCCTCTTCTAACAAGAACCGGGCATTTCTGCGTTCCGATACCTCCTGATACCGATATGGAAACAGCGGATAGCAGTATCCTTTCCGGTTTAAAACCTCCTGATTGTCAATCAAAAAGCTCTGAATCGCTGTCGTCCCTGTCTTGGTCGTGCCAACATGTACATAAAGTATTTTTTTCATCCTACGCTCCCCTCCTACGCAGTGTTTAAATCCCATATTTCTCAAGCTCAGCCAGCAGCACACATACGCATTCCTTAATTTCAGCTTTACTCGTATCGATCGTAATCTCCGGATGCTCCGGCGCTTCATACGCACTCGTAATTCCGGTAAATTCTGCAATCTGTCCTTTCCTGGCCGCCCGATACAGTCCTTTTACATCGCGCTTTTCACATTCCTCAATCGGCGTACTCACATATACTTCAATAAATGCATCTCCGATAATTGTGCGCGCAGCAAGACGGTCCACCCGATACGGCGAAATAAAAGAAGACAGTACGATCAGACCGGCATCATTCATCAGCTTTGCCGTCTCCGCAATCCGGCGAATATTTTCCACCCGGTCTTCTTTTGAAAATCCAAGATCCTTGTTTAATCCAAACCGTACATTGTCGCCGTCCAGCAGCATGGTATGCCTGCCCTTTGCAGCAAGCTCCTGTTCCAGCGCATTCGCAAGTGTCGATTTTCCGGAACCTGACAGTCCGGTCAGCCAGATTACGGCTGCTTTCTGACCAAGCAGCTGTTCCCGCCGTTCTCTTGTAATATCCATCCGATGCCATGTAATCTGACGTCCGTCGTCCTGTCTGTCTTTTGTATTGCTGTCCATATCCGCACTTCTCCTTTTCCGGCTATCCAATCAGCCTGTCATTTGATATCCGGCAGCAGCAGCGTAAATGTGCTGCCCTCGCCCGGACTGCTTTGCACAAGCACGGTACCGCCGTGCTTCTGTGCGATTTTCATCGTCAGAGGCAGTCCAAGGCCAAATCCCTGTGAATTTCTTGACTTATCCGTTTTATAAAAACGTTTAAAAATATATGGCAAATCTTCTTCACTGATTCCCACACCATGATCTCCGACCGATACAAACACCATATTTCCCCTTGTTCCGGTCTCTACTTCGATCAGGCTGTCCTTATCCGAATATCGGACTGCGTTCGTGAGCAGATTTTGAATGGCAATCATGACAAGACCGATATCGCCGACCGTATGCACCTGCTCCAAATAAAACCGGATATTCAACGTGTCGCCGGACTTTTGCTGTAAATCTTCACACACCGACTGCACGAGTTCCGGCAGGTCCACATCTTCTTTTTCGATTTGTCTTCGGTCATAGTCGAGCCTGGATAATTCCAATAGTCTGGAAATAATCGCGCTGACTTTTAAAGACTGACGTTCAATCACTTCAAACGCTTCCTGATAATCTTCCTGACTTACCGTTTTCCCATGTGCGTACTGACACTGTGCCGTCATGACCGCAATCGGAGTACGCAGCTCATGTGCGACATCTGCCGTAAACTGTTCCTGCTGCTGAAACGACTCTTCCAAACGATCCAGCATGCGATTATTCGCCTGTGTCAGCACTGCCAGCTCATAAAATCTTCCTTCATATTCCATACGGCCCGACATATTCCTGTTCTGCCCAATCTCTTCCGCCGCTGCGCACATTTCTCTGAGTGAACCGGAAATGCGTCCGGACAGAAGAACTCCACAGAAAATCGCAATGCCAAAAACAATGAGTATGCTTGCATATGCCAGGCATTCCAACATCCGATATCTGCTGTAAGCATCAGATTTGCATACAATGGCACGCAGATAAATCCGTTTTTTCGTTCCGGTATGCTTACGCATATCCCGAATATAAAAATGCTCCCAGCCTTCCGTTACCTGCTGCAGCCGTTTGGTATTGATTTCGATATCCTGCGGACAGCCCTTCGGATACTGTCCGAGAACAGCCTCTCCGCTTCCGTCCAGAACCAGAAAATGAATATCTCCTTCCTTCTGGGCAAAATCATCCTGAAAAGTAATATTTCCCATACAATCCAATGTAATTTCTTTGAGATTTTTAAAAGCTTCCCTATCCAGACTCTGCCTTATGTCATATTCCACTGCGGCATTCGCCAAAATCCGCACAAAAATAAGCATTGTGATAGCCATAACCGCCAGTGCCGCAATCAACAGTTTAAGAATATGATGGCCAATGGATACCTGTTTTACTCTTCCAGCCTTAATACATACCCCACCCTCGGATTGTGTGAATCAGTTTCACATCATATGGATCATCAATCTTTTTACGCAAATACCGAATGTAAACATCAATGACATTGGAATAGCTGTCATGCTCCATATCCCAGATATTTGCCTCAATCTGTTCTCTGGACACTACAATATTCTGATTTCGAATCAGATACAGCAGCACGGAAAACTCCTTTGGTGACAAATTAATCAGCGCATCGCCGCGCCTTACGGCATGCTCATTGCAGTCTACGGACAGATCTGCGCAGCGATAAATATTTTCACGGACGCCCGCTTTTTTTCGTGTCATCGCACGCACTCTGGCTGAAAGCTCCTGAAACGCAAACGGTTTGACCATATAATCATCCGCACCGATATCCAATCCTTCTACAATGTCATCAATACGGCCGCGCGCCGACAAAAATAAAACCGGCGTCTGAACACCATGACCGCGTGCTTTTTTCAGCAGTTCAAATCCATTGATTTTCGGCAGCATCACATCCAGTACAACGCCGTCATACTCCTCCATCGTCAGATAGTCATAGGCGCTGTCGCCGTCATAGCATACGTCTACCAGATACCCCTCCGCTTCCAGTTCTTTTTTAATAATACGGTTCAGATCCTTTTCATCTTCTACTACCAGTATCTTCATTTAGTATTTCCTCTGCACTGTTATTTATTCTCCGTTTCCAGCAGCAGACTGCGGCATTTGCCAAAAAATGCCGGTGCAATCCCGCGCAAGGCTCTGGCAGTCAGATAAATAACGACCGTCGTCAGTATCGTGGCGACCACATACTTCGGATACAGCTGTGCGTATGTCTGTTCCGGATAGATTCTGACAAACGCATGGCTCCAGTAATTATGCGACAAGTACACTGGAAAACTGATTTTACCAAGGAAGTATACCAGCGGTTTATTAAAAAATGATGAAAGCAGGCTGTGTCCGCTGAACGTGACAACAACACCGACTGCGAACAGCAGCAGCATTACAAAATCCATCTGAGAACCCTTATGTTTGTAAGACCACAAAATCACACCGGCATAGCATCCCAGCTCCAGCGCCGTCAGCAGCCTTTTCCCCAATCCGGAAAGCGGCAGCTTTTTGATTTCGCAGCAGATTCCCCAGCAGATGACACCCATGCAAAGCTCTCCGACCGCACGCAAAAACCCTTTATAGCAAAAGCCCAGCCAGTCCGTAGGCCCGCGCAGATCTCCGACATTTTTGGACAGATATCCAAGCGACGCGATCGCAAGAACCGGAGCCCACACATTTAAAAACACCTCCCGGTCTTTTAAAAACAAAGGTACAAGCACAAGCATGGCCAGCAGCATCGCAGAAATATACCAGGCTGCAGGATTTGCCTTAAACCCTTCCAGTCCGGATTCACGCAGAAAGAACATGTCCCATACACCTGTCATCAGATCTTTCACCAGCGACGACAAAGAAACATTCTTTTTTGCAATATGCTGCACAACAAAGCCAATTGCCCATGCAATAAAAATCTCCGGACAAAGCCCCTTTATTTTATGCAGCATAAAATTACGGCTGTCTCTGCCCACCCGAATGTCCGCTTCCTGATAACGCGAAATGGAAGCCGCCATCAGATAACCGGACACGAGAAAAAAAAACTCCACTGCAATAGCGGCGCCGACAAACGGCGTTGTTTTTATTTCTGTCAGATTAGACGAATGAAACTGAACGACCATAATGGAAAATACAAATTTCCAGAAATCAATCGCTCCGTTACGGGTTTTTATCTGTGTTTGCATCATGAATCCAATTCTCCTTTTTCCTACTTACATCGTGCAAATCATTTGCATGGTGGCATTATAGCAAAAATATCCGTTTTTCGCAAGAAGCTGTTCCATATGATTCCGGCTTTCTTTCCAATAAAATTTCCGGTAAAATGTAAAACAAAAAGGATGTCGCACTACATCCCGAATCACACCGGAACATATATTACAACATCCTTTTTAACAGCAGCTTTATCAAGTTTTTTACAAAGTATTTTTCGTTCTCACGCCGATCTTCCCGTATACAGATAAGGTGTAATTTTTTCCAGCACGGACTCATCATCCGAATTACAGCTTAACTTCTGCGGCTGTGTCAAATCCAGCGCAAATACTCCCAGCAAAGATTTTGCATCTACGATCCGTCTTCCCGATCCCAAATCAAAGTTTACATCTAATGTGCTTATCATGTTTACAAAACTCCTTACCTGCTCTGCATTATTAAATTTAACAAATACCTGCTGCATAAACATTGCTCCTTTCTTATATTTTTATTATATTTTATCAGGAAATATCCTGATGGTTTCTGTCTTTTAATATTCCCCGTTTTTTACCGTTTATACATGTGTTATCGTTTTCACTTACGGTTCTATAATATCCTAAAGTTTTCCATTTGTGAATTGGCAATTTTTCTAATATTTGCCGATTTTTTTTGTAGATAGTGTTGAAATCCATTTCACTATAAAGACATATTTCCGGACGAAAAACAAATTATATTTATCCATATTGTTCAAATCAAAAGCAATATTCCGAATATTATTTGGATAATATTCCAAAAACCACTTGCTTTCTTTTTCAATATCAGATATAATATATGAAATTTTCAATTTTACGTATAAAATAAAAAAACGCCGGCAGTCATTCGGACTAAAACTGAAAATGCTATAACAACGCTGCCGGATACCGGCACGATTACCTGCAGCCACAGGAATCCGTTATGTTTGTATCCGACGCGTTTTCTATAAACTCCTAAATATTTTAAGTCCCTTTGGCAGCGGAATACAGCCAAGCCGCTGCCTTTCAGGGGAATCTGTCATTTTTCGCAGCGTTTATTTCAGCAGCACCTGATACAATTCCCAGATTAAAAATGCCGAAATCGGTCCAAGCAGTACACCGGACGCCCCATATACATGAACACCGATATAAATACTCATTAAAACTGCAATCGGCGGATACCCCAGTCTTGCGCCAATCAGCCTTGGTTCCAGAAACTGCCGTACAAAGCTGCATATAACATATAATATTCCGTATACGGCAGCCAGTACATACTTCCCATTCACAATATCTATAATCATCCATGGCACAAAGATAGTTCCGGTCCCGATAAACGGCAGCGCATCACACAGTCCAATGCCCATCCCAGCCAGAAGCGCATAGGAATTGCCTGTAAAAAAAAGTCCTGCCACACAGATCAGGCTGATCACAATCAGAATAATCAACTGTGCTTTCAAATACGTACCGCCCGCTGCTTTCGCATGCTGTTTGATCTGCAGCGCCAGCTTCCCGGCCTCGGATTTTCCGACCGCATCCGCAAGCGCCGGATAATCCGTCAGAATCAGCATCCCGGAAATAACCGACACGAGCGCAACACCCATCATGGAAAAAACCACTTTCGCGTACAGCATGGAATTTTTCAGCAGATACGGCAGCGTCTTTGCCTGCAGTCCGGACTTTACTTTGTCCTGCATGCGGACGAACAGCTGCTCCGCTTCATCAATTCGAACACCCAGACTACGTTCTATTCTGGCACAGCAGTCACACCAGATATCGCGAACCCCTCCTTCTATTGATTCCGCGTTTTTTATAAGCGCGGCTAACTGCACACATACGGTCCGCCCGATAAAAAAACAAATGGAGCCGACCAATACAAGTATTACCGTTACGACGATCATCGAAATAACCCCGCGCCCTTTGCCTGTTTTTTGTACTGCTTTCTGAACGATCGGATGCAGCAGCATAGCCAGAAATGCACCGAATAAAAAAGGAATTACGATTGGCATAACATATTTCATAAAAAAATAAACTGCCAGTGTAACTCCTGCCAACAAAATTGTCTTTTTACGTTTTCTTTTTCATACCATCTCATATAAAAAGGATGTCCGAATGATTCATTATTATACTTCCAAACTTTTGAAATACGGGCTGTGACGGAGCGATCGAAAAGCGCATCTTTTTGTTTCGATAAGGATGCTTAAATTCCAGTCCGCAGGCACATAATCCAAGATCGGACCGCATTTGCTGTCTGCCATATTTTACATCGCCTGCCAGCGGCGTTCCAAAATGCGCCATCTGTACCCGAATCTGATGATGTCTGCCCGTCAGCAGGCGCACTTTGACAAGATTGTGCACGGGCCGGCAGCTCTCATCGGTCTCTAACAGCCGATACACAAGCTCCGCTTTTTTCGCCTGCGGATCTTCTTTTTTTACAACAGTCGAGCGATTGCTGCGTCCGTCTTTTTTCAGATAATTCAAAAGCGTTCCTTCTTGCGCCGACATCCTGCCTTCCGTTACTGCCAGATAGACTTTCGAAAAATCTCCCTGCTGCAGCTGTCGGTTCAGCGCTGCCGTACTTTTTGCATGTTTTCCAAATGCAAGAATTCCCTCTACCGGCTGGTCCAGGCGGTGTACAAGTCCGATGTAAGGTTCTTCGTTTTTTGCATGCCGATAGTTACGCAGCAGGCTGACCATATCCTGCCGTAAGCTCTGCTTCGTCTGTGAAGCAGTTCCTGCCGGTTTTACACAGACCAGAATATCGGCATCTTCGTATAAAATATTTATGTTCATTTGCGGCTCCTACAGCTTGAATCGGTATCCAACTCCCCAGATTGTTTCAATATATTGAGGTTTTGCCGTATTAATCTCGATCTTCTCCCGAATCTTCTTTATATGGACGGTTACCGTTGCAATATCTCCGACCGACTCCATGTCCCAGATTTCCTTAAACAGTTCATCTTTTGTAAACACACGATTCGGATTCTGCGCCAAAAATACAAGCAGATCAAACTCTTTCGTAGTAAACTGCTTTTCTTCGTCGTTAATCCAGACGCGCCTGGCTGTCTTGTCAATTCGGATGCCCCGGATTTCCACTATATCATTCTGCGGAACACCGCTCCCGATTAACCTTTCATATCTGGCCAGATGCGCTTTAACCCTTGCCACAAGTTCGCTTGGCGAAAACGGCTTTGTCACATAATCGTCCGCACCCATGCCAAGTCCGCGTATTTTATCTATATCATCTTTTTTGGCGGATACCATTAAAATCGGCAGATTTTTATGTTCCCGTATCTGCCGGCACACTTCAAATCCGTCCATGCCCGGCAGCATCAGATCCAGAATGACCATATTATAATCTTCTTCCAGTACTTTTTTCAGTCCTGTTTCCCCGTTTGTCTCAATCTCAACCTGAAATCCGCTCAGCTCCAGATAATCTTTTTCCAGCTCTGCAATCGTCATTTCATCTTCAATTATCAATATCCTGCTCATTTGGAACCTCCTGATATTTTCGTATTACAAAGTACATAACCGTACCCGTGCACTCTTTACTCGTCGCCCAGATTTTACCACCGTGGTCTTCCACAATTTTTTTCACGATTGACAGGCCGATTCCGCTGCCGCCCGTAGCGGAATTTCTGGAAGCGTCCGTACGGTAAAACCTGTCAAAAATAAACGGCAGATCTTTCTGTCCGATCCCTTTGCCATTGTCTTCAATTTCCACCTGAATAAAATCTCCTACATCTTTGATTCGGATATTGATCAGCCCATGTTCTTTATCCATATATTTCACGGAATTGCTGATAATATTATCGACTACCCGTTTCAACTGTTCCGGGTCCGCAATGATCTCAACGTCGTCTCCCGCATAGTTAAAATAAGACAGCCCGATATGCTCCGCTTCCAGTTCCAGTCCGATTTCTTCAATACAGTCATTAAAATAATCTCCCGCATTAATTCGTTTGAAATTGTAGGGTATGCGGTTTGTATCAATCTTGGCATACAACGTCAGCTCATTAATCAGACGATCCATATCAATCGCTTTATTATAAATCGTACGCATATACTTATCTACTTTTTCCGGTGTATCTGCCACCCCGTCCAATATTCCTTCCACATAGCCTTTAATCGCTGTAATCGGTGTGCGCAGATCATGGGAAATATTACTGATCAGAATCCGGTTCTGCTTTTCTGCTTCCAGTTTTTCTTCCGCGGATTCCTTAAGCCTCTGCCGCATATCTTCGAAGTTCTGACACAGACGGCCCATCTCATCTTTACTGTCCGCTTCGATTGTAAAATTCAGATTTCCTTCTTTAATATTTTTTGCTGCTTCTTCCAGTTTGCAGATAGGCGTTACAATACTGCGGTAAATCCAGGCCGTAATGGACAATCCGGTTGCTGCAAGTATCAGTACGATGCAGATCGCCATATCTTCTACCAGCACTTCCAGCTGCGACATATCCATCTTATAGGCAAGCACGCCAATGTCGATTCCCGTCTGCTGTGCAACCGTATTCATCTGAATCAGACGGATCACAAAAAAAGCACACAATGCCAGCAATATCGGCATAAATACGATCACAAAAAAGGTGATCACCAGTTTCGTACTCAACTTCATATACAGACTCCTGTCCTGATGCATTTTGTAAGTCAAAAATAACTGCAGCGGTGCCACACACACCGCTGCAGTTATTATAACATGTACCCTCTTATTTCTCATAAAATTTCGAAAAAAAGATTCTTAATTTTTTCTAAAATCATAATCGTTTTCCGAACCATGATTATGCCAGATATTTTTTCAGCACATCTACTTTATCCAAAGCTTCCCAAGGCAGGTTCAGATCATTTCTGCCAAAATGACCATAAGCTGCCGTCTGTTTGTAAATCGGTCTTCTTAAATCCAGCATTTTAATAATACCTGCCGGTCGCAGATCAAAATTCTCACGTACCAGACCTACCAGCTGTGCATCCGAAAGCTTGCCTGTGCCAAACGTATCCACCATGACGGAGGTCGGCTGTGCCACGCCGATCGCATAAGACAGCTGAATCTCACATTTGTCGGCCAGTCCGGCAGCAACAATATTTTTTGCCACATACCGTGCCGCATAGGCTGCGGAACGGTCTACTTTTGTACAGTCTTTACCGGAAAAAGCGCCGCCGCCGTGGCGTGCATATCCACCATATGTATCTACGATAATTTTTCTTCCGGTCAGTCCGGCATCACCCTGTGGTCCGCCGATTACAAATCTTCCGGTAGGGTTAATAAAATACTTCGTATCCGCATCAACCATATCTTTTGGAATAACCGGATCAAATACATGTTTCATAATATCCGCATGAATCTGCTCCTGTGTCACCTCGGTATCGTGCTGCGTTGATAAAACGACTGCTTCAAGTCTCTTCGGCTTTCCTGCCTCATCATACTCTACCGATACCTGTGTCTTTCCGTCCGGACGCAGATATGTCAGCGTACCGTCTTTACGCACTTTCGTCAGCTGCAATGCCAGCTTATGTGCCAGAGAAATCGGATACGGCATATAGCTTTCCGTTTCGTTTGTAGCATAGCCAAACATCATACCCTGATCGCCCGCACCAATCGCATCCAGCTGCTCATCTGTCATTTTGTTTTCTTTTGCTTCCAGCGCTTTGTCCACACCCATTGCGATATCTGCGGACTGTCTGTCCAGCGCCGAAAATACGGCACACGTATTGCAGTCAAATCCCATCTTTGCGTCGTTATAACCGATTTCATTTACCGTCTTTCTTACAATTGAAGGGATATCCAGCTGTGCCTTTGTCGTAATTTCTCCCGTCACCAGTACAAACCCGGTACAGCATGCGGTTTCACAGGCTACCCGGCTCATAGGATCCTGCTCCATGCAGGCATCCAGCACTGCATCCGATATGGCGTCACACACTTTATCCGGATGTCCTTCGGTTACCGATTCTGATGTAAATAATAACTTTTCCATACTTTTTCCTTTCGTTGTCCGTCTGTAACAGACTGGCTTTTCAGGCTGTTACATTTGATTCATCTATTTTATTGCAACAAAAAAAGGTTCGCTCATAAGCGGACCTGACTCTAGGTTAAATCATCAAATCCTCTTATTGTTCGATTACTCGCTCAGGTTGGCACCTTCCACGCATCAGCAGGGGGTTGCCGTGACTTCACAGATCCTATGTATCTCCATCACTCCGAATAAGAGAAAAATCGTATGCAATTTTCGAATTCTCAAATCTAACACTATAGACAATACAACAAATCATCAGAAAAGTCAATGCTAAATATTGACATTTTCTACTTTTCATCACATAATATATAGAAATACAATACTTTAAAGAAGGAACCGATTTTAGTTCCGGAGAGGAAGCACATGAACGAAACAGCATCTGCAAACACCACACCGGGTACCGCGCCTGTTCCCGGGCCCGAACAAAAACACAATACACCGATTCATAACCGTAACTATTCTCAGGCTATTAAGCAAAGTCCGGAGTTTATGAGTTTTCAGGTTGACTTTGCCGTCTGCTTAAAAGAACTGCGCGGCTATTTTCATACAATTATTGCCGAAAATTTTAAATCGCCTGACTTTCTTTTGGAAAAAACGAATTCCCTGCTTCGACCGGGACAGACCACCATTGACTTTTTTGATATGCTGCACAACCTGCGATCGGTAGACGACAGCATTTATGTCCACAGCCTGAATGTTGCGCTCATAGCAAGAATGATTGGAAAATGGCTGAAACTGAATGCCGAAGATTTGGAAACGCTGACAATAGCCGGGCTACTGCATGATATTGGCAAATCTCTGATTCCGGACGATTTACTGAATAAACAGGGCAGACTTACGGACGAAGAATATGATCTGCTTTGCCAGCATGCGAAACTCGGGTACGATCTTTTAAAACCACTGCCGCTTGATTCCCGCATTAAAAAAGCTGCTCTGATGCATCACGAACGTTGTGACGGTTCCGGTTATCCGGAAAAATCCACAACCGACGATATTGATGATTTTGCACATATAATCGCCATTGCAGATGTATACGATGCTATGACCGCAGCCCGTACTTACCGCGCTCCGCTTTCTCCGTTTCAGGTGATTGCAGAATTCGAAAAAGACGGTCTGCAAAAATATAAACCAAAATATATTCTTACTTTTTGGAACATATTGCTTCCACGTACCAGAACAATCATGTACTGCTCAGCGACGGACGTGCCGCAGACATCGTTTTGCTGAACAAACATCATCTGTCCAAACCGCTTGTCCGACTGGACAATGGGGAGTGCATTGATTTATCGAGATCTGATTTATACATTCATTCCATTATATAAAAAATTCATAAAAAGACCGTATGCATGCATATCTTTCACATTCATACGGTCGTTTTATCCGATTCAACTGACTTTCAAAGTAAATTTCTGAATATCTTTTTCCGAACTGACTTTCTCAATACGTGCTCCCAGCTCACTCAGTTTATATTCAAACTGCTCATAGCCTCGTTCAATGTAATGAATATTGTCTACTACGGTAATCCCTTCTGCAGAAAGTCCTGCTATTACAAGCGCTGCTCCCGCACGCAGATCCGGTGCACTGACTCTGGCTCCCATATAGCCGGATATTCCATTGATAATTGCAATGTTACTCTCTACTTTTATATTGGCGCCCATGCGTGTTAATTCATCCACATAGCGGAACCTGTTTTCAAATATACTTTCCGTTACCGTACTGGTACCCTGCGCAATCCCCAGCAATACCGACATCTGCGGCTGCATATCCGTTGGAAATCCCGGATAAGCCAGTGTTGTTACCTGTGTATGATGCATCGGCTTGGAACAGACCACTCTGACGGCATCATCAAACTCTTCCACTTCACAGCCTACTTCCAGCAGTTTTGCAGAAGTCGCTTCCAGATGTTTCGGAATGACATTTTTCACCGTCACGTCGCCTTTTGTCGCAGCAGCGGCAAACATAAATGTCCCTGCTTCAATCTGATCCGGTATAATGGAGTATTCCGTTGCATGCAGCCGTTCCACACCCACAATTCGGATCACATCCGTACCGGCTCCGCGGATGTTTGCTCCCATGCTGTTTAAAAAGTTTGCCACATCCACGACATGCGGTTCTTTTGCCGCATTTTCTATAATTGTTTTACCGTTTGCCATGGAAGCTGCCATCATAATATTAATCGTAGCTCCTACGGATACTTTATCGAGATAGATATGAGTTCCTTTCAGATCTTCTGTCTGCGCAACGATCAGTCCATGCTGGATTGATACATCCGCGCCAAGCGCACGGAACCCTTTCAGATGCAGATCAATCGGCCTGCTTCCGATATCACAGCCGCCCGGCAGCGCAACTTCCGCATGTCTGTACTTGCCAAGAAGCGCTCCTAACAGGTAATAAGATGCACGTATTTTTTAATATATTCATATTCCACACATAACTCTCGAATTTGAGAACCGTTGATTTTTACAGTATGTTCATCTATTCGGTGAATTTTCGCTCCAATCTCCGCCATTGCTTCCAACAGTACATTAATATCACGCACGTTCGGCAGATTATCAATTGTAACTGTTTCGTCTGTCATAATTGCAGCGGCCAGAATAGCAAGCGCCGCATTTTTTGCTCCTCCGATCTCCACTTCTCCGACAAGCGGAATACCACCCTTGATTACATAATACTGTTCCATCTCACACCTCAATCTATCTCTAACTAAAGACTCCAAACTCTTTATTCATGACTGCAGAACAATTCCCGGTAAATCCAAAACAAATTCGGCACATCTGCTACAGCACATAGCATGCCCTCATTAACACGTAATTATAGTAGCTAAATTTCTTTTTTGTCAATACTTCTTGAAAAAATATGGCAAATTATATACTTTCGTTATCATTTTACAAATCGAACTGTTCAATATGTTAAAAAATCTGTAGAAGTTTTGGTTATCATTCGAAAAAAAACAGCGCTGCAATATATCTATTGTTAGTTTATGCCGGTTCCGGTATATGGTTCCATGGATACGGGCTGCTGTTTCGGAACGATTATTTTGCAAACTGACTCTCATATAGTGTCGCATAAAATCCGTTTTTTTGCAAGAGCTCCTGATGGGATCCCTGCTCAATAATTTTACCACCTTTCATTACCAGAATCACATCCGCACTTTCAATGGTAGACAAACGGTGTGCTACGATAAAACTTGTCCTGCCCTGCATCATGGATGCAAATGCTTTCTGAATCCGCATTTCCGTACGCGTATCAATAGAAGACGTCGCTTCATCCAAAATAAGCATCGGAGGCAGACAGAGCATCACTCTTGCGATACAGAGCAGCTGCTTCTGCCCCTGTGAAAGATTTCCGCCATCTTCGGTAACACGAGTGTTATAACCATCCGGCAGACGCTTAATAAAGCTATGTGCATGTGCTGCCTTTGCAGCCCGAATCATCTCTTCCTCCGTCGCGTCCGGCCGTCCCATGCAGATATTATCCCTGATCGTACCGCTGCGCAGCCATGTCTCCTGGAGTACCATTCCATACGAACCGCGCAGGCTTTTGCGCGTAATCTGTCTGATATCCGTACCATTGACCCTGATCACACCTGCATTTGGGTCATAAAACCGCATCAGCAGATTAATCAGCGTCGTTTTCCCGCATCCGGTCGGACCTACAATCGCGATACGCTGACTCGGACGAACATTCAAATTAAAATCTTCAATTAATTTTTGCTCCAGTTCATAAGAAAAGCTTACATGCTCCAAATCCACACTGCCATCCGCATGTTCCAGCGCGATTGCATCCGCACAATCCGGTATTTGCGGCTCTTCTTCTATCAGATCAAAAATGCGCGCCGCACAGGCAAGTGCATTTTGCAGTTCGGTAATAACGCCTGATATTTCATTAAATGGTTTTGTATACTGGTTTGCATAGCTTAAAAAACAGGAAAGCTGACCAACGCTTAAATTTCCGGCAATAACCGACAAAGCTCCAAAAACTGCCACGCCCGTATATACAAGGCTGTTCACAAAACGAGTTGCCGGATTTGTAATTGACGAAAAAAAGATGGCACGCAGGGAATACTTTTCCAGATCGGCATTGAGCGCGTCAAATCTGTCCGCAACGTTTTGTTCTCTCCCAAATGCCTGAACGACTTTCTGGTTCCCGATCATCTCGTCAATAAGCGCCGTCTGTGCGCCTCTGCTCTGTGACTGCTTCTGAAACATCTGGTACGTACTCTTTGCAATATATGCGGCTACCAGCAGCGACACCGGAGTTACGACAACCACTACCACCGTAATCATAATGTTAATGGAAATCATAAACCCAAGTGTACCTGCAATTGTTAAAACACCCGTAAATAATTGTGTGAATCCCATTAGTAAACCGTCTGCAAACTGATCTACGTCCGCAATTACCCGGCTTACAATTTCTCCTGTCGGATGTGCGTCCAGATATTTTAACGGCAGTTTTTCTATTTTCTGAAATGCCTCTTCCCGAATATCCCGAATGACCTGATACGTAATTCTGTTGTTGATCACGTTCATCAGCCATTGTGCCGCTGCCGTTACCGCAATCATAATACCGGCTTTTTTTATAATAGATAAAATGCCGTCAAAATCTACCTTTCCTTTTTCCAAAATCAGGTCTACCGCATTCCCTGTCAAAATCGGAAAATATAAAGTGGCAAATACCGTAACCGCTGCAAATAAAAGCGACAGCAGGACTAACATCCGATATTGTCTGATATAGGTAAGTACTTTACGAATTGTCTGCGACTGCCTGTTCCTGCCTTCCATTACGCCATTCCCCCTTCCCTGCGTGTTTCTTTTTCCGATTCCGGATGCTGCGCCTGAAACTGGGATGCATAAATCTCCTGATAAACGCTACAGCTTTCCAGCAGTTCTTCATGTGTCCCTTTTCCAACCAGCTCTCCGTCATCCAGCACCAAAATACAATCTGCCGACCGTACCGAAGAAGTTCTCTGGGATACGATAAATACGACCGGCTTATAATCCAGTTCCCGCAGCGAAGCACGCAGCCTGGCATCCGTTGCAAAGTCAAGCGCGCTGGCGCTGTCATCTAAAATCAGTATTTCCGGCCTGCGCACCAGCGCTCTTGCAATGGTCAGCCTTTGCCGCTGCCCACCGGACAGATTTTTACCGCCCTGCTCGATCGGCTCGTCCAGACCCATTTCCTTTGCCCGGATAACGTCCGCTGCCTGTGCCGATTCGATCGCTGCCTGCAGCTGTGTCTCTGTTGCATCTTCATTGCCCCATTTCAGATTTTCCCGAATCGTTCCCTGAAACAAAACCGCTTTCTGCATGACGATACCGATCTTTTTGCGAAGCTGCGTCAGATCATACAGTCGTACATCTTTTCCATCTACTTTTACAGAGCCTTTTGACACGTCATAAAATCTTGGTATAAGATTTACTACCGTACTTTTTCCGGAACCGGTTCCCCCTATAATTCCAATCGTCTCTCCCGGATATGCCTGAAACTCTATATCCGATATCGCATGTTCCGCAGAACCATGATACGACATACTGACACCACAAAAAGATACCTTCGGCGCCTTTTCCGTATCCGGATGATGATCTGCCGCTGCCTCAGACAACTTCCCGGCATCCGGTTCTTCCATCCCGGACCGTACATCCAGCACATCCGCCACACGTTTCCCACATGCAATCGCTTTTGTTACACTGACAATTAAATTTGCCAGTTTGATCAGCTCCACAAGTATCTGCGACATATAATTTACAAGTGCAACAACTTCGCCCTGTGTCAGATATCCGGTATCTACACGCACGGCTCCCGTCCAAATAAGAACAAGTGTCGCCACATTAATAATCACATAAGTAACCGGATTCATCAACGCCGATATTCTGCCTACATACTGCTGATCTTCATTCAGCACCTGATTTTTACCGTTAAATTTATCAATTTCTTCCTCTTCTTTGTGAAACGCACGAATGACGCGCACCCCGGTAAGATTTTCCCGGACAAGCGTCAATACTTCATCCAGACCGTTCTGCACTTTTTTATAGAGAGGAATGCTGATGCACATTACCCCAAATACGACCAGAGATAACAGCGGAATTGTGACAACAAAAATAAAAGCTGCTTTAACATCCACCGTAAACGCCATAACCATTGCGCCAAAAACAATAAATGGAGAGCGCAAAAACAGACGCAGAAACAAATTGATTCCCGCCTGCACCTGGTTAATATCACTTGTCATGCGGGTAATAAGTGTTGAAGTTCCAATTTGATCCAAACTGGAAAAGGATAAATTCTGAATATGCACAAATGTAGCATGACGCAGCTGCGCCGCCATTCCGACCGCTGCTTTTGCAGCGAAAAACTGTGCGGTAATAGAACATACAAGTCCGATCACGCCAAGACCGGTCATGACCAGACACATACGTATGACATAGCTTTTATTCCCATCTGCAATGCCAATGTCAATAATTGCAGCCATAACCAACGGCACGATCAGCTCAAAGATCGCTTCCAGCATTTTGAACAGTGGGGCAAGGATACTTTCTTTTTATAATCCTTTAAAAAATATAATATTTTTTTCATAACTTTTACCTTTTCATGCAACCTGCATCCGGTGTTCCATCCGGACAAAAACAGTATCTGCTCCGGATGCCTTTTTTATTCCGTATTTAAAATATATATGTGCAGGATGTGATATTCTTCAACCTGCACATAAGCGTTTTAATCTATACATTTATTCGTCTTTGGAAGTCGTATCATCCGTGCCTGTATTATCCTGATCTGTTGTACTGTCATCTGTTGTACTGTCATCTGTAGACGTCGTCGTATCTTCCTGTTTTGCCGTATATAATTCGTCAAAATTAACTTTTTTCCATTCACTTTCATTAATGTTCCATTTACTGTCTTCTTTATACTTTTCGATCGTTTCGGCGTATTTATCGTTACGGCGCTGTGTCAGAATGGATTCTTTTTTGTCTTTGCAGCTTCTTTATCATCCGTCGAATCCATACGTATCACATAATAACCGCTGTCAGTCTCAATAACTTTTTTGCCAGTTTGCCTTCCTTAAGCTGATCGGCTGCTTTTAACACTTCCACATCCATACTTGTCGTATTATCATCTTCATTCAGATCGCCGGCGCCATAAGAACATTTTAGTACCGTGTATTCTTCTTTTTCCGCAGCTTCTTCCATATTTTCAGCGGCATCTTTCAAAAACTGTTCGGCCGTTTCCATATTGTCTTTTTCAGCATCCGCATCTGAAACATCATCCGCTGCCGTATCGTCTGTCGTTGTATCCGACGCGGCTGTTTTGTCAAAGCGGACATAGCTGAATGTTTTCTGCGCACATTCTTCCTCGCTGACCTCCGTATCTATTTCTTCCTGAATCGCCGCACGCATTTTGGACTGCACCTTGTTTAATCGAAGCATCTCTTCAACGATTTCCTGCGTTGCACCCATTTTTTGAATGGCCTGTGCGCTGTTGTCTGCGAGAAATTTGGATGCTGCCTCGGTAATCGCTGTCTTTTCTTCTTCCGTCAGTTCGATCTTATAATCTGCAGCATGTGCATCCAGCAAATAGCATTCCCGGATATTTTCCATCACGCTGTCTTTTACGGAATCTGTCATCGTAGAGCCATCCCCGGAATCCGTACTCCACATATCTTCTCCATAATAAGAAAGGAAATAAAGATCTGTCTGTGCTGCCTGATACTGCGCCATAAAGTTCGCAACTCCCATAGAAATATCTTTCCCATCCAGAGTTGCCGCTACAGCATCCGCATTTATTTTACTGCCACAGCCTGTTATCGTAAAAGACGTTATCATCGCCGCCGCAAGCAGCGTTGCCATTATTTTTTTCAATTTCATAAATCAACTGCCTCCTAAATATTTAAATTTTATCATTATCTGCGGTATTCATACACGGGACTATTATAGTGCAAATATCCGCTGTCTGCAAGAAGTTTCATTATTTTTTCACAAGTTCGACCGCAATAATGTCATCGCCTCTATAACCTCTGCCAGTATGGCCAACGGTTCCGCCTTTATCGCATCCCGGCTGTTTTGCCTCATATTATACGTAAACGCAGGATTTTTTCCAACTGCCGTAAAAGTAAGCCTGCCATCATACCGTTTCACCAGCTCCGGTATTTTTTCCGTTTCAATTTTTGCATGCTCATGCATCACCATACGCAGCGTCTTGCCTCGCTGTGTAATTTCTTTTATATAAACACGATGTGCCCTTGCCTTAATCTGTGCAATTTTAAGCAGATTGCAGACAGACTTCGGCGGGTCTCCAAAACGATCCAGCAATTCTTCCATCATTTCTTCCGCTTCGGCCTGTGTCTCAATTCCCGCCACACGTTTGTATATATCCAGTTTTTGATATTCGTTCGCAATATAAGAAGGCGGAATATACGCATCCATATCAATATCAATCGAAGTTTCAAAGTCCTCTTCGGCCGGCACGCCTTTTGCCTGCTTTACGGCATCATGAAGCATCTTGCAATACAAATCATATCCGACCGCTTCCATATGCCCGCTCTGCTGCGCGCCCAGCAGATTTCCCGCGCCCCGGATTTCCAGATCCCGCATGGCAATTTTAAATCCGCTGCCCAGATCCGTAAACTCTTTGATCGCCGCAAGACGTTTTTCCGCCACTTCTTTGAGCATCTTATCACGTCGGTACATTAAAAATGCATATGCCGTCCGGTTGGAACGTCCAACCCTTCCGCGCAGCTGATACAATTGCGACAATCCCATATTATCCGCATCCTGAATAATCATTGTATTTACATTCGAAATATCTAATCCTGTTTCAATAATTGTCGTAGATACTAATACATCAATTTCTCCATTGATAAACTGATACATAATATTTTCCAGTTCGCGTTCTTTCATCTGTCCGTGCGCCACGGCGACTTCGGCATCCGGCACCAGACTCCGAACCTTTACGGCTACATCCTGTATCTGATTTACCCGGTTAAATACGTAGTAAACCTGTCCTTCTCTGGCCAGCTCCCGTACAATCGCTTCTCTTACCATCTCTTCATTGTATTCCAGTACATAAGTCTGTATCGGCACGCGATCGACCGGTGGTTCTTCCAGCACGCTCATATCACGAATTCCAATCAGACTCATATGCAGCGTTCTTGGAATCGGCGTCGCCGTCAGCGTAAGCACATCTACATTTGTTTTCAGCTTTTTAATTTTCTCCTTATGTGTTACGCCAAACCGCTGCTCCTCATCTACAATTAAAAGCCCCAGATCTTTGTAGCGGACATCTTTGGACAAGACTCTGTGCGTACCGACCATAATGTCGATGGTCCCCTGTTTCAACCCCTGAATTGCCTTTTTCTGCTGCGCCGGTGTTCGAAATCTGCACAGCAGACCGATGCTGATCGGAAAATCCTGCATACGCTGCACAAAATTATTGTAAACCTGCTGGGCCAGAATCGTCGTCGGCGCCAGATACACGACCTGTTTGCTTTCCTGCACCGCCTTAAAGGCAGCACGTATCGCTATTTCCGTTTTTCCGTATCCGACATCTCCGCAGATCAGGCGATCCATGATCTTTGTACTTTCCATATCACGCTTTGTCGCTTCTATCGCCATCGTCTGGTCTTCGGTCTCTTCAAACGGGAACATTTCTTCAAATTCTCTCTGCCATACCGTATCCGGCCCATAGACATATCCCTGCTGGTTTTCCCTGGTCGCATAGAGCCGTACCAGTTCTCCTGCAATTTCCTTTACCGCGGTGCGCACTTTTGTCTTCGTTTTTTTCCAGTCCGGACTTCCGAGCGAATTCAGCTTTGGCTTGCGCTCTCCGGCTCCGGCGTACTTTTGTATCATATCCAGCTGTGTTGCCAGTATATACAGCACTCCGCCCTTATCATATTCAATCTTAATATAATCTTTTGTCGTTCCTTCTACTTCAATTTTTTCGATCCCGCAGTAAATACCGAGGCCATGATTTTCATGCACAACATAATCTCCCACGCTTAACTCCGTAAAGCTGGCAATTTTTTCCCCGTTTTTCGCATGACGGCGCTTTTTCTTCTTTTTCTCCGCACCAAAAATATCACTCTCGGAAATAACGACAAACTTAAGCATCGGATATTCATATCCACGTTTTACTTTTCCGTAAAGCGCCATTACTTCCCCTGGTTTTACAACATGATCATAGTCTTCCGTATAAAAAGCATTCAGTCCTTCGTCGATCAGATCCTGTGCCAGCCTTTGCGCTCTCGTTCTTGAACCTGATAATAAAATCACCCTGTAATTTTCTTTTTAAATTGCTGCAAGTCTTTTACTAACAGTTCAAAGCTGTTATTATAAGGGTTAACCGTACGTGTCTGCAGCGGATACACTTTTTCAACGGACAGTTCCGGTATCTTTAGCTCCAGCGTCGCCAGTGCAATGGTTCGCATCCGGCCTACTCTGGCAAAAATCTCTTTTGCCCGAAACAGCGCATCGGTCTGCCCCGGCAAAATGTATCCTTTCTCCAGCCGCTGCTGCATGCTGTCAATGTATTCGGCCTCAACCGCAGCGCTTTGCTCCGCAATACGGACTGGTTCATCCAGTGCCACAAGTGTCTTGTCCGGTTGGAAATAATCCAGAAGACAAACCGTCCGTTTTGTAAAATAAGATAAATATCCATCTAACTTTGCACTGCTGCCCATCTCCTGCAGTTCTTCTATCAGTGTATCTACCGTAGTTTTTAAACGATATGCTTCTTCTGTCTTTTGTTCCTTTCGCAGTCCGGATACTACCTGCTCCTCTTCTGCCCGCAGCTGTCGGATTCCATCCTGTATCTGCGCCTGATCCAGCAGCAGCTCATTTGCGGGATAAATCCGTATGCGTTCCAGATTTTCAATCGACCGCTGACCGGATGCCTCATAACTGCGTATCGAATCAATCTCATCTCCCCATAATTCGATTCGATACGGATTCTCTTCGGTCAGTACATAAACGTCCAATATACCACCACGTACCGCAAACTGGCCCGGCGCTTCCGCCTGATAATTTCGCTCGTATCCCATAACAGCCAGTTCTTTTTGCATCGCATTCATATCCATCGTATCGCCTGTTTCCAGCGTTATGATTTTTGACAAAAAACCGGACGGATCCGGCATTCTGTTCATCAATGCGTCAAAAGTGGTCACTACCGTACAGGTTTGTCCTTCCGCCAGCAGTTTTAAAACTTCAATTCGTTCTTTTTCCAGTTCGTTTCCCCGGATATCCGATTGATAAAATAAAATATCTTTCGCAGGAAAAAAGCGGACATTTTTATCAAACAGTCGATATTCTTCACAAAATTCCCGCGCCCGCTGCTCCGTAAATGTAACGATCAGTCTTTTGTATGTCTCCTCACTCAGACAATGAATAAAATGCAGCTTCTGTGGATCAATACAGCCGGTCATTTCCAAAATGCCGTTTCCTGTTTTTTCAAAAAGCGCTGCTCTGATCTCCTGATATTCCTTCATAGCCTGGATCGGCTCCGTAAATGCTTTCATAATTCTCTGCCCCTATACACCAAAACAAAAAAATAAATTTACTTTTTCTTTTTATTATAACAATTCATTGCCTGCGCTACCTCACCTGCAACAATCATGCCGACTGCCGCCACCGCGTCTTTTACGGCATCTTCCGCCGCACTTCTGTCCACCCCGGAGAAGCGGCTTAATACATAATCTGCCAGATCCCATCCTTCCGGCTTTGTACCAACGCCAATTTTAATTCTGGCAAATTCCTGTGTTCCAACATGTGCAATAATGCTTTTGATTCCATTATGTCCTCCGGCGCTTCCTTTTAAACGAATCCGCATATTTCCTGGCTCCAGACTGATATCATCATAAATGACAAGCAGCTGCGACGCAGCATCCTCTTTATAAAAATGTATTGCCGCACCAATCGCTTCGCCGCTGTTATTCATATACGTCTGCGGCTTCATCAGCAAAATTTTCTGTCCGCCAATGAATCCGCTGCCGCAAACGGACCGGAACTTTACATCGTCCATCAAAATATGGTATTCATCCGCAATCGCATCAATCGTATCAAATCCTATATTATGTCTTGTTTTCTCATATTGTCTTGTTGGATTGCCAAGTCCTGCTATGATATACATATTTGTTTCATCCTCACTTTTTCGACTTTTTAACCATTTGCCTGTAACCGTCTTCTTTCCACACACCATAGCCTGACCTGCGATATGGCAGAGTCAGGCTGTATCATGCTGTTTGTATCCGGAGTGCAGGCTCCGGGCCAAATATCAGAATTGGTTATATTAGTATAGCATTTAATTTCCAAAAAGAAAAGACCGAATCGTGTCTGAAAGCTTGCACTCTTGCGCCAAATATGCTATAGTCTGTACGGATTCAGTAAAATATGCAAAAACACAACTATTATAAAAGTGAGGAAAACAACAATGTTTCATTTTTTCACCGCACCTGCACAGGATGCATGGGGTTATGACGCAGTCACACTGTCGCCTGCCGGATTTTTGGCAATCGGTGCTGCCATTGCAGCATTAATCGTTTCTGCTCTGCTTTTTCGTCCGAAACAGGAACGTTCCAAAGGAATTACAACCAAACAGCTTGTGTTCTCATCGGCCGCCATGGCTTTGGGAACTGTCACTTCCATGATTAAATTTGCGGATCTTCCGATGGGAGGTTCCATCACACTGTTCAGTATGCTGTTTGTCTCTCTGATCGGATACTGGTACGGACCGAAAACCGGCGTAACAACAGCTGTTGCTTACGGACTTTTACAGTTTATTCTGCAGCCTGTTTTTTATACTTTGCCGCAGGTAATTGTAGATTATCCTCTGGCTTTCGGTGCACTGGGCCTTTCCGGTTTTTTTGCAAAAAAGAAAAACGGACTGGTCATCGGGTATATCGCAGCTGTACTTGGAAGATATTTCTTTGCTTTCTGGTCCGGCATGATCTTTTTCGGCGCTTATGCGGCAGATTATCATATGAGCGTACCGCTTTATTCGCTCTCATACAATGGCATGTATCTGATCCCGGAAGCAATCCTTACCATTCTTGTATTATCGCTTTCTCCGGTAAAAAACGCTCTGGTCCGTGTCAGACAGATTGCCGCGGAATCACACGGCAGACAGACGGCAATTTAAATTTATACGAAAACCCCCGCAGATCTTGCGGGGGGTCTTTTACCATTAATATGTCAGATCATGAACATAACTGATATAACTGCTCTGGTCGCCGTTGATTAATATTCCAATATTTTGCTTATTATAAAACCATTTGCCGCTGCGTGTTTCCGATCCTACCGTCATAAAAAAGTCTCCCTGTGCCGTAACGGAAGTATCATCATCCAGCGGAATATAATCCGTATTTCCTCCGTTATTGCGGAAGCACAGATACCCTTTCTTTTTTCCTGACCGTATTTCATAAAATACACTTGCAGCCGGGGCATAGCTGGTCATACTGCTTCGATAAGCAACGGCTTCTTCTCCCATAAAAGAAACCTCAATTGCAGGTGTCAGTTCCGGCAGATTATATGCGGTCGGATCCGATGAAAACCGCACAATCTGATTATCTTTAATCAGCCCTCTTTTTACAAAACTGTCGAAATAACTCTGCTTATCTTCTATCGTCATTTTATAGTCAAAAATAACTTCCCCAAACATCGCTGACAAATCTTCATCTGCAAATGCCTGCGCATTTTCTTTGGAGTTTCCAAGGAGTTCATATTGGCTGCATAAAGATGTATAAATCCGATACTGATAATCCATAATACTGTTAATGGCAGCTTCTACCGCTGTCTCCCCTTCCACACCGTTTCCGGTATTACCGGAAAGTCCTGCCGCCAGGAGCTTATCTTTTAATACGGTAATCTCGGAAGGTTCTACAAAACTGCTGTTTTGGATATCACCGCCTTCTACCAATTGTTTATAAATATCGCTGATCTCGGAATCCGTCATCGTACTGACTGTCCGATCGGACAAATCCAGCACATAGTAACTCATCCCTTCCTGTGCATCTTTCTGCGCTTCTTCCTCTGTCTGTCCGACAACACTGAAATAATACGTATACAGCTGCGCTTTCAGTTCCGCCTGACTTTTCGCATAAGCGCTGACCATATTGCGTCGAATATCTCCATTGCTGTCTCCGCTGCTGTTCAGAGAAAACAGGCGTGGCGCAAAAATACTGAACACAATCACACAGGCAATGATCACAACTCCAATTGCAAAATTAAGCGGCGTAAAAATCTGAAATTTTCCTTTTCCTTCGCCATCGGAACCGCTCCTTTTTATTTTTGCAGGTTTCTCTTTTTTTCTCCGTTCTTTTTTTTCCGTTTTTTCCGTATTGATTCCTGACATCGGTGCAGCCGTACCGTTTGCCGCCTTCTCCAGCTTTGCCACAAACTTTCTGCCATAAGGCGATCGAAATGTTTCCGGATGTGCCTTAATCGAAGCAAGTATTTTCTTTGCCTGCTGCGAATCCTCCACATTGTATTTGTCCACAAGTCCTTTGATTCGTTTCAAATCTGCAGCGGCTTCCCGATATTCCTGTTCCGTCTCAAATTCGAGCTCACCTAGTTTATACTTCTTTTCCTGTGCCATAAGTTAATCCATTCCTTTCATAAATATGCCACTGGTCCTTCCCTTTGGCTTTTCTGATTCCATAAAGGATTCTATCATATCTTTACAAAGAATTCAATTTAATTTGAAACAAGAACCGCATAAATAGTAAGTGTATTCCCTTTTGACTTTTTATTTTTCACAATCCGGACCGTATGTGTCTTTTTTGTATTCGAAGAATAGCATGGAACTGCTCCCGGCTTATTATGTCTTCCGCCGGAATTATCCGCATCAATCGTTACCGTTTTCTTCCCATCCACATAAACGTCAAACTGTCCCCCTCTTCCGTTAATCTGCTGCGCAAACACAAGTCCGATGCTTTTACCGGTTACCGTAAAGGTCAAATCTCCGTTCCCGCTCGGCGAAGTCAGATTATTCGGAAAGACCTGACTCTTACTGCTTCTTTCAAACGTTCCCATCTTCCGGATATTGATATCTTTGCAGCTTAAAACTTTTGCGCTTGTATACTTCTTGGAAGTTACATATGAGTTCGGTTCTTTGTTGTAAGCAGCCTGTCCCAGCGCCATATCCGCAATCCGGTCCAGATACCGCACCAAAATCTCTCCTACCACCGCATAACCAAGCGCAGACGGATGAATCGCATCACCCGACAGCTCTTCCATTGTATAAATATTTTGATTGATCATATCTTTCATAACATTTCCATAGCTAAGCATTGGCAGATGGTAATGCCTTCCGATCTCCGCCTGCTGCACCTGACAGCTCCAGCCATTGAGCTTGGCCATAAACAGCAGCATAACCGCAGGCTTCGATGATGAACCCATAATTTTACGAATGAGATTTTCATAAGCCTGTTTATGATATGCCGTCTTTTTATCATTTACCGCAAATTCCACAACAACAAGATCCGGTTTTTTATCCAGCACGTCTTTTTGTACACGATGCACACCCAGATAAGAATCTGTCGCACTGATTCCTGCATTAATAAAGCGCAGATCTGCTTTTGGAAACGTTTTATACCACCAGTTTGTAAAATAGTCCACATATGTAAGTTTCTTATTCATGCTGCCGTCTCTTGTACCCTGTGACATCGTACCTTTTGTAATTGAACCTCCGATAAAAGCAATCGTCACCTTCTGCCCGATGCCTGCCTTACGCATAACATTGTATAAAGGCGTTTCGTTTGTGCCTGCCCACAGACTTGCCAGCTTCATCTGACGTTCCGTAACATATCCGGCCGGCAGATTGTTGCCCTTGATGCCCCCGGTTCCTCTTGCATGAACAATTGCCGGATATGCTGTCAGAATATGCAGGACAGCCGTACATAAAACAGCGACAGCACAGAGCCAGGACAGCTGGCGTCTGATTTTTGTGAATTTTTTTGTACTCATGAAATATCCCTTCTTTCACTGTTTCTTTGTTTTGCTGTTTCTATTTTAACATTTTAACATATTATGACACGAAAATGCCAGATAAACCATAATTTTCTTGTTGTTACCCTTCATTTACAACGTCATTTGCTTAAACAAACGATAATAACAGCAATGCTTTACACCTTCTATATTATCTGTTATGATTTAATTGCAATAAATAGTAAATTTATGGAAAGCAGGTGATTATATGCCAAGCAATGCAGAAATTGCAAAAGATACGATTGAACAGTTTAGGAAAATACAAGATTTTATGATTGCAGCAAAAAAAGAAAATGCAACCGAAACATATGCTATCTTAAAAAAAGAATATCTTTCTTTAAAAGCATTATTAAATGTCATCGGCGTAAATTTAATTGATATTGACATCATGAAAGAATAGAAGCAGACTATCAAAAACTGATAAATAAAAGTTGTAACTTCACTCCCGACATATTTTCCCGTTTTCTTCATATATATTACTAACACTCATCCTTTTGCTGGTATCATATATGAAGAAAACGACTCGTTTCAAGCTTATCGTTTCCATAGAACTTTTCTCCCTCTTCGGCATCCTTTCTCTTACATACTTTCGCTCCCAGACAGAAAATTTTATACATAAATTATTAAATCAACCCGCAACAAATTCATCCGTATCATCTCAAAACACACAATCCTCCGGTCATACGGATTCATCCGGAAAAGGCTTTATTAAATGGGTAGATTTTAAAGTTACAAGTGAGGCCATGAACGATGCCTATCAATATGATCTTCAGTCACATGATACGGACACACCGCTGGACTGGGTCTGCCTGCTAGCCGTACTTGGGGCAAAATACGGCGGAGATTTTAAAAACTATAATAAAGCCGATCTGACACGTATCGCAGATAAATTATTAAATAAAGAGTCAACGATACAACAGCTGACTCAGGATATGAAATATTACAACTATTATAACGAAGCATACCATGCCGTACTGGGCGGACTTGTTGGCGAATACCAGATATCCGGATCGGATTCCAAAGAAATGCAATATGGATTAAAAGCATTTTCTCCCATTGCCAAAGGTTTTCCCTATACCGATTACGATGATTTCGGTTCTTTCCGCTCTTTTGGCTACCGCAGGCAGCATCTTGGGCATGACATGATGGGACAGATCGGCACGCCGATCATTGCCGTAGAATCCGGCTATGTTGAATGTCTTGGATGGAACCGTTATGGCGGCTGGCGAATCGGCATCCGCAGTTTTGATAAAAAACGTTATTATTATTATGCGCACCTGCGTCAGAATTTTCCGTACTGCAAATCACTGAAAGAAGGCAGTGTGGTGACAGCAGGTGATGTTATTGGCTATATGGGACATACGGGTTACAGTGATACGGAAAATACAAATAATATCGACATTATACATTTACACTTTGGTCTGCAGCTTATTTTTGACGAATCTCAAAAAGAAGGAAATAATGAAATCTGGATTAGCTGTTATGAACTGGCCCGTTTTTTATCCCGGAATCGAAGTGAAACCGTAAAAGATGAATCTACCAAAGAATGGCACCGCGTGCAGGAAATGATCGATCCGGCCGTAGCAGATTTTAACGCTTCCAAAAAGAAAACACACAAATAAAAACCGCAGCAGGCAAATGTTTTTTCATACATTTCGTCTGCTGCAGTTTCTTTTCGGACAGATCATTCCGTCCTTTTCATTTCTATTCTGTTTCAATCGTCATTCACGTCTCTTCTTCTGCTGTCATTTGTTTGTGATATTCCTCAAGTATGATATTCTGAATATGGTCTCTAGTCTCAGAATTAATCGGATGAGCAATATCACGGAACTCTCCATCTGCTGCTTTTCTGCTAGGCATTGCTATGAACAGTCCCTTAACCCCTTCAATTACTTTGATATCATGCACAACAAACTCATCGTCTATTGTGATTGATACCACTGCTTTCATCTTTCCTTCTTTTTCAACTTTTCGGACTCGGACATCTGTTATTCGCATCATCTTTCGCCCCTTTCTTCATTTCCTATAAAACACCTCTCCTTTACTTAATATAGTATACCTTCTTCTTGCTTGTGACTTTCAAGCTGCAGTAAAAACTGCAGCCTGAGATCTATTACAACCCATATCGTTCATTGTTATCTTCCACGACTACTTTAATACCGCTGTCACCACAGTAATAAGTATTCGCCTTAAGAGTCCCCCGACTCTCTACGATACAATTTTCAATATGCGTATTGTCACCGATATAAACTTCGTTTAATATAATAGAATTTTTGATGACACAATTTTTGCCTACAAACACTTCTTTAAACAGTACGGAATTTTCCACCTTACTGTTTATAATACAGCCGCTGGAAATCAGACTGTTGTGCACATCGGAGCCTACATTAAATTTTGCCGGCGGTAAATCGTCTACTTTTGAGTACACATGCGGATAATCCCGGAAAAAGAATTTTCGAACTTCCGGTTTTAAAAAGCTCATATTTGTTGCGTAATAAGAATCTACCGTAGAAATATTGCTCCAGTAGCCTTCCAGCTTATATCCATACATCCGCTTTAAGTTCTTATAACGGATCAGAATATCCGTTACAAAATCACTTCGACTTTCCTGTGCACAGTGCTCAAGCAAATCAATTAACTGCCTTCTTCGGATAATATAAATTCCAGTCGAGATTGTATTTGACTGCGCAACCATTGGTTTTTCTTCAAATTCTACAATTCTGGAATCTTCATTCATTTTTATAACGCCATATCTGCTGACATCTTCCGTCTTGTCCATGTCTTTTACGACAATCGTAATATCTGCTTTTTTCTCGATATGGTAATCCAATATTTTATTATAATCTATTTTATAGACACAGTCCCCGCTTGTAATAATAACATATGGTTCATGACAGCGCTTAAGAAAATCAATATTCTGATACATTGCGTCTGCCGTTCCACGGTACCACCAGCTGTTATCGGATGTAACTGTCGGTGTAAATACATATAAACCACCTTGTTTTCTTCCAAAATCCCACCACTTGGAAGAACTTAAATGTTCATTCAATGAACGTGCATTGTATTGCGTCAATACCGCAACCGTCTGTATCTGCGAATTTGTCATATTACTGAGAGAAAAATCAATACAACGAAAGCTGCCGCCCACCGGCATGGCTGCAATCGCCCTTTTCTTTGATAATTCCATCATACGGTTATTATTCCCGCCTGCCAAGATCAGTCCCAATGCTTTCATGCCGTCTCACCTGCCTTTATAATCGCTCCTCCGCTGACAAGCTGACCATCAGGATAATCTTCTGCTGTCGTCCTGCCTGCAACTGCCGTATTCCGTCCGATCCTTACATCTGAAGGAATGATGGAATCTTCCCCGATCGTTACCAGATCAAATGCATATACCTTTGGATTATACGTGCTTGGTGCATATTCACCGACACCAACCTGTGCACGGTCGCCAATCTTTGTATTTTCAGCAATAATTCCTTTATCTATCGTTACATGCTCTCCAATGACCGCATCTTTCATAATAATGGAATTGCGTACGACCGTTCCTCTTCCAATCGTAACACCCGCACCGATTACGGAACCGTACACTTCTCCATAGATCTCACAGCCTTCTCCAATCAGGCTTTTTTCCACTACTGCTTCCGCTGCAAGATACTGTGGTTCAATAATATCACACTTCGTGTAAATTTTCCAATACTTCTCGTACAAATTAAATTCCGGAATCAGATCAATCAGCTCCATATTGGCTTCCCAGTATGAGCCAAGCGTTCCTACGTCCTTCCAGTAACCGTTATATTCATAAGCAAACAGACGAAACTCTTTTTCATGCAGATAAGGAATGATATGCTTGCCAAAATCACAGTTGCCCTGATCTTTTAACGCAACAAGAGCATCTTTCAGAACTTTCCAGCTAAATATGTAAATACCCATAGATGCCATATTGCTCCTCGGATGTTCCGGTTTTTCTTCAAATTCCTGTATGCGCTTCTCGTCGTTGGTAATTACAATGCCAAATCTGCCGGCTTCCTCAATCGGAACCGGCATTGCCGCAATTGTAACATCCGCATGGTTTGCTTTATGAAAGTCAAGCATCTCTTCATAATCCATCTTATAGATATGATCGCCGGACAAAATAATTACATATTCCGGATGATAACTTTCCATATAATTCAGATTTTGAAATATTGCATTTGCCGTGCCCGTATACCACTCACTGTTATCACTTTTTTCATATGGCGGCAATACGGTAACTCCCCCGTTATTCCGATCCAGATCCCACGGGATACCGATGCCGATATGTGAATTCAGACGCAGCGGCTGATACTGCGTCAGTACGCCTACCGTATCAATTCCTGAATTAATGCAGTTACTCAGCGGAAAATCAATAATGCGGTACTTTCCGCCAAATGCAACCGCTGGCTTAGCTACCGCAGAAGTCAATACCCCAAGGCGGCTTCCCTGTCCGCCAGCCAGAAGCATGGCTATCATTTCTTTACAAATCACTTCGCTCACCCCTCATCCAATAGTCTTTCACTCCGTATAATCAGTATAACATATCCGTGTGAAAATGTACATCATTTTTCACATCTTTTTGTCTTATTACTACCAGTTTTTGTAGGATTTTACAACATTTTGTATTTTTAACGACACGAAAAGATGAAAATCAAATCAGAAATAATTTGCAAAATAATTAAATATGTTTATAATAAAATTAGAGCACATGGCAGGCATAATTCTCTGCCTGTGTGCATATAAAATATAGCATACCCCACGGGGTATAGATTGTGCAGGTGTAAAGCATATGTATCAGATTAATTTTAAAGAGCCGGCCCATGTGCATTTTATCGGCATCGGCGGCATCAGTATGAGCGGACTTGCCGAAGTCCTCTTAGAAGAACATTTTACGATATCCGGTTCGGACGCAAAGGAATCGGAACTTACAAAAAAACTGGAACAATGCGGCGCTGTTATTTCCTATGGCCACAGCGCCGACCATATCCGTCCCGGTACGGATCTTGTCGTCTATACGGCGGCTATCCATGCCGACAATCCCGAATATATGGCTGCTCAGGAAAAGCAGATTCCCATGCTCAGCCGCGCAGAACTGCTCGGACAGATGATGGCGAACTATAAGCAGTCCGCAGCTGTTGCCGGCACGCACGGAAAGACAACGACGACTTCTATGATTGCACATATTTTACTGGAAGCACATACGGACCCTACCATTTCCATAGGCGGAATTCTGCCTGCGATTGGCGGCAATATCCATGTCGGTCATTCCGCATATTTTGTAACGGAAGCCTGTGAGTATACAAACAGTTTTCTGCATTTTTATCCGAAATACGCAATGATCCTTAATATTGAAGAAGACCATTTGGACTTTTTTAAAGATCTGGACGATATCCGTAATTCCTTTCGCCGTTTTGCCGAAAATACCGCGGCAGACGGAACAATTATTATCAACGGCGAAATTGACGGTCCGGATGAACTGTTGGACGGAATTGAACGCAACATCGTTACTTATGGCTTTGATCCTTCCTGCACCTTTTATCCGAAACAGATCACTTATCAAAAAACGGGTTTTGCGCGGTTTACGATTATGCATCACGAGACCGAACTCTGCGAAGTTTCTCTCAGCGTGCCGGGACGTCATAATATCAGCAACGCGCTCGCCGCAGCCGCACTCGCCGTACAGATGAATCTTCCGGCCAATGCAATATCCAAAGGTCTTGAAGCTTTTTGCGGAACCGATCGCCGCTTTCAGGTAAAAGGCAACGTAAACGGCGCTACGGTCATTGACGATTATGCTCACCATCCGACGGAAATAAGCGCAACGTTAAGTGCGGCCGCCAATTATCCGCATACACGCATTATTTGCGTGTTCCAGCCGCATACTTATACACGGACGAAAGCATTTTCAGATGCGTTTGCGACAGCGCTTTCAGCCGCTGACATTGTTGTACTGGCTGATATTTATGCTGCCAGAGAAACCGACACACTTGGAGTCAGCTCCCTGAACATCCTCGAAAAGCTGAAAGAAAGCGGCACGGAATGCTATTATTTTCCTTCTTTTGAAGAGATTGAAAAATTTTTATTAAAAAAAGTAATGAACGGCGACCTGTTGATAACTATGGGAGCCGGAGACATAATAAAGGTTGGTGAGAGCTTGCTTAACCAATAGTTATCCACATTATCCACATTAAATTGTGCAAAAGATGCCATTTTTAATGTGGATTTTTTGTGTTTTGTCCACAATCGCAAAAAAAATGTGGAAAGATTCGTTTTACAGCCATTTTAAGAATTAATATAATGTGAACTTCATCCTTATCCACCTTATCCACTTTATCCACAATAGTTTCAACGCCTTGATTTCACAGACTTTGCGAAAAAATTGCACTTCTCAATTGGGAAATCCTGTGCTATAATCTGTGCAGTAAGAGAGGGAATGTATATGGCTGATATATTACTGAAACGAGACAGCACGCTTGCTGCCACCTATGTACCAAATACTTTTATTGACGAATACATGACACACGCAGACGGAGAGTTTGTCAAAATTTATCTGTACCTGCTGCGATGCATGAACCATCCGGATACGACATTTTCCATTTCGGATATCGCGGACAAGTTTGATCATACGGAAAAGGATGTTACCCGTGCGTTAAAATACTGGGAAAAAATGCACCTGCTACGTCTGGAGTTTAACAGTCAGGAAGAACTAACCGGCATCTGTCTGTCCGATTCCATAAACCAGCCAAATGCAGTCGCATCCATTCCTGACGAACAGCATCATGCACCCGGTACCGTTTTATCCGGACAGTCGTACGAAAACCCGCCTGTTTCGCAGCCGGACCCCGCCCCATCGGACGGCGCCGGCCATCCGTTACCGGACCGCATGGAATATTCACTGAATCAGCTGGCACAGTTTGGGGAAGATGAGATCGTACAGGAAATTTTATTTGTAACCGAACGTTATCTTGGACATCCTCTGACCAATGTTGAAGTACAGACAATCCTGTACTGGCTTGACAAACTGCATTTTTCTCAGGATTTGGTTGAATACCTGATTGAACAAAGCGTGGCAAAAAACCGGATGAGCATCCGATATATGGACAAAATTGCGCTTGCCTGGGCGAAAGCAGGCATCCGGACGCTTTCCGATGCAAAACAGGCATCCGAACAGCACGGCACCGCAGTCCGTGCCGTCCGGAAAGCTTTTGGCATTTCAAACCGGACACTGACCGGCCCGGAACTGGATTATGTGGAAAAATGGTCGAAAGAAATGAACTTTTCCGATGAAATCATCGCTCTGGCATGTGAGAAAACCATACTGAAGATTCATCAGATCAGTTATGAATACGCCGACTCCATTTTAAAAAGCTGGCAAAGTCAAAATGTGCGTACTTTGAATGATATTAAGCTTTTGGACGCACAATATCAGGAAGCCAAAGCGAAAAAAATAACTGCCGGAAAAACTGCCGCGCGCACCGCAAAAGGAACTATTGCCAACGGCTTTGCAAATTTCTCACAGCGTACCTATAACTATGAAGAGCTGGAGCGTGAATTACTGGCGCACCGCAGATAGCATACGGAGAACCATTATGGCTTTATCAAATTTACAATATGACGAAATTCAGCGTCAGTACGATGCCAGGCAGCTTCAAAACCAGCATATTCTGCAAAAGCGCAAAACACAGCTTTATTTGAAATATCCCCGCCTGAAAGAACTGGAATCTCTGATCGCTTCGGTCAGCGTACACTTTGCCAGACTTCTGCTGGACGGAGATGAACAGGCAATGGCACAGCTAAAGCAGACACTGGCGCATTATCGTACGGAACGGGCGGAAATCCTTGCCTCGGCCGGATTAACCGATCGGTATCTGGAACCGCCTTACACATGTCCGGACTGTAAAGATACCGGCTATATCGGCAGTAAGCGATGCCATTGTTTTAAACAGGCCGCAATTGATCTTGTCTATACACAGTCAAATATCAGAAGCGTCCTGGAGGAAGAAAATTTTACCCACTATTCGTTTACATACTATTCCGAAACGAAAAAAAGCGATACGACCGGACTTACTTACAGAGAGACAGCTCAGGATGCGGTCAGAGAATCACTGCTTTTTTTAAAACAATTTGACACGGAGTTTCAAAACCTGTTTTTATACGGTGATACCGGTACCGGCAAAACTTTTTTATCCCATTGCATTGCAAAGGAACTGCTGGATACCGGCCATTCGGTTATTTACTTCACGGCATTTGGGCTGTTTGAAGTTCTGGAAAAGCATAAATTTGAGAAGGATCGGGAAGCTTCTTCCTCCATGCAGCATATTTTTGACTGCGACCTTCTGATCATTGATGACCTTGGAACCGAACTGTCAAATTCATTTACCGTTTCACAGTTGTTCTTATGCCTGAACGAACGGATACTTCGTAAGAAATCTACGATTATCTCTACAAACCTGGGCATTGACCAACTTAGTATTATTTACTCGGAAAGAATTTTCTCCCGGATTACGAGCAGTTATACAATGCTAAAACTTTATTGTGATGATATCCGGCTCCAAAAGAGAAAATTAAGTAATGGTGCGGACCACTCTGTGCCATTGCAAACTAAATAAAACGGAGGACTTACACTATGCATTATGATGACAACATGATTGAAAGTATTCCAGTCGGGGTACTGGGACTGATTCCGATGTCAAACTGCTCATCCCTGGGTGAGAAAGTCAACGAGTACCTTGTGCAGTGGCGCCACGAACATCAGTCCGACCACAAAATGACCATCGCTTTTCGGGGATTTGAACGCGACACTTATATTGTCAGTGCCGTCACCCCCCGCTTCGGCACCGGAGAAGCCAAAGGATTTATCAAAGAATCTATCCGCGGCTACGATCTTTTTATCATGGTTGATGTAACGAATTATCATGAAACGTATACGGTATGCGGCCATCCAAATCACAAATCACCGGATGACCATTACGCAGATCTCAAGCGCATTATCGCTGCCGCAGGAGGAAAAGCAAGACGCATCACTGTCATTATGACCTTTTTATATGAAGGACGTCAGCACAGACGCAACGGACGTGAGTCTATGGATTGTGCGATGATGCTTCAGGAACTGGTATCCATGGGTGTGGACAATATTATTACTTTTGACGCCCATGATCCGCGTGTACAAAACGCCATTCCGATCTCCGGTTTTGAGTCTATTCAGCCGGCATACCAGTTTATTAAAGCATTATGCACAAATGTATCGGATTTGAAATTTGACTCCGATCATATGATGATGATCAGTCCGGATGAAGGTGCCACCGGACGCGCCGTCTATCTGGCAAGCGTCCTTGGCATTAATATCGGCATGTTTTATAAACGACGCGATTACAGCCGTATTGTAAACGGCCGCAATCCGATTATTGCACATGAATTTCTCGGCGCTTCCGTAGAAGGAAAAGATGTTATGATTATTGATGATATGATTTCTTCCGGAGACAGTATGATTGATGTGGCAACCGAACTGAAAAAAAGAAAAGCAAAACGAATCTTTGTTATTTCCACTTTCGGATTGTTTACGGATGGTCTGGATAAATTTGATCAGGCGGTGGAAGACGGTACCATCTACCGGGTAATCACTACCAATCTCATTTACCAGACACCGGAGCTGTTAAGCCGTCCATATTATATCAACTGTGACATGAGCAAATATATCGCACATATTGTAGACACGCTGAATCAGGATGCATCCATCAGCGAGCTGCTCAATCCTTATGACCGCATTAAAAAACTGGTTACAAGGTATGAAAACGGCGAATTATAAAATATAAATTACGAAAAGGCTCTGAGTCTTTTGCGTGAAATATGACTTCCAACCCTGTCATCACACAAAAGACTCAGGTTTTTTTATTGTCTGTCTTCCGGAAAACGGCAAAAAAAATACCTGTACATCATATTCGCATACAATGTACAGATATTTTCAACATCCTGTTCGCATCTTAAAACAAATCTACTTCACCGCTGTATTTATTATCATTAATTACATAATAAGCCTTAAACTCTTCCGGCTTGATATATATCTGTAAGGACTTAATCGATGATACTCTGTGCCCGCTTGCAACAAACGCTGCTTTCACCTTATCAACAACTGCAGATTCATTCGCCTGTCTGTTCTGAAATTCAATAAAAACCTCCGGTTTCAACTCAGGTTTATCTGCTTTTTTTGTTGTGGATCTTTTTGCAGCAGGTTTTTTAGCTGCTTTTGCTTCATCCTTATTAGCTTTTTTACCAACCGTCTTTGTTTCTCCCTGAACAGCCGTATCTGCTTCCGGTTTCGCATCTGCCTTAACTGCCTCTGTTTCTTTTACATCTGCTGCTTCTGCAACTGACTTTGTTTCTTTGTCTGTACTCTTTGAGCTCATCTCCTTAGACCTCCTACAATCTACTACTCACACACTAAAAACTTTTCCATTGCTAACAGAGCTTCTTTCTCGTCGTTGCCTTCGGTAATAATATTCACGCTCATTCCCTTGGACGGATTAAATGCCATAATCCCCATAATGCTTTTTGCATTAATCTTGCGGTTGTCATTCTCAAACGTAATATTACTGTCGAACTGACATGCAACCTGAACGAGTTCTGCAATTGGATTTTCATGACCTTTTGCTACATTTGAAACTACGATCTCCTTATTACTCATACTTCCTTCCACTTCCCTTAGAATCAGTTTAGAATACACAAGTTCATCTCGTAATATAGTCCAAAAATCAGGCATTTGCAAGTGTTTTTTGCAATTCTGTTACATTTCTGTTAAAAACTCACGAATGCCACATAAAACACCACTGAATTTTATGCATTTTGCAGATTCTTTTCAGGCTCTTTCACGCTTCAACATTTTCTGAAACTCTTCGGCATCTTTCGCCAGTTCTCCACTTAACGCAAGTAGGCAAATCAGATTCGGAACTGCCATCAGTGCATTTGCAATGTCCGAAAATTTCCAGGCAATGGACAGAGTCGTTGTAGCCCCGACAAACGCAACCGCCGAAAATACAACACGGTAAATCATATTATATTTATGTGTACCTGCAAGGTACTCCAGTGCCTTTTCCCCGTGATATTCCCAGCCAAGAATTGTGGAAAACGCAAACAATGCAATTCCTACCGTAACCATCCAGCCGCCTGCAGGTCCCAATACCGTTTTAAACGCCTCAATCGTCAGTTCGGAACCTTCGATTGCTTTCCCGCTCGCGTCCGTAATGCCAAGCACACCTGAAGACGCGATGCAAAGTCCCGTAATCGTGCAGACGACAATCGTATCCCAAAACGTACCGGTCATATTTATGTACCCCTGACGAACCGGATTATTGGTCGTTGCAGATGCTGCCGTAATTGCGGCGGAACCCATACCTGCTTCATTTGAAAATACACCACGTGCGATTCCATAGCGCATACCGCTCATCATCGAAGCTACAATAGTACCGCCAACGCCTCCGGCAACCGCCTTTACGGAAAAGGCCATGCGAAAAATCTCCGCTACGCCGGCCGGCACGTTTTTAATGTTTCCAATAATAACGATCAGTCCGCCTATCACATAAAAGATTGCCATACACGGCACGATAATCGAAGAAAGCTTTGATATGGATTTGATGCCGCCTACAATAATGCAAAGAGATAATATGGTAATAATCGCACCTGTCACCCATGTTGGTACGGCAAACGTCTTATTCATCGCATCCGATATGGAATTTGCCTGTGTCAGGTTTCCGATTCCAAACGAAGCGACCACTGCAAACAATGCGAACAGCCAGCCCATCGCTGCTCCGATTGTCTTGTTTTTAAATGCCTTTTTCATTGTAAACATCGGCCCGCCGGACATTTCTCCCTGCGCATTGACTTCCCGATATTTAATCGACAGCATACATTCTGCAAACTTTGAAGTCAGCCCGAAGCACGCGGATATCCACATCCATACAAGCGCTCCTGCCCCGCCGGATACCATTGCTGTCGCAACACCTACGATATTTCCCGTTCCAATCGTCGCAGCCAGCGCCGTCGTCAAAGCTGCAAACGGCGATACGTCTCCCTCTCCATGCTTTGTTCTTGACTCTTTGCTCAACGTCAGTCGGACTGCGTAGGGAAGATTTCTCCATGTGAGAAACTTAAGCCGGACCGTAAGAAAAATGCCTGTTCCCACCAAAAGCACAAGCATTACCGGCCCCATACAAAGTCGTCGACTACCTTCAATATTTCTTCCAGATCTTTCATAGCTTCCTGCCCCTTTCTTATCTTTTGCCATTTCTGTTGTGCTGTCCTTTTCATTGTATGCGCGGTCCGGCAGAATATGCCCGGATATCGTCCGAAAAAGACAGCTCCCCTGACAAGCTGACCTGTTACCAGAAAAGGGACAACGCATGCACGCTGCCCCATTTTTGTAATCTAAATACTTTATTATTTTACCACAAAAAAGCAAAATGTCAATTATTACTGAAATTTTGTATTCCATTTTGTAATATTTCGTGCTATACTATTTCAGATTTGGCCTGTTTAGCCATGCATCTGGCTAAAGCGTGGTCATTGCTGCCTGTAACAAGAAAACGCCAGTATCTGGCAGATAGGAGTTATTTTTATGAATGTATCATCTATTTTAATTATGGCCGCTATTATATGCTATCTGGGACTGATGCTTATGATCGGCTTTCATTTTTCCAAAACCAATACGTCTACCGATGATTTTTATCTGGGCGGACGCAAGCTCGGTCCTTTTGTAACGGCTATGAGCGCCGAAGCCAGTGATATGTCCAGCTGGCTGCTGATGGGGCTGCCAGGTGTCGCATATTTATCCGGCATCTGCGATGCTGCCTGGACGGCAATCGGACTTGCGCTCGGAACATGGCTGAACTGGTTTTTTGTTTCCGGAAAAATCCGCCGCTACAGTCACCAGATCGGCGCTATTACCATTCCGGACTTTTTTTCCAAACGATATCACGATAAAAATATGCTGAATTGTATTGCCGCAATTGTTATCGTCGTATTTTTCATCCCTTATACAGCCAGTGGATTCGCTGCCTGCGGAAAACTGTTTTCCACGCTTTTTGGTGTGGACTATATGGCTGCAATGATTATCTGTGCGGTAATTATCGTCGCCTATACGACACTGGGCGGCTTTCTGGCTGCTTCTACCACGGATCTGATTCAAAGCATCGTGATGACAATCGCCCTGATCACAGTTGTATTTTACAGCGGATATAAGGCAGGCGGCTTTGACGTCGTAATGGAAAATGCAAAAGCGCTGCCTGGCTATTTATCTTTTATGAATACATATGATATTACAACCAATACCGCAAAGCCTTATGGCATCATTACGATCTGTTCCATGCTGGCCTGGGGACTTGGCTATTTTGGCATGCCGCATGTCCTGCTTCGCTTTATGGCAATCGAGGATGAAAAGAAACTGACGACTTCCCGTCGAATTGCTACCGTATGGGTTGTAATTTCTATGGCCGTTGCTATTTTTATCGGCATATGCGGACTTGCCGTCAGCAAATCCGGATGGATTGATACGCTTTCCGGCAGTGACTCCGAAACCATTATTGTAAAAATTGCAGATCTGCTCAGTTCTCAGGGCGCCGCTGCAGCAATTCTGGCCGGTATCATTCTGGCCGGTATTCTGGCTGCGACAATGTCAACCGCAGACAGCCAGCTTCTGGCCGCTTCTTCCGGTGTGTCTCAGAATCTGCTGCACGACACTTTCGGCATCAACCTGAGTAAAAAAGCTTCTCTGATTGCCGCACGCATCACCGTTCTGCTGATCAGCATCATCGCGATCTTCCTTGCCCGGGATCCATCCGGCAGTGTATTCGCGATCGTAAGCTTTGCTTGGGCCGGTTTTGGAGCTGCTTTCGGCCCGGTTATGCTATGTGCCCTGTTTTGGAAACGCAGCAATAAATACGGAGCGTTCGCAAGCATGTTAAGCGGTGGCGTTATGATTTTCATATGGAAATACCTCGTACGTCCTATGGGCGGTGCACTGGATATTTACGAACTTCTGCCGGCGTTTCTTATCGCACTCGCATGCAATATCGTAGTATCTCTGCTGACGGAACGGCCGGACGCTTCCATTGAAGCAGAATTCGATAAGGCGATCGGTTAAGTATAGAATAAAAAAGAAGATTTCCGGACAATCGGAAATCTTCCTTTTTTTATAAATGTTATAAATCTGCCGCTTACAGCTGGCAATACAGCAGGTTTTCTTTCAGTTCTTCGGTAATCTCTCCGCCGGCTTTCTGATATTTTTCATATAACGCCGTCAGTCTCTGTGCTTTCTTCGCATTATCTCGTTCAAACTTCGGTATCGAAATCTGATACATCGGATTGGCTTTCAGCGCGGCACGAATGTCTTTTGCAAACGGACAATACACAACCATAATTTCTCTGGCCACTTTGTTCAGACGGAAGCTTCCTTTGGACTCGTAATTAATCCAGCTCTGATAGTCTTTTACAAAAACTTCCCTGTAATTGTTCTTCGCCCGCTGAATGGCTGTTTTCAGTTTATCTTTTGCATCTGCCGACAGATCTCTGTTCTTTCGATAGAACTGCAGATAGTCACAGTATTCCGATGTGAGTGATTTCTCACGAATATCATTCCAGCGCACACCCTGAATCTTTCGGCACATCTCCCAACGGTATCTGCCGACGGTTTCAATCATCATTTCTTCCATATTTGCAGCCGTAAAAATCGGGAACAGGAAACGTGCCCGCGTATCACGACGCTTATCCGCTGTCTCCTGCCACATCATCGCACGTGTTCCGGCATTTGGCATCAGTATGATATCCGGAAGCACCTCTGACATTAAAAGCTCATGATTTAAAATATCATTGGCTGCATTTGTAAAGTTGACTTCCCGATAAAATGCCGTGAAATCCACTTTTCGTATTTTATTCAGTTCTTCTTCCAGCCGATCGACGGTCACCGCCATTTTATCAATCGTATTGATCAGGTCAAATTCACAGAGAATCGGACAGAACGTCGTAACCTTGCCATACGTAATACGGTTTGCGGAGGTGAACATATTTTGTATCTCAAAACGAACTTTTTCCTTCTGGTCGTTCTGCATCTTTTTCACCTGCTCTTCCGTCAGGTCACCGTTTTTACGCTGTTCAAGCAAGTAGGCCATATAATCCAGCTCAAACTCATTTTTGGAAGGCTCATTACGGCCAAAATAAATGCTTTTCAGCCAGGTAAAGATCGTATACACACGTTCCGATTTAAACTGACGCAGGCGTCCGGTCAGGTCATACATCGCCTTTGCATTTTCCTCTCCGGCCAGTTTTGTATCCATAAAGCCAAAATTCAAAAACATTTCAATAATCGGTGATGCCGCATCTTCATCTTCAACCGCCTGCATAAAAACCTGAAAATAAATATTATAAAACAGCGGCGCTATCTGCTTTCTTATTTTATAAGCAGCAGAGTCCGTAGACGTCATATCCGGTAAATTACGATATGCCTCCACCTGTGCCAGAAACGCACCCGCTTCTTCGGAACTGATCTGCGAAAAATCCAGAATGTGTTTTAAACAATTTTCTGTCAGTACGTCAATCTTCTTTGACAGCTGAGCCGACGCCGCATTTTCAAAGTCGTATTCTTCGTACTGCTGTATTCTCGTTTTGATCAGCGCAGGTTCATAGAGCTGGCTTTTCCTTATAAACTCGCTTAAAAATGAAAGCTCCTGTTTTACCGGAGCGATGTCCAGATGCCTTTTACCAGAACGGATTGCCAGGTCAAAATACAAATGAAAAATATCATTTTCAGATTCTGCCAGAAGAATTTTTTGCGGTCGGATAAATACGTTACCATTTCCCCGATTCCTAACATCGCACGATGCATCTGTGCGGATGCTTCCATAATAACGCCGACACAGAGGCTGTCATCCTTTACCATCATCTGAATATAGTCTTTTAATACATTTTTTATGAGGCTCGTACTGTTATTTACTTCCCATGCTTCCGCCTTATGCTTCATTTCCAGACGGTTAAAATAATCCATTTGCGGAAAAACCTGTTCATCAAGCTGATAGTTTGCGCAAAATGTCTTATAGTCGTTAAAAACGGTCTGCACAAATGCATGAAACTGGCTCATACGCCGATACAGCTGTGAATACAGTACGAATATCCGGTGTCTTTGCTCAATTGCCGTACGTAAAAAAACAATCCGATAACGTTCATTTGCCGAAAGTATATTTTTCAGATCATCCGCATTCTCACATGGGATTACGGCAATCGCCGTATCCTCTGCTGCAATATAATCGCAGATATACCAGTCCCGCTCCAAAATTCCAAGGATTGCATTTGGCCCAAGTATAACCTCTGCCAGTCCGAGTTTTTGAATGACGGAACCTGATTGTATCAAATACCATTCTTTTACCTTGTCTTTCCTTTTCGCGATTCGTTTTCCTTTTTGTATTTTCATTACCTGCATATTTATTCCCTGCCGCTTTCTATTTTATAAAAAGGTGTAAAACTGCTGATTACTATAAAAATTATAGCAAATACCAACTGACGTGTAAAGCAGGACTTTGCATGCGCATTTACTTAACGGTTTCCCGAATGACTCTGCACCTGCTGTCTGCACAGAATTCGATATGACACAGCGATCAATACTGCCGAAATCAGAACAATCGCGGGCAGGACTGCGCTCTCCGGAAACTCGCGAAACCATTCCGCCACTTTGACGTATATCCGCAAAAACGGATGATCATACTGCTTTTCGAGCATCCTGTTTATTCTGAATCCTCCGATAAAAATTGTCATCCACAAAACCCAAAAGAACAGAAATGCCTTTTTTTCATATTTCATATATACAGCTCCCATCCAGGTGTTCCATGCAGCAAGCGCAATGCATGCCGGAACAATATATTTCCACTGAAATACGGTCTGCATATCCAATTCATTTTCAATCCCTGCATAAGCAATGCGAAAAATCCATTTTTCCAACAGACAGCACAGATATACCATCCCTGCCCCAAGGAAATACTGCAGCAGGGAAATGCCGATAAATGCCGGCAGCATACGTCTGCGGGTCGTTCCCATGCCGATTGCCATATTAAAACACACCGGCAGGCTGTACATTCCTAAAAACAGCATCAGTATGAATGGTACCAGCAATGCCAGCAATGTACCAAACGGAAAAATACTTTCCCGATCATTCATTCCATGCACCATGACTGCAATGACGATTTCTCCAAATAAAACAACCCTGTCTGCAAGAGCAAAATCAATGCGAGATCATTCCATCTCAAATAAAATTGTTTTTTCAGTTCCTTCATCATACACGATTCCTCCGAATTTCTTTTATGTTCTTACTTCCAGTTTCCTGATAATCCGCCAGCTTCCTGCATTTGCCGCAATACAAAGCAGCACACCCACCGCAAGCATCATCCACTGTGTAACCTGTACCTGTTCCATACCATGAAATGGCAAAAAAGAAAACGTCTGTTCCATTACCGCTCCATAGCCTGAGAAAAAGCCAATCCAGCCAGAAAACAGAGCAATCATGACAATCATAACTGCAGATGCAGCCTTCCCCCATTTCATAACCGCAATGTCAAATAATGTCGCACATCCTTCTGCCGCAAAAAATATTGCCAGATAAACTATGAAATTTTTACGGTCTGTCTGCATCAGGATGGTCATCAGCCACCAAAACAATAAACTTTCCGTCATAACAAGCCCATGCATTACGAGATTTCCCCAAAAAGCATATTTTCTGAGACATCCAAACGAAACAACCTGTGTATGCAAACGGAACGATGTCGAGCCATACGTAAACAAAATGACAGAAACAAAATAAATAACCGCATCCGGAACCAGAGAAAAAATTTCATGAAAACCAATCACATTTCCTTGAAGCAGACATATATAAATCGCCATTGCAAATCCACCTGCTACGCCAAACAGTACCGTAAGTTCGGCCTGTCGAATAAAATATCCGAGTGCGCGCATCCATCCTCCTTTCCTCATTCCACTGCCCCCTCTCCGCAAAGTGCCAGAAATAACTCCTGCAGACTGACCGGCTGTATCGTCACGTCATATCCGCCTGCAAGCTCCTGCCCTTTTTCCATTACAACCGTTACCTCTTTCCTGCGGCCCATTTTTGTTTCACGATATACGGTAAGCCCTTTGCACAATGCATCCACCTCTTGTGCACTGCCGCTGATATGCCGGCTTCTTTCCAGCAGCTCCTGTGTATTTTCCTTTTGGATCACAGTGCCATCTTTTATAATAATAACCTCTTCAAACACATTTGCAGCTTCTTCCATGATATGTGTACTGATCACAAACGTACGTCCCGTATTTGCATACTCTTCTAACAACAGCCTGTAAAACTGTTCCCTTGCTACCACATCCAGACCGGCAACAGGTTCATCCATCATTGTAATATCCGCCTTGCTTGCCATCGCAACAATAATGGTCACCATACTCAGCATTCCCTTGGAAAGTGCGGCAATCCGTTTTTTTACATCCAGATGAAACAGTTTTATGAGCTGCTGTGCCATCTGCGCATCCCAATTAGGATAAAAAATGGACGCCGTTCTCAAATATTCCTTTACTTTCATCGCACTTACTCCAAAGGAAGGCGCCGTGCTGATTTCTCTGGCAAAACAAAGATGATCCAGCGCTTTCTGATTTTCCCAGACAGGCATCCCATTATAGGTAACCCTTCCGCCGGTTGCCGGATTCTGTGCCGTCATAACCGACAGCAGCGTCGTTTTCCCCGCACCGTTTCTTCCGATCAGCCCATAGATTTTTCCCTGTTCAATCTCCAGACAGATATTTTTTAATACGTCCTTCTCATGATATGTTTTAACGATATTTTCACATTTTAAACTCATTGATTCCTCCAATTCCGTGCCCTTTCGCATCTGCTTTGCCACAATTAAAATTTACCTCTGATCATTTCAATCAGCTCTTCCTCGGCAATCCCCAGACTGGCTGCCTCTGTCAGCAGCGATTTGATATAATTTTCATAAAAAGCGTTTTTACGTTTTGTTTTTACCGCCTTTTTTGCCCCTTGTGCTACAAACATACCTATCCCTCTTTTCTTGTACAAAATACCTGCCTCAACGAGCAGATTTATGCCTTTGGCCGCTGTTGCGGGATTGATCTTTAAAAATTTTGCCAGTTCATTTGTACTTGGCACTTTCTCTTCTTCCAACAGAACATTCCTTAAAATGTCATTCTCAATCATTTCGCTGATCTGCAGATAGATGGACTTATCCTGTTTTAAGATTTCATTCAAACATGTCACCTCTCTTCTTTTCTTCTCCTTCATCGCTTCAATAGTTCATTACCTATGTAATTAACCATAGCACTATATTATAAATTTGTCAACAAATTTTAAAAAACCCCGGAAGCAAATGCTTCCGGGGTTTTTTGATGTTCAAATCTTTATGCACCGCAATGGTGTCCTTCACCGCAATGGTGTCCTTCGCCGCAATGATGGTCATGTCCATGATGGTCGCAATGAACATCCGGATCAAAAGCAAGACTGCCGGCAAGCAATGCCTTTACCGCCTCATCCGCACTGCCTGATACTCCGCCATACAGACGAATGCCGGCTTCTGCCAGAGCAATCTGTGCGCCTGCTCCAATACCTCCGCAGATCAGCGTATCTATCTTCCTGGCGCCAAGTATTCCGGCCAGCGCTCCATGACCGCTTCCTTGCGTATCTACGATCTGTTCACCTACAATTTTGCCATCCTCGATGTCATAAATTTTAAACTGCTGCGTATGTCCAAAATGCTGAAATACGTTTCCATTTTCATAAGTAACTGCAACTTTCATTCCTGATTTCCTCTCTTTCATAAAAATTTCATGCCGTTAGCCAACCGCTCCGCTTTTCTGATGCTCATAAGCTTCTCTGCAGGCTTTTGCAAGCTGGTCTCCGCAGGATGTCTGCTTCAATCCACAGGTAATGCCCGACAGTTTTTTCTCAATCACGTCCACGGTCAGTCCGTTTACAAGTGCCGGAATCGCTTTCAGATTGCCGTTGCATCCTCCTGTAAACGATACATTGGTTACCACATCGTCTTCGATATTTAATTTAATTTGTGTGGAACAGGTTCCCTTTGTCTTATAAATGTATTCCATGCTGTTTGATCCTCCTGTTTTTTATCATGTATTCGGTATTTTCTATATTTTACTTTATATAACCGAAAAATACAACTTTTATCCGCTTCTTTGAACAAGAATTCACAAATATATAAAATTTACTTGATTTTTCTCTCATAATCCGCTATTTTGTAATAGTAAATCACCGGAATATGCGTTATAATGAAGAAAGCTATCATTTTTTAATTTACATACCGTAACTATCATAATATAAAGGCAGGATTCGCACATGTTTTTCAAACATAAAAATCAGGACGATCAATACCGCCGGCTGGAAGAACAGCTGGCTGCCATTGCCCGGGATACCGCTGACGCAAAGCAGAAGCTGGGTCTTTTAGCTGATTTATCGGAAACCGTCCGGCAGTTCAAGTTCAACACAACGACGGAGATGCAACAGCTGGATACTACGCTTCATCAGCATCTGGACCGGTTCGATCTGCGTCTCGGTCAGCACGTGGATGAAACGGAAGCGTATTTCCGGCAGCTGCATTCCGACGTGCACAAACACGATATGGCTATCGAAGATCTGCTGGATGAATGGGCCGAAAAAAAGTCGGATGAAGACGATATACAAACCCGTCTGCAGGAAGCCGACCGGACGGAACAGCTGCTTTTGGCTCTGTTCGAAGCTTATCAGGAACAATTTTGGAATTTGAAACATTATGCGTTTTCCAAAGATGAGTCCTGGGCCATGCAAATCTCACTTATGGAAAAAAATCTGGAACAGTACCGGCAAAACTGTTCCATCCGCGTCATACAGGAATGCGGCGTCAGCGTAGATTACAATCTGTATGATATCATCGAAGCAATTGATACCACCGATCCGGCATTAGATAAAACCATTGCCGAAATCTACCGCTGCGGATATGTATACAAAGGAAAAGTCAGAAGAAAAGCGCAGGCTGGTGCATATCGTTTTGCGGCTGCGCAATAACATAGATAGAATCGTACCGGAAATCTTATCGTCAAAAACGATTACAGGCGTACAGCCGGAAACAGGAGAACATTATGAATACAGTAATTGGAATTGATCTTGGAACCTCTACAACAGAAGCTGCCGTTATTCAAAACGGAAAACCACTTATGATCTTTAATTTGGATAATGAAATTATTACTCCGTCTGCCGTAGGACTCAACGAAAATGACGAATTTGTAGTCGGTGAAAAAGCACGGGCACAATACTTACTGTCCCCTGAGAAAACGGCTATTGAAGTAAAAAGAAAAATTGGTACAAACGATAAAATCTCATTGGGCAAAGAGCAATATACTCCTGTAGAATTATCTGCAAAACTACTGGAATATGTTAAAACCTATGCATCCGAATATTTAAAATCGGAAATCAGCCGTGCCGTAATCTCCGTACCTGCTTATTTTGACGACCTGCAAAGACAGGCTACGGTAGAAGCCGGCAAAAAGGCCGGACTGGAAGTTATGCGCATTTTAAACGAACCGACCGCAGCTGCTTTAAGTTATGGACTGGAGCATATGGAGGAAGAAAGCCACATTCTCGTTTATGACCTGGGCGGCGGTACTTTTGACGTCACACTGCTGGAAATGTTCGACGGTGTGCTGGAAGTGAAAGCAAGCAGCGGTGATAATCAGCTGGGCGGCAAAGATTTTGATCAAAAGATCATGGACTGGCTGATCGGTGAATTTCAGAAAAAACATGAGATTGATCTGACAAAAGATAAATTTGCAATGGTAAAATTAAAAGAGGCTGCCGAGCAGTGTAAAAAAGCTCTGAGTCAGAATCACTCCCATCAGATACTTATTCCAATGATTGCGGAAAAATCCGGTGAACCAATTGCATTGGATGAAACCATGACTGCGGAAGCGTTCGAAGAACTGACACGTGAACTGATTGAACGGACACATCCGCCGATTGACGTTGTACTTGCAGACAGTGGTATTCTGCCTGAAGATATTGACCGCATTATTCTGGTCGGAGGTTCTACCAGAATGCCGCTTGTGGCAAAAGATATTGAAGCCTACCTGCATATGGCGCCTTCCCAGGCCGTAAATCCTGATTATGCCGTGGCAGAAGGCGCAGCAATTCAGGCTGGCATTATTGAAGGCAGCATTCATCAGGAAGACAGTATTATTATAACAGATGTAAATCCATATACACTGGGAATTCGTGTCGTAGATAATTTTTCCATGGACCGTATGGCTGTCATCATTCCACGAAACGTTACGATACCTGTTACCCGCAGCGAAACTTATTTCACAAGCTCGGACAATCAGACAATTGCACATATTGAGGTATACCAGGGGGAAAGCAGTTCCGCCAGCAGAAATCACTTTTTAGGAGACTTTGAAATACACGGTATTCCTCCGAAAAAAGCCAAAGCAGAACGCATTCATGTGGAATTTTCCTACAATCTGGATGGTATGCTGAATGTAAAAGCATCCATACCAAGTACCGGCGCAGACGCTTCCATCGAAATCAATATGATGCAGGAACAGACCGACGAAGAAGAACTGATGGATGTCAGCAAATGGAAAGATGCCCCAAATGCAGGCGAATTCCGTACCATTATACGACGTGCCGAAAAACTGCTGAAGCATCCGCATGTACAAAACGATATGTCGTTAAAAGAAACTCTGGAAACGGCTATTTACGATCTGAAAGAAGCGCTTATCTCAGAAGATCAGGAACTGGCCAAAGTCTGCGAATCCGATTTGATGTATATCCTGGATGAATTCCATGAAGAATAGTATTCCGGACCGTAAACTACCACACGCTTAGGAGTGATTGAAATGAATACCGCTTACAGCATCCTTGGTCTGAAACAGGGAGCATCACAGGCAGAAATTAAAAAGGCATATTTTAAAATGGTTCGTATGCATTCACCGGAATCCGATCCTGAAAAATTTCAGGAAATCCGTAAGGCATACGAACATTTAAAACGTGCACAAAACAAACCGGACGGTCCCACGTTTGCGCCGCTTAGCAATCCGGCTGCCGCAAAAATGCTCGCTCAGATTCAAACATATCGAAACGAGAAAAATCTCACTTTATACCGGGATACCTGCGAAGAAGCCTGGAAACGTTTTCCAAACGATCTGCAGTTTTTATACCTGTTAATCATGGCACAGCGCCGATGCGGAAATACCGGCAAGGCTGTAAAAAATGCCGAGCTTTTAGTCGGTAAAGATCCGTCCAATCACTGGTTTCAGATGGTACTGGCTTACTCTTACAAGGAGCGCGGTTTTACCCAGAAAGCTTTGCTTGCCTGTGCAAATGCATACGAACTCGGCTGCCGGGAACCCGATTTTCTGATGTTGTACGGTTCTCTCTGTGACGACCATCATCGGTACAAGCAGGGCGTATCCGTTCTGCTGGATCTTGTCGGATCGGATAGCCGATGGCTCAGAGAAGATATGCCAAATCTGGTTTCTGCCTACTGTGGACTACTGTCCATGAACTACTATGCCGAAACGAATGCTCTTGCAAAAATACTGGACATGCTGCACAGTTTTTTGGCGCAATACAGCCTTTATGTGAAAGAATTTATTCCAAAAATTGCATTTTTAATTGCGAATGCATGCATGAACGTCACTTATCCGTCCACGGAATACGAAATGATCATCCGAATCTACGAAGACTGTTTAAAAGCATGCCGTGATGAATCGGAAAACAGGAAAATCCGGTCAGCCATGGAACTGTTTTATTTTCAGCGCGTATATGTCGATTCCAGGATTGATGACACTTTGATCACTTATCTGGAACTGTTTCATGATTTCGACGAATACGAAGATATCGACATGGACGAAGATGAAATGCTGGAAAAATTTGCCATTGTAGACATGCAGCTGTGCATGATTCAGGAACGGGAAGACATTCTGGCACAGGCTGAAATACTGAAACGGGAACATGCACACGAATATGAAAAAATAGCCGACTTTATGATACAGCTGAAAGATGCTTCAAAACTGAATTACGTAAGAAGCCGGTTGCTGAAAACGTATCAGCGTCTGCAGCCTTTTTTTCAGGACGGACACTTTTTTGAACAGTACCCTTCGGAAAAGGCCAAAATAATGGGTACTTTGATTAACGAAGGTTACGAACACAAACCCCTGGTACTGAACGAGAAAAAAATTTCCCGCAACGCTCCGTGTCCATGCGGTTCAGGAAAAAAATATAAGCACTGCTGTATGAACAAATCAGAATTATAAAAGATGAAGAATATCATATCATGCTGTTGCGTTCTGTCGAAATAACTGCCTGATCGGCCGATTCGGATCAAACATTCAAATCCGGCACTTTGCCACCGGCAAACAGTGGATGTGCCGGATTTATTACTGCAAACGTAGTATGAGCGCAGGATTTACGGAGGTGCCTCATTATGACTGACATAGAATACATACTTGATTTCGCAGCCGGACTTGGCTGCAAAATGCTGGCTGTCGGAGCCAATCTGGAGCGGGTGAACGATACTATGTATCGTATCTGCCGCAGTTACCATCTGCATTCCATCAGTATTTTTTCATTAAACAGCCTGATTATGATTGGCGCAAAATCAGAAGATGATGTGTCCGGGACAAGACAGCTCAGCGTGCATTCAACCTGTAATCATCTGGAAAAACTGAATCGATTTAATCAGCTTTCCCGTAAAGTATGTGCTGAAACCCCTCCGCCCGACACGCTGGCGGAACTGCTGGAGGAAGCTGAAAACGTAAAAAATTTTCCAACGGCGGTCATTATTTTCGGACATCTGATCTCTATGTCTACCTTGTGTGCGATATACGGAGGAAGTTTTTCGGATATTCTTGCCGTGTCTTTAAATACGTTTATGCTGTACTGGCTGTCCGAGTATTTTGACCGGCGCAAAATTAACCAGATCGTTGCCAACACACTCTGTATGTGGGCAGCCGGTTCTCTGGCATTATTGTTTATCAAATTCGGTATCGGACAAAATTATTTTATTATCGTTATTACAAACAGCATGAAAATGATTCCAAGCATTTCACTTGTAAATGCCGTCCGTAATATTTTATGCGGCAATGAAATGAACGGGATTCTGGAATTTATGAAAGTAGTGCTGGAATCCATAGCTATCGTCCTTGGACTTGTGCTGAGTATTTATATGTTTGGAGGGAATGCGGTACAATGGCTGAAAGTATAAAACTGATCTTATTATCTTTTATCGCTTCGATTGGATTCGGATTAAAATTCCAGATGCAGACACGCTATCTCGTGTGGGCGGGCCTGGGCGGTGCACTGACCCGTCTGTGCTATCTGCTCCTGCTGCTGGTCATTGATTCCAGACTGATCTATTCTCTGCTGGCAGCTATGTTTGCATCTTTGTATGCGGAGATTATGGCTATGAAGTTTAAAATGCCATCTACCGTATTTTTGTATCCGGCGATCATACCGCTGACACCCGGAAGTCTGATCTACAGTACCGCCGTAAATTTTCTGCTGAAAGATACGACTGCCATGTGGCAGAACGCAGCAGACTGTGCTTCCACATTATTTGGAATCAGTATCGGATTTGTATTGATTTCTACGTTTACTTATTACCGAAGAGTTTATTTTCTCGGAAAAGATCTGGCATCGCATCTGCTGCGCCATCCACATAAAAATAAATATTTTCGTAACAAAAAAGGAAGCTGCTGCAGCTTCCTTTTTTATTTGTATTATCCTTACTGCAGCAGCTGCAAAATTCCCTGTTTGACTCTTCCTTCATTTCGTTCTTTTACCAGTGCTTCCGTCTCTTTCGGGAAAAAGTTTGCGATCATACCAATGTTGCATCCTGCAAGTCCGCCTCCTGCACGCAGATCTGTTTCATAACCACATGTACAGGTATACTTTCTGATCTCACCCATAACCATTCTCCTCTTTCCGATGCACACTTATATTCATGCATATCCAAATTATTATACTCCATACAAAAAAACAATTGTAAATCCATCTTGCAGGTTATCTGCCTTAACTAAACAAACTGAGTATGCCCTGTTTTGACTGATTCGCCTGCGCAAGCATAGCCTGTCCTGCCTGTTCCAAAATGGAACTCTTTGAATAGTTCACCATCTCCTCAGCCATATCCGTATCGCGCAGACGGGACTCTGCAGCCTGTGTGTTTTCTTCCGTATTCGCGTTAACAAGAATTGCGGATTCCAGACGGTTTTGCTGGGCGCCGATTTTTGTGCGCTCTTCATTTAAAATTGTTAATGCTGCGTCACAGGAATCAATGGACGTAGACGCCGCTTCAAAATCAAGTACGCTTAACCCCATTATGCCTAAAATTCCTGCGCTCAGCAGCGGTCTTTCTATAAAAAATCCATTCATATTGGTCGTTCCGCTCTGTATCCACATGTTTTTATTTGCGTATACGACCCTGTCCGTAGGCGGATCGCCCTTGTTAACAATAACTTCGCCGCCGACTTCAAGCTGCCCGTCCTTATTTCTTTTTGCTGGTTCAAATGTGGATATTCCTCCGCCAGCTTGATTATTCCTGTTATCAAGAATATAAAGCTTTCCCGGTTCCGTCTGATTCACGGCGTATTGTGTATAATGGTTATTAAAATTCGAAGCATTATTGACCGCGTCCATAATACGCTCTACAATTTCCGTCCCTGTAGTGCAACCGCTTAGATTAATCTCCAGACAAGGTGATGAAGAACTCCCTGAATAAGAATAATTCGTACCATTTGGTGTCGTCTGCGTACAGGGATCTCCTGTAAAGCTGATACTGTAATGCTTCGAACAAGTTGCACAGCTGGAATTAAAACCCTGGCCATATAAATCGGAAAGATTAAAATCCGTACCCAATCCCGAAAAATCCAGCCATGCGGCCCCATAATCTTTCCCGTTATCGTAAGCCGTGCTTCCTATTTTTTGTACCAGTTCCGTAGAAAACTCCGTAGCTTCCGGCACAAAAGACGTCGGATCTCCCGGAATGGCATATGTTCCTTTTTCCAATTTGATAAATTGAGCCGGATATTTACCATCCATCATCTGCGTACCCTGATCAAATTTTATTGAGACATGATATGCAACTCCGGCGGCATCAACCTCATAACGGTCTATATCACCGGCCGTACCGGAAAGAAGCTCTGCCGCCGTTATATTTGCATTGGGCATATACTTTTCTATTTCTTTAACAAGTGTATCCGTCGTACCGGACTTCATGTTTCCTGTGCCATAAGTCGTCGTATATTGATTCTTCCCTGTAATCTCCCATCCATCTGCAATATCAAACTTGATTTTATCATTCAGCTTCGGTTTATCATAAATTTTCCCTGGCCCCAGAATTTCTCCAAGACCATAATTTGTCCCCGTAACCACATTGGTAGTCGGCGGTCCGGAAACAATCCACCCTCCGGGATTTGCAGGATCCGGTTTATAATTTGTAGCCGATCTTTCCCAGCCGAACACACTTAACGTATTAAACTCCGTATCACTTGTTATTCTGTTGACTTCCACAACAAGTGCATTCATTTCATTCTGAATCGCCTGGCGGTCTACCAGCGTATTCGTATCATTTGCTGCCTGTACGGACAGTTCCCGCATGCGGTGCAAAATATCTTCCATCTGCTGCATCGCACCGTCTGCCACTTCACAAAAAGAAGAGCCTGCCTCACAGTTATCCACTGTTTTGTCCAGACCCCGAATCTGCCATCTCATCTTTTCTGAGATCTGCAGTCCTGCAGCATCATCCGCACTTCTGTTAATCCGATAACCGGAAGACAATTTTTCGGTACTCTTTGCCTTCTCTTTTGCTGTCGTATTTAACTGTCGGTTTGCAAATTGTGACTCCAAATTGTGCGCAATTACCTGCATATCTTCTCTCCTCCCTGAGTGTAACATTCATCCTGAATTCCATACCGGTATGTTACTCTGCTGTCTTATATCATGTTGTTCAAGATGCATAAGCATCATCAATTGCTGCCTACAGCTTATTAGTTATTATATCGGATGATTTCAGGAAATGCTTAATACGATTAACGCGGATTCTTTTATAATGTCATTTGCCATTTAAACACGCTTTAAATTGCCTGCAGCACTTTTACTATCTTTTCAATCGCCTGCAACAGTGTTTCCATCTCTACATTCTGATTATTCCAATATGCGTAATACGCTCCGTGTACACAATAGGTGAGCAGTATATTTTTTTCCGCATCTTCTTTGTATTCCGGATATTTTTCAAACACCGTTTTCTTGATTTCTTTTCCAGTTTATCTGCCAGATAGCTGTGTCCTTTCCCGGAAAACAGTACCTGAATCAGGGAAAGATGTGATATAAAAGCAAGGCACAGTTCTCTTGCAACCACATCCAGATTTTCAAATGTATACTGCTGCGCGTGGGGAATGCTTTTTAATACGGATTCTACCGTTTCCGTCTCCATCCGTTCCGACAGTGCATAAATGTCTTCATAATGTGAATAAAATGTTGATTTATTAATGCAGGCCAAACGGCAAAGTTCTTTTACGGTTATTTTTTCGGGTGGCTTTTTAGACCGTAATTCCATAAATGCATTTTTGATTGCTTTCTCGGTTTTTTCCATTCTGATATCCATGACTGTTTCTCCAATAAACGACAATTTTGTAAATTGGTTGCTTATCCGCCAAATACTGAAAATTGTTGGTGGAAGCTTCCGGTATTTTCCTGTATGATAATCATATCAAAATAAACAACTATTGTCTATTATCTGCAAGGAGGTTTTTATGGACTTTTATGGATTTTATACAGGAAAATATTGGACGCTTACCGGTTCCTTGGCGCGCATCTGACAGAAAACGGAGCATATTTTCGAACATTTGCTCCCGGCGCATCCGCAATTGCCCTGATCGGTGAATTTAACGACTGGCAGGAAACGGAAATGCATAAAATTCACGACGGACATTTCTGGGAATGTTATGTGGAACATGCTGCCGCAGGTATGATGTACAAATACCGCATTTACGGACGCGACGGACGCTGCATTGACCATTGCGATCCATACGGTTTTGGCATGGAACTGCGTCCGAATTCCGCATCACTCATCCGTGACATGGACGCCTATCAATTTCATGATAAAAAATGGATGCAGTCACGCAGCGACTGTAAAAACGAACCGCTGAACATCTATGAAATACATATGGGCTCTTTCCGCAAGCCTTCACAGCAGGCGGACGACTGGTATACGTATGAAGAAATGGCCGATATCCTGATTCCTTATTTAAAAGAAACCGGTTATAACTATGTAGAATTAATGCCTTTAAATGAATATCCATGTGATGAATCCTGGGGATATCAGTCGACCGGATTTTTCAGTCCGACTTCCCGCTATGGAACAGCCGATCAGTTAAAAGCATTTGTCGATCAATGCCACCAAAATGAGATTGGCATCATTATGGATTTTGTTCCGGTACATTTTGCCGTCGACGATTACGCACTCGGTTCCTATGACGGAACCGCTTTATATGAATATCCGCACAACGCCGTCGGCGTCAGTGAATGGGGCAGCTGCAACTTTATGCATTCCCGCGGTGAAGTCCGCAGCTTTCTGCAGTCCGCAGCCAATTACTGGCTGAGCGAATATCACATGGACGGCCTGCGCATGGATGCCATCAGCCGTGCCATTTACTGGCAAGGCGACCCTGGCCGCGGTGTCAATATGAATGCCGTATCATTTTTAAAATACATGAATCAGGAATTGAAAACCCTGCATCCGACCGCAATATTATCTGCCGAGGATTCGACTTCCTATCCGGGCGTTACAAAAGCCGTATCCGAAGGCGGACTCGGATTTGATTATAAATGGGACATGGGCTGGATGAACGATACACTGGATTATTTCCGTACGGAACCGCAGTACCGCAGCCGTGATTACCATAAGCTGACCTTTTCCATGATGTACTATTATGACGATCGGTTTTTGCTGCCGCTGTCGCATGATGAAGTCGTACATGGAAAAGCAACGATTCTGCAGAAAATGAGCGGCGATTACGATGGTAAATTTCCACAGGCCAGAGCATTTTACATGTACATGTACGCCCATCCGGGCAAAAAACTGAATTTTATGGGAAATGAGATCGGTCACTTCAGAGAGTGGGACGAGAAACGGGAGCAGGACTGGAACTTATTAGATTACCCGGCCCATCAGAATTTTTACAGGTTTATGACAGACTTAAACCACCTGTATTTGGAACATCCTGCTTTCTATGAAAATGATTTTGAAAAAGAAGGTTTTCAGTGGCTGGACTGCCATCAGGAAGATAAGTGTATCTATGCGTTTGAACGAACAAGCAAACAGGAGCGGATTGCGGCTTTGTTTCATTTTTCAGATAAGGAGCAGAAAGCTTATACATTCACCATACCGAATGCAAAAAAACTGGAACTGCTGCTGTGCAGCAATGACGAACGCTATGGCAAAACTGCGGTACCGACGCAAACTTCGCTTATGCCTGAGAAAGATCGTTACAGCATTGACCTGCCTCCGTTTTCAGCCGTATATTATCTGATTCACGAAAGCTGACATAGGATGGATCAGGGTATTTCATTTTGTAATTTCAAAATAAATACCCTGATTCGATTGGTTCTGTCATCCTATGCATCTAAAAACGCAAACGGTTCATCCGCATGCAAAAATGCATCATCAAATACGCCCCACGCATGGAAACGCGTTCCTGTTCCAGTATTTTCGTACCTGTTCCTTGTCGGCAAGCACTACCTGTATCTCTTCGGTATCCTCTACAAATGCGTCCGATACACTGCCGTTTACCGTGCCAAATACCGTTGCGCTTGTCTCATCCGTAAATCCGGCTCCCATAAAAAACGGTCTGCGATAACAGGTCTTTCCTCCGCCGTATTCCACAAAGTCCAGTCCTGTCTCCTCCTTCATCTCTCTGGATGCGGCCATGCCCGGTGTTTCGTCTCCGTCAACCAGCCCGGCCGGAAGCTCGTATAAAAACGCGTCCAGCGGATAACGGTACTGGCGAATCAGCACGAGTTTTGGATTCTGTTCGTTGGTAACGGCATAAATCACAATGCCTTCCGCTTTCATGGATTGTGTCTTGATTTTAATGTGCTGCGCATCATTTCTGGATACAAAATAATAAGAAAAGTCGTTTCCTTTTGTGTCAATGGCATCCATCTGATATAAATTTAAAAATGGATTATCTGTCAGCTGGTGTATGTTATGGTATTTTTTCACTGTAATAAGTACTCCTTCCGATCGTATTTCGACATAACTTTTTCTGTTTTTACGATGTTCTCATTTTACCACACTCGCAATTTATATACAATTCAAATAAAATGTGAAAAATTCCAGATCACCTTGGATACCACATGCACTCCCATATGACCGATAAATGCATACTGTATGCCATATTTTCGGTACAGCTCTCCGAATACAAATCCCAGCGCCCCGTTCATTAAAAAACATCTGCATAAAATAACAAACGAAAGTTCTCCAAACATAGAAATGGTAGCCGGTAAATGCCCTGCCGCAAACAATAACGCACAGATTACATTTGCGATGACAAACACTTTCTCCGGAATTTCTTCTTTCGAATATTTCTTAAAAAACAGCTTCCATAATACAAATGCCACCAGTGACATTAAAAATAGCCGAAGTATTAATTCTTCTACGATTCCGCCATACAATACGGATGTAATCAGGTTATCAATACTTTTGTATAACAGCCCGCTTTTATAAGACGCTGCCACCTGTGGAATCAATTTTCCAAACACCGGATCATCCAAAGAAAACAGAACTCCGCATATGACCGTTATGAAAACGGTTTTCAACAGCGGTTCCTTTTTATATTTCAGCGGTTTCATCAGTCCTGTCAGACCGGCAAGCATATAGCCTGCAACAGCACAAAAAACCGTATACAGCACCGTCTGCGCCATTGATATGAGCGCAAGTGTATCAACACTTCCACCCTGTTCCAGTATCATTTGCCGTACTTCGGCCGTGTAGGAAGCATATGCATACCTGCCGGTAAAATAACCGCCGACTGCCGCAAACGGAAGTAAGATTACCGTAAACGCAAGTGCGTCCTTTATTGTATTTTTATGATCTCTGTTTTTATTCATACATCACACCAAACCTTTCCGTGCTGTTTTTCAGCTTTTGAAACGCCAGCTCGTCCTTTAATATTTCAAAACAGGGTTCATTCAAAGATGCACGCAGACTGTGATAAATAACCTTTTTATCTCTTGGAATGTTTCCCGCAAGCAATGTTTTGTCAAACCAGATATCCAGCCTGTCAAAATACGCATCCTTCTTTAAAAAGGAATCGTCACTTTGTAAAAAACGCATGGACAGCGTTATATATTTTTGCAGCTGTTCCACCGCTCCGGCTTTTTCACCATGCTCACAGTAAATAACCGCCATTTGAAAATGAAATACTGCAATCGCATTAAAATTCAGTTCTTCCAGATTGTATATCCGTGCAAGCTCCGTCACGCGATACAACGTTTCCTCACAGCTTTGCAGCCGGTCTTTGTGTATGATCATATACCGAACGCTTTCCTGTACCAGAGCAATCATATGCAGATACATGCCGATCTGGGTCAGATCATTTGCTTTTTCCAGGTCTCCAACCTGTAAATACGCATTAATAAGAATATCTTCTCCCTGAATAGCCATTCCCTCCGGACGAATGTGCTCCTCCAGCTCTTCGATAACCTCCTGTGCATTTCCAAGCATCAAATCTATACTCGCCTTCATAAACATCGTATCTTTGCACAGACCGATATCCCTGCAGTTTTCTAAAACATGAATGCACAGCTTCCTGGCATCTTCCAGTATTTCCGTACTTCGTTCCGGCTCTGGCAGCATATGGTGATTGACCCACAGACATATGATGCTTTGTAAAAATTCATAGCAGGAATAATACTTTTTAACCAATTTTTTTGTTTTATCCATAATAAGATCAAACTCTTTCCTTGCATTGCCTGCATTTTGGGCATTTTTTGCATCTTCCCAGCCTGAGAATTCCTTACACAAATCCAAATAAATTTTCCGGATCTGCTCCTTACCAAGACTCGCTTCATATCCCATTAACGTATCAATAGAAACATCAAAAAATGCGGCAAGCTGCGGCAGCAGGGAGATGTCCGGCATGCTTTGCCTCGTTTCCCATTTCGATACCGAAGCTTTTGTAACTCCCATAAAATCCGCCAGCTGTTCCTGTGTTATTTTCTTTTCCTTTCGAAATCCGGCTATATTGTCCGCCAGACGAAGTATATCCATTTCATCACCTGTCTTTCTTTGATTTATACCATAGCAAAAAAAATACGTCCTTTCAAGAGAATCAAAAGATACTTTGCGATATTAAGTCAACTATTGCGATACTTTATAAAAGAAAAAGGTGTATATCGTTCCGATACGATATACACCAAATACATTCCAAAAACTTATTCCATCCGCAGGCGTTCCACAATGCTCTGCTTTTCCAGATTCTTAAAACACAAATACGGAATTAATACGGCAAAGACCAGAAGCAATGGAGCACAGATATTCAGCGGCAGTAAGGTAAAACGAAATGTCGTAAAACCTCCGGCAATCATACCACGCACTGCCACGCCTACTGCCAGGGCGCTTACAAAATAAGATATCACCAGTGTCAGCAGCGCATAATAAACACCTTCATACATCAGCATCTTACAAAGCTGCCTTTTCGTCATACCCACGCTTTGAATCATGGCAAACTCACGCTTACGGGATACAATTGCCGTAACCATGGAATTAACAAAGTTGAGCACACCAACCAGAGCGATTACAATACTGATCGCATTGCCCATAACGGCAGAAGAACGGGTTTCTGCCTCATATTGCCGTGCCATGGACTTTCGGGAAGTGACAGGAAGTGCGGAATCGACTTCTTTTGTATAACTGTCCAGCCATTTTTGCACGGACTCGATATGCGCGTCGTCCACGTTAACAAACAGTTTGCGCATCGTATTATCCGGCCAGTTGGCCCGAAACGTATCCATCGGCATAATAAAATGCTGTTCCATTGCCGCGGACGCACCCGCTTCCGCGGCTCCGTCATCTACCGGCATCAGAGGATAGACAACTCCCATGACCTTGTATTCCTTCCCTTCCAGCACAACCTTGCTGCCCACCGACGGTACCGGAAGGACTTCATATGTTTCCTCCAAATCCACGGCCGGTCCAATGGCCAGCACATACTCTCCACCTGCAAAAGCCTGTGCATCAAAGCTGCCGTCCATCAGATACTGCTCCTGTGTAATTGCCTCCAGCGGAATGCCATCCAGTCCGAATACAACCGCAGACATCTCTTTGCTGTTCACGGCCTGATGAAACGCTTCCACACCGGCAGTGTCATAAGACGCCCATTCGTCCAGCATTTCATTTGTATAAAAGCCGTTTAGATTTTGTACGAATTGTTCATCTATCTGCCATAAAAACTGATGTGAATACTGGTATCCGATTTTTTCTATGCCGTCCATTTTTTCTATTGCGTCTGTCAGCTCCCTGTTGAGCGTTTCGCCGTAAGGATCATAGCCGGTCATGTAATTCTCATTCGTAACTTCCGAAAGTTCAAAATCCGCAAGGGTCAGATCAGCCAGATATTTCTCCATATCAAAAGCAGCATTTTTAGCATAAAAACAGCTCAGCAGCACAAGTCCCAAAGTCAGTGAGCAGATTACGGTGACGGTGCGTTTTTTATTCCGACCAAGATTTGCCCATGCCATACCGGCAAGAGACGCTCCGATCTCACCTCTTTTACTCTTTTTCTTTCGGGAAATACCGACATCACCAGCCCGCAGAGCTTCCACAGGCGATACTTTTTGGGCCAGACGCGCAGGACGCAGACAGGAAATAAAAACCGTAAGCCATGCAAACACCGCAGAACCTATAAAAATCAGCGGATGAACGGATACCCTGCCGCCATTTTCCAAAATTCCGGTAAAAGCAGGCACCAGTACCAGCCCCAACAGCCACCCCAGCACAAGTCCGGCGGGAATTCCCATGATACACAGGCAGTTCGCCTGCCGGTAGATTAATTTTCCGATCTGGCGGTTCGTCGTTCCAAGTGTTTTTAATTTACCGTAAAACCGCACATCTGCGGCAACGCTGATCTGAAAAACATTATAAATAATCAGATAACCGGCGATGAATACAAATATCATGCCAACATACATAGGCAAAGTTTCCTGTATCGCCATCGCGCCCATCTCCGGAGAGTAAGCCAGATTAACATTGTATTCCAGATCCTGCAGCCCCATATCCGAAAGTATTTTTTCCATTGTTTTTTCAATATGATCGTCACGATACAGGCTGATCTGTGCCGTATACTGCCCAAAACTGCCTTTTTCGGCGCGATTGTAAATGCCGCCTGTCATCTGGTCCGCGTACTCCCGACTGACCCAGGCCATACTGGCATAAGACGACTCATTTCCCACCCAAAAACCGCAGAGCTTAAAGACCGTCCGCACCGGTTCGGCATTGGCATCGGACGGATCCTTTCGCCATTCCAGTGTAATTGTCTGCCCCAGTTCATGAGGAATGCCCAGCCGATCGAGCGCAATCGTATCCATCGCCAGCTCGTCTACGGACTGCGGCAGCTGTCCGGTTACAGGAGCGGCAAAACTATGCACCGCATAGCTGTCATTCGCCCAGCGAATCTCAACCTGACGCCCTCCAAACTCACGATTTTCGGCTATGCCTAATACAATGCTGTGTCCCAGCTCCTCTACATCCGGATGAACCGCTAACTTCTCTGCCTGCTCCGGTTCAATCTTCTTAAAGGATACCTGTGCATCATAGCCCGTTTGCCGAAAGGTCATTTCAATCAGATTCTCGCTCATACTCTGTGCCAGCGTAAACAGTGTTGTAAACAGAAGGGTCGTCATCAAAATCGCCAGAACCGCTACCAGATTGCGTGCCCGATTATTCCGAAATGTGCGTTGGCTGACCGTTATGACCGGATGAAATTGTCGCTGCTTCTTATTTACGTTCATTGGATACCCCTCCTTCTTACACTGCAATGCGTCCATCTTCAATGCGAACGACGCGATCTGCCATTCGTGCAATTTCCGGGTTATGCGTAATCATCACAATCGTCTGCCGAAACTCTTTACCAGTCATCTTCAATAAACCGATCACATCGTCACTCGTACGGGTATCCAGATTACCGGTAGGTTCATCCGCCAGAATAATAGACGGTTTGCTGGCAAGTGCACGCGCAATTGCCACGCGCTGCTGCTGACCTCCGGAAAGGTTATTCGGCAGACTGTCCAGCTTTTTTTCCAGAGCCAGAAGACGCACGACCTGCATAATAAACGTCTTGTCAGGTTTGCGTCCATCCAGCGCAATCGGAAAAATAATGTTTTCCCATACACTAAGAACCGGCACCAGATTGTAATTCTGAAAAATAAAGCCGATCCGTTTACGACGAAAAATAGTAGCCTGCTCACTGTTCAGCCTGGCAAGCTCCGTATCGCCAACTATAATACTGCCCTCGCTTGGAGTGTCCAGACCTCCCAGCATATTCAGCAACGTAGATTTTCCGGAACCCGAAGTTCCAACGATCGCAGTGAATGTTCCACGTTCAATCTCCAAATCCACACCGTCCAGCGCCTTCACCAGCGTTTCGCCTTTACCATAATATTTTTAAGACCTGTAGCCTTCAAAATCGTTTCCATGTACTGTACCTCCTTTTGATGATTCTAATATATCAGACGAATCTCTCAAATCAGGTACAAAAAAGGTACATTTTGTAACTCGGTAAAATTTCTTTATTCCACCCTCCGCATCCGCTCCGTCAGGTTGCCTTTCGTAATAAACCGCAGACAAATTAACGGCACAGCTACGGACAGAAAAAAAACGAACGGCAGTATCAGCCACAAAGGAAGCAGCGAAAAACGATAAACGACAGTCCAGGAATTCATTGCCTCCAGCACATCCGGCATCACGTTCGCCGAGAAAAACACAACTGCCGGCACAAGCAGTACGGACATCAGCATGGCATGGAAAATGCCTTCCAGAAACATCAAATAACGCAGCTGAGATATTGTCATTCCCAGACTTTCATATACTGCAAATTCCACTTTCCGGCCAAACGTCTTTACTACAAGCATATTTACGAAATTTGTCAGCGCTATTCCCAGTAATATCAGAGCAACTATCAGCTCCGGAAGCACCGTATTCAGTGTCGACACCTTAAAATTTCGCTGATACTCACTTCGTCTTCTAATCCCTATCCCTCGATTCAGACTGCGCTCATAGCGTTCCAGAAAAGTTTCAAAGCCGGCCTGCCCTTTCGGATCAATATCAATGGCCAGCTGACGGTAACCCTGTCCCGGAAACAGATCGTCAAACTGTTCCACCGGCATTAAATACGCAATGTGAAAAGCAGCCTTTGGACTGTTTGCACCGCTGATATATTGATCATCATTCCTGACAGACCCAAGCACCGTATAAGTATGTCCATGCAGCTCCACCGTTTCCCCCTCTGCCGGAGTGGAAATGCCCTCACTGTCAATTCCTGCAGCCAATACATAATCACCGCAAGCAAACGCTTCGGCATCAAAACACCCGCTTGTAAACGGACAGTTATCCAGTACATACTGCAGATACGCGCCATCCAGACCGATCACCAGACCTGTGTAGCGCCCCGTCTGTTCCAGCCGTTCCATTCCTGCGATCCAGTCCGGATAGCCTGCGTGGACTTCTCTCAGCGTCACCGTACCATCATAAGGCTGATCGTAGTAGTCCACGATACGCCTGCGCAGCTCATCGGAAGCAGTCAAGTCAATCTCATGGGTTTTCAGAACACTGACCGCTGTCACTTCCGAACAGGATCTTATTTCCTGTACCGTTTCTTTTGTTATACTTGTATTTTGTTCATTATACTGCTGTAAGTTAAGATACGCCGATCCATCCGTAAGACTGTAATCCCAGGGAGAAAACGCCGATATATAGATCTCTTCACAGAAGCTTATGTACCGTATCCGTACAAAACTAAGCAGCACCGTTGCAATCAGAAGAGCGAACGCCGCAAGAAACGTGCGCAGTCGGTTTCGCCTGAGCGTGCGCAATGCCAGGCCCCCAAGGGTCGTATGCCCATCGACGCTGCTCCTGTGGCGTGGCAGACGATCTATCGTCGAAATAACCGTCTGTACCGGTGTCATGTGGGACAGCCGAATGGTCGGAATCAGATAGGCCGATGCCGTAGTGAAGAACGTACAAAGCGCCGCCAGTACAAAAGGCGGCCATGTAAGAAAATACAAGGCCGGATTTTCCACCATGCCTATAACGACCCTGCCGGTAATAAAAAAATGCAGGATAAATCCCACAATCCAACCTGGCAGAAAACTTATCAAAAAAACAACACATCCATGTTCCAAAAACAGACGGCGAACCTGACGCGGCGTCATCCCCAGCGACTTTAAGCCGGCATAATACAGCGTATCCCGCGACGCCGTTACGTGAATAATGCTGTAAATCATCAGATATCCGCACGGCAGCACCGGTATGAGTGAAAAATAAAATGGCATAGCCTCCTGTTTTGCCTCTTTCAGACGGGCCGGATTGCAGACGGTATTGGTCGTAAAGCTGATTTCGGCAATACCTTCTTCCTCTAAAATGGAAGCTGCCTGTTGCTCGGCATTTTCAGACCGGTAAAAATGAACGCCCAGCGTAATATTACGACTGATGTGATCCTGACAGCCGGGAAACAACTCCTGCACGGTACTGTTGGAAATCCACGCACAGGCTTCGGAAAAGTTGGTCGGACCGGCCCACCAGCCACACAGCTTAAATTCCGAAATATAATCGTTTCCTTCCACATCCGTCCAGCGCAGTTTCACCGGAGCGCCCAGCTTATGTGCGACTCCAAGAGAATCCATCGTAAACTCATCCAGCGCAATCTCACCGGATATTTCCGGTAAATTTCCGGTCGTAGGAACGGATAATACCGTTTCGGCATAGTCCCTGTCAGCGACGGCCAACCGTACAAGCCGCTGCCCGATCAACGGGTCTGCAATCTGACCGGCAATACCGATGCGAACGGACTTTTTACATTTCCATGTCCGGCAATCGCATCGGCCTGCCGCACGGTCAGTCCGGTATAGATCACATCACAAGTAGAGCCATAGGTATATTGATAATTAAGCAAAAACGCTTTTTCTACGGAACTTCCAAGCAAAAATATAAAGGTATACAGCGCCGTAACTAACATGACCACTAATATCAGAATCCCATTTTTACTGCGATGAAATTTGAAATCACGCTTCACAAGCATATGGCAGACTTTCAGGTTGTTATTCGCAAGCATATCCTGTCCCCCTTAACTGTAAACACGGCCATCTTCCATGCGGATCACATGATCGGCCATCTGCGCAATCTCCAGATTGTGTGTTATCATTACCAGCGTCTGATGGTAAGTTTCTACCGACATTTTAACAGACCAAGCACATTCTGACCGCTTTCGGAATCCAGATTCCCGGTCGGCTCATCCGCCAGAAGAATGGAAGGCTTGGAAACCAACGCTCTGGCGATAGCTACCCGCTGCTGACCGCCGCCCGAAAGCTCCTGTGGATATGCGTTTAATCTGTCCTGCAATTGCAGAAGTTCCATAATCTCGGAAAAGAAAACCGCGTCGGACGTTGCCCCTGCAAGGCTCAGCGGAAACATAATATTTTCCCTGACCGTAAGCGTGGGAACGAGATTGAAGTTCTGATATACAAAACCTACCTTGCTGCGCCGAAATACCGCCAGTTCTTTTTCCTTTAATCCGGACAAATTGGTACCGTCCACAATAACTTCTCCCTCATCGGGAATATCCATACCACCGATCATATGAAGCAGCGTCGTTTTTCCTGATCCGGACGCACCGATAATTGCGGTAAATTTTCCTTTTTCTATGGCAAGATCAATGCCGTTCAAAGCATGTACGGCACTCTCTCCCTTACCGAATGTCTTATGTAGATGATGCACTGTTACAATATCCATATGATTGATTCCTCTCATGCTGTACTAGTTAAGCAAATAAATAGAAAACGTTGTTCCCTCTCCCACTTTGGATTTGACGCTGATATGTCCCTTTTGCCTTGTAATGATTCCATTCGCCAGATACAAGCCAAGTCCTACTCCTTCTTCGGCAGCGACTTCTTCCGCCCGGTAAAACCGCCGGAACACATCATGATAATGTTCCTCACGGATACCAATACCCGTATCGGAAATATCAATGCGGGTATAAAACTGCCACGGACGAACCGTTATGATAATTTTTCCGTCCATAGGTGTATATTTAACCGCATTATCCAGAATATTTCCAATTGCCTCCGCCGTCCACTTTGAATCATGCGACACCACAATCTCCACATCACATGCAACGGACAGTTCTATTTTTTTCTGCTCCGCTTTCGCCCACACGGAATTCATTGCCTGTGCGATCGTATCGTTCAGACGGGTTTTTACCAGGTTCAATGTAAAGGTTCCCGTCTCCAGACGAGACATTTTAATAAGAGACTGCATCAGAAAATCCAGTTTACCGATCTGCGCATCCATGGTTTGAAGAAACAGATCCCGCTTTTCTTCCGAAATATTGGGGTTTTGCAAAATACCGGTATAGAGCTTAATATTCGCAATCGGTGTTTTTACCTGATGAGAAATATCACTGACCAGACTCTGCATCGTTTGTTTGTCATACTGGCTTTGCATCCGTCCCTCATACATGATGCCATAATACCGCATCAGTTTTCCCTGCACTTTGGATGTCAGGGAATCTTCATAGGGCCGGAAATTCTCCGGCTGGCGGCCTGCTATGGCAGCATCCAGCGTCTCGCATACATCATCCGCAAACTGTTCGATCAAACGCCGCTGCAGAGCCATCCACAATCCGGCTGCTGCAACGATACCAAAGTATATGGCCATCAAACCATACCGGACGCCCGTCTTTGGAACATACTCCCGCAGCATCCAAAGCAGCGCCGCTGTGAGACCGGCCGTCATCAATCCAAGTAGGATACGTACCATTTCGAAACATCGGTGTTTCATCGCCGTACCCCTTTCCAGACGTAACCCATCCCTCGAACTGTCCGGATATAAGAATGGGTGTCATCCTCGATTTTGGAACGCAGACGATTCATCGTCACGGTAAGCGTATGATCGTCAATAAAATTGCCACCGCTGTCCCACAGTCTTTCCAGCAAAATCTGCCGGGTGAGAATCTTACCTGCATTTTCCGTCAGTGACCGAAGCAGCTTATATTCATTCGGCGTAATAGACAGCTTTTCTTCTCCTTTGCGGGCAGTCAGGGCATCAAAATCCAACGACAGAAATCCGTCGCTCCATAACCGGGACGACGGCTCCACGATATTTTTATGAACTCTGCGCAGCACAACTTCCACACGACGCAGTAAGATCTGCGTATGAAAAGGCTTTGTTACATAATCTTCCGCACCCAGGTCAAACCCTTCCAGCACATCCTCTTCCAAATCATTGGCTGTCAGAAAAATCACCGACAGTTCCGGGTGTGCCGGCTTTATGGTCCGACATAGCTCAAAGCCATTGCCATCCGGCAAATTCACATCCAGCAAAACCAGATCAAAGTGGTCTTCGCGGATCAGCTGCTCCGCTTTTCTGCAATTATAAGCAGCAACCGTAATGTAACCATTATTGTCAAGTTCAAAACACAGTCCGGCATTCAGTGCCAGATCATCTTCCACAACTAAAATTCTCATTTTTTTACACCTTCCGGATTTTAAGACACACTCTAACAAATTAAAAACCCCGGAAAACCTTGCTTTTCCGGGGCCTTTAAACATTCCGATCAAATTTATCGTTTACTGATCTGCGGTGCACCATAAATTGGAAAACGCTTGATGGAGTGCCCCGCTCACCACATCGAAAAATTCCTCCGGCTTATTATACTTCACCTTCCCATATATGTCCATATCTATTTTTCATGTGAACCAATGTCGTTTACTTAATGGATTCCCATACGACTCCGCACCTGTCGGAATGGTTTTGCCGGCCGCAACATCCTCTGAGCGGACTGGGGCAACACTGCGGTGAACGAATCGCTAACGAAGACTATGACGCTCAGCAAAGGCTTCGCGCCTAAGTCTTTGTAAGCGCTGGATTTCACCTCCGTTAAAAACGCCCCTTTGACGTCCTTTCAGAGGATGTTGCGGCCGGCAAAACCATTCCGACAGGCGCAAAGTCTGACTACGATAAGCTTAAGTAAATGACATTGCGTGTAAACAGTATTATCGTTACTGCTGCCTCTTTCCAAAACGTGTCATCGCCACCATAATTGCCAATGCAAAAAGCAACATGGCAAACAGCAAAAACGGAAACGGTCTAAAAGCAGTATTGACTCCCTCTGTCGTATAATCATGCAGCGAGCAGGATACCAGATAACCGCTGTAACAATAAGGATAAATAATCCAAAAAGGTGTATTTGCCACTAATACCCCGGGGATAACAAAGAGCAGATTGAAGCCGACGGATAGCCATGGTTTTTCAAACAATACCGTAATAGCCCACATTGTCGCCACCCCGGGAAGCATAGTGAAAAATAAACCGGTACACCATTTTAACAAGTCTGTGATCGGCAGCGCTTCCGTAACTCCCGTATGGCTCGTTGCAAGCAATCCTGTTATCACAAAAACAGCGAGAAAGACAACCATTTCCACAAATAAATAAAACACCACTTTACAACTTTTTAAAAAATAAAATAACGCACAAGGTACTTTCTCATGTATAATAAGTTTGCACACAAAACTATACGAAAGAGAGTGACCTTGTACGTCAGACTTATTATACAACGAAAATAATCTAATTGGTAGACTGTACCGTTATTTTTATATTTATTTTAAAACTTTTTCCGCACCGACTATTGAAACCCTTTTTCTGCTGGTGTTATCTATACTTGCCATGGAGTCAGCAGTTTCCATCCGGTCCCTTTACAGACATTTTTTATCAGGGATTACAAAAAAATCCCTGAATGCATTTTACTATGCCTGCTCTTATGCAAAGGCCGATTATTCCAGATTTATGAATGTTACTGCTGGCATGGCTTTAAAACTCATACCGGAAAAACTTTCTTCACAGCCTGTTTTTCTGTGCATTGATGACACAATGGCCCCGAAGTTTGGAAAAAATTTGAAGATGTTTCAAAACTTTTTGACCATGCAGCGCATAATGGCTCAAACTATCTGAACGGACATTGTTTCGTAAGCGTAATGCTCTGCGTCCCGGTGTGGAATAAAAACAGGATCCATTACCTTTCTGTTCCGCTTGGATACCGTATGTGGCAAAAAAGGAGTCAAAGCTGGAACTTGCTGCATCCATGGTCCGTCAGGCGATGCCGGAATTCAGCAATAAAAAAAATGTTATCATCCTTTGTGACAGCTGGTATGTAAAAAGAACCTTGTTTCCATCGTGGATGAATATGAGAACCTTGACCTTATCGGAAATGCAAGGTCTGATTCTGTCATTTATGACCTGCCGCCGCAGCGTACTGGAAAAAGAGGGCGGCCTGCGCTGCATGGGAAAAAACTTTCCATTCAGGACGATTTTACGCTGTCTGATGAAAAAATCGGTGATTATTATATGGCCGTGCGCCATGTCCTTACTAATATTTTTGGAAAAAGGACAGTCCTGGCATATGTCACATCCGCTGATAAAGCAGCAGGCAGCAGGCGTTTGTTTTTCAGCACAGTTTTTCCGGAACAGCCTCAGGTCTTCTGCGCATGGCAGGAGAAATCCCCGCTAAACCAGACAGGGAGCAGCCGGATGCAGTTTATTCCCCTGATGTTGTATGCATTTCGATGGCCGATAGAGGTTAGTTGCTACGAACAGAAAACTTTCTGGTCACTGTGCAGTTACATGGTCCGCAGCCGCAAAGGGATTGAAATGCTGGTCAATCTGATTAACATTTCATACTGTGCAATGAAACTGCTGCCATACCAGGACAAGGCGTTTTATAAATATCAGACAGAAAGCGTGCAGGAGTTTCGGTTTGCGTTAAGCGAACAAATTCGCCAGCAGGTATTTTATGCCATTTTCGTAGAAAAAGTCGAAACCAGCATAAAATCAAATGCTTTAATAAATGCCTTAAAACGGCTGGTTCAGAAACAGGGGCATCATTTATAAAGTTGTAAAGTAGTGATAATAATGAAGAGATTATAAATGAATTGATGTGGGCGGGAGAACATAATATTCTTAATGAACATGTGGGCGGAAAATATTCAGAACTATGCAATTTATATGATAAATCATTTCCAATAATTTTAGGCTGTACGGAATTATCAATAATTAATAGCACGTTTTATGGCGAATGTAATTTACAGATTTATGATCCTATAGAATGTGTTCTTGAATACGTATTACAAAACCTTAAATGAGTAGGGTGATTAGAGATTGGAATAGAGCGGCAGGATAGCTTGCAATCGAGGCTCTCCTGCCGTATTCCTATAGTTGCAACGAACTTTTTATATGCTCATTTTAATTTTTGTAAAATACTCTGCTTAGTAAAGTGTTTTACAAAAATTATGCCAACTGTAATCCGGCTAATTCTTCTATTTCTTCTACAGAGAGACCAGATCCAATAGCTACTTCTTCAAAGGATAGTTTTCCCATTGTTAACAGGCGTTTGGCTGTTTCAACTTTTGTATCATGCTCTTTGCTTTTGACATAAGAGCGCATCACTTCTTCCTGATCATATAACTCCATCATCATGTTGACAACCTCCTTTTCCTTACTTTCAAGATATTCTTTCAGCACATTTCTGTTTTTGCAGATACAGATTGCTTCCTGTATGGCTTTTCTGGTTCTTCCATAGATTGACACTTGTTCCTGGCATACTCTGGTAAATGTTACATACTGATGAATGATATCGCCTTCTTTGCCATCATAAATGATCTTAGCCTTAACATCTATGCAAATATCCTCCCCACCAAAAAACTCTTCTGAAAAGGATATTTCTTCTGGACGTTCCTTTCTGTTGCCTGTATAGATAATATATAGTTCTGGTTTGGGCATTTTCAATTTTGTGCTGTTATAAATATCCTGTTCTGTTACTTTAAAATATTCCCGATATGTCTGTACAAGATACATAAGAATACGGAACAAAATATTTACAGTCCATGTTGACTGTGCTTCTATCAATATCAAAAGCCGGTTGCCTACTGAAAAACCCAGGTCATTATAGATGTCATCAACGAGTACATTGTTGATGGTGATATCTTTTATGTCATCTTCGGTAGTTTGTTTATCGTCAGGATGAAGTGCCTGATATAACTGTATCAAATATTTTTTGTCTTTAAAAAGATTTGTAAAAACGCTGTCTTTAATAGTACGTTTCATAACAGGAACAGACTCTTGCTGTGTGTTTTCTGAAACATCTGTATTATATTCCATTAATGACTTCACCTGCCTTATACTCATATCTTTCCATGCTCATGATAGCACAAAATCCCGTATGGTTCAATGGATTTCCTCTATCTATTTTCTTTTTGGTCGTATAGATTTTCTTAAAATATTATAAATCTTTGTCTGGCCGGTCATACCTTAAATGCCCCTGTGACACTTTTGCATGGTTCAGAATCCGGATGAAAAACCTTCCCTGATTCTCTAACGCCTTTTTATATCCGGATTCTGTCAGAAACAGTCTCATCCGTTCACCTTTATCTCCTACGGGAGATTCTCTCGAAAGCACATCAAACACAATCATATGCGTCACTTCCGGGTCAAAGCGTTCCAGTGCCATGATATCATGCCCCTCCAGTTTCCGGGTACCGGACTCCTGCCTTGCCACAGCAATCATCTCCCCAATCGTCCTTGCTTTCCAGGGCAGGTGATAATTTCTCTGAATGTCACAGATCAGCTTCCTGCAGTCATCTTCCGAAAGCTCACGAAGTTTCTTTAACAGATTTTCTGCAGTTGCTTTTATATCATGGTCACGGGTATACCGGCAGAGCACAGCAATCTCCTGTACTGCATCGTACCTGTGGTAGCCCTCCAGCTGGAACACTATCCTCTTTTCATCATCAGTCAATTTTATCATATATTTCCTCCAATCCGGCCTGATTGTCTGTAAATACCATATAGTTGCTTATGTCTGTTCCCCGGCATCCTTATCATCCGGAAAGAACTTCTCCAGAATGTCGATACTGTCCTTAGACGTATACCCCACAGAATAGAGCTGAGTGCGTCAATCGCCTCCCGCCTCCTGCGGTAATAGGTACGGAAACTGATATCCCGGATATGGGGTCGCAGTTTCTCTATGATCTCCTCCACATTTCGGAGCTGCTGCGGGGAGAGGAAGGAGTAATACAGCAGCCAATAATAATTCTCCCCATTCTTGTGCTTGGTACGGAGCAGGTCGATGGAGGTATCCAGAAGTTTCAGCATCCGGTGGCTCCGTTCGATACATTTGGCGTGGTGTTCAATGCTGCGGTCTGACAGGTCTATCCCGGCTACATAGACGGACTCCAGAAAATCCTCAATGGAACTCCCATACTCGATCTCAAACCGGCTCCGCACCTGCTGGACGGACAGCTCCAAGCTCCATACCATATCCCTGTATTTCTTCAGCAACTTCCAGGTATCATGGTACAGCGGATTATCGGCAATGTTCATTTCTTCCTGATCCTTTTTCATGCCCTGGCACTTCCTTCCCTGTCTTTTTCGGTGGGAGAGAGCGTCAGCTCAAAGGTGTAGACCGGCTTACCCTCCCCACAGGATACGGTCATCCCGAACCGTACAGCCCCTTTCTGTATGTGGGATATATACTCTTCCCTGCAGGCGTCAGATAAAGGATATAATTTATATATGGATTTCGGGCACCGGAAACAGGAAATGCCCTGTGCATCAAAGAGCTGCGCCACTTTTGTGATGACAGCTTCCATGTTCGATTTTGAAACGCTGGATAATTCCTCTGAAACGCATATCTCATGCTCTGTAACAGCAGGATCTGCCTGCGGATCTGTTTCATCCATTTCATCCGGTAGTGTAAGATTGATCTTCAGGACCATGGCAACCTCATCCTTGTCAACAAGGACATCTGATATCTGGAACATGGTGGAAAGATAACTGTGCAGATAGATCACGCTGCCCGTTCTTCCGGGGAATGACATTAAGGAAATATAATCCATGTCAGCAAGTTTTTTCAGCACACGCCCTGTTGTGGCTTTGGAGATGCCCCAGCGGACAGCCATTTCGCTGTAAGCTGCCAGCGGGGAGCCGGTGCCGTTGCGGAAATAGACCACCGGGCCAATCTCCGAACCCTGCACCTGGCTGTCATTGTAGACAGCGGACATCCACAGATCCAGCAGGATATCCATTTCGGAGCAGCGGCCGGCGCTGACCAGTTCTGTTGCAACCACGGCAGGCATAAAGAAAAAGCCCGTATCTTTTTGACACACATCCAGCAAAACCAGATCAAAGTGGTCTTCGCGGATCAGCTGCTCCGCTTTTCTGCAATTATAAGCAGCAACCGTAATGTAACCATTATTGTCAAGTTCAAAACACAGTCCGGCATTCAGTGCCAGATCATCTTCCACAACTAAAATTCTCATTTTTTTACACCTTCCGGATTTTAAGACACACTCTAACAAATTAAAAACCCCGGAAAACCTTGCTTTTCCGGGGCTTTTAAACATTCCGATCAAATTTATCGTTTACTGATCTGCGGTGCACCATAAATTGGAAAACGCTTGATGGAGTGCCCCGCTCACCACATCGAAAAATTCCTCCGGCTTATTATACTTCACCTTCCCATATATGTCCATATCTATTTTTTCGTGTGAACCAATGTCGTTTACTTAACGGATTCCTGAACGACTCCGCACCTGTCCAAAACGTGTCATCGCCACCATAATTGCCAATGCGAAAAACAGGATAGCAAATAACAAAAACGGAAACGGTCTAAAAACAGTATTAACTCCCTCTGTCGTATAATCATGCAGCGGGCAGGATACCAGATTTCCGATAGAATGGAAGACCGCTGATACGCTGTCTGCCTGTTACCTTAACGCCGATAAGGATTTACTGAACCGAGCCATTTCAAATCTGATTCAGAACAGCATCAACCACAATGAAAACGGATGCGTGATTTATGCCTCCGTTGATGATGATAACAATACCTGTAAAATCTGCATTGAAGATAGCGGCACAGGAACCTGCGACAAACAGATTGACCTGCTGAACAATGCGCCACATTACATGGTCTGTGATACGAATACTACCGAACAGCGACATGGTTTAGAACTGCTTATTGTAAAACAGATTATAAAAGGACATCATGGAAAAGTCAGGATAGACCATAGCCAATACGGAGGGCTTAAAGTCGTACTGATCATGCCGAAATAGCCATACGGTACTTTACAGATGTGAAAGACTTTTGCGATATTCCCGCAAATCATCTTCTTTTACAGTTTCAATAATCTTGTTCAGCGCCGTAATAAGGTCTTGCTGATCTTCCGGCAAGTTTCCTTGGAACTGAAATGCGTTTGATGCGCCTAAAGCAGCAAATTGGACAGGTATTGTCAGGTTTTCAAGTAATGTGCGAATTTCCTTGTATTTTTCAATCTCACTTTCTTCTTTCCAGCTGCCGCGCTGAATTTCCTGATAAAGCTCCGATTCCGGGTAAACCGTCAGCATATTGACGCCAATGCGTATCGGGTGAAGTTGATTGCAAACGTCAGCCGTGGCCTTTGCTCCGATCTCGCCACGCCCTTCTCCGGAGATGCTTACCAAATAAAAGAAGCTATAACGAATACCGGCCCGATCTAACCGCTGGCATTGTTTCACAATATCAGCAGCGGCATAACCTTTATTCATATATTGAAGTGCCGCATCATCTCCGGTTTCAATTCCGATTGTCAGTCCGTCATATCCGGCCTGATGAAGAGCCGCCAATTCTTCGTCCGATTTCAGCGTAACATCTGTAATTCTTGCAAAGCATCCAATCGTTTTTATGGAAGGAATATATTGCTGTATAAAGCCAGCGATTGCTATAAGCCGTTCATACTTCAATACAAAAGGATTTGCCCCGGTCAAAAAAGCCCTCTGGAGGCGCTCCGGCCTGGGCAGACCTTGCAGTCGGGCAGTCAGCATCGCAATAGGGTCCGTACTCCAAAGCTGCGCCTCCTGCAAATCACGCTCCACATCTTCCAGCGGAGACATTCTGAATTTGAACGGCAAATCGTTATAGAGCGTACAAAATTTACATTTGTGATGGGTACAGCCTGCTGTTACTTCAAGCAGCAGCGAGGTAGCCTCATAAGGCGGCCTCCATATCGTTCCGGTGTAGTGCATAGTAGAACCTCCTTGTCTTTTTTGTCATTATATCATGGTACGGAGAAAATAAAAGTACGGTACTTTTTGTAGTACCTTGCTTTTTAAGCGTAAACACGATACAATATAACAAGGAGGTTATGAAAATGAGAAAAACAAAAACAGCCATTCAACGCTGCAAAACCATGTCAACGCTCCAAAAAATCTTAGGCGGCAAATGGAAACTGGAAATACTTTACTATATTGCCTTTCATGACATCCATAGATTTGGAATGTTACGCCGCCAGATTGGTGAAATTACAGAGTCGTCCCTGACAAAACAGCTCCGGGAATTAGAAGCCGACGGATTTTTAATCCGGCATGACTTTAAGGAAATTCCGCCGCGAGTGGAGTACACCCTATCCGATTTAGGTGAAAGTTTTATTGATGTGATTGATTACATGAAACAGTGGGGAGATCGTAATTTACCACCTTAACGAAATTCCGCAAGCTGCGTCTAAACGTTTTTCAATGTGTATCTTATTGTTGTGGAAGGTCTCATGAATCTGCCAGTTTTACTTTACAGCTTTTCATATAACAGGCAATCCCATATTTCAAAATTTTATCCACACCGTTTTCCCGAAGTTCCTCGTCATACTTCCTTTCCTCTACCTGTTTCAAAGCCATATCACAGGCCTGATCAAGTTTTTTATCATTGGCATATTTCACTTCTATCAGAATCGCCATTTCACTGTTTCCTGTTTCTATCAGGATATCGCTGTATCCCTCGCCTGCTTCCTGATTTGAAAATACGCCCCATCCTTCTTTCACCCCCAAAATGCCAAGCAGAATCCCATGATAAAAGTTCTCTTTCTTTGCTTTTCTTACAAAAGTATCCCGGATACCGATGGTTTTTTTCAGGTAACTTTCAAAAATATCCTCTACCTTCTTTTCCTCTCCGTTTTTCAACGCATCACAGAAACGGCTTAGCGTATCTCCGTCTTTTTTTACACTCTCTTTAAAATATTCCATAATCTGCGTTTTAAAAATATCCCGGATTTCCAGATTTGGTATCGCCAGTTTATACCGTTTAGCATCCAATCTTCCACGCTGCGTTAAATATCCTGTCATAAATAACAGACTCCACATGTTCTCCAAAGACTGATACATTTCCGGATAAACAAGTTCCTGATGAATCTCTTTGATAATTTCCTCACCGGCAAGCAGATTTTCAAGCTCACGTCTGGTTGTAATATTATCAGACATTTGAATGAATTTCTTAACGGCATCATTACTGCTGGTATGAATCCAATAGTTTTCCGGAAAAAAATCAGCATGATCTTTTATTTATCACAATAGTTCAATACATCCCAGGGACAATACACTTCCGTACTGCCAAAACGGTACCCATCGTACCAGCTTTTGATGTCTTCATAATGATGCTCCATTTCATAATACTTCAGCATTTCTTTTACTTCCGTATCCGTAAAACCAAAATACTCATCATAACGTTCATCTGTGATTGATAATACTTTCAGGTTATTCAGACCGGTAAAAATACTCTCTTTTGAAATGCGCATACATCCGGTCATCACTGCAAATTTCAGACTGTCGTTTGTTTTTAAAACCTGTTCCAACAGATTCCGTATCAAAAATAACATCTGATCATAATATCCATTTTCAAATGCTTTCGCTAAGGGAACATCATACTCATCAATCAGCACAATTACTTTTGATTCATAATGTTTCTCCAAAAGTTCCGACAACGTTTTTAAGCTCAAAAAAAGCGTAGCCTCATCCATGTCTTTATTAAGGAGTGCTCGATAATCCTCTTTCTCATCATCATCTAATTTGTCACTCGTTTTGAGGAATTTTGCTTTTTTCGCCGCACCTTTTATTGTTTCAACCATTAACCGAAATGCGGTATCATACGATCCTGCATTGATACCTTTTAATGATACACAAATAACAGCATATCTGCCCATATATTCTTCAGACAGCTCCGTGTCTTTCGAGATCTCCAAACCTTTAAAAATACTTTTATCACCCTCTATGGAAAAAAAGTGTTCCAGCATACTCATATTTAAAGTTTTTCCAAAGCGCCTTGGTCTGGTAAAGAGATTTACCATTCCACCGTTGCGTAGCAGTTCGGAAATTAACCCCGTTTTATCTACATAATAATAGTTCTCTTTTATAATCTGCTCAAAATTTTCCAATCCTACCGGAAGGCGTTTCTTTTCTTCACCCATGTTATTCACACTCCTTCTCTGTTGGCTATATTATAACAAAGTTTTGTCCAAAAACCTATACCTAACCTTTCTCATTGGTAGTTCACATGACAGAATTTGTGTGATAACATGTGCTCTGGTGTTCCGGTGAACGCTTAGCAGCTTCCGTCCACCGGGAACCATCCCAAATCAACACTTTTTCCGAAATCCCAGCTATCCCATCCAATCCAGTTCGAATCATTGACGGTGTCCAGCAGCAGCTTATAGTTCCAATAAAAATATCCGCTCCCTGCCTTCCACGCTTTAAGCTGTTCGGAAACAATAGCCTGATAGATTTCCTTTTTTTCATTCAGTGCGAACTTTTCCGTATTTTCGGAAAAATCCAGCCCGTTCAGCATACTTTGGCCACCATGGGTATCCATACCTACTGCGTAAGAATTAAACATACACCATTCTCCGCAGATTATGGGAACATATTCCTGAACTTCCGCAAAATCTCTGGCGAAATGCTCACGGATATAATTCCGATACCCTTCTACACTCTGTTCACAGCCATCAAGCTCCGCCAGCATAAGATACTGATGCGTATCCAGCATAACATTTTTAAATTTTTTCCGTTCCAAAAATTCCTTCCACGCCTTCATCTGAAATCCATCATGGAATACCACTATTTTGTCTTCATCCATATGACGGCGAATCCGCTGATAGGCATCCGTGTAAAACTGCTGCAGGAACTCCATGGTATTCGGTCTGCTTCCTGCTGCAAGCTCCGCATCCACCGGAGGATACCGTTTCATAACATCCATGCTTTTCCACATAGGTTCGGTAATCGGCTCATTAATCGGTTCGATTCCCAACAAACACTCATGCTTCCCATAGCGCTTTGCCAGCTTTTCCAGCACATTCAGAACAAATTCCACTTCCCTCGGTGTCTGACTCCATTTGCAGACACCGGAAATTCCACCATTATCAAAACCATTCTGGCTTAGTGGAGCCGTATGCAAATCAATCAGGATTTTCAAACCGTACTTTCCTGCCCAGGAAAAAGCCCTGTCCAGCTCCCCAACGCATCCGATAAAGGGCGGGCGATCCCCAAAAATAAAATATGGCACCGGAACCCTGACTGCATTCATCCCCATCCGCTTAATGCAGGCAAAATCCCTTTCGGAAATATACTCGCTGCGGTGTACTTTAATCCGCGCTTCGTAGACCTCAGGAGAAAGCTGTCTTGGCAGATAGTACTCATCTTCCGCTGTAGTTCCCTCAAACAACGCAGGGCTCATCCACTTTTCCAACACAAGCCAGTTACCCAAATTCACACCTTTTATATACATAACATCTTCCTTCCTTTTCTTTTATCATTCCACATCCGCATGATAATCAAAAAATCAAAATCTGCCGTACGACTATGCGTCATACGGTCTCCACAAGTGATGCCTACAAAAGTTCCGGTAAATTCTCCAAATTCCGAATATTCATCGGAAAGCTTTGAGATATCAAATACCGGGCCAATGTCTACATAATCCTTTCCATCCAACGACCACCAAAACTGCGTATCGCGTCCGCGGATATTCACGCGCAGCCAAATATCCTTTCCATCCTCCACAAAGGTACGTGTACCGTTTGTATCATGATACTCCCTTTTTACTCCATTTTCCAGCTGAAGGACGCTGATGCAGCTCTGACGATTAAATTATGGATTTATCAGTGCCAATTACATATATCTTTCAATATATTGCAACTTTTGATGATAGTATTTTAAAACAAAAAACTCCCCTGCTGTAATTTTGAAAACGCTTTTAGGTTATTGTGCCATATCCGGGCATCCCCCCCTTTCCAGTGCATTCCATTACCGGAACCTTATCTGAAAGCGCTTTCCTGTTTCATGCCTGTGTTCTGATAACTTTATATTCTGGAATGATTCAAATATCCGGCTGTGCTTTTCCGACAGGGACAGCGCTGTGCTTTTCCAGAGTTTTTCCCACGCCTCCATTATCTGGGATATCATATGCCCGATCTGTATCAGGTAATAATGGTTTTTCAATGCCTGATAGTTCCTGCTGAATAAATGTTCCAGATAATATCCGTGTTTTTTCTGCGCGTTAAAGCCTTCGTTTTCTATTTTCCACCGCCTCCTTCCGGCTTCCACCAGTGCAGCCACATTTTTCTGATTAACGGGAAGGTCCGTCAGAAACAGGAACCCTGCCTTTATGTTTTCTGTCTCCCCTTTCCTGCTTCCCTTTTTTATCAGCACATCCCGCTCCTCCCTGTATTCTGCAATGTTTACCTTATGACCGTTATAATCAATGTCCGTAACGAAATCATGCCAGCATGTTCCGTTAATGAGTTCCTGTTTCCGGCAGTTTTTCTCTGTTTTTTCAGCCTGCCGTATTCATCTGAAACCGTCGGAATGCTGCCTTCCTTATACCGCAGAATATAGCGCCATCCGCTGTCGCGGCATTTTATGAAAAATTCTCACATGCATAAAGGCTGTCTGCGCAAAGGCAGACAGGAAGCTTTGGAAATTCTTTCTTAAGCCGTTCCATCAGTCTGTAGCATGCTTTCAGCTCACAGTCCTGTTTTTCTGCTTCTTCCCTGCCGGTATTTTCTACAAATTCTGTCATAATGCTTACAATAATGTCCGGATGGAGAACAATTTTTGCTTCCAGTATATAATAGTAATATTCCGTATACTCCCTGCCAGTCCCCTTATTATGAACCCTGTACAGGCTTTTTGCATCCAGTTTTCTGCGGCTGCTGTGAATCTGCGTCCCGTCTGCAATCACCTGCCAGTATCTGTTCCGGATTCGTGCACCTGCAAATGCGCGGCTGCGCACCAGCCTGTATACAAGCCGGCAGACAGTATCCTGCAGTTCTTCCGGATCCAGCCTTTCAAGGTATTTATTTATCGTTGTAGCCCAGCAAATTAAAGTTCCTATCTCCCGCACAAAAACGTCAAATTATAATCTCAATTTTTATACACTGTCTATAAAAGTGTGCTACAGGAGGCGGCACGTTTTCCTCTTGACCATCCCATGTCATTCCGATATAGTTTTTATGGAACAAAAAAAAGAGAAAGAACAGCCCCTTCCACAGTTCGTTCTTTCTCTCGCATACCAGTGTGCCTGCCTTATACGGGATCATGTCCCTCTCATGAGGCTCCGGCACCACCGACATATATTATGATAAGAGAAAATTCCCTGTTTTGCAAGCTGGTTCGTATAAAAAGTTCATCAAAGATCCTGTTCGATTCCTTTATGGCCGGATTCCGTTCGGAACTGCAGACCTGTCCCTGCTGTGGGGGAAAGGGATCCTGCCGCATCCATGCCTACTATGACCGCTCCCTGGTGGACTTTATAGGCGGCACCCAGGTCCGCCACAGCCTCTGCATCATGCGCCTTATCTGTACCTGTGGCCATACCCATGCCATCCTCCCGGACTTCATCATTCCCTACTCCGGCTACGGCCTGTTCTTCCTTCTACGTGTCCTGGCGGAGTATTTCCTGCGCCTTTCCACTGTGGAAAGGCTATGCGAACGCTTCGGCATCACCCTTTCCCAGCTGCGCCGGTGGCTGCAGCTCTTTCGGGTGCAGAAGGAAGATTGGCTCGGCGTGCTTTCCTCCATGGAGGTTTCCGGCCTTTCCTTCCTTAAGTCCCTGCTCACGCAGCCGGCTTATTCGGATTTCGCCTCCGCCTTTGTCCGCCGTTTTACAAAGTCCTTCCTCCAGTCCCATAAAAATCCGGCGCCTTACTGCCAACAGGTGTTCGGCCCATGAACTGTTTTCCTCCAACCACACGCCATGGGCATGGCTTTCCTCCCGTTTCTGCCCCATAATGGGGGAAAACCACTTAAGGAGGACATTTCTATGGACAACAATCAAAAAAAACTTTCAGACGCAGCCGCCATGGCGCAGTTCCGCCTCGCTCTCATAGCGCCGGTCATCCATGGCCTTTATCCGGATGCGTCCAGGAACGCCTATTACCAGAGAGTCACGGAAAAGCCCCTCGCCCTGCCTGACGGCTCCGTGTTCCAGTACAGCCCCAAGACCCTCAGCAAATGGGTGTCCCTCTACCAGAACGGCGGCATCGACGCCCTCATGCCGCAGGAGCGTTCCGATAAGGGCTCCACACGGGTACTCCCAGACACGGCCATCGAGGAGATCTACCGCCTCAAGGAGGCCTTCCCACGGCTGAACGCTACACAGATCCACCGGCACCTCGTTGAAGAAGCCTTCATCCCTGCCACAGTCAGCGTCTGCGCCGTCCAGCGCTTCGTCAGGAAACATGACCTGAAATCGGCACGCAACCCCGGCATGCGGGACAGGAAGGCATTTGAAGAAGATGCCTTTGGGAAGATGTGGCAGGCCGATACCTGTTACCTGCCTTTTATCACGGAGGACGGACGGCGCAGGAGAGTCTACTGCATTATGATTATTGATGACCATTCCCGTTTTCTGGTGGGCGGCGGCCTCTTCTATAACGATAATGCCTATAACTTCCAGAAGGTGTTGAGGGATGCCGTGGCCGCCCATGGAATCCCGGCGAAGCTCTATGTCGACAACGGATGCAGCTATTCAAATGAGCAGCTCTCCCTCATCTGCGGCTCCATCGGGACGGTCCTTTTGCATACAAAAATTCGTGACGGCGCTTCCAAGGCTAAGATAGAACGCCAGTTCAGGACGCTGAAAGAAACCTGGCTCTATACACTGGACATGGATTCCATCACCTCGCTGGCGCAGTTTAACGGGCTGCTTAAGGACTATATGCGCACCTACAATACGTCTGTCCATTCCGGTATTGGCACCACGCCCATGCAACGCTACCAGCAGACACGCTCCTCCATCCGAAGCCCTAAGTCCAGGGAGTGGCTGGAGGAATGTTTCCTGAACCGCATCACCAGGAAGGTGAACAAGGACTCTACCGTCTCCATCGACAAGGTGTCCTATGACGTTCCCATGCAGTTCATTTCTTCAAAAGTGGAGATCCGTTTCCTGCCGGACGACATGTCCTCCGCCTTCATCCTTTGTGAGGGGGCGCATTACCCCATCCGGCCTACGGATAAGAACGAGAACTGCAGGACGAAACGCAACAACACGCCCTCCATCGATTATTCAAGGATCGGGGGTGAGGTCTGATGTTCCGTTCCTACTATGGGCTTTCCTTCAATCCCTTTGACAAACAGAACGCAAGAGAAAAGGACCGGTTCCTCTCAAAGGACATCTCCGAGATGACGTCCCGCCTGGACTACTTAAAGGACACAAGGGGTATAGGACTCTTTACCGCACGCCCCGGCATGGGCAAATCCTTCGCCCTGCGCTGCTTTGCAAAGAACCTCAATCCAAACCTCTACCACATGGAGTACATCTGCCTCTCCACCGTCAGCGTCATGGAATTCTACCGCCAGCTCTGCTCTGTCCTGGGGCTAGAGCCAAGGGGCGGCAAGCCTGGGATGTTCCGCGCCGTACAGGAGCAGATCCTCTACCTTTACAAGGACAAGAAGCAGCCCCTCCTCCTGGCCGTCGATGAGGCACAATACCTCTCTACCGGCATCCTGGAGGACATCAAGATGCTCATGAACTATGGGTATGACTCCCTGAACTGCTTCACGCTCATCCTCTGCGGCGAGCCCCACCTGAACAGCACCCTGAAAAAACCCGTCCATGAGGCCCTGCGCCAGAGGATCACAGTGCACTACAACTTTTCCGGGCTCTCAGACTCCGAAGTGGCGCAGTACATCCTCCACAAGATCGCCTGTGCCGGAGGCGCAGCCTCCATCATCGACCAGGCGGCGCTTTCTGCCGTCCACTGTCACTCCCAGGGGAGCCCCCGCCTGGTGGACAACCTGATGACCGACGCGCTGACTCTAGGGGCACAGATGGACAAGAAAGTGATCGATACGGATGTCATCCTGGCTTCTGTCAGCAGCCAGAATCTCGGATAGGAGGAATGGAACATGAATTATACCTGTATCCTGAAAAGCGGTTCCCGCAAGGAGACCTGGACGGGGCAGATCATCCTGCTGAGCACGGGGAACGGATGGTATGAAGCTGAGATCAATGGGCGGGGGACTTACTTCCACATCCTCGCCGGACGGCATAAATATGGGAACTACCTGTGCATCCCTAACCATGATGTAGGGTGCGAGCTCTCCGATTTCTCCGATATCTTTTGGAATGAAGAAAGGATCGGCTCCCTGATGCGGAAGGTGGATGCAGTGACTGTCGCCACCGGCCTGGTTCATCTTCCTGTTCTGGCCGACAAGCAGGAGAAAAACTAAATTTTTCATATGGGCCGTGTGTCTCATGATGGGATCCATGGCCTTTTGCATTTCAGGCGGAAAAACAATACCGACAACAACGTGCAGCATTTTGACAGGACTATGCATTTGCAGACAGCACTGCGCAGTCAATAGGATAAATGTCGGAAAAATAATTCGCTGTTTGCGTTTCCATCAATTTGCCGTCCGACATTTATCGTTTCCCAGTAAGGAATTTCATCTGCGGATGCGCTTTCCCCGCACATTTCCCAGATATTCTGTATAACTGTATCAGAATTAAATTTCTGGCTTGTTTTTCTCATGCTGCTGATATAGAATATAGAAGAAAGGATACGGGTCATGAGAAGTATGACATTGGGATAGGTAATGTAACTCTGATTTCTGAGATCTTCTGTCTGTTTTAACAGGCGGGCCAGGTCAGGGAAAAAATGTTTTATAACCTTAACAAGTTCTACTGCAAGATGAAACTGTTCCAGATGTTTACGTGCCTCTTTCCGTGTCACTTTTGTTTTCATAAAAAAGCCTCCCTTCTTTACGTGGATAATGCGAAAAATAATTTTGGGTTAATTATATTATCGCTTATTTTCCCGCAAAATGGGAGGTTTTTTGCGAAAAATTTTTAATCGTCAGAGCTGTTGTACAATCCAGAGATTTCGCTTTTAGATGTGAAAAAGAGTAAAGATTACCGTATTTTCAATAGATATAGAAATAGGGACAGATTTCGGGAAGATTCCTTTTTTATGTATAATTATTCAGACTTTTTACATAAATTTTCTTGATTTTTCCCACAAAAAGGACACCTTTCGTGGTATAATGATAGTAAGCAAATACATTACGAAAGAAGGTGTCCTTAATGAAAATTAACATTATGTAACTATTCAGAACCCCTTATTCAAAGATGAAATCAGGATGACCTGAGATTGCATTTCTGATTGCTTCGTAAGCATTGTATCCCTGCTTATGTGCTGTGCCAACATAGGACATGATTTTAGATAATCTCTGGCACCTTCCTCAGTTCGGAAGCATCCGGATACTTTGGTTTTCACCTTTATCATCCGCAGATCTCGTTCCGCCTGGTTGTTATCAAACGGGACATGGAAGTTATGGATAAAAAGGCAGACTGAGGCCTTGTAATTTGCAAGGCGTTCTGCCAGGGCAAGGATTTTTCCTTTTTTCTTCCGTCCACGTTTTTTCTCCGTGGTTTCGGTAAGTGGATTTTCCTTCCAGGCCTGTTCGATAAGTTCATCATACTTCTTATCGAACTTATGATAATGATAATAGCTCAGAGAGTCCTTTCCCTTCTCTACAGCTTTCTCTTTGGCCTTTTTCATTTCCAGTAAAAGGTCTATAAATGCAGATGCCCACTTCTGATCCGGATGATTTTCATCAATCCCCGTTAATTCACGGAGAAGATGGGCACAGCAGACTGCATGCTGAATATCCGGATAATTCCAGTAGGAAGCCCAGCAGTCATGCATGGCAATCCCTTTGAATTCCGGAAGAACGCCGCATTGCTCCATACCTGCAGTTCCACGTTTGGGACTGATATCAAGATAGGTGTATTCACAGTTTGAGGCACCATGAACCCACCAGAGTTTTTTATCCACTCTGGTTCCGGTTTCGTCGAAATGTCCAAGCGCAGAACCGATCATCTTATCCTTGATCTTACCTACTGTTTCACTCAGACTGTCAGCGCATCTTTTTACCATGCTGCTGACCGTTCCTGTTGCAATCGGAATGTTAAATACTCCGGAAAGAATCTCATGGGTACGTTTGATGCTGACTGCGCCTACGGTATTTAGTGCAACAGCTAATGCCTGAAGGTTTTCACCATACTGTACGGTTGCTTTTACGTCAGAAGGGAAAGCACCTGTGCGGGTATCTCCATGCAGCATACAGACTGGAAGTTCCAGCGCCTGATGCTCCGTTACATTGACTTTAACAACCGCGTCAATAACATGGCGTTTCTCCGCAATACATGCAGTGCCTTTGCACATCTGATAATGCTGGCATCCTTTACATGCGGAGGGCATATGTTTGACATTTCATCCGGAGCTGTTATTACCGCTAAATGTATCCCCTGATGTCCATCCTGTCCACCGACCTTTTTTCCGGATGGTTTGCGCAGACTCTTAGGAGCAGGTTTTTTATAGCCATCACTTGAAGGTGGTTTGGAACTGTTTTTGGAGTTCTTATTAATCTGTTCCTTCAGTTCCTGTATGGTCTGATTTAACTCAGCAATAGTTGCTGTGAGAATTTCATTTTGCCTGAGCAATGAAGCATTCTGTTCAAGCAATTGCTGAACCATTTCAAGTGTAACATTTACTGGCATTCAGACCACCTTCTTCCGTTAAATTTGATACTTCTATTTTAACGGAAAATGGTCCAAAAAGCGAATCGTGTCGTTTTGATATACTGTCAAAATGACGGTGGATAAACAGTAAAAACAAGAGATAATTGCCGGTAACACTCGGATAAAATCCACAATTACTCTGTTATCTGTGATACAACTGTGGAATTATGTTTCAGTAATCCACAGCCCAAAAACACTTGGCAGTTATACTAGAAAGTTATCCACTTTTTACACTAAAGCAATGACGAAACAGAAATTTTATTTTCTCTGTTTTGTCCAAAAATCAATGTGCCCTTAACGGGGTGCTGAACAGTTACAACATTATTTAAATTGTTATCTTATATGAAGCGTGTATACCATATCCCGCAAAAAATCAAGGCACTGACAGATAAAAGAAAAAGACGTTCCATACCGCTTTTCAATATTGTCATGCCAACACTGATTTTTCTGATGCTGCAGTACAGCAGCTTTCATACCGTGTTTTCGTCACCGGAAAGCATGGACAGGCGTTTGCGTAACTGCATCCGGGGAAAAATGCCAAAAGTGGACGCTGTACGGGACCTGCTTTCGCAGATTGATCCGGATGAACTGCGTAACATTCACGAAGAGACGATTGACCGGATGAAACGGAACCGGATTTGGAAACACGGAACCATTGGAGGCTGCAGGGTTGCGGCTGTTGACGGGGTGGAACTTTTTGGAAGCAAAAAAAATCTTGCCCGGACTGTCTGGCCCGCAGACACGGCAAACAGGGGACGGAATACTTCCACCGCAGTGTTGTGTGCATGAGCGTAGGCGAACCGCCGCATGTGATTCTGGGGCAGGAGATGCTAAAACCAAGGGACGGGAATGGGAAAGACGAGGGTGGACTGACCGGCGGGAAGCGCCTGATTCAAAGGCTGAAGAAGCGGCACGGGCATTTTGCGGACCTGATTGTGGCAGACGCGTTATATCTGAATGCGCCTTTTATAAGTACGGTTCTCTCATGCGGGATGGAAACAGTGATAAGGCTCAAAGATGAGAAACGGCTGATCTTTAAAGATGCACAGGGGCTGTTTGAAAAAGGCGCGGGAAAAAAGGGGCATTCAAAAGGGGCCGCACGGAGATTGAAACATGGGACCTGGCCGGATTTGAAATGGATGGGGTGGCAAAAAAGGTCCGGGTCATCCGCTATCATGAAAAAACCACGAAAAAGAACGGGCGTACAGAAGAAAACCGGATGTGGCTGGTGACAACGGATGAAACGGCGGATAATCAAACCTTATGGAAGATCATGCATAAAAGATGGGATATAGAAGAAAACGGCTTCCATCAGCTCAAAACGTATTACCACCTGAAACACTGTTATTGCCATAAAGCTGTAGAGGCCGTATTTTATCTGATCATCATAGCATTTAATATGAAAGAACTCTATCTTTACCGGAGGACAAAGGATTTTAAGGGCAGAAAGATAACTCTTATAAGTGTAAGCCGGATGTTTCAGGATGAACTACATATGAAAAATATGAAGAACGTTTATATGGATCTGAAAAAGGAGGATAAGCAGAAAAAACTACATATAAAAAATAACATCAAGCAGAGGGAGAATCTGCTGTTTTTTTGATTCTATGATACAGAAAATATATTTTTGTACGATTGACTCAAAAGGCATTCTTCTTTTTATCCCTATTCTTTAAAAATCTATAATTGAATAAATATAAATACTAAAAGCGAAATCTCTGGGGCTATATCTCCATGCTTGACTATTATCTAAAAGTATCGTGAAAACTATTGAACCGCTGTATACCGAACGGTACGTACAGTGGTGTGGGAGGTCGGCTACTCAACTAATGGGTAGCCTCCTACCCGATCCATTGATGCATCCGATATTGTAGAAAAAGGCGCGGTAAAAAGACTATGGCATCTGCATTACGCGGTGGATCTGTTTTCCTTAACCTGCAGCCAGTTTAAAATAACCGGACAGTCCACGGGAGAGAGCCTTAAGAATTTTACGCTTGCAAAAGGATGCCTTGTCATAGCCGGCCGTGCATATGGGACGATAAAAAGTATGGAACACTGTCTGGCAGCGGGAGGGGACTTTATCATCCGGATCAAAAATAAAGCTTTCAACATCTATGACGCTGACGGCGGGAAGCTGGTTTTTACTGACTGGCTGCGTACAGTCAGCGAAACTGCTGAAGAATTAAATGTATATATCAGGAACAGTGAAAAAAAGCTAGTTCCGTTAAGGATTTGCGCCTGCAAAAAAACAAAAGCGGAAATCGCCGCTGAAAAGGTACGCATTAAAAAGATGGAAAGCAAAAAGCAGAAGAAGCTGAGTGATGAAACGGTATTCACACATAACTATATGTTTGTAATTACATCCCTTCCAGCAGAAATATCCGCAGCGGAAATTCTTTCCTGCTATCGCCTGCGCTGGCAGGTAGAGCTAGTATTTAAAAGGCTGAAGTCCCTGCTCCAATTAGGAAGCATCCCAACAAAGACAGAAGAAGCAGGTGAAGCCTGGATAAATGGGAAAATCCTGCTGTCGCTTCTGACTGAAAAATATCTTGGGGATATTGATTTTTCCCCCTCTTGGAACATCCGCAGCCAATCGGAGTGTATGGAGGGAGACGAAGCTGGCATCCTTTATAATTTTTGTGGCCACACTTGCCCTGCTTGCCGTTTCGTGCGCTCCCCTATACATGGCGCGAAAAACGGAGGTCGCGTTTTCTTACGTTCCCTCCGTTTCTCTAGCTTTTCTGATACCCTCTGCGGCTCCCTCTATGATGACAAGCTCCTTTTCGTCCATATCGTTCAGCATCCGGTCAATATGTTTCCGGCGCTCACTTTCGCCGCCCAGCTTGTCCGGGTAGAAAAATTCATCCACGGAAATATCAAAAAGGGTAACGAGCTTGTAAAAGGCGTTGAGGCTGGTGTGCTGGCCCCGGTTCTCAATATACATGATGGAGCAAGGGGTGAGGTCTACAAGCTGGGCCAGGTGCTCCTGCGTCCAGCCTTTGGCTTTTCGTCTGCGCTTGATTTCTTGGCCCAGGGCATGACAGTCCAGGCGTTTTTCATATTGGTACATTCTCACATCACCCCTATATTATTTTACATTTCGGGGTGAAATATGAGAACGAAACATAATTTTATTTTTAAGTAGTATTTTATTTCATTCGGCAAGATTGCGAAATACGCCGAGCAGAGGTATAATAGGCAGGAAATTTGGAAACTACACACTAATCACAAAATTCTATGGTATGCTTTTTCGGAGGTGGCATTATGCAAAGGATTTTAGTTGTTGAGGATGACTTGGACATTCAAGAATTATTGAAGAACTTTCTGCAAGAGGTAGGCTATGACATTGTTTTAGCAAATGACGGAGTGGAGGCTCTTTCTGTATTTTCAGCCGCACAGTTTGACTTGGTGCTGCTTGATGTAATGCTCCCCAAAATTGATGGGTTTGCCGTTTGCGAATTTATAAGAAAACGGTCCCAGGTTCCTATCATCATGCTTACCGCATTGAGCGGAGAGGAAGAACAAATCCGGGGACTGGATTTGCAAGTTGATGATTACATCACAAAACCCTTTTCTATGCCGATTTTAATTCGGAAGATTGCCGCCGTCCTGCGGCGGAGCGGCGGGCCGCATGAAGATGAACCCAAAGCGATTTCCTATCAGAACCTTGTTTTGGATTACGACAATTACACAGCCACGGTGGACGGGGCTGTGTATGAACTGACACAGCGAGAATTTGAAGTGCTGAAAGAACTGCTCACGAATCAAGGACGCATTTTGACCCGTCAAAACCTTTTGGACAAACTGTGGCGGTATGACTTTTATGGGGACGAGCGTGTAGTTGATACTCATATCAAAAACTTGCGGAAGAAGTTGGGCATTAATTTTATCCGGACAATCAGAGGGGTGGGATATAAAATTGATAAGAAAAATTAAAAGTAGTTTATATGCAAAAGTGTTTCTCACCACAACAGCGATGCTTTTATGTACGTCATTATTGGTATTTAGCTTATTAGCATGGTTGATGCCGCAAACCTATTCCAATAGGCTGAATACAGTCTTGGATGAACGGGCGCAGCGTTTTGTTTCCGAACTGGAGCAAGTAGCTTTTCCGAATAGCGGCGGTTTGTTCGACCAGCTTCTTCAAGATACGGAAATCAATTCCGTTGAACTGTATAATGGCAAAGGTGAGTTCGTGCCCTTGCCAACAGAACTATTTACCGAAGCGTGGGACGGTGACACGGCGTATATTGAGCAAATGCAGATTAATGAGTTGCGCAAAACTGCCCCCCTTCTGTCGGGCAGCTACCACTTTTCCTTTTCTGATAGCAATGAGCGATATATGCTCATCGTTTACGGAACAGCAGAACAAATCGGGGAATTGCAGCAGTCTTTTATCCATGTATTTCCGTTTATCCTATTAATCGTTTTAGCAGTTGCTTTTATTGTGTCTTCGCTTTACTCTTGTATGATTACAAAGCCTGTACTGGAAATCAGCTGCATATCCGAAAAGATGTCTGACTTGCAGTTGAATTGGACAGTTGATGAACAACGGACTGATGAGTTAGGAACACTGGGGAAAAGCCTAAACAGGCTATCGTACAATCTTTCTGTCACCCTCTCTGATTTGCAAAACGCAAACAAGAGACTCGAAGCCGATATTGAGCATGAAAAGAAATTGGAACAGGCACGTACAAATTTCTTTTCGGCGGTGTCCCATGAATTGAAAACGCCTATTACAATTATGAAAGGTCAATTAGAGGGGATGCTACTTGGTATCGGTGCATATAAAGACCGGGAGAAATATCTGACAAGGGTGCTGGAAATTGCCAACACGCTGGAAACGATGGTTCAAGAAATATTGACAATTTCACGTTTGGAAACTGCGGGGACCGATTTCAAGAAAGACCGTTTGGACTGCATCCAAATTATAAAATCTTACTTGAATGAAACAGAGGATTTAATCGCGGGAAAAGATTTGCAAATACACCTTGATATATCATTGTCTCTTTCCATAAGCGGAAATAAAATGTTAATGGAAAAAGTGTTTTCCAACCTTATCGGAAATGCAATCAAATATTCCCCGCATGGGGCGGACATCCGGATTTCTGCGCTGTCGGAACATGGGCGGGCAGTATTCTCTGTTGAAAACATGGGAGAACACATACCAGCAGATAGTATTCCGAAGTTGTTTGATGCTTTCTACCGTGTAGAACAGTCAAGGAGCCGGACAACGGGTGGAAGCGGGTTAGGGTTGTATATCGTGCAGGAGATACTACACCTGCATGGAAGTGAATGTACGGTCTGCAATACACAGGCCGGGGTAAAGTTTTCTTTTACAATCTGACAGATATAGAAAAGCGGCGGGCGATTGCCCCGCCGCTTTTCAACTACACATAAATCACAAACTAATCCCAAACGTATCACAAAAAAGGGTGGTATTCTTTAGGTACACTCAAAGAAAGGATGGTGTTTTCAAATGAAAAACACAAAGAAAATCTCATATGCACTTCTGGCCCTGCTTCTTGTAGTCTGCCTTGCCGGATGTAGTGCGGCTGCTGCATCGGTACTTCCGCATGGAAGCGGTGAAACATCCGCATTGCCCTCGGAGTCGACATCTATGTACGATGTGGCCTATGCAGAAAATGGTGTCGAAGATGCTGCCCACGATGAAGCGGTGTTGAAGGAGCAACTCAAGAACTATGAAGAATTTGGCATGGTCTACGATTCGGATAAAGATGTGTTGTATTACAACGGGAAGTTGATCAGATGGTTTGAAGATTATTACGAGTTGAGTGCTGAAGAGCGGGCAGGCATAGACTTTTTCAACGAGAACGGAGTGGTTGATGTTTATGCTGTTCGGGATTTTAGTAACCTCATTCAAAATGACGACGGCTCCTTTGACCCTGGCGGCAAAATAGTTGGATTGAAAGAATTTTCTGATAAGGAATTTGCTGAACGAGACATCACTACCATAAAAAACCCGCCAAGAGATGTATGTTATGCTAGCGGTGGGCCGCTGACGCCGGATGAAGCACAGGCTATAGCAGACGAATATGCCGCATTTGGTGTTACCTATGACGCCAGCATTGACCAGTGGTATTTCAACGGTGAAAAAGTACGGTTCTTCCAAGATGTGCTGACATCCAATAGCGAGAGCCTAACCGGCGGAAATTTCCATGGTGCAATCCGCAGTTCGTGGAACGAAAACGGTTCAATCGACATCTATACGGTTCGTGACTTTACAAATCTGAACACTTCCGGGAATGGAACGCTGACCGGCGTAGAGAAATTCAGCCAAGCGGAATTTGACGAACACACGCAGACGGAATTTGACGAACACATGCAGAGAGAAGTACAAACCAGCTCGGGTGAGTGTGTGGTAATTCAAGAGTAACGACTGCCGCACGACGGCAAAAGAAAAAAAGCCGTCGTACAGTAGAGCATTGTCACGCCCCAGCACGCGGTGGCTTTGAGAAATCAAGGCCGCCGCTCTTTTATTGTGCGCCCGGCGGCGCACGTTTCTAACGGGTGAAAGTCCCGAATCCGCCCGGTAGTGGGAAGGATACAGCCGAAGGCAAGGGTGTCCGCTGTGAGGCGGAATCTGAAGGAAGCCAGATGTAGGGAGCATACTAACCTGCGGGCAAATCTCCGGTCTGACGAACAGAAATCACATAGGAGGTTATGCATGAGGGTAAGACTGCAATATAAACCGAAGCCCAGTAACTACACGGAATCATGCATGATAGATGTGGCAGATGGATGGATAGAAAGAAACGTGTGGTACCCGGGGAGGTCTGTCGATATGGGTGCAGACCACAAAGGCGTGATTACCCTTGGTGAACCGTTTGGCAAACTCCATGCCCAACCGGTTGGCTTCTTCCGGGGTAATCTCGCCGGGGACAAAGGACTGCCGGACATGGTAGGCAAGTACATCGTCCGCGCCGCGTACCCGTCCGGTGGTGGAAATGTATTCCCGTTTCGCCAGCAGAAACTCGGCGTCGGCTACCCGGCTGTCACACGCAAAGCCGGTGACGAGCCTGCCGTTATCTGTCTTTTGCGGGTTGGATACATAGTCGATAATGTCAATGACTGCCTGACTTTCGGTGCGGCCCTTGCCGATGTGCAGCGGCATGATGCGTGTGGTTGCCATGATGGAATCCTCCCTTCATAACAATACGGCCTGCATATGCAGACCGCTTGTTTCTTTTATTCTCCATTTTTATATCGGATAACCGGAATCTGTTTGACCTTTTTTCAAATGGTCCGGCGTTCTAACGCAAAGACCATATCGCTGGTACGCTCAAAAATCCGATGTCCTTTTTCCAGCTTATCCCGCATTTACAATGCTGTAAGCCGATGAATTGCTGTTTCATTTTTCTGCCGCAGCCGGGGCAGACTTTATTACTGGTTCCCATCGTTTTTGTCATGCCATTTTTTCAGAACCGCCTCTACCTGCGCGACCAGCTGCTCCTTGTCTGGCATATAGAGGACATAGCGGGATGCAAAGATATTGTTGGATAAACCGCCCAGCGCATACTCCGCCGCCACACCATCCTTATCGGTACAGAGGATAATGCCGATAGGCGGATTGTCATCATGGTCATTGACTTCCGCCGCATAGTAGTTGAGGTACATATTCAGCTGTCCGGCAGCTTCCGGCGTCAGCTTTTTGTTTTCAATTCAATCAGCACATAGGCCCGCAGGATTTTGTTGTAGAAAACCATGTCCACATAGTAGTGGGTATTGTTTAGGGTAATCCGCTGCTGGGTTCCTACAAACATGAATCTCCGGCCAAGTTCCAGCAGGAATTTTTCAATCTGCATCACAAGCGCCCGTTCCAGATCGCTTTCCAAGTAAGGCTTGTTTTCTGGAATCCCCAAAAACTCAAATACATAGGGATCGCGGATAATATCGGCTGGCTGTGCGATTTCAATTCCCTTTTGTGCCAGCGAGAGAACCTTTTCTTTGTTGGCGTCGCCACTGGATAATAAGAGGCGTTCATACAAGGAGCTTTCAATCTGCCGTTTCAGCTCCCGTACCGACCAGCCGGAATTGACAGCCTCTTTTTCATAAAAGCTGCGTTTGCTCTCATCGGAGATCGTCAAAAGCTCGCAGTAATGGGACCATGACAATTTAACAGACGCTGTCTGTTGAATTGGGTAAGACTGATAAAACCGCCTCATAAATTGAATGTTGGAAACAGAAAAACCCTTGCCAAACTCCCTTGTCAGTTCTTTGGAAAGTTCTTTTAAGGTCTGCCTTCCATACTCTGCGCGAAGCTGGCTTTGCTGCTCATACTCCACGATAATCCGGCCAATGTTCCAGTAGGTTGTAAGCAGCTCGGTATTGACCTGTTGAGCGATATTATTTCTTGCGTTTTCCAGTAATTTTCTGATTTCCAAAATCATCGGATTGTTCGGTGATAATTGATAATTCTCCATACTCAGCTTGTTCCCTCCTTGCCTATGGACGATTATACCACGAAGCCGCAAAAAAATAAATGCCCGAAACAAAAGCCAAGCCTGTCAGCAAAAAAGAAAAAGGCGGAGAGAGAAGCGGCGAAGAACGCCGTTCCTCCCTCCGCAGATGGGGCAGACTCTCCGGTCAGGAGAGCTTGGAAAGCTGGGCCAGTATCTTCTGCACACCCTCCCAGAGCTGTTCCTGCCGCTGGGATATATCTTCCATTGTCAGCCAGCAAATTAAATTTATCTATTACCGCAGGTTTGCTGCAAATTAAAATCTTCATTCTAAAAAACATTACTATGTAAATGTGCCGTTTTTTCCGGCACATTGTTTTCGGTATTGAATCCCCAAATCCATTGGTATATATTGGTGTATGGAACAAAAAAAGAAAGAACCAAACTCCCCAGCCGGTTCTTTCTTCCTGTAATGGCATCCGGTACTAAGGTGGATGCACTAAAAACACTACAATACTATGATAAGAAGAAACTCACTGATTTGCAAGATAATTCGTATAAAAAAACATCCATACAGCTTTTCAATGAATATATGCTGTCTTATTCATGGGAGGATGAGGCATGTCCATGGTGCGGCTCCAAAGGGAACTGCGTCTCCCATGGCTCTTACATACGCTCCATGGCTGATTTCACGTATGGAAAGACAGTCTATGTGGAAATCTGTGTCCTGCGGCTGTGCTGTGCAAGCTGCGGGCATACCCATGCCATCCTCCCTGATGTCATCATCCCTTACTCTGAATATGGCCTTTTGTTCATCCTTCGTCCGTCAAAGCAGAACTTGAACAAAGCAGCAATTTTGATAATCCATTTCTTACTCTCCTTAATCGTTTATTTATATTGGTTTACATGATAGTTTGATACGATTGTTGAGATACTTAGGATTGTATAAAATTTGCTCAGTTGAAATTTGTTTTAAAGTCTATACGATAAGCATTATTCGCCAACTGTAAATTCATATTCCCAGTATCCTTTCATTTCTAATGGCTGTTCTGCTTTCTGCAAACCATAAATTGACTCAATTACCAACATATATTTTGTCCCTTTTGAAAGCGTTTCAATACCAGCCGGCTGCATAAACGCGGTTTTTCCATCTTCTAGCTCACCGACTGTTTCCTGCTGTCCACGAGCTGAATATATTTCAGTTCCAGAAGTATCTATAATTTGATAATCCCCTAAAGCAACTGATCCCCCAATAAGAGAGATATATGGTTCCTTATTGCCCATTTCAAGAAATGTAACTGTTAATGGAATAACCAATTTCCCATCTTCAACAACAGCCGGTGCGGCTTGAATTTGTATCTCTTGTGTTGCATTTTCGTATTCTGTCCCTACTACAGCGCCATCCCACCACCTGACAATATCTTTATAGAAGCCTTCTATCGAAGATGCAATGGACGGAATGCAAACACATACAGATATGACACTAAATAAAATAGCGGCTGCCACTGCTGTCTTGCTCCATCCTCCCTTTTTTCTCCTATTGTGCTTTCCTACCATATTATAACACCCCGCTTCCTGAACATGATGAATGCCAATATTTCCAATAGCCTCTGAGATTCTTTCTCTTTTCATATTTCATACCCTTCTTTCTTTAAATATAGTTTTAGTTTCCCGCGAATACGTGAAAGGCGGACATACACATTGTTTTCGCTCAATTTCATCCGCATGGCTATATCCGTAATCGAATCTGAATACCAATATCGCCGCACAAACAGTACACGATTCTCCTGATTCAATGTGTCTAAAAAATGGTCAATCAGGCACGACAGTTCCTTTGCGGATATTTCTTCTTCCACATTCCTTTCCGATGCCAGACATTCTTCCAACTCATCTAATGCCGCATCATAAATACTATTTCTCTTTAAAGCAGTATTTTTATGATATTTTGCAATAGAGAGATTTCGGACAATCCGACATACATATGCCAAAAGCGGATTTGGATTATTTGGTGGTATTGTATTCCAAACTCCCAAATAAGCATCGTTCACGCATTCTTCTGCATCAAGTGGATTATTTAAAATATTTTTTGCAATCGTACTATATACAGCTCCGTATTTCACTGACAATTCTGCGATTGCCTGTTCTGAACGTTCAAAAAACAATGTGATGATTTCTCTGTCATCCAATCCCGTCACCCCCTTCCTTTTCTAGGCTCATCTATTAACTATAGATTAACAACAAATTCTTACAATAATTTTTTTGTTTACACTTCATTGCTAATTACAAAATGTATTCTACCTTATTTGAGATACAAATTACCATAAAATATAACTTTAACATAAATCCCCCCAATCTCGAAAATTTTTACTCTCTGTTCTGTAACTCCCTTAAATGCCTAAGCTGCGCTTTACTTAATGTTATCGGTTTCCCAATCCTGACAAGATTTAGGGTACAATTATCGAAACATTTTGGACTGTATAAAATTACTCATTTAATCTTCTTAAAAGGAGTGAAGGGGCTTCCGTAGTAGTCGGCATTTGTGGGAAAATCTAAACTTTTGGATTTTCCCACAAATCCAAACTTAGGAGAAATCCAAACTTTTCTGAAAATGTCTTGATAATAGGGAATTCTTGTAGAAAAAGGTTTGGAATTCATTTCACCAAATGCAATGCTCCAATTATGATAAAACGAGAAAAACACTGTTATTTAGCTCTGTTCCAACTAATTTATTTCTATTTTTGACAAGAGGAAGCTAAAACAAAATCCAAACTTTTCTATCAGAAAACGCCTTGAATAAAGGATTTACAGAAGAAAGTTTGGATTTCTCAAAAGTTTGGATTTGTGGTAATGTGTATAACTGGCTGTCTTATGGAGTTGTGGGTAACTCTGTTCATAGGACGTGGGAAAGCGGCTCTTTCGCTTTTCCATGTGCTGTGAATAGAGTTATCCATGACGGAATAGCCTGTTATGCACATTTCCATAATGCTTGTCTTTGGGTCTTTGATTTCTTTGGTTCGGAATAGTGTGGTGCTGGCGGTCTATCTCTTGTTTTCGGTTGCTTGCTTCTTTACCGTACATGAGCATTCGCGCCCGGATTGTCGTTGCCGTAGCCCTCCATGAGGTTAATCACGCCCCAGATACCAAGCCCGGCTCCAAGTGCTACAACAAGGGTCTGCAAAACGTCTACTGCGCTATTGAAAAATGCCATAAATATATCCTTTCTGCCGCGTCTGCGGCTGTCCGGCAAGCGGACAAAAGGCGGTCTGCCATGCTGTCACTGTTGCGGGATAAGCCCCCGGCGCGTTACATACTCCGTTGCAAAACGGCGGTGTTCCGCTTCCTTTTCCCGCCAATACTCCCATAATGCAGCGTCGGCGACTTCCGCAACATTCATTAAAAACCGTTCAAGCTGCTTTTGTTTTTCCTCTGCGCTACGTTTCCTCATGGTCTGCGCCCTCCTGTAAATCTGCCGCGTCAATCTCGTAATAGTCAAAAACCTCGTCGGGCTTGACAATGGCGGGGCGGCGTTTAAGGTGCTTTTCCATGTCAAAGGCGTTCTTCGGGTCTGCGTCGGACAGGTACTTGTATTTCGGGTGCTTCGTTATGTCGAATTTATCCGAAAAGAACGGGCGCACCCCGCGTAGCTGCAAGATACATTTCCCTCCGTCCATGACTGCGATTTCATCTTCCGTCATGAGCTGCTTTCCCAATTTCTGATAGTTCAGCCCATGCGAAAGCTCCCGCCCCCTTGTTTCGGAAGTGTTGAAGCTGTCTATCGTTTCTTTTCCTAAAATTTCCGATATTTCTTTAAGGGTGGTTTTCTCCTTGCCACCCAAGAAAAGCGTGGTGTCGCAGTTGCCGACTATGGTATCGGCGTTGTCTTTTTAAATGGCTTTTAGCTGTGACTGGCTCTGCAAGATGATTGACGCGGATATTTCCCGGCTTCGTATCGTTGCAATGAGCTTTTCAAACTTTGGTATCTGCCCGATATTCGCAAATTCATCAAGTAAGCACCTAACATGGACGGGAAGCCGCTCGCCGTATTCATCATCTGCTTTGTCGCACAAGAGGTTGAATAGCTGTGTGTAGAGAATACTCACGACAAAGTTAAAGGTGTCGTCGGTGTCGCTGATAATCACGAAAAGGGCGGTCTTTCTGTCGCCTATGGTGTCAAGCTCCATTTCGTCGGTTTCCATAAGCTCCCGCAGCTCCTTAAATAGCGATAGGTAATCCTTTGATGTTATCTCCGGATTTTCCCCCGCCCTAAACCGGGCGTGAACCTTTCAGCTCACCCGGCTTACCATCAGGAACAGATTTTATTTCATCTCAATAACTCTCAACGTGGACAAGGCTTCTTAACTTATTGAGTTTTTCTTTCTGCTTTTGGTCAAGGCCTAGGATTTCCATATACTTTCTGATAATATCAGGGTTTGTGGCATGAATCAGATGATGTACATCTTCACATACCAACACCAGATTTTGATAGTTGTCCTTGCCGCCTAAATACCGTGGCACTTTGTGATGGCAATGAATATCGCCAATAGAAAGCACTTTGCCAGATACGGCACATTTTCCCATTTGGGCCGAATATAGTGAAAACCTGTTATCGTTGTATTCGATAGTACGGTATAGAACCGGGTTCCTCATCAGGTAATGAAGAACCGTCATATCGATTCTGTCCAGATTCTTATGGATTTCGGCTCTGCCCTCGGACGTATAAGAATTGATTTTGCGGTTTATGGACTTTGGGGGCTTGTGCCGTATGTAACCTACCGGGACAACTGCGTGTCCGGCTACATATCGGAGCTGTTTGCTCTTCCCATACCGTTCCCTGATAACTTTTGGGACTTCACACGGAAGTTTCCTTTTCCTGACCTGTTTTGCAGTTTTAACCCGTTCTTTCAGTCTTGCCCGCAGGCTCTTGTGGACAGATAAGGCGAATGGCGTAAGGTCGTCGCAGACCTTTGTGGCTAATTGATAGTAGTCATGGATTCCCATTACATAAACGTTGTAGCGGCAAATCGCCTGATATTCAGTACGCTTGCCTTGTGACGGGAACTCAATGTCGTAAATCAGCCGTTTTAAGTTTGGTTTTATTTTCGCGATAGATTTCTCTCTGATATGGCTCTCCACTACATATTTGGTGCGTCCGTCGCTCCGTTTCCCACGGGGGATAACCTTTAGCTTGAAACCGATTTTGTCCTCCGCAGTGCGGAAAACTTATGGCTTTTGCTCACGCTTCCATTCGGATTGACTGTTTCCTTATACGGGAACTCTGTCGGTATTTCTTCCCATTGACTCGCAAGCCACCAATCTAATTCATTCAGAACTACATTGGAGAGCAGGGGCGAGATAATACCGCCCTGCGGCGTCCCGACTTCCGGGAATCCAATCCCGGCCACCTCCGCTTTTAACATAGCGGATAGGATACAGAGCAGCTTTTTGTCATGGATTCCCATTGTCCAGAGCTGTTTCAGCAGTTTTCCGTGGTTCACGTTGTCGAAGAACCCCTTGATGTCTATATCTACGACATAGTGGAGATTGCTTCTCTGCATATCCTTATGAACCTGAGCGATTGCGTGCTGTTGGTTCCTGTTAGGGCGGAATCCATAGCTATGGTCGTGGAATTTAGCCTCACATATCGGCTCCATGACCTGCAATACGCACTGTTGTATCAGCCTGTCCATAATTGTCGGTATTCCAAGCGGGCGTTTCTTTGTTGGGTCATTTCCTTTCGGAATCTCTACCCGCCGGACACTTTGCGGAACGTACCAGTCTAACTTGTGCTGTACGGAAGAAATTAGCTGTTCATCAGAGAGTGTTGCTAATTCTGTAATTGTTTTTCCATCTGTGCCGGGTGTCATGCTCCCATGGTTTTCTTGATGTTGCGGTATGCCAGCCGTATATTTTGTAAGCGATGAATAACCTACCGTTCCACATATGTTCCGTTTAGGTGTAAAATAGTCTATATTGGCAATTGAGGTTTGTTTTCAGGTGTTATCGCTTCAACATCGATCAGTCCTGTGCAGCGTTCTTTGATAAAATCACTCCACGGAAGAAGCGTTTTAACTGCATTAGGATCATCTTTATGCTCAGGCATGTACAGCAGCAGGACATAAAGGTATTGGAATACATTCAGCTTATTGGCTTTTGCGGTTTCTATTATACTGTAAACAAGCGCACTTGCTTCTGCCCCAGCCGCAGATGTGTGGAACAGCGAGTTCTTCCTGCCAATAGCATACGATTTTGCGCAGCGTTCGGCTCTATTATTAGAAAGTTCGCATCTGCCGTCCAGCATATAGCTCTGTAGTGTCTCTCTGTGGTTTATTGAATAATTGACGGCTTTTTCCAGCTTGCTGCCGCCAAGCGGTTTTAGGGCTTCAATCCATGACCAGAACTTTTCCCAGACAGGTGCCTCCTTTTCCAGCCGTTTTTCCTGGCGCTTTTCTGGGCCCATGCCTTTCAGCCCTTTTTCAATGAAAAAGAGCTTGTTGAAAAACACGAGGCCGATCTCAGCCGGGATCATGTTTTCCATCTGTTCCGGATCCGGAAGCGGGATGTCTTTTACATCCGTTTCTGAATTTATGTCCAGCAGCTTCAGCTTTTTCCGCCGTTCTGCCGGGAGGGCTTCGTAAAATTTTCTGCGGCAGTGCGCAGAGCATACGGCAAGGACCACATCCTCCACCTGGTTATAGCCGCTGTACCCATCGCACTGCACGATGCCGGAAAAACCCTCCAGGAAAGCTTTTGGGAAAACGCCGCTGCGCCCCGCCTGGTATTCATAGAGTACGATCGGCGCCAGGCCGTCGCTCCCGCTTAAATACATCCACATGTATGATATAGATTCCGCGGCTTTCCCCTTTTCGTGCAGCACCTGGCAGGTTGTTTCATCCGCATGGATAATATCCCTTTGCAGGAGGAGCCGGTGCATTTGGTCATATACCGGCTGGAAATATTCCATGGCACATTTTATATACCAGTTTGCCATGGTTTCACGCGGCAGCTCCAATCCAAGCTGGGCCATGCAGGCCTCCTGGCGGTAGTATGGGACGCTTACAAAACTTTTTTCAAACATGACGTACGCAACAACAGACGGCGACGCCGGGCTGTGCGCCATAAGCGGTACAGGCGTCTGCGCCTGCACGATTGTGCCGTCGCCGTCTTTACGGCATTCCGGGCAGATCAGTTCTTCCTGCATATAGCGGACACGCTCCACTTTTGCCGGGGTTATACGCAGCTCTGTGCGGACTTGTTTATATCCAAGCAGGATCATTTCCGCATTGCAGTACGGGCAGAGCCGGTCCTTATCCGGGACAGGGATTATGACATCGCGGACAGGGATGTCCGCATAACGCTCATCCCTCGCGGCTTTCTTCTTTTTCGTCCGGGTGTGTTCTTTCACCGTTGTTTTTGCAGGCGGGTTTTCCGGTTCATCCCCGCAACTGGCTGGCGAAGTTTTTGTCTTCTCGCTTTTTGTGCCGAACAGCTGGCGCTTAAATTCTTCAAGCGTTTCCTCCAGGCCGGACTTTAAAAGGCGCAGTTCATCCACAAGGGCGCGCAGTTGTGCTATGGTCTGTTCCTGCTCCAGGATGCGTGCGTCCTGGGACTGTATCTGCATTTTCTGCTGCTCCACCATTGTTTCCAGCAGCCGGATATAATCTTCCATATTAACTGGCATGTGTACCCTCCGTGTTTCCATTTACTTACATTATAAGGAAACGCGGGGATGAAATCAAACCGACCATACCTGCGCGATAGGCACAATGACGGACTGGAAACTGCCGCCAGATACAGGAAAAAGGCTTAAAAACAGCATTTTTCATGCAGGTTATCCACAGTTTTGCGGCCTGGCGCTGCGTTATGCGTGGACAGCATCCCGGAAAAAAACAGCGTCGTGGATAACATTCCCTGGCGGCTTGCGGCGCTGGAAAATAAATTTTTAAATTTCTACATAATGCACAAAAGTTCAGAAGTCCTTCCTGCCGGAAGGCTGCACCGCCTTTGGCTGGCAGATGGAGAGTCCTTCCAGAAGCCATCGCAGCTGCTGGCGGGTAAGCGGCCTTACTTGCGAAGCGTCCCGCGGCCACTGGAATTTTCCATTGTCCAGGCGTTTTGTGCAGAGCACGAACCCCGTCTGGTCAAAGTACAGGGCCTTTAGCGTATTTCTTTTCCGGCCGCAGAACAGATAAAGGGCGTCCGAATAAGGGTCCATCTGGTAAGTGTCCCGGATCAGGGACATAAGGCCGTCAAAGCTGCGCCGCATATCGGTGCATCCAGTGACGATATAAACTTTCGTGTCACTGGACAATGCACCTAACAGCACAGCCTCCCCAGCGCCAGAAGCGTATTCCGTATGGTATCTTCTGAAGCACCGTCTGCAATTTCAATGCTGTACCCCGGCATCCTGACCGTGATGGCAGCATGGGCTGCTGGAACCGGCAGCGTATCACTTGCAGCGCAGCCTGGATCAGGGACAGGGCTGCTGCCCAGCTCCAGTGGAACCACTTCGTGCATCTGTCTGGATGGGGCCGCCTGCGGATCTGGTATGATACAGGATTTTTTCTTTAGGTCTGAAACTTTGTTATGAAATGTTTTTATGGATATGGAATGCAGCCGGCACCATTCTCTGTCAGGCAGGCCGCTCGTGCGGCATTCCTGGATCAGCTCCAGCCATTCCTGGTCACTGCGGGTTTTCTTTTTCTCTGACATAGCATCATCTCCTGATTATTATTTTTGGAATGGATGGCAGTAGTGGAGCCGCAGGAAAAGCAATAAACGGCTGCCGGGCTACTTTATCAAGAACTGATGTGGACATCCGCTCCAAGCTGATACCATTATAGAGCAAAATCAAGTTCCTGTGGAACGGTGGGTTATTCATCGCTTACAAAGAAACGGCACCAGGCACAGGAAACAGAGGCAAAGATCAACCTTGGGCGGGAAATAGATTCTATCATAAAGGATGCGGAGAAGCTGTCATCGACGCAGGAAAACCGCCCTAAATCAGAGCGGCTTGCCGGGCTCAGGGGAAACCGGAAGGAAGAACGGGAACAGATCAGGAAGCAGGAGGCTTTCACTGCTGAAGTGGAAAGCGCCGCAGAACAGCCAGGAAGGGAGAAAACGGAAGAAATCTCCCCTGCCATGCAGATGATCAGAAGAAAGATGGAGGAAAAGATAAAGGATGAATCCTTATATGGAAAAGGCTCGCTATCATGAGCAGGTGATCCCAGAGTACCGGGGGAATCCAATGATTGAGGCACTCCCAGAGATATGGTCGGGCGAAACAGTGGTGGAGATGCTTTCAGAGGATGCGCCATACCATGACGGTGAGCGTATGCTGGATGCCCATTACCGTATGCACTGTATCCAGCGCCTGTTCCATTACTTCCAGCCATTAGAGCAGCACATAGATATCGAACAGCGGATTTCGAGGTGCATCCGCCAGGGCTACTTGAATCGGAACCCGCTCTCCCAGGAGTATGCCAGAACCCTTGCGGATGGATATGAAGCACTGGTAGGCAGGAAGGGCTACCAGTCGATACAGGGATTCCGCCCAAACGCTTCCGGGTTTACCATTATCGGGATGTCCGGCGTGGGGAAAAGCACGGCTGTCGAGAAGATACTGTCCTTATACCCTCAGTGCATTGAGCATTCCTGCTACTGCGGCCAGCCGCTCATGGTGACACAGCTTGTATGGCTGAAACTGGACTGCCCGCATGACGGCTCAATAAAAGGACTCTGTTTCCAGTTTTTTAATGCCGTTGACAGGACCGCCGGCACGGACTACTTCCCAAGGTATACGAAGGCCCGCTACACGGTGGATGTGCTGATGGTTTTAATGACGCAGCTAGTGAACCTTTACCAGATCGGGATACTCATCATAGATGAGATCCAGCACCTGAGCCTTGCAAAAGGCGGAGGCTCGGAGAAGATGTTGAATTTCTTCGTCACCCTTGTCAATACCATAGGAATCCCCGTAGTGATGATTGGGACGACAAAGGCAATGTCTATCTTGCAGAGCGAATTCCGCCAGGCCAGGAGGGGGAGCGGACAGGGAGACCTGCTGTGGGACAGGATGCAGAATGACCTGTCATGGAAGGTGTTTACGGCATCCATGTGGCGGCATCAGTGGACAAGGGAGAAAGTTGCCCTGACAGGCGAAATAAGGGATGCCCTTTATGAAGAAAGCCAGGGGATCATCGACATCGCCGTAAAGCTGTATGCAATGGTACAGGTTAAAGCGATTACAACAGGAAAAGACACATTCGGCGTAAAAGATTTCCATACGGCTGCAGCTGAAAAGCTGGGCCTGGTCAAGCCTATGCTGGATGCCCTGCGTGCAGGGGACAAGAAAAAAATCCAACAGTACGGGGACATTTCCCCTGTCAGCATAGAGGATTATCTGTCGGCTTATGCCTCTGCTGTGAAGCAGCCAATACCAGAGAAGAAGGCAGAAGAAAAAGTTTCCGTGCTGGAGAAAGCTGTCCTGAAACTATTGGAGTTGGGAGTTGAGCCGCCAGTAGCGAAACGGCTGGCAGGAAAGGTGGCAGCATCCCATGACAATAAGTTGGATGTCACAACTGTGGTGAAAGAAGCGTATTACCTGTATGTTATGGATGGGAAGGAAAAGATGGAGGACAGAGATGAGCTGGATTTAAGGGAGCAGGATGGTTATGAGGAACTGAAAGAGAAAGGCATGGTTGATGGAATGGAGTGGTGATCTTGCGGAGACTGAAATTTTTCCCTGCGCCTTATCCTGACGAGTGTTATTACAGTATTTTTTGCCGATATTTTGCAAGGAGCGGCAGTACGTCGAATAAGCGTACAATTTTTGAACTGTTTGGCGAAGCACAGAGCCTTGCGGCATTTGTGTTCCTGCCCCGAAGACTGGAGCTTGTGGACATCTGGCTTGGGGCAGACAGCCCGGTTAAGAGGGAAAAACTCGCATTGGACAACAGCTGCTACGCCTATTTTTCCACAGCATTTACCAGGCGGTTGTTCGAGGGGATGGAGAGAAAGATAAAAACCGGGGAGCCTGACAGGAGCCTTGAGCGGCGCATCATACAGAAATGCAGGAGGAGCCACTGGCCTGAGCGTCTGCGCTACTGCCCCGACTGCGTCCGTGAGGACGTGGAAAGGTATGGGGAAACATACTGGCACAGGATGCCGCAGCTTCCGGGAGTTGAGTATTGCCTCAGGCATGGAAATCCAATCCAGGACAGCGGAGTCACATTCCGTCAGATAACAATGGCCTTCTGCCCTGCTTCCCATGCCCTGCAAGGCCTGACACTGCAAGAAGATGCGGAGAAAAAGAAATACCGCCAGAGATACATGGCTATCGCGAGGGATACAGAGTGGCTTTTGCGGAATGGGCTGAAGCTGGAAGGCTGTCGGAGCATCGCCCATAAATACAAAGAATTATTTATGGAGAAAGGCCTCACGACGGCGCAGGGAGTACGCTATCCGGATCGTATCAAAACAGCGTTTACTGAGTACCATGGCAAGGGGTTTTTAAAACAGATGTTCCAGGATAAGGAGAACTATCTGTACTGGCTGGACTTTGCATTTGAAAGCGTTTCAGAACATCTGCGGCCACTGCACCATATCCTTTTGATGGAGTTTTTAAAAGGGTCTGCCGAAAAGTTTTACGAAGCCATACCAGAGATCGAGCCTTATGGGGGTGGCCCCTGGCCGTGTATCAATAAGGTATGCTGCCATTATGGGAAAGACGGGGCAGAAAAAATATCCATCACCTATATGAATGGGCAGACAATCGGGCACTTCCGGTGTATGGGATGCGGCATGAAATACCAACGCTCCCGCCCATGGCAGGAGTTTGAGGAATATGCGGATCATGCGGTTATACTTGATTACGGGGATTATTGGTATAGGAAGCTGAGGGAATGTGTCGAGGTTAAAGGTTTGAACCAGGCAGAAACGGCAAAGGTGATGAAATGCACGACTACAACTGTAAGGAAGCGGGCAGAAGAAATCGGCTTGGATCTCCATATGAACAGAAAAAGCTGTATTTACCATGAAAAAGAATGGAAAGACTTAGACCGCTCCCAGTATTTCCGTGCAAAAGTTAGCGAGGCTCTGCAATATCAGCCGGAACTTACGGCAAAGGAGCTTGATGAATTAGTTCCGGGTGCCTACGCATGGTTCCATAAGAATGACTTCCAGTGGCTGAAGGAACGATTGGTGATTGATCAGGATAAACAGTACTGGACGATATGGGAACAGGAACATTTGAAGCTTTTAAAAGAGGCTTATGAATGTATAAAGCAAACCGGCGATTCGGATCGCCGTATTACGATAGGATGGATTTGCAGCACCGCTGGTCTGCGTGAGTGTGAAATCAAAGGAAGGCTACACCGGTTTCCAGACATAAAGGGTTTTATAGATGAAGTGGTAGAACGCAAGGAAGAATGGCTGGGGAGAAGGTTTATGGTGATAGCAGAAAAGAAGAAAATGGCCGGAGAATATTTGCTTCTTGCTGATATAAAGAAACAAATGGGACTGAAACCAAACACTTATAAAAATATGCTGTTCTCATCCAAAAGTTAATTGAAGAATTGAATCAGTAGTATTAATAATTGTTTTGCTATAACATAATGATTGTATAAAGTATGCCGATGTTATTATATATTTAACAGGGATGGAGGGGTAAATTTATGCTATGGAATTGGAATTCAACAGGGATTATTTTACCTTCTGATAATAAAATGATTCGGCGTCCTAGTGGGCTTATTACCCCAATGACTGACATAGAAAGACAAGCTGAGTATTTTTGCAGTAAATATGATTGTATAGCTTATTATAGAGCAATCCCCGGAAACGGATTGCACCCTATACACATCAAAGATAAAAAGGAAAAAATTTGTCGATTTTGTAGAAGAGATAGTTCAAAAACTAAATTTAAGGATGATTGCCATGCGATTTCTGAACTAATTGGAAATAAATCTATATTTCTTGATAATGAGTGTGTTGATTGTAACAAATTTTTTGGGCGTCGATTGGAAGATGAGTTTGCAAAGTATCTTGGCCCAGCTAGAACGGTTTCACAAACGATAGGGAAAGAAGGTGTACCATCATATAAAAAGATGAATGGAACATTCCGTATGGATGTGACAGATAAAGAAACAGTAATTCAGGATGTTATAGATAGTGGTAATACAGAAATTTTTGAAGATCATATGGAATTTCATCTTGTAAAAGATACATATGTACCCATTGCAGCATTTAAGGCATTAGTTTTCATGGCATTATCTATTATGCCTGAAAATGAATTTAAGGTATTTGAATCAACCATAGATTGGTTAAGAGAAGAAAGCCATAATAACTCGAAATATAATATGGATGATTATGCTTCGAGGGTAATAGAGAGGTTCGTGCCAGGGCCTAAGCCATTGCCGATACAGGTATGGGTAGCTCGAAGGAAACCAAATATATACGACGCTCCGTACTGTCAGTTTGTTTTAGAGTTTGATAACTACAGTTTTCAGATAATGGTTCCTTGTCCGGAAAAGGATGCAATATTGCTTTGGACGAATTTTAAGATTTTGGTATTTCCATCTACTTTTGACATAAATGAAAAAGACTACAGGAAATTTGGATATACAGGATTGCACGTAAAAAATTTAAGTGGAAAAGAAAAGGTGAAGGGGGAAAAGTCAGAGTTATGTATAAGTTTTGATGAAAAGAAGGAAGATTTTTCATCGAAAGGAAAAAAAATGCAAGACATGGCTGATGAACATGGAGTTAAAGCATTAAAACCGCTAAAAGAGAAAAGGGGGAGTGATTGTTAATGTTAAAAGTATCATTAAATGACAGCAACATATGAAAGCTTAATCATGATACATTAGAAAACAGATAAAGTTAATATTTTATAGCCATATATCTTTAAAATGCAGTAGAAAGATTTTAGGAGTTCAAGATATATGAGATAAAGATGCGATTGCGTAAGAGTGATGGCATCTTTTTTTGTGTAAAGGAGGTGATGCCATTGAGGAAAATTTAATTTTGTATAATTATTTATTGTCAAAAAAGAGAAAGGAGTATGACTTATTATTGTCAGGAAACACCTGCCCTTTATCGACCGGTTCCCAAAGGATACCGAGCTGTACCGCATCATGACCACAAAATTACAGGAATTAAAGGAGGGAAAGCAATCATGACTGTGTTAAGTAATAAATAAGTTTTATATTTTGGTAAATAAGAGCCATAATTTAAAAAATAAGTTGTATAATTGGCACGAAATACAAAATTTAAAAATAAGTTCCATAATTTGATTGCTACTTTAAAAAATAAGATTTATAATTGAATCAAAGGTGGTGATCTAATGGCAAAGAGGAAACGCACATGGAACAAAGAAAAATACCACAGATATTTATCAGAGGGAAGGGGTCAGGGTACTGCGTCAGAGTATAAACCTTGGATTTATATCCATGATTTCTCTTCTAATGGTATTGTGTCGCGCGTAAAAGGGAAGACGACGGGAAGAATCCACCACCTGCTATCTAATCAGGAACTATGGTATTTTTATCTGCTGGATTGGTCAGAAAAAGCAATGGACATCCGGGAGCAATTCCCGCTATTAGAGTTAGAGGAAGCCATAAAAATCGCTGACAGCCTGAGGATACGCTATCCTTATGATAGGAAAAGTGGATTCCCTTATGTCCTTACCAGCGATTTCCTAATCACAACCAGGCAGGGGACTATCGCCCGATCTGTGAAACTGGCAAAGGATCTGGACAACCCCAGGGTATGTGAAAAGCTGGAGATTGAAAGGCGGTATTGGAAAAACAGGGGCATTGAGTGGCGTCTTGTGACAGAAAACCAGATTTCCAGGGCAAAAGCCAGGAATATAGAATGGCTTTTCTCTGGAAGCCCGTTGGAAGAGCTTATCTGCGGGGGCGAAAAAAGAAACCAAAGCATGGAATATTTTTTGTACCTATATAGAGATGGAGAAATAAGATTCCCAGATATACTGAGAGAAGTGGAACACAATTTTGATTTACAAGAAGGGACAGGAATCTGTGTTTTTAAAGCACTGGTCATAAACAGGGAGATCATTTTGAAAATGGAAAAACCGATCAATTTATCGGAGCCAAGGGAGAAAGATGGATTATGGCACAGGAAATATATGTAAACGAGATAATCAGGGATGTCGTACACGAAAAAACATATCGTGTGCTGTGGATATCCATGCCAGTTTCATTTTTATATTGGATTTCCATGGACAATACCGAAAGGATCCCCAAGAAGTTAGATGTTGCGGAAGTCAGGGAAGGATTGGAGTCAGGGGATTATGTTGCATCGGGAGAAACGGAAAATTCTCTGATAGTTGAAGATGAACTGGCTGATGAAGCAAAAACGCACCGGGACAGAATCTGGAACATGCTGAAAGATGCATTGGAAAAGGAACCTGACATTTATGAACCAAAACCAAGGGCGGCATTGCTGCGTATGGTAGCCCAGGAAAACAGTATGAGGGCAAACAACCTTTACCCATACCTTGCAAAGTACTGGAAACGCGGGAAGACACCAAATGCCTTCCTGCCGGATTACCGTAACTGCGGCAGGAGCCGTGACTACGAAAAAGGAGGCTATAAAAGGCTGGGGCGCCCTCCCCGAAACGGCCATGGGTTTGGAAAAGTGCTGGAGGAAGAAGATTTCCATAATTTTGATAAGGCAGTCCGTAAGTATTACCTCACGAGGAGGGAAATGACCTTCCGGTCAGTTTATGAAAGACTCTTGGCGGATTCCTACACAGTAGAAGTAACCAACGAACAGGGGGTATCGTCCCTGCAGCTGCTCCCGGAAGATGAAATACCATCTATTGCCCAGTTCCGCTACTGGTATCAGAAGAACAAAAATCTGAAAACGGAGATACAGAAAAGGAAAAGCGAAACGAAATATAACCTTACAAGCCGCAGTATCCTTGGGAAATCGGATTATGGGCTGATGGGACCAGGCTCACAGTATCAGATAGATGCCACTGTCGGAGATATTTACCTTGTGTCGCAATTTGACCGGTCGAATATCATCGGCAGGCCGGTTATGTACTTTGTCATTGATGCTTTCAGCCGTATGGTTACCGGGATGTATGTGGGGCTGGAAGGGCCATCGTGGGTTGGTGCGATGATGGCGATTGCTAATGCAGCGTCAGATAAGACGGCATACTGCCGTGAATATGGAATCAGCATTACAGAGGAAGAATGGCCATGCCATCACATCCCTTCCGCCATCCTCGGCGACCGTGGCGAGATGGAAAGCCGGAATGCGGACAACCTTGTTTCCATGCTGGGCATCCGCATTGAGAATACCCCTCCCTACCGTGCTGATCTGAAAGGCATCATAGAGCAGCACTTCCGGACGGTCAATGCCAATGCCACTGTCATGCTGCCAGGGCGGGTAAAGCCGGACATGGCAGAGAGGGGAGGGAAAGATTACCGGCTGGATGCAAAGCTGGATATCCGCCAGTTTACGGCGGTCATCATTAAGTGCATCCTTTATTACAATAACAGCCATTATATGGATTCATTTGAGAAAAGCAGGCAGATGATGGAGGCAGGGGTTGAGGCAATCCCGGTAAAGCTGTGGAATTGGGGGATACGCTACTGCTCTGGAGCTTTGCGGGTCATGCCAGAGGAAAAAGTCCGTCTGGCCCTGATGCCAACAGAAAATGCAACTGCCACCAGCCAGGGATTAAGGTTTAAGGGGCTTTATTACAGCAGCAAAGAACTGGCTGATGGGTTATGGTTTGAAAAGGCACGGTCAAAAGGCAGCTACCGTGTTAAGGTTTCGTATGACCCGAGGGATATGGGGGAGATATATGCCTGGGATAAAGCAGACGGGACTCCTATCCTGTGTTCTTTGTTGGACTGGGAGGGGAAGTATTCTGGAAAACAGCTTGGCGAAATCCAGTATGAGCATGAGAAAGAGAAAATGGAAAAGAAACGGCACCAGGCCAAGGAAACGGAAGCCAAGATAAACCTAGGGAAGGAAATAGATTCCATTATTGAAGAAGCTGAGCAGATGGCAGAGCCGGCAGAAGGCCGTTCCAAAGCGGAGCGCCTGTCGGGGATGAAACAGAATCGGAGGGATGAACGGGAATATCTCAAGAAAAAAGAAGCATTTACTGGCGGCAGTAAGGAGGCTAGTGAACCACAATGCCGCCAAAGCTCCGAAGAAGTTTCCCCAGTCCTGCAGATGATCAAACGAAAAATGGAAGGACGGATCAAGGATGAATCATTATATGGAAAAGGCACGCTACCTGGAACAGGTAATACCGGAATATCAGGGGAACCCCATGATTGAGGCATTGCCGGAAATATGGGCGGGCGATACTGTGGAGGAAATGCTCTCGGAAGAAGCGCCGCACCATGACGGGGAACGTATGCTGGATGCCCGGTACCGTATGCACTGCATCCAACGCCTGTTCCATTATTTCCAGCCGCTGGAGCAGCACATAGATATAGAACAGCGTATCTCCCGCTGCATCCGCCAGGGATACCTGAACCGGAACCCCTGCACAAAAGAATATGCAAGGATTCTTGCTGACGGATATGAGGCGCTGTCAGGGAGGCGTGGTTATCAGTTCATACAGGGGTTCCGCCCAAACGCCTCCGGGTTTACTATTATCGGGATGTCCGGCGTTGGGAAAAGCACTGCCGTAGAAAAGATCCTTTCCTTGTACCCGCAATGCATCAGCCATGACAGCTACCATGGGCAGCCATTGGTGCTGACACAGATCGTATGGCTGAAGCTTGACTGTCCGCATGACGGTTCCATAAAAGGCTTATGTTTCCAGTTTTTTGAGGCAATAGACCGAGCGATGGGGACGGATTATTTTCCCAGATATACGAAGTCCCGCTATACCGTGGACGTCTTGATGGTCTTGATGACGCAGCTGGTCAACCTCTATCAGATCGGGATACTGGTCATAGACGAAATACAGCACCTGAGCCTTGCAAAAGGCGGCGGGTCTGAAAAGATGCTCAATTTCTTTGTCACCCTGGTCAATACCATAGGGATTCCTGTAGTGATGATCGGAACGACAAAGGCGATGTCGATACTCCAAAGCGAGTTCCGGCAGGCCAGACGTGGGAGCGGCCAGGGAGACCTTCTCTGGGACAGGATGCAAAATGATCTGTCATGGGAGATTTTTGTAACTTCCATGTGGAAACACCAATGGACAAGGAGTAAAATCCCGCTGACAGAAGAAATGAGGAATATTTTATATGAAGAGAGCCAGGGGATCATAGACATTGCCGTAAAACTGTATGCGATGGTTCAGATCAAGGCAATCACGGTGGGGAGTGACAGTTTTTCGGCAAAGGATTTTCATGCGGCAGCCGCTGAAAAGCTTGGGCTGGTCAAGCCAATGCTGGATGCGCTGCGGACAGGGGATAAGAAAAAAATCCGGCAGTATGGGGATATATCGCCAGTCAGCATAGAGGATTACCTGTCTTCCTATATGTCCATTGCGAAAGATGCCGTACCTGAAAAAGTGCCGGAAGGAAAGATTTCTGTATCAGAGCAGGTCGTTCTTAAGCTGTTGGAGCTGGGGGTGGAGCCAAGAACAGCAAAACGTCTATTAGGGAGGGCGTTGTCGGCTAAAGGCATCTGCCCAAATGTGGCGGATGTCGTAAAGGAAGTGTACTACCTCTATGTAATGGAAGGAAAGGAATCAGGAGTGGGTGAAGCAACAGACAATGATGATCTGAGAAAACAGGGCGGGTATGATGCCATGAAACAGAAAGGGCTGGTAGATGAAACGGAGTGGTGAGCTTGCGGCGGCTGGATTTTTTCCCAACACCTTATCCAGATGAATGTCTTTATAGTATCTTCTGCCGCTACTTTGTGCGGAGTGGAAGCACATCGAATAAAAAGACGATTTTTGAGCTGTTTGGCGAAGCTCAGAGCCTTGCTTCATTTGTGTACCTCCCCCGCAGGCTGGAATTGGTTGATGAGTGGGCTGGCACAGGCAGTTTGATTACAAGGGAGTGCCTTGCCGATAGCAACAGTTGTTATGGTTATTTCTCCATTGCTTTTACCGAAAGGATGCTGCGGGAGATGGAGGAAAAAATCGTTACAGGCGGAAGCAACCGCAGCCTGGAGAGACAGATGATCCAGAAATGCAGGAGGAGCCATTGGCCGGAATATTTACGGTACTGCCCGGAATGCACGAAAGAGGACAGTGAAAGTTTTGGAGAGGCATACTGGCACAGGCTGCCGCAGTTGCCAGGAGTTGAGTACTGCCCTAAGCATGGAAAAGCAATCCAAAACAGCAGCGTGCACTTGAAAGAAACAACTATGCGGTTTTTGCCGGCGTCCCATGCGTTATGTAGGCTGGATGAGAAAGAGGAACCTGGGAGACGGCTGTACAAAGGGAAATATCTTATGATAGCCAAAGACAGTGAATGGCTGCTGGCAAATGGACGGAGGCTGAATGGATGCCGGGAAGTCGCCAGAAAGTATAAAGAGCTGTTTATGGAAAAGGATCTTACAACAGCGCAGGGAATCCGTTACACGGAGCGGATAAAAAGCGAATTTATCAAATATCATGGTGAAGACTTTTTGAGCCGTCTTTTCCGGATGGCAAAGATCCACTATACTGGCTGGAGTTTGCCTTTGTGAGTGTGTCGGAGCATCTGCGCCCTCTGCACCATATCCTGCTGATGGAATTCCTGAAAGGATCAGCCGAAGGGTTTTATAAGGCCGCACCGGATAATGAGCCGTATGGGAACGGGCCGTGGCCGTGCATCAATAAGCTGTGCCGCCATTATGGAAAAGACGGAGCTGAAAAAATATCTGTCAGCTATCTCAATGGGCAGACAATCGGGCAGTTCCACTGCGCTGAATGCGGCATGAAATACCAGCGCTCCCGTTCATGGCAGACATTTGAGGAATATGCCGGCCATGCAATGAAACTGGATTATGGCCATTTATGGTATGATAAACTGAGGAAATGTATTTTAGAGGATAAGCTGTATCCATCGGATGTTGCAAAAGTTATGAAGAGTACGAAAAAAACAGTAGCAACCAGGGCGGCGGAAATCGGACTGGACATCAATGTTAATAGCAGGACACGCATATTTGACAAAAAGGGGGAACGGGTCAGCGCAGATGAGTATTACCATGAAAAAGTATCAGAGATCCTGCGGATCCATCCCGAGCTTACGGCGAAGGAACTGAATGAACTGCTTCCAGGGACTTATGCATGGTTCAGCAAAAATGACTTCCAGTGGTTAAAGGAGCGTCTGGTAACAGACCGGGAGAAACGCTATTGGGCAGAATGGGAGCAGAAACAGCTGGAAAATTTGAAAGATGCCTATTCAACCATCCAAAAAGAAGGAGATCCGAACAGACGTGTCACGATTGGATGGCTGTGTACAGTTGCCGGATTGAGGGAAAGCGAGATTAAGGGGCGCCTGCACCGTTTTGAGGATATCCGTGCCTTTATAGGTGAAGTAGTTGAGAGTAAAGAAGAATGGCTGGAACGTAGATTTAAGGTAATGGCAGAGAAGAAAAAAGAGTTGGGACAGGAAATCGTTCTTGCAGATATAAGGCGCGGGATGAGGTTAAAGCCTAATACTTACAAGAAGTATGCGCTTTTTATTGATGATTTGTTAAAGGAACTAAATGGATAAGTTTATGATATGGAATAACCGCTAAGCAGGGGGGGTAAAGGGATGAATGTGCCGAATTCAAAAATAGAGAACAGGGCTCTGAATGCACTGGAAAACATAATAGATGCCCATAATACAATGTCACATCAATTTAATTCCTTAGATAAGGAAATGAGTTGGGATGGTTCTATTCTGATATTTAAAGATAACGAAGGAAGTACTGACAAGGCTAATTTTGATGATGAAGTGCGTGTTCAGATAAAAGGACACATAGATAATCCGGCGAAAAACAAAAGCGGAAAATTGGAGTATTTAGGCAGACAGAGGATAACATATCCTGTTGACCTGATTGATTTAAAGATATACTCCAAAGGAGGCGGTGTCATATATTTTGAAATATTTATGTCACCGGATGGCAAAGAAAAGGAAGTGTTTTACGCATCTTTGTATCCCTCCGTATTAAAGAAATACATTGATGAAAAAGAAGAAAAGCTTGCAAAAAAGAAAACACGACCGAAAAATCCAACCCTGAGCATTGTTTTTACAAGGCTGGAGGACAATGCGGATGTTTTGTACAAAATCGTGAAGCAGTTCAGTATTGAGAAAAGGAAACAGGGAACGGGTGAAGTCGCTCTTGTAAAAGACATGATCATGCTCAAAGATATGGACAAGGTTAAATCCATTTCCGCTACTGCTGTTGGAATTGATGATGAGATCGGACTATTAAAAAGATTTGCTGCTGGTGATATATGCTTTTATGGAAAGACGGAAGGAAATCCTTATGAAAGGCCTATAGAATGGGCAAAAGATGCTAAGTTTATTATGCGGAAAGATGTGGCGCAGTCTATTTCTATAGGGGATACGATGTATTATGAGAAATATGAAGTTGAGGGAACCTCAGATGGTGAACTTGCGTTGCTTCCCAGTCCAAATCTGCGGATTGATTTAAGTAATGGAAAGTTTAATTTTAAGTGTAAAACAGGCATTAAAGAGTTAAAACGGGATGCGGAGTTTTTATTGGGTGCCATGAATGCTGCAGCATTTAAAATCAACAACACTAATTTCCCATATGCGAATCCTACAATGCCGAAAGAACTTGAAAACGAATTGAAATTTTATCTGGATTTAGATGAAGTCCTGTCCATGATAGAATTAGATTTTGATAAACCATTAAAAGATGCAGATGAAAAAGAATTGAAACAGTTAGCCGACTTGGTACGTATGAAAAGGGGATTAAAAAATAACCTCCTGACAGAAAAATATCATACATACAACTGGATGCTCGGGGATAGATATGTTCCCGTCATCGTAATCCGGCATGATAGTGATGAAGAAAATGATTTATGTAACGCTATATATACGAGAAATATCAGGACGGCAACATCAAACGGAGAGGGAAAATATTTTAAGATTCCACTTTTTGAGCATGTGGACACACATGTCATCAAAAACCTTTACCGATATGATTATGGGTGGTTAAAGGAACAGATTGATGGTGCGGATGTCAATGAATACACAGCAGAGTATCTAAGCCAGGCGGCATTAAAACTAATTTCCATTTTTGATGAGAATAAAGACGGTAAAGCATTGGAATTGGCGCAGTACCAATTTGACAAGCTAGAGGAATTGGAGAAAGAAAAACCGTATTTTATAATCAACGTCTTACAGCTAAAAAAGCGTAGAGAAGGTCTTGCAGAGCAGGATATCCAGAAATTAAGAGAGGTTGCTGCTGCTTCAGATTTACAGACATCTTTTGGGGCAAATGTATTATTGGGGGATATCAATAAGGCAAAACAGGTATTTGAAAAGATAGATAAGGAAACACAGGAATTTATAAAAGAATACCCTATCTATTATTTGTATGCATCACAATCATAAGAAATATAGGGAGGAAAAAGGCATGGGAGCATATGAAATCAAGCCAGATATTTTAGAAAGTTTGTGTGGAGAGATTGTTGCGATAAATAAAGTGCTAATGGATGGTGTAATAGAAAGCGGGGACAATATTTTATTCTCGCCGGAATACATAAAATTTTCTTTTTCGAAGCATCTCTTGGAAGACATTAATTTTCTTACAACACTAAGCGGTGAAGAAATATTTAAACCGAGGCATGCTTACATGATACTGCGTGATATGATCGAGCAAGTCATAGAATTTATTTATCTAATGAAGCATCCTGATCTGATTGCTGAATTTATGGGTGACAAGATTGACAACAGTAAGATTACAGCTAACACGCCCGTAAAGAGTACGCATAGGCTGGGGAATGAACGGTACTCTGGCGGAAGGAAAAGTGTATCAGAAATGGCCAGGGACATCGGCGAAAAAAATTTATCTGAAAAGCAGCCTGCTTTATATGACATATATCAGCTTTTGTCAGAGGAGTGCCACAATTCGTATTTCTTTTCAAACCTAGACAACCTTGGTGAAACAGAAAACGGAGAGGAAAAACTGGCTTTGACGGAAGAACAGGCTCAATATCTTATGATAATCATTGAAAGGTTTATGGATGTTTACCGACAGTGATTGCGCAAAGGAGAATACAATCTGGTAAAAGATAAAAGTAAAATATTTCTGAATAATACTTTTTAAATGAGTGTGGAGATTTGAGTTTAAGCATGTGAATTGTATGGTTTGTAAGATGCCTGTAATAAAATCCCGGGTAAGATAAAATGTAAAACAACATATTTTTTGTATAAGATGCGATTACCGTAAAAAGTGATGGCATCTTTTTTATGTGAAGGAGGTGATGCCGTTGAACGTTTTGATAATTTAGTATGAAACTTATTTATGAAAAGGAGGCGCTTAGTATTGAACTTATTTTGAAAGGAACAGACTGCACAGAAAATCAAACACAATCCCCGGCTGTTTTTGAAGCGGGCGATGGACATTCAGCGCCGCCAGCTGCTTCTGGCGATGGCGGACGCGGTAAGCGAGTGCCGCACTGCGGAACACATGGCGGCAGAACTGAACCGTGACGGGGAAACCGGCCTGCTCCGCCTTGCGGAAATCTGGTGCTGCCTCTCCCCCGACACCGGCGGCAGGATTATGGAGGGCCGGGGCGCGGAGCTTCTGGCCGATGTGCTGGCACAGGTCTATGCCTGCCTGATCCTCCGTCCTTTACACACCCCGGCTGGCATGGGCCTCTATGTGGAGCTGCTCTATATGATGGAGGCGCTGATGCTGGGGGAATGGTTTGATTAAGGAGCCGCGCCTGCGCTTTACGAGGGAGGAACAGACCGACCCGGCGCTGGAAAAGCCGATCCGCCGCGCACAGAAAGCGGCTGTCCGGGCAGACAAGGCGCAGGCCAGGATACCCAAAAAGAAGGTCCGGCAGACCGTTATGGACCCCGATACCGGAAAGAAAACAACGAAACTGACCTTTGAGGAACAGGCAAAGCCGCCCTCCAAGCTGTCCCATGCGGTACGGGGCGCTCCGGCCAACGCGCTGCTTGCCGGGGCGCATAAGGAAATCCGCAAGTCCGAACAGGACAATGTGGGCGTGGAAGGGGCGCACAAGACCGAGCAGGCTGTTGAAGTCAGCGCGCGGCTGGTGCGGGAGGGATACCGCAGCCATAAGCTGAAACCCTACCGCGAAGCGGCAAGGGCGGAGCAAAAGCTGGAAAAAGCAAACATCAACGCCCTGTACCAAAAGTCCCTGGCGGAGAACCCCCAGCTTGCCAGCAATCCCCTTTCCCGCTGGCAGCAAAAGCAGGCCATCAAAAAGGAATATGCCGCCGCCAAACGCGCCAGTCAAACGGCTGGGCATACGGCACAGGCCGCAGGCCATACCACCAAGACCGCGCAAAAGACCGGCAAGGCGGCAAAGTCCGTCAAAGAAAAAGCGGAACAGGCAGGCCGGTTTGTCATGCGGCACAAGAAGGGATTCCTGATTGCGCTGGCGCTGTTTCTGCTGGTCTGCCTGCTGATGAATACCCTGTCCTCCTGCTCCATGCTGGCCCAGAGCATCGGCTCGGCGGTGTCCGGCTCCACCTATCCCTCCAAAGACGAGGATATGCTGGGGACGGAAGCGGACTATGCCGCAAAGGAGGCGGAACTGCAAGCCGAACTGGACAACATGGAGAGCCTGCACCCCGGCTATGACGAGTACCGGTACAATTTAGACCCTATCGGCCACAATCCCCATGAGCTGGCGGCTTATTTAAGCGCCCTGCTCCATGAATACACGCCCCAGAGCGCGGCGGCACAGTTACAGCGGGTCTTTGACCTCCAATATGTCCTGACGCTGACCGAGGAGGTGGAAATCCGCTACCGCACCGAAACCAGCACCGACCCGGAAACCGGGGAAACGACCAGCGAGGAAGTCCCCTATGAATACTACATCCTCCATGTGGAGCTTGTGAACACCCAGATTTCCGCCCTTGCGCCGGAACTGCTCACCCCGGACGAATATGAGATGTACCAGGTCTATATCGCCACCAGGGGCAACAAGCCGCTGCTGTTTGGCGGCGGTTCCCTGGATATGGGAAATTCCGAGGATTTGAGCGGCGTGGAGTTTATCGGCGGGACCCGCCCTGGCAATCCGGGCCTGGTCGATCTGGCAAAGCGTCAGGTGGTGTTGTTTTACAGATTAATTGATATTGTATTTTTTACATTATTTAATCCTATTTTTATGTTACACAAAGTATTGATGTATTTTTATTGATTCTGGTTTTGCACATTATCCGGATACCATCAAATAATCTGATCATAAAACAACAGGCAGGTTTTACCTGCCTGTGACATCAATCGTTATAGTGTTTTATCGCTGCTATTGCATTGACAATGCTAATGACATCAACCCGGTTTAAATCCGGGTAAGCCGTTGTTAATCGTCCATAATTCCAAAAACAATCGTCTGGGTCCACGATGTCTATCCCTATGTTCCAGTTTGGAATGCACAGATAACGGCCATTGCTGTAACTGCCAGTTATGACATGAAACATGCTGTCTCTTGCGCATACTTTGTAATCGGTTGGCTCAAAAGGCCGCAACGGGCATATGGTTCCCTGCCATGCTGCCATCCCTTTGTCCGGAAGAAATCTGCAAACAAATATCTTTTCCATAAATCCCCCTTATCCCAGCTCGCAGTCGTTTACTGCCTGCATAACGATATCTGCTGTGACCATGTCCATACTGCGGCTGTTCCCTATTAAAAGACAGGCATTGCAGTATTTGTTGATCAGGCGGGGGATGCCGTCAGCAGCGTTTAAGACTGCCTCAAGAGCCGCTTCTTCAAAAACCTGCCGGCTGCATCCGGCACCCTTAAGTTTTTCTGCTATATAACTGCGCCCTATCCAAGAACTGGGATAGGGCGCATTATCCGAGATTTTCAATTATCCAAGGAAACTTTCAAAATTACTGACAGGAAAGACTTTAAAAGAAATTACCTCGAATAATTATTTCTGAAAAGAGTAGCTGCCACCTCAATGATTATCCAAGATAAAGGCGTGATTGCCCCATTATCTCGGATAGGTGCAAATCATCCACAAGTTGATAACGGGTTTCATTATCCGAGATAATCGTTTTGAAATACTGTATTCATCGGATTAAATCAATTTACCTCGGATAAGTTTTTATCTCGGATAATGCGCCCTTCTTCTTTCTCCATACCTTCCAGGTTGTAATTCATTACAACCCTTTGGCGCAGCGGCTCATGTACGGCAAGCCTTAAATTATTGTTGAGCTTCGGGAGGCCGGCCAGCAGTACAGCGGCACGGTCTCTGGAGTCCATTTCAAAACTAAACAGGATTTTCAGGTCATTTAATATTGCATTGTTAATATAATTCGCTTCATCAATGATGATGACGGGTGTCTTCTTTTTTCAATAAAAAGCCTTGTGATTTCTTCCTGTATTGCCCGGAAGTTGTCTGACTTGCGCAATGCAGGCTCCATACCCAGTTCCGCTGCAAGGTTCCGGTAAAAATCATTTGCTGTCAGTGAAGAAAGGCAGGAATACACCACTTGATACAGCGCCGGGTTCAGGGAGGATGCCCATGCCCTTATGGCAGTTGTCTTTCCCTTGCCGGATGCCCCGGTCAGGATGCCGAATCCTTTTAGTTTTGCCAGGTAATCCAGGCGGGTAACGGCTTCCCTGTGTTCTTTCGTCTTTATGAGTATCTCCTTGGAATTTTTTAGGAATGGGTTGAATTCCAGGCCGTAACGCGTGGTATAGTCAATGGCTCCAGGGTTCATGCTTGCTCACCGCCTTTATATAAATATATTTTTTTGCGTTTTACGGATGCATTTTCCTGCTTGTCCAAAAGCCGGACTGGGGTAAGTGTGCCATCCGCTTCCACTATAAAAACCTCTTCCATGTCTGGTGAATACCGGAGTGTGATGCGCTGCCTTGCAAACCGGCAATCCACTTCGTATTCCACCTGCCCAATGACAATGACGCTATCCGCAGAAACGCGCCGTTCTATTTCAAGTAGAAAAAAATCTGAAATTTCCCGCCCGGTGAGCCGGCGGATGCATTCCGGCTCGGAAAAGAATCTCTCCTGCGGGGACTTCCCCTTAAGGGATGAGTGGGCTGTCTGGTTGTAGTTGTGCACATAAGCCAGAAGATTTCCGCGCAATTCGTCAAGGGTATTGAATCCACTGATGTCAAGGGATGCCAGCCACTGGTCCTTCATGGTGCGGAACCACCGTTCAATTTTTGCTTTCGCAGTCGACGTATACGGCTTGCAGTAATTCAGCGCAGAACCGATGCGGGCGGCAAGCAGCTCCATCTGCTTATTTTATAAGAACTTCCATTATCGAAATTAAACGTCTTTGGCCGGCCATACTTTGCCACTGCTGATTTCATGACAGACATCAGGTTCACAAAGTTATCATGAAAAAACACATCAACGCCAGTTATGAACCGGCTTGCGTCATCAATCAGTGCAATGACATAGACCCGGCGCTTCTTCCCATCCGGTGTTCTCAAATAAGGGCCCGCACTGGAATCGCCGCACCAGACCTCGTTGATATGCGGCCTTTCATAGCGGCGCATGTCCCGGCACGCTGTATGTTTTTCCTGGAATTCGATCTGGTTGATGAACCGGTTGATGGTAGCTTGGGACACTTCACCGTTCCGAATGCTGCCATCCTCTTTCAACTGGCAAAAGATTGCCGCGGCGGACATGCGAGGATAGTTGTTTTTCAGATACCTGACCTGTTCCTGCAGTGCGTCATCCAGCCTGCGCGGCTTACCGGCATCGTTACGGCCTGCGGGGAGCAGCGTTTCAAAGCCGCCCTGTTTGTAGGAACGGTACCATCTCTCGATTGTAACGGGTGCAAAATGCCGGAGTGTTCCATCCGGGGCGGTGACTCCTTTGGCAGAAACATCGCGGAAAAATGCCTTCAGGGACGGATAGTCTTCTTTCAGGCCGGTGACCAGAGGTGCAATTGCGGAATAACGCATGAGGGCGATATCCTGTTTTCTTTCCTTATCCATAGTCATGGATGCCTCCTTTTCTTGTTTTTCTATAGTATAAAGAATGGGGCAGGGCGTGTCGTGTAAGGTTATGTTGGTCTTAAAAAGAGGACGTTGGGAGTTCTTTTTATCTGCATGAACTGGCGGTTCATAAAGGAAAAGCATGCTGTCACAAGGATGCGGAGGGGATGGAAAGGGATGTCAGCAGCCAGCAGAACCTGTTTCCAATGCTTTTTAAACTGGCGGAGAATGGAACGAACGCAGCTTTCATCAATCAGTGGGTTGCGCTCCATGACAGTGGCAGGGCATCCTGAAATAAGGTCCGTCTGGTCTTTCAGCAGGGTACGGGAATACGGAACAATTTCCGAAAGCAGCAATGCGTGGGTGGATCTGCATTCGCTGCAGATCACCCTGCGGATGTGCAGTTCCACCAATTCCCCATCCTGTTTTACAGACCGGACATACCTGCCATAAAAAGCCAAGCGGGCGGCTTTGCCGCAGCATGGGCAGGAGAGCTGGTGCAGCTGGAGGCTGGAAATCAAGTCGTCATATTTTTTTGTGAAATGGGATTGCAAGAATCAACAAAAATAGTTATCATAAATATAAGCGTATGGGTTGCATATGCCGCGAACTATACAAAGACCTGCGGCATTCCCCAAGCGTATGTGATACAGCAGGAAGCCAAACTTTGGTCGGGGAGGTTCCTGCTGCTATTTATTTTACAGTTACACAAGAATGATAACAGAAGGCACAGCATAAAACAATCTGCTGCAAAATGTAACAGATTAATTTATGCTGTGCCTTCTGTTATTTTGACTGAAATTCAAAAAAACAATCCTAATTATGTTGCTGCCTGTTTATTCTGACGTCTAATAAATCTGATTGATTGTCACAGAATTAACCGATATAATGACATCAGCATATAGAAAGAGAAAGTTCCAGAGCACTTTCTTTTTGCAGAGACAAGTGTTCCGGAACTTTATTAAAACCATGGTTATTATATCAAAATATATAGTAAAATACAATCGGGAAGATGATTTTTTCTGTAACCAGTGAAGAAGACAGTATCTGTCCATGCTGTGGGAACCCGCTTAAATACAGGGACCGCAGGCTGCGTGTCCATAAAGTTGCCGGCGGAGGGAAAGAATGGTACCAGATCAGGCGTTTGAAATGTACGAATGATGAATGCGGAAGGCTCCAAAATGAGCTGCCGGACTGCATGTTCCCTTATAAACATTATGATGCCGGGCTGATAGAGGATGTAGTGGATGAAGTTGTCAGCGGGGACGATCCTGAAACAGAGAATTATCCCTGTGAAGGGACCATAAACCACTGGAAATGGTGGATGAAGATGAATGAGCAGAACATAGAAGGCCGGATAAGATCATCAGCGCACCGCTTCCTGGACTTTGGGGACGGGTTCCTAAAATCCATGGGTTCTTTGCTGGAGGAACTGAAAAAGAGGATAAGCCCCGGCTGGCTGAAGGCGGCTGCCAGGTTTATATATAATTCAGGAGGGCGGTTAGAGCCGTACCCGCAGACGGCCTGACTTGTGCACCTGCTTTTGTTCGCTGTCATCTTTTTTTAAGTGTATAGTTATCTCCAGAAGGAGGTAATGCATATGCAGAAAAAAGAAATCAAAAAGTGGCAGGATGAGGAAGCGCTGAAAAGGTACCGTATGATAGCGCCGCTGCTGGATGAAGGGCTGGATGAAGGGAAAAGGCGGCAGATGCGGGAAGAAGCCGCCGAAAAAAACGGCATATCCAAAAGGAGCCTTTACCGGTATGAGGCAGGGTATCGGGACAACGGCTTTGAAGGGCTGCGCCCAATGAGCCGGACAAAGAAGCGGATGCAGAGGCTGCCGGATAACTTTGATGAGGTGATGGAGCAGGCAATGCAGCTGAAACGGGAAGTTCCAAAGCGCAGCGTGCGCCAGATCATAAAGATTCTGGAGCTGGAAGGATGGGTGGCGCCAGGGGTTTTGAAACAGTCCACAATGCAGAGGCATCTGTACGAAGCGGGGCTTGGGAAGAAGCAAATGAAGCGGTATGCAGAAAAACGTGAGACGTCTTCCAGGCGGTTCTGCCGTCCGCACAGGATGGAACTCCTGCAGGGTGACATTAAATATGGACCGGACATACGGACAACGGACGGGGAATTGATAAAAACGTATTTGTCATCATTGATCGATGACCATTCCAGGTATATCGTGCAGTCAGAGTTTTATGATAACCAGAGGCAGGAGATTGTGGAGGACACATTCCATAAGGCAGTCTTAAAGGCGGGAAAGTTTGACTGTGCGTATCTGGACCATGGGGTGCAGTATACAGCTTCACATCTTGGGAAGGCGTGTGCGAAACTGGGGATCCGTATTGTCCATGCAAAGCCAGGTGCGTGCCAATCGAAGGGAAAAATTGAAAAATTCCACCAGAAAGTTGACCAGTTTATAGCAGAGATCCGTGTGGCGCATGTGCATTCTGTGAAAGAACTGAACAGTAGATGGAAGGTTTTTTTGGAACAGGAATACCAGAAAGAGGCTCATGCGGGGATCCGGGAGTATTATGAATCTTACGGCGCAAAGGTCCCGGCATGCGGGATCACGCCGGAGCAGGAATGGATGAGGGATGCGAGGGGCCTTATATTTATAGATGTGTCTGTAGTGGCGGATGCATTCCTGCATAGGGAAACGCGCAAGATTGATGAAGCGGGGTGTTTTTCTTTTGAAGGCGCCAGATATGAGGCAAGCGCGGCCCTGGCAAACCTGGAGGCTGAAATTGCATATGACCCAATGAATACGCAGACCATCATGGTTTACTGTAAAGGGACGGAGTCGGTGGCTGCGCACCGGATAGAGATAGGCGCCTATGCGTCAAAGGTTCCGCCTGTGCCTATGGGAATGACGGGAAGCATCCCTGAGACGTCAAGGCTGCTGGACGCCCTTGAGAAAAAATACAGGGAAGACCACCGCCAGATGGCGCAAGTCCTGTCTTTTGAGGATTACGAAAAGGAGGGCGGCCAAAATGTATGAGACTTTTTTGAAATGGAGCATACGCCGTTCACCAGGGATATACCGGTGGAGAGGCTTTATACATCGCCAAAGATAGAAAACGCCCTGGGGAGGCTTGTTTATGTTGTGGACCGTCAGATGTTCGCGGTCGTGACGGCGAATCCAGGATGCGGCAAGTCCACGCTGATACGGATGCTGGACGGGAGGCTTGGCAGGGAAAAATACCTGCTTTTGTACCTTTCGGATTCGAAATTGAGCCTCGGTGGCTGTATGCGGGGTTTTTAGGGCAGTTGGGCCTTGAGGCGCATTTTTTCAGCGGAGATTCCAAACGGCTGCTGCAGAAAGAGATCGGGTCAGTCTGTGCGGAACAGAAAAAGAAAGTTGTCTGCGTGCTGGATGAGGCGCACCTTTTAGGGAAGGACATGCTGGAGGAGCTGCGCTTCCTACTGAATTATAAATTTGATTCCAGCAGCCCGATGTCGCTGGTGCTTGTTGGACAGACGGAGCTGTGGGAGCAGAAGCTGAGGCTGCAGGCTTATACAGCCATACGCCAGAGGATTGACATGAATATTGTTCTGGGCAGGCTTGACCGTGCAGAGACAGGGAAATATATAGCAGCGCACCTGGCATATGCAGGGGTAAAGCAGGACCTGTTTACCAGCGGGGCGGAGGACGAGGTATATAAGATCTCAACAGGCATACCAAGGATGATCAACCGCGTCTGTGAAAAGACCCTGCTGTATGCATACCAGCAGCAGAAACGTTTAGCGGATGAACATATGGTAAGGTTCGTTGCGGACCATGAGATGCTTGGAGGCATGGAATGAGCGGCGGGCCAGCAGGAGGCATCCTGTTTCTGTGTACAGGCCCTGCGAAATGGGAGCCGGATGAAAGGAGATGGAGCGGGGAAATAAAAATAACCAGGCGCAGCGTAAGCATGGTGGAGTTTATAATTTATGGGAGAAGCAGCTGTATGAACGGCATAGTTGGAAAATATATGAGTGGACAGTATATCTGTATTCCTGATATAAACGTGGGATGCCCGCTGAGCAGATTTTCGGACATATTTTGGAATAAGCAGAGGCTGTCAGCACATATGCAGGAAGCAGATGCAGTAACAACAGCATATGCCCTGAAAGCATTATCTGAATATTTAGGCACAGACTGGCTGTAACAGTATTTGACTATTCGCAAAAATGATATTAGGCGAAGTGTGCGGAAAGAACAGACAATTTAAAACAGAAGGCGGGAAAAGGCCGTCCGGAGAGTTCCGGGCGGCCTTGTTGTGTGAATTGTGCAGGAATGAGGAACAATTCTGGGAATGGATCAGAACTGTGGCATCGAGAATTGACAGAAAGTTCCAGACGGAGGTATGGAAAATGTAGCCTGAATGGTTAATATATGCCAGAAATGAACAGTTGTATATACAATTAGCTGTATGTCAGGAAAATGGGAAAGTTTGAGACAGTGAATGAGGTTAAATCTGTGACAGCTCATGAAGTTATTAACAAGATTGAAGCCGACGGCGGCGCACCCTACATCAAGACTGTTTACGGCATGGGCTATCAATGGACGGGAGGCGAGGCAAAATGAAGTTTCAAAACCTCTCGGTAAAGCGGCTGTTTGGCCGGGTGGCAATGGGGCTTGTCCTCTCCATGTCCGGGATCACCATAGCCCTGTTTTTTGTGACAAAACAAATTGCGGTGCTGCTGACGGGCGGTGCGCTGCTGCTGTGCGCCCTTGTGGGGATTTTTGTACTGACACAGGCGTTTGGAAAGCGGCTGTCGCAGTTTACCGCTGACCTATGCCAGACCTTAGACCACATGATCGCCGGAAATGAAGCACCCCAGCGCCCAGAGGACAGCGAAACCCAGCTTGCCAGAATCGGACACCGGCTGGCAAGGCTTTACCAGATCATGCAGGAGAACCGCCGCCGGGTGGACGAGGAACGGCAGGAGTTACAGACCCTTGTATCGGATATTTCCCATCAGGTGAAAACGCCGGTAAGCAATCTGAAAATGGCGACGGACACGCTGCTGGAAAAGCCCATGACCGAGGCAGAGCGCACCGATTTTATCCGGGGAATCCGCAGCCAGACGGATAAGCTGGACTTTCTCTTTCAGGCCCTTGTGAAAACCTCCCGGCTGGAAACGGGCGTGATCCAGTTGGATAAGAAGCCGGGCCGCCTTTTTGATACCGTGGCGCAGGCCATGAGTGGGATCGTGTATGCAGCGGAGAAAAAGGAAATCGCCGTGTCCGTGGACTGCCCGGAGGATTTGGCCGTTTCCCATGACAGCAAGTGGACATCCGAAGCCCTTTTTAACCTGTTGGACAATGCGGTAAAGTACACCCCGGCAGGCGGAAAAATCTCTGTGTCGGTGGTGCTGTGGGAAATGTATGTGGAGATCAAAGTGACCGACACCGGCAAGGGCATTTCCGAAAGCAATCAGGCCGCCATCTTCCGGCGCTTTTATCGTGAGGAAGAAGTACACGAACAGCAGGGCGTGGGCATTGGCCTGTATCTGGCCCGTGAGATTGTAACGCGGCAGGGCGGCTATATCAAAGTGGTTTCGGAGCCGGGCAAGGGTTCGGAATTTTCTATTATGCTGCCTACAAAATAGAACGCGGCGGACGGCCATTTCCGGCTGCCCGCCGTAAGTTTTTTTGAAATGTCCGAGCATTGTAACATTTCATCCTGATTTTCAATGAAATTTTTTGGCCGCTGTAACATTTCGCGGACATTTGGGTTTTACAATGACCTTATCAACAGGCAGAAAGCCTTGAAAGGAGTTTTGAGTATGAGCGTTTTGCAGACGATTGATCTGAAAAAGTATTACGGCACAAAGCCGAATATCACCCGCGCCCTTGACGGCGTGAACTTCTCCGTAAATGACGGTGAGTTTGTGGCCGTTGTGGGAACCTCCGGCAGCGGCAAGTCTACCCTGCTTCACATGATGGGCGGGCTGGACACCCCTACTTCCGGCAATGTGGTTGTCCGGGACAAAGAATTGTCGAAAATGAACGACGAGCAGCTTACCATCTTCCGCCGCCGCAACATCGGCTTTATCTTCCAGAACTATAACCTTGTTCCTATCCTGAATGTGTATGAGAACATCGTCCTGCCGGTGGAGCTGGACGGGGACACGGTGGATCAGAAGTTTTTGGACGAAATCGTTCACCTGCTGGGGCTGGAAGATAAACTGAAAAATATGCCGAACAATCTTTCCGGCGGACAGCAGCAGCGTGTGGCGATTGCCCGCGCCCTGATTACCAAACCGGCTATTGTGCTGGCCGACGAGCCGACCGGCAACCTTGACAGTAAGACCAGCGCCGAGGTGCTGGGGCTTATCAAACGCACCAGTGCGGAGTTCCGGCAAACCGTTGTGATGATTACCCACAATGACGACATAGCCCGTCTTGCAGATCGGATTGTCCGCATTGAGGACGGCAAGATCGTGGAGTAAGGAGGTGGCAGGCTATGACATGGCCTTTTGAAAATGATACCAGCGCTATTACAAAGAAGCTGGCAAAGAAAAGTTTACAAAGTGAAAAGCGCCGGAATCTGATGGTGGTGATTGCCGTTGCGCTGGCGGCGTTTCTAATCTGCTTTACGGGAATTGTGTCTACCTCCCTGACACAAATGCAGCGCAATCAGGTTGTCGATACTTATGAGGCGGTTTGGCTGGGCGTAGAGGAAAACGACATTGAAACCCTGAAAGGACTGCCGGAGTTTGAGCGCGTAGGCGGCTACTATATACTGGGTGAGGAACTTTCGGAACAGGGCTATCATGCGTCCTATGTGTATTGTGACGCGCAAATGATGGAGATTACCAAGGTGCAGATGGAGTTGTTAGAGGGCCGGGTTCCTGAAAAAGCAAATGAAGTTGTCGTAAGCGAATACTTTCTTTCCACCTATGGAAACAATGCCAAGATCGGGGACACTGTGACCTTAGACACCGAGAGCTTTCATGGTGATTATGTCGTTACCGGCATTATGGACAGCGTAAATGAGAAAGAAGCAAATACCTGCGCGATCATTCTTTCCAACGCTGCCCTGACAGAATGGGATGGGTTTGACCCGGCTGGGTATCGTGCCTATGCCCATTTCAAAAACAGCGACCAGTTGGGCGAAGAACTGATGACCTCTTATTGCAGGGAGATTGCGGAGGAATATCAGCTTCCTATGCCCAAAATGAACAGCAAGTATTTTGCCTATGCTTCTAAATCCCTTGATTTTGCACTGATGGCTGGCGTGATTGCCATTGTTCTGATCGGCGGCTATATTGTGATCCAGAGTATCTTCCGTATCTCCATCAATGACAAAATCCAGAGCTACGGGCAGCTTCGGACGATTGGTGCAACGCCAAAACAAATCAAGCGGATTGTAAAGCGGGAGGGACGCAAACTCGGCAGTATCGGGATTGTGATAGGTACAGTGTTGGGCATATGTGGCGGTTTTCTCCTGTTTTCTAAGGGTTTTAACGCTGTTTCCTATGTGGCAACGGTTATTTTGACACTCATAAGCAGTTGGATCATGGTATCTGTTTCCATCCGTAAGCCGGTAAAAATTGCGGCAGGGATTTCCCCGATTGAAGCCGTCCGTTTTACCCCGGCGCAAAAGGACATCCGCAGCCGGAAAAAGAATATCAAGCTCAATCCTGTTTCAATGGGAATTGCAAATTTTAAGCGTGACCGAAAAAAGACCGTTGCTATTGTAGCCTCATTGAGTTTGGGCGGAATTATCCTGCTTGTGGTATCCTCCATTGTTTTGCTGCGCTCACCAGAGGCACTTGCAAGACAGTTTTTCCCAGACGGCGACTATAAAATTTATTTGGATTCTGAAATGACAGAAGAAAAGGTTATGGCAGCGGGAAATCCATTGAATGAGGAATTAAAGCAGGAAATCTTATCTATTGATGGCGTTACAGATATAATTCCAAGCAGGCAATCTCTCCATGCAACTTATAAAACAGAGATTCATCAAGCTGGTGGTATGTGCGATATGCTGACCGACCAGAATTATGCGGCAGTTGAAGCGGCTCTGACAGAGGGAACCATGCCAACAAATTCCCGTAGTATTGTAATTGACTATAATGTGCTAAAGCAGAATGAGGATATGGGTGTTGGTTCAAAGGTTGAGATTTCTTTGGGAGAAGAACAGCCATCCGTTTCTGTTACCATATCGGGGTTATACGCTCCTGCAAAGGTATATTCAGGACATGACAGGATGCACTTAGATGGAGCAACTCTTTTTGCACCAGAAGCGTTGTTCCACGAACTGCACCCGGAAATCACCTCTTTTGACTATTCATGGAGCATTGTAAATGACCCTAAAAAAACAGACTATGTGGGAGCTGAATTGAAAAATATTGTTGCCAGCCATAGTAATATTGCCTTAGATGAAATCAATACAGTGATTGAATATGAAGAAATGACAAATTCTTTTGCGTTTGGCAGTATGGAGATACTTTCATGGTTGGTATTTCTCTTTGGCGTTATCAACCTTATCAATACGACACTCTCTAACCAGATAGCCCGAAAGCAGGAAAACAGTATTCTGCGTTCTATCGGCCTAACACAAAAACAGCTATGTAAAATGAACATCTGTGAGGGACTGTGCTATGCGCTCTTTGCAACATTGGCGACGCTGATCGTTGGGCTTCCGGCTTCCATCTTTGCTTGCAGAAAAATGAGTGTAGGTGCTTTTGCCGGAAATGTAGTGCCTTACAAATTCCCGGTTTTGGAAATGGGTCTGTTCATTCTGGTATTGTTCGGAATGGAACTGATCTTGTCTGTATGGACAGTCCGCAGACAGAAAAAACAATCCCTGATCGAACAAATGCGGACGATGGAATAACCGTATGGGATCGGCGGGGCGGCGTGTGCTGCCCCGCTTTTTTCGCCATTTCTCAAAGAAATTTTTGAAATGTTCGAGCTTTGTAACAATTCAGCCTGTTTTCTTGTCGAAATCAAAGGCACCTCGGACATTTGTGTAACATTTGTAGTTTATGCTTGTGGTAAATCAATATTGGGGGTGAGGACACATGAAAAAGATACTGCTGATCGACGACAGCGACACCTATACATGGTGCCTGCAAAAATACTTACAGCACCGGGGCTACCCGGTAAAAACGGCTTGTACGCTGAAAGAAGCGCGGGCCGCCATCCAAGAGGAAATGCCGCTGGTGGTCTGCTGTGATCTCGACCTGCCGGACGGTTCCGGCATGGATTTTCTGGACGAAGTGCGGGCCGCAGACAAGGAGCTGCCTTTTATTCTGGCGTCCTGCCATGACAAGGACGACTACGAACAGGAGGCTATGCGCCGGGGCGCGACGCTGTGCATGGACAAAATGAAAGGGCTGCTGCTGCAAGATAAGCTGGTGGAATATGCCTACCGTCAATTATCCGGCGAAAAGGCCCCGACTTTTCACAAGCTGCTCTTTGTCCATGCGGAAGATACCAACGCCGGAGTGCTGCGGGCGGCTATGCTGCAAAAGGGCTTTGACTTGATTCTGGTTCCCTCGATTGGGGAGGCCAAGCGCCGGATTTTTGAGGATAAGGAAATAGACCTGATCTTGTGCGATCTGGAACTGCCGGACGGCACAGCAATGGAGCTGTTTCATACGCTGCGGCGGGTGGCGGGGATGTTCCAAATGAAGAATCCCCCTGTCCGGCTTCTGCCGTTCTTTATCCTCACCGAGAACAACGACCTTGCCACGGAATATGAATACCGGCATGAGGGCGTGAACGACTATATCACCGCCCCGGTCAATATCCCGGAGCTGATCCGGCGGGTTCTGTTCTTTGTAGAATGAAACGAGCTTACATATCAAAACATCTGCCTCCACAGCGGGGAAAAGAAAAAAACCGCTGACGGGCAGAGGATTTCGTGCGCTTTCCTGTATCACTGACGATACGGCGGTTTTGAGTAGATCAAGGCCGCCGTTTCTTTTTGCTAAAAAGCAGACCTCCAGATGACCCTCAGCAATCAGCAGGGGCGGTGTATAGGAGGATACCGCCATGTCTGCAATATTCATTTGTAATAGCTATGACATATATCAATTAAAAAAAGCATAGGCCCTCCTCCGGGATATTATAGTTATCTATCAGTATTATCAATCCATATAAATCAGCATAATCATGGTGTTTTTTGTTGCGCCAGTTTCTCATTGCGAGAAGCTGGCGTTTCTTATTGTCGATTTTTAGGAAAACCTCCCGATGTGTACCGCTGCCGGTCCCCACCTCCATTCGATTCACCCGTCAACCACGCCTGAATCGAAATGGAGGAAAACTATGGGCTTTCACTATGGATATGCGAAAAGGAAGTTTGATGCAGAATGGACCCGGCTGGAACAGGAATACCGCGCAGCCGGTATGGACGATAGGCAGATCGCGGCCATGAAGGAATATGACTGGACCTGGTTTTGCAGCCAGCGGACCTATCAGAACCGCGTACAGGCCCTTCCCAGCGAACAGTGTGAGGACGAGAGCGAGCAGTCCTGCCTGTTCCGAAAATTTGAATCCCTGTCCTGCACCTGGGACACCGGCGATGTGGATTCCCGGCGGTTTGGCTGGCTGTCCTCCCTGGAGGATGAACTGCTGTACCGGCGGCTCTGCAAATTGCCGGAGGACGATCTGGAACTGCTGACCCTGCTCATTGTGGACGGATACCGGCAGGCCGATGTCGCAAGGCTGTGGAACTGTTCCCGGAGTGCAATCACACAGCGAATAAATAAAATCAAGATTTTTTTGAAAAAGGCTTAACAAATCGCCTTTCCCAATGCCTACACATTGAAGGGACAAGTCCTCTTGCCCCTCATTGCAGCTTGACAACTGAATATACGGCATAACAGGTACATAACCCGTATCGAAGCGGAAAAGGCGCGCCGCCAGGACGGTTGCTTGCAGGAGGTGATGACAGACAGGCAATCCGAGCGATCTACGTCCAGCCTTAAACCCGGAGATGGCGTTCCGGGCGCGATGATGGTGCGGGGGCTTAAAGATACTTCCTCACGGCCCGCCAAAGACTTGGGGGGGAACCCTGCGGCGCACGAGAAAAACGGCGCTGCGGAGTTATGACAGCTCTGCCGGGAGCGGCCTGTTATGTCCCCATCGTCAGGGGGCGTGGCAAATATGACGAACCATCCAAACAGAATTGCAGCAGCCGTACCGGACGGTATCCAGCGGCAACCGCCGCCCTTATCTTTCGATACGGCTGCTTTTTAACCATAGAGTAAAAACAATTTTTGAACGGAGGTGCGTCTTTATGACCAAACAGACAACCCCGACAAGCTCCTACAAAGAGGTGCGGATCGGGAAAACCATTTATCGCGTCACCAGCTTTTTTCGGGAGAAAAGGACCTGGGAAAGACGCTGGAACAGCTGGCAGTCAGACGCGCCATGTCGGAAGCCATTCCAGCTGCCAGCGGTTCCAAATAACAGAAAGCCTCGCGGCCTGCCGTATCCTTGCGCGGCGGTGGATTCTCCGGTAAGATATTCATGCAGGGTAAAACCTGCGGAGCCATTTTGCCGCACGAGGTATGGATTCTGAGATGGTCGGGAGGTAAAAGAAAGATGATGGATACAACATACAACGTGGGCATCTACTGCCGGTTAAGCAACGACGATGAACGTGACGGGGAATCGGTCAGCATTGAGAACCAGAAGTTGCTGCTTCAAAACTATGTCAGGCAGCGCGGCTGGAATGAGGTCGATGTCTATATTGATGACGGATACTCCGGCACGAACTTCAACCGCCCAGGCGTCAGGCGGTTAATCGAGGACGCAAAGGCAAAGCGGATCAATGTGATTCTGGTGAAGGACCTTTCCCGTTTTGGCCGCAACTACATCGAATTTGGGCAATATACGGATTACCTGTTCCCATCTCTTGGGTGCCGGTTCATCGCGCTGAACAACGGCATTGACACCATGAGTGACAACGGAAGCACCGATGTCATGTGCTTTTTGAACTTATTTAATGAATTTTACAGCCGGGACACCAGCAAGAAGGTCAAGGCGGTCAAGAGAGCCTGTGCCAAAAACGGAAAATTCATGGGGACCTACCCCGCCTATGGCTACCGGCGCGACCCGCTGGATAAGCATCATCTGGTGATTGACGAGGAAACCGCGCCGGTTGTGCGCCGTATCTTTGAAATGCGGGCATCAGGCATGGGATTTCACGCCATCGCGGTGGCGCTCAATGAAGAAGGGATTCAGCCGCCCGGTGTGCTGTACTACCAGCGCAAGGGCCAGAGCGACCCCCACAGGGTCAACCACAAGTGGGCCGACCAGACGGTTAAAAACATGGTCCGCAACGAGGTCTACATCGGGAACATGGTACAGGGCAAAAGCGGCACACTCTCCTATAAATCCCGCAAGCTCGTCAATAAATCGGAGGACGAGTGGATTCGGGTGGAGGGGACCCACAAGGCCATTATTTCGCGGGAATTGTGGGACACCGTAGCCAGTATCGGCAAAAAGAAGGTGCGGAAAAGCACTCCGTCCGATGGCTGCAAGAGCATCTTCACCGGCCTTGTGTACTGTGCCGACTGCGGTTTCAAAATGCGGAACCATATCGAAAAGTTCACCTATAAGGATGGCAGGCCGGGACGGTACAGTTCTTTCATCTGCGGCAACTACTCCCGCAGCGGAAGGGGCGCGTGTACCATCCACACCATCTATGAAACGGTGCTGAACCAGCTGGTATTGGAGGACATCCGGGAAAAGGCCCGCTTTGCGGAATATGACCCGGACCGGCTGATGGGCGAGATTCTCCGGCTGAAGGAGAAAGAATCCCACACCCGGCTTTTCTCCTATGAGCAGGAATTAAAATCCTCCTTAGCCCGTATTTCCGATTTGGAGCGTCTGATGCAGAATCTCTACGAGGACAAATGCACCGGCTCCATCCCGCAGACGGTATTTCAGACCCTGATGCAGAAATATGAGGCGGAACGGGCAGAAAAGGCGGAGGCAGTCCCGGAACTGGAAAGGAAAGTCCGGGCGCACCTGGAAAACCAGGTGGATACCGACCGCTGGCTGGAAATTATCCGGCGCTATACCGAAATCTCGGAACTGGACGAAACCATTCTCTTTGAACTGGTAGACCGGATCGAGGTTGGCGATACCCAGAAGGTCAACGGGCAGCGGATTTGTGAGGTCAAGGTGTACTACCGCTATGTCGGGAATGTGGACGGGGCGCTGGCACAGAAAAGGGGGCAGGATTATGGCGAAGCAATATAAAGTCGGTATCTACTGCCGCCTGAGTGTGGATGACGCTTCCAATTCCGCAAAAGCGAAGGGCTATATTCCCAGCGATGAATCGGTGAGCATTGAGAACCAATATGAAATCCTCTCCAAATTCGTCATGCTGAACGGCTGGATTGAGGTCAAGACCTATCAGGATGATGGGTACAGCGGGGGCAACTTCCAGCGGCCCGGATTTTTGGAAATGCTGGAGGACGCAAGGCATGGCCTGATTAACCTAATTCTGGTGAAGGACCTTTCCCGTTTAGGCAGGGATTTTGTGGAGGTAGGCCGTTATACGGATGTCATTTTCCCCTCCCTCGGATGCCGGTTCGTATCGGTTCTGGACTGCCTGGACAGCGAGGGGGACAACACCGATATGCTGCACTTCCGCAGTCTGATGAATGACTACCATCTCAAGGACCTGTCCAGCAAGGTCAAGTCGGTGCTTCATGCCAAGAAGAAAAGCGGCCAGTATCTTGCTGCCTACGCTCCCTACGGATACCGCAAGAGCGAGGAGGACAGACACAAGCTGGTCATTGACGGGGAATCCGCCGCTGTTGTGCGGCAGATATTCCAGATGCGTCAGTCCGGCATGGCCTATGGGAAAATCGCTGCCGCCCTGAATGAGAAAGGGATTCTCCCTCCCCGCTGGTACTGGGCGGTCCATTACGGAAATGGCAGCTGCAAGTATTCCCGGCTGTGGGCTTACGCAACCGTCCGAAGCCTTCTGAACGATGATATTTATGTCGGTACGCTCACACAGAACTGCACCGGTTCCCGTTCCTATAAAGACAAGACCATGATAAGGAAACCGGAATCGGAATGGATTTCCCATGAGGGTGCGCACGAGGCAATTATCGGGCCGGAGCTGTGGGAGGCTGTCCAGAAAATCAATCAGGCGGCGAAACAGATTTCCGCTAACAATACGCCGCCCCAAGCATCTCTGTTTACCGGAAAGCTGGTTTGTGCGGACTGCGGGCATCCTCTGGTTGCCGCCCGCGAAACACAGCGCCGGAAAAATGGCACTGTCAAGCACTATACTTCTTATTTCTGCTCCCGGTTTGCCACTACCGGACACAGCATCTGCTCCTGGCACCGGATTTTGAGATCAGCCTGAAAAACCTGGTGCTGAGTGAAATCCGGGCGCATGGAAAAGCGGTTGCAGCCGATGAAGCCGCTGTACTGGATAAGCTGAAACAGCACATACAATCCGCAAGCGCCGCTCAACAAGAGGACTGCCGACAGGAAATCAGCCGTTTGCGGCGGCGTTTGGAGGAACTGGAACAGATCACCGCAAAACTTTATGAAGATAAGGTAAGCGGGGCAATCAGCGGCGATTCCTTCTCGGTTCTGATTCAAAAGAACGAGCAGGAACGCATCCAGAAATCGGAACGCCTGGACAGTCTGTTAGCCGGGGAACGGAAAGCCCAGCAGGACATCGCCAATATCCACCAGTGGGCCGGAACCATCCGGCAGTATCTGGACTTGCAGGAACTGAACCGGGAAATCATTGAGGAACTGATTGACCGCATTGAAGTTGGAGAACGAACCGTCATAGACGGTCAAAGACACCAGGACATTAAAATTTACTACCGTTTTGTTGGACTGGTGTGATCGGGCAAAAAAAGCACCTGACCGCATCAGCAGCCAGACGGAAACATTCTGTAACAGCAGCGATATTTGATTGTTGCACACTGATTTGTCGAATTGGAGAGAAATTAGCAGTTTACCCCTCCCAAATGCCTCGTGTTCTTTAGGATGTGCTTGAACGGCGTAATATCCATGCTGCTGGTCTGGTTCAGCGTGTCAACGCCATCGTTCAGGGCAATGTAGCGTACATGGCGCTCCGGGAAATAAATCTCGGTGTACTGCCCGCACATGATGTAGTTACGGCCAAGGCGGGAGAGGTCTTTGGTAATGACCAGGTTGATGCGCCCTTTTTCAATGTCGGCAATCATCCGCTGAAAGCCGGGACGATCAAAATTCGTACCTGAGAATCCGTCGTTGATATAGGTATCGACAACCTCCCAGCCCTGTTTCTGCACATACTCGGTCAGCAATGCCCGCTGGTTCCCAATGCTCATAGATTCGTGGTCGGCTCCATCTTCGGAAGAAAGCCGGCAATAGATAGCGGCTCTGTAATTCTGTTGTTCTCTCATAAAACTGCCCCTTATCAGTCCGAGAAACAACAGGGTTTATGCTCGTCTGTCATCTACACTATACCACATTAAAGCGTTAAAGTCAAGCTGACAGCCTGCTGCTTCTGACGATACTGCACACATATTTTAACTGCTTGTGTCGTAAAGGATTTTCTTTACGGCGGCTTCGTGGATGGCTTCGCTTGCCGTCCTTGTGCCGCTGAAAACGCTGACCACCCGGATGGTGTCGCGCCCGATGGTAAGCTGGTAGCCCTGCTCGGACGGCTCCACAGCGGGGGATTTTGGCTCTTTCGTTACTGTGTCCATACAAACCTCCCTTGCAATGAAAAGGGCCGCAGACGGGGTAGTCTGCGGCTCCTATGTACGTTTTCCCATCAGCCCTTGAAGCGGTAGGGCAGCTTGCGCCCGCCGCGCTGCTGGCTGTTATACTTTTCCAGAATGACGCGGGCGAACCGGAGGGCGGCTTTATTGGTGGAGAAGTCCATCTTGCCGCGCCGGATGATTTCCTCCGGGTCAACCGCAGACAGCCGCTTGATGAAAGAGCGGTCGTCCAGTTCGGTTTCATAGGTTTTCAGAAACAGCGCCATACCGGAGAGCATAGACGCACGGAGGGAGATGGACGCGCCGTGCCATGTGCTGTCCAGTAATACCAGCAGGCGGGAAAAAGCCGCTCCGCCCAGCAGCCGGTAGGCGTTGATGATGGCGCGGGTAGAGAGGATTTCATAAGCGTCGCCGCTTTTCTTATCCAGCACCCACACAAAACCCGCCGCCTCCACAAGCCGCTTGATTTCCAGCACCTCGGCATCCGTGCCGGACTCCAGCAGGGCTTTTGTGGCATGGGAGAGCCGCAGCCGGCCTTTGGACTGATCCAGCTTGAAATACAGTTCGGCTTCCTGCTCGTAACTCAAACCGGTATAAATCAGGCAGGGGACGGTTACATTGCCGCCGTCTGCCATCTTCCGCATGGCGGCGATCCGGTGCTGCCCGTCCACCACGTTAAATTTGCCGTCCCGGAAGCTGACTACCAGAGGGGTCAGCAGGCGGTCGTCCCACTTGGCGATCAGGCGGTCAACGTCCTCCGGCTCCACGGGCCGCTGGTAGGGCAGGCCGGAAGTAAGCTGGTTGCTGGATAAGTCGCGCTGTACGCCGGGGTTCGCATACTGTGTTTCTGTTAAAAGGTTCTGCTGTTCCGTGCGCTCCGTACCGGGCGGACGGCGTTTTTTTCGATAACTGCTCATACATTTATTGTCCTTTCCATTTGATTTAATAAGTCCGCCATTGCGGAAGAAATGCTTTCAAAACGCTGCCGGACAAACTCAAACTGCACTTTGGAGATGTGGGGGAACACGATAGTACAAAAGGGGTCGTGATACCACGCGAAGCCTTTATGAAAGGTCTGCACAAAGCCGTCAATGTCTGCCAGGAGCGTATCCGGCGTGTAGCTGCAATCCTTGTCGGGATTTTTCAGGTCGGCTATGGATTCCTCCAAGGTGTCATAGTGTTTGTCGCCCAGTGAATAGGGAACCGTGGGCGATGCCGGCGGTTCTGCAACCGGCTCTGCGGCCCGTTCCGGCTCATGTGCCGGTTCCGGCGGTTTGGATGGTTTTGGCGGTTCTGCCGGGGGAAATTCGTCTGCTGACCTGATTTCCCCAGCCGCCAGCTGCGCGGCGGCTTGTTCCTGCTGTTCCGGCTCCATGCGGGACAGCTTTACCAAGTCCTTTTTCTTGATTTTGCGGCCGGCATCCTGAATGATTTCCTGCGCCCTTGGGGTCATATCCCTTGCAATCTGGATTTTTTCCTCCACGGAACGGGTTGAAATGCCCAGCTTGTCTGCTGTGTCGCGTACAAAAGATTTGTCAGAATCAGAACGCGCCCGGCGCGTTCTGATTTTTTCACTCTTTCGGTCGCCGCCGTTTTTCACCTGCGGATGCAGCATTTCATAGATTTCCTTGCGCCGCAGAAGCAGCTTTCCAAACTCCAGGGTTTCCAGATCGGCCCGCACAAAGTTCTCGTCTATCTCGGCAAGTTCCGCCTGCAAGCCCTCCAAACTGCTGACATTGCACTCGATTTCTGCCCAGCCAAGCAGCTTTGCCGCTTCCAGCCGGTGCAGTCCGGCAATCAGGATATAGTCCCGGTCAACCGTGATGGGGTTTAACAGCCCCACCGCCGAAATGCTGTCCGCCAGTTCCCGCACGGCATCCGGGAGGGCTTCCCGCCGTCCTGAATTGACCTGGATACGGTCAATGTTTACCTGCATTTTTATCACCTCTTTCGGCCACAGCCGCTTTATTTGTTTTTCTCCTGCCGGATGAAACACGTTGCGCCGCCGGTTTGCCTGGTGGCGTAAAGTCTTGCATCCCGCAAGAAAGGAGAAGCCCGCGCGGTCTGTTTTGCGCCCCCATTCTGTGAGGGAATGTGACCGGCGCGGGTTCCTCTTTGATGCCTTTCTTAAAAATCTGTGCCGTATTATCAGGCGGCATGACCGCCTTACTGCTCATCCCCGGCACGGGAGTATGCAAGCCCGGTGTGGCACTCCGGCGCGATACCGACAGACGGCGGCGGCAGGTGACGAAGCTGCCCATACCAGTCCCTCAGTACCTCCCTTTTACCCTGCGATACGGGTGTCTGCGGTGCATCCCGCGTCTGCGGCGCTGCCATGCGCCGGACAGCCATGCCGGTATCGCTCGTGCCTTTGATGTGATCGGTTTGACGGACAGGGGCAGAGGTTTTCACCCCCTTTCGCTGTCCCTGGCCGCAGGCAGTCGTGGCGTGGAATGGCTGATGCAGGATGCAGTCACTTACATACTGACTATGAGCAGGAGCCTGTCCTGCTGTTTTTCAAGGTTCAATAGATAGATGCTCAGGGAGCAAACTGACGGAGAATGCTGTCAATCGTGGCGAGGTCGTCCCCGGCAAGCTGGGCGCTTAATTTCACAAGCAGCGCAGCCTGCCGTGCTGTCAGTTTTTTGCGGTAAAGGTAAAACCCGTCCGCAATCTTGATGCCGCCGCCATGCCGACCGCGTACCGTTTCGATGGGGTAGGAACACATGAGGACAGCTATATCCTGCCGGATGGTTTTTCTCGAAACCTGAAACTCAAATGCCAGGTTGCGATATGTATCGTGCCGCCTTATGCACAGCACTTCCAGAATCGCTTCCCGCCGTTCTGCATAATTCATGCGTCCACCCCCTTTCCCTTGCTCTCTGAAACCAATGGTATCTGGTAAAGGGCAAGCGAACCTTGCCCTTTAAGAAAAAAGTTCAAAAAAATTTTTTCCGCTTGATTACGCATCTTGTTACCTCCGAAAATTTGAAAGTGGGATAGGTTTCAGATTCCCGGAGAGGGGGCGGGGCGCGGGCGGCATACCATTTCCCGCGCGGTTTCAAAATTTTTTTGCTTTTTTCAAAAAAATCCGGCAGGACAGCGCCAGAAGCGCGGAAAAGCCGGATTTTCTTCGACATCTTTCCGCAGAATCCTCCGAAATCGGACAGAAGATGCTGCGGAAAACTGTCGATAAGAAAAAAAGGCGCAGGCAACCGTAGGGTTGCCTGCGCCTTTTTGAAATTATGGAATATCAAGTGAAATAGAGTTTGCCCATGCCGCCGTTCGGCGGCATCAGGAAAACCGAAAGGGTCGCGTCAAGCTGTCACCTCCCCGCACAATGCAGCAAAAAGAAGCAAAAAAGAAAAGGCGGCAAGGGCTTTCTGCTCCCTTGCCGCCTTTCGCGACTTGATACATTTGGTACAAAAAAACAGTTTAAGTTGAATATTCTTTTTTATCCGGCGCTATTGCTCAGATTGCCAGCATACACTCCTTGAATGTAGACAGATTGGCATTTTTCAAGGCTTCCTCCACCTGTTCCTTTGTCATTCCGCCGTACAGTTTTGCATCGGCAAAACGGTTGTTTTCCAATTTCATGCTTTCCAGCATAGCTTTTGTTTTCTCACTGGTTTCCTGACAGGCATTAAAAACAGACTTCAATTCTTCCCATTCCTTGTTGCTCAGGCTGCCTTTGGCCTTTTTGACCTTGGCGCTGATGGTTGCAAAGCCATTTTTTACCTTTGTCCAGGAATCCTGCACGGTGGCCAGCTTTTCCCGGATGCCGTCAAGCTGTTCTGCACATTGAACCACGTTATCATGCCATTGCGAGAACAGCAGGATGTCCGCTGCATAGCTTTCGAGTTTGGAAACGGTATGATTTAATTCTTTTATTGCGGAATCCAGCTTGTAAGCATCGAAACCGATGGCAAAAAGAGTCGCGCCTACCGCGACCAGTGCGCCGGCTACGGTAAGGCCGATTGCCAGCGCGGTGCCTGCCGTGGCAATGGAAACTCCAATAAGGAAAACTGCGCCGATAATGGCCGCAATCGTTCCAATTACGCTGCCAACGAGCATGGCAATCTGGTCGTTGATTTCTTTTTCCAGCGCCTTTTTTGCTTCTTCGAGCGCCTTTTCAGCCGCCTGGTATTCTGCTGTTTCGATTTTTATGTCATCGAGGATGGTTTTCATCGTGGCTTCAATCGTCTGTACGCTTTTTTCCTTGAATTTCTCTAAATTATCAATCAATATGTTCAGGTCGGCAATCTGGCCGTCGGCTTCTTCCGCAATGGCATCCATATAGCGGGCCAGCAAATTGGCCTCATATGACAGGTCATCTTCGCTCAGTTTGGGATTGCTCATGATGAAATCCACTTTTTCCTGGGCTTTTTTCAGGCTGGCGTCTATGCGTTCCAGGGATGTGATGCAGGCATTGGGATAATGCTCCAGTTCGCTGTATATTTTTGTGGTGAACTCGACAGCGAGGTTTTGAATCTTTTTGTAACAATCGGCAATCTGGTCATATGTCTTAGGCTCATTCGCAAAGTCAGTTTTTGGGGGCATTGACATCTGGCTTAATGTCACCATCGTATTTTCGATGGCTGTTACAGCAGCAACATATTTGTTGTTTTCCTCTCCAATGGCGGAAAGGCTGCTGCATAGGTCAGTTTTTGGGAATTGGATAATTTTTTGGTTCATGATTGTTCCTCCTTTATTTTGATTATTTTGTTTCCTCACCCCGTCCGGGCCGATGGTGTAGCCGTCAATGGTGGTATTGGCTGACATGGAACCGTCCGCATAAAAGTAGTACCACTTGCCGTCAATCTGTTTGAAACCGCCGGCAAACATCCAGCCGTTACTGTCCAGCCAGTACCATTTCTTATCATCGTACAGCCAGCCGGTGACGGGCTTGCCGTTTTTCATGTACTGCCAGGAGCCGCTGTGGTTCTGCATCCAGCCCTGGGCGGTCTGCGGGTCAATGACAATCTCCACAAACCGCCGCAGGACGGTAGCGACTTCGGCGCGGGTGGCGGTTCCTTTCGGGTCAAAACGGTTGCCGCCTTTCCCCGCCATGATGCCCGCCTGCTGCATGGCTTTGACCTCCTTTGCCGCCCATCCGCTGATCTGCGCGTTGTCCGCAAAGGTCACAGCTTCATGGGCAGCCGGCAGGTCATAGCCCAGCTTTTTCGCGTAATTTGCCATAATGACCGCCATCTGTTCCCGCGTGATATTGGTGTCCGGGGAAAAGGTGGTGGCGGAGGTGCCGTTTACAATGCCTTTTTCTGCCGCCCAGTTCACATAAGGGGCATAGTAGGCGTCTGCTTTCACATCGGTAAATTTCCCGGTTTTGTAGCTGTTCGGGTCGATGCCTGCCAGCCGCCCCAGGGCGGTGACGAACATTCCCCGCGTCATGCCGGTGTCAGGGCTGATTTGGTTGTTTCCCGTACCGGAGAGCAGACCCCGGCTGGCTGCGAAGATGATGTTATCCTCCGCCCAGTGGTTCTGAATGTCCATAAAGGCCGGGCAGGGTTCTTATAGCCTATGCCATAGATGCTGAAATGCCCGGTTTCAAAGACAACCGTACCCAGGCCAGGGTCATAGCTGGATTTTGCCAGCCTTTCCACCCTGCCCTTGCCATCTGCATAGACCGCATACAGATTACTGGCCTGTTTTTCATTTCCGCACCTTTATCTTGTCTTTTTGCTGATGCGAATCCATTTTCCATACACTCTTTTTGTCTTTTTGTTTTTATCCAGATAAGTTTTGTAAGCCCTGATGCGGATGTAATACTTCTTTTTGTTTTTAAGCCTTTTTTCATATATGCCTTATTTGATTTGGATACAGAAATTGTTTTTGCGCCTTTAAAACCTTTTTTGTACTGATCTGGATCTGGAAGCCTGCCGCACCTGGAACTTTTTTCCATGAAAAAGCCAGTTTCTTCTTTCCAGGTTTTGCCCGAAATGATCTGACTTCCGGTACAGATGGTTTTTTCACCTTATGACTGGGTGTTGCCGGTTTGGCCTGGCTGGTGACAGGGTTTCCAGGGGCAGGGTTCTTATAGCCGATGCCGTAGATGCTGAAATGCCCGGTTTCAAAAACAACCGTACCCAGGTCAGGGTCATAGCTGGATTTTGTCAGCCATTCCACCTTGCCCTTGCCATCTACATAGACCGCATAGAGATTTCCGGTCTTTTCGTCCTTTGCCGGAGCATAAGGCAGACGGACAGCGATGGTGTGGCCGTCAAAATCGGTAATCGGCGTTTCTTTCCCGCCGGAGAGATACACCAGCGACAGGTCATAGACCGGCCTTGTGCCGATGGCAGCTTTGGCTTCTTTGGATAAACCGGACGGGTCTGTTTTCTTTACCCGGAAAATAACGTCCCCGTTTGCCGATAGGGTATCCAGCCATTTCAGCAGTTTTGTGTCCATTCCTCCAACAACCACGCCCTCAATGTTGATTTCCAGCCGCTTCACCTTTTCGCGGACGAGGGTGTTCAGGGTTTGGGCGTTAATAGTTACGTTAAAAGAGTTCTGTCCTTCTTTTGGCGTGACAGGAATGACAACTGCCACGCCGTTTGCGGTATTGCCGTTCTTTTTGGCGTCGTTCTTTGCCGCGTTGATGGCAGACTGGACAGTGCCGTTATCCACCGCCACATTCCCGTTTTTATCCGGTGTTGCCGGTTTGGTCTGGCTGGTGGTAGGAGTGTCCGGCTTGGTTTCGTCGGGACGCGCTACAATCGTGGAGCCGCCGCCGGAGGAACCATTGTCACCGCTGGAAGAACCGCCGCCGGATGAGGAACCTCCCCCGCCACCTGAACCGCCAGAGTTTCCGCCGCCGTTGCTGTTCCTTTCAAATACCGCTTTGACAGTCACATTTGCGGCGGGCATGGTAAAGCTGTTATTACTGATTGTCACGCCGCCGGAAATGACTTGCCATTCCTTGAAGTGATAGCCGCCGTCCGGTGTGGCGTTCAGGGTGATTTTTGTTCCTTTCTCCGCTGATGTCGGAGAAGCGGAAGCTGTGCCGCCGGTTCCGGCCTGTACTGTTATGGTATATTTGGCAGGCGGCAAGGGTTTACTGGTAATTGTCAGGGTTCCGTTCTCATAGACGATTCTGTCTTTGTAATTACCGCCCTCCGGGACTTCCGCTCCGCTGGCCGTGACCGTCACAGAGCCGGTTTTGGAGGTATCCGGGGCTTCGGCATAGGCTACGGTTGGCGGGGTTTTCAGGTTTTCACCTTGAACAAGGCCCGTGATGTTACAGTCTGCCGCAGAGAATACGGGGGCAGTTTCCCCCACATAAATCGTTTTGCTTGGGGCGGTAACTCTGATTTCCGCCTGTTCAATCACAACGGGAATCGTTGTGCTGCCAATGTAGTTCTGGTCCTCCGGGTCCACGGAAACGGTGAGGGTGTAGTTCCCGGCATTGACCGGGGCCGCATGGTTCGGGGTATCCCAGGTGTAGACAAAGCCATTTACGTTTACCGTCTTGCCGTCCACAGAGGCGGTGGCGGTCTGCTGGTATTCAATGGGACTGCCATTATAGGTACGCCCGGTCAGTGTCACGCCGGAAATGTCCACGGACTGCTTGTTGACGCTCCGCACGTCGATGGTGGCGGTCATATTCTCGAAGTTTTGGGTATGGATGGTGACAGTGATGGTTCCGATTTTAGTTTCGCTGTCGCTCTCCACCGCCTTAATGGGCAGGGTGAGGGTCTGGCCGTCAATCATTGCGCCGCTGTCGTAGTAGCTGCCCAGATTGACCGGACCAAGCTCGTAGGTGACGGCGGTGCTGCCCAGGCTCATGCCCTCCTGCACATCGGGCCGCAGAGCGCCCAGGCCGTAGGTGTAGGTATGCTCCTGCTTATTGGCAACCGCCAGATCGCCGGTCTTGGGGGTGAGGGGCGCAGCTTTGCGGATGGTCAGCGTCAGCGTGTTCGTACTCTCAGCGGCGGCGTAGTTGCCCTTTGCCGCAACGCTGGCCTTGATGGTATAAGTCCCGGCGTTGATGGGCAGGCCATTCGTAAACTCGCTGCTGCCCTGCGTTGCATAGGAAAACTGGCAAGGACCCGTATCGTGGGTGATACCAAGCTGGGTGCCATTCACTCCTGTTGCTTTGGGCGCAGTAATCATCGCCTCGTTGCCGGTGTAGGTCAGTTCTTGTGTGGTGCTTTCCCATGCAAGCGTAGGCGTGGCCGGCTTAATTGTGAACGGCAATGTGAAGGTGCCGGTGAACGTTGTGCCAGTGACGGTCACTTTTGCCGTATTTCCGGCGTTGACGCTGTCGAGGTAGTACACCCCATAGTCAGTATCCTTTTCGAGCGTGGTTATCCCGTCCACGGTGACGGTGACGGCGGGTCTCTGCAGTGTGCCGTCATAGATCAAGTTCAGATCCTCGGGCAGCGCAACCGCCAGCGCGGCCCCGCAGGGGCAGGCCCCGGTTTCGTCAAAGCTGCATTTCTCCGCGGCCGCCGCCCGGCCGCAGGCAAGGCAGGTCTGCTGGTGGGTGGTGGTGCCGGTGGCATGGGTGTACTCGCAGACGCCCTCGCCGGTATGGTTGCACTTCTTCACCGTCACTGTGCCGGTCAGCAGGGCTTTTGTATCAAGCGATACTTCCCCCCAAGTATTGCTGCTATCCACCCATCCTTCTGCCTTTGTAACAGGTAGGTTATTTCTGTGATAGGCATAGCCCTCCGCAAGTAGATTTTTCAGCGTGACAGACGCATCGGCATTTATAGATACTGCAGATTTTCCTATGAGGGTTCCGCCGGAGAGAACTGCTTTCCCGGAATTGCGTACCCACAATCCCATTTCCTCTCCCGAGATAACTCCGCCGGAAATGTTGACGGTTCCACCGTAAATTCCCACACCGTAAAATCCTGAAACAGTCCCGCTTTTGATGGATAGAGTCCCGCTTTTTACTTCGATGGTAATATTTGAACTCTCAATCTTTCCACCGGTTCCGCTGTCTTGAATGGTAAGGCTGCCGCCTGAGATATTAAATGCGTCATAGCCAGTTGCTTTGACAGTCTGCCCGTTCAAATCCAAAGTGAAAGTATTGTCGATGCTAATATAATTGGCACCTAAATCCACCTCCGACAGCAGTGTAATAATGGCACCGTCGTTCCCCTCTATGAACGCATTGGCCAAAGCGCCCACATAGGTGGTGGTGCTGCCATTTACGACCTTCGCCACGGCGGAAATGTTGACTGGCACCGTCCCTGCCGCGTCCGCCATATTGTTATTCCCCACGAATTTCGCCGTCAGGGTGATTCCCGTACCTGGGCCTCCTGCCGCAGCCAGCACATCGGCGGCGCTGACGGTCATGGTGTAGGCGCCGTCCTCGCCAACGTCCGCAGGAGCGGACACCTGCGTATCACCCACAAACACCACCATTTGTCCCGCAGTAGGATCACCCTTCAGACGTGCCGCCGCTTTTGCCGGAGCCTGCCCGGTTGCGGTAGGCGTGGCCTTGACGGTGATGGTATCATCAGCGGTGAAGTCACTGCACTCTGTGCCGTCTTTATAGGTTTTCACAGTGCCGTCCCCGACAAACTGTGTGCCGGATTGCGCCACGGTAAATGTCTTGCTGATTTCCTTATTGTCTTTTTTGAAAACAGCAGTATACTCTCCGCCTTCTTTTACTTCGCCCAAGGGTTGCAGTTCCCAACCCTCCGCGCTGGCGTTTACGGTAAAGGTCTGACCGAAATAGGTGCCGGTTCCGGTTTTGTTGTCATCAATTTTGATGCCGGAGGTATCCAGCGCCTCGCCGGTATACACCAGCTCCGGCACCACGATCATGTCCGCCGTGGGGTCGCCGTTGATGGTGTACTTGCCCTTGGGGTCAAGAGTCGTGCTGGAATCCAGATAGCTTGCGTCCGCCAGCGTCAGCTCGCACGTCCCGGCGGAAGTATTGGGGTTGCAGCTGCCCCTGCCGAAGCCGTAGGCAGGATATTGAGGGTCGTGCGCTCCGGCGGTCAGCGTCACATGACCGCCGTTGATGGTCAGAGTGCCGCCATTGCCAGATTCGCCGTTACTGCTGCCGCCAATCCCGGCTCCGCCGTAATAGCCAGCACTTTCACTGCCGCCTGTTGCGGTCACCGTGCCGCCGTTGATGATGACGGTGCCGCCGTTACCGGGGTATCATCACCTCCAGATCCGCCAATACCAGCGGATACCGAATTTGATCCTCCTCCCGCTGCGGTGATAGTTCCGCCGTTGATTACCACGGTTCCGCAGTCAACATCGCCGTTAGTATTATCTGGGGCAGTCCATGCACCGCCGATACCAGCATCAGCTGGAGAGGAAACCTCCAGCGTACCTGTACTCCCATTAGTAATGACCAAGGTCGCGTCTTTCGGCACATAAATTCCGGCGTAGTTACCGCCAGCAGAAATTGTATTTCTTTCTCTAATGGTCAGATTCATGGTCGCGCCGGGGGCGACGCCTACCCTTGCCGCTGCGGTAATATTTAAGTTGGCAAACGTCACATCATGGACGCCGCTTTCCACATAAATCATTGCACCTTGGGCTGTGCCGGTAAAGGTATGCCCCGGGCAGCCTCCGGCTTCTTCGGTTAATGTATTTTGAGGATTTTGGGATATGTTAATTTCTTCCGCCGCCTGCACCGGCGCATTGGCATTGTCCAGCGCCCCTTGCAGCTTGGTGACGCGGGACAGGTCGATCTGCCCCTGTTCGTCCTCGTCCAGCGCCGTGAACAGGTCAAGGATTTCATCAAGCTGCGCCCGCACCTCGTCCGCATTATCCTCCGTCACTTTATCCGGCAGGGCGGCGATCAGGTCCTCAATGGGGCAGATACGGCACTCATAAGTACACGGACTTCCTTCACTGTCCTCCGATTCCGGCTGGTAGCCGCAGGCATCGTCATGTTCCTGATGATGCTTGCAGATGCCGGTATCTTCCGGCTGTTTTGTATCTTCTTTTTCAGCTTTCCCTTTGCAGTCCGACAGGCCGGCATCCTCTGCGCCGCAGACCAGGCAGTCAGGATTGGTTTGACCCTCTGTACAGAGGGTCAAACAAGAGCATTGCTCTTGTTTGATGATTCCTGTTTCCGGTTCCTCGTCGGCTTCGCCGCTGTCCTGCGGATTGCAGATTTCACACACATAGGTGCATGGTGTTCCCGGCGTACTTTCGGTGTAGCCGCACTCGCTGTCATGCTCATGCCGGCAGTCTAATTTTTCCGTAATACAGCCGCTTTCCCCATCGCAGATATGGGGGGCAGTTTTCCGGCTCCCGTTCCTCTGCATTTGCCGGGGTAGCCTCGTTGTCCGATACGCTGTCCTCTGTTTCCTCTGGGTAACATTCCGGCGTATGCTCGTGGACGCACTCGGTCACTTCGGTGTAGCAGTCCTCTGTGTGTTCGTGGCCGCATGGCGTTCCCGGCGTTTCTTCTGTATAGCCGCAATCGTCCGTATGCGCGGCGTGGTGTTCGCACAGCCCGGTTTCCGGCTGTCCTCTGTCTGCCACCGCATGAACCGGAGTTCCTGACATGGTGACGATCATCACCGCAGACAGCAGCAACGCCAGCGGCCTCCTTAACTTGTTTCTCATAAAATGCCCTCCTGATATTTTGAAAAATGTATGGTTCCCAATTCCCTGTGTTTGGATGAACCCCGCGCCCTGGGCAGGCGCTTTTGGGTTTTGGGACGGGCGGCTCACAAAGCATTTGTGTTTTGCGTCATAAGCTGCCCTCTGCGGCGCAGAAGCTGCCCAAAGGCTTTCTGCATGGCGGGCAGGGCAACAGGCTTTCGCCCAAACCAGTCCGCGTTGTAGCGGTAGGCGCGCAGGGCGAAGTCCAGGTCAGAAAACCAGAAAATCCGCGCCTTTGGCCGTTCCTCCCGCAGCAGTTCCACCACCTCCAGGCTGAACGTGCCGTCCTGCGCCACCACAAACAGGTCAAAATCCGGCCCGTCCCGCACCATGCTGCAAAAATCCTCCTGTCTGGCATAGGGGACGATCTCCGCAAAACGCAGGTATTCCCTGGCGCACCGGTCAAGCTGCCCTGCCAGCGCTTTCAGCTCTCCGGGGTTTTCATTATAAAGTGCAATCCTCAATCCGGCTCCTCCTTTCCGCAGTATATAAAAATGAAAAAATGGCATCAAAAAAACCGACCCTTTTAAGGAATCGGTTATATATTTAGCATAGCGTTTTTCCCGTTCTTGTCAATAGGCTCTGCATGAGATGTCAAAAATCTGCATGAGATGTAGGTCAGGACGCTGAAAATATGGTATAATGGGTCTTGACAAACGAAGTCTTTTGTGTTAGGAGGCGAAAATGATGCGAATTGCCATTGCAGACGACCTTTCCGCAGACGCTGGGAAACTGCGGGAATTTATCTGCCGCTGGGCGCGGGAGCAGGGGATTGTCCTGGTTCCGGCCCCGGCAGTTTTTGAAAGCGGCGAAGCCCTGCTTGCAGGCTTTGCCCCGGATACCTTTGATGTGATTTTTCTGGATATTTATATGTCCGGCATGACCGGCATGGAAGCGGCGAAAAAAATCCGGGAGCAGGACGATGCCTGCCAGCTAATCTTTACGACAACCACCAGGGAATTTGCTGTGGACAGCTATGATGTGGCGGCGGCATTTTACCTGGTCAAGCCCTATTCCTATGAAAAGCTGGCACAGGCCCTGACCCGGTGCGGGGCAAAGCTTCTGGAACAGAACCAGTGTGTGATGGTTCCGGGCGCGGCAGGACAGCAGCCGCTCCTGCTTCACCAGATTACCCATACGGAATACTGCGGACGGTGTGTGGAAGTCCATATCACCAGCGGGGAAAAGATAACCGTCCCCATGCGGCAGGCGGATTTTGCGGCTTTGCTGCTGGACTATCCCTATTTCTGTGACTGTACGCGGGGCGTCCTGGTCAATTTCGAGCAGGTGGAGGAGCTGCTGGCTGACCGTTTTCTTTTGAAAAACGGGACAGCGGTTCCAATCAGCCGGTTAAAATACCGGGAGGTGCGGGAACAGTTTCTCGCTTTTACCTATGCCCGGATGAGAGGAGGGCATTAGAGATGGGAAATGATACCGTTCTCCGCCCTATGCTGGAGCTTTCGGTTATAATCCCCGGCGCTGTTTTGTGTTATCTGCCCATGAAAGGACACCTGAATGGAAAGGGCAGACGGATCGCTTTGTGGGGAATCCCCGCTCTGTTGCTGTGGGCTGTTGCGGGCGGCGCTGCCTGTTACAGATTCCGGTGGGATACGAACCTCTGGCTGGTTCCCTCGCTGGCGCTGTCTGCCCTGTTTTACTGCCGGACAATCACGCTGTCTTACTGGAAAACCGTCAGCGTATTTCTGGCGGTCTGCGGGACGTTTTCCACTTTGAGAAATCTGGCAGTCCTGGCGGACGCCCTGCTTTCGCCCAAAAGCGGCCCTGTGGTTTTTTCTCTGGGCGGGACAGCGGCCTATGCCCTGTTTTGCTGGACGCTGCTGGGGCTTATGTGGTATCCGGCCACCCATGCCGCAAGATGGCTTCTGGATGAAATTGAAATGCCGGGGACATGGTATGTATTCTGGATTCTTCCGGTGGTGTTCCTGAGCCTGAACATTGTCATGCGGCCCCAGGAATATTCCACTCTTTACACAAACCGAGTTATGATGTTTTATCCGGTTCTGATGCTGGCGCTTCTGGCGCTGCTGCTGTTTTGTTACGCGCTGTTTTACTGGATGGCAAGGGGGCTGACAAAGAATATGCGTCTGACGCAGGAGAACCGTTTTTTGCAGATGCAGGCCGCCCAGTACCGCATCCTGCAAAAGAGCATTGAGGACACCCGGCGCGCCCGCCATGATCTGCGCCAGCATTTCAAGGCATTGCAGGGCTGTGTGGAGAGCGGTGATATAGACAGGGTTGCGGAGTATGTGAAAGCCTATGGGGAAAGCCTGCCGCCGGATGCAGTCCGCCGGTTCTGCAAAAATTATGCGGTGGATGCCGTACTGCATTACTATGGGGAGCAGGCGGTGAGGCAGCAGACCGATATGGAGGTTTCTGTCCAGATGGAGGAAGAAACCATCATCCCACAGCCGGAGTTCTGCGCCCTTTTGGGGAACCTGCTGGAAAACGCCATTGATGCCTGCGCCGGTTCCAAAGCGCCCCGCATCATTCGCCTGCATATCCGCCAGCAGGGAAAGCAGGCCCTTTATCTGACGCTGGACAATACCAGCGACCAGCCGCCAAAGTCCGATGACGGGCGGTTCCTTTCCTCCAGTCACGATGGCTTTGGCGTTGGGACGGAATCGGTACGGGTGACTGTGGAGCGTTACAGCGGCGATACCCGCTTTGAATGGAAAGACGGGATGTTTTATGTTTCGGTCATGTTATCTGCTCAAAACAAGCCTTGACAGATACCCCAAGCCTCCGAAGTGCGTGGGTTGTCCCAGAGTGCGGGACAACGTGGTTATAGGAAATTTCCGATAACGTAGGCAAGCAATGAGCCGGAATATCCTTTTGGGATATTCCGGCTCGCTTGTTGGGGTTCCCCCAAGCCCCAGGCGTCCGCCTGCGCGTCCGGCCGAACACGCCTATCGGCGTGGCTTTGCGCTCCCTGCGGTCGCTTCCTCCTGCACATCCGCGCAGGAGAGGGGCGGCGCAATCTTAGGGTGAGTGTGACCAGGGAAAGATTAAATTTTGTCCGGCTCCTCAATGTGGCCATTGTTTTCCTGATAGACTTTCAAGTATCTGTCCATGAATTGCAGGTAGTGGTTTTTATCCTCAGTAAGCGGCTTCAGCAGTGTGGCGATCTGGCAGCGGACTTCGCTTTCCTCCCATTTGGATAAGGTGAGCACGTTAAGGATATGCGTCTTATTTTCGTCCATATTGACTACATCATTGATAACCTCGCTAAACAGCCGGTCAAGCATTTTCGCTGGCGTATCCAGATCCACCGCGCCAGCATCACCTGGGTAATTAGCCAAAACCCAAACGTAGCCGATATTCATTGAGTAAAGTATTATAGATATTTGTTGTTGAATGTGGTATAATGTGTGAAAAGGAAAACCTAGGGGCAGGAACATATATGTGGAGTGGAAAATCAGATAAGAATTTCAAATATTAAAGGTTATTTGCAAGGAATCCCAATAAGGTTTGTTCGGAAAATAAAAATGGTACAAAAGGAGAGAAAAATGGCAATTACAAAATACGAATCTTATTATTTAAAAATACTTGAAAAGTTGAAATTAATAAAAGCAGACAATGAATATAAAACAGATTCTATCGCATTTGCTCATTGGTATTTGGAGAATTATTATAAGTTGAATACCCAAGATATTGCCGAGGCCATTATTGATGGAGATGGAGATCTGGGAATTGATTCTATATTAATAGATGAAAGCAACAGTGCTTTGACAATTATGCAATATAAGCTTCCGTCCAAAAAAGAAAATATTAATTGTGAGATTGATCAAGGCGATATACTAAAAACATGGAATGGTTTCTTAACTTTAATATCAAATGACAAGCAGTATACTGGAAAAAACCAAAAGTTTGAAGAATTTAAAAGGCAACTCGAAAACACGGTAATAACGAATTTTAGAATATGTTTTGTGAGCTATAACAAAGGGGTCGTTGCCAATAGGTCTATTGTAGAAAGTAATGCTGAAGTTTTTAAGCGGGATACCGGCAGCAATTTGGAGATTATTTATCATGACAGAGATGCTATTTCTAACATTTATGAAAAGCTAAATCGTAAAAACAATATTTCAATCACCCTAAAATATAAACAAATGCAGTCTGCTTATAATGTACAGGGGAGAAAAATCGACTCATTAGTTGGCTTTGTCAATGGAAGGGAACTTGTGGAATCAATTGCCAGTAATATAGCAACGATTTTTGATGAAAATATTCGTCTTTATGAATATGGTTCAAATGTTAATATAGGCATTAATAGAACGGCTACATCAACTGATCAAGCAGATATGTTCTATTTTTACAATAATGGAGTAGTCTTTATTTGTGACAAAGCAAAAAACAGTCCTGCTTCAAGCGAGATCATTTTGGATGGAGCTTCTATTGTCAATGGATGTCAGTCAGTAAATGTTCTTTATAATGCAATGCAAAAAGGGAAACTGAATGAATCGGTGTATGTGCTTGTTAGAATCATATCCATTGCGGATTATAGCGAAAGAATGAGAATAACGGAATATTTAAATTCTCAAACCCCTATTCGTGACAGCTATTTTATTGCCAATCATCCAATAGTTCGAGACTTACAACAGCAATTGTTAAAATGTGGGTATTTTCTTGAGAGGCAGAGTAATGAGGCTAATTATATGGCGGAGCGTGGGATTGAAATCAAGGATAAAGTAACAATACAGTTGGAAAAAGCTATCCAATATTATGTCGGATATTGGATAAATAAAAATGCAAGTCTTGCTAAACGTGGTAAAAATGCATTGTTTGATAAAAGATGATTGAAGAATTGTTGTCTGGGATTACGGCAGAAAAGGTTATTGAAGCTTATGCTACATACCAATCGATTTCTCAGGTATTAACGCTATACAGGAAAACAAGACGAAACAATCAGAAAGATGATTTTTCCAAGTATATTGGTATCCCTCAATCCTGGGTACTTGAACATATTGAAGATTTTCGCTTTATGAACACTGGGGATATTATCTTACTGAATGCATATGCAAACTTAAAAAAGCAGTATAAAGAGCTTGGTATACCTGATGTAGGCGAAAAAGAAATGATCAAGGACGCAATTTTTGCTGTTAGCAAAGTTATTTTGTCAGAATCCGAAAATAATACTTCATTGCTTACTAAAAACAGCAATGTTTTTAGTAAGGTTCAAATAGAAATCGGTAGTTTGACAAAGAAATATGATTCTTCAATTTGTTGAAATGTCTTGTATCTTCCTGCTCGGCAGGAGAAAGGAACCAGAAGCCTTTCCCGTCTGAAAGCCCGCACAGCAGGAATGTACCGCTGATGCACTCGTTTACAAAGGGATTGCAGCGGCCTAGCGGCAGTCCCTGGCGGCTGGCGTCCTCGTTGTAGAGCAGCATGACCCGATGGGGCAGGAAACAGCCCATTGCCAGCTCACCGCCGACAAGCTGTGAAAAAGTTTCCAGCGAGTTGTCCACCCGCGCCGGTCTGGGCGGTCTGCCCGGTTCCACTACCAGAATGTTGATTTCATGTTCCATGCAAAAGTCCTCCTTTGGTTTGATTGATGTATTGCAAAGCGCCGGGCGGCTTAACCGTCCAGCAGCCCATGCGCCATATCGTGGCTGACAAGGGATGTGTAATACTGCCCCATCGTGACGGGGGGCGTTGTAGAGTGCTGCCAGCGTGTATGCTTTGATATTGCCAATTTTGGCAGTATTGCTTTTCAGGCTGTCCATGACGTAGCCAATATGTTCGCTGTTCAGCTTCAGGAACCGGCTTTTGACAACCTCGGTGGGTACTTCCTGCCCGCAGATACGGACAGATTCCCGTGTGGAGCAGCAGATTTCCAGCATTAACTCCACATAGCCGTCCAGCAAGTCCTTGTCCCAGGGGTTCCGTTCCAGAAGAATGTCATAGTCAATATTTTCTAAAATCAGTTCGCGGCAGCTTTCCATCTCATCCAATCCCATCCTGCACGGAGCGCGTTTACCAGCAGGAGAAGAAACCGCTGAGGGGGCAGGGGGTGTGATGGATAGATCAGTATCGCTTTTTTCAGTTTTATTTATATCAGTATTATTAGGGGCGGAAATTCCGCACTCTTGACCGCTGGTTTTCAGGGGTGCAGACTGCGGTTTTTCAGCAGTTTTGACTGCGGCACTGTCAAGCGGTCTTGACGGCTGGTTTTCCGCAGTCTGAACCGGCGCAGAGTGTTCCGGCTCCAGAATGAAGTTCTTAACGTAAATCCGGGCGGGGTGTCCCTGGCCCTGCTTTTTCCGTTCCACAAGGCCGATGCCCTCCAATTCGCGGAACAGCTTCGTCGCCTTGTCCTTGCCGCAGTCCAGCATGGTCATGACTTCCTCCTGGGTGAAGTAGAGGAACACGCGCCCGTTATCGTCCAGCCAGCCATTGCGGGCAGACAGCCCCATGCGGTCAAGCAGCAGGCCATACAGCACCTTTGCTTCCAGCGATACGCCCTTGTAGCGGCGGTCGGTCAAAAGGATTTTCGGGATGCGGTAGAAGCTGTACTGGTCGGCTTCATTCCCGTAGTAGTAATTCAGATTCAAAGTTTCCGGCATTTTCAAAGCCTCCTGTCTAAATGAAAAAAGCCCTGGCGATCTACGTCACCAGGGCAGAGTTATCTATAAACAAAAAAGCCGCACTGTAGCTGATTGTTCGTCAGTTACTGCGCGGCTTGTGGTTTCGATATTCGGTTTTTTCGTGGTGTGTGCCAGAGTAGGCCACTTTTTCTACATTTTTTGTCAGAGTTTTGACAGATAATCGGGCATTTTCCCTGTTTTTCTCGGCGTTTTCCTCTACGTCTATTCGTCTGGTCGTCAGACGATGAGTTACAAGGTGAAAGCAACAGCATATCCAACCAAAAGGCAATGCTTGAAGGTTATGCGGAGAAAAACGGTTTTACTGGTATACGCCATTTTACCGATGACGGAATATCGGGCACTACTTTTGAGCGTGAAGGGCTTCAAGCTATGCTTGCAGAGGTAGAAAAAGGCAATATCGGAACAATTATTGTGAAAGATATGAGCCGTTTGGGAAGAAATTATGTACAGATGGGAATGTTACGGGAACAGTTGCGAAGGGCAAATGTAAGACTGATTGCAGTCAACGAGGGAGTTGACACAAGTTCGGGCTTTGATGATGATTTCCTTCCGTTCCGCGATGTAATCAACGAATACTATGCAAAGGACATTAGCAAGAAAATCAAGTCTACGTTTAAGGCAAAAGGCGAAAGCGGAAAGCACGTTGCGAGCAGTCCGCCATACGGTTATCTGAAAGACAGCGAAGACAAAAACCAATGGATAATTGATGAAGTGGCAGCGCCCATTGTCAGGCGGATATTCAGAATGACTTTGGAGGGCTATGGTCCGTATCAGATTGCAACGCAATTCACAGCCGAGCATATACCCGTTCCTGCCTACCACCAAGCACAGTTGGGCGTGGGATTGTGGCAGAACAGGGAAATTAAAAACCCCTACAAATGGGGAAGCTCCACGATAGCGCACATTTTACAGAAACATGAATATTTAGGGCATACGGTAAATTTCAAGACACGCAAGCATTTCAAGGACAAAAAGAGCCATTATGTGGATAAAGACCAGTGGTTAATCTTTGAAGATACCCACGAGCCGATTATCGACCAAGAAACCTTTGACAACGTACAGCGCATCAGAGGACAGGTAAAGCGTTATCCTGACGGCTGGGGCGAAGCGCACCCACTCACAGGTTTAATGTATTGCGCTGATTGCGGCGGCAAGATGTATGTTCACAGGGTAAACAATGGAAAACGTGTTCCCATGTATGTGTGCGGTAATTATGCGAAACAGCCAGTCGGGACATTGTGCCAGTCGGCGCACCGTATCAAAGCGGATCACGTCATGGAGATAGCGGCAAAGACCATAAAAGAGGTCATACAGTACGCCAGTCTTGATAAAGAGCGTTTTGCGGAAGAAATACAGTCGCATATCGAGGACAGGCAGACGGTAGACTTTACGGAACAGAAAAAACGCATGGTGGTATGTGAAAAGCGTATCGGGGAACTGGAAATGCTGATTGCAAAGATTTACGAGGACAATGCATTGGGGAAACTGTCAGACAAGCGTTATACCATGCTCTACAACCAATATGAGAGCGAGCAGGAACAGTTGCAGAGTGAGTTAGACGGTTACAAAACGGAACAGGCACAGTATGAAAATGACCGTAAATCTGCCGCACGTTTCCTAAAATTGGTTGAGAGGTACAGCAACGCAGAGGAAATGAAAACGCTCATGCTGAATGAGTTTGTGGAGAAAATCATAGTCCATGAGCGTGACCGAAAAGGAAGTGCGGACACCACACAGAAGATAGAGATTTATTTTAACTTTATAGGGGAATACATACCGCCGACTATGGCGGAGAAAGAGCCAACACCCGAAGAACTGGAAGAAATGCGGAAGAAAGAGGCGAGAAAGGACAGACTGCACCAAAACTATCTGAAACGGAAAGCCAACGGGAAACAGAAAGAGTATGAGGAACGCACCAAAGCGAAGAAAAAGGCGCAGATTGAGAGCCAAAAAGAGCAGATAAGAGCCGAGGACAGGGAGAAAGGCATATATTTCCACGCCGGAGTGCCGGACATACCGAGGGCAGGAAAACAGGCTGTAATGTAAAATAGGTTTTGTAGGAAAAGGCTATGACAGAGATGTTATGGCTTTTTTCGATTTTGGAACAAAATCTGCGGTATATTACCGCAGGAAGTGAAAGCATATTCTGTCAAGTGGAGAAATACCCACACATAGTATCATGCAATCTAAATACCTGATAATTAACGGGCGAAAAATCTTTAGACAGAACACAAAATCAATCATATCAATCAGATATTTAACAGGAAAGGCAGGAATGGAATTATGAAACTTTCACGATACGAGCAGGAAAGTATTCTCAATTATAACGCAGGAGAACAGACCGCCACCCTCTATACAAGGGATAAGGCAGTCATGCGGAAACTTGACACACTGGTTGCCGACTTCCCCGATACATACACGTTGATAGGACAGGACGAAATATCTAAGACCTATTCCTTTCCGAAGTCTTTTGTCAGCTACCGTAAGCCGAGGGCAGTCAGTACAGAGCAGAGGGAACGGGCAAGGCAGTTGATGATTGAGAGGAATAAAGAAAAGAATATTAAGGATTTTTTATAGATATATAAGAGAATATATGATAAGATGAGGGAGTTGCATAACTGTTTGACATATAAAAAGGAGATGACATGAAAAAAGTTAAAGGTATAGCAATAGTGCTATTATCTGTTATGATTGCAGGGTGTTCAAATACAAATAGTGAACAGCAGGAAGATAATAGTGTTGCAATAGAACAGCAAACAGCGGAAGAAAATCAAAATATACAAGGTACAGAAATCGTCAAAGAAAATGAAATATCTGTTGTGACGGATAATATTGTTGATTATTCTGAATACTTTCAAGGAATCAGTGGTTGCGCTGTAATATATGATGAATCATCAAACACTTATTCTCTTTATAACAAAGAGAAATGCGAAAAGGAAGTTTCACCGTTGTCAACATTCAAGATTGTATCCGCACTGGCAGGTTTGGAGAATAATGTGCTTGAAAGCCAAACTTCTACAATGGAATACAGTGGTTTAAAATACCCCATTGACACATGGAACTCAAATTTAACATTGAAAGAAGCATTTGAAGCTTCATGTGTATGGTATTTCCGGCAAGTTGTAGATATGGTTGGTCAAGAAGATATTCATGCCATGCTGAAAGAAATACAGTATGGAAATTGTGATATATCCGAATGGAACGGAAGTGAAACCAATCCATTGCCAGAACTTAATGGATTTTGGCTGGATTCATCATTAGAAATTTCTCCGAAACAACAAGTTGTTACATTGAACTATATTTTTGGCAGTGATAATAATTTTAATGCTGATAGTTTGGAAGAACTGAAAAGCATTATGTATATAGCGGAACTTGATAATGGTTGTCTATATGGAAAGACAGGTTCGGGAGCTGATGGTAAGGCATGGTTTGTTGGTTTTATGGAAAAAGATGATAATAAAATTTATTTTGCAATTTATCTTGATGATATACAAAACAAAGAAGCAGTATCAGGGAATAAGGCAAAAGAAATAGCAATCAGTATTTTAAACAATGAGGTATAGAAAATGTTAAAATATAAAATGTATTTAATCAGTATCGTTGGCATGTGCTTATTGGTTGTGGAAAAAATAATATTGAACAAAACGATAGCGAGATACAAGACAGCAGCACCTTTGCAGGGTACGGTGGTTATTGGTCTTATGAGGGAAAAACGCATGAACAGATTATAGCAGAGGGAGGAATTGAATTATCCTGTACTATTACAGAAGATAATCAATTTTCGGGAACACTTTTTTCACAGCAGGAAATAACAGAACGGTTTGCATCAATTGAGGATATTAGCGGGAAAATAGAACAGGGAGAATTATATTTTGATTATTCTGATGATGAATGGGGAAACAGTGGAACTTTACATATCCAATTTCTAAGCGACAGCATATATGTAGATGTATTGAATTATAAAAAGGCAGATAGTGGCAGTGATTATGGTATCAACGGTGCTTTTGAGTTAATAAGGCAGAAAGAAGAACTTTCAGAAAATGACATTACGGATAATTCGATTTATAATTCATCATGGACAGAGGAAGAAATTATAAAGGCGGTCAATGAAAGAAGTCAGTATTACAAAGCCAGTGCCTATTATTCTGAAATAATTGATTATTGGGAAAATGCCAGAGAAGTGCGGGATATTACAAATGTGCTTGAACCGCTGTTTGAAACGGATAAAAAATACTATACAAAAGAGGAATTTGAGAGTGAGCCAATGCTGGTGATTCATTTAGCCAAAAATGAAATATATGCAAGGCATGGGTATATATTCAAAAATGAAGATTTATATAATTATTTTATGGGGTGTATCTGGTATAGTCCAACTTGTGACAGTACAGATTTTGATGACAATATATTTAATGAATATGAAAAGGCGAATCTTGAAATACTGTCTGATTTGGACACATATTAAAATTGTATTTGAGAAAAAATAAAAAGCATTTAGAAAACTAAGTGCTTTTCTTTTGCTCTATTGCGAAGTTAAGGCAAAATGGGGATATAAAAAATTGAATATTGTTTACCTTTAGGTAGCGATTATCTTAACAGACAATCCGCTACCTTTTTTATTTTCAGAAACTATCAACACAGCACAGAAAGAATGAATGAGGTATCAAGATGATCGAGAGCAAGAATGACACAAGCAAAAACTTAGAAAAAGCATTGCAGGCATTGAAACAGGCGCAACAGCGTGTAGCCAACGAAAAGAAAAAACAGAACGAGAAGAAACGCAAAGCCGAGAACCACCACAAATACATCATGGGCGGCATTGTCGTGAAGTATTTCCCCGACTGCTACCGCTATGACGAGGGCGAGTTAAACCGTATCTTGTCGGCTGCTTTGCAGACAAGGGAGTGTCAGCAGATTATATCTAAAATCAAAGCGGAAAGCCGTGAAACCACTCCCCCACAATCCACTCTCCCCAATGCCGAAAGTGAAAGCGAGGGCGGTACGGAATGACGAAGGCAAGGGTACTGGAAAGTCGAAGTAACGTATTCACCCCGTTTACGGGGTGCGCACAGATATACTACCAGAGGTGGTATGTGCGCCCTTCGGGGACTCCTGCGGAGGGCATTGTCTGTCTTGCGACAGCCAACAGGGGAAGCTACACTTCCCCTACGGCGCAAAAAGCGCGCCTACCCCTTAGTGAACTTTGCGTTCAGACAAAAGCCAAAGTGCGGCTTTTATCTGCCCACAAAGTCTATCCATGCGCCCCACTACTCTATCGGCAGAATATAGGTGTTGCGTATGGGTAATGTCACGAAACAGGCAAGCACACGTTTCTCCATAGTCAAGCGGAGCAAAGGACAGTCGGCGGTTGAAAAAGCATCATACATCAGCAGGAGTATTCTTGTCAGCGAGTTTGACGGACAGACATACCGCCCGAAATACCATGAAGATTTAGTCCACAGCGAAATCTCCCTACCGCCTAATGCGCCCAAAGAATATGCAGACCGAGCCACCTTGTGGAACGCCGTTGAACTGTCAGAGAAAGGGCAGAAATCACAGCTTGCGAGAATGTTAAAAGCGTCACTCCCCAACGATTGGAGTTATGAACTTGCGGAGGAAGTCGTGAGGGATTATGTGCAGAGGAATTTTGTTAATAAGGGAATGTGTGCGGATTGGGCAATCCATGACAGCGAAAATGACAAAGGACAGCGCAATCTTCATATCCATGTATTACTCACAATGCGCCCTCTTACTGAAAACGGGGAATGGGGAGCAAAACAGAAGAAAGTCTATGAACTTGACGAAAACGGCGAGAAGATACCAGTGATTGATAAAAAGACAGGACAGCAGAAAGTTGACAAGCGGAACAGGAAACAGTGGAAATGCCACACCGCCGACAGCACCGACTGGAACAGCAGAGAGAACGCCAAAATGTGGCGCAAGGATTTAGCCGGCACAATCAATGCCACCAATGAGCAGTTGGGGATTGCGTTACATTGGGAACACCGTTCTTTTAAGGAACAGGGAATTGACAGAGAGCCGACAATCCATATCGGGGCGGTTGCCAACGCTTTAGAACGCAAAGGCATACAGACCGAGAGGGGCAACATCAATCGGGAAATCATCAGGAATAATATGCTGTTGGAGCAGGCAAAAGAAATGCTCATGCTTGCCAAGCAGGAAGTACACAGCGCACAGTACGCAAAGATTAAGAGTACAGCGGTCAGCGTGAAGAATGAAGTCATGGAGATGATTGCAAAAGTGAGGGAGCGCAAAGGCAGACTTGACCTGCCGATTGTCAGCGGAAAGCACCTAAGAAGAATGTCCGACAGAACCGCCTTGCAGTCAGCCGACAATGCGGAGAAATTCATCACGACAAGGAAGATAGACAGCTTTGAGAGCCTTGCGAAATTCACAGCGGATAAGGAACAGAGATACCAACAGTTGGAAATGGTACATCTTTCAAAGGGGCAGAAACTAAACCGATTAAAGGAACTGTCAAAAATGTATGCCCTTTATGCGCCAATCCAAGCCACCTATAAGGAGAGCCAGTCACTCAAAGGACTTGCTAAGATGAAATACGATAAGGAGCATAAGGACAGCTTATCGAAGTACACCGAATTAAAGGAACGTATGCAGAGCCTTTTACAGAACGGCGAGAAGATAACGCCGAAACAGTGGAAAGCTGAGATACAGTCTTTGCAGTCTGAATATGACAGTATCGGCAGGGAGCAGACCAAGACTGCCACAGAATTAGCTTATGCCGAGGTAATCAGCTATAACAGGAAGAACCTTGAGAGGGAGCTTCAGAACGAGAGCCGACAGCAGAACAGGCAACAAGTCAAGAGAGTACTCTCGGAAACTCTTGAATAGTGGATTGAAAATTATACAAAAATGAACATTGGTCAGTATCTGCAGGGAATATGTACAACAACTAATTTGCTTATAAGAGTAGTTCTTAATTTTGGGCGCACTTCTCCATTGTGCTATAGAATGCTTTTTCAAATCATCTATTTAGTTAAATTGTATGGATGCAGTTTCGTCAGCGTAGCCTTTGCTTTGTTTTTTCATCCACGCATCTGCATGGATGTTTATGCCGGCAATTACCGCAAAGAAAGTATATCTTTTTCTTCGGTGGATGCCCATGGCATGCAAATGGTAATCGTTCAGGATGCGGTTGTTTACCCGTTCGCAGGATGTGCGGTTTTTATAAATTTTTTTATATTCCCGTGTTCCTCTGGCAACCGGAGGATAAAGGCGCACATCCCATTCCGGTTTTGTATAGACACACCGTCCATATGGGGATTTGGAGCATTTATCCCGGCACGGACAATCATCCACTTTGTGGCAGGCCAGCGGGCAGCGCCATTTGCACCGGCTGCGGCCGGAACAGTAACCCCAGTATACCATCCGGTAACCGGCCTGGCAGATGGGCGTTCCATCCTTATCGATTATAATTCCATCCGGAATGGACTTTGGCATGCCACGGTTAGTGTTTAGGTCGATAAAGGGCCGGATGCCCCATGTTTTACAAAGGTGATAGGTATGGTAGTTGTCATTGGCGGAATCAAAACACAGATTTTGGATGGGAATATCAGGATTCAGGTCACGAAATTCCTTAAGTGCAACAATCCCGCTGACACTGTCGTGGCGTCTTGTATCCAGAATGCGGATATGTAAAGGAAGGTCGATTCCAAGCTGGCCGTCATGGTAAGACAGCATATACAGCGTATATCCAAAATAGTAAGTTCCAAGATCACTGTCCCAGCCCCAATGGGCATCCGGATCAGAATAATGGCGCGGACAGTTACATCGGGCCTGTCCATGGTCCGGACAGCCGCACACTTTATGCCCATAAGGACTGGCATGTGTATGGACGCAGGTCCCGTCACCGGAAAGCGTGATGCCGTCTTTATGGATAAGGCCGCGCTGCATGGATGGGGTAACGGCAGAGGCACAGAATACCTGCTGGAGAAGCTTTTCGTAATAAAAAGGGAATTCATCCCTGGAAAGAGCTTCTTGTGCCATAATTTTTGTAATGTCAGGATGGCGGTTAGGAAGTTTTTTTCCTTTTCCAAGTTTATTGGCAGGCTTTCTGTTTTTATCAGCGGGGAAAAGATCTTTTCCGGCGGATTTTTGGAACTGTTTATCCTGGAGCCAGAGGCGGTCAATAAAATCATAATAAGAACCAAGCGGCGGCAGGGAGTGCGGGGTGCAGCCAATAAAAAGAGCCAGCAGGGAGTCGGAGTTAAGCTTTTCCACCCAGGCGGTAATGCCTGTAAAACCCTGATGCAGCATAAGAATCAGGGAACGCAGGATCTGCGTCTGGTTGAGAGCCGGACGACCAAACGGCGAATAGTATGGCTCTAAAAGTTCCATGACAGGGTCAAGATTCAGTAGCCGGAGTTTTTCCCTGGCAGCGGCAAACTCACCTGTAAGCCTGGTGCGCTGGGAAGAATCGAGATGAATTTTAGTCTCATGCAGGAAAAGGATGTATTCCTGATGGGACTGCCAGTTTTTTATCATAAGTGTGTCCTCCTTCGAATGTGGTTAAAAGTGAATGTTTCCTTAATCGAAAGGCCGTCTTAATTGCCCATTGGCAATTAAGACGGCCGCACAAACTGGCAGGTTGGTCAATAGGGATTTGAAAATTTTCTGAAAGAATAAAGAAAATATGTAAAAAATCCACTGAAAAATGGAGGTAAAGAAAAAATGGAGCACTTTGGAACGGCAGTATTTTCAAGGACTGTGAGTTTTCGAGAGTACTCCAAGATTAAACGGAGGGAGGAAGAAATTTAATGCGAATTTTATTGTAAAGACAAGCGTTTTTTTGTATAATTGAAGTGTGGCAGGAACAGGATATATCGTATCTTATGTCACAGATTTTTAGAAATCGAGGTGTTAAAGTGCAGGACGATACAAAACAGATAGAGGAAGTCATGGCAAAACGTACAGCAAAAAACAGCGTATTCCTTGACCTTTTTCAAAACAAGAGTTATCTGCTAAAGCTATATAAAACGCTCCACCCAGAGGACACCACAGCGACAGAAGACTCCCTTACAGATGTGACGATCACAAATGTATTGACGGATAATCTGTATAACGATTTAGGCTTTATTGCTAATAATAAGCTGATGATACTTGTGGAGGCGCAGTCAACATGGACAGTGAATATTTTAGTAAGAGTTTTGCTGTATCTAGCGCAAAGCTATCACGAATATTTTCAGCGCACCAGCCAAGACTATTACAAAAGCAGGAAAGTAAAAATGCCAAAGCCCGAACTTTATGTAATATTTACGGGAAACAAAGGGAGGAAACCCGATAAAATATCTTTGTCTAAAGAATTTTTTGAGGGTGTGGATATAGATATTGAGGTAAAAGCAAAAGTTATCTATGAAAGCGATACAGATGATATTATCAACCAGTACATTATTTTTTGCAAAGTTTTTAACGAACAGACAAAACAGCACGGAATGACACAAAAGGCAGTTACAGAAACAATCCGCATATGCAAGGACAGGAATGTTTTAAGGGAATATTTAGCGCAGAGAGAAAAGGAGGTTGTGACAATTATGATGAGTTTGTTTGATGAAGAACAGATTATGAAATCATTTATCAGAAGCGAAAGGCATGACGCAGACAGGGAAACCGCAGAAAGAATGATTAAAGACGGAGAACTTTCTCTTGAAAAGATTGCACGTTATGTTCCTGCATTATCAATGGAGGAATTAAAGGAGCTTGAAGCCGAGATTATGCAGTTGGCGTAATCGGTAAAACAATTTAATATCAATAAAACAGCGTAAAGGCGCATGGAACAGTGAATTGTAAACCATGCGTCTTTTTTACGCCCAAAAGGAGGAGCATGAGCGACAACATTCAGACCAATACCACAGGGCGATTAACGCCCTGTTTGCAAAAGAAGATTGATAAGACAACCTACTTAGTCGAGGTACATTTCTCTGCTACAAGTACCCAAAGCGTAGAGGAAAAACTAAAGCGTGTTATTCTCCATGATTTACAGCATGGAAAACAGGGCAGACCAAGAAAAAGTGATGAAAAATGATGAATATGTCCTTGACAAGCAGCAACAGGCAAGACCGCAAAAAGCATACTTATCTCATGCGGCGCGAGGTTAGCCCCATTCGACAGTGCAGCGACACGTTGTCGCATATAAACTTTGCGTAGGATTTTCCTGCAAAGAGGTAAAAGTGACGGAAAGGCAACAGCCTTTCTAACTGATATTCCGAGAAGTGGAATGACGGGGTAACGCCCTGAAACGCTTCCCTTGATACTGCGTTGGAAGAAACGGGACGTATTTCCCACAACTGACACAGCACGCTGAAGTCGGCTGTCTGCACCTGCGACTGTCCCTTTTGGGGATAAAGCAAAACCGAGCCAGAGGTGGCCGGGGGTGTTAGGCCGGAGGTCTATAAAGTACCTATGTCCAGAATGCGGCTGATTACCGCTGACAAAAGCCCGAATGTACAGGTCTATAACGGGATATGGTAGAAATGCCATAGCCGTGAAAACGGCGTATGTGGGGAAAGTAAGATTTGTCGATATGAAATTCCCTATGGTGTTACAGGCATCATCAAGCATACAGGCCTAAAGGGCAGGGTTAAGGGTATTATGCACAGATAGGAATATCGGAACGTGGAAAGTCCCGGATGTGGAGTGGATACGCACGATGAAGCACTGAACGGGAAAATCGTGTCGCCCTTATGGGAGGTGCGGTATAACCGTTCTTAATCCGGGAGGAAAGAGCAGCCATGCTACCTGTGAAGCCGTGAACAAAGTAAGCGGTGGAGGGACGGGCTGTAGTCAGGAACAGAAATAAAATCATAATCAATAAACACGCATAGGTTCGAGTAGGACTAAGAAAGGCGAAAATCCAAACGAAAGTGAGGACAAGTAACCGACTATGGCAACAGGAAAGGCACAAAAGAAAGATAAGTTAAGGCACGCCGAGTATTATGACTTTCAGGAAATTCAAGATAAGCTGTACGCCGACAGCAGTAAGGGTAAAGTTTTCAAACATCTGGTTGAAATCATTGCATTGCCCGAAAATATAGTAAGCGATGAATAACCCACCGTTCCACAGGAACTTGATTTTGCTCTATAATGGTATCAGCTTGGAGCGGATGTCCACATCAGTTCTTGATAAAGTAGCCCGGCAGCCGTTTATTGCTTTTCCTGCGGCTCCACTACTGCCATCCATTCCAAAAATAATAATCAGGAGATGATGCTATGTCAGAGAAAAAGAAAACCCGCAGTGACCAGGAATGGCTGGAGCTGATCCAGGAATGCCGCACGAGCGGCCTGCCTGACAGAGAATGGTGCCGGCTGCATTCCATATCCATAAAAACATTTCATAACAAAGTTTCAGACCTAAAGAAAAAATCCTGTATCATACCAGATCCGCAGGCGGCCCCATCCAGACAGATGCACGAAGTGGTTCCACTGGAGCTGGGCAGCAGCCCTGTCCCTGATCCAGGCTGCGCTGCAAGTGATACGCTGCCGGTTCCAGCAGCCCATGCTGCCATCACGGTCAGGATGCCGGGGTACAGCATTGAAATTGCAGACGGTGCTTCAGAAGATACCATACGGAATACGCTTCTGGCGCTGGGGAGGCTGTGCTGTTAGGTGCATTGTCCAGTGACACGAAAGTTTATATCGTCACTGGATGCACCGATATGCGGCGCAGCTTTGACGGCCTTATGTCCCTGATCCGGGACACTTACCAGATGGACCCTTATTCGGACGCCCTTTATCTGTTCTGCGGCCGGAAAAGAAATACGCTAAAGGCCCTGTACTTTGACCAGACGGGGTTCGTGCTCTGCACAAAACGCCTGGACAATGGAAAATTCCAGTGGCCGCGGGACGCTTCGCAAGTAAGGCCGCTTACCCGCCAGCAGCTGCGATGGCTTCTGGAAGGACTCTCCATCTGCCAGCCAAAGGCGGTGCAGCCTTCCGGCAGGAAGGACTTCTGAACTTTTGTGCATTATGTAGAAATTTAAAAATTTATTTTCCAGCGCCGCAAGCCGCCAGGGAATGTTATCCACGACGCTGTTTTTTTCCGGGATGCTGTCCACGCATAACGCAGCGCCAGGCCGCAAAACTGTGGATAACCTGCATGAAAAATGCTGTTTTTAAGCCTTTTTCCTGTATCTGGCGGCAGTTTCCAGTCCGTCATTGTGCCTATCGCGCAGGTATGGTCGGTTTGATTTCATCCCCGCGTTTCCTTATAATGTAAGTAAATGGAAACGAGGAGGGCGCACATGCCAGTTAATATGGAAGACTATATCCGGCTGCTGGAAACAATGGTGGAACAGCAGAAAATGCAGATACAGTCCCAGGACGCACGCATCCTGGAGCAGGAGCAGGCCATAGCACAACTGCGCGCCCTTGTGGATGAACTGCGCCTTTTAAAGTCCGGCCTGGAGGAAACGCTTGAAGAATTTAAGCGCCAGCTGTTCGGCACAAAAAGCGAGAAGACAAAAACTCCGCCAGCCAGTGCCGGGGATGAACCGGAAAACCCGCCTGCAAAAACAACGGTGAAGGAACACACCCGGACGAAAAAGAAGAAAGCCACGAGGGATGAGCGTTATGCGGACATCCCTGTCCGCGATGTCATAATCCCTGTCCCGGGTAAAGACCGACTCTGCCCGTACTGCAATGCGCAAATGATCCTGCTTGGATATAAACAAGTCCGCACAGAGCTGCGTATAACCCCGGCAAAAGTGGAGCGTGTCCGCTATATGCAGGAAGAACTGATCTGCCCGGAATGCCGTAAAGACGGCGACGGCACAATCGTGCAGGCGCAGACGCCTGTACCGCTTATGGCGCACAGCCCGGCGTCGCCGTCTGTTGTTGCGTACGTCATGTTTGAAAAAAGTTTTGTAAGCGTCCCATACTACCGCCAGGAGGCCTGCATGGCCCAGCTTGGATTGGAGCTGCCGCGTGAAACCATGGCAAACTGGTATATAAAATGTGCCATGGAATATTTCCAGCCGGTATATGACCAAATGCACCGGCTCCTCCTGCAAAGGGATATTATCCATGCGGATGAAACAACCTGCCAGGTGCTGCACGAAAAGGGGAAAGCCGCGGAATCTATATCATACATGTGGATGTATTTAAGCGGGAGCGACGGCCTGGCGCCGATCGTACTCTATGAATACCAGGCGGGGCGCAGCGGCGTTTTCCCAAAAGCTTTCCTGGAGGGTTTTTCCGGCATCGTGCAGTGCGATGGGTACAGCGGCTATAACCAGGTGGAGGATGTGGTCCTTGCCGTATGCTCTGCGCACTGCCGCAGAAAATTTTACGAAGCCCTCCCGGCAGAACGGCGGAAAAAGCTGAAGCTGCTGGACATAAATTCAGAAACGGATGTAAAAGACATCCCGCTTCCGGATCCGGAACAGATGGAAAACATGATCCCGGCTGAGATCGGCCTCGTGTTTTTCAACAAGCTCTTTTTCATTGAAAAAGGGCTGAAAGGCATGGGCCCAGAAAAGCGCCAGGAAAAACGGCTGGAAAAGGAGGCACCTGTCTGGGAAAAGTTCTGGTCATGGATTGAAGCCCTAAAACCGCTTGGCGGCAGCAAGCTGGAAAAAGCCGTCAATTATTCAATAAACCACAGAGAGACACTACAGAGCTATATGCTGGACGGCAGATGCGAACTTTCTAATAATAGAGCCGAACGCTGCGCAAAATCGTATGCTATTGGCAGGAAGAACTCGCTGTTCCACACATCTGCGGCTGGGGCAGAAGCAAGTGCGCTTGTTTACAGTATAATAGAAACCGCAAAAGCCAATAAGCTGAATGTATTCCAATACCTTTATGTCCTGCTGCTGTACATGCCTGAGCATAAAGATGATCCTAATGCAGTTAAAACGCTTCTTCCGTGGAGTGATTTTATCAAAGAACGCTGCACAGGACTGATCGATGTTGAAGCGATAACACCTGAAAACAAACCTCAATTGCCAATATAGACTATTTTACACCTAAACGGAACATATGTGGAACGGTAGGTTATTCATCGCTTACCTTTATTACATGAACCGCTGGCTGCTCCTGTTTATTTGCAAGTATATTCCGCTTAAACAGTGGGCACATGATGATTCCCATTCTCCCAAATACCAGAAATTCAAGGTGGATAAGCTCCCTAAAATCCTTTATTACGAAAAGTGGGATTACAGGGATTACATCCCTTACCTTGAATGGCGCTACGGCAAAAAGTTGAAGCCTGTCACCCGCCGAAAGGAATGCGATATCCCGGATGCATGCACATGCCCACGCTGCAGTGCCCCCAAGCCGTACCTGTATAAAAACAACGGGGCAAAAGGCCAGATCCTGTGCAAGGTGTGCTCTACTGTCTTTTCACCCGAAGAAAACAGGTTCGCGAAGCCGTTTACGCTCAGATGCCCTTACTGTTCCCGCGCCCTTGTCCGCAAAAAGGAGCGTAAGCAGTTTGTCATCCATAAATGCGTCAATCCGAAATGCCCGTATTATCTCTACAACCTTAAAAAAGTGGATAAGGAGGACCTCAAAGAAGACTATGGCAAAAATAAATATAAACTCCACTACATCTACCGTGAGTTCACCGTGGATTTTTTCCGCATGGACTTAAACTCCCTGCCTAAAAACGCTTCTTCACTTAAATTCACGAAGTACAGCGCACATACCATGTCCCTGTGCCTGACGCTGCGCGTCAATCTTGGGCTGTCGCTGCGTAAAACATCACAGGCCTTAAAAGACCTTTACGGCATCCGCATTTCACACCAGCAGATCGCCAATTACTGCAAGACGGCGGCCATGTGCGTAAAGCCTTTTGTTGACCATTATGACTATAAGGCCGGCAGCGTTTTTACTGCTGATGAAACCTATATTAAAGTCCGTGGCATCAAAGGCTATGTCTGGCTCATCATGGACGCTGCGAAGCGTTCCATCATCGGTTACCAGACTTCTGACAACAGGGGTGTCGGTCCGTGCATCCTGGCCATGCGCATGGCATTCGGAAACCTGAAAAAGCTCCCTGAAAACTTCCGTTTCATTGCCGACGGGTACAGCGCATACCCGCTTGCCGCCCAGCAATTTTACAGCGAATATGGTGAATACTTTAAGTTTGAGGTTACCCAGGTCATAGGCCTTACAAACGATGATGCTGTCTCTGCAGAGTTCCGTCCGTACAAGCAGATGATCGAGCGGGTAAACCGCACCTACAAGGCATCCTACCGCCCTACAAACGGCTTTGACAGCTTTGACGGCGCTAATTACGACCTTGCACTGTGGGTGGCTTATTACAACTTTCTGCGCCCGCACAAACACGCCGGTTTTGATGTCCTGAATAAAGTGGAGGCTCTTGAACAGGCCGGGACAATGCCGGGCAAATGGCAGCTCCTCATTGTCCTTGGCCAGCAGGCAATACTAAATCTTCAAAAGCAGGACTGCGCCGCCTGACTGTGCTGAGATCCTGAGCCGGAGGGAATATACCCAGCCACCGGAATCTCCGATTCCGGCCTGCCCTTGACAGCATACAGAATAAACGCTACACTGCCTAAACCGACGGCGGAAAAACTGACTGTCCTCTAGTCCTTCGCCGTCGGTGAAACACGGACAGCGTTTATTCTGTATGCTGTCAAGGGTGGCGGCGGCTTTCCAAGGAGTAAACTGCCAGCCTTAAAACTCCTCTTAATAAATCTTAAAGCGTAAAATACCTGTTGTTTTTTCGGTTGTTAAATTATTTTTTAGTCAGTTATTTTTTCATAATTCACTTGACACTACCTGGTGGAAGGCTCGTCACTGGCCAGCTCAATCACATCCATAATGCCACAATCCAGCGTTTCGCAAATACGGGCAAGTGTGTCCATGCTGATATGTTTCCCTTCTTTTCCCATGTTGGCTATCATATTTGTGGTCAGTCCAGCGGCAAGCCTTAAGTCCTCTTTCCTCATGTTGCGCTCTATCAGTGTGTGCCAGAGCGGTTTGTAGCTGATGTGCATGTTTCTCCCTGCCTTTCTGCCCCGGATGGGCGTTTGTACCCATTATATCAGGATTCTTGCTAACTCACAAATATTTCTTGACGGTATCGCCGGTTCCGTCTGGATTGTGCTTTTCCTTTCCTCTTTTGATTACCTCTAATTAGCCATGACCTGCTTCATGCCCTGGCTTTTTGCTCATGTGAGATAAAGAAGTAAAAGAAGTGTAAAAAATTTTGCCGTTCCCTGTCCGGCTGACTGCCGGACGGGTCGGGCTTTAGTCGGGCAATTCTACCTTGCCGACAAAAGAGTAATAGATTTCGATTTCCTGTCTGCGGAGCTTCCCCCGCCGTTTCCCGTCAAGGGCTTCCGATTCGTGGATTACGATTTTCTCCACAAACTCCCGTAACAGGGTAGGGGTGAGTTCCTCAAAGCTGGTGTACTTGCGTACCACTTTCATAAACTTTTCAGCGTTTGCCGTGGCTTCCAGCGTCTTAGAAAGCTCGCTCTGCAAGGCGGCGGCTTTCTCTTTCAGTTCCTTTTGCTCGGCTTCGTAGTCTGCCGACAATTCCGTGAAACGCTCGTCCGATATGCGCCCGGTCACGCTGTCCTCATACAGCCGCTTGAAGATAGCGGAGAGTTCCGCAATCCGTTTTTCTGCCGCTTCCAGCTCTTTCTTCTTGGCGGCGTTCCGGCGTTTGCTCCCGTCCTCGGTCTGCTCGGTCAAGAGCTTCATAAACCGGGCTTCATGCTTGGCGGCGTAGCTGGTGACTTTCCGTAGGTTCTCGGTCACTCCCTCGGTCAACAGGTCGGTGCGGATAAAGTGCGCCGTACAGTCACGGGTTCGCTTTTTGTAGCTGCCGCATATGTAGCAGTCCTGCCGCCGTTTGGCCGTCTGGTATCTCTGCTGGTACATGACGCTGCCGCAATCGGCACAAAAGAGTATGCCGGAGAACAAACCCACTTCATCATAGCGGTTAGGGCGTTTGCGCTGCTTGCGTAGCTCCTGCACACGCTCCCATGTTTCCCGGTCAATGATTGCTTCGTGGTGGTTCTCAAATACCGCCTGTTTCTCCACGGGGTTCTCTACGCTGTGCTTTACCTTGTAGGACGGCTTCTCGGTCTTGAAGTTCACAAGGCAGCCCGTGTATTCCCGGTTTTCAAGGATATGCGCCACGGTGTTTGTCGCCCACCTGCACTCATAGCCGGGGTGGTAGCGGCGGGTGCTTCCCGTCCGGCGGTATTCCAGCGTTCCCGGCGTGGGGATTTGCTGCTCGGCAAGCATACGGGCTATCTTGGTCGGTCCGTTCCCGGCAAGGCAAAGGCTGTATATCTGCTTTACCACGGGGGCGGCTTCCCCGTCAATGATGAAATTTTCGTCCTCGTCCATGAGGTAGCCATATACGGGCTTGCTTGTGACGGGCTTCCCGCTCATGCCTTTTGACCTCTTGACTGCCTTGATTTTCTTGCTCGTATCCCTCACCAGCCATTCGTTAAAAATGTTACGCAAGGGGGCAAAATCGTTGTCGCCCTGTGCGCTGTCAACGCCGTCATTGATGGCAATGAAACGGACGCCGTTCTGTGGGAAAATCATTTCCGTGTACATTCCCACTTGCAGATAGTTTCGCCCTAACCGTGACATATCTTTTACGATAACCGTTCCCACAAGCCCCGCTTCAATGTCGGCAAGCATGGACTGGAAGCCGGGTCTTTGGAAATTTGCCCCGGAGAATCCGTCGTCCGTGTACCATTTGAGGTTGGAAAAGCCGTTCTGTTTTGCGTAGGCTTCCAGAATCCGCTTCTGGTTGCTTATGGAGTTGGATTCGCCTTGGAGCGTGTCCTCGTGCGACAATCTCGGATAAAGGGCGGTAATGAGTTTTTGGGTGGTCTGTCTTGGCATAATGTCCTCCGTTTCCGACAGCCAGCCCCACTATTCCGTAGGTTTATTATACCATAGGGCGGGGCTGGCTGTACAGTCTTTTTTGCTTCTTTACCGCCCGTCAAAATGACGGTTTTTATCTGCGGGTTGTCATGCGCTGTAAATCGGCTTGTGTCCGGCTGCGCTTTCGGCTTCCAGCACTTTCATCATCTTGTCGGCGGCGGTGGCGGTCGTGCCTTGCTTGAAGTAGCCGGAAACCACAAGGACGGTGTTCCCCCGGCGTACCTCGGTCACGCAATCCGGGCGGCGGGCGGTAGTGGCGGTGCTTCTGTTGGGGGTGTCGGTCATAGGCTCTCCTTTCTGTTCAGCAGCGTTTTAAGCTGTTCCATTTTCTCCCTTGCTCTGGCTTTCCTGAAATTCTCCCCGGTAATGCGGACGGGGGTACACATTTCCGTAAGGCGGTCATATATCCGGGCATGGGCGGTGTCCTCCGGGTTCTGCAATTCTTCCAGCGTCAAGTTTGTTGTCACGATTAAGGGCTTGCCGCTGTGGTATCGGCTGTCAATCACGTTGTAAACCTGTTCAAGCCCGTATTCCGTGCCACGCTCCATGCCGAAATCGTCAAGGATAAGCAGAGGGAAGCTGCAAAGGCGGGCTATGTACTCGTTCCTGCCCTTATAGCTGGCGGCAAGGTCATTGAGGATAAGGGCAAAGTTTGTCATGCACACGGAAACCTCTTGCTCCATGAGGGCGTTGGCGATACACCCGGCGAAATAGCTTTTGCCTGTGCCTACCATGCCCCATAACAGATAGCCGATATTCCCGGCTTTCATTTCCTCCCAACACTCTACATAAGCATGGGCTTTGTGCATTTGGGGGCATTGCCCGTTGTCGTTTTCAAACGTCCATTCCCGCATAGCCGGGTCGGTGAAGCCTGTCCGTTTCAGCCGTTCCACTTCCTCCCGGTGCTTGTATTCTCGGTGGCTGGCTTCCAGCTTTTCCCGGCGTTTTCTCTGGCAGTCACATTCTTTCGGGTGGCGGTCACGTCCGAAAAATGTTTTGCCCTCCGGGAAGTAGGCTTCTTTGGGCTGGCGGCAGCTCCCGCAATACAAAAGCCCGTCCTCGCCCGTGTAGTCCTCCGGCTCTGCTTCCTGTGCCGTGGCAAGCCGGAAAATAGCGTTATCGTAATCACACATAAAATCGTTCCTCCTTGTTCATGGTCTTTCACGCCCTGTTTACAGGGCGTTGTGTCTATGCGGTCAAAGGCTCTCGCCCTCTTTGTAGGAATAATCGGGGATTCCCTTTTTCGGCTTCCCCTTTGCCCTGTCATCAGCCGCCCAACGCCGGATAGTGGCGGCATGGTTCTTGTATTTCTTCCCGCTGGAAGCGATATAGCCGGATAAGCGGTCTATGTAATACTCCCATTTGCCGGGAAGTTCCTCTTGCAGCTCTGCAAGCTCTCTTTCTGACAGGAATACATTTTCATATCTGCCAAAAGGGGCGGGGGCTGTCTGTCCTGTCTTTATCTCTCCCTCTCTCTTTATCTCTAACTCTATATCTATCTCTTTCTCTATCTCTGGTGGACAAATGTCCGCCCCATATGGTGGACGTTTGTCCGCCACGGCTTCCGGCAATGCCTTTTGTTCCTGCAAAGCCCGCCTTGCACGGCGTTTTCGTTCCCCCTCGGTAGAGGACTGACCGATTAAGAGTTCAATGTTGCTCATGTATAAAACCCCGTTCTGCAAGGGTTCTACAAGCCCCAGCTTCATAAAAATCTGCAAAGCCCTCTCCACTGTGCCGACTTGCTGGCGGGTGATTGTGGCTATCATCTGTGCGGTGTAGGGGATATTCTCGGCAAGCTGGAGCGTTCCCCCGTTTTTCAGCGATTTTAGGTACAGCTTCAAGAGAATGTTTGAGTAGAGCATACCGTCCTGCATACTTTCCAGCAGCACGATAGCGTCCTCGTCAAAATAGCTCTCTTTCAGCTTTAGGTAGTAATATTTGCGGTTGTCTGCCATTCGTTCCTCCTTTGGTCTGTTCTGTGGCTTCTGTTACGCAATTAAAGCGGCTTTTGTGGGGGTAAAGGATAAATGTACCGCCTACCCGTTGAGGGCGGTCAAAAAAGCCTTGATTTACGGGCTTCTTTCATAGCCTAAATGCGTAGAAAGGTGGTATCTTTTCCGCTGTCGCTCGGCTTCTTTCCGGCGGCGCACTTTTGCGGCGCAATCCGGGCAGTATTTCCCCCGGTTTGATTTGGGGAGAAAATACCCGCCGCACTCGGTACAGCGTTTCCTGTCTGCCCGGTGGAGCAGGGCGGCTTCCAGTTTCCCGTCCAGCGGCAGCACGGCGGCAATGAACCAGCGGCACAAGAGGGAATAGCTGATACTCTGCACACACACGCAAGGCTCGCCGTTATCCAGAGCAATACAATTCCCGTTGTCATAGTTACAGCACTCATGCACAAGCCGACACGCCGCCCGGTACTGGCGGTAGTCCATGTAAGGGCGTTTACCGTTCATTCTCCCGCCCCTTTCCCCGTTCCGGCTCACGGCACAAGATTTGGTCTATGTTGCTCTTTATAGTCTGCAATTCCCGGACGCTCTCTTTCTTCTCCCGGTATTCGTTGTAAAGCGTGTTCTTCTCCCTTGTAAGCTGCTCAATCTCTGCTTGTAATGTCTTGGACGCTGGCAGCTTGGAGATTCCCTGTGCCTTGAAATACCGGGCGGCAGATTCGGAAATGATAAACTCGCTTTCGTGCTGCTCCCGGTAGGCTCTCCGGGCTTTCTCCGTTTTCTGCGCCCGCAGTCCGTCACGGGCTGGCTTGGTCTTGATGTACGCTAATAGCTGTTTCTGCAAGTCCTTTTTCTCCCGCAAGGTGTTTTCCACGGCTTTCAGTTTCCCGGTCACTTCATGCAGCCCGGCACTGGCGGCGGCAAGGGCGGCTTCCAGTTCCTCCGGGGAAGAAAAGCCAGATTCTTCGTAAATGCTCATGGTCGCCGCCATTTGCTTCAGATTGTGCAGGGTCGCCCATTTCTCGTAACCTTTCCCCTTGCCCTCGGCTCTCTTGGCGGCTATGTCTACCATGCGTTGTACTTCGTCATTCTTCGGGGTGTTTATGGCGGCTTTATTACGCTGTAAGCGGTCTTTTATGCTCCGGGGGTATTCCTGTTTGGGTGTGGGCTTTTCGGCGGCTCTGGCGGCGTTCTGTGCGTTTAGGGTGAGTGCTTCCAGTACGGCGGCACGGTCAAAATCATCACCCAATTTCCGGGCGGTGATTGGCTTCGTTCTGTCCGGCGTGAGATACGATAACCTCCCCCGGCTCTCCTTGACGGTCACGCCCTGTTGTAACAGCTTCTCGGAGAAGTCCTCAAAAGAAGTAGCAGAGGACAGGGCGGTGCGGATCGTGCGCCGCAGCTTCTCCTTGTCCGTTTCAAATTTCGTAAGTTTGGGCGGCTCTCCTTTGGCGGCAAGGGAAGCGTTCTCTTTATCCAGTGCGGCTTGTCCTTTCCGCTTCGCCCAATACTCACGCTCGGTGACACGGTTCTTGCTCCCGTTCAGCAGGTCAATCTGATAGAGGTTTTCCCGGTGGCACATTTCCATGATTTCCGCTTTGAAATATTCCATAGCACTGTCCGTACAGCGGTGCTTGCAGCCCTCCCTTGTGTCCGCTGGTCTTTCCATGTAGGGCAATAGCGGCACTTCGGCAATCCGCAAAGAATTGATTACGATATGCACATGGATATTGCCGCTGTGGTTATGCCCGTCCGGGTGGGTGCATACAAGGGCTTGGTGTCCGGGGAAATGCTCTTTACAGAACTGCTCGCCCAACTGTTGCGCCCGGTCTACGGTCAAGCCGTTGTCCTGTGCGTCACGGGGGTCAAAACTGATAATGTAATGGTGGCTCTTTACGTCCTCCCGTTTTTGGTTCTTGCCGTATTTCAGATTGGAGCGCATACACGCTATGGCGAAATCTTCCCCGCCGCAATTAAGGGAAGATATGCGGTAATCATCACGGGGGAGAAGCCGCCCATTTTTATCAAGCGTAGGCTTCATGGTAAACTCGTCATGCTCAAAGGTTAGGTACTGCTCGGCAGCTCCATAGTCGGCATTTTTAGAGCTGATATGTTTGAATGTTGCCAACGGCTTCACCTACTTTCTGCAAGACTTCAAACTTCAAGGCGGCAAGCTCGGAGAGGGCGGCTCTCACTTCTTGGGAGAGGGCGTTATAAGGTGCGCCGTACTCGTTCAGACAGCGGGCAATCTGATTTAAGTTGCCGCCGATTTTTCCATACTCGGCGGTTAGCTTCCCAACGGCAGAGAGCAATTCATCATTGACCGGGGAAACGGTGATAACCGGGCGTATGCTTGACTTAATGAGGGCTTGCCGGATAAACTCGGCTTGGCTCATTTTACAGAGGGTGACACGCTCGGAAAACTCGGCGTATTCTTCCTCGGTCAAGCGTGTCTTGATTACCCGGTGGCGGTGGGGTGTGTTGTATCTTTTCATGGCTGTGAACCTCCTTTCTTGGGTGGATTTTTTCAAGCGGCGCAAGCCGCAAAAGGCGGGCTTGGGGTGGCAACCCCAACAAGATTCCCGCAGGACAAAATGAGCCGATAGGCGAAATTTGGTACTGTGGTAGAATCTTGCTCTAAGAAAGTGGCGGCTTCCTCTGCGTGGGCTTCCCTCAATACCTTTAGTGCCGCAAGCGGAGATTTTGCCAAAGTAGCGGCGATATTTCTCCCCCTACTACCTACAAAACCGCAAAAGGCAAAAATGACGGTGATTTGCGGAAATTTGTGAAAATTTCTTTTCGCCCACCCTCCACGGACAGCTTGCGGATTTGCCAAACGGGAGAGGGAATTTCTTTCTATTTCCCCTTTGCACGGCATAATACTGGCGATTTTTGAAAATGCCAAAAATGGGCGCAAAAAAACAGGAAACCTTTTCTTGATTTCCTGTCTTGGTGCGCCGTTTTATGTAACAGCGATTGTTTTATTTTCTGTTGACTATAATCTACAAACGAAAAGTTACTTTTCTAATAATTTCAAAAACCTCTTATCATTCATCTGCTCGTTTGTAATATAGTTACCATCTAAAAATAATGCATAAGTTGTAATTGGTGTTGGAGCGTTTTGTGCGTCCTCCTTGTTCTGTAAATGAACCGACTTGAATTTTATAGATTTTTCTTTCGCAATGTTTTCAATTACAGGAATGTATTTTGCATTAAACGGACACTGATTGGTGTAATACAGAACATATCCCATCTCATCAATATGAGGATGTTTTGCACATTCTTTGAATTTGGGCGATAAAGCGTTTTCGGTAAAAGATAAATGCCATAACTGAATACCGTTATCCGCTTCATCGCTGACGGCAAACCCTTTGTATTTTAAAAATTTAGGGTCTGCCAGAAAAGGTTTTTTCTTTGCCGCAGATAATATACATAGTCCTTTTTCCCTTTGTTTTTGCTATCCTCAATGCAAATATTCAGTAGTTCTGCCCCATAACCATGTCCTTTAAAAGAACCGGCTACCCATAAACAGTTAATATACATATAGCTATCTGCGACAATGGGATTCCAAGCATTTTCAGCGGGTATATATTCAATAAAACACTTTCCCCGTTGTTCACTTTTTAAAAAAACCAAACCATCATCAAAACGTTCTTTTAACCATTCTTTTTTTGATGACACTTGAATATCATTATTGTTTGAAATTGCACAACATATATGTTCTTTTTCTATATTCTCATTTGTTACTCTGATATATTCCATAAGCACACCTCTGTAATTTTTTAGCGTTGTTCTATTATACCTCCATTTTTACAAAAATGAAAGCAATTCCTTATACTTCCTACCCATCAAAACGAAATTTGAATAGGGAAGCAACAAGCCGCTGTTTTATGCTGTCCTCGGTATCTCTGTCGATATGCCCGTTTTCAATGGCGGCAATTCGGATACGCTTGCTGTAATGCCGCAAAACCTCGTCCACGGCTTCCGGCTCTCCGCTGGTCGCCTGGACAATCGTTTCATAGGGCAAAAGGTTTGGATTCCCCATGTGAAAGCACCTCCATTTCTTTGTGCAGGAGCTGTAAAGTCCTGCGGATTTGATACCCTGTCGTACTCCGGCAGCGTCCGTACATTTCCCCGATTTCCTGCTGTGTGTAATGCCCGAAAAAGTAAAGGAAAATAATTTCCCGGTTCTTCTCCGGCAAAGATAACAGGACGGCGGCAAGCTCCCCATTAGTGAGGATAACTGTCTGACCGCATATCGTTATAGGGTGTTCTTCGTAGGGTGCTTCAAAATATTCGTCTGTTGTGCCTAAAGGGTAAAACTTTTCTTCTGTGAGGTATTCAAGGGATATTTCTTTTTGCCGCCGCCTGCTCCTGTCACGCCATGCGTTGATAGCCGCAAAGCGTATGACGGTCTTGCAAAAGCCATTGAACGTATACATGATGTGTTCTCTGTATGCTTCTGTACAAGGCATAGTTGATTCCCCCCTTTCTCCCACATAGGGCGATGCATAGTTTATGTCTGCTTTTATAATTCAAAGGGGCGATAGCAATTTTAACTACCGCCCCTTGATTACCCATTAACAAAAATGATATCACTTTTTTACTAATCATTGAACGATAGAAATGACAATATCAAAATTAGTTTTTCCAGCGTTTCAGTGTCGGAAACCATTCAAGCATAATTTTTCTTGCTTCTTCTTCGCTCATATTGGGGTTAGCAGCAGCCATATTCGGTACACATACCTCAATCATTTCTTCCATCGTACCATTAAAAGTAAACTTACCGTTTTCAAAACAATACTTGCAGTATTCCTCATTTTTGCTGCCATCTGCATTTGTTCCGTACAGTTCATCAGTTTCTCCCATAGGCATACCACAACACTGACAAAATTTCTGATTCATTTCATTCATTTTTGTTACCTCTTTCTTTCTAATTGTGATTAAAGTTTCTGTATAACTGTATTGCTATGGTCATTAGTATAACACATATATCTTGACACCTTTTGTCAAGGTTTATTTTTTTTATATATTTCTTGTGCCTGTTCAGCTAAAATACCTTTTAAATACTTTGGTTCAATGATTTCAACTTGTGCCCCGAATGAAAGCAGATAACCAGTAAGCCATGTATCAACTGGCATTTCAGTACAAACAATTAAATCACCGTTTTTTTGATATTCAATTTCTGATTCGTCAAATTCATCATAGACACGATATGCAATAGCTTTTGAAAACAAAAGGACTATTTGAGGGTATGTCTGTTGCAGATTATTTTTTTCTTCCGGGTATGGTCTTGGTACAAATGTATTCTCTAATAATTCCAACTCTAATATGCGGTTTAATTTGAATATACGAAAACCCTGTTTTTTCATGCAAAACGCTTTTAAATACCATTCTTTTGATTTATAAGATATTTTTAATGGTTGAACGATTCGTGTACTTCTTCTGCTGTTAGAGTTTTCATAAACTATCTTTACTTCTCTGCACTGAATCACCGCTGTTTTTAAAATTTCAAATTTTGAGTTATCATAAATGCGTTTTCCCCAACGTGAAAAATCCACTTCAAGCCAATTTCTTGTATTTACATTGAAAATCGCTGATAACTTTGTTAGTAATTCTTTTTCGCCAGTATAGCCTGTGGCAAATATACTTTGTATTGCCGTCAATACTTCCTGCTTTTCATTTTCGGATAATATTGCTCTGTCCAAAATAAAATCCTGCAATAAGTATATACCGCCGTTTCTTCCCGGTTCAGCATAGATCGGGATACCCGCACTGCTTAATGCTTCTACGTCACGATAAATTGTTCTTGTAGAAACTTCAAATTCAGCTGCTAATTCAGGAGCCGTAGCACGTTCCCTGTCTAAAAGATAATATAACATTTTGAATAAGCGATTATCTGACATCATTTCACCTCCCCTAATAAGAATATCATAAAAATCTTGACATAGCTTGACAAGTTTCGATTTTTTAGTGATATATATGAAATGGATTTCGGAGTAGTCGGCACTGTGCGTAATGTGCATAACTTGCTGTCTTATGGAGTTGTGGGAAAGTCTGTTTGCAGAATGTGGGAAAGCTGCCCTTTAGCTTTTCCATGTTCTGTGAACGGACTTTTCCATGACGGAATAGCAAGTTATACACATTTCCACGGTGCTTGTCTTTTGGTCTTTGATTTCTTTGGTTCGGAATAATGTGGCACTGGCGGTCTATCTGTTGTTTTCGGCTGCTTGCTTCTTTACCGTACATGAACATTCGCGCCAGGGTTATCATTGCCGTAACCTTCCAGCAGGTTGATGACGCCCCAGATTCCAAGGCCGGCTCCCAGTGCGATAACGAGGGTCTGCAAAACGTCGATTGCGCTGTTGAAAAATTCCATACTTTAATTTAGCCGGAATCGCTTTGTGGTTAGTGTTGGTTCATAGGCATACAAAAGCCGGACAACAAAACCGCCCTGCGTTTTGGGCGGCTCGATTCCGGCTATCCTCCTTCTTCATTTTTTTGTTGAGCTGTCCGCTTTGTACGCCAATGGCCTCAACCGAGGCAGGTTTCAGGGACCCTGGCGGGTAGATAAAATCACTCCTTTCTTGCGGAACGGGATTATTCGCCCTCGGTGTCTACGTCAACTTCAAACACATCGTAGACCTCGTTGGGTTTTGGTTTGAGCCGGGTGGACAAAAACGCTTCAATGTCAAAGGCGTTCTTATCGTCCGCGTCGGCGGTGTACTGAAAATTGGGGTGCTTGGTGATGTCATATTTATCTGACAAAAACGGGCGGACGCCCCGCAGCTGGAGGATACATTTTCCACCGTCCATAACCGCAAGCTCATCCTGGCTCATCAATTCTTTCCCCAATTTCTGATAGTTGAGAGAGTGGGAGGTTTCCCGCCCCGGCTCTCCCCGGTGTTGTAAGTGTCAATGGTTTCTTTTCCCAGGGCGGCGGCTAACTCCTTTAAGGTGGTGGGTTCTTTGCCGCCCAGAAAGATGGAAGTGTCCATATTTCCGATGATGGTGTCTGCGTTGTCCTTGTAGATGGCCTTTAACTGGGACTGCGCCTGCAATACCAGACAGGCGGAAATCTCCCGGCTTCGGATGGTGGCGACCAGCTTTTCCAGCTTTGGAATCTGCCCGATGTTGGCGCACTCGTCAATCAGGCAGCGCACATGGACCGGGAGCCTGCCGCCGTACACATCGTCCGCTTTTTCACAGAGCAGATTAAACAGCTGGGTGTAGCACATGGAAATTAGGAAGTTAAAGCTGTCATCGGTATCGCTCATAATGAGAAATAAGGCGGTTTTCCGGTCCCCCAGGGTGTCCAGTTCCAGCTCATCATAGGCTGTGACCTCCCGCAGCTCGGCAATATCGAATACCGCCAGCCGCGCACCGCAGGAAATCAGTATAGATTTTGCGGTTTTGCCTGTTGCTACTTGTCAAGGACGTATTCATCATTTTTCATCACTTTTTCTTGGTCTGCCCTGTTTCCCATGCTCTAAATCATGGAGAATGACACGCTTTAACTTATCCTTTACGTTTTGGGTACTCGTATCAGAAAAATGTACCTCGACTAAATACCTTGTTTTGTCAATCTTCTGTTGTAAACAGGGTGTTAATCGCCCTGTGGTGTTGGTCTGAATGTTGTCGCTCATTGTTCCTCCTTTAATGGCAAAAAAATAGAGCATATAGATCACAGTTCCTATATGCTCTAACGCTGTTACCATATTTGATTTTGATTGATATGATAGATTACGCTAACTGCATAACCTCGACTTCAATTTCTTTTAATTCATCAAGCGACAATAACGGAACACAATCCGCAATTTCATCAAGTGTCATTTTACCTTTTTTAATCAATTTTTTTGCTGTTTCCCTTGCGTTTTCCTGTGCCGCTTCATATCGCTCACTTCTTATAAACGACTTCATAATCTGTTCATCATCAAACAAACTCATCATAATCGTCACAACCTCCTTTTCCCTTTCAAGCAAATATTCCCTTAAAACATTCCTGTTCTTGCATATGTGGATTGTTTCCGTAACCGCCTTTTGTGTCATTCCGTGCTGTTTTGTCTGTTCGTTAAAAACTTTGCAGAAAATAATGTACTGATTGATAATGTCGTCTGTATCGCTTTCATAGATAACCTTTGCTTTTACCTCAATGTCTATATCCGCGCCCTCAAAAATTCTTTAGACAGAGATATTTTATCGGGTTTCCTCCCTTTGTTTCCCGTAAAAATAACATAAAGTTCAGGTTTTGGCATTTTTACTTTCTTGCTTTTGTAATAGTCTTGGCTGGTACGCTGGAAATATTCGTGATAACTCTGCGCAAGATACAGCAAAATTCTTACTAAAATATTCACTGTCCATGTTGACTGCGCCTCCACAAGTATCATCAACTTATTATTGACAATAAAACCTAAATCGTTATACAGATTATCAGTTAGCACATTTGTGATTGTTACATCTGTAAGTGAGTCCTCTGTCGCTGTGGTGTCCTCTGGGTGGAGCGTTTTATATAGCTTTAGCAGATAACTCTTGTTTTGAAAAAGGTCAAGGAATACGCTGTTTTTTGCTGTACGCTTTGCCATGACCTCCTCTATCTGTTTTGTATCGTCCTGCACTTTACCACCTCGATTTCTAAAAATCTGTGACACAAGATACGATATATCCTTCTCCTGCCACACTTCAATTATACAAAAAAACGCCTGTCTTTACAATAAAATTCACATTAAATTTCCTCCTCTCTCCGTTTCGTTCTGCTCTGTTGCCTGTTATGCTGTCGGCTCTCGTTCTGAAGCTCCCTCTCAAGATTCTTCTTGTTATAGCCAATTACCTCTGCATAAGCTAATTCTGTGGCGGTCTTGGTCTGCTCCCTGCCGATACTGTCATACTCGGATTGTAAAGACTGTATCTCGGCTTTCCACTGTTTCGGCGTTATCTTCTCGCCGTTCTGTAAAAGGCTCTGCATACGCTCCTTTAATTCGGGGTACTTCGATAAACTATCTTTATGCTCTTTATCATACCGCATTTTAGCAAGTCCTTTGAGTGACTGGCTCTCCTTATAGGTGGCTTGGATTGGCGCAAAGAGGGCATACATTTTTGACAGTTCCTTTAATCTGCTTAGTTTCTGCCCCTTGGAAAAATGTACCGTTTCCAACTGTTGGTATCTCTGTTCCTTATCCGCTGTGAATTTCGCAAGGCTCTCAAAGCTGTCTATCTTCCTTGTTGTGATGAATTTCTCCGCATTGTCGGCTGACTGCAAGGCGGTTCTGTCGGATACTTTTCTTAGATGTTTTCCGCTGATAATCGGCAGGTCAAGCCTGCCTTTGCGCTCCCTTACTTTTGCAATCATCTCCATGACTTCATTCTTCATGCTGACCGCCATATTTTTAATCTGCGTACTTTTGTACGTTGCGTACTGTATGCTTTGTACCTCCTGCTTGGCAAGTTCAAGCATTGCTTTTGCCTGTTCCAACAGCATATTGTTCTTGATGATTTCCCGATTGATGTTGCCCCTCTCAGTCTGTATGCCCTTGCGCTCTAAAGCGTTGGCAACCGCCCCGATATGGATTGTCGGCTCTCTGTCAATTCCCTGTTCCTTAAAAGAACGGTGTTCCCAATGTAACGCAATCCCCAACTGCTCATTGGTGGCATTGATTGTGTCGGCTAAATCCTTGCGCCACATTTTGGCGTTCTCTCTGCTGTTCCAGTCGGTGCTGTCGGCGGTGTGGCATTTCCATTGTTTCCTGTTCCGCTTGTCAACTTTCTGCTGTCCTGTCCTTTTGTCAATCACTGGTATCTTCTCGCCGTTTTCGTCAAGGTCATAAATCTTCTTTTGTTTTGCTCCCCATTCCCCGTTTTCAGTGAGAGGGCGCATTGTGAGTAAAACATGGATATGGAGATTGCGCTGTCCTTTGTCATTTTCGCTGTCATGGATTGCCCAATCCGCACACATTCCCTTATCAACAAAATTCCTCTGCACATAATCCCTCACGACTTCCTCCGCAAGTTCATAACTCCAATCGTTGGGGAGTGACGCTTTTAACATTCTCGCAAGCTGTGATTTCTGCCCTTTCTCTGACAGCTCAACAGCGTTCCATAAAGTGGCTCGGTCTGCATACTCTTTGGGCGCATTGGGTGGGAGAGTGATTTCGCTATGCACTAAATCCTCATGGTATTTCGGGCGGTAGGTCTGCCCGTCAAACTCGCTGACAAGAACACTCCTGCTGATATAGGACGCTTTCTCAACTGCCGACTGCCCCTTGCTCCGCTTTACTATAGAAAAACGTGTGCTTGCTTGTTTCGTGACATTACCCATACGCAACACCTACATTCTGCCGATAGAGTAATGAGGCGCATGGATAGACTTTGTGGGCAGATAAAAGCCGCACTTTGGCTTTTGTCTGAACGCAAAGTTCACTAAGGGGTAGGCGCGCTTTTTGCGCCGTAGGGGAAGTGTAGCTTCCCCTGTTGGCTGTCGCAAGACAGACAATGCCCTCCGCAGGAGTCCCCGAAGGGCGCACATACCACCTCTGGTGGTATATCTGTGCGCACCCCGTAAACGGGGTGAATACGTTACTTCGACTTTCCAATACCCTTGCCTTCGTCATTCCGTACCGCCCTCGCTTTCACTTTCGGCATTGGGGAGAGTGGATTGTGGGGGAGTGGTTTCTCGGCTTTCCGACTTGATTTTAGAAATAATCTGCTGACACTCCCTTGTCTGCAATGCCACTGATAAGATATGGTTTAACTCGCCCTCGTCATAGCGGTAACAGTCGGGGAAATACTTCACAATGATACCGCCCATGATATACTTGTGGTGGTTCTCAGCTTTGCGTTTCTTCTCGTTCTGTTTTTTCTTTTCATTGGCTACACGCTGTTGCGCCTGTTTCAATGCCTGCAATGCCTTTTCTAAGTTTTTGCTTGTGTCATTTTTGCTCTCAATCATTTTTGATACCTCATTCTTTCTGTGCTGTGTTGATAGTTTCTGAAAATAAAAAAAGCAGCTGATTCTTCCGTTAAGGTAAACCGCTACCAAAAAACAAGCATTATTCAGTTTTTCATATCTCACCTTTCTGCTTTGACACTTTTAATAAGACATAAAAAAGCACTTGGGATTTTCCTAAGTGCTTTCTGTCTCTCTCCCAACAAGTGGGGAATTCATCAAGAAATATAAATAGTACTGCTACAAAAACAAATGTATCCGCTGACACTACTGTTTTAGAAATTCGTCCGTATACATAATCCACATAGTTCATAGATTCACGGGAACTATCTTCCCTGCTGAAAATTCAAAAATATAATCCGACAATTCCTCAATATCACCGGCAATATGGCTTGTAAGTAAAATAAGCCTGTCTGGAGACTTTAATTCTAAAAGCAATTGTTTTATTTGTGCTGCACCTTGTTTATCTAAGCCGTTAAAAGGCTCGTCCAAAATAATAATCTTTTGTTTCTCCATAATTGCCTGGGCTATGGCAAGCCTCTGACGCATACCTAATGAAAAGTTCTTGACTTTTTCATTATTGTCAGGATTCAATCCCACCATTTCCAATGTGGCTTTTATATCTTCATCATGAACGGTATTGTTTATTTGTGCCAGATATTTCAAATTCTCAAATTGAGTATAATTTTCAATAAATCCCGGCTTTTCAATGAGAACTCCCAACTCTGGCAAAAAATCAATATCTTTTCCAATCACTTCGTCATTTAAAGCCACTGTTCCGCCATCGGCTTTCAAAAAGCCGCAGATCGTCTTAAAAAATACCGATTTCCCCGAACCGTTTGCCCCTATAAAACCATAAATATTGCCAAAAGTCAGTTCCAGATTAATATCATCCAAAATCATTCGTTTCTTAAATTTTTTTGATAAATTCGTTATTTTCAGCATATATTTACTCTCCTTCTTTTAATCAGCACATAATAAAAAGATGCCACCACCATATCCATGCCCACAAGCAAGAGAAACAGAGGGGCTACTGCGATCCGACTTTTGAGAATGATAAATCTCACGGTTGACATTGCAAATAAAATGGGCACCGGTAAAACGGTATTTAATGCATAAACAGCAAAAATATACAGGAAACTGTTTTCTAATGAACAACAGTTATTCAAAATAATATATAATAACATTATGCCGAAAAAACCCAAGGCATCCATTAACAAATAAAGAAGATTCGTTACGGCTTGCCCTAAGCAGAATCCCGCAACACAATAATATACTATGTGGGAGGCACAGAGAAGTATTTCCCCCAACGCGATTACAACGATTGAATATGCGCATATAAACTTACTGTAATCAGTTATTCTGGCCAGAATATATATCATGATGTCATCGGATAATTTATCAGCAATTTTTCCCACTGTGACCAACACAATCGAGATATTCGAAAGCTTTAATAAAACGGTGTTTAACCCCCAAAAGATATATCATTTCCGCCTTGCCAGAGAATGCCGCTGATCTCGCCATTTAATCGGATACCAGTAAAATTTGCATATATAAAATCTATTAAAACAAACAGCAAAATGGAACGGATGAGATCCCTCCCATACTCTTTCACAATTATTTTAAAGAGCTTCGACACTTTCATTCTCCCAAAACTCCCATCGCTTAGATAAAAAACACACTGTTATCCAGATATGTAATGCCAGGCAGCCAACCAGGTGAATATTATAAGAGAAAATTGATCCCCATAAAACAACGCCATCCATTACTAAAACATAATTTCTACCCGCCGAAAAGTCTAAAATAGGCAGATATTGTCCTTCTGCCACCAGAAACTCCATGGGAGCCGTCAATACAAAGTAAAGGAGAAACGGCAGCACACAAATACTGCCTCCTCTTTTTTGAATGCTCGGAAAAGCATACATAATGGAATAAATAATGTACTGAACCAATAATCCAAGCAATAGGTACCGCGCCAACAGAAAGAAAAAAGCCAACAACATTTCCGGGCTGACAATGGCTGTATCTTTTCTCAATAAAAAAAGCGGAACGGATAATACGATACAAGTGAATATACAAGTAGATACTGCCAAGGCAACATAATCCGCAAAATCATCCTGCGTTTACTGCCGATTCTTGAAATACAGCTATAATACGTTGAATAAACGCTTACTTTATGCTGAACCACCATGACTGGAATATAAATAATCCACAAAAAGAGATCCTTCTTCAAAAGATTAAAATAACCGGAAACAGCCGTGACTTTATAAGCGTATATGTAAATAACCGAAAAAGAAATCTGAAAAAGCATCATCAAATAAGTGAATGGCGACGCATAAATCAGCCTTATCTTATTTTTACCAAACATGACGGTTTCATGGATGTCAATTTCCTCTTTTTGATATATTTTTCTGATATCATCAATAAGATAACCCCCGTTATAACATAGATTCCGATTAAAACGCCATATCCGCCAATACAAAATGTCCCCCGGTATGGCTGCATTACCACATTTGGCTGCAATGCTGTGGGTAATATCATATCCAACGCGCTCGCGATGATAAAGGGTGCTACGATAACTGCAATTTTATTTTTTAAAAATGACGTTATCCCTGTTGCAAATATTAAAAAGCAAAAATAGTATACAATGTGCGACACATAAATTAATACAAAATACAGCATAGGATTATCTATGAAGAAATCCTCTTTGAAAGACACAATTCCCTGTATGAATTCTATAGAGGTATCATGCTGTGTTAATAATCCGGTAAGAACCGCAAGGAGAAGCTCGGAAAAAGCTAATACAATGGTACCTGACAGCGCGATGGCAAATGCTTTTGGCAGACATATTTCAAATTTCCCTTTCTGCTGACACAAAAGAACCTAAAACGATTTGTTTTCTCCAATAAATAGGTATTTAAGTAGGGAGCGGCAAGAATCACCGGCGCCAACGCCTGAACCATGTAGTAGGAGTCTTTCCACACCCGATACATATTTCCATAATATTTTTTAAAGAAAATAACATCCTCTATGTTTAACAGGTCTTGAGCAGAATCTGCTCTCAAAGCAGTTTTCCAACCGCCATAATATGCATTAATAATCATTAAACCGACAACAACAATGATAAGGACAAAGTTCAATTTTTTCAGCAATGCCCTTTTCAACTCACTTTTCATGTTATCCCACCATTTCTTTAAATATTCCAATTTATTGAATTGTTTATTTTTATTATAGCACAAACATATGCTTATTTCCATTAAAATTTGTTTAAAGTTTCTTTACGTTATTCTTCACAAGCATCATCCGCCACGACTATGAAGAATCGCTTTGCCTGTATCCTGCTCCCCTATGCCTTTTCTTCAGCAACTGTAGACTGTTTCTTCTGTTTTTTGCTTCAGCTAACTTTGTTTAAAAATAGAAAAAGACTACAACTGTTACTGTCATAGCCTTCTCCCTAAAATTATGTTACATTACCGCTTGCTTTCTGCCAGACGAATCCATGCTTGCCCTCGGTATGTCCGACACTCCTGCATGGAAATATATGCCCTTCTCCCTGTCCTCGGCTCTTATCTGCTCCTTTTGCTCGTCCATCTGCGCCTTTTTCTTTGCCTTGATGCGTTCCTCATATTCTTTCTGCTTGCCGTTGGCTTTCCGCTTCAGATAATTTTGGTGCAGCCTGTCCTTTCTCGCTTCTTTCTTTCGCATTTCCTCCAGTTCTTCAGGTGTCGGCTCTTTCTCCGCCATAGTCGGCGGTATGTATTCCCCTATAAAGTTAAAATAAATCTCTATCTTCTGTGTGGTGTCCGCACTTCCTTTTCGGTCACGCTCATGGACTATGATTTTCTCCACAAACTCATTCAGCATGAGCGTTTTCATTTCCTCTGCGTTGCTGTACCTCTCAACCAATTTTAGGAAACGTGCGGCAGATTTACGGTCATTTTCATACTGTGCCTGTTCCGTTTTGTAACCGTCTAACTCACTCTGCAACTGTTCCTGCTCGCTCTCATATTGGTTGTAGAGCATGGTATAACGCTTGTCTGACAGTTTCCCCAATGCATTGTCCTCGTAAATCTTTGCAATCAGCATTTCCAGTTCCCCGATACGCTTTTCACATACCACCATGCGTTTTTTCTGTTCCGTAAAGTCTACCGTCTGCCTGTCCTCGATATGCGACTGTATTTCTTCCGCAAAACGCTCTTTATCAAGACTGGCGTACTGTATGACCTCTTTTATGGTCTTTGCCGCTATCTCCATGACGTGATCCGCTTTGATACGGTGCGCCGACTGGCACAATGTCCCGACTGGCTGTTTCGCATAATTACCGCACACATACATGGGAACACGTTTTCCATTGTTTACCCTGTGAACATACATCTTGCCGCCGCAATCAGCGCAATACATTAAACCTGTGAGTGGGTGCGCTTCGCCCCAGCCGTCAGGATAACGCTTTACCTGTCCTCTGATGCGCTGTACGTTGTCAAAGGTTTCTTGGTCGATAATCGGCTCGTGGGTATCTTCAAAGATTAACCACTGGTCTTTATCCACATAATGGCTCTTTTTGTCCTTGAAATGCTTGCGTGTCTTGAAATTTACCGTATGCCCTAAATATTCATGTTTCTGTAAAATGTGCGCTATCGTGGAGCTTCCCCATTTGTAGGGGTTTTTAATTTCCCTGTTCTGCCACAATCCCACGCCCAACTGTGCTTGGTGGTAGGCAGGAACGGGTATATGCTCGGCTGTGAATTGCGTTGCAATCTGATACGGACCATAGCCCTCCAAAGTCATTCTGAATATCCGCCTGACAATGGGCGCTGCCACTTCATCAATTATCCATTGGTTTTTGTCTTCGCTGTCTTTCAGATAACCGTATGGCGGACTGCTCGCAACGTGCTTTCCGCTTTCGCCTTTTGCCTTAAACGTAGACTTGATTTTCTTGCTAATGTCCTTTGCATAGTATTCGTTGATTACATCGCGGAACGGAAGGAAATCATCATCAAAGCCCGAACTTGTGTCAACTCCCTCGTTGACTGCAATCAGTCTTACATTTGCCCTTCGCAACTGTTCCCGTAACATTCCCATCTGTACATAATTTCTTCCCAAACGGCTCATATCTTTCACAATAATTGTTCCGATATTGCCTTTTTCTACCTCTGCAAGCATAGCTTGAAGCCCTTCACGCTCAAAAGTAGTGCCCGATATTCCGTCATCGGTAAAATGGCGTATACCAGTAAAACCGTTTTTCTCCGCATAACCTTCAAGCATTGCCTTTTGGTTGGATATGCTGTTGCTTTCACCTTGTAACTCATCGTCTGACGACCAGACGAATAGACGTAGAGGAAAACGCCGAGAAAAACAGGGAAAATGCCCGATTATCTGTCAAAACTCTGACAAAAAATGTAGAAAAAGTGGCCTACTCTGGCACACACCACGAAAAAACCGAATATCGAAACCACAAGCCGCGCAGTAACTGACGAACAATCAGCTACAGTGCGGCTTTTTTGTTTATAGATAACTCTGCCCTGGTGACGTAGATCGCCAGGGCTTTTTTCATTTAGACAGGAGGCTTTGAAAATGCCGGAAACTTTGAATCTGAATTACTACTACGGGAATGAAGCCGACCAGTACAGCTTCTACCGCATCCCGAAAATCCTTTTGACCGACCGCCGCTACAAGGGCGTATCGCTGGAAGCAAAGGTGCTGTATGGCCTGCTGCTTGACCGCATGGGGCTGTCTGCCCGCAATGGCTGGCTGGACGATAACGGGCGCGTGTTCCTCTACTTCACCCAGGAGGAAGTCATGACCATGCTGGACTGCGGCAAGGACAAGGCGACGAAGCTGTTCCGCGAATTGGAGGGCATCGGCCTTGTGGAACGGAAAAAGCAGGGCCAGGGACACCCCGCCCGGATTTACGTTAAGAACTTCATTCTGGAGCCGGAACACTCTGCGCCGGTTCAGACTGCGGAAAACCAGCCGTCAAGACCGCTTGACAGTGCCGCAGTCAAAACTGCTGAAAAACCGCAGTCTGCACCCCTGAAAACCAGCGGTCAAGAGTGCGGAATTTCCGCCCCTAATAATACTGATATAAATAAAACTGAAAAAAGCGATACTGATCTATCCATCACACCCCCTGCCCCCTCAGCGGTTTCTTCTCCTGCTGGTAAACGCGCTCCGTGCAGGATGGGATTGGATGAGATGGAAAGCTGCCGCGAACTGATTTTAGAAAATATTGACTATGACATTCTTCTGGAACGGAACCCCTGGGACAAGGACTTGCTGGACGGCTATGTGGAGTTAATGCTGGAAATCTGCTGCTCCACACGGGAATCTGTCCGTATCTGCGGGCAGGAAGTACCCACCGAGGTTGTCAAAAGCCGGTTCCTGAAGCTGAACAGCGAACATATTGGCTACGTCATGGACAGCCTGAAAAGCAATACTGCCAAAATTGGCAATATCAAAGCATACACGCTGGCAGCACTCTACAACGCCCCCCGTCACGATGGGGCAGTATTACACATCCCTTGTCAGCCACGATATGGCGCATGGGCTGCTGGACGGTTAAGCCGCCCGGCGCTTTGCAATACATCAATCAAACCAAAGGAGGACTTTTGCATGGAACATGAAATCAACATTCTGGTAGTGGAACCGGGCAGACCGCCCAGACCGGCGCGGGTGGACAACTCGCTGGAAACTTTTTCACAGCTTGTCGGCGGTGAGCTGGCAATGGGCTGTTTCCTGCCCCAGCGGGTCATGCTGCTTTACAACGAGGGCGCCAACCGTCAGGGACTGCCGCCCAACCGCTGCAATCCATTTGTGAAAGAGTGCATCAGCGGTACATTCCTGCTGTGCGGGCTTTCAGACGGGGAGGGCTTCTGTTCCCTTTCCCCTGCCCAGCAAGCCGAGTTTCAGCGCCTTTTTGCCAGACCTGGCGAGTTTATGATGCTGGGGGCAGACCACATCTGCGCTTCGCCTGCCGAGTTTGCCGAAACCGCTGGCAGGCTTTGGGGCAGCATGGCAAGCGGCGAATCCGTGGTGCTGACCAAATGGGGCGGCACGGAAAGCGGGGCATAAAATGGCAAAACAAAATACCAATACTGACCGTCGCAGTTTGCAGGACTGCGGCGGTTTTTCATCGGCAGAATACCATTCGGTTGGACTGAGCGGCGGCAAGGATTCGTCTGCTTTATTGCTGCTGATGCTGGAAAAAGGGATGCCGATTGACAACGTGATATTTGCGGATACCGGCATGGACTTCCCCGAAATGGCGGCGCATATCGCCAAACTGGACGCGCTTTTGTACCGTGAACGGGGCATCCACATCACCACCCTGCGACATTCGCATGGATTTGAGTGGATGATGTTTGACGCACCCATGAAACAGCCCCGTGCGATTGCCCGCCGTGCCGCCCAGGGACAGCCAGCAACCGGCTATGGCTGGCCGGGAATTAAGGTTCGCTGGTGTACCGGCCAGCTTAAAACACACCTGATCGCCAAAGAGGTCAACCGGCTGAAAAAAGAAAAGAACGCCCTGCACTATATCGGCATTGCCGCCGATGAGTCCCAACGCTGCAAAGACGACCCGAACCACCGTTATCCGCTGGTGGAATGGGGCATCACCGAAGCACAGGCTTTACAAATCTGCTATGACCGGGGCTTTGACTTTGGCGGACTTTATAAAATCTACCACCGCGCTTCCTGCTGGTGCTGTCCCTTGCAGCGGATCGGTGAACTCCGAAAGCTGCGCCAGCACCACCCTGAACTGTGGGCGCGGCTGTGGGATATGGACAACCGGGCGCGGGCGCAGTTTGGCGCAGGCCCCCTTGGACAGTTTAAGGAGCGTTGGAGCATCGAAAAGTTAGACGCCCGGTTTGCCCGCGAGGAAATGGAGGACGGCGCATGAAATATTTACTCCGCCGCCTGCTGGTTCCGCCTTAGTTACCCCAGCAGCCTTTGAAGAAAATCCCAAAATGAAAAGAGGTGAGCATTATCGAAGTTGAAGCAAAGCAACAGCTTATGGAAAAGCTGGATAAAAACCTGCTGGATCATGCGGCAAAACTGACAGAGGGGAACGGCCCGCAGATTGTGGATGTGTACCAACTGCAAGGGCTGGCAGAGGTTCACTGTTACCTGAAAACAGCCCACCAGTTTGACCCTGCCGAAGTGGATGCCCTGCTGCAATTTGCCGATCCGCTGGAAGCAGCCCGCTACTGCTGGGAAATGAATGAGCATGAATACAGTTTCCCAATCTGCGACCTGCTGCGGGAAACCAGGGCGCGGGAAATCTTTGAACTGGCAAAGCCGGAACCGCCGGCAAAACTGTCCGTGCGGGAACAGCTCCGCGCCGCTATGAAAGAAGCCCGCCAGCATCCCGCCCCGGAGGAACGGGCAAAAGGCGGCGAGGCCCGATGAAACAGCCTGCCGCTTGCAGGAAAGGAGGTAACGCATCATGCAGGATGAAGTACGCGAAAAATCTGTGGCTCTCACCATCAAGGTCGGCAAAGCAGGCGGCAGGCTGACCGCCGGCCTGCTGAAATGGGCCATTCGGAAGTATCTGGCGCAGGCCCAAAACCCCAAAATCCACCACGGCAAGCAGACCGTAAAGCAGCTTGTAAGCCAGGGCGCAGGCGTTCAAAACATCGAGATCACCGGCAAAAATATCAAGTCCTTTGAGCGTGTGGCGCGGAAATACGGGGTGGACTTTGCGCTGAAAAAAGACCCCGCGCAGGGGAAATACCTTGTCTTTTTCAAGGCACGGGACGCGGATGCACTGAACGCCGCCTTTGCCGAGTATGCCGGGAAAAGCCTGAACCGCTCCGCGCAGAAAAAGCCGTCGCTGTTAGGCCAGCTTTCCCACTTCAAGGAGATTGCAAAGAACCTGACGCGGGATACCGCCAAAAACCGGGAGAAAGGGGGGGCGTTGAACTGTGAAACTGGATGTAAAGAAAATCCTGCTCCCTAACCTGCCTTATGTGTTCATCTTCTGGTTTTTCAACCGTGTGGCGGAGGGCTGCCGGCTGGCAGAGGGCGCGGATATGGTGACAAAGGCAATGGGCGCGGTATCGGGCCTGGGGGCGCTGATTTCCAAAAACCCGCTGCCCAGCTTCCACCCCCGCGACCTGCTGTTTGGCGCTGCCGGCGCAGTCATTATCCGGGCCGTGGTTTATTTCAAGGCGAAAAACGCCAAGAAATACCGCCACGGAGTTGAGTATGGTTCGGCGCGTTGGGGAAATTCCGACGATATTAAGCCTTTCATCAATCCCCAATTCGACCAGAACATTCTCCTGACGCAGACAGAGCGCGTCATGGTGGGGAGAAACAAAATCCCCAAGTACAATATCAACAAAAACGTGCTGGTGATCGGCGGTTCCGGCTCCGGCAAGACCCGCTTCCACATTAAGCCCAACCTCATGCAGATGAACGCCAGCTATATCGTGACTGACCCAAAAGGCACGGTCGTTCTGGAATGTGGGAAAATGCTTCAGCGCGGCGGGTATGAGATAAAAATACTCAATACGATTGACTTTAAGCAGTCCATGAAGTACAACCCATTCCGCTATATCTACTGCGAGAACGACATTTTGAAACTGGTCAACTGCATCATGGAGAACACCAAAGGCGAGGACAGCAAGGGCGGTGAAGATTTTTGGGCGAGTGCGACACGTTCGCATACAAACACTATTCCACAAAGAATAGAACTTTGTGGGCGTTAAGACCGAGTAGTGCTAAAAATGCGGGGCTTTTGAGATAATCAAAAGCAACAACTGATACTGCGATAGGTGGAATGAAGGGGTAACGCCCTGAAACGCCTACCCTAAAGCTACGGCTGGCGTTGGCTGGAAACGGCCAGGGTCAGAAGCCCGTTAAAGACGGCTGACTGCGTTCGCTCTGCGCGTAGTAAACAATGGAAACAGCGGCAGGTGCAAAGCAAGCCAGAGGTGGCTGTGAGCGTTAGGCCGGGGGTCTATAAAATGCCTATGGCGAGAATGCCCGAAAGGGCAGGCCAATCTGCGATAGTACGGGTCTAAAAGAAAAATGGGGCTAATCCCCCATTCCTGAAAGGGAGCCAGTGTGGAAGAGTAAAAATTCCCCCTCTGAAATTCCATGCGTCGTTACAGGCGGCGGCAAGCTGGCAGGTCCATAGTAGAAACCTAAGGGCATCTGGACAGATAGCAGTATCGGAACGTGGTGAAAGCCTATCGCGTATACCATGGGCCAACATGGTATATAGGCTGTCGAATCATATAAGCAGTCGAAGCGGTGGGTAAAGTAGTGGCGATAGCGATGATGTTCCCTGTAATGGGGAACGAAGTGACAGCCACGAGTCAACAGCAAGGCAAAACACTAATCACAAGTGAACAGTAGGATTTCGGGTACGACCAAAAGGTCAATCTTCCCTCAAAGGAGTTGATGCCTATATGGTTACCGGGAACAAGAAACCAAAGCAGTCCAAGAAACCGAAAAAAGTAAATAATTTGCGCTATGCCGAGTATTACGATATGCAGGAAACTTTTGATGGGTTATATGCAAAAGCTGCAAAAGGCGAGGCATTTGACAGTCTGATGGGTTTGATATTCAGTAAAGACAACATCTTACTTGCCTATCGGAACATCAAGGGAAACGGCGGAAGCGTGACACCTGGCACAGATGGGCTGACCATCCGAGCTGTCGAAAAGTGTACCCCGGAAATGTTAGTCCAAAAGGTTCTCAACATTACCAAGAATTACAGCCCACGGGCTGTACGGAGAAAAGAGATTCCAAAGCAAAGTGACCCAAGCAAGACCCGTCCGCTGGGTATTCCATGTATCTGGGACAGGTTGATACAGCAATGTATTCTCCAGGTTCTGGAGCCAATCTGTGAGGCAAAATTCAGCGAGAATAGCTACGGGTTCCGGCCCAACCGAGACTGTGAACAAGCCATAGCCGCGTCCTACCGGCATATGCAGCAATCTCATTTGCACTATGTTGCCGAGTTTGACATCAAAGGATTTTTCGATAACGTAGACCACTCGAAACTGATTAAGCAGATGTGGGCGCTGGGAATACGTGACAAACGACTGATTTACATTGTCAAGCGCATATTAAAAGCCCCTATCCAGTTAGAGAACGGCACAACGGTGGCCCCCGTTAAAGGTACGCCTCAGGGCGGTATTATCTCGCCTCTGTTGGCAAATATCGTGCTGAACGAACTGGATTGGTGGGTAGAAAGCCAATGGGCAGACAACCCGATGGCTGTGGCGCGGGGCAGAAACAGACAGTTAGGCGGCAACACCGTATTCGACAAAAGCCATGGGTACCGCGCTATGCGTACAACCCGCTTGAAAGAAATGCACATTGTTCGATATGCTGATGATTTTCGTATATTCTGTCAGAATAAGGACAGCGCAGAGCGGACGCTGATTGCGGTTACCAAATGGCTGAAAGAACGGCTGAGGCTGGACGTATCCCCGGAAAAAACACGGGTGGTCAATCTCAATAAGCATTACTCCGAATTTCTTGGTATCAAAATGAGGCTCACGAAGAAAAAGAACAAGCTGGTGGTTCAATCGCGCGTTAGCGAAAAAGCCGTCAAGAGGATTAAAACCGAGGCCAAACAGAAAATCAAGAATATAGCCCGTCCGCCAAAGGGCATGACGGAGGCAAGAGCGATTTTGAATTATAATGCTTTCGTCATGGGTGAACACAATTACTACCAGATGGCAACAGGGGTCAGTCTTGATTTTCGTGACATAGGCTACGAGGTCACCCGGACTATGAAGCGTCTGGGCGACAGGCTGAAAAAGGAGCCGAAAGATAATATTGGTGGTGCTGTCGTAGACCGCTATAGCTCCTCTAAATTGATGCGTTACATCAAAAATCTTCCTGTTGCTCCCATCAGCTATGTTCGTACTAAGGCCCCTATGTGCAAGAAAAGGTCTATTCAGAAATACACGCCGGAAGGCAGAGCGGAAATCCATGAAAACCTTGGTTTTGATACCAAGATGCTCAGGGCACTTTTGCGGCAGGAAGTCCACGAGCAAAGTGCCGCGTATGCGGATAACCGTCTATCGCTCTTTTGTGCGCAATATGGAAAGTGTGCGGTTACTGGTCAAGTGTTTGAATCTTTGGGAGATATTCATTGCCACCATAAGTTACCGAAGAACAGGGGTGGCAGGGATAACTACCAAAATCTGATTATTGTCCGGGAAAGCGTACATATTTTAATCCACGCTACATCTGAATCGACCATAGCAAAACATCTATCTGAATTGAGCCTCAACAAACGCCAACTTGCAAAACTCAATAAACTCCGCAAAGAAGCGGGAAATCCGCCTGTTTCTGCCTAATCGGTTTCGGCAGAAACAGGTGCAGACCACTTTAAAAAAATGTTCATGGTAATAACTTGTGATAACGTGTGCGAATTGTTGTTGATGGAGCGCCGTGTGACGGGAAAGCCGTCATGCACGGTGCGGGGTGGGGGAAAAGCCGGAAACATTAGAAACTGTAGGCTTACCTATCACCATAAGCGGAAACGCTGCTGTACTGCGCCCTGATTGGATATATCCACTACGAGGCCCCGGTGGAGGAACAGAACTTCTCCACCCTGATTGAGTTTATTAACGCGATGGAGGTCCGGGAGGACGATGAGGAATACAAAAACCCTGTTGACCTGATGTTTGACGCGCTGGAATCCGAGAAGCCCAACCATTTCGCGGTGCGGCAGTACAAAAAATACAAGCTGGCGGCGGGAGTTATAAAATATAAAAGACTTCTTAATCAAAATAAATACAAAAGAGCCACAGCATAGCATCTATGCGGTACTGGCGGAAAGGAGGGAATTGATTATGAGTCACGATTTAACAGCGTTATACGAGAGGCTGAGCCATGATGATGATATGACAAATAGACGTAAAGCCAAGTGATTTTTTTCGGCATCCATAAGGGATGCCGTTTTTCTATTATTGGATAGCCCCGACAAATTTGTAGTAGATGGTAATGCGCTTTTCCTTACCCTTGCGGCAGCGCCCCATACCTGGCGTTTCGTAAATCGTAATCCGGTCAATCAGTTCATGAAGCATGAAGCGGTCGAGTTTTTCAAAGCTGGTGTATTTTCGGATAAGGTCAGCGAAGCGGTCAATATCGGCCTTGGTATCCCGAACCTTTTCCAGTGCCTTTTCCATCTCTGCAATGTTCGCTTTCAGCGTTGCCCGTTCCGTATCGTAATCTGCGATAAACATGGTAAAGATGTGGTCGGGCAGCTTGCCGCTCATATTGTCCTCGTAGGTGCGTTTCAGCTTCATATCCAAGTCAGCCAGCCGCTTCTTTGCTGATGCCAGGTCGCGCTTCATTGTCGCGGTCTGTTTCTGCTGATCGGCGCATTTCAGTTCCATCAGTTTCTGTGCTGCTTTCTCGGTGTCCTCGCTGAACAGTCTGGCATTGCGCTGAATATCCTCCTGAACCACCTGATAAAGCGTGTCACGGTTAATATAGTGGCTGGAACAAGCTACTGTCCCTATCGCCTGACTGCGCCCGCACATATAGTAAAAATACTTCTGCTGGCTGACACCCAACTTCATGGATGTTCCGCAGGCTTCGCAGTAAAACAGTCCTGCAAACAGCGCCGGCTCGTCTTTGGCTTTAATGGTCTTTTTCCGCGCAATCAGTCTTTTTTGTGCTTCATCAAATAATTCGCGGGATATGATCGGTTCGTGCATATCAGGAACAACTACCCAATCTTCTTTAGGGATAGGTTCCCTTTTTTACTTCGGTAGGATGGCGTGTACTGCCGCCCCTGCACCATGCTCCCCACATAGATTTCGTTTTGAAGCATGAAATGTACATAAGTCCGTGTCCAGAAGTGGCGGCGTTCAAACTCGCCATCCCGTTCAGGATTGTGCTTACGGAAACGTGTATATTCCTTGGGGGATAAGATACCCTCGTTGTTCAGGGTTGTTGCAATGCTCCTTGCCCCAATCCCTGCCGCGCACATTTCAAACATCCGCCGGACAACCGGCGCGGTTTCCTCGTTGATAATCAGCTTGTGTTTATCGTCAGGATGCCGCAGGTAGCCGTAGGGGTCGAGTGCGCCAAGGTATTCGCCGCGCCTTGCTTTAGTATGAAGCGTGGACTTAATTTTTGTGGAAATATCCTTGGCGTACATATCGTTTAGGATGTGCTTGAACGGCGTAATATCCATGCTGCTGGTCTGGTTCAGCGTGTCAACGCCATCGTTCAGGGCAATGTAGCGTACATGGCGCTCCGGGAAATAAATCTCGGTGTACTGCCCGCACATGATGTAGTTACGTCCAAGGCGGGAGAGGTCTTTGGTAATGACCAGGTTGATGCGCCCTTTTTCAATGTCGGCAATCATCCGCTGGAAGCCGGGACGGTCGAAATTCGTACCTGAGAATCCGTCGTCGATATAGGTATCGACAACCTCCCAGCCCTGTTTCTGCACATACTCGGTCAGCAATGCCCGCTGGTTCCCAATGCTCATAGATTCGTGGTCGGCTCCATCTTCGGAAGAAAGCCGGCAATAGATAGCGGCTCTGTAATTCTGTTGTTCTCTCATAAAACTGCCTCCTTATCAGTCCGAGAAACAACAGGGTTTATGCTCGTCTGTCATCTACACTATACCACATTAAAGCGTTAAAGTCAAGCTGACAGCCTGCTGCTTCTGACGATACTGCACACATATTTTAACTGCTTGTGTCGTAAAGGATTTTCTTTACGGCGGCTTCGTGGATGGCTTCGCTTGCCGTCCTTGTGCCGCTGAAAACACTGACCACCCGGATGGTGTCGCGCCCGATGGTAAGCTGGTAGCCCTGCTCGGACGGCTCCACAGCGGGGGATTTTGGCTCTTTCGTTACTGTGTCCATACAAACCTCCCTTGCAATGAAAAGGGCCGCAGACGGGATAGTCTGCGGCTCCTATGTACGTTTTCCCATCAGCCCTTGAAGCGGTAGGGCAGCTTGCGCCCGCCGCGCTGCTGGCTGTTATACTTTTCCAGAATGACGCGGGCGAACCGGAGGGCGGCTTTATTGGTGGAGAAGTCCATCTTGCCGCGCCGGATGATTTCCTCCGGGTCAACCGCAGACAGCCGCTTGATAAAAGAGCGGTCGTCCAGTTCGGTTTCATAGGTTTTCAGAAACAGCGCCATGCCGGAGAGCATAGACGCACGGAGGGAGATGGACGCGCCGTGCCATGTGCTGTCCAGTAATACCAGCAGGCGGGAAAAAGCCGCTCCGCCCAGCAGCCGGTAGGCGTTGATGATGGCGCGGGTAGAGAGGATTTCATAAGCGTCGCCGCTTTTCTTATCCAGCACCCACACAAAACCCGCCGCCTCCACCCGCCGCTTGATTTCCAGCACCTCCGCATCCGTGCCGGACTCCAGCAGGGCTTTTGTGGCATGGGAGAGCCGCAGCCGGCCTTTGGACTGATCCAGCTTGAAATACAGTTCGGCTTCCTGCTCATAACTCAAACCGATATAAATCAGGCAGGGGACGGTCACGTTTCCACCGTCTGCCATCTTCCGCATGGCGGCGATCCGGTGCTGGCCGTCCACCACGTTAAATTTGCCGTCCCGGAAGCTGACTACCAGAGGGGTCAGCAGGCGGTCGTCCCACTTGGCGATCAGGCGGTCAACGTCCTCTGGCTCCACGGGTCGCTGGTAGGGCAGGCCGGAAGTAAGCTGGTTGCTGGATAAGTCACGCTGTACGCCGGGGTTCGCATACTGTGTTTCTGTTAAAAGGTTTTGCTGTTCCGTGCGCTCCGTGCCGGGCGGACGGCGTTTTTTTCGATAACTGCTCATACATTTATTGTCCTTTCCATTTGATTTAATAAGTCCGCCATTGCGGAAGAAATGCTTTCAAAACGCTGCCGGACAAACTCAAACTGCACTTTGGAGATGTGGGGGAACACGATAGTACAAAAGGGGTCGTGATACCACGCGAAACCTTTATGAAAGGTCTGCACAAAGCCGTCAATGTCTGCCAGGAGCGTATCCGGCGTGTAGCTGCAATCCTTGTCGGGATTTTTCAGGTCGGCTATGGATTCCTCCAATGTGTCGTAGTGCTTGTCGTCCAGCGAATAGGGAACCGTGGGCGATGCTGGCGGTTCTGTAACCGGCTCTACGGTTTGCTCCGGTTTTGTATCTCGTTTCGGCTCGTGTGCCGGTTCGGGCGGTTTGGGTGGTCTGGGCGGTTCCTCCTCCTGCCGAAATTCATCCGCTGACTTGATTTCCCCAGCCGCCAACTGCGCGGCGGCTTGTTCCTGCTGTTCCGGCTCCATGCGGGACAGCTTTACCAAGTCCTTTTTCTTGATTTTGCGGTCGGCGTCCTGAATGATTTCCTGCGCCCTTGGGGTCATATCCCTTGCAATCTGGATTTTTTCCTCCACGGAACGGGTTGAAATGCCCAGCTTGTCCGCCGTATCGCGCACAAAAGACTTATCAGAATCAAGACGCGCCGGGCGCGACTTGATTTTTTCGCTTTTCCGATCTCCGCCATGTTTTATCTGCGGATGCAGCATTTCATAGATTTCCTTGCGCCGCAGAAGCAGCTTTCCAAACTCCACGGTTTCCAAATCGGCCCGCACGAAGTTCTCGTCTATCTCGGCAAGTTCCGCCTGCAATCCCTCCAAGCTGCTGACGTTGCACTCGATTTCCGCCCAGCCAAGCAGCCTTGCCGCTTCCAGCCGGTGCAGTCCGGCAATCAGGATATAGTCCCGGTCAACTGTGATGGGGTTTAGCAGTCCCACCGCTGAAATGCTGTCCGCCAGTTCGCGCACGGCATCCGGGAGGGCCTCCCGACGCCCTGAATTGACCTGGATACGGTCAATGTTTACCTGCATTTTTATCACCTCTTTCGGCCACAGCCGTTTTATTTGTTTTTCCTGCCGGATGAAACACGTTGCGCCGCTGGTTCTCCCGGTGGCGTAAGGTCTTGCATCCCGCAAGAAAGGAGAAGCCCGCGCGGTCTGTTTTGCGCCCCCATTCTGTGAGGGAATGTGACCGGCGCGGGTTCTTCTTTGATGCCTTTCTCAAAAATCTGTGCCGTATTATCAGGCGGCATGACCGCCTTACTGCCCACCCCCGGCACGGGAGTATGTAAGCCCAACACAGCACGTTGGCGCGATACCGACAGACGGCGGCAGTTGACGAAGCTGCCCATACCAGTCCCACAGTACCTCCCTTTTACCCTGCGATACGGGTGTTTGCGGCGCATCCCGCGTCTGCGGCGCTGCCATGCGCCGGACAGCCATGCCGGTATCGCTCGTGCCTTTGATGTTATCGGTTTGACGGGCAGGGGCAGAGATTTTCACCCCCCTTTCGCTGTCCCTGGCCGCAGGCAGTCCTGGCGCGGAATGGCTGATGCAGGATGCAATCGCTTACATACTGACTATGAGCAGGAGTTTGTCCTGCTGTTTTTCAAGATTCAATGGGTCATGCTCAGGGAGCAAACTGGCGGAGAATACTGTCAATCGTGGCGAGGTCGTCCCCGGTAAGCTGGGCGCTTAATTTCACAAGCAGCGCAGCCTGCCGTGCTGTCAGCTTTTTGCGGTAAAGGTAAAACCCGTCCGCAATCTTGACGCCGCCGCCATGCCGACCGCGTACCGTTTCAATGGGGTAGGAACACATGAGTACGGCTATATCCTGCCGGATGGTTTCTCTCGAAACATGAAATTCAAATGCCAGGTTGCGGTATGTATCGTGCCGCCTTATGCACAGCACTTCCAGAATTGCTTCCCGCCGTTCCGCGTAACTCATGCGTCCACCCCCTTTCCGTTGCTCTCTGAAACCAATGGTATCTGGTAAAGGGCAAGCGAACCTTGTCCTTTAAGAAAAAAGTTCAGAAAAATTTTTTCAGCTTGATTACGCATTTTGCTACCTCCGAAAATTTGAAAATAGGTTCCAGATTTTCGGAGAGGGGCGGCGCGCGTATCTGGCAGGCAGACCGGAAGTGCATACAAAAAACGCCGGACAGCCACAATGACTGTCTGGCGTTTTTCTGCACAGTAAGATTCGATGTCTGATTTGTGTACTTAGATACGTTTGATAATGCGGTTAAAAGATGCTGGGGCGGCGCGGATTGAACTGTACTTTTTTTGATGGTATTCCCGTCGCATACCTAAAAATAAAACCATCCATGACTGTCCCTTTCTACGGACAGACACAGATGGCATAAACAGTAAGCCCTAAAGTGAAAAGCCGTTTTTTTTATTGGCTTCACACGAGGACAAATCTATCTGGCTTGTAAAACGCATGATAAGCACCTATTCGCACGTTCTATTAGGGAATTTATAGAAATGAATACGCACGATAGAATATAGTGGAGATGATTAACAATGCGTAAAAATATCTTACAGCACATAGGGGCAATCGTAGCGGCAAGCGAAACGAGGAACACCTGACGCAACAGCAGCTTGCCCAGCAGACCGGCAGAGGACTCCGGCATATCCAAAAGATAGAAAAGGGGCGGGTCAATGCGTCTATTGAAGTCCTTGCCGATGTGATTTACCGACTTGGCCTTTCTGCGGATGTTTTGTTTTACCCTGATATGTCGCAACTGGAACAGCAGACGAAGCAGCTACTGTGCAAGTTCGCAGCCTGCACGGAAGATGAAAGGGCGTTTCTGCTGAAAACCTTGGAATGCATGGCAGAGCAGATGCTTAGTCGGCATGAAAGAACAGCCTGCGATGAATCTGTTGAATGATGCCATATTCCCATCTGCCAGATTATTTGCGTCTGCATCCTTTGAAACCTGCGCATATAATTCTCATTACATATAGCGTATAGGAGAAAAAGCAAATTACTGGCAAGATTACAGCAAGATTTTCGCCTTAATTCGACAAAGAATGGAGTACCAAAGCATATCTCTCTGGTACTCCATTCTTTTATTCTTTACCAGCAGGAGGAACAAATTTATAACCGACCCCTCTGGTATTTTGAATGTAGTTTTTGCCGACATCCGCCAGCTTTTTATAAAGGTTTCCAATATGTGACCGAACCGTATTCTCTCCGTTGATGCCTAAATCATCGCCCCATACCTGCCGGTATAGCTGCTGGCGGCTGAAAATCTGGTTTGGGTGCTTGGCCATGTAAAATAGCAAATCAAATTCTGTGCGTGTCAATTCCAATGGCTCACCATCAATGATTATATGGCGATAGATAGAATTGATAATTAGTTCTGTGCCAAACACAAGCGGATTTTCTTTTTTGTCTGCTATTTTAGCATTCAAATATAATTTTATCAAAGAATGTGCTTGCGCTACACAAAGCGTTACATTCAACGGTTGCTCAAAACAAGCATTTGCTCCAGCATGAAAAAGTATAACCTTTTCTGACACTTCCAGTTTGGGAGCAATCACTATGATTGGCATGGGATGTTTTTCTCGTACAAGGCGAAGATATTTGTCATTACTATTTACCGGTAACGGAATACACATAATAACCAGTGAATATTCATTGTGGAAAAGTAAATTTAAAGCTTCATTTACGGACATCGCATAGATGACATCCGTACTGTCATTTTGCATAAATCTTTTGACAGACTGAAGAACCATTAGATCGTCACCTATGACTAATATCCGTATTGATAGCATTATGCGCCTCCTTGCTGTCAATATATTTAGTTAGGCTAAAATGATGTTGCCAATGTTCTTTATCCAAGCATTTTTTTTAAGTCTTCTTCGGGCGTGCTAATAAGTGCAATGTTGTAGTTTTCTACAAGAAAATTAAGCACCTTCGGTGAAATAAATGCTGGAAGCGAGGGGCCAATCAAAATGTTTTTAATACCAAGATGCAGGAGTGTTAGCAAAACACAGACCGCTTTCTGCTCATACCATGACAGAATGATTGAAAGTGGCAGGTCGTTTACACTGCAACCAAAAGCTTCTGCAAGCGCTGACGCGACTTTGATTGCGCTATATGCATCATTGCACTGCCCCATGTCCATAATTCTGGGAAGCTCACCGATTGTCCCAAGATTAAGGTCATTGAAACGGTATTTACCGCAGGCGAGTGTCAGCACAATACTGTCCTTTGGTGTCTGCTTAACAAATTCCGTATAATAATTGCGTCCAGGCTTTGCACCATCACAGCCGCCTACAAGGAAGAAATGTTTGATGTCGCCAGATTTTACAGCCTTTATCACGGTATCGGCGGCCGAAAGAACTGTATTATGTGCAAAGCCTGTCATAACTCTTTGCCCGCCGTTAATTCCAGTAAGGTGCATATCCATAGGATAGCCACCAAGAGAAAGTGCCTTTTCAATGACAGGTGTAAAATCTTTGTTTTCACCAATGTGTATGAGTTCCGGGTAGGAAACAACCTCAGTTGTGAACACGCGGTCGGCATAACTTTCCTTTGGAGGCATCAGGCAGTTGGTGGTAAACAAAACAGGCGCAGGAATATCGGTAAATTCCTTTTGCTGATTCTGCCAGGCTGTCCCGAAATTTCCTTTCAGGTGTGAGTATTTTTTTAATTCAGGATATGCGTGTGCAGGAAGCATTTCGCCGTGTGTATAGATATTGATGCCTTTCCCCTCGGTCTGTTCGAGAAGCTGTTTTAAGTCATATAGGTCATGCCCGGAAATGACGATAAACGGGCCCTTTTCTATGGTCAGGCTAACTTCAGTTGGAGCGGGATTTCCATAGGTTTCAGTATTGGCTTTGTCAAGAAGAGCCATGCATTTCAGATTGATTTCTCCCACTTCCATAACAATGGGAAGAAGTTCCTCCATGCCCCAGTCCTTCATTCCGATAGCCCAAAGCGCTTTATAGAAGAATTTATTTACAGCAGCATCACGATAGCCGAGTACATCAGCATGGTAAGCGTAAGCTGCCATGCCACGAATGCCGAATAGGATGAGGGATTTCAAAGAACGAACATCCTCGTTTGCACTCCATAGTTCTTTCATGTCGTAATTACTGCTTCTCCCGCAAGCAGAAGAACACTCAGAACAATTCGGCACAAGACGCTCTTTCTCAGCTTGTATCTGCCCTGTAAGCGCAGTGATTGTGTCGTTGTTAAAATTCACATTGGTGATTGTGGTAAAAAGCCCCTCCACAACTAATTTGTCTGTCATTTCTGTGGCAAGACTTTCATCTCCCTCCACAGCCCTTGCAAGACCAATAAGTGCGCCAGTCAGCTTATCCTGTAATTCAGCGGTATCGGCTTTCTTACCACATACACCGGCACCTCCGGTACAAGCAGAACAGCCTGCTGTCTGTTCACATTGAAAACAAAACATTTTTCTTTCCATCTTTCTTTCCTCCGTTTAATCTAATATTTTTCCGTCCGTAGATACCGTAACAATCCTCCACGGAATGAACTTGCCACTTGTTTGCAAAGCATTTTTTGCAGCGTTTTCGATACCGCCACAGCAAGGTACTTCCATGCGTACAACGGTAACACTTTTAATATTATTGTTTGAAAGTATTGCAGTCAGCTTTTCGGTATAGTCGCCCTCGTCGAGTTTTGGGCATCCAATAAGAGTAATATGATTTCGGATAAACTCGTTGTGGAAATTTCCGTAAGCATAAGCTGTACAATCTGCCGCTATCAAAAGATTAGCATTGTCAAAGTAAGGCGCATTCACAGGGACAAGTTTGATCTGCACAGGCCATTGTGAGAGATGGCTGTTTGTTGGTGCAGAAAAAACACTGTCTGTGTGACTTTCTCTGTGAATGGTCTTTGATTGTGTTCCAGGACAGCCACAAGGAAGCGTAGCAGATTGTTTTTTACTCTTAGCAGCCAGGACGGCACCTTCATCGTATGCAGGCGCTTCCCTTTCTTCAAAAGCAATAGCATCCACAGGACATGCAGGCAAACAGTCACCAAGCCCGTCACAATAATCTTCACGAGTGAGCCGTGCCTTGCCATCAATCATTTCAATGGCTCCTTCATGGCAGGCATCAGCACAGGCACCGCAGCCAATACATTTTTCTTCATCAATTTTTATTATTTTTCTGACCATATTTTGCTCCTTTCCATTGAAAACACATTGCTTACATTATGTTTGGGTGGCAAGTGTTGTTTTCATCACATTTCGTCTTTAAGGTATTACCATCGTATCGGTAGCTCATTGACATTACGTTGAGATTATATTACAATAATTCAAACAAAGCGGTTGTTTTTACAACGAGAAATGAGGCTTTATGAAAAAATATATTTCTGTTCTTAAAAGAACAAAGCTATTTGCCGGGGTTGGTGATGATGAAATTGCATCCATGATTTCCTGCCTTGGAGCAAAACCCTGCACATATAAAAAAGGAGAATATGTTTTACGGCAAGGGGAACATTTAAGCGACATTATTGTTTTAATCGAGGGGAGCCTTTATATCCAGACAGATGATTATTGGGGCAATCGCAGCATCCTTGGAAAAATCGGCGTAGGTGAAACATTTGGAGAGGCGTATGCTTCACCTGAAAGCGGGGCGTTTCCCAATGATATTGTTGCAGTAGAAAACAGTGTAGTCATCTTTTTTAATGTAAGGCGGATTATTACAGTCTGCTCAGCAGCCTGTCATTTTCATACCTTGGTCATACAGAATATGTTTTTCTCAATTTCTGAAAAAAATAGAAATCTTGTACGGAAACTTGGCCATATGTCCAAACGAACTACACGAGATAAATTGATTTCCTATTTATCAGAAGAATCGAAAAAGCAGAATAGTGTAAGCTTTACAATTCCTTTTAACCGTCAGCAACTTGCAGATTTTCTTTCAGTTGATCGCAGTGCCATGTCAAATGAACTTTGTAAAATGCGTGATGAGGGGCTTTTAGAGTTTGAAAAAAATCAATTCAAATTGCTGTCAACACATTATTAGAGAAAGTGTATTCACGCATTTTGTCTTTTGAATGTTCAGCTACCGTAGGTTATAGGAAAATTATTTTTATCGGAAATCTTGACGGAAATGCCTTATTTAAAAGGATTTTCAGCCAAAATTTTCCGATAAAAAAAGCTGTTTGACTATGCACTCATCAAATATACTATAGTGCTAATTATAAAATTTTCCGATAAAAATGATCTTACCGGAGTCCCATAAGTTTTTTCAATGTTTCCTCATCCGTGACCGTATACCTTGCAGAGTTTAGTTTCGAATAAAGCGGGTTATCGGGCGGCGTTGCTGCTGCAATCGCCTTCCGCTTCTGCTCTGTGTCTGCATGTGCATAGATCTGTGTGGTTTCCAGCTGCGAATGCCCCAGCCATTGGGATACAAGCGTCAAATCCATCCCTTCCTGGTATAAGTGCATGGCACGGCTATGCCTGAGAAGATGCGGAAAAATTTTCTCGGGCACTTCTGGGCATTCCAGCCCAGCCTTTTCACCATATGCTCTGAGTACATACCGCATGTTCCTGGCTGTCAGCTTATGTCTTTCCCCATGCATTGTTGAATAAAATAACGGCTCATCTGATGATATTGGCAGTCCGCTGTGGAATTCTGAAAGGTATTTTTCCAAGTGCTGAACCGTCTTTTCCATAAGCGGGATGGATCGGGTTTTCTTCCCCTTCCCATGCAGCGTGACTTTTGGCACGCTTCCCAGCTGGAAATCGCAAAGCCGGATATCAAGCACCTCCGAGACTCTGGCCCCGGTATCATACATCAGCATAATGAAGAATCCGTCGCGCCTGCCCTTGGCAGTATGCGTGTCCGCCTGTCTCGCAAGGGCGGTGACCGCTTCCATGCTCATGTAGTCAATGATGTCCGCATTACGTGGTTTTTTATAGGATACTTTCTTCAAAGCATTGAGAGTGTCCACCAGCGTCACATCCCGGTCAGCTGCATAATCCATAAATGCCCGTATTGCCGCAAGCCGGCTGTTTAATGTGGCATCTGAGCATCCACAGTCTGTCCCCAGGTGTTCTATAAAAGACAGTATCGTATCGGCGTCCAAGTGTCCAAGCGCCACGTTCCACAACGGGATGTCTTCCTTTTCTTTTATGTAGTCAAAAAGCTCATCCAGTGCTTTGCGGTAGGAGCGGATTGTGTTCGGGCTTGCCTTGCGCTGTTTCGGCAGGTAAACTTTAAGGTAGTCATGTACGAATTTAAAAAGGTTGTCACCGTCTGTTTTTTTCATTTTTCCACCTCCTGGAACATCGCGTTGAATTTGTCCCAGTCAATGGCAGGGGACTTTATGAGATTTTCAGGCAGTATATGGATGTAATAGGCGGTTTCCGACAGGTTCTTATGACCCATGTATTCCCGCAGGAACGGGAGCATTGCCATAAGGTTCTCTCCATTGTCCAGCCAGCGGTTCAGGCAGGCAGAGGCGAACTGGTGGCGGAGGCTGTATACCCGTATTTTCCCAGGGCGCTTCCCATCAATGTCCGCATGCGACCAGGCCATGTTGAGCGCGGAATGGATAGTTTCCGCTGACAGCGGGCCGCCTCCGGCTGACGGGAAAAAATAAGGGCTCCCGCCTCCGAAAATCCTGCGCCTCTGGTCATATCTGCGGGCAAGGGCCACCATGTCATCGGACATGACGACAAACCGTTCCTTATTGCGTTTTGTATGCGTGATGAGTACAGCGCCCGTATCAAGGAAGACATTCTCTGCCAGAAGCTCGCGCCCCTCGTTCGGGCGTAGGCCGCAGGTGTAGATCAGACGGAACAACACAGAAACAATTTCATTAAGGAAAGGCTCTTTCTTTGTTGGCACAAGAAAGTCAATGGATTCAAAAAGGGCGGAAAGTTCTGCATCCGTGAAAACGAACACGGCAGCATGGCTTTTGATTGGCGTATACTTATCAGGAAGTACATACGCGTCCTCGCCGAGGGAGCAGAGGTATCTCCCAAACAGCCTCATCGCGGCGGCCCTGTGGGAAAGTTCATGGCAGGGTGCCTTATCATCATCTATCCACCCATGGACAATTTCCCTGGAAAGCAGATCCTGCCCCGGCTGTTTTTCCGCACACCATCGGTCAAACCTGATAAAATGCCGGATATATGTTTCGCGCTTAAAGCCGCGTGCTGTGCGGTAGTCCAGGAAAGCCCCGATCCTCCCGCTGAATGCACTTATAAATTCATCATTCATACCGTGCCACCTCCTAGTATAATAATGATATAGCCACAAGGGCGATAGAGTTAATAAGTTATAAAGTCACATCTGATGAATAGCTGAAGGAGGGTTCCCCTTCCATCAAAGGCTATTGATAAAATTTTTACCTTGTCTGAGGTTTCCTTAATGCACCAGACAAAATATAGAGGTATAATCACTGAGGCAGGATCATTGACGACGCCTCCTTGGGAACCGGTCTTCCGGCTGGTGAAACCTCCAATTAAGTCTGTCAGTCCATTCGGTGGTGATTTATGTTTTGGCTGGTTGGGAAGCCCCGGCTATACCTGTATAAGCCGCTAGGTTGTGTATCCGCCCTCTGGAAATGGATACCTGCCGGAAAGGATAAAACCATGCAATACCAAAAAGTACTTAAGATGCTGGAAAGTATCCCCTATCTCTCAGTCGGGCTTGATGTCGGGGCAGACTTCACATGGATGTCCATCATGCTCCCCAATGGCACCCTTGCCGGGAAACCCTTTAAGATCGTTCATTCCGATCCCCAGTCCCGGGAGCTTGCCATCTCAAAAATAAAGGAAGCACAAGAGGCGTATTCTCTTAAAAGCCGCTGCTTCCTTGAGTCCACCGGGATCTATCACATCCCACTCCTGTGCTTCCTTCGCGATAAGGGTTTTGACTGCTCCGTCATTAATCCTATCATCACTAAGAATAGCACAAATCTGAACGTAAGGAAACTGCATAATGATAAATTTGATTCAAAAAAAGCTGCCAAAGTAGGGCTGGATGCTTCCCTGAAGGTTTCCATCATCCCTGATGATGAGGTCATCGACCTGCGTAACCTAGTCCGCGACTATTACTACTTCAGGGATCTGCAGTCCGCTGTTGTCCTCAAGCTCACTGCAGAGCTGAAAGTGTCATTTCCCGCATACCGGAAAGTGTTCAGCAAGGTCACCACAAAGACTTCCTTAAAGCTCCTGGATGCCTATCCGCTCGCGGAGGACCTTCTTGCCGCCCCAAAGGAAACGGTGGTGGAAATGATCCGTTCCACGGCACGTTTTGGGGAAAAGTATGCCCTGGCCAAGTATGATGCCCTGCGGACCGCAGCGAAAGATGCCGCCATCTTTGGGCGGGCACTGAAAAGCAATTCCGTCCGCATCCGGCTCTACATAGACTCTTACCAGGAGTACCGGAAACGCCTTGACACGATCCTGGAAGCAATCCATGGTTCTGTCGATGGCCTGAAAGGCAACCCGGTCTATGACCGCATAAAGATTCTCCAGTCGCTGCGCGGCATAGGCTTCCTGAGCGCAGTGGTCCTGGTTGCGGAAATGGGATCGTTTGACCTGTTCCCCTCCCCGAAGAAGCTGTATGCATACTTTGGCCTGGATCCTGCCGTGAAGCAGTCCGGGAAGTTCAACGGGGACAAGGTACATATGTCAAAAAGGGGTTCCAGCCTCGCCAGACGCATCCTGCATATGGTGGCGCTCAATAACCTTAAGGTAGACAAGGGCAGCGGGATGCCTGTAAATCCGGTCATCCACAGCTATTATGCCGACAAATGCAAAGCCAAGAAGAAGAACGTGGCTGTCGGAGCTGTGATGCACAAGATCTGCAACATCATCTTTGCCATGCTCCGGGACAATAAGCCGTTTGAGGTCATCACTCCTCAGGAACACTGTGAACGGTATCTGGCAACGCATCCTGACAAGGCACAGAGCGCAGCTTAACAAGTTCTTATAAATTTTGAAAATTTCCACTGGGGTGGGCTTATTAAAGTTACTCTTTTTTACATCAAATGCTTGAAAAAAATTTTTTAAACATTTTTCATCTTACCTATTGACATTTCTTAGCTGGACTTTCGGGGCGATGCCGTCGAAAGGCAGCGAACACATTTTCAGATGCTCCATGTCCGTGGCAATGTACGGCTTTACAGATTCATCATTTGTGTGGCCAAATACCTGTGCGACATCATGTACTGGCACGCCGTTTGATGCCATGGATGTGCCAAGAGAACGGCGCAGGTCATGGAAACGCTTGTTCACCGGCAGGCCGGCTGCCGCGCAGCATTTTGCGTAGATTTCCCCGACTGTTACCGCAGCCGCAAGGGGCGTGTGCGGCGCTTTGATCCGGAGGAACACCTGCCTGGCTGCTGAGTTTGGGCGGGCGTTCAGTATATAATCCCGCAGCGTTTCCCCGACATCCTGCGTAAGCGGGAGCGCAACGGGACTCGATGTCTTTGACTGCATAATCCGGATCTCCCCACGCATCCAGTCGATGTCTTTGAGCTTTAAGGAAATAATGTCACATGCACGCAGGCCAAGAACCGTCCCAAGCATCATGGCTGCATAATCACGTTTCCCCGTTATGCTTGTACGGTCAATGGTGTCCAGCAGCTTTGCAATATCTGATTTTGGGAGGGGCGGGTACACTTTTTTGTCACGGTTTACTTTGAAAGAGAGCAGTTCCCGGAAATCTTCTTCCGACCGCCCGGATGCATGCAGGAACGCATACAGTTTTTTTAAATACAACTGGAGGTCATGGATAGTGCCCGGAGCATATTTCTCCGAACAATCCAAAAGGAACTTCTGTATCTGGATAGCGCCGACACCCTCCAGATTTTTAAAGCCCTGGTTTTCCAGCCATGCAAAATATTTAGTGGCCGTCCAGCGCATGTCACATCGCGTGTTCGGGTGGGAGTTTCCAGACAGGAACTCAGCCACAATCCCCTCAAACTCCGGCGACAGTCCCTGCCTTGCGCCGCGGAGGGGACTGGGAAGCAGAGTCTGAATACCGGAAAAGGCATAGGCGACAAAGCGTAAGCGATGAATAACCTGCCGTCCCACAAGAACAGGATTTTGCCCTATAATGATAGCAACTTGGAGCGAATATCTACATCAGTTCTTGATCAAGCAGTCCGGCAGCCATCTGTCTGGCATCCGCTGCTGCTATCAGCTCCAAAATAACTATCAGGAGATGATGCTATGTCAAAGAAAATACGCAGCGACCAGGAATGGCTGGAGCTAATCCAGGAGTGCCGCGCCAGCGGCCTGTCTGTCAAAAACTGGTGCCAGACACGTTCTATATCCATAAAAACATTTTATAATAAAGCCGCAGATTTAAGAAAAAAGTCCTGTGGCATACCAGGATCACAGACAGCTGCTTCTGGGCAGAAACACGAAGTGGTTCCTCTGGAAATGGCTGCTGATCCGGTGCTTTATCCACAGGATCCCGCCGGTGGTGCAATGCAGGTCCCGTCTGCCCGTGTTGTTGTCACAGTCAGGATATCCGGATACCGTGTTGAAATCTTAGAAGGCGCTTCAGAAGACATCATTCGCAATACGCTTCTGGCGCTGGGATCTCTGTGTTAGGCGCATTGTCCGGTGATACAAAAGTTTATATCGTCACCGGGCGCACGGATATGCGGCGCAGCTTCGACGGCCTTATGGCCCTTATCCGCGACACTTACCAGATGGATCCTTATGCAGATGCACTGTACCTGTTCTGCGGCAGAAAAAGAAATACGCTCAAGGCCCTGTACTTTGACCAGACGGGATTTGTGCTCTGCACGAAACGGCTGGATAATGGAAAGTTCCAGTGGCCGCGCGATGCGAAAGAAGTCAGGCTGCTCACCCGCCAGCAGCTGCGCTGGCTTCCGGAAGGACTCTCCATCTGCCAGCCGAATGCAGTGCAGCCTTCCGGCAGGAAAGATTTCTGACCTTTTGTGCATTATGATGAAATTTAAAAATTTATTTTCCGGCGGCTGGCGCCGTTTTTGAAAGTTATCCACGCTGCCGGATTTTTTCGGGCGGGCTGTCCGCATATGCCGCTGCCCTGCCCTCGGAATACTGTGGACAAACTGCCTTTTTCCAATCCGTCAAACTGCTTATCATGCAGTTATGGACGGTTTGATTTCACCCCCGCATTTCTTTATAATTTATAATATAAGCAGAAAGAAATACGGAGGGGCGCATATGCCGGCTGATAATGAAGAATACACACGGCTGTTGGAAGAAATGGTGGAACAGACGATCGCGGACCTGCGCTCCCTTGTGGATGACCTGCGTCTTTTGAAGGCCGGCCTGGAGGAGACGCTTGAAGAATTCAAGCGCCAGCTGTTCGGAACAAAAAGCGAAAAAACAAAAACCTCCCAGGCCGATGCCGCAGTGGAAACAGAAGATCCAGCCTCAAAAACAACGGTAAAAGAACACACACGGGCAAAAAAGAAAAAACAACAAGGGATGAACGCTATGCAGACATCCCTGTCCGTGATGTCGTTATACCTGTCCCGGACAAAGACCGCCGCTGTCCGTACTGCAATGCGGAAATGATGCCGCTCGGGCGTAAGGAAGTCCGCACAGAGCTGCGCATAACCCCGGCAATAGTGGAACGTGTCCGTTATATGCAGGAGGAGCTGATCTGTCCGGAATGCCGTAAGGACGGTGACGGGACGATCGTACAGGCGCAAACGCCTGCGCCTTTGCTGCCGCACAGTCCGGCATCGCCGTCTGCTGTAGCATATGTCATGTTTGATAAAAGCTTTGCAAGTGTCCCATACTACCGCCAGGAAGCCTGCATGGCCCAGCTTGGCCTGAAACTGCCTCGTGAGACCATGGCGAACTGGTATATCAGATGCGCCCTGGAATATTTCCAGCCGGTATATGACCGTCTGCATGGACTCCTCCTGCAGAGAGGGGTCATCCATGCGGATGAAACCACATGCCAGGTGCTGCGTGAAAAAGGGAGGGCCGCAGAATCCACTTCGTATATGTGGCTGTATTTAAGCGGAAGCGATGGCCTGCCGCCGATCGTGCTTTACGAATACCAGGCGGGGCGCAGCGGGGATTTTCCAAAGGCATTCCTGGATGGATTTTCCGGCATCGTACAGTGCGACGGGTACAGCGGCTATAACAAGGTAGAAGATGTAATACTCGCTGTGTGCTGCGCACACTGCCGCAGGAAGTTTTACGAAGCCCTCCCGACAGAGCGGCAGAAGCAGTTGAAACTGCTGAACATAAATTCAGAAACGGAAGTAAAAGACATCCCGCTTCCAGGCCCGGAACAAATGAAAAGCATAATCCCGGCTGAAATCGGGCTCATGTTCTTCAACAAGCTCTTTTTCATTGAAAAAGGGCTCAAAGGCATGGAACCGGACCTGCGGAAAGCAAAACGCCTGGAAAAGGAGCCGCCTGTCTGGGAAAAGTTCTGGGCATGGGTCGAAACACTAAAGCCGCTCGGCGGCAGCAAGCTGGAAAAAGCTGTCAATTACGCGATAAACCACAGAGAAACGCTGCAGAGCTATCTGTTGGACGGCAGATGCGAATTGTCAAACAATGCAGCGGAGCGGCGTGCAAAATCTTATGCCATCGGAAGGAAAAATTCCCTGTTCCATACATCCGTTGCGGGTGCTAAAGCAGGTGCGCTTGTTTACAGCATGATAGAAACTGCAAAGGCCAATAAGTTAAATGTATTCCAGTATCTTTATATCCTGCTGCTGTATATGCCCGATCATAAAGATGATCCTGCTGCGGTTGAAATACTTCTTCCATGGAGCAGTTTTATCAAAGAACACTGTACAGGGCTGATTGATGTTGAAACGATAACACCTGAAAACAAGCCTCAGCTGCCGCTATAAACTATTTTACACCTAAACATATCATCAGGGGAACGGTAGGTTGTTCATCGCTTACTACACCCCTTTCCCGTTACCAGCAGACCCGCGCTTCCATACGGACACCTGCGTCCAGGGAATGGCTGGAGGAATGTTTCCTGAACCGCATTACAAGGAAAGTGAATAAGGATTCTACCGTCTCCATCGACAAGGTATCCTATGATGTCCCTATGCAGTTTATCTCATCAAAAGTGGAGATCCGCTTCCTCCCGGATGACATGTCCTCCGCCTTCATCCTTTACGAAGGAGTGCATTATCCCATCCGCCCTACGGATAAGAATGAGAACTGCAGGACGAAGCGCAACAATACACCTGGCATCGACTACTCAAAGTTAGGGGGTGGCTGTTGATGTTCCGTTCTTACTATGGATTGTCTTTCAATCCTTTTGACAAACAGATGGTCCGGGAAAAAGACCGTTTCCTTTCCAGGGACATCTCTGAGATGCTCTCCCGGCTGGATTACCTCAAGGATACCAGGGGCATTGGTCTGTTCACGGCACGCCCGGGCATGGGGAAGTCTTTTGGACTCCGCTGTTTTGCAAAGGGGCTCAACCCGAACCTTTACCATATGGAGTACCTCTGTCTTTCCACCGTAAGCGTCATGGAGTTCTACCGCCAGCTCTGCTCTGTACTGGGAGTAGAACCTAGAGGCGGCAAACCCGGGATGTTCCGGGCCATACAGGAGCAGATCCTCTACCTTTACCGGGAAAAGAAGCAGCCCCTTCTTCTGGCCGTTGACGAGGCCCAGTACCTCTCCACAGGCATCCTGGAGGACATTAAGATGCTCATGAACTACGGCTATGACTCCCTGAACTGCTTTACGCTCATCCTGTGCGGGGAACCGCACCTGAACAATACCCTGCGCAAGCCGGTCCACGAAGCCCTGCGCCAGAGGATCACCGTGCATTACAACTTTACTGGTCTCACAGATTCAGAAGTGGCGCAGTATGTACTCCACAAGGTCTCCTGTGCGGGAGGCTCTGCCTCCATCATAGAGCAGGCCGCCCTTTCCGCTGTCCACAGCCATTCCCAGGGGAATCCGCGCCTGGTGGATAACCTGATGACAAATGCCCTTACCCTTGGCGCACAGATGGAGAAGAAAGCAATTGACACGGAAGTCATACTTGCCTCCGTCAGCAGCCAGAATCTTGGATAGGGGGTGCTATTTTTGGAATACAGCTGTTTTTTCAGGGATGGTTCCCGCATAGAAACCTGGACAGGGGAGATTATCCTGCTGCGATGGCGGCCTGGATGGTATGAAGCTGAGATGAATGGACGGGGGACATACTTCCACATCCTGGCCGGAGTGCATAAATACGGAAACTACCTGTGCATCCCGAATCATGATGTGGGATGTGAACTATCCGATTTTTCTGATATTTTCTGGAATGAGGGGCGGATCAGCAATCTAATGCGGAAGGTAGATGCCGTAACTGTTGCTGCCGGTTTGGCTTATCTGCCGACTCTGGCTGACAAACAATAAAAAATCCAAATACATCATGTGGCTATGGATCTCATAATGGGATTCATGGCCTTTCGATTTCGAAAGAAAAGCTATACCAACAGCGTGCTGCATTTTCGGCGGTATTATGCATTTGTAGACAGCGCTGCGCAGTCAATGCGAAAAAGGTTGGAAAAATAATTTGCCATTTATGTCTCCCTCAATTCGCCGTCCAACATCTCCGCTCCGGCAAAAGACTCCCTGATATCCGTGACCCAGTTTTTTCCATAACAGGCATCCAGCAGTTCCTGGTATTTATACTGGTTGCGGTACCTGGCCGCCTCCCACTCATAGCTTAGGTTTCCCGCCTCATGCAGCGCCTTCAGCCCGGACAGGAACTTGCCCTTAAAAAGTGCGGCCATCGCCTTTCCGGGCAGGAAGAAGCCGCCCTTTTTCTGATGCCAGTTCCGGTCCGCATCAAGCCCACCGCCTGTGCAGAGAACATGGATATGGGGATGGTAGGACAGGTTTGAACCCCATGTGTGCATGATGCTGATGAAGCCGGGGGTGCCGCCCATATATGCCGGATCCTTGGAAAGTTCCATGATAGTTTCCGACACGGCATGGAAGAACAGGGAATACAGTTCTTCCTGGTTACAGTAGATCAGGGCGTTCAGTTCGCTTGGGCAGGTGAATACCATATGATAATAATCGATATCCAGCACATGCTCATTCTGCGCATCGACCCATAGTTCATTGGACAGTGCCTGGCACATCGGGCAGGATCTGTCACGGCAGGAATTTTTATGTATCTGGATATGGCCGCACTGGCCGCATCTGGAGACATTCACCCCGTATGCCCCTGTCTTGCAGTTGAGGATGTGGACTGCAGACTTTGCCTGTCTGGCATTGGGAGTATATTTTCTAAGTATCTGGGGTAGAACTGCCACAGGACATCCTGGATTGTCGGTTTATCTGCCATCACCGCGGGCCTCCATCCCCATTTTTTCAAACGTGTCGAATGGACTCCTGATCCCCATGAGGGCCTTTGATGTCATCTGCAGGTACACATCGGTGGAATTCGGGCTGCGGTGCCCTAAAAGCTGCTGGATGAATGTGTGGCTGATACCGTCCTCCAGGGCATGGCAGGCGAAACAGTGGCGCATCGTATGTGGTGTCACCCCTTCCGGCAGCCCCAGCGCACGGGCATGGTCCTTGATGAACGTTTCGACGGCTGCCGTTGTCAGGGGCTCATCCCTTACGGTGCTGGGGAACAGCCATCCCCTTGGCCGGTTGTAGCGGTACCAGTACTCCGTGAGGATCTCCAGGTTGCGGTCGCTGAGTATGGTATACCGGTCCTGCCTGTTCTTCGACAGCGGCACATGGATCATCCTCTGTGACCTGCGGACATCCTCATAGCGCAGGCGGCAGACCTCACTCACCCTCAGCCCTGAAGAATACATGGTGGAGGTGATTGCCTTGTGTTTGTAGTTATCCATGGAATCGATCAGCAGGCCGACCTGTTCCCGCGTAAGGATCACGGGAAGCTGGCGGTCGCGCTTCATCTTTGGTATCTTTTTCGGGCCCCATACATAGCCCAGGGTGTATTCAAAAAAGAACCGGATTGCCGCTGTATAGACGTTGATGGTGGAAGCCTTTTTTGATTCATTGTCCTTCATGTGGAAAATGAACCTCCGTATGTCGGCGTAGGTAATGGACATGGCTTCTTTTCCAGTGAATTCCAGGAAGCGTTTTGTAAAGCGGTAATAGTCGTCACATGTATTCTGGGTAAAGTTTTTGAGCCGCAGGTCTTCCTGCAGCCTGAGAAGATATTTTTCGTTCATGAAAACGCCCTCCATAATGTTATGAGAGCGGTCTCGGAAACTCTTTAAGCCCGAATTTCCGCTCTTTTTTCATGTTCTTCTTTTTTGCTTTCCTCCATATCCCGGAAAACATTTTTGTTAAATTTTCAAAAAAGTATTGACATATAAGTCAAAATGTGCAGCGCGTTTGGTGACCATATACGCCAGTCACCAAACGCGCCCCTTGTAGTTAAGAAGCGTCTGTGCCACACGCACAGCATTAAACTAAACTACTAGGAGGTGCACTTTATGATCAAGTACTGGCAGCCCATGCAAGATTACAAGTACTTTCTCAACGAATCCAAAGTCCATTTCGATTCCTCTGAAAGAGTCCGGCTCCATACGGGGCTTTGGAAGCCATGGCAGAAACTCCGCCTTTTCGATACCGATAAGGCCATGGAGTTCCTTCTGCCCTTTTACTCCAACACTGGCAGGCCCGCTAAGAACCAGCCACAAATCTTTTGGTCTTTTATCCTTTTCTTTCTTCTATTTTCAGAAGGTTTGGCCAAGCTATCCCTTACCCTTTGGGTCGACAGGCTCAAACATGACCGCCTCCTTGCCGCTCTCATCGGCTGCACTACGGATTCCCTGCCGCCCCTCGGTTCTTATTTTGACTTCATGGACAGGCTCTGGGCTGCACCGCCAACGGACTTATATGCGCGGGACAAACTGCTTCCGGCTTCCTGGAACACCAAAAAGCCGGATAAGCCCAAAGGCAAAAAACACAAAGCACAGGAGGCAAAGCCCAAAATCACAGAATCTATCGAAAAACGGCTCATGAGCGGGAAGGATATCCCTTTTAACTTTGAAGGGCGGCTGCAGCGCTTCTTCTATCACGTGGCTGTCCTGCCTTCCATGGAATCCGGCCTCATACCAAGGGAACACCTTACGGTTTCCGGAGACGGCACCGCCGTGCATACCCATGCCTGCCCACGCGGGCACCACAGGGTTGGCGCACCGGAAAACCTGCGGCATTTCCCCGACCCCGATGCTTCCTGGGGCTGGGACAGCGACCTGGAAAAATATTACTTCGGCTACACTTTGTTCCAATTATCCTGCTATAACAGTGAACTCAGGACAGATCTCCCCCTGCTTCTGCGTTTTACCAGTGCAAAGCGTCATGATTCGGTCAATTTCCTTGTCGCTTTCCATGAACTGGAAAAACATATGCCGGCTGTTTCCACCTCGAATATGTGCCTGGATTCTGCAATGGACAATTCCCCCACCTACCGGATCCTTAAAAACAGGGGAATACGGGCCTTCATCGACCTGAACGACAAATGCGGCCGGCCAAAAACAATTCCTGATACCATCACCATTGACAAAGATGGAACGCCCTTATGTCAGGAAAAACTGCGCATGAAGCCTAACGGTTATGACAGATCCAGCGGTTACCTCATGTGGCGCTGCCCCTATGGGAAAGATCACTGTTCCAAATGTAAAAACTCCTGCACCGATTCCAAATATGGGAGAGTCGTCAAGACCCGGCCCGAATGGGATATCCGGCTTTACACCGACGTCCCCCGCGGCACAGATGCTTATAAGAAGATTTATAATCAACGCACCGCCACGGAACGTATCAACAACCGCATCCTCAATGATTACGGACTGCACCGTATGTTCATACACACAAAGGAGCATTATTCTTTCATGACAACCATGATTGGAATCTGCATCCATCTGGATGCCCGCTATAAACAGCAGGTGCAGGCAGTGGCATAAACCAAGTTTCCTGCTTCCGGATTCTTTCAAGCCTGTTTTTCGACAGGTTTTAAAGTCATGCACATTTTTATTCTTTATGCTCTCTGGACTGCTCAAGCCCCATAATCATCCATCCCTTATCCCTCTCATTTCTGAAAATCAACCTTTTCCTGCTTATTCTCTATTGAGTTTCCGAGAGTGCTCTATGATTTTAGTGGCTGATACGGTCCAGCCGTCTATGGAGGTGCACGGGCAATACACGGTAAACGCAAGCTTTTATGTATTCCCAAGTTTCAAATTTTCTGTTATATTGAATTTAGTCAAAGACAATCTTTACACATTCGTGTATAATTATTTCCAAACTCTGAAAGGAAATAATTATTATGGAAAAAGAGAAAAAAGATATTTTACTGATCGATTGTATGCGTGAAATCCCAGATCCAAGGGCTCCATACAACCAAAGACACAAATTTCTTGATATTATCATTATCGCTGTCACAGCTGTCCTTGCAGGGATGGATACCTGGAATGAGATTGCAGACTGGGCGGCTTCTAAAAAACAATGGCTGGGAACGTTCCTTGAACTGCCAGGCGGCATTCCTTCCCATGATACGATAAACAGGGTTTTCCAGATGATCGAGCCGGAAAAATTCCATGATGCATTTTTCCGGTGGGCCAGCGCCGTGTCAGGCAAAGTAAAAGGCGTAGTGGCGATTGATGGTAAAACAGCAAGGCGCAGCAGGGAAGAAGCAGGGGATATCAAACCGATCCACACGGTCAGCGCATGGGCAGTAGAATCATCCCTTGTACTGGGCCAGTTGTGTGTGGATGAAAAAACAAACGAGATAAAGACAATACCGGAGCTTTTGGACATTCTGTGCCTGGAAGGATGTATTGTCACAATTGATGCGATGGGAACGCAGAAAGAGATCGCCCGCAAGATCATTCACAAAAACGCAGATTATATCCTGCAGGTGAAAGGGAATCAGCAGACACTTATGGACGATATCCGGGAGTATTTTGAAAAAGATGTATTTACGGAAAAGAAAGATGCCCTGGAAAAGGCGGAGCGTTACTATAAAGATCTGTGTAAGGAGCACGGGAGGATAGAAAAGAGGGAGTATTACGTTGAAAATGATATTGAATGGCTCAGGCAGAGGCATCCGGAGTAGGAGGGCCTTGCAGGTATTGGGGCATGTGTATCTACAGTAACGGAAAAAGGGAATACCGTAACAGCTGTAAATTACGCCATATACAGCAGGAAAGGAATGACAGCCGCAGAATATGGGAAAAGTGAAAGGGCACACTGGGGGATTGAAAACAGCCTGCACTGGGTGCTTGATATCGCGTTCAGGGAGGATGAAAGCCGGATCAGGGCTGGAAATGCAGCAGAAAACATGAATATGGCACGCCATATAGGAGTAAATCTGCTGAAACAGGAAAAAAGCTGTAAGATGGGGATTGCCAGCAAAAGAAAGAAATGCGGGTATGACATGGCTTACCTTTATAAAGTATTGGGCGGATTAAATACTGGAATAAAATAGAGGGTACGAATTAAATACATCGTTTAACACATGGCAGAACCCCATGTCTAGTTATTATACGCAAAATAATTTAACCATCGCATCTTTACGTATAGTTTTAATCGTGAAAACTGATATCTCCAAATTTATAAAAAGTTTATAAAACCTGCGTTTACCGTGACGGGCAATATAAAACCGCTTGCCCGCTGAGCGGATACATGGTATGATTTTGTCCATAGCAGTAGTGATGATTCCTATACGTATAAGGTTTGTTGGTTTGTGGTGAATTAACTATACCTTATTCAGGTCTCATTTACTACTGCTTTTTTATGAAAAAGAAAAATCGCTATGCGTAACCTTGGCAGGCCATCGCGCAGCGATTTTGTTCAACCCTTGTTATGTAAAGATTTACATAACAAAGGAAAAATAGAAAAATTCCACCAGAAAGTGGACCAGTTTATGGCGGAGATCCGCGCAGCGCACGTGCATTCCGTGGAAGAACTGAACCGCAGGTGGAAGATATTTTTAGAGCAGGAATACCAGAAAGAGGCACATGCAGGGATAAAGGAGTATTATGAATCTTATGGCGTGTCAGTCCCTGCCAGGGGGATCACGCCGGAGCAGGAATGGATGAGGGATACCCGGGGGCTGGTTTTTATGGATGTATCCGTGGTGGCGGAAGCATTCCTGCACCATGAAACACGCCGGATAGACGAGGCGGGGTGTTTTTCTCTCAGGGGAAGCCGTTATGAAGCGAGCGCTGCGCTGGCAAATATGGAGGCGGAGATCGCTTATGACCCGATGGATATGAAAACGGTGACGGTAAGATGCCGCGGTGCGGAGCCGCTTGAGGCACACCGGATGGAGATAGGTGCGTTTTCATCCAAAGTGCCGCCAGTGCCTATGGGGATGACGGGAAACGTTCCGGAAACATCAAGGCTCCTGGATGCACTGGAAAAGAAATATAAGGAAGACCACGGGCAGATGGCGCGTGCCCTTTCCTTCGGGGAGTACGGGAAGGAGGCGGGGAGGCATGTATGAGAGTTTTTTGAAATGGAGCATACGCCATTTACAAGGGACATCCCGGTGGAGAGGCTGTACACATCGCCGCAGATAGAGGACGCACTGGGAAGGCTTGTTTATGTCGTAGACCATCAGATGTTTGCTGTGGTGACGGCAAATCCGGGATGCGGGAAGTCCACTATGGTAAGGATGCTGGACGGAAGGCTTGGAAAGGAAAAATATCTGCTGTTATACCTGTCCGATTCGAAGCTGACGCCGAGATGGCTGTATGCAGGGCTTTTGGGGCAGCTGGGCCTGGAGCCGCATTATTTTAGCGGGGATTCCAAACGGCTGCTGCAGAAAGAGATCTGTGCGGTCAGTACAGAGCAGAAAAAGAAAGTCGTGTGCGTGCTGGACGAAGCGCACCTGTTAGGGAAGGACATGCTGGAAGAACTGAGGTTCCTGCTGAATTACAGGTTTGACTCCACAGGCCCGATGCCGCTGGTGCTTGTAGGGCAGACGGAATTATGGGAGCAGAAGCTGAAGCTGCAGGCCTATGAGGCCATAAGGCAGCGTATTGACATGAACATCGTACTGGGAAGGCTGGACCGTGCAGAAACAGGAAAATATGTTGCAGCCCATATGGCATATGCGGGTGCGTGGAAAGAGATTTTCACCAGCGGTGCGGAGGACGAAGTCTATAAGATATCTGCGGGCATACCGCGGATGATAAACCGTGTATGTGAAAAGGCGCTGATGTATGCGTGCCAGCAGCAGAAGCGGCTTGTGGACGAGCACATGGTGCGTTTTGTGGCGGACCATGAGATGCTGGGAGGTGTGGGATGATGACATGGCCGGAAGGGCGCATGGAGTTTGTATGCACCGTGCCGGCGGAAGAAGGAAAAGGGAAGAAAGATGGCTTGGGGAAGTGAAAGTCAGAAGATATGGCCCGGGCATGGCGGAGCTTATTATTTATGGGAGGGACAGCTGCATCAATGCAGTGATCGGGAAATATATGAGCGGCCAGTATATTTGTATGCCGGACATCGATACAGGGTGCCCGCTCAGCAGGCTGTCCGATTTATTCTGGAACAAAGAAAGGCTGTCAGCGAATATGAATGAAACAGATGCTGTAACCGTTGCCCACGCCCTGCGGGCATTATCCGGGTATACAGGGAAAGACTGGCTGTAGGGAAGCGTGGCAACTATACGCAAAAGAGATGTTAGGCGAAGTGTGCGGGGAATTGGGACAATTACATAAACTGGAAGAAAAACAGGCCGTCCGGGATATCCCGGGCGGCTTTCCTGCATGAATTGTACATGGATGTTGGAACAATTTCCGGCGCAGATAAGAGAGGCATGGTTCGAAAGAGTCAGACAATATAAGATAGAAACATGGAAAATGCAGTTCGGAGGGCTGCTGTAGACTGGAAATAAATAGTTGTATATACAATTGATTGTGTGACAGGAAAATGGGTGATTTTACGACAGCAGGTGAAGTTGAATCGTAAGCGATGAATAACCTACCGTTCCACATATGTTCCGTTTAGGTGTAAAATAGTCTATATTGGCAATTGAGGTTTGTTTTCAGGTGTTATCGTTTCAACATCGATCAGTCCTGTGCAGCGTTCTTTGATAAAATCACTCCACGGAAGAAGCGTTTTAACTGCATCAGGATCCTCTTTATGCTCAGGCATGTACAGCAGCAGGACATAAAGGTATTGGAATACATTCAGCTTATTCGCTTTTGCGGTCTCTATTATACTGTAAACAAGCGCGGTTGCTTCTGCCCCGGCGACAGATGCGTGGAACAGAGAGTTCTTCCTGCCAATCGCATAGGATTTCGCGCAGCGTTCGGCTTTATTATTAGAAAGTTCGCATCTGCCGTCCAGCATATAGCTCTGCAGTGTCTCTCTGTGGTTTACTGAATAATTGACGGCTTTTTCCAGCTTGCTGCCGCCAAGCGGTTTTAGCGTTTCAATCCATGTCCAGAACTTTTCCCAGACAGGCGCCTCCTTTTCCAGGCGTTTTTCCCGTCGCTTTTCTGGTTCCATGCCTTTGAGCCCTTTTTCAATGAAAAAGAGCTTGTTGAAAAACACGAGCCCGATCTCAGCCGGAATCATACTTTTCATCTGTTCCGGACCTGGAAGCTCGATGTCTTTTACTTCCGTTTCTGAATTTATGTCCAGCAGCTTCAGTTTTTTCTGCCGTTTTGCCGGGAGGGCTTCGTAAAATTTTCTGCGGCAGTGCGCAGAGCATATGGCAAGGACCACATCCTCTACCTGGTTATAGCCGCTGTACCCATCGCACTGCACGATGCCGGAGAAACCTTCCAGGAAAGCCTTTGGGAAAACGCCGCTGCGCCCCGCCTGGTATTCATAGAGCACGATTGGCGCCAGGCCGTCGCTCCCGCTCAAATACATCCACATGTAGGATGTGGCTTTTGCGGCTTTCCCCTTTTCGCGCAGCACCTGACAGGTTGTTTCATCCGCATGGATAATATCCCTCTGCAGGAGAAGCCGGTGCATATGGTCATATACCGGCTGGAAATATTCCATGGCACATTTTATGTACCAGTTCGCCATGGTTTCACGCGGCAGTTCCAATCCAAGCTGGGCCATGCAGGCCTCCTGGCGGTAGTATGGGACGCTTACGAAACTTTTATCAAACATGACGTACGCAACAACAGACGGCGACGCCGGGCTGTGTGCCATAAGAGGTACAGGCGTCTGCGCCTGCACGATTGTGCCGTCGCCGTCTTTACGGCATTCCGGGCAGATCAGTTCTTCCTGCATATAGCGGACACGCTCCACTTTTGCCGGGGTTATGCGCAGTTCTGTGCGGACTTGTTTATACCCAAGCAGGATCATTTGCGCATTGCAGTACGGGCAGAGCCGGTCCTTATCCGGGACAGGGATTATGACATCGCGGACAGGGATGTCCGCATAACGCTCATCCCTCGCGGCTTTCTTCTTTTTCGTCCGGGTGTGTTCTTTCACCGTTGTTTTTGCAGGCGGGTTTTCCGGTTCATCCCCGCAACTGGCTGGCGAAGTTTTTGTCTTCTCGCTTTTTGTGCCGAACAGCTGGCGCTTAAATTCTTCAAGCGTTTCCTCCAGGCCGGACTTTAAAAGGCGCAGTTCATCCACAAGGGCGCGCAGTTGTGCTATGGCCTGCTCCTGCTCCAGGATGCGTGCGTCCTGGGACTGTATATGTATTTTCTGCTGTTCCACCATTGTTTCCAGCAGCCGGATATAGTCTTCCATATTAACTGGCATGTGTACCCTCCGTGTTTCCATTTACTTACATTATAAGGAAACGCGGGGATGAAATCAAACCGACCATACCTGCGCGATAGGCACAATGACGGACTGGAAACTGCCGCCAGATACAGGAAAAAGGCTTAAAAACAGCATTTTTCATGCAGGTTATCCACAGTTTTGCGGCCTGGCGCTGCGTTATGCGTGGACAGCATCCCGGAAAAAAACAGCGTCGTGGATAACATTCCCTGGCGGCTTGCGGCGCTGGAAAATAAATTTTTAAATTTCTACATAATGCACAAAAGTTCAGAAGTCCTTCCTGCCGGAAGGCTGCACCGCCTTTGGCTGGCAGATGGAGAGTCCTTCCAGAAGCCATCGCAGCTGCTGGCGGGTAAGCGGCCTTACTTGCGAAGCGTCCCGCGGCCACTGGAATTTTCCATTGTCCAGGCGTTTTGTGCAAAGCACGAAACCCGTCTGGTCAAAGTACAGGGCCTTTAGCGTATTTCTTTTCCGGCCGCAGAACAGATAAAGGGCGTCCGAATAAGGGTCCATCTGGTAAGTGTCCCGGATCAGGGACATAAGGCCGTCAAAGCTGCGCCGCATATCGGTGCATCCAGTGACGATATAAACTTTCGTGTCACTGGACAATGCACCTAACAGCACAGCCTCCCCAGCGCCAGAAGCGTATTCCGTATGGTATCTTCTGAAGCACCGTCTGCAATTTCAATGCTGTACCCCGGCATCCTGACCGTGATGGCAGCATGGGCTGCTGGAACCGGCAGCGTATCACTTGCAGCGCAGCCTGGATCAGGGACAGGGCTGCTGCCCAGCTCCAGTGGAACCACTTCGTGCATCTGTCTGGATGGGGCCGCCTGCGGATCTGGTATTATACAGGATTTTTTCTTTAGGTCTGAAACTTTGTTATGAAATGTTTTTATGGATATGGAATGCAGCCGGCACCATTCTCTGTCAGGCAGGCCGCTCGTGCGGCATTCCTGGATCAGCTCCAGCCATTCCTGGTCACTGCGGGTTTTCTTTTTCTCTGACATAGCATCATCTCCTGATTATTATTTTTGGAATGGATGGCAGTAGTGGAGCCGCAGGAAAAGCAATAAACGGCTGCCGGGCTACTTTATCAAGAACTGATGTGGACATCCGCTCCAAGCTGATACCATTATAGAGCAAAATCAAGTTCCTGTGGAACGGTGGGTTATTCATCGCTTACGTTGAATCTGTGACAACTCATGAAGTTATTAACATAACTATGATTGCGGCAACTGTATCGCGCTGGACGATGGAGAGGAATGTGTCTGTGTCCAGAGCATTTCCTACTCACTGCTGTGCCGGTGGTTCCGGGCGGCGGTGCTGCCGCTGGATAAGGAACTGGAAACAGCCCTGCTTTACCGGCTGGACGCGAAACGGAGCGCCGTATGCGGGGCGCAGTTCCGGCCCGGTTCCAACCGCGCCGCCGCAGACCTTTCGCTGGCAGAGGATGAATACATAGACCCGGCTGACGGGCTTATCCACTGTAAACATTGCGGCGGGAACCGCCAGACTGTTGTTCCCTGCTTCGGGAAATCCGGCTATTTCATGCCCCGCTGCGTCTGCCCCTGTCAGGCGGAGGCGGAACACCAGCGAAAAGAGGCCGAGGCACAGCGCAACCGTATGGAGAGCATTAAGCGCAGACGGGCGCAGGGGCTTCAAGACCGTTATCTGTACGACTATACCTTTGCCAATGACAACGGGCAGAATCGAATCCGCTGATGAAGAAAACCCACGCCTATGTGGATAACTGGAAACAGGCATATCAGGACAATACCGGGCTTCTCCTGTTCGGGGATGTGGGGACGGGAAAATCCTTTTTCGCCGGTTGTATCGCCAACGCTCTGCTTGACCGGGATATTCCGGTGCTGATGACGAACTTTCCCTCTATCCTGAACCGGCTGACCGGTATGTTTTCCGAGGACAGGGCGGACTTTATCGCCAGTCTGGGAATGTATGACCTGTTAATCATTGACGATCTGGGCGTGGAGCGGAATACCGAGTACGCAATGGAGCAGATGTTCCATGTGATCGACTGCCGCTACCGCAGCCGGAAACCCATGATTATCACAACGAATTTGAAACTGGACGAAATCAAGAACCCGCCCGATCTGGCTCATGCGCGCATCTATGACCGCATATTGGAACGGTGCGCCCCAATCCTCTTTGACGGGAAGAACTTCCGGGAGGAAAACGCCGAGACTACCAAAGCGGCGGCAAAGGGATTATATCCCAAAAATGAAACTGGAAACCGACAGATTGGAGTATTCCCCCGCCGCCACCGGCGGGGCATCCGGGAAAGGAGTATATGACCCTATGAGCAATGTGAAAAACGCCCCTGAAATGACAGCAGCACCCAAAACCGGCGCAGAACAAAAGGATGCGCCCGCGCTGGTAAAGAAGATCGGAAAAACGACGTATGTTGTCCGGGTACATTTCAGCGAAACCAGCAAAGAAACCATGAGCGACAAGATCAAGCGTATGCTGAAAAATGAGGTTGAGCAGATGTAAAAATGCGGAGCCGGAAACCGTCTCATAGGTTCCCGGCTCCGCGCCGTTTCAGTATTGGAGAAATTCAGCTGGTGTCATAATCATTGGATTTTTCACGCCGGATTCTAAAAAGTCTTTATCGCCGGTCAGTAAAATATCGGCCTTTGCTTCTATGGATGTCCGAAGAATCGGGCGGTCATTTACATCACGTATTTGTTTCTCTGAAATATTTTCCTCTGTCGGAACCGGAACCAGTTCCAAAGTCAGGAGCGCAACGGAAAGAAATTTATCCAGAGATGCAAGTCGATTCGGAAATTTTTTGTTAAATATCCGCTTCATTTCGTCCACATTCTGCTCACAGATTAGCCCATGATGAGGATAGGACGCCGCTTTTACATACGCCTGAAAAGGGATGCCGTTTGCACTTAGGGCGGCAGAAATCAGGACATTGGTATCAATCAAAACTCTCATGCGTTCTCGTCCTCATTTCTCAATTCTTTCACAAGTGCCATGACATCATCATCGGAGGACAGACCAGCGCGTTCTGCTTCTCCAGCCATCTCTTTTTGAAGCACCTGCATAGCGTAGACAGCAGAATTGACAATGCGAACGGTGTTTCCCTCAACGATAAACGTAATGCGATCACCGCTTGCTACGCCGAGGACTTCCCGAATATCTTTCGGAATTGTGATCTGCCCCTTTGCCATGACTTTTGCGTTGTCTACAAACGTATTTGCTAACATGATTTTACACCACCTTTCTGAAATATGGAAAGTAGGGATTTCCTACTCTTATTATATGCAGAGGACGCAAAAAAATCAAGAGAAAATGCTGGAAGTAGTATAGATTGAGAAACTGCCATTTTGAATTTTCTGTGAATTTGATTAAAAAGTCCTTTACGGGAGTTTAACAGTCTAATTTCAAAAAATCGCTACAGGCCTGGAAATGCCTGTATTTTTTTGTCAAATTTTTTGTTTTATAGTATTGTTGCTACCCATTTTGCCTGACCTATAATTACGCTGGTTGCCTGTCACAGAATTAACCGATATAATGACATGAGAACAGAGAAAGGAAAAGGTTTCAGGACACTAATCTTTTGCACAGAGCTGTGTCCTGAAACCATCATAAAAACATGGTCATTATATCAAAATATGAAGTAGAATACAAGGAAGCTGAAGATATTTTTAATCAACGGTAAAGAAGAAGGTATCTGTTCTTGCTGTGGGAGCCCTCTTAAATACAGGGACAGCAGGAAATGGGTGCACGGGATTGCGGGAGGAGGGAAGGCGTCCCCGATCCAGGCGCACCGGATGGAGATTGGGGCATTTGCATCCAAAGTGCCGCCCGTGCCTTTGGGGATGACGGGAAACATCCCGGAAACGTCAAGGCTTTTGGACGCACTGGAAAAGAAATATAAGGAAGACCACGGGCAGATGGCGCGGGCGCTTTCTTTCGGAGAGTACGGGAAGGATGAGGGGAGCCATGTATGAGGCTTTTTTTGAAATGGAGCATACACCGTTTACAAGGGTCATTCCGGTGGAGAGGCTGTATACATCCCCCGGATAGAGGACGCCCTTGGAAGGCTTGTTTATGTGGTTGACCACCAGATGTTTGCCGTGGTGACGGCAAATCCCAGATGCGGGAAGTCCACGATGGTGAGGATGCTTGACGGCAGGCTTGGAAAGGAAAAATACCTGCTGTTATACCTGTCGGATTCGAAGCTGACGCCGAGATGGCTGTATGCGGGACTTTTAGGGCAGCTGGGTCTGGAGGCGCATTATTTCAGCGGGGATTCCAAACGTCTGCTGCAGAAAGAGATCCGTGCAGTCAGCGCGGAGCAGAAAAAGAAAGTCGTGTGCGTGCTGGACGAGGCGCACCTGTTAGGGAAGGACATGCTGGAAGAGCTGCGGTTCCTGCTGAATTACCAGTTTGATTCCACAAGCCCGATGTCGCTGGTGCTTGTGGGGCAGACGGAACTGTGGGAGCAGAAACTGAAGCTGCAGGCATATGAGGCCATAAGGCAGCGGATAGACATGAACATTGTCCTGGGGAGGCTGGACCATGCGGAGACAGGGAAATATATCGCAGCCCATATGGCATATGCAGGGGCAGGGAAAGAAATCTTCACCAGCGGGGCGGAGGACGAAGTCTATAAAATATCTGCGGGCATCCCGCGGATGATAAACCGGGTATGTGAAAAGGCGCTGATGTATGCCTGCCAGCAGCAGAAGAGGCTTTTGGATGAACATATGGTACGTTTTGTGGCGGACCATGAAATGCTGGGAGGTGCGGGATGACGGTCTGGCCGGAGGGAAGCATGGAGTTTGTGTGTACCGTGCCGGGAGAAGACAGAGGACGTGAACAAAGATGGCTGGGGGAAGTTATGGTAAGAAGCCACAGTATGTGTATGGCAGAGCTTCTTATTTATGGAAGGGAAAGCTGCATCAACGCAGTGATCGGCAAATATATGAGCGGCCAGTATATCTGTATTCCGGACATTGATACAGGATGCCCGTTGAGCAGGTTGTCAGATATATTCTGGAACAGGGAGAGGCTGTCAGCGCATATGAATGAGACAGATGCGGTAACCGTTGCGCATGCCCTGAGTGCATTATCAGGGTATACAGGGAGGGACTGGCTTTAAAGGGAGACAGGACAACTGTACGCAAAATAAATGTTTGTCGAAGTGTGCGGGAAACGAAAATAATTTCATAAGGGAACAGGAAAAACAGGCCGTCGGGAATGATCCGGGCGGCCTTCCTGCGTGGATTGTGTATGTTTCGGGTACAATTTCATGTAAGGATATAATCTTCGGTGCCTGGAATTGTCAGACAGTTTCAGGCAGCGGCTTGGGAAACGCTGTAAGCGATGAATAACCTACCGTTCCACATATGTTCCGTTTAGGTGTAAAATAGTCTATATTGGCAATTGAGGTTTGTTTTCAGGTGTTATCGTTTCAACATCGATCAGTCCTGTGCAGCGTTCTTTGATAAAATCACTCCACGGAAGAAGCGTTTTAACTGCATCAGGATCCTCTTTATGCTCAGGCATGTACAGCAGCAGGACATAAAGGTATTGGAATACATTCAGCTTATTCGCTTTTGCGGTCTCTATTATACTGTAAACAAGCGCGGTTGCTTCTGCCCCGGCGACAGATGCGTGGAACAGAGAGTTCTTCCTGCCAATCGCATAGGATTTCGCGCAGCGTTCGGCTTTATTATTAGAAAGTTCGCATCTGCCGTCCAGCATATAGCTCTGCAGTGTCTCTCTGTGGTTTACTGAATAATTGACGGCTTTTTCCAGCTTGCTGCCGCCAAGCGGTTTTAGCGTTTCAATCCATGTCCAGAACTTTTCCCAGACAGGCGCCTCCTTTTCCAGGCGTTTTTCCCGTCGCTTTTCTGGTTCCATGCCTTTGAGTCCTTTTTCAATGAAAAAGAGCTTGTTGAAAAACACGAGCCCGATCTCAGCCGGAATCATACTTTTCATCTGTTCCGGACCTGGAAGCTCGATGTCTTTTACTTCCGTTTCTGAATTTATGTCCAGCAGCTTCAGTTTTTTCTGCCGTTTTGCCGGGAGGGCTTCGTAAAATTTTCTGCGGCAGTGCGCAGAGCATATGGCAAGGACCACATCCTCTACCTGGTTATAGCCGCTGTACCCATCGCACTGCACGATGCCGGAGAAACCTTCCAGGAAAGCCTTTGGGAAAACGCCGCTGCGCCCCGCCTGGTATTCATAGAGCACGATTGGCGCCAGGCCGTCGCTCCCGCTCAAATACATCCACATGTAGGATGTGGCTTTTGCGGCTTTCCCCTTTTCGCGCAGCACCTGACAGGTTGTTTCATCCGCATGGATAATATCCCTCTGCAGGAGAAGCCGGTGCATATGGTCATATACCGGCTGGAAATATTCCATGGCACATTTTATGTACCAGTTCGCCATGGTTTCACGCGGCAGTTCCAATCCAAGCTGGGCCATGCAGGCCTCCTGGCGGTAGTATGGGACGCTTACGAAACTTTTATCAAACATGACGTACGCAACAACAGACGGCGACGCCGGGCTGTGTGCCATAAGAGGTACAGGCGTCTGCGCCTGCACGATTGTGCCGTCGCCGTCTTTACGGCATTCCGGGCAGATCAGTTCTTCCTGCATATAGCGGACACGCTCCACTTTTGCCGGGGTTATGCGCAGTTCTGTGCGGACTTGTTTATACCCAAGCAGGATCATTTGCGCATTGCAGTACGGGCAGAGCCGGTCCTTATCCGGGACAGGGATTATGACATCGCGGACAGGGATGTCCGCATAACGCTCATCCCTCGCGGCTTTCTTCTTTTTCGTCCGGGTGTGTTCTTTCACCGTTGTTTTTGCAGGCGGGTTTTCCGGTTCATCCCCGCAACTGGCTGGCGAAGTTTTTGTCTTCTCGCTTTTTGTGCCGAACAGCTGGCGCTTAAATTCTTCAAGCGTTTCCTCCAGGCCGGACTTTAAAAGGCGCAGTTCATCCACAAGGGCGCGCAGTTGTGCTATGGTCTGTTCCTGCTCCAGGATGCGTGCGTCCTGGGACTGTATCTGCATTTTCTGCTGCTCCACCATTGTTTCCAGCAGCCGGATATAATCTTCCATATTAACTGGCATGTGCGCCCTCCTCGTTTCCATTTACTTACATTATAAGGAAACGCGGGGATGAAATCAAACCGACCATACCTGCGCGATAGGCACAATGACGGACTGGAAACTGCCGCCAGATACAGGAAAAAGGCTTAAAAACAGCATTTTTCATGCAGGTTATCCACAGTTTTGCGGCCTGGCGCTGCGTTATGCGTGGACAGCATCCCGGAAAAAAACAGCGTCGTGGATAACATTCCCTGGCGGCTTGCGGCGCTGGAAAATAAATTTTTAAATTTCTACATAATGCACAAAAGTTCAGAAGTCCTTCCTGCCGGAAGGCTGCACCGCCTTTGGCTGGCAGATGGAGAGTCCTTCCAGAAGCCATCGCAGCTGCTGGCGGGTAAGCGGCCTTACTTGCGAAGCGTCCCGCGGCCACTGGAATTTTCCATTGTCCAGGCGTTTTGTGCAGAGCACGAACCCCGTCTGGTCAAAGTACAGGGCCTTTAGCGTATTTCTTTTCCGGCCGCAGAACAGATAAAGGGCGTCCGAATAAGGGTCCATCTGGTAAGTGTCCCGGATCAGGGACATAAGGCCGTCAAAGCTGCGCCGCATATCGGTGCATCCAGTGACGATATAAACTTTCGTGTCACTGGACAATGCACCTAACAGCACAGCCTCCCCAGCGCCAGAAGCGTATTCCGTATGGTATCTTCTGAAGCACCGTCTGCAATTTCAATGCTGTACCCCGGCATCCTGACCGTGATGGCAGCATGGGCTGCTGGAACCGGCAGCGTATCACTTGCAGCGCAGCCTGGATCAGGGACAGGGCTGCTGCCCAGCTCCAGTGGAACCACTTCGTGCATCTGTCTGGATGGGGCCGCCTGCGGATCTGGTATGATACAGGATTTTTTCTTTAGGTCTGAAACTTTGTTATGAAATGTTTTTATGGATATGGAATGCAGCCGGCACCATTCTCTGTCAGGCAGGCCGCTCGTGCGGCATTCCTGGATCAGCTCCAGCCATTCCTGGTCACTGCGGGTTTTCTTTTTCTCTGACATAGCATCATCTCCTGATTATTATTTTGGAATGGATGGCAGTAGTGGAGCCGCAGGAAAAGCAATAAACGGCTGCCGGGCTACTTTATCAAGAACTGATGTGGACATCCGCTCCAAGCTGATACCATTATAGAGCAAAATCAAGTTCCTGTGGAACGGTGGGTTATTCATCGCTTACGAGATAATTGCTTTTTCTTTGCAATCGGACAATAAATTAAAAAATCTATAAGAATGATGTATAAAACGGAAACAAATAAGCGTATAGAAGCGAAATCAGTGCTCTGTCTGATCTGTCATAATGACCCATCGAAAGCCGAATTTATCTATAAAACTGACACTGCAGGAACTGTATGTAGTGCTGTGTACCGGATAAATGATCTCGCTTCCGTCCTGCATAATCTCAAAGACCCGCATAACATCCTCTTTTGTTTCCAGTGTGATAGTCAGTGAAAGGGCAGTGCTTGGTTTAAAAGGGATATCCAGATTATCCGCCATCATGATCCGTTGATTTCCGATAAGGAGTTCCGCATGATAGATATATTCTTTCTGTTCTTCTGACAGTTCTCTATGAAAATCGTCCCATTTTGCATCGCTGTACCGAAGCAGGCAGTTGATTTCTGCGTCGAATGCTTTTTGGTAAAGATATATTGCTTCTTCACATTTCCCATCAAAATTGAAATTCGGTGTAATAATTGCCATATTCGTATTCCTCCAATATGACTTTGGAGCGGTCTCGGAAACTCTTTAAACCCGAATTTCCGCTCTTTTTTCATGTTCTTCTTTTTTGCTTTCCTCCATATCCCGGAAAACATTTTTGTTAAATTTTCAAAAAAGTATTGACATATAAGTCAAAATGTGCGGCGCGTTTGGTGACCATATACGCCAGTCACCAAACGCGCCCCTTGTAGTTAAGAAGCGTCTGTGCCACACGCACAGCATTAAACTAAACTACTAGGAGGTGCACTTTATGATCAAGTACTGGCAACCCATGCAAGATTACAAGTACTTTCTCAACGAATCCAAAGTCCATTTCGATTCCTCTGAAAGAGTCCGGCTCCATACGGGGCTTTGGAAGCCATGGCAGAAACTCCGCCTTTTCGATACCGATAAGGCCATGGAGTTCCTTCTGCCCTTTTACTCCAACACTGGCAGACCCGCTAAGAACCAGCCACAAATCTTAAGGTCTTTTATCCTTTTCTTTCTTCTATTTTCAGAAGGTTTGGCCAAGCTATCCCTTACCCTTTGGGTCGACAGGCTCAAACATGACCGCCTCCTTGCCGCTCTCATCGGCTGCACTACGGATTCCCTGCCGCCCCTCGGTTCTTATTTTGACTTCATGGACAGGCTCTGGGCTGCACCGCCAACGGACTTATATGCGCGGGACAAACTGCTTCCGGCTTCCTGGAACACCAAAAAGCCGGATAAGCCCAAAGGCAAAAAACACAAAGCACAGGAGGCAAAGCCCAAAATCACAGAATCTATCGAAAAACGGCTCATGAGCGGGAAGGATATCCCTTTTAACTTTGAAGGGCGGCTGCAGCGCTTCTTCTATCACGTGGCTGTCCTGCCTTCCATGGAATCCGGCCTCATACCAAGGGAACACCTTACGGTTTCCGGAGACGGCACCGCCGTGCATACCCATGCCTGCCCACGCGGGCACCACAGGGTTGGCGCACCGGAAAACCTGCGGCATTTCCCCGACCCCGATGCTTCCTGGGGCTGGGACAGCGACCTGGAAAAATATTACTTCGGCTACACTTTGTTCCAATTATCCTGCTATAACAGTGAACTCAGGACAGATCTCCCCCTGCTTCTGCGTTTTACCAGTGCAAAGCGTCATGATTCGGTCAATTTCCTTGTCGCTTTCCATGAACTGGAAAAACATATGCCGGCTGTTTCCACCTCGAATATGTGCCTGGATTCTGCAATGGACAATTACCCCACCTACCGGATCCTTAAAAACAGGGGAATACGGGCCTTCATCGACCTGAACGACAAATGCGGCCGGCCAAAAACAATTCCTGATACCATCACCATTGACAAAGATGGAACGCCCTTATGTCAGGAAAAACTGCGCATGAAGCCTAACGGTTATGACAGATCCAGCGGTTACCTCATGTGGCGCTGCCCCTATGGGAAAGATCACTGTTCCAAATGTAAAAACTCCTGCACCGATTCCAAATATGGGAGAGTCGTCAAGACCCGGCCCGAATGGGATATCCGGCTTTACACCGACGTCCCCCGCGGCACAGATGCTTATAAGAAGATTTATAATCAACGCACCGCCACGGAACGTATCAACAACCGCATCCTCAATGATTACGGACTGCACCGTATGTTCATACACACAAAGGAGCATTATTCTTTCATGACAACCATGATTGGAATCTGCATCCATCTGGATGCCCGCTATAAACAGCAGGTGCAGGCAGTGGCATAAACCAAGTTTCCTGCTTCCGGATTCTTTCAGGCCTGTTTTTCGACAGGTTTTAAAGTCATGCACATTTTTATTCTTTATGCTCTCTGGACTGCTCAAGCCCCATAATCATCCATCCCTTATCCCTCTCATTTCTGAAAATCAACCTTTTCCTGCTTATTCTCTATTGAGTTTCCGAGAGTGCTCCTTTGCTGACAGATTCTATTTACAGTTATTTTATCAAAGAGAAATTAGAAATGCTATGTAAAAATCACCCCTCATTCTGCAAAAACGGGGCGGCTTGTTATGCTTTGCTCTATGATAAGATTTTTTGCCAATAGGATTCTAATATTTTATTATCGGAACTGAAGATTTCGTGTTTACTCCCTTTTACCCGGATAAGCTTTGCGTCTATATTTTTCCTCATGCATAATTTCTTCACAAATCGTTCCTGTTCCCTTTTGGAAACATATGTTTCGTATTCTGCCTGGAAGATCCGGGTAGGACAGGAAATCTGGCGCCACGCTTTCTTTTGGAGAGCATGGTTTAACCGATACGTCTGCCAAAACCATCCATAGGAGGCGGCGTTCATCTGGAATAAGGACTCTTTGCAGCGTTTATCCTGATAATACAGGAATCGACATTCGGAAGCAGAAGCACTGTCGGCATATTGTTCCATTCCGTCAAAGGGATGGTTTCCCGGCAGATAGTGTTCTTCCCCGCCTGCTATGCAGAAAGTCTTTGCAACGAGATATGCCAGCGGCCAGGGAAGGGGGGCGCTGTTTGGGCGTATCATTGGGGAGGAGAGGATCAGCCTCGAATAGATCCGGGGCTCTTGTGCCGCTGCACAGGCCGCAATCCCGCCGCCCATAGAATGGCCATACAGGCATATGGGAAGCTCCGGGAATTCCTGTGCCGCAAGGCGGCTTACAAACAGCAAGTCATCTACATATCTTTGATAATCATCAATATGTACCAGAGAGAGATCCCCGGTATCACTGCACAGCCTGTAGCTGCGGCCGTGTCCGCAGTGTTCCGGCATGAAGACATGGTATCCCCCGCGAAGAAAATAATAGATATTTTCCAGGTGCTTGTCGGCTGTTTCCGTATAACCGTGGGACAGGATGACAATGCCCTGAGGCTGGTCTGCAAGGCAGCGCAGATAGAAGATCTTTTTTCCCTGTTCCCGCTCACAGTATTTTTCCGTTTTCCTCTCTGCAAGATAAGGCAGAACGGCCGACTCCATTATTTCCGCATATCCTTCTGCCGGTATGATCAGATTGTGAATGGTTCTTCTGTCCATGTAAGGGTTCTCCTTTCATTTCCTTGACGGGACATGGCGGTCCATACAGGTTACAACAGTCATGATCATGTATGGCAAGCTTCTACCGTATATCCCGGCTGATTTTGTGTTCGTCATAAAACAGGAAGATAATCCCGCCTAAAAAGCAGAAGCATGCCGCCGTAAACGCTGCAATGCGGTAACCCGTTCCCGAGGAATCCCCAACTGTGGAAACCGCTGTAAACAGGAGCATGGAGAGGCTCTGGCCCAGCTTAAAGGCAAAAGTCCTTGCAGCATAGAACATCCCTTCACGGTTGCTTCCGGTGCGCTTCGCATCGCTCTGGGCAATATCGGCAACCACTGCCTGAGGAAGGATCCCAAAGACCGCCATAGGTAAGGAAGCCGTAACCATAAGAATCAGACCCTGTACATTTGCAGAGATTACAGAGATCCTTCCAAGAAAGCCGGTATAGAGATATGAGAACGAAAAAATCACGAAGGCCGTTAATATCAGCTTTTTCTTGCCAAGTTTCGGCGCCAGCTTATTGATCGGAATATAAAATACCAGTGACAAAGCGGTCATACCGACAAAATAAAGTGTGGTCATCGTTTCCGGAAGTTTCAGCAGGCTGGTGACGAAGAACGGAAGACCTGTCTGGAACATCGTAATGGCAATCCAGTACAGGATGTCCGACCCGACGAATTTCAGGAATTCCCGATTCCGGAATGTGGAAGCGAGGGAGGAAAACGCGGTATCCTGCGAGGGAACAGTATCCACATATTCTTTTTCACGGATTGACCAGACCGGCACCTGCATACAGAAAAATGCGATGACAGCCATAACCGTGAATGTCGCGCGGATTGCGCCTACACGCCCCAATACCGGGATGAAAGCTCCCCAGATTACCGGCGCCAGATAGGCAACTGCGGTTCCGGCAATAAAAGTAAAAGAAATGATTGTGGAAATATTCAGGCGTTCCTGCTGGTTGTGCCCTAATTCCGGAATCAGGGCATTATAGGGCGTACAGTAAGCCGTGATTGACAAATAGTATACCATTACCATCACGAACAGGAAAACGGCATTGATCCAACTGTTCTGATTGACCGGAGACCAGAATATAAGCACGGTAGACAGAGAAAGGGGCAGGGCGGCCCATTTTAAAAACGGGATACGCCGGCCATTTTCAGAGGTACAGCGGTCCGACAGGGATGCAATTAAGGGATCTGTGAACGCGTCAAAAAGCCGTCCGAAGGCGGTAATGCCGCCGATGACCGTAAAGATTCCGAGAATAACCAGTCCCTGGGGAATAAAGAGTGGCTGCCCCTGTGCGACAGAGGCTTCATCCGGCTGATAAAAGTATACGAGCCAGTTAGAAATCAGACCTGACAATAAGGACCATCCGAACTGTCCGGCCGCGAATAGCCATATTTTACCTGTAGATAGTGATTTCATATGCATCCTCCTTGCTGTTTCTTTTCTGTTATGCTCTTTTTGATTCTTTACTGTTAAGCCCGTTAAGGAGGAGATCGCCTGCAATCTCTACCTGTAAGGCCAGACCGACTCGTTCGTCTGATGAAAGAATGTGTCCATTGCAGGCCAGTTTCTGCATCAGACTCAGAAGTGTGTGTGTTACGGAAAAGTATACTTCATCTATGGTGTATGAAAAGGCCAGACTTTTGTCCTTAAGGCCTTTTTCCAGAGCATTTGTCATATAAGGTTTCAGATTCAGGATATATTTTTCATATTCTTCCAGCCGTTCCTTTGAAATATGATATCTTTGGACAAAGATATCGAATTCCTGGAGAAATTTTAGAAACAAGAATTCTTCCCGAAAAATCTTTGTAAAGATCTGGAAAATATATTTTATCTGCCGAATGCCGTTCAGCTTCTGATATGCTTCCTGGGACAGGGAATCCAGATATTTTCCGGCGACCATCTGCCAGTAGGCAATTCCTGCCGAGATCGCAAGCTCTGCTTTGGTTTCAAAATAGCGGTAGATTGTGGCAGGGCCGACACCGACTGCTTTGGCAATCTCCTCCACGGATGTATCTTCAATCCCTTTTTCGCAGAATAGCTTCAGGGCAGTATGGAGTATCTGCTGTGTACGTTGCTCCATCTGCTGTTTCCGAATCTTGGATTCGCCCATAAGGAACATCTCCTGTCTTTCTTATTTTATGATAGTAATACTATCACTTTTTGAGAATGATGTCAATATTTACGTCCTTTATGGCCACGGTAAACGCAGGTTTTATAAACTTTTTATAAATTTGGAGATATCAGTTTTCACGATTAAAACTATACGTAAAGATGCGATGGTTAAATTATTTTGCGTATAATAACTAGACATGGGGTTCTGCCATGTGTTAAACGATGTATTTAATTCGTACCCTCTATTTTATTCCAGTATTTAATCCGCCCAATACTTTATAAAGGTAAGCCATGTCATACCCGCATTTCTTTCTTTTGCTGGCAATCCCCATCTTACAGCTTTTTCCTGTTTTAGCAGATTTACTCCTATATGGCGTGCCATATTCATGTTTTCTGCTGCATTTCCAGCCCTGATCCGGCTTTCATCCTCCCTGAACGCGATATCAAGCACCCAGTGCAGGCTGTTTTCAATCCCCCAGTGTGCCCTTTCACTTTTCCCATATTCTGCGGCTGTCATTCCTTTCCTGCTGTATATGGCGTAATTTACAGCTGTTACGGTATTCCCTTTTTCCGTTACTGTAGATACACATGCCCCAATACCTGCAAGGCCCTCCCACTCCGGATGCCTCTGCCTGAGCCATTCAATATCATTTTCAACGTAATACTCCCTCTTTTCTATCCTCCCGTGCTCCTTACACAGATCTTTATAGTAACGCTCCGCCTTTTCCAGGGCATCTTTCTTTTCCGTAAATACATCTTTTTCAAAATACTCCCGGATATCGTCCATAAGTGTCTGCTGATTCCCTTTCACCTGCAGGATATAATCTGCGTTTTTGTGAATGATCTTGCGGGCGATCTCTTTCTGCGTTCCCATCGCATCCATTGTGACAATACATCCTTCCAGGCACAGAATGTCCAAAAGCTCCGGTATTGTCTTTATCTCGTTTGTTTTTTCATCCACACACAACTGGCCCAGTACAAGGGATGATTCTACTGCCCATGCGCTGACCGTGTGGATCGGTTTGATATCCCCTGCTTCTTCCCTGCTGCGCCTTGCTGTTTTACCATCAATCGCCACTACGCCTTTTACTTTGCCTGACACGGCGCTGGCCCACCGGAAAAATGCATCATGGAATTTTTCCGGCTCGATCATCTGGAAAACCCTGTTTATCGTATCATGGGAAGGAATGCCGCCTGGCAGTTCAAGGAACGTTCCCAGCCATTGTTTTTTAGAAGCCGCCCAGTCTGCAATCTCATTCCAGGTATCCATCCCTGCAAGGACAGCTGTGACAGCGATAATGATAATATCAAGAAATTTGTGTCTTTGGTTGTATGGAGCCCTTGGATCTGGGATTTCACGCATACAATCGATCAGTAAAATATCTTTTTTCTCTTTTTCCATAATAATTATTTCCTTTCAGAGTTTGGAAATAATTATACACGAATGTGTAAAGATTGTCTTTGACTAAATTCAATATAACAGAAAATTTGAAACTTGGGAATACATAAAAGCTTGCGTTTACCGTGCCTTTATGGCGCACATTTAGAATACGGGAAGTGCTTTTCACTTAAAATAGCGGTTGCAGGTATTCAACCCCTCGCCGTCAGGCGACTTTTAAATACTGCAGATGTAAGATATAAGGCATAACGGAACGAAAGGAAGATTTCAGATTGTTCGTGTGAACTGGTCATCAAGGAGGAAAGTATGAAGTGGAAACGCAGGCACAAACATACTTAACTTGACCCACAATTATAACATATATTTTCGATAAGCAAGTAATGAGCAAAGAACCTCTAAGCCCTGACAAATAGAACGTGCTCCGGGCATACCATCGCTCGGAGCACCTTTTATTCCACTCAGAATCCCTAAATCATAAATCGCCTCTTTCAGTGTATATGTTTCAGGAATTTCTTTTGTTTTTCTTGCACAGCAGTATAATATTTTCCATTCTTCTTTATCAAACACAATTTCACTCGAGATTTCCGGACATATTTTTCCTAAATAAGTCAAATTTAGTATCTGCAGTGCGATAACCGAATATAGTAATGTTAAAAATTTTAATCTCTCATATTCCCTCACCTGATTTTTCTCTATTTTGCATCCACTTTTTAAGATGAAATGAAAACGTTCTATTTTCCATCTGTGTGCATAACATTGTATCAGCTTTTCTATATCTTTTTCGTTTTTTACTCTTACCGTTGTTAGCAGAAACCATTCGGTTCCTTTTTTTCCGGATTCATGTACATAAATTGCTGTTAGTACAAGTTTTTCTCGTATATGTTTTTCTGTTCTCCTTTTTGGACAGTGAACCACAACCTCTTTATAATGATAATCCATTTTTACATTTCTGGCTGGAATGTGTTCTTTGGGATTCCTGCCCATCCTGACAACCATACTTCCAGCCACAGGAGACTGGTGGAGTTCATGAAAAATCTTTTTTCCGTCATCCACCATGCGGTTTTGCACTAGCCGAATCAGAAAATTTTCTCCCAAATCTGCAGCGTTCGAAAAAAATTCATAAAAATCTCCTTCACGGTCACATACTGTCAATACCGGAATATCTTCTGCAACCCTCTGATGAATTTCGTTCATTGTATGAATCCATCGGTAGCTCTCTTTTTCTTCTATTGGCCTGGAACGTTTTTCATCTTTTGTTCCAGAGTCATCCCTGCGTACATCCCTCGTATGTATTTCCTGATAAAGAAGGCCCAGGGGAATTCCCTGGTCTGTGGCCGCTATACAAGAATGTACAAGCATTCCCCTCTGTTCCGTACTGCAATGGTATCCCATTCCTTTGATTGCTTTCCGGTTTCCAAATCCAACAGATGTGGTATCCTGAATGGCAAGTATCCAATCTGCATCCGCATGTTTCATTTTTTCTACAGTTGCCCTAGATACACTATCCAACAGTTCATCCCTGGATACATCCTTATTACTAAAGAAGCGATACGCTGCTTTTGCAGAACTTCTGGATCCGGCTGCAGCCCAGGTGGATTTATCTGGCGCTGCAGCAAATGCATCCATAATTTTAAAAAAACGTGATTTCAAACGCTGATCAACAAATTTTACATCTACAAATTCCGTTTCCCAATTCGTATATTCTGCCGTCATACGGATCACCTCTTTTTCTTTAGTATAGCATAGAAACAAGAGGATATCCATATAAACTTGTGGGTCAAGTTAAGTATAAATTGAGGGGAGAGAGAGTAAAAATCGCCTCTGAAATACCCCGAAATCAGGGCTGTGGTTGTCCTATTTTTTAACCACTAAGCCCGTTTTTTGCCCTCATTTTTGCCGGTTGTCCTATATTTAACCACTAAAAATTGGGTGAAAATGGCTCTCGTTGTGTCAAATCAGGTCAAACTATATCAGCTTGTTTGGGTATAAGAAAACCCCGGAAAACCTTGATTTTCCGGGGTTTTTGAGCAATTTTGATACGGTTTGAACAGCCGATTAACGCTTGCTGAACTGCGGAGCGCGACGGGCCGCTTTGAGGCCGTACTGAAATTCTTTGATTGCCGTTTTTCCTTGATTTTACGGGCTTTCCCGGCTTTTCATTGTTCAGTTATCCTATGTGGGAACCACGAAAAATAGCAATTTCTTAGTCATCGGTGGCCTGATGGAAAGCGCCATTTACCACGCCAAACAACTCCTCTGGCTTATTATACTTCACCTTTGCGTAGATGTCCATAGTTGTTTTGCTGTTTTCATGCCCTGCAAGGTACTGGACAGTCTTAGGGTCCACCCCGGAATACAGCAGGTTGGTGATATAGGTGTGGCGCAGCAAATGTGGTGTCACATGGAAATCCAGTGTATAGTGAATCTTGGGATTATTTTTCTGCGTCATCCCCAGTGACGGTGTGACGGTGTACTTGATGCTCTGCCCATTTACATATTTATAATAGTTACGCGCCTGAGTAGAGCGGACCACCACATACTGCCATACCCTTTGAAATTGTGAGGCGGATAACGGCTCCCCGTTGCTGTCGGAAATCACATATTCCGAAACAGAGGTTTCTTTGACTTCCCGCAGGCAATCTACCAAGCACTTGGGAATTGGTATGTCCCTCCGGGCTGCTTTCGTTTTTAATGTGGTAGAAATCACCGGTCGGTTATGTTCTGTGCGCCATGCTCGCCTTACAGATATGTAGGGAGTAGGTTCGTCCAGAAATACACAGTCCCATTGCAATGCAAGGATTTCTTCCCGGCGCAGACCGGAATACAATCCAAGCACAATAAACAAGTGGGGAGGAAGTCCTTTGACCGTATCCAAAAGCACCTCTACCTGCTGATCTGTCAATGCCTCTTTCTTTTTTGCGGCCTTGCCACCCTTGCCCGATATGCCCACACAAGGATTGCTTTGAAGTATTTGGCTGCGCTCTGCCGAGTAAAAAACACATTTGAGGAGCATATTCACCTTACTGTATAATCCCTCTGATTTTTTCGACAGCGGCACAAGTGCCAGCCGAATATCGTCCGCTGTCACTTCCTCCATATACATCTCCCCCAGGGGCTTGATGATATAGTTCTTCATATCAGCGGTATAACCTTTCAATGTAGCAGCGGACACTTTGGCAGACTGCATAAGCAGCCACTTCTCGCAATACTCGGCCACTGTTGGATGCTGCCGATGAAAGATAATCTCCTCCACCTGCCGCCGCGCTTCTAATTGTTTCTCATATAGTTCTTCGCAAGTGGCAGCATACAAACTCACCTGCTTGCCGTCTGCATCCATAATCCGGGTTCTGTAATATTGGATTCCTTTTAACATGATGGTTCCGTACTTTGGAATCTCAGTTTTCTTTTTAGCCATTTTGGACCTTCCTTTCCTGAAATGTGCGGCCTATGTACCTACACTCCCTTTTTATCAGAAAGTCCCAATTTAATCAAAGATACGGCCAGCGTAAAGCAAAGAGCGAGACATCCTTGCCTCGCTCTTTCTGTGTTTTCTGTTTTATCTTATACAGCATCCCATTGGGCAAATGCACCGCCCATAGCTCTCACAAGCTGATCTGGCCTATTGTATTTGACCTTGGCGTAAATGTCCATAGTGATTTTACTGTTTTCATGGCCTGCCAGATATTGGACCGTTTTGGGGTCCACCGATGAATGAATCAGATTTGTGATATAAGTATGACGCAGCTGGTGCGGTGTCACTTCAAAATCCAGGCTGTAAACAACTTTGCCATTATGGGCTGCTTTTTCTCCAAGGACCGGTGTAACCGTATGCTTTACGCGCTTTCCATCTTCATACCGGTAATAGCAGCGCTCCTTAACCGTTCTGGTAACAATATACTGCCAAAGCCGCTTGAACTGCGTATAAGACAGTGGTTCACCATCTCGATTGGCAACCACATAGTCCGAAGTGGAAGTTGCCTTTGCTGCCTTTAAGCACTCTGCCAGACAAATGGGGAGGGGAATGTTTCTCTCCGCAGCCTTTGTCTTTAACTCGGTAAGAATAACCGGCCTGTTATGCTCTGTATGCCATGCCCGTCTTACCGTCAGATATGGGGTGTCCGTATCCAGATATACAGAATCCCATTGTAACGCAAGAATTTCTTCCCGCCGCAATCCGGCATACAAGCCGATCATAACAAACACATAAGGCGGTAAACCCCGGATAGCATCTAAAAGGCGTTCTGCTTGTTCATCTGTCAAAGCCTGCCGTTCCGCTTGAGGAACACCCCCGCCCTTTGCATCCAAATACATAGTCGGATTTTCGTCAATCACATGGCTCTCTTTCGCTGCCCGGAAAATGGACTTATAAAGAATCACCACCGACTTGTAAACCGAAGCTGATTTTTTAGAAACGGGAACAAGTGCCAGCTGAATGTCATTCAATGTTACATCTGCCATCCGTTTCTGCCCCAGCTCTTTGATGATATGCCGCCGCACCTTAGATGTATAATCAGTAAGTGTGGTGGCACGAATATGAACCGACTGCATCAGCAGCCATTTTTCGCAATATTCAGTAACAGTGGGCGATTTCCGATGAAAAGTGGCATTGTCAATCTGCTCCAATGCCTCTATTTCTCTATCGTACAGTTCTTCAGGCGTTCTTGCATAAAGAGCGATGAGCTTTCCATTCGCATCTCTTATCCTGGTTCTGTAATACAGGACACCTCTTTTCATGACAGTGCCATATTCTGGAATTACAACTTTTCTTTTTGCCAATTCCGTCACCTCCTAAAAAATAATCTCCAGCGCTGTATCTTTGTTTTATCAGATATACGGGATTCCAGCAAGGATACGGAATGGGTCATGTTCTGGCACTTCGCGGTTTGCGGTAAGTCGCGCTCTTGTCCGCAGGCTTTGCCCTATGGGTACATTTTGCGATATACTCCTGAAGGCCCGCCGCAGTAAAATACACACAGCCATTCTGCACATACTGAACATAGGCAATCAGACCGTTGTTACGAGCCGCATCCAATGTGGCAATGCTGATCCCCAAAATCTTTGCAGCTTCTTTTCGTGTAATAAGTTTTTCCATGTAACATATTCCCTCCAATCTGTCAAGTTTGTCATTGTGCTTTCAAAATCACATGAATACGCTGGCAGACGAAACTACCAGCGCATGGTATCTGATCTTGAAATAGAAAGCTATCACAGCAAAAAAGCCGAAGAATCACTTTCTAATTTATATATCTCTGCTTCTCGTCACATTTGCCACGCCCCCTGACGACGGGGACATAACAGGCCGCTCCCGGCAGAGCTGTCATAACTCCGCAGCGCCGTTTTTCTCGCGCGCCGCAGGGTTCCCCCCAAGTCTTTGGCGGGCCGTGAGGAAGTATCTTTAAGCCCCCGCACCATCATCGCGCCCGGAACGCCATCTCCGGGTTTAAGGCTGGACGTAGATCGCTCGGATTGCCTGTCTGTCATCACCTCCTGCAAGCAACCGTCCTGGCGGCGCGCCTTTTCCGCTTCGATACGGGTTATGTACCTGTTATGCCGTATATTCAGTTGTCAAGCTGCAATGAGGGGCAAGAGGACTTGTCCCTTCAATGTGTAGGCATTGGGAAAGGCGATTTGTTAAGCCTTTTTCAAAAAAATCTTGATTTTATTTATTCGCTGTGTGATTGCACTCCGGGAACAGTTCCACAGCCTTGCGACATCGGCCTGCCGGTATCCGTCCACAATGAGCAGGGTCAGCAGTTCCAGATCGTCCTCCGGCAATTTGCAGAGCCGCCGGTACAGCAGTTCATCCTCCAGGGAGGACAGCCAGCCAAACCGCCGGGAATCCACATCGCCGGTGTCCCAGGTGCAGGACAGGGATTCAAATTTTCGGAACAGGCAGGACTGCTCGCTCTCGTCCTCACACTGTTCGCTGGGAAGGGCCTGTACGCGGTTCTGATAGGTCCGCTGGCTGCAAAACCAGGTCCAGTCATATTCCTTCATGGCCGCGATCTGCCTATCGTCCATACCGGCTGCGCGGTATTCCTGTTCCAGCCGGGTCCATTCTGCATCAAACTTCCTTTTCTCATATCCATAGTGAAAGCCCATAGTTTTCCTCCATTTCGATTCAGGCGTGGTTGACGGGTGAATCGAATGGAGGTGGGGACCGGCAGCCGGGTCCCCACAAACAATGGAACCTATGAAATTGTCGGGCTATGTAGAAAAAGCGCGGGGCAGGGGGAGGTTTGTCGTTTCTTTTTCCCCATACAGTGCGCTTTTTGTCTTTTTTGCCAGAATATCCCTTCTTTTTGCCGAAAAAGGGCAGACAAAAACAGGGCGCAGATGATTGTTGCATCATCTGCGCCCTGAACGTATCGGTTATTCTGTTATTCAAGCCTCTGCCCCATAAGGGCAGAGATAGATCAAAAGGGACGTTTACGCATAGACGGCCTCCATAAAATTAACCGCTATGCGACAAAGAAGGATTGGGTCAGCCGGGATTGCGGCACCTAATTACCTCACAACGGTATTCGGTTGTATCGCTTCAGGAATCTCCAAGGCTGATGCCGCTCCTTTCCCGTCCTATTTTCTGGCCCCGTCCGGGCCGATGGTGTAGCCGTCAATGGTGGTATTGGCTGACATGGAACCGTCCGCATAAAAGTAGTACCACTTGCCGTCAATCTGTTTGAAACCGCCGGCAAACATCCAGCCGTTACTGTCCAGCCAGTACCATTTTTTATCGTCTTGCAGCCAGCCGGTGACAGGCTTGCCGTTTTTCAGATACTGCCAGGAACCGCTGTGGTTCTGCATCCAGCCCTGGGCGGTCTGCGGGTCAATGACAATCTCCACAAACCGCCGCAGGACGGTAGCGACCTCGGCGCGGGTGGCGGTTCCTTTCGGGTCAAAACGGTTGCCGCCTTTCCCCGCCAGGATGCCCGCCTGCTGCATGGCTTTGACTTCCTTTGCCGCCCAGCCGCTGATCTGCGCGTTGTCCGCAAACGTCACAGCATCATGGGCAGCCGGCAGGTCATAGCCCAGCTTTTTCGCGTAATTTGCCATAATGACCGCCATCTGTTCCCTGGTGATATTGGTGTCCGGGGAAAAGGTGGTGGCGGAGGTGCCGTTTACAATGCCTTTTTCTGCTGCCCAGTTCACATAAGGGGCATAGTAGGCGTCTGCTTTCACATCGGTGAATTTCCCGGTTTTATAGTCGGCTTGGTCGATGCCTGCCAGCCGCCCCAGGGCGGTGACGAACATTCCCCGCGTCATGCCGGTGTCGGGGCTGAATTGGTTGTTTCCAGTACCGGCGAGCAGCCCCCGGCTGGCTACGAAGATGATGTTATCCTCAGCCCAGTGGTTCTTAATGTCCGTAAAGGCCGGGGCAGGGTTCTTATAGCCGATGCCGTAGATGCTGAAATGCCCGGTTTCAAAAACAACCGTACCCAGGTCAGGGTCATAGCTGGATTTTGTCAGCCATTCCACCTTGCCCTTGCCATCTACATAGACCGCATAGAGATTTCCGGTCTTTTCGTCCTTTGCCGGAGCATAAGGCAGACGGACAGCGATGGTGTGGCCGTCAAAATCGGTAATCGGCGTTTCTTTCCCGCCGGAGAGATACACCAGCGACAGGTCATAGACCGGCCTTGTGCCGATGGCAGCTTTGGCTTCTTTGGATAAACCGGACGGGTCTGTTTTCTTTACCCGGAAAATAACGTCCCCATTTGCCGATAGGGTATCCAGCCATTTCAGCAGTTTTGTGTCCATTCCTCCAACAACCACGCCCTCAATGTTGATTTCCAGCCGCTTCACCTTTTCGCGGACGAGGGTGTTCAGGGTTTGGGCGTTAATAGTTACGTTAAAAGAGTTCTGTCCTTCTTTTGGCGTGACAGGAATGACAACCGCCACGCCGTTTGCGGTATTGCCGTTCTTTTTGGCGTCGTTCTTTGCCGTGTTGATGGCAGACTGGACAGTGCCGTTATCCACCGCCACATTCCCGTTTTTATCCGGTGTTGCCGGTTTGGTCTGGCTGGTGGTAGGAGTGTCCGGCTTGGTTTCGTCGGGACGCGCTACAATCGTGGAGCCGCCGCCGGACGAACCATTGTCACCGCTGGAAGAACCGCCGCCGGATGAGGAACCTCCCCCGCCACCTGAACCGCCAGAGTTTCCGCCGCCGTTGCTGTTCCTTTCAAATACCGCTTTGACAGTCACATTTGCGGCGGGCATGGTAAAGCTGTTATTACTGATTGTCACGCCGCCGGAAATGACTTGCCATTCCTTGAAGTGATAGCCGCCGTCCGGTGTGGCGTTCAGGGTGATTTTTGTTCCTTTCTCCGCTGATGTCGGAGAAGCGGAAGCTGTGCCGCCGGTTCCGGCCTGTACTGTTATGGTATATTTGGCAGGCGGCAAGGGTTTACTGGTAATTGTCAGGGTTCCGTTCTCATAGACGATTCTGTCTTTGTAATTACCGCCCTCCGGGACTTCCGCTCCGCTGGCCGTGACCGTCACAGAGCCGGTTTTGGAGGTATCCGGGGCTTCGGCATAGGCTACGGTTGGCGGGGTTTTCAGGTTTTCACCTTGAACAAGGCCCGTGATGTTACAGTCTGCCGCAGAGAATACGGGGGCAGTTTCCCCCACATAAATCGTTTTGCTTGGGGCGGTAACTCTGATTTCCGCCTGTTCAATCACAACGGGAATCGTTGTGCTGCCAATGTAGTTCCGATCCTCCGGGTCCACGGAAACGGTGAGGGTGTAGTTCCCGGCATTGACCGGGGCCGCATGGTTCGGGGTATCCCAGGTGTAGACAAAGCCATTTACGTTTACCGTCTTGCCGTCCACAGAGGCGGTGGCGGTCTGCTGGTATTCAATAGGACTGCCATTATAGGTACGCCCGGTCAGTGTCACGCCGGAAATGTCCACGGACTGCTTGTTGACGCTCCGCACGTCGATGGTGGCGGTCATATCCTCGAAGTTTTGGGTATGGATGGTGACAGTGATGGTTCCGATTTTAGTTTCGCTGTCGCTCTCCACCGCCTTAATGGGCAGGGTGAGGGTCTGGCCGTCAATCATTGCGCCGCTGTCGTAGTAGCTGCCCAGGCTGACCGTACCCAGCTCGTAGGTGACGGCGGTGCTGCCCAGGCTTATGCCCTCCGGCACATCGGGCCGCAGAGCGCCCAAGCCGTAGGTGTAAGTATGCGCCTGCTTATTGGCAACCGCCAAATCGCCGGTCTTGGGGGTGAGGGGTGCAGCTTTGCGGATGGTCACGCTGGCCGGGACCGCTCCTGCGGGCCGGGTCACAGTGTAATTCTCCGCGTCCGCGCCGGTGAGGGTCATTGCGGGCAGGGTGAGGTTGGTATAGGTTCCCGCGTTGGAGCCGTTCAGGGTTCCGGTCAGGCCGGTGGTATCAACGGATACATCATCGCCGTTCAAAATTCCGGCCAGCGTCACGCCGGTGATCTCCACCGAATTGGTTCCGTCATAGGCCCTGCCCTCCGCCGTTGCTCCGGTGGCGGTCAGCGGGGCGGGAAGGACACTTAAATAGTCACTTAGAGTCATGGTCCCGCCATCCGAGCCAGTCCACCACGTTACGCGAGCAGACCACATGTACACACCTGCTGCAAGTGTCTCCGACGGTGTAAAGCTGGCTCCTGTGGACTCCTGGACGGTAGACATATCATTTAAACTCTTAAGAATCCATTGGAAGGTTGCATCCGGCAGGGTGGAGGAACAGGTAAGTGTGATGGGCTTTCCATATTGCATGGTTTGGCCGGGGGCCGGCGCTGTGAACGTACCATCCGTTTTCGTATAGCCGCAGTTTTCACAGCTGCGCCGGATGGTAACGGCGTTCTCATTATGTTCCGGCGTCCACGAGCCGTAGGTATGCGCCTCTGTTTTGGCCCTGCCGCAGAACTGACAGGCCGTGGTGTGATGCTCCCCGCCGCTGTCGGGCGTATAGGTGTACTGACAGTCCTCCGCAGCTCCCGCATACCCGCAGGCCAGACAGGTCATGGCGTGGGTTTCCGCACCTTCATTCGGCGTGCACTCGCAGACACCCTCGCCGGTATGGTTGCACTTCTTCACCGTCACTGTGCCGGTCAGCGACTGATCGCCCAACACGCCCGTAAGGGGAGCGCCGCTTTCGTCAAAATAGGCGTACCGGGTGTCGCCGCTGTGACCCAGCAGGTCGCCGAGGGTGAGGGATGAGGATTGGCTCGCTATCGCAATCGCCGCCGTCCCCCGGAGTAGGTCCCGCCCTCCAGCGTGGCAGTTCCCAGCACAGTAAGAGCGTTGCTATTTACGGAAATAATCTCGCCCGTTCCTCGGATGGTTACGTTAGAATCTCCATAAGTATAAATGGCCATCCCAGAGCCGGTCATGCGGATTGTGTGCCCGTTCAGATCCAGGGTGCAGGTGACGTACTGGCCGACGACAAGCCTCTCGCTTCTCTCCAGATCCCGCAGCAGCGTAAGCGTATAGATCCCGTTTACGGTGTTGAGGGTCGCCTCAAGCTGCGCCTCCGTCAGGAGCGTGCCATCCGGTTCCATCCTTGCCACGGCCGCCGCGCCGCAAACAGTGCAGGTGAGACGGTTCTCGGTCCAGTCGTGGGCCTCGGCGCCGTCGCTCTTGCCGCAGGCCAGACATGCGGAGAGGCTGTGGGTGCCGTCGCCCTTGTCCTGAGGGGCGGTTGTGTCCGGGTGGGTACATTTCACTACGGCGACGGGGCCCTCAATGTCTTTTTGGTCCAGAGTCAGCGCCACGGGCTTGCCGTCTCGGCAGAAAGCATAGCCCTCCGCCAGGATGGAGGACAGGCCGTTTTCGGCGTGTATATCACCGAAGGTTCCGCCGCTGAGCGTAGCGGTACCGCTTGAATACAAGTTCAAGCCCTTGCCGCTTTCTCCCACGCTCCCGCCGGTGACGGTGACGCTGCCGTAAACTTCTATGGCGTGACCGCTGCCGCCCTCCGGCAAAAGCGTTCCTCCCTCCATGCGAAACTGTCCGAATTTGCTAGATACAGCGACACAGCAGCCAGTTGGATCGGTATTTTTCAGTGTGCCGCCCTTCAAGGTCAGGGAGTCCCTATTGACATAGACGAGCGCGCTGCTTTCACAGTTGCCGGAGAGGGTGTAGCTTCCGCAGTCCAGGGTAATATCACCTCCGGCGTGCGTAAACAGGGACACTCCATCCGGGAGCTTTACGTCGTCCAGCAGGGTGAAGGTGGCGCCCTTATTCTGGTTGGCCCCCAAGGCCTCCTTCAGCTGATCCCCGGTCAGGTAGGTGGTGACGCCCTTCACCTCCATCTTAATCTGGGCGGGGCCATCCTCCTCCGCCGCCGGGTCGGGGGCATTGGCCCGTCCAGCGCCTCTTGCAGCTCGTAACAGCGGGAGAGGTCAAGCTGCTCCTGTTCCTCCCCGGTCAGTTCTGCAAACAGTGCAAGTATCTGATCAAGCTGCGCCCGCACCTCCGACCCATTCTCCTCCGTGATGCTCCCCACCTCCGGCAGGGCGGCAATCAATTCCTCTATCGGGCAGATGCGGCAATCATAAGTACACGGGCTGCCTTCCCCGTCCTCTGACGCAGGCTGGTAGCCGCAGGATTCATCATGTGCCTGATGGTGCTTGCAGATGCCGGTATCTTCCGGCTGTTTTGTATCTTCTTTTTCAGCTTTCCCTTTGCAGTCCGACAGGCCGGCATCCTCTGCGCCGCAGACCGGGCAGTCAGGATTGATTTGACCCTCTGTACAGAGGGTCAAACAAGAGCATTGCTCTTGTTTGATGATTCCTGTTTCCGGTTCCTCGTCGGCTTCGCCGCTGTCCTGCGGATTGCAGATTTCACACACATAGGTGCATGGTGTTCCCGGCGTACTTTCGGTGTAGCCGCACTCGCTGTCATGCTCATGCCGGCAGTCTAATTTTTCCGTAATACAGCCGCTTTCCCCATCGCAGATATGGGGGGCAGTTTTCCGGCTCCCGTTCCTCTGCATTTGCCGGGGTAGCCTCGTTGTCCGATACGCTGTCCTCTGTTTCCTCTGGGTAACATTCCGGCGTATGCTCGTGGACGCACTCGGTCACTTCGGTGTAGCAGTCCTCTGTGTGTTCGTGGCCGCATGGCGTTCCCGGCGTTTCTTCTGTATAGCCGCAATCGTCCGTATGCGCGGCGTGGTGTTCGCACAGCCCGGTTTCCGGCTGTCCTCTGTCTGCCACCGCATGAACCGGAGTTCCTGACATGGTGACAATCATCACCGCAGACAGCAGGAACGCCAACGGCCTCCTTAACTTGTTTCTCATAAAATGCCCTCCTGATATTTTGAAAAATGTATGGTTCCCAATTCCCTGTGCCTGGATGAACCCCGCGCCCTGGGCAGGCGCTTTTGGGTTTTGGGACGGGCGGCTCACAAAGCGTTTGTGTTTTGTGTCATAAGCTGCCCTCTGCGGCGCAGAAGCTGCCCAAAGGCTTTCTGCATGGCGGGCAGGGCAACCGGCTTTCGCCCAAACCAGTCCGCGTTGTAGCGGTAGGCGCGCAGGGCGAAGTCCAGGTCAGAAAACCAGAAAATCCGCGCCTTTGGCCGTTCCTCCCGCAGCAGTTCCACCACCTCCAGGCTGAACGTGCCGTCCTGCGCCACCACAAACAGGTCAAAATCTGGCCCGTCCCGCACCATGCTGCAAAAATCCTCCTGTCTGGCATAGGGGACGATCTCCGCAAAACGCAGGTATTCCCTGGCGCACCGGTCAAGCTGCCCTGCCAGCGCTTTCAGCTCTCCGGGGTTTTCATTATAAAGTGCAATCCTCAATCCGGCTCCTCCTTTCCGCAGTATATAAAAATGAAAAAATGGCATCAAAAAAACCGCCCCTTTTAAGGAATCGGTTATATATTTAGCATAGCGTTTTTCCCGTTCTTGTCAATAGGCTCTGCATGAGATGTCAAAAATCTGCATGAGATGTAGGTCAGGACGCTGAAAATATGGTATAATGGGTCTTGACAAACGAAGTCTTTTGTGTTAGGAGGCGAAAATGATGCGGATTGCCATTGCAGACGACCTTTCCGCAGACGCTGGGAAACTGCGGGAATTTATCTGCCGCTGGGCGCGGGAGCAGGGGATTGTCCTGGTTCCGGCCCCGGCAGTTTTTGAAAGCGGCGAAGCCCTGCTTGCAGGCTTTGCCCCGGATACCTTTGATGTGATTTTTCTGGATATTTATATGTCCGGCATGACCGGCATGGAAGCGGCGAAAAAATCCGGGAGCAGGATGATGCCTGCCAGCTAATCTTTACGACAACCACCAAGGAATTTGCTGTGGACAGCTATGATGTGGCGGCGGCATTTTACCTGGTCAAGCCCTATTCCTATGAAAAGCTGGCACAGGCCCTGACCCGGTGCGGGGCAAAGCTTCTGGAACAGAACCAGTGTGTGATGGTTCCGGGCGCGGCAGGACAGCAGCCGCTCCTGCTTCACCAGATTACCCATACGGAATACTGCGGACGCTGTGTGGAAGTCCATATCACCAGCGGGGAAAAGATAACCGTCCCCATGCGGCAGGCGGATTTTGCGGCTTTGCTGCTGGACTATCCCTATTTCTGTGACTGTACGCGGGGCGTCCTGGTCAATTTCGAGCAGGTGGAGGAGCTGCTGGCTGACCGTTTTCTTTTGAAAAACGGGACAGCGGTTCCAATCAGCCGGTTAAAATACCGGGAGGTGCGGGAACAGTTTCTCGCTTTTACTTATGCCCGGATGAGAGGAGGGCATTAGAGATGGGAAATGATACCGTTCTCCGCCCTATGCTGGAGCTTTCGGTTATAATCCCCGGCGCTGTTTTGTGTTATCTGCCCATGAAAGGACACCTGAATGGAAAGGGCAGACGGATCGCTTTGTGGGGAATCCCCGCTCTGTTGCTGTGGGCTGTTGCGGGCGGCGCTGCCTGTTACAGATTCCGGTGGGATACGAACCTCTGGCTGGTTCCCTCGCTGGCGCTGTCTGCCCTGTTTTACTGCCGGACAATCACGCTGTCTTACTGGAAAACCGTCAGCGTATTTCTGGCGGTCTGCGGGACGTTTTCCACTTTGAGAAATCTGGCAGTCCTGGCGGACGCCCTGCTTTCGCCCAAAAGCGGCCCTGTGGTTTTTTCTCTGGGCGGGGCAGCGGCCTATGCCCTGTTTTGCTGGACGCTGCTGGGGCTTATGTGGTATCCGGCCACCCATGCCGCAAGATGGCTTCTGGATGAAATTGAAATGCCAGGGACATGGTATGTATTCTGGATTCTTCCGGTGGTGTTCCTGAGCCTGAACATTGTCATGCGGCCCCAGGAATATTCCACTCTTTACACAAACCGGGTTATGATGTTTTATCCGGTTCTGATGCTGGCGCTTCTGGCGCTGCTGCTGTTTTGTTACGCGCTGTTTTACTGGATGACAAGGGGGCTGACAAAGAATATGCGTCTGACGCAGGAGAACCGTTTTTTGCAGATGCAGGCCGCCCAGTACCGCATCCTGCAAAAGAGCATTGAGGACACCCGGCGCGCCCGCCATGATCTGCGCCAGCATTTCAAGGCATTGCAGGGCTGTGTGGAGAGCGGTGATATAGACAGGGTTGCGGAGTATGTAAAAGCCTATGGGGAAAGCCTGCCGCCGGATGCCGTCCGCCGGTTCTGCAAAAATTATGCGGTGGATGCCGTACTGCATTACTATGGGGAGCAGGCGGTGAGGCAGCAGACCGATATGGAGGTTTCTGTCCAGATGGAGGAAGAAACCATCATCCCACAGCCGGAGTTCTGCGCCCTTTTGGGGAACCTGCTGGAAAACGCCATTGATGCCTGCGCCGGTTCCAAAGCGCCCCGCATCATTCGCCTGCATATCCGCCAGCAGGGAAAGCAGGCCCTTTATCTGACGCTGGACAATACCAGCGACCAGCCGCCAAAGTCCGATGACGGGCGGTTCCTTTCCTCCAGTCACGATGGCTTTGGCGTTGGGACGGAATCGGTACGGGTGACTGTGGAGCGTTACAGCGGCGATACCCGCTTTGAATGGAAAGACGGGATGTTTTATGTTTCGGTCATGTTATCTGCTCAAAACAAGCCTTGACAGATACCCCAAGCCTCCGAAGTGCGTGGGTTGTCCCAGAGTGCGGGACAACGTGGCAAGCAATGCCCCAGGATAGCCATCCGGCTCCTGGCGCTGCTTGTTGGGGATTCCCCAAGCCCCTTTTGAACACAGAATTTCATTCTGTGGCTGCGCGTTCCTGCGGAACGCTTTTCACCTGCCTGCGGCGGTGAGAAAATGCGAAAAAACAGGCGCGTCAGCGGTCCTGCCCCTGTTCCTTTTCCCGGTCATTCTGGCGTTCCTCCCCATATCCCATCAGCCGGTCCACGTTGGCTTTTGCGGCCAGCAGTTCCCGCATTTCCTCGCGGGAGCGCCGGTACTCGGCATAGTCTTTTTTCTTTCCTTCCAACAATGTTGCGTACTCGGCCTGCAAGCTCTTGACGGTGGGCAGCTTCTTGATACCCAAATCGTCAAATGCCTGTTTTGCCGCCTTGTGGAGCAAAATATCCGCTTCATGTTCCGCTAAAAATTTCTTGGAATATCCCGCCTTGCGGTAGGCCGCATAGACCTCGCGGGTTTTCACATAATTGATGATGTGGGTCCGCAGTACGGCTATCTCCGCCATGCGGGTTTCCGCCGCCTTGATCTGCGCCGACAGCTCATTGTGGCGGGTAGTAGCAGCCGCCGCTTTTTCTTCCAAGACTGCATATTCCAGCAGGCCATGCTCAGTGAGATAGTTCATTGTCTGCGCCATCTGTTTCAGATTGAATACCTTTGCCCAGCGCGCGTAGCCAGCGCCTTTTCCGGCCTGCAATTTTGCCTGAATATCCACCAGAAGATTGACCTTGGGAGTGGGAGTTGAAACTGCGTCTTTTCTGCGGGGCGTATGCTGCTTTTCTCCGGCAAGGACCGCCCGTATTTCATCTTCGCTGTACCCTTGTCCCAGCTTTTCATCCATGCGGGCAACATTTTTCCAGCCGGGGGCTTTGAGCCGGATTGCCTGTCCCCGGCGCGACACTTCACATCCCATTTCTGTAAGCAGTTTTAACAGCCCGTCAAATGTCGGACGGCAAATTGATGGAAACGCAAACAGCGAATTATTTTTCCGACATTTATCCTATTGACTGCGCAGTGCTGTCTGCAAATGCATAGTCCTGTCAAAAATGCTGCACGTTGTTGTCGGTATTGTTTTTCCGCCTGAAATGCAAAAGGCCATGGATCCCATCATGAGACACACGGCCCATATGAAAAATTTAGTTTTTCTCCTGCTTGTCGGCCAGAACAGGAAGATGAACCAGGCCGGTGGCGACAGTCACTGCATCCACCTTCCGCATCAGGGAGCCGATCCTTTCTTCATTCCAAAAGATATCGGAGAAATCGGAGAGCTCGCACCCTACATCATGGTTAGGGATGCACAGGTAGTTCCCATATTTATGCCGTCCGGCGAGGATGTGGAAGTAAGTCCCCCGCCCATTGATCTCAGCTTCATACCATCCGTTCCCCGTGCTCAGCAGGATGATCTGCCCCGTCCAGGTCTCCTTGCGGGAACCGCTTTTCAGGATACAGGTATAATTCATGTTCCATTCCTCCTATCCGAGATTCTGGCTGCTGACAGAAGCCAGGATGACATCCGTATCGATCACTTTCTTGTCCATCTGTGCCCTAGAGTCAGCGCGTCGGTCATCAGGTTGTCCACCAGGCGGGGGCTCCCCTGGGAGTGACTGTGGACGGCAGAAAGCGCCGCCTGGTCGATGATGGAGGCTGCGCCTCCGGCACAGGCGATCTTGTGGAGGATGTACTGCGCCACTTCGGAGTCTGAGAGCCCGGAAAAGTTGTAGTGCACTGTGATCCTCTGGCGCAGGGCCTCATGGACGGGCTTTTTCAGGGTGCTGTTCAGGTGGGGCTCGCCGCAGAGGATGAGCGTGAAGCAGTTCAGGGAGTCATACCCATAGTTCATGAGCATCTTGATGTCCTCCAGGATGCCGGTAGAGAGGTATTGTGCCTCATCGACGGCCAGGAGGAGGGGCTGCTTCTTGTCCTTGTAAAGGTAGAGGATCTGCTCCTGTACGGCGCGGAACATCCCAGGCTTGCCGCCCCTTGGCTCTAGCCCCAGGACAGAGCAGAGCTGGCGGTAGAATTCCATGACGCTGACGGTGGAGAGGCAGATGTACTCCATGTGGTAGAGGTTTGGATTGAGGTTCTTTGCAAAGCAGCGCAGGGCGAAGGATTTGCCCATGCCGGGGCGTGCGGTAAAGAGTCCTATACCCCTTGTGTCCTTTAAGTAGTCCAGGCGGGACGTCATCTCGGAGATGTCCTTTGAGAGGAACCGGTCCTTTTCTCTTGCGTTCTGTTTGTCAAAGGGATTGAAGGAAAGCCCATAGTAGGAACGGAACATCAGACCTCACCCCCGATCCTTGAATAATCGATGGAGGGCGTGTTGTTGCGTTTCGTCCTGCAGTTCTCGTTCTTATCCGTAGGCCGGATGGGGTAATGCGCCCCTCACAAAGGATGAAGGCGGAGGACATGTCGTCCGGCAGGAAACGGATCTCCACTTTTGAAGAAATGAACTGCATGGGAACGTCATAGGACACCTTGTCGATGGAGACGGTAGAGTCCTTGTTCACCTTCCTGGTGATGCGGTTCAGGAAACATTCCTCCAGCCACTCCCTGGACTTAGGGCTTCGGATGGAGGAGCGTGTCTGCTGGTAGCGTTGCATGGGCGTGGTGCCAATACCGGAATGGACAGACGTATTGTAGGTGCGCATATAGTCCTTAAGCAGCCCGTTAAACTGCGCCAGCGAGGTGATGGAATCCATGTCCAGTGTATAGAGCCAGGTTTCTTTCAGCGTCCTGAACTGGCGTTCTATCTTAGCCTTGGAAGCGCCGTCACGAATTTTTGTATGCAAAAGGACCGTCCCGATGGAGCCGCAGATGAGGGAGAGCTGCTCATTTGAATAGCTGCATCCGTTGTCGACATAGAGCTTCGCCGGGATTCCATGGGCGGCCACGGCATCCCTCAACACCTTCTGGAAGTTATAGGCATTATCGTTATAGAAGAGGCCGCCGCCCACCAGAAAACGGGAATGGTCATCAATAATCATAATGCAGTAGACTCTCCTGCGCCGTCCGTCCTCCGTGATAAAAGGCAGGTAACAGGTATCGGCCTGCCACATCTTCCCAAAGGCATCTTCTTCAAATGCCTTCCTGTCCCGCATGCCGGGGTTGCGTGCCGATTTCAGGTCATGTTTCCTGACGAAGCGCTGGACGGCGCAGACGCTGACTGTGGCAGGGATGAAGGCTTCTTCAACGAGGTGCCGGTGGATCTGTGTAGCGTTCAGCCGTGGGAAGGCCTCCTTGAGGCGGTAGATCTCCTCGATGGCCGTGTCTGGGAGTACCCGTGTGGAGCCCTTATCGGAACGCTCCTGCGGCATGAGGGCGTCGATGCCGCCGTTCTGGTAGAGGGACACCCATTTGCTGAGGGTCTTGGGGCTGTACTGGAACACGGAGCCGTCAGGCAGGGCGAGGGGCTTTTCCGTGACTCTCTGGTAATAGGCGTTCCTGGACGCATCCGGATAAAGGCCATGGATGACCGGCGCTATGAGAGCGAGGCGGAACTGCGCCATGGCGGCTGCGTCTGAAAGTTTTTTTGATTGTTGTCCATAGAAATGTCCTCCTTAAGTGGTTTTCCCCCATTATGGGCAGAAACGGGAGGAAAGCCATGCCCATGGCGTGTGGTTGGAGGAAAACAGTTCATGGGCCGAACACCTGTTGGCAGTAAGGCGCCGGATTTTTATGGGACTGGAGGAAGGACTTTGTAAAACGGCGGACAAAGGCGGAGGCGAAATCCGAATAAGCCGGCTGCGTGAGCAGGGACTTAAGGAAGGAAAGGCCGGAAACCTCCATGGAGGAAAGCACGCCGAGCCAATCTTCCTTCTGCACCCGAAAGAGCTGCAGCCATCGGCGCAGCTGGGAAAGGGTGATGCCGAAGCGTTCGCATAGCCTTTCCACAGTGGAAAGGCGCAGGAAATACTCCGCCAGGACACGTAGAAGGAAGAACAGGCCGTAGCCGGAGTAGGGAATGATGAAGTCCGGGAGGATGGCATGGGTATGGCCACAGGTACAGATAAGGCGCATGATGCAGAGGCTGTGGCGGACCTGGGTGCCGCCTATAAAGTCCACCAGGGAGCGGTCATAGTAGGCATGGATGCGGCAGGATCCCTTTCCCCCACAGCAGGGACAGGTCTGCAGTTCCGAACGGAATCCGGCCATAAAGGAATCGAACAGGATCTTTGATGAACTTTTTATACGAACCAGCTTGCAAAACAGGGAATTTTCTCTTATCATAATATATGTCGGTGGTGCCGGATCCTCATGAGAGGGACATGATCCCGTATAAGGCAGGCACACTGGTATGCGAGAGAAAGAACGAACTGTGGAAGGGGCTGTTCTTTCTCTTTTTTTGTTCCATAAAACTATATCGGAATGACATGGGATGGTCAAGAGGAAAACGTGCCGCCTCCTGTAGCACACTTTTATAGACAGTGTATAAAATTGAGATTATAATTTGACGTTTTTGTGCGGGAGATAGGAACTTTAATTTGCTGGGCTACAGTCAAAGTCTGCCGGTTTCTGTTCTAATGCCTGGTCAATCATCACGCGGAGCTGTTCCCGGTGGGAGGGCTTCGCCTGATTCCCCAGCCATTTGTTGTAGCTTTTTCCATGCGGTTTTGGGTCCTCTACAATGGAATAGCCATTCTCAACGCAGATGGTATCATTCAGCCGCCGAACCGCGCGGGTGCTGCCCCAGAAGTTTCGGAATTTCCGGTCACAGTTCACATTGACTGCGTTCCAGATGATGTGGTTATGGATATGGGATTTGTCGATATGGGTGCAGACCACAAAGGCGTGATTTCCCTTGGTGAACCGCTTTGCAAACTCCACGCCCAGCCGGTTGGCTTCTTCCGGGGTGATCTCACCGGGGACAAAGGACTGCCGGACATGGTAGGCCAGCACATCGTCCGCGCCCCGTACCCGTCCAGTGGTGGAAATGTACTCACGTTTTGCCAGCAGAAACTCGGCATCGGCTACCCGGCTGTCACACGCAAAGCCGGTGACGAGCCTGCCGTTATCTGTCTTTTGCGGGTTGGATACATAGTCGATAATGTCACTGACCGCCTGACTTTCGGTGCGGCCTTTGCCAATGTGCAGCGGCATGATGCGTGTGGTTGCCATGATGGAATCCTCCCTTCATAACAAAACGGCCTGCATATGCAGACCGCTTGTTTCTTTTATTCACCATTTTTGTATCGGATGACCGGAATCTGTCTGACCTTTTTTCCAATGGTCCGGCGTTCTAACGCAAAAATCATATCGCTGGTGCGCTCAAAAAATCCGATGTCCTTTTTCCAGCTCATCCCGCATTTATAATGCTGTAAGCCGATATAACTGCAAATCGTCCCGTCTATCGGGACGATTTTTCATTTTTCTGCCGCAGCCGGGCAGACTTTATTACTGGCTCCCATATTATTCTTCCAGCTTATAAAAGCTGTCCAGGTTCAGCTCCCGTTTCAATTCTTCTTCTGATGGCAAATAAGTAAAATACTTAGACGCAAATATTTGATGATTATCTTCCGGCAGCGTGTATTTTACAATGGAATCCCCTTTGTCCGCACAAAGAACAATGCCAATCGGTTGTGAATCCCCCTCATTCATCATTTCACGGGTATAATAGTTCACATACATCTGCATTTGTCCTAAATCCTGATGGGTCAGCTTGCCCATTTTCAAATCTATGAGGACAAAGCATTTCAGAATATAGTTATAAAAAATCAGGTCGATGTTATTCCGATTTCAGAATAAAATAGATTATTCCGATTCTCTGATTATTCCGATTTTAGCATAGAAACCTTGATATTAACAGTCCCCCCATAAGAAAAAATCGGAATAATTCTAAATCCCCTGCCTAAGTGATTACTCCTTTGTTATGCTATTAAAATAAACCACAGCAAAGGAGGACATATCCATGTCACTATCAATTGATGAAGCCATCAAAAAGGTGCTTTCCTTTTTAAAAAGTATCCCTATGGCTCCTGCAACAGTAAAGTACTACTCTTGCTGCTGTTCGCATGTCAGGGATTACTGTCAGCGCAATGCCTTACAGGAATTCTCATACAAAGATGCGGCTTCTTTCACAGCAGAACAGCTGAAACTGGCTGAAAATGGTAAATTCGGCAAAATCTATGCACTGATCATGCGGAAAGCCGCTTACTATGTGGCAGATTGTTTCGAAACAGGTACGCTTGAATGGAAACGCAACAGGTATACAATAACGGAACTACCTGAAAATTACCAGCAGATTCTTGGTTCTTTTGAGGAGTCTATTTCCGGAAAACTTGCCGAAGGGTCAGTCTATAACATCATTCATGAAATCCGGAAATTCCTGAAGTATCTTGAGAAAGCAGGCTGCCTCACTATCCAGGATCTGTCAGCTGATATCCTGCGTGCATATGTGATCCAAGAGGCTCCTAAACACATGGGCAATTACGTAAACCTCACATGGCCTCTGAAAAAGTTCCTTGCTTATGTCAAAAAGAGCGGCGTTGCCCTCTCAGGAACATTCGATTTCCTTCTGGCAAACCCGGCACCTGTACATGAGAGGGTGCTTCCGGCATTTGATGATGATGAAACAAAGGCAATACTTGAAAGCATAGATACATCAACAAAACAGGGCAGGCGTGATTATGCAGTGGTAATGCTTGCGCTTGACACCGGCCTTAGATGGTCGGACATTGCCAAGATGCAGCTTTCCGACATTTTATGGGAGAAGCGGGAAATCCGGGTGAAACAGGAAAAGACGGACACTCCGCTTACACTTCCGCTGACGCTCCGGGCAGGGACTGCTGTAGCAGACTATATATTAGAGGCCAGGCCGAAATGCAGCAGTCCATATGTTTTTCTCCGCCTCAGAAAACCTTACTCTTCTATGCTTTCATCTGCGTCTCCCACAAAAGACCTCATGGGACGTTACTTCAAGAAAAATGGTATCGAACACCATTTCGGTGATGGAAAGACATTTCATGGGCTCCGCAGGACTATGGGAACCAATCTCGTCAGGAACGGGACCCCGCTGGAAGCGGTGTCACAGATCTTGGGCCACCGCGATATAAATTCGTCCAGGCACTATATATCCCTCCATGATGAAATGCTGGCTGAATGCTGCATGGACATCAGCATGTTCGCTACAGAGAAGGAGGGGCTGCAATGAAAACAAAACAGAAAACATTTGTATTTGCAAGCCTTTTTGCCGATGACATCCAGGGGATGGTGGAATACAAAGCCGCACTCGGACATAAATGCGAAAGCTATGCCTGGGCCCTGCAGACTTTTGACCGGTACTGCCTGTCCCATCATCCGGATTCCGGCACGCTCACCCAGGAGATCGCTTTTGGCTTCTGTCAGGCCGGGACAGATGGGAAAAACTGCGGATACCGCGCAGGCACAGTCCGGGAATTCGGCCGTTACCTCTCTGCCATAGGGAAAGAGGCATACATCCTTCCCATGAATTTCTTCCCGCAGAAAAAAGCAGACCTTCCCTATATCATGTCAGATAATGAGATCCGGTCATTTTTCGGGGCAGCAGACCGTTATCCCCATGCAGACAACAGCCCCCTGCTCGAATATACGGTTCCGGTAATCTTCAGGCTCCAGTTCGCTACGGGAATGAGGCCGCAGGAAGCAAGGACCCTGAAGCGGGCCGACTTTAATTTTTCGAAAAACACGATATATATAGATGAAGCAAAAGGCCATAGGGACCGCAGGATTGTGACCCTGCCGAATGTGATGGAGCTGTGCAGGAAATATGACGCCATAGCAGAATCCCTCCATCCTGGCAGGACATATTTCTTCCCGTCCCCTGACGGCAGCCCATACACGCATGGCTGGATGACGGAAAAATTCCACAAATGCTGGGAAAATGCCGGGAACAATACATCTTCCAAAAGCTGTACCCCTTATGATCTCAGACATAATTTCGCAACCAGGACGCTCATGCGCTGGGTGGAGGAAGGAAAGGACCTGAATGTATATGCGCCATACTTAAGCACCTACATGGGGCATGTCACTTTTAACAGCACCTTCTATTACATCCACCTTCTGCCAGAGAAGCTGGGTATCCAGAAGTTCATGGACATCCAGGGGATCATCCCGGAGGTGCCGCATGAAAGCTGATGCCTCAAGGGTTCTGGTCCGCAAACATCTCAGACCGTATTTTACCGTGTTTCTACCAAAACAACGCGGCTGCAGTGACAACACCATACAGAGTATACATGACACATGGAACCTGTTCCTCCGTTACCTTTCTGCTGCAAAGGGCATTGACAACAGTCGGCTTGCTTTCTCAGATATCGACCCGGCGGTCGTGACTGGATTTCTCGACCAGATGGAATTCGAGAAAGGCTGGAAACCATCAACAAGGAACCAGCGTCTAAGCTGCCTGAGATCATTTTTCAGATATGCGGCATCCATGGAACCTGTTCTTTATCCTTGTTCGGCAGCACTGGGGGAGATACCCTTGAAAAAGGGGGCTGACCGTTCATATGTCATTGAATTCCTGAGCCCGGAAGAGATGAAATCCCTGCTGGCCGTACCGGATACAAAGACAAGACTCGGAGTGAGGGATCAGTTTTTCATGGCGCTGATGTACGATTCGGCAGCAAGGGACTGCGAGATGCTGGGGCTGAAGCTGGAGGATTTCCATGAAGATAACAATACTGTCTACTTATGGGGCAAAGGCGCAAAGCCCCGGCTTGTTCCTGTTTCAGGGGAGACCACAGCGCTTTTTGTCAACTACCGCAGAAAATTTCATCAGGGTTCAGCCTTACAGGAGCCGTTGTTTTACACGATACATAAAAGGGAGAAGACACCAATGTCGGATGACAATGTTGCCCGTTTCCTCAAAAAATATGCCGATTTAGCGAGAATGGAAAAACCTGACATCCCTGAAAGGATCCATCCCCACATGTTCAGGAAGTCGCGTGCCATGCACCTTTACCGTGCGGGAATGCCGCTGGCCCTTTTAGCGGAATTTCTCGGCCATGAGGATCCAGAAACGACCCGTATCTACGCATATGCTGACACTGAGATGAAACGCAAAGCGATTGAAAAGGCTTCGCAAAATGTTGGGGAAGTCGCCAGCCTCCCTACAGAAAAAGCGTTTTGGGAAGGTGATGACGACATCATCGGGCGACTTTGTAGGGGATACTAATCAAAAAGATTATTCCGATAAAATAACATAGACAGCCTAATTCATGTAGACTGCATATAGATTTCTTAGGCGGTCTATGTTAAAATCGGAATAATCAGAGAATCGGAATAATCGATGAAAAAGTCCTGCCCATCCAGTGTAAACCGCTTTTGGCGCGCCACAAATGAAAAACCGCGTCCAAGCTCTAAAAGGAAGTGCTGAAGATGGTCGATCAAGGCTTGCTCCAATTCGCCCTCATACACATGGGTGTCCGGTTGAATCTGCAAAAACTCCATCACATAGGGGTCCTTGACGATCTTTTCATATTCCGGTTTTGGCTCGGTAGTCTGGATTTCTTTTGCTACAAGCGATTTATCCTGACTGGCTAAAATACGTTGATAGTACATTGTATTGATCTGCCGTTCCAGCTGCCGGACACTCCACGCGGACTTTACACATTCTTCCGCATAGAAAGTCCTTGCCTGTTCGTCTGGCACACGCATCAAAAGCCGGTAGTGGGACCAGCTCAATTCGCTCCACAGTGTGGAGCGAATTGGAAAGGTGCAGTAAAATTGCCGCATATTGCGTAATCCCTGAACACTAAAACCCTTTCCAAATTCAGCAGTCAGCTGTTCAGACAAATATTGCAGCAGCTTCTTTCCATACTCGGCCCGGTCATTTTCCCCACACGCTTTATAAATTTGTTCGCCTATTTCCCAATAGGTGATTACCATAGTGGAATTTACCGCCGCGCTTAAACGGTGCTGCGCGGAAACAATCGAATTGCGGATAGAATGATAGGTCTGTTCCGCATTTTGGTTAATCTGCAAATCGTGATTCAATTTTGCTCCCTCCTTGCCTATGGACGATTATACCACGAAACCGCCAAAAAATAAATGCCCCAAATATCTTGCTGTCTTTTTCATAAAAGCTGCGCTTGTTCTCATTGGAGATCGTCAAAAGCCCGCAGTAATGGGACCATGACAATTTAACAGACGGTGTCTGGCATTTTCATAAGCCGGATAGAACGCCCTCATAACTGATGGGAAACATCCCCCATTAACTTACCCCACTAACATCCCCCATTAACTTACCTCATTATTGTTTCAGATATTTTACTCGAAAACTTTTCATTTGATTTACACTCGCCGCAGATTTTACAGTAATGCCCGCGCTTTTTCATTCCGCCTCACCGTCCTCTGTCAGAGCATACAAACGGTGGACCGCACCCATAACGGTGTTCCATTCCAGATCAGCCGCATAGGAAAATTTCCTGCGATAAGCGGACCAAAGCGCCTGCATCGCATGGCTGTTTTCTACTTCGGAAAACACTTCCTTCGCCTCTTTCAAATGCCCCTCCGTCCCACGCTTGCGGGCAGTAGCAAGGAGCGCGTGGCGGAGAATATCGGAATCCAGCGTTTTTCCGTGAAGCTGTTCCAAAATGTAGAGGTCATAAAATCCCTCATGCAGGTGTTTGTTATGGTCCGGGCAATCATTGTTTCCAGCTTTTCCGCAAGTACGGTTTCCAGATTGTACGCCCAAATATCAATGGAGCGTTCCTCCAGCATAAGCCGGAAGCTGTACCGGACTGCCCTTGGCGTAATCACATCCCCGGTAGAAATATCAATTTTCAGCGGCGTCACCACTCCGTCAAAAACAGTGGCCATGCTGACCCGAATCCCCGGATACTCGGCCTCGTCCATGATTTCCGAAATGCTTTTCACCTGGAACTCCACTCCGTCCTCAATGGGGACTGCTATGATGGAGGACATCAGATTTTCAATGTCCTCCACATTCACGCTGGCTCCTCTGACGGTTGCGTCTAAATCCATTGTAGACCGGGCATCCAACCCTACCATTGCGGCAACCAGCATCCCGCCTTTCAAAATAAAGTTATCCCGATACTCAGAAAGGGAAATGCGTTCCAGAAAACGCTCCATCATATAGTTCCGCATCAAAATCTGTGCGTCCGCCGATTTCTCCTTTGCGAGATTGCGGATCAAATCTTTCAGCTGCCTTGCTGTCTTTATCATAATAGCACCTCCAAATACTGCCGCAAAATTTTTTCAACCCGGAACAGCCCTGCATACTGCATCAGCCTCCGCAGGTTTTTCTCTTTCCTGCGGGCGTACATTTTGAGCGCCCCTTGAAATGTCTGCATCTCCATACTGCTCCGGCAGCGAAGCAGGTCGCAGATGGTTCGCTCCATATCATAAGCCGGAACCGTATGCCCGAAAGGGGTTCGAGCCGTACTCTTTCCGACGTCATGCAGCTCCGGTTTTATGGTGTAAACCAAAATCCCGTCCGCTTTCAATCTGGTCGTGCTGTATCCCCGTCTGACGGTAATGGAATAGGGGGAAGGCTCCCGGTCGGTCAGATCATGGAAAAACAGCGCCGTTTCATGAGAAAAAATCCCCTGGCTGCATCGTAAATGGAGCAGGTACATCCCATCGACCCAGGCATCCGGCGATACATAAACCCCATGTGCCGCCTGTTCCAATTCTTTTTCCTTCACATAGTTGTAAAAAACGGATTTTGGAATTCCCCGTTTCACCACCTCTGATGTTTGGAGCATACCGTGTTGTCCCTCTAAAATCGTGTCCAGCTGTTCAAACTGTGTCATGCCCTCACTTCCTTTCGTGCTACTATTATACATGATTGTAGCACGAAAGTAAATAGCGTCAAAAAGAAAAAGCGGAGGAAGGCGCGGCGAAGAACGCCGTTCCTCCCTCCGCAGATGGAGCAAACTATCCGGTCAGGAGAGCTTGGAAAGCTGGGCCAGTATCTTCTGCACACCCTCCCAAAGCTGTTCCTGCCGCTGGGATATATCTTCCAAATCAGCGTCATAAACCCGCCCGGTTTCATGCACTTTACGGGTCAGCTGGTTTAAGTTGTTGCTGGAATAGCGCATCAGGGACACCAGCTCCTTCAGTTCCGGCAAATCCAGCTTTACCACATACCCGTCCAGCGCCATTTTCCGCAGATAGGCTTCCCGGTTGACGGTTCCAAGCTGGGCCATTTTCTGCTCAATCAGGGCCAGCTCCTCCGGGGAAACCCGGAAATTCACCTGCACCTCCCGTTTCCGCTTTGCCGCGCTCATCGTTCCGGTTCCCGTTTCTTAGGGGCGGCGGGTTTGCGTTCCGGCGGCTCCTGTTTGAGTTTTTCCAGGACGGAGCCTTTCTCCGGGGCTTGAAGGACTTTCCGCGCCTGCTTCAAAAACAGGTCGGTCAGACCGGGGTTGACCTTATCCACCACCAGGGCATAACTGTGGCGGGGATCGCCGCCATCCTCCGGCATGGGGATTGTTTTCGCCCAGGCTTTGTTATCGCGGGAGATACGCCCGTCATGCTCCTTTTTCAGCACCGTATTGGCAAGGATAACCTGCACACGCTCCGGCCCGAACTGTTCCAGCACTTCTTTGACAGCGGCCTCGGTATTCAGGCGGTTATCCCCATAGTGGGCGCTGATGGCCTGCTCAATGGCTTCTTTGCAGGCAAGACTGACTTGCAGGGAGGCGCGGTACTGCGCCATCTCCCCATGCTCGGACGCATAGGCGGCGGAGTGGGGATAGACCGGGGCGGCTCTCTGTTCCTCTTTTTCCTTGCACATCTCATTCGCCCGTTCCTCAATGCTTTCCCGGATCACATCCATATAGCCGGTTTCCAGCTTTTCAAAATGCCGGTACACATCAGCCAGCGGGGAGGGGGAATCCAGAAGCGCCTGTGCCTGGTTATCGGAGAGTTCCAGTTCCTCCATCGCCATCACAATGTCCTCCCGGACGGTGTACTCATAGGCATGGTTTAAGACCTCCTCCGGGGACTGGCTTTTCAGCCAATCCCGGAAGGTATCCTGTTCAGCGGCCATCTTCTCATAAAGGGCCGTATTCTTTTCGTTGCTGTTCATATTATCTTGCCTCCTGTTCCTGTTGTCTGGGTTTCTTTTCCATGCTGCGGGGCGGGATGGGGCGTTTCAGCCCTTCCAGCACCGAGGGTCTTTCGCGCTTGGCAATCGCCGCTTCTGGACGGGACTGCCCCTTGCTGTCCATGTTCAGCTCCATATCCTGTTAATAACTTCATGAGCTGTCACAGATTTAACCTCATTCACTGTCTCAAACTTTCCCATTTTCCTGACATACAGCTAATTGTATATACAACTGTTCATTTCTGGCATATATCAACCATTCAGGCTACATTTTCCATACCTCCGTCTGGAACTTTCTGTCAATTCTCGATGCCACAGTTCTGATCCATTCCCAGAATTGTTCCTCATTCCTGCACAATTCACACAACAAGGCCGCCCGGAACTCTCCGGACGGCCTTTTCCCGCCTTCTGTTTTAAATTGTCTGTTCTTTCCGCACACTTCGCCTAATATCATTTTTGCGAATAGTCAAATACTGTTACAGCCAGTCTGTGCCTAAATATTCAGATAATGCTTTCAGGGCATATGCTGTTGTTACTGCATCTGCTTCCTGCATATGTGCTGACAGCCTCTGCTTATTCCAAAATATGTCCGAAAATCTGCTCAGCGGGCATCCCACGTTTATATCAGGAATACAGATATACTGTCCACTCATATATTTTCCAACTATGCCGTTCATACAGCTGCTTCTCCCATAAATTATAAACTCCACCATGCTTACGCTGCGCCTGGTTATTTTTATTTCCCCGCTCCATCTCCTTTCATCCGGCTCCCATTTCGCAGGGCCTGTACACAGAAACAGGATGCCTCCTGCTGGCCCGCCGCTCATTCCATGCCTCCAAGCATCTCATGGTCCGCAACGAACCTTACCATATGTTCATCCGCTAAACGTTTCTGCTGCTGGTATGCATACAGCAGGGTCTTTTCACAGACGCGGTTGATCATCCTTGGTATGCCTGTTGAGATCTTATATACCTCGTCTTCCGCCCCGCTGGTAAACAGGTCCTGCTTTACCCCTGCATATGCCAGGTGCGCTGCTATATATTTCCCTGTCTCTGCACGGTCAAGCCTGCCCAGAACAATGTTCATGTCAATCCTCTGGCGTATGGCTGTATAAGCCTGCAGCCTCAGCTTCTGCTCCCACAGCTCCGTCTGTCCAACAAGCACCAGCGACATCGGGCTGCTGGAATCAAATTTATAATTCAGTAGGAAGCGCAGCTCCTCCAGCATGTCCTTCCCTAAAAGGTGCGCCTCATCCAGCACGCAGACAACTTTCTTTTTCTGTTCCGCACAGACTGACCCGATCTCTTTCTGCAGCAGCCGTTTGGAATCTCCGCTGAAAAAATGCGCCTCAAGGCCCAACTGCCCTAAAAGCCCCGCATACAGCCACCGAGGCGTCAATTTCGAATCCGAAAGGTACAAAAGCAGGTATTTTTCCCTGCCAAGCCTCCCGTCCAGCATCCGTATCAGCGTGGACTTGCCGCATCCTGGATTCGCCGTCACGACCGCGAACATCTGACGGTCCACAACATAAACAAGCCTCCCCAGGGCGTTTTCTATCTTTGGCGATGTATAAAGCCTCTCCACCGGTATATCCCTGGTGAACGGCGTATGCTCCATTTCAAAAAAAGTCTCATACATTTTGGCCGCCCTCCTTTCCGTAATCCTCAAAAGACAGGACTTGCGCCATCTGGCGGTGGTCTTCCCTGTATTTTTTCTCAAGGGCGTCCAGCAGCCTTGACGTCTCAGGGATGCTTCCCGTCATTCCCATAGGCACAGGCGGAACCTTTGACGCATAGGCGCCTATCTCTATCCGGTGCGCAGCCACCGACTCCGTCCCTTTACAGTAAACCATGATGGTCTGCGTATTCATTGGGTCATATGCAATTTCAGCCTCCAGGTTTGCCAGGGCCGCGCTTGCCTCATATCTGGCGCCTTCAAAAGAAAAACACCCCGCTTCATCAATCTTGCGCGTTTCCCTATGCAGGAATGCATCCGCCACTACAGACACATCTATAAATATAAGGCCCCTCGCATCCCTCATCCATTCCTGCTCCGGCGTGATCCCGCATGCCGGGACCTTTGCGCCGTAAGATTCATAATACTCCCGGATCCCCGCATGAGCCTCTTTCTGGTATTCCTGTTCCAAAAAAACCTTCCATCTACTGTTCAGTTCTTTCACAGAATGCACATGCGCCACACGGATCTCTGCTATAAACTGGTCAACTTTCTGGTGGAATTTTTCAATTTTTCCCTTCGATTGGCACGCACCTGGCTTTGCATGGACAATACGGATCCCCAGTTTCGCACACGCCTTCCCAAGATGTGAAGCTGTATACTGCACCCCATGGTCCAGATACGCACAGTCAAACTTTCCCGCCTTTAAGACTGCCTTATGGAATGTGTCCTCCACAATCTCCTGCCTCTGGTTATCATAAAACTCTGACTGCACGATATACCTGGAATGGTCATCGATCAATGATGACAAATACGTTTTTATCAATTCCCCGTCCGTTGTCCGTATGTCCGGTCCATATTTAATGTCACCCTGCAGGAGTTCCATCCTGTGCGGACGGCAGAACCGCCTGGAAGACGTCTCACGTTTTTCTGCATACCGCTTCATTTGCTTCTTCCCAAGCCCCGCTTCGTACAGATGCCTCTGCATTGTGGACTGTTTCAAAACCCCTGGCGCCACCCATCCTTCCAGCTCCAGAATCTTTATGATCTGGCGCACGCTGCGCTTTGGAACTTCCCGTTTCAGCTGCATTGCCTGCTCCATCACCTCATCAAAGTTATCCGGCAGCCTCTGCATCCGCTTCTTTGTCCGGCTCATTGGGCGCAGCCCTTCAAAGCCGTTGTCCCGATACCCTGCCTCATACCGGTAAAGGCTCCTTTTGGATATGCCGTTTTTTTCGGCGGCTTCTTCCCGCATCTGCCGCCTTTTCCCTTCATCCAGCCCTTCATCCAGCAGCGGCGCTATCATACGGTACCTTTTCAGCGCTTCCTCATCCTGCCACTTTTTGATTTCTTTTTTCTGCATATGCATTACCTCCTTCTGGAGATAACTATACACTTAAAAAAAGATGACAGCGAACAAAAGCAGGTGCACAAGTCAGGCCGTCTGCGGGTACGGCTCTAACCGCCCTCCTGAATTATATATAAACCTGGCAGCCGCCTTCAGCCAGCCGGGGCTTATCCTCTTTTTCAGTTCCTCCAGCAAAGAATCCATGGATTTTAGGAACCCGTCCCCAAAGTCCAGGAAGCGGTGCGCTGATGATCTTATCCGGCCTTCTATGTTCTGCTCATTCATCTTCATCCACCATTTCCAGTGGTTTATGGTCCCTTCACAGGGATAATTCTCTGTTTCAGGATCGTCCCCGCTGACAACTTCATCCACTACATCCTCTATCAGTCCGGCATCATAATGTTTATAAGGGAACATGCAGTCCGGCAGCTCATTTTGGAGCCTTCCGCATTCATCATTCGTACATTTCAAACGCCTGATCTGGTACCATTCTTTCCCTCCGCCGGCAACTTTATGGACACGCAGCCTGCGGTCCCTGTATTTAAGCGGGTTCCCACAGCATGGACAGATACTGTCTTCTTCACTGGTTACAGAAAAAAATCATCTTCCCGATTGTATTTTACTATATATTTTGATATAATAACCATGGTTTTAATAAAGTTCCGGAACACTTGTCTCTGCAAAAAGAAAGTGCTCTGGAACTTTCTCTTTCTATATGCTGATGTCATTATATCGGTTAATTCTGTGACAATCAATCAGATTTATTAGACGTCAGAATAAACAGGCAGCAACACCAGTTCCACGCCGTACAGTTTGCTGCCCCGCATTTCCTCCGGCAGCATACCGAAGAAATTGCCCACGCCGCAGGAGGGTTCCAGGATGTTGCCGGTCTGGAATCCCATTTTCCCCACCGCTTCATAAATGGCCTGGATAACGGTAGGGCTGGTGTAATGGGCGTTTAAGGTGGTCCCTTTGGCGGCTTCATATTCCTCCGGGGACAGCGTTGCGTAGAGTTCCGCAAACTCCTTTGCCCAGGTGGGCTTGTTCTCGTCAAAAGCGTCTGACAGACCGCCCCAGCCCACATACCGGGAGAGTGTTTCCTGTTCTTCCGGCGTGGCCTGCCGGTTTTCAAATTCCAGTTCTTTTAAGAGGCTGATAGCGTCCATATTGGCCCGGAATTTTGCTTTCGGCCCTCCTTCGCCCAGGTGAATGTCGGTGATACGGAAGTTCCCGGCTGTCGGCTTGGGAGGGGTGGGTTCCGGTTCATCAAAGCGCAGCGTATGAATCTCTATATCGTAGGGCAGATGGTTCTGTTCGCCCGGATAACGGGTGACGGGGGTAATGGTGATCTGCGGCTCCGGCTCTGGTGCAGGGGGATTCCCAAAATCCGGCTGTTCCTCTGCCAGCTGTTCTTCTGGCTGTGCCGGTTCGTGGGAGAATCCGTCCAGCTCCTGCTGGTAGAGGGCGCGCAGGGCAGCGGCAAGCGGCTCCCAGCTTTCATACATCGTTGCCAGTACCGTTTCATCTTCCCGCAGAATCTCCACTTCCATGCCGTTTGCGGAGGCTCGGTAATCCGCCGTATCTCCGGTTTCCAGCTGCATGGTTTCCACTGTACCGGAAAACCGCTGGGAAAGATGCTGGGCGACAGCCGGATTGCCTGCGCCGCTTCGGAGCAGCGCCGCTATATCCTCCTTTGCAGCCGCATCCAGCAAACCGCCATCCCCGGTCAGGACTTCCCGCAAATCAGGGGAAAACTGGTCCAGATCGGCGGGGAGATAGTCGGTGATGGCGCTGTTACGTGGGTCCTGCCGGATGGCGCGTTCAAACTGTTCTTTGCTTTCCGTCCGGTAAATAGGGTAAGCCAGCGCGGGGTCATTCAGCTGGACATAGCCCCGCTGCAAATCGGTGATACGGTACTCGGTATTTTCCAGAAAAACAAAATCCCCTACGCCATAGGCCGATGCCAGCGGGTCGCGGCGTTCTTCCACGATGGATGCGGTTTCTGTAGCTGGCGTTTCCTGTACCGGTTCTTCCTGCCGGTCTGCCTCTGTGAGCCGCTCCACATCAGCCATGACCTGCTGAATAAAGGGGTCATTGTCCAGCTTCTCCGGTTCTGTTACCTGCCCGTTTACAATGCCGCGCTGGGCCAGATTTTCCCGGATTGCGATAGGGTCTATATCGTCCAGATTGTCCCGTTCAGCCTCTGTAAAAAAGCGGTCCTCTTTGATAAGCTGGGCGATCCGGCGCTGTACCTTGGGCCAGGGCAGTTCCATTTCTTCGGGGCTTCCGGCGCGGACAATAAACAGGTTTGTATGTTCAGGACCGCCGTACTCCCTGGACAGCCATGCGGCGGTATCTTTTTCCCGCCCATGCTCCTTCATATAGCGGACTACGGCCCGTTTGCTGTCCATATCGCCGTTCCATGCACAGAGGGCTTCGTCAATATCGTCCTGGGAGAGAGGGCGCAGAAGCTCATGGAGCTTTGGATAGGTTTCGGCAATCACCTCTTGATGCAGGCGGTGGCGGAACTCCGGCACATCCGAATACTGTTTGAGAAGCTGCAAATCACCGGAGCCAAGAACCGCGCGGCGTACAGCGGCGTTTCCCTCAATCACAGCGTTTTCATGGTCAGTATGGCCGCAGGCGTTGCGGTATGCCGTATCCTCCATGATGGCGGCGGTCACAACCGGCTTGTACTGTTCCAGCAATTCTTCCAGCGCGGGCTGGGGCGGTTCTGTTTCGGTTTCATGGACAGGAGCAGGCTGGCTCTGTGATTCTACAATGCCCGCCTCTGCCAGTTCCTTTTCTGCCTGGATTTTCTCATACTGTTCCCGTTCTGCTTCGGTCAGATAACGCTCCTTTTGGATCAGGCCGGCAACCAGCTTCACGACCTTATCCCAGGTCAGGCGTACATCGTCACAGCCGTTTTTCTGGTAGCGCAGGCCCTTTCCATCGTGATCTTCGCCACTGTGCGTTGCACCGGACAGTGCGTGGGAGCGTCCGCCGGTTCCGTATTCCTGCCGGAGAAACGCGGTTTTTTCCTTGTCGGTATGGGGCTGCTGGAAAAAGGCATAAATGCGCCCTTTGCCCCCGGCAAAACCGCTGCCGCCAGAAAGGGCCGCGCCGATCTCATCCTCCGTAATAAACTGCTTAACCGCAGGAACCTCTGCCATTTCAGATGAAAAGGCTTTGCGGGGCAGTGACAGGTCTTTCAGGTTTTCCCAAATCTCCTTTGGCTTGTGGTAATGGAAACGCAGCAAGTTACGGTCTTGCGTATAGGCAGTCCAAAAGGCGGCGTATTCTTCTGTGAGGGGCTGGCGGAAAGCCGGGTCACGCAGCTGCTCAGTGAGCCATGCGGATTCTTCTGGAAACCCGTTGCCCTTGATTTCTGACAGACTGGGTAAATATCCGGCTTCTCTGGCTTCATCGCTCAAATCGTGATACAGGTTCCAGAGCTTGTTGGCAAGGAGGGAGCGTTCATAACCCTCCGCCTCGGCAAGCTCCACATTGGAAGCAAATTGACCGGATTCCAACAGCTCGCCAATACGCTCCGCCGCGCCCTCCCAGGAAATAACCTGTGCGGATTTATCATATCGGGCGGATTTTCCATGAGAGAGATGGATTCCGTCCTCGCCGTACCAGACTGTGATACGGCCTGCATCGGTGGTAAAACCGTTGCCGCCATGATAGAGGGATTGCAGGGCGGCAGCTATTTCCGGGACCGGCTTCTGCTTTTCAAATTCAGCTGTCACGCGCTCCCGCAGACGGTCGGTATTGCCGCCCAGCCGCAGTACATGGTCAATGTCCTTTTGGGCAAAAGAAAAAGCAGAGGACGCTTTCACATTCTCTGCTTCATCAATATTCTGAATCTGTTCCGTTTCGGAAAGAAACAGGTTTAAGGTCAGCTGTTGATAAGTTCCGCCAGCAGAATCTCCTCCGCCTGGGCCTTGCAGCTGTTCATCAGGCCCACCCACTGCATCATGTCGCGGGCTTTCAGTTCCTCGGTCACGCCCGCCGCCTGCGCCAGTTTTGGCATCAGCTGCTCCAATCGGCTGTTCGCGGTCCGGTCGATCTCCAACAGGTGCGGGTACAGCTTCTCGCTCATCAGCAGACGGTTGTAAAGGAGGGGCCGGTGTTCCTTCAAGTAGGTTTTCCGCATCCTGCCGTACTTGCCCAGGGGCGTTTCGGGCTGTTCTGTCAGTTGCAGGTTGGGAATCAGATAATCCCCGTTCTGAATGTAAGTTAAGGTGTTGTTCATTTTGCTGGCTCCTTTCTTTGTTGGCCTCTCGTTCCGCGTTTAGAATGGTTACGCCGATCTGCCGCAGCACCTGCTGGTTGATCTGGCTGACCGCCGTTCCCAGCGCCCCAACGGTGGCCGGTGTGTTGAAATCAAAAACCGGCATGAAATCCTCGTGGGTGAAATACTGCTCCGGGGCCAGCCCGCAGCGGGACATCAGGGAATAGGCGATGCTGACGGTGGCAGCGGCTTTGAATTGGACTTCGATGTTAAGTTCATCGTACTCCTCCAAAAAGGAATCGTCAACGATGTAAAGGAAGTCCCGCCCGTTGTCCGCCCAGTATTCCCCGGCCAGCCTGCGGGCGATCTCGGTCAGCTGCCCGCCTAAATCATCGCCGCCCACCCCATACCGGTTTTCCAGCATGGCGGAGATGGAATCTATATGCCGTTCCTCCATCTTCCAGAGCCAGGGTGTGCGGGAGTGCGGGCGGGTTCCGGTGTCGGAGATGTCAAAGACATACCGCAGCCGGGTCCGGTCCCCGGAATCGTCCACCAGGGCGATGCCCTTGGAGCCGCGCCGGACATAGCGGCCCATCTTGTCATTCCACAGGTCATACTCCGCGCAGGCGGTAGCGTCCGGGCGCTGGGCGTAGATCATCAGCTGGTCATGGAACGGGTATTTGTAAAGCCTGGAGGCTGTGTCCAGAAACCGCATCCACTCATTCCAGCTGGAAGTGAGCTGCACCGCCGCATGGTCGGCCATCTGTGCGTACATCTGCGCTTTGGTTGCCATTGTTTTCGGCCCTCCTTTCGGGTTTTGGATAAAAGGAAGGGGCGGCACAGCGCCAGCCCCTCCGGTCTGTTGGTTCCTATTCGTCAAAGTCCGGGTACAGTTCCAGACTGTCAAACTCCGCGTCCGTCATGGCGCGCAGCTTATGAAGGGCGCTGTCGGTCAGTTCCGTCAGCTCCGTTTCCTCCGGCGAGAGATAGCCGCGCATCTCGGTCAAGCTCTCCATCAGTCCGGCGCGGGTTCCGGTGTTGTAAATGCACATCAGATTCATTTCTTCAAAGGTAAAGTGTCCCATATCAAAGCTCCCTTTCCGCGCTCTTTTTCGGCGCTGTCTTTTTGCTTTCCTGCTTCGGCTGCTGGTGGAGCTGTTCCACCACCGATTTCCGCTTGTCCCGTTCCTCCCGGTGGACCGCATCCGCCAAATCCATTAGGGAGATCGGCTGGCCACTTCTGGCCTGCTGTTCCAGCTGGGCTACGGTCGGCTCTTTGGGGCCGTTGTTGATGATCCCGTCAATCATGCCGTAATCGTCCTCCATAGACATTTCCGCATTTTTCAGCGGGTTGTCCGGCAGGAATCCGGGAATCTCAGTAAAACCAACGCTGTCGCAGTAATGGCAGGATACCATGCCATCCCGTTTAACAGCAACAATGTCGCTGACACTCATGGAGGGGCTGTGAAAATCCACAGGCTTTTGCAGATTGAACTGCTCATATAGTTTTTCCAGCTGCTCCATTTTAGTGCCGGAGCCGCCCAGCGGGGCGGTGTAGATCAGGTCATAATTGCCCCGGTCCACGGGGATGTCATGGGATTTTAGCCAATCCAGATTCATAAACCGCACATTCTGCGGGTCCTCCCGGCTGACCTGATAGATGGCAAAGCAGTCCCCCTCATGAGAGAGAAACGCCTGCTCCCGTTCCTGCTGGTGGTTCTGCCGGTCCTGCACCAGTGCGTCAAAGGCTGGGCTTTCCTCCCATTCCTCGCGGGAAAGGGCAAACACCGTACCGGGCAGCTGGGATTCAAATTCCTCCCGGTCAAAGAGCATTTCCGCGCTGCCGCCGTCCACCACCGCGTACACCGTCAAATCCTGCTCAAACAGTTCCAGCGCCCGCTCTTTGGAGAGTGGCAGCAAATCCCCGTCCTGATAGCCGCAGTTTTTCAGATCGTCCTCCCGCATCGCCGGGTCCGGCATGGGTATTCATCCAGCGTCTGCTCCGGCGCGTCGGGCAGCTGGGCGGCTTCCGCGGCATGGCCGATGGAATCCAGCGCCTGCGGGTTTTGGCTGGCGGGCAAAAGGGCGTATTCCCGTTCCTGCTCGGCGGTCAGCGGCTGGGGGTAGTCGATACAGCCAAAGGCGGTGATGGAATCCTGTTCCACCTTTACCCATGCGGCAAGTTCGGTGATGGTTTTCCCATCCATCAAAGGGTAGGTTCCCACATCCAGCGATTCCTGGGTAATGTAATAGCGGAACATGGAAGGGTCCTGCTCCGGCAGTTCGGTGGGGATTTTCCAGGAGGGTTCCGGTTCAGGGGAAACCTCTTGATTTTCCGTATCGGCCTGCGGGCTTTCCGGCTGCATGGTTTCTTTTCCGGCGTCCTGCTCCGGCCCGGATTCCAGATCAATGCCGCGCTCCTTGCAGACCTCCTGAAAATGGCGGTCAATATCGGCAATCAGAGTACCGGCGGTCTTGTTGATGGTTTCCAGGCTGGCCCGCAGTTCCTTCAGCTCCTTGCCCTGGCTCCAGTTCGCAATGTACCCAAAGCTGTTTGCGCCGGTCTGAATCCCAAAATACTGGCAGACCGCGTAAGAGATGCTCTCGGCCTCCACCTCCTCGGTGCGCCGGTCCTTTTTATGGTCCTGCAAAAACCGCTGGGCGGTCTTTTCGCCGCCGTTAAAGTCCAGGCCGGATTCATCGGTCAGCGGGAGATGCCCTTCCTCCGGCAGTTCCAGCGGCTTTGCGGTTATGACGGAACCGGCGTGGTTGACCATAACCCGTTCCTCTACCGCAACCGGCGCGCCGGGGTCATCGTCGGAACCGCGCAGGTCATAACAAAACAGTCCGTCCGGCAGATCGTCTGCGGCAATCCGGTCATTGGAGAACAGGGCTGGCTGTCCAAACAGCTCCACTTCCTGATACAAGGGCGCGTCCGGGTTGTCCGGCACATCAAAGTTGTGCAGCTTGCTGTGGGCGATCTCATGGACAGCGGCGGAAACGGTCTGCACCTCGCTCATGCCCTGGCGGATGGCGATGCGCTGCTCAATGGAAGAAAAATATCCGTCCGTATCCGCGTCCATTTCCTCAAACGCAAGGGGAACCGGGGCGGAGCGTTTCAGCGCCTCCATAAACGCTTCAAAGTGCCGGACATTCCCGAACAGGTCCGCCGCCAGGGAGGGCAGCGGCTTTCCGTCCGTCTGGCTCACATCAAAGACCTTCACCGGACGGAACAGCGGGATTTCCACCTCTTTTTCCTCCATGACCACCCTGCCGTTTGCATCCAGCATTGGCGCGTGGGTGTCCGGGTCCAGCTTCTGCTCCTCGATTTTCTTCTTATAGGGGGTGGGCGCGATGATAGTGATGCCGCGCTCGCCTTTCTTCACATGGCGCTCAAACTGGTTCTTCCACTTGTTATAGCCAGCCACAAGGGTTGCGTCCGGCTTCTGCATATAGATCAGCATGGTATTATTGACCGAGTAGCGGTGGAACCGGGACATCACCGACAGATAGCGCATATACTTTTCGCTCTCAAACAGTTCCTTGATGTTCTGCTCAATGCCCTCGGTGATTTCCCGCAATCGCTCCCGGTTGGTAGGTTTCTCTGCCATTTCCTTGTTTCTCCTTTCCAAATCCATGATTTTTGTTAGGTGTTCTGCAATCCATGTTTTTTGTTCCTCGATGCCATCCTCCATCAGAAAGTCCAGAAGATACTCCACATAGTCCTTTTGGTGCAGCGCCTCCACAAAAAGGGGGTGCGGCTCCGCATCCGGGGTCAGGGGCGCAAGGCCGGTTTCCCAGCCCCGCAGCAGATGGGCGTAGTCTGCCAGCGCGCGGAAACACCGCTGTTTTGATTCCCGGAACTTCTGCGCTTCGGACTTTTGACGGACATAGGTTTTCTTCGGGGGCGCCTGGCTGTCATAGAGCAGTCCAAAATCCTGGGCCAGTTTTTCCGCCGCCTCTTTGGGGGAGAGGTTATACAGTCTGGCGGCAAAGTCGATCACATCACCGTCCGCCCCGCAGCCGAAACAGTGAAAGCGGCGGTCTAATTTCATGCTGGGCGTCCTGTCATCGTGAAAGGGACAGCAGGCCATACCGTTCCGCTTTACCTCGATTCCATAGTGTTCCGCCGCTTCTCTGGTGGTGATGGACTGCTTTACCGTTTCAAAGACATTCCCGCCCATGCTTATTGACCGGAGGAGGATTTCAACGGCGGCTTATAACCTGCGGCCCTGGCGCGCTCACTGGCGGCTTTGCGCCGCTTTTCGCTGTACGGCTCCCGGACCGATACGCAGCGTTTGGGGACAATGAAGTTGTGGGCGTCCTTCTTGATGATCTGCTCCGGGTATTTTTCCGCCAGCTGCTCCAGCTTCTTCATCAGCTTGGGGTCATGGGTATAGACCTCTGCCGCAGACTCGGCCTGGTTATAAAGGAGAACCGTTTCCTGTTCCAGCAGCGACAGCTTCATGACGGGCCTCCTTTCCGCTGGCCAAAGTCCAGCTTGAAGTTCACATACTCGCCGGTATCCTCCAAAAGCACATCCGCGTCATAGGTTTTTCCGGTTTTTTCCGAGTAGCAGCCGGTGAGCCTTGCGCGCCCGTCTTTTAAGAGGGCCGCGACAATGGCCTTGGTGGGCTGTTTCTTCTTGGCGCTCCACCACTTGCTGTCTTTCCAGATGGCAAATCTGCAAGTTTCGCTTTGGCAGAAAAATCCCTTTTGCGATTCTGTAACCTCACCGCCGCACCGGGGGCATCTGCCTACTGCTTCGCGGGGCGGGGAGAACAGATACTCGGTTCCCTTGACCACCTGATAGGTTGCCGCCAGCTCCCGCAGCATGGCGTAAATCCCGGACAGAAACTCCTCCGGGGAAAGCTCGCCGCGCTCAATCTCGCCCAGCCGGTACTCCCACTCGGCGGTGAGCAGCGGGGATTGCAGCTGCTCCGGCAGAACCGTAATGAGGGAACGCGCGTCGCGGGAGGGCATCAGCTGGACCGTCTTTTTGCTCTTTTTCCGTTCCAGAAAACCGGTGGAGGCCAGCTTTTCCAGAATCCCGGCGCGGGTGGCAGGCGTACCCAATCCCTTGCGCTCGGCGGTATCCGGCATATCCTCTTTACCGGCGTTCTCCATCGCGGAAAGAAGGGTATCTTCGGTGAAATGCTTTGGCGGGCTGGTTTTCCCCTCCTTGACGGAGGCGTTGGAAACGGGCAGGGACTGTCCCTGGGAGAGTTCCGGCAGCGTCTTTTCCTCTGGTCTTTCCTCCGGCTCCGGAGCATTTTTCAGACCGGCGTGATAAGCGGCATCCAGCCTGCGCCAGCCGGGGCGCTGAATGGTTTTCCCTTTTGCGGCAAACTCCTGACCGGCGCAGACCAGCGTGGCGGCGGTTTCCTCGTAGAGATGGGGTTCCGCCACCGCGCACAGCAGCCTTGCGGCCACCAGCTCCAACACCGCTTTTTCCCCCACAGGGAGGGCGGACAAATCCGCATCCCGAAGATTGCGGGTGGGGATCACCGCATGGTGGTCGGTCACTTTCTTATCGTTGATGACCGCCTCCGGGTTGCAGACAATGGCAATCCCTTTTCGGAACGGCATCGCGTTGGCGGTGAGGTTGACCAGCACCGGCAGGCCCTCCGCCATATCCGAGGTCAGATACCGGCTGTCCGTCCTGGGATAAGTACACAGCTTTTTCTCATAGAGGTTTTGCAGATAGTCCAGCGTTTGCTGGGCGGTAAACCCCAGCAGGCGGTTGGCGTCCCGCTGTAAGGTGGTCAGGTCATAGAGGGCGGGCGGCTTTTCGGACTTCTCTTTCCGCTGTGCCTGTTTCACCACCGCAGAACCGCCCCGGCAGGCGGTTTGCAGCTCTTTCGCGGCGGTTTTGTCTTTCATCCGCGCCCCCACAGCGGTAAATCCGGGCAGTTCCAGCGCCACCGTATAGAACGGCTCCGGCTGGAAGGCTTCAATCTCTGCTTCCCGCTGGACGATCAGGGCCAGTGTAGGGGACATAACCCGCCCGATGTTGAGGGTCCGGCGGTACAGCACCGAAAACAGCCGGGTAGCGTTGATGCCCACCAGCCAGTCGGCTTTGGCGCGGCAGAGCGCCGCCTGATGCAGACCGTCATAGTCCGCGCCGGGGCGGAGGTTTTCAAAGCCCTCCCGGATTGCCGAATCCTCCATGCTGGAAATCCAGAGCCGCTTCATGGGCTTTTTGCAGCCCGCCAGCTCATAGACGTTGCGGAAAATCAGTTCGCCCTCCCGTCCCGCGTCACAGGCGTTTACCACCTCGGTCACATCCGGGGCGCACAGCAGCTTTTTGAGAATATCAAACTGTTTCTTCTTGTCCCGCCCCACGCTCATTTTCCAGTCCGAGGGCAGGATCGGCAGATCGTCATAGCGCCACTTGGCGTATTTAGGGTCATAGCTGTCCGCATCGGCAAGCCCGGCCAGATGCCCCACGCACCAGCTGACCCGCCAGCCGTTTCCTTCCAGATACCCGTCCTTGCGGGCATTGGCCCCGATCACAGCGGACAGGCTTTGGGCCACCGACGGTTTTTCAGCAATCACAAGGCGCATAATCTTCATCCTCCCATTCTTCCCGCATAGATGTACGCAGCTTTTCCTCAATGCTGTTGTCCTCTGTCAGCATCAGGTCATAGCCGAACCGGTAATCATATCGGTACAGTTTTCCTACCAGATCATTGATGAGGATACGGCAGGCCAGAATGACACGTTTTTTATCCACCTGCATCAGCTGGTAGCGTTGATAATCGCTGTAATAGGACTCCTGCCGGTGTGCGCGGCTGTTGGCGTCCTCCAGCAGCCAGTCTACCGGGTCCTGGCAGCCTTCCTCTTTTTCCCCCTCCATATATTTCAGCAGTTCCATCACCATCGGAAAACTCTGCTCGTCCATGCGGGCTTCTTCTTTCAGATAGCCGATCAGAGCGCATAAAAGCAGGCGGGCCGCTGTCTGTTCCCGTTCCGTTAAAGCCTCCATCGTCTTTGCGGCGTCCGGCAGAAGCCTTTCCCCTACAAAGGTTTCCACATCGCCGGAGTACAGCTGGCGGATGGAATCTATGGACAGCGGGGCGGCTGTGTCGCCATCCATAGAAAAGTCATAGAGGTCGTCGCTCTGTGCAGGCTTTTTCCGAAGTTTGCGTATCAGGGCAGTCAGAATATCGCCGCCCAGATACACCGCCAGACAGCACAGGTCAAAAACAGCAACGATTTTGATAAATAAAATAAGATACTTCATTTCCGATCTCTCCTTTCTTTCAGCTGCTTTTCCAGTTCCCGGTGGCAGAATCCCACACAGGGCCTCCCGTAGTTGCCGCAGCCATAGCAGGGGTGGCTTTTGGGTAAAGAAGGAGGGCGGGAAGTTTTCTTCCTGCCCTCCGGTTTCTGTGTCATCATGCGCTCAAAGGGGCTGTCAGTGAAGCGGGTCATTCCGGTTCTTCCTCACTTTCCTCCGGTTCCTCCACCGCGCCCTCCTCGGATTCCCACAGCTCATCTTCCTCATCGCCGTAGTCATAATCGTCCAGATTGTCCGGGCCTTTGGTTTTCGGCTTGTTCTTCATAAACTTGAAGTAGTAGAGCGCGCCCCCGCCGCCTAACAGAGCCACAACCAAAAGCAGGACAGCCGGATTCATGCCGGACTTTTTCTCCGGTTCCGGCTCCGCTGCAGGCGGCTCCTCCGGTTCCGCCGCCTTGCCGGTACAGCTTGTCATGGTAAAGGCGCAGACCGGGCAGTTCCGGTTGATTGCGCCTGCCTGACATTTCTCGGTGCAGCTGCAAACGGTAGGAGGTTCCTCGCTGTCCCCGTCCTCCATCAGCGCCATCAGGTCGGCCTCGTCTACCTGGTTGAGAAAATGGACGGTGTTTTCTCCCTCGTCATCCCGGTCCACCAGAATGTAAAAGTAGTTGCCGTTTTTGGTGGTAACGGTAATCAGCTGCTTGTTCCCGCCGTAATCGTCCACCAGGGTGGCGTTGCCATCCGGGGTGAGGGGAGGCGTTTCCTCCGACTGCTCCACCTGTACGTTGGAATCGTTGGTTTCATCAGCCGGTTCCCCGCCGCCGCCCGCATAGGCAGGGACAGAAAAACCGCCCATGAGGACCAGGGCGGTGCAAAATGCGGCCAGTGTCCGCAATAACTGTTTAGATTTCATCGTGAATTTCCTCCTTTTTCTGGGTATCGGGTGCAGGCGTTCCCACGCCGGGAATCCCGCCGCCGGACAGCAGCGCGTTCAGCTCCTGCGGGGTCATGCGGACCGCCCGCACCAGCTGGACGATTTGCAGGTTCTCCGCCTCGGTTTTCTGCGCCTCCAATTCCCGCAGCCGGTTCTGGTATTCCGCCAGCTTTTCGCGGGTCTTTGCGATCTCCCGGTCAATCCGGTCGATTTTGTTCGTTGCCATCTGTAACACTCCTTCCCACATGGTTTAGTTCCAGTTCATCAGGCCGTAGCCCTTGATGCACTGGTAATTCAGGTCATAGCTTTTGATTTTGCAGGCGTCGCCGGAATTGCCCTCCACCGTATAGACCCGGCTCCCGTCTGTGCCGATCACAATGCCGACATGGTCGGCGGAACCGTCCAAATCCCAGTCAAAGAAAATGGCGTCGCCGGGGGCGATGTTGGCATATCCGCGCCCGCCCCATTGTCCATGCGACTGGAACCAGGGTACGCCCTGGGACTGACAGCCCGCAAAGCGCGGTTCGCTTTTCCCTGCCTGGTTATAGCACCAGCTCACAAAGCAGGCGCACCATTCCACCCGGCTGTTAAAGCCGTACCAGCTCCAATACGGATAGCCGCCCACGTTTCCCACCTGACGCTTTGCCAGATCCACCAGTCCCGGATTGCCGGGGCGGGTCCCGTTTATAAACTCCACGCCGCTCAAATCCTCGGAATTTCCCATATCCGGGGAACCGCCGCCAAACAGCAGCGGCTTGTTGCCCCTGGTGGCGATATAGACCTGGTACATCTCATATTCGTCCGGGGTGAGCAGTTCCGGCGCAAGGGCGGAAATCTGGGTGTTCACAAGCTCCACATGGAGGATGTAGTATTCATAGGGGACTTCCTCGCTGGTCGTTTCCCCGGTTTCCGGGTCGGTGCTGGTTTCGGTGCGGTAGCGGATTTCCACCTCCTCGGTCAGCGTCAGGACATATTGGAGGTCAAAGACCCGCTGTAACTGTGCCGCCGCGCTCTGGGGCGTGTATTCATGGAGCAGGGCGCTTAAATAAGCCGCCAGCTCATGGGGATTGTGGCCGATAGGGTCTAAATTGTACCGGTACTCGTCATAGCCTGGGTGCAGGCTCTCCATGTTGTCCAGTTCGGCTTGCAGTTCCGCCTCCTTTGCGGCATAGTCCGCTTCCGTCCCCAGCATATCCTCGTCTTTGGAGGGATAGGTGGAGCCGGACACCGCCGAGCCGATGCTCTGGGCCAGCATGGAGCAGGAGGACAGGGTATTCATCAGCAGGCAGACCAGCAGAAACAGCGCCAGCGCAATCAGGAATCCCTTCTTGTGCCGCATGACAAACCGGCCTGCCTGTTCCGCTTTTTCTTTGACGGACTTTGCCGCCTTGCCGGTCTTTTGCGCGGTCTTGGTGGTATGGCCTGCGGCCTGTGCCGTATGCCCAGCCGTTTGACTGGCGCGTTTGGCGGCGGCATATTCCTTTTTGATGGCCTGCTTTTGCTGCCAGCGGGAAAGGGGATTGCTGGCAAGCTGGGGGTTCTCCGCCAGGGACTTTTGGTACAGGGCGTTGATGTTTGCTTTTTCCAGCTTTTGCTCCGCCCTTGCCGCTTCGCGGTAGGGTTTCAGCTTATGGCTGCGGTATCCCTCCCGCACCAGCCGCGCGCTGACTTCAACAGCCTGCTCGGTCTTGTGCGCCCCTTCCACGCCCACATTGTCCTGTTCGGACTTGCGGATTTCCTTATGCGCCCCGGCAAGCAGCGCGTTGGCCGGAGCGCCCCGTACCGCATGGGACAGCTTGGAGGGCGGCTTTGCCTGTTCCTCAAAGGTCAGTTTCGTTGTTTTCTTTCCGGTATCGGGGTCAATAACGGTCTGCCGGACCTTCTTTTTGGGTATCCTGGCCTGCGCCTTGTCTGCCCGGACAGCCGCTTTCTGTGCGCGGCGGATCGGCTTTTCCAGCGCCGGGTCGGTCTGTTCCTCCCTCGTAAAGCGCAGGCGCGGCTCCTTAATCAAACCATTCCCCCAGCATCAGCGCCTCCATCATATAGAGCAGCTCCACATAGAGGCCCATGCCAGCCGGGGTGTGTAAAGGACGGAGGATCAGGCAGGCATAGACCTGTGCCAGCACATCGGCCAGAAGCTCCGCGCCCCGGCCCTCCAAAACCCTGCCGCCGGTGCCGGGGAGAGGCAGCACCAGATTTCCGCAAGGCGGAGCAGGCCCGTTTCCCCGTCACGGTTCAGTTCTGCCGCCATGCTCTCCGCAGTACGGCACTCGCTTACCGCGTCCGCCATCGCCAGAAGCAGCTGGCGGCGCTGAATCTCCATCGCCCGCTGCAAAAACAGCCGGGGATTGTGTTTGATTTTCTGTGCAGTCATGATTGCTTTCCCTCCTTTAATTCCTGTAATTTGGTGGTCATAATGCGGTACAGTTCGGTGTCCTTGGGGAACCGGTCAATAAAGGGCAGAATGATGTTGCCGTAGAACAGCAGCCCCTCGCCCTCGCCGGAGTGGGTCACATAGGACAGCTGGTGCGGGGAGATGCCCAGCTGCCTTGCCAGAATCTGCCGGTCCCCGCTTGCCTGGTTGAGCATATATACAAAGTCCGAGTTCTCAAAGATGTTCTCGATTTCCCGGCTGGCAAGCAGGTCCTTGATGTTCTGTGTGATGCCGGTGGGAATCCCGCCCCATTTCCGAAAGCGTTTCCAGATTTCAATGGTATAGGCGGCGGTCTGGTCCTCTTTGAGCAGAAGGTGCATCTCGTCAATGTAGTAACGGGTGGACTTGTGGGCGGCGCGGTTGATGGTGACGCGGTTCCATACCTGGTCCTGCACCACCAGCATACCGATTTTTTTCAGCTGCTTGCCTAACTCCTTGATGTCATAGCAGACAATGCGGTTGTCGATGTTTACATTGGTCCGGTGGTTGAACACATTCAGGGAGCCGGAAACATAGATTTCCAGTGCCGTAGCGATGTACTGCGCCTCTTTTTCCTCCTGGGTCAGCAGAAGGTTGTATAAATCCTCCAATACCGGCATATTTCCCGGCCTGGGGTCGTTCAGGTAATCATGGTAGACCAGCCGCACACAACGGTCGATGATGGTTTCTGGACTGGCTGCAAGCCCTCCTTGCCGCCCACGATCAGCTCGCACAGCGACAGGATGAAGTCGGATTTCAAGGACAGCGGGCTTTCATCGTCCGAGTAGTCCAGGTTTAGGTCCATCGGGTTAATGTAGTCCCCGGAGGTGGGCGAAATCTTGATAACCTGCCCATGCAGCCGCTCCACAAGGGGCGCGTACTCCGATTCCGGGTCGCACACGATGATGTCATCGGTGGTGAGCAGAAAACAGTTGGCGATTTCCCGCTTGGCGGAAAAGGACTTGCCGGAGCCGGGAGTGCCTAAAATCAGGCCGTTGGGGTTTTTCAGCTTCTTGCGGTCCACCATGATAAGGTTGTTGGACAGGGCGTTGATGCCGTAGTACAGCGCCTCTTTCCCGTTCTGGAAAAGCTCCTGGGTGGTAAAGGGGATAAAGATGGCGGTGCTGGAAGTGGTCAGCCCCCGCTGGATTTCCACCTGGTTTTGTCCCAGAGGCAGGCAGCTCATCAGCCCTTCCTCCTGCTGGAAGTCCAGCCTTGCCAGCTGGCAGTTGTACTTTTGGGCGATGCTGGACGCCTGAAACACGTTGTTGCCCAGCTGTCTGGCGGTGTCCGCCGTATTCAGGATCAGGAAGGTCACAAGGAACATTCTCTCGTTGCGGCTCTGTAAATCCTGCAGCAGCTTTTTGGCCTCGTTCCCGTAGGTAGCCAGGTCGCTGGGAATGATGTCCATATCGTACCCTGCCCGGACCGCCTTTTTCTGTTCCTCGATCTTGGCCCGGTCCAGGTCGGTGATTTTGCGCTTGACCGTCTTGATGGCCTTTACCTGGTCTAAGGACTGCACATGGAGGCTGACAATCAGGGAGCTTTCCATATCCAGAAAATCCGCCAGCATCCGGTCGTTCAATTCCGGCGCGAGAATCTGCACAAAGCTGACCGCGCCGTACTTTTTCCCCATGCGGAACTGCCTGCCGGTGCGGAACTCAAAGGAAGTGGGGGCGATGAAGTCCTTGGTGGAAAGGCCGGAGGGGCCAGCCAGTCCCACGAAAAGGAAAAGGGAACCTGTTCGTCCATGTGGAATACGCCATGCAGCTGGGACAGCCGCGCCCGTCCGTCCAGCGGCTCCGCCACTACGCCCAGCCGCTTGAAGTTGTTGAGCAGGTCGGTTTCAATCCGTTCCAACCGGGGCTTTGCCGCCCGGATGCTGTCCGCGTCAATGCCGAAGGTCAGGTATTTTGTCTTAATCAGGCCGTTGTTCCCCTTTGCCAGCTGGTTTTGCAGCATCTGGGTGTACTCGCCGCGGATGTTGTCAAAATCATCCCCCTGGGGCGGGATGGTGATGGATCGGGCAAAGGTTTCCTGGGACGCGGCCAGGTTGAGGAAGGACAGCTGGAACCGGATGGAGCTGTCAAAGTAGTTGAGGAAATCGCACCAGCCCTCGAAGATGGCGGTCTTATCCTCGTTTTGGGACAGCTGGTAATTGATGTCCTGAAACTGAATGGTCTTGGTATAATAGCAGCCGGTCACGCGGCAGATGCCGTCCGGCCACATCCGTTCATAGGGGATGCTGTCCTGCGCGGAAATCCCCTTCTGGTCAGTACGGTTGGCGCGGGAAATGGCGGCTTCGATCTGCTTTCTATCCGCGCGGGAGAGCTTCTTTTTCACCGGGGATGGCCCTTCGCCCTCCGGCGCTCTGCCGTTTGTCCGGTTTTTCTTTGCCGTAAACAATGTCATACACCTCCTTGTCGAGTTTGTCCTGCCGCTCCAATACGGCATAGAAGTTGTTGGTCTGGTAGGGGCGCTGCCGGGGCCGGAGAAAGGATACCCGGATCATGTTGCCGATGATCTTTTCCAGCGGCTGGCCGTTCTTCTCGTACATCGCCAGCAGGAAAAAGGGCAGCATAACGAGCATCATGCACAGGGCGGCGGCGCTGTTTCCGGCTGGCCCCCGAAGCAGAAAGAAAAGCGGTACGCCAATCAGCGCCCCGCTGCCAAAGCAGACTAACTGCCGCTTGGTGAGGTTGAAGGCCACCTTTGTCTTGACCTTCGTTAAGTCTTTGGGTACGGGTACATAAGCCATTTTTGCACACTCCTTTCGTCAGTGGGCCTGGAAGATTGCCTTGGCCATGCTGCCGCTCTTAAAGAGGGTCAGGCAGAGCAGGACTGTATATCCCACACAGGACCAGATGGCGGCAATCGTATCCTCGTCGGTGGCGATGTTCTGCACCAGGACCGCGTAGATTGCCACGCAGACCATAATGAGGAACGCCTGAAAGCCTAACGCCATCAGGGAGCGCAGGTAATTCTGCCCCATGCCGCCCCATTCCCTGCCCATCATAGCGGCCATCGGGACCGGCGCGACCGAGGTGACGAGATAGATTTCCAGCATACGGCCATAAATGACGATAAAAATACAGATGGTCAGCGCCCACATGGTAAGGCCGATAAACAGGGACTGGAACCACAGCCCGAACAGCGGCCCCAAATCCATCTCCATGAGCCTTGGCTCCAAATCCGCCATTGCGGAGGAAATGTCGATGGAAGTGTCCGCGCCGATGACGCCGGAAGCCTGGGCCACGATGCCCTGAGCCACATCAAATACGCCCATCACAATATTCCAGGTGTTGGTGACAATGAGGATGGCACAGGCGGTCTTGAAAATCCACTTGAAAAACACAGCGGTTTCAATATCGTGGAAGTTGTTCTTGTCAGTGATGATCTGTATCAGCTCCAGCGTCATCACAAAGGCCAGGATCACGCCTGCTATGGGGAGAATGACCGTTTCCGAAAGGCTTTGGACCATGCTGAAAATACCCGCGTTCCAGCCCTGGGGCGTCTGCCCGATCTGCCCCGATATGTCCGCCACCTGGTTGTTGACCGAATCGAACATACTGGAAAGGTTGCTCATTATGCCGCCCACCAGCATTTCTTTCAGCCAGGTGGTGATTGCATCCAGCAGAAAATCCATACGGTGCTACCTCCTTTCCGCCCCTCCCGCGTTTGCGGGAGGGGCAAAGGTATGGGTTGTTTCCGGTGCGGGGATTAGCCGAACAGACCGGAGAGCAGGGGTACAAGCACCATGCCGATCAGGGCAACGCCTCCGCCCGCCATGAGCTGTGTTATCCCCAATTAGTAGGAACAATACAGCTTTCTGGCGGGCGGCGGCACGTCAAGAAATATATATGGAGTTTTTAAAGAATCCCCCGGAGCAGGGAGCGGTCAGCCTGTGACCTGCTCCACTTCCGGTATGGGTTTGAGATTAAAATGAATTTCGATAGAAATGTGTCTTGTTTTGTCGCTGTCTATGGTTTCATGGACAACGATTTCTTTCATCAGGCGGTTTAAGGTGGAAGCGTCCAGCTCGGTGATGTCCCGGTATTCCTGTATGGATTCCACCCACTGCCTTGCGTCCACGGCAAGCCGGATTTCATCGGCAAGGCGTTTCCGGCCTTCCTCAGCCTTGGCTTTTAATTCCGCCTGTTCCTTCTGTGTCTTTTCCAGCAGGAGATTGAAGTTTTCTTCTGTGATTCGTCCGGCTACCATATCCTCATAGAGCCGCAATACCATCTTTTCCAGCACTTCAATCCGTTCTTCGTCTTTGGCAAGGGTGCGCTCCATCGCTTCCCGCTGGTCTTTCTGTCTGGCATGGCAGGTATCGGTCAGCCGTCCGGCTACTGCTTCACTGTCTGTCAGGGCAGCGGCGGCGCACTCCCGGATTTTGTTCAGCACAAGGGAATAGAGCGTGTCAAACTCAACCCGGTGCTGTGTGCAGTGCTGCTTCCCATAGGCATTGTAGGTCTTGCAGGAGAAAATCCGCTTCGGGAACTTCTCATGCGTGGTGCGGATAGTAAGAGCCTTTCCGCACTCCCCACATTTTATCAGCCCTGCAAAGAGGTTGATTCCCCCGGATTTGCCCGGTCGCTGGCGGGATTTCAGTTTTTCCTGCACAATCGCAAAGTCCTTTTTGTCCACCAGTGGCTCATGCGTCCCCTCCACCACAATCCAGTCCTCCGGCTTCTTATCCCGGATAGTGCCGATTTTAAAGCGGTACTCGGTCTTTTGGGAAGCGATTGCGCCGGTGTAGACGGGATTCATCAGGATTTCCTTAATCACGGAGAAGTCCCAGACGTACCGCCCGTTTTCCGGGTCTTTCTTTTCCCATTTGGTGCGGATGTTCCGGTGTCCCCGCTTCCGGTTCCACCATGTGGGGCAGGGGTGCTTTTCTTCCTCCAGCCTGCGCCGGATGTAGTTGGGGCCGTGCCCGTCCAGCGCATACCCGAAAATCAGCCGGACAACCGGGGCGGTTTCCCCGTCAATGAGAAGGTGGTTCTTGTCCTCCGGGTCTTTCTTGTAGCCAAACGGGGCGATACAGCCGGTGAACTGGCCTTTCTGCGCCTTCAGCACATAGGAAGAATGGACTTTCTTGGAAATATCCTTGCTGTACATCTCATTCAGGATATTTTTAAAGGGCGCAATGTCGTTGTTGTCCCGCATGGTGTCGATACCGTCATTCATGGCGATGTAGCGCACACCGTTTCTTGGGAAGAAGTCCTCGATAAGCTGCCCGGTCTGCAAGTAGTTCCGTCCTAATCTTGATAAATCTTTCGTAATGACAAGGTTTACCTGTTTCCGCTCAATGGCTTTCAACATCCGTTTCAGGTCGGGACGTTCCATGTTCAAGCCGGTAAAGCCATCGTCCTGATAGACTGCCGCAACCTCCCATCCCTGCTTTTCGCAGAACTTTTCCAGCATATCCCGCTGGTTTTCGATACTTGCACTCGTGCCGTCAAGGTCATCATCTTTTGAGAGCCTGCAATAAATCGCTGCCCGGAAACTCCCGGCAAAGAGTGCGTCCATCCCTGTATATCCAAAAGTGTTCATCATAACCGTTTACCCGCACAATCCAGACGGAACACGGTCACTTGGAACCTCACCTTTATTATACCCTATTTCTTGTGATTTAGCAAGATATTCTTTATCTATTTTTCTGCTGTGTTTCTGTGCGATAAGGCTCACGAAAACGTCCGTAGCGTCCAGTTCGCCGTCAAATATTGTGGTGACATGAATCTCTGTTTTATTTTTCGCCATAGGCAGTTGTCCTCCATAGATGAAAACAGCCAGACAGGGAAGGTCGGCAACGAAGTCCGGCAACGGGCTTCAAAAAACCATGAAACTAATCCTTGTCTGGCGGTTGGGTTATTTTATACTTTTTCTTTTATTTTTCTGTTGTTTTGGTTGTTAAAAGGGAGAAAAGCCCGCAGTTACGGGATTTTGCCCGGCAACCGGCCCGGCAACGGGATAGCAACGAAGTGTGCAACAGGCTGTTATTTGCCGGATTTTTTCAGAAGGGAAGCTCCATCTGCTCCGGCACTGGCGTAAATCCCTCCGGGGTTTTTCCCGCCCCGTTGCCGGTGTCCGTTGTCGGCTGTTCCCGTTCCCATCCTTTTTGTCTGCCGTACCCGGCAAACATCCGGGGATTGGAGAAATACTTCCAGCCAGTGACGCACTGGTTCATTATCTCGTTGATTTCCCGGATTTCCCATTGTTTCGGCTCGTCAAAAGCGTGGTTTAAGGCTTCTTTGTAAAGCTGTTTGGAGCAGACGGTATCGCCGGGGTAGCTGTCAAGGAAAGCCTGAATCATCCCGGCTTTGGTGTCCTCCGGCATAAAGTCCCGCTGGTGTTCTTTTAGATAGCGCACCATTTCCGGGCTGAATGTCAGCTTCCATCTGCCGCTTCTGTAAATCTCCATCGCTTCCGCCCATACTTGGTTTAAATAGGCTCTGGAAGCGGCTTCGTCCTCTAAAATGTGTGTTTCCGCCTGTTCCGGGCATACCTGTATGGGGATAAAGCGGCGGTTGCCGGAGCGGTCAAGGGGCAGGAAGTCAAGGGCGTTGGACGTGCCGCCGAACACGCACTGCCTTGGGCGGTCTGCCGGGTGGGTTTCATAGGGTATCTTGTAAACCTCCTTCTGGCGGCTCAAAAATGACTTGATTTCCTCTATGCTCTTGGCGTTTGCGGTGGCAATCATCTCCGACATCTCGATTATCCAGTGGCCTTGCAGCTTGCGGTATACGTTGTCGTCGTCCAGCTTCCGTAAATCATCGGAGAACCACTCGTCTTTGACCGCCAGCAGGCGGAAGAAGGTGGACTTCCCGGCTCCCTGACCGCCTACCAGACAGAGCATGATTTCAAATTTACAGCCGGGGGAAAATGCCCGGTGGATGGCTCCCAATAAGAACAGGCGCAGGGATTGGTAAGTGTAATCGTCCTCACTGGCTCCCAGAAAGTGCCGCAGGCAGGAGCGTATCCGTTCGGTTCCATCCCATGTCAGGCTGTTTAAATACTCCCGGACGGGGTGGTAGCTGTTCTGGTTGGCGGCAAGGTCGGCAGCGTCCTGTATCTTCTTTTCGCTTGTCAGGCCATAAGTTTCTTCCAGATACAGCCGGATATATTTCATGTCCGTATCGGTCATGGGGCTGTCTGTGGGTCTTTTGTAGCCGATAGGCTTTAAAATATCGGTGTGGTCGGTCAGCAGGTTATAGGCAACCGCCCCGGAAAGGAGCGGGTCGCACTGGAACACGGTCAGGCAGTTGCGGATGCTGTTGCGGAAGCCGCCTTTTTCGGTAGTTTCCAGCAAGGCTTTGACGTCCTCAACGCTCCGGGGCGGCTCGGTGTTTTCTGCCATGTTCTTTAGTTCCTGCCGTATCTGCGGCGGTAAATTCTGCCATTCGCCTTTCAAGGTTTCTCACTTCCTTTCCGTGTCCTGTGATAAGGGCTGCCCGCTCTGAAAGTTCCCCCGATAGAAGTACGTCCATCAGGTATTCCACCCGGCTCATGTTCTGCAGGGCTTCCACAAACCGGGGATTCCATGCTTCATCCGGCTGTCGTGGGGCGTGTTCCTCCTTCCAGCGGCGCAGGAGATGGTAATAGTCAGACAACACCCGGAAACAGTGCCGCTCCATGCGCTTAAATTTCTGTTCTTCGGTTTCCCTCCGTAAGCGTGGCCGGATGGGCTGCTTCCCGGCGTTCCTCCCGTCCTCATAGGGGATGGAGAAGTCCTGCGCCAGCATGAGGGCGGCTTCCTTACTGCCGATTCCATAAAGACGGGAAACAAAGTCAATCACGTCCCCGGTGGATCCGCAGCCGAAACAGTAAAAGCGGCGGTCAACCTTCATGCTTGGGTTCTTATCGTTATGGAACGGGCAGACGCACATCCCGTTCCGGTTTACTTTTATTCCATAACGCTCCGCAGCCTGCCTTGTGGTGACGGACTGCTTCACGGCTTCAAATACGTTCAATAGGCGTTTCCTCCTGATAATCCCAACGTGAACGGCACAATGTCGCTCACGTTATCTGTAAATCCATCTTGTTCAAAATGAAAAAGCACCTGCCAGCGATTTCCAATCACAAAACAAGTGCCTGTTTAAAGTTCCATATTCTGTTGTTTCTGTGTCCGGGGCGGCTGGCGTTTCTCTGCCTGCTCCTGCCGGATGCGTTCCTGCCGCCCTTTCAGGTTCCCCTGTACGGACGGTTTCTTCCCCGGCTCGGCGGTCTGGCGGTACTGCTCGGACGGCAATACCTGATTGAGCCAGCGGCGCACATCTCGCAGCACTTTTACATCTGCCTGCACCGATTCCAGCTCCTCCCCCTGTTCCGGCAGGGCAGAAGCAAGCTGTTCCCGTTCCGCTTCCAAATCTTTGCGGGAGTAGGAATTGCCTTTCAGGTTGGCTTTCAAATACCGGATAGCGGCATTGTAAGCGTCCAGTTCCTCCCGGTGGCTCTCCGCAAACTGCTCTTTTTTCTTCTTCCAACCGATAGCGGCGTACTCCTTATGGACTGGCTTGTTGGCTTCGTATTTATCAATGTAGGACAGCATGGTGTCGATGGCTTTGATACGCTTCTCGCTTTTTTTCACGCCCTCCATGACAGAAACGGCGGTCTGGCTGATTTCGTCCAGCCGGGTGTCAAGGCTTTCCACGGTGGAGATTCCTTTTTCCCGCAGAAAATCCATTGCCGCCTGTACCTTGTTGAAGTCGGCAACTGTGCCTTTGAGCTTCCCTCTGGAAGTCCAGTCGGCACGCTGTCCGCTCCGCAGTTCTAAATACTGTGAGAGCAGCTCCGGTATGGTCGGTTCCTTCGTCTGCTCCAATGCTTCCATCAGAGCTGCTTTTTTCTCCTTTAAATCGGCAATCCAGCCTTTTAAGTGGCGCACCATCTGGCGGATGGACTGCATGAGGGAGTTGGCGGCTTTGATGTCCCGGTTCAGGTTGCCGATGCTGGTCTGGATTCCCTTCTTCTCCATCTGGCAGGCGGCTGCCCCCATGTGGACGGTGGGGATTTTATCAATCCCCTGTCGGGCATAGGAGCGCAGGTCAAGCCGTTCCGGGCGGTCATTGGCTTCCAGATAGCGGTTGGCCGTGTCCGCCCATCCCTGCCGCCAGATTTCGGCGTACTTCCGGTCGTTCCAGTCCACGGTGTTCTCCTTATGGCATTTCCATCTGCCGGACGGGAGCCGGATTCTTTCGCCGTTCTCGTCAAGGTCGTATACCTTGCGGCATTTGGGGAGCCATTTCCCTTTTTCGTCCATCGCCCGCATGGTGAGCAGGATATGGGCGTGGGGGTTGCCGTCCCCTTTGTCATGGATGGCAAAATCGGCTATCATGCCTTTGTAAACAAAAAACTCCCGGCAGTAGTCACGGATAAGGTCGGCGTGCTGTTCCGATGGGATTTCCCTTGGGATGGCAAGCACGAACCTCCGGGCAAGCTGGGAGTTCCATTGTTTTTCCTGTGCTTCGGCAGAGTTCCATAAAGTATTGCGGTCTGCATACTCCGGCGGCACATGGGGCGGGAGCATGATTTCTTTGTGGGTGACTTCGTTCTTGTAGGGATAGTATTTCTGCTCTTGGTCGTATTCAGAGAACAGCTTCTCGCCGCTCTGGTAGGCGGCGGCAGAAACGGCGGATTCGTTGTTGCTCCGCTTAATGATGGTGATTTTACAGTGCGGGCATGGCAAGCGTGCGCCCTCCTTTCTCCCGGATTCCGGGCATAGAAAAAACAGGATAACTTTTTCAGTTTCCTGCTTTTTCCATAAAACATTTCCTTTATCAATACTTCGTTTACTTGGCTGCACTCAAAAGCATTATTAGTAATGTAATAACAACTATGGAAATTAAAGCAATTTTAACAATGCTCCATATGCGCCGGTTTCTTAGTGTCTTTTCTGAAAGCTGGGAATTGATTCGTGATAGTTGTTCTGCTATTGCATTTTTATCACTTACACTTTCTTTGCTTTCAATGGTTTCTCCCAAAAGTACGCTCACCGGGGTTTCCAGTATTTCTGAAAGGCTTATCAGAAGCTGGGCATCCGGTACAGAAAGACCCTTTTCCCATTTGGATATTGTTTGACGAACAACATTCAGCTTTACAGCAAGTTCTTCTTGAGAGACCCCTTTTTCCTTACGCAGCCTTTTAAGATTCTCATTAAACATGATATATCGCCTCCTCGTTCAAAACTATAGCACTATTATAGCCGTTGCGGCAAGCAACGCAAGTTTACATTTAGCATTTTGGGACAAAAAATCATATCTGAGGTTTATATTCTTGACAAAAGGGGTAGCTGGCGGAGCCAGCGCAGGGGAAGTGTAGCTTCCCCTGTGATGATTGAAGCAGATTGAAAATCTACGGAAATCATCTGCTATCCGCAGGACGCCCCCGGCAGGGCGCAATGCACCACTTCCCTAAGTGGTGTATAATTGCGCCCTCTTTCAGAGGGGATTTTCCAGCTTGTCATTTTGGAAGCCGTCAACGTGAACGCGCCCGGCTCGTCCACGTTAAAACTTCCCGGCAAAAATCAAGACGCGCCCGGCGCACTTTGATTTTTGAACACGCATTTTTACCGTTCCTGCTGTTTCGGTTTCTTATCTGGATAGAGCTTTCCGTCAACAACGGCGGCATGGCTTTTTATTTTGATTTCTCCCTCCTGCTCGCTGCGCTTTGCGTTCCTGTAGCCTTCATCGGAGAGATAAAAGCGGAACCGCTCCCCTTTAAAGCCAACAAAGCATTGTTTCTGTACTTCCACCATAATCATGTGGCGGGTTTCCGGGCGGAACCGTTCTTTTCCTGACAGGTCATGCCCCTGTAAAATCTGTTCCTGTGCTTTTGCCGCCGCAAGCCGCTGACGGATAGAATTGTTGTTTTGTTCTGTCGGGAACTGTGCTTTTACACTGGCAATAAACTGGCTGCACTCTGGTTCTGGTATTCGTTCCAGTCTTCGGATGGCGTTCTCCATGATTAACTTTGTCATTAAATCCGCTGTTACCGATACGATTTCTTTTATGCCTGCAAGAGTTTCCGCCTTGGTCGGTGCGGCATTTTGGCAAATAACATTCAGCTCATTTTTTGAAAATTTCATTTCATATCCTCCTTCTGGTTTTCTGCAAGAACCTGTTCCAAAAGACATTTGGTGTCGCTCCGGTGGAACAATACTTTTAAAATGGTGCTGACCTGTTCATCCGTCACGGCTTCCGGGTGGGGAGATGGCTTTCCAGCATTGCCCCTCTGGTGCAGAGCCGGTGCGTCCGTTCCTTCCGGTTCAGGGTCTTTATCTGGTGTTCCAGCATTTTCTCCTTATGCTGCGCCCGCCGCAGTCTGGCTTCGGTCTTTTCAATCTCCTGATTCAGTTTTTCCAGCTTCTCATTCATGGGCAGCGTCCTCCTTGGGGAGCAGGATATAGATGTGGCTGACCTCCCCGATTCCCTGACGGACACGCATAATCATCCCGGCCTGTTCCAGCTCGTTCAGGGAACGCTTGCAGGTCTGGGGGCTTCGGGAGAGTGCGGCCGCTATCTCCATGATGGGAAAGCGGATAAACAGAATCCCGTTGCAGTCCTCGGTTCCCCTTGTCAGGATTTCATCCAGCAGGCGGGCGTACATGACCTTTGCCGTATTGCTGACCGGAAGCCGGAGCATTGCCTTTGGGAGTGGCATACAGGGCGGCAGGGGCGTACTGGCTATCATAAATTCACAATTCATTGATTTGTGTCCTCCTTTTGGCTCGTTTGGATAAATAGCGGGGCAGTCGATAATGACAGCCCGGAAACTTTGCTTACATTCATGCTGGCATTTCCGGCAGAGTTCATTGTAGCTTCTGCGCCCCCGGTCGTTCAGGAAGAAAGCAAGCTCTTTCTTCAACTTCTTTGACATTCTCGGCATAGTGCCTCCTTCATAGAAAAACCGCCCGATTCAGCAGTAACAGCCGGAATGGGCGGGCAGTGGTTTTTTGTGTATCGTTTCGGGGCGATTTTCAGAGGAAATACAGCCGTAGAGCCGCCCCAAAATCCCCCTTGGTATTACGGGCAGGGCAGACCATGCCCCGTGAAATTGTTGTGTTTCGGTATCGTTTCGGTGTTCATTTTGCCGGTTCCCTCTGCTGTCGTTCCTGCCCCCGTCTTTGGCGGCGTTTCGCTCTCCTTGGTACGCTCGTTGCGGTCAGGGTTCCTCCGTTTCCCTGCCGGAAGTCGTTGCGTTACATCGCCGGGGAGCATATCCCATACAGGCCGGTCATTCGATTGGAATAATCCATCGATGAACTGCCTATATCATATGACATTTTTGTACCATGTGCCGTATGTCCACGAATCAGGAATAAAGCCCAAAATCTGAAAAATTCCACGATTGCGGAAAAGGTTTTCTGCCGGACGGGTGCAAAATCAGATGTGCATTTTGCACTTCTGAAAATCCGGGCAAATCAAAAGCGCATTTTGCGCCTTTGAAAAGAATCACAAAGGGAAATGCGCCCGGCATGGATATGTGGTACAATGGGGATGGCGGCAAAAGCTGGCCGCAGGGAAGGAGCAGGAAGCCATGAAACAGGGGATAACGATTCAGGAACGGTTAAAGGATTTAAGGACGGAGCGGCATTTAAAATTAGAGGAACTGGCGGCGGCTACAAAGATTTCCAAATCAGCCTTGGGAAGCTATGAGAATGACGAACTCAAGGAAATCAGCCACAAAAATCTTGTGGAGCTGGCAAAGTTTTACGGTGTATCAACGGATTACCTGCTCTGCCTGACAGAGAACCGGAACCATCCGGGCATGGAACTTACGGAGCTGCATTTAAGTGACAGCATGGTGGAGCTACTAAAAAGCGGGCGTATCAACAACCGGCTGCTGTGTGAGATTGCCACACATGAGGATTTTGTTACCCTGATGACGGACACGGAAATTTATGTAGATGGTGTGGCAACCGCCCACTTCCAAAACTTCAACAGCCTTCTGGAAGTCCTGCGGGGGCAAGTCCTTTCCCAATATCAGCCGGTGGAGGAAGATGCTGCGTTAAAGGCGTTGGAAACCATGCAGGTACAGGAAGAAGATTATTTCTGTCAGGTCACGCACCGGACTTGGGACACTATCCTCCATGCCATAAGGGAAGCGCACAAGAATGATACGGACAGTGCGCCGGACGGCTCCAATGGCATGAAGCTAATCAGGGACGCAAAGAAGGCGCTGGCCGTGCCGGGTTCCTATCTGGATGTGTTCACTGCCCTGATGTGTACGCAGCTTCAAATCCGGTATGAGAAGCTGTCGGAGCAGGAGCGCACGGTTTTGAAGAATGTTATGAAGAAAACTCCGGCATATAAGGATTCCCCGTTGAGCAGGATGAAACGGAGATAAGGAAATGCCGTTGCTTGGTTTTTGTCCATGCAACGGCATTGGGGGTGATTCTGGTTCGATTTTCAGGCGCATAACTGGAAGTCATTTCGCTTTTTCTTTGTCCTGCCCTAATGCGATAAATCCAGCCGTGATAGCAAGCGGAAACATAATGTTATGTGTCCCAAATGGATTTATTGCAATAGAGTAAATTAAAAATGCTGTACAAATCAACAATATTGCTAATATAATCCCTCGAACAATTTTTCTGTTTTTCACCATCTAAATCTCCTCCATCAATTTTGATTTTGTGTTTTCTGCAACTTCTTGACAAACTGGAAATTATTTCATTTCTCTTTTGAAAAAGAAGAAACCATCTATACGTTGAACCAGTTCCCAACCATCAGCTCCCAATTCATTTAATTGTGTTTCAAACTCCTGCGCAATTTTTTCATATTGTTTTGTACTTACAGCTAAAGCAGTTGCGATTGTTAGCACTTTGTATTCATATTTTTTCACTTGAAGATACCTCCGCTCAAATTCTATTTTACTGTATCTCTTCGCCTATCAATTCCACTTTTTCTATATCCTCTATCTTGACGACTTCGTAATTGACCAAAATTGACGCATCTTCATAAAACTCATCGTTATATAAGCCAACTATCTGCCGCCCATTTTTTAGTGTCACTTTGACATTTTTATCATACATATCATCATAATATTTTTCGTGAAATTCTTCGCTTATTGCAAAACTGCTCCCATCATTTGAAATCATTGCCATACTATAGAAAAATCCACAATTCCATTTATCATATGTTTCATCCAATAAATAGCTGCATGGATGTTTAAATCTCAATGCCATTCCATCAATGTCAAAAGGAAATTATCCGTTTCGTACAATTTCACATCATTTGGACAAATTATAGGGAATACACTCTCCAATGCTTCTTTCTGACTTTTAGGTAATCCAATTACATTTCCTGCAACATAAAATTTTAATTCAAAGCAACCTAATTTACTTATAATCAATATTTTAGATGTATCTACACCAAGATTTTCAAAAAGTCTTTTGCCCTTTTGTCATTTTAGCATTTACTATATTATTGATTTCCCTAGCCATAGACATATCTTCTGTCTGGTAGTATTTAATGGTTTCCTCTTTATTAACATTTATTTTCCAAGGATAAAATTCATATATCATTGTCGTTTCCTTTCTGTATCAAATCCCGATTTTTCGATGGCTCTATTATACCGCAATCACTTCCTAGAAGGAATAGACTTTATAAAAAATTCATTTTGCTATGACAGGCATTATTCTCCTGAATCCTCTCTTGTTCCAGCCTTTGTGATAATAAGCTGTCCCTGCTGGCACTTCACGGTGATTTTATCCCCGGCAGAAAAGCCAGCCTTTTCCAGCCAGTTCCCTTGTAAAAGAATCTGCGGCGGCGATTTCTTGAAAGCCCCTCGTCCGTTATAAACGGTCAGTTTGCGGTCGTCCATCCATCCTCCTTCCCCGCTGCCTGTCGGCACACGATTTCAAATACATTCCCTTCCTCTGTCCTGACAGTGAGCAGGCTGTTCCGTTCGTCTGCGTTCAGGTCGGCAATCCCCATCCCCTCGCTGTCGTTCAGTAAATCAAAAAGCCTGTCCCTAAAATAGTTCAGTTCCATTCTGTTGTTCCCCTTTCATAGTATATAGTCTATTGGCTAATATTATATAGTCTTTTAGAATCTATTGCAATCCCTATGTGTGATGTAGTCTAAAAGTGAACAAAATAAATGCTAATAGCTTATGAAATGGGTGGCATTATGGAAGGTAAAGGATTAGGCAAACGTATCAACATGGTGAGGAAAGACCGGGGGTTCACGGCGGACAGGCTCTCGGAGCTGTGCAATATCAACGCAACTTATCTCCGGCAGATTGAGGGCGGGACAAAGTTTCCCAGTCTGCCCGTATTTATCAATATCTGCAACGCACTGAAAATCTCCCCTGATTATCTGCTGCGGGATGCGCTGGAAGATAATGAAGTCAGCAAAATACAGGAGCTGGCAGAGCTGTGGGAAAGTACATCACCCGGCCAGCAAGAAATCGCCGTTGCCATGATTCGTGCGGTATTGGAGCGTAAGGAAGGTTAAAAAGACCAGCCGGGTGTCGGCTGGCCTTTCCATGTCCAATCAAATATAAATCAGTTCGCTGTTTATGATTTCCTCCACCCGGTTGCGGATATTGTTCATCCGGCCTACCCATTCAAGCTGGTTCCGGGCTTTCAGTTCCTCGGTCACTCCTTCGGCGGCTTTCATCTGCTCGATGATTAAGTCCAGCCGTTCCTCTGCCTGCTCGTTCAGGTCGGCAAGGTATGTCCACAATTTCCCGGTCAGGATAAGGGAGCTGTACCGTGCCGGATGCTCCTGTTTGAGATATTCCCGGTGCAGCCGCCCATAGCGTCCGATGGGGCGGTTCTCCTCCGGCAGCTTCAAGTCCGGGATATAGTAGCCGCCTACAAGAATATAGTCAATGCCGTTCTCTGTGATTCTTTCTTTCAGTTTTCCATTGCCGTTCCCTCCTGTGGTGGAAGGCTCGTCACTGGCCAGCTCAATCACATCCATAATGCCACAATCCAGTGTTTCACAAATACGGGCAAGTGTGTCCATGCTGATATGTTTCCCTTCTTTGCCCATGTTGGCAATCATATTTGTGGTCAGGCCAGCGGCAAGCCTTAAATCCTCTTTCCTCATGTTGCGCTCTATCAGTGTGTGCCAGAGCGGTTTGTAGCTGATGTGCATTTTTCTCCCTGCCTTTCTGCCCCGGATGGGCGTTTACACCCATTATATCAGGATTCTTGCTAACTCACAAATATTTCTTGACTATACCGCCGGTTCCGTCTGGATTGTGCTTTTCCTTTCCTCTTTTGATTACCTCTAATTCGCCGTGACCTGTTTCATGCCCTGGCTTTTCGCGCCAGGGTTATCATTGCCGTAACCTTCCAGCAGGTTGATGACGCCCCAGATACCGAGGCCGGCTCCCAGTGCGATCACGAGGGTCTGCAAAACGTCGATTGCGCTGTTGAAAAATTCCATACTTTAATTTAGCCGGAATCGCTTTGTGGTTAGTGTTGGTTCATAGGCATACAAAAGCCGGACAACAAAACCGCCCTGAATTTTGGGCGGCTCGATTCCGGCTATCCTCCTTCTTCATTTTTTTGTTGAGCTGTCCGCTTTGTACGCCAATGGCCTCAACCGAGGCAGGTTTCAGGGACCCTGGCGGGTAGATAAGATCACTCCTTTCTTGCGGAACGGGATTATTCGCCCTCGGTGTCTACGTCAACTTCAAACACATCGTAGACCTCGTTGGGTTTTGGTTTGAGCCGGGTGGACAGAAACGCTTCAATGTCAAAGGCGTTCTTATCGTCCGCGTCGGCGGTGTACTGAAAATTGGGGTGCCTGGTGATGTCATACTTATCCGACAAAAACGGGCGGACGCCCCGCAGCTGGAGGATACATTTTCCCCCGTCCATCACCGCAAGCTCATCCTGGCTCATCAACTCTTTCCCCAATTTCTGATAGTTGAGAGAGTGGGAGGTTTCCCGCCCCCGGCTCTCCCCGGTGTTGTAGGTGTCAATGGTTTCTTTTCCCAGGGCGGCGGCTAACTCCTTTAAGGTGGTGGGTTCTTTGCCGCCCAGAAAGATGGAAGTGTCCATATTTCCGATGATGGTGTCGGCGTTGTCCTTGTAGATGGCCTTTAACTGGGACTGCGCCTGCAATACCAGACAGGCGGAAATCTCCCGGCTTCGGATGGTGGCTACCAGCTTTTCCAGCTTTGGAATCTGCCCGATGTTGGCGCACTCGTCAATCAGGCAGCGCACATGGACCGGGAGCCTGCCGCCGTACACATCGTCCGCTTTCTCGCACAGGAGGTTAAACAGCTGGGTGTAGCACATGGAAATCAGGAAGTTAAAGCTGTCATCGGTATCGCTCATAATGAGAAATAAGGCGGTTTTCCGGTCCCCCAGGGTGTCCAGTTCCAGCTCGTCATAGGCTGTGACCTCCCGCAGCTCGGCAATATCGAATACCGCCAGCCGCGCGCCGCAGGAAATCAGAATCGACTTCGCGGTTTTGCCCGCCGCCAGCTTATATTTTTTGTACTGCCGCACCGCAAAATGGTTGGGCTTCTCGGATTCCAGCGCGTCAAACATCAGGTCAACGGGGTTTTTGTATTCCTCATCGTCCTCCCGGACCTCCATCGCGTTAATAAACTCAATCAGGGTGGAGAAGTTCTGTTCCTCCACCGGGGCCTCATAGTGGATATATCCAATCAGGGCGCAGTACAGCAGCGTTTCCGCTTTGACCCAGAAATCGTCACCGGCTTTCCCCTCGCCCTTGGTATTGGCAATCAGGGTTGTCACCAGCTTCAAAATATCCTTTTCGCTGTGGATATAGGCGAAAGGATTGTATTTCATGGATTTTTTGAAGTTGATGGTATTCAGCACCTTGATCCGGTACGGTTCATAGATAGTTTTGCCGTTCTTATCCTTCATGGGCTTTCCGTCCTTATCCAGCCTAGGCGCGCCCCGTTGGAGCAGCTTTCCACATTCGATCAGGATTGTACCTTTTGGGTCAGTAACCACATACGAGCTATGGAGCTGCATCAGGTTGGGCTTGAGCCAGAAGCGGGTCTTGCCGGAGCCGGAACCGCCGATGACCAGCACATTTTTGTTGCGGGCGGTCTTGGGGTCCTTGGGGCGGCTGCTCATGGTAAGGCGTTCCGTCTGGGTGAGGATCACATTGTTCTGGAATACCGGATCGACATAAGGGGCGATGTCCTGGGAATTTCCCCATCTCGCAGAACCGTACTCGATATTCGGGCGGTACTTCTTGGCGTTTTTGCCTTTCAGGTAAACAGCCAGCCGGAGCGCCGCGCCGCAGCACAGCCCGACCAGCAGGTCCAGCGGGTGATAGCTGGGCCAGAAACTTCCAAGAGCCGCCGGAAGGACGGAGATCAAAGACAATACCTTTTCCGAAGCGTCCGCGCCCTGGGCCATCCGCCACGCCTCCCCGAAGTTGGTGGAAAACAGCCCCATCAGGATATAGGGCAGGTTCAGCAAAACGAGCTTTTTGATGTTCAGGGGCTTTTTCATCGTTCCAGCTCCTTTCGCTTTGTGCGGTCCACCACCGCGTTTTTCACCAGCTCCTTGAACTGGTTCAGCTTCGCTAGCACAGACGGGCGGGACGCCTTGCGGACCTTCTTCTGGGTGTACTCGGTAAACGCGGAGGTCAGCGCGTCCGCATCGCGGGCCTTGAAAAAGACCAGGTACTTGGGCGGGGAGCAGCTGCTGTCCTTCTTTACCGCGTAATCCACGCCGTACTTCCGGGCAACCCGTTCAAACGCCTTGATGGAGGGGTCTGTGATCTCAAGATTGGACACGCCCTGGTTCTGCCCGATGAGCTGCTTCACCGTCTGCCTGCCCTGGGGCTTGACCTCCGCGCCCTTTTCCCGCTGTTTCTGCATCTTTTGCTCTTTCAGGTGCGCCAGATACTTCATAATCGCCGCTTTGAACAGCCTGCCGGTGAACTTTGTGCCGCTGACAATGAGCGTCAGGGTTTTGCTTTCCACTTCGTCCTGCATGGGTGTTTCGCCTCCTCTCTATGGATTTTCTGCATGGTTTCTCTATCGGAGCTGGTCTTGCCGGTCATAGCGCAGGTTTCCGTTTCGGACCTTCGCATGGCTCACAATCCTGATATGCCCCTGTTCCTGGCGTTCCAGGGACTTTTTATATCCCTCCTCGGTGAGAAAGGCGCGGCTGCGTTCCCCTTTCCAGCCAACAGGGGAATCAGCGGTCAGGGTATCAAAAATAATCATGTGCCGGGTGTCCTCCGCGAACCGGTTTAAGTCCATGTAACTATGGCCGGAATACTCCCGCGCCCCGGCTTTAAGCCGCATTTCCTCCATCAGCTGGCCGATGGTCTTTTGCTCAGGCATGGTGTGCGCCCCCTTTCTCCCGGCCCTGGCCTTTCACCGTCAGAATCCCGTCCAGCGTGGTGGCGGTGATCCGCAGGCGTTCCGCGGTGGCAATATCGTTTTTGACCGTTTCATCGGTCGAGTGTCCGCAGACCACCAGCACATGGGAGCGGCGCAGGTAATCTCTGGCGATGTCGATCCCGTCCTTGTGTTCCTGGGGGATTTCATCTTTCAAAAACAGCGGCAGGAACAAAACAGGGCAGACCGGGGAATATCCGGCGTCATACACCTGGCGGCAGTAGCTGGCGGCGTTTACCGCGTTTTCATGGGGGTTCTTGCTCCAGGGAGCGGTGATATACGCAAGCGGTCGTTTCATAACAGATTCCTTTCTCCCGGCAGTTCCGGGCAGACAAAAACGGCCAGCTTTCAGAAGCCGCCGTACATATCGTGGTTGACCTGTGAGGTGTAATGGTTGCTCATGGTGGTGGGCGCGTTGAACAGCACCGTCAAAAGGTATTGTTTCATGTTCCGTACCTCGGTGGTGTTCTTTTGCAGGCAGTCCATGACAAACTCGATGTGGGAGCTGTCCAGCTTCAGGAAGCGGGAACGCACCACCTCATGGGGGAAGTCCGCCCCGGCAATCCGGGTGGTCTTACGCTTCGCGCAGACGGTTTCCACCAGCAGCTCCACAATCTCGTCCAAGTCCTCCCGGTAGGTTCCAAACCGCTGTTTGAGGCAGTCATACTCGATATTCTCCAAAATCAGCTCCCGATAATTTTCCATCTCTGTCAGCGACATCGTTTCCCTTCGTTTCGGTTCCGGTGGCTTTGCCGCCGTTCCCCGGAAGGGAAGGGAATCGGTAATTGATCCGTCAGTAATTGATTTTTGGGTATTTAATTTCTCTATATTTATTTGCGTTGGATTTTCCGTTGACGGTTTTCCCGTTGCCGGATTATCCGTTGTCGGAAAACCCGACAACGGTTTTTCCAACAACGGTTTTGGGGGCAACGGTTGGGCGGGCGGTTCCTCTGTTACCGGACGCTCATAAATCACATACTCGTTGGCGCTGAACTTGCCGCCCGCGTCGGTGGTCTGGCGGCGCTTGATGTACCCCGCCTTTTCCAGCTCATTGACTGCGGAGCGGATCGCGTCCTTGCTTTCCCGGTTAATAACAGCCAGGCCGGAAAGGGTGTAGTCCCAATCCTCCGGCAGTGAGAGCATCTGGGACAGCAGGCCCTTTGCTTTCAGGCTCAGGCTCTTGTCCCGCAGATGATAGTTGCTCATAACGGTGTATCCCTGTGTGCGTTCTACGCGAAAAACGGCCATTTTCTGCACTCCTTTCGTTTCCCAGGGCATGAAAAAAGCCACAATCCCTTAAAAAGAATTGCGGCGTTCATTTGCTGGCTGACTTCTGCCTGTACCGGTGAAAAAACGGCGGCATGGGCGGTTTGTCAAACAGGCTCTCTAACTGCGGAAACGTCAGGGTTTGAAAAATCCGGTCGATCTCAATGGTTTCCATGTTTCGCTGGGAACGGCAGTCCTCCCGGATGGCTTCTCTGATTTCCTTAACGGTACACATATTCATTCCTTCCTCTCAATTTGTCGGGTTTACGGGTGGCGTTTCTTTTTGGGCTTGAAGTCCAGAATATGCCCCTCAATGACGCGGGCATACCGTTTGATTTTGATGTCCCGGCGTTTCTGGCTGGCGAGAACGGCCTGGTAGCCGTCCTCGTCCAGAAACAGGCGCGTTTCATCGCCGGGTGCGCCGTAGGCGGTGCGGGGCCGCAGGACGGAAAACTCCACCATCCAGCGGGTCTTATCCTGAAACCGTTCCACAGCCAGTATGTTGTGGCCCTTTAACTCCCTGGCAACGTGATCTCTCATAGGCGCTCCTTTCAGCGTTCCTGATCTCTCTGACGCTTTTTCTGCCACTGTTCCAGCAGTTTGATGATGGTTTCCTGCATCCGGGCAGGGGTATAGCTTTTGGGAAAATACTTCCGCAGGGTGTCGGAGGTAAACGTCACCTTGTCCAGATCGCTTTTCTTTTCCTCGCCCATAATCGCCCGCATTACATCTATGGATAAACGACCCTCCTGACTGAATTTTTTGAGCCGCTGGGCTTGGGAAAGGGAGGGGGTGGCCTGTTCGCTGTCCATCGCGTCCAAAAGCTGGGTCTGTTCTTCTTTTTGAGAAAGGACAGCTCATAGGCCGGGTTCAGGGCAATTTTCTTTTCGTCCACCATGTTCAGCAGTTCGGGGATTAACTCGGTCAGGCGGATGTAGCGGAAAATCTGGTTTTTACTTTGACCGACCTGTTCAGCTAACATCTCGCTGGATTTCCTTCCTGCGGACTTGTTCCCAACTTGGGAACAAGTTAGGTCTGTGCGTTCTCCCTGATGTTTCATGGCCTCCAGCTTCATTTTATAGGCAAAGGCCCTCTCGCTGGGGAGCAGGCTTTCCCTTTGCAGGTTGCTGTCAACCATGATAATCGTGGCGGCGTCATCGTCCAAATCCCGGACAATCACCGGCATAGTTTCTTTCTCTGCCAGTTCACTGGCCCGATGCCGCCTGTGTCCGGCTACCAGCTCATAGCCGCCGCTGGGGTCGGGTCTGGCAATCGCCGGAACCAGAACGCCGTACTGCCGGATGCTGTCCGCTGTTTCCATCATGGCATCATCATCTTTGACCTTGAAAGGGTGGCCCTTGAACGAGTGCAGCTCGCTTAAAGGGATTTCTACCACCTTTTCCCGCCCCGCGTCGGCGCGGCTTTCCTCGGTGGAAAACAGATCATCGACCGATGCCAGCTCTACTTTTTTCGCGCTGCTTTTCAAGTTTCAACACCTCCTTGGTCAGATTTGCGTAGCCTTCGGCTACTTTGCCTCCTGGATCGTGGGCGAAAATGCTCTTGCCCTCCGCGCTGGTTTCCTTTGCCCGGACAGAATGGGGAATCTCTGTGCCGAATACCTTGATTTTGCTGCCGTAGGTTTCCCGCAGCAGGGCGGCAATCTCTTTGGCAAAGTTGGTGCGGTTGTCCACCATCGTCAGCAGAATACCGTCTATTTGCAGTTTCGGGTTGATCTGCCGCTTGACCTTGTTCACCGTAGAGAGCAGCTGTTCCAGCCCTTTGGCGGGCAGATACTCCGCCTGGACGGGGATTATAATCCTGTTGGCAGCGGCCAGGGCGTTGACGGTGAGCATACCCAGGGAGGGCTGGCAGTCTATGAGGATATGGGAATACTGCCCCTTTACGGTGTCCAGGTATTGCCGCAGAATCGTTTCCCGGCTCATAGCGTTTACCAGCGATACCTCCATGCCAGACAGCTGAATATCCGCTGGCATCAGGTCCACGCCCTCCGGGTGGCGCAGAATCCCCTCGCCGGGGCGGACCGGCTGATCGGTCAGGATACGGCCCATCGCATCGGATAGGGTAAAGGGCAGCTTATCCGGCTGGGGATTGCCCAGGCTGATGGTCAGGCTCCCCTGCGGGTCCCCGTCAATGAGAAGCACTTTCTTTCCGGCCTGCGCCAGTCCTATCCCTAAGTTGGCACAGGTTGTGGTCTTGCCGACACCTCCCTTTTGGTTGGCGATGGCGATGATTTGCGTGTTCAAGATAATCACCTCATTTCTGATTCGTTGTGGTTGCTTCTGGAAATAGAAAAAGCCGCCACTTCATAAATTGAAAAGTGACGGCTTTTTCTGATCCCGGAATACAGTTTCCTGGAAATACAAAAAGCACCCAGCAAAAAATACTGAGTGCCTGCATTAGAATCATATTCAATTATTCAAATTCGGTCAAACTATGCCAAACTGTTCTCGTATAAATCGAGGGGAGAGAGGGAGTAAAAATCACCTCTGAAATACCCCAAAAACAGAGCTGTGGTTATCCTATTTTGTAACCACTTGACCCTCATTTTACCCTCTTTTTTCCCGGTTATCCTATTGGGAACCACTATAAATTTGGTGAAAAATGGCTTTTTAGCGTCAAACTGCATCAAACCTCATCAAAAGCAAAAGCCCGGAAAACCTTGATTTTCCGGGCTTTTTGAGCCATTTTGATAAAATTTAACGCTTGCTGAACTGCGGAGCGCGACGAGCCGCTTTGAGGCCGTACTTCTTTCTTTCTTTCATACGCGGATCACGAGTCAGGTAACCTGCACTCTTCAATACCGGACGGTAATCGGAATCTGCTTCGAGCAAAGCTCTTGCGATACCGTGACGGATTGCGCCTGCCTGGCCGGTAAAACCGCCGCCTTTTACATTTACACGTACATCAAATTTATCAACTGTTCCTGTAGCTTCTAACGGCTGACGAACAATAACTTTTAATGTCTCTAATCCGAGATAATCATCAATATCTCTTTTATTGATTGTAATTTTACCTGTTCCTGGCAACAGATACACTCTGGCAACAGAGCTTTTTCTTCTTCCTGTTCCATAATATCTTGCATTAGCCACTGTAACTTACCTCCTATTTCCGATTAAAATGTGAGAGCTTCCGGTTTCTGAGCTGCATGTTTATGATCCGGTCCGACGTATACGAATAACTTCCGATACATCTGTCTTCCCAGAGGTCCTTTTGGGAGCATTCCTTTTACTGCATATTCCACAACTCTTTCCGGGTGCTTTTTCAGCATGTCCTTTAATGTGGTTTCTTTCATTCCACCTACATAACCGGAATGTTTGTAGTAAATTTTCTGATCGAGCTTCTTGCCTGATACCGTAATTTTTTCAGCATTAACTACAACTACATAATCGCCTGTATCCATATGTGGTGTAAAGATTGGTTTATGTTTGCCTCTTAATACTTTAGCAATCTCTGATGCTAAACGTCCTAATGTCTTTCCTTCTGCATCTACAACATACCATTTTCTGTCAATGGTATCTGGACTTGCCATAAAAGTTTTCATTGGTCTGCCTCCTTGAAAATTTTGTAAGAACTCCAAAAACTCAGCCATGTCCGGAAGCCTCGTCTTCTTCCTTCTCCGATAATTATATAGTTAAAATGCAGCAACAAAAATTCCTGCATTTTTTCCCTATGTCAGACTTAAATATTATAGTACCCGGTGCCGTGTGTGTCAAGATTTATTTCAAATATTCCCCAAAAAATTAATCCCGATCATCGTAAGTCCATGTGCCGGTGCCGTTGGTCCGGCTGCCGCACGATCCCGTGCATTTAATATATCCTGCAGCTGTTCCGGTCTGCGCTCTCCGGTTCCGGCCTGCAGCAGCGTCCCCGCGATAATGCGCACCATATTATATAAAAATCCGCTGCCGGTTACACGAATGGTAATCAAATCCTGTTCTTTTTGTACGGTCAGATTATAAATGGTGCGTACCGTTGATTCCGCCTGCGTATGCACCGAGCAAAAGCTTTTAAAATCATGTTCACCGATCAGATACCGTGCGGCCCGGCACATTTTTTCCACATCCAGCTTCCGGTACGTAAAGTAGCAGTCATGCCGGTTTAACGGCAGCGGAAATGTTCGATTTAATATTTTGTATTCATATGTCTTGCGGCTTTCACAACGTCTCGGATGAAAATCAGCGGGAACTTCACAGGAATGCTGAATGACAATGTCCTCCGGCAGACGCTGGTTCAGCGCATAGGACAGTTTCTCCGGCGGAATTTTCGTATTCGTATCAAACACCGCCACATTTCCAAGCGCATGAACGCCGGAATCCGTACGGCTTGCACCGATAACGACAACCGGATCCTTTGTAAGTTGTGTTAAGGTCTGATTTAATATACCTTCAATCGTAATTCCTGTCGGCTGAACCTGCCAGCCATTATAATTTGTTCCATCATATGCAACAGTCAGCTTTATTCTTTTCATAGTATCATATCCATCGGATCCAACCGGCGCAGTACAATGACTGCAGCCAGAAATGCAAACAGGATGATATAAGCAATCCGGTCCTGTTTTGCATATTTTAACGGCTTCATTTTCGTTCTTCCTGCTCCGCCCCGGTAACAGCGTGCTTCCATCGCCATTGCAAGATCGTTCGCACGTCGGAATGCGGCGACGAATAACGGGACAAGCAGCGGAATCATCGCTCTGGCCTTGCGAATCAGATTTCCACTTTCAAAATCGGCTCCCCTTGCCATCTGTGCACGCATTATTTTATCTGTCTCTTCGATTAATATCGGAATAAAGCGCAGCGCAATCGCCATCATCATTGCAATTTCATGCACCGGCACCCGTAACGCCTGCAGTGGTTTCATTGACTTTTCCAGGCCGTCGGTCAGCTCATTCGGTGTCGTTGTCAACGTCATAATTGATGTACCCAATATCAGATATACCAGCCGGATCATCATTCTGACCGCAGTCCATACTCCCTCTTGCGTAATGCGAAGCGCTTTCCACTGCCAGATAACATTCGGACTGGGTGTCAGAAACAGATTAAACACAGCGGTAATTGCCATCAATACCCAGATTGCTTTCAGACCTTTGACCATATATCGAAACGGTACTTTTGACAGCCCTATCATTCCTGCCAGAAAAACAGTAATAAGCAAAAATCCTGCAATTCCCCGAAATGCAAATACCGTAATCAGAAAAAGCATTGTTCCAAACAGTTTTACACGCGGATCCAGTCTGTGTATCAGCGAATCGGCCGGATAATACTGTCCTATTGTAATATCTCTAATCATAATTTTTCATCCATACAACTTGTTAACCTTTTATCTGCTTACACGACTGCCGAACAGCCTTAATATTTCTTTTTTCGCATCTGCAACGGTTGCCACATCCGTACGAACCGCAAATCCCGCCTCACGCATTTCCTGCATCAGATAGGTCACCTGCGGCGCTGCCAGGCCAATCGCTTCCAGCTCTCTGCAATACCCAAACACTTTCACCGGAACGTCGTCATAAACAATCCGGCCCTGATTCATAACGATCATTCGCCGCACATAATTAGCCACATCTTCCATACTGTGTGAAACGAGAATAATCGTCATATGATTTTCTTCATGCATCTGCGCAATCTGTTCAAAGATCTCATCGCGTCCTTTGGGATCCAGTCCCGCTGTCGGCTCGTCCAGTACAAGCATCTCCGGCTTCATCGCCAGCACTCCCGCAATGGCCACCCGGCGTTTCTGACCGCCGGATAAATCAAAGGGCGACTGATAGTACAGTGATTCCGGCATGCCCACATTTTTTAATGCTTCAAATGCACGCAGTCCCGCTTCATTTTTAGAAAGTCCCTGATTCATCGGTCCAAAACAGACATCGTCAAAAATCGTCGTTTCAAACAGCTGATGTTCCGGATACTGAAATACAAGACCGACTTTACTGCGCAGCTGTCTCAGATCATAATCGTCGTCGTAAATATCTTCTCCGTTATAATAAATTCCGCCACTCGTCGCCTTAATCAGACCGTTCAAATGCTGAATAAGCGTAGACTTTCCGGAACCGGTATGACCGATAATCCCGATAAACTCCCCGTCTTGTATTTTCAGATTAATATTTGTCAGTGCCTGCACTTCATATGCGGTGCCTGTGCCGTATACATAATTTACGTTATTCAATATCATTGACATCGTTTTTTCTGCAGCTCTCCTGTCTCAGCTCATCAAAGCTGTCTTTTTCCTGAAATCCTGCTTAATTCGCGCAGCAGCTCCTGCCTTGTTAAAATTCCTTCCGGCAGATCCAGTCCTTCTTTGCGCAGCTCATGTGCCAACATCGTTATCTGCGGCACGTCCAGCCGATGTGATTTTAGCTCTTCCACACGCGAAAAAATCTGCCTCGGCGTCCCCTGCATCACTACTTTTCCCTGATCCATCACATATAGCCGGTCTGCTTGCGTCACTTCCTCCATATAATGTGTAATCAGAATAATTGTAACACCTTTTTTCCGATTCAGCTCCTGCACAGTCCGCAGTACATCTGCCCGTCCAACCGGATCCAGCATGGCCGTCGGCTCATCCAGCACGATGCATTTTGGCTGCATGGCAACTACACCCGCAATCGCCACGCGCTGTTTCTGGCCGCCGGATAATTTATTCGGTGAATGCTTTTGATATTTTAACATTCCGACCGCTTTCAGGCTGTCAATGACACGTGTCCAGATTTCATCTGTCGGAACTCCTATATTTTCAGGCCCGAACCCAACATCTTCTTCTACAATGCTTGCAACAATCTGGTTATCCGGATTTTGAAATACCATTCCCGCACTTTGTCGAATATCCCAGATGTTTTTATCCTCACCGACATCTTTTCCGTCTACCCATAAGGAGCCTTCCGAGGGAGCCAGAATCGCATTGATATGCTTTGCCAGTGTCGATTTTCCGGAACCGTTATGTCCCAATACCGCAATAAAGGCACCCTGTTCAATATTTAAATCCACCTGGTCCAGCGCCGTCTGAATGGATTCCACATTGCCTTCTTCATCCCGCCTGATATATTCATGCACCAGCTTTACGGCTTTGATAATATCCACTGCTTAATCCTCCCAGCACAGATGGTGCAGCTGCCCTTCCATCTTCATACCCGAAAACCGGCTCTGCCGCAGCGCTTCATACAGCACAATTGCCGCAGCATTGGACAGATTCAGCGAACGGGTCTGTCCCAGCATCGGAATTCGCACACATCGAGTCGGATTCGCCTTTAAAATTTCCTCCGGTATGCCGCCGCTTTCTTTCCCAAACATCAAAAAGCAGTCCGGTTCGTAACAGACGTCGGTGTACAGCTGACGCCCTTTCGTTGTCGCATAGTATATGTTTGCTCCCCTGTTTTTTTCCAGAAACGCTTCGTAGTTCACATAAGTTGCAACATCGATATCATGCCAGTAATCCATGCCTGCTCTTCGAAGCGCTTTTTCGTTCAGCTGAAATCCGAGCGGTTCTATTAAATGCAGCCTGGTTCCTGTCGCTGCGCATGTCCGCCCGATATTTCCCGTATTCTGCGGAATTTCCGGCTGGTGCAGCACAATATTTAATACGGACATATTTTTCTCCCTTAATATTTATTGCAGCTGTTTCTGCTGTTTTTCGATAAAACGCTTTACCCGCGCCAGCGCTTTTTTCAGGTTGTCCAGAGAATAAGCATAGGAAATACGTATAAATCCTTCTCCACATGCGCCAAATGCCGTGCCTGGCACAACTGCCACCTTTTCCTCCAGCAGCAGCTTTTCCGCAAACTGCTCCGACGTCATGCCAAACTGCCGAATACACGGAAATACATAAAACGCACCAAACGGTTCAAAGCAAGGCAGTCCCATTTCTTCAAATGCATGCATCAAATATCTGCGCCTGCCATTATATTCTTCACGCATGGCTGCCACATCACCGTCGCCGTTGCGCAGCGCATCAACCGCTGCATACTGGCTGTTTGTCGGCGCACACATAATCGCATACTGATGAATTTTCAGCATTTGCTCCAAAATCACCTGCGGTCCGCAGGCGTAACCAAGGCGCCACCCGGTCATTGCATGAGACTTGGAAAAGCCATTGATTACAATGGTACGCTCTTTCATACCAGAAAGGGATGCAATGGACACATGTCCTTGCCCTTCCACATACGTAAGCTCTCCGTAAATCTCATCGCTTAAAATAAACAGATCATGTTTGCGGACAACTTCTGCAACTTCTTCCAGATTATGCCGTTCCATAACCGCTCCCGTCGGATTGTTCGGAAACGGCAGTACAAGCAGTTTTGTCTTTGGCGTAATCGCCGCTTCCAGCTCTTCTTTCGTCAGACGAAATTCATTCTCCGCCTGTAATTCAATCAGAACCGGCGTTCCGTTTGCCAGCCGACAGCACGGCTCATACGAAACGTAGCTCGGCTGCGGAATAAGCACTTCGTCCCCCGGATCCAGCATGGCACGCATGGCAATATCAATTGCTTCGCTTCCGCCCACGGTCACAAGCACTTCTTTGTTATAGTCATATTCCAGATCAAACCTGCGCTTCAAATATTTGGCAATTTCTACTTTTAATTCTTTCAGTCCGGCATTCGACGTATAAAATGTCCGGCCCTTTTCCAGTGAGTAGATGCCTTCATCACGGATGTGCCATGGTGTGTCAAAATCAGGTTCCCCCACACCGAGAGAGATTGCATCTTTCATTTCACTGACAATGTCGAAAAACTTCCGGATACCGGAAGGTTGAATGTTAACAATTTCCTTTGATAATGGATTTCTCATGGCGTTATCAGCATCCTTTCATCCTTTGGAGCATCCGCGATAATGGTTCCGTGATCTTTGTATTTTTTCAGAATAAAATTCGTCTTTGTACTCAATACGGAATCCAGCGTAGACAGCTTATCCGTAACAAACTGTGACACCTCCCGCAGCGTCTTGCCTTCCAGTGTAACAAGCAGGTCAAATCCTCCGGAAATCAAAAATACCGCATTTACTTCCGGATAATTGTAAATGCGTTCCGCCACTTTATCAAATCCCATATCTCTTTGCGGTGTAACACGCACTTCAATCATGGCCGTTACTTTTTCCACATCCGTTTTGTCCCAGTCAATCAGCGTATGATAGCCGCAGATAATATGCTCTTCTTCCATATTCTTTAATTCCTGCGCCACCGTCATTTCATCCACGCCGATAATAACCGCAAGCTCTTTTAAATTAATTCGACTGTTTTTTTCAATAAATGTCAATATTTTTTCCCGCATATACGCCCTCACCGTTTCCCTCTATTATTACGATCTTTTATTACGATACTACTTTATATAATTCGTCTGATTTCGGCGGTTCCAGAAATCTCCGCTCCTGTGCCGTGTACAATACACGGTCGTTTCCTTCCCGTGCTTTTCCGACAACAACCGCATGAATTCCTGCTTTTTCCAGCTCACGTACAATAGAATTGCCATCCGTAGCCGCCATCAGCATACTGCCGCTGGAAATGAGTTCATACGGATTAATATCAAAATATTCACAAATCTCAATCGTTTCCTGTCGGACCGGAATTTTTCTCATATCTATTTCCAGACCGACGTCAGATGCCTCAGCCATTTCCCACAATGCACCGAAGATTCCTCCCTCCGTCACATCGTGCATCGCAGCTACGCCGTGATTTACCGCAATCGTCGCTTCCGGCAATACGGACAACATCCGGTCAAACGCTTTTGCCTCATTTACAAAAGAAGCTGTAAAATGTGTCAAAAGCTGCGTTTCTTTTTCTTTTGCCAGTATGGCAGTACCTTCTATCCCGATCCATTTTGTAATGATCATGTCCATTCCCGGACGCGCTCCGGACGTTGTTATGATCTTTCCTTTTTTTGCCTTGCCAACGCCTACAACAGAAATGAGTGGCTGATTCACCGCTTTTGTCACTTCCGTATGTCCGCCCATAATCTGTATCCGGACTTTTGCACAGGCAGCTTCTGCCTGTTCCATCATATGCCGCATTTTCTGCTCGCTGATTTTTTCCGGGAGCAAAACCGTCAGCATAACGCCGATCGGTTCCGCTCCCGCACTGGCCAGGTCGTTGACCGTAATCTGTATTGCCAGCTCTCCGATATCCTGTACGGTACCCGTAATCGGGTCCGTAGACATCACGAGCATCTCATCTTCTGCCACTGCAACTGCCGCACAATCTTCTCCCACAGATGCACCCAGCAGCACTTCCTGTCTGCGTGTATGAATCTGATTCAAAACAGATCGCTTTAACACTGCCTCCGGAACTTTTCCAATTTTCATCTTTTCCCAGCCTTTTGCATGTTATAGTTTATTCCTGATTTTCAGCTGTTTTTTTGCTGTTTACGGACGCCTGTTCCGTTTCCTGTATTTCTTTATTGTTTACGGACGCTTTTGAATCTTCTTCGGTGTTTTCCTTTGGCTCTTCCTCATCTTTTTTGGAATCGTCCTTCTCCGGTTTTTTCGAATCTTCTTTCTTGGAATCGTCCTTGTCGGTTTTTGACGGGTCTTTTTTGGAATTATCTTTCTTCGGATCTTCCTTCTTGGAATCTCCGCCTTCCGGTTTTTGATCCGGGTTTTCTTCGTCCGGATTTTCCGCATCTGGTTCTTCCTGAACCGGCTGAGCCGCAATCGTTGCCGCAGTTTGTGCCGCCGCATAAATAGCGCCTTCATTTTGTGTGGCGATCGCATTCTGAATATATGCCCTTGCTTCCTCACTGGCCGTGTTTGTGCCTACCACAATAATTTTTGGTGATGCACGATAATTGCTGTTATTAAATTCCTCACGACTTTTTTCCACACCGTCTTCTTTTACAATCTTCCACAATCTGGCTACTTTCCCAACGTGTGCGGACTGCTGCACGGATACGTAACCTACGTTATAGCTTGCGGAACCCTGAATCTGTGTCGGAGGATTGTTCTCACTGACAATCTCACTTTCAAATATCACTTCCCGATTCGGACTTCTGGTCTCTTCTCCATATATCGAAAATGTAATAATGCCGCCGCTCGTAATTCCTTCGATATAAATCGGAGCATCCGTATTGTTTTTAAATTTCAGATCTTTGACCGTACCTGCAATAGCCGCATCCATCGACGGTTTTACGTAGTTAACGATCATCGAATGTGCATATCGTTCCGTAATCTTTAATTCCGCACGGATAACCGCATTGTACAATGTCGTTGATACCTGACAGATGCCGCCGCCATATGTCTCGACAACCGTTCCGTTTTCATAGGAGCCTGCCAGTGCATAGCCATGCTCCGCATCAAACGGGCTGACTGCCTCATACACGGAAAATTCATCCCCCGGGTACAGCAGCGTACCGTTAATTCTGTTGCATCCGTTCGACACATTCATGGCACGCCCGGAGCTGGAACTGCTGTAGTTTGTCGAAAATGTACCGAGCACGTCTTTTACTTTCGAAAGCTGCTCTTTGGAACCGCGCGGCTGCACCACATCTGCGGTAAGTGCAAGCTCCGCTTCTTTTGTATCCCAGTCATTTGTAATGTATGACGCGATTGTCTTTGCAGACTGTTCCACATTCAGGGCAATCCCTTCTTCCCCTCCGGTAATTGTAAAGCTTCCGTTTTCCCGGACAAGTCCGCCGTCTACCGCTTCCTGATTCACTTTATCCGCATTGTCTGACAAATACTTTTTAATATCTTTTTCTTCCGTTGCAAACGTAAGATCCAGTTTTTTCGGTTCATGTTCCAGATCTTTTTTATCTTTATAACGGGTAATCAGACTGCCGCTTTTGCCAATCATCACCGCTTCGTCTACAACGCCGGTGTTTTCCCATTCCACACCCAGCTGTCCTGCTGTCGCAGTAATGCTTTTATCGTTGATCGACAGTTTAAACTTTGTATTTTGTATTTCCTTTACATAATCATTCACTGCCTGCATGGCTTCTTCTCCGCTCATACCGCCGACAGCGACTTCTCCGATGTAAATATTATCCAGTATGTTATCTCCCTGCTTCGCCTCCGCATATGCCTGATTTGCCGCAAATCCTGCCGTAAGAAGACCGATTAGCGCCAATGAACCAATGATACATTTTTTAAATATCCGTTATGCTGCGTTCTCACTATCATCTGTTCCTTTCTTAAAAATTAATCCTTAATATTTTATCGCATATCACTGTTTTTTTCAAGCTGAATAGTCACGAATATATTTGACATCAACGTCTCTTTTCTGTATATTATACACGATATCAGCTTTTTTCATTACACCAATGCAGCCACCAAAAGTGGAAGAACCATGGCAAATGCCAGCAAAATGCAGATAACGGCTGCCGCCGTCCGTTTCTTTTTGGACGTATAAATGGTTGTTTTTGCTTTTTTGTTTTTGACATAGTACCCTCTTTCCCAGACCGGCTGTGGTCTGTTATAATATTTTGTTCATTTATGATAAACCTTAATGAAAGGATGCGAAAATTATGCCATTAATGATTCTGCCGTTTATAATTATTCTCCTGTCACTGTTTAACCTGTTCCGCAACCGCTCCACACGTTCCATGAAAGACAGTCAGGATTCTTTCTGGGAAAAAGAACAGCGTGCAAACCGAACGCGCAAACAGGATATCAGTAATCTGGACTACATTCAACTCCCTCTGCACACCTTTCCAATCGGAACCTACGCCGACGACCGTCTGGCAGAGCTGGAACAGACACTGCAGACTTTAAGCAGCCGAAAAATACTGAACCTGTCAGGTATCTCCAATACCGACCTGAAACTGCAGTATGGTGCCGCCAATCTGAACATCTTATCTGACTGTGATGCGAATTTTACAACACTTGCCAGAACACTGTCTGCCTATGGCGAACAGCTTGCCGCACTCGGCCACTGGCAGGAAGCGGTTACGGTACTGGAATTCGGCATCGCCTGCAAAACCGATATCAGAAAAAATTATACGCTGCTCGGCTCTCTGTACCGCGATCACGGTGAAAGCGGAAAACTGCAGGAACTGATCGAAACCGTACGCAGCTCCGATATGCTCCTGAAAGATTCCGTGCTGAAACAGCTTGCCTGATCTATGTAATATCTTCCGGCTTTGGAATTCTGCCGTATCGGGCAATCAGCCGGTCAATCTGCCTGGAAGCTTCGTTTTTTGTGAGCGTCTCCCAGTTCAGATTTAATACAACGTTATGATACTCTGCCAGCTCCCGCAGGTGACCGATCTGCCTGCCTGTAGCTGGCGACTGTTTTTTGGCCTTATAAATAAGCGGATACGGTACAAACACTTCCGGATACTGCGCCTCGTATTGCGACTCAAACAGTTCATATAATTCCATTGCCGCCAGCGCATCATCCAATGCCCGATGCTGTCGTTCCCGCCGAATCCCATAACGGTCACATAAAATCGCAAGCGTTTTTTTCTCTCCCGGCGGCAGCAGCTTTTCGGCAATTTTCAGCGTGTCTATTCCCTGATGTTCAAACTCCTGGTTTCGGTTAAGCGCAGCCTGTTTTAAAAATCCGTAATCAAAAATGACGTTATGCCCAAGCAGCGGAAAATCCGCACAAAATGCGGCAATTTCCGGAAACACCTCATCCAGTTCGCGGCCCCTGGCAGCCATTTCATTCGTAATCCCGGTCAGGCCGATCACTTCTTCCGAAAGTTCCAGATGCGGATGAATCATCGCCTGATAAGTCGCTTCCGTTTTTTTGTGTTTCACCCGTACCGCTCCGATTTCCAGTATACAATCCCTTCTGGCATTTAATCCTGTCATTTCCAGATCAATTGCCACATAATCTTCTATGATCAAAGCTTCTTATCCCCTGCCTTACATAAATCCTGCAGAAAACATTCTCCACACTTCGGGCTTCTGGCCATACAGATGCTGCGTCCAAACGTGATAATCTGCATATTGTATAAAATCCAATGATCCTTCGGCAGAACTTTCATCAAATCCTGCTCTATTTTATATGGATCCGACTCTTTTGTAAATCCCAGACGGTTGGAAATTCGCCTGACATGCGTATCTACAACGATACTTGGCTCATGGTAAATATTCCCACGTATCACATTCGCGGTCTTACGCCCCACACCGGCCAGACTCGTCAGTTCTTCGATCGAAGACGGCACCACTCCTCCAAACTTCACCACCAGATCTCTGCAGCAGGCAATAATGTTCTTTGCTTTGCTGTGGTAAAAACCAATCGAATGGATATCCTGCTCCAGTTCCGCAAGATCGGCCTGTGCAAATTTTTCCAATGTATCGTATTTTTGAAACAGATCTGCCGTTACAATATTCACTCTGGCATCCGTACACTGTGCGCTTAAAATGACCGCGATCAACAGCTGCCAGTCGTTGTCATGATTCAGATAGCAGAGCGCATCTGTTCCATAGGTCTGATCCAGTCTCTCTAAAATCTTAGCCGTGCGTTTTGTCATGGGGTTCCTCCTTTACCGTATCATTCGTCAATAAAACCGATAATCAATATATACGAAAAAGAAGTGATTTTTTTGTATGTATTGCTGAAAAAAATGAAAAAAATCCAAAAAAAACCGTATCGAACCATTCCCATAAGGAAATAAATGGTTCGATACGGCTTCGTTTTCATTACTTGATAGCATCCGTACGGAAAATAAATTTTGTCGTTGCATCCATATGTTCCGGCGCTCCGGCAAACGTCCGGTAGTCTTCTCCGGCCCGCATCACCGCTTTGACCCGTTCCGACAGTTCCTTCACGTCTCCGTTATATGCATCCAGCATTTTTTGCACGGCCTTTTGATCAAATTCATCCAGACCGTCACACAGTTCATGCGCACCGTTACCCAGCTTTAACGCACCGTCGCCGATCTGTCCTGCACCATCCGTTAATTTTGCGGCGCCTTCTTTTAATGCCGCACTGTTTCCTGTCAGCTGATCCGCACCGGATACAAGCTGTCCAATTCCGTTTTTCAGCGCTGGTACACTATCCGCCAGCTGTTTTGTACCTTCGCTCAGCGCCGTTGTGCCGGATACGAGACTGTGTCCGCTTTTTTCATCTTTCGCTTCTATTGCCGCCGCTATCTGCCGCTTGGCGGATTCCGCTCCCGATACCGCCGCCGTCTGTGCAGCCTGTGTCGCCGCCATCTCGCATGCTCCGGTAACCGCTTCCCCAACCGCAGAAGCTCCCTGACTTGCAATGCCGTCTGTAATGCCGTCTGCCAGTGCGGAAGACAGTCCGCCGTTTAATACGGCATTTGCAAAATATGCCGCATACGTCGTTTCCGTTCCCGGTACATTCGCCTGACACGCTTCTGCCGAATAACTCTGACCGGAAGCATCCGTAAAGCCATTTGCCGCATAATACTGTGCCAAAGCCGCAACGACGCCTTCCGAAGTCAGTCCCTGCGCCTGTATACCTGCCTGTATGCCGGTTCGAACCGTCTGCACGGCCGCGTCATTCGTCATTGTTTTTTCAAAATTCTGCACGGCCATCTGATAAATCGTCTCATACGTATCCGCGCCTTTCTGAAACTGTGCTTTGACCGTCCTGCCAACTTCTTTTTGCACGGCTGCCATTTCTTTTTCCGACATCTTTGTATTTAATGTCTGATCCAGCCTGCGTACTCCGTCGCTGATTGTTTTTGCACTTGCATGCAGCGTGTTGACGCCGGATTCCAATACATCTGAACTGTCGCTTAACGTATGAATCCCGTCCGCCAGCCCGGATGCGCCGTCCGTATAGGCACCGATACCGGACGCCAGCGCGTTTACTCCGTCGGAAAAACCATTCATACTGTCATTGAACGTATCCAGCCCGTCTGCAAGTTCTCCGCCCCCGTCTTTGAGCCGTCCCATCGCATCTGACATATCGTCAAGTGTCCGATCTAATTCACTGAAATCCAATCCGTCGGACAAATCACCGTCGGACAAAAGACCTGCCATAGCCGCTGTCACCGTCATTTCCAGTGAAAAATTTTCAACATCTGCCGTTACTTCCACATATTCCGGAAACTCAAAGCCATCGTCAAACTCATGTTCATCCGGATTCAGGCTCGCTTTCAGACCGGGCATTGCAATGCCTATGACCGCTATCTTACTGCCATCCGATAATATTCTTCCGTTATTTACCCGCACATTGCGGAACCCTTCATTGAGCACCATGCCGGACACTACGGTAAACGGTACATAAATATCGGCTTTTGTACCATTGATCTTTGTTGTTGTTTTTGCATGATTTGTGTAATCAAAGCGTATCGTAACCTTTCCGCTCTTCCCGGCCAGATCTTTTGGATCGATCTTAGTTCCGTCCAGATAATACGTTACCTTTTCGGAAATCGGCATTTCTTTGTCCGTAGTTCCCCGGTAATAAATGTCCTGCCCGTTTGCATGCCAGACAATTTCCCTGCCATTCTGCGTAAATGTCTCGTCTCCCTTGACGTTTTCAATATTTGAAAGATCGGACACATCCCGAATTTCGGAATTTGCGGAACCGTTCTTCAGCCAGCTGCTTACAATCGTCTGATTCACCTTTCCATTTGCATCCGTAATCAGGTAAACAGTTTCTTCCTTTGCATCCGTACTTTGCTCCGTGTCCGTATCCAGCAAAGATACAAGCTGATCCGTCAATCCGGATTCCTGTTTCTGCGCATCCGTATCGTCTGCTTTTGCCGTTCTTTCCTCTTCTTCTATCCATGCATCTGTCGCCGACAGTTTACCTGTATGAAGGCAATATGCACCTATACTTCCTGCCGCCAATGCGACACATAATATTCCTGCTGCCATACGTATTGAAAATCTGTTTTTATATTTTTCTTTTAATTCCCTGTATTTCATCGTTTCTGCCTCCCTCTGTCAGACTGAAATCACATAATTTTTCCGATTTTTTTCATTTTTATTTACAAATCCGGCACTCGTCTTACATATTACCTTATCGAATATCATAAACATTGCCGGCAGGATAAATGCTACTACCAAAAGACTGATCATCGCGCCTCTGGCCAGCAGCACACACAGCGCACTGATCATATCAATGCTGGAATAAAGGCCGACGCCAAACGTAGCCGCAAAAAAGCTCAGCGCGCTTACAAATACCGACTGCAGCGAACTGTTCAGCGCATAAGACACCGCTTCCTGCTTTTCCGCTCCCCGATACCTTGACTTTTTATATTTATTGGTCATTAAAATCGCATAATCTACGGTTGCGCCAAGCTGAATCGTTCCAATTACAATAGATGCGATAAACGGCAGCACCGTTCCCGTATACGAAGGGATTCCCATATTAATAAAGATCGCAAACTCAATCACCGCAACAAGAATGATTGGCAGTGAAACGGATTTCAGCACGATCGCAATGATAATAAAAATCAAAACAATGGAAACCGTACTCACCGTCTTAAAATCCTTATCCGTAATCGTGATCAAATCCTGTGTACAAGGCGCTTCACCAATCAACATGGCAGTTTTATCATACTGTTTGATAATCTGTCGAATGGCATCACATTGTTCATTTACCTCATCCGATGCCGTCTTATACTCCGAAGCCAGAAACATCATCTGATATTTGCCGTTATCCAGCTTATTTTTATAGGTGTCCGGCATTATTTCTTCCGGAAACGCCGGTCCCAGTACGGAATCCATCCCAAGTACGAGCTTGATGCCTTTTACATCTTCCAGTTCCTTTAACATGGCTCTTGCCTGTTTTGCTTCCAGATTGCTGTCCGCAATAATCACATGCGTCGCACCCATCTGAAAATCTTCTTCCAGCTTCGTATTGCCCATTACGCTTTCCAGATCGTCCGGCAGCGTACCGGCCAGATCATAATAGACCTGATTATGTGTATAGCCATACAGCGCAGGACCTAAAACAACGATAAACACAACTGCAAAAACCACGTATTTTTTCGTCACAAAATCTCCGATTCTGCCCAAATCCGGAATGATCGCACGATGCCTGGTTTTTTCTATTGCCCTGTCAAATACAAGAATCATCGCCGGCAATATTGTCACGCACCCAATGACACCAAATACAACCCCTTTTGCCATGACAATTCCCAGATCCAAACCGAGTGTAAATGTCATAAAGCACATGGCCAGAAAACCTGCCACCGTTGTAATGGAACTGCCCACGACAGATGTGACCGTATTTGAAATCGCATGTGCCATCGCGCGTTTTTTATCTCCGGCATACCGTTGCTGATTTTCCTGATAACTATGCCAGAGGAAAATGGAATAATCCATTGTAACCGCAAGCTGCAGCACCGCCGCAAGCGCCTGTGTAATAAACGAAATCTCTCCTGCAATAAAGTTTGTTCCCAAATTATAGACAATCGCCATCCCGATACTCAGCAAAAAGAAAAGCGGGATTAAAAACGAATCCATCGTCAGTGACAGTACAATTGCTGAGAGCACCGACGCAATCACAACATACATAACCGCTTCACTGTTGCATATTTTTTTAATATCCGCTACAACCGCCGACATACCGCTCAGCAGGCACTGCTGCTTTGTAAGTCCGCGAATCCGTTCGACCGCATCGAGCGTTTCATCTGCCGACATTGAGGTGTCAAGCATGATGATCATCAGCGTAGAATTTTTTCTTTATTTTCAAATGCTTCCTCCACATCTTCTGGCAGCAGCTCCGTCGGCACAGATATATCTGCCAGAGAATCATACCAGAGAACGGTTTTGACATGGTCGATCTGTTCGATCTCACTCTTTAGTGCTGCCACATCTTTCTGCTCCATTCCCTCTACTACAGCTACCGAAAAGGCTCCTGTTCCAAATTCCTCCAGCAGAATATCCTGCCCTTTCATTGTCTCAATATCTCCCGGTAAGTACGACAAAATATCATAATTAATCCGGGTATTGATAAAACCGACTACGGAAGGAACCAACAGCAGGAAGCTGAGGATTAAAATCGGTATTTTGAATTTTACGACTCCTTTACCAAACTTGATCATGCTTTTCTCATCTCTTTCTTTTTTATTTCTGCACCGGTGTATATAGAAGTATATAAAAAAGATTGAATATGAACATATTCAATCTTTTTTAAGTGTATCCATTTTTTTACATTCTTCATTTTGTGTGAAATCCAAAAGACAGATTTGGAAAATTGTATATCTGCCGCCTACAAATCTTTTAAAGCATCTTCCAGTGAATGGCTCATCATATACTGATACAGTTCCGCCAGCTCTTCCGCCGAAATTGTCATGCCGCTTTGAATCCATTCGATCAAAATAAACACCATAGACTGCCCGTAATACTGTGCCAGCCGCTTTGGTGTCAGCCACTCATATTTCGGCTGTCTGCAGGCGCTGTGTTCCATACACACCGCTTCCAGCAGATTTTGAAGACAGCTTTGCGAAATACTGTTAAAAGAATTCTGCCCCTCCAGTCTGCTGACCTTTGTATAAAACTCTTTTCTTTCTCCACATTGATAAATAAAAACGTCATCGCCTGCGTCGTTAATCCGCTGCGGATAAACGGCTTAATTGGTTCGATCAGATCATGATTGATAATCCATTCCAGCAGTTCATATTTATCCTGAAAGTGGTTGTAAAACGTCGTACGAATTACACCTGCCCGATCTGTAATTTCCTTAATCGTAATTTTTTCGACCGGTTGCTGACATGCCAACTCCTTAAAACTGTCTGCAAGCAGCTGGTCAATCTTCCGTTTTCCCTGATTGGCCATGAACTATTTTTCCTCCAGCTTATTCTTCCACAAATCCTCCGGTACCGGAATCATTTCCGTCGTTCCTTCCCTCCAGCAAATCAGCCGGTGTGTCTGATCTATGCGGCATACCCATGTATTATCATATATACCACTGATCTCCAGATCCTCTTTTCCAAGCAGCCATACTTTCTGTCCTTTCATCGTCAGTGCATGCACCTTTTCAAATACAATCGTACCCGCACTGCTGCGCTCCGGCTCATCCACGCTTACAATAAACGCCAGCGGCACCAGTTTCATGCCATTCACTACAAATCCGTTTTCCAGACGGTACTGAACATTTAAAATATCCAGTGTTCCATTATCCATATATGCTGCCATAAAATCCCTCCTTTTCCTGCCTGCTCCATTTTTATTCATCAAATGCAACCGTAACAAAAAGCCTTTTGGCGTTTCCTTTACTTCCAGCACGGTTCCTTCCGTAGAGGTCAGACGTTCTCTGAATTTATAATTCGCCGACATTGCATATGCATTGCCGAGTGTGTAATAATAAGAGTCCGGCAGTTTTCCTTCCGTAACCGAAAGCACATCGCCTTCTTTCAAAAGACCTGTCCGCTCCATTTTAAACTCCATCTCACGCATGTCGCCTTACTTCCCGTCTACTTCATATGCATCCACGTCAATCGGTTCTATTTTTTCAGCTGCATGTCTGATTGCCTGTGCCGCATGATACACAATAATCATAGCGGAAATTCCATCATATACGAGCGCAATGCCAAGCATACGAATCGCCAGCGAAACAACGCCAAACGAATCGCAGATGCAGACCACCCCAAACACACAGTTTAAAAGCGCAAGCAAAAACAGCAGTCCCCACTTCTCGCTGCCATTGCTCTTTGCTTCGGATGCCAGCTGAAAATCCCGCAGACTGTGTACGAGCAGAACAACGCCGATTACAATCGGCACAAGTGTCGCAATCGACTCCGGCGTTATAAAAATCCACACACCAAGCAGTAAAAACAGCAAGCCGCCTGTAATCGACAACCCCCCCTCTGCCTTCTACAAAATAGCCGAATATATAGACCGCACCCATAATTACAAGCAGCGCACCCAGCACCCGACAGATCAGTCCTGTGACTTCCATCGGCCACGCAATCAGAATACCGCCCAGCGCAACCGTAAGGAAAGCCGACAAATACGCCGCAATTCGAAGTTTTTTGAAAAATTCCTTCATGTGTCTCACTCCTTCTCATTTCGTTCAAAAAGCATACTTATATCAGGTCATTATAGGTTATTTTAAGCCAAATGGCAAGCGATCTTTTACAAACCGGCGCAATCCGTACGATACGAATGTTACTGTTCACACCCTGTTCAAGCACTTGCTGCTTGGACAGGGCCAAAGAATGCGGCTTGCCAGGCATCTGGCCCTTCGCCAAAGGCGAATTTCCAATGGGCCGGATGCTGTTACAGTTCGCAGCTGGCTTGATTTTTAGACAGGTGTGAACTGTAACATACATATTGACATCCTTTTCCCGCCTGTTTAAAGTCTTATCCGCGTTTTTTATAGGAACCCGAAAAAATCTTTGTATATTTCTGCCTATTTACAACCACGCATTTCCATGTTACGATCCTGTTATCGATTCGGCGTGCCGGATACCACTGTGACCGTATTCTTTTTAAAGGAGGTATCCATTATGACACGCAGATCTGTTTATTCTGTTTTATCTGTCTTACTGTTAACGATTTTGTTTCTGTTTTCCCCGCTGACCCGGATGACACTCAGCGCCGATGCCGCCGTATTGTCTCTGCCGCCCGTCATTGTACTGACCAGATATTCCAAAACAATGGCAATCGGGGAAGAATTCGCACTTATCGCAGTTGCTTCGAACGGAAAGCTGCCTTCCTTCAAAAGCAGTAAGTCTTCCGTTGCATCCGTAAATACTTATGGTCTCATTACGGCAAAAAAAGCCGGCACATGCAATATCACCGCAAAAATTAAAAATGCGGAAGCATCCTGCCGCATCACCGTAAAGCAGACGTCTTTGACCATTTCTCCTGCAAACGTAACACTTTACCGAAACGGCACAAAACAACTCAAAGCAACTGTCTCAAACGGCCATATCCCTGTCTGGAAATCCGGCAAAAGCAGCGTCGCCACCGTAGATGAAAACGGTCTTGTCACCGCAGTAAAACATGGAACGGCTAAAATCACCGCCAAAGTCGACGGTGTATCCAAAATCTGTACCATTACCGTCAAACAGCCTAAAGTCAGGCTTTCCGCATCTTCTCTTTCTATGATCGTTGGCGAATCGCGAACATTGTCTGCAAATGTTTCTTCCGGAAATGCCCCGGAGTGGAGTACCAGCAACAGCAATGTACTTTCCGTTGATCAACAGGGCAATATTACCGCATTAAAAAAAGGGCGGGCATATGTCTATGCCCGCGAAGATGGAATCAAAACAAGCTGTGTCGTAACTGTGAGTGAAACACCGGCTTAATCATAATCCGTCTTCCGATTCAGATTCTTTTCTAACACCGGCACGAAAGATCGGCACGCCGAATCGAAAATACTAAATAACCCAGTCCCAAACCCAGGCTTCTTCACCGCTGTCCGGTGTATCCACCTGAAATACCATCTCCTGCGCTTTTAACGACACTTTTGTATATGCCGGTATGGACTCCGTAATAAATGTATTACCACCGATAATCGAATTTGCTCCGATTACGGTCTCTCCGCCTAAAATAGTGGCGCCCGAATAAATCGTAACGTTATTTTCAATCGTCGGATGCCGCTTCACATCCGCAAGCAGCTGGCCTTTTCTCGTAGACAGCGCTCCAAGCGTCACACCCTGATACAATTTGACATTGTTTCCGATCTTTGTCGTCTCTCCGATCACGACACCGGTTCCATGATCAATAAAAAATATTCTCCGATTTCCGCACCCGGATTGATATCTATACCCGTACGGCTATGCGCATATTCCGACATAATGCGTGGAATAAACGGCACCTTCCTGCTGTATAGCTCATGTGCCATCCGGTATACAAAAATCGCAAATACCCCCGGATAAGAAGAGATAATCTCCTGTCTGCTCTTTGCCGCCGGATCCCCGTCAAAGCCTGCCTGCACGTCTTTTAACAGCATATTCTGAATATCTGCCAGCCTTCCGATAAAATGCCGCGCCGTTTCATCCGCCTCTTCTTCAATTTGTTCCCTAGTCTTGCTTTCGTTCGTATACAGCAGCGCAATTTCCACCTGCTGTCTTAATTCTCTGCGAATGCTGTTGAGTGTATTGCCCGCAAAATACCGCGCATCCATATATTCAAAATTCTTTTCCTCAAAATATCCCGGAAACATTAACGAACGCAGACGTTTTATCAGTACAATGATATTGCTCCTGCCCGGCAGCCGCCGGTTCTCCTTTGTTACAAATACTTCGTCCGAAATATAATTCTGCGTAATTTTTTTTACTACCTGGTCAAACTCCGTTCCGTTTTCTGCTGCCATGAACTGCCTCCCACCCTGAAAATATACTTTCTATCTCGATTTTACTCCGTTTTTATCAAAATGCAAGTTAAATCTTATGCATCCGGAACCGCGCATGGCGCACAATGCAGACCGCCATGCTGAAAAACAGCAGGAAATAAAAGCTGATCCCTCTCGACACACACATGGACGGCACCACGTATTCCAACGTAAAAATATCCCGAAATGCCCTTCGATACATCAGCTCCGTAATCCCCTGCGCTCCCGGAAGCGGCAGCATATCCACCGCCAGATAAATGGACATCTGAATCATCAGAATCGGCAGTGCGCCCGTACCCTCCAGCCCAAAGCCCCGGTACACAATATACGGTAAAATAAAAACCAGACATCGCTGCACAAATGTCGCCAGCAATACTACCGCTACCTGCTTTTTATGCTGCAGCAAAAACCGCACCGCATTCTGATAGCTTTGGATAAAACGACCGATTTTGTCTTCCCGGTACCGTGACTTTTTTAAAATCCGCATACGAATCAAAAGCTTTTCCACGGCCAGAATCATCCATTTTGCAAACCCGGGCAGGATCATTACGATCAGAAGCGCCGCAACAAGCGCCGTATTCAAAAACATTCCCAGATAAAACAAATGCAGATACTTTCCAAGGTTCTGTTTTAATACCGAAGACCCAAACAGTATCATTGCCATTCCCATCAGTACAAGCACAAGCTTGTAAACGAGAGCCACTGTCATTAATACAACCGTACCGGCAGACAGGTCATTCCCATCCCGTTTCATATGATAGAGCTGCATCGGCTGTCCTCCGGTCGCAGACGGTGTAATTCCCGAATATAAAAAGCCTACGAAAGAATATCGGATACAGTCTGCAAACCTGGCTCTGCCCTGCAGCACGCGCAGCAAATACCAGATCATAACGCCTTCCATCATTGTAAAGACAAGCGCATCAGCAGCCGAAACCAGCAGATACGAGAACTTCATTCTTTTTATCGCTGCCACTACCATTCCCATATCGTTATCCCGAAATACCGCATAAAAAGCAAGTACCGCAAGCAATATAAAAAATAAATAACTGAGCTGGTTTTTCAGTCTTGCATTCATCCAAACAGGCCTCCTTGTTCTACTTTATCCGCATATGATCACAGATTCGAAATACTCTATTTCGATTTTACTCTATTTTTGTCAAAATGCAACCTGAAAATAAGATACGGCTTACTCGTTCTTATCCACCCATCCATACACCAGCTTGCCGATCTCTTTCCATTCCTCACGCATGGAAAATACTATCATCTTGTTCACACCAACCAGATACAGTCTGTCGTCCACATACAGGCTCCGCCAGTTCCTGCTGTCATACGAATACAAACGTGTTCCGACAACCAGTTTTCGTTCCACCCGGCTGACAAAACGACCGTTTTGATAAGAAAACGCCCGATAAATCTCCTGATGCTCCGGGTCATAGGATTCCGTTGTAAACGCAATCACATTCTTTTTTGAACTGACAAGCACCGCCTTATAGTCATTAAGTCCCGCACAATCGGAAACTCCTTTGAGCACCAGCTTTGCCTCTTCTTTTACTTTCAAAGGATCCGAAATATCAAACATGGAAAGCTTGATACCCATCCTCTCCCCATTATCCGGATTTGTCTCATATCCGATACCAAGCAGCTTGGTATCACTCCAAAAATGCAGATATTCCGAAAATCCGGTCACTTTAAGCTCACCGATGATTTGGGGATCCTTCGGATTTGAAAAATCCACGGTAAATAACGGATCCGTATTTCGATATGTCACAAAATAGCCAATATCCCCTGTAAACCGCGCCGCATAGATTTTCTCCCCCGGCGCAATCCCGGTAAGCTTTCCAACCGTTTTCATGTTTTCATCCAGCACATAGACACGATTTTCCCATGGCTGCGCATTTGTTACCGAAGTAAGTACCTGCAGATACCCCTCTCTTTCATGAATCGCAAAGGTATCTTGGATACTTCCTTTTAACGTCTTGGCTGCCTTCGCCCGTATCGTTCCGTCCGCTTCCAGTCCAAATCTTGCAATCCGTGTGCGAAAAGCCTCGTTCACATATACCGTTTCATACAAATATACCGACGTGCTGCTGACATACAGATTCACATCCGGATGAATCAGCAGTTTTGTATCTGTTACGCGGCTGAGGTCTTTCAAATCCAGAGAAGTCATCAAAAGCCCCTCACTTCCTCCTTTTTGCATATAAATGCTGTCGGCCTCGACCACCTTCTCGTTTACACGCGGAAGCCATTGTTCCGGCTCCTTACCGGTCATTGCCTCATCGGTAACCGCAAGCGACCGATTCGTAAAAAGATACAATCGATCGCCTATTTTTCTCGATGTCTTATACCAGCCATCCTGCACCGCCGTATGTTGCAGCTCCGGCTTCTGCGGTTCTGTAATATCATATGTCACTACTTTTGTGATGGGAACGGCTTCTATTTGTTGCTTTAGATATGTCTTTTCGTTCTGCAGGATAACTGTCAGCCGCCGATCTGCCACATACATCTCACAAATCCGATCCGTGTCTTCATCCATGTCCGGACGGATTGTTCCCGATACGTAAGGAACCGCACTGCGCACATCCAGTATCTGAATCCGATCGTCCTGTACGACATATATAAACCGGCCGTCCGTTTTTACAAAATCACTTTCATCCACACCTTCCACCTGCAGATTTGTACCCGAAAAATCACTGCTGCCTGTCTTACTGACCGCACTTTCATTTTTCTGTAACTCTTCCTCTCGAACCATTCCGCCATAGGCAGCATCATCTGCGTTATCCACATCTTCCATATCTTTTTGGTTTAACTCCCGGCTCCCGGCTTCCTTTAAAGCATTATAAACTTCAGGGTAACCGGATGCCAGCGTATACATCTTTCCCAGTTTTTTTACCGGTTCGTACTGCTTGGCAACCTCCTCTTTCTTTTCAGTATCTTCCTTTTCAGCATCTTCCTTTCCGGTATTTTCTGCCAGATTCGTTTTCGGATTTTTACCTGTCGTCCGGTCTGCTTCCCGATCTGTCTGCATTTCGCGCTCCATATCGCTTTGTATTTGTTTCGCATTGTTTTGATACACAAAACCGGCCATTCCAAAGCAAACACACAGGCATGCCGCTGCCACTGCATACTTTTGACGTTTCCATCCTCTGCTGCGTGTATGTTTGAGCCGCTTTTCGATCTGATCCGGCTTTAACTGCGGCGGCGTAGGCAAATGCCGTGCCGATTCTGCAATTTTTTCCAACATTTCACGATCATCCATTGCAATTCCCTCCCGATTGTTTTCCTGCTGTCCCAATTAACTGTTCCTTCATTTTTTTCAGTGCCCGGCTTTCTTTTGAACGGACCGTATTTTCATTCATATGTAGCTGCTTTGCGATTTCCCTGCTCGTATATCCTGCAAATACATGCAATGCAACAATCATCCGTTCTTCCACAGACAGCTCCCAATAAAGCATCCGCAGCTGCACATGTTCCGCCATATCCATCGTCGTATTCGGTGCAGCCAGCCGTTCCAACTGTTCCCCGGATAATTCCGTTTCCCTGTTCGCATATTCTTTCAGCTTTCTTTTACATTTTGCAGACAGTATTTTGAAAATCCATCCTTTAAATGCCTCTTCTTTGCGCAGTTTGCGAATCGTTGCAAATGCATCCGCAACGGTTTCGCTGACCACATCCTGTGCGTCCACAGAATCTTTTAATGTGTAAACTGCAAACCGATATAAATCTTCATAAACTTCCTGGTACAGATCGGCAAATGCATCCACACTCCCATGCTTTGCCCTGTACACCAGCTTTAAATATTGATCCATGACATGCCTCCCGGATTCTTTTCCTCCATATGGTTACGGTTCACTCATACAGTGTCCGATTCCGATGATTTTGTTGCACAAAAAATAAAAAAAGCGCATTTTAAGTTTATACTTAAACACGCTTTTTTGATCATCAGTTTTTTCGTTTCAGCACAACCGAAGAATGTTTCGGCAGCATAATTTTCAGTCTGCCCTCCGATACCGAATACACAACCGGTACGACCGAATATCCGTTTTCATTTGTAAAAATCAGCTGCTCAAGCTGTGTGGACATCGGAATTCCGGCTGCCCATACCGAGACATCCACTTCCCGGCTGCCATCCGCATTATTTACAAGCACAATAAGCTGTTCTTTCCGGTTAAACCGCGCATAGCACAGCAAGTTATGTTCACCCTGCAAAAACTTTACGGAACCGGTGCGAAGCGCCTCATGTTCTTTATGAATGCGAATGATCTCCCTGTGAAACGCAATTAGATCCTTATCTTCTTTGCCCCACGGATAAGTTCTGCGGTTATCCGGATCCGTAAAACCGCATACACCCGCTTCATCTCCATAATACAGCGTAGGAGCTCCCGGCCATGTCATCTGGATAACAACGGCTTCCCGAAATACTCCTTTATTGATTCCTTCCGACGCCGCCTGTGCACCCAGCGTATCAATACGTCCCGGCCTGTGATTGGTACGGGTCAGAAAACGGGAATGATCATGATTTGACAGCTGGTTCATCGAACAATATAACGAAGGTGTCAGAAAACTTGTCATATAGTGATTCATCGAGCCTTCAAAATTTCCGATATTTCCAAGCGTACATTCCTGATAACTGTCACTGTGTTTTTCCATTCCGGTTAAGAACCAGGTGACAGGCTCCATAAATGCATCGTAATTCATAATCGTATCCCACTGATCGCCTGCCAGCCAGTTTTTCGGATCCCCGTAATGCTCTGCCAGAATAATAGCATTCGGATTTGCTTCCTTAACGGCTTTGCGGAAATCCCGCCAGAACTGATGGTTAAACCGTTCGCTGTATCCCAAATCTGCCGCTACGTCCAGACGCCAGCCATCCGCATTGTACGGCGGCGACACCCATTTTTTGCCGATCTCCAGTATATATTGATACAATTCTCCGGATTCTTCATAATTCAGCTTCGGCAGCGTATCATGCTCCCACCAGCCGTCATAAGATTTGTTATGCGGCCACGCATTCTGGTTGCGGAATTTAAAATATCCCCTGTATGGACTGTCTCCGGTAATATAGGCGCCCGGTTCATACCCTTCCTGCCCGTTGTACAGCTCTTCCCTGTCCATCCATTTATTAAAGGAGCCGCAATGGTTAAAGACACCGTCCAGAATGACTTTCATTCCGCGACTGTGAATCTCTTCGACCAGCTCCGCAAAAAATTGATTGCTTGCTTCCAGATTCCGCTTATCCGTCACTCTTTTGATATAACGTTCTGCCAATCGGTTATCAACGGATCCCTGTTCCAGCAGCGCACCGCCGTCTTCCACAATCTTTCCATAATGCGGATCAATATAGTCATAATCCTGAATGTCGTATTTATGGTTTGAAGGCGACACAAACAACGGATTAAAGTAAATAACTTCTATGCCGAGGTTTTGCAGGTAATCCAGCTTCTTACGAACCCCTTCCAAATCTCCCCCGTAAAATTCCGCAACACTGAAACTGGACGGTACTTTATCCCAGTTTTCAATTTTCTGACTGGGTGTGCGGATATAAAAATATTCATTTGTTTCCACATCGTTTCCGGAATCCCCATTGTAAAAACGATCGACCAGTATCTGATACATGACCGCGCCCTTTGCCCAGTCCGGCGTTGAAAATCCCGGCACAATCCGAAACCCGTACTGCGGCCGCAGCTCCTTCGTAGGCCCGTAATTGTCATAATACAGTGTCAGCATTCCGTCTGCCACCTGAAAATAATAGTCAAATGGCTGGTCTGTCATTTTAACCGTATACGCATAATAGTCAAACTGATCACAGGTCTCTTCTTTTTTCATCTGATATTCCTGTCCGTTACCACACAAAAATACCGCATCAACATTGTCCTTTTTCGTGCGGAAACGAATCGTTACTTCTTCTCCTTCTTTTGGCTCCGGCGGTTGTCTGTAATCCGCCGTCCCGTCCGAGAAAAGCACCTGCTTATATAGCACCGGACGCATCTGCATCATATAGCGCTGTATTCTGTTTAGTTCGTATATTGATTTACTTTTCATCTCCACAAACTCCATTTTCACTTTTTCTATCTTCTTTGTTAAGTATATCCTATCTTTCCAAAATAATCTATAGCACAACTGACCAAAATTCCGGCCACGTGAAAATTTGGTGCAATTTTGCGAAAAACGTGACGGTTTCACGGACCGAAACAAAAACACAAAGTAAAACAGACAGCTTGCGCTGTCTGTTTTAGGAGAAGGTATTTTTACTATGGGGTATAGCAAAAACTATATAATGTATTGGGGGGTTTTTACGTTAATTATAATACCATCTTTGCTTAAATAAGTGTGCACAAACTTCAAAAAATAAATGTATCTTTTTTGTGCATTTCATCTATAAAATTCAAAGACAAGGTTCATTTATTCCAAAAAAATGCACAGCTTTAGTTTTCCAGCAACGGTATTTCTTTTTGATTCGAAAATAACGCCTCAAATTCTTCTCTGCTGATTTTCTCTTTTTCCAGCAGCAGATCCGCACACTGATGCAGCACCTGCTCATACTGGTGAATAATCTCTCTCGCTTTTACATAACACTCATCTATAATCCGTTTCACTTCCTGGTCGATCAGTGTCGCCACATTTTCACCGTAGCCTTTTGTGTGGGCCAGATCTCTGCCGATAAACACCTCATTATCATCTTCATCATAGCAGATCAGTCCCAGATTTTCTGACATTCCATATTTTGTAACCATCGCCTTCGCCATCGCAGTCGCCTGCTTAATATCCTGCGAAGCGCCGGTTGTAATATCATCAAAAATCAGCTCTTCCGCAACACGCCCGCCCAGATCGACAACAATTTCCTGCAGCATGCGGCCCTTTGTATTGAACATTTCATCTTTTTCCGGCAGCGGCATCGTATAACCGGCCGCTCCTGCACCTGTTGGTATAATAGATACGGAATATACCGGCCCTACATCCGGCAGCACATGGAATAGTATCGCATGCCCGGCTTCGTGAAATGCCGTAATTCTTTTTTCTTTTTCACTGATAATCCGGCTCTTTTTCTCCGCCCCAATGCCGACTTTTACAAAAGAATTGCGGATATCATCCAATCGGATATAGCCACGATCCGATTTCGCCGCGCGAATTGCTGCCTCGTTCAGCAGATTTTCCAAATCCGCCCCGGTAAATCCTGCCGTAGTCTGCGCAATCTGTTTCAAATCCACATCGTCACTTAACGGTTTGTTTTTTGCATGAACATGCAAAATCTCCTCCCGTCCACCGACATCCGGTCTGCCCACATGCACTTTACGGTCAAACCGTCCCGGACGCATAATTGCCGGATCCAGAATATCCACGCGGTTTGTCGCAGCCATAACAATAATGCCTTCGTTAATACCAAACCCGTCCATCTCTACCAGCATCTGGTTTAACGTCTGTTCGCGTTCGTCATGGCCGCTGCCCATACCGGTGCCGCGGCGTCTGGCAACCGCATCAATCTCATCAATAAATACGATACACGGCGCGTTTTTCTTTGCATCTTCAAACAAATCCCGCACACGGGAAGCGCCGACACCGACAAACATTTCCACAAAATCGGAACCGGAAATGCTGAAAAACGGCACGCCCGCTTCCCCGGCTACCGCCTTGGCAAGCAGCGTTTTACCGGTTCCCGGAGGGCCTACTAACAGCACGCCTTTTGGAATTCTGGCTCCAAGCTTTGTATATTTGCCCGGTTCCCTTAAAAAATCCACGATTTCTTCCAGTTCTTCTTTTTCTTCTTTGAGGCCGGCAACTTTGGTAAAGTTAACCTTTTTCACTTCATCCGTATACATTCTGGCACGGCTTTTGCCGAAATTCATCATTTTCGGACCGCCGCCTCCGCCGGCAGATTGATTGATATTATTCATAATAATAAACAGAATGAACATTGCTCCAAAAATAATCAGATATGGAAGCCATGTGGACAGCCAGCTGGCTCTTGGAATGTTTTTAAGCAGATAATTATAAAATCATTTTGCTTTAAATATTCCTGTTCTTCATTTACATCCGATACTACAATTTCATGACGATCCGCATCATCCTTGAGTATGACTACAAGCGTACCGGTCGGTGTTTCGGCATTCTGTTCTATAATAACAGATTTTACGTTTCCTTCTTCCAGATCTGCCTGATATTGATGATACGTATACGTATCCGATGTAATATCCGTTTCACTTAAAAAATACCATATGCCAACTACTCCTAATACGAGGATGGCATACAAGACAAAACCTCGATAACCTCTTTTCAAGTTATAACCTCCTTCTACTCACCCTCTACGACTCCAATATAAGGAAGATTTCTGTATTTCTGTGCATAATCCATCCCATACCCTATTACAAATTTATTTGGAATCACAAATCCGTTGTAATCTACCTGCACCGGCACAACCCGCCGCTGCGGTTTATCCAGCAAAGTACACAGCTTCAGGCTTTTTGGTTTCCGCGCCCGCAGATTGTCCAACAGCAGACTCAGTGTTCTGCCGGTATCAATAATATCTTCGACTACGATCACATTTCTGTCTGCAATATCTTCAATCAGGTCTTTCGTAATAAGGACCTGTCCGCTGGAATCCGTACCATCTCCGTAGCTGGACGCCTCCATAAAATCCAGAATAACCGGCACCGTAATCTTCTTTGTCAATTCCGTACAAAAGTAAACCCCACCGCGCAGAATGCCGATTGCAACAATCTCCTCTCCTTTGTAATCTTCACTGATCCGTGCGGCAATCTCCGTAATCCTTGCATTTACCTCTTCCTCTGAAATCATTACATGAATCTGTTCTTTCATCTTCTCTTCCTCCGCAAAAAGTAACCTCCAATATTTTTCTGGTATGTTCATCCACTTTATAATAGCTGCTGATCCGATACCCGACTACCCACATAATATGCGCTCCGTCAGCCAGCAACAGCAGCCGTTCCCGTTCCTTTGCAGGAACTTTCTCATTGACCAGATATTTTTTCAGCTTCTGACGGCTGCCAGAGACGTCAATAACCAAATAATCACCTGGCCGTCTGCTTCTTACGCAGAATCCATGCTTTATCTTATCATAATCAAAGCATTTCGTATACTTCTTTTTGGAAATTTGTGACATATGCTCAGAAATATCTTCAATTATCCGAAACGAAAACTGTTTTTCCAAATGATCACGGTCGTCTGCGGTACCATTGTCTGCATTTTTTACATTTTTGTTCGAATGAATTTCCACACCGCTGTAAACTCTTACCGCTTCCATTTTATATGGAAGCTTCACCTGCCTGCCGTTTTGCTTATCGAAAAGTTCCCGAATCCGGTGCACATGTTCTCTCGTAAGATCTTTTCTGCTTCCTGCCAGTATTCCCAGTATCCGGTGCAGCATCTGGCTCTGAATCACCGGATCCAACCTGAAAAAAAGCTCTTTTTCGATACATACCGCATCCGCAGTAAATCTGCAGCACGCTTCCTGTGCGGCTGCCGCCTGTTTTTCCAGATAATCTCCGACCTCCTGCAGCTGGCGGGCAGTCTGATACATATGTTCTGCCGCATGGCTGTTGACCGCATACAGCGCCGGCAGCACCTGATGCCGGATTTTATTTCTGCTGTACCGATCCAGGTCATTGGTGGCATCCACACAATAATCCTGACCTGCTGACGCCAGATACGCTTCGATTTCCTCCCTGCCCGTATGCAGAAGCGGACGTATTACATCCCCGCATACGGGCGCGATTGCAGCCATTCCACGAATTCCCGTTCCCCGCACGAGATGAAACAGCATCGTCTCCGCATGATCCTGCAGATGATGTGCAACCGCAATTTTTACGTTTTGTCCCGGATATTTTTTCTTTTCTTCGCGAAAAGCTTCATAACGTACCACTCTGCCGGCCTCCTCTTCGCTCATTCCGTACATGCGTGCATACTCCGGTACGTTACGGTGGCAGATATGACACTTTATGCTGCGCCGCTCACAAAAAGACCTGACAAACTCCGCATCTCTTTTTGCATCTTCTCCGCGTATTCCATGTTCCACATGCACAACACTGACCTGATGCCCAAACACTTCCCGCAGCTGCAGCAGCACAAGCAGCAGACACATCGAATCCGCCCCGCCCGATACGCCTGCAATCAGATGATCTCCTGCTTCGATCATCTGATTGACGCGAATAAAGTCCTGTATGTTTGCTTCTGTTTTATAGCTATCATATTTTGTCTTATCTGATCTTTTGTATGTTCCGTCATTTCATTTTCATCCTTATTTTTTCCACACACTGCACACAAGTATTGTCATATCATCCGCAGCTTTTCCTCCTGTCCGCTCCAGTACTTCTTCCAGAACGGCATCTGCTATCTGCCCCGGGTGCCTCATCTGCAGATTTTTCAAAATGCCGCACATGACCAGATCGGGATCTTCTGCTTTCAGATATTCTAACACACCATCTGTCATCATGACAAGGATATCCCCGTCTTCCAGCTGTTTTTTCGTCTTGCCTGTCTCAATCCGATGCGTGGCGCCTACCGGCAGAGAGCTGGATTCAATCCGCTCCACATAATCCCGGCGCTTGATAAACGTCGTCGCCGCACCTATTTTATACAAATCACAGCACCCGGTATATAAGTCCAGAGAACAGATGTCCACCGTTGAATACAGATCATCTTCTCCGCGAATTACCATTGCGGAATTCATCATTTTTAACGCCGTCTCCTCTGAGAATCCAGCTTCCAGAAACTTCTCCAGCAGTTCCAGCACCAGCTCGCTTTCCTTGCACGCATTGCTACCCGAGCCCATTCCATCGGACAGCATCATGGCTATCTGCCCGTTATCCATTTCCAAAAACGAATAATTGTCGCCTGACACATGACCTCCGTCTTTGACCATTCGTGCCACCGCATGTGTCTCATGAAAACAGGTATCCTCCTCAAATACAACGACTGCTCCCTGCGGACTGACCATCGCCCGTTCGTCTCTGTGCGGACGCATGCCTCGTTCCAGTCCCGCAGATACGGCTTTTGCCAGCTCTTTCATACTGATGCAGCTTCCGTTTTTTGCATAGGCATCGCATATAAACTGCCAGTGTCCGTCTTTGTTTTCATATAAATGCGGCTTCTGTACAATAACGCCGCGTTCTCTGGACCGATACTTGACTTCTGCCAGCAAGTGCCTGTTTTCCTGTGTAATTTCACTCTTCTCATTTGCACAGTCTTCCATAATATATGCCATCGCATCCAGCTGCTGCGCTATAATCTCACGGTTTTCCAGCAATCGGTTATACCATGCCAGATTCAGTCTTGCTTTTTCAAATATGCGAATGCTTTCCTGTACTACCGCTTCCGTATACGGACAATATTCCTGCATCTGTACAACAATCTCTTCATCCGCTTCTCCGGTTCTCTGCAAAGACTGCAGCATATAAGCCAGATAAGAATACATCGGACTTTCTTCCTTATCCCAGCACAAGGCACACTGATTACAGTTCATACAAAGCGTGCCTGTCAGTTCATTTTGAATTTTCCCCATCTGTTCCGTCGATAGTCCTCTCTGCGCCGAACTCATCCGGGAAAAAATTTTCGACAATCCGCTGAAAGAATCCGCATAATTTCCAAGCTTCGTTTCCTGATAATAATCCGATTCTTCTTTCTGCGGCATTATGCTGATCTGCATAAAAAAATCCACAAATCTTGTTCCGATCATAATGGATGAAAACACAAATACCGCTTCCAGAGCGCAGACAGCTAATCCTGCCGAATCACGTACATTTAACAGCTCTCCGGACAGCGACATCGTAAATGTTGCAATCGAAGCCGAAGCTGCCGCGCATATAACCGTACAGCGTCCCTCTGCCCACTCAAACAGTTTAATCGTAACTAAGATTACCGCCACTGCCATCAGATATTTCACCGCCGCGGCAATCGGCACAAACAAAACAATTCCGGTAAATATCGCCGCAAAAAGGGCTCCGCGTGCCGCATCTTCCAGACATACGGCCGTAAAAAATGCCGGTATCAACGGAAAGCATCCCATCCATGACATCTGGCACATTAAAATTCCTCCTACGTATAAAATCACCTGTTTTACACTCAGTCTCTTCATCCTGCATCCTCCCATCACTCAATTATAAGGAGCATGTCCGCTCCTCATGCCGCCGTTTTCTCTCATCTTTACCCATCGTACGGAAAGCGGCATATGACAGCCATTATAAAAAGAGTGTATTGCAATGTTTGTCAAACCATGGACCGTTTTTTTATTTTTATTCGTGTTTTTATCTGTTCAAAACAATTTTTGAGTCGATTTTAAGGCATTCACGTTTTTGAAGCCGTTCAGGTTTTCCCGCAACAAAAAAGACCTGACGCCTGCCAGATCTTTTCGACACACTTCCTGCTGCTATTTACTTTTCCTTGAATATAATTTCATCCTGATAAACAAGACCAAGCTTGCTCTTTGCTATATCTTCAATATATTCCTGTGTCTTTGTGTACGCTTCGTAATCTTCAATCTCCTGCTTTCTGGCCAGTTCTTCTTCTTTTTGTTTTTCCAGAAGCGCTTCCTGTGCAATAAACTGCCGATCCTTTTTATACAAAGTTACAATTTGCACAGACATCACCCCGATCATAGCCAGAACGATCACCGTAATACAAAGCTTTCCCGTTTGATTTGCCCTTCGGCTGCCGTATCTGTGACCCATAGTAACCTCTCGCCCTTTCACCGGCATGCTCTGCCGTCTTATTTTTTTACTATTCCTATTTTAATCAATTTTCCTGCCCTTTTCAACCGCTTATTTAAACTTTTTTTAAATTTTCTTCCTTTGCCGGCCAATATCGAACTCCCGTTTGCCACTTTCTTCGCAGCTTTTTGAAACGGCTTCAGTACAAATCCGCATATTTTCTGCACAAACCAAATCACTTTTTTCAATATGTATGCAATGTACCTGACGGTATGGCGACTGATATACTGGTTATACAAAAACATGCCGAGTACAATCCCGCCAATGGAAAATCCGCGAATCAACCCATCGTTTTTCTGATATAGCATGGCAAATATAATAAACGCCGTAAAAATCCAATAGCACAAATCTTCCATTGAAATCCATATGACTCCATGCCGGACAAGCCGTCTTAAAATGCGCAGACAGTCATATACAAGCACCAGTATCATGCCAAGCACAAAAGATACCGCAAAAAATCCATTTCCCGAAATATATTTTCACTTACCGTCATCATCTGAAAATTCTTCCTAACAGGCTTTCCGCCGCTTTCTTTCCGCCGCCCGCATCCGAATAGGCCAGACTGTCGATTCGCCCTTCCACATCTACCTCGCCCTTTTCCAGCGTCAGCCGGTTCACATGCAGATCATTGCCTTTGATCAGCAGCATTCCCTGTTCTGTCTCCAGCAATATTTCCGATACGTCAAAAGAAAGCACATCCAAAATCCCTGTAAATGCTGCCGTTTTCCTATTTGTAAGCAGGATTTTGTGCGCTTTCGACTGATTTTTGTCCACTCTCTCGTCCATAGCCTTATCCTCCATTCTTGTCCTAACTGTTATATTAGAGCGTGTTTGAAAAATGCTCTAATAAAGTATATGAATGGTGCTGCGGATATATGACAAAACAGCTGCCACAAAAACATTGACAGCTGCTTTTTCCTATAAATACTCAAACAATTCTTTTGCCTGCTCCTTCTTGGTCGTATCCTGAATGTCAAGTACACGGACTTTTACAGATTTTGTCCCAAACAAAATCTCAATGATATCACCAACTTTGACTTTCACCGAAGCTTTGGCCGGTTTGTCATTGACCATCACTCTGCCCGCATCGCAGGCTTCGTTTGCAATTGTTCTTCGTTTTATCAGACGTGAAACTTTTAAAAATTTGTCTAATCTCATAATTACCCTCATGAAAATGATAAAAAAGGGACCACACAAACTTGCAGCCCCTTTTTCAAAGATTTATTCGTTCATTAAATCCTTTAATGCTTTTCCTGCCTTAAATTTTGGCGCCTTTGATGCAGGTATTGTCATCTCTTCACCTGTCTGTGGATTTCTGCCTGTTCTGGCTGCCCGTTCAGATACTTCGAAAGTTCCGAAGCCGACTAACTGGATCTTCTCCCCTTTCTTGAGCTCTTCAGCAACAACATCTATAAAAGCTTTTAAAGCTGCATCCGCATCTTTTTTGGATAATTCAGCCTTGTCAGCAATAGCTGCAACTAATTCCGCTTTGTTCATTTCTACTCCTCCTGTGGATTAATTATAGTATTGTTATTAAATAAGAATCGGAACTTATCTTCTCCAAAATACTTACGAATATATTTATACTAACTTTTCCAGGGTTTGTCAAGCGGAAATGCCCATTTTCTAGAGGATGTTTGAAAAATGCTTTCTGTGAGATGTGCTTCACAGTTTGTGGGGAATTTATCCCAAATTTAGGAGTCATAGCGGACTATGTTGACTAAATTTGGGATAAATTGTCCGCAAAGTGGGGAGTACAGATCGCGGGAATGATTTTTCAAACACGCTCTAGCATTTTACAGGCTGTTAGATCATCTTGTTGATCATCTCCAGTACCTTCTTACCCAAAGAAGCCGATTTTTCATCAGCATCCGCCAAAGAACTGCCTTTTACACCAATATAGAACTTCACTTTTGGTTCCGTTCCAGAAGGTCTTACGCATACCCATGCATCATCTTCCAGTTCATAGTAAAGTACGTTTGACTTCGGCAGTCCGGTTGGTTCCGTCTGACCCGTAACAAAATTCCGGATCGTATCGGTCTTATAATCTCTTGCAGCAAGTACTTTTAATCCTCCGATTTCCTTTGGAGCATCTTCACGCAGCGTATTCATAATTTCCTGAATCTTTGCAAGACCCTCAATGCCCTTTAAGGTAATAGACTCTACATGATCTTTATAGTAGCCATACCGCTCATACATTTCCAGCATTGCATCCCAAAGCGTCATGTTTTTGGTCATGTAATAAGCAGCTGCTTCACACAATGCCATAGAAGCTACCACTGCGTCTTTATCTCTCGCATAAGTTCCGGTCAGGCAGCCATAGCTTTCTTCCATACCAAATAAATACGTTCCGTTGCCTTTTGTTTCAAATTCCAGCATTTTCTGTCCAATAAACTTAAATCCTGTTAAAACTTCTACGAGCTGAATACCATAATACTTTGCAATCGCATCTGCCATATTCGTAGAAACGATAGAGCGGATAAATGCGCCGTTTTCCGGCAGCGAACCCTGAATCGCTTTCCGCTGTCCGATCACATAATCGCCGATCAGACATCCGGACATATTACCGGTCAACGTGTGGTATTCCCCTGTTTTAGAATCTTTTACATATACACCAAGCCTGTCCGCATCAGGATCCGTAGCCAATACTAAATCGGCATTTACTTTTTTTGCAAGCGCAAGGCCCAATTCGAACGCTTCTGCCGCTTCCGGATTCGGATAGCTTACCGTAGGAAATTCTCCGTCAGGCAGTTCCTGTTCTGGTACAACATGCACATTTTGAAAACCCAGCTCTTTTAATACACGGCGCACCGGAATATTGCCGGTTCCATGCAGCGGAGAATATACGATTGTCAGCTTATCCTTAACCGCGTCTATGCTGTCCTGGTGCAGTACGAGTCCTTTCAGCTCTTCTATATACGGATCATCAATGTCCGCACCGATCGTCTGATAAAGTCCTGCTGCCTTTGCATCTTCCAAAGACATGGTCTTGCATGCCGCATAGTCGGTCACTTTTTTACTTCGTCCATAATGCCGCTGTCATGAGGAGGGGTAATCTGTGCACCGTCCTCCCAGTATACTTTGTAGCCATTATACTCCGGCGGGTTGTGGCTTGCGGTAATATTAATACCTGCAATGCAGCCTAATTTACGCACTGCATAAGATAACTCCGGCGTCGGTCTTAAGCTTTCAAATACATAAGCCTTAATCCCGTTTGCTGCCAGGCACAAAGCCGCTTCATCTGCAAATTCCGGTGACATACGTCTGGAATCGTATGCAATTGCAACGCCTTTTGCCTGTGCGTTTACAGCAGAAATGTAATTTGCCAACCCCTGTGTTGCTTTTCTGACCGTGTACACGTTCATGCGGTTTGTGCCCGCACCAATTACGCCACGCAGTCCTGCCGTACCAAACTCCAGATCCATGTAAAAGCGGTCTTCAATCTCCTTCTCATTTCCTTCGATTGCTTTTAATTCCGCTTTCGTCCCCTCATCAAAATAAGGGTTGTCCAGCCATTGTTGGTACATTTGTTTGTAATCCATGTTATTGTCCTCCCATTCTTTTCTTATCTTTTATTTTCATATCAGGTCTGCGGTGCACTTGGTATACTAACCGGTTCCGTATCCCCCAATATACGTCAGTTAATCCGAATTTTCCGAAGAACCGGAGCCGGTGGTCGAACGTTTCAGCTTATCCAGCGAATCGACCAGATCGGACAGTGTATCCAGATAATCCGTAGATTCTCCTCCCGTAATAATACTTGCCAGTGAAGAGCCCAATGCCGCGTTTGCAAGTGCACTGTCGCTGCTGTTGCTGCTGCCGTTCGTCTGTCCGGATGAACTGCCGCCTGCATAGGAACCTGCTAACGAACCTGCCTTAGACTTCCGTTTTTCTTTCTTATTTGTGTCCGTATCCTTGGTATCCGTATCGTCCTGATTCGAATCGGATTCGGACTTTGTGTTATCGCTTAGCAATACTTCAATATTCGCTTTCGGAGAATTTACGACCAGCTGCCTTGTCCAGGCATCATAACCTTCTGCATACACGCCCAGCATATGTACGCCATACCGCAGTTCCATCGGCTTTTTATGATTGACCTTTTTTCCGTCTACCGTAAGAATTGCTCCGGCCACATCTACATCAAACGTAACCGTACACAGCTTTGGACCTTCTCCCTTATAATCGTTTAAATCAATCGTTGTAATTTTATCCCGTCGAATTCGAATCTCGCCGGAATCTCCGTATCCGTCATTCGCAACGGAAAACTCATAAATCCCTTCCGGCAGTTCCATTGTCATGTCTCTCGTAACCTTTGCATATACCTGTGTGCCCAGATTGACCCATCCGCCTTCAAATAACTCCGTATTGGACAGTGCCAGCGTGCCGTGTCCCGTTTTAATCACAATTGCATAGACCGTACGGCCGATTCCATAGACGTTGAGAACGTCACTCTCTCCTACCGCAGTCAGTTCCTTCTGTTCTCCTTCTGAAAACACCTTTACATTTGTATCAAACCGATAAGCGGTATCCGCAATATCCATTCTGTTATTTTCCAGATCAATCGTATAGTTCACAATGTCTTCATAATCCCATGTTTCATCGGTAAATGCGGTCGCTCCCAGTGTATCATTACTGTTAAGCCGTTCCAGCTTAACCAGTTTTCCTTCACTGAAATCTTCCCGGAGTGTATAATCCCCATATTTATCAAAAAATTCCGTACCTTCCGTATATTCATAAAAATGCTGCTCTCCGCTTTCCAGCTCCATCAATGTAATCTGATAGTTCGCAGTATCATGCTTTAATACCATATAATATCGTTCGGTCATTTTCGGAAGATCCGCCGTACTCTGCTCTTTATCATCCTCCGCCTGGCCGGCTGCATTGACCGCAGCGGTTGCGTTGGCGCTCTTTTTTGCCGTAAGCCTGCCGGCATTCGGTTTGCTGCAGGCCACACAGAACAGCATCATGCCAAACAGAGGAAGGAGCATTGTTAACATTCGTTTCATCCTGACTTTCATCCTGATTTTTATTCCGAACGAATTCTTATTGATCAACTGATTCTTATTCATCCTGATTCTTCCTTTTCACCTTTCACGTCTTCATCCTGTTGCTGCTTAACCTTGCGGCTCCATATATTTGTATATTATATCATGGACATTTATCAAGTGCAAGCCTTCTGCCGGCGTGTTTTTACTTTATCCTTTCTCAAAGCGATCCAGTATTTTCAAAAATTCCGCCCGTTCCCGTTCCTGTGCGCATATTTTAACGAGTTTTTCCCCATCCCTGTTGTTTGCCCAGCTTTTTTTGAATTAAAATAGTGATTCGCCACTTTCCAAAATTTTTCCGGATAACGCATGCGGATGCACAGCTGGCGCAGTTCCCATCCTTCCAGCCTGCGTATTTTATCATAAGCACGAATCATATCCATGCCAAGCCCGGTATTCCAGTTATGTTTTTCCATGATTTTGCGGAAAAAGTGCGCAAAGTCACTGATATATGCATCTTTACAAAATCGTTCATAATTAATAATAACCGGCCCCTGTGCCGTAAACAGCAGATTATGCTGACTGTAATCCCCATGGCAAATGCCAAAAAACCGCATGGACTCATCCGCCGTCGTCTGGCGCAGCCTGTCTGCCGCTTCTTCCGCCTGATTCAGATAATAGCCATATTCTTTCAGAAAATCGGTTTCAAATTCATTTCTCTTTTTTTGGATTTTATGTAATTGCGAACTTTATGCAGCTCCTTAATATGTCTGCGGTATTCCTGCTCCAGAAAATCGGGCGTTTTACACATCGTCTGAGGCAGTTCTTCCTGAAACGCTGCCGTATCGGTATGAAACTGCGCCAGCCTGCGGACCGCACACAAAATATCTTCCCTGTTTCTCGTATCGCACTCTCTGCCTTCAAACCAGGTACGCATATAGTAACGCGTCTCATCCGTATCCGTATGGAGCACCTGTCCCTCTTTCGTATAAATAATCTGTTCCGCCACACATCCACGTTCATTCAGATATCGCAGAAACCGATCCAGCAGTTCGGCCTTTGACGCAGAGCCGGAAAACTCCTTTAAGATCTTTCTGCTTCCGTCCCGGCAGAAGCAAAAATATGCGCCTCTTCCTTTCATCACATCGGTAAACTCATATGGATATGCCTCTAAAATAATTTCTGTTCGGTTATACACAACAACACCCCTCCAAGTAAGATGAACAATCACGCAGCAACAGCAGTAACACTGCTGCCACTAACGTGTCCATTCATCTTATGAGAAAGGGTGTCATATTATGCATACAAACGTGTTTCTTATTTTATTTCCGTGAATCGGAATCTGTGAAATGCTCTGCCATATCCCGTATATAATTCCCGGCCTGTCTCAGCAGGTACGTCCGTTCATTCTTTTCCGGATCCTGTAGGACCTCTTCCAGAAGCAGCGTCAGAATCTCTCCGATCTGTCTGCCCTGTCGCGCTCCCAACGTGATCAGATCTCGTCCCGTTACGGCGAGCTGCTTTAAGCTGATGCAGTCTCCTTTTGCTTTCATTTGCTCATACAACTGCTCATAACGGTCTACATAGGCAAGCTTTTCCTCCCGCTGATACATACTCTGCGCCAAAATATCGGCCCGCTTTAATGCAAAGATTGCCGGATACCGATCCTCCCCGGTTTTTACTACCGCACGCCGCACATTTTCTTCCGTCAGCGCCGGATTATAGTCATGCCAACGTACGAGTGCACACACCTGGTCCATCGTATCCCGGTCGAATTTCAGCCGGCGAAAAATGTTTGCCGCCAGTTCCGCACTTTTTTCCGGATGGCCATGAAAATGATCCGTTCCCTGTTCGTCGGTTGTCCTGCACAGCGGCTTTGCAACATCATGAAACAGCGCCGCCAGACGCAGCACTTTATCCTGTGGGGTATTACATACCACGGAAATCGTATGTTCTCCTACCGATTTACAATGATGCGGATGGTTTTGCTCCGTTTCCATCATACGGTCCAATTCAGGCAGAATGACTTTTGAAATACCAAGCACGTATAACTCACGCAGATACGCAGGATGCGCGGATACAACCAGCTTTACCAGTTCTGCCTGAATGCGCTCCGCACTTACCCGGTTCAAATCGGCAGCCAGCCTGCGCACTGCCCGCCGTGTTTGCTGCTCAATCCGAAAATCCAGCTGCGCCGCAAATCGAACGGCACGCAGCATCCGAAGCGCATCTTCTGCGAATCTTTCCATCGGATTCCCGACACATCGGATGATACCTGCATTCAGATCATCCGCCCCGCCAAACGCATCGACCAGTCCGTGCTGTTCGTTATATGCCATTGCATTGATTGTAAAATCGCGTCGTTTTAAATCTTCCTGCAGGCTGGGCGTAAAAATAACTTCTTTCGGATGCCTGCCGTCGGTATATTCTCCGTCAATCCGATATGTCGTAACCTCAAAGCCTTCCCGTCCTGCAAGAACCGTTACCGTTCCATGCTGCAAGCCCGTATCTACGGTTCTTGAAAACAGCTGCTTTACCTGTGTGGGAACCGCCGACGTTGTAATATCCCAGTCTTTTGGCGTCCTGCCAAGCAGGCTGTCACGAATGCAGCCTCCGACCGCATATGCTTCATACCCATGTGCGGCAAGCCGGTTTAAAATGTGCCGCACTTTATCCGGCAGATGTATGACAACATCCGGTGTCTGATTTTTATAGGATGCTTCGGATTGATTTTTGCGTTTAATTTCCGTTTTCAGTTCCATCTTATTTTCATTTTTTCGGTTTTCATTTTTTCGGTTTTCATTTTTTCGGTGCGCCGTTTAATACGCTTTTCCCCAGAGTACCAGCTTCTTTGCCGGTTTTCCGCAGCAGACACAGACATCGGAAATCTGCTCCTGCTCAAACGGCATACAGCGTGAAGTAGCCGTTGTTTCTTCTTTGATCTTGTCTTCACACGCCTGGTCTCCACACCACATCGCACGGATAAATCCCGGCGTCTGCTCAAGCGCCGTCCGGAACTCTTCATACGTAACCGCATCGGTAATATGCGAATCTCTGTGTGCTTTTGCACGTTCATACATGTCTGACTGTATCCGGTCTAAAAGCTGTGCCAGCTGCGCCGGTACTTCTTCCAGCGCCGTCTGGTATTTCTCTCTCGTATCCCGTCTTACAAGAACGCACTGTCCTTTTTCCAGATCTTTCGGACCGATTTCAATCCGCACCGGTATCCCGCGCATTTCCTGTTCCGCAAATTTCCATCCCGGACTTTTCGCGCTGTCATCCGTTTTTACACGGAACTGTTTTTTCAGCGTTTCATACAGCTCGCCTGCTTTTTCCAGCACGCCTGCTTTCTGCTGCTGAATCGGAATAATCATCACCTGCGTCGGTGCGATTGCCGGAGGAAGCACCAATCCGGAATCATCTCCATGCACCATAATAATCGCGCCGATCAGACGGGTACTGAGTCCCCAGGAAGTCTGATGCACATACTGCAGCTGATTGTCCGTATCCGTATACTGAATGCCGAATGCTTTTGCAAATCCGTCTCCAAAATTATGGCTTGTACCTGACTGGAGCGCTTTTCCGTCATGCATCAGCGCTTCAATCGTATAAGTAGCTTCCGCTCCGGCAAATTTTTCCTTTTCCGTCTTCTGTCCGCGGATGACCGGAATCGCCAGCACTTCCTCGCAGAACTGCGCATAGACGTTCAGCATCTGTTCGGTACGTTCCTGTGCTTCCTCTGCCGTAGCATGTGCCGTATGCCCTTCCTGCCATAAAAATTCTCTGGAGCGCAAAAACGGCCTTGTTTCTTTTTCCCATCTCACAACCGAGCACCACTGATTATATACCTTTGGCAAATCCCGGTAAGACTGCACATCATTTTTATAAAAATCACAAAAAAGCGTTTCCGAAGTCGGTCTGACACACAGTCTTTCCTGCAGCATATTCTGTCCGCCATGCGTTACCCATGCCACTTCCGGCGCAAACCCTTCCACATGGTCTTTTTCTTTGTTTAAAAGGCTCTCCGGAATAAACATCGGCATATATACATTCCGGACACCGGTTTCTTTAAAACGGCGGTCCAGCTCATGCTGAATATTTTCCCAAAGCGCATAACCGTCCGGTTTTATAATCATACATCCTTTCACGGAAGAGTAATCAATTAATTCCGCCTTCTTTACCACATCCGTATACCACTGCGCAAAATCTTCCTGCATACTGGTAATAGATTCCACTAACTTCTTGTCTTTCGCCATGTTTTTCTCCTTCTATCTGCGTTTCTTTTTTCTGTAACAATTCGGATTGCTTTATTTTAGCGTCATATCGTTTGCATGTCAAGCAGGCATTCCGGCACAAATATCCAATTATGAATACGCGTTTACTGATACGCAATATAAATGCCCCCGGCGGCCCGAAACTTTTCCTCTGCCTCCTCGATCGTGCTTTTCACAATCCCGCCTGCCTGCGGATCGTACAGCCATACGTTCAGTGCGTCATAGCCGGTTACAAGCATCGTTTCCTGTGTGCCGGCCGCTGCCAGCACCGGCGTGCCGCAGTTCACATAGTAAAGAACCTGTGAAAGAGAACAGCCTTCGAGTATAAGTACTTCCCGCTCCGACATGAGTGATTCCAGTACTTCCTGCGGTGTATCTCCCCGTTCCAGCAATTCACCGGCGCTGACCTCCATTCCTTCATGGCGCAGCAGCGCACTTACGCATTTTACAACGGAGGACCCTGCGGCATCCGCATCGGAAGGCTGCACCTCAAAGGACATCTGCATGCTTTTGCGTGCACGTTTCCAGATATAATTCTGCTTTTCATCCACAACAACTCCCATATGTTCGTCCGCAATACGAATCGCTTCTGCCATCACGGTCGTTGCCTTCTGCAATTTCCCTTTTGCATATGCAAAATACATCCGCTGATCCTGTGACGGTTTTAAAACCATCTTTTTATCTTCTTTGTTCAGAATCTGTTTTGCAGCAACATAAACCGGCGGTGTATCTTTTTTCATCTCAGACAGGGTCAGCTGCATCTGTGTCTGCTTTTTTTCCGTAACGGTAGAATGAATGACTTTTTGTTCTTCATCTTCCTGACTGCGATTGACAATCGAATCCTGCGATGCCTGTACATAACCGCCTTCCCCTTCTGTCAGCCGGTGCATCACAAGTACTCCGTTTACAAATTCCACACTGTCAATGTAGTATCCTTTTTTCCTGTATTTTTTAATTCCTGCATATTGGACGCATCCACAATCCGCAGCGCATACATCGGTGTCTGTCGAATTCCCGTCATTCCGCCTGCTTTATGCTTGTCAGACGCAATGCCGTACACCAGATCCTCCTGCAGAAATCCAAGCGCATGCAGTGATCTGCCTTCTTTTTCGTAAATCTTGCGAATCTCAGCCGTTTCCAGATCCATTACCGATATCTCACGGGCATCACGATCGGAAGTCCAGGCAAAATACCGATTGGACTCCGATACCGCATACATATCATCTTCCAGTCCGGTCGCGATTTCTTCCATCTCCATAGATGCAAGATCAATATGAAGCACCGTGCCGTTAAATAACAGATAAATGCTTCCTGCCGCATTTTCATATAACAGCCTGCCGATCTCCGACTGCAGCACCTGATAGGATTTGTCAAATGACAAAAACAGTTTTTCTTCGTTTGTATTTGCCTGGCTGGCATAGTGCAAAAAGCTGATCCCCATTTCTCCTTCGTGGCTGCCGCGGTTCATATATCCGTATACGACATAATCAATGTCTCCGGCCTCATCCACATTCAATATCCGGATATCATGCTGCATATAATTTTCACGTGCTTCAATCCCTTCATGTCCACGAAAGCTGAACACTTCCGCCAGTCTGTGAAAAGACTGGTTATAACTCCAGAGGTCCCCTTCCTGTACAAAACAGGTCACCGTTTTCGATTCGTTCTGCATATATACGATCTCTTTGGAACGGATGCCTAGCTGCAGATAATTTTCATACAGGAACTCATTTTCTCCGTTAAAAATCTGATTCATGGTACGCTCAAAATTCAGCAGGTACATGCGTTCATTCGTATAACGAATCCGATAATACTCCTCGACGTTATAATATTCCATCTCTCCTTTATTTTCATGAGACGTTACAACATAATTAAGTACGATGACATTATAAGAACTGTTCATTTCTTTGACCGACGGAATCGGCATGGTCAGCCTGTCACACTTAAAATCGGCCCAGTTTGCCTGCGTCAGAGCGGAATGAATCGTTACTTTGTGCAGACTGGAATTATCGCCGGATGCATTTGGTTCCCAGTAAGTCGAAAGTCCGTCAGGAGAATCCGAAAAAGTAAGATCGCTGATCTGCTTTGCAAACTGTACGCTCTCAGCGACATAACACTCTCTCGCATCCGCAATTCTCGTATAATAATAGCAAATGGATTCTTCCTGTCGAAGCTTTAATGTCAGTATATATTCTCTGGACTGTTCCAGCAGGCTTTGTACCGGAACGCTTGTCCGAATCTGTCCCTCGCTTTCTTCAAAAGACGGAATGCTGCCATCCGAAATCAGACGTTCTCCATCTATACTGCGAATCTCATAAGAAATTTCATCAATCGGATATCCGTTGGTCCGTATTTGCAGCGGCACTTCTCTGCTGCTGGAAAGCGGCGTAATCGTATCTCTCATTCCGGTATCGTCCATCTGAGACGTATAGCCATGCAGTTCGTTGATCTGCTCATTCTCATTGTATAATACAATAACCGGCAGTGTCGCCGCCTCCATTTCGGTCGTCAGATCCAGCTGGTCTTTATTTGTAACCTTGCCGGATATTACCAACGTTAAAATAAATATGATGGTCAGCGTTGCTGCCTTGATTAACCCTTTTTTCATCTGTTTTTCCTTTCGTAAATATCAGTCCGTTTCCGCACCCCGGCTGTTAAAGCCGGGATGCGAACATAATTACCACCAGCGTCGGCAGCGGTTATGTCTGCAGCGCCTTTTATACATTTCATTATAGAGCAGTACTTCTATCAGATTCCCAAGTCCTGAATTATGCGATGGCGGTCTGCCTGGCGGTGGTGGCGGATACGGCGGTCTGCCTGGCGGCGGTGGCGGCGGATACGGCGGTCTGCCTGGCGGCGGTGGCGGCGGATACGGCGGTCTGCCCGGCGGGCCGGGATTCCACCTGTAGTCCGTCTCCTGCACCTGCTCTGCTTCCAGTTCCGGCCCGGACTGCTCCTGCGGCTGGGACGCAAGCAGATAAATTCTGTCGCAGATTACCTTTAGCATCACTCTGTCCGGATATTCGTCAAACATCATACTGCCTTCGTATTCCAGTTTATCACACTCTTCTTCCACAAGCTTTTGAATCTGCTTTGCTTCTTCCGGATACAGTTCCTTCATACGTTCCATATCCCGTTCATATTCCATCTCGGTCATATAAATGTTTTGAACCGGATAACTCATATAAAACGGCATCTGGGGTGCGTACTGGTACTGCTGCATCCGCATAAACTGTTCCTGCTTATGATCCACGCATCTGTCTCCCTGCATTTCGTTAATAGCAGTATATGCCGGATCCGGATATATGGTTCCACCCGAACGGCATTTATGTCAGATTGTTATAAATTGTAACCATCCTGCGGCAATCTATACCAATAACGAAAAATACTGGCAGTCAACCTGCAATTATAGATGATTATAACGCACAAAATGCCGTGTTTCAAGGCAATTTACGCACAACCTGACAAAGGTTTATTCATATTATCCCGAATTTAAGTAAATCTTAAGAATTTTTATGATTTTTACCGATTGATTTTTTGTCGATTAGGATATATTTTATTCTCAGTCAGAATAAAGTTATGTTAAGAAATTTCCGGAGGAGGTTTTCCGTATTTATGAAAAAAATTTTAATAATAAATGGCATCGCCCGACACAGGCGTCCGATTCCAAAAAACGTGATTACAGCCGACAGGTTGCTTTGCTGAACCGTTACTCTTTACTGTTCCATGCACTGCTTTCCTGTATGCTGATCTTTATCATTGAAGCATGCTCGAGAAGATCCATCGTGGACGCAGCCGTATTTTTCAGCAGCCATGCGTTTGCATTTTTCTTTAATGCGCTTATTATCTTTTTTACGCTGTCCGTTGTATACTTATTTCGCCGCAGAACGCTGATGCGCATCATAATCAGCTGTATCTGGCTGCTGCTTGGCATTATTAACGGCTGTGTTTTATCTCAGCGTGTTACGCCGTTTGGTTATACGGACTTAAAGTGTATTTCGGATCTTTTGACCATGACTAATACACAGTATTTCACAAAGACACAGGAAATATGTGTGATTATTTTATTATGTGTGCTCGTGGTCTTTCTCATTATTTTTGCACTGAAAGGACCAAAATTCCAGGGACATCCGCATAAAATACGTGCAGCGTGCTTTTGTGCAGGCATGGGTATGGTAATGTCTCTTGCAACAACAATGGCACACAGCTCCGAGCAGATGGCTTCTTATTTTGCCAATATTGCACAGGGATATTCTGACTATGGTTTCGTATATGGTTTTTCATCCAGTGTGATGGACCGCGGCATGAGCAAACCAAAAGATTACTCGGAGTCAACGATCAAAGCGATTAAACAGTCCGTTGCACAGGCAAAAGAGGAAGCTTCTTCCTATAAAATAGCGCAGAACGATCAGGTGATTTCAGACTCTGCAAAAAAACAGCAGCCAAATATCATCTGCGTTCTTCTGGAATCGTTTATGGATCCGACGGAAATCAATTATCTGAAACTTTCGCAAGACCCGATTCCTAATTTTCGGGCATTGAGTGATCAATTTACATCCGGATATCTGTCCGTACCGGTCGTTGGCGCCGGAACCGCCAATTCAGAATTCGAAGTGCTGACCGGCATGAACCTGCGGTTTTTCGGTACCGGAGAATATCCTTACAAAACGATCTTAAAACAGACAAACTGCGAAAGCATAGCTTCCGATCTGTCCGCGACGGGTTACGGCACACACGTCGTACACAATAACGGCGGCAATTTTTACAGCCGCGCAAATGCGTTTTCCCAGTTTGGATTTGACACATTTATCAGCAAAGAAATGATGAACATTCAAGAATACACCCCTCTTGGTTCCTGGCCGACCGATGATATTCTGATCGGCGAGACAAAAAAAGCGCTGGATTCAACGCCGGACCAGGCTGACTTTGTCTATACGATTACCGTACAGGGACATGGCAATTATCCTGAGGAAAAAATCATTGAAAATCCTGAAATTAAAGTGTCCGGTGCACAAACCGAAGAGCAGAACAACCAGTGGGAATACTATGTAAATCAGATTCATGAAGTGGATAAATTTATTAAAAATCTGACGGATATGCTTTCCGAAAGAAATGAAGATACCATTCTTGTTCTGTTTGGCGACCACCTGCCAACCATGGGACTTGCAGACGAAGATTTAAAATCCGGTGATATTTTCAAGACAAAATATGCAACCTGGAATAACTTTGGTCTGGAGAAAAAAGATGCGGATCTGGCCGCATACCAGCTGCTTGCTTATGCTACCGATCAGGCTGGCATTCACGAAGGCACTATTTTTACGTATCATCAGGCCGAAAACTATCGTTCCGACAGCGAACTTTATCAGAACCGGCTGGAAAATCTGCAGTATGACATTCTGTACGGAGAACGTTACTGCTACGATGGACTTGATTTATATCCGGCATCCGATCTCCAAATGGGTGTTGATAAGACGCATATCAAATACTATCGCAAAAATGCGGACGGAAGTTTATCCATACTGGGTGATCACTTTACAAACTGGAGTCGTATTTATGTTAACGACACAAAAATGTCTACGACGTTTGTCTCCGATACGGAATTAATCCTGTCAGCAGACGACACATCCGATCTGGAAAACGGAGATGTTCTGAAAGTGTGCCAGGTTGGTTCCAGCAGTACCATCTTTCGGACTACGGAAAATACCGTATCCTATTACACTGCTGACGAACCTGTGGCAGAAGCGGACAGCAGCCTGGAAACTACCGTTTCGGATTCCGATGAATAAGCATACTAAAAAGGAACGGAGATGTTTTTATCTTCCGTTCCTTTTCCATTCAGATATTTCCCTGCTCTATCGTTCCATCTCGATATGCTTCCAGTAATTTTTTCAATCCTTCGATATCTTCCAGTATTTTCTTCCCATTATCGGTATGTTTTACCATTAAACGTTCTTTTTCCGTTTCTACCAGTTCACTTTCGGATTCTATATCTTTATTTTCCAAAAGAGCGGTATATACGCTTTCAAACGGCTGGTGCGCCTTGATTCGGATTCCATGAGAATTATAAATCAACGTATATCCTGCAATACCGGTCGTCTTATGATAGCTGCGGCAAAATCCGCCGTCTATTACCATCAGCTTCCCGTTTGCCCGTACCGGCATTTCTCCCTCTCCGGTACGAACCGGCGTATGACCGTTAATAATATGCGAAAACGACGAATACAGCCCAAACTCACGTAAAATCATATTACATGTTTTTTCGGTCTGGTAAAATTTGTAATACGGATCGGATTGTTCATGCCAGACGGACTGATCTGCGATATAACTGCGCTCAAACGTCTTAATATTACGGCCGCAGAGCGGAGATTTTCTGCCGCACCATAAATACCACATAAAATCCAGATCATTTTGTCTGCGTCCGGATAAATATGCCCGTCTGCTTGTCTTATCCGCATATTCCAGATAAGCGCGTCCTTTGTACATTCTTCCGTCAATGCAGATCCCCTCAAAATTCCCTTCGCTGTCCAGAGGAATACAGCCGTGATACAGCAGATTTCCGTTAAACGTCTTATACATCCCGCCTTTTTTATACAAAAACCGGATATGCTCATTTAACCGGCTGCTGTTCGCAAATGCCATACACAGCTCATCCATAATTTCTTCTTCTTCTTTCGACAGACAATAGACATGCTCCGGATCTATCGTTGGAAATTCCGTCTCTTTTAATTCATATGTCTTTCCTTCCAGTTCGATCGTATGATTGTCCCAGTGAATCCGATGCAGCAGCCTGCGGTCATCCATTTCGTACTCCGGATGCCTTGCAATCACTTCGCCTTCCAGCTTAAACAGCATAACGGTAATGGCTTTGACGGCAGCCTGCATAGGCTCTGTATCCGGATAAAGTTTTTCCGCATAGAGCGTTAACCTGCGCAAACTGATGCCGTAGCTGTTTTCCAGAATTTCCGTATTATTGTATTTCAGATTGTTCCGCACTACATTTGCGATACATGCCTTGCTTCCTGCGGCAGCTCCCATCCATAAAATGTCATGGTTGCCCCATTCGATATCCAGCGAATGGTATTTCATGAGCAGGTCCAGAATCTGATCCGCACAGGCTCCCCTGTCAAAAATATCTCCTACAATGTGCAGCCTGTCTACCGCCATCCGCTTAATCAGGTCGGCCAGCGCTACAATAAACTCATCTGCATTATCGAGTTCGATAATCGTTGTTAAAATCTCTCTGTGATAAATAACCTGATTATCATCTTCATCTTTTTGTACATGCAGCAGCTCGTCGATAATATACGCAAACTCTTCCGGCATTGCTTTACGCACTTTGGAGCGTGTATACTTGGACGACAGTATTTTTGCAATTTCTATCAGTTCCGTTAAAATCTCTCGATACCATTCCCGCAGATTAATGACATCTTTTTAATCAGCTCCAGCTTTTCACGCGGATAATAAATCAACGTGCAGATCTGTTCCCGTTCTGCGTCTGACAGTGTATCTTCAAACAGCATATCTACCTTCTCGCGAACCACACCGGAACAATTATTCAATATGTGGTAAAATGCCTCATATTCTCCATGCAGGTCGCTCATAAAGTGCTCCGTGCCCTTTGGCAGGTTTAAAATCGCGTTCAGATTAATAATTTCACGGCATACAGTCTGAATTGTCGGATATTTTTCCGCCAGCAGCATTAAATATTTCTCCTGATCAAATTCCATAGTGCCCCCCTGTTCTTTTTAACAGTTAATCGCTTCTCCTATACAAACTAACAAACAAATTATATCAAATATGGTACAAACTGCCAATCTTTTTTAAAATGACAGCTCAAAATATATAATATTCTTCCATATCATCCAGCCGCAGACACGCAAGGCTGTTTCCTTCCAAAAAAGAATATGCACAGCCGCAGTCAATATCCGTAATCTGGCAGTATTTAAAAATACGGGAAATCCGGTGAACCCGCTGTACCGGGACATGCCCAACGATATACCGCATCTTCGGGTCAAACGCCTGATAGCGGGCATGATATTCCCCCATACGAAACACCGATTTCCAGACCACTTCTTTTGCCATCCCAATCGGTACATCCTGAAATCGGTAATAAGATAACTCAGGAACCGGCAGTGTAAATGAATGGCTCAGATGATATTTGATTCCATTTACATCCACGATACGCAGTAATGTGCTGTTTTGCACGGCTTTTAAAATTCGTCTTTTTTCCTTTTCTGCCAGCTTACAGAATGCCTGATAAGTTATGGAACCTCCGTTATTCGGCGAACACCAGATACTTTTCATATAGGCATCTGTTACAAACCCTTCTTTCCTGTCCGCTATTGTTTCATACAAGAACAACTCATGGTTTCCTAAAAACAGCTCTACGTTGTCCCGGTCTATCATATCCTGCAAAATCGCTATCCCATCCGGATTTCTGTCAATGACATCTCCCAGCACAAATAACGTATCCTGTGCCGACAGTCGAATCGTTTCCAGAAGCCTTCGATACCGGTCCAACCTTCCATGAATATCCGAGCAGACATAATATGCCATGAATACGCTTCCTTTCTATCAAATATATTATTTTGCTTTCTTTATACATTATATACCAGTCATCCGATTTCCTCAATGCGTGTTTCCGAAACCACCGCAACATTTCATTGACGAATCATCGGAAGCATGGTAAAGTTTTTAAAAGTTACCTGTCAGAGCATATTTCAAACTCGCTTTGGCGTTATATTCATAAAAAATGAAAGTGGGGGCACTGTTATGATCTACAACAATTTTGGGGAACTGCGTCTGTCGGCGCTCGGCCTTGGCGCCATGCGTCTTCCGATTACCGGCGAAAAGATCGCCGACATCGACGAAGCTGCCACGGAACAAATGGTCGCTTATGCGATGGAGCACGGCATTAATTATTACGATACCGCCTGGGGATATCATGACGGGTATTCCGAACCGGTCCTTGGACGCATTCTCAGCAAATATCCGCGTGACCACTATTATCTTGCAACCAAATTTCCGGGATATGATCTTGCAAATATGGATAAAGTCGAAGAAATTTTTGAGCAGCAGCTGAAACGATGTCAGGTGGAATATTTTGATTTTTATCTGTTCCATAATGTGTGCGAAATGAACATCGACGCCTATTTGGATCCGAAATACGGCATTTTTGACTACCTGATGAAACAAAAAGAAAACGGCAGAATCCGTCATCTTGGATTTTCCATACATGGAAGTCAGGATATTCTGACAAGGTTTTTGGATGCATACGGCGAACAGATGGAATTTGCACAGATTCAGCTAAACTGGATTGACTGGTCTTTCCAGCAGGCAAAAGAAAAAGTAACGCTCTTAAACAAACTGCATATTCCTGTCTGGGTCATGGAACCGCTGCGCGGCGGCAAACTGGCATCCTTATCCGATGAGGCATCCGGCAAACTGCGTGCATTACGCCCGGATGAAGAACCTGCGGCATGGGCATTCCGATTTTTGCAGGGCCTTGAAGGGTTACCATGATTTTATCCGGCATGTCCAATCTGCAGCAGCTTCAGCAAAATATCCAAACGTTTGAAACGGTTAAAAAGCTGAATGAACAGGAACAGGAAACACTGCTTGCCATTGCTGACGAAATGATTCAAAATATCCTGCCATGCACCGCCTGTCGTTACTGTACGGCACACTGTCCAAAAGAACTGGATATTCCGACGCTGTTAAGTCTTTATAATGAACATTGCTTTACGGGCGGCGGATTTATTGCACCTATGGCACTTACGGCTATGCCTGAAGACAAACGTCCGTCCGCCTGCATCGGATGCCGCAGCTGTGAAGCCGTCTGCCCGCAGCAGCTTAAAATATCCGAGGCTATGGCTGACTTTCATGCAAAGCTGCAAAAATCATAACGGTCGTAAGCAACCGTCAGACACCACAAATCCCGGCAGGTACAAAGTCTTTTTCGTACCTGCCGGGATATTCTGATTAAATATTAAATTAGCTTTCAATTTCCCGAATTAAATTAACCATCTCAATGGCTCCAACCGCACAGTCATATCCTTTATTTCCTGCTTTCGTTCCGGCTCTCTCAATGGCCTGTTCAATATTTTCCGTCGTCAGGATACCGAACATTACCGGAATTCCACTTTCCAGTGAAACGGCTGCAATCCCTTTGGATACTTCATTGCATACATAATCATAATGGCTCGTAGCGCCGCGGATTACCGCACCGAGACAGATCACCGCATCGTATTTTCCGCTTTTTGCCATTTTAGATGCAATTAACGGAATTTCAAATGCACCCGGCACCCATGCTACATGTACGTCTTCTTCTTTCACATCATGCCGCAACAGCCCGTCCATCGCTCCGCCAAGCAGCTTAGAAGTAATAAACTCATTAAATCGTGCTGCAATAATACCGACTTTAATCTCTTTTGATACCAGTTTTCCTTCAAATGTTTTCATAATCGTTTCCTTTCCATACCACACTGCAAATATACTGTTTTGCTTATTTTTTTAATTTTATTTATTCATATTTTAATATATGACCCATGCGTTTCTGCTTTGTTTTCAGGTAAAACAGGTCATGAGCCGTCGCATCCATCTGAAGCGGCTCCCGCTGCGTTATTTCCATTCCAAACTCGGAAAGCTGATACACTTTATCCGGGTTGTTGGTCAGCAGCCGCATACTTTTTACGCCTAAATCCCGCAAAATCTGTGCGCCAATATAATATTCCCGCTGATCTCCTGCAAATCCCAATGCCAGATTTGCTTCCAGTGTGTCCATTCCCTGTTCCTGCAGCTCATATGCACGCAGCTTGTTAATCAGACCAATTCCGCGGCCTTCCTGTCTCATATAAAGCAAAATGCCGCGGCCTTCCTGTTCAATCTGTGTCATCGCAGCCGCAAACTGCTGTCCGCAGTCACAGCGAAGGGATCCGAACGTATCACCCGTCAGACATTCCGAATGTACACGGCACAGCACATCGGTTCCATCCCCGATATCTCCTTTTACAAGCGCTACATGATGCTCCCCGTTCAGCTGATTCACATAACCATATGAGACAAAATCACCATATTTTGTCGGCATCTTTGTAACGGTCACCTGCTCTACCAGCTTTTCATGGCATTTGCGGTAATTCTGCAGATCCTGAATCGTAATAAATGTCAGATTCCATTTTTCCGCCAGTTTTGTCAGCTCCGGCATGCGCATCATTGTACCGTCATCCCGCATAATCTCACAGCAAAGGCCGCACTCCTTTAATCCTGCCAGCCTGCACAAATCTACCGTCGCTTCCGTATGGCCGTTACGTTCCAAAACGCCGTTTTGTTTCGCCAGCAGCGGAAACATATGGCCCGGACGTCTAAAATCTTCCGGTTTTACATCATCTTCCACACATTTCATAGCCGTAATCGACCGTTCCGCAGCAGAAATCCCTGTCGAAGTCGACACATGGTCAATGGAAACGGTAAATGCCGTCTCATGATTATCGGTATTATCCGGAACCATCTGCGGGATTCTTAATTTCTTTACATATTTTTCCGACATTGGCATACAAATCAGTCCTTTGCCATGCGTCGCCATAAAATTAATATTCTCAGTCGTGGCAAACTCTGCCGCACAAATAAAATCACCTTCATTTTCACGGTCCTGATCATCCGTTACCAAAATGACTTTTCCGTTTCTCAAATCAGCAAGCGCTTCTTCTACCGTATGAAACTGAAACATAAATCTTCCTCCTAAAATCCATATTTAATTAAAAACTCTTTCGTAATCCCACTGTCTTTCTGCGGCTCTTCTGCCGGCCGAAGCAGCTTTTCCACATATTTACCGATAATATCGGTTTCCAGATTGACAAAGTCTCCTTTTGTCCGTTCTTTTAAAACAGTCTGCTGCTGCGTATGTGGAATTACCGATACGGAAAAACGATCTTTCCACACCTGTGCCACGGTCAGACTGATACCATCCACAGTTATGGATCCTTTTTCCACAATATATTTTAAAACGGACGGTTCCGCACCGATCGTATACCAGACAGCCGTATCGTCTCTGCTCGTAGCGATGATCTTGCCGATGCCGTCCACATGTCCTGCCACAATATGGCCGCCAAAACGTCCGTCCGCTGCCATCGCCCGTTCCAGATTGACATGGCTGCCGCTTTTGATCTGCGCAAGCGACGACCGGTTTAGCGTCTCATGCATTACATCTGCCAGAAAATGCCCTTCCGACAGTGCCGTAACAGTCAGACAGATTCCATTTACCGCAATACTGTCGCCTGTCTTCGTCTGTTCCAGCACTTTCGAAGCCTGAATGGTCAATACGGCAGAGTGCTGTCCTTTTTTTATCTGTAATACCGTTCCAATTTCTTCAATGATTCCTGTAAACATCTGCCGCCACCTCGCTTTCGATCAGCAAATCCTCTCCCAGTCTCGTAACCACACTGTTTTTAAAGTAAAACGCGTCTGCCGCAGCCGCAACCCCGGTTCCTTCCACCGGCGTTTTCGCATCCCTGCCTCCGAACATCTTCGGCGCCATATAAGTCTGCACTTTTCTTACAATCCCACTTTCAAGCGCCGCCCAGTGCAGCGTACCGCCGCCCTCCAGCAAAATGCTGTCAATCTGCTGTTCACCAAGCAGTTTCATCAGCTGACGCAAATCGACGTGTCCATTTTTTTCATCTGTCAGCAAGATCCGACATCCCATCTGTTCCAGTGCTTCCTGTTTCCGGCGGTCGGCATACTGCTTCCCGGCTGCCAGAATCGTCGGCACCTCCCCGGCCGTTGCTGCGATCTGGGAATGAAGCGGCGTCTGCAGCCTCGTATCACATATGATACGCACCGGATTTTTGCCGTCCGCAATCCTGCAGGTCAGCAGCGGATCATCGGCCAGCACCGTTCCAATCCCTGCCATAATTGCCGTATACCGATGCCGCTGCTGCTGCACATGGTTCCTTGCAGCTTCCCCGGTAATCCATTTGGAATCACCTGTATATGCCGCTATTTTACCGTCCAGCGTCATCGCATATTTCATCACCACAAATGGCTGTTTTGTTTGAATATAATAAAAAAACACTTCATTTAAACGATCACATTCTTCCTGCAGCACATGTTCCGTGACCTGTATACCATGTTCCCGCAAAATCCGGATGCCTTTGCCGCTCACAAGCGGATTGGGATCCGCAGATCCTACGACCACCCGCTGCAGACGCGCCTCTATCACCGCTTCCACGCAAGGCGGCTGCTTGCCGTAATGGCAGCACGGCTCCAACGTAACATACATCACCGCCCCTTCGGGCGACTCGGTACAGGAAGCCAGCGCATTGCGTTCCGCATGCGGCTCACCGTACTTTTCATGCCACCCCTGCCCGATCACCCTGCCGTCTTTGACAATAACGGCTCCAACCATCGGATTCGGCGCGGTAAAACCACAGCCTCTTTTTGCATATTCCAGCGCCATGCGCATATATTCACTGTCGTTCATGCAAATACCTCCAAACTATTATGGCCTAAAATACTCAGGACTGATCCGATCAAATCGTCCATATAAAAAACTCCGGCATGTAAATACAAACCAGAGCAGACGCTTTTCACACGGAAACCAATTTCCGCATGTTCCAATCTTCTTTCATCCAGACTATACTGTCGGCTTCGGAATTGCACCGAATCATGCCTTGCGGCTCGTGGGCTTTACCACCGGTAGGGAATTGCACCCTGCCCTGAAGATTTTATTCAATTCTGTAGATGATTATAAACTATTATAAGACGTTGCGCAAGCCATTTTTTCAGGTTTTTGCAAGATTTTAAGTACATAACCCATTATAATGCTACATAAAGTTTTGTGCAATTGGTGTATAAATTGGTGTATTTTGGTGTAACTGTTCCAATTTATCCATTTCCCTTTTTATCCTGCACATATCAACATGATTATAAACACGCATAGTCGTTCTAATATCAGTATGACCCATGATATATTGTAGAACTTTTATATCACATCCGGATTCTGCCAATCTGCAACAACATGTATGCCTTTACGGTATAATAAGGACAAATCGGAAAACCCATTATTACCAAGGTTGCTCAGGTGTTGTAAAGCGCGCATATGACACTAAATACAGAAACAAAAAACGTATATAATACTATATGTTGTTATTTTTTGAAAACAAAGAAATCCATGAGCAATCTTAATCAGAGAGGATTTTCGGATTTGCCACCATTCTTTTTCCATTACAATACGCCCTTTGGCGGGGGCAGACTGGGAGGTGATAAGGAACCATTTCACATTTTTTGGTGTTCCCTTAAATACGGGAGAACCTCCTCGATGGTCATTCCATCAATTCCAGGTGCTCCCTTATTTGCCTTCACTCTTTTGTATGCTCTGTTAAAGTTATCCTTGTACAATATCGCTTCCGGAAGTTTCGGCTGTGCACTGTCTCTTTCTTTCCATATCCGATTGAATGACCTAGACGCTTTCGCATACCCTTCGTGTTCCGCACTATCTCTTTGCAAACAGCCATTATTCATGTTTTCTGTCATTATTAGTCATTCCTCCTTTCTCGGTCATATTAAAGACTCCTATTGATTCGGTCCTTCATCCATTCCTTTGACTACTATGACCTCTGCTGACTTTTGTGTGTTCAGCGCAATCTTTTAATCGCGGTTACCCATTTCGGAGCGTTTCACACAGACCTCCCTAGGTACCACACGTTTCTTTCTCTCCATCCATCTGCCACATCTATCATGCATGATTCCGTGTAGTTATTGGGCTTCGACTTGTGTGGCATTCTTACCCTCATGCATAACCTCGTATGTGATTTCTGTTCGTCAGACCAGAGATTTGCCCGTGGATTTTCTCTTTCCACATCCAACTTCCTTCAGATTCCACCTCACGATGGACACCCTTGTCTTCGGCTATATCCTTCCCACTACCAGGCGGATTCAGGACTTTCACCTGTTAGAAACGTGCGCCGCTAGGCGCACCACAAAAAAAGCAGAGATTCTCTCAAATCTCTGCCTTCTTAACTATTTTCTTAACCCTAATCTTGTATAAACTCCTTTATTTTAGCTAGATTATTATATTTTTCAACCGCATTTCTATATAAAGAAGGTGAAATATCTAATTGTTCTACAACTTTTGTAATGTTTTTTATTCTTTCTGATAAAATCACTTTATTCTCCATTCGTTATTAGCACTCTCTATTGATGAGTGCTAATGCTTGTATAAGAATACACCATTATATTTCCTTTGTCAACCACAAAGCCTGTAAAAAACACGGTAAACGCAAGTTTTATAAACTTTTTATAAATTTGGAGATATCAGTTTTCACGATTAAAACTATACGTAAAGATGCGATGGTTAAATTATTTTGCGTATAATAACTAGACATGGGGTTCTGCCATGTGTTAAACGATGTATTTAATTCGTACCCTCTATTTTATTCCAGTATTTAATCCGCCCAATACTTTATAAAGGTAAGCCATGTCATACCCGCATTTCTTTCTTTTGCTGGCAATCCCCATCTTACAGCTTTTTTCCTGTTTTAGCAGATTTACTCCTATATGGCGTGCCATATTCATGTTTTCTGCTGCATTTCCAGCCCTGATCCGGCTTTCATCCTCCCTGAACGCGATATCAAGCACCCAGTGCAGGCTGTTTTCAATCCCCCAGTGTGCCCTTTCACTTTTCCCATATTCTGCGGCTGTCATTCCTTTCCTGCTGTATATGGCGTAATTTACAGCTGTTACGGTATTCCCTTTTTCCGTTACTGTAGATACACATGCCCCAATACCTGCAAGGCCCTCCCACTCCGGATGCCTCTGCCTGAGCCATTCAATATCATTTTCAACGTAATACTCCCTCTTTTCTATCCTCCCGTGCTCCTTACACAGATCTTTATAGTAACGCTCCGCCTTTTCCAGGGCATCTTTCTTTTCCGTAAATACATCTTTTTCAAAATACTCCCGGATATCGTCCATAAGTGTCTGCTGGTTCCCTTTCACCTGCAGGATATAATCTGCGTTTTTGTGAATGATCTTGCGGGCGATCTCTTTCTGCGTTCCCATCGCATCCATTGTGACAATACACCCTTCCAGGCACAGAATGTCCAAAAGCTCTGGTATTGTCTTTATCTCGTTTGTTTTTTCATCCACACACAACTGGCCCAGTACAAGGGATGATTCTACTGCCCATGCGCTGACCGTGTGGATCGGTTTGATATCCCCTGCTTCTTCCCTGCTGCGCCTTGCTGTTTTACCATCAATCGCCACTACGCCTTTTACTTTGCCTGACACGGCGCTGGCCCACCGGAAAAATGCATCATGGAATTTTTCCGGCTCGATCATCTGGAAAACCCTGTTTATCGTATCATGGGAAGGAATGCCGCCTGGCAGTTCAAGGAACGTTCCCAGCCATTGTTTTTTAGAAGCCGCCCAGTCTGCAATCTCATTCCAGGTATCCATCCCTGCAAGGACAGCTGTGACAGCGATAATGATAATATCAAGAAATTTGTGTCTTTGGTTGTATGGAGCCCTTGGATCTGGGATTTCACGCATACAATCGATCAGTAAAATATCTTTTTTCTCTTTTTCCATAATAATTATTTCCTTTCAGAGTTTGGAAATAATTATACACGAATGTGTAAAGATTGTCTTTGACTAAATTCAATATAACAGAAAATTTGAAACTTGGGAATACATAAAAGCTTGCGTTTACCGTGCTGTAAAAAAGCAAGAATTCTCTTGAATCCTTGCTTTTCAAACATGCTCTTAATTATTTAATTCTAAATTCCTCCGCTTCCTCCTCTGTAAGCGGTCTGCCCAACTGATTGAATCTTTCTATCATCGCTCTCCATTGATACCGCTTGCCGTCCGGTTCTCCTGTCAGCCTGCTGTCTTTTGCATAATAAGAAATATCATGTGTAAAATCTACTGGTTTTCGTTCCATTGCCAACATAGCCACCACCTACTTTCTCATATATTTGTCTAACAGTATCTGCGCAGCATTTTCAAAAATAACCATTCTTCTTGGCGTGATTTCCACTGCATTTAGTTTCTCCATATAGTATTCCACCAAATCACTCTTAGATGTAAAAGCCACTACACCATCACACCCCGCATCAAGGCTTGCCTGACAGGCTATGGCAAATAAATGTGCGCCAACGCCTGCATAGATGCCTTTATGGCTGTAATTATGGGGTGCTGTTTCGACAATCTCCACATCAGCCACGCCACCATCAATTTTTAAGGATATTCTGCCCTGCACCGTATCATCATCTTTTACGAACAGCTCATATATATGATACCCGTTTTTCTCTGTGATACTCCAGTTAAACTTCCACCCTTTGTAATCTTTCGGCCTTATCGGCGTTCTACGCATCCGGTATTCTGTTTCCACTTCTTCCCCGGTTCTCGTATCTATCAGGCAATCTGTAATCCTGTCGATTAAAATATCAACTTCCATTTTGTATATATTCCCTTCTTTCTTTTAAATTTTATCACATTTTCCTGCAAAATACCACTAAAAAGTTTTGCAATGATGCCAGGGAACATATTACAGCTCCCCAACAAAATTATATACAATCCGTACTTCCTGTGTCCTTACCCGGGAGTTTAACAGTCTAATTTCAAAAAAATCGCTACAGGCCTGGAAATGCCTGTATTTTTTTAGACTGTAATGATTCCATTTCACCAAAACCGCATGCTTGACTACGGTATCCGGAAACGTTTTGACGGCGGCTACCTGTTTCTCCAACATATCTATTATAGGCTGGGGCTAGATAAGGTCTGCCGTAAAATTATGGCCAGACATTTGTACGAATACGACCTGAATGCAATCCTGTCTGATTTGATTTACACCCGTATCCTAAGCCCGGACAGCAAGTGCTCATCATACAAGGCAGTGCAGTCTTTCCTTGAACCGCCTTCTTATGGACTGCACGACGTATACAGGGCATTAAGTGTCCTTGCTCAAGAAGCGGATTTTATTCAGGCAGAAGCGTATAAGAACAGCCGTGCCTTCGGAAAACGCAATGATCATATACTTTATTACGACTGCACCAACTATTACTTTGAAATTGAGCAGGAGGAAGACCATAGATATCACGAAGCTGCCCGAAACGGATAGGAATACGCTTTTTTATAAAGAAATCCCCTACGAGTCTGGGAATATGGACCAACTTCTTATCATCACATATTCGCCCAAGTATGCGGCATACCAAAAGCAGATCCGCAGCCAGCAGATTGAACGTGCAGAAAAAATGGTTGCTAATGGAACGTATAAAAAACAGAGAAAGAATCCAAATGACCCTGTACGTTTTATCAATAAATTTGCTGTCACAAATGACGGGGAATGTGCGGATATCCATTATGAACTTAATACTGAAAAAATAGAGGAAGAAAGCCGATACGACGGCCTGTATGCCGTATGCACTGACCTTCTTGATGACAGCGTGTCTGATATTCTGGCAGTCAGCGAGGGACGATGGCAGATAGAAGCCTGTTTTCGGATTATGAAAACTGAATTTTCAGCGCGTCCGGTATATGTCAGGCGCAGCGAAAGGATACAGGCACATTTCCTGACCTGCTTTTTGAGTCTGCTGGTATATAGACTGTTGGAAAGGGAACTCTGCCATAAATATACCTGTGAAGAAATCTTGTCCAAGTTAAAAGAAATGAATTTTGCGGATGTAAGGGAGCAGGGATTCATACCATTATATGAACGCAATAAACTGACCGATGCCCTGCATGATACCTGTGGTTTCCGAACAGACTACCAGTTCATCTCCAAAAAAAGATGAAAAACATTCGGAAAAAAAGTAAAGGCAGGAAATAAATTACCAAAGAGCGTGACATATCGGGGCGGTTGCCAATGCTTTAGAGCGCAAGGGAATACAGACCGAGAGGGGCAACATCAATCGGGAAATCATTAAGAACAATATGCTGTTGGAACAGGCGAAAGAAATGCTCATGCTTGCAAAGCAGGAACTTCACAGCGCACAGTACGCAACGTACAAAAATACGCAGATTAAAAATGCGGTGGTCAGCGTGAAGAATGAAGTTATGGAAATGATTGCAAAAGTGAGGGAGCGCAAAGGCAGATTAGACTTGCCGATTGCCAGCGGAAAACACCTTAGAAAAATATCCGACAGAACCGCCTTGCAGTCAGCCGACAATGCGGAGAAATTTATCACGACAAGGAAGATAGACAGCTTTGAGAGCCTTGCAAAATTCACAACGGATAAAGAACAGAGATACCAACAGCTTGAAACGGTACATCTTTCAAAGGGGCAGAAACTAAACCGATTAAAGGAACTGTCAAAAATGTATGCCCTGTATGCGCCAATCCAAGCCACCTATAAGGAGAGCCAGTAACTAAAAGGATTTGCAAAAATGAAATTCGATAAGGAGCATAAAGACAGCTTATCGAAGTACCCCGAATTAAAGGAGCGTATGCGGAGGTAATCAGCTACAATAAGAAAAACCTTGCGAGGGAACTTCAGAACGAGAGCCGACAGCAGAACAGGCAACAAGGCAGAGTGAAACGGAGGGAGGAAGAAATTTAATGAAAATTTGATAGAAATATGAGTATGATTGTGGTATTCTGTTAAGAGTGAAAATCATAAGTTTATGGAGGAATGGACAGTGTTAGAATTTAGATATGACACACAATTATTGATTGAGGGCAAGAATCTTGATGAAGATACAATAAATGAATATTTTACACATAATTTCAAAGGAGATTGTTTGTTGGCTGTTGGAGATGAAGAAATGATAAAAATTCATTTCCATACAAATGAACCTTGGAAAGTGCTTGAATATTGTGCTTCTTTAGGTGAGATTTATGATATTGTCATTGACATTACAGCAAGCGTATCCGAATCGCCACCATTGAAAACGGGCATATCGACAGGGATACCGAGGACAGCATAAAACAGCGGCTTGTCGCTGCCCTGTTCAAGTTCCGTTTTGATGGACAGGAAGCATAAGAAATCGCTTTCATTTTTTAAAAATGGATATATAATAAAGTGACAACAAATCAGGATTTGAACAGGATGAGGAAGCCGCCACTTTCTTAGAGCAAGATTCTACCACAGTACCAAATTTCGCTAATCGCTCCGGAAATGACTTTGAAAACTATAATCGATTCTCAAAGCCATTATACGGTAATCTTTTATTTCATGCACGGTACCCACTATTTACCGTTTACAGTTCCCGCGCTAATTCCTTTGGCACATACCCGACAACCGTCCTTTTAGATAACGAGAATATATGTACAACTATGCGGATTGCATTGCCGTCGTATATGTTATCAGGTTCCCTTTCCAAGGTGACACAAAGATCATGTTGCCTGAATTGTTTCAAAAAATTCAAACATTCCTGCCTGTTGCCAAAAGTTGTCCCCGCAGCACGAATTGTCATTGAAAACTTTACCCTCTTCCACACAGTTTTAAATGCCTGAGATAAAGAATAACCTGCTTTTTTCAGTTCATTGGCCATGATACATACGGCTTTTCGCATTCTGGTTATTTGCTTCATACAATTTTACCCCTTTCATTTTTCTGCGGACTGTTCTCTTGGATTCACTGTTAAATTTTACAAATTAAAAAGATGTAAAGCCTTAATAATTTAATAAGACTTTACACCTTTTGGTTTAGTGGTTCGTTTTTCTATTTAATTAATTGTCAATCATCTTCAAGCATTGACTGAAAAATATCTTTTAATTCTAATAGTTTTTCATTGTCAGGAGTTATTTTCAATGCTTCGTTAATTACACTTAAAGCCAATCTAATAAAACCTTGAAACTGTTTATTTGTCATACCCATATCTTGTACCATCCTTTCACCGCCCTTTACAATTGAAACAATATTTACTGATTGCAATTATTATAGCGGATTATGTAATGGGTGTAAAGCCTTATTAAATTATCAATATGCTGTTTGTATTGCTTTGTTATATCTTATGAATGTATATTCATCAAATTTCAGAGTAATTCTATTGAAGAAATTACTAAAATTTACATTAAAATTTTGTGTATGTTTATACTTGATTTTAGTGTAATTTGCAGCATAATAAACTTAGAAATGTAGGTGATTCTATTTGATTAAATATAAAATCAATTTACTGTTAGCACTTAAAAATGCAGGTTATAATACTAATAAAATAAGAAAAGAAAAATTTTTACTGAAGCTCAACTACAACAAATGAGAGATAATAAACTTTTAACACAAAAAGCTCTTGATAAAGTATGTTTTCTTTTAGACTGCCAGCCAAAGGATATATTAGAATATGTACCAAATGAGGATTGATAATCTTAAAATAATTTTGGTCATATTAATTTTAACTTTGTAATATACTTTCAATTAGATTATAATTGCAATATAAACGAAAGAGAGACAATAATATGAATAAATCAGCTTCCCATCTTTATATCATAAGCATTATATTTTTTATCGCATTTGCCATCATGTGTTACAAGGGTTATGATAAAATGACAAACTATGACAACTCCGATTATAGTTATGAAAATGCATATGTAGGTGGCGATGCGTACAATTAAATAATTCATGGCACCCATGCTACAGCATTTTTTGTTTTAGCAATCGGATTTTTAATATCAAGCATTTTATGTTTTATATGTGCCTATATTATAAATAATCTCTCATTAACCAATGATGATTATTATAGACTGAATCAGATAAACACATTACAGCAAGAAAGTTTGACTAACCAGAAAAATATTATAAAACTTCTAACATATTTAATAAAAAACCATTTAAAATAAAAATCTTATAATCATTTCTAAAAGCATTTGGTTTAAACCAAGTGCTTTATACTTTCATAAGATGGTTGTCTTGCCTTACATTCCCTTCCTTATATAATTACCAATGAATTATAGGAACTTATACCTATTATCTTTATGGATGTTATCTTGATCTAGTTCTTCCCTACCAGCTTAACCAGCAATGTTCTGTCATCTGCTGATATGATTTTTATATTGTAGTATGATATTAATGCTATGTATTATTTTTCAGATACTCGTTTCATTTCTTTGTCTCTTCAAGACTCGTCAGGGAATTTAATCAGCTTTTTCAATCATCCAAAAACAGCTCCATCCAAGACAGCCTGCTACGTATGAAAACTGGTCTTTCTCCGATTCTTCAAGCCAGAATTTAAATTCGTCACTAGAAAACTTATTTAAATTTGGGGCTGTAATCTTATGGTTATATTTTCTGAAAAATTTTAATGTATCCTGTTTGATGATTTCTTTCATCCTCTGCTTAATATGAAAAACCGCCTGATTATAAGCATTGAAAATTATTTCATTCTGCTTTTTGTTCCCGTCTCTGTCCATTTCTATTATTACAATGAATTTATATCTCATGCTGTGTACCTTCCTTCCGTTTTGTATTTGGTGTTTCGTTTGTTGTTGAGATTATTGTATACCCTAAACATAGTTATTTTGTGCAAAACCATACCCTAAATATTGGTTATATCGTCAATAGGTATCACTACATTTAGGGTTTGCAATAATATCATCAAATAAAAACAACAACACACCACCCACAAAGGAGCGTGATTATATGACAGATAACGAATTGTTACTTGCTATATCAAACATGATGAATGAAAAATTCAAAGCAAATTTAACACCTATCGAAAACAGATTATCAAGAATCGAATTAACTTTGGAAAACGATATCAAACCACGGTTAAATTCAATCGAATCTTGTTATACTGATACATTTAACAGATACTAAGACAGTGTCGAAAAATATGATTCAATGCAAATGGATATTAGTATTCTTAAAAAAGTCGTATCTGAACATAGTGAAAAGTTACAAAAGATTTCATAATACATAAATGCATCAAACATACTGAAAAACCACCTATCACAGTAAAGAGTGTAAAGCCTATTGAATTGTCAATGTGCTTTACACTTTTTTGTTTAGGGAGGTTATTACTATGAATAAACATTTTGAGAATATCAGTACTCTGGAAGAATTAAGGAAGCTATACAAAGAACTATTAAAGCTTCATCACCCTGATAATGGCGGTAATGTATCAGAAATGCAGGAAATCAATTCTGAATATGACAGAATGTTTAAAAAAGAACATGAGGCAAGAATACGGGCAGATGTTGAAAAATTTTGGAAAGCAGAACATGCTAGAAGAATAAATGAAGGTATGAATATGAGGGACGTCGGATAAGTTAAGGTTTCAATTAGAACATGGATAATTAAATAAAGGCCGTATAAGTTTAAATACTTATACAACCTTTATTTTTTGATGAAAACATTGTGTTTATAATAAATACTAAATTTATAACATGTAATTTTAACAATTTTTATATGTGTTTTGTTATATATCATTATAATATTACAATAGCATTCTGAGCATGCTTACAGGTGTAAGTTTCCATTATTTTCAAGATTCTTTACTATCCTAAAGCATTCTTCTGTTCTACTGGTACAGGTAGGCTGAATTTCAATCTTTACGAACTATAGAATTGTACATTTACAATTTGAGTAAATTAAATAAGCATTTTTGTAATATTGTTTTATTTTTACCATTTTTAGAAATAACCACCTTTGAATCTTTTAAATCACACTTCCGTTTCAATTGCTGAACTTGATTCTCATAAAAAATAGTATGTCTTAAATCTGCTCCTTTTAAATCTGCTCTTTCTAAATCTGCTCTGCTTAAATCTACTCCACTTAAATTTGCTCCACTTAAATTTGCTCCACTTAAATTCAATGATTTTTTATATTTAAAATATAAGTAATCAATTATCGTATCATCAAAAAGGTAAATAAATCTTTCCCACAAATGTAAAACTTCTAGCATATTAGCAAATACAGTCATTTCACATATTATTGCTTTTTTAAAACGCATATTTGTGTGATATATCATGCCATCTTTTAACATCACATGAAATACCTCTGCAACTTTATGATATGAATCTTTCAAATCGCTATTATTGATTTTATACTTTAATAATTCTATAATTTCATATGTTATATTTCCATGCAGTAACGTTTTTCCAAAAAAACATGCTAATTTTTCTTTATAATCATCTATCTTTAATACTTCTTTTATATTTTTAACAATATATTCAACTACAAAATATTCATAAATAGATTTGTGAACGAATTCAATATTTGATAACGTATTATCGAAAAGATGTTTAATTGGAAATTCTAAAACACTAATTTCAGTTCCTTCAAATGTTAATTTGGGAATTTTATCTTCTTTTCTTGGCAATGATAATTTTTCTTCATCAAACATTTCAAATGCTATTTCTTGCAAAAATCCTAAATACTTTTGTATATTTTTACTATCTCTTAAAATTTGATTTCCATAATCATATCCATCTCCGTCATATGAAAATTTATCAAAAATTCCACCTTTTTCTGCAAAAATTCTACTATATAATTCTGGTTTAGTAGCTTCTTTTGTAATATCAACACCTGACATTATAGCCAAATATAAAATTACGGGTATTCCTAAAACATCTAAATTTCTAAGGACCAAATCATGTTTAAATTCACTTCCTGTAATTTTATAATGAAAAATGATGGAATACCAACGGTATATCCGCGGCCGTCAGATCGAGCAGGCCACAAAGATGCTTGCCAGCCTTGACCCGGAACCCTATAAGAAAGGCCCGCACGATGTCACACGCTTTATAAAGAGGACTTCTACTGCAAAAACAGGTGAAGAAGTGACAGATGTATATGAACTTGACCATAGCGTCATAGAAAAGTAAGAAAAATATGATGGCTTTTACGCTGTAGCAACAAATCTTGATGATGACGCGAAAACAATCCTGGCAGTCAGTTCTGACAGGTATAAAATCGAAGACTATTTCCAGGTAATGAAAACCAACCCTTCCACACGTCCTGTATACCATCAAAAACCCAAACGCATCATCGCACATTTTATGATCTGTTATACCGCCCTTCTTATATACAGGCTTTTGGAAACAAAACTAAACCGTTATGGAACGCATTTTACGATTAAAAATATCATTGAAACTTTAAATAACATGGAAGTAACTAATATAGAGGACTTGTGTTATATGTCGACTTACAGCAATTCACAGGTCTGTACCGCACTAAATGCTGTATTTGATCTCGGACTTGATAAAAATACTATCAGCCAAAAGAATTAAATAAAAAAATAAGAAATTTTCAAAGTAAACGATCCATACAACATTTATACCAACCTGCAAAGTGGCGCAAACCCTGTAAAATCAAGGAATAACGCCACTTTTCTTTTCTACAAGTGTTAAAGACGGAATTATAAGACGTTGCGCAAGCCATTTTTTCAGGTTTTTGCAAGATTTTAAGTACATAACCCATTATAATACTACATAATGTTTTATGCAATTGATGTATAAATCTGTAATGATTGTTGATTTATTGTGTTTTACAACCACAAACAAAAGCGCATTGGCAACTGAATAGGCTTTACACTCTCAAATACATACGCTATAATGATTGTAGCAAATAACCATGAATCATAAAGGCGGTGAGAATATGGAGGTATTAGAGATAAACAACGGAGAAATTATACAAAAAGGATTAGAGGATTTCAAGAATATTCAACAACATATGCTGTTAGCAAAAGAAGAAAATGCAACCAAAACATATGCGAGCCTGAAAAGAGACTACCTGACACTTAAAGCATTGCTTAACAGCATGGGTGTCAATCTTATTGAAATTGATTATATCAAAGAATAACAGTCACATAAAATAACCACTGACCGGAGTGTAAAGCCTGTTGAATTGTCAAAGGCTTTGCACTTTTTTTATTTGAAGTATAATTTTTATTCATTCCGCAAATACTGTAATCATCGCCTTAAAAGTAACCGCAGGAGCATTTGTCATGCATAAACAAATCATTTTTCACATCGACGTTAACAGTGCATTTTTATCATGGGAAGCTGCCTACCGGGTCCATCATCTCGGTCGTACGCCGGACCTGCGCACGATTCCTTCCGCGGTGGGCGGAGATATTTCCAAACGGCGCGGCATTATTCTGGCCAAGTCCATCCCTGCAAAAAAATACCACATCCAAACCGGAGAACCGGTTGTGGATGCTTTGCGAAAATGCCCGGAGCTTATCATTGTTCCTCCGAACTATGAACTGTATGAAAAAAATTCGAAAGCCATGATGGATATTTTGTACCAATATACGGACAAAGTAGAACAGTACAGCATCGACGAAGCTTTTCTGGATATGACCGGAACACAAATGCTTTTTGGCTCTCCCGTGATTGCGGCTACGGCTATCAAAGACGAAATCCGACGCAGATTGGGATTTACGGTAAATGTAGGCATTTCCGATAAAAAACTGCTTGCAAAAATGGCCGGCGATTTTCAAAAGCCGGATCGTGTGCATACATTGTTTTTTGATGAAATAAAAGAAAAAATGTGGCCGCTGCCCGTAGGCGATCTGTTTTTCGTCGGCAGTGCTTCCGAAAAAAAACTGCACGCTCTTGGCATTCGTACGATCGGCGATCTGGCTGCTACGGATAAGAAAACACTGCGGGCCGTTTTGAAAAAACATGGGGAAGTCATTCATAGCTTTGCAAACGGACATGATGTATCTTTGGTGGAGCCACAGGCGCCGGACTTAAAAGGATATGGCAATTCCACTACAATCGCTTTTGACGTCACCGACGCCTCGACCGCAAAGATGGTGCTGCTCTCTTTGACGGAAACGATCGGCAAACGGCTGCGCAAAGATCAGGTACGGATTCATATGGTATCTGTCAGCATTCGCTATCACGATTTTTGCAGTGCTTCACACCAATGCATGCTGCAAGACGCTACAAATATTACAAAAGAAATCCACGTTGCTTCCTGTAAGCTGTTTGATGAACTCTGGAACGGCATGCCGATTCGCCATCTGGGCGTGCATACCGGACATGTTTCAAAGGATATGGCAAACCGCCAGCTCTCCCTGTTTGATCATACCAATTATGAAAAGCTGGAGAAACTGGATCAGGCCGTCGACCGCATCCGTGAAAGATTCGGATCCGATTCGGTCATGCGCGCTTCCTTTTTAGACCAGGAACACATAGATCATATGAACGGCGGTATTCCAAAAGACCGGCGAACCGTGGATTACCGCCAAAAATAATAACGGATCATTTCAAAAGGTGGACAAATGGGATTTCGACTCGGTGAAATAATTGAAAAACAGGAACATGGCGTATTACATGGCATTCAGCGTGAGATTGCATGTGAATGCTGGTTTACAAGCAGCGGAAGAAGCATTCCGCAAATTATCAAAATTATGGATGAAGAAGGCCATCTGTATACGATACGCGATATCGAACTGCTGACCGCAGAGACAAAAACCTACTGCGGTATTCAGACGGTCGAACATTTATGCAGAATCAGCATTTCCGGCAGAACAAGTATCGTAAAGCTGATCTATACAAAAGAGAGCTGCAGATGGACAATTATAGAAGTATAATCATTATTATATTTTCTTTGATACATCCACATCCCACACATAGCCAAGCCCGCGTATATTTTTAATGTACACAGGCTTCTGCGGCTGTTCTTCCACCTTTTCCCGCAGTCTGCGTATATTGACCGCCAGTGTGTTCTCGTCCACAAATTCGCCTTCCGTATCAAATACGCGTTCCAGTATCTGGCGTTTGGAAAGTATCTGTTTTGGATGCTCGATAAACAGGTTGAGCAGTTTCCATTCATTTTTGGACAAAGAGACTTCGGTATCTGCCACGGTAAGTTTCATCTCTTTTTGATTGATGCAAAGTGCACCGGAAATCAGAACACCCGCATCCGTTTCTTTTGCGCTCCGCTTCAGGTAAGCTTCTACCTTCAGCAGCAGCACCCACAGACTGAACGGTTTTGTAATGTAATCGTCTGCGCCTGCTTCATAGCCTAACACCTGCTCCATTTCCTGGCTAAGCGCCGTGAGGCAGATAATATAAGTATTCAGAAATGTTCGGATCCATTTGATAAAATCCAGTCCGCTGCCATCCGGAAGATTAATATCACAGATCACAATGTCCGGCCGAAACAGGCGCACCTGCTCTCTTGCCTTATACATTGTGTCGCAGGAACAGACCTGGTGTCCCGCCTTTTCCAAAGAAAAAGATATCCCTCTGTTTACACTTTCTTCATCTTCCAGAATCAATATTTTTCCCATTTACCCACTTACCTCTTTGCTGTTATTTCATATAATACAAGCCTGCATAAATACCATTTTTTCTAACAGTTCTTCATGTGTTCCCTGTTCTTCAATCCCCTGCTCCGTCAGGACAAGTATCTGCTGTGCATTTCGAATCGTTGTCAGTCGGTGTGCAATCACAAATGTTGTACGGTTTGCCGCCAGTTTTTCAAGCGATTCCTGCACTACTTTTTCACTCTCATTATCCAATGCCGAAGTCGCTTCATCAAAAATCAGAATCGGCGGATTTTTCAAAAAGACTCTCGCAATCGACAGACGCTGCTTCTGCCCGCCGGACAGTTTCACGCCACGCTGTCCGATATCGGTATCATATCCATGCGGAAGCTCCATAATAAATGTATGCGCATTCGCATTCTTTGCCGCTTCCATCACTTCTTCCCGACTGGCTCCCGGCCTGCCATACGCAATATTATCATACACTGTCCCCGCAAATAAATATACGTCCTGCTGCACCACGCCGATATTATCCCGCAGACTTTTCAGCTGCAGCCTGCGTATATCCTTGCCGTCTACCGTAATCCGTCCGTCTGTCACTTCGTAAAATCTTGGAATCAGACTGCACAGCGTACTTTTTCCAATGCCCGAAGGCCCTACGAGCGCCACATATTTTCCGGCCGGCACTTCCAGATTAATATGCTGTAAAACGGCGTCGTGTTCTTTTTCATACCGGAACGATACGTCCTGAAAACAGATATTTCCCTGCACCTGTTCCAATGGTTCCGCATCTTTGGCATCTTCAATGTCCGGCATTACATCCAGCATCCCGATAAATCGTTCGTACCCGGAATACCCATTCTGAAACTGTTCCGTAAAGTCGATCAGCGTTTTTACCGGATCGGTAAACACATTAATATACAGCAGAAATGTCACCAGATCGGTCACACTGACGATTTCCCGCGTCACCATCAATCCGCCGAAAAAATAACAAGTACATGTATCAATGTCGTAAACGCCGTCAGTCCGGAGTGATACTGCCCCATATGATGGTAGCTGTTTTTTTTGGCAGACAAAAATCCGTCGTTGCCGACTTTGAACTTTTCATTTTCGATCTCTTCATTTGCAAAAGATTTTACTACACGGATTCCTGAAAGGTTATCTTCAATCCGGCTGTTAATTTCCGCGATTTTTTCACGGTTTTTTCGAAAAGCCCGTTTCATTTTTCTGTTGCAGTAATAGGCAAATACGAGCATAACCGGAATCAGCGCAAAGGCTGCAATGACCAGATACACATTCACAGACAGCAGGATGACAAACGCGCCGATAATTTTAATCATGGAAATAGCAATATTTTCCGGACCATGGTGCAGCAGCTCCGTAATATCGAACAGATCACTTGTAACCCGCGACATTAACTGCCCCACTTTTTGTTCATCGTAAAAAGAAAAGGACATTTTCTGATAATGATCGAAAATCTCCGCCCGCATATCGTATTCGATTTTTGCCCCCATGACATGTCCGTAATTGGAAATGTAGTAATTGGCGTACCACTGCACAAGCACAAGTGCAAACATAAAAATACCCAGTTTAAAAATCATAGTCTGTGCTTCTTTTATCTGCATCACTGTTATTGTAGATGTAACATACCGTACAATCAGCGGTATGACAAGCGCTACCGCCGCCGATACAAAAGCGAAAAACATATCGGTCCAAAATACCCGTTTGTATGGCTTATAGTATGCGGCGAGTCTTCGCAAAGTTGCTGCATTCATATGGAATCTCCTCTCTGAAATTATGAAATACGACCATAACCTCTGTATTATATCAGTTTTTCGGAGCGGTTTCCACATGAAAAACTTAAAATCACATACAGACTTCCTTCCCGATAAGCCACTTCCATACTTCCACCAATCTTTTCCGTCAGTGTACGCGCAATGGATAATCCCAGGCCGGTCGAACCGTGTCCGTTTTCCACCGTAAAAAAACGGTCCGTTAAGCGTGCGGCACTGACCGAATCCAGTTTCCGTGCCTTGTTTGCAAAGCAGATTGTTCCGTCCGCCTCCAGTCTGACCCGAAAATCCCCGTCACTGTATTTGACCGCATTGCCGATAATATTCGAAAAAATTCTGGTCAGGGCATGCCTGTTCAGATTTCGCTTTACCGGCTGTTCACAGCAGCTGATTTCAGGCCGAATCCCAGCTTTTATAATCGCGCCATAATATGCTGCAATACTTTCTTCCAGCAGCGCATGCAAAGACAATTCTTCTGTTTCGTCATAAGAATCCACAGACAACACTACCGAATAGTGAAACAGCTCTTCCGACAGCGCTTTGAGCGCATCCACCCGATTTTGAATATAAGCCAGATACTGCGCCGCCTCTTCTGACATCTCTTCTCCTTCCAGCAGATTCAGATATCCATAAATTGCCGTCAGCGGCGTTCGGATATCATGCGAAACATTTGTAATTGCCGTTTTCAGTTCCTGATCCCCTCTTGTATACCGGATTTCTTTCTGACGAAGCAGTTTTAGCTGCCGATCCAGATCGGCAGCTAAATTTCGCATCCTCTTGTCGGAACACGTAATATCAATTCCTACATTTGTATCTGTTTCCATACGTTCTGCAATCTGTGTCCGTATCTCATCCGCAGCCCCGTATACGGACAATAGTTTCAGCAGGAGACAGGCTGCTGCCGAATAAAACAGAAATGCAAGTATCCTAAACATGATTATTTAATATCCTTTCTGTAAAACATTAAAATACCTGCCACATTTGTCACTGCCGTTATTACGACAGAATAGATACATGACAGAGCCGGATGATGCAGAATCTGCTTCTGCATGGAGCTGTTTGCAATTTGAAAGCTCTGGCCTCCCGGCAGAAAGTCCAAAAGAAACTGATAAGCAGCCCGTTTCCCGCCGGCAATATAATGCGGATTTGGCGTTTTATCCCCCAATACCGATATCCCATCCACAGACATTTCAAACGGTGTCATCATCTCCGGTTCATTGAGTCTCGATGCCATATAAGCTGCCATGATTAAAAATGCAAATGCCAGCAGAATATTGATGACAGCAGTATGTGACTTGCTGCCTATCAGCATGGCACACATATTATAAAGCGAGACGTATGCCATGCATGAAAAGAGCGAAACCACACACAGCTGAAAAAAGGAAACCGCTTTCATGTCCGGTTTTCCATACAGGATCCCGCCGACAATCACAACTGCCGCAACAGACACTATGGCCTGAAAGAACGCTGCTCCAAGACAGGATAGCATATTGGAAAGATAAATACCGACACGTGACCGTCCGATGATCAGTTTATTTCGAATCGTACCTTCATCGTATTCCGTTCCGACAAACAGGCTGCAAAATACCGCAAAAATAATCCCAAACAGAATCACACTCTGAAACAGACATTCTGAAAAAGCTTCCGACAGCGGCTGTTCAAACTTTAATGCAAGCCGGTAATTATTTACTGCATCAAGAATACCAAACACCACAAGCACTGCCAGCCCCGTAAAAAATATTTTGGACTTTTTCATCCGGACAAAATCCGCACGCAGCAATTTACGCATGATCGCCACCTCCTATCAGACGAATATAATAGCTTTCCAGACTTTCCTCTCTCTCATAAATCCGTAAAACCTCACATTGCTGTCCGGCAAGCAGCGTCACCAATTCCGTTACGGAAACCGTTCCATAAATATCTGCTTTCGTATCCGAATGTACGGCATATTCCATTCCTGCCCGATCCAGTACAAGCGCAAGTATTTTTGTATCCGTTACTTCCACACACATACATTTCCGACAGGCCTGTTCCAGATTCTTTGCACTGATTTCTCTTATCATATGCCCATGATCAATAAATCCATAATGTGTGGCCAGGCGGGAAAGTTCATCTAAAATATGACTGGAAATCAATACGGTAATCTGCCTTTCCTGATTCAGTTTCAGTATCAGTTCACGCATTTCAATAATCCCCTCCGGATCCAGTCCGTTCACCGGCTCATCCAGCACAAGAAAATCCGGATCACCTGCCAGCGCGACTGCAATGCCAAGTCGCTGACGCATGCCGAGCGAAAAATTTTTTACTTTCTTTTTACCCGTATCTGCTAATCCGACAAGTTCCAGCTGCTCGTGAATCCCGTCAAACGAAGGCCGCCCCAGATTCAAATACTGCTGACGCAGATTTTCTTCCGCGGACAGCTGCAGATAAAGCGACGGCGTTTCCACAACCGCACCCATGCGCCTGCGGGACAGTGCGGCCTCCTTCCTTGTACCCGCAATTCCATATAAAAAATAAGTCCCTGCCGTCGGCCGCTGCAGTGCGCAGATCAGACGAATCAGCGTCGTCTTCCCCGCACCGTTTTTTCCAACAAATCCATAGATCGCACCTTTTGGCACATGCATGGTTAATCCGTCCAACGCCTTAAAATGCCCATAATGTTTCGACAATGCTTCTGTCGTTAGTACATATTCCATTCTTAACCTCCATTTTTCTGCGGATCGCCGTTTTTTACTTCAAACTCATTCTAACGCACAGAGGTTAAGAAACCTGTTAAGAAAATCATAAAGAAATCATTAAGATTGTTTCTCTTTTCGATCGACCAGCCTGAATCCGATTCCCCATATGGCCTCTATATAATCTTTGCCGCCTGCTTCCCGCAGTTTTTTGCGCAGATTGCTGATATGCACATTTAACGAATTATCCGTACAGTCCGGCGTGTCCCGGCTGATTCGTTCCAATATGACAGAACGGGTTACTACCTGCTCCGGATTTTGTATCAGCAGTTTTAAAATCGCAAATTCCGTTCTTGTCATTTTCACCGGCTGACCGGACACCCATGACTCGTGAGTCTGCACATCCATTTCCAGTTCCTTCCACCGCAGTACCTTTTTTTCATCCATGACTTTCCGTTCACGGAACCGGACCGTAATTCGTGCCAGCAGTTCCTGAATATCAAACGGCTTTGTCAGATAATCACACGCTCCATGCAAAAGCAGGTTCACTTTGTCAGATACCTCTACCTTTGCACTTACTACAATAACCGGAATCCCGTGAATCCTTTCCAGTACTTCTTCTCCGGACAGTCCCGGCAGCATTAAATCCAGCAAAATCAAATCCGGCCTGCTGCGCTCCAGCAGCATGCACGCTTCTGTTCCGGAATATGCACGCAATGTCCCGTAACCTTCCTTTTTCAGTACTTTTTCCAGCATATCTCCTATATAAATATCATCGTCAATAATAGCTATCGTTTCCATACACGTTCCTTCCGCATGTTCCGTTATTCGACTGTGACAACACTGTTGATGCCACCGCCTTTTTCTCTTCGCTTTGTAACAAGAATCTTTTGATCAATTCGTTCTTTTAATTCCGATACATGAGAAATCACACCGACCAGACGATTTCCTTCCGTCAGATGCACAAGCGCCTTCATTGCGTGGCTTAATGCTTCTTCGTCCAGAGATCCGAATCCTTCATCTACAAACATGGAATCCATTCGAATTCCGCCGGCATACGATTGAATCTCATCCGACAGGCCGAGCGCAAGCGACAAAGACGCCTCAAAAGTCTCACCGCCGGACAGTGTCTTAACACTGCGCTGCGTTGCATTGTAATGATCAATCACACATAGTTCCAGACCGGCCTTTCCTTTCAGGTTACTGCCGCACTCTTCACGCTTTAACTCATACTGTCCGCTGCTCATTGTCAGCAGACGGCGGTTTGCACGTATGAGAATCCGGTCAAAATACGCCATCTGAACATAAGTTTCCAGCTCAATCTTCGGCTTTCCGTTCAGCGCACCGTTTGCTGTGTTCGATAAGGCACGCATCCATATATACTTGTTCTCCACGTGAATCATGTCTTCCTGTTTTTCTTCTACTTTATCATAAATATCCCGGTTGACGGAATGCGCATGTTTTTTCCGATCTCTTATTTTTCTTAATTCGGCTTTTTCCTGTAACAAACGTTCTTTTCTTTCCCGTACGATTTCTTCCGCAACCGTTCCTGCCTCCCCGGCGTCCTGCAGCTGGTTCTGCAGTGTTTCTATGGATGCCAGAAGACGTTCCGTTTTTGTCCTGTGGTCCGTATAATCGGTTTGCGCTTTTTGAAACGCATCTTCCAGCATTTTTTTTCGTTCACTTAAAACGCGGATTTTTTCTTCCGCCTGTTCTTTGTGCCCGGTTCCGAGCTGTTTGAGCAGTGCGTCAATCTTTTCCGCTCCGGCCTGATTCTGTGTTTTCTGACGCTCCAATGCAAGTTCTGCCTGCTGTAACGCATCGGTAATCCGGCGGAGCTTTGTTTGCTGTTTTGGAATATTTTCTTCCAGTTCCTGTTTTCTGATCCGTCTTTTCTCGTTTTCCAAAAGCCGATCGGATAATTGTATCCGCTTATAATCCAGATCCTGCTCCGTTTTATCCGCCATAGCAAGCGCCGCTTCCACTGTTGTCAGCTGCGGCAGTTCTTCTTTCCTGCATATGCAAAGACTTTCAATAAGCTGCTTTTTCGTTTCGCTTTTTCTGTTTTTTACTACTTCCAGCTCCTTCTCTATATCCTGCAGCAGCTGCCGTTTTGACGACAGTATTTGTTCCATATTCCGTTTCTGCGTTTCAAGCATATCACGTCTTTGTATTTCTTCCGTTATTTTTTCCATACGGCACTGCAGGCTTTGCCTATAGGTTTGTAAAAGCTCCGTTAATTTGTCCGGTTCCGTCTGCAAATATGCAGCCGGCGGCAATACCATAAATGTTTCGGCATCCGTCAGGACGGCAGCTGCTTTTTGCATATCTGCGGCTATCTGTTTTTCCAGTGTTTTCCACTGCCCTTTCAGATCTGCCAGACGTTCCTGTTCTTCACCGATCTGCCGATTGATGTTCCGTTTATCTATTTCTTCCGATTCGGCCTGCTGGCGCAGCTGTTCCAGCTGCTTTTTATCCGCCTGCGCCTGCTGCAGCCGTTCTTCACACCGTTCGGAAATGTGCTGCAGAATGTCTTGCGTATTTTCTTCCCTGCCATCGGTACACTGCGACAGATGCAGCTGTTCCAAACTGCTGTCCAACTGTCTGCGCTGTTCCCCCAGCTTGCCGGTTACCGCTGCAAGTTCCTCACTTTTTTGCCTGCATAACAGCTCCAGTTCCTGCTGTTTTTCCACCGCGGCTTTTATGAATCCGTCCAGTTCCTGTTTCTTCTTTTTATGAAGCTGTGCCGTTTTCGCTTCTGCCTTCTGTTTTGTTTCTTCTGCTTTTAACTGCTGCTGTTTTTCTGCCAGCATTTCGCTGCACTGATTCCGGTCGTCCGGCAATTGGACGCCGAACAACAGCTGCGACAGCTCATCCGCCCTTTGTCTTTGCTCTTCCAGACGCTGTACCACATGTCCTGCCTGCAGGCTGAACCGTTCTGTTTTTACGGCTGCTTCGTCCAGCTGCTTTTTTTCCTGTTCCAGCTGTTCTTTGTCCGGCGCCATATCCGGCGCTTCTGCCAGACAGGGATGATGTTTCGAACCGCAGACCGGGCATGCCATACCTTCCTCCAACCCACGTGCCAGCAGGCCGGCCTGTGCATTCAAAAAGCACTGTTCCAGTTCCTGATAGCGGCATGCTGCCTGTGCTTTCTCCTTTGCCGCCGCACGATATGCTGCCTGTGTCTGTATCAGTTCTTCCTCCCGCCGGCCGATCTGCTCCAGTTCCTGCAGCAGCAATTTTACGGTATGTTTCCGCTCGGTCAGTTCTGTTTTCCACTGTTCCAGTTTTAATATGGCAGAATCGGCATCTTTCACTGCTTCCCATTCTGATTTCCATAGATCCAGCTGCTTTTGATGCTCCTCTGACCGTATCCGCACCAGCTGCAAATCGTCGTCCGATTGTTCCCGTTCTTTTGTCAGCGCCGCAATGCGTTGGCTCTGTTCCCGAAACAGGCGCAGCCTGTCCGAAGCTTTCGCTGCTTCGTGCCTGGCCTGTATCTCCGCTTCGCCTGCATTTTTCAGCTGTTCCATCTTAGCATTGCGCCGTTCTTCCCGTACGGCCAGCGCCTGTGCCTGCTCTTTGTATTCCGCACATGCCGCTTCTGCCTTTTCGATTGCAATCGTTTTATTTTTCTGCTCTTCCGCTTCCTGCTTTATCAAATCATTCTGTTCGTTCAGTCTGCGTTCCAGTTCTTTTGCCTGTGCCAAAATGGATTCACAGCCTGCCAGCTGTCTGACCTGCCGTTCCAGTTCTTCTGTTTTTGTATCGTATCTGTCTCGTTTTGTTTTTCTTCCGACAGTTTTTCCCGAATCTGTGTCCGATTTTCCAATGCCTGCCGCAGCTCTTGCGCCTGACGGCCGATCTGCGACCGCATGCGCATAAGTTCTTTTTTTTCGTTTTCAAGACGTGCTTTTTCTTCTCCGGCCGATACAAGCGTTTCCAGCTCTTGGGTATCCGCCCGGATTATCTGCTCCAGCTGCTGCCTGTCTGTTTGCAACTCCATGCGGCGTTCGGATTCCGTTTGATACAACTGCTGCCGCTGCTGCTGCCGCTCTTTTTCCTTCTGCAGCTGTTCAAATAAGGTAAGATGATCCTGCTGTTCTTTTATCTCCAGTGCAAGCGCCGCGCACTGCTGCGCCTGCTGCCGTGTCTGCTCCAGACGTTCTTTCGCCGCTTCCAGTTCAGGCTGACACTGTGCCAGCAGACATTTGTTAGCCGCCAGCGTTTCCTGCTGTTCTCTTACTTTGTGAATATTTCCGATCAGCTGATCTTCTTTTTGTATGGCTGCCTCCAGCTGTTCCGTCTGCCTGTCCAGCTCCAGCAACGCCTGTGCATCCTCCTCGCACATCTGTCCGAGCAGTTCCAGTCCTTCGGCAATTCTGCCATCAAACTTCCCTTTGCGCAGTTCCTTCATTTTTTCTGCCGATGGATTCTCTTCCTCACATACTATGCCGTCCATATACTGATACATGCTGCGCTTTAGTTCTTCGTATGTGCGCCATTGGATTTTTTCCGCTGCCTTTAACTGATCCTGCAGTTTTTGATAAATACCTGTTTTAAAAATCTGCCGGAAAATATCGCTCCGCTCTTCGGTTCCGGCCAGCAGCAGCTTTTGAAAATCTCCCTGTGCAATCATAGCAATCTGCGTAAACTGTCTGCGGTCCAGCCCGATCAGTTCCGTTACCGCCCGTGTCACTTCTTTTGCTTTTGTAACCGGTGTTCTTTCGTCCGGATAGATCAGCTCTGCTTCCGACCTTTGAAGCGTATACCCTTTTCCGCGTCCTTTTGGACGCATATATTCCGGATTTCGTTTGATCGTATACCGTTTTTCGCGATAATCAAACGTAAATGTTACAAATGTCGGCTCATCTTCTTTCGCGTACTTGCTGCGGAACATATCCGCACGGCGCACATCTCCGCTCGCCTCCCCATACAGCGCAAACGCAATGGCATCAAAAATCGTCGTCTTTCCCGCTCCCGTATCACCTGTAATCAAATACAGGCCCTGGCCGCCAAACCGTTCAAAATCAATTTCCGTTCTTTCAGCATATGGCCCGAAAGCGCTCATAATGAGCTTTACTGGTTTCATATGAACTCCTTTGCCTTTTCTTTCGCTATCTGTTATTGGTTCTCTTCCATCAGCTGTCTGACAAACGCCAGCTGTTCCTGACTCATTGGCTGATTATTCTGCAGCTCATAAAATTCCGCAAATATTTCCGTTTCCGATTTTTGTCGAATACGGTCGGCCATTTCAATCATGTGGTTTTGCTTTGTACGGGCATTGTCATAAACCAGCTGCATCAAATTCGGATAAATAATCCGCAGTTTCTGCAGCCCGTCGGGTACATCTTCTTCATCGGTCAGCGTAATCTGTACATAATCGTCGGTATTTGTACCTTCATAAAAAGAACGTGCCGTAACTTCCAAATACGTTCCACGTATTTTACGCATATCATGAAGCGGTGTTAATGGAACGGTATGCAGCAAAATCTGTCCCTTTTCCTTACATTCCACTACAACAACTGCTTTTTCCTGATTCGCTTCCGAAAAAGAATATTTTAACGGCGTCCCGCAGTAGCGTATCGTTTCCCGTTTTACGAACTGCGGACTGTGCAGATGGCCAAGCGCGACATAATCAAACGCGTCAAACACTTCCGCATCCACATTGTCAATCCCTCCGACGGAGATATCTTCCGAATCGCACCGCCCCGCACCCGTTACAAATTGATGTGCCACAAGGATATTGCGTTTTTCACTGTTGATATCCATCCGTTCAATCGCTGTTTTTACCGCATCGTGATAACTTTGCGGCAGCTCCATTTCTTTTTCGTTTCCGACGCTGACTCTGCTTCCGTTTCCAGGACATGACGCACGGCGGAAGGCTTTAGAAACGGCAGCAGATGAATATCCAGCTCTCCGTATTCGTCCGTCAGCGTAATTTTTGCGGCCCTGCCATCATAAACCGGTGATACATATACGCCCCTGCCGCCCATTAACTGTGCTCCGAATGCAATTCGCTCCGGCGAATCATGATTGCCGCTTACCGCAAATACTTTTATCCCGCAATCTGCCAGTTTTGTCAGAAACCGATCAAATACCTTTACCGCTTCGGCGGAAGGAACCGGTTTATCATAAATATCACCTGCAATCAAAATACCGTCTGCCTGTTCTGCTTTTGCTATTTCCCGGATTTGATTTAGAATCGGAATCTGGTCTTCTATCATAGAACATTCATTAACACGTTTCCCTATATGCAGATCTGCGATGTGAAGAAATTTCATATACAGCCTCTTTTCTGTGGAATACTACAGTTGTATCCGTCGTTTATCCGACTTCTTTTTGGTGACATTATACCGAATCACTATGTTGAATTCAATATCTTTGCAGGCAATATTACGGATTTTTGCAGTAAATGCAAAACTATTCCGACAGGCGCAAAGTCTGACTATGATAAGCTTAAGTAGATGACATTGGGTGTTAACAATAACAGAAAACCAAGCTTTACACTTTACACTACTGCGTTAACACGCTATAATGTTTGTAGCAATAACACTACCTGCATTTTATAATAAGATAATGCAAACTAAGAAAAGGAGACTATAAGCATGGAAAGAGAAAAGTTAGGATCGCGCATGGGATTTATTTTATTGTCTGCAGGCTGCGCGATTGGAATCGGAAATGTATGGCGGTTCCCCTACATTGCAGGCGTTTATGGCGGTGGTGCATTCGTGCTTTTTTATCTGTTTTTCCTTGTGATTATGGGGATTCCCGTTATGACAATGGAATTTGCAGTCGGCCGTGCCAGCCGCAGAAGCGTTATCCGCGGCTTTGAAACACTGGAAAAACCGGGACAAAAATGGCATCTGCACGGCTATCTCGGTATGGCAGGCAATTACCTGCTGATGATGTTTTATACTACCGTAACCGGCTGGATGCTGTATTACTTTTATCAGATGCTGACCGGAAAGTTTCAGGGAAAAAATACGGATCAGGTAGGACAGATGTTTATGGATATGCTTGCCAGTCCGCAAATTCTGACCGGAACGACGATCGTCGTCGTCGCTGCCGGTATATTTATCTGTTCGATCGGACTGCAGAAAGGCGTAGAGCGGATTACAAAGATTATGATGAGTCTGCTGCTTGGCATTATTATTATCCTGGCAGTTCACAGCTGTTTGTTGAAAGGCGGAGCGGAAGGATTAAAGTTTTATCTGCTTCCGGATTTTGGTAAAATGAAAGAAGCCGGTGTGTGGGAGACCATTACGGCTGCCATGAACCAGGCATTTTTTACGCTGAGCCTTGGGATTGGCTCCATGGGCATTTTTGGCAGTTATATTGATAAAAACGAAGCCTTTTAGGAGAATCCGTTAATATTGCCGTACTGGACACCTTTGTTGCATTTGTATCCGGCCTGATTATCTTTCCGGCCTGTTTCGCATTCGGTATCAGTCCGGATCAGGGTCCGAAGCTGATTTTCGTCACACTGCCAAATATTTTTAACAGTATGGCAGCCGGCCGGCTCTGGGGCACGCTGTTTTTTGTCTTTATGTCATTTGCGGCATTTTCCACCATACTGGCCGTATTTGAAAATATTATTTCCTGTGGAATGGATTTATTTCACTGGACGAGAAAGAAATCATGTATGATTAACCTTATCGCACTGACTCTTTTATCTTTGCCATGTGCGCTTGGTTTTAATCTGCTTGCGGCATTCCAGCCGCTTGGCCCGGACAGTACGGTGTTAGATCTGGAAGATTTTCTCGTGAGCAACGTTATACTGCCAATCGGCGCCTTATGTTATCTTTTGTTTTGTGTCACGCGGTTTGGATGGGGATTTGATTCGTACTTAGAAGAAACAAATACCGGAGAAGGACTAAAGCTCCCTCGTCAGATACGTGTTTATGTGACTTATATTCTGCCTGTCCTGTTATTCTTTTTAATTTTAAAAGGACTGCTTGATCGTTTTTAATGATTTGGAGGAACAACCGCACAAAGCGGCGTTCCTCCTTCTTTTAACATTTATACATGTATCCTGCCAATGACTTCGCTTAGTTTTTCCGCCAATACGGCATGTGCTTGCGGCATCAGATGCAGCGAATCCGCCGCAGATGGCCGGACAAACTGAGCCGCATCGAAAAAAATGCAGCCTTGTCTTTCCGCAACCTGGCGATAATATGTTGGAAATTGTTTCGATTTTTCGGCCGCATCCGCAGCAAATGCAAATCCAAAAGACAACCTGGCAATATCCTGTCCGATCCGGGGCGGTGAAACCAGAATCACCTGCGGCTGAAATCCCTGTTTTTCCTGTGTAAAGTTGCGTATTACTTCTACCAACGTCTCCACACCTTCCGCGATCTGCCTGACGGAAAGCTGAAACGTCTGCTTTAAATCGTTGCTTCCAAGCATCAGAATTACAAGATCTACCGGCTTGTGCGAATTCAGACATGGACGCAGATAATCCAATCCGTTTTTCCAGCCGTCCACCGGATCATCATGCACCGTAGTCCGCCCGTTGCATCCTTCTTCAATCACTCGATAGCCGTCCCCGAGCAGTCTGCCAAGTCGTCCTGTCCAGCGGATATCCGATGCATAACGCATTCCATTCAAAGGGTTGTAACCATAAGTATTGGAATCCCCATAACAAAGAACCGTTTTTTCTGCCATATTTCCTCCCGTTTCCGTTCCATCTGTTGTTACCTGTTATAAATTTCATATGCAACATAAGTATGACTGCTATGATATCCCAGTTTTTCAGCTAATGCCGCAGACCATGGATTCTGCGCATCCCAGCTCGGATACAGGCCTTTTTTCAGACATTCCAAAATAAGCTTTGCCCCACAGGCATATGCCAGTCCTTTTCTTCTGTGGTCCTCTCTTGTGTCAATTTCTATCTCAATCCCTTCGTGATATCTGCTGTAAGATGACGCACCCGCCACAATTTCCGTATCCTGAAAAGCCACTACGCCCAATCCCCATTTTTGATATGTATCATAATCTTTAAATTGCGATACCAGATCAGATGCCCATGCCTGCGTCCTGCACAATGCGTATTCCTGCTGTCCTAACGGTTTTAACTCATAACCCTTTGGCAGCTCCCTGACCGCCTGCTGCAATTGACGCACATCAAACGCATCTTTTTCTTTTTTAAAGGCATATCTTAACACTTTTTTTGCCATATCCTCGTAATACCGTTCAATCAGCGCCGCCCATTCTTCATTTTGCGGAACAACAATCATAAATTGCCGCAAACATTTCTTCCTGTCGGCCAGCAGCTTTTCATCCGGTTTTCCCGCACAGAAGACAAAATCTCCCAATATCGCCATTGCCGCATCTTCCGCGGCATTCGTGTGTATTTCTCCCATCACCCCCTGTAAACAGGACCATATGATGGACTCATCCCAGTTTACAAATAAATTTTTATATTTTCGTTCAAGTTGTATCCCCTATCATCGTTCGGACATCCGTATATAAAAATTCCATGTGTCAGAGATTAACGGACTCTTCCACATGGAATTTCCAAAATTTACCTTTAAACCTCCATTAAGGAAGATTTAAATATAACATTCCGGTATTTCATTAACGCTCCGAGTAATATCATTCCTAAAATTCCGCAGGATATGATCTCGCCCAGGCCAACCGTCAGCATAAAATACGGAATAGACCCCTCAAATTGATATACATAAGCAAGAATAAACGGAACAATCAGCGTATTTGCCAATATTGGCACAACCGGAGCTGCCAGTTTATATTTACGCAGCAGATATGTGCCCACCGCTCCAATCAGCGTTGCCAGACTGCCAAATGCAATATCCAGCGGCATACATCCGGTCAGAAGATTGCTAAGTACGCAGCCAATGGTAAGTCCGGGAATCGCTGCCGGTGTAAAAAACGGCAGCACGGTCAGCGCCTCCGAAAACCGCACCTGAATCGCATAATTTGCGAGTCCCAGCGCATTTGCAAGCAGCGTCAGCACAACATACAATGCCGCAATCATTGCTGCCTGCGTAATAAACAGTACTTTTTTGTCTCTCATATTTTCTCTCCTTTAGTTTTGTTTTAGGTGAGGAAGGTCTCGAACTCACCGTTTATATTGGAACCACCTTGTCTGAGATTGTTCGTGAAATTATTATAAACAAAAAAAGAAAATGTCAAGAGTCAGTTATCCCCCGGTTTATGAAATAAGTCGTGCAGAAAAGGAATCCTCACTTTTCTCAACACGACTTATTTTCATTGGAATCGGAAACACATGTCAGTTGCTGCAAACATCAAATAGCTGTTCCTGCGCCTTCACAGGAAATAGAATAATGTGTCCACTTGCCCTCTTTTCGACCGACTACAACACCGGAATCACATAGAATCTTCATATGATGCGATAAGGTGGGTTGTGTCACATTCAGTTCTTCCAGCAGCTTGCAGCCACATTTCTCACCCGCAGCAAGCATTTTTAATATCCGTATGCGATTTTCATCACAAAATGCTTTGAAAATGACAGCCATATTCTTTTCATCGAGCACCGACTCCGTCACCTCCTACAAACAACTGTCCTTATTATACACATCACATAGAAAAATGTCAATCTGATATTTGTAATCAATGATTGTTGCAGGATATATGATGACGTGCTATACTTAGAACAGAAATTACCGAAGGGGCATTTGTGACAGCTTATTTCAATATTGATTTATTTTTTAACCATTACAATTCTTTATTCGGACAGTCAGGATTATGTAAGAATGAAATTGGAGACACCTAACTTATTGAGATGATAATCATTCGAAATAATTTAAATCTATAAAAATCACTATTGGAGGCAGCCTTGTGGATAACAATAAAAAAATGAACATTATAAATGATATGGAATTTACTTCTTTATATCAAAAATCAAAAAAACTAATTGACAATGCCAGAAGCAATATGGGGCAAATGGCAAATACTATTACAGTCATTACAAGTTTTTTGTTGGGACATTATATTGTCGAACAAGAACAACAGGGGCAGGAACGTGCAAAATACGGCTTAAAGATAATTGATTCCTTGTCTGCATATCTTACAAAAGAATATGGAAGAGGATTTTCCAGAAGTAATGTTGCAGGTATGAGACAATTCTACATAACCTATAAAGACAGAGAAAATGAAATTGTCCAATCTGCGATTGGACAATTGGGACATGGGATTGAAATTGTCCAATCGCAGATCGGACAATTGGACATAGTATATTCCAAATTACCATTTAAGCTAAGTTGGACACATTATCAGATACTCATGCGAATTGAAGATAAAGATGAGAGAGACTTTTACGAAAAAGAAGCCATACGTTCTGATTGGAATGTAACCACTTTGAAAAGGCAGTATCATTCCAGCCTATATGAAAGGCTTGCTTTAAGCAGGAATAAAGATGATGTACTACGGTTGGCAAATGAGGGTGCAATACCACAAAAGCCAGAGGATATTTTACACACACCTTATGTTCTTGAATTTGCCGGATTAGAGGATAAAGCATCTTATCATGAAAGTGATCTGGAATCTGCAGTCATTGATAAGATGCAAAAATTTTTGCTAGAATTAGGAAAAGGATTTTTATTTGAACAGCGCCAAAAACGCTTTACGTTCCATGACAAAAATTTTTATGTTGACTTGATTCTATATAACCGCCTGCTGCGGTGTTATGTACTAATTGATTTTAAGGCAGATGAGTTAACCCATCAGGATCTAGGACAGATGCAGATGTATGTCAATTATTATGACCGTTATGAAAGAATCGAAGGAGAAAATCCAACCATCGGCATTCTGCTTTGTAAAAAGAGTGATGAAGCACTGGTTGACCTGACGTTGCCAGAAAACGCCAACATTTATGCAAAAGAGTACAAATTATACCTTCCGGACAAAAAATATTGCAACGAAAGTTAAAAGAATGGCTTGATGAAGAACAATACAAAAACAATAAAGAATAAATATTTTATTTAAGCATATTAAAGTGTGTTTATATGATAATGTCTTTACATAATTTTTCCTCTAAATCCGGTAAAGAATCAATTTGGAGAGTGGCAATACAACAATAAAAGGAAAAATTTGTATTGATAAATTCCAGTATTTGAAACTATAAAAACAGAGCCTGCAAAGGAGGTTTTTAATGGGATTTTGGATTTTTATGTTCATTATGGATTTGCTTATTCCGCTTACCATGATTGGATTTGGGAGATATTTTACAAAAAGAGTTCCAAAAGAAATAAATGCATTATTTGGGTATCGAACATCCATGTCTATGAAAAGCAAAGATACCTGGGTTTTTGCACATAATTATTGTGGCAGAATATGGTATTTCTGCGGATTGATTATGCTGCCAGTCACAGTGCTGTTCTTCCTTTTGGTAATTGGAGAAAATAAGGATTATGTGGGAACCGTAGGAGGAATTATCTGTGTAGTGCAGCTTATTCCTCTCATGGGTTCTATTTTACCAACGGAAATAGCATTGAAGAATCATTTTGATAAAAATGGAAAAAAGAAGTAAAAGGACCGCCCATGTTCATTGCGACATTTGCCAGTTTGTCTTTTGATCCTGATACAGCTCGTTATGCAGCAATTCAGGGTTTTCTCCGACAAACGCCTTTGCTGCTTCCTCATCACCCTGAAGCTGCCACATGAACCAGGCTGTCACATAACCATCTTCCGCATACTGCGTCTTTCCGTGATCGGTATTTTTGCGCCTCAACATCACTTTATTGGCAGTAATAATGTGCCGTCTCCAAGATATTTCGCTTCAACGTCACCGCCTGTTTCTATTTTTTTGTTGTAATCTTTTGTGATCGCAGTCATCTTTGACAAGCTCTGCGCAGATATATTAAAAAAATATTTAAAGAATGGACAGACGAAGCGGATAAAAAGGAAAACAAACCTTTAAACGAATTGCTCCGCCTGCTGTTTGCACATTTTGAAATACACAGGGATTTTTACCGTCTGCTAAACGAAAGAAATCTTGTGTACCTTTTGAAAGATGTCATTATCGGTCTTTGCGAACCGCAGCCTGAGCATTCCAAAGAGGAAGCATATGCAAGGGCGTATGTCGCCTATACGCTGTACGGCTGGATCGAAGTGTGGTTTCAGCGGGGAATGCAGGAATCAGCGGAAGAAATCGCAGAAATGTTTAAAAGCCACGGTCTTTAATTGCAAATGCAACCTTGCTTATCATCTCATTCCAAATCTGCAACTATTTGTTTCAGCTTTTCAATCTGTTCGGTCGAGAGTTTTTTCCTGCTCAGCAGAGCAGCAAACAGCTTTTCTACCGAACCATCGTAAATTTTGTTAATCAATTCATTTGTTTCGGCTTCCTGTACTTCTTCTTTCGGAATAAGTGCATGACACATAAAATGAGGTTCGGAACGCTCAATAGCCCCTTTTTTTATACAACGTTTGATAAGCGTATACGTTGTGTTTTTATTCCATCCTAACTCCCTGGCAAGAATATCTGCAACATATCTTGCCTGTACATCTCCTTCTTTCCAGAGAATGTCCATCACTTTTAATTCGGAATTGAAAAGTTTTACCGTTTTTTGCTCCATGCAGTATACACTCCTTGCAAATAAGACAATTTTTTCCACTGTCCATTATACACCATCCTGTCATGTATTGCAAAGAGTCTGATCTATTGACTTTCCGACATGCATGTCATATAATAGTTTCAGACATACGTGTCGGAAAGTGGGATCGCTTATGAATAAAAGAGGACAGGAAACAAGGAAACATATAAAAAATGTGCATGTTCCCTATTTGCAGAAAAAGGTTTTAAACAAGTGACAATGAAAGATATCTGCGATGTGGCAAAAGTAAGCAGGGGCGGATTGTATTGCCATTACGAAAGCACACGTCAAATCTTTCAGGAAATTGTTGATGATATGACCGTTGAACAAGATCATGAGATTGATTTAAAAATAGAACGAAATTGTTCGGCAGTAACTATTTTGGATGAAATTTTAAGTAAGTATGAGAAGGAAATGCTTGACAGCCAATCTTCATTAAGCATGGCAATCTATGAGTATTTTAGCATTGGTGATATTACAAACGAGAATCATATGCTATATGAACAATATTTAATTTCAGCAAATACTTGGAAGAAGCTTATACAATACGGGATAGACAGGCATGAATTTAATGAAGTGGATATTTCTGCAGTATTCGATTTAATTGTGTTTTCGTATCAGGGGGTAAGAATGTACGGTAAACTTATGCCTGTAAACAAAGAAACCCCTTCCGGAATCATAAAAGTTATAAGAAAAATATTAGTGAAAAGTTGAAATGGCCGGTTGTGATTTCAAATGAAACATCGCACATAAAAACAGACAATATTGACATAATCCTGATTAACAATAAACCGATAAATTGGAGGAATGAATGATGATAATGGTGGAAACTATTGCAGGAGCTTTACTTTTGATAATGAGGAAGCATATGTATATTTGATAAATCTTTAAGGGAGATATATTCCCAATCAGATAATTCAAACTGTGATTGTCTATCTTTGAAACTCCTATGTTCTTTACTTGTGTTCTTGCAGACTCACTTTTATTATAACATAGGAGTTTCTTGCATCTAAAGAACTTCCCTCCTCACAGGGCAAACATACTCCATATCATAACTTTCCTTGATTAAACATTTTATTATACACATTATTAATCGTTTCCGCATAAAGGGAATACGAATGTTTTTCATTTCCTTCATTTACATCTTTCAGTTTCCGGTATTCTTGACGAATATATTCCCATCCATTTTTTACTTCTAAAATATTATCCTCTTTTTCTTTTATTCCGGAATTTAACGAGCGAAAAACAAATTCATAAACATTTTGTTTTTTATTATTTCTCAAATAGTAATAGCCATTATTCGAACCACATTTATCATAATAGATAATGGCAAAATCACAACGATGAGATATTTTCTTTTGCTTTTTATCAACAACTTTTATTGTAATAGCAGATGTAGAATCCTTTGCCGCTGAATATGGGGTTCCTCTCAAAGCGTTTTTGAATGCAGCCATAAAACTCAGTTTTAAAGTTTTTGCTTGATCCTGCAAAGTTCCCCAATTCCGGATAATTAAATTATAATCAAAATCATATCCACCATTTCCTCCACGAACTCTGGTTACAAGATGCTTTTGACCACTTCCGATTAGTTCAAACCGAAATGTCAGTCCATATTTTTTTCGCATTTCAATTTGAACAGACCGGATCATTCTTTCAAGTTCTTTTTTCACAGGGGCATACTCGGATTTTTTCACATATTCATACATATATCATTTCTCCTTTTCGCCCATGCCACCCATACAATTTTAAAACTGTATCGTTTCAGAATATCATACTATAGAATTTTGTCAAGTAAGAATTTTGAAAATGTCAATATTCGTAAATTTGTAACAGGAAAATACATATTGAAAATCAATTTTGCATATGCTATAATGCCAATAGGCTAAAAGAAATCACGAGTCCGTAAAGGACAAAGAAACGAATCCCCAAACCGTGTTGCAGCACAGTCCGGGGATTCTTCTTTACTTTTATACTGGCAAAGCACCCAGTAGGCTATTAGTTGTCCGATTCATCCTTGCTGTCTAACCATTTATTGATGCGGTGGCTAACCACACCAGCCATGACAGCGATAAAAAAAGAAATCACGAATTCCATAAAGAACACCTCCCCCTGTTGCCAGGTATCGGCAGGACAACACTGATATTATAATGTATTTTATTGATATCAGCAATGATAATTTTATTTTAAATAATATACTCCCTAAGTTAAATTTCCTTAAAATATCCCCCTAAATTTAACTTAGGGAGTATATTATTTTATATTTCACCTCTTACCAGTATTTCCATTTCATCCATAACATTGCTATCTGCAACAACTTGTTCTTAAACGCCAACCGTATTCGGATCAAGAGGAAACAGTTTGAAAAAATCAATGACACACCGGACGCGATTTAGCGAAAAAGAAAGTGAAAAAAAGCCTTGAATATGCTATAATATAAGAACTTCTAAAAATTTAATGTAAATTGATATTTTCAATTATGTAAGGAGGAATAAAAACATGAGAAAACTTAGAATTTCATTGGTTTTTGTATTGGCAGCAGCTTTCCTGTTGACATCCGCTTTGTCATTTCCGCAGGCAAAGACAAAGCAGAAAATAGACATGGATGACTGTTTGTATTCCATACTCAGTGAAAAAGATCTGACTGTCCGGTATGAAGGATATAACAAAAAATTTAATTACACGATGACCTCAATCATTATCCCGGACATGATCGGTGCAAATGGAAAATTCTATAAAGTTGTCCAAATAGGCGAGAAAGCATTGGAAGGCTTTCAAACGCTCAAAAAACTTACCATTGGACAAAATGTGCAAAAGATTGGAAAAAAGGCTTTTTATAACTGCAAAAATTTAAAGACTGTTTTGATTAAAACATCAGAACTTTCAAAAACATCGCTTGGTTCTTCCGCTTTTACAAATATCAATCCAAACGCAGTCATCTCCGTACCGGAGGATAAGCTGAATGTGTACAAGACATTGTTAAAAAGCAAAGGCCTGAACGAAACGAAACAAAAAGTAAAAGCATGGAAAACCGACAGCTCTGCGACAATGACCTCTCTTCCGGAACAGTCTTGCGGATTTAGTATCGGAGATAAATCCTATCAGGAATTTAACGAGGCGAATATATACGACAGCACAGATACGATTACTTTTTCTGCCGGAATGCGCTTGCATCATGATATGTATGGAACATGGAAAACAAAAACGATTTTGAAACCGGATTGTTATTATGATCAATGCGGTACATGTGGAATGGTATTTGAAAGTGAGAGTTTGATAGCCATTCATATTCCACTTACGGATTGTATATGTTTTAATGATATTTTTGGAACTAAAAGCGAACCGTTTGACGTAAATTATTTATTCCGGATGACAGTCCATGTAAGGTTGTCTATCATTTTGAAATTCCGGAAGGCCTTTCTTATAAAGACGGAAGTCTACGGGTTGAAGCGCGAAATCAATATACTATTGACAGCAGCAATTATCACACGCAGATTTCAAAAAACAGTATTACCGTTACCATTGATGATATTAAAAACGTCCCATATTATTATCCGTTTGATATAGAAGCTTATGAAAAGAATATATATGGGTATGAGCTTGGCGAACATGAAACAAACAGACCACCAATTGTAGTTATTTTTGATACGGAATTGAATGATATCGCATCTGTTGAAAATAAAGTATCTGCAAGTATTTCATATGAGTATAAGGGCATGAAGGATACGGTAAACCTTGTCGACTCGGTAATTTACGCGGGTTCACTAAAGATTGAAAATGCGGATGATTCCGGCAATTCGTTGCAGGGAGCGCAGTTTTCCATATACAATGAAGAAGCGGTTTTTGAAAACGGCTCCAATTATGGCATACTGAAGTGGAAAAAAATGCCTGGAAGTTATAAAGCCGGAGATGTGATCAAAGTTGGCAAAGGTTCATATAAAATTGTACAGGAAAACGCTCCTCTCGGATATGAAAAAGCCTATGACAAAATCGTTGATGTATCAATCAGTCATAACGGCAGCGAGGTTACTGTCGCAGCAAAAGATGGAAGAGGAAATTCCCTTCCTGTTCATAACGGCACAATCAGTGCAAATATCGTAAATTCACCTGGCGGCTCAGCATCAGCCAATGGCAGAAAATAACATCTGTTTGATTTCAACAATGCAGCGGCAAACACACCGGAAGATTCAGGGCTTATGGCAAACCATAAGCCCTTTCTCAGTTTATCCGTATGGAAGACATAACATTTTAAATGGAAATCCAATATCGCTGAAAAATACCGCTTTTGCTTAATCCTTTTGTATCAATGACTTCTCTTTCTAATATACCGCCATTTTTTACGATCGTTTTGCGGCATGCAACGCCGTTCCCGTATTTGCCACAAATAAAAAGATCTGCATCGCAATAATCATAGGATAGTTTTGCTTTCATACCCTTTGAAAAAGATTTAATTTTCTTTTCAGCCGGCAAAGACAGCTTTTTTAACAATGCAAAAAAGTATTCTTCATCCCAGGAACCGTAAATTCCTTTCAGTACCTTATGCAATTTTTTCGGCGTAAGTTCTTCCGAAAAATTAGTTCCGTCAAAAACCACACCAATATTTTCTCGAATCTTTGGCTGCAATTCTTCCACAGGACTTCCCAAAACCGAAATCTCCCCCTGGTCCTTATGTATCAGTCCTAAAACAGATTTCAGTATCGTGCTTTTTCCCGCACCATTTTCTCCAATTAATCCGGCAATAGTTCCCCGCGGCACCTCAAACGATATGTCCGACAAAGTGAATGCTTCGTATTTCTTCGTTAATCCTGATACGGTCAATGCATTGCTGTTCATCATTCATCCTCCTCATACAAAAGGGTAAGTAAGTTTATCAGTTTATCTGGTTTAATACCGCAAGAACGGGCAATTTCAACTGCTTCTGACAGTTTTTCTTCTATCTTTTTCTGCTGCTCTTCCAAATAAAAATCCTGATTTTGCGCCGATACATAACACCCTTTTCCTGCCGTTGTTTCAATAAAACCATCCTCCTGCAACGTGGTATATGCTTTCTGAACAGTTAAAATACTAATGTGTAAAGATTTTGCCATAGCCCGTACGGAGGGAATTGCTTCGCCGGTTTTTAATTCTCCGCTCATAATAGCCGCTTTAATCTGTGTAGAAATTTGCTCATATAAGGGTCGACTTGCCTTATTGCTTACTATGATTTCCAACTTTTCACCACCAGTCCGTTATATATTGTTATGTATCAGCAAGTACAGTATATGACAGATTGGCCGAATTGTCAATATTGAAGTTTGTCGGCAACTACGACCACAGACTGACGGCATGCCCGTCATACTGTAAAAAGCCCCCTGCCATTTTCAGGCAAGAGGCTTTTGGGCATTCTATTCAGTTCAATTATCTCGGATACGTATTTTTCCAGTCATCCTCCAAAATATCAGTACTCTCTATCGCTTCCGCTTTAATCGTCGTCGTATCTACAGCCTTGATGATATTTCCTTCCACGCCAAAGCCTGTTATCGTAAACTGATAGCTGACATTCTGCGGCTCTTCAGCTAACTTTGCAAGCTCTTCTTCCAGCATTTGCATACACCTGTCTTCCAGCGCTTTATCATAAACGATCAAAGTAACCTCAGATTCTCCAATTCCTTTATCTGTTGCTTCTTCACCTTCATGAAGTGGCTCCGGCGTATATTTCTCTCCGCCTGCTGTCTCATAACAGAACGTCATGTCAATTTCTTTCTCACTGTCACCATACGAATCTACCGAACCAAAAAATTGATCGTTTTTAGCGAATACGGACCGGAATGTTCGTTTTTCCGTTATCTCCTTAAAGTCCCCTCGATTGAAAGAGTCATTCCATTTGAATGTTCCACCCGGCAATTCGTCCGGAATCGGTAATGGAGCAATCGGAACCTCCACCTTAAGGTAATACTTCCCATCTTTCTTCTTCAGAGCTTCCAGACCGGATCCGCTGATGATAACCGTAGCTGTGATTTCTTCTACGGAAATTGATTTTTCCAGCACTTCCGCTGCCTGAATTTTTGGAATCTTTGGTCCGTCTCCTGTCCATTGCGGCAGTTCCACCAGTTCCGTGGCATACGGCTTCTTCTCTTTGTCATAAGCCATTATCAATCCATTGCCCTGCACGGTAGAAACCGGAATCTTTATGGAAAATGGTTTTTCCTTATATTGCTCCTCACGGATATTCATATAATCCCGCAGATACTGTCCGAGCACCTCTTCATTCCATACCTGAATCGAAACCTCAATTTCATCACCTCCGTTTTCTGTCTCTTTATCTGCAAAACGGAAATACGCCCTCAGACTATCCGTTTTCTCGGTGCTGCCTGCCAGTTTATATTCGTTTTTGCCAGACATTGAAGAAAGCCTGGAGATGGCTCCCACGCCCGAAAACCACTTTCTTTGATCTCCCACGCCTACACTAAACTGCAACTCCAGTTCCGGCCGGTCTTCAAAAAACGTCACATTCTCTTTCCCATCAAAAGATGTTTTCCAGTACACTTTTGAATTATCCCCATCGTTGCCGATTGTGATCGCTGTACATACCGCATTAGTCCCCTTTTGAACATCCTCCATGGTAGGTGTTGGTATACCATTTTTATTTGTATCCTCCGCATCGGAACCTGATCCTGAGCCGGAACCTGTACCCGATCCGGAACCTGATCCTGAGCCGGAGCCGGAATTCGAGCCGGAACCCGTTCCCCAGTTAGAACCGGACGAAGCAGAGCCTGTATTCTGCGCGGCATCAGAAGATATCTGCATATCCTTTTGTCCTGCGTTTACATTTGCAGTCGTTCCATTTGAACGTTTCACCGAAATAATTTTCGATGTCAGATTGCTGATCGCTGCTTTGATGCCTGCTGTCACCAGAGACACAACGCTGCCTTCGGCTCCCTTTTCAAACGTCAGCGCTGCAGCGGCATGCAGCGAGAGCTCCAGCGGCGTTTCGGATACGATCTGTGTATCTGCTGCCGTCTGCTCTACCGATACGGACAAATCATCCTCCGGTTTACCGGATACATCCAGTTTCATTTTAGACTGAATGCGAATCTGATCCGCTTTTCCGTTTACTTCCAGCTTTACGTCAGCATCCGGCTGCGAAAATGTCAGTTCTTTCATATGTGCACCTGGATTTACGATGATACGGGCCGCTTTTGCAGTAACCCGCATTACATTGCCGACTGCTTTTTCAAACCATGTATCCGGTTTTACCGCACGGATTTCCACGGACCGGAACACTCCGCTGTTCTCAATGTCTGCGGCAGGCGTATCTACAATCAGGCTGACATTTTCATAAGAGCCTGCAGGAATTACGAATTTTGCCGCATTTTCAGAAGCAATCGTAAGCTTTTTCAGACTCGCATTCAAAAGTGCCTGATCCAGCTGCTCCTGTGTGGAAACCTCTGCTTCCGTAACCGGCGTCTGCTGTTCCGGTTCCGGCGTTGGCGCCGTATTCTCTGCCGCAATAACGTTTACTCTGCATCTTACGGTTTTGGACGTATGTTTTTTTCGGGATGTGGTTTTCAATACGGCCTTTACCGTCGTCCTGCCAATTTTTTTCCCCTGAATCTGAAAGCTTTTTTCTGTTTTTGCGGATACTGCCGCAATACTTTCATCATTTGTGGATATCTTTTGAATCTTCCATCCTGCCGTATTGTTTTTCAGCGTCATACGATTTTTCTGCCCGACCTGCAGCGTCTTAAACGCAGTTCGCATACTCACATACGTCTTCGCCGCAGCTGCTGCCGGCATTATATTTGCAGGCAGAAAAGAAACTGCCATTGCAGCAGACAAGGAAACTGCCAGTACCTTTTGATACAGTCGCCTCCTGCCCTTTCCCACACATACTTTCCATGCGCGGCAAACACTTTCCTGTTTCATTTTGAGTCCTCCTTACATTAATGATAAATGAATGTAACATCATTTGGTTCTGATTTTGGTCATTATATCATTTCATGTATTTAATATCAGCAATTTGGCACAGAGTGCACTTTTTTCGGTATCATTTGAATTATCCGGATGTTTCAAACACGTTCTAATATTCTATATTGAGCAAAATCCTTGTTACAAACATCCCGTCTTCCACGCTGAAATCCGTTTCTCCGTCGTAACGCTGCGCTGTCTTGCGGATGCTTGCCATCCCAATCCCTGCCTCTCCGTCAAACCTTTGTCCGGGACAAATGGTATTTCTGCATTGGATCACCAGTTTATGCCCTTTTTGCCGGATACTCATTTTGATTTTCGCATCTGCAACCCCGGATTGTCCGGCGCCGTGAATGGCATTTTCAAATACATTCGCAAGAATTGCAACCAGATCAATGTCACGCACCGGAGAATGTTCCGCCACAACAACATCCATTTCTACTTTCGTACCGTTCATTTCCGCCTGTCTGGCATAGACCGAAAGGATACTGTCTATGGTCCTGTTTTCACAGATCCGTTTTACGCCCGCACACTCCACATCTTCAATATACTGATTCAAATAATATAATAGCTGGTCCATCTCCCCTTTTTTGACATAATCCTGGATTAACAGACAGTGGTGGCGGACATCATGGCGGATCCTTGCCGCCCTCTCCTCCGCCTCATCCGCAAGGGCGCGCTGAAAGCGCAAAAGCTGTTCGTTCATGGCAAGAATACGGTTTTCTTCCTGATAAATATGCTCTTTCCCAAGATGGATATACAGATGAAATACGGTATACTGAACAATTCCGGCCATAATTAAATTCGCAAGCAGACGTACGACATTCCCAATAGACAGCGGGTGTCCATTGGGCCAATATATAATAATGGAAGCTGCCATAATTGAAATCAGCATCGTTACAACACTAAACCGATCCATCTCTTCCCGCAGAAAATCCAAATTATATAAAAACGACTTGCGGAATTTTTTTGTTACAAACAAGATGACAATAACAATAATAATAACCCGTATCAGCAAATCCACCCATCGGTTCCCATCAAACCACAACCTGGAAATATCAATTCCCAATACAACACAGATAGCCAGAAAATAAAAAGCAAGCGCCATTTTGTACAAAGACAGGTAAATCCCCTCTCCGCTCATTGCAAAGCAAAACACTCCAACCAGCAAAAGAGCGCTCAGACCGGAGAGCTTAACAAAGCTCCGAATGGAAACCATATACCACAAACTGTAAAAAAATTCAGACTCGCTCCATAAACCACATAATACAAAATCGTCTTTTTCATTGGCAGCTTGGGACGATCCAGAAGCAGGAATACTGTCATAAGAAGAAATGCGCTAAGTCCGTTACGCAACATTGCTACCCAAAAAGATCCACCTAACATTCCATACTCCTTTTCTTATTGATTCCACTCCCATGTCCGGAGCTTTTGTTATGATTACGGGAACTTGCCGCCCGCTTCAGCCGCCTGCCGTCTTTTTAACAGATTGCTGCTTTCTACAGGCAGGCGTACTGTTACGCGGTTTTTCCACAATCCCACTGTTTTCGCGCCAGTCATACCATACAATGATATTGCAGGAATCTTTCTGGCTGTCGTCGCAAAAAACCTCCCTCTTTTTCTTCTTGACAAACAAAAATCCGGATACCTTAAAAACAATCAGATAAATGGCAAGTGCAAACATATATTCACTGCCGATCGCATCATAGCCGCGTTCCTGAAAGGTATAGCTGACCGCCCATTTTCCCGCCATATAAGATGCGGCCAGTGCATTCAGTGCCCTAAGGAACTGGCAAATCCCTACACGCAACATAATAACGTCTCCTCTCACCCGTTTGTACTATTTTATCTCATACAAACTGTGTTTGGAAGGCTTATCGCACAAACCGCATTTTTTTCGGAATATTTTACAATCTAACCCTCGTTTCTACCCCCCCCCACAATAATAATCGAAATATTTGTCACGCAGTGGCTTGTACGCGCCTCTCGGCAGATAGATGCTTGTCCTGTTGTCCAGGCAGACATCGTGCGCATTCAGACTGTCTATATGGGCCAGACTCACAATATAAGAAGCCCCGACTTTGACAAATTCTTCATACTCGGAAAGCATTTCCGACAGCTGGTTAATCGTCATGCGCAAAACCTCCTGCGATCCGTCCGTCAGATGCAGGCATTGACGTTTTCCCTGCGCTTCACACAAAACAATATGATCCACCAAAATCCTGCGCAGCCGTCCATCAATCCGAAGCAGCAAATACCTTTTACGTTTTTCCGCAAGTTCTCCGATCAGGCCGTCCAAAGCATAAAACAGTCGCTTTTTTACAATCGGTTTCACAAGATACTGCGAAGCGTTTACCCCGAATGCCTCCAGTGCGTGTTCCGTGGAAGATGTTAAAAAAATGATCCGGCACTCATTTCCTAATTTGCGCAGCTCTTTTGCCGCACAAATCCCTGTTTTATGAGGCATATAAATATCCAGCAGCAAAATATCCGGCATATACCCATGCTCCTGAACCCGTTCCAGCAATTGCGCGGCATCCAAAAAACATTCGGATATGATTTCATATTCCGGATGCTTCTTTTTATAATCTGCCAACATAGCTTGTGTTTTATCCAGTTCTGTTTTTTCATCGTCGCAAAGCGCTATTTGATACATGTTGTCGTCTCTTTCGTAAGTTTTCCCTCTCATAAATTCATATCATTCACAGAAATCCGTAAGCAAAATCCCTATGATTTGCCGGTCATATCCTTTATTGTCTTTCGTAAAACCTCTACCCTCTCCTGAATCCTTCTTGCTTCTGCTTCCGGATCCCATTCCCTTTCCGGCTGTGGCTCCCGTGCTGTATCTTCCCGTTCGTTTCTATCGCTTTCCTGTAGCATCAGCTCATCTGCCAGCTCTGTTTTTGCTCCATTCTTATTCATGATTGATCATACTCCTACTTCAAAACACCTATGAATTACAGCACACGCACCCTATTCCCCCAATTATAAAAGCGCCCCTTCCGTTTGGAAAGGGGCGCAGGATAATTGTCATGTTTTTCGATATAATCGTCAACGCAATACTCTAAAGACACAAATATTTAATTTCGTTCATTTATACAAACACACCGCACAATACTACATCCACCCGGAAAACTCCTTCCTTTGCGCTCGCTTTAAAATACCCATTCTGACGCTTTGCGGCAGCTTTCATACCTGCAATGCCTAACCCATGTCCTTCGCCATGCTTTGTGGTAGGAAAATCCTGCAGACCAGACAGCTCACTGCTGCAACGGTTCTCTATCCTGATCAGAAGATCGTTTCCTTTCGGCCTTGCCGATAACCTGACAAAAGGATCCGCCTGCCCTGCGCATCCTTCCAACGCATTTTGCAATGCGTTGGAAAGGATACAGTTTATCCCTGAATGAACCTCCTCTCTGACTTCCGGTATCGTTGCATCAACAGAAAACGGAATACCCTGCTGAGCAAACTGGTCCGCATACCAGCCGATGGAAATATTTGCAACATAATCTGCGCACCATGGAGAAATCCGTAAAACAGCTACCGTATCTCCAAGATCTGCAACATACCGTTCGGCCTCTTCGATTCTCCCATCAGCAAGCATAGCGGAGACCGTACGAAAATAAAACTGCATATCATGCTTAATACTCCGCAAAGATATATCCCGCTGTACGATGCTTTCGTATTGCTGCTTGGCGTACTCTGCCAGAAGCATTGCTGTTTCCGCTTCTACCTCCATATCTGCTTTACGCTTTGCTAATTGGTCCATCGTTTCTTTTAACGCAATCACCGAAAAAAAGACGGAGGCTATCCCGGTGAAAAACTGCAGCGGGAGCTTTAACTGCAAAAACACCGGCAAACTTGCATTCACCGGCAGGAACGTCAACAGGTACTTCATATAATCCAGATAATATCCGGCTAAGAGAACCAGCACCGACAACGGAAATCCCGTTTTCGGTCTATCCCCTCCCTCACGCTGAGGCCCCGTATGATTTTTTATCCAAAACAGTGTAAAGAAACATCCGACTATTGAAAAAAACGGTCGGCTAAGATTAAAATTAAGCAATCCGGCCAATGACAGTACTGTCATTCCCAAATATCCTCCAAGAAAAAATGACATCCAACGCCAAATCCCCCGCAGCCGCCAGCCTTTGGCATAAAGGGCCAGCCATGCCGTAAACTGGACAAGCGGATCGATATAAAAGAAAAGCCAGTCCATAAAAGCAGGTAATACAGGTGAATAACGGACTACCGACCAGAGCGCATTATTTTCCGAATTTAAGAAAACAATCGCCACTACTGCAAGAAGCAGTAGTGATAAGTTTTCCCAAAGCGGCATTCCACGATATGTGATCAGAAGAGCCAATGACAGCAGAATCGTCAGGATCACAAAGAAACTGACGATCAGATACGGGGCGCCCATGCCAAACCGGTAAAGCGTCAGATCGTTCATACTTCCAATCTGCATTTCCCGCAAATGTCCCAATTCAGGAAGAAAAAGAGGCGGCGCCCGATAAATAAGCGTGACTTCTCCGCCACTGTCTTTCTGTTCCAAAACTACCTGATTGATATGGTGCGCCGAGCGATAGACAAAATCCTCCGCCTCCGGCAATGTTCCATAAGTATAACGCTTTTCTCCGTCAACCCGGACCTCCACGCTCTGTTGTATCGAAACAAACTGAAGCACATATGCTTCTCCTGTCCATTCCGGTAAGGTTGTAGTAAGCCGGATTTCTCCTGTTCCCTTTGGCAAAAACAGTACCTCAGGCAACGTAAGCGTGCCTTTCTGCCCGGAATCTGTCGTATATTCCCAAACGCTGTCAATCTTATCAACCGTACTGCTGTTTGTAGGAAACCCAAATCTCCACACCCCTGCACATACCGCCGCCGCAAATGACACGGCTACCAAAATCGGCAATATATATTTGATATACTTCATAAACTTTTCTCCGTAATATATTGAAAATAAGCTTCCCTGACAGCTTTTCGCTCCCGCACCCGAATCGGAATCACATCCCCGTTTTCCATACGAAAGTCGTCCTCAGCGGCACAGATCCGGTCCATATTCACAAGAAAACTCTGGTGACAGCGAAGGAACTGCTTTTGGGAAAGTCTGCTGACGACCTCACTCATACGCCCGTAATAATAAATGGTTTCCCTGATCGTATGAATCGCCAGCCTGTTCCGGTTACTTTCGATATATATGATTTCAGACGGCAGAATCGTAAATATCCTGTTTCCCTGCCGCAAAGTAAGCACTACGGAATTTTCATTTTGAAACAGCCTTTCTAACAGCTGCCGCAGTTTTTCCTGCTCCAACGGCTTTACAATATACCCTGCCGCCTCTACCTCATAACCTTCGATCGCAAAATCCGATGTCGTCGTCAAAAAATAATGATCACCTTGCAGCCCGCCTCCCGCAGTCTGCGGGCAGTTTCCATACCATCCGGACCCGACATATAAATGTCCAAAAAAAGAAGATCTGGCTTTGCTTCCTCCCATGTCTCCAATAATGCAGCACCGCTTTCATACTCTATAATCTCAGCGTTCATCTTACAGTCATCCAGCCCTTGCTTTAGAACCACACGTATTCTTTCCCGTTCTTCGGGAATATCATCACAAATTGCAATGCGAAACATACCATACCTCCTTGACAAACTATTTCAGTATAGCTTATTAATTGTCCATGTGCAATCCTTATTTTTTCGTTTTTATATTACAAGTAACATATGAACTCCAAAGCGGGAATCATTCCATGTCCTACCGTTTTATACCCTCTATGCTCATATTAACACACTGCCGCAAGCGAAGCCTCTAAAAAAACGATATCCTATTTTTTTGACATTTTCTCTTCCAAACAATCCATAATCCTGGAGCCACAGCCTTGTTTCTGATAATCTGGTAAGACATATACTCCTATGTAAAATGGTTTCGTAAGGAACAGGTATGTTCCGGACGAATTTGAAATAATAGATTTTCAATGAGGTCTTTATGCTGCTCTATCATCTTTCTAAAAGTCAATCTATTTTATGACAAACAAAAAAATCTCAGGATTTATCCATATCCATATATGCATCGTGATCATAATAAAATAAAAATGCCTTTAACAAATCATCGTCAGAAATATTTTGTTTTTGCCGCTTTGCATTTTCAACAATTAACTGAATACTCTGAATATCTAATGTATATATGAAATGATTTTCTATCGCTGCTTTTGGCAGCTCGTCTTCTTCATTTTCCATATCGTCCGGATCCCGGATCAGTCCTTTTGAATGCTTATCCCAAACCTCATTTTCCGGCAAAAATAAAGCATCCGACCATATAAATGTTTCTATATTGTTTAAAATAAATATTAATTCATACATTATATCCGCACTTTTTCTCATTTCCTATATGACCCTTTCATTACTGCTTAAAAAATCCAAGAAACTTTTATAATCCATGTATCCTTTCATATTGCCTAATCAAAATTTTGCGGCTTATACCTTTTCCCCCCCCCTTGGCTTTCACTTAAAATATCGGAACATATGAAAGATTGTCCGGAGCGTGTCTTAATGTTCCTGCATCCCGGTTCAAACATTACATTGTTGATTCTTCCGACCAGACATCCTTCGCCATCTTGAAAGCCGCCCATGCCTTCGGCCATCCTGCGTAAAATGCTGCATGAGTTAAAATCTCCGCGATTTCCTCTTTTGTAATCCCGTTATTTTACCATAATCTTATCCTCCATTTTTTACTCATTTCCATACCTGCGCTATATATTCTGGTTTCCGGCAGACCATACATGGCTCTCTTTTGCAGAACTCTGCGTATTCTGTGCCATAACGCCCACCAGACTATGCGGAACATAAGGTTCCTCTAAACAGGAAATTTCCCTCGCCGATAATGCCAGCTGCGTTGCCTTTGCCGCTCCTTCTATATGATGGAGCTTTGTTGCACCGACTATAGGTGAGGTCACCTTTGTCAAAAGCCATGCAAGGGAAATTTCTGTCATAGAAACGCCTTTTTGCCGGGCCAATTTTGCTACTCTGTCAATAATTACACCATCCTGCCCCGCAGTTGCATCATATTTCAGCTTTGCATAACTGTCCTCCTGCATACGCTTTGAAATTTCGCCGGAATGTTTCGCAAGCCTGCCGCCTGCCAATGCGCTATAAGGTGTCATCGCAATATTGTCCTCTGCGCACAGTTTTGCCATCTCCCGTTCTTCCTCACGGAAAATTAAGTTATAATGTCCCTGTACCGATACAAACTTTGCAAAACCCTCCCTTTCTGCCAGTGCATTCGCCTTTGCAAGTTGGTAAGCATAACAGTTAGAAATACCAAGATAGCGTACTTTTCCGGCCTTCACCACATTGTTCAAGCCTTCCATAATATCATAAAGCGGTGTCCCGTAATCCCACATATGGTAGATGTATAAGTCTGCTTGTGTCAAGTAAGGAATAAAAAAATTAAGATTTTTATTATTTATTGTAGATTCCAAACGATGCCCATAAATGTCGTTTCATTGGATTTAAAAATGCTGTTGGCATTCCAACAAACGCAGTCATTGCAGCAACTACACCAATAGGTGGTAAAATTGGTGTGAGAACCGTAGCTATCACTCCACTAGTTGCACACACTTTTCCAACGTTTTCAATAACGTCTTTAAATTTCATTGCTTTTTGGACTTTTACAATATCATCTTCTATCATTTGCATATTATCATAGTTCTGTTTGGAAATAGCAGACATCCACTCATCTACTTTTTTTCGATATGCTTTTGCCTCATCTGTTTGCACCAATTTAACATTATCTTTCAATGATGAAGCTGTGTATATTCTGTCCAACCTTTTAGATGTGTATTTTAATACTTTCAGCTCCTTCTATAACAGGAACTTTTTCGCTAGCATAGGATGAATCAGCCGTATCAGAATTCGTAGCGTTAATCACTGGAGATAATAAATCATTATGATAGGCTATATTGAACAGCTCTTTATATTCTTCAAGTACTTCAATAAGAGGATTACGATAAATAAAATCTCCCAGTTCTATCAAATGGTCAATATCAATACCAGTGTAATCCCTTTTCGGTTCTAATTCGAATGCTTTGAGAAGTCGAACCTGACTGTAGCTGACATTGTATTGCCTTTCAAATTCTAAAAATTCTTCAACTTTTTTATTCCATTCATCATATATCTCCCTAATTCTATCTATCGTATAATACTTGATATCAAGTCCTTTTTCTGCCATCATCCATTGAACCGTATCTATATCAAAAGTGAAAAACCCTTCTACATCATCCTCACATTTTTGGTATGGCATGATAATTTTTTCTCAATCAGTTCCCCATCCATACAACCATATGTAAATGGATCTACATAAACTGTACCAGCAACTGTAAATTGTTCAAGAATCATTCGTGCAAACCATGATGAGGGTGTATGCCGTGTCACCATGTCAAAAACCCCATCTGTCTTCCCTTTTTCACAAATCAACCCCTCCTGTGCCGCCATTGACAAAAAGGCATTTCTTTGCATTTTATCTAAAACAATTCCTTTATACATCAAGCATTCCTCCTTATCAAAACCCCGCTTGTATTAAACAACCAAGAAAGTTTATTTGATAAATCTGTTTACATATCATCCACTCTATCCCAAAAACCTGCAAAATCCTTTTTCTCTATTTTTTCAACTTTTACCTTATCCTGTATATCTAAAACCATTTTCATCATTTCCTCCCTTGAATGTGGGCTATCTTCCATCACTTTATCAATGTTTATTCCTTGATGTTCCATTTTTATCAATCCATCTATAATATGAGATGTATGTTCTACAAACACTTCTTCCAAAATTGCATTTTTAGTCTTAGTGTCTGCTCCATCATACTCATCATAATATGCATTGATATACTCCGCAAACTTATTTATTTTTTCTGATGATTCCAAGAAACTGGTTAATACATCATCATCATGATTCTTTTTACTTTGTCGAAGATATGAAGCAATTTTACTGAATACTTTTTTAACAACATCGGTTGACAAATTTCCTATTATTCCACTTGCAATGGCTAATGCAATAAAATTTAAGATTTCTCCACACTGCTCTGTATAATAACGTCTGCCATTATCTTCATGCTCATATTCGATACGGCATGTCCAGCCTTGAAAAACAGCCTGTCTAATATTCTTCATTACTTTTCATACTCTGATAGATGTATGGTTTTACCACAAATAGGACAAGTCAATATTTCTTTATCCTTTTCCTCATATACAGATGCACAATAAAAACATATTTTTCTATAATCATTCTCTTTGCGTTCCATTTTTCCTCCTCAATACATTTTACATCAAATTAAAACATATTACTTTAGCAAATAAGAGCCATAGACACCATGCCTATAACTCTTATTTTACCAGTAAATCCCACAAAATGAAATGACTTTTTACTGCCCCTTTATCCATTAAAATATTCTATTTTTTATATCTTTTCATTCGAAATATTCACTCATCTCATTTTTCTTTTATTCTCCAATATCCCTTTCTTCTTCCTCCAACCCTTTCAATAGCATCAACCTTTTTTAAATCTGCAACTGCTCTCTGCACTGTTTTATATGACACACCTAAATGGTCAGCCATTTCGGACAATGAAATGTCCGTTTGCGCTTTTATAAGCTCCAGAACCTTTGTATTCACTCCCTTTCCTTTTCGGACATCATTTGTCCTATTAAAATTTTTGCTGTTTGCAACCGCAGTAAATTTAACTGTAATATCATCTCCAAGAATGCTATATTCAGGAATCTTCGCACCAATCAAATTGCATTCTTCACAAATTTTTTGAATCCCTCGTCCCCATGATTCTATATACCCTGCTCTGAAAAAAGTATTCGCCAAATCCGGATTATATGGTCTGGAATTATGTGTTTTCATAAGATTCTCTGTTGTCCAGTCACTTGGAAATACACATGCGTTACTGATATACATAGCCTCATCTTCTATTCGAATTTGAATCGGGATACCATCTTCCCATTTACAATGAATCAATGCATTGTATACTGCCTCTCTCACTGCTTCCCTTGCATATGGATATGTCTCCACACGTACCTCTTTGTCATAGGATATAGACGCCTTTAAGTATTTCAAATAAATCAGTTCAACCACTCTGTCTGCAATTAGGATAAGCGATCCCTCTGCTACATCCTGATATTGAAGATCAGAACCTATACCAAACTTCCCGATTTTCACATAACAGCCAGTAAAAAAACGTTGCGGATTACGATAAAAAAGCAAAACTGCTGCCCGTTTCAGTTTTCCATCAACAATCAGCCCCAATTTATTAAGCAATTCCTCATTTGTACACTCCAAATCTTTACGTGTCATTCGTTCTGTACGAACAGCCTCACGGCGAAAAATTTCAAAACTCTCTATATCTAAGTCTCCAACAGACACATTGTCTATTGGAACAGCATCCCAACGATATCCTGTCTTTCTGACAAGAAATTCTGTCAGTGCCGAGCCGCGAAGCTGCTGCTTGGTACTTCCACTCCTATAATGATACTCACCACGATAGCTGACCGGATACGAACTTGGATTTACAATAATCTGAATATATTGTTTTCCATTCTCATCTAAGCAATTTACATCGGCTATAATCCCCATTGTATCCTTAACTGAACGTCCATTAAGCCCCCAGCAGAGCTGGGGAGAATAGAGTGAGCAGTAGCGATCCCTAAAGTACCAAAAATAAAACCTCCATGTTATCATAGATTTGGGTCTAGGCAACCTAATCAACAATAGCAGGAGGTATCCATAATGGATAATCAGATTTTAGCACATACCAAGTATAATTGCACGTATCATATTGTTTTTATTCCGAAATATCGCCGGAAAGTAATGTATGGGAAGATTGGGAAAGAGGTTGGCGAGATATTGTCCACAGTATGTAAAATCACAGGAGTAAAATTGATAAAAGGCGGAGTATGTCCAAACCATGTACATCTGTATGTTTCGATTCCGCCCAAGATGAGTATCTCGGAAGTGATGTCAAAATTGAAAGGAAAGAGTGCCCTGATGATATTTGACCGACACCCAGAATACAGGGACAAGTATGGCAGACATTTTTGGGCAAGAGGATATTATGCCGAGACGATTGGGCAAGTGAACGAAGAGACAATCAAAAAGTACATCGAAGAGCAGGAGGAATGCAGTAGAATAGAAGGATAAAGAGCCTCTTTTAAGAGGCAGCCAAGTACCAGAGGTTAGTGAAATACTGCCTATAGGCAGCACCGAAAAAGGGGTTGCTTAGACACCGCCTATAGGCGGTACCGAAAAATGCCCCGGAGGGGTTCATCCAAACCACCGGCAGAGCCGGTGGTCAAGCCGTATGGCTGTGATTTTTATTGGGAATATCCTCAAGAAGTTTCTTGCAGTCAGCCGCACCAACAATCTTCCCATTATCATCAAGTCCAATATAGATGCATCCTCCTTGTACATTTGCAAAACCGCACACCCATTTTAAATATTCATCTCTCCATGACTCTTTATATTCTGTGTTCTGACTTTCTGCCATACTTCTTATCCTCCATCTAAAAATACCTCCACATATTGTTACAAGAATGCCATTACCTATGAATACATGAAATATCAAGATTCTATTACATCATCCTCCATGCATAAAACTTACTTTTAAAAGTCCTATTTATCTTTGCCATCTATTTGGAATCCATAAATATATCAATATATTTTTGCGCAGCGAATATCCTATTTCTATGCTGCTCATTATCCCTTTTTACAATATTCATTTCTACCAGCATATCCACCCTGCTTGACGCAGTGTTATAAGAAATCTGAAATACATCCACTAAATTATTAATCATAAAAACAGGTGTTGTTTCAATAAAGTCACATATTCGGGACAACTCCCCCGAAAACTTAGCGCTACGTTGCAAGTTCTTTCCTATCTTAGACCTTTCATCAACTGCCTCCTTAATCCGTTTTATAGCTTGGTTAGACGAATCAATAATACATTGCAAGAAAAACTTTATCCATTCCATATAATTTCCAAAATGCTGTACTCCAAAAAACAAATCCAAGCAAATATCATTATGCTTGTAAAGGTATTCTGAAATAAATAAACATCCCTTTGATAAAATCCCTTTCTTCATAAGCAATAAAGCCGGCAGCAGCCTCCCTACTCGCCCATTCCCACTTCTAAAGGGATGTATTGTTTCAAATTGGTAGTACATTAATGCTGTTTTAATCAAAATGTCTACACTCTGATCTACTGCAATATACTTTATTAAGTCCAGCAACAACTCATCTATATTTTCTGGGGACGGTGGATTATATTCTTGCATATTAACAATAACGTTTGGACGCATTAAAAACCCTTTATTCCTAATCATACCTACCCCATCTGCCCCAATTCCATCCATAACAGAATTTTGCAAATCGCATAAATTATTTTTTGTAAGAACCCTTTCTGGCAGACTATGAAAAGCCTTGCAACAATTTATAGCACTCTTTGTCTCTGCCAAATTATTGTTCCCAATTAATATATCCCTATAATGTACTGCAATATTATCAATTCTACATGAGTAATATGCGTCACCACAAATCATCATTTCTAAAAAATGTTCCACATTTGGAATATATCTTATCATTCCTTCCAAAATGCCAATCGTGCGATGCGCCTGTATCAAAAGATCTGTAATATCCTGATCAATTCTGATATTTAACAAATTTAATTCAGTCGGCAAAAAGGTCCAATATCTTCGATTTCGCTCTACATCAAAACTTTTATAAAATGTTCCGCTTACTGTATGCACTCTTCATAACTCCTATTTAAATAAATAATTTGCAATAAGCATTTCAATCCATACGCTATATTGCAAATTATATCACTTTTTTGAACTATATCAAGTTATTCCATGTAGAACACAAAATTCTGCTTGTGTCAAGTAAGGACTGAACCACTACCGGCTAAAGCCGGTAGGTTCGGTGGGCTGCTAAAGCAGCCTAAAGACGTTTCTCCGTATAGTTCTCGCTTACTCTGATACGTTTATCCTATTTCAAAGTTATCGGACTTTGTTTTTTCCTGCAAATCTTGGTTTTTAATATACTCTTTGATAATTTCATCCGTCACATTCCCGCTGCTTGCCACAAAGTATCCCCTTGCCCATAAATGCTGTCCCCAAAACTGTTTATTTAATTCCTTATATTCCATCTGCAGTTTCCTGGATGTATTTCCTTTTATATATTGCACCAGCTTACTTGCTGAAAGGTGGGGCGGAACAGAAACCAACAGATGTATATGGTCGCTGCCCACATGGCCTGCCAGTATTTCTACTTCATTGCTCTGACATACCATACGGATCAGCTCTCTTGCCCTTAAAGCTATCTTTCCAATTATCACAGGTTTACGGTATTTTGTTATCCATACCAAGTGATATTTAATATCATATGTGCAGTGCGACGATTTTCTGTAATTTTCCATGATTTCACCTCAGGTTTAGTATTCCTATTTTAGCTTTAGATTAAACCTAAAGTCATAGGGTTTACCTAAAGGTTTCGCCTAAAGGCGAGGGTTTTAACCCCATTATACAGACAATAAAAAAATTTCATTTTTTAGCGAGCCACAGACAAAGCCTGCCTATGGCTCATATTCTACCATTACTTTCCGTAAATTGAAACAGGTTTTTATGCAGTGATTTCAGTTTCAAACGGATTGCCTACTTTCCACACAATCTCTATGGCATCTGCCCCATAGACAATAACCTTATCAATCAATGCTTTTAACCTCTCCTTATCAAAGGACTCCAGAACGGAAAGCTCTGCCAGTTCTGTGTCCGGGATTTCCTCCGGCTTTGATACTGTCTGAATACTGTTCAGTTCTGCTTGTGCTTCACTCTTGATCTGTTCCAGTTCTTCCATTCTTACCTTGCCCTTTTCAATGCGGGCAATATAATCCTCTCTGGTGATTGTTCCGGCTTTATACTGTTCATACAGACGAACCTTTGTGTCCTTCCATCGTGCCATTTCCTTTGTACTGTCAGCAACCGTTGTCTCTAAAACTGTTTTCCGGTCATTCTTCTGAACCTTTTTGCGGATATTTCTTGCTTCTATCAGCATAACCGCCATTCCCCTTACCTGACACAAAACAGCATCTTCAAGCTCTTTTATCCTGACGTTTACCCTTTGACAGTCATTCTCAAATTGTTGTGAACCAGTTCTGCAAAAATATTTATCGTTTGTCCTGCTCCTGTGTTTCAAAGTTTTTCCACAATACCCACAGATAAAGAAAAGATTTTTCTTCCCCACCACTCTCCTGTTCACATTAAGACCAACGATATTAGCATTTGCTTTGTCAAAAGTTTCTTATCAGTATCCATTCCGCATTTTGCCCTGTTCCAGAACATTGTGCCAAGATATGTTTCATTTGTAATAATGTCCTTCACTGCACTGTTATCCCACTTCTTTATCTTTACATGCGGCTGCTTATCAGGAAAGTTGTCTCCTTTTAACTTGTGGTACAGATACCTTGTCGGTATCTCTGCCTCATTGAGCTGCCTTGCGATTTCTGAATGGTTTATCCCGTCAGCAGCCATGTGGAAGATTTTACGGACAACCCAAGCTACGTTTTCGTCAATCAGCAGTTCGTGCTTATCTTCCGGATTCTTCCTGTACCCATATGGCGCATACTGTCCGATGAACTCGCCGGGTATATCGTCCGGTCAAGGGATGTAGGACGGATTTTGCGGACATTCAAAATAAAAAAGAATGTGGAGGTAACAGACAATGGCAAAATCATTATTTGAGGAACTGGGTGGCAAATACGAACGACAAGGAGATTATCTAATACCGTGTATAGCTTTACCCGCCGAAAAAGAACAGCCGATAGGCACATGGGGACAGCGGCATCCGGACTATCTGAAGAAGTACCGAAAGGTTACATACATTAATCTTCTCACAAGCGGCAGGCTCAACCTGTCGCTTTTTATGTTTGTTAGTTGTGATAAAATGATATATGCATTCTTTGCAATAGATGTATGGGATAAAGAGAATGCAGTCGAATAATTAATATAAAAGTTAAAAACATGGCTATCCTTTTTGACTTTGATTTGTTATACCTTATAGAAAGTGCTTTCAAAATATTAGAGAGATGAGGAAAATTTATGATGTTATCAGACAGGGATATGAAAAATTTCCTTGAAAGAAAAATTCAAATTCCTTGTAACGAATCAAATATGCAGGAAGCGATTTTGAAATCAAAAAAGGCATATTATAAAACGGAAGAGGAAAAGTTTTTGTCTAAGGCAGAATTTTTGTATCAGCAAAGCAGATATATAAAAAAACGTTGGTGGCTGATTCAAGGGCTGCTTTTAAAATACTTAGGAAGCAACTGCTACATCCAGAGAAGCATAGGCATTGCAGCTCCGTTATTTGTTTTGCTGATTATTCCAGAAATGTGGAAAAACAGAAATGCAAACGCTATGGAGGTGGAATGTACCACGCTTTATTCCATAAGGCAGGTTTACGCCGCTCGAATGATCCTTTTTGCATTCGTTGATTTAGTACTGTTAAGTTTATTTTTATTGCGGCATCTTATCTTGACAGACTGGAGATATGGGAACTTGTCATACAATATTTTGTACCCTTTAATGTGGCTTGTTGCATTTGCTTCCATATGTTATACAGCAAAAGGGCAGACTCTCAAATTTTAGCATTGCTATTATGTATTGTTTGGACTGTTGTCCGGATACAGATTGCATTAAATGAAGCTATTTATGAAATCATATCTGTTCCTGTTTGGATTGTCCTGCTTTTGCTGTCTTTCTTTTATCTTGGATACAGTATTCGGAAAGAACAAAAACAATTTGCAAAAACTGGGAGGTTAAAACACTATGGAATTAAAAATGGTTGAAGTGAGCAAGCAATTTCAGAATGTTGTAGCGGTGGATAAAGTATCATATGCTTTAGAAAAAGGAGTATATGGGCTTTTGGGGATAAACGGCGCAGGAAAGACTACACTTATGAGAATTTTGTGTACCCTGCTAAAGCCATCTTCTGGTTCTGTCACATGGGATGGGAAAGATATTTTTACTATGTATGGCGAGTATCGAAAACTTCTGGGATATTTGCCGCAGGATTTTGGATACTACCCTGATTTTACAGTCTATGATTACTTGATGTACATTGCAGTTTATTGCCAGATCGCTTACTGCAAGTAAGTACAGCAATAACATATTTTGATTTATATGAGGTTGGCAATAAAGTGATAGGAAGCGTTCCTGTTCTGTTTGTATTGTATGCTGTCTTGGCAATTTTGCTTCTGCCAGTTATTTATCAGGAATATCGCCACAAACAAATTAATTAGCAAGGATATGGCAATGGATAATCAAAAGTGGATATATTTCCCTATATGTGGCAGTAAAACACGGAATAGAATCAGAGAGGACACTGTTTTAGAAAAAAATCACAGTTTGTCGGTTCTCTCATTTCATACGGCTTTAAGGCAAACGCCCACCATATAAAAAAACGGCGTGTGGTGGGCTGTTTTGCTACGCCCGAAAAGACTTAACAGACACTCTCCAGACCTGTTTTTGAAGTTTGGAGGGATTTTTTATGTCCTTTTTTCGGGCAGTAACCTATCTGCTCATGCAACGCAGATTTGACTTATACATAGCATATCGAGGATTGGCAGGAAGCCAGTTAAAAAAATCTCTGCCATTACAACGCTACTTCTCACCATGAAACCAGAAGTAGAATCTCCGCATAACAGAATATGTATCTCCCATAACCGTAGAGGTCACAGAACCTTTTATGCACCAAGAAAAGTATATATCAAAGAGAATGGCGGTTATATGGAACTGTCCTATAAGGATTTCTGCCGCCGCAGGCAAGCCAACCAGAGTTACATGGACAAGCCGTTTATCCCCGTGCAGGGCTGTCTGCTTGAGGTCATGCGGGAACAGTACGCAGATTTCTACAAGGAGAAAGAACGGTGGCGTTATCTGAAAAAGCCGGACACGAACCACAGGCTGCTCTCATTGGAGGGGTTTACAGACAGTGAGGGGAATGTGATGGACTTCATTGTTGATGAAACGGTGGACGTTGCGGAAACCGTTGTCCATGCGGTGATGGTGGACAGGCTGAAAGCCGCCCTACATTTATTGTCGGACGGTGAGCAGTCATTGATAAACGCAATCTTCTTTGAAGAACTTTCCGAGCGGGAAGTCGGGGTGCGGTTAGGAATAACCCAGAGCGTTGTCAACAAGCGCAAAGCCAAAATCCTTGCGAAGCTGAGGAATATAATCGAAAACAAAATTTAAGGCGTTCAGCCCCCTTGTTTTTTCCTTTGGGAAAATGAGGGGGCTTTTTCCTGCCCTCTCCATCAATTCGATTGGAGGAAACAAGGATGGCATACAACCACGGACGGGAGGACAGGAAATGGCGTATCTGGAAAGAAGCCGAGGAAAAGATTCTGCGTGAGTGCGGCGTTGATGAAGCAACCATTGAGCAAATCCGCACAGACGGCAGGGCAGATTTTAATTCCAACAGGCGGTTTTACCGATGGGCGAGCGATTTCGGTGAATACCTTGAGAGCATGGCGGATATGGAGAAGCAGGCAGATGTGAGGTCTGTCTCTGATTTGCCGGACGAGATTGAGAGTGAAACTCTGTCCCTTGCCTTAACCACGGTAGACAGGCGCACGTTACAAATCCTTCTGCTGAAAATGCAAGGCTATTCTACTAAGGAGATTGCCCCACTTGTGGGATTGACAACGGGAGCAATCTACGCAAGGTTAGACCATCTGCGGAAGAAGCTGCGGAGGATTTTAAGACTGCCGTAATTGATGGCATTACATACTCTCACTCTTTTTCGTGGGAGTAAATCTATTTAAGGAGGTCACGCCTATGTGCAACAAAACCACAGAAAATTGGCAAGTTTTTGGGATACCCCCGCCGCTGTCACCCTTACGGGCAAGGCCACGTCTGCCGTGGGCGCTGCCGCTTACCGGATGCCGCCAGCGCCTACGGGGGCGAAAGCGCCGGAGCCGGTTTTCCTTTTCAGGGAGGGGCAGCCGCCTTTGTGCCGCTGCAAGGTGAGATATGGGAAACAGGCGGCATGAGCGTATCCCGGCCATGGACTACCGGCAGTACCGCAGGGCGAGGCGGCTGGTGCGTGAGTGCTGCAACTACGACAACGGCCAGTGTATCGTGCTTGACGAGGGGGACGGGTGCGTCTGTGTCCAGAGCATTTCCCATTCCCTGCTCTGCCGCTGGTTCCGTGTGGCGGTGCTGCCTTTAGACCATCAGCTGGAAACGGCCCTTTACCACCGGCTGGAAAGCAGACGGTGCAGCGAGTGCGGCGCTCTTTTCCTGCCCGGCTCCAACCGGGCGAAATACTGTAAGGATTGTGCCACCAGGGTGCGCCGGAGGAAAGAGGCAGAACGCCAGCGGAAAAGATACCATGATTCTACGCATTTAGGAGCGGAAAAAGCCTTGTAAATCAAGCGCTCTCGGAGCGTGTCGGAGGGGAGGCAATACTTTTTATCACTGACACTCGAAAATCCCCTTTAAAATGCGTACAGAGACCCCAAAAGGCCATTCTGAACCAAAGGAGCAACTTTCATGACAGAGAACCGACGATTTTATTACCTCAAGCTGAAAGAGAATTTTTATAACAGCGAAACCATGGTCATCCTGGAGAGTATGCAGGACGGCCTTCTGTACTCCAATCTCCTGCTCAAGATGTATTTAATGTCGTTGAAAAGCAACGACGTACTCATGCTGAATGACTGCCTGCCCCATACCGTGCAGACCGTAGCCACCTTTACCCGGCATCAGGTAGGCACGGTGGAGCGGGCTTTGAAGATATTCCAGGAGTTTGGGTTTGTGGAGATACTGACGGACGGAGCCTATTACATGAGCGACATCCAGCTGCTGATCGGCCAGTCGTCCAGCGAGGGGGAGCGGAAGAAAAGAGAGCGCATGAGGCTGAAACGCCAGAATCTGCTCCCGTCCGGGGAAACGGACATTTGTCCGCCCAATAGCCAGGTGGACAAATGTCCGCCTATATTAGAGTATAGAGATAAAGAGATTAGAGATAAGAGTATAGAGAATAGAGAGAGGGACAAAACACACGCCTATGGGAGATACCGGAATGTATTTCTATCTTCTGCAGAACTGGCAGAACTCCAGACGGAACTCCCCTCTCTTTGGGAACAGTACATTGAGCGGTTGTCCGAGTACATGGAATCCAGTGGAAAGGGATATAAAAACCATGCCGCCACAATCCGGCGCTGGGCGAACGCTGACATAAAGAAGGAGGAACCGTTTGCCCGGAACCGTGATTACAGTGTAGAGGAAGGAGAAACCGTATGATAGAGATTACCGCAGAAGTCCGGGCGGCCATTGACCGGGCCGCGGGGGATATGGAGCTTGCCGGGGACGAATACATAGAACCGGCTGACGGGCTTATCCACTGTAAGAAATGCCATGGCAGCCGCCAGACCGTTGTGCCAAGGTTCGGCGGTTCCGGCTATTTCATGCCTCGCTGCCTCTGTCCCTGCCAGCAGAAAGCGCAGGCGGAACGGAAAATCATGGAGCAACAGAGGGAGCGCATGGAGCGTATCAAACGCCGGAAAGCACAGGGGCTTTAGGACAGATACCTTTATGATTACACTTTCGCCAATGACAACGGACAGAACCCCGTCATGGAGAAAGCCCACGCCTATGTAGAGCATTGGCAGGAGGCATACCGGAACAATACCGGCCTTCTGCTCTTTGGTGACGTGGGAACCGGGAAATCCTTCTTTGCCGGCTGTATTGCAAATGCCCTGCTTGACCGTGACGTGCCGGTTCTGATGACGAATTTTCCATCTATCCTGAACCGGCTGACCGGCGTGTTTGCCGAAGACAGGGCGACCTTTATCGCCAGCCTAGACGATTACAGCCTGCTTGTCATTGACGATTTAGGCGTGGAACGGAATACTGAGTATGCCATGGAGCAGATGTTTACCGTCATTGACAGCCGGTATCGGAGTAAGAAGCCGCTGATTGTCACAACCAACCTGAAACCGGAAGAAATCAAGAACCCGCCAGACCTTGCCCACGCAAGGATTTATGACCGCATGCTGGAACGGTGTGCGCCGGTTCTCTTTTCCGGAAAGAATTTCCGGGAGGAAGGAGCCAGGGCGACCAAAGCGGCGGCGAAGGAGTTTGTGAGTAAGGGATAACAAAATCTGATTGTATGAAAAGGAGAATTTATGAGCAGCGAGAAAATCAAAGAGGACACTACCATGACTACAACACCGGCAGAGGACGCTCCCGCACTGGTGAAGAAGATTGGCCGGACTACCTACATTGTGAGGGTTCATTTCAGCAAGACGACAAGGAAACCATGAGCGACAAAATCAAGCGTATGCTGAAAAATGAGATACGGCAGATGTGAAAAAGCGATAACGATAACAGGCCGGGATTCAGAAAGGTACTGGCTCCCGGCTTGTAAAATCAGGAGGTTTATGATAGTATGAAGATACGAAAACAAAAGGGAAAGCAGGTGGGAAGATTGACAGTGACGGAACAGATAGACCAGAAACATCAGGAAGATTTACAGAGGCTAAGAGGATTTCGCCTGCTTGATGATGATTTCCTCACAAAGTGTTTTGATGGAGATACGGCAAGCATAGAACTGGTATTGCAGATTGTGCTGGAAAAGCCGGATTTAAAAGTGCTGGACGTTCGTACACAGGTATTTGTAGAAAATTTGTTGAATCGTTCCGTAAGGTTTGATATTCTTTCTACTGACAGTACCGGTGCTAAAATAAATGTTGAAATCCAACGAGCCGATAAAGGAGCGGGTAGAAAAAGAGCAAGGTATAATTCCAGCATGATGGACGCAACTCTTTTGAAGAAAGGTGATGATTTTGACAATCTTCCAGAAACATGGGTAGTGTTTATCACGGAAAATGATGTGATAGGAAAAGGGCTGCCACTCTATCCGGTTGAGCGTTGCTTTTTAGGAACCGGAGAAAGGTTTGAGGACGGTTCACATATACTGTATGTAAACGGCGCTTATCGTGGAGATACACCAATCGGAAAACTCATGCATGATTTTTCATGTACGAATGCGGCAGATATGTATTATACGACACTGGCAGACAGAGTTCGTTTTTTCAAAGAAAGTAAGGAGGGCATTTTAATCATGTGCAAAGTCATGGAGGATATGAGAAAAGAATCTTTACAAGAAGGCATAAAAGAAGGGGCAATAAATACTGCTAAAAGAATGTTGGCAGATGGAATATTAACACTTGAAAAAATTGCGGAATATGCAGGACTTCCTCTTGATGAAGTAAAAAAATTGAAAACAGAGCGGACAGCATAAAACAAAACCATAGGCCGGGAATCTAAAAACAGGTTCCCAGCCTTATTTTTTGCCCTGAAATGTAATTTTTTTGTGAATTTGAATGAACGACCCCGCAGCAGAGCTCTTAACTTGACCCACAATTATAACATATATTTTCGATAAGCAAGTAATGAGCAAAGAACCTCTAAGCCCTGACAAATAGAACGTGCTCCGGGCATACCATCGCTCGGAGCACCTTTTATTCCACTCAGAATCCCTAAATCATAAATCGCCTCTTTCAGTGTATATGTTTCAGGAATTTCTTTTGTTTTTCTTGCACAGCAGTATAATATTTTCCATTCTTCTTTATCAAACACAATTTCACTCGAGATTTCCGGACATATTTTTCCTAAATAAGTCAAATTTAGTATCTGCAGTGCGATAACCGAATATAGTAATGTTAAAAATTTTAATCTCTCATATTCCCTCGCCTGATTTTTCTCTATTTTGCATCCACTTTTTAAGATGAAATGAAAACGTTCTATTTTCCATCTGTGTGCATAACATTGTATCAGCTTTTCTATATCTTTTTCGTTTTTTACTCTTACCGTTGTTAGCAGAAACCATTCGGTTCCTTTTTTTCCGGATTCATGTACATAAATTGCTGTTAGTACAAGTTTTTCTCGTATATGTTTTTCTGTTCTCCTTTTTGGACAGTGAACCACAACCTCTTTATAATGATAATCCATTTTTACATTTCTGGCTGGAATGTGTTCTTTGGGATTCCTGCCCATCCTGACAACCATACTTCCAGCCACAGGAGACTGGTGGAGTTCATGAAAAATCTTTTTTCCGTCATCCACCATGCGGTTTTGCACTAGCCGAATCAGAAAATTTTCTCCCAAATCTGCAGCGTTCGAAAAAAATTCATAAAAATCTCCTTCACGGTCACATACTGTCAATACCGGAATATCTTCTGCAACCCTCTGATGAATTTCGTTCATTGTATGAATCCATCGGTAGCTCTCTTTTTCTTCTATTGGCCTGGAACGTTTTTCATCTTTTGTTCCAGAGTCATCCCTGCGTACATCCCTCGTATGTATTTCCTGATAAAGAAGGCCCAGGGGAATTCCCTGGTCTGTGGCCGCTATACAAGAATGTACAAGCATTCCCCTCTGTTCCGTACTGCAATGGTATCCCATTCCTTTGATTGCTTTCCGGTTTCCAAATCCAACAGATGTGGTATCCTGAATGGCAAGTATCCAATCTGCATCCGCATGTTTCATTTTTTCTACAGTTGCCCTAGATACACTATCCAACAGTTCATCCCTGGATACATCCTTATTACTAAAGAAGCGATACGCTGCTTTTGCAGAACTTCTGGATCCGGCTGCAGCCCAGGTGGATTTATCTGGCGCTGCAGCAAATGCATCCATAATTTTAAAAAAACGTGATTTCAAACGCTGATCAACAAATTTTACATCTACAAATTCCGTTTCCCAATTCGTATATTCTGCCGTCATACGGATCACCTCTTTTCTTTAGTATAGCATAGAAACAAGAGGATATCCATATAAACTTGTGGGTCAAGTTAAGAGCAGAGCTGCGGGGTATCTGAAGGGTGGCTTCACTACATATAATCCCATAAGCTCAACTGTTTTGGCTCCAGTGCGCTTTGATAAAGCTTCTTATACTCTTTTCTTGCCCTTGTTCTCTTACATATTTTGATATCACCGCTTCATTTCCATGTTCCCCTACTGTGGCAACATAATATCCGTCTGTCCAAAATTCCCCTCCCCATAATTTTTTCTTCACCTGGGGACATTTGGCAAATACTTCTTTGGCTATTATGCTTTTCACTCTTTGTATTATTTTTTGTGGGCTGTATGTTGGCACGGATTGTATCAGAAAATGTACATGGTCTTTATCTGTTCCTACCTCTATAAACTTTATCTCATACCGCTTTTCTATCTCTTCACATGTTTCTCTGATCACCTGGTCTACTTCATCATCTATTACTACTCGCCGATATTTCGCTGGACACACAAAATGATACATAAGCACTGATACATTGTGCGATTTGTGTATGTACTCACTCACCCCACAATTCCCCTTCCTTTTTCCTTTAGTATATCACAGCCTCTACTATTTGAAAAAGTTTGTTACGCAGCAGAGCTGCGGGGAATTAGACCCTGAGAGATTAAAAAGTCCTTTACAAAATGTCTCTGGCAAAACCGCAAAAAGCATACTTATCTCATGCGGCGCGAGGTTAGCCCCATTCGACAGTGCAGCGACACGTTGTCGCATATAAACTCTGCGTGGGATTTTCCTGCAAAGAGGTAAAAGTGACGGAAAGGCTATAGCCTTTCTAACTGATATTCCGAGAAGTGGAATGACGGGGTAACGCCCCATACGCACCAGCTTTATAAAAACTGACAAAGTTGTTGTCAGGTAATTTTACGTTTTTCAATAAAAGCATTTTTAGACAGTTCTAAAAAATCATGGCAAAAGAATATTTCCCAATCCAAGTAAGGATTTATATCTTTTAAACACAAGTTCTACCTGCCATCGTAAACGGTAAAATTCCAGCACTTTTTCTGCACAAACAGATGCGGGAAGTGAAGTTATCACAAACATAAATTGATGCGTAAACTTCGTATCTTCACTATAAGCCGTCTGTTTTTTACTTTCCAATCTTTTTAATCGTTTTTCTTCGACTGCAATTTCTTCTTTTGTTTTCTTTGCCGCACAGATTCTCAATGGAATCAGTTTTTTGTTGCTATCCCTGATATAAATGGTTATTTCCTCTGCTTTTGTACCTATTGTTTTCAGCCAGTCAGAAAGAAGTATTTTCTCGCCTTGTTTATTGTATAACACGACTTTACAAGTTTTTGGCAAATAAAATAACGCACAGGGCACTTTCTAATGTATAATAAGTTTGCACACTAAAAAATACGAAAGAGAGTGACCTTGTACGTTAGACTTATTATACAACAAAAACAATTTAATTGGTAGACTGTATCACTATTTTTATATTTATTTTAAAACCTGTTCCATGCCTACGATTGAAACCCTGTTCCTGCTGGTATTATCCATACTGGCTATGGAGTCAGCAGATTCTATCCGTTCTTTATACAGGCATTTTTTAGCAGGGATTACGGAGAAATCCCTCAATGCATTCTACTATGTATGTTCCTATGCAAAAGCTGATTATTCCAAATTTATGAATACCACTGCTGGCATAGCGCTGAAACTTATACCGGAAAAACTCCGGCTGCAGCCTGTTTTTCTTTGCATTGATGATACGATGGTCTCTAAATTCGGCAAAAAATTTGAGGATGTCTCAAAACTCTTTGACCATGCCGCACATAATGGCTCAAACTATCTGAACGGGCATTGTTTTGTAAGCGTAATGCTCTGCGTGCCAGTTTGGAACAAAAGCAAAATTCACTATCTTTCCGTACCGCTTGGATACCGTATGTGGCAGAAAAAGGAATCCAAACTGGAACTGGCTGCATCGATGATCCGCCAGGTAATGCCGCAATTCAGAGACAGAAAAAATGTCATCATCCTGTGTGACAGCTGGTATGTAAAAAAGAACCTCGTTTCTATTGTGGACGAATATGAAAACCTTGACCTTATAGGGAATGCAAGGTCTGACTCTGCCATTTATGACCTGCCGCCGCAGCGGACCGGAAAAAGAGGACGGCCTGCACTGCACGGAAAAAAACTTTCCATTCATGATGACTTTATATTGTCCACTGAAAAAATTGGAGATTACTATATTGCTGCACGCAGCGTCCTTACAAATATTTTTGGCAGCAGAAAGGTTATGGCATATGTGACGTCGCCGGAAAAAGAATCTACCAGCAGACGTCTGTTTTTTAGCACCATTTTTCCAGAACAGCTGGAGATATTCTGTGCATGGCAGGAGAAGCCACCGCTGAACCAGACAGGCAGTGATCGTATGCAGTTTCTGCCATTGCTTCTATATGTATTCCGATGGAACATAGAAGTTAGTTATTACGAACAGAAAACATTCTGGTCACTGTGCAGCTACATGGTGCGCAGCCGTAAAGGTATAGAAATGCTGGTCAATCTGATCAACATTACATATTGCGCAATGAAGCTTCTGCCATATCAGGACGAAGCATTTTCAAAATACCAGACGGAAAGTGTGCAGGAATTCAGATTTGCCCTCAGCGGACAAATTCGCCAGCAGGTATTTTATGCCATTTTCGTGAAAAATATCGAAAACAGCATAAAATCCAAAACAATAATGAATGCCTTAAAACAGTTAATTCGGCAGCAAGGGTATCATCTATAAAAGTTGTAAAGTCGTGTTGTATAAGTTAAAGGATTTATTTTGATCCTTATAATAAATTCTCCACCACTCTTTAAACAGTGTTCCATACTTGTAATCTTTCCGTACGCACAATCCGCTATGACCAAGTCTTTTTCTTTTATTTCAAAATTTTTCAGACTTTCACCCGTTGACTGTTCTGATAATTTAAATTGGTTGCATGCCAAGGAGAATAGATCAACCCCATAATGTAAATGCCATATTTTTTACTGCCCCTTTTTGGACAAGATCAGAAGCATCCACGGCAATTACTCTATATGGTTCAAGTTCTTCCGGCTTTTTATAATGAATGATTTCATTTGGCAGCATCTTTGAAACCAGCCACTTAATCCAGTCTTTACATTGTATAAACTTTTTTATTAATGCAGTATCACTTATGTTTCCAATATTTTTCAGGATAGCAAACTGGCTTACATCTACCAAAGAATGATTATCATAAAGATAATACAATAGTAATATCATTAAATCTAATGGATTTTTTATGATTCTTTTTCTCCTGATTGCTTTCTTTTCATAACATTCTTTTTCGTAGTCTTCTGGTAATAGGTCTATCAATTCTTTTATTTGCATACGATTCACCCCCATTTAATTATATCAGAAAACGGCTTATTATAGAAGCATAATGAAGTTGGTGCATATGGGGGGTGATTCCATTGGTTTAGATACAAATTCCATATAATTGCATGTCATATCACGTTTTACAACTTTTAAAAAACATATTTTCAAGAAAGGACGGTTTTTATGATTAAAAAACATTTAAATGCCACCCTCTCATAAAGAACGACACTACACGCAGGACATAGCATCCCTGTTACCTCCGACAAAGCTGTTACAAAACGGAGGAAATGACGATGAATAACCATGAGATTCCCGTTATCGGATTATCGGAAGCAGCTACCGAAAATCTTGGCAAATATGGCCGCATGAGAAAGCAGTACCTTCAAGAGCATATGCCGGAGCTTTACAACAGCCTGCTGCTGTCTGGGACATTGCATACGCATCTGCTGGAAATCGACCAGACCGCCCGCAAACGCTTGGAACTGATGATGCCGGAGATGGCGAAAGCAGCCGGAGCAACAAAGGAACTGAAAGCCCATGACCCTTTGCGATGGGTAGGTCTAATGAACACCTGCAAGGCGCAGGTAGAAGAAATCATTTTGAACGAACTGATATGGGACTGAGGTTAGGCCAGGGCCGTACCCGCTCTTTTGCGGGTACGGCCCTAAGTCTAATGTAAAATCCTTTATCCCAATTATGATGCACCTGTTTTTTGAAAGCAGCGTGTCCTTGTTTTCTGGCAATAGTATAATAATGTCAAATCGAAAATTTGAAAAATTTTCTGAATGGAGTGAACCTTTTACTCCTCGCAGAAGTATATCATAGCAGAAAGGGGTGAGGCGATTGATTGACCAGTACATACAGCAATATGGCAGGCGGCTCTATGGTCTGTGCCGTTCTCTATGCTCCAACCCCTACGATGCAGACGACTTGTACCAAGAAACTTGGTTGCGGGTAGTCAAGCATATCTCCCAATACGACCCCAGCCGGGAATTTGAACCGTGGCTCACCCGCATCTGCGTGAACACCTATCGAAGTACCTTGCGGCGTATGGCGAAAAGTCCTCTGCTGAACTTCTCTAACGGAGACGAAAAAGACTGGCTGCTGGCCTCCATTCCTGCCCCAGAGGAAAAGGATTATTCACCCCTGTACGAAGCGGTAGACAGGCTGCCGGAAAAACTGCGGCTGGCGGTGGTACTGTTCTACTTCCAGGGAGAGGATCTGGCCTCCGCCGCCCGAATTTTGAATATCCCCGTGGGGACAGCAAAATCCCGGCTGAACAAGGCTCGAAAAATATTGAAGGAGGTACTTGCCGATGAAACAGACTTTTGATTTTGAACAGTTTGACCCGCCCATCCTGAATGAGAACATCCTGCGGCGGGAGCTGGAAAAGAGAGCGGAACTGCGGCGCACAGTTCTGTTGGCAGTGGCCGGGGTGCTGTTTGAGGCGGTATTCATTCTGTTGGGTCTGCTGTGCTGGAACACCGCTCCCGCGCTGACTTTAGTCGGGATTGGCCTGGCCGTGGCCTCTATGATGGGTAGCGGTGTAATTGCTATCGTCTATACACAGAAAGGAGGGGCGAGTTATGGCCCTGTCTATGAGAACAGTAATATTTAGTCTGGTGGTTCTGGTCGCGCTGCTGACCATTCCCATCATGATCGGCGTGTATGTCTACCGAGACGCCAAACGCTGGGGGATGAATGCTATGGCATGGACGCTGATTGCTGTGGTGGCCCCCGCTCTGATCGGGTTTATCATCTACCTGCTGGTACGGGGGAACTCTCCTGATTTGCAGTGCCCCCAGTGCGCCGAACCCGTTACAGAACAATATGTCATCTGCCCTCACTGTGGAGCAAAGCTGCGCCCCGCCTGCCCAAACTGCTCGTTCCCGGTGGAAGCGGATTGGAAAGTGTGCCCTAAGTGCGCTGCTCCGCTGGAGGGTGTGGAGACACCTCCTGCTCCGCCCCAGCGACAGAGGGACAGGACGCTGGGTAAAATCCTGATTGCCATTATAGTTGTGCCAGTGGCGCTCATTGCGTTGGCAGTGTTTGGCCTCACCGCTTTCCAATCGGTCACCGGCTCCAGCACAATGCGAGAGGTCACCTTTGACGAGTACGACCAGGAACAGGAATCGGAGACGATACGCGAGGCGGTACATGAATGGCTGGACAGTTTGGAAGTTCGTTCCGACCGGGCCTATGCGCTACGATATGATTACTCCAACGAACTTGGGGCTGGTCAAGAACACTATTATTTGTTCTATGTCCCCGCGGGAGGTCAGTCGCCCTCTACGAGTTTCGGAACGGATGCCGGCCTGTTCGGAACAACGCTGAACCTCCGCTTGGAGCGCACAGGATACAGCGGCTCTCTATACTGCGTGCAGACCAGCGTGGAAAGCACTCCAAAGCCCCGTATTGTCCTGGGCGGGAAGCACATCCGTTGCGAGGTACAAGTGGTGGACTATAACCCCACCCTGTTCTTTATCCAGTCCAACTATGCTCAGGCGGAGCTGAGAACAGTGGAACTTCCTGAACGGCTGTCCGTGGTGAAAATCGTGGGCAATGCCAACGTGGGCGTGGCGGCAGGTTCGCCAAATTCCGTTGCTGCCAGCGAGAATGATGGTGTTGTGGAAGTTATCGATGCGGACATGATGCTCAAAATTCTTTCCGCTATTGACAGCGGAGAGCGGGTGCCTATGGAGCAAATTCCTGACTATGACTTCAAAGACGGTTTTGAGATCGTTGTGGAGTATCGGATTCAAGAGGATTTAATTATGCACCCGGAAATGGCCCGGCATCTGGTGTTCATGGATGATGGAATATGTTACCTGATTGATGGTCGGGTAACCAACAGTGCCAATGGCAGCGCCTATCGGGTTATGGATGAAGATTTTTATACTTTACTGGAAGAGCTGTTCCAGTAGTGTATAGTCAGTGGAACAGGATATACGAGGGGATTTCCAAAGTGGCAAGCAGTGCATTTGTTCCCACAAATGCTCAAAACTGATTTCCGGCGATCACGCCGGAAATCAGTTTTTGCTTGTTGGTGGCACCGCCCCCCCCCAAACCCCTTTTCGCAGAATTTCATTCTGCGGCTGCGCACCGTTCCGGCGCTTTTCTCTCCCTCCCTTCGGCGGGATTTTTGAAAAACGGGGAAATTGGCACTTCGGCAAAATCTCAATTCCTCGACAAAATTTTTCCAAAGGCATTGACGGAAGCATCCGTTTGTGTTACCATAGTGAGGAACTGAATACTGCACATATTTTTCACGCAGATACATAGACCGAACCACAGTGCTTTTGCTGGGGTCGGTCTTATTGTATCTGCGTTTTTTGTTTTTGAAAGGAGGCCGGACAATGGAAAAAACCAAAACGGAGGAAGTCAGGCGCAAGCGGGGCAAGCCAAAGATGGACGCTCACATCACCGAGGAATACGCCCTCAGCAGGCGGCAGGCGCTGAACAAGATGTATATGTACGAGGGCGTCCACCTGTTATCGGAAGCGGCTACCGAAATTCCAAACAGCGAGGTCTTGTGGCAGGAGGACAGAACGGCGGTCACTTTGAAATCCCGTGACGGCATTCTGGAGCAGCTTGGCAGGATGGCGGTGCAGGACAAGCTGGGGCTTACAGATTGTGTCTACCTCGCTAACCTGGCAATCGCCGCCGTTCAAAACGGGTACACCACACGGGAGGTGGAGATTGCCCTGCGGGAAATCCGCATGGCGGCAAAGTCCAGCATAAAAAATCCAGACAATGAGGCGCTTTATTGTGCGCTAGGTAATACTGTGGACGTTCTGCGGAGCATGGGAGGTATTGCATGAAAACGGAAAAACGGCCAGTTGAGATTACCGTGGCGGGGGAACTCCCCGGCTTTGAATACGGCGGGTGCCGGGGCGTGTTTTTGAACCTGGGGCTTGATGTGGAAATGGACGGAGTGACCTATCATCTGTCCAGCAGCTTTGCGGAAAAAGCGGAAATGGGCGAGGTCATCGACACAGCGGAGCTGGAGCGGAATGGGCGGCGGACGGCGTAAAAACTTCTGATGTCCGTCAGAAAGTTATTGCTTTACAGTGCTAAAGCAGCTATAATGGGAGCAGGTAACAGATGCTATGTTCCTGCGTCCAGGGAGGTAAAAAAACAAGATGCAGGAAAAATACAATGTTGGAATTTATTGCAGACTCAGCCGGGACGATGAAAGAAGCGGGGAGTCCGTGTCCATCGAAAATCAAAAAATCATGCTCAGCCGCTATGTGCAGGAGCAAGGTTGGAACCTCTACGCCGCCTACTGCGAAATGTAAATCGCTTATTTGATACAAAGGGCATGGACAGAATATTGGGAAAATCGCTGAAAACAAGGGGTTCCGGCACATTGGGTGTTGCCGGAATCCCTTGTTTGTTTTTGGGGCTGTGCCAGGGCAGCGCGGGAGCGGCGGTTATGGACGGCCACAGTGGTCGCAAACCCGACCCCTCTGTGGCTGTTTTGACCCCTGCGGCTAAAGGTCTGACCCCTATGGTTGTGAATGTGACCCCTGTGGTCACGATTTTGACCCCTCCCCCTTGTCCAATGTGACCCCTCTGAACGTTATCGAAGTGGTTCAGATACGCTTGAAAAAAGCAGTTCCTTTAGAATAATGGAACCGTGGCAGAGGTAAGAGTTTCATCAGATTAAAGTCTGTCACACATTTATGTAAAAAAGCGGAGAATGCCGTTGAAAGCAAATAAGATTACAAAGGAATATTAATAAGATGTATATCCCTAAAATATTTAACAGCGGCACAGGCGGCTATTTCCAAATGATGCCATAGGATTTTGGGTACTCGCAGGCAAAAGTATTGAAAAATGGCTTAAAATCAAGGGATTTTGAGCGTAGAGGGGTTCATCATGGTGGGTGGTGGACCCCTATTTTTGTATTTTTTAATGTCGCTGATAGGATGGCGATTGGGGATAAAATCGTACTATCAGGCAAAAGTATACTTTCACGCAAAAGTCGGGGGTTTCCGTGATAGTATAAAACGGAAGGGTAAAAAGGAGTAGGATATTGGCGGTTTTGGCTGAAAGGTGTATTAGCTTGACGGAAAATGCTGTTGAAAAACGGGAGATATAATACAAACACGGAAACTGCATGGAGTTTTCGTGTTTGTATATGAGTTTCCGTGATAGTTTGGAGTTTTGCCTGTTTGTATGAAAATGCTTTTGGAATTATACGAAGGTAAATTGTAAAAGTGACAGTTATACTATTATTTTTGTGGTGTAAGCAGATGTCTGATGGTATAATATATTTTGGAAATTTTTATGCAAAGGAGTGATTGATTGAATGGCAGTTACTGACGAACAGGCAGTAAAACTTTTTAATGAATTTGTAGAAGTTTGTATCATGGTTGTTAAGGATGCTCATGCATTTATTGGGACGCATGATTTGAAAAGAAGTCCATTACTCATGGACAAATACCCAGCATTAGACAATGCTTACTTTTTCGATGAAAAATATTTTGATGAAGAGTATAGAGAAAAAATACCTTTTTTAAAATATAAAATTCCTAAGTATGAAATGAAATCGTATCCAGAAAATAAGAAGTATTATCCATCAATATTTGAGGGGTATAGAACTGAATATATTGATCTTAAAAAATATGAAAAATAAATGATATAAGGCAGTGGATTAATTCTGAACCAGAAATGTTAAGATTATTCACGGATAAAGGAGAATTGTCTGATTACATAATTCGTGGGATTGTAAGTGATATAGTTGAAAGATATTTATTTATTACAAATGCAACGGAAATCATTCCAGATGATATGGAGGAACTGATTAAGCCATATGTTGCAGAAAGACTTTTGTTTTATTTAGAAGAGACTTTGTATTTTGATATTGGAATTCCGATTTGTTTAGCCACGTTCGCTAAAGATGCAATAAAAATTGATGAGAGTGTAGAAATAATACGAATTCCGGAGCAGTTGCAAAAAGCTAGACAAATTATATGTAAATATGAAGTGGCTAAAGAAGATTGGGTTGCTGCTTGCGCAACACATATGATTGTACTTCACAATTATAATTATAAAAAGGATGGGGACTATTCTTTTGATTCCATTATGCAAGATTACACATGCTATCCTTTAGAAAAGATTGATGAAATATTTGGAATGATTAGAGTTGCTACTGGATATCACATTGGTTACGAGCATATTTTTTGTATACCCAAAGATTGGATATATGAAACCATTGCGGATTTGAATGCAGTATATGGAGCTAAGTCTCATTTCGTAAATCCGAAATTTGTTAAAATGAGTTGGGCGAATCTTCCCGTATCTTTTGTAACAGAAGCACAATGTGATGAAATAGCATCATTATATGAATCGTATAAAAATAATGTAAAGAAACTTAAATTCCCGATTATGAGATTTAATAGGTGTATGTTGCGCGATGAGGTCGATGATATGACTACTGATGCGTGCATTGGATTAGAATCTTTACTAGCTGGAAGTACACATACAGAGATCACAAATGCAATAGCAAGTCGCATACCTCTGGTATTCTCAAAGGTAGGTGATCCTAAATATTTGGCAACAAATGGAAGAGGGTATATGAAAAAGATATATAATTTGCGTTCGAGAATTGTTCATGGAGACGAATTAAAGGATAGGGACATTTATATGGATAATGGCGAAAATAGAATATATATTCCGAAAATGGCAGTTGATTTTCTGCGGTTAACATTGTTATTTATGATTAAGAATCCAACATATTTAAAAGTTGAAGAGATAGACGCCTATATAGACTCGTTAGTTTTAAATTCTTAGTAGTAATAGGAGCGGTGTGGTACTGCGAGTGAGCAAGTAAAAATATGAAGTGTTAAAAAAGAATAAACAGGAGACTAAAATGATGAAAATTGCATATGAGAATGAACTTAGAAATTTGCAAAGTTGGATAAATAATGTAAATATGGGATTAGCTTCTGTTGGAACGGTAACAACTGATTTAGCTTCAGCAAATAATACTTGTTATCAGATTAATGCAATTGCAGAAGAGATTGTAAAGGAGTATCCTTTTTATGCGAGAGAGTTAAAGAATATTTCTACAAATCTTTTCAAAAGTTCTGCATATGGTACAGTTACAGTAAATAACGCAGCCTTTGGTGAGTTGTATATTATTATTGGTCATATCGTAGAAGAACCTGTTGATGTAGCTGTCTGGCATGAGGTTCATCCTCGTATTGTAGCAATTTCACAAGAATTATTTTGTGATGGATATTATGATTCAGCAACAGAAAAGGCAATCAAAGAGGTTGAAACAAGATTAAGAGAACTTTTTCAATTGTTAAAGCCAGGTGTCACGGTGCCGACAAAAGTTGGTGATATTATAGGTGCACTGCTTACAGAAAATGGGGCATACCATTTTGCTGATTTATCTACAGCAAGTGGGAAGGATTACCGTAGAGGTATACAATCTATATTTGAAGGAACTTTTGCGGCATATAGAAATCCGTCCGCTCATGAAAATCTTTCATACAGAGCACTCTCGGAAACTCAATAGAGAATAAGCAGGAAAAGGTTGATTTTCAGAAATGAGAGGGATAAGGGATGGATGATTATGGGGCTTGAGCAGTCCAGAGAGCATAAAGAATAAAAATGTGCATGACTTTAAAACCTGTCGAAAAACAGGCCTGAAAGAATCCGGAAGCAGGAAACTTGGTTTATGCCACTGCCTGCACCTGCTGTTTATAGCGGGCATCCAGATGGATGCAGATTCCAATCATGGTTGTCATGAAAGAATAATGCTCCTTTGTGTGTATGAACATACGGTGCAGTCCGTAATCATTGAGGATGCGGTTGTTGATACGTTCCGTGGCGGTGCGTTGATTATAAATCTTCTTATAAGCATCTGTGCCGCGGGGGACGTCGGTGTAAAGCCGGATATCCCATTCGGGCCGGGTCTTGACGACTCTCCCATATTTGGAATCGGTGCAGGAGTTTTTACATTTGGAACAGTGATCTTTCCCATAGGGGCAGCGCCACATGAGGTAACCGCTGGATCTGTCATAACCGTTAGGCTTCATGCGCAGTTTTTCCTGACATAAGGGCGTTCCATCTTTGTCAATGGTGATGGTATCAGGAATTGTTTTTGGCCGGCCGCATTTGTCGTTCAGGTCGATGAAGGCCCGTATTCCCCTGTTTTTAAGGATCCGGTAGGTGGGGTAATTGTCCATTGCAGAATCCAGGCACATATTCGAGGTGGAAACAGCCGGCATATGTTTTTCCAGTTCATGGAAAGCGACAAGGAAATTGACCGAATCATGACGCTTTGCACTGGTAAAACGCAGAAGCAGGGGGAGATCTGTCCTGAGTTCACTGTTATAGCAGGATAATTGGAACAAAGTGTAGCCGAAGTAATATTTTTCCAGGTCGCTGTCCCAGCCCCAGGAAGCATCGGGGTCGGGGAAATGCCGCAGGTTTTCCGGTGCGCCAACCCTGTGGTGCCCGCGTGGGCAGGCATGGGTATGCACGGCGGTGCCGTCTCCGGAAACCGTAAGGTGTTCCCTTGGTATGAGGCCGGATTCCATGGAAGGCAGGACAGCCACGTGATAGAAGAAGCGCTGCAGCCGCCCTTCAAAGTTAAAAGGGATATCCTTCCCGCTCATGAGCCGTTTTTCGATAGATTCTGTGATTTTGGGCTTTGCCTCCTGTGCTTTGTGTTTTTTGCCTTTGGGCTTATCCGGCTTTTTGGTGTTCCAGGAAGCCGGAAGCAGTTTGTCCCGCGCATATAAGTCCGTTGGCGGTGCAGCCCAGAGCCTGTCCATGAAGTCAAAATAAGAACCGAGGGGCGGCAAGGAATCCGTAGTGCAGCCGATGAGAGCGGCAAGGAGGCGGTCATGTTTGAGCCTGTCGACCCAAAGGGTAAGGGATAGCTTGGCCAAACCTTCTGAAAATAGAAGAAAGAAAAGGATAAAAGACCTTAAGATTTGTGGCTGGTTCTTAGCGGGCCTGCCAGTGTTGGAGTAAAAGGGCAGAAGGAACTCCATGGCCTTATCGGTATCGAAAAGGCGGAGTTTCTGCCATGGCTTCCAAAGCTCCGTATGGAGCCGGACTCTTTCAGAGGAATCGAAATGGACTTTGGATTCGTTGAGAAAGTACTTGTAATCTTGCATGGGCTGCCAGTACTTGATCATAAAGTGCACCTCCTAGTAGTTTAGTTTAATGCTGTGCGTGTGGCACAGACGCTTCTTAACTACAAGGGGCGCGTTTGGTGACTGGCGTATATGGTCACCAAACGCGCCGCACATTTTGACTTATATGTCAATACTTTTTTGAAAATTTAACAAAAATGTTTTCCGGGATATGGAGGAAAGCAAAAAAGAAGAACATGAAAAAAGAGCGGAAATTCGGGCTTAAAGAGTTTCCGAGACCGCTCATACACAAAAAGGGAGGCGATGGAGCAGATTATGCTTGCAAGCCAGTTAATGCATGTGCTGGATAAATAAAGACGGTACATGTGGAGGCAGAGTAGGGAATAGGGTACTAAAAATGGAAGGAATGTAAAGTAAGATGAACGAAGCTGAAAAGTATGCAGTGCAGTGGGATATTAGTGCACAATATTTCTATGAAAAAAGCTATTATTCATGGATGAGTGAAAAGTTAAATGGATATGAAATGGTGCTGGAAATTGGCTGCGGTACAGGATATAGTACATTGGCATTGGCAGAGAAAGGATTTAAAGTTCTGGCAGTCGATAAAAATGCAAATTGCATTGTAAAGGCTAAGGAGTTGCTCAATAGCAGCGGCTTCAAAGATAATCAGGTTGCTTTTATTGAAGGAGATGTGGCGGAAGATTCTTTTAGAAAAACGCTGGTTGAAAATTATTCTTTTGATATAGTTATATGTTGGAATGTTGGTACTTATTGGGGGAAAGAGATGATTCAATATTATCTTCCTCATATGTATGAATATGGGTTAAATACTGATCAAATCAAAGAAAATCCAGAATCCTCTTATTCAGAATTGATAATTTGGGAAACTTGCAGAATAGCAAGAACTAAAAATGTCCCTGTACATATAGTGGATCGTGGTGGAGAGATTTTGACTGAGCAGACAGATCCTTATTATGTTATGCTTAAGGATGAGTTTAGGTATCCTAAAATTTTATATGATAACCTGAAAGCTGATTCTATTTCGAGCGGCGGGCGCGTTTTAGCAACGAATGGAGAAGTGAATATAGATAAAAAAATTGATATAGTCTTTGTTTCAATAATTATGTGTTAAAATAGAATGGCATACCGTTTTATTGGCGCACATACCACAATTTGATAAAATGAACCTAAGTATGGCTTTGGGTGCATTTTATCGACGATAGGATTTGGAGCAATAACTCTGGCACCTAAGGGTGTCTCCTTCCCCGGCAGATACGGACACGGAAAGCCTGCAAAGCCCGTAAACACGGCACTTTTGGCACTACATAGGTTCCAAAGTTGCATTATTTCCGTGTGCTTTTAGGGGCATTTTTACATTAGTGAGGGCGCGAACCTTTGTTCTGGGGTTCTTTTGCCTGATAGTATATACTCGTAGGCAAAAGTCGCTTATTATCACGGAAACTCGGATACAAACAGGCAAAACTCGATATTATCACGCAAAAGTCGATACTCGCAGGCAAAACCCTTATACAAACACGGAAACTGCCTGTATTATCATGGAAACAGAATGGGAGTTTTCGTGATAGTATAAGGGTTTCCGTGTTTGCGTATGAGTAAAGCGATAAAAACTTAATGGATAAATGATAACAAGGAAAAGGGCTGTTTCGGCAGTCTTTTTTCATGTCTTAAATTTTCACAATTTGTTTCTTTGCATTTCAATTTTCACAGATATTTTTATAACGGTTTAGAAAATAATAAGTTGGAAAGCGGGGGAAACAGAGTTAATATGCTTACACGGCGGTTTGCGTTTGTGCCATATCGGACGAATGGCGAAAAACTTTAGAGCTGTTTTGGAATTTTTACAGAAAAGAAAAAGATTTCGTTCCCTTTCAAATAGGGTTTCGTTCCCTCGCGGCTGACTGCGCCAAAATTCTGCCGATATAAAAAGTAAAAAGAACGGCCCGTGGGGAAGCTAATGCTCAATGCGAGAAAAGCATTCGCATGGGAAATGAATTGCAGGTGATGGGATTGAACATAGCCATATGTGATGATGAGAAGGTCATCCGCGAACAGATAAAGGAACTGTCAGAAAAAGAAATATCGGGCGTATGTGCCAGATTATACGAGACAGGGGATGAGCTGCTTGCCGCCGGGAAGCAGTTTGACATTGTGTTCCTTGACATACAGATGGAGGGAACGGATGGGATTGAAACGGCGAAAAGGCTCAGGCAGAGGGATGAAGATACCATACTGATCTTTATTACGGGTATCCGGGAGTATGTTTTCGAGGCGTTTGACGTGGCGGCGTTCCACTATCTGTTAAAGCCCATTGAGGAAGAAAAGTTCCGGGAGGTGTTCCGCAGGGCAGGACGGGAACTGGAAAAGAGGAAGAGTAAGCGGCGGGAAACAGTGTTCATAAAGACGAGGAACAGGAGTTTTTCACTGGAAAAGGACAGCATCCTCTATATTGAGAGCAGGGGGAAGAAGGTGGAGATTCACACTACGGGGGAGACCATAGAGGCATATGCGTCCATGAATGAAATGGAGGGGCAGCTTGGAGGCGGGTTCTTCCGCTGCCACAGGGGTATCTGGTGAACATGGCATATGTGGCGGAATATGACAGCGGGAGCATTACCCTGAATAACGGAGGGTATGTCTATCTGGCAAAAGAGAAATACGGGGAGTTTGTGAAAGCCTATATGCGGTATCTGAGAAACGGGGTGGGTGCTGATGGCTGAATGGATTATGGGATTGATCGGGGTTTTACTGTGCCTGTTTGAAGGGTACTGCATACAGTCCTTTTTTGGCAGGTTTGCCGTGCCAAAGCTGTGCAGGATAAGGAATGCGGGGTGGGCTGCGGGCATTGCATGGATTGTGATAAGGGCATTCAGTGAGGGGCTGTATTCTGACACGGACAGCGTATCGTTAATCATGGAACTGCTTTTTACATTCTGCACTTTATTTGTTTTCTGCGTATGCTGGTATCAGGGAAATGTCCTGTTAAAGATATTTCTGGCTGTCCAGTTCATATCCCTGCGGGAACTGTCATTCTGGACGGGTTACAGCCTGATCTATATTGGAAATGAGATGATAGAGGCACTGGCGCATAAAGCAGGAATCGGTATGGCATCAGCGGAATATCTGCCCGTGGCGGCGGGCATCCTGTCCTGCTTTGTGATTGCCCTTGTGGGAGCCGCAAGGTGCGCCCTGCTTTTTGTTTCCACAAGAAAGATAGCGGGGAGCTATTGCAGTAAGCAGAGAGGGCGGATGGGCAAGGAAGTGGCATTCTATCTGCTGCCCTCCGTGGCAGGCACGCTGGTTTCGGTTCTTGTGCGCCTGCTGCTAATCACCGTTACGGACGGCACCCCGGTACTGCTGTATGAAAAATATCCGGCACTGTATCTCATCATCCCAATGACGGCGCTTGTGCTGCTTGGGGCTGTCGTGTTCAGTTTCCGTATCTATCAGGACATGGCGGTTTTGCAGGAGGAGCGGGCGGAAAAGATCGTGTTGGAGAACCAGATCACGCAGATGCAGAGTTCTATTGTGGAGATGGAACATCTATATGATGGAATCCGCTCGGTCAAGCATGATATGAAGAACCACATGGCAGTCCTGCAGAATCTGATACAGAAAAGGTACAGCGGGGAGGATGAGGAAATCCGGCAGTATTTTGAGGGGATGCGCCAGTCGGTGGAGCAGATCGACAGCAGGGTGCATACGGGGAATGCCGTAAGCGATGCGGTGGTCGGCAGCAAGTTCCGCTATGCGGCAAAGAAGCTAAAGGGGATCAGGCTGGATGCCAGCAAATTTATGCTGACGGATGCTGTTACGATAAAAGCTTATGACATGGGGATCATCTTAAACAACGGGCTGGATAATGCGGTGGAAGCCTGTATGCAGATGCGGGAAAAGCAGCCGGATGCGGAAACCTATATTACTATACGGTCTTTCCGTGCAAAGAATATGTATTTTATAGAGATTGTGAACAGCTTTGATGGTTCGGCACTGTCCCGTGGAGACAGCGGCCTTCCCATATCAACGAAAAAGGATAAGGAGGTGCATGGGATAGGGTTAAAGAATATCAGAAAATGTGCAGTAAAATATGGCGGCGATTTAGACTGTATTGTGGAAGGAAATAAGTTCACGCTGTCAGTCATGGTAAAAAGTTAATCAGCAGGAAGGAGAAGATTTATTATGAGTATTTTAGGAGTAAACAGTGCTTTGGCTGGTGCATACCAGTACGCAAACCGAACGCAAAAAGCAGGCACAAACAGGACAGGGTTTACGGAGCAGTTGCAGAAAACGGGAGAGGCAGAAGACACATCAAAAGTGGATGCTTACACAGAATATCTGCGGTCAAAGTATGGCAATGTAAGAATCCAGAGTATCGGGAAAGACCAGAAAAGCCTTGACAGGGCAGGAAAGAGCATGAGCGGCAGCGATGTTGTGATTGCCTCGAACATTTTGGAGCAGATGGCAAATGACCCGGAAAAGGCGGCTTATTACGAGGGAAAGATAGATGACTTCTTTGAGGCCACGCCGAGATTGAAGGCTTCCTTTGTAGCACAGGGGCTTGATTACCAGCCGTGCGGGGTAGTCGTCCATGAGGATGGGAGCGTCACTTATATCGGCGGATGCGGCGATTCCCCGGAGCGTGTGGCGGAGGTGAACGCGATTAATAAGACAAAGCGGGAGAAGGAAGCCGCACAGAGGAAAGCAAGTATGGAGCGCAGCCAGGAGGCGGCGGAAGAACGGAAACAGCAGATGGAAATAGCTTACAGGAAACAGGCTGTGGCGGAGTTTTTTGCCAGCCGTACAATGGATATGAGCAGAGTTACATACACGGGTACACCGGGTGTTATGGGTTCTGCGGTTGCGGCATATGAACGGAACATTATGGAAGCGGCGGGCATTTTGAAGTAAGGAAGATCATGCCCGGACTTACCGCAAGGGGGCATAGGCGGCCCTGAATGACAGAGGGGCCGCAGGTAAAATAAGAAGGAGGATGATTATTATGTCAATGGAGATCACAAACAATTACAGCGATTATGGGAAGGGCTACACAAATACTGCAAAGGAAGGAAATGTGACAACAAGCACGGTGGAACTGAAAACCTCAACCGGGGGAACAAAAACAGAACAGATCAAGACGGGGTACAGCAATGTCAATGACTATTCCAAATACCTGCAGGGCAAGTACAGCTATATGAATTCGGGTACAACCTCCATGCAGGGCGTTCCGACAACGGTATCCGTGTCGAGCGCTTTTCTGAAGAAATGTATGAACGACCCGGAAAAAGCAAAGTATCTGGAAGAAAATCTGGCGGCATTGCCGGACTGCGCCTCTTATGCGGTATCCCATGCGCAGGGAACACTGACGAGTATTTCCTATGAGATTGACGCAAATGGGAATATAACGGGAATTTCTTCCGGCACAAATGACCCCGATGGGAAGATAGCCAGAGAGAATGCGGAACGGAGGGCGAAAGAGAAGAAATCAGCCGAGGAAAAGGCCGCCGAGAGGCGCAAGGAGAAAAAGGTCGAGGAAGAAAAGGCGGCGGAACAGCGGGCAGAAAGAAAAGAGCGGATGGAAGGTACGTTCACGGTATCTGCCACTGGCACGGATGTGAAAAGCATTACACAGAATATTGTTGCGGCGGTATCCGGCACATCGTTACCCACAGGGGCCAGTTTTGACATAAAGGCATAAGGAAATATTGTTTACACCCCATTCCGCAGAGGCACAAAAACCATGCGCCCCTGCCGAGGATTATTTGGAAGGAGGTGAAGGCCGGAGAAGTTAGGTGGAGTGGATTTATAAGGCAATGAACCGCTCGGACTTATTGCGAGGGAGCGGGTGCGGCTCTGACTGACAGACGGGCTGCCATAAGAGAGCACTCTCGGAAACTCAATAGAGAATAAGCAGGAAAAGGTTGATTTTCAGAAATGAGAGGGATAAGGGATGGATGATTATGGGACTTGAGCAGTCCAGAGAGCATAAAGAATAAAAATGTGCATGACTTTAAAACCTGTCGAAAAACAGGCTTGAAAGAATCCGGAAGCAGGAAACTTGGTTTATGCCACTGCCTGCACCTGCTGTTTATAGCGGGCATCCAGATGGATGCAGATTCCAATCATGGTTGTCATGAAAGAATAATGCTCCTTTGTGTGTATGAACATACGGTGCAGTCCGTAATCATTGAGGATGCGGTTGTTGATACGTTCCGTGGCGGTGCGTTGATTATAAATCTTCTTATAAGCATCTGTGCCGCGGGGGACGTCGGTGTAAAGCCGGATATCCCATTCGGGCCGGGTCTTGACGACTCTCCCATATTTGGAATCGGTGCAGGAGTTTTTACATTTGGAACAGTGATCTTTCCCATAGGGGCAGCGCCACATGAGGTAACCGCTGGATCTGTCATAACCGTTAGGCTTCATGCGCAGTTTTTCCTGACATAAGGGCGTTCCATCTTTGTCAATGGTGATGGTATCAGGAATTGTTTTTGGCCGGCCGCATTTGTCGTTCAGGTCGATGAAGGCCCGTATTCCCCTGTTTTTAAGGATCCGGTAGGTGGGGTAATTGTCCATTGCAGAATCCAGGCACATATTCGAGGTGGAAACAGCCGGCATATGTTTTTCCAGTTCATGGAAAGCGACAAGGAAATTGACCGAATCATGACGCTTTGCACTGGTAAAACGCAGAAGCAGGGGGAGATCTGTCCTGAGTTCACTGTTATAGCAGGATAATTGGAACAAAGTGTAGCCGAAGTAATATTTTTCCAGGTCGCTGTCCCAGCCCCAGGAAGCATCGGGGTCGGGGAAATGCCGCAGGTTTTCCGGTGCGCCAACCCTGTGGTGCCCGCGTGGGCAGGCATGGGTATGCACGGCGGTGCCGTCTCCGGAAACCGTAAGGTGTTCCCTTGGTATGAGGCCGGATTCCATGGAAGGCAGGACAGCCACGTGATAGAAGAAGCGCTGCAGCCGCCCTTCAAAGTTAAAAGGGATATCCTTCCCGCTCATGAGCCGTTTTTCGATAGATTCTGTGATTTTGGGCTTTGCCTCCTGTGCTTTGTGTTTTTTGCCTTTGGGTTTATCCGGCTTTTTGGTGTTCCAGGAAGCCGGAAGCAGTTTGTCCCGCGCATATAAGTCCGTTGGCGGTGCAGCCCAGAGCCTGTCCATGAAGTCAAAATAAGAACCGAGGGGCGGCAGGGAATCCGTAGTGCAGCCGATGAGAGCGGCAAGGAGGCGGTCATGTTTGAGCCTGTCGACCCAAAGGGTAAGGGATAGCTTGGCCAAACCTTCTGAAAATAGAAGAAAGAAAAGGATAAAAGACCTTAAGATTTGTGGCTGGTTCTTAGCGGGCCTGCCAGTGTTGGAGTAAAAGGGCAGAAGGAACTCCATGGCCTTATCGGTATCGAAAAGGCGGAGTTTCTGCCATGGCTTCCAAAGCTCCGTATGGAGCCGGACTCTTTCAGAGGAATCGAAATGGACTTTGGATTCGTTGAGAAAGTACTTGTAATCTTGCATGGACTGCCAGTACTTGATCATAAAGTGCACCTCCTAGTAGTTTAGTTTAATGCTGTGCGTGTGGCACAGACGCTTCTTAACTACAAGGAGCGCGTTTGGTGACTGGCGTATATGGTCACCAAACGCGCCGCACATTTTGACTTATATGTCAATACTTTTTTGAAAATTTAACAAAAATGTTTTCCAGGATATGGAGGAAAGCAAAAAAGAAGAACATGAAAAAAGAGCGGAAATTCGGGCTTAAAGAGTTTCCGAGACCGCTCTAAGAAAGAAATGGAGGAGTGAAATGGGCATTAACGGAATAGGAACAGCGGGATATCCGCTGACAGGATACACGGCAAGAAAGACAGGAAGAAGCGCGGAATCCGGGGCTGTGGGATTCATGGAAACGGTGGAAGAAAAGGCGGCGCAGGGAAAGGCAGCTGACCAGGATGAGAAAGCCTTTGAGATGGTTGGCCCGAACGCCCCGCAGGAAGTGAAGGATGCGTGGATGGATGCGGCGAAAGAAGTAAATGCAAATGGCATGGGAATCCGGGGCAACGGAATGATGAGCCACATGTCGCAGATGATGGTGCAGCGGCTTAATAAACAGCTTAAGGGCGAGACGGAGAATTTTGACATCCTTGGAAGCACGGTGGAATCTGCAATCCAGGCAACGAAAGAGGCGTTGTACGATCTGGAGCATCCAAGGGTATATACGCCCAGGAGCATAGAGGTTCAGCAGGCCCGCATCAAAGAAGGAGAATTTTACAGGGCGTTTTTGGAGAAGCTGGAGAAATTATAGGACGGCACATCACCGATAAGCTACAGAGGGCGGACAGGGCAAGAATCCCCGGCGTTTTCGCAGATTAGGAAATGGGAGGAGAAAAAAGTATGGCAATTAGTATTTCCGATTATCATGCTCATTTACAGGATGATCTTAAACTTAATAGAGAGTATTTGAAATCTCATGGAAGTCAAAAGGAAGGGCGGAAAGTATTTGACAGAGATTCATTAGAAGTTTCCCAATTATCAAAAAACAGGGAAATCTTAATGGATAGAATTAAGCATACGGTGGTGCAGTCTGTGGCATCACTCAGCGATATGAGAGCTGGAATATTAAAGGAAGTCAGGGAAGAAAAAGGGCAGTATGGTTATTTGGATGTAGTGAATGCCTGTGGCCTGAGTTATGCAAGGCTCTATGCTGAAATCGAACAGCGCCATGAAAGTGAAGAGTATTATAAGGCAGATGGGACGTCATTGACAAAGGAAGAAGAAATTGAATGGCTGGATATACAGTATGAGCAGGAAGTGGAGTGGCAGAAGTCCTGTGCCAGAATAGCGGCCCAGGGACAGGTCATTCAGGGGAATATTCCTGAAATGCCGGCAAAAGAACTGGAGGAATTGGATGACAGCTTTTATCAGGCAAAAGATACCTATATGAAGCTGCACCGGGAAAGCAGGCAGGTGGGGAAGCCGCTTGTTTTGCAAAATTATATGTTTGGCAGCGGCCGGATGTATGAAATGCTAAACAGATTAGGTAATTTAAAGGAGAGGGTGAAATAATGCAGGTAAGTTGTAAGCGATGAATAACCCACCGTTCCACAGGAACTTGATTTTGCTCTATAATGGTATCAGCTTGGAGCGGATGTCCACATCAGTTCTTGATAAAGTAGCCCGGCAGCCGTTTATTGCTTTTCCTGCGGCTCCACTACTGCCATCCATTCCAAAAATAATAATCAGGAGATGATGCTATGTCAGAGAAAAAGAAAACCCGCAGTGACCAGGAATGGCTGGAGCTGATCCAGGAATGCCGCACGAGCGGCCTGCCTGACAGAGAATGGTGCCGGCTGCATTCCATATCCATAAAAACATTTCATAACAAAGTTTCAGACCTAAAGAAAAAATCCTGTATCATACCAGATCCGCAGGCGGCCCCATCCAGACAGATGCACGAAGTGGTTCCACTGGAGCTGGGCAGCAGCCCTGTCCCTGATCCAGGCTGCGCTGCAAGTGATACGCTGCCGGTTCCAGCAGCCCATGCTGCCATCACGGTCAGGATGCCGGGGTACAGCATTGAAATTGCAGACGGTGCTTCAGAAGATACCATACGGAATACGCTTCTGGCGCTGGGGAGGCTGTGCTGTTAGGTGCATTGTCCAGTGACACGAAAGTTTATATCGTCACTGGATGCACCGATATGCGGCGCAGCTTTGACGGCCTTATGTCCCTGATCCGGGACACTTACCAGATGGACCCTTATTCGGACGCCCTTTATCTGTTCTGCGGCCGGAAAAGAAATACGCTAAAGGCCCTGTACTTTGACCAGACGGGGTTCGTGCTCTGCACAAAACGCCTGGACAATGGAAAATTCCAGTGGCCGCGGGACGCTTCGCAAGTAAGGCCGCTTACCCGCCAGCAGCTGCGATGGCTTCTGGAAGGACTCTCCATCTGCCAGCCAAAGGCGGTGCAGCCTTCCGGCAGGAAGGACTTCTGAACTTTTGTGCATTATGTAGAAATTTAAAAATTTATTTTCCAGCGCCGCAAGCCGCCAGGGAATGTTATCCACGACGCTGTTTTTTTCCGGGATGCTGTCCACGCATAACGCAGCGCCAGGCCGCAAAACTGTGGATAACCTGCATGAAAAATGCTGTTTTTAAGCCTTTTTCCTGTATCTGGCGGCAGTTTCCAGTCCGTCATTGTGCCTATCGCGCAGGTATGGTCGGTTTGATTTCATCCCCGCGTTTCCTTATAATGTAAGTAAATGGAAACACGGAGGGTACACATGCCAGTTAATATGGAAGACTATATCCGGCTGCTGGAAACAATGGTGGAACAGCAGAAAATACATATACAGTCCCAGGACGCACGCATCCTGGAGCAGGAGCAGGACATAGCACAACTGCGCGCCCTTGTGGATGAACTGCGCCTTTTAAAGTCCGGCCTGGAGGAAACGCTTGAAGAATTTAAGCGCCAGCTGTTCGGCACAAAAAGCGAGAAGACAAAAACTCCGCCAGCCAGTGCCGGGGATGAACCGGAAAACCCGCCTGCAAAAACAACGGTGAAGGAACACACCCGGACGAAAAAGAAGAAAGCCACGAGGGATGAGCGTTATGCGGACATCCCTGTCCGCGATGTCATAATCCCTGTCCCGGGTAAAGACCGACTCTGCCCGTACTGCAATGCGGAAATGATCCTGCTTGGATATAAACAAGTCCGCACAGAGCTGCGTATAACCCCGGCAAAAGTGGAGCGTGTCCGCTATATGCAGGAAGAACTGATCTGCCCGGAATGCCGTAAAGACGGCGACGGCACAATCGTGCAGGCGCAGACGCCTGTACCGCTTATGGCGCACAGCCCGGCGTCGCCGTCTGTTGTTGCGTACGTCATGTTTGAAAAAAGTTTTGTAAGCGTCCCATACTACCGCCAGGAGGCCTGCATGGCCCAGCTTGGATTGGAGCTGCCGCGTGAAACCATGGCAAACTGGTATATAAAATGTGCCATGGAATATTTCCAGCCGGTATATGACCAAATGCACCGGCTCCTCCTGCAAAGGGATATTATCCATGCGGATGAAACAACCTGCCAGGTGCTGCACGAAAAGGGGAAAGCCGCGGAATCTATATCATACATGTGGATGTATTTAAGCGGGAGCGACGGCCTGGCGCCGATCGTACTCTATGAATACCAGGCGGGGCGCAGCGGCGTTTTCCCAAAAGCTTTCCTGGAGGGTTTTTCCGGCATCGTGCAGTGCGATGGGTACAGCGGCTATAACTGTCGGACGGCAAATTGATGGAAACGCAAACAGCGAATTATTTTTCCGACATTTATCCTATTGACTGCGCAGTGCTGTCTGCAAATGCATAGTCCTGTCAAAAATGCTGCACGTTGTTGTCGGTATTGTTTTTCCGCCTGAAATGCAAAAGGCCATGGATCCCATCATGAGACACACGGCCCATATGAAAAATTTAGTTTTTCTCCTGCTTGTCGGCCAGAACAGGAAGATGAACCAGGCCGGTGGCGACAGTCACTGCATCCACCTTCCGCATCAGGGAGCCGATCCTTTCTTCATTCCAAAAGATATCGGAGAAATCGGAGAGCTCGCACCCTACATCATGGTTAGGGATGCACAGGTAGTTCCCATATTTATGCCGTCCGGCGAGGATGTGGAAGTAAGTCCCCCGCCCATTGATCTCAGCTTCATACCATCCGTTCCCCGTGCTCAGCAGGATGATCTGCCCCGTCCAGGTCTCCTTGCGGGAACCGCTTTTCAGGATACAGGTATAATTCATGTTCCATTCCTCCTATCCGAGATTCTGGCTGCTGACAGAAGCCAGGATGACATCCGTATCGATCACTTTCTTGTCCATCTGTGCCCCTAGAGTCAGCGCGTCGGTCATCAGGTTGTCCACCAGGCGGGGGCTCCCCTGGGAGTGACTGTGGACGGCAGAAAGCGCCGCCTGGTCGATGATGGAGGCTGCGCCTCCGGCACAGGCGATCTTGTGGAGGATGTACTGCGCCACTTCGGAGTCTGAGAGCCCGGAAAAGTTGTAGTGCACTGTGATCCTCTGGCGCAGGGCCTCATGGACGGGCTTTTTCAGGGTGCTGTTCAGGTGGGGCTCGCCGCAGAGGATGAGCGTGAAGCAGTTCAGGGAGTCATACCCATAGTTCATGAGCATCTTGATGTCCTCCAGGATGCCGGTAGAGAGGTATTGTGCCTCATCGACGGCCAGGAGGAGGGGCTGCTTCTTGTCCTTGTAAAGGTAGAGGATCTGCTCCTGTACGGCGCGGAACATCCCAGGCTTGCCGCCCCTTGGCTCTAGCCCCAGGACAGAGCAGAGCTGGCGGTAGAATTCCATGACGCTGACGGTGGAGAGGCAGATGTACTCCATGTGGTAGAGGTTTGGATTGAGGTTCTTTGCAAAGCAGCGCAGGGCGAAGGATTTGCCCATGCCGGGGCGTGCGGTAAAGAGTCCTATACCCCTTGTGTCCTTTAAGTAGTCCAGGCGGGACGTCATCTCGGAGATGTCCTTTGAGAGGAACCGGTCCTTTTCTCTTGCGTTCTGTTTGTCAAAGGGATTGAAGGAAAGCCCATAGTAGGAACGGAACATCAGACCTCACCCCCGATCCTTGAATAATCGATGGAGGGCGTGTTGTTGCGTTTCGTCCTGCAGTTCTCGTTCTTATCCGTAGGCCGGATGGGGTAATGCGCCCCCTCACAAAGGATGAAGGCGGAGGACATGTCGTCCGGCAGGAAACGGATCTCCACTTTTGAAGAAATGAACTGCATGGGAACGTCATAGGACACCTTGTCGATGGAGACGGTAGAGTCCTTGTTCACCTTCCTGGTGATGCGGTTCAGGAAACATTCCTCCAGCCACTCCCTGGACTTAGGGCTTCGGATGGAGGAGCGTGTCTGCTGGTAGCGTTGCATGGGCGTGGTGCCAATACCGGAATGGACAGACGTATTGTAGGTGCGCATATAGTCCTTAAGCAGCCCGTTAAACTGCGCCAGCGAGGTGATGGAATCCATGTCCAGTGTATAGAGCCAGGTTTCTTTCAGCGTCCTGAACTGGCGTTCTATCTTAGCCTTGGAAGCGCCGTCACGAATTTTTGTATGCAAAAGGACCGTCCCGATGGAGCCGCAGATGAGGGAGAGCTGCTCATTTGAATAGCTGCATCCGTTGTCGACATAGAGCTTCGCCGGGATTCCATGGGCGGCCACGGCATCCCTCAACACCTTCTGGAAGTTATAGGCATTATCGTTATAGAAGAGGCCGCCGCCCACCAGAAAACGGGAATGGTCATCAATAATCATAATGCAGTAGACTCTCCTGCGCCGTCCGTCCTCCGTGATAAAAGGCAGGTAACAGGTATCGGCCTGCCACATCTTCCCAAAGGCATCTTCTTCAAATGCCTTCCTGTCCCGCATGCCGGGGTTGCGTGCCGATTTCAGGTCATGTTTCCTGACGAAGCGCTGGACGGCGCAGACGCTGACTGTGGCAGGGATGAAGGCTTCTTCAACGAGGTGCCGGTGGATCTGTGTAGCGTTCAGCCGTGGGAAGGCCTCCTTGAGGCGGTAGATCTCCTCGATGGCCGTGTCTGGGAGTACCCGTGTGGAGCCCTTATCGGAACGCTCCTGCGGCATGAGGGCGTCGATGCCGCCGTTCTGGTAGAGGGACACCCATTTGCTGAGGGTCTTGGGGCTGTACTGGAACACGGAGCCGTCAGGCAGGGCGAGGGGCTTTTCCGTGACTCTCTGGTAATAGGCGTTCCTGGACGCATCCGGATAAAGGCCATGGATGACCGGCGCTATGAGAGCGAGGCGGAACTGCGCCATGGCGGCTGCGTCTGAAAGTTTTTTTGATTGTTGTCCATAGAAATGTCCTCCTTAAGTGGTTTTCCCCCATTATGGGGCAGAAACGGGAGGAAAGCCATGCCCATGGCGTGTGGTTGGAGGAAAACAGTTCATGGGCCGAACACCTGTTGGCAGTAAGGCGCCGGATTTTTATGGGACTGGAGGAAGGACTTTGTAAAACGGCGGACAAAGGCGGAGGCGAAATCCGAATAAGCCGGCTGCGTGAGCAGGGACTTAAGGAAGGAAAGGCCGGAAACCTCCATGGAGGAAAGCACGCCGAGCCAATCTTCCTTCTGCACCCGAAAGAGCTGCAGCCATCGGCGCAGCTGGGAAAGGGTGATGCCGAAGCGTTCGCATAGCCTTTCCACAGTGGAAAGGCGCAGGAAATACTCCGCCAGGACACGTAGAAGGAAGAACAGGCCGTAGCCGGAGTAGGGAATGATGAAGTCCGGGAGGATGGCATGGGTATGGCCACAGGTACAGATAAGGCGCATGATGCAGAGGCTGTGGCGGACCTGGGTGCCGCCTATAAAGTCCACCAGGGAGCGGTCATAGTAGGCATGGATGCGGCAGGATCCCTTTCCCCCACAGCAGGGACAGGTCTGCAGTTCCGAACGGAATCCGGCCATAAAGGAATCGAACAGGATCTTTGATGAACTTTTTATACGAACCAGCTTGCAAAACAGGGAATTTTCTCTTATCATAATATATGTCGGTGGTGCCGGATCCTCATGAGAGGGACATGATCCCGTATAAGGCAGGCACACTGGTATGCGAGAGAAAGAACGAACTGTGGAAGGGGCTGTTCTTTCTCTTTTTTTGTTCCATAAAAACTATATCGGAATGACATGGGATGGTCAAGAGGAAAACGTGCCGCCTCCTGTAGCACACTTTTATAGACAGTGTATAAAAATTGAGATTATAATTTGACGTTTTTGTGCGGGAGATAGGAACTTTAATTTGCTGGGCTACACTATAACCAGGTGGAGGATGTGGTCCTTGCCGTATGCTCTGCGCACTGCCGCAGAAAATTTTACGAAGCCCTCCCGGCAGAACGGCGGAAAAAGCTGAAGCTGCTGGACATAAATTCAGAAACGGATGTAAAAGACATCCCGCTTCCGGATCCGGAACAGATGGAAAACATGATCCCGGCTGAGATCGGCCTCGTGTTTTTCAACAAGCTCTTTTTCATTGAAAAAGGGCTGAAAGGCATGGGCCCAGAAAAGCGCCAGGAAAAACGGCTGGAAAAGGAGGCACCTGTCTGGGAAAAGTTCTGGTCATGGATTGAAGCCCTAAAACCGCTTGGCGGCAGCAAGCTGGAAAAAGCCGTCAATTATTCAATAAACCACAGAGAGACACTACAGAGCTATATGCTGGACGGCAGATGCGAACTTTCTAATAATAGAGCCGAACGCTGCGCAAAATCGTATGCTATTGGCAGGAAGAACTCGCTGTTCCACACATCTGCGGCTGGGGCAGAAGCAAGTGCGCTTGTTTACAGTATAATAGAAACCGCAAAAGCCAATAAGCTGAATGTATTCCAATACCTTTATGTCCTGCTGCTGTACATGCCTGAGCATAAAGATGATCCTAATGCAGTTAAAACGCTTCTTCCGTGGAGTGATTTTATCAAAGAACGCTGCACAGGACTGATCGATGTTGAAGCGATAACACCTGAAAACAAACCTCAATTGCCAATATAGACTATTTTACACCTAAACGGAACATATGTGGAACGGTAGGTTATTCATCGCTTACGGTAAGTTCGACCAATGGTTCATTGCAGAACAGATATTTTTCAGGAACAGGAAGCATAGGCGGTATCCATCTGCCCGATTTTAATGACAAATATGTTTTCTCCAAAAAGAAAAGCGGCATCAGTGATGAGGAATACCGGAAGCAGATCAGGGAGCAGGCATATGAGGATTTTGCAAAAGGGCAGTTCCAGAATAAATCCGAAGGGTTTAACAGGCTGATGAAAAGCTACACATCAGAAGTATCCCCGGATAGAAAAGGAATCATCACTTCCGGGTTAAAAGCTGTTTCAAGGAACAGGCAGACTGTGCTGAAGCCCATAGATTTTGTGGCAACGCTGCTGGAAGGGAAAGTGAAATATCAGAAACTGCCATCAGGAAACAGCGATTACATAGAGTTTTACGATAAGAACGGTGAGATGGTGGCGACTTATTCCAATAATGGGTGGACGATGTATACCACCAATGCGGAGGCTTCCAGACAGACGGAAATGTGCATGATCTATAACGAGGTATGGGGAAATGCCAAGAGAGGGATTCCGCTGGCGGGTGAAGAAACGGTGAGTGTGGAAAATCCGCAGAATAGCTTTGACGCAAAAGCATAGCAGGAAATAAATTTCCATAGACGTATATCCCCGATAAGCCACAGAGGGCAGGTATCCCCAGCGTTCTGGCAGATTGGGAAATCGGGGAGCAGGGGGAGAACGGAAAAAGAATGGAGGATATTTAAGAATGAGTGTTAGTGGAATCGGAAGCGGTGCGGCAAAGGAATATTCTGCCTTATATAGTAATCAGGCGGCTGCATCCCGGCACAGGGCAGGGGAAGTAAAAGCACCTGCAAAGGCTGACAGTGTGGTGAAAACACGCCAAAGGGGGGCAGGATGTTCCGGTCTATGCGGAGCGGGCATCCCAAAGCGGCTGCCTGCCACAGCAGGACAGCGCAACGACATTCCCCATGCCATCTATTATTGCGAAATATGAAAAATATACGAAGGCCATTGATGAGCATTATGCAGAAGTAAATGAAGAAAATAAAAAATTTGATAATCCGTCAAAGCATATATGGGATAAATACTATAACACAAAATCCCCTTATTATGTGAAGGGGCTGACACAGAGGGAGCGTGAGATATGTGCGGAATCCGAAAGGCGTGTCCTGAACGGGCTTTCGGCGGCAGTGAACAGCTATGACCCGGTGATCCAGAAGAACTTTGGCAGGATCATGAGCGATGAGGAATGGAATGATGATGTGCGGCGCGGTATGAATGATTCCATCAACCGGCTTTTTGCGGAAAACGGCATTGACATACCGGAAGGGGCAGACCTGCGCCTGCGGGTTGACCCGTATGAGTACAAAATCCATGCAGACGGTGTGGACGGGGCTCTGGCAAGGCAGATAGAGGAAGTCCTGAACAGGGGAAACAATGGAAGATACCTGTATGAGCATCTGCGCTGGTGTAATCCGGCGAATAACGGGTTTGAGCAGCCTAGGCAGTATTTATATGACACGGCATACCAGGAGAAGGCAGTCATGTGGCATTTTGTAAATGACATGACGGGGCTGGACATGAGGGAACTGGAAAACAGGGGCGGGGTGATCTATACGCCGGATGAGCGGAACCTGTGGGATGCAGTAACAGAGCAGTATAATGAAAAGCGGGCAAATGGTGAGATGGATGCCCTGCCTATGGAATCCTTGTATAAAGATTATCAGGTATTTGTTAACGAGGGCTGGGATAAGGAAGGGGAGCGCGGGCTTACCATCGGCTATAAAAATGGCAGCCTTTATGACATTGATACGGAATACGGATACGGGCCGGGCCAGAGGGAATGGCTGGAGGATAGCAGGAACCGGCACAGCCAGTATTGGGGAAATTACCGTAAAGAGCGGGAGGAGACCCTGCGCAGGGAGAAAGCGGAGCCGACAGCCTATGAGAAATGGCTGGACGGGCAGATGGCATATACGGAGGAAGTCCTTTCAGAGCTGGGGAACAGGACATATGGGAAGAGCGGGACACTGCTGTCCCAGCCGAATCTGAAAGCGATGCAGCAGCTATTGGATTATGCAGTCAGTAATGGGCGTGTTGTGCCTCTTACGAAAGAAGTATTGCGTCTTCCGGGCAGGGGGACGCTGCGGGGCGGTCTTGATATAAAGGCATAGAATGAAATGAAACTACGGCTGCATATCCCCGATAAGCCACAGCCCAACAAGGCAGGGCAGGAGTCACAGGCAGATCAATGAGAGGAGGTGAAGGATGGTATGGAATTAGATCGGGGAAGTTAGCAGGCATATTTGCATGGAGGTAATGAACCGCTCGGACTTATTACGAGGGAGCGGATGCGGCTCTGAACGACAGAAGGGCTGACAAAAATAATGGAGGAGATTAAGAAAATGAATGTAAATGGCATAGGAGCAGGATACCCGGCAGCAGGGTATGAAACGAGAAGGACAGAAAGGAATGTGGCAGGAAGGAATTTTGCTGATGCAATGAACAAAGCTGCAACAAAGAAAGAAACGAATACTTTCAGGCCGGAGAGTTCCGATGAAGTGATGCAGGCATGGGATAAGGCGCTTGCAGAAACGGGAGTAAATCCTTTTCCGATGAACTGCATCTCAACGGCTTTGGTACTGCACGTTGAAAGTGGGCAGCAGGGTTTGAGTTCTACATTTTTGGGTGACAGCATAGGTTCCGCAAAGTCGATGGCTGAAAGGATCATACATAGGCTGGAGAATCCGCTGACCCCGGCAGCGAACCCGGATTTTGCAGGGCAGGAATTGATGTTCTATAAAAAGTTCTTAGAGTTTTTGGGGTAGTGGTGTTGCTGCCTGTTTATTCTGACGTCTAATAAATCTGATTGATTGTCACAGAATTAACCGATATAATGACATCAGCATATAGAAAGAGAAAGTTCCAGAGCACTTTCTTTTTGCAGAGACAAGTGTTCCGGAACTTTATTAAAACCATGGTTATTATATCAAAATATATAGTAAAATACAATCGGGAAGATGATTTTTTTCTGTAACCAGTGAAGAAGACAGTATCTGTCCATGCTGTGGGAACCCGCTTAAATACAGGGACCGCAGGCTGCGTGTCCATAAAGTTGCCGGCGGAGGGAAAGAATGGTACCAGATCAGGCGTTTGAAATGTACGAATGATGAATGCGGAAGGCTCCAAAATGAGCTGCCGGACTGCATGTTCCCTTATAAACATTATGATGCCGGACTGATAGAGGATGTAGTGGATGAAGTTGTCAGCGGGGACGATCCTGAAACAGAGAATTATCCCTGTGAAGGGACCATAAACCACTGGAAATGGTGGATGAAGATGAATGAGCAGAACATAGAAGGCCGGATAAGATCATCAGCGCACCGCTTCCTGGACTTTGGGGACGGGTTCCTAAAATCCATGGATTCTTTGCTGGAGGAACTGAAAAAGAGGATAAGCCCCGGCTGGCTGAAGGCGGCTGCCAGGTTTATATATAATTCAGGAGGGCGGTTAGAGCCGTACCCGCAGACGGCCTGACTTGTGCACCTGCTTTTGTTCGCTGTCATCTTTTTTTAAGTGTATAGTTATCTCCAGAAGGAGGTAATGCATATGCAGAAAAAAGAAATCAAAAAGTGGCAGGATGAGGAAGCGCTGAAAAGGTACCGTATGATAGCGCCGCTGCTGGATGAAGGGCTGGATGAAGGGAAAAGGCGGCAGATGCGGGAAGAAGCCGCCGAAAAAAACGGCATATCCAAAAGGAGCCTTTACCGGTATGAGGCAGGGTATCGGGACAACGGCTTTGAAGGGCTGCGCCCAATGAGCCGGACAAAGAAGCGGATGCAGAGGCTGCCGGATAACTTTGATGAGGTGATGGAGCAGGCAATGCAGCTGAAACGGGAAGTTCCAAAGCGCAGCGTGCGCCAGATCATAAAGATTCTGGAGCTGGAAGGATGGGTGGCGCCAGGGGTTTTGAAACAGTCCACAATGCAGAGGCATCTGTACGAAGCGGGGCTTGGGAAGAAGCAAATGAAGCGGTATGCAGAAAAACGTGAGACGTCTTCCAGGCGGTTCTGCCGTCCGCACAGGATGGAACTCCTGCAGGGTGACATTAAATATGGACCGGACATACGGACAACGGACGGGGAATTGATAAAAACGTATTTGTCATCATTGATCGATGACCATTCCAGGTATATCGTGCAGTCAGAGTTTTATGATAACCAGAGGCAGGAGATTGTGGAGGACACATTCCATAAGGCAGTCTTAAAGGCGGGAAAGTTTGACTGTGCGTATCTGGACCATGGGGTGCAGTATACAGCTTCACATCTTGGGAAGGCGTGTGCGAAACTGGGGATCCGTATTGTCCATGCAAAGCCAGGTGCGTGCCAATCGAAGGGAAAAATTGAAAAATTCCACCAGAAAGTTGACCAGTTTATAGCAGAGATCCGTGTGGCGCATGTGCATTCTGTGAAAGAACTGAACAGTAGATGGAAGGTTTTTTTGGAACAGGAATACCAGAAAGAGGCTCATGCGGGGATCCGGGAGTATTATGAATCTTACGGCGCAAAGGTCCCGGCATGCGGGATCACGCCGGAGCAGGAATGGATGAGGGATGCGAGGGGCCTTATATTTATAGATGTGTCTGTAGTGGCGGATGCATTCCTGCATAGGGAAACGCGCAAGATTGATGAAGCGGGGTGTTTTTCTTTTGAAGGCGCCAGATATGAGGCAAGCGCGGCCCTGGCAAACCTGGAGGCTGAAATTGCATATGACCCAATGAATACGCAGACCATCATGGTTTACTGTAAAGGGACGGAGTCGGTGGCTGCGCACCGGATAGAGATAGGCGCCTATGCGTCAAAGGTTCCGCCTGTGCCTATGGGAATGACGGGAAGCATCCCTGAGACGTCAAGGCTGCTGGACGCCCTTGAGAAAAAATACAGGGAAGACCACCGCCAGATGGCGCAAGTCCTGTCTTTTGAGGATTACGGAAAGGAGGGCGGCCAAAATGTATGAGACTTTTTTTGAAATGGAGCATACGCCGTTCACCAGGGATATACCGGTGGAGAGGCTTTATACATCGCCAAAGATAGAAAACGCCCTGGGGAGGCTTGTTTATGTTGTGGACCGTCAGATGTTCGCGGTCGTGACGGCGAATCCAGGATGCGGCAAGTCCACGCTGATACGGATGCTGGACGGGAGGCTTGGCAGGGAAAAATACCTGCTTTTGTACCTTTCGGATTCGAAATTGACGCCTCGGTGGCTGTATGCGGGGCTTTTAGGGCAGTTGGGCCTTGAGGCGCATTTTTTCAGCGGAGATTCCAAACGGCTGCTGCAGAAAGAGATCGGGTCAGTCTGTGCGGAACAGAAAAAGAAAGTTGTCTGCGTGCTGGATGAGGCGCACCTTTTAGGGAAGGACATGCTGGAGGAGCTGCGCTTCCTACTGAATTATAAATTTGATTCCAGCAGCCCGATGTCGCTGGTGCTTGTTGGACAGACGGAGCTGTGGGAGCAGAAGCTGAGGCTGCAGGCTTATACAGCCATACGCCAGAGGATTGACATGAACATTGTTCTGGGCAGGCTTGACCGTGCAGAGACAGGGAAATATATAGCAGCGCACCTGGCATATGCAGGGGTAAAGCAGGACCTGTTTACCAGCGGGGCGGAAGACGAGGTATATAAGATCTCAACAGGCATACCAAGGATGATCAACCGCGTCTGTGAAAAGACCCTGCTGTATGCATACCAGCAGCAGAAACGTTTAGCGGATGAACATATGGTAAGGTTCGTTGCGGACCATGAGATGCTTGGAGGCATGGAATGAGCGGCGGGCCAGCAGGAGGCATCCTGTTTCTGTGTACAGGCCCTGCGAAATGGGAGCCGGATGAAAGGAGATGGAGCGGGGAAATAAAAATAACCAGGCGCAGCGTAAGCATGGTGGAGTTTATAATTTATGGGAGAAGCAGCTGTATGAACGGCATAGTTGGAAAATATATGAGTGGACAGTATATCTGTATTCCTGATATAAACGTGGGATGCCCGCTGAGCAGATTTTCGGACATATTTTGGAATAAGCAGAGGCTGTCAGCACATATGCAGGAAGCAGATGCAGTAACAACAGCATATGCCCTGAAAGCATTATCTGAATATTTAGGCACAGACTGGCTGTAACAGTATTTGACTATTCGCAAAAATGATATTAGGCGAAGTGTGCGGAAAGAACAGACAATTTAAAACAGAAGGCGGGAAAAGGCCGTCCGGAGAGTTCCGGGCGGCCTTGTTGTGTGAATTGTGCAGGAATGAGGAACAATTCTGGGAATGGATCAGAACTGTGGCATCGAGAATTGACAGAAAGTTCCAGACGGAGGTATGGAAAATGTAGCCTGAATGGTTGATATATGCCAGAAATGAACAGTTGTATATACAATTAGCTGTATGTCAGGAAAATGGGAAAGTTTGAGACAGTGAATGAGGTTAAATCTGTGACAGCTCATGAAGTTATTAACAACATTTTGTCCCAAAGGTGGGGTGGATTGTTAGGCGAAAATATGATATACTCAATTTTAAGGAAATGGCTATGAGCCAATTCCAAATTTGAATTACGGAGGATGGGCTATGAGAATTACTCATAATGATGCAATTAGTCTGGAAAGTGTTGTTAGAAATGTTTTTTCATGTGACCGCGCTGGTATGGGAGGCTATATTGATGCCGACCATTTTGAGTCAGCTCCTTTTGATGCGGCACTTATTGCACTCGCTCCGCTGTGGCAAAAAGGCGATCTCCACGAGATAGAGGATTTCCTCTTTAAGTGGGAGCATATACTTCGCAACGATGAAGATGAAAATGCCGACATTCGATCTTACATTCGGGAGCTTGATGACCTCGTTAATCTTCTTAGTCAGCGATGAGTTTTGATTGAGAGAAAAAGCAACACACAAATATCATTATTGTGGCGGTGGGTATTTGCCTACCGTCACTATTTTTATGTGGAGAGGAGGTGCTGCCACGGCCACGACCTACATCCGGCCCTACAAGCAGGCGGCGGGACTGAGCGCCGTCCAGACGATGGAGGAGCGGTTCGCCTACGGGCTCAATCCCCAAAAGCTGGGGGCCGTGTCCTCCCACCTTTGCGACCCGGCCACAGCCGCCGCCGAGTTTCTGCTGGTGAAAAGCGAATACCAGGCGGCCACCGCCCGGCCCGTGGAGCGCGGGGCCCTGTTCTTCCAGATACGGCAGGCGTTCCCGCCCGGCGAGGTCACGGCGGACGAGGCAAACAAGCTGGGCTTTGAAACGGCGATGCGCTGGATGAAAGGCAAGTACCAGTTTTTCGTCTGCACCCATACCGACAAGGGCCACATTCACAACCACATCTATTTCAATTCCACGGCCTTTGACTGCTCCCGGAAATTCCATAATTTCCTCGGCTCCAGCTTTGCCCTCCGGCGGCTGTCTGACCGGGTATGTCTGGAGCATGATTTGTCCGTGATACAAAATCCCAAACAGCACAGCAAGGGCCGTTTCCTCCACTATGGCCAGTGGATAGGCGACAAGCCGCCCTCCGCTCAACAGCGGGTGCGGCTGGCAATCATCGCGGCCCTTGAAAAAAAGCCCGCCGACTTTGCCGCGTTCCTCCGGCTGATGGAAGAGTCCGGCTTTGCCGTCAAGCGCGGGCGGGGCGGCGTGGTGTCGTTCCTCGCGCCGGGGCAGAACAAGTACACCCGGCTCCGGGCATCCACCCTCGGCGCGGGCTTTGACCCCGAGGACATCCGGGCGGTTATCGCCGGGGAGCGGCCCCTCCCGGAGCTCCCCAAGGACGCGCCGCCCCCGATCCGGCAGGTGGGGCTTATCATTGACATTCAACAGCGCATGGCCGAGGGCAAGGGCCCGGCTTATGAACGCTGGGCGAAAGTCTACAACCTAAAGCAGATGGCCGCCGCCCTCCAGTTTCTGCAGGAGAACAATCTCACCGACTATGACGCGCTGGCGGCAAAGACCACGGCGGCGGTTGACCGGGCCCACGCGCTGGCCGGGGAGCTCCAGACCACCGAGGCCGCCCTCTCCAAAGTCTCCGGGCTGATGGGGGCCGTGGTGGACTATGCCAAGGCCCGGCCCGTGTTTGACGGCTACAAGGCGGCCCGGTACTCGAAAAAGTATTTGGTCGAGCACGAGGCGGAGCTTGCCACCTACCGGGCGGCCCGGGCCGCTATGAATGAATTGTTAGGCGGTGAAAAGCTCCCCAAAATGGACGCGCTGAAAAAACAGCGGCGGGAGCTGGCGGATAAGAAAAAGGCCCTCTATGCCGAGTATCGGCAAGCCCAGCGGGATATGCGGGAGGCCGTGGCGGTCAAGGCCAACATCGACCATCTGCTCGGCCTTACGAACGGGCGCACCGATAAGGAACAGACGCGATAGCGGCGGTGACGCAGCCAACCTCTTTGGGACATTTTGTCCCAAAGAGCCGGGTTTGGGGAGGCTCCCCAACAAGCATTTTTGCGGGCCTGCGGCCCAGTAAAAATTTCGGAGTGTGGCCACACCCGAATTGCTTGCCATTTCGTGCGCTTCCGCTACATGGCGCAAAAAAACGAAGGTCACGCTTTCTTACGCATCCTCCGTTTCTCTGGCTTTCTTAATGCCCTCGGCTGTGGCTTCTATCACGACAAGCTCTTTTTCACTCATAGAATTTAGGAGCACATCAATGTGTTTTCTGCAAGAACTTGTCTGCGCCCCTCCGTCCGCATGAATAAACTGGTCAACTGAAATGTCAAACATAGTAATGAGTTTAACAAAAAGGTCAAAGCTGGGATATTGGCCCTTGTTCTCAATATTCCTAATGGTACGGGAGTCACGGTCTACTAATTCCGCAACATAGGCTTGTGTCCAACCCTTTTCTTCTCTGGCTCTTTTGAGCGCCAGCCCGAGGCCGTGAAAGTCAAACCTTCTTTCATTTTGGTTCATTCTCATATCACCCTATATCATTCTACATTTCGTGTTAGATTATGAGAATGTAATGAAATTTGATGTAAAGTAGTATTTTATTTCGTGTTGCTTGCAAGTTAACTTTTCTGAGTTATAATTAAACAATAGCTCGATTGTCTATTATCACGCAGGTATGATAATCTTATAAATAGATGGAGGACAATATGAAAATTAGTCAGATAATTAAAGAAAAGCGAAAGCACTTGGGGTTAACGCAAGAAAATATTGCGGAGTATTTGGGTGTTTCAATACCCGCAGTTAGTAAATGGGAGAACGGAACAACTTATCCAGACATTACACTTCTCCCCGGCTTGGCCAGATTGTTAAAGACAGATTTGAATACGCTCATGTCCTTTAATGAGGAAATGTCTGAAGTGGAGATCAAAATGTTGTTATGAAAGTTCAATCCATCATTCAGGAAGATGGGTTTGAAGATGGTTTTCAATTCGCTTTAGATCAAGTTAGGGCATTTCCAACTTGTGAAAATTTAATTTATTCGTTGGGTGTTTTTTTACAACCCTCTTTAGGATTGCAGTCAGTGGAGCATCAAAGTAAATATCGTGAAGAACTTGCTAAACTGTATTTTAGGATACGCAATAGCGAAAATATTGAAATAAAAAAAGAAGCAATTTCTTTTTTGTTCTATCTGCATTGTGAAAAAGAAGAATATGAAAAAGCTGCCACATTACTAAATGATTATCCCGCTGATACAAAGTTAATGATGGCATATCTACATCAACAAAAAAAGGAATATGAACCTGCGTGTGTTTTATTAGAGCATCGAATGTTGGAAATCGCAGTTGAAATGCAATCCATACTAATAGCTTTAACCCAGGTTTCTTTGTCTGAAAACCGGGGAGACGATGCCGAGGAATTGGCTTGCATCCAAGAACAGTTGGCAAAGCAATTTGGCATTTTAGAATGTACCGCATATACAGCTAAACTTGAATGTGCAATAAATAAAAAAGATGCGGAGTACTGCACAAAAATACTATCTTTACTCCTTGCTTCTATGGAGGGAAAGACGGATATTTCATCGAATATTTTATACAAGCATTTGAATTTATCCGATGATAACATGGAAAATCTGCCACGGCAGCTTTTATCATCAATGATTGAGCAGTTAAAATCTGAATTACACGATGAAACATCGTTTTTGAAAGAAAATTCCGAATTTCAATCGCTCTTGCGGAGATACAGAGAATATTTGGAGAGGTAGTTTATGCTTAAATTTATTTCAAAATTACAATGGTTGTTTTGGGTTGGGTTTTTAGGCGTTTTTTTTGATAACCAGTACCTAACTCTATTCTTCTTGTTCGGATTGTGTGGCTTTGCAAATGTATTTTCTCCCATGCGTAACAACATTCAAAATTTAATGTTTCTCGGTCAAAATTTATGGATGCTTGTTGGAATACTTATTGCACATTTTAGACATGGCTTTAAGCTCCCGGATAAAAACTCATATAAACCGCAAGTACAGTATTCACTCCCGTTTGATGGTGAGTGGTATATTGCAAACGGAGGGGTTGATAAAGAAACTTCACATTCTTGGTTTCTTCCGTCCCAGCGGTATGCTTATGATTTTTTTATTATGAACAACGAAGAAACCACTTTTTCGGGAGAAAGAGAACAATTAGAAAATTACTTCTGCTTTGCAGAAAATGTTTTGGCTCCGGCAGATGGTGTTGTCATTTCTGCGGTCAGTCACTTTCCAAATACCCCTATTATCGCAGAGGGACAGGTCGATTGTACCGCATCGGATGTGCGAGGAAACCATATCATTATTCGTCACAGCAAGCATGAATATAGCATGATAGCACATCTTCTTCCAGAAAGTATCTGTGTGAAAAAAGGAGATAGTGTCAGTAGGGGGCAAGTAATTGCAAAATGCGGAAATAGCGGAAATACAAGTGAACCGCATATTCATTTTCAAATTCAATATGGAAAGAGCTTTGCAATATCAGCAGGATTACCAGTCCTCTTTGCTCATATTATTGTTGACGGAAAGAAAACGCCGCAAGGATTTATTACAAATGGTCATTATGTTAAAATGATGATTTAATCTAACCTTACATTTAAGATTAGCCGCCCAACGGAAATAAAAAAAACCGTTGTTTCGGCGGCTGAATATCCATGCGCCAAAACAAAATACAGTAGCCTTACGGCGGTTTTGAAATAAGAAATTTCAGACCGCCGTTTTCTTTTGAAAAATAAGAATACGGAGGGTGTATTAAAGTCACCCATTTTTAAGGACACGGCGGTATCCGGGAGGTATCGTTGTGTCCTTTTTTATCTGCACTCAACTTAATTTGTTAAAAAAAGTTTAGCCCCTCCACCGGGTTACTCTGGCCATCAACACGAAATTTGTAAGTACATAAAGAACTGCATCATTTCATGCGCCCGCACAGTACAACGCTGTGCGGGCGTTGTCGTTTCTTGTCGGCTCCACTTTGGGACAAACAGTCCCAAGGTGCGGGGCGGCTCCCCCGGGTGTCGCTCCCCGCCGCCCTCCATATCGTTTCCCGGAAACCCAACCACAAAAAACGATATGGAGGTACATACAATGACTATCATCAACTTGCGCGACTTTTACTACTGGTACACCCAGGATGAATATATGGAAGTTTCTGACGATGTGGCCGAGACGCTCCGGGCCAGCGTCCGCTATGAGGCGGCCTATACCGAGCGGGCCCGCTACAACAAGGCGTACTATTCCTTGGATGCGGATGACGGCATCGAGTATTCCGCCTGCCTGCACGAGCTCACCCCGGACGAGGTTCTGGAGCTCAAGGAGCGGTTCTGCCGTCTGTGGAACGCGCTGAACAGCCTGCCGGAAACCCAGGGCCGGAGGGTGGATGCTCACTTTATCCTTGGCATGACCTACCGGGAGATTGTCAAAGCCGAGGGCGTGGATAAGAGTGCGGTGCGGCGCTCCGTTCTCAGCGGCATCGCACAGATGAAAAAATATTTGAGAAAAAATCCGTGATTGCCGTCTCCATTTGCTCCATTTTTCTGGTGGTATATGAGAGGAAGTTTTTTCTTCTCCACAACTGAATAGCGGGCGGCCCTGGGTGAACGCGGGGAGCCGGGCGGCGGGTGCGCTGTGACTTCTCCCACGGGAGGACGAGCGACCAACATCACCGCCGCAAGTGGGGAGTTTGCCAGCCCCACGGCCACGATCCGCGAGGGACAAGCTGGCCGCTTGCCGCTCGGGGCCGCCGCACAAAACAAGGGAACGCCGGGCCGCTAACTGCTGTCTTTTGACGGGCCGAACATACGGGCCCGGCGTTTCCTCTTTCAAACAAGTTTGAGACAATTTGTCCCGAGGTGGGGACAGGCCAAAGGGCAGCACTTTCGCGGTGCTGTCCTTTCGCGTTTCCCCACAACCCAAAACGCAAAAGGAGGTTTTACCGTGAAACTGACCGCACAAGAGCTGGAACAAATGAAAAGCGTGGACATCGGCGCGGTGAGCGCGGATGCGCTGGCTGACGTGAGCGGTATGGCCTTTGACCGCACCCTCCCCCGGGAGGAACGGCTGGCCCGGTTCGTGAAACGGGCCGTCAATCCCTACTGCTTTAGCGTGGGCGGCGTGGGCGTGAAAATCGAGTTTGCCGAGGGCGGCCCCTCCCTCCAGGAGACGCTGGCGGCCTTTCTTATCCGGCAAAAGAGCGGGCTGTGACTGCTGTTGCGGCCCGTTCCTACTTCGAGACAAAATGTCCCGAGGCATCGGCATCCTTGCTGATACCCCGGAACAGAGTTATAATATAAGTGTAATGTGATAGGGAAGGAGGAACAATGGCACGAGCTAAAAACAGAGGAAATCAGCAGACATATACCCCTACATATACAATCCGGCGCTGGCGTTTGGGCGAGTACATCCGCCTTTCCAAAGAGGATTTGAAAAAGGGCAAGGACGACAGCAACAGCGTGAAAAACCAGCGTGACCTGCTGGGGGACTTCTACCAGCGGCACATGGACGAATTTGAAAGCGCGGTTGAATATGTGGACGATGGGCACACCGGAACGGATGCCAACCGCGAAAACTTCCAGCGGCTTTTGGCCGATGTGATGAGCGGCAAAATCAACTGCGTGATTGTGAAAGACCTTTCCCGGTTCGCCCTGAATTACAGTGACGCGGGGAGTCTGATTGATAACTTGTTTGTGCAGATGGGCGTCCGCTTTATCAGCTTGGCCGAGGGCGTGGACAGCTACCTAAACCCGGATAGCGTGAACAGCATCATCGTTCCGATAACAAACGTGATGAATGACCAGTATTGTTATCAGACCTCAAAGAAAATCCGGCAGGTTTTTGATTATAAGCGGCGCAACGGCCAGTACATAGGCTCTTTTGCTCCCTACGGCTACATAAAAGACCCCAAAGACAAGCACCAGCTAATCGTTGACCCGGAGGCCGCTGAAACCGTCAAAAAGATATACGAGATGTGCCTGCAAGGTACGGCCAAACTTCAAATTGTGATGTATCTGAATGACCACGGCATACCCAGCCCCACGGCATACAGAAAGCTAAAGGGCCTGCCCTACTCCCCGGCTATATCGGACGCTCCCATGTGGGGGAACAAGATTATAACGGATATTCTCAGAAATCCTATTTACACCGGGGATTTAGTACAGGGCCGCCGCCGGGTGAAAAGCTACAAGGTACACCAGATTGAGGCTGTGCCGGAGGATGAATGGGTGCGCGTCCCCGATACCCACGAGGCCATCATCACCCACGAAACCTTTGACCGGGTGCAGGAACTTCTGAAACGTGACACCCGGACGGCCCCTAAAAAGCGGGAGCTCCATTTATTCAGCGGCTTTCTGAGGTGCGCTGACTGCGGCAAGGCCGTGACCCGGAGCCAGAGCGGGAAGAATGTTTATTATTCCTGCTCCACTTACAAGAAACGCTCCCGTACAGCCTGCACCATGCACTCTATCAAGCACAACCGTCTGGAGGCCGCCGTTCTGTTCGCTATTCAGTATCAAGTGAGCACCGCCGTTTCCTATTCGGAAATAGTAGCCCATATCAATGCGGCTCCACTGAAAAAAAGTCAATCCCACCGCCTTAACGACCAGATAGCCGCAAAGAAAAAGGAATTGACGAAAATTACCCGCTATAAGCAGTCACTGTATCAAGACTGGAAAGACGGGGAAATCACCCAGCAGGAATACCGGGAAATGAAAGCCGATTATGAACGGCAGGCCGCTGGGCTCTCGGATTTGCTGGCCCGGCTGACGGCTGAACGGAAAGAGCTCTCAAACGGCGTTGACCAGCAGCATCCCGCGCTGGTAGCCTTTGCGAAATATCAGAACATCGAAAAGCTGACCCGCGAAATTCTGATTGAGCTGGTAGACCATATCAAGGTTTACGAAAACGGCAATATCAGTGTTCACTTTAAGTTTGCGGACGAGTTCCGCCGGATTGCCGAGTACATTGAAATCAACACCACTGACACCGCCGAGGCGGGCTGACCCCCGCCAAAGCATAAAATCCTTTTGACAGTGTGTTTTCCTAATAAAACGCAATCTTATGCTTGCTATTCTTCCCCCTGTAATTACTACGCACTGGAAGCCCAAAATGGCAAACCATGAGAGAAGTTTTTGAAAAGAATGGAAAATCTGTTATCCGGCATTTCCGACAAATGGGGAAATATGTCATGCTTTGCAGAAAGACTTGATACAATCCCGATACAAACATGATAGGAACGTGATATTGCCGCTGTAACATTTTTACTGGAAATGGCACAAGCCCTTTCCAAAAAAATCAAGGAGGTGCAGCCTATCCATAAAAAATTTTTTAATGGCAGGTACACCCGAAAAAGCGTCCCGCATTTTGGGCGGGAAACACCGATTTACCAACGACAAAATCCCCCTCAACACACCCGACTGATAAAGAAAAGCAGCCGGGCTTTTTTATGCCTTGTCGAAAACTTTTTGAATTTTTTTCTGAAAAAGTTTGCCAAATTTTCTTTCCAGTGCGTAGTAATAACAGGAGGACAAAAAAGGGAAAACTTTTTCCGCAGGCATGGGGAGGTGGAAGCATGAAGCCCGACCCGAAAGAAAAACACAAGCAGCATACCTTTGACGCATACTGCAAACGCATTTTGAAAAACGAAAGCAGCGACTACCAAAGGCGCATGAGCGTACTTAGGGAGCATGAGATACCTTTTTCCATGCTGCCGCCGGAAACGCTTGCACAGTTCGTCATATGGGACGAGTATTTCAAAGATACATACCACTTTGAAGCGAGGGGATTTGAAATTTCCGTTGCGGACGAGCTTTTAGCCGAAGCACTAAAGACCTTGCCGCAGGACAGGCTTGAAATCGTCCTGCTGTATTACTTTTTGGGAATGAGCGACACGGAGATCGCAGCGCACTTGAACCTTGTACGCCGGACGGTAGCCTACCGCCGGACAAGCTCTTTACAGGAATTAAAAAAATTCATGGAGGTAAATGCTGATGAATGAAACGACTGCCAACACGCCGCACATACAGGGCGGCAAGGGCTTACTCCCTTACCCCGTGATTGTGTCGGCTGTTTCCGGGGACGTTGACGCTATGAATACCGTGTTGAAGTATTACGAGGGCTACATCAACACACTGTCAACACGAACCATGTATGACGAAACGGGCTGCCCCCACCCGTGGCTTGATATGGAACTGCGGCGCAGACTGGAAACCAAGCTGATTATTACGGTAATGACCTTTAACGTAGCTTAAAGGAAAGGACAAAAGAGAACCAAAAGCACGGGCGGGCTGACCGCCCGCTGTTTCCTGCCATTCCGCAAAAGTACATCTTCATGGTGTGCCTTTGCGGGCTGACAAGCCCCGGAACTTTGACAAAGAAAGCGCACGGCGCAGCATAGGGCAAACGGACACGTTCAATGTGCGGCGAGCCTGCGGGCTGATACGCCAAGACCCCCGGCAAGGGGCGAGCGATTTATTATCAGTGAACCGCAGGCGGCAAAGTGGAAACTGCCGCCGCCATGACCCGCACATTGGTATAATGATACACCCGTATGACACGGCTACTCACAAGAATGAGAGGGGTGCAAGTCCCGTGGAGCTGCCAAGCCGTCCGTTTTCCCGTTTTACTCAACTTTTTTGAAAAATAATAAAATTTAACGAGCATTTTTGCTGAAAATCTGTTATGATCGTAGACAAGATATTGAGGTTTCATTATCTGGTCTAGGAAAGGAGGGCTATGATAACCGTAACCAAAAAAGATTTAATTGCTCTGGGTTATGGTACTTCTTTTGCGGCTGACATTATAAGGGAAGCGAAGAAACTTATGATTTCCAAAGGGCATACATACTACCAGTCCCGGAAATTAGACCGTGTACCGAGGGAAGCCGTGGAGGAATTGTTGGGTATCAGATTTCAAGACGGGCAGGCTGAATGTACTTCTTGCACACCAATGTAAGGAGTGATATTATGGCGAAAGACCCAATTAAGAAAGCAGATAACGGAACTTATTATTTTAGAGCAAACTTAGGCTACAATCCGATAACAGGTAAACAGATACAGAAATACCGAAGCGGCTTTAAGACAAAAAAGGGAGCACTCTCGGAAACTCAATAGAGAATAAGCAGGAAAAGGTTGATTTTCAGAAATGAGAGGGATAAGGGATGGATGATTATGGGGCTTGAGCAGTCCAGAGAGCATAAAGAATAAAAATGTGCATGACTTTAAAACCTGTCGAAAAACAGGCCTGAAAGAATCCGGAAGCAGGAAACTTGGTTTATGCCACTGCCTGCACCTGCTGTTTATAGCGGGCATCCAGATGGATGCAGATTCCAATCATGGTTGTCATGAAAGAATAATGCTCCTTTGTGTGTATGAACATACGGTGCAGTCCGTAATCATTGAGGATGCGGTTGTTGATACGTTCCGTGGCGGTGCGTTGATTATAAATCTTCTTATAAGCATCTGTGCCGCGGGGGACGTCGGTGTAAAGCCGGATATCCCATTCGGGCCGGGTCTTGACGACTCTCCCATATTTGGAATCGGTGCAGGAGTTTTTACATTTGGAACAGTGATCTTTCCCATAGGGGCAGCGCCACATGAGGTAACCGCTGGATCTGTCATAACCGTTAGGCTTCATGCGCAGTTTTTCCTGACATAAGGGCGTTCCATCTTTGTCAATGGTGATGGTATCAGGAATTGTTTTTGGCCGGCCGCATTTGTCGTTCAGGTCGATGAAGGCCCGTATTCCCCTGTTTTTAAGGATCCGGTAGGTGGGGTAATTGTCCATTGCAGAATCCAGGCACATATTCGAGGTGGAAACAGCCGGCATATGTTTTTCCAGTTCATGGAAAGCGACAAGGAAATTGACCGAATCATGACGCTTTGCACTGGTAAAACGCAGAAGCAGGGGGAGATCTGTCCTGAGTTCACTGTTATAGCAGGATAATTGGAACAAAGTGTAGCCGAAGTAATATTTTTCCAGGTCGCTGTCCCAGCCCCAGGAAGCATCGGGGTCGGGGAAATGCCGCAGGTTTTCCGGTGCGCCAACCCTGTGGTGCCCGCGTGGGCAGGCATGGGTATGCACGGCGGTGCCGTCTCCGGAAACCGTAAGGTGTTCCCTTGGTATGAGGCCGGATTCCATGGAAGGCAGGACAGCCACGTGATAGAAGAAGCGCTGCAGCCGCCCTTCAAAGTTAAAAGGGATATCCTTCCCGCTCATGAGCCGTTTTTCGATAGATTCTGTGATTTTGGGCTTTGCCTCCTGTGCTTTGTGTTTTTTGCCTTTGGGCTTATCCGGCTTTTTGGTGTTCCAGGAAGCCGGAAGCAGTTTGTCCCGCGCATATAAGTCCGTTGGCGGTGCAGCCCAGAGCCTGTCCATGAAGTCAAAATAAGAACCGAGGGGCGGCAGGGAATCCGTAGTGCAGCCGATGAGAGCGGCAAGGAGGCGGTCATGTTTGAGCCTGTCGACCCAAAGGGTAAGGGATAGCTTGGCCAAACCTTCTGAAAATAGAAGAAAGAAAAGGATAAAAGACCTTAAGATTTGTGGCTGGTTCTTAGCGGGTCTGCCAGTGTTGGAGTAAAAGGGCAGAAGGAACTCCATGGCCTTATCGGTATCGAAAAGGCGGAGTTTCTGCCATGGTTTCCAAAGCTCCGTATGGAGCCGGACTCTTTCAGAGGAATCGAAATGGACTTTGGATTCGTTGAGAAAGTAATTGTAATCTTGCATGGGCTGCCAGTACTTGATCATAAAGTGCACCTCCTAGTAGTTTAGTTTAATGCTGTGCGTGTGGCACAGACGCTTCTTAACTACAAGGGGCGCGTTTGGTGACTGGCGTATATGGTCACCAAACGCGCCGCACATTTTGACTTATATGTCAATACTTTTTTGAAAATTTAACAAAAATGTTTTCCGGGATATGGAGGAAAGCAAAAAAGAAGAACATGAAAAAAGAGCGGAAATTCGGGCTTAAAGAGTTTCCGAGACCGCTCAAAGGAAGCAAGGGAGGAATACTCAAAACTTGTCCTCACTTCCACCGAAGAACTGACTGCAAAAAAAGAAACGATTTCTTTTCAGACGTTCATTGAAGAAACTTACCTGCCGTGGTACAAAACACAGGTAAAGGAAAGCACCTACTTGAACCGCCGTTCCACCATTCAGAAGCATTTCGCATACTTCTACAAAATGGCAACGGACGAGATAGAGCCTATCAATGTGCAGAACTGGCAACTGGAACTGGCAAAAGAGTTCAGCCCAAACTATATCCGTATCGTACAAGGTATGCTCTCTATCGCATTTGACCGGGCTATCGTTCTGGGGATTGCGAAAAAGAACCCGTCACGCATGATAGGTAATATTAAAAGCAAAAAGACAAAGGTTGACTTCTGGACGTTGGAGGAATTTCAGAAAGTGATTTCCCTGCTCTACAAGGGCGATTATTACGAACACTACCTTTTCATTTCCTTTTGGGTACTGTTTATGACAGGCATGAGGATAGGCGAAGCCGCCGCCCTGCAATGGTCTGATATTGATTTTGAAACGGGGCTTTTAAGCATAACAAAGACCCTGTATTATAAATCAATGGAAGATTACAAATTTGTTGAGCCAAAGACGCAGGCAAGCATCCGCACAATCTATATCGACACGGACACCATAAAGGAGTTGCAGGCATGGCGTGAGGTTCAGCAAAAAGTATTGAAAGGCTGCGATCTGGTGTTGAGCTACAACAGTATTCCAACCAGTAAGCACACGCTTCCAAGAGCCTTAGAGAAACTTGCCGGGCTTGCAGGCGTACACCGTATCAAAATCCATGCGTTAAGACACCCGTATGTCAAGCCCACGACAAAAAATTACAACTTTTTTGAGGATTTCCGGGCAGCCGCATAGCTGCCCGTAGTTGCTTAATACGGTATTCATGGCTCACGCCTCCTAGTATAATAATGGTGTAGTCAAGAATGACTACTGGTTAATAGTTACAAAGTCCAATCTAATAAATCTATATAGATATAACAGAAGGAGGAGTTCCCCCTCCATCAGAAGTTATACGGCAACATTATTTACCATGTCTGAGGTTTCCTTAATGCACCAGACAAAACATAGAGGTATAATCACTGGAGGCAGGATCATTGACGACGCCTCCTTGGGAACTGGCCTTCCGGCTGGTGAAACCTCTTAGAAAGTCTGTCAGTCCATTCGGTGGTGATTTATGTTTTGGCTGGTTGGGAAGCCCCAGGCTATACCTGTATAAACCGCTAGGTTGTGTATCCGCCCTCTGGAAATGGATACCTGCCGGAAAGGATAAAACCATGAAATACCAAAAAGTACTTATGATGCTTGAAAGTATCCCTTACCTCTCAGTCGGGCTTGATGTCGGCGCAGACTTCACCTGGATGTCCATCATGCTGCCCAATGGCATTCTCACTGGAAAACCTTTTAAGATCATTCATTCTGATCCGCAGTCCCGTGAGCAAGCTGTCGCAAAAATAAAGGAAGCACAAGAGATGTATTCCCTCGAAAGCCGCTGCTTCCTTGAGTCCACCGGGATCTACCACATCCCGCTCCTGTACTTCCTTCGTGATAAGGGGTTTGACTGCTCAGTCATTAATCCTATCATCACTAAGAATAGCACAAATATGAACGTAAGGAAACTGCATAATGATAAATTTGATTCAAAAAAAGCTGCCAAAGTCGGCCTGGATGCTTCCCTGAAGACTTCCATCATACCAGATGATGAGGTCATTGACCTGCGCAACCTGGTACGGGACTACTATTACTTCAAGGACCTGCAGTCCGCTGTCGTCCTGAAGCTCACGTCGGAACTGAAAGTGTCCTTTCCCGCATACCGGAAGGTGTTTAGCAAGGTCACTACCCAAACTTCCTTAAAGCTTCTGGAAGCTTACCCCCTTGCCGCAGACATGCTTGCCGCCCCAAAAGACATACTTGTGGAAACCATACGCAAAACCGCACGTTTCGGTGAAAAATATGCCGTTTCCAAATATGATGCCATACGTGCTGCCGCAAAGGACGCCGCTGTTTTCGGACGTGCGCTTCAAAGCAGTGCACTCCGGATCCGGCTGTATATCAAAGCCTACCGGGAATACCAGGAGCATCTGGACAATATACTTGAGGACCTGCATAAGGCTGTTGATAAACTGGAAGGGACGCCGGTTTATGACCGTATCTTCCTTCTCCAGTCCCTGCGTGGTGTCGGTTTTCTCAGTGCAACCGTCCTGATCGCTGAAATGGGCTCCTTTGACCTGTTTTCTTCCCAAAAGAAGCTTTATGCGTACTTCGGCTTGGATCCTGCCGTGAAGCAATCCGGCAAGTTCAATGGGGACAAAGTCCACATGTCCAAGAGGGGTTCCAGCCTTGCCAGGCGTATCCTGCATATGGTGGCTATCAATAATCTTAAAGTGGATAAAAGGACAAAAACACCAGTAAATCCAGTTATCCACGGCTATTATACCGACAAATGCAAAAGCAAGAAGAAAAACGTGGCTGTTGGGGCTGTCATGCATAAAATCTGCAACATCATTTTTGCCATGCTCCGGGATAATAAACCATTTGAGATCATCACTCCTCAGGAACACTGTGAGCGGTATCTGGCAGCGCATCCTGACAAGGTACGGAACGCAGCCTAACAGGTCTCATGAATTTTAGATAGTTCCACATGGGTAGGCTTATTAAAGTTACCCTTTTTTACATCAAATTCTTCTGAAAAACTTTTTTAATATTTTTCATTTTAGCTATTGACATTTCTTAGCTGGACTTTCCCGGTTCGCTTATTCCTAAGAAATCCTGCGTCACATATTCAATCTCAATCCGGTCTCCCGGAAAGATATAGACCTTACTGATAAGCCGGTCAATCAGGGCTTGCGTCAGTGTGTCGGCGTTGCCTACTTCCTGAACGATCTCACGCTGTTTCAGCTTTGCTTCATAATCGCTCTGTATCTGTCTGGTCTGTGCGGTAATGGCGGCATGGACATTCTTTGCCTGCACCAGTTCCGCGTCATATACCGCCTTGCGCTCCTGATAGGTTTTCAGGTCAATTTCTCCAAGTGCATATTGTTCATAAAGCTGCCGTTTGCTGTCCTGGATAGAGCGCAGCTTTTCTTCGTGCTCGGCCTGCTGGGCCGTCTGCAAATTCAGCTTATCCTTGCTGCTGTCAATCCCCAGCGCCGGACACATCTGTGCCCGGATTGTTTCAAGGACCGCCTGCTCCAGATCAGCCATTTTCACCCGCACCCCATGGCAGGGAAGGGTTTCTGCCACTTCGGAGTGACGGCAGTAAAACCACGTTCCATTTCTAAGCGACATAGCATGGTCGCAACAGCCGCAGAATACTTTCCCACGGAGAAGGTAGTTGCGCCGTTTTTTATTCGGAAGGGAGAAACGCCTGATCGAAGCGTTGGCTTTCTTAAACAGCTCCATGCTTACGATTGCCGGGTGGTGGTCCGGTATTTTGAACCATTCGCTTTCATCCTTTAACTTCATGCGGCGGCTGCCGATTTCCTGTACCTTACGCTTGCCGATCACATAAGTGCCGATATACCGCTGGTCCTCCAGCATCCGCAGGACTGTTGAGCTGCTCCAGACGCCGTGTGTCCTGGACACATTATAATGGTCTTTCCCTTTATCCCTCCGGTATTCCCCAGGTGTGGGGATATTCATGGCATACAGTTTCCGCGTGATTTCGGCGGCCGTATTGCCGTCAGCCGCCCATTCAAATATCTGCCGTACAATCCCTGCAACGTCCTCGTCCGGCTCCATGCGCCCGTCCGCGCTCTTGCGGTAGCCATAGGGGCAGATAACGCTCTGGTACTCGCCCCGGCGCATCTTTGCATATTTGGCGCTTTTCGTTTTCATGGACATATCCCGGCTGTAACATTCGCTGATAAGATACTTAAAGGCAACGTCAATCCCTCCGGTATCTCCTTTGAAATTGGCGGTGTCAAAATCGTCACTGACGGAGATAAACCGGGTATGGTAGAGCGGAAATACCCGCTCTATGAAATAGCCGGTCTCAATGCTGTTGCGCCCAAACCGGGAGAGGTCTTTTACGATGATACAGTCGATCTTCCCGGCCTGGACCATCGTAAAAAGCTCCTGTACCGCAGGGCGCTCAAAATTTGTACCCGTATGGCCGTTATCAACAAATTCCAGGACCTCACCGTCATCCCATTCCGGCAGCGACATGGCCTTTTCCCGGAGGATCAGCTTTTGGTTGGGAATACTCAAACTCTCGGTCTTAAAGTCCTCCACGGACAGGCGGATATAAAGGGCAATCACATATTTTTTGTGCATGGTTCCACCGCCTTTCCCTGGAATTCACTCTTGAAACGAAAAGTTACATGGATATTCCGCTCATGGTCGATTTCGATCCGCTCAATCAGCCGGTCAATCAGTTCTGCCGTAAGCGAGTGGTCCTGCGCCAGTGACTTTGCATCCTTTTCCATTGACCGGCAGCGCACAAGCCGGCTGTCCAGGGCGTCCATATCCTTTTCCAGCGCCTCAATTTCGCCGGACAGTGTGCCGATGGATTCCTCATAAGCTGTTTTCAGTTCAAAGTATTCCTCATTTGTTAAGATACCCTGAACGAAGTTCTCATACAGGCCGCGGATCAGCCGGCGTTTCTTTTCGATTTCCTGCCGTCTGGCCGACATCTGGTTTTTCAGCCTGTCCTTGTCCTGTTTTTGCTTTGCCTCCAGCTGAAAGAGGGGGAGGGACATTCCCAGGGCAACAGACAGCTCTTTTTCCAGAATAGCTGTGACCGTGGCGATAAGCTCCGTTTCCTGCATCATCACGCCTTTACAGCTATCCTTTGCCACACGGCTGTTGGTGAGGCAGTGGAACCAGTAAACATCCGGCCCTTTCTTGCGCTCGGCGCGCTGCCGGTGGAGGCTCCTGCCGCAGTCGGCACAGAACACCTTCCCCTTGAAAATGTTTGGGGTGTAGGGCCGCTTTGGGACCGCCCGGCTTTCCTCACAGATTTGTTTCCGGTATTCCTGCACCGCTGTAAAGAGCTCATAACTGATGATTGGCTCATGGGTGCATCTTGCAATAATCAGGTTGTCCTCCCCGGCCTTAACCTGCTGATGGTCCACGATCTTTGTCTTTCCCTGCACCAGATCGCCGGTGTAGACCTCGCTTTCCAGAATCTTCATTACGGTGCGTGTCTGCCATTTCCCGCTCCCGATCAGGCCGGGGCTGGTGATCTCTCCGGTGGATTTTTTGTAATGGCTGGGCGCCGTGATCCCCATTTCATTCAGGTTGCGGACGATACGGTTCAGCGCCACATGCTCATGCGCCCACTCAAAAATCTGCCTCACAACAGGGGCGGTATCTTCATCGATCAGAAGTTTATGGCAGTTGTCCGGGTCTTTGCGGTAGCCGTAGGGCGCCCGTGCGCCGATGTAATCGCCGTCTTTCATGGCCTGTCTTGCCTGGGCCTTGATCTTCCTGCCAATGTCCAATGCGTAAGCCTCGTTTATCATATTTTTCAAGGGAAGCATAATGCCGCCGTGCAGGCTGCCGGCATCTGCCGTGTCAAACTGGTCCGTGACAGCGATAAAACGGACGTTATGGGCGTGGAAATACTGTTCGATATAATAACCAGTATCAATGGAATTCCGCCCCAACCGGGAGAGGTCCTTGACAATCACACAGTCAATATGGCCTGCCTCAATATCGGAAAGCATCTGCTGGAAACCGGGGCGGTGGAAGTTTGTACCCGTCGCTCCATTGTCGATATAGGTATCATAGACAACGAAATCCGGTTTGTCCGCAAGGAAATCATTCAGCACCAGCTTTTGGTTTTCCACCGAACAGCCCCGCTTTTTGTTATCTTCCACAGAAAGACGGATATACAGTGCCACATGCACATATAAGGACGGCGCCGGCATGGGAGCCGTTGCCTGTTTCCTGCTCTTTCTTGCCATTTAGCCCACCTTCCTTTCTTTGCCCTGTACGGCAATCTGTTCCGCCAGGGAAACCGCTTTCTGGTATTCATCCTGGTAATTAAATTCAATGTGCAGCTCGTCTTTCCCCATTACCCGTATGCTGCGGATAAGCTGCATGACCGCCCTCCGGTCAATTTCCTCCATCGTGGTGAATTGCATAAAGTGGTTGATCCAGCGGTTCCGCTCGCTGCGGTTCTCCAGTACGTCCGTCAGCTTTTCGTTCCACTCGGCAACCGCTTTCTGCAGCAGTTCAATATCCGCATTGTATTTCCGCTTATAGGAGAGGAATTCTTCTTTGGTGAGAATCCCGCTCACCAGGTTTTCATAGAGTTTTGCCTTGAAACCCTCAACCTGCGCCATACGTTTCTCATTTGCTTTGATCTGCCCGGCGTATTCCAGGGCCAGTTCCCGGTTGATCCGCTCCTGGCTGATACTGGACAGCAGCGCATCCAGGGAAGCCACATTTTCAATATGCCCTTTCAGGCTGCCCTGCACGCACTCGATCAGGTCGGACTCTTTCAGCATGACGGAAGATTTACACCCGTTCTTTTTGCCGGTAGGACAATAATAGTAGTGGTATTCCTTATCCTTATAGCGGTTGGTCTTGCGTGTCATACGGCAGCCGCAGCAGCCACAGATTAAAATGCCGGAGAACAGGTAGACTTTATCCGATTTTGGGGAGGTTCTGGTATCAATCCTGCGGAGGCGCTGTACCAGGTCAAAATCATGTTTCTGGATGATCGCCTCATGGGTACCCTCTACACGGACCCATTCAGAGGAAGGTCTGTCCTCACGCTCTTTCAGCTTGAAGTGGGGCGTGGTCTGTTTTCCCTGCACCAGCGTTCCGGTATAGGTTTCATCCTGCAAAATGCGAATGATCGTTGTGGCAGACCATTTACAATCTTTACGGTCCGTATAGCCGCCTTTGGCGTGGGGCATCCCATTGTTGCGCTTATAAGCCAACGGTGAGAGAATGCCCATGCGGTTCAGCTCGTCCGCAATATGGGAAGCGCTGAACCCCTCCAGCCGCTTTCTGAAAATATCCCGCACTACATTGGCAGCGTACCCGTCAACCTCCAGGCTCTTGTGTTTGTCGCCAGCTTTGATATAGCCGTAGATGGTAAAGGCTCCTACAAAATCCCCGCTGCGCCGCTTCACTTCCAGGGCGCTCCGGGTCTTAACAGAAATGTCCCGGCTGTATGCCTCGTTCATAATGTTTTTTACCGAAACCGTGAGATCGTCGGCAGCTTCATTCTCTGTGTCCACGTTATCATTGATGGCGATAAAGCGGACGCCGTAGGCGGGAAATACCCGGCGCATATAGCGTCCGGTCTCTATGTACTCACGCCCCAGGCGGGAGAGGTCCTTGACGATCACACAGTTGGCCTCACCCTGCTCGATCATCCGCATCATTTCCTGGAATGCCGGGCGGTCAAAGAGAACCCCGCTGTAACCGTCGTCAATCTTTTCCGCCACGACTTCAATCTCCGGGTGCCGGGCAATGTAATCATCGATCAGCCGCCGCTGGTTGGCGACGCTGTCGCTTTCCACCGTCTTATCATCGGTATAAGAAAGACGGATGTACTTAATGGCTTTGTAAACCTGCATAAAAAAACACTCCTTTCGTTGCGCAGAAAAATCCCCGCAATCCAAGAAGTGTGGCTGTGCCGTATTCAATTCCTTTTCCAATTTCTATTGTACCACGACCCTGCGGGAAAGTCAGCCCTTTTCCTAAAATAATCCGGCTCACCGTAAGATTCCCTTGATACATTCTTCCAGGGTGGCGCCGCCTGCGGCAAAGCTGGCCTGTACGGTGAACCGCCCGCATTTGAAGCAGTAAGGGTCTTTGATCTGCCGTACAAATTCGGCGATCCGTTCCTCACGGGAAAGCTCCTTATCAACGGCAACCTCCCGGATGTCCACCAGTGCGCCGGTTCTGCCGGCAACAACCGTATTTTCCATAATACCAACTCCTTCCTGAAAATTTCTGGCTATCGAAACCACATGAATAAGTCGGGCCTGCGCTCATACACTCACAGACCCGGCCCATTGTATCTGATTTCGATCAGCTGCCGTATTTGCCACGCCCCCCGGCAGGCCCTGAACGAACAGGGCAGGGCTGTTACAGGCTGCGGATAGCGTTGCCGCATCATAGCCCCGCATACGCCGCCGCTTTGCCAGAGCAGGCGCACGCCGCAGGAACTCTCCCCAAGTCTTTAGGGAGCCGTGAGGAAGTACCATTATGATCTGTGCCGTTGTCGCGTCCGGCCTGCCACAGCCGGTTTCGTGGGTTGCGTTTACCGCTCGGACAGCCTGGATTCATCACCTCCTTAGGCCGCCTGTCACCGCGCCGCCCCATCTGCCGCTCGGAACACAGAATGAAGTACCTGTAACAGCGTGTATTCGGTTGTCAAGGAGCAAGCGAGGGGCGTGGCAGTTATGACAGTTTTTCAGTTGGGGCGGGCCGGAGCATATGCTGTACGGCCACACCCGCCAGGCTTGTCCTGCCGGATAAATATGTCCCTCTATTATTCATTTCATTTTGAGGGTTATTTTCGGGGGCAGGATTAAATTTCTTCCAGAATTTTTTTCAGGCGTCGGAGCCCGCGCTGGATTCCTTCATGCACGGAGCTTACCGCCGAGTGTTCGCTTTTGGCAATTTCCGAAAGGCTCATGCCAAGCAGATAGTGCGAGCATATCCGGTTTCGCTGCTTTTCAGGCAACAGGGAAATAGCCCGGTAGAGCCTCGCATGTTCTTCCTCCTGGACCAAGACATCTTCCGGTGCCAGCATAATCACAAGGGCGTCCCGTTCAACATTCTTGTCATAGTCCAGAGAAAAATATGCCTTATGCCGATATGTACGCAGGAAATGGGCCGCCTCGCTTAATTTATATTCCCGGAGCAGGTCGGCCACCTCGTCCGGCACTTCAACAACAGTATCTTTCGTATAAAACGGGTAATAGTCCCGCAAGTTAATTTCTTTCATGGGTAATTCCTCCAATTTCGATTTTTTAGTTGATAGGCAAAATCGAAATCAGAAGGTGGAGAGCGACACCCCGGACTATCACCTGCAACAGAGGCAGCAGGAAAGTTTGTCTGTTTTGTAGATAAGAAAAGAGCGCGTACCCGTTTTGTTACAGGCGCGCGCTTAATGGAACATTTTGCTGATTGCTGGGAGAAAAAATAAAAATATGTCGATACAAAAAGTGCCGCAGCTTTTTGAACTGCGGCACTAAAATATATTTGGCTATTTTTTTGTCGTTTCCTGTGAAAATATAGGACTTTTCTAATGTGCATGTCTGCCCCCATATCTGGGGGAGTATAAATGGATTTGTCACTATACTTTGATATATCCCCCAACCTGTTACATGGGGGATATTATACAGGGGCATATTCGCTTTTTATCGCCAGCCTTTCCCGGTAATGTCCTAAAAATGCCCTAAATTTATCTGTCATATTCCAGCATCGAATTTATAACCGACGCCTCGCACACTGATAACATATTCAGGTGCTTCAGGTGCAATTTGAAGTTTCTGGCGAAGGCGGCTCAACAGATTATGGATTGTTTTTGGTGTAACGTCAATATATTCTTCGCCCCAAACATGGTAAGCTATGGTCTCAAAGGTCAATACCCGTTTCTTGTTGACAATCAGTAAGTGGAGTGCATCGAATTCTTTAGCTGTTAATTCTATCTCCTGACTGCCGACACACACCGTTCTTTCTTCCAGGCAAAAATACAGATCACCTTCCCGGATTTCCAATAATGGTTGAACTGAACCATTCTGGAAACCGTGACATTTAGAAACAGTACATAGGAAAATATCGGGAAAATCACTCAGATTTTCTCTATTAAGAATATACTGCAATAAATCTTTCTGCTGCTCTGTATCAAGCAAAGCAAACAATTTTTCTCCAATTTGTCTGCCGGATTCAGATATATCCAATACGGCTAATTTCCCATGTCACCACCTCCTTCAAATCAACTTTATTTCAAGATTTTTACCATTATTTTGAATCTTCAACAAAATACATAATTCTCCGTATCAGCTCTGGAATATTTATACCTCAAAATCCTCTGATTTGAAATTACAATAATATCTTCCCTTAGTCGCTGTAAATTTTAATACGCAATAGTCAGGGTCAGTCACTCCTTCTTTATAATACGCAGTATCGCCATCTTGCCAAATTCGCTCTTTTGCCTCTGCGGTTTCCAGCACTTCCATTGTTCCAATCAGACTAATACCGCGGAAGAAGCGTTTATCAATAAAATAAACGCTTGCTTTGCTGTTCTTCTTGAAATACTTTACTTTATTTGAAGACGTATTCGTCGAAAACCAAATTGTCTTAATTCCGTTTCTTTCTCTAGGTTTTAGCATTGCCTTTGTAATTGGATAACCGTTATCATCTACATAGGCGATAAAACTTGTACTTGCCTTATCAATAATTTTTCCGATAGTTTCTTCTGGATTTCTCATCATAATAAATTTCCTCCTAAACTGTGATTTTTCAGTATGCCAAACTGTGATTGCGCACCTATTCATCGGCTCTGCGTCTATGCGTCTGGCTCTGTGATAATGTTTTGTTCTCCCCTATAAACACCGATTTATAGTATTCGTTCCTATTTCTCAAAAACAACAAAACCACATTCGTAAGGATGGGCGCAATACAAACTTTCTCGCTTATCAGTTAATATACTTCTCAGTATAAGTTGAAAATCTCCGCCACCTGATAAAATCATGTATTCTGCCGCAAAAAACAGCAGTAACTGATTTGTCATCACCGCAGCCGCTGCACCCCCACCTCCTAAAACCAATGTAGGCATAGCAGTTCCTAACAGATATTGCCACTTTTTCAACGGTTCGAAGCAAGTGCAATATGGAGATAAAGTACTCCAAACGATTCCGAAATCAATCGCATGAAAATGATTTTTTGCAAAAATCGCCCAAGTAATTCCATGTATTAGCTCATGCACGATAATCAGGCATAGAATAAGCAGAGGCAACGCCACAGCATATCCCCAGGAAATACCATCTAAATTAAAACCATTCACATTATTGTAGAGCCAAAATGTTAAAGCCATAAACGGAAACATGACTAAAAGAGCAAAATACTTTGCTTTTGTGTATTGATAACCACATTCTTCATTTTATATCCTTTTTGTTGCATTTCAGAGCTTATTTTTTCAAAGCAATCTTTACGTTTCAGTTCTTTTTCTGTTAATTTTCTTTTATCGTCAGCCATAGATAATTCCTCCAAATTTGAATTTAACGCTTTTTTAGTTCGGCAATAGCACCATAATGTAAAATATCAAATTCATTAGGCGCAATATGTTCAAGGAGTGTTCTATGCTCTTGTTCCCACATAGAAATTTCTTTTTCGGTAAGCGAAGCACCAATTCCACGACACGCTTTCATTCTTCCATTCCAGCTTTCATGGGTGAATGGTATTCTTACAGTAAATTCTTCGTGATGTACAAGTTCAAAGTTTTCTTTATAGCAATCGGGTATGTCTATTTGATGTATCGTTTCTCCTGCACCACTCCAGTTAGGACTATATTTTAATACAAGTTTTTCACTTGCTCCCGCAATTTTATCCTCAAATGGAAGCCATGCCATATATAAAACAAGAATCTTTCCCTCTTTTTAAGCATACGATAAAACTTAGGCATAACAATTTCATGGTTAAAATACCAAAAACATTGACAGGCTGTGATTACATCAAAAGAATTATCTGAAAAACTTATATCTTCTGTTGGCACAACGTAATAATCTATATCCATATCTTTTGAAAGGATTTTGGCTTGTTCAATTTGATTTCCTGAAATATCGGTAGCCCTCCACTTCGCCCCATACTGGTACATATTTCTGGGAAGAACCCCTGTCCCTGTTCCAACATCAAGGATAGATTGTCCGTCTATACATAATTTGCGGTCAACAATTTTTTGATAAAATTCTTTTGGATAAATATCACGGAACTTTGCATAATCTAAAGAGGTTTTCCCCCAATCAAAAGGTTTTCCGTTATCTATATCTCTATCAGTTATCTTCATACTATACCTCCATCAATTTCTTTTGCCTGACAAACCGGAATTTATAGTATTCGTTCCTATTTCTCAAAAACAACAAAACCACATTCGTAAGGATGGGCGCAATACACACTTTCTTGCTTATCAGTGTGGTATAACATACTTTTCAGTATAATTAGAAAATCTCCGCCACCTGAAATAATCATAAATTCTGCCAGAATAAATAGCAGTAATTACATTTCAATTCTTTTTCTGTTAATATTCTTTTATCGTTATCCATAGATAATTCCTCTCCATACAGTTACTATTCCGTTCTCAACCGCTCCACCAAAGTATCTTTCTCAATGGATCGGCTAACTTCATAGCTAATGCAAATCTGCAATCCGACAAGCAAAAAAGTGCAAAACAGCTTCTGCTGAAAACGTAGTAATAAAGAGCAGTAAATAAATCAAAATGCTGAAAACGAAAGTGACAATCATTTTGCCGCCGTTAGCTTTGCTTTACTCACCGGAATAAGGTGGAGGGACTTGGCTGTATCGTCCTGATCTTCCCGACAAATCATATAGCTGCCCAATAAAGCAATGGTTGTAAGATATTGTTGACGATAAGCCATTACAACCGCTTCATCCGCAGTTACAAAATAACCTCGCCGCATTTTTTCAATCACGCCATAATGTTGTAGTTCTCGAAATGCTTTCCTAACAGTTTCCGGGCTACTTCCAGCTTCTTTTGCCAGCTCGGTGTAAGAAGGCATTTTATCTCCTGTTCTATATTTGCCGTGTAAAATGCGAAAGAAAATCTCATTTGCAAGGCGTTGATACAATTTTTCGCTAACATCAATATCCCAGCTCATACAATACCGTTCCTTTCAACAATCTCTATCTTATTTTGGGCCGAAGAATTACCTTTTTGAACAGGAACATTGTTGCTCCAAAATAGGTTAGGTAAATAGCACAGAATAACAGAATTGTCACCATGCCATAGAACAACACAAGTCCTTCCTGCAAAAACGATTTCCCGAAAAGGAGCTGTGTTCCTGCAATCAGGAAAACGGTAAGTATGATGGGGAATAGCAAGGGGATAAAAAACACAGTGGAAAGTTCCTTGCGTATCAAGGCAACCTGTTTCTGACTTGATACGCCCAGCCGATCAATCACCGCATAATTTTTCCGGTTTTTGTCTATAGAAGAAAGCTGTTCAAAAGCCAGAACCGAGCAGGAAAGAATGATAAAAATAATACTCAAATACAGCCCGCAGAAGGAGAGAGTTGTAAATCCGGTCAGTGAATTGGCAACACCCCACGCTTTTACTGTTATCCCCATTGTCATTTTCTCCGGTAGTTCCTGTCCGGGTTGGATGTCTGGCAACCATTCTCCACTGTTCAAAAACTGTCTTAGTTCGCTTCTAAGTTCCGGGTATCCACCATCCGCCAGTTTCATCACCAAGCGAATTTTCTCCCCGGGTAGCTGTGAAGCTACTTTATCCGGCAGGACAAGCACATATCCATTTGTTCCTGCCATTTGATACTGCTCCATTGGTTCAGTCAGGATCGGCGTTTCCGCTGCGGTCAAGGTCTGACCATTCAATGTGATTTTAGATTGTTGTTCCAATCTCTGCTGAATGTCATCCACATAATTCCATGTATCACAGTGAACTAAAAATTCGTTATTGCTTATGGAAACAGACGAAAAACCTAAAATATCTCGCAGGTGATTATAGTCTGACAAAGATAAGGCTTCAATGGATTTACCGGGAACTGTATATAAGTAATAGGTTGCACTGTCCTCCACCTTGCAGCGTTTCTCCACAAAGGAACGAACAGTATCCATACTATTTTTTGTCAAGGGCGCGTCAATGGCTACACCGGCGTCATAGGGATAATACGCCTCCATATTGGCCTTATAGCCTGCGCCCATTGTCAATCCTATAAACATCGTTGTAAGAGAAATCGTCAACAAGATTGTCACAACAGCCATAGTACGCCCGGAAGATTGAATACGACTGCCAATCTGCCCCAAGAAAAACAGATTTTCCTCTCGATATTTTCGTTGAGGGTTTCGTTTGGCAAGCAGGTACAGCAAAACCGGGATTTTTCGGTGTAACTCATAAACAGCTACAAGAATTAGCAGACAGGCCCCGCCACAATACAACAATGCTTCATTAGTCTGGATGTGAAGTCCTTTTTCCAGCAGAATTACACCTGCTACCATAACGGCAATCGAGAGTAAGCCAGTTAGAACACTCCGAAGCAAAGATTGAAAACCGATTTCCTCATTTTTTTGGTTATCGTAAAGCAAATCAATCACTTTTTGCCGCCGGATAACACTTGCTGCACGAAACATTCCAAATCCATACATCAGGGTGAAAAAGAAAAGTGTCATTCCCCATGCGCGGAAAGAAAACAAAACTCGATAAGTGTGCGGAACCTCGAAAATATTCTGGATAACCTGGTTCAATAACCCGGATAAGCCGGTTCCGACCAAAGCGCCCAGCAAAAAAGCACCCCCGCCAATTATGCCGTTTTCCACCAAAAACAGATTGCGAATAGTTTTCACTTCCATGCCCATCAGCTCATAGGCAGCAAATTCCTTTTTGCGCTGGCCCAGCATGAAGCGAACAGCATATCCAATGACAAACGAGGACATAAAGGCAATTAGTACCGACAGTATCAAAATGCCAGTGGTAAGCATTGACATATTTTCTGTCATGGCAAGAATGTCCGGGGAAAGTCCCAGCGCCAAGAAAGAATACATCAATGCCGCAGTCAGCGTAAGCGTCACAAAGTAGATGATATAATCCCGAAGGCTCCTGCGAATATTCCGAAATGCAAGTTTAGCATACATCACTCACGCCCCCCTCCCGTCATGGTGAGGACATCCAGAATTTTTCAAAGAAAGTCCTGCGGGAATTGTTGCCTTTGAAAATCTCCGTAAAAATTGTACCGTCACGCAAAAAAAGAATACGGTTTGCGTAACTTGCGGAAAAAGCATCGTGTGTTACCATTAAAATTGTCGCTCCAAACGTTTCATTGATGCTTTGGATAGCAGAAAGTAGCATTTGGGATGAATGGCTGTCCAGAGCGCCCGTAGGTTCATCTGCCAAAATCAGTTTGGGTTGATTGATGATTGCCCTGGCGCAAGCACATCGTTGCTTCTGACCGCCAGACACCTGATAGGGATATTTGTCAAGAATATCCGTGATGTTCAGATTTCCGGCCATTTCTCGTACCCTACCATCAATATCACCTGCGGGAACCCTATTGATTGTCAATGCCAAAGCAATATTCTCGCTAATGGTCAGAGTATCCAGCAGGTTAAAGTCCTGAAACACAAATCCAAGGTTCTCCCGGCGAAACTGGGCAATCTGCTTTTCAGTGATTTCAGCCACATCGGTTCCATTCAGATAGATATGCCCTGCGCTAACCATATCAATGGTGGAAATGCAGTTGAGCAGAGTGGTCTTGCCAGAACCGGATGCCCCCATAATCCCCACAAATTCCCCTTCCTGAACAGAAAAGCTAATATCCTGAATTGCTTTTGTGACATTACCTTTACTGCCGTAATATTTTTGGATATGTTCCAGTTTCAAAACTTCACTCATATAGGCAGACCTCCTTCATCATTTTAATAGCTTGATAGCGGCACCCCCATTCAAAAGAGCCGATAACCACAAGGAATTAGACCTTGTGTGTTATCGGCTCTGCGGCTGTGCGTCTGGCGCTTTGATAACGAATATATGGAATTGTTCAACATCAATTAGACATTCGCTTTTACATTTTGGACAAAAGAGAGGAAAATTTTTCAGAATAGTATCTTCTCTAACTTTGTCGCGCGTTTTATTCCCACAGATCGGACAACGGATAAACTCTGTTTTCTCCACACCCATCATTTTTCATCCCGGTTTTATCCTGTTTCTTTTTTCCTCTCGATATTTACGAATAAGTTTATTCCGAACAGGAACGCCGACACCAATCAGAAGCACTACTGCTAAAATCGTGAAATCCATACTATCCACCTCACATTTCTTTATTTTTCATAATCTGGACAGAGAACCAGATCGACACAGCATACATAACAACCACCAGCGCAATCGCAAGAGTGAGAAGCAGCACAGGTGAACTGGCAATCGCGTTGATAATGGGGTTATCAGCAGGCAGTTTAGGAAGAAGAAACAAAGTCACTAAAAATCCTGCAACCGGAATATACATAAACACCCGGCCTTTGATAGAGCCAAATTTGTAATATCCGGGAATTTGAAATACCGTGTAAAGGGCAAACAAGAACAGGCCGCCAATGGCCGCGCTGATAATGCCAAACGGTTCAACGGTTTCTCCCAATGCCTGTAATACAATCGGCTGTGTGATAAGGGACACCACCAAAGCGATAACTCCAAGCACAATAACAAAAAGATACCGTCCCATTACCATTTCACTTTTCTTTACAGGCAAAATACCATACAGGCGTTCCATGCTATTTTTTTCTGTGACGGAGAAGGTATAGCCGGTTGTCATGGCGATAAAGCACATGGCGAAAGAAACTCCTGTCAATATAGAGCGGTTGATTGCTGCAAAAGCGATGGGGAGAAGCATAGTAAACCCAATCACTTTGACATACGGTTTTACAAGGGAAAAATCCAGTCTTGTAGCTTTCAATATATTACTCATAATCCTCACCTTTCTTGCTTGTAAACACAACGATTTCGTCAATGGTAGCCGGTTCAATGTCCAATGCTGTAAATGAGCCAATTTCCTCGGTTTTTACCAGAGCTTCAAAGCCAGTCGGGAAAGTACGAACGCCAACCGCCTTCGCTTGTAGATCAGCGGAAAGTTCATCTATACCACCCTTAACAATGCGGAACATATCAACAAATTCATCCTTGCTGCCGGTGAAAAAAGTTCCCCATAGCTGATGTATGTGATATAATCAGCAGCTCGTTCCAAATCGCCAGTAATATGGGTGGAAAATAAAACGCTGTGTTCTCCGTCCTCAATGTATTCCGAGAGGATCTGAAGCAATTCATCTCTGGAAACTGGATCAAGGCCGCTGGTAGGTTCATCCAAAATCAGCAGCTTTGCGTCATAGGAGAACGCACAAGCCAGCATCAACTTCATCTGCATCCCCTTTGAAAGTTCTTTGACCTTTTTGGTCGGAGCGATATGAAATTTCCGTAGCATTTCACTAAAACGCTCCGAGTTCCAGTTGGGATAGAAAACAGAGATGGATTTTTCTACCTCAGAAACTTTCCAATCATCACTGAAATAGTTGGTATCAAACACAACGCCAAGTTCTGCTTTTGCCTTCTGTTCGTCAGCGATATTGTCCAACCCCATGATTTTGATTTCTCCGCCGTTGCGTTTGAGCATATTCAGAATGAGTTTAATTGTAGTTGTTTTGCCGGAACCGTTCGGCCCGATCAGCCCCATGATATATCCTTTGGGGAGCGTAAAAGTAATGTTGTGAAGCTGAAAACTGTCGAAAGATTTTGACAGATTTTTTACTTCCAAATAATTAGTCATCTGTATTCGCCTCCAATAAAATATCTAAAAGATGATGTAGTTCCTCATTAGATAGGTTAGCAATTTTTGCTGCTTTTATAGCTTCTGTTAAGCCATTTTCCACTTTGCAAATTAGTTGTTCCTTCATAAGTTCGGAACCGCTACCAAGTACAAAACAACCGCGGCCCTGAACATTCTTGACAAACCCTTCCTGTTCCAGTTCCGTATAGGCCCTTGTAACTGTCAGAACACTGATTTTTAAGTCCTTTGCCAGAGTTCGGAGAGAAGGCAAGGCTTCTTCCTCTTTTAGTTCTCCCGACAAGATAGCGGCTTTGACCTGCCGTTTAATTTGCTCGTAAATGGGTACACCCGATACATTTGAAATAATTAGCTTCAATCCTTCCTCACCCCCTCCCGTTTCAACTGTTATGGTTTTATGTATAACAGTATAACACATAAGTCTCTGAATAGCAAGAGCCATATAAAATTATATTCTTTGCGCTATACGCATAAACGATGAAATAAAATAGCCCATAACATCAAATTGCATTACATTCTCATAATTCAACCCGAAATGTACAATGATATAGGGTGATATGAGAATGAACCAAGATGAAAGAAGGTTTGACTTTCATGGGCTCGGTCTGGCACTGAAACAGGCCAGAGAGGAAAAGGGCTGGACGCAAGCCTATGTGGAGGAGCTGGTCGGCAAGACAGACCGCACCATTATGAATATTGAGAACAAAGGCCAACACCCCAGCTTCAACCTGTTTTTTAAGCTCGTCACACTGTTCGATATATCCGTAGACCAGTTTTTCTATACGGAGGGCAACCGTGGCGGGAACAGTTGCCGGAAACACATTGATGTACTTTTAGACTCCATGAACGAAAAAGAGCTTGTTGTCATGGAGGCTACAGCCGAAGGGCTCAAGAAAGCCAGAGAAACGGAGGTTCAAGAGTAAGAGCCTCTGTTTTTTTGCGTCATTTTCGGGGGTGTCGCTAAATGGCAAGCAATGCAATCTTCCGTAAGATTGCGTATTTAGCAGAAATCCCGTACCCGGAATTTCTGCTAAATGCTTGTTGGTGACATATCCCCAAACCCCTGAGATCATCACCTGCGGTGATGGCTGCGCGTTCCGTTGGAACGCTGAAAAACAAAAGCGGAGAGAACCTATTGTCGTGACTTTTGCGATTCCCTCTGCGGTTCCCGCCCGGTGGGAATGTCCAGCAAATGCTCCACATTCGCCCGGACATTATAGAGCTCTTTCATATCAGCCCTGGCCTGCTTGTAAGAAGAATAGGCTTTCCGTTTCTGTTCCAGGAGCCCGGCGTATTCTTCCCGCAGAGATTTAACGGAGGGCAGCTTTGTGATCCCCAATCCGTCAAAGTGTTTCTTTGCCGCCTGGTGCAGCAGGATTTCCGTTTCATGTACCGCACGGAATTTTTTGCTGTACCCGGCTTTCCGGTATTCCACATAGACTGTCCGTGTTTTGGCATAATTTACGATCTGTTTCTGCAGCTCCCCGTTGGCGGCCATCTGCGATTCCAGCTCCTTGATCTGTACCGACAGCGCATTAAAATTAGCAGTAGCAATATCTGATTTTTTCTGCAAATCCTCATAGTTCATATCGCCATGCTCTTTGAGCCAGATCACCGCCTGAGAGAGCTGTTTTAAGTTGAACACCTTCGCCCAGCGTTCATATCCCGGACCTTTGCCGGAACGGATTGCCGCCTCAATATCCACCAGCAGCCCGACTTTGGAAACCGGCTTTTGGGGAGAAATACGGCGCGGCTTTGCCGTCCGTGTGCCGGCGATCCGTTCTTTGATGGCCTGCTCGGTATAGTCGCCTTTCAGTGTGTCACACCGGGTATATCTATCATCAGGTGACAGGCGAAAACGAAGGTGCTTTCGCTCCCGGTTGACTTCAATCCCAGCCGCCTCCAGCTTTTTCAAAAGTTCTTCAAAGTCCTTCGGCTTTTCTTCCAGGGCTGCGTCGATAGCCTGTCGCAGCCGCTCCTGGTGGGAAGGCTGTTTCTGACTTCCCATCCATGTGCCATAATGATCCCGGCTGGGTTTCGGATTCTCTACAATGGAAAGCCCATGCTCCAGGCACAGCTTGTCATTCATGCGCCGGATCGCCCAAGTAGAGCCCCAGAAGTTGCGGAATTTTTTCTGGCAGTCCAGCGTGGTAGAATTTATGATGATGTGGTTATGGACATGGTGTTTATCCACATGGGTACAGACAACAAAAGCATGGTTTCCCTTCGTCAGTTTCAATGCCAGCTCCCGCCCGATCTGGTTCGCTTCTTCCGGCGTGACCTCGCCGGGTTTGAACGCCTGCCGGAGATGGTAGGCAATCACATCATCCGCGCCCCGGCTTCTTCCGGTCAGGTTCGCATACTGCCGTTTGGATAAAAGGAACTCCGCATCAGCGGTCCGGGTGTCGCACTCATGGCCATAAATGAATTTCCCATAATCGGTTTTCTGCGGATTCTTTACGTAGTCAATGATGTCCGCTATGGCCGTGGAAACATCCCGGCCTTTCCCAACATGCAGCGGCATGAGCCGAGTGGTTGCCATATCTGTCACCCCCTTAATCCAATATAGGACCTGTTACCGCTCCGGCTCCTTTTTTGCTTTCGTCCTGTCACTGTGCGCCTGCTGCCCGGCATTTTTATTCAGGCTGTCACGCACGGATGGTTTCTGCTCCTGGGCCGGCGCACACTCCCGCCTGGCCTGGGAGAGAAACAGGTCGGTAAGTCCGGGATTGCAGCGGTCCACGGCAAAGCAGACATTCCGGTCATATCCAAAACCGTCCTTATCCTCACAGACCGGAACCGTCTGCGCCCATGCTTTGTTGTCCCGTGAAATGCGCCCGTCGTGATCTTTCTGCCGGACCGTGTTGGCAAGGACATAAAAAATCCGTCCAGGATCAAATTGCTGTAAGACCTGCTGCACACATGCCGTGCCTAAACGGTTGTCCCGGTAGTTGTCCGCAATGGCCTGTTCGATTGCCTCCCTGCACGCAATGTTTGCTTTGTGGGAAGCGTGGTACTGATCCAGCTCCCCATGCTCATGCGCATAGGCAGCAGAATGGAAATAAATTGGCGTTGTATCTTTCAATGAAATCCCTCCAATCAAAAAGCTGCCGTAACAGACAGCCATAATTATAGAAAAAGGGCGGGGCTGCCAATGCGCCCCGCCGAAACTGTTTAACCAAATATAAAATCTTTCAGGGCGCCATTCACGCCGCCGATCATGCCGGCCAGCCAGGCCGCCGCCATCGGCAGGCCGTAAGGGCTGATAAGGAACGCAATCACCAGCCAGGACATTCCCGGCCAGAACCCGGCTGCGAAGAACAGCGCCAGCGCCGCCAGAAAAACAATCCCTGACAGAATTCCCAGCACGGCGCCGGAAACCACAACAAGAAATTTGCAGAACAGATAAAGAATCCCTGTAACTATTACAAAGGGAAGTGCTAGCAGTTTGCCAATCAGACGCATACGTCCGCCTCCTTTCCTAATCCCATGTCCGATTTTTCAGGACATCCAGGTATGCCCGAAGGGTATTTCAAAGAGAAGCATATTTACCCCTCCAGTAAAATTTTACCGTGCCGGCCTGCGGAAAGCAACGGCGGTTCTTCCTGTTTACGAAATGTTCGCAAATCCCCGCAGCAGCTTATCCATGCCGTTCCACAGGCTGTCCAGGCGGGTGCGCAGATCGTCCACGTCGGCAGAATAAACACTTCCGGTCTCATTGGCGCGTCTGGCATACTGGTTCAGGTTATTGGAGCAGATACGAAGGAGCCGTATCATTTCCTGGATGTCGCTCATATCCAGATGGATAATATAACCGTCAACCGCCATCTTGCGCAGATATGCGGACAGGTTGGTAATGCCGAGCTCCGCCATGCGTTCCCTTACCAGCTCCGCATCCTGCTCGGACATGACGAACTCTGTGCGGACGGATTTTTTATTATGCCCGCCCTTCATCGTTCCGGCTCCTTTTTCGGGGCAGGCGGTTTATGGGTGGGGGCGGTTGTCCGGGACTCTTTGAGCCTTCCGCGCAAGGTATTCTTTTTCAGGCCGTCAATATATTCTTTTATATTGCCATTTGTGGCATGGCAGGAGCGTTTGAGCCGTTCCCGTTTCAGGATTACGGCAAGCTCCCGCTCGTCCTTTGGCAGATCGGTCATCGACTTTGGGCTCCCATGTACCGGCATCAGCTCATTCATAAGCTGTCTCCGATCCTGATAAGGAAGCGTGATACTGGCTCCGTCCTCAAACACAACGGCCACTTTACCAATGGGGCAGGTCAGCAACTTTACCCGTTCCACATGAGCCCCATATTCAAGCGGGTATATATCGCCGACCACTTTTCCGTCTTGCACGTCTTTGATCGAGAGGGCATAGGCAAGAACCGGGTCTTTTGTCTGTTCATGGTAAAACTTCCACACATTATTTGCATGGCTGCCCTCCAGATAGACCTCCCATTCCCGCAGGGTATAGGTGCCGCACGGCCTCGACATCCAGAGAAGCCGCCGGTCCTCCGGTTCTCCCGATAGAGCCAGTTTTGGGATCAGCTCTTTATCCATATCAAAATCATCCTTGTAGTGTTGCGTGTGCAGCTCCATGATCTGCCCCAGGCTGTCCAGTATATCCACGCCCTCAAACCTTACCGCGCCCATCAGCGTTCCCTCTCTGCCATCAACGGCGCTGCCTGTTTTGCTTCATGCTCCGAACGTTCCGCCTTCAGCCGTTCCATCAGGGAAGGTTTCTCCGGCGTTTCCTCCAGCAGCGTCTCCGGGGCAAGCTCCCGGATTTCCTCGTAAGTCTGCCCGTCCGTCAGGTCGGGGCGCTCCGGCGGTTCGTTGTTGAGGCGTCCGTCCAGCATATTGTAATTGCCGGTCTGTCCTTCCTCGTAAAGCTCCGCATTACGCAGATAGCTCTCCGGCGCCTGGAAGGGCTGTCCGGCAAACATGATCTCCCTATGGGGCGTAAACTGTGAGAGCACGCCGTCCCGGAGCCTTGCAAATTCTTCATACTGGCCCAGGGTAAGGCCGCGCTCCAGCATTTCCGCCTGGGTATGCGCCCAGCCCTCCCCATAGAGAAAATAGTACATATCCGGCTGGTCGCAGACAAAGCACAGGGAGCCGTCCTGGTTGTCATAATAAGACGCCTGCATATCCTGATAGTGGCAGCGTTCCTCACGTCCCAGGTACACCCGGTTATCTGCGCCCAGCATGGCGACCATGCCCGCATAGTTGCTGTGGACCGCAGAGCGGATTCCCACCAATGGGTCCGCCTCCGGCGTGATCTGTCTGCCGGGAATCTCATTGCGCTTTTCCGCTGCGTCATTTCTCGGCGCCACTTCCTCATGGGCGCGGGCATCCAAATCCGGCTGTGCCGCACGTTTTTTAATTGCGCCCGGTTCCGGCTCTTTTTCCTCCACATAGTAGCGGACATTCGCCGTGGCATGGCGGCCGGCCTCGTCCGCGTAATCCTGGGCGGCTTTTTCAGAATCAAATTCCAGAGGCTTTCCGTCCTCTTTGCACCAGCCCTCCGCACGTCCAAAAATGGAAGCGCCGCTGCGGACCGCCCACACGCCGTATACTTTTTCTTTTCCCATCCTGATCCTCCTTACCGTTCCTGCTGTTTCGGCGTTTTCTGCTTTTTGTCCGGTTCCGCCGTCTTTGTTTCTTTTATCTGCTGCCGGACCGAGGCCCTGTGCTCCGGCTCCCTTTCGGAATCCGTGATATTGACATACTCGCCGATGATGTTCAGCGCCTCATGGTAGCTGCCGGAAGCAAACACCCGGTCCGACATTTCTTTTGCCTGGTCCGCCATATCATTCCTGCGGAGGGTGCGGGACGCAATCCCTACCAGGTTGAAAACATTCCCGTCCTGGCCGATCAGCGCACAGTCCGGTTTTTCCGGCTCCGGCGAAGGCTCCCCGATAAAGCCGCCCAGACAGTTCGGCACAAAATCGGACAGCCAGGTGCCCCCGAAATCCGCATGGGTCTGTAACCGCCAGATGGCAAGTTTCCCGATGTCCAGCTTTACATCCTCGAAAGGGTAGAGCAGGCAGGTAAGCTCCCCATACTGGAAAGCTGAAACGTCCTCAAATTTACTGCCGTCCTTCAAAATGCCCGCCTCGGTGAACATATCATTGATCCCGTCCACCCATTCCTTCAAATCCCCGCCGCAGCCCTGCAGGATCAGGCCGTCTTTGCCCTCCATGCCCCGCAGGTCATCGGTTGTGATCGTGTTGATATTCATAAAACCGCCTCCTATCGTTCCTGTTGATGGTTGGTTTTCTGCCGGATGGCTTTGGCCTCCGGCTGTTTTTTTAGCTGCTTACGGACGGAAGGCTTTACTGTCGGCTGCCACATATCCGTTAAAATGGCAGAGGCCGGCTGTTCCCATTCCTTCCCGAATCCACGGATCACAGTCCCGTACATGATCCCGTTATCCGCAAACATTTTCAAAGTGTCAAATGCCCGGTCAAATAATTCTATATTTCTTGCATCCACGCTGGGCGCAAAATGGATCACTCCTACAGGGTAATCCCCTCCGGTACCGACCCAGCCCCGGACAAATGCGTCATAACCCTTTGTAATGCCGGCAGCCGCAAGCTCACCGGCATGGCTGGAATCCAACAGACTTGTCACTGCATACTGCCGGCCTAAGACCAGCAGCCCTGTGTCCGGGTTATACATGAAGCGCCGGTTGTCAATCTGCTGTATGTCAATGGCCTGCGTCCATGTGTCGATCCGCATAATTTCCGGTACAATCGGTATTTTTACTTTTTCGATAAACATCCCTCCCGATTTTTCCGTCTGTCCGCAACTTAGGGCTGTTTCAGGACGCCGGAGTATTCTTATTCAGCCGCCCCTTAAACCGGGTTCCGAAATCCTTGAAAATCAAGCCTCTTTTTGGTTAAGTTGCGGACATATTACACCTGGTTCTGCCTGATCCGGCGCTTGCGTTCCCGCTCGGATTTCCGTCTGGCAAAGGCGCGGCAGGAATCCGAACAATATGCCTGGCTGGTGGTGGGAAGATACGCCCTGCCGCAGACCGGGCAGGTTTTCTGTTTCAGGGAAGTGTCCTCGCCCGTAAGGGCAGATTCCAGCGCCGGGTCCACCGGCAGCACCGCCTCCCGGAAGTAGCGGCAGAAAGAGCCGGTCCACCATTTATGCAACATATAACAGGGACAGTCCAAAGAACGGCAGAGCTTATCCTGGCTGTCATAGTTCGCGCAAAGGTCTGTTACCAGCCTTCGGATTGCCGCACGTTCCTGTCTGGTTAATTCCCGTGAGGGCGGCCCGCTCATTTCCCCCTGCCTTTCTTCGCCGGGAATTCCAGCCTGAAATTTACGTATTTTCCGTCCGTGTCATCCAGCAGCACCACCGCGTCATAGGTCTTTCCGGTCTTTCCGCTGTAAAGCCCGGACATGGAAACGCGGCCCTCTTTCAGAAGGGCCGCCGCAACAGGCTTTGTTATGGTTTTTTTCTTGCCGGAAAAGAACTTATTGTCTTTCCACAGCGCAAAGGAGCAGTCCCGGTTATCGCAGAAGAACCCTTTTTTGCCCTCATACACGGAAGTACCACAGCGGGGGCAGGTACCGACAGCTTCACGCCCATTTCTTTTTGCGTCCGGGAACAGGCCCGAAAAACGTTCCTCCGGGGCATGGTGTTCCTTTACCAGCGCACGGCTCATATCCGCGATCTGCCCCATAAAAGTATCTGCGGCCAGCTCGCCGCGTTCCACCTGCTTTAACATGGATTCCCATTCCGCCGTCAGGACAGGAGATTTGATGTTATCCGGCAGCACCAGGATCAGGTTTCTGCCTTTCTCCGTGGGGATAAGCTGTTTCTTCCTGCGCTCCACAAAACCGGCAGATACCAGTTTCTCCAGTATGGCGGCACGGGTGGCCGGGGTGCCTAACCCCTTGCGCTCGGCGTCCTCCGGCATGTCCCCGGTACCGGCGGTCTCCATTGCCGCCAGAAGGGAATCCTCCGTATAGTGCTTCGGCGGGGATGTCTTGCCTTCCCGGACGCCGGCAGACACCTTTTCAAAGGTCTGGCCCTCCTGCAGCGGAGGCAGGGCAGCATCTTCACTTTCTTTTTCTTCCGTCTTAGACTGTTTCAGGCCCATGCGGTGAAGGCGTTCCACTTCCTTCCATCCTGTCTGCAGCACGGTTTTTCCCTTTGCCGTGAAGGAATGGCCCCGGCAGTCCAAAACCGCCGTTACCGCCTCAAACCGGTGGGCCTGGGCCGTGGCAGAAAGGAGCCTTGCGGCAATCAGCGTCAGTATATCCCGCTCCCCGGAAGGAAGCCCCGACAAATCCGTCCGGGCAATCTCCGCCGTGGGGATAATCGCGTGGTGGTCGGTGACTTTGCCGCCGTCCGTTACCCGGCCAATATCCGGTTCCCCGGCGCAGCCCTTCCCGAAGGGCATATTGTCCCGCAGCCAGAGGACCAGGGAAACGGCGGTTGCCTGCATATCCTCCGTCAGATACTGGCTGTCCGTCCGGGGATAAGTCGCCAGTTTTTTCTCATAAAGCGACTGCACATAGTCAAGGGTCTGCTGAGCCGTATAACCATAAATGCGGTTACATTCCCGCTGTAAGGTTGTCAGATCGTACAGGCGGGGCGGCTGTACCGTCTTGGCCTGCTTTTCCACGGACAGCACCGAAGCAGCCTGCCCGTCACTTTCCATACGGATTTTTTCAGCCACGGCCTTGTCCGGCAGCTTTTCGCCGGAGGCAGTGAAACCGCCGCAGGTGATCTCCGGCACATAAAAGGGCCTGCTCGCAAATGCCTCAATATCCGCCTCCCGCTGCACCAGGAGGGCCAACGTGGGCGACATGACGCGCCCCACATTCAAAGTGACGCCGTACAGGACAGAAAAAGCCGGGTGGCGTTAATGCCGATCAGCCAGTCAGCCCCGGCCCGGCAGACCGCCGCGTCATAGAGCGTATCGTAGTCGCTGCCAGGACGCAGGTGTTCAAAGCCGTCCCGGATTGCCGCATCCTCCATACTGGAAATCCAGAGGCGTTCCATTGGTTTGCTGCATCCGGCATATTGATAGACAAGGCGGAAGATCAGCTCGCCCTCACGTCCGGCGTCTGTTGGATAGTTGGAATAGGTGACTTAGAAAATATCCATTATTCAAGGGTTTCCAGTGCCCCTATGAACTTGTAATGGATAGTAAGTCGTTGAATTTTCTGCCCGTCAACTTCTACGGGTTCAGAAACAAGAATTTTTTCTATAAGTTGGTTGATTATCTTAAAATTGAGTTCCGTTATTCCTGCATAACCGCTTATCTGCTCTGCAAAATGCTCAATGGAAGATAACTGTTCTTTGTCCGCTATGGCACTTTTTTCAAGTTCCTTTATCTTGGCTGTCAGTTCTTCCTGCTCGCTGTCAAATCGTGCCGACAGCATTTGGAAACGCTTTTCTGTTATCAGTTCCCTTGTCAAGTCCTCATACAGTTTGGCATACAGGTTTTCTATTTCCGACACTCGCTGTTTACATTGCCTTAGTTCCTTTTTCTGCTGTTCCTTATCCGCTGACAGTTGGAGATTAAGACGCTCGGCAATCTCCGTTACCATAGCTTTCCTGTCCGCCAGTGCCTGTCCTGCGTGTTTCTGAATGTCTGCAAGCACAACTTCGTGAACCGTCCTCGCCTCAATGGTGTGTGATGAACAACCCTCTTTCCCAAACTTGCGGTACTTGGTACAGCAGTAGAAAGTCTTGTCCAGTACGTTGTTACGCTTTCTTTTCTGCTCGACTTTGGCAAGCATGGCACTCCCACAATCGGCGCATTTGATAACCCCTCGGAAAATGTTGTCATATCCGCTTGAACTTTCCCCGATAACGGGCGGTCTGCTCTCCAAAATCTTCTGTACGGTGTTCCAACGGCTCTGCTCGATAATCGGTTCATGTGTGCCATAGATAACTTCACGCTCCGCATACGGGATATACTGTCTTTTCTTGGAACGCATGGTCTTGGTCGGTCTTTCCGCTACGGTAAGGTTTCCTGCATAAACGGGGTCATGCAATATCTTGCTGACATAGGCGGTGTCCCAGTCATACATCTTTTCCTCATCAGTGTACCGCTCAAACATTTCTTTTTTGTAGAAACTCGGCTTTATGACCTTTGCCTTGCGCAAGCGGTTACAGATAGTGTGAAGCCCCACGCCCTCCTCGGCGATTGAGAAAATCAGTTCCACAATGGGGGCGGTCACTTCATCAATGACAAGGTGGTTATGGTCTTTCTCGTCTTTTTGATAACCGAATGGGGCGGTAGTAGCCATATACTTGCCCTGCATTTTCCTTGCGTGGAGTGCGCTCTTGATTTTCCTTGACGTGTCCTTTGCGTACATTTCATTGATGATGTTGCGGAACGGTGTAATGTCCATTTGTGCGTTGTCTATGGAGTCCACGCCGTCATTGATTGCAATATACCGCACGTTATGGTTGGGGAAAAACACCTCGATATAAGTACCTGTTTCAAGGTAATTCCTCCCCAAACGTGACAGGTCTTTTGTGATGAGCGTTGACACTTCCCCGTCCTGTATGTCCTCGATAAGCTGTCGGAATGCGGGGCGGTCGTAGTTTGTACCGCTGTAACCGTCATCAACATAGAACTGGCAGTTCAGAAAACCGTTGCGCTTTGCATAATCTTTCAGCATGGTTTTCTGTGTGCTGATGCTCATGCTCTCGTTGTTCGTGCCGTCGTCTTTGGAAAGCCTGCAATATAAAGCAGTGATTTTGTCGTTATTCAGTTTTGCCCTTTTCATTTTGTCCTCCTTGATGAAAAGGGACTTCCTCTCAACTCCTATTATACTATATTCCCTTTTCCGTTTCCAGTGCTAATTTACGCTGTTTTCCGCTATCTCCTTAACCCTTTTGTTATCTGTTCCTCGGCTATCCGCTTGAATACCGTTTCCATTTTTTCAGTACCTACATAGTGCCTTTCCACGATAATTTTTGTGGGTGGGTGCTGTCGGGTGGCTCTATGCTGTGTATTGCTGTCTTTGCTCATAAATCTGCTCCTTTACAATAAAATAGAGCGCATAGATTTGTTTTCTATACGCTCTGACGCTGTGTTACTTATTCAGTTGTGATTGTGATAATGGTTGTTTAGAGAATATGAAATTTATCTCTCTGACATATATTTCTGTATTTCATCAGATGTTAGTTTTCTTACTTGCGTGTTTGCATATTCTTTGTATTTTTCAACAATGAAAATAGGTTTCATTTTATCACAAGTTTTTCCTTTGTTCTTTTTTAGATATAATAGCAAGTCCTCACTGTCCGCAAAGATTTTGTATGAAAGTCTGCCGTTTTCACTTTTTATCTCATAAATACCGCATGGTTTCTTCATACTGTAATCAGCAGTGCGCAAATATAATTTTGCAATCTCTAACGACTTAAAAGGGAAATTCCACCGTTGCAACCCACGCTTGGGGTCATGTTCAATACAAATGCACCGCCCACAAGTCCCACAAATGTATTGTGTATGATTTGCTAAGCAATCCAATGGATTTAATAGTGGTGTTATTCTATTTTCACTAATATAACATTCCATGCACATTTCAATTTCACTCCCTTTGCAACTTTTGATTTTTACCTCTAACAGAATACCATAATCACACTCATATTTCCATTAAATTTCTTCCTCCCTCCGTTTCGTTCTGCTCTGTTGCCTGTTATGCTGTCGGTTCTCGTTCTGAAGTTCCCTCTCAAGGTTCTTCCTGTTATAGCTGATTACCTCGGCATACGCTAATTCTGTGGCGGTCTTGGTCTGCTCTTTGCCGATACTGTCATATTCAGACTGCAAAGACTGTATCTCTGCTTTCCACTGTTTCGGCGTTATCTTCTCGCCGTTCTGTAAAAGGCTCTGCATACGCTCCTTTAATTCGGGGTACTTTGATAAGCTGTCCTTATGCTCCTTATCGTATTTCATTTTCGCAAATCCTTTGAGTGACTGGCTCTCCTTATAGGTGGCTTGGATTGGTGCATAGAGGGCATACATTTTTGACAGTTCCTTTAATCGGTTTAGTTTCTGCCCCTTTGACAAATGCACTGTTTCAAGCTGACTGTATTTCTGTTCCCTATCCGCTGTAAAGTTCACAAGGCTTTCAAAGCTGTCTATCTTCCTTGTCGTGATGAATTTCTCCGCATTGTCGGCTGACTGCAAGGCGGTTCTGTCGGCTATTTTTCTTAGATGTTTTCCGCTGACAATGGGCAAGTCTAATCTGCCTTTGCGCCCCCTCACTTTTGCAATCATCTCCATGACTTCATTCTTCACGCTGACCGCTGTATTTTTAATCTTTTCGTACTGTGCGCTGTGTACTTCCTGCTTGGCAAACATGAGCATTTCTTTCGCCTGTTCCAACAGCATATTGTTCCTGATGATTTCCCGATTGATGTTGCCCCTCTCGGTCTGTATGCCCTTGCGTTCTAAAGCGTTGGCAACCGCACCGATATGGATTGTCGGCTCTCTGTCAATCCCCTGTTCCTTAAAAGAGCGGTGTTCCCAATGTAGCGCAATCCCCAACTGCTCATTGGTGGCATTGATTGTGTCGGCTAAATCTTTTCGCCACATCTTGGCGTTTTCTTGGCTGTTCCAGTCTGTGCTGTCGGCGGTGTGGCATTTCCACTGTTTGCGGTTGCGCTTGTCAACTTTCTGCTGTCCTGTCTTTTTGTCAATGATGGGAATACGCTCCCCGTTTTCGTCAAGGTCATACACCTTTTTCTGTTTCGCTCCCCATTCCCCTTTTTCCGTAAGAGGGCGCAGGGTAAGCATTACATGGATATGGAGATTGCGCTGTCCTTTGTCGTTCTCGCTGTCATGGATTGCCCAGTCAGCACACATTCCTTTGTCAACAAAATTCCTCTGCACATAATCCCTCACGACTTCCTCCGCAAGTTCATAACTCCATTCGTTGGGGAGTGACGCTTTCAACATTCTCGCAAGCTGTGATTTCTGTCCTTTCTCTGCCAGTTCAACAGCGTTCCATAAGGTGGCTCGGTCTGCATATTCTTTGGGCGCATTGGGCGGGAGAGTGATTTCACTGTGGACTAAATCTTCATGGTATTTCGGGCGGTAGGTCTGCCCGTCAAACTCGCTGACAAGAATGCTCCTGCTGATGTATGATGCTTTCTCGACTGCCGACTGCCCCTTGCTCCGCCTGACAATGGAAAAACGTGTGCTTGCCTGTTTCGTAACATTAGCCATGCGCAACACCTACATTCTGCCGACAGGGTATAGGGGCGCACTCATAGACTTTGTGGGCAGATAAAGGCTGTTCTTTAGCCTTTATCTGAACGCAAAGTTCACTAAAGGGTAGCAAGCGCAGCTTGCGAAGGGGAATTGTCGTTTCCCCTTTTGGCTGCCGCAAGGCAGACAACGCCCTCCGCAGGAGTCCATGCAAGTGAAACTTGCCCCTCGGAGAGCGCACATACCACCTCTGGTGGTATATCTGTGCGCACCCCGTAAACGGGGTGAATATGTTACCTCGGCTTTCCAGTGTCCTTGCCTTTGTCATTCCGTACCGCCCTCGCTTTCATTTTCGGCATTGGGGAGAGTGGATTGTGGGGGAGTGGTTTCTCGGCTTTCCGCTTTGATTTTAGAGATAATCTGCTGACACTCCCTTGTCTGCAATGCAACCGACAAGATACGGTTTAACTCGCCCTCGTCATAGCGGTAGCAGTCGGGGAAATACTTCACAATGATACCGCCCATGATGTACTTGTGGTGGTTCTCGGCTTTGCGTTTTTTCTCGTTCTGCTTTTTCTTCTCATTGGCTACACGCTGTTTCGCCTGTTCCAATGCCTGCAATGCTTTTTCTAAATTTCTGCTTGCGTCATTTTTGCTCTCAATCATCTTGATACCTCATTCTTTCTGTACTGTGTTGATTAGTTTTGGAAATAAAAAGGTAGCTGATTGTCTGTTAAGATAATCGCTACCTAAAGGTAAACAATATTTACACTACTTTACAACTTTATAAATGATGCCCCTGTTTCTGAACCAGCCGTTTTAAGGCATTTATTAAAGCATTTGATTTTATGCTGGTTTCGACTTTTTCTACGAAAATGGCATAAAATACCTGCTGGCGAATTTGTTCACTTAACGCAAACCGAAACTCCTGCACGCTTTCTGTCTGATATTTATAAAACGCCTTGTCCTGGTATGGCAGCAGTTTCATTGCACAGTATGAAATGTTAATCAGATTGACCAGCATTTCAATCCCTTTGCGGCTGCGGACCATGTAACTGCACAGTGACCAGAAAGTTTTCTGTTCGTAGTAACTAACCTCTATCGGCCATCGAAATGCATACAGCATCAGGGGAATAAACTGCATCCGGCTGCTCCCTGTCTGGTTTAGCGGGGATTTCTCCTGCCATGCGCAGAAGACCTGAAGCTGTTCCGGAAAAACTGTGCTGAAAAACAAACGCCTGCTGCCTGCTGCTTTATCAGCGGATGTGACATATGCCAGGACTGTCCTTTTTCCAAAAATATTAGTAAGGACATGGCGCACGGCCATATAATAATCACCGATTTTTTCATCAGACAGCGTAAAATCGTCCTGAATGGAAAGTTTTTTCCCATGCAGCGCAGGCCGCCCTCTTTTTCCAGTACGCTGCGGCGGCAGGTCATAAATGACAGAATCAGACCTTGCATTTCCGATAAGGTCAAGGTTCTCATATTCATCCACAATGGAAACAAGGTTCTTTTTTACATACCAGCTGTCACAAAGGATGATAACATTTTTTTTATTGCTGAATTCCGGCATCGCCTGACGGACCATGGATGCAGCAAGTTCCAGCTTTGACTCCTTTTTTTGCCACATACGGTATCCAAGCGGAACAGAAAGGTAATGGATCCTGTTTTTATTCCACACCGGGACGCAGAGCATTACGCTTACGAAACAATGTCCGTTCAGATAGTTTGAGCCATTATGCGCTGCATGGTCAAAAAGTTTTGAAACATCTTCAAATTTTTTCCAAACTTCGGGGCCATTGTGTCATCAATGCACAGAAAAACAGGCTGTGAAGAAAGTTTTTCCGGTATGAGTTTTAAAGCCATGCCAGCAGTAACATTCATAAATCTGGAATAATCGGCCTTTGCATAAGAGCAGGCATAGTAAAATGCATTCAGGGATTTTTTGTAATCCCTGATAAAAAATGTCTGTAAAGGGACCGGATGGAAACTGCTGACTCCATGGCAAGTATAGATAACACCAGCAGAAAAAGGGTTTCAATAGTCGGTGCGGAAAAAGTTTTAAAATAAATATAAAAATAACGGTACAGTCTACCAATTAGATTATTTTCGTTGTATAATAAGTCTGACGTACAAGGTCACTCTCTTTCGTATAGTTTTGTATGCAAACTTATTATACATGAGAAAGTACCTTGTGCGTTATTTTATTTTTTAAAAAGTTGTAAAGTGGTGAATATTTAGTTTTCATATCATTTTTCTGTCTTGATTTTTCCCGACAAACTGGAATTTATCTACGAAGCCCTTCTTCTGTAAAAGTTCTTTTTAATGCCTTCTCTGTCGGGAATATAGAGCCTATCAAAACAGCAATTTGAATAAATGTCAAAATCAAGCCGACAATTCCAATAGCATCATCTGAAGCTCCATAAAATGGAAGATGAATAATAAGTGACGGAACTAAAATAATCCAGCCAATTCGCCACCAAAGTTTTCCACAGTAATGATGAGCAAAATGCCATGTATCCATATTCTTCATAGAACGAGAGGTTCTATATCCAATCAGAGAATTTATCTTTTGCGGCGGACGCTTCCACATAAGCCGTCCAATAACTATCATCAGCAACGGAATCATTAAATCACAGCAAAGCATAAACCACCAAAACCACATTACATTCACCTCTACAATTTGCGATTTGTTAAATTGTTCACCACTTTACAACTTTTTAAAAAATAAAATAACGCACAAGGTACTTTCTCATGTATAATAAGTTTGCATACAAAACTATACGAAAGAGAGTGACCTTGTACGTCAGACTTATTATACAACGAAAATAATCTAATTGGTAGACTGTACCGTTATTTTTATATTTATTTTAAAACTTTTTCCGCACCGACTATTGAAACCCTTTTTCTGCTGGTGTTATCTATACTTGCCATGGAGTCAGCAGTTTCCATCCGGTCCCTTTACAGACATTTTTTATCAGGGATTACAAAAAAATCCCTGAATGCATTTTACTATGCCTGCTCTTATGCAAAGGCCGATTATTCCAGATTTATGAATGTTACTGCTGGCATGGCTTTAAAACTCATACCGGAAAAACTTTCTTCACAGCCTGTTTTTCTGTGCATTGATGACACAATGGCCCCGAAGTTTGGAAAAAAATTTGAAGATGTTTCAAAACTTTTTGACCATGCAGCGCATAATGGCTCAAACTATCTGAACGGACATTGTTTCGTAAGCGTAATGCTCTGCGTCCCGGTGTGGAATAAAACAGGATCCATTACCTTTCTGTTCCGCTTGGATACCGTATGTGGCAAAAAAAGGAGTCAAAGCTGGAACTTGCTGCATCCATGGTCCGTCAGGCGATGCCGGAATTCAGCAATAAAAAAAATGTTATCATCCTTTGTGACAGCTGGTATGTAAAAAAGAACCTTGTTTCCATTGTGGATGAATATGAGAACCTTGACCTTATCGGAAATGCAAGGTCTGATTCTGTCATTTATGACCTGCCGCCGCAGCGTACTGGAAAAAGAGGGCGGCCTGCGCTGCATGGGAAAAAACTTTCCATTCAGGACGATTTTACGCTGTCTGATGAAAAAATCGGTGATTATTATATGGCCGTGCGCCATGTCCTTACTAATATTTTTGGAAAAAGGACAGTCCTGGCATATGTCACATCCGCTGATAAAGCAGCAGGCAGCAGGCGTTTGTTTTTCAGCACAGTTTTTCCGGAACAGCTTCAGGTCTTCTGCGCATGGCAGGAGAAATCCCCGCTAAACCAGACAGGGAGCAGCCGGATGCAGTTTATTCCCCTGATGCTGTATGCATTTCGATGGCCGATAGAGGTTAGTTACTACGAACAGAAAACTTTCTGGTCACTGTGCAGTTACATGGTCCGCAGCCGCAAAGGGATTGAAATGCTGGTCAATCTGATTAACATTTCATACTGTGCAATGAAACTGCTGCCATACCAGGACAAGGCGTTTTATAAATATCAGACAGAAAGCGTGCAGGAGTTTCGGTTTGCGTTAAGTGAACAAATTCGCCAGCAGGTATTTTATGCCATTTTCGTAGAAAAAGTCGAAACCAGCATAAAATCAAATGCTTTAATAAATGCCTTAAAACGGCTGGTTCAGAAACAGGGGCATCATTTATAAAGTTGTAAAGTAGTGAAATTGTTCAATGTCATTATCTTACCACAAACGCATACACAATTCCATTAAATTTTCTTTAATTTCCCTTTGCCTTGTTATTTGCAATCATCATCTGCCTTGCCCGTTCCCTCTGCTCTGTACTGAACGCCCTCGGCTTGCGGTAGCAGACGTATGACTTTGGAAAAGAATAGGTCTTAGATACCTCGTCCTGCCCTGTCAGCTTGTATGTGTCGGGGAAGTCGGCAACAAGCGTGTCAAGTTTCCGCATAACCGCTTTATCCCTTGTATAGAGGGTGGCGGTCTTTTCTCCTGCATTATAATTGACAATCGTTTCCTGTTCGTATCGGGAAAGTTTCATAGTGCCATATCCCCCTTTCCTTTGCTGTGGGTTCTGTGCTTTTTTCCCTCGGAAACTGTCGGCTGTTTTGCCTGTTCCTTTGCTCTGGCTAACCTTGTCCTTATGGAGTGGTCACGCTCGGTCAGTTTCCGTCTTTTGGTGGTGGCGGTCAGTTCCGCACACGTTTCTTCTGACAGGGAATTTAATTTCTTTAAGGTGCTACTTACTATCTGCTTTGTGTTATCGTCTTTTATCTGCGGAAGAATAGCAGACAGACTGGCGCACGTTTCCGCTTTTCCCTGTTCTCCAAACTGGTAAATCAGATTGATTTCATCAGCGTTAAAAGGTATCTGTATATTTGCGCCCTCACATAAACGCTCCACGCCCACGCACTTAGGGAGATTTTTTGTCAGTTCGTAATTATCCCTCGCTGTGATTGTTCCATGCCTGTCGGTCTGCCTTACCTCGACTTCACACTGGCTTTTCTGTTCCAACACAAGCCACTGGTATTTATCGTTTTCTTTCGTAAATACAGTCTGATGCGCATTGGAGTGTGTCTTGCTACGGATATATTTGTCGGCGGTACTGTAATAGTCCAAAATCTGTTGTTCCTGCTTTTTATTCATGGTCTTTGCCCTCCTGTGATATGGATTGATATGATTGATTGGTTTCGGTGTTGATATATGATTTTTTCTCGTTACTTGTTGGGAGATTTGATTGCGGAATACTGTTGTTGGGTATTTCTCCGCTTGGGGAATAGGAGTTCATTTCATACGGTAATTACCGCATGAAAAAAGACTATAACCGATACTGTCATAGCCTTTTAAGGATTGAGGAAGTCCCTTTTTTATTTGTATTTGTTTGTCGCCCCTCCGCACTATCCAACATCGGTACCACACACCACAGAATCCACCCGTTTGTCTTTCATCAGCCGGCACAGAAGGTCAAGCTGCTTTTTCTTATCCTTCGGCACTCCGTATTTCCATTCTTCCGGCAGGATCGGCAGATCGCCATAACGCCATTTGGCATACTGTTCCCCGTAAGCCTCCGGCTGCGCAAGCTCCAGAAGGTGCCCCACGCACCAGCTTACCAGATAGCCGCCGCCCTCCATGTAGCCGTCCTTTTTCTCATTCGCGCCCAGGACCGCCGCCAGCGACATGGCAACGGAGGGCTTTTCTGCAATGACTAACTTCAATATCCAGACCTCCTTTGCATTTCCTCAAAATCTTCGTCCATGCGCCTGCTGGATTGCAGAAGACACATGAGCATCACGCCCACCACTGTGCCTGCTAAAAAGCACAGGGAGCACATCACCAGGTTACACATAACAGCCCTCCTTCCGGGTAAAAAGAAAACGCCCACTGGAAAGTGAGCGTATCATCAAGTATCAGTTTTTTGTTATTTCATTTTCTTCTCGCTGCGGGTTGCCCTGGCAGAACAATCTCCCCGACCGGGATTTCCCGCAGCTCTTTTTTCATCTGGTGCGCAAACCGGATCGTCCTGACCGTGCCGCCTTTTTCCCTCCCGTCATACACGGCGATCACCCGGTCCGAGTGCTCGGCCATGTAGCGGTTCCGGTGGGAATAGACGCTGGGGTGGTATTTCTCCTGCATGACGACAACATCCGCACATGCCTCCAGCATTTCATAGGTCCGCCCTTTCTCCATCAGGCTGTCCAGGCGCTTTTGGTAGGGGATAACCGCAACCAGCTCCAGCGCCGGATTCGTCTTTTTCTTTTCCAGTACGATCTCCGCGAAATACTGGTCCACACCATCCGCAAAGCCGCTCATAAAGCGGGTAAACCCGTCCGCAACAGCGCAGTCAATCTCACGCCGCAGGGCCGCCTTTACACGGCCTATCTCTTTCTGGGGTAAGTCCCTGTGCCCGGTGACACAGCATGTCTTTCCTTCCATCTTTCTTTTCCTCCATCCGATAGTTAGTATTCTTCATTTCTCAAATTATAATAGATTTATTTTAGCATTTCAACGCAAACACCCTTTTTTATTTTGCGAATAAGGGAAGGGTGTAAGGTACAATCTATTACAGAATAGGAGGTATAGGCGATGTATGAAGATTTCGTCCCGGAACGGCTGGCAAAGCTGCGGACACAGAAAGGCGTATCTGCACGCGATATGTCGTTGTCATTGGGACAGGCAAACAACTACATTAACAACATTGAAAATAAAAAGTCCCTTCCCTCCATGCAGTCCTTCCTTTACATCTGTGAATATCTGGGCGTGACGCCCCAGGAATTTTTTGACGAAGGGAACCCGGACCCGCAAGCCTTAAAGGAATTTATCACAGAGGCAAAACAACTGGATTCCAGGTCACTTTCTTATCTCCTGGGAATTATGAAAGAACTCAATAGCAGGAAATGAGCGGCCACGTTGCTGGCCGCTTTTTGCTGCCATTCTTTTATTTTATCCCGCAATCCTCCCGATATGCCCAATCCCACTACCGGCGATAAACCAAGAATCACTCCCGGAATGTCACTTTTTTATTTTCCTGTACTTCCAAATCCATCCGTGCCGCGCTGCTTACCCAGCTCCGAAACAAAGTCCGCAATGACAACCGGGGTGATCACAAGCTGCCCCACGCGGGAGCCTTTGGAAAGCTCCTGGGTCTGGCTGCTTACATTACTGATGATCGCGTGAATCTCCCCGCGGTAGCCGGAATCCACCGGCGGCAGCTCACAGACCAGCCCTTTTACCGCCATGCTGGTGCGCGGGAATACATAGCCCGCATATCCGTCCGGCACTTCAATCCCAAATCCAAGAGGGACCTTTGCGATCTCGCCCGGCTGCAAAGTACAGTCATAGGGCATGTAAACATCCGCGCCGGCATCGTTCCCATGCGGACGGAAAGGGCGGCGGTCCTCCGGCACGCCAAAGTCGATCAGTTTGATCTTCATGCGCCGCCTCCTTCCAAAAGCGCCGGATAGTCCGTTTTCAGAATATCTCCAGGCGCCATGTCCGCTTTCAGCATGTTTCCGCAGGTCATTTTCCCCTCCAGGCATTTGTCCTGTTGGCAGAAGGGGCCTGTGAGATCAGGGGCAAACAGCACCGGGCTTAAAGTATAAAGCTCCTGCCAGATTTTTAAGAGCACGATCCGGGTCTCGTCCGTATTGCGCCGGCATACCCGCTGGCCGATGATGTGTTTCCACTGATAGGGCGTGGCGCTGATAACCAGCACATTCCGAAGTCCCTGAGGTGTGGCATATCCCGCCGCGTCATGGCCGATTCCCTCGGAGCACAGCTTTTCATAACAGTCCATGCCTTCGTTGCAGCTTTTTAAGTACAGTTCCCGGACCGCAGCCGGGGCGGTGATAATCTCATAAGGTATGGCAAAATCCGCCTGGCCTGCATAATTGCTGTACTGCAAAGACGCGCTCATAAACTTTACTTCGTTCTGGTGCCGGGTGATCTGTGAAAGGAACCGCCTGCTTGCCCCTACAACAGCAGCGGTGATCACTGCAAATTTCTGGACCGTCGGGTGGGGAAGGGCGCTGATGGCCGCCACAGTATCATCACTGAACGATTTTCATAAAGGGCCATCAGATCGTCCATTGTGGCAATCCGGTGGCCCCTCTGGGTGAGCCGGGCAGCAAAGACCATGTTTTTCTCGGCCTCCCTGGCCGCCTGGCAGTTTAATATTTTTACTTCAATCCGTCTGATCGGTATGTCCCTCCTTTACAATGGCTTTCAGTAAGAACAGATAGTTGAGGCTGTCTGTGATCTTTTCCTCCCATGTACTTATCCCGTAATCCGTATCATTGTCAAAGCACATGTCATACAGGGAAACGATATGCTTCGCCAGCATCCCGGCAAGGGCGCGCTCCGGCGTGGTGTGCTGCAAGGCTGCCGCCGCCTTAAAAGCCCCCAGCCGGTCCGTATCGTCCCCGGTATATTCCTTCGTTTTCTTTTGCAGTGTGTCGGCACAGAGCCGCACCTGCGCGTTAAATACGGCATTGACTTCCTGCTGTGTGATATGGCATCCCTCCTTTGAAAAATGGATTGTCCCGAATACTGTATAGAAGCCGGGACAGTTTTACTTGAAACAAAATGCGCATTATATTTCTTATCCGCTGCATTTCAGGCGCTCGGCAGATAAATCCAGTCGTGCATCAGGCACACGCTGGGTTCGTCCTCCCTGGGGACCAGGTGGTAGGTACATTCCCCGTACACGGTCCGCTTGTCCTCGATCTCCATGCCATACGCCTTGTAGAAGCGGTATTCCAGGTTGGAAATGATACACCGCAGCGTCTGCAGCGCCTCCCGCTGTGAGGCCACGATCAGGTCCCGGTCAATGCTGCGCTTTAAGAACAGCAGGGATTTATAAAGCTGTACCTCCGTCCGGTAAGGGCGGTAATCCTCATGCTCCAGCCAGCCGCTAAAGGCCACCGGCCCGCTCTGGATCACGTCACGTTCCGGGTGGTAATACTCGTAGCAGTCCAGGTTTGCCGTGTTCAGAAGATAGAGCATTTCCCGGACCTCGTTCTCCGGCATATCATAGAACCGCAGAAGGGAGCGGTACAGATGGACGTAGCCGGGTATCGAAACAATGGTATTCACCATAGAAAAATCCTCCTAAATAGCAGGTGCGGGAGCAGAGCGCCCCCGCACTGGTTTCCAATATTCTTGTTAATCGTTTACAGCCGCCAGCTTTCCCATGACAATAAAGCGGCTCTTACCTCCGGGCGTACAGGTGGAAAGGGTCAGCACCTTGTCACTGGAAGTCACCGTAACATCGGTCTCAATGACAGACCGGTCCGCCATTTCAGAAAGCCATGTGGTGTAGGCCCCGTCATCCTTCCAGCTAAGCCTCCAGGGGGAGGTGTCGCTGCCGGATTCCTCCGGTTTCGCCTCAAATGCGGAGAAAACCTCCATCACATAACCGCCGTCAGGGGTGACAAGGTACATCTGCGGGTGCCCGTCATAATAGCTCTGTCCGCCATATTCATTCAGCGCGGCGAACATGGAGCCGTCCCGCATGTTGTGGCCGTAGATAATGGTATTGCGGTCTGAAAAATCCGCCTGATTCTCATAGTCTGCAAACAGGCAGCCCACCTTGTTATAGGTGCCGTCATACAGATGGTGCAGGTAATACTCGTTATTGTCTGTCTGCGTTACCGGGTAGTTGATGGCCGTATCGGGAAGGTTGATCCACCCGATGATGTCCGGCCCGTTTTCCCTGAGGGCTTCAAAGTCAACAACAGGGAGGACCGCACTGGAATCCTCCCTGCCTGTTTCTTCCTCTGCCCCCGGTTCTTCCGGTTCCCCGGTCCGCCCCGGTATTTCCACATGTTCCGCCAGCCCGTCATAAGTCCCGGCGCTCTCGGCATACTGGCTGAGGTCGCGGACGATCAGAAACCCGCAGCCAAGAGCCAGCGCCGCACAGAGGAAAAGTACCGCAATGCAGGCGGTCTTTGCCCTGACGGTATTTCTGCCGTGCTTTCCCTTTTTGAAATAGACCGCAGCAGACAGCCCGCCGCCAATCACAGCCAGCACCAGAAGCCCGCCATACAGGAAGATGAAATTATCATCCCCGGTCTGCGGAACCGCCTTATATGGATTGGACGGCGTAACAGGGTTGGAAGGTGTTGACGGCGTATCCGGTGTTTTCGGTTGCTCTGTCTCCTTCGGGTTTTCAGGCGTTTTCGGTTTCTCCGGTTTTTCATTGAAAAACTGAACCGTTGCGGTTTCGTCTGCCTTGATCTCCACAGTGGCAGCGTCGGGAATGATATAGTCCCTGCTTGCCCGGTTGGAGATTTCCGTTACGGTATAAATGCCAACGCGCAGCCCTTTGACCTCGATCACGCCGGATTCCGGGGAGGTAAAGGTCTCACAGTAGGAGCCGTCCGCATTCTTAACCTCAAAAGCAAACCCATCCTTGCGCCCGTCGCTGGAATCCTTCGTGATTTTCAGGTTCCCGCGGTACGCCTCATTGGTAAAGCCGCGCCCGGCCTCGCCGTTTTCCACAACGGCCACCTGGCCGTCCTCGGTGATCTCAAAATAGTAGGCGTTTTCATCCATCTGGTAGCCCTCCGGCGCCTTGCTTTCTTTTACAAAATAGCCCTTTGCCAGAAGGCCCTCCGCCGTGTGGTAGCCCGCATCCGATTCTTTCAGTGTGCCAGCCTTCGTATCTTCGGAATCAAATTCCCCGTTGCCGTTAGTGTCCTCATACAGATCGAATACCGCACCTGAAAGGAAACGCAGGAAAGTGTTGTTATCCTTGTCCTTTTTCTCCACGGAAGAAGGCTCGTCTACCGCTTCGGTTTTCATCACCTGCACGCTGCCGCGGATCAGGGTGTTTTCCACTTTGATTTCAATGCTCTGGCCGTCCACACCGATATAGATATGGTGCTGTTCGGGGCTTACCGTATAAAGCGCCGGGGAAGAAATTTCCTTTACGATCCAGTGGCCGTAAGGGATATTCTCAAAAGAAAAGCTGCCATCCTCGGCAGTAGTAACGGTAAGCAGCGCATTTTCCCCGGTAAATTCTTCGGTATCAGGCTTAAATAATCCCATGACCGCACCGGCCAGCTCCACATCTTCGCCGCCCTCCGGGTCTTCGCCGACTTTCACGCCGTCCACACGCCCGCGCAGCAGGTCATTGGGAACCGCCCCGCCCTCATTTACAAGAATCTGCACCAACGCCGCCTCCTGGCCGGCATATTCAAAAACAACCGGATATTCGGTATCAGGGAGGATATAAGCGCTGTTTGTGGTGCGCTCCTTCACATAGTAGCTGCCAAAAGGCAGGTCGGAGGCAAAGGAAGCGCCATAGCCACCCGCCCCATCCGGGTCAACGGAAACCACCTCCAGAAGCCCGCCTGCCGGGATCACGCTGCCGTCAAGGGCCGTCAGGTCTGCGGAAGCATACAGCCCGAAAGAAATGTCTTTGTATTCCTCGTTCATGCCGAGCCCGAACAGCCCGTCCGTTTCCAGCGCTTTAGACAGGCTTACCGCCACCTTCTGGCGCTCGTCATAGAGGCCAACCGCGGCCTGCGTCACTTCCACGGTTTCCCCCGCATAAGTAAGCTCCGCGTATTCCGGCTGGGTGTTTAAGACCATCCCCTCCGGCGCCTGGCGTTCCTCCAGACGGTAGCGGCCCAGGTACAAAAGCCCGCTCTGTGCCGTTCCATCCTCCCCGGTGGTAAGGTTCTCCACGACGGCATCCTTTGCCGCCCTGAGCGTACCGTCGCCGGTATAAATATCTTCATCCGCGATCACGTCATAGACTGCGCCCGGAAGCCCCATGACCTCATACACCGGCTGGTACAGGCTGCCGTTCTCCTGGACGGAAGCGAATACCTCGCCGGTCTTGGTAATGGCAAGCTGCCCCTTCTGCGGCATATTGTGCTGTGTGACCGTGACAAGCGCCTCGCTGCCGTCAATGGTAAACGGCACCGGCTCACTGGAAAGCACATAACCGTAGGGCGCCGCCACCTCATACAATTCATAATCTCCGGTGTGCAGAGGCTCCGGCAGCATCAGCCAGCCTTCATCCGAAACATAGAAGGTATCAAGGGTTTCCGGGTTCGGGTAGTAGATTTCCTGGCTGACAAGTTCCCCGGTGGACAAATCCCTGATCTGGAAGCCGGTGCCCGTCATCGGGATAATATTGCCGGTCTCTGCGTCGCATTTCTCCACACGCAGCCTTGCGGTAATGGTACGGTTATTCAGGATATAGCTGTAAGTCTGTCCGTTAGAGGAAACAAAGACCGTAAAATCCGGGATAAATGCCTTCCCTTCCTCGCCGGAAACCTGGTGCACCGTGTAATGTCCGTAGGGGAGCATTTTGGAGGAAGCGAAGCCGTCCCCGTCCGTGGTGAGCAGGTCACGCTCGCTTTCCTTCGCTGCGTCATAGCTGCCAGCCGCTTTCAGATAGACCTCAAAAACTGCGCCGGCCTCCGGACGCTCAATGACGCCCTCATTGGGCTCGTCCGTATTTTCATCCCCGGACACATCCGGGTCCAGGTCGTCCGTATGCTTCACAAGCTGGATGTTTCCGTAAATGACCGTTTCCGTGACCTGGTTCTCGGTGGTGTTCAGCTCCACTTCATAAAGCGTGGGGGAGGCACCCACCTCATAGACCGTATCGTTTAAGAGGTAGCCGGTGCTCGGCTCAATCTCCCGCACGGTCCAGTTATCGCCGCAGACATAGTACCGGGTCATAAAGCTGCCGTCCGGCCCGGTAGTGTAGGTGTCTACCAGCTCGCCGTTGTTATAAATCCCGTAAACTGCCCCTGCAAGGGTGGCGTCGCCCTGGGCGGCGCCGGTATCTGCGTCACTCTTTACCACATGGACACGGAATTTTTTCAGGATATTGCTGAAATGCACCGTGGCGGTCTGGCCGCTTTCAATGGTGGCATACTGCGCGGAAGGGGTCACATAGCGGTCCACCGGCAGCTCCTTCACCAGATAGGTGCCGGGCAGCAGCTTTTCCTTAATCTGCCCGTTTTCCCCGGTAGTGACGGTTTCATCCACCTTGTTCCCCAGGATGTCCGTGCCGGAGATTTGGAAAGGAATCCCGGACACAATGCCGTCCTCGCTGGTCTTGACAATCTTTGCGGTGCCGTAGGTCTCGGTCTTGATCTTTACAAAGAAGGAGACCGGGTCGCTGGCGCCGGTCATCATGGTCTGGTAACCCGGCCTCCCCCAGATCAGCATGTCGTTAGCAACCGGAATATCCTTTCGGAATTCAAAGGCGACAGGGTCCATGATCATGTTCTTGCTGGTGAACGTGTACTTGTTCCCGCTCCTTGTGACGGAAACGCCGCTGCCTTTCAGGGTCTCCAGATCGATTTTCAGGTTATTGGTGTCCGTGACGGTCAGGGTATAGACTTTTTTCTCCGTGTCCCATTTCAGCTCCAGCTCCGGGGCTTCACTTTTCTTCGTGGAAGTAAAGGAGGGGACCGTGGAATGGGAGGCGACCTGTGAAAGAATCCAGTTGTAGGCTTTTTCCGCAGGACGTCCGGCAATCACGCTGAAATACTGGTCTGCATTTGCCTGGCCGTTCCCATGCCGGCTGTAAGGGTCGCTGCGGAGCTGCTGCTGGTATTCCCAGAGGATGATCTGCGTCGCCATTTTATAATCGTCCTCGTTAATGCCGGACACAGGGAGGGAAGCGCCGGGTTTCCAGCCGTAGATCGCCGTCAGGGTAATGCCCCGGCGTGCTTCTGCCGGAAGGAGGTTTAAGTAATTGCTGTTCGTACCGCTTTCCGATGTATAGGTATTGTCAGAAGTATTATAGGCAATGCCGCTCTCCACACAATAGACCTGCTGGCTGCTCCCGTCCGAAGCTGTCAGCATATAATGCCGGTAAGCGCTGCCCCCGGAACTGCTGCGCACATCCATCGTCCCATCAGAATTGTAAACAAGGTAGGTGTAAGGCGCCGGCGCATAATAATGCTGCCCGTCGGACCCCACATATTGATCGCCCAGCCAGGAGCTTGCTTTCTGGCCCACGGAGGCGGCAAACGCCTGGGAAGGGGACACCCCGCAGAGGCATACCGCGCAGAGCAGGAGCGCCAGAATCCTTTTCAGGCCGTGCTTTTTCATATTTACCATAGAAATCCTCGCTTTCTTATATTTGATTGGAATACAAAAGGACAGCTTTACTCGCTGTCCTCCTGTTCATCGTTGATCCTATCCTCAAAATCGTCCTCGGAAAGATATTCCGTCCCGCCGTAAGCCTCGTCCGGGTCAAAGCCTTCGCCGTACCCGTCATCCTCGAAATCTTCGTCATCCTCTGCCTGCTGTTTCGGACGGACGATCTTCACATAATAGCCAACGCCTCCTGCTGCAAGCAGGGCAATGATAATAAAGATGACCGTGCCGGCGCTGCCCTTGTCTTTTTTCGGCTGCTCGGCCTGCGCGGGTTCCTCCGTTTCCGCAGGTTTTTCCTTCCCGGCACAGCCTTTCAGGTCATTCTTGCAGACCGGGCAGGCGGTATCAACTTCCCCGGCTGCGCATTTCTCCGTACAGGTGCAGACATCCTCTGCCGGGATCGCACTCATGGTGTCCTCGCTCTTTTCCGCCAGCGCCATCAGGTCAGCCTCGGTAACGCCGTTCAGGAAGTAGACGTTGTTGCCGTCCCGCTTTCCGTCAATAATCAGATAGAACACATTCCCGTCCTCGGTGGTGATGGTGTAAAACTGTTTATCCCCATCTGCGCCGGTGGCCGTATCTAACACCGTGCCGGTGCCCTCCGGAGTAAACGCGCCGTCCGGGATAGCGGAAGCGGATTCCGTTTCCTCCTGGGAATCGGGGCTGCCGCCGTTTGTGCCGGAGGCTGTATTACCGCCGCCATTGGCGCCCGTATTCGTACCTGTATTAGAATCGTTCCCGGAATTGCTGCTGCCGGCATTGCTGTTCCCGGCATTGCTGTTTGTGCTGCCGTGGGAAGCAGCCTGGGCCTGCACAGGTTTTGCCGCCGTGCCGCCCTGGTTCTGCTGTACCGCGGCAGCAGGTTTTTCCGTGGGTTCCGGTTCCTCATAATAAGGATTCTCAAACTTCACGGTCTTTGAGCGGTTCCCGGCATAGTCCTGGGCGTACACGCTTACCTGCTTTTCCGTGCCGACATAATCCTTTAAGGTGACGGAAGCCGCCCCATTGGTTAGGGAATTGATACGGTTCCCGTCCACAAATACCGCCTCCACGCCGGAATTATCGTCGCTGCTTTCTATTTTCAGCGTGTCGCCGTCCAGGGAAGCCGTAAGTTCGGGCGGCGTGGTATCTTTGTCCCCGGCTGCATAAGCCGTCAGGGGCAAAGATATGGCGCTTATGACAAGCATAAGCGCCAGTAGCAGAGAGATTTTTTTAGTCCTCATTCTTATCCTCCTGTTTCTGCAGCGGGCCATCCCCGGACGGGGCGGACTGCTGCGATTTCAGAAATTCGGCCAGCTGCTGGGGTGTCAGATGGAAACTGCGGGCAATCGCCACATAATCGGTATTCTCCAGCTCCGTTTTCTGCTTTTCCAGGTCGCGGAGCTTGGCCTGCATCTCCGCAATCTTTGTTTTTGTCTTGTCGATCTCTTTCTCCAGTTTCTCAATCTTAGGGTTCAATTTATTACCTCCAATCTGTCTTTTTGCAAAACAGTTTGATAATAATAAGCTCCATAATTACAATTAAGTTTGATAATTTACTCCAAAACTTAATATCACGAAGCCATGTTGCAGAAAAGCAAAGAAGCATAATAAGAACCATGCTCCTTTAAGTGCCACGAAATCTCCGTTTGTATCAACTTTAATTGTCATTTTCTTTGAGTTTTATCAATCATAATTGTCAATTTCTTTGTGAAGCCATTTTTATCAAACAAAGTTGTAAATTATCAATCTTTATTGCAAAATTATCAATCTTTATTGCAAAATTATCAAACTTAATTGTCACTGGACACCAATCTGTCAGGGCAGACGCCCGAATGTATAAAAATGCTGCTGCCAGTAGCTTGTGTTGATATTTGCGTAGGAGATCGGGTCCCCGCAGTGGATCATCATCCCGTTGCCCACATAGATTCCCACATGGCTTGCGCCGCTGGTATTGTAGGTGCTCTGGAAGAATATCAGGTCGCCGGGCCTTGCATCCGCGCTTGATACAGGCGTGCACACGCCTAAAAGCCCGTCTGCGGTAAGCCGTCCGAAGTTCCAGCCCACGCCGCAATGGTTGACTACCCAGGAAACATAGCCGGAACAGTCAAAGGAAGTGGAAGGGCTTGCGCCTCCCCATACATACGGATAGCCTAAATACTTTTCGGCCTCCGCGAGCATGGCGGCAAATTTTTCATCTGCAAGGGCCTCCGGCGGGACGTCATAGTCAAAATAGTTCCCTCCGCCGCCTGCGCCTGCCTCCGGCAAATGCCGCTCGCTGGTATCGCCGGTATCGGCAAAATACAAAGGGTTCATATACTGGCCGTCAACCAGCACCTCCAGGTGCAGGTGCGGCCCGGTGGAATTTCCAGTGCTGCCGACCTTCGCGATCACATCCCCGGCCTTTACCTCCTGTCCGGCAGATACAAGAATCTGTGAACAGTGGCCGTATTTGGTGGTGAGGGAGTGCCCCTCATAAGCCTCGCCCTCAATGGCAACGCACAGGCCGTATCCGCCGGCTTCACCGGCCAGCGTGACCGTGCCGTCATGCCCGGCTAAAATCTCCGTGCCCTGGGGCATCCCGATGTCAACGCCGGTATGGTAGTTCTTTCCCCCGCTGATCGGGTGTACCCGGTAGCCGTAATAGCTGGTGACATAGGGCAGCCAGTTCGTGCCAAATACATTTTTTACATACTGCCTGTTGCCTTTGGTCTGCAATAAAATCGTAAGCGATGAACAACCTACCGTTCCCCTGATGATATGTTTAGGTGTAAAATAGTTTATAGCGGCAGCTGAGGCTTGTTTTCAGGTGTTATCGTTTCAACATCAATCAGCCCTGTACAGTGTTCTTTGATAAAACTGCTCCATGGAAGAAGTATTTCAACCGCAGCAGGATCATCTTTATGATCGGGCATATACAGCAGCAGGATATAAAGATACTGGAATACATTTAACTTATTGGCCTTTGCAGTTTCTATCATGCTGTAAACAAGCGCACCTGCTTTAGCACCCGCAACGGATGTATGGAACAGGGAATTTTTCCTTCCGATGGCATAAGATTTTGCACGCCGCTCCGCTGCATTGTTTGACAATTCGCATCTGCCGTCCAACAGATAGCTCTGCAGCGTTTCTCTGTGGTTTATCGCGTAATTGACAGCTTTTTCCAGCTTGCTGCCGCCGAGCGGCTTTAGTGTTTCGACCCATGCCCAGAACTTTTCCCAGACAGGCGGCTCCTTTTCCAGGCGTTTTGCTTTCCGCAGGTCCGGTTCCATGCCTTTGAGCCCTTTTTCAATGAAAAAGAGCTTGTTGAAGAACATGAGCCCGATTTCAGCCGGGATTATGCTTTTCATTTGTTCCGGGCCTGGAAGCGGGATGTCTTTTACTTCCGTTTCTGAATTTATGTCCAGCAGTTTCAACTGCTTCTGCCGCTCTGTCGGGAGGGCTTCGTAAAACTTCCTGCGGCAGTGTGCGCAGCACACAGCGAGTATTACATCTTCTACCTTGTTATAGCCGCTGTACCCGTCGCACTGTACGATGCCGGAAAATCCATCCAGGAATGCCTTTGGAAAATCCCCGCTGCGCCCCGCCTGGTATTCGTAAAGCACGATCGGCGGCAGGCCATCGCTTCCGCTTAAATACAGCCACATATACGAAGTGGATTCTGCGGCCCTCCCTTTTTCACGCAGCACCTGGCATGTGGTTTCATCCGCATGGATGACCCCTCTCTGCAGGAGGAGTCCATGCAGACGGTCATATACCGGCTGGAAATATTCCAGGGCGCATCTGATATACCAGTTCGCCATGGTCTCACGAGGCAGTTTCAGGCCAAGCTGGGCCATGCAGGCTTCCTGGCGGTAGTATGGGACACTTGCAAAGCTTTTATCAAACATGACATATGCTACAGCAGACGGCGATGCCGGGCTGTGCGGCAGCAAAGGCGCAGGCGTTTGCGCCTGTACGATCGTCCCGTCACCGTCCTTACGGCATTCCGGACAGATCAGCTCCTCCTGCATATAACGGACACGTTCCACTTTTGCCGGGGTTATGCGCAGCTCTGTGCGGACTTCCTTACGCCCGAGCGGCATCATTTCCGCATTGCAGTACGGACAGCGGCGGTCTTTGTCCGGGACAGGTATAACGACATCACGGACAGGGATGTCTGCATAGCGTTCATCCCTTGTTGTTTTTTTCTTTTTTGCCCGTGTGTGTTCTTTTACCGTTGTTTTTGAGGCTGGATCTTCTGTTTCCACTGCGGCATCGGCCTGGGAGGTTTTTGTTTTTTCGCTTTTTGTTCCGAACAGCTGGCGCTTGAATTCTTCAAGCGTCTCCTCCAGGCCGGCCTTCAAAAGACGCAGGTCATCCACAAGGGAGCGCAGGTCCGCGATCGTCTGTTCCTGTTCCAGGATGCGTGCATCCTGGGACAGTATATGCGCTTTCATCTGTTCCACCATTTCTTCCAACAGCCGTGTGTATTCTTCATTATCAGCCGGCATATGCGCCCCTCCGTATTTCTTTCTGCTTATATTATAAATTATAAAGAAATGCGGGGGTGAAATCAAACCGTCCATAACTGCATGATAAGCAGTTTGACGGATTGGAAAATGGTGAAAAAACTTCTAAATGCTGTTTTTAAGGCAGTTTGTCCACAGTATTCCGAGGGCAGGGCAGCGGCATATGCGGACAGCCCGCCCGAAAAAATCCGGCAGCGTGGATAACTTTCAAAACGGCGCCAGCCGCCGGAAAATAAATTTTTAAATTTCATCATAATGCACAAAAGGTCAGAAATCTTTCCTGCCGGAAGGCTGCACTGCATTCGGCTGGCAGATGGAGAGTCCTTCCAAAAGCCAGCGCAGCTGCTGGCGGGTGAGCAGCCTGACTTCTTTCGCATCGCGCGGCCACTGGAACTTTCCATTATCCAGCCGTTTCGTGCAGAGCACAAATCCCGTCTGGTCAAAGTACAGAGCCTTGAGCGTATTTCTTTTTCTGCCACAGAACAGGTACAGTGCATCTGCATAAGGATCCATCTGGTAAGTGTCGCGGATAAGGGCCATAAGGCCGTCGAAGCTGCGCCGCATATCCGTGCGCCCGGTGACGATATAAACTTTTGTATCACCGGACAATGCGCCTAACACAGAGATCCCAGCGCCAGAAGCGTATTGCGAATGATGTCTTCTGAAGCGCCTTCTAAGATTTCAACACGGTATCCGGATATCCTGACTGTGACAACAACACGGGCAGACGGGACCTGCATTGCACCACCGGCGGGAGCCTGTGGATAAAGCACCGGATCAGCAGCCATTTCCAGAGGAACCACTTCGTGTTTCTGCCCAGAAGCAGCTGTCTGTGATCCTGGTATGCCACAGGACTTTTTTCTTAAATCTGCGGCTTTATTATAAAATGTTTTTATGGATATAGAACGTGTCTGGCACCAGTTTTGACAGACAGGCCGCTGGCGCGGCACTCCTGGATTAGCTCTTGCCATTCCTGGTCGCTGCGTATTTTCTTTGACATAGCATCATCTCCTGATAGTTATTTTGGAGCTGATAGCAGCAGCGGATGCCAGACAGATGGCTGCCGGACTGCTTGATCAAGAACTGATGTAGATATTCGCTCCAAGTTGCTATCATTATAGGGCAAAATCCTGTTCTTGTGGGACGGCAGGTTATTCATCGCTTACATAAAATCTCGCAGATTTCCTTCTGGTCTGCGTTCATGCGTGAGACAACCAGGTTTTCAAGCGGTGTAGAAGTAAGCGTTACATTCAGGATGTGCCACTCATAAGGCACTTCTTCCTCTGTTTCCTCGCCGGTCTCCGGGTCAACGCTGGTTTCTGTCCGGTAGCGGGTTTCCGTTTCTTCTGAAAAAGACAGGGAATACTGCCCGTTAAACAGCTCCCGGAGGACGCCCTCGATCTGCGCATAGGTAAAATTCTGATAGGCAGAAGTGAGGTACCCCATTAAGACATAGGGATCGTGCTCAATGGGGCCGATATTATAGCGGTACTCATCATAGCCGGGCCGGTCCGATTCCACACGGTTGATCTGCATCTGCAGGTCCGTTTCCCACTCGGTATAAACAAGCTCCGCATTGTTGATGTCCGCATCGTCCGCCAGATAGGTAGAGGCTGCAAGGCTCCCCAGCCCTCCGGTCCCCAGGTTGGAAAAGGAAGAAAACAGGGACGCGATCAGGAAAAATACCAGAAGGAGCAGGATCACGATCCCGCATATGACCGGGTGGCGCCTGACAGCACGGACCACTCCGGCAGCAATCTTTTCCGTGGTAACGGCGGTGTCCTTTGCCCGCTTTCCCGCTTTTTTCGTCTCTCTGGCTGCTTTGGCATACTGTCTTTTTATCTTCTGTTTCTGCCACATCCGGGCAAGAAGGTTTTTCTTCAGCTCCGGGCTGTCATGCAAGGTCTGACGGTAGGCAAGCCGGGCATTGGCCCTGGCTGACCTCTGCTGTAATTTTGCCACCCTGCGGTACGGCGCCGTCTTATGCCTGTGATATGCCATACGCAGCCCCGATTCGCTTACAAGCTCGGTGCGGTGGGCCGCTTTAATGCCGACATTTTCATTCTCTGCCTGGTAAATCTTTTTATGGGCGTAACCCACCGCCATATTTGCGCCGGCCTTTACCGGGCGCATCGGAACGGGACCCTTGACATGGGCCCGCTGGGATTTCACCTCCTTTTCAAATTTCAGGCGCTTTTTGGCCTTGCCCGTATCGGGATCAGAAGATGTTTCCATCCGCAGCTTACGGCGGGCAGGAAGGCGGTTTTCCGCCTGTTCCAGTTTTTCCGCTGTCCGTTCTGCCTTCCGTCGGGCTTTCGTGAGCTTCTTATCCGCTGTTTCCGGTGGGAGTTCGTCAGCGGTAAATTCCAGCTTGGAAGGCCGTTTTGGTTCTCCTTCGGCTGCCTCCGGCGGTTTCTCCTGAGGTTCCCCGGCTTTTGCCGCCTCCTGAAAGCGCTGTTGGTATTTATTACCATGCTGCCGTGTCCGGTTCCAGTGTCCTGCCTGGCCGGATTTTTCTTCCCCTTTCTGTGCCCCGGCTCCTTCCTGAAATAGTTTCCCATACCGGGAATCCGCACCTTTCGGACCGTGTTCTGCAAAAACTGTCTGTCTGGAATTCTCCTGTGGGGATTCTTCCTGCCTGAAATTCTGGTAAGCGGCATTGCGCCTCCCTGGGCTCTCCTGGCTGAAATCTGCTTGTCTGGGTTCTTCCTGCCTGAAATTCTGGTAAGCGGCATTGCGTCTCCCTGGGCTCTCCTGGCTGAAATCTGCTTGTCTGGGTTCTTCCTGCTTGAAATTCTGGTAAGCAGCATTGCGCCTCCCTGGGCTCCCCTGACTGAAATCCGCCTGTCTGGGTTCCTCCTGCCGGGAATCCCGGAAAACGGCATTGCCCTGTGCCTGGCTGCCCCGCCCGGAATCCTTTGGCCCGGTTTCCGGTGCGTATGGCTCTGATCCGGTTGGTTCCTGTCCGGGAAAAACCTGAATAGGGGAATCCTGTGCTGCCGTATCACTGTTTTCGCAACCGGCAAATATATCTGATCCATAAGTTTCCGTCTGCACCGGCGCCGCCTGCCTGCGGTTCCTTGAAGTGCCGGAAGAAGGGGCGTCCCTTGCCCGGCGCAGGTCATAATCCGGCTCTCCCTGCCGGACCGCCATGCGGTCCTCACCGTGGGAATCCCGCGCCGGCATCCGGGCATCTTTCTGTTTCCTCTGAAAATTCCTGTCACGCGCCATTGCCCTCACCTCCAATCGCTTTCAGGGTATTTTTGTTTCCTCATGCCTTCGTCCCCGCCACTTCATCAGGCCGTGTTGTAAGTACGCTGTACAGCAGGGTATCCTTCGGAAAATGATCGACAAAGGGGATAATCACATTCCCGAAGAACAGAAGCCCCTCGCCGGGGCCGGAATGGGTCACATAGGAAAGCTGGTGCGGGGAAATCCCCAGCTGCTTCGCCAGAATCTGCCGATCCCCTGGGCCTGGTTCAGCATGTAGATAAAATCCGAGTTCTCAAAGATATTCTCGATCTCACGGGAGGCCAGCAGGTCCTTCACGTTCTGCGTCAGGCCGCTCGGTATGCCGCCCCATTTCCTGAACCGTTTCCAGATTTCCACGCTGAAACTTCCGGTCTGGCCTTTCAGAAGGAGATGGAATTCGTCAACATAGAACCAGGTCGTCTTATGCTTGGAGCGGTTGGCCGTGACACGGTTCCACACGGCGTCCTGCATAATCAAAAGGCCGATCTCTTTCAGGGCCTTGCCCAGAGACTTTAACTGGAAGCAGAGTACCCGGTGGTTGTTCATATCAATGTTGGACCTGTGATTGAATACATTCAGGGAGCCGTTCACGTAGATTTCCAGCGCCGTGGCGATATTCTGCGCCTCCGGCTCGGACTGTTTCAAAAGCAGCCCGTACAGGTCTCCCAGGACCGGCATATTCTCCGGGCGCGGGTCCTGCAGGTAATCCCGGTACACCAGCCTTGTGCAGCGGTCAATGATGGTCCTCTCAATCGGGGAAAGCCCCTCCTTGCCGCCGATCACCAGGTCGCACAGGGACAGGATAAAATCGCTTTTCAGCGTGATGGGGTTTTCATCATCCGAATAGTCCAGGTTAATGTCCATCGGATTGATATAGTTGGTGGAAGTCGGGGAAATGTCAATGACCTGCCCCTGGGCGCCGAACTGCTGTACTAAAGGCCCGTACTCATTTTCCGGGTCTGCAATGATGATGTCATCCTCCGTTAAAAGGAACACATTGACGATCTCACGCTTTGCCGAGAAAGACTTGCCGCTGCCCGGCGTGCCTAAGAACAGGCCGTTGGGGTTCTTTAAGTTCTTGCGGTTCGCCATGATCAGGTTGTTGCTTAAAGCGTTCAGGCCATAATAAAGCGCCTCGCCCTCCTGGAACAGCTCGCAGGTCGTGAACGGCACGAAAATGGCGGTGCTGCTGGTCGTAAGCCCCCGCTCAATCTCAATCTGGTTCAGCCCTAATGCAAGGGAGGACATAAGCCCCTGTTCCTGCTGGAAGTCCAGACGTTTCAGGGCACAGTTATATTTCTGCGCAATGCCGGAGGCAGACAGGATGTCATTAAGCAGCTTCTGGCGTTTCGGCGCGATGTTCTCCACCAGTACCGTGACTAAAAACATCCGCTCATTCCGGCTCTGCAAATCCTGTAAAAGATTCTTTGCTTCTTCGCCGTAGGTGGCAAGGTCCGTAGGTATGATGTCCATGTCATACCCGGCGCGGACCGCTTTTTTCTGTTCCTCAATGGTCATTTTCTGCAAATCGGACATCTTGCGCTTGATGTTCTTGATCGCCTGGGCCTGGTCAATAGACTGGATATGCAGGTTTACTGTCACGGCATCGTCCAGGTCAAGCAGCTCCGCCAGCAGCCGGTCCGTCAGCTCCGGCGCTAAAATCTGCAAAAAAGACACCGCCCGGAATGGTCGGCTACCCGGAAAGTCTTTCCGTCATTTGAGAACGACAGGCCGGAGGGCGAAATAAAATCCTTTGTGGAAAGCCCGGTTTTCGGCAGGTCCGCCCAGACAAAATGAAACTTTTCCTGCCCGTCCGGGTGGAGCTGGCTGTGAAGAACCTCCAGGCGTTCCAGCCCGTCTAACGGCTTTGCCTGGGCTCCCAGGGCTTTGAAATTCGCCAGCACATCGGCCTCGATCCGCTCCAGGCGCATCTTCGCGGTGCGAAGGTCGTCGGCCTCAATGCCGAAAGTGATATATTTCCGCTTGGTAAGGCCGTTGTTGCCTTTTTGGAGCTGGCCCTTTAACATATCCCCATACTCCCTGCGGATTCCGTCATATTCGTCGCCGCGGATGGGGATGTCGATACTGCGGGCGAAATCCTGCATATTTGCACGCTGGTTGATGAAGGTAAGCTGCACATGGATCGAAGCGTCAAAATAATTGAGAAAATCACAGTAGCCCTCAAAAATCTGCGCTTTATCATCCGCCTGTGCGAGCTGGTAGTTAATATCAAAAAACTGCACCGTCTTGGTGTAGAGCTTGTCCGTCAGCCGGCAAATCCCATCCCGGTACATTTCCTTATAGGGAATGCTCTGCTGGACCGTCTGCGGGGCGTCCGTTTTCAGCCCGGCAAAAAGCCGCCCTTTTTAGGCGGCCTGGTGCGGACAGTCTTATTTCCGTTTGTCTTTGCGTCGGCCCTGGCCTTTTTTGCCTGCCTGATGTTTCTTTGCAGACGTTTTTCCTGGGCCTCCTGCTGTCTGGTTTTTGGCAATCCTCATAACCTCCTTCTCTGACATGGATTTATACAAATTTTCCGTCCGGTATGGCCGTTTCTTCGGCCAGAGCTTATAGCGGAGCCTGTTTTTCAGAAGTTTCTCCGCCGGCTGCCCGTCCCGCTCATACATGGCGAAAAAGAAAAAGGGCATCATAATCCCGATCATCATCAGCACCGCCGCCGAATTGCCGACAGCGCCGCGGGTAAGGAAATATACCGGCAGCCCGGCCAGCGCGGCCAGGCTGAAACAGATGAGCTGGCGTTTCGTCAGGTTGAACGCCAGCTTAGTCTTGACCTTTGTTAAGTCTTTGGGTACGGGTACATAAGGCATGTAAATTCACCTCCATTCATGCTGTGCTTCACTCATTCCGTCCCTGCATCGTGACCGTGGATTCCACCTCATTGCCCCACACATCCCAGCCGGGGGTCTGCTGCCTTGCAAAAAGCTCTATCCTGGGCTGGTCGCCCATGAGCCTTACGATCTTATCCCGTACCTCGTCCGGCTTCTTGCTGTGCTGCTCAATATGGGAGATCACAAACTGGTGGATTCCCGCACACTGGCGTTTCGGGCGCCCGCGTGTCGCCAGAAGGCATACCTCGGCGTTGCTCCGGGTCCAGAACCCCATCCCGTAAAACCAGGAATCCGCTTTCCGGTTCTGTTTGAGCCAGAGGAAGGCCAGCGTCTTATATTTGAACCCCCATGCTTCGATCACCCGGAACGCCTCATTAAGCTGCGGGAAGGTGGCCCATAGGAAAAGCGCACTGTCTTTGGCCGCAAGGTCTGCAACCGGCAGCGCGCATATATCGTCCATGCTCATGGTAGGGTAGTGGTTTTCAGCCACCCCGTTGCCGCGTTTCATATCATAGCGCCAGGGCGGGTCCGCGTACACGATGCCATATTTTCCGGCCTCCGCCATTACCGGGCCTGCTCATTCTTGGCCGGGGCGGATTTTGCCGGGGGCGTCTTGACCTTGCCGGCATTTTCTTTCAGGGCGCCGGCCAGGGAAGGCTTCTCCGCCGCTCCCTTTGTCGCTTCAAGGGTGGCCTGCAGGTTTTCAATCGCCTGGCCGTACCCTCCGATCAGGGCGTCATTAAGCTGCCTGCGGAAATCCGCCGTCACCGGCCAGCAGACATCCCTCCATTTTCCCTGCTTATCCTGGGTGGAGGGCATATTGACGTACAGGCCGTTCTCGCCGGAGCAGATACGGAAGCCGTCGATCTTGAAACAGTCCCCAATCGTCACATTGGCGAAAGCCAGAAGGTTCCCCATCGGGGCAATCGGGCGTACCGTTACATCCAGCTTCAAGCCCTCGCCCGCCTGGGTCTCCGGCTGCATGGTTTCATGGTTGGTCTTACTCATATAGAAAAATCCTCCTTCTTGTTAAAATAGGTCGGTTACACACTAATGCGAGTTAAAAATACTTTTGGATAGCGAGCCTGTCTTAAACAGGGCAAAGGCCAGCAGGACCGTATAGCCTGCCGTGCCCCAGATCGCGCCGTGGATGTCGCCGGAAGAAGGGATTGACTGGACCAGCGCCGCATAGATCGCGACGCAGACCATAATCAAAAACCCTTGGAAACCTAAAGCAAACAGGGAACGCAGGTAATTCGTCCCCATCTGCCCCCATTCACGGTTTGCCATTGTGGAAAACGGTATGGGTGCCAGGCTGACCGTGAGATATATTTCAATCATGCGGCCATACACAATGACAAAGATCACGATGGACAACACCCACATGCACAGGTTGATAATGTTGGTCTCCAGCCACAGGCCGATCAGTTCCCACATCCCCATTGCTTCAAGCTGCGTTTCCAGGTCGGCCAGCGCGGCGGTAACATCCATGCTCCCGTTTATCACGCCGGAACTTTGATTCACCACATGCTGAGCGACGTCAAACACCGCCATGACGATAGTAAAGCAGTTGGTGAGCAGGTATGTGGCAACAAAGGTTTTGAAAATCCACTTGAAGATGTTGAACGTATCAAAATCGTGCATGTTGTTCTTTTCCAGGATCATCTGAATCAGTTCATAGACAAGAACAAAAGTCAGGATGATTCCCGCAATGGGAATGACGACGGTTTCAGAAAGATTCTGGATCATGCTGAACACGCCGCCATTCCACCCCTGCGGTGTCTGGCCTACCTGTGAGGCCACATCCGAGACCTGGCTGTTGACGGACTCAAAGATACCGGTGTATTGTCCTGTGATCGCTTCAATCAAGCCCTCTTTAATCCAGTCTGTTATCCATTCAAACAGACTGCCCATCGGCTATTAACCGAACAGGCCGGAGAGCAGCGGGATCAGCGTGGCACCCACCAGCGCAATACCTCCGCCAGCCATAAGCTGTTTCATCCGTTTTTGTTCACACCGGGTCGCTGCCCCGGTGCGGCCCCACTTCAAAAGAAGCGGACACCCCATGCTTTCACATGGGCGCAGACTATATCTTCACCCGCATGGAGCGGGGCAGGCTGCTTCGGGCCGCTCGGCCCTACTCCTGCAAAGGATAGTCGTTGAACCTTCCCCTGTTCGGGGCTTGGCTGCTGATCGCCCATTGTCCCGGCGTTTAGGTTCGCACCCTGCGCCATCCGTGCGTTTTTTTCCGCTTTCGCCACCGTCACATCCGGGCATGTTTCATCCCCATGTTTTGGTACGCACGGCTTTAGGGGTTCCCAGCAATTCAGCCTGTTGCCGTATGGACTTCCACCATACGCTGCACGGCAATTACTTGTCCGTGGAGGGCGTAGCTTACCCCTGCGACTTGGCTCCGGGATTGTCATTGCCATAACCCTCCAGAAGGTTGATGACGCCCCATGCGCCGAGGCCGGCACCCAGAGCAATCACCAGAATTTTCAAAGTATCAATCGCACTTGCAAAAAAAGCCATATAAAAGTCCTCCTTTAATTTGAAATATATTGGTTTTGTGGTATGGCCGTTATCTGGCCGGAAACGAAAAAACGCCCCTGTGCTTTAAGAAAATCTGCATAAAGCACAGGGGCGGCATAGTCCAGGATCATCCTGGAAAGGTATACAGTTGTCAGGGAGGGGCGCGAATCCTCAATAGAACCTCCTTCCGGTGAAAAGAAAAAGCCCGCCAAAGCCAGAGACTTTAACAGGCAGCTACATCATCATACAGCCGGCGCCTCCAAATCCTCCGCCGTGACCTCATAATTGCGGTACAGCTCCCCAGGGCTGACGGGCAGCCTGGTTGAGAGGAATTTTTCAATGTCAAAAGCATTTTTAGGGGCATAATCAGACAGGTATTTATAGTTCGGGTGTTTCGTAATATCATATTTGCGGGAGAGGAAGGGCCGGACGCCCCTGATCTGCAGGAGGCATTTCCCTCCGTCCATCACGGCCAGTTCGTCCACCGACATCAAATCCTTTCCCAATTTCTGAAAATTCTGTCCGTGGGATTCCTGGCTGCCTTTGGTGACGCTGGTATTATACATATCGATGGTCTCTTTTCCCAGCAGGGAATTCCAGCTTTTCAGCGTGGTTTCCTCCTTGCCTCCCAGGAAAAGGGAAGCGTCACAATTCCCGATGATGGTGTCCATGTTGTCCTTATAAAGCGCCTTTAACTGGCTCTGCGCCTGCAGGACCAGACAGGCCGAAATCTCCCTGGAACGGATCGTCGCCATCAGCTTTTCCAGGTTCGGAATCTGCCCGATATTGGCGGCCTCGTCGATCAGGCACCGCACATGTACCGGCAGCCTGCCGCCATACTTGTCATCGGCACGCTCGCACAGCAGATTGAACAGCTGCGTATAGGCCATGCTGACAAGGAAATTGAACGTCGCATCCGTATCGCTGATGATAAAGAACAGCGCCGTTTTCCTGTCCCCGACCAGGTCAAGCTCCAGCTCGTCATACATGGTGATCTCCCGGACCTCCTTAATATCGAATGGCGCCAGTCTGGCGCCGCAGCTAATAAGTATGCTTTTCGCTGTCTTGCCCGCCGCTAATTTATATTTCTTATACTGGCGGAGGGCGAAGTGGTCCGGGTCTTTCTGCTCCAGCGCGTCAAAGAGAAGGTCAACGGCATTTTTGAAACTTTCGTCATCCTCCCGGACCTCCATAGCGTTTATCATTTCTACCAGGGTGGAAAAATTCTGCTCGTTTGTCGGGGCCTCATAATAGATATAGCCGATCAGCGCCGTATACAGCAGGGTCTCGGCCTTGACCCAAAAATCGTCGCCGGATTTTCCTTCCCCTTTGGTGTTTGCAATCAGCACCGTTACCAGTTTCAGAATGTCCTTCTCATTGTGGATGTAGGCAAAAGGGTTATAGTGCATACTTTTTGAAAAATTGATCGTATTGAAAACCTTGATCTTATAAGGCTCATACACGGTTTTTCCATTCTTTCCCCTGACCGGTTTCCCGTCCTTATCCAGTTTCGGCGTGCCGCGGCTTAGCAGCTTTCCCACTTCGATCAGGACCGTACCTTTCGGATCGGTGACGACATACGAGCTATGGAGCTGCATGAGGTTGGGTTTTATAAAAAATCTCGTCTTGCCGGAGCCGGAACCGCCGACTACCAGCACATTTTTATTGCGAGCATGGGCCGGGTTCTTCGGCCTGCCGGACATCATAAGCCCTTCGGTCTGCGTCAGGATAATGTTGTTTTCCGGTTTCGGATCCATGAAAGGGGCAATGTCTGTTTTGTTCCCCCAACGGGCAGAGCCGTACTCCACATCTTTGCGGTACTTTTTTGCATTTTTCCTTTCACATATACCGCCAGCCGCACGATAGCCGCCCCGCATAATCCCGCCAGCCAGTCCAGTGCCGCACCCGGCCACATGCTTTGAAATGCCAGCGAGAAACCTTCGGACAATCCTAACAATTTCTGTGAGGCGTCCGTTCCGGGGGCAAGGCGCACCGCCTCGCCCAGCTTCGCAAATACCAGAAGGAACAAAAGATAGGGCAGGTGGAGGATCACCTGCTTTTTTAAGGCATCCGTGTCTATCTTCATCGTTCCGGCCCTCCGTGTTCCTTGTTCTTCACCCGGTCACGGCCAAGAGCCTGCGCCAGCTCCTTGAATTTATGGAGCTGGGAGAGCAGCGACGGCCTGGCGCTCCGGGCAAGGTCTTTCTGGGTATATTCCTTAAAAGCTGCCGTCAGCGCGTCCGCCTGGTTCGCTTTGAAATAGACCGTCCATTTAGGCGGGTCAGTCCCCAGCTCTTTTTCAATATGGTAGCGGACCTGGTGTTTCCTGGCGTACCGCTCAAAGGAGCGGATTCTGCCGGACACTTCAATAGTGTTGGCTCCTGGGTCCTTACAGGTCAGCCGTTTCATGCTGTTCCTGCCGACTTTCGGGGTCGTGCGTTCCTGCTCCATCTTCTGGAGCACGGCGGCAATGGCAGAGCGCAGCACCCGCCCGGACAGCTTCGCTGCCTGGATGGAAACTGATACGGTCCGCTGTTCCAAATCTTCCTGCATAAGCATCCTCCTTCCTGATAAAATCTGTAATTATAAATGGGAAACAACTGCCTTACCGGGCGTCCCCGATCACCTGCTGGCGGGGTGCGTGCTCAAAGGCTTTTGCCGCCTGGTCTGCCTGGATTTTCGCATGTTTCAGGAGCGTCTTTATGATGGTCGCCGGGTGGTCCTGTTCCTCTAAATGCGCCACCATATCCCTGCAGCCCTCCGGGAGATATGCAGCCATATCCTTACAGGCATCCTCCAGGCCGCCCATGAATCCCCAGCAGCTATCCGACAGCTCGCCGTTTTTGTAAAGCTCAAAGCCGTAGCACTCGCCCCGCAGGTAGGAATCATAAGCGGCCACTTCGCTGCGCATCAGGTCCTCCGCCTTTTTCCGGACGGCGCCGGTCATTTTTTCCCCGCCAAACTCCTTTAGCGCATCCTCTTTGGCAACATAAATCCATCCGACCTGCCCGCTGTCCCAGGGGTCATTGAAACTTGTGGTCTGCATGGCAAGGCCGCTGTGGTCCATCAGATAGAGGGGCAGCGTAATGTATTTTTCGGAGATCACCTTCAGCATGGCGTCATCAACCGCCCGTTCCTCCGTCTTTGGCCCGTGCCGGAACCGGCTGCTCACAATGTTTACCATGTGTTCATAGCGTTTCAGGCCCGCTTCATCATGCCCCACGGTATCTAAATACATCTCCCGCAGGAAATCGTCTTTATCCATGTAATTGTGGCTGTCGCCCAGCGCATAGCGGGAATGGAAACAGGCCATCGTCCCAAAATGTTCGTCTACCTCACGGGGAGAGATTAAAATGTCGTCCGGCTGCACCATCAGCGCATATGGACCGTCAACTGCCATCAGCATAAGCCATCAACTCCTTTCCGGTTCCCTGGGCTTTTTATCCGGCGCTTTCGGCTCTGCCTGCGCCGCCTGTTTCCTTGCATTGTCAAGCTGTTCCCGCACGGAAACATCCCGCTTCGCCTCCGGCGCCCCTGCGCCGAAGAAGCCCGGCAGCTCCTGAAAGCCGATACTGTCCACATAATAAGCGGTGTCTGCGCCATTCCCATGCAGGACTACCACATCAGAAACGGAAAGGGAATGGCCCTTGAAATCTTCCGGGTGGTCGATATTGAAGCGCCTGTAAATATCCTCCAGCGTTTCGCCCGGTTCCCGCTGCATGGCATAGACCATCCGGTAATTGTCCCGGCTCACGGAGAGCCCCTTGCTTTCCAGCCAGTCCAGGGACATAAAACGGAGGTTGTCTGTATTGTCCGATAAGTCAAGCTGGTAAATGGAATAAGCGCTGATCCCATACTCTTTTTCATAGGAAGAAATACGCTCCAGAAGCGGCGCCGTTTCTCCCTCCATGTGTTCCTCATGTTCAAATGCCGCCAGCCTCATGCGGATTTTCCCGGTATCTCCTGAAAGCAGCTCGTCCGCCATGCGCTCCTTTTCTGCATGGAAATCCGGGTACAGGTCTGCATAGACCCCGCTGTTCTGCCTGAAAAATTCATCCAGGTCGAAAGCCAGGTCCGTGGATTCGTCAAGCCTTATATCATCCCCGCCCGGTTCCTCCATGGCAGGTGCCGGCTGCTGTTTTTCCTCTGGCGGGAGGGGCTGCTTCACCGCAACGATCTCACCCGCCAGCCGGACAAATTTTTCCGGGTATCTGAACTGTTCCTTATACTGCTCCATGAAATAATCGGGAAGGTCGGCAAAACTTTCCTCACCGGGACCGGCTATGAAAAAGGTGCCTGCCATGATCTCAATCATCTCGCCGTCCTGGTTGTAGATCGCCCGGTTCAGGGGCAGCCCGTTTATTTTTCCTTCATCATTGCAGACAATCGCGACAGGCTCCGCATAAGGGTAGTAGCCCTCTATGCCTCCCCCGACTGCCTCCTGCATGGATTCAAGGCTCCCGTCCAGCTCGGCCTCATAAGGCGCTTTCCCCGGCTCTATCATCAACACTTTCAAATCTGCATATCCTCCTTCTTTTTAATGAAACATTCTAAATCCCCCAGCAGAGCTGGGGAGACTAGCAGACGCAAGTGGCGATAAACAGAGTACCAGAATATCCCCCGTTGTATAATAGGTGCAGGTCTGGCAAACCGCACAAAACACAACGGAGGTATATTCATGGACACTCAAAGTTTATCACATAGTCGCTATAATTGCACGTATCACATAGTATTTATCCCGAAATATCGTAGGAAAGTGATGTTTGGGGATTTGAGAAAAGAGGTAGGCGAAGCCATTAGCAAGGTATGCAAGATGGAAGGAGTCACAATTATCAAGGCAGCAACGCTGCCGGATCATGTGCATATGTACGTGTCGATTCCGCCCAAGGAGAGCGTGTCGAAGGTAGTGGGTAGGATTAAGGGGAAGAGTAGCCTTATGCTTTTCGACAGACATCCGGAGTATAGAGACCGGTATAACCGTCACTTCTGGGCAAGAGGGTATTATTGCGAGACAGTCGGTAATGTAAATGAAGAAACGATAACAAAGTATATCAAAGAACAGTATGAGAGGGATCGACTGGAAGGAGAGCCCTCAAAGTAAGTACAACAGAGCCGCTTTTAAGCGGCCACCAGTAACATAATGAACAGGGTTTGTCAGACCGCCTTTAGGCGGAAACACAACAGGCCCCGGAGGGGCTTATCCAGGCCACCAGCAGAGCTGGTGGTTGAGCCGATGGCCGTGATTTGGCGCCTTCGGTTCTGCCGCAGCCTTTTCCCGTTCCTTCGCCGCAGACAGCTTTCCCAGCACAGAAGGTTTTTCCGGCTTTTCAGGCATAGAAATGCCGCCCTCCGAAACATCGGCGGCGGTATGGTCTGTTTTACCGGCTCCTGGCCCTCCACTGTGTACCCCGGCAGGAGAGCTCCATACACGGTAAAATGGTGTTCATACTGTTTGGGTATCTGCGGGGAAATTTCCGTGAATAAATGGGAATAGGCTTTTTTCCGTCCTTCCAGGTACTTTTCCGCAGCGGCTTTATCTGTGTAGCGTTTCTGATTCTGCCCGGCAATCTTTTCGCCATAGCCCTCCTTTGGGGAGTTCACATAGACATCCCAGGTCACATACCAGGCAACCGGCACGCTCTGTTTGGTCTCCCGGTCATATTTGGTATCTTCCCAAATACCGCCGGTCATACGGTAGACGCGGTTGCTGATTTCCTCGTCGTTCTTCCAGTTGTCGGTTTTGCGCCATTCATTTGCGGTATGCTTTACTTCCGGCGTATGAAGGTATTCCAGCGCCCGATTTAGTTTCTGTGTGACCGCTGCCTGCTGCTCCCATTGCTTCGTTGCCGCAAGTACAATATCAAAGGCTTTCTTTTCTCCATCCATGCTGTCCTGGCGCATGGCCTGTATTTTTTCCTCACCCTGCGCAATGAAAGAAGAAATATCCACATCCTCACAATATACGCTATGCTCAAATTTAAGATTGCTGCCTTCCGTCAGATAATCAAAACGGTAGACCTTATAGTCTTTATTTCTTCTAATATGTCCAACACCTCCTATATCTCCGGCGCATGGCTCTTTTTCGGTGCCGCCTGTGCCGGGGTGGTTTTTTCTGCCGGTTTCACCGCTGCAAGCTGCGCCATGACCGAAGGCCGGTCCGACGTAAATATGGAAATCTGTTCATTCTCCGCCAGCGGCTGCGCCGGAAGGGGCAGCGTTTCGTCCGAATGGGTCAGTATCTGCTCCCGTTTCAGGTCTGCCACGATCTCGTCAAATACCGCATTGATGGCTTTCCGTTCCGCACCCTCCGGGAAGGCTTTCAGGACTGCCATTTCCCCGCTTTTATCTGTCGCGAAAGTAACGGCACAATCCGCATGTCCCGCCAGATAATCAGAGCTGTAAGGCAGCTTATCCTTGATGTAACAGGCAAAGGCCCTGGCGGTCATCTCCGTGTTGCTGTCCCAATAGCCGCCGTCCTTTTCGCACTCCTTACCCATGCGCACGGAATTCCGGTAAAAATCGGTTTCCACCCGCCCGATCTGCGGCGCCTCCTGTGCCTGCATCCCGGACAGCATGTGCTCGAATATTTCCAGCCGTTCCCGCTCACTTTTGGGGATCACCCGCCCGGTGACAGACTTCTTGAAAGCGCTGATCTGCTCCACGGAACCGGCCTCGCCGGATAGAAACGACTCTTTAAGAACCGCGTAGGTTTTCATCTGTTCCTCATTGCCATGCCGTTTCAGGGAACCGAGCACCGCCGAATCCAGCCAGCCTGCCGCATTTTTCCGGGTTCGTTCTGTCTGCGCTTCGGTGCGGGCCGCAGCCTGCTCCGGCGTCTCCGGCTTATATTTCATGGTATCAATCAGCTTCTGGAACGGCGCATAGAGGCGGGGCTGTTCCGAGAGCATCCCATTCGCGCCCATCTTCGTACCCAGGTAATCGTCAAACCCGTGCCACCATTCATGGGCTAAAGAGCCGGCCCCGTGCATCTTCGTAAGGTTGATGACCTTCCGCAGCGGTTCATAATGGGCCGCCGCGTTGCCGCTGCCCCTGGCGCCGAAAGCAATGGCAAGCGTTCCCTGATAGGCAATATCTTTATCACTGATCTGCAAGGCCGACGCCAGATCCTTCAGCGCCTCAAATCCCATGTTGAGGGAAGCCTGCCGGTCATTCTGGTTCATCCAGTTCCCAAATTCACCGCCGCGGAACCCGAAGGCGTCAAGGTAGTGCTGCCCGGTGATCTCCATGCCGTTTCTGTAATCCGGCCCGGTGCGCCGCACATGGGAGAGCTGGGGAGGCACAAACCGCGTCTTTCCGCTTTTGCTGCGCCCTTTTGCCAACGCCTGCACCCATTTCAGGGCGGCCTCCCGCGATTCAAAGTTTGTCTGCAAGATGGAATAGCCCTTCGTCACATAATAGGTGTCAGGTTTCCAGTCATTATTTTTGGAATAAGTATTCTTCCCGTCGTTGAAATGGATCGCATAGCCCTTCGGCACCTTCTGGTCTTTGGAAACGCCAAACTGTTCCTTCTGCGCTTTCTGTGTGAAGTTCTGCTCAAAATGCGCGGCAGAGTGGACCATCAGGGCATTGGACAGCTTGTTTGTAATGGCCGGGTTCTCCCGGCCCTTCTCCGTCGCCTGGTAATGGATGCCGCCGCCCCAGCCCTGCACCTGTTCCAGATACCCGTTTTTCACAAAGAAACGGTCATAGGCTTTCATGGCATCCTCCACGGTGCGGACTTCCGAGACCACGCTCTGCAGCTCCCGTACCGTCTGGATATATTCTTTCTGTCTTGCAAGGCGCTTCTCCGGCGTGTCGTCCTTGCGGTAATACTGCGGGGAGGCATTTAACCCGTCCCGCGCCTTTTTGATGAAATAGACCACGCCGAGGGGAACCCCGTCCTCCAGCATGGCCCCATAGTCCGGTTTCTTCCAGATATTATCCTTTTTACGAATTTCTCGGCCTCGCGCTCATTCATGGCATCCAGGTCATTCACATAGAGCCCCCGGTCCTTCCATAGATCTTTTTTTGCGCCGCCGATCTTTTCCCCGAAATCTTCATGCTGCATGTTATCCGCCAATCATTATCACCTCCAGTCTGTCATAAAAAATCACCGCTCCGGGGAAGGGCGGCGTTCCTGTAATTTATCATGCTGCGGGCGTATTCCCATGATCCGGTCCGTCTCCCTGCGGACCAGCCGGTCAAGCGCACCCAAATCCTCCGGGGTAACGGCAAACTCCCGGTAATTCTCATACCAGAGCCCCGTGACCGCCGCAATCGGCAGTAGCTTTTCCGGCCCTCCGGGAAAAAGGCGGTAGACCGGACCGCCGTCAAGGAGCATCTGCTTCGCTGTCCCAGGGGTATGCGGTACATATCTGTGTCCGGGTTCTGCGCCTCCTCCATATACTCCACATTCAGCCGTTCCTCCAAATCCTGGGGCATATAGGAAAATGCCTGCTCCTTCCACTGGCTGAACCGGTTAGAATAGCGGTACTGCCATTCCGTCACCTGCTCCGGCGCATAGAGGTAGCGCCAGGTTTTCAGGGCGTCCTTTTCGCACAGCTCCATTGACTCCCATTTTCAATAGCTGCCTCCGCCTTCGTGCCGTCCCGGTATTCCATGCTGACGCCGTAAGGGTAGAGGGTATTCATTTCTATATCCTGCCGCAGCGTGTCAAGGCCCATCATCAGGACATCCCCGTACAGCCGTCCGTCCTCTTTGCGCTCCGTGTGGAACAGGAAGGCCCTTGCGCCGGGATATTCCGTCATGGCAGCTGTCCGGTAAAGCTCCGCCGAAGGGCAGTAGGCAAGCAGCGCGTCCGAAAGCCACATGTGATTCTTCCCCATGACGGCAATGGAATCCGCCCCGGTATTCGTGGCAAGCGTGCGCAGGTTATATTCGCTGTCCCGCAGGAAATCCCCGGCCAGGATATGGAGCTCATAGGCAAATACGCCTAAATCCGTATCGCGGACTAAGTGAATCTGCGGAAGTGGTTCCTGTTTCAAGTTCATTTCCTCCCTTCGTTCTGTTTTTATCACCGGCTGCCCCTGTCATGGGACGCCTCCGGCTGGTGCTTTGCCGGCGCTGCCTTCGCCGCCTGCTCCCGCATGGCCTCCAGGACGGAGGGCCGGCGCTGTGCCCGCTGTTCCAGCCTTGCAAGGGCATTCAGGGAAAGCCCTACATTCTCGCCGATGGCAGACGCAAAAGCGCGCTCTATCCTGAAAGCCCCCTTGAAGGCATCTGCGACCCTGCCGTTTTCCTTCGCCTCCGCCTGTGCGGGTTTCCCCTGGATGGAGCGCCCCATGTTCTTCAGGTGCCAGCCTGCCTCATGGAATTCCGTGCTGAACGCATCGATCCTGCCGACAATCTCCGGACCGGTCTCGTAAATCTGCATGAGCCGCCTGGCCGTTCCGCTTGGCTGAGCGGCGCCGCTGGTCCAGAGCCGGACCGTGGAAGGGGCGACATTCATCAGAAGCGCAAAGCCTTTCTCGTTCATATCCAGCTTTTTCATCAGGGCCTTAACCATATCGGGGCCGTAGTCCGGGCACCGGGCAGCTTCGGCAATCATCTGTAAAGCCGTGTTCTCTGTGTTCGTCATTTCTGAAATCCTCCTGTCAAATTGAAATAGCCGCCTGTTTTTGGCGGCATTGCCGTTGTTGGTCTTTCATCTGCCCTATAACGTGGAGCAGCATTTCGTTGTAGTCCTTTCCTGTACGGGGTGGGTTGACGCCCACACGGATATGCCGGAACCGCTGATCTTCATGGAGCATTGCCTTGATCCTCCTGGCATTTTTAAGGCCGCCGAGGTCATTGTCCATGTAGAGGCTGACGCGCCGGATTTCCGGGTGTCGTTTCAGAAATGCGGTCAGCGCCACATGGGAAGTGCCGCCCAAAGACAGACGGTAGCCGTCCCATTTCCAGCCTTTTAATTCCTGCAGCGTGGCATGGGAGAGGGCGTCAATGGGCGCCTCAAATACCGCCACATGCCGGCTGTCCGGATTCCTGGGTGGATAGCAGAAGCTGTATTCCTTGTCGCTGCCGTAGACATCTTTCCTAAGGCTGCCGGCAATGCTCCGCATACAGGCAAACTTTGCTTTGCCGGCTTCATCCTTTCCCACAAACACACAGACCGGCTCGCCATGATGCCGCGCCTCATAGAACAGCCCGTCCCGGAAACACCGGCTGATCACATCCGGGCTGATCCCGCGCCGCTGCAAATAAGAAACGGCAGAAGTGGCGCACCGTCTGGCCCAGGGGAGGGAAAATGCTTTCTTCTCCGGTTCCTTATGCACACGCCCTGCCGCTGCCGTGCTCCGATAGGCCGGCGTCTGCTGGATTTCCCCGCTGACCAGCGTATGGACCGCATCCACCAGCCCGTAGCCCCGTATCTGGATCAGGTAATCCAGGGCGTTGATACTCCGGCCCCGGCTGTTCCAGTACCAGTACCTTTTCCCGGTCACATAGACCAGGCTGTCATGCTCCTTGTGGCGGTAATTCGGGCCGTCCCGTTTCAGCACCCCAGGCTCATGGAACTGCAGGTAGGCAAACAGGTCCGCCTCACGCGCCGCCTGAATCTGCTCCTTTGTTACGCCGGGCATGACACCGGCACAGGGATTCTTTTCATCGTGCCCCGCCTCCTTTCTGTGATGAAAAAAGACGCCATAAGGCGCCTAACAGCCGTACAGGTCATGGTTGACCTCGGCGCGGTAATAGCTGTCCATTGTTGCCGGGGCATTATAGAGCGCCGCCAGCAGGTATGCCTTGATGTTCCCGACTTTCGTGGTGTTCCTGTCAATGCAGTCAAAGACATACTCCAGGTGGCCGGAATTGATTTTCAGGAAGCGGCCCTTTACCACCTCCCTGGGAAAATCATCCCCGGCGATACGGATATATGGACGTTTGGATAAAACCACTTCAAGCATAAGCTCCACCGTCTCGTCTAAGCGTTCTTTCCCATACCGGGAAACCATACAGCCATACTCAATATTTTCTTTCAGGATTTCACGGTAAGCGTCTGCCAGCTCTATCCGATCCATCCCATCCGAACGGCCTGCCGCCTCCGGCCCTGACGGATAGATTGATGGATGGGTCCTTGATATATCCGTTTTTGATTTTTTAGTTTTTAATGGATTAGTATTTAATTGTGCGGGATTTCCCTGTCCAGGTTCCCCCTGTTCAGGTTTTGCCTGTCCTGGATTTGCCTGTCTTGGATTTTCCCGTTTAGGTGAATCCCCCTGTTTTTCAGCATTTACAGGCTTTTCATGGATCGTATACTCGATGTCTCCGAGCTGCCCGTTCTCATAGCGGAGGCGCTGCCTGGTGAGGTACCCGTGCCGCTCCAGCTCTTTCAGGGCGGTAGTGATTGAATCCACGCCGTCCTTGCAGATATGGGCGAGCCCCTTTGTGGTATAGTCCCAATCTTCCGGAAGCGACAGCATGAGCGAGAGAAGCCCCTTTGCCTTTAAGGACAGTTCCGTATTGCGCAGGTGGTGGTTGCACATGATCGTGAAGTCCTTTGTTTTTTCTACCCGGAATACAGCTATAACAAAAACCTCCTTCCTTTCCCTCCGGGCTACAAGGCGCGGTCCTTGCGGTCATAGTGCAGATGGCCGCCCGGCGCAACCTTCGCATGGTTTTTCAATTTGACTTCGCCCCGTTCCTGGCTGTCTATGAATTTCTGGTAGCCGGCATCCGTAAGGAACAGGCGCATCTTATCTCCTTTATCCCCGACAGGGGCATTACCTGAAAGCACGTCAAAGACGATCATGTGCTTTACTTCCGGGTCGAAGCGTTCCAGGGCCATGATGTCATGCCCCTTCAATTTCTCCGCACCGGATTTCTGCCTGGCCTCCGCCAGTAGTTCCCCCATCGTCTTAGGCCCTGCCGGAATCCGGTAGTTTTTCCGAATATCCTGAATAAGAGCCAGGCAGTCTTTTTCCGGCATGGCATCCAGCTTTCGCACAAGCTCCGCCGCCGTTTTCCTCCTTACCGGGTCCGGTATATAGGGGAGGCACATGCGCAGCTCATATGTGACATCTGATTTCCCATAGCCCTCCGTCTGGAATATCAGGCGCTTTTCCATTTCGTTCAGTTCCATGTGAATCTCCTTTCTCCTGAAAATGAGTACAAAAAAAGGACGCCCACCTATAAAAGTGAAACGCCCACGGCAATCAGCGGCCAGGCAATACACCGGACCGCTGGCGCTATTAAATTTTGTCGTTAATGAAACAGCCTCCTTTTTCGATATTTTCTCGTCAGATTTCAACTTGGAAAAGGAATTGAATAAATGACGGCAAACGCTCAAACCCCTTGAAAATCAAGGCTTTTTCCGTTTGTCGTTATTATACCGTAACGGCATTCCCACGCTTCCCTTTTAATCAGCATGGGAGAAAACCCGCTTTTGATTAAAGAGCGTCTAGGGCATGAGAAGATACAGACCACTTTAGGAACATACGGGCATTTGTACCCTAACAGCAATCTTGAAGTTGCCAATAAATTAACGGGCGTGCTGACATACACACCCGCTTCACACAGCATTGCAGATTACACAAGCAATCAGCACACCGCAATCTATCACAGAGAGGTTGAATAGAAAAATGCAATCGTAATGCAATGAGAAAGAGAAAAAGCCGCCAAACCCTAGTGTTTACGGGCTTTGCGGCTTAGCTCCGACTATTCGAACTCAATCGTCCCCGGCGGCTTACTACTCCACACAGGCTTGAAATTTCCTAAAATATCGTCGTGTTTATACATAATACATACATTCCATCCTTTCCACAAAGTTTTCAATCTCAAAAACATCTCACGGCATAATCCCAACAATATCCTCTGTACTGCATTGTAATTCCTTACAGATGCCTTACCCAGCTTCGTCAGGGTATCATTGCTTATCCCTATCCGATTTCGAAGTTCTGTTTTATTCATATGCTTATCAATAAGTGTTTTCCATAGTCTATCACAGCAAATCACCATTGTCCACCTTTTACTTTATTATAACAATCATCCTAAAACAAAATCCTCTGCTTCAATTCTTTTATGGGAAATTCAACCAATGGTTAAATACCGACTGTATTGAAACAATTGGACAGGGATATACCACAGGATATGTCCATATTTGAAAAATCTTTAGAATTAAACTCAATCGAATGCATTATAACACAAAGAAAGACGTTCGTTGGCTATTGAACGTCTTTCTTTGTGCCAAGCGTGTTGCAGCACTACTTGTCTGATGAAATCATAGAACCGCTCTTGGTATGTACAACTTTAGGATGCTCATTTGGCTTTCTCTCAATCAACTCTTCGAGTTTGCAACCCAACGCCTCGCAGATCAGGTCTAACTGCTCCAGGCTCACCCTGTCAGTTAACTCATGGTACAAATCATTGATTGTATTAGGACGAATACCAGTTGCCCTTGCCAGATCAGCCTGCGTCCATCTGCGTTCACCAAGCCTTGTGGATAGTAAAATTCTAATCATACATCGTTGCTCCTTCCCTAATAAAATAACACTGTTTGCCAATTTTGAGTGGCATTTGTTATTTTATAGCGGGCATTGTTATATCCTATCGAATCACGATAGAGCAACTGACTGGCTTTTGAAATTTTGCTTAGCTTTCTTTGATCACATTCTTTCCTGAAAACAAATATAATTATTTCATTTTTGCCCGGACTTTTCCCTTATAGACCAATGGAACCCAGCATCCAGACTTCATTTGTCCCCATGCATCCTCCCCGATGTATGTTACTTTTCTAAGACGGAATGTTTTCCCTTTTTTGAACACCGCAGGCCCAAACACATTCCTACACTTTTTTCGCACCGCGTCCGACAGGCTGTTATATGGCACAGTATTCTTTCCTGTTCCCGCATTTTTCCTCAGATAGCAGGACTGCGTGGTGATATATGCCTGGCCTGTCTTATATTTGTGTTTGTGAAGCCTGTATTTAAAACCCTCCCATGCAGTGGCATCCATAAAGTATGACGGGCAGTGTTTTCCGTTCACATCAAAATGGCGGATAACCCGGCTTATGTCTATATTATATTTTTCCATCAGCTCCATGCACAAGGCTGCGGCATTTTTCATTGTCTTCTCTGTTGCCTGGAGTTTTCCGTCCTTTTTCGTATCGCACATTTCGATACTGATACTATTTGCATTCGTGGCAATCCCATACATCTTTCCGCCGCCTGTCTTTTCACAGTCAGTGTACTTCTTTCCACCAACCGACCAGGCAATGAAATTGTCAGGAACAGACTGCGTGATGCTATCATCATCGACAAAATAATGCGCGGAAGCATTTCTGTCCGGTGCCTGGAAATATTTTGTGTTCGACTCGTCGCTGTCCCCATCATTTGCTGTATAATGCAGTACAATATATCTTATGGATGAAAGCGCGCGCGTCCCGCCAAAATTGCTTTTGTGTGCCAGAACTGTTTTTCTCATTACCCCCATGTTACGGCTCCTCCTTCTGCATTACTTCTGGAATCCCTGCCACCGATGTTAACAGTGACAAAATTCCGGAAAGCAGTGCTGTGCCTGCCACCACACCCCAGTCTACCTGACTGATAGTTGCCGCTGCAGGAATCAGCGCGACTGCCGCCTGTGCTGTTGTTTTAACTGCGCGGATACCTGCAGCACGCATCCACTGCTTTGTATCTGTAGATACTTTAAACACACTATTTTTAAACATAATTTCCCCTTTCCTACATACCAATCTGTGCAAAAACAAATCCAACTACAATGCTGATAACCGCTGTAATGGCATATCCCGTAACTTTGCGCCACATTTCGCCGTCCCTGCTTTCCAGACGTTCCAGGCGTTCCCCCTGCTGTTCCTGGACTTTCAGCATATTCTGCATATTAACTGCAAGTTTTTCAGTTGATGTAGCCAGGGTGTCGGACGGCAAATTGATGGAAACGCAAACAGCGAATTATTTTTCCGACATTTATCCTATTGACTGCGCAGTGCTGTCTGCAAATGCATAGTCCTGTCAAAAATGCTGCACGTTGTTGTCGGTATTGTTTTTCCGCCTGAAATGCAAAAGGCCATGGATCCCATCATGAGACACACGGCCCATATGAAAAATTTAGTTTTTCTCCTGCTTGTCGGCCAGAACAGGAAGATGAACCAGGCCGGTGGCGACAGTCACTGCATCCACCTTCCGCATCAGGGAGCCGATCCTTTCTTCATTCCAAAAGATATCGGAGAAATCGGAGAGCTCGCACCCTACATCATGGTTAGGGATGCACAGGTAGTTCCCATATTTATGCCGTCCGGCGAGGATGTGGAAGTAAGTCCCCCGCCCATTGATCTCAGCTTCATACCATCCGTTCCCCGTGCTCAGCAGGATGATCTGCCCCGTCCAGGTCTCCTTGCGGGAACCGCTTTTCAGGATACAGGTATAATTCATGTTCCATTCCTCCTATCCGAGATTCTGGCTGCTGACAGAAGCCAGGATGACATCCGTATCGATCACTTTCTTGTCCATCTGTGCCCCTAGAGTCAGCGCGTCGGTCATCAGGTTGTCCACCAGGCGGGGGCTCCCCTGGGAGTGACTGTGGACGGCAGAAAGCGCCGCCTGGTCGATGATGGAGGCTGCGCCTCCGGCACAGGCGATCTTGTGGAGGATGTACTGCGCCACTTCGGAGTCTGAGAGCCCGGAAAAGTTGTAGTGCACTGTGATCCTCTGGCGCAGGGCCTCATGGACGGGCTTTTTCAGGGTGCTGTTCAGGTGGGGCTCGCCGCAGAGGATGAGCGTGAAGCAGTTCAGGGAGTCATACCCATAGTTCATGAGCATCTTGATGTCCTCCAGGATGCCGGTAGAGAGGTATTGTGCCTCATCGACGGCCAGGAGGAGGGGCTGCTTCTTGTCCTTGTAAAGGTAGAGGATCTGCTCCTGTACGGCGCGGAACATCCCAGGCTTGCCGCCCCTTGGCTCTAGCCCCAGGACAGAGCAGAGCTGGCGGTAGAATTCCATGACGCTGACGGTGGAGAGGCAGATGTACTCCATGTGGTAGAGGTTTGGATTGAGGTTCTTTGCAAAGCAGCGCAGGGCGAAGGATTTGCCCATGCCGGGGCGTGCGGTAAAGAGTCCTATACCCCTTGTGTCCTTTAAGTAGTCCAGGCGGGACGTCATCTCGGAGATGTCCTTTGAGAGGAACCGGTCCTTTTCTCTTGCGTTCTGTTTGTCAAAGGGATTGAAGGAAAGCCCATAGTAGGAACGGAACATCAGACCTCACCCCCGATCCTTGAATAATCGATGGAGGGCGTGTTGTTGCGTTTCGTCCTGCAGTTCTCGTTCTTATCCGTAGGCCGGATGGGGTAATGCGCCCCCTCACAAAGGATGAAGGCGGAGGACATGTCGTCCGGCAGGAAACGGATCTCCACTTTTGAAGAAATGAACTGCATGGGAACGTCATAGGACACCTTGTCGATGGAGACGGTAGAGTCCTTGTTCACCTTCCTGGTGATGCGGTTCAGGAAACATTCCTCCAGCCACTCCCTGGACTTAGGGCTTCGGATGGAGGAGCGTGTCTGCTGGTAGCGTTGCATGGGCGTGGTGCCAATACCGGAATGGACAGACGTATTGTAGGTGCGCATATAGTCCTTAAGCAGCCCGTTAAACTGCGCCAGCGAGGTGATGGAATCCATGTCCAGTGTATAGAGCCAGGTTTCTTTCAGCGTCCTGAACTGGCGTTCTATCTTAGCCTTGGAAGCGCCGTCACGAATTTTGTATGCAAAAGGACCGTCCCGATGGAGCCGCAGATGAGGGAGAGCTGCTCATTTGAATAGCTGCATCCGTTGTCGACATAGAGCTTCGCCGGGATTCCATGGGCGGCCACGGCATCCCTCAACACCTTCTGGAAGTTATAGGCATTATCGTTATAGAAGAGGCCGCCGCCCACCAGAAAACGGGAATGGTCATCAATAATCATAATGCAGTAGACTCTCCTGCGCCGTCCGTCCTCCGTGATAAAAGGCAGGTAACAGGTATCGGCCTGCCACATCTTCCCAAAGGCATCTTCTTCAAATGCCTTCCTGTCCCGCATGCCGGGGTTGCGTGCCGATTTCAGGTCATGTTTCCTGACGAAGCGCTGGACGGCGCAGACGCTGACTGTGGCAGGGATGAAGGCTTCTTCAACGAGGTGCCGGTGGATCTGTGTAGCGTTCAGCCGTGGGAAGGCCTCCTTGAGGCGGTAGATCTCCTCGATGGCCGTGTCTGGGAGTACCCGTGTGGAGCCCTTATCGGAACGCTCCTGCGGCATGAGGGCGTCGATGCCGCCGTTCTGGTAGAGGGACACCCATTTGCTGAGGGTCTTGGGGCTGTACTGGAACACGGAGCCGTCAGGCAGGGCGAGGGGCTTTTCCGTGACTCTCTGGTAATAGGCGTTCCTGGACGCATCCGGATAAAGGCCATGGATGACCGGCGCTATGAGAGCGAGGCGGAACTGCGCCATGGCGGCTGCGTCTGAAAGTTTTTTTTGATTGTTGTCCATAGAAATGTCCTCCTTAAGTGGTTTTCCCCCATTATGGGGCAGAAACGGGAGGAAAGCCATGCCCATGGCGTGTGGTTGGAGGAAAACAGTTCATGGGCCGAACACCTGTTGGCAGTAAGGCGCCGGATTTTTATGGGACTGGAGGAAGGACTTTGTAAAACGGCGGACAAAGGCGGAGGCGAAATCCGAATAAGCCGGCTGCGTGAGCAGGGACTTAAGGAAGGAAAGGCCGGAAACCTCCATGGAGGAAAGCACGCCGAGCCAATCTTCCTTCTGCACCCGAAAGAGCTGCAGCCATCGGCGCAGCTGGGAAAGGGTGATGCCGAAGCGTTCGCATAGCCTTTCCACAGTGGAAAGGCGCAGGAAATACTCCGCCAGGACACGTAGAAGGAAGAACAGGCCGTAGCCGGAGTAGGGAATGATGAAGTCCGGGAGGATGGCATGGGTATGGCCACAGGTACAGATAAGGCGCATGATGCAGAGGCTGTGGCGGACCTGGGTGCCGCCTATAAAGTCCACCAGGGAGCGGTCATAGTAGGCATGGATGCGGCAGGATCCCTTTCCCCCACAGCAGGGACAGGTCTGCAGTTCCGAACGGAATCCGGCCATAAAGGAATCGAACAGGATCTTTGATGAACTTTTTATACGAACCAGCTTGCAAAACAGGGAATTTTCTCTTATCATAATATATGTCGGTGGTGCCGGATCCTCATGAGAGGGACATGATCCCGTATAAGGCAGGCACACTGGTATGCGAGAGAAAGAACGAACTGTGGAAGGGGCTGTTCTTTCTCTTTTTTTTGTTCCATAAAAACTATATCGGAATGACATGGGATGGTCAAGAGGAAAACGTGCCGCCTCCTGTAGCACACTTTTATAGACAGTGTATAAAAATTGAGATTATAATTTGACGTTTTTGTGCGGGAGATAGGAACTTTAATTTGCTGGGCTACACCCGCAGATCATCGTTACTGGCAAATTTATTGCCCGTCAGTATAAATTCACGGTTTCTTTTTCTTTGCCATAATCCTCCAATCGTTGGATAATAAAATACATTTGATAAAATTTTCAATATATTTTAATTTTTCATGCCTTTATTTTTTTGTTTTTTCTCTCCTGCCCTGCATGATGCATAAATTTCTGTGAAATGCTTCCTTTTCTTTCATAAGGGGTATCACTCCGCTTTCCCAATCGGCTTTATAACAGAGGGCATTTTCCCCGCAAAAGTTATCCCGCTTCGCGGGATAACCTCACAGGGCAAGTTTCGCCTGAGCTGCTCAAAACCCACTTCGTGGATTTTGAGCGTCAGGCAAAACTTGATGGGGATTCCGCTCCCCATACCCTCGGCTGCATATTCTAGCGAATATGCAGTATCTGGCTCCTGTTAAAACAGTCGCAGCGCACCGAAAACCGGTGCGGAAAAAGAAAGGAAGGCATTCATTTATGGCAAGGCCAAAAAAGGAAAAAGAATTAAAACGGAACCGCCGCATCACGCTCCGTTTTACGGATGTGGAATATGAAGTCATTACGGAAAACGCAAAAGCCGCAAAGCTGCCGCTTGCGGAGTATGCTCGCCTGCAGGCTTTAGACAAAAAGGTGTCTATGAAATATGAGATTGTGGCGGACGTGCCGGAACTGAAAAAACTGATTGCGGAGTTTGGAAAAATCGGCGGCAATCTGAACCAGATTGCCCGGCATCTGAACCAGGGCGGACAGCAGACAGCGGAAATCCTAACATTCCTCCGCCAGTGTCTGGCAGAAATCTATGAAATGAAATATGCAGTCATAAAAATGGCGGGCAGCTTTGCCACAGCCGGACAATATGCAGACAATTCCAAAGGAGCCTCTCATGGCGGTACTGAAACACATAGCGGTTAAAAATGCTGATTACGGCGAAGCGCAGCGGTATCTCATTTTCAAACACGATGAAAAAACCGGGAAGCCCGTCCTTGACGAAAACGGAAACATGCAGTTCCGGAATAATTATTTTCTGGGCGGCATAAACTGTGACCCTTTCACTTTTGATACAGAATGCATGGAACTGAATGCACGTTACGGCAAAAACCGGGGTTATGATGAAATCAAATCCCACCACTACATCATAAGCTATGATCCAAAAGATGCGGACAAAGGGCTTACCGGGGAACGGGCGCAGGAGCTTGGGCTGGAGTATGCAGCAAAATATTTTCCCGGACACCAGGCGCTTGTCTGCACCCACACGGACGGGCATAACAAAAGCGGGAATATCCACACGCATATTATCATCAACAGCGTCCGTAAATTTGATTCAGAATACGTGGAATTTATGGAACGACCATGCGATTCCCACACTGGCTTTAAACACCACTTGACAAAAGCACACATGGCTTTTTTGAAACAATCCATCATAGATATGTGTTGCCGTGAAAATCTCCATCAGGTGGATCAGCTTGCACCCGCAAACAAAGAATTACAAACCAATAATACCGCGCTGCACAGCACAGGAACCGAAAACAGCCAGGATGTCCCGAATAAATTTCTGTTGGCAGCGCTTGACAAGCTAAAACCTCCATCTGATATACTGAGCGGTCTCGGAAACTCTTTAAGCCCGAATTTCCGCTCTTTTTTCATGTTCTTCTTTTTTGCTTTCCTCCATATCCTGGAAAACATTTTTGTTAAATTTTCAAAAAAGTATTGACATATAAGTCAAAATGTGCGGCGCGTTTGGTGACCATATACGCCAGTCACCAAACGCGCCCCTTGTAGTTAAGAAGCGTCTGTGCCACACGCACAGCATTAAACTAAACTACTAGGAGGTGCACTTTATGATCAAGTACTGGCAGTCCATGCAAGATTACAAGTACTTTCTCAACGAATCCAAAGTCCATTTCGATTCCTCTGAAAGAGTCCGGCTCCATACGGAGCTTTGGAAACCATGGCAGAAACTCCGCCTTTTCGATACCGATAAGGCCATGGAGTTCCTTCTGCCCTTTTACTCCAACACTGGCAGGCCCGCTAAGAACCAGCCACAAATCTTAAGGTCTTTTATCCTTTTCTTTCTTCTATTTTCAGAAGGTTTGGCCAAGCTATCCCTTACCCTTTGGGTCGACAGGCTCAAACATGACCGCCTCCTTGCCGCTCTCATCGGCTGCACTACGGATTCCCTGCCGCCCCTCGGTTCTTATTTTGACTTCATGGACAGGCTCTGGGCTGCACCGCCAACGGACTTATATGCGCGGGACAAACTGCTTCCGGCTTCCTGGAACACCAAAAAGCCGGATAAGCCCAAAGGCAAAAAACACAAAGCACAGGAGGCAAAGCCCAAAATCACAGAATCTATCGAAAAACGGCTCATGAGCGGGAAGGATATCCCTTTTAACTTTGAAGGGCGGCTGCAGCGCTTCTTCTATCACGTGGCTGTCCTGCCTTCCATGGAATCCGGCCTCATACCAAGGGAACACCTTACGGTTTCCGGAGACGGCACCGCCGTGCATACCCATGCCTGCCCACGCGGGCACCACAGGGTTGGCGCACCGGAAAACCTGCGGCATTTCCCCGACCCCGATGCTTCCTGGGGCTGGGACAGCGACCTGGAAAAATATTACTTCGGCTACACTTTGTTCCAATTATCCTGCTATAACAGTGAACTCAGGACAAATCTCCCCCTGCTTCTGCGTTTTACCAGTGCAAAGCGTCATGATTCGGTCAATTTCCTTGTCGCTTTCCATGAACTGGAAAAACATATGCCGGCTGTTTCCACCTCGAATATGTGCCTGGATTCTGCAATGGACAATTACCCCACCTACCGGATCCTTAAAAACAGGGGAATACGGGCCTTCATCGACCTGAACGACAAATGCGGCCGGCCAAAAACAATTCCTGATACCATCACCATTGACAAAGATGGAACGCCCTTATGTCAGGAAAAACTGCGCATGAAGCCTAACGGTTATGACAGATCCAGCGGTTACCTCATGTGGCGCTGCCCCTATGGGAAAGATCACTGTTCCAAATGTAAAAACTCCTGCACCGATTCCAAATATGGGAGAGTCGTCAAGACCCGGCCCGAATGGGATATCCGGCTTTACACCGACGTCCCCCGCGGCACAGATGCTTATAAGAAGATTTATAATCAACGCACCGCCACGGAACGTATCAACAACCGCATCCTCAATGATTACGGACTGCACCGTATGTTCATACACACAAAGGAGCATTATTCTTTCATGACAACCATGATTGGAATCTGCATCCATCTGGATGCCCGCTATAAACAGCAGGTGCAGGCAGTGGCATAAACCAAGTTTCCTGCTTCCGGATTCTTTCAGGCCTGTTTTTCGACAGGTTTTAAAGTCATGCACATTTTTATTCTTTATGCTCTCTGGACTGCTCAAGCCCCATAATCATCCATCCCTTATCCCTCTCATTTCTGAAAATCAACCTTTTCCTGCTTATTCTCTATTGAGTTTCCGAGAGTGCTCATACTTACAAGGCAAGGCAACCAACATCTCAGAATATCCTTGCCTTGATTATAAGTTGATCATATCCGACTTATTTAAAGAACCTGTCATGAGATGTGGTTTATTAGAGAATGATTAACTCAAATGAACTAATTGTACTAAATTTTTCACGTCCCGTATTGGATATTTAACTTTTAGTATTTATAAACTTAGTTTTCATCTTGTCTTCATCATAACACGACTTTACAAGTTTTTGGCAAATAAAATAACGCACAGGGCACTTTCTAATGTATAATAAGTTTGCACACTAAAAAATACGAAAGAGAGTGACCTTGTACGTTAGACTTATTATACAACAAAAACAATTTAATTGGTAGACTGTATCACTATTTTTATATTTATTTTAAAACCTGTTCCATGCCTACGATTGAAACCCTGTTCCTGCTGGTATTATCCATACTGGCTATGGAGTCAGCAGATTCTATCCGTTCTTTATACAGGCATTTTTAGCAGGGATTACGGAGAAATCCCTCAATGCATTCTACTATGTATGTTCCTATGCAAAAGCTGATTATTCCAAATTTATGAATACCACTGCTGGCATAGCGCTGAAACTTATACCGGAAAAACTCCGGCTGCAGCCTGTTTTTCTTTGCATTGATGATACGATGGTCTCTAAATTCGGCAAAAAATTTGAGGATGTCTCAAAACTCTTTGACCATGCCGCACATAATGGCTCAAACTATCTGAACGGGCATTGTTTTGTAAGCGTAATGCTCTGCGTGCCAGTTTGGAACAAAAGCAAAATTCACTATCTTTCCGTACCGCTTGGATACCGTATGTGGCAGAAAAAGGAATCCAAACTGGAACTGGTTGCATCGATGATCCGCCAGGTAATGCCGCAATTCAGAGACAGAAAAAATGTCATCATCCTGTGTGACAGCTGGTATGTAAAAAAGAACCTCGTTTCTATTGTGGACGAATATGAAAAGTATGAAAGCTTTGTGGCTTAAGAAGATGTCAAAAGGGCATAAAATCCCCCTCCCCATCAAGGGGACTCTTTTCAAACGGGATACGGTATGGTAAAATAAGCTACAGCAATTCGTTTTAGGCTGTAGCAGCTGCCATCGCAGGATCTTTTTGATGATGATTTAGGGTACGACCCTGTTAGGAGCCGGAGATAAGTACCGGACTCCCGTTTACAGATTCCTGTATTGGTTGAAATGCATCTGCGCATTCTGAAGCGGATTGCTTTTCTTTTGCCTCTTTGTCAGCAGATGCTTTACCACAGGCATCCGCGGTTTCCGGCACTTTGCCGGAGCATTGCACTTCTACCAGACGGATCGTGTCATCATCGGCTCCCTGGTCTTTTAAGAAAGCGATGACATTTTTTAAGTTCAGCCCTTTTGTGGTTTTAGTATTCTGTATGATTTCCCTATGGTCAACAGGGAGGAAGTCCGCATCATCCCGGATCATGTGGTAAATTGCCACGAGCATCTTCCTCGCTATGGCAATGATGGCCTTTTTGTGCCCCCGGCGCTTTTTCAGCGTTTCGTATTTACGGCGGAAGTACGGATCTTTCTTCGTGCTCTTCACGGCGGCAAGCGCACACTGGACGAGCAGCGGCTTGAGGTAATGGCCGCCGTTTCCTATCCTGGTAGATTTCTTCTTCCCTGCGCTTGCGTTGTTTGCGGGTGAAAGGCCTGCCCGGCATGCAAGGGAGGCGTCATCCCGCCAGACGGACATGTCCGTGCCGATCTCGCCAAGGATGTATAAGGCGGATGCCGGCGTGATCCCGACCATCGTAGTGAGATGCCGGATGATGCCGGTATATTTCTGGCGGTAGTATTCCAGCTTCCGGTCGGTCAGGCCGATGCATTCTTCAATCTTGGAAAGGTGCAGGCTGATGATCTGAAGCTTGTCCCGCTGTACACCAATGAATTCATAGCCGTGGATGCTGTCCAGGATGTCTTCATCTGATGCCTTCATATTGCCCCGTCTGTATATCAGGCGCAGGATTTCATCGTCGCTGACTTCGTCTGGCTCCGTGGAGATGAGGTACTCCATGATGGCGGATGCCGATTTTCCAAACGGGTCTGAGAACACACTGTCCAGCCGCACCTTTGAGATTGTCATGGAGTTCTGGAAACGGTTCTTCTCAGAAGTCCGCATATAGGTAAGCTTAAGCCGGTAACGGCACAGTTCCCGGAGGTCACGGATGTCGGCAGGCGGGATGTATGAGGAAACGACCAGATCCATACGGAACATGCTGGCCATATGGACGGCGTCCCGGAAATCCGTTTTCTGTCCCTTTGCCTGTTTCACATATTTGGGATGAGTCAGAATGGGTTTTATGCTGTTCTGCTCTGGGATGTTGAATACAGGGATCCAGTATTTCCCGGTCGACTCCATGCAGACATCCTGCACACCGTACTCTTTCAGCCAGAGGGCCATGCTGCGGATATCGCTGTTCATTGTTGTAAACTTCCTGACGTAAAAGGTTGCCTTGAGCGTCTCCGTGTCGATTTTACAGACGGCTGCCATCAGGATTTCTTTGTGCACGTTAATAGCTGCACAGACGGGGCGCCTGATATCCCCATCCGCTGAATGGACAACCGTGGTGCCGTCGTCTAATCTCAGGAACCGCAGTTCTTCGGAGGAGTAGGAACCTCCGGATTTGAGATGTTTCACCTGGTTTCTATTGTTCTTAACTGCCATGTTCTGTCTCCTTTCCAAAATGGCAGGGCTGAAACGGGAATACCGGCATTGACTGCTATCCCTGCGGGAGCCCTGTTGGAGCGGGCATATTCATAAGTATACGGGCTTTAAAATCACCAATCATTTATGCAGGAAGGATAGCGGCGACTGATAACCTTTCGGGCTCTGGATCTCCAGACGTTATAACGTGCTCTGTAGTGTACCGATGTTCCTGAAACAAGGATACTACAATTTATGGCTTATATAAACTGAAAACGGAAAGTTGACAGCTTTCATTATCATTTGTGCCGCCGTAGGCGGCATGGTAACAACCTTGACCTTATAGGGAATGCAAGGTCTGACTCTGCCATTTATGACCTGCCGCCGCAGCGGACCGGAAAAAGAGGACGGCCTGCACTGCACGGAAAAAAACTTTCCATTCATGATGACTTTATATTGTCCACTGAAAAAATTGGAGATTACTATATTGCTGCACGCAGCGTCCTTACAAATATTTTTGGCAGCAGAAAGGTTATGGCATATGTGACGTCGCCGGAAAAAGAATCTACCAGCAGACGTCTGTTTTTTAGCACCATTTTTCCAGAACAGCTGGAGATATTCTGTGCATGGCAGGAGAAGCCACCGCTGAACCAGACAGGCAGTGATCGTATGCAGTTTCTGCCATTGCTTCTATATGTATTCCGATGGAACATAGAAGTTAGTTATTACGAACAGAAAACATTCTGGTCACTGTGCAGCTACATGGTGCGCAGCCGTAAAGGTATAGAAATGCTGGTCAATCTGATCAACATTACATATTGCGCAATGAAGCTTCTGCCATATCAGGACGAAGCATTTTCAAAATACCAGACGGAAAGTGTGCAGGAATTCAGATTTGCCCTCAGCGGACAAATTCGCCAGCAGGTATTTTATGCCATTTTCGTGAAAAATATCGAAAACAGCATAAAATCCAAAACAATAATGAATGCCTTAAAACAGTTAATTCGGCAGCAAGGGTATCATCTATAAAAGTTGTAAAGTCGTGATTTATAATATAAGCAGAAAGAAATACGGAGGGGCGCATATGCCGGCTGATAATGAAGAATACACACGGCTGTTGGAAGAAATGGTGGAACAGATGAAAGCGCATATACTGTCCCAGGATGCACGCATCCTGGAACAGGAACAGACGATCGCGGACCTGCGCTCCCTTGTGGATGACCTGCGTCTTTTGAAGGCCGGCCTGGAGGAGACGCTTGAAGAATTCAAGCGCCAGCTGTTCGGAACAAAAAGCGAAAAAACAAAAACCTCCCAGGCCGATGCCGCAGTGGAAACAGAAGATCCAGCCTCAAAAACAACGGTAAAAGAACACACACGGGCAAAAAAGAAAAAAACAACAAGGGATGAACGCTATGCAGACATCCCTGTCCGTGATGTCGTTATACCTGTCCCGGACAAAGACCGCCGCTGTCCGTACTGCAATGCGGAAATGATGCCGCTCGGGCGTAAGGAAGTCCGCACAGAGCTGCGCATAACCCCGGCAAAAGTGGAACGTGTCCGTTATATGCAGGAGGAGCTGATCTGTCCGGAATGCCGTAAGGACGGTGACGGGACGATCGTACAGGCGCAAACGCCTGCGCCTTTGCTGCCGCACAGCCCGGCATCGCCGTCTGCTGTAGCATATGTCATGTTTGATAAAAGCTTTGCAAGTGTCCCATACTACCGCCAGGAAGCCTGCATGGCCCAGCTTGGCCTGAAACTGCCTCGTGAGACCATGGCGAACTGGTATATCAGATGCGCCCTGGAATATTTCCAGCCGGTATATGACCGTCTGCATGGACTCCTCCTGCAGAGAGGGGTCATCCATGCGGATGAAACCACATGCCAGGTGCTGCGTGAAAAAGGGAGGGCCGCAGAATCCACTTCGTATATGTGGCTGTATTTAAGCGGAAGCGATGGCCTGCCGCCGATCGTGCTTTACGAATACCAGGCGGGGCGCAGCGGGGATTTTCCAAAGGCATTCCTGGATGGATTTTCCGGCATCGTACAGTGCGACGGGTACAGCGGCTATAACAAGGTAGAAGATGTAATACTCGCTGTGTGCTGCGCACACTGCCGCAGGAAGTTTTACGAAGCCCTCCCGACAGAGCGGCAGAAGCAGTTGAAACTGCTGGACATAAATTCAGAAACGGAAGTAAAAGACATCCCGCTTCCAGGCCCGGAACAAATGAAAAGCATAATCCCGGCTGAAATCGGGCTCATGTTCTTCAACAAGCTCTTTTTCATTGAAAAAGGGCTCAAAGGCATGGAACCGGACCTGCGGAAAGCAAAACGCCTGGAAAAGGAGCCGCCTGTCTGGGAAAAGTTCTGGGCATGGGTCGAAACACTAAAGCCGCTCGGCGGCAGCAAGCTGGAAAAAGCTGTCAATTACGCGATAAACCACAGAGAAACGCTGCAGAGCTATCTGTTGGACGGCAGATGCGAATTGTCAAACAATGCAGCGGAGCGGCGTGCAAAATCTTATGCCATCGGAAGGAAAAATTCCCTGTTCCATACATCCGTTGCGGGTGCTAAAGCAGGTGCGCTTGTTTACAGCATGATAGAAACTGCAAAGGCCAATAAGTTAAATGTATTCCAGTATCTTTATATCCTGCTGCTGTATATGCCCGATCATAAAGATGATCCTGCTGCGGTTGAAATACTTCTTCCATGGAGCAGTTTTATCAAAGAACACTGTACAGGGCTGATTGATGTTGAAACGATAACACCTGAAAACAAGCCTCAGCTGCCGCTATAAACTATTTTACACCTAAACATATCATCAGGGGAACGGTAGGTTGTTCATCGCTTACGGCTTTTGATATGTTGTTCTACACGGGAATGCGGTCTGGAGAGCTTCTTGCGCTTACGCCCGCTGACATACTGCCGGACAAGCGTATTTCCATCAACAAGAACTATGCCAAAGTAAAAGGCGAGGAGCTAATCCTGATTCCCAAAACAGCGAAAAGCAACCGGAGTATCGCCATACCCGATTTTCTTTATGATGATATTTTCGATTATATTTCAAAACTTGGAGGGATTGGAAAAGATGACCGGATCTTTTATTTTACAAAATCCGCACTGGAAAAGGAGATCAAACGGGTTGCTGAAAAAGCAGGCTTGCCAAACATACGTGTGCATGACCTCAGGCATTCACACGCCAGCATGCTGATTGATATGGGTTTTGACATTTTGGAGATTTCAGAACGGCTTGGGCATGAATCTGCTAAAACCACGCTGGACACTTATTCCCACCTGTATCCAGAAAAAGATACGAAACTGGCCGGGGCATTGAATATGCTGCGCAGGCCGGAAATCGAACCATAAACTTCTATATTCCTTTCAAAATACATCATAAAAAAATTGCCTGTATGTAGACTGTATACATACAGGCAATTCGCTTATTTACTTGGTTTCGCTATCGGCTTTGCAGGCTTTTTCCCAGAACCAATCCAAATAGGAAACGCCCTTTTGCCATAATCTTTTGCATATACCTTCGTTCCATCTTTTTTTGTAAAGCTCGCACGAAAAATATACATATGACCATCTCCTTTCACAAAAAAATCACTTGCAAAAGGATACCTATAATGCTATAATTAATTTGCGTATAGAAATTATAACAGTCACAAAATAGGTATTTTTGTGAGTGACCAAGCACCTTAGTGCTTGGTTTTTCTATGTTATGGGTGTATCCCTTAACATCTTATTTACCATGATATAACTTATATTGTATTTGAGCTGCCTGTCTTGACATCCCACATTGCACCATTATTTCATCCAGATTCATGTGGTAGGTCAAATAATGTGGTGCCATGAGTTCTCCAGCGAATGCATTAGCTTGCCATTCCGGATCCCTGTATGCCGGAATTTTACCTCGTGCAAAGCTAACCCGGTCAGGAGTATGTAGCAAGAAATGCCCCAATTCATGACATAAAGTAAATCGGTCTCTCGGATTCCCTTTTATTGCACCGCAATAGACGTCTTCTCTTATATAAAGTACATTCCTTTTCGTATTTGTAAGCCCATACGTATTACTCATCTCTTCCACAGTCAATATTTCGTAATTTAATCCTAATTGCGGAAGACACCATTCAATAAAACGTACAATCGGAAAATACAAAACATCACCCAGTCCAAACAACTGTCGAAATTCTTTTACAAACTGCCTGATACTTTCTCGTGACATGGGTGATACAGAAACATTTTGCATAAATTTCCCCCTTTATCCACCTAATTTTTTCAGCAAATTTTCCTTTTCAGATTTCGACATATCACCGAGCTTTCTTGCAAATGCGAGCATCAAGTCGCTATCATCTTCTTGAATATTTGGAATTTTCAGGGTCTTTGCTTTCCTTGACTCATCAATACTATCACATAGCTCAGAATATTCGACACCTTTTATATTATAATGAGATGCTATTTTCTCTTTCCACTCAACAGGAGGCTTAGCTTTTCCATTTTCAACTTTTGACAGAAAGGCTGCTGATACACCAAGATACTTAGCCATATCAAGAAGCAACTCATTATTGTCAATTCGCAACTTACGACTTATCTTCCCAAAATTAGTAAGCATAAACCTCTCCTCCATTTCGTTTTTTATATTATACAGTATATATGTTCTCGGAAATTTTGTCAACCTGTTTTAAGAAAATAAGATAACCATTTTTTTGGTTAAAAAGAAATTAGATATCAAGTCCCGCAATATTTATTTTTATAATTCAAAAGAAAGCCCTTGAAATCACAACAGCATCATGATATATTATACATAGAAACAGTGCTGCCGACAGACGGCTAGCCCACTTAAAATTGCTGAATAGCCGCTTAGTTTAGCAGACCGAGGCGGCTATTTTTGTGAATTCCTTCTATCATCGCTTCCGATGGCATATCCAAGTCCGAAGCAGGTCAGGCCGAAGCCCAGCACTGCAATAAGTCCTTCCAATGTCAACATCCGTTCTGCCCTCCTTTCCAAGATTCCCTTTCGGGTTTCTATGTAAACGGAGGGTCACAGTCCCTCCGGAGAGGGCTAACCGCCTGCCATCCTGGCAGCACCTGAATGCATTGTAGCACACCTTTTGACATTTTACAACAATTTCCGATTCTGCGGAATATGTGGAAAGAGCTTATTTTTCCATCTCATATCAATCTCACGGAGACAGAAAAAGGACTGAAAAACCCTTTAAAATCAGGCTTTCCAGTCCAAATGTCCGCTATTCGAACTCGGCGTGTTCTTTGTTTCTCTTAACTGTATTTATTTAAGTTTTGTGCAAATACACGCCCTTTTTTACTTCAATTACATCATTTATTATGGCTTGCTGATTTTCTGTTGCCAAAATGTTGCCACGCATTTATTATAGCAAAACCCCACAGATTAGCAAGCCATTTTTCAAATGTTACGCAGTAAAAACCTATTTTTGAGGGTAAAGGTATAAAATATCGTTCTGTATTTATTTACGTCCTAAAGACCTTGCAAAATAAGGTTTTCAAAATGGCTAAAGCGTAACAAATCGTTCACCCACTCCTATTTTCTCCTTAACTGCCTTTATTACATGGTGCTAGCACCATGTTCATATCGTTAATAAGAGAATATATTTCCCTATATACCTCTACGAAATATCGCATTGAAAATCACATTTCTGTTTTCAGTAAAGAATACATCTTCATGTCAATGACTTTCCCATTCTTCACAGCATTACTTCTCAATGTACCTTCGTACTGAAATCCTGCTTTTTCAAGCATCCGGCAAGAAGCAGCATTATACGCAAACGGTTCTGCATAAATACGGAGAATATCGCTTTTGCAAAAAACATATTCACAAATCTGCTTTACTGCTTCGGTCATAATACCCCTGCCCCAATATTCTTCCGCAACATAATATCCTAATTCAGCAGTCTGCCTATGTATGTTTTCCTGCCGGAAAACTCCGATACTTCCAACCACTTTGTTATCTACTGTAATTGCAAATGCAAAAGTATCATTTTCATTTGCAGAGAGCATAGAAGAAATATAGTCTGCTCCATCTTGTTCTGTATAAGGATATGGTAATCCGTCCCGAAGATTATCTTGTATCTTTCTATTGGAAAGAGCCTCTGCTAAATCTTTTGCATCTGACAATTTCCATTTTCTTATATTGCATTTCATTTTATACCGCCTTTTATGTACGTTGACACCAACTAATTTTTAATTTTTTTCCATAACTTCATAGACCAGCTTCACATCATTTTCTAACTCATAAATTCCATGCCCTACAGTTTTATAACCTCTATGCTCATATAAAAACACTGCTGGAAGTGAAGCGTCTAAAACAGCAACATCAAATTTTTCTGAAATTTCCATTTCCAAACAATCCATAATATACGATCCGAAGCCTTGCTTCTGATAAGTAGGCAGCACATATAATCCCGTAATATGATTATTATCAAAGCAGCCCGTTCCAACAATCGCACCATTCTCAAATAATACGCCCATATTTCCAGATGCTATACCATCTAAAATATGTTCTTTACTATGATGTTGGCAAAAGAAATCCACTACCTCTTTGGGATAATACTTTGCATATACCGCTTTAATCGTTGTATGTAAAACATTATAAATCTCACTCGCCATGTCAGAAGTCGCCGTTACATATTCCATACTTTCCTCCCAAAATATCTAAATACAAATTTTTTCTCTAACCACCTATATTACATAATACCATCATGTTAAAATCATTACTAAAAAATTTATTCTATCTTTCTCGCAATATAGGAATTTATCTGCCTCTCAAATCCTTTGCCATACACAATGATTCTGGCATATTCACATATGGAGCATAATTGGGAATAATATCAAACCCCAATTTTTTATATACAGCACAAGATTCAGCTAATAACTCTCCTGTTTCAAGAATCATCCTTTTATATCCCAATTCCATAGCCCACTCTATCAACAAGGCAACAAGTTTACTCCCTATCCCCCGTCCTTGATATTCAGTATGCACAAACACTCTCTTTAGTTCTATATTTTCTTCATCATACTTTCTTATAGCACCACCGCCAACCACCTTATCATTTTCATAAACAACGATTGCTTCTTTTATTTCATCTAGCTGGTTATATTTCTTGTATTTATCTCTCTTTATCTTTTTTCCCACACGCCTGTCCAAATCAATATCAAGAAGTCGGCAGTTTTCTATAAAATCTTTATTCCTGCCGTCTGTTCTAATAAAATCCATTAAAATCACCTCCATAGCTCAAATTGATAAGTTAGATTATACCACGTTCATTCTCCATTTGCCATAAAAATGTGGAGCATAGCAACCGCCACGCCCCACATTTTTTATCGCTCCAATGCTCTCTCTATCTTCTGTTTCTGCCCTTTCAAATCGTTCTGTTTCTCATACAGACTATTGCGCTCTTTGCAGAGTTCTTTCATGCGCTCCAACTGCGCCCGCACTCCCTCCCGGCAATCCGGCTCTATCTTTTTATATTCCCCGGTCAGATTGCGAATTGTATTATTGTTTTCTTTTATCTGCTCTGACAGGCACACCCAATCTATCAGATTTTGTACTTCCTTGTCCGTTTCGTAAAGGTCTGTTTCCGCCACAATTTTAGCACACAGTCGTATCATAACTTTCTTTTCCATATCCGTCATATCCAATCAATCCTCACTTTCCTATCGGCTCATTTCAAAGGCACGTTTCGGGCGTTTATTTGCCCTTTCTGCCTGTTCCAATACCTTTGACCGTTCCACTATCGACTGCACCTGTTCCCTGCCGAAATGACGCTCCAAACGCCCCAAATCAGACTCTTTTTCCTGCAATCGGTCTATGGTGTTGCTCTGCTCCATGACTTTATCCGTCAAGCGGCTAATCTGCTTTTGTTGCCCGTCCATTTTGGCGGTCAGCTTCTGGCTTTGCTCCGTAAGCTGTACACATTTGATAGTCAGATTTTTAACGACCTCTTTCAATTTCTCTACAAGCGGGAGTGCCTTTTTATCCCGATAATTCTTTGCGCTCATCAATACCCCTGGCTCTGCCAACTGCCATTTCACATCTTCATCATAGGCGTGTATATTGCGCTCCATGACTTCCTTTGACTGTACCATTTTATTTATTTCCTGCTGTAACTTTTTCTGCTGTTTCTCCAACTTCTCATTTTCGGATAACAGCTTTTCTTTATCCTCTGTCAGCGTTTCCGTCTGCTCTTTCAGCAGATGATTTGTTGCGGAAAGTTCTGATATTTCCTGCCGGATCGCTTCGCCCTCTTTCCGTATCTGCTCCGTTTCCTGCCCTGCCGCTATCTGCTGATGAAGAATATCGTCTAATTCCTCTTTACTGTCGGAGATTGTCTGTTCCAGTTCTGCAACTTCTTTCTGCCGCTCCTGCTTCTCAAAATCAAGTACCGACAAATGCTTGTTATGTGTGCCTAACTGTTTCCACTGTATACCATGCCGCCCCATGACTTTTGAAAGTTCCTGCTTCTCCGCTTCAATCCATTCATTCCATTCCGTCATTCCCCTTGTGCCACCTTTGAAGCCCTGTTCCGACAATGCACCTTTGAGGGAAACTCTCGTATCAAGCCCACGCTTGCTATTACGGATAAAGGGAACAAAATCAATGTGAATGTGCGGTGTCTGCTCGTCCATGTGTAAATGACTTGAAAAAACATATAAGTTCGGATTTCTTTTCTGAAACTGCTCCATAAACTCGCATAAAATATCTTTTGCCAACTGCCCCTCACTACTCTGTACGTTCATATCGTCTTTGTTGCCGATTTGGAAGATTACTTCATAAAGTAATTTCTCCTGCTTGCCCCGACGTATCTTCTCATAGTAATCGTCAATCTTTCGGTCACTCCGTTTCTGCTTTGCGTTGTAGCGTTCCAGTGCTTCATCAAAAGATTGTGATAGACCTCTTTTATATCCGAGTGGCAAAACTCCACGTTATCCCGGCTTCGTTCCTTATCTACATTCTTTGCGCTAAAGGCTCTCGTATTGTGATTGACTGAACCTTTCCCAACCATGCCGCTAATTGTCCTTTCCAATAGGCATATCCTCCACATTCTATATACTGATTTTACTGCGCCGACAGGCGCAAGGCTTTGTTACTTTCCCGAAAGTAACGCAAAAGCACTTTCGACAGACTACGCTCTATCAAAAGTGCCTTTGCGCCCTGCCGGGGGCTTTCCGTCCTAACGGACGGGGCAGCTTTTCGCCGCTTTACTGTTCCCCCATGCGTCGGTTTGCGTCGATAGCGTCGGTATTTTCTATACCGCCCCGCTATCAAAAATACCGTCGCAACCGACGCATATCGTCGCACCTTACTCTTTTTGCTCTAGCCGTTTCAGAATGATTTTCCTCTCATGCCCCCGCTTGTTGTCATAGAAGATACCGTAGTCATTAAGCAACTGGCTGTTCACTACATTTAATCTCCGGGAAAGCACGTTTGCCGATAACTGCATATCCGGCAACTGTTTCAGAAGTTCTGTTGCCGTCCCCTCCCACTCCTGCACTTCCTCTGTCAGAAATTCGTTGATTGCTTCCAGTAATGGGTTGGGCGGCTGTTTCCAAAGTTCCGTTTCCGCTTTCTGAAATTTCCAAATACACTGTTTCCGGTCAAATTCGATTGTTAATTCTTGATCGGGCTGGTCACGCCCCACAATATCCATGACCGCCGTGTTGTCCGTGCGCTTTTCTTGTGCATGATAAACGCCCCGTCTGCCGCACCGAGAAGCCCGTTTGTGCCGGAAATCATATCGAAGCTGTCCTCGGACTCCAACTTGCGGGTGTGGTGAACCACCAACAGGCAGACACCGTATTTATCACTGAATGATTTCAGCTTTGTCACAATCTCATAGTCACTGGAATAGCTGTACCTATCCCCGCCGACCTCACGCACCTTTTGGAGCGTGTCAATGATAATCAGCCTTGCGTCCTTATGCTCTTTGATGAAACCCTCTAATTCTCCGTCCAGTCCCTCATTCAGCGTCTTTGCCTGCGTTGCAAAAAATAAATTGTCCGCACACTCCACGCCAAACATGACGGACAGCCGCCGCTGAAGCCTTGCATAATCATCTTCCAGTGCAAGGTATAGTACCGTCCCTTTTCGGACGGGATAATTCCACAGCGGAAGCCCCATAGCCACATGGTAGGCAAGCTGCCCCATAAAGAACGATTTCCCCACTTTCGGCGCACCCACAAAGAGATAAGTGCCGCCATACAGAAAGCCGTCCACAACAGGCGTTCTAGGCGGGTAGACCGTATCATACAGTTCTGTCATGGAAACGGTTTGAAGCCCGCCGCCCTGCCCGGATTTCTCCGGGCTTTTTGTGGCTTGCAGATTGTTTTTTGCTGTTTCATTTGCTATAATTTCAGTATGATTTTTCATAATTGGCTGTTCCCCATCTGCGCCAACAGATGATACGGGAGCAGTCGATTTCATTTTATTTGTCATTCATCTTCCCCTTTCAGACCGTCTAATGTGATTGCGATTACCTGTAACGTGTAGAGCAGTTCGTCATTGTCCGGGCTTATGCTTTCCATGCGCTTCAATTCCTCATGGATTGCCGCCATCTGATTTTTCAGTGCCTTATACACCCTCGGATTGCCCTGCACCACAACGTCCCGGCATAAGAGCCGCCTTGTGATGTAGTCCTGCTTTGTCAGTCCCGACAATGCCACCAAATCATTTAATAACTTTGCTTCTTCGTCCGATACCCGGAACGCCACCGTATGATTGCGCCATCTTCCTTTGTAATCCAGTGATTTTTCCATGTTCCTAATCCTCCCTGTTTTCCGCAGGAAAATGCGACTGCCCTTGCAGGAGCAGAGGATTTTCCTCCTTTGTCATTCTCTCCATTTCCAATTTCTCCGCCATTTCCGTCTGCACCGTGGGGAACAGGTGGGCATAACGGTAAGTGATTTTCTCCGCTTCATGCCCCATGCGCTCCCCAATCGCCAGTACCGAAAATCCCATATTGATTAAGAGTGAAACCGCACTATGGCGAATATCGTGGACACGGATTTTCTTAACGCCCGCCTGCTTCGCCCCTCTCTCCATTTCGTGATTGAGGTAGGATTTTGTGACCATAAATAAACGCTCGTCCGGCTTAATGTCATAAAGCATTTTGATGTACTCCTGCATTTCCTCACAGAGAAAAGGCGGCATTTTGATTGTGCGGTTACTTTTCTTCGTTTTTGGGCTTGTAATAATGTCCCGCCCTTTGGAACGGTGGAAAGTCTTGCTGATTGTGACCGTCTGTTTCTCAAAATCAATATCAGCAGGCGTGAGCGCAAGCAGTTCTGCTTTTGTCAAGTAAAATCTAAAAAAATGTTTTTTGATCAATGAAAAAGACACCGTAGTATTAGCCTCTATGGTGCCTTTCAATAATACTCTTTTTATACCACTTTACAACTTTTTGAAGAATAAAATAACGTACAAGGCACTTTCTGGTGTATAATAAGTTTGCGAACAAATCTACACGAAAGAGAGTGACCTTGTACGTCAAACTTATTATACAACGAAAATAATCTAATTGGTAGACTGTACCGTTATTTTTATATTTATTTTAAAACTTTTTCCGCACCAACCATTGAGACCCTGTTTTTACTTGTGTTATCCATTCTGGCTATGGAATCGGCAGATTCCATCCGTTCCCTGTACAGGCATTTTTTATCAAGGATTACAAAGAAATCCCTGAATGCATTTTACTATGCATGTTCCTATGCAAAGGCTGATTATTCCAGGTTTATGAACGTCACTGCAGGACTGTCTTTGAAGCTTATACCGGAAAAACTCCAGTCACAGCCTGTTTTTCTTTGTATTGATGACACGATGGTTCCGAAATTCGGCAAAAAATTTGAGGATATTTCAAAACTTTTTGACCACGCAGCGCATAACGGCTCCAATTATCTGAACGGACACTGTTTTGTAAGCGTAATGGTCTGTGTCCCAGTATGGAATAAAGGCAGGATCCACTATCTTTCCGTTCCGCTTGGATACCGCATGTGGCAGAAAAAGGAGTCAAAGCTGGAGCTTGCCGCGTCCATGATCCGTCAGGTGATGCCGGAATTCAGTGGCAGGAAAAATGTTATCATTCTCTGTGACAGCTGGTATGTAAAGAAAAACCTTGTTTCCATCATAGACGAATACGAAAACCTTGACATTATAGGAAATGCCAGGTCTGATTCTGTCATTTATGACCTGCCGCCACAGCGGACGGGGAAAAGGGGACGGCCAGCATCGCATGGAAAAAGGCTTTCTATCCATGATGATTTTACTCTGTCTGATGAAAAAATCGGTGATTACTATATGGCTGCACGCCATGTCCTTACTAACATCTTTGGCAGAAGGACAGTCCTGGCCTATGTGACATCTGCGGACAAGAAAAATGGCAGCAGGCGCCTGTTTTTCAGCACAGTCTTCCCGGAACAGCTTCAGATATTCTGCGCATGGCAGGAGAAATCCCCGCTGAACCAGACAGGGAGCGGCCGGATGCCGTTTATCCCCTGATGCTGTATGCATTTCGATGGCCGATAGAAGTTAGTTATTACGAACAGAAAACTTTCTGGTCATTGTGCAGTTACATGGTCCGCAGCCGCAAAGGGATTGAAATGCTGGTCAATCTGATTAACATTTCATACTGTGCAATGAAGCTGCTGCCATATCAGCACGAGGCGCTTTTTAAATATCAGACAGAAAGCGTGCAGGAGTTTCGGTTTGCGCTAAGCGAACAAATTCGCCAGCAGGTATTTTATGCCATTTTCGTAGAAAAAGTCGAAACCAGCATAAAATCAAAAGCCTTAATAAATGCCTTAAAACAGCTAATTCAGAAACAGGGGCATCATTTATAAAGTTGTAAAGTAGTGTTTTTTATATAGCATCAATTTATTCTTTCTCACTTATTAACTGCCGCAGCTCTTCCTTACTTGGAAGCACCGTTTGATATTTGCTCGCAAATATCTGATTATTGTCTTCCGGTAAAGTCATTTCTACCACCGCGTCTTTCTTATCCTTACAAATAATGATTCCTATTGTTGGGTTTTCATCCTCTAGCTTTACTTTCCTGTCGTAATAGTTTACATACATCTGCATTTGCCCAATATCCTGATGCTTCAGCTGACCGACCTTCAAATCAAATAAGACAAAACATCTTAACAGACGGTTAAAAAATACCAGATCCACTCTATAATGTTCTTCTTCAAATGTAAACCGCACCTGACGTCCCACAAAAGTAAAGCCTCTCCCCAATTCCAGCAAAAACATCTGCAAATTGTCTATCAGGCGCTTTTCCAAATCGGTTTCTGAATAAACAGGTTCTTCCGGCAATCCGGTAAATTCCAGAACATAAGGATCTTTAAAAATATCATCCGGCTTTTCAATCTGCTGTCCTTCCAAAGCAAGGCGCATTACCTCCTCTTTCTCCCTGCTTAATGCAAGCCTTTCATATAAGGAACTGCCATATTGCCGCCCAAGTTCATCCTTGCTCCATCCATTCCGGTATGCTTCTATTTCATAGAAATGACGTTCTTCTACATTGTTTATACGCATCAGTATAAGATAATGCGACCAGCTTAAGTAAAACCGCCTTCCCTCTACAGTCATTGGAAGCTGCTCCGAATTTGAAAAGGCTGAATCTGAAATTACATCTTTCGAATATACCATATAGAAACGGCGCATAAGTTTTAAATTTTCATAGGAAAAGCCCCTGCCAAACTCTTCTGTCAGCCGCACGGATAACTCCTGTAGAATATATTTCCCATAAGCTGCACGCTCGCTACCATTCTGCTCCTCATCTATAATCAAGCGCCCGGCCTCATAATAAGAATAAACCATAGCCATGTTCACTGCCATGCTCATCCTACGCTTTGCATCTCGAAATAACTGCACAACCTGGCTAATAAATTTATCACTGCTCTTCTTATCCTGCATTCTAAATTTCTCCTTTTCCAATTCGGTAACTGGCAATTACCGAATTTATAAAATTTTCTATACGACAGACGAAAATCCAACAGGAACGGATTATAATGTCTATTTAAAAATGCAATCCAAAACATCCAGTTCGCCGGCAATCCCATAATCATAATCTCTTTCATGATGGTCATATTCCGGCTCTGATGGCTCCAAACAACCTTCTATATACCCCTCGACATCTAATCTTTCTATATTTATATCATCCTTTGATATTCTAATTCTGTTTAAAATATCCTGTGGAAGTTTTCCGACCATTTCTGAAACTTCCCGTTCCACGTCCTCTTTTATAAAATCACATACAATATCCGTTACAGATTCTTTATCTAATTCCTCATAATAACCATTATATCTCATATTGTGTTTAAAAAGATCGTCCATATCATAATCTCCATAATAATCGTCTGCCTGAACATCTTCCATATATGCAAATATTGCAGCTTGTATTGCTTCAAAAAATATATGCTTATATTTCTTGTAGAAAAAATCAATACCATATGTATCTGCTGATTCAATCAGTGTTTGGAACTCCCCTAAATCTAAATTTCCGAAAAATTCAATTATAACGTCCTCATCCAGACAATCATATGTATGATAAAATGCAGCAAATTTATCCGAAAGCAGTCTGATAAATAGTTCACATCTTCCCATCATTCCTTCAAAGGATCCATATGGCAATGCTTGAAAAAATTTTTCAACCACATGTTTGTAATTGTCATGGAATACTTCAAGCCTACAGATGTACGTCAATATGACATACTCTTCTTCATTCTGATTGGCATAATTGTATAAATTTGCTCTTCCCGCTTGGATTATGCTTTCCATGCTTTCAGAAAATCCGCGTTTTATCTGCTCATATTCCGTGACATTTTTCCAGATATTTTCTCTTTCTATATCATTTTTCTGTAGGTATTCTTTTAAAAAATCATTCACAGATGGATTAATTACCCCGATTTCTTTTTCTTGTATTTTTCTATAATCTGTATAAATGCACCCTCCAACCGTTTCAGAACATCTTCCCATATATTCCTGCTTGTATCCACTATAGCACTATTACGTAATCTGTAGTTAAATACCCTCTTAAGCCTATTTTCATCTATACTGGTATCTGTCAATGAATATAATGTTGTCAAAAAAATCCTGTCTTCTTGCTGTAATTTTTCTGAAAACTCATCCTGCCATATTTCTGTCGGGTTATCCAAACACTGGAGGACATATTCATAATAATGGTCGCCGGGTACTTTTTTAAAATTATATTCCCTCGTGACAAACTCCATTATACGCGGCGTATAATTATTATGCTTAACAATTTCCCGGTAACGAAATTCCTTTAATATATCCTGATAGTAGGCCACTGGCAAACCTTTGAAATAAATGTGATTGTGAAAAATTCTCCCCTTATCTAAAAGGGATAACTTCCCCATATCCAATATTGTAATTTTAAGCTGTTCGTCTTCTATAAAGTGCCTAAATTCAATCACACTCTCCTTAGCTTGCTGAAAAATAGTCACGCGGGAATTCATAATTAATTTCTTATTTTTATGGCAGGCAACATATTTGACCAGACTTAAAAGTTCGTTCCCTTGGGTTTCTTTCATTCTAAAATAATGTTGTCCCAAGCAATCGTCCAGCAATATGATTTCCGGCAGATCCTTTTGTGTCGAAATCGCATTTTTAATATCACTTATATCCCCATTCGTTGTGTAACGGATTGTATACCCCTTCGAAGCATAATATATAGCAAGCATCTTGGTAGTCACGGTCTTTCCTGTACCAGGCATTCCCAACAAAAGCAGCATCCTTTCTCTTTCAAGTATGTCCAAACATTCATAATAGCAACTGGTCTCCACAAATCTCCGGCTATCCTCTTCTATATTATATAAAAGTGCTTCACAGTCAATAAAATACTCTGGTTAAATACCTGGCTTAGGATATTTGTTGATTCAAGCCATAATTTATAGTGTTTCCTGACAATATCCATATTTTCAGGACATTCCAAAAAATCATCAATGTCAATAAGAGATACGATATCATTGGCACTTTCCATATAATCTGAAAACATATCATATATTTCCTGCTTATTCTTTGCTGTTAGCTTCACAGCACAACATATATAATATTTTTCGGGCTGCAATTCTTTAACCTTTTGAATTTCCTTTTTTTAAGTTCCAAGCAAATCGCTATATTTACTGTTAATATAATGCTTGACTTGTATAATTACTTTTTTGCTTTTAGGATCGTCCGTTATATCAATCCCTCCGTCCCTTCCTTTTTGGAACGTGTATAATGTAACGCCAAGCTTTTTCTGCATAATATCCTTGCACAATATTTCAAATTCAAAATCGCTTAAATTATCCCGAATTATTCACGGCAGTATAAACTCACATAAAATCCGCCGTAGTTACCATTACAATCACTCCTGATACCTCACTCTGTCGCAAGATAGCCTAAAAATGGGCAGACTTCTCCTATGATAGGGTTAGAAATTTATTGTGGCTGTCAAGGTCCATTAACAGTTGTTATTCCAACTGTGGCTGCAGGTTACGGATGTTTTCCAGTGTCTCGTAGAATTCTTTCTTGTAGGGACAGCTGCTGCATAGCTTGAAATATTTATATCGTGCTGATTTTACCACTCTTGCGGCTATCTTCAGCAGTTTTAATCGTATGGTATCAATGCGCTGTTTTCTCATGCTGACAGCAAGCGCCAATCGTCTAAACCAATTGAATAGGTTATAAGCTAACGCATGAACCAGAAGGCGGTTCGCGTTTACCAGCTTTGAGGAACTGCTTACAGAGGCAAAGTCAAAACCGCTTTTGCATTCCTTGATGAAATTTTCCATTTTGCCTCTTCCGCAATAGAACTGGATCACCTGATAAGGTTCCATTTCCAGTGTTGTGACAATAAAGGTATACAGATGGACCATCTGCCCATACGGCTTTTCTATTTTAAAGACCACCCTGCGTGGATGGTTCCATGAACCGGCCTGGTACAGGAATTCCCCATACTCGACGGCGTAATCTACCTGGTTGAATTTCGTTGCGCGGTACAGTGCCTGGTTTTCCTCTTCTGCCAATTCACGGAGTTTTGCGTTCTCCTTGAGCCGGATGGCATATTTGCAGTTTTTATCTTCAAGAACTTCATACAGGTCTGGTGACGCAAAGCCACTGTCACCGCGAAGAAAAAGCGGCATATCCGGGAAATCGCAGAGAAATTCATCCAGAAGGGACTTCATAAAAATATCTGCCTCTTTGCTGCAATACATGGTGCCGTCACGAAGCTGTGCTTTTAGCAGATCGCCGGTCAGCCCGTCGTAGCATAACAGCGGATGATAACCGTGGGCCTGATAATGGTAGTTGAAACCTTCCCCTTCCTGATTCCCATAGACATCAAGAAGTGTGGAATCAATATCAAAAAGCATGAATTCCGGTTTCTTTATGGAATAGATGACTTTACGGAGTTCACGGGTGATCTGGTTTAACTGGCTGATCGTATCTCCATCCATGCGGTTAAAAAAGCGTGACAGGGTAGGCTGGGATGCCAGGGCATCCTTCTCTAAAATAACTGTCATAACAGGTTCGTTTGTCAGTTCGTCCGCACAGTCATCCTCAAAGTAGGAACTGATAATCTGGTAAATTACCTGCATCAGATTCGTATCATCCTTATGGACGCGGAACCAAGCGGTATCATTGGTTTTGAACATACGGTTAACGAGCTTGACCGCTCCAATCTTAACCAGGAACTCTTTGAACAGGAGAAGTCCTGCATCGGAGGATAAATCGCCTCCGTCAAAATTAATTTTAATCTGTCTATTGCTTTCTAAGCTTACAGTGTTTAAAATATCCATATAAAGACCCTTTCTTTGGTTTTGATTTGGAGTAGACACCTAAATTTTACCATAGATAGAGGTCTTTTTCTATTCACTAAATAAGTGAAAAGCAATATTCATTTAAAATACAGTAACTATGCGGGTTTCAGCAGTTAATGCTGTTATTCCGTGAATAATTCAGGATTATTATAGTTGTACATTTTGTTTTATATCCTTTATCATCATTTTTATAATTGAAATAACTATATTCTTTGAATGCATTCTACCAACGGAGTATATTCATATACACGATACCGCTGTTTATTATTCACCTGTTTTACTAAATTTAACGCAACAAACAAATTGACCATTTTTGTTGCCGTACTGTGCGTTATATTGCAATCATTCATCAATCCTTCTATCCGAAAAAAGGGCTTCTGATGCATCATCATTAATTCATGCTTCATACGTTCTTTCATATGGACCGGTATATTCTCAGCTTTATCCAGTATATCCCGACTTTTTTCCAGACAACAGTGCTTCTCTTTTATAAAATTATACTCTGTACCGAACACTTTATCCAGCATACCTAAATAGAAAAGAAGCCACTGATTAATATTGCATGCCTGTCTGACCTCCGCCATGCGGTCATCACATTCATTTTTATTATCATGCATCAGTTTAGAAAGCGGAAGCGATAATTCCGGTAAAATCTTCAGTTCCTGCAGATATTTTGTCACAGTATAAGATGAATACAATATATTATTCATTTCATACGGCACAACTGTTAAAAACTGGTAATAAAGCAGGCCACTGAATAAAATCGGATCTAATGAGGCATTTTCCTTTTTTACATCACTTTTAAAACCTAACATGATACGAATCAAATCATCCAGACAGCCGCCTATCCGGTGTGGGGCTGTAGGATTCCATTCTTTTCTTAAAACCCATATCGTCTGCCTGCAGATAATAAATTTTTCCCTATGCTGTCCCCTCAGCATCTTCAAATCAGAGAACTCCTGAATTTTTTGCCTTTCTTTCCGAATAAGTTCATCATTACCTGCATAGCCAAAAAAGTTTTCAAAATCCGGCAGTCGGTTTCCACCCAACTGACAGTACATCAAATTATATCTGTAAACCATTTCGTCTATATTTTTTATTTCTTCTTCATCCAGCAATTCACAAATCCCTTCCAGTTTTCCAATCTTATGGTAAATTCGTAATAATAGGTTTTTCATTTCTGCATTTAAATGAATTCTGCCAAACCACTTGTCAATGCTCACCGGCGTATAGCAACTAAGATAAAATATCTCTTTCATACCTGTACGTTCATTATAATACCAGCCAGCCTGAAAATCCTTCTCCATATATATCCCCCAGAAATAAATTAAATATTGGTTCACAATTTTGCCACCAACTAATTCATCGCCTTTTTAATTCTATTTTCTATATAGATTTTATCATTAAATCTTTTAGACCGCAAGCTACAAAATCTCTGCTTTTGTCAAGTAAAATCTAAAAAATTTTTTCTGTAGCAGAAACACTACCTAAACTTAACGCACTTGATAACACTTCTGAACCATACCATCACCTTCCTGCCAAACTATTGCTGATAATTCATTCATCAAGGAAATTGCTGTAAGACTGATTCATTTTGTATCTTCCTTTACGTTATTCTCTCATACAGGAAAACCTCTTTTTTCTATCATATAATAACTGCAAGGCTTGCCTGTATCAGAGGACAACGTGGTGTTTCCACCACATTACCCTTCTGCTTCATCCAAAAATATTATATATGCTCTCGCCAATCCCCGAACTGGGTAACATACACTGGGACGGCTGATCCCTCACTACGTTTTCATCATGCCCATCCAGACGAAACCGCAGGGAGCCACTCCCGGAAAATGCTTCTCGCTGAAATTCCGGTGCTGTTTTATCTCATTATCTCTGACTGCCATGCCAGTAGGCACAATCCTCTGCTCTTTACCTTCACGGGCAACAATGTTTTCTATTGCAGGTAACTCTTCGCACGAAACGGGATTCTGCCACCCCTTTATCCCTGCATAAATGCAGACAGATAAAAAGGCGAAAATAAAATCAGGTGTATGCGTGTCCTATTAAATTATTGCGGCTTTCTCAAGCCTGCAACTATCATAACCGAAAGAGAACAGTTTTCAGAGTGCCAGAATGCACTATTTATAGCTGATATGTGCCACCTTAAAAATCGTTATTATTTAGAAACAGTCCATCTCAAATTCTATACAATAATTGTCAATGGACTGACACAAGAATTAAAATTAATATACGAAACTAAAAAACACAAAAGGAGATTTTAAATTATGGACAGTATAAAAGCGCACATTAGGAACTATTTGGAATATTGCAAATCGCAAAAATGTCTTGATGCGAAAACATTGAAAGCATACCGAATTGATTTACGGCAGTTTTCTGAACAAATTTCCAATATTAATATTACAGAAATTACTTCCGAAATATTGGAACAGTATGTTTCCCAACTTCATGAACAATATAAACCCAAGACTGTAAAACGCAAAATAGCATCAGTAAAAGCACTGTTCCACCACTTGGACTACAAGGAAATCATTAATACTAATCCATTCAGTAAAATATTGATACATTTTCGCGAGCCTGTGAAACTCCCCAAAACCATCCCTCTGCATACCGTTGAAATATTTTTATACGCAATATACAAACAACGCAAAAATGCCAAAACTCCTTATCAAAAAAGAAATGCCCTAAGAGACATTGCTGTTGCGGAATTGCTATTTTCAACCGGGATGAGAATATCCGAACTCTGCTCATTAAAAGTAAATGATGTAAATTTATACGACGGAACTATACTCATATATGGAAAAGGCAGCAAAGAACGCCGAATTCAAATCGGTAATGAATCTGTAATCAAAATTCTAACAGAATATAATGATAATTTTTGTTCCGAAAGACAATCCTGCTCTAACTTTTTCGTAAGCCAATCAGGAAAAGCACTGTCTGACCAATCAATACGAAGAATGATTAACAAATATACCTCTCTGGCATCTATTGAACAACATATCACACCGCACATGTTTCGCCACACTTTTGCAACAAGCCTTTTGGAAGCAGATGTTGATATTCGTTATATTCAGGAGATGTTAGGCCACAGTTCTATTAACATTACTGAAATATATACACACGTTACAGTTGCAAAGCAACGAAACATTCTTGCTACAAAACACCCTCGAAAGGATTTTGATTTATAAAGGTTATGGGCAATTCCGCTAATTTGGGATTGCCCACTAAAAAGCAACGGATAATCAAGTGTTATCCGTCAGAAATCAAATTAGAATTAAATACAGGATAATACCAGATTATAGTTAATTGATAGGTATCTGTCAGTTTTGTTGAATGAAAGTGGTATGAAATGAATAATAAGAAAGTATCCTTTAGGAATTTTGGGAGTAACTTTATGGATACGAATTATACAATTAAATTGATTAAGAGTGCAAATGACAAGGATTTAGTAGAAGCTCTTGACATATATATAAAAATGGTAGATGAACATTCAGAAACATCTACTTCACAAATACGGGATTACATACATAATAAATATAATGATGCTAGAAAATTGTTTTTTATGTTTTGTATGCTAATGATAAAATAGTTGGTTTCGCAGAATATGGTTATCTTCCACAAAGCGAAGCATTATTTATAGATTATATTTGCACCAATCCAAGAAATCATATATATTTTTATAATTTTACCATATGATTTTTGAAGATATAAGTGGACTTTTGAAAAAGAAAAGCTATTATGTAAAATACATTATTACAGAATTATCTCTCAAAAAAGATAATGAAAATAAATATATAGATGTTGATAGCAATTATTTTAGACAATTACTTTCTTTTGAAAGCTTCAAGATACTTCAGACACCATATTATCAGCCATATTATAATAATATGAAAAAAGAATTATTTTGGGAAGATTTCAATATTGCTATTAAGCCCTTGATAAATGGAATGTATACCAAAACTACCGTTGATAAGACATTCTATAAAGAATTATTAACGGATATCTATATGAATCATTATGCAGTATGGTATGCAAAATTTATCGATCAAACAAAGGTTGACCAATTTTTTGCTAATTTGATAAACAAAGTAGAAAAAGAATTTACTGATAACATAGAGATTGATAATATTACATTAGTTAATTGTACTTTATTTCAAAATGGATTATGTCAGCAAATATCAACAGAAAACATAACTCTAAAGAAGAAACTGATCTATTATGTAAAACAATGGACTATGCGTATTGTGTGTTTGATTTTTTCTATTGCAACAGGTGTTTTCTGTTATCTTGAACGGTTTGAAACATCAGAAGCATTTTTTGTTCATTACTTACTATTCTCTCGGCAGCAATAACGTTAGTACAATTTATGAAAGAACGTTTTTCTCAAAATAAAATTTCGTTATGAGCAAAAAGTAGGAAAAAGGTTGCAACCAGTCATCAAATTTTGAGTATTTAGCAGCCTTTTTCTCTGAAAGACCAAATCTATAAATAATGATGAAAGGTTATGAAATCTATACTTTTTTTGCAACTGAACTTGTAAAATTCTGCTAATTGAAGTACAAAGTTCTCGTCATACATCCACAAGTAATGTGTTTGATTGTTATATTGATATGTTTGCATAAATAAAGTTTTGAATATTTTTTGTAAAAGAAACTCAGCACTATTTGATCTTTCAAATTCTAATATGAGAATGCCATTAGGTTTCAGTACTCTACTAAATTCTGACACAGCCTTTTGAATATCTACATAATTAATAACACTCCCAACACATATTACACAATCTACAGAACAATCTTGCAAAGGGATTTTTCTATAGAACAACTAAATAGTTTTCAAATAAATTAACATACTTTTCAATAATATCCATATGTATAGTAGTAGCGCAAGTTTTATAGGTTGTTTTACCACAGCCTGCATTTAACACAACTTGTGTATTTCAAATTGTAATTCATCTATATAGTCTTGAATATGCTTATGTAAAATTTTATATGTATAGGAATGCCATATATCATCGTCCGGCCAGGGTTCTGATTTTTATAATTCTCTTTAGCTGTATTTCTATATCTTTAATATCATTTGAATCCATAGATTTCTCCTAATAGCATGCTAATTCATCTACTCCAAAACTTCGATGATATTTCTTATTATTCATTTCATACCACTTTCATTCAACAAAACTGACAGATACCTATCAATTAACTATAATCTGGTATTATCCTGTATTTAATTCTAATTTGATTTCTGACGGATAACACTTGATTATCTATCATTTTACCACAATCTCGTTCATTTTTCATCATAAATTTTAGACTTTTGCCATTTTTGTCTATAATATCATATCTTTCAAACACATTCTATTTTAATCCCGCTATTACATTCATTAATCCCTACCATATATATGAAACTTTTTCATTTCTCATATTTTCTTAATACATTCCGTCAGTGATACATATTCATATACCCGATACCGCTGCTTATTATCTGTCTGCTTTACAATTTTCAGTTAATAAAGGTATTTACCATTTTTACTGCTGTGCTGTGTGTAATATTACAGTGATTCATTACATCTTCTATCCGGAAAAACGGCATCTGCTGCATGAACCCTAATTCCATTATCATTTTGTTTCTCATATTTGGAGAGATATTTTTAACCCTGTTTACTGCATTTATACTTGCTTCCATATGCTTATGTTGCTCCTGAACAAATCTACATACTGCTTCCAACGCCTTATCCACTATGTTTAAATAAAAAGTTAGCCACGGATTTATATTGCACGACCATCTTACCTCTGCCATACGATCCTCACACTCATTTATGTTATTACGGATTAGCTTTGCAAACGGAAATGAAACTTCTGGTAATACTTTTAGTTTTTGCATATACTTTTCCACCGCATAAGATGAATAAACAATATTATTTTGTTCATATGGAGCTAATGTCAATAACTGATATAAAAGCAATCCACTAAATAAAATCGGATTCAACACATCATTCTGCTTTTTAAAATAATTTGCATACTTTGATGTCACATCAAGCAAATCGTCTATGTTTTCTCCAATTCTTTCAGGTGAAACCGGATTAAATTCTTCCCTTAATGCAGAAATGACATTTCTTAAAATAATGAATTTTTTTCTATGCCGAGACCTTAACACATTTATGTCTGAATATAATGTTATTTGGTCTTTTAAGGATTGTATCATTAATTCATCTCCATGAATTTGGCTAAAAAATTTCAAAATATTTAATGCCTGCTTCCCATCTGGCTGACAGTACATAAAATTAATTCTATCAATCAGACCGTTAATATTTTCTATTTCTTCGCAATTTAGTAAAGCGACCATGCCCTCTATATGACCTATTTTCCGATAAATCTGCAATAATAGTGCATTATATCCAGATTGAATCTGGATTCTATCAAACCACCTGTCAATCCTTATAGGAACAAAGCATTTACAATACTTTTTTCTATAATATCTGTTACTTCAATTTTGTAGTAACCCGCCTGAAATTCCTTTGTCATTTCGCACCACCAAATTTATCTTGATAAATATTCATTTTTTAAGATTAAAATTTATTTGTCTATTTTAATAATAAAATTTATATCCATTTTATCACTACATCATTTAGTTGACAAGTACCATGTTGTCCCCCTCTCTGCAACCCGTCCAAAAGAGAATTTCAAATATTACATAATACTTGCTTTCCCGGTCAATGCCGCTGATGAAACAATCGTATTCGTCTTTCGTCCAAAAGTTCAGCTTGTCAGCGTCAGACTTTCCCATTTTCTTAACCTTTTTACATGGGTTATTATTGAGATTGTAAATGTTACTTGCATGAGTAAATAATGCGGTAATCTGATTTTGCACCATGCGTAAATAAGTCTGCGAATACCCTTTTGCTCTGATAGCGTTCTGCCACTGGATAATATCAGAGGGGCTTATTTCGTTCATTTGCTTATTCTCAAAATACGGTAATACATGGGCTTCTATCATGTAACGCTTATTTATTATCGTGCGTTCCTTTAGTTCTCCTGCTTTATCCCGGAAATACACATCAACAAATGCGCCTAACATCATATCCATATTGGCAGATGTACTTTTCAGAAATTCTCTTTCCCACTCCAACGCTTCCTTTTTCGTGGCAAAACCACGTTTCTTTTTGTGCTTCTTCTCCCCTTTCCAGTTTTCGTAATAGCATTGAGCAGTCCATTTCCCGGTCTTTTCATCTCTTGAAGCAGACATTCCTTATCCCCTCGTGCGGTTTGGTTAGGCTGATTGTAACCGTAAAACTTTGTTTCCCAAAATGCTTTTGGCACTTTCCCGGCAACAACAAGATAGCCTTTGCTCTGTAATTCTTCATTTAATTCTCTTATCAGTTTGTAAGCGTGACCTTTAGATACTCCTAATTCTTTTGCTACATCTTCCGCTGTCATCATGTGATTTTGTTTCAATAAATTCACCTCTCTTTCATTTCTTGTATTATTACAAGTTTTCTTGTAACTCAAATATATTACATTATTCCAAAAGGAGGTTGTGGCATGAGATTAGGCGAATATTTTGAGATTGGAAAGCGAATGAAACAAGTGCGAACTAACGCAGGAATTAACCAACGTGATATGTCTTCAAGACTTTCTTTGACTAATTCCTCATATTCTAATTACGAAAATGGATATAGTGAACCACCAGCCGAAACAATACTGAAATTTTGTGATACACTTGGAATTACTTTAAATGATTTACTGGAAATAAAGATTACTTCAAATAAAACTGCTACTGTAAATACTTTTGCTGATTTTTCTCTATTCTGATAGATTTAGACCGTAGGGGATTGCAAATAAAAGGAAACACAACCTATTCACAAGAGGATAATCAACTAACTGCCCATTTGACATTAGATATACCCAATGCACAGATTGCAACCTTTATTCCCGACTGGAACAAAGTAAATCAAGCATTAATTTCCGGTAAAATGGATAAAGAAGAATATGATATGTGGCTAGAAGATACTTTGAAATTATTTAATGTGCCGATTGACCTTACGAAAACCCAACAATATCTTGAATGGTTCAAAAACAAACTATACCTAAACGCTATTGCGACCTCTGCTAAAATCGTATCGTATATAGAGGACAAGTATACCGTTGCAACTTAGGCGTTGGCATTGGCAGTGAGGAATGCAAAGAGCGACCTTGTGTGGTTCTCCAATATAATTCAGCTAACAGAACATCTCCTAATACACTGGTTGCACCTATAACGCATACCACCTCTACACTTCCTATTGTTGTACCGATTGCGGAGAAAAAAGATTCCTCCGGCAAACTCATACTTGACGGAAATGTTCTTCTGGGAAATATTACATGCGTAAGCAAAGCAAGACTTAGCGATTATATTACCGACCTTTCTGCTGATGAAATGAAAGCTGTTGACAAAGCTATTTCTTTATCGCTTGGCATAAACCACCATTATCAGACATTGCAAAATATGTATGACGATAAACTACAATACATTGAAAAGCTGAAAAGCAATCGCACCTTACTACAAACCGATTTGGATTCAAAACAACGACAACTTGATAAATTCCAAGAATTGCTTGATACCTACCAATTTTCAGATATTCAAAATTTAGCAGATTTTTTAGAAAAATCTCAAAAAGAAATGTAGACAAATTTGGATTTTCATGCTAGTATAAGGATACAAGAAAAGTGTTCACGAGTGGAACGCTAGTATAGTATTTCAAACAAGGGAACTACGAGCGAGTTCCCTTTATTTTTATCTATACATAATTTTTCTTCTTCAACATAAAATACTATTACAATTCTTCTTTGGACGTGTGCCAAAGGATTTATTGTAATTAAGCAAAGGGAGTCACGAGCGGACTCCCTATTTTTAATTTATTTTTAGAGCCATTTTAGAGCCACAAGCCATTCACAATGAAATTCCGGCAAGTGGCTTTTCCTTTTGTTCGCTATTATTTTTAGACATTAAAAAACCGCAACCCCCTGATTTCTCAAAGGATTGCGGTGCTTATTTTACACCACTTTACAACTTTTTAAAAAATAAAATAACGCACAAGGTACTTTCTCATGTATAATAAGTTTGCATACAAAACTATACGAAAGAGAGTGACCTTGTACGTCAGACTTATTATACAACGAAAATAATCTAATTGGTAGACTGTACCGTTATTTTTATATTTATTTTAAAACTTTTTCCGCACCGACTATTGAAACCCTTTTTCTGCTGGTGTTATCTATACTTGCCATGGAGTCAGCAGTTTCCATCCGGTCCCTTTACAGACATTTTTTATCAGGGATTACAAAAAAATCCCTGAATGCATTTTACTATGCCTGCTCTTATGCAAAGGCCGATTATTCCAGATTTATGAATGTTACTGCTGGCATGGCTTTAAAACTCATACCGGAAAAACTTTCTTCACAGCCTGTTTTTCTGTGCATTGATGACACAATGGCCCCGAAGTTTGGAAAAAAATTTGAAGATGTTTCAAAACTTTTTGACCATGCAGCGCATAATGGCTCAAACTATCTGAACGGACATTGTTTCGTAAGCGTAATGCTCTGCGTCCCGGTGTGGAATAAAAACAGGATCCATTACCTTTCTGTTCCGCTTGGATACCGTATGTGGCAAAAAAAGGAGTCAAAGCTGGAACTTGCTGCATCCATGGTCCGTCAGGCGATGCCGGAATTCAGCAATAAAAAAAATGTTATCATCCTTTGTGACAGCTGGTATGTAAAAAAGAACCTTGTTTCCATTGTGGATGAATATGAGAACCTTGACCTTATCGGAAATGCAAGGTCTGATTCTGTCATTTATGACCTGCCGCCGCAGCGTACTGGAAAAAGAGGGCGGCCTGCGCTGCATGGGAAAAAACTTTCCATTCAGGACGATTTTACGCTGTCTGATGAAAAAATCGGTGATTATTATATGGCCGTGCGCCATGTCCTTACTAATATTTTTGGAAAAAGGACAGTCCTGGCATATGTCACATCCGCTGATAAAGCAGCAGGCAGCAGGCGTTTGTTTTTCAGCACAGTTTTTCCGGAACAGCTTCAGGTCTTCTGCGCATGGCAGGAGAAATCCCCGCTAAACCAGACAGGGAGCAGCCGGATGCAGTTTATTCCCCTGATGCTGTATGCATTTCGATGGCCGATAGAGGTTAGTTACTACGAACAGAAAACTTTCTGGTCACTGTGCAGTTACATGGTCCGCAGCCGCAAAGGGATTGAAATGCTGGTCAATCTGATTAACATTTCATACTGTGCAATGAAACTGCTGCCATACCAGGACAAGGCGTTTTATAAATATCAGACAGAAAGCGTGCAGGAGTTTCGGTTTGCGTTAAGTGAACAAATTCGCCAGCAGGTATTTTATGCCATTTTCGTAGAAAAAGTCGAAACCAGCATAAAATCAAATGCTTTAATAAATGCCTTAAAACGGCCGGTTCAGAAACAGGGGCATCATTTATAAAGTTGTAAAGTAGTGTATAATAATATAACAATTATTTAATTGTGTAAAATATGTTGTAATTGATTCTTGCATTTCGCCATATTTACAACTCATACAGATCATGATTAATGCCCCTTTCTGGTTTTAAAATCATCGTGAAATTTATCAGTACTTGGAAAATATGCTGTAATTATTCGTGACATACTACCCTCATCACTTGCTACTGCATGTAATATTTTATTGTCAGTTGTATAACCAAATATTAAACAGCTTGGGAATGGAAAATCATCTGGATATTGTTCTATAATTTCTCCTGTCATTATACGGTTTCTAATATCTTTTTGTTTTATCCCTCTTTGTCTTAATCGTTCTTGTGCATGAATACTAATGATGATTTTATCTTGAGAATAGTATTCTTGTAATTTTTCAATTTTAATCAATTATTACACTTCTTTCTTTTCTGGTTCGTATGATATATATACTTTAAAATTATTATTTATATTACGAATGAAGTTTTTCTCTCAACCAATCAAAATCTTCATCAATAGAAATTAGCGTAAACTCTTGTTGTGCAATCATGTCAACACATATACATTTATTTAACAAGTCATAGAGTGTATCTAAACTATTAGCGGTTGGAAATAAGTCATCTATATTATTCCAACATTTTTTATACCAGTAAACAACATATTTTTCAATATACTCAATTATATCAGACAAATTATCAGATATTTCATTTGTTGATTTGGAGTGGATTTCATTCAAAACATTCAATAGTTTTTTACGGGCATATAAAACATGTCCGCTTCTTCCTAGATATTCTGTGTAGGCATATTGTTGATCGCGTGTAACAGGAGTTCTTTCACCATAATCAGCATTTACAAGTGGCGTAATGTCAACATCATTATATATAATTTTAGTGTCAGTCCTATATTGCTGCGTCCAATCTTTTTTGACGGAGAAGTTGAATATCCAATTACATAAGGGCAATGACAGTAACAGAAATTTCAGAACAGGAAGGAAGAAACAAGTCTAATACATTGTACAAGCATATAAGGATTCTTCAAAAAAGGAAACTGGTGGAATCTGGCGTGAAAGTAGAAAGAGCAAACAGCTATTTTATTAGTGAGTCAGGCTTGGAACTTTAAAAAAATATGATGATATGGAGGAAAATAATTATGGATGCAGTAATGAATGAAACTGTAAAAGTAACAATGAACGTTGACGGATGGTATGGATTTGCGGGTTTTGGACAGATGGGCGGCAATATAGTAAAGAGTATCCATGAAAAAGGATTTTCTAATATTCTGGCAGCGAATACGGCACAGTCAGATCTGGATGGGCTGGACATACCAGAAGAATGTAAATATCATATTCTGGGCGGATATGGAAGCAATAAAGACAGAAAAAAGGCAAAGCAGCTTCTGGCAGATAATAACTGTGAGAACTTTGATCTGCTTGTTAATGAAATTAAAGAAAGATTTAAGGACTGCAAAGTTATTTTTCTTATAGGAAGTACCGGAGGAGGTTCTGGCAGTGCAATAGTGCCAGCCGTTAAACGAAGATTACAGGCTGAAACGGATAAGATCATCTGTGTGGTAACGTGTATGCCAGATGATAATGCAAGCATAAAAGAATTTATGAACTGCTATGAGTTTTTCCAGGAATTAGAAAGCATCGAAGGCAGTGGTGCAACGTTTATAATAGATAACAACAAAAATGAGAACAAACTGATCCTGAATGAACAGTTTACCTGCTATCTGGATGCATTTCTTAATGGAGAAACAGCTTCTGCCAGAGGTGTAGTCGACAGGGCTGAGATTGACAATGTTTTATCACAGAGGGGAGCATGCATTGTCAATAAACAGGGGTCTGATAAAGCCAGGACTCAGGCAGTTGTAGAAAGAATCAGGGATAACATTTATGCCCCGTTAGAGGGTGACGGAGTGGTAGCAAATGGCATATTACTATATTATCTGCAAATTGCGCAAGGAAATGGGGGTCAGGAAAGATGAATTTTGAATTGCTGCTTGAGAGGGCAAAGGCAGGGGATAAGGAGGCACGGGAAGAAATCTCCGGATGTACCGTCTCCTGCTGATTAAAAACGCTATGGATCGGAATGTGTTTGACGAGGATCTGTATCAGGAGCTGTCAGCCACGTTGCTAAACTGTATCCAGAAGTTCCGGATATAGTGCAGAATCCCAGTTGGAATTGGCAGTATATTTGTTGTAATCTGGCAGCCTTATGCGTATAAAATGATGTGTCGCAAAAGGTATGGAGCATTGCCTGCGATGTCGCAAAAAGGATTTGGAACCTTTTGCGATAGAGATTCAGGTAAAAAAGCAGTCAGTTTACCATATCTCCAAAGGTATACCTTTTGCGACACTGATTTCTGTAGAATAAGGAGGTGAGGATCATGGCAAATTTGCCGGTTATAGATATGGTAAGGACAGGGCAGAACATAGGAAGGCTGCGGAAGCAGATGGGATTATTGGTAAGGGATCTGCAGGATGTTTTTGGTTTTGCAACGCCGCAGGCTATCTACAAGTGGCAGCAAGGAGTAGCTTTGCCAACCATAGATAATCTTGTGGTGCTGGCGGCGGTTCTGCAGGTACGGCTGGATGATATTTTGGTTACTGATACGGCAGCGCAGGTACAGATCAGCGCATGAATAGAAGATAGGAAAGAGAAACAATAAGATAATAGCAGGCTGAAAAATGCCTGCAGTACGGTCCCCTAGTCTAAAGGTTAGGACACCGGCCTTTCAAGCCGGAAATGCAGGGTTCAAGTCCCGTGGGGATCATCATATGGCTCCTTAGTCTAAAGGTCAGGACGCCGGCCTCTCAAGCCGGAAATGACGGGTTCAAGTCCCGCAGGAGCTACTGTGGCCATAGGATAGTGGTAGTCAAGCGAACGCAGTTCGCTTTGCAGACATGTGGATCTGCTTACGGGGGCGCAAAACAGATGTCCGGGGGACATCTGTTTTGCGCCGACCGAAGCGGAGCGTAGATCGATTCCCTTGGTCACATTATGGATGGGTATGCCTAGTGGCGAGGGCAGCGGACTGTAAATCCGTCACAGAGAAACACCGCAGGTTCGATTCCTGCCCCATCCACTTTCCGTTTGCGTGTCCGAGTGGTTTATGGTGCCACCCCGCTAAGGTGGTGTGCGGCAACGCACCGAAGGTTCAAATCCTTCCGCAAACGCGTTTAACAAGAGGTGTGGCATAATAGAAAAGGACCGGCGAAAACCGGTCCTAAGCTATATGCATACCTATTATACCGTTACATTTTCATCCTGAAGGCGAAGTAACTCTGCCTCAGTCAGTCCGGTAACTTTCATAATTTTAATAATGTCGTCACCTTCATCCATCAAGGATTTGGCCATTTCTTTAATGTTTTCCCTTACCTTCTGGTTCGCATATTCAATTTTTTCCTTCTCATAAAGCTGTCCTAACTGTGTCATGTTGATGCGCCTCCTTATTTGATCCATGTAATCCCTGTTTATAAATTTGTCACTTGCAACTATCACGCCGGACAGGGTAAAAATACGCTGCCCTTCGTCCGGTATCTGTTCAGCCAGTTCAACGATTCTCACCAGCATATTCTGTTTCCCTTCCGTACCGGGAACCGTAAGCGGCAGGATCACTAACCGCATCAGGTCATCATCTGCCAAAGGGATGCCGGACTGGAGTTTGCCCTGAATTTCACGGAAGGCTGCCTCGCCGTCTATATGGGACAGGAAAGCCTGCTCGGTACGCAGGGCAAAACAGTCCGTTTCAAGCGTTGGCTCCGCGCTTTGCACATCGCTGGTGTAGATAACGATCAGGCGCAGGTTGAATGTTTCATTTTCCTTAAAGTATTTTTCCATTACCCGTGCGATATAATTCAGATATTTTATCTTATTCGCCTTTTTGTATACCGATTCGTAATCTACAATCGCATAAGTGCCGTCTTCCAGCAGAAACAGGTTGTCAATGCTTTTTTCGTTTGCAGCAATCTTCGGCAGGTCTGTGGGAAGAAGCTCCCTGATCGGCGGCAGGTCAATGCCATACGCCGCAAAACTTTTTTCTTTATATGTCTGGCCGAGGATCTTAAATAAAATATCCTTATTCTGATAAACGATTCCTTCTGACATTATATTCCCACTTACCTCTGTAATAAAGTCATATACTGGAGTTCCATATCCTTGTCCAGCTTAATTTCAGTTACTCTTTTATGGATTGCTCTGACCAGCGGGCTGGAGGTCTGCTGCGCACAGGTGTCAGTGCTGTTTTCGATATATGCCAGAAAATTCTTTATCTCGTCATCCACATCATCCTTTTTACCCTTGGTGCTTATAAATATCTCAGCGGTTTCATCACCGAGCGTCAGCGACAGATTTTCCAGACACCGGTTCTCAAAGGTGTAGATGTGTCGCCCGTCGGAAAATGGATCAAAGGTGCAGATAAAGATGATGTACGATTTGTTCAGCTTTGTGCATCTTTTTCCGGGGAGGATTATGTCCGAGTCGATATTGCACTGGAAATACCTTGCTTTTTTGAGAAGGTTCTCATCTTTGCAGCACAGCATCTCAACAGAGTATATGGTATCCTGCTCATCATTGATGCAGGCATCTAAGCGGATGTCCCAGCTGTCAGGTGTAATGTCAGTGATTTTTTTGGTAACAGGGAACTCTACCTTCTTAATGGGGACATTTAATATTTTTTCCGGTACCATGCGGCATATTTCCGTGTCGCTCATTACTTTTCCAAATAAAAAACTGTCTGCAAGGTTCAGTTCCTGAATGATGTTCGTTTTGTCTGCCATAAATAGCATACTTCTCTTTCTCAAATTATAGCATGATTCTGCCGTTTTGTCAGTTGCGATTTGAATTGTTTTACGGATTGCGAACGGAACCCGTATATAGAATAAATACCCTGCGACTGCCCGGATACTTAAAAAAGCTGCCGTTTTTCAGACAGCTTTTTCAAGATTTAAGGCAATAAGGAAACTTATACCGACAGCATTTCCATAAATTCCTGCTCAGTCAGGATTTTGACGCCGAGCTGTTCTGCCTTTGCCAGCTTGCTGCCTGCCTTTTCGCCGAAGATCAGGTAATCCGTCTTTTTGGTGACGGAGCTGCCGGGCGTGGCGCTGAGGCTGATGATCTTGGCGTTGATCCCGTCGCGGGTGAAGTTCTTAAGCTTTCCTGTTGCTACGATGGTACATCCTGCAAATGTGTTGTTCGTTGTTTTGTTCATATTGTTCTCCTCTCCGGATGTCTGTGCATCCAAACCGTTTTCAAAGTGTAATTCTTTCTGTAAGCCGCGCCATAACAGGAGATGGTCTGAATTGCGGAACCACTCATGGATGTTGCTGCTCATAATGTCGCCAATCCCCTCAAGGCAGGTAAAATCGAAACGATCCAGGGCGGCAAGCTCCAGTTCACGAAGACTGCCGTGGAAATGACCGTCCAGTTTCCTGCCAGCAGTCCTGCCGATCAGGGGAATGTCCATTGCCACAACAAAGCGTACAAAGGTTGTGTTGCGGTTTTCATTGATGGAAGCAATCAGGTTTTCATAGGATTTTTCACCGAAGCCTTCCAGTGCAATGATCTCATCCCGGTAGCGGTCAAGGTGGGACAAATCCTGATGACTCTTTAAGGCGCCGAGCTGGACAAGCTGATCCAGCGTTGCCTCGGAAAGCCCCCTGATGTTCATGGCTTTCTTTTCTGCGAATGAACAAATTTCTGAAGGATGCGGCTGCCACATTCGGGATTGTCACAATGGAGCGTTTCTACTATGCGTCCTTTGTCGCCTGCTCTGGAATGGATGCGTGTGGGCTGCCCACAGCAGGGGCAGGTCTGCGGCGTCATGTCCTGATAGTTCCCACGGTCCAGATTTTCCTCCACATGGGGGATGATCATGTTGCGCTTGGAAACCAGAATACGGCATCCGGGGTGCAGCTCCAGTCCTTTGATAAAGGTCAGGTTATGGAGGCTTGCTCTGGATACTTCACAGCCGTCAATCTCCACCGTGTCAAATACTGCAACCGGGGCAATCTCGCCGCTGCGCCCTGTCTGCCACTCAATGGAGCGGAAGACCGTTTCATAGGTGTCATCCTCAAATTTGAAGGCAATGCCGTCATTGTAATGGTGCCCGGTCCTGCCGAGGCTTGCGGAATAGGAAAAGCTGTCAAAGCGCAGCACCATCCCGTCGATAGGGATGTCCGAAATCTCCGCAAGGTCTGTCAGTGTCTTTATTTTCGGCTCAATGCCTTCAGCTGATTCATTTGGTGAAACCAGCAGGAAGGGGCAGATCCCGAATCCATACTCGGACAGGGAGAGCAGCATATTGCTGAGGTTGTCCCGGATGTCTTCAAATTCTTCCATTCCTTCAAGAATGTTAAAGGCGAAAAAGCTGATCTCCCGTTCCTTGCAGATGTTTGCATCCAGACACCGGATCGATCCGGCGGCAAGGTTTCTTGCGTTGCGGTAGGGTTTTCCATCGCTGCCGACAAGGGTATCCTTCAGGCGCTCAAAGTCGCTCTTTTTGCTGTAAAGCCGGATGAAGCACCGGCTGTCCATGACACAGGGAAAGTCTGTCCGGTCAATGGGGTACCCATAAAGGCTTCCGCGTCCGAGACCGGAAACAGAACCGGGCGGCAGTCATGCCCCGGAATAAACAGGAAATCCCCGCATCCGGATTCCTTCTGGTAATTGCAGGTACAGGAGACATAACATACATGGCGTTGCGGTAGTTTCCCTCGGTTGCTTCAAAGAAACTGGCAATGGTAGCATAGCTGACGCTTAACACAGGATCAGTCATAAGTCACCTCCCTCAAGGATCTGTCTTGGCGTCAACCGAATAATCCTTCAATCTCCCTGGTGATACGGGGATGACGGTATCGTTGAAGATGAGTGTCAGGTCGGCTAAAAGCAGTGCGCCCAGTACAACAGCGATGATGATCTTGACGCCATCCGAAATATAAAAGTCGCCTGCCTCATTCTTCAAAATGCTCCTGGTACGGATAGCGGCACACGCTGCCTTGGTCTTTAATGTCTGGATTGCTTTACGCATAGTTCTTTTTTCTCCTTTTCGCTCTGATGATAATGAATGTTGTTGCTGCCGCTGCCGCATAGATGAGCAGGGCGGGGAGTGATACTAACTTTTTCATAAGGTTCCTCCATATGATTGTGCTGGTTTACGGGTTCAGTGTGTAAAGAAATTCTAGGCGGTCAAAGTACGCTCTCCAAGAATTTACACACGGAAGAATGCCAAGTGCGGGCATTCTTCTTGAAACTTGGTTTCAATACTATAGGCACCACCTCCTTTCCGGGCGGATACTTGGACTGCAGTTTTAACAAGCTGACGTCCTTAAAAGAAGGCGCCCAGTGAGCCGACCACCTCGACGGAGAGGACGACTACATAGATTAAGAGGATGCAGAAAAGCATCATCATGGAATATTTCTGCATCTGCTTCGGGCGTTTTCCTGCCTCTTTCTTCAGGTTGTTCTGCTCGATCTGGCGCATGTCAAATACCAGCATCTTGAAATACATCTGCTGGTCATCCCCGCGCAGCGTTCCGATCAGTCCGCGCACAATGTCCGAGAGCATGGTGCTGCCCACACGGTTCTGGAAGTGGAGCAGGGCATTTTCGTAGTTGCCCGTCCGCATGTCCGCCACGGTGGTATCCAGCTCCTGCCCCAGATGCGGACCGGCAATCCGGCGGTAGGAGGTCAGGAGTTTTAAGACATCCCTGTCCGTGGCGAGTTCCTGCTGGATGCTGACCGCAAAGCGGGGCAGTTCTGCCTCAATGAGCTTGCGGCGTTTTTTTACGAGGTCAAAAGCCTTATAGTAGGTTGAGAACCATACCATGACGGCAAGCCCCATGATGAGCAGCCCCATCAGCGGCATGACCATAAAAAAGGGCACGCTCAGGAGCCCTGCCGCAAACGCGGTCAGGAAGGCTTTCATGGTATAACACTCCGGCGTCAGTGGGATGCCTGCAATGTCAAGCGTCAGGGAAAGCCGGCTTTTCTTGATGGGATCCAGCTTAAGGAGCGGGGAAAGCTTTGCGGCAATCTTTGCGGCAATCTTTGTCAGGTATACATCAAAAAGTTTCTCATTGCCGGTGCCGGTCTGCTTTCTGGCAAGCATCATCATCCGGGATGTCTGTGCCGTGGGAACATCCACAAAGGCGCAGGAGAGATGGTAGCAGCCGATCCCCGTAAAGACGGCGGCAAAAAGGATCAGTAATCTGGTCATATTGTTACCTCATTTCTGCGCTACGGGTTGGTTGATGGAACTGACAGTGCGTAGCGCGGCACTGCATTATTTCAGAATCTGGGTAAGGCATAGGGCGGTAGTTATCATTATCACGAAAACTACAAGCACCATTACCGTATAGCTGGCGTAAAAATACATAATATTTTCCCTCCCGGCTTACGCCTTATATTCGATAGGCTTGGAAAGCTGCATGATCCGGGTAAAGGAAAACAGCACGATACTGCAGCAGATGGCAAGCGTGATTTTTCACGGCGTGGAGAACATCAGCGTCCCAAACCATGCGTGGTTCAGCACATACAAAAACGGGATATTCCCGATCACAAGGAACATCATGGTGATGGCTTCCTTTTTCGGTTCATTGATGATGGCTTCCAGCTCCGACTGGATGATGCGCTGGTCAGAGAATTTCTGCACGGTAAAGGTCAGGGTGTTTTTCATGCTGCGGTCACTCTGGCACTGGATCAGGGTATTGCACCATTCATGGAAGACGCGGTTGGGAACCTTCATCTTCAGGGTGTTTATGGTGGAAACCATGTTGGCGTTTAACATCTCCGATTCCGTGATAAATGCCTCAAAGTGGGACTTTACCGGTGGGTTGAGATAAGGGATGTTTTCCTTTACCGCCTTCGGCAGATCCCCGCTTCTTAAGTAAGAGGTGGTGATGACTGTATGGCGGCACTTACCTTTTTGTGGGTGCGCCGAAAGTGGGGAAATCGTTCTTCATGGGGCAGCTTGCCTACCATGTGGCTATGGGGCTTCCGCTGTGGAATTATCCCGTCCGAAAAGGGACGGTATTATACCTTGCATTGGAAGATGATTACGCAAGGCTGATTATTATTGATACGCTCCAAAAAGTGCGTGAGGTCGGCGGGGACAGGTACAGCTATTCCAGTGACTATGAGATAGTGACAAAGTTAAAATCATTCAGTGATAAATATGGTGTCTGTCTGTTGGTGGTTCACCATACCCGCAAGTTGGAGTCCGAGGACAGCTTCGATATGATTTCCGGTACAAACGGGCTTCTCGGTGCGGCAGACGGGGCATTTATCATGCACAAGAAAAAGCGCACGGACAACACGGCGGTCATGGATATTGTGGGGCGTGACCAGTCCGATCAAGAGCTGACGATAGAGTTTGACCGTGAACGGTGTATTTGGAAATTTCAGAAAGCGGAAACGGAACTTTGGAAACAGCTGCCCAATCCATTACTGGAAGCAATCAACGAATTTCTGACAGAGGAAATGCAGGAATGGGAGGGGACGGCAACAGAACTTCTGAAACAGTTGCCGGATATGCAGTTATCGGCGAATGTGCTTTCCCGGAGATTAAATGTAGTGAACAGCCAGTTGCTTAATGACTATGGTATTTTTACGACAATAAACGGGGCATGAGAGAAAAATCATTCTGAAACGGCTAGAGCAGAAAGGGTAAAGTGCGACGATATGCGTCGGTATTTTTGATAGCGGGGCGGTATAGAAAATATCGACGCTATCGCAAACCGACGCATGGGGAGCATTGAAGCGGCGAACAGCCGCTACCGTCCATGAGGACGGAAAGCCCCGGCAGGGCGCAACGGCACTTTTGATAGAGCGTAGCCTGTCGAAAGTGCTCTTGCGTTACTTTCGCAGAAAGTAACAAAGGCTATGCGCCGTATTCGGCGCTCATTACCCGATAGGGAGAAAGGGAAATATATTGAAACGGACAATCAGCGTTATGACAGGGAAAGGCTCTATCAACCATAACAGCAGAAAATTCCATGCAAAGAACATTGACCCGGAGTGGAGCTGTCTGAATGTGGAATACTGCAACGAAAATATCAAAGACGTATACCACGAATTATTTGATGAAGCACTTGCCCGGTACAATGAGAAGCAGACCAGAAGTGACCGCAGGATTGATGATTACTATGAGAAAATCTGTTCCGGCAAACAGGAAAAGCCATTCCATGAGATTATTTTACAAATCGGGAATAAAGACGATATGGGGGCAAAGACAAAAGACGGACAGCTTGCGGCAGAAATACTTGACGAATATATGCGAGATTTTCAGCGGCGCAATCCCACATTGAAAGTGTTTTCGGCACATCTCCATATGGACGAAGCAACGCCACATCTGCATATAGATTTCATACCTTATACGACTGGAAGCAAAAGAGGACTTGAAACAAGAGTATCATTGAAAAAGGCACTGGCAGAACTTGGCTTCAAAGGCGGTACAAGGAGCGAAACGGAACGTAACCAGTGGGTAGCGGCAGAGAAAGAACGGCTTGCAGATATTATGTTACAGCATGGCATTGAATGGGAGAAAAAGGGAACACATGAGAAGCATTTGTCGGTACTTGATTTTGAGAAGCAGGAGCGGCAGAAAGAAGTTGCAGAACTGGAACAGACAATCTCCGGCAGTAAAGAGGAATTAGCCGATATTCTTCATCAGCAGATAGCGGCAGGGCAGGAAACGGAGCAGATACGGAAAGAAGGCGAAGCAATCCGGCAGGAAGTATCAGAACTTACCGCAACAAATCATCTGCTGAAAGAGCAGACGGAAACGCTGACAGAGGATAAAGAAAAGCTGTTATCCGAAAATGAGAAGTTGGAGAAACAGCAGAAAAAGTTACAGCAGGAAATAAATAAAATGGTACAGTCAAAGGAAGTCATGGAGCGCAATATACACGCCTATGATGAAGATGTGAAATGGCAGTTGGCAGAGCCAGGGGTATTGATGAGCGCAAAGAATTATCGGGATAAAAAGGCACTCCCGCTTGTAGAGAAATTGAAAGAGGTCGTTAAAAATCTGACTATCAAATGTGTACAGCTTACGGAGCAAAGCCAGAAGCTGACCGCCAAAATGGACGGGCAACAAAAGCAGATTAGCCGCTTGACGGATAAGGTCATGGAGCAGAGCAACACCATAGACCGATTGCAGGAAAAAGCGTCTGATTTGGGGCGTTTGGAGCGTCATTTCGGCAGGGAACAGGTGCAGTCGATAGTGGAACGGTCAAAGGTATTGGAACAGGCAGAAAGGGCAAATAAACGCCCGAAACGTGCCTTTGAAATGAGCCGATAGGAAAGTGAGGATTGATTGGATATGACGGATATGGAAAAGAAAGTTATGATACGACTGTGTGCTAAAATTGTGGCCGAAACAGACCTTTACGAAACGGACAAGGAAGTACAAAATCTGATAGATTGGGTGTGCCTGTTGTCTCCCAGCAAACTAAAGGTAAGCGATGAATAACCTACCGTTCCACATATGTTCCGTTTAGGTGTAAAATAGTCTATATTGGCAATTGAGGTTTGTTTTCAGGTGTTATCGCTTCAACATCGATCAGTCCTGTGCAGCGTTCTTTGATAAAATCACTCCACGGAAGAAGCGTTTTAACTGCATTAGGATCATCTTTATGCTCAGGCATGTACAGCAGCAGGACATAAAGGTATTGGAATACATTCAGCTTATTGGCTTTTGCGGTTTCTATTATACTGTAAACAAGCGCACTTGCTTCTGCCCCAGCCGCAGATGTGTGGAACAGCGAGTTCTTCCTGCCAATAGCATACGATTTTGCGCAGCGTTCGGCTCTATTATTAGAAAGTTCGCATCTGCCGTCCAGCATATAGCTCTGTAGTGTCTCTCTGTGGTTTATTGAATAATTGACGGCTTTTTCCAGCTTGCTGCCGCCAAGCGGTTTTAGGGCTTCAATCCATGACCAGAACTTTTCCCAGACAGGTGCCTCCTTTTCCAGCCGTTTTTCCTGGCGCTTTTCTGGGCCCATGCCTTTCAGCCCTTTTTCAATGAAAAAGAGCTTGTTGAAAAACACGAGGCCGATCTCAGCCGGGATCATGTTTTCCATCTGTTCCGGATCCGGAAGCGGGATGTCTTTTACATCCGTTTCTGAATTTATGTCCAGCAGCTTCAGCTTTTTCCGCCGTTCTGCCGGGAGGGCTTCGTAAAATTTTCTGCGGCAGTGCGCAGAGCATACGGCAAGGACCACATCCTCCACCTGGTTATAGCCGCTGTACCCATCGCACTGCACGATGCCGGAAAAACCCTCCAGGAAAGCTTTTGGGAAAACGCCGCTGCGCCCCGCCTGGTATTCATAGAGTACGATCGGCGCCAGGCCGTCGCTCCCGCTTAAATACATCCACATGTATGATATAGATTCCGCGGCTTTCCCCTTTTCGTGCAGCACCTGGCAGGTTGTTTCATCCGCATGGATAATATCCCTTTGCAGGAGGAGCCGGTGCATTTGGTCATATACCGGCTGGAAATATTCCATGGCACATTTTATGTACCAGTTCGCCATGGTTTCACGCGGCAGCTCCAATCCAAGCTGGGCCATGCAGGCCTCCTGGCGGTAGTATGGGACGCTTACAAAACTTTTTTCAAACATGACGTACGCAACAACAGACGGCGACGCCGGGCTGTGCGCCATAAGCGGTACAGGCGTCTGCGCCTGCACGATTGTGCCGTCGCCGTCTTTACGGCATTCCGGGCAGATCAGTTCTTCCTGCATATAGCGGACACGCTCCACTTTTGCCGGGGTTATACGCAGCTCTGTGCGGACTTGTTTATATCCAAGCAGGATCATTTCCGCATTGCAGTACGGGCAGAGTCGGTCTTTACCCGGGACAGGGATTATGACATCGCGGACAGGGATGTCCGCATAACGCTCATCCCTCGTGGCTTTCTTCTTTTTCGTCCGGGTGTGTTCCTTCACCGTTGTTTTTGCAGGCGGGTTTTCCGGTTCATCCCCGGCACTGGCTGGCGGAGTTTTTGTCTTCTCGCTTTTTGTGCCGAACAGCTGGCGCTTAAATTCTTCAAGCGTTTCCTCCAGGCCGGACTTTAAAAGGCGCAGTTCATCCACAAGGGCGCGCAGTTGTGCTATGGCCTGCTCCTGCTCCAGGATGCGTGCGTCCTGGGACTGTATATGTATTTTCTGCTGTTCCACCATTGTTTCCAGCAGCCGGATATAGTCTTCCATATTAACTGGCATGTGTACCCTCCGTGTTTCCATTTACTTACATTATAAGGAAACGCGGGGATGAAATCAAACCGACCATACCTGCGCGATAGGCACAATGACGGACTGGAAACTGCCGCCAGATACAGGAAAAAGGCTTAAAAACAGCATTTTTCATGCAGGTTATCCACAGTTTTGCGGCCTGGCGCTGCGTTATGCGTGGACAGCATCCCGGAAAAAAACAGCGTCGTGGATAACATTCCCTGGCGGCTTGCGGCGCTGGAAAATAAATTTTTAAATTTCTACATAATGCACAAAAGTTCAGAAGTCCTTCCTGCCGGAAGGCTGCACCGCCTTTGGCTGGCAGATGGAGAGTCCTTCCAGAAGCCATCGCAGCTGCTGGCGGGTAAGCGGCCTTACTTGCGAAGCGTCCCGCGGCCACTGGAATTTTCCATTGTCCAGGCGTTTTGTGCAGAGCACGAACCCCGTCTGGTCAAAGTACAGGGCCTTTAGCGTATTTCTTTTCCGGCCGCAGAACAGATAAAGGGCGTCCGAATAAGGGTCCATCTGGTAAGTGTCCCGGATCAGGGACATAAGGCCGTCAAAGCTGCGCCGCATATCGGTGCATCCAGTGACGATATAAACTTTCGTGTCACTGGACAATGCACCTAACAGCACAGCCTCCCCAGCGCCAGAAGCGTATTCCGTATGGTATCTTCTGAAGCACCGTCTGCAATTTCAATGCTGTACCCCGGCATCCTGACCGTGATGGCAGCATGGGCTGCTGGAACCGGCAGCGTATCACTTGCAGCGCAGCCTGGATCAGGGACAGGGCTGCTGCCCAGCTCCAGTGGAACCACTTCGTGCATCTGTCTGGATGGGGCCGCCTGCGGATCTGGTATTATACAGGATTTTTCTTTAGGTCTGAAACTTTGTTATGAAATGTTTTTATGGATATGGAATGCAGCCGGCACCATTCTCTGTCAGGCAGGCCGCTCGTGCGGCATTCCTGGATCAGCTCCAGCCATTCCTGGTCACTGCGGGTTTTCTTTTTCTCTGACATAGCATCATCTCCTGATTATTATTTTTGGAATGGATGGCAGTAGTGGAGCCGCAGGAAAAGCAATAAACGGCTGCCGGGCTACTTTATCAAGAACTGATGTGGACATCCGCTCCAAGCTGATACCATTATAGAGCAAAATCAAGTTCCTGTGGAACGGTGGGTTATTCATCGCTTACAACTAAAGTTCCTATCTCCCGCACAAAAACATCGAATTAAAATCTCATCTCCTTAATACTGTCTATCAGAGCGCGCTGTAGGAAACGGCGCATTTTCCTCTTGACCATTCCAGCCTGTTCCGATATAGTTTTTTTGGAACGAAAAAAAAGAGAAAGAACACCAACCTCCTACAGTTTGTTCTTTCTCTCATACACCAGCGTGCCTGCCATATACGGGATCATGTCCCACTCGTGAGGCTTTGGCACTACCGACATATACTATGATAAGAGAAAACTCCCTATTTTGCAAGCTGATCCGTATAAAAACTTCATCAAAAGCACTATTTGAGTCTTTCATGGTTGGATTCCGCCCCCAGCTGCAGACCTGTCCCTTCTGCGGGGCAGCGGGCAGCTGCAAGATCCATGCCTATTATGACCGTTCCCTGGTGGATTTCATAGACGGCGCCCCTGTCCGACACAGCCTCTGCATCCTTCGCCTCATCTGTACCTGCGGCCATACCCATGCCATCCTCCCGGATTTCATCATCCCCTATTCCGGCTACGGCCTGTTCTTCATCCTCCGTGTCCTGGCAGAGTATTTCCTGCACCTTTATGACCTGAAATCGGCACGTAACCCGAACATGCGGGACAGGAAGGCTTTTGAAGAGGACGCCTTTGGGAAAATGTGGCAGGCTGATACCTGTTACCTTCCATATATCACAGAAGACGGCCAGCGCAGGCGGGTCTACTGCATCCTGATCATCGATGACCATTCCCGGTTCCTGGTGGGCGGCGGGCTCTTCTATAACGACTCAGCTTATAACTTCCAGAAAGTGCTTAAGGATGCTGTGGCTGCACACGGAATCCCTTCTAAGCTCTATGTCGATAACGGTTCCAGCTACTCGAACGGGCAGCTTTCTCTCATCTGCGGCTCCATCGGAACGATCCTTTTACATACAAAAATCCGGGATGGCGCATCCAAGGCTAAGATAGAACGCCAGTTCCGGACACTCAAGGAAACCTGGCTCTATACCCTGGACCTGGATTCCTTAAGCTCCCTGGCACAGTTCAATGGACTCCTTAAGGATTACATGCGCTCCTATAATACTTCCCTCCATTCCGGTATCGGCACTACACCCCTTTCCCGTTACCAGCAGACCCGCGCTTCCATACGGACACCTGCGTCCAGGGAATGGCTGGAGGAATGTTTCCTGAACCGCATTACAAGGAAAGTGAATAAGGATTCTACCGTCTCCATCGACAAGGTATCCTATGATGTCCCTATGCAGTTTATCTCATCAAAAGTGGAGATCCGCTTCCTCCCGGATGACATGTCCTCCGCCTTCATCCTTTACGAAGGAGTGCATTATCCCATCCGCCCTACGGATAAGAATGAGAACTGCAGGACGATATGGATTGTCTTTCAATCCTTTTGACAAACAGATGGCCCGGGAAAAAGACCGTTTCCTTTCCAGGGACATCTCTGAGATGCTCTCCCGGCTGGATTACCTCAAGGATACCAGGGGCATTGGTCTGTTCACGGCACGCCCGGGCATGGGGAAGTCTTTTGGACTCCGCTGTTTTGCAAAGGGGCTCAACCCGAACCTTTACCATATGGAGTACCTCTGTCTTTCCACCGTAAGCGTCATGGAGTTCTACCGCCAGCTCTGCTCTGTACTGGGAGTAGAACCTAGAGGCGGCAAACCCGGGATGTTCCGGGCCATACAGGAGCAGATCCTCTACCTTTACCGGGAAAAGAAGCAGCCCCTTCTTCTGGCCGTTGACGAGGCCCAGTACCTCTCCACAGGCATCCTGGAGGACATTAAGATGCTCATGAACTACGGCTATGACTCCCTGAACTGCTTTACGCTCATCCTGTGCGGGGAACCGCACCTGAACAATACCCTGCGCAAGCCGGTCCACGAAGCCCTGCGCCAGAGGATCACCGTGCATTACAACTTTACTGGTCTCACAGATTCAGAAGTGGCGCAGTATGTACTCCACAAGGTCTCCTGTGCGGGAGGCTCTGCCTCCATCATAGAGCAGGCCGCCCTTTCCGCTGTCCACAGCCATTCCCAGGGGAATCCGCGCCTGGTGGATAACCTGATGACAAATGCCCTTACCCTTGGCGCACAGATGGAGAAGAAAGCAATTGACACGGAAGTCATACTTGCCTCCGTCAGCAGCCAGAATCTTGGATAGGGGGTGCTATTTTTGGAATACAGCTGTTTTTTCAGGGATGGTTCCCGCATAGAAACCTGGACAGGGGAGATTATCCTGCTGCGATGGCGGCCTGGATGGTATGAAGCTGAGATGAATGGACGGGGGACATACTTCCACATCCTGGCCGGAGTGCATAAATACGGAAACTACCTGTGCATCCCGAACCATGATGTGGGATGTGAACTATCCGATTTTTCTGATATTTTCTGGAATGAGGGGCGGATCAGCAATCTAATGCGGAAGGTAGATGCCGTAACTGTTGCTGCCGGTTTGGCTTATCTGCCGACTCTGGCTGACAAACAATAAAAAATCCAAATACATCATGTGGCTATGGATCTCATAATGGGATTCATGGCCTTTCGATTTCGAAAGAAAAGCTATACCAACAGCGTGCTGCATTTTCGGCGGTATTATGCATTTGTAGACAGCGCTGCGCAGTCAATGCGAAAAAGGTTGGAAAAATAATTTGCCGTTTATGTCTCCCTCAATTCGCCGTCCAACAACATACACACCCGCTTCACACAGCATTGCAGATTACACTAGCAATCAGCACACCGCAATCTATCACAGAGAGGTTGAATAGAAAAATGCAATCGTAATGCAATGAGAAAGAGAAAAAGCCGCCAAACCCTAGTGTTTACGGGCTTTGCGGCTTAGCTCCGACTTTTCAAACTCATCTCTCAATATAATCTTTTCCTCTATATTGCGTTTTTTTCTGTCCCTTTCCATCTTTGAAACCTACAGAAAAAGCATTATTTCTACATCGTTCTAACTGTTTTTAGAACCAGAACAGAACCAAGCGAGCAGAATAGAACCAGAACTTTCCAGCATTCCTACACTAATTGCAAACCAGCTAAATCTCTGACAATTTCAATCGGCAAACCGGCATCCTCTGCAATTTCTTCAACAGTCAGTTTACCTCTTGCAATCATTCGGCGGGCAGATTCCTTCTTCTCCTCTATAACCCTTTTTTCCGCTAATTCTTCAAATACCTGACACATAATTTCCTGACCTCCTTCCGTCTCCTTAAAATATTTAACCTGTCTGGCTAACACCGGGTAAAACATATCCACATAACTTAAACACCTAAAGTCATGCATCAGCCTGCCAACCGGATCATTATCATCCTTATAACTGCCATTCACGTATATAATATGGGAACCGTCTCCAAAATATGTACCCGTTTCCTCAATCATCCGATTGACATGATATAAGGAATGTCCTGCACCCATAACATCATCTGCTGTGATGAATATCACATATGATTCATGTATTTCTTTAAATTCCTGTCCCGCTTTCAACATTTTTGTATCAATCATGCTGCTGTGAAATCTTGCCCTGCGTACATCTGCCCCGGCTGATGCACGCTGAACCTCAATGTCATAGATTTTATCATCACTATCCCTTGCATAAATATCTATGGTAACAGAACGCCCGCCAGGCATTGGATTTTTATATTCTCTCTGTCCCACTACTTCCATTACCATTAAATCATTCCTGCCGAGAATAACTTTCAGCAGCAATTCCGTAGCTTCAATATTTCTGTCAAATACCAGAGTCATCAGATTGTCATCCATAAGACTTAACTTTTCTATAGCTTTCAGCGTCTCTTTCCCTTTTCGTTCCATCTGGTCTTTCACATCCGGCCACCTGCCTTTTCATTTAATAAATTGTACTTTGAAAATCCATTCATTTTTCAAACTGCCATTCTTGTAATATTAACTTATCATGCTACATTTCTATAACATGAATTTTCTTAATCATAACTTGTATATAATAGATTTCATTCTGTAAACCTTATTATACATCAAAACATCTCTTTCCTCAATCTGTTTCTTTATCTTTACTTTCTTCTTTTTTCCTAGTTTCCTGATCAGGTTCCAGTACACTTCCAAAGCTGCTCCAACTCTAGAGTGTGTCTTAAAATTCATTCCTGCCATCTGCACACCCCACTTTGCGGGAGATTTGTCCCTCATTCGGTCAACGTAGCCCGCTACGCCTCCCTCATTCGGGACAAATCTCCCGCAAACTGTGACGCACAGTTGACAGAAAGCAATTTTAAGACACACTCTAGTTCTGCTTTCCAGTTTTTCTGTCCTGCCGGGGGAATCTTTTCAAACAAATAAGCCGCCCCATCCATGATATCAATAACCGTTACTGCAAATGCCAGATAATCCCGCTTCAATTCCTTATAACTGTCATCCGACAGTGAAAAATCGCCAGACTGAATCTGTCCGGCGATTTCTTTCATAACAATCTGCATTTCCTGTAAAGAGTCCACGATTCGCTGTATGTTCTCCTTTTTGCCGACCACGACAATATTTGAATATAAGCAGCTCTTTGTAATAAAATCCTTCTTACAAATACCGCTTAATGCCGTCCTCTGTTCTATAACAGCCCTTGCCCATGCACCGGGACGGAATGCTATCGTTGGTTCTTTATGCTTTCCCGACATCGTTAATCTCCTAGTATAATAATGGTATAGCCACAAGAGCTATACCGTTAATAAGTTACAAAGTCATATCTGATGAATAGCTGAAGGGGGCTCCCCTTCCATCAGAGGCTGTTAATAAATTTTTACCATGTCTGAATACTAAATTGTAAAATAGATGGACAACCTATTACATCTTCACAGATTAACCAGATGCTTCACTATTTAGAAGATGAAATCGGCGATTTACGTATTATTTTAGAATCATTTGATAATACTGCGACACTATCCCTTATGGGAGAAGTCCGAGAACTGATAGCACAGGCTCAAGAAACAAAAAACAATAAAAGAGTATTTTTATGAATATCTTTTCGCTTATCATCTCAATTTGTTCTTTTATTATATCGGCAGTCAATCTTTATATGTATATAAAATTAACTACCCGATATAATAATATGGTATCAACCCAAACTTTAACTGCCCAAGGCACATTTGAAACTCAAATTAGAAGCCTTATTTCAGACGCTACGAAAGAATTAACTCATTATACAGTTGAATTACAAAAGAGTCCAGATAATTCTATTCTTCAACAAGTATATTTTACAGCAGAAGAGCAATACCGTAACGCCTATGAAGAAGCATGTGGTAAATATATTGATAATAAATTCGACAAAATACGCTTTGAAAAATTGTATAAACAAGAAATATACAAATTAGTTAATGATGAAAACCAAAAACAGTATTACGCAACTAATCAGCCTACATATGCTAGCACTATATCAGTTTATAAGGAATGGTTTAGCCAAGCCTGATATTTAGGTATCAAAAAGGTATCACGCCCCACATCAAAAGCCGGAAAGTCCACTGTTTATGCGGCTTCCCGGCTTTTTGTTGTTCTTGCAGATTTCATTTTTGCTGATTTACAAAAAATAATTTTTGCTCAGCGCCCTGTAAATCCAGATAAAAACCCACCCAGAACTTTCCTGTTTTTTCTCTCTTTCCCTCTCCGTTTCCATGTTTAACCCACCAACAAAAAACTCCCTGTTTTCCTCTCTTTTTCCCAGCTCTTTTCTCAAAAATGCCAAAAAACAGCGTTTTCTAAGGATAAAAAATTCTTAAAAAAGGAACAAAAAATATCCGCAAAAATCCCATGCCAGCAAATCTGCTTCTCATCCTCCTTTTCCTCTCCCTCTTTTTTCTAAAAAAAGCCAGAAACCCGGTATTGTCAAGGAATAAAAGGTGGAAGAAGGAAGAAAAGAGAGGATAAACAGAAGATAGCTGCATGGCAGCAGTACAGCTCAGAACCCCTGTATTTTCAAAGAATCGTGAAGAAAAAGAGGAAGAAAAGAGACAGAAAAAATGGATTTCATGCAGCAGTCCTGTAACCGGCAGTTAAATAAAAAAGATAAAATATATCATGCAGCAGTCCATACCGGAAAAACTGCTTCTTCTCTTCCTTTCCTCTGCTTTCCTTTCCCGGCATCTTCCGAACCCCTGTATTTTGATGGTATCAGGAAAAGCTGGGAGAAAAAGAAGAAAAGAGAGAAGAAAACAACTAAAAAGAACTGGCAGCAGTCCTGCCTTATTTCCACAGCCGGGAAGAAATCTTTAATAAAGAGAAAGACCCTGAATAAAGAGAAAAACTCCCCTTCATTCGAGAGCCTTGCTTTTTTATCTGCATCCGTTCAGTAAAAATTATAATCTGCCATCAGCAAAAAATTGTTTTGCAGGAACATAGTATCTTTTATTCTGCTAAACGCCCCTTTCTTTTTAACCAGTTCTGGCATGAAAGAAATATCCTTTATCTTTCATCGCCGCTGTTTTTCAAAATCCGTGTTAATCTCTAAATTATTATTAAAACAACGGGACACTGTATGCCGCCACTTTCAGATACTTAATCCTCAATCTGTCTGCCTCCAGACCAGAAACCCGGCTCCCATCCGTCAACAGTTATACACCGTACTTCCTGAAACTGTTTTAACTGGTTATCATTTGTCAGCATGACATCACAGCCCGGAAGACAGGCAGATGCCAGCTGCAAGGCATCCATTCCCTTAAAATACGGATACTCTGCACGGATTCTGGCTGCTTTTTCTGCTGTTTCCCGGTCAATATTCCTCAATACAATCCCGCAGTCTGAAACAAATTCACAGAATGCAGCTATTTTCTCCCGGTTATTTGTGCGGAAAGGAAACACTAAATATTCTTCACAGGTTATCACAGATGAAACAATTGTAATCCCGGCTTCAAGCAGCTCTGTAAAAATCAATCTGATCTTCTGTATATAATTGGCATCATTATCAAGGAGATAAATCAGAGGGGCTGTGTCCAGAAATACTTTCCTACAATCTGTCATTTTCCCTCAGCTCCCTCACATAATCCTGTGCATCAGACTGAAACATCTTTTTGCCCCTGCCTATATACCTGTCAATGTCTATTCCCTCTTTTCTTTGTACTGTATCGAGTATCGTGACAATTACTTTCTGTCCTTTTGACAGGGAAATATCTTCCTCAAGAACAATGCTGTCCCCGTCATAATATCCATTCACTGCTGCAAGCATATCATCCACCTCCCAAGCTTTTTCTTTCTACTATACCATATTATCCATATTTCTGCCATCATATCAGACCATTTCATAAATTATTCCGCATTTCAGTTAAATCAGAGCCATACTATCACCTGTTTTTTTATCTGTTTCTTTTGTTATTCACAACAGCCATTCTGCCTTTTTCAGGATTGTTACCATAACCCTCTGGTACAGCAGTTATCACAGTCTGTCCCTTAAAATTGTACAGTCTGTTATGACTTTTTATCAGTATGCACATCCTGTCTGGAATTATTTCAATACGATTCTTTTCATCTTGCAAAAATTTTGAGACAGAACAATCACAATTTACTATAATTATTTGGCAAGTTGTCAACTGCGTTCAGGAGACTTTTATTTATATAGAATTTGTTATGTTCTGATCTGTAAATTGCCCAATATATTGCATCAAAAAGCAAACTTTATCTGTTTTTCTTACCAATAATCATATCTCTTCAAAGATATCTTTCCGCAATTCCGTAAAATCGATTTTTTCCAGACAGGCAAGAGCCAGTACTCTTTTTGCCCGGCTAAATGCCACATACCCCAAACGGTACTCTTCATCTTTTTCATTTTTTAAATCATCCCTTTTCATATTCAGCCATTTAAAAAACTGTTTCCGATTTTCTGCTATCACAAGCACCCCGTCTGCTTCTAAACCTTTAGACTTATGTATGGTTAATAACCTTATTTTTTATCATCAGATATTTCTTCATCGTCTATAAAAGAAAAATTATAATTTTGAATTTTACCTTTATCGTCAAAATAGTTTGAATCACTAAAAGCAATCTTTTTTCCGTACAGCTTTTTACTCAATGCAGCTGCTATTTTTAATATGTCCAACTGAGGATTCTTTCTGAGGATTCTTCTAATCCCAACAACTATTTTTTTCAGTTGAAATGGTGAAAAATCATATGCTTCCATAAAGGCATCATAATTTAAACCAGACGAAGAAATTATAAAATCCTGAATGCATTTTGAATCTTTCAATTTTTTATTTTCTTCCACATTTCCTTTCAAAACAAAATTACAAAATTTCTGTAATGTATCATTATTTTTTGCGACTATTAATTTGGTTTCACACTGATATATTTCACAAACCTTATCAAATTTCGCTGCTATGTCCTCTGCCTTATCAGAAGATATATATTGTATTTTACATACACTGCCATTTTCTGCTTTCTGGTCTTCTAAGGTGGCATACTGATTTATAAAACTTACAATCTCCTCTGCAGATCTATAATTTACCAGTAATCTTCTCTTTGGACATTTTACATCATCCATACTCATCAATTCTCTTAATGGCTGTTTTGTTCCAGCTGGTGCCTTTTCACTAATTTGAGAATTTCCATATCTGAATCTATATATAGACTGATCCGGATCGCCAACAACATAAATCTGGGTATGCCTTGCCTTTTCTATTTTTAATATAATATCATGCCCATACCTGCTAATATCCTGGTATTCATCTATATAAAGAAACTGCAGTTTGTTTCCAACAGACTGCATTATTTCCTTTTCTCCGGATAACTCTCTTGAAATTTTGATAATTCCATCGTAGGTGTAGATACCTTTTTTAGCCGCAGCCTGTATGGCTCTATTTCTTCGATTCTGAATCATTCCTTTTTCTCTGTTTTTTCGTTCATTTCTGGCACTATTGGGATATTTTCTTTTAACCCATGCTTCTACCCATTCCAAACCGGCATTACTAAATTCATCAACTATCATAACAGGATTGGATTTATATCCAATGTTTACAGCATAAGGCTTTATAAAATAACGAACTAAGAAACTATGTATCGTACCTATGAATACATTTGGTGAAATGCTGACATCACACATCAGCTTACTTTTTATATCTTCTACAGAAGCATTTGTATATGTTATAATTGCCATTTCCCGATTCATATCCAGAAATTCCATATTATTAATTATTTGTTTTACCATATCTGTAGTTTTTCCGGATCCTGGTCCTGCTAAAGTTAAAACCATAATCATCTTGTCTTTTATTTTAATAGCTATATAAATGTAAATCAAGCTGCAGTAACAATTTTTTACTTTTGCAGCAATTAGAAAAATCTGTCAGGACACTCCAAATGTCATATGATGTTTTGCTTAACCACCGCATTATTATGGGATATGATTCAATTATAAATAATACTGTGAATAAGTGTAACGCATTGATATACAGATAATCTTTAAGAAAATAATCTGCAAATGCAGCGGTTCAGGAGGAAATACTGTCTTCATGGCCGAAGCTATGTCTTAGAACTGCCTGGAACAGGAACGATTAGAAATTTAAAAGCTGCATCCTATTGTACTATTTTATATCAGCGCATTTATATACCTATCTGTTTCCCGGGATTCTTTCAGCCACTATACCTGCCTGATCTGACAAATGGCCGTTACCGGCAGCTTTCATCCAGCACATCAAAGCCAGGATTTCTGCCATACTTCCTATAAATATGTATATGATAAAATATACTGAAAAATCAGGATGAAAAGGAAGGAGAACGGATGGTAAAATATTATTTCAGAGAAAAACTGGAAGAAGGAATTTTATATACGAAATCCGGAATTTTAACCGCTGTAATCAGCGGAACAGAATATAACGCGGTATTTCCGCCTGGCAGAAGCCCCAAACATGTGGAAAAGGAAAGCATCCCATGCCTGGCCCGCAAATGCAGCAATACGGAAATGAAATGCATGGTCGAAGCTGTGTCAGCAGACAGTCTGGAACTGGAAAAGAAAGACTGAACCTGCATGAATCCGCTGCTGTTAAAAAATGCTGTAGAATTTTTCCTGAGCAGCTATTCAATGATTGAAATCGCCCGCTGTTATCCAAATTATAAAAAGGATCAGATTATTGCCTCACAGTGCATAGATTTTATTGCATCTGACGGTACCATGATTGATTTAAAAGTTCTAAAGACAGGCGTGGAAGCTGCGTATGGAAGAAAGCCGAATGGAAAGTATTCCATCCTGACCCCTGGACTCATCATGGGATATGTAAATATCTTAAATATCCCGCAATATGCAGAAAACCGCATGATACTGCTGTTCATCCGGCAGAGGGAACTGACATACCGGAATCCGATTCTTGCCATGAACGGCAAAACATATGAATCTGTCAGGACAGGCTGTGCATATGGACTGGAATTCTGGAATGCAGTTATACAGACAGACGCAGAAGGAATCAGGCTGTGTTCATACAAATGCATTACAGATGATATCCTGTCAGGTGCCGGATTGTACAGCACCGGGTGTACAGTCCAGCCATTTCCCACATAAGCAGACATTTTCCTGAAAACACTTCTATCTGCCTGCATTCCCGCCCAGCAGAATCCCATGCCTGCCCTGCAGATGCAGCAGTACAGAAAATGCTGCTGCCTGCACGGCTAAAATTGTATCAGCAGACTGGCATATGCAGAATTTTCAAATCCTGCGCATTCCAAAATATGCATCAGCATACATAGGCCAGCAAAAGCGCAGCATGAGTCCCTGGAGGATTGCTTCCATATAAAAATACTGTGTTCAGATGGCAGCCGGCTGACCCTGCTGCCTGCAGCCCTGTGAAAAATTTCATTGCCCTGTATATCAAGACCGGGGAAGCTGATGAGCCACTCCTGCTTGTGGGACAGGAAGAGGTCCCTCCAGCGGTAAAGCATGGACACGGAGATGCCGAAGCGGGAGCAGAGTTTTCCTACCGTATGCAGAGGAAGGAAGTATTCTACCAGCACCCGAAGGATGAACAAAAGGCCATATTCAGAGTAAGGGATGATGACATCAGGGAGGATGGCATGGGTATGCCCGCAGTTTGTACAGCACAGCCGCAGGACACAGATTTCCCCATAGACTGTCTTTCCATACGTGAAATCAGCCATGGAGCGCATGTAAGAGCCATGGGAGACGCAGTTCCCTTTGGAGCCGCACCATGGACATGCCTCATCCTCCCATGAATAAGACAGCATATATTCATTGAAAAGCTGTATGGATGTTTTTTATATACGAATTATCTTGCAAATCAGTGAGTTTTTTCTTATCATAGTATTGGAGTGTTTTTAGTGCATCCACCTTAGTACCGGATGCCATTACAGGAAGAAAGAACCGGCTGGGGAGTTTGGTTCTTTCTTTTTTGTTCCATACACCAATATATACCAATGGATGTGGGGATTCAATACCGAAAATAATGTGCCGGAAAAAACGGCACATTTACATAGTAATGTTTTTTAGAATGAAGATTTTAATTTGCAGCAAACCTGCGGTAATAGATAAATTTAATTTGCTGGCTGACAGGAAAATCGGGATATTCACAATCGCTGTATAACCTCAAAGACGCGGCGAAAATGCTGAATTTCCTACAAGCCAACAACATCATGGATATGACGGGGTTTGATGAAAAATTTAAGACTATGATAGGGGAACAACTGGATATTCAAGGGAAACTGAAACCCGTTGAACGGCGGCTTGCCACTCTGAAAAAGCACTTAGACAAGCCAACACTTATTTCAAGTACAAGGGAAAGAAGCCGCTGACCGAAGCCGAGCAAATCTTATTCACAACGGCGAAAGATTATCTCAAAGGCGTGATGAACGGCAAGACCACAATCCCAACAAAGACATGGAAAGAAGAATACACAAAGTTGACCGCCGAGAGAAAAACGCTCAATCAGCGGTATCTTGCATTGAAAGAGGAAGTAAAAGAAGCGGAGAAAACCAGAAAAAGTGTTTACAGTATCTTGCGGCAGGAACAGCGGGAACAACCGCCCCACAGAAAGCAGGATATGAAACGGTAACAGACAAATCGGCGGGATAGTAAACACCTACCCCGTCGCCCTGTTTTAGACTTTTATTAGAGCTATAAACTGGAAGTTATTGTATCGGTAACAATTCCATATTTTTTGCTCGTTTTAGATTTATTTTAAGGTCTTCATATTCAAACGGCTTGCCATGTCCTGGATATATTAGATTTGGTTTAAGTGCAATGATTGTTTCCCAAGATTTCAGAAAAGCCGTTTTGTCCTCTGCCCAAATGGTTATTCTATGTAAACTTGGCAAGCCGTTCATAGCAGCATCACCGCAGAATAGAGAACCGTCATTTAGTAAAAGCGATATGGAATCGGCGGTATGACCGGGAGTATCAATAATTTTTCCTTGCAGTAAAAGTTCCACTTGCTTACGGTTTTGTTCGGTCACTGAACGTCCATTAAGCCCCCAGCAGAGCTGGGGAGAATAGAGTGAGCAGTAGCGATCCCTAAAGTACCAAAAATAAAACCTCCATGTTATCATAGATTTGGGTCTAGGCAACCTAATCAACAATAGCAGGAGGTATCCATAATGGATAATCAGATTTTAGCACATACCAAGTATAATTGCACGTATCATATTGTTTTTATTCCGAAATATCGCCGGAAAGTAATGTATGGGAAGATTGGGAAAGAGGTTGGCGAGATATTGTCCACAGTATGTAAAATCACAGGAGTAAAATTGATAAAAGGCGGAGTATGTCCAAACCATGTACATCTGTATGTTTCGATTCCGCCCAAGATGAGTATCTCGGAAGTGATGTCAAAATTGAAAGGAAAGAGTGCCCTGATGATATTTGACCGACACCCAGAATACAGGGACAAGTATGGCAGACATTTTTGGGCAAGAGGATATTATGCCGAGACGATTGGGCAAGTGAACGAAGAGACAATCAAAAAGTACATCGAAGAGCAGGAGGAATGCAGTAGAATGGAAGGATAAAGAGCCTCTTTTAAGAGGCAGCCAAGTACCAGAGGTTAGTGAAATACTGCCTATAGGCAGCACCGAAAAAGGGGTTGCTTAGACACCGCCTATAGGCGGTACCGAAAAATGCCCCGGAGGGGTTCATCCAAACCACCGGCAGAGCCGGTGGTCAAGCCGTATGGCTGTGATTTGAATACATCTACATTGATATTCTTGCTTTATTGAGGGAAACAAATGCTTACCTTTGCCAACGAACTTCATTAAATAACAAAAGAACAAGGCAATCTTAGTTGTGCAACCGCCATGAAAAGAGTTTTGCCCTCTATATAATCTTTCTAATGCTTTGTCGCTCATAACGATTTGGAGGTCAGGGCATTCCGAAAGTACTTCATTCAGATAACCTGCGTGGTCATCGTGAGCATGTGTCAAAAAAATATATCGTATCTGTTGAGGGGATATTTGCATCTTTGCCAGTTGCTTTTTAAAAAATGCAAATCCGCTTTCATACCCTGTATCAATCAGTATATAGCCTTTGTCAATAGGATATATCCAATTATTTACTATCCTGCTTCCTGCATTGAGCATAGGTGTTCTCTCCTTTCATTCATTTTCGTCGGCGTCAACTTTCATCTTGTCGGTCTGTCTGTGCCGTAGAAATTATACCACATTCACTCACGGAAACCAAGCTGTACTTTACTCCGTTCCGACTATCCAGACGGTCAAGGGACGAGAAAAAATCTCCACTCTTAAATCCTTGGCCGTCTGGATTTTTGCCGTTGCCATTTCGCCGCCGAAAACGGGGAACAGGATTTGACAACCCTGCCCCCGCTTTCGTCCGCTTCATTTTAACGGCAAAACCGTCTGCACTATTTATCCGGATCACCTGAAGGCGAAGGCAACCATGTGGCTGTGGCAGCTTAAGGATCTTACCATCGTAGGCGTGGGTGTCCTTCTTTCTGTCCTGGCCATTACCCAGACGGGGATCGTCATCCCGGCGATCCTGACTGCTGTGTATGCGTTTCTGACGATTCGCTTTGAGGATACCAGCATCCTGGATTTCCTCTGCTATGCCAGCGCGTTCTTTTTCCGGCAGCAATTTTTTGAATGGAGGTTTCACCAATGAGCAGAAAAGAAAAAAGGGAGAGGGGGCAGAAGCTCTCCACCCGCCAGCTCATCAACACGAAGGCGGTCAGCGACTACAGCCTGGAGACTTACGATGGGGACGACCTGGTGTATTTCATGATCCGGCCCACCAACCTGTCGGTGCTGTCCGATTCCAGCGTAGGGGCCAGGGTGTATGCCCTGATGAATGTGCTGAAAGGCGTAGCGGAGATCGAGATGCTGTGCTTAAACAGCAGGGAGAACTTCGATGAGAACAAAAGTTTTTTGCGGAAGCGGGCGGAGGATGAGAGGAACCCGGTGGTCCGCAGGCTCCTGGAACGTGACCAGAATTTCCTAGACCGGATCCAGGTGCAGATGGCCACGGCCAGGGAATTTTTAATTATCATCCGGCTCCACAACGAGAAGGGGACGGAGGTGTTCTCCTACCTGGACCGCATCGAAAAATCCTTAAAGGAGCAGGGATTCTCTGCCAGCCGGGCGGGGAGCGAGGATATCAAACGGATTATGGCTGTGTATTACGAGCAGAACGTGACCAGCGAGAAGTTTGAGGACTTTGACAGGGAACGGTGGATCATCCCGGACGATTAAGGAAAAATAGTGGGTTACTACCCTGGCAAAAATGTGGTATACTCTGGGAGAAGGGACAGAAGGGAGGACAGCCTATGGATTATCAGGAATTATTGCGGAAACGGGATGCGTATCAAGAAGGAAAGCATCTCATACCGGAGCTGACCATTGCCAGCTATGAGCGGGCGTTCGAGATAGAATATACCCATCATTCCACGGCCATAGAGGGGAACACCCTGACGCTGATGGAGACAAAGCTGGTGCTGGAGGACAGGATCAGCGTGGGCGGCAAACGCCTGCGGGAACTTTACGAGCCGTTAAACCATGAGAAGGCATTCCACTATGTGAAAGACTGTATAGGCAAAGGATATGCGCTGGACGAGAAGATTATCAAGGATATCCATGCCATGCTGATGCAAAACATCATGGTAGGAGGAGTTTACCGAAATGTGGATGTGTATATTTCCGGCGCACAGCACACCCCGCCTTCCCCCCATGAGATGTACCGGCAGATAAAAAATTTCTATGCGGATCTGTCCTGGAAGGGACAGCAGCTGAACCTGATCGAGCTGGCGGCATGGACCCATGCGGAATTTGTAAAGATCCATCCCTACCCGGACGGAAATGGGAGGACATCAAGGCTGATCATGAATTACCAGCTGATGGCAAACGGCTTCGCGCCCATATCCATCGCAAAGGAGAACCGTCTGGAATACTTTAATGCGTTGGAAGCCTATGCGGTGGAGAGGGATATCTCACCATTTGCAGAGATGCTCGCAGAACTGGAGGAAGTACAGCTTGACCGGTATCTTGCCATGATTGAACAGGCCCAGGGGATGAGCCAGCAGTTGTTAAAACAGGATTATAATAATGTGAAACGTCAGATGTGAAAAGCGTCTGGCGTCTTTTTATGCAAAAAATTCAGGACAGGAGGAAGAAAGTTGAGGAATACAAATACAGACCAGCCCGGACATCCGGGAGATGTTCGCGTGCAGGAGTTTCTGGATATGATCGCCCCTTCGGTGATCAAATTCAACACGGACCATTTCATCTGCGGCAATACTGTTGCTACCCATTTTGCCTGACTTATAATTGTCAGCCAGCAAATTAAATTTATCTATTACCGCAGGTTTGCTGCAAATTAAAATCTTCATTCTAAAAAACATTACTATGTAAATGTGCCGTTTTTTCCGGCACATTGTTTTCGGTATTGAATCCCCACATCCATTGGTATATATTGGTGTATGGAACAAAAAAAGAAAGAACCAAACTCCCCAGCCGGTTCTTTCTTCCTGTAATGGCATCCGGTACTAAGGTGGATGCACTAAAAATACTACAATACTATGATAAGAAAAAACTCACTGATTTGCAAGATAATTCGTATAAAAAAACATCCATACAGCTTTTCAATGAATATATGCTGTCTTATTCATGGGAGGATGAGGCATGTTCATGGTGCGGCTCCAAAGGGAACTGCGTCTCCCATGGCTCTTACATGCGCTCCATGGCTGATTTCACGTATGGAAAGACAGTCTATGGGGAAATCTGTGTCCTGCGGCTGTGCTGTACAAGCTGCGGGCATACCCATGCCATCCTCCCTGATGTCATCATCCCTTACTCTGAATATGGCCTTTTGTTCATCCTTCGGGTGCTGGCAGAATACTTCCTTCCTCTGCATACGGTAGGAAAACTCTGCTCCCGCTTCGGCATCTCCGTGTCCATGCTTTACCGCTGGAGGGACCTCTTCCTGTCCCACAAGCAGTGCAGTCACACAGGAACCCCGCAGATTACCGTCAGGAGTGCGGCAGGTCTTACAGCAGTTTGATTCTGATCGGATTTTTTATGTCCTTGCCAACACGGTTCGGCAGAAAGATTACGACGGGCGTATTTCACGAGACAATAAAGCATGGACGCAGACGGTTCCGGTCTGTGAGGATAAGGACGGTTTCGGATATGACCGGAATGTTTGCTTTGCTGTGGACCGCTGCAATCCAGGACTTACCGACCTGTTTCTCTCCCAGGCCAGACGGGAGTGTGCGCCGGCCCAGGAGCAGAAACCGTCCGTGCGTGACAGCCTGAATAAAAATGCCGGGCAGCAGACGGCGCACAGTAATAAAACAAAAGTGAATAAAGAGCAGGCACGGTAACAGAACCAATTTCTCATTAAGGGGGGGATGAATGGATGGCAACCACACGGCTCATGCCGCTGCATGTCGGGAAAGGCCGGGATGTTTCCACGGCCATAGCGGACATCATTGACTATGTAAAGAATCCGCAGAAAACTGATTTTGGGAAATTCATTTATGGTTATGAGTGCGACACCCGGACTGCTGATGCGGAGATCCTTTTATCCAAGCGCCAGTATGCGAACCTGACCGGACGTGACCGGGGCGCGGATGATGTGATCGCCTACCATCTCCGGCAGGCATTTAAGCCCGGCGAGGTCACGCCGGAAGAAGCGAAGCGAACCGGATCGGGCGGAAGCTGGCATTGAAGCTCACCAAAGGAAACCATGCCTTTGTTGTCTGCACCCATGTGGATAAGCACCATGTCCATAACCACATCATTATCAATTCTACGACGCTGGACTGCCAGAAAAAATTCCGCAACTTCTGGGGCTCCGCATGGGCGATCCGGCGCATGAATGACAAGCTGTGCCTGGAGCATGGGCTTTCCATTGTGGAGAATCCGAAACCCAGCAGGGAGCATTACGGCACATGGATGGGAAATCAGAAACAGCCTTCCCGCCAGGAACGGCTGCGCTGGGCTATCGATGCTGCCCTGGAAGAAAAGCCGAAGGACTTTGAAGAACTTTTGAAAAAGCTGGAGGCGGCTGGGATCGAAGTCAACTGGGAGCGAAAACACCTTCGCTTTCGCCTGTGAACGCTGGGCGAAGGTGTTCAACTTAAAACAGCTCTCCCAGGCGGTGATCTGGCTCAAAGAGCATGGCGATATAAGCTATGAGGCTTTGCAGGAAAATCAGATGCCGCCACCGCCAGTTTCAATGCGCTGTCAGTACAGATCAAGGAACTGGAATCACAGATGGCCGCTAACGGGGAGCTGCAGAAACAGATCGTAAATTATGCCAAGACACGGGCGGTCTATATGGAGTACCGGAAAGCCGGGTACAGCAAAAAATTCCGGGCGGCGCATGAGACGGAAATCCTGCTGCACCAGGCGGCGAAGAAACATTTTGACGGGCTGGGGATCACAAAGCTGCCCTCTGTCAAATCTCTGCGGGAGGAATACGCCGGGCTCCTGGAGCAGAAACGGAAAGCCTATTCTTCTTACAAGCAGGCCAGGGCTGATATGAAGGAGCTCCATAATGTCCGGGCGAATGTGGAGCATTTGCTGGACATTCCCACCTGGCGGAAACCGCAGAAGTCGCGGCAATAGGTTTCTCTCCGCTTTTGTTTTTCAGCGTTCCAACGGAACGCGTAGCCATCACCGCAGGTGATGATCTCAGGGGTTTGGGGACATGTCACCAACAAGCATATAGCAGAAATTCCGGGTACGGGATTTCTGCTAAATACGCAATCTTACGGAAGATTGCATTGCTTGCCAGTATTGTCCCGAATTCGAGACAACCAGTATTATTAAAAAACAATATCTAGGTATTGACATTATGAGATTGATTTGTTATACTTGTGTTTTGAAAGGAGGAAAACATAAGATGGGTGAAAGTATTACGAGTATTATACTCATAAAGAGCATTAAAGATATAGAGGAAAAAGAATTAAACCATGCTTTGAAGGAGCAGGATATTACATTGTCCCAAGCAAAAACATTATCAGTCTTATCCAAACATCCAGAGCGTCAGGTAACATTGAAGAATTTGGAAAAAGAACTTGACCTTGCACAATCGGTAACAGCAGGAATGATAGTAAGGCTGGAGCAAAAAAAGTATGTAGAAAGTTTTGGCGATTCCGCCGATAAGCGTATAAAAATTGTGCGAATCACGCCTTTAGGAGAGCAGAAATATCAAGCCTCCAAAAAAATTTTAGCGGAACTGGAAAATGAGGTTTTAGCAGATTTAACGGATGATGAAAAGCGGCAGTTTAAGGATTTGCTTATAAAAGTAAGAAACACCTTGCTGACAAAGGCGTAAAATGTGATGCCCTAATAAATCGGGCATTACATTTTATAAATATCAATCTCATAGTATCAATCCCATGGATTTAATATGAACGTTATGAAAGGAGAAACATAATCGTGCTTCAAATTAAACAGATATGTAAACAATACAAAACCGGGGATTTGGTACAGAAAGCACTTGACGGGGTAAACTTAAATCTTCGTGACAATGAATTTGTCGCAATACTTGGTTCCAGCGGTTCGGGGAAAACCACACTGCTTAATGTGATTGGCGGACTTGACCGTTACGATAGCGGCGATCTGATCATCAATGGAATTTCAACAAAGAAATACAAAGACCGTGATTGGGATTCTTACCGCAATCATACGATTGGATTTGTGTTTCAGAGTTACAACCTGATTCCGCACCTCTCTCTTTTGGCTAATGTTGAACTGGCATTGACAATCTCCGGTGTTTCTGGCGGTGAGCGTCATCGGCGTGCAAAAGAAGCGCTTGAAAAAGTCGGTTTGGGCAATCAGATTCATAAAAAGCCGAATCAACTGTCCGGTGGTCAGATGCAGCGTGTTGCCATCGCTCGTGCCCTTGTCAATAACCCTGATATTCTTTTAGCGGACGAACCTACAGGAGCATTAGATACCGGAACCAGTGAGCAGGTTATGGAATTGCTGAAAGAAGTGGCAAAAGACCGGTTAGTCGTTATGGTAACACATAACCCAGAACTTGCTGAAGCATATGCTACTCGCATTGTAAGATTGCGAGATGGAAAGATTATTGATGATACCTTGCCTTATGATGTGGAGGGAGAAGAACTGACTCCACCAGAGCATAAGAATATGGGTAAAGCGAAAATGTCCTTTTTGCTATCACTCACATTGAGTTTTAACAATTTGCGGACGAAAAAAGGAAGGACTATACTGACGTCTTTTGCCGGCTCTATTGGTATTATCGGTATTGCATTGATTTTAGCGCTTTCCTCCGGCGTAAATAATTATATATCCGATATTCAAAAAGATACGATGACTTCCTATCCCATTACAATCAGTTCTGAAACCGTGAATCTGTCTGACATGATGGGGAGCGGCATGATTGGCCGCGGCATGGTGGAAGGAACGGAAAATGAAACGAACCCTGATAATGGCGTTTATGCGAATTACAGTGAAATCGAATCCAGTGAAGCGATTGCATCCAACATTATTGAAAACAATTTGACCTCGTTCAAACAGTATCTGGACGATCCTGACAGCGAGATTCAACGGTATTTAGGCGAAAACGGCGTGGTGTATACTTACAATGTAAATTTTGACGTATACTCCTATGATTCAGAAGAAAATCTTATCAATAGCAATGCTGACATAGAAGAAGTAACGGGTTCCGATCGTTCAAGTGGATTCGGTGCAATGACTGGCGGCATGGGTGGTATGCCTATGATGATGGGTGGTTCTTCCGCATCCTCCGGCGCCGAAAATTTCTCAGAGCTTATGGTGGGTACCGAAGGTAATACGGTTAGCCAGGTGATTACGGATAGTTATGAGGTTTTATATGGTGACTGGCCTGAAAAATATAACGAAGTAATGCTGGTATTAGACGAGAATCATTCTATATCCGCAGACGCTTTGTATCAGCTTGGCCTAATCACGGCAGATGAATATGTTGAAATCAGAGATCAGATTGCAGCCGGTGAGGATATTGAGAAACGGTGTTGGGATTATGAAGAAATTTGCGGACATATCTTCTATCTTATTTCAGCGGCTGATCGTTATATAGAAAATGAAGATGGTACTTTTTCTTATCTGGAAGATGATACCTTGAATACCGATCAGTTATTGGAAAATAGTGTAGAACTGAAAATCACAGGTGTCATTCGTCCAACGGAGGATGCGGCAAATGCCTCCATATCAACGCCAATTGTTTATACCTCAAAATTGATGGATTATATCATTGAACATACCAATGAAAGTGCTATTGTGCTGGCACAGGAAAAAACTCCCGGAATCAATGTCCTGAATGGAATAACTTTTGAAGCTCTGGATGATGAAGCAAAAATTGCAGATACCAGGGAATATATTTCCGCTATGGGTGTATCAGATAAAGCCTCCATGTACCAGATGATTCAATACTATATCACACAAAATAGTGAAAATGCAGATAACCCGGAGGAAATCATGAAAACTCAGGGCACAAATCAGATGGACGCCGGAAGTGGTATGGATGAAACAGTAATGGCCGAAGCAATGGACAGATGGCTCCAAGAAACACCAGATAATGAAATTCTTCTTTCTATTTATGATGAATATATCAATGGGGCTTCTTATGCCGATAATATGGAGCGGTTTGGTAAGAGCAGCTATGACGCTCCGGCAGCTATTAGTATTTATACCGACAGTTTCGAGGATAAAGAAGCTGTATCAGATTGTATAGAGAACTATAACAAAACCGTAGATGCAGATAATCAGATTACCTACACGGACTATGTAGAACTGATGACTTCTTCGCTGACATCTATTATTGACATGATCTCCTATGTATTGATTGCTTTTGTGGCAGTATCTCTGATTGTATCTTGTATTATGATTGGCATTATTACACATATCTCTGTAATGGAGCGTACAAAAGAGATTGGAATCCTACGGGCGCTGGGTGCGTCTAAACGAAATATTTCTCAGGTATTTAATGCGGAAACATTTATTATAGGATGTTGCGCAGGTCTGTTAGGAGTAGGTATCTCTGTATTATTTACGATTCCGATCAATGCTGTTATTCGGAATTTGTTAGGTGCAGTTACGATTACGGTGGCACTTCCGCTTACATATGCGGTTGCTTTGATTATTCTGAGTGTTGTAATTACGATTATAGGAGGGCTGTTACCGGCGAAAAATGCAGCTAAAAAAGATCCGGTCATTGCACTCAGGACAGAATAAACACATATAGCCTGATGAACAGGCTGTGTGAATTCAAAAAGGAGGAATGTATTTCCTATGGTAAAAATATTTCAAAAAATGAAAAAACGAGAATGGTGCATGGTTCTGTGCAGTCTTGTGTTTATCATCGCGCAAGTATGGCTTGACTTAAAAATGCCGGAATATATGTCTACTATCACAATGCTGGTGGAAACTCCCGGCTCAGAGCTAAGTGAGATTCTTCTCAATGGCGGCTATATGCTGCTCTGCGCGGTGGGCAGTATGGCGGCAGCGATGGCAACAGGTTTCTTTGCAGCAAAAGTGGCCGCCGGACTTTCTAAAACCTTGCGTGAGCAGGTGTTCAAAAAGGTCATGCGCTTCAACAGCGAGGAAATGGGCCGCTTTTCTACAGCCAGCCTGATTACAAGAACAACAAACGACATTACGCAGGTGCAGACTATTATTGCGATGGGATTACAGGCTCTTATTAAAGCTCCGATCCTTTTGATATGGGCGGTCTGCAAAATTTCCAATAAACAGTGGCAATGGTCTGCGGCAACGGCAGGCGCTGTATTCATCATTCTGGTTATCCTGATGATTGCCGTTATCCTGGCGCTGCCTAAATTCCAGATCATCCAAAAGCTGACGGATAATTTGAATCGTGTTACAAGAGAAAACCTGACAGGTATTCGTGTTGTCCGAGCTTACAACGCCGAATCGTTTCAGGAAGAAAAGTTTGAAAAAGCAAATACAGAATTGACAAGCACCAATTTGTTTGCCAATCGTGTTATGGCCTTACTTATGCCGACCATGACTTTTGTATCTTCTGGTATCAGCCTTGTAATCTATTGGATTGGAGCATATCTGATTGACGCGGCGGAAATGACAGAACGGCTGACGATTTTTTCCGATATGGTGGTTTTTTCGTCCTATGCCATGCAGGTCATTATGGCGTTTACTATGCTGACGATGATGTTTATTATGCTCCCCCGCGTGATGGTGTCTGTTCGCCGTATCAACGAGGTGCTTGATACAAAAATCCGGATGGAAAATGGGGCGGCAAGTGGTGAGAGCCTGCCCTGCCAGGGTGAAATCGAATTTCGCGGCGTCAGTTTCCGTTACCCGGATGCAGGAGGCGATATGCTGAAAGATATTAGCTTTACTGCACACAAAGGGGAAACGGTGGCGTTCATCGGTGCAACGGGCAGCGGAAAAAGTACACTTGTCAATCTGATACCCCGCTTTTATGACGCAACGGAGGGAATGGTTCTGGTGGATGGAGTGGATGTACGGGACTACTCACAGACAGCGTTGCGGAACAAGCTGGGGTATGTATCACAGAAAGCAATCCTTTTTTCCGGCACTGTGGAAAGCAATGTAGCCTATGGCGATAACGGGCGTTCAGCACTACAAAGAGATGCCGTCACGGAAGCCATATCAATGGCGCAAGCCAGTGAGTTTGTGGAAAAAATGACCGGCGGATTGTCTGCCCGGATTGCACAGGGCGGCGTTAATGTGTCAGGCGGTCAGAAGCAGCGGCTTTCCATTGCCCGCGCAATCTGCCGACATCCTGAAATTTATATCTTCGATGATTCTTTTTCTGCGCTGGATTACAAAACAGACCAAATTCTGCGGACAACGTTAGATAAAAAATTGCAGGGCGCAACAAAGCTAATTGTGGCGCAACGTATTGGAACAATCCGCAATGCGGATAAGATCATTGTGTTGGATGCTGGAAAAATTGCCGGGATGGGAACCCATCAGGAACTGATGAAGAATTGTTCCGTATATCAGGAAATTGCCCACTCTCAGCTTTCGGAGGAGGAATTGGAAAATGTCTGATAAAGAATATGAAATTGGAAGTGTTAAGAAAAATACACAAAAAGGTTTCGGCGGCGGACGTATGGGAGGCCCCGGTGGAGCAGGCGGAGCGGTCGGTGAAAAGGCCCGAAATTCCAATGCGGCATTGAAAAATTTGATAGGTTTTTGCAAACCATATATTCCTGCTATTGTGATTGCCCTGATTCTTGGTGCGGCCAGTGCGGTGTTTTCCGTTATAGGCCCTGGAAAAATATCGGAAATTACGGATCTGATTACAGAGGGCCTTACCGGTAATATTAACCTTGCAGCTATTGTCAGCGTTTGTATCTTTATGACTGTATTGTATGGGCTTAGCTGGCTGTTCGGTTATATGCAGAGCTTCATTCTTGCTACAGTTACGCAAAGGGTGTCTAAATCTCTGCGCTCAGATATATCAAAGAAAATCAATCGAATGCCGCTGAGGTACTTTGATAAAACCAGCTTTGGCGATGTATTGTCCCGCGTGACCAATGATGTAGACACGATTGGGCAGATGATGAACAACAGTATAGGCAGTTTGATTTCCTCGGTGACTCTGTTTCTCGGCGCATTGATTATGATGTTTGCTACGAATGTGCTTATGGCGATTACCGCCGTTGCCGCGTCTTTGATTGGCTTTGTGGTAATGATGCTTATTATGGCACGGTCACAAAATATTTTGCCGCCCAGCAAAATGCCCTGGGAGCCATAGACGAGCATATTGAAGAAATGTATGCGGGACATCAGGTGGTGCGCGCTTACAACGGAGAAGCACAGGCCGAAAACGAGTTCGATAAAATCAACAGAGAATTATATGACAGCGCATGGAAGTCACAATTTTTTTCCGGTCTTATGATGCCGCTCATGGGTTTTGTCGGTAACTTTGGTTATGTGGCGGTCTGTGTCCTCGGTGCAGTATTGGCAGCAAATGGCTCGATTACCTTTGGAGTAATTGTTTCCTTTATGATTTATATCCGTCTGTTTACACAGCCACTTTCCCAGCTCGCACAAGTATTTACCAGCCTGCAATCTACGCTTGCGGCCAGTGAAAGAGTTTTCGATTTCTTAGGAGAGGAAGAAATGGAGGATGAAAGTACAAAACTATGCCGCTTGAAATCTGTGCAGGGTGATGTGGAATTTCGGAATGTACGATTCGGCTATGACGCGAACAAGACAATCATCCATGACTTCAGCGCAAAAGTGACAGCCGGACAGACGGTTGCTATTGTCGGCCCGACTGGTGCAGGTAAGACTACCATAGTAAACCTGCTCATGCGTTTCTATGAAACGGATGGGGGAGAAATTTTAATTGATAACGTGCCAATTCGGAATTTGACACGCGAGAATGTCAGGGATCAGTTCTGTATGGTTTTGCAGGACACATGGATATTCGAGGGTACTTTGCGGGAAAACATCGTTTACTCAAAAAAGGGAGTGACAGACGCACAGCTTGACGAAGTATGCAGAGCCGTTGGATTAGCGCATTATGTAAAATCTCTGCCACAAGGCTATGATACCGTTTTGGATGAACAGACCAGCCTCTCCTCTGGACAGCGGCAGCTTGTGACCATTGCCCGCGCTATGATAGAAAGTGCGCCTCTCCTGATTCTTGATGAAGCCACAAGCTCTGTCGATACAAAAACAGAGCTGCTGGTGCAGAAAGCAATGGCACAGTTGACCGAAGGCAAGACTTCGTTTGTGATTGCACATAGACTATCTACAATCAAACACGCTGACTTGATTTTAGTGCTGAAAGATGGCGACATTATTGAAAGCGGCAATCACCAGCAGCTTCTCGCCCAAAACGGATTTTATGCGGAGTTGTATAACAGTCAGTTTGAGCAGGTATCTTGACGCTGCCATGCGTAAATATGCAGGTGAATTACCTTAAAATGAAATGTCCATGCGGAAATGGACATTACGTTTTAAATATATCAATTCCATAGTATCAATATTAAAGTGTTGAAAGGAGAATCAATTTTATGAAAAAATGTCACTGGAAGAATTTAATGCGATGCCTGTCAAGGCGGCTGTGTCAAAAAATGCAATTCCCGCCATGTGTACCATGCTGTTGTTCCTTGTCTACAATTTGGCGGACACCCTTTTTATCGGAATGACACATGATCCGCTCCAACTTGCCGCCATTTCGCTGACCACACCGTTATTCACGATGTTTTCTGCTGTTTCTAACATTTTTGGAATGGGCGGTACATCCGTTATTTCCCGTGCAATGGGGCAAAAACGTACCGAATATACAAAAAGGTAAGTTCATTTTGTATGTGGACAGCTACAGCGATTGGCATTATTTTGGCAGCAGTGCTTTTTATCTTCGCGAAACCAATTTTGAAGGTACTTGGCGCAAGCCAGGACACACTCCAATTAGCTTACAGTTACCTTGCGATTGTAGCATTTTCCGGCCCGTTTTCCATGATTTCCGGCACATTTTCAAAAATCCTGACATCTGAAGGACAGCCGAAAAAAGCTATGATAGGTATCAGTGCAGGCAATCTTCTGAATATTATCCTTGACCCTATCTTTATCCTGGGATTTCACTGGGATGTTGCCGGGGCGGCCCTTGCGACACTGATAAGCCAAATTGTTGCGGCAGGATATTACCTTTGGTATTTCCTGAGTAAGCAGTCATCCCTCAGCATCCGCATTAAGGACTACTTAGCAAAGGATAAAATATGCTCCAGTGTGCTGGCCATCGGCATACCGGCTGCACTTGGCTCTATGATTATGGGAATTTCAGTTATGGTAGTCAATAGCCTGATGTCCGGATATGGCGATATGGCTCTTGCCGGAAGTGGAGTGGCAACAAAAGTAACGATGGTTACGGGTATGCTATGTATCGGAATCGGGCAGGGGATTCAGCCATTGCTGGGGTACTGTATTGGCGCAAAAGACTGGAAACGGTATAAAGAAACATTTCGGTTTTCACTTTTATTTTCTTTTGTCGTAAGCGCAATTATGACCGGTCTTTGCTACATCTTTACGAACCAGATTGTAGGGGCGTTCCTGACAGACAGCAATGCCTATGATTACGCTTTCCGTTTCAGCAGAATACTTCTTACAACCAGCGCATTGTTTGGGATTTTCTATGTATTCCAAAACAGCTTGCAGGCAATGGGAGCCGCAGTTCCCGCTTTGATCATCAACATCAGCAGGCAGGGATTGATTTACATTCCGTTGCTGTATGTTATGAATAGCATATTAGGGGTGAATGGACTCCTTTGGGCGCAGCCCGTTGCGGATGTTCTTTCATTAATCCTCGCAGTCATTCTGTATTATGTTACTTATGGCAGAAAAATTCGTCAGACGAAAGGAATTGTTGAAAATACCGCTAAGGTGTAAAAAGCATAAGGTGATTCCTTTCAAAAATCTTTATGTAGATAAAGAGGGTGATAGCATGGGAAATTAGCTGTATTAGATCTTTCTGAATCTGGGAGAAAGATTGGAGAAAAATTGTTTGCCCTACTTGATGTGGAGCAACAGAAAGACTTGCTGGCGTATATTCGTAAACGAGAGAAGCAAGGTAATACATCCAAAGTTCCTTTATGCGCTGTTTCTGAATGTTATTATTTACCGAACGGCTTAGATCAGTCATTGACGGAAATTCAGGAAGGTAATTTATACCTTTGCCTGGAGGAAAGGACAGTGTATGTTAAAGGTCAGAAAATAGAGTTGACTACCAAAGAATTTGATGCCCTCTATCTGCTGATTATAAATAAAATGCGGGTAATGACATTTGAAATCATATCCTACCACGTACCTCGCTGGGGCAGACATCGGCGGTACGAGGCTGGAGGACTATGCCAAGAGCATTGAGCGTAGCAACAAAATGCTGACACTCTTAAATTCCGCCGTTGACATCCTACGAAACAAGCATAAACACGGGGAACAATACTACTGGATACTCTATTACAGCTACCTCTCTCCCCAACAGCTCCAAAATACGGATGAGATTATCGAGAGCCTGCGCCCGCATATAGCAAATATCTCCCATAGGACCTACTACCGCAGACACCCGGAGGCTGTCCAAGCACTCAGTTCCTTCCTGTGGGGATACACCTCAAAGGACTGTCTAGAAATGTTAGACAAATTTATTCCTAAAGATGCCCAATAGACAATTTATGAACAGACACTCATAATTAATTAAAAACCTTTTTTCATCATATGGAAGTAAGCGATGAATAACCTACCGTTCCACATATGTTCCGTTTAGGTGTAAAATAGTCTATATTGGCAATTGAGGTTTGTTTTCAGGTGTTATCGTTTCAACATCGATCAGTCCTGTGCAGCGTTCTTTGATAAAATCACTCCACGGAAGAAGCGTTTTAACTGCATTAGGATCATCTTTATGCTCAGGCATGTACAGCAGCAGGACATAAAGGTATTGGAATACATTCAGCTTATTGGCTTTTGCGGTTTCTATTATACTGTAAACAAGCGCACTTGCTTCTGCCCCAGCCGCAGATGTGTGGAACAGCGAGTTCTTCCTGCCAATAGCATAGGATTTCGCGCAGCGTTCGGCTTTATTATTAGAAAGTTCGCATCTGCCGTCCAGCATATAGCTCTGCAGTGTCTCTCTGTGGTTTACTGAATAATTGACGGCTTTTTCCAGCTTGCTGCCGCCAAGCGGTTTTAGCGTTTCAATCCATGTCCAGAACTTTTCCCAGACAGGTGCCTCCTTTTCCAGCCGTTTTTCCTGGCGCTTTTCTGGGCCCATGCCTTTCAGCCCTTTTTCAATGAAAAAGAGCTTGTTGAAAAACACGAGGCCGATCTCAGCCGGGATCATGTTTTCCATCTGTTCCGGATCCGGAAGCGGGATGTCTTTTACATCCGTTTCTGAATTTATGTCCAGCAGCTTCAGCTTTTTCCGCCGTTCTGCCGGGAGGGCTTCGTAAAATTTTCTGCGGCAGTGCGCAGAGCATACGGCAAGGACCACATCCTCCACCTGGTTATAGCCGCTGTACCCATCGCACTGCACGATGCCGGAAAAACCCTCCAGGAAAGCTTTTGGGAAAACGCCGCTGCGCCCCGCCTGGTATTCATAGAGTACGATCGGCGCCAGGCCGTCGCTCCCGCTTAAATACATCCACATGTATGATATAGATTCCGCGGCTTTCCCCTTTTCGTGCAGCACCTGGCAGGTTGTTTCATCCGCATGGATAATATCCCTCTGCAGGAGGAGCCGGTGCATTTGGTCATATACCGGCTGGAAATATTCCATGGCACATTTTATATACCAGTTTGCCATGGTTTCACGCGGCAGCTCCAATCCAAGCTGGGCCATGCAGGCCTCCTGGCGGTAGTATGGGACGCTTACAAAACTTTTTTCAAACATGACGTACGCAACAACAGACGGCGACGCCGGGCTGTGTGCCATAAGAGGTACAGGCGTCTGCGCCTGCACGATTGTGCCGTCGCCGTCTTTACGGCATTCCGGGCAGATCAGTTCTTCCTGCATATAGCGGACACGCTCCACTTTTGCCGGGGTTATGCGCAGTTCTGTGCGGACTTGTTTATACCCAAGCAGGATCATTTGCGCATTGCAGTACGGGCAGAGCCGGTCCTTATCCGGGACAGAGATTATGACATCGCGGACAGGGATGTCCGCATAACGCTCATCCCTCGCGGCTTTCTTCTTTTTCGTCCGGGTGTGTTCTTTCACCGTTGTTTTTGCAGGCGGGTTTTCCGGTTCATCCCCGCAACTGGCTGGCGAAGTTTTTGTCTTCTCGCTTTTTGTGCCGAACAGCTGGCGCTTAAATTCTTCAAGCGTTTCCTCCAGGCCGGACTTTAAAAGGCGCAGTTCATCCACAAGGGCGCGCAGTTGTGCTATGATCTGTTCCTGCTCCAGGATGCGTGCGTCCTGGGACTGTATCTGCATTTTCTGCTGCTCCACCATTGTTTCCAGCAGCCGGATATAATCTTCCATATTAACTGGCATGTGCGCCCTCCTCGTTTCCATTTACTTACATTATAAGGAAACGCGGGGATGAAATCAAACCGACCATACCTGCGCGATAGGCACAATGACGGACTGGAAACTGCCGCCAGATACAGGAAAAAGGCTTAAAAACAGCATTTTTCATGCAGGTTATCCACAGTTTTGCGGCCTGGCGCTGCGTTATGCGTGGACAGCATCCCGGAAAAAAACAGCGTCGTGGATAACATTCCCTGGCGGCTTGCGGCGCTGGAAAATAAATTTTTAAATTTCTACATAATGCACAAAAGTTCAGAAGTCCTTCCTGCCGGAAGGCTGCACCGCCTTTGGCTGGCAGATGGAGAGTCCTTCCAGAAGCCATCGCAGCTGCTGGCGGGTAAGCGGCCTTACTTGCGAAGCGTCCCGCGGCCACTGGAATTTTCCATTGTCTAGGTGTTTTGTGCAGAGCACGAACCCCGTCTGGTCAAAGTAAAGGGCCTTGAGCGTATTTCTTTTCCGGCCGCAGAACAGATAAAGGGCGTCCGCATAAGGGTCCATCTGGTAAGTGTCCCGGATCAGGGACATAAGGCCGTCAAAGCTGCGCCGCATATCGGTGCATTCAGTGACGATATAAACTTTCGTGTCACTGGACAATGCACCTAACAGCACAGCCTCCCCAGCGCCAGAAGCGTATTCCGTATGGTATCTTCTGAAGCACCGTCTGCAATTTCAATGCTGTACCCCGGCATCCTGACCGTGATGGCAGCATGGGCTGCTGGAACCGGCAGCGTATCACTTGCAGCGCAGCCTGGATCAGGGACAGGGCTGCTGCCCAGCTCCAGTGGAACCACTTCGTGCATCTGTCTGGATGGGGCCGCCTGCGGATCTGGTATTATACAGGATTTTTCTTTAGGTCTGAAACTTTGTTATGAAATGTATTTATGGATATGGAATGCAGCCGGCACCATTCTCTGTCAGGCAGGCCGCTCGTGCGGCATTCCTGGATCAGCTCCAGCCATTCCTGGTCACTGCGGGTTTTCTTTTTCTCTGACATAGCATCATCTCCTGATTATTATTTTTGGAATGGATGGCAGTAGTGGAGCCGCAGGAAAAGCAATAAACGGCTGCCGGGCTACTTTATCAAGAACTGATGTGGACATCCGCTCCAAGCTGATACCATTATAGAGCAAAATCAAGTTCCTGTGGAACGGTGGGTTATTCATCGCTTACAATTGTTGTTTACAGAAAGGAGATTTTACTATGAAAAAAAGTTTACCCATCATCTTTGCCGCACTCGTAATGGTAAGTGCGCTAACAGGGTGCGTAGGACGAAATTCTTCGCCCGAACAAAACAATGCTACTGTGCAGAGTAGCGAAACCATCATTAGCCAACCTGTAGCGTCAACAATTGGGGCTTCAAGCCCGACCATTTCCCCTAATGCGTCTGCTGCATATGAAAAACTGATTGCATATAAGACCGAGGGCTACGAAAAGCAAAGCATAGCCGATTTTAACGAGGCACTTGCTTCCACACCCGATGAATTGACAGAGTTCCTTGCCGCAGTAGCTGATGTGGGCAGCACCATATCCCACGATGACGAAAACTATGATTTCTTTAACACAACAATAAGTTTTTCGTCACATGAATTATATTGCGAGCATATGGGAGAAGAATTTACATTTCATATGCCACTCTCCAAACAAAGCAGACCATGTGACTATTTGGATGAAGACGGGGAGACGGTATATGATTTTACTTGTTTCGTTGAGGCGGATGTTGCTTATTCTATCAACGCCCCGAAACTTGTAACGGTAGCAGAACGGGATAAGGCGTTGCTGACACTCAAAGAAGAAATGCAAAATTACTTGAATGGTCTAAGCGAAACAGAAATTGCGAGCAGCGATATCAAAAAAATGCTTAAGACCAAGTCCGCTGAACTTGCAAATAGCTTGTCTACCAAAAATATGAAACTATCGCCTTGTGACATTTACATGATTGAAATTCACAATGCAGGAACAGAAATCACTAAATAAAATGAAACTACTTTATCTGCTGCACAGTGCAAAAAGCAGGCGGGTAGATAAAACATGGCTGTAGGCAGGTGGTATTTTATGCATAGAAAAAGATTATATTGGAGGAATGAAAAATTTGGGAAAGCTGATTATTATTTCATTAGACGAATCAGAAAAAGGCATATATGATCAAATATTGAAAATCGTTAATGAAGCTGATATCAACATAGACAGAAAATTGGATGAAAGTCAACGAGATATACAAGTTGGAGAATTGAACATTATGACTGGCAGCATAAAGTGCTGAAACAGGGAAAGGAAATTAATCTTACCAATATGGAATTCCGTATTCTGTATGTGCTGGCATGCCATCAGGGCATAACGCTTTCTAAAGAAAAGATTTACAATTATGTCTGGAATGGGGAATATCTTCGAGATGACAGCAATATCACTTCTCATGTCCGCCGTCTCCGAAAAAAATTGAAGATGACCCAAGCCGGCCGGAATACATCCGGACTGTACGTGGGATTGGATATAAAATGAATCGTATAAAAAAGAAATAGGCAGTGTTCTAAGCAAAAGGCTTGGAACACTGCCTATTTCTTTTTGGAGCATAGATTTGAATTCGGGATGGTGTAATATCTGCGGATATGTTAATAATGATAATAAGATTTGAAGGAGGACATGGATATGCAGAATAAAATATGGGAACAGGTTGGGCAGTTCTTAAACCGGCTGCACTGTGAGGATGTAACAAGGGATACTGCAGTAGAGGTGTATAATGTACCCTATAAGGTGGACACGGCAAGCGAAAGGGATTGGGAAATTTCTCAATCGTGGTAATAATGATTCTTTTACCATCTGTGATGGCTTTTCGCAAATCACCGGAGTGTTCTGCCCCATATGTGCGAACTTAATGAAAATCTATACAAAAATTGAATATTTTCGAAGATTTATAAAATAAAAATTCATAACTGACTCTCTTTCGTGTAAAATGATTTTGCCAAATAATTTACCAATAGAGGTCTGTCATGAATTTTCAAAATGATTTTAACAAAGTAAACAGCAAAATACAAGAAGTTTTTAAAAACTGGGACAATAAAATCCTTCCACACCTGCCGCCTGTGCCCTTGGAATTTCCGTTATTTCTGCTTTTGACGGTGTAAAAAATGTACTCCTGGTGGATGCATCTGTCATACGCCAGAATGGGAAACAGCAAAATTAGCAGCGTATCCATCTATGTTATTCATTGAATGAAAACAGGATGAAACAGGTAAAGGTTACCGATCAGCATACAGCGGAATCTCTGAAGCATTTTTCGATGAAAAAAGGGGACCTTGTCATGGCGGATACCAGATATGGGACAGCGCAGAATTTTATTTACGCACAAGAGCAGGGCGCGGATGTAATCCAGCGCATCATGTCAAAAAATTTCTGCCTGTATCATACACAAGGAGAAAAAATTTCCCTGACAGCCCTGCTGAAAGAAGCGGAAGAAAAGCATATGGAGTGGATAGATGTTTTCGGTTTTTGTAGATATAAGGGGAAAACAGTCTCTGTACAGGTAATCGCTCACAGGCTCCCGGACGGACAGGCAGCAGCGCTTATGCTGAAACAGAAACCCTGCTATGGCTTATCATATGGGCGATAGCGGAACGCCAGTCCTTCCAGGCGGAATGCTTCCTTGCGGAAAAACGGGAATGTACTTATTCCGTATACGAAGAATGTAAAATTTCGTTCATACGGATAACGGATATTCTGCGCTTATCGTGGAGTCTTTTTGTAGACCTGACGGATAAAAAATATACTCGCTATTTATCAAAAAAACGATGATGGCGGATAAACCAAAATGATGAGTTCCATTCAGCAGTTTTACCAGAACTGCTGAATGGAACTCATCATTGAAGAGATGTGGCGCAGGGCAAATATATGGCAGGGCATGGACGGGAAAAGACATGTTTACAGCAGTAAGTATGCATTATTCGGCACTGTTTTTTGTGGGCATTGCGGCGATATGTATCGCAGAACCCATTGGAATAATCACGGCAAAAAGCAGATTGTCCGGAGATGCGTTACAAGGCTGAATGCTCCGGGAGTGGAGTGTCCGGCGAGAACGCTGTCAGATGTACAGCTTCAGAATTTGGTGCTGGAAGTAATCAATAAGGTGCTGGGAGGCAAGCAGAGAGCCATCAAGGTTTTGGAAACCAATCAAACAACAAATTGAAAAACAGCAGACGTTTCTTGTAAAAATGATGGCGGCCTCGGAAGATTATTCCAAGGTGGTGGATAAGATTTACGCCCTGCAGAAGGAGCAGGAAGAAGCGATGGCGGCCAATGTAAATTACAAGGCAGGAAAAGAACGGATTCAGGAGATGATTGAATATCTCAAATCGTAGCCGAAACGGGTTACTGCCTACGATGAACATCTGGTGCGTAAACCGATTGAGAAAATAACGGTGTATGATGACTATTTGGATTTCCTGTTCAAATCGGGGATTCAAATAGAAATTAAGGGATAATCGAACAGAACTGAGACAGTAGATACTCTGCGGGAAAGTGGGGTGCTTATTTTTTTGCATGCATTGAAAAGGATAAAGAAACATGGTATAATAAATTATCTGATTTGTGTAATTTGGAAAAAGTAATGCAGACAGAGGAGATTTGTATGATAAAAAATAATATAGAAGTAGACGTAAAGGTAAAATGTATAGAGAGCGGCATGACGCAGGCACAGCTTGCGGAGAAGATTAAAACGACAAGTCCGTATGTCAATCGTATTATTAAAAAGCAGGATGGTGTTGTGAACAAGACTTTTGTGCAGATGCTGGAAGCCCTTGGTTATGATATTGAACTCACTTATGTAAAGCGAGAAGATTAGGATATGACTGGTGATTACATATGTTGCAACAACCACTCATCGTAAAAACTTCATACCTAAGCGTGGATGAAATAGATGCGGAAATTGAAAAAGGATACCAAGATATGTTGGCAGGCAGGACGGTTTCTGCTAAAAAGGTGTTTACTGATATAAGAAAAGATTATGGATTGGAGGGTCACCATGCCAAAGAAAAAAGATGAAATAACGATACATAGTTCAGCGGCTGAATATCTGACCTATGTTGCTGCTGTCGGTGACAGTGCAGACAGCATGGAAATGCCGATAGCTAAAAACTATCTGAGTGATAAAGAAATGTCCTACATGGAAAGAATAGTATCTTTGTACCTTGATTATGCGGAACTGCAGGCTGAACGACAGATTCTTACGAGCATGGAGGATTGGGCGAAACGTTTGGATGGTTTCTTGGAATTTAATGGTAATGAGATACTGACAGATGCAGGTAAAATCAGTGCGGAGCAGGCGAAACTTTATGCAGAAACCGAATTTGAAAAGTATCGTATTGTGCAGGACAGATTGTTCCTGTCTGATTATGATAAATTTTTGCTGGAGTTGGAAGAACAAGCAAAAAATGAATCTGATTAGGGGGAAAGTTCAGTTGTTAAAAATTTTGCAATAACTGTGAAATTGTTCAAGAATCAACCTGCCGGAATTTCCGACAGGTTGGAAAAGGTGTTTTGTAATGTGAATATAATAAAGAAACTGGGAGGACTGATATTTTGCAAGAAAGAGGATTTACTGAAAAAGATTGGAAACTTTTCAGAAGTAAAATAGCGGATTGGCAGGAGACCTATATGGACAGGCTCAATAAGGAATATATAGAATTACTAAGTGGAGAAGAAAATCCGTCCGATAAGTTTTGGAGTTTGGAGGAGCGGATAAAAAAAGATAAGAAGAAAACTGGCGTTAGAGCAGAAATGAGCAGGTCGAACCTGATTTATAATATTATTTCGCTTATGAATGAAGGCGCAATTTGTTTTGAAGATCTCGAAGAATTCAGTGATCAACTGAAAGAAACGGTAAGGCTCTTTATTGGAAGATGATTGAGATATACAAAATTTTGAATAGAGAAATTTCTAAGTTGAATAATACAGGTGTGTATTTTTATCAACGAAAAAGTTTGAATATATAGTTTAACACCACTTTACAACTTTTTAAAAAATAAAATAACGCACAAGGTACTTTCTCATGTATAATAAGTTTGCATACAAAACTATACGAAAGAGAGTGACCTTGTACGTCAGACTTATTATACAACGAAAATAATCTAATTGGTAGACTGTACCGTTATTTTTATATTTATTTTAAAACTTTTTCCGCACCGACTATTGAAACCCTTTTTCTGCTGGTGTTATCTATACTTGCCATGGAGTCAGCAGTTTCCATCCGGTCCCTTTACAGACATTTTTATCAGGGATTACAAAAAAATCCCTGAATGCATTTTACTATGCCTGCTCTTATGCAAAGGCCGATTATTCCAGATTTATGAATGTTACTGCTGGCATGGCTTTAAAACTCATACCGGAAAAACTTTCTTCACAGCCTGTTTTTCTGTGCATTGATGACACAATGGCCCCGAAGTTTGGAAAAAAATTTGAAGATGTTTCAAAACTTTTTGACCATGCAGCGCATAATGGCTCAAACTATCTGAACGGACATTGTTTCGTAAGCGTAATGCTCTGCGTCCCGGTGTGGAATAAAAACAGGATCCATTACCTTTCTGTTCCGCTTGGATACCGTATGTGGCAAAAAAAGGAGTCAAAGCTGGAACTTGCTGCATCCATGGTCCGTCAGGCGATGCCGGAATTCAGCAATAAAAAAAATGTTATCATCCTTTGTGACAGCTGGTATGTAAAAAAGAACCTTGTTTCCATTGTGGATGAATATGAGAACCTTGACCTTATCGGAAATGCAAGGTCTGATTCTGTCATTTATGACCTGCCGCCGCAGCGTACTGGAAAAAGAGGGCGGCCTGCGCTGCATGGGAAAAAACTTTCCATTCAGGACGATTTTACGCTGTCTGATGAAAAAATCGGTGATTATTATATGGCCGTGCGCCATGTCCTTACTAATATTTTTGGAAAAAGGACAGTCCTGGCATATGTCACATCCGCTGATAAAGCAGCAGGCAGCAGGCGTTTGTTTTTCAGCACAGTTTTTCCGGAACAGCTTCAGGTCTTCTGCGCATGGCAGGAGAAATCCCCGCTAAACCAGACAGGGAGCAGCCGGATGCAGTTTATTCCCCTGATGCTGTATGCATTTCGATGGCCGATAGAGGTTAGTTACTACGAACAGAAAACTTTCTGGTCACTGTGCAGTTACATGGTCCGCAGCCGCAAAGGGATTGAAATGCTGGTCAATCTGATTAACATTTCATACTGTGCAATGAAACTGCTGCCATACCAGGACAAGGCGTTTTATAAATATCAGACAGAAAGCGTGCAGGAGTTTCGGTTTGCGTTAAGTGAACAAATTCGCCAGCAGGTATTTTATGCCATTTTCGTAGAAAAAGTCGAAACCAGCATAAAATCAAATGCTTTAATAAATGCCTTAAAACGGCTGGTTCAGAAACAGGGGCATCATTTATAAAGTTGTAAAGTAGTGTTAAGAGTTATATTGAAGCATATTGGAAGATGTGGGAAGAGGAAGATAGTTATTCTGTAGGTTTTTCTTGAAAGGAGAGAAAATAAGGTATTTCAAATATTATGATGTGATTACAGGAGACGCAATGGGGAAAATAATTAAAGATACAATTCATGCAAATGGGATAGATATTGGAATTTATACGCAGGATTTTGAGAATGAATTTATTTCATTAACGGATATTGCCCGGTATAAGAGCGATGACCCGACGGCGGTTATTCAAAACCGGATGAGAAATCGAGATGTTATAGAATTTCTAGGATTATGGGAAAGGCTACATAATCTAGACTTTAAACCCCTCGAATTCGAGGGGTTTAAAAAGCAGGCTGGAGCCAATGCGTTTACAATGTCACCCAAGAAATGAATAGAAGCGACAGATGCTATTGGCATCGTTTCAAAAGCAGGACGTTATGGGGGAACATATGCTCATAGCGATATCGCTATGTCTTTCGCAACTTGGATCTCTCCTGAGTTTCAGTTATATATTATGAAAGACTATAGGCGTTTAAAAACAGATGAGAACAGTCGGTTATCTTTGAATTGGAACTTAAATAGAGAGATTTCTAAGTTGAATTATAGGATACATACAGATGCTATTAAAGAAAATTTGATTCTACCAGAATTAACGCCTGCACAGGTGGCATATACTTATGCTAATGAAGCAGATATGTTGAATGTTGTTTTATTTGGAAAAAACGCAAAACAATGGAAAGATGAAAATCCAACTTCGAAAGGAAATATGCGGGATGCGGCAACGCTAAACCAGTTACTGGTATTGGCAAATTTGGAAAGCTATAATGCTGTTTTAATTAATCAGGATAAGAATCAGAAAGAGCGGATGGAATTGCTTCGAATGTTAGCGGTACAGCAATTGCATACGTTGGAAACAGTAAGCTTGAATAATCTCCCCAAATTAGAAGTGGGACTTAATAAGAAGTAGGTAAAAAGTGATGGGTGAATGGGTATGAAATATGAACTTTTCTTTTTGAATAATATACATGATTCTATGGAAATGGTAAATGTAGAGTTAGATCCATTTTTGGATTTATCTAGTCAGGGCGATTTTGATGAATTAACCATGAAACATGTTATATTGAATTTGGCAAATTGTTTGGAATTACTTGTTAAATATAGGTTAGAGCAAGAGCATTGGACGCTCATTTTTTCTGATTTGAATAAGGCTAAATATTCTAGTTGTTTATTCTTTGGGCTAATATCGGATTTACGAATCAGCTGTTAGAAGAAATTAGAAGTGGTAAAACAGATTCGGTGGATTCCAATGATATTCATAAAAAACTAAGGAAAACTTGCACGAGATGCAAAAAAGTTACATTGGGACTTTATATCTAAAGTATTTCTCCGGTGAGATTTATAAGGTCTTAGAGAATCAGTAAAAAGGCGGTGAAAGACAGTGTTCGATAAACTTCGCCTAAAAGAGGTGCTGGTTGAGTACAAAAAACGTTTTGTACAACAGCAGTGGCCGAATGAAAAATATAAATGGGAGGCCGTGCGGTGCTTTCAGTTGAATTGGGATGTCAATTCAGATGATTTTGCACAGATGCTGACAAAGGCACTTGCACAGACAGCCAATTTGTTGGCATCGGTAAATAACTTCCTTGCTAGCTTTAAAAACAAATCCAATACATTATTAGAGCGCTATGGCAACGGAGCAGTTCAGCATTAGCAGTATGAAAATGCGATAATGACATATTTATGGCTTCGTTATCCGAACAAATATTATATCTATAAATTAAGTGAAGTAAAAGCCGTCTCATCGGAACTGGAAAGCGATTATCGCTTCAAAAAGGGTGCTTATGCAGATAATATCAGAAATTTTGTGGCGTTCTATGATGATATTTGTGCGGAACTTCAGCAGGATGATTAACCCTTTTTGATATACCAGAGAAGTTTATTGGTAACTACTATGTTGCAATAACTTGCGAAAGTATGCAACCCATTTTGGAGGTAAGCTAATGATTATAAGTGCGAGCCGAAGAACCGACATTCCATCATATTATTCGGAATGGTTTTTTAACAGGTTGAAGGAACAATATGTTTTAGTAAGAAATCCAATGAATATGCATCAAATTGGTAAAATAGATTTATCTCCAAAGGTTGTTGATGGAATCGTTTTTTGGACGAAAAATCCTGTTCCAATGTTAAATAGACTGGAAGAGCTTGAAAAATATAACTATTATTTTCAATTTACTTTAACGGCATATGGACCGGAGGTTGAAACAGGTCTCCCGTCAAAGAATAAAGTTATCATACCTTCATTTCAGCGATTGTCGAAAGAAATTGGGAAGAAAAAGGTGGTTTGGAGGTATGACCCTATATTTCTTAATGAAAAATATACAATAGATTATCATTGCAGGTATTTTGCAGTGTTAGCTTCAAAACTTGCACCATACACAGAAAAATGTACAATTAGTTTTTTGGATTATTACAGAAATACGGAACGCAATATGAAACCGTTGCATATACATCCGCTTACAGTGGAACAGCAAAAGGAAATAATAGAAAAATTTGTTAGAATAGCGCAAAGATATAACCTACATTTAGATACTTGTGCGGAGTCTTGTGATTTCGGGAAATTTGGCGTTTCCCATGCTTGCTGTATTGATAAAGAACGATTTGAAAGAATAGGTAAATACAAACTGAATGTGGAAAAGGACAAGAATCAGAGAGAAGAATGCGGATGTGTAGCAAGTATTGATATCGGAGCTTATAATACATGTAGAAATGGCTGTTTATATTGCTATGCCAATTACAGTGGCATGAGTGTAAATAACAATTTCGGAAAGCATAATTTGGAATCACCTTTATTATTTGGAAAAGTAAATGAGGAAGATAAAGTGAAAGAAAGAAATGTTACATCATTGATAGACAGACAAATGACTTTGTTTGAGTAAGTTGACTTCATCAACGATTGCATTTCATAAAAATACTTATTGTTGCGCAGCATGAAAGTATTGGATATAATGGAGTACGGATATTTTACACAAACAGGAGGACTTTATTATGCCACTTTCATTTCGGCTATTTTCGGTTGGTTTTTCATTTGTTTGTTTCGGGGCGGGACTGTATGCTCTGGCATCCGGAATTTTAGGGAAAAAGATAAAAACACTTCCGGGTTTGATCTATACCGTTTATTTTCTTTTTGCAAATGCATTGATACTCGTGGCTGAGATTGTAGTTACCGTATATGCCGATGAGTATAAAAATGTGTTCGGCCTTTTGAATGGCACGATTGGCAACCTATTGCATTCCATCGTTCTGGCGCTTGTACTGCGCAGGTTTTTAGGAGCAGATTTCTGGCAGGGATTGGCTGCGGCATTTTTAGGAAGTTTTATTGCTTATACGGCGAATTCCGTATTAATGGAGGCAACCTCTTATTACAGCCCGACATTCGGCGGCATATATCTGTATGCATTTATTACTATTTATATCCCATTTATGGCAGTATTGCTGGTAGCCGCGATGATAGTGCCGATATTGCGAAAAAGCGGTTTTTATCGGTATTATTCTCATTTGTTTTCAAGAAAATCATGGGCTGTGGGAATTTTATTGCTCAGCTTTTTGCTGATGTGTGTTTGGCAGGTACAGGACTGGCTGTATCCGGATACAACGCCGGGCATAGGCTATCAGATATTTTTTATTGCCCTCATTGTAATAGCGCTGTTCTGGGTGCAGTTTTTGGCGATGTATGCCGCAGGGCAGGATAAGATTCGAGCGCAGGAGGAAATGATCGCGCAGCATCAGGCGCATATGGAACTGCTTGAGGAACTGCAGCAGGAGATACGTGCTTTCCGTCACGATTTTACCAATCTGTTCTCCGGTCTTACATTACAGGCGCAGGAAGGCGATCTTGCAGGAATTCGGAATTTTATGAGAAAGACCAGCAGTTATTTCGACCAAAAACTGGGACAGGAGATTCAGCAAATGGATGGTCTGAATAATGTCGGACTCTATCCGGTGCGCAGCTTGCTGACTGCAAAGCTGGCAGATATGAGGAAAAGAGGAATTCATTCGGTACTTGAGGTGCTCTATCCGGTAGACGCGAAGGTGGTGATGGAGACGGAGGATTTGCTTCGGGGTGTGGGAATTCTGATTGACAACGCTATGGAAGCAGTGCCGCAAACAGATGGAACGGTACGGATTGTTCTGCTTCAGGAAGAGCAGGAACTGTATATTGCAGTTTCCAATAATTATGAAAAAGAGCCGGAGTTGTCCGCGCTCACCCGCAAGGGTTATACGACGAAGGGCAGGGGCAGAGGTACGGGACTTACGAGTTATCGGCGGATTGTGTCCGGCTATAAAGGCTGTGTTACAAGAACTTACTTAAAGGATGGTTATTTTGTACAGGAGCTGAGGCTGCCGGCAGCATAGGAGGAGATGAAATGATTCCGATTTATATATGTGATGACGAAAAGCCTATCAGTGACAGGCTGGAACAAATTATTTCTAATCAGATTACCATATTGAATGGGGATATGGGACCTGTCCGTGTGGCGGACACGCCTGAAAAATTGTTGGATTTGCAGCCGCAAGATACGATCCCGGCAGTATATTTTCTTGACATTGATTTTCCAGGCAGAATGAGCGGGTTCGAGTTAGCGCAGAAGTTAAGACTCCATGATCCGAGAGGATTCATTGTATTTATTACGGCACACCACGACCTGGCGTTTGAAACATTTCGGCTGCGGCTTGAGGCGTTGGACTATATTGTAAAAGGCGATTATAACGCGATGGCAGTACGAGTGAGGGAATGTCTGATAAGCATCCGGGAACGCCTTGCCAGTGAACAGCCTAAGAGCGGCAGGTATTGCACAATCCGCTTGTTTGATACCATTCGCCATATTCCGGTGGATACGATTCTTTATTTTGAAGCTATGGGATTTAAGCACATGCTTTGCCTGCATCTGGATGATGAGCTGCTGGAATTCAACAGCAGCCTGGAGCATTTTGCAGAAGAACTGGGCGAGGATTTCTGGCGGTGTCACCGGGGATTTCTGGTAAACCGAAGCCGTATTCGGACTGTGGAGCTGAAACGACAGACTGTCATTATGGATAATGGAGAGGAATGTCCACTGTCCAGAAGAGCCAAAACGGAGTACAATGCAAAGCGAAAACAGGGCGCAAAATAAAAATGTGACCGCTCATGTAGCCAAACGGGCAATTCGTGTAAAAAATGAACCATCCGACCTTCTGTCTGTTATAGTGATTTCAAGAAGATAACAACAGGAGGTCAAAAATATATGGCTAAGGAAATGAAAGTAATCGAAATGATTCGTAAGGCAGGATATGAACCAAGGGAAGGAAATACAATCATTGTAAAATATGCTCCGAAAAATATGAGCGAACAGATTGTACAGTTTTTCAGTACGGAATTTTATATACTTCAGATCTGTAAAGATTTTGTGGTATTGATGCCAATCATTAATTTGTCATGGGGCCGGAAAAAAGAGGTTGCGCTGGAAATTCCGATCGAGGATATTTTAAACGTGACGGTTACGGAGGAATATCTGAATTACCGTATCCGTCTGGAGACAAAGAATGGAACGATTGATTTAAGTGCTCAGCAAAAAGAACTCTCAGAATTCAGAAGCAGCGGCACGCTGGCAACGGGAATAGGGGCTCTCAATGTAGGCATTATGGGAAGTAAATCATTGGAAAAAATCAACTGGCACCGAAATAATCTGGATCAGACGCTGGAAGCACTCAAAACCGTATATGCGTAACTACGAAACAGTACATATACTGCGAACGTTCAAAAATAACACAGAGGCAATGCATGGCGGAAATTCTGCCTGTGAATGCGTTGTCTCTGTATTTATATGCATCGTTATTTTTTTACTACCGGTATCTGCACGAAAAAGAGAGGTTTTTTTAAGTTAGAGTGTGCATATTTCTCGGAGCCTGTTGCCGGCACCCATATTTTTATTATACCACAGCAGAATTGTTTTTACAGGGTTTCGTTTAAACAATGACGGGGAAACTTTGCAGATATTAATCCGACAGCTGTTTGAAATGGAAAGGCGTCATTCTCTTGTATTTATCAATCGGACGGCTTATAATTGAGATGGAACAAATGTCGGTTCGGAATAACAGAAAAGGACTGCGGAATGAACAAACAAAAAATTTTGATAATAGAAGATGATATGGATTTAAGAGAAGGTCTTTCCTTCTCTTTTTCCGGTGACGGATATGAGGTCACGGAGACGGAAACGCAAAAAGACGGTTTGAGAGAGATTGCAAAAGGCTGCTATGATTTGGTTCTTCTTGACTGCAATCTGCCGGATGGAACAGGGTTTGAACTTTGTAAAGAAGTACGTAGTTACAGCAGTATCCCTATCATAATGCTGAATGCCCGTGATACGGAATTGGATGAGATTAAGGCTCTGGAACTGGGAGTAAACGATTATATGTCCAAACCATTTTCTCTTGCCGTACTAAAAGCGAGAATGAAGCGGATTTTACAGGCGAAAGCAGAGCCTGCAAAAATTGCTGCAGGTTCCTTAAGCATAGATCGAAGTACCTGTAAAGTGTACAAACGGGGAGAGGAAATTCAGCTTAGCAAATTAGAATATCGGCTCCTGTTATATTTGATTGAAAATAAAAATCATATCCTTTCCAAAGAACAGATTTTAGAGAAGATATGGGATAGCAACGGAAAATATGTGGATAGCAATACTGTGTCGGTAAATATCAGCAGACTTCGGACAAAAATAGAAGATGATGCATCAAATCCCGTATGGATTAGGACGGTTCATGGAATCGGATACATCTGGAAGGAATAGAACAATGCGGCTTATAATAATGTCAGCGGTACTTTTATTTGTGGCAATTTGTTATGGCGTCTATCAGAAGAGAAAAACATACCGCATGATTGATCGGTTGTTGGACAATGTATTAAGTCAGGAAATGATTGTGTATTCGGATGTTGAAGAAGGGGAATATTCCGCGCTTATCGGTAAAATCCGGCAGATACAGGAAGTGCTTGGCAGTCACGCGCAGAATGCGGAAAATGAAAAAGAGCAGGTAAAAAGCCTGGTATCAAATATGTCACATCAGCTGAAAACACCCCTTGCAAATCTTTCTCTTTATACGGAAATTTTAGCGAAAGATGAACTTACACCGGAACGGAGAACGGAATTTGCCGGCAAAATGCAAAGGCAGATTGATAAACTAAATTGGATTGTGGAATCTTTGTCCAAGATGGTGAAACTGGAACAAAATATTGACGATTTTGAAGTGCAGGAGACGATGATCAGGCAGACTATTTTGGACGCCGTTGATACGGTTTATGAAAAACTGGAAAAAAAGCAAATCCGTCTTGAAATGGAACCGTTTGAGGATATGCGGCTATATCATAATCGGAAATGGACGGTGGAGGTATTTGTCAATTTGCTGGAAAATGCAGTGAAATATACGGAAAAAGGCGGCAGTATTTTTATTCGGATAAAAACTTATGAATTGTATACGGAAATTCAGTTTGCCGATACCGGCAGGGGGATTCGGCAGGAAGAACAGGTGCGTATTTTTAAACGGTTTTACAGAAGTCCGGAAGTTGAACATACGGAAGGTTCCGGGATCGGTCTGTACTTGTCTAATCTGATACTGGAAAAGGAAAAAGGGTACATCACCGTTTCTTCCATATATGGAAAAAGCAGTTGTTTTTCCGTGTTCTTACAAAACTGTAAGAACAAATCATCCGTTTGTAAAGAAACTGCAAGATGTGTAGGTTACACTGAACATATCAAAGACAGGGAGAGATGACGGATGAATATAGTGGAATCGCAAAATGTTGAGAAAGTATATGGAGAAAATGAAAATCAGGTTCATGCACTGCACAATATCAGTCTGAAAGTGGTGGAGGGAGAATTTGCAGCAATTGTAGGCACATCAGGTTCAGGGAAGTCTACACTGCTTCATTTAATCGGTGGATTGGATTATCCGACAAAAGGAAAGATTTTCGTTAAAAAAAAGAAATCGGAGATTTGTCCCGAAAAAACTTACGATATTTCGCAGAAGAAATATTGGATTTGTATTTCAGAATTACAGTTTGATGCCGGTACTGAATGTATATGATAATGTGGCTTTGCCGATTACATTTGACAGAGGGAAACATATCAATCGGAATTACATCGAGGAATTGCTGCGGGAACTGGGAATCTGGGAAAAGCGGAGGAAATACCCAAAGGAACTGTCCGGCGGTCAGCAGCAGAGAGTAGCCATTGCAAGAGCGCTTGTTCATAAACCTGCAATACTGCTTTGTGATGAACCTACCGGGAATCTGGATTCATCCACAACGATCGAGGTTATGGGGTTGCTGAAAACGAGCTGCAGAAAGTATAAACAGACAATTCTTATGGTAACGCATAATGAAGCCATTGCGCAAACCTGTGACAGAGTTATTCACATAGAAGATGGAAGTATCGTTCCGGAAAAGAGAATGTTTCCGGTAAAAGGCGGTGATGGCATATGTTAAAATTGGCATGGAAATATATGCGGTATTATAAAAGCCAGACGTTTGCAATCTTCGCGAGCATGTTATTAACAGCAGCATTGCTTTCCGGAATCGGTTCTTTGATCTATAGCAGTCAGAAAAGTGATCTGGCAAACAGTAAGACCATATACGGAAACTGGCATTATTATATAGAGACAGATAAAGAAATGTATGCGTCCATGCGGAGTGGTCAAAAGGGTGACGGATACAATGTGAAGCAATGCGGTAAGATGGAAATCAGGGATATTGTAACAGAAGAGTTTTTGATTTATTTTATTCACACCGACGACAACTACCGCAGAATGGTTCACAGAGATTTGCTGGAGGGTACGTTTCCTGAAAAAGAAAATGAAATTGCAGCGGATGGGTTTGTGTTGCAAAATCTTGGATTTTCAGGTAATCCCGGCGACGCCGTTCAGATTGGAGAACAGGAATATATAGTCACAGGTATTTTGAAAAGCAAATGGGATGCAAGCGCGGGTGAAATGGAGGTTTTTGTAAGCGATTCTTTTGCCGGGCGCACAAGTCAGATGTTTTTGTACCTCGGATTTGATGAGGACCACAAGTTATACAAACAGTTGGACGCTTTTTTGCGGGAACATCGGATAGCAGCTGAGACGGTTGTTGCAAACGATGACGTAATACGGTTTCTTGGCGGCGAAGCGCCGGAACGTATTTATGATATTGTGAAGTTTGGTTTAACGAATGAGGAAGGCAACTTTACTTATATTGTTCTGAAATTACAGAGTGATTACAATCTGGCTTATTATGGAATGATTTTTCTGCTGTGCATGTTCAGTCTTTTTGTAGTATACAGCGTTTTTAACATTTCCGTATCAAAAAGAACGTCCGAATATGGGATGCTGCAGACGTTAGGAATTAGCGAGAGACGGATCGGCGTTACGTTGGTTTTGGAACTTTGGTCGATGTTTGTGATTGCATATCCGCTGGGCTGTTTATTTGGAAATGGAATTTTGGGTCTGGTATACCAAAAATTCGGCGGTGTCTTTGGCGGAAAAGGTGTAAAAGCTGCCGAAAACGGATTGTCGATAGCCGATCGGACTTTAGCGGAAGGAGTAAAAACCGTACCGTTTTATCTTTCTTGGGATGCAATGTTGTTCGGCTTCGCATTTCTGTTGATTTCTTTGGCGCTGCTTGCGTTTCCGGTCGTTTGCTCACTTAGAAAACACTCTCTGAAAGAAGTCATGAGCGGTGACACTTCATTTTATAAAACAAGAAAAATATATGCACTTCACTCCGTGAATATGGCAGGTGTGGTAGTACGAAAATTTATGTTTTCGAATAAAAAGAAAGTGTTTGGAATTTTACTGTCTTTATCTATTGGTGGCTGCATTTTTTTATGTACAACATATATGATAGAAAATTTAAAAGTTCATGCGGAACTTTCGCTGGTTTCGGATGACGGACTTGGTTCTGCATACCGTATTTCTCTGAAATCCACCTCTTTGCGTGATACAATACCGGAGGCGGTCGTAAATAAGGTAAAAAATCTGCAGGAAACGGAATATGTAGCTGCTACGAAATATACATTGGGAGAACTGCAGCTTACAGAAAATGAGTTTCTCGCAGAGGAAGACTGGAAAGACTATTTTGCTTTCCAAAATGAAGAACCGTATTTTATCCGGAGATATCAGGGTGTCTGCAATCGGCAGAAAGACGGGACCTATAGAATTAAGTATAATGTGTATGGTTATGATGAAGCAATGCTGGAGCAGCTTGGGGACTTTCTTTTGGAAGGAGAGATTCGGCCGGAAGAAATGGAACGGGATAATAAAGTTGTTGTGACAGCAAATCAGGATGGTCAGGGGAATTATTATTTTTACGGAAAGAAGCCGGGAGATTCCATTACTTTACGGGTTCCCAAAACGCAAGGATATACGGACGAATGGCTGAAATTTTCCGGTAATGCGGAAAACTATGTGGAAAAGGAGTTTGAGATTGCAGCGATTGTAAGCAGGCCCCTGGCACAGGAACAGGGATTTTTAAATGTCAAAGTCTGGAAAAATGCGCAAAGTGTGATTTTTACAAATGAGCAGATGAAAGAAAAATTGGGATTGGTCGATTATGGATTTATCAATGTATCCGGAGCGCAGGGAGTGGAAACAGAGCGTGTGAGCAATCGGCTGTTACAGATTATCCGGGATGTTCCAAAAGCCGTATTGCAGGACTATATCACGGCTATTGAGACGCAGAAAAATTACCTGAAACAACAGCAGATTTTCTTTTCGGGCATCGCAGTGATTTTACTTATCATCAGTTTGTTTCATATTATGAACAGTATGAATCACACGATTCTTGCAAGAAGGAAGGAATACGGAATTATTCGGGCCATGGGAATTACCGACAGCGGGTTTTATAAGATGATATTGCAGACCGGTATTTTGTATGGAGTATTGGCCGATGTGTTTATCTTTTGCATGTATCATCTTGTGCTGCGCAGGGTGATGGATTATTACATGGCGCATGTACTGCAGTTTTTACACCTGAAATCCGGTGTTCCAAATGTGGTTTTTGTGGGAGTTATGCTTTTGAATGTGGCGATTGCGGTTGCGGCAGTTATGGTTCCTGCATGGAAAATGCTGAGAGAGAATTTGATAGGTGAGATTATGGGGTAAGATAAAGTTATCCGGAGGTAGGATCCAATATTTTCGTTTCACCTATTGACAAGGTAGGTAAACAGTGATATGTTTATAAAAACGAAAGGAATGGTTGATTATGAATGATTATAAGTTTGAAACAATGCAGCTGCATGTTGGGCAGGAAAGCCCGGATCCCGCAACCGATGCAAGAGCCGTACCTATTTATGCAACGACTTCATATGTCTTTCATAACTGTGAACAGGCAGCTGCCCGATTTAATCTGTCAGATTCCGGCAATATTTATGGAAGACTGACAAATTCCACACAGGAGGTACTTGAACGAAGAGTGGCGGCGCTGGAAGGCGGAACGGCGGCACTGGCGCTGGCATCAGGCGCGGCGGCTATTACTTATACGCTGGAAGCGCTTGGGCAGAACGGTGGTCATATTGTGGCACAAAAAACGATCTATGGCGGCAGCTACAATCTGCTGGCACATACGCTTCCGAACTACGGCATAACTGCCAGCTTTGTAAACATTCATGATCTGGCGGAAGTGGAAGCTGCTATTGAGGACAATACAAGAGCTATTTATATTGAAACACTGGGCAATCCCAACAGTGATATTCCGGACATGGATGCGTTGGCAGAGCTTGCGCACAGGCATGGATTGCCGCTGGTGGTGGATAATACGTTTGGTACGCCGTATCTGATTCGTCCGATTGAGCATGGTGCGGATATTGTGGTGCATTCTGCGACAAAGTTCCTTGGCGGACATGGCACCGTTCTTGGCGGTATTATTGTTGACTCCGGTAAATTTGACTGGACCGCAGGCGGAAAGTATGCAGCCATCGCAGAACCGAACGCCAGTTATCATGGAGTGTCTTTTGTGGAAGCAGCAGGTCCTGCAGCGTTTGTAACTTATATCCGTGCGATTTTGCTTCGGGATACCGGTGCGGCGATTTCTCCGTTTGCGGCATTTTTGCTGCTGCAGGGGATTGAAACGCTGTCGCTGCGTCTGGAGCGTCATGCGCAGAATACCGAAAAAGTGGTGGAATTTTTAAGCCGTTGTCCGCAGGTTGAAAACGTGAATCATCCGTCTTTGCCCGAACATCCGGATTACGAATTGTATCGCAGATATTTTCCGAAAGGCGGCGGCTCTGTCTTTACCTTTGAGGTGAAAGGCGGCATCCGGGAAGCGCACAGGTTTATTGACAGCCTGCAGATTTTTTCTCTGCTTGCCAATGTTGCGGACGCAAAGAGCCTTGTTATTCACCCGGCAACTACGACGCACAGTCAGCTTAGCGAAAAAGAACTGGCAGAGCAGAATATTAAGCCGAATACGATTCGCCTTTCGATCGGTATCGAGCATATTGATGATATTATAGCGGATCTGCAAAAGGGATTTGACGCAGTAAAAGCATTAGAGCGTGTCTGATCAGGAGAGAATACGATGATGATTTCAACAAGAGGCAGATACGCATTACGTGTGATGATTGATCTTGCCGAACATTATCAGGATGGATACACGCCGATGAAAATTATTGCCGAGCGGCAAAACATTTCTTTGAAGTATCTGGAACGGATTCTTCCTGCGCTGACGAAAAATGGTATGATCGAAGGGCTGCAGCGAAAGGGCGGCGGGTATAAGCTGACGGCCGAACCGGCTGCCTATCGTGTGGGTGACATATTACGGCTGACCGAAGGAGATCTGGCGCCGGTCGCATGCTTAAGCTGTGAAGCAAAGGAGTGTGAACGTGCCGGGAATTGCAAAACGCTGCCGATGTGGACAGCGTTTTATCAGATGACAAATGCTTATTTTGACGGTATTACGCTGTCGGAACTCATGGGATAATAGTAAAATTTCTACAACATTTTATTGCAGTATCAGCCAAAAGGGGGTAGAATAGAAGAAAAGAAACCACCTGAAAGGAGGAACTGCTATGAGTGTACAGACGATCTATATGACTTGTATGATAGGGGGAATTTTACTGCTCTTGTCATCCGTTATTTTCAGTGCGGCAGATGATTTTTTTGACTTCGCTGCCTTTGATCTGTTCAGCATAGATTTTGGTGATTTTGATTTGGATATTCTGCCGATTTCCATGAAATCACTTTGTCTGGCGGCAACCGTATTCGGAAGCGTCAGTATGCTGCTGTTTGAATATCCTGCGACAACAAGGCATGTCATTGCAGGCGTGTGTGCATATATAGGCGCGTTCGCCGTACAAAACATTACAGGATTTTTAAAGAATCATCAATCCGAAGCGGATACGATCGAAAGCATCTGCAGCCGCAGTTATGTGGTGAATGTGTCGATACCGGAACAGGGATATGGTTCCGTAGCAAGTTCAAAACAGGATCGTTCGGTGATTACGCTGACTGCAAAATCACTGGATGGCAGTGCGATTCCGGCAGGGACAGAGGTGAATATTGTCAACATTGCAGACCATGTGGCAATCGTTGTCAGACTGTGAACCTGTGACATTTCAGGTATACTGTCATACTATCGGATAAGGAGGATAAGAATATGATGAGTGAGTTATTACCAATCATTGCAATTCCGATTGTAATTGTCTTAGTGCTGATCGCTATTTTTTCCATGTGGAAAAAAGTCCCTCAGGACAAAGCCGGAGTTATTACGGGATTAAAAAGACGTGTGATCACAGGAGGAGGCGGTCTGGTCATTCCGGGAGTAGAGCGGATTGATTATATCTCTTTAGGGAATATGCCGCTGCGTGTAGACACACGGGGAAGCCTGTCTTCACAGGGCGTACCGATTTCTGTCAGCACAACCGCTGTTATTAAAGTCCGCAATTCACCGGACGCGATTTTAACGGCCATCGAACAGTTTACCGGAAAAAACGAACAGGAAATTATAAAAAACATCATGTCAACCGCAACCGCCGTACTGGAAGGAAAATTACGTGAAATTATTGCGACAATGACGGTTGAGGATTTATATCAGAAAAGAGAAGCGTTTTCCAGTCAGGTGCAGGAAGTTGTTGGAACGGAACTGGGCAATATGGGACTGGAAGTTAAAAACTTTACGATTACGGATATTTCGGATGAAAACGGTTATATAGAAGCATTAGGCGAAGGTATGATCGCGCAGCGTAAAAAAGATGCCGAGATTCAAAAGTCCGAGGCCAAACGGGAACAGGATGAGCGGACATCCGAAAATATAAAAATCGGCGAGCAGGCAAAGCTGGAAGCAGCTACGGCAATCAAGCAGGCAGAGAAAGAGAAGCAGGTTGCGGAGGCACGTTACCAGAAAGAAATCAGTACGGCAAACGCAGAAGCCGAACTGGCACACGATATTCAGCGCAAAAAGACACAAAAAGAAGTTATCCAGGCGGAAATGGATGCGGAGCTGATTCGCCAGCAGAGGCAGAAAGAGATTGCGGAGGCTGAGATTCAGGTACAGATTACACAGGCACAAAAGAATACCGAGCTGGCCGAACAAAGAGCGCTGGAGAAAGAAAAGCAGCTGCTTTCCGATGTTGTAAAACCGGCCGAGGCAGGCAGAAAGAGACTGGAGCAGGAATCCGAAGCAGATAAATATGCGGAGATCAAAAAAGCCGAAGCCGAAGCGGAGAAAAAGAAAATTGACGCACTGGCCGAAGCTGAGGCGATCAAAGCAAGGGCGGCTGCCGAAGCACAGGCAATTGAAGCGAAGGCCAGAGCCGAAGCCGAAGCGATTGCAAGGAAGGGCAGCGCGGAGGCTGAGGCAAAGAAAGCGTCATTGCTGGCCGAAGCCGAAGGTCTGGAGCGCAAAGCGGAGGCAATGCAGAAGTTAAACAGTGCCGGTGTCATTCAGATGGTTATTGATAAGCTGCCGGAAATGGCAAGTGCGGTTGCACAGCCGCTGACGGCGATTGACAAAATTTCGATTATTGACAGCGGCGGCGGAGAATCCGGCGTTTCACGGATGGGCGGTTATGTTCCGTCTCTTCTGGCAAAGACAATGGAAACGGTGAAGGAGACGACAGGATTTGATATGCTGGATGCTATGAAGACGAATACGATTCAGGCACAGACGGAGCGAAATATTAAAGTAGAAGGTCTCGCATCCGATCGCAGTGCCGTGAAAAACGGCCGGGATGCGACAGAAGAATAAGATTCAATGTGAAAAGGGAGCAAACATATGCTCCCTTTTCTTAAAAGACAAATAAAGACATAGAATGAATATCCGCTGCATACACTGTAATAACAATGATTGCAGGGGTTTCTTTTGAAAAATTATATTGAAGAACGAGCGGTTGAAATCGCAAATTATATTATACAATATAATGCTACGGTACGACAGGCAGCAAAAAAATATGGAATCAGCAAGTCGACCGTACATAAGGATTGTACGGAACGATTAGGACAGGTAAATCCTGCATTGGCTGCCGAGGTCAGAAAAGTTCTGGATGTGAATAAATCGGAACGTCATATTCGCGGCGGGCTTGCCACAAAAGAAAAATATCTTCACCAGCATTATATATAAAGCACGGAACAAATTTACATAACAAAATTACGGAAAAATGATTGCCGAATCATTACATAAGAGGATTGAAATATGGACGAAAGCAGAAAAGAAGAGCCAAGTATTTCCGTCAATGATGTGGAATACCTTCCGGTCACAAAAGGTGTCAGGGAGAGTATGCGGGTGCAGAAAACAGAGTACATCCGCCAGCAGATGCGCAGACGTCAGGAGAGTGAAGACGCGTTAATGGTACAGCTGCTGGAAGAACAGCGTGTGATAGACGGTCTGCAGAAAAAAATCAACGAAAATCTGGAACAGACAGAAGAAGCAAGCAAATATAATAAAGAGTTTAAGGAAAGCATGAATGCACAGATTTATGCCCTGCACGGAATCTCTGAGGATAAACTGGAGGGTATGAGGGAATATAAGAATGCTTATTATCAGGGCAGTGCATTTTCACTGTTTTTGCTGTCGGCGGCGATGATCGTGTTATGTGGTATGCTGCATGGTTTTCAGTCGCAAATCTGTGTATTTATGCTGGCATATACCGGAATTGAAGGAGCATTGTTAGCACAGAAACAAAAACGTTGGAAAATGGTGGACTGGTTGTGCAAACTGTTGTATTTGCTGATGTTTCCGGCCATGATGGTCATGTTTGTCTGTTATGAGCTTGCGTATTCGAAATATCGGATCCTGATGCCTTATGCGACAATAGCGGGGACAGGCATCCTTATTTTTGCGGCAATTTCTTATTTTCTTTACAGTCCATACCGGAAGGTAAAGAAACATGTGCGTGAAGCTAAAAATCATATTGAAGACATTGAGAAAATTGCGAGAAAAGAAGTGCGCAAAAATGAAAAAGCACGAATAAAGCAGGAAAAGAAAGTTCGTAAAGAGCTCAAAAAAGAGGACAGGCAGCAGGAACGGGCGATCAGAAAAAAAGAACGGGAATATTCCCTGAAAGGACTGTTTGGAAAAACAAAAGATGATACGAACGATCTTACGGAAAACAGCGCGGAAGATAATTAAAAGGTAATATTTCTGCCGCTGTTCGGCTGCATGATTGAAAATATGACGTCTGTTATCAGCATCAGGTCCAGCAGGCCGATGATCGGAATCTGTACGGAGAAACGCAGACGCTCCCATGTGCGGATCAGAAAGGGCCCTGCCCATTTCATCCATAAAATGCCAAAGCCGTATACAGGCAGATAAGGTCCATATAAAAACCCACGGTTCACAAAGTGCTGTTCTTTTACAATAAAAATGAGTACTTCCCACAGCCAGCCGCCAATGGCAACCGTAAGAGCAATAAAATTATATAACAGGATAGATGCGATTTGATGTTTTCTTTTCATAGTGAAAGTATGGCAGAAAAAAATAAAAAATATACATCCCAAAAAGGGACATGAATCACCAGACAAAAAAACTCTGGTCATATTACCCAAAAAATATTATGGAATTCTGTATATATTCAACGAAATTTAAATATTTTGCTAAAAAGGGACACGAGTCCTATCTGGATTTTGGGACATATGTCATTATATGCTTATGAGCCAGTTCTATAACAAGATACTGACACACAAATTCATTAAGGGAGGATCATGATTCATGAAGAAAAAGATTTTAGCAGTACTGCTTGCAGGAATGATGGCATTTTCTATGGCTGCATGTGGTTCCGCCAACGATGGAAACGCAGACAGTAACAAAGAAAATACGGATAATAGCGGAGCGGACGGCAGCGAGGCTGACGACAGCAAATCGGACGACGGTGAAAGCAGCGACGACGGCAGCAATGACGATTCGGCTCCGGCATCTGATATGAATATTGCAATGATTACCGACTCCGGTGATATTACCGACCAGAGTTTTAACCAGACTACATATGAGACAAGCAAAGCATGGGCGGAAGCAAACAATGTGCCGTTTACTTATTACAAACCGGACAGTGATTCGGATGAAGCCAGAAATGCAAGTGTGGATCAGGCAGTTGCAGGTGGTGCCAATGTGCTTATGATGCCGGGATATATGTTTGCGGCATCCGTAGTTGCAAAAGCCGAAATGTATCCGGATGTGAAGTTTATTGCGCTGGACGTAGGAGCCGGTGATCTTCTGGAAAAAGGCGTTGGTGAAGGATATGATTACAATCCGGAAAATTATGATGTAAAAGAATATTATCATGCAGATAACGTATACTGTTGTACATATCAGGAAGAGCTGTCCGGTTATATGGCAGGATATGCGGCTGTAAAGCTTGGTTATAAGCATCTCGGATTTCTTGGTGGTATGTCGGTACCGGCAGTTACCCGTTTTGGATATGGCTACCTGCAGGGTGCGGACGCAGCAGCAAAAGAGCTTGGCATAGAAGGTGAAGTGGAAGCAGAATATGTATGCGGCGGACAGTTTTACGGTGATGCCGATATCACGGCTGCAATGGATACATGGTATGGTACAAAAGGTGTGGAAGTCGTATTCGCATGCGGCGGCGGTATCTTTACATCCGCAGTTGAGGCAGCTGTAAAGGCTGACGGTAAAGTAATTGGTGTGGATTCCGATCAGTCTCCGATTATTGATCAGTCAAAAGAAGGCCTGACCGTTACATCGGCAATGAAAGGTCTGGCAACAACAGTTGATACGGTTCTTACGGAAATTCAGGCCGGAAACTGGAATAATTATGCAGGAAAGATTGAAAATCTTGGAATGGTTTCTGAAAATCCGGAAGAAAACTTTGTACAGCTTCCAATCAGCACAACACAGTGGGGTGATGGATTTACGGAAGATGATTATCGGACACTTGTAAAGGCAATGTATAACGGAGAAGTAGAAGTATCAAATGATATTAAGGCTTTACCGGATTCTTTATCAATCAAAGTAAATGATTACGGCAGCATTAAATAAGCAATTTATTTATGACGTTAACAAAATAAAGTAATAAAAGCAGAGGGAGCGGGGCTTACCTGCTCCTTTTTTATACAGTTTCTTACAAAAATGCCTGAATCGTAACGGTTTAAACTGGCAAAACCGTTATGGAAAAAGTGAGAGGAGGTACGTAAAGGATGGCTGAGTATGCAATCGAAATGTTGAATATCACAAAAAGATTTCCGGGTATCATTGCAAACGATAATATCACTTTACAGTTAAAAAAAGGCGAGATTCATGCACTGCTTGGAGAAAACGGCGCAGGAAAATCAACTTTGATGAGTGTATTGTTTGGACTGTATCAGCCGGAAGAAGGCGAGATTCACAAGGATGGAAAAAAGGTAACGATCAACAATCCAAACGATGCGAATGATCTCGGGATAGGAATGGTTCATCAGCATTTCAAACTGGTAGAATGTTTCAGTGTTCTGGACAACATTATTCTTGGGGTGGAAACGACAAAAGGGGGATTTCTGCAAAAAGATGAAGCAAGGAAAAAAGTTGTTGCACTTTCGGAAAAATATGGACTGGCAGTCGATCCGGATGCCCTGATTGAGGACATTACGGTTGGCATGCAGCAGAGAACCGAGATTTTAAAGATGCTTTACCGAGACAATGAAATATTGATTTTTGATGAACCGACCGCCGTACTTACGCCGCAGGAGATTCAGGAGTTATTGACGATTATGAAAAATCTCGCTGCGGAAGGAAAAAGCATTCTTTTTATAACACACAAATTAGCAGAAATTATGCAGGCTGCGGATACGTGCAGCGTTATTCGTAAAGGAAAATATGTAGGAACGGTATCGGTAAAAGATTCAACGCCGGAGAAACTTTCCGCAATGATGGTAGGCCGTGATGTTAATTTTGTTGTTGAGAAACAGCCTGCACAGCCAAAAGAGGTGGTGCTGGATATCCAGGGGATGACCGTTGCTTCCAAACATCACAAAAATAATGCGGTCAATCAGGTATCGCTGCAGGTACGCAGAGGAGAAATTGTCTGTATAGCCGGAATCGACGGAAATGGTCAGACAGAATTTGTCTATGGACTTACCGGTTTGGAACCATTGCAGAGCGGTACGATTAAAATGAACGGAAAAGACATAACGAATATGCCGATACGTGAGCGTCTGACATCCGGTATGAGTCATATTCCGGAAGACCGGCATAAGCATGGCATGGTACTGGATTATACATTGGAAGATAATATTGTACTGCAAAGATATTTTGAACCGCAGTTTACAAGTAAATTTGGATTTTTAAAGCGCAGAGAAATTCGCGAATATGCGAATCGCCTGATTGAACAGTATGATGTTCGTTCCGGTCAGGGGCCGGTTACAAAGGCAAGAGCGATGTCCGGAGGAAATCAGCAGAAAGCAATTATAGCCAGAGAGATTGATAAAAATCCGGAGCTGCTTGTAGCCGTACAGCCAACACGTGGGCTGGATGTAGGTGCGATTGAATATATTCACAAACAGCTTGTGGCACAAAGGGATGCCGGCAAAGGTGTGCTGCTGGTCAGTTTGGAACTGGATGAAGTTATGAACGTATCGGATCGAATTCTTGTAATGTACGAAGGGGAAATAGTCGGCGAGTTTGATCCGAAGAACGTGACCGTCGAAGAACTTGGCCTTTACATGGCCGGATCAAAGAGAAAGGGGGCAGGCAGATGAATCAGCATCAGAAAAAAGAATCCCTTTTAAGAAACAGTGGTTTTCAGACCATTATAGGCTCGATATTATGTATCGTGACCGGTCTTCTGGTTGGCTACCTCGTGTTGCTGATCATTAACCCGGAAGGAGCCGGAAATGCAATTGTTGCAATCTTAAAAAATTTTATGTATTATCCGAGCGCGGCTGCTGCGAAAATGTATTTTGGCACAACGCTTGTAAAATCATCCGCCCTGCTGATGTGTTCTTTATCGGTATTGTTTGCCTGGAAGGTGGGGCTGTTTAATATAGGAGCGGCAGGACAGTATGTGATTGGTGTAGGCGCATGTCTTTACTGCGGACTTAAGTTTGGAATGCCTTGGTATGTTTGTCTGATAGCAGCAGTTGTGACAGCAGCAATTGTGGGTGGCATTTCAGGTGCGCTGAAAGCGTATTTTAACGTAAATGAAGTTATTTCCTGTATTATGCTCAACTGGATTGGTCTTTATAGTGTCAATATGCTGCTTACAAATGTGAAGGAGCAGTCAACGCCATATACAAAGCCGCTTTCCAGTACGAACAAAAGCGCGCTGCTTCCCAATATGGGATTAGATCAGCTCTTTTCCAAAAACCAGTTTGTGACAATCGGACTTCCGCTGGCAGTTGTGATGGCAGTGCTCGTATGGATTGTTCTGGAAAAGACCAAATTCGGATATGAGTTAAAAGCAACGGGTATGAATAAAAACGCAGCAAAATACTGCGGAATGAAAGAAAAAAGAAATATTATTTTAACAATGATCATTGCCGGAGGGCTGGCCGGTTTCGGAGCCGGAATTTTCTATCTGACCGGTATTGAACAGTGGATGGTACAGCAGACAGCCGTTCCGGCCATGGGCTTTAACGGTATCGCTGCGTCATTTTTAGGAGGCTCGAATCCGATCGGCGTGATATTCTCGTCATACTTTATCCAGCACATTACAAGCGGTGGTACGTATGTGGATAAAACGATGTACTGTTCGCAGATATCAGATCTGATTTCGGCATTTATTATTTATCTGTGCGGCTTTGTACTTTTCTTTAAAGTATGGCTGAACCGATATCTGGACAAAAAGGATGAAAGGCAGAAACAGAAAGGGGGGCGCAGCATAATGTTATTATTGATTCAATATACGTTAATCTTTGCTTCCGTGCTTGTGCTGGTAGCATTGGGCGGATGTTTTTCCGAACATGGCGGCGTCATTAATATCGGACTGGAAGGAATCATGGTAATCGGTGCGCTTGGCGGCGCATTGACGATGAAATATCTTCCGGCAGGCATGCCGGCGCCGGTTGTAATTCTGCTTGTTGTAGTTGCCTGTGTGCTGTGTGGAATGCTTTTTTCTTTGTTTCTTGGGGTGGCTGCGATTAAGTTTAACGCAGATCAGACACTGGTTGGAACGGCATTAAATCTGTTGGCTCCGGCAGCAGCAGTAGTTCTTGTAAGAGCAATCAATACGGCAGAAAGTGTAGATAATGTATCTTCTACGGTTGCATACGGACAGGCAAAAAAAGCATTTATTATGAACATCGGAGCATTCGAATTTAACTGGTTTATGTTGATTTCACTGCTTGTACTGATTGCATCCTATGTCGTTTTGTATAAGACAAAATTTGGTTTAAGACTTTGTGCATGCGGTGAGCATCCACAGGCAGCGGACTCCGTTGGTATCAATGTGTATAAAATGCGTTACGCAGGCGTTCTGATTTCCGGTGCGCTCGGCGGACTTGGCGGACTTGTGTACATTACGGCAGGTGTAAGTGAATGGAAATTTGAAAACGGCGTGGCCGGATTTGGATTCCTGGCTCTGGCAGTAATGATTTTCGGACAGTGGAGACCGGTAAATATCGGACTTGCAGCCTTGTTGTTCGGGCTGTTTCGGGCACTGTCTAATGTATATACAGGGTTTGATGCTTTGGTAGCATTGAAGCTGCCTAGCACGGTTTATAATATGCTGCCTTATATCATTTCACTGATAGTGCTGATTTTTGTATCCGGGAAATCCAGAGCGCCGAAAGCAGAAGGTATTCCGTATGATAAAGGACAGCGTTAGAACGGTAACAGAAACTAAGATATGGGATTGTTGGTAAAAGGAGACAAGGTATGAAAAATTATTCTGAAGATGCAAGCAGACAGTATCATATTCAGGTAGCGAAAGGGGAAGTCGGACGCTATGTGATTATGCCGGGAGATCCAAAAAGATGTGAAAAGATTGCGCAGTATTTTGAAGAGCCGGTATTGATTGCGGACAACAGGGAATATATAACTTATACGGGAACACTGGACGGAGTAAAAGTGAGTGTTACCTCTACCGGTATCGGCGGGCCGTCGGCTTCTATCGCGATGGAAGAGCTGTATCGGTGCGGTGCGGATACATTTATCCGCATTGGTACTTGCGGAGGAATGCAGACGGAAGTAAAAAGCGGAGATGTCGTTGTTGCTACGGGAGCGATTCGTATGGAAGGGACAAGCAGAGAATATGCACCGATTGAGTTTCCGGCGGTGGCTGATCTGAATGTAACCAATGCTCTGGCATCTGCCGCAGCAAAAAAAGGCTATCCGTTTCATACCGGTGTCGTGCAGTGCAAAGATGCTTTTTATGGACAGCATGAGCCGGAGACAAAGCCTGTCAGCTATGAACTGATGAACAAATGGGAAGCATGGAAAAGACTTGGCTGTCTGGCATCTGAAATGGAATCGGCGGCTTTGTTTATAGTGGCGAGCTATCTGCACGTTCGAACCGGTTCGTGTTTTCTCGTAGTTGCGAATCAGGAAAGAGAACGACTGGGTCTGGATAATCCGGTTGTGCATGATACGGACAGAGCGATTCAGGTGGCGGTAGAAGCGATTCGAAATCTGATACGGGAAGATCGGGATAAAGCGTGACCGGCAGTCGTAAAAGGACGCAGAGCAGTCCGTATGGAATTTTGTAAAATGAAAAAGCAGGAGGTTTACACATGAATGTTAGTGAAGTATTAAAACATGTAGATCATACATTATTGCAGCAGACAGCAACATGGGATGAGATCAGACAGATTTGTGATGAAGCGATGGAATATGGAACAGCGTCGATATGTATTCCGCCAAGTTATGTAAAACAGGCGGCCGAATATGTACAGGGAAAGGTAGCCGTGTGCACGGTAATTGGATTCCCAAACGGATATATGACAACAAATGTGAAGGAATGTGAGACAAAAGATGCCATTGCTAACGGAGCGGCAGAGATTGATATGGTAATAAACGTTGGCTGGCTGAAAGATAAAAAGTATGATTGTATTGAAGAGGAAATACGAACTTTAAAAACGGCCTGCGGGGATAAAATATTAAAAGTAATTATTGAAACATGTCTTTTGACGGACGAAGAGAAAGTAAAGATGTGTGAAATTGTTACAAAATCCGGAGCGGATTACATTAAGACTTCGACCGGTTTTTCTACGGCGGGAGCAACCTTTGCAGATGTGAAACTGTTTGCGGAACATGTCGGACCGAATGTAAAAATAAAGGCTGCCGGAGGAATCTCTTCGATGGATGATGCCGAACGATTTCTTTCATTGGGAGCAGATCGTCTTGGTACAAGCAGGATGATTAAAATCGTTAAAAAGGAAAATGCTGAGGGATATTAATAGCGGGAGGAATCTTCATGGAAAAAGAACGGATTGAAAAAATGATCGAACTGGCAACGGATCAGCTGCAGTTTTCTTATACACCATATTCCGGATTTAAAGTAGGCGCGGCCCTTTTAACAAAAAGCGGAAAGATGTATACGGGCTGCAATATTGAAAACGCAGCCTATACTCCAACTAACTGTGCGGAAAGAACGGCCTTTTTCAAAGCGGTCAGCGAAGGAGAACGAGAATTTGAAGCAATCTGCGTGGTAGGTGGAAAAGACGGTATATTGACCGAATATGCGGCTCCATGTGGTGTCTGCAGACAGGTTATGATGGAATTTTGCGATCCGCAGCAATTTTTGATTATACTGGCCACAGGAACAGATCATTATGATGTGTATACATTAAAAGAACTGCTTCCGTTGGGATTTGGACCGGCAAATTTGAATTGAACATTGAGAGGATGATATTGTGAACAAATATAAAAGAATTTTTGTAATTGTCCTGGATTCCCTTGGGATCGGGGCAATGCCGGACTCGCCGAAATTCGGAGACGACGGAGTAGATACATTTGGACATATTCTGGAACGTATGGATACCCTGGATATTCCCAATCTGAAAAAACTGGGAATGCTGAATCTGCACGCGGCCGGAAACATGCAGGGAGTTGACCGGCCGCTGGGAAGATATATGCGTCTGGGAGAAGCCAGCAACGGAAAAGATACCATGACCGGACACTGGGAAATGATGGGAATCAAAACAGAAAAACCGTTTCAGACATTTACGGATACCGGATTTCCTCCGGAATTAATCAAAGAGCTGGAAAAGCAGTGCGGAAAAAAAGTAATTGGGAATAAGAGCGCCAGCGGTACGGAAATTATTGAAGAACTGGCCGAAGAAGAAATTAAGAACGGTGCAATGATTGTTTATACATCTGCAGATTCCGTACTTCAGATTTGCGGAAACGAAGAAACGTTTGATCTGCAAAATCTGTACCGGTGCTGTGAGATTGCCAGAGAAATTACAATGAAAGATGAGTGGAGAGTCGGACGTGTTATCGCAAGGCCGTATGTTGGAAAAAGAAAGGGGAATTTAAGCGGACAAGCAACCGTCATGACTATGCGTTAAAGCCTACCGGGCCTACCGTTTTGAATGCGTTAAAAGATGCGGGATACGATGTAATCGGTGTAGGAAAAATCAATGATATTTTCTGCGGAGAAGGAATTACACAGACGCATCATTCGGATAGTTCCGTTCATGGGATGGAGCAGACCATTGCGATCTGCAAAGAAGATTTCCGCGGACTTTGCTTCGTCAATCTGGTTGATTTTGATGCACTCTGGGGACATCGCAGAAATGTGGAAGGTTATGGAAAGGAAATTGAAAAATTTGACAAAAATCTGGGAGTTTTATTGGAAACATTAAAAGAAGATGATCTGCTTATTCTGACAGCAGACCACGGAAATGACCCAACATATACAGGTACGGATCATACAAGAGAATATGTACCATTTATTGCTTATTCCGAAAAAATGCAAAACGGCGGTCCGTTGGACAATAAAGATACATTTGCAGTGATAGGTGCGACAATTGCGAAGAATTTTGAAATTGCCATGCCGGAAGGCACAATTGGCAGCTCAATATTGGAACAGTTAATGTAAAATGCGTTTTTATAAAAACCCTTCAATCAGGCTGCGGTACGGTGCGCGGGCGCGGTACTGCAGCGAAAGGAGAAACCAGCATGAAGCATAAACCTTTATACGATGCGTTGCCGTTTTTAAATAATGTCGACAGAGAAAAACAGGAACAGTTTCAGGAATATTTTAAAAGTGCGCCGTTGTGGCTGTTTGATGCGCTTCAGATAGATGAACTGAAAAAAGGGGAGGTTTTTGTCCGGGAGGGAGAACCGGCAGATACCATATTCTTTATTGGCAGAGGGATTATCGAAGCCATTGATTATCGCGTTTACGGAACACCATATGACTATATGCAGTTTGACAAACTTTATGCATTCGGTGGGATGGAATTTATTATGGATCTGGATGTCTATAAAACAACCCTGCGCACGATTACGGACTGTACGGCTGTGAAGCTGTCCCGGTCAAAATTTGAAAAATGGATGTACTCGGATATACGTGCAATGAAGTATGAAGCAAAGATGATAGGAGAATATTTGCTGAAAGAAGGACGAAACAGCAGAATATTTTTGTTTTTGCAAGGTTCTGACAGGCTGGCAATGCTGTTTGTAGACCGTTTTGAACGATATGGCAAAAACGGGCTCTTGTATATTAAAGGAAACAGGCAAAACCTGGCAGACGAAACAGGACTTTGTGTGAAAAGCATCAGCCGGGGCGTAAAAAATTTTTAGAAGATGATTTGATTACAAAAGAAGGAAACAAAATTATTATTAACGAACAACAGTATATTCGATTAAAGAAAATTGTTTCTTTTAAAATTGATTTGGACTAAAGCCTGATACGAAACAGGCATGAAACAAACTTTCAGGAGGAATAGGTAATATGAACGAAATGTATAAAAAATTAACCGGATGTCTGGAAAGTGTCAGGGAAAAGACAGCGTTTGTTCCAAAAGCGGCATTGATTCTGGGCTCCGGGCTCGGAGATTATGCAGACGGAATTCAGATCGAAGAGACGATAGACTATACGCAGATTCAGGGATTTCCTGTTTCTACCGTAGCCGGTCACAAGGGCCGGTTTGTATTCGGCTATGTAAATGAAGTGCCGGTTGTAATTATGCAGGGAAGAATTCATTATTATGAAGGATATGCGATGTCGGATGTTGTGCTTCCAACACGTCTGATGGGTATGATGGGAGCCAAAAAGCTGATTCTTACAAACGCTGCCGGTGGCGTAAACTTTGATTATCGGCCGGGAGACTTTATGCTGATTAAAGATCATATTGCAGTCGGCGTACCGAATCCGTTAATCGGTGAAAATTTGGATGAGCTGGGTGCCAGATTCCCGGATATGAGCGAAGTATACAGCAGTTCCATGAGAGAAATTATCAAACAGGAAGCCGAGAAGCTCAAAATCCGTATGCAGGAAGGCGTTTACGTACAGCTCACGGGACCGGCTTATGAAACACCTGCAGAAATCCGCATGTGCAGAATCTGGGGCGGAGACGCGGTAGGAATGAGTACGGCATGTGAAGCAATGGCAGCCCGTCACATGGGAATGGAAGTATGTGGAATATCCTGCATCACAAATCTGGCTGCCGGAATGTCAGCGCAGCAGCTGGATCACAAAGAAGTACAGGAGACGGCAGATCGTGTAGCAGGGCAGTTCAAGCAACTGGTTACTGCTGTTGTAAGCCGTATTTAAATCTGATTCTTAATTGGCCGGAAATGCAAAACACCGGAAGACAGCACAAACATGTTGTTTTCCGGTGTTCCTTTTACAGCAATCTGCGAATATAAGAGTTTATTCAAACGATTGGTCCATAAGCAATCAGCTCTGACGATTAAAAATTTTTCGCAAAAAAACCTCCTATTTTGCGGGAAAATAAGCGATAATATAATTAACCCAAAATTATTTTTTCGCATTATCCACGTAAAGAAGGGAGGCTTTTTATGAAAACAAAAGTGACACGGAAAGAGGCATGTAAACATCTGGAACAGTTTCATCTTGCAGTAGAACTTGTTAAGGTTATAAACATTTTTTCCCTGACCTGGCCCGCCTGTTAAAACAGACAGAAGATCCCAGAAATCAGAGTTACATTACCTATCCCAATGTCATACTTCTCATGACCCGTATCCTTTCTTCTATATTCTATATCAGCAGCATGAGAAAAACAAGCCAGAAATTTAATTCTGATACAGTTATACAGAATATCTGGGAAATGTGCGGGGAAAGCGCATCCGCAGATGAAATTCCTTACTGGGAAACGATAAATAAAAGTATGAAAGCTTTGTGGCTTAAGAAGATGTCAAAAGGGCATAAAATCCCCCTCCCCATCAAAGGGGCTCTTTTCAAACGGGATACGGTATGGTAAAATAAGCTACAGCAATTCGTTTTAGGCTGTAGCAGCTGCCATCGCAGGATCTTTTTGATGATGATTTAGGGTACGACCCTGTTAGGAGCCGGAGATAAGTACCGGACTCCCGTTTACAGATTCCTGTATTGGTTGAAATGCATCTGTGCATTCTGAAGCGGATTGCTTTTCTTTTGCCTCTTTGTCAGCAGATGCTTTACCACAGGCATCCGCGGTTTCCGGCACTTTGCCGGAGCATTGCACTTCTACCAGACGGATCGTGTCATCATCGGCTCCCTGGTCTTTTAAGAAAGCGATGACATTTTTTAAGTTCAGCCCTTTTGTGGTTTTAGTATTCTGTATGATTTCCCTATGGTCAACAGGGAGGAAGTCCGCATCATCCCGGATCATGTGGTAAATTGCCACGAGCATCTTCCTCGCTATGGCAATGATGGCCTTTTTGTGCCCCCGGCGCTTTTTCAGCGTTTCGTATTTACGGCGGAAGTACGGATCTTTCTTCGTGCTCTTCACGGCGGCAAGCGCACACTGGACGAGCAGCGGCTTGAGGTAATGGCCGCCGTTTCCTATCCTGGTAGATTTCTTCTTCCCTGCGCTTGCGTTGTTTGCGGGTGAAAGGCCTGCCCAGCATGCAAGGGAGGCGTCATCCCGCCAGACGGACATGTCCGTGCCGATCTCGCCAAGGATGTATAAGGCGGATGCCGGCGTGATCCCGACCATCGTAGTGAGATGCCGGATGATGCCGGTATATTTCTGGTGGTAGTATTCCAGCTTCCTGTCGATCAGGCCGATGCATTCTTCAATCTGGGAAAGGTGCAGGCTGATGATCTGAAGCTTGTCCCGCTGTACACCAATGAATTCATAGCCGTGGATGCTGTCCAGGATGTCTTCATCTGATGCCTTCATATTGCCCCGTCTGTATATCAGGCGCAGGATTTCATCGTCGCTGACTTCGTCTGGCTCCGTGGAGATGAGGTACTCCATGATGGCGGATGCCGATTTTCCAAACGGGTCTGAGAACACACTGTCCAGCCGCACCTTTGAGATTGTCATGGAGTTCTGGAAACGGTTCTTCTCAGAAGTCCGCATATAGGTAAGCTTAAGCCGGTAACGGCACAGTTCCCGGAGGTCACGGATGTCGGCAGGCGGGATGTATGAGGAAACGACCAGATCCATACGGAACATGCTGGCCATATGGACGGCGTCCCGGAAATCCGTTTTCTGTCCCTTTGCCTGTTTCACATATTTGGGATGAGTCAGAATGGGTTTTATGCTGTTCTGCTCTGGGATGTTGAATACAGGGATCCAGTATTTCCCGGTCGACTCCATGCAGACATCCTGCACACCGTACTCTTTCAGCCAGAGGGCCATGCTGCGGATATCGCTGTTCATTGTTGTAAACTTCCTGACGTAAAAGGTTGCCTTGAGCGTCTCCGTGTCGGTTTTACAGACGGCTGCCATCAGGATTTCTTTGTGCACGTCAATAGCTGCACAGACGGGGCGCCTGATATCCCCATACGCTGAATGGACAACCGTGGTGCCGTCGTCTAATCTCAGGAACCGCAGCTCTTCGGAGGAGTAGGAACCTCCGGATTTGAGATGTTTCACCTGGTTTCTATTGTTCTTAACTGAACGTCCATTAAGCCCCCAGCAGAGCTGGGGAGAATAGAGTGAGCAGTAGCGATCCCTAAAGTACCAAAAATAAAACCTCCATGTTATCATAGATTTGGGTCTAGGCAACCTAATCAACAATAGCAGGAGGTATCCATAATGGATAATCAGATTTTAGCACATACCAAGTATAATTGCACGTATCATATTGTTTTTATTCCGAAATATCGCCGGAAAGTAATGTATGGGAAGATTGGGAAAGAGGTTGGCGAGATATTGTCCACAGTATGTAAAATCACAAGAGTAAAATTGATAAAAGGCGGAGTATGTCCAAACCATGTACATCTGTATGTTTCGATTCCGCCCAAGATGAGTATCTCGGAAGTGATGTCAAAATTGAAAGGAAAGAGTGCCCTGATGATATTTGACCGACACCCAGAATACAGGGACAAGTATGGCAGACATTTTTGGGCAAGAGGATATTATGCCGAGACGATTGGGCAAGTGAACGAAGAGACAATCAAAAAGTACATCGAAGAGCAGGAGGAATGCAGTAGAATGGAAGGATAAAGAGCCTCTTTTAAGAGGCAGCCAAGTACCAGAGGTTAGTGAAATACTGCCTATAGGCAGCACCGAAAAAGGGGTTGCTTAGACACCGCCTATAGGCGGTACCGAAAAATGCCCCGGAGGGGTTCATCCAAACCACCGGCAGAGCCGGTGGTCAAGCCGTATGGCTGTGATTTGCCATGTTCTGTCTCCTTTCCAAAATGGCAGGGCTGAAACGGGAATATCGGCATTGACTGCTATCCCTGCGGGAACCCTGTTGGAGCGGGCATATTCATAAGTATACGGGCTTTAAAATCACCAATCATTTATGCAGGAAGGATAGCGGCGACTGATAACCTTTCGGGCTCTGGATCTCCAGACGTTATAACGTGCTCTGTAGTGTACCGATGTTCCTGAAACAAGGATACTACAATTTATGGCTTATATAAACTGAAAACGGAAAGTTGACAGCTTTCATTATCATTTGTGCCGCCGTAGGCGGCATGGTAACAACCTTGAAAGGCTGGATCCGGAAGAACTGCAGGATACTGTCTGCCGGCTTGTATACAGGCTGGTGCGCAGCCGCGCATTTGCAGGTGCACGAATCCGGAACAGATACTGGCAGGTGATTGCAGACGGGACGCAGATTCACAGCAGCCGCAGAAAACTGGATGCAAAAAGCCTGTACAGGGTTCATAATAAGGGGACTGGCAGGGAGTATACGGAATATTACTATTATATACTGGAAGCAAAAATTGTTCTCCATCCGGACATTATTGTAAGCATTATGACAGAATTTGTAGAAAATACCGGCGGGGAAGAAGCAGAAAAACAGGACTGTGAGCTGAAAGCATGCTACAGACTGATGGAACGGCTTAAGAAAGAATTTCCAAAGCTTCCTGTCTGCCTTTGCGCAGACAGCCTTTATGCATGTGAGAATTTTTTCATAAAATGCCGCGACAGCGGATGGCGCTATATTCTGCGGTATAAGGAAGGCAGCATTCCGACGGTTTCAGATGAATACGGCAGGCTGAAAAAAACAGAGAAAAACTGCCGGAAACAGGAACTCATTAACGGAACATGCTGGCATGATTTCGTTACGGACATTGATTATAACGGTCATAAGGTAAACATTGCAGAATACAGGGAGGAGCGGGATGTGCTGATAAAAAAGGGAAGCAGGAAAGGGGAGACAGAAAACATAAAGGCAGGGTTCCTGTTTCTGACGGACCTTCCCGTTAATCAGAAAAATGTGGCTGCACTGGTGGAAGCCGGAAGGAGGCGGTGGAAAATAGAAAACGAAGGCTTTAACGCGCAGAAAAAACACGGATATTATCTGGAACATTTATTCAGCAGGAACTATCAGGCATTGAAAAACCATTATTACCTGATACAGATCGGGCATATGATATCCCAGATAATGGAGGCGTGGGAAAAACTCTGGAAAAGCACAGCGCTGTCCCTGTCGGAAAAGCACAGCCGGATATTTGAATCATTCCAGAATATAAAGTTATCAGAACACAGGCATGAAACAGGAAAGCGCTTTCAGATAAGGTTCCGGTAATGGAATGCACTGGAAAGGGGGGGATGCCCGGATATGGCACAATAACCTAAAAGCGTTTTCAAAATTACAGCAGGGGGAGTTTTTTGTTTTAAAATACTATCATCAAAAGTTGCAATATATTGAAAGATATATGTAATTGGCACTGATAAATCCATAATTTAATCGTCAGAGCTGATAAGCAATGCGTTTATTTGTCCATACCCTTGTTTTTCCGCCAGTCTTTTGATTCCCTCCAAAGCTTCTTCTTTCGAATAGTTGTGCGCTGCTAAAAAATCATGATCTTTTTCACTTATATATTGATAGAACAATATTGCGGCAAGCACATCTTCTTTTCTGGTGTCATCCATGCTGTCCAACAGCAGATTTTCTGCTTCATTTATGAAACCTTCATCAACCATTTTTTCAAAATCTTCCAAGGCTTTTCCGGAAACGTCATATTTATTTTCATTGTCCATTTCAACAGCGACATATTGTTTTCCAAGCATAAGAGAAAAGAGTACGCCTGCCATTTCTTTTATAATACGCATGATATAGTCTTTTTCTTCATTAAAATTCATATTTTCCTCCTGCCGATAAAACGTATTGCGATTTTCATTCGAACATGTTTTTTATGAAATTCCTTGCATAAAGCAAATGATGCCGTTCATAATCACTTGATCGGGTATCCCTGTATATTTATTGAGTTTATTTTCTTGTTATTATAGCACACTTTATCATGGATAGCCATAAATATTTTTGCAGTGTACTAGTACACCGTAAAATAAATATCTGGTCATCCTGCTTGTCTAAATCTCCATGAGCACATGGCAAAAATCCTCAATGTACCCCGGTACACCTCCGGTTTTTGCCATGCACTCATGAAGATTTATCCGGCGCAATATAACCAGATATTTATTTTACGGTGTACTAGAGTGTGTCTTAAAATTCATTCCTGCCATCTGCACGCCCCACTTTGCGGGAAATTTATCCCTCATTCGGTCAACGTAGCCCACTACGCCTCCCTCATTCGGGACAAATCTCCCGCAAACTGTGACGCACAGTTGACAGAAAGCAATTTTAAGACACACTCTGAAAATATTTCCAAATACGTTCCGGAGCGTGTTTTTACGTTCCGGTAATGAAAAGGTTTTATTTCTTGAACTCAAAAAGTATCTTGTGTTTATGAAACGTCTGCTTTATAATGGATAAAAGGCAGCACTCGGATTTTTCGTACGGAAAATAAACTGACAGGCGGCGGAAATCCGACAGACAGAAGGAAAGACTGCAGATGAATAGTGCATAGGAGAGGAGAAAACAATGAGTCAGGAAAAAGTCATTGTCCTGGATTTCGGAGGACAATACAATCAATTGATTGCAAGGCGCGTACGGGAATGCAATGTGTATTGTGAAGTGCATCCTTATTATATTTCATTAGAAGAAATTAAACAAATGAATCCCAAAGGAATTATTTTTACCGGCGGACCGAACAGTGCATATCTGGAACAGTCCCCAACATGCAGGAAAGAAATATTCGAACTTGGAATCCCGATTCTTGGAATATGCTACGGTTCACAGTTAATGGCACATCTGCTTGGAGGGAGCGTCAAAACAGCGCCTGTCAGCGAATATGGAAAAACAGAGGTGACAATTCGGACAGAGAGCCGGCTGTTTACGGGCGTATCGGCTGATACGGTCTGCTGGATGAGTCATACGGATTACATTGAGACTCCGCCGCAGGGATTTCAGATTACCGGTCATACACCTGTATGTCCGGTTGCAGCAATGGAATGTGCGGAGCGAAAACTGTATGCAACACAGTTTCATCCTGAAGTTATGCATACGGTCGAAGGGCAGAAAATGCTTTCTAATTTTGTTTTTCACATTTGCGGCTGTACAGGAGATTGGAAGATGGATTCTTTTGTGGAGAATGCAGTCGAAGAGATTCGAAAAAAGGTCGGAAGCGGGAAAGTATTATGTGCATTATCCGGCGGGGTAGATTCTTCCGTGGCAGCAGTTATTTTGTCAAAAGCAGTAGGCAAGCAGCTGACCTGTGTATTTGTAGACCACGGTCTTTTACGTAAAAATGAAGGCGACGAAGTGGAGGCGGTATTTGGTCCGGACGGTCCATATGATCTAAACTTTATTCGTGTGAATGCACAGGAGCGCTTTTACAAAAAACTGGAAGGTGTTACGGAGCCAGAGAAAAAACGCAAAATCATCGGCGAAGAATTTATTCGTGTATTTGAGGAAGAGGCAAAGAAGATTGGCGCGGTAGATTTTTTAGTTCAGGGGACTATTTATCCGGATGTAATTGAATCCGGATTGGGCAAATCCGCAACCATTAAGTCGCATCACAACGTAGGCGGATTACCGGACTATGTGGATTTTAAAGAAATTGTAGAACCGCTGCGTTTATTATTCAAGGATGAGGTAAGACAGGCGGGCCGGGAGCTTGGCATTCCGGAATATCTGGTCAGCCGCCAGCCATTCCCTGGGCCGGGACTTGGAATACGTATCATCGGGGAAGTAACGGCCGAGAAGGTGAAGATCGTACAGAATGCGGATGCGATCTACCGGGAGGAAATCGCGAATGCAGGGCTGGACAAAGAGATCAGCCAGTATTTTGCGGCGCTTACAAATATGCGGTCGGTCGGCGTGATGGGCGATGAGCGGACGTATGATTATGCGGTAGCGCTGCGCGCGGTGACGACGACAGACTTTATGACAGCGGAGTGTGCGGAGATTCCGTTTGCGGTGCTGCAGAAGGTGATGAACCGGGTTGTGAATGAGGTGAAAGGGGTTAATCGGGTGGTGTATGATTTGAGTAGTAAGCCGCCGGGGACGATTGAGTTCGAATAGCGGACATTTGGACTGGAAAGCCTGATTTTAAAGGGTTTTTCAGTCCTTTTTCTGTCTCCGTGAGATTGATATGAGATGGAAAAATAAGCTCTTTCCACATATTCCGCAGAATCGGAAATTGTTGTAAAATGTCAAAAGGTGTGCTACAATGCATTCAGGTGCTGCCAGGATGGCAGGCGGTTAGCCCTCTCCGGAGGGACTGTGACCCTCCGTTTACATAGAAACCCGAAAGGGAATCTTGGAAAGGAGGGCAGAACGGATGTTGACATTGGAAGGACTTATTGCAGTGCTGGGCTTCGGCCTGACCTGCTTCGGACTTGGATATGCCATCGGAAGCGATGATAGAAGGAATTCACAAAATAGCCGCCTCGGTCTGCTAAACTAAGCGGCTATTCAGCAATTTTAAGCGGGCTAGCCGTCTGTCGGCAGCACTGTTTCTATGTATAATATATCATGATGCTGTTGTGATTTCAAGGGCTTTCTTTTGAATTATAAAAATAAATATTGCGGGACTTGATATCTAATTTCTTTTTAACCAAAAAAAAGAATTTCGACAGTTGTTTGGACTGGGTGATGTTTTGTATTTTCCGATTGTACGTTTTATTGAATGGTGTCTTCCGCAATTAGGATTAAATTACGAAATATTGACTGTGGAAGAGATGAGTAATACGTATGGGCTTACAAATACGAAAAGGAATGTACTTTATATAAGAGAAGACGTCTATTGCGGTGCAATAAAAGGGAATCCGAGAGACCGATTTACTTTATGTCATGAATTGGGGCATTTCTTGCTACATACTCCTGACCGGGTTAGCTTTGCACGAGGTAAAATTCCGGCATACAGGGATCCGGAATGGCAAGCTAATGCATTCGCTGGAGAACTCATGGCACCACATTATTTGACCTACCACATGAATCTGGATGAAATAATGGTGCAATGTGGGATGTCAAGACAGGCAGCTCAAATACAATATAAGTTATATCATGGTAAATAAGATGTTAAGGGATACACCCATAACATAGAAAAACCAAGCACTAAGGTGCTTGGTCACTCACAAAAATACCTATTTTGTGACTGTTATAATCTCTATACGCAAATTAATTATAGCATTATAGGTATCCTTTTGCAAGTGATTTTTTTGTGAAAGGAGATGGTCATATGTATATTTTTCGTGCGAGCTTTACAAAAAAGATGGAACGAAGGTATATGCAAAAGATTATGGCAAAAGGGCGTTTCCTATTTGGATTGGTTCTGGGAAAAAGCCTGCAAAGCCGGTAGCGAAACCAAGTAAATAAGCGAATTGCCTGTATGTATACAGTCTACATACAGGCAATTTTTTTATGATGTATTTTGAAAGGAATATAGAAGTTTATGGTTCGATTTCCGGCCTGCGCAACCTATTCAATGCTCCGGCCAGTTTTGTGTCTTTTTCTGGATACAGGTGGGAATAAGTGTCCAGCGTGGTTTTAGCAGATTCATGCCCAAGCCGTTCTGAAATCTCCAAAATGTCAAAACCCATATCAATCAGCATGCTGGCGTGTGAATGCCTGAGGTCATGCACACGTATGTTTGGCAAGCCTGCTTTTTCAGCAACCCGTTTGATCTCCTTTTCCAGTGCGGATTTTGTAAAATAAAAGATCCGGTCGTCTTTTTCGATTCCTCCAAGTTTGGAGATATATTCAAATATATCATCATAAAGAAAATCCGGAATGGCAATATTCCGGTTGCTTTTCGCTGTTTTGGGGATCAGGATCAGCTCCTCGCCTTTTACTTTGGCATAGTTCTTGTTAATGGAAATGCGCTTGTCCGGCAGTATGTCGGCAGGCGTAAGCGCCAGAAGTTCTCCAGATCGCATCCCGGTGTAAAACAGCATATCAAATGCCAGCTTTGTTGCAGATTTCTGGATGTTTTTGGAAAATACCTCATACTGTTCCCGTGTCCAGTATTTCATTTCGCTGGCCCTGCTTTTGCCTATACTTCCTGCGGCCCTGCAGGGATTTGCTGAAAGGTTATAATGCGTTACGGCATAGTTCAGGATTGCGGAAAGCTGGTTATTCACAGTTTTTAAATATGTCTGGGAATAAGGCTTTCCGTTTTCATCCCGGAAAGATATCAGCTCGTTCTGCCATTTACGGACTTTTATGGTGTCGATGTCGCATACCTTGAGTCTGGAAAAGTAAGGGAGCAGCTTGCTGTCTATGATATTCCGCTTGTTATCCATAGTAGTAGGTTTAAGGCGGTGCGACATGTCCTCCATGTAATTTTCCACAAGAGAAGAAAAGAGTATATCGCTTGTGGCAATCTGCTGGTCTAAGATAGAGCGCTCGTATTCTTTGGCTTCTCGCTGGGTTTTGAAGCCGCGCTTGCAGGTGTGTCGGTACCTGCCAGTCCAGTCGGTGTAGTTGAAGGCAGCATACCACATGGTTTTGCCATTTTTGAGTGTGTATTTGTAAGCAGGCATATTTAGTCCTTTTTCAATATCCAGTCTGATTTATAAAAATAAAAGCGGATCATTTATTTTTGAACTTTTATTTCTTTCAGTTCTTTACGCGGCCCTCTTTTTAACTGTACGCTGTATGGGTCAGGCATTTCATACGTACCCCATTTTGTATGTAGGTATTCTGTATTTTTAGGTTTTTGCGTTTCTGTATAGCGCCTGGCAGAAGAAATAATTTCAGATGCATAATTCTGTATGTCCGCAACACAGCTTATGGGATGCTTTATTTCTTTTTTGTTTTCATCCGGCAGGATGAGCGCTTTCTGTACTGAGTAGAGATAAATACGGCAGATCCATCTTCTGACATTATTTTTATACAGAATTGCCAGATAGGAGCCGGTCTGTTTATGGCTTACGTCCTTTGGAGCGATAACGGGGCTGAGGATGTCTTTCACCAGGGTGACCGATTCCCATTCTTCTTCCGTGGCAATGCGTTCATCATCTGCAGGAACGGCAGAAGCGCTGTCAAGGGCAAACTTTATTTTGTCGTTGATAGTCTCATTAATATATTCTTTTATTGCGCTTTTCAGTATCGGCTTGAACTTTTCAATAACGGACTGCGTTTTTGCGCCTTTGTAAAACGGCTGGAGGAACAGCTTCACAAAATCACTGGAAGGGTTATCGATCTGCTGCCCGATGATTTTTTTGAAAAGTGTATTGTATTTGAGGACAGATGCCGTATCCAGTATTTCCTCTACGTCCAGATGCTTTTTGTGGAATTTTTCAATCTGAGGTATCTGGCCGTCCCTGATCTCGGTCAGGTGAAATTCCATAAACGGGTCTTTGTCCATTTTGTTCGGTTCATCAAGATCTGTATAAAATTTATAGTGTATGCCGTTTGTCAGGATGGCAAATTTAGCCTGTGTCGTGACAAAATAGCGGAAAAGCTGGGAACTGTGCCGGTCCAGCTTTTTGCTGACAGCCTTGGCTTCTATTAATATGACAGGCTGTCCGCCGCGCAGAATGGCATAATCTACTTTTTCGCCCTTTTTTATCCCTACATCTGCCGTGAATTCCGGGCAGAACTCAGACGGGTTAAAAACGTCATAACCCAGCAGCTGGAAGAATGGCAGGATCAGGGACATTTTTGTTGCTTCTTCCGTTGTAATCTGGTTTTTAATACCGGCAAGGCGTTCTGCCAGCTTTTTTATATCTTCAGTAAATCCCATAATAAACTCCCCTTTTTATGTCCATGTCTTCATCTGGCAGAAGGAGCTGACTTTATGCTGCCAGATTCGACATTCGTGCTATTTTTTTTAAACTGCTATTGTGCCGCCTCCGGTACCACTCGAAGGCTGGGATTTTCCCTGGCTGTCAATATATTTTTCATCTGCTGCAACAGATGACGATTCTTTTTCTAATTCAAAACATTTTCCCAATATAATACCACGGTCTTTTCTTTTTCTAAAGAACAAAATGATTCTAATAATTCCATCACATCTTCTGGGAATTTATGGTAATACCTTAGAATAAGTTCTTCATCCGAAGTTATCTTTTCTCGTTGTGAATTATCCAATAGGTAATCTATGGAAACATCTAAAACAGTTGCAAGTCGTATAAGCTCTTCGGCAACTGGCTGTGAATTTCCATACCAGAGAGCATCTAAACGAGTCTTTTCAATGCATGACTTTTCAAGCATTTCTTCATAGGAAACTTCTTTTGCTTTGGCTATTTTACGAATAGACCAGTTAGCATCACCTTCTTCATAAAAATAATTGTAGCAATCATTTGTTTCAGAATTAGTTTTTTTCAATCCAAGCAGGCAATCGACCGAAACGTTATAGTATTCAGCTAATTTGATTAGTATATCAATTTTAGGTACACGTTTATCGTTTTCGTAATTTGCCAGAGTACTTTGCTCTATATTTAAAATGGAACAAACTTCTTGTTGACTTTTTCCCTTTAATTCTCGTAAAAATTTTAGCTGCTTGCCTATCATCGCTGTACCTCCTGATAAATATTATATCACATATCGAAATAACTTCTAATTGCAAAACGAAATATTTTATTGAAAACTATTGACTTATATTTCAAAATGCTATATCATATATTTCATAACGAAATAAGGAGGCGAAAATATGACACTTAAAGAGTTCAGAGAACAGAAAGGATTATCTCAAACAGAACTCGCTAACCGCGTTGGATTAAAGCAAACTACTATTTCACAATATGAAAATGGCTTCAGAAGACCAAATTTATCTATGGCAAAAAAAATAGCAGATGCATTAGGCATGTCATTAGATGATTTTGCTTGCCTTTCAACATTTCAAAATGAAATATAATTCATTATATGTTATGGAGGTGAAAAGAGAAATGTCAAATGTTGCTGCAAAAACGGCATCCAACATTTTTTATCAGGCGAGATACAAGGCATCAACACACAACGAGCAGTTGAGTAGTAGGGAAGGAGCTGCAGATCTTATGTCAATAGACAGGGGTCGATTATATAGAATAGAGAGTGGCGTCGCAGATCCGTATCCAGAAGAAGTTCACTTGATGGCTGATCTGTATAATGCTCCGGAACTTAGAAATTATTATTGTACTGAAATCTGTCCGCTAGGATGTGATATGCCAAAGGTTGGCGCGGTGGATTTGGATCGAATAACAATCAGGGCGTTGTCATCATTTAAAAAGATCAGCCAGACAGAAAAAATTTTACTGGATATTACAGAAGATGGCATTATTTCAGATGATGAAAGACCAGCCATGCAGAAAGTGCTTGAGAATTTGGGAGAATTAGAAGCCATTGCACAGAATCTGAAAGTCTGGGTTAAGAAAAATTTATAGAGAGGTATGTTAATGTATTTGGCGCAGAATTTAAAATATCTCCGTGAAAAGAGCGGGGAAACACAAAAAGATATTTCAAAGCTGCTTTCAGTAATAGGATACGGATTTTCAGAAATGTCAGTCAGCAGATATGAAAGCGGGGAATGCGAACCAGAACTAAAAAAAGTGATTTTGCTTGCAGAGCATTTTAATGTGACAATTGATGATCTGCATACAGTAGACATGAAATATGTTAAACCTCTTTATTTGCTAAATCTGCGGTTTTTGAGAAAAAAATACAGCATGACACAGCAGGATATTTCTGATTTATTAGGTTTTCGTGATAAAAGCAGTTGCTGCTTGATCGAAAAGGGTATTACCCTGCTTACATTAGAACAATCTATAAAACTATCAGAATATTTTGGAGTCACATTAGACCAGTTAGTAAATCAGGATTTATCTAAGGAAATGGATGCGTATGACAAAGGAAGCAAAGGAAAAACGGATTGATGCCTTGGATTATGCTTTAAACTGTATTGTCAACAGAGAGGACAGGCAGAATCATTTTTCAGTATTACAGGATATGTTTATGGAGTTACAGGAGGAATTGTATGGAAACTTTAGGGATGGCACCGGGTGTCATAGGGGTGGCAGCTAGGATTTTTATTACATGGGAGGATGTAATGGAGCTTCTTGGATGCAGAAAAAGCAAGGCATATAAAATTGTCCATGAGGTAAATGAATGTGCTAAGAAAAAGGGAAACAGTCCTTTTCCGTCAGGAAAGGCAAATAAGTATTTATTTTCCGAAATCTATGGTATTCCCATTGAAGAAGTAAACAGGGTGATCAGCAATAGATAGGAGGTATACAATGGCGTTTTACAATGTTTGCCCGAAATGCGGAGCCAACTTGGATCCGAATGAACGGTGCGATTGTGAAGAAACGGCGGAAAAAGAAAAGAAGGCAAGGGATCAGTTGCTGGCGATGGAAAAAGGCACAAACCAGCTTACATTTAACTGGTCTTTAGGAAAGGCAGGTTTATGATGCGGAAAGCAGAATTAATTAAGCAAAATTTATTAAAAAGAAGGGAGGGGAGAACGGATGTACGCAACATGTGTAAAGTGCTCCTTATCGTGGAATGTGAGTATATTTCAGAAGATTCCAAAGGCAGGTTATATCTGTCCCAGGTGCAGGAAGTCAGAAATCCGGCAGTCAGAATGCGTTCAACAAGAGCATCAGTAATCGCGGCAAAGCTGATCTTATCGGGGGCTTTAACAGCCCCGCCTGCGGCATGGTCAGTCATATATGCATTCCTCGAAAGGGGATATAAAGCTTATGGGGGAGAATATCTGTTTATCATTATGTTTTTTCTGGTGGTTTATTGGGCGTTAGGAAAATTTATCACATATGCAGATATGGATATCCTTTAAGGAGGCAGAATCTTGGAAACGTTAAAATCGGGTGTTGAAGAACAGCTTGGATTCGAGGTTGGAGAAAGGCAGTTTCAAAAATCATTACATAATGCCGGAAAAAAACTTTATTCTATCATTTCCAGGTATGGGGATGCTGATGGCCGCAGACGAGAGCCGGAATATCTGCAGGAACTGATATGTGAAGATATAAAAGCAAGCGTTCTTGCAGAGGCAACAATGCTAATGGCGGTAAACATGCGCAATATGGAAAAAGAGCGCCTGGCAGATTGCCGAGGCACTCATGTAAGCACCCATATTGTAGCATGGGAATGCAAATAAATCAATATGGAGGATAAAAAATGCAAAATTTATCAATTCAGAATGTCCTGAACAGCAGGGACAGTTACAATCTTGCAATTCCATTCGTGGAAACGCAGCAGATCAATCCGTTTTATAAAATGAGTGTTTCGCTTCTTTATGTAGATTCCAGCGGGCCGGCAGGCCAGATCTATAAAGTGGGTTCCTGCAGCCAGGGGAATGGCCGGTGGGAAGACTTATATTCTCTGACAAAGCCTTTCCTGCAGCGGCTTGCAACGGAAGCTGGTGTTCAATTTGGACCGGGCTCCGGTGATGTGGTGAAGATGGATGAAAACACATGGAAAGCAAGCGCTTTTGGCGCTATCCGGCTTCCTGATGGGAGCGTGCGCACCAGTAATAATTTCAAAGTAATAGACCTTGTGACAGAGGAGAAAAAGTACCGTTTGTCATATGAAGAAAAGGCAGAAAGAGGGATTTCCGACTATAAGGCAGCAAAGGAAGTTGCTAAAAAATATGCAGGGGAATGGGCTGATACGGGACAGACCAATGACCAGGGGTACCCTGTTAAGATTTATATCATTGCAGAGCATGACAGGGGTAAATATATCGAAAACAGCCTTTTGGATGCTATGACACAGCTGCGGGCGAATGCGCCACAGAAAGCTGCTACAGGAGCTATTCTGAGGGTGATCAGGGATCTTTTAGGCATCAAAGGCACTTATACTATCGGGGAACTAAAAAAACCTTTTGCGGTAGCAAGGACTTCTTTTTCTCCAGATTACAATGATCCGGTGGTAAAACAGATGATGCTGCAGCAGGCCATGCAGAGTGTAGGGAATCTTTTTGGGAATACGCAGCCAGTTATGCAGACAATTTCCATTCCGCAGGCGGCAGATGATGAAATAGATATGCCTGCGGATATATATGAGGATGTTTCTGTACACCCAGTTTTGGAACAGAATCAGAACAGGCAGGCAGACGGCCGTAAAAAACAGCAGCGGACAGAAGAACCGGCCAGCCGGGAAATGACAGAAAAAGACCGTTCACAGGATTTCTGCTGTGATAAATGCGGCAGGGTGATACCTAAAAAGGTGTGGGATTATTCTTATGAGAATATGGGGCAGCCATTATGTTTTACATGCCAAAAAGCTGTCAAAAACAGACAGGGAGGGAGACGTTAATGAAGATTTTTCATTCAGGAGACTGGCATATCGGCAATTTTAAGGGGCCGGAAAAAGACGGTGTAAATTTACGTTCTCTGGATACAAAACGCTGTCTTGAAACGCTGGCAGAACGTGCAGAGCAGGAAAAACCGGAACTGGTTTTAGTGCCGGGAGATGTTTTCCATACAGGGAAGACGTGGAGTGACCGCTGCTGTGACGAAGTTATTACAGCGATTGAAATTATTTCCCGTTTAGCAGCGGCAGCCGGCCAGGTGGTTATTATGAGGGGAACGCCAAACCATGACGGTGAAGGCCAGTTTAAAGTCCTTCTTACGCATTTCCGGGATTTTGAAAATGTCCATATTGTCGTAAATCCAGAAGTGATACAGACGAAATATGCTGATATTGCGGTGTTGCCTGGCTTTGACCGCGGTATTTATCGGGCGAAGTTTCCGTGGCTTGGAAAGGAAGAGGAAAACGAAATCTTTTCACAGGAGCTTGGGAAGATTGTCCTTGGGCTCCGTGCACAGTGCAGGCCAGACCGTCCGGCAATACTGATGGCGCATTATACGGTTCCCGGATGCAATACAGAAAGCGGGCAGTCACAGCTTTTGACGCAGTTTGAGCCGGTCGTGCCGCCGGAATCGTTGGATGCTGCGGCCTATGACCTGGTGGCTTTAGGGCATATTCACAGGCCGCAGCTGGTATCCGGGTTTGAAAATGTGTATTATTCCGGTTCCATCAATGCAAATAATTTTAATGATGAAGGGCAGGAGCGCGGTTTCTGGATACATCATTTTGAAGAAGGCGCGTCTGGCAGGGATGGCATGGTGTTTATAAATTCTGAATTTGTAAAAACACCTTACAGGGAATTTATTACACTCCACTTTACGGATGCAGATGTTGAAGATGTTATTCATAATCGGCTGGATGAAGCTGCAATGAACCACTGGCGCTTTAATGGGGACGTATCCGGAAAGATCGTGCGCATCCTTTATGAGTGCTCTGCGGAGCAGAAGAAGGCGTTCCATACTGCCATGTTGGAAAAAACGCTGTATGAAGACGGTGCATTCTGGGTAGCGGGCATAAACCCGGAAAAATCGGGGCATCCGCAGACCGGACGGACTTGTCACAGGAAACAGATCCGGAAGCAAACCTCAGACTGTATCTGCAGGAAAAGGGCATGGAAGAAACGGATATAGAGCGGCTGCTGTTAAAATCAGGGCCGATAATTGCAGAAGCAATGGCATCAGAAACGGGAGCGGCATTTTCAGGGGTGTTTGTGCCTATAGAAATCGAAGTGGAAAATTACCGTGCCTATGAAAAAGAAAAATTCTCATTTGAGGATATCCAGTTCTGCACGATCAACGGCCCGAACGGGGCAGGCAAGTCATCCCTGTTTATGGATGCAATCATCGACTGTATCTATGAGGAGCCGAGGGAGGGAAAGAGTAAATCCGTGAAAGTCCCGTGGCTTAGGAATGGGGATAAGGTGCGCTCCGGATACATAGCGTTTACTTTTTCGATTGGGGATAAGACATACCGGATATTCAGGAGCAGGACGAAGTCAGGAAAGCCGACACTGAACATTGCAGAGCTTGTGGATGGGGAATGGGAAAACCGCAGCTGTGAAAGGGCAGATGATACGCAGAAAGTGATCGACCAGCTGATCGGCGTAGACAGCATGGCGGTTAAGAGCTGTGCGGTTATCATGCAGGACCAGTATGGAATGTTCCTGCAGGCAAAAAGCGAGGAGCGCATGGCGGTGCTTTCCAACCTTCTGGGGCTTGAGATCTACGGAAGGATGGAAAAGGTAGCCAAGGATATGGGGTCGGAATATAAGCGCATGATAGATGGTAAAAAAACATGCCATAGAGGTGCAGTCTGAAAACATCACGGCATCCGGCAGGCCGGAAGAGGAACTGGAACAGGCTAGGGAAAGTTTATCTAAAATTGAAGAACAGGCAAAAACAAAAGATCTGGAACTGCAGAATGTAAACATCTGTCTTGGAAGTGCCAGAGCTGCGGCAGAACGGTACCAGAGCCTGGCGGCTGATATTGAAGCACTGGAAAATAAGAAACGGACGGCTGAAAGCGCAAGACTGGCCGTGAACCGGACGATTTCAGTATGTGATACAGAGCTGGCAGATGAACCGCTGGTCATGGAAAATGCGGACAAATACCGCAGGCTGGCTGAAAAAGAAAAGGAGCTGTCTGTAGCGACGGCAGTATACGAGGCTAAGCGGAAAGAATCTGAAAAACTGGACAGCCAGATACGCAGCATTACACAGGAAATAGAAGAATATCAGACGCTTCTGGCCGGATACCGGAAACATTTGGAGAGCCTTGCATCAAAAGAAGATAAAGCGCTGGTGATGGAGAAAGCACAGGAATATCTGGAAAAAAAGATGCAGCTTGATTCCATGTATGCAGATTCACAGGAGGCGGCGCGGCTGTCAGATAAAAGAAGCCGGCGGTCATATGCACTGGAAAGTAAAAAGGCATATTTTAACGAACGTGAGAGATCGCTCCTGGCAGAGAAAAATTCTCTGGAAAAGAGGACAGAACTTCTGGAAGATTCCGGATGCGTGGATATTGGAAATGCATCCTGCAGGTTTTTAGCGGATGCAGTGCAGGCAGGGAAAGATCTGGAAACATTTCCGTCCAGGATGGAAGCCCTCATGTCTGAGAAAGAGGATGCGCTTGCCAGCCTGCAAAAAGAAGTGGAAGCTGTGGACGTTGAAATCCGGGAACTGGATTTTTCGCAGGAAAAGCTGGATGCCTTGCGGAAAGAATGCGGCGGACTGAAAACATACGCAGAGAAGCTGAAAGAGATCGAGCGCTGTGAGGGTGAAGCTGCCTTAATACGGGCACAAATGGACAATGCACAGGTAAATATATCAAAAGCGGAAGAACACCTGTCAGGGCTGAAATTACAGGCTCAGGAAGCGGATGCGGAAAAAGAGAAGTATTCGCAAAGCTATTTGGAACATGAAGCTGCCATAACAGAAATGAAAGCGCTGGAATGCTGGCTGGAAAGGGAAAAATCCCTTCCGGTTACAAAAGAAAGAAGGGCAAATGCGCGAAAGCGTTTTGCAGAGCTTGAGGATGAAATCCGTTCGCTTCAGACGGAGCTTGGTGCGAAACAGGAAAGGGCTGCGGCAGAAAAAGATTCAGCGGCAGAGTATGCTGTTTATGAAAGCAAAGCGAAAGAGATCCAGGCTTGGCTTGATATGTATGCAAAGGATACGAAAAGGATCCAGACACAGATCGGAAGCCTGGAGCAGAAGATTAGTGAAGTCCAGCGAATACGGCAGAATATAGCGGTAATGCAGGAAGAAATTTCTGCATTGGCAGAAGACGCAGCGGATTTTGAAACATTGAAGCTGTCTTTCAGCCAGGACGGCATACCGCACCAGATTATCCGGACAATCCTGCCAAAGCTGTCTGCGACAGCAAACAATATTTTAAGCCAGATGACATGTGGGCAGCTCGGCGTGGAATTTATAACGGAAAAGGTGCAGAAGAATAAGAAAGAAGTCGCTACACTGGACATATTCATTGAGGAATATGGAAAGGGAAGCCTGCCTTACCTGTCAAAGAGCGGCGGGGAAAAGGTGAAGTCTTCGCTTTCCGTCATACTTGCCCTTGCAGAAATAAAGGCAACCACTGCCGGCATACAGTTTGGGATGCTGTTTATAGATGAACCTCCATTTTTGGATGCTGATGGGATACAGGCGTATTGTGATGCGCTGGAAACAATACGTGAGCGGTATGGTGATATTAAGATTATGGCAATCACGCATGACCCAACAATGAAAGCACGTTTCCCTCAAAACCTTGATGTGGTAAGGACGGAGAACGGCAGCAAAATCATTTATTAAGGGATAACCGGAGGGTTATCTCCCTCCGGGAAGGAGGAATTTTGGCAGATAAAAGATATTACTGGATCCAGCTGAAAGAAGGATTCTTTAAACAAAAGGAGATCAAGAAACTGCGTAAGATTGCAGGCGGCGACACCTATACAGTCATCTACCTGAAAATGCTCTTAAAGGCGGTGCAGCAGGGGAATAAGCTGTATTTTGAAGGGGTGGAGGAAACTTTCCATGAAGAAATTGCGCTGGAGCTTGACGAAGACTCGGAAAATGTAAAAGTCACCATAGCGTTCCTGGAACGGCAGGGGTTGATCAGAGTGCTCAGCGAGGATGAGGTCCTGCTTTCCCAGTGCGAGGAAATGGTCGGTTCTGAAAGCGAATCCGCCGCAAGGGTGAGGAGGTACAGGGAAAAGAAAGCGTTACAAAGTAACGGGGATGTAACGCCGCTGTTACAGGACGGTAACATAGATATAGAGAAAGATATAGATACAGAGAAAGATATAGAGATAAAAAAAGATTCTGCCCGAAGCCCTGAAAGAAAGGGCTCCGGACCGGAAGCAGGCATCCCATCACCAGTCGCAGGACACGTAAGACCTTCCCTGGGAGCAGGAGCGGGGCAACAGTCCAACGAGGTGCAGGAAGCAGATGTTGCGGCAATCATACTGAACGACGGCACGGAATGGAAGCCGGACCAGGCATTATTCGCAGAATACGTAAGACTTTACCCAAACGTGGATGTAAAGCAACAGTTCAACGAGATGCGCGGCTGGTGCCTGTCGAACCCGGCAAAGCGGAAGACACCAAGGGGGATAAAGCGGTTTGTAAACGGGTGGCTGTCCAGGGAGCAGGACCGAGGAGGCGTCAGACGGCAGTATGCTGCCGGCAGCCCTGGCACTATGCATCACGAACGCATTGCCGAACTTGCAGGAGAAAAAGCGGAGCTGCCGGTGTGCAGTGAACTGCCGGAGGTGAGATATTGAGCGGGTACGGGTGTGAAAAATGCATGGATACGGGGTATGTACTTAAAAGGCAGGACGGGTACGACATTTCAGTTAAATGTGAGTGCTATGAAAAGCTGATGTACCGGCGCCGTTTAAGACGCAGTGGCATTTCGGCGGAGATGCAGAAAAAGGGTTTTAAGGATTTTGAATGTCGCGGGACAGATGTGCTCGAACAGGCAAAAACGAAAGCAGTCGGATATTACCGGAGGTTCCTCAACATTGAAAATAGCCGTCACAATTCTATCATTTTGTGCGGACAGGTTGGTGCTGGGAAAACGCACCTTGGCATGGCTGTGTGCAATAATCTGCTGAATGTCTGCCATGTGGAAGTAGTTTATATGGCTTACCGCAATGCAATAACCGAAATCAAACAGGCAGTCACAGACAAAGAGGATTATTATGCAGCAACAGAACCGTACCGCAGGGCAAGGGTGCTGTATATTGATGATCTGCTGAAAGGAAAGCCCACAGAGGCGGATCTGAATATTCTGTATGAACTGATCAATTACCGATATATGCATAATAAGCCCATGATTATATCTACAGAGAAATTGCCGGATGAACTGATAGATTTTGATGAAGCTGTTGGTAGCAGGATTATTGAAATGTGTCGTGGAAACATAGTTGTTTTACAAGGGAAAGAATTGAATTACAGGCTGTATTCCCAAAAGGAAAGCTGAGGAAGTCAGTCTTTCCTCAGCTCTACCACATCGGATATGTCACAATCCAGTGTGCTGCATATTTTCTCGATAATTTTCAGGGAAACATAATCGTTTTTCCCAAGCTGCGCAAGGGCAGACGTTGACAGTCCGGCTTTTATGCGGAGCTCTGTCCGGGACATATGCCTGTTGATCAGCAATATCCATAGTTTGTCATAAGACACCATAAAATCACCTCTGAACGTATTTTAGCACAAAATATTTGATTAGACAATATTATATCTAAAAAATAGATATTTTTATTGACAACGAACGTGTGATAATGTAATATCTAAAATATAGATAAAATATCTATAAAACAGATATACGAAAGGCAGAGAAACAATGAGTAAAAAGGCAGCGTTTAGTTTTCAGGGGAACCAGAAAGAGTTTATGAAAATATTTCGTGAACTGTGTTATTCCCGCCAGCCATGGGAAGTCTGGGCTGATGTTATAACAGCTATGGCATGTTCGATTGCAAATGCGGTGAACAGAACACCGGAGCGGCATGAGAAAAGAGAAAAAGAGTATGCCGGATGTATAAAAAGGCTTGGAAATGTGGATAAGCCGGCACAGCTTCTGGCTGTCATAGTAAGTGCGATGGAAGAAAACCCGGAACAGGACTTTCTTGGTCAGATGTATATGGGGCTGAATCTTGCAAACCACTGGAAAGGGCAGTTTTTTACACCGTACAATGTCTGCCGGATGATGGCAGAAATAAATTTTGGCGACGGGGCAAAAGCTGAGGCTGAAAGCAAAGGATATTTATCCGTCTGCGATCCATGCGTTGGCGCTGGAGCAATGCTGATAGCCGCGGCAAACGCTATGAGACGGGCGGACATTAATTACCAGACAAGCGCCGTATTTGTAGGGCAGGACGTTGACAGGGTGGTTGCGCTGATGGCTTATATCCAGCTTTCCCTGCTTGGCTGCCCGGGATATATCATTGTAGGCGACAGCTTATTGCATCCACCGACCGGGCATGTGTTGTTTCCACAGGAAACAGAAGGGCAGGAATTATGGATCATGCCAATGTTCCAGACGGATGTATGGAAGATGAGGCGGCTGGCTGTAATGATGGAACATATATGTGGGGCTGCGGCCACAAAAAAACCAGTGGAAAAAGAGCGTTATTTTATGTTTTTTAATTTCAAAGAACAGGAGGCAGGAAATGGAAGGGAAAAATCTGCAGGCTGCATTCAGTAATCCTGAATTGTCAGAACAAAGCAGGAAAGCGCTGCAGTCCGAAACATGGCAGAAAGCAAGGGAAGCGATGGGAGCTGATGCGCCTGGTATAAAAGCAGATGCATCAGCAAGAACGGAAAGAAATGATGAATTCCATCATGGAGACTGGAAAGCAGTGCTGCATGAATATGTAAGGACAGCATATAAGAGCGGTAAATCCGTGCATGGCATTACATCTGGCGGAACCGTCTATCAGTTTATGGAAAAAGACGATAAGGTGACATTCTATGATGCAGATGGAAACACATTATTCCATGTCGGCTATGAACAGCTTGATAAAGAATATGCTGAGATGATGGAACGGCAGGGAACGGAAAGTGCAGACTGCCAAATAAAAAAGAGATTGAAGAGGGCGGGGAAGAAGGCATTAAATGTTCCGGGGACATAGGAGAAAAATGCGACAAATATGAACCTGTGCAGTCAGAGGATTCCGGTGCAGAAGATATGGATAAAGACCATGCGCTCGTGAATCCACCCGGCGGAAAAGAAACAAGCGGACCGGTAAAAAGCCATGCAGAAAAGAAGCTGAAAAATGAGTTAAAAAAAGCGAAAGACAAGTCATTTGCAGAACCGGTTATAGAGTATCTGATCAAACGCTGCGGGGAAGATGAGGGGTTATCCCAGGATGTGATGCAGGAGCATAAGACGTGGGAAAAGTGTTATGACTATATTTATTCCCAGGCGCAAAAGTCTGCACAGAAAGGAGCCAGGAGCTGCGCTGTGCGTGATGATATCGTCTGCGAATGGGCTGAGGATTATTACCATAAGGATGATAAGGTAGAGGAAGAGAGAAAAGCAAAAAAAGCGGCAGAATCCAAAAAGAAAGCAGAAGAAAGAAAAGCGAAAGCAAAAGAAGAAGCAGCAAAAAAAGCAGTCGGGGCAAAAGAAAACCAGGACACAAAAGCGCCGGATAAAACAGAAGCTGTTTCAGGCGGGCCGAAAAAGGGCCATGCAAAACCTAAGAAAAATACCAGGGACATGGAGGGACAGATGGATATGTTCTCCATGATGGATATATAGGAGGCAGACGGATGGATAAAAGGTCATTGTCGGCAATTCCACGCCCATCGCTTACGAACAAGAATAAAGAAATGCTCCTGCTTGTGCCGCATATGAGCTATCTGGCAACGGCAGACAGGCAGATAATAAACGGGGAAGATACGCTGGCCATTAATTTTTTTCATGCGGAGGAAAAGGAATTGAAACCGGCATTCCGCACATTCTGCCAGATGGATGATTATATTACACAGGATTTATCAACAGATAAAACAAAGTGGAAAACAGGGGCAATAAGCTACCTTACAGGCTATCTGTATTGGTACCAGGCTGGCGGAAATATTGTCATTGCGTCTGTTAGGGAAAGAAATAAGATACTCGGTTTTCTGCGTGATTTTAGGAAAAAGAATGGGATCAGCGACCATGAGATCGATATTCCCAAAGGGGCGGTAGTTGATTCAGAAGTGGAAAACAGGATTGATGAATACCAGAATACGATTAAGGGCTGGAAATTGCAGAAAAGGCATAGAGAAGAAAAAGCTGACATTGATCTGCAGATGCAAAAGTTTGGAGAGCTTCCTGCTGATTATGGCCAGTTTGTAAAAGATGTGGTGTTTGATAACGAAAACTATATTTTTTACAGCAAGGCAAAAGCAAGGGCTTACTGCACAAAATGCGGGCATGAGTTTGAGATCAGGAAAGACGGGCTGTACCATAAAAAAATTGCCATATGGAATGATACGGATGAAATCAGACATAACAGGACAGTGCGCTGCCCATACTGCAATAAGTATTTGACATGCAAAAGTGAAGGAATGGGCAGAAAGGATCTTTTTACGGTCCAGTGGAGCGTGCTGGTTCAAAAATACGGCGAGGAAGTGCTGGTAAGGTATTTCTGCCATACAAAAGATTTTCAGGATGATTTTCATAATCCGGAAGTAAAGAGCATTGAAAAGTTCAGGACAGTACATTCTGCTGATAAATCAAGAGACTTTGAGTGGCACAGGTATAAAAGCACGGCAGAAATCAGATGGTGCAACTTTAAAGACCGAAGCTACGGCTATTTCCAGCCGCCGCGAATGGATGTGCCAAGAAGCGTCGTGCTTTATAACAGGAATCTTTTGGAAACGGTTGCGGGCACCTGCATGAAATACAGTGCGGTAGATATTTATGTGAACAATGTAGCAGAAACGGTCCATGTTTCCGGCGGTTCACGCTATATAGGGCAGGGCGGCAATATCCTTGCAGAACCATGGTGCATAGACTGGTATTTTAATTCCTACCGGAAAGCGCCGTATCTGGAGCAACTGTTAAAGGTTGGTTTTTATAAAATAGCGCAGGAAGTGCTGAAAGAAAGGAACCGTCCGGAATTTAAAAATGGCAGGACAGTCACGGAAACGCTTGGAATTAACAGGCTGCAGTTCCACATGCTCAGGCAGATCGGAGATCCATCCATAAGGGAGGTAATGATACTCCGGTACGCGGGGAAAATCAGAAAAGAGGATTTTGAAACACTCCGTTATATCCCTGATGACGGCTATGACAAAATGTATGAAAAATACCTGGATATGCGGCAGTACACAACTATCTACAAACTGAAAAAATACTTCGGGAAACAGAAGATTATACATGACAGGGATTATTTTGATTATGTCAAATGGCTGGAAGAAATGGGATATGACCTGCACAATGAATTTAACCTATATCCAAGAGATTTCCAGATGGCCCACGATGAAAAATCGAAAGAGCATCTCAGGGTTCAGGATCAGAAGGCAGCAGAGGAAATCCGGCGTTTTAACAGTATACTGAAAAAACTCCGGGAAGAAGTTTCGGATATCGATCCTGTAAATTTAAGGGTAAAAGGATTATTCATAAGGCTGCCGGAAAACCTGGAGGAATTGAAAAAAGAGGGCGAGTGCCTGCATCACTGTGTGGGGAATTACAGGGACAAGGTAGCAAAGGGAGAAACGATGATCTTCTTTATCAGGAGAGAGGAAGAGCCTGAGAAGCCATATTTTACTTTAGAGTGGAAGGGTAAAGTCCTTCAATGCAGAGGGTTCCATAACTGCGATATGACACCGGAAGTGAAAGCATTTGCGATGTTGTTCCAGAAAAAAATGGAAGAATACGAAAATGCGCCGCAGAAGCATAGAAAGGCGGGATAACATGAAAAACAGGGCTAAAAAACCGATTCTGAAAAAGAGAAAGTATTTAAAATACGGCTTTGTAATTATGGAACATGAGGACTGCGTTTGCCCAAGATGCGGGGATATTCTGAATGCCGGACCTGATTACCAGCCAAGATACTGTAGCCGGTGTGGGCAGAGGATAACTTTCACAGGAGTGCAATGGACAGAAGATAAGCAGACAGGGTTTGCGGAAGGGAGGGATTTTTACGAACCGGTCAAAAATTGAGTGGTGCGACCATACATGGAACCCTATTACGGGATGCAGGCATAACTGCAGTTACTGTTATGCAAGGCGGATGGCATCCAGGTTTTCCGGGGATGTCAGGCTGAACAAAATGGCGAAGAAAGATTATAAGCTGGTGCCGGCAGCAGACGAAGGCGTAGGCCTGTATGTACTGGATGCGCCTATGCTGAATGAAACTGGAAACCCGCTGTCGTACCCGTTTGGATTTGAACCTACGCTGCACAGGTACCGGATGGATATGCCGGAAAAACTGAAAATGGGAAACAACATTTTTGTTGGCGCCATGTCAGATGTTTTTGGAGCCTGGGTGCCAGATAGCTGGCTGGATGAAATTTTTGCAGCGTGTGAAAAATACCCGGTACATAATTACCTGTTTTTAACAAAGAACGTGGAGAGGTATGCGGCATACGGCGTACCTTGCAGGCTTGATAATATGTGGTACGGAACAAGCATTACAAGAGAAAGCGAAGCAGGCAGGTGGAACCAGCTTCCAGCGGGATGCCGGACATTTGTAAGCATAGAGCCGCTTTTGGAAGATATAGAGCCAGAGAAACACAATACTATGTTTCGTCAGGTTGATTGGGTCATCATTGGGGCAGAAACAGGACGGAAGAAAGAAAAAGTGGTTCCTGCTATTGAATGGATCTGGAAGATTGTAAAGGAAGCTGACCAGGCAGGAATACCGGTGTTTATGAAAGATAGCCTGATCCCGATTATCGGTGAAGGAAATATGCGGCGGGAGTATCCTGCAGGGCTGCAGAGGAAAGCGATCAGCGCGAAAATGGAGAAAAAACTGTATGATTCATGCGTTTCCTGCAAGGCTTATATGAAAAAAAGCATGATGGTGGCTTTATCCGCGCGGTCTATGCGGGGCGAACAGCCGAAACAGTTTGGGTTTATGTGCAAGGAATGTTTTCGCAAATTTTGTGAAGATTGCAGTATTGTAATGCCTGTCCTTGCCGGGCTGCCAGAGCATGGAGTGACAGGAAAAGCGGATAGGTTATGAAGAAAGGGATGAAAGTTATGGCGAAAAAAAGAAGCTGCAGACGGACAGTGAATGAAAACAGAATACACGATAAGGCTGTAAAGATGCGGAAGATGACGGATGCACAACTGGTGCATTATGTAGAGGACAGGGTGGAAAAAGCAAGAAGCGAGGGCTTTCATCAGGGAAAAGTGAAAGCATCAGCCCCAAAGGTAAGCATTTCGTCTGTTTTAGATGAAATTGAAGCGATAAAAGGCATCGGAGAGGCTAAACTGCGTGAAATCGGGGCTGTGCTGAAAAAGCGGCTGGAAGGTGATGGCTGTGCCTGACCTGAAAAAGCAGATAACGGGAAAACGCAGCAAGGCATCCGGGGAAATGTTTGAACGCTGGCTGTCCCATGCGTGTGAATTTTATCTGTCAAAAGGGCTTGCCCATATCGAAAAAACGCCGGAGCCGTTCCATATAACAGGAAAAGACAGCAGCGGGACGGTCCGGGGATTTTATGAGAAGAAAGGCCAGCCTGATTATAAAGGGATTCTATGCGACGGCACAGGGATTATGTTTGAAGCGAAACATACGGATTCTGACAGGATCAGCCAGAGTGTGGTTACAGATACACAGTGGAGGAGCCTGGATGTATATGAGCGGTTTGGCGCCCATTGTTTTGTGATGGTATCGCTTGGGCTTGAGAGGTTTTACCGGGTGCCGTGGAATGTATGGAAACGCATGAAAGAACTGTTTGGACATAAATACATGAATGAACAGGAATTGCTGCCGTACCGGCTGCAGGAAAAGCAGCAGACAATACTGATACTGGAAGGAGTGGAATTAACTGGTGAAAATAGAGAAAGCAGAGCTGGCAGGTAAAATTGCCAAATTGAAAAGCGTTGTGCCGAAGAAAACGAATATTCCGGCCTTACAGGGCATTTTAGTCCGGGACAGTTATCTGACTGCAAGTGTTGGACGGCGAATTGAGGGAGACATAAATGGCAAATTATTTTTCCAACCTTTTTCGCATTGACTGCGCAGCGCTGTCTACAAATGCATAATACCGCCGAAAATGCAGCACGCTGTTGGTATAGCTTTTCTTTCGAAATCGAAAGGCCATGAATCCCATTATGAGATCCATAGCCACATGATGTATTTGGATTTTTTATTGTTTGTCAGCCAGAGTCGGCAGATAAGCCAAACCGGCAGCAACAGTTACGGCATCTACCTTCCGCATTAGATTGCTGATCCGCCCCTCATTCCAGAAAATATCAGAAAAATCGGATAGTTCACATCCCACATCATGGTTCGGGATGCACAGGTAGTTTCCGTATTTATGCACTCCGGCCAGGATGTGGAAGTATGTCCCCCGTCCATTCATCTCAGCTTCATACCATCCAGGCCGCCATCGCAGCAGGATAATCTCCCCTGTCCAGGTTTCTATGCGGGAACCATCCCTGAAAAAACAGCTGTATTCCAAAAATAGCACCCCCTATCCAAGATTCTGGCTGCTGACGGAGGCAAGTATGACTTCCGTGTCAATTGCTTTCTTCTCCATCTGTGCGCCAAGGGTAAGGGCATTTGTCATCAGGTTATCCACCAGGCGCGGATTCCCCTGGGAATGGCTGTGGACAGCGGAAAGGGCGGCCTGCTCTATGATGGAGGCAGAGCCTCCCGCACAGGAGACCTTGTGGAGTACATACTGCGCCACTTCTGAATCTGTGAGACCAGTAAAGTTGTAATGCACGGTGATCCTCTGGCGCAGGGCTTCGTGGACCGGCTTGCGCAGGGTATTGTTCAGGTGCGGTTCCCCGCACAGGATGAGCGTAAAGCAGTTCAGGGAGTCATAGCCGTAGTTCATGAGCATCTTAATGTCCTCCAGGATGCCTGTGGAGAGGTACTGGGCCTCGTCAACGGCCAGAAGAAGGGGCTGCTTCTTTTCCCGGTAAAGGTAGAGGATCTGCTCCTGTATGGCCCGGAACATCCCGGGTTTGCCGCCTCTAGGTTCTACTCCCAGTACAGAGCAGAGCTGGCGGTAGAACTCCATGACGCTTACGGTGGAAAGACAGAGGTACTCCATATGGTAAAGGTTCGGGTTGAGCCCCTTTGCAAAACAGCGGAGTCCAAAAGACTTCCCCATGCCCGGGCGTGCCGTGAACAGACCAATGCCCCTGGTATCCTTGAGGTAATCCAGCCGGGAGAGCATCTCAGAGATGTCCCTGGAAAGGAAACGGTCTTTTTCCCGGGCCATCTGTTTGTCAAAAGGATTGAAAGACAATCCATATCGTCCTGCAGTTCTCATTCTTATCCGTAGGGCGGATGGGATAATGCACTCCTTCGTAAAGGATGAAGGCGGAGGACATGTCATCCGGGAGGAAGCGGATCTCCACTTTTGATGAGATAAACTGCATAGGGACATCATAGGATACCTTGTCGATGGAGACGGTAGAATCCTTATTCACTTTCCTTGTAATGCGGTTCAGGAAACATTCCTCCAGCCATTCCCTGGACGCAGGTGTCCGTATGGAAGCGCGGGTCTGCTGGTAACGGGAAAGGGGTGTAGTGCCGATACCGGAATGGAGGGAAGTATTATAGGAGCGCATGTAATCCTTAAGGAGTCCATTGAACTGTGCCAGGGAGCTTAAGGAATCCAGGTCCAGGGTATAGAGCCAGGTTTCCTTGAGTGTCCGGAACTGGCGTTCTATCTTAGCCTTGGATGCGCCATCCCGGATTTTTGTATGTAAAAGGATCGTTCCGATGGAGCCGCAGATGAGGGAAAGCTGCCCGTTCGAGTAGCTGGAACCGTTATCGACATAGAGCTTAGAAGGGATTCCGTGTGCAGCCACAGCATCCTTAAGCACTTTCTGGAAGTTATAAGCTGAGTCGTTATAGAAGAGCCCGCCGCCCACCAGGAACCGGGAATGGTCATCGATGATCAGGATGCAGTAGACCCGCCTGCGCTGGCCGTCTTCTGTGATATATGGAAGGTAACAGGTATCAGCCTGCCACATTTTCCCAAAGGCGTCCTCTTCAAAAGCCTTCCTGTCCCGCATGTTCGGGTTACGTGCCGATTTCAGGTCATGTTTCTTTACAAAACGCTGGACAGCACACACGCTGACAGAGGCAGGGATGAACGCCTCTTCCACAAGGTGGCGGTGGATCTGTGTGGAGTTAAGCCTTGGGAAAGCTTCCTTAAGCCGGTAGATCTCCTCGATGGCTGTATCCGTCAGGACCCGGGTGCTGCCCTTGTCGGAGCGTTCCCGGGCATAAGTGCATCGATGCCGCCATTCTGGTAGAGAGACACCCACTTGCTGATAGTCTTGGGGCTGTAGCGGAAGGCGGAACCATCAGGTAGGGTGAGCGGGTTCTCGGTGATGCGTTGGTAATAGGCATTTCCGGACGCATCCGGATAAAGGCCATGGATGACCGGTGCGATGAGGGCAAGCCGGAACTGTGCCATGGCGGCAGCGTCCGAAAGGTTCTTTTGTTTGTTGTCCATAAAAATATCCTCCTTAAATGTAAGCGATGAATAACCCACCGTTCCACAGGAACTTGATTTTGCTCTATAATGGTATCAGCTTGGAGCGGATGTCCACATCAGTTCTTGATAAAGTAGCCCGGCAGCCGTTTATTGCTTTTCCTGCGGCTCCACTACTGCCATCCATTCCAAAAATAATAATCAGGAGATGATGCTATGTCAGAGAAAAAGAAAACCCGCAGTGACCAGGAATGGCTGGAGCTGATCCAGGAATGCCGCACGAGCGGCCTGCCTGACAGAGAATGGTGCCGGCTGCATTCCATATCCATAAAAACATTTCATAACAAAGTTTCAGACCTAAAGAAAAAATCCTGTATCATACCAGATCCGCAGGCGGCCCCATCCAGGCAGGTGCACGAAGTGGTTCCACTGGAGCTGGGCAGCAGCCCTGTCCCTGATCCAGGCTGCGCTGCAAGTGATACGCTGCCGGTTCCAGCAGCCCATGCTGCCATCACGGTCAGGATGCCGGGGTACAGCATTGAAATTGCAGACGGTGCTTCAGAAGATACCATACGGAATACGCTTCTGGCGCTGGGGAGGCTGTGCTGTTAGGTGCATTGTCCAGTGACACGAAAGTTTATATCGTCACTGGATGCACCGATATGCGGCGCAGTTTTGACGGCCTTATGTCCCTTATCCGGGACACTTACCAGATGGACCCTTATGCGGACGCCCTTTATCTGTTTTGCGGCCGGAAAAGAAATACGCTAAAGGCCTTGTACTTTGACCAGACGGGTTTCGTGCTTTGCACAAAACGCCTGGACAATGGAAAATTCCAGTGGCCGCTGGACGCTTCGCAAGTAAGGCCGCTTACCCGCCAGCAGCTGCGATGGCTTCTGGAGGGACTCTCCACCTGCCAGCCAAAGGCGGTGCAGCCTTCCGGCAGGAAGGACTTCTGAATTTTTGTGCATTATGTAGAAATTTAAAAATTTTTTTCCAGCGCTGCAAGCCGCCAGGGAATGTTGTCCACGACGCTGTTTTTTTCCGGAATGCTGTCCACGCATAACGCAGCGCCAGGCCGCAAAACTGTGGATAACCTGCCTGAAAAATGCTGTTTTTAAGCCTTTTTCCTGTATTTGGCGGCAGTTTCCAGTCCGTCATTGTGCCTATCGCGCAGGTATGGGCGGTTTGATTTCATCCCCGCGTTTCCTTATAATGTAAGTAAATGGAAACGAGGAGGGCGCACATGCCAGTTAATATGGAAGATTATATCCGGCTGCTGGAAACAATGGTGGAGCAGCAGAAAATGCAGATACAGTCCCAGGACGCACGCATCCTGGAGCAGGAACAGACCATAGCACAACTGCGCGCCCTTGTGGATGAACTGCGCCTTTTAAAGTCCGGCCTGGAGGAAACGCTTGAAGAATTTAAGCGCCAGCTGTTCGGCACAAAAAGCGAGAAGACAAAAACTCCGCCAGCCAGTGCCGGGGATGAACCGGAAAACCCGCCTGAAAAAACAACGGTGAAGGAACACACCCGGACGAAAAAGAAGAAAGCCACGAGGGATGAGCGTTATGCGGACATCCCTGTCCGCGATGTCATAATCCCTGTCCCGGATAAAGACCGGCTCTGCCCGTACTGCAATGCGGAAATGATCCTGCTTGGATATAAACAAGTCCGCACAGAGCTGCGTATAACCCCGGCAAAAGTGGAGCGTGTCCGCTATATGCAGGAAGAACTGATCTGCCCGGAATGCCGTAAAGACGGCGACGGCACAATCGTGCAGGCGCAGACGCCTGTACCGCTTATGGCGCACAGCCCGGCGTCGCCGTCTGTTGTTGCGTACGTCATGTTTGAAAAAAGTTTTGTAAGCGTCCCATACTACCGCCAGGAGGCCTGCATGGCCCAGCTTGGATTGGAGCTGCCGCGTGAAACCATGGCAAACTGGTATATAAAATGTGCCATGGAATATTTCCAGCCGGTATATGACCAAATGCACCGGCTCCTCCTGCAGAGGGATATTATCCATGCGGATGAAACAACCTGCCAGGTGCTGCACGAAAAGGGGAAAGCCGCGGAATCTATATCATACATGTGGATGTATTTAAGCGGGAGCGACGGCCTGGCGCCGATCGTACTCTATGAATACCAGGCGGGGCGCAGCGGCGTTTTCCCAAAAGCTTTCCTGGAGGGTTTTTCCGGCATCGTGCAGTGCGATGGGTACAGCGGCTATAACCAGGTGGAGGATGTGGTCCTTGCCGTATGCTCTGCGCACTGCCGCAGAAAATTTTACGAAGCCCTCCCGGCAGAACGGCGGAAAAAGCTGAAGCTGCTGGACATAAATTCAGAAACGGATGTAAAAGACATCCCGCTTCCGGATCCGGAACAGATGGAAAACATGATCCCGGCTGAGATCGGCCTCGTGTTTTTCAACAAGCTCTTTTTCATTGAAAAAGGGCTGAAAGGCATGGGCCCAGAAAAGCGCCAGGAAAAACGGCTGGAAAAGGAGGCACCTGTCTGGGAAAAGTTCTGGTCATGGATTGAAGCCCTAAAACCGCTTGGCGGCAGCAAGCTGGAAAAAGCCGTCAATTATTCAATAAACCACAGAGAGACACTACAGAGCTATATGCTGGACGGCAGATGCGAACTTTCTAATAATAGAGCCGAACGCTGCGCAAAATCGTATGCTATTGGCAGGAAGAACTCGCTGTTCCACACATCTGCGGCTGGGGCAGAAGCAAGTGCGCTTGTTTACAGTATAATAGAAACCGCAAAAGCCAATAAGCTGAATGTATTCCAATACCTTTATGTCCTGCTGCTGTACATGCCTGAGCATAAAGATGATCCTAATGCAGTTAAAACGCTTCTTCCGTGGAGTGATTTTATCAAAGAGCGCTGCACAGGACTGATCGATGTTGAAACGATAACACCTGAAAACAAGCCTCAATTGCCAATATAGACTATTTTACACCTAAACGGAACATATGTGGAACGGTAGGTTATTCATCGCTTACCCTTAAATGGTTTTCTGCCATTATAAAGGAGTTTCCTCAGGGAGACCATGCCTGGGCGTGTGGTCGTGGAAAAGCAGTTCAGGGACCGAACACCTGTTGGCAGTAAGACGCCGGATTTTTATGGGACTGGAGGAAGGATTTTGCAAAACGGCGGACAAAGGCGGAAGCAAAATCAGAATAGGAGGGCTGGGAGACCAGTGTCTTCAGGAAGGAGAGGGAAGAGGCTTCCATAGAGGAAAGTGCCCCGAGCCATTCTTCCTTCTGCACCAGGAAGAGTTCCGGAAAACGGTGCAGTTGGGAAAGGGTGATGGAGAAACGCCTGCAGAGTCCCTCTATAGAAGAAAGGTGCAGGAAATACTCTGCCAGGACACGGAGGATGAAGAACAGGCCGTAGCCGGAATAGGGGATGATGAAATCCGGGAGGATGGCATGGGTATGGCCGCAGGTACAGATGAGGCGAAGGATGCAGAGGCTGTGTCGGACAGGGGCGCCGTCTATGAAATCCACCAGGGAACGGTCATAATAGGCATGGATCTTGCAGCTGCCCGCTGCCCCGCAGAAGGGACAGGTCTGCAGCTGGGGGCGGAATCCAACCATGAAAGACTCAAATAGTGCTTTTGATGAAGTTTTTATACGGATCAGCTTGCAAAATAGGGAGTTTTCTCTTATCATAGTATATGTCGGTAGTGCCAAAGCCTCACGAGTGGGACATGATCCCGTATATGGCAGGCACGCTGGTGTATGAGAGAAAGAACAAACTGTAGGAGGTTGGTGTTCTTTCTCTTTTTTTTCGTTCCAAAAAAACTATATCGGAACAGGCTGGAATGGTCAAGAGGAAAATGCGCCGTTTCCTACAGCGCGCTCTGATAGACAGTATTAAGGAGATGAGATTTTAATTCGATGTTTTTGTGCGGGAGATAGGAACTTTAGTTTGCTGGGCGACACTGCAAGTAATCTGGAAATGACCGTCAGGACGAAAACAGAGGGCGCTGAGGGTGAAATATTCCTGATCCCGGCAAAAGCATTTGACCTGATCGGGAACCTACCGGATGGGGAAGTGGAGATTTCTCCCGGAAAGAAAAATACGATTATGATCAAGGCCGAGAAGATCAAAAATAAATACCAGACACTGGAGCCGGAAACATTTCCGGCATCCGGTATGCTGGGGGATAATGATAAGGAAACCACGATTGACAGCAACCTGCTTCTGGCTTCCATGAAACGTGTATCCTATGCGATACCAGCCCAGGCGTCCAGTCCTACGATGTCTGCCCTGTGCCTGAGGGCAGCAGAAGGAATGTTGAACTTTGTTGGATTGGACGGCCATGTTCTGGCATGGGACAGGGTGGATTATGAAGGGGATTTTGAGCTTCTCATCCCTAAAAATACGGTTGAGAAGCTGCTGTCCATCGGCCTGTCGGGAGATGTGACAGTAAAGCATAATAAAAATGGGGCGGCGTTTATTACAGATGATTATGAAGTATATACCAGGATAGTGGATGGGCAATATTTCGGGTATGAAAAGATGTTTCACCAGATGCCAATACATACAGAGGTTGCAAGAGCTGAATTTCTGGAAGCCATGATACGCGCAAAAATGTGTACGGAGGAAAAACGTCCGGCCCGGTTTGAAATTTCAGGCAGCGAAATGAACATCAGCATCAAAGACAGCACAACGGATTATAATGAGACGGTTTTACTGAAAAAGGAGCTGAAAGAACCTTTGACAATCGGTTTTGACGCCAGGCTGGTCGTTGAAACGTTAAAAGCGTTTGAATGTGGAAATATAAAAATCCAGATGGCAAGCCCGAAAAATCCTATGATTGTGGAAGCGGAGGACAGCGATTTTAAAGCGATTGTCCTCCCTGTAGCAATAAATTAGCGCCATGCAGCCAGAGTTTGGTTCATGCAGTACATGGCTGGCCTAGAGGAAGATCATATCACAAATACATACAGGGCGGACTGGCGCTGCCGCCCGGAAAGGAGCAAATATGACTATTGAAAATCTGAAAAGGGCAAATGAAATACAGGAAAGGTTAAAAGAACTGGAAACGGTGCGGAAGTGGCTTGAGGAAATAGATAGGGGTATTTATCTGCTGGCGCGCGGATGCACTGTGAATGAATCAATAAAAATTTCTTCCGATGTCAGGAGCCTGCTGTATGGGTTAAGCATCGGGGAACATAAAAGACTGCAGGAAGAATTTGAGAAATTATAGGAGGCATGGCATGAAGGCAGTCGTGAAATATCCAGGAAGCAAGTGGAGCATTGCAGAATGGATCATCAGCTTCTTTCCAGAGCATCACAGCTATGTGGAACCGTTTTTTGGGAGCGGTGCTGTATTATTTAACAAAGGGCGCAGCAATATCGAAACCGTAAATGATCTGGACGGGAATGTTGCAAACCTGTTTGAATGCATCAGGGAAGATCCGGAAAAACTGGCCAGAAGTATTTATCTGACACCATATTCCAGGCAGGTATATGAAAAAGCGTTCCATGAAATCCCAGAGGATAAGTTTGAGGCGGCCCTGAATTTTTATATCCGTCTGAATATGGGGCATGGATTTCGGACCAATGGGGAAAAGGTTGGATGGAAGAATGATGTACAGGGGAGGGAACGTTCTTATGCGTCGCAGGATTGGTGTAATTTGCCAGAAAAGATTATCCAGGCAGCAGAACGGCTCAGAGGGGTCCAGATTGAGAACCGGCCGGCAGTAGATTTAATTCCGAGGTTTAATTTTCAGAATGTTCTGATATACTGCGATCCTCCTTATATGCTGAATACCCGGCATGGGAAGCAGTACAGATATGAAATGGATGCTGAAGAACATGAGCGCTTGCTTGCGCTGTTGCTGGCTCATAAGGGTCCGGTGGTGATCAGCGGATATGAAACGGAATTGTATAACGATATGCTGGTGGGGTGGAAACACTTTGAAACAACTGCATATTCACAGGCGTGTTCTAAAAAGAAAGAAGTTATCTGGATGAATTATGAGCCGCCGGCAAGGCAAATGAATTTTGAAGATTATGGAGACATATTTTAAAATAATCAAAATTGGATAAGCCGGTAGTAGAAATAGATCAGCTGTATGCTGAAAGATGTAAGAAAGTGGCAGGATTGAAAGGAAGATGATGCAGAAATGAAAATATGTCCTAAGTGTAGAGGGAAGTTTGAGAGATTGCCTGCTGTCTCTCGGAGTGATAATAAGACAATGATCTGTGATGAATGTGGAACTATGGAAGCATTGGATAACTTTCCGGGAAGGATATTAATACCACAAGAGCGCGTAAGGATAACTGTAATGGCAACAGGGAATAAGTGGGCGATGGAAAATTTTAATGCTGTACATAATTAGAGAGTTTGGTTATGGAAGGACAGATGGATATATTTGACTTCATAGAAAAACCGAGGACACAGTTTGAGCAGTTGTTTGAAAAAATAAAAGATCCGGTAATGCTATGTGTTAATTGCTTATGCCAGTACTGTGCAAATAATGTGGAAGAAATATGGGGTAAGGTGAAACCGGAAGAAATACGGGAAAGCTGTTTTAACTGTGATGAATGCAGGACTTTTACCGGGCAGGCTGGACACAGGGAGCATTTACTTGAAGGCTGCAATAAGTTCGTGTTGTCGGAATATGGCGCAGAAAGGAACAGAAAAAGTTTAAGGTTATTAAGGGATGGAAGAATGGTGCATAAAGAAAAATATTGTGCGTATTGGCATTGTGAGAGAAATGGAGGAACCACTTGTTGGGACTGGGGGAATAAGTGGGCGGGGATGATATGCCCAAATGATGAAAGGTGTGAAAAATACCGTACCTGTGTAAATTGTAATGGTGTCATGGGAAAGTGCCAGACATACAAGAAAGTAAAACGGGGCGAATTGTAATGGACAGAAAAGAACACATGTGGTTTTTCTTCCAGTTCCTACAGGAAGTTGAAAAAGGGATGTCTAAAGAGGAAGAGAAACAGGTTATGATCGAAAAAGCCATTAATCTGAAGCTGATGTGTGATTATGCTGTCAGCTGTTCCTATGGTGATATTGTGCTGATCATCTGTATGCTGCACGATTATGTGAAAATGCTGGATGAGCTTCGGGCGGATGATATCCAGTACCAGGCATATTACCGCAAAAAGTTTATGAAAATGGCCGACAGGCTGGCGGCACAGATCTGCTATGACTATGATGAAGCAGTGGAAAAATGCAGGAAAAAACAGCAGAAGAAGGAAAGCAATAGCGATGTTGGGGAAGATGGATTGTCACAGCTTATCAGACGCGATTTCAAAGCATCGAAGAAAAATGAGGGAGGCGAAGAATGACAAGACAGCAAAAAATGGGTGGGAATGGACTGCCCAAATGATGAAAGATGTGAAAAATATCGTGTGTGCGCAAATTGTAATGGCGTCATGGGAAAGTGCCAGACATACAAGAAAGTAAAACGGGGCGAATTGCAATGGTAGAAAGGGGTAAAGAATGGGATTGACAGTAAATCAGCTGAGGCTTATACGGGCAATAGCAGAAAACAGAACAATAGAAATAAAGGACTATGCGTTAGCATGCCTTGCAGAAGATACAACGCAGAAAAACCATTATCAGGTGGAAAAGTACAAAAAGATTCTGCAGTCAGGCGGCAGGAAGCTGATGGAGCTTCCGCCAAATCTGGCTGGAATAGCTGTTATGGAGGATATAGGCAGTTTTAAGGAAAATAGGTATTTCCTTTCAGAAAGGGAGCATTCAGTTGCAGAACTGATCGTGCGGATGAATGATGTCAGCATACAGCTGATGGAAAGGGGCGTGCAGTATCTGAATGCAACACTTTTATATGGCGAAAGCGGTACCGGGAAGACGTCATTCGGGCGGTATATAGCATACAGGCTGGGCCTGCCTTTCATGTACATAAATTTTTCTCGGATGATAGATTCCCATATGGGCGGTACGGCAAAGAACCTTGCCAGGATATTTGATTTTGCACGGCAGAATGAATGTCTGCTGATGCTGGATGAAATTGACTGCATATCGGTAAAACGGTCTGCTGTCAGTGACGGGTCTGGAAGCGGGGCAGAACTGTCCAGAACAACTATAACACTGATGCAGGAGCTGGATAATATTTCTAACAAGCATATTATAATAGGTGCCACGAACAGGATTGATGACATTGACCCGGCATTAAAACGCAGATTTACAGAAAAGCATGAAGTGAAAAAGCTGGCTGCGGATGAAACAAAGGAGTTTATAAACAGGTTTGTAGAAAGTGCGGGATTTCATGTGGCAGATGATGAACAGTATTATGCCTGGACAAACCATACACAGGCTGAAATAGTCATACATCTTACAAAATGCATGGCAAAAGCCTTAATGGAGGGACAGGAAAAACTGCAGATATAATGGGCAAAATCCAGTAAATGCGGAAGAAGATCGGAAAGGAAGGCAGAGAGTTATGGATGCACTTGGATATAGGAATTTCTGCATGGCCTGCTGTTATAGCAGGAATGAAAACGGTGAAGCGGTATGCAGAGGGGAAAACAGCAGTTTTTACGGGCTTCCGGTTAAAAATGTGCTGAACGCTCCGTGTATTAAAAAGGAGCCGGAAAGGCAGGAAGCGGGGGATAAACTGTGATATGCTTAATCTGTGGTAGAAAACTGAGCAGCCCGAAAAGCCTGGAACTTGGATATGGCCCGGTCTGCTACGGGAAAGTGTCGGGCAGTTTAAAAGCGGCAAAGAAAGCAAAAGCAGGTACATCCCATCCGGTACCGGAAGTTCCTTGTTACGATATACCAGGACAGATGGAGCTGAAAGATTATCTGGCGGATTTATAAGGAAAAGGAGAGCGCTTTCGCAACCCTCCAACAGACAATGATATTCTATCATAATCTGATAGAAAATGGAAGTAAAATATGGAGGGCAATCAGCATGGATCATGTAAAAACAGACGGAAAAATTCTGGTAACATTAACACAGGATCAGTTAAAAGATATATACGAAAAAGCGGCTGCTATTGGCGCAAAGGAAGCCGTTAAGACATACGAGCAGGAACGGAAAAAAGAACTTGGAAAAAGGGCGGACAGAAGGCTGAGAAACACAAAACTGCTTCTCAGGAATTATCATATGCTGAAAGAGCACGCAGAAAATTCTGTGTTTGGCCGTACACAGATGGAAGAATCTGCAATGGATATACTGGAATCTATGATGTCAATCTACAATAATGAAGTCATTATTGAAAGCATTAAACGCAGCGCAACCAGAACGGCAGTAATCGTATCGCATATCGAAACAATGTTCGAGTTGTATGCGGCGTACTGTGACAAGTCACAGAACAAGGATATTGATATGAGGCGGTATGAAGTAATCTGGGATATGTATATGGCAGAGGACACTTTATCAGTGAAAGAGATAGCGGAAAAGCAGAATCTGTCAAAAGACAGCGTTTATGCAGATCTGAGAGTAGCAACCGAAAGATTGACAGCCCTGATTTTTGGCGTGGATGGCTTGTATGTACGTTGAAGCCACCGGCTCAAAAAAGTTTCCATTGACATAACAGTATGAAAGTGGGAAAATTGTATTCGTAAAATTCTAAATCATATTTCGGAGGAAGTCTGCGGTTGTCAGGCTTCCTTTTTTATGCAGTTTTTCCGGGAAAGAAGACGGCGGATAAAGGAAAAGCATGAAGCTCCTCCAGAATCACGAAATGGAGGGATCAAATGAATAAGGCTTTATTTGTACTGTCTGCCTACACGCTGATGATGCTTGGGGCAACGGTACTTATGACAAAAAAGAGAATCATGCAGAAAGATTCTGTGTCGGAGACAGGAATGCCGGATGGGGAATGTCAGCGCTCAGTATTGCTGCAACATGGATTTGGGCGCCTGCGCTGTTTACATCAGCAGAGAATGCATATGCCAGAGGCTTTGCAGGGCTTTTCTGGTTCCTTGCGCCCAATGTGGTATGTATGGTGCTGTTTATTCCATTTGCAAAAAGGATAAGGAAAGAAATGCCAGAAGGAATCACATTGTCTGGCTATATGTATCAAAGATATCAATCGAAGGCGGTCAGGAATGTGTACCTGTTCCAGCTTTGCGCATTGTCTGCACTGTCAACGGGAGTGCAGCTTTTGGCTGGCAGCAGGATATTCAGTATATTGACAGGGCTTCCATTTGTGGCTGTCACAATCATGATGGCGGCGATTGCGTTATCGTATTCCCGGTTTTCAGGAATCAAAGCGTCCATGCTGACAGATGCTGTCCAGATGGTTTTTATGCTGGCCGTAAGCATTGGTTTCGTTGTCTTTGGTGTAAAGAATGGCGGAGGGGTGGAAACGCTCGTTATGGGGCTGGGAGGGGCCGCAGGGGATGCCAATTCTTTGTTATCTGCAAGAGGATTGGAAATATTTCTGGAGTTTGGCCTTCCGGCTGCAATCGGGCTTCTATCCGGGCCATTCGGGGATCAGAGTTTTTGGCAGAGAGCTTTCAGTATCAGGAAGGACAGGATAGGATGGGCATTTTTGGCCGGAGCCCTGCTGTTTGGCATTGTTCCGCTGTCTATGGGTATCCTCGGTTTTGTTGGTGCAGGCATGGGGTATGACGCGGCAGATACAGGGGTTATCAATTTTGAGCTGGTAAATGCCCTGCTCCCGGCATGGGCAGTCATACCATTTTTATTTATGATTGTATCCGGGCTGTTGTCAACGATTGACAGCAACCTGTGCGCGGTTTCGTCGCTCACAACAGACATTGTAAAGGAAAAGGCACTTGGAAGGATGAAACTGTCTATGGTTTTGCTGCTGGCAGTGGGGATTGTGATAGCCAATATACCAGGGCTGACAGTGACACATTTATTTTTGATGTATGGAACGCTAAGAGCTTCTACGTTATTGCCCACGGTATTTACCTTGAAAGGGATAAACCTGGAGCCGCGAGGCGTGGTTATAGGGATTATGTCAGCAATGGCTGTCGGGCTTCCGGTATTTGGGTATGGCAATATCAAAGGGATTGCAGCATATAAAACCGCAGGCAGCCTTTTGACAGTGCTTCTTTCCGGTGTACTGGCTCTGATGATAAGCAGAAGGCGGGGTGTCAGGAATGGGTGATGTGCTTGGCAGGAAACAGCGGATTAAAAATGATGACTGGATACAGGCTCTTGCAAAAATTGAGAAGCTGGTGCAAAAGAAAGAACTGGATCGGCTGGCTGAAAAGACGGTAAAAGAGATCCGAAAGAAAACCAGAGGAAAGATAGCTGCTTATGCTGTAGCCCAGCAAATTAAAGTTCCTATCTCCCGCACAAAAACGTCAAATTATAATCTCAATTTTTATACACTGTCTATAAAAGTGTGCTACAGGAGGCGGCACGTTTTCCTCTTGACCATCCCATGTCATTCCGATATAGTTTTTATGGAACAAAAAAAGAGAAAGAACAGCCCCTTCCACAGTTCGTTCTTTCTCTCGCATACCAGTGTGCCTGCCTTATACGGGATCATGTCCCTCTCATGAGGATCCGGCACCACCGACATATATTATGATAAGAGAAAATTCCCTGTTTTGCAAGCTGGTTCGTATAAAAAGTTCATCAAAGATCCTGTTCGATTCCTTTATGGCCGGATTCCGTTCGGAACTGCAGACCTGTCCCTGCTGTGGGGGAAAGGGATCCTGCCGCATCCATGCCTACTATGACCGCTCCCTGGTGGACTTTATAGGCGGCACCCAGGTCCGCCACAGCCTCTGCATCATGCGCCTTATCTGTACCTGTGGCCATACCCATGCCATCCTCCCGGACTTCATCATTCCCTACTCCGGCTACGGCCTGTTCTTCCTTCTACGTGTCCTGGCGGAGTATTTCCTGCGCCTTTCCACTGTGGAAAGGCTATGCGAACGCTTCGGCATCACCCTTTCCCAGCTGCGCCGATGGCTGCAGCTCTTTCGGGTGCAGAAGGAAGATTGGCTCGGCGTGCTTTCCTCCATGGAGGTTTCCGGCCTTTCCTTCCTTAAGTCCCTGCTCACGCAGCCGGCTTATTCGGATTTCGCCTCCGCCTTTGTCCGCCGTTTTACAAAGTCCTTCCTCCAGTCCCATAAAAATCCGGCGCCTTACTGCCAACAGGTGTTCGGCCCATGAACTGTTTTCCTCCAACCACACGCCATGGGCATGGCTTTCCTCCCGTTTCTGCCCCATAATGGGGGAAAACCACTTAAGGAGGACATTTCTATGGACAACAATCAAAAAAAACTTTCAGACGCAGCCGCCATGGCGCAGTTCCGCCTCGCTCTCATAGCGCCGGTCATCCATGGCCTTTATCCGGATGCGTCCAGGAACGCCTATTACCAGAGAGTCACGGAAAAGCCCCTCGCCCTGCCTGACGGCTCCGTGTTCCAGTACAGCCCCAAGACCCTCAGCAAATGGGTGTCCCTCTACCAGAACGGCGGCATCGACGCCCTCATGCCGCAGGAGCGTTCCGATAAGGGCTCCACACGGGTACTCCCAGACACGGCCATCGAGGAGATCTACCGCCTCAAGGAGGCCTTCCCACGGCTGAACGCTACACAGATCCACCGGCACCTCGTTGAAGAAGCCTTCATCCCTGCCACAGTCAGCGTCTGCGCCGTCCAGCGCTTCGTCAGGAAACATGACCTGAAATCGGCACGCAACCCCGGCATGCGGGACAGGAAGGCATTTGAAGAAGATGCCTTTGGGAAGATGTGGCAGGCCGATACCTGTTACCTGCCTTTTATCACGGAGGACGGACGGCGCAGGAGAGTCTACTGCATTATGATTATTGATGACCATTCCCGTTTTCTGGTGGGCGGCGGCCTCTTCTATAACGATAATGCCTATAACTTCCAGAAGGTGTTGAGGGATGCCGTGGCCGCCCATGGAATCCCGGCGAAGCTCTATGTCGACAACGGATGCAGCTATTCAAATGAGCAGCTCTCCCTCATCTGCGGCTCCATCGGGACGGTCCTTTTGCATACAAAAATTCGTGACGGCGCTTCCAAGGCTAAGATAGAACGCCAGTTCAGGACGCTGAAAGAAACCTGGCTCTATACACTGGACATGGATTCCATCACCTCGCTGGCGCAGTTTAACGGGCTGCTTAAGGACTATATGCGCACCTACAATACGTCTGTCCATTCCGGTATTGGCACCACGCCCATGCAACGCTACCAGCAGACACGCTCCTCCATCCGAAGCCCTAAGTCCAGGGAGTGGCTGGAGGAATGTTTCCTGAACCGCATCACCAGGAAGGTGAACAAGGACTCTACCGTCTCCATCGACAAGGTGTCCTATGACGTTCCCATGCAGTTCATTTCTTCAAAAGTGGAGATCCGTTTCCTGCCGGACGACATGTCCTCCGCCTTCATCCTTTGTGAGGGGGCGCATTACCCCATCCGGCCTACGGATAAGAACGAGAACTGCAGGACGAAACGCAACAACACGCCCTCCATCGATTATTCAAGGATCGGGGTGAGGTCTGATGTTCCGTTCCTACTATGGGCTTTCCTTCAATCCCTTTGACAAACAGAACGCAAGAGAAAAGGACCGGTTCCTCTCAAAGGACATCTCCGAGATGACGTCCCGCCTGGACTACTTAAAGGACACAAGGGGTATAGGACTCTTTACCGCACGCCCCGGCATGGGCAAATCCTTCGCCCTGCGCTGCTTTGCAAAGAACCTCAATCCAAACCTCTACCACATGGAGTACATCTGCCTCTCCACCGTCAGCGTCATGGAATTCTACCGCCAGCTCTGCTCTGTCCTGGGGCTAGAGCCAAGGGGCGGCAAGCCTGGGATGTTCCGCGCCGTACAGGAGCAGATCCTCTACCTTTACAAGGACAAGAAGCAGCCCCTCCTCCTGGCCGTCGATGAGGCACAATACCTCTCTACCGGCATCCTGGAGGACATCAAGATGCTCATGAACTATGGGTATGACTCCCTGAACTGCTTCACGCTCATCCTCTGCGGCGAGCCCCACCTGAACAGCACCCTGAAAAAGCCCGTCCATGAGGCCCTGCGCCAGAGGATCACAGTGCACTACAACTTTTCCGGGCTCTCAGACTCCGAAGTGGCGCAGTACATCCTCCACAAGATCGCCTGTGCCGGAGGCGCAGCCTCCATCATCGACCAGGCGGCGCTTTCTGCCGTCCACAGTCACTCCCAGGGGAGCCCCCGCCTGGTGGACAACCTGATGACCGACGCGCTGACTCTAGGGGCACAGATGGACAAGAAAGTGATCGATACGGATGTCATCCTGGCTTCTGTCAGCAGCCAGAATCTCGGATAGGAGGAATGGAACATGAATTATACCTGTATCCTGAAAAGCGGTTCCCGCAAGGAGACCTGGACGGGGCAGATCATCCTGCTGAGCACGGGGAACGGATGGTATGAAGCTGAGATCAATGGGCGGGGGACTTACTTCCACATCCTCGCCGGACGGCATAAATATGGGAACTACCTGTGCATCCCTAACCATGATGTAGGGTGCGAGCTCTCCGATTTCTCCGATATCTTTTGGAATGAAGAAAGGATCGGCTCCCTGATGCGGAAGGTGGATGCAGTGACTGTCGCCACCGGCCTGGTTCATCTTCCTGTTCTGGCCGACAAGCAGGAGAAAAACTAAATTTTTCATATGGGCCGTGTGTCTCATGATGGGATCCATGGCCTTTTGCATTTCAGGCGGAAAAACAATACCGACAACAACGTGCAGCATTTTTGACAGGACTATGCATTTGCAGACAGCACTGCGCAGTCAATAGGATAAATGTCGGAAAAATAATTCGCTGTTTGCGTTTCCATCAATTTGCCGTCCGACACTTATGCGTGGAGTGGCGGCAAGGATTCCCTGGTACTTGGTGAACTGTGCAGACAGGCCGGTATAAGCCTGTGTGTGCTTGTTATCTGCAATTTGGAGTATCCGGCATTTATAGAATGGGTGAATGCCCATAAGCCGCCGGAATTGTCCATAATCAATACAGGACAGGATATAAAATGGCTGGCCGCCCATCCACAGATGCTTTTTCCACAGAATAGCAAATATGCGTCCATGTGGTTCCAGATCGTCCAGCATAGAGGGCAGTCAAAATATTATAAAGAGAACCATCTGGATATGCTGCTTTTAGGGCGCCGGCGGACGGATGGGAACTATGTGGGGAGGGGAGATAATGTTTATACCAACAAACAGGGGGTAACAAGATACAGTCCGCTTTCCGAATGGACACATGAGCAGATGCTGGCATATATTCATTATCATAATCTGGAAATGCCGCCAATCTATAGTTGGAAAAACGGGTATCTCTGCGGCACACATCCGTGGCCGGCAAGGCAGTGGACCGGGAGGGTGGAAAATGCGTGGGCAGAAATTTATGAAATAGACAGCCAGGTTGTGCATCAGGCGGCAGGACATATTCAGAGCGCACAAGATTTTTTAAATAAATTGAAATAAGGTTTACACTGGCAGCAGGCGCAGATCAGATTCAGTATCAGCTGCCAGTTTTGCTGTTTACAGACAGCATGGATGGAATAATCATACATCACAGACGCTCTTTCAATATCAGATCAGGAGGATGCGGATGTGGAAATAATCAAAATGAAGCTGGCTGACCTTGTAAAGCCAGAAAAAAATGTCAGGATACACACAGAGCAGCAGTTAAAGGAATTCCAGCGCAGCATAAACATGTTCGGCCAGATACGGCCGATAGTCATTGATGAAAATAACACCATTCTGGCAGGAAACGGGCTGTATGACACCCTTATTGCGATGGGGAAAGAAACAGCGGATGTATACCGGTATGACAACCTTACAGAGAACCAGAAAAAGAAGCTGATGATCGCAGACAATAAGATATTCAGCCTGGGGATTGAAAACCTGGATACATTGAACTGCTTTCTGGAGGAGCTGCAAGGGGATCTGGATATTCCCGGATTTGATGAAGAAATCCTAAAACAGATGGTGTCGGATGCCGAAGATGTTACGGATAAAATAGCGGAATACGGCACTCTGGATGATGAAGAAATCCAGAGGATGAAAGACAGCGCTGTACGCAAAGAACAGAAAATACAGCAGACGACGCCGGAATCTGCGGGAGAACCTGTACCTGATCCTGGAATACCTGTAACAATCAGGCAGGAAAGTCCGGATGGTGAAGAAGCCGCTGAAATAAGAAAATCCATCATTTGCCCGGAGTGCGGGAAAAAGATATGGCTGTAAAAAGATGTGAAGCCAGCATCGATGTTGTGCAGGCTGCAAGAATAAGGATCAGGAATGTGTTTGAAAACGGGCTGCCTGTATATATGTCTTTCAGCGGCGGAAAAGACAGCCTGTGTATTGCGCAGCTTGTAATGTCCATGATACAGTCAGGGGAAATCAATCCGGCACAGCTTACCGTACAGTTTATTGATGAAGAAGCCATTTTTCCGTGCATGGAAGAAAAGGTGAAGGAATGGCGAAAAAAATTTTTGCTGTCTGGTGCAAGGTTTGAATGGTTCTGCCTGGAGGTAAAGCATTATAACTGTTTTAATGAACTGTCCAATGATGAAACATTTATATGCTGGGACAGGTATAAAAAAGACGTATGGGTAAGAAAGCCGCCTTCCTTTGCCATATGCACACATCATCTGCTCAGACCGCGGATTGACGCTTATCAGGATTTTCTGCCACGTCTGTGTTCGGATGGGGTTACAATAACCGGAGTTCGGACGGCAGAATCTGTGCAGAGGCTGTCCTATATTGCCGCGATGGGGCGCGCTGGCAGCAGGGCTACAAAAAGACATCAGGTATTTCCGATTTATGACTGGAAAGACCAGGATATTTGGCTGTATCTGCTTCAGGAAAGAGTTGATATACCAGAAATTTATCTGTTTTTATGGCAGTCAGGGGCGAACCGGAGACAAATGCGGGTATCTCAGTTTTTTTCCATTGATACAGCCAGAAGCCTTGTAAAACTGAATGAATATTATCCGGATCTTATGGAACGGATTATAAGACGTGAACCAAATGCGTATCTGGCAGCTTTGTACTGGGACAGTGAAATGTTTGGCAGAAGTTCCGCTATTCGGAAACAAAACGAAAAAGGAACCTCCGAAAAAGATTACAGGGCAGCACTTCTGGAACTGTTTTCTGATATGGATGGCAATTTTCAGGCGGGGCATAAGCGGTATGTGGCGGAAAGATACCGGAATTTTTTTATGAGCGTGTCTGTGATTGCGGATAATAAGGACTGCAAAGCAATTTATGAAGGCTTGATTTCCGGTGATCCGAAGTTCCGGACATTCCGGGCATTGTATCAGAGGATTTATGGAAAGTATATCACAGATGCCAAAAAGAAGGAGGGGCTGCTTCATGGATAGGAAAATAATAAATCCGCTGTCAACGCTGCAATGGGTGGAACGCAGCCGGATCAGGCCGAATGACTATAACCCGAATAAGGTATCAAAGCAGAATTTGGAATTGCTAAAGCAATCCATCCTTGCCAATGGATGGACGCTGCCGATTGTGGTAAGGCCGGATTTCACGATTATCGACGGGTTCCACCGCTGGACAGTCGCAGGGGAAGAACCGCTGGTTTCCATGCTTGAGGGCAGGGTACCGGTGGTAGTTGTGGAGCATAAGGACAAAGCAGGGAATATTTACGGGACTGTCACCCATAACAGGGCAAGGGGAACGCATCTGCTTGGACCGATGAAAGCGATTGTGAAAGAGCTTATGGACGAAGGAAAGTCCGTAAGCGAGATAGGAAAACAGCTTGGAATGCGGCCGGAAGAAGTATTCCGGCTTTCAGACTTTTCAAAAGAGGATTTCTTGAAAATGATGATAAAACAGGGCCAGGGATTTTCAAAAGCTGAGTTTATAACGAAGATTTAATGTAACAACGGGCAGTATTCGTAAGAGCCGAAACGGGAACCAAGCGTTGCAACGTTTCACGCTCCACGATTGCAAAAACGAATCGGAGAGAGGTGGTGATATGCCGAGGGCGCCAAGTGAGAAAAAAGCAGAGGCTGAGAAGCTGTTCAATAAGGGTATGAAACTTACGGAAATCGCCAAGAAACTTGACATCCCCGAAGGGACAGTAAGAAGCTGGAAGAACAGGGGCAAATGGGCATCAGAATCACCTAAAAATAGCAGGTGCAACGTTGCAAACAAGAAAGCAGAAAGCAATGCAACGTTGCAAAAGAAAAAACGGGGCGGGCAGCCTGGAAATAAAAATTCCAAAGGGGTATCTAAAGGCAAAGGCAATCCAAAGCCGGCACCGCCACCTGATAGGACGAAGCATGGCGGATTTGTTCCTGTGTTTATGGACGCCTTGGATGAAGATGAACAGAAACTCGTTGCAACGGTTCCGGAAGATACAGAGCTGCAGTTCATGGAGCAGATACAGCTTTTTTCCATCCGGGAGCGCAGAATACTTAAAGCAATTAATAAATACCGGGAACAAAATGGGGATGTTTCGTTTGCTGATGTTACAAGGTTTGAGGATAAGAGAGCTTTCAAGGATAAAGAGGAAGAAGCTGAATATGACAGGCGCCAGAAGAAAAAAGTTGAAAATGAAGAGATTCTTCCGGGTAAGTCCTACAGCATACAGACGCATACCACCAACAAGGATATGATTATAGCAAGGCTAGAGCAAGAGCTTTCTACCGTTCAAAGCAAAAAGACAAAAGCCATCGAAGCATTGTCAAAATATAGAATGGAAAAAGCGAAACTGGAGAGCGAAAGCGCGGGCAATGATGTGGTCGATGACTGGATTTCAGCTATTTTAGGAGAGGAGGCTGAGGATAGCGAATAAAAATTCACGGTCTTTACGAAAAAAATTCTTTCAAAAGAGAATTCCAGAATACCGCAGTGATCCAGTGCTGTTTGCCAGAGAAGTATTGCTTTTTGAGCCGGATGAATGGCAGAAAACAGCGTTGATAGATCTGGCAGAAAATCCGAAAGTGGCAATAAAATCCGGCCAGGGCGTTGGCAAAACTGGATTAGAAGCGGTAGCGCTGCTTTGGTTCCTGTGCTGCTTTCCATATCCGAGAATCGTTGCAACGGCTCCAACAAAGCAGCAGCTTCACGATGTGCTGTGGTCGGAGATCAGCAAGTGGATGAGCAGGTCGCCATTGCTTTCAGAAATATTAAAATGGACCAAGACATATATCTACATGAAAGGCAACGAAAAGCGCTGGTTTGCCGTTGCCAGGACTGCCACGAAGCCAGAAAATATGCAAGGCTTCCACGAGGACAATTTCAGATGTTTACAGAGTGTATGACACCTTTTATAGAATGCCGAAAATCACTGGTTTTATTTTATCAGGACTTATCTGTTTGCGTGACGATTTCAATAAGATGGTGTCAATTTTGGTGTAAATGGTGTCGGGAAAAAAGTTTAAATGTTCTTAAAAAAATACTTGACATGGGTATGGCAATTTTCGTGTTAAATGATACTTCTGATTCAATGTATTGCGCTATATCCACATATTCCATAATAAGATTCACGAATTGTGTTATATCGTGTTATTTTGGGAAAGCAAATTTTGAAAACCTCGATTTGCTATAATAGATGCATACTCTTTGTTGGATTTTTATAGCAGGGGGACAGTATAAGATAAAATGAATTAAGAAAGGGGTAACTGTTTATGCGTGCAAGGTCAAGGGATGAGATTGTAGTTGTTCTGTCAGATAAGAGGCTTTTAAGTATGGATGAATTCTGCATTTATGCCGGACTTGGAACCAATACAGCAAGAAACATAGCTGAAACAACAGGTGCTTTGTTCAGGGTTGGACACCGTGTACTGGTGGATAGGGTAAAGTTTGACAAATACTGTGATGAAAACAGTGAGATAGAAGCAGGGGTGAAGTGACAGCGGAAGCATATCCAGTGTCGCAATAATATGCCTGAATAGAAAAAGTGAAAGAAGGTGGAAAAATGAGCAGAGACAGTCCGATCATGGTGGATGACAGCATGGGAACTGAAGCTGTCAGTGATACGAAACAGATTGCATAAATCAAATAAGCAGATTGAAGGAGAGGACTATGGAACAATTATTTATAGATTTAGAAAAGCTGGCATCAATACCTGGCATTGAAAGTTATTTACATATTATCTCAAGCGAAGGGGATAAAATTATCAGTATCAGAGATTTTGCGAAAGCTATTACAGATGGTGAATTTATTAAAACCGGTACAGACGGTGCAATACGGTTTATTTCTGAAAATCCGGACAAGGGGATGCGGAATGCAGTTTTCCGTGGAAAGTGCCTTGGTGAGTCACTGATGCCGGAGCAGGCAGCGGCAATCAAAGCTGGAACGTTTCATGATATGTTTGTCGGCGATTACTGGACAATCGGTGGTGTGAATTACCGCATTGCACACCTTGACTACTGGCTGCGCTGCGGGGACACAGAATGCACGAAGCACCATGCAGTTATCGTGCCAGACACATGCCTGTACAATGCGCAGATGCATAAAACTGCGTCTGGACAATATGAAGCAGGAGCAGCAAATACGACAGAAGGCGGTTATATCGGAACTGACATGTACAAGACAGGGCTTGACCAGGCTAAAGCCATGATTAAAGAAGCTTTTGGGGAAGAACACATTCTGTCACACAGAGAACTGCTTGTAAACGCTGTAATAAATGGGAAACCGGCTAATCATGCGTGGTATGACAGTACAGTGGATTTGATGAATGAACCTATGGTGTACGGCAGCTACATTTTTACTCCGGCGTGTGATGGCACAACTATTTCATACCGCTATACAATCGACAAATCACAGCTTGCGTTGTTTGCATTGCGTCCGGATCTGATTTGTAATCGTGTGAACTGGTGGCTGCGTGACGTTGTTTCGGGCGCTTATTTTGCGCTTGTGTCCTGGCACGGCCATGCGGCCTGTAACAACGCTTCCGATTCTATTGGTGTGCGCCCGGCTTTCGGCATCTGTTAATCTTTAATCTCCACCCCCTTGTGGGTGGAGTGAACGGAGCTTGAAAAAGGCGGTGCCAAAGAAAAACAGGGAAAACTATAGGAACCAGCTGTTACCATCACCGGTTCTTGCGGAGTGGTGCTGCAATAAATAAAAATGCTGTCCGAAATGACAGGTGCATTGTTCGGACGCGGAGATCAGGGGCATGGGAGGACGGAAAAAAAAGTATGTTCCAAAGAGCTGGGAATCAAAGGGGGAAACCTATATGGATGATTGTGGCAGGATGCGGGCGGATACTTCTGCAAACATCTATGAGAGCATGCTGACATCGGATGCTTTTGCCCTGCTCACAACCAAACAGCAGATACTGTATGTTTTCTGCAAGGCACAGTATTACGGAAAACGGAAACCAGAGAAAGATTTTCCGGAAGTGGAGCAGATGCAGGGGGCAGAGCTGTTTTATCTCAACTGGGCAGCAGTGCAGCAGTACAGGCTGTACAAGCCGTCCATGGACAAGAATTTTTATCAGGATATGAAAGCCCTGTGTGACCATGGGCTTATAGAAAAGGTTGCCAGTGGGAAAGGCCGGCGGCAGAAGTCCATTTATAGGTTTTCTGACAGGTGGAAAACATGGCAGCTGCCAGAGGGATGATTTTATTTTGCATCTGGTTCTGAAACCAGATAATATCTGGCTCTGAAACCAGATATAGGATAGAAATTACAGGTTTCTATCTGGTTCTGAAACCAGAGTACTTTGTAAAAAACAGGTGTGTTCTATCTGGTTCTGAAACCAGAGATATATAAAGTTTACCATATCTTTACATCCAGAGGAAATTATTTATGAAAGGGTAAAAGTGCCTGCGGCCTGAAAGCGATTCGGAGCTGGAAAGCCTGACTGCTTCCGCAGAAAGGCTTTCATAAACAGGTGTCTGGCAGTGCTTCGCTGCTGAATCCATTGTAAGGGAGTGGACAGGGGATGTCAAATGAGGAAATAGTCGAGCGGATCCAGAAGGGGATTGATACAGCTTTGAATCAGGAACGGCTTTTGAATCAAAACCGGAAATTTGTCCGGCAACAGGTTCGCAGGCTCTGTGGCTGCATGGATAATGAGGCAGATTTTGAGGATTATGAACAAGAAGGCTCTATCGGCCTGCTGACTGCTGCCATGAGATATGATAAAGGCAGGGGTACGTGTTTCCTGACCTGTGCCGGCTATTATGTCAAGGCAGCGGTTATCCGTTACAGTGAAAACTGTTGCTCCAGCGTCAGGGTGCCCGTATATCTGAAAGAGCGGATCCGGAAGTATGTAAATTACAGGCAGCAGTGTATGGATGAAAAAGGCAGGTATCCGACAAGGGATGAGCTTCTCGAAGGGCTGGATATTTCTTCACGGTCGCTGGACCATTTGGAAAAGACTTTGTATAACATGAAAGCGGTCAGCATTGATAAAGATTACTCTGATGGTGATGGGGAAAGTTCTCTGATCGGCATGCTGCAGAGTGGTGAAGATATTGAGGAACTGATCACATACAGCATTTACAGCAGGGATTTGAAAAAAGCGTTAGATTCTGCGCTGTGTATTCTGGATGCAGACACAAGGAAAGCTGTACAGAGCATTTATTATCAGGGAAATTCGGTGAAGCAGACAGCGCAGATACTTGGATGCAGCCCACAGGCAGTGTATGAAAAGACCCGCAAAGGGTTCTGGAAGATACTGCACAGTGCGCACCGGGCAGAGCTGGAGACCTTTATGGGGGATGGGTACCGTTATAATGAGTACGCTTATTCTGAGTTTGCAGACATGGAAGATGAAGACAGCGAATTCCTGATATGACGGAGGAAGATATGGATTATGACTGGAAATATTTTGTGGATGGATTAACAGCGGACAGGGCCGGCATGGATACAGATCACGGGGACAGGCTTGTAGCAAGGGCTGTTATGTACAGGATAGATAAAGACCAGCAGAAGCAGGCAGGAGAGCGTATCAGGGATATGCTAGCAGCTTATAGGCAGCAGCGCAAGAACGGAAATTTACTGGTTGAGGAATTGGTGAAAGCCCATGCGGAATACTGCAAGTTGCTGCCTGATGATGAAATAGCAAAAAGGCGGCATAATTCCCTTGTATACCGGTATATGATGAAAACGTCACTTCATAACAAGGCAGTTGCCGTAAAGATGGGTGTATCCAAAGATACTGTTCAGAACGACATCAGAATGGCGGTAAATGAGCTGTTTGTTCTGTGCTTTGGACTTCCAGCAGCCGGAAACAGCCCTGGGACGTACCGGGACGGGGTAAAGGAACTGCTGCACAATTATCTGCTGGTAAACCAGATGGGAAGCATCAGGAGTGTCATGCCGTGGGAAAACTGGCAGAAGGAACGGGAGAAATGCCAGAGGGTGACGGCAAGGGCGCTCAGATGCCTGGATAATGCTGTCAGATTGTATGAGAAGTTTACTGCCGGCAGCACTTATCCTGATATGCAGCAGAGGCCGCTGGAGATTATGAGAGAAATTTATTTTAAAGGCAGCAGTATAGCAGCTATGGCGGAAGAATGGCATATGTCAAAAGAAACGGTTTATGCAGATATAAAGAAAATGACCGGGCGCCTGGCAGAATTGATTGAGGTCATGGCTGCTGACAGCCATAACAGGGAAAGGGAACTTAGAGATGGGTTATAAGGATATGCGTACTGATTCGGGCAGAAAGAAGACAGATACAAGACTGTATTCCATATGGGAGAATATGAAGGCAAGGTGTTATAACAAAAACAAGCCAAAATATAAGACATACGGGGCAAAGGGGATCCGGGTATGCAGGGAATGGAAGGAGAGCTTTGACAGCTTTCATGACTGGGCGGTGTCGCATGGATACAGGGATTCCCTGACACTGGACCGCAAAGACCCGAAAGGAAATTATGAGCCGTCAAACTGCAGATGGGCCAGTAATAAAGTACAGGCAAATAATAAAAGAAATTCCAGAAACAGGGACGGGAAAGCCGGGGCGGACAGCATGGAAGGCCTGGATCTCAGTGCAGCGGATCAGAAAATCAGGGACCGGCTGGATGTATGCAGGATGGCGGACAGACTCGGCCTGGACAGCATAGACGGCCTTTCCATAAACGAGGGCCGGAAACGTATTATAAAAGTGATTAGTCCGGGAATGAATTTGGACGGAAAGGATAGGGAATACATAGAGGCTGCTTATGCTGCTGCAAAAGATATGTATACCAGCTGTCTGGCTGCTGGCAGTTCCCGCTATAATCCGGGCAGGCAGGGACGCCCGGATGTATCAGGAGAATGCGGATCAGATATCGCACGTAAAGATATGATCTGCCGGTTAATAGGAAAATAACAGGTTTTTACAGATGTGCAGATCAGGCTGATTCAGAATAAAGCTGGCAGATTGCTGCCTCTTGTCTTATCAGCATGCAGTCCATTATCAGAAATATGTCCGTCTGCTCTGCTGAGTACCCGAAATCTGGCTTGTAATGGTTTGGACAGGATTCTATGCCTAAAGCATAAAACAGGCAGGACGGGCAGAATACGAGCTTATGGTTATGTGGAATGGACTGCTGCCTGTGTGGATAAAAGCAGGGGTTGCTGTAGGGCATTAGGATTGCCTTAAATTAAAAGTACAGGATGTTTATTTGCTGTTTGGTGTCAGATGAATAATATGGCAATTTGATTAAGAGGATGAAAGGGAGAATTTAGAGGATGGAGCAGTTACGCATGATAGAAAATGAACTTGTGCCTGTATATATGACCAGCTCAGGGGAAAAGGTAGTTTATGGGACCGAACTTCATAAGGTTTTGGAGGTAAAGACACTGTATAAAGATTGGTCTGAGCGCCGATTGGCGGATGTAGATGCTGTAGGGGATGAAGATTATGAGGTTTTGCTCAAAAATGAGCGGAATTCAAAAGGTGGAAGGCCGGCAAAGGAACATATAATAAAACTGGATGTTGCTAAGGAAATGTCAATGCTCGAACATAGCGCAAAAGGGAAACAGGTACGTAGGTATTTCATTCAGATAGAAAAGAAATATAGGAGCGGTGGACCAGCGGAAATACCGACAGGAAAACAGCTGATGGCACTGGCAGTCTTAGAGGCACAGAAGACCATTGCGGAGCAGAATCAGGCAATAGAGCGTATGAGGCAAAAGGAGCTGTTCGCGGATGCTGTAGCGGCTTCCAGCAGTTCTATCCTGATCGGAGAGCTGGCTAAGATAATCCGGCAGAATGGAATTGATACGGGTGAAAAGAGGCTGTTTCAGTGGATGCGGCAGGAAGGGTACCTGATCCGGAGGAATGGAACGGATTATAATATGCCTACGCAGCGCAGCATGGAAATGAAGCTGTTTGAGATCAGGGAGCGGACGGTCACGAACCCGGATGGGAGTATCAGGATCACGAAGACGGTGCTTGTGACGGGGAAGGGGCAGCAGTATTTCATAAACAGGTTTATGCAGAAGTAGGAAGGGGCATAGGATATACTGAATGGTCTGCTTGTTGTATAACCGTTACATTGTAACACGGATGTAACGGCGCGGTAACGGGGTGTAACACTGGCGTAATGGGATATTTTGAGAGTGTCATGATGAAATGAGGTGATGCTCTCTTTTTTATTTGTGATAATATACTGCTGCCATCACTGATAAAAGAACAGCAGATGCCTATATGGTGCTTGTGCTTTTGTTTAGGATACGAACATATGTTTTCCTCTGTTATTATGAAATACTATAATGCTCGCGGATGCAAAACAGATGAAAATAAACAGTGAGAACGGTGTTTCCGACCATTTTTCCCAAATGGAGAAAATGGTGAATGTATGTTTTGATATGGAGTGTGAAATGGAAAAGCCATAACAAAGTTCTTGCAGAAGCTGCACATGATGTCGCGTGGAAATACCCATGGAATATGCTGTTTTCCAGGACTTAAATAATGCAACGTTGCAATGTCCACGGATGCAAAAACGAATGAGGAAAGACTGGAATATCTGTATTATGTAACGATTTGCATTTATTACTGAGTGCTAGAAATGCTGAATGTCCTGCTTTCCACGGTTTAAAACGAATAATGCAACGTTGCAATACCTACAGGCATAAAATACAAAATTGTTTGCAACGTTGCAAATGCAGAACAAATGAGAAACCCTTAGAAATCTGGACTTTTGAATGATTGGTGCAATGCTGAATACTGGAAACGGTTGTTGTGTATGTCTTTTACGAAACAGAAGATGAATGCAGCGTTGTAGCAGTTCGTAAAAATCATGTGGCAGTGGATAAATTATGGACTGCTGCCAGGCGCTTACATGTAGGACAGATTTTGGACAAATTGCGGACAAAAGGCAGGACATTTGTCCGTACATTCGTCTTGAATTATATTTGGCAAATATGGGGCATATGTTGGAAAATGGAGATTTCGGTTTTCGACTGCTGCCTGCATAGTATAAACTGGAATATTTCCAATCAGATTCCAATTTGTGTTCAACTTTAAAAATAAATGTTGCGTGTAATTGGAATGAGCAATATAATAAATAATGAAGTAAAGACAGGGGAGGATAAAACTGTATGAAGAGAGAAACAACACCACAAAAGGTATCAGATAAAATTATAGAACTGTGTAATAAGGTAGTACCAGAAGCAGAACCGATATATGTTCCTGTCAAGGCAGCAGTATGGAGTCGGTTGCATGAATGCTTTCCAAATGTTCAGCAGATGGTCCGGGAGCATGGAGGACAGCCGATTAATGGGTGGGCAATCTGGCAATGGGCAAATATTCTTGTAGAGGCAGAGGCTCATTCTGTATGGAAGAGTCCAGAGGGGCAGTTGATAGATGTTACACCCCATGATAATCTTAACTTGACCCACAATTATAACATATATTTTCGATAAGCAAGTAATGAGCAAAGAACCTCTAAGCCCTGACAAATAGAACGTGCTCCGGGCATACCATCGCTCGGAGCACCTTTTATTCCACTCAGAATCCCTAAATCATAAATCGCCTCTTTCAGTGTATATGTTTCAGGAATTTCTTTTGTTTTTCTTGCACAGCAGTATAATATTTTCCATTCTTCTTTATCAAACACAATTTCACTCGAGATTTCCGGACATATTTTTCCTAAATAAGTCAAATTTAGTATCTGCAGTGCGATAACCGAATATAGTAATGTTAAAAATTTTAATCTCTCATATTCCCTCGCCTGATTTTTCTCTATTTTGCATCCACTTTTTAAGATGAAATGAAAACGTTCTATTTTCCATCTGTGTGCATAACATTGTATCAGCTTTTCTATATCTTTTTCGTTTTTTACTCTTACCGTTGTTAGCAGAAACCATTCGGTTCCTTTTTTTCCGGATTCATGTACATAAATTGCTGTTCGTACAAGTTTTTCTCGTATATGTTTTTCTGTTCTCCTTTTTGGACAGTGAACCACAACCTCTTTATAATGATAATCCATTTTTACATTTCTGGCTGGAATGTGTTCTTTGGGATTCCTGCCCATCCTGACAACCATACTTCCAGCCACAGGAGACTGGTGGAGTTCATGAAAAATCTTTTTTCCGTCATCCACCATGCGGTTTTGCACTAGCCGAATCAGAAAATTTTCTCCCAAATCTGCAGCGTTCGAAAAAAATTCATAAAAATCTCCTTCACGGTCACATACTGTCAATACCGGAATATCTTCTGCAACCCTCTGATGAATTTCGTTCATTGTATGAATCCATCGGTAGCTCTCTTTTTCTTCTATTGGCCTGGAACGTTTTTCATCTTTTGTTCCAGAGTCATCCCTGCGTACATCCCTCGTATGTATTTCCTGATAAAGAAGGCCCAGGGGAATTCCCTGGTCTGTGGCCGCTATACAAGAATGTACAAGCATTCCCCTCTGTTCCGTACTGCAATGGTATCCCATTCCTTTGATTGCTTTCCGGTTTCCAAATCCAACAGATGTGGTATCCTGAATGGCAAGTATCCAATCTGCATCCGCATGTTTCATTTTTTCTACAGTTGCCCTAGATACACTATCCAACAGTTCATCCCTGGATACATCCTTATTACTAAAGAAGCGATACGCTGCTTTTGCAGAACTTCTGGATCCGGCTGCAGCCCAGGTGGATTTATCTGGCGCTGCAGCAAATGCATCCATAATTTTAAAAAAACGTGATTTCAAACGCTGATCAACAAATTTTACATCTACAAATTCCGTTTCCCAATTCGTATATTCTGCCGTCATACGGATCACCTCTTTTTCTTTAGTATAGCATAGAAACAAGAGGATATCCATATAAACTTGTGGGTCAAGTTAAGATGATAATGGGGAAAAGGAAATCCTATACCTGCATGATGCTGACATGGTGTATTCCGGGCAGAGCATAGGGAATGTAAGGCTTGCTATTACCGGATCACCGATGGCTGCTGAATTGGTTGATCTTGGCAATAAGATAGATGCGGTTATGTGCAGTTATACGCCAGGAACAGAAATTCCACTTTCGGAGCTGCGGCACCGGCTGCTGCCTTTAAAGGAGCGGAGAGAGGTAATCGTGAAAATGTTGAATCAGAAAGTCGGTAGGAATGACCTTTGCCCTTGCCAATCAGGATTGAAGCATAAGAAGTGTTGTGGGAGGTGACAAATTATGATATTTGAAATATTGAATATATTTACTGGTATTATGACATCTGTTGGGGCATCTCTAACATTGATAATTTTTAAAACTATTTTTGATAAAAAGCAGAATCAGCAAGAGGCAAAAGAGATTCAAGAGGATGCGGATAAAATTATAGGTGACGCATTCAAAAGTGATGATGTAATTGATTTGATGTTAAAAAATGTTCGTGAATTGAGGGAATATTACATAATCAGCAAAAGGCAAGCAACGAATGCGTTCTCCGCTTCACTAATAGTCTGCTTTTTGGGATTTATAGTTTATGTTGCGGGTATTGCTGTTTTTGTTTTTTCTGGAGAAGATACATTGTTGTTAACCACCATATCAGGAACGATAGTAGAAGTGATTTCTGGTTTGTTTTTCGGGCTTTATAGGCATGCAATTAAACAATTGAATATTTATCATCAAAGATTAGGCACAACAGAGAAGTATCTGACAGCAATTCGTTTAGTGGATAAAATGGGACAGAATCAGCATGATACTATGTACAGGCACATAATAGAGTGCATTCTGATTGATAACAGGATGCAATTAGAGAAGGTGCCAGAGGAAAAAAAGGATAAAGACGGCAATAATTAAATTTCGTGAGTAGTGTATAAGTCATTGTCTTTAAGGCAGCAGTCCGGTTAAGTCAACTGCTGCCTTTGATTATTTGATGGTAACGGTATTGGAGTTATTGGGATAGATGTTAATAAGACGCATCGAGGCTGTACATGTTTTTGGATTTAAAGGATTGTAGTTTTAATGACTTGAAGATATAATACATATATAAAATTTGTGTGATAAGGATAGTTAAGACACAATGAAAAGAGATAGAATTATTAGGAGGTTTTTCTGATGGATGTATTTAATATCTTTTGTGGAGCTTGTTCTGTAGCAGGACTGCTTGTATCTGTTTTTACGGCTTCCAAAGTGGTAAAGATTTCACAGACGATGAATTGCAACAATAAGGATGATTATTCCAAGGTTATTAATAAAAGCAAGAATTCTACATACAGCGGATCATATGTGGGGAGGGATAGTATAAATGGGACCGGAAGTAGTGAACAAAAATAGAAATTGTGTTTTTAATGGTTCATATGCAGGCCGTGATCTGTATATTACTATGCTGGAAGATGCTGAACGGGAATTTGTTGTTACGCATAATGCTAATATAAAGCCGGTATCGCATTTTACCGGGCGAGAGACAGAACTTCAAGAGTTGCGCCAGAGGATAGAGGATGGGCGCAAGTCTGTTCTGGTAAGTGGCATGGGAGGGATTGGAAAAACTCATATCTGCCGGAAACTGTTTGAGGGATATCTCAATAAATATGCAGAGAGTAAAGGTGGGGTTTTCAAGCATATCGGATATATTGAGTACAATGGAGATATGGGCAGCAGTTTGCAGAAATGTTTAAAGTTTAAGCAGCAGGATAGTCCTGAACAAAATTTAGAGGCGGCATGGAGGGAACTGGAATATTTGGCATCAGACGGAGAACTGCTGCTGTTTGTCGATAATGTAGACAAGCCTATGTGGGCGGATCCGGGGCTGCAACAATTAAACTCTATTCCAGGGGCGGTTGTTCTGACTTCGAGGCAAGCTTCATTCAGTGATGAATTTGAACCATACCAGATCGGGTTCCTTGGCATGGAGCAATGCAAAGAAATCTATGAGAAAATCCGGTTTAGAGGCAGTAGTAGAAAGGTTGGTCTGGAGGAGGTTGAAGATCTGGAGTATGTCATAGAGAGTCTGGCCGGAAGGCACACGATTACGGTTGAACTTCTGGCACATTTGGCGCGGATAAAAACGTGGCCAGTGAGAAAGTTACGTGAGAAATTGGAAGAAAAAGGTTTTTGTCTGAAATTCCATAAGGGCGGTGAACTTATCAATATCCAGAAATCTTATGAAGCATTGTATGACTTATCTCAGTTGTCACAAGCAGAAAAAAATATTTTGGAGGCATTCGCTATATTTCCATATATTCCCTTGGAATCGGATGTGTGTAACCAATGGCTGTTATCAGATGCAGGGGTTAGTGAAGATGATGATATACTGATGGGACTATATCAAAAAGGATGGCTGCAGTTTGATATAAATTTGGATGGCTATGCGTTGCATCCAGTTTTTGCGCAGTTCATTTATGAAAAATGTAAACCGATAAAAGAGGACCATATAAAATTAGTAGAGGCTTGTCGAAAAAATTTGATGATACCAGAAAGTGGTTCTGCTCTAAAATGTCAGTGCTATATTCCGTTTGTTGAAAGTATAATAATAAAATTGAATATTGGAACGGATATAGAGAATATTGGATTGCTTGAAGCATTTGCTCATTTGTTACAGTATACGGCAAATATACAGAAAGCTGAAATACTATACAAAAAGCTTTTGGATATATATATAAATGTATTTGGAGAGTGGAATGCGGGTACAGCAAAGTGTTATAATAATTTAGCGTATGTGTATCTGAGAAAGAAAAAATATGAAAAAGCTGAAGAATTGCAAAAGAAAAGCTTGAAAATTCAAAAAAAAGTGTTAGGTGAGAAAAATTCAGATACAGCTAATAGTTACAATAATCTTGCCCAAGTGTATGAAAAGCAGCAAAAGTACGAAAAAGCAGAAGAATTATATAAAAAAAGTTTATTGATTCGTATATATACATTGGGGAAGGAAAATTCAGTTACGGCAGGTAGTTACAATAATTTGGCATATATATACCAGATTCAAGGAAAGTATGAAAAAGCAAAAGGATTGTATAAAGAATGTATACGGATTTATGAAAAAGAATTAGGCGAGAGTCATCCAGATACAGCAATCGCTTATAATAATTTAGCTTTATTGTATGTAAAATATAAAAAGTATGAAAATGCATTAGAATATTTCCTTAAAGCATATAAAAATTTGTGTGCTAAACTTGGAATGGAGCATCAATATGTCCAAGTTGCTCAAAAGAATATGGAAACGATATACATCAAAATGCATAAAAGGATTAACTTTGCTGTATGGTTAAAGAGAAAGATGGAAGAATAAATTATTTGTTCAGCAATTTGGCGAATTATATTAAGCAGTAAGAAAGGCATGTGCAGCAGTGGCACACGCCTTTTTCTTTTGTCTATATGCCGAACAGATCGGCATGGGTACCAGTTCTGTCGAGATAGAGCGCATTACCATCTATGCGGTATATGAGCAGCCAATCCGGGGCAATATGGCACTCTCTCCGGCCGACATAATTTCCAACAAGCCCATGGTCTTTGTTGGCGGGTGGCAACGGTGCCGGGATGCAGAGGGTGTTCACGACTTTGTTCAGTAGGCTCATGTCATACCCTCGCTTTATGCACTGCTTTCTGTCCTTTTTGAATTTTGAGGTGGCATTTATTTCTAACATGTCAGTCCTCCGCATCCAGCATGGCAAAGAAGTCCTCTGCGCTGCCTTTGAAATGCTGTCCGTTGCCAGTCCGAATCATTTCATCTGTTTCAGCAAATGCTTCCAGTGTTTCGGCATTTGGCGTAAATTCTGGATGCACGTTTGCCCCGGACAGCTCGCCCAAGCCTTCAAGCATATTGATAACAAAAATCATTTGGCTCTCCGGCAGGCGGTCTATCATGTTTTTTGCTATTTCCTGATAACTCATGGTAAACACTTCCTTTCATAGTCATATGAATTTGATATTTTGATACTGTAGCATCATCCTAAATATGTTATATAGTGAGGGATCATTATAGGCTCCCAAAGTAGAAACAAATTCCCTCTGGTTGTTGTTGCATCCCATAAGGGAAAATTGGCTGATCTCTCCATCAGGGAGAAGTTCAATGCTTATATATCCAGATTGATAATTATCAAAAGACCAGTCAAATTTGTATAGAGTTTTATTTTCGGACAACTTTTCTGATCCATTGTATGTGTAGTTGAAAAGGTTTTGGTTCTGCATGATTTTTTTACCGGTACCAGCAGAGCCAGTTAATCGTTTTGGCACAATTATTCTCCTTTCATATCTGGTTTTGGTTTTCGGTAGGTTTGTTCATTTCGGAAAAAGACTTAACCGATTTAGTATGTTCAGAGAAAGGTTCAACTGTTTTGGCATATTCAGAGAATGGCTTGGTTGGTTCGGCATATCCAGAAAAAGGTTTTGTTTCCATTGAATTAGTGTTGGGGATATGCTCCATGATATCGCCAGGCTGGCAATTAAAAGCCGTGCATATACGGTCTAAAACTTTGGGGGAGATTCCATCGCCCTTTCCCATAGCAGCTATTGTTGTTGGAGAAGCCTTTATTAGTATACGGAAGTTTTCTTTTGTCATTTTCTTGTCGATAAGTATTTTCCATAATTTATCATAAGAAAAAGCCATTTGTTCATCCTCCTTTCTAGGTTTTTACTTATTATAACTCGTATTTCTTTATAATGCAATAATAAATCTACAAAATTATATAGAAATCTATAAAAAGTATTGACATATTCTACACAATAATATAGAATAATTACATAAAGATAAAGAAATAGCGCAGATGATAAGGAAAGGAGAGATTTATATGAAAGACATTAACACAGTTCGTAAAGCAGTTGCAACAATGGCAAATCAGCTTCATAAGCTCGGATATTCATTATCCCAGGCATTCAAGACAGCATGGAAGCGTGTCAAAAATTCCATGAAATGCAGAGTAACCGGTGTCACTTATGAGAACAGGCAGCAGTTGTTACAGTTCATAGCCAGTAGAAAACATGAAGAACTGACAGTTTACCTGCGTAGGGACAGGGCAAATACGTTTGATAAGGATGCAGTTGCCGTAGTGGTCGGGATCAGCAATGTAGGGTATGCCCACCTCGGATATCTGCCAAAGGGATTGTCACAGAGCCTTGCCAAAGTAATAGATAAGGGCATAGGACTGCAGGCAGATGTAAAGGTAATCGGCGGATATGGCTATAAGGAAACGTTCGGTGCGCTGGTGAACATTGCAGTATAGGAGGCCGTATGACTCAGGAAGAATTAAAAGCGATGGTGGATGCAGAGGCGGAGCGCCTTGGGATAGGCAGCAGTGCATTCATGGAACGGCACAGGGAGATCATGGAGCTGGCTGACCAGATTCAGCAGCAGAATGAAAAATGCCCCTGCCAGAGTACCAGTCCGGCAGAGGCAGAGTAACCCGTCAACTTGTCAAATTAGCAATCAGGGTACGCAGGCAGTATAGCACGACTGCTGCCCTTTGTCAAAAAATTATGAAGATGGAGGAATAGAAAATTGCAGAGCATAGAAATGAAACCGCAAAACGGAACCGTGGGGATAGGGGAGACTAGCAGAGAGGGCTATATGGAGCTGAACAGGATCCATATAGAGGAAAAGGGAAAGATACGCCGCCTGTATGAAAAGGATCTGGTTAGCACACTTTCAGAACTTCGTTACTATCTTGATATTGACATACCTGAAAGCGTACAGGAGCAGAAAAAATATGGGGAACTTGAGGAATTTCTGGATGGCGGGAAATATCCCTTTAAAACCAGGGACAGGATTCTCTGCATTGCAAACGAGTATGGCGTTGCAGCAGAGGAGAGCGGTTTCCGGAGAGGGTTTCAGACGGCTATGAGGCTCTGCATGGAAGGAATGAGAGGGGGTGTCTGCTGATAGGCGCTCTTTAGGAAAAAGGGCTGGTAGCAGTGCAGGACAGGGTTGTAAAATGCGGTATGTCTTGCGGAAATGATATTTAAAGCAGCTTATACAGGGCAGACAGATGTGTCCGCAGCCGGTTCCGCATGTGAAGTTCTGTGGAATATCTTAACGGAAGATGGGATATGGCTGTCAGCCGGAACAGATAAAAAATACGAAGGGGGGTGTGTGTATGGGAACGTATTCAGAAGAATATACAAGGCCAGTCATGGAGATGGAACTGTTGGAGAGAAAGCGGCTGGAAACAACGGAAGCCAGTCTTTTGACAGAACTGTACAGGGGAATGCTTGAATGCGGCGCTGTCAGGGACACGGCTGCAGAAATGGAGGCTGGTATTAGATTAAAAGAAGCTGTGCAGGCAAACTGTCCGGCTGATGAAATTATGGATCTGGCTGCCGGATGCAGCGTGGCAGGAAAAGAAGCGGGATTTAAAATCGGATTCCAGGCAGCAACAAAACTCTGGATGGAGGGCATGAAAGGAACAGGGAGCTGATGGGTAATAAATGGTACATGACAGCAGAAGACATTGCCGCCGACCTGGGAATTGATGAAAAGGAGGCCGGGAGGCTGCTCCGGAACCTGGGCGAAAGGATTAAACGGAAGGGCGGATGTTATATAGCTGGCAGGGTTCCGGTGTCATATTACCAGAAGATGAAAGATACGGATTTCATGTCTCCGGACGGGATGGAGGCGGACTGCTGCCCTTTGAATCAAAAAGGCTTCTGAGCCTGAAAGAGTTCTGTGTGTATGCCAGCTTTGGACAGAATACGGCCCGGCAGTTTGCAAAAAAAGCAGGGATTGAGAAAAGGATCGGGCATAAGGTGCTCTATGACAGGGTGCTTTTTGATGATTGGTGTGATAAAAATAAGTCAATGGAGATGTAGGCAGCAGTTTATAACAGTGGCAGGAAGAAAAAATACTGCTGTAGCATCCGGAAAGCTCCGTATTCGTATTTTGATGACATGGGCTATAATTATAGGCATGAAGTAAAACTGGCATAATAGCCTGATTATGGGGCATGGCGGGCAGATGGAATGAAGGATCGGCGCAAATATCTGAGGATTGTCCCCGGAAAGCTGCAACTGACCGGGGACGGCAATACAATTAATGTATGATTAGAATTTGTACTGCATCTGGTATTATACCCGGAAATGCAGTGCGGCACAATAGATTACAATAAAAAATGCAGCATGGATGTAGTGCTGCTGTCTGCCAGAGAGGGGGCTTGGATATGGATAACAGGTATGCAGAATGGATGATGAATCTGGATGCGGTTGTGGAATATTCGATAGGGGAGGCATCAGGGTCAGAACCTTTATTTGTCCTGGAATGTGGGAAAAAAGTAACCGCAAGAGCAGAGGCATATGTAAGAAAAGCGATTCAGGCTGGTATGAATAAGCCGTTAACGGATGAGAAAATAGAATCATTTATTGAAAATGAAATTGGAGAACTGCTGGACTGCATAGATGATGTAAACCATGTTTATTTTAAGAACGGCATGAAGCTGGGGGCTTCGCTGATTCTGCAGCTTCTGGGAGCATGGGAGGATTCGGTAGCAGTCCGTAAATGAAAACTCAGGACAGCAGGGTGCAGCAGTTGTGGTATACTGCTGCACTGCCAGACAGAAAGGAGGGCTGGGAATGACTGAAAAGAGACTGCCGAAAGGCATCAGCATCCGCAAAGACGGGCGGTACCAGGCAAGGTACACGCTGAATGGAAAGCGTTATACGATCTACGGGAATACGCTGAAAGAGGTTGAAAAAAAGCTGCGTGATGCAAAATATGAAATAGACCACGGAATTTATGCGAAGCCGGACAGGATCACAGTGGATGCGTGGTATAAAATATGGCTGAAAGAATACCGGGAGAATGTAGTCCGGGAGACAACAGTTATCGGAAATAAAAAATGCTATTTGCATGTAAAGCCGGAAATCGGACAGATGAAGCTGCAGGCAGTGCGGCCGGAACATATACAAAGAGTTCTCAATAAAATGAAAAGTGAGGGATATTCCGGCAGTTACATTGAGAATACAAGGCAGACCATGAACATGATTTTTATCAGGCGCTTATGAATGGGATTATTATCACAAATCCAGTTGAAAAGTCTGTTCTGCCAAAGGTTGAGACTGGGAAAAGCGATACGCACCGCAGGGCTCTGACAGAATGGGAACAGCAGACATTTTTAGAGTGTGCGGCAAAAAGAAAGCCTTTTTATGCGGATATTTTTTATGTTGGATTTTCCACCGGCATGAGGATAGGGGAAATAAACGCTCTGGAATGGCAGGACATTGATTTTGGCAAAATGGAGATTCATGTCAATGGAACCATGATAAAGGTTGCCGGAAAGGATTATTATAAAGGGCCGGTAAAGACGGGGAAAAGCAGGCGTACAGTGCCGATGCTGCCTGAGATTGCAAAGCGGCTGAGAAATCATAAGCTGGAACAGGCAAAACTCAGGATGATGCTTGGAGATAAATGGGATCCGGTTAAAGGGCTGGAGCACCTGGTGTTCACTACCATGTTCGGTAAACCTCTTATGACACTGTCTGTTGGGCGGTACATTAATTCTACGGTTAATGCAGTCAACAGAGAAGAAGAAAAGAGGGCAAAAAAAGAACACAGGAAACCGAAGATAATGGAGACATTCTGCCCTCACTCCATGCGTCATACATTTGCTACAAGGGCGCTGGAACGCGGGATTCCTCCGAAAGTAGTGCAAAGTTATCTGGGGCATTCAACGATTGATGTGACGATGAATATTTATACACATGTAACGGCTGAATTGGAAAGGGAGGAAATCAGGAAGATAGCAAATCAGTTCTGAGGATTGTGTGTGCAGATGACCGGAAGGCAGCAGTGGAATATGGACTGCTGCCTGATTTATGAAAAATGGTGTCAAGCGTGGTGTAAAATATAAAAACAGGACATGTGAATGCTTTGTAAATACTGAAAATACTGGCATTAGAATAATTTTGCATACTGTCCCACGAGGACAATATGCTGTTCATCATAGATGAAGCGTCCGGCGTTGCTGATCCGATTATGGAGGCTGTGCTTGGTACGCTGTCTGGTGAAAATAATAAGCTGCTGATGTGCGGGAATCCGACAAGGACATCCGGCACTTTTTTTGATGCTTTCAACGCAGACAGGGCACAGTACCAGTGCCATACAGTATCATCCAGAAACAGCCCCAGAACAAATAAAGATAATATTGCTTCACTGGACAGGAAATATGGGAAAGACAGTAATGTGGTTCGCGTCCGTGTTGACGGCGAGTTTCCAGAGCAGGACGATGATATTTTTATCATGCTTTCCATCATTGAACACTGTACCATGCTGGATCTTCCAGAGGATGTGCCGATTAAAAGGATTTCGTTCGGTGTGGATGTAGCCAGGTATGGCGGTGCTGAAACAGTCATTGCGCAGAATGTCGGAGGAAAAATCACGCTTCCGATTATGTTTAGGGGGAAAAGCCTTATGACAACAGCCGGAAAAATCGTATGGCTGTATAGAAAGATGATTGCGGACTATCCGGCGTACCGTGGAAAGATATATGTGAATATTGATGATACTGGTCTTGGCGGCGGGGTGACCGACCGTCTGGAGGAAGTAAAGCAGGAAGAAAAGCTGGGCCGTATGGTAATTGTTCCGGTTAATGCTGCTGCAAGGGTTCCTGATGATCTGGTTGAAGACGGAAGCGGCAAAATAAAGGCATGCGATATTTATGATGATATGACAGCCTACCTGTGGGGAACTGTAAAGGATAAGCTGATTGCCGAGGAATTAAGCCTTGAAAATGACAATGAGCTGGTGGCGCAGCTTTCCTGCCGGAAACAGAAAATGACCAGCAGAGGCAAGCTGTATCTTGAAAGCAAGGATGAAATGAAAAAGCGGGGAATCGAATCCCCGGACAGGGCAGATGCTGTGGCCCTGTCATGTTATGAGATAGAAACCTTTCATATTGACAGTCTGATCAGTTAGGAGGTGAGTGGAAAGATGGGACGCCGGAAAATAAAAAAAGACGCAAAAGCGACAGGAGAAAGAAAGGTGCAGAAAGCCAGAGAAGTCCGCAGGGACGGATACCAGAACCTGCTGAATAAATATGGCACCAAAAATGATGTGTCGGAAAACTACCAGTTCGTCAGTGATGAGCCGGTAGCTGATGTGGAATTAACGCTTAATTATGAAGGCAATGGGCTGTTTGCGAGAATCATTGATATTCCAGCTGATGAAGCTGTCAGCAGCGGTTTTACATACGGGATCAGCGATACAGATATTGAAAACTTTATCAATAATTCACTGGATGAGCTGGACTTTGAGGAAATGGCGGCTACGGCGATTAAATGGTCGAGACTGTATGGCGGCGCACTTATGGTGATGATCATTGATGATGGCGGGGAACTTACGGATCCTGTTAACTGGGATGGCATACGCGGGATTGATGAACTTATGGTTTTTGAAAGGCCGCTTGTGACACCGGATTATTCCAGTATCTACCAGCACAGGCCGGACACCGGAACCAGATCAAAATTCGGGCTGCCTGAATTTTATAACATATCCCCTGTATACGGGACAGCGTTTCGGGTGCATGAAAGCCGCTGTCTGCTGTTTAAAAACGGCATCCTGCCTTCCAGCACGACCAGAACGGAATACCGATTCTTTGGAATGCCGGAATATGAGAGGGTGCATAAGGCGCTGCAGGAAACGGTCACTTCTCATGGAAACGGCGTGAAGCTGCTTGACCGGGCGGTGCAGGCAGTATACAAGATCAAAGGGCTTGCTACGCTGCTGAACACCGACGAAGGCGAGAATACGGTAATCAGACGGCTGCAGCTTATTGATATTGCAAAAGGGATTATCAACAGCATTGCAATAGACGCAGACGGGGAAGATTACGATTACAAGACGGTGACGTTTTCCGGGGTAAAGGATATTGTCGATTCTACTTGCAATATGCTTTCTGCGGTTACGAATATCCCGCAGACAAAACTGTTCGGGCGTTCCCCGGCTGGGGAAAATGCCACTGGTGAAGGGGATATGGAGAATTTCTACAAATTCGTAGAAAGGATTCAGAAATTGAATTTAAAAAATAATCTGCGGACACTGATTGATATTATCCTGATTGCTGGAAAAGTCAAGGGCAGGTATGGGGAAATACCAGACTACACACTCAAATTCAATCCGTTATGGAGCCTTAGTGAAAAAGAACAGGCAGATGTTGATAAAACAAAGGCAGATACAGAATATGTCAAGGCACAGACGGCACAGGTATACACTGACATGCAGGCCCTGGATGCATCGGAAGTTCGTAAAAGGCTTGCGGAAAGCGGGGAGTTTACGATCAATGATGTTCTGAATGAAGAAAGCGGGGACTGGGACGATATTCCAGAGGAATATGCAGGGGAATCAGAAGAAACCATCAATACAGCGTTATCAGCAGAACAGGAGCAGGCCGGCATTCCGGAACGGATGGAAACTGATTCGGTCATACCGTCCGGATGCGGAGTACTTGTCGTAAAGGATGGGAAAGTACTGGTTGGAGAACGTAAGGACAGTGGCCTTCTATGCGGTCCCGGGGGCCATATAGAAAATGGTGAGACATCAGAAGATGCAGCGATCAGAGAAGCCAGGGAAGAATTTGGCATTAATGTGGCGGAATTGATTCCTGTTACTGTGCTTCCCGGCATGCCACCAGAATATTGTCCGTCACAGGTATTCCTGTGTACAGAATTTTATGGAGAGCCGCGTGCTTTTAATGATGAAATGGAAAACGCGAGGTTTGAACCGTTTTCTGAAATTAGGAAGCATGAAATGTTCCTGCCGTTCCGTATGTCTGTAGAAGAATTTTTAACAGAGCTGAATGATTTGCACAGTCCGCCACAGGCGCAGGATACAGAAGAAAGAGGGGCACAGTATGGATGATGAAGCCAGAAGGCAGCTGATTAGAAACAGGGTGAAACAGCAGCATGGCGGGAAGAAAGAAATTTCTGCCAGATACCAGCCGAAATATCCTGACAGTGCGCAGCGGGAGTACATACGCCTTGTGGACCAGTACATGGCTGTTGAAAAACAGGTTATCATGCGGTACATACCGGAACTCAAGAAGATCCTGTGGGAAGACCAGCAGTACCATACGGATGCATCCGGCAATGATAAAAAAAGGAAAAGAAGGCGTTTTTCTATTCTGGAAGATATTTTAAACCGGCTAAAAGATTTATTTGAGCGAATGCTGAAAGAAATGGAAAGCACATTCGGCCTTTTTGGATTAAAAAAATTGCTGGAAGGGGTGGCAGCCCTGGACCATAAACTTACGGTCAGGGAATGGAAAAAGACGGTAAACAGAACGCTTGGCCTTAATCTTTTGGAAGATTATTATTCAGGCGGTTTCTATCAGGATATGCTGGATAAGTGGGTTTCTGACAATGTGGACCTGATCAGGACAATTCCGCATGAATCATTAGGAAAAATGAAAGAAATTGTGTATCAGGCATATATGGATGGGATGCCGACAACCAGTATTGTAAAAGAAATACAGCGGCAGTATGGCAGGGATAAACGTCATGCCAGGCTGATTGCAAGAGACCAGATTGCAAAATTAAATGCTGCGATTACGAAACACCAGCAGACAGATGCCGGGATAAGCCGTTACAGATGGAGCGATTCCAGAGATGAAAAGGTCAGGAACAGCCACAGAAAGCTGAATGGCCGCATATTCCGATGGGATGACCCACCGGAGACGGATGCCGGGCGCAGATGCCATCCGGGAGAGGATTACCAGTGCCGCTGCTGCGCCCTTGCAATATTTGACCTGGACAATATAGATCTTCCTGTGTGATCAGAAAGAATGGAGGTGTTGCCATTGAAGATGCGGAGGATGGACAGTATTTCTTTAGACCAGACATATTATACGGATGAAGGGTATCTGGTAGATCATCCGGTCGTGACCACTTGCGGTATTTTTGAATATCAGAATGAAGACGGGAGCACACGGCATGAGCTCCGGCTGCCGGAGCATGTATTTTGTGAAAAGTCTTTAAAAAGCTATAAAGGAAAACCAATTATCATTACGCACGATGCTGGAGAGGTGGACAAAAGCAATGTTCGCAGGGAGCAGATAGGAACTATTATGAGTGAGGGGTATCAGGATGGAGACAATGTCAGATGTGAGATCATCATTCATGATACGGATGCCTTGCGAAAATGTGGATTAAAGGAGTTATCCCTGGGGTACAGTCTGGATACGGTGGATGAACCGGGCAAATGGAATGGGGAACCCTATGACTGCATACAGAAAAATATTGAGATCAACCATCTTGCACTTGTCGGGGAGGCAAGAGCCGGGGATTCGGCCAGGCTTAACATTGACAGCAGGGATGATGATTATAAAACATTAAAAGGAGGACGAATTTCCATGCAGAATGAAAACCATGATCTGACACCGGAAGAAATGGAAGCTGCCATTGCCCTGTATAAGGCGCAGAAAGCGGCGGAAAACGTAACCGGCGTTGAAACGGACGGAAACGGGCCGGACGGGGATGTACCGCCCGCAGAACCGGAGGAAAAAGAAAAGAATCCGGTTGAAACAGTAAGGGAAAATATGGACCGGAGGGACGCAGAAGGCGGGAATATGAAGCCGGAAGATGTGGTTGCGGAGCAGAAGGCGGATATCCAGACGCTTCTTGCAGAAATTGACCGGATACAGGCTGCAAATGATATGAATGCCACAGACGGAAGCGGGGAAGAAAATGCGGACTCTGGAGAAAATGTGCCTGAGCAGAAAGAAAAACCACAGGCAGAAAAGCCTGGCGGTGAAAAGGGGGTAAATATGGATTCTGTGGACCAGATGTTTAAAGACAGACTGGATATCTGCCGTATGGCTGACCGGCTTGGCCTTGACGGGGTAGAAAACCTTTCCATAACAGAGGGGCGCAAAAAATAATTAAGGCTGTCAACCCGAAGATGAACCTGGATGGAAAAAGCGACGGCTATATCAATGCAGCCTATGACATTGCAAAGGACAGTTTTCATGAACGGAAAACCACAGATGAACAGCGCCGCAGGATGGCGGAAGACCGGATGCGGAAAGATGCCGGCGAAGCATGCAGCTCTGATACTGCGCGTAAAAATATGATTGATCGTATGAAAGGGGGAAACAGGACATGAGCATGGCAGTACAGACGTCCTATAATTTTGGATTTTCAAAAGGGGTTGCCGGAGGGCTTTATGACCTGTCGGACCATGAGGTTGCCACGAGGCAGGCTGAGGGCAGCACCGCATTTGGCGTTGGCGTGGTAACAGGCACAAACAAGGGAGTAGACGTTACTGTACCGACGTCTGAAAGCACATCTGCTGATTTCGAAGGCGTGATTGTACATAATTCTGTGATGGCAGAGATGGATATGGATAACAGGCTGGAAATCGAGGATAAGAGGACGGTCGGCTGTCTGCAGCGTGGAAAAATCTGGGTAAAGACAGGCTCCAAGGCAGTTCCAACATATAAAGGGAAAGTGTTCCTGATTACGGACGGGGACGAGGTCGGACTGTTTACATCTTCGGATGATACAGCCACAAAGATAGAATTGAATGCCTGTTTCCTTGGAGTAATAGACGACGGAATTGCAAATGCAGTGTTTTATCCGGCCATTCCTGCTTCAGCAGCATCGGCTCCTGTGGATAAGGGCTGATTGATCAATAGGTAAGGGAGGGACATATTTCATGAAACAGTTTAACAACGATGACTACAGGGCATTAAAAAGCTCTACGCTGATCAGGAGTATTTCAGGATCCGAAGATATGCATTTTGACAGTGCGGAGTCTGCCGGAGTGTTCTTTGCGCGTGAGCTGGATCAGGTGAAAGCAAAGACTTATGACAAGCAGTATCCGGAGCTGTCTGCACTGTCAAATTTCCCGGTTACGTCAGAGGTAAATGAAGGAGCCGAAACTACGACTTACTACAGCTACGATGTTACTGGTATGGCAGAGGTTATAAATAATTATGCGACAGATTTGCCAAGAGTGGACATTAAAGGTGAATCCCATACGGCACATATCAAATCCATTGGTGACAGCTATGGGTATAATGTGCAGGAAATGAGAGCATCCAGGCTTGCCGGAAAATCTCTGGATGCAAGGAAAGGAGCAGCAGCAAGACGGGCCTCTGATTATGCTGTGAACAAAATTGCATGGGCTGGGGATAAGAAACACGGACTGATTGGGGTATTCAGCGAAAACAACGATATCCCGCTGTATACGCTGTCAGAGGTGGAAGTAAATGGCGTGAAGCATACAGAATGGAAATATAAGACAGCGGATCAAATTCTGGCGGACATAAACGGTGTACAGATGTTTACTGATAAGATAACGATGTCTGTAGAAAAACCGGATACCCTTGCGCTGCCGTCTCACACATACATGGATCTTGCAACAAGGAGGATACCGGATACAGATACGACCGTACTCAGCTTTTTGAAAGAGCATGCGCCATATCTGAAAAATTTTGAATCCTGTGCAGAACTGCAGGCAGAGGCAACAGATATTAATACGAGCGGAAAAAACATTATGTTTATGTATACGAAAGACGCAGAGAAGTTCAGTCTGGAAATCCCGCTTCCATTTTACCAGTACCCGTTACAGATCAAAAACCTGGAAACAGAGGTTCCTTGTGAAACGAGGACAGCAGGGCTTATTATTTATTACCCTCTTTCCATGGTTCTGGCATATGGCATTTAATTTAAAGGAGGCTGTTTGAATGAGAGTTACAAATATATCAAGAAAGATTATCAGTATTTTTGGCAAAACGCTCCTTCCTGGGGAAGATGTAAAGCTGGATAACGTAGACGAAAGCAATCCTACAATCCAGTTTTATTTAAAGGCAAAGGTTCTTGCTGTCGGCAATACGTCAGCAGCACAGATGAAAATTTCGGATACCGGGGAAACTGAGCGTGAAAAAATTGCCAGGGAAGCAGTTGAAAAATACAAACAGGAGCAGGAAGAATACCGCAAAAAAGCTGAGGAAAAGGAAAACGAGATTAAGGCTGTCAAAGGTATGAAGAAAAAGAGGATCTTATCAAAAAAGCAATCGGGCTTGGGCTTGAATTTTCAGATTCCGATTCTGCCGATATGTTAAGGGAGAAAATCATCCATGCACTGAATGCATAGGAAAGGATGGATGTTTTTATGGAAGCATTTGAAATCATACGAGCAACTATGCATGAGTTTTCCGGGGTTGCGGATGAACAGGTCCGTATTTATATTTCTCTTGCAGAACCTATGATCAGTGAGCGGAAATTTGGCAGACTGTATCCGCAGGCGCTTGCATATCTGGCTGCACACCAGATGAAAGCTGGAGGGCTTGGACAGTCGGCGGTCGGGGGCATTTCTCTTGGGGATATGTCTGGCTATTCAGCGATATCCATATCAGAGGGGGATACATCTGTGTCTTTTGCAAGCAGCCAGAAGTCGGGAAGCAGCATATCTTCTGCGGAAGATTACAGCACTACATCTTACGGCAAACAGTTCCAGCAGCTTCAAAACAGGTGCATTGTGCCGATCGTATCCGCAGGTGTTCCCTATGGCATCTAGGATCAGGGATACGCTTACGCCGGAGGGGGAGCGGTTTTATCGGATGCTTGCGGAACTTGCTGACAAGGAGGTCCGCATAGGGTTCCAGCATGGGGAGGCAGCCGAAGATGATGGTACGGATATCTGTGATATTGCTGCGTGGAATGAGCTTGGCACGGAGCATATTCCGTCCAGGCCGTTCCTGCGTAAAAGTGTAGATGAAAATGAGGGGAAGATTAACCAGTTTTTGCAGGCAGAAGTAAGGTCGCTGGCATCGGGAAAAACAGCGGAGACGCTGCTGAACGAAATTGGGACTTTTCAGAAATCGCTTGTGCAGGAAAAAATTATGGAAGGAAGTTTTGCACCGAATGCAGAAAGCACGATACGAAGGAAAGGGTCCAGCAAGCCGTTAATTGACACTGGGCGTATGCGGCAGTCTGTCAATTATGTGATAAAGCGGAAAGGACAGGATTAAATGGTATTTTTTAAAAAGCCTTATACACTTAGAAGATATTCTCTGCCAGTGTATATAAAGGGTCATGCATCTGTGCCGTATCAGGATATGCAGTTTCTTATGGATGTACAGACAGAAGAAGATACCGTAAAAATGGATGCAGATGGCGCAAAATCAGGACAGAAGCTGAAAGTGTTCTGCGATTCGCCTTTGCTTGTAGAGGATGCAGAAAGACAACAGAAAGCAGACCGGCTCTGGTTTCAGGAGAAATGGTTCGCTTGCCAGAACAGCAGGCTGAGTGAGAACACCATGCTGCGCCATTATACAGCGGCTTTTGTGGAATGCCCGGATCAGGAAGCGCCACCTGGATCAGAACCGCAGACTCAGGAAATATAGAGAATGGGGAAGGGAGTGGTGCAAGATGACACTGGAGGAAGTAAAAGATTCCCTGTATGATACGGTGGAAAAATATTTTGAAGCAGGCACAGTAATCTGGGCGGAGCATGGAAATACGGTGCCGCTGCGTCCATATATGACAATGAAGATGAACGCCGTCAGCAGGGCGGTATTTCCTATTGAGGAAGAAGAAACAAGTTTGCGGCAGCGTGCGTATCAATGCAGCAGCATATTAGAGATAAATCTGTATACAGAAGGGAAAGCGGTTACAGCAGACGAAGGCGTCACGGCTGGTTGTATCAATACGGCAGTATCAGGTCTGAGCAGGTTTTCAAATTATATGGAATCCGAATATATAACGGACCTGCTTGCAGATCAGGGAATTGCGGTTTCACTGATAACTCCGGTGAAGGACCTGTCTTTTTTAGAAAATGAGAATACATGGCTTTACAGGGCAATGGCAGAATATTCGGTATCGTTTGTCATGGAAGCAGATGGTGCTTACGGCATTAGCTGTTTTGAGGTACAGCCAGACAATGGAAGCACAGAAAAACCGGATTCTGGAGGAAACCATGGTGGAGAGACGGGTTCCGGAGACGGGGATGATACAGGAATGGATGGCTCTGGTGATGCTGGGAGTTCTGGAAATGAAGAAAATACCGGAACATCAGATTCTGGAGACGGTGGGGGAACACCAGGTTTTGGCAGCGGCACAGGTACAGATGGCACTGACTCAGGAAACACAGGAACCCTAAAGGAGCAGGATTTCAGTGACGGAGGTACAAAAGAGCTGGCAGGCACGCTGATTGGAACGATTGAGGAAGTTGAAATGACAGGAGAGTATGAAGCATGAAAAACAATCCATTAGACGATATTGTAAAATGTACGGTTGAAATATCCAGCCCCGCGTCCAGTGACGCGACATTTGACACCATACTGATGATTACGCCCGGTCCATCCGGAGCCGGAAAAAAGACAATGGGAAAAACAACGCCCGTATCAAGCGCAGATGAACTTCTGGACTATGGCTTTACAGTGAATGATACCGCATACAGTGCTGCGACGGTTGCGTTCAGCCAGAACCCATCACCGGATGAAATATATATCTGTATCCGGGCGAAAAAGCCAGAAGAACCAGAAAACTCGGATGACCCGGATACCTCTGGAGAGCAGGAAAATAATGGTGAGGGAATGGATGAACCGAAAGAGCCTGAAAATACAGGAGCCGAGGCACAGGCAGAAAAGGCAGAAGAATATGAGGATATTCGCATGACCCTTGCCAGGGCGAAAAAAGAGTGTGGATTTTATGGAATCTATATTTCAGATTTTCGGGATGCGGCAGACATAGAAAATACAATGGAATGGACGGAATCCAACGAGAAGATCTTTGGCTTTGAATATACTGAATATGATAAATTCCCGATCAAAAACTTTTCTTATTACCGGACATTTGCTATGTTCAGCGGCCTTGCAGACGGCTATGAGGAAGACGAGCAGCCGAAGGCAAACCGCTATGCAGCCCTGGCATGGATGGCAAAATGCTTTGGGTATGACCCTGGCACCGAAACATGGGCAATGAAAGAGCTTGCTACAGTGATGCCGTCCGCGCTTGATACAGCGCAGAAAAAAGAGCTTGAGGAGAATAATACCGGCAGGTTTCTTCGTTACGGAGGCTGTAACATTACGATTGGCGGGAATATGCTTTCCGGAGAATGGATTGATGTCATCCGCTTTCGTGACTGGATCAAGAATGAAATGCAGATCCGGGTATTTAACGTCATCAAAGTAAACAGGAAAGTTCCGTTCACAGATGCTGGCATAGGTATGATTGAAGGGCAGATGATTGCCACATTGAAAAAAGGCCAGGAAGTCGGTGGGATTGCCGATACGGAGTATGACGACGACGGCAATCCGACACCAGGATTTACGGTTACAGTGCCAAGGGCGTTAAGTTTTACTGAGGCAGAAAGGAAGTCCCGGAAATTAACCGGATGCAAATATACGGCGCGGCTTGCAGGGGCAATACACGCAGTTGAGATTTACGGGTTCCTGACGTTTTAAATGCATTAAGGGCGGCAGAAATGCCAGACAGGGGGAATAGAAATGGCCAACACAAGGGTGACCACATATAACAGTAAGAAAGTAACATGCTCATGCGGAAGCCATATTGTTACCGGCTTTGCAGATGACAGCTTTATTACAATCGAACAGTCCGGCGACGGCGTGAGCGTCGTATCCGGTGCGGACGGAGAATTGGCAAGGTCTATTGACCCGTCCGAGCTGTTCTCGATAAAAATTACAGTTCAGCAGCAGTCACGGTCAAATGCATTCTTCACGAAAATGTATTATGCCGACAAAGACTGCGAGAAAGGCACATTCTCGGTGAACATCAAGGACCTGCTTGGAAAGGACCAGTTTACGGCAGATGTGGCATGGGTTACGAAGCTGGCAAATAAAACAAAGGGCAAGGCACAAAACAACATGGAGTGGACGCTGGCAGCACACGGTGAGATCAAGGAAGGATAGGATGACACATGAAATTAAAACAGCTTGAGCCGGTTGTGGAAACAGTCGGCGATTATAAGTTTTATATTACCCCGTTTCCAGCATTAAAGGCAGCAAATATGACAGGGGAGCTGGCTTCGCTTATGCTTCCTTTGTTTGGTGCCCTGGCACCGCTTGTTAAGGATGGGGACAGCGAAAAGAAAGAGAACGGGCTTATGGATATTGATGCTGGTAAAGCTGCGGCTGCCATAGCATCCAGCGTAACCATTGATGGAAACAAAATGGAGAAGCTGATCCAGAAGTTCCTGCTTGGTGGACATATTACGGTAGAGCTGGAAGATGATGACGGAGAGCCAGAAGGATGCCGGCTGGACATGGATCTTCTGAATGAAATCTTTTGTGGCGAAGTGCAGGATATGTTTATCCTGTGCTTTTATGTCATCCGGATTAATTTTTCTGGTTTTTTCGGGAAACTCGCCGGCCTGTCTGGGAAGGCAGGGGCTGCCCTAGAAATGGTACAGAAGAAGGCGAGGCAGATTATTTAAAATACGGGCGATTTGATTCCTCGCAGTTTTCAGAACTGGAACTTCGGATCTACATCCTGATAAAAGCGAAAATGGCATCCATGTGGGAAATGAAGAATGTGTATACGCTGGATGAAATGTTAAAGCTGTATGCACTTTATGAAATGGAACTTGATGTGGAACGTGGCAGGGCAAAGGATCTGGAAAGGAGGAATCAGTTTTGACCATAAGGGATATTGTCGTAGCTTTTGGAGTTGAAGTTGACCAGAACAGCGAGCGGCGGGCTGAGGGCAGCATACGCGGGATTAAAAACCTTGCTTCAAAACTCCTTGGCGCAATCGGGATAGGATTTTCCATTGCAGGCATAGCCGGGCTTGCGGAAGCGGCTGCAGATGTAGAGGCATTGAAATCACAATTTACGCAGGTTTTCGGGGAACTGGAATCAGATGCACAGAAAAAGCTGGACGCGATTGCGGATGAAACCGGGGTAAATGCCAACCGGATGAAAGCCAGCTTTACACAGATCGCATCGTTTGCAAAAGTATCCGGCGTGGAGCAGGTGCAGGCCCTGGAGCTGTCTGACCGGGCAATGAAAGCGGTGGCGGACTCATCCGCATTTTACGACCGTTCTATAGAAGAGGTTACGGAATCCCTACAGTCCTTTCTGAAAGGGAACTTTGAAAATGACGCCGCGCTTGGCTTATCCTGTACAGAAACAACCAGGAATGCGGCAGCAAACGCGCTTTACAGCAAATCGTTCCAAGACCTGTCCGAAGCGGAGAAACAGTTTACACTCCTGCAGATGGTGGAGGATGCAAATAAGGCGTCCGGCGCACTCGGGCAGGCGGCGAGGGAATCAGACACATGGACGAATCAGCTTGGCAACTTAAAACAGGGTTTGCAGGACTTAAAAGCTGCAGCAGGGCAGGGATTCTTACAGCCGGCAGTGAAAGTACTGAAAATGCTGGTATCTCTTACACAATGGGCGACAAAAGCTATTGAAAAGGCGACCGGGGAAAACGGGCGTCTAACACGTTCCTTTGACCGTTTCCATGCACTTGTAAAAAATTGCAGCCGGCGATTGACAGAATGATGCAAACATTGTCCCGTGGAATGGAGCAGGGCATGGGGCTGATCCGAAGTGTGGTAGAGCATCTTGGAGGAATCGAAAATGTAATAAAGATACTGGCGGTTGTTGCAGCCGCCTTTTTTGCTGCTATGAACTGGGGCAGGCTTATGTCTGGAGCGGCAATGTTTGTAAAGCTCTTATCCAGTATAGGAAAAATGTTTTCAGTGGCTAATCTGAAAATACTGGCTGTCGTGGCGGTTATCGTGGTCCTGTTTCTTATTATTGAGGATTTTATCCATTTTCTGATGGGAAATGATTCTGTAATAGGCACGCTTTTCGACAAGGCAGGAATAGGCGCAGACAATGCGAGAGAGGCTATTTTCCGTGCGTGGAATTTAATTAAGGATTTCCTGCTGGGTGTGTGGGACTTTTTAAAACAGGCAGCGGGGATGTTTGCAGATACGGTGAAAGGTTTCTTTGAGAGGCATGCAGATTCTATCAGAAAGAACTTTGAACGGGCATGGGGAATTATTAAAACGTTCCTGAAAGGAGCCTGGACATTTATCTCGCAGCTTGCATCTACATTGTTTGGCGGTACAGAAGACAGTATCAGGGGCACGGCAAATAATGCGAAAGATACCTTGCTTGCCGTATGGAATGCAATATTGGCCTTTTTATCGGCAAAGTGGGACGCTATTTATAATGTGGCAAGCGCGGTATTCAACGCATTGGCGACAGTCATAGAAGCTGTTTTTACAGCTATAAAGACGTTCTGGGATGCCTGGGGCTCAGAGATTTTATCATGGCTGAAAATGGTATTCGATACAGCAGGCGCCATATTAAATAACTTTCTGGATGTGGTTACAGGGATAGCAAACTTTATCTCTGCGGTATTCACAGGTGACTGGCAGGGCGCATGGGATGCGGTCTTACAGATCTTTACGGGTGTATGGGATGCACTGGTTTCGTTTTTGTCTGCAGTGTGGGAAACGTTTACGGGAATATTAACGAACGGGCTGCCAGTATTACAATCGCTGTGGGATGCTGTCTGGAATGCGGTATGCAGCATTTTTGAAAGTATATGGAATGGCATTGTTTCGTTTTTATCGGGTATATGGGTATCTATTCTTTCGCTTGTATCGGATGCAATGAATGGGGCGCAAAACATTATTTCATCCGTGTTGTCAGCAATCAGCAGTTTTTGGAGCAATATTTTTAACAGCCTGCTTAATACAGCAATCAGTATTTTTAGCAACATACAAAGCAGCATTGCCAGCAGGGTGGGCGCTATAAAAGATGTGATAGTAAATGGTTTTAATGCTGCAGTCAGCTTTATACAAAGCCTTCCAGGGCAGGCACTGAAATGGGGCGCGGATATCATAGACGGCATTGTGAGAGGAATTACCGGGTCTATTGGAAAAATTGCAAGCGCAGTCAGCGGGGTTGCAGGAAAAATAAAAAGTTTCTTACATTTCTCTGTACCGGATGAAGGACCGCTTACAGAATATGAAAGCTGGATGCCTGATTTTATGAGCGGGCTGGCAAAGGGGATTTACGATAATAAGGACTTGGTGCTTGACAATGTAAAAATGCTCGCTGATGGAATGTCAATGATGATGCAGTCTGCAACAGCAAAGCCATCAACGGTGGCATTTGGAACCATGAACGCAAACAATAGCAGCGTGACGCAGAATGTCAATATCAGTAACAGCTATTCTGGTGGAAACCGTGATGATGCAAGGAATGTATCACGCGCAATGAAGAAATCTGCTGTGGATGCTACAACACAAATGGCACGCGCGCTGGAACATGCAAGGGGGTAACGCAGGTGGCGCAGAGAGAATTTGCAAAGTTTAACAGCAGAGCAAAAAGAAGAAAAAGAAATTAAAGCCGGTAGCAATTGCCGGTATAGAGTTTGATGCGCTGATTGACCAGCAGAAAACCCTGTCTGCAACCATACCGGTTTATCCGGTAGAAGAAGGGTTCCCGGTATCAGATACAATCATACTGGACCCCCTGACGCTGCAGATGACATTATATGTGACGAATACGCCTGTAACCTGGCTGAAACGGCACGGGGCCTCCAGGGGACGTGTCAATGAGGTAAGTAATAAGATTGAAGATATGTGGATGGACAGGAAGCTGGTAAAGATCGTAACGCCGGATGCAATCTATACAAATATGGGGATTACAAGCATTACGATTAAAAAGTCGGCAGAGCTTGGATATTCCCGCGAGGTTTCCGTTACGGCACAGAAAGTAAGGAAGACAAAGAAAAAAACTGTCAAAGTGCCAAAATATAAGCTGAAAAGCGGGGAGACAAAAACAAAGACGGGGAAGAGCCAGACATCTGCAACAAGCAAGAGGTCTGGCTCTCCGGCCAGTACCGCTTCCAGCAGCGCGTCTTCCAGCAGTACAGTTTCCGGCGGTTCATCCAGCAGCTCATCTTCGAGCAGTGCATCCGGGAATAGTTCCTCAAAAAAGAGCCAGTCCATTTTATATGGCGTAGCCAAAGGCTTGAAGTTCCTTTAGAGGGGGAGTTTTTAAATGATCTATATAACCGTGCCGGACGAAAACGACAGCTTGTCACAGATTACCATAAATGAGACAGATTATAATATCCGCTTCACTTACAATGAATGCTATGATTACTGGAGCTTCGGGCTGTACAATTCGGACGAGGAGCCAGTGGTCGCCATGACAAGGATTGTCCCCAATTTTCCGCTTTTTCATTTTTATTCCGGAGGCAGTCTCCCGGATGGGGTGTTTGGCTGTATATCTGATACAGAGAAAGTCGGGCGCGAGGCTTTTAATGAGGGGACGGCGGAATTTGTTTTCATACCGTCAGATGAAATGGATGAATAATCAGCAAAGGGGTGGCAGGAATGGCATATGAAAAAAACTGGCTCCGGACTTACACGCTGAAAGCTGGAAAAGCCGGTTCCAAAGGCTTTGAAATCGGAAATACAAAGAGTGCGGACCAGACCGTGCTCCATATTTCCTTTTCTATTGAAAAGTCGGATGCTGAATCAGCAAATACGGCAAAAGTGCAGATCTGGAATTTATCAGACAAAAATCTAAAAATCCTGGAAGAAAAAGACTGTGTTGTAGAATTAAAAGCAGGGTACAGGAATAACCGGACGCTGCTCCTGGCAGGCAATGTCACATCAGCAATAACAACGTCAGATAACGCAGACAGGATGACAGAACTGGAAGTTGTGGACGGACGGGTGGCGCTGCGTGACACGAATATAAAAATCTCGTTAAACGGGGTTGTGGGCAGTAAGACGGTTTATGGAATGATTGCTTCGAAAATGGGGCTTTCCATAAAATTTGCAGACGGCCTGGTATTTAAAAAAATGCCAAACGGGTATTCGTTCGTGGGGAAAGGGCGTACAGCATTAAAAAAGATGGCTGTCTGCTGCGGGCATAACTGGTCTATACAAAATGGCGTGATCCAGGTTACCGAGAAAGGGAAACCTGTGTCCACGCAGGGCTATCTTTTAAGCCATGAGACAGGGCTTATCAGCATCCCAAAACGGATTACAATTTCAAAGAGTTCAAAAAAGAAGAAAGAGCAGACAGGATATGAAGTGCAGTATTTTTGAATGGCGCTGTCGGTGTTAATGATACGGTAAAAATAAAGACAGAGAAAGTCAATGGATATTTTCGGATTTATAAAGTCGTGCATGACGGCGACAATATGGAAGGTGACTGGGTCAGTACGGCTCAGGTCATAAAAGTATAGGGGGTGCATCATGCTTCAGGAAGTCGTTGAGCAGGTGGAAGAAATCGCGCAGAGTGTTGTGGATGATGTGCATACCGTTCTTCCGTGCAGGGTTGTAAAATACGATGAAAAAAAGAATCTCGCGAAGGTAAAGCCAATCGGGGAATTTCTGCTCCGTGACGGGGAAAAGATGGAATTCCCGGAGATTGATGAAGTGCCGGTTGCGTTCCCTTATTTCATTGCGTGGGATATCGGCATCGTTTTTCCGGTGCATAAAGACGATGAAATGCTGCTGTTTATTTCTGAAATAGAACTGGATGAATGGAGGACAGGGGCTAAATCGGATGCGCCGTTAAAATATGACCTCACGTCAGCGGTAGCAGTCCCTGCACTTATAAAGAAACCAAACGGCCTTCACAAGAGGTCGGTAGATGACAATGCCCTTATTATAAAGGCAAAAGAAGCTGAGATTGCAGTACAATACCCAGATTCTGGAACGAATGTCACGATTAAGGTAAAGGATAAGAAGATCAAAGTTTCAGATAAAGGAATTGATATGACAGGTGATGTAAAGATCAAAGGTGATGTAAAGATTTCGGGTAATTTAGATGTTTCTGAGACAGTCACAGCAGATGAATATGTGACAGTATAGGAGGCACTTATGGATATTTTACTGGATAACAGCGGAGATCTGCTTCTGGATAACAGCGGGGATATCAGACTGGCAAATTCTGTCCGGCAGAAAATCCGGATACGGATTTTGTGGTTTGCCAGGGAATGGCGCTGGGATGAAGATCTGGGGCTTCCATATTTTGAAGATTTGCTTGTGAAAAATCCGGATACGGAGTATTTTGAAGGGCTGCTCCGCGAGGAGATTTTTAATGTGGATGAAGTGGTGCAGGTAAAGGAAGTAACCATACTGTATGACAGCCAGACACGGGAGGCGGCCATACAGTACGTTGCGCTGACCGACTTGGAAACCATAAGGGAGGAAGTGAAGATATGCCGGAGTATGGAGTAACAGATAAGGGATTCGTTCTAAAGCGAATGGATTCCATTTTGGAAGAAATCCATTCGGACCTTACAGAAGGATTTGGGTTTGATACAAGCCTGCAGGAAGCGTCCTTTCTGAATGTCCTTATTACAACGTTTGCCGGGCAGGTTGCAGATCTGTGGGAAACGGCACAGGACAGCTATTATGCAAAATATCCGGCAACGGCCACAGACCTTAACCTGGACCATGCAGTACAGTATGGCGGCATACGCAGGAAACCGTCAAAACAGACATCCTATCCGCTGCACTGTACCGGGGATGACGGGGCAACGGTTGCGGCAGGTTCGGTTGTGGCATCAGATACCAAGCCGGAGATACGCCTGTATGCAGCACGTGAATTTACGATTTCAAGGGACAGTTTTAATGAGGTAAACGTAAAGGTTGCGGCAGCACAGGCCGGCAGCGTGTATTCCCTGACAATTAACGGCAGCCAGTACAGCTATTCCAGCACGGATGCTTCTGAACTGGTGATTTTATTGGGACTCAGGGACGCTGTGGCGGATGCGGATTATTTTGTGTCTGTTGATGAAGAAAACCAGACGCTCTGCATCAGGGACAGGGTGAAAGCAAGAAGCAATGTGCTGACGCTTTCCAGTAATCTTACAACAGAAAATGTAACAACAATAGCGAATTTTAATACAGAAAACTATGGAAGCATCACGCTTCCGCATGGAGTGGTGACAAAAATGATCACCAATGTCACGGGTTTTACAGATGTGACAAACATGCTGACGCCTGTTTACGGCCGGATGCAGGAAAACGATATAGAACTGCGCCAGGCATATATTGCGAAATCGGCGCTCCGGTCAAATACCATGATAGACAGCATCTGTGCAGAATTGCTGAATAATGTGGCGGACATTGAAACGGCTTCCGGATATGAAAATTATACGGATTTTGTGGACGCAAGGGGATTGGCGCCGCACAGCATTGAAATGATTGTTGAGGGCGGCGATAACAGTGAAATTGCACAGGCTATCTTAAAACGGAAGGCAGGCGGCATCCAGACAAACGGGAAAATCGTTGTGGACGTGCCCGGACTGTACGGCGACACAATTCCGATACGCTTTAACAGACCGGAGTATCTATATACGTTTCTAAAAATAACCTTGCATGGCAGCAGGGTGGAAATCCCGGCAAATTACCCTGCACTGACAAAAGAATCTGTACTGAATGATACCAAATCTTTAAAAGCAGGGGATGATCTGCTGACACAGCTTCTGCATAAGGGCATCTACCATGCGGTGGCAGGAATTACTTACATTGACATTGCGGCTGCCTATTCCCCGGACAGCACGTATGTTCCGGTGCAGGATGATTACAGAAATGCCAATATCATTGCCAGTACAAGGCAGAAGGTGCTGGTCGACGGGACGAGAATAGAGGTGACGTTTGTTGCGGACAATGAAAATCGCTGACCAATGGCTGAAAGACCTGCCGCAGCAGTTTCAGGGAAAGAAACGGATAGAAGTCCTTATACAGGCATTTGCAAGGCAGATGGAAGAAGTCAGAAAGGTATTTGATGACGTAAACCGGCTTACGGATATTGATACGGCACATGGCATCAATCTGGACCGTGTTGGGGATATTGTTGTTCTGTCCAGAAAAGATGCACAGGTGATTCTCCGTTCCAAAATAGATCAGGAACTTGGGGATGAAACCTACCGGCAGGTCTTAAGGTACAAGTCAATCAAGAATACCTGTGACTGTACCTATGAGGATATTGTCGGAACCATGAAGCTGCTGTGGGATGTTGATTATGTTACATATGTAGAAAAACCGGAAAGGCCGGCAACGATATTTATGCAGATGCCGCCATTTGACATTAATATCACTGATCCGGCAGCAAAGCGTGTGCTGGCCATCAGGCCGGCTGGTGTGGGGCTTATCTATGCTGTATCGTATTATCTGACAGCAGATCATTCACGGCTGGAAAAAATGTTTCTGGTGAGACTGCGCCTGCATTGGTTTATCCCGTTCTGGGGCTGTTATATTTTTGACGGCACATGGAACCTTGACGGCAGCGTGCATCTTTGCCAGAAAAGGCGGTACAATCTGCGGCTTGGCCTGAAATATTATATGGGAATTTTTTATGAGCTTGCAGCGCTGCATACAAAGCTATTCGACGGTACATGGGACCTTGACGGTTCTGTCCGCCTTGATGCAGCATACCGCAGTTTCTGTCTGAAAATCTATGGAAAAATAGATAGTCCAGATAAAACAGGGGAGCCATCAGTCAGGGAGACGCTGGCATTTATCATTGATTTCTGGAGGCTTATCTATTTTGATGACAGATGGAAACTGGATGGAAAAGTCTGCCTGGATGCGTCCAGATGCAAAATGGAAGCTGCGGTCAAAACACATATTGCCGTCAACGGTAATACAGAAGAAATCAGGGACGGACCGGTCGAAATAAGAAGAAACCTATGGTTTTTGGACGGGAATGTGGCGATGGATGGTTCCAGGATACTGAATGCGATGTACAGAAGGGAGGTGCTGTGACGTGGCAAGCAACGTGCTTATAACAAAAAAAGCAAGGGAAAAGCTGGTGAAGGCGAGAGCAGGTGCAATCGCACTGCCGCCGATTGTCGGCATGGCTTTTGGTGATGGAGGATGCGATGCAGATGGAAGCGTGATTGCTCCGGAGGAAGATCAGAGTGAATTAAGGCATGAGTTGTACCGCAAAGAAATTGACGGGTACACTTTTATAGAAGACACCGTATGCAGGTATGAGTGTACCTTAATTGAATCAGAGCTTGCAAATGAATATATCAGCGAGATCGGGCTGTATGATGAAGACGGCGATCTGGTCTGTATGAAATCATTTAAGAGAAAAGGCAAAGATGACGACTTGCAGATGACCTATATTTTAGATGATGTTTTCTGATGTATGGATAAAAATATCAATATTCGATATTTTATAACAATCAAAACATGGAATTAACATATTGTGTTAAATTAAGGAGGCAGCAATGAAAGATTATACAAATACGGCTCCTGTTTTTTCTGAAAGCATCCGTGTTACAGAAACATCTGATCCTGCACATGCGGACAACATAAACGCGGCGCCAGAACAGCTTTTGCAGAATACGCTTGTGAACCGCGCATATACAAAAAGCCTTGAGGAAGTTCTGGAAAAGCTGCTGACAAAAGGAATGATTTCTGTAAATTTTGTAACTGCGGATAGAAAACAGTTTGTAACTTCTGATGGTAAGGTATTCAGGGCAGCAAAGAGAATTCGGTTCAGATAGGAGAAAAGAATGGAACAATTATTTATGGAATTAGAAAAGATGGAGTCTGTTTCCTGTGGCGATGACTATATGCATATTATAACTGCTGATGGAGACAAGATTATTAAAATCAGTGACCTGGCAAAAGCAATTACAGATGGCGAATTTATAAAAGCAGGCGCAAATGGTAAAATCGTTAAGGAAAGAATCGAAGGTGGTGCAAACGAAAAAGCAGCTTTGATCTTTCGATAACTGCCCTTTCGTTTGCATCAGTTTCGATTTTTCCTGGTTGAACAAAGGCGCGTCCGGGCAGACGCTGTATATGGGCTTTCAATTTCGACACTCTTTGCAAAACAGTCTGTTGGATACCTGTGCATATGGAGAGAGATTTTTTTAAAATCATTTCCAGCGCACCACAAATAAGCCCCCATAGGAAGCTTTTTTAAAAATATTCAGCTGCTGGTATTCAACATAATAAGTGTGGCTCAGGTCTTGGGCAATACCTGCCATACGGCAGAGGAATGATATTTCCACCACAGGATGAGCATTTGCAGACATCCCTGTTATAGAGCAGCTTAATGATAGCAGGCGCATCCAGGTTCTTCAGTCTGGAAATATATTTTTTACAGCCGAGCAGATTACGGCACAGAGTTATCTTCTTGTTTTTGTTACGGGAAGAAAGCAGGCCGTAATGCCGAATCCGCACAAAACGCTTTGGGGGAACATGCATCAGAAATCTCCTGATGAATTCCTCTCCTGAAAGTGTGAGTTCTTTCCACTGCCCATGGTTTTTGTAATCCTTCACAGTAAACGTAACCGTGGAATCCGTCATACCCTTTATGCGGCAGTTGCTTATGGCAATCCTGTGGGTATATTTGCCAAGATATTTGATAACGGACTCTGCACCATGAAATGGTTTCTTACAATAAGGAATCCATTCTTTGGAATAGCAGGTGTCCAAAAGTTCCTTGAAAGCATAATGATTTTTGTATGGCTCTGCTGTACCGTGGAATTCGAGTTTTCCGTCAGTCCATAGCTGTTTTAACTCGGCGAGGTACTTGCCGCGAAAGACTTTGGAGATGACCCTGACAGGAAGAAAAAAGTCCTCACCGTTATCTTTCCAGTGGTTTTTGCTATCAAGTCCGCCTCCAAGCACAATCATATGTATATGTGGATGAAAGTTCATCGCACTTCCCCATGTATGCAGGATGCAGATATAACCAATATCAGCCCCGAGATATTTTTTGTCGGATGCGAGTTCGTTTAGGGTATCGGAAGCCGCATGATACAAGGCATTATAGAGAGGCTTCTGGTTGTTGTATATGACAGGATTTAATTCCTCAGGCACAGTGAAAACCACATGAAAGTATGGGGCATCCAGTATATCCTCCCTGCGGGCATCCACCCACTTTTCCTTCGGGAACTCCTGGCACATGGGACAGCACCTGTCCCGGCAGGAATTATAATGGATGGAAATACAGCCGCAGTCCTCGCAGACGCTTATATTGACACCAAATGCGCCGGTTTTGCAATTCATGATGTGATAAGCTGCTTTTCGCTGCGCCGCAGACAGTTCATGAGTTTTTTCATAGTCAGGATAAAATCGGTTAAACACATCCTGCACCGTGCAGTTTTCGCTCATGACCCACCGCCTTCCGGAGCATCAAAAGGGCTGCGGATTCCAAGCAGTGTTTTGTTGCTTACATGCAGATATACGTCCGTAGAACGGGGGTCCACATGTCCAAGAAGGGACTGAATATATTTGATATCCACCCCGCTTTCGAATAAGTGGCTGGCAAAGCTGTGACGGCAGGCGTGGGAAGATACACGGCGTGTAATACCGGCCTTCTTAGCACTTGCCTTGAAGAACTGGTTAACGCTTGCAATATCAAGGTAGTCTCCAGTCCATGAACTCGGAAAGAGAATCTCTTTCGGTCTGCCACACTGAAACCAGTATTCAGTAAGCAAGTCAAGATTCTTCTGGGAAAGGATCGTATATCTGTCGATGCGGCCTTTTGCTTTCCGGACATGAATGGTCATGTTTGTACGGGAAATGTCATCATAGTGCAGATGGACAACCTCAGACACACGCAGGCCGGAAGAGTACATGGTAGCGATAATGGCCTTGTGCTTAAGATTGGAAGTGGCATCAATAATAGCATTGATTTCCTGTGGCGTAAGGACAACTGGAAGGTTCCGCTCACGCTTCATTGCAGGAACTTCCTCATCATCCCAGGCAATCTTGAGTACTCTCTTATAGAGAAACTTGATAGAAGCCCGATAATGATTGTGCGTTTCAGGAGATCTGCCTTCCAGACGTTTCATGGTAAGGAAGGCATCTGCATCCTTAAGCGTGAGGTCAGAAACAGGCTTATTGGTGCAGCGCAGGAAATAGCTGACATCGCTGCAGTAGAGCTGAATGGTCCGTTCCCTAAGGTTGCGTTTTTCCGCAGCTTGGCGGATGGATTTAAAAATATCTTCGTACATTGTAAAACCTCCAAAATAAGTAGTGTTAATAGTTACAGCTACCTGTCCGGAGGTGCATTGGCATCATAATTACGATTGCATGTGACACCAGGAAATGTTATTATTTTCATAGGCAGTGGGGCTTTCTTGGTTCAGTTGTATAGTGTGGTAACTAAACAATACCGAATTATGAAAGAAATTTCCACTGCTTTTTTAGACAATGAAAAACTGCGCCACAGCCCTGGCAGGCCATCGCGCAGCGATTTTGTTCAATCGGATTTATTACAGATAACCCGGATAAAGGCCTGCGTAATTCCATTTTCCGCGGAAAGTGTCTTGGGGATTCATTAACAGCAGAGCAGGCAGCGGCAATCAAAGCGGGAACGTTTCAAGATATGTTTGTTGGCGATTACTGGACAATCGGTGGGGTGAATTACCGCATTGCCCATCTTGATTACTGGCTGCGGTGCGGGGATGCAGAATGCACGAAGCACCATGCCGTCATAGTTCCTGACACCTGCCTGTATAATGCACAGATGCATAACACTGCATCCGGGCAGTATGAAGCAGGCGCGGCAAATACGACGGAAGGCGGCTATATCGGCAGTGATATGTACAAGACGGGGCTTAACCAGGCAAAAGCTATAATAAATGAGGCATTTGGAGCGGATCATATTCTGTCCCACAGAGAGCTGCTTGTAAACGCTGTCACAAATGGGAAGCCAAGTAACCATGCATGGTATGACAGTACCGTGGAACTGATGAATGAGTGTATGGTGTATGGCAGTTACATTTTCACTCCGGCGTGTGACGGAACATTTATTTCATACCGTTATACCATTGATAAGTCACAGCTTGCGTTGTTTGCGCTGCGTCCGGATCTGATCTGTAACCGTGTGAACTGGTGGCTGCGTGGCGTTGTTTCGGGCGCTGATTTTGCGCATGTGGGCTGGCACGGCTATGCGGGCTGTCTCAACGCTTCCTATTCTTTTGGTGTGCGCCCGGCTTTCGGTATCTGTTAATCTTTAATCTCCGCCCCTTGTGGGCGGGGATGGCGGGAGGATGAAAAATGGCAGTACCAAAGGGAAAGCGGAAAGAATCAAAGTTTGAAGCACAGCACCATTTCTACAGGCTGCGTGCAGATGTAACAAATCTGATGCTTCTGGATTTTGGGTTTTCAGAAGAAAAATACCGGAAACACATAGAACGGTACCGGGAAACACATGCAAAGACAGGAAATGTGGATGAAGTCGTGGAGCGGTACCGAAAAAAATGCGACAGTTTCAAAAAATGGTTTATAGATAAAGAATGCGATGCTGTTCTGGAAATACTGCGGCGCATAGGGTGTGAATTTACACTTGGAAATTCTATCTATCCATCGGAAACTCCGGCAAAAGTCATGGAATTTTGCGAGCGCAGGAAACACATAGATGAAGCAATCGCACAGTGCTATGTGCTGAAACAGGAACTGCAGTATATTATCAGTTCCCTTCCTGTAAACATCAACAGATACGAAAGGCTCGCCGTGGATATTGATAAACAGATTGCATTATACAAAGGCGTGCGGCAGTCTGATAATAGGCTTTTGAAAAAGAAGTCATGCAAGGCGAAAAACGCCGGGGAGAAGCAGAAAGGAAAACCTGAAAATAGAAGAGGGCAGGAAAAAGAAACCTGACAGATAAAAAATAGTTAATATGGGGCAGCCTTTGTATGTGTGAACTGGTGGCTGCGTGACGTTGTTTCGGGCGCTAATTTTGCGAATGTGAACTGGAACGGCAATGCGGACTGTAACAACGCTTCCAATTCTAATGGTGTGCGCCCGGATTTCGAGGATGCTGGTAAGACCTGAAAACAGGCAGGCATCCGGCCGAAAGGAAAGGCTGTCCCTGCCGGAAAGGCTAAATGACAGTATGGAAACGTAGAGCCGCCCGTGCCGGTTTGCCCTATGTGGCAAGATACGTCAAGCCAATATCCGGGGCTTAACCTGAAAAGGAGTACGGTAATTTTATGTATAACAGGATAACAGACATGAACGTTCTTTATGATGCGTTTTTGTCTTCGATGAAAGGAAGCGCATGGAAAGAGGAACAACAGAAATTTGAGATTGATTTCCTTTCAGAAATCACAAAGCTGAAACAGGAGCTTGAAACAAGGGAATACAGAACTCTGCCCGGTTCAGAATTTACATTGAACGAACGGGGGAAAGTCCGTCATATCCACGGTGGGCGGATGCGTGACCGTGTAGTCCGCCATGCCCTGTGCGATGCAGTTCTGGGTGAAGCGCTGAAACCATATCTCATTTACAACAACAGCGCAAGCCAGAAAGGGAAGGGGGTTGATTTTGCAAGGCGGATGTTTGAAAAAGATCTGCATAATTACTGGCTGAAACACCGTAGTAATGACGGTTATGCCGGCTTTGTGGATTTTTCAAAATTTTATGACAATATCCGTCATGATAAAGTAAAGGAAATGGTTTTACCCAGGGTGGATGAGTTTTCAGGATGGCTTTTCGGGCAGATTGTTGACACATTCAGAATAGATGTTTCCTATATGGATGATGAAGAATATGCAGAGTGCATGGACAAGAGGTTTGATTCTGTAAAGTACTATGAAAATATATCAGAGGAACTAAGAACCGGGCAGAAGTATATGGCAAAGTCGGCAGATATCGGTGATCAGGTGTCACAGGACATTGGCATCTTTTATCCGGTGCAGATTGATAATTATGCAAAGATAGTCCGGGGAGTTAAAATGTACGGACGGTACATGGATGATATATACGTTATAGGGGAAACAAAGGAATATGTTGAATCTGTTATTCAGGGAATAGCAGAACAGGTAAACAGCCTGGGTATTTTTATAAACGAAAGAAAAACACGGATTGTGAAGCTGTCCCAGACATTTAAGTATTTGCAGGTAAAGTACAGTCTTTTGGAATCCGGAAAGGTTGCAAAACGGATTAATTCCAAATCCGTTACAAGGGAGCGAAGGAAACTGAAAGCATATAAACGTTTGTTTGATAAAGGAAAGATCGAATATGGAGCGATTGAGCAGGCGTATAAATCATGGATGGGATCGCACGTTCCCATCATGTCTAAAAACCAGGTAAAAAATATGAAACAGCTTTACAGGGAGTTATTTGGAAAGGAGCCGGAATGGAAAAAGCAAAAATAGTATTTCAAAATGGTATGGAGATTGAAGCCGAGGAAAACGGGAGCAGCCTGATCACGGACAGCAGGCCGGATTTTCCAGTTGATTTGTCATCAGTTCTGGTTATTGGAGCTTGTGGGGAACGTATTTTTAAAAATGCGGAAATCGTGGAGTGCGCTTCTGTAGATGGCCGTTACTGGTTTGCGTTCCGCGAAATTTCGGAAGCTGAAAGGGCGGCGAAACAGATGCAGGCTAATATTGAGTATATAGCAATGATGACGGATGTAGATCTGGAGGAGGTATAAAAATATGGAAAAAGAAAAGGCATACAGCAAAAATTATGAAAAGGTCAGGGGATATTATGATGGCGGATTCTGGAATGAAGCGCGTGTAAAGAATGCGGTTACAAAAGGATGGATTACCGAGGACGAATATACAGAGATTACAGGAAACCGTTATGACGCCTGACAAAAGGCATGACATAAATCCTGATATTTGAAAACGATTCATGGAATAGGGACGAAAATGAGTTATCATATTAATACTGATGGAAAACGTATATTGATTGATGAAAATGAGTGCAGTTATTTAGCGGATGAATATATCTGCACTTGCGAAAACAGTAAATATTATATGGATGTTCCACCAGGCGGGCGCTGTTATAAAGGTGGTGGCTGCGAACAGTTTGAAGATGAGACGGATGGAATCGTAGCAGATGATTCCTGAGAGGATCAGAAAAAGGATACAGGAGGGTAAGCCGGAATGGATGAAGACAATTTTTTGGAATTGCTTGAAATTTATATGGATATGGCAGAAAAGCAGGATGAAATTATATACCGGCTTGGAAAAGTTACAAAAAGGCTGGCCGAAGATTTGAAACTTTTGAGGAATGACCAGCGGTATTCGGAAGAATTGGCAGGGAAGCCAGATGATAAATTGAGTCAGGACATGGCGATCATCAAGGAAGTCATGGATCAGTATAAGGAAGTAAAAGCAGAATTAGAGCCGTAAGGCTCTTTTTTTCTGTACTTTTTTAAGAAGGGAGTGGGACAGAATGGATACACCAATTACAAGGGCAGAGCATGACGAATTCGTAGAACGGATAAAGGAAAGTCACAAAAGACTCGAAGATGAAGACAGACGTCAGAACCACAGAATTGATGAGCTGGAAGGGACTGTGCGTCAGATATCATCCCTGGCTGTAGCCCAGCAAATTAAAGTTCCTATCTCCCGCACAAAAACGTCAAATTATAATCTCAATTTTTATACACTGTCTATAAAAGTGTGCTACAGGAGGCGGCACGTTTTCCTCTTGACCATCCCATGTCATTCCGATATAGTTTTTATGGAACAAAAAAAAGAGAAAGAACAGCCCCTTCCACAGTTCGTTCTTTCTCTCGCATACCAGTGTGCCTGCCTTATACGGGATCATGTCCCTCTCATGAGGATCCGGCACCACCGACATATATTATGATAAGAGAAAATTCCCTGTTTTGCAAGCTGGTTCGTATAAAAAGTTCATCAAAGATCCTGTTCGATTCCTTTATGGCCGGATTCCGTTCGGAACTGCAGACCTGTCCCTGCTGTGGGGGAAAGGGATCCTGCCGCATCCATGCCTACTATGACCGCTCCCTGGTGGACTTTATAGGCGGCACCCAGGTCCGCCACAGCCTCTGCATCATGCGCCTTATCTGTACCTGTGGCCATACCCATGCCATCCTCCCGGACTTCATCATTCCCTACTCCGGCTACGGCCTGTTCTTCCTTCTACGTGTCCTGGCGGAGTATTTCCTGCGCCTTTCCACTGTGGAAAGGCTATGCGAACGCTTCGGCATCACCCTTTCCCAGCTGCGCCGATGGCTGCAGCTCTTTCGGGTGCAGAAGGAAGATTGGCTCGGCGTGCTTTCCTCCATGGAGGTTTCCGGCCTTTCCTTCCTTAAGTCCCTGCTCACGCAGCCGGCTTATTCGGATTTCGCCTCCGCCTTTGTCCGCCGTTTTACAAAGTCCTTCCTCCAGTCCCATAAAAATCCGGCGCCTTACTGCCAACAGGTGTTCGGCCCATGAACTGTTTTCCTCCAACCACACGCCATGGGCATGGCTTTCCTCCCGTTTCTGCCCCATAATGGGGGAAAACCACTTAAGGAGGACATTTCTATGGACAACAATCAAAAAAAACTTTCAGACGCAGCCGCCATGGCGCAGTTCCGCCTCGCTCTCATAGCGCCGGTCATCCATGGCCTTTATCCGGATGCGTCCAGGAACGCCTATTACCAGAGAGTCACGGAAAAGCCCCTCGCCCTGCCTGACGGCTCCGTGTTCCAGTACAGCCCCAAGACCCTCAGCAAATGGGTGTCCCTCTACCAGAACGGCGGCATCGACGCCCTCATGCCGCAGGAGCGTTCCGATAAGGGCTCCACACGGGTACTCCCAGACACGGCCATCGAGGAGATCTACCGCCTCAAGGAGGCCTTCCCACGGCTGAACGCTACACAGATCCACCGGCACCTCGTTGAAGAAGCCTTCATCCCTGCCACAGTCAGCGTCTGCGCCGTCCAGCGCTTCGTCAGGAAACATGACCTGAAATCGGCACGCAACCCCGGCATGCGGGACAGGAAGGCATTTGAAGAAGATGCCTTTGGGAAGATGTGGCAGGCCGATACCTGTTACCTGCCTTTTATCACGGAGGACGGACGGCGCAGGAGAGTCTACTGCATTATGATTATTGATGACCATTCCCGTTTTCTGGTGGGCGGCGGCCTCTTCTATAACGATAATGCCTATAACTTCCAGAAGGTGTTGAGGGATGCCGTGGCCGCCCATGGAATCCCGGCGAAGCTCTATGTCGACAACGGATGCAGCTATTCAAATGAGCAGCTCTCCCTCATCTGCGGCTCCATCGGGACGGTCCTTTTGCATACAAAAATTCGTGACGGCGCTTCCAAGGCTAAGATAGAACGCCAGTTCAGGACGCTGAAAGAAACCTGGCTCTATACACTGGACATGGATTCCATCACCTCGCTGGCGCAGTTTAACGGGCTGCTTAAGGACTATATGCGCACCTACAATACGTCTGTCCATTCCGGTATTGGCACCACGCCCATGCAACGCTACCAGCAGACACGCTCCTCCATCCGAAGCCCTAAGTCCAGGGAGTGGCTGGAGGAATGTTTCCTGAACCGCATCACCAGGAAGGTGAACAAGGACTCTACCGTCTCCATCGACAAGGTGTCCTATGACGTTCCCATGCAGTTCATTTCTTCAAAAGTGGAGATCCGTTTCCTGCCGGACGACATGTCCTCCGCCTTCATCCTTTGTGAGGGGGCGCATTACCCCATCCGGCCTACGGATAAGAACGAGAACTGCAGGACGAAACGCAACAACACGCCCTCCATCGATTATTCAAGGATCGGGGGTGAGGTCTGATGTTCCGTTCCTACTATGGGCTTTCCTTCAATCCCTTTGACAAACAGAACGCAAGAGAAAAGGACCGGTTCCTCTCAAAGGACATCTCCGAGATGACGTCCCGCCTGGACTACTTAAAGGACACAAGGGGTATAGGACTCTTTACCGCACGCCCCGGCATGGGCAAATCCTTCGCCCTGCGCTGCTTTGCAAAGAACCTCAATCCAAACCTCTACCACATGGAGTACATCTGCCTCTCCACCGTCAGCGTCATGGAATTCTACCGCCAGCTCTGCTCTGTCCTGGGGCTAGAGCCAAGGGGCGGCAAGCCTGGGATGTTCCGCGCCGTACAGGAGCAGATCCTCTACCTTTACAAGGACAAGAAGCAGCCCCTCCTCCTGGCCGTCGATGAGGCACAATACCTCTCTACCGGCATCCTGGAGGACATCAAGATGCTCATGAACTATGGGTATGACTCCCTGAACTGCTTCACGCTCATCCTCTGCGGCGAGCCCCACCTGAACAGCACCCTGAAAAAGCCCGTCCATGAGGCCCTGCGCCAGAGGATCACAGTGCACTACAACTTTTCCGGGCTCTCAGACTCCGAAGTGGCGCAGTACATCCTCCACAAGATCGCCTGTGCCGGAGGCGCAGCCTCCATCATCGACCAGGCGGCGCTTTCTGCCGTCCACAGTCACTCCCAGGGGAGCCCCCGCCTGGTGGACAACCTGATGACCGACGCGCTGACTCTAGGGGCACAGATGGACAAGAAAGTGATCGATACGGATGTCATCCTGGCTTCTGTCAGCAGCCAGAATCTCGGATAGGAGGAATGGAACATGAATTATACCTGTATCCTGAAAAGCGGTTCCCGCAAGGAGACCTGGACGGGGCAGATCATCCTGCTGAGCACGGGGAACGGATGGTATGAAGCTGAGATCAATGGGCGGGGGACTTACTTCCACATCCTCGCCGGACGGCATAAATATGGGAACTACCTGTGCATCCCTAACCATGATGTAGGGTGCGAGCTCTCCGATTTCTCCGATATCTTTTGGAATGAAGAAAGGATCGGCTCCCTGATGCGGAAGGTGGATGCAGTGACTGTCGCCACCGGCCTGGTTCATCTTCCTGTTCTGGCCGACAAGCAGGAGAAAAACTAAATTTTTCATATGGGCCGTGTGTCTCATGATGGGATCCATGGCCTTTTGCATTTCAGGCGGAAAAACAATACCGACAACAACGTGCAGCATTTTTGACAGGACTATGCATTTGCAGACAGCACTGCGCAGTCAATAGGATAAATGTCGGAAAAATAATTCGCTGTTTGCGTTTCCATCAATTTGCCGTCCGACATGCGGGCGTCAATACAGAAAACTATATGAAAAATTATACAGCTCGTGAGTATTAAAAAGGGCGGCTTATCCGCAGAATCATATGCCGTCCTTTTATGGCTGGTGTTACCGCTGCCAGCACGTCCGGCGTCCAAAGTCTGGGAAACTTTTATTGCCCGCCCCGGAGTATAACATTGGCGCGGAATATCCCATCCCCGTAAAGGAACCGGCAGTACCCACCGTTTTTTTCTGCAATATGGCGCACAGCCTGTAAGCCGATGCCTTCCCCCTGGCGTTTGGAGGAGAGGAACACACCGTTTTTTTGTTTACTTCCCCGTCATAATTATTTTCAACGGACAGCAGTACCATATGTCCTGCATGCAGGCGGGCTGACACTTTCACCTGCCGCTTTCCGGGGGTGGTTCGCAGGCCTGCTTCCATTGCATTTTCAAGAAGGTTGGACAGCACGGGACACAGGTCGGTGTCCGGCACGGGAAGCTCACGGGGCAGGCCAAGTGTGAAAGTGAAGGGGATCCCATGTTCCCGGTACAGCGATGCAAAATAGCCTGCCACACTGTCTGCAGCCGCATTTTCGCACAGCCCAAGATCACCGGCGGGAATGTCCCCCTGCACTTTGGCCAGATAATTCAGAATGCCTTTTAGGTTTTCCTGTTCGGCAAGGCTCTGCAGGACATGAAAATGGTGGCGCATATCGTGCCGTGCCTGCCGGATCTGCCGGATAGTGGCAAGGAGGCTGTCGTACCGTGCCTGCTGCATGGAGAGAAACTGGTTCTCCAGCCGGAGGCGGTTCATGCGGTTTAAGCCGGCTGCCATGAGATAAAAGAACAGGTAAGATAAAAGGAGCAGGGCAAGGAGCAAAAAGCTTAAAAGGATGCAGGGCAGCCTGGGCCGTCCCTGCTCTAAGATACCCTGATACTTTGGCATGATAAAAAGATTCAGGATGAGGAATAAAAGCGGCAGCATCCAGAACACATACCAGGTCTGTACAAGGGCATCGTCCTCTAAAAGCTTTCTTGCGGCATGGGTGGCGGGATACCATGCGGCGGCCGTAAGGATGCAGCACATCAGGAACCAGAGGATGGCAGTGCGCGGGGGAAACGGCGGCGTGGTTTCCCCGCTTATCCCAATGGCGGCATTTCCGAGGCAGGAAAACACGCCGCATACGGCAAGGAAAACACTGGCAGACTTCCAGCGTGAGACCTTAAGCGTATGTACATAGAAGCAGCCCATGATGGCAGCGGCGGGTAAGGACATCCAGAGGATGCTGATATGGAACAGGCAGTCCGCAGCTTCTGCGGCAAGGCAGAAAAGAAGGATCAGGAGGGCTGTCACTGCCGATAGTTTTGCAGGAGAGATTTTAAGGCGATGCTTTACAGGCAGATAGGCAATCAGCATGCCGGGCACAAAAATGACAAGCTCCATCTTTTAATTCCCCCTTCCGAATAGAAAATCGCCGAAAGCCATCCGTGCGGCTTTGGCAAGGTTACGGCTGACGGAAATCCTTTTCCCGTTTTTCAGGATAAAATCCGTGCCGTCAAAATCTTTGGCGTGTTCCATGTTGACGAGGACGCCCCGGCTGCACAGGAAGAACCGCCCGTCTGTAAGGGAGGCGGTAAATTTCCGGAAAGTCAGGCGTGCCACAATCTGCCCGCCGGCTGCGCTGTATATGTAGACCTGGTGCTGGTAATGCTCCGCATACAGAATATCCTGAAGGCGGAGCCGGACAATGCCGCCTGCGGCATTTATTTCGATGTATTTGTCCATTATGGGAAAGTGTTTTGCGATTTCATCGAATAATGCGGCAAGGTCAGTTTCTTTATATGGCTTCACCAGATAGTGCAGCGCCCGGACACGGAAGCCGTCCAGGGCATGGTCAGGGGAGACAGTGGTGAATACAAGCAGGCAGTCTTTATCGAAGCGGCGCAGCTGCTCTGCCATATCCACGCCGTTTTCACTTCCCATATAAATATCAAGGAATACAAGGTCAAAATGTTCTTTTCTGGCATCGGAAAGGAAATCCGGGCCGGAAGTATAGTCAAGGATGGCAGCATCAAGGGAAAGCCGGACGGCCTGTCCGGTAATCCTTTTCTTTAAGGTTTCCCGCTCTGACGCAATATCATCTACAATGGCAATCCGCATGGAAAGTCCTCCTTTACTCTGAAAAATATCAGGATAACACTACAATATCCTATACCGAAAAACGAATATCACAAAAAACTAAGTTTGTCAAGAACTGATTTAGGATTTATTTTAACAATTCGGGACGGATTTTAACAATTTGTGCCATACTGCTTGAAAAAAAGGGAGAAAATCAGTATATTAAATAATAAGGCATTAATATTATTAGTTTTAGGAAATTTTTCAGAAAGGGGTTGCATGGTATGTTTAGACGTGTGACAATCTTAACAGACAGACAGACAGACAGACAGACAGACATTATAATATAACTCTGTCTTTTTATCGTGTATATTTATATATAGCGCCATTAAATACAGGACCGCCAGAGGCGGGAAATTCCAAAAAGGCTGTGATGCCATTTTTGGGATTCCCGTTTCTGGCGGTCCTTTTGCGTCCGGCAGTCTGTCAGAAGGATGCCGGATGGTACATTTGCCATGACAGGTAAGGTGGATTGAATGGACGCTGTGATTTATACAGAGAGCGGGCAGGAATATGAAATGCTTTCTGGAATACTTGAATATGAGTCGCCGGGGATTATGGTCAGCCGGGGCAATATGGACGGCAGTTTCCATCTGGAACATGAATACGATATTGCGGTTGTGGGCGTGGACGGCGCATTTGGAATGGAATTGGTGTGTAAATACCGGTAAATGTATGGAAACACACTGGTGGTCTGGATTACGGATGATCGCTATTTTGCCGGGGTGGCGATACGGACACGTGTCTTCGGTTTTATTGTGCGGCCGCTTGAGGAGACACAGTTTCAGGAAGTGGCAAGAAAAATAGTGGAAGGAGACATTGCTGTATGGCAGAGGATGCCGGCCAAAAATTCTGTGTACCAGACTGGCTGTGCCTGTGAGGAGAATGTTTCGGGACGGAAGAATAGAAAGATATGGAAAACTGTTATTTCATGAACTGCATTCTGTCTGATGGCTGTGATCCGGGAGGGAAATGCGGTGATACGGACATACACGGAGCGAATCGTGGCTGTACTGAGCATTAAAAAATGGCGGTTAGGAGGTTTTAGGATGAAGAAAAGACAGAAGAAGTTAACGGCGGTCATATTAGCCCTTTCCATGCTGGTGCCATTACCTGGAATGCCGGCTGGGGCGCTGGCGCAAAGCCGGGAAAACACGGCTGGAATACGTGGATATATTGCGGAATCTGCTAAAGAAGGATACACTGCAGCAGAATCTTCGTTAGAAGGATTGGAAGAAACGGAAATTGCAGACGGCCAGAATTTGGCGGAAATGGAACCGGCGTCCGATGCGGCGGGGAAGGTTCCGCTAAAGGGGGCGGGCTATGCCGCGTCCTCTGCGGGAGAAGTGACGCCGTTTGTGGGGGATAGCAGCATGGCGGGCACAGCCGCCGTCCAGGCAGCCGGCGCCGCTGTGATTGAAAAAGACGGCCAGATTATCGGATATGTGGACGAGGGCGGCCTTGACGCTGCGTTTGCAGACTCTGGCAATGCTGACACAACCATTACCCTGCTGAGAAATGTGGAGAGGGCAGGAAGCCTCCAGATCAGGATTAACTGCACGCTGGACCTGGGTGAAAACACTATCCGCATCACGGATGGAAGTGTCAAGATTCCATTTGGTGCAAGTGTGTGCATAAAGGGCGGGGGCGGGATTATTTCTGAGAAAGACGATGCCCTTTATGTGGAGGGGACGGCAGACCTCCGGGGAGGAGTTTTTTCTGGCCATAACGGCGTTTGGGTTTTATCAAATGGATGTTTAAAGGTCAGTGAAGGAGTAAAAGTTATTGGGACGGTATTCTATGGGCTTCTGTGTTCTTCGGGAAACGTTGTCCTTTCCGGGGGTACATTCCAGAATGCCTATCCCAGAGACATGATTTATTCCAGTAAAAAAACGCTTAAGGATCTGCTGGAAACCGGTTATGCCTACTTCTACAATAACCAAATTCCAGTGACGGATGACGGGCTGAACAAGGATCGGTTCGTTTCATGGAACTATACGTCTGTCACAGTGAAAATCTGCGGGCACGAAGGGAGCTGCAGGTACACCCACACCGAAGGCGCCCCAACTCACCGGAGGGACTGCCTTGCCTGCGGGGACATAAAACCCAGCGAGAATTGCAGCTACGATGTAACAACCGGCAAGTGCGTCTGTGGCGCTGCGCTGGCAGTCACGCTGAACAACGCAGAGGGGCTGGCATACAATGGCACAGCGCAGGAACCTGACGTCACCGTCATGCTGGACGGGACAGTGGTGGACGCTGCAGATTATACGGTAAGCTACACTGGCAATACCAACGCTGGGACAAATACGGCAAAGGCCGCTGTCACCGGCAAATCGCCGTATACCTTTAGGAAAGAACTGGCTTTCTCCATCGGAAAGGCCGCGCTGGCCATCAAGGCAAACGATCAGACCATTACCTACGGCGAGAACATCGCCCAGGGGACAGGGCAGGTAACTGCCGCCGGGCTTTGTGGCAGCGACAGCCTGGGAGGTATCACCCTTACCGCCAGCAGCGATCAGGTGGCGGCAGAGAATAAGACAATCACGCCTTCCGCCGCACAAATTCAAAATGCCAGCAACGAGGATGTGGGCAATAATTACAAGATTACCTATGAGACGGGAGCGCTGACCATCAATAAGGCGCAGGGGCTGCTGACGGTTCCGGAAACATCATTTCATAAGAAATATGGCGATGCAGAATTTTCCCTAAACTGCTCCACAAACGGGGACGGCAGAATATCCTATGTTTCTTCTGATGAGGGCGTGGTTACGGTTTCGGCAGACGGTATGGCGCGGATTACGGGGGCGGGGGCAGCAACAGTTACAGCTTCCCTTGCGGAAGGCTCCAACTATACCGAAGGCGCAAAAGATGAAAATGTAACGGTCACGGTGGAAAAGGCGGCCGCACCGGCTGGCGGGCAGGAAACGAGGCATTACACTTATGCCAGCGGTTCTAAAGGGGAGGTCGCCATTGACGTGTCAGGAAAATTCCCGGCAGACCGCGGGGTAACGGCATATCATTTTCAGGCAGCAGACGAAAACGGCATCCTTTCCGGCGTCAGCGTGGATGCAGACGGAAATCTTACCTTTACGGTACCGGGCGGCCGGACGGAAGCGGACACCGCCTCCATCACGGTAACGGCAGCAATGGCGAATTACGAGGATGCTGCGTACACCGTGGAGGTCAGGCTTGTAGAGAAAATTGCAGTGGAGTTTACACTTTCGGCGCAGCCGCAGGACAGCGTTTATGACGGAAAGCCCCATAACGGCTATGCAGGGCTTTCGGCGCAGACGGTAAACGGCAGCTATACCGGCGCCGTACAGTTTTGGTATGCGGGGGCTGGGGGGACGCCTTATGACAGCGGCATCCCGCCTGTGCGGGCAGGCAGCTATACCGTAACGGCCAGAGTACCGGAGTATGACGCGGAGTATGCGGGGTCGTCAGCAGCAGTTCCTTTTTCCATACGGAGGGCTGCCATAACAGTCAAAGCGGAAAACAAGACGGCGCAGGCAGGAAGCCCCGTCCCGGAACTGACGTACACCGTATCCGGGCTGGCGGAAAACGAACAGCTTGCAGCCGCGCCGGAGCTTTCCTGCAGTGCGGACATGAATGCAGCGGGTATTTATCCGATTACGGCAGGAGGGGCAAAAGCGCCGGATACGGATAATTACCAGGAAGAAATCATATATGAAAACGGGACGCTGACAGTCCTGGATTATGCTGTGCATGTTACAGGCGTCTCATTGGACAAAAGCACCCTGTCACTGCCCGCAGGAAGCGCCGGGCGGCTCACAGCAGCCATTTCACCGGAAAATGCCACAAACAAAAGCGTGTCGTGGGCTTCCGGCAGCCCTGCTGTGGCGTCCGTTGACGGCAGCGGGAATATTACCGCAGTCAGTGCTGGTACCACAGTCATAACCGTTACGGCAGCAGACGGGGGATATATGGCTTCCTGTACGGTTATAGTCATAAAAAACATGGGCGGCAGCGGCGGTTTTGGGGGCTCCGGCAGTACGGGCAGCGGCACGGGCCAGGCTGTGAAACAGCCTTTTATCAAAGGCAGCTCTGGCAGGAAGGGCTGGGATGCCATCCGGGCAGAGGCACGGAAAGCAGCCACAGCCCCGGCAGGCGGGACTGTGGCAGTGGACATGAACGGCGCCGTATCCGTTCCCGGCAGTGTTTTTGAAGGCATCCGGGGGAAAAAAGTTACCATAAGCCTCGATATGGGGAACGGCATTACCTGGAGTGTGAACGGGAAAGACATTACGGCAGGCCGCGTGAAAGACACGGACTTTTCCGTAAAAACGGGCACCGGGGCGGTTCCAAAGGAACTGGCCGAAGAAACGGCAGGCGGCATGGCATACTTGGAATTAAGCCTTGCGCATGAAGGCGGATTCGGATTTACGGCGACGCTTACGCTGCGGCTTGCCGGCAGGGATGAAAACGGCGTGGGCGTCGGCACGACTGCACCATATACAGGGATGTATGCAAACCTGTTTTATTATAACCCGGCCCTGCGCAGCCTGGAATTTATCTGTGCGGGAAAAGTCGGGGAAGACGGCACGGCAGGCCTGCCGTTTATCCATGCGTCGGATTACATGGTCATCCTGTCCAAAGCCCCGATGGGCGGCACAGGTACTGCGGAAAAGCCGCAGGAACCGGAGGAGGCGGAAAAGCCGCAGGAACCGGTAAAACAGGCCGTGAAGTTAGTAAAGCTTTCCAAAACGCGCTACACTTATAACGGAAAACCGAAAAAACCGTCTGTAACCGCAGTGGATACAGCGGGCAGAAAGATTCCTGATTCCTGTTATACCGTAAGCTACCAGAATAATAAGAAAGCAGGGAAAGCCACGGCAACAGTTATTTTTAAAGGCGGCTACGGCGGGACGGTAAAAAAGACCTTTACCATACGCCCGGCGGGGACTTCCATTCAGAAACTTACAGCAGTATCCGGCGGCTTTGCCGTAAAGTGGAAAAAGAAAACCGCGCAGACCAGCGGATACCAGATCCAGTACTCCGCAGATGCCGGGTTTCAGGGAGGCAGCACCCGCAGCATATTTGTAAAAAACAGTTCCAGAGTCCAAAAGCTGGTAAAAAACCTGAAAGGCGGAAAGAACTATTATGTGCGTATCCGCACTTACAAAACAGTAAAGGCGGATGGGAAAAACACAAAGGTATCTTCCGCGTGGAGCAAGTCACGTAAGATAAAGACGCTTCCGGCGGCTTCTGAAAAAGAAGCGTCATTTGCAGGCAGCGCCGCAGCGTTCCTTATTCCCGAAAAGGAAGATGGGAAAAAGCGGGCGGCATAAGGCAGGGGGAGGACTGCGTGTCCTCTGGCCAGGGAAAAGACCGGGCCGGAAGGCGGGCTGCGGGATATAGGAACAGGGAAACATGCGGTATATACCGTAAAATATAATAGGGGCAGCGCTGCCAGCGGCGGCGCGCCATACAGAGTACAGGAGGGAATTTTATGGACGAAAACAAAAATGAAGCATTGGAAATTAAGGATGGTCCAGGACAGAAACCGGTAGTGAACATTCCGAACACGGAAAAACCGGAGCTGCATCCGGAAAACTTTACTAAGACTGGCCAGGCATCCGAAAACCCGGACGAATCCGTGCCTGCAGCAGAGACAGGGGCGGCGGTCAGCGGCCTGTACGGCGGGGATGGCAGTGATGATGCAGTGATGATCAGCGAAGGCATGATGACGGCCATGCTTTACGACCAGCTTATGGGGGTGTTCGGGGAAGGCACACAGCTTTTTACAATGGAGATGCCCGGCCGGGTGCTCAACCAGCTTGATTATGCCTACCCGATGAAAGACTACAACAGCAGCACCCTTACCAAGCCGTATGCCGTGGCGGAAAACGAGTTCCGGCTTACAGACGGCATGTTCGACCTCGCCCCGATTGTGCAAGGGCCGAACGGGAACCGGCTTTCCAACACATTTGAGACACTGGTAAACAACTACACGCCGGACATTTCCAATATAAAAGAGTTTGTCACGGATAAAATGGAGCTGCGCCTGTTCCTGATGGAGACAATCACGGATGAGATTGACGGTGAGGAGGTCACCTGCTCGCGGATTGAATTCTGCCAGCGGATGTACATGCGGTATCTAAAGCAGAAATATAACTGGGATCAGGAAAAAATAGACGAGCATGTAAAGGCAAGCAGCAGCGGCGACCTGGACGGTTATGCAAAATGGCTGGCTACAACTTCATGGACAAAGGACCAGGCATTGGAAAACCTCTTTCAGGATGCGGTAATCCGCGGGTTTTACCATGAAGTGCTGACAATCCTGGGGTTCCTGGACGTGCAGTCGCCGGCGGAGCGCCTTGCAAAAGCCAAGGCCAACAGGCGCAGTTCCGTCCGCCGATCGCTTGACGCGAGCATGGAGGTGCTTCCGGTGCAGCTCCAGCCAAGCAGCTGGTTCCGCTCCCTGTCCCCTAATTTCAGTCCGAAGGACATGACGCTTGACCGCCAGTACCTTGCAGAGCAGTACCAGGCAAAAAGGAGTGTCCTTTCCTCGCTGGAGGCAGAGCTGCGTGTGCTGCTTTTAAACCAGGCGGATGTGGACGGGCTGAAAGACATGGAGGCACAGCTTGCGGCTCTGAAAAAGCAGCTTGACCAGTCAGAGGCGGCAGCTTTCAAGGGCTTTGCAGACAATATGGTGGAAGCCGTGAAGCTTATATGCGAGATTGCTTCCAACGGGGATATTGCAGCGCTTGTGGCAGGCGGGGAGGAAAGCCTGGTCGAAAGCATCGCGAAAATGGACGGAAACCTCCTTAGCGCACTCGGACTGGATGCCCAGACGGCGAAAAAGCTCGGGAAAATGATGTATGACTTCTATGCCGAAAACCTGGATTATTTTTCGACATACAATGAACTGCTAGATGCAGAGCTGCAGTATGCCAGGGCGCAGACCAATGACTACAGCGATCAGATTGAAATCTTAAAGGAACGGATTGCAATCATTTCCAGGGAAGTGGCAGAGCTGCAGGTTGTTGTTGCCAGCGGCGCCGTACACACGGAAGACAGCATATCCGCCGACACCCTGCTTCCGGGTAACAGGTACAATGAAGACAGTGAATTTATGGATATCGTCTTTGGACGCAGCCAGGTGGAGAACAGGATGCGGGAGGATTCTGACAGCTTTTTCACCTCTGTCAAGAGTTCCATGTGCCGGTTTTTGTCCAGCGTCCATGCGGAGGGGGAGTATTCCCTGTCTGAAACCAGCTTCATGAAGTCTTTCCTGTCCAGCGACTTCACCATCGGCATGAGGGCCACGAAAGTCACTATCGACCGGGGCGGCTGGTTTGACGCGGGAATCCTGGACCTGACGCCGTCCTACCGCCGCCTGAAGGAGACAATATCCGGGGGCGCGGGGCTTTCGGCAGAAGGGATACTGAAAGAGTACAGGACAAATGAGGGCATTGAAAACGGCCGGTTCAGCGTTGCCAGCAAGCTCGTATGCGCGCCTGACAATGGCACATACCTTCTCCCGGCAGTCCCGATGTCATTCCTGGTCGTAAAGGACGTGGTGATGCGGGCGAAAATGGCCAGCGTCAGCCAGGATGACTATGAAAGATTCAAAAAGGCGGCATTCAGCTCATCTGCAAGCTTTATGGGCTTCCGCCTCTCTGGCGGAGGGGCAAAGGAGAGTTTCTGTGGGCTGCATAATCTGGAGAATAATGAGTCGCAGTTTGTAATGCGGATACCAGGGCCGCAGATCCTAGGCTGGTTCCAGGAGCTGCCGGCAAAGGATAAGTCCAGCAAGTATGAGAGCCTGTCCGGGTCGGCGTATTTCGAGGGGATTATTGATTCATTGAAAACGTATGGGGAAAAGCTGCGGGAACTGGAAACACGGCGCAGGAACAGCGATGACTGTATAGCGGTAACGACGGTAAGAGCACCGATAAGGGAGGAGCAGGGCAAATGGTAGTAGATATTACGCCTTCTCTGGCAGCAGGGGAGATAGAGCAAAAAATGTATGAAAATATTTGCAGTCATTATTCGATTGGGCAAAAAGATGTAGAAACAGTGCTAGAAAAAATTATACAAAGTATTGTTGTATCAACAGATCGAATCCGAATGTTTTAAATCGTACTGATCCTGGACAATACGTACAATCAATTCATACAAACTGTAAAAATTATAGCGGAGGATTCAAATATCAAGACGATACTTATATGAATCATTACTGTGTCTCAAATCCACAAAATGCAGGGGCAGTTGGCATAGAAATTATTCAGACTGGCGAAGCAAGAACTTTGATTGCAAGCGGTTCGCTGTCGGGGTGCGGATTTGCTGTTTTATTCCGCAATGATCATGTTTTTGTTATCCATGCGGGCGGTTCAAATGATACAGAGAGCGATCTGACAGTTGAACAAAGAAGAGAGATGATTAATCGGGATATATTTTTAATGGTGCATGCGCTGAACAATCCGGAACAATATGCCGGTGTTCAAATAAACGGCGGTGGAATGTCATGCCAGGAATTATTTGAATCAATAAAAAGACAGAGATTCCATGGCTTTATTTATGTGGCAAAAGATACGAAGATGTGCATATCTGACAGCGGCGTTCAGAATTTAGTGCTTGTGTCATATGTTATAGATTCTTTTCATGATGTGGTTTGTGTGATGAATAGAAATGGAGACGTTTCTTCAGCAATTCGGACAATGGGTGCCAATAAGATACATAAAGTTTACCAAAACCAACTATTTAAAAAACAAAACAGATGCATAATTGTATGAGCCGGTGGGACAGTATGCTGCGGTGCTATAGCGTTCTGCAGCCTGTCATGTTCCGGTGGAATATCAATCCGGCATTCTGCCTGATGCTTTCTGTGAAAAATCAGCGGCAGGAATCATTTTTAGAAAGCAGAGAGATTTTCTGCCTTGGGAAGCGCAGGCCGGCTGAGGACATTTATGGCAGCTCCAAAAAAACGCGTATTCCGGCAGGGACAGGACGCTCCTTATGGTGGAAAAGGAAGACGGAAAAACAGGCGGCACAAGGGCGGCACAAAACCGCCGCAGAAAAAGCAGGCTGCGTGGACCAGCCCAGCCATGCAGACGCGGGACGGGAATTTACTGCTTTCGAAATTTCAGGAACCACAGATAAGCAGATTATTAAGGAAACAAGAAAGAAAACGGCAGTATGGGTATGCCTTCGCTGCATGCCATATCCAGGGCGTGGGGCTGTTAAGATGTATTGCATAATATATAATTATGGGAAAATGCTTTTGTTTCCCATAATATACGGAAATGTTATTTGTGCTGTCTGGAGGAGGCGCATGGATAACATTTCTTTTTATCATAGAAACAGAAAAAAACAGGTATGGAAGGCCGGGCAGTCCGAAAGACTGCCCGGCTTTTCTGGCTGTCGTTTTTGCTGGTATATGCGGATAACTGCCAGCTGAGGGCGCCTCCTTTTCGCTGCTTTTTGGAGACATTCTTGCAGGCCGGAATGTCGGACGGCAAATTGATGGAAACGCAAACAGCGAATTATTTTTCCGACATTTATCCTATTGACTGCGCAGTGCTGTCTGCAAATGCATAGTCCTGTCAAAAATGTTGCACGTTGTTGTCGGTATTGTTTTTCCGCCTGAAATGCAAAAGGCCATGGATCCCATCATGAGACACACGGCCCATATGAAAAATTTAGTTTTTCTCCTGCTTGTCGGCCAGAACAGGAAGATGAACCAGGCCGGTGGCGACAGTCACTGCATCCACCTTCCGCATCAGGGAGCCGATCCTTTCTTCATTCCAAAAGATATCGGAGAAATCGGAGAGCTCGCACCCTACATCATGGTTAGGGATGCACAGGTAGTTCCCATATTTATGCCGTCCGGCGAGGATGTGGAAGTAAGTCCCCCGCCCATTGATCTCAGCTTCATACCATCCGTTCCCCGTGCTCAGCAGGATGATCTGCCCCGTCCAGGTCTCCTTGCGGGAACCGCTTTTCAGGATACAGGTATAATTCATGTTCCATTCCTCCTATCCGAGATTCTGGCTGCTGACAGAAGCCAGGATGACATCCGTATCGATCACTTTCTTGTCCATCTGTGCCCCTAGAGTCAGCGCGTCGGTCATCAGGTTGTCCACCAGGCGGGGGCTCCCCTGGGAGTGACTGTGGACGGCAGAAAGCGCCGCCTGGTCGATGATGGAGGCTGCGCCTCCGGCACAGGCGATCTTGTGGAGGATGTACTGCGCCACTTCGGAGTCTGAGAGCCCGGAAAAGTTGTAGTGCACTGTGATCCTCTGGCGCAGGGCCTCATGGACGGGCTTTTTCAGGGTGCTGTTCAGGTGGGGCTCGCCGCAGAGGATGAGCGTGAAGCAGTTCAGGGAGTCATACCCATAGTTCATGAGCATCTTGATGTCCTCCAGGATGCCGGTAGAGAGGTATTGTGCCTCATCGACGGCCAGGAGGAGGGGCTGCTTCTTGTCCTTGTAAAGGTAGAGGATCTGCTCCTGTACGGCGCGGAACATCCCAGGCTTGCCGCCCCTTGGCTCTAGCCCCAGGACAGAGCAGAGCTGGCGGTAGAATTCCATGACGCTGACGGTGGAGAGGCAGATGTACTCCATGTGGTAGAGGTTTGGATTGAGGTTCTTTGCAAAGCAGCGCAGGGCGAAGGATTTGCCCATGCCGGGGCGTGCGGTAAAGAGTCCTATACCCCTTGTGTCCTTTAAGTAGTCCAGGCGGGACGTCATCTCGGAGATGTCCTTTGAGAGGAACCGGTCCTTTTCTCTTGCGTTCTGTTTGTCAAAGGGATTGAAGGAAAGCCCATAGTAGGAACGGAACATCAGACCTCACCCCCGATCCTTGAATAATCGATGGAGGGCGTGTTGTTGCGTTTCGTCCTGCAGTTCTCGTTCTTATCCGTAGGCCGGATGGGGTAATGCGCCCCCTCACAAAGGATGAAGGCGGAGGACATGTCGTCCGGCAGGAAACGGATCTCCACTTTTGAAGAAATGAACTGCATGGGAACGTCATAGGACACCTTGTCGATGGAGACGGTAGAGTCCTTGTTCACCTTCCTGGTGATGCGGTTCAGGAAACATTCCTCCAGCCACTCCCTGGACTTAGGGCTTCGGATGGAGGAGCGTGTCTGCTGGTAGCGTTGCATGGGCGTGGTGCCAATACCGGAATGGACAGACGTATTGTAGGTGCGCATATAGTCCTTAAGCAGCCCGTTAAACTGCGCCAGCGAGGTGATGGAATCCATGTCCAGTGTATAGAGCCAGGTTTCTTTCAGCGTCCTGAACTGGCGTTCTATCTTAGCCTTGGAAGCGCCGTCACGAATTTTTGTATGCAAAAGGACCGTCCCGATGGAGCCGCAGATGAGGGAGAGCTGCTCATTTGAATAGCTGCATCCGTTGTCGACATAGAGCTTCGCCGGGATTCCATGGGCGGCCACGGCATCCCTCAACACCTTCTGGAAGTTATAGGCATTATCGTTATAGAAGAGGCCGCCGCCCACCAGAAAACGGGAATGGTCATCAATAATCATAATGCAGTAGACTCTCCTGCGCCGTCCGTCCTCCGTGATAAAAGGCAGGTAACAGGTATCGGCCTGCCACATCTTCCCAAAGGCATCTTCTTCAAATGCCTTCCTGTCCCGCATGCCGGGGTTGCGTGCCGATTTCAGGTCATGTTTCCTGACGAAGCGCTGGACGGCGCAGACGCTGACTGTGGCAGGGATGAAGGCTTCTTCAACGAGGTGCCGGTGGATCTGTGTAGCGTTCAGCCGTGGGAAGGCCTCCTTGAGGCGGTAGATCTCCTCGATGGCCGTGTCTGGGAGTACCCGTGTGGAGCCCTTATCGGAACGCTCCTGCGGCATGAGGGCGTCGATGCCGCCGTTCTGGTAGAGGGACACCCATTTGCTGAGGGTCTTGGGGCTGTACTGGAACACGGAGCCGTCAGGCAGGGCGAGGGGCTTTTCCGTGACTCTCTGGTAATAGGCGTTCCTGGACGCATCCGGATAAAGGCCATGGATGACCGGCGCTATGAGAGCGAGGCGGAACTGCGCCATGGCGGCTGCGTCTGAAAGTTTTTTTTGATTGTTGTCCATAGAAATGTCCTCCTTAAGTGGTTTTCCCCCATTATGGGGCAGAAACGGGAGGAAAGCCATGCCCATGGCGTGTGGTTGGAGGAAAACAGTTCATGGGCCGAACACCTGTTGGCAGTAAGGCGCCGGATTTTTATGGGACTGGAGGAAGGACTTTGTAAAACGGCGGACAAAGGCGGAGGCGAAATCCGAATAAGCCGGCTGCGTGAGCAGGGACTTAAGGAAGGAAAGGCCGGAAACCTCCATGGAGGAAAGCACGCCGAGCCAATCTTCCTTCTGCACCCGAAAGAGCTGCAGCCACCGGCGCAGCTGGGAAAGGGTGATGCCGAAGCGTTCGCATAGCCTTTCCACAGTGGAAAGGCGCAGGAAATACTCCGCCAGGACACGTAGAAGGAAGAACAGGCCGTAGCCGGAGTAGGGAATGATGAAGTCCGGGAGGATGGCATGGGTATGGCCACAGGTACAGATAAGGCGCATGATGCAGAGGCTGTGGCGGACCTGGGTGCCGCCTATAAAGTCCACCAGGGAGCGGTCATAGTAGGCATGGATGCGGCAGGATCCCTTTCCCCCACAGCAGGGACAGGTCTGCAGTTCCGAACGGAATCCGGCCATAAAGGAATCGAACAGGATCTTTGATGAACTTTTTATACGAACCAGCTTGCAAAACAGGGAATTTTCTCTTATCATAATATATGTCGGTGGTGCCGGATCCTCATGAGAGGGACATGATCCCGTATAAGGCAGGCACACTGGTATGCGAGAGAAAGAACGAACTGTGGAAGGGGCTGTTCTTTCTCTTTTTTTGTTCCATAAAAACTATATCGGAATGACATGGGATGGTCAAGAGGAAAACGTGCCGCCTCCTGTAGCACACTTTTATAGACAGTGTATAAAAATTGAGATTATAATTTGACGTTTTTGTGCGGGAGATAGGAACTTTAATTTGCTGGGCTACAATCCAGAGATGAAAACATTGTTGAAGAATGGGTAAAATCTTTAAAATGTCCGGTTATACGGATGGATGGAACGAAATCTATTGATGAGAATACAAACTTTATTATGGAACGCATACAAAATAAAGATTAGTTTGTTAAGGGAATGGAGAATAGAAAATGATTTGTAAAATAAGAAAATGGAAATTATCAGATGCGAAAGATTTGGCAATAGCTCTCTCCAACAGAAAGATACAAGATAATCTTCGGGACGGATTACCCTATCCCTATACAGAGCAGGACGGAATGGATTATATTTCTTCCATGATTTCCGCAGATGAAAATGAAACTTTCGCTTTTGCTATTACAGTAGACGACAAGGCGGTAGGGAGTATTGGTGTTTTTCGGCAGGAAAATATTCATAGACAGACTGCCGAGTTGGGATATTATATTGCCGAGAAATACTGGGGGAAAGGTCTGATGACCGAAGCAGTGACACAAATTTGCGAATATGTTTTTGAAAAGAGTGATATTATCCGTATTTATGCAGAGCCATTTGCATACAATGCAGCGTCTTGTAGAGTGCTTGAAAAAGTGGGATTTCAGTATGAGGGTACATTGAGAAGTAATGCTGTAAAAAATGGTAAAGTTATCGATATGAAGATGTATTCTCTACTGAGAACGGAAATATAACTTCACATAATAGTGTAGTGGCAGTGGCGAAAAATTGTTCTTCCTTATTGATTATATATACATGGTGCTAGCACCATGTGTTAAGGGTAGATAGGGAGAAAAAGGATGTTGTGTTACGCAATAGACGTTTTGAAAGCCTTATTTTGCGAGAACTTTTAACAATAAAATGAACATAGGAGATATTCTGTACTTTTATCATCAAAAACGGCTTTTACTGCGTAACATTTCAAAAATAGGTTGCCAAATTACCGGGATTTGCTATAATAAATGCGTGGCAACATTTTGGCAACAGAAAATCAGCAAGCCATTATAAATTATGTAATTAATGTAAAAATAGGCGTGTATTTGTATAAAACTTAAATAAAAACAGTTAAGAACGACAAAGAACACGCCGAGTTCGAGTGAGAAGTAAAATCCTCGCAAGTCTTGAAAAATCAAGGCTTGCGGGGATTTTTTAATTGGCTGTGGGTACGATATGGGTACAAAAATTTAATTTTGTTTTTTTTGACATTTCAATTATGTTTTCAACATCTCTTCTAACTAAATCGTATTCTACACAACTTTTTTTAAAAACAAAATGTGGTACTTCAGTTTTCCCAGGTGCAATTCTATATATACTATACATAGCATAATTGTCGGTTAATATAATAGCCAATGTATTATAATTAGGATTTAAGTAGTAAGAAAAAGTATGTTTGTTATCGCATTTTGTTTCCAATTTTTTATATGATATTCTATAACATCATGTATTTTATCTTTATAATAATTTGGGTTTTCAGCATGACCATTTTTTCTAGTTAGAGCATCCATTACATCTGCTTGGTTTATATCTTGTAAAACAAATGCAGTAAAAAGGTTTTTCTTTTAAGGCGTTGCTCAATAAGGAGTGTGTTATCAGAAATAAATCTTTTGGCATCATTCATTATAATATACAAATTTTTGCTATTAAGAATATCATTTTTTATGTATTCATCTTCTAAAGGAAATCCTTTGTATATTCCAATGAGTCCATAGTCCTGACAGTATTTTAGTACAGAAAAATTTTGCTTTGCTATTTCGTTTAATTCATTGTCTTTGAATCTGTCAGAAATGAAAGCCGCAACGGAATTAGTGGAAAGTGTTACCCCAATAGTAAGAATTAGAATATAAATAATATTACACGACTTTACAAGTTTTTGGCAAATAAAATAACGCACAGGGCACTTTCTAATGTATAATAAGTTTGCACACTAAAAAATACGAAAGAGAGTGACCTTGTACGTTAGACTTATTATACAACAAAAACAATTTAATTGGTAGACTGTATCACTATTTTTATATTTATTTTAAAACCTGTTCCATGCCTACGATTGAAACCCTGTTCCTGCTGGTATTATCCATACTGGCTATGGAGTCAGCAGATTCTATCCGTTCTTTATACAGGCATTTTTAGCAGGGATTACGGAGAAATCCCTCAATGCATTCTACTATGTATGTTCCTATGCAAAAGCTGATTATTCCAAATTTATGAATACCACTGCTGGCATAGCGCTGAAACTTATACCGGAAAAACTCCGGCTGCAGCCTGTTTTTCTTTGCATTGATGATACGATGGTCTCTAAATTCGGCAAAAAATTTGAGGATGTCTCAAAACTCTTTGACCATGCCGCACATAATGGCTCAAACTATCTGAACGGGCATTGTTTTGTAAGCGTAATGCTCTGCGTGCCAGTTTGGAACAAAAGCAAAATCCACTATCTTTCCGTACCGCTTGGATACCGTATGTGGCAGAAAAAGGAATCCAAACTGGAACTGGCTGCATCGATGATCCGCCAGGTAATGCCGCAATTCAGAGACAGAAAAATGTCATCATCCTGTGTGACAGCTGGTATGTAAAAAAGAACCTCGTTTCTATTGTGGACGAATATGAAAACCTTGACCTTATAGGGAATGCAAGGTCTGACTCTGCCATTTATGACCTGCCGCCGCAGCGGACCGGAAAAAGAGGACGGCCTGCACTGCACGGAAAAAAACTTTCCATTCATGATGACTTTATATTGTCCACTGAAAAAATTGGAGATTACTATATTGCTGCACGCAGCGTCCTTACAAATATTTTGGCAGCAGAAAGGTTATGGCATATGTGACGTCGCCGGAAAAAGAATCTACCAGCAGACGTCTGTTTTTTAGCACCATTTTTCCAGAACAGCTGGAGATATTCTGTGCATGGCAGGAGAAGCCACCGCTGAACCAGACAGGCAGTGATCGTATGCAGTTTCTGCCATTGCTTCTATATGTATTCCGATGGAACATAGAAGTTAGTTATTACGAACAGAAAACATTCTGGTCACTGTGCAGCTACATGGTGCGCAGCCGTAAAGGTATAGAAATGCTGGTCAATCTGATCAACATTACATATTGCGCAATGAAGCTTCTGCCATATCAGGACGAAGCATTTTCAAAATACCAGACGGAAAGTGTGCAGGAATTCAGATTTGCCCTCAGCGGACAAATTCGCCAGCAGGTATTTTATGCCATTTTCGTGAAAAATATCGAAAACAGCATAAAATCCAAAACAATAATGAATGCCTTAAAACAGTTAATTCGGCAGCAAGGGTATCATCTATAAAAGTTGTAAAGTCGTGTTATTTTACTTATTTGGCTCTAATTACAAGATTACTCAATGATAGTAGCCACACGCCCTGAACCAACAGTTCTACTACCCTCACGGTATTTGAATAGCGTTTTTGTAGTATTTTCTATACTTTTTATTTCTGAAAACTGCGTAAAATCGTTGTTTTTGTGTAGCGTATTTTTATTTGCATGATTTCTTGGCACCGTTTTGGCAGCAAAATACTTTTCTCCTTATCCACCCTTATTACATGATGCTAGCACCATGTATAAATAATCCCTGAATCCGTGAACATCGCCGCGAATATATGAGGCACGTTGTTTTGTCATCGTTGATAGTTCCGTTTTAGCATTGTACCTTGAAAATCATATATATTAGAGGTCGGCAAACAGACCACAGTGCATATGCCTGTGCTGTATCAGCTTATTCAGTTATTGACTATTAAGACACGGAAGCGAAACTGTCGTAAATCCGCTTGAATGTGAACCGCCATCGGTTGCTTCTGCCTATGGACAGTACCAGACGTCCTGCATGCTCAGTTAAATGGCCTGCAAACTGCATCAGGTTACTGATGATTGTGCGTATCCTGCGTCGGCGGACTTTCTTCCGTCCCGGGTCATCACGCTTTTTCAGCGATTCCTGGCCTACAATTCTCAGGATATTATAAGCAATGATTGTAAGTTCAAGCACAAGCTTGTTGCTGTCAAATTTTCCCGATGGAAGTCTTTCCACATCCATATCTGTCTTTATCTCGCTGTGGTACTGCTCACTTTCGCCGTGTGCGTGGTAAAGATCTATAATGTTCTGGTCTGACAAAGGCAGATTTGTCCAATATGTGTCAAGCTCAATATCCGGAACAATGAAATACTGTCCATGCTTATCAATAGTACGTTCGGTGATTTCATAGATGGTGCGTATGCCTGCCGTCTTCTCTGTTTTATTAGGAAGCGTGTAGGTTACATCGCGGAATGTCTGCCCGATGTAAACGGTCTTTCCATCCCTCGGTTTTTGGATATTCGTACAGCAGTCCTTCACAGATGCAAGCCATTCCTCCTTGCTTTCCTGCCGTGGATTACGCTTGATGATGAAAGACACATTGTTGTACCTGTAACTCTCTTCCATAAAGATGCCAATGTTCTCGGATGCATCATTGCCGGAATCAAGCCGGATGAGTAATGGTTTATCGGTCAGCTGGCGGCACAGCTCAATTGTCTCGCGCAGGAAATCCGGTGTTTCTTTCTGGCAGTGCTGTTTCCCAACGCGGAGCTGCGTATTGACAAAATAACCTTCTGTTCCTATATAAGCCATGATTGGTGCATAACCATCAAATCCTTTATAGGTACGGGAAACGCCCTCCTTTTTGGTCTTTGAATTATCAAACGGAGTGACGTCAATGTCCATCGGCACATAGCCATTTTCAAGTGCGGCAGGTTCGATCTTCATCTCACGCAGCATGTCGATATTTGCCTGAAGGATATCTCCACGCAGGGAATCGCCAATCATATCGAAACGCTGGCGGAGGGTTTCTGCGGATGGAATCGCATATGCGATTCCAAGGGCATATTTGTAATAGTCGGGATCATCCATCATTTCGCGGACGGCTTCGTACTGCGGTTTGCCCTGACAGAGCATACCAATATAAGTCAGGAGAATGTCACCATTTTTATCTGCTTTTGCAGATACTCATTCGATATAGGTGCCCGATTAATCTTTTTGACAAAGTTGCTTTTGCCAAGAATCTGTCCCACAAACACAAGTCCGCTGGGTGTAATTAATCGTTCATCACTGAACTCTATATGTATGGTTTTCATTGCAGTACCTCCGTATAAATTGATACCTTTATTATACAGGATATGGTACTGCAATGCATTAAAAAATGAAATATTTGCCATAACCCATTGGGTTAAATACTTGAAATACGCAAATGCTCAGCAAAACAGCATAAGTACTAGCTTTGGATTTGGAAATGCGAGGCTGGGTTCACGGATTCAGGTAATCATTAAGGAAAACAGCCGTGTTGCTCCTGCGAAAAATATTGTCGCTATTTTCAAATTTACTCTATATATTTTCGTTTCCTAAATACTCTTTCATCAACTTCATAGCCAATTCCATTTGTGGGCTTATCCATTTATTTTTGTGATAAATATAAAAAGAATGATACTTTTTTTCATCAAGTTCCGTTTTAATCGGCATAAGAGAACCGTTTTTCAATTCTTCCCCGATAGAATATGTAGGAACAACTGCAATTCCCAAATTATTCATAACACATCTTTTTACCGCTTCTATGCTTTGTACTTTCATGGGCGCATTGAGAACAATGTCTTTTCCGGCAAGGTATTTATCCATATCCAACTGATAATAACCGTCCGGCTCATTACAAATCAAACTAAACGGCTTGCGTTGGTGCGGCGTAACAAAGTCAAGCAGACTTCTGTCAGCAAAAGGGGACGCAACAAGAACCGCTTTATAGTTACCGAGTTGCTTATGTATGACGCTATCGGGATAACTTTCTTTTTCACAGTTTATGCCTATATCGGCAGTTCCGTCTACAACAGACTGGTTGATTTCCCCAGACTGTATGGAATTGATTACAAGCTGCACATTAGGGGCTTCATGTGCAAATGCCCGGATAAACGGCTGCATATTATAGATTAAAATGGAGTCCGGGATTGCCAGTCTTAAAGAGCCGGATATTTCAGAAAGGCTTTTTCCGTAGTTTCCGATTTGTTCCGCTCCTTGCAAAATCATATCAACATAGGGCATAATATCTTTTCCTGCCTGCGTAAGTTCCATACGTCTGCCTATTTTCTCAAACAATTTCAATGCTAATTCTTCTTCAAGCTGTTTGATTTGGAATGTTACCGTTGATTGCGTATAGCCCAACTTGTCCGCTGCTTTTTGGAAACTCCCCATTTCAAGAATTGTCTTGAAAGTGACTAAACTCTTTGTATTCATTTTAACCCTCCTTGATATATCGAATTTATCGAATTATAAAATCAAAATTATTGAATTTTTTTATTCTTTTTCTCATGCTATTATAAAACGGTAAAGAAAAAATAGCAATCAGTTTTCAAGGAGGTACCATATGAATTTCAAGTTTAGTGCGGACGAGCAGAAAGTAATAGACCTTATTCACGAATTTGGTGTGAATGAGGTTGCACCGTTGGCGGCAGAGATTGACGAGCAGGAACGTTTTCCCCAAGAACACAGAAACAGGTTAGCAGAGTTAGGCATGATGGGGATTTGCTACCCGAAAGAATACGGCGGCGCAGGACATTCCTATCTTGCCGTGATTGAGGAATTGGCAAAACATTGTTCCACTACGTCCGTTATGTTGTCCGACCACCATTCTTTAGGCTCTTTCCCTCTTTCAGAGTTTGGCACAGAAGAACAGAAGCAGAAATACCTTGTGCCGCTTCTGAAAGGAGAAAAATTAGGTGCATTTGCGGTAACAGAGCCGTCCGCTGGAAGTGACTTAGGCAATCAGCAGACAACCGCTGTTGATATGGGCGACTATTGGCTACTGAATGGTTCAAAAATCTTCATCACAAACGGATTTTATGCAGATACCTATTTTGTTACCGCTATGACAGACAAAAGCCAACGTAGCAGAGGTATTTCCGGCTTTATTGTAGAAAAAGGCACTCCCGGTTTTACTTTTGGAACAAAGGAAAAGAAAATGGGTATCCGTGGTTCTGCGACATACGAGTTAGTTTTCACGGATTGTAAGATACCAAAAGAAAACTTATTAGGTGAAATAGGCAAAGGCTTCAAAATGGCTCTTATGACCTTAGACGGCGGACGTATTGGCGTAGCGGCACAGGCATTAGGTATCGCACAGGGAGCGATTGACCATTGTAAAAAATATGTCACAGAACATATGCAGGGCGAGCAGAGAATTTCACAATATCAGTTTACACAGTTTGAACTTGCCGATATGCAGACAAGAGTTGACGCAGCCCGTTTGTTAGTATATCGTGCGGCACAGGCAAAACAGGATCACGAGCCTTTCTCACATCTTGCGGCTATGGGTAAATTATATGCGGCAGAAGCGGCTACAAACGTGACACGCCGTTGTGCGCAGCTTGCAGGCTATGACGGATATTCAAGAACTTATCCATTTGAGCGTTTCATGCGTGACGCAAAAATCACGGAAATATACGAGGGGACAAGTGAGGTTCAGAGAATGGTTATTTCCTCATATATGGGTATAAAATAAACACCTACTCTAACTCACAGGAGGATAATAACATAGGAAAAATAGCAATCTTAACCTACGAGGACAGCGAGGAGCAGGAAGTCAACAGAATACTTTCCATGTTGGCAGAGTACATAAAATTGGAAGTCGTTCAGCCCATTTCCTACCCAATATTACATTTTCCGGGATTGGAAATAAGATTATTTCAACGCCAGGTACTTCAAGGCGGGGAGGACGTGAGCCTTACCCGCCTTGAATACAGCACGATTGTACTTCTTGCTTCTAATCCCGGTATTGTCCTCACAAGAACGCAAATTTTTGAAGCTGTTTGGAACATGGACAGCGATAGTTGCCAATCTAGCATTTCTACCGTGATTTGCAATCTGCGGAAAAAGATAGAGCCGGACAGCAAGAACCCAACTTACATCAAAACCGTGTTAGGTGTCGGCTACAAATTTGACATGAGAAACGCCGGGGAATGACTTTTTACCACTGTCAATCCCCGGCACTTTTTATCTCTCCAATGCCCTCTCTATCTGCTGTTTCTGCCCTTTCAAATCGTTTTGTTTTCATACAGATTATTACGCTTTTTGCAGAGTTCTTTCATGCGCTCCAACTGCGTCCTCACTCCCTCCCGGCAATCAGGCTCTATCTTCTTATATTCCCCGGTCAAATTACGAATTGTATTATTGTTTTCCTTTATCTGCTCTGAAAGGCAAACCCAGTCTATCAGATTTTGCACCTCCTTGTCCGTTTTGTAAAGGTCTGTATCTGCTACGATTTTAGCACACAGCCGTATCATAACTTTCTTTTCCATATCGGTCATATCTACTAATCCCCCTCGTCTACTCATATTATAAATACTCCATTCTTCCTGTCTATTTATCTCAACACCATACACAATTTCCTTTTTATTTGTGTATATAGTTCCTATTTTCCACTATTTTCAAACGTTATGCACACAATACACTCTCAAAACCTTGCTCCATATTAGGATATGAAAACTTGCATCAAGAAGATTTTCCTTTATTTATCAGCGATTTAACACTATACACACTTTCTTCTATTTTACATCCTTCTGCAGCTTATTCAACGCTCTAACCAACTTCCGGTTCTCCTTCTTCAATTTTTCGTTTTCGTCCAACAGTCTCTTTATTTCCCTTTGATATAACTCTACCTGTTTCTCCAGACTTTTATCTCGCACCTCTCTCTTGAGCTGAGCAAGTGTTCCTTGGTCTTGTTTTTCTTTCTCTTCATTTAATAGACTTCTCACCTGTTCGTTCTTATAAAAGAATCCTTTTGACAAACCCATATTTCTGGAAAGTTTAGATACGGATATTGTCTTTCCTTCTGACGCAGTCCTATGAATCTCAGCAATAGCAAGTTGTATCTTTTTCTCGTTTTCCCGCTGATTCGCTTCATTCATTTTGTCATACTTTGCCATCAACAGATTCCCTCCCAGACTTTTTTCTTCCTGTTTGAAAAACTCATCTGACTTCTTGGCCACTTCCTCATCAACCCATCCAATATATTTCTTTACTGTTTCATCTGTAAAATAGCCCATGTACTCCCGGATTGCCTGGATTGAAGTACCGTTTCGATAAAGGGCTTTACATAATTCTTTTTGGTATCCGTTTCCTTTGAATACATATTCTCCATCCAATATACCGAATTTTAGACATTGTTTCGTGATCGCCTCTTCAAAACTCCTTGCTGTATACTTTTTATCCCTGTTCAGAAAAAGCAGCCTTTCTATATCAATATGATTCTTTTCTGAATACCTCAATACAAGTAAGTGCAAGATATCTGGTATAGGAATACTCCTGTTCATACCTGGTACCTTCATCCAGCTATCTTCATTCTCACAGTAAAAATCTACATTTTTCAGCAAGAACATCTTTCCTTTATCGATACCTGTATATAGTAGAATCAGACTCATAATACGCAGCTGATCCGGAAATTCTGAAAGGTAAAGCGTAAGCAGATCCAGCTTCTTATCCAAGTTTTTAACTTCACAATTCTTCGGATAGCTTTTCTTTTTATAAAAGAAAACAGGTATCGTAAAATGATTTATATCATCTTTCACCTGCAGATATTGGAGAAATATCGCAACCGCCCGATTCTTATTATTATAACCTTGGGGGCTAATCCTCTGCATACTCAGTTTCTCAAAATAATCTTTTATCGAAATGGCATCTATCGTGATTACTGCTTTTTCCTGCTCCTCCAAATATCTAAGAAATTCTTTAATATAGGTTTGTTTTATGCGTATTGTGCCCAGATTCAGATTCGTAACTAGAAAAAGATATTTTAGATACTCCTGGAACATCTTTCGATTATCTTCCCGTTGAATATCTAAAAATGAGAAGCTGTCTATTGTGCTGCTAAGGCTGTATCTTTCAGGAGAGATATTTAATTTCTCCACATACCAGACATTAGCTTCCCAGTTAATCTCTTTCGCTTCCAGAAATAATGTTTTCCTACAGAATGCAATAAATTTTGTAGCGTTTACATTAGATTCACCTATCTGCTTTCTTAACAGCAAGGCAAATCCCGCTTCTTGATCCGCATCCATTTTTAGAATATCCTGAAGTCCGGAATTCTCTACATAACAAAGCAGGTACTTTAACGGAAGCAAGTACCTGTTTCGTCTTTCTTCTTTCTTTTTCACTGTTTATCTTTTAAAGTGCCATTTAAAGTCCATCTGGCACTTTAAGCGTAAACGGTAAAACGCGAGTACCTATACAAAACTGGAGCAAACCTGTATGATAGTAACAGATTTGCTCCAGTTTTTATTTCACTTCATATTTATTGGATTTCCGACACTGCTCTGGCAGGTTTGGAGACCATGGGAGCAGGTCTTCCAGAAAATCTCGGTTTGTGTCGTCTTCGTGTTTCGGTATCTCAGTCAGGAGATACTCCACGTATTCATAGACTTTCAGATCGTTTGCCTTAGCAGTTTCGGTAATGCTGTAGATAATCGCGCTGGATCTGGCTCCGCGGATGGTGTCGATCAGCTTCCAGTTGTGCCTTCCGATACAAAAACCACGCAGTGTGGATTCTGTTGCATTGTTGTCCAGAGGGACTTCACCGTCTTCCAGAAATACGCGCAGATATCTTTCCTGATTCACGGAATAGGCAAAGGCTTTTCCTGTCTGGGATTTTGGCAGGACTTCACTCTGGTGTTTTTTTACCCACACAAAATAAGCGTCAACCAGGGGTTTTAGTTCCAGCTGCCTCCTGTGCTGCCGTTGTGCTGGTGTAAGCTCTGCCAGATCATTGTCCAGTTTATAGATCGCCCCGATCTGCTTTAGGGCATCATAGGCAAGCGTACCTTTACGCTCTTTTTCATCCTTTATAGCTTTCTGCGCATCTGCATATTTACGCCTCGCATGTGCCCAGCAGCCAGCAATCGTCAGGCCGGGGGTTTTTTCTTCCAGGGAATGGTATGCCTGGTAACCGTCTGTAACACATACTCCCTGAAAATCTTTCAGAAACTCCTCTGGATGATCCTCCTTCCTGTCTTTCTGGTATTCATACAGGACGATGGCTTCCTCATAAGATTTCCCGGTGCGGTAAATCCACATATAACTCTTTGAGCCGGCAGCTCTCCCGTCTTTTGAAACTTCGACAGTGGTTTCGTCTGCCTGCAGCACATGATACTGGTATAGAAGCTTATGCAGATAGTCATACAGAACTGCAAGATAGCGGTCAGCACACTCGATCGTCCAGTTCGCCATGTTCTGGCGGTTCAGGTTCACATCGTTGCGCTTGAACTCCTGCTCCATACGGTAAAGCGGAAGGGAGTTGACATATTTTCCATTGATGATGGCAGCTTCCAGGGATGGAGTGACAATGCTTCCCCGCAGCAGATCCTTTGGACGCTGTGCCTTTACAACGGTTTCATCATCCATACCGGCATAAACCGCTACATGGTGTTCTTTTACTTCAAAAGAAGCCGGATGGAATTCCAGCCTTTTATATACTTCATCTGGAAGACGCTTATATTTTCCATCCGGAAATGCTTCTTTTAGTTCTTCTTCTGACATTTCATGTTTTATAACCGTTACAGGCATTCCTTTTAAGTCGTCTTCACGTTTCCCTTTCTGCTTCTTTTTCCTGCGGATGACAACTTTCTCAAAATCCGGTTCTTCTGCCTGTGTGCCCGGTTCGCTGGCTGTGGCTTCCGGTTCGTTAAAAAACAGGCTCATCTGCCCGTCAATCACATTCATTTTTTCAGAATGCCGTCCGAAACGCTGTCCGCGCAGAATGGCTATCTGTTCTAGGATCAGTTCCTGGTTTTGAGTCATCCGGGCAATATTTTTCTGCAGCGAGAGTATGATCCCGATGAGTTCATCCCTGTCGGCATTATTCAGTTCATCTGCTGTATAGATCATCTTTTCCATATCACAATTATAGCAGAAACAGGATATTCCTGCTGAAAAATTTTTGACCGGCTTCGTCAAAATGACGACAGACTATACCGTCACAAAAGGCGCTTTCAAAGATATCGGATTATTTTTGGATTTAATTAGAAAAAAGCGCAAAGCTGTTTCTGAAAGCTGCACAGGACGTTTCTGTACAGCTTTCTTCCCTGTACAGAAACGGGAAAGCGACACCGGAAAAGGGGCAGGAAATTTCTATGTTTTGCACAAAACCTGTCATCATGCCTGTCAGCAGGTCCTTTCCGGTGTGACTTCCTGGATCCTTCTTTTCTGCTCGACGGCAAGCCCCTGCATCAGCCATGTGAACTGTTCCGGTGTGATCTCACGGGCTTCTGACGCTGTTCTTGGCCACTGAAAGCGCCCCGCTTCGAGTCTTTTATAAACAAGCACAAAGCCGTCGCCTTCCCATAAAAGTCCTTTGATGCGGTCTGTCCGCCTGCCGCAGAACAGAAAAAGGCAGCCTTTTTGAAACGGGTCCAGCGAAAAATGATCCTGTACAACTCTGGCCAGGCCGTCGATTCCAAAACGGAGATCCGTGTAGCCGTACGCCAGGTAAATCCGGCTGTATCGTTTTACATTACCAAGCATTGGCCAGCGCCTCCATAACTTTTTGGATAAAACCTGCCGAAGCAGATTCGGTTACTTCTATGGTAATATTTCCTTTTCTGATAACCGCTGCGGCTGGTGCAGGGAGCTGCTCTTGACAGATGTCTGCCGAAATTTCAACAAAAGGCGATGCCTGCGGGGGCTGTCCTGTATTTTCCACTGCCTTCCTGCGGAGTATTCTCAGCCAGTAATAATACCTGGACTCTTTGATATTCCTGTCATGACACCATTCCCTGACGGTCATGCCGCTTTCCATGCGTTCCTTTATGAGCACGGCCCAGCGCTCTGCGATTACATCGTGTTTTAAATCTGACACTAACTACACCTCACTTTCAAAACTGGTATGAGTTTTCAAAGCTATGTACATGGACTGTGAAAAGTGATATAAGTTTTCACAGTTTCAATAGTAACTAATAATAGCCTTGAGATAGATTATTCTCAAGGCCATTATATACAAATTTCTTCTATTATGCACGGTACGCGCTTTTTACCGTTTACCTTTAAGCGGTACATTAAAGAATCAGCTTCACACCACATTCTTAAATGCCAATACTTACTCATCCTCTTCTAATAAAGGCATATTGATCAATTCCTGCAATTTCTTTTGCAATATATTCTTATCCGGCAATTGGAGCTGATATTCTGCAACCATCATTGGAGACAATGTTCTGCTCATAGCATACTCAACCACTTCATCATCTTTAGATGCACATAATATCATTCCAACACTCGGATTCTCATTCTCCTTTTTCTTCTGTCGATCAAGCGCTTCCAGATAAAAATCCATTTTCGATATATATTCTGGCTTAAATTTCCCAATTTTCAATTCAAACGCCACAAGACACTGAATCCCCGATGAAAGAACAGCAAATCGATTTTATAATCCTCGCCGCCAACCTGGACTCTGAATTCTTCATCAATAAACGTAAAGTCCCTTCCAACCTCCAGAATAAAATCCTTCATATTTTTGATCAGACCTTTTCTTAGATCAGGTTCCTTAAAGTTAGATGGCAAATCCAGAAATTCTATCACATAAGAATCCAGAAATGGATTTTCTTTCAGTCCTTTTATCGGCTCAGGTAACAGTTTTTCCTTGGATAACATATAGCGTTCATAATATCCACTGTCAATTTGGCGGGATAGTTCTCGTGCCGAATAATTTTCTTTTATACAAAGCGTTATATAAAAATGACGCTCTTCGGGTGTTTTCGCTTTTGAAATGATAGCCAGATGGTTTGACCAGCTTATTTGTGACAACAGTGTTGTCACAAATTCATCATCTGCATAAGTTTCATAAAATTTTTCATACGATACAGACCACGCCTATTAAATCCTTTAATTCCAGGAAAAGCATTTTGAACCTCTTCTGCGACTGTATCTATATAAGCATCCCCAAATGATACTTTCGTTGATTCTATACTCAGGTATTCTCCCACTTTCCAATACATCTGAATCAACTCTTCATTAACTTTTTTCAGTGCATTCTGCCTTGATTGACTAATAATCTGGATGAGATTACCTGTTGCTGAGATTTCATTTTTCATCAAAATCTACCACCTTTCAAACTTGTGTCAACACTGTTGTCACAAATCAACGTATCCCATATCTATCTTATTACCCTGAACATTTACAAAACTACAATACAATTTTAACTCCTCATTATGCCAGGATTCTTTCCGTCCTGTTGCTGATTCTCTGCCATGCATTTTCCCCACTTCAATTTGTAAATCATAATTATTTGATTCTTTACACTTGTTTCTTCATTTCTTTTAGCTTTCTTTGCCTTGAAGTCTATGGATTTCACCTGCTATGCTATCTCCTTCATAGATAAATACAGCCTCCCAATCACTCCACTTTATAATAGAATAATCCCCAGCATGAATTTCTTTTTCGGCATCTACCAGCCAAACAAGCTTCATCCCGGTCTTGCTAAGAAAAGTATCCAAGATATCCTTCCGAACAATAACACTGTTAACTTTTTGAGTTAAATCCGTATCAAAAGCAGCCAGCATTCCATTAGAGTCATAGTAAAACCCATCTTCCTGTTGTTGTCTCAAACTCATTGTTTCGATGAGTTTGGAACACGGCAGACTTTGAGAAATTGCATTCTCTTTTGTTGCATCGTATTCTGCTTCCCACAACAAATCTGTTGTTGCATGAAGTATTTTACCAATTTCTTTCTCAATTTCTCGTTTTCTGATTTTCTCTTCGAACTGAATCGCTGGAATTTCAAAGTCCTCTTCCCCGTCTTCCGCAAACTCTTCCTCTTTCTGCTCTTTGTCTTCAATCAAACCACCATATTTACAAAATAAGGCCTCTATCAGAGAAATATCCGGAACTTCTATTATCTCTTTAACTGTTTCATACTCACCGGTTTTAATTTGCGCATCCACCCAAGCGTATGCATTTAATTCCTTGCAACTCGGTGACCAGGGATATTCTCTGTTAAAGACAGAAGATGTTTCATGGTGGGATGCTGTATCATGCGTAATAACAGATTGTCCGTTTTCAGCACATCGGAAGAGCTCATCTGCCTGCTCCGGACTGACGAAATAAGCATATAACCAACTCCATACCAATAGTTTTCCTGTATTCAGGTCTTTACGCCCTGTATCACAGTACTTTGTCAAGCATATCCACTTTATCCCATGATGATCGGTCAAAATCAATGTATCTTTCAACTCATCGAAAAAGATTCCCTTAGTCTCAAGCCAGACCTCCTGTGCATCCGCCGTAGAAATATCAGCAGTTTTATTTTCTTCTTTTCCCTTAGCTGGAAGCTCATCCAATACATCGAATTTCGGTGCAGCATCACAAGTCGTGAAGTTTTGATTCAAAGTTGGATCAAAATCTCTGACATAAAGCTCCCATGCCCCTTCAAATTGGACATCTTCTTTCACTGAATATTTCCAAGAGTCAATCTTCTTGCAATGATCAGAAATACGAGCCAGCATATTATACAATGTAATCCATTGATACTTTTTCCCAATTCTTTCAATCTTAATGGTCTGATTTCTACCATAGCCGCCACAATGCCGATCATGTTCTTCAAAATATTCTTCGGAAAAACCAAGTTCCGTCTGAATGTAATAGACAGCATAATTAAATATCTTCTTGTCATCCACATCAAAGTCATGAAGCGCACTCTGGAAAACATAACGGCCAAAATCTCCATACATTCCCATGCCTTCAAATCGCATCGAATGCATCAGCCAATACATTGCTCCATTATATTCTTTCTCCAGATAGTGTTGATCCTCTATTTCCGGTATAGGGTCAGAATTATATGGAGGTATAATTTTTTCTCTATCTATCATACCAGTATATTCTGGATCCTCATACAGAAATCGTTCAATAATCAACCTGGCATAATCTCTTAGCAGAATATCAGGATATACTTTTTCTTGATCAAACACTGTATGATAAACATACTCTGCTAATGTCTGAAAGCTCTTTGTATCTATTCTCTTACAGCAGGCGCCAAACACAATTCCATATAGACGCTGAATTATATAAGGGTCATTTACTTTCTTAAACTTCGCAAGAATAATCTGACATAGATGAAAATGCTCCTTCAAAATTTCTATCATTGCTTTTGATGTATAATCCCTCAGCCATCGATTGGATGAAGTCAAAATCCATCCAAACAAGGTCAAAAGCAGCTCTATCTGCTTTTCATTTGATATTTCGAGTTTTTCTCCTTTGTCATACATCTGAATAAGTTGTATTATTCTGTTATTATCATCCTCTGTTAGTTTATTTATATAAATTGTCCAGAGGTAATCTCTCTTATTTAGCTTATAACTTAAGAGAAAGTGATACAGAAAATCCGCATTAAATGGATGTGAAACTTTCACGCTATTTCCAATCAGCATCAGCCACAAGTCTTCCGGACTGCAGGGATATTTTTTCAATAAATCTCTAAAATGGCTTGTTGGAATATACCGAGTATCCCGCCATTGAAAAGAATCAATATACTTTGAGAAAACCTGCCATTTATCATCGGAGTTTTCCAGGTCATCAATTATGTCTATACACTCTTCACCATACTTTGCAGCATATAATGCACAGGCATTTACAAACAAATCAATATTCCAGGAATTACCCATTTCCCCATTCTTTATTCCCAGAATTTTCTCGGATAGATATCTATGAACTTCATCTTTCGATTGGCGTTTTTTCATAATTGCTTTTGCGCAGTAATAGTCATTCATCTGATCAAAAGCAAAATATAATGTTTCCTTTCCATCAAAAATGGACTCATGAAGAATATGTTCCTTTACAAGATGACGTACAAAAGGTACCGCATTCAGTCCATATTCAGTCCAAAAAACCAGCTGTGCCAAATCCTTCTGAGAAATAAATCTTTCATCATGTGATACTAACCATTCCGCAATTTCCATAATAAGCGGACTCAAAATATCATCATCCTCTGTATACCCTTTTTGCCTCAATTCCACTCTGAGAACCCGGGAAATATTGCTATTGGCGTGTTCAATCACTCGATCGTACAATATAGGTAAACTAACCTCTTCACCATTGTATGTTTTGCAATACAGCGTAAGGAAAAGCGGATTTGACATTTCATAGCCAAAATATTCCAGTGGTGTAAATGGGATATTATAGTGATTCAGAAACTCTCTTGCCGCTGAGATACTGTTATCCTCAAAACCTCTATGCAGCATGGTTACAATATCTCCCCGACCTTCCAGAAAGGAATCCGGCAAAATCAGCTTTTCATATTCTGGTCGATAGGATAGAATCAATTTAACCATAGAGTTCTCTTTAATCTTATCTATAATAGCAAACAAACCCGATTTCCACAGCTTTCTATTCCATGTCTCATTAAGAGCATCTATAAAAATTGGTACGATACAATTATCTCTTTCACCGATAGTTTCCAAAATATCAATCAGATCTTCAAAGCTGTAAAATAGTTAGTATATCTCCATAAAGCAACTGCTTTTCTCTTTCGGAGATTTCTATCCTGTTCGGAAGATTTATCAATATATCTATGTCACGAATCTTACTCCCCAGTTTATGGTATTCTTTTAGGGCCTCCTCTCGCTCTTTCCGCTCCTTTTCACTGTCACAGGAAAGTATATACTGTCTATCTCTCTCTGCCTCCAGCTTTTTGTGTTCTTCTCCAAAATTATCTAAAAAGGTTGCAACAGCCAATCGAACCGTACTATTCCACTCAATAGAATGATATAGCGTTTCAATATTCACATCTGGAAGGGCTGAGACTACTTCTTCCAGTTTCCTTAAATAATCTCTTTTACTGCTTCGGTATAACAGTTCGCTTATCTCATCAAGGAGAACTGTCTTCTTCGCATTAAGATATTCTGCTGCTCTTCGATCATGAATGAATAAGGAAAGTTCATCTGAAAATACAGTTCCAACATTGAAGTCACGGTTATAGCGTTCTCCAAGTTCATCTAACATATAACTTGTGTGAGTTGTAAACCATTCCTGCTGAATCGTATGATTTCCAAAATAGTATAAACCAAGGTAAGGATATTTGTTCCTTATGAGATCGAGAACTGCTGTATCCGTAACGAGTTGCACATCCTGATCAAAAAATTTTGCCTGAAAACCAATCCAGCGCTTGTTCGTTTCATCATAAATAGGTTCTGTTTCCAATTCATGATTATTCGGATTAGCATGGAGATACCTGAACTGCTTATTTCCAGAAAGATTCTCATTAGCAAATAACTGACGACACAAGTCTTCGAACTTAAACCGAATCCCACGTATATCATGATTATATGTAGCAAAGCTTTCCCAGTTTATTTGCATTTCAATTCCCTCATCCTTCATATAGTAAACCAATATCACTGTATCCCAAATTTGAGCCTATTCTGTTTACTGATATTGGCATATATTGTCCAATTTGCAATTATTATACCACAGCACCTCTGAGTTTTGAAGTTCTGTTGCTTAATACCGGAAATAAAAATTGGCTTCTAGAGCCTTACTTCTACAAGCCAGCAACTGCAACACCATATACAATTATCACCATTTTGTGCATACTGTTCCTATTTCCCCCATTTTACAAACGCTATGCACACAATACACTCTCAAAACCTTGTTCCATATTACGTCCATATGGAGATAGCCAGAGAACACCCTCAATGTAGGATTGCGCTGTTGGAAGTCCTGCATATATTTATCAAGTATTTTTGCCGCAAGCTGACCGTCCTCTGTCTTTGCCCCCATATCGTCCTTGTTCCCGATTTGTAAAATAATCTCATGGAATGGCTTCTCCTGTTTGCCGAAACAGATTTTCTCATAGTAATCATCAATCCGGCGGTCACTTCTGGCCTGCTTTTCATTGTATCGGGCGAGTGCTTCATCAAATAATTCATGGTATACGTCTTTGATATTTTCGTTGCAGTATTCCACATTCAGACAACTCCGCTCCGGGTCAGTGTTCTTTGCATGGAACTTTCTGCGAAAGTAACGCAAAAGCACTTTTGACAGGCAAGCCTATCAAAAATGCAACCTGCAAGCAGGTTTTGCGCCCTGCCGGGGGCTTTCCGTCCTTCGGACGGTGGGCGGCTTTTCGCCGCCTTGATACCGCCGCTTTTCGGCTTTCTCCCAACAGCGCAACATTGCAATGTCTATAATTTTTGCAACCTTGCAATCTTCAAGAGTGCAACTCCAAGACTGCAAAATTCTAATACTCTGCATTGTTGCGCTGTTACCTTGCCTGTCCGTCACTGTTTGATTTTATCTAGTTCCCAATACCATGTATTGTTTATCCGCTTTGCCCGGACACCTAACTCTTTCTTTGCATTTTCCAGTGTCCGCTTCGATATGCCCTGTTCGTCTGCAAGACCGAAAATCTCATTGCTCTGGATGCATTGTTTGTTTCTGCCAGTTCCCGGAGTAACCGTTTCGCTTGTTCCATTTTATTTGCTTTGGGAGCAATGCCGCCTAAGACTTCATCAGCAGTAATCTCATAATCTCCGAGCCATTGAAAACCGTCCTCCGACAATGCAAATGCTTTTGGGTGTCCGAACGCCGCAAGGTTGTTTTTAATCTGCACCACAGCCCTTATATTTTCTTCTCCCTCAACCCTGCCGACTAAAAGAACGCTTCTAGCGACTGCAAAGAAATCAATCGAACCCATTCCCCGGTATGCCGCTTTATTTCCTGCCGCCTTGTTCATATGCCCGACAAGGACAATCGCACACCGGTATCTCTCTGCCAGTGCTGCTAATTTCTTTGTCATATCCCTTGCTTCGTTTGCCCGGTTCATATCCATACCGCCGCCCAAATAGGCTTGTATCGGGTCTAAAATCAACAGCTTTGCGCCTGTTTTGATAATAGCTTGCTCTAACCGTTCATCTATCATGGAAAGTGATTTTATCTTTTCATCAATGACCGAAATTTTCCCACAGTCTGCCCCCGCCTGCTCTAACCGGGGCTTTACCGTATCGGCAAGCCCGTCCTCTGCACTCTGCGACTGTATCTCCGATAATTTAATCAACTGCAATTCTGTTTTTGTTTCTTCCATAAGCCCTCCATTTCTGAAAAATCGTTGTCACTGGAAGAAACCTCTGCTATACTTGTATTGTGAGTACTGATAACAGAGGTTTTCCAGTTATCACAGTCCTAACAGTTGCCGCTGTCGGGGCTATTTCCTTTTTCGTTGTTAAGTAAGTCTGCCACTCTCCGTTGCTGATTAGGATATAAATGTCCGTAGGTATTCACTGTAATGCGAATATCCTTGTGTCCTACCCTCTCTTTTATCAACAGCGGTTCTATACCCTTATTGATTAAGTACGCCACATGAGAATGTCTAAGGTCATGTACATATGTATCTGTTTGGAAAAAATAGTATGCCCGATGTGGATAATCTGTTGACTTCATTTTATCAGTTAGACGATGAAGCAAGAAAGGAAGTAGTGGAAACGATACAGTTCAAATTACAGTATCACAGAGATAAAGAACGAGCAGAACAGGTAAAGCAGATTAAAGGGTGGTAAAAAAAGGCTCCAGTGAACACTTATTTTCACTGGAGTTGTTTAAATGTATTATATTTTTTCCTACGGCCCTCTAATGATATCTCTATCAATAGAGATATCATACATAATTTTTTACTACTACCGCTAACTTTGCCAATGTCTTAGCTTGACTTTTTGATAATTGAATTTCCGTTTCTGATTTTTGAAGCAACGCATGATACTCATTTTTCCCATCTATGGGATCCGGTATAATACAAACTTTAACCAAATCACACTGTGAATCAGTTAATTGAATAACTGCTTTCAACTCCTCTCCACGCTCTCTCATCTCTTCATCAGATAACCCGTTTGTATACAAAGAATGCAGACGTTCTTCATCAGATATTATATCATTAATATTTCTGCCAGCATCTCTATCAACCGATACTCCTTTACTATCTTTAAATAGAGCTGATGATGGTCTACCATCTTTCATAAAAATCGGCTTACTTTTTACTCTGCGGAAAATTGCTGTCCAATCTCTTTCAACCATAAAAATCTACCACCATTTGTTTCATTTTATCAGTTGCCGAAATACCTTGTAAATTAAATTCTTCCTCTCCATCAGACAGAGTATCTAAGAAAACTTCAATCCTATCTTCATAAATTTCAAATTCCAAATAGTCTCCATTGTCCTTTTCATATTCAAACTGGATTGAGCCACAAGCAGTAGGACAAACAAATGGCTCAGCAGCCAACTGCATAACAATCTCTCTACACTTTTCAATCAATTTTGTAGAAAAGGAATTTGCACCATTACCATTCCAATTCTCCTTCAATTTTTCAATTTCACACAGCGCTGCACTAGCCTCTACATAGTTTTTTTCTAATGAATTAATTCTAGTATATGCCATCGAATATATCTTTTCTAATTCCTCATATTTTTTACTATTATATCCAATAACACCATTCTTCATTCCTGATGTTAGCTCAAATGCATTTTCTAGTCTTTCAAAAAGACCATTCATTGCATATGTAACAATACTCTTTACCTTATATGCATCTATCTCCCATACATATGGCTGACTCAACACTGCATTATTTGATTTATAATACATTCAGCATCTTTCCCTTCAACTTTTCAGCACATTTATTCATTGCATCTTTAGCCAATACACCTTGCTCACTTAATTTACAATCAGGTAAACTATTTATATCAAATATTATCTTATTCTCATTCTTTAATTCATTAATAATGATATACGTCCACACATTATATGAATCAATATTCTCCAACCATGATATATTAGCTTCACTAGAACCATTAAATTTCTCTATATTGACGAACTCATTCAATATATTGTGCAAATTATCAATGGACATTAATTCTGAAACCAATCCAACTCTATCAATAATAACCTCACATCCATCGAATGCCTTAGTAATTTTATCATTAAACTCATGCAATAATTGTTCCCAATTATATTTTGAAGGAATATTAAAAGAAAAATCTAATCTTAATTTATTAAACGTCAATGATGTATTAATATCATTCCAAACGCAACGAGGAACATCTGCAGGTGCATCGTCAGGAATAGGTATCGATTGCGGTTCTGTTTTAAAAACATCTTTCAGCTAATTATACAAGCTACTAATAAGTCCAAATGCTCTAATTTCACTTTTTTCCTTAAAAAATAAGCCATCTGAACCTTGTAAATATTTACATTTGGACTTTTCATTTTCTATTCCTTCCTTCTATGATTTAGTATATAAATTATATCAAATTTTTGGATTTCTTCAATACTTTTTTCTAAGTTTACAAATTTTTAAATTTTCTTGGCACCGTTTCGGCACCGCTTTCCACTTTTCACTGTTGCAAAATTTCAAAAAGGGCTTCCCTATTCTTAGGAAAGCCCCATAAAATCCAGCTTTTTACTAATTACTCGATGATAGTAGCCACACGGCCTGAACCTACTGTACGTCCACCCTCACGAATTAGGTTGGGAGAACCTTGGGTGACAAGTGGCATGTTTTCGGGCTTTACTGTTATCATATTTTCTGAAAATATTGATTTTCTCTGTGTTTTCAGAATTTTTGTAGCCAATTTGTAGCCAAGAACACATAGGCATCCAAAACCACCCCTCTACAAATCCGTCCCTTCTTCTATCCATTCCTTTAATTTCTTCTGCAACTCTTTCTTATCAGGCAAATACAATTGATACTCTGATGCATAAATATTGGCATCTTCCGGCAATGTAATTTCTACAAGAGCATCATCCTTTTCTTTACACAACAGAATACCTACCGTTGGATTTTCCTCTGGCAACTTCTCATATCTGTCGTAGTAATGCACATACATTAACATCTGCCCCAAGTCTTGATGCGTCAATTTATCAATCTTCAAATCTATCAGCACATAACACCGTAAAAGTCTGTTATAAAATACAAGATCCACATAATAGTTATCTTCTTTAAATGTAAACCGCTTCTGCCTTGCTTCAAATAAGTAGCCTTTTCCCAATTCCAGCAAAAATTTTTGCAATTTATTGATAATTGCAGTTTCCAAATCAGATTCCACATATTTTGCTTTTTCATCTAACCCAAGAAATTCAAGCACTGTAGGCTGTTTCACGATATCCTGTGGTTTTGTAATGACATTGCCCTCTTGAGCCAGTCTCAATACATCTTCCTTATCTCTACTCAGTGCCAATCTCTCATATAGGCTTGAATTATACTGCCTTTGCAATGTACGTATTCCCCAACCAGATTTTGCTGATTCTATCTCATAAAATTTTCGTTCATCCACATTTTCAATTCGCATTAGTTGCAGATAATGCGACCATGAAACAATAAAAGGTTGTTCCTTATCCAATTCCTCAAACACTGTTTGGGATTTTTTCACTGCAAATTCCTCAAACAGCGTCTGGGAAATTCGATCCGCATATGTAAAATAAAATTTTCTGGCATACTCCAAGTTTGTTTCGGAAAATCCTCTGCCAAACTCTTTTGTAAGGCTTTCTGACAATTTTTTCAAAACATGCTTTCCATATTTGGCCCGTTCTTTCCCTTCCTGCTGTTCCTCAACGATCCATTTCCCAAGTGAGTAATAAGTCATTAACTGCACCAAATTAACCTGTTTTGCAGTAATCTGCCTTGCATACTGGACTAGTTCTATAGACTCTGCAATCAACATATCTAAAGACTGATTCGCTTCTATTATTTCATTTTTGTCATCCATCTATTCTCCTCCGACTCGTTTTATACCGTTTAGCGCAGTACCATACCTTTTTATAAAAATCAATTCCCACATCGTTCAAACTGCACGCAATTAAGTATTGATTTTTATCCCCTGCTCCTCCGTACCCATCTTCCAACCACAATAAAATATTTAATTATACATTGTTTATTATTGTTTCTTTGGAAAAAAATATTCAAATTATTCTTCAAACAATAAATCGCAAATTTTCTATCAACACGTTCTACATGACTTTATTTCCCAACTCAGAAAAACATTTCTCATTCAATTTTTTCATCACACCACTGGAAATTTCAGAAATAGTTTCATACAACCTTTTTGCTAATTTATCATCACTATCTGCCTTATTTACAATCTCAATTTCCATTTCAGTAATTATATCAGAAAAAACATACTGATAAAATTTATTCGTATCAAACTGCATTTCTTTTTATCTATCGTAAATGGCTCCCCCTTATCGTTAGGATTTGTATTAACAAGAATAAACTTTTCAGTCTCTGCCTTAAATTCATACGTCTTTTTCATATCTTTTCATTCTCCCTTTTGTCGTTTGTAATCCACCTTCAATATTATCTGCAACAATTCTTAATATGCTATAATCATCATCTTCATATTCCTATGCACCTGATTGTATTGTAAACTTACCATTATTCTTGCTAAGATATATTACGTTATCAACATCTAAATTAACAATGAACTGTGGGTTATGAGTTACCATTATAACTTGCCTCTGTTGTCCCATTCTTCTAAATTGATCTAATACTTTTTCTTTTATAGCACGTTGTGAAATATGATCTTCTGGTTGGTCTATAATGTATATACCCTTATCACGCATTTCTCCGCTTAATAATGTAAAATACATTTGCGCATCAAAGCCTGATGACACCTCATCATATACATCCATATTTTCTTCCACAATTGTATTTCGGATTTTAAAATCATTATCCAATTTCGAATTTATTTTAGCCTTCAACACCTCTAAAGGCGTTATTTGATCTTCACTCGGATAGTTTTTTATCATATCCTTTAGTTCTAATTCTGTTATAATTAGTGTATCTATATTTTTTCCTCTTTTAATAACTGATTTCAAAATACTTTTAATATAGTCATTGTTAATTTTCTCAATTTGTAATTTTGAAACAAATCTATACTTATCTACCGGATTCGTTTCTGGAATAACTTCTGTTTCCGCAACATCAGGTATATACTTTTTAATTTTTGTCTTTTTAACATCAATTCCGCCATACTTTCGATTGCAAGTTCTTTATTCTCAACATATTCTGAAAAGACAGCTTGCTCATCTGTAATTTTTCTACCATACTTTGCTTTATAAGACCTTAAGTATGAATTAAATATATTTATCTTTTCATTTTCTTTTTTTAACTTTTCCAGCTTTCCAGTATATTTTTCGCTCATCATCTTAAACATATCTAATGATGTTTCAATATGCTTTTTATCTGTTTCTAATAACTCCTTATTAGTAATCAATTGATTTAAATCCGCAACTGTCTTCTCAAATAAATCCACCAAATTTTGAATCTCCTTCGTTGCAATTTTCTTTACGTTATCAATAAAAGTAATACTTTTTTCAGTGGACTCATTTGCTGGTATTGTAAATACAGGAAGTTTACTTATATCCGCATCATAAGCATATTTGTCTTTGAGTGCATCAAACAACTTTTCAAATTCCACATCTACAATATTTCTATACTTATCTGAATTAATTGTGTTTGGATAAAAATTGGATAAATACTTATCTGGCTTTAAACCATCGTCATCAAAGATTCCTCTAATTTCTCCTTGTTGATTATACCGAAATATATCTGTTTCTTTTATAGTTGTCCTAAATGCAAGTCTATTTTTATCAATATATTTGCTATATCCTGTACGCAAATGTTTATCAATCTTTTTATAATCATCTGTTATAGCATATAAAAACAGAGATTTTCCTATTGAATTATCACCTATAATATCATTCAATCCTTTTGAAAGAGGAATGACATTTTCTTTCCCATCAATATCAACAACTACTTCTTTGAAGTACTTTTCATTCGGATTATAAAATGAATTTTCAAGTTCTATCCTATGATGATCTGTCACAGCCATCGCTAATCCCTTAAATGATGGCAAAGATTTTATGTATGTAAATTTAAATTCTATTTTCTCGTTCTCTTCTGAGTAAGGATAATGCTCCCACCGATGGCAATCCGATCCCGTTAAAAAACGCAACTTCTCCTCAACATTATTTTCCACAGAATATACTTTATTAAAAATCTCGTTCTTTTTGTTTCTAAATTCATAAGCATCAAAATAATCCATAAAAACAAGCTCATTAAACATCTCTTTTCCTAATGACATTACATCATTAGCTTGGGGTTTATGTTGTGATGTAAGTGTCTTTTTTTGATGCGCAATCATAATAAAATCAATCACTACTTTACAACTTTATAAATGATGCCCCTGTTTCTGAACCAGCCGTTTTAAGGCATTTATTAAAGCATTTGATTTTATGCTGGTTTCGACTTTTTCTACGAAAATGGCATAAAATACCTGCTGGCGAATTTGTTCGCTTAACGCAAACCGAAACTCCTGCACGCTTTCTGTCTGATATTTATAAAACGCCTTGTCCTGGTATGGCAGCAGTTTCATTGCACAGTATGAAATGTTAATCAGATTGACCAGCATTTCAATCCCTTTGCGGCTGCGGACCATGTAACTGCACAGTGACCAGAAAGTTTTCTGTTCGTAGTAACTAACCTCTATCGGCCATCGAAATGCATACAGCATCAGGGGAATAAACTGCATCCGGCTGCTCCCTGTCTGGTTTAGCGGGGATTTCTCCTGCCATGCGCAGAAGACCTGAAGCTGTTCCGGAAAAACTGTGCTGAAAAACAAACGCCTGCTGCCTGCTGCTTTATCAGCGGATGTGACATATGCCAGGACTGTCCTTTTTCCAAAAATATTAGTAAGGACATGGCGCACGACCATATAATAATCACCGATTTTTTCATCAGACAGCGTAAAATCGTCCTGAATGGAAAGTTTTTTCCCATGCAGCGCTGGCCGTCCCCTTTTTCCAGTACGCTGCGGCGGCAGGTCATAAATGACAGAATCAGACCTTGCATTTCCGATAAGGTCAAGGTTCTCATATTCATCCACGATGGAAACAAGGTTCTTTTTACATACCAGCTGTCACAAAGGATGATAACATTTTTTTATTGCTGAATTCCGGCATCGCCTGACGGACCATGGATGCAGCAAGTTCCAGCTTTGACTCCTTTTTTTGCCACATACGGTATCCAAGCGGAACAGAAAGGTAATGGATCCTGTTTTTATTCCACACCGGGACGCAGAGCATTACGCTTACGAAACAATGTCCGTTCAGATAGTTTGAGCCATTATGCGCTGCATGGTCAAAAAGTTTTGAAACATCTTCAAATTTTTTCCAAACTTCGGGGCCATTGTGTCATCAATGCACAGAAAAACAGGCTGTGAAGAAAGTTTTTCCGGTATGAGTTTTAAAGCCATGCCAGCAGTAACATTCATAAATCTGGAATAATCGGCCTTTGCATAAGAGCAGGCATAGTAAAATGCATTCAGGGATTTTTTTGTAATCCCTGATAAAAAATGTCTGTAAAGGGACCGGATGGAAACTGCTGACTCCATGGCAAGTATAGATAACACCAGCAGAAAAAGGGTTTCAATAGTCGGTGCGGAAAAAGTTTTAAAATAAATATAAAAATAACGGTACAGTCTACCAATTAGATTATTTTCGTTGTATAATAAGTCTGACGTACAAGGTCACTCTCTTTCGTATAGTTTTGTGTGCAAACTTATTATACATGAGAAAGTACCTTGTGCGTTATTTTATTTTTTAAAAAGTTGTAAAGTGGTGATATGTATTAATATCCATTTTAATTGACGTTGTTTTTTCAAAAAAGGTTAAATATTTTAATAATGACTCACTTGAATATTTTCTAATATACCTATCAACAATTCTCTGTAATATATCATACGTAATAGGTGATGCTAGCAACTCATCTTTTTCAATTTCAAAGTATTTTTTATCTACTTTCTCTGGAAAAGCGTACAAGTAATACCGAAGTATCTCTGTTATTGTACTTTCAAATACAGCATATGAATATACAAACATTGCCTTTGAAGAGCGTTCTTCTATATTGGAAATTATGTCCATAATTTCACGTCGTTTCTCATTTATTAGTTCTATGATATCTTTACATATTAAAAACGTAACATTACACCACTCCTAACATTCTCCAATTCAAATATACTTCAAATTAATTTTCAAATATCCTTAGTCTTTTCACAATTTCCTCTGGTTCTGGCAACATTTCTTTCATATTTTCCGGCAAAGAGTTGCTTAGCTGATACGTTGCTACTCCAATTGGTGCATTAGTCTGTTTTAAAGCATATTCCACATATGTCTTATCTTTGCTTTTGCAAATAATAATTCCAATAGATGGATTTTCATCCATCAGCTTTACCTGCTCATCCAACGCTGTCAAATACAACTGCATTTTTCCTGCATATTCTGCCTCAAATTCTCCTATCTTCAATTCAATTGCCACTAAGCTTCTCAATCTTCGATGAAACAATAATAAATCAATATATAGATCTCGACTTCCCACTGCCAAATGATATTGGTTACCAATAAATGTAAAATCACCACCCATTTCGATCAAAAAAGCCCTAATATTATTCACTAACTGCATTTCCAGTTCATGCTCTGAATATTCTGGTGATAATTCAGCAAAATCAAAGGTATATTCATCCTTTACTGCCAATTTTGCCTGAACCCTACGTTCTTTTGGTAACGTCATATCAAAATTTGTTTGATTTAATAAGTATTTTTCATAAGTCTGCGCTTCTAAAAAATTGGCTAAGATACGTTTTGTCCAACCATATCTTTTTGTCATTTGAATATAAAATTCCCTTTGCAGGTCATCTTTGCATTTTTCCATAATAATTATATTATTGCTCCAGCTAATTTCTCGCACCAGTGGTGCGAGTTTTTCAGAATTACGATAACTTAAGTAGAAATTTCTCATTCGCCAAAGATTTGCGGCAAAGTACCCCTTTGCTCCCGGAAATTCTTTCTGCAACTCTTTTGATAACACTTGTACAATAGATTTTCCCCATCCGTTTTCTTCCTGCTGTCTATATATTTCTTCTCCTATTTCCCAATAAAGGTTTATTGTTTCAGCGTTTATCAATTGCAATACTTTATACTGTTTTTTATGTATTAATTCTTTTACTTCGTCTACTAAAGGTCTATATTCCATAATTTCAAAATCGTTCAAAGTATTCCCTCCAAATCTCGCGCCAGTGGTGCGAGAAATTAATATCAAAATCTATATTTTGTGTCAGCAAAATATTGTCATAAACATCGTATTATACATACTTCCACCCTTGCGCATTATTTATTTGCCGCTGTAGTGTCTTATATTCTATATTGTTTAATCTTGATGCCTCCATTACCGATGCATACTCTTGAAGTATATTTCCCTCATCATCAATTTTGGCAATTCTTCTTACTTCACCAGCATTCGTCAATCCCAAATCAAAAGTTATATCTATCGTTTCAGGTATATCTTCTCCTGCGGAGAATTTTTTCCATATAAAGCCACCTGCCGTATTACGTTGTCCTCTCAATACTTTTGATATGCTTGTACTACTTATCCCGATGGCTTGTGCGGCATCTCCTATTGTATTATATTTATCTTTCAATTTTCCCTCAAAAGTATAATTAACAATATACGCTTTTACTATCTTTTGTACAATATTCTTTGTTTTCCTTTTTCTTTCTTCTCTTTTGTAACAAATGGAGCCATAATTACATGATTGTCCAACCCTTGTTCTAAAGACACAGTATTTTCCACTATCTCAATGTTCACTCCATTATTAACCAACAAATCCATTACATTATCCTCATCCACAGGAACTGTATATTTCCATTCCAACAATTTAATCCCATGTTCTTCAGATAATTTTTTCTTTCTCCGATCTCTTTCTTGATTATATTTTAATCCTTCATCTCCTCCAAACAAGCTAACAGCTTCATAATGCTGTTGTCCCTGATACTCTATCGCTATTTTATATTTTTCTAAATAAACATCATAACTCTGTTTTCCCAACCAATCGCAATGATACTGATAATGTGTACCCGATACATACTTGCTGACCAACATAAATAAACGATACTCATTACCCCATCTAGTCTGAACCCGCCCCTCTCTACTTATATCAGAATATATATCATCTACCCTTTGTTGTAAACATTTATTGATATTTTTAATAATACGAACCAAAACAGAATTTGTAACCACAGAGGAATAACCATACTTTTCATTTAAACTATTAATCTTTTGCTGAATATGATTCATTATAAAAAATATATAGCTTTTATCGTTAAGGTACTCTCTATTAAGCACATCCTCTTTCTTTATTGCATCATATAATAAATAACTCATTAGTTCTATTTGCTCTATTTGAGTTCCTTTAAATATTACTTTGTACTCTGTATTATCCTCATTTGCATTTACTTGATAAGCAACATCTGCTAACTTAGCACAACAATAGAATTTTTATCATATGTCGCTGAAACTGAAAATATAATCTCCTTATCTGCATCGCCCATTCTCTTCTCATATGAATTACGTTTTTCCAAAATTTCTTGCACGCAAACATTAATCTCATTAATTAAATCTGGTGCTTTTTCAAGATATTCTACCTCATATTCAATGTCAATTCCATCAAAATTTTTGAGCAATTCTTTCAATACATTAAATTCCTTTTCAAATATCTTCTGTATATCCTGATTACCACTATACCTATGTATGCTTATATTATTTTTTAAAGGTTCCGAAATACTTTTTCCATTATATTCAATTAACTCAATCAAAACAGCTTTGCCAACTAAATACTGTGGCAATATGGCAGATACATGAAACCAATTAATGTATCTCTCCCTATCATAATGATAAGCAAAGTTATTTATTTTAGCTACATAACTATTTTCCTCATTAGAAATATCTATAAACCTCACAGACATACTACCCGGATTCTGAAAGGATAGCGGTTTTACATCTGCCGTCCATTTTAATTGATCTCCAATTGTATATATAGAATAATTCAACACATCAACAGGAATTTCGCCACAAAATCTATCTCCATCACTATGCTTTTCATACAATAGCAATTCTGTTATCTTGCAACTAAATATTTTTACCCCATTGCATAAAAAGCTATTTTCATCAATTGAAGAATCATTAACTATTTGCTCCTCGTCAAACTTATTATTCCCGTAGTAAACTGCAATACCGTTTTTGACTTCAATGTGTCTTGTTTCAGAGTTTACCAAAATACATCCATATTTCTTCGTTTCACTATGATATCTTGAATACGCATAATTCTCATGCATATCAAACGCACATTCTTCCTTATCCCTACAATAAGATATTGGCTCCTTATAATATGCTTTGTCAAATTTAAACAAATAATATCCTTCCGGTATTTCTATTCCTACTCTATAAATATGCTCAGGTAAAATCACATCTGTTTTATCACATAAATAATGCAAATTATCAACTAATGTCATTTTGCCTGCTTCCAAGTCTAAAACATCTCCTTTTTCAAATATATCATATACTTCTCTAGTGTATTCATGATATTCTTTTTCCTTTTTCTCTTATAAGAATACCAAATATCTTTTCCCCATAAATAGTATTCGCCACAAGGAATCTCCGTACCTATTCGATACTTACCGATACTGATTATCTTTTCTGAATCTATCACTTCAACATATTTATTTATCCGTAGCATTGTACAATCCTCTTGTTTCCTTTCGACATTCTTAATTCATCTACATATTGTTTTTATCACAAAATTATTAATTTACGAAACTATTGTACCACATTAGCCATGCGAATTCATCAAACTTCTTAATAATGTCAAATCCAAATATATTTTCCTAGCGAATCATTAACCACATGGTGCTAGCACCATGTCATAAAATATCATTAAGGAAAGGGCAGATCATATTTGCCTGCCCTTACACTTATATCTTTTATTATTTTGCAAACCCCCGCTCTAATTTCTCCCTCTGCCCTCTCAACTCATTCTGCTTTTCATACAAACCATTACGCTCCTCACACAATTTTTTCATACGTTCTAGCTTTTCCCCGATGCCCTCCCGACATTCCGACTCTATCTGCTTATATTCCCCTGTCAGGCTGCGGATTTTATTGTTATTCTCTTTCATCTGCTCCGAAACGCATACCCAATCCACTAAATTCCTTACTTCCATATCCATTTCGTAAAGTTCTGTTTCTGTCAAAATCTTCGTGCATAGCCTCACCATTACTTTTTCTCTGTATCTGTCACATTATCCCTCAACTTTCATATCTAAAAAATTCTCTTGCCAACGCTTCTGCCATAGTTTTACTGTATCCCTGCTTCAAATATCCTTGAACAATTGTGCCAAACATACCCTTTACCATATCTGCCTCTATGTCACAATAGGCTTGTAGCTCTCCCGACAACGCCATTGCAACATACTCAATCGGCTTGCTATCCAACAACTTATGCATCTTCGCAAGCGATTGTTCTGTAGTACGCAGATTAGCTTCTATTTCTTCACATTTCAACTGCAAAATATTGCCGTCAGAATAATAAACTTCCACATAACCGTTATCCATGTTGTATTCACAACCCATAATATTTTCCATAGAATACTGTTCGCTCCAATTTCCATTATCCATCATATCAATCCGTCCTTTCTTATCTGCCCATTCCATACGCTCTGCTCTGCTGTTTTTCACTCTGTGCGATTCGTTCCAATTCCCTTGCATTTGTCACAATAATATCAATTTTGTCTACTCCGACATATTGTTTCACACGCTCAAAATCATCCGCTTTTTCCTGCAACTGTTCTAATTTTACATACTGCTGATGTACCTTACTTTTATAGAAATCAATATCCTCTGCCTGTTTTGTGACTTTTGCCTTTAACTGCTTAATCTGCTCCATCAGATTGACACATTTTATCGTAAGGCTTTTTACAATTTCTTTCAGCCTTTCCACAAGCGGCATAGCGTTCTTTTCCCGATAAGTCTTTGCGCTCATTAATGCAGTTGGCTCCGGCAACTGCCATCTGGCATCTTCATCATAGGCATGTACGTTACGTTCCAACGCTACTTTAGAATCAGCCATTTTCTCAATATCCTGCTGTAATTTTTTCTGCTGCTGTTCCAATGCTTTATTATCAGACATCAGCTTTTCTCTGTTCTCTATCAATCCATCCGCCTGTTCCCTTAATAAATCATTGGTTGCAGAAAGCTCCGTTGTTTCCTGCCGGACAGCTTCATTCTCCTGCCTTATCTTCTCCATTTCATTTTCAGCCAAGACTTGCTGATAAATAATGTGGGATAGCTCCGCTTTATTGTTGGATACCACCTTTTCCAATTTTGCAACTTCTTTTGCCCTCTCCTGTTTTTCAAAATCCAACACTGATAAATGCTTATTATGTGTTCCTAACTGTTTCCACCGCACCCCATATCTTTCCGCAACTTTTGAAAGCTCCTGTTTTTCGGATTCTATCCATTGATTCCACTCTGTTGCGCTTCTTGTGCCGCCTTTAAACCCCTGCTCTGCCAGTGCGCCTTTCAGTGATACTCTCGTATCAAGTCCACGTTTGCTATTACGGATAAAAGGAACAAAATCAATATGAATGTGAGGCGTTTCCTCGTCCATATGCAGATGCGCCGAAAACACATATAGATTCGGATTTCTTTTCTGAAAATCTTCCATAAATTCTATCAATATATCTTTTGCAAGCTGTCCTTCTTCGCTTTTCGCATTCATATCATCTTTATTTCCAATCTGAAGAATAACTTCATGAAACAACTTCTCCTGCTTGCTCTGCCTTATCTTCTCATAATAATTGTCAATTTTCCGGTCACTCCGTTTCTGCTTTGCATTGTAACGCTCCAGCGCATCATCAAATAATTCGTGATATATCTTTTTAATATCTAAATGGCAGAACTCCATATTATATTTGCTCCGTTCCTTATCCACATTCTTTGCGCTGAAAGTCCTAGTATTATGGCTGACAGAACCTTTTCCCATCATGCCGCTAATTGTCCTCTCCAATAATCTCACACCTTCCTATCTTCTCTATTCTTATCTGTTATATTTGTGCCGATAGGCACAGCCTTTGTTACTTTCTGCGAAAGTAACGCAAAAGCACTTTCGACAGGCTACGCTCTATCAAAAGCGCCTTTGCGCCCTGCCGGGGGCATTGCCACGCTTACGCTGGCAAATAACTTCGCCTTTTCATCTACTCGCTTCATCCATGCGAAAGCGCATCTCAATCAAGTCCGCAACAATGCAAAGTCTATATATTTTGCAACCTTGCAATATTCATCTCCGCAAAATCTTTATAGTCTGCATTGTTGCGTTCTTCCTTTTATTCCGGCTTGACCTTATCCAATTCCCAATACCAAGAATTGTTTATCTTCCTCGCCCGAATGCCAAGCTCCCTTTTTGCATTTTCCAATGTCCTCTTTGAAATTCCCTGCTCGTCAGCCATATCAAAAATCTCATTGCTCTGAATTGCATCAGAAGTCAAAGCCAGTTCCCTAAGCAATCGCTTCGCCTGTTCCATTTTATTTGCTTTTGGGGCAATGCCGCCTAAGACTTCATCAGCCGTAATCTCATAATCACCAAGCCATTGAAAACCATCCTCCGACAATGCAAATGCCTTCAGGTGTCCAAATGCTGCAAGATTATTTTTTATTTGCACCACTGCTCTAATATTTGGTTCTCCTTCAACCCTGCCCACCAATAATACGCTTCTTGCTACTGCGAAGAAATCAATCGAACCCATGCCCCGATACGCAGCCTTATTTCCTGCCGCTTTATTCATGTGACCGATAAGAATGATTGCACACTGATATTTCTCTGCTAACGCTCCTAATTTCTTCGTCATATCCCTTGCTTCATTTGCTCTGTTCATATCCATACCGCCACCAAGATATGCCTGTATTGAATCTAAAATTAACATTCTTGCTTTCGTCTGCACAATCGCCTTTTCCAATCGTTCATCAACCATAGATAAAGATTTTTCCTTTTCATCAATAACCAATATCCTCTCACAGTCTGCTCCTGCCAGCTCCAATCTTGGTTTAACTGTATCTGCCAAACCATCTTCCGCACTCTGGTAAATTACATTCACTGGCTCAGACAATTTCATCTCACTGTCTAATCCCTCTCCCTTTGATAGCCATGCCGCTATATTCAGCACAAGCGTTGTTTTTCCATCGCCTGGATCGCCTTGAATGATTGTCAGCTTTCCATAGGGGATAAACGGATACCACAACCAAGAAACTTCCTGCGACTGTATCTCCGACATTATTATCATCTGTAACCCATTTTTTGTTTCTTCCATCATGCCCTCCATTGTTAAAAAATTATTGTCGTTGGAAGAAACCTCTGCTATACTTGTATTGTGATTACTGATAACAGAGGTTTTCCAGTTATCATAAGTCCTGACAGTTGCCGCTGTTAGGGCTTATTTTTTGTTGGTTCAACATATCCGCCACTTGCCTTTGTTGGTTAGGATACAAATGCCCATACGTGTTCAATGTGATTTTTATATCCTTATGCCCTAACCGTTCTTTAATAATCAACGGTTGTACGCCCTGATTGATAAGGTACGCTACACTGCTGTGACGAATATCATGGACACGTATCTTTTTCACTCCTGCCTTTTCCGCCTGCCGCTTTAGCTTATGCTGCACTGCTTCGGCAACGATAGGAAAGATACGTTCATCATCCGGCAACTCATAAAGTTTATTCACATATTCTTTAATTTCTTGTGTCAGAAACTCCGGCAATTCAATTACTCGCACTGATTGTTCCGTTTTTGGCACTGTAATTACATCACGCCGCTCCGTCCGATAATAGGTCTTTGTGATGCTCATGCGGTTGTTCTGAAAATCTACGTCCGATTTTGTTAAGGCAAGTAGTTCTCCTTCCCTAATTCCCGTCCAGAACAGAATTTCAAAAATCACATAATAGCAGCTCCCAACCTCAATCGAGCCAATAAATTTGTCGTATTCCTCTTTTGTCCAAAATTCCAGCTTATCCGCATCCGGCTTTCCCATCTTTTTCACTCGTTTGCATGGATTATTCGACAAATTGTAGATACTGCTTGCATGAGTGAATAATGCCGTAATCTGATTTTGCACCATACGAAGATAAGTCTGCGCATACCCTTTTTCTCTCATTGCATTCTGCCACTGTATAATATCTGATGGAGTAATCTCATTCATTTTCTTATTTTGAAAATGTGGCAGTATATGCGCTTCTATCATATACCTTTTATTCTTGATAGAACGCTCTTTCAGCTCACCCTCTTTGTCACGAAAATAAATCTCCACAAACGCTCCCATCGTCATATCCATATTGGCATTAGCAGATAATTTGAAATTATTTTCCCACTCCAACGCTTCTTTCTTCGTTTTAAACCCACGTTTCTGCTTTTTCTTTTTGTTCCCCTGCCAATCCTCATAGTAGAACAGGCTAAGCCATGTATTCCGCTTTTCATCCTTGTATGCCGGCATTTTTCTTTCCCTCCTTTATGCTGTTTGATAACCATAAAACTTCTTCTCCCAAAATGCTCTGGGAATTTTCCCCGTTACCACAATAAAGCCGGACTTTTCCAATTCTTCATTAAGCTGCCTTATTACCTTATACGCATGACCTTTGGAAACACCCAGCTCATTGGCAACATCTTCTGCACTCATTAAATAGTTTGTTTTCATCCAATCCTCCTAAAATTTGAATTTTAATAGAAATATTTAATTTCTTGTATTTTTATACATAATATCTGTTTTTAGATATGTCAAGTAAAATATTAAAATTTGAATATTTCTATTTATTATTGTTAAAATTGTGGTATAATAATTAAAAATCCAATGCGAGGTGAGAATATGCGAATAGCGCATTATTTACATGTAGACAAACGTTTGAAGTCCTTCCGTATGGGAGCTGATATGTCTCAAAAAGAAATGGCTGCGAAGTTGGAGCTGTCTGTTCCGACTTATTCTAATTATGAAAACGGTTATAGTGAACCGCCTATGGAGGTAATACAAAAATTTTGTTCCATTATTGGTATTAAAGAAGAACTATTTTTTGGATACACAATTAAACCCAACGAAGAATTGAGCATTAACACATATTCAGATATTTTAAAGGTAATTATGGAATTGATAAGAGCAGGTATTCCTGTAGATTGTTCCACTTCTGTCAACACAGCTACCCGACGCTTAGTGGCATCTATTAACATAGAAAGTCCACAGATTGCATCCCTTGTATCTCGTTGGAATGAATTGAATAAAGAACTGGAAAGTGAAAAAATTGACAGTGATGAATACAACATATGGATAGACAGTTTGATGAATTCATTTAATATTCCAGTAGAGAACTATTAGAAGATATTTTGAATGTATTATAATGATGAACAAATTTTTTAGAACCATATTAGAACCACAGAGCATTTTTGAATTGTTTCACAACGTAAAAAGGCTTTCGGAGAAATCCCCGAAAGCCTTGATTTTACTGAATAAATTGTAATTACTCAACGATAGAAGCAACACGACCAGAACCAACAGTTCTACCACCCTCACGAATAGCAAACGTAAGACCCTGCTCCATAGCAACCGAATGAATCAGTTCAATCGTCATTTCAATATTATCACCAGGCATACACATTTCCGTACCGCTTGGTAAAGAACAAACACCTGTTACGTCTGTTGTTCTGAAATAGAACTGCGGACGATAGTTGTTAAAGAAAGGTGTATGACGTCCACCTTCATCTTTTGTTAATACGTAAACCTGAGCTGTAAACTTATGATGGCAAGTAACGGAACCTGGTTTAGCAAGAACCTGACCTCTTTCGATCTGGTCACGGTTAACACCACGCAGTAACGCACCAATATTATCACCAGCCATAGCTTCGTCAAGCTGTTTACGGAACATTTCGATACCGGTTACAACTGTCTTCTGAACGTCTTCCTTAATACCAAGGATTTCCAGTTCATCATTCAGATGTAATGTACCTCTTTCTACTCTACCGGTAGCAACCGTACCACGACCTGTAATTGTGAATACGTCTTCGACAGGCATTAAGAATGGCTTATCCGTATCACGCTGCGGATCCGGAATGTAGCTGTCTACCGTATCCATTAATTCCATAATCTTGTCACCCCATTCGCTTGTCGGATCTTCCAGAGCTTTTAAAGCAGAACCTTTAACAATCGGGCATCCTTCGAATTCATATTCTTCAAGCTGTTCCGTAATTTCCATTTCTACTAATTCAAGTAATTCTTCATCGTCTACCATATCACATTTGTTCATGAATACGACAATATAAGGTACACCTACCTGACGGGATAACAGAATGTGCTCTTTTGTCTGAGCCATAACACCGTCAGTAGCAGCTACAACAAGGATAGCGCCGTCCATCTGAGCCGCACCTGTGATCATGTTCTTTACGTAGTCAGCATGTCCAGGACAGTCAACGTGTGCATAATGTCTCTTAGCTGTTTCGTACTCAACGTGAGCCGTAGAGATTGTGATACCTCTTTCTCTCTCTTCCGGAGCCTTATCAATATTAGCGAAATCTACAGCTGCATTACCGTCTACTCTTTCGGAAAGTACTTTTGTGATTGCTGCTGTTAAGGTTGTTTTACCATGATCTACGTGACCGATGGTACCGATATTACAATGTGGTTTTGTTCTTTCAAATTTAGCCTTTGCCATGTTGAAATGTCCTCCTTAAAAATTTTGCCCATTGGGCAGTTGGTTTATAATATACTATCTCGTATTATATTCGAATCTTCCTGTTTTTTCAAGTAATTCCTAATAAGAATTACCTGTTTTTCCACAAATTCCGGTAATTTTCTCTATCTGGCTCCCATACATGGTCGGCCAGATAAAGAAAATTGATTTAATCAAATATTTTATTTTTATTTGGCCTGTGCGGAAATTACTTTTTCCTGCACGGACTTCGGTACCTGCTCGTATTTTTCAAAGAACATGGAGTAGTTACCGCGTCCCTGTGTTCTGGAACGCAAATCCGTAGAATAACCAAACATCTCTGCAAGCGGTACAAACGCACGTACGATCTTACCGCCGCCAAGATCATCCATACCTTCAATACGTCCTCGGCGTGAATTTAAATCACCGATTACATCACCCATATATTCTTCCGGCATTGTTACTTCCACCTTCATAATCGGCTCTAAAATTGCCGGAGATGCCTTGGACATGGCTTCTTTAAAGCACATGGAGCCGGCAATATGAAATGCCATTTCGGATGAATCGACTTCATGGTAGGAACCGTCATAGACGGTTGCCTTAATACCAAGAACAGGGAATCCTGCAAGAATACCTGCCCGTGATGCTTCTTCGATACCTTCTCCGACTGCCGGAATGTATTCCTTCGGAATTGCACCGCCGACAACCGCAGATTCAAACTTAAATACTTCTTCGCCGTTTGCATCCATCGGCTCGAATTTAACTTTACAATGTCCGTACTGACCACGGCCACCGGACTGTTTTGCATATTTGTATTCCTGTTCAACAGGCTTTGTAAATGTCTCTTTATATGCAACCTGCGGAGCGCCTACGTTTGCTTCCACCTTAAATTCACGAAGCAGACGGTCTACAATAATTTCCAGATGCAGCTCGCCCATACCGGCAATAATAGTCTGGCCTGTTTCCTGATCTGTGTGTGCACGGAATGTAGGATCTTCTTCAGCCAGTTTTGCCAAAGCTTCACCCATCTTGCCCTGTCCGGCTTTTGTCTTCGGCTCAATCGCCAGTTCGATAACCGGTTCAGGGAATTCCATGGATTCCAGAATAACCGGATGCTGATCATCACAGATTGTATCACCGGTTGTTGTCAGTTTAAAACCAACTGCAGCCGCAATATCTCCGGAATATACCTTGTCCAGCTCCGCACGCTTATTTGCATGCATCTGAAGCAGCCGGCCAACACGTTCTTTTTTATCTTTTGTAGCATTTAACACATACGATCCGGATTTTAATATACCGGAGTATACACGAATAAATGCCAGTTTTCCGACAAACGGATCTGACATGATCTTAAATGCAAGCGCAGAGAATGGCTCTTCATCGGAAGAATGTCTTTCCACTTCATTGCCATCCAGATCCACACCTTTGATCGCTTCTACATCCGTAGGAGCCGGCATGAATTCCAATACCGCATCCAGAAGCTTCTGCACACCTTTATTGCGGTATGCGGAACCACAGCATACAGGAATTGCCGTACATTCACAAGTTGCTTTCCGAAGCGCTTTCTTTAAATCTTCTACGGAAGGCTCTTCTCCTTCCAGATACTGCATCATCAGATCATCGTCTAACTCACAGATCTTTTCAACGAGTTCTGTGTGATATAATTCCGCATCATCCTTCATGTCATCCGGAATCGCGATAATGGAAATATCATCACCTTTATCATCGTTGTAAATATATGCTTCCATCTCAAACAAATCAATGATTCCTTTGAATTCATCTTCTTTGCCGATCGGAATCTGTAAAACAATTGCATTTTTGCCCAATCTTGTACGGATCTGTTCTACCGCACCATAAAAATCAGCTCCCAGAATGTCCATTTTGTTAATAAATGCCATTCTTGGTACATTATAGGTGTCAGCCTGACGCCATACATTTTCCGACTGAGGTTCAACACCACCCTTTGCACAGAAGACGCCGACCGCACCGTCCAATACACGGAGCGAACGTTCAACTTCAACTGTAAAATCAACGTGTCCCGGTGTATCAATAATATTAATACGATGCTCTAACGCACCCGGTTTAACTTTAGCATGGTCTTCCAAAGTCCAGTGACAGGTTGTAGCGGCTGAAGTAATTGTGATACCTCTTTCCTGCTCCTGTTCCATCCAGTCCATGGTAGCAGTACCTTCATGAGTATCACCAATCTTATAGTTAATACCGGTATAGTATAAAATACGCTCGGTCAATGTTGTCTTACCAGCATCAATATGAGCCATAATACCAATATTTCTGGTTCTCTCTAATGGATATTCTCTTCCAGCCAAGATTTTTCCTCCTAATTATACTGCAACATGCACATTAGAATCTATAGTGTGCAAAAGCTTTGTTTGCTTCTGCCATCTTGTGCATATCCTCTTTACGTTTCACAGATGCTCCGGTATTATTTGCCGCATCCATGATTTCGTTTGCTAAACGCTCTTCCATTGTCTTCTCCGATCTTTTACGTGAAAACATGGTCATCCAGCGCAATGCTAACGCCTGACGGCGATCCGGTCTTACTTCGATCGGCACCTGATAGGTAGCGCCGCCGATACGTCTTGCCTTTACTTCCAGTACAGGCATGATGTTATTCATAGCATCCTCAAAAACTTCCAGCGCAGGTCTGTCTGTCTTTTCGGCAACCCGGTCGAATGCATGATATACAATTTTCTGCGCAATACCTTTCTTGCCGTCCAGCATGATATTATTGATCAGCTTTGTAACGACCGTATTGTTGTAAATTGGATCAGCTAATACTTCTCTTTTCTGAGTATGTCCTTTACGTGGCACGATACTTCCCTCCTTAATCATTTTTACTGTCTGTTTTCCAGCCAGCTGTTTCCTTTCGATTAATTCAACGGTACTCACATGTTGTGTTACGTGCGGAGTTATTTATTTCTATATAAACGGTTCCGCCGGAATGCTGTTTCCTTTCCGACACAAATAATTCCAACACTAACCTCTGTGGAACACTACTTCACCGCATGTGTCCCTTGATACATTGAGTCATATTGCTCCGCTAAATATGATAATTATGCTATCATCTTATTTTTTAGCGTCTTTCGGTCTTTTAGCGCCGTATTTGGAACGGGCCTGACGTCTGTTCGCAACACCTGCCGTATCAAGTGTACCTCTGATGATATGGTATCTTGTACCAGGTAAATCCTTTACTCTGCCGCCGCGGATCAGAACAACACTATGCTCCTGTAAATTGTGGCCTTCTCCTGGAATGTAGCTTGTAACTTCAATACCATTTGAAAGACGTACTCTGGCAATCTTACGAAGCGCTGAGTTAGGTTTCTTAGGAGTTGCTGTCTTAACAGCAGTACATACACCACGCTTCTGTGGAGAAGCTGTATCCGTAGCTTTCTTCTGTAAGGAATTGTATCCTTTCTGAAGTGCCGGTGCTGTAGACTTCTTTGCAGCTGACTTTCTTCCTTTTCTTACTAACTGGTTAAATGTTGGCATTATTTTCACCTCCTGCATTTTATATGATGTGCGCAACATTATCACACGCTAGAATATTATATATAGAGATTTTCAGAATGTCAAGGAAGTTTTCTCTATTTCAGTATATTTCAGCATTTTGCACTGTTTCTAATATATTTTTCCCTGATTTTAGAAAAAATACCATCGAAAGAAAAATCTCTCTCGTGGTATTTTTTTCAGAAATATATTTTAGCCGTTCATAATTCAATTTTAATCCAGCAAAGCATATTCTTCATCATCTGTCCGGTCCGGCACTTCCCCATCATAAGCAGGGTCGTCATACGTATCGTCTTCATATGCTTCTTCTTTTTCCAGTCCATCGGCATAGGCTCTCATACCGGCCGCATCTGAAAATACCGGATGCTCCGCTTCCTGTGCCATTAAATCGCCCTGATCATCATCCATTGCATACAATGCCGTATGGCCATTCGCCGTATCTGCCTGCTCGGAGGTTCCGGCGCCTTCATCAAAATCCATAAAATCTTCTTCGCTGAACAGCACTTCCTGTTCATTCACGTCTGAATCCAGTTTGATGCTGCGGTATCGCTTCATACCTGTACCGGCCGGAATCAGTTTACCGATAATAACATTTTCTTTCAGGCCGATTAGCGGATCAATCTTGCCTTTAATCGCTGCTTCCGTCAATACTTTTGTTGTTTCCTGGAAAGAAGCTGCCGATAAGAAAGAATTGGTCGCAAGTGACGCTTTTGTAATACCAAGCAGCACCTGTGCACCTTCCGCAGGTTCCAAATCATCTTTTTCCAGTCTTTCATTTGCATCTTCAAATTCCAGATTATCTACAAGTGTACCCGGCAGGAAATCGGAATCTCCATTATTTTCAATGCGGATTTTCTTTAACATCTGACGTACAATGACCTCAATATGCTTATCATTGATTTCCACACCCTGCAGGCGATAAACACGCTGCACTTCCCGCAATAAATAATCCTGTACGGCACGCACACCTTTAATCTTTAAAATATCATGCGGATTAACCGAACCTTCCGTAAGTTCATCTCCGGCTTCCAGTACCGCTCCGTCCATAACCTTAATACGGGAACCGTATGGAATCAGATATGCTTTCGATTCACCGGATTCCTGGTTCGTTACTATAATCTCACGTTTCTTTTTCGTGTCTTTAATCGTTGCTACTCCGCCAAACTCCGTAATAATGGCAAGACCTTTCGGCTTTCTTGCCTCAAACAATTCTTCGACACGAGGAAGACCCTGTGTAATATCATCACCGGCAACACCGCCCGAGTGGAACGTACGCATCGTAAGCTGTGTACCCGGCTCACCGATCGACTGTGCCGCTATAATACCGACCGCCTCGCCGACCTGTACGGACTGGCCTGTCGCCATATTGGTACCATAACATTTTGCACACACACCATCCAGAGAACGGCAGGTCAGAATCGTACGAATCTTCAGTTTTGTAATCGGTTCGCCATTTTGATCCACACCAATCGTCATAATTTTTTCCGCACGTCTCGGCGTAATCATATGGTTTGCTTTTACAAGTACATTACCATCTCTGTCATAGACCGTTTCACAGGAGAACCGGCCTGTCAGACGTTCCTGAAGGCTCTCGATCTCTTCCTTACCATCTGCAAACTCCGTTACTACCATACCCGGAATCTCGCGGTCTTTTCCTTCATTACAGTCTAATTCCCGTACAATCAGCTCCTGCGATACGTCTACAAGACGTCTTGTCAGATATCCGGAGTCTGCCGTACGCAGGGCCGTATCGGACATTCCTTTTCTGGCTCCGTGTGCGGACATAAAGTATTCCAGTACGTCAAGTCCTTCACGGAAATTGGATTTGATCGGCATTTCGATCGTCCTTCCGGTCGTATCTGCCATCAGACCACGCATACCCGCCAGCTGTTTAATCTGTTTATCGGAACCACGCGCACCTGAATCCGCCATCATAAAAATGTTATTATATTTATCAAGTCCGGACAACAGTGCCTGCGTCAGCTCATCATCCGTTTCTTTCCATACTTCAACGACTTCCTTATAGCGCTCTTCTTCGGTAATTAAACCACGCTTATACTGTTTTGTAATCCTGTCCACCGTATTCTGTGCTTCATTAATCAGCTGCGGTTTCTGCGGCGGCACGGTCATATCCGAAATGGAAACGGTCATCGCCGCTCTTGTGGAATATTTATATCCCATGGATTTAATATCATCCAGCACTTCTGCCGTTGTAGTAGCTCCATGTACATTAATAACTTTTTCCAGTATCTGTTTCAACTGTTTCTTTGCCACGTGAAAATCAACTTCCAGAAGCAGTTCGTTTTCCGGTTTGCTCCGGTCTACAAAGCCCAGATCCTGTGGAATGATTTCATTAAAAATAAATCTTCCTAATGTTGATTCAATCGTTCCGGTCTTCACTGTTCCATCCGGCATTTTTCTGCTTACGCGTACATGAATTCTGCTGTGCAGCGTACATGCCTGGTTTTCATATGCCAGAATAGCTTCGTTAACATTTTTATAATAAGAACCCTCTCCGAGAGTGCCCGGACGTTCCTGTGTCAGGTAGTAGATACCAAGTACCATATCCTGTGAAGGTACCGCAACCGGTCCGCCATCCGAAGGTTTTAACAGGTTGTTCGGTGACAGCAGCATAAACCGACATTCCGCCTGCGCTTCCTGGGACAACGGCAGATGGGCCGCCATCTGATCGCCGTCAAAGTCTGCATTGTATGCCGTACATACAAGCGGATGCAGCTTAATCGCCTTTCCTTCGACAAGAATCGGTTCAAACGCCTGAATTCCAAGACGATGCAGAGTAGGAGCACGGTTCAGCATAACCGGATGTTCCTTAATAACCTCTTCCAATACGTCCCATACTTCCGTCTGCAGACGCTCTACCATCTTTTTCGCGCTTTTAATATTATGCGCCGTACCATTCGAAACAAGTTCTTTCATTACAAACGGCTTAAACAGCTCAATTGCCATTTCTTTCGGCAGACCACACTGATAAATTTTCAGTTCCGGTCCTACTACGATAACCGAACGTCCGGAATAATCTACACGCTTTCCTAACAGGTTCTGCCGGAAACGTCCACCCTTTCCTTTTAACATATCCGAAAGCGACTTTAACGCTCGGTTTCCAGGACCCGTAACCGGACGTCCCCGTCTGCCATTGTCAATTAAAGCATCAACCGCTTCCTGCAGCATTCGTTTTTCATTGCGTACGATAATGTCCGGCGCGCCAAGTTCCAGCAGTCTACGCAGACGATTGTTGCGGTTAATAATTCTCCGATACAAATCATTCAGATCGGAGGTTGCAAACCGTCCGCCGTCCAGCTGAACCATCGGACGCAGATCCGGCGGCAGCACCGGAACAACGGTCATAATCATCCATTCCGGTTTATTTCCCGATTCATAAAAAGCATCTACCACTTCCAGACGTTTGATAATTCTCGCACGTTTTTGTCCGGTTGCATCTTTCAACGCAGCTTTCAGCGAAACGGAATCCCGTTCCAGATCAATCGCCTGCAGCAGCTCCAGAATCGACTCAGCGCCCATACCCACACGGAATGCGCTGCCATACTTTTCTCTTGCTTCCTGATATTCGTTCTCAGATAATACCTGTTTATAGCTCAACTCCGTCGTACCCGGATCCAGTACAATATAAGATGCAAAATACAGCACTTTTTCCAGTGTTCTTGGAGACAAATCCAAAATCAGTCCCATTCGGCTTGGAATTCCTTTAAAATACCAGATATGGGAAACAGGCGCTGCCAGTTCTATATGGCCCATACGCTCTCTGCGGACGCTGGCTTTTGTAATTTCAACGCCGCATCGGTCACAGACAACACCTTTATAACGAATCTTCTTGTACTTACCGCAGTGACACTCCCAGTCCTTGCTTGGTCCAAAAATTTTCTCACAATACAATCCATCTTTTTCCGGTTTTAAAGTCCGGTAATTAATCGTCTCCGGTTTTTTAACTTCTCCCTTCGACCATTCCCTTATTTTTTCCGGCGAGGCCAGACCAATCTGAATAGCATCAAACTGAATTGGCTGATTGGTTTCTTCATTCATTATTTCTGACATATATGGCACTCCCTTCTATTCCATATCTGAGCTTTCATCGTCAAAATCATCTACAAAAATAGAATCATCTTCATCTTCTTCCATCTCATCGTCTTCCGCATCGACAAGCTCTTCACTTTCAGCGTCAAATTCCTTCTTGGAAAATCCCATTTTGCTGAAAGATTCACTGCTCTCAAATGCAAAATCTTTATCTCCGGATATAATAGAATTCAAATCTGTATTACCATATTCACTCGTTTCCATCAGCTGCACTTCGTTGCGGTTCTCATCCAGCACCCTGACATCCAGTGCCAGCGACTGCAGCTCCTTAAGCAATACCTTAAAGGATTCCGGAATACCAGGTTCCGGGATATTTTCCCCTTTAATAATTGCTTCATAAGTTTTTACACGTCCGACAACGTCATCGGATTTTACCGTCAGAATTTCCTGCAGCGTATAAGATGCGCCATATGCTTCCAGCGCCCATACTTCCATTTCACCAAAACGCTGTCCGCCAAACTGTGCCTTACCGCCCAACGGCTGCTGTGTTACCAAAGAATAAGGACCGGTCGAACGTGCATGAATTTTATCATCTACCAGGTGATGCAGTTTGAGATAATGCATGTGCCCGATTGTAACCGGTGAATCAAAATATTCTCCGGTACGCCCGTCGCGCAGCCTTACCTTTCCGTCTCTGGAAATCGGAACACCTTTCCAGACTTCTCTGTGATCTCTGTGATCGGACAGATACCGAATCACATCTTCACGCAGCTCATCCTGATACTTTGCTTCAAATTCTTCCCATTCCATATTGACGTAATCATTTGCCAGTTCCAGCGTATCCTGAATATCCACTTCCCTTGCACCGTCAAACACCGGCGTTTCAATATTAAAGCCAAGCGCTTTTGCCGCAAGACTCAGATGAATCTCCAACACCTGCCCAATATTCATACGCGAAGGCACGCCAAGCGGATTTAATACGATATCCAACGGACGTCCGTTCGGCAAAAACGGCATATCTTCTACCGGCAACACGCGGGAAACCACACCCTTATTCCCATGACGGCCAGCCATCTTATCTCCGACGGAAATCTTTCTCTTCTGTGCAATATAAATGCGGACCGCCTGATTGACACCCGGCGACAGTTCATCTCCGTTATCTCTCGTAAACACTTTTGCATCTACAACAATTCCATACTCACCATGCGGTACTTTTAAAGAAGTATCCCGCACTTCTCTTGCTTTTTCACCGAAAATCGCCCGAAGCAGTCTTTCTTCCGCGGTCAGCTCCGTTTCACCCTTCGGCGTTACTTTTCCGACCAGAATATCTCCTGCACGCACTTCCGCACCGATCCGGATAATTCCTCTTTCATCCAGATCTTTCAGCGCATCGTCACCAACGCCCGGAACATCTCTTGTAATTTCTTCCGGCCCGAGCTTTGTATCACGCGCTTCTGCTTCGTATTCTTCTATATGAATGGATGTATATACATCATCCTGTACCAATCGCTCACTTAACAATACGGCATCTTCATAGTTATAGCCTTCCCAGGTCATAAATCCGATCAGTGGATTTTTGCCTAACGCCAACTCCCCTTGAGACGTAGACGGACCATCGGCAATCACCTCACCCACCTCGACATGTTCCCCTTTAAATACAACCGGTCTTTGGTTATAACAGTTGCTCTGATTACTTCTTGTAAATTTTGACAGACGATACGTACTTAACGTGCCATCATCATTACGTATTTTAATTTCATTGGACACGGAACTTTCTACGGTTCCGGCTTTTTTTGCCACCACACAGACACCCGAGTCCACCGCTGCTTTCGGTTCCATACCGGTACCAACTACAGGCGCTTCGGTCGTCAGAAGCGGCACTGCCTGACGCTGCATGTTGGATCCCATCAGCGCCCGGTTTGCATCGTCGTTCTGTAAGAACGGAATCAATGCCGTTGCGACGGAGAACACCATTTTAGGAGATACATCCATGTAATCAAACATGGTCTTGTCGTACTCCTGCGTCTCCTCCAGATAGCGGCCGGATACGGAATTACGAACAAAATGTCCGTTTGCATCCAGTTTTTCATTCGCCTGTGCCACATGATAATTATCTTCTTCATCAGCCGTCATATATATAACTTCTTCCGTAACCCTTGGATTTTTCGGGTCGGTCTTATCAATTTTTCGGTACGGCGCTTCTACAAATCCATACTCGTTAATTCTGGCATAACAAGCCAGCGAGTTAATCAGACCAATGTTCGGTCCTTCAGGCGTCTCAATCGGACACATTCTTCCATAATGGGAATAGTGTACGTCACGCACCTCAAATCCGGCACGATCTCTGGACAAACCGCCTGGTCCCAGTGCAGACAAACGTCTCTTATGTGTCAGCTCTCCAAGCGGATTGTTCTGATCCATAAACTGTGACAGCTGAGAAGAACCGAAAAACTCTTTCACAGCCGCCGTTACCGGTTTAATATTAATCAGGCTCTGCGGTGAAATCCCTTCCAGATCCTGCGTTGTCATACGTTCCCGTACCACTCTCTCCAGACGTGACAGTCCGATGCGGTACTGATTCTGAAGCAGTTCTCCGACTGCACGGATTCGACGATTTCCCAGGTGGTCAATATCATCATCGTTTCCGATTTCCCATTCCAGATGCATATTGTAGTTGATCGAAGCAAAAATATCCTCCTTCGTAATATGCTTAGGAATAAGAAGATTTATATTTTTAACTACCAGCGCTTTTAATTCTTCATCATCCGCGCCGTCATTTTCTTCCAAAAGTTTTTTCAATGCCGGATAATAAACCAACTCACGAATGCCTACTTCATTCGGATCAATCTGCGGGCACCATACACTGAAATCTACCATCATTGAAGACAGCACTTTCACATTGCGTTCTTCTGTCTGAATCCACACATACGGAATGGCTGCGTTCTGAATCTTATCCGCAGCTTCCCGTGATAAAGTCGTCCCCGGCTGCAGTTCGATCACTTCTCCTGTCTCCGGATCCGGGAAAGACACCGGTTCGGCCAGCACCTGCCCTTTTAACCGGTTTTTAAAATGCAGTTTTTTATTAAATTTATAACGTCCTACTTTAGCCAGATCGTATCTTCTCGGATCAAAAACATTGCAGTAATCAGACTTTCCGCACTGTCTACCGTTAAAGGCTCACCCGGACGAATTTTTTTATACAGTTCCAGCAGACCCTGCTCGTAGTTCGTCGCAACGTCTTTTCCAAAACTGGCAACAATCTTAGGCTCTTCCCCAAACAAATCTATAATTTCCTGATTCGTACCAACGCCAAGTGCACGAACAAGTACCGTGATTGGAACCTTTCTTGTCCGGTCTACACGAACATAAAATACGTCATTGGAGTCTGTCTCATATTCCAGCCATGCGCCACGGTTTGGAATAACGGTACAGGAATACAAAGTCTTACCGACTTTATCATGAGAAACCGCATAGTAAATACCAGGCGAACGTACTAACTGACTAACAATTACACGTTCCGCGCCATTAATTACAAACGTACCTGTCTCAGTCATCAACGGCAAATCGCCCATAAAAATTTCATGGTCATTGATCTCGCCATTTTCTTTGTTATACAGTCTGACTTTTACTTTCAAAGGAGCCGCATAAGTTGCATCTCGTTCTTTACATTCCGGAATCGTATATTTTACATCATCTTCACATAATGTAAAATCTATGAAATCCAGGCTCAGATGTCCGCTGTAATCGGAAATCGGAGAGATGTCTGCAAATACTTCTTTCAGCCCTTCTTTTAAGAACCACTGATAAGAATCTTTTTGGACTTCAATCAGATTCGGCATTTCCAGAACCTCTTTTTGTCTCGAGTAACTCATACGTATGCTTCTGCCAGTATTTACCGGACGTATTCTGTTCTTCTCCATATGACGTTTCACCTCTCGTTCTTTATTTTCAACAAAAAAAGCACATATAGATATGGGCTGCTGCTTTACTACAATATGTTGTGGTATCGTAAAAAAGCGCAAAAAAGCCGATTTGCACAATAAGTGCAACGTATATGATAGCACAAGTCCTGTCGATTCGTCAAGGATTTTTTCCGGAATTTTACGGCTTCCGTCAGGTATAAAAAAAGCAGTTCCGGTTCGGAACTGCTTTTCATTCTTACATGAATCTTATTTTAATGTAACCTTAGCGCCTTCAGCTTCCAGTTTTGCTTTCAGTTCTTCTGCAGAAGCTTTATCAGCCTGCTCTTTTACAATCTTCGGAGCATTGTCTACGACTTCCTTAGCTTCTTTCAGGCCCAGGCCTGTAGCTTCACGAACAACTTTGATAACTTTAACTTTGTTCGGGCCAACTTCCGTTAACTCTACGTCGAACTCTGTCTTTTCTTCTGCTGCTTCAGCTGCGCCGCCTGCTGCTGCAACTACAACGCCTGCTGCTGCAGATACGCCGAATTCTTCTTCACATGCTTTTACTAAATCATTTAACTCTAATACGGTTAAGCCTTTGATTACTTCAATGATCTCAGCTGTAGTCATTTTTATTTCCTCCTATTTTATAAACGATTCTATTTTTCAATGTTATGCTTCTACCGGAGCTTCTGCCTCTGCCTCAGCTTCTGCCGGTGCAGCCTCGCCATCTTTCTCTGCAATCTGTTTGATAACACGAGCAAAGTTGGTAATTGGAGACTGGAAGCTTCCAAGCAGTCTGGACAGCAATTCTTCTCTGGACGGAATGCTAGAAATCTCTTTCATTGCTTCCGTGTCATAGAAGTTGCCTTCTACAACGCCAGCCTTAATTTCCAAAGCCGGAGCCGTTTTTGCAAATTTTGCAAGAATTCTTGCCGGAGCAGTCGCATCTTCTTTTGAAATCGCGATTGCGTTCGGTCCTTCCAGACAATCTGTCAGGCTTTCGAACTCCGTGCCTTTAAAAGCAAAGTTCATCAACGTATTTTGTATACTTTATACGTAATACCTGCTTCTCTCAGTTCTTTACGAAGCTGTGTATCCTGTGCAACGGTAAGACCACGGTAATCGACAATTACAACAGACTGCGCATCTTTAATATTATCAGCAATTTCCTGCACGATCGGCTGCTTCAATTCTACTTTTGCCACGAATGAGCACCTCCTTCATTTATTTTTATTGCTCAGTTCCGAGTTATTCTAAACAATAATAAGCCTCTCTGCAAAGACAGAGAGGCTTATTATCACGTTCACTTCTGAAATAAACTCCTCGGCAGGCCAAACGGTTACGCCTTACGGCACCTGCTGTCTTCGGCAATATGCGATATATTATAATATCATTATCATCTATTGTCAACAATTATTTTACAAGACCAGCCGTATTAATTTTTACGCCAGGTCCCATTGTGGAAGCTACCGTACAGCTTCTGATATACTGTCCCTTTAATGCGCTTGGTCTTGCTTTGATAATTGCATCCATAAGGCTCTGGAAGTTGTCCGCTAACTTTTCTTCTGTAAAGGATGCTTTTCCAATTGGCACATGGATAATATTTGCTTTGTCTAATCTATACTCAATTTTACCGGCTTTAATATCATTAATCGCTTTTGTAACATCCATTGTTACGGTGCCGGCTTTTGGGTTCGGCATTAAGCCTTTTGGTCCGAGTACACGTCCCAGACGTCCGACAACACCCATCATATCAGGCGTAGCTACTACTACGTCAAAATCCAGCCAACCGTCATTTTGAATCTTCGGAATCAGTTCTTCTCCACCGACATGATCGGCTCCTGCTGCCTGTGCTTCGTCCAGCTTCACACCTTTTGCGAATACAAGCACTTTTACGGATTTACCGGTTCCATGAGGCAGCACTACCGCGCCACGGACCTGCTGTTCCGCATGACGTCCGTCACATCCGGTTTTGATATGCACTTCAATCGTTTCATCAAATTTTGAAGTTGCTGTCTTTTTTGCAAGCGCAAGCGCTTCTGCAGATTCATACAGTTTTGCCTTGTCTACCTGCTTAGCAAGCTCCTGATACTTCTTACTTCTTTTCATTTCATTACCTCCTAGTGGTTTTAGCGGGAAGTCCTCCCCTCCCACGATAAAGTATTAAATTTGTCTTAAATTATCTGCCTAAGTCTTTTTCTACATATATTTGCTGCTTTGCACAGCAATATCACTACTGTTCTACCTGAACACCCATGCTTCTTGCGGTTCCGGCAATCATGCTCATTGCAGCTTCCAGAGATGCCGCATTCAGGTCAGGCATTTTTAACTCTGCGATTTCCTGCAATTTTGCTTTTGTAATCGTAGCAACTTTGTCCTTATTCGGAACAGCAGATCCGCTCTTAATATTACATGCTTTTTTAATTAATACTGCAGCCGGCGGCGTTTTTGTAATAAAGCTGAAACTCCGATCTGCGTATACGGTAATAACAACAGGGATGATCGTATCTCCCTGATCTGCAGTTCTTGCATTAAACTGCTTTGTAAATTCCACGATATTTACACCGTGCTGGCCAAGTGCAGGACCAACAGGCGGCGCCGGCGTAGCTTTTCCGGCTGGTATCTGTAATTTGATATATCCTTCTACTTTCTTTGCCATTTTGGTTGCCTCCTAAACATTTGATAGCTTGTCTATAGCTTCTTTACTTCTGCGAAACTTATTTCTACCGGCGTTTCGCGGCCGAACAAATCGACATTGATCGTCACAATCTGCTTACTGTGGTTCATACTCTGAATGACGCCGACCGTATCTTTCCAGACACCGCCGATTACGGTGACGGTATCACCTTCTTCAAAATCTACCACCACTTCCTCAGACTTGATTCCCAATGGCCACATCTCGGCTTCCGTGAGCGGTACCGGCTTCGAACCCGGACCTACAAACCCGGTTACTCCCCTGGTATTTCTGACAACATACCATGTGTCATCATTCATCACCATGTTTATGAGGACGTAGCCCGGAAACATCTTCTTCTGAACCTGCTTTTTTGCACCATTCTTCAATTCAACAACTTCCTGCATCGGAACTCTGACTTCGAGAATCTGATCTTCAAGATGCCTGTTTTCAATTGTTTTATCAATGTTCGCCTTGACCTTATTCTCATAACCGGAATAGGTATGAACGACATACCAGTTCGTCTCTGCCATTCTCGCTCCTCCTTATAAATTTACCAGGAAATCAACACCATACTGGATAATAAAATCCAGCAGAGCAATAATCACACCTAAAATGACTGATACTACGACAACGGCTGTTGTCTCTTTGGCAAGCTGTTCTTTTGTCGGCCACATAATTTTAGAAAATTCGGCCTTAAGACCGGTAAACCAGTCCGACTTTTGGGTTTCTATTTCTTTTTCTTTTCCCATCTACTTGTCACTTCCTTTGCTCAATCCGAATTATTTGGTTTCCTTGTGTAAAGTATGTTTTCTGCAGAATCTGCAATACTTTTTGGTTTCCATTCGATCCGGATGAGTTTTCTTGTCCTTCGTCATGTTGTAATTACGCTGCTTGCATTCTGTACATGCCAATGTAATTCTTGTGCGCACAACTTCCACCTCCATAAAATTCTTTTAATTTTAGGCATAAAAAAAAGACCTACTTCCATCGCCCACTTAGAATAGCACGATTCTGCCCGTCCGTCAACAGATTTATGAAAAAATTTATATATGCTTCCATATAAAGCAATTCGTAAAACTCTCCGATATTAATATATAACAGCTTACAAACATCTTTGTGACGTAATTGGAAAAGGATTTCAAATATTTTTATCAAGGAGGAAACATATGAACATAGCAGGGATTCGATCTGCAGACAGCGGCATCAGTGTAAAACAATCCTCTCGCGATAGTTATGAAATAAATATTAAAAAACAGATTCATACGTTAGAGGAAGAAATTAAAACCATTTCCAATGATGACCAAAAGCCGGCAGAACAAAAAGCAAAAGAAAAGCAGGCTGCTCAGGAACAGCTGCAAAACTTAAATATGGAATTAAGAGAATACCAGATACGGAAACAGCAGGAAGAGACTGCCAAAAAACAGGCGGCGATAAAAGAAGCTCTCGCTCCATCCGCTCAGACATTGGAAGGGACTGTGTCTATCGGCTTAAATACGGCGGAAACAGGAGTCATGATTTCGCTGTCTCAAGCACACGAACAGATGTCCGGTATGGTAAGGCTCCGCCATAATCTGGAAGGAAAACAACGGACGGCCGAAACCGAAGAAGAAAAAGAAGAGCTTCAAAAAAAGATTGATACCCTTTCCGGAAGAATCGGAACAAAAATGTCTGCCGCAGTAAATACAATATCCGATCATCGAAAAAACCTGCAAAAAGATGACACCTCAAAACAAGCCAAGTCCGAATACGAAAAAGAAGAAGTATTTTGGACGGATCTGAAACCGTTAGACAAGAACAAACCGGCTGCAGCGGCAGACAAGCCTTTGTTAAACAATCGTAACAGACCTTTTGACGATATTTCTTTTTCCATAAAATAATTTTATAATAATTATATGTCGAATATTTCATTTCCGAAATATGTTTTCCGAATACGGTATCCGATTGCCTATAATAATCCGATACAATCGGATATTGTATTTGAAAGCATCAAATTTCTCCGAATTACGCGAAATCACGTTGAAATTCCCAAAAAAATATAATTTTTTTTAAACCTGGTATAATATAATCAGTTTATTTTCCGATAATCATATTAAATGGATTTAATATGCCCATACAGTGCAGACTGTAATTTCATGGAAGAAAGGAGGGGCTTTTATGGCACTGGCAATTGGTTCTGCCTATGATTATTATTTAAAGACCTATGGGGCGCAGCAAACCTCACGTTATGATTCCCATAGAAAAGAAGACTTGCGCGACACCGTCAACAAGATTAAGATTTTAAATAAAGAATCTCCTCTTTATAAAGTCAGAATGTCCGGCGATGTACAGAAATATGCAATTGACATTAAAGAAAGCGCAAGAAATATTAAAAACATTGTCGCATCTTTTTCAGAAAGCGAAGAAGGAATCGGAGCCGCTTTTGACAAAAAGATCGCAACATCCAGCAACCCGGATGCAGCTACTGCACAATATATCGGTGACAGTTCATCCCTGACTACAAATGAAGGTTTCGAACTTGAAATTATGCAGCTGGCTTCTCCGCAGACAAATATTGGCAACTTCCTGAAACGTGACGATTTTGATTTTTTGCCCGGAAGTTATTCATTTGATTTGAACATGAACAAAAACTCGTACGAATTCCAGTACAACATTAACGTCGGTGATACAAACGGCGACGTTCTTTTCAAGCTGGCAAGACTTGTAAACAATGCACATATTGGCCTGAAAGCAGACATTTTAAACGGTTCCCAGGATATGGCCTCTTTGCGTCTGGAGTCCAAACAAACAGGACTTTCTCCAAAGGAAACTTCTCTGTTTAAAATTGTCCCGGAAAACACACACGAATCGCGTCAGGCAATGCAGATTCTTGGAATTGACTCCGTAGCCGCTATGGCAGAGAATTCTTCTTTCCTGTTAAACGGTACGAAACACAGTTCTTATTCCAATACTTTTACAATCAACAACACTTTTTCTGTCACACTGAATAATACAACACCAAAAAACGAACCTGTACAAATTGGTTTTAAACCAGGTTCCGAAGCAGTCACAGATGATGTGCAGTCACTCGTAGATTCTTTTAACTCTATGATACAAATTGCCGAACATTATTCGGATATGCCTGCATCAAATGAAAAGCTTCTGAAAGATATGGGAAATGTCGCAAAAACATTTTCTTCTTCTCTCAATCCATTTGGTTTGTCCGTTTCGGAAAAAGGAATTATCAGTGTTGACAAAACAAAGCTGACAGAATCGGTTTTATCTGAAAAATCGGATAAAGCAATTGATGTTTTGAATCATTTTAAAGATGCCGTCGGCCGCAAGGCAGATGAAGCATCCTTAGACCCAATGAATTATGTAAAAAAAATACTCGTTGCTTACAAAAATCCGAATTCCACTAAAAATTATATTTGTCCATATATCTCATCCGTATACTCCGGAATGATGGTAGACCGGATTTGTTAAATGCAAAACCATAAATATCTGCTCCATAGATATTTATGGTTTTATTTTTGTTCCGAAAATATCTTTACAATTATATCGGCTTGTATTAATATATCTTTGCAGGATGCAAATAGATAAAATGAAAGGAAAGCCATTATGAATCAGTTGAAGACATTACGTAAACAGCGCAATATATCCCAGGCAGATATCGCAAATGAACTCGGCATAAAGCCGGCTGCTGTCTCCAAATACGAAACAGGCCGCGTACCTTTATCGGAAGATTCGATTGAAAAACTTTGTGAAATATTAAAAGTGTCGGCTGATGAACTGCTTGGCCTTTCAAATACATCACCGATCAGTTCCAAAGCAGCCGGCCAGATTTATCCTGCATCCGTTACACTGGAAGATTATCTGCTTACACTGCTGAATACCATTGCAAAGCAGAAAAAACAAATGGATCAGACCATACGCAACCTGCATTTATGCGGCATTCCTACCACTACTATTGCAAGAGTGACCGCTATGAGCGAAACGGAAATACAAAAGCTGCTGGATTAACCCTGCAGCTTATCCCTGCAATATCTCTAGCATCTGCGCAATCCGTTGTTTATAACTATGATTTAATTTTACTTTTTTATATCCGTTTTCCGCAATTTTACGTCTTTGTTCTTCATGATCTAAATAGTAGGACACCTTTTGCGCCAGATCCTGCTTACTTTCAAATATGACCAGATCCTTGTCCGGTTCAAAATAAAGCTCCAGTTCCGGCTGATAATTCGTTATCAAAAAACCGCCGGCTCCGAGCACATCCCACACTCTGAGCGGAATCCCGCTCTTAATATTTGGAATTGTGAAATTCAGATTGATCTTGCTTCCATAAAATACTTTTGGCATCTGCGTCCAGTAATCTACCGAACCCCGATAATCTATCTTTACAAGATCATGCGTATTACTGTTTGTATAAATAGATACCGGATGCTTCTTTACCAGCTCCAGCAAGCAGCTGCATCTCTGCTCCTTTGCAACCTTAAATCCCAGAACGGTTGTTGCAAATATTAACTTTAGATCTGAAAAAGAACGCTCTGATTTTTCCAGACGGTAATGCCGCTCCAGCTGCATACAAATATCATCCGTTAACAATCGTTCCAGTAAATTTCCTCCGCAGATATTCATCTGCGCTTCCATCGCACAGTCCAGATACCCCTGCAAGTAAGGCGGAAATGTCGGCACAAGACTGTCATAAGAATTTCTTTCATACAAGCTCCCAATAAATGAAATTTCATTCTCATATAATTTTAAATCCAATGCGTTTTGAATGATATGATCTATGCGGTCGGTATCTACCGCTAAAGGCAAATGCCAGATCTGTTCCACTCCCAGCTCTTTAAAAAACAGATAACTGCTCTTATCAAACAAAAAGATAAAATTGTGCCTGTTAAATACCGATTCATGATACATACTGATCAGCGGACTGTCACAAGACCATGATACGTACGGTACTCCCATCTGTTCACAGGCGTCGGAGACTACTCCAAAATAATTGATTGTAAATACAAAATCATAGGATTTCTCCCGCATCCTTTTTAACAGTTTTTCCGTAAGCTGCGCATCTTCATCATAAGATGGCAGATGCTGTTCCAAAAAGTCTACCGCGAAACCAAATGCACGAAATGTCTCATATACATCAAGATAATTATAAGCTCTCCATTTGTATATTAAAATCCTTTTATTTAGAATTTCCATGTCTTCCTCCTAACATAACGCAATATCCCGAAAACGATTTATCCACCTATGATGCTCTTTTGCGCATAGATATCCACAATCTGCTGTCTTTTGTGCACTTTCCGTATTTGAAAGCAATGTTTTCACTGTCTCGGTCAGACCTTTCCGATCTTGCAAAGAAAACAGTTTCAGCTGTTCCCCATCTTTAAACTGTTCGTCTATATATTCCGATGAATCACTCACAACAACCGCACCTGCCAGCATCCCATTAAAAATACGGTCATGTGCTCCCCTCTTAAACCAGGTCATTGTATTTAAAACTACCTTACTCTCATTCATCAATTCTAAAATCTGCATCGGCTGTGCAATTCCACCATAAATCAAATGCTGATTTTCCCATTCGCAGCGATCCCAGCCGACCCCAAATACGGTAACCGTAATGCCGGCTTCTGTCAGCGTACGAATCATCTGTTCGCGATAAAAAGACACCGCCAGAGAATCCAAAAAACGCAGTTCCGCAATGATTTCTCCAAGCTTTTCATCATGAAACCTCAGATCCAGTTCTTTCAAACCGGCTTCTATTACATCTTCCGTCGTGTTCTGTGGATTTTCAATCAATGTTTCCAATGCATGTTTTACAAATGCAAAGGCATCAAATTCCCGTATTCTTCCAAGATCCGGAATTAACCCTTCAGCCGCATAGCGTGATAAGCCCCCTGCGTACAACACATCTATTTTTCGTTCCGCAATCGGAACCATCTGTCTGCCTGCATCACCCCTTAACACCTCAATCCCTGCATGTGGAAAAAACTCTGCCTGCTTTACCATTGGAAAAAATCGTTTTACATAATCAACATGATTTCTGTCCATGCATAACAGCACCATCTGTTCCGGAGCATGATCCAGAGCCGTTTTATAATGAAACGGATGATCCATCATAATATTAAAAAACGGTATTACAAACTGATCCCAGATATTGTGACCGTCTTCAAATTCCAAATGCAGCCCTATATTGTTGAAAGAAATAACCGCCGTAACTTCATTTATTAAAAAAGCCTTTAATCTTATCATTTCATCTTCTATCTGAGCCGCGTTTACCACAAGACATTCCGCACCTTGTTCTGCAAACAGTTTTACAAATTCATCCGTATACAAATCCAACGTATAGATCAAACCTTTAAAAAAAATGTATCGTTTTTTCATTTCTCTCTTCCTTCTATTCTTTCATGAATAAATTGACAAATTCCTGTTTACCCACTATAGTATAAATATGGAAAACTATTTTTCTTAACCAACAAGGAAAGGGGGACGACATTATGAGCGGTATTTCCGGTATCAGCAGTGTTTCATCTTATTATAATCCTTACAGCCAGATTGCAAGCGGAAATAAGCTGCCATCCGCAGCAAACGGCGCTGCCGAACTTACCATTGCAGAAAAACAGGACTCACAGGTCAGAGGTTATAATGCAGGCACAAACAACCTGCAGTCCGGCAAAGATGTACTGAACATCACGGACGCAGCATTAGGCGGTGTAAGCGACTATCTGCAAAGAATCCGTGAACTGGCGCTGCAGGCATCCAATACGGCGACCGTGACCGATTCGGACCGTCGGAATATCCAGAAAGAAGTTGATCAGCTTAAACAGGGTATTCAGGATATTGCTTCGCAAACACAGTACAATACTTTAAATCTGCTTGACGGCAGCCAGAGCAAAGGCATGCAGATTGCATCCGATTCCAACGGCAATTCCGTTACGATCAATAATTCTGTGAATTCTACGTTAGATGCTTTAGGCATTGCAGATTTTGATGTAACCAAAAATTTTGATCTGAGCAAAATTGACGATGCTCTGGAAAAAGTCAACGACCAGCGCAGTCAGGCCGGAGCACAGTCAAACCGTCTGGATCACGCTATCAACTATAACTCCTACGCTTCTTTCAACACACTTGCAGCAAGAAGCAGGCTGACCGATACGGATTATCCGACAGCGATATCCGATCTGAAAAAACAACAGACACTGCAGACTTATGCATTCATGATGCAAAAAAAGAAAATGGAAGCAGAAGCTCGCAAAATGCAAAACTTTTGGATAAATTAAATAGTCTGATTTAATTTTCCAAACAGTCAGAAGAATCCAGCCCCTCATCAAAAGACGAACTTTCCATGGGCTGGATTCCATTCCACAAACCGTATCCGAACTTTAAGTTTTAATATATTAAATATTTTTTATATTTTCTTCCAAAACTCGATATTCTTGCATGATAACCCATGTTCGCAGCAGCCTTTCTGACAAAAAGCCAAATATTCGTTTCTGATAATCATCATATCCGCACAGATCCGTCCTTCTGTCTACTTCAAATAAAAGATCAAACAGCCATGTACAGTAAATATCCAGTATATCTTTACGTGTGATCATAATATTGCCAAGAGAAACCAAATTCGTAGATAATGTCCATAAAAATGCCGCTTCATAGTTCGGACAGCGTTCTCGGATTACTTCCAGACAGCACTCCAAATCTTTTCGAATATGTTTTTCACAATAATGCTCGTATTCATTTGTATATTTTGACATCGAACTGTTCGGCAAAATGATATCATAATTACGCATCTGTTCTTCTATGTATGTTCTTTGAAGAATCTGCCCGTCATGTACAAGAAACCGTCTGTAATGACACAATCCGATAATATCGCAGCTGCTGTTTTTCCACATCCAATAAAGCCCTGTCAATTCGCAATAGTTTGCGTTTCGGTTTGAAATATTTTGTCCCGTATGATCTGTCACATATCCAAGGTCCTTTTTCCCCTCTCTGCCGACCTGCAGTGGAATATAGATATCCGTTTGTGCGATATTATGAAACGGCTTATGTGTCGCTATATATATTTTAATATCCATATAACTTTCCCTCTTACCCTGCTATAATTGAATTTCAATATGGTCTTGCACAGCATGCCAGCCCAAATGTCCTTTGTTCCAGCTTCAATTCCTGACATGGGTACCGGCTGACGACATAATCGGAAAAATGCTTCCGATCCATATCAAATAATATCAGGGAAGTATGGCTGCACAAATATTCAATTACAGTTAAATCCATGCGTTTCTCCATACACAATACAATTCCAAGATCATATTTCCGATCCGGCAGATTCTCCACACGGTAAATTTGATTATAAATAACCTGATAAATCGGAAGCAGGACATCCGGATACAAATCCACCCCATCCAATCTCACACTCTGCGCTATTGCGCGGCTCATTGCCTGCCTGGACAATGCGCCCATTCGTTTTAACATCATTCCAAAATCCAGTATACAGGATGGATTAACCCTGCTTATCACTTCAAAATAAATGTAGATATCATTTTCATCCGTTACTGCCTGTTGAAATAACTCCATTTCCAGCTCTCTCCCCGTTGCCTGATAATCTCAGATCTCCCTCATTCTTTTTTTTGCCGGTTCATAGTCTCCGCACTTCCGATACAGTTCCCGTGCTTTTTCCTTATTACCGGTACACTCATAAATAACTCCTGCGTTATAAAATGCCAGATAACCGTTCACACCTTTCATCCGGCTTTCCTTGTGTTCGGAAGCTTTCAAAAATTCCTCAATTGCGCGATCAAACCGTTCATTATTCATATAAATAAATCCCATCAAAAACTGAAAATCCGCGCTCCTGCCAAATTGTTCGTAAATACCTTCCAGTGCAAGCGCCTGATCCGCTTTCCCGCTGTTCAGCAAGGCATATCCATAACACTCCACCATATCTATGACATACTCCAATTCCGGATCCAAATCATAAGAAAGCGCCCGCGCAAAAAAATCACACGCATCCTCATACGCATGAATCATATAATAACTCTTTCCAAGCTGATATAAAATATATGGATCCGGGCCATCTTCCTCCAGTACGTTTTCCAGCAGCCGAATATTACGCTGTGCTTTTGCTGATCGTTCCTGTTCCGATAATAAATAGCCCGAATGATCTATTATAATCACGGTATAATAAACAGGATATTCGCTTCCATCGTTTGCCACAAGCTGTTCATGAATCCTGCCTTCATAATGATAATATCTCCGATCAAACAAACGATTTACATACTCTCTGCTTTCTCTGATTTCATGATCCTGCCTGATTTGGTTGATAATTTCAATACGGCCAACCGCTGTTGGGTGTTCCGCAATCTGCTGCTTTAATTTATCCAAATCCGGAGTACGCATATATTCATCGCTGTCAATCACAAGTACCGTATTATTTTTCGCCATCGACACCGCATAATTTTTGGCCTTCGCAAAATCACCGCACCATTCAAATTCATAGACTGCATTTGTATATTGCTGTGCCATCTGTACGGTTCCATCATCGGAGCCGGTATCTGCTACAACGATTTCGAAACCATATCCTGACAGCTGCTTCAAACAGCGTTCCAGGTTTTCCTTTTCATTTTTCGTGATAATGCATACGGACAGCAAAATAACCCCTCCTTCCTGTCGCTCCAAACAAAATCCAGCCTTGTCAAACCTATGGCAAAAGGCTGGATTTTTCAGTTATTAAAAATCTTCTGGCAGAGGTACCTCCTCTGCGAATGTCTCTTCTCCCAGTTCATTAATTGTCGTTTTTCCTGCTTTTCCATACAGATACAGTTGATCCAGAAATTCAATTGCCGATCTGATTTTCGTGCGAAGCAGATATCCACCGGACTGTGTGGCGTCCACAAGAGAAGCCAGAGACAAATTTGGCGTCCATTCATAAGCTTTTCCATGAAAATCCTGAATCTTATACAATACCTCATGTATTTCTTCTCTAGTAAGCGGAAGAAGCTGCGGCGCTTTCCCAAGCAAATCCAATACGGTCTTGATCGGTTCCTGTTCCTGCGGATATATTTCTTCCAGATTTTCATACTCATGTTTTCCCTCAATCACATCTTCCTGATAAGATGCACTGAGCGCAAACATACTAAATGTGGACTCCGGACATTTTTCCGGCAGCAAAAAACCTGCCATATTTCGGTAAGCATTCAACCGTGCTTTTTTGCTCAGCCGCCCCATCAATTCCGTTTCATCAATGAGTATCACCCACCCATGATATCCCATCTGTGTAAACAAATGGCTCATAAATGAAAAGTAATCACCGCAATACTTTGTTTTTGTAAAATTTACATTATATTTTACAGGTTCATTAAAGATTCTACGGTATATTTTCTTCAATGGTGCATTTGCAACAAAATCACCTTCCAGATCTGCCTGCAGCAGAAATTTTTCGTCCGCATCCTCCGTCCGCAGATAAGAGCGATACAGGTAATACAGCTTATCCGTCTCCAGCTGCTTCGCCGCATACAAAAGCATCTCGTTGGCAACTTCACTCCCTGCGGATAATTTTTCCAGTTCAAACATAAATCCAGGCTGTTTTCTCTGCGGCAGATATGTATTCCGAATGATCTTCTCATATACCAGATACAGCTTATCCATCGGCGTTTCCTTGCTCAAAGATATATAAGAAACAACCATATGATTGGAATGTGCAAGATTAAAAACCGTATTTAATAAATGCGTCTTGCCCTCTCCATATTTTCCGCTGATAATCATACCGCCAGATTTCCCCTGCTCACATACCATATCCAGTCTGTCGGAAATTTCTTTCATAATCTTCGGACGCGCCTCGGAAAAATATTGTCCCACTGCACGAGAAGAAATCCCCGACCGCAATGCCTCAATGATATGTCTTGCTTCTTTATCATACATTTAATTTCCCTCCCGCATCGCTTCCTGCACCAATCCGGGCATACCGATCTAAATCAACCATATCTGTAAAACAGTTAAACCGTTCCCCTATGATCTCATTTTGAATACGCATCCACAGCGCCTGGTAAGATTTCAGCCCCATATTTTCATTATCTATCAGTTCCCGATCAAAAGCATAGACGAACATGATATTCGACATACTGTCAATATCGTCAATCAGCTGCCGGATACTTTCATACGTATCCTCTCGCTTCATTTTCGTATAATGTATCAGTTCCAGGCTTGAGCGGCTGATTAAAATCTCCAGGTCATCAATCGTAATAAACAATCCTGCAAACTGCCCCATATGGATCACTTCCGCCAATGACCGAAGCATGTGTCTGGCATTGTATTTTGTTATCCGGCTCGGATAAAAATCAAGCGCGCGCAGCTGAGAAATTTTAATCGAACGATCTCCTTCCAGCCATGCAAGCAGCATATCTCGATTTTGCTCTTCCAGCATCGGATAACCGAGAATATATCCGGTTAACATACTGCATGCCAGCGCAAAATTATTATCCAGCAGAGGATTGTCCAAAAACATCTGTCTCAGCTGAAAACGGATTTCACGCTTATTCAGCGCATCTCCCAGGCCATTTTGTGAAAGATAGTCGATAAACTTCATCCCAGACGGAATATCGTGATGATCAAACCCCATTTCCCGTATCAAACAATGACTGATCGCTTCCAGACATTCCATAATACCGCACTGTCTGAATATTTCAACATATATCTCCTTAAAATCATGCATCCATATATTTTTAGCTGAAATCCGCACAACTTTATAGTTCTCTTCTTCGGCAATTGCAGCCATCGTACGCAGAAAATACGTCTTACCGCTCTCTTTCTTCCCGGTAACAAATTTAATTTTGCTGCCCCCATCCGCAATATACTGACTCAAATATTTTTCTTTCCAGAAATCGGTTAAAATCCGAATTCCGTCCCCGTTTTCATTCCATTCCGGCATCATAATCACACCTCTGTATGAAAGAATCGAATTGTTGCAAGAAACTGCTCCTGTCCGTCCTTATCCAGAATACGAATGGCTTTGTTATTATTCCTGCTTGGGCCAAACTGAAATCTTTTCCCACTCTTTGTTTCTTCTACTTCCGAAGCATACAAGCGCGCAAGGTCAAATGCAAAACTGTGCTGATCATAATCTTTCCGAAACCGGCTCATAGGCACTAAAAATTTATACAAACTTGTCAGATAAATATCCGACTCCGGTCGCTTATTTAATTTTAATATCGCAAGATCATAAGCATCTGACAACTCATTTACAAACGAAAACGCCTGAAATGAAGCCCTGTTCAATTTTTCCTGCCCGTTTTTAATGATCCGTACAAGACTTTTTGGCCGCATACACTGTACTTTCTTCCGATCCAGATATACGTCCTGATTTTCCGTATCCAGACGCACCCGATAAGGAAACATTTCATAGATCGGAAAATCTCCGCGAACATCCACCTGATTTTCCCGGCAGGCCTCCAGCATCTGCTCAGCAAAATCTCCATTTTCCAGATACGCCTTCGTATCAAACGCATCTATCATGTTTTTCATATGTTCAAAAGACTCCGAAGCAGATGCAGCCGCCTCTGCCATTGCAGACAGATCACGAGCAAGATTTTTGATATCTCCATTTTCCGTCTCACGAGAAATGGCTTTGAACATTTTTTGCAGCAAAGAAAGCTGATCTTTAACATTTTTTTCATCAGGCTGCAATTCCTGATATAAATTTTCGTAATTCATAATTTCATCCTTTGCAATTATCATTTAAATTCATATAGTTATAGAAAGTATATCTGATACTACCGACAATTTCAACAAAATATTAAAAAATTAATGACACATCATTTTCTTTCCGATAAAAATATGATACAATAAAATCATTCTGAAATTAAGGAGCGCAACATGAACGATCCATTACATCACTGGCAGGAAATCTGCCTGAAGCGCTGGTTTGCAAATAACAGCAGAGGTATCGTACAGGCAGTAACCGGTTCGGGAAAAACACTTCTGGCCCTGACTGCCGCATATCGACTTGAGCAAATGCTCGCAAAACCACTCCGCGTAAAAATTATTGTCCCTACCGGTTCACTGATGTGGCAGTGGAACCATTCGCTGCGCGAATTTCTGAGTCATCAAAAAACAACAAACAAAAAAATTGGCCTGAGAGGAGATGGCTGTAAATCTTCTTTGGACTGCAGCTATATGATTTATGTTATTAACTCTGCCCGCTACGAACTTGCCCGCCAGATACTGGAAGAATTAAAAAACGGAGAATTTGTCCTTTTAATCGCAGACGAATGTCATCATTATGCAAGCGGTCAGAATCAGTTGATCTTTGAATTCATACCACATATCAAACCATATGAAGCTCAGTTTTTCTCTCTCGGCCTGACAGCAACACTGCCGTCCGAACCGGCCATGCAGACACTTACAGCTTCCCTCGGCAGAAAAATATACACTTACGGCATGACCCAGGCATCTGCTTACAATACCATCTGTCAATACAATATTTTTCATATTGAGCTTTCTTTCCGGAAAGCGGAAAAAGCCGAATATGACGATGTTTCCGACCAGCTGCTTGCCCTTTACCGCAGGCTCGTTCAACTGTATCCGTTTCTTGCCGATATGAACTCCGGTGAACGCTATGAAATGCTTCGTCGTCTGAGCACGGACAAATCTTGTGCATCCGCAGGTCTTGCCTCCAAATATATGCGTCTCACGTACATACGGACAAACCTTATCTGCCTGGCATCCGCAAGAATTGACTGCGCTGTCACTCTGATCACCCAGCTGTCGAAGCGAACAAGGCATCTTGAAAAGATTCTGATCTTTGGAGAACGCATCAGCCAGGCCGATCAACTGTTTTTGCTGCTTGAAAATCAATTTCCCGGAAGAATCGGCAGATATCATTCGCAAATGGGCCAACAGGCAAATAAAAATACATTGGAACGTTTTCGCACAGGAGACATCCGAATTCTGATTACATGTAAATCCATAGATGAAGGAATTGACGTACCGGACGCATCTGTCGGGATTATTTTATCCGGCACTTCTACAAAACGCCAACGTGTCCAGCGACTGGGCCGCATTATCCGAAAGGCAGAAGGAAAAACAGGCGCCCTGTTATATTACCTGCACCTGGCCGATACATCCGAAGAAACATTTTTTCTGCCGGACACAGGAAAATCCAAAAGCTTTGATCTGACATTCCTCTCCGATTCCCGGCAGTTTATCCATCCTGCTTATGACAAAGCTGCAAATAAACTGCTGCGCCGTATGTGGCATGCAGGAATAAAAAAAGACCAGCTGCGCGAAGCCAAACGCTGCCTGAAAGCAGGTTGCATTCGTTCAGACTGGCTGATGGAACAGACCGAATTGGACACGCAGGTGCAAAATGCAAAATACACCGGTGATAAAAATTACTGGAAATGTATGAGAAAACTGCACGAGCTTATTCCGAACACATCTGATTCCATTGAATAAAAATCCGTAACAGCATTTTTAAAACACGCTCCTAAGCCTGTCTTAAAAATGCTTTCTATCAGATTATCAGATATATTTCACAATTTATGGAAATCATCCTGAATTACTCGGAAAACTGTATAAACCCCTTATGCACACCATACAAAAAATAAACAATCCGTGCCGCAACTACCGCTAATCCTACTTTAACAATTACCCAAAATAAAGATACCAGTTCAAAAAGCAATGTACTCATTTTCATTCTCCTTTTCTTCTGTTTTTCTCTTACCGTTTTATCGGTATAAGTATTACAAACGCCAGATTTTTTCTGCCTGCTCCGCCGGTGTCTCTGCTCCGTTATTTTCCAAAATCAGATCCGGATTTTTAGGTTCCTCCACATCCACATGAATACCGGCTACTTCCTTTTGCTTTTCCTTCGTTACCCCGCTGTAAAGTCCTTTCTGATCTCTGGCACGCAACGTTTCCATAGAAACTTTCACATATATTTCCTTATATGCATCTATATTCTCACGATTCCAATCTCTGACACTGTCAAACATCGAAATCGTACAGCAAATCACATTCATACCCTGCCGGCCAAGCATTGCACACAACCTGGCATAACACATCGCACATTTTCTGCGCTCCTCCTGCGTATAGCCAAAGCAATCCCCAAAAACACTCCTTAACGTATCCCCATCCAAAAATACCGTATTGGGATACTTTTCTTTCATCTGTTCATAAAACAATTTACCAATCGTTGTCTTTCCCGCTCCGGAAAGACCCGTAATCCAATAAACCGTACCCATATATTTTCTACTTGCCCCTGTTATCCTACGAATTCTAAGAATTATTCCCCGCAGCAGCTGCTAAGGAACTTTCTTAACAATTCCTACTCATTCAACTGTCCTTCCACAACTTTCAAATCATCACAATCATCAATTTCAAACCATCCGCGCTGAATATGAACCGCACGAAGCTTATACCCCTCATCAATCAATCCCTGCAGAAGATCCGTCATATACATCTTTTGATAAGTCCTGTCCGTCCGCCAGAGCTTTTCTCCATGCGCACTTCTTCTTTCCGCTTCCGCACTTAAATCTAACATTGCCCTCAACCCGACGCCACGAAAACGCATTAAGCCAATATACTGTGACTGCACTTTTTCCAGCTCCGTCGTCTTCTGACCAATCTCCAGCAAATGATGATTCTCATCGTACATCAAAGTCTCCGCATCATCCAGCGGATTTTCACATCTGTCAGACCAATATTCATACCATCCGTCGTCCACAATCACCGACATCGAATCCTGTGCCGCTAAAATCTTGCGAAAAACATCCGCATCATAAATAATATCTCCATAAGAAACAATAACGTCCTCTTCTGCCTTCATCAATTCTCTTGCACACATCAGAGAGCAGACCATATTCGTTGTCTCAAACGCTTCATTCACAATAACATGAATGCCCGTATTTTGAAACCTTTCTGTTAAAACCTCATTCCGATAACCGGATACAATCGTAATATCCTCTTCCCGCACCCCACAGGAATACATTGTATCAAGCTGGCGTTCAAGAATGCTTTTTCCATTCACCTCCACCATACATTTCGGTCTGTCATCTGTCAGCGGACGCAGCCTGGTTCCCTGCCCTGCCGCCAGTATAATTACCCTCATACACTTCTCCTCTCTGCCATACCGCATCTGCCTTATTTCGCAGACTTCTCTCTTACAAACTTCTTTCTTATCAATCTTTCTCCGGAGCACACGCTCTTAATGAAACAACTGCTGCACCCGCCTGATATCATCCTCCGCAAATGGTTCTACACGCTCCGGATGCCACATCGTCCCCAGCAAATGCTTCTTATCACAGCAAACAGCTTCCACCACACCATCATCCGCCCACGCAAGCGCCTCCAGCGGCAGCTGCAAATGAAAACACGCCTGGTTATGAAAACTGTTCACCACCTGTTCACCTATAGCTCCGGAAACTTTATGACGCACAGCCACATGTCCTTTTACCTCTTCCAGTATACACCCAAAATAATCCAGTATGACCTGCATTCCCCTGCAAAACCCATATACCGGAATCTCCCGTTCCAATGCATACTCCAGCAATCTTTTTTCCAAATCATCCCGCTCCGGCGCATCACCGCCATACCGCACAAGGCTGTTTCCACCTGTCAGCATCATACCTGCAGGTCTTAGTTGTTCTGCCATCCGTACCGCGACTTCCCAGACATTCGGTACCGGAACAGGCAAATATCCACACTCTTTGATAAAACGTGGGATATTCTGATCCGCACAGTCTCTTCTTTCTCCGTAACTTTCTATTATTTCTACTCTTTGTGTATACAGCACAATTTTCATTACTATTTATCCTATTTACGCTGTGCCATCCAAATTCTTGTCGTATACGGCACCTTTATATACTTTTCTCCCTTTGCTTCTACCGTTTCCCGTATTTTCGCATTGATAAAATCAAATTTATCCTTGGACTGACGCTGCACCGTACCATGTGATTTCCAGCCTTCTATAAAATCCTCAGCCAAAATCTCATGCACTACGGTACCTTCTACATAAACCACATCATGGAATAATCCGCTTTCCCGAATCACTTCCGTCTGATCTTCGCGTCTTGTCCCATAACTGTAATCCGCAATGTGTTCCTTTAATATATCCTCTATCTCTTTTTGCAGCGGATCTGTCAAATCCCTGTGATTCCACATACATGCGAACCATCCGCCATCTTTCAGAATTCTTTTTGCCTCTTTTAAAGCTTCCTGACGGTTGCATACATTAAACGAAGATCCAAACGTTACCAGTTCAAACCGATCGTTATCCATTCCGGTATCTTCTCCAACTCCTTCAAACCACTTCACATCTTCAAACTGAGCAGTCCTCTTTACCCCATTTGCACGCATCGCATCGTTTGGTTCTACCGCACAGACTTTAAGCCCATACTCAGCCAGTTTTAAAGTCAGATGCGCCGCACCCGCACCAACATCACAGGCTTCATCGCCTTTTTTAACTCCGGCTGTCTGCAGCATTTGGTCAATTGCGCTTTGTGCGTAATCCGGTCTTTTTAAATATGCCTCTGCTAATTGTGTGTAATCCCATTCTGTTTTCATTTTGTTTATTATGCCTTTCATTCTTTTGATACAGAATACAGATAGGGATAAAGGGTATTAAAATTAAATCATATTCGACAGTTATTGTAAAACAACCTATATCCTACCGCTTTAACTTTGTTTACAACTTTGTACTGTCCATGACCTGGAAAGATAAGGAACCTCTATTTCATTATAATCACATATAATATCTTCTATCTTCGCGAGAATACGCTGAAACCCTTCTTCTCCTGCCTGTACCTGTATATCATTTACAGACTTCCATGTATTCATATATCTTTCTTTGGACATTAATTCCACATGCGGCGCTTCAGCAAAAGTATATCTTTAAAATATCCGCCACTAAGCAGTTTTTCCTTCATCTCTTCTGTAGAAATAGACTTTCCCGAAGAAACCCTTTTCATTTGAGGAACTTCCGAATAAACGGCATCTTCAATTCTTTTATGCAATTCACTGCTCTCAATATCTCTAGGATTCCAAATAGCCGTAAAAAAACCACCTGGAACTAATATCCGGTAAAACTCCTTCATTGCCTGACGATAATCAGTCCAATGAAAAGAGGAACCCATCAATGCCCAGCTTACACAATTATCGCTAAGCCCAGTTTCTTCTGCCGAACCAGCTGACCAGGAAAATACCCCCCAGATTTATAGTAGCTTCATTACGCATCGCCTGATTTGGCTCTACTGCAAAGCCTTTTAACCCAATTTCAGCAAGATTCTCCGTTAACTTTCCTGTTCCTGCGCCAATATCCGCAGCTTTGCCTTCTCCAACGCTGTTGAATACATAATTTTTCAAGCATTGCAAAACCACTTTGGAATATCCTGGCCGATTCACATAAAATTTCGCCAATTCAGTAAAATCTCCATGTTTCATCTCTTTTTCTCCTTTACCTTAAAATCTTAATCGTTTTACTCTGTGCATCTATTTCCAAATATAAAGCACTCTTATACTGTTGAAATTGCTTGTCCCCCACACCCACTGCTGCAGGTATGCCAAGCTCCCCTGCACGTATAGCCATATGAGAATTAGCTCCGCCATACATTGTAACAAATCCACCTATTTCATGAGAAAAAATCCAATCATAGCCAGGATCCGCACTCGGTATTAAAACAATTTTTCCTTGCAAATCATATGAACCATGTATCGTTTCCAACAAACAGACATCTCCAGACACTTTACCTGAAGTAATAAAATTCGGTTCCGAATCCGGATAGTAGAATCTGATAGCGTCTTCCGGGTTTATAATAACAGGCGGAAGCGTAATCGTCTGTGTGATTTCATAATTTCGTTTTCCCTGTTGAATAGAATACAAAAACTCCGAACGAATGTCCTTCGTTGACGCATACATCTCATAAATAGTACGTATATTGATATATGCACACTCCTCCACACCGATACCTTCACGTCGCCCAAAATTCTCAATCAGCTGAATCGCTTTACTTAGGTTTCTCGTAAATACAAACTTTCCATACTCACGTCCTTCAATCACAGTTTTAATAAAATCCATTAACTCCAGTATATCATTTGTCAGGCCATTTTCAAACAATTTATTTTTCAAATCTGTCAGTTGTTTCAAAGAAAGGCGAAATTCTTTTTCATTAATTTCCTGTTGTTCCCCACCTTCTTTCCATTCAAAATACAATTCCGGCGCTTCGTCATAACGCAGTGAAGTAATATCATAAGTCCCTGGCCGCAGATGTCCGTATTTTTTCAAAAATGCACTTTTTGACAGATTTCGAAAATCTGTATTCATGCCTGAACTGACCGTATTTACTTCATTCATAAACAATTCATAGTCAGACTCCGTTAAAATACCACAAGTTGTCAATGACTTAAGAATCTGCACGGCAATAAATGCCCCTCTGGCCAGTCCTGCAAATGGAAGTGTTCCATACCGCTTACAGTCTTCCAGCAACCAGTATATCTTTTCAATATCTCAAATTCCGCTTTATCATGTTTCTGAGGATTATCAATCAATCGGTTAATATAATAATTCACCAATTTTTCACTGAGTTCTTCTTCCAACTCTGCAGGAACAAACGAATTGAAGCTGACACGCACATCAATATATGGCAATCCCGCAAAATCTACCATTAACGGAAAACTCCTCAGATTACGGTACCCGTAGTTATCTCTTTGATATGCCCATACACTGTCTGTAATAATTTCTCTGTATAAAGATAATGCCAGTGGTTTTGGACGTATCCCGATCATCTCTGCCGGATTCCAATCAGTCATAACACTATAGATTGCCTTTTCTCCACATAAAAAAGGTTTTTTCGTCTGTTCACGACGGATCCTTGCTTCTATGCGGTCCAGTTCTATTTTCTGCTTATTAAGCTCTGCCGGTCGACCATTTAAACATAGCGTACGCACCTGAAGAATATAAAGTTGTCCATCTTCGGTAAATGCAAACTCAACATCAAGATTTTCCTGTCCGAAAAATTCCTCCAGTTCAGCTAATGCATCACATAACTTTTGCATTTCATCTGATGTGTTTTCACATTTGCTCCCTTTAAACAAATAAAATAAAACATTGTCTGTACCACTCCCGGATGTGACTGCACTTGTGGAACCGGTATCATTATAATTTATTACATAATAATTTCCAAATGTATTGGGGTCAATTGTAAATGCTACCCCGCAGGATTTTACGTGCTGAAGCATTGGCTGAACGAGTACCTGATCCTGTGTATTTTCACCGGCACAAGACCCAAGCATTTTCTTCCGTGTATCTCTGTCATCATTGCATACAGAATTTTGCTCCTGATTGTTTATATCATAAGATGCTACCACCCGTTCTACCGCATTTATAAAGTTTTCTTTCCCTGATACATCCAATACAGATTCGAACTTTCCAGCTAAAGATTGTGTAGATGTATCCTCTAAAAGTGAACTGCTGCGCACTATAACAGATTGATTCCATGCGAGTTTCCCATAGTTTTTTAAAATTCTGTCCCGTGAGTTATTCCAATCCTGCACCGTAAAGCACACTTGTGGTAAAATCTTCGCTTTTTTTATCTTTTGATAAAGTCGCTGCAATGTCTCTGCCTTTGTTCCTAATTTTTCCATTATAGCTATAACTCCGCTTTCTCCTGTCTACAATCTTGTATTTCATCCTGTTCTACTTCATCCCAGAATTTTCCCATAACTTCTTGTTTACGGACTTTCCATAAGCTTTCTGCGATTTCCCTTTGTGTGGCTCCCAGTATATGATCATCTTGGATATATCTTCTACCTTTTCCCCTGCATTTTCGCAAAAGCAATATGTATAATAACAAACAATTACCAAGATGTAAAATATTCTTTTTCACGCAAACACTCTGACATACTTTGATTAAATATTTCTTTTTGTAAAAAAATGCTTTTTTCTTGAGGTATAAGCGTACTCTCTTCCTCATATGTTTTCCAAAACATTGTTAAAATCTTAGATCCGTGTATCATTGACAATCTTTCACAAATAGAATATAGATTATAAGACAAATAACAATATGGAATCAATATTATATCCGGATGTCCATATAATATCTGACGAAAAAAAGCACTACCACTATAACCACATATAATCCCAAGAATAATCATTTTGGGAATAGTCCCTGTTTCCTTTTCTGTATTTATCCCAATTCTTCCCGTTGAGGTTTTGAAATATTTTACATCTTCAAATGGATATTCTATTATATTTTCTGTTTTGCAATATTTTTCTATGTGCATTTATCGCTGATTTAAAATAGTATCTACCGTCATCTTTATAGCTGTATCCGTAGTATTGATGAATCAACAACAAACAAATATCATTTTCTTGTATTTCATCCACAATTATCTTCTGTACGGTTCCTTCATCTTCATATTTTCCCAAAACATCACAATACCGGATTTTTCCGTACAGTTCCTCTTTCTCATCTAGAATATTCATCAGTTTCATGTATAACAATAAATCTCCTGCCAATATGATGCGCCCCAATAAATACTGTACACCATATTTTAATATATTTAGAAATCCTCCATTCGAAATTTCAGTATAGTCCTGTAATGCAAAAACTGTTGGTTTCTTTTAACCCCTAGTTTCTTTTAACCCCTAAATAGCTGCTCATATTCGTATGTCCAAATCCCCACGCACTGTTTTTCGCATCCGCATCTATGAGTATAAGACGCTCCCATTTTACCTCTGCCTGCATTCTTCCAGTAATCGGCTTTCTAAATATTTTCCTGTTCTCACAATCAATCGTTCCTGAAATAAAGCAGCAAATATCTATTCCATATCCCAAGAGTATATCATATGCATTTAATGCTGTCTCCCCCCCCCGTGCCAAGTATAGCAACCTGCTTGTTCTGCAAAGTATGCATAAGACCTTCCAAATTATCCTCTGCATCGCGAACTGTTCCTGCCAAAATATTCGCTTCGTAAATTTTATCAACACATTCGAACTCTGGAGACACACTATTTCTTCTCTAGTCCAAACGCCTATCTACCTTTCCATTCTAGTCGGCTGACTCAAAAAATCTTCATAAGCCAATCTTATCCCTTCCTTTAATTCTGTTTTATACTTCCATCCCAAAGCTCTCGCTTTACTCACATCAAGCAATTTTCGTGGTGTACCGTTAGGTTTATTGACATCCCATAAAATCTCTCCATTATATCCTACTACTTGAGCAACTGTTTCAGCTAAATCCTTTATTGAAAGCTCCTTACCTGTACCTGCATTTACTGTCTCGTTTCCGGTATAATGGTTCATTAAAAATATACAAAAATCTGCTAAATCATCTACATATAAAAATTCCCGCAGAGCACTTCCGTCTCCCCAACATGTAACAAATGCTGATCCGTTCTCTTTAGCCTCATGAAATCTGCGAATCATAGCTGGTAATACATGACTATGAGTAAGATGATAGTTATCATTTGGCCCATATAAATTTGTCGGCATTACAGAAATATAATCCGTTCCATACTGCCGATTCAAATACTCACAATATTTCAAACCACTAATCTTCGCCAACGCATAAGCTTCATTCGTTTTCTCGAGTTCACTCGTTAAAAGACAACTCTCTGGCATGGGCTGGGGTGCTAGACGTGGATAGATACAAGATGATCCCAAAAATTCTAATTTTTTACAATTATTTTTCCAAGCGGCATGAATTACATTCATTTCCAAAACCATATTTTCATACATAAAATCTGCTAAAGCTTCAGCATTTGCCGCAATTCCTCCCACTTTTCCAGCTGCTAAAAATACATATCTCGGCTTTTCCTTTTCAAAAAAATCTTCCACATCGTTTGTCTAGTCAAATCAAGCTCTGCATGCGTACGCAATACTAAATTTGTATATCCTTGCCTTAACAATTCTCTCACAATTGCAGATCCTACCATCCCTTTGTGTCCAGCAACAAAAATCTTATCATTTTTATTCATAATTTTAGATCTCCTGAATTTTATACATTACTTCACAACACCCTTTTCTAAATATTCCTCTAAATTCACTCTTATCTTTGTCTCCGCTTTTTCCATAGCTATCTTTTTCATATCATATTCAACCATTAATTTTACTAACTCTTCAAAGCCTGTTTTTGAAGGATCCCATCCCAATTCAGTCATTGCTTTTGTTGGATCTCCACACAGATTAACAACATCAGTAGGACGATAAAAATCAGATGAAACCTCTACAAGTATCCTTCCTGAATTTTTATCAATACCCTTTTCTTCAATTCCAACTCCCTGAAATTCTAATTCAATCCCCGCATAATGAAATGCCAACATACAAAATTCTCGTACAGAATGCTGTCTACCTGTTGCAATTACATAATCCTGAGGCTTATCATTTTGAAGCATCAACCACATACATTCTACATAATCGCGAGCATATCCCCAATCACGCAACGCAGAAAGGTTTCCAAGACGCAGTTTGTCCTGTCTTCCCTGAGCGATTCTTGCAGCAGCAAGTGTAATTTTTCTTGTAACAAATGTCTCTCCACGCCGTTCTGATTCATGATTGAATAAAATTCCTGAACAACAAAACATGTGATAGGCTTCTCTATATTCTTTTACAATCCAAAATCCATATTGCTTTGCAACGGCATAAGGGCTGTAAGGATGAAACGGCGTCGTTTCAGTCTGTGGAACCTCTTCCACTTTTCCATATAATTCCGAAGTAGAAGCTTGATAAATACGGCATGTCTTTACTTGTCCCGTAAGTCTTACCGCTTCCAATATCCTAAGGACTCCAACCGCATCTACATCCGCGGTAAATTCCGGAACATCAAAGCTAACCTGAACATGAGACTGTGCTGCCAGATTATATATTTCATCGGGTCTTATTTTTCCAATAATATTTAACAAACTCATTGAATCACCCAAATCACCATAGTGCAAATGAAAATGTGGATGACCCTCTATATGTGCTATTCTTTCTCTATAATCTACAGAGGAACGTCGAATCATGCCATGCACATCATATCCTTTATCCAGTAAAAATTCGGATAAATAAGAGCCATCCTGTCCGGAAATCCCAGTAATTAATGCCTTTTTCAATACAAACCTCCTGTCTGCAATTCCTGCCCTGCTCAAAATTTATATTCACTGTCCAATTTTCTTATATTCAATACAATATATTTCTTTTAAAATTCATACTTGAACTATAGTTTCTTCAATATTCTTTTCAGTTCTAAAAACACCTACAAAATCAAATTATATACAATATTCTCGTACCTCTTTTAAAATTTCTCCATACGATCTTTTTTTACCAAACAATACAGTTGTCCCTAACACAAAACCCTTTACTCCTCTAGGTGCATAAGTTTTTATTTTATCATCAGAACATGCTCCATCCCAGTATACTTCAATATTCCGTTCTTTTCTTATTCGAAGAAATTTATTTAATTTTTGACCTATATATGGTAAAAATACCTGTCCGGCATTTCCAGGATTTACACTCATAACTAAAACTCTTTGTGCCAGAAATAATAACTCATTAACTGTCTCAAAAGAAGTACCTGGATTAACAGCAATACCCGGAATAATTCCGGCGTTAATTATTGCTTGTAATGTTGTTGCCGGATGATAATCAGCTTCCGGATGCACATAGATAACATCTACTCCACACTCAATAAAAACTTTTAAATAGCTTAATGGTCTTTTTATCATCAAATGAACTTCTACCGGTTTTTTTGTCAGTCTTCGTATGCATTTTAAATCTTGTATTCCCATACAAAAATTAGGCACAAATTGTCCATCCATAATATCAATATGGAAAGAATCAATCCCTCCTTCTTCTAACAACATTATTTCTTTTTCCAAATTTGCATAATTTGCACACATCATAGATGCCGATAATTCTGTCTGCATAATTTAACTCATCCTCCGTGAATGTACTGCTGCTCTCCACACAGCCAAATTTATTATATCTTAACATACATCGGCCTCAATGCGCTATTATATTTTGCCGACTATTCATTGATAAAAGTTTTTCATAAATTTAATTCTTTAGTTTGTTGAATTCTATGGCACAAACTCTCATACTTTGACCTAGTCCGCTGAGTTGCCAATTTTGCACGCTCATCTAACCAACCACCATTAAAATGATGGATTGCATAAGTATCATCTGTTAATTCCATTTTTCCCGACATATAATCATATGGATGAAAATAATCGTATGTATATATATTCATTCCAAGAATAGTCTGGTTTTGGCCATTTAAAACATAGCCACAATCCATCGCAACCCTCGTATCTAAAAAACCACTCGAAAGAATATCCGCACTTCCTTCTTCATTTATAAATCTTCTCTGCTTCCACGCCTGTAAAAATCTTTTTAAAGCAGGATGTTTTGGTATTGCTCCACTACAACCACCAAAATTAAGAACCTGCCATTTCTCAACACTACAAAATGCCTCCTGATACAGCATATCATCAAGATTCCTGATTACTTCAACATCAGTGTCCATGTAAATTCCTCCGTGATGGTACAAAATATCTATCCTTGCATAATCAGGAACATAACCATATTTTCATACTGATATGCCTGGTCCATATAAACACTTTTTTTACATCATAATTTGATTCATCCCATTTAATTATCTCATAATCAGGACAATATTTACGCCAGCTTTCAACACACATTTGTAAATTTTTTGGAAGCGTACCACCGCCAAGCCACATATAATGAATTTTTTTTGGAATTACAGGTTTTTTACTTGTCTGCAAAACTCCTTTTCCACCATAATTATGAAAATTTGTGATACACATCATAGGCATTATATAACATATCATTGTCTTTGTGCAATCCATCTGCTCCAATTGTTCCAATGCTTCTGCATATCTACTAATATTGACAAAAACGGCTATATTAGCAACCAGTTTATCTAAAATATCTGGGGAATAAATCTTAACTTTATTCTCTCCTAAGTCAATAGTTTTTCCCCATTTTAATGAATCATTATCTATACAACATTCTACTTTATTAATAAGACCCAAATTATTCAAAATTGCAGGTGTTATACTTGATCCAATTACGCCTACGCCAAACAGAACTATCTTTCTACTATGCATTTTTATATCAGACGCCATTTCTTCAAAAGAGCCGCCCCCCAATTGCACGAATATCCCCCTAAACATATTTATTTTTCAAATGATGATTTATTTTGATACACCTTTCCCAAAGCCCCATTTATCTCTTTCTTTATCACTTCAAATTCTTCTGTAGAACAATTTTCATTTAAACTAACCATTTGATATGATTGTTGCTCAATTATTCTTGCAATATCTTTATAATTATCAATATTCACCACAAAAGATTTTCCTAATGTTTTTCTCGGATAAAAATCTCCCTCACATATTTGCCAATAACGAATTAAAAATTGTGTAATATCAGTATAACTTCGAAAACGTTTTTCACACGTTTTCGACAATGCTTCGTTCTCTTTTACCCAAAGCTTTCTTAATGTTTCTTTTTTCATCGCACTTGCCATATGTGGATCTCTAAATCCAGCAAAATCGTACCAATAATGCATCATTATATTTCTCTGTAACAATTTACCATAACCCGGATAAAACCACTTCCAAAATGTTTCTTTTGTACTTCTCTTTTCTTAAAATTCCTATTTATTGCGAGTAAATTATTTACTTGCGTATACTTAGCATTTGCTGTTACATCTCCAATATAAGTTGGAACAACATGTCCTTCTATTGCTTCATCACATACCTTATTATGTTTAAAATAATATGACTCTTCAATATGCTGCAGTGGAAAAAGTCATCATTAAAAAGAATAAAATTTTCTGATAAATCTGGTATTCTATGTACATTTAATTCAATTGTACGACTCTTAAATGCCGGAAGGTACTTCTGTGGAATATATTCTTCATGTCTAACAATGCGCAATTTAGGATGATCTATATTTAGAAATGAAGGAATATGACCACACGTTAACAAAAAGATTTTATGAAACCATGGCAAATTCTTCTCCACCGCCCTAAACCAATATTCCAAGTTATCCCAGCTTTCGTACCTGACATTAGTATTTGCTTTATAATCTACAGAAGATTTTGCTCGCCATTGTTCCTTTCGTTCCATCCATTCAGGATCGCTCCCATCTACCCATGGAAGCACAATATCTACTTTATCATTTTTTACTTTGTCTAACTTCCGTGCCTTTAGCATGTCATCACAAGCTCCTCTAACAAATATACATCACAATCCATACAACGCCTTATTTTTTCTTTCAATACATTTTGATCATTCACGGTAGTAATTATAACAACATCTACTTCCGGCAAATGATCTGAAAAAGGATAGACAGCAATATCCTTATAAAAAATTTCTTCTGCTCTTTGATCTATAATATATGTAACATTTATTTCTTTACCCTTTAATTCATTTATTAAACTAACACCAAGCTTTCCTAATCCATAGATCGCAACACTATTATATTTTTTTTCAGCTATAAACGCAGCAACACTTTCCCCCTTATGTATCTTCTCTAACCACATTTTATAAATGGAAAGTCGACTCTGAACATCAGATTGAAATAAGATTCTTTTTTGATTTTGAATATAACTTCCCAATATATAACCTATGCACATAGACATTACGCCAGTCAGAACTATCTTTTTCTGCATAATCTTCTCCTCCCTGTTTTAAAAGAAACAATATTTCTCAACAGGTAATACGGCAACAATTTCACAAATAGCCAATGCCAGGAACTCTTTCTGTTCTGTCTATTACGCTCTTCATCATAGTCATTAAACAAAATTTTTGCAGATTGATTTTCATTGTGAAATATAATTGCATCATCAGCAAACCCCGTGCATAATCCTACCTTATCTATCATCAATGTTAAAATATGTTCTTCACAATATAAAAAAGTATATGGATATAATCCATCATATTTACTAAAAAAGCTGGGGTTAAAAGAAACGCACATCCATTAACTCGTTTTATTTTTTTGCCATCTTTAAGCTTATTAAGTAATTTTAATACAACCGGACTATGCACATAGAACCCTATACACGTAAACAAGATATCTTTAACCGAATATGCAGCATTTGTGAGAAGTTTTCCTGTTCCATCGGGCAGCAAAATTCTGGAACTAATTACCGCAGTATTGCTAGTTTCTACCTTTAAAAGTTTATCCAAAAACTGCTCTTCCATAATTACTATATCACTATTTAATAACATCACATATTCAGCTTTCAACACCATTTTTGCATATCGAATGCCTATATTATTCCCTTTTGCAAAACCATAATTACGATGTGTGCGCAAAACAGTAACTTCCTTATTTCCAATAAATTTTCCGGATAATATCTGAAATGAATCATTACTTGATCCATTATCCACAATAACAATATGTTTGACCTGCATTTGTTTTTTTAAAATGCTTGCAACGCATTTTTCAGTCTCCCAGTACGCAAGATAATTCAATATAACTGCAACAACATTCTTACTCAAAATCTTATACTCCATTTCCACTTGCTATACAGTATATATACCATTAATTTTTATAAATAATATGTGACCATCTATTCCTTCCTTTTGAAGCTGTTTTTCTATTTCAACCGCATATTCTTCCCTTGCACTTACAATACAGTGATACTTGTCAGCGTTTTTTAAATACTCTTCAAATGAAATAACCTGTTTATTACAGTATAATTCGCCTATCTTTTTAGCGTTATTATCAACAAAAAAGGCTACTTTATCCCCTAAAATATCAACCACATTTTTCCTATCTCACCCGCTCCAAATAAAACAATCGGTCTGTCATCCTTTCCATATTTACATACTTTGTCCAAGGCATCTTGTAGGGTCCTATACGTAACTTTTACACTACCATCCCTCTGAATTCTCCGTTCATATATAAAGGGCTGCGGTATTTGTAAATATGCTTCTGGTTCCTTTTGTGCCACAAGATAAGCATCATTTGCTACATGATCCCACTCCTCTGATACGCCAATATCCGGAATACCAGCTACCGAAACATGCAGCACTTTTAGTCCTGCCCATTTCGCTAACGCAGCCAACCCATCAGAAAAATAACGATAACAATCCGTAGGGTACTTATGCTCACCCATGCTATTAGGCGCAGTTATAATACAAAATCCTGATGGTCGAAGTACTCTTGCAATCTCCTTAATGGTTAGCCATGGAAACTCTATATGTTCAAATGCCTGCCCAGAAATAACTAAATCATATGATCGATCTTTTATTTCATCCCAACCATATGGATCTTTTGGAACAATGCTAACATTTGGTCCCTCACAAACATCTAAACCTGTATAAACATACTTGGAAGTATTAAATATTTCTCTATAAGAACCATTTACATCATAACTTCCAACATCTAATACTTTCACATTCTCTTGATTATTTAACAAGTATGTTTCATAGTAATGAACTAAGTAATCCATTCTTTTATATGTACTTTTATGCATTTTAATCCTCCATTTGAAAATATCCCTTATTCGATCCTGTAAATAATTTGCTCTTCATATATACGACTATCTGTATCCGGAAGCTTATAGTTTCTGACTATATCAGTATTATTAATACGATGTACGTACTTATAAGGTATACTGCAACGTTCTTCCACACCTCTTAGATACCATTCATATTCGTTATCTACTTGCCCAATATCTATAGCCTGATATCCGCAGCAAGCAAGATCATAAGCTAATACAGTTGCTGTTGGCCCTAATACGATTAAGAATAATTTCTTGTTATCCTGTTTTTTTGCTGCTTGTAATATCTCATCGTACTTGTCAAATGCCTGTTCCGTTGGTGCAAGTATCCTTTTTACAGATGCAGCCTGCTCTAGTAAATCGTTACCTACTCCCATTCGTGTAAATTCTCCTTCAATCAAAATAACATCCCGATTAGCCCAAATCTTTTTAATTTGCTCAAATCTTCTTCTGGCATTTTGTTTATCTTTATACATTAGATATGGTCTTGACAAAAAAGCATCGTAATACTCCCTTTCCATATCCAAAAGCTCCATGTGCTCCTGCCTAACACGTTCTGTCATATATTTCCTTATATCATTTGCAGTACTTTCTGTATACTTTTCCAAAGAACCATAATTATTAGCTATCGCGATGATAATATTATTATGATTTGATTGTAAGGCCTCTTTTAACCGTAATGCTAATTTATCATTAACCATCTGAAATCGTGGTCGTGCTCTTTTTTTAATAATTCAAATTCTCCGTCTCCAAAACGAACAAGTGACGTACCTTCCTTACAGATCTTATCAATTGCCATATCTGGAGGCAATATCTTTGGAAAATGAATTTCTCCTTTCCGTATTGCATCTGCTGCCTCATATTTTAAATTACCAATATAATAATGCACTGACTGCATATAATTATACACCAGTGCTTCTATACGCCAAGAATGTGCGTTTAAAATATCCCAATATAAAGGATTCACTGCATCTTCCATTTTAAAAAAACGAATAATTTTTCTTTCATCAACCCCTTCTTCAATTAATTGCTCTTCTATCCGTTCATATCTCATTACAGATATAACAATCAGATCATAATCATCCAGCATGTTTTTTATACCTACTACAGGAAGCCCATCTACACCATCTGTATACTTTTCCGCAGCATTATCAACATACCCTAATATAACTACATTTTCATCTCTCAAACACCTTCGCAATGCTTGTTTTCCTTTTCCTACTCCAAAAATATATATATTTCTCATGCTGATTCCCCCACCATATATATTGCTCCCTTTCAATGATCCCTAAATTTGCTCTGCAGCAGGAATTCTTTTTTGTTTTGCGTATGCAGCTCCATTGCAATGTCTGCACATATCAAGATAGCCTTTCTTAGAATATCCCAAATTAAACTCCAAAAATACTTTTTGTAATTTTCATCTGAAAGTTGTTCCAGATCCAGATAATCTTCTTGCCCTACATCAAATCCCATATTTTCAGATACACTTCTTGCCATCACACAATAATAAAATCTGTTTTTTCTGATTTCACGGCAATTTGTTTTGCACTCATCAAATCGCTTGATTATTTCTTCTTGTGGAGTTTCTTCATTATTCACATAATCAAAACCATAATCAAACCATTCCACCTCAGGGCTACCTAATTCATAAGCAACACCTCTGCTCTTTAGCAATTGTTCCAATCTTTCATAAACAACTGTCAATCTTGGAATAGCACGAGAGTAATTAGAAATTTTTATTATCACCCGATACTTGATACACTGCTTCATCAATAATTCTGATGGAACTATTGTGCCGTTTGTCGCTATACTGAAGGTAATCATCTTATCTCGGTATTTCTCACCAATATACTCCACAACTTGAGGCAATTTCTGATACAGCAGGGGTTCTCCTCCAATTAATACAAATTCTCTGATTATATCTATTTTACTAAAAAATGAATTTGCGCTAAAATATACGTCTTCTAACGTTAACTCTGGGACTCTGTTTTCTTTATATGCACAAGCATGCGCGCATTTGCGACATTTTAAGGTGCATTTCTCCGTAAGTGAAATCTGAGCCAGTTCGACATATGATTTATCATAATAGTAAGTTATTAATATAGGATAAATCTTTCTAATAAAGTCCATCCACAAAAATAATCTACTGATTGTACAAGTCCCGCGTCTACCGCCTGAGCACACAATGCCGAGATATTTTTGATATCTGCTGCGATTACCAAAAGACCTTTCTTAGAAATCTTCATATAGTCTGAAAAAGACATCACGCCTGTTCCATCTACTCCATTTTTCTGCTTTTCCTCATTATTATCAATAAATCCGCCAAAGCAACCAAATAGTTCCAGACGCTGTCGTATATCCTTTCCCAGTATCCCTGCACCAAATACAAATATCTTCCTTCCATTACAAAAAGTCCGTATAATCTGTTCCGCATCCTTATCGTATTCATGTCCTGGATTATTCCACTGCATCCTAAATCCTCCATTTTATAGTCAGAAGTATCTTAACTCAGAATTAAGTCCTTTAATATTTTTTTTAATAATTCCATACCAGACAGTCCGCCATATAAAAATCTTATAATACTTGCTTCATATAATGCTCTTTTACCTGATGAAGCTCCACCAGTTCTAAAGTTTGTTACCACATCTTCCACACAAACAAATTTAACTATTTCTGTTTTATCAAGGCGCAGCAGTAATTCATAATCAGCTGCCATTTTCCAACCTTCCACATACAGCCCAAAATCTTTATATATATTTCTTGATATAAAACAAGTTGGATGAGGTATTACAATATTTAATAGGTCGTAATGTTTGTTTTTACATATATATCGTCCTTTACTACGTGACAGAATTCTCATATAACCATATAAAACCTGGTACTCCCCCTCTTTATACTTTTCTGCCATTTTCTCAACAGTGCTTCTTTCATAGTAATCGTCACTATTAACAATGCCAATTAACCTGCCTGTTGACATTCGTATCCCTTTATTCATCGCATTATAAATTCCTTTATCCGGCTCACTAACGTAACGCAACCTGCCACGAAACTTAGGTATATACTCTTTAATAATGTCTACCGTATGATCTGTAGAACCACCATCTATTACAATATATTCAATATTTTTATATGTTTGATACAATACACTCTCAATCGTATCTCTTATAGTTTTTTCACTGTTAAAGCAAGGTGTAATGATAGAAATCTTAATGTGATCCATATTCAGCTCAACCTCCAACTTACACCTCGTACAAAATATCTTCTAATGATAAAATCGGACAATTAAGCTTCGCTGAAAGTGCTTTTTCTATATCATCAAAATAAGTAATAGCCGTTACTACTACTGCATCCACTTCTTCCAGTTCACTATCTACAGATACAACTTCCAATTCTACATTTAAAGCACTTGTTTTTTTATCTATTCCATATACAATTTCTACACTTGTATCTCTTAGTTCATCAAAAAAAGTTTCTCCTGCATAACTCATTCCATAAATTGCTATTTTTTATAACCATGCTCTTCAAAATAAGATGTAAGATTTTTCCCTTCCTGTTTCACCTTTACCCACTGGTTCATCATAAGAAACAATGCCAAATGTTTATCTGCCAATGATTGAACCTGCTGCTTGTTTTTTAACAAAGTTTTTTTACTACACCTGCACCAATCGCTGATCCTGTTAATAACGATAATACTGAAATAACCGGTTTGTTCATTTTAAATTTCTCCTCTCTATAATTAGTTAAGTTTCTTTTTCAAAAAGCTATTTCCATCTCCTATTTTTTGATAAAATGAAAAAGTCCATATCGATATTCTCCATTATGCCCGTCATTATCATACTTGTAAATATCAACATTATACTCAATTTTGCCCCCTGCTGTACAGGAAAATTCTGCCAATTCCATCATGCTGAAACATTCTGCTATTGTACTTGCAAAAAAAATTCTATGTGCATTAAATTCTATTCTTTCTTTTCCAATAGGAAGAGAGAGATACAAATTACCTCCTTTTCTTATCCTTTTTTGAATTTCTTCAAAACACTTAAAACATGCTTCCGGATCAATTGGGTCACCATATCTTCCCAGTCCAAAATGTTCCAGAGAACATAGCGCAGACATGCTTTCTATACTATCCATTGATACTTGCTTGAGTGTTGTAGCATCATCTACAATTGTATGAAGTCCTTCTACCTCTCCCGGAAAATCTCTTATATCAATTAATGTTACATCTATCTCCATTGCTAACAGATGTGCAATAAATCCATCTATTCTGGATCCTATATCAAAATGCTTTTCAACACCGGATTGTTTAATCAGTTTTGCTGCCCATAAATCCTGCCAAAAATAATTTCCAACAATTCCTGCCTTTCTATATTTATCGAAAATAATCGGCCAAAGATTATCTTCATTAATTCGAAAATTCTCCCTTATATTTCTTCTTTCATATTCTCTCAAATCCTCTTTGAAAAAGAATCCTTGTATAGTTTATATTGATCACAATACTTTGTATAGTTTTTTCATTTAATATTTCTCGTAATATATGAATATCAGTTACTCCTTCCTTTTTCGTGATCGGACATAAAAATATAAACTTTTTCAAATCAAAATTTCTTTGAATGCACTCATTATAAATTTGATCCGAATAAACATTTGCTACAATCACATAATCAAATTCCGGCCACTGATCATCCATACTATAAACAGGCTTATTTCTAAACTCTTTTGCATGTTTTTTTGTTTCCAAAAATCCAACAATGTTTCCATTAACTTCATTATTACAGACTTCTGCAGCTATTTTTCCTGTTCCCCATATTAATATTTTTTCATTGCTCCAATCCTCATATACTACCAATCACTGCCAAAACCCAGAATGTTTTATCCATTTCCAACTATGTTTATCTATGCTTATGAAAAAATCTAGTATTCTTATATACTCCCTTATCAATGATTTCCAGATCTTCATATACTTTTCCAATCGCCATCTTATTCATCTGTGCACATACTGCAACCTGGGATAAGCCCGCTACTAAACCATCACACAATGCCAGAGTATACATATCACGAATTACTTCAAGTCCCAATCTGTATTTATGATATTTTCTTTTTCTTTTCTAAATGCAACTGATACATTTTTATCGCTTCTGACAACATCTTTATAATAACACATTCGATTTCCATATTTTGCTATAAATTTAGTTAAAATCCGTTTATCATCTGTGGCAACAAATACCTTATTATATTTTTTATTATCAAGTAGTCGGTCTATTACATGAAAACAATCCTGCGCATCTACATATATTGGATGGTTGTTATAACACCCTCTGAAATCTGTTCCTCGGATATGAACGCCCAAAATTTTCTTATTATGTAAATCAATCTTCTCTATGCTATCACTTATAAATTTCCATGTGAATTTGTTGAACTTAAAATATTTTTTACAATTTCACTCATAGTCTCCATATATTTTTGCGTATACATATAATTACTAATTTTCCCAGTAAATACAAGTTCAACAATTTTACGATGAGATAAATTAGAATATATTACTTTATTAGATAGATTCACCTGATTTAACTCAATTCTGGATGGCTGAAGAAAATAATATTCAAATGGATTTTTTGTCCCATGAATACTCTTTTCTTCTCTATAAGCAAAACTATTTCCTGCAAATATAACAGGAAAATAATTGCATATATCTGCAAAATATAAATATTCAGCCCAATAACGATACATTGCAAAAAAACCAAGGTCTCCATTATCTTCACATATATAATATATTAACTTATCTTTGTTCTTCTTACCGAAACATCTTGGCACTAAATTTAAGCATTCGTTAATATCAGCAGTTGTTTCCGTTGTCAATTTCTGAAAAAAGTTCATATTCTTTCCTCCCAAATTTTAGCTGGTAAAACATATTCCCGAATATAACCCTGGCTTTTATCAATATTCATCATCACTTTATATGCTATTATAAATTTCCAATAACCTCTGCAAATTACCTCCTCGATGATATAATTCTTCCGCACGCTTTCGTCCATTTAATGACAGCCTGCATGCTAACTCATCATCCTCAAACAACCTGCATATATAATACGAAAGCATACCTACTGTATTTGGCTGATATAACAGACCTTCGGTGTCATGATGTAAAATGCTTGGTATCCCTCCAACAAATGAAGCAATGACTGGTGTTCCAACAAGCATTGCTTCACCAATAGAATTAGGGGAATTTTCAATATTAGATGGCATCACTGTAACATGTGCATTTAGCAGTTGTTTGCACATCTCCTTTTCATTAATTTCACCCATAAAAGTAACATATTGTCCTAATTCCTTTTTATCTAATAAACCTTTTATATATTTTCCATATGGATCATGATTCATAAGTACATTTGTACCTGCCACATATACTCTTGTCTGCGGATACTTTTTAATTACTCCCGGAAGTTCAACTAATAAATTATGCAGTCCTTTTATCGGGTAATTGCCCTGACTGACAAAAATCGTATACTTCTTCGCCCTATCTAGTTCCCATTTCTCATTGTAGAAACTGTCCCTTAAAGTCTCACTGCAATAATAATATGTACAATTTCCATTAATTCTCTGAATATAAGCTCTATCCCAATCTGTCCGTCCTATCACATGTCTTACACTTTTTAAAACTTTAATTTCATTATCCGTACGTTTTGAAAACTCTCTATATTGGTCTAAAATTGTTTGGTACCTGCCACCAAAGAACCCTCCTTTAAAATATGCAGGCCACGAAATACCATCTAAATAGTGTTTAACACATTCAGATACCAATCCCTGTATAGAAACAATTATTATATCCTTCTTTTTCACACACTCCATACAAGCTACCGCATGCGGCATTTCTGTTCCAAAAATATGGATAATATCTGGGCGAACTTCATTAACTATCTTCCCAATTTGAATTCTAACACTTTCTTCAACTGTGTATAGATTATTATACTTAGCATAAAAACAGTGAAAATGAATTGCCTGTTTATCAATATTTACAATTCTTTGTTCCCTATTTTGTGGGCATGCATAATGAAATTCAATATCTTCCTGTTTCCTAAGCTCATTGGATATTCCGATAAGCCAGCCTTCTTTTACGTTAAATTTTCTGAACCTGCTTGATAATTCCGGCAACATGGTATTGCACAGCCAAAGTATTTTTTCATATACATTTCCTCTATTAAATTATTTGCTTAATTAAGAGACTGCATCCACTTATTATATAAATTATGTCGTTCCTGCTCTGAGTAAAAGAATCTCATATATTCATTTCGCATATATATATCTTTCAATTTTTCTTTAGTAACTGAGGCAAAATTCTCTTGATATGCTCTATATGCAAATCTATATGTTTTTTCTCTGCCCTCATTACTCTTCTGCATATGAAACCGCTCTATGCCAAGAAATTCACCTATAACATTCTCCAACTCATTTAATTTCTCCATTTTTATCAATAATAATTCAATATTTCCTTTTTGATTATACTATACCCTTTTTCTTGATTAAACGAATATTGAAACACATCAATTTTAAATAATTTTTCTATTTCATTATGAAACCATTCAAACTGCACGTTTTCAAATCCCTCTCCACCAAAAAAGTAATTCTCAACCTCAAAAAAATCTGCCTCTAAGCTATATCGTCCCGTTTCACACATAACCTGCCACATTGCAGATATTAATCTTGCAATGGGATCTCTTACCAAAGTAATTATTTTCCCGGATTTCATATTCACTAGGTTATACAAGTCATTTTCCTTTTCTTCAATACCTGCCAATGTGTGACAATGCAATGCATATCTATTGTAGTCCTGTAATGTGTTATAGATAGTTGTTGATCCTACCTTTCCAACTTGATATATCAAAATAATTTCGTCATCATGTAATGGTAAAAAAGAAAAATATCTAAATGCATTCAATTTTAATTTATCTATCGACGATCTATTACAAATCCTTTCTTCCTCTCGTTTATTTAATTTTCTCAAACGATAATCTTTTTTATATATGGATGATTAATATTAAAATAAATTCCCCATTTTATTGCATATTCTGTGTAAATATCTACTGCATCTCCATAAGTATTTACAATTTTCTTTAATATTTCATCCTGCGCCTTTATTTCTTTAACTGTCACTAAAAATATAACATCCTCAAGATTAACCTGATACAATTCACTTTTCAACATTTCTGGCAGTAAAATCTTTTCTTCAATTTCATTTTGTCCCCCGCCTCCATATGTATCACAAAGATATATGCCTTTATTTCCAGCACCCATGGCTTTCAATTCTTTCAAAATCAGTCTACCTATATATCCAACACCCCAAATAACAATCTTTTTTTAAATAAAGGTGCAATATCTTTTAATAAATCCAAATCTTTTATCATAATACTACCTTCGCAAATCTTTCTATTATTTATATCCATTGGATATCCTTCACTACTTTATAGCAACAATCATACATCTGTTTTCATCAAAAGCCCTTCCTCCAATTTCACAAATTGCTTCAAATAATTCATGGCTAACCTGTTGTTCTATTGTAGAATAATGTTTTGGCCATACTTCCTGTACTTTTTTACTGAATATACAAAGTATCCTGCTGCTTTAAAAAGATTTCCAAGTGTTAGGCAATTCCATGTATACAAATGATAATTAATCTCACTTCTTTGATATTCAGTATCGCAAGATTCATTTGGAACATAAAAAATAGCTTTTCCGCCATCCTTCAACTTATTTCTTAATTGTTTTAAAGCTGTGAGAGGACTTTCTACATGCTCCAGTACACTAGAAGAAATAATCACATCCACATAATCATCCGGGATATCATCTATATATTTTACACTTCTTATCCCTAATTTTTTTGCTTTTTCTCTTGCAGTGTCATTAATTTCTATTCCTATTTTTCTTTTGCATCGAGATTATTCAATAAATATCCTCCCCCGGATCCGAATTCCACAATTACCATATCTTTGTTTATATATGGTCTGAACATAGGCGCTTTCACCTTTCCTCCAAACTTACCCAATTCCTGCTGAAATGCAAAATATTGTTCATCGTAATATTCTTCCCCCGCCAAAATCAATCTGTGAAATTGATATAAAATTATAAATATTCTGATCATATAACTGATACCGAATTTCTCTTTCATAATTACTGCATAATATAATCACAATTTGATCATTATTTAATTTTTTCAGCTCTTCTACTGAAATAATCTTTAATCCAAATAATACCTGCTCCTGTTTCTTTTCATCATTATCGCAAAAAGCAATAACACAATAGCCAAATCCCTTCAATCTGGCATAACCTTTTTTTCCTATATGGCCAGCGCCAAAGATTACAATTTCTTTATCTTTTAAATACTTTATATAGTCAATATCCTTATTTATATACATTTTCTACTATTCTCCTTACATCCATTATCTTTAAACAAGGAATCCATATTTCCCGTTTTCTACTCATAAAATCGTTAATTTTATCATTATATCTCCTACGATTTTAATCCCATTTAATAATCTAAACATGTCCTATAAGTTCCTAATTTTCATTTATATGCGTATATCATTCCTCTGTTTTCACTTTTGTCAATGCACCAAAAAGAAAATCCGGCATATCTTAAGCAGGACAAAATATTTTCTTCCCAGTACCATACCAATGCAACATAATAAAAGAAATACTAGTAAGAACCTCTCCACCAAAAAGCCTGTTTATGATGTTGTATTCTTCTCTTTCACTATCTATTTTAAGTATAACATTACAATCGGCATGTCTATGAATAATTGGAGCAAATTCATCACAAGCATCTTTAAATTCTATTTGTTCCTGTTTCTCGTACTCTGTATCATATTTAAATCGAATCATTTTTCTACCATTATCACTACTTATTCCATACCGGAATATTTCAACTTGGTCTGAATCCAGTAAATACTTATGCAAATTGCTTTTTGCTTCCAGATAATCATCTTCATAAGTCTCATAAGCGTATACTTTCTTTACCTTCTCACAATTTATAAAATATAGCGCGGAATTACCGTTCTTCATACCAACATCTAATATAATGTCATCTTTCTCATTATTTACAAAATATTGATATACCTTTTCTATCAAAATTTCACATGCTTTCTCAAAATCTTCCAATGATCTTACTTTCAACGACAATTTCTCATTAGTAACAGATAACGTTCCCTCGGGAGAAATCAGTATATTTTCTAAATAATCACTATACTTTCCATAATAATTGTGCCCTAGTAATATTCTTTCCAAGCTGATTTTTCTAGATAGTAACTCTTTTATGATATTTATGCAATCCTGAATATTTTGAATCATAATAAGAATTTTGTCGTAATGATATTGCTCAATATTATTTGTACGAATAATCTTTGTACCAGCATACCATCCCTTTTTTTTATTATCAATAAAGGCAACAACATAATACTTTTCATTAATTTCTTTTTCATTGTAAAAATAAAAATTACCCAATCCATAAACCAGAATTTTTTCTTTTAACCCATTATCCTCATTTGCAGCTGTATAATTTCCATGTAAACTGGCAAATGCTTTTTTGTACTATCTAATATCGTTATCTCATCTGGCAATTTAAAATCAACTTTAATATCATCAGACAGTTTCACCTGAAATTTATCCGTTTTACCACAATGAACCCCCGTCCCATCCATACCAATGTTATTAATCAGGGAATTATACGGATTAATACATACTCCTTCATTTTCAATAACTATCAATGCCCAATAAATCGCCCACGAATTATTCTCTCCTAGAAGTTTGTCAAGAAACATTCTCTCACAATCATTCCCCCATGTAGCCAAATTTCTCAATTTTGTTGGGTCTTGCTTGAATCGTTTTATGATTTCGTTATCTGTATTATATTTTGCCAGCGATCTTTCCATGTTCCCCATCCCCACGAAGAAATACGCCCACATCCATATACATCATATTGTTTTTTTTCCATTCTAATCGGCCAGCTATATCCACTTATGGAATATATGTCTTTTTTATGTTCATATTTTTCAAAACATTGTGCCATAAAATGAATAAAATCAGGAGCTGTAACACAATCATCTTCTAACACAATCACAGCATCATGTTTTTAAATGCGTAGCTTATTCCTGAAACAATCGATTCAGCCAATCCTTTGTTATGTTCTGACACAATAATTTCTTTATTACACCAGTCTATAGAATTGATTAACTTATTTACTTTTTCCCATTCATTGGCATCATTCTCATACCCTTGTTTTAATCCATCCTGAAAAACAATCAAACTCTCTAATAAAACAGTATTCTGCCTTAATGATTGAATTACCTTCTGCGTATGTATACTTCTATTATATGTAAACAATAATGTTGCAATCTTCATTTCTATCTCCTGTTTTTTGCAGAAATATGATTTGAAATTATGATATTTATAGATTGAAAATTTCCACTAAATAACCGCACATAAATCCCTTTCAATAGTTTCAAATACACGTTCAGCAATAAGCCTGTTTGCCTCAGTTGAATAGTGACACATATCTATATATACTTGCTTTTTTCCCTCAAACATTGATAATAAATTAATATAAAACGGATCTGTATCACCTGATGCCCTAATCTTATAATCTTCAATATGGCTCTTATGTTCTGTAAGTTCAAACATACCTGTTTGAATCAGATCATATGATTCGTCTGTGCAATTCATTGGCTGCAAAAAATTATAAACTCTCGCTCCATGGTATTCTGCAGTCAGTTTTATTATTTTTGATACACGATACCAAAAATCAAATAACGACTCACTGCTTTTTATCCCACTAATCATGTCTCTACTGCCACTTACTTTAGCATCTCCTAACCAGGTATTGAATTGGTTTACTACTTTCCTTTCAGATGTATTATTCACACCACTAAAACTAATTACAAAATCAGGTCTCAACGGCTCTATGTCCCTGATCATACGTATATATTCGTCAACAATTCCATATGAACACATTGCTCCGTTATAAATCACCGGATCATATCCTGCTTCTGACAATCTTTTATAAAAAAATTCAACCCATGAAATAGTTCTGTATACATTACTAGTCGAAGTCGACCCTCCAAGAATCATTATTTTCACTTTTGCTAAATCTTCATCTCCATAAACATCGTACCCTGGATATTTTTCATTTACATAAATTCCACGATCCAAAAGTATATCTCTTTTAATAACATGTGCACTCCAGTCCGCCCTGCATGTACACCAATTTGTCGCTGTATAATCCAGTCTCTCCAATCCAAACCCTAAACTATCAAGTATATCAAATACCAATTCACTTTGTTCAGTATCTTTTTCAGCAACTATTACGCTTATATCATTAATATCCTCGTATCCAAGATCATAAATACTATCTTTATAAATCTCTCTCTATATCAATCTGATATTTCCAGAATATCTTTTTCAAATACTGCGCATATTCATCTCCCTTATTATATAACCATAAATTTTTCTTTTATATAATGCAAGATTAATAACTTGAAAAAATTCATATTTGAAATAACATTTTTGCTCATAAAATAAAATATATATTTATCCATATTGTAATAATTCAGTTGATCCAACATCTCTTTAATGTTACTCTCTATATCTGATGCCACAATGATGGCACAATTATTCTCCTGTTTAATCTGTTTCACAGGAAGTACTGTTTTCCCACACCATTCCTCAATTCTTCCTAGTGCTGTAACACATACTCCCTCAATTGCTATCCCCTTATTCTGTAATATATCATATATCTTTCCACCATTACCCCCTATTCCGTATAAATATATTTTTTCCTTACTTAATTCTTCATTCAAATCAAGAATTTCATCTTTATATAAAATATCCACATCCTGTCCAATAGATTTTTGAAGGTCCTGTTTTTCATTTATTTCCGATATTATTAGAATAGAATGAGACAATTCTTTCAACTGGGAAATATTGATAATTGGTCTGTTTACAAAACTTTCTCCTATAAATCTATTATCCATATCAAAAAATGCGTAGACATCTATGGAATGATTTAATGCAAGATCTGTAAAAAGATTTACCGAAGTACGATTTACTCCATAAACAACAATCTTGTAATTCTTATATTTATTTGAAAGAGTATATAAATTTTTATACATAGATTCTCCCCTCCAATATTTTTTTCACATACAAATATTTATATTATCTTTTCAACTAATTCAATAATCGCATTTTTGTTTCTAAAATTCGACGCAGTAACATTTTCAGCAGCAATTTCAATGCCAAACTCTTCTTCCAAATCATTCACTGTATTCAATATTGTATATGAGTCAATAACACCATCTTCCATCATACTATTCCCATCATAATCTAATGCTTCCTCACAATTCTCTTCTAAAATTTTCAATATTTTTTCTTCCATAATTTTTACCATTCCTTTCGCTTCGCTCAAGGCACAAACAAGTTATGAAAAATGTTGTGCCCCTCCACTCTTTGTTTTATAATTCTTATATGGAATAGCAATACACTACAGAGCACGGAAGAAGGAGTGGCGAATTTATTTCGATCCCGTATAATCATATGTGCCGTCATCCTTTCAAACACAAACAAGTGGGACTTTGAACCCGGACTCTTATCATTGGTAATAACTATGTTTATTCAGTCGCAGAATGACAGTCACTGTTGCTATTCCTTTTTATAAGGTGGTGATACTTATGTTGAAGTTAAAATACTCCATCTGCTGTGGGCTTGACATCCACAAAAATGTTATCGTTGCAACCATCGTAATTACTAACAAGGACGGAATATCCGAACACAAACAGAATTCTTTTTCAACCATCAATTCGGATATCAAAGGTTTCATAACTGGCTCATTGAGAATAATTGTTATCACGTTTGCATGGAATCCACAGGAAAGTATTGGATTCCTATTTTTAATTTTCGCGAAAATGACATGGATGTCTGCCTTACACATCCTGAATATGTCTAAGCCATTAAAGGCAAAAAAACGGACAAAAAGGATTCCAAATGGATCGCCGACCTTTAAGTTTGACCTTGTCAGATCTTGATGACATGATTACCCAGACCGAAGTGGAACTCTATGTCTGTATCAAGCCTTATTATGAGTTTGTGGAGTTTGTCAATACCATATCTGCCATAACAGAATTAAGTTCCACGATTATTCTTGAAGAAACAGGCGTCAATATGAACCTTTTTGATGACGCAAAACACCTGTGTTCCTGGTTCGGACTTTATCCTTCCAATAATGAATCCGCTGGTAAAAAAAATCTTTCGAATTGCCAAAGCAGATGATTACCTGAAACCGATGATGGTACAGTGTGGCCTTACCGCAATAAAGAGCAAAAAGCAGCCTTATTTTGCAATTAAATATGACCTGATCAAAAAGCGTCGCGGTCACAAGAAAGCGATCATTGCCATTGCAAGAATGATGATGGGTTGTATTTGCCACATGGTATCTGAAAAGAGGCCTTTCACTCCTGCTGATTATGAGGAATTGATGAACCCTCAAAATCATATGAAGCGTGTTGTCCTGAATGAAAGCAATACTCTGGTATTTTTAGCGGCCCAAGGTTATGATACTTCTAAATTAGTTAATTGCAACGATAACTAAGCTCAAAAAAGCAAATATACATTCTCTAAAAGGATATTTTATGACCCTTTATTTAAGTGCGCCTCAAAATCCACTTTATTTTTCACTCTTTTCTCATCATACATTGCACAAGAAATCCTTCTTAATCTTACAGTTATCTTTTTAATTCATTTATTCAAACCAATCCCGCCAGTTCCATACAACTTTGCTTTGTTGTTTCTACCATCATTTTAAATGCATTCTCATATTCTTCTTTTCTCAAATTCTTTTGTATTTGAGAAGTATTGCTATCATTATTGTCTGGTATCAACGGAATTTCTATACAAGAAATTTCTTTTTGCGGCAAAATTTCTTTCATCACTTCATTAAACATTTTCACTATTTCTTGTTCTGGTTCTTTTTCAACAAAGCAGCGGGTAATATGCAAGGGTCTAGCTATATAATCGACAAATCTATTAATATAATATCTTGAATAATCATACACTCTCTGCTCTGTTTTAATTAAATTTCTGGGAAAATTTGTTCCAAGAAGATCAAATAAACCACTTGGCACAATCATAATGTTCTTTAAATCCATTGTTCCTTCAACTACCATTTTAAATCTTTGCTCAAAAGGAAATAAACATGATCGATAACCATCATTTTCCGTTATAAACAGAATCAAAAAATCAACCTGCTGTCCAGCCTGCTCTATTAAATAGCGGTGTCTCTTATCAAAGGGGTCACAATCCATAGTAAGCGCCCCCCTACTCTGCCCGATAAATTTCTTATTACAGTCTGCAAAATATTTATTCCAATATTTATATTCTATATATTTCTTCATTATATCATAAACATTGAACTGAACTTTTTGATGGTTTGAGATAGTTCCTTTAGACAAATAAGGTTCTACTATTTCTAAAATATCACCTGCAACTACTTGATTAGCCTTATGATTTTCATGTATGAAAGAATCAGTAACCCATGTACTGGGAATCCTATGTCTTTCAAAAATCTGATTCCAAGATATTTGTGGTATATTTACAAATTGTCTGCTTAGATCTGTAGGAAAATAAATAACTATATCATTTTTACAAAATTGACCTATTTCTTCTAATTTTTCATCCAGTTTATATGGCGAAGCTAAATCTCCATAATTTTCCACCCGATACAGATATTCTTTTTCTATTAAATTTTTTGCAAAATACTTGCAATTGTATATTGATCCTCTACGAGAGTTCCTAATATCATGCATTTTCCAAAAAGATAAATTGTTCCTACATTCTCCTCCGGCTGAAAGCAAGTAATTCTTCTTCCATTTCTTGCATTGAAATACTTTCCGTAGACAGAACTTTTATCATATACAGCACTTTCTCCAAATATTTCTTTTTGTGCTTTTTCTGTAATATAATCTTCATTTTGGTATAGATCATCATAAAAATCTGGATTTTGATTTTTTTTAGGCCATGGCTCCTTAATACTTAATGGATACTTTTTGAGTCTTTCTTTTATCTCTTCATTAAATTTTTCAGTATATTCTGACAATTTATCCGTACCTTCTAAATTCTCTGAAATCAAGCAAAAACATTTCACACCTTTTTTCACTAACTCAGAAAAGAATATACTAGCCAGATCATCTACCTGATTCCCATATATAAATTCAGGTTTTATGATTTTCATATTATACAATTCATTTTCTTGCATTATTTTAATCAACAAGCTCTTATAGGTTGTTAATTTTGAATGATATTTCATATTCACCAGTTTATTTTTGTTGTCTAAATAATGTTTCTGTTTATCATATAGACTCAAATTTATTTCAATCAGACACTCTGTTCCTATTTTCTCATCCTCATCCACAAAAATAAAACATGCATTTTCTAATATTTTATTTACGATCTGTTCTTTGTGCAAAATTTCGTATTTAATACCTGAATCAATTAGACATTTAATTAATAATCCAAAAAAAGACTGCTTATTTTCAATTGGCTTAACCACATATATTGTATCATATAATTCTAATATTTTCTTACTACCCTCTCCATTCATTAACATTCTTTGATTTCTCTTGATAAATAGCAAATCGTCCCATTTTGAATATTCGCCAATTAATTCTCCCATTTTGTTAACAACAGGTAATTTCTTAATCCCTTTTGCTGCAAATATCCTGTATGCTTTTACAATATTATGACCAACCAGTACCGTAAAAGACTTATTGATTTTTATTTGCCTGCTATATTCAATTTTATGCAAAACTTCTTTGAGACATATAATTCCATAAAGTTGCTTATTTTTTATAATATAAATAATCTCAGAGGTTTTCTCTAAATACAGTTGTCGAAGTTCATCACATGATATTGTTTCTGCTTCATCTTTAATTTCACATATTGCAAGCTGTGCAATATCTCTTCTCTCCATTTTGTCGCTATCCTCCTACAATCTTCAACTATCCGCAAACTTTAAAAGGCATACTTTATTTCACACTTTCTATATTTAGCTTTAACCTTTAAATATATATATAAATTCATTCAACTCTTTTTTATTATCTTTTATTTCTAAATCAACTGGTTTATTTTTCATCGCTGCAACTGATACAGGTTTTACAATATTCTCCATATAAGCATCTGCAGACCACAAATCTTCTAATTTTCTCTTTAGCTCTGTAATTGTTTCAAACCCATATTCCTCTATATACGCAATTCCATCATGTAAATCAAAGCAGCTTTTTGCATTCTCATCTTTCTTTGGATAATGATAATTTCCCGTAAATTGAACACTCCAATCATATATCCTATCTGTTTCCTTTTTTCCATGCTTTTCTTCTCCATAATTTCAAATCAATTCTTTAGTCCCAATACATAAAAAAAACCTGGATAATATTTTTTGCATTTTAAGTGCTGCATACCAATGGCATATAATTTTTTCTCCATCGCATATAATCTATCCAAATTGTCAATAGCTTCATAATTATTAATAGATGTACTAACAAGGCTTACACTCGTTTCTCGAAAAATTTCAACGATCTCCTTCAATGTATGCTGCGACTCATATGGATGAAGTACCTGATCCAAAAACCAGCTTCTTGCCTGTTCATCATCTTCATGCCTTCCATCCAATTCTTTGTATTTTCTAAATAGGCTGTCTTCATCCATTCCTTTTTTTCTCATTTCATTAAAATAATTCAAAAAAGGTGCTCTACCATATTTATGATATAGTCCTATAAAAATCCTTCCTCCTTGCTTTGTTAAATCTACACAATGTATTACCCCCCCCTTAACATCCGAAGTATGATGTAAAACACCGTTTGAAATAACAATATCTTTAGGCTCGCACTGATATTGGAACAAATCCGCACATTGAAAATCGAGATCTGTACCCAATATCTCCATACATTTTTTAGCGGAATCAACAGCAACTGAATTAAAATCTATCGCCGTTATGTTTGTCCCATAATAATATGCAATCGAATTACTCAGCCATCCTGTTCCACACCCCATTTCCAGAAGAGTATCTGCCTCGTAGAAATCCTCAATATTGGGATAAATATCAATTACAAGATTTTTTTGTTTTATAATTTCCGCCATAGTTTCCGGCGATCTCATAGTATTAAATGGAAGTCGCTTATAAAATTCCAACACATCATTCCTAGCGCCTGTATATTGAACATTCATTTTATCCTCCTGTTCATTTTGTATTTTATGCTTAACAGTTTCTTCAATATCCTGTTTCATCGCATTAAAGACATGCTCTGCAATAAGTTTATTTGCTTCAACTGAATAATGGCACTCATCAATATACATATCTTTTTTTCCTTCCAACATAGATGCCAGATTTATATAAAACCTGTCTGTCTCCATCAAAGCCCTACTCTTATAAGCTCCTACATTCTTTGACTTCTCTGTATTATTAAATATACTTGTTGATACTAAATCAACTGTTTCGTCTATACTTATCATTGGCTGCAAAAAACTATATACTTTCGCTCCATGATACTCTGCAACTAACTTCATGACTTTTGATATACGGCACCAAAAATCATACAACTTCTCACTGCTTTTTATTCCACTAATCATATCATTATCATATTTTAATCTTCGTTTTCCAAACTCTATATTAAATTGATTTGCAGCTTTTTCATTAATTGTGTTATTTATACCACTAAAACTAATAACATAATCAGGTCGCAAAGGCTCTATATCTCGCATCATATGTAAAAACTCATCTACAATTCCATATCCACCTACTGCACCATTATAAATTATAGGACTGTATCCAGCTTCTCGCATCCTTTCATACAAAAAGTTCACCCACGAAACAATTCTATATATATTACTAGTCGATGTCGAATTTCCAACTATCATTATCTTTACTTTCGCATATTTTTCATCTCCGTAAACGACATATCCCGGATATCTTTCCGTCGCATAACTGTTACTCACTAAAAGACTATCACTTTTCGTTTCCTTATAATATGCATATGGTTTATATGTACAACAAATAATCGCTGTATAGTTTAATTTTTCCAAACTAAATCCCAAACTGTCGAGTACATCGCAAACTCGCTCACTCTCATAAACATTTTTCTCCGCAACAATTACGGTGATATGTTTAATATCCTCATGCACAAGCTTGTATATATCTTTACCATAAATTTCTTGATTGATATCAATCTGATATTTCTTTAAAATCTCTTTCAAATATTGGGCATTCTCATCTCCATTATTATACAACCATATTTTGTTGTGTTGTAATAATGCAATATTAATTATTTGGAAAAAATTCCCCCCTGCATAATCTTTTCTAAAAAAGGAATATACTTTTCTATCTTGAGATCAACCAACTTCTCCAGCATATTCTCTAAAGTAATCCAATTATCAGTGGCCAGTATAACAGAACAATTACTCTCATGTTTGATCTTTTCTATCGAAAGTATCTCTTTCCCGTACCATCTGTTGACCCTTCCCAGTTTTGTGACACATGCACCACAAGGTTCTATTCCGTTCTCTTTTAAAGTATCATATATATTTTCTCCCCTTTTGTCTATTCCATATATATATATCCTCTTGTTATTCATCTCTTCATTAACTTCAAGAACTTCATCTTTATAAAATACTTCTATCCCTTGTCCAGCACACTTCTGTATCTCTTGTTTTTTACATACTTCAGGTATTATTATAATAGCGTTATTTATACTTCGCAACTGAGCAGTATTAATAATATTCCTGTTAACAAAATACTCTCCTGTAAACTTGTCATCTGCATCCCAAAATGCATGGATATTCACTTTATGGTTTAAAACAAGGTCCGTAAAAAGATTTATCGAAGTACGGCTCACTCCATAAACGATAATCTTCTTATCCTTGTATCTTTGCGATAACATATATAAACATTTGAGCATAAATATACCTTCCTGTTCTGTCAAACCCTAAAATTTTAAATTTACAAGATTTAACGTATTTTTTATCTCTAAATAAAGCTAATAGTGTTGGGTAGTCAAGGTATCATGTACTAAACATGTATAAAAATGCTTACAGTAAAATGTGAATCACAGTTTAAGGAGAATTTATCCCAAAGTTAAGAATCATAACAGGATATGTTAACTAAATTAAGGGGCAAATTCTCCACAAAGTGGTGAGTACAGATCATGGGAATAATTTTTCAAACATGCTCTAAATATTTTTTTTGAATTCGTAGTTTACAATTGCATTCTTTAATCAATCATAGTAATAGTATTCGTTATAGACACCTTACATATTTATTAGATTATTACCCACAAGCGACTAGTCAATAACTGTCCAAAATTACATAGAATATCTTTATTATCAGCCCTTTGTATAGTTTAAATTATACAGAAATCTCCCATTCGCTTAACTGTTTTACATATTTAAAAAATATATATATAATCATCTAAATTTTTTACATCTGCCTTTGTTTCCCAATGATTTGGCTTGCCTTTCATTATGGAAATTGCTACTGGCATTATAATTTTCTCCATACAGGCATCTCCAGACCATATACACTCCAGCTCCATTCTTACTTCTGCAATTGTTTCTTTCCCCCATACTCTTTTATATAGGTATCCCCTTCATGCAAATCAAAATAACTTTTGCATTTTTATCCATCTGAGGATAATCATAACTTCCCTTTTGCTGAACACTCCAGTCATATATTCTGTCTATTTCTCTATTTCTCATATATCTATACTCATTCCTTAATCCAATTCATAACGTTCCTTCCAGTTTTCATTTTCATACCATTCTGGCTGTTCCTCTTTTTGAGCAGAATATCTTCCAAAACCAGCACATCCATGTCTGTGCGCATAAAACATTCATATGCTTCCTGCGGTGTACATACGATTGGTTCTCCCCTGACATTAAATGAAGTATTGACTACAACACTGCATCCTGTAATTTTTTTAAACTCGTTGATTACTTCATAGAAATATGGATTTTTCTCTTTTGAGACAGTTTGCACCCTTGCGCTATAGTCCACATGTGTCACAGCTGGAATATCCGACCGCTTTTTTTTCACAATTTCCAACATGTTGCCATCATATTTTTTCAAATTTTCTTTCAGTTCAAATGCATTTCTCCTGTTCCTGCCCACAGCTGCAGTTAAAAGCATATATGGACTGTCATCATATAATTCAAAATATTCTTCCACATCTTCCCGTAGCACTGAAGGCGCAAATGGCCTAAAAGACTCTCTATATTTAATTTTCTGATTGAGCTTCACCTGCATAGTTTCAGAACGTGCATCCGCAATAATACTTCTATTTCCAAGCGCCCTTGGTCCAAATTCCATTCTCCCCTGAAATAATCCAATAACCTTTTCATCTGCCAATTCTTCAGCTATCTTTCTATATATTCCGTCACCTAATTCATGATACAAATATCCATTCTTATTTAGATAATTCTTTATTTCCACATTCGAAAATTTTGGACCAAGATAACTACCCTTTTGTGAATCGTCAGATTCCACTCTGCGCTCACACCCAAAATATCCATATGCTGCATACAAGGCACAGCCTAGACTACCTCCCGCATCACCTGCCGCGGGCTGAATCCATATATTTTTGAATATGCCGCTTTTTTTATCTTCCCATTTGCAACACAATTCAGTGCAACACCACCTGCCAAAACCAGATTATCAATTCCTCCGCCATAGCTTTCTTTTGCATGTCTGGTCATCCGCAGAATAATGTCTTCCGTTATCTTTTGAACAGACGCGGCAATATCCATCTCTCTTTTTGTAATTTCTGATTCCGGTTCCCGACGCGGCCCACCAAATAACTCCTCCATTTTTTTGTTCGTCATAGTTCGTCCATACTGATAATCAAAATAATCCAGACACATCTCAAAAGAACCATCTTCTTTAATGTCCAGCAATTTTTCCCGTATTAAATCTTCATAAATCGGCTCACCATATGGCGCTAATCCCATAAACTTATAGTCACCTGAGTTTACCTTAAATCCACAAAAATAAGTGAAAGCACTATAAAGCAATCCCAATGAATGGGGAAACCTCAGTTCTTCCTTTATTTTGATTTTTTCTTTGTCTCCGATACTAATTGTTGTAGTCGCCCATTCGCCAACTCCGTCCAGAGTTAAGATTACTGCTTTCTCATATGGTGATGGATAAAACGCAGATGCCGCATGAGAAATATGATGTTCACAAACAAGAAATTTACGATTCGAATTAACCCCCAGCAATGTATCTACTTTTTTATGTATCCACATTTTCTCAGAAAACATCGTATCAAAATTGCGATTTATCACATCCCTTGAATCTGCTCCAGCTGCCAGTATATTCTTCATATAACGATCAAGTGTTTTAAATGGATTATCATAAAACACCACTGCAGCTAAATCCGCGCCTGTGATATTTCCTTCCTTAAGACAATAATCCACTGCATTCTCTGGCAAATGCCAGTCATGCTTTATCCTTGTAAATCTTTCTTCCTGCGCTGCTGCAATAATATCTCCATCTGATATTAATGCAGCAGCTGAATCATGATATAATGCAGATATTCCTAATATATACATATATTTTCTCCAATCAATTATAATAACCCGCCTTTTCTGTCAACTCCATTTTATTACATACCTTCTGAGGTTTTTTCCATATAATTTTTTTTCCTTCCACCCCAAGCTGGCACAAATCTGATAAAATAGAACACGCTATATCTTCTTTAGAAACTGCCACAACAATGACATCGAAGTTTAGTTCTTCCAATATATCATTTCCCCATACTCTGCAATAAGCGTAATGATATTGTTCATAATTTGAGTCAATCCAAGCCACTATCTCACAACTACCATATTCAGATATCTGTTGATAATAATCTCTTCCTACTCCTCCTGCACCATACAAAACAATTTTTTTTCCGATAATTCTTCTATATTCCGAAATCGCCACACATACTCTGATTTTATCTGAAATCTTTCACCCAGCTTTTTTAGAATCAGTCTCCACATATAATTATCGTCCACTTGATTCACGTCATCAATCAATTCATTATAACAATCATATTTTTTTAATATCTTGTTTAACTCAATATATCCCAAATATCTGTCTGCAATCCTTTTAAAACTTGTATTATGTCCCAAAGAATCATTTCTTTTAACATAATGATAATTTGCACCACCTGTCATAACAAAACGCTGTGACTCCAAAAATACAATCAATAATGAAATGACATCATCATGTTCTTTACAATGATCAGGAATCTGCATATAAGCATTCCGCAGTCGCTCAGCTCTATACAACTTATTCCATAATGCAGTCATATTTCTTTTTCTCTCACAGTGATCAGTTATCGTTCTAAAAAATACTTGCGTATAATAGAATATCTACGCTCACCTGACAATTCAAATGTTCCTTTCGCATCAGCCGCAACTAGCCTCCCATACTCTTCCCATCCCTCAAATACATATCCCGTCACTGCAAAATCAGAATTAGTATCCACAATTTGTCTCAATAACTGTTCATACATAATCTCTTCTATCCAGTCATCTCCGTCTACTCTGCCTATAAAATCACCCTTTGCTATGCTTAATCCAGTTTTGGTTGTAGCTATCAACCCTTTATTATTCACATGATGAATAACCTGTATTCTATTATCTTTCATCGCATATGTATCACAGATCAAGCCTGATTGATCTGTAGACTTATCATCTACTAATATAATCTGAAGGTTTTTATATGTCTGGTTGCAAATACTTTCAATGCATTTGCCCACGTAATTTTCTATATTATACACAGGTACAATAACTGAGATCAAATAATCTTCTTTCACCAAACTCCCTCCCCGTGTTTCATCTTACTTAAAAGCGTTTTTTCAATATCATTTTTCATAATATCAAAAATTCTCTCTGCAATTAATCTATTTCCTTCCGTAGAATAATGCGCTTGGTCTATATACATTTTATCTTTTCCCTCAAACATTGATATCAAATTTATATACTCCATATTCTTATCCATAAATGCTCTGGTCTTATAATATCCTATGTTTTCCGTATGATCCTCGCTATTATGTATACTTGTTCTTATTAAATCAGGTGTATCATCTGAACTTATCATTGGCTGCAAAAAATTATAGACCTGCGCTCCATGATAATTAGCCACCAAATTCATAAGCTTTGATATACGATGCCAAAAATCATATAATGTCTCATTGCTTTTAATTCCGCTAATAACATCCGGATTACTATTTATTTCATACTCTCCCACACATGTATTAAACTGATTTGCAGTTGCCCGATCTGCTGTGTTATTTACACCACTAAAATTAATTATATAATCAGGTTTTAATGGCTCAATGTCCCTTATCATATGTAAAAATTCATCCACAATTCCATGTGCACATACTGCCCCATTATATATCACTGGACTATATTCTGCATCTAATAAATACTTATAAAAAAACTTACCCAAGAACTACACCTAAGTACCTCATCTGCCGAAGTAGAACCACCTAATATCATTATTTTTACTTTTGCGTTTTTTTCATTTCCATAGACAACATAACCTGGATATTTTTCTTCTTTATAAATGCTATTTCCTATCAGCGTATCCCTTTTTTCTATTATATGATCCGCTACTTTCCAATTGCATATGCTTGTTGCAGCATAATTAAAATCTTCCAGACTCCATCCCATACTGTCAAGAATATCGCATACACGCTCTGCTTTTATTTCATTATTTTCCAAAATTATTACGTTTATATTTTCACTGTCTTCATAATAAAGATTATAAATATTCCGATCACAAATTTTACATTCAATGTTTATTCCATATCTTTTCAATACCTTTTCCATATATAGCGCATACTCGTCGTCCCTACTATATAACCATATTTTTTTATGTCTCAATAATGCAATATTTATTACCTGAAAAAAATTAGACTGAGAACAGGATCCCCTATGCATCGCATAAAAAATATACTTTTCTACTTTATAATTTTTTAATTGTTCTAGCATCTCTTTTAAAGAATGCTCTATATCTGTTGCCAAAATAACAGCACTGCTATTTTCCTGCTCAATCTGTGTTACTGAAAGGACCTTTTTTCCACACCATTTTTCTATCCTTCCAGGTTTTGAAACACATACACTTGCAACTTCTATTCCTTTTTCCTTTAACGTATCAAATACGATCTCGCCTTTTCTACCTATACCATAAATATAAATTTTTTATCTTTTAACTCTTCATTTATATCCAGAATTTCCTCCTTATAAAACACATTTTTTTGAATCCATTGCTGTATACTTTGTTTTTTAACTAATCTGGATACAACCACAATAGCATCTTCTATTTCCCGAAGCTGAATGGTATTAATAATAGGTCTGTTAATAAGCATTTGTCCTGTAAATTTGTCGTCTGCATCCAAAAATGCAACGATATTCATTTGGTGATTAACTGCAAGATCTGAGAAGAGTGTTATAGAAGTATGTTTTACCCCAAAATAACTATCTTTTTATTCTTATATTTTCTAGAAAGTGTATACAAACTTTTCAGCATCTATGTTCCTCCATTTTTTTAATATAAAAGGTGACCCAAGAAATCTATTTTTTAAAATCTGTTTCATAAGTTTATAATTACAGTTAAGTCACATTTTTATTTATAACAGTCAACCACTATACTATACACAGGTTTACATACTTCTCCCTCTTTCGGAATCCTGCTGACATATCCTTTCGACATATCAATCTCCTTTTTACCAGATTTCCGTCTTCCGTGTGATAACATAAAAAATCTATTTTTTCAAACAATGTCTTTTCCAGTAATTTTCGTACAAGAGCATATGTGGGAAACCATACATGACCTCCATTTTCAATACATCCCGCACCAAAAGTTCCACCTCCTGTCGGATCAAAAATAATTTTTCCTGTACTATCTCTCATAGAAATGTCAGATAGATATTTACTATTGTAATCCGGCAAGCATATTCTAAATATTCCATTTTTTCTCAAAATACGATATATTTCATTAATCACATCAACCAACTTTTCATATTCTATGTGTTCTAAGACATCTTCTGCCTGATATGAAAAAATACTGTTATCTGATAATGGATATCTATAAGTGATATCGTGTAAAATATGTTTTGAATCCGCTTTCATAATTGACAAACCATACAGATCAGGATTATCCCTATGTATATCATCTATTATGTCCCCTGCATACAACGCAATTTTTCGCGATAAATCCAGCCTTTCAAAACACATTCTGTCGTATTGCAAAATCTTACCGTTTATATATATACCTTCAATGCGAATACCATACTCCTCCAATTCTTCCCTATGACAAACCATTTATTGGCTGCAATAATAACAGAGAAATCTGTGACTGATTTTAAACTTAATAAGTCACTCAATGATAATATTTTATATTTTCCCACTGTATTATTCTGTTTATATGGAGAGTTGTCTGCAAATCCGATAATTTCATACTGGCCACTGTCTACAAGTGACCTATAAAGTCTTACTCCCCCCATTCCATATCCAAAAATTATAATTTTCATAGTCGCTCCTTATAATTCATTTTTTAGCGATAAATGTTGACAATTTAACGTGACATCGTATGTGTACAACGATGCACTCTCATTATATTTACACTCATGCATTATAAATCCAAATTCATCCATACGATTCGGCGGTATGTATATGCCACAAGCATTATTGTCCGTTACATAAACATGTTCAAACGCATCCTCTAATACATCATAAACCGCATGAATCACTGGCGTTTTATACTCAGCATTTGTATACTTAAAATCATGCCATACGACAATTGCATCTTCTTTTTATTCATAAAAATATTTTTGTATCATTATAAACCCCTTCATAACTATGATCTCCATCTATAAAATACAGATCAACAGTATCTGCATGCTTTGAAAAATCAAATTGTCTTGAATCAGTATAATAACTGACTATATTTTCGTTCGTTGCCAACTTTCCTATAAAATTTGTCCTCCAAGACGGTTTAAACTGTTTCATCGCTTTTTCAATTGGCAGCGTCACACTATATAGTTTTTCACAGCAATCAGTCAAAATATTTATACTTTCTCCTATATAAGTTCCTACCTCTAAATACTCTTTACTGCCACTTTTTATTGCAATAAGCTTTAAAAACATATAATCTAAAATATGTGAACCTCCCGGAATAAATGTAATCTCCCTGCAATACAGGTTTTTATTTTTTCTAACCAATCTCCTAAATTAATTGTTCTTTTATCCAGCGCCTCTTCCACAACTTTTGATAAAACCGGTTCAAAGCTTAATTTCAATAACTCAATATTCTTGTTGGTAATCCCCATACACCTTATATCAGTTAATACTTCTTCATACTGAAAAACAGCAATTATAATTTTAATGTCTGAATACTCTTTCAATTTTCGTGGTAAATAAACTGGTACAGCATCATATTCCTTTATTATTTCAGCATTTTTATCTACAAAAAAAAGAATATCATATCTATTTTTGCAATATTCATATGCAAGCTTTCCTATCTTTCCACATCCATAAATAACAACCTTATTCATAATATCTCCTCGTTCCTTTTTATATATTATTCTCTCTTAGAAACTGAAATAAAAAACTAGTGCCCTGTAAAGTTTAAAAGTTTATCAAAATTTATTCCGGGTGTTTGGATTGAAACACCCGGTAAAGAACTAATTTTCAAATATTGATGTAAGATATAAGCGTTTTAGTTTTACTCTTGCATCCTTAGTTGTAAACTACCAGTTCACAACTTTTTGACGCTGGTTGCGGTCTCTTTCCCATTCGGTAAGCATTTCATTGAGTTCTTGGATTTCAGGGATCCTCTTGTTTCCCAAACACTGCATGGATAAAGATCCTAATTCACCAAGATGATCCTTGTGACATCTGGATAATAAGTTTCTGATACGCTTTTCATCATTTTTGCAAAATCACCCATTGTCCTGTGTTCCAACGCTTCAGTGTAGAGCCAGCCGCTGAGCGGTTCCGTAAACATAAATATGCTGGCTTTCCCCATGCGGATGTATTCAAAATCAATTTTTTGAACGGAACCCAGCCTCTGGATATCTGTTTCCGGATCTGTTACCATGGGCTTCATGCTGATCCGTTCACAGATTTCGCCAAGCAGTTGGACAGGTTTTTCATCCATACAGGCAACAGGGAGAAACACGCCAAATATTTCGGACAGTTCCCTGTTGCTTTTATTTTTTCAGAAAAAGAATCATTTGTGTTCAGCAGGATATTTTGTATGCATGATTGTTTTGCAGATGAATGTCCGTTTTTGCGGATGTTGTTCAAAACAACAATGTCATCATCTGTTAAAAATACCTGATAGTTTTTCTTTGGCATAAGAATACACTCCTTTTTACCTGAGTATATCATACCGGTTTGTTTTGATAAACTTTTAAACTTTACAAGGCACTAGTATGTTACATCGTACAATATTCCTCGCCGATATTTTTCTTAAAAGTGCAAAAAAACAATCGCTTATTCTGGTAGTACGCTATAGCCAAGACATGTAACTGTTTTTTAGTTCTATCGGAAAATACAGTCTCTTCCGGCCCTATAAATCTTCCCACCTACATAATCGGCATCCACACCATCTGTTTTGTCTTCATTTTGCAGCTCCGTTTTATAAATCATCGTCTGTAATACATCCTTTTCAAAATATACTCCTTTAAAAATTTTACGACACTGCTGCAAACATTTTTCACTATAATAATAGTCTATCCATTGATGTTTTAATTCCTTAGTATCTATCTCCAAAACGCAATTGTTCTTTACAGAAAGTAAACCAATATATCTATCGTTGCGTAAATATGCTACTCCATATTTACATTTTCTCCCGGCTGCTCTTGATAAAATACTTTTTCTATTCTCCTGCTCTTCATCGATTTCATAGACAGATATTTCATATGTCTTCTTATCTATATATAAAATTTTATTTGTCTGCCATGGTATAAACCAAACATAATTCCCCATAGCAACTACATGTAAAAACGAGGGATATTCATAACAATTTACTGAACAATCTGGTTGTGCATGTGTATTTTCCGAAAAATCATAGACACCAAAATCCGACGGAAATCCAGTTATTGTTGTAATCCTATTATCCCGTTTATTCCATTCATAAACTTCCTTTCTGTACCCACTTAACCAAAATTTTTCTCCATCAAAACATATACACTGGTATTTCTTTTTATCATCATTAGGAATCATATGCCTTTTTATCATTTTTTGTTTCAAGTCAAATTCATATATTTTATCAAACTTGCTTGACACCATATATATACTGCCTGCTGCCATAACACTTTCCACTACAATGTCTTTTTTGCAAATTGTATGATAATTCTCTATTTCTTTTTTTTGAAGATTAATTTCAACTATTTTATCCCACCACAATGGGACAATAAAAAGCGAATCATTCCATATAAAAAACTTTGCTAATAAATTTTTCCTTCCCAATGCTTCAAAATCAATTGTACGAAAATTCATATCATCTAAATGATAAATCCATATACTCTGACCTCTTCCTGGAATACACCAGATTTCTCTATCATATTTCATGCATAATGGCGTCAATAAGTACTTATTCAAATTTGTATCTGGAATATACACAACTTCTTCATATTTCCTAGTTTTTAAATCTACACAAAAAAGAATATTATTCTTTTCTTCGATAAACCACGCCTTATCATTTTCTACCCACCAGCCAAAACTCCATAAAAATGGATCCTTGATATTCACCCTCAATGATCTCCTTACTTTTACAAATTTTCAAAAAATTCTATCAGTCTACTAATCTGATTATCTATGAGCAAAGTTTTCCTTACCTGCTCAACGTTTTTCCTATAAAATTTCTCTTTTTCCTTTAAATAGTCGACATCTAAAGTAGATACATTCATCTTCACAAGTACTCCTAACCGTTCAAAATAATCACAAAACTTTTTATGACCTGTCGCAATAATTGGAATACCTGCGTCAAGATAATCAAAATACTTATTTAAAACTCCATATTGAAATGTACTGCCATAATACACACCATCAATGCTTACCATTTCTGGAATCTCCTTACCTTCTGTACTGAGTAAACATCCATAGTCATACTCTGAAATCCGTGTAATCAAATCGTTATGCTCTATCTCATAAAAGGCTTTAAAATTAAAATACTGACTTTCTAACAACTCCAGCTTTTTCCGATCACTGCTGTCACATTGACCTATATAGACATGAAATATACAGTCGTTTCTATTCCCGATTTTATCAAGAATGGTATCTATTCTTGCATGTTCAATATATTGTCCATCATTTTTTAATATGTCCCTTTCCAAAAAAATACTTATTCCCCATACAACAAAACAAATCTTCAATATCTTGTCTGATCTGCTATATTTATCTATTCGATATCCCCCACAATAGTCCAAAAATTGAACAGACTTTCCTTTATAGGAAAATCCCTTTTTTTCTTCCAAAAAGTCTTTTGAAAACCATCTCCATACAACACCATCCGCATTTTCCAAACAATACCGTTCCATAAGTTTTTTCTCACCTGATATTTTTACATACCCACCATTCAAAATATCATAAGGCGCAAAAACGATCTTGCCAAACACGTTTTTGTGCTTAATCATTATCTCTGAACCACTGCTATCTGCCCAAATCGGCTCATAATAATATATTAACGGTGTATACTGTACTGCTCTCCAAAAAACTTCGATAATATCCTTACAGGTAATAAAATTAATATTATATAACATTATCTCAGATCTTATCAACTCATTTCGGACTCCGTATTCAATCACAATTAATTTATACTTTCTTTTAATTAGTGCACCTATAATTTTTTTACTTCTTGCATTTAAATGTCCCGAAATATAAACAATTGTATTTTCTTCACCATCTTTTATGTTTTTGGAGACTATGAAATTTTTCATTTCCTCTTTTCTAATTTCTAGTTTCTGGATCGTATCTATATTGCTCCACGCATATTCATTTACTATACTTTCTATAAATTGCTCATCCGTCTGTTTTCTAAACATTTCGATTAGTTCACTATTTTGTAAAATATAATCAGTCAGTTTTACGATTTGTGCAAAATGCATATTTTGTAAAATTCGGATAATTTCACTTTCATATTTTTCACTAACTGCTATCAATACCGCACAGTTTTCCACATGTACTACAGAAATGTCACCGACAGATTTTACTGGTATTCCATCTACTTCATCCCTTTCATCCAAATTTGTTACAACAAATGAACTTATCATTTCTTTTAATCCAACTTTTTTCAATTCAGAATATATTAAATTAGCATAGTTACCAGCTCCATAAATTACTATCTGAGAAAACTGTTTAATCGTACTGTATAAGCTACTCATCAGAATGTGCATAACCCTTTTTACCCCCATGTATATATGTCCGACTATAGCGATCTAATATTTCATCTATACTTTGAAACGTCATCTTCAACATACCAGCCAACCTATTTCCATTTAATCCACAATAAATATGTCTGTTATCTAAAAATGAAAACTCCGCATATTCCTTCTCAACTATATTCTCATATCCACCAAAGATTTTATCAGCATATAATTTTGCAAGTTTATAACGTGAAATATAATTGCTGCTTGATAAATGATACACACCGTTAACCCCTATATCCAATGCACCTAAAATAGCTTTTGCAATATCGTCAACTTCTGTAAGGCAAAAGCTTTGATCTTTCAGACATACAATTTCTTTCTGTTTTTGAATCTTATTATAAAAGTCATCAAATATATCTTCTTCACCAAATTGACTGCCTGTTGCCCTACTGATTCTAAAAATAATATAATCTTTTATATTTTGTCTAATATATTTTCTATTTCCAGTTTCTGCTGTCCATATAATGTAATAGGTGCTGGATCATCCTCTTCTGTATACATTCCTTTCTTTCCATCAAAAACAGCTTCTGAAGACAAAAAGATACTTTTTATTCCTAAAGCATCTGCCTCTTTTAATAATTCCTTTGTACATACTACATTTAACCTACTGCTTTCTTTAAAATTACTTTTACAACTGTCTATTCCTGTATTTGCACTACAAATAATAACAGCTTTTGGCATTTTACCCTTCAAATAATAATCACACAATGATTTCAGACGATCTGTACACAAATCAAACGGTATCCACTCTTTATTAAAATTGTGTTTGTAGTACGTCCCAACACTCTCTATCTTTTTCTCTCTACAGCAATAATATAAATGCCTTCCTATAAAACTCGACGCACCTATAATTATATATTCACACATATTACATCCATACTTTCATTTTATTCATAATCGCTTGTACATCACTCTGATTTTCTGCTTCTGGTGCCCATTTTGGAAAAACACTATCCTCTTTTCCAATAAAAGGACCTGATATAATCTCATGAAAAACTACATTTGTGAGAGGAATGTTTGTATGAATAACTCCTTTATCAATCCTGAGAGTAAAAATACCATTTTTTCCCATAATAAAACGATCTATAATCTTTCCCGAATAATCGAAAAGAACAACTAACAACTCCCCTTCAATAATAATCTTTGTTTCCGTTTTAAACGGATGTTCATGTGGCCGGATATACATCCCTTTCGGATATACATTTATCATCTCATGGACATGTTCTCTTATGTCATTATGGAGACACATCATACACTTTTCTTCACAATCCTTCTGTGACAGTGTTTGCAAAAATGCAATATATTCACTGTCGATTTTTAAAACCTTGTCATCATTCACATGCACGTAAGATTTCCCTGACGGCCGATAACTATCTTTCATACTAATATACTCATCCTTTTTGAATTTGATATAAATCATCTATAATCGACAGTATTTTTTTCGAATGATATCCATATCTCATTGCCTTTGTAACATCCAGCGTAAAATACCTCTTGCATTCTGTATCAACAACATGAATCACTGACGTGGATTGGTATAATTCCTTTATATGAGAAATAATCTCTGTCAATTTTACGTATTCTGTATTTCCTAGCAATAAAATATCGCTGTTATTATTTGTCCAGTTGTAACACAGCACAGTAATAAATTCTGTCAAATCATCAATATCCAATATATTATTGAAATCCTTATCTAAATAATATAATTCTATGGGAGAGTTATTTTTTATCTTATCCATCAGGCTATAGATAAAACTCTTTCCCCATTCCCTTCCAACAATTCCTGGCATGCGAAGAATAAAGTATGGTATTCCACTTTCAATAATAATTTTTTCAGCTAGATACTTTGTAACTGCATATGTATTTGGATTTACCATGACTGTCAAATTTGAAAAAACCCTATCTGTATTCAATGTTCCATAAATTTCATCAGAAGACAGATAAATAATTTTTTTACATGATGCTTTATGCAAAAATCTATCATAGAAGCTGCTGCTACTGTATTGTCCTGGACATACTTATCCGCTGTTTCACGTCTGGCAGATGTAACAGATGCTGAATAAATCAAAATATCATAATCCATCTGGTCAGATTCGAAAGCAGAATCTCTTGTCATCTCGTAGAGTTGTATATCTTTCTCTTTTGTAAGCCTTTCTTTTATGAATCTGCCTACATAACCATTTGGACTGAATAAAAGCACCTTTTTCATATTAAAACTACTTCCCATCTTCAAAAAATATAAAACTGTAATCTCCTGTATATCCCCACTCTTTATAAAGCCATTCCCATTCATCTACTGCATAATAACTTGCACAGGTAAGCTGCCAGTAAAGCATGTTAACTTCTTCCCTATCATTACGAAATGATTCAACCATAATATAGCTCTTCCCTTTACTAACACGTTCAATTTCCTGCACAGCTTTTTTTAAATCGTAGATTTTTAAATTGTGCAGTGTTGCTAAAGAAATAACTAAATCAAATTCATCATCATCAAAAGGAATATTCTGTGCCTGTCCATACTGCAGTCTGTCTCTAATTTCTTCTTTTGCATGTTCCAATGCATATTGCGATATATCAATACCATTTACAATCATTCCCGGCACAACCTGCGTAAGTTCATACAGCAAATGAGCCATTCCACACCCCACGTCCAATACTTTTTGTCCTGATTTTAAACAGTAATAATCTGCAAGTTTCTGCGCTACAATCTTCCATCTGCCATCATAATGATAGCCTCCATAACCGTATTTGCGTTCGCCGTCCCAATAATCATATCCATATTTTTTGCAATGATGGCACATTCCGCCTTATCGTCACTAATTACGCGTCCTACATAATTACGCCTTGTTGACCTATGCAATTCAGAAACAAAATCTACATATGACATTTTTTATTCCTTTCCATAATATATTTTGTTCAGTATTACAATTTCATCCAAGTTTCTCTTTCAGAATTTTTAATAATTTTCCAACCATCCATTATCTTTTCATCACTATATGGCACATACATGCCACATCTATAACAAATTTTTCTCATTTCAGATTCAGCAGTCCTCATATTGTTGATTGCATCTTCCATAACATTTTGACAACCAATTGATTCCAATTTTCTTTCTTCACTTGTCGCCTCAAACATCCTGCCGCAACAGCAATGTGTATTTCCATCCGGTAAAGTCTGCATATTTCCAAACGCTGTACATAATCCCTCAATATATTCTTTGCCCATCTCTGCGTACATATCTTTAACAGTTTCATTCTCACAATAAAACTGCTTTGCAATGCTAATAGAATCAACCTTTTTATCCTTCCAATACTCTAAAAATTCCTGTTTTTCGTCTTTGTTTTCCTTCTGCTCAACAAAATGCACATTTACTTTAATCCCATACTTCATTAATAACTCTGGAAGTCTCATTGCTCTTTCAAAATATTCTTTTTTATTGCTGCGAATTTTAGCATATGTTTCATAAGATATTGTATCCAAACTAACTCGGATATCTGTGTACCCCATGTTTGCTGCTTCTTTCACTATATCCTCTGTCCAAAGTGATCCATTGGTAATCGTCCACAAATCCATTCCTTTGTTATGAGCATAGTCAGATACCTCTTTCCAGTATGGATATAAAAGAATTTCTCCCATAGACATGATGCTTAAAGAATTAATGCCATATTCTACCAGACAATCAATTCTTTCATATGCTTTATCTTTAGATATTACCTTTTTCTGTCCGCCCCGATCTTTATAGTAATCCGTATCAGACATACCATCACCATGATAACAACACATCGGACATTGATAATTGCAATGCCAATCCAATATTAATGTCCATTTTGTTGGTTTATAATATTTTAAAAGCTCTTGGGCAATATCTTCCACATCCTCTTTTGATAATTTATACTTGTCATCTGCCTTTCCATTACTGGCAAACCACCCCGCCAATGGAATATCTTCTCCGCCCTTATATTTAAGATTATGATGATTGTATGTAAACAAATTATCCGGAGATATGTAAAATTCCTTTTCCTGTTTTTCCCATCGTTTCAGCAATGGCTTTAATTTTTCAGGAATATTTTCCTTTCGCATCATTTCAGTTTCCTTTCCAGCATCTCAAAAATTTCTCTTAATTTACTTATTATTGTACTCATTTTCTACTATACGTGGAATTGCATACAGAATAGTTTCTCCGTATATCATTGCATGTTGACGAATATAATATTTGTATCCCCTCCCTTGAATTTTCATTATAAATTGCATAATACGGTAATAATCTTCTACACAATGATAAATAGAAATTGCAAGTAACGGCATATCCCTTTTTATTGTATTGACTGCCCCACCAAGTGCCCTCATTTCTGCTCCTTCTATATCCATTTTTATCATGTCAACTTTTATATTTTGAAAATATGTATCAATGGTTTCCATTTTACAAACTTCACCCGTACATAATTCTGCATCCTCCACAACCTTTGAAGAAGCCCCCTGTCCCATCACTGGTAATTCTTTTTGTTCACTCCACAATCCATAATTTTCACATAAACACTTCATTCCTTCTGGAAGAACACTCTTTTCAATATTATTTAGTAATTTCTCATAATTATTTTTTTCAGCTTCGAAACAATACCATTTTGATACCCATAGACCAGATTCAATAATAGCCCTTAATAGTTCCCCTGTATATGCACCTGCATCTACTAATGTAAACTTTCTTCCTTGAAAATACTCTTTTACCTCTTTTATAAAATAACTTTCTTCCGTAGTACATACTTTAACGATTTCATTAATATCATTTGTTATATAATATTGATATACAGCGTCATAAACACTTTTAGAAAGATCATCTGAAAGATATTTCTTCAATGCATCTGTATTTCTTTTATACCGAACCAGCCTTTCTCCCTCACAATGTTTTTCCACTACTAATTCTTGCTGGTCTAAAACATCCATATACCAATCATACATTTCCCATATGGTCACATTTGAAAACACCATCAGTTTGTCATAAATGGTTTTTCCATATATTGAAGTTAAAACAACATTAATACTCTTTTTGCTTTTACAGATTTCTGCAAACTCATTATATGAAAGTACATCATATGAAAGTTCTTTTGTCCCGTGCTTCATCAAATCGTCATCTATTAAAGATTCAATCTTTACAGATTCACTTTCTAACGCTTTAATACAAATCTTTGCAGTATATCCGGCGCCATACAAATATATCGAATCATTTATAATTTCTTTCGGAATATTATTTTTATCTATTTTCTTCATATAATCCTTTCCATTACATAACATAGTGATGACGCTTCAGTCCTTAACTAATTATTATTTAATATTGTTATAAATATCCTTCATACTTTCTTTACTTCTTTATAAATACTTTCAATGCCAACCCGGTTCATTTCTTTTATCTGCGTATAGGTGCCATACCCTTTCGAAAACCCATGTAGTCCTATTCTTTTCTGTCTGGCATTCATTCCTGTCTCAGCAATAACTTCCGCAACTGCACTTCCAAGTCCTCCGGTCACATTATGATCTTCTATCGTTATTATCTTTCCTGTCTCAACAACTGCTCGAATAATGATATTTCTATCAATAGGTTTTATTGTATGCATATTGATAACCCGTGCATCAATTCCATCTTTTCTTAACTGCTCAGCTACATTTAATACATCCTTCAAAATACTGCCTATGCCAATCAGTGTAATATCCTTGCCCTCTCTTAAAGTAACAGCCTTTCCAATCTGAAATTCATAATCACTTTCATATATTTCTGGTTCCTTATTTGTTCCAAGTCTTAAATATATAGGCCCCTTATGTTTATATGATGCCAATGTTGCTTTTCTTACTTCCAATGGACTTGCCGGACATAAAATTGTCAGATTCGACAATGCACGTAATCCACCCAAATCCTCTGTAGAATGATGCGTTGGTCCCAATGCACTGTATACTTCCCCTGCGCCTGTTCCTACGATTTTCACATTCTGATTTTGTAAGCATACATCATTCCTTATAAATTCAAACGCACGATACGCAAGGAATGCCCCGATTGTATATGCAAATGGTATCTTTCCACAGCTTGCCATACCCGCTGCCATGCCAATCATATTTGCCTCTGAAATACCAAGATTTAAATATTGCTCTGACAAATCTTTACGGTATCTGTCATATACAATTGCACCATTATCAGAAATCAAAGCATATACCCTTTTATCCTTTTGCGCAATTTCATATAACGTGTCTAAATATGCTGTTCTCATTTTAAGGCCCTTTCTGATGATCTATTTTTGTATAAATGTTATTAACTCTTGTTATCCAATATTTTGACAATTAAAAGTTATAAATATACTCTCGAATCCCCGTACTCTTCTGTACAGATTTTATATTATCTGTTGTCTTAACCTTAGACATCCCTTCCAAGACCGACCTTATACATTCCCCTTTTACTTCTGCTAATACTTTATCAAAATACTTTTCCATATATTTCTCTATGTCAAATTTATCATTAATCTCGTATTCTTCTAATATGGGCTGCTTTTCTATATCTATAAAATAGGTATTTATTTCATCATCTATTTCACCAAACATAACTCTACCTTCTTCATGTCTCGATTTTTCACAAACCCATTTATACAATCTTTCCTTGCTAGTCAAGCTGATACCTCTCTTTCCATTCTGTGTCATTCACCAATGCTTTCTGCTCCGATTTATATAATATATAATCTTCCATACAGAGTACATCCATTTCCGTTCTCATAAAACAGAGATATGCATCGTGCGGTGTGCAGACAATTGGTTCACCCCGTACATTAAAAGATGTATTTACTATCACTGGACACCCGCTCAATTCATAATATTTCTTTATTATTTCATAAAAATCTTTATTATTTTTTTACTCACAGTCTGCACTCTTGCACTAAAATCCACATGCGTAACTGCTGAAATATCTGAACGCGGCAATTTTGACACAGCAATCATATCATCATTATTACAATTCAAAGCCTCTTCAACATCAAAATTATTGCACAACGTCTCATTCACTCTTGCACAAAAAAGCATATAAGGACTTTTCCCGTCCAAATCAAAATATTTTGCTGCTTCTTCTTCCAATACTGCTGGCGCAAACGGTCTAAAAGATTCTCTATATTTAATCTTCAAGTTTATCTTCGACTGCATTTCCGCACTTTTTGCATTCGCTATTATACTCCTGTTTCCCAAAGCTCTTGGACCAAATTCCATCCTACCCTGAAACAATCCAATAACATAATCCTCTTTCAGCAGATTTGCCACAGTTTCCGCTTTTTTCCCTTTCACTGAATGATACGCCAATTTATTTCTCCTGCAAAAACTTTCAATTTCAAAGTTATTGAATTGTGGTCCAAGAAATGTATATTGAAATCTATTTTCGTTTTTTCCATTTTTTTTCTGTTTCAAATAATCGTAATATCCTAGATATGCCGCTCCAACACTTCCTCCAGCATCTCCAGCTGCCGGTTGTACCCATACATTTTCGAAAATCTTTTCCTCTTTTAATCTCCCATTAGCCACACAATTGAGAGCAATACCCCCTGCAAGGACAATATTTTTCTATGCCCTGTATAATTTACTGCACTTTTTGCCAGTTTAATAACAATGTCTTCTGTAACTTTCTGAATAGATGATGCTATATTCATATAACATCTTGTAATATTGCTTTCTTGTTTTCTCCGAGGCATCTGAAATAATTCTTCAAACTTATTATTTATCATATACCTTCCATACTGAAAATCAAAATATTCAAGATTCAGTCGGAATGAACCGTCTTCTTTAATATCAATCAGGTGATTAGTTATTAAATCATAATACAATGGTTTTCCATATGGTGCCAATCCCATCAATTTATATTCACCAGAATTTACCTTAAAACCACAATACCATGTAAATGCACTATACAGCATTCCTAAAGAATGAGGATAATCAATTTTTTTAGTAATTCTATTCTGTTTTTGCTACCGTATCCTAGCGTCACTGTATTCCATTCACCCACCCCATCAATTGTCAAAATCGCTGCTTCATCATACGGTGATGGAAAAAAAGCTGACGCAGCATGTGACATATGATGATTTGCCACCAACAGTTTTCCCGTTTTTCCGATCTGCCCGAAATAACTTTCTAACACTCTATGTACAACAAGACGTTTTTGAAAAACATCTTCATGTTGAAACTCTATTAAATCTTTTGCATCATTTCCACAGTACAAAGCATTTTTAAATACCGCTCTAATGTAATAAAGGGATTGTCATAATAAACTACAGCATCAACTTCTTTCAAACTTATCTTTTTATAGTCTAGACAATATCTGATTGCTTGCACAGGAAATGCGTCATCGTTTTTCATTCTTGTAAATCTTTCTTCCTGGGCCGCCGCAATAATATATCCATCTTCAAGCAGTGCTGCTGCAGAATCATGATATAACCCTGAAAAGCCTAATACCATCATTTCTCCACTATCCCTTTCCTAATCAAATATTCACACATATATTGCGCTATCATTTCATTTCCATGTTCATTTACATGACACCAATCCAAATATACATCATCTGCTCCATCAAACAATGATGTAATATCTGTTCCATATGCTGATATCTGTTCGCATACCTTTTCATAAAAATGTCTTGTATTTTCAAACGGTTTCCAGCTTTTCTGATCATAAGATAAATGCAACAAAACCTCATAACCATAATCACTGAGTTTTTCTTTTTTGGCAGGCAAACAAGGTTGTAAAAAAGCCAAATATGGAATCCCATAACCTTTGCAAATAATGTTCATCATTTTAATATTATCTATAAACATTTGATCATTAGAACGATTATGTTTAACACCTAAAGTATATTTATTATCCGTTCCTCTCCAATCATCTTGGTATTCCACCTCCTCTGCCAAATATGCAATAAATCTTTTTTGATAAACATGAACAAAAGGATAATCGTTTGCTAATGTACTATCATTGACTCCGGTATAATGAATTATTATATCTGGTTTGAGAGGAATAATATCTCTGATCAACTTTCCCAATTCCTGTGGAGTACTATACCCTCCACATCCTGCATTCAATACTTTTACGGAATATCCTTTTTTCGTCAGTTTATCAAATAGCAGTTCTGCCCATGACTTATATGAATAACCTTCTCCTTCTGTAGTTGATCCTCCCAATAAGGCGATTACAATTTTCCCATCTCCTATCTGTACTATTCCAGGCATTGTATCACCATTTTTTTTAGGTTGAAAACTGTATCCAAGATTAGGATCTAAAATATATTTTCTTGCTACAGCTGTAGTATATATATCATAACCAGAATAATCTCTTCCCATTGCCAGTCCCATTCTGTCCAATACTTTCATATTTTCTTTTTTCTCAGACATAACAATCACTTTAATAGCACCTTCTTTTTCATAAAGTAAATCATAAATGGGTTTTACTTGGCTCTCCCATTGATTACACTCTGATTCTATATCATCAACAAAGTACGCAATTTTTACATCTAACATTTCCAACAAACGTTTCAAGACCGCTGCTTCTTTTCCGGTACCATAAATCACAATCTTTCGAATATATGAATCTTGAATAATACGATATAGCCCTCTGAATTGTACTTTTATTCCTAAAGTATTTAAAGTAACTATACTTTTTATATCATTCCAAACAATAAAGTTCTTTACTCTCTGTTCTTCTAACTTATCAGTAATTTCCTTTGAACATTCTTTGTTCATAAGAGTTACAATAAAATTATATTCAGACGGATTTTCCAACACCTTTTCAGGCATTATGACCCTCTTATTAAGGATACGTATTCTTTGTTTTGTACGGTCAGAGTCACAAAACATTTCAACTGGTATTCCCATTGCCGCAAATGCAAGTAAAATCTGGACTCCATTCTGCCCCGCACCCCACAATATATTTTTCTTGCCATTATACAGTATACGTTTTATTTCATAATCAAACATATTTCTCTCCCATCGGACATTTTATAACGTAATATCCGCCTCTAAACTGTCTTTGATCTTCTAAACATTTACAGAATATTAAAATTCTATTTTCATTCTTTCGCTACACACAATCTCTGTTTTTCTTCTTCCGTAAATTCCAAATCATGAAAAAGAATCTCTAATTCTCTTTCATTAGGCATCCGATAATGCCAGATTGGTACATTCTCCATAAAAGAAACCCCTTTACCCTTAATTGTATTTGCAATCACTAAAGTTGGTTTCTTCTCGCATCTTACCAGAAGGGCTTCTTTAATCTCTTTATAATTATGCCCATCAATTTCTATTACATTCCAACCAAATGCTCTCCATTTATCTGCAAACGGTCTCATCTGGACAATATTCTCCAAATTATCCATTGCCTGCAATTTATTATAATCTACTATTACAGTTAAATATTCAAGTTCAAGAGTCGGTGCCGATAAAGCACCTTCCCAAATGGAGCCTTCCTGACATTCACCATCACCTAACATTACATATGTGTGACTGCGTTTTTTGTCCGCCTTATTTGCATACGCAATTCCAATCGCAAAGGAAAGACCATGCCCCAATGCACCAGTTGACGCCTCCACTCCAGGAATATCATTAATTTTGGGATGCCCTCCAAACTTAGATCCTGGTTCTCCTACATGCCAAAGCTCTTCTTCCGGAAAATATCCAGCCCTTGCCAATGCGGCATAAAGCGCATAACAGGCATGTCCTTTACTCAATATAAATTTATCTCTGTCAATCCAATTAGGTTTTTTTGCATCATATTTTAACACATTGTCGAAATATAACACACTAACAATATCTGCTATGGAAAATGCCGCTCCCATATGTCCGCCGCCTGCATAATGTGCTATCTTATATATTTTTTTTCTGATATCTTTTGCTATCTGCTGTATATCTTCCACAATATCACTCCTAAATAAAATTTATTTGGTTCTCGTCAAGTCCATATAATGTGTTCAGCAAAATATTCCTGTCATCATACACACAATGATGCTGACATTCCTTCATCGCATCAAACTCCTGATATCGTCCAACCACCTCATCAGAAAACCACAACTCTTTAAAGGACTTTTGTCTTAAATCACCGACAATCCCACTACTTACATATGCCTTGTCATGGCAAAAATACACCTTACAGTCTGCCGCAATAGTTGTGACTAAATTATTGATATAGCATCTATGATATTGACGTGCAAATACCATGGCAGTATCAAAATCACCCTCATATTTGTTGATCACCTTAAATTTATCATCTTCCAGTTCCATTTGCGCCCTGTGTAATTGCATCATAACATTATCTTTAAACAGCTCATGATATTCAAACAATTCTTTTGTTATTCTTGCTGAAAACTTAATATGGTTAGTGCCAAGATCTTTGGACAATTTAGCCATATCATATATCTGATCCGCATTTTCATGATTTATCACAAAATTGATTCCCAATTCACAACTCTTATCTTTAATTCTCGCAAATTCTTTGATATTATCACAAACCCTTTGAAATGCATCAAGCGGAATTTTTCTTACCCGAGCATATGTTTCTGCATTTGCCGAATCACATGATATTCTTACCCATTTTGCGTCTTTTAACTCTTTTGCCCGTTCGCCGTCAAGAAGCTGGCCATTTGTAATAATAGAAGTTTCAACACCTGCCCGCTTCATTCCCTGGATAGCCTCAATTATGTGTGGATAAACAAGCGGTTCTCCACCACCACTAAAAGTAACCGCCCGAACTCCCATATCTTTAAAATCACTGATAATTTCTTGCATTTTATCCCATGGGATCTGATCCTGCTTGTTTACAATATCACGAAGTCCCAGCTCACTATCTGCATAGGAACAATAATAACAATGATGGTTACAATAATTAGTTGGTTTCAATCTGACATAAAGTGGCGCTACACGCTCTCCTTTATGGATCTGATTTAACTTTTCAGCATGTGCAAATATCTTCAAACTACTATATGGGGTTGCCTTTGTATCCACTGTCTGTTCCTCCTAAACTAGACCTACTAGTTTTCAGCAGGTCTCAAAAATGCATAGCATACTATTTCCCTAATAATTCATCACTTCTATATAAAATTCACATGTTCACCCGGATGTTTCAGTTCATCCAAATATTTATTTATCTCATCAAGCCTGCAGGCTTCCCTACAGGTCTTATTTATTTCCAATCTTTGAAGATCTTTTTCAACTTCTCGTCGTCTCTGCCCTTCCCATATTTCTTCAAATGTCTGCTCATTTATATTCCCATAACAAAACTCCTCTGTCCCGATATGCGCTACACATGGCCAAACATTGCCCTTTGCATCAATATGTGTCATAAAAGGAAGTCCAAGGCATTGTTTATATTTTTTCACACGATGCATTTTCTTCATTGTTTTTGCCCGGAAATGAACAGTAAAGTTTTCTGTTTCGTATTCTTTCAGCTGTTGTTCCAATTCTAACATTTCATCATAATCTATCTGCAAAACATTTTTACTATGCAAATGCTGAGAATATGGCTTAATCGCCAAATAGTCAACCCCTATTTCACGCAATTCCCGAGCCATATCAGAAATCTTTGAAACATTATCCGGCATCAATAAACACTGTACACCTAAAGTAGTTTTCAGCTTCCTACCATTTTTTATTCTGACAGCCTCTGCAAGATTATCTTTTACTTTCTTTAAATCTCCTGGCTTTCCACGCTGAATTTTATTATACGAATTCTCTTCCATACTTGCTACACTATAACGTACCCAAGTAAAAGCAGCCAGGCAATCTAACAATTTTTCTCTTGAAAACAAAACCCCATTTGTACTCATTGCCACATCTACGCCACATGACTTTATTCCATTCACAATGTCAGGCATTTCTTTATTTAAAAGAGGCTCACCTTCCCCAGAACAAATAACACTTTTTAATCCTTTTTTACTCATCTGTGATATGTCACGTAAAATAATGTCTTTCTTCAAAAAAACAGATTGATACCCAATATAATCCACTGCACAAAATATACATCTATGATTACAGGATCCGCTTGGAGATATTTCTATTTCAATCGGATAAATATTCTCACCCTTTAGCCACCGTGATACAATTTCCGGGTGATATATTAACTTATGTGAATCCATTCTGATATCTTCTGCCATATATATATCCTCTCATTTACTTTAACATTTTGAAATTTTCATTATAGTCATCAACATCTCTACAAGTACCGATCATCCTTTACACTCGTACTGTACACCCACTGCAACTCCATTGTTATGACTGCCACTGATCACACAACATTTTTCTTCTTTTGAAAGCTTATCCTGCACATCAAACAACTCTTCAAACAAATCATTTGAAGTACTTACTCAATATAAATAGCCTTCATTATCAATAATCTTATCATAATTATCAATTGTATATAAACATTTACAATTTTTACACTCCTGCTCAATGTCATCGTCAGTTCTCAATATTTTTTCATCTATAATCTTCAACATATATCTAGTCACCTCCGCGTTATACCATTATGCTTATTGTACAACCTCAGTTTTCCGTTTCAGTTGTCCGTCAAAAGACACATCTTTCTTCGTTCCGTAATCTATGTTTTGCTGATGTAAAACATGAAACTGACAAAGTTCAATCATCTTTCAAATCTTATATATTCAAAAGCGTCCCCGCATATTTCAGCACATTCACTTTCTCCACCGCTTCTCTATTTCCCACAATATTAGCCCCCAACGCACCTGCAATATTCCCCATAAAAGTTCCCAACTCTACAGATGCACCAGCCGCTGCATACAACCCGGCAAGAGAATAAAACGCATCCCCAGCCCCTATCGTATCCTTCACCGATAACGTAAATGCCGGACAATCATATATTTTCTGATCCTCTATTCCATAAGCACCAAATGACCCTCGTGTAAGCCAGCCATTTCCTCCCAAATATTCACTAAGTTTTTTCAATGCATAATTTTCATTTGCTATATACATTGGAAACGCAAGCTTTAATTCCTTCTGATCCAACGTAAATACATCAGCTCTATGATACTTTGTAATAACATTCAGTCCATAATTTGTCGAATTTGTCTGACAGTTCAAAACCAGATATTTCGCTCTCTGCTGTATAATTTCTCCCGCTTTTTCATCTATCAGACCATGACCAAAATCACATAAAAACACAACGTCAAACTCTTCAATTCTATCCAAAAGTCCTCTATAAAATTCTTCTCTGGCCTCTTCTTCATATTCCATTCGTTCCGGAATATTATTAATCGAAAATATTTTTCTGTATTCTTCTCTTTTTTCATTTCTTGTAAGATAACGGTGTTTTACAATTGTAGGAAATTTATTACTATACGTTAACTTCAAACGCATCTTATCCGCAAGGCCATCAAAAAGTTTTAATCGCATTTCTTCTTCATTTCCTACAATCGACATTAAAGTCACATTCTCTGTAAAACTGCTAAGATGTCTTGCTACAGCTGCAGCACCACCAAGATACTCTTCGGAATATTCCAGTTTCGACGAATATCCCATATCCTTGCTCATCAGTCCATGTACAATGCAGTAAGTATATTTATCTATAATTATATCTCCTACAACAAGTACCTTGAGCTTTTCGGCTTTTTCTGCATATTTTTTAATGTCTTCCATGGAATATTTTTTTACAAATTGCTCCATATATTGTATAACATCTTCCGGAAGTCCGGATAATGCTGTGTTGATCAATTTCGTCGAGCTGAATACCTGTCCTGATGTATATGCTACCTTTCCCCCATGTAACTCAACTAACTCTCTTTCAGCAGTAATCTTCCCTGTAATATCTTCACTCTCTTTTGCGTATTCTTCCCCTTTAATATAAAGATCCGGCTCTACGTTTTCTACAATATCATCTACCGTATAACCTTCTGAAAGCATTACATAATCTACATACTCTAATGCTTCCAATACTTTCAGGCGCATCTCGTCATTAAAATATGGTCTCCCAGGGCCTTTCCGCACAAATTCAGCTGCCGTGATGGACACAACCAAAATGTCCGCCATCTGTTTCGCCTGCTGCAGATGTATAATATGTCCCGGATGTACCAGATCAAATACACCGTGACAAAGAGCTATCTGCTTGCCTTCTTTTTTTAATTTTGGCCTTATTTGTGTTTTGAACACAAGCTTGTCCACTATTTTTCCCATTTGCAGTCTATCCTTTTATTTTCCAAGATATTTAAACCAATCTTCTGTCGCTTCTCCTATGCTGTCTGGTGTCCATACAGGCGCTTCACGCCAATAATCAATATTGTCCAGCACCTTCTTTACGCCTTCCTCGAATGTAACTTTTGCTTTCCATCCCAATATTTGCTCAATCTTGGCAGTGTCCGCAAAGGTGCAATCCGGTTCTCCCGGCCGCTTTGGAATATGTACAATTTCTCCCTCTAACAACTCACACAAACGATTGACGGAATAAGTTCCTCCACTGCCTACATTGAAAGTTTCCTGTACTACATCCGACATTGCTGCCGTATAAAATGCATCTGCAATATCAGTCACATATGTGAAATCTCTGGTCTGATTCCCATCTCCCACAACAGTAAATGGATTTTCTGCCAACTTTTGTGCCAAAAATACGCCAAACACCGCACCGTATGTTCCTGATGTCCTTGATCTCGTGCCATATACATTAAACAATCTAAGTGTAATCACCGGCAGGTGATACACCTGTCCCCAATGCAAGACTGTTTCTTCTCCCAGTCTTTTCGTAAGTGCATAAGGATATTGTGGTCTGATTTCTGCTGTTTCTTTTGTCGGATATTCATCAGGAATCCCATAACAGGAAGAGGATGCTGCATAAACGAGTTTTTTGATTCCCTTGTTTTTAGCACATTCAACTACATTGAAAGTACCTAGCACATTTGATGAATAATAATCCCATGGTCTCTGAATAGAAGGAACAATATCTGCCAATGCTGCAAAATGAAATACATAATCCACATCATTGAAAATCGGTTCTATTTCCTCTTTATTTCGAATATCCATATGATATACCGATAACATCTTATTATTTTTCTGATGATCCAGATTTTCAGGCCGTCCTGTCGTCCAGTTATCAATTACCCTGACCTCGTGTCCTTCTGCCAGTAATCTATCCACCATATGTGAACCAATAAAACCGCATCCACCTGTTACTAATGATATCATAAGCATCCTCCATCACAATATTTTTATAACATCCGTTAAATCTTCAAAGATGAAATCCGGCTTTACATTCTTCTCCAGCCGCGCTGTTCCATAGCCGGATTCCAGCAAAATCGTCCGTATACCTATATTTTGCCCGGCAATGATATCTCCTGCCCTGTCTCCCACCATGTAAGAATGTTCCATATCTATCACAAAATCCCTACAGGCCATATCAAACATTCCCTTTTGAGGCTTACGACAATTGCAGCCTGCATCCGGATGATGTGGGCAGTAGTACACAGCATCTACCCCGGTTTGCAATATCAGGTACCGATTCATTTCCTGTAATACTTTTTCTGTAAGTAATCCCCTTGCAATACCACTTTGGTTTGTAATAACAATGGCATAATATCCCTTATTATGTATTCTTTTTATACAATCTGCTGCATATGGGAAGATTTTAAAATCTTCCATTACAGTAATATAACTCTTTTCTTCGGTTAAAACTCCATCACGATCCAAAAATACGGCAGGTTTTAAAAAAACAGACGATTCTTCCATACACATATCAGAATTTTACTCCATCTCTCTCCATAATCATGTCTACAATCTGCTGAAGTATTAAGTTATGAATGGATTCAACAATTCCATATTTTTTACAGGGAACATATACATTTATATTACCCAATTGTTTTAACTGATTATCTTCTTCAAAACCGGTAAATGTAATTATTTCTGCTTTCTTTAATTTTGCTGTTTCTACTGCATTGATAATATTTTTTGAATTACCTGAACTGCTAATGGCTACTATTAAATCATCTTCTCTAATTAAAAATTGTAACGGTCTTGAAAAGATATATTCATAACCATAGTCATTACCCATACAGGTTGTTACTGCCTGATCATATAGACTATATGTATTCATTCCGCCATTTTTCATAAAATCAGCTGTCATATGACTGGCTATCGCAGAACTTCCTCCGTTTCCAATAAAAAACAACTGCGATTGATTTTTTTTATGCTTTGTAAACGCATCCAGTAACATCTGAACTGCTTCATTATAATTATCACATAGTTTCCCAGTTCCATTCCAAAATTCAGTTGCTTCCAATTTTCCAATTAATTCATTAATATAGCAATTATCCATCTATCATTCTCTCTGTCTTCTTAAATATAAAGCAAGATTATTTAATTAATACATTGATCTTTCAAAAATAGCAATATTTACCACATATAAAAAAGTCCATGAATATACTTCATGAACTTTTATGCCTATTATAACTTCAATTCCTTATATATGCATCCTGCATATCAGCATTCATCCATGAATATCAGAATTTTTATATTATAACATATCGGCAATAACCCTGTAAATCTTTAGATAACAATTTCTGTTTCCTTTATTTTACATGAAACTACTGATTTATATCTTTCTGTCAAAATTTTCTTTTCCAATCAATACCCTATTCCCACAAAAAGCAAACCCATACTTTCGTATACGCCCTCTCTCAATTCCTTTCCGAATCAAAATCTCCTCATACCGCTTCTTCTCTATCTGCATTAACGCAGCGTTCACCGTATCCTCCAGCGCTTTTTCCCCATGCTCTTGATCCTGCACCTTAAATTCCAAAATAAACGCATTATCATTTTGTTTCTTTGGCTCAAACATTACGTCATACCTTCCAAATCCACTTTCTCTGTTAGAAGTTATCACATATCTGTCATTCAGCTCAATCATCAGTCCCAGAACAAAACCATGATAAAAACATTCCGGCTCACTAACCGACGGCTTCTTTCCCGTATCAAAACAACTGAATGTTCCAAGCGCTACTTTATTCATATATATGTTCATTGCGCTTACATCGTTTTTAAGAAATGCCTTAATAAAATCATTATAATCTGATATTTGTCCGACAAACCACCCATGTATCATTCTGCCAAACATCAATTTTACTTCCAGATTGGTAATCGCCAGTTCATATTTAAGTACATGTGTAGTAAATCCGACAGGATTTTGTTCTTCCACATTCAAAACTTTCAGATATCCACTTGCCAGCAAAAGTCCCCAGATCGCAGACTCGTCGTCGTTAAGCATGTTATACGCAACCTGTTCATCAATAAATGTTTCAAAATGTCCACCTGAAAGAAGCTGTTCAAATGACTGCTTAAGATCTCGCGACCCCTTTTGAATTAATTTTCCAATGAAATCATTGGAACTTGTATTTGCCCAATAAGTACGCAATTTTCCTGTATCCAGATAATTGATGACAGACCATGGATTATAAATATCCGTTTTATTTCCAAATGTATAACCGTCATACCATAGTTTTACTTTTGATTGTTCATCAGACATTCCAAATTGCTTCAATGCAGCAAAAACTTCTTCTTCTGTAAATCCAAAACTATCAGCATATTCATCAGACGTCGTTGTAATCACTTTCAGATTGTTGAGATCCGAAAAAACAGATTCTTTACTTACTCGCGTTATCCCGGTCATAACCGACCGATCCATATACGGATTTGTCTTAAATGTGGAATGAAACAAACTTCTGATAAATTTCGACAATTGATCCCAATATCCATGAACATATGCTTCCTGCATTGGAGTATCATATTCATCCAGTAAAATAATTACTTTCTTTTTGTAGTAACGAGAAAGAAAGTCTGACATCTTGTGAATTGCCCATACTGCTGTTGTTTCTTTCATCTCACTGTTTACACTGCGAAAGTACATCTTTTCATTTTCCGTTAACAGATCCCCTTCAAGCAAAAAAATATTTTTATTATATAAATCCTCTATAATCCAATTCACAGACTGCCTGATCTTTTCATAATCTGTTTCCTTCACATTTGCAAACGACAGACTTATTACCGGATAAGATCCCTGTAGTGTACGATAATTTTCATCTTTCCATATGGAAAATTTTTGAAACAGTTCGCTTCGCCCGGCATACTTTAATGAAAAAAATTTTTCCAGCATACTCATATTCAAAGTTTTTCCAAATCTTCGTGGACGGGTAATTAATGTAACAATATCTTTACTCTCCCACCATTCTTTAATAAACATTGTCTTATCAATATAAAAATTGTCATCCAAAACCAACTGCTCAAAATCCTGATGACCAATCCCTACCACTTTTTTTACCGTACACTCACCCACAAAGCCACCTCCAGCTTCTCTCAATCCGAAGTATTATCAGCCGTCTTTTTCTGCCCTCACATCATCCGAAATAGCTTCATACCGATCAATAGTAATTCTCTCAGAACATGGCTGTAATGCCGGCATCAAAACACTCCCTTTCTCAAATTTCCTTTCGTTATTCACTTTCTGATCGTGAAGCCATTTTTATAAGACCTCGCATATATGCCTGAACAAGTTTTTGATTCTCCTCAGTTAAAAGATGATATTCAGCTATCAGCTGTTGATCGGAAACTGTCAATTGTTTCACTTCCACGTTTTTTTCATTACCGCATTCATATTCTCTCATTGTGTAATTTTCTCCTTCTCATTTGTATTATATTTTATATATTAATATATATTATAATTTTCCAAAAGATGTTAATATGTATTATATATTAATATTTATATGTAATGCAATCTGACTTCCGAATCCGAATCTTATCATACGGATGTATTTTTGAAATTTTAATTGCAGCTATTTGTTACGATATGATAATATAATTCATATGAATCATCACGGAGGAAAAACATATGAATTCCAAAGATCATACAAGAACATATACCGTTATTCTTTCCGGCGGCATCGGCTCTCGATTAAAAGGAATAGATATTCCTAAACAGTATTATAAAATCTGCGGAAGAACGATTCTGAGCTACTGTCTGGAACAAATAGAACAAACGGAATGTATCAATGGCTACATCGTCATTGCTGTGGCAGAATGGCAGGACTTTATCTTACAGGAAATAAAACAACTGCCGGCTACCGCATCCACAGGCTCAGCTGCATCTAAATTTCTGGGATTTGCTTTACCGGGTAAAAATCGACAGCAGTCTATCCTGCATGGACTGCAAAGTCTGAAAACAACTGCAAAAGATAACGATATTGTGTTAATTCAGGACGCTGTCAGACCGCTTACCTCCAAAACCCTGATTGTAAACTGCATACAGGCTGCCGCAGGTGCGGACGGTGCAATGCCGATACTCCCAATGACAGATACCGTCTATTATAGTAAAGACGGAAAACAAGTAGATGCATTGTTAGATCGGGATAAAATTATTGCAGGACAGGCTCCGGAAGCATTTGTCTTTGGAGCATATCTGCGAGCAAATGAATCTTTATCAGAGGCTGAAATGCTGGCTGTCAGAGGCAGCACGGAACCGGCTATAAAGGCCGGCATGCGCATTGCATTATTGGATGGAGACGAACGGAATTTAAAAATTACAACCGAAAAAGATTTAAAACAATTTGAAAAACTATTGGAGGACCGCAGGATATGAAAGCTTATTCACTAAAAGGAATTGGACAGTTAGAATATGTAGATGTTCCAATGCCTGTCATGCAAAGCGGCTGGGCTTTGGTACAGGTAGGCGCCGCCGGTATTTGCGGTTCCGATATACCTAGAATTTTCAGTACCGGTACATATCATTTTCCAACGATTCCAGGCCATGAATTTTCCGGGAGAGTCGTTGATGTATTTGACAGGCAAAATCAACGTTGGATCGGCAAACGGGTTGGTATTTTCCCTCTCATTCCATGTAAAAAGTGTATGTCCTGCCAAAACAAAGAGTATGAAATGTGCAGCGATTACGATTATCTTGGTTCCAGACGAGACGGAGGCTTTGCGGAATACACGGCCGTTCCGGTATGGAATATGATCGAACTACCGGATAATATAAGTATGAACGAAGCTGCCATGCTGGAACCCGCAGCCGTTGCTCTCCATGCGGTAAGAAGAATACGGCTGCCGCACAACAGTGTTGTTGCGTTACTTGGTCTTGGAACAATTGGAATCATGATTACACAGTGGCTTCACATTTTTGGAATACATAAAGTCTATACTACCGGACATAATCCCGGTCATGGCTCACTCATGCAGCAGATTGTATCGGCGGACTATGAATACATCAATATTGATAATTCTCAAAACAAGGATATGCAAACCGTATCGGAAAACGAGGCTGTCTCTCAGATCATAGACAGTACAAAAGGGCAAGGTGTATCGATCGCTGTCGATTGTATCGGAACATCCGCTTCTTTGGACCAATGCATAAAATGTGTAAGGCCAGGCGGACAGATTTTAATCGTAGGAAATCCAAAAGAAAATATATTTTTAGACAAAGATATTTACTGGAAAATACTGCGTAAACAAATTCATCTTACAGGAACATGGAACTCCTCCTTTTTTCATGATGCTAAAGACGACTGGCATCAGGTAATCGCGTCCGCAAGCAATAGAACTTTCCAAATGTCTGCATTGATTACGCACCGGCTTTCTTTTGACAAGCTGCACCTGGGATTAGATATCGCGAGAAGCCATAATCAGTATCATAACAAAATTATGATTTGCAATGATCTTTAAATTATCAAAGCCTCAATCCATCACAATACTGTTTTTCATGGATTGAGGCACATTTGTTTCTGTTTATCCCATTTCAGAAATCATGAACAGAAACACACTTGAAAGCAGCTCTAATTTTCACCGGCTTGGTTACCAAATGAACCAGAAGCTTTTAACAATCCATGCACATATGCTTTCACGAGTTTTTGATTATCATTTGGCAATTGATGAAATTCTGCTATCAGTTGCTGATCAGCGATTGTCAGCTGCTTTACTACAGCTCCTTCTTCATAACCGTATTTCAAGTCTTCCTTCATTGTATTGCATCAACCTCCTTTTATGTATTATATTCCTATATTTTAATATAAAAAAATTGTTACAAAAAGATAGTAAAATGTATTATATGTTTTTGTTGAGGGCATTCCATACTGTCGGATCAATATTGTACATCCTGCAGCATTACCGGCACCATACGGTCCAGACATGCCTGAGCCGCATATCCCCGGTCTCCATAATAACCATCACATAATTGTATCGCCTCATTTATATGATCGGAAGTTCCCAGAATACCCCATCCTTGTTTTTCATACTGTGTGACTAATTCATGGTACGCCGCCCAGATTTTCTCATATTTTTTCTCAACGATCTGATTTTTTCGCCCAAATGGAATCCAGATCAAAGCGATTTCCTCACAGTTATCCCAAAACAGTTCAAGTACACGCTTCATCTTTTCCAGCATTTTACCTTCATAATGAAATAATACACTTATGTCCGTTCCATATAATAGTACTTTTTTCAGGTTTCCATCTTGTTTCTTTAATACAGACATCCATTGTTCCGGCAAATGTATCAAATCCTTTTTCTCTGTTCTTTTATCCATTTTAGGAGAACCCATTCCCAGTATTTTTTCTTCCCATTGTGCTCTCATTTTTCCACCTGCGAAATCAGTTAAAATATCAATGTAAATTTGTCGCATCTTTTCGGATTGTACGACCACTTTATCGGCATGTATTACGCCGGGAACCGCGCAGCTGTATCGTATATTGGCTACTGCTCTCTCATCCTTTTCATCAATTTCTTTTACAAAATAAGGTGGAATATAAACAAGCTGACACGCATATTGTTTCAAATTAGGCGAATAAAAAAACGGATGTACGCTCATAGCGCTATCATATTCATCGTATGGATTTTGTATATAAATAACATCCAGATCATGGCTTGAAAAATCAAATGTATCATATCTTATGACAGATACATAATGAGGAAATTCATTTATTTCATTCTGCAGTTCTCCCGCGGTTCCGTCCGGTTTTTTATAAAAATATGGAATTGGTATTACATAAGCTATGCAGTCCCGATCTGACTGAGCCGCTTCCCAAATGCTTTCCAGATGTTCCCACAAAGATGCATGATACGGTAAAAATGCCACTTCATAGCGCAGCTCTATTTCTTCTCTTATTTTTGATTCTATCAGTTCCGGCTGACTTTTTATCATCTCCAGAAGTGCTTCCATTTCCGATTTATTTTGATTTAAGACAGCTTCATGCATTCGATATATCAACTCACAAAAATTTTCAAGGCTTCTAACCGATTGACTCCCTTCGCCTGTTTTTTCCTCCAGCAAAGTTCCAATCATAATAGCTGCTTCCTGATAGTTCGTTAATATGTCTACCGTTTCCTGAATATCCTTGCTCCGGTTTTTCAACTGATCATGTGCATTTCCTATTAATTTTAAAAACTGTTTCACACGTTGTTTTAACGTATTTTTGCTTAAAACCTTTTGATCTTCTTCTGAAAACGTATATACATAAGGGTTTTTACCAATCGCCTGAACTAAAGCTGTTTCCTGCTTTCGAAAAATTGGATAGTCATGCATGCCCGCACTTTTTACATTATTCATGTAATCCCCAAATTTTTTCCACAACACACAGTCATACATGGCAGGTACAGGAACCATAAACCGATCAAATTTCAGGCTTTCGGTTCTGTCATACCATGATTTTTGCCACTTATATTGTTTATTTTTGATCCATAACGGCATTACTGTAATTTCTTCCGCTTCCTGCCCGGAATACATAGAAAAAAGACTTTCTTCCAGACGGAGCATTTGATTCAGCCACGGGCGATTATAATCAATTCGAACATGAAGCATTTCTTCAATCATACCGGTCTGTTCTACCAGCTTATCTCCATCTACTTTCCCATCCAAAACCGATACAATCAGATCATCTATTGTATTTAGAACAAGGTATAAAAATTCACTTTCCTCAGCTGAAGACGGCACATAATCCATAACAAATAAATCAATTCCCATACCATATGGACATCCATGATATTTATTCAAAAAATCAGGTTTAAAATTAATCTCTCTGCTGTTAATAATTCTCGTAAATAATTCGGTATATGAATCATCCGTCCGTATATTCCTTAAGCAATAGCCTCCTGCAATTTTTTGCAGTTCTTTTTCCGCAACAGCAATAAATCGGTTATAATCGTCTCGCATCATGCATATATCCAGATCATCATCCCATGGAATAAATCCCCGATGGCGCACAGCTCCTAAGAGTGTTCCGGCATCTGCATAATAGGAGATACTGTGCATCCGGCATATGGAATCAACATCTTTTAATATTTCCAGCTGTGCTGCCCATGACCTTTTCATCATACTTGTCACGAAAAATCCTTCTATTACTTCGCTTTCAAAGTAGTTATCCTGAAATTCCATTTTTTCCTCTTTCCACAAATTCACAATCTGCTTTTAAACAATATTTACATCCTGTATCATAATAGGTTTTCCAGTCAGACGATATAATTCAACCAAAGAACTTGGATCCCCATAATAAGCATCGGAAATTGCAATCGCTCTATGCAGCTCTGACGTATCATCATAAATGCCCCAATTTTCATTTCGATATAGCTCTACAATTTCATAATACTGTTCCAGTAAATCCGGCCGCATTGCCTCACAGGTTTCTTTGCTAAATGGATGCGGACGCCAAAGCAGAACAACATCTTTGCGATCTTTTATCAACTTCAGTACGGACCGAATCTTTTGCAGTGCCTTCTCTTTTTCCTTCAACAAAACTACTAAGCTGGTATTATACAGTATAACTTTCTTTTTTTCTCCGTCTTCTCCTTCCATTTTTTCAATCCAGTCAGATGGTATTTTTACATTTTCTCTTGTTGTACTTAATACTTTATCATATTTCGGAGAACCCAACGCTAAAAACTTTTCTTCCGCACATCCAAAATAACCCTTACAGTTATTCTCTTCTTCAAATTTATGAAATTCATTGATATAAACTTCTCGGGCCTTTTCTGACTGAACAATTACTTTATCCGCATACATCGTTCCGGGCTGAACACATAAATGTTCCGGAACGGAATCATCCATACATACAAAATAAGGAATATACACCAGAAGTTCCGTATACTTTTTCAACACTTTTGCATAAAAATCCGGATGTACCGTTGTCACTTTGTTTGTATTATCATACGGATTATGAATATATATTACATCGGGATGATGTTCTTCCACATCATAATCTTCCCAATCTACGATTGAAACATATTCCGGTAATTCATCACCTTCATAATGCATTGCCATGACAGTTCCATCCTGATGTTTATCAAAATATGGAATCGGAACTACATATGCATCACAATCTTTGTCAGCCTCCGCTGCCATCCATACACTTTCCAGGCTATCCCACATGGAAGCCTTGTATGGAAAAAAAGCTGCCTCTATCTTTTCTTCTACTTTATTTTTTACGTATTCTTTCACCTGGTTTATACACCGATCCATACCACGACGTATCGGCTGCATGATGTGCTTTGCTTCGTTATACTTTAACTGTTTGCCGTATTTTGATGTCTTTACAGCCATCTCATAGACAATTTCACAATATTCTTCCAGGCTTTTTACCGCATCTTTATGAGGTGCCGTATCCTGTTCTAACATATCACCTGCAAGAATCGCCATTTCCTGACATTGTACCAAAAGACTCTGCACCTTATTATAATTTCCTTTCAAAAATGCCTGTTCTATCTGTCTGTGATTTTCTGCAAAAAGTAAAAATTCTTCCATTAACCTTTTCTTTTTATATCTACGCATTTCCTGATCTCCAATCATTCCTCAGACTGTTCTGCCATTTTTCATACATAAAATTATAACACGTGAAAGACAATTTGTATTCAATAATTGTAAAAAACAAAAAAATGTATATTCGGAAAACGCAATACTTTTCCGAATATACATTTTTCTGTTACGCTTCCTGACACTACATCAGATAAAACCTGTACTGTTTTAATATCTATAATATGATATTATACTTCCTCTGTTTTATCGCCATTCTCATCCGAGCCGTTTGTTGAATCAGCTTCATCTGAAATATCTGTCCCCATTTGCATATCGGTTTCTTCTATGTTAGAAACAGCAATTTTAAGAAGTCCCTGCATATATGCAGTTAAAAGCTTCTTTTCTTCTCTCGGAAGTCGATGAAAATCTGCCAATAGCCGTTGATCTGCTATCGTAAGTTTCTTTACCGCTGTTCCTTCCTCATCAAAAAATTCCGACAATGTAATGCCTAATCCATCACAAACACGCATAAGCGTAGATACTGATGGCACATTATTGCGGTGAAACGTGTTGCTCAAGGTAGAATAACTAATATCGGCTTCTTTTGCCAGACGATATAGTGTCCAGTTTCTCTCTTCTAAAAGCTGCGTTACCTTACTTAATACGTATTCTTCCTTCATTGTATCATTCAATCCTCCTCGTTTGTATTTTTGCAGCACGGAAACATCTGCTTTTCTTAATTCCTTTTATCTGTTGTAATGATAATGATTAAGTGACAAATTGTGCTGCGGTTATTTATTCTTTATCGTATCCATACTTCCTTTTCACGAAAGGTTCAAAAGCCGTTTAGAAGCTCATAAACCTCTTTTAACGGAAAATATTAAGTATAAATACAGATATTTCACACTTATTACGAAACATATCGTTCCATATTTGATCATCGCTTATTGTATAATTATTGTTTTCTCAAATGTATAATATAGTTATATTGTAATAAATACCGAATGTTCCCAATAGATGTTAATGAGTATCATACAATCAGCTCTCATATGAATTATGCATTATTTTATCATTAAATGAAAAATAATACAATGCACAATACGACTATTTTTAAGAAATTATAACATATTAATACCCATTTCGACAAGATATGCTACAAATATATTATAAACATTATTCTTGAACACACATAAATTGTATGTTATGATACTTCCAGAGAGGAATATTTATGAATAACAGCAAATCATTAAACTCACATACCACCTCATCGGAGCCTTCCGATAAGGTTAACAAAAAGAAAAAAGCAGCTGGCATAGAAATTTTGGCAAATAAAGATGATATAGAGCCTACTTTGATAAAAAAGGCTAATATTCGGTATCAGGACAGTTTTTTCAGAAGATTATTTAAAGAACCAAAATATAGGAAGGCATTATATTTGATTTTGCATCAGGAAGACATAAATGTTGAAGATACGGAATTTGAAAATATAGAACTTGATAATATTCTGAATGTTGATATTTACAATGATATTTGCTTTACGGTCCGAAACCGATTGATTATATTACTCGAACATCAATCAACATTGAATCAAAATATGCCTATTCGGATACTTTTATATCTTGCAGAAGAATATAAACGTCTTCTTACGCGAAGTGAATTTTCTTCTGCTCTTTATGCGGCACCGCTTGTGAAAATACCAAGACCGGAGTTTTATATCGTATATACCGGTACGGAACCATGTGCTTCCGTTATGAAATTATCCGATGCTTTTTTAGATTGCACTTCTTCCGGCATCAATGCCGAAAGTAAAATTGAACTGACCATCCCGGTATTGACTGCGACCGATTCAAAAGGCATTCTTGCCGAATATTTTGATATTATAAACTATATAAAATCAGAAACCAGGTACTGCGGCTCTCTTGAGACAGCCATAAGCCATGCTATTTTGAAATATCAGTCCGGATACGAAATATCAGAATTTATCAGAAATCAGAAAGGGGTGTATGATACATTGTTTGAGCAAATCAGTAGAGAAGAATTATTAGCGAGACAGCTTGAAGCCAATGCAAGAGTCCTGACCCAACAGGTGACTGAACAGGTGACCCAGCAGGTAACCCAGCAGGTAACCCAGCAGGTGACTGAACAAGTGACCCAGCAGGTAACCCAGCAGGTAACCCAGCAGGTAACCCAGCAGGTGAAAAAAAATGATATTTTAATATCTTATAAAATGTTACTTGAAGCTGGCATTGCACCGGAAAATGCCCTGCAATCTATAGTACGGAATTATAACTTGGAAGAAACGGAAGTACGGAAAATTTTAGAATAACATGATGACAATTTTTTACAGAGTGCAGGCAGCGGTCCGCACTCTTTTGTCTACAAATAAAACTTTTACAGACATCTATTATGGAGTACATTATGACAACGTATCATATATTATACTATACATGGCATGAATACACCTTTCATGATTGTACGGAATCTATGCGCAGTTTGGGCTGCACAGTTGATATCATATCAGGAAATATGAAAAATATCGCAGTAAAGGTATTCGTACCGTCTTTCATATGCCGCTTGCATACAACCGGCCTCGTTTGGATAGAACGCTTATATCTTTGCAGCCACATTATGAACACGACATCACGTTTCTTGGTTCCCTTTATGATGATGCATATGATTTTTTCGATCAGATTCATTACCTTCCGCCTTATTTAAAAGGATATATTCATGCTATCATAGATGCACAACAGCAAATCTACGGTGCGGATCTGTGTAATTGTCTATTTGATCATGAAAAGTGTAAAGAGATGGCAATGTATGTAAAAGTGGATTTTGGTACCCAATATTCGGACTACCGAGATGATGTATTTCGAAATATGATTCGAAAAAAAATAACCGTACTGGAACGCCGTAAGATACTGTCTATGATTGGACAAAAATATAATGTAGACCTGTATTCATCACAAAATCCATCCGGCCTGGAAATTCACTATAAAGGATATGCGGACTATGACCATCAAATGCCAAACATATTTTATACAAGCAAAATTAATCTGAATATTACGCTTCGTTCTATTTTATCCGGAATTCCTCTCCGTGTCATCGACATTCTTGGCGCTCATGGATTTCTACTAACTAATTATCAGCTGGAATTCACAGATTACTTTAGCAATCATGAAGATTTGGTATGGTATGACAATTATGAGGATTTAATGGATAAAATTCGTTTCTATCTTGCTCATGAAAAAGAACGGGAACGCATAGCACAAAACGGAAATCTGAAAGCCCAAAAATATTTTACTTATGACAGACTTCTGCAAAAAATATTTGATCTTGCTTTTGAAACTACTTGCGGTTAAGGAGAAATTTATGAATACGGATTCCTATATTATAATTGTTCACAACAAAACACATTTACAAACGCGGCAGTTAAACTTTTTAGATATTCTTCTGGATGAGACACTGATAAATGGAACAATCTATATTCCTAAAGCGTGTTTGAAAAAAGTAAGCACGATGAATAAAAGACTTCCTGCCAAACAGACTTATGAATTTCTTTTAAGATTAGCACAATTATATCCGGTGCGGCTTACAGATGCGGCACCGGATGTTTTAGATTCTTACATGATTTTATCATCAGAACAATCTTTTTCCAATACGGATGGAATAAAAACCGATTGTTATATTACGGCTCTTTATAAAAAATACTGCTGCAGCACAATCTTTTTGACAGTGTCATTAACAGTATTTTAGATCTTGCAAAGAAATCTGACTGCTATGCACAGACAGTTACTTTTTTAGAAAATATGCTGCAAAATAAAGCCTCTTATGAATATTTTTTCAGGGCAGCCAGCCATTTCTAATTTATACGGGAGATACGGTATGCTACAATATATTAAGTGTATTTGCCAGCTGCCTTGGAGCCGCGTTAGAACAGAAAGGATACCTTGTAGAATATTTTGACCTGTCCAAAGAATCACATACTGCAGCTGCCAGATATATCGGTCAAAGCTTCCAGGCTGTCATAGGCATACAGAGTTATATGTTCTCTGCACGTTTAACAGATCGAAGTCTTTTACACGACAAGATTAACGGACCAAAATATAATTTTGTATTTGATCATATCAATTCCTTTCGCCAGCATCTGGAAGATACTCCAAAAATCTGACAATTCTGGCTCCGGATCTGCACTATGTACAGTTCGGTAAAAATATTATCAGGTTAATACCCGTTTTTTACCTCCTGGCGGAATAGTAAAACCGATCGACAATTTAAACCGTATTTATGATATTGTTTTTATCGGCAGCTTCGTTGATAATACGGACTATATAACCGCACAAATCAAACAACTGAGCCGCCCCATGCGCTTTCTGTTAAATCATTACTGGATGTATATGCGCAGACATCCGGAACTTCCGGCAGAAGAGCTGCTCCGACTTACTTTAAATGAAAAAAACAAAACGTTATCTGACATTGAATTTAAAGATTTGCTTTACCGTTTTCATCATTTTACATTATATATGGCATATCGGTATCGCTGTAAAATATTGAAAACAATCATTGAACATGGTATAAAGATAGATGTATTTGGCAAAAGCTGGCAATCGTGCCTTTTACGAAATCATCCGAATTTTATATGGCATAATATAGATTTAACGACCGAAGAAAGCCTGATCGTATGGCAGCAATCTAAAATCGCACTGAATACAATGACCTGGCATAAAAATGCAATTACCGAACGTATTATTAACAGTATGCTGCAAAAGGCTGTTGTACTGACCGAACGCAATCCTTACCTTGAACAACAGTTTTCGGAAGGACTGGATATTCTCTACTATGACCTTGCAAAAACAGAAAAACTTCCACAACTTTTGAACTCTTATTTAACCTCTCCTGACCAGTTATCTGCGATTGGAGAAAACGGATATCAAAAAGCAATGCAAACTCATACCTGGGAAAGCAGAGCAGATGAACTGCTGCACATCGTCCGTGAGGATGCTTCATCTATGTATTTATAACATTTGATTTTACGAGGAGAACGCATCATGAACAATAAAAAAATAGCATTTATCATCTGTGTCAATGATCCTATGGAATTTTCCGAATGCAGATTTTATCTGGACAGACTCATTTTACCGGATGAATATGAAAAAGATATTATCTCCATAGAAGAGGCGCCCTCCATGACCTCCGGATATAATGCAGGAATGAATAGTACCGATGCGAAATATAAAATCTATCTGCATCAGGATGTATTTATTATTCATAAAAACTTTATTACCGATCTTTTGAGCCTTTTTCAAAAGAATCCAAATATCGGACTTGCCGGATGCATCGGAGCTTCCAAAATCCAGGCGCAGACACTGGCCATAACATCCTGGGATACCGGAAACATATATCATAACTGTACACCTATGCACATGCACTTTCCTTATGCTGTCATCGGACAGCCTGCAAAAACAGATGCTGTAGACGGACTGATGCTGGCTACACAATATGATATCCAATGGCGTGAAGATCTTATGGACGGATGGGATTTCTACGATATATCCCAATGTCTGGAATTCCGGAAAAATGGATATGACGTAGTCGTGCCATACCAATCCGTTCCCTGGTGTTATCATGATAATCAATACAGCAATATGAAAAACTACCATAATTATCGACAAAAGTTTGTCCGCGAATATTTTGCTGACAGTAACTTTTCCTTACACACTGAATGTGACATGGCAAAAGAATATACAGATTTGAAAGAACGTTCACGTAATGCAATGGAATCTCTCATTCAGACCGAGAATCGTACCGAGCTTCATGAAATATTCGAACAATCGGATAACAGAGGATATTTACATTTGAGAGAATTTGAGTTAATCGCAGATATTAACCGATTGGAGCAGGAAAATCATGTTTCCGAGCCGTTATGGGAAGCAGGAATGGATATAGACAAACTGTTAAATAAACTTCGTTTTTTAAAACTTCAATTAAAGCGATTGGAATATCTGGCAGACCGTACGGAAGATGTACTTAACCGTATTTCTATTTATTCCGATTACGCAAAAGCTGAAGTATGCAACAAATATGTGTATCATAAAGATATGATAATGAAAATATTAAAATTATAAAATTACACTTGTATAGTTTCATTTATGTTATAAAAGAGAGGAACATCCCTCTCTTTTATGACATATATTCATTATAATCTTTAATACATATATAATAGTTCCTAATTGCTCAAAAATGTACGAAATAATCTTCCCTACTTTGTCTCTTTTACTTCTCGAACTATTTCTTATTTTGTTTCATTACAGTATGTTCTTTTCGAATTTTTGATAAACAACTTTTTAATTTATTCATTACCTTCACTTGATCAAACACAGTATGACCAGCAATGATTTTTTCTGCAGCTAAACGTTCATCACTTATAGAGATTGATTTTACAACATCCTGCAATGTTTCTATAGAATTACCTAATTCTAAACGTTTTAACAAAAATCTATACAGCATATATTTCTCTATTAAATCATTTAACTTCATGCCAGTTACATAAAATCCATGTTCGACACCCAGATTTTTCTCTTTTGTTATTATTTCAGTTAAAACATGTATATAAAACAATTTCGTATGAAATGGATAATAATCTATTGCTACATCTAAAGCACTATTTAAATATACAAGATCTCCCACTTCCAAAGCATCTGTTATCTGTGGTATCACATTATCTATCACTCTATTACGTATCTTTCGATTTTCTATTTGTTCATCTATAGTATAAAGATATCCCAATTCTTTATATGTCTCACAAAATCTTTTTCTGTACCTGTCATATTCTGAAAGGCTGCTGTCTCCACAGTCATGAAAACACCAGGGTTGCTCTTGCTTTACTACACCCACTTTATATCCTGCCAATAAAATTCTTTGCTCTGTGAGATATCATAAAAATCAAATCCGTCAAAAATATCCTGTTTCCAAGGTACATCATATTGTGTCATCATGATCATTCCGTCGATTGCATCCACACTCTCTACCAAGTCCTGCACTCCACCTAATGACAGATGTACCGATTTCAAAGTATCCCAGGCATAAACTTCACCAACATTCCATTTATCCCAGTAAATTGCATCGGCAATCATTCTGTTGCTCCCAATCACTCCAAGCATTCCATACTCCGAATGATTTTCAAACACCGTTATCATATCCCGTATAAAATTCTTATTTAATATAAAACGTCCTGGTGAAGATATACTTTGTATTTTGCATCGGATGAGTTCATTGCAGCGTTATATCCGGATGTCATACTATCAGCATCGGCAACCCCGATTACTTCCGTTTCTATCCCTTCCGGAATATTTAACCAGGAATATAATCCATACACTCTTTCATATATATTGTATGATTATAACACACAATAAAAGCAACTTTTGTCATAATCGACTGATCCTCCGTAAGCGATGAATAACCTACCGTTCCACATATGTTCCGTTTAGGTGTAAAATAGTCTATATTGGCAATTGAGGTTTGTTTTCAGGTGTTATCGTTTCAACATCGATCAGTCCTGTGCAGCGTTCTTTGATAAAATCACTCCACGGAAGAAGCGTTTTAACTGCATCAGGATCCTCTTTATGCTCAGGCATGTACAGCAGCAGGACATAAAGGTATTGGAATACATTCAGCTTATTCGCTTTTGCGGTCTCTATTATACTGTAAACAAGCGCGGTTGCTTCTGCCCCGGCGACAGATGCGTGGAACAGAGAGTTCTTCCTGCCAATCGCATAGGATTTCGCGCAGCGTTCGGCTTTATTATTAGAAAGTTCGCATCTGCCGTCCAGCATATAGCTCTGCAGTGTCTCTCTGTGGTTTACTGAATAATTGACGGCTTTTTCCAGCTTGCTGCCGCCAAGCGGTTTTAGCGTTTCAATCCATGTCCAGAACTTTTCCCAGACAGGCGCCTCCTTTTCCAGGCGTTTTTCCCGTCGCTTTTCTGGTTCCATGCCTTTGAGCCCTTTTTCAATGAAAAGAGCTTGTTGAAAAACACGAGTCCGATCTCAGCCGGAATCATACTTTTCATCTGTTCCGGACCTGGAAGCTCGATGTCTTTTACTTCCGTTTCTGAATTTATGTCCAGCAGCTTCAGTTTTTTCTGCCGTTTTGCCGGGAGGGCTTCGTAAAATTTTCTGCGGCAGTGCGCAGAGCATATGGCAAGGACCACATCCTCTACCTGGTTATAGCCGCTGTACCCATCGCACTGCACGATGCCGGAGAAACCTTCCAGGAAAGCCTTTGGGAAAACGCCGCTGCGCCCCGCCTGGTATTCATAGAGCACGATTGGCGCCAGGCCGTCGCTCCCGCTCAAATACATCCACATGTAGGATGTGGCTTTTGCGGCTTTCCCCTTTTCGCGCAGCACCTGACAGGTTGTTTCATCCGCATGGATAATATCCCTCTGCAGGAGAAGCCGGTGCATATGGTCATATACCGGCTGGAAATATTCCATGGCACATTTTATGTACCAGTTCGCCATGGTTTCACGCGGCAGTTCCAATCCAAGCTGGGCCATGCAGGCCTCCTGGCGGTAGTATGGGACGCTTACGAAACTTTTATCAAACATGACGTACGCAACAACAGACGGCGACGCCGGGCTGTGTGCCATAAGAGGTACAGGCGTCTGCGCCTGCACGATTGTGCCGTCGCCGTCTTTACGGCATTCCGGGCAGATCAGTTCTTCCTGCATATAGCGGACACGCTCCACTTTTGCCGGGGTTATACGCAGCTCTGTGCGGACTTGTTTATATCCAAGCAGGATCATTTCCGCATTGCAGTACGGGCAGAGCCGGTCTTTATCCGGACAGGGATTATGACATCGCGGACAGGGATGTCCGCATAACGCTCATCCCTCGTGGCTTTCTTCTTTTTCGTCCGGGTGTGTTCCTTCACCGTTGTTTTTGCAGGCGGGTTTTCCGGTTCATCCCCGGCACTGGCTGGCGGAGTTTTTGTCTTCTCGCTTTTTGTGCCGAACAGCTGGCGCTTAAATTCTTCAAGCGTTTCCTCCAGGCCGGACTTTAAAAGGCGCAGTTCATCCACAAGGGCGCGCAGTTGTGCTATGGTCTGTTCCTGCTCCAAGATGCGTGCGTCCTGGGACTGTATCTGCATTTTCTGCTGCTCCACCATTGTTTCCAGCAGCCGGATATAATCTTCCATATTAACTGGCATGTGCGCCCTCCTCGTTTCCATTTACTTACATTATAAGGAAACGCGGGGATGAAATCAAACCGCCCATACCTGCGCGATAGGCACAATGACGGACTGGAAACTGCCGCCAGATACAGGAAAAAGGCTTAAAAACAGCATTTTTCATGCAGGTTATCCACAGTTTTGCGGCCTGGCGCTGCGTTATGCGTGGACAGCATCCCGGAAAAAAACAGCGTCGTGGATAACATTCCCTGGCGGCTTGCGGCGCTGGAAAATAAATTTTTAAATTTCTACATAATGCACAAAAGTTCAGAAGTCCTTCCTGCCGGAAGGCTGCACCGCCTTTGGCTGGCAGATGGAGAGTCCTTCCAGAAGCCATCGCAGCTGCTGGCGGGTAAGCGGCCTTACTTGCGAAGCGTCCCGCGGCCACTGGAATTTTCCATTGTCTAGGCGTTTTGTGCAGAGCACGAACCCCGTCTGGTCAAAGTAAAGGGCCTTGAGCGTATTTCTTTTCCGGCCGCAGAACAGATAAAGGGCGTCCGAATAAGGGTCCATCTGGTAAGTGTCCCGGATCAGGGACATAAGGCCGTCAAAGCTGCGCCGCATATCGGTGCATCCAGTGACGATATAAACTTTCGTGTCACTGGACAATGCACCTAACAGCACAGCCTCCCCAGCGCCAGAAGCGTATTCCGTATGGTATCTTCTGAAGCACCGTCTGCAATTTCAATGCTGTACCCCGGCATCCTGACCGTGATGGCAGCATGGGCTGCTGGAACCGGCAGCGTATCACTTGCAGCGCAGCCTGGATCAGGGACAGGGCTGCTGCCCAGCTCCAGTGGAACCACTTCGTGCATCTGTCTGGATGGGGCCGCCTGCGGATCTGGTATGATACAGGATTTTTTATTTAGGTCTGAAACTTTGTTATGAAATGTATTTATGGATATGGAATGCAGCCGGCACCATTCTCTGTCAGGCAGGCCGCTCGTGCGGCATTCCTGGATCAGCTCCAGCCATTCCTGGTCACTGCGGGTTTTCTTTTTCTCTGACATAGCATCATCTCCTGATTATTATTTTTGGAATGGATGGCAGTAGTGGAGCCGCAGGAAAAGCAATAAACGGCTGCCGGGCTACTTTATCAAGAACTGATGTGGACATCCGCTCCAAGCTGATACCATTATAGAGCAAAATCAAGTTCCTGTGGAACGGTGGGTTATTCATCGCTTACGATCCTCCCGGTATTTTACCTTTACTCCCATAAATATTCCATATCATTCTTATTCTGCCGCTTATTAGTAATCTAATTCCAGCTTAATCTGTTCAAAATATTAGCAGCTGCATTTTTACCAAACGTTTTCATATAATCCAGATTGTCTGCAAAAAACTCCTCGCGCATCTCTTTGTTTTCATCATTCCCGTTTAATACAACATCTGTCACAAATTGTTCGATTGCTTTTTCATCCGTGCCTGCCGCAGCATAATGCACTTTCATCAGCTCTTTTCCAAAATCATTATAATATTGGCCGTCTCTGGTAAGCATCAGTAACGGCTTATGAACATACAAATACTCTGCTAAAAAGGATACGCTGTCTAAAATCATTGCATCCGATCTGTTAAATAAATTATGATACATTCCTTCTTTCATTACTTCCGCATTTTTGAGATTTTTCCATCTCTGCACATACGCATCCCATTCTTCCGGATTTGCAAAAATACCTTCCTTAACTGCTTTGTATACTAAATGCGGATGCGGCTTAAATACCCAGACCGTTTCATTTTGATATTTTTCTGCAAGTTCCAAAAAGTATAAGTAGTTCGATGCAAATGTAGAAAAATTAACCGGCTCATCTGAGGCTAATGTATGATGAGGTGCATAAATAATTTTCTTTGCATTCGGATTTCCTGCTTTTTGAATAAGAGCATCCCAGGGGTCATTTTCAACAAGGTCCTTTACATAAAACGCATCCATTTTAGGATAACCTGTATAAATCGCATTTCTGCCATCAACAAAGGAATATTTCCTGGCCATCTCAAGCGAGGATCTGCTTTCTTCAAAATTCTTCCATGTCAGATTATGTAACAGCTGGTTATACTGGTCATACGGAAATTTTTTCGCTTCATTATCTGCCACCATCATCCCATATGGAATATAAGTATGTAAAATACCTAATGAATAATTTAATAAATGAAAAGATTCCCGAAATAACGCAGTCCATGGCGTGAGCCAGATACACAACTGTGGTTTTATCCCCATTTGCTCCCACGTATACTGAATACCGGTGTTGATATCCATAGTCTGTACAACTCGCAGATTTTCTGACTGAAAATAGGTCAGATTTTTAGAATATTCTTCTATAATTTGCGTCTGCGACTGCCCCGGTGCATGATTTGCTATTAAAAATACGTACGGTTCAAATTTATCCGATTGGCTGAACAGCTGATATAGTTCCTCTCCAATCCAGGAAGAAGCATAATTGGCAATAAATCCAACAATGATCTTATCCTGTTTTCGAAGTTTTTTGACATTGATGTTTTCAAGATAAGATTTTATTTTCCAATAAAGCTCTTTTCCATTTTCTAATTGTTGCGCCGCCTCTAAAAATACCGCCAGATAATAATATGTAAACCTGTCTATCGTCTGTTCATTCATAGCTCCGGTATCTATTGCATCCAACAATAGATTAATCATTTTATGCTTCTGCTCCATAATTTCCATTCTATTCATTTACCTTCCTGATCTTCGTTCATTGTTTCGCATCATATACGTACCAATGAAAATACCTGTTTTCTCCGGACAAACTATTCTTTTTTCCAGATTACTCCAACGCTTTCAAAAGCAAGTCCTGCTTTATCTACTTCATGAAATACCGTATCTCGCTCCATTACAAATCCTGCCTGTTCAAACAGTTTATAATATTGTTCTTTTGAACGGTAAATCGCATCATATCGTGATAAAAAATTATACAGATAAATCACATCTTCACCTGCAACATTCATCGAGTCCTTTACAATTAAATGACCACCTTTTCTGATTGCCTGATATACTTTCCGGACAATATTTAGCGCATCCGAATCATCAAAAATGCAAGTTAATAATCCCATCATCATAAAATTATCATATAATTTATCAAACTGCAAAGCACATGCATCTGCCTGATAAAACCGGGCATTCAAAATTCCCTTTTTCTCTGCTTCTTTATTCGCAAATTCAACCATCCCGGATGCATATTCAAATCCATCAATAGCATTTACATATGGAGCTACTTTCATAGACCATTCTCCATTTGCAGATGCCAAATCACAAACATATTGTGTCTGATCTAACAATGGAATAAAATATTGTTCAAAAAATTCCTGCTGATTTTTATATCTTTCCGGATATAGGCTGCTCAGGGACCAATTCTGCTGATTCGACCAATATTCATTATATGTCAAATCCGTATATTTCTTTTTAATTCTTTTAAATTCATCCAACTGATCGGTATAAATATCACATTCTTTTCCAATTACCCCCCCCGCTCTAAAATCTCTAAATACCATAGTTCCTCTGTCAGTTCCTTTTTTAACTTTCTGATTCCAGCTAATTCCTGTTCTGTTTTATACATTCCATACCCCTTTTTATTCAAATCCATTTTTAACCCATGCAACTGCACGTTCATAATCATTAATTGTATCAATTTCTCTTGTATGTAGTTCCATAAATATTACTGGCAAATAAGCTTCAATCAGCTGAAAAACATGTCCCTTTCCATTTTGCATTTTTGCACTCTTCATTTGCGTAACCCCGTTCCATTCATAATTTCCGCAATTGCGTGAAAATGCACTTACATATTCTTTTCCATCTTCTTCATAAGTCTGCAGCATCCACGGATCATCGGTACCAGGTACACCACCACTTACAAATTCATGCTCGCAGGAAAGAATTTTTTTCATATCCTGTGGATGAATTAATAAATCTCCATCCAAAGACAGAATATATTCATTCGCATATCTGGAAGCAAGCGCCACGCTGGCGCCGGTTCCGGTTTCTCGATAATGATGATTAAATACAAAGGTCACATCTTTCCGATACTTTTTGACAACTTCTATTACCTGTGCTGCCTGATAACCAACGACAACTCTTATATCTGTTTCATCTTTTAACATTTCAAGATGACGGATAATCAAAGGTTTTCCATCTATTTCAACCAATGCCTTTGTTGAACCAAGTCCTAAACGATTTGCCATTCCTGCACAGCTGATAATAACCGTTCTTGAAATTGCCATATGTCCTTCCTCCCTCATTGTTTCCGCAATGCTAGTTCAAATAAATCCATATCTATTTTGTTTTCATCATACTGTTTTCCGGTTATACATGAATAACATGGTGTAGTTTCGATAATCCCCTCCTGGATTTGTTCATGTATTTTACGTACCCTCTGCATTTTACTTCCCATCCAGGCATCCTTAACACTCATATGGTTTAAATCTTCAATAACCAGTCTGTTATCTGCCTCACTGCAGCACAATGATAAGTATCCATCACATGTCACATTGATCGAATTCCATAAAACCGGACAAGGAGCGCTATGCTTTATTTCAAATGTTTTAATTGGAAGTTTGGACATGTCGCAATACATTTTTTCAACCTGATCCGTTTTCTGTCCTGCATAAGAGCAAGGATAATAAAAAACAACTTCATCACTGTATTGCTTTGCAAGTTCATTCAGTTGGACAAGCTCCTCATAATTATCTTTTATTCCAACACAAGATACAAAAATTTTGATATCTTTCTGTGTTTTTTTTCTATATTCCCACGAAAACTTCAACGCATTGATCGCATGATCATAATCATCCGCTCCATGTATCTTTTTATACGTCTCTTTACTTCCCGCATTTATAGAAAATTTTATACTATCAAGCCCGGCTTCAAATAATTCTGTTAAAAACTTTTCATCGGCAAGAGAGCCATTTGTTGTTAGGAATGAATAATTATATCCCAGTTCTTTGGAATATCGAACTAACTCCGACAAATGCTTATATAAAAGCGGTTCTCCATTCATATGAAAACAAATTCTTTTATCATCCCCTAAAAACTCTGCACATTCTCTCATCACTCTCTGTGCAAGCTTAAAGTCTATCATCTTTTTCTTGCGTCTGCTGTCTGCATTTGGACAAAATACACATTTATGATTACATGCATTCGTAACTTCAATCTGTACCAGCACTCCATCTAAACCGGCATCAGCTGTCTGCATCCGATCCAATTTTTTCTGATAGCGTTCCGTTAAGTTCATCCTATCTTTCTCCTTTTTATTTGCTTCACTTATTTCACTGCATTACAAACGCTCTAAAAATTCAACCAGCTTTTTTTCATCATAGATTGCATGACTGGCGCACGCAAGAACGGAAGGTGCAATCTCTCTTACACCACCATAACCTATCCCTATTTCCGCTTCTTCTATCATCTCCGCATCGTTATTACCATCTCCAACCGCTACAAATGGGAGTACCATTTGGCTGATCACCGCATTTTTGTCTACAATACTGAAAATATCCTGAATATAATCATCTTTCACCAAAGCTTTTGAACTGAACAGATTGTCTTCTATTCCAATTTTTTCATCAAATCTTTAATCCATACATCCAGATTTCCGGTAACAACATAACAGCGTTCCTTATTTTTCTTAATAAATTCAACTAATAATTCATTTAAACGAATATCTCCTATCATACGATTTACTTCACTGACCGGTACTTCTTTTAACAATTCTACTCTCTGCAGAAAGCTTTGCTTAAATGGAATTTCTCCCCTCATTGTACTTTCCGTTAATTGACTCATTTTTTCATAAATGCCAAGCTCCTTCGATATCGTTGGCAAAATTTCCTGTTTTGTCAAAGTAGAATCCAGATCAAATAAAAAAACAAATCTGCTCATTTATTTCTCCTTTTTAAATTAATTGTTTCTTTAATTCTTCTAAAATAATTTCCATTGGATCCCAGAACACATACTCCTTTTCTATTTCCGTTTTTATCGCAGACTGTTTTGCGCAATTTAATAATACCGGAAATTCCGTACATCCTAACACAACCTGCCTGGTATGAAATTTATCTAAAAAACTACGAAATCTTTCTAAATACCCCCCCGCGCGCGTTAAACAATCACATTTCACACCTTCAATAAAATATCTGATTTCTTTATAATCTTCTTCTGCAGGAGCAATGCAACTTATTCCATATTCTTTCAGTTTATTCGTATACAAATGTTTTAAAAGGGCACCCTCAGCTGCAATAATCAGAACTTCTCGAATATTATTTCTTGCAGCTTCTTTCCTAAACAATCTATAATATTCATAACTTTCATTTCAGCCTCAGGTACAATTTTATAAACATCTTTTAAAAAATAATGTGCCGTTCCACAAACCAGTATGATCCTGTCTGCTTTCGCACCAATCAATTTTTTCATAGAATCAGCGATCTCTCTGACTACCACATCATACTCTTCATCATATAACAACGCCCTTGTCCTGCTTGGCATCGTAAAATTATTATCCATTATAATATGCGGATAATTTCTTTCACTTTCCGATGCAAATTCTTCTAATATTCTACGATAGAAATTAAGAGTAGCATATGCACCAAATCCCCCGACCAATCCGATGGTTTCTTTAAACATGCTTCTTCCTTTCTAAAATCAAGAAATCTTCTTTATAATTCCGTCCACATACCGATTCAGGATGATTATCTTGAAATTTTTAAAGTTTTTTCATAAGATCTATTAATGCAAAATTGTGTTCCAAATCCCTCTTTAAATCTGGATAATCCAAAATTCAAATCACGCCCCTGATTCTCTGTACATATACCAAAAGTAAAAATACGCATATTTTTTTCCAGAGCTGTTTCGATCAATTTTCCTATTAAAAAATCCATGGAATACAATTTTAAACAACTGTCATTTGATGCTAAATATTGTGTATGAACAATATCATTTCCAAAGTAAAATAACATACTTCCTGCTATCATTTCATTATCTGTATAAACACCATAAAACTCTATATTATTGTCATAACGTCTGAACTTCAAATCATATAAATCATCTAGTGTATGTACTACAGGAACCTGTAATTTTTTCAAATTCATTAAAAGCACTTTGTAAAATGCCGCTATATCATCTTCTGTTTCTAATTTTTTAAAAGACAAGCTATTCCTTAAAGAATATCGGTAATCTCTTCTTTTTCCGGAAGAAAATGGTTTTGTAATTACCCCCCCCTTATAATTTTTCATAACCATATAATAATTCAACTCATTATAACACTGAAAATCATATTTAAATAAAAATAGTCAAGCAAATCTGTTTCTTTCTTGTTATATATATTAGGAACCATTTTCAAATAAATTTTTTCAAATCCATTTTCATATAAAATATACACATTCCTTCCACTAATTCATTGATAAGAGTAGCGGTATATATATTTTCAGCAACCGTAATCCCTCCAAAAGTACTTCCCTTATGCGCAAAGAAAGTCCTTTTTCCATCATCTTCAATTTCACATGCAAGTATAACAGCTACTAATTCATTACCCTTTCTGACACACAAAGAGCAATCTTTAAATCGTTTTTGGGGATGATAGTTAATAAATTTTCTGGTCTGAAGAAAAGTGCCATTCATACTCTTATTTTCTACAAAATAATCCCATTCTTTTTCATTTTCACAACAGTAAAAACTAAATTTAAGCGACATTTTCTTACCTCTTTTTTTATCATTCTATTTTCAGAATCTAGTGGTTCATCCGGGCTGTAATAAACTCTAATTTCTGCCCGAATGGAGCATTAGTTATGTATCCGACAATTAACAAAAATCTCACTTCCATATTCTGGCATCCATCGTTCCATTTTATAAAGACCATCTAGCACTTCTTCATCTATAATTCCTTTTTTTATCAGTTCATACATTTGACCATGTGTAAAAGGTTTTACAAAATAACTTCCCTCTTCTATTATATCGAATCCGTATTTCATTACGGTTTCTTTTAATGTCTTTAAATCAAATACCGTGTTCTGCTGAAACTGTTGATTTCTTTTTGAAAATTGATGTATATCTGTAATCATTTCGCTTTCTTGTGCTAAAAGCCTATGCATAGAAAATGCATTTGGAACATTGATATGAACCACCGTATTCCTATTACAGCAATGTGTAATTTCCGTTAAAATCTCCTCTAAATTATCAACTTCATGCAAAAGACTCGAACATATAATAAAATCAAATTGACATCCAAGCTTTTCGGAACTTGCATCATTTTTACCAAAAAAATCATTGATACAATGAACTCCTTCATATCCTTCAGATAATTTCACTGCATTATCGTAAAAATATTTTGAAGGTTCTACTATGGTGTATATTCCATTTTTCAATTCATAATCCTCAAATATTGGAACCATTCCACATCCAATTTCCAATAAATTTTGAGGTTTATATTTTTTTAATATTTCCTTTATTTTTTTCTTCCTATATTTAACTTGATAGTCTTCAAAATTATCTATCAGATAATTTTTAGTATAGTCTTCTATGTCTCTCATTCTTTTCCCCCTCCCCTTAACTACAAATACATATCATATGTAAAAATAATTTAATGTCACATTATATATACAAAATACTCCCATCAGGCCGATCTTTTTTCTTCATACATAACTTCTATCTCTCTAAGATAAAGAAATACTGTGCCGTCTCTTTTCTATTGTTCAATGCGTCTTCCTCAAATAAAAATCCTTCTTTTTCAATATGAAAACCTTTTTTTATAAGACCGACATTCAAAAATTTCATCAGTTCATCCCGTGTTCGATAAATTGCATGGTATTCATCATCCAGTTCATTCGAATAAAAATCTTTAAGCGTTAACCTGTCCTGCAGTCCAATCGGTTCTCTGATACAGATTTTAGCATGTTGATCACAGACATGTTCCAGCTGTTCTAAAAAACCGTCCAGATCTTTATCATTCACATACATTAATATTCCAATCAGCAAAACGGTATTGTACGTTCCTTTTTTGTGTTCTGAAAGAACGGATGCAATATCTGTCGCTGCTCCTTCATAAAAATAGAAATTTTCTCTATTATTTCTTTCATTTGCAATTTTGATCAATTCGCCGCTGAAATCAACGCCGCAGTACTCTTTAATATTTTCTGTAATTGCATCTGCCCATCTTCCGATTCCACATGCAACATCCAGTAATTTCGTATCCTGATCAACTGCAAGCATCGGTTTTAATTTTTCAATCTCTTTTTTATTTCTTTCACGAACTAACTCCGGATGATCATCCTGATACATCGTAACCGCATACGGATTATCTTCTTTAAATTTATCCGCTCTGTTTTTAAAAATTGTTTTGTCTCCATATAATCAATATCTTCAACTTTTTGAATAACTCTCATTTTTCACCTGCCTGATCTGACTTTATTCTTCTGTTTATATTCCTCTTTTAATATCCCATACCATTTCAGCGTTCTATACCGTCCATTTAAAAACAAATGATTCCGAAATTCTCCTTCATATACAAAACCGCTTTTTTCATACAGACTGATCGCTCTTGTATTTTCTTTTAGTACATTCAAATAAACCCGTTCCAATGCTATGTCATCAAACGCTTTCTTTAATATTTCTTCTGTTGCACATGCTGCCAGACCGCATCTCTGCGCTTTTTTCCTCAAAACTATTGCATATTCTGCGTTCCTTGCATGTAAATCCAGATTTTTCAAACTGATGGTGCCTAAATATTCTCCTCCATCTTCGGTAATTGCATAATGAAGACTCTTCCCATGCTCCACAACATCAGAAGCGGAATGTATAAATTCAAGCATATCTTCCATTGTTCGATCAGCCGCAGCAAACTGAAACTTTTTTTGAATATCTTTATCATGCATCCATTCCATCATACCTGACGCATCTTCATCTCTTAATTTTCTTAAGACCACTCGAACCCTCTCCTGTTTACACTAAAAACTATTCACCGCTTCAATCACCGAAGCAATCTGTTCCTCTTCCATATTCGGATAAAGCGGTATACTTACTTCCTGTTCACAAACAATATTTGACACCGGATAATTTCCCGCCTGGTCACGATACTGCCTGTATGCATTCTGTTTCAAAATCGGAATTGGATAATGAATATTCGCTTCAATATTATGTTCCAACAGATATTGCATAAATTCTTCTCTCTCTTCGACTAATACCGGATAAATATGATATACATGCTCTTTCTCATAATCCGGTAATTTCGGACATTTTACTTTTGGATTGCTTATTTCTTTTGTATATCTTTTTGCTATTTCAAGTCGTTGATCATTCCATTCATCCAGGTATTTCAGCTTAACGGACAAAAATGCAGCCTGCAATTCGTCCAGCCTTGAGTTACATCCCTGATATAAATGTTCATATTTTTTCAAACATCCGTAATTGCCGTATGCACGAATCTTTTCAGCTACATCCATATGATTCGTAACGACTGCTCCTGCATCACCCAATGCACCCAGATTTTTTCCCGGATAAAAGCTAAATGCGGCTGCATCTCCTAACGTTCCTGTCTTCTGTCCGTTTATTTCCGCTCCATGTGCCTGCGCTGCATCTTCAAATACTTTCAGATCATATTTTTGAGCCAGATCACATATTTCATTCATAGAAGCACAGCGCCCATATAAATGTACTGCTATAATTGCTTTTGTCTTATCCGTAATTTTTTCTTCTATTTTATGTACATCTATCGTATATGTATCCGGATCAATATCCACAAAAACAGGCTGTGCTCCTGCATAAGTAACTGCCAGCGCAGTTGCTATAAACGTATGTGCCGGAACAATTACTTCATCTCCTTCTCCAATTCCATATGCCATCAGAATCAGACGAATTGCATCCAAACCATTGCCGGTTCCCACACATGCTTTCGCATGACAGTAATCTGCAAATTCCTGCTCAAATCGGCTGTCAGCCTCTCCTCCAATGAACCAGCTGCGATACATCACCTGATGATATGCTTCATCTAATTCTTTTATCATCGGCTGATGTATTTTTTTTCAAATCTAAATACGGTACTTTTATCATTCTAATTACCTGCTTTTCTATGATTTTTCTAATCTTCTTTCACCATATGTAAAAATGTGTCGTAATCTCTGATATAATCGTCTTCTTTATATACTTCCGAAGCTAAAACCATTAAAACCGCATCCTTTGAAAAATCATACATTTCACGCCACATATTATTAGGTACATATAATCCTTCATATGGTCTTTCTAACGAAACAATCTTTTTTTCTTTCCCATTATCCAGTAATATTTTACAGCTTCCATGAATACAAATAAGAATCTGCTTTAAAGACTTGTGTGCATGCAGTCCTCTCCGTACCCCGTCTATCGTATCGTACATATAATATACTCTTTTTATTTCAAAAGGAATGTCGTTGAATTCTTCTAACGCTACTAACATTCCTCTGTCGTCACCATGTTGCTGAAACGCATATTTGACAATCTGCATGTATGATTCCTCCTGTTGCTACGGCGTATCTTTATAACCCGGATCATAAAACATTGGCTTTCTGTTCATATTATAGAAATCTTTTAGCTCAAACTGATATTTTTCTTTTAAAATAGTTCTGATTTCCGGATCTTCTAACAGCTCTATAAAACATTTCACTGCATAACAATTCTTCCATTTCCAAAGTAAAAATGCTTTTTCACATAAAATTTCTTTGCTGCTTTGTGCATTTGGATACTTAAAAAACTTTCGAAACAATAAAAGAAACTTTTCATCTTTCATTGATTCCAGAAAATGATAAGCGACCCATTGTTCTTCATGGCAAGTCCGATTCTGCTGTCCCGGATTTACAGCGCTTAAATTCTGCTTCTTATCTTTTTTGGAAAACTGCCTGTAATAAGTGAGCCTTTCCTGTAAAAAATAAACCGGTCCTTCTGATAAAAGACGAAGCCATAATTCAAAATCCTGCAGCTGCAGCAGACCATAGCGATAATATCCGACTTTTTCCAGCATTTCCCGTCGAATACAAGCACTTGGAGCACACATATAATTTGAGGTTTCCATCATTCTGTTTACCCATCGGGACTGACTCAAATTGTCGGAACACAATTTTAAACGCAATAAATAATTCTCCTGATTACTTATATTATCATGTTCATCTATCACATGAATCCACGTAAAACACGCACTGTAAGCAGAATGCTCTTCCAGAAAAGCGACCTGCTTACGCAGCTTTTCTTTATCCCACAAATCATCATGACCAATCAAAGCTACATATTTGCCTCTTGCATTGTGAAAGCCGACATTACCCGCATTGCAGACATTATTATTTGTTTCTAAAAAGAATGTCCTGATGCGTTCATCTCTGTAGCCGCTTATGATTTCTTTGCTTCGGTCCGTAGAAGCATCATCAACAATAATAATTTCCATATTATAATAAGTCTGGCTCAAAACACTATCGATTGTTTTTCCAATCGTGTCTTCTCCATTATAAACGGCTATAATAACACTAACAAGTGGTTCCGTCCTGTTTTCATGCAGCAGATTCTCATATACCGGAGCCGTATCTCTTAATGAAACAGCCAATATTTTAGAAACGGCATCTTTCGAAATCTGACCCATGGACAGTTTATCCTTTAACACCTGTATTCGTTCATCTTCTCTATGAAATGCAATTCGAAGCAATACAAATCTGACCCATCCATATAATTCATACATCTGAGACCAGCTATGGCATCGGTACCATTCACTGTGATTCACACAAATATCACTTGCTTCTTCCAGATCATATATTTCCATTATATTGGCAATTTCACGAATCTGCATATCAACAGGCCAGCTCAGACGAATTTCTTCAGCCATTTCATTCATAACCGAATACATGCCATTTTCCATTAACCGTATCATGTGATTACGAATGCTGCTTATCTGCGCTGTCTGTTCCGTCACTTTTTGCAGTTCTTCCTCTTCATGTTCCACACTCCTGAAAAATTCGGAATACGTCCGGATCATTTGAAAGCGAAGTCTTGTATATTCTTTTAAATCCACACATTCTTTGATATGATAACACCACGGTATTTTCTGTTCCGGTACAACTGTTCGATACCCCTTTTTCAACATATTTAATGATAAAGCGATATCATAAAAATACCATCCGTCTATCGCTGCTTCCAGTTCTTCCTGCCAGCCGATATCATATTGCGTTACCATAACGGTTCCCTGAACAGCCATTACTGCTTCATATTTTTGATTAGGCTGACGAAGTTTGAAATCATCATCCAAAGTCCTTCCATTAAAAACTTCCATGCTGCCAATATCCCAGCACTCCATAAAATTTGCATTTTCCGGAAGCTTACTGCAGCCAACCATACCTATCAACCCTATACTTTCATCCTGCTGAAAGATCTGTAAAATATCATGCAGAAAATTCCTGTTTAACAGCAGCACATCCTGACGAAGATAAACTTTATATTTCGCGTCACTCGCCTGCATGCCTGCACGATATCCCTGTACCATAGATTCCGCTTCCTGAATACAAATAATATCCGTTGTAAACTGTTCCGGAACTTCCAATTCATTAATATAGCGAACACATTCATTATAATATTGAACATGATCGGCACAGATAATAAATGCTATCTGATTTTCATTCACTTTTGCCGTACTCCTTACACGTTTAAACTTACATGAAACTCATCTGTTTCACATCTATCGTAATTTTCCATAACTTTTCTTGCATATGCCAAATCACATCTTAATTCTGCCATAATATCCTCTATAATGATATCATCACTAAAACCATGACGACGACCACTCTTTATAATTCCTTCCGCACGTCCCTCTGCACGTCCCTCTCGCTTTGCATCCATTTCAAACGCCTGCCATGTCATATACTCAACCTCCCATTCCTTATGCATTCTTGCTTTTTCCACTGCTTTTTCAATTTCCTCTACAAGTTCGTTTTTATTTATCTTTGCAAATAGTCCAAAAATGCAATAAAATCCTCGTCCAGTCCTTCTCTATTACTGTCCGGATTAACAAATATTTTTTCGGATTCATCCCCAATACTTAGTGTTGGAAGCTGTATACATCTGTTTTCAAAACTATAAACCGGAAGTCGTTCTCCAAAATAATCGAATGTACATACAAAAATAATCACCGTATGCGGCAATTTTCATTATAACAATAATGCAGAAGGAAAAAACCAGGATAAAAATCCTGATTTCATCCTTCTGCATTCATATGCTCAGGCAATAACCTCATTGGCGCTTTCACCCAACAACTTGAACATTGGAATAACTTCTTTGAATCCCTCAGCCATTTTTTGATCATCTTTGGAATTAATAGCATCAGCCAATATTAAAATCTTGCTGTTAAAATCTTCTTTGTCAATACGCTGCTTACCTTCATTCAGCAATTCCATTGTTCCGTTCATAACCTGAATCTCCCAGTTCATTGCTTTAATAATATCTTCCAAAAAAGCATCCGTATCTTCCAAACGTGCACCTGATAATTCTTTAGAAATAATTTCCATATTCTTAACTAAACGTGTATTGAATTCAATCAGTGTTTCCAACGCTTCTTTCTGTTCTGCCCGATTATCTTCCATGATCTTTTCACCCGGTCATCCAGACCGCCCTTTCTGTTTATTTAAAATAGTACAAACTATATATCGGCACAAACCGGCTTATTACTTAATTATTCTGTAAGAACTTTTCTATTCCAATTTATTGCAGACCAATATAATCATATTCTCTTCCTGCCTTTTGATAAATCTCACAAAGAAGCTGTCTCGTTTTTTTGTTGATTCGTAATTTTTTCTCCGATGTCATTCATCATCATTACTTTACACATAACCCATGATACATTTTTTTCCAATATATAAGAAATATCTTCCTGCCTTACTTCTTCTCCCGAAGAAAGATCAGCCAGACATTGCTGTGTTCTGCGATAATGAACAATCCATGCATTCAGGTCTCCTCCATTCCGATTCAATCCTGTAATGCCCCTTTCCTGTTCCTGCTCTGCAATATATAACAACTGCTCAATAATCGGAATTTCTCCTCTGAGATCCGATAATTCCAGACGAACATCCGGTCGCAATTTCAAATACTCATAAAACATCTGCCTGGCTTCTGATATCTTTCCCATTTTTACCAATTGTGCCATAGCCAATTTAAATTCTGTTGTTTCTGCTTTTTCTGATGTAATTCCAATGATCCCTTCATATACTTTTAAATTATGTTTTTGAATCCAAACTTTCAGTAATTGTTCAGATAAAAATCCAAATACACGCTGATGATACAAATCATAAGACGACACATCAATCTGCTTCTCCATCTCAAAAAATATGGAAAAAAGCCATTGCGCATAGGAATCGAACAAATTCTTTGAAGTCACCATAAGATTTCCATAATAGCCAGTGTTTCCAGATAAAACAGATTCTAATTCGTTTGCATACTCTGGAAACTTTTTCTTTATAATGTTCTCTGTTAAATTCAGATCTTCAATATTATGTGCCTCTTCGTAAAGCTCTCTGTAGCTTTTATTCGATTTCAAATCATTTGATGTTATCACATCATACTCTTTTAAAATATCTTCATACTCTTTTTGTGACAACAGCTCACTTTCCTGATTCAAAAAATAACGGCGGTAATGACAAATGCCAACAATATCAGCATCCCGTACATTTTTCCAAACCCAATATACACCTGTCAGTTCTCCATAATACTTGTTTCTCTCCGAAATCGAATCTCCAGTATCATCTCCTGCATACCCCAAATCATCCGCTGCCGCACGCCCTACATGCAAAGGTATATAAATGGAATCCTTTGGTTCATCAAACTTCTTATGGGTCATTGTAAATATTTTTACATTCATATTAGAACTCCTACTATTTTTGCTAACAATGTCACCTGTAACTATTTACATATATTCCTGTTTAAATATTTTTCTGTTTCGAAAATAATTTTTCAAATTATAAAATCCGTCATCATGAATACACCATGCTTCTTTCTGATTCGGAACGACAACTTTATATCCGCGGCGTATAAACTCCTGACTTTGTGAAATGTCATAAAAGTCCCAATCTTGAAATAAGTCTTCCCGCCATGGCAGATCATATTGTGTCGCCATTAAAAATCCGTCTATTGCTTCGACACTTTCCCATGCCCCATTTACTTCCCCAATCGTACTTTCCATAGATTCATAAATAATATTTGCATACAGTTTGCCAATTCTTGGTCCGTCCCACATTATGGCATTTTCCGGCAGCTTAGGCGCTCCCACCATCCCAATCATTCCTACTTCATGATTTTCAAAAACAGCAAGAATATCCTTTATAAATTCCCGATGAACAATAAAAACATCCTGATGCAAATATACTTTATATTTTGCATCACTTTGTTTCATTGCAGTATTATAACCGGCGGTCATAGAGCAGGCATCTTTTACAATACAAATCTCAATCTCATATCCTTCCGGTATAGATAAATGTTCCAGATATTTTCTTTCTTCTTTTTCATATTTTTCATTATTTACACACGATATAAAACATATTTTCCTTGGATTAACATTCATAAGCCGTTCTCCGTTTCACATACACTTTGTCTGATTTTTTCCAATAAATATACCGCCGGTTCATATTCCGGTTTCTGCTCAATAACGAATTCCAATACAATGACTGCTTTATCAAATACTCTTTCTTCCAGCAATACATTTACCAGTAATAAATAATACTCAATTTCTTTCACACCATCCAGGCCAAGCAATGTTTTCCAGGATTCGTTTGTGATCGTATTTTTTTTCAGATATTTTGCGATCTCTTTTTCACTGTCGTTATCTTTATACAGCAATTTCCACATCAATTCCTGCAGTGGTATAACTATTTCCATATCGTTGCCAGCAATTCCTTTTATATCCGAAGAACACTGAATACCATAGGAACTCAGTTTTTTACGCACTCTGTAATTTCCTGTCCAATGCTTTTCTATAAAAAGAAGCAGATAGATTTCATATCCTTTCAGTCCGGATGTTTCAAATATATTTTCAAGCTTTAACGCAAGCTTTAATGATCTCATAACAGAGGTTGTAAGCATTGTTTCCAATGTTGCCATCGAAGTATCATGTATCCTGATAAACGATAAAAATTCTTCTGTTGTTTCATTTCCTATCTCAAAATCCAAACGATACAAGATCATCTTTAACTGAAACAAATAATCTGTCAGTTCGGCTACCGTACCACCCTGCTTTAAAATATTCTGTGAACTTCCTTCCTCAGACTCTCTCTCCCAAATACACATCACCAGATACATCGTTGCATACACATCTGTCTGTTTATAGTGTTCAAACAATTCTCCCGGCAGAAACATACTTTTTAACTGCATCCATGCTTCTTTACTCCCATCTGCAAGCAGCATATCCATTTTCTCTATCACATCAGGCAATTTTTCACCATATGTTTTCTGCCATTTTTCCTGCTCTTCTTCCTGACGCAGCGCATCCTGTTCGGTGCCAAGAAGCTTGTTCTGTTTATTGATCTCCATATTCTTTCAAATACACATTCCTTTCCTTATAATAGTTGCCAAGATTTAAAATACCGTCATCATGAATGCACCATGGTTTTTCTGTAAATGGTACTACCACTTTATAACCCTTTTTGCGAAATTCCATACTTTGTGAAAGATCATAAAAATCCCAGTTTTTAAACAAATCATCACGCCATGGAATATCATACTGGGTCGCCATTAACAGCCCATCTACCGCACTGACTTCCTGATATGTTCCGCAAACCTCTCCAAACAAATAGGAATCTGCTTTATACACACTGTTTGCATGCAGCATACCAACTCTGTCGCTATACCACATCACGGCACTCTGTTCTATATTTAAACTTCCAACAATACCAATCATTCCAATTTCAGCATCCTGAAATATACTTAAAAGTTCTGTTAAAAATTGCTCATATATGATAAAAACGTCCTGATGCAGATACACTTTGTATTTTGCATCCGATTGCCGCATCGCCTGATTATACCCTTCCGTCATAGACCGTGCTTCTTTCACCGACAGCACTTCCACTTCGTATCCTTGCGGAACATATAGCCTTTTTATATAATAAACACACTCTTTTCATATAACGCATCATTTGTGCACATAATAAAACAAATTTTCCTGTCCTTGTTACTCTTATTTATCATAATAAAACAGTCCCCGTTTCAGCACTCACATATCCACCAATCCCCAGTTTCGTTTATATCGTTCCAATAATTGCGATGGATGTTGTATTTTTTTCACATATTCCACAGCTGCATCATATTGCTGAAGGCGCATATAAATATCTGCCATTTCACAGTACACGAGTTCCAGATCGCAGCCGCATTCATTCAGATAATGCAGCATATGAAAAGCCTGTACAAAAGATCCATGTTCTTTATATAATATGGCAATCTGATATATCGTTTCTGCCTTTTTAAATGCAGATGTATGAATCAGCCATTTGACACACGGCACAGATAATTTCTGTTCCGCAACATACCGCATAAAACTTGTCCGATCATCGGTAAATTCCAAACGCCATAAGTACATCTTTAACTGTAAATACACGGTAACGATATCATCTATGGAATGTCTTCCATACCATATACAGTCTGCTGCCTGCTCATTCAGTTCCATACGATAAATATTAACAATGATATTTAAAACAGCAAATACATGATCTGACTGTGCCAATTCGAGCACGTCTTTTTGTTCAAATAATGCTACAATCCTGTCATAGTTTTCCTCTCTCATATGCTGTTCTATTTTCTGTTCGTAATCGTGATAATACCGGCAAATCAGTTGCTGTTGTTCGGCTATTTTTCTTATTTCCTGTTCTATTTCGGCATCATATCGTCCCATTTGGTCAAATCCTGTTCTTTTTCATTACTATTTTTCTTTATTCTTCCGTTTGTTATGTTATAATAGTTATTATAACATAATTAATTGGAGGTTTACTATGCTTTTTTTATATATTCCTGTCAAGGGAAGCAGTTCGGATCTTCCATGGTCTCTGATTCACATGAATGAATCTGTTACGATCTATGACAGTTATGTATTTGATCCTCTGATTCCTTCCAAAGAATCTGTTGAAATATTGGAACAATATCTTTTAGATCATAAATATGACTGCCTGATTTCCTACCTTTTCGTACCGGAAATTTCGGATTTGTGTCAAAAATATAATTGTAAATATGTTGGATGGATCTATGACTCACCGCTTGTTTCCCTTTTTCACCCGGCAGTCCGCAATCCATGCAATTATCTTTTTATTTTCGACCGGTCCGAATATGAATATTTTTCCAAACGCGGAATTCCTCATTTGTATTACCTTCCAATGGCTACAAACACTTTGCGTACAGGTTTATTAAATATTACTGCAGAAGATGAGCAGCGGTATTCATGTGACATTTCTTTTGTGGGTGGCCTGTACGAAACAAATACTTATAATTCTCTGATCGGGGCTTTACCGGAAGATATCGCAAATGAATTTAAATTATACCTGCTGCGGAATATGTGCAACTGGTCACAACCAAAACAATGGCCACGCATTTCGGAAAAAGCCGTCTTGTATATGCAGCAGCATTTTGATACGGACAAATGGAATCGTATGGACATGGATACGGATCTTTTTCTTGGCATTGCGCTATTATCCGGAAAACTGGCTGAAATTGATCGTATCACCGTATTAAATACACTGGCAGAATCATTTTCTGTTCATTTGTATACATCCGGTGACAGCTCTTTTCTGCAAAATGTCCATGTACATCCACCGGTTAATTATGACACCGATATGAATAAAATATTTTATTTAAGCAAAATTAATCTGAATATCACACTTCCTTCCATTGAAACCGGTATACCACAGCGTATATTTGACATTATGGGATGCGGAGGTTTCGTAATGACGAATTACCAAAAAGATCTGGAAGAACATTTCACCATTGGAACCGATCTGGAAGTGTTTCATAATCCGGATGAATTAAAAGAAAAAACAACTTATTATCTGCAGCATGAAAAAGAGCGGATCCAAATTGCAATGAACGGCTATCAAAAAGTCCGTGAACATTTTTCCTATCCGCATCAGTTAAGGCAGATATTAGATCTTATAAAGGAGGATATTACATGAAGCTCTTATTTTACCGTTATGGCAGTATTTGCGAACCGGATATTATTACCGGATTTCAGGAACTTGGCCATACGATTATTGAAATGACACATGAAATAACGAACAAATCCATGCTTCCCAGTGAATGTGTAAAGGCAGTTACAAATCAATTATTTGCAGAACCGGTGGATTTTGTTTTCAGTATTAATTTTTTTCCATTTTTAAGTGATGTTTGTCAGATTTTCAAACTTCCTTATTTATGCTGGTCCGTCGATTCGCCGGTCATGGAACTATTTTCCACATCAATTGAACATTCCTGCAACCGTATTTTTTTGTTTGACCGGGCACAGTATGATGAAATCTTACCATATAATCCGGATCATGTATTTCATCTGCCATTAGCTGTCAACGTTGATCAGAAACAGCAGGTGATACGATCTGCGTCCGCTGCCTTAAATAATCATTTTTCCTCCGATATTTCTTTCGTAGGCTCTTTATACACGGAAAAATGCCCCTACGACAAACTGACTGATGTTCCGGAATATTTATCCGGTTATCTGGATGGTCTAATTGAATCTCAGATACTGATTTACGGAGGTTATTTTATTGAGGATATTCTGACAGATGACATCATTGAACAATTCAAACAGCACCTGCCGGGATTTTATACTCCTCCTTATGAATCGCATCTGACAGATCGGATTACCGTAGCACAGTTATATATTGGCAGTAAAATATCCGCTGTAGAACGACTTCGTATTATGGACCTGTTATCCGGGCAATTTTCCGTTGACCTTTATACCGCCAGTGATACATCCGGCCTGCCTCACGTTCATAACCGAGGACTTGCCAAAACGCTGGAAGAAATGCCTCTGGTATTTCAAAACAGCCGCATTAATTTAAACATCACTTCTAAAGGAATCCGCAGTGGGATTCCACTCAGAATATTTGATATTCTCGGATGCGGTGGATTTTTACTGACAAACTATCAGACAGAGATTGCCGAACTGTTTGTTCCGGGTGAAGATCTGATCATTTATGACAGTCCGGAAGATTTATCGAATAAATGCAGCTATTATCTGTCACACGAAGCAGAACGGAAAGAAATTGCGCACAATGGTTTTGAAAAAGCTGCATCACAGCATACTTATCAGATCCGTCTGCAGCAAATGTTGAAACTTGCATTTGAAACAGCTCAGACAACCTGATCTGTTCCGTATACTTTAAAAGGAGGACAACATGGACATACTATTTATTGACTGGGGATGCTTTGGTAAAGCAGATGCTGTCTTTACGTTAGAACAAATGGGATACCGACTTACAATGTTTTCTCATAAAGACTTTCAGGAACGAATCAGTACGGAATATAACGATGCATTTGCTGAGATTGTAAAAAATAAAACGTTTGCATTCTGCTTTTCCTTTAACTTTTATCCTGTCGTTTCAGAAAATTGCAAGCGTCATAACATACCTTATATATCTATTATTTACGACAGTCCTTTCGTACCACTGTATTCCTATACGCTGATCTACCCGACCAATTATGTATTTATATTTGACAAACAAGAATATCTGAAACTGCACAATATGGGTATTACAACCGTTTATTATGTTACTTTGCCCGTAAATGGTACCATTATAGATTTTTTAAGTAAAAAAGAGTTTGACCGTAAAAAATTATCTTGTGAAGTTTCCTTTGTAGGTTCCTTATATAACGAACATCACAACTTTTTTGATTACCTTGCAGACGTAAACGACTATACCAAAGGCTATCTAGATGCTGTTATGGAAGCTCAGATTCGGATATACGGATATAATTTTATAGAAAAAGTTCTGTCTGCGCCAAAAATACTGAATGAGCTTTTACGTGTGTCTCCATACGCAAATGATGGCTATGGTATTGAGACTCCCGAATATATTTATGCAAATTATTATTTGTGTCGTAAAATAACGTCTATGGAACGAATTCGGCTGCTCACTGCCGTTGCCGAACGTTTTCCATTAAAACTATTTACTTTGAAAAAAGATTTTAAAATTCCAAATGTACAAAATATGGGTGCCGCCGATTATTATGCGGAAATGCCTTATATATTTGCCAACAGCAAGATTAACCTGAATATTACATTAAAAAGCATTCAATCAGGTATTCCTTTACGGGCAATGGACATCTTTGGTGCAGGTGGTTTTTTGCTGACAAACTTCCAGGCTGATTTTCTGGATTTCTTTATCCCTGATGAAGACTTTGTCTATTTTACGGATCCCGATGACATGCTTTCTAAAATCGAATATTATTTGTCACATGATAAGGAACGCGAAGAAATTGCGCAAAACGGACACCGCAAAGTTTTACAAAACCATAGTTTTGAAAAATGCTTTCAGACTATTTTATCCATTGTATTTCCTTAAAAAAATAAGACCGGAAATCCGGTCTTATTTTTATGATAGTCGCTATAATAATTAACCCAGTAAGGATAAAACACCCTGGTTGGACTGATTAGCCTGAGCAAGCATAGACTGGCCAGCCTGAGCAAGAATGTTGTTCTTGCTGTATTCAACCATTTCATCAGCCATATCTGTATCACGAAGACGAGATTCAGCAGCCTGAGTATTTTCAGAAATGTTATCCAAGTTAGCAATTGTATGCTCAAGTCTGTTCTGTAATGCACCTAAGTAAGAACGCTGTTCGGATACGGAGTTAATAGCACTCTGAATCTGATCCATTGCACTACCAGCAGATTTGAAAGAAGAAACGCTCATATTAGTTACTTTCAGTGAGCTAGAGTTCATATTGCTGATAGAGATACCAATTGCCTGACCACTTAAAGAGCCAACCTGAAGGTTCTTATCTTTAAATGTACCATCCAGTAAGTTCATTGTATTGAACTGAGTTGTAGACTGAATTCTGTCGATTTCAGATACTAACTGGTTGATTTCTTTCTGAACTGCATTTCTATCAATTGTTGTATTTGTGTCATTAGCTGCCTGAGTAGCTAATTCATTCATACGCTGTAAGATAGAATGTGTTTCAGCTAAAGCACCTTCTGCAACCTGGATTAAAGATACACCATCCTGTGCATTTGTAGAAGCTTTGTTAAGGCCTCTAACTTGACTTCTCATTTTTTCAGAAATTGTTAAGCCTGCAGCATCATCGCCTGCACGGTTAATTCTGTAACCAGAAGATAATTTCTCCGTAGATTTTGCCTGAGCGGATGTTGTTACGCCTAACTGTCTGTTAGCATTCATTGCTGTAAGATTGTGCTGTACTACCATAATTTTCCTCCTTGAATATAATACATCTTCCATGATGTATGTGCTATTTTTATTTGTTTCGTGCATCTGTCCGACTGGCCGTACGCTCCATCCGAACTTCTGCTTGCAAGTAACAATTGTTATCTTGTTTACTTGTATTATATATCGGATGTAACTTTGAATACTTTATAGATAAATTCAATTTTTTATTTACTTTTTATTGTCCAGAAACTGTGCATCTACATACTGTATTTTTGTCATATTGCGATAATACTGGTTGACCGCTTTATGACTTGCTTTCACTTCACGCACCTGTTTTTTGACAGATTCAAACTTTTCCTGTGCCAGCTTATAATTTCGCTGTTCTTCAGCCTGAATGCTGTTGCTCTCCGCAGTTACCTGTCGGATTAAACCCTGAAGCTTTTGAATCTGTTCCTTATACTGTTCTCGGCCCGCATCCAGCTGTTTTCGAATACGTGCATAGATCTCCTCAAATCCGTCATCCAGCAACTCCAGCTGGTCTACCAAAGCTGCTTTTGTATTAATATTCTCTTCAAAATCCTCTGGCGCTAATTCTTTATCCAATAGCAGAATACGCTGCTGCTCATTTTTTTCCCGTATCTGATTCAGGATTCCCAGCTTCTTTTTCAGACTCTGTTCCAAAATACCCAGATAATTTTCTTCTGACATACCTGCGCCTTTCTTATACTACATTCCTAAATACTTGCATTCTTCCTCATAACTTCTTTCCATGTATCACGCATGGTACGCAGATGCTTGAGTACTTCTTCCAGCATCTTTTCATCTTTTTAATATTTGCGTTTCTGAGAGTTTCCTGAAGATATTGATATACATTGTTAAAATCTTTTGCAACCGGATATTTAAAATTAAGTGTAGACTGAAATTCTTCTATAATCCGTTCTACTTTAATAATATTCGTATGCGCTTTTTGAATATCATGTTCTTTAATTGCAACAATTGCCATATTACAAAACTTAATTGCACCATCATACAGCATCAAGGTAAGCTCTCCTTTTGATGCTGTCGTGACTTTATTTTTTGCATATGCTGCATATCCGCTATTTGTTAACATCCTAGTCCTCCGTGATCTAAAGATATTTTATGTTACGGCTTTGCCACCGGCAAAACCGCAACATATTTATGTTTATGAACCAAGCATTCCTGCGAATGCCGACTGCTGGCTCTGCAGTTTTGCTAATGCAGTCTCCATAGCTGCAAATTTCTTATAGTATGAATCTTCAATTGCCGTTACTTTCTCTTCCCATGCACTGATTTTCTTCGTATAATCGCTGTACGTCTGTGCCATAGCCTTATCATTGTAAATAGACTGATAAGAACGCAGACTTGTACTCTTCATCTTGTCATGCAGATTATCATACAGATTGCTTGTTACGCTTCTCATAATCTCAACAACTTTATCCGGATCCGAATTCAGCATTTCCATCAGCTTATCTGCATTTGCTGATGTTGTATCATCATCCGCATCCCCATCAATATGGAACAGGTTTCTTGTAGCTGCGGTTGTATTGAAATAATTGCCTGTCTTAATTCCCAATGTAGCAAGACTGTATTTCTTATCACCAATTTCAACTACGGACTGCATTGCGGAAGTCATGGCAGTAATCAGACCGCCCAGCGTACTGTCCCGACGCAGCAGGGATCCTTTTACCTTCTTCTCCCATTCTGCAATATCAGATTCGGACAATGCTTCTTTTTCTTCGGATGTTAATGGCTCATATCCTTTTGCCGACTCCGCATTATATAAGGAAGCCATTTCACCGATAATGCCATTGTATTCGGTTATAAAGTCTTTAATTTTATCATAAAGACCCTGTGTATCCGTTGCTGTTGTAATCGTAATATCTTCGGTTGTTTTTGCATTCGTCTGGATTGTCAGTCCATTAATATTGAATGTATTCGAGGAAGAAGTAAATTCCACTCCATTTAAATATATTTTAGCGTCCGTTGCATCTTCTTTTGTTCCGTTAACCAGTGAACTGTCATAATGATTCTGGAAATAATCTACCTGTTTGGCAAGCTTTTGTGCATATGCGCTGATGTCCGCAGCTGTCATATCTTTTGTAACATTCGCTCCATCCAGCAGATGATAATTATTTTTTATCTCATCATCTATATCCATCATTTCATTCTGCAAATCTTCAACAGCAAGATTGTTTTGTTCAATCTTATTTTTATAACCAGTTGCCATTGCAGCCGCATCCGCACTGGTTGCTCCTACCGGGAGTACATATGGAGCATTTGCGGTATTTGCCGGATCCTCATACGCATCAACAATTTTCTTATTATTATCGTATGCTTTTACTTTCTGATAAATTGCGGTTTCTACCTGTACCGGATTTCCGTCTTTATCCAGTACATCATTGCCATTCTCGTCTTTTTATTTTCATAACGGCTAATACCGTTATCATTCATAATCTGGTCATACAGATCCGTACCTTTAAAAGCTCCGGTCTGTCCCTGTGTGGCCTCAACCAGTTTACCTGCGCCATCATACACATACATCTTTTCCCGATCGGCATCTGACATGTTCGCAAGCTGCGATAAATAGGATGCCCTCTCAGCATCAATATTACTAAGCTCCAATACCGCATGCTGATTACCGTATGCATTCAAATAGTTAATAGCTGAGGACATTTCAGAATTTTCTTTCTGTTTGTCCTTAATTACCTGATTTTTATCTGCCTTATCCTGTTTCAGCTGTACCAGCTTTTCAATTTCCGATTGCAGAAATGCTTCGGTGTCCGCAAGATTGCCTTTGTAATACTGTTTCCATTCGTCAACGACTGCCGATGATGAAGTATTTACACCTAAAGCATGCAATGCCTTTGCACCATTTTCGTCCATACCTACGAGTGAAAAGTCATTGTCCTTGCCGGTTTCCTTAGAAGCGATAAAAATTCTCTGATTTTCCGCGTCATAAGTAGCCTTTACTCCTGTACCGGAATCATTGATCTTTTTAATGAAATCATCAATCGTATCATCTTCACTCATTTCGATATCTTTGCTGACTCCATTTCCGGTTATGCGGAACGTGCCGGATCCGGAAAAATTACGATCCAGATAATTTAACTTGGCGGAAGATCCTCTTTTATTGTTCTTGATCTGCGCACCGGTTAAATACCCGCCTTTGGCCGTTTCCGATATTTTAAGCGTCTGTGTACCGTTTACCGCATTTTTTCCTGCCGTTATCGTTGCCTTTGTAGGATCCGATACCGTCGTTTTCTTCATATTATATCCTGAAGAAAAACGCAGATTATCCAGCGATTTATATAAATTCAACACTTTTGCATTCAGACTTTTCCATTTATCCTGTGTCCAGGACACTTTCGTCTGCTGCTTCTTTAATTTATCTCCTTTTGACCTGTACGCTGAAACCAGTTCTTTAATAATGGAATCTGTATCCAGACCTGAATTCAGCCCGGTAACTCGAATTGTCATATTACTTTACCTCCTTAACCCTTTTCATCTACCATAATCCCAGCCATTTCCCAGACTTTCTGTATCATATCCAGCGTCTCCTCAGGCGGATATTCTTTGATTACGTCTTTAGAATCTTTGTCTACAATTTTAATCATCACACGGTTTGTGCCTTCATGGATGCCGAAGACTGCTTCTGTCTGTGCCATCATATTTTTTCTCAGTTTATCCACAGCCTGCTGAAGCTGTCTGCTTGTCTGGTGGCCATTGCCGCTTCCCGTATCCTGATCAGCTCTGTCTTCCGAGTTGCTGCGAACAGGCTGCATAGGCTTTACGATCGCATCTTCAGCCGCAATGGATGCGGGTTTACTGCCTTCTGCTTCCGAAGCAGATTTTTCCGTCTTTACAGAATCTTTTACTTGAACCGGCTTTGCTGCGCCTGACACACTTCCCTGATATGCCACCGCAGCTGCTTTCATTGCTTCAATCGCCATCTTCTCCACCTCCTTGTGAATACTTTTGTAACTATTGACATTGCTGCTTTTCGTTTGCTGTATATATCGGTAAAAATCTTAAAATCATTAGCTTATGATGAAGGCTTTTCATGACATACTGTCCATATACATGCAAATCCGGCCAAACTGAAAACTGTTTTATAGTCTACAGTTCAGACTCAGCCGGATTTGAAACACATTTTATTTTCCTTCTGAAAACATCTTTAATGCCTTTAAATTGGCTTCACTTGACGCCGCTTCGTTTTCTTTCTGTATCTGAAGATGTACTTCCTTTCGATAAATCGGTACTTCTTTTGGAGCCGATACGCCTATTTTCACCTGATCGCCGCGGATTTCCAGAATTGTGACTTCAATGTTGTTGTTCAGCACCAGTGCTTCCCCTTTTTTTCTCGTCAAAGCCAGCATATCTACTCACCCGCTTTCTTCTTATTTAGAATATCATAAATCTTAAATTTAATCGGATAATCATCTTCCACTATCATCTGCGCACCCTGCAGATTATCTGTGTTGATTACAAAAGGAGCTTTCAGATTCACAGACATTTCTTCTATTTTTTCCGGTACGGTAATTGTAACAAGAATAAATATGTTTTCTTCCGTGACCTTACCAAGTGATTCCAGCCCTTCCTCGTTCACGACCAACTGATAATCCGGCTTTACATCCAGAGGACTTATAACCGGCAGCGCAAATGCCGGATCATCCATAGACTGCAGCCATTTTATATTTCCTTTTCCTTCCTTTTCCTCGTCATGAATCAATGTAAAATTCTGCAGATCCGGAAATCCTATAATGCCTTCTTTCAGCTTGATGATTTTGTCATCCTGGATATCAATCTCACCAAATAATCTTGTATTTGCCTTCATTGCATACTCCTTTTAAATAAAGTCAAGCAGTGTCATTTTACCGATCTTTGCTGCTGCCTGCAGTGCTGCCTGATACGATACGGAAGCTGCCGTATAATTAATCACAAGGTCTGATAAATCCATATCTTCGTTCATTGATTTTAACTCTTTAAATGTAGATTTTTGTACACTCATTCGGTTCTTTGTCAGTTCCACACGTGCCTGACGGCCGCCCAGATTGGTAATTCCAAGATTAATATCATCCAGATATCCCTGAAATTTATCAATATAAGCGCTATAAGTATCATGCATGTTCTGGTTCGCATAATCACGCTGTTTTTTTGCCGCATCCAGCCATTTGTTTAACTGTTCGAGATCGGCAGGATTTGCATTTTTTACTTTTTCTTCCAGCTCATCTACTATTTTATTAGCCGAAATCGCATACTGTACGACATCAATCAGTTCCGTAATGTCCCGGCGGATATTTGTGTCAAATACATCTCTTGCTTCGGTATTGATCTGCATCTGCTGACCATTTGCGATATTGTATTTGATCGCCTGCGTAATCCATTCCCCGTTTTCATCAAAATTTTCATATACGATGTCGTCACGTTCCGACATATATCTCGTACAATTGAAAAAGTATTCCGGATGCAGTTCCCCTTCTGCAAAACCGTTCTTATCATAAGTAAAAGAAAAGGTCGCTTTTCCTGCGTCAAAAATTTCCGCCGTCTTATCTGTAAAAATCAGCTCTCCGCTTGCATTGTCAAATACAATTTCATTATCGGCAACATCATAGCCATTCTTTCTCAAATCAGCGGTATCTCTGACTTTATATACAAGTGTCTGTCCGTTAACCGTTCCTGATAATTCCGGTGCGGTGGAAGAATAATTTACAGACGCTGATTTCGGAGGCTCTGCCGTAATACCTGGCAGCGCCGTCGGAGGAGTCGTTGTAAAATCATAATCCGAGGTTTTATACAGCTGCGTTGTATATGAACCATTGGCCAGATTTCCAAACTGAGCCGGCACAGCCGTATAGCCGCTTGGCGGAGTTACGTTAATAACCGGCACATTTGGAGTAACCGATGTATCCATTCCCATTTCAAACGTACATCCGTCTACGCCAAAAGTTTTACCGTCTGCTGACATGGTTATCGTACTTTTGACACCGGTTGTTCTATCCGTAACCGTAACACTGAGAGAATTCTGATCTGCGGTAATATTATCATATGCCAGCCGCAGTCTGTTCAGCTGTACATCATCAAAAACCGGAATATCGGCCGGCGGAATCGGTGGATTCGCATTCGGATCACCTAATATGGTCGTATTTGACGTATCATCAAATCTTCCTTTGTAATATTCCTTATCTTCAATTTGTTTATAATCAAATGTTTCTGTAATTTTATAATGTTCTGCCTTTGCTTCCGCAGTATTCATAAATGTTACATTCTGATTTGTTTTATAACCGGTAAAAATCGTTCTTTGATCGTAATCCGCATTGCCTTCGCTGTAAATCTGCTGCTGCAGGGACTGCAGTTCTTTTAAGATTGCTTCACGGTTTTCCGGCTGAAGCGGATCATTCGTTCCATAGATAGCCTGCTTTTTCGCATCCGTTATGAGATCTTTCATATTAATCATCGCTGTCTGCGTACATTCCATCCAGGATTCCGTATCCGGTATATTATTATCGTAATACTGTGTTATCGTACTTAAGGTACTGCGCAGGCGCAGGGCACGAATCGCAATAATCGGATTGTCAGAAGGTTTTGTAATTTTTTTCTGGATGGACATCTGGTTATTTGTGTGATCCACTTTCGCTCTGTTTGCATTAATATTTGTCTTTGTCCGTTTCACGATCATGGAATTGGTTACTCGCATCATAACTGTTCCCTCCTTTATACGCCGGTCTGTGTGATCAGGCGATCATACATCTCGTTCATTGTTGATATAATTTTGGACGCCAGATTATATGCGTTCTGGAATTTCACGATATCCATACCTTCTTCATCTTCATCCACACTCGATACCGACATCCGATAGGTATCTATCGTATTGCCAATATCTTCATAATTTGAACTTAAAATATCCGCTTCCTGTCTGTCAACTGTGATATCCGTTACAATATATTCCAAAAACTGATTGCCGCCTGATCCGCGGTATATAACCGTTTTTGACTGCAATTCCAGCATCATATCTACCAGTCCTGCTTCACTCTCATCCGTATCCGTACGGGTCGATGTTGCAAAATAATTCGGGTCTTTGACACTTTTATCATTTACAGCTACGTTTCCGGCTGTCATCTGATAATAGTTGCCGCCTATTGCATCCGACTTATAAGTCGTTATCGTACCTTTTTCGCCGTCTTCTTTTTTTGTATCCAAAAACGAATTTTCTTTCCCATCCGGTTTTATGGCAACAAAAAACGCACCCATCTGTTCGCCATTTGTATCGGCGCCTCCATTCTGGTATTTAAATTCTTCCGGAATCACATTTCCTTCCGCATCAACCGTATAACGGTCCGTAACCGGTGTTCCATCCAGTTTCGTTGTCCCGTCGCCTTTTCCGTAAATCTGCATGTCATTAAATTTTCTGCAGAACGAACGTAAAAATTCATTCATCTGAGACATATAATATGGAATTCCTCGCGCGTCGATCGGACGGCCAATACTTACCTCTCTGCCGGATTTACCTGCCAGTGAAGTCATATCCGTGTTTTCCATTTCAAACATATAGGTACATGTTTCTTTTCCATTTTTATCTACCGAAACCGTCATTTCAAATCTTGAATACGTATAGGTCTTGTTTGCAATGGTAATATAACCTCTGTCCGGCATATTCATTGCTTCTACCGATGTGATATTTGGATCCGTAATATAAATCTTTGATGCACCGGCATCTACTTTAGATAATGTACCCTGAAGATTTTCTTTGTTATTGCCGTCACGAATATTTAATACGGCTTTTAATTCACCGGACATGGTATCCGAAGAGGCATTAAACTCGTTGCCGGTATGAGACCAGCGGATATCATACAATCCGTCTATATCATTCTGATTCACTTTTTCCTGACGGGTATAACATTCCAGAGAATTGTAGTCACTCCCATCTACCAGCAACTGTCCTTCCACACGTATACGGAACACCGTACCGCCTACATACATATCCGGATCGTTACTGTTTAAAACTTTTGTCTCTTCTGTCTCAATCGGTACAATTTTAGACAGTTCATCCAATAAATAAGCACGTTGGTCACGCAGTTCATTTGCACGTCTTCCCTGAATCTCTATTGTATTGATCTTATCATTAATAATGGAAATTTTCTGTGCATAGGAATTGATCTGACTTACCAGTGCACGCACTTCCTGATTACAATCCGACTGCAGTGTTTTCAGATGTCCGGACATATTATTAAAATATTCCATCAGACTTTGCGCATTATTAATAAACTGATTACGAATACTCAGTTCCGAACCGTCTCCTTTTAAAGACTCCATTGTATTGAAGATTTCTTTATAAATGGAAGAAAATCCGGTAGCGCTGTCTTCAATATCATCTCTGTAAAGATTTTCAATCTGCGCCATATAGTATCCTTTTTTCTCATACTGTCCGACACTACTGTTATTCGTCCAGTATTTTACATCGTAATACGTATTGCGCAGCTGCGTAATGGAATCCGCATCCACACCGCTTCCAAGCGTTCCATACGTATAATTACGCAAGGAAGCTTTGGCTACGAGATTCACAACCTGTTTGCTGTAGCCCGGCGTATTTGCATTGGCTACGTTATTTGCCGTTGTATTAATAGAAGCTGAAAATGCATTTAATGCAGACCAGCCGATATTTAATCCAAAAAATGTAGAACTCATATACTCACCTCACATCTTTACAGCCCTGTTACGAGCATTTCTATCATATCACTGACCGTTTGAATATAACGACTGGAAGCATTATAGGCATTTTGATATTTAATCATTCTTGTCAGCTCTTCATCGGAAGATACACCGATTACTTCATTTCGCTGGTTCTCAACTGCCGACACTGCTCCTTCCAGCTTTTCTGCCGTAGATTCATATACGGAACCAATGATACCGATCTCTCCGACCATTTCTTTATAATATTCACTGTACGTATATTTTACATTTGTAAAACGCGGATTGATCGAAAGAGTTGTATTATCCCATAAATTTGCAAGTTTCAGTGTCATATCATGCGCAATTTCTTCATTTTGATGAATATGCGGAATGTTTTTGATATGTTTTAACAGTTCATAATTGACACTGATTTCCAAACTCGTGTATTGCTTGGAAGTATCATAGTAATAGTCTTCATTGAGAACCCACTGGCCATTGACCTGATTTTTCAGATATTTTTCATTTCCTTTTTTATCCCATGGTGTATATGGTTCTTCATTTATTACACTGTCTATATTCAGACTTCCGTCCGGATTAAACAATACATTTCCTTGTGCATCTTTTTTTGGTATTACCGTCGCCACAGACGTATTCTCCGGGTTGAATACCCGATAGGTTTTTCCGCTGTTCGTATAATACGGCATTGTATCATCTACGTCTTCTTCGTTATAAATGTAAAACTCACGCCATTCGCCGGTATTTTTGTCATACGCTTTGACCGTCCGATATCGTTCACATCCGGATCTTGTAAATAATTCCTGCGGCGGCTTTTTACCATCTTCGCCTACACAGCAGTTTTCTTCATCCAGTACTTTTACATTGCGATATCTGGAATATGAACCGTCTTCATTTTGTACAATCAGTTCATCCATTTTCTTATTCGGCGCTAACAGATCATTAATCTGAGTAACAACTGCATGTATCAGCTGATCAAATTCTGCCTGTGTATTCTGTATGACAGACAAACCGATGGATGAATCATATTTATCCGGGTCCGCATTTAAAATATGATTAAAATTGGATACCGTCTCTCCTCTTGCCTGTACAAGCGCCTTTAATTCTCCAATATCCGTATTAAATTCCGTACAGATTTTCTGCGAAAAATCAAATACTTCCGCATATTTTCCGCCCGGTTCATTTGACAGATGCGGCCAGTACGGAGTAACAAATCCTGTCATGCGATCCGTCTTTTTTCCTATCGTGTAACAAAAATATCATCTGCCACCATTTCACCTTCAAATTTTAAGGTGACAGAACCGTTTGCTTTCTCTTCGTATGATATATTGCCATATTTGCTCAGCTGATCGAGCGCATAATCTCTGGCATCGCGTTCATTCATCGCCGTTTCACGGCCGCCTGATTCAATTGACTGAATCTGTATATTCAGATTATGAATCTGTTCTATATATTGATTAATCTTATCTATATCGTTTGAAATTTGGACATTAACCGTATTCTGATAATTCATCAGACCTTTTATAACTGTCTGTGATCTTGAGACAAACAGACTCGCTTTTTGAATTACCAGATTTTGTGCCGCCATGTTGGAAGGATCTTTTGCAAACTCTTCAAATGCCTGCCACAGACTTCCCTCTTCACCATCCAAAATCTGCTGAAAAGCCGTTCCTTCTAATTCCTGAAAATAATTCTGCACTTCGTCAATCGCTTCAAACGTTGCCTGATAATAAGACTGCCTTCCGTTTTCCTGTCGGAATGCTTTATCCAGAAAGATATCTCTCGCATGAACGATTTCTCCAATCGAAGTACCCTGTCCAATCAGTTTTTATAGTTGTTTTTTGAATATGCTAAATTGCTGTAGCGTGCATCACGAAAAACAACCTGCTGACGTACATACCCATCGGTGTTTACGTTAGCCAGGTTGTTTGCTACATTATGAATCGAATCCTGAGAAGCTTTCAGCCCCGAGTGTCCGATATATATGGAACCCATTCCATTCGCCATAATTGCTCACACTCCTGTCCGTTATTGTTTTGCGTCAAAGCCGCCGCCTCCTAATATCTCTCCCGTATTGTAAGCGTTCTTATTGTAGTTCGCTGTTTCGGGTGCGGTGCGCATGCTTCGAAACAGAGTCAGGTCAAACTCTACCATTTCCAGAGCCTGATTCAGCAATGTCTGGTTTTGTTCATTAATTCTGCGAACCTCATCTAATGTCGTTTTCAACTGTTTTTTTATGTCTTTTAATCGCTGCTGTTCTTTCGGCTGGCTGCTCAGCATTTCAATAATCGTATCAACCGTAAAATTCCGATCTGCTTTGTTCAGCACTACCGACATATCCTGCATGACTTTTTGACGCCGGTTATCCAGGTTTTGAATTTTACTTGCAACGTCCTGTTCCAAATCAACGATTTTTTCCAATGCAGGAACGTTGGCATCTATGATGACCTGCTTTTTCTCCTTAGACAACTCTGCCAGCTTTTCATATTCTTTGTTTTCGTCCTCTAAGACCTGAATCAGGTCATCCATTAAACTTGCCACGTTTTATCCTCGCATTCTTTTACTGATTCTGTTACTTTTTAATTAGCTGCATAATAACTTGCTAACAATTTGCTCGCAAAATCTCCAGTATCAACGTCATAGTTTCCAGACTTTATGCTAGATTTAAGCTCTGCTACTCTATCTTCCCTGATATCCGAAGCTGCTGCAACTGCCTGTTTTGCGATCTGATAGTCTCTGCCTGCTCTTGAGATCTGAACCTGATCACGTGCAGAGGTAACTTCTGCCGTAGTGTTTGCCTTGGAAGGCTTTGATGTTTTGTATAAAGCTGCGATCTGGTTATAAGCATCTATACGCATAATAGGCATCTCCTTTCATCGTTTCTTCCCTGAATGATAAATATTAGATCTTCACTCGGTATTCCTGCATTTTTTGTATTATGCACTTGATTGTGAAGTTCTATAACTTGTTTATCGGATGTTTTCAGGATTATGTTAGCTGTTTTTTTATATTTGTTTAATTTCATCATATTTTAATAATAAAAATAGAATCAAGATTGATTAATTTTGGTTTTTATGATAATCTTTTGTATATATAAGTGCAATGGTCCGGCTAATCTAAACCGTTGCAAATAAGGTATGAAAGTGAGGAAAATGCCATGAAAAAATTATTGCAATTTACCAGTATCTTTATATTTACACTGCTGCTCTGCTTTTGTCTCAATCCGGCAGATATAAAAGCTGACAGTATCCATATTCCAATGGATGTTAACGAACTTCAAAAAGCAGATATCCGGACCGTACCACATATCATGGCAGTACGATCTTCTTCAGGAATAGATAACGGAAATACAGCAAAAGAATATGTAATATCTTTCAATCCCAACTATGGAACACTAAACGGGAGTAATTATATGGTTACCGTTAACCAGAAGCTTACCGGTCTGCCAACCGCAGTCAGATCCGGTTATACGTTCAGAGGCTGGTACACACAGTCAAACGGAGGAACTTTAATTACACCCAATACGGTCTTTACCATGGATACAAATGTTTATGCGCAATGGGACAATTATGATGCCGGTTTCAGAGATTTCTATATTTCCAATATTTCGGATACTTCGGTAAATATAACGGCACTCATTCCAAATACTTACGTAAGAACCTGGGGCATTTCATTTGGCACATCCAACACCTATATGCCGGAATCACGCGTTATGAACCTTTATACACAGACATCCGCACTTACAACTTCCATTACCGGATTACAGCCATTTACGACTTATTATTACAGAGTATACTATATCGCTGATACACAAAGAATAGAATCCCGAATCGGCTCCTTTTCGACAGGAAGAACGTCCGAATTTATGGTAACTTTCTACCCGAACGGAGGAACGATAAACGGACAATATTCTATTGTGACGGTTGGCCAAAAACTGCCATATCTGCCTACCGCATTCAGAGATAACTACAACTTTGACGGATGGTTTACCGATCCAAATAACGGAACGCTTATTTCCACAAATACCGTATTCAATTTTAACGGAGCCGTATATGCACATTGGACATATGCACCAAATAGTTCCACATCCAATCCGGGTACTACGCCACCTACAAACGGTAACACAAATAACGGCAATACAAATAATGGAAACTCAAATAATGGCAGTTCGGGCGGTACGGTAGATGAAGAACATGATTTTGAACCAATATCCGTGGAAAGAGTCAAGCTCAAAAGTATAAAAAATACACCTCCAAGAAGAATGAAAGTGAAGTGGGTCTGGTATGCATACGGTGATGGATATCAGATTGCTTATTCCACAAATAAAAAATTCACATCCTCCAAAACAAAACGTATTTTTGCAGGTGTATTTACAGATGCGAAAACGATTGCAGGTCTGCAGAAAGGCAAGACATATTATGTAAAAGTACGGGCATACCAAAAATCAGGAGGAACAAAGTATTATGGAGCCTGGAGCAATGTAAAAAAGATCAAAATCAAAAAATAAATAAAGTATTGAAAAAAGGGGCTTTCAAAAGCTCCTTTTTATATCTGCAATTGCTGTTCTTTAAAGAAAACTCATAATCAGCTCTTTTACCAAATTCCGCTCATATAACCCACGTAAAGCAGCATTTGCCTGAATCTGATGTAACAATGACGCACTTGACGGAAAAATTTTTGTCATCTCTATCATCCAAAAAACGATCCAAATAACCAGAAATGCTTTGACAATTCCTGCAAAAAATCCAAAAATCATATTGATCAGATGTATCCCTGGCTTTCTTGAAAAAATGTCCAGCTTTCTTCCGACCAGATATAATATAATTGCTATAATAATGAAAGATATGAAAAATGCAATGACTGTTACGCAGATATCGGAAACGGTCTCTGCCATCTTTTTATAAATTCCCTGTGATTCCAGAAAATCCGGAATTGCTGACTGCGTTGTTTGCTTTAATTTCTTTTGAAAATCTTTTTGATATTTTTTTGGAAGCGTTACCCATGACAAATCTATATTTTCCGGCAATGTTCCTTCTTCTAATTTTTTTTCAATCTGTTTTCTGACATATTTTTCGCTTCCTGTTTGAATCTGCTGTCTGATCGTAGTAGAATCTAAAATCAGACCGCGGAACATCGGCATTGTTATAGCAATAAACACAACTGTTGCCACTAATGCAGCCACAGAATAAATAACCCGTATAAAGCCTTTATGAAATCCACGCAGAGCAGATGCTATAATATATCCCATTACCGTAAAATAAAACCAGTTCATTGTATTAAAAATCATCCTTTAATTTAATTCTGTTCGTTTCCCCACTCATAATAAACCAATAATCCAATTGTCCGCTTCCGGATATAATATCATATATGCTGCGGTCAAATGTATAAGTAAACCGCTTATTGCCTCTCATCGTATACAGCTGCACACTTTTCTCATTTCGTATACAAAGCAGTCCGTTTTGCAAAATTCCAATATCCGTATACTCCAAATCAAATTTTTGTTCTAAAATCAGTCTGCCTTTCATATTATATATTTTTGTAAGATACCCTTTGGCAGAATCCGGATTATCAAAAACAAGTCCAAAATAATCCTCATTGTAAAAATACTTCGAATATGATTTTTAGATTTAATTTCTTTGGTCATAACCGGTTTCTGTGTTCCTTCGTAAATCAGAATTTTTGTATCTCCAAATGCCAGAAGCCTGTCATTTGTCACGAAACGAATACTTGGTATAACCATATCTTCGTATGCATAAGAACCTACGATATTATCTATTTCATTTTTTCCAACTTTACCATAATTATAAAAAACGAGATTGGTTCTGACACTGGCATCCGTGATATCCAGCATACTGACCGCCAGTTTCTGTGCATCCATCGACAGCGCAAGATCCAGCGGATAACCGCTGTTTTCTATGTGAAGTCCTCCGCCTGCCAGCTGCTTGCCGTCTTTATCATACATATGAATGTAACTCATTTGAGAATCTTCCATCAGAACAGCCACCGTTCCCTGTCTGGCTATACTGACACGCTGCACAGGTATTGTTGTCTGTATGGAGCCTTGCTGCCCCTCCATATTCATTATGTAAATCCTGTTTCCTCCCTGCTCATAAATAGCCAGATAATCTTCACATATTGTAATACGTGGCGACTCCATCTCATATGTCTGATTCCACAATACTTCTCCGGTAATCGTGGAATACACGGCTCCATCCTGTGTATACTGCAGTACATTGCCCTGAAATTCTTCGTATCTGGCAGCTTCTGTCTCCCGTCGTTCAACCTGTTCCAAAATTTCGTACTCTGTATAGACTTTACTCTCAAAATATAAAAATGCGGCAAAAAGCAATCCAATTGCTACACCAACAAGGATAAAGATCAGAATCAGAATCTTCATTCTATGAATCCGAATTTTCTGTTTTAACTCCGATAACTCTTCCACATTTTGTTCCGGAAGAGCCCGTAATGTAGTATTTCTGCTTTTTGCCATAATTCTCTCCTGTATATCAGCATGGCATTTATCATACATACAAACTGCTATGGTAATTCCAGCTTCTGACCGGCATAAATCTTATCCATATCCTCAATGCCGTTTAATTCACATATTTTCGTGCTTTTGCTGCCGTTCCATATATCTTTTTACTGATTCCAACAAGGCTTTCGCCTTTTTTCACAATATAATACCCCTGAAGCAGGCTTGTCTGCGCTTCTGTCAGAGCGGAAGTCTGTTCGGCATCATCGTCATCCGTATTGTTTTCATCACTGCCAGGCTGTTCTGATTTTGTTTCTTTTTCCTTATGTTCGTCATCTGTCATTTCTTCTTCGACTGCTTGTCCTTCCGGATCCGTACCGTTATTTTTTTCTTCGCCGATATCGTCACCGGAATCGGAATTTTCCTCTTCCTTATCGGATGTCTGCTCTTTTGCTTCATTCAGATCAGCCTGTTCCTCATCCTGCACATTTGCACTCATAACCGGAACATCTTGTGACCGCACATCCGCTGTTCCTTCTCTTCCGGATATCTGATTAACCGCAGACTCCAGATCCTGCATTCTTTCTACATTATTAACCGTACTCACTCCCAGTACACAGACGGAAAGCACCAACAGCAAACTTGTCGTATACAAAACGCCGTTCCATTTTCTTTCGGACAACTGTGCCTTCTTTTCCAATAAAGTTTCCCGATAACTATGTACAAGTGGTTCCTGTATTTCTTCCGGTGAAATGTTCAGCTCCTGATTTTTATTTTTTTCGATCATGTATTCCTGCATCTGCGGATTTTTTCATAATATACATAATAACCTTCCTTCCGCTGCAGGACATTTTTCTCAAAAACAAAAAAACTTCTTCTTTTTCTATCTGGTCCAGTAAAAACAAAACATTCTTCTGTATATTAAAATTCTTTTTATGATTTTGCTCTACTTCTGCGGTCAAACCTGCAGGTGCATTGCTGACATCCTGTCCCCAGCCTACAATCTCCAGGTTATCATAATAAGTCTTCATCTCTTTGTAAATAAACGCCCATGTTTCATCACTGAATTCCAATACGTGTTCTTTAAAAAACGCATCTTCCATCCGGATCATTCCACTGATAAAATACCTGGTAAAATCTTTTCCTTTTTCGACTTTTCCCAGCAGAATAAATCCCCGGTTTGTCCATTCTTCCTGTACTTCCTGCGTATGTAAATAGGTATATACGTAATCCTCCAGATAGACTCTTGTATTTCCTGTACTGGTGCCAATCTGACGGATATTCTTTGGTAATGTCCCTGATGTTCTTTGTTTTTGTTCTGCCACTTCGCACACCTCTTTTCATATTTTCAGGTATGCGTTCAATGTAGCATAACTTAGTGGCTGATTTTGGCAGATATTGTTGGCAGCAGCACAGATTATAATTCCGTACGTCCTTCCAAAGCACGCAGCAGCGTCACTTCGTCAATATATTCAAGATCACCGCCTACCGGCACGCCGCTTGCAATTCGCGTTACTTTTATACCTGTCGGTTTAATCAGTTTGCTGATATACATTGCAGTCGTCTCGCCTTCCAGACTGGAATTTGTAGCTATTATCACTTCGCCGACATCACCCTGCAGCCGCTGCATAAGTTCTTTTAACTTAATGTCTGCCGGTCCGATACCAAGCATCGGAGAAATTGCTCCATGCAGCACATGATATACACCTTCAAATTTTCCGGTCTTTTCATAGGCCGCAAGATCTCTTGGATTTTCTACAACCATGATTGTTTTCCGGTCACGGTTTGCATTTTTACAGATTGGGCAGACTTCATCATCCGTCAGCGTATAACACTGTTTACAATAACAGACTTTACGTCTTGCTTCTAAAATCGAATTTGCCAGTTTTTCTACTTCCGCTTCCGGCATATTTAAGATATGGAATGCCATACGCTGAGCAGATTTTACGCCTATCCCCGGCAGACCCGCCAACGATTCAATCAGTCTGCTGATCTGTGCACTATAATAATCCATGTTTAAAATAACCCCATTCCGCCGCCAAGGCCGCCGGTAATTTTACCCATCGTATTTTGAGAATATTCATCAATCTGACGCATTGCTTCATTGGTAGCAGCCATAATGAGGTCTTCCAGCATTTCTACATCGTCCGGATCTACCGCTTCAGGATCTATTTTAATTTTTGTAACTACACGTTTACCGGAAACGGTAACCTCTACAACTCCGCCGCCGGCAGTCGCTGTCATCTCTTTTTCTTCCAGTTCTTTTGATGCATCTTCCATCTGCTTTTGCATTTTCTGTGCCTGCTTCATCAGATTCGCCATATTGCCCGGCATACCGCCTCCTGGAAATCCTCCTCTTTTTGCCATGATGTTTGTTCCTCCTTAGATTTATTTTTGACTGTTATTGATTTTAACGCATAATGACCATTCTGACAATATATGGATACCGATTTTTAAACGGAATCCGGAAAATCCTCATATTCTATGTCCGCATGAATCATCTGTTCCAAATCTACATATGCTCTTTCAGATGTCTGTCCCGAATCATTGCATCGAATCTGTATTTCAACTTCTTTTCCGACTATATTTGAAATACTTTTTACAATTTCCAGTTTACGCTCTTCTTCAGCAAGCATTCCATATATAATTGCATCATCCAAAACAATCAGCAGCTCGTCATGATCTCCTACACTGATATGTGCCTTTTTCATAAAAACGCTTAATGATCCCGGCATTTGTGATACAATACTGCGCCAGTTTCCTGCAATTTGCCGCATATCTTCCGAAATTGCTTTCGGCAGCGCTATTTTCTCCGTTTCCGTTCTTTGTATTGTTTCATTATTATTGTTGGAATGAGCCAAACCGGCTGCAGCCGGCTGTATAACGCCTTCTTCCATTCTTTTTTCCAGCCGGTCGATTCTTGCCAGTATGGAACCCAGATCCTCCTCCATCTGCGGCCTGCACAGTTTGATAAACGCAATTTCAATCAATATGCGTTTCTGTGCGGAATATCGAACCTGACCGGATAATTCGGAAAAAATACGTATAAATCGCATCAGTTCCGTACTGTCTGCCATTTTACACTCTTCTTTTAATAATGACAGATTTTCACTTGAAATATCCAAAACATCTTCCATATGCTCCGAACTTTGCAATAATAGCAAATTACGCAAATACCATGTAAAATCATTTACAAACTGACTTAAATCTCTTCCTTCTCCAACCAGATTTTCAATCTGCCGCATAACTGTCACAACTTCATTCCCGATCACCGCGCGAAATAAGGCGGAAAATCGCTCCGTATCAACGGCTCCCAATACTTCCAGCACATGATCATAGGTAAGTCTGCGATCCATATAAAATGCCATACACTGATCTAACAGACTGAGCGCATCACGCATAGCCCCATCCGCAGCTTTCGCAATATAACGCACGGCTTTTTCATCAGCTTCCGCCTGTTCATACTCCAGAAGTTCCATTAATCTTGTTGAGATTGTATCTACCGAAATCCGATGAAAATCATACCTTTGACATCTTGATAAGATTGTAACCGGTATTTTATGCGACTCTGTTGTCGCAAGTATAAAAATGACATACGAAGGAGGTTCTTCCAGTGTTTTCAAAAGAGCGTTAAAAGCACCTATAGACAGCATATGGACTTCATCAATAATATATACCTTATATCTGCCTTCCGTCGGAGCGTAAGTAACTTCATCACGTATTTCACGAATGTTATCCACACCGTTATTGGATGCCGCATCAATTTCTATCACATTCATCGAAGTTCCTGCAGCAATTGCCTGACAGGACGCACATGTCCCGCATGGACTTCCTTCTACCGGGTGTTCACAGTTCACTGCCTTTGCAAATATTTTTGCAATCGTAGTCTTTCCCGTACCTCTTGTTCCACAAAACAAATAAGCATGTGCAATCCGTTCTGCCTGAATCTGATTGCGGATTGTTGCAACAATTGCATCCTGCCCTTTTACATCCGTAAAATTCTGCGGCCTGTATTTTCGATAAAGCGCTGTATATGACATATGGACTCTGGCCTCCTAACCATAACAGAAAAACTGCTGTACGAGTCTTCAGCTGTGTTTGATAATATAAATCATCTGTATAAGATATTCAATAACACAAACTGAAACTGCCGTACAGCAGATTTAAATTTCAATTATTTAATATTTTTTTAACTCAAATATCCGATTCGGATATTAATCGCCGAAACTAATTCCTGTTAGTTTTGCTTCTTTTACAATCTGAGCATTTGGATCCACGGTTTTTAATTTACCAGCTACATTCTCTAACGGAACACGTCTGACTTCATTATTTACCATTCCGATCATATGTCCAAAATCTTTTTCTAAAATTGCTTTTGCACCTTCCGCACCAAGTCTTGTACAAAGTACACGATCATAAGGCGTAGGGCTTCCGCCTCTTTGAGTATGTCCCGGAACGGTTACCCGTACTTCACTTCCAAGTTTTGCACTGATTTTAGCTGCAATTTCATAAGAAACAGATGGATAGGATGATTTTTCCATTTTTTTCTTATATTCTTTCTTGGATAATTTTGCATCTTCTTTCGAAATTGCGCCTTCTGCAACTGCAAGAATTGTAAAACCTTTTCCTGCTTTTGTACGATGTTCAATTGCTGCCACTACTTTTTTAATATCATATGGAATTTCCGGTAACAGAATAATATCGGCACCGCCTGCCAGACCTGCATAAAGCGTCAGCCATCCAACTTTATGCCCCATAACTTCTACAATAAATACACGGTTGTGTGATGCTGCAGTCGTATGAATACAGTCAATGGCATCTGTTGCGATATTAATAGCACTTTGAAATCCAAATGTAACATCTGTTCCAAATATGTCATTGTCAATTGTCTTAGGTAAATGGATAACATTTAAACCTTCTTCGCGAAGCAAATTTGCCGTCTTCTGTGTGCCGTTACCACCAAGAATTACGATACAGTCCAGATTTAACTTGTAATAATTTTGTTTCATTGCTTCTACTTTGTCCAGTCCGTTTTCATCTGGTGTACGCATCAGCTTAAATGGCTGACGGGATGAACCTAAAATAGTTCCGCCTTTTGTCAGGATACCGGAAAAATCTGATGACGATAACAGACGATAATTTCCGTAAATCAGTCCCTTATACCCATCCAAAAAACCATAAATCTCCAATTCTTCAACATTTGAGCTTAATCCTTTTGCAACGCCTCTCATTGCAGCATTCAAAGCCTGACAGTCGCCGCCGCTTGTAAGCATACCCACTCTGAGCATTTTGATGCACCCTCTCTTTCTCCTGATATTGTAAAACGATTTGTCTTTTCTATTATAAATTATTAGTTATTACACTGTCAACAGAAAAGAATTCCAAAATTTTACTTTGTTTTAAGAACTTCTAAAATAAATTCCCACACACGTTTTGTTGAAGAGATACTTAATTTTTCTTCTGTTGTATGAACATCGGACATATCCGGTCCTATGGAGATACAATCTAGTCCTGGCAGTTTACCTGCAAGCAGTCCACACTCCAGCCCTGCATGGATTGCTTCAATTACAGGCGCTTTTTTATACATTTTCTCATAGACAACTGCTATTTTATCTCGAAATGCAGAATCTCTCTTATATTCCCATGCAGGATAGTCTCCTGAAATCTCTACGCTGCCGCCAATAACTTCTGTTATATAAGTCATCTTATCTAACAGAGCTTCTTTTGCACTTCCAATCGAACTGCGTACCGCATAGCTTAATATCATTTCCTTATGATCAAGTTTTAAAATACCAAGATTTAACGATGTTTCTACTAATCCTTCCACATCCGCACTCATTGTCTGAATTCCATTTGGCATAACATTTACAAATAATACCGCTTTTTTTGTACCGGATTCATCCAACATCTGTTCCGGCAAGGACTTTTCCACCCTGTTCATTGTAATACGGATATTGCCGTCCGTAACCGCATATTCATGCGAAAGATCTTTACGTATTTTTTCCAGTGTCTGTTTGGCCTTGTCTGTTTCCTTTTCTGTAAGACACAGCATTACTCTGCTCTCTCGCGGTATCGCATTATCTTTGCTTCCTCCTTCAAAAGATACCAGATGATAGGTCACATTTTTTGCCAGCTCTGTCAGCAAACGTCCCATCAATATATTTGCATTCGCACGTCCTTTATTAATTTCCACACCGGAATGTCCGCCGTTCAGACCGGTTATTTTTATTTCAAATACTTCTCCCTGTACAGGAACGCAATGTACCGGTATTCTGCATTTGATTCCGGCTCCGCCTGCACAGCCTGCCAGCAATATCCCTTCTTCTTCCGAATCCAGATTCAGCAGTCTTCTTCCTTTCAGCATTGAAACATCAATGCCGGACGCGCCTTCCATGCCAACTTCTTCGGATACCGTAAAAATAACTTCCAATCTTGGATGTTCCACCGTATCCGATGCAAGAATCGCAAGCGCATACGCGATCGCAATTCCATCATCACCACCCAGCGTTGTGCCGTCAGCGGTTATATCATCGCCTTCTACCATCAGTTTTATTCCATCCGTATCAAAATCAACGGAACAGTCCGGTTTTTTCTCACATACCATATCCAGATGTCCCTGTATGATAATCGGTTCTTCGTTTTCATATCCTGGAGTTGCTTCTTTTATAATAATAACATTTTTCAACTCGTCCTGTATGCATTCCAGATGATGTTTTTTTGCAAAGTCAACACAATAATTGCTGATTTTTTCCTCATGATAAGAGGCACGAGGAATCGAACTGATCTCTTCAAAATACGTAAATACTTCCTTTGGTTCCAGCTTTGATAATACTCCCATTTTTTCATCCTTCTTTCAACATGAATTATATTTAAAACTTTATTTATACACAATTTTATTTTATCACAATTTTATTTGCAGATTGATTGCCTACTTTTTATTCTCATATACAATAAAGCGATTATTGTGAAGAATACGAATATATTCGCATAAACGTTCATACAATGGCTCCGCTTTTTTTCCAAATTTGTTTGTTACCGCATTTCCAATTTCATAAACGGTTTTTACTCCATCCATTTCCTGCCAGATAAAACTTCCAAGGTCATCCAGTTCAATTTTGCTGATTTTAGGCTTACGAAACAATAGCTGTGCAATCCGGTTAAACAGCCCTCGATTAATAACAGACACTTCCACGTGCTTTTTTTGATTCAAATCCCACTCATATAATTTATTTCTTTTTGGAATATAATCCAAAAATTTTCCTGCTTCTTTTTTGACATTCTGTATATCCTTCTTTGATCAAATACGAACCATAGCGAATAGCATAACATCTGCTGATAAAAATTGTTCAGCAGATGTTATATTAATCAATATTATTAACCAATATTATCAAAACATATCCAATTACTTATTTTTTCCTTTTCTTCACAATCATATAGTAAAGAGATAAGGTCAGAACTGCAAAGAATGCCAGACCTCCCCAGTTGCCCAGATTGATGATTTCCGAAAGATTGATCACATCACCAAGAGACTGATCTCCAACTTTAATAATTGCGAATACGGCAAGCATAATTCCTACCAGACCTTCTCCTGCAATCAAACCCGAAGAGTAAAGAACACCATTTTCCACTTTTCTTTTGCGGTCTTTGTCTGTTTCATTTTTTTTCTTTTCAAAATACAAGCGAACCAATCCACCTACAATCATTGGTGTACTTAAATGAATTGGCAGATACAATCCGACTGCAAACGGCAGTACCGGAATTCCAAGTATTTCTACTACAATAGCAATAAATACACCGGAAAATACAAGCGCCCATGGAAGATTTCCATTCATAACACCTTCTACAACCATCTTCATCAAAACTGCCTGCGGCGCCGGTAACTGATCCGTGCCATACTGCCATGCAGCATTTAATAAGTACAAAACACCACCGATTGTAATCGCAGATGCAACTACGCCTATTAATTCTCCAATCTGCTGATTTTTCGGCGTAGAACCTACTAAAAATCCTGTTTTTAAATCCTGAGAAGTATCTCCGGCAATTGCCGCAATAATACAAATAACGGAACCAATACTGATAGCGGCTACCATGCCGGACATTCCGATCATACCGGTAGCCTTAAGTATCATTGTGGATATCAGCAGCGTAGCAATAGCCATACCGGAAACCGGGTTATTGGAACTTCCTACAAGTCCTACCATACGGGATGATACGGTTGCAAAAAGAAACCGAAAATAATGATAATCACCGCACCTAACAGATTGACAGGAATTGCCGGACACAGCCACATAAATACAGCCATAATGCCAATTCCAATAAATACAACATTCATCGGAAGATCCTGTGTTGTACGATTGGATACACCGGCTTTTGCTCCGAAGCCTTTTACTGCCTGACGAAATGTACGCACAATCAAAGGAAGTGATTTAATCAGACTCATAATTCCACCGGCTGCTACGGCACCGGCGCCAATATAACGGATATATGTGCCCCACAAGTCAAACGGCCCTAATGTATTGATCGGATCGGTACCAGGATATATGACCGCATCTCCTCCAAACAGCGCAATTAACGGCATAATTACAAACCATCCAAGCGTACCGCCTGCAAGCAGATACGAAGATACTTTCGCGCCGCAAATGTAACCCACACCTAAAAGAGCCGGAAGTACATCCATACCAATTCCGGAACCTTTATAACTCTTAATCTCAAAATCCACTTCACTTGGGAAAATGCAAAGTCCGTCTGCTATAAACTTGTAAATTGCAGAAACACCCAGACCTAAAAATACGGTAGAAGCGCTTTCCCCTCCTTCTTCACCAGCCATCAGTACTTCCGCACAGGCTTTTCCTTCCGGATATGGAAGTGTACCATGTTCCTGTACGATTAAGGCCGTACGCAAAGGTATCATAAATAAAATACCAATTACGCCTCCTACAAATGCGATTAACGCAATTTCTATCAATGAAGGAGTTTCCGTGCCTCCTTCCGATGCCCACATAAATAACGCCGGAAGTGTAAAAATAGCCCCTGCTGCCAGAGACTCTCCGGCAGAACCGATCGTCTGCACAATATTATTTTCCAGGATTGAGTCCCGTCGTAAAATTTTTCGGATTACCCCCATAGAAATTACCGCTGCCGGAATAGAAGCCGATACGGTCATTCCAACCCGCAGCCCTAAATACGCATTTGCTCCGCCAAAAAGAACAGCCAGCAAAATACCAAGTACAATCGAAACCGGCGTGATTTCAGGCAATACCTTATCCGCTGGTATAAACGGTTTAAATGCTTTTGATTCATTCATCTTAAATAAACCCTCCTTATATTTGATCTTTTTCTATTATCCAATGAATTTTGATGCTTGTCAATTAAATTGGAGAAAAATATCGAAATCTATTTAGGAATTTTTCTTGTATTTATGGAAAATTATGGTATAATCTTAATACAGTATTAATTTTTATGGAGAGTTGTCCGAGTGGTTTAAGGTGCGGCTCTCGAAAAGCCGTGTGCTTCACAGCACCGTGGGTTCGAATCCCATGCTCTCCGTTTGATGTACTGTACATCAGTACGGTACTTTCTATTAATACATCCTACCTCCAATTTAAAAAAAGAGTTCTGTTTGGACAGAACTCTTTTTTATTTACTGTTTTCCATTTTCAGCCAGCCGATTTATTTGTGCGGACAGATATCCGGCTCCATATCCATTATCAATATTCACAACAGCGATTCCGTTGGCGCATGAATTAATCATGGTAAGCAGAGCAGATAAACCGTGCATCGAAGCCCCATATCCAATGGAAGTAGGTACGGCAATGACAGGTTTATCCACCAGTCCGCCAATAACACTGGCAAGCGCTCCCTCCATACCGGCTACGGCAACGACACAGTTCGCTTTTTGAATCGTATCAAGCTTTGACAGCAGTCGATGTAATCCACTGACACCGACATCATATATCCGTTCTACCGCCGTTCCAAAATATTCTGCTGTCTGCGCAGCCTCTTCTGCCACAGGAATATCTGCCGTACCCGCAGTGCAGACAACTGCTTTTCCACTTTTTATTTTGTCTGTTTCTTCTATTTTAATAATCTTCGAAATCGGATCGTATATGGTCTGCGGATATTTTCTCCGGATCATCTCATACTGTTCCTGTGAAGCTCTCGTTCCAAACACTTCCTGATTCTGCTCATATAATCTGCCGAAAATCTGCAGCAAATGCTCATCTGCTTTTCCGCTGCAAAAAATCACTTCTGCAAAACCGGAACGTATTTGTCTGTGTGTATCCAGCTTGGCATAACCCATTTCTTCATATGGCTGTCTGCGAAAATACTGTTCCGCCTCTTCTATTGTATATTCACCGGACCGTACCTTCTTTAAAATCTCTCTCGTTTCCATTTACTATTGTGTCTCCGCTTTCCTTATTCTTATGCCTGCGATTTATGTCTTTCTAACAGTTCAATCACATTTTCCAGATTGTCCACACATGCATACAACATTCTTCTTAACTCTTCATCCGGCTGACTTAAATCCGGTATCATAACCGGACACATTCCGGCACGATATGCCGATAAAATTCCATTTGGAGAATCCTCCAACGCCATACATTCCACAGGATTTACTTTCAGTTCGGAAGCTGCTTTCAGATAAATATCCGGTGCCGGCTTTCCATTTTCAACCATGGAAGCACATACAATACGGTCAAAATATTTCAGACGATCCAAAGATTCAAGATAACGTCTTGTCCTCTCCGGATCCGTAGCCGTAGCAACCGCAGTCAGATAGCAATGTTGTTTTAAATATTCCAACAATTTGCCAAGCCCGGGTTTTTCATCCAATCCGTGTTGTTCTATATGATCGGCCATTAATTTGATGCGCAGTGTTCTTACCTTATAATAATCAAAATCATTTCCGATTTCGGCTTTCAGTTTTGGTATCGCATATTTTGCTTCCAAACTGCGAATGCCTATGATATGTTCTGCTTTCATAGCATATCCATAATGATGTGCCGCTTCGATCCAGTATTTTACCAATAATCTTTCCGTATCAATCATCAGGCCATCCATATCAAATACAACTGCTTTTATCATAAATTTCCTCCACAAACGCTAATTTCCGGATAAGATAATTCACGCCCAAATCATTATTTTTAATAAAAAAAGCGGAGACTTTATCATGTCCCGCATATTTTCATGTATCTTCTCAATAAATTATTTTTTATGGACATCCTGCTTTGAATCCCGACCATAAACGTTACCCTGGCAGTTAACTCGGCTCAGGCTCCCTCACGGCACACAAGAGCTCTTGCTTAGTGCTGCTCCATTCCTGACCTGACACGGTTCACAAGTTCCTGTTGCGCGAGACCCAAACGTCAACGCCACTTACCAGGGGCTGCTTTACAGTCTAAAGACCCGAGGCAGGATATGACCCCAGCTATAGCGGATTGCTGGTACAGGGCACCGCTAGCGCCCCGGCTGTCCGTTTTTTATTATATAGTGTTTTTATCAGATTGTCAAATTATTTTTAAAACCGGATAATAAAAGGGAAAAACTATGGAAAATTTATAATTTTAATTCCTATTTATTATTTAATAAGCGGATAATATATACATAATATTATTATATCTTACTATCCTGTTTAGATTTTGTCATTTATTAAAATTTTATAAATTATTCTTTCCTTTTTCTTTATATTTTTTTAATATTCTCTGTATTCGCACTATATAACTATATTTTTAATTATTCATATATTTTCTAAAATATTCAGACTATATTTTATAATTTTTTGTGACTTTTATTAAAATATAATTTTATTTTAAGTATTTTATTATATTTTAAGTAAGTTAATATCAATTATAGCACCGAAAATTTCAGATTTAATTAATTGAAATTATGAGTTTATGACCTGTTTATTATGTTTTTCTTGCGATAAGCAGTATATTATTATGTATAGAATTATTGTTATTTTTTTATTAATAGGCAAAAATATGCATTTTATTCCCATTACGTGTCTTCTTTCAAATGAAAATATCAAATTATAAAAATAATCAAATATAATTTTATAATTTGCTACTTTTCCTGCTTTTTAAGCAATAAAATCTGCCAAAGATTATGTATGTCTTAATTGATATAAATCAAAAACATGAGAAAAACAATTCGGAATATCCATTGTTTTTCTCATGCCTTGTTTTTTATTTATTATGCTAACAGTGATGCGATACCATCATTATTTTTATTTACCTGGGCCAACATAACCTGACCAAACTGCTCGATGATTTTATTTTTAGAATAGTTTACCATTTCTTCCGCCATATCCGTATCTCTTAATTTACTTTCGGATCTTTGTGTATTTTCGGAAGTATTTTCAACAGACGACATTGCCTTTTCCAGTCGATTCTGCATAGCTCCCAGATACGCTCTGTATTCGGACAGATTGTCAATGGCATTTTTTACATCATCCATTGTTTTTCCGGCATTTTCGAAAGAATCAACATCCAATCTCCCAAGACCAAGTGTTCCGGAATTAATGGTTCGTATTTTAAGTGTAATTTCCTGGAATGGCCTGTCATTGACCTGTAAATGATAATCTTCTTCTAACTTAAGCATATCATTTGCCAGAATCATTCCCATATTTGGAGCATATGGCGGATGATTATAAGTAGAATAAAAGATCATTTTTGATCCTTCTATGCTGACTCCATTTGCATGGCCAATCAGTATATCCTGCCCATTACCTCCCATATTTCCCTGTACACTGTTTACCAGATCAAAAATCTGCTTTACAATGTCGCTCCCATTTTTATATTGGCATCTTTTACTCCGATGTTGACAAAAATATCACTATGTCCACCAGTCGGAGTATTAATACTTGAAGTAGCCTGATCTGAAAATTGGAAAACAAATTCCTGAGAACAATTGTCCGAACAGGTTACCGTAAATTTCTTACCAATCAGTTCTTCTTTATTCGTCGCCGTTACATTTTTAAAATCAAGCGTTTTTCCATGTACGGATGTGTGATTTGGTATATTAGTAAAAACATCGTCCATAATAACATTCGAATAATCATCCGAATCAATCTCAACCAATTGTTTTGCCCACAAAATCCTTTGTGTATTGAACATCGTATCTTTGGAAGTTCGGTTGATTTCAGATTTTAACTGAAGTAATTCTTTATGAATCGCTTCTCTGTCTTCTTCTTTATTAATATCATTTGCCGCCTGTGTTGAAAGTTCATTCATTCTCTGTAAAATATCGTGTACTTCCGTTAATGCGCCATCTGCTGTCTGAATCAATGAAATTCCATCCTGAATATTTGTAGATGCTTTATTCAACCCTCGAATCTGGTATCTCATTTTTTCCGAAATCTGCAGTCCGGCCGCATCATCTGCCGAACGGTTAATTCTATATCCTGAAGATAATTTTTCCGTATTTTTTTCTTACTCTCGGAAACGATACCCAATTGCCGATCGGTATTCATTGCCATCAAATTATGTGTAATAATTGCCATACCCACACACCTCGCATTTCTATCATTATCATATGACTTTTTATCCCCGTATACACTACTCCATTATCTATTTCGGCACTCTTTTATAAAAACTTTAGGCATAAACTTTTCATTGAGATAAAAATAGCTGGGATTTCCCCAGCTATTTTCTATTTTGCTATATCAATACGTATTAATGCTTTTTTCAAAGCAATTTCCGCACGTTTTACATCAAGACCTGCTTCTTTCATTTTCAGCCGCCGTTCCGCACGCATTTTTGCTTCTTCAGCGCGATTTTTGTCAATTTCATCCGGCCATTCGGCAACTTCTGCAAGCAGCGTTACCTTATCACCTAAAATTTCAACAAATCCGGAATGTACGGCAGCCTGTTTAGAATCGCCTTCTTCCGTAATCGTTACGATTCCCGGAGCAAGCACGGCAGTCAGCGGAATGTGATTTTTATACACTCCGATATCGCCTTCTGTCGTTGTAAATTCAATCATAAAAGCCTGTCCGGTATAAAACACACGTTCTGGTGTAATAATCTCTACTTGAAACAATTTGTTTGCATCTGCCATAACGTCACCCCTTACTTCATACGGGCACGTACTTCATCAATAGTTCCCGCATTCAAGAAATGACCTTCCGGTACATCATCATGCTTTCCTTCCAATATTTCACGGAATCCGCGTATTGTCTCGGCAACCGGCACATATTTACCTTCCAGACCGGTAAACTGAGTAGCTACAGAGAATGGCTGCGATAAAAATCTCTGAATCTTTCTTGCACGATTTACAACCATTTTATCGTCCTCTGAAAGCTCATCCATACCCAGAATCGCGATAATATCCTGCAGTTCTTTGTACTTCTGCAAAATTGCCTGTACTTCGCGCGCCGTATCAAAATGCTCCTGTCCTACAATACGTGGATCCAGAATTCTTGAAGTAGACGCAAGTGGATCTACCGCCGGATAAATACCAAGCTCTACGATCGAACGTTCCAATACCGTTGTGGCATCCAGATGGGCAAATGTTGTAGCAGGCGCAGGGTCTGTCAAGTCATCGGCAGGCACATAAACAGCCTGTACAGATGTGATCGAACCATTTTTTGTAGATGTAATACGCTCCTGCAGCGCACCCATTTCCGTCTGCAGTGTAGGCTGATAACCTACCGCCGACGGCATACGTCCAAGCAAAGCAGATACTTCCGAACCGGCCTGCGTAAAACGGAAAATATTGTCGATAAACAACAATACATCCTTTCCGCCTTTGTCACGGAAATATTCTGCCATTGTAAGTCCTGACAGAGCCACACGCATTCTTGCTCCCGGCGGTTCATTCATCTGTCCGAACACCATAGTCGTTTTATCAATAACGCCGGATTCTTTCATTTCATAATAAAGGTCATTTCCTTCACGGGTTCTTTCGCCTACTCCTGTAAATACGGAATATCCGCCGTGCTCCGTAGCAATATTATGAATCAACTCCTGAATTAATACGGTCTTGCCTACACCGGCGCCGCCAAATAATCCGATCTTTCCACCTTTTTGATATGGGCAGAGCAAATCTACGACTTTAATGCCTGTTTCCAGTATTTCTGCAGAAGTAGACTGTTCTTCAAAAGCAGGCGCTTTTCTGTGGATTGGGCTATATTCTACACCTGTTGGAGGATCAATCTCATCAATTGGTTCACCAAGGACATTGAACATACGACCTAATGTATTTTCACCAACCGGAACACTGATCGCAGCTCCTGTCGCCACAGCATCCATGCCGCGTACAAGTCCGTCTGTCGGTCCCATGGCAATACATCTGACGGTATCATCACCCAAATGCTGCGCTACCTCAACTACAAGTCTGCTGCCGTCTTTCCGTGTAATCTCTATGGATTCATTAATTTCCGGCAGTATTCCTGTAAACTTGATATCCAGGACAGCTCCAACGATCTGAGTGATTTTCCCAATATTCGTTTTTGCCATTTTTTTCTATCACTCCTTTTTATATATTCGCACTTTATTTCTAACTAATTGCCTCCGCACCTGCAATAATTTCGGTCAGCTCTTGTGTAATAGAACCCTGACGGGCACGGTTATATTTCAGAGACAAATCACTAATCATTTCTTCCGCATTACTTGTGGCAGAATCCATTGCCTGCATCCTTGCACCGTTCTCACTCGCAACTGCTTCCACAAGCGCACCGTAAAAAATACTTGTCACGTATTTTGGAATTATCAGATCCAGAGCTTCTCTCTCATTCGGCTCATAATTCATAATTAAATTTTTATCAGCTGCCGACATCTCTTCTTCGGAAAATTCTACCGGAAGTAATTTCATCAGACTCGGTACATGAACTACGGTATTTTTAAAATGCGTATATGCCAGATAAATCTGACCTATTTTGCCATCCGTAAAGTCTTTTAATACTTTGTCACAAATTTCCATTGCATCCTTATAAGTAGGATTCTCGATTACATCCGAAGCGTCTTCTTCTATATGATATCCTTTTCGTTCCAGCGTATCTCTTCCTTTTGTACCAATCGTGTACAACAGCACTCTGTCTTTATCAAGACCGCTGTTTTGTATCAGTTTTGTAATATTGGAATTATATCCGCCGGCAAGACCACGGTTGGAAGTAATAACTACAACTGCTATTTTATCCGATCCGTTGTCAGACAAATACGGATGATCCATATTGCCCGATCTTGCAAGAATAGATGTTACGGTATGATACATATGCTGAAAATACGGATCTGTACGTTCTGCATGTGTTTTTGCTTTCTGCAGTTTTACGGTAGAAACTAATTTCATGGCTTTTGTGATTTGCTGCGTACTCTGTATGCTGCTTTTACGTCTTTTTATGTCTCTCATCGAGGCCATAATGTGTCACCGCCTTATTTTATATTTCAAATATTTCTACCGAAATGATTTTTTACATTCTTCAATCGCCCGGATCAGTTTCTTTTCTATCTCATCTTCCAATACCTTTGTCGTACGGATAGATTCCGGAATTTCCGGATATTTTGTGTCAATATACTCAAACAGCTCGCTTTCAAAACGCAGAACATCTTCTGTCGGAATGTCTAACAGATATTTCTTTGTCGCTACATAAATAATAATTACCTGCTTTTCTACCGGCATCGGCTGATACTGCGGCTGTTTTAGAATCTCTTTAATTCTTTCACCCTGATCCAGTTTTTCCTTTGTATCTGCATCAAGCTCGGAACCAAACTGTGAAAAAGCCGCAAGCTCGCGATACTGTGCCAGTTCCGTACGAATAGGAGCAGAAATCTTTTTGATAGCCTTAATCTGTGCCGAACCACCTACACGGGATACGGACAGGCCGGCATTGATCGCCGGACGAAAACCGGCATTAAACATTTCCGTCTCCAGATAAATCTGACCATCCGTAATAGAAATGACATTTGTAGGAATGTATGCGGATACGTCGCCTGCCTGTGTTTCAATAATCGGTAAAGCGGTCAGAGAACCTCCACCTAATTTATCTGACAGTCTTGCCGCACGCTCAAGCAGTCTGGAATGCAGATAAAAACATCACCCGGATAAGCTTCACGTCCTGGCGGTCTTCGAAGAAGCAGGGAAAGTGTACGATATGCCGTAGCATGTTTACTCAAATCGTCATATACGACAAGCACGTCTTCCCCGTTTTCCATCCATTCTTCTCCAATTGCACATCCCGAATATGGAGCAATATACTGCAGCGGCGCAAGCTCACTTGCCGTAGCAGCTACTACGGTCGTATAAGCCATTGCTCCGAATTCTTCCAATGTCTTAACGATGGATGCAACGGTAGAAGCTTTCTGGCCAATAGCTACATAAATACATTTTACGCCCTGACCTTTTGATTAATAATGGTGTCAATTGTAATTGCTGTTTTTCCTGTCTGTCTGTCACCGATGATCAGTTCTCGCTGCCCTCTTCCGATCGGTACCATTGAATCAATCGCCTTAATACCGGTCTGCAACGGTGTATCTACGGATTTTCTGGAAATAACGCCGGATGCAACTCTTTCGATCTGGCGGAATTTATCTGTTTTAATTGGTCCTTTGCCATCAATCGGCTGTCCTAATGCATTCACAACGCGGCCGATCATTGCATCCCCAACCGGAACCTCCACTACCCTTCCGGTAGTTTTTACCGTATCTCCCTCATTGATACTTTTCTGGTCACCGAGTAATACGGCGCCAACATTATCTTCTTCGAGGTTCAATACCATTCCATACACTTCACCTGGGAACTCCAACAGCTCGCCCTGCATCGCATTTTCCAGACCATGAATACGTGCAATACCGTCTGCTACCTGAATAACGGTACCAACATCTGCAACTTCCAGCTCTGCAGCGTATCTTTTGATCTGCTCTTTGATGACCGAACTAATCTCCTCTGGTTTTAAATTCATGGACAATAGTCACCTACTTTCAACTGTTTTTGCCATATTACTACGGCATTTGTAACTTTAATTTTGATAATTCGGAAGTTAACCTGGACAGCTTATTTTTTACACTGCCATCCACGACTCTGTCTCCAATCCGAATTACGATCCCTCCGATCAGAGATGCATCAATATTATAAATAAATTCAAACTGTACGTAATTTGTTGTCTCGAGCAGTTTTCTTCGGATTGCGTCTTTCTGCATCAAAGACAAATCCATCGCAGATGTAATATAAGCCGTTCCTATTTTCTTATACTCTTTTACCTGCTCAATAAAATATTCCAACACACCGTCAAACTCATGATAATGACCTTTTGCGATTATCATCATCAATAACCCGATCATTTCCTTTGAAGCGCGATCTTTAAAAACAGTTTCAATAATTTTCTGTTTTTCTTCTATTACAATTTTAGGATGATTCATCATTTTAGCAAGATCTTCGTTCGTCTGAATAATCTCAAGCATCCGTTTTGCTTCATCAAACAATGCGTCTACCTGTCCGGACTCCAAAGCCAGTTCAAATAATGCATCACCATATGTTTTTGAAACTAGCTTTGCCATGTCGAATCACCCATTTCTTTCAATGTTTCTTCTACAAGCCCATTCTGAACGCTTGTATCAATAGATGCTGCTACAACTTTTGCAGCCATCATGGATGCAACTGTGATCATTTCCTGTTTCATTTCATCCATTGCGCGGCTCTTTTCAAGTTTTGCTTCTTCGTTGGCGCGCAGGATAATACGGGCAGCTTCCTGCTTTGCTTCTTCAATAATATGTGCTTCATTTTTCAATGCTTTCTGACGTGCTTCGCTTAAAATGGCTTCTGCTTCCTGTTCCGCATTTTTCAGTTTTTCTTCGTATTCTGCTTTTAATGCGGAAGCTTTCTCTTTATCATTCTTTGCACTGTCAATATCACCCTGAATCTTTCTCTGTCTATCATACAGCATCTTTCGAACCGGATTCAGCAGCAGATAGGACAATGCCAAAAACAGTACAAAGACCGCAATTGCCAGAAGCACAGCATCATGAATTAATTGAAAATCAAGATTAAATAATCTTTCCATGTTCGCTCAGTTCAGCCTCCTTTCCGTCTTTTTTCCATTATACAGACAGTTGTCTGCTATTTCTTATGATAATGGCTGTACGAAAAGCAGGAGCATTGCTACCAACAGACCATACAAACCGGTTGTCTCGGCAACGGCCTGTCCTAATAACATCGTAGACATAATATCGGATTTTGCACCAGGATTTCTTCCTACTGCTGCCGCACCATGTCCTGCAGCAATACCCTGACCAATACCAGGCCCGATACCTGCAATAACTGCCAAACCTGCACCAATTGCTGAACATGCTAAAATTAAATCCTGTCCTGTGATATTCATAATGATTTTCCTCCTAAAAAATTCTTTTCTTCATTCAAATATAAACAAATATAAAGCTGTCTGTTTAGTCTGTTTCCATCTGCTGACTAATATAGGTCATCGTCAGCATACAGAATACATACGTCTGAATTGCTCCTGAGAACAAATCAAAGTATACATGAAGCGCTGCCGGCCAGATAATAGCCACTTTTGACAATAATCCGTAAATGAGCGCCATCATGACCGTTCCTGACAATACGTTTGCAAATAAACGCAAAGACAGAGAAATCGGAACCGCAATTTCACTGATCAGGTTAATTGGGAACCAGATTGGAAGCCATGGTGGTAATGGCGAGCACATATCTGTCCAGATTTTTTTTGGACTCTGATACTTAAACTGACAAAAATGTATCAGCGTAAATGTGATCAGACCCAGTGCAAGTGTAGTACCATAATCCGCTGTCGGCGGTCTTAAACCAAACAAACCGGATATATTGCTTATAAGAATGAATATAAAGATCGTACTGATATAGTTTACGAACTTCGGTGCATTCTTACCCATTGTCCCTTCCACAACACCATCCAGCGAACTGACAATCAACTCCAGTATATTTTGGAATGTATCCGGTATCTCTGTTGCATGACGCATTTTTATATTTGCTATAAGTGCAAATCCGATCAGAAACAGCATGACAATTAATATACATACATGAGATGTAGTAATCCAGACTTCATGACCCAAAAAATTATAAGAAAATAATCCATGAATCATAAAATCAATATTGTCAGCACTGGATGACATTACGATTGCATTTGTCACATTTTCACCTCCCTTTCCATAGAATTAGTTTCGTCCGAAGACCCACCACCTTTTTCTGTTACTTTTATAAGCACTTTGTGCAATGTCGGCTGTAAATAAGCCGATATCTTTAAACCCATCACACCGATAAACAATGTGATCAGGTTACCAAGATCAAAATACATTGTAACTGTAAATACAATTACAACTGACACATAACGAAGAATTCCTTTCGCAATAATTCTGGTTCGTGCCTTTTGTGGATCTACAGCATCTACACTTTCGGCAATAATAAGCGCAATATGATACGCCATTGCCATCGCTGTCAGAATGCCAATCCACAACCCGCTGCTGTAGCGCAGTTTATCTTCCGAAAACCATACACCGGCAGCCTGAATGACAATTCCATAAATAAAAATTCCAAGCAGCAATTCAGGAAGCGCTTTGTTTAAACGTCTGAACATTTCAAAATGTTTCCTTCCTTAAATTATTCCGATATTTTTTAATATAGTACCATTTCCATGTATTTTTATTATTCTTCTGTACTCTTGCGGTCATCCTGATATATTTTTTTTGCCATAATAAAAATATTACGGAAGCCAGCCAATGCTCCTGCTAAAAACAGAGGAATTGTAATAACCGGAATATCATATTTCCTGTCTATCCAAACACCAAATAACGTACACATAACAATCGGAACTATCATATTTAACCCAAACTGTATAACCATTGTAAATGCCTGAAATACACTCCGTTTATTTTTCATAAAACTCCTCTTTCCCTGTAAAACGCAGAAAAACACTAAATACATTATAAGCACAAATTTATAAATTGTCTATAATATTTTGGCAATTATTAACATTTAATTGCTTCTTTGACAGAACAGCAAACATTTTAAAATGGTACATCCTGAGTTATTCCCAAAATGTACCACGATTATTCTCTCCACTCATTATAAACTCTGATTTAACATGACCGATAATTTTTTAACAGATTTGCTTAAAGTCTCATAACAAATTCCATACGATTGAAGCGTACCCCCATAAGGATCCATAATTTCCAGTTCATCACCGACAAGCTCTGTCAGGACCTGTACATTTTCCGGCGCCGCATTTGCAAACATGTCCAATATTTTTTGTTTGTCATTGTTTCCCATCACAATTACAAGAGTATCTTTGGCAAAGTCTTCTTCTTCCAGCTGACTTGACATATAATTTTCCAATGTAATTCCATTACTGATCAGCACCGCTTCCGCTTTCTGATTTAATGGTTCCGGAAACAGTACAACTATTCCGCGTGCCTGAATATCAATAGGCTGTTTAATGTTGCATTCTTTCAGCAATTCGGCTGCCATAGGAGCACGACTATTCCCCGCACTGTCTGCAAAAATAATTTTCTTACATGTATTCATATACTCACCCCAACTACTCCGCCACAATGACCTGATGCCCCGCAGCTTTCAACAAACGATTCATAATAGCCTGCCCCATTCGTGGTGTTGAAAAACTTTCCGAAAAAATAATATCTACATCAGACTCATCAAGTTCTCTTAATATCCTGTAAAGATTATGTGCAATAATCTCTTCTTCTTTCTTTTTCCCAATACTGATAATCAGTCCGTATTTATAACATCCAACCGTTTCCTCCGTACCGATAATTCCTACCTTTTTTCCTTCATTAAATTTTTCTTCCGAAAGCATATTAATCTTTTGAACGACTTTTTCCTGTGTGCCGTCAACAACAATCATTTCTGCTTTTGGAGCATAATGTCTGTATTTCATACCGGGAGCTTTTGGCTTCGTATCACTGTCTTCTGACAAAATACCCGGATCCATACGCACATCACCAATAACTGACGCAAGCATTTCCAACGAAATATATCCGGGGCGAAGCACAACCGGAATATCTTCTGTCAGGTCAATAATCGTTGATTCAATCCCAATTCCAACTGCTCCCCCATCTAATATCAATGGTATTTTATTTTTCAGATCTTCATATACATGTTCCGCCATCGTCGGACTCGGTCTTCCCGAAGTGTTGGCGCTTGGTGCGGCAATATAACCGCCGCCTTCCCGAATCAATGCCAAAGCAATTTTATTCGATGGCATACGTACGGCTACCGTATCCATACCGCCGGTCGTTTCAATAGGTACTTCGTCACTTTTTTTTAAAATCATCGTCAGCGGCCCCGGCCAGAATGCATCTGCCAAAAGCCTGGCCGCTTTCGGTATACACGTAACGATTTTGCTCAGATGTTCAAATTTACATATATGCACAATCAATGGATTATCAGACGGCCTCCCTTTTGCAGCATATATTTTTTTGGATGCCTCCGGCTGAAGGGCATCTGCTCCAAGGCCATATACGGTCTCTGTCGGAAAAGCTACCAATCCGCCTGTCCGCAGAAGATATCCCGCCTGTTTTATCGTATTCCAATCTATATTTGATTCTAAAATTTTTTTTACTTCTGTTTTCTGCATAGTTTTATGATCCTTAACTGGATTTTGCAATCAATACGCATTATTGATCTTCATCAAGATACTGATGAATACCATGACAAATAGCGTCAGCCATTTTCTGCTGGTAATCTTCTTCGGAAAGTTTTTCTGCTTCTTCCGGATTGCTTAAAAATCCACATTCGACTATTACGATTACAGAATCCGTTCTTTTTAACAAATAATAACTGTCGTTCGACTTTGCCGCTCTGTGATTTTGCGGATCAACCTGTTCAATCAGCGTATTCTGCAATATTTCTGCTAGTTTCTGACTTTCTGACGAAGTTGTATAATAAAATACCTGTGCCCCTTTGATTTCAGGACTCGTATAACTGTTCTGATGAATACTGATTGTCATCAGTGGCTTTGTTTCATTAATCAAATCACACCGTCTCTGCAAATCCTGTGCTTTTTTATTGCTGGCACTTTCATCATACAATCCCTGATCATCTTCTCTTGTCATAATAACATTCATTCCTGTATCTTCAATCGTCTTTTTCAGCTTTAACGCAATTTGAAGATTGATATCTTTTTCCAATTCTCCATTTACGCCTATTTTACCGGAATCAAACCCTCCATGACCAACATCAATTACAATACAATCTTCTTGTTTTTCCACCTGACGTCCTGTCACGTATACGGCACTTGTCTTTGCCAATATGCAGGCACAGATAAGAATTACAACTGACATAACCAATTCCAATCTTTGTTTCAAATTCCCTGCCTCCGGAAGTTTTATTACTATACATATGACAAAAGATCGGAATCATCCCTGTTTCTTTCTTATTTCTTTTATATTTCTTTCATTAATAAATATATTTCATAATCGTATTCCAGACAGCCGGATCTTCCAACCCAAGCTTCCAGAAAGAAGCTCCTGCAAAATTATGTGATTTCATAACTTTGAGTTTTTCTTCTATGGATTTAACGTCCTCAAACCAGATTTTATATGTCACATCATTATTCACATATTCCGTATAATACTGTCCCATATTATCCAGCCATTTTTTCTCCGCACCATTTACTTCCATCAAGCGCTGTGCAGACAGCATTCCGACAGCTTCGCTTGACAGTTCATACGGCACATAATCTTCTGATGCGGATTCTACGTCGTCGCCGTCACCGTCTTTCAATTTTTCAGACCATACTCTTGTATAAAAAGGCATTCCTAAAATAACCTGTTCGGCCGGCACTCCTTCTGCCAGAATATCGTCTGCTCCTTTTGTCACAAATCCAAGCGAAGCAACCGAACCGCTTTCTTTTGATCCGGCATAGTGTTCATCATATGCCATAACAATGATATAATCTGCAAACACAGCCTGTTCTTCTCTGTCGTAAAACTTCGTATAATCAGACGATACATAATTATCTACGGATAATACAATTCCGTTTCCGTCACATTTCAATGACAGTTCTCTGATAAATTGAATAAATGCTTCTCCAACAGCAGACTCAAGCGCCTCAAAATCCACATTGATTCCATCCAGTCCATATTGTATCGCTGCTGCAATAATCTGATTTTCCAGATTTTCACGTTTCGTAGTATGGGTCAGCACTTCTGTCGTACTGACTTCTTGATTTTCCAGATTGCTGACCAGTCCCCAGACTTCGATTCCCTGCGTATGACAATATTTAACATAGTCAATGCTTGCCAGATTCGCAATATTTCCATCGTTATCATTCAAATAAAACCATGTAGGAGATATCACATTCAATCCCTTTGTATTCTGTAGTACACTAGCAATTGAATTATTTGCTTCCGGTACCGTTACCTGATGCCATGCCATATTAATGGCATAATCTCTGATCTGATGAGAAAATGTATCTTCCTCGAATTCATGATTTTGCGTCTCTTCCGTCTCAGTCCCAAGGCGTTTGTTCTGTACATATCCAATCAGGCCATCCTCGGTCGTTACTTTTGTCCACTCCTTGTCTGTTTCCAGCTTTATTACAGTATCTTCTTTTGTTAATTCTTTCAATATATTACTTTTTACACTCGCCTTTACACGTACTTCTGTCTTTCTTTTAATTCCGGCTTTTTTAACTGTTCCCCATTTTGTCTGCAGTAAAATACGTTTTGGCTCATCAAATCTTTCATAAGTCATATTTGTATATTGTGCGACATAATCCAGAGCAATATAAGTCTTATCTACGTTTACAAGTACAATTTTATAAGGCTTGCTGTCTTTTTTTCTTCCTATATAATAGTCTTTACTGTCTGCAGATGCCTTCACCACATTTTCAGATGTTGTATATAAAAGAATATTTTCATTCGCATCCCAGTAAAAACGATCATTTAAATAATCATGTACATAATCATAATCCAGATAGACAGCTCCATCTCTCAGAAGGGCCTTTTCTTCTTCCAGATTATTATTTAATTCAATTGCAACCTCATCCTCTGATGTAATTCCAAAATAAGTATCCAGATTCTGCTGCTCATTGCTTGGCATAAACTGTCTGATCTTCTTTCCAATAATAACAGCAAAAAGTATAATAAAAATCAAAAATAAAACAGCGATCACTGGTACTAATTTCTTCTTCATCGTTTTTCCTCCTGTGTATATTTTACTCACTGTCCGGCACCGGTGGTATTTCTATACTTATTATTAAAATACTATTAAATGAACCATTTTTATTATAGCCTGTTACAGACAATTTTACAAGAAACAACTATTCTTTTGTTCAATCAATTTTGTTTTTGGAATATTTTCTGCTTTCATCATTATAGCGGATTGCTCATACGGTGTAAAGCAATAAAACAGAATCCGGCCCACAAACTGCTGCCTGCCGGGTCGGATTCATAATAATTTCTATATTTTGAAAGGCATTGAGGTTTCCTCTCCATATAGTATATTTTTGCCGCTATTCTGTATTATTGTGGCAATTAATAATATTATTTATTATTTATTTTGTACTTTATCAAAATGCAGTTCTTTTAACACCCCCTTATCAAATATATAGTCCCTCATATAAGAACTATCTTCCTGAATACATAACAATTCCGTTACAGTTTCCGGAGTACTCTTCTCTCCTTCCAGAAAAATAGTAATACCCCGTCCCTGAATTCCTTTTAACTCGATAAATAGCGCTTTTCTGTCCATCCCTTTCACCTTTTAGCAGGTCATTACGAAAAGTACATACAATTCTGTGATATGATTATTGTAATATGATAAATTCTCCGGACACTGCCTGCTAATTTTCCTTTTCAGATATTTTAATATCAATATTTCTAAAAAAGATATTATTATTTGTTAAACCACAAGTAATAAAACATATTTTTTCCTATTTATGTTTCTTTTTGTTGTTTTTGTGTTTTTTGTGATAAATCGACTCTGATTTTATCACAGTTCCTTTTTTCAGTATTGTTTTAGCCTTATATCCTGCAATCTGATGAATTTCCATTGTCAAATCTGAGATTTCCGAGTCAAAGACCCATGTTTTTTTCTTTTCAAGATGTGCTCTTGTGATCTTTTCTCCGGCAACGATATCTTCCCTCAACGTCCAGACATTCAGATACAATCCCTGCCTTTCCCATTCTTTATAAGAAAGGACCTGCTGTTCCAACCGCATATTTGTTCCGATTAAAAAAATAAGTACGAAAACAAGCGGAAGTCCTGCAATACATGCTCCTGTCATTCCATACAACAGCATGATTTTGACCGATACTTTAAAATATAGGCATTCCTCCTCCACACCATAAACTTTTATATTATTTTTGTAAAAACATCATGTCTTCTTTTTTTAAATAAAATGGATTTTCAATCCAGGGGATGCTTATCATCTGCATTCCATATCTTTTTTGTATCCTCTTCTTATCTGATAAATTTGCAAATAAAATCAAAAATTCCCATGCCGTTATGTTTTCCGACTCCATTACTTTTTTCAGGAAATGCTCATAAGCAGAGACTCTCCACGGACTGATGCTTCCAACAACTATTTTGCGGTCACATCTTAGAAATTCTTCTCTGGCTGCCGCATAATCCGCACCAAGATCCAATACAAATACTTCGTACCTGCTATTCATAATTTCCGGTATCTTCCCCACACCAATATCCGTGAAATAATGAATGCCAACAAGGTTTTGATTTTTATTTCCCTCCTTTCGGATCATAGTTTCCAGCTCGTGCTTTCCTGACAATTCTATAATTGCAGTCCGTCTTCCCAACCCGGAATGCATATAATTTGCCAGTGCAATAGTCAGATGCGTCACTCCGCAGCCTGTTCCAATCCCGACAATCCCTATGCTGACCTTTTCTTTCAACATTCTCCTGCCCGAAAATCCATTCAATTTTTTCACCACCCTTCCTGACGCAGCAGCTTTTGAAAAAATCTCCGTTTCTCCCTTGTCATACGAAACGGATCCGCATCCGGAGGAAAGCAATAAACTCTGTGATGATACATCCTTGCAAAATTTTTTGCCTGTACACGATTACCATAATTACATATTAATACAAGATTATTCCGCAAACAAATCTTCTCCAACAGATACTTTGTCTGTTCACATTCCCACGGTCTGCTTCCCATTACGATCATCAGTTTTTTATTATTTTCCAATATATCGTGTAATTGTATTCCATAATCCTGCACATGTAAATTTTCTGTCTGATCCCATTTTTCAATTCCTTCTCCATAATATGGTATACCCCGAAACTTTTCATAAGCAATTAATCCGTCATTTCTCATGTAACCTCCATCTTCTTTGGCCAACAGTCTCATGCAATCGGATTTATGATACTCCTGATAGATACAGGGTCTGCCGTTTTGATTGAAAAAACAAGTCAGTGATATGGCCAGATGTGTCGTTCCCACACGTCTTTGCGTTCCTGCCACTGCCAGTTCTGTTAAGAGATGCTTGTTTTTTGTTTGCTGTTTTTTCTGACAACCATTGCGCAGCACTTCCTGCAAATCTGCTTCCAACGCTTCTATTTGCTGATAACGCTCTTCTCTGTCATATACTGTCGCTTTTGCTGTGAATGGTTTAAGACATTGGAACTCTTTCAACGGCATTTTTGAAGACATAAATTCAATAATTTTGCCGATGCCATAGATATCCGCCCGTATATCACAGGTAATTCCCTGATATTTTTCAGGCGGAGCATAGCCTTGCGTTCCAAAGTTCCGGTATGTATTTCCATTTCCGGTAAAATAAGATGAAATGCCAAAGTCGATTAAAACAATTCGTTTTCCACATAATATAATGTGTTCCGGTTTTAAATCCTGATAAATAATCGGTTCCGGCTTTTGATTATGTAAATATTTCATTACATCGCAAATCTGTAATGTCATATGAACTACCGTATCTATGGAAATACATTCTTGATGAAGCACAAATGCTTCTAATGATTGTCCCTGGATATATTCCTCTATGATATAATAATACTCATCATCTTCTTCTACATCGTATATAGTGGGGATACAGGGATGTTTCAGATTTTTTAGAATATCTGCTTCCGAAAGGAGTTGAGACCGTAAGTTAGACGTTGTTTTTTTTACGCATTTAACCGCGCGATATGTCTTCAACTTCCTGTGTTCAACCAGAAGTACCTCACTGCTGCTTCCTTTGCCTAATTCGGAAACAATTTGGTACTTGTCGGACAAATTAGATATTTGAATACTTATACTCCTTTCTGACTAAGGGTGTAAGCATCTCTTGCTACTGTTATAACATAACTGACCTTCATCTTGCAAGCTTTTTTTGAAAAAAGTTGAATTTTATAAAAATTTTAAAAAATAAATGCGTTCTATGCTTGACTATCATATTTATTTTTTATATACTTTGTTTACTTCAAGTTGACAATTGCAATTCCATACTAATAATATATACTATAAGACATAATTAAGGGAGTGATGTAATGAAAATCGAAAAAGTAAGTGATACACAGATTCGATGCACACTGACTAAGGAAGATTTGGCTGACCGCCATTTAAAAATCAGTGAACTTGCATATGGAACCGAAAATGCTAAAAATCTGTTTCGTGATATGATGCAGCAGGCGTCTTATGAATTTGGCTTTGAGGCAGACGACATCCCTTTGATGATTGAAGCAATACCGGTATCATCAGATACGATCATTCTGCTGATTACTAAAGTAGAATATCCTGAAGAACTGGATACACGTTTTTCCAAATTTTCAGATATGGATTATGATGATTCTTATTCCGGTTATGAATTAGACCAGAGTGAACCTTATGAGACAACCAGCGCAAATGATATTTTGGATTGGTTTAAAAAGATTCAGCAGGAAACGAAGTCAAATACCGAACACACTAAGAAAAAAACGCACAAATCTGATAATTTTATCCCATTGGATCAGGCTGTCAAACACGAATCCAAAGAAACCGTTCCAAATTCTCCGGCTATAGAAGTTCCTGTAGATTTGACAAAACTGTTCCTGATTCATAATCTGGATACAATGTCAAAGATATCGAATGTTTTGGATGGTTATTACGAAGGAGATAATACATTGTTCCGTGACTCACAGTCACATTTATTTTACCTGATCGTTCATAAGAGTTCACATACGCCGGAAGAATTTAATAAAGTATGCAATATCTTGTCCGAATATTCTACTCAGTTAAATTTTCCAATTCAATTGAAGCATATTTTAATGAACATTTCGATTGTATCATCCGAAGCCAGGCATTGCAGCAATTTGCCTCAATATAGCAAAGAACCGTACGACAGTCCGGATTTTTTCACGAACTGCCGTACGGTTCTTTTTGTAACCGTATATACCTGTTATCATTCGTCTTTAATTATTTGCCAGAAAATCATTAATTTGGGCAACTAATTCATCCGGTACGATGCCATGTACCATAGCTGCCTCTTCAATTGTCTCCATCTGTGAAGACGGACATCCCAAACAATGCATTCCGATATTTAATAAAAGCGGTGCAATGTTTTCATTGATTTGAAGAAGTTCTCCTATCATTGTTGATTTTGTAACCTGCTGTGCCATGTGTATTCTCCTTTTCTCTGATTTGTTAACGGTATTACGGGAGATGATCTACCTTTAATCTGCCCATACTCTAACTTAATATACTATAGAGCCGATTTATTGTCAAATAGTTGTGTATCAAAAATAATACAGCTTATCATCATTCTGTTATAATTTCCTACTTGTATTAATCTCATTTTTGTATTAGAATAAGATCAACGGACATTGGGTTCGTATCTTATCAATATTTTAAGGAGGATTGAGATCATGGCATACAAAATTACAGACGCTTGTGTAAACTGTGGTACATGTGAAGGAGAATGCCCGGTAGGAGCAATTGCTGCAGGTGATGGAAAATACGAAATCGACGCTGATTCTTGCGTTAACTGCGGAACATGTGCAGGTGCATGCCCAACAGGTGCAATCGAAGAGGGTTAATTAACACAAATAATTTGTAACGGACATTTCAAACTGTTACTATATTTTAAAACCGCCGGAAATCCGGCGGTTTTATTTTTGACAGTATATGTATACATGGCATTTTTCCTGTCTAAATCGTTAAATCCGGTGCAAGTTCATTTTTCTTCTTCAACATTCTGCGTTCTTTGCGGCTCAGTCGTTCTTTTCTTGCCCGCCTTCTTCCATGTCTGCCAATGCTGCGTATTGCTTCATCCAGCTTACGGAATCTTTCTTCTTCCTGTTCTTCCTGTATCCGCATCAGATAATTCATTTCCTTAATTACATGTTCACCGACCTGAACACCGACCTGCTCACTCAATCCCTGATTATTCTCACTGATTGCTTTACGTACAATTTCCGTCATCATAGACTGAAACTGTTCCATTCTCCTCTCACGTTGTATATCTTCGGCCAGCTGATCTGTTTTTTGTGTTACATGAATTACTTCGTTCTTCATCATTTCTCTCTCTGAAACCTCCTCACCAATTTCCCTGCCATCTACTTTTTCAATCCGGATTGCCGGTTCCGTCACTCCCTCCTCCTTACGCTCTTTTTCATCCTGAAGAATCAGTCTGATTGCTTTTAACTGATACCCTCGTTCTTTTAGTTCCTTTATTCTTAAAAATTCCTGTATGTTTTCCTGTGTATAGTAGCGATGGCCGAGCTCGTTTCTTGGAACCATTAATTCCAATTCTTCTTCCCAGTACCGCAAAACATGTGATTCCACCTGCACAATATTCGCTGCATCTGAAATCATATAACGTACTTTTTCCACTTAGAAAACCTCCTTTTTCCAGCATGGCGGGTCGAAGCCATATGCAGTACTAACGATATAACTTCTATATCAAGTATAGCCTACTGTATGTGCTTGTACAAATTGATTTCATCGTGAAAATCTGACAGTATCTTACATTTGAAGTCTGTTTGCAGAAAAATATGATATATTTTATGTCAGATTTTATGGAAAGACGGGAAACTTTTGAAAAATGTGAAGATAACTTTTTACATAAAAAATAGAACAGAATACACGAAATCTGTTCTATTCTTACCGTTAAATTTAAAAATGAGCTGTTTTTAATCTTTCTGCATATTCGCAAATTTTGTATACTGCGGCAGCCACACGAGATTAATCGTACCGATTGGGCCATTTCTTTGTTTGGCTATGATAACTTCTGCAATATTTTTTTATCCGTGTCTTTATTATAGTAATCATCACGATAAATAAACATGACCACGTCGGCATCCTGCTCAATCGCTCCGGATTCCCTCAAATCGGAAAGCATTGGCCGATGGTCCGGACGCTGTTCTACAGCGCGGCTCAGCTGAGATAACGCTATAACCGGCACATGCAGTTCTCTGGCAAGCGCTTTTAACGCACGGGAAATTTCTGAAATTTCCTGCTGTCTGGAATCCGTTCTGCCGTTCCCTGACATCAGCTGTAAATAGTCAATAATAATCAGCTGAATATCAAATTCCAGTTTATATTTACGGCATTTTGAGCGCAGTTCACTAATAGAAATACCAGGCGTATCGTCTATGATCAATTTTGAACGCCCGATCGTACCGGCCCCTTCAATCAGTTTTTCCCAATCCGTATCAGACAGATTACCATTACGAAGCATCTGCGCATCTACTCTGGACTCAAGAGAAAACAGACGATTCACAAGCTGTTCCTTTGACATTTCCAAACTGAAAATTGCCGTTGCAAGATCACTATGAAATGCGGTATACTGTGCAATATTTAAAACAAATGCGGTCTTTCCCATAGATGGTCGTGCAGCGACCAGTATCAGATCCGAAGGCTGCAGACCGGACATCCGATAATCCAGATCAATAAATCCGGTTGCAATACCGGTGACATTTCCCTGTATTCTGGATGCTTTTTCGATTCGATCCAGTGCATTGATTACAATCTGTTTGATCGGTACAAATTCTCCGGTATCCTGACTTTGCAGCAGCTGAAAAATATTTTTTTCCGTATTTGCAAATATTGTTTCCAGCTCTTCGTTACCGGCATAACATTCATTTTGAATCGTTTCCGTTGTTTTAATTAATCTGCGAAGCATTGCTTTTTCTTTTACAATATTTGCATAAAAACGAATGTTTGCTGCTGTCGGAACTGCTGCCACAAGATCATTAATATATTCCAGACTGCTGATTTCAGGCGGTAAATCCTTTTCTTTTAACTTATTCTGCAATGTTATAAAATCTACGGGCTGATTCTGATTAAATAACTCAATCATAGATTCAAATAACACCGCATACTGATTATGATAAAAATCTTCTGCCATTAACGTTTCCGAAGCGGTAATAATCGCTGTTCGATCCATCATCATGGCACCGATTACCGATTGTTCCGCTTCGATACTGTTAGGCATTGTTCTTTTTATAATTGCTTCTTCCATATTTTATCAGCCTTCAATGACATGCACGCGTAAAGTCCCGGTTACCTGCGGATGTAATTTTACAGGCACATCATAAAATCCAAGAGCTTTGATCGGATCTGTCAGCTGCATTTTCTTCTTATCCAGTTCCAAACTCAGCTGTGATTTTGCTGCTTCAGCTATTTCTTTTGTAGAAACAGAACCAAATGTACGTCCGCCTTCTCCGGCTTTTATTTTTACTTCCACCTGTTTTCTTTTAAATCTTCTGCCAGTTGTTTTGCAGCCGCAAGGTTTTCCGCAGCATCTTTTTCCGCGCGTTTATTTCGAAGTTTTAAATCGTTTAATGTCTGATTATTCGCTTCCACACCAAGTTTTTTTCTGATCAGCATATTACGCGCAAAAGCATCACTTACTTCAACGATATCATTTTTCTTGCCTACCGATTTTACATCTTCCAATAATATTACTTTCATTTTTCAATTTCTCCTTTTTCTATCATTTCGTCTAAAATTGCCCGTATCTTTTGTTTTGCCTGCTCAATGCTGCAATCGGAAAGCTGTGCTCCGGCAATGCTTGCATGTCCGCCCCCACCCAGACGTTCCATAATCGACTGTACATTAATCTCATCAATGGAACGGGAACTGATAAATATTTTGTTCTGATATTCGGTCATCACAAAAGAAGCTTTAATCCCTATAATATTTAACAGTTCATTTGCAGATTGTGCACTTACAACCGTTGGACTTTCGACTTTATCCGCCGGACAGACCGAAATTGCAAATGCACCATGATATACTTCTGCATTCCGCATTACTTCCGCTCTTGCTTTATAATCTGCCATATCATTACGCAACATTTTACGCACTCTGTTAATCTCCGCACCACATCGTCTTAAATAAGCTGCGGCTTCAAACGTACGTACACCTGTTTTCTGCATAAAGTTATTCGTATCAATTAACATTCCGGCATAGATAGCATCGGCCTCACATGCAGTCAGCTTTATATTTTCCGTAAAATACTGCAGTACTTCCGCAATCATTTCACAGGTTGAAGACGCATAAGGCTCAATATAAGATAAAATCGGATTTTCTACGACATCACTTCCCTGTCTATGGTGGTCAAATACGACAATAGATTTTGTCTTTTTAATATTTCAGGACAATCCGTATAATTAGGCCGGTTCGTATCGACTACCATAACCAGCGTATTATTATTGGTCAGTTCTATCGCCGTTTCACTGTCTATAAACATATCCGGTTCATATCCGTTTTCCTCATGGAAACATTCCTTTAACGGACGCAGTGAAGTCGTTACTTCATTTAATACAATCTGCACCTTTTTCTCCAAAACACGACCCGCACAGAAAACACCAATCGCCGCTCCAAAGGAATCCGCATCCGCAATATGATGTCCCATAACAATAACATGACTTCTGCTTTCTATAATTTCACGCAGCGCATGTGCTTTTACGCGAGCTTTTACACGTGTCTTTTTATCTACCTGTTTGGAACTGCCGCCAAAATAAGAAATACGCTCGCCTTCCTTTACTACAACCTGATCACCGCCGCGTCCCAGCGCCATACCGATTGCCATACGTGCATATTCATAATTCTGATTATACGTATCCGCCGTGCAGCCAATACCAATGCTCAGCGTTACGGACATTTCATTGCCAACTTTGACCGTCTTTACCTCTTCCAGCAGACTGAACTTATCTTCTTCCATTTTAGCAAGATACATATATCGAAAAACAACAAAATACTTATCTTTTTCTATTTTTCTTACCAGCCCGTCCATACCGGAAAAATATTTGTTTACTTTACGGTCAATCAATGCTACAAGCAAGGACTGTTTTACGTCTTCAATGCTGTTTAATGCTTCCTCAAAATTATCAATATAGATAAGCGCCGTCACAAGCTTTTGATCATCATTTTCCCGTATATACTTATTCAGCTGTGTTTCATCATACAGATAAAGAGCTGTCATATACTCATCACTGCCTTCCAGAGATACCATCTGGTTTTCCGGTGTAATGCTGGAAAATTCAATCTTTTTAAGCTGTGCACGGAATTCACAACCATCCCATCCTATATGGAGCTGCGACTCTTTCTTATTTTTCCGGATAATTTCTCTGGTAATATGAGAAAAAATGGAAGTGATGGATCTGTGATAATCTTTATCTTTTCCGGTCAGTTCCGTAAATTTTTCATTTACCCAGAGAATTTTTCCATTATAATCTATGAGCGCATATGCAACATCAAATTCATTTAACAGTTTTTTTTGTACCGTACCATACTGCGTCGCAAACGTAATCAGCTCATTCATAAAAAATGGCTTGCTCCTATGGTAACTTATCGTTACCATAGCAAAATATACTGCCGTAAACGCAGATGTAAGCATTCCTGCCCTGAGTTCGTATAAATACATAGGTATGTTCATAAATACAAGTAAAATCGTAAGCAGCATGGGAACATACATATAATATTTCAAACGTCCTTTAAATTTTATTTTATTTTTCATTTCTGCAGACTTTACCTTTCCACAAAGATAGTATTTATTATATCATGTTACGCCCTTTATGGAAAGAGTTTTGATCATGTAATTTGCGAAAGTGCTTAATCAATCAGGATCATTGTATCTGTGTTACGGTCTGCAAACCGTTTTCTTCCGGTGTATAGGTCAGTTTGATCGTATCTCCGGTCTGATAGCGGATAATATCGATTAAAGATGTATCGGACATGTTGATATCAAACATCTGATCGGAATTATCTAACGCAATATAATAATGTGTATTTCCTTCTATGACGACCGGAACTGCTGCTGCTATTTTACCTGTAATCACTTCAAAAATATGGCTGTCTTCCTTTACTTCCGAAATACCATTTGTTGCAAGCAATGATACATAAGATTTCTCGCATTCTTTTACCGTATCCCCAATTGCCACCCACTGATATTTCTGTACATTTACCATTGCATATTTTTTAACAAGTCCAGCTCCATCTTTCAGCGCCATAAAATAAGTCGGCTGATCCGAAATATTTAACAGCAGAGGAAATGTTGCCTGGTATCCCAGATTTTGTACCTGTCCTTCGGCGGAAGACATGGCAGAATCTTCAATCGCACCTTCTATCTTATAGTACTTTGTCTCCATCGTACGCTGATTCATCAATACAAATCCGACATTTGACTGATCTCCGCTGACAGATGTAACGCCTGTATATACCCATACATCGTCATCCAATGCAATATAATTATAACCATTCGTTGCTTTCAGACAGTCTTTCTGTCCCAGGATACTGTTAAAAAAGCCATGCTTATAAATACCATAATAATTATACAATTCCATCAGTAATTCTGCGGAATATACTTTATCAATCCAGTTCGGTACTTTTTCCACCGGATAATCCGTGCATTCTCCTGTTACCGCATTGCATAACACAACATTTCCAACCGTCTTGCCTCCAAATAAGCCGATATTAAACTTTTTAACCGGACATACCCAGTAAGGCGTACCTTCATCATCAATTTCAAAAAATATCTGGTCATCAAAAATATAGGTCGGATAACGAAAACGTAAGTGCCGGTAAATGTTTCTGTTGAAATATTCGGCTTTGGAATATTTGATTGTTTTGTCCAGCTTGACACATTCCGTATTCTGCGTCGCCATATCAATTCGGATATAGGCAGGAATCCCTGCTTTCTGGTTGGTCAGCCATTTGATTTCATTTGCATATACAAGCGGCGTAACACGCACCGGCGTATCTTTATAATTGATCTGTGTATAATCCGATCCTACTTCAAACTGCGAAACCATATCTACCATACTGCCCATCTTTCGGTTGCCAAGCAGCTCTGCGGAGTCTTTATCCAAAAGCGGTATCGTATTATAGTTTGTCTGCCGGATATCTTCGGTAAAATCGCTTTCTTTTACCTGCATCAGCTTCTGATACTTATCCGCATTTATAATTGGAGAAGATAATAAGTTTCCTACAATAAATATACCGAATGTCAGAAAAAACAAACCGGCTCCCAATTTCACACCTTTCAGTTCTTTTAACTGCTGATTCGCTGATTTGATCGGTAAAACATTCGTATTTGATCTTTTTCTCAGCTGTACCATTGCATAAATAATTGTTATAAACGCAATAAATAACTCCAACGCCATCCAGAAACCGGCCGAATGAATATTAATTGCTGGCAATGCCACATAATAATAAATTCCTGCTACAATAAGCATGATAATAAGCAAAATGATATTTCTTGTTATTTTTTTCATTGATTTCCTCTTTTCATTGATTGAATCTGATTCATAAAAGCTTCTTCAATTCTTGCATGCATTCCATCTATCCGTTCTATATTTTCTTTCGGAATAAATCCTCCTGCCATTCCATGATGTCCTCCTCCGCTGCCGCAGTTTTTTAATACGGCAGCCACCATTTTTCCAACATCCAGATCTTTTCGCTCACTGCGAACGGAAAACTTTATTCCGTCTTTACGAACCGCATAAACAATGGATACATCCACTACATTTAACGAAAGTATAAAATCAGAAATAATTGCAATTAAGGCATCCGGACAATCTAACGGAATCCATGCAAATCCGACTCCATCATTAATATATATATTGTCGATTGCCGCCCCATAAGCTTTTAAATCACTCAGTTCCAGCACATCATGGTACATGGTCTTTATTTTATCCACATCTGCCTGTTTATACACATAATGAAACATATCCAAATCAAGGTCTGTCACACCCCGGATAAAGTCGGCCGTATCCATTTTAATCCCATAAGCAAGTGCGGCTGCAACGGAACCATTCATCGGTGTATTGGTTTCATAAAAGTATTGTGCAATCAGAGTAGAGCAGGCACCTGTTTTTCGTATATCACTATATTGATACGTACATTCAAAAAAGGTCGGATGATGATCAATGCACGCCACTTCATCACCAATCAAATCTGTGAGATTGGCATTATGCTTCTGTGAATCCACAGTAACAATATAATCTTCTTCAGTCATATCTTTAATACTGTCAGCAGTCAATACATCAATTTCAAAAACCTGAAACATCTTTTTCGTACTTAATTTTTCCACTGTGCCGTCATAGCAGATTTTTGCGTCGACACCATGCCATCTTAAAAAGCTCTGCAGACCATATGCACTGGCAACTGCATCCGGATCCGGATAATTATGCGTCTGAATATAATTTTTATGCCCTTTTAAAAGCTCAACTAATTGTAATGGATTCATAATTTTTCCTTTTCTTTATGCAAAAACCACCACACGGATTGTCCATGTGGTGGTCTGTTTTTCTTATTCCTGCACGTATGGCATCAATGCCACATGGCGCGCTCTCTTAATAGCTGCTGTAAGAGCTCTCTGATGCTTTGCACAGTTTCCGGTAATTCTTCTAGGAAGAATTTTCCCTCTTTCGGAAATATATCTTTTTAACTTGTTGACATCTTTATAATCAATCACGTTATCTTTCCCGCAGAATACACACACTTTTTTTCTTCTGTGCATCGTTCTTCTGCGAGGATTGTCGCCTCTTTCCGTTCTATTGAAAGCCATGACTATTACCTCCTGCTAAAATACAGCCTGTTTGCTGTCCTGTTAATTAAATGGTAACTCTTCGTCTATTCCATCCGGAATATTCATAAAACCATCTCCTGCTGCGCTTGGTGACGGTCTGTCTACCGGTGCAAATCCACCGCCAAAATTATCTGATCCGGAACTTGCATTTTTACTCTCTGCAAATTCCTGATCTTCAACAACAACATCAGTCGTATATACTTTTTGTCCGTCACGGTTGGTATAGCTTCCGGTTTGAATACGCCCCGTCACTACTATTTTCAATCCTTTGCGGAAATACTTTTCAGCAAATTCCGCAGAACGCCCAAACGCCACACAGCTGATAAAATCTGCTGTCTGCTGATCTGCGCCATTGTTTCTTACAAAACGTCTGTCTACCGCTAATGTATATCTGGCTACTGCTGTTGACTGTTCTCCCTGAGAATAACGAATCTCAGGATCTCTGGTCAATCGTCCCATAAGTATTACTTTATTCATACTACGATCTCCTTTATCCGACTATGCCTCGTCTTTACGAACGCATAAGAATCGAAGAACGTTATCCATAATACGGACTTTATGCTCGATCTGTGCCGGTGCGGATGCAGATGCATCAAATTGGATAAAATAGAAAAAGCCTTCACTCATTTTCTGAATTTCATAAGCCAATTTCTTTTTGCCCCATTCTTCTACTTCGGTAATTGTACCGCCGGCACGAGTCACATACTCTTTTGCCTTCTCAACTACTGCTGCTCTCGCATCATCTTCGATTTTAGCATTCACAACGAGCGCTAATTCATACTTGTTCATGCGAATTGTACCTCCTTTTGGTCTCTGGCCTTTTCCTTGTGGAAAAAGCAAGGAATTTATCATATCACGAATACAAATGATATCACGATTGTTCATGATTTGCAAGCTGTTTTATGATTTTTTTTACATTTTTTTCTGCTTTTTTCTCTCGATCATAATCTGATGTCCGCAACCTACACATTTGAGTCTGAAATCTGCTCCGATTCGAAGTACTTCCCACTCAAAACTGCCACATGGATGCTTTTTCTTTAATTTTAAAATATCTCCCGGATCAATATCCATATGTAAATCCCTTCCGTAAACAGCCAGATTTTAAATCCGAATCTGGCTGAAAATTTCACCGATACTTCCCTGTATAAGCAAATCCGCACACTTGTCCATCGGTGTTGCGGACTTATTAATTAATACAAGTTTATTACCGCGGTAGTAATCAATCAGACCTGCTGCCGGATATACGGCTAATGAAGTACCGCCTATGATCAATATATCCGCTTTCGATATATACATAACAGCCTTTTCCATCGTCTGTGTATCCAATCCTTCTTCATATAACACGACGTCCGGTTTTATACTGCCGCCGCATTCATCGCAAAGAGGAACTCCCGTACATTTTTTCATATATATGGCGTCAAACCGTTTCGCGCATTTTCTGCAGTAATTGCGATGGATACTTCCATGCAGTTCCAGCACTTCTTTACTTCCTGCCATCTGATGCAGCCCATCAATATTTTGTGTAATCACAGCTTTTAATTTTCCCGACTGCTCCAGTTCCGCTAATTTCACATGGGCAGCATTTGGTTTTGCATCCAAACACAGTATTTTATCAAAATAAAAGCGATAAAATTCCTCCGGTTTCGAAATATAAAAAGAATGGCTTAAAATAGTTTCCGGCGGATAGTCATATTTCTGATTATACAATCCATCAACGCTTCGAAAATCAGGAATACCGCTTTCCGTAGAAACGCCTGCCCCACCAAAAAATACGATATTGTTAGTATTTGTTACCATTTCCTGTAGTTGCAATATTTTATCCGATGACATAAGTTATCCTTCTTTCTGACGATCTGTTCCACACGATAGGTTTTATTTACATTTTCTCTGCCAAAATAATACTTGCTATGGCGCCTGCCATAGCCGCAAGCATTGCTCCGGTAAGTGTCCATCGTGTCTTTTTTATTTTTACCGACATAAAATAAACGGACATAGTATAAAATACGGTTTCCGTAGAACTCATCATAATAGAACAGATACAGCCAAGCAAAGAATCTGTTCCATATTTTTTAAATATATCCAATACAAGCCCGGTAGCCGCCGAATTTGAAAACAGGCGAACAATAAATACAGGTATGATTTCACCGGGAATAAATCGATTTCCGATTAAATTGCCGAATACCGAAGAAACCGCATCCAAAAGCCCCGAAGCCCGTAAAATACCAACGGCAACCATTAAACCGATAAGCGTGGGCATAATCTTAATAACCGTACGAAATCCATCTTCGGCTCCATGAATAAATTCTTCATAAATATTTTGCTTCTGCAGCAAACCCGTTCCGATAATATAAAAAATAAGCAACGGAATAATCGTATCAGACAAAAATAGAAGCAGCTTCATATCTTATTACCTGTTCCTGAAATTATTATATATTTATGCTTCTTCCTGTAAATCTATGTACGTGATGTCTATGCCATCATAATAATATTCTAAAATTTGTCTGTAACTGCTGCCTTCCTTTGCCATTTCATTTGCACCATACTGACTCATTCCATATCCCTGTCCGTATCCTTTTGTAACGATACGCACTTTACCATCTACTTCTTTTACGGAAAAACAGGTGGAATTTAATGTAAAAATATCCCTGAATTCTTCTCCGTCTATCTTTTCACCCGGAAGTTGTACGGTGAGTACATAAGACGCGCTGTCACGTTCTGCAACAGATGCCATGGCATCTACATTTTCTTCCGGAAACCGAAGTTTTGGATACGCAGATTTTAACTTATTATAAAACTGCTTTTTCGTATAAAACTCTATTTTTAAAAATCGTTCACTTCTCACATCTGCCATACTTGGCACCGACTTCAAATATGCGGTAGCCTTTTTTTCATCCTTATCCGTATTCTCTCTAGTTTTTCCGGCACTTACATAGTGAAACGGCAGACGTACCAATTTTTTCTCATATGTTACAATTTCATTTGCAGTCTCTTCCACACAGTTTTTCAGAATTTCATAATATTTTTGAAATTCTTTTCCACCCAGCCGCTCTCTCAGCTCTTCCCGCGAAATATACGCAGGTTCCGGCTGGTCACACTCTCTTGCGTATTCCAGATTTGTTCTGGCAATGACTGCCTGCGCTTTTATTGTCTCTTTTTCATATGTTACAGGTATTTCTCCGGCAAGCATAAGAATCAAACGCTCCGTATCCTTGTCCGGCTGATTCTCAGAAGCCTCCTCTTCTTCGGAATCGTTTATAAAATCTCCTTGAACAACAAACGTTACAAGATAAGGCAGACATATAATGATAATAATAAGTGATAACAAGGTTTTTATTCTTTCCATCATGTTATCATTATATGCTTCGATTATATATTAATGACCATATTCATACAACAGATCCGCAAGATTTGCAAACTGCTCCAGGGACAGTGTTTCTCCGCGTACAGATGCCGAAAGGCCCATTTTTTCAATACAAATCTGAATCTGTTCTTTTTTTAATGCAATCTTCGAAAAATTATTTAAACCATTGACCAACGTTTTTCTGCGCTGATTGAAAGACGCACGTATCAGATCAAACAGCAGCTTTTCATCTTTAACATGTACGGGAGGTTCTTCATGGCATTTCAGGCAAATAACAGCGCTCCCTACAGAAGGTCTAGGCATAAAACAGTTTGGCGGTACAATCGCCGCAATTTCCGGCTTCGCATAATATTGTACTGCAAGTGACAAGGCTCCGTAATTTTTTGTACCGGGTTCTGCCTTCATACGGTCAGCAACTTCTTTTTGCACCATGACTGTCACACTTTTCAGCGGCACATGACTTTCAAATAATCCCATAATAATTGGTGTTGTGATGTAATAAGGAAGATTTGCCACAACTTTTATCGGTTTTCCGTTGTTTTTTTCATCTGCAAGCTTACGAATATCGATCTTTAAAATATCTTCATTCATCACTTCCACATTCGAATACATACTTAATGTATCCTGCAGAATAGGAATCAAATTGTGATCAATTTCTACTGCTGTTACAAATCCGGCAAATTCACACAGAAATTGTGTCATGGTACCGATTCCCGGACCGATTTCCAAAACAAATTCATCTTTTGAAACAGATGCTGCCGCTATGATTTTGTTCATCACATGCGAATCAATTAAGAAATTCTGCCCAAATTTTTTCTGAAAATGGAATTTGTATTTCTGCAAAATTTCAGCCGTTTTCTGCGGTTGTATTAATTCTCCCATATAATCCTTTCCAACTATTTTTTTAGCCTGTACATACGATATGCATTCTGTTCTGTCACTTTCATGACTTCCTGTTCCGAAATTCCTTTAATTTCCGCAATTTTTTTTACGACATAAGGCAGATAAATCGAACTGTTCCGCTTTCCGCGAAATGGTTCCGGCGCCATATACGGACAGTCCGTTTCCAATAAAACGGATTCCAACGGTATTTTTTCTACCGTTTCTTTTAACTTTTTTGCATTTTTAAACGTAACCACGCCGCCAATACCGATATAATATCCCATTTTTACATATTCTTCCGCCATCTGTGCGGTATAAGAATAACAGTGAATGACTCCGGGAATTTGCATCTTATATGCTTCCTTCATAATTGTCAGCGTATCCTGTGCGGCATCTCTGGAATGAATGATAACCGGAAGACTCATTTCTTTGGCAAGAGCCAGTTGTCTGCAAAACCACGTTCTCTGCATTTCCCTGACCTTTTCTTCTTTTTCCCAATAATAATCCAGTCCGATTTCCCCAATCGCAACCGTTTTTTTATACTTTGCCTGCTCTTGCAGCCAATCAAATGCTTCCTCATTCAAACAGCCAATCTCACTTGGATGTACACCGACAGCCGCATATATAAAATCATACCGATCGGCTAACGCGATACTCTTCTCTACCGTTTCCAAAGACGAACCTACATTAATAATTTTGTCAATACCATGAGCGTACATGGAACGAAGAAGTTCGTCCCTGTCCTGATCAAATTGTGTATCTTCATAATGTGCATGTGTTTCAAAAATCATAATTTACTCCAACAAGGCAATAAAACCCGGCAACACGAATAACATCATGTTTCCGGGAAATTCGGAACCATAAAGAAAAATCCGGCGTAACTTTATCCGATGATTTCTTTACGGTTCCTTACCGCTTATTTTCTGTTTAACAAATCTCAGCTCCGGATGGCATTGTTTTTTCAGGTATCATCAAAGACAATTCTCCATTTTCATCTTCGGCACACAATAACATGCCTTCCGATAATACACCTGCAAGCTTTGCCGGCTTTAAGTTAACTAAAACCATAACTTTTTTGCCAACCATTTCTTCCGGCGAATAATGTTTGCGAATTCCGGATACTATCTGTTTTACCTGACTGCCGATCTTTACTTGTGAGCAAAGCAGTTTTTTGGACTTTTCCACTGCTTTGCATTCAATAATCTCACCAACCTGAAACTGCATTTTCTCAAAGTCGTCAAAAGTTATTTCTGCTTTTGGCTCAATATCTATAACAGGTCCGCTTGGTTCCGGTGCGGATTCCTTTTCGGTTTCCTCCGGATGCAATGCGTTTACCCGTCCCATCACTTCTTTGATATCCAATCTGGCAAACAGAATTTCAGGTTTTTCCGTCACTTTCGTTCCGGATTCAAAATTGCCGAACATATGCAGACGTTCGAACGGTACTTCTTTTGTATGCAGTTGTGCAAATATTTTCGCCGCCGTATCTGGCATAAAACTCTGCAGCAGCGTAGCTCCAATTGTAATGCTTTCTACCAGATTATACAAAACTTCTGACAGTCTAGGCTTCGTTGCTTCTTCTTTTGCCAAAATCCATGGTGTTGTTTCGTCTATATATTTATTACAACGTTTAAATAAATTAAAAATCTCAGTAATTGCATCTGCTACACGTAAATCAGCCATTTTAGCAGACACTTTTTCAGCTGTCTGTGTAACAACTTCTTTTAAATGATCATCTACTTCTTCCGTTACACCGGTAGACGTTACGATTCCATCAAAATACTTGTTACTCATAGAAATTGTACGGTTAACAAGATTACCGAGTGTATTTGCCAGTTCCGAATTGATACGCTCTACCATCAACTCCCAGGAAATAAGTCCGTCATTATCAAACGGCATCTCATGCAGCACAAAAAAACGAACCGCATCTACTCCGAAAAATCCACCAATTCATCCGCATACAATACGTTCCCTTTTGACTTGCTCATTTTTCCATCGCTTTGAATCAGCCATGGATGTCCGAAAATCTGTTTTGGTAATGGAAGATCCAATGCCATTAAGAAAATCGGCCAATATATGGTATGAAAACGTATAATATCCTTCCCGATCAGATGCAGATCGGCCGGCCAGTTCTTTTCAAACAGTTCATCGCATTCCTCTCCGCACTTATAGCCAATTCCTGTGATATAATTTGTAAGCGCATCCAGCCATACATAAACTACATGTTTATCATCAAAATCAACCGGAATTCCCCAGTCAAAAGATGTTCTGGACACACATAAATCCTGCAGACCCGGCAGCAGGAAATTGTTCATCATTTCATTTTTTCTGGATACCGGACGTATAAACTCAGGATGCTCATTCATATGTGCAATCAGCTGATCCGCATATTTGCTCATTTTAAAGAAATATGCTTCTTCTTTTGCAGGTTTTACCTCACGTCCGCAGTCCGGACATTTTCCGTCCACCAACTGTGATTCCGTCCAGAAAGACTCACATGGCGTACAATACATTCCCTCATAGGAACTTTTGTAAATATCACCTTTGTCATACAGTTTGCGAAAAATTTTCCGGACCTGCTGTTCATGATCCTGATCCGTAGTACGAATAAAACGATCATAAGAACAATTCATCAAATCCCAGATATTTTTATCTGTTCCGCTACTTTATCTACATATTCTTTTGGCGTAATTCCTGTTTCCTGAGCCTTCAATTCAATTTTCTGACCATGCTCGTCCGTTCCGGTCTGGAAATACACGTCATAGCCTTCCTGTCTTTTAAATCGCGCAATGGCATCCGCTAACACAATTTCATAAGTATTACCAATGTGTGGCTTGCCGGATGCATAAGCGATAGCTGTTGTCATATAATATTTGCCTTTGCTGCTCATAGCTGATTCCTGTAACCTTTCCTTCGCATGTAATTCTTTTTATATTATTTGGTGTTAACCACCGCATAACGGAACGTGTAAGAAACTTTTATGATCAGACACGTTCCGTTTTGTTTTATAAATATATTTCCGACTTTTATTTTTTTTCCCGGATCTTTATCTTGATCTTAATCTTATATCTTGATCTTGATTTTTTATTTTGATCCTGATTCCGTATCCTGGTTCATTGTTCCGGACTGCAGCATCTGTTTATTCAGTTACATCTTTTTCTATAACAACTGCTTCCTCAACAACTGCTTCCTCAGATACTTCTTTGACCGTTTCATATGCTTCTGCGTGCACTTCTTCCTGTACGGTATCGTCTGTCGGTGCATCTTCACTTTCCACCGAATCCGTCTCTTCTGTCACAAAGTCAGCTTCTGCTGTTTCTTCTTTTTTCGGTTTTACAAGTTTCGTACCGCATTTACTGCAGTAATCAGCGTCCATTGGCATATCCTGCCCACATGCGGTACACTTTACCATGCCTTTGATCTGCCCTAACTGCTGATTTAATTCTTCCAATATTTCCTGCGCATCTTTTACAAGCAGCATCTGCTCCTTGAACTCTTTTTCTTCATCGTCTTTATGCGCATCATAGTAAATTTTGCCGATCTCTAAAAACAGTTTATTTAAATAATCCTGTTTTGAACGTATTTCCATACGGATCCTGGCCAGTTCTGAAATATCTTTCGCTTTCTGAGTTGCATCTTTTGATACGGATACAATCGTATCTCCCAATTTATCGAACAGTTCCATGTTATCCATCCTTTCCACATTTCATTTATGAAATGCTATGTGTTATCGGCTTACTTATATGCCATTATAATATGTGCACCCGTATTTTGCAATATGAATTTACAATTGAGAAAAGGTTATACTTTAAGCTGTTAAATCTATCCTCCTATCTTTATTATTTAATATCCAATATTATATATTATATAATATTATTTGTCAACATCCAATATTTTATAATTTCGTTACTGTTCACACCTACGGTGCTCACAGTAACTGAATCCGGCACATTGAAAGTTCGCCTGCGGCGAAGTGCCGGATTCTTTGGCTAAATTTACTAATTCTTACGGACTTTGCAGTAAATGCAAAGTCCTGGTGTGAACAGTAACATAATTTCCACTACGTATTCTTTTTGTAAAATTTCACTTGACAACCGGTCTAATTCTTCCTATAATGCAATATAATCAAATATAAAAAGGCTGTGATCGGAACAAGTAGTAATAAGTCGGAACAAACAGAAAGCAACCGGTTGATGAGAGGTGCATGGAAAGCTTATTATGAATACATCCGGGAGCTTTGCACCGAAATACGGTAGGCTGCAACGGTTGACACTCGTTATTGTGTTATAGTATTCGATACTTAGAAAGACAGTTTATGTGAATAAACTGTAAATTAAGGTGGTAACACGGGTTAACATACTCGTCCTTATCGGTCAGATGACCGGCAGGGACGAGTTTTTATTTATATTAATTTTAAAACAATGATTCAGAAAGGAAAGACCGATATGACACTCTATGATGAATTGGTTGCCCGCGGCCTGATTGCCCAGGTAACAGATGAAACGGAAATTAAAGAACTGATCAACAATGGAAAAGCCATTTTTTACATTGGTTTTGACCCAACTGCCGACAGTCTTCATGTCGGACACTTTATGGCTTTGTGCCTGATGAAGCGTCTGCAGATGGCCGGCAACAAGCCGATTGCGCTGATTGGCGGAGGTACCGCTATGATTGGAGACCCTTCCGGCCGTTCCGATATGCGTCAGATGATGACACCGGAAATCATTCGGCATAATTGCGACTGTTTTAAGGAACAAATGAGCCATTTTATTGACTTTTCCGATGACAAAGCAATCATGGTAAATAATTCCGACTGGCTTATGGATTTGAATTATATTGAAGTACTGCGAGAAGTCGGCGCACACTTCAGTGTAAACCGCATGCTTACAGCAGAATGTTATAAACAGCGAATGGAAAAAGGATTAAGTTTTCTGGAATTTAACTACATGATTATGCAAAGTTATGATTTTTATACGTTGTTTCAAAAATACGGATGTAATATGCAATTTGGCGGTGACGACCAATGGAGCAATATGCTTGGCGGCACGGAATTAATCCGAAGAAAACTTGGAAAAGATGCATATGCCATGACCATTAACCTGCTGTTAAATTCCGAAGGAAAGAAAATGGGAAAAACACAGTCCGGCGCCGTATGGCTTGATCCGAACAAAACAACTCCATTTGATTTTTACCAGTATTGGAGAAACGTATCCGATTCCGATGTACTTAAATGCCTGAGAATGCTTACCTTCCTTCCATTAGACCAAATTGATGAAATGGATCAATGGGAAGGAAATCAATTAAATACCGCAAAAGAAATTCTGGCTTACGAATTAACCAAGCTTGTTCATGGCGAACAGGAAGCAGAAAAAGCTCAAAACGGTGCACGCGCATTATTTTCCGGTAACGGCAGTACGGCAAACATGCCATCTGCAGAATTATCTTCCGAAGATTTAACCGATGGGTCTATTGATCTTATTTCGTTGCTTGTAAAAACAAACCTTGTATCCAGCCGTTCCGAAGGGCGGCGTGCTATTGAGCAGGGCGGCGTTTCCGTAAATAATGAAAAAATTACGGATATCCGCACAAGCTATACCGAAGCTGATTTTTCCGTTGATGAGTTTATTATCAAACGTGGAAAAAAGAAATTTATGAAAATTATGTTTCACACAAATTAGTCTCATCCGGATATCAGGTTATTCGGTTCTGTTTCACCAAATAACCTGATATCTGTTTTATGTTCATTCATTGTTTACAATATTACAGATAAAACTAAAAACAATACCTGCAAACGGCCAGATCACCCATGTAATTCCCCAGTTTTTGCTGGTAAAGCTCCATACAAGATATATAATGACCATGATTGGCCAGTAGACTGCGGAAATCATTTCTTCAACCTTTTTTCCTGATTTTTTCTTCTCTGAAAATTCTTTTTCCTGCAGAATTATTTTGTAGGATTCCTCTTCCATTCCCGTTGTAATAAATAAAAATACGCCGATACCGACTGTTACTAACAAACTTGCAACACAAAGAAGAATCGGAAATTCATTTTCACTATTCTCGGAAATAACGGATGAAACAAAAATTAACGGAATCACGGATATAATGCATAAGATAACACCTGCTATTGTTTTAGCAGTAAAACTTTTCTTTTGAGTCTCCCATATATAATATATTTTTGTTCATACTCTGGATTCAGTACAAAGCATTCTTTTTTCAAATATTCATATGGTTCTATTTTCATACTTGCGGAAATAATCAGTCCTACCGCACAGGCAACCATACTTAGCAATACGGTCATACCGATTCCTGTTACCATACCATCTGTCATAGATGGAACAAATGACTGCATTCCGGCTAACAGTATGATTAATATTGGTGAACAAATACATAAGAATACACCTGATGCAATTTTACCAGCCGACTGTTTCACAGCAAATAAATATTCATCTGCTTCCAAATCAGATACGTGTCTCTTATCATATGTATTCGTTGTCTGTTCTCTGCCTGGTTTTTTTATAAAATCTTCATCCGAAAATTTTTGATCGGCAATATTTTCGGATATTCCCAATTCATCTATTAATTCCTGTATGTTTCCAAATTCTGAAATTACAATCCCAATTGCTTCATTCTGCATTTTTCCTTCGGACATCAGTTCATTATATTTATCTTCCATCATTTCCATAAGATCTTCTTTTGCCCTTAATACTTCCGATGTCTGCGGCAAGTTGATAAACATATTATCCAGATAATTTAATATTGTTTCCATAGATACTCCTTTTACTTTTTCTCGGTTACCTTATCATCAATAGCTGCTGCAAATTTATCTACAAGTTCTTTTACTTCAAACCATTCTCTGCATTTCGCAGCATAATGCGAACATCCTTCTTCGGTAACATGATAATACACTCTTTTCTTTCCATTCGTTTTACTGCCTTCATAGGACACAATATAGCCAGCCTTCTCAAGTCTGGTAAAAGCCGAATATAGCGTAGTTTCTTTTATTACGTATTTTTCTTCCGATATTTTACGTATTTGCTTGGATATTTCATATCCATAAGAATCGTTGTGCAGCAGCAAATTTAAAATGATAATATCCGTATAGCCACGAATAACATCATTGCTAATCAACTCACCACCTCCAATCTATCAATATTGTTTTATTTTGAAAAGTATTCCTGATAATAAAAATTACTATGTCTGTTGAAGTAGTTATAACATAATTACTACGTCTGGTCAAGTAATTTTTTATTTATATCATTTTCATATACAAAAAAGACGCAATAGAAACCATCTATCACGTCTTTTACTTATATTTATGATCTGATTATTAAAATTTGCACAAAGGCGTCGGCCGGATTTGAACCGGCGCGTAAGGGTGTTGCAGACCCGTGCCTTACCACTTGGCTACGACGCCTTAAATAATTAGCATTTAAAATTATAACATTATATACCATATGCGTCAAGTATATTTTCAAATACACTCTAGAGTGTGTCTTAAAATAGCAGGTTTATAAATCCCATAATAACACCTAATAATCCACCAAGCCAGACAAGTGCATTTAATTCCTTCCGTGAAATTTCCATGATCATATTTTCCAGTTCCGCAAAATTATACTCATTTATTTTATTTTCTATAATTTGCCGCACGTTTAATGTCGATAAGAATTTTCCGAATTTCTGTTGTATAAAATCCACATATTGATTCCACAAAATATTTTTTAAATCCGGAACATGCTGGTCAATAACAATTACTGCTTCCGAAACAGGCAGTTCCAGCAATTCACTATATTTAAGATCCATAAACCGGACAATCATCTCTTTTCCCTGTTCTTCTATTAAGTGTTCCACCTGCAAAATCATAGCTTCCTGCGTCGCCTGCAGGGCTTTTTTCCCCATTTTATAAAGCAGCGGGTTCATATTATCTTTAAAGTCTGAAAAAGCCTGTATAATCAATTTACGGGCTATTTCTTCTTCCTTACATTGCTCAATCAGGTAGCTGCTGACAACATCGCTGAGTTTACATTCTGCGATGTTCACGCAATCTTCCAAACGATACTTTTGAAGGAGTTCCTCAAAAGTCTGATCCATATGTTTCCATAAATTCATTTTTTCATCAAATTTACGTTCATATGCTTCCTTTATTTGATCGGACGCTAAAGCAGCCAAAATGGTATCGTGATCTAAAATATAATCCGTAATGACACGTGCGATTGCATGTGCAATCTCCGTCTGTTCTTTTGGAATTAAACCAGGTGTAAACGGTACATGGATTCCGGCAATTCTGATTTCTTTATACGGACGAAATAACATTTTTATGGCCAGGCTATTTGTAACGAGACCAATCAAACCACCAATTAACGGTGCCGTAATAATCTGTAAGTTCAAACTCATCACTTCTTTTTTTATAATATGAAAAAACTCTAAGGCAAAATACCTTAGAGTTTCAGAGGCGACAATCGGATTTGAACCGATGATAAGGGTGTTGCAGACCCGTGCCTTACCCCTTGGCTATGTCGCCCTATCTAATTTATTATATGTTTGATATGTCCAAATGACCCCAACGAGAATCGAACTCGTGTTACCGCCGTGAAAGGGCGATGTCTTAACCGCTTGACCATGGGGCCTGATATTAAGTAAGACTCGGAAATAAAATATAATCTTTCGCGAGTCTTAAAACTCCCCGAGTTGGGCTCGAACCAACAACCCCACGGTTAACAGCCGTGTGCTCTACCATTGAGCTATCGAGGATTACTTCTTTTTCTTCCTGCACCCTCAAAACTTCATACAGAATTCCATCCGTCTCTTTCGAGTCATCCAAACCCATTCCGATTTTTCAGCTTTTTCCTTTTTGGTCAAGCCTTCGACCGATTAGTAACAGTCCGCTCCATGTGTTGCCACACTTCCACTTCTGTCCTATCTACCTGGTGTTCTTCCAGAGGTCTTATCCTTTTGGGGGATGTCTCATCTTGGGGCGGGCTTCGCGCTTAGATGCCTTCAGCGCTTATCCCTTCCGGGCTTGGCTACCCTGCCATGGAGATGGTCTCCAACAGGTGCACCAGCGGCCCGTCCAGCCCGGTCCTCTCGTACTAAGGCCAGACCCCCTCAGACATCCTCCGCCCGCGCCGGATAGGGACCGAACTGTCTCACGACGTTCTGAACCCAGCTCGCGTACCGCTTTAATGGGCGAACAGCCCAACCCTTGGGACCTGCTACAGCCCCAGGATGCGATGAGCCGACATCGAGGTGCCAAACCACTCCGTCGATGTGAACTCTTGGGAGTGATAAGCCTGTTATCCCCAGGGTAGCTTTTATCCGTTGAGCGATGGCAATCCCACTTTCTACCACCGGATCACTAAGTCCTACTTTCGTACCTGCTCCACCCGTCGGTGTCACAGTCAGGCTCCCTTCTGCCTTTGCGCTCTCCTGATGGTTTCCGTCCATCATGAGGGAACCTTTGAGCGCCTCCGATACCCTTTCGGAGGCGACCGCCCCAGTCAAACTCCCCGCCTGGCATTGTCCCGCCGCCGGTATCGGCGGTCGGTTAGAGACCCAGCGCTGCAGGGGTGGTATCCCACCGTCGGCTCCTTAAGGACTGGCGCCCTTAATTCTTCGCCTCCCACCTATCCTGTACGTGCAACGCCGTGCCCCAGTGCCAGACTGGAGTAAAGCTCCATGGGGTCTTTCCGTCCTGGCGCGGGTAGCCAGCATCTTCACTGGCACTTCAATTTCACCGGGTGCATTGTCGAGACAGTGCCCAGATCATTACGCCTTTCGTGCGGGTCGGAACTTACCCGACAAGGAATTTCGCTACCTTAGGACCGTTATAGTTACGGCCGCCGTTTACTGGGGCTTGGATTCAAAGCTTCGCTTGCGCTGACCTCTCCTCTTAACCTTCCAGCACCGGGCAGGCGTCAGCCCATATACTTCACCTTCCGGTTTCGCATAGACCTGTGTTTTTGCTAAACAGTTGCCTGGGCCTGTTCACTGCGGCCTGCTTGCGCAGGCGCCCCTTCTCCCGAAGTTACGGGGCTATTTTGCCGAGTTCCTTGACAATGCTTCTCCCGTCGGCCTTAGGATCCTCTCCTCATCCACCTGTGTCGGTTTGCGGTACGGGCCCCATATAGGCAATAGCGGCTTTTCTCGGCAGCAGCTTCGCATGCTTTGCTACTTCATTTTCGCTCCGCTGCAGGCCTGCCCTCCCACAGAGGTATTTCTCCCCTGCCAGGCCTACCTGCAGCACCGGTTTTTCCATTCCCGGCCCATGCTTTGCCACTGCGTCCCCGCAGTTCTGCTCTATGGGGGTGCAGGAATATTCACCTGCTGTCCATCGGATGCGCCTTCCGGCCTCTCCTTAGGCCCCGACTTTCCCAGGGAAGATCAGCTTTACCCTGGAAACCTTGGATATTCGGCCCGGAGGATTCACACCTCCGTCTCGCTACTCATTCCGGCATTCTCCCTTCTTATCCCTCCACCGCCCCTTACAAAACGGCTTCTTCGGTTTTAAGAATGCTCCCCTACCGATGCATTGCTGCATCCCGCGGCTTCGGCGGCGTGTTTTAGCCCCGGACATTTTCGGCGCAGGGACTCTCGGCCAGTGAGCTGTTACGCACTCTTTGAACGTGTGGCTGCTTCTGGGCCAACGTCCTGGCTGTCTTTGAATCCCCACATCCTTTTCCACTTAACACGCACTCTGGGGCCTTAGCCGGCGGTCTGGGCTGTTTCCCTTTTGGCTGCCCGACTTATCTCATGCAGCCTGACTCCCGTTTATCATCTTTGCGGCATTCGGAGTTTGATATTCTCTGGCAGGCTTTGACGCCCCCTCGGAAATTCAGTGCTCTACCTCCGCGAGACTCAAACGAGGCTAGCCCTAAAGCTATTTCGGGGAGAACCAGCTATCTCCGGGTTCGATTGGAATTTCTCCCCTATCCACACCTCATCCCCGCCCTTTTCAACGGACGTGGGTCCGGCCCTCCAGCGCCTTTTACGGCGTCTTCAGCCTGGACATGGATAGATCACCCGGTTTCGGGCCTGCGGATGCCGACTGAACGCCCTGTTCAGACTCGGTCTCCCTCCGGCTCCACGCTTCCCGCGCTTAACCTTGCCGGCACCCGCAGCTCGCCGGACCGTTCTACAAAAAGTACGCGGTTGCGCCGTAACGCTTCCACAGTTTGTAAACACAGGGTTTCAGG
>NZ_AQFT02000001.1:4717500-5075000 GCF_000364225.2 Eubacterium plexicaudatum ASF492
CCTTCGGTTGTAATCATCATAATTTCATTGTCTTTGTTAACTGCTTTTACACCGATAATATTACCTGTTTTTTCCGTAATCTTATAACACTTAACGCCTTTTCCGCCACGATTCTGTACGGTAAATTCATCCATTAGCGTACATTTGCCCATGCCCTTTTCAGATACTGCCAAAAGCATTTCTCCCTGTGTATCCAGCTGCATGGCAACTACCTCATCACTTACAGCCAGATTCATGCCAATAACACCGATCGAATTACGACCGGTTCCACGTACATCTTTTTCGTTAAATCGAATGCATTGTCCGTATTTTGTCACAAGAATAATATCTTTTTCATTATCTGTCAGTTTAACTTCAATCAGTTCATCATCTTCACGCAGACTGATTGCCGCAAGGCCCGTTTTTCGGATATTCGCATATTCCAGAATCGGGGTCTTTTTTACAATCCCTTTTCTGGTAGCCATAAATAAATATTCACCTTCGTTATAATCGTGAATAGGAATTAAAGCCGTTATTTTTTCTCCGGGCTGCAACTGAAGAATGTTAATAATTGCCGTTCCTCTGGAAGTTCTGCCCGCCTCCGGAATTTCATATCCCTTCATACGATAGACACGTCCCATATTTGTAAAAAACATCAGATAATGATGTGACGTTGTCATCAGCAATTCTTCTATGTAGTCGTCTTCAATCGTTTCCATTCCTTTAATGCCACGCCCGCCACGATGCTGACTTCGAAAATTATCCATGCTCATACGCTTTATATACCCAAGTTTTGTCATTGTAATAATCGTATTGGTAACAGGAATCATATCTGCCATGGATATATCCAGTTCATCATAACTGATGGACGTTCTTCTTTCGTCACCATATTTTTCCGATACAAGTAAGATTTCTTCACGGATAACACCTAATAATTTCTTTTCGTCTGAAAGAATAGCCTTGTAATATGCAATACTTTCCGCCAGTTCCTGGTATTCTGCTTCAATCTTTTCCCGTTCCAGACCGGTTAATGCACGCAGACGCATATCTACAATTGCCTGAGCCTGTACATCCGTAAGTCCGAACCGCTCCATCAATTTTTCTTTTGCCTGTGCTGTCGTTCTGCTGCCCCGGATAATCGAAATCACTTCATCAATGTGATCTAATGCAACCAGTAACCCTTCCAAAATATGCGAACGCTCTTCAGCCTTATTCAGATCGTATCTGGTTCTTCTTGTCACCACTTCTTTCTGATGCTGCAGGTAATAATAAAGCATCTGATGAAGATTCAGTATCTTTGGCTGATCATTGACGAGTGCAAGCATAATAACTCCAAAAGTATCCTGAAGCTGCGTATGCTTATACAGTTGATTTAAAATCATATTCGGACTCACATCTTTACGCAGCTCTATGCAGATCCGCATTCCCTGCCGGTCCGATTCATCACGCAAAGCGGTAATGCCATCTACTTTTTTATCACGTACCAGATCTGCTATTTTTTCAATCAATCTGGCTTTGTTGACCATGTATGGCAGCTCCGTAACAATAATACGGTTTTTGCCATTATTCATTGGCTCAATATTGGAAATCGCACGTACTCTTATTTTACCTTTTCCGGTTCTGTATGCCTCATTAATACCGGCTGTTCCTAAAATACTTCCTCCGGTCGGAAAATCAGGTCCTTTTACAATCGCAAGTAATTCATCCATATCGGTATCACGATCGTTTTCTACCTCATTGTCAATAATTTTTACAACAGCGTCAATGACTTCACGCAGATTGTGCGGAGGAATATTGGTTGCCATTCCTACTGCAATTCCGGTTGTACCATTGACTAACAAATTTGGAAATCGTGCAGGCAATACAACAGGTTCTTTTTCTGTCTCGTCAAAGTTTGGTCTGAAGTCAACGGTATCTTTATTGATATCTGCAAGCATCTCCATCGAAATCTTACTCAGTCTTGCTTCCGTATATCTCATTGCGGCTGCGCCGTCACCGTCTACCGAACCAAAATTACCATGTCCATCTACCAACGGATATCTGGTAGACCATTGCTGTGCCATATTTACCAATGCACCATAAATAGAACTGTCCCCATGCGGATGATATTTACCCATCGTATCACCAACAATACGTGCACATTTACGATGTGGTTTATCCGGTCCGTTGTTTAATTCAATCATAGAAAACAGGACTCTACGCTGAACCGGCTTTAAACCATCCCTGACATCCGGCAATGCTCTCGAAGCAATTACGCTCATCGCATAATCAATATACGATGATTCCATTGTTTCTTTCAGATCTACGTCATGGATTTGATCAAAAATCTTATCATCCATTTAATTTACCCCCTAAATATCCAAATTCTGAACCTTTTGTGCATTCTCCTCTATAAATTCCCGTCTAGGCTCTACTTTGTCGCCCATTAAGGTAGTAAATGTCAGGTCAATTGCAGAAGATTTCTCGTCGTCTATCATAACCCTCTTTAAAACACGTTTTTCCGGATCCATCGTCGTATCCCACAACTGATCCGAATCCATCTCCCCAAGTCCTTTATATCGTTGAATCTTATTATTACCGTCGCGTCCGATTTCCTGAAGTATTTTTTCCAGTTCTTTATCATCGTAAGCATACCATACATTTTTATTTTTCTCAATCTTAAACAGCGGCGGAGTTGCAAGATAAATATGCCCCTGTCGAATCAACTCCGGCATAAAGCGATATAAAAAAGTAAGCATCAGAGTACTGATATGTGCACCATCCACGTCAGCATCCGTCATGATAATAATTTTATGATACCTTAATCTGCTAATATCAAAATCATCATGAATACCCGTGCCAAAAGCCGTAATCATCGCTTTAATTTCCGCATTTCCATAAATCTTATCCAGACGTGCTTTTTCTACGTTTAAAATCTTACCGCGCAAAGGAAGAATCGCCTGAGTAGCACGATTTCTTGCCGTTTTTGCAGAGCCTCCCGCAGAATCCCCTTCCACGATAAAAATTTCACAGTTCTTTGGGTCTCTGTCCGAACAATCCGCCAGTTTTCCCGGAAGCGAGGTGTTCTCCAGAGCCGTTTTACGACGTGTCAGATCCCTGGCTTTTCTGGCAGCATCTCTTGCCCGTTGTGCCAACAGGGATTTTTCACAGATTGCTTTGGCTATCTGCGGATTCTGCTCCAGATAATAAGTCAGCTGCTCGCTGACAACGGTATCAACAGCTCCCCGGGCCTCACTGTTTCCAAGTTTTTGCTTTGTCTGACCTTCAAACTGCGGTTCTTCAATTTTAACGCTGATAATGGCGGTCATGCCTTCACGAATATCTTCTCCGGATAACGGCGGATCGCTTTCTTTCAGTATCTTATTTGCCCGCGCATAACTGTTAAAAGTCTTGGTAAGCGCATTTCGAAACCCTGCAAGATGCGTACCGCCTTCGGGAGTAATGATATTATTTACAAAACTATAGGTTGAATCATTATAAGAATCATTATGCTGAAGAGCAACTTCCACCATCACATTATCTTTTTGCCCTTCGCAATAAATTACATCCGTATACAATGCCTCCTGGCTGCGGTTCAGATACGTTACGAACTCTTTAATACCTCCGGCATAATGAAACTCATGCATACGCACCGGATCATCTCGTTTATCTTTTAATACGATGCGCAGACCTTTCGTTAAAAAAGCTGTTTCTCTGAGTCGTTGTTTTAATACATCATAATCATAGACTGTTTCTTCAAAAATCGAACCATCCGGCGAAAATGTCACTTTTGTTCCGGTTTTTTCCGGATCACATGTACCCGATTCTTTCAGCGGATACATGGTAACACCACGCTCATAGCGCTGTTTATATACTTTTCCGTCACGGCATATTTCCACTTCCAGCCAGTTCGACAATGCATTCACAACCGAAGCGCCTACTCCATGTAACCCACCGGATACTTTGTATCCGCCGCCGCCAAATTTTCCACCTGCATGAAGTACCGTAAATACAACCTCTACGGCAGGAAGTCCGGCTTTTTGATTAATGCCGGTAGGAATTCCACGGCCATCATCAATTACCGTAATGGAATTATCCGGATTGATCTTCACCTCAATATTCTTACAGTATCCTGCAAGCGCTTCATCTACGGAGTTATCTACGATCTCATATACCAGATGATGAAGTCCTCTTGATGATGTGCTTCCAATATACATTCCAGGCCTTTTTCGTACCGCCTCAAGCCCCTCCAGTATCTGGATCTGATCAGCTCCATAATTATTTTCGATAGCCATATGTCATCCTCCTGATTCTTCTGCATCGGTTATTTTAGTTCCACTTGTCCGTTACGTACTTCAAATACACGATCAATACGAAAACGGTTTTTAACGAATTCATCCAGTCCGGTACAGGTAATAATTGTCTGAATATCATGAATACTGGCAAGCAAATAGTTCTGCCTGCTGCTGTCCAGTTCCGAAAGAACATCATCCAATAACAATACAGGCGTATCGTGAATTAACTTTTTAACCATTTGAATCTCAGACATCTTTAACGATAATGCTGACGTCCGCTGCTGTCCCTGCGAACCAAATTTTCGAATATCCGCATCTCCGATCTGAAACAACAGATCATCCCGATGCGGACCGACCGAAGTCTGACAATACTTCAGGTCTTTTTCACGTGCTGCTGCAAGTTCCGTCTCAAACTGCTCCGCAGACGTATTCGGCTCATAAGTCAGTATCAGTTCTTCCCGGTTTCCGGAAATATTTTTATGGATATTGTATACAATTTCTCCCAATTCTTCAAGAAACGCACTTCTACGGCAGATAATTCGCTGTCCGTACTCAACAAGCTGCATATCCCACACAGATAATGTGTCCAGCAATTCCCGTCGGAATACGATGTCTTTCAACAGCTTATTCCTCTGATTGAGAATTTTATTATAATTTGCCAGATCGGACAAATATATTTTATCCAACTGACACAATTCCAGGTCTAAAAACCGTCTTCGCTGAGAAGGCCCGTTTTTAATAATATTCAAATCCTCCGGCGAAAAAAAAACAATATTTAAAATACCAAACAAAGAACTGGCTTTTTTTATTGGAATACGATTTACCGCAATTCCTTTGGAGCGATTTTTCTTCAGATGAACATCAATCTGAAACTCCTGTTCATTTTTTTCTACCAGCGTACGAATATGCGATTCTTCTTTTTCAAATTGAATCATATCCCGATCTTTGCTGCCTTTATGCGATTTCGTCGTACCGCTTACATAAACGGCTTCCAGTATATTTGTTTTTCCCTGTGCATTATCTCCAAACAGAATATTTGTCCCTTCGGTAAATGCGACAGATAAGTTTTCGTAATTCCGGAAACTTTTCAATTCCAAAGATTTGATCAGCATTGTACAATTGTCCTTGTCTCACCGTTATAGGAAACAACGTCTCCGGGATATAATTTTTTTCCACGCCTCAGTTCAACTTCTCCATTCACCAATACCTGGCCGTCCTGAATTAAAATCTTAGCTTCGGTTCCCGAACCTGCCATTCCCGCAAGTTTCATTGCCTGGCCTAACTTGATATATTCATCTCTTATTTTATCATACTCATAAATATCCTTAATTTCAATCATTAAATATCAGCAGCGTTAAAATTTACAGGCAGAATTAAATAGATATAGCTTTCATTCTCGTCTTTGATAAAACATGGAGCCTTTGGATTTACCATATACAGCATAATTTCTTCTTCATCAATAACGCGCAGCGCATCAATAAAGAATTTTGGATTAAATCCAATGATCATGTTTTTTCCTTCTTTTTCTATTTCGATATCTTCATTCATGGAACCAACGTAAGAAGAAATTTTCAGTTCCATATAGTCGTCCTGAACGTCCATAACAATCGGTTTTTTATCATCTTCTTTTACCAGAAGTGTTGCACGATCAATACTTCCTAATAATTCCCGTTTATTTATTTTAATTTTTGTTTCATAAGCTGAAGAGAGCATTTGATCAATCCGAAAATATTCTCCATCCAGCAGCCTTGATAAAACCGTAGTATTTTCAAATTCAAACAGTATATGATTCTCCGTTATAAAAATATGAACATATTCATCTGCTGACCCTGAGAGGATTTTACTGATATCCTGCAATGTTTTACCAGGTACAATTACTTTTTTATTATTGTAATTATTTTTCAGTTCAATATTTCGTATAGATATCCGATGTCCGTCTAAAGATACAACTTTGAGCCTGTTTTCCTGTATTTCGAATAATTCTCCTGTCATCAGTTTATTTGTGTCATTATCTGCAATGGAAAAAATTGTCTGACGAATAATTTCTTTTAAAGTAAATTGTGTAATAGATATCGGTTCATTCTTTTCAATTTCCGGTAAATATGCAAAATCATCGCCTAATTTACCGACAATGTTAAATTTTGACTTTTCACATGTAATTGTCGTCTTCAGGTTTTCATCTGATATAATAGAAATATCATTATCCGGAAGTTTGCGTACAATTTCCGAAAATATCTTTGCATTTAGTGCTATAATTCCAGGTTCTTCTATCGTACCATCAATAACGGTTTCGATTCCTAATTCCGTATCGTTTGCAATTAATTTAACGTGCCCTTTTGATGCATCTATCAGAATGCATTCCAAGATCGGCATCGTTGTTTTTGAAGGAACTGCTTTTATTACGATATTTACGCCGTAAAGCAAGTTCGTTTTTGAACAAATCAGCTTCATGTGCATAACTCCTTTTGCAGTGAATTTTATAAAATAATATATATTTACTTCGTAATAGTAATAATAGGGGCGGTGTAAAAGTGTAAAAGCACTTTAAGCCTTTATTTTAACAGGTAAACGTTGTTTTAAAACTACGTGAACAACTTCAAGTAAGCGCCTTGATAGGCTGTGTATAACTGAAGAGAATAAAAACCGACATAATTTTTATTCGTTAATTTTCCATAGTTATCCAAAGTAATAAACATAAAATATGATAGTTATCCACAGTTATCCACAAAAAAATGTGGATAACTGTGGATAAATCATGCATCTTTAATTAGGATTGATCTTTTTTCGAATGGTCTCTATTAAATTTTGTGTAGATTCATTTGACTGGTATTCAGCTTCAATCTTTTCTATTCCATGAATAATAGTAGAATGGTCTCGTCCGCCTAAGATTTCTCCAATACCTGCCAAGGAAGAGCCTGTCATATTTTTGCATAAATACATGGCAATTTGTCTTGGTCTTACAATATCGCTGCTGCGAGATTTGGATATTAACTGTTGCGGTGTTTTTTGAAAGTGTTCCGCGACAATTTCAATAATTAGCTGCGGTGTAATTTCTCTGTGTAAGTCAGGATTGATAATACTTTCCAGTTGTTCTTTTGCCGTATCTATAGTAATTTCAACATTTGTTAATCTTGAAAAAGCCATTAAACGGTTTAATGCACCTTCCAGTTCACGAATATTTGATTTGATATTTGTAGCTATGTATTTAATAATTTCATCATCAAATTTAATGTTATCCATTTCTTCCTTGCGGCGGAGAATAGCCATACGTGTTTCATAGTCAGGAGAACCAATATCAGCCATACATCCCCATTGGAAACGGGAACGGAAGCGTTCTTCCAGAGTAGTCATTTCTTTTGGCGGTTTATCGCTGGAAACAACAATCTGTTTGCCGGCATTATAAAGAACATTGAACGTATTAAAAATTCTTCCTGTGTTCGGTCTTTTCCTATTATAAACTGAATATCATCTATAAGAAGTACATCTACATTCCGGTACTTGTCGCGTATTGCATTAATCTGCGAGTTGCTGCCGTTTCGAATAGCATCAATGACTTCATTTGTAAATACCTCCGAAGGGACATATTGTATTTTTAATTTGGGATGGTTAGCAAGGATATGATGTGCGATCGAGTGCATCAAATGCGTCTTGCCAAGCCCAACGCCTCCCCATAAAAAAAGCGGATTGTATTGTTTTGCAGGGGTTTCAGCTTCTTCTGCAACTACCAGAGAAATTGTATGCGCAAGCTTGTTGTTACTGCCAACTACAAAAGTATCAAATGTGTAGTTGGGATTTAAGTCGTGGTTTTTATAAGAAGCGTTGTCTTCCTGCATGGCAGTTGATTTGGCCGGTTTCATTTTTTTGCATCTTCAGGAAGAATAAATTCGATCTCATAATCAACACCTGTAACTTCTGCAATTACAACTTTTAATGGGGTACGATATTTTTTTGTAATGTAGTTCAGAGCAATCTGCTCCGGCGGGGCGAGAATATAGATTTTATTCCCATTTATCTGAAAAATTTCCAAAGGTTTTATCCACGAATCGAAGACAACATTGGAAAGCTCGTATTCTTCTTTTACCGTTAGTAGTATTTCTTGCCATTTTTCCTCAACAATCATATTATTTCTCCGTTATATTTATACATTCTAAAAAAGCAGATAAAAGCCACACTATATATGATAAACCAAAATGACAAATTTAGCAATTAAATCTTCAGACAAAAAGTGGGTCTGAAGTGGATAAATTGTCTAAAATAAAAAATGAATTCGGTTGTCGATTGTGTAAAGATTGTGTTATTCACAGGTGATAAACCGTGTTTTTCGGGGATTTCAGCAGGTTATCCACAAATTCATATATAAGTAAAAGCCTTTAAAATCAACAATTTTTGAATAAATCACAAAAAAATGTGGATAAATATGTGTATAAGTTTTTGTTGATAATGTAAATGTGGATAACTTTTTTGTGATTGGATGTGGATGGGGATTTCCATAAAATTCATAAAAAAATTATAAAAACAAAAGGTTTTCCTTGACTTGCGTATCTTTTTTGATATAATTGTAATGGTATTTTTTCAACAATAAGCATTTGCATAGAGGAGGTGCGTGTAATATGAAGATGACATATCAGCCAAATAAAAGACATAGATCAAAGGTGCATGGCTTCAGAAAAAGAATGAGTACGGCAGGCGGAAGAAAAGTATTGGCTGCAAGAAGATTAAAAGGAAGAAAGAAGTTATCAGCATAGGCCACATCTTTTGTGGTCTTTCTTCTTATTTTTTTGCAAGTGAACGGTTATTTTTAAAAATGATATATAATATATGAAAAAATCCCGTAAAGATAACCGTTGTCTTGCTTATATTGAAAAGACTGCATTTTGGGAAAAAAATATGAAATTTTCTGAATCGTTAAAAAGAATTCTGATTTTCAAAAGGTATACAAACGGGGAAAATCTTATGCAAACAGGTATCTTGTTTTGTATGTTTTAAAAAATGGGACCGAATGCAACAGACTTGGTATTTCCATCAGTAAAAAAGTTGGCAACAGCATTGTAAGACACCGTTTGAAACGTTTGATCAAAGAAGCTTATAGACTGCAGGAAGATATTTTTTACAGTGGTCTGGATATTGTAGTTATTGCAAGAATGTCAGCAAAAGGGATATCTTATACGGAAACTGAAAGTGCATTGCTGCATCTTGGTAATCTTCATAGTATTTTAAAATCTATAAAAAAGAAGAAGATGATTAAAATTGAAAAAATAATAATTTTATGTATTAGATTATATCAAAGGTATATATCACCGATGAAAACCGTAAAATGTCCTTATTTTCCATCGTGCTCTAATTATGCGATTGAAGCTGTTTCAAAACACGGCCCGGTTTATGGAGGGTTGCTGGCGGTCTGGAGGATTTTACGCTGCAATCCGTTTTCAAAAGGTGGATATGATCCTGTCCCATAAGGAGGTATTTCATTGTCTACGATCATACTGACACAGTATTCCGGTTCGATTCTGGGTCCGATTGCAAAAGTTCTTGGATGGATTATGAATTGGATTTATCTGTTTCTGGCTAATGTGTTCGGAATAGAGAACATAGGTATTACGATCATTGTATTAACGATATTAATTTATATGTGTATGCTGCCGCTTACAATCAAGCAGCAGAAATTTTCAAAGCTTCAACAGAAAATGCAGCCTGAGATAAAGGCGGTCCAGGAGAAATATAAAGGAAAACGGGACCAGGAATCTCAGATGGCAATGAATGAGGAGACACAGGCGTTATATGCAAAGTATGGTATTTCTCCAACGGGGACATGCCTGCCATTCTTACTGCAAATGCCTGTATTTTTAGCATTATACCGTGTGATATATAATGTACCTGCTTATGTATCGAGTGTAAAAGCGACATTTGACGGAGTCGTTGATGGTATTATTCATACGGCCGGCTTTCAGGGAATTATGGAGAAGTTTCTGGAAAGTCTGAATCTGACTCAACAGATCAGAGCGGATTTTAACAATGAGGATATGTCCGTCGTAAAAAACTTTATTGTAGATTCCATATATAAAATGCCGACTTCCGGCTGGGAAAAGCTAAGCGATTCATTCCCGAATCTTCAGAATGTAATCGAATCGACGAGAGATCAGTTAAATCATATGAATGCGTTTCTCGGACTGAATATATCCGATTCACCGCTTACAATTATCTCAAACAGCTTTAAAGAGAAGTCTTATCTTTTGGTATTGTTGGCTTTCCTGATACCACTTGTATCTTATGCATCGCAGATGGTTAACATTAAACTGATGCCGCAGGCAGATACCGATCCGGATAATCCAATGGTAAAACAGATGAAAGCAATGAATTATACAATGCCTTTAATATCGGTTGGTATTACGTTTACAGTGCCGGTTGGTCTTGGAATTTACTGGATTTTCAGTTCGCTGACAAGGGGTGTTCAGCAGTATTTTGTAAATAAACATATCCGGAATCTGGACTTAGATGAAATGATTGCTAAAAATGTAGAGAAGCGGAAAAAGAAACTGGAAAAAATGGGAATCAGTGAAAATCAGATTCGCAGTGCCGCAAAATTAAGTACAAAGAGCAATGCACAGTTATCTGCAACAATGTCAAAGGCAGAGAGAGATTCCAAAATTGAAAAAGCATATGAATATAGAAAGACAGCCAATCCGAACAGCTTAACGGCAAAAGCAAATTTGGTTAAGGATTTTAATGAAAGGAATAATAAATAAAGGGGAGATTTTTGTGATGGAGTTTATTGAGGTAAGTGCAAAAACAGTCAATGATGCGGTTACGGATGCTTTGGTTCGGCTTGGGGTAACGAGCGATCAGTTGGAGTATGAAGTAGTAAGTGAGGGGAGTACCGGGTTTTTAGGATTTGGCAGTAAACCTGCGGTTATTAAGGCACGCAGAAAATATTCACCGGAAGAAAGTGTCAGAGAATTTTGAGTCGTGTATTCGAAGCAATGGAATTGGAAGTTGAAATTCTTATAAATTACGATGAAGAGAATGGATTGATGGACGTAGAATTTAAGGGACAGGAAATGGGTGTTCTGATCGGTAAGCGAGGACAAACATTGGATTCTCTTCAGTATTTGACAAATCTGGCTGTAAATAAACAGACAGAACGCTATGTGAAAGTGAAGCTGGATACGGAAGATTATCGTAAAAGGAGAAAAGATACACTTGAGAATCTTGCCAAGAATATATCATACAAAGTGAAAAGAACAAAACGTTCGGTTGCTTTGGAACCGATGAATCCTTACGAGCGCAGAGTTATTCATTCCGCACTTCAAAATGATCGCTTTGTATCTACACATAGCGAAGGGGAAGAACCTTATCGTCATGTAGTTGTTACATTAAAACGAAATTAGAAAAATGGTTGCTATAAATTAATACAATTGAGGCTGTGTTCAAATTCATTTGAACACAGTTTTTTTAAATAGGAGACGAACATGAATACGGATACAATTGCAGCGATTGCTACGGCAATGGCTAATTCCGGAATTGGAATTATACGAATGAGCGGGAATGCAGCGATTGAAATCGCAGATAAAGTATTTCGTTCCAAAAGTAATCAATCTTTAAAAGATTGTAAATCACATACGATCCATTATGGATATATTATGAATGAAGATGAAGTAGTGGATGAAGTTCTTGTCATGATTATGAAGGCTCCGAACAGTTATACAAGGGAAAACACAATTGAAATTAATTGTCATGGCGGAGTGCTTGTCATGCAAAAGATTTTGGAAACGGTGATGAAGTATGGAGCCAGACCGGCCGAACCGGGAGAATTTACAAAAAGGGCATTTTTGAATGGAAGAATTGATCTTGCACAGGCAGAATCTGTTATAGATATTATTAATTCTAAAAATGATTTTGCTCTGAAGAGCTCTATTAGTCAGTTAAGAGGGAAAATATCTGATAAAATTGCAAATCTTAGAAAGATCATAATTCATGAAACTGCGTATATTGAATCAGCAGTGGACGATCCGGAACATTATACATTGGATGGATACGCGGAGCATTTAAATGAAGTGATTTTAAATCTTCAAAACGAGTTTCAACGTTTATTAGATACGGCAGATCAGGGAAGAATACTGCAAGAAGGAATACACACGGTAATTGTTGGAAAACCGAATGTTGGAAAATCTTCTGTTTTGAATGTTCTGGTCGGATCGGAACGAGCGATTGTAACTGACGTCGCAGGTACAACCAGAGATATTTTGGAAGAACAGGTAAATTTAAATGGAATTATGTTAAACGTCATAGATACCGCAGGCATTCATGAGACTGAAGATATTGTGGAAAAGATCGGTGTAGATAAAGCGAAACAGTATTTAGAAAATGCAGATTTAGTTTTATATGTGCTTGATAGCTCGCAGGAAATGAGTAAGGAAGATTATAAAATTGCAGAAATGATTCGTGGAAAAAATGTTATTATACTTTTGAATAAATCGGATCTGGAACAGAAAGCAGAAAGGGAAGAGTTCGATCAGTTGTCACAATTATCGGATCATATTGTTTTAATTTCCGCAAAAGAAGGAAATGGAATTGATGATTTAACAAAAATCATATATAATATGTTTCTGAATGGAAATATAACATTTAATGATGAATTGGTTATTACGAATATAAGGCACAAGAATGCTTTATCAGAAACAATGGAAAGTTTGCACTATGTAGAGGAGAGTATTCAAAATCAGATGCCTGAAGATTTTTATTCGATAGACTTGATGCATGCGTATGAAACTTTAGGAACGATTATTGGAGAGTCTGTCGAAGATGATCTGGCGGATGAAATCTTTGCAAAATTCTGTATGGGAAAGTAGATTAGTTTGTATGATCATAAGGATATTGAATGGAGGCTGAAGAAATGGAATGTCCTAAAAATACGTTTGAAGAAACCTATGATGTAGTTGTTGTTGGAGCCGGACATGCTGGTTGTGAAGCTGCTTTGGCATGTGCCAGACTTGGTTTGGAGACAATTATTTTTACAGTCAGTGTTGACAGCATTGCACTTATGCCATGTAATCCGAATATCGGTGGAAGTTCCAAAGGACATTTGGTAAGAGAGATTGATGCACTGGGCGGACAAATGGGGATTAATATTGATAAGACATTTATTCAGTCTAAAATGTTGAACCGGTCTAAAGGACCTGCGGTACATTCTTTACGGGCGCAGGCAGATAAGGCAGATTATAGTATGGAAATGCGGAAAACGCTGCAAAGTACACAACATCTGACGATAAAACAGGCCGAAGTTGCCGAGATTCTGACAAAATCTGTACAAGATAATCATATGACGATAAAAGATAGTTCTGGAAACTCAGAAAATGAGGAATTTGTACAAAAGTTAAATGAAAACTTAGAAAATAAAAGAATAATTGGAGTTAAAACAGTATCTGGAGCAGTTTATTTCTGTAAAGCGGCAATTTTATGTACAGGTACGTATTTACGCGCACGCTGTTTAACAGGGGAAATGATCACGCATACCGGCCCAAACGGTTTGATGGCTGCTAATTATCTGACAGATTCCCTGAAAAAAAATGGAGTAGAAATGCTCCGCTTTAAAACCGGAACTCCGGCAAGAATAGACAAACGGTCCATATGTTTTGAAAAGATGCAGGAACAGAAGGGCGACGAAAAAGTAATTCCATTTTCCTTTACGACAAATCCTGATGATGTACAGATTGATCAGGTATCTTGCTGGTTAACTTATACAAATGAAAAGACACATGAAATTATACGAAATAATTTAGATCGTTCACCAATTTATGCCGGTGTTATTGAAGGAACCGGACCACGTTACTGTCCTTCGATTGAAGATAAAGTAGTAAAGTTTCCGGACAAAGACAGACACCAGTTATTTATAGAACCTGAAGGAATACATACAAATGAAATGTATGTTGGCGGAATGTCAAGTTCGTTGCCTGAAGATGTGCAATACGCTATGTATCGTACGGTACCAGGATTGGAAGATGCAAAAATAGTTCGATGTGCATATGCGATAGAATACGATTGTATGAATCCAAATCAGTTATATCCGTCACTGGAATTCAAGAAAATACAGGGACTTTTCAGCGGCGGACAGTTTAATGGCAGTTCAGGTTATGAGGAAGCTGCGGCACAGGGTCTGGTAGCGGGAATAAATGCTGCTATGGAAATTTTAGGAAGAGATCCATTGATCTTAGACAGATCGGAATCTTATATCGGAGTATTGATTGATGATCTGGTAACGAAAGAAAATCATGAACCATATCGTATGATGACTTCCAGATCGGAATATCGTTTATTGCTCAGACAGGATAATGCTGATTTGCGTCTTACGAAAAAAGGATATCAGGTTGGACTGATCTCAAAAGAGCGATATGAATGGGTTGTTCAAAAAGAGCATATGATTCGGCAGGAAGTAGAACGTGTTTCTCATGTAACGGTTGGTGCGAATCTTAAAACACAGGATTTTTTAGAAAGGAATCATAGTGTACCGTTAAATACAGGTTCTACTTTAACAGAGTTAATCCGTAGACCGGAATTAAATTATGATTTATTAATTGAACTGGATACGGAACGTCCGAATTTACCGGATGATGTGGCAGAGCAGGTAAATATCAATATTAAATATGACGGATATATTAAAAGACAAATGAAACAGGTAGAAAGTTTTAAAAAACTGGAGAATAAGAAGCTGGAGAAAAATTTTGATTATAATGCGGTTCATGGGCTTCGAATGGAAGCCAGGCAAAAATTGAACCTGTATCAGCCTGTATCTATTGGTCAGGCTTCCAGAATATCCGGAGTATCTCCTGCAGACATATCAGTGTTGCTTGTATACCTGGAACAATATTATCATAATAAAAAAGAGAAAGAATAAAAGAGTTCAAAAAAGAAGAGGAAGGCACATCTATGAACTATAATTTTCAGCAATTTGAAGAAAAGTTGTCACAGTTGCAGCTTACGCTAACAGATCGGATGAAAGAACAGTTTGCTGTATATTATGATATGTTATGTGAATGGAATAAGATTATGAATCTTACAACAATTATCCAATTTGATGAAGTCGTTGAAAAACATTTTGTGGATAGTCTTGCACTTGGAGCATATTTGGAGCTGAAGGATCATTGTACAATGATTGACATCGGAACAGGTGCCGGGTTTCCGGGAATTCCTTTAAAAATTGTCTATCCGGAACTGAATGTTTTGCTTGTAGATTCTTTAAATAAGAGAGTTCGATTTTTAGAAGAAGTGATTCAAAAATTATATTTAACCGGTATCACTTCAGTTCATGGAAGAGCAGAAGAACTTGCGCATAAAAATGAGTATCGAGAGCAGTATGATCTTTGTGTTTCACGAGCGGTTGCTCATTTGGCTAGTCTCAGTGAATATTGTCTTCCATTTGTAAAAATGGGAGGAACATTTACAGCATATAAGTCCGCTGATATTTCCGAGGAAATTGAGCAGTCTAAAAAAGCAATTCAGATTTTAGGAGGAAAAATCAATCGGATAGAGAAATTTCAATTACCGGAGACGGAATACGGAAGATCATTTGTAATCATTGATAAAGTCAGACACATATCAAAAAAATATCCAAGAAAATCAGGGACACCTGGAAGATGTCCGCTGCAATAAAGTGAAATCCAATTCTTATTATAGAGCACAATAAATTGTTAGATGCTTTTCGATAAGAATTGGATTTTTAAATTATAATTTTATTTTATCGAACATATATTGCATATTTTTTCGATAATAGTCTCCGGAATTTCCAATTGCGGAAGGAGACGACAGTGGGATAAATATATGGAGGAAATATTTTCATTATATTTTTTATAGTCATCGCATGTCTTTTTATTATTTGATCCATTACTTATCAGATAAATATCGTTTTCAATTTTTGACAGAGCGTGAATAATATTTATATTTGTATAATTTGCCAGGATACTTCCTAATAAATATTTTCCTGAGGAATGTCCAAAGTGTGCGTTATAGTAGGCCATTTCTATTACCTGATCTGAAATGTTATCCTCGTTATAATAAAATTTATATTTGTAAGTATCCGTTATGGACGATTTACTTACAAGGCAATTATAAATAAAAGTACCAAGTACAGGAACATTCAAAATGTTTTGTTTATATTTGCCTTTTTTAGAAACCGGAGCATATAATTTTTCAAGAGGTGTTGGGTTAATAATAATCATCTTATCAATAATTTCCGGATAAATACGTGCAGTCATAAAAGTGAATGCGCTCGAATAGGCAGAGGCACAAACATTTGTCTTTTTTCCAATAACTTTTTGAATAAAATCTTTGAGAAATTCAACATACATATAATTTATATAAGTAATATTTGGTTTTGATGATTTACCGCACCCAGGAAGATCTAATGTGAAAATATGAAAGTGATTGGCCAGGGCATCATCTATGTGGCACCATTCTTCTTTAGAAGAAGAAGGCGATAAATTGTGTATGAGAAGAAGAGCCGGGCGATTACAGTTTCCTTTTTCGGAATAGCTGATATGAAGGTCTTTCCAGTTAAAAATTTTCTCATTTTTTGATGAAGTCATCGGTGAAATACAAGCATCTGTATATTCATTTATGATGTGCATACCTGCAACAATCAAAGTAGATAGTGTCAGTATTTTTTTTGTACATTGATTCATGTGCTTAATCCTCCTTATAATATGGAACGTAAAATGATATCTTTCACTTATTATACCTTATTTTTGCTAATATATGTTAGATTATTTGAAAATTTTTCATATATATTGAGTATAATTTATTTAGTAATCTAATATAGATAAATAGTTTTATGATTGTTTAAAACTATTATAGCATATAATATTTTGTAGTGAATTGTATGTATGTTGATCGTTAGGGTGAAATTTAATATTTTTGATAGATAGTGGAGTATATATGATGATATGAAGTTATGTATATCTAATTAGAAATATTGTTTGAGAGTAGAGTGCGTTTTAAAAGTGTTGATTTGGAAGAATTATTTAAAATGTGGGAGCTATAGAGAAAAAGGTACGTTGTAATGGAACGTGATGATTAAATTTAAGATAAATTTTCTGCGAACTATGGGAGTTTTCTTTTGAAGTGTTAAATGTTTCACGTGAAACATTAATAATATAAAAAGTGTGAAGTCTGGCTAAAAATTATTGTTTTATTTTTATTTTCCAATTTGTTATATGCTTAGGAGATAAAAAGTACATCATTTTAGCTATATAGCGAACTTTTTAAATTGTTTGTCTGTTATGAATAAAATCTATTATGAATAAAATCTACTATATAATATAAAGAATTTTAGGTTTTTTTATGGAAAATTTGTCAAATAGTTGTTCCTTTGAAAACGCAAACCAAATAAAATATTGAGGTATTAGTGCTAAAGTGGACTGAACTTCCATTTTTTTTGATTACTATGAATAAAATTTGATATAGTGATATTGTGGATGTTAGAGTATGTCTTAAAATTCATTCCTGCCATCAGCATGCCCAACTTTGCGGAGAATTTATTTTAAATTTAGTCAACATAGGCTACAAGGCTACAGCGTGCCCCCTTTGGGAATGGCTCCTAAATTTAGGATAAATTCTCCATGGAATGTCCATAGCCATATTGCTTGTCTAATTTAAATCTCAAATAGTACATAGTACATGTGAAAATCTTCAGAGTAGATCCTTTACGTTTACAATTTTTAATAGGTACTCTTAATTTAATTTTGTACATTATGATCTGTTGTTATTATTCAATGTATTAGTATTTCTATCCGATGAAAAAACTTTTAATTACTTGTTCTTACAATTATTTGTTAAAAGTTTTCAATATGTCTACTTTTCTTTTGTATGTTTGACAACAGAGTGTTTGAAAATAATGTCTATGAAATGTGCTTTACAGTTTGTGACCTATAGGGAAAGATATGGAGGATTTGTTTCAATATTGTGTGTCTTAATGTTTCACGTGAAACATATTGGCAGCGATATTCTATAATAAATTATACTTAAATGATTGAGATGGAAAGTGGATTATAAAATGTTTCACGTGAAACATAATCGGCAGAAAAATATACTATAATAAATTAATAAGTAAATAATTGAAATGTAAAATAACTTATAAAATATTTGATTTAAATCATTTTTATAAGCTATTAGTAATATTATATTATAGAATAATATTTAAATGATTGAAATGAAAAATGAAATATAGCATATTTGATAAAACATTGTTTGGATCGTATATTATAATCTAATAAAAACTAAATGATTCAAAAATGGAAAATGTTTCACGTGAAACATTTTCTGCGGTAAATCTTAAATAATAAATGATAAGTAAATGTTTGAAATGAAAAACATTATAAAATGTTTCACGTGAAACATTTTATAAATTAATATTTTCCAGTGTATATCTATAAATAAGATTACTAAAACACATAATTTCTTTTTGATATTTGTTATGTATTGAAAATATGTGATATAGAGCAAAACATCCTGACTTATACGTATACGTTCTGCTGTGTTAGACTTTCTGTAAATTGTAAAATATATTTTATAATTCCTGTACTTTATAAAAGATGGAAACATATTAAATAAATTTTTAATAGCATGGATGAAAAGTAGATCATAAGTATTTGTCTCTATGAAAGTAAAATAATAAAAATGCATTTGAATCATTATTTGCTTATTTATTTTGTGAATATATTATTGTTAATTTAGTTAAGGTATCTACTCAATAGTGTATATCTTCAGGTTATAACAAGAGATTTAGAAAAAAATACTTATAAGCTCAAAAGAGTAAATACATAGAGATTATTTTTTAAATACACTTTACTAAAATATATAAATTCTAATAAAAAGGATTCCTACATTCTGATAAATGGTATTTCATATTGTATGTTATAAACAGTTACACTAATTGAAATTAATTATAAAAATACACTTTATAACTCAGAAGAAGGCATTCTGAATTAAATACGAAAAAAGTAAATTATTTCTTTTGTTATGCTAGTGTTCCATCCGGGCAGAAATTACAGTTTATTACAGCCTGATTCACGCCATTGCTTCGTTAAAATTTCCAGTCGAAAACCTACATCACCGTTAAAATTTTGCTTTTCACTGACGCAAATCACTCAGAACTAAACTGTAATTTCTGTTCGGATGGAGCACTAGAAAATTTGAGATATTTCTGATTGGTATAAAAGTTAAAATAAAGTTTTTTTGTCATAAATATAAATTTAAATGTGTTTTTTTGGCTGTGGTCAATCATATTTTAATTACGAAAATATCAACAATGCCAGATTTAACAGATTTTTGCTCTGGCATTGACCCAGAGTTTCCGTAAATAAATGTTTCACGTGAAACATTTGGGATTATTTGTTATTTTTTCTATTCTACGTATTGTATTATAAGAACATAAGGAATCAAATAAAAATATTATATCTAAAATAAAATGTGCTTTTTTATATAGAACTTGTATCATACAAAACGTTATAGTAGTATAAAATGCTAAAAGTTATATTTTTTTCAAAATCTATAGAAAATGAAGACGGAAGATGTTATAATAGTTTTTATCAGGTAAGGTTGAAAAGAGAATATTTACAAAGTGTAAATATCAACCACATGATGTGGTTCAGAAAGGAAAAGTAATGGGAAGAATCATTGCAATTGCAAATCAGAAAGGTGGAGTTGGCAAGACGACTACCACAATTAATTTATCATCATGTCTTGCTGAAATGGGCAAAAGAATACTTACGATTGATTTGGACCCACAGGGAAATACGACAAGTGGGATTGGATTAGAAAAAAGTGAATTGGAAAATACGGTATATGAATTATTATTGGATGAGTGTTCGGTTAAATCCAGTATCTATAAAACACAGGTTGAGGGATTGTATATTATTCCATCGAATGTGAATCTGTCAGGTGCTGAGATAGAATTGCTGGGTGTAAATGATAAGGAATATTTATTAAAAAATGCCATAGATTATATAAGGGATGATTTTGATTATGTAATTATTGATTGTCCTCCTGCCTTGAATATGTTAACTGTCAATGCAATGACAACAGCAAATTCCATTCTAGTTCCGATACAATGTGAGTATTATGCATTGGAGGGGTTGAGTCAGTTAATACATACGATTGATTTGGTACAGCAGCGCTTGAATCCAAATGTTTTGATAGAAGGTGTTGTCTTTACGATGTATGATGCCAGGACAAATTTATCAATGCAGGTTGTTGAAAATGTAAAAGAAAATCTAAATACAATGATTTATAAAACCATTATTCCAAGAAATGTAAAATTAGCTGAAGCGCCTAGTCATGGGTTGCCTATAAATATATATGATAAAAAATCAGCAGGTGCGGAAAGTTATCGTCTATTGGCAAAAGAGATTATAAATAGAAAGGATTTATGAAATGCCTGTTAAAAAGAGTGGTCTAGGGAAAGGGCTGGGAAAAGGATTAGATTCCTTAATTCCTGATAAAGTAGGAAATGTGGAACCGATCGAAGAACAAAAACAAGATGAATGTATGGTGAATATAAATAAAGTTGAACCAAATAAAGATCAGCCGAGAAAAAATTTTGATGAAGACGCACTTTTAGAATTATCTGAGTCTATTAAGCAATTTGGTGTATTGCAGCCATTAATTGTACAAGATAAAGATACATACTATGAAATTATTGCAGGAGAGAGACGATGGCGAGCTGCCAAACTGGCAGGAATGAAAGAAGTACCAATTATAGTAAAAAGTCTTACACCACAGGAAAGAGTCGAAATTTCTTTAATAGAAAATATTCAAAGAGAAGATTTAAATCCGATTGAAGAAGCAATTGCATATAAAAGGTTATTAACCGAATTCAATTTAAAGCAGGATGAAGTCGCAGAAAGAGTTTCGAAGTCACGAACTACTGTAACGAATTCTATGAGATTGTTAAAATTAAATGAAAAAGTACAGCAAATGGTAATTGATGAGATGTTGACAACCGGTCATGCACGAGCATTGTTAGCAATTGAAGATCAGGAAATACAGTTTACGGTAGCGCAAAAAATATTTGACGAGAAACTAAGTGTCAGAGAGACGGAAAAACTTATTAAGAAGCTTCTAAAAGGTGATCTTGAAAATAATGAAAAGTTAAAAGAAGATAATGAAGAGAAGAAACAATTAAAAGCAATTTATCACGAATTGGAAGAAAAAATGAAACAGGCACTTGGAACAAAGGTGGTTATTAACTTTAAAGATAAAAATAAAGGGAAAATAGAGATAGAGTATTATGATACGGATCAATTTGAGCATTTATTAGAATTATTTCAATCAATTAAAAAGTAAGTGAATCAATCTGATAATAATTTAATAATAAATATAGTTTGATGCAGTTGAATAATTTTATTTTTATATATTATAAGAAGAAGAGGATGTGGGAAAATGAATTTATGTGATTACTTTGGCATTGAACTGGAATATCTTGTCTGGGGACTGGCCGGTGCTGTTGTTCTGTTATTGTTGTTACTTTTAATCAATATGTGTATGATTGGAAAGCTGAAGAAAAAATATAAGAAATTTATGGGAGATACGGATGCGAAGTCGTTAGAAGAAAAAATAGAAGAACGTTTGGAACAGTTGAATGATTTGGTAGAATCACATTATACGAATAAAAGTAAAATTGAAAAACTGGAAAGTCAGATGAATGTTACTTTCCAAAAAATTGGACTTGTAAAATACGATGCATTTAATGAGATGGGTGGCAAGCTGAGTTTCTCTCTGGCATTGTTAAATGAAAAGGATGATGGATTTGTTATTAATGCAATGCATAGCAGAGAAGGATGTTATACGTATATCAAAGAGATTATTGCCGGAAAATCAATTATTGTACTTGCATCGGAAGAAAAAGAAGCTTTAGATATGGCATTAAATTATAAGTAGAAAATATTGCAAAAGTAAATAAAGTATTATATAATAATAGTATTAAGCGAGGAGAGGAGGAATGGTCGGATGCATCGCTTTCTGCGAACAATAGGATTCAGTGAATATAGAAATAAAAAACAGTTAGATAAATTGATTAAAGATAGTATTGATAATCCGGATTTGGAGAAGATTGCAATTGATTCCGATGGATGTGAATTTACCCAAATTACAAAGATGTTTCATGAAAGCTTTGGTATTGTAATTTGTGGACAGTATCAGGAAGATGGCAATTTTTCAATGGAATACTATTATCCTGTTTTTATAGGACAGGGCATTTCAACGAATGAACAGATAGAAATTGAACGCCATGTGGATAATGAGTCCTATGCTGGTATATGCGATGAGATGAGACTTGGCGTAACGCTTATTTTTTATATACAAAATGTTGCTGATTATTTAAATCAGAAAACAATAAGCGAAGCTCTTTTTCAAAATGTAACGACTACTTTATCTGCGTTAGCTTTAAATGGGAAAATTATTCTTCCAATTGGTAAAAATGAAGAACAAATCAGAAATACAGAAAAAAACAGATTAAATCATAATTATCTGATGGCAGCAGCTCGTGATGGAGATGAAGAAGCAATAGAAAGTCTGACTTTGGAAGATATTGATCTGTATTCTATGATATCCAAAAGAGTAGAAAAAGAAGATATCTTTAGTATTGTTGAAAGCTATTTTATGCCGTATGGAATAGAAAGTGATCAGTATTCCATAATGGGAACCATTTTAGATATTACAGAAACAGAAAATCAGTTGACGAAGGAAAACATATTTTTAATGAAAATAAATGCAAATGATTTGATTTTTGATTTATGTATTAATGAAAAAGATTTAATTGGAATACCGGAAGTAGGAAGAAGATTTAAAGGTAATATCTGGATGCAGGGAAAAATTAATTTTATAGATTGATATTAGTTGTAAAATTAGCACCTATAGCTCAGCAGGATAGAGCGACCGCCTCCTAAGCGGTAGGCCGCTGGTTCGAATCCAGTTAGGTGCATTTATTAAATGAGAGGGGGCATAATCATGTCACAAGATTTCAAAGAAAAAGCAGAAAAGAAAAGCGGTCAAATGATAAAAATTTCATTCGTGTCATTGCTGATCGTATTACTATTTGTGATTGAAATGTATGAGATCATAAATGATCCGGCTAATATGATAGTTATTGGATCGTTAGGCGCATTTCTGCTGGTATCGGTTTTGGTTGAGATGTTATTAATTGGAAAACTAATAGAAAAAAGAGCAAAGGATCAAGAAGAAGCTTTTGATAATGTATACAGATCAGAAAAGGCTTCTTATTTATTAATGCGTAAATGTTTTGATCAGATGGAACAAAAGATGGATAATCTTGGTGATTTGTCCAATATACCATATAAGGAATTGATTGCAGCGCAAAAAGCATTGGCTAAAGCACAGATTAATCGTAATAAGCAAAATACGAATGCTCTGCTGATTTCCAATGACAGAATGATGCAGAAACTGACAAGTATGCAAAGTGATCTTTCTGACATTCTGGAAAATACTGCAAATATAGATAATAAAGCGAACGAGCCGATGCAGGAAATCAATTCCGGTTTCAATGAGCAGGATCGCGCGAATCTGCAGGATGGCAACAGAGATATTTTGCAAAAACAGCAGGAGATTCTGCAAAATATACAACAGTTAGAAACATCTCTTCGTAATGAAATTTTGGATTCGGCCAATAAAGTGGCATCTATAAAATCTAAGCAAATGTCCGCACCGGAATTACAAATGCAGATACATGATTCGGAGGAACAAATTGCTCCGTTAGATATAGACGGAGATAATTCCATATTACAGCCGCAAATGGAATTAGGTGGAATGGAAGATTTGGAGTCCTTAGATTTGGAAGAAAACCATTCGGCATTGCAGTCACAGATGGAATTAGATGGGCTTGAAGATCTTGATTCTTTGGATATAAAACCGGATAGTCTGGTATCACAGCCGCAAATGGAATTAGACGGCCTGGGAGAACCGGATGCTTTAGGAGAACCGCTTTTATCTTTGGATATTGAAGAAGATATGCCGATGGCACAGGCGACAGAGCAAGCAGATGAATTGATTGCTCCATTAGATTTGGATTTGGAGAATGATTTTCCTTTAGCTGCTCATGAGAACTTAAAAAAGACATCACAAAATTCATCGGAATCGAATTTAGATAAATTATTACAACAAATCAATACTCCAAAATCTTCGGAACCGGAATTACAGCCGATCGAACAGGAAGCTGTTCCGGAATTTATTACCGATGATTTAACGTTACAATCAGATACGGAAGAGCCAGAGTTACAGCAGATGATTTTGGATACGGAGCCAATCGTGGAAGAAACCGTACCGGAATTACAGCCAATCATGGAAGAAGCAGTACCGGAATTGCAGCCAATGATGGAAGAACTTGCGACAGAGCCGGAACTTCAGCCAATCATGGAAGAAACAATACCGGAATTGCAGCCAATGATGGAAGAAGTTGTGCCGGAACCAATGCCAATGGAACCGGAACTTCAATCAATTATGGGAGATACCGTACCGGAAATGCAGTCAATGATGGAAGAAGCAGTACCGGAGTTGCAGCCGATCATGGAAGAACCTGTATCGGAATTGCAGCCGATCATGGAAGAAGCAGTACCGGAATCGCAGCCAGTGATGGAAGAAGCAGTGCCGGAGTTGCAGCCGATCATGGAAGAACCTGTATCGGAATTGCAGCCGATCATGGAAGAAGCAGTACCGGAATTGCAGCCAGTGATGGAAGAAGCAGTATCGGAACCGACGATACCGGAATTAGTTTCCGAACCGGTTATATCGGAACCGGAATCGGAAACTGTTATAGAACCTTCTGTGACAGAATCGGTGGCATTAGATCCGGATTTACAGGCTATTTTGGAAAAATCAAAAATGCAGCAGCCGACTGTTCCGGATTTGACATCTTTTTCGAAAACTGAGGAACCGGTTAAGGAAAAACAAACCGAATCTATAAGTTCCGGTACTGAAATAACGCCGGATAAATTAGCAGCTATGGTCGCTAATTTGGGAAATGATATGAAATTGGAACCGGAAGCAGCTGCAGATACGGAGAAAGAAGCTTTTATGGCGGAAACGCTGGATCCGGTTGTGACAGTAAATACGGGGCAGTCTTATGCTAAAACGTCCGCATCAATGGAATCTGAAGATGAATTGGAAAAGCTTATGAAAGAAATGAAGATTGATAATATTCCGGATCAGTCTTTGGAAGATTTGGATATTGATAAAATATTAGAATTTCCTATGGAAAATGGTAAATCAGGTTCCAATCAGGTTATGAGTTCGGAAGAAATAGCGGCATTGATTGCAAATACGGAATTGTTATCCGATCCGGAACCGGCAAAACATGATAATATGATGGATTTAACAGATACCAGTCATGTAATGAGTTCCGATGAAATAGCAGCATTAATTGCAAATATGTAGTTATGAGCATGATCATAAAAAGCAAATAAAAAAAATGAAAAAAATTTAAAAAAGTACTTGCATTTTTATGAATTATGTTCTATAATAATTCTTGTGTTCAGGGGAACACAAAGAAATGCGCCACTAGCTCAGCTGGCAGAGCACCTGACTCTTAATCAGGGTGTCCAGGGTTCGAACCCCTGGTGGCGCATTAAAGTATCGGTTTCAGGTGAAAGACTTGGGGTCGGTGCTTTTTTTATTTACTTCAAATGTTTTTTTACATCTAAAAAAGAAGAACGAAATGTAGATATTTTTTTAAATATATTTGGATGGTGATAAGAAAAAATTAAAGCTTTTCTTTTTAATGAAAATAACATATCAATACCTCCAATCAATATTCTATTGAGAACAGAAATGTTTTTAACCTGGGTATTGTCTTTGCAGTGCTTGCAAAGACTTACCCGAGTTAGGTTTTATTATAGTATATGAGAGGTATGGAACTAATTGACTGTTTCAATGAATCATTGAATATAAAGATTATAAATAAAAAATAAAGATTTGGAATAAAGATTGAAAATAGTTATTTTGCATGTTTGGATGCTATGAGCTTATGAATGGGATTTCCGATAGAAGAAAATTTTTCTTCGTATTCTGTCATAACATTTGATTGGCATAATATTGGGTCATGATGCAAGTCGTAAGTGCATGCATCGACGTTCCAATGTGAAGCAGTTAATTCTTCTAAAGAAAATTCAAAAAGTGAGTGGTTATCTGTTTTAAATTCCAGTGTTCCATTTTTATTTAATATTTGATCATAAATGCACAAAAACTGTTCGGAAGTCAGACGGCGTCTTGCATGGCGTTTTTTAGGCCATGGGTCTGAAAAATTTAAATATATTTTGGAAATATCATCCTGTGCAAAAACGTTTGTAAGATTTTCGGCATCCATGCAGAGTAATTTTAAATTTGATGGAATTTTGTCATCTTCCATATGTTCCAGTTTCTGAATGGCACGGAAAAGTACGCTCGTATATTTTTCAATTCCTATATAATTAATATCCGTATTTTTTTGTGCTAATTGTAGAAGAAAACGCCCTTTTCCCATACCGATCTCAATATGTATCGGATTGTTATTGTGGAACAGGCGGTCCCAGGAACCTTTATATTGTTCGGGATCATGAATGCAAAATGGACTGGAAGCTATTTTTTCATCAGCAATCGGAATATTTCTTAATCTCATATTTATCTCCTTGATTTATAATATTATGCGTGCATGACAATTCATTATACCACCGATAAAGTATTGGTAAAAGTAAAAAAAGTGTTGCTTATCACTTTTATCAACACTATAATAAGAATATAAGCATGATAGCAAATTTACAGTTCAAATATGGATGATAAAAGTACAAAAATTAATAAAGAATGGATAATTAAAAATGAAAAAAATTTATTATTTCGATGGATTTGTGTATTATTGGCTCTGACAATCAGTGTTTTGCCTGCAGCAACGGTACAGGCAAAAAAGAGTAAAAATTACTGGCCCAAGCTTTCCGATGAAATTACGGCCGGGGCAGCCATTTTGATGGATGTGGATACGGGAACTATATTATATAAAAAAATATTAATCAGGTATATTATCCTGCAAGCATTACCAAAATATTGACAACGCTGATTGCCGTAGAGAACAGCAGTATGGACGAAGTAGTTACTTTTTCCGAAGATGCGGTTTATAAGACGCAAGGTGGTTCCGGAATTTGGCGTGATATTGGTGAAGTGATGACCATGGAACAGTGTTTGTATGCGGTCATGCTGGAATCTGCGAATGAATGCGCTTATGCGGTGGCAGAACATATCAGTGGTTCCATATCAAAATTTTCCAAGTTGATGAACGAAAAAGCAAAGGAACTCGGATGTAAGTCTTCCCGATTTATGAATCCACATGGGTTACCGGATGAAAAGCATTATGTAACAGCAAAGGATATGGCTATTATAGCCAAAGCTGCCTATGAAAATGAGACCTTTCGGGCCATTTGCGGTACAAAACGCTATACGATTCCTCCGACAAATAAACATCGCGAATCTACTTATATGGTAAATCATCATAAGATGCTTTATCCAAAAGATACGGATGCATATTTATATGATTATTGTATCGGTGGTAAGACCGGGTATACGAATGCAGCCGGAAATACGCTTGTTACTTACGCACAGAAAGACGGTATGACATTACTGGCTGTTATTTTAAATGGATCGTCTCCGCAGTATTGGAATGAGACGCGGGCGCTTTTTGATTTTGGATTTGAAAATTTCAATCTTTGTAATGTTTCGGAATATTTTGAAGCAGATGAAAGCTACGACGAAGAAAAATATGACTCTTTAAATACAAATGATCCATATGCGCAGATTGATCCGCAGGCTCAGATTATACTTCCGAAGACCGTTAATTTCAGCAAAGCAGAGATGCAGATCGGTTATGATAATCTGCCGGATGATGCATTGGCACAGCTGAAATATACTTATGGCAAAAGAAATATAGGAACAGCCAATATTATACGTACACATACTTTAATTGATAAAAGTGATGGAATTGTAAATGATACGTCCGGAAATCAACAGGAGACGCTTTTAGACGATTCGAATCAACTGACAGATATAAAAACAGAGAACGAGTCGGAGGGGAAATCCGAACAGGTAGATGAAAAAAAGAGGATAAAAATCTGGTTCCGGTATTTTAGATAAGATTAAAAATTTTGATCTTATGGATAAGGTTCGTAATTTTGATATTGGTAAAGTATTTTCCAATATTGCCGATTGGTTTAAAAATTTGAAATTTGAGTTTTCTTTAAAAAGTGTCATAATAGCAGTTAGCATTGTATTTGTGATTGTCTTTATGATTATATTAAAAGTTCTTTTTGAAAAATCTTATGTGATTCGACAAAAGATAGCAAATTACAGGAACAGGAAAAGAGCACGGAAACAGTATATTGTTATCAGAGATTCACGCAGATCAAGAAGAGGAAGACGAAGACGCTAAATTTGAATTTGGGCAGAAATTGGAAAAATTATATTAAGACAATATAAATACTGAAATATTTGACTTTCATAATAAAAACGACAATTATTTAATAGAAATATTGTCGTTTTATTATTGAGGACATTATATAAATATAATTAAATTTTTAAATATCTATGTGAAATATTGGTTTTATCAACTTATTTTGTTATTGTTTAAATTACTTATAACAAATTTCAGAGAGACAGGTCCGTATCGCTTTCCACATTTATTTTAATAAACTCCGAAAAAAATTCGGTGAGCTTTTCCGGATTTTTTGTATATATTAAAATGCCGGAGTCTGTTTCTGTCAGTGTTACAAAGAGCCTTTGCAGCTCAGGAGCCGAACGGATAAGATGGATTACATGTTTGCGTTTCCAATATTCTGTTTTTATTAATATAGGTGTACAGTTTTGCAGGTTAATAAGAGTGGAGGATTGAAGTAAGAGAGAAAGCTCCTGTTCTGCTTTGTACTCTTCAACCGTTTTATTGATAATAAAATAGCCGTTTTCGTCACGGGGAAGGTTCAATGCATTGATTGCTCGCTGTACTTGTTTGGTCAGACCTGGGGAAGCAGGATGCAGAGATTCAAAATAAATCATAAAGTCCGAAGCCTGCTTAAAATGATGGTTTTCTCCATATTCTTCAAATTCGCGGGTTAATATTCTTTTGATTGTCTGTTCGCATGATTTTCTGGATGGATTCTTATGTGAAGAACTTAAATGTGAAGATGGCATATGCAGAACGTCCTTTCATTATCATAAATTTAAAAGTAAATGCATACGGTGTTATTTTTATATAATAGTATATTTATGTAATATTATGCAAGACTTTTATCTGTGATTTTGTTTGACAGAGTTATACGAATAGGAATATAATGTAAGCAAATACTCGGATTATAGTTATGGAGCGGAAAAATCGTATGAGTGAAAATAAAATGACCAGACAGGAAAAACGGGACAAACAGACCGAACAGATTCAAACGCTGCTGGAACAGAATGGCGGCATTGTGAAAACATCTCAGCTCAATGAACTGGGAATGGATTATCGGCGGATACAGTCTTTTGTTGATGAAGGTGTTCTGGAAAGAGTAAAAAACGGGTATTATTCTATGAATTATCACAGAAAACGGGAAGAGGATCTTATTACCGCTTTATTCTCCGATTGTGTGCTGACGATGGAAAGTGCATTATATTGCCATCATTATTTAAAAAACAGACCGTTTAAATGGACAATTGCCGTTGATAAAAATACATCTAAGTCACGATTTAAAACGGATTATCCGTTGGTACAGCCATATTATACGGAACCGGAAGTACTGCAGATGGGAACGATGAAGATGACTTTAGGCAGTCGTGAAATGTCCGTGTACTGCAAGGAACGACTAATCTGTGATATTTTAAAATATGAAAATCGTATGGAACGGGATGACCTGCAGCAGGCGCTTCGTGCATTTATAGCAGATAAAGAAAAAGATATTGCGAAGCTGTTAGAATATGCAAAAGAGAGAAAAGTTCTGTCAAAAGTGCGCAATCAGGTAGGAGTGTGGCTATAATGAGTAATCAGCTGTTAAATGAAAAATTTATCAGGCAGCGGAGTGAAGAACTTCAGATTTCTTATGAAAATCTGTTTGCGGCTTCGGTGTTGGAAGATATTGTACAAAAGATTGCTCAATCAGACTATGCGGAAAATTTCTGGATGAAAAACAGTGAAAGTCTGAATTTGGATAATTACAGGAAGAAAGTAGATTTGAAGCTTTCCTTTTTATTATGGAGACCGAAAATTTCCATTATAAAAAACGTGAAATAGGTAATTTATTTGCAGAAATTTTCCGAAATTATAAGAAGGAAACAATTCATTGGAACTATAGTATATCAATGGATTGGGGAAAAATATATATTGATATGGTAGCAACTTTCTGCCTGTTAAAAGTCCCGGTTAAAATAAAACTGGAACCGGTAGCTCAGGAAAATTTGGTCCCATATGTCAGGGATATTCAGTTGTTTTCAAATAATAATCGTAAAATACAAATATATTGTTTTCCAAGTGAATATGTCATTTCGGAAAAGTTCCTGGAAATTATAAATAAGCTGGAGCTTTTGAATGATCTGTCATATTATATGGATATTTATGAAATATTAAAAAGAGATATTCTTTCGGGCAGAAAAGTCTGGGAGCTTTTGATGGAAGGCTGCATGCAACAGAGAATCGCAATAGAAGAAAAAAGATTTGCCATGTTGATGTCTTATCGGACAAACAGCTATATGGAAAAGAAATGGAAAGCATATTTGCGTCGAAAAAAAAGAAAACAGCCGGATTGGAGTGACGTGATCGATATAATAGAACGTTTTTTTAGAGTAATATGGGATCATATGTGCAGAAATGTTGTTTATCTGGGAGACTGGATGCCGGAACTTGGAAGATGTATTGACTGATATCAATAAATTGTCTGATGTATGAAGTATATGGTAAAAGGGGAGAAATGGACGAACAAATATTGCAGTATAAAGATTTATATGAACGGCTGGCAGCTTACGGAAAGTCAGATTATTATCCGTTTCATATGCCGGGACACAAAAGGGCGGCATTAAATTTTGCAAATCCATATCAGATTGATATTACTGAGATCGAAGCATTTGATTCTTTATATTATGCAGAAGATCTGTTACGGGATTCGCAAAAACGGCTTCAAAAGATTTACAACAGTAAAAGATCTTATTATCTGATTAATGGAAGTACCGGTGGAATATTAAGTGCAATTGGCGCGTCCATAAAAACAGGTGATGAAATTATCATTGCCAGAAACTGTCATAAATCGGTATATAATGCGGTAAAATTGTTTCAATTAAAGACGCATTATATTTATCCCCAGTTTATGGAATGCGGCATTCAGGGAAAAATAGTTCCGGAACAGTTAGAGGATGTGCTGAAAGAACATAAAAATATAAAGCTGGTTGTAATAACATCCCCTACGTATGATGGCATTGTATCGGATATTAAAAAAATAGCGGATATTGCACATCGGTATGATGCAACTCTTATTGTTGATGAAGCGCATGGCGCACATTTTTCATTGAGCAGTTATTTTCCGGAGTCTTCTGTCAGCCTGGGAGCAGATCTTGTCATTCATAGTTTGCACAAGACATTGCCGAGCTTTACGCAGACAGCAGCTTTGCACGTAGCCGGCGACAGAGCAGATATTTTAGGACTGGAAGAAATGATGTCGATTTTTCAGAGCAGTTCACCTTCTTATTTATTAATGGCTGGGATTGATCGTTGTATTGGAATTATTGAGAGATCAGGAAAACAGCTTTTTGATAAATATGAAGAAAATCTGAAACGTTTTTACGAAATCGGTAAAAATCTGAAGCATCTGCATGTATTGACGGAAAAAGATTACGAAGCATATGATGTTCCGGCAGTGGATCATGGAAAAATACTGATTCGAACGTGTCATCCAAAGGTAAATGGTGTACAGCTGTATGATTTGTTGTTAAACAAATATCATCTTCAGATGGAAATGAGTTCCGCTCAATATGTATTGGCAATGACAAGCATTATGGATACACAGGAAGGATTTGATCGTTTATTTTGGGCGTTGTTGGAGATTGACCGTGATTTGGAACTTACGTCCGATCTGCTGGAAGTATGCGATGATTACCGTAATAAGAGTCAATTAGGAAAGTTTTTGGAACGGGTTTATGAAAAGCGGGAAAAAGTTATGGAAATTTCCGATACGGAACACTATAATATAGAAGAAACACTTCTTCAGAGCTCCGTTGGAAAAATAAGTGCGGAATATATTTATCTGTATCCGCCAGGAGTTCCTATGATTGTGCCGGGAGAAACAATATCGGATCATTTGATCGAGGTCATTGGGAAGTGTAGGAATTTGGGACTGCATCTGCAGGGATTAAGAGACAGACAGTGTCAGAAAATCCTTACCGTTGCATCAATATAATAGGAAGACAGCAGGACAGAATATGGATATTAAAGTAAATCAGGCGTCAGCAGTCGTACCGATGGAAGGGACGGCGCCGACAGAAAATGTAGGAGATGGTTTTAAATTTGCATTGACCAGCGCGATTGAAGATTCGGATCTTCAGCAGCAGATCGAGGCAATGCTGAAAGATATTACGAAACAGGGTGAATTGATTGCGCGGCATATGGATATCAGAGATATGAAAAAATACCGCGGCCAGATCAAAGAATTTTTAAATGAAATCATTAATCGTTCTCATAAATTTTCCAGAGAAAATTTTTTAGATCGTAAGGGCAGGCACCGTGTGTATGGAATTATACGCCTTGTAGACAGTAATTTGGATGAGCTTGCACAGGAGTTGTGCGAAGAAGAAAAAGATCACATTAAGATACTAAGTAAGATCGGCGAGATTACAGGTCTGTTACTGGATATTTTTACTTGATGAAAACGGAAGGAGCGCTAGAATGGCTGGTTTTAAAGATATCATAGGACATACACAGATTATTGAGCATTTTCAAAATGCAATAAAACTCGATAAAATATCACATGCTTATATTTTAAACGGACCTGATTTATCGGGAAAAAAAATGTTGGCAGAAGCTTTTGCCATGGCTCTTCAGTGTGAAAAAAAAGGAACGGAAGGATGTATGGAATGCCATTCCTGTAAACAGGCGCTTAGCCATAATCAGCCGGATATCAGATATGTGATGCATGAAAAACCAAATACGATATCCGTAGATGATATCCGCAGACAGGTCAACCAGGATATTGTAATAAAACCGTATGCAAGTCCTTATAAAATTTATATTATAGATGAAGCCGAAAAGATGAATGTTCAGGCACAAAATGCTTTATTAAAAACAATTGAAGAACCTCCGGCATATGCGGTTATTCTTTTATTGACGACAAATGCGGATATGTTTCTTCCTACGATTTTATCTCGTTGTATCTGTCTGAATCTGAAACCGGTCGCGAATGAAAAAATACGAAATTATTTAATGCAGCATTTGCAGGTACCTGACTATCAGGCGGACATTTGTATGGCTTTTGCACAGGGAAATACGGGAAAAGCGCTCAAGCTGGCAGGATCTGAGAATTTTCAGGAACTGAAAGATTCTGCGGTGCAGCTGATGAAGCGCATAAAAGATATTGATGTGTATGAAATGGGAGAAGCCGTAAAACAGATCGGTGAATATAAGTTGTCTATTCATGATTATTTTGATATTATGATGGTGTGGTATCGGGATGTATTGATGTATAAGGCTACGATGGATATTAATGGATTAATTTTCAAAGAGCATGTATATGATATCAAACATCAGGCCAGCAAAAGTTCGTATCATGGAATTCAGGAAGTATTAAATGCTTTGGAAAAAGCAAAAATAAGATTAAATGCAAATGTTAATTTTGATATTACAATTGAATTATTATTGCTGACAATGAAGGAGAATTAATTTATATGACGAAAATCGTAGGAGTCAGGTTTCGTAATGCAGGTAAGATATACTATTTTGATCCTATAGATATGGAGATGGAAACAGGAACACATGTCATTGTGGAGACTGCGCGTGGTGTGGAGTTTGGTACGGTGATGATAGCGCCGAAAGATGTGGAAGATGACAAAGTGACGCAGCCTTTGAAACCGGTCATACGGATTGCAACGGATGCCGATGAGAAACAGCAGCAGAAGAATAAGGAAAAGCAGGAAAATGCTTATAAAATATGTCTGGAAAAAATCGAAAAGCATGGACTGGAGATGAAACTTGTTCAGGCAGAATATACGTTTGATAATAATAAACTGTTATTTTATTTTACCGCAGATGGAAGGATTGACTTTCGGGAATTGGTAAAAGATCTGGCTTCCGTATTTCGAACAAGAATCGAATTACGCCAGATTGGTGTGAGAGATGAAACAAAAATTCTGGGAGGAATTGGGATTTGCGGCAGGCAGCTGTGCTGTTCCTCCTATTTGACCGAATTTGTTCCGGTTTCGATTAAAATGGCAAAAGAACAAAATTTATCATTGAATCCTACAAAGATATCAGGAGTCTGCGGGAGATTAATGTGCTGTTTGAAAAATGAACAGGAAACATATGAGTATTTAAACAGTACGCTTCCGGAGATCAATGAGTATGTGACAACAAAAGACGGACTGCGGGGAGAGGTACAAAGTGTCAGTGTATTGCGGCAGCTGGTAAAAGTCAAAGTCGATGTCAATGGTGAAAAAGAACTGCGGGAATATAAAGTCAAAGAATTAAAATTTAAACAGAAGAAGCATAAAGTGAAAGTATCTGCTGAAGAAATTAAGAAACTGTCAGTATTGGAAGATCGGGAAGGAAAATCAAAATTAGATGATACAAAATAATCTCCGAGATGGAGAACGGTTGGATGAACTTCAGAGAAATGGTTACGTAATTATATAAAACCCGAAAAAGTTCTGTTTTGGAATGGATGCGGTATTATTGTCCGGATTTGCTCAGGTAAAAGAAAAAGAATGTGCTTTGGATTTAGGAACCGGAACAGGAATTATACCAATTTTACTGGAAGCGAAAACAAAAGGGAAGCACTTTACAGGGCTTGAAATACAGCCCGAAAGTGCGGATATGGCAAAACGCAGTGTAGAACTGAATCATTTGGAGTCTAAAATAGAGATTGTAACCGGAGATATTAAAGATGCTTCCAAACGTTTTGGAGCATCTTCTTTTGATGTTATTACAACAAATCCTCCGTATATGATTGGAAATCATGGATTAAAAAATGCTGAAGATGCAAAAACCATTGCGCGCCATGAGGTATTATGTACATTAGAAGATATTTTACGAGAGAGTTCCAGGCTGCTTCCTCCAAAGGGAAGATTTTATATGGTTCACCGACCATTTCGTCTGGCGGAAATTATATGTCTGATGACGAAATATGGTTTGGAACCAAAGAGGATGAAGCTGGTCTATCCATTTGCAGACCGGGAACCCAATATGGTTTTAATTGAAGGGCTGCGTGGAGGAAAACCGAGGCTGACCGTTGAAAAGCCATTGATTATATACAAGGAAGATGGAAAATATACGGATGAGATATACGAAATATATGGATATTAAATGATAATTAAAATAAGGAGAAATGATGTCCGGAAAATTATATATATGTGCGACGCCGATTGGTAATCTGGAAGATATTACCGTACGGGTACTGCATACGTTGCAAAATGTAAATCTGATAGCAGCTGAAGATACCCGTAATTCAATCAAATTACTCAATCATTTTAACATTAAAGTTCCAATGACGAGTTATCATGAATTTAATAAAATAGAAAAAGCATATCAACTGGTAGAGAAAATGCGGGCAGGAAATGATGTTGCTTTAATAACAGATGCAGGGACGCCGGCAATATCTGACCCGGGTGAGGATTTGGTCAGAATCTGCTATGAAGAAGGAATTGAGGTTGTTTCTTTACCAGGAGCAAGTGCCTGTATCACGGCACTCACTTTATCCGGATTAAGTACAAAAGATTTGTTTTTGATGCATTTTTGCCGCGGGATAAGAAAAAACGCGGCATTATATTGGAAGAGTTAAAAACAGAAACACGTACTATTGTTATTTATGAGGCGCCTCATCATCTGATACGCACGTTGGAAGACCTTTATCAGGCGCTTGGAAACCGAAAAATATCCGTGTGTCGGGAACTTACAAAAAAACATGAGGAAGTTAGGCGGACTACCATTTCAGATCTGCTTCTATATTATGAAACGCAGGAACCTCGTGGAGAATATGTCCTTATTATTGAAGGAAAATCGTATCAGGATATTGAGAAAGAAAACAGAGAAGACTGGATGCGCATGGAATTAGCTGAACATATGAACTTGTATGAATCAAAAGGAATTTCCCGGAAAGATGCAATGAAAATGGTAGCAAAAGACAGAGGATTAACAAAAAGGGATGTGTATCAGCAGCTATTGAATCAATAACGAATCCATCCCTTTTAGATATGCTGTATAAAAGAATGGATTCGTTATTACATTAGTTTGCCGCGTTATAATATTTGACAAAGTATTTTCTAGTATATAGAATGGTGCGGAACCCATATTTAGCACGGCTGTGTGGAATAACAGTTCGGAATAGTCGTTTCCAAAGTATTCTTTGGCCTTGTTTTTTAATTGTAAAAATTCCAGATAACCAATATAATACTTTAAGTAATTGCCAGGATTTTCTATAATAGATTGATAGATTTTGGAAATTACGGCTGTTTCGCTAATGCCGTACTTTCCGAGAAAATCTACCGTATCTGCAAGTGTCCAACCATCGTAGTGTACACCCATATCTATGGTTGCATAAAGGCTTAATGTAGCATCTTGATTTAACATAAAAGCTTTTGCTAGTGTTTGGTCCGGACATGCATAGTCATAAGAAAGCATTTCTACATAAGTAGCCCAGCCTTCCGTATAACCGCCATGATAAAGGATGTAACGGACAGGAGAGAGTTTTTTGGAATAGGAATATATGGTCTGGTATAAGTGTCCGGGATAGCCTTCATGAGCTAATGTTGTAAATAATTCAATTTCGTTATAATTATTTCCCGGATTAATATAAATACAATTATTCGTATATTGATCCATTGGAGCTGTCAGGTAAAAAGCGGGCGATAAAAAGTCCTGCAGCTTTTCATTTACGTTTTTGACGACATAAGAAGCCTTTGGTGCGGTTGGAAATGAGGTACGAATTTTTGTTTTTAAGCATTCAAGTATTTCTTCAGGTGTTTGATAAGGCAGCAAACCGTTAGACGCAGTACTCACTGTTAAATGGTTTAATTCCGTTAGCGCTTGTTCGCGTCGGTCTTCTGTCATTTTTTGAAGTTCGGTTATGCTGCGTGCAGAACCGGTAGTTGATTTTACAAGCAGTTCATAGTATTTTTTACCTTCTTCAAAGTAGCATAGTCCCTGTGGATTTTTACCTTCTTTTTTCAATGCCTTTAATACGGCGATCAGCTTATGGTAAGCAGGATATACGGATTCCTGTAAAAGCTTATGGTTTTCGTCGATGTATTTCTTCTTTTCATTTTTCTTTAATCCTTTTATCTGATCAAGCCGTTCTTTAAATGTAGTTTCCCAAAAAGAATTTTCGGAATTTTCAGGAAGAAATGCATGACATTGTTCAATGAGATGATCGACTGAAGTCTCATTCATAAAAAGACCGCGTTTGGCTTTTTCTTTTTCAAATGCACAGATCTGCTGAAATAATTTGTCATACTGTGATAACAGTGTTAAATATTCTTCAACGTCTTTTATTGTACGAAAGGTATATTCGGCAAGCAGGATAGGATATTCTGCCTGTACACCTCCGGTTGAACTGAGCAGTTCATCGTAATAATAGTATGGAGCGAGTTCCAGTTTTCGGTTAATCGTATCATTTAGAATATCATAGGTCAGTTGATCTGCAAGCGGCATGGCTGAAGGATCAAATTGCTGCAGTTCCTTTTTCAGGTTTTCCAGTGCGGCTAACCGAGAGGATTCGTATTGATTGGAGTATTCTCCAAATGTAACCGGATATTCCGATATTCCTGCCGAAGAGGGATCTGCCAGTGTATAATGCAGATTTAAAGTATTGGCAGTAATCTGTGTTTGAAATATTTTTTTAAATAATGTCGAAAGGCAGATTCCTGATTTTCTTTATTTACAGTTTGTGCGCCTGTGTTGGAAGAACTCGTATGTACGGAATTATATTTTTGCTGGTAAAGACAGATTACGAGCAAAAATCCACATAGCGCATAAACAGGAAACGGTAATGAGGAAGGAAGTTTCTTTGCATCCGTCTTTTTGTGGAATATGAAATGCTTCATAGGACCTCATAGTAAATGCGACAAAGAATATTCAAAATTTATGAAATGGGTATAAGTTTTGTGGGTTTGTGTATAAGTTTCCAAATAATTGTAAAGTGTGTGGATAAAGATTGAGAATATCTTTGCGATTTACTGTTCTACATAATTTGTATAATATATGAGGAATTAAAAAAATAGAACAAAGCTGAAAAATCCGGCCCAATATCAATTTGATTTTTATAAAGGGCCGGATGATAGAAATAAATGATTAAATGAAAAGTACAAATGCTTCATAAGGCTGAAGCTGAATTGTCTTGTTCTGATAAGAATGATTCATATTTGAGATCAGGCATTGTGCGTTTGTAAATGGTTCCGGGATTTCAAATGTGGTATTCTTTTCCGTAAAGCTGCAGACAACCAGCATTTTAGTATCTTCTAATGTTCTTGTATAGACGAATAAATCATCTGATTCCGGACAGAGCAATTCATATTTTCCATATACAATGACCGGATATTGTTTGCGAAGCGCGATTAATTTCTTATAATAGTGAAATACGGAATCCGGATCATGTGTCTGTAATTTTGCATTAATCTGTGTATAATTTGGATTGACCGCAATCCATGGTGTTCCGGAAGTAAAGCCTGCATGTTCCGTATCGTCCCATTGCATTGGTGTTCTGGCATTGTCTCTGCTCTTGAAAGTCAGGCATGGCCAGAACGTATCATGAGACAGGCGTCCGCTTTTACACCATTCCTCGTACGCATGGATACTTTCAATATCCTTGAAATCCTGCATGCTTTGGAACGGGTAATTCGTCATTCCAAGTTCTTCTCCCTGGTAGATATAAGGCGTACCCTGCATCATGTGCAGACAGGTAGCAAGCATTTTTGCAGAAGATTCTCTGTATGTTGGATGATCGCTGCCGAAACGGGATACGGCTCTTGGCTGGTCGTGGTTATCCCAGAAAAGACTGTTCCATGCCTGGCCGTATAATTCTGTCTGCCAGCGGGACATAATTTCTTTTAAAGTTTTTAAAGGTAATTTCCGATCGGTCCATTTGCCGTATTTTCCATCACTCTCTACATGTTCAAACTGAAATACCATATTCAATTCATTGCGGTCTTCTCCGGCATATAATCTGGCCTGTTTTGGAGTTACACCGGAAGTTTCACCAACTGTCATAATATCATATTTCGATAATACTTTTTCGTTCATCTCCTGGAGATATTTATGAACGTTTGGTCCGTGTACGCAGTACGGATTAAAGTCTCCGTATAAATCATGGACTTCTCCATCCGGCATTTCTTTTGTTTTGGATATCATACTGATTACATCCATGCGGAATCCGTCAATTCCTTTTTCACACCACCAGGTCATCATGTCAAATACTTCTTTGCGCACATCCGGACAATCCCAGTTCAGATCGGGTTGTTTTTTGGAAAACAGATGCAGATAATACATATCTGTCTGCTTATCATATTCCCAGGCGGAACCTCCGAAACAGGCGCCCCAGTTATTAGGAGGCGTTGATGAGGATTTGCCTTCCCGCCAGATGTAGTAATCGCGATATTTATTTTCTTTGGACTTGCGGCTTTCCATAAACCATTTGTGTTCATCGGAGGTATGATTTACGACCAGATCCATGACGATACGGATGCCTCTGGCATGTGCAACTTTTAGCATTTCATCAAAATCTTCCATAGTGCCGAATTCGGTCATGATTGCCTGGTAATCGCTGATGTCGTAACCATTGTCGTCATTTGGTGACTGGTATACCGGCGAAAGCCATATAACATCAATACCAAGATATTTTAAGTAGTCTAATTTTCCTGTAATTCCTTTTATGTCGCCGATTCCATCCGCATTGCTGTCCATAAAGCTGCGTGGGTAAATTTGATAAATAACAGATTCTTTCCACCATGTTTTATTCATAATTTTAATTCCTTTCCTGTATGTTATAATTCCAATATAACTGCCTGATAACCGTTTAATAGCAGTGTCTGCTGTTCCAGTTTTAAACTGCGGTCGTTGTTTAATAAGACTTTTTTAACTGCAGAAGGGAGTTCAACCGTCTGTTCTTCTTTTTGGAAGTTTCCGATAACGAGAATATTTGTTTCACCTTTGCGATAGTATGCCATTAAGTTGTGTCGATCTTCCCAGACAGGTTCTAAGGATCCATATACGATCGTTTCTTTGTATGCGGGATTTTTTCTAAGTGCAATGAGCTGTTTGTAAAAATTTCTTACCGAATAAGGATCATCTGTTTGTACGGCTGCATTAATAGATGTATAATTCGGATTTACTTTCAGCCATGGAGTACCTGTGGTAAATCCTGCGTTTGGCTGATCGGTCCACTGCATGGGCGTTCTGGCATTGTCTCTGCTGTATCTTGCTACGGCTTGTAATGCCTGTTCCGGAGAAAGGCCGGCCTGTAACGCAGTCTGATATTCATTCAGCGTGGAAATATCATCAACGTCATCAATAGATGTAAAAGGCATATTTTCCATTCCCAGTTCCTGGCCCTGATAAATAAAAGGAATTCCACGGAGCATAAAATTTAAAGCAGCCAGCATTTTTTTGCTTTGTGTGCAGCAGTCCCCATCCGGAATATAACGGCTCACGCCGCGTGGTTCATCATGATTTTCTATAATATTGGATAAAAATCCGATATTGCCGACTTTTGCCTGCGCTTCAAAACAACATGCTTTATATTCGTCAGGTGTAATTTTTCTGGCATCGTACCAGCCCTTTTCACTGCCGCCGCATATTGTTTCATTAAAATCAAACATGCTTGAAAAATAGCCTTGTTCGCCTATAAAGTCTTTAATCTCTTCCGGCTTTTCGTTAAACACTTCACCGACGGTGAAAGCATCATATTTTTGAAATGTCCGATTTTTCATTTCACCGAGAAACTGTCCGATGCCGTGAGCTTCTTTTAACATATTTTCAATGGAACTTAAGCCATCTTCACGGTCTGGTGTATAATTGCGAAAAGGAAGGGCTTTTTTATATTGATAATTGCGTCAATGCGAAAACCGCTGATACCTTTTTCAAGCCACCAGTTAATATTTTTATATACTTCTTCTCGAAGCTGTGGATTTTCCCAGTTTAAATCCGGTTGTTTTTTATGAAAAACGTGCAGGTATTGTTTTTGTGTGCCAGGCAGGTCGTCCCATACGGGTCCTCCAAAATAAGAACGCCAGTTGGTAGGCAGTTCATTTTCCACTTTATCCTGAAGATAAAAGAAATTGCCGTATTTACCGTCCGGGTCCTGACAGGCTTTGCGAAACCATTCATGTTCATCGGAACAGTGATTGACAACGAGATCCATAAGGATATACATGTCGCGTTTTTTAGCTTCCATAATGAGCTGTTCCATATCTTCCATTGTGCCAAAGCGAGGGTCAATATTATAATAATCGGAAATATCATATCCTTCATCGGCAAGTGGAGAGCGGTAGCATGGAGAAAGCCAGATGATATCTATACCAAGATCATGCAGATAATCCAGCTTACAAATAATACCTGGAATATCACCGATGCCGTCTCCGTTCGAATCATAAAAACTTTTTGGGTAAATTTGATATGCTGTTTTATCGTGCCACCATTTCTTTGTCATAACCATACCTCCATTCGAATTATTCGTCACTGTAATTTTTATTTATTTCATTATAATGGCATTTTACAAAAATGTCTTACACTTCTATGATTAAAAAATACGATATTTTGACTTTTTATAATAATTCCGTATTTTTGCAGGAAAGGTTTCGGCGATACTTTAACGGTGTGGTATTTGTATATTTGCGAAATTCTTTTAAGAAGTTGCCGAGATTGTTAAATCCACATTCCAGACAAATCTCCATAATCTGCAGGTCGGTTTCTTTCAAAAGGCGAATAGCCTGTTTGATGCGATAATCGTTAACATAAGCAATAGGAGAACGCCCGATTGCTTTTTTAAAAAAGCGACAGAAATATTGTTCATTCATACTGACAAGATCGGCAAGATCGTGAATGTATATTTTTTCTTTATAGTTTTCCATAATATAGGTAATTACTTTTTTGATCTCTTCTACACGTTTGTCATCATTTTTTTCCGAACGAAGAAAGAGTCTGTGATCCGATAGCAGCGCAAATATACGAAGAAGGCTTGATTTTATATACAGCTGATTTGTAACGGGATCAAACAGTGTACTTTTTTCGCCGGACCGTTCGTAAATATTCATAATATCTAAAAAAGAATCGCGTACGGGAATAAAGGCCGGCTGATCAGGCATCAGACAGCGTGGAAATATCATGGTTCCGTGTTGTATAGGCTGAATCAGCCGTACCTGAACGGCATCGTAACATTCAAAGCTTAAAATATCCGATGAAAATACAATGGCTTCTTCTTCGGAACTGTTATTATTTTCTATGACAATACTGTGCAGTTCACCAGGATTGATGAAATAAATGCATTCGGAACGAATATAAAAAGGTTCCATATTAATTTCTAGGCGGAAATCACCTTCAAAGAAATAGATCATTTCGATTTCTTCATGCCAGTGATGCTTGACCATTGTGCCTTTGGAAGCAAAACATGTCTTATAGGCTGCAAAAGGGAACGATTTTGTTCCATGATGGCGGAGTTCTTTTAACGTGGGTGATTGTGGCTGATGCATGCAGAACCTCCTTGTCCGGTAATATGGTTATATAATATGAAAGTAACATTGAAAGATGGAAAAGTCAAGGAATCCATCCGAATAGATTATTTTAATAAATGTCAAATATAATTTAATAAAATCCATCCTAATATTTTGAGAAACATTGTCTTTACGTATGGATTACTACATATATTATATGGAAGAAACAGGAAATCTGGTGTGAAGATGAATTATTTATGGGGATTTATGATTGTGTCAGGAATCATATATGCAGCTTTTACCGGATCACTGCCGGAAGTGACACAGGCTGCGATTGATTCATCCAAGGAAGCGGTAACGCTTTGTATTACAATGACGGGAGTGATGTCGCTCTGGATGGGATTGATGCGAATTGCGGAGAAAGCGGGAATTATTGCCGGCGCTGTGAAGGGAATGAAGCCTCTGCTGCGTTTTTTGTTTCCCACAATTCAAAAAAACCATTTGGCGAATCAGTATATTGCTGAGAATTTTATAGCGAATGTGTTTGGGCTGGGGTGGGCGGCTACGCCGGCTGGAATTCGGGCTGTTGAGGAGCTAGAGAAGCTAGAGGAGAAACGCAGAGAGGGTAATTTTGAAAATATATTGGATGAAAAATATGGCAGAAAGAGAAAAAAAGGAAAGCTGCGTGTGGTACCGAAAGGGACTGCCAGTAATGAGATGTGTACGTTTTTGATTTTAAATATTTCATCATTGCAGTTGATTCCTGTGAATATGATAGCTTATCGAAGCCAGTATGGGAGTGTTAATCCGGCGTCGATTGTGGGGCCGGCAATTGTGGCGACGTTGGTTAGTACAATTGTGGCGATAATATTTTGTAAAATTATGGATAGAAAAAGGTAATAGAATGAATTATTTTTAAAGCTGAAAGCAATTATACAATATGTGAAATGAATATTCAACAAAAAAGTCAAAATGTATTGAATACTTTCCTAAAATATGTTATAAAATATAACACAATATAAAAAAGGAGACAGAAATATGTTTACAAATATAAAGATAAAAAATTATAAATCTCTTATTGATCTCGAAGTTAATTTTGCTCAAAAAAGGAATGAACCAAAGCCTATAATTTTAATATATGGTGAAAATGGAGTTGGCAAATCTAATTTTGCTAACGTATTTTATACATTATGTCAGACGTTGCAAACTCTATCTGTAAGAAAAACTATACAAGAAATTTTAGAGAAGAAGAACAAAATTGCAGAAGTATCGGAAGAGACAATTTTTAAATTAATTTCTGAAAATCTAGGCGATATAGAAACGATAATAAAAAATTGCAAAACAAAAAATAGTAACGGAAATATGTTGTTAGAGTATGGGTTTACAATCAATGAAAATCCTGGTAATTACTTGTTAGAATTTGACAATAACAGAATAGTTCATGAGAAATTAGATTTTGTATTAAATAAAAATAAAACTAATTTATATGATATTACATCTGATAGAATAAAAATAAATGAAAAGATTTTTTTGGATAATAATTATGCAAAAGAATTTCGAGAGCTATTAAGTAAATATCAGGGAAAACATTCTTTTTTATCAATTATTTTATTTGAAATAGAAGAAAAAGCTGAAGGATATGTAAGGAATAAGATCAACGATAAATTATACGATGTTTTAGGTTCATTTATGACAATGTCTATTAGGGTAAAAACAGGAAATAAAGGAGAAAGAGGGAAGATTGGAATTTCACATGAAATATTAGGAAAATTGGATAAAGGTGAAATTGATGTGTCAGATGAAAAAGAATTAAACAAAGCAGAAGAAATGGTAAATGAGTTTTTTACATTAGTGTATTCTGATATTAAAGAAGCATATTATAAAAAAGAGATTAAAGAAGAAAAAATATTATATGAATTAATGTTTAAGAAACTTATTTTTGGAAAAATTGTTGATATTGAAGTTGAATACGAGTCAACTGGTACATTACATTTGTTGGATATTTTACCATATTTATTAATGGGAATTGAAGGAAGGACAGTTGTAATTGATGAATTGGATTCAGGCATACACGATTTACTAGTTAATAATATTTTGTGTAATGTACTTGATTCAATTAATGGGCAATTGATAATTACTACCCACAATACAACGTTATTGGAAACAGATATTGATCCTGCATATATTTATACGTTTATGGTTGATTCAGATGCAAATAAAACATTAACGTCAATTATGTCATATGAAGATAGAGCCCATCCAAATCTAAATTATAGAAGTAGATATCTGAAAGGAATGTACGGTGGCATACCAATTAGCAGAGATATTGATTTCTTTGAATTATTGGAAATTTTAGATTAGGAGATAGATTTATGCCAAAGATGAAACCTTGTTATCTTAAATTTGTTGTAATAGTTCATGGGAAGTCAGAAAAGCAATTGTGTGATTATATAAAGTCTAATTTGAGAATAAAAATGGAAATTATAAGTGAAAAGAAAGGAGAAAAGTCTATCCAAATAAATAGCCTTAAACATATATTGCAAGACAAACGTTTTTATTCACTAGATAGTTTTTCTAATTTTTTTGAAGATGCAGAAATAATTCGCGAAAAAACAAAGAAAAAGTTATCTTCAAATTTTAGAATTTTTATTATTATGGATACAGATGATTGTACAGAAGAACAAAAGAAAAATTTTATTACGAAACAAATGTTTAAAACACACTGGGCATATGATTATATAGTTCCTATATTTAATATACCGGATTTAGAAGCTATTATGGTAAAAGCCGGAATAAAGTTTGAAAAGAAAGGGGTTAAGAGAAAAACGGAATATATTAAAATCTTTCCAACCGATAAAAGATATTCAAATAGAGAAGGTATCGAATTGAAATCATTTGCAGAAAATTTGTCTAAGGTTCAAGAGACGAATTTGCATAATTTTATACAATACTGTCTAGCCGTAAATAAAAATTGAAAGTATGTTTTTTCTTAAATGAGGCGAACTTTGTTGATAAAAGATAAAGTTTTATCAACACTTGTAATGATAATATTAGAAATTTAATAAGAATAGAAATATTTTCGTGTCACTAACTTGACTCAAGCGGGATTACGGGAATCCTCAAAAAATTTTGGAAGGCACTGATGATAAGAAGATAAAAATGTTAAAATCTCATAATTTGGAGAGAATATTAAAAGAGTTAGGACAGCAGGGAAATTTTAAATTTCCACGATTGAAAACGGTACATAAAAATATTGTAGACACGGAAACTTATCATCAGATTTACCGATACTGCATTAACACACAGGAAAAACAATTAGACAAGGAAGAAAAGATAGAGGATTCATTATATGATATCGCTTGTTGGATAAAGGAAGGGATGAGAAGATAATGATGCTATATACGTGGAAAGATATAGAAAGAAAACTGTTGTTAAATAAAGATAAGTGGCATGGAGCAATTTCTGATACTGAAATATATACAGATGAAATAATTATTTATTTAAAAGAAGCGCAATCTGAGGAGGGCGCTAAAAAAATATTAAGAGAGATCTTTGGGAAAAAGTACGATGGCGAGAAAATATTACTGGATTTGCCGGCCGAATCTTTAGGTGTGCTTTTTGAAAGTGATGAGAATGAGGAAAATGATAATGTAGTCACACCGCTTTTTAGGAATGTTTTGTATCAGAAGACAGCGTATTTTAACGAGCTGATAGAAAAGGAATTACCAGGAGTACCTGTTCTTGCCTTTCATTCATACAAGGGAGGGGTAGGACGTACTTTATCTTTATTGGCTTTTGTTAAAGCATGGTCTGAGCTAAACAATTTAAAGAATACCAAAAAACTTCTTGTCATTGATGCAGATGTTGAGGCACCGGGAATTACGTGGCTAACTATGAATCAGGAGGAAACAGCATTTAGTTTTTGGATCTTTTGGAAGTTACACAGGAAAAGGATAATGCGGATGAGATTACTAATTTGATTGCAGATAAAGTATTGGAATTGACTGTTAAAATAGAAACGGAACGAGGAAGGGCAGAGCATATTGTTTTACCAACGTATAGATATGTGGAACAGTTGCTTGATATGTATGCAAGTCCTGAAAGTCTTGCCATTAGCTATAATAAAAAATATATGTTAGCTGAAGTTTTGTCAAAATTAGGAAAGAAAGTAAATGCAGGGTTGGTGCTGATTGACTTAAGGGCGGGATTAAGCGAGTTTTCTGCGCCGTTACTTTTTGATCCCAGAGTAAAAAAATATGTTGTGACATCAACATCTTATCAGTCTGTTAAGGGAACAGAAATACTTTTACAACAATTGAACAAAGGTTTGCCTTTGAATGAGAATTCCAAAATACCTGAGGTTTTACTGACTATGGTACAAAATGGGATGAATACGGATGAAATCATTAGCGAATTAGCTGCTGTCTATCATCCAAATATAGCTGAGAGCGATGATTCTATAACGGACAATATAGTGACGGAGCTTCCATTTGCAAGTGAATTAGTACACTTAGAAACGTTACCTAAAATAATGGCAAATTTAAGCGGCAGAGATTTCTACAAAAATATTTGTGAAATAGTTAAAAATAGCTATCTGGTTTCAAAAGAAACAAAGAGTGATAGCTTAAAGATATCAAGAAACAAAGTGATAAATAATATTCACGAGTTTGCAGCAAACCAAATTGCGGCAGAAGGGGATGGAACATTTGAAGTATTGATGACAGAGTCAATTCAGAATTTAATTAGAAAGTATAAAAATAGTATTCCAAATACGGTAATCATGGGTGCGAAGGGAGCTGGTAAGACATTTTTATATAGAGAAATATTAAGGGGATCGATATTGGGAAAAGTTTGTTGAACGAATGAGCGAAAATGAACCGGTATCGAAAGGTCTGGGCGATGATACATGTATACTGGCAGTACCTCTTTTGGCTTCAGGAAATGCGGGAGGATTTAATGGGATTATTAAGAATGCTATAGTTGGTTACAACAAATGTGGAATGAAAGGGAAAATTAGTAATTCGATATATGTGGACAGTAAAGATATGCTGTTAATGAATGTGAGAAAAAACCATGATGTTTTGGAGTGGAAAGAGATTTGGAAAAAAGTTATTTTAAGTACATTTGATAAAACATATCATTCATTAGCAGAACTTGAAGAGGAATTGCACCGTAAGCATATCAAGATTGTATTTTTACTAGATGGTCTGGAAGAGATTTTTGAACATACAATATCGTCGGAAAACGAGAAAAATGCGATTAGGGCATTATGCAGAGATCTGGTTGACGAAGTAAAAATAGCTTATCACCATGTGGGTCTTATGATATTTTTGAGAAAAGATATGGCGCGGGATTCATTAACAATTAATTATGAACAATTTTATTCTTTATACCGTGCCGTTGAATTGCAATGGTCTAATACCGAGGCATTAAGATTGGCAGCATGGTTGACAAGTCAGGCAGTACCAGATTTTTATTTGGGAAATATACCAATTGAAACTGCTTCGGGAGAAGTAATTGAAGAAATGCTTAATAGATTATGGGGAGTTAAACTGGGAAAGCCAACATCTAATGAAGCAAATTCTTCAAGATGGATTTTGGCGGCATTATCAGATTTTAATGGACAGTTACAGGCGCGCGATATTATCAGATTTTTGGAGAAAGCAACTGACCATGTAGGCAAAGCAGTGTATGATGACAGATATTTAATGCCTACAGAAATCAGAAAGGCGGTTTCAGAATGTTCTAATGACAAGATTGGAGAAATAAGAGATGAAATTAAAGCATTAGCACCGATTTTTGACAAATTGGAACATGCATCGGAAGAAAAAAAGTTTTACCATTCGCTGCAGATACATTTAACCTTACGCAGGCGGAAGAAAAGATTATGAAACAGGAAGGATATCTGAAAATAGATAATGACCGATATTATTTGCCTGAAATTATTAGACATGCTTTAAAGTTTAAGTATGAAAAAGGTGCGCGTCCCAAGGTGTTGTCTTTGTTGCTGAAATAGGTATTGACAGTCGACTTTGGTTTGCGAATAAATAACAGCGTATAAGATGGAGATGCACGTTTGCTGATGTAAGTGTAAATGTACTTACTTGACTGGTTTCCCTGTTGATTTCCGGATGGTGCATAAATTATAGAAGGAAGGTATAAAACAGATGGATCCGCAAATATTTTCCTCGTTCATTAAAGACAATCATTTATTTGATAAAACAAAAGAAAACCTTATGTTATGTCTGAATCATTTTTATAAAACGGAACAAGAACGATTTCATGAAATGTTTCAGGCTGATTTGGATCAGGTTATCAATACGTATGTTTTTGAAAATGAAGGGGTATCTTTTAGTAAAAGTTTTTCTTATGATCCACCGTTAGATTATATTTCGGTATGGATCAGGATTTATGACAGCGAAAAAGATTATTTAGCCGAATATACCGCTTTTTATGATTTGGAGTTAAATCAGATTGATGACAGGTTAAAATAACAAATATTACAAAAAAGTTTGAATATGGTTCGATACAGATTTATGAGATAGAAATACAATCGTACAAAATTTAAAAATTTTTTTTAAAACTTCTTCCATTTTTATGAAAAAAATGGCATAATAGTATCAAATTCATATTATGGGAGCAGTAACTATAGTGTGTGATGTAGCTGTTCTCTATCGGAGAACGCCATCCGGTCAGACTCCATAATGGAGTAAGAGCACTTTAAAGGAGGTATTTCGTATGTATCCAAAAAGGTGGAAACGTACAAAAAAAGTAATTTCATTTATGGCGACATTTGCTATGCTTTCCTCTACTATGGGGACAGCAGCGGCAGCCGCTTCTATCAATACGGACTACGAGCCGGTTATGGAAGAGGAGACCGCGTTGAACGTGGATAGTCAGAATGTCATGTTGGCATCGGAACCGGTCAGTCCGCCAGCCATAGAAGTTTCGGAACCAAACAGTCAGCCTGATGCAGCAATCAACACAGATCAGCTGGCGGATGTACCTGCTGACGCAGGGAAAGCCGGGGAACTGTCTTATCAGGAAGTGTACGAAAAGATGAATGCCCTCAGGGAGAAATATCCTGAAGGAATGACCTGGACTAATTTTGAACCATATGGTACAAAAGAGGGGGCAATTGACAAAGAATACAGGTGGAAAGGTGGAACCATACTGGGCAATGTAAGAAGCGGTGTGGGTTGTGCTGCCTTTGCATTTATATTAAGCGATGCGGCTTTTGGCGATTTAAAGGCAAGAGTGATTGATAATGGCGCTGTTAAGTATGAACACGTAAGGCCGGGAGATATACTGCGGGTTAATGGTAACAGCCACAGTGTAATTGTACTGCAGAAAACAGCTGTCGGTGTTATCGTTGCCGAAGGTAATTACAACAAATCTGTACACTGGGGACGTGCGATAAGCAAAGAAGAGGTGGAGAAGGCCAATTTTATCGTTACACGTTATCCGACAGATCCTGATACATCATCTGATGCGGACATAGTACAAAAAGTAGTTCATGAAGGAACCGAAGGCAATCTTAAATGGACTTTGACAGAAAGTGGGATATTGACTATTTCCGGAAGTGGGAATATGAAAAATTTCACTGATAATGATCGTCCGGAGTGGAATGCGCATAAAGACAGCATTAATACGGTTGTGATTGAAAGTGGTGTTACCAGCATTGGGGATTATGCTTTTTATGAGATAGGTAGTGAGACGAGCCAATCGCATATTATCTCCGTGAGTATACCAGGTACGGTAGAAACGATTGGAGATAGCGCTTTTGAAAATTGTGGAAATCTCCTTTCCGCAACCATTCCTGAAGGTGTGAAAACGATCGGAGTGTCCGCGTTTAAAGGTTGTCGCAGTCTGGAATATATTGATTTTCCTTCCAGTATCACATCAGTAGGTGATTCGGCATTTATGGATTGTGATGAAGTGACTCGTGTAAGATTTAAGCCTGGCAGTGAGTCAGTTCATATAGGTGATAACTTATTTGCAAGATGCAGGAAGCTGACGGTAGTGACTTTGCCGGAAAAAGCAGATCGAATTAGCAGTGGTATGTTTACGAATTGTGAGTGGATTACCGAGTTGTATATTCCGGCAGGAATCGCAAAAGTGTTTGATCCGGAAAGCATACCACCGATGTCTCCTTTTGCCGGTTGTAGTAATTTAAAGAAAATCTACTTTGCCGGCAGTGAATCGGAGTGGCAGAATAAAAACGGAAATGTTGCCATAAATAGGGCAGGTTTAGACGGTAAAGTAGAAGTAGAATGTAATTATCCATTCCCAAATCCATTCCTCGAAGACCCAAATGACCCAGGTGATATGCCAGGTCTTCACACACATAGCTGGTTATCTGCGGATTGGAACCATGACGATAACTATCATTGGCATGAATGCAGCGTAGCAGGATGTCCTGTAACTGCAAATAATGAAAAAGACAGTTATGCACAACATAGTTACGGCGACTGGGTAGTTGATACGAATGCAACGGCATATGAAAACGGAAACAGGCATCGGGAATGTACAATTTGTTCTTATCGCCAGAACGAAAGCATCCCTGCAACTGGCAGCAGTTCCGGCGGTGGTTCTTCCTGGGACTGGGGCAGTTCCGGCGGCGGTTCCTGGGGATGGGGTGGTTCCTGGGGTTCCGGTACGCCAAGCAAACCTGTAACGCCAAGTAAACCTGATAATACTACGGAGCCTGACGCTACGGAAGATACTTCCGGCAATACCGAAAATACTTCCGGAAACAATACGGCCGGTGATACATCTGATAATTCGAGTGATTCGGAAAACACGGGAAATGTCGTTGAAGATGATACGTCCGATATTTCCGCCAGTGAGCTGAAACTTGAGAAAGCGAAGTTTAAAAAGCAGTTAAAGACCGATCTGAAAAAGCAGATCAAGGCACAGGTAAAAACCAATCTCAAAAAGCAGCTGAAAACTGAGTTGAAGCTGAAAGGGAAAGCAAAGCTGAAAAAACAGCTGAAAGCAGAAGTGAAGGCACAGGTAAAGGCAAAATTAAAGAAACAGTTGAAAAAGCAGTTTGGAAAGCAGTTAGGACAAGAATTTTCCGATTTGTTTAATGTGCAGTTCAATGAGCAGTTTAACAAGGTATTTAACGATCAGTTCAATACACAGTATAAACAGTTGGCAGCAAAGCAGAAAAAAAGTAAATAATGAGTTATAATACATGTCGGCTATATAAAATATGCAAAGTATTTTATATAGCCGGTTGTATTTAAGAGGAATACGTTTTTTTTCGGTTTTGCCCGGACAATAGTTTATCCAGATATATGGATTTGAACTGTTTGCTTGCAAGAGCCTGTTTCAGCGGTGGGAGTTTTAATATCGTTCCAAATACCGCAGCCATAGCACGGTGGTTGGCAAACGCCTGGTTGTCAAAATCAGATTTTGCAGAGTTCCTTTTTCAATTGCCTGTAATACAAAACGATGTGTACTGTTTACCGGTGTAATAACCTGTACGGGGCGGCGTTCCAGGTGAATCGCTTCCGTTGGACAGTTTCGTGCGCAAACACCGCATCCGAGACAGATTTCCGTGTCAATGACAGGGCGCTTTTTGTTATATTCTTTATTTAAAGAAATAGCCAGAATTGGACATACTTTTGCGCATTTTCCACATCCGATACAGGTTTGATCTGATATTTTTGGTATATAATTGGTTGTGGCTACCGGCTGCATGGGACTGAAATGTCTTGCTGCCTGAAGCGCTTCGCAGCAGCATCCGCAGCAGTTGCATATAAATGCCGGGTGTTCTCGGACATTTTCACCGATTTGAACGAGATTGCTGGCGTAGGAACGTTCCAGTACATCTTTTGCTTCTTCTTTGGAAATAAGGCGTGTGTATTCTCCATGTTCCGAGAGTGAACGAGCGACATTGTCAAAAGTCAGACAGACATCCCATGGAGCATGAATTTCACATGGGTGACCTGCATGGTACATTTTGTGTCTGCAGTAGCAGGTGCCAAGACCGATGTATTTGGCTTCTTCTATAATATGCGAAGCGCGTTCATAATCTAATATATGATTTGTCTGCGGATTGGTTAGCACCGGTTCCTGGACAAACACGCGGCCCAGTTTTGTCTCAGTAGCAAAAAACAGATCTTTAATGAAATCTTCTTCTACATTCATATACTGGTAGTATAAATTGCTCAGGTATTTCTGATCGATATCTCCTCTTGTACGCATTAATGCAAATTCAATAAATCCGGCCATTGGCGGTGGCATGACAAATTGACGCTGTCCGTGATATTCGGAGTCTACAAGCAAAGCTTTCTCACACAGATGATCCAGTAGTTTTTCTGCTTTGGCTTCGGTCGTTCCCCATATTTTTGCGGCTTTTTTTAAAGTAAAGGGCCGGACCGGCAGTAATGCTGTCCATTTTGCTTCTTTTTCCGTATATAATACCTGCAGAATTTTGTACAGCGTATCGGAAGGAGGTGCACCCTGTGTAAACCAGTTAATTCGTTCCTCCAGATTTTTATAGGCATCTTTTGCTGTTAAATGTCCCATTTCGGTATACCTCCCTTGTAATTATTGATTTTTGTTTTCTTATGGTATTATAGCACAAAATATATAAAATATGGGAAAACCGGTTATTTTATTTTAAAAATATATTGGGTAGAGCATGTTTGAAAATCGGAACTAATAATTGAGGAATCCTGTCAGGTGTGATAGAATGTGTTTATGTAAGCAGAAAGATGTGGTGGGGGTATGGGGAAAATAAATATTTTGCGAAAATTAGCAGGAATTTCTATTATTCTGACGCTTATTTTTATGATCATAGCGTTGTTTCAGTTTCAGTCAGAGGAAGAAAGTACGGTTCTTCCCGATCAGATAGAATATTTTTTCAATGATGGCTGGACAATGGCGACTTTGGGTGTGAGCAGCCAGGATACATCTCAAATGCAGTTGGAAAATCCTGATTATATTCGAAAGTTGTTTGAAAACGCGCAGAAACAGGGAGAGTGTCAAATACCGGAGCTTCCTTATGAAGTGCAAAGCAGCAGTGAGTGTGATACAATAACGATTTTTCAAAATATGCTGCCGGATGATTATGCGGGACTGGTCATGAATTTTACAACGGAGAATGCTGTTGTACATGTTATTTTGGATGGTGAGCTGATCTATCATTCGGAACCATCCGATTTGGAAGATAAGGAGCGTTTGACAGGGAAAACAGAAAATTATGTGGATATTCCGAACGTATTTGCCGACGGCAATCTGATGATTACGCTGCTGTCTGTCCGGCCGGATACGGCAGTTATGCTTCAAGGAGTCAGTGTTGAAACGAGAGACATGGTAGTAATTGGTCTGGTGGGCAATAATATAGCTGACATTGGCTGCTGTCTTATCATTATTATTATGGCAATTATTATGTTTGTACTTGCTCTGATTCGGTGGTATACGAAGCAGCCGCCGCGCGGAGAAATGTATCTGGGAATGGCCGGAATGGTTGCAGGTATTTATTGTTTTATCGGAACAGATACGCTGAATATTTTTTACAATCTGCAGGAAGCTTACGAAATGCAGGAATATCTGGTGTTAATGCTCCCTTTGTTTTTGACACTGTATTTTGAACGCAATCTGCATGTGGTGTATCCGCGGCGGTTTTCCACACTGCTTTGCTGTATGAGCATACACGGAATGATACAGATATTTTTTCACCTGTTTGGAATCCGGGATTTGCATCATATGGTAAATCTGTCTGCGATTGCCGTGGGAGTGGTTTGTGTAACGGCTATTGTCAGCCTTGTGCAGTACGATTACAGTCATCGAAGTTATCAGACGGTAATTTCTGTTCTGGCAATGGTTGTGCTGCTGTCAGGCGGAATCGCTAATGTTGTCATTAATATCATATTGCAAAGCGACCATGTTAACACGGCGGGGCAATACAGTATGACTGTGTTTGGAATTATCATGGCAGCTATGCATGTATTTCGTCTGTCGAAAGAGTATCGAGCCGACGTAGAAAAACGGGTACGGGAGACGGAGCAGCAGAATATCTGTCTGGAACAGGCAAAACAGGAAGCAGAAGCTGCCAAGCAGGAAGCCTTGTCTGCAAATAAAGCAAAAGGAATGTTTCTGGCGCATATGTCTCATGAAATTCGAACGCCTATTAATGCGGTGCTTGGGATGGATGAAATGATATTGCGGGAATCGCGGGAACAGAATATAAAAGAATATGCGATGGATATTTATATGGCGGGGCAGACATTGCTTTCGCTTGTAAATGATATTTTGGATTTCTCAAAAATTGAGTCAGGAAAAATGGAAATCATACCGGCAGAATATGATCTGAGCAGTATGATTCATGACCTGGCAAATATGGCGTCACAGAGGGCATCGGATAAAAATATTACATTAAAAGTAGAAGTCAGTCACGATATCCCGTCAAGATTATATGGAGATGATGTACGAATTCGCCAGATACTGACAAATATTTTGACAAATGCGGTCAAATATACACGTGAGGGAACGGTATGGCTTCGTTTGAAAAGCCGGGAAGCGGCGGAACATATTATTCTTCAGTTCGAAGTAGAGGATACGGGTATAGGAATTAAAAAAGAAGATTTGCCAAAATTATCTGCTGAATTTGAACGGATTGAGGAAGACAGAAACCGGAATATTGAAGGTACGGGTCTTGGCATGAGCATTACAATACAGCTGCTTGCTCTGCTTGGAAGCAAGTTGCATGTGGACAGTGTATATGGAAAAGGATCCAAATTTTCTTTTGAATTGGAACAAAAGGTAATAGACCGGACACCAATTGGTGATTTTGAAATGAGAGTACGCCAGATTGCGGAAAATTATAATTATAGTACAAAATTCTGTGCTCCCGAAGCAAAAATACTGGTTGTAGATGATAATGCGGTCAACCGCAAAGTGCTGAGGAATCTGCTCAAAGAGACGCAAATTCAGGTGACGGACGCTGGCGGAGGCAGGGAGTGTCTGCAGCTGGTACAGGAACAGCATTATGATTTGATCTTTCTGGATCATATGATGCCGGAAATGGATGGGATAGAAACACTGCATGAGATTCGAAAGCTGACCGATTTTCCTTGTCTGGGTACACCGATTGTCGTGTTAACGGCAAATGCGGTGTCGGGAGCGAAAGAAAAATATCTGGAAGAAGGCTTTGACGATTTTTTATCAAAACCTGTGATACCGGAAAAACTGGAACATATGATCGGAAAAATGCTGCCGAAAGATTTATTAACAGATGGGAGTCAACAGCCAAAAGCAGAAGAAACGGATACTTTTCCGGAACAATTGCCTCAGGTGGATGGCGTGGACTGGCAGTATGCATGGATGCATCTGCCGGATCCGGAATTGCTGGAATATACGGTAAAAGAATTTTATGTGCAGATTTCGTCCGCGGCAGACAAATTGCAGCAGTCATTTGAACAAATCGAAAATGTGTATCAACAGGCTCGTGTCCTGTCGGAAGATCCGGAAATTGTGAAGAAGGAATCGGTAAAGGATGCCGGAGAGTATTTGGAGTCGTATCGTATTCAGGTGCATGCAATGAAGAGTCTGGCTGCCACAGTAGGAATTTTACCACTTTCCGGTGTTGCGAAAATGCTGGAAAGTGCGGCTCGGGATGGAGACATAGATGTGCTTTTGTCCGTAACAGGAGCGTTTTTAAAAGAATGGAGCAGTTATCGGGAAAAACTGTCGGGTGTGTTTGGAATCGAAGTTGAGGGTAAAAAAGAAGTGATGGATCATTCCGTATTGAAAGCGCTTGTAGAAATGGTGCGGCTGAGCATGCAGGAAATGGACATTGATCAGGCGGATAAGCTGATCGGACAGCTGAGGGAATATGAATATGAGCAGGAAATTGAACAGGATATGCGCAGACTGGAAGAGGCAGTTACAAATCTGGACACGGAGGAAGTGGAACAGATAGCGGAAGTAATACTTGGATGGCAATAACCGGAGGAGGAAGAAATGAAAAAATATTATTGATAGGAAAGCTGAATCATGTAATGAAAGAGACAAACAAATTTTTGTCGCAGTTTTTTCATGTACAGATATGTTCGGAAAACGCAGGTGTATTTGAGGGGATGATTAAGATTGTGAATCCGGATCTTGTGATGATCAGTCTGATTGGCGCTTATGACATTGATAAGTCGATCTTTTTTCTGCTGAACAGCCAGTATGCGCAGATTCCGGTTCTGACGATCGGAACAAAAGAAGAGAGCAGCACATTTTTTAAGTACTATGAAGAAAGTCAGTTTGAAAATCTGATTCGTCCGGTAGAAAATACGATGATTATGGAAGCGGTCTGCAGACGGCTTGGTATAGATCAAAATGAAGTAAAGCAGGAAGCCGAAGCGGAAAAGAAAGAAAAAGAGGGAAAAAAACGTATTTTAGTCGTAGATGATAATGGAACGGCACTTCGTACAATGAAAGCGATGCTTCAGGATCGGTATGAAGTTGCACTGGCCGTTTCCGGTGCGCAGGCAATGACTTCGATCGGCAAAAAACGACCGGATCTGATACTGCTTGATTATGAAATGCCGGTTTGTGATGGAAGAATGACATTGGAAATGATACGTGCCGATGAAGACATGAAAGATATCCCGGTTGTTTTTCTGACGGCGATTAATGACAGGGCGAACATAGAAGCAGTATTAAAGTTAAAACCGGCAGGATATTTTTTAAAACCGGCAGAACAGAAGCGTTTGCTGGCCGAAATTGACAAAATATTGAATGCTGCTGATGCAGACTAGAGCGTGTCTTAAAATTGCTTTCTGTCAACTGTGCGTCACAGTTTGCGGGAGATTTGTCCCGAATGAGGGAAGCGAATTTTAAGACATGCTCTAACATTGGAAAATTTTATCTTATAAAAATTCTGCATAACTATCCGTTTTCAGGCAACACTATTCGTAAAACAAAGAAAAAGGTGGATGGTGTAATGAAAAGGAACAGAATGCGAAGATTGATTCAACAAAAACAATATGCAATTGCTTCTTTTGTGCTATTTGCAGCAATTGCAGCAATGACAGGAGTATACGTATCCAATCGTATTACAAACGAACGCCAGGAACAGGAACTTGTCCGCAAAGAACAGGAACTGGCAGATGCAGCCGGGCAGGAGGAAGAAAAGACATCTGTACCGGATTATAGCAGTGATCCTTTTGTTAATGCAACAAATCCGGCGGATCAGGAAGAAGACCTTACAAGTGTTTCTTCTATTATAAAGCCAAAAGAAACCGAACAGGACAAACAGAAAAAAGAGCAGGATATGCAGACAGATACGGATGACAGAGAGCAGGATCAAAAGAATGCTGCAGACGGTAAAACAGCAGAACCGGAAAAGGTACGGACAGAGCCGGAGCAGAAGTCAGCACAGGATACACAGGCACATTCCAAATCAGCCGTTGCTTTGAACTTTTCGCCGGAATCCGATTTAAGCTGGCCGCTGCAGGGTGATGTAATCTTAAATTACAGCATGAATCAGACCGTCTACTTTGCAACATTGGAGCAGTATAAATATAATCCTGCGCTTATTATTGCCGGAAAAGTAAATGATCCGGTAAATGCGGCGGCAACCGGAAAAATTACGGATATTTCTGCAAATGAAGAAACCGGACTCACCGTTACGATGGATCTTGGCAACGGGTACAGCGCTGTTTACGGTCAGTTAAAAGAAGTATTGTATAAAGAAGGAGCGACGGTTGAGGTCGGAAATGCAATTGGCTATGTTGCAGAGCCAACAAAATATTATTCCGTTGAAGGAAGCAATCTGTATTTTGAACTGTTAAAAGGAGAAGAGCCAGTCGATCCGATGCAGTATATGCAATAAAAATGATTGTCATAAGTGAAGGAAAATCATATAATATAGTGTAACGACCAATCTTACGGATTTTAAACCAATACGTGTGGAGAATGCCGGCTGAGATACGATGTAACTGTGAGTGGAATACTTTGTTGTGCCGGATGAGTCACAGCTGCATTCCGACGGGAATTGCAGAAGCTTATTTTGGTACACAAATTGGTCGATTGCATAAAAACAATAACAGGAGTCTGAAAAGCGGGCTTGTTGAGATGAAAAATATCTCTGCAAGATAGCTTTTGGACTCCTTACATAATTTTCGAATATTTGAGGAGCAGGCTATGGAATTGAGAAACTATACATATATTGTAGAATGCAGCGACGGCAGTCTGTATACCGGATGGACAAACTGTATCGAAAAAAGACTCAAAGATCATAACAGCGGAAAAGGCGCAAGGTTTACACGCGGAAGAGGTCCGGTCAGGTTGCGTTATCTGGAAATAGCTCAGACGAAGTCCGATGCGATGAAACGGGAGGCTGCAATCAAAAAGCTAAATCATGCACAGAAAGAAAATCTCATACGACAGGGAGAGTTGGAAAAAATATTGGCCCGGAATCATATCTCTATTTGACAATTTCCATATTGTTTGCTATGATGGAAAAACGTTGCAGTCAACAAACAAAAGGAGCAAACATGAAATTTGATGAATTAGAATTATTTCCGACGATAATGCGCGGAATAAAAGAAATGGGATTTGAAGAGGCAACCCCGATTCAGACGAAAGCAATCCCGGTCTTAATGGAAGGAAAAGATGTCATAGGACAGGCACAGACCGGAACCGGTAAAACGGCTGCATTCGGTATCCCTGTACTGCAGAAAGTAGATCCGTCCTGTAAACAGACACAGGCCGTTATTTTATCTCCAACGCGAGAGCTGGCTATCCAGGTTGCGGATGAGTTGCGTAAATTAAGCAAATATATGCATGGAATTAAAGTGCTGCCAGTATATGGCGGACAGGAAATTACAAAGCAGATTCGTTCCCTGAAAGGCGGCTGTCAGATTATCGTAGGTACGCCGGGGCGTATTATGGATCATCTGCGCAGAAAAACGATTCGGTGTGAACAGGTAAACACAATTATACTGGATGAAGCGGATGAAATGTTGGATATGGGCTTTCGGGAAGATATCGAGACGATTTTGGAATATATTCCGGGAGAACATCAGACGGTACTTTTTTCGGCTACCATGCCAAAACCGATCTTAGAGATTACGAGAAAATATCAGCATGATGCGGTTACGATAAAAATTGTAAAAAAAGAGTTGACGGTTCCAAGCATTGAGCAGTATTATTATGATGCAAAGCGTCGTGATAAAGTAGATATGCTTACACGTCTGCTGGATTATTACAATCCGAAACTGTCCCTGATTTTCTGTAATACAAAACGGTGTGTCGATGAGCTGACAAAAGAACTTTCAGATCGCGGTTATTTTGCCGAAGGGCTGCATGGGGATATGAAGCAGGCACAGCGTGACCGTGTTATGAAAAATTTCCGAACGGGAAAAACAGAGATTTTAATTGCTACCGATGTGGCAGCAAGAGGAATTGACGTAGATGACGTAGAAGCTGTCTTTAACTATGATTTGCCGCAGGATGATGAGTACTATGTACATCGGATCGGCAGAACCGGACGTGCAGGCCGGACAGGCATGGCATTTACATTTGTAAAGGGAAAAGAAGTATATAAGCTGAAAGAAATTGAGCGTTACTGTAAGACAAAAATCCTTGCACGCAAACTGCCGTCCATGGATGATGTAACCGTTATTAAAACGGAGAAAATTATGGAACAGCTGGAACATGTTATGGAAGAGTACGATTTGTCACGTATGCTGGATCTCATAGAAGATAAAATTAATGAAGCAGATTATACGGCTATGGATATTGCAGCTGCCTTTTTGCGTCAGGCATTGTACGGATATGAAGAAAATGACCGCGCCGGTGATGATTTCTTTGAATTCGGAGATACCGGAGCAGAAGAAGGAATGGTTCGTCTGTTTATTAATATTGGAAAAAATCAGAGAATTCGTCCGGGCGACATTCTTGGAGCGATTGCCGGTGAAGCAGGCATATCCGGTGACCTTGTAGGCGCTATTGATATGTATGATAAATATACGTTTGTAGAAGTGCCGCGTGAATATGGAAAAGCAGTTCTGAAAGCGATGTCAAAGGCAAAAATTAAAGGAAAATCTATTAATATTGAACCTGCAAATCAAAAATAATATACGATAAATGGACTTTAATGTCAAAAATTGACATGTATTTAATTTTATGCAGAAAAAAACATAAAAATTAAAAAAAGATATTGTAATAAAAATGAAAAGAGAGTATAATAATAACGCAACGATAAAAATACCCAATTTGGGTAAATAATGTGAGGATGATGATGATGAAGAAAAATCTCATTAAAAAAGTATTTGCGGTTTCGTTGTCAATCGCTATGGCATGCTCATTATTACCGGCTGCCAATCCAGTGACTGCATCCGCAGCGGCACCTTATGTTTCATTAAAGACTACATTTAAAACATTAAAAGTAGGTCAGAAATATAAAATGACGCTCAAAAACAACACGGTCAGCTGGAAAATCAAGAAAGTTGAAACAACTGCTAAAACAATTGCCACAGTATATGGCAAGACAACAAGCTCTGTAATGATCAAAGGTAAGAGCGAAGGAAGAGCTACAATCAGAGTTTATCTTAAGACAGCTAAGAGAAAAACAAAAAATACAAAGACTCTGAGATGTCGTGTAAAAGTTGTAACAGATACAACTGTAAATCCGACACCAACACAGACAGATGCAACAGTTACGAATCAGGCAGAATTGGATGCAGCTCTGAAAGAAACAAACATTACAAAGATTACAATTAAACCTGCAACAGCAGAAAACTTTGTAATTGCATCCGGAACATATGCAAATGTTGATCTGATTGTAGATGCTCCACAGTCAGACATTACAAACAGCGCTACATTCAAGAGCGTTACGGTTAATAACATCAAACCTGAAACATGGACAGAAAAAGGATCAGGCAACACATTTACATGGAATGCAGCAAACGGCAGATTTGTTGTAGATAAGGGTGCTAACGTAAAAACTGTGAACATTGCTAAAGCAGGCAAAGTTGCTATTCAGGTTAATGAAGGTACACTTGGTGCAGTTAACGTAACAGCAAAAGCAGATGTCAGCATTGAAGGTAAATTAGCAGAAGGCGCAGCAGCTATCGCTATTTCGTTCTCTTCAACAGCTACGGATGCAACATTAAAGACAGCAGTCAAAGTAGCAGTTACTACATTGGCTAAGATCGCTACGATCTTCGAAAAAGGTGCTGAAGACAGTACAGTTAAACTGGCAGCTGCAGGCATCTCTGTAAAAGTTACAAACAATACTACAAAAGCTATTGTAGTTACAAAGAACAACAATGAAACAGCAAGCATTTCAGCTGGTAAGACTTCTGATGTAAGCGCTGTTAGTACAAACACTCCTGGTGGTTCTACAGGTACTTACCCGGGTAGTTCTACGAGTAAGCCGCTTCCGAAAGCTCAGATTAATACAGGTTCTTCTATTAAGGTAAGTGTTTCCGGAACAGTTACCGGAGCAGCAGTTACCGGAGAAGTATCTACTGTTACTGGAGGAGTTATCACAGTTAATGTAGAACACGGGAACAATGTTATTACACCTAGCGGATATTCAGCAGAAGTAGAATATTCAGTTAAGTTATCTGCTAAAGGTTGGTCAAAAACTGTAAATAGTAATTACAGAAATGTAGATATAGATCTTAAGGGTGCTCCAATAGGCAAAGAAATTACTGTTACGGTTTCATGTCGTATCAAAGAGACTGCTTCCTATGCTGCAAGTGCTTGGAAACAGGTAAAACCGGTTAAATTAAATTTAAGTGTTGGTAATGTTAGTGCAGCTCCAGCTAATGCTTGGGAATAAAATGTACTCATAAAAGTCATTCTATTTCATATTTAACAAAAGATAAATTATATTCTTTAAAAATAACACAGATGCTGTTAAACAGTATCTGTGTTATTTTAAGATTAAGAAATATTAGTTATACGTACAAAGTAAACGGTAAATAGTGAGTGTCGTATAAAATAGAGCAATCTTACTTATAATGTCCTTGAAAAATAACGAAAAACAGATTGCTATTTGTAATCTTTTATGATACATTAGATATATCTGGAAAACAGCTTTTATTCCTTATGCTGTTTTTTCTGTTAACATCTATTCACGTTTATGTGAATTCCATTTAATTGTGTATCCAATTGTCAGAAATCATTTACACTCTCGGAAAAACATTTTATTTCTTGCATTATTACGCTTTTCTCTATATAATAAAGATAACATATGGACAATAAACATCGAAGGTTTCACACGGTTTTTATCTTGCGGCAGAATAACGTCTTTATCTACAGGAAATATTACGGGTTTTCGGAGAAGTGAACGATTCTCGAAAGGAAAGAAGGTGAAGACTACGACTGCTAAAAGTAAACTGAAACCGGATATTGTCCTGAAAAACTTCTGGCGTGATAATGCGCGTTTTGCGGATTTATTTAACGGCGCTTTGTTTCATGGCGATCAGATTCTTGCCCCGCATATGCTTTTGGAATCCGACACCGATGTGTCTTCCATTTTGAAGTTCAACAGCTATGCGGAAACGCTACGACATATTCCGGATGTTGTAAAAAAGAGCGTCTATGGCATTGATTATGAAGGAGTATTCCGATACTGTCAAGAAAAATAAAAAAGACAGGCTTCTGCATACTGCTCCCGAATTGCTTTCCGGACTGTGCAAAGAAGACCGCCTGCACGCTGTTATTACCCTATGTGTATATTATGGTGAAACTGTCTGGGATGGCCCGCATTCTTTATTGGACATGATTCGTACGGAGGGCATTCCTGCTTCGCTTAAAAGCTATGTCAATGATTACCGAATGCATTTGGTTCAAATCAATGACAGCGACGCATACCGTTTTCAAAATACCGAAGTGCAGGATTTTTTGCAATTATGCGTAGCATCTATCGCAGAGATTATCATACAATGAAAGAGGTCTATGGAACCCGTGAAATCAGTGCAGAGCTTGGCCTTGCCATAGGAGTTGCCGCCAAATCCGGCATCCTGATTCGCAAAGCTCTGAAAATGAACGACAACGGAGGTTTGATGAATATGTGTACTGCTTTAAAAGAATTGATGAATGAGGGAATCGAACAAGGCAAACGTGAAGGTATCGAACAAGGCAAACGAGAAGGTATCGAACAGGGTAAACGCGAAGGTATCGAACAAGGCAAACGTGAAGGTATCGAACAAGGCAAACGAGAAGGCTTAATCGAAGGAATGATTAAGACATATAAAGAATTCGGTCTTCCTGGGGATATAGCTGTCAAAAAGCTGCAGACAGAATATGGCCTTACATTAGCAGACGCGCAAAAGCAAGTCGCAATGTATTATTTGTAGCAAAAATCCATATATTCGATCAGACAAAATTGGAGTAGAGGGGAATAAATTTCTCGCACTTTTCATTAAATCTGTACGTATCGCCTCTATGAATTTTGAAATAAAACCTGTTGTGGCGGATTCTGTGATTTTAGTACTAAAATATCTTCTTTGCGTATAATGTCTGCAGCAAATTTTACCATTTCTTAAAGACCATACAACTGTCCATGCATTCCGCAGTTTTTTTATATTTTAAATTTATTATCTGATGTGTCTCATTTTAAAATCATTATCATTAAAATTTTTCCTTATATACCGTACTTACGTATTACCGTTTATGTTTTTATAATTGACATATAGAGCTTTGAAAACATTTATCGGTTTAAAAAATGAGGTGCTTTCTCATCTTCTTCAAATATAGGGAATACAAACTGGTATTCATATCTTCATAAATTTACAAAAGATTTATAATATTTCTTCCCGAAGTAGTTTTGCAAATAGAAAAAATGTGTTAGAATAAATCTTTATAAGTGGCATTTTCAGCATTTTTTGGAAAAAGGAGATTATATGGAAAAATCAAAAGTATATTATACATCATTTAAAGCAAATGAACATGAAAATCTTCTGCAGAAGCTGCGCAGATTGATGATTACGGCAGGAATGAAAGAGATTGACTTTGCAGATAAATATGCGGCAATCAAGATTCATTTTGGTGAATATGGTAATTTGGCTTTTTTAAGGCCGAATTATGCAAAAGTAATGGCGGACCTCGTGAAAGAATGCGGCGGAAAACCGTTTTTAACAGATTGCAATACGTTGTATGTCGGCAGCAGGAAAAATGCATTGGATCATATTGAAACGGCATATTTAAATGGGTTTAATCCTTATGCAACCGGATGTCATGTGTTGATTGGAGATGGATTGAAAGGTACCGATGAGACACTTGTTCCAATTCATGGAGAATATGTAAAAGAAGCGAAAATAGGAACTGCTATTATGGATGCGGATGTATTTTTAACGCTGACTCACTTTAAAGGGCATGAGATGACGGGATTTGGCGGTGCATTGAAGAACATAGGCATGGGCTGCGGTTCACGCGGCGGAAAGATGGAAATGCATAATGATGGCAAACCGTATGTGGAGGATCCGGACGGATGTATCGGATGTGGAAGCTGTCAGCGCATCTGTGCGCATGGAGCACCGATTATGGAGAATAAAAAGGTTCATATTGATCATGAAAAATGCGTAGGATGCGGCAGATGTCTGGCTGTCTGTCCGAAAGATGTCATTCAGCCAAGTTCATCTTCTTCTGTAAAAAGTTTAAATTGTAAGATGGCGGAATATAGTCTGGCAGTATGTAAAGGACGCCCGCACTTCCACGTTTCTCTGATTTGTGATGTTTCTCCGAACTGTGACTGTCATGCGGAAAATGATATCCCGATTATACCGGATGTGGGAATGTTTGCTTCTTTTGATCCGGTGGCTTTGGATGTTGCCTGTGCGGATGCGGTAAATAAAATGCCGGTTATAGAGGGAAGCATATTGAGCGACAATCTGAAAGAAGATGCAAATCATGGAGAAGGGCATGATCATTTTCATATGACGCATCCGGATACGGAGTGGAAGTCCTGTATCGAACATGCGGTAAAATTGGCCTTGGACATGATCAATACGAGCTGATCGGTATTTAAAGCAGAAATGATTATAACGGAATTATAAATGACACATAGCAGGACTGCCTGTTGGAGCTGCCTAATGTTGTCAGAAAATACGGGAGATGATAACAGTTTATAAATATAAATAAAGGCAGGACAGGAAGTTGAGGGAAAAATTTGGATTAAGAAAGTTGGAAAATGAGATTTTGCTTGACCGTTTTCGTACGATGAGCCAGCCGACACTGGTGTCCGGAACAAATGGACTGAGCGGTAAGTTATATATTGCATCGGAAATGGATAAAATGGACAAAATAGGATATGACTGTGTGGCGGCCTGTGTAAATGATATGGCAGCGCTGGGAGCAGAACCGTTGTTCTTTTATATGAACATTTCCTGTGTAAGGCCGCGCGCCGAAAAAATCAGAATTATCGAAGATGGCATTACACTTGGATGCGAGGAGGCACATATTCAGTTTGCCGGCTGTGAAATTGTGGAATTACCGGATAAGTATGCGTTTGATCAGTATGAGCTGGCGGGATTTATAGTTGGTATATTGGATGGAAAGAAAAAAATAGGCAGTGCCAGACTGGCAAGCGGTGATGTCATTATCGGGCTTCCGTCTAACGGTCTGCATAATAACGGTTATGTGCTGGCCAGAAAACAGTTGTTTTTATCAAAAGGGACAATGGAAGTCTATTATGATACGCTTGGCGCTACATTGGGAGAACAGCTGCTTAAGCCTACAAAAATGTATTATACATGTATGAAGCATTTGCTGGAGGCGGGGACAGAGGTGAAGTCCTGTGTGCAGGTTGCTCATGGCGGGCTTGATCGTGCGCTGCGCCTTCTTCTTCATGAAAGGTATGGAGCGGTTGTCAAACAAAGGACGGATACGATTCCTCCGATTTATCAAATGCTGCATAAAGATGGAAACATTGATATCCAGCTGATGCGCCAGACTTTTAATATGGGTATCGGCATGCTGATGATTGTAGCGGAGGATGTGGCTGATAAAGCGGCCGAATATCTGGAAGAAGCAGGGGAAAGACCGGTTTTTCTTGGACTGGTGGAGACAGAACGGGATTTGATCCGGTATCTGGAGTAGAAAAGAGGCGAATAGATGAGCTCACAGGACAGACTTGAAAATGTACTAAGAGATATACATGTGATGATATCCAAGAGTGAGACGTATGATACGGATCGCATCATCGTCAAAAAACAAGATATATTTAATTTAATTGACCGCCTGAATGCAAGTATCTACGAGATTATGGATGAGTACGAACTGACACAGCAGAGCAGGGATCGGGCAATCCGGGAAAAAAAGAAGGAGGGTGACAGGATCATTTGGGATGCGAGTCGCCAGGCAGAAGATATTTATGCAGCATCGGTGATGTATACGGAAGAAGCGCTGAATCATCTGAATGTAATGGTAGATGAAGCAGATGCAACGGTAGATCGGATGTACCGGGAATTTCAGAAAAATATCAAGCTGCAACAGGAAACGATCCGTGAAAACCAGCTGGAATTAAAGAGCCAGCTTCAGCTGCTGGCAGATACGGAAAAGTATTTGCGAATGATTGAAGAGAGAAACCGTGAGATTGAACGGGAACGGGCAGAGAAAAAGGCAGAAAGACATTAGAAAACTTTGGAGAAAAGCATACGGTTATAAAACCGGAGATTAAAATAAATGAAGATTATTTTCGAAAGGCCGGCATTCCATTTGAAAAAGAAGAAGAAAAACAAACGGAAGCCGAAGAAATAATGCAGCCATTGGAAGATGAAGGTGTGATAGAATCAACTTTAAAAAAAGCTGCTGAAGATATACAGCAATTATTTACGGAAGATAAAAAAACAGATAAGAATGTAAAAAAGAGTACAAATACGGATGTAAACAAAGAAAAATACAGGAAGATTCTGAAAGCAGAGAGAAAATGGCTGTTGACAGCGATACGGAAACAGATCGGTCGTCTTCGCCTGATCAGACATCCGAAGCAGAAAAACAGCAGCCTCAAACGGCGCAGGTGGATACAGAGAATGAATCTGCAAAAATGCAAGCGGAGGATACAGCAAAGGATCAGTCCGGGCATTTGTCTGATTTGGCATCGCCCAAAGATGCGGTCAGTGCAGCCGAGGCTGAGATTAAAGTCAATTTGGATGCGGAATATTTCAGGCAAAAAGGCGATGGGACAGATGAGAATGTGAAACAGCCGCAAAATGAAAAACTTTCATTGTTAGACAGATTAATGGGAAAAAAGAAAACTTTATTATGAACACAAGGAGGATTCAGATGAAACTTTATGACAAGGGTGTGTATCTGATCAATGGTACGGAACTGGTAGAAGATACTCCGGATGCATCGGCAGCTTTAAAAGCTGGAACAGGTAATGACGTTACGCCGGATCAGGCAAAAAAACAGACAATTGCATACCGTATTTTAGAGGAACACAATACATCTGGGAACATGGAGAAGCTTCAGATTAAATTTGATAAGCTGACATCTCATGACATTACTTTTGTCGGCATTATTCAGACGGCACGGGCATCGGGACTGGAAAAGTTTCCGATTCCATATGTACTGACGAACTGCCATAACAGTTTATGTGCGGTAGGCGGTACGATTAATGAAGACGACCATATGTTTGGCCTTTCGTGTGCAAAAAGATATGGTGGAATCTATGTACCTCCTCATCAGGCAGTGATTCATCAGTTTGCCAGAGAGATGATGGCTGGCGGCGGCAAAATGATTTTGGGATCGGATTCGCATACCCGTTATGGCGCATTGGGAACAATGGCAATGGGAGAAGGCGGACCTGAGCTGGTAAAACAGCTGCTGAGCCAGACTTATGATATTAATATGCCGGGTGTTGTTGGCATTTATCTGACAGGGAAACCGGAAAAAGGTGTCGGACCACAGGATATTGCAATCGCCATTATTAAAGAAGTGTTTGCAAACGGCTATGTAAAAAATAAAGTGATGGAGTTTGTAGGACCTGGTGTTGCAAATCTGAGTGTGGATTTTAGAATCGGTGTCGATGTTATGACAACAGAGACAACCTGTTTGTCTTCTATCTGGAAAACGGATGAACAGGTGAAAGAATTTTATGAGATTCATGGACGTGCGGAAGATTATGCAGAACTGAATCCTGGAAAAACGGCATATTATGATGGTATGATCGAATTGGATTTAAGTACGGTTAAGCCTATGATTGCAATGCCATTCCATCCGAGCAACGCATATACGATTGAAGAGCTGAATCAAAATTTGACAGATATTCTTGCGGACTGTGAGCAAAAAGCACAGGTAAGTTTTAACGGCGCTGTAAATCTAAATCTCAAAGAAAAAATCCGTAACGGAAAATTATATGTCGATCAGGGTATTATTGCAGGCTGCGCAGGCGGCGGTTTTGAAAATATCTGTGACGCAGCAGATATTTTAGATGGTGCAGCCATTGGAGCAGATGAATTTACACTGAGCGTATATCCTGCAAGTATGCCGGTTTATATGGAACTGGTACGTAATGGAGCAGCAGCCAAAATTATGGCGGCAGGCGGCGTTATGAAGACAGCGTTCTGCGGACCTTGCTTCGGAGCCGGTGATACGCCTGCAAACAACGGTTTTTCGATCAGACATTCAACAAGAAACTTCCCAAATCGTGAAGGTTCGAAAGTACAGAGCGGACAGATTGCATCCGTAGCGTTGATGGATGCCAGATCTATTGCAGCGACTGCAGCAAATAAAGGATATCTTACTGCAGCTACGGATGTGGATGCTGCCTTTACAAAACCGAAATATTTCTTTGATCGGACAATTTATCAGAATCGTGTGTTTGACAGCCATGGAAATGCAGATTCTTCAGTAGAAGTGAAGATGGGGCCGAATATTAAAGACTGGCCGAAGATGTGTGCGTTAACGGAACATCTGCTGTTAAAAGTAGTATCTGAGATTCATGATCCGGTAACAACGACAGACGAACTGATTCCATCCGGTGAAACATCTTCTTATCGATCCAATCCGCTTGGACTGGCTGAGTTTACCTTATCCAGAAAGGATCCTGCATATGTGGGACGTGCGAAAGAAGTACAGGCAGCGGAAAAGGTAAGAGAAGACGGCGGTCATCCTTATGAAGTTCTTCCGGAACTAAAAGATGCCGTGGATGTTATATTAAAGAAATTTCCAAATGCCAATGAAAGTAATACCGGAATCGGCAGTACGATATTTGCAGTAAAACCAGGAGACGGCTCCGCACGGGAACAGGCTGCTTCCTGTCAGAAAGTATTGGGCGGCTGGGCAAATATTGCTTTTGAATATGCGACAAAGCGATATCGTTCCAATCTCATCAACTGGGGAATGCTTCCGCTCCTGATGGAACAGGCAGGCCAGGATGAAACTTTGCCATTTGCAAATGGAGATTATTTATTCCTGCCGGATATTCGTAAAGCAGTAGAAGAAAAGCAATCTGTTATTACGGCATATGCGGTAAAAGACGGCGATCTGAAAGAGTTTCACATGACACTTGGAGAATTAACGGACGATGAACGTGAAATTATACTGAAAGGCTGTCTGATTAATTTTAACAGAAAATAAAAGTGGTGTATTGATATGGAAAAAGATGAAAAAAAACAGACGATACGGCAGCAGTTAAAGCCGGGATCGGATTGGAACATACGGCCATACCTGGCAATGGGGCTGACCTGTTTTATCGTGTTCAGCTGCTGCATTCTGGTTGTGTGCCTGCTGTTTCGTTTTAAAGACATAAAGTCCGTATTTCATATGCTTGTCGGAATTGCACAGCCGATTTTATACGGTCTTGCGATCGGGTATCTGATTAATCCGATTATGATGTTTTTTGAACGTTACCTGTTAAAGTTTGCTGACAGGAAAGGGGCAAAGAGAAAATTACGCCGTATGATCCGTACGATTTCAAGTATTTTAGCTGTGCTTGTATTTATACTTGTCATCGTTTTACTCATATCTATGGTAATACCGGAAATATCGGCCAATGTATCCAATCTGGTAGATACTTTGCCGGCACAGATTAATTCGTTTATCGTTCATCTGAACGACTGGGAATACGGAAATCACAAAATGATCGCTGTTGTGGAAGAATATTTGATGACGGCAGCTGACTGGATGGAAGATTTTCTGAAAAATTCACTGCTTCCACAGACAAAAGATTATGTAGCTACGGTTACGAGTGGTGTGCTGAATGTGCTGAATGTATTTAAAAATCTTGTGATTGGCCTGGTTGTTTCGATTTATGTAATGTGCGAGAAGGAAAGCTTTGAGGGGCAGACAAAAAAAATTATTTTTGCGCTGCTCCCGGCACGTGCCGCAAATCAGGTTATACAGGTATTTCATACGACAAATGAGATTTTTGGCGGGTTTATTAAAGGAAAGCTGCTGGATTCTTTAATTATCGGAATTATATGCTATATTGTGTTGTGTATTATTAAAATGCCGTATACGCTGCTGGTCAGTGTAATTGTAGGTGTAACAAACATTATTCCGTTTTTTGGTCCGTTTATCGGAGCAATACCGAGTGCTTTTTTAATTTTGCTTGTTGATCCGCTGTATGCGGTATATTTTGTTATATTTGTAGTAATACTGCAGCAGGTAGACGGAAATATTATTGGTCCGAAGATTTTGGGAGATTCTACGGGATTATCATCCTTTTGGGTTATGTTTGCAATTTTAGTTGGAAGCGGATTATTCGGCGTTATGGGAATGCTGCTCGGATGTCCGGTATTTGCGGTCATTTATTATATTGTTCAAAAGGTTGTACATTTCTTTCTTAAAAAGAAAAAACTTCCGGTGGAGACAGGCGTTTATATCGAAGCTACGGGTGTAGGTCCATCGGATGGACGTCTTTGGTACGGAAAATATGCGGATGAAAAGAATTCGGAGCAAAAAGTTGCGAATCGGGAAAAATCGGAGGGTGCGACGGAAGACGAAAAGGCATAATTTGTTAATTTTTTAAGTAGTTTTTTGACATGAGCGGTTACCTATGGTAAACTAACATTGGAATCATATGCAGAGATAGAAACGAAGGTGAATAACAGCCTTTTATAGATAGATGGTGACAGGCGTGGATAAATACGAATTTAAACTTAAAGTTGACGAGATGAAGGCATTGGTCGGTGCGCGAAACTATCATGCGGCGGCAGAAATTGCGGAAACAATTAACTGGAAAAAAATCCGCAATTTGAATGCACTTGTGCTTGCCGGAGAAGTTTTCGAACAGGTAGGCCGCTATGAGGACAGCAAAGAAATTCTTCTTTTGGCGTATGATAAATCTCCTATTGGGAGAAATATTATATACCGACTGGCAGAAATCGCAATTAAGACAAACAGGTTTGATGACGCACAGGAATATTATGATGAATTTGTTGATATTGCGCCACATGATAATTTAAAGTATGTCTTAAAGTATAAAATGACAGCGGCACAGGGGCTTCCGTATAAAGAGCAGATAAAAATTCTGGAAGAGCTGAAAGAGCAGGAATATTCGGAAGAATGGGCGTATGAGCTTGCATTTCTGTATCACATGGATATGCAGCCGGAAAAATGTGTGGAAGCATGTGACGAGCTGATTTTGTGGTTTGGCGATGGTATCTATGTTGAAAAAGCACTGGAGCTTAAAATGCATTATCAGCCTCTGAGCAAGCCGCAGGAGGAAAAGTATCATATTTTCCGTCAGAAACGAACGGGAGTAATTGAAGTAAAACCAAATGATTCTTTTGAATCGGGTGAAATTATTCATGAAGCGGTAGAGATTCCTTCCGTTCGGACGAATCCCGGACAGTACAATACGGCTAATCTGCAAAAAGAAATTGCAAAAGGAATGCAGCAGATTCACACGGTTAAAATGCAGCAGGATGCAAATATGCGAAAGCAGGTCCGTCAGGATGCATCTATGGGAGGACCGTTTCGTCAAAATCTTTCGTTTTTGCAGCAGCCGCAGCAGATTCGATATCAGGAGCCGGAGCCTGAGCAATATCAGGATCGATATCAGGAACCGGAGCCTGAGCAATATCTGGAGTCGGAGCAGCAGACGCGTGCGATGACAATGGAAGAAATACAGGCTGAGTGGGAAAGAACGAAGCAGGAGATGAACGATGCACTGAATGAAGCGGCTGGTCCGCAACAGCAGGAAGCATCAAAAGAACGGTCGATCGAAAGAGCAGAGCAGTTGATGCAGAGGCTGCTTGGTATTATACCGCAGCTGGCCGGGCAAATAGCACAGCAGCAATTGCCTGAGACAGATGTTCGGGAGGAGGAGCCTTCCAAAGTTCGGGATGATTTGGAACAGGCAGGCAGAATTGTCGCAGGCATCAATCAGTTATTGCAGAATCAGATTGACAGTCTGCAGGCAGGGCAGGTCCGAATGCAGCAGGAAGAACCGATACTTCCGGAAGTCTCGGATCCGACAAGAGAACTGCCACGGGTGTCTGAGATGATGTTGGAAGGAAAAGAGATTGGAGCAATAGATAAGGTGCAGATGAATGGAAATTCATTAAATAAAAATATGGCAAAAAAAGATGAAAATCCGGTAATGAGTGCGTGGAAAGAAGCACAGCCGGGAATTTCGGCAATTGATCTTTTACAGAGAGTACGTATGGAAAAGACAACTGCAGCTGAGGTGTCGAAACCTGATCCGGAAACAGCAGATTTGATGCGGCAAAAACAGCAAATGGATGCGGCCGGTACGCAAAGACAGCAACAGCAAGCGGATGCGGAGACAGCAGACATGGGGATCATTCGCCAGATGCAGACAGGGAATTCGGCTCTGGAGTCTTTACGTCAGATGCAGGCAGGACATTCGGCTTTGGAATCTCTGCGTCAACTGCAGGCGGCAAATTTCTTAGCTGCGCAAAACGGACAGTCACAGGAGGACCGACAGCTTCAGGCAGAGAATGTCCGGAATAAAAATTCAACAGTCGATTCGATGACACATACATATCAGCCAATAGAACAGCAGATGTCGAATGCTGCACAGGATGAATTGCAGACACAGGCAACGTTGAAAATGCCTGCGGACAGATTGCAGCCGATGCAGGATATATCATCTGAAATGCCAGTACAAATGCATCAGCCGATGCCGGAACCGTCTGTGCAAATGCGGCAGCTGGTACCGGAAGCGCCAGTGGAAATGCAGCAGTCAATGTCGGAGGTGCCAGTGCAGATGCAGCAGTCAGTGCCGGAAATGTCTGCGCAAATGCAGCAGTCAGTGCCGGAGGTACCTGTGCAGATGCGGCAGTTGGTGCCGGAGGCGTCTGTGGAAATGCAGCAGTTGGTACCGGAAGCGTCTGTGGAAATGCAGCAGCCAATGCCGGAAATGCCAGTGCAGATGCAGCAACCAATGCCGGAAATGCCTGTTCAAGTACAGCGGTCAATGCCGGAAATGTCTGTGGAAATGCAGCGGCCAATGCCGGAAATGCCGGCGCAGATGCAGCAGTCGATGCCGGATAGATCCTCTGAATTGTATATGCAGCAGGATTCGGTCTTAAATGCACAGGATATACAATATGAAAATACAATTAATGCAGCGTCCGCACAGACGCAGGCAGCAGAAAGTATGTTGGATTCTGCGGATGACAATATAAATACAAATATGAAAAACAGCGAAGCCTATGAATTTGAAGAAACGATCAATGAGAAACCTGAATATCCGCAGGACAATATTTTTCTGGCATCCAAACCAAGATTTCTCACACAGGCGCAGCTGCAGGCAGGGGCAGCTATGGACGGAAAGAAAACAACACAGGTAACAAAAGAATTTTCAAAAGAAGCAATGGTGGCTGCTCATACGGAAAATATGAATAACATTTCAAAAGCAGACAGTCAGGAGCTGAAAGAATTAAAACGACTTACGCCGGAACAGAAGCAGATTTTTTCTTATTTTGTTCCGATTGCGGGTATGGAAGCGCAAATATATGATTTACTGATGGGCGTTTCCGAACATTTACAATATGATAAACATGCACAGTCCGGAAATATTATTATTGAAGGCATCAGCGGAAGCGGTAAAACGGTTCTGATTATGGATATTATTAAAGTATTGCAGAAGGAAATTAAACGTCCGGTTGGAAAGACAGGAAAAATTGATGCAAATGCTTTAAATCAAAAAGATCCGGATGTATTGATGGATAAAATAAGCGGAGGCTGTCTGATTATAGAATCAGCCGGAAAAATATCCAGAGAAACAGCTGTTCGGTTGTCAAAATGTATGGAAAAAGATCATGCGGGTACACTGTATATTATAGAAGATACGGAAGAAGGTATTCAAAAAGCACTGGAACGAGACAGTTCTTTTGCTGCAAAATTTACGGAAAAGATAACGATACCTTTGTTTTCATCCGATGAACTGGTAGAATTTGGAAAAGCATATGCAAATGATCTGAATTATGATATTGATGAAATGGGAGTACTAGCCTTATATAAACGAATCAGTGCGATACAAAAACTGGATCATGTAACGACATTAACCGAGGTAAAAGAGATCGTGGATGAGGCAATTGACAATGCGGAAAAAGGTGTCTTAAAGAAAGTATTTGGAATGTTGACAGCAACCAGGGCCAATGATGACAATTACATTATTTTAAGAGAGAAGGATTTTGAAGAATCATGAAGTTTATTAATCATATCACAGCAGAATGAATGCTGGAAAGACAAGTAACAGGAGGGTTATGATAATGAGAAACATGACAGAACTGGATATGTATTTATTCGGTCAAAGCACACACTATGATATTTATAAAAAGATGGGTGCACATTTAATGACAGTACGCCAGAAGGAAGGGGTAGTTTTTGATGTATGGGCGCCTCATGCAAAAAGAGTATGGGTTATCGGGTCCTTTAATAACTGGGATGAAACACGTCATGAAATGAAGCGGTTGGAACCACTGGAGATGGGTATCTATGAACTGTTTATTCCAGGCGTAACAAATGGAGATATGTATAAATATCTGATAGAGACATCTGACGGAAAACTCCTCTATAAGGCTGATCCATATGCAACATATGCAGAATTAAGACCGGGAAGTGCATCTGTAGTTTTTGATGTTTCGCATTTGAAATGGTCGGATCAGAACTGGATGGAAACACGTGCACAGTCAGATCCGTACGAAAAACCTATGGCTATTTATGAAGTACATCCGGGCTCCTGGAAGCGTCATCCGGGCAGAGAAGATGAAGGATTTTATACATACCGTGAGTTTGCAAGAGCGCTTACCGAGTATGTAAAGGAAATGGGATATACACATGTGGAATTGATGGGTATTTCGGAGTATCCATTTGAAGGTTCATGGGGATATCAGGTAACAGGATACTATGCTCCGACTTCTCGTTACGGGACACCGGAAGATTTTGCATATTTGATTAATTATCTGCATCGAAATAAAATTGGAGTAATTGTAGACTGGGTACCGGCACATTTTCCGAGAGATGCACATGGTCTTGCTGATTTTGACGGCTGTCCGTTGTATGAATATCCGGATCCGAGAATGGGCGAACATCCGGATTGGGGAACAAAGATTTTTAACTATGGAATGTCAGAAGTAAAAATTTCTTAATCGGCAGTGCGCTGATGTGGATTGAAATTTATCATGTGGATGGACTTCGTGTAGACGCAGTTGCATCAATGCTGTATCTGGATTATGGTAAAAATGACGGTCAGTGGGTGGCAAATAAATATGGCGACAATAAAAATCTGGAAGCAATCGAGTTTTTTAAACATATCAATACGTCGCTGACAGGCAGAAATCCTGGCGCAATTATGATTGCGGAAGAATCTACGGCATGGCCAAACGTAACAGGCAAGGCTGAAGAAGATGGCCTGAATTTTAATTTTAAATGGAATATGGGATGGATGCATGACTTCTTAGATTATATGAAGCAGGATCCATATTTTAGAAAAGGATGTCATAATAAGATGACATTTGCAATGAGTTATAATGGTGCGGAAAAATATATTCTGGTGTTGTCGCATGATGAAGTTGTGCACCTGAAATGTTCCATGGTTAATAAGATGCCGGGACTTGGAAAAGATAAATTCCGCAATTTGATGGTTGGATATACATTCTTTATGGGACATCCTGGCAAAAAACTGCTGTTTATGGGACAGGATTTTGCGCAGCTGCGTGAATGGAGCGAAGAACGTGAACTGGATTGGTTCCTGATGGCAGAAGAAAACCATAAACAATTAAATGATTACTTTAAGGAACTTTTGCATATTTATCGGAAATATCCATCTATGTATGAACTGGATCATTCCTGGGATGGTTTTGAGTGGATAAATGCCAATGATGCGTCACGCAGTATTTTCAGTTTTGTACGCAAGAGTAAAAATGGTAAGAGAAACCTGCTGTTTGTATGTAACTTTACGCCGGTAGAAAGAATGGATTACAGAGTAGGCGCGCCGACGAAAGGAACTTATAAGCTGGTGCTTAACAGTGACGACAGCCGTTTTGGAGGTACGGGCAAAAAACGACCGGTTAGTTATAAAACCGTAAAGGCAGAATGTGATAACAGAGATTATTCGTTTGCTTATCCGTTACCGGCATACGGGGTAGCCGTATTTGAATTTAATTATAAAGTGTGAACATGAACAGATCGGATTGTCCGAACTGTAGCATATATAAGAAAAGGCAGGGATAAAACCCTGTCTTTTTATTTCCTGTGATTGAGGTTGATCTTCTGTGGTTTATTAAGTTTTCACACGAAATAGCCGACATATTTTATATGATTTGGGATGGAATATTAGTTTTGCAGGAAAGGCAGGGGTATTCGAAATGCAGAGAGTAGGAAGTATACAGATAGATGGTGCAAATCTGCTGGATGGAATCGGGGGCAGCAGACAGGAAGAATTTGATTTTGGAACGGTTCTGACAGCGTCGGACAGAGCATCCGAGACGGAAACACTGACAAAAGGAGAAAAAACAGCGGAGGTAACATACCACAAGCCGCAGCAGGAAAAGAAAGCAGGCACTGCCGAAGATGTGATGCAGCAGGCAGAAAATATGGATACGGCAGCTATGAAAAACAAAATGGTAGTTGCTTCGAATACGACAACGTCCACAGACTGCAGAGAGATTGAAAAAGAAGGATTTTCTCTTCAACAGACGGATATCAAAACGGTTGTAACCGTAACCGATAAAATTAAAATGGAACTAGCAAAAGCGGGTGTGGATATCAGTTATTTTGGAGATCAGCTGAGTGCCGACCAGATTGAAGCATTTGCAGGCAATGCGTCATTTGCACAGACACTGTCACAAAGAATTCAGAGTCTTGAGGCGGATGTTCCGTTAACGGAAGATAACGTAACGGATTGTGTACGTGCTTTGGCTCAGGCAGAAGAGTTACATAAACTGAGTGATGGTGCAATAAAATATATGCTGGATAATCAGCTGGATCCGACTATTGCCAATCTTTACAAAGCGCAGTATAGCGGTAGTGCGGTGTATGTAAATCAGAATCAGGCTCCAATAGACTTTCCGGGAATGAAAGAGCAGATTTCCAAAATTATTGCACAGTCCGGGCGGAAAGAAGAGGAAACAGCATTTTTGGACAGTGAGTGGCTGATTCGGAATGAGATTCCCCTGAATGCGGAAAACCTGAATTATATGGAACAATTAAAGACCATAGATACGCCTCAGGATACGGAACAGCTGCTTGATCGGATGATTACGGCCATGGCTGAGGGAAACAGACCACAAGATGCGGTATTGTTGGATGCATATTCACTGATGGGACAGGCGGAAAAAGCGCTGGAAGTGATACGGCAGACGACCGATGAAGATCTGGCTTATGTGATCAGCAAAGGGGAACCGGTTACGATTCAAAATCTGGAACAGGCACATAATCAGAATCTGGCCGGTATCAGTGCGGAAGAAAAAGAAGATATTGCACGGTTAATACAAAATACGGCTGAAGCAGAAGAAATGATCCGCTCGGAATTAAAAGCGGCAGATACGGCGTCTGAGACACAAAACGTGCAGACGGATTCCGCAGGCGGTCATGTACAGCCGTTACCTGACAGAGGGATAAATATTGCTGTCGGCAATACCGAGGCTGTCAGCCAGGATGTTCCGGGAATTTTACTGCGTACAAAACTGGTTGAACTTACAAGCGTGGAAATTACACTTGTTGCAGCACGCAGGCAGCTGGAAGAAATTCGTATGTCAATGACCATAGAGGCCAGTTATAAAATGCTGAAAAACGGCATATCACTGGATACAAGTCCTATGGAAGAACTGATTGCCAATTTAAAAAATATAGAAGAAAATTTCTATAAAAAAATGCTGAAAGATGGCGGAATAGAAGCGACACAAGCGAACGTAAGCCTGTTTGCAAGGACGTCCGAAAAACTGGAAGAATTAAAAGGAATGCCTGCATATGCACTTGGTACCCGCAGCATGCAGATCAGTACGCTCGAAGACCTGCATCAGGAAGGCAGTGCGATGCAGCAGAATTTCCAGCAGGCGAATGAGCGTTACGAAACGATGCAGACGCAGGTACGCAAAGATCTGGGTGATTCGATTCAAAAGGCTTTTCAGAATGTGGATGATATTCTGGAGCAGATCGGACAGGAATTAAGTCCGGAAAATGAGCGTGCGGTACGGATTCTTGGTTATAATCAGATTGAAATTACGCCGGAGAACGTGGCAAAAATGAAAGCGGTTGATCAGCAGGTACAGACGGCATTTCACAATCTGACGCCGTCGGTTGTAAGAGAGTTTATCGGAAGAGGAATCAATCCGTTAGATCTGGATATTAGGGAACTGAATCAGCAGGCCGAACAAATTAAGGAAGAACTGCATATTGACGCACCGGAAGATAAGTACAGTGAATATTTATTCAAACTGGAACAGAATCATAATATTTCACAGGAAGAGAGAAATTCATATATTGGTATTTATCGTCTGATGAATCACATTGTGCAGACGGATGGAGCAGCAGTCGGCGCGCTTGTAGAACAGGGTGCGGAGATTACAATGCGTAATCTTTTGTCAGCAGTGCGTACACATCGTCGTGGAGAACTGGATATTACGGTGGATAAATCATTCGGAGGACTGCAAAGTGGTGGATATGTAGACTCTATTACGGATCAGATTGAATCCGGTTATCAAAGTGAATGTATCAAACAGGCTTTTCATGAGATTTCGCCGGAACGTCTGCGTACCGTAACAAAGGAAAGCGGATGGGAAGATCTGACGCCGGAACAGTTTTTACGCCAAATTCAGGAAGCGCCGGAAGATATGGCTGCCAGAGAGGCTTACGATCAGCAGCAGCTGAAAGATCTGGAGGAATGCGCGAAATCGTCAGAGGAAGTATTTCAGGTTTTGAAACAGTATGAGATTCCAAATACAATGCTGAATGTTATGGCCGTATCCGAATGGATGAATGACCGGAATATGGCGTTCCGCAGATTGTTTGGAGCGGGGAACGGGCGTAAACCGGACGCGGAAAAGAATACCGATGATTATATAACGGAAAATAAAGATGGAAGTACGGAAGTCGATTTTGAAGCATTGAAAGAAGAATTGCTCAGACGGTTCGGCGAAGATGTAAAAAAACCGAAAGAACTTGCAAAAGCCGTGGCAGAACTTGCCGAATGTGCGGAAAAATGTATGAGTACGATGATACTTGAACCGGATACAACCAGTTTGGATATACGCAGCCTGAAACTGATGAATGCACAGATTTCAATAGGCGCGAAAATGGCTTCTTCCGAATGTTTTTCCATGCCGATTGTGGTAGATGGAGAAGTTACAAACGTAACGATGAAGATCGTGCGCAATAAAGAGCAAAAAGGTCTTGTTAATATTACAATGGATTCCGCCCTGCATGGAAAAATTGCTGCCGAACTGCGGGCAAAGCAGAAAGGATTCGGCGGATATATAACGGCAGAAACGAGAAAGACGACAGAACTGCTGGAAGCAAAGAAAAAAGAAATAGAAGAGGCGTTAAAAGAAGTGGATGACGGTCCGTTGGATTTGAATTTTATTATGAACAGCAGACTGGATTTGAACAGTTTTGCTGCAACGAGCGGTGAAAGCGAAGAACCGGAAACCGAAGAATTAAGGGAAATACAGACAAAGACATTGTATGGTATGGCAGAAGCTTTTATTCGTTCCGTAAAACATCTGGAAAAGGCTGCCTGAAAACAAATGCAGAAGACAATGTAGCAATGAAATGTGAAATTATCGTGTTTTTTATTATGGAAATACGATATCCGGCCGAAATAAATAAATATCAGAGAGATGAGGTAGCATAATGAAAATTAATCAGAATTTATCAGCAGTTATTGTAAATGATCAGTTAAAGAGAAATGAAACCAGTTTATCAGCATCGGTAGAGAGATTGTCTTCAGGACTGAAATTTATTAATGCTAAGGACAATCCTTCCGGTATGGCGATTTCTTTTAAAATGCAGGCACAGATCAACGGATTAAATCGTGCATCGTTAAATGCGACGGATGGTTCCAGCATGGTTGAGACGGTAGATGATGCAATCGGACAGATGACGGAAGTGCTTCAGCGTATGCGTGAGCTTTGTGTACAGGCGGCAAATGATACGAATACACCGGAAGATCTCAAGGCAGTGCAAAAAGAGATTGTTCAGTTAAAAGAGGAAGTAGACCGTATTTCATCCGACACGGAATATAACGGACAAAAATTACTGGACGGTACGCTGGACCGTCGAACATATGTAACGGATCAGAATCAGAACAGTATGTTTGAAAAAATCAACAATGTGATTATCTCAGATGAAGTGCCGGCGGATTTTTATAATATGAATATTACGCAGGCTCCTGCTCATGAAGTAGTTCTGGGAGGCGCCGGTGCCGGCGGAGCTACCGTTACCGCGGCACAGGCAGGTGTTGTAACGATTAATGGCGTATCCGTAGAAATCAAAGAAGGCATGACACCAGGACAGGTATACGAAGCAATCAGAGAAGGCGGAGAAAAAGGAAGAGTAAAAGTATTTCCGACAACCGGAAATACAACCGTACTTGGTCCGGATAATTTAGATCGCCAGGGTTATGACGAAAAAACAACAGGATATACGGCTTTTTCGGATCAGTTAGCATTTGTTTCGGAGGATTACGGTCCGGATAAGGTATCGGTGACATGCAACAACCCAGATTTGGAAAATCTGTTAGGACTGAGCGCACCGAATACAATTCCGGGAAAAGACGTTAAAGTAGAAATTGACAGTATAACTGCAAATCAAAATTATACGGGTCAGTCGGTTGTGAAAAATGAAGGGGACAGAGTTATTATTACAGATAAGAGCGGATTTCAGATCAGTTGTGATATTCGCGGTGACATTCTGATTGAAAACGGCGGTGTAATCGGAAATAAAGAAATTACAATGGAAACGACAGACATTGGTACGTTGCAGCTGCAGATCGGTGCAAACAAAGATCAGGAGCTGCCGGTAAGAGTTCCGGTTCTGAATACACAGACGCTTTATATTGATGATCTGGATGTAACGGAAAAAAATGGAGGCAGCAGAGGGATTACGATGGCAGATGAGGCAATCAGTGTCGTGTCTGCAGCACGGTCCAAAATGGGAGCCTACGAGAATCGTCTGGATTATGCAATCAGCAGTCTGGATGCATCGGAAGAAAACATGACAAATGCGATATCGCGTCTTGGAGATGTGGATATGGCAGAAGAAATGACGGTATATACAAATAAAAATGTACTGACACAGGCATCAATCTCAGTGCTGGCACAAGCGAACGATCTGCCGCAGCAGGTACTGTCTCTGCTGCAATAAGAGGTTGTCTATGACGAAGGAGCAAAAGCAGGACTTTACACGCAGGATTACACAGGCAAATCGCAGTGAACTGGTGCTTATTAAGTTTGAAATGCTGTTTGTGTATATGGATAACATCTGTGAGTATTTCCAAAAAGAAGACAAACACGAACTGACAAATCATGTTCGATATGCAGATGCTGTTCTAAAGAGTTTTCAGGAAACGCTGGATTTTCAGTATGAAATAGCAGGTCAGCTTTATGCATTATATGACTTTCACCGCAGACAGCTGGCAAAGGTACTTGTAAGGCATTCTCTGAAAGAACTGGAGCAAAGCAGAAAACTGCTGCAGCAGTTATATGAAGCATTTGTTCGTTCTGCGAAGCAGGATAAATCCGGCCCGCTTATGAAGAATGCACAGCAGGTATATGCGGGTTATACATACGGAAAAAATAATATTAATGAAAGTTATGATATACAGTCATCGCGGGGTTTTTTTGCTTAACGATGACGGGGGTGTAAAATGCGGGGCTTTCTGGCATAATGCTGGAAAGCCTCTTTTATATATGGCTTTTTGCATATGGTAAAATTTATCCTTTAGATTCATAGAGCGGCTCTGCCATTTCATAAGATTTCAGGCGGCAAAGAAGAAATTTGTATCTCATTTGAATTGCATTTACTTCATAAATATAGCTGTCAATCAATTCCGGATCCGTAGCATTTTCAAAATTCTGATAGGCAAGATGCAGACTGTTCATCGTTTGTGCCAGATTATCCAGCAGATTCTGATAATTTTCATCTGTTTGGCGTTCTTGTTTAAAAAATGGAAACAAAGTGTTACCTCGCTTTCTGTTATTGGCATTACGAACGGGCTGAAACGATTATGAGTATTATAATTATAAGCCATTGTATGGAAAATTATGCATACACAGGAAAAGAAAATCGGTTGGCAGAGCACTCGCTCCAATTTGGCTGGTATATTCTTGTGGACGGGCGCATATGTATGTTAAAAATAAGTTTGCAGGTGTGTACATGGAAGAAAAAAATGTATTTATTATTATGATCGGAATCTGTGGACTGGTACTTTTGATCGGTTTGCTGAAACAAAAAGCTGCGATCGTATTAAATATTGTGGTACGTACAATCGTTGGATGCGTGGGCATTATTTTATTAAACGATTTTTTGCAAAAACAGGGCATTCCTGTGTCCGCGGGATTGAATCCACTGAATCTTTTGACAATTGGAAGCCTTGGTACAAGCGGGTTTGCATTGATTTATGGAATTTTATTTTATACGTTGTTGTAAGCATTTCACAAAGTTTATTTTTTCCGGAAAAAGGGTAGACAAATGAAAAAAAGCTCGTATAATCCAACTTACAAAACACATCTGACCACAAATGTGTGGTTGGTTTGAAAAGGGGGATTCCATTGGAAGTATGATTTTGATCTGTCTGCTTTGCTTTTTAACAGCAGCAGCCCGGATGGATCTACGTACAAATAAGATCGGTAACCGGCTGATCGGGATTGGATTGTTTTTTGGTTATATGCGCAATTTAGTGGAATATGGCTGGAATGGCAGTATTCACTTTCTTATTCAAATTTCTTTACCGGTTTGTATTTTTTATCTATTATTTCTTATGCGTGCATTGGGTGCAGGCGATATCAAGTTGTTTTCCGTAATAAGCAGTTGTATTGGAATTAAAAATTTATTTCAGGTAGTCATTTTTTCTTTTTTGATAGGAGCGGTATTATCCTGTATCGTATTGTTCCGAAATAGAAATCTGTATGGTCGTCTCTATTATTTTCTTGTTATGTCAGAACGGCTCTGTTAACAAAATCCATAGCAAACTATGATTATCAATCTGATGGAAAACAAAATTATATTCATTTTTCGGTACCAATACTTATTGGATATGTCATGTATTTAGGGGGAATGTGATTGGGAAAAATAAAACTTGCAGTTATTGGAGAGAGCGTTTACACGGAAAGGTTAACGGAATGCATGCAAAAACATGCACCTGAATATCTGGAAGTATTAAGCTGCAGAGGATTGGAAAAAGTATCGGAATTTACGGACAGCATACAACCGGATATTATACTTCACGAAGAAAAATCCTTACAGGAAGAAAAAGAAGAAGAACATCTTATCCGGATTTATCTTTCAACTGAAAAAGATGTGAAAGAAAATGCAAACAGTATATTTCGATATCAGAGAGGTTCGGAAATTTTAAGGCAGGTATTTCAATATTATGAACGGAACAGTAAAAAAAATCTTGTATGCAGATGTAAAACGGCGGAGATGGAAATGACAGCCTTTTATGCACCGGGAGGACATGAGCTGCAGCTTCCGTTTTCAGTGGCATATGCAACGATTTGCGGAGAAGATGAAAAAGTTTTGTATTTGAATTTATCGGAATTTTCGGGCATGCGAATGCTTTTTAAACAAAAAGATAAAGATAATTTCAGTGATCTGATTTTTGGGATACGTCAGAAAAGAGAACGTTTTTTAATTTGTCTGCAAAGCGTACTGCATCAGACGGATAGATTTGATTATGTACTTCCGCCGGAAAATCCTGAAGACTTATATGAAATCCGAGAAGATGATCTGGCATGTTTGCTGTCTTTACTACAGGAACAGACGGCGTATAAAAAAATTATCTGGAACTGCGGAACACTCAATCAGGCTGCGGTTCAGGTAATGGAGTGCTGCGCAACGGTGTTTTGTATACGAAAGGAAAGTGCATTCGGAAAATATCGCAAAACGGAATTTGAACAGTTTTTACAGAAGGAGATGCGGCAAAGATTACGGAAAAAAGTACGGTATGTCTGTCCACAGGCAGGAAACAGCTTTGCACAAGGTGTCGATCTATTATCGCAATTAAGGAGCGGAGAGTTTGTGAAGCAGGTAAAAGCGATGACAGAACAGCAAGAATAGCATCAATACGACAGAAAGGAAACATATGACACAGGAGATGGAGCAGATACGACAGCAGATTTTAACAAAACTGGATTTGACAAGGGAAACCGGCGATGAAGAGTTAGAAGAGCTGATTTTTAAGGAAGTGGGAAGTTACAGCAGGACACAGGGACTGTCATTAAGGCAGAGGGAACAGTTCCAAAAGAAATCTATCATTCATTAAGGAAACTGGATGCGCTTCAGGAACTGATCGACGATCCAAAGGTAACGGAAATTATGGTAAATGGGGCAGATTCCATTTTCTACGAAAAAGACGGACACATTTGCAAATGGGACAGACAGTTCTATTCAAAAGAAAAACTGGAAGACGTGATTCAGCAGATTGTTGCTGCAGGTAATAAGATTGTAAATGAAGCTAATCCTATTGTAGATACAAGATTAAAAGATGGGTCACGTGTTAATATTGTACTTTCACCGATTGCCCTGGATGGTTCTGCAGTTACGATTCGGAAGTTTCCGGAGCAGCCAATGCGAATGCAGCAGCTCATACGGCTGGAAGCCATTTCAGAAGAAGCAGCAGATTTTTTAAAACAACTTGTGCAGGCCGGATATAATATTTTTATATCCGGTGGGACCGGTGCCGGAAAGACGACATTTTTAAATGCTTTATCCGAATTTATACCATCCGAAGAACGGTTGATTACCATTGAAGATTCTGCGGAACTGCAGATACATTCCATTCCAAATCTGATACGGCTGGAGACAAGAACGGCAAATATGGAAGGAGTAAAGGAAATTACAATTCGGGATTTGATACGAACGTCATTGCGTATGAGACCTAATCGCATTATTGTTGGCGAGTGCAGAGGCCCGGAGACATTAGATATGCTTCAGGCAATGAATACCGGGCATCCTGTACGAACATCTTACCAGAAGCCGTGCCTGTTTTTGCATTTGATTATAAACAAAAAAATAATCGGCAAGTAAAAAGAGGACATTGCGAATTTATTAATACTGAAATTATTGAGGCAAATGTTATCGTTGGCATAAAAATAAGTGATTAACTTTTATGAAATATGAGAAAAGGAGAAGTCGAAAAATGTTAATACAACAGTCAAGCGTAGTCCTTGATATGGATTATAAAAATATTTTAGTTAGAGATTTCAAAGAAAATTATTCAGGTGTTGATAGTTTAACAACGGCTGAAAATGTTGTAAAAGTTATGGATGATGTTTTTAAACTTTCAGACAAGGCAGAAGAATATGTATATTTAATCTGCCTGACATCTAAGTTAAAACCCATATCATTTTTTGAAGTATCACATGGCACAGGTAATGCGTCATTAATTGGAATCAGAGAAATTTTTATACGGGCGTTGTTATGCGGAGCAGCCTGTATCATCATTGTACATAATCATCCAAGCGGTGACGCAGAACCATCAGCACAGGATATATATGTAACAAAACGGATTAAAGAAGCTGCTGGATTAATCGGTGTTACATTCTGCGACCACATTATTATAGGCCGTGAAAATTATTTTAGTTTTGTAGAAAATGAAAAGAAATATTCTGCCAGTAATATGACTGAGTAAGTACCAAAACTTAGAAGTTATGGCGATGCTTTATGAAATGCGCTTTTATGCGGTCTCAGGAAGTGTCAAATCTTATGTTCAGAAGTTTTAAATTAGAATTATGGATTTTATATTAAGGCTGGAAACAGTCTTTTTTTATGCCATAAGAAAGGTGAAGTGGGTGAAGAAGTATGAAATACGGATATGCAAGAGTATCTACCAGAGGACAGCTTGAAGGAAACAGCATTGAGGAACAGATTAATGCTATACATAGTCTTTATGAGGATGCAGAAATTATTGTAGAAAGTTATTCCGGCGCAAAAGAACGGCCTTTATTTAACAGGATGCTGGAACAGGTGCAAAAAGATGATTATGTCATTGTAACCAAGTTAGACCGCTTCTGCCGTTCTGTTAAAGAGGGGTTAGAGTATATAGACCATCTTATGGATAAAGGTGTAAAGATTCATATTTTAAATATGGGGCTGATTGAAAGTACACCTATGGGACGTTTGATAGTTACGAACCTGCTTGCATTCGCAGAATTTGAAAGAGCAATGATTATTGAACGGACACAGGGCGGTAAGGCAATAGCGAAACAGAGGCCGGATTTTAAAGAAGGAAGGCCGCCGAAATACAACAGCAAAAAATTAAATCATGCTATGGAATTGTTACAATCCCATTCTTACAGACAGGTTGAAGAATTGACAGGAATCAGCAAATCAACGCTTATCCGTGAAAAGAGGAAACGGAGAACTGTATAAAAAATTAAACACAAACAGGCATTATAATATCAATACAGAAAGCCGCAGTATAGGGTAATTTTATAAAAAATTTTCTGGAAGACCTGGCATTATCCAAAAAGAATAAAAGAAAAGTACGAAACCGTACACCGCCCTATATGGGGTACTTCTGCATTAGGAGGGAGCATGTAAAGCTGTAATTTTATTTTTGTGCTTTTTGAAAGGAGGTTTAATTTATGGATAGATTATTAGGATTGTTCATAGCATATTGCATTCTACGGAAACTTTGGGATTGAAAACAGGATAAGAAACTATTAACGGGCAGAGGATGATATTCTCTGTCCATTTTTATTTTAAGGAGGAATTTTATGAGTAAGAAAGCAGAAGGAAAGAAACTTGTAAATGTCAGTGTTTTGGACGTAATGAGGAGCATTGTGAACAGGCACACAAAGTTTTTTCAGAACGATTTTGATTATGATGTCGAGAGAATCAGGGCGGCAGCTTTAAAGGCCTCGCAGAAGAACATATGTTTTGTGTGGCTGTGCAGGGAATGCGGGACATGGCTTTTGCGGGAACGTGATTTGTTCATCAGGGAAACTGGTGATTACAATATCCTTATGTACTACGAATGGCAGAAAGCCGATAAAATCCTTGCTTTTGCGGCTGAAATAAATGCTGTTAACGGCAGCAGGGTTATGGGGAATATTTATAGTCTCGATTTTGAAAAATATTGTAAGCATGTACAGGAGGCAGCAGTTCCGGCAGGCAGCATTGTGCTCTGCTATGAAAACGGCTGGCGTATCAAAATGCCGTCAGAACATTTTAGCGCCAGCCCGGATAAAGAATTTGGAAAATTTGAAAATTTTGAGTTTCAGCCTGAATCGGAAGAAGGGCTTAGAATCTTATTGCGGGAAGAAAGACAGGACAGGCAGCAGTTTCAGGAGGTTTCTGTAATCTAGCACACCGTTCGCAAAATAAATCACAGTCATGCATGTGTGCAGCAGGGCTGTAAGAAGGGATGGATGGCAGACACTGGGAAGAATGCGGCTGCTGCCATCCTATTTTTCCTTGTGGGCCTTGATTTTAGTAAATTCAATGATTTCCCTCTTATCAGTGTCAGAAATTTTCCCGAAGTAGTACAGGAGTTCTTTTTCAAGGCTGCTGAAAAGCCGGTACTTCTTCTGGTTGAACGGGCTGTTGAAATATTCAAGGAACCCGGCAAGGTCTTCGCTGGACTGTGTAGGCGCAGGCGCGTCATAATAGATGTTCGGGTCAAGTTCAGCGGAAAGCTGCATCAGGTCATCCACGGAAATACCGTATATCCCGGCCAGCTTATAGAGGATGCCTGGGTTTGGCGTCCTTCTGCCGGACTCATAATGGCTGTAGGTCTGCCGCACGACACCGAGGGCAGCGGCTACATAATCCTGTGTGTAGCCGTGTGCTTTCCGCAGTTCTTTCAGTTTCGCAGGGAGCAGTTGTTCTTTCATTCTCTTTATCCACCTTCCATATATTCAGAATTCTATTCAGCATAATGACGAAAAATGTAACATTATGTAGCTTTTTCGATGATAATATGTTAATATTGCTGTAGCTGTATCGTAAAATAAGATACAGACTGTAGCGTAACAGGAAAGGTGAAAGAAATGTTAGGAGAAGCAGCATTCCAGCCATATGCAGTAAATACGTTCAGCGGGCGCGGGAAAAAATTTACAACTGTAACGCCTGTGCATTATGTACGCCCGCACTGGGTCAGTTCTTATACAAGGAAGGACGGCACATTTGTTTCAGGGTACTGGCGTGACGGGGACGGCAACACAAAAATAAACAGGCAGACAGGATATTTTGCAAAGAACCCGGGCGCAGTGCCGGAGATTGTGAAAAAGAAGGGATGGATTTTTTGATATGTTTGGGAAAAACAAGAAAGAGGAAGGCATAGGGGTACAGGAAGATTCAAATGCAGCAGTACAGGATGTGCACGAGCAGGAAGTCGTAAAAACAGTGCATATGGGGACAGGGATATAAGGTTCCGTATCCGGAATGCCCGGACTGGGCTTGTAAAGGGGAAACGTGAGATACTGGATGAAATGTTGCTTGACTGCATGATTGAAAAAATGGCTCAGGCAGTTAAAGTGAGCCATTCTAAATATAACCCATTCCCTCATGAAATTATCATACGCAGTGCAGCAGTACCGAAAGAAAGCAGTAATGAGCAGGATGCACAGGGGCAGCGTGAGGATGGCGGGGACGCAGATATGATAGAAAGCTATGCACCCCGTTTCAGTCTGGATGATGTTGCGTTGAATGAAAAAGTCCGGGAACAGATACGTACAGCCATTGCAGCAGTGCGGTATAAAAAGAAAATGGTGCAGGAATGGGGGATGTCGGAGCAATTTGCGGGGAATCGTGCGGTTATCCTTAATTTTTATGGCAAGCCGGGGACGGGAAAGAGCATGGCGGCAGAGGCTATAGCGCAGGCACTTGGGAAGAACGTGTACCATATCAACTATTCGCAGCTTGAATCAAAGTATGTCGGGGAAACACCCAAGAATATCCGCAGGGCATTTGAATGTGCCGCAAAAGACAGCGCGGTTCTGATATTTGATGAAGCTGATTCTTTTTTAGGAAAGAGGCTTTCTTCCGTCACACAGTCAGCAGACTACGGCGTGAATATTACACGGAGCGTTCTGCTGATGGAGCTGGAAAAGTTTACAGGCGTTGTGGTCTTTACCACGAACCTTATCAGTAATTATGATGAAGCTTTTAAACGCAGGATTCTTTTGAGCGTCTACTTTGAAATGCCGGATGAACAGGCGCGTAAGAAAATATGGGCGCTGCACCTTGGCGGGAAGATACCTCTGGAAACGGGAGTGACAGCGGATGCTCTTGCCGCAAGGTATACCAGCATATCAGGCGCGGACATTAAAGACATGGTATTTTATGCCGCACTCCGGGCATTGGAGCAGGGAGGGGAAACACTGGGTTTTCCTGCCTTTGATTATGCACATGGAACCATAAGGGAGCGGTATCGTAATCAGGATGCAGAAAAAAATGTGGAGATAGTTTCCTCAAAAACAATTACGGAAGAGGAATACCAGCGTGAAATAAACGGTGGGGAGGGATAAGGCATGGTTGAGAAGATGGCCGCTGCCTACCGCAAGGCACAAATGGGTATTGCCAGCAGCCTTGCAGGGACTACGGGCAGCATACTTGATGAAACAGCATTCTATGATGCAGGCTACATGGATGCGCAAGTAAAAAGGGTGCAGAAGGAAATCAGTAGCGTTACAAAGGAACTGGAAGTGAATATAGACCTGAAAGACAGTTCGGAATATGGGATAAAGAAGAAACGGGAACTCATGAAGCGGCGGGAGCGGCTTGTGTTCCGTCTGGTGTTTCTTGCATCCAACAGCTTTAAGAACCTTGATGACTGTGTGAAGATAGCGGAAGGGCACAAGTATTCATTCATGAAATGTGTGGAAGGGCTTCTTGCATATGACAGGGGGCAGAAAGAAAAAGCGTTCAGCATCCTTGAAAAATATTATAAGGAGCATAAGAGTGTGGAAGGGCATTTCCTTATAAATAAGGTGTTCGGAATGCTTCTGGCAGAACGGGACAGAGCGGGAAGGCAGTATCGTTTTTGACCTATGCCTTGCAGCATAAGCCGGATGATGTGGAATGTCTGGAAACATTAAGGGGCTGTTACCAGTCACAGGGGGATAAATGGAAAGCAGCAGTAATAAATGAAGTGTCTGCACTGCTGCAATGACGGAGGGATTATGGACAGGAAATATTTTATCCATGTACAGCAGGATGAAGCATACCGCCAGTATCAGGACGGTGTAATGTTTCAGGAAGATATAGAAAAAGTGTATGAGGAAATCGACTGTAAGTTTAAGATGCCGGACTTACTTGGAAAGACCGTGTGTGTGTCTGAAAGGCAGTTCCAGGAAGTACATAAGATACTTCATGAAATCTTATCGGATGCAAGGACAGGGAATGTGCCTATTTATGTTTATGAAGATTATTATTATGGCGCAGAAAGCTACGGCATAGAACATCCATGGATTGAACTGTCTGCAAAGACAATACAGGACTTTACGGATAGTGAACTTAAATTTGTACTGGCGAGGGAGATATACAAAATCGCAGATGACGTAACCAGACAGCGAACCATGATGGAGGAACGCTTCAAGGCAATGCGGAAAATCATGCCGGATAAGATTGAGGAAGTGTCAAGGCTGTCCTTTTATCACTGGTACAGGCTGGCGAACTTTTCCGCAGATAATTATGGGTATCTGATGTGTGGGAGTGTAAAAACCGCTGTAAATGCAATTTTAAAAATGGTACTTAATAGTGTTATGTTAGCAGAGCAGGTGGATATAAAAGAGTTTATCGGGCAGGCTTCGGAAATAAACAGGCTTGATGATGTAGTATCAAATTATACGAAGGCAGATGAATCCATGCCGTATGCGCCGCACAGGGTACAGAATCTGCTTGCCTATGCGGTGTCAGGACGGGGGATGGAAATAAAGGAAAGGATGGAAGGAAGATGATAGGATGGTTTCTTTTGGGCGCATTGGCCGGGGCAGTAGCAATTACAGTCATTGACAGGTTCTGGGAGGATATAGCGCACTGGCTGAACAACACTGCGGCTAATGCAGTGGAGCGGGTGCTTGGGTATAATGCAAAGAAGAACATGCACCGGGCAGTTACTACTATAAGCAAGGTGAGGGACTACCTGCATAATACGACCGTGGTATATACGAAAGAGAATCCGATGGATTCGTTTCTCCAGAAAGTAACGTATGAAACGGACGCGCCTGTGTACCAGATTGATACAGAAGTAGTGGAAGAAATAAAAAAGCAGGGCGAGATTGTTAAAGCATTTGAGTATAGACACTAAGGATAAATAGAGGAGGCTGTGTTATGTCAGGTTCTCCGTGGGGGAATGAAAAGATAACAGTAGAGCAGGTGCCGGATGAAAGCATGAACCACAGCAGTTCTCCGTGGGGGAATGAAAAGATAACAAAGGAACGTGTTTTAGATGACAACCCGAATGTGCATTTGCAGAATGCGGAAACTGCGTTAAGAAATAAAGAATACGATGAAGCAAGGAAACACATAGGTTATGCCCGCTCTGTTTCAAATGGAAATCCAGAAGTAGAACGGCAGTGCAAAGTTGTTTTGGATGCTTTAGATAATAAAAAGTGTAAAAATGAGGAATGGGAAAGGGGTGAAACAGAAAGTCAGCATATAGATAGTGATATTGAATTATTAATAAAGGCACAAAATGCACTTGCGGGACGTTCTTATTCATTTGCAGAATTATATGCATCACAAGCAGTAGAAAAATCACATGATGTAAAGATTATGAAAGATGCACAGGAAATATTTAAAGAACTGAAAAGAATATATAAAAAGAAAATAGAAGAATATCGAAATAATCCGTGCCTAGTAGGTGGACATCTTTATGTACACCAACTTGAAAATATTGAAAGGAAGTCTAAAGTTGCATGGCGACAGACTTATTATTTGAAAAAGATTAAAACTGCTTTAGAAGAGAAACAGTACGTTAAAGCAGATAATTTAGCAAATAGTGCTATCTCTTTTTGGCCAGAGATTCAAAACCGTATAAAAAAATCAGGGAAGATGTAATAAAACAGGAAGAAAGGCAGTGCAGTGAACAGGAAGAAAGGCAGTGCAGTGAACAGGAAGAAAGGCAGTACAGGCAAAAAAAGGAAAAGCAAAAGAGGGAAGAAGCGCACATCATATTAGAAAAATTTAAAAGTGCTTTGGAAAAGACAGATTATGAAGAAGCGGATAATCTAGCTAATCAAGTGTTGTCTTTATGTCCGGATACAATGGTTCAAAGCCGCATAAAAAAATTAGGGAAGATTTTCAAAATGCAGATTTATTGTTAAAGACGGTAAAATATGATATAGCAAACGAAAATTATGTAAATGTAGAAAAGGATTTAAAAAGTGTTTTACAAAAAGGAAACAGAATAGCAAAGCAAGAAGCCTTGAAACTGTTTGGTACTCTGAAAAAGGCAAAAGAAGAATCTGCAAAAAAGAGCTTAATGGAAGCTTTGAAAGCGATAGAAAGCGGGAAATATGAAGAAGCACAAAATTGCATACAGAAAGCAGAAAGCTTTACACAAAGCCAAAAGATTAAGCTGACGGTTGATAAGGCTCGCACTTTATTGGAAAATAATAAAAGCTTGACAGTCTTTTAAAACAAGCAAATCAGGATATTTTTATAAATCGAAATTATATTGAAGCAGAAAAAATTATAGATTTTCTAAAACAGAAAGGGAATAAAAGGTTAAAGGACGGGGCGGCAGAATTATCTGAAAAAATGGAAACAGAAAAAAAACTGGATAAGCTTATGGGGCGTGCCGTAGATAAACTGAGCCGGAATGAGTTTGATGAAGTAGAAAAATACATTTATATGATGCAGTCAATTAGCAAAAGTGACAGCAGATGTTCTAAATTAAGAATTGAGATGGAGAATAACCCGGTTTGGCATATGGGGAAAGCAGTTTCTTTATTCAAAAGGCTTGAACTGGATGAAGCAGCGGGGCATGTAAAGGAGGCATGGAATAAGTCAGACAGAGCAGTAGTGTTTTTGCAGTGTTTGCTCAAATCATTAAACTATCAGTCAGGGGGATAGAAAATACTGGAAGTTTTTTAACAAGAGAGAAAGGGTTTAACCTCACAGGAGTATCAGATGATGTTATACAAAATCTTGAAGGTATATCTTCTCAATTAATTGATAATTCTTTAAAGGTAATAAATTATGATGATAGTGATAAAAAAGGCAAAATAAGCGCTTTTATGGCACATCTTTTCGTAATGCTGATATGTATCCTTTTTTCTGTAATTGGATTTTCCAGTACATCATTTCCCAGACAGTTATTCGGATGGTTTTTTCTTATGCTCACTGGTATTGAAGGCATATCTTTTTATTGTAATAAGAAAATCTGCGGATATAGATGGAAGAATAAGGTTTTATTTTGTTATTCAAGGGGGTTTGGTGCAATATTTTTTTATGGCTTGCTATACATCTGTGTATCACAGGCAAAATAATGTTTTTAGTTTTGGGGATATTTGCGTTTGTTTTATCACTGGGAGAAGTAGTATTATTACTTAATTATATAAGAAAACAACGTTAAAATCCTAGGTATTTTTATAATGAAATAAACTATAATATTCAGTAAATATGTAAGGATATTTTATTTGAGGTTAATCGTAAAAATAAAAGTGTAAAGCGGGGTAAGGGGAAGAAGTACAAAATTTCTCTTGCCCGGCTTATTTTTTTGCTTTCAAAAACAAGGACATGAAAACCGTAGGTACTCTGTATGAATACCAGAATAGAATATAGATGGCAAAAATAACATGGGCGCATTTATATTAGGCGCATGACCTAAGCAGGTCGTTAAAAGGCTTATTTTTTTATGCCCGGAAAGGGGGTTACAGCAAAAGGGCATGGCAGCAGTGCATTAAACTGCATGGTGCAGCTTTATAACAGAACATATTTCAGAAAAGGAGAAAAAGATTATGAAGGGCAATTCAGAAAACAGAAGAAACAGCAGCATGGGGCGTGTCAGCACAGTAAGGGCATTTGCAGAAGTGGCTAGGAACTATGCAGAAGCCTGTTTTGGTGCAGGGGTACAGGTTTTTGTTCATGAAACCGTGAAGAATAACGGCGTTGTGCAGACGGGAATCTGCATCAAGGACGGCACGGGAGACATTGCGCCTGTCATTTATCTGGACAGGTATTTTGAGGAATACTGCGCAGGGAAAGCAATGGATGGACTATGCAGGGACATTCTGGATGCGTATGCGGCTGGAAAGCCGTTTGATGGTTTTGATATATCGTCTGTTACGGATTTCCGGCGCGTGCAGGGGAGTATCTGCTTTAAGCTGGTAAATGCGGAAAGGAACCGGGAACTTTTGGCAGGTTCTCCCCACCTTCTGTTTCACGACCTTGCAGTAGTGTTTTATATCATTGCTGGCGGAAGTTTTAAAGAAGGCATCTCCACGATTGCCGTCAAAAAAGACATTCAGGATATGTGGGGCGTGGATGCCCGGACGATTTATGCTGCTGCTTTGCGGAATACAGGGCTGCTGCTGGGCTGCTCCGTCCAGTCCATGGCGGATGTGCTGAGAGAAATGGCGTCGGAAAAACTGGACGGTGGATGCAGCGCGGATGCGTCTTTTCCTATTCCAATGTATGTTGCAAGCAACAGCTATAAGTTCAATGGGGCAGCAGTGCTCCTTTATCCGGGGCTTCTGGAATGGTTTACGGATAAGGCGGCTGGTGATTTCTATATCCTGCCGTCATCCATCCATGAGGTGCTGTTCCTTCCGTGCAGTGCCGGATTTGAGCCGGATGAGGTCAGGAGCATTGTGCATGAGGTGAACCATGCAGAAGTGCTGCCGGAAGATTTTTTGTCAGATAATATTTACCGTTACAGTAAGGCAGAAGGCCGTGTGGAAATCATTTAATCCGCATGGCCTTATTTTTTTGCTCTTTCTGCCATGGCTGTATCAGAGGGATATTACGGGAAAGGAGGTGGTTGTCTCTATGGAATGTATGATGCAGGGATATCTTGTAACGCCGGAAATGCCGGGTGTGTGTGCCGGGTGTCTCCTGTACCTTGACACATGCCTGCCCGTTATTCAGGACGGGTGGCTGTCCGGTGCGGAGTGTGATGCGGACTACTGCCAGTACTGTCCGCATTTTGGGGAATGTGGAAGATAGAAAAATTATCATTATGGAGGTACATAGAAATGGGAAAGAATCAGGAGAAAATAGAAGCGGCACTTGCACGCATTGACGAGGGGATGGAGAATATCAACACAGATAAGGACTGGATGGAGTTTCTTACTTTCCAGAGTCGGTTTTATAGCTACAGCTTTCGGAATACAATGCTTATATACCGTCAGAAGCCGGGCGCAACATTTGTTAAGGGATTCAAGGCATGGAACCAGCTTGGGAGATATGTGAAAAAGGGTGCAAAAGGAATCGCCATACTTGCGCCATGCATCAAGAAGGTGGAAGTGTTCAAAGAGCCGGAGAACAGGGCAGAGTACCATGAAAAAGAAGGCGAAAAGGAAATGAGGAAAGTAATCACGGGCTTCCGCATTGCCTATGTTTTTGATATTTCAGACACGGACGGTTCTGACGAATGCCTGCCGGTACTGGTGAAAGGTCTGTCCGGTGATGGTGAACATGTAAAAGAAATATACGGCAAACTGAAAGAGTTCATCTCCACGGAGCATGAAGTGCTGGAAGTAGAGGGAACGGCATCCAAGGGCAGCTACAATCTGGAAACGGGGGTTATCTGTGTGCGGTCAGACGTGGGGCATTTGCAGAAGATAAAGACACTCATTCATGAATATGCGCATAGCATTGATTTCACTATGAATGCAGATGAAAGCATAAGCAGGAACAAAAGGGAATTGGTCGCAGAGAGCACAGCATTTGTAGTATGTGAAAGACTTGGCTTAGATACCAGCAGTTACAGCATGAGTTATATCAAAAGCTGGCTGAAAGACAAGGAAGAGTTAAAAACAGTTGCGGGCAGTGTGCAGAAAGTTGCTGCCAGAATCATTGACAGTCTGGCGGAATCCGGGGATTCTGCCTTTTCTTATCTGAAAGAGGAACAGTAAGGAAAAGACTGGGGACGTGCATAAAAGGGCGGGATATGGTTCCTGCCTGTTTTGATTTATACAGGAGGATTATATGGGAGTCAATATTCTTGTTGAAACGGAAACATTGTCAAGGGAGGAATGGCTGCACTGCCGGAAGAGAGGAATAGGCGGAAGTGATGTGTCTGCCATACTGGGTATCAGCAGATGGAAGTCGGCAGTCGGCTTGTGGCTGGAAAAGACAGGGCAGGCAGATGATATCCCGGAAGAAAATGAAGCCGTGCAGTGGGGGAACATCATGGAGCCTGTCATCCGCAAACATTTTTCGGAAGTCATGGGCAGGCCTGTAATGGAGGTCAGAGCCATATTGCAGCATTCGGAATATCCGTTCATGCTTGCGGATATAGATGGACTGACCGTAGATGATGAAGGGAATCCGGCGGTTCTTGAAGTCAAGACAGCCAGTGAGTATAAACGGAGCGAGTGGGAGAATGACATTCCAGTTTATTACCAGACACAGGTGCAGCACTACCTTTTTGTGACAGGAGCAGTGAAAGCATATGTGGCTGTCCTTATCGGCGGCAGTTCTTTCCGTGTCTATGAAATGGATGCGGATTTGGAAGTACATAAGATGCTCATAGCAGTAGAAAGGGAGTTCTGGTATAAGGTGCAGAACATGGTGCGGCCAGAGATTGACGGTTCGGATGCGTCAAGGGAACTGCTGGACAGGATTTACAAAGGGGGCAGCAGTGAGAGGGCTGTTCTGCCGGGTGAAGCCATAGGATACATAGAGGAATATATTTCAGCTTCCGATGATGAAGAAGACGCAAAGGCAAGGAAGCAGGATGCGGCGAATCATATCAAGGACATTATGGGTGATTTCAATTCAGCGGAATGCCTTGGCTATACGGTCACATGGAAGCCCGTCAAATCAGAGCGGATTGACGCAAAGGCTCTGAAAGCGGAAGAGCCGGAGGTTTATGCAAAATACATAAAGACAGTTAACAGCAGAAGGTTTTCAATTAAATAATTTTATTACTAAGGAGGAAAATATTATGGGTACAAGACAGGTTGATTTAAAAGCACTTTTGGAGAGCAGAATGGAGAACATTGAACCGGCAGAAGGTTCCAGAGCATCTATAGAAAGCGCAGAAATGCATATACCAAAGAACCTTATGTATGATGCTGAAAGCACTGTATTTAAGCCGGAAACGAAGCCTGTACTGTCAGAGGCAAAACAGGTGAGCGTTGAGGAAGCAAAGGCATTTGAAAATGAAATGGACAGGTTCATTAAAACAGCCCTTATTTCCGGCAGGGATTACGGAAAAGTGCCGTATGGGGACAAGCCGACGCTGTTCAAGTCCGGCGCAGAGAAGATACAGATATTCTTAGGGCTGATTGCGAGGGCTGAAACCGTAAACCGCATTGAGGATTACAATGCAGGATTCTTTTCATACGAAGCGAAAGTGTTCCTTATTGATTATAATGGCGTAGTCAGGGCAGAGGGGGTTGGAATCTGCAATACAAAAGAAGGGAAATATCTCAGGAGCAGCGGCTATGCAGTCATGAACACCGTCCTCAAGATGGCGAAGAAGCGTGCGCTGGTGGATGCAGTCCTGAATGTTGCAGCCCTGTCAGCAAGATTCACACAGGACATGGAGGACGGCATGAGCCAGGAGCCGGATAAGGCAGCACAGCGGAAGCCGGAGGCAGCAGTGCAGAAGCCAGGAACAGCACAGCGGGAACCTGATGCGGCAAAGGCGGCAGAAGCAAAACAGGAAAGGACGAAGCCGAAAGGGCGGAGGGCATCAAAAAAGCAGATGGAGAAGCTCGAACTTTTGATGCAGCAGTCCCATTCTTCTGCGAGCGCACTGAATAAATATGTGAAACGGGAATATGGTATTGATGATTACACGATGGCAACATCAGCCATTGCATCCACGCTGATTCAGAAATTCGAGGATGCAGCACGGCAGGCATAAAATATATATGGGGTGTCCGTACCGGGCATCCCTTTATTTCAGGAATGGAGGGAAGCGGATATGTCAGGATTATGCGATTTGGTTGAAATAGTGGAAAATAACATGGAATGCGTGGTTTTGAAGGTAAAGGAAAATGCCGGGATGGCACTTGTCTGTCTCGGATGCTTTGACGGGGATGAAACCATGATGCGGCTTACGAAAGGTGAGATAAATGCTTTTACCGTGTTCAGGAAAGGCAGGGAGCCGTTATCATGGGAATCCGGTGCAGAAGCCGGGATGCTGGAACAGATGCGCGGGAAGCTGATAAGCTGCTGTATTGCAGACGGCTTCGGAATTTACACAGGCGGAGACTTTATGCTGCGGAGGGCAGCGCTGGATATCAAGTCACGGGACAGCCTTCACGGACGGCAGGAGTCATACTGCCTTTCATGGTTCGATGATGGAGGGCTGGTATGTGTGGAACGGAATGAACGGTGTGTATTTTTGGAAGGGCTGGCAGAAGCAGAGGCGTATGTTGGAAAGATAATCTATACAGAACATGAATCAGGCATATTCCATTCAGAAACAGGGTGCTGCTGCAAATGTATTTCAGGAAGGAGAAGATGATTGCCCTGCTGGAAGGCAGTACGGAAAAATGGTGAATGCTGCCACTGGTTTTTCAGGGACAGCAGCAGTGAACTGTTTACTGGGGCAGGGGCAGCTTTGACAGCCGGGTATTTGTTTAGCAGCCGGAAAAAGTAACCTGAAAGTGGATATGTAATACATGGAAGAGGTGTTTTTTCATTATTAATATATATCAAGATTACTGGTAATGTAACATTGAAAGTTTCCTCCGGAACGGGACAGAAGATTATCTGCCGGGTTTGTTCAGGATGAAACCTTGCAGTTCAGGGACAGTAAATAAGTCTATAAAGTTATTGTGTTTTTTAATGGATGAATGCTGAAAACGTTGATTTTAAAGGCTTTCTGGCTCCTTCACTCTTTACAACATCCCTGCTGCCTCTCCTTCGGTGATGGTTCATTCTGACATCTGATACTTGTCTGCTGCTGGTGTATTTCACACATCGGCAGAATTGTGTAAGGATACCAGCTTCTAGGTAATAAACAATCAGAAGCAAACTGCCTTTTATCCCCTTCGGGGTTATTATAGAGATTAGGATGTTTTATATCCTGTTACTTCCCTCTGGTATAATAAGATTATCAGCAGCCATTCATTCATCCATTTATCCATTTATGCTGTTCCCCCTTCGGGGTGGGTAAGAAACAGGCTTTATGATAATGCACCAAAAGATATACCGCCACTGCATTATCATGGGTTATACTGTCTTCTGTATAAGACAGCCGGAACACGAATACTCTTATCTGCTATTGTAACTAGGCGGCGGTATAAGTTAAGATAAATGGTAAGCACATACTTATACTATCTGATGGATTGTTACCGGCAGATAAAATAACTGAAAGGAGAAAGACTATTGCATACTATAAAATTATCGAAAATATTAAACTCTGCTGCATATTATAGCATACTTAACAGCATACCTCATACTTTTATTAAGTATTCATCTGATTCCAAGAAATATGAGATAAGCAACGACCGCCTTCAGATAGATGAAGAAGATAAAAAGAATATGCCTAAAGTATACCTGTACGATTTCATGCCTGACAAGAAAAAAGAGGAAGACAGCAGCAATTCCATTACATATTACATGTGTGAAATACTGGTGAACTGCGGCAGCTTATTCCATTTAGATTTAAACCGTTCTGTCCCTGCTGAGAGTATTTTTATATTTGGATTCAAGAGCGTCATCAGCCTTGTATGCAGGGCAATCCCTCAACTGAATGATAATTTTGACAGGATGGTGCTTTACAAGGGCAGCAAGTATCAATCTGGACATTATTGGAGAATGAATATAAATCAGCTTATCCGGAAAAGCCGCTGCCTGACAAGCCCTTTATCCTGAAAGGTCTGGCGGAATCAGATAATGAAAGCGTACAGGAAACCATGCATAGACTGTTTGATTACCCACAGGTGTTTGCAAAGGCAGAATTAGAAACATATAAAATTATGGAGTGGTTTAACCATAACTATCCGCCAGAGTTCAAGTTAAAGAGGATAGATTACACATATGATATGCATACCGATTATAAGAGTATATATCTGAAACTTATAGTCATGGGATATGGATTAAGCAGGAAGACAGCAAGTGATAAGGCTTACTATAAAGATAATGAAGTCGTCAGCATCTATATTAAGCAGAAATCCTGCCGTATCAATATATATGATAAATTTGAACAGGTGAGTGAGAAGGACGGCACAACGGGGGAAGACAGCCCGGTAAACAAACTGCTCCGGTTTGAAGTACAGGTGGAAAAAGTTAAGATAATCAATGAGTTGAGGAAAAGGGGAAAAAACAGTTCAGGTAGAAATTTTATGTTTATATCAAATTTTATAAATAGAGAAACCGAATACCAAATACTTGAATATTATTTTAGGCAGATAATAGGACTGGGGCATTATTACACTTACACGGCAGCAGTTGATATAGTCAATGCCAGCGGATATAAAGAAAGCATGAAAGCGAAGCTGTGTACAGTTTTGGAGCATGTGGCACGACGCCGGGGTGTAAGGAAATTCCTTGAATGTGTCAAAGATGGCAGCATTACGGATTGTGGGTCGGTGCAGACTGCAAAAGGATATTTGAAAAAGCTGCATGGCATAGGGGTGAACTCTGTCACTATTTCAAGGGAAGAGCAGGCCAGAATGAAAGCTGTCAAACGTGAAACCGAACTGGAAATACCGCCGGAATTATTCAGATACCCACAGTACCAGTACGGTGTTGACTTTCTTCCTAATCCGTTGTGGAAACTAATATTTGATAAATTGTTATATGAAAGCAGTCAGAAAAATTATGGTGAAAGTAATCATACTGTAGATTTTACTGAACTGGCAAATTTTTAAACTGGGTAATGAAGAAAAGTATGATGGATGATAATTACATATAAATTATTCATGGACGCTGTCTCGGATTTGAGGCAGCGTTTTTTATGTCCATTTGTTAAGGAGGATGAATAAATGAGGGAATGGAGGACAAGAAGCCCGCCAGTGAAAAATGCAAGAATGCACATTATTTTAACAGCTTATAAACTTATATATACAGGGAGGAGTAACATGAGCAGTGTGTATATGTACCGTAACAAATCGAAAGGTACAGAGACGGGCGATGAAGCAGATACAGGCAAGCAGATGCAGATAGTTTTTTTAAATCTGCTTTGTGAACAGAAGATATTAGAAGAAAATGCCTGTTCTGTTATTATGAATAAAATTATGGAAGGAGAAAAGTTTAATGGATGCTGAAAAAGCTGCAATCTATCATTTTACGGACGGGTCAGAAGCCCGTCCGATTGTTGTCAGAAAAGAAATAAATCGGATTATGGATTTTGCATGTAAAGCAGGGTTCCATGAGACAGATGTTTTCTTAGACACATCCTTACGGAAATGCAGACAGGTAAAACGGCAGGAATTTGAGGAAAAAATATCTTTGTATAAAGCACTGTTTTTAAAGGATTTCTACCATCTGCGTAAGAATACAGACATTTGCATGTCTGAACTTGTGCGTTTAAGCAGGGAAGGCATAAAAGTTTTTACTCTTGAAGACGGTGCATTCAAATTTATTGATGCCCCGTTTTCGCAAAATCTGAATGCCGCTGCATATTATTGCGGGCTGGGTATTACAGAGCATTCGTCACAACTGCAATTTGATATCATGGACAGCTTCACAAAGAGGAAAACAGGATGGAGGCTGACAGGCTGGTATGCCGATTTAAAAGGCAATAAGACAGATGGAAACCAGAAAGAACTGGAAAGGCTTGTCAGGGAAATCGGCAGGCATGACATTGTTTTGGTACAGTCCTTTGGACACATCCACTGGAGGACAAGCAGATTCTGTAAAATACGACATCTGCTAAAAAAGGGCATTTACAGTATGCATGAAGAAATTTTTTTACCATATGAAGAGGGAGGAAAACAAGATGAATAAAAGTGGAATGTCAGCATCAAAATGTGTGGCATATGCACGTGTCAGTACCGAGAATGAAGGACAGGCTGAAAGCTGTGCTAACCAGATAGCTTTGTGTCAAGAATATGCAGAACGTCATCCAGAGTACATTCTGGATGGGAAATATGTAGATGACGGGATTTCAGGCGCAACGAATAAAAGACCTCAGTTTACTGCTATGATTGAGAGAATAAAGCAGGGTGATATTCGGTACATTATAGCGAAAAATGAGGACAGGCTGTGCCGTTCAACGGAGGTAGACGGTTATCTGATGAAAGTATGCAGGGAATACGATGTTAAAATTATTTTCTGGAATCGAATAAGATATTTAATCCGTTTGATGGGCAGGACCTTACTGTGCATGGAATTATGGCTGTCATGGGGCAGCAGTATGTGTTCCATCAGTCACAGGTTGGAAAGATAGCCCATGAACAAAAGTGCAGAGCAAAACGGCTGAATGCTACAGATGTCCGGTATGGCTATTACTGGGATAAGGAACGGAAATGCATGGCAGTAAATGAACATGAAGCAGAAATGGTAAGGAAAATGTTTGAATGGTATGTGTATAACGGCTTAGGTGTGTCTGAAATAGCGAAGAAACTGGCAGAACACGGTGTATTTGGTGCAAGAAGCGGAAAAATGCTTACAGCCAATACCGTGTCTGCAAGGCTGGAAGATGAAGCGTACAAGGGAACCTTCTATATAAATAAGAAAGGCTCCATTTTGAATGTCGGGATGGATGCTAAGAAAAAGCGTTTTGACAGGCCGAAGGAAGAATGGGTTGCTGTAGAGGGGCCTGCAATTGTTTCCGAAGAATTATTTGAACTGGCGCAAAGGCTTAGAGAAGAACGCCGCCATGTTTATGATAAAACCGGGAAAGCGGATACACAGGCGCGTTTCAGGGGAACCCATTTGTTTTCAGGAAAAGTATTTTGTGGGGACTGCAAAACGCAGTTTCATTTCCGGTATGCAGACAGGGCAAAGACAACCGGGGAATATAAAGATTATTTTTCAAAAAGCAGAAAAACGCTGGATGCTGTCTGCCACAATAAAAAATATAACAGAATTTATGAGCAAACATTAATTACATTATGCCGGTATGCTATTAACATATTTTTAAAAGAACATGAAGCATGTATAAATAATTTGAAGGCAGTAATAAGGGACTCCGGTTTGTCTTTATTTGCCGATGATAAACTATTGAAAGACTGCCAGATGCATCTTGAAAAAGTAGAAAGAGAACGTCAGAAGAATTTAGTTGCATGGCGTGATGCACCAGACGAATCCATGAAGCAGGCATATCTTGAAATGTATAAGTCAAATGATGAAGAAAAGAAAGAACTGGAAAAGAAAATCAGTGGACTTATTGAGCGCCGGAAAGATGCCGGTAATGTGGAACGGAAAATTGATGAAATCCATAGGCATATTGAGGATATGAAGCAGATAAATGAAATTGACAGGAGTGTTGTACAAAAGTTTATTGAGAAAATCATCATTGAAAAGAATGGGATAATAACGATTATTCTTAAATTTGGAGCTGCATATTCAGCTATACTGCCTGATAACAGGAAAGAAGAAATAGAAGATGTACTTTGTTTAGATAAAGTTTTTATTCTTTTTTTTGACGCTGATACCATTGCAAGTAAGTTACAAAAATACTGGTGGTGGAGAAGATGTTCCGACAGGGCATGACGGAAGTATCAGTACCGGACATGCCAATTCAAGTAAAGACATGCTGAAACGGTTGGAAACAATGGTATTGATGGGCATGGAGCTGCCGCTGTCTGCAATTCGCAGTCAAATTGCATCAGGAATTCAGATTTTAGTTCATTTGGGAAGGTTACGAGACTGTTCCAGAAAAGTATTGCGTGTAGATGAGATTGACGGCATAAAAGACGGAGAAATTCAACTGCATTCTATTTATCGGTTTGTAGAAAGCAAAGGCGGGAATCTGGAAGGGAAGGTAACCGGGACATGGGAAAAGACAGGAATACTGCAAAATGTGGAAAAGTTAAGAGAAGCGGGGTTAAGTTGAAAAAAAACGGAAAAGTATCTGATAAAAAACAGGATCAAAACAGAATAAATTATCAGGATTATCGGTTTTCGTGGAAACAGAGGGTGCAGACAGCCGCAGAATATTGTGGTATCAGCGGTATATTTGCTTATTTGTTTTATCGTTCCCTGGTTGTTTTTGCAATACTGTTGTTGTTTTATCCCATATATCGTAAACGAAAGAAAAAACAGCTGATACGCAGCCGACAGGAAATTTTGTGCAGAGAATTCAAAGACAGTATTCAATGCGCGGCTTCTTCTATGGCAGCAGGATATTCGATTGAAAATGCATTTCGGGAAGCATATGTGCAAATGCAGCTGCAATATGGGAGCAACGGTCTGATGACAGAAGAGCTGCGTTATATGAGCAGTTGTCTTTCGCTGAACATACCGCTGGAACAGTTTTTGTATGATTTTGCAAATCGCAGCGGGCTGGAAGATGTACGCAGCTTTTGTGAGGTATTTGTGTTTGCAAAACGAAGCGGCGGAGATTTTATTCGGATTATACATATGACGGCGGCAAGAATTTCGGAAAAAAATGAATTGATGGAATCCATTCAAACGGAAATATCCGGCAGAAAAATGGAACAAAAACTGATGAATTTGATGCCGTTATTCATATTGCTGTATGTTGACTTTAGTTTTGGAGGATATTTGGACGGATTGTATCACAATGTACTTGGGATTATTGTAATGACTGTTTGTCTTGCGGTATATGTGGGAGCATACTTACTTTCGGAAAAGATTATGTCCATACAAGTATAGAGGTTGTCGTTATTTGTAATAGTTCAGGGGGGATTATGACAGGAAAAATTGTATGCGTGGCAGTCACGACAGTCAGCCTTTTATTTTTATTCTGGTTTTATTTAAATAAAAAAGAGAAAAATAAAAAGGATGCGGCAAAAGTTATCGCTTTGGCCGGTTGTCTTGGCTTTCTTATTTGTATGACAGAGAGTGGCAGTCAGAGGCTGACACAGGATGGAAGGCTGATGCGCAGGGTGGCAGGAGAAGATACGGAAAGTCAGGAATTGCAGCTGAATGCAGATGGGATTCTGAACAATTATAAGTATGTATTAGAGGTGGAATCACAAAGGCTGCAGGGAGAAGAGCTGGATCAGTTATTTGCAGATGCGGCGGAAGAAGCGGAACGGCAGTTTATAGGAGATAATTTATCTTTAGATTGCGTTGATCATGCGGTTTTATTGCCTAAAAGTCTGCAAAACGGTGAAATTAAGGCAAAATGGAAATTTGATCCTGAAAATGTAATTGATACGGATGGAGAATTGTGGGTAGAAGAGACAGATGAAACAGGGGTTCTTGTAATGGTGGCATTAACCATGAGCTATTTTGATGAAGTGAGAGAACATTCGTTTGGCTGTTTTGTATATCCCAAAAAGTTAAATCGGGTCGAACAGCTGCTGGCAGATTTGCAGCAGTATTTTGAACAGGAAAAGGAGATGAGCAAAAATAAGAAGTTTATAAAACTTCCGCTGCAGATTGGCGGAATCAGACTTCGATGGTCGCAGAAAGAAGAAAATACTTATCAGATTATTTTGCTGCTTGGGCTTGCTGCAGCAGCTGTTGTGTACATACAGGAAGGTGTCAGGGAACAGAGAAAGGAACAGGGACGCAAAGAACAGCTGCTAAAACAGTATCCGGATATGGTCGGTAAAATATCATTGCTGCTTGGCGCCGGAATGACTTTGAGCGCAGCATGGGAAAGGATCGTTTTAAATTATCTGCATAAACTGGAGAGCCATCAAATCAAAACGGAGGAAGTATATGAACAGATGCTGCATTCCTATCGGGAGATGCAGGATGGAGTTGGAGAGTTAAAAGTTTATGAACAGTTTGGAGAACGATGCGGGACACCGCAGTATCGGAAATTGTCCATGCTGATTATACAAAATTTACGAAAAGGGTCGTCCGGACTCAGGCAAAGTCTGGAAAAGGAGGTGGCAGATGCATTTGTACTTCGCAAAAATCTTGCAAAAAAAACAGGTGAGGAAGCAGGAACAAAAATTTTATTTCCTATGATGTTAATGCTCTGTATTGTTATGGTTATTATTTTGGTTCCGGCGTTTTTAACATTGCAGATATAAAGTGACAGCGTTGTTTTTTCAAACACGTTTCGGAAAATTGGAAAGGAAAGGTAAAATTATGGAAAATATAATACGGTTTTGGGAAGAAGAAGATGGAATCGGAGTTGTGGAGCTGATTTTAATATTGGTGGTATTGATTGGTCTGGTACTGATTTTTAAGGATAGTCTGCGAAAGCTTGTAAAAGAAATATTTGATACGATTACAAAAGGCGCTACGGAAGTATCTACAGCGGATTAATAAGATGAAGCATAGCAGAACAGGCAGTGTTACTATATTTATGAGTCTTATGCTTATGGTTATCGCATCTTTGCTGTTTACGATTTTGGAAGGATCACGTATTATGATGCTCGGAATGACGGCTGTGATCAACAGCCAGAGTGTTACGGAATCAATATTTGCCGAATACAGTGTGCCTGCTTATGAGAATTATCATCTGCTTATGATGGACAGTAGTTATGGTACCGGGCAGCTGATGCTGTCAAAAGTGAATCGGAAAATGCAGGAATTGGGACAGGAAAATCTGAGTCCGACAGTAAAAGGGTTTGGAACATACACCAATTTTCTGCAAATGCATGTAACAGACAGCAGTGTTGTCCGGTATGAATTGGCGACAGATCAAAATGCGGCGCCGTTGCTTGGACAGATATCACAGTTTATGAAAAAAGAGTTTGCAGCCGATCTTGCAGAAGATTTATATAAAAAGATGACGGATGTGCAGCAATCGGACAGGCAGGGAGAAAAAGCAGATCAATATCTGGACGGAGCGCTGGATGCGATTGAACGGGCAAAAGAAGAAAAGGAAGAAGCAAATACACAGGCAAGAAAAAGAGCAAGGACGATGGCAGCGGGTTATTCTGCAGAATCGGAAATTGAGAATCCGATGGAAGATATAAAAAGTGCAAAAAGTTCACCGCTGCTTGCACAAATTTTGTCTGGTGAAGACAGCATTTCGGCAAAACAAATTTCCGGTGAAGATTCGATAGAAAGGCGTGTGCTGAATGCAGGAAATTATGAAAGTTCGGCTTCTTCCGGCATTACAGATAAAATATTGATCATTCGTTATTTAGATAAATATACTTCTTATTATAAAAATAAAAATCCACTTCCACATGCGCTGGATTATGAACAGGAATATATCTTATTTGGAAAAACATCGGATGAAAATAATCTGAACAAGATGGCAACTCGATTATTGACAATCAGAGAAGGGATTAATTTTGGATATTTGATGACAGATGCGGCAAAACGTGAGGAAGCAATGGCGGTTGCAATAACGATTGCAGCCGCAGCACAGATTCCCGCGGCAGTAAAAGCAATTCAAATGGGAATCCTTGCTTCATGGGCATATGCGGAAAGCATTGCGGAGCTGCGTACATTATTTTCCGGCGGTAAGATTGCAGCTGTAAAAACAGCGGAAAGCTGGACGGTAAGTCTGGCAGAAGCGGCTTCCGTGCCGTTTCGAAATTCGGTCAGATCTGCAGAAGTCAACAGTGGATTGGATTATAAAGATTATTTACAAACATTTTTAGCTATGGAAAATCTTAATAAGATTGGAAAGCGACTGGCAAATATACTGGAGAAAAATTTGCGTCTGTATGCGGGTTATGAACAGGTGAAACTGGACTGTATGGTTACGGCTATGGAGGCAGAGCATAGTTATCATGCACAGCAGGTATTTTTAACGTTCGTTACCATCAGTCGTTTATCAAAAAAAGGTTATCACTATAAAGAACAATACAGGTTTTCTTATATAAAGGAAGAAGAACGTTCCTAGAGACAGAAAGCAATTTTAAGACACACGCTAAGGCATATTTGAAAAATACTGCTAGCGTTCCAAATATTCAGAAAGGCAGGTGCATCGTGGTGTCCCTCGGTTTGAAGCGGAATGAATCCAAATATACAACGATACATATTGAAAAAACTCTCTCTATCAGTCCAAAAAAATTTTTAAATAACATCATTTCCGGTGTGCAAAACAGAGGGACAGCCCGGTGCACCTGCTTCAAAGCAATACTGACAATAGAAACGGCTGTTGTATTACCATTTTTGTCTGTTTTATGGTGTTTGTACTTTATTTTTTTCGACTGCTTCAAATACAGGCAGGAGTGTCGCAGGCTTTACAGTATGCAGGCAGAAGGGTGGCTGCCGAATATAGTGTACAGGCCGGAAAAGAAAAAGAAACGGATGGAAAAACAGAACAATCGGATCTTTTAGGACTTGTTAGAGCCAGATTATTGTTTGAAAAACAGCTGAAAAAACAAAAATGTCCGATTCGATATATTAGTCATGGAACGGCAGGAATCAGTCTGATGCAGTCGGATTTCTCCGATCATTATGTAGAATTAAAGGCTGTTTATCGAATGAAATTGCCGATATCCTTATTTGGAAATATTCAGTATCGGATTGTTCAGCAGGCAAAGTGCAGAAAATGGACGGGTTATGCCATTGGACAGGATACACAGGATGAAGAGACATGGCTTTATTACACCGAACATGGAACCGTATACCATGCAAGCAGAGACTGCACACATCTGGATTTGTCAATACGTGGTATTACTTATACACAGGTAGGCAGCAGTCGGAATAAAAACGGCGGAAAATATCATAAATGTGAGAGGTGTAATCATGCAGATATTGGTAATTCCATGGTGTATATTACGGATTATGGAGATCGTTATCATATGAGTCTGGTATGTGGCAGTTTAAAAAGAAGTATTTACATGATTCGAAGATCGAAAGCAACGGAAAAAAGGATGTGCAGTAAATGCGGAGGGTAAGTTTTGGAAGGAACGATAATCCGGCAGTTATCAATGCTGTCAGTTTTAGCAATTTGCAGTTATGAAGATATGAAAAATAAGCGGATTTCTATTAAATGGATGATGATATTTGCCGCGGAAGGGAGTTTACTTTGGATTTTTATGGAGAACAGTCCATATTTGAGATGATTACAGCGATTTGTCCGGGTTTATGTGTACTATTACTGGCGTGGATTACAAGAGGAGGAATCGGAGAAGGAGATGGCCTGCTGCTAATGGTAATAGGTATTTTTCTTGGAGTGGCAGATGTGTTAAAAATTTTTTATATGGACTGTTTCTATCCGGAGCGTATGCGGCCGCTTTATTTGTCATTGGAAAAAAGGACAGAAAATATGAGATTGCTTTTGTACCGTTTTTACTGTTGGCATTTATAGGAGAAGTGCTGTTACATAATTAATACGAGGATGTGTATGAATGAGAAAAACGAATCATAATAAGAAAATGAAAGCCAGTCTTACGGTGGAAGCGGCCGTATTAATTCCACTTGCACTTTTAACAATTACAGGAGGAATTAAAATAGGATATAATTTATTTCATGAGGCAAAATCAAATGCGGTAGTGCATGAAGAACTTATGGAACTGGATCCGGTGGAAATTGTGAGAAATAATACGTTACTTGAAAAATTGAAGTAACAGATTCGGAATGAACAAGAGAGGAGAAGGTAGAGTGCCAAAAGCCGAATATATCCGAAAAATAAATAAAAGCAGCATGATTATTATGCAGGAGAAAGACTGTTCGAATGAAAGGGAAAGTATGGAAATGTTTCATTATAATGAAATACCATATTTTTTAAAAATGGAAAAACAAAGACAAGACAGTAACCTGCAGTTTCAATATGACATAACCGGCAAACGGTCTCTTGGACAGTTGCTGGAATATAAGCAGCTGAATTATGCGGTATTGCAAAAGATTTTAAAATCTTTGGATCAGGCATGCATGCAGACGGAAGATTTTATGCTGACAGAAAATGATATTTTGCTGGAACCGGACTTTGTATTTTCAGATCATAATATGGAACATATGTGTTACTGTTATTTTCCCGGCAATCAAACAGACATCTGTCGACAGTTTGAACGATTTATGGAATACTTACTGCGGCAGCTGGATCATACCGATGATGCCGCAATGAAGCTTGCATATGGCGTTTATCAAAAAGTCGTGCAGGAGTGTGTATCTTTGCATGATGTGCTGGAAGATGAAGGGCAGCTGCAGGAATTATATCAGGTACCGGTCAATAAAACAGCGCATGATTATCAGGCACCGGTCAATAAAGAACCGCATGATTATCAGATACCGGTTCAAAAAGCAGCGCATGATTATCAGGTACCGGACCAAAAAGCAGCACACGATTATCAGGCATCGGTCAATAAAGAACCGTATGCCGTACAGGATGAAGTCAGGATTTCGGATGCGATGGAACAATCTTCTTTAAAAGAAGATACACTGAAAATAAAACAGAAAGAATCGTTAAGACAGCAGGCAGCGGAAAAATTAAAACGAATGTTAAAGAAGAAAATTTATACAAACAGAGTGATATATCCGGAAGAAAATACCGTATTTGAAGCAGAGGAAGAAGAGTTGATCTGTGGGAATCCAACCGTTTGTCTGGTGCCTGAGACAGATGAGGTACAAAATCAGTTTGTATATCAGGGAGCGGACCGATCCAGAGATTTTCGCTGTACGCAGGGAAAAATGCTGTTAGGAAGCGATGTGGTGGAAACCGATATCTGCATTCCGTTTCCAATGGTCAGCAGAGTACATGCCAGAGTTGAGGTTGACAGAAAAGGTACTTTTCTGGAAGATTTAAATTCAACGAATGGAACACATGTAAATGGAGAATTACTGCAATATCGAGAAAAACGCATGCTCCAAAAAGGAGATATGATCAGTCTGGCAGGGGAATGTTATAGTTTTCATTGACAGTATGACAAGGACGTGATATGTTTTTCTAATCAGGGGATGAAATGCGATTGTAAATCGGGAAAATATGTCATGTAAAAGTTATGACGGATGGAAGGATGAGATTCGGTATTTTGGAATATTCAGATTGGAAAGAGCGTTACAATCAAAAACGGTTGCCTGTTGTCAATATTGGTTTGGTTATTGTCAATGTGGCAGTATGGTGTATTCTTGAGCTGTTGGGAAATACTTTGAATGGGGCATGGATTGTCGAATATGGTGGAATGCATCCGCAGCTTGTGCTGCAGGGTGAATGGTATCGGTTGTTTACGTCCATGTTTCTGCATTTTGGAGCCGAACATCTGGCGAATAATATGATCTTGCTGGCGGCAGCCGGCGGCAAGCTGGAGACAGCAGTCGGTTCCATACGGTATTTGATTATTTATATCTGCTCAGGACTGGCAGGAAATTTATTGTCACTTTACATGATGATACGAACAGGTGATTATGCGGTGAGTGCCGGTGCATCAGGCGCGGTGTTTGGAATGATCGGTGCATTGGTGTGGGCGGCAATTCGTAATAAAGGAAAATTTGAAGGATTGACGACAAAAGGACTGCTGTTTATGATCGTTTTGTGCCTTTATTATGGGATTACGACTGCAGGAGTAGACAATTGGGCACATGCCGGCGGACTTGCAGGAGGATTTGTGCTGTGTCTTCTTTTATATAGAAAGCGAGAGAGCACTTGAAATTCTTTGAAAAAATCTATATACTATGTAGAATAAGAACATACAAATGAGAGGTAGCATATGAAAGTAAATATTTATTACGGCGGCAGGGGTGTGTTGGATGATCCGTCTTTGTATGTAATTAATAAAATGCAGCAGGTATTGGAAGAGCTGCGTGTAACGGTAGAGCGTTTTAATATCTACGAGCAGAAAAACAGCATCGCGACACTTCCGCAGACGATTAAAGAAGCTGATGGAATCATTTTGGCTACTACGGTAGAATGGCTCGGAATCGGCGGCTATATGCAGCAGTTTTTAGATGCATGCTGGTTATATGGAGATAAAGAAAAGATCAGTCAGACTTATATGCAGCCGGTTGTTATGTCGACTGCTTACGGAGAACGTGAAGGAGAGCTTACACTTGCAAACGCATGGGAAATGCTTGGTGGGCTGCCATGTGCGGGACTGTGCGGATATGTTGCCGATCTGCTGACATTTGAAATGAATCAGGATTATTCTGTTATCATCGAAAAAAAGGCGGAGAATTTGTATCGGACGATTACGCAGAAAATGAAAAGTTTGCCGAACAGTAATCAGGCAGTGACAAAAACAGTGCTTCGTACTCAGGATCTTGGATTAACGCCGCAGGAGAGTGAACAGTTGTCCAAGTATGTATCGGATGATACGTATGTGAAAAAGCAAAAAGAAGATATTGAAGAGCTGGCTAATAAATTTAAGGGCTTGTTAGATAATAAAGATAAGATTGAAGAAGACGAGCCTTCGATGCCGTACATTGAAGATCTGGAAGCGCATTTTAAGCCGCAGGCAGATTTTAAGGCAAAATATTTGTTTATTATCGACGGCAAAAGGAAACCTCTGACAATTGAAGTTGTTGATGATCAACTGAGCTGCAGTTATGGGAAACAGGATGGTGTCGATGTTTATGCAAAAATGACGACAGATGTGCTGGAACGTATTATTGCAGGTAAAATGACATTTCAACGAGCGTTTATGACAGGTGAACTGACTGCAAAAGGAAATTTTAAAACACTGCGAATGCTGGATGATATATTTAGTTTTGGATAAGATTTGATACGGGTACACATCCTGCGCTGTTAACAGGCAGGATGTATCCGTAAAAGTCGTATAAAATAAGCAGGATCAGCCGTTCGATGCAGGGAGCGTAATTGTAAATGTGCATCCTTCTCCTGGACGATTATCCAATAGAAGACTACCGCTGTGGAATTCTATAATCTGTCTGGCGATGGCAAGACCTAATCCGGTACCCTGTTCTTTCGAAGTGGTGAAAAGATCAAACACTTTATCTTCCATATTGACAGGGATACCACCACCGCCATCTGTAATGATAACTTTTATATTGTCATCATTATTCAGCGTTTCAATCGTTACGTACTCAGAATCAGTTTCGGCAGAATTTTTCAGCAGATTTAAAATAGCCTGTTTTAGTTTAATATTATCGGCATAAACAGATGGCAGCCGTTCGCTTAATTGTAAATTCCACTCCATGTCAGGATAGGCGTCTTTCATAAATCGGCAGATATCTTTTAAAAGCGTATTAACATCAAAAATTTGATTTTGCAGTTGCTCCGCACTGCCGGCCTGGGATATTTCAAGAACCATATTTTTTAAATAAGTAATTTCGTGTTTCATATTATCCCAGTAAGGTTCCGTATTTAATTGCGGACATTTGGTATTCAGCAGCTGCGCGGAACTGTTAATTAAGGTGACTGTATTTTTAATTTCGTGAAAAACGTGTTGATAATCCAGTGCATTCATATGAAAACCCCCTCTTCAGTGTTATTATTGTTAAATTCTAGCATTTTTTTGTTTTTATTACAATGGTAAATTGTTAGGGATTAAAAAATCAAAAGGAGTAAGAAGATGAGAGATGAAAATTGTATTTTTTGTAAAATTATAGCAGGGGAAATTCCATCCCGAACCATTTATGAAGATGATGAGTTCAAAGTGATTCTGGATGTGAATCCTGCTTCAAAGGGACATGCGCTTATTTTGCCGAAAGAGCATAGTGCAAATATTTATGAAATAAGTGAAGAATCGCTCGCAAAAGCAATGAAACTCGCGAAGAAGCTGGCTGGTCATATGACAGAAGTATTAAATGTGACGGGTTAAATTTGCTGCAGAATAATGGTGAAGTGGCAGGCCAGACAGTTTTTCATTTTCATATGCATTTGATTCCACGATATGTTGGAATGAAAAATAATGATTTGTTGAATTGGACCCACGAAGAATTTACAGATGAAGAACAAAATGAGATTTGTGAAAAATTAAAATCAAATTAATGGGTTTGTATAAATAACGGAAGTGAAATAGAAAATTTATTCCAAATTCAGTCAGCGTATGTCGGTACGATTCCTGAATTTGGAATAAATTGTCCAAATATTGTAACAAATAGCAGGTATTTTATACATTACCTGATGCACCGTAAGCCGTTTCTTCAATTAAAGATACAATTTTGTCTACGGAATTGATCATGTTGCTTTGTTTCATTGCATGAATATAACGGTCGCGGTTTTTATATGTTTCATGAATGATGTTTAAAAGCTTATCCGGTGTAATGATTTCTTCCTCAATTACGACGCTGAAGCCTTGTTTTTCAAATGACTGTGCGTTTAAAATCTGGTCTCCACGGCTTGCATTTGCAGATAGTGGGATTAAAATGTTTGGCTTATGCAGTGCCAGGAGTTCGCATATAGAATTTGCTCCTGCACGTGATATAACAAGCTCTGCCAGTGAAAAAATGTCATTTAACTGGCTTCCGATATATTCAAATTGTTTATAACCGGCAGTTCGATTTAAAGATTCTTCTATATTGCCTTTGCCGCACATATGTATAATCTGATAGGTTTTTAACAATTCCGGCAGAAGTCCGCGGATTGTGTCATTGATAAATTTGGAGCCGCTGCTGCCGCCAACTATAAATAAAACCGGTTTTTCAGCAGTGAAATTGCACAGCTTGCGGGCATTCTCTTTGTTTCCGGACAGCAGTTCCGTACGAATCGGAGAACCGGTGAGTACGGCTTTATCTTTTGGAAGATATTTTAAGGTTTCCGGAAAATTGCAGCATACTTTGGCGGCATTTGGAATAGCAAGTTTGTTTGCTAATCCCGGTGTCAGATCGGATTCATGTATAATAGACGGTATATGGCAGAATTTGGCTGCAAGTATTACCGGTACGGACACAAAACCACCTTTGGAAAATACGATGTCCGGCTTTAATTTACGCATCAGACGGATGGATTGTCCAAGACCCTTGATTACTTTTAACGGATCGGAAAAATTTTTAAAATCAAAATATCGGCGCAGTTTACCGGATGAAATGCCGTAATAAGGAATTTGCTGTTCTTTCAGCAGTTGTTTTTCAATGCCATTATAAGAGCCAATGTAGTTAATATCAAATCCGGCTTCACGAAGTCGTGGAAGCAGCGCTATATTGGGTGTTACGTGTCCGGCCGTACCCCGCCGGTTAAATAATCTTTTTCATTTGAACGTCCTTCCTCAAAAATATATTTCTATTATTAACCCAAATACCGGAAATGTCAAATCCTTATTTTTCAGTATATGAAAAACAGGAATAAAAAGACTTGTAAATACAAAATAAAAGAATAGAATATAGATAGAGATTGTAGTCAATTGTTAGGTATGATATGGGGATACAGAAGGAGAAGTAAATGGATGTAAGATTATTTCGATATTTGTTCGAAAATACATCAAATGCAGTTATTATGTCAGGATGTATATGGGATAAAGGTGTGCAGGAGCAGCTTCGTTATGTGTATTCTTGTGAAATGAATCACAGTCCTTTGGAACAATGCAGACAAAATAGAGACAATCTGATGCTTTATAATGGAAGTCCGATTCACTTATTTATAATGGGGAGTCTTTCGCTTGAGGATGCAAAACGTCTGATTCATACGATTCGAAATGATGTGGTAGAGATGGTGATTATTCCATATGTGGCTCCATTGCAGCGTTTTTTAGTTATGCAGATGGCTTTGGAACAGGGAATTCAAAATTCGGAACTTACCGAATTTATAAAGGCACCCTATTTGTACTTGAGAAAATCCGGAGTCAAAAAGGTCTTTTTCATATATGGCAATGGAAAAATTTTCGAAAAAACAGAAACGCAGATGTATCCTGGAATTTATTTTGAACCTCAGGATGGAGAAATTCTGGATATGATCGAAGAAATGGAAGGTTATTATATACCTGTAGTGAAAGCAGGGCATATTATTAATAATCGTATGCTGTTTCAATTTGGATACTTTGGGATAGACTTGTACAGGATCAGACATTTTTTATATCATTATGCCAAAAGTGTAAGTATTGGAAAGATAGACGAAAAGCAGATTATGAAAATGCTGCTTGCCTATCGCAAAGCATTTAGTGATCATGGAATGGAGACATTGACCATGTTCTGCAGTCCGACCGAGATTATTGCAGCACAGACGGACTGTGTGTTGAATACAATTGTTATTGATAAAGAAGATTTTTGTCATGCGGATATTGAAAAAGATGACGGAAGATGCACGGTCAAGTGTATGCTGTACAATGATTATGATGTGTGTCGCAGCCATCGCACGGAAGATGAAGAGCTGCGGGCCGGTATTCTGCTGCTTGGAAATATTAAATTAAGCAAGCACTTAGAAGAGCTGAGGAATCATTATAAAATGACATGTTCACAAATACGGGCCGTGTCAGTGCCGAATTGCGGAAATATCTATAACTGGGAAAGCAGCCTGGCAGATATGGATGTAAAGAAAAATGCTGTATTCTGGATTTGCCCGTTTTGTTCGCAGATGCAGAATCAGGTATTAAAAGAAATCAAAGCCCAAAATGCCCGTTATCGAATCATTATATTAAATGAGGAATATGGATGTTGTTTTAATGGGTTTCTTACGGAAAAAGCTGACAAAATATAAGAGAACAGGTATTTTTACAGACTTGTGTCCATTTTCGGAAAGTACATAGTTATAATGAAACATTATGATGAAACAAGCTGTTTTACATACGTGATTCGACAAGATCCGCAATCGCTTTCTACTATGATGGTATATATCCCGAAAATTTAGCAGAAAGGAAGTTGGAAGTATGTTCGATCAGATTCTGACACTGGCAATGTCGTATATACAACTGATTACGGCTGCTCTGATTTTTATAGTGGCAGTATTGCAGCTTGTACATATTGGACAAACGCGTCGAATCAACAAAAGACTGAGCCGTGCGGGACATTGGCTGCAGCGATACCTGAGTGTGGTATTACATGAAGATGCAGATGAGGAAATGGACACAGAAGAAACGGACATTAAAGAAGGGATGAATGCAGATACAAAAGAAGCGGAAACAGAACAGGAAGAAGAAGTACAGCTGTCAGCGGGACAACCATTAAGGAGCAGACAGGAGGAAAATATGCGTGTGACACTTGCGCATAAAAAGTAAAAAAAGAAGAAGAATTATTAGATACCGTTTTGCAGGAGATTTTGACTGATATTGATGGGAATTTATCGGAATCGTTAAAAATTGCCGGAACCGCTTGCGGATTTTATGGTATTTTGTTAAAATGGTTTATAGTTATGATGCAATAGCAGTTCATGAGATAAACTGTGTAAAACAAAACAATAAGGAGAGTTGAATTATGAGCAAAATTACATTTGATTACTCAAAAGCAGCTGGTTTTATCAGTGAAGAAGAAGTAAGTTATATGACAAAGCTGGTGAATGATGCAAAGGAGGTTCTTGTATCTAAGACCGGTGCCGGAAACGATTTCCTTGGATGGATCGATTTGCCGGTAGACTATGATAAGGACGAGTTCGGACGCATTATAAAAGCAGCTGAAAAGATTCAATCAGATTCGGAAGTGCTTGTGGTTATCGGAATAGGTGGTTCTTATCTGGGTGCAAGAGCTGCAATTGAGTTTTTAAGACACGGTTTTTATAACAATATCCCTAAGGAAATGCGCAAAACACCGGAAATTTATTATGTAGGCAACAGCATTAGCGGTTCTTATGTGCAGGGACTGATTGATGTAATTGGCGACAGAGATTTTTCCGTCAATGTAATTTCCAAATCCGGAACAACAACGGAACCGGCCATTGCATTCCGTATATTTAAAGAAATGCTGGAGAAAAAATATGGCAAGGAAGAAGCTGCAAAGAGAATTTATGCTACAACGGATAAGGCACGCGGAGCATTAAAGAGCCTTTCCGATGAAGAAGGTTATGAAACGTTTGTAGTGCCGGACGATGTCGGCGGACGTTTTTCCGTATTGACTGCCGTAGGTCTGCTTCCTATCGCTGTAAGCGGTGCGGATATTACAAAATTAATGGAAGGTGCAGCAGAGGGAAGAAAACTTGCGCTTGAAAGTAATTTTGAAGACAATGCAGCTTTGCAGTATGCAGCAATCCGCAATATTTTACACAGAAAAGGAAAGATGGTTGAAGTATTGGCTAATTATGAGCCAAGCCTTCATTATGTATCGGAATGGTGGAAACAGTTGTATGGTGAATCCGAAGGAAAAGACCAGAAGGGTATTTTCCCAGCTTCCGTTGATCTGACCACAGATCTTCATTCAATGGGACAGTTTATTCAGGATGGTTCCAGAATTATGTATGAAACGGTATTAAATGTAGAAGAGCCTCGCTGCCGTATCGAAATTAAGGAACAGCCTGTTGATCTTGACGGCTTGAACTATCTGGCAGGAAAAGATATGGATTTTGTAAATAAGAATGCTATGAATGGTACGATTTTGGCACATACGGATGGAAATGTACCGAATCTGATGGTTCGTATTCCGGAACAGAATGAATTTTATCTGGGCGAGTTAATGTATTTCTTCGAATTTGCATGCGGTATCAGCGGTTATTTACTGGGAGTTAATCCATTTAATCAGCCAGGTGTGGAAAGTTATAAAAAGAATATGTTTGCATTATTGGGCAAACCAGGTTATGAGACGGAAAAAGAAGCATTGTTAAAGAGATTGTAATAAGTTATTACGAAAAAGTTATATAGTTTACAAAAAATACTAAGGATTGATGGGGAGCCATCAATCCTTTTTTAGGAAGAAATTATAAAAATGGCATAAAATAACCGGGTTGCGGATAAAAGTAAAAAAATTCCATGAAAAAAATATAAAAAAATTTGACAAAATGATTACAAAGTGTTAGAATGCAATCGTAATAAAGATGTAACAAATGTAATAAAGAATGAATAAAATAGAACAAAAACGTAATTAAGAAAATATATTTTATTCATGGAAAAAACGGAGGTTTATTATTATGCGAGGAAATAAGAGACTGGTACAAGGAATAGCGGTTGCCGGTGCAACGGGAGTACTTGTATGTTCAGTTACCTTTTCCCAACCACAGATAATGCAGACCGAAGAAACTATCCACATCACACAAAATAAGACGGCAGGCATTATAGCAACAGTAAATTCACAGGAAGAATCAGGTGATGATTTCGAACAGCAGTTGTCCGTAGCAAAACTTGATGTAGATAGAGTTTCATCTGTTTTGCCGGTTTCCGAATTGAATATCAATTCATGGACGGAAGATGCGGTAATGCCTGAAAACAAAAGTATAACGGTTCCTTTAAAGGAAAGTACATCCGCAGCAAAGACAATAGAAAAAAAAGAAACAAAGAAAATAAACGGGAAAAAAACAAATAGCAAACAATCCAAACAGTCAAAAGAAGAATCGGCAAAAAAATGGAAAAATAAGCTGATGGCAAAAGTAGATGACTGTTTAAATATACGGGAAGCATCTAGCGAAGATTCCACTGTTGTTGGAAAACTGCGTAAAGGAGATGCGGCAAAGGTTCTGAAAAAAGGAAAGAACTGGACGAAAATTAAATCCGGTTCCGTCACAGGTTATGTAAAAAACGAGTATTGCATATATGGCGCAAAAGCGTACAAATATGCGAATAAAATCTGTAAGACGTATGCAACGGTACAGGCTGACGGGCTTCGGATCCGCCAGAAAGCAAATGAAAATGCCATAGCTTTGGAGGCAGCATTTAAAGGTGATAAGCTGCTTGTAAATGAAAAGGCGAAGCAGAAAGACGGATGGGTAGTTGTAAAATTAAACGACCTCAAAGGTTACGTATCGGAAGATTATGTAAAAGTCGGACTTGGGGTTGGGGAAGCGATCTCTGTCGAAGAGGAGCAGGCTATGCTTGCGGCACAGAGAAAAGCGGAACAGGCATCGCTTCGCAGTGTATCTGCATCCGGCAGTACGGCCGTGTCCGGTTCTTCGGCAGTATCATCCAATGATTTGACCTTGCTGTCTGCAATTATTTTTTGCGAGGCAGGCGGAGAAAGCTATGCGGGACAGGTAGCGGTAGGAGCGGTTGTATTAAATCGTGTGAAGAGTTCTTCTTTCCCGAACAGCATTTCCGGAGTCGTATATCAGAGCGGACAGTTTTCACCGGTAGCAAATGGCGCTCTTTCAAGAACTCTTTCCAATGGAAACTATCGCCATTGTACTTCTGCGGCACAGGCGGCGCTTGCAGGAAGTGATAATACGGGCGGAGCAAAATTTTTCCATCGGGTAAACGGTGCTGCTGGGCTTGTGATTGGAAATCATGTATTTTATTAAATAACCGTGTTTTAGAAGACTGCTGTACGTAAGTACAGTAGTTTTTTCTCTTTAAAATTCTTATTCAGGACATGTATCGTCATACTTTTTTGGTTATTATTCACGGCCTAGAGCATGATGAATAGTAACCTTTTTTCAAAATATCATTCGTTTCGGCGTTTTCACAGTTGTAAATCGAGTTTAATTATAGTATGATAAAGAAAATTTCAGATGTTTTACTATGCAGAAAATGAAGGAGGGATGCATATGGAACCTTTCGTTGTTGCAGTGGTGCTTGTAATTATTATATTGTTAATTCTGGTATCTTGTATTAAAATTGTACCGCAGGCGCATGCAGCCGTTATTGAGAGACTGGGTGGTTATCTTGCTACCTGGGGTGTTGGTATTCATTTTAAGGCGCCTTTTATAGACCGGGTTGCCAAAAGAGTACTGCTCAAAGAACAGGTTGTTGATTTTCCGCCACAGCCGGTGATTACAAAAGATAATGTAACTATGCAGATTGATACGGTAGTCTATTTTCAGATTACGGATCCAAAGTTATTTGCTTATGGTGTGGAAAATCCGATTATGGCAATAGAGAATCTGACAGCAACTACGTTACGTAACATTATCGGGGATCTGGAGCTGGATGAAACACTGACTTCCAGAGAAACAATCAATACAAAAATGAGAGCTTCCCTGGATGTGGCTACAGATCCATGGGGAATTAAAGTCAATCGTGTTGAGTTAAAAAATATTATTCCGCCGCAGGCAATTCAGGATGCGATGGAAAAGCAGATGAAAGCGGAGCGTGAAAGACGTGAGGCGATCTTAAAAGCAGAAGGTGAGAAAAAATCTACGATCCTTGTAGCAGAAGGCAAGAAAGAATCTGCTATTTTAGATGCGGAAGCAGAAAAGCAGGCGGCAATTCTGCGTGCGGAGGCACGAAAAGAAGCTATGGTCCGCGAAGCGGAAGGTCAGGCTGAGGCAATTCTTAAAGTACAGCAGGCGAATGCGGATGGTTTGCGATTTTTGAAAGATGCGGCTCCGGATGCGGCAGTATTGCAGCTGAAGAGTCTGGAGGCGTTTATAAAAGCAGCAGATGGAAAAGCGACAAAGATTATTATTCCATCGGAGATACAGAGTGTAGCAGGATTAGCAAAATCCATTGTTGAAGTTGGGGCAGAAAAAAATTAAGTTACAAAAAGATGACTGATTTCAATGGTGGCAGGAGTAGGAAATTCCTATTCCTGCCATTCCCCGTTTAGTAAACATTTATTATGTTATATTTCAAACTGTACGTGGGAAATACTTATTTACAGAGGAGTGTTTTAGAAAAAGAAAGGTGGGACTCACATGAATTTACAAGGCAGACATTTTTAAAACTGCTTGATTATACGCCGGAAGAGATTTTGTATTTGATTGATCTTTCGGCTGAGCTTAAGGAAAAAAGAAAAAAGGAATCTTGCATCAGGAACTGTCCGGGAAAAATATCGCGTTGATTTTTGAAAAAACGAGTACAAGAACACGTTGCTCTTTCGAAGTGGCGGCGCATGATCTTGGCATGCATGTAACTTATCTGGATCCATCAGGCTCTCAGATCGGGAAGAAGGAAAGTATTGCGGATACCGCAAGGGTTCTTGGAAGGATGTTCGATGGTATTGAATACCGCGGCTACGGACAGGAAATTGTAGAGGAACTGGCAGAACATGCCGGGGTTCCGGTCTGGAATGGATTAACAAATGAGTTTCATCCCACACAGATGATTGCCGATATGCTTACAATAAAAGAACATTTGGGAAGACTGAAAGGAATCAAACTTGTGTATATGGGTGATGCCAGATATAACATGGGAAATTCACTGATGGTAGCCTGTGCAAAGCTAGGTATGAATTTTACGGCATGTACGGACAAAAAGTATTTTCCGGATAAAGAGTTGGTAACTGTTTGTGAACAACTCGCAGTACAAACGGGGGCAAATCTGGAATTTACGGAAAATGTACCGGAAGCAGTGAATGGTGCGGATGTAATATATACGGATGTTTGGGTATCAATGGGGGAACCGGAGGAGGTGTGGAAAGAAAGAATTGAAGATCTGAAATCATATCAGGTAAACGCACAGGTTATGGCAGCAGCGAAGAAAGAAGCGATTTTTATGCACTGTCTGCCGGCATTTCACGATTTAAAAACAGCAATTGGTCAGCAAGTATATGAGAAATTCGGATTACAAGAGTTAGAAGTTACGGATGATGTGTTTGAAAGCGGTAATTCGGTTGTATTCGATGAAGCAGAGAACCGTATGCACAGTATTAAAGCAATTATGTATGCAACAATGCCGCGTTGAAGAACGCATCCTGTAACTGCTTTTGGGAACCGTGTATTCTGTGATATCAGACGCAACAGCGATATTTTGAATATGCATAAAGGCTCCTGTATAAGAAATGGGGTAGAGCGAAATGAAAGCAGAAATACTAGCGGCACTTAGAGCATCAGATGGTTATGTATCCGGACAGGATCTGTGCGGAAAATTTGGAGTTTCCCGTACGGCAATCTGGAAAGCAATTAATCAGCTGAAACAGGCAGGATATGAAATTGAGGCAGTACAAAACCGTGGATATCATATTGTATCTACGCCGGATATCCTGAGCGAAAACGAATTAAGGAGTATCCGTAAGACGGAGTGGCTGGGAAACAAGATTTATTACGAAACAGAGATAGATTCTACAAATACAAAAGCAATGAAGCTTGCGGAAGAAGGCGCTCCGCATGGAACGATCGTAGTCACGGACCATCAGACAAATGGACGTGGACGGAGGGGAAGATCATGGGAATCACCGGCAGGAGAGGCAATTGCAATGACTTTCCTGTTAAGGCCCAAAATTGATCCGAATAATGCATCTATGCTAACGCTTATAGCGGCGATGGCAGTTGCAAGGGGGATTGAAGACGAAACAGGGCTGAAAGCCGGCATTAAATGGCCAAATGATGTAGTAATTAACCGGAAAAAAGTCAGTGGGATACTGACAGAGATGAGCGCACAGGCAGATTATGTAAATCACATTGTAGTCGGCATCGGAATCAATGTGCATATTCAGGAGTTTCCGGAAGAATTGAAAAATATTGCAACATCTGTTTTTCTGGAATTGGGAATGAAAATTAATCGGGCGGCATTAATCGAAAGAATATGTGAATATTTTGAAGCATATTTTGAAGTTTTCCTGCAAACGGAGGATTTATCTGCCATATCGAAGCAGTATGACGCCTATATGGTAAACCGCAACCAGCCGGTAAAAGTATTGGATCCGAAAGATACGTATGAGGGAACCGCCCGTGGCATCACAACCAGAGGAGAACTGCTTGTCGATACATGGGAATCCAGAAAATTAGTATCGTCCGGAGAAGTATCTGTGCGTGGAATTTACGGTTACATATAAAGAATAAGTATGTATCAGGAGTAAATATGTATCAGGATGAAGTTGTACTTTGTGGTTCCAGTGCATATACCAGAAAATTTTATCTGAACGATGATTTTGCAAATCTTCCGGAACAGATAAAAAATGATTTGAAAATTCTGTGTGTATTGTATACGGAGGATGTGGGTGGCACATTGCAGCTCGTATTTAATAAAGAAGGAAATTTGATTTTCCATACGGGATGTCAGGAAAATGATTTTTTGTATGACGAGATTGGAAGCGTATTAAAAATGAAACAGCTTCAACAGACAAAGCAGGAACTTTTTGAAGCACTGGAAATGTTTTATAAAGTTTTTTTTCTGGGAGAGGAGTTTGAGGAGGACCAGGGATGTTATTAGTAACGGATGTAGGAAATTCTAATATTACGTTAGGTGTATTTGACGGAGAGAAACTGGAGGCTACGTTTCGTCTGACAACGAAAATACCACGTACTTCAGATGAGTATGGAATTGTATTGCGCAACCTCTTACAGCACAGTCAGATTGAAGTAACGGATATTTTGGCTGTTGTGATATCTTCAGTCGTACCGAATGTTATGCATTCGCTGACAAGCGCGATTATTAAATATATCCATGTCACTCCGATTATTGTGGCGCCAGGTATTAAAACAGGTATTCGGATTGCAACGGAAAATCCGAGGCAGATTGGTGCCGATCGTATTGTGGATGCAGTTGGAGCATATGGACTGTATGGAGGACCGGTCATAGTTATAGACTATGGAACTGCAACTACATTTGATCTTGTAGATGCATCCGGTGCGTTTGCCGCAGGTGTCATAGCGCCTGGAATTCGTACTTCTGCAAAAGCATTATGGGAAGAAGCTGCGAAGCTTCCGGAAATTGAGATTTGTAAACCAAAAAGTATACTGGCACAGGAAACAATCACCAGTATGCAGGCCGGACTTGTATATGGGCAGATTGGACAGACGGAGTACATTATCCGACATATGAAAGAAGAATTTGCCGGTGAGAATGTGAAAGTTGTTGCAACCGGTGGGTTAGGGAAGACAATTGCATCTGAGACAAGCTACATTGATATTTATGACCCAAATTTGACGCTGCACGGAATGCGGCTGATTTATGAAAAACAGAAATAATGTTGCATGATACGCATAAAAGCGGCAGCATAATGAAATACGGATACAAAGAACATGATGAAAGTAATAAAGGATTTAAAGGGATATACAATGAAACAATTAGAAATAGGAAATGTAAGATTAAAGAATAATTTGATTCTTGGTCCAATGGCAGGTGTAACAGACCTGCCATTTCGTCTGCTTTGTGCCGAACAGGGTGCGGGACTTGTCTGTATGGAAATGGTCAGTGCAAAAGGAATTTTATATCAAAATAAAAATACCGAAGCATTGTTAATGATAGATGAAAAAGAACATCCGGTGTCGCTGCAGTTTTTCGGAGCGGATCCGGATATTATGTCTGAGATGGCAAAAAAAATAGAAGATCGTCCGTTTGACATTCTGGATATTAATATGGGATGTCCCGTACCAAAAGTAGTCAATAATGGGGAAGGTTCGGCTTTAATGAAAAATCCGGTATTAGCCGGTAAAATTATTGAGAAAATGGCGAAAGCCATTCGGAAACCGATAACCGTAAAAATTCGAAAGGGATTTGACGAGGAACATGTAAATGCCGTGGAAATGGCACATATAGCACAGGAGTCCGGCGCTGCCGCCATAGCAGTACATGGCAGAACAAGAGAACAATATTATTCCGGCAGTGCGGATTGGGAAATTATTCGACAGGTAAAAGAAGCCGTAGCGATTCCGGTGATTGGAAACGGAGATTTGCATACCGCACAGGATGTTCTGAAAATGAAGGAACAGACAAATTGTGATGGCTTTATGATTGCGCGAGGCGCACAGGGTAATCCATGGATATTTTCGCAGATTCTGCATGCTTTGCAGAATACGGACCAAATAAAAATACCCGCAGCAGATGAAGTTGCACAGATGGTACTTCGGCATGCCCGGATGCAGATTGAGCTGAAAGGAATTTATACGGGGATACGGGAAATGCGCAAGCATGCGGCCTGGTATACGAGCGGTTATAAACATGCTTCGAAATTGCGCTGTGAACTGAATATGGTAGAGACATATGAACAATTGGAACAATTGATGATGCGGTTTGCAGCTAGTGTATGAGATTATCAGTCAGCCGTATGATCAATTGTTATGATCAATAATCATGAGCAGACAGGTTATTGCATATACTGCTAAAAAAGATAAGGCAGACAGGTTCAATTGTTATTCGGCAGATTTCTGGCATGGATCGATCGGCATCGCAGTCGCGAAGACATGCGAAATATGGATGCAAAGCACCCGAAAAAAGACGGCAAAGAACAGGATCGATTTTCACCAATGACGTATCGGAATCCATATATTATGTATATGCATCAGATAATTTCAAATGTGATCCGACAAAAAAGATTTCCTATCAATGTCTGGAATTAATTATTATTGATGCGGAAGAAAACTCAGATCAGGATGATCAGGATGTCCGTATGGTTCTGTATGATCTGGACGATCAGCTCAATTACCTTCTGATCGTTACAGATAGACCCGAACGATATGAATCATTTATGGATGAAATGTATGAAGAGAACGGATTAATCGTACAACAGATACAAAAAACATCCTGCAGGCAGGTAAGAGGAAATGTAGTTTTAGATTTTGAACGCAGCAGCAGTTTTTTTAAACAAAACGCGGTTCATGCCGATGCGGTATATCTTCCGGTTTATAAAAGACCATGGGAAATTGGTGAAAATCTTGACATTCTTGTGCCTGTTGGGTATAATACTTTGATTGTAGAGGGCATTTTGCCGGCAGATTGGCAGGAATGCCGCTGCATGAACGAAAGAGATCGTTTGGATTGGGAATTCAGGAAAGGTTGAAAGGCATGGAAAAGAAAAATATTTTAACTTACGAAGGCTTACAGAAACTGGAAAATGAATTACAGGATTTGAAACTGGTAAAACGAAAAGAAATTGCTCAGAAAATCAAGGAAGCCAGAGAGCAGGGTGATTTATCCGAAAATGCCGAATATGATGCGGCAAAAGATGAGCAGCGTGACATCGAAGCACGTATTGAAGAATTGGAAAAAATTCTGAAAAATGCGGAAGTCGTTGTAGAAGAGGAAGTGGACCTGGATAAAATCAACGTAGGCTGCCTTGTTAAAATCCTGGATTGTGAATTTGATGAAGAGTTAGAATACAAGATCGTAGGATCTACGGAAGCAAACAGTTTGAAAGGTAAGATATCAAACGAATCGCCGGTAGGACGTGCATTGCTTGGTCATCAAATCGGAGATGTTGTGGACGTTGAAACACAGGCGGGCATTTTACAATATAAAGTATTAGAAATTCAAAGATCAAATGTGTAAACACAGCGGAGGAAAGAAAAATGGCCGGACAGCAGAATCAGGATCTGAACCAGTTATTAAAGGTTCGACATGAAAATTACAGGAACTGCAGCAAAATGGTAAAGATCCGTTTCAGATTACAAAATACGATGTAACACATCATAGTCAGGAAATTAAAGATCACTTTGACGAACTGGAAAATCAGGAAGTAACCATTGCAGGGCGTATGATGTTTAAACGCGTCATGGGCAAGGCATCTTTTTGCAATATTCAGGATCTTCAGGGAAATATCCAGGCATATGTGGCAAGAGACGATATTGGAGAAGACAGTTATAAAGATTTTAAGAAATATGATGTTGGTGATATTTTAGGAATCAAAGGAAAAGTATTTAAAACAAAAACCGGAGAAATTTCCGTACATGCAAGTGAAGTAATCCTGCTTTCAAAGAGTCTGCAGATTCTGCCGGAAAAATTTCATGGACTGACAGATACGGATATCAGATACCGGCAAAGATATGTAGATCTTATTATGAACGCAGATGTTAAAGATACATTTATCAAGCGTTCCAAAGTAATCAGCGCAATTCGCCGTTATCTGGATACCCAGGACTTTATGGAAGTTGAAACTCCTATGCTTGTATCTAACGCCGGCGGAGCAGCAGCCAGACCGTTTGAAACACATTTCAATGCATTAAACGAAGATTTGAAACTGCGCATTTCACTGGAGCTGTATTTAAAGAGACTGATTGTAGGCGGTCTGGAGCGTGTATATGAAATAGGACGGGTATTTCGAAATGAAGGCCTTGACACCAGACATAATCCGGAGTTTACACTTATGGAATTGTATCAGGCATATACGGATTATAATGGCATGATGGATTTGACGGAGAACCTGTATCGGTATGTGGCAAAAGAAGTAACCGGTTCTGAAATACTGACTTATGGGGAACATACGATTGACCTGTCAAAGCCGTTTGAACGTATTACCATGACAGATGCCGTTAAAAAATACGCAGGTGTTGATTTTAATGAGGTGCACACCTTAGAGGAAGCAAGAAAACTTGCCGATGAGCATCATGTAGAATACGAAGACAGGCATGGAAAAGGAGACATTCTAAGCCTTTTCTTCGAGCAATTTGCAGAAGATCATCTGATTCAGCCAACATTTGTTATGGATCATCCGATTGAAATATCGCCGTTGACAAAGAAAAAACCGGACAATCCGGAATATGTGGAGCGCTTTGAATTTTTCTTAAACGGATGGGAAATGGCAAATGCTTATTCCGAACTGAATGATCCGATTGATCAAAGAGAACGCTTTGCAGCGCAGGAAAAAGCGTTTGCAGCCGGTGATGAAGAAGCAAACCATACGGATGAAGACTTTCTGAATGCGCTGGACATTGGAATGCCGCCGACCGGTGGGATTGGGTTCGGAATTGACCGGATGGTTATGATTATGACGAATTCTATGGCGATTCGGGATGTGTTGTTATTCCCGACGATGAAAAGCATCCCTAATAGGGACTAATCCGACAGATAGGCAATGAAAGCCGACCTCCACAAGGGTTTTAACATAGGACTCAAACGTGTTACAATCCTGATGGCGGACGTTGGATTCCAATGATTTAGCATGTAATAATCCGAGATTTCTCAATGGATAAGCACGGATTACAAAAGCAAAGTGAATAGATATTTCTTGAGGAACAGCCTTGAGAAACGTGCATATAAAGGCACTTCGTTATTGGTAGAAATACCAGTGATGAAGTGCCTTTTTGTGCGTTGCGTCCTAGAAAACCTGTGCAAATCTAAGAAAATCAAAGGAGACAAACATGGCAGTAAAGAATGAAGGATTTCCGGATCTTGAAAGATATCTGGAAGAAAGAGGCCGTCACTTAGTGACATACACTGAGGGCGCAACAATGTACCACATCCCTTATTATTCTTTTGTCCGTCTGGCAAAGGAAGCAGGGGCGGATCTTACGCTTCGAAGAACCACAGTAATTGATGTGGATATTATCGAGGAATACCTAAAAGAAAATCCAGATGTTGCTGAGAGAGTCAATCTGGTGAGGAGGTAGCGATGGCGAAGAAGAGAAAAGAATTAACAGTAGAACAGCTTGAAAATCTTACAAGAGGACACGGTAAGAAATATGTCAGCCTTGATGAAGGTGCAGCACTATATTCAATAGGGAAGAACACTTTCAGACAGATGGCCAAGGATGCGAAAGCAACATACAAAATCAACCGCAGGGTACTTGTGAATATTCAGAAGTTTGATGAGTTTATGGAAGCGTTTCAGGAAGAATTCGATTAAGTGGAGGTGCAGAAAAATGGGAAAAGTAATAGCCGTCACCAACCAAAAGGGCGGTGTAGGAAAGACAACAGTAGCGGTAAATCTTGGTGTAGGACTGGCAAGAGAGGGTAAAAAAGTTCTTCTGATTGATGCTGATCCACAGGGCAGTCTTACAGCAAGTCTTGGATATGTGGAGCCGGATGATATTAACAGAACTTTGGCAACAGTAATGATAGAAGTGATGAATGATGTGGATATAGATCCTATGGATGGAATCTTACATCACGCAGAGGGAGTAGATGTTCTTCCTGCAAATATTGAATTATCAGGTCTTGAAGTTGCATTGGTAAATGTTATGAGCCGAGAAGTAATTTTGAAAACGTACATTGAAATGATTAGAGACCAGTACGATGTGGTGCTTGTGGATTGTATGCCCTCACTTGGCATGATGACTATCAATGCACTTGCTGCAGCAGATGAAGTAATCATTCCTTGTAGTGCAAGTTATCTTCCGGTCAAAGGTTTGGAGCAGCTGATGGCAACGATTGTCAAGGTTAAGAAGCATCTGAACCGCAAGCTCAGAATCCGTGGAATTGTAATGACGATGACCGATTTCAGAACGAATTACGCAAAGGATATTGCAGAAATGATTCGCAGCGGATATGGCTCCAAAGTGGGAATTTTTAAGACTACTATTCCATTCTCGGTGAAGGCGGCAGAACCAAGTGCTGAAGGCGTGAGCGTTTATAAGCATTGTCCTGGTGGCAAGGTAGCAAATGCATTTGCGGATTTGACAAAGGAGGTGCTCGGATAATGGCAGAAAAGAAATTACGACCAGGTCAAAAAATCAAAATGGTCAGTGTGGACGAACTTCTTGGGTGCGCTGGTGAAGAGTCAAGTTTGGAGATTGATATCAATAGAATTCAGCCTTTTCAGAATCATCCTTTTAAGGTAGTTGATGATGCAAAGATGGATGATTTGGTCAACAGTATCAGGCAGAATGGCGTACTTACGCCGGTGCTCGTAAGACCTACAGATGATGGTGGTTATGAGATGATTTCAGGACATAGAAGAATGCATGCTGCTGAACGAGCCGGACTTGCTACTATTCCTGCAATCATTAGAGAACTTACTGATGATGATGCCACGATTGTTATGGTTGAAGCGAATTCACAGAGAGAAGAGATATTGCCGAGCGAGAAGGCATTTGCTTATAAGATGCGATATGAGGCTACAAAACGAAAGGCCGGGAGACCGGATAAAAATTCGCCCCAAGTTGGTACGAATTTCCGAGCTGATGAAGAATTAGCTAAGGAGGTCGGTGAGAGTAAAAATCAAGTATATAGATTTATTCGCCTTACGGATCTTATCCCAGAACTTTTGGAGATGGTTGATACCAAGAAAATGCCGCTTGTTACTGCGGTAGATATTTCATACATGGACCAGAAGGTGCAGCAATATCTGTACGAATACATCAAGGAAAATGGCATGGTGAAGTCTTATCAGGTGACTGCACTCAGAAAGTATCTGGAAGATTATGAAAGCATTAGTCAGTCCAAGATGATTACTGTTTTGAATGAAATGATTACTGGCAAGACGCAGAGCAAGTCAGTGCATTTTACAGAGAAGAAGCTTCGCAAATATTTCTCATCAAACTATACGGTAAATGATATGGAGAAGATTATGATTAGACTTTTGGAAAAATGGAAATCAGAGCAGGAGGGCGGAAACAATGGCATTTAATTATTTCTATGGCAAGCAGGCAGATCTGTATGGCTTTGTGAGAGTTCCGAAGCTTTTGATGACAGAGAAAATGTTTGATCCAATTTCTATTGATGCGAAGCTTTTGTATGGGCTTTTGATAGACCGTATGAGTATGGCGAAGAAGAATGATTGGATTGATGAAGAGAACAGAGTTTATGTTTTATATCCGATTGCAGAGATTCAGGAAGATATGGGTGTATCGAAGAAGAAGGCAATTGCCTGTCTTGCAGACCTTGAGAAATTTGGCCTTGTTGAAAAGAAGGTCAGAGGTTTGGGGCTTCCGAATCTGCTTTATATCAAGAATGTTACAAGTGCATTTAATTAGATTGGGGCTGGAAAATCTGCTACAGAGGTGTCAAAAATGCACTTCTTAAGCAGAGATTCCAGAAAGGAAGGAGAGAAATTGATATGGAGCAGAATGGCGATTTTAAGTATTTTACCGGTCAGGAGACAATGCAGTTTGCATTCATTCCGGTACCGATGGCACTGCTTTCAGATCCATGTTATGAGAACTTGTCCAGTGATGCGAAACTATTGTATGCATTGCTTCTAAATAGGATGAATTTATCCAGGAAAAATGGTTGGTTTGATGAAGAAAATCGTGTATTTATCTACTATTCCATTGAAGATATTGCTGCAGATTTACATTGTGGAAGGAATAAAGCCATCAAGGCATTACAGGAGCTTGATACAGAAAAGGGAATAGGTCTTGTAGAGAAGAACAGGCGTGGACAGGGCAAGAGAAACGTCCTTTATGTGAAGAACTTTTCACAGAGGAAGGTGAGGAGCAGAAGTTTACAAATCAAACTTCAGAGCAAAATGGGGGTGATTCAGAAGTTTACATTTCAAACCTCAAGAAGTTTAAAAAGCAAACTTCTAAAAGTCCTAAAATTAAACTTCTAGAAGTCCCAAATCAGGACTCAAAAAATAATAAATATAATAATACTAATGGGATTAATAATGACTCTAATCAAATCTTATCTGCAGGTACAAGCACACCGATTGTGGATAAGTCGATGGGATGTGATATCGATGAGATGGCTGCATATTCAGAGATTATCAAAGAGAATATTGAGTATGATGCTTTGATGGAGCGTTATCCATATGAGCGGAAATTGGTGGAAGGGATATTTCAGCTGATCCTTGAAACAGTGCTTATCAAGGGAGAGACAATCTTGATTGCAAGTAATCTGTATCCCAGAGAGCTGGTTAAGAGCAAATTTTTGAAGCTTGATTTTACTCATATCGAGTATGCGATTGGCTGCTTTAAGAGTAATACAACCAAGGTTAATAATATCAAGAAATATCTGCTGGCAACACTTTTTAATGCACCGTCAACGATAGACGGATATTACCAGGCGGAGGTTAATCACGACTTCCCGCAATACGCATCGTCGCGTTATTGATCACTTGGTCGGTGGAGCTTTGGCTCTGCCGACTGTCTAAACAATCTATTTCATTTCGAGGAGGATTTCATCATGGCAAAAATTAAAGAATACAGAAGTATGAAGGTATATGAGCAGAGCGGTTATCAGTATAAGAGTACACCGGCGATCATGCTTAAAGGACAGTGGCTTAGGGAGCTTGGTTTTGAAGAGAACACACCGATAATGGTACATTGCGAGGATGGAATCCTCACGATTACAAGGGCGGATGAAGCATATTATGACGATGTTCCTGAGGTGCCGGTGGCGGCAGTAGCAGAGCCTAAAACACAGAGTAGTCACTTACAATGAATTTGTATCCAGGCCTTGCAATGAAAGCGGTACGAATTAGCTGGCTTAATGTATCCGGTATATCATCATAAAGTATATCCAGGGTATCGTAATCGCCGATACGAACCAGCTCACGTGCTTCAGCTAAATCAGGCATATGATTTTGTGGAAGATTCTGCAATTGTATTAAGCGCCCAGCCCACCTACCTGAGCGATTGGCTCCGTAGAATTGAAACATTCCATGAGCACGGCCATCTTTGCAAACAGCATTTTGCATTGCCTGGTATTTTTTGACAGAAGATTTTGCTAATTGCAATCTAAGTTTGAGCGCCGCGGTAATATCGCCATCTGTTTCTTTTATGAGTCCCGCAACGTCCTTTTTGCCAAGTGATTCTGTTTCAATACCATTTTCTGAAAGCCATTGTTTCATTTGGGCTACGCTGTTAGGGTTATCGAGATTGGTGATACTCTGCATGGATTTCATGAGTGATGCTTTTGATTTTTCATCAAATGCAATGGCGTTTTCAACCATATCCATATCAAGCATAATGCCTCTGTCGTTAATTTCCTGGTCGATATGATACTCAGACCATACGGTATCAGGAACTGGGAATTTTAATAATTTCTGTTTGATAGTAAGTTCTACTTCAACATCTCTGCGATTGTAGGCTTTGAAGATTTCCCATTTATCGGGTGCATGCTCTGGTAGATTTCTGGTTCTGCCACCATTTACCTTGGTTGGTTTACAAGGACAGCAGAAGTATTTGATAAGGTCTTTGCCTTCCTTCATTTTCTGATCTTGAAGTTTGAGAACAGCACCAACACCTTCGAGTGAGAGTGGCAAGCCCATATAGGCAGACCAAACAAGCGTGCATTTCCATGAGGTTGGATCCAGATAATTCTGTACAGGATCACCTTCTGACTTATATGTTTTGAAATATTCGGGGTGATGCTTTCTGAGCCAGTTCGATAAACAGACTCTTTCGAAGGAGGCATTGAATGCCCATTTGGTTACATTATCATCAGATAGTGCTGCTAAGATTTCTGTTGGTATTTCATCACCTGCAGTAAGGTCATAGACCACAACGGGTTCATTATCAACAGAAACACCGAAGAGCAGTATCTCAAAATTATCAGACTCAGCGTACTTGTATGCTCCGGATTTGGAGATATCAACATCGCTATATGTTTCTAAATCGATTGACAATTCTTTCATAGATTTTCCTTTCAGTAATAAAGTAGGGCGGCAGTTTAGCACCACCGCCCCAAAGGAGATTAAAATGTGACTTATACTTGTGATTAATCGAGGAATTCGTCATCATCATCGGATGCGAAATCGTCCTCGGCTCTGGACTTACCACCAAGAGGCTCACCATCGGAAATCTTCTGAAGATTATTGAGACCGCAGGCGATTCCCTTATTTCCGTTGCTATTGAAAGCATAAAGGTTGATGGAAGCTCTGCCATACACACCGGAATAAACTTCGGATCTCTCAAGAATAGGCTGTCTGTCTGCATCGACAATTCCGGGAGCTGTAGCACTATTGGCATTAATGAAATAGCAACCTGCGTAAGTAGGATCATCAGGTCTCTCACGGTCACCGTCACGAAGAGGTGTCTTGATAAGGTCGAGAGCAGGTACTGACTTGCCGTTGCCTTTAAGCTTGGACTGTCCTTCCTCATACGCCGCCTGGATTGCAGCCTTGATTTTTTCTACTGTCTGAGTATCAGACTTTGGAATGATGAGTGACACGCTGTACTTAGGTGCACCGCCATTGATTGACTTAGGATCCCACACATTTGCGTAGCTCCATCTTGTCTTAGGTCCTGTAATTACTTTAGTAGGGTTCTTAACAACTGTTGACATTATATTGTCCTCCTTAAAATTAGTTTTCATTGAAATCATCTGCCGCTGTATTCATGGCAGGTCGTTTATCTGTTTCTGGCACGAGTGCCGGTTTTCCTTGAGGTTTTGTGATGTAAGAGCCAAGGATCTCTTCAAATTTCTTCTTGCCGAGAAGTGTGGTCATTGCGGTAACACCGAGAAGCTTCTTCTCATATGGATCATATCCGGCATCTTTTACTGCAAATGCTACGGCATCTTCATCGGTATATTTACGATTGCTTCTGCCTTCAACTATTTTGAACCCTTCATAATGGGTTCCGCTTATTGCCTGCTGGAGTGCATATTCTTTGACATCGGAAGCCCAGGATACAAGGTTATCTACCTTGGCAAGTATTGCTGCAATCTCTGTTTCTTCCAGAGTGTCAGGCATTGCAAAATCATACTTTGCAAGCTCTAAGTTATATTCCGCACGTTTTCTGCAGGTTGCTTTCACTTTGCAGAATTGACAGTGTTCACCGGCTTTGAATTCACCTTTTCCTTCGTAGGCAAGTGCTGCAGTAGGAGCTAAGACTTCATCTGCCCAAGTGAGCAATTCTTCTTTACTCATACTGAAGGTGCTGATGTTTTCTCTACGAGGCTGGAAGATTGTCATTTTCACAGTCTTGATATCGTAGATGAAATCAAACATTTCCAAAGCGCCTAAGGCGTAACACATCATCTGAGGATTGTTATCAGCCTGGACAAGTACGCCGAGTCCGTGTTTGTAATCAATGATGTGAAGTGTGTCATCAGCAATGATTACGCAGTCGCCGGTTTCGAATCCTTTTTCTACCCATTTTGAAAAATCAAGTCGCTGTTCAATAAGTACCTGTGGGTCAGGACAGTGGGACTTAGCTTCTTCGATCTGCTCCATTACGAAAGAGCAATAGCTTTCAGCACAGTTTTCCATTTCATTGTTGTAATAATCCAGATTCTCAGTTGGATCTTCGGGATTTCGTCCCAATGCTTTTTCGACCTTATATTCACAGAGACTATGTGCATCGGTGCCTTCTTTTGCATAAGGACTGACTTGGTCTTCCTGCTCAGCACATAATTTTGCGCTGGGTGGACAGCTGAGCCATCTGTGGCTGGCAGAAGCGGAGAGAAATGCGTGTTTAGCCATTGCCAAGTCCCTCCACATCCTTCATAAGTGCTGCATAGTCATCAGGATTGATATCAGAGAGCTTTTCTGCTTCGTACTTGGAAATCAGTTTTTTGACTTCTTCCTTGAATCCTTCTTTTGACTTAGCTGCTAAGGCTCCGCGAACATCTGTAAAAGAATAAGTCTTCTCAACCGGTACCTCCTCAGGTGCTGTTTCTTCTTTAGGAAGATCAGCGGATTTCTTGACAGGTTTGGTTTCTTTTGCCGGTTCTTCTGTAGAGAAAGCATCCTTAATCTCTGTGGCTACTTTAATAAGTCCATCGCCACATCTTTTCAGCTCTTCGGCACTGGCAATCATTCCCTGACCGTACTGAATCATCTCATCCAGCACATTTGATAGATTACTCATCTTGCTCATTTCCTTTTTCTCCTTCCTGTTGTCTTAGGTTTGCTTCCTGCTCAAGTCTTCGTGCCAGCCTTCGTGCTACAACGCTGATTGCAATCAAGGTATCTCTGAGATCCTGATCAATGCTGTAGTCATTCTGCTGGGACGAATCATTTGTTGTCTGCATGTTTGCTACCTCTCTTTCCTGAAGGGATATCCCCTTCTACTTCGTAAAGGACAGTTGGCTATCGATTTATCAGAAATTTCTTAAAAACTTTTCTGAGTTTTATTTGCTACTGCCTTCCTATTCTTCAAAGGACAGAAGAGGTGGAGATTATCAGGATTATTTCAAAAGGTTTTGGGAAGGGGTAGGGAGCGATTTTTGTTTTATATAAGGAAGCGTTTGGGTCGTGATGGAGAAAAATAAAAATATTTCATTTTGTACTGATAATTGGTGGGCTAACTGTCCTTTGAGGATTAGGAAGAGTTATTCGGCTCTTCACTATCTGAAAAAGTGAGGTGGTTCCATTGAGGGTTATGGCTCTTGAAGTAGGTGTCAGTGCAATTTTAATAAGGAGGAGCTTCAGATGAAGTTAGTGATTTATACAGCCAACTGTGTTGGCAATGCTAAGAATTGCAGCTATCCCAATCGTGTGGAGATAAGCAGTGAAGAAGAATTATTGGAAGCAGTGAAGCAGGATCACGTGTGCGGTGAGTATAAGAATAATTACCGTAATGTGAGCAATTTCGTGAAATCCAATGTTGTGGTAATGGACTGTGATAATGATCATTCTGATGATCCGGCTGAATGGATTACGGCTGAAAAGATGGATGAGCTTATGCCTGATATTGCATATGCAATTGCACCGAGTCGTCACAATATGTTGCAGAAGGATAAGCAGTCAGCAAGACCGAGATTCCATATTTATTTCTTAGTAGAAGAGATTACGGACGCTGAGAGCTACAGTAGTTTGAAGGTGGCGATTCGGAAGGCATATCCATTTTTTGATAGTAATGCTTTGGATGCTGCCAGATTTATTTTCGGTGCTGAATGCGACGAAGTGGTATGGCATGATGGCTGGCTTACGATTGATACCGAAGTGGAACCTTTATTTGAAGAGGAAGCTGAGGAAGAGGAGCAGGTAAGCACAGGCCCGATTCTTGAAGGAAGCCGCAACAATACAATGAGCCGTTTCTCAGGTCGTATCTTGAAACGTTATGGAAATACAGAGAAGGCACATGTTTCATTTTTGGAATTTGCTCAGAAGTGTGATCCGCCTTTGGATGATGAAGAGCTTTCTACTATATGGAATAGTGCGGTGAAGTTTTATAAGAAAAAGGTTGTTACGCAGGACGGATATGTGGAGCCGGATGAATATAATTCGGATTTTGATAGTGAGTCATTGAAGCCAGAGGATTATTCAGATATCGGTGAGGCGAAGGTGCTTGTCCGTGAGTACGGTGAGGAAATTAAGTATTCTGCGGCAACAGATTTTATCCGTTATGACGGTAAGTGTTGGCAGGAAGATGCTCAGCTTGCTATTGGCGCAATCGAGGAGTTCTTGGACTTACAGCTTTGCGACGCACAGGATGAAAAGTCTATTGCTGAAAAAGCACTTTTAGATGCTGGCATTCCGGATGATGTGATCAAAGCTGGAACTAAGGCAATTCAGAAAGCAATTAATCCTTCACAGATGGGGCTACTTTATCAGTTTATGGCAGCAGAGGCATATTTAAAATTTGTCCTTAAGCGTCGTGATTACAAATATATTGTTTCTACCGGAAATGCTGCAAAGCCAATGATTGCGGTTGATGTAAATGATCTCGATAGAGACGAGAATCTGCTGAATACACCAGAAGGTACCTTTGATTTGAAGAAAGGACTTTCAGGGGGTAAGGCACATGATTCAAAGGATTACATTACCAAGATGACAACGTGTGCACCTGGAGGTAAAGGTAAGAAGTTCTGGGAGGATGCTTTGAGATTATTCTTCTGCGGAGACCAGGAACTTATTGATTATGTTCAGATGGTTGTTGGTATGGCTGCAATCGGAAAGGTTTATCAGGAGCATCTCATCATTGCATATGGTGGTGGAGCAAATGGTAAGAGTACATTCTGGAATACGATTTTCAGAGTAATGGGCAATTATGCAGGTAAGCTTTCTGCGGAAGCACTCACTATGAATTGTAAGAGAAACGTGAAGCCTGAAATGGCAGAGCTTAAAGGCAAGCGTCTCATCATTTCATCAGAGATGGAAGAGGGAATGAGATTGAATACAGCGATTGTGAAGCAGCTTTGTTCTACGGATGAAATCCAGGGCGAGAAGAAATACAAAGCGCCGTTCCATTTTGTCCCGTCTCATACATTGGTGCTCTATACCAATCATCTCCCTAAGGTTGGAGCTAATGATGATGGTATCTGGAGAAGACTGATTGTTATTCCCTTCAATGCGAAGTTCACCGGCAGCAGTGATAAGAAGAATTACGCAGATTTCTTATATGAAAATGCGGGACCGGCGATTATGAGTTGGATTATCGAAGGAGCTGAAAAGGCGATAAAAGCAGAGTTCAAAACACCACTTCCTGAGTGTGTTGAGAAGGCAATCGAAGCGTACCGTGAAGATAATGATTGGCTTGGACAGTTTATTGCTGATTGTTGTGACGTGGATCCTGATTATAAGGAAAAGTCCGGCGACTTTTATCAATCGTACAGAGCCTACTGTATTCAGAGTGGTGAGTACATTCGCAGCACTACTGATTTTTACAATGCTGTAGAAAAAGCTGGTTATACGAGACATAAGCACAATACGGGTTCCTATGTGTATGGTTTGAAGCTCAGAGAAGGACAGGACTTTCTGTAATAGAGTATCACGATAGTTGTGATAGTCATTTATGAAACTGTTTCAGATTTTCTGATGCTTTAGAAATCCAGTATTTAAGCCAATGTGACAGTGGTTATCCTCTCTACCTAAAAGTTCTCTATATAGAGTTTTGAAAATGATATAAGGAAAGTTTACGGAAAGAGGTTCTCTACTGTCACGGCTGTTAATTTTGATGGGAGTCTGGCATGCGTGAAAAAGTTATAGAAAAGAAATTAGCTGAAGAAGTTAAAAGGCGTGGTGGGTTATGCGAGAAGTGGAACTCTGGCACATCAGGGTGGCCTGACCGAATCGTTTTATTACCTGATGGGAAATTCGGGTTCGTGGAAGTCAAAGCACCTGGTGAAGAGCCACGTCCGTTACAACTTCATAGGCACAAGCAATTAAGACAATTGGGATATAAGGTTTATGTCCTTGATGACAAAGATAGAATAGGAGAAATTTTAGATGATATACAAACCACATGATTATCAGCAGTTTGCGATTGATTATATTCTTTCGCATCCGGTAGCAGCGTTGATATTAGATATGGGACTTGGCAAGACCTCTATTACATTAACGGTATTTTGACTTTCTTGTAAATGAACAGGAAAAGGGACTTGGCAAGACCTCTATTACATTAACGGCTATCGAAAAATTATTATATGACAATTTTGAAGTAAACAAGGTGCTTGTTGTGGCACCGCTGAGAGTAGCAAGAAATACATGGAGTGATGAAATCAAGAAATGGGAACATTTGAAGGGACTTCGTTATTCCACTGTGGTAGGAACAGCAGCTGAAAGAATGAAAGCTTTGAAAACAGATGCGGATATCTACATTATCAATCGTGAGAATCTGCAGTGGCTTGTTGAGAAGAGCGGCGTGGAATTCTTTTGGGATATGGTTGTTTTGGATGAGCTTTCTTCCTTTAAGAATTGGCAGAGTAAGCGTTTTCGTTCTTTTATGAAGGTCAGACCTAAGGTGAAAAGAGTGGTTGGTCTTACTGGCACACCTTCGCCGAATGGGATGATGGATCCTTTGCAGAATTCAAATGTCTGGATATGGGAGAGAGACTTGGCAGATTTATCAGCCAGTACAGAGTTGATTATTTTGTGCCGGATCAGATGAATGGACAGATTGTTTATTCCTATAAGTTGAGACCTGGTTCGGCTGAGAGAATTCAGAACAAGATCTCTGATATTACGATTTCAATGAAGGCGATGGATCATCTTAAGATGCCTGAGCTTATTAGCAATAGATACTATGTGGCGATGGATGCTGATGAGTCGAGTGCATATGAGAGTCTTAAATCAGACCTGGTTCTTCCTTATGTGAATGGCGAGATTACTGCAGCAAATGCAGCAACACTTACTGGTAAGTTGGTTCAGATGGCAAATGGTGCAGTATATGCGGATAACGGTGAGGAAGTTCTTATTCACAATAAGAAGCTGGATGCGTTAGAGGATTTGATAGAGGCTGCAAATGGCAGACCGGTTATGGTTGCTTATTGGTACAAGCATGATTTGGTACGAATTGAAAAGCGTCTTAATGAGATGAAGATTTATTACGAAAAGCTTGATTCAGATGCCAGTATAAAGAAGTGGAATAACGGGGATTTGCCGGTCGCACTTATACATCCAGCTTCTGCCGGGCATGGGCTCAACCTTCAGAGTGGAGGTAATATTTTAATCTGGTTTGGACTTACATGGAGTCTTGAGTTATATCAGCAGACAGTAGCCAGGTTGTGGAGGCAGGGCCAGAGTGCAGAGACTGTAATCGTTCAGCATATTTGTACAGCTGATACAATTGACGATGACATTATGGATGCACTTGAGGCGAAAGATTTTTCACAGAACAGATTGATTGCAGCGGTAAAAGCGGAGGTGTGCCATGAGTAAAGCTATTACAGATGATCCGTATGAATCACTTGGAAATGCAATTATTTTGCAGGCAGTAAATGATTATCGTGCAGCACTTAGGAGAATAAAGCATAATCCTAAGAATCGCATGGCTATAGATGAAGCTTTATTGATTGAGAAATTTTTCAGAGGTCAGCTGTATGCTGTTATTACAAATATTGATGGGGAGTTTCTTATAGATAAGCTTCGTAAGGAAGTAGCATAAAGTTCAGAGTCAATCAGACTCAATCCGAGGGAAAGTATTTTTTTGTCGGAGGTAGATTATGAATAAGCAGCAGATTGCAGCAAAGAATTATTTGATGAGAGCATACCGTATTGATAATCGCATCAACAGTAAGCTTGATCAGATAGCAGCATTAAATGACCTGGCAACCAGAGCGACTTCTAATATTAGTGATATGCCTGGAAGTCCTAATCGTAATATCCATAAGCTGGAAGATGCGATTGTTAGAATTGTGGATCTTCAGAATGAGATTGGTTCGGATGTTAATTCGCTTTTGGAAATTAAAAGTCAGATTGTTGAGAGCATTAAGCAGGTAACAGATCCTGAAGGACAGGTAGTATTAGAAGAAAGATATCTGTGTTATGCCAAGTGGGAAGATATTGCCAGCGAGCTTGGTTATACAGTAAGACAGATATTCAGGGTACATGATGCAGCATTAAAAGAAATCGTGGTTCCTGAAAGTTGTCAGTAAATGTCATAGAATGTCATATAGTTCTTATGATAGTATTATAATGACGAAAGAAAAAATGATACGAGGCCTTGAGAGAAGAAATTCTCCCAGGGCTTTTTTGCGCGAGCAATGAGGAAAGTGGCTGCCATGCTTGCATGAGCAGACAGTTGACGAATGCCGCGACAACGAGAAAACTTGTTTTCGAGTGGAAGGAAGTGAGCACATGCCTTATAGAAGTAACGTGCCGTGTAAACATCCTGGCTGTGCAGCACTTATTCCGTACAGTCAGATGTATTGTGATGAGCACAAGCAATTACATAAGAGTGACAGAGCATATGCAAGCGAGCGTGGGTATGGTTCCAAGTGGCAACGTGAGAGAAGAAAGTTCTTAGAAAGCAATCCATTCTGTGTGAAGTGTTATGAAGAAGGTCATATCACTATGGCTACAGTCGTGGATCATATCAAACCTCACCGTGGAGACCGGAAACTTTTCTGGGATCGTGGGAACTGGCAGCCTTTATGTGAGCATCATCATAATGTAAAGACTATGACGGAAGATAGATATGTGGAGTACAAGTTTTGAAAGCGAGGGTAGGGGGTATTTGAATCTCTACAGCCCTTAGGCTCCAAGACCGGCGCCCCCTCTTCTGTGCAAAATCGCGAAATGGAAGATGGGGGGTTAATATTCGAAATAAAAATTCGAAATAGCCGTAAAAAAAATACGGATAGACTTGAATTTTTTTGCAGATAATCATATAATAAAGAAAAAGAAATGGAAGGTGATTATCATGTTAAAGAAATTTAGTGTCGAAAATTTCAAAGGATTTAAGGATAAAATCACATTAGATATAGGAACACCCAGTAATTACAGCTTTAATTCTGAAATAATAGAGAATGGCTGCATAACGAAGGGAATTATTTATGGTATCAACAGTTGTGGAAAGTCGAATCTTGGTTTGGCTATCTTTGATATCATTACGCATCTGACTGAAAAGCAAAAACTCCTGGGAAGCTATGACTTTTATCTGAATATGAGTGGAAGGAAATCTTTTGCAGAGTTTGAGTACACCTTCGTGTTCGACGGACATGAAGTTGTATATAAGTACAGTAAAATGGATGTGAATTCCTTAAAGAGTGAAAGTTTGTCTATTGATGGAAAAGAAGTCATTTTCTTTGACTTCCTGACAAGAGATGGATTTACTTTGCTTGAGGGATCAGATACTTTGAATGCATCAATAAGAAATGAAAGCCCGATTTCGAGAGTGAAATATGTAAATAGTAATTCAATTCTTTCAGATAATGTTCAGAATCAGGTATTTAAGAAGTTTATTGATTTTGTCGAGAGGATGCTTTTATTCTATTCGCTTGATAGCCGTGGATATGAAGGCTTTATGAACGGATCAGAGAGCATTGCAGAAGGAATCGTTAATAGTGGCAAGGTTAAGGATTTCCAGGAATTCTTAAAAGAAAATGATATCGATTATGAATTATATGGATGCGAGGTCGATGGAAGAAAGGCTATATATTGTCATTTCGACAATAAAGATGCTGACTTCTTCAAGATTGCTTCAACAGGAACCAGATCCCTTGCATTATTCTATTACTGGTATATCCGTATGGAAAAAGCATCATTTGTTTTCATTGATGAGTTTGATGCATTTTACCATTATGAATTATCAGAGTCAGTTCAGAAGAGACTTAGAAGAATTACTGGTGTGCAGGTATTTACAACTACACACAATACCGACCTTATGAGCAATGATTTACTCAGACCGGATTGCTATTTCCTTCTTGAGAATAATAGCATAAAAGCAATTTCAGAGCTGACAGAAAAGGAACTTCGTCAGGCTCATAATCTTCAGAAAATGTATAAGGCAGGTGCGTTTAATGGCAGATAAGGACTATAAGGCATTTATAGTTGAAGGAGAGGCCAGAGAACCACAGGTTATTGATAATATTTCAAAGGTGTTCTTTAAGCATGGAAATTTTAAAATTATTACGCTTCCGGCCGGAGAAAATATCTATATGCTTTGGAAGAAACTCAAGGCGGATGATTTCGACACAGATATTATTGAGGTCTTAAGGGAAAGTAATAAGAAAATCAGAGAACAATTGGAAGGATTATCAAGAGATGATTTTTCGGAGGTGTTTCTTTTCTTTGATTATGATGCACATCAGACAAACTTGGGAAAGTCAGATGACGGTGATGTGATAAACCAGATGCTTGAAAGCTTTGACAATGAAACTGAGAATGGAAAGCTATATATCAGTTATCCGATGGTTGAAGCATTGCGAGATTTTGAAGCAGGTAAATGCGGAAATGAAGATAATTGCTTTGTAGAAATTAGTGATCTTGCTGAATATAAGAATATATCTTCGAGAAATTCACTGAATCTGCATTTTAGAGATTACAATATAGATGTATGGAAAGAAATCATTGATGTCTTTTCAATGAGAATATCATGCTTGTTAGGAAATGCGGAAGTTATTTCTTATGAACAGTATTTAGATGAAGCAAATCCACATGATATCTTTATGTGTGAACAGGCTTTAGCAGGCAATAATAAAGTGTTTATTATCAGTGCTTTCCCGGAATTTCTTGTGGATTATTTTGGTATGAAGCTTTGGAAAACATGTGTGAAGCATGCAAAGAATCAATTGGATATTTGTAATTATAAATAAAACATGATGTAAATGGAGCGCTTGTAGAAATGCAGGCGCTTTTATAATGCATAAAAATAGAATATGATAACTTGCCCGCGTGTACTGTGCAAGTACAGGTCAAGTACAGGTCAAGTCGAAATAATGATGGAAGGGGTATGACCATGGCAGGAAGAAAGCCAAAGCCTACAGCGATAAAGAAGCTGGAAGGTAATCCTGGAAAGAGAAAATTGAATACGAAAGAGCCAATTCCGGCAAAGGGAATGCCTGAGTGTCCGCAATGGTTATTGGCTGAGGCTAAGAAAGAGTGGGAGCGTCTTGCAGATTTGATGAATCAGATGGGGTTCTTACAGAAGTGGATATGGCGGCATTTGCTGCATACTGTCAGTCTTATGCTAGATGGAAGGAAGCGCAGGAGCATATTACTTCGGAGGGTTCTACCTTTGAGACTGATAAAGGATATCAGCAACAGACACCTTGGGTTGGTATTGCAAATACAAATCAGAAGTTGATGCTGCAGGCAGCATCTGAGTTTGGACTCACGCCGTCATCCAGATCACGTATTGTGGCTGGTAATGCTAAGGGTAAGGAACCTGAAGATGAGATGGAGGCATTACTTGGGGGTGATTCATAATGGCAAAGGAACCAAGACCAAAGGGATATCCAAAGCTTAAGAATTATAAACCTTCAAAGTTTATGCTTCCGACTTCTCATTATGATAAGAAGAAAGCAGATAGGGCGGTTACTTTTATTGAGAATCTCTGCCATACAAAAGGTAAGTGGGTTGGAACACCATTCTGGTTATTGCCCTGGCAGGAGCAATTGATACGAGATATTTTCGGAATTGTAAAACCTGATGGGAACAGACAGTTCCGTACTGCATTTGTAGAAATATGTAAGAAAGTAGGTAAGAGTGAATTGGCAGCAGCTATCGCTCTTTATTTATTGTATGCAGATAACGAACCTTCAGCAGAGGTATATGGCGCAGCTGCAGATAGGCAGCAGGCTTCTATAGTATTTGATGTAGCAAAGCAGATGGTTGAGATGTCGCCTGCGCTGATGAAGCGTTCTAAATTGATGGGAGCTACAAAGCGAATTGTCAACTATGGCAATGCCGGTTATTACCAGGTACTGTCCGCAGAGGTTGGTGGGAAGCATGGATTTTCAGTAAGTGGCTTGGTATTTGATGAAATTCATACTCAGCCAAATCGCCAGTTATACGATGTACTAACAAAGGGTTCATCGGACGCGAGACAGAATCCGCTTCACTTTATAATTACGACTGCAGGTAATGACAGACATTCCATTGCATATGAGCTTCATACAAAAGCAGTGGATATCTTAGAAGGCAGACGTGTGGATCCGACATTTTATCCTGTGGTCTATGGATTAAAGGATGATGAGGATTGGGAGGATGAAGCAAACTGGTATAAGGTAAATCCTTCTCTTGGATATACAGTTGATGTTGAGAGATTGAGAGATGCATATAGGGAAGCAAAGCAGAATCCGGCTGATGAAATTACATTTAAGTGGCTTCGCTGTAATATGTGGGTTAGTTCAACTGTTGCCTGGATTCCTGATGCGATTTATATGAGGGGAAATGAACCGATAGATATGGCATCACTTGAAGGGAGAGATTGTTATGCCGGACTTGACCTTTCAAGTACAGGAGATATTACGGCCCTGGTGCTGATATTTCTACCGAGGGATGAGGATGAAAAGTTTGTGCTCTTGCCGTACTTCTGGATTCCAGAGGAAACAATACCAAAAAGGGTGAAAGCCAATTCTGTTCCTTATGATATCTGGGAGAAGCAGGGTTACATCATGTCCACTGAGGGAAATGTAATCCATTACGATTTCATTGAGAAGTTCATTATGGATTTATCAGAGAAGTATCACATTTTAGAAATCGCAGTAGATAGGTGGAATGCGACTCATGTTATTCAGAACCTTGAGGATAACGGACTTACAATGGTTCCGTTTGGACAGGGATTTGCTTCTATGTCTGCTCCTACTAAGGAATTTTACAGACTGCTTATGGAAGGGAAAATCATTCATGGTGGTCATCCGGTAATGAGATGGATGGCAGGAAATGTGGTAGTTGATACAGATCCTGCAGGAAATATTAAGGTGACAAAGGCAAAGTCAAAAGAGAAGATTGACGGTATTGTTGCTGCAATCATGGCTTTGGATAGAGCGGTCAGACATGAAAGCGAGGGCAGAAGTGTCTATGATACGAGAGGAATTATACTTATATGATTGCATTAATCATTGGCATTATCTTGGTGGTTATTTCGCTTATGGGTCTTGCTGTAATTGGGTTTATACAAATAGTAAAAGCTTGGTCAAATATATTTTAGTAGGAGGATCGTATGGAACTGAAAGAAGGCATATTTAAGCAATGCTTAATGGAATTGAACAAAACACAGATTATCGGAGAGAGTCCTGATCATGAAGATGCAGAGTACGAATTGCAGGCTTCGAGATTCAAGGCTCTTTTTGATTTGATAGAAAGTCTTGGATTTGCTGAGGAATATGAGGAATGGAGACAGACAAACAAGACAAGTATTGAGGAGGAAGGCTAATGGGAATTATGAGTTTATTTCGGGGCAGGGATGCTCCTACAAATAGAACGGCAGGTAGCAGTTATTCCTTTTTTATGGGAGGAAGTGCAGCAGGCAAGAATGTAAATGAGCGTTCAGCCATGCAGATGACTGCGGTATATGCCTGTGTGAGGATTTTGTCAGAGGCGATTGCAGGACTTCCGCTTCATATGTACCAGTATCTGGAGGATGGCAGCAAGAAGAAGGCGACAGAGCATCCGCTTTATCATCTGCTTCATGATGAACCGAATCCTGAGATGACAAGCTTTGTGTTCAGAGAGACTTTGATGACACATTTGCTTTTGTGGGGAAATGGTTATTGTCAGATTATCAGAAATGGTAAAGGCGAGGTGGTTGCCTTGTATCCGTTAATGCCGAATCGAATGACGGTAGACAGGGATGCAAAGGGCAGGCTCTATTATCAGTATCAAAAGAGTTCTGAGGATGCACCGACGATGGAAGGAAGCAATGTGATTCTGGATCCATCGGATGTGCTTCATATTCCGGGACTTGGCTTTGATGGTCTGGTTGGATACAGTCCGATTGCTATGGCAAAGAATGCGATAGGCCTTGCGATTGCAGCAGAGGAGTATGGCTCAAAGTTTTATGCAAATGGTGCAGCTCCTTCCGGTGTTCTGGAACATCCCGGAACCTTGAAGGACCCAGCGAGAGTAAGAGAAAGCTGGAATGCAGCCTTTGGTGGAAGTAGTAATGCTCACAAAGTAGCTGTATTGGAGGAAGGTCTTAAGTATTCGCCGATTTCGATTAGTCCGAATGAGGCACAATTTTTGGAAACAAGAAAATTTCAGATCAATGAGATAGCTCGAATTTTCCGAGTGCCGCCGCACATGGTTGGTGATTTGGAGAAGTCGAGCTTTTCTAATATTGAGCAACAGTCGCTGGAATTTGTGAAGTACACGCTTCAGCCGTGGATCATCAGGTGGGAGCAGAACCTGCAGAAGGCACTTCTTACAGAGGAAGAGAAGAAAACCTATTTCTTCATTTTCAACGTGGAAGGCTTGCTTCGTGGTGATTACCAGAGCAGGATGCAGGGCTATGCAACTGCAAGACAGAACGGGTGGATGTCAGCAAATGATATCAGGGAACTGGAAAATCTGGATAAGATTCCTGCCGAGGATGGTGGGGATATGTATCTGGTAAACGGCAATATGATGCCTCTTGAAATGGCTGGGGCAGCGTATGCAACAAAAAATAATGAGGAGGGAAGGTCAAGTGAAGAACAAGAAGTTTTGGAACTGGAAGAATCAGACCAGTCCACCGGACGCAGACGAAAGCGCTGAAAGAGTGCTTGAGATTTACGGAACGATTGCGGAGGAATCCTGGTTTGAGGATGATGTAACACCACAGATGTTCCGTGATGAGCTTTTTGCAGGAAAAGGACCGGTAGTAATCTGGTTAAATTCACCTGGCGGTGATTGCATCGCAGCCAGTCAGATTTATTCCATGCTGATGGATTATCCGGGAGACGTGACTATCAAGATTGATGGTATCGCAGCTTCTGCGGCATCGGTAATTGCTATGGCTGGAACTACGGTTCTTATGGCACCTACGGCACTTATGATGATTCATAAGTAAACGGTAAAACGCGAGTACCTATACAAAACTGGAGCAAACCTGTATGATAGTAACAGATTTGCTCCAGTTTTTATTTCACTTCATATTTATTGGATTTCCGACACTGCTCTGGCAGGTTTGGAGACCATGGGAGCAGGTCTTCCAGAAAATCTCGGTTTGTGTCGTCTTCGTGTTTCGGTATCTCAGTCAGGAGATACTCCACGTATTCATAGACTTTCAGATCGTTTGCCTTAGCAGTTTCGGTAATGCTGTAGATAATCGCGCTGGATCTGGCTCCGCGGATGGTGTCGATCAGCTTCCAGTTGTGCCTTCCGATACAAAAACCACGCAGTGTGGATTCTGTTGCATTGTTGTCCAGAGGGACTTCACCGTCTTCCAGAAATACGCGCAGATATCTTTCCTGATTCACGGAATAGGCAAAGGCTTTTCCTGTCTGGGATTTTGGCAGGACTTCACTCTGGTGTTTTTTTACCCACACAAAATAAGCGTCAACCAGGGGTTTTAGTTCCAGCTGCCTCCTGTGCTGCCGTTGTGCTGGTGTAAGCTCTGCCAGATCATTGTCCAGTTTATAGATCGCCCCGATCTGCTTTAGAGCATCATAGGCAAGCGTACCTTTACGCTCTTTTTCATCCTTTATAGCTTTCTGCGCATCTGCATATTTACGCCTCGCATGTGCCCAGCAGCCAGCAATCGTCAGGCCGGGGGTTTTTTCTTCCAGGGAATGGTATGCCTGGTAACCGTCTGTAACACATACTCCCTGAAAATCTTTCAGAAACTCCTCTGGATGATCCTCCTTCCTGTCTTTCTGGTATTCATACAGGACGATGGCTTCCTCATAAGATTTCCCGGTGCGGTAAATCCACATATAACTCTTTGAGCCGGCAGCTCTCCCGTCTTTTGAAACTTCGACAGTGGTTTCGTCTGCCTGCAGCACATGATACTGGTATAGAAGCTTATGCAGATAGTCATACAGAACTGCAAGATAGCGGTCAGCACACTCGATCGTCCAGTTCGCCATGTTCTGGCGGTTCAGGTTCACATCGTTGCGCTTGAACTCCTGCTCCATACGGTAAAGCGGAAGGGAGTTGACATATTTTCCATTGATGATGGCAGCTTCCAGGGATGGAGTGACAATGCTTCCCCGCAGCAGATCCTTTGGACGCTGTGCCTTTACAACGGTTTCATCATCCATACCGGCATAAACCGCTACATGGTGTTCTTTTACTTCAAAAGAAGCCGGATGGAATTCCAGCCTTTTATATACTTCATCTGGAAGACGCTTATATTTTCCATCCGGAAATGCTTCTTTTAGTTCTTCTTCTGACATTTCATGTTTTATAACCGTTACAGGCATTCCTTTTAAGTCGTCTTCACGTTTCCCTTTCTGCTTCTTTTTCCTGCGGATGACAACTTCCTCAAAATCCGGTTCTTCTGCCTGTGTGCCCGGTTCGCTGGCTGTGGCTTCCGGTTCGTTAAAAAACAGGCTCATCTGCCCGTCAATCACATTCATTTTTTCAGAATGCCGTCCGAAACGCTGTCCGCGCAGAATGGCTATCTGTTCTAGGATCAGTTCCTGGTTTTGAGTCATCCGGGCAATATTTTTCTGCAGCGAGAGTATGATCCCGATGAGTTCATCCCTGTCGGCATTATTCAGTTCATCTGCTGTATAGATCATCTTTTCCATATCACAATTATAGCAGAAACAGGATATTCCTGCTGAAAAATTTTTGACCGGCTTCGTCAAAATGACGACAGACTATACCGTCACAAAAGGCGCTTTCAAAGATATCGGATTATTTTTTGGATTTAATTAGAAAAAAGCGCAAAGCTGTTTCTGAAAGCTGCACAGGACGTTTCTGTACAGCTTTCTTCCCTGTACAGAAACGGGAAAGCGACACCGGAAAAGGGGCAGGAAATTTCTATGTTTTGCACAAAACCTGTCATCATGCCTGTCAGCAGGTCCTTTCCGGTGTGACTTCCTGGATCCTTCTTTTCTGCTCGACGGCAAGCCCCTGCATCAGCCATGTGAACTGTTCCGGTGTGATCTCACGGGCTTCTGACGCTGTTCTTGGCCACTGAAAGCGCCCCGCTTCGAGTCTTTTATAAACAAGCACAAAGCCGTCGCCTTCCCATAAAAGTCCTTTGATGCGGTCTGTCCGCCTGCCGCAGAACAGAAAAAGGCAGCCTTTTTGAAACGGGTCCAGCGAAAAATGATCCTGTACAACTCTGGCCAGGCCGTCGATTCCAAAACGGAGATCCGTGTAGCCGTACGCCAGGTAAATCCGGCTGTATCGTTTTACATTACCAAGCATTGGCCAGCGCCTCCATAACTTTTTGGATAAAACCTGCCGAAGCAGATTCGGTTACTTCTATGGTAATATTTCCTTTTCTGATAACCGCTGCGGCTGGTGCAGGGAGCTGCTCTTGACAGATGTCTGCCGAAATTTCAACAAAAGGCGATGCCTGCGGGGGCTGTCCTGTATTTTCCACTGCCTTCCTGCGGAGTATTCTCAGCCAGTAATAATACCTGGACTCTTTGATATTCCTGTCATGACACCATTCCCTGACGGTCATGCCGCTTTCCATGCGTTCCTTTATGAGCACGGCCCAGCGCTCTGCGATTACATCGTGTTTTAAATCTGACACTAACTACACCTCACTTTCAAAACTGGTATGAGTTTTCAAAGCTATGTACATGGACTGTGAAAAGTGATATAAGTTTTCACAGTTTCAATAGTAACTAATAATAGCCTTGAGATAGATTATTCTCAAGGCCATTATATACAAATTTCTTCTATTATGCACGGTACGCGCTTTTTACCGTTTACATTCATAATCCGATGACGATGGCGTTTGGCGATCATGGTGATATGCAGAGAGCGATGGAAATGCTGGATGAGGTGAAGGAGAGCATTATTAATGCTTACGAAATCCGTACAAGCCTCAGTCGTGCGAAACTGTCTCATCTGATGGATTCAGAAACCTGGATGAATGCAAATAAGGCGATTGAGCTTGGATTTGCAGATGATGTTTTGAAAGATGACAAAAGGGGCAGTTCCAATGAAGCATTTGCTTTTAGTGCAAAGGCTGCGCAGGTGTCTTTGATGAATAAGCTTTCAAAACCGGCAACAAAGGTTCACAAGGATAGTCCTGCAAAAGCTGCAGTTATCAACAAGCCTGAGGTTCAGGCAGACGCTACACCTGCTGATGAAGTAGGTACACCAATTAAGGATCTCGATAAGAGATTGAGTTTATTGAAATAATGGGAGGATTTTGACATGAGTAAGGTAAATGAATTAAGAAGTCAGAGAGCAAAGGCGTGGGATCAGGCAAAGGCATTCCTGGATTCTCACAGAAATGAAAAGGGTATTCTTTCAGCAGAAGATACCGCAGCATATGAAAAGATGGAGCAGGAGATTGTGGATCTTGGCCATGAGATTGAGCGTCAGGAGAGAATGGATGCGTTAGAGCGCGAGCTTGCGGCACCTGTGAATACTCCAATTACTGCAAAGCCTGAAAGTCGTAAGGTTGATGAGAAGATTGGCCGTTCTTCAGATGCATATAAGAAGGCGTTCTGGAGCCAGGCACGTGCAAAGGATGGTATTGGATATGAGATTCGCAATGCACTTTCTGAAGGTGTAGATAGCGAAGGTGGTTATCTTGTACCGGATGAGTTTGAGAAGACTCTTGTTTCTGCCTTAGCTGAGACCAATGCAGTTCGTGAGCATGCGCACGTATTTAATACTTCAAACGGTACTCACAAGATTCCGGTTGTTGTATCTAAGGGCAGTGCAGCATGGATTGATGAGAATGGTGCTTACACTGAATCTGACGATGTATTCGGAATGGAGCAGATTGATGCTCACAAGGTAGGAACTATCATCAAGGTTTCTGAAGAGCTCCTTTATGATTCTGCATTCGATCTTGAGAATTATTTCCGTGAGGAATTTGCAAGACGTATCGGTGACTGTGAGGAGGATGCATTTCTTAATGGTAACGGAACTAAGAAGCCTACCGGTCTCTTAAATGCAACTGGTGGAGCTCAGGTTGGAGTGACAGCTGCAAGTGCAACTGCAATTACTGCAGATGAGCTTATCGATCTGTTCTACAGCGTGAAGAGTCCTTACCGTAAGAACGCAATCTGGGTGCTTAATGATGCAACAGTTCGTGCAATCAGAAAGCTCAAGGATGGTAATGGTCAGTATTTATGGCAGCCTGCGCTTCGTGAGGGTGAGTTTGATACTATCCTTGGAAAGAAGATTTACACTTCACCTTTTATGCCTACTGCGGCAGCCGGTGCGAAGACAATTCTTTTCGGTGACCTTTCCTACTACTGGATTGGTGATCGCCAGGGCGTAACCTTCAAGCGTCTCAATGAGAGATTTGCTGATTATGGTCAGGTTGGCTTCCTTGCATCTAAGAGAGTTGATGGTAAGCTTGTGCTTCCTGAAGCCGTTAAGGTTCTTCAGCAGGCTGCAAAATAAGTAACTGAAGACGGGGCTCAGAGATAATACTCTGGGCTCCTTGATTTTGGAGGTGTTGAACATGAGTAATGTTAAGAATTATACAGAGCAGGGTGGCGAAAAGACCGTCATCGGTGGAACTTTGGAATTCACTGATGATGCTAAAGTTGTAAATATGCCCGGTGGTGGAAGTGGATATGTTCTTCCGCCTGCATCTTATGACAAGCTGGGCGGCATTAAAGTAGGTGGTGGTCTTTATATTCATGAAGATGGAACATTAGGAGCATCTATTGATTGTCCTGCGGATCATCAGGAAGACAGTACTGCTACAACAGTTGCTGCACTTAAGGATGATTTTAATGCCCTTTTAGCAAAACTTAAGGATGCCGGTTTGATGATTGCAAACGGTTAATGCTGTGAGGTGATGTTTGATGGCAGTGGTTACATTAGGCGAAATGAAGAATTATCTGAGGGTGGACTTCGATGACGATGATGCACTGCTTGAGGGCATCATTATTCAGAGCCAGCAGATATGTATGGATGTGGCAAGGTTTACAGACCAGGAAGAGTTTGAGAAACAGCCTGTGAGTAAGATTGCGGTGATGTATGCGGTGGCTTATCTATATGAGCATCGTGAGGGTGCAGACCATAAGGCTCTCACCGTAGGGCTTCGGGCTTTGCTCTTTGGAATCCGAACACCGGAATTTTGATGGGAGGTAGCCGATGGACATTGGATTATTAAATGAGAAGGTTACGTTCCAGAAGAATACTGTGATTACCGATTCTATCGGAAATCATAAGAACGGTTGGGAAGATTTCTATATCTGTCATGCAACGATTGGCGGTGAGGGTATGGCAAGCTCCAAGGAAAAGGAAGAGGCCGGAACAATTGTGGAAGATGTGGGGATGACGGTAACGATTCGTTACTGTAAAAAAGCATCGGAGATTGGTTCTACTACTCACAGGATTATTTTTAAGGGTGAAATCTATGATATCACGAATGTGGATCATACGAATTTCAAGAAGAAGTGCCTGAAATTTAGCTGCAGGAAAGTGAGGCGGTAAGCATGGCAACGGACAGATGCAGGATTGACCAAATGGCTCATGTCATTATGGAAGGTTTGCAGGAATACGCTGACCTTGCGACAGAGGATATGAAGGCCGCTGTGAAGAAAGCAGGTAATAAAGCCAAAAGGGAAGTACAGGCAGGTGCTCCGGTTAAGACTGGGAAATATAAAAAGAGTTGGGCTGTAAAAACGACGAAGGAGAATGCAAACGCGATGGAAGTCACGGTGCATTCCAGGAACCGTTATCGGCTGGCACATCTGCTTGAATTTGGACATGCCAAGCGTGGTGGTGGCAGAACGAGAGCCTTTCCGCATATCGCTCCGGCAGAAGCAGCTGCAGCTGAACTTTTGGAAAAGGAAGTAGAGAAAGCTTTGAAGTGATTCGCAGAGGTGATGTTAATGGAAGAACTGGTTCAGATTATTCAGGAAATGCAGATTCCCTTTGCCTATGATCACTTTGCAGAGGGAGAAAGTCCTGATCCGCCATTCATTTGTTATCTGATTCCGGGCAGAGATAACTTTGCTGCCGATGGTAAGGTGTATTTCAAGATGAATGAAGTCAGGATTGAAGTTTACACCGATTTCAAGGATCCTTCTTTGGAATCGAGAGTAGAGGATGTCTTAGACAGACACGAGATTTTTTATAACAAGTCGGAAACATGGATCCAGAGCGAGAAGCTTTATGAGGTCATGTATGCCTTTGAGATGTAAACATCTCAAAGCATGCCGCCGGCGGATGGCAGAAATGCACAAAGGAAGATGTCAGCTAAAGCTGACGTGCATTTCGCCACAATTTTGCCGAGGCAAAATCGAATTTATGAAATGGAGGGTTTGAATAATGGCTAATAATAAGGTCAAATACAATCTTAAGAATGCGCATTATGCGATGCTTCAGACAAGTGAGGAAGGTGTAGTTTCCTTCGGCACTCCTGTTGCATTACCTGGTGCTGTTTCGATTTCTCTGGATGCCAATGGGGAACCGGAGAATTTCTATGCTGATGGTACAGCATACTATGTAATAAATAACAACATGGGTTATGACGGTGATCTGGAGCTTGCGATGATTCCTGAGGATTTCAGGGTATCTGCTTTGAATGAGACTCTGGATGATAACAAGGTTCTGATTGAGGATGCGAACTCTGAGTTGAACAGATTTGCTCTTCTTTTTGAGTTCGATGGAGATGTGAAGCATATCCGTCATGTCCTTTATAACTGCTCTGCAAGTAGACCTGGCATCGAGGGCAAGACAAACGAAGAGAGCAGGGAGGTACAGACGGAAACTCTTACCATCAAGGCAACACCGCTTCCTTCCGGTGTGGTTAAGGCTAAGACCGGTAATGAAACAGACAGTACGGTTTATGCCGATTGGTACAAGGCGGTTTACATGCCAACCATTACCGGTGTGAACACAAATGTAGAATGATAAGTTTGATGGGCTGGGACAGAAATGTCCTGGCTCTTTTACTTTATTTTGAAAGAGAGGACTTTGATTATGAGTATGGTTAAGAATATCGAAATTGACGGAAAGCAGGTGCCTTTTAGAGCCAGTGCTGCGATTCCGAGAATATACAGGATGAAGTTCCAGAGAGATATCTACAAGGATCTGGCGTCTTTGGAGAAGGCGATTGACAGCAACACTGAGGAAGTAAGCAACCTTGATTTGTTCTCTTTGGAGATGTTTGAAAACATTGCCTATGTTATGGCAAAGCATGCAGACCCGAGTATTCCTGATACACCGGAAGAGTGGCTGGATGATTTTAATACATTCAGTATTTATCAGGTGCTTCCAAAGATTATAGAGCTTTGGGGATTGAATGTCAGATCGGATGCAGAGGCTAAAAAAACTTCGTGCAACAGACCGTCCGATGACAACACCGCTGTTCCTGTTGAGGTGCGTCCAGTTGGGGATTAGTATCAGGGATTTGGATTTACTCACGATAGGAATGGTGAATGATATGTATGTGGAGAGCGGAAATGATCAGGATGCGGACAAGAATTACAGTGTGCTGGCTACACAGGCTGATTTTGACCGATTTTAGTGAGAGATTTTCTTTCATGTACCTATTCTCAATGTATTTTGGATGACAGATGGAAAAGATGTTGATATAATAACTTATGGGATTTTGATTATGTTACAGATTTAAAGGTTATGAATATAAACCGTAAATTGAGAGGTACAAACAATGGCCGATGAGATTTTATTAAAAGCACCTAAGGTTGAGCAGCAAGTTAATATTACAATAAGTGGGGAAAATAAGTTGTATGATATAGCAGATACAATAAACTGTATGTTAAACGGTAGAAATTTACAGGATTACTGGAAATCCAAACAACAATTATTTATTGATTTAGTACAAGCAAAGGCTGATTATTGTAGTAATCAAACGGAAATAAATGCAAAGAGATTCATAAAAATAGCAAATGCTTACAAAGCTATGACGAATCCTGCTTTTGGTAAACTTGAACAAGAATTTGAAGAAACGATACAGGATGCAAAAAAGTTAATTCGTTGTCCTGAAAGCCTTGATAGTTTCTCAATAATGTGCTTTAAGAAAGCTTTTTCATCTTTTGAGGTATTACAGGCATATGGGACAAATGTGGATAAGTTTTTTGAACTTTTCAAATAATTGTCAGACATAAAAATGATTTTTTAGACGTATCTTAATAAATTTCGGTTTAAGCAGTTTATATCTGGGATAAAAACTAATCACAATATCATTCTAATTTAACGATTTAATTGGAAAGCGGGCATAATTATGGTAAAAAGATATTATTTGGATGGAAAATGTATTTTTATTATGATATGGATGTGTTTTCATCAGATGAAGACTACACTAATGTCAATGAACTGTTTATCCTGAATTATTCACGGAATAACAGCATTAACTGCTGAAACCCGCATAGTTACTGTATTTTAAATGAATATTGCTTTTCACTTATTTAGTGAATAGAAAAAGACCTCTATCTATGGTAAAATTTAGGTGTCTACTCCAAATCAAAACCAAAGAAAGGGTCTTTATATGGATATTTTAAACACTGTAAGCTTAGAAAGCAATAGCCAGATTAAAATTAATTTTGACGGAGGCGATTTATCCTCCGATGCAGGACTTCTCCTGTTCAAAGAGTTCCTGGTTAAGATTGGAGCGGTCAAGCTCGTTAACCGTATGTTCAAAACCAATGATACCGCTTGGTTCCGCGTCCATAAGGATGATACGAATCTGATGCAGGTAATTTACCAGATTATCAGTTCCTACTTTGAGGATGACTGTGCGGACGAACTGACAAACGAACCTGTTATGACAGTTATTTTAGAGAAGGATGCCCTGGCATCCCAGCCTACCCTGTCACGCTTTTTTAACCGCATGGATGGAGATACGATCAGCCAGTTAAACCAGATCACCCGTGAACTCCGTAAAGTCATCTATTCCATAAAGAAACCGGAATTCATGCTTTTTGATATTGATTCCACACTTCTTGATGTCTATGAGAATCAGGAAGGGGAAGGTTTCAACTACCATTATCAGGCCCACGGTTATCATCCGCTGTTATGCTACGACGGGCTGACCGGCGATCTGCTAAAAGCACAGCTTCGTGACGGCACCATGTATTGCAGCAAAGAGGCAGATATTTTTATGAAGTCCCTTCTGGATGAATTTCTCTGCGATTTCCCGGATATGCCGCTTTTTCTTCGCGGTGACAGTGGCTTTGCGTCACCAGACCTGTATGAAGTTCTTGAAGATAAAAACTGCAAATATGCCATCCGGCTCAAGGAGAACGCAAAACTCCGTGAATTGGCAGAAGAGGAAAACCAGGCACTGTACCGCGCAACGAAATTCAACCAGGTAGATTACGCCGTCGAGTATGGGGAATTCCTGTACCAGGCCGGTTCATGGAACCATCCACGCAGGGTGGTCTTTAAAATAGAAAAGCCGTATGGGCAGATGGTCCATCTGTATACCTTTATTGTCACAACACTGGAAATGGAACCTTATCAGGTGATCCAGTTCTATTGCGGAAGAGGCAAAATGGAAAATTTCATCAAGGAATGCAAAAGCGGTTTTGACTTTGCCTCTGTAAGCAGTTCCTCAAAGCTGGTAAACGCGAACCGCCTTCTGGTTCATGCGTTAGCTTATAACCTATTCAATTGGTTTAGACGATTGGCGCTTGCTGTCAGCATGAGAAAACAGCGCATTGATACCATACGATTAAAACTGCTGAAGATAGCCGCAAGGGTGGTAAAATCAGCACGATATAAATATTTCAAGCTATGCAGCAGCTGTCCCTACAAGAAAGAATTCTACGAGACACTGGAAAACATCCGTAACCTGCAGCCACAGTTGGAATAACAACTGTTAATGGACCTTGACAGCCACAATAAATTTCTAACCCTATCATAGGAGAAGTCTGCCCATTTTTAGGCTATCTTGCGACAGAGTGAGGTATCAGGAGTGATTGTAATGGTAACTACGGCGGATTTTATGTGAGTTTATACTGCCGTGAATAATTCGGGTTTATTGATCCTATTCGTGAAAAAGTGTACAAAAAATATTATGAGAAACAATTAATTCAATCGTTACTTGAGAAAGCTCTTAGTAAAAATGATGTAGTATATAAGGCTTATTGTGATATTAAGCCTTTAATAGAAAATGAAGAAATATCTGTAGAATATATACAAGACGAAGAGGATACATTATTAAAAGCACACTACTTTACAACTTTATAAATGATGCCCCTGTTTCTGAACCAGCCGTTTTAAGGCATTTATTAAAGCATTTGATTTTATGCTGGTTTCGACTTTTTCTACGAAAATGGCATAAAATACCTGCTGGCGAATTTGTTCGCTTAACGCAAACCGAAACTCCTGCACGCTTTCTGTCTGATATTTATAAAACGCCTTGTCCTGGTATGGCAGCAGTTTCATTGCACAGTATGAAATGTTAATCAGATTGACCAGCATTTCAATCCCTTTGCGGCTGCGGACCATGTAACTGCACAGTGACCAGAAAGTTTTCTGTTCGTAGTAACTAACCTCTATCGGCCATCGAAATGCATACAGCATCAGGGGAATAAACTGCATCCGGCTGCTCCCTGTCTGGTTTAGCGGGGATTTCTCCTGCCATGCGCAGAAGACCTGAAGCTGTTCCGGAAAAACTGTGCTGAAAAACAAACGCCTGCTGCCTGCTGCTTTATCAGCGGATGTGACATATGCCAGGACTGTCCTTTTTCCAAAAATATTAGTAAGGACATGGCGCACGGCCATATAATAATCACCGATTTTTCATCAGACAGCGCAAAATCGTCCTGAATGGAAAGTTTTTTCCCATGCAGCGCTGGCCGTCCCCTTTTTCCAGTACGCTGCGGCGGCAGGTCATAAATGACAGAATCAGACCTTGCATTTCCGATAAGGTCAAGGTTCTCATATTCATCCACGATGGAAACAAGGTTCTTTTTTACATACCAGCTGTCACAAAGGATGATAACATTTTTTTTATTGCTGAATTCCGGCATCGCCTGACGGACCATGGATGCAGCAAGTTCCAGCTTTGACTCCTTTTTTTGCCACATACGGTATCCAAGCGGAACAGAAAGGTAATGGATCCTGTTTTTATTCCACACCGGGACGCAGAGCATTACGCTTACGAAACAATGTCCGTTCAGATAGTTTGAGCCATTATGCGCTGCATGGTCAAAAAGTTTTGAAACATCTTCAAATTTTTTTCCAAACTTCGGGGCCATTGTGTCATCAATGCACAGAAAAACAGGCTGTGAAGAAAGTTTTTCCGGTATGAGTTTTAAAGCCATGCCAGCAGTAACATTCATAAATCTGGAATAATCGGCCTTTGCATAAGAGCAGGCATAGTAAAATGCATTCAGGGATTTTTTTGTAATCCCTGATAAAAAATGTCTGTAAAGGGACCGGATGGAAACTGCTGACTCCATGGCAAGTATAGATAACACCAGCAGAAAAAGGGTTTCAATAGTCGGTGCGGAAAAAGTTTTAAAATAAATATAAAAATAACGGTACAGTCTACCAATTAGATTATTTTCGTTGTATAATAAGTCTGACGTACAAGGTCACTCTCTTTCGTATAGTTTTGTGTGCAAACTTATTATACATGAGAAAGTACCTTGTGCGTTATTTTATTTTTTAAAAAGTTGTAAAGTGGTGTTAAAAGCATTAATGAGAGAAAAATTAAATTCCGATGAGTTTCTGAATTTTGAAAAATTGTTAAATGAGACAGGAAATACTGCTTTTGTTGAGGAAATGGAATTTTTAGCAGATCGCAATTCTATGAACGAGCATTTATGGGAAGAATGTAAATAAGAAAACAATATAAATGTACAAGAAACTTAGCATGTAGGGATAATTGAATATAGCTTTTGAGTGGCATCGGTGCAATATCTGGTGCCTTTGTTGTGTAAAGAGTCGAGAAATCGGCTCCTTTTTCTTGCCATAAAATGAAGGGAGGTTCGGTATGGCTGCATCGAGAATTAAAGGTATCACCATTGAAATCGGCGGTGATACCACGAAACTTCAAACAGCATTAAAGGGTGTTAATACCGAAATCAGGAATACGCAGGCACAGCTTAAAGATGTGGAAAAGCTTCTTAAGCTGGATCCTGGTAATACAGAGCTTTTGGCGCAGAAGCATAAGCTGCTTGGGGATGCGGTTAAGGAAACTAAGGAAAAGCTGGAAACCTTAAAGACTGCTGCGGAGCAGGCAGAAAAGGCATTAAATGATGGAACGATTTCCAAGGATCAGTATGATGCTCTGCAAAGAGAGATTATTGAAACTGAGAATGAGTTAAAGAGATTGGAAGAGCAGGCGAATCAGTCAGCTACGGCGTTGCAGAAGATCTCTGCGACGGGTGAGAAGTTAAAGGATGTGGGTAGTAACATTGAAGGGGCAGGAAAGAAGCTTCTTCCAGTTACGGCTACTGTGACTGCGCTTGGCACTGCTTCTGTGAAGACTGCAGCAGATTTTGAAGCTGCCATGAGTAAGGTGGCGGCAGTATCCGGTGCAAGCGGAAAAGAGTTGGAAGACCTGACTGCTAAGGCCAGGGAGATGGGAAGCAAGACGAAGTTCTCTGCATCGGAGGCGGCTGAGGCTATGAACTACATGGCGATGGCTGGCTGGAAGACAGAGGACATGCTTTCCGGTATTGAAGGTGTGATGAACCTGGCGGCTGCTTCGGGAGAAGATTTGGCTACGACTTCTGATATCGTAACGGATGCGCTTACTGCCTTTGGTTTATCGGCTCAGGATTCGGGGCATTTTGCAGATGTGTTGGCGGCGGCATCAAGCAATGCGAACACCAATGTATCAATGATGGGTGAGACCTTTAAGTATTGTGCGCCGATTGCAGGTGCTTTGGGGTTCTCGGTGGAAGATACGGCGGAAGCCATCGGTCTTATGGCAAATGCCGGTATCAAGTCCACTCAGGCAGGTACTTCCCTTCGAACCATTATGACAAATCTTTCCGGAGAGGTTAAGATTTGTGGGGAAAACATTGGTGAGGTGACAGTTGCTACCACCAATGCAGACGGTTCCATGAGGGATTTGTCAGATATTCTGGCTGACTGTAGAACCGCTTTTAGTGGTTTGTCAGAATCGGAGAAGGCTGCGGCTGCAGAAAGTCTGGTTGGAAAGAATGCCATGTCAGGTTTCCTTGCACTTATGAATGCAGGAGAAGGAGATATTGCGAAGCTCTCAGGAGCGATAGATAACTGTAACGGTGCTGCACAGAGTATGGCAGACACCATGAATAATAACCTGGAAGGTCAGCTCACTATACTGAAATCTCAGTTGCAGGAGCTGGCCATTTCTTTTGGGGAGATTCTGTTACCGGCGGTGAAAAAGATTGTTGGATGGGTGCAGGGATTTATTGATGTACTAAACAGTTTGCCGGACGGTGTAAAGGAAACCATTGTGACGGTTGCACTGATTGCTGCGGCGCTGGGCCCAGTACTGGTCATTATTGGCAAAATCATTACGGCAGTGGGTACGATTATGACCATTGTGCCAAAGGTTGTGGGTGTGATTAAGGCAGTAAAGACTGCGTTCCTGGCACTGAATGCGACCATGCTTGCCAATCCGATTGTGTTGATTATTGCAGCCATTGTAGCCTTGGTGGCGGCATTTATCTATCTTTGGAATACCAATGAGGAATTCAGACAGTTCTGGATTGATCTCTGGGAGGATATCAAAGAGATTGCGGTTGCTGTGTGGGAGGGATTGAAGGAGTTCTTTTCTGCAGCATGGGAAGCAATCAGAACTACAGCTGAAACGGTATGGAATGCAATTGCTGGATTCTTTACTGGGTTATGGGAAGGAATCAAGAATGTGTTTACTACAGTAGTGAATGCGATTTCCTCATTCTTGAGCACTGCATGGAATACGATCCAGATGGTTGCGACTACGGTCTGGACAGCTATTTCTACATTTTTCAGTACGATATGGAATGGCATAAAGACTGTGGTGACTACGGTTGTTACGGCAATCAGTACATTCCTGACTACATCCTGGAATACAATCAAGACGGCGATTACTACTGTACTGAATGCTATCAAGACGGTATTTTCTACAGTTTGGAATGCCATCAAAAATGTGGTTACCACAGTGATAAATGGCATCAAGAACACCATCATGACGGTATGGAATGGCATCAAGAATACGGTGGCTACCGTTGTGAATGCCATCAAGACGACGGTGTCCACTGCTTTTAGTAGCATGTGGAATGGGATTAAGAATACCATTTCCGGAATCTATAATACCATCAAGAATGGATTTACCAATGCGGTGAATTTCATTAAGAATCTGGCTGCTTCGGCGTTCAGCTGGGGAGCGGATATCATCAATGGAATCGTGAATGGTATCAAGTCCTGTATCGGCAAGGTGAAGGATGCGGTATGCAGTGTGGCTGATACCATTAAGTCTTTCCTACATTTCTCTGTTCCTGATGAAGGACCTCTTACGGAATACGAGAGCTGGATGCCTGACTTTATGTACGGACTGGCTAAGGGTATTGAGAAGAGCAAGGGAATGGTCAAGGATGCGGTCAGTGGACTTGCTGCAGATATGGTGGTCAATCCTCAGGTGAATGCAGGTCAGATGGCAATGGCAGGTGGCGGTTCTGTATCCAGTGCAGATATGAGTAGTTTTGTATCTGCGATTAAGGATGCGGTTTCTTCAGTAGGCGGTGGCAGTGGTGACATTGTAATTCCTGTGTACCTTGGCGGTACGATGTTGGATGAAGTGATTGTAAATGCCCAGCAGAGAGCAAATCTAAGAAGTGGAGGGAGATAAACGATGGCATTTTTCAGTATTTGAATTTTGACGGCGTGGATCTTCCTCTGCCGGATAGTTATGAAGTGGATATGACAGATAAGGAAGCAGACAGTGGTGGAGAGACAGAGGCAGGAACCACGCAGAGGGATGTGGTGAGAACTGGTGTTATTACGATATCTGTTTCCTTTTCTGTTACCCAGAAGTGGCTAAGGTTACTTACCGGGTATAAACAGCAGGAGAAGATAAGAGTTGGATTCTTTGACCCGGAGACTGCAAGTGTGAGACAGACGGAAATGTATGTGGAAGGGTTCAAGGCAAAGCTTAAGAAGGATACAAGTTATAAGGGGCTGTGGATTGTGAGTTTTATATTAAAAGAATTATAAAAATATTTGAAAATAGATGTTGACTCCTACGTTACGTAATAGTTTATATTAACATTATCAAGTGAATGGAGGATACAACAATGATGACAGTACATGAGGTGAGTAAGCTTGCCGGAGTGAGTATACGCACTCTGCAATATTATGACAAGATCGGTCTTTTACATCCGACGGGATATACCGATGCTGGCTACAGACTGTATGACGATACAGATTTGGAGCGCCTTCAACACATCTTGCTGTTTCGCAAATTGGAGTTTCCACTGAAAGACATCAAGGCAATTTTAAATAGTCCGGATTTTGATAGAAGCAAGGCGATAGAACAGCAGATAGAATTGCTTAGATTGAAAAAGGAACATATTGAGAACTTGATGAATTTTGCACTTGGAATAAAAATGTTAGGAGTGAAACATATGGATTTCAAAGCATTTGATAGAAGTAAACTAGATGAATATGCTAAACAGGCAAAGGAATTGTATGGGAATATGCCAGAGTATAAAGAAATGGAAGAGAAGCAGAAGAATCGTACAGAGGAAGATGAGAAAATTTTGGCTGACAGATTTATGCTTCTCTTTAAGGAAGCTGGCGAAATGAAAGATATGAACCCTGCTTCTCCTGAAGCGCAAAATCTTGTGAAAAGAATACAGGATTATATTACAGAAAATATGTATACCTGTTCCAATAAAATACTGCGGGGATTAGGTAAGATGTATTCTGGAGGTGGTGATTTTACAAAGAATATCGATGAATATGGTGGGGAAGGAACTGCTATATTTGTTGACAATGCGATTCAGATCTACTGTGATAATGAACAATAATTGAAATAGATTTGTTCATTCAGAGAGTCGGGAAACTGGCTCTCTTTTTATTTCAGGGAGGAGGTGTTTCCGTGTATCCAGTAAGTGAAGCATTCCTGCAGGCGGTGCAGGAGAACACAAGAAGGTATTTTTGGTCGGGAAGAATTACGACAACGAAGGGTGTCACGTATGAGTTTGGAGCTGATGATATCGTAAAGGGAAGTGGCTATATTTCCAGTCAATGCTGCGGCTCTACTGAGATTGAGCTTGGTACGGTGTATGCAGCAGAGATGGGGATTACGCTTTTATCTGACATTGACAGATATATTTTGGAAGATGCTCTGGTGGAATTGTTCTATCATCTGAGACTGTCGGATGGCACATTTGAAGAGATTCCAATGGGAATCTTTGAGGTGTCGGAGGCTAACCGCAACATCAAGACGTTGGAGCTGAAAGCCTATGATTTCATGCTACGATTTGATAAGAGCTTCAATGGCTTTGAAACCATCGGCACGGTGTATGATTTTGTGAGCCTGTGCTGCAAGGCCTGTAAGGTGGAAATGGCACAGAGTCAGGTTGATTATGAAGCGATGCCCAATGGAACAGAACTGCTTTCCATTTTTACGGAGAATGATATTGAGACCTACCGGGATGTGCTCTACTATGTGGGGCAGGTTCTTGGTGGGTTTTTCTGTATCAACAGAGAGGGCAAATTGGAACTGCGGAAGTATGGTAATGAGCCTGTGATGGAGATGGAAACGAAGCATCGCTTTACCAGCAGCTTTTCCGATTTCATTACAAGGTACACGGCGGTTTCTTCTACCAACATGAAAACGGAAACGGCAGAGTATTATCATCTGGATCCGGACGATGGACTGACACTGAATCTTGGTGTGAATCCGCTGTTGCAGTTTGGTCTGAAGGAAACAAGAGAGCAGCTGTGTATGAATATCCTGAATGATTTGGCGGTTGTGGATTATGTTCCTTTTGATTCCGAAACAACAGGAAATCCTGCTCTGGATTTAGGAGATGTGATCCGGTTCAAGGGAGGACAGGCAGACGAAAACAGGATATTCGCCATTACTTCCATGCAGTGTAAGATTGGTGGAAAGCATACGCTGAAAGGGGTTGGTAAGAATCCGAGACTGGCACATGCTAAGTCTAAGAATGATAAGAACATCAGCGGGCTGCTGAACCAGATTATAGATAATAAAGAGGCTGGCAAGATTGGTATTCATACCTTTACCAATGCCAGCTCTTTTACGGTTGGCGAGAGTGATGTGAAGATTATTTCCATCGAGTTTGCACCGAATGAAGCGGTTATGGCGCAGTTCTTTGGCTCTGTGATTGTGGGAGTGAATGCAGACCAGGTGGAGAGGTCAGTGGTTGCAAGAGGGGATGTGGTGATTCCTTCGGTGGAAGTTACAGAACCTGTAGAAAATGCTGCAGGCAATGGCGGCACTGTGGATGCTGCAGAGAGTGATGTTGTGGATGAAACCAGTGGAGGTTTGGATAGTGCTGTTGCAGCAGAAGAACCTGTTGTGATTGGCAACACAAAAGAACAGACATTATCTGTGGAACTGCCTGTAGTCTGGAAGGAAGATGGGCAGGTGGTGGTTAATTTTACCTTTGAGTTCAATGATAACATCATCGAGATTCATCAGCCGGAAGAGACTTGGCATTCCGGGAAGCATTCCGTCATGCTGTATTATCCGATTGAGAATCTGGTGGCGAATTACAGAAACATTTTCAATGTATATGCCAGGGCATCAGGTGGAACCGTTACGGTGGATACCGGTGATTGCCTTGCCGCGATTATGGGTCAGTCTATGGGTGCGGGGGAAGCCTGGGACGGCGAGATCAAGATTGAAGAAACCATTAAGAAAGTAAAAGTTGGTGGTGTGCTTCAGATGTCTGCTATTGATGAAAATATCACCTGGAAGATTGATGAGCTTGTGAAGAGAACCTATAGTGATGTGGTTCCTGGAAGATTTGGAATCGGCGCGTTTGCAATGCCGGTGGAAAGGTAGGTAAGGATGAAGCTGAAAGGAAATATGGTCATCGAGATGATCGATGATGCCACCGGGGAAGTGGTGGAAAGAGTACAGGAAGAGAATATGGTGACGAATGCGGTAAATCATATCCTGGGATTGAATCCTATGGGTATTTTTATTCTGTGGCCGGGGAGTATGATACGCATTTGCTTTGGAATGACAACATGCTCCCAATCTGTCCTAACATGATTGGGGGCATACTGCTTTACTCGGAAGCTTTGACAGAGGATGCGGACAATATTTATCCATCCACTGCAAAGCTTCCGGTGGCATATGCATCCAACGATGTCAATGCTACTGCGGATGTGGCAAGGGGAAGTATGAATCTGACGGAGAGTAAGCCGCTTGATAATGGGTATCGTTTTGTATGGGAGTTTACACCAAGTCAGGGGAATGGAACCATTGCTGCGGTGGCACTGACTTCCAAGCAGGGCGGTGTGGCGGCTTATGGCAGTATGGAGAATTCCAAGGCTGCCTTTTACCAGATTATGGAGACCAGACTGGAAACACAGACTGTGGAAGAGCTTGCGGAGTTGTTCAGCGCGGTGGAGGTGGATTTTGAGAACAATATCCTGATTAATATTCGATTCCAGGATAGTTCCGTGATCATCCATAAGAGAAGGCTTCCGGTGTTTACTCTGGGGCTGAATGACAGGCTGAATGATACGACGAATGACCTACTGGAAGAGAAGGTCATTTCCTGCAGTACCTTTAAGTTTCTGGGGAGCTATACGCCTTATGGGGATTTTCTGGACGGGCATGACGGGTACTGGTATGGATTTGCCAATCAGGCGAATTCTTCCGGGGATGCCAAGATGTACTGGGTGAAAATTAAGAAGGATGATTACACCATGACAGAAGGTGTGTGGACACTGTCAAATGCCTGCCTGAAAGCAATTGGAAGCTTCAAGGTGGATACCTATGCCCAGAGATCTGTGAGAGGTGTTATCCGGAATGGATATTTATATCTGACTGCTTATGACGATGCAGGCATTTATAAAATCAATCTCAGTAATTCCACAGATGTGACGCTGATTCCCTTTGGATTTACATCAGAGGGAAAATCGCAGACCGGTTCCGGTACCTGTGCGAATTATCTGTTTATGGTAAATGACCTGATTATCGGATGGGATTACCAGATCAAGCCGGATGATACGGTGGTACAGACTGTGGGAAGTACAAGACTTTTGAATCTGGGTACGCCGCTATTTCAGTATAAGGAGTTCTGCTTCGGATGGGGCGGTAACTATGGTTCGGATTACAGGATGTGTTTTTGCTGACACCGTATCTGGCCAGTATCAATAACTTAAGTACTGCCGTGGTGAAGACTACGGATAAGACGATGAAGATTACCTATGAGCTGACGGAAGAGGACGGTTGATAGGGATAGCATTTTGGGATGAGGCAGTTGCTCTAGGGCGGGCAGCTGCTTTTTCTATACAATTTTTTAAGGAGGAACAGAGGATATGAAAGAGTTTTGGAGTATGGTGCAGTTGGTGTTTACGGGAATCGGTGGCTGGCTTGGCTATTTCCTGGGAGGGTGTGATGGTTTGATAATTGCATTGCTTTTATTTGTGGTGGCGGATTACATTGTCGGACGGCAAATTGATGGAAACGCAAACAGCGAATTATTTTTCCGACATTTATCCTATTGACTGCGCAGTGCTGTCTGCAAATGCATAGTCCTGTCAAAAATGCTGCACGTTGTTGTCGGTATTGTTTTTCCGCCTGAAATGCAAAAGGCCATGGATCCCATCATGAGACACACGGCCCATATGAAAAATTTAGTTTTTCTCCTGCTTGTCGGCCAGAACAGGAAGATGAACCAGGCCGGTGGCGACAGTCACTGCATCCACCTTCCGCATCAGGGAGCCGATCCTTTCTTCATTCCAAAAGATATCGGAGAAATCGGAGAGCTCGCACCCTACATCATGGTTAGGGATGCACAGGTAGTTCCCATATTTATGCCGTCCGGCGAGGATGTGGAAGTAAGTCCCCCGCCCATTGATCTCAGCTTCATACCATCCGTTCCCCGTGCTCAGCAGGATGATCTGCCCCGTCCAGGTCTCCTTGCGGGAACCGCTTTTCAGGATACAGGTATAATTCATGTTCCATTCCTCCTATCCGAGATTCTGGCTGCTGACAGAAGCCAGGATGACATCCGTATCGATCACTTTCTTGTCCATCTGTGCCCCTAGAGTCAGCGCGTCGGTCATCAGGTTGTCCACCAGGCGGGGGCTCCCCTGGGAGTGACTGTGGACGGCAGAAAGCGCCGCCTGGTCGATGATGGAGGCTGCGCCTCCGGCACAGGCGATCTTGTGGAGGATGTACTGCGCCACTTCGGAGTCTGAGAGCCCGGAAAAGTTGTAGTGCACTGTGATCCTCTGGCGCAGGGCCTCATGGACGGGCTTTTTCAGGGTGCTGTTCAGGTGGGGCTCGCCGCAGAGGATGAGCGTGAAGCAGTTCAGGGAGTCATACCCATAGTTCATGAGCATCTTGATGTCCTCCAGGATGCCGGTAGAGAGGTATTGTGCCTCATCGACGGCCAGGAGGAGGGGCTGCTTCTTGTCCTTGTAAAGGTAGAGGATCTGCTCCTGTACGGCGCGGAACATCCCAGGCTTGCCGCCCCTTGGCTCTAGCCCCAGGACAGAGCAGAGCTGGCGGTAGAATTCCATGACGCTGACGGTGGAGAGGCAGATGTACTCCATGTGGTAGAGGTTTGGATTGAGGTTCTTTGCAAAGCAGCGCAGGGCGAAGGATTTGCCCATGCCGGGGCGTGCGGTAAAGAGTCCTATACCCCTTGTGTCCTTTAAGTAGTCCAGGCGGGACGTCATCTCGGAGATGTCCTTTGAGAGGAACCGGTCCTTTTCTCTTGCGTTCTGTTTGTCAAAGGGATTGAAGGAAAGCCCATAGTAGGAACGGAACATCAGACCTCACCCCCGATCCTTGAATAATCGATGGAGGGCGTGTTGTTGCGTTTCGTCCTGCAGTTCTCGTTCTTATCCGTAGGCCGGATGGGGTAATGCGCCCCCTCACAAAGGATGAAGGCGGAGGACATGTCGTCCGGCAGGAAACGGATCTCCACTTTTGAAGAAATGAACTGCATGGGAACGTCATAGGACACCTTGTCGATGGAGACGGTAGAGTCCTTGTTCACCTTCCTGGTGATGCGGTTCAGGAAACATTCCTCCAGCCACTCCCTGGACTTAGGGCTTCGGATGGAGGAGCGTGTCTGCTGGTAGCGTTGCATGGGCGTGGTGCCAATACCGGAATGGACAGACGTATTGTAGGTGCGCATATAGTCCTTAAGCAGCCCGTTAAACTGCGCCAGCGAGGTGATGGAATCCATGTCCAGTGTATAGAGCCAGGTTTCTTTCAGCGTCCTGAACTGGCGTTCTATCTTAGCCTTGGAAGCGCCGTCACGAATTTTTGTATGCAAAAGGACCGTCCCGATGGAGCCGCAGATGAGGGAGAGCTGCTCATTTGAATAGCTGCATCCGTTGTCGACATAGAGCTTCGCCGGGATTCCATGGGCGGCCACGGCATCCCTCAACACCTTCTGGAAGTTATAGGCATTATCGTTATAGAAGAGGCCGCCGCCCACCAGAAAACGGGAATGGTCATCAATAATCATAATGCAGTAGACTCTCCTGCGCCGTCCGTCCTCCGTGATAAAAGGCAGGTAACAGGTATCGGCCTGCCACATCTTCCCAAAGGCATCTTCTTCAAATGCCTTCCTGTCCCGCATGCCGGGGTTGCGTGCCGATTTCAGGTCATGTTTCCTGACGAAGCGCTGGACGGCGCAGACGCTGACTGTGGCAGGGATGAAGGCTTCTTCAACGAGGTGCCGGTGGATCTGTGTAGCGTTCAGCCGTGGGAAGGCCTCCTTGAGGCGGTAGATCTCCTCGATGGCCGTGTCTGGGAGTACCCGTGTGGAGCCCTTATCGGAACGCTCCTGCGGCATGAGGGCGTCGATGCCGCCGTTCTGGTAGAGGGACACCCATTTGCTGAGGGTCTTGGGGCTGTACTGGAACACGGAGCCGTCAGGCAGGGCGAGGGGCTTTTCCGTGACTCTCTGGTAATAGGCGTTCCTGGACGCATCCGGATAAAGGCCATGGATGACCGGCGCTATGAGAGCGAGGCGGAACTGCGCCATGGCGGCTGCGTCTGAAAGTTTTTTTTGATTGTTGTCCATAGAAATGTCCTCCTTAAGTGGTTTTCCCCCATTATGGGGCAGAAACGGGAGGAAAGCCATGCCCATGGCGTGTGGTTGGAGGAAAACAGTTCATGGGCCGAACACCTGTTGGCAGTAAGGCGCCGGATTTTTATGGGACTGGAGGAAGGACTTTGTAAAACGGCGGACAAAGGCGGAGGCGAAATCCGAATAAGCCGGCTGCGTGAGCAGGGACTTAAGGAAGGAAAGGCCGGAAACCTCCATGGAGGAAAGCACGCCGAGCCAATCTTCCTTCTGCACCCGAAAGAGCTGCAGCCACCGGCGCAGCTGGGAAAGGGTGATGCCGAAGCGTTCGCATAGCCTTTCCACAGTGGAAAGGCGCAGGAAATACTCCGCCAGGACACGTAGAAGGAAGAACAGGCCGTAGCCGGAGTAGGGAATGATGAAGTCCGGGAGGATGGCATGGGTATGGCCACAGGTACAGATAAGGCGCATGATGCAGAGGCTGTGGCGGACCTGGGTGCCGCCTATAAAGTCCACCAGGGAGCGGTCATAGTAGGCATGGATGCGGCAGGATCCCTTTCCCCCACAGCAGGGACAGGTCTGCAGTTCCGAACGGAATCCGGCCATAAAGGAATCGAACAGGATCTTTGATGAACTTTTTATACGAACCAGCTTGCAAAACAGGGAATTTTCTCTTATCATAATATATGTCGGTGGTGCCGGAGCCTCATGAGAGGGACATGATCCCGTATAAGGCAGGCACACTGGTATGCGAGAGAAAGAACGAACTGTGGAAGGGGCTGTTCTTTCTCTTTTTTTTGTTCCATAAAAACTATATCGGAATGACATGGGATGGTCAAGAGGAAAACGTGCCGCCTCCTGTAGCACACTTTTATAGACAGTGTATAAAAATTGAGATTATAATTTGACGTTTTTGTGCGGGAGATAGGAACTTTAATTTGCTGGGCTACAATATACATACGCTTATGCAGGAGCCGGTTTCTTATATATTATAATTTTTATTTTCTAACTTGAAAAAGATGTGTCTTAGCGTCTAAGCATAGGAAACATAAGGGTTTGAGGGCATTTTGGAAGCGTCTTTGCTGCGTCCTTTCAAAGCGTCTGATACCCGGCAAGAGAATTTCAACATTCTGTTGGGCTTTTATTTTACCGAACAGGACGCAGAAAGCGTCTGATACTGGATTGATTGGAGGGAATATATTTGAATAAAGCGAAACTGATAGTGACGAGGGTATTTGACAGTGAGCGCACACCGCAGGATGCGTTTGTGAGGGCGATATTAAATTCAGATAAATACCACGGTAAACGCAAGCTTTTATGTATTCCCAAGTTTCAAATTTTCTGTTATATTGAATTTAGTCAAAGACAATCTTTACACATTCGTGTATAATTATTTCCAAACTCTGAAAGGAAATAATTATTATGGAAAAAGAGAAAAAGATATTTTACTGATCGATTGTATGCGTGAAATCCCAGATCCAAGGGCTCCATACAACCAAAGACACAAATTTCTTGATATTATCATTATCGCTGTCACAGCTGTCCTTGCAGGGATGGATACCTGGAATGAGATTGCAGACTGGGCGGCTTCTAAAAAACAATGGCTGGGAACGTTCCTTGAACTGCCAGGCGGCATTCCTTCCCATGATACGATAAACAGGGTTTTCCAGATGATCGAGCCGGAAAAATTCCATGATGCATTTTTCCGGTGGGCCAGCGCCGTGTCAGGCAAAGTAAAAGGCGTAGTGGCGATTGATGGTAAAACAGCAAGGCGCAGCAGGGAAGAAGCAGGGGATATCAAACCGATCCACACGGTCAGCGCATGGGCAGTAGAATCATCCCTTGTACTGGGCCAGTTGTGTGTGGATGAAAAAACAAACGAGATAAAGACAATACCGGAGCTTTTGGACATTCTGTGCCTGGAAGGATGTATTGTCACAATGGATGCGATGGGAACGCAGAAAGAGATCGCCCGCAAGATCATTCACAAAAACGCAGATTATATCCTGCAGGTGAAAGGGAATCAGCAGACACTTATGGACGATATCCGGGAGTATTTTGAAAAAGATGTATTTACGGAAAAGAAAGATGCCCTGGAAAAGGCGGAGCGTTACTATAAAGATCTGTGTAAGGAGCACGGGAGGATAGAAAAGAGGGAGTATTACGTTGAAAATGATATTGAATGGCTCAGGCAGAGGCATCCGGAGTGGGAGGGCCTTGCAGGTATTGGGGCATGTGTATCTACAGTAACGGAAAAAGGGAATACCGTAACAGCTGTAAATTACGCCATATACAGCAGGAAAGGAATGACAGCCGCAGAATATGGGAAAAGTGAAAGGGCACACTGGGGGATTGAAAACAGCCTGCACTGGGTGCTTGATATCGCGTTCAGGGAGGATGAAAGCCGGATCAGGGCTGGAAATGCAGCAGAAAACATGAATATGGCACGCCATATAGGAGTAAATCTGCTAAAACAGGAAAAAAGCTGTAAGATGGGGATTGCCAGCAAAAGAAAGAAATGCGGGTATGACATGGCTTACCTTTATAAAGTATTGGGCGGATTAAATACTGGAATAAAATAGAGGGTACGAATTAAATACATCGTTTAACACATGGCAGAACCCCATGTCTAGTTATTATACGCAAAATAATTTAACCATCGCATCTTTACGTATAGTTTTAATCGTGAAAACTGATATCTCCAAATTTATAAAAAGTTTATAAAACCTGCGTTTACCGTGAGATAAATACGAAAAAACATTGCAGGTTCCGGGCAGTGAAAGTATAATAGAGGGCAGAGGGCTTATCTGCATTCAACCGGATTCAGATGAAGAAGGGAGAACAGGATGAGCAGGACAACATACAGAGGTACACCAAAGGCAGGGTTATATACCCGTTTATCGGTTGACGATGGCTACGTTGACCGTGAAAGCAATTCCATAACGAGCCAGAAGCAGATGCTGACGCAGTTTGCGGAATACCACGGCATAGAGATTGTCGAAACCTACGTTGATGTGTAGAACCAAAGATTGATACAATTTAATGCGGTGTAACGCCTTGAAATACTGTAAATAAGGCTTGCGGAGATGGTTTTCGCCACTCGGCAAGCCTTATTTTTTATGCCGCCTGACAGGGATTTGCTTTTGTCATTCAGCAGGGGTGTACGGATTTTGTACACCCCTGCCAAGGTGGACATACACCCCCGTACACCCCTTGAGGGCAAAATTAAAAAGTATTAAGAAGTGAAGAAAAATGTCGTTTTTACTATTTTTATCTGTCCCCGATATAACTTTTTTGGCTGTCTATACGATTTTGGATCTTCCAATTCTATTTTTTACTGATACCCTCTTGACAACTGTGTTTTTCTGAATTATAATTGAAACATCGTTATGAAACACTGTTATTAAAGAGAGAAGGTGAACAGGTGGCAAAGCAGATCGAGGGTGTGTATGAGAGGATACTGGAATGTGCAAAAAAGGAGTTCCTTGAAAAAGGCTACACAGATGCCTCCCTGCGGACGATTGCCGCAGAAGCGGAAACAAGTACCAATTCCATTTACGTCCGCTTTAAAGATAAGGAAGGGCTGTTTGCCGCCATTGTGGAGCCGGTTTCAGAAGAGTTCATGTCCCGGTGTCTGGATGTGCAGGAAACATTCCATTCTTTTGACAGCGATGTCCAGCGACGGGAGGTTGGGAAGTATTCTTCTAATGCGATGCTTGGAATGGTGGATTACATCTACGACCACTTTGACGAATTCCGTTTGCTGTTGGATGCTTCCCATGGCACGAAGTTCTGTAATTTTGTGAACGGGCTGGTATCCATGGAAGAGGAATACACATGGAAGTGGCTGGAGGCAACAGGCTCCCGTCTGGAACCTATGGGCGGGCTGACCGCAGATTTTTATCACATGATGGTCACTGCATATTTTGAAGGAATTTTTGAAGTGGTCCGCCATGGGATTGACAGGGAAGATGCGAAAAAATATGTCGCCATGATGGGGAAATACCACCATGGGGGATTTTTGGCAATCGTCGGGGAAGAAACGGCGGAAACAAAATAAGTTCTTAAGGCTGCCAGAACTGGCAACAGTCAGGCAGCCTTAAAATAAACCAATAAGTTAGCTAAAACTAACTAAAATAAGGAGGAACTGATATGCAGAAACAAAATCCGCTGCTCCGCATATGGGGCTGGGGAAAAGACGAACATGGACGCCTGATCAGAGCGGTCATAAGCGCACTCATTGCTGTAGTGCTGGGGATGCTGCCCTATTTTGCGGCGGCACAGGTTATTATCGGTATGCTGGCTGGGGAAAAGGATCTGTCCTTTTATCTGCCATGGTTAGGTCTGGGACTGGCGGGGTATGCCGCACGCACGCTTCTTTACAATATGGCATTGTCCATGTCCCATAAGGCGACCTTTTCCATTCTGAAGAACATCCGGAAGAAGATATTGGAAAAGCTGCCGAAGCTGCCCCTTGGGACGGTCATGGATATGTCCAGCGGGAAGATGAAGCAGATCATCGTGGATCAGGTGGACGGCATGGAGACCACGCTTGCCCATCTGTTCCCGGAGCTGACTGCCAATATTGCGGGGCCGCTTTTTATCGTGGTCTGCCTGTTTGTTCTGGACTGGCGCATGGCGCTTTTGTCCATCGTGACACTCCCGGTTGGGATGGCATTCATGATGTCGGTCATGGGGAGTTATGCGAAGAATTATGAAGGCGCAGTGAAGACTACACAGGAGATGAACGGGACTATCGTGGAATACATAGGCGGCATCGAGGTCATCAAGGCGTTTAACCAGGGAAAGTCATCTTATGCGAAATTCGCAGACAGGGTAAAGGCAAATGCCTCCTATTACTACAATTGGATGAAAAAAAGCCAGTTCGGAGTGTCTATGGGTTATTCCATCGTGCCTGCCTCGCTGGTTACAATCCTGCCGGTGGGCTGGCTCTGGTACAGGAATGGAAGCCTGCCGGTGGAAACCTTTATCATGGTCATCATCCTGTCCCTTGGCATTGCAGGACCGCTCATTGCCGCAATGAACTTTGTAGACACGCTTGCTACGGTCGGTACAACGGTGGCATCTGTGGATGAACTTCTTTCCGCAGAGGAACAGCATCATGGTGACAAGGAGGTCCGTATCAAGGGTAAGGATATTGAATTATCCCATGTTTCTTTCGGCTACCATGAAGATAAGAATATCCTGCGTGATGTGAGTCTTTCCATCCCCGCAGGGAGAATGACAGCGCTGGTGGGGCCTTCCGGTTCCGGCAAATCCACCATTGCAAAACTCATCGCCGGTTTTTGGGATGTAAAGGACGGGACGGTTTCCATGGGCGGCGTGGATGAAAAGAAGATCCCGCTGGAACAGCTCTATGACCAGGTGGCATTTGTCTCCCAGGATAATTATCTGTTTGACGAGAGCGTCCGGGAAAATATCCGCATGGGCAGGCTGTCCGCATCAGATAAGGAAGTGGAAGCGGCTGCCAAAGCTGCGGGGTGCGATGCCTTTATCTGCTCCCTGGAAAAAGGATATGAAACAAATGTTGGCGGAGGCGGCGCACACCTTTCAGGCGGTGAACGTCAGAGGATTGCCATAGCGAGGGCAATGCTAAAGGATGCGCCCATCGTGATACTGGATGAGGCCACCGCGTATATTGACCCTGAAAATGAGGCAGTCATCCAGAAAGCGATTGCAAAGCTGGTACGGGGTAAAACGGTGATCGTGATTGCCCACAGGCTTTCAACCATTAAGGATGCAGATAAAATTGTTGTAGTAAAGGACGGCAGAATAGAAGCGGCCGGAAAACATGAGGAATTAAGAAAGACCTGCCCTCTCTATGAATCCATGTGGCAGGCGCATATCGGTGCAAAGGACGGTGATGTGGCATGATAGAAGCATTCAGAAAAATATGGCGGTTTGCCGGCGTGGAGCGGGCAAACATCAATAAATCCGTAGTGGTAAAATTTTTAAATGCAGTGTTCCATATGCTGGAGGTCAGCGCCATCTATTTTGTAATCGTGGCTCTGACGCAGGGAAACACAGGAAATGATGCGGCCTGGACGGCATTGGCGTTTATGGCAGTCAGCATTATCGGCAATGCGGTGACGACTGCTTTTTCCAAGAATCAGCAGACACACGCAGGGTATTTCATGGCGGCAAATGAGAGGATTAAAATCGGCAATCTCTTAAAAGGCGTGCCAATGGGATTCTTCAACGAGAACAGCCTTGGCGAAGTGACCGGCGTATGCACCACGGTGCTTGGGAATATTGAGATGCTAGTCCCTATGGTGTTGGTGGATATCATGGGCGGCCTGATCGGGACGGTTGTCTTTACAGCGATGATCCTGATATTCGAATGGCGCGTGGGGCTGGTCGTTGCAGCAGGCATTTTCGTATATTTCTTAATTGTTTCGTCCATGGAGAAAAAGTCCGCAGCTATCGCGCCGAATGCACAGAAGTCGCAGATGGCACTCACCTCCGCGGTTCTGGAATATGTGCAGGGGATGGGCATCGTCAAGTCCTTTAACTTAAGCGGCAGGGGAGATAAGAGGGCGCAGGATGCTTTGGAATTCAACAGGAAGAGCAACCTCGACATGGAAAAGCTGATGACACCTTATACGATCTTCCAGGAGCTGGTGCTCCAGATTGCGGGGATTGCCATGATGTTCGTATCAATTTTCTGCTGGGCAAATGGCACGATGCCTATTGCCAATGCGCTGATGTGCATTGTGATGTCCTTCCTTGTGTTCGGGCAGATCAAATTGTTCGGCATGGGAATGTCCATGCTGCGCCTTGCCTCTGCAAGCATTGACCGTACTTTGCAGACGGAAGGAATGGAGCAGATGGATGAGAAAGGTAAGGCATTTTCGCCGAAAGGACATGTGATTGAATTTAAAAATGTGCATTTCTCTTATGAGAATAAGGAGATACTCCACGGCATTGATGTGACGCTGCCTGACAGGACGACCACAGCAGTCATCGGGCCTTCCGGTTCCGGCAAGACCACCCTCTGCAACCTGATCGCCCGCTTTTGGGATGTGGACAGCGGCAGCGTAAAGATTGGCGGGAAGGATGTGCGGGAATACACGCTGGAGTCCCTGATGGAGCAGATCAGCATGGTGTTTCAGAATGTATATTTATTTGCGGACACGATTGAGAACAACATCAAGTTCGGCAGGCCGCAGGCGACTCATGCGGAAGTGGTGGAGGCGGCGAGGAAAGCCTGCTGTGCGGATTTCATTGAAGCCCTCCCTGACGGGTACGATACGGTCATCGGAGAAGGCGGCGCATCCCTTTCCGGCGGTGAGAAGCAGCGTATCTCCATCGCAAGGGCGATGCTGAAGGACTCCCCCATTGTTATCCTTGACGAGGCGACCGCCAATGTGGACCCGGAGAACGAGGACCGGCTGCAGAAGGCGATTGAGGAACTGACCAGGGATAAGACTATCATCATGATCGCACACAGGCTGAAGACCGTGCGGAACGCAGACCAGATACTTGTGGTGGATGAGGGCCGCATTGTCCAGAAAGGAAAACATGAGGAACTGATCGGGCAGGAAGGCATCTATGCGGATTTCGTACTTGGAAGGAAAGAGGCTATCGGCTGGAAGCTGAATGCATAGGATAAAACCTGCGTTTTGGCAAAGCTGTGCGGGGTGCAGGCAGGATAAGGGGCTGCATGGCGGTTCCTATAAAAGAGGTGTATGATGGATTACAGAGAAAAGGATAAAAGGAATATCTGCTGTACCCTGTGTGGCAAATCAGGCAAGTCCCCGAATTACGAACCGGAGATACATAGATTCCGAAATGGCAGGGGGATGCAGAGGTTGATTCCTACAAAGTGTTTCCGGGAATTGAACTGAACATTTATGCCGTGCATATGGACAGTTTTTTCTTCGGGGCAGAGGAAGAGGGGAACTTTATGGAAATACACCATTGCCGTGAAGGGAGGATGGAGCAGGGGCTGGAGGATGGGAGCGCCTATATTATGCCGGGCGACCTGTCCGTTACGGTAAAAAAACAGAGTTCCGGTGAATACAGCTTCCCCCTCTGCCATTACCACGGCATTTCCATATGCATTGATACCGATGCCGCGCCGGAGTGCCTTTCCTGTTTCCTGGAGGATGTTAATGTCCGTCCCAGGGAGCTGGCAAGGCGGCTGTGCGGAGATGAAAACTGCTTTATTATCCGTTCCCAGGCATATATCGAGCATATCTTTTCGGAACTGTATTCGGTGCCGGAAGAATGCAAAAAAGGCTATTTCAAAATAAAGGTTCTGGAACTGCTTTTCGTGCTTGGGAGCGTCAGCCCGGAAAAGAACAGCGCACCCGCCCTTTCGCTGTCAAAATTGCAGGCAGACCTTGCCAAGGAAGCCGCCGCATGGCTTGCGGAGAATTTAGACAGGCAGGTATCTGTGTCTGAGCTTTCCGGTAGGTTCCATGTATCGCAGACCCATCTTCAGAACGCATTCAAAGGCGTGTATGGCGTTCCCGTGAGTTCCTATACCCGGATTTTGAAAATGCAGTCTGCCGCCCTGCGGCTGATCCATACGGACGCCGCCATATTGGAGATAGCCTCCGAATTTGGGTACAGCAATGCGGGGAAATTTGCTTCTGCATTCCAGAAGATCATGGGGGAGACTCCGGGCGAATACCGGAAAATGCACAGCAGCCGGGAATGGCAGTGACAGCCGCTCCAAAACAGCACTCTGTAAAAAGTGCTGTTTTGGAGCATTTTTCTGTTTTGATGGAGCGGAAAAGGCAGAAGAAAGGATGCTATAATTTTACTGTGCCTTGCAAAAGGCTATTATTTTTGGCAATAAGTTAGTTGTTGCTAACTAAAAAAGGAGATGAAGTGGAATGAGTGTGGTGATTGTCGGAGGGAATGAATGTATGGTCCGTCAATATAAAGAACTGTGTAGCGAGTATCAATGTAAGGCGAAAATATATCCCAAAATGGCAGGGAACCTGAAAAATATCGGGCTGCCGGATCTGCTTGTGCTGTTTACAAGCACAGTTTCCCATAAAATGGTACGCAGTGCATTGGAGCAGACGAAAGGAAAGCCGGTAAGGACGGTCCGTTCCCATACAAGCTCCATAAATGCGCTCCGGGGAATCCTGGAAGGCCATATGGCGGAAAGCGGGGAGGGCATGTATGTCTGAGGAAATATTCGTCCACTACTGTTCGCCGACACTGGCAGGGATAAAAACGGCAAATTTATTTTCCTGCCGCTTTGCAGACGAAAAAGAAATGAGGGACAGCGTCCGCAGGCTGAACGTGGCCCTTGTGAAAAAGGGAATCAGGGTTCTTCCCCTTCGGTACCGTGACGGGTGTGCGCTTATTTATGCATACCGGCCGTCAAAGCTGTCGCAGGACTTACAGCAGGCTGATGCCTGTAGTCTGTTAGAAAAACGCGGGTACACTTTTGGTGCGCCGGAACGGTGCATTATCCAGCTTATGCAGAGGCTGGCAGATGGCGGAGAATTCCCACACGAAATCGGATTATTTCTTGGCTACCCGCCGGAGGATGTAAGCGGCTTTATCGAGAACAGGGCAGAGGGGTATAAATGTGCGGGGGAATGGAAGGTCTACGGTGATGCGGATAAGGCAAAAGAGACATTTGCAGAATACCGGAAATGCACGGAGGCCTGCCTTGCACAGTTTGCACAGGGTAAGTCTATTGAACGGCTCACAGTGGCTGTTTGATATATAAAAATATATTAACAGAAAGGCAGGATACATATTATGGCAAAAATAGCAGTAGTTTATTGGAGCGGGACCGGAAACACGCAGGCAATGGCGGAGGCGGTTCTGGAAGGCGCAAAGGCAGGTGGGGCGGAGGCGGATCTGCTTACAGCTTCAGAGTTTGACGCTTCCAAAATGGACTCCTATGACGCAGTTGCTTTCGGCTGCCCGGCTATGGGTGCGGAGGTGCTGGAAGAAGGCGAATTCCAGCCGATGTTCGATTCCGTGGAAGGAAAGCTCGGCGGGAAAAAGACCGGGCTGTTCGGCTCTTATGGATGGGGCGACGGGGAATGGATGCGTAACTGGGAGGAAACCTGCAGGAAGGCGGGCGCAGTGCTTGTGTGCGACAGCGTGACCTGCAATGAGGCACCGGATGAAGATGCGCTGGATGACTGCAGGGCACTCGGAAAGGCACTGGCATAATTTCAGGAAAGGACTGTGGAAGATGAAGAAATTGAAATCAAGATTGCTGACACTTGGGCTTTTGGGTATCCTGGCATTGTCATCCGCACTGGCGGGATGCGGCCAGAACCAACAGGATAACAATCCGCAGCAGGATTCGTCAGGTGTTGTTGGCAGCACAGAAAATAATGAGCAGGATACAGCAGTTGAAATCGGCAGCAAGGATGATTTTGCAAAAATATATGATGACCTCTCAGCGTCATACATACTTACGGCAGACATTGACTTTGGCGGTGAAACCGTGAATCCGGTCGGCATTTTCGAGCCGAAATCAGATGCGGAGGAGGATGCGGAAACGCCCAACACGGCGCTTGCCTTTACCGGCACTTTTGACGGGAACGGGCATACCCTTTCAAACATAAAAATAGATGCATCGGATAAAAACGGCGTAGGGCTGTTCGGCTGTATGACAGGGGACGGCTCATGGGTGAAAAACCTGAAAGTGGAAAATATAAGCGTAAAGGGCGGGAATTACACCGGCGGAGTAATTGGTTTTGCAGATTTTGGCGCTTATGTAGAGGGGATTACTCTCAGCGGTGAAAATACGGTAGAAGGCAGATTCCTGATCGGGGGAATTGCCGGGGCATCCCATGCGGATATCGTGGACTGTGAGGCAGTGGCAGACCTTACGCTCACAGATGCCAATATGCAGGGGGCGGGCATCATCGTTGGCGGTCAGGAAGACGGCAATCTTGAAAACTGTACTGCAGGCGGAACCATTACCGCTCCAGACGGCTGCTACAGCATTGGCGGCCTGGCCGGCTGTTTTCATTGCAGTGAATATGCAAAAAACTGCAAAGCGGAAAATATAAAGATTGTGACGGGCGATAATTGTTGGCTGATCGGCGGCCTTGCAGGACACTCCGGGACTTTTGAAAATGCCCCGACGCTGGTAGAGAATGGCATCGTAAAGAATGTGTCGATTGAAACAGGCAGGAATTCAGAGCGGATCGGAGGGATTACCGGAGGGGGATTTTATTCTCCCATGTTCAAAGAATATTATCCGGAGCCTGCAAAGTCAGATATAAAATCCTGCACAGTTTCAGAATTTACCGTTTCAGGAGGTAAATATGTCGGTACTGCTGTCGGGTATTCCTATGGGACAACATCCGTAGACGGCTTTGATGGGCAGATGACATGGGATGGCTCGGAAAGCAAAGAGCAGGTTGGCGCTGACGAAAGCGTGAAGCTGGAGGAGCTGAAATAAAAGAAGTGGTCTGCGGCATTTACAGAAACAGCAGGAAAGAGGTGGCATCGTGCGCATACTGGTTCTTGAACTGAAGGATCAGGACTCACCCATCTTTGATAAGATTATGGAAGTGGTGAAATGCTGTCCTGATATTGAACACATAAGGATAAAGGATGAGCCGATGCTGTCACTGCCGGGACTGGAAATCTATCCCGGCAGGCGCAAGATATACCGTGACCGCCGGGAAATAAATCTTACAGCAAAGGAGTATGATATTCTCAGCCTGCTTGTAGCGAACAAAGGGCAGGTGCTTACATATGACCAGATATACAGTAAAGTATGGGGTGAGGATGCATTTGGCGATGAAAGCAACGCTATCGGATGCCATGTCCGCAACCTGCGGGAGAAACTGTATGAGGCGGAACCGGATGCGCCTTTTACGATCCGATGTGTGAGGGAAGTTGGATACTGCTTTGAGGTGGATGAAAGTAAATAAATATTATAACAGTGGCTTGAGGAAATCAGGCTGCTGTTATTTTTGCCTGCTTTTTTCAAGCCGTTCTACAGGTGGATGTCCTTCCTGTTCGATTTTTTTGAAATGTCATCCCGTGTCGTAACTTGCGTTTTGCTACTGCGTTTCTACGGTCTGCCTACGCTTGTTCTACGGTTTTATGCTTTATAATCTATACATTGCCGGCCGCATGGGGGACAAGCCACAATGGAAAACTGCCGTCCCCGGAAAGGAAACGCCATGGAACATATGCCGCATAAAGGGACAGGCTTCATGCCGCCTAAATCAGAACAATATATGTTTTCGTACATACCGCAGTCCTTAAGGGGATTGCGGTATTTTTTTGTTCGACACGGTTCTATCGGTTTACTGTAAATTTCCCAATATACGGTTCTATTCTTCAAAATCAGCGTTTCTGCCCCGGCACAGGGGAATATTCCCAAAGATGAAAAGGCAGCAGCCGGCCTTTGACGGCTGAAAAAATAATATCGGTTGTCTGAGTGCGCAATTAGGCAAAGGATACACATACCGTTTCCGCATGAGTCCGTTTTATGGATTTTGTCGGAAACGGGCGGAGTACCCTTGCCCTGTTGCGCCCTTTTTCTGACGGGCCGCAATCCATGAACGGCAGTATGGTCTGTCCTGTGTGTCCCTGCCTTTCCGCACCAGGCGGAAAGGACAATCAATGAAGATCAGGATTCTGTATGAGGAGGACATCAAAAATGGGGTTCCGCATTATACCACGGTGGAAATCCCGGACGGGGACTATATGACGGTGCTGGAGCAGGATTATCAGATGCGCCTTGCGGATGCGCCAGAAGGGAAGAAGGATAAGGTGAAACGGTGCGGCACCCTGCAGGAGCTTTATGACCGTCTTAACAAAGAAACCTATAACGGGTGGCACAGGCACGACAGGCACACGCTGGGTGACGCGGTGCCGAAACGCCTTGACGGCAGGAAGGGATATGCGAGGCCGGCCAGTGATGAGGAAAGTCCTGCGGGCGATGCCATCGACCTGTTTTCAGACAGTGCCGGCGAGGCGGCAAAGGAACGCAGGGAGGATTATGAGGCCGTGTGTGCCATGCTCCGCAGGCATCTGAAGCCCGACCAGGCGGAGATTCTTATCGCAGTACATATTGAAGGCGTTCCGAAACAGGAATATGCCGCCCGTCTGGGGATCACACCGAGCGCCGTTTCCCACCGGCTGAAGACCGCAGAAAAAAATTTCAGAAAAATTTTCCCGATACCCTCAAGTTTTGACCCTTCCCGTGGCTAAGAAACAGGGGCGTTGGAAAATGCCCCGGAAATGGAGGATACGGGTATGAAGCACAATCTCAGAATCAGTGTTTCCAAAAAGCCGGTTTCCGGCGGGATTGTGAGCTGCCGCCATATTTCCGTGAGGGAGCGCCTCCTGCGCTTCCTCCTTGGGGATAAGCAGCGGCTGACCATCATTGTTCCGGGCGATTCCGTCCGGGAGCTGGCGATAAGTGAAGTCATGGAAGGAGGAAATGTACATGGGAAAAGTGAAGTTACTGCTTGATGTCATCGGGGACCTGCGCTCCCTTGCCGACAGCCTGCAGGCCGTTGCGGATGCGGTGGCGGACAATGGCGCAGCGGAGGCAGAGCTGACGACCACAAAGGAGCCGGAGAAAGCGGGAAAGACCGGAAAGGGTGCTGCAAAGAAGGACACAGTGAAGAAGGATGCCAAGCCTGCGGCAAAACGGGAGCAGGAGGAGAAGCCGCTGACGCTGGAGGAAGTCCGCGCGGTGCTGGCGGAGAAGTCCCGCTCCGGACACACGGAGGAAGTGAGGGAGCTGCTTGCAAAGCATGGCGCGGATAAGCTCTCAGAGATCGACCCGGCGGAGTATGCGGCGCTGCTTGCGGAAGCGGAGGTGCTGTGATGGGGAGACACGCTTTATTGTCAGCATCCTCCAGCCACCGGTGGCTTGCCTGCCCGCCGTCTGCAAGGCTCTGTGAAAATTATGAGGATACGGGCAGCGAATATGCGCAGCAGGGCACCGATGCCCACAGCCTGTGCGAACACAAGCTGAAGCTGTCCCTTGGCATGGAAACCAAAGACCCGACCGCAGGGCTTTCCTTCTACGATGAGGAGATGGAGGAATGCGCCTGCGGGTATGCGGAATATGTCCTCTCGCTGGTGGAGGAGGCAAAACAGGAATGCAGGGACCCGGTTGTGCTGATCGAGCAGCGGCTGGACTTCTCCCGGTATGTGGAGGAGGGCTTCGGCACGGGAGACTGCGTCATTATTGCGGACGGGACACTGTATATCATCGACTACAAGCACGGCAAGGGCGTGGAGGTCTCCGCCGAGGGGAACCCGCAGATGATGCTGTATGCCCTGGGCGCATTGGAGCTGTTCGACGGCATCTATGACATTGACGCCGTCCGCATGGCAATCTATCAGCCGCGCCGGGAGAATGTCAGTGTGTATGCCATGGCAAAGGATGACCTTCTCCAGTGGGCGGAAGGAGAGCTTAAGGAGAAAGCGAAATTGGCCTATGCCGGGGAGGGTGAGTTCTGCGCGGGGGAACACTGCAGGTTCTGCAAGGCGAAGGCGGTCTGCAGGAAGAGGGCGGAGTACAACTTGGAGCTTGCGAAGTATGACTTTGAGATGCCAGCCACGCTGGAGGATGACGAGATCGCGGCTATCCTCGTGAAAGCGGATGAGCTGGCGGCATGGGCGGCGGATGTGAAGGAATTTGCATTGCAGCAGGCGCTTTCCGGTGTGAAGTATGCCGGGTTCAAGATTGTGGAAGGGCGCTCCAACCGGAAGTACACCGATGAAAAGGCAGTGGCGGATACCGTGAAGAAGGCGGGCTTCGACCCGTATGAGCCAAAGCTGCTGGGCATCACGGCAATGGAGAAGCTGCTTGGAAAGAAGAAATTCGCACAGGTTTTAAAGGGCCTTGTGGAGAAGCCGCAGGGCAAGCCTGCGTTAGTCCCGGAGAGTGACAAGAGGCCAGAGATGAACACGGCACAGGAAGATTTCAAGGAAGAATAGTCAGGAGGAAAATCATATGTCAAACACAGCCAACAATCCAACAAAGGTAATTACCGGCCCCAACACCCGGTGGAGTTACTGTAATGCATGGGAAGCGAAGGCAATCAACGGGGGAACGCCGAAGTTCTCCGTGTCTCTCATCATCCCGAAGTCGGATAAAAAGACCATTGCCAAGATTGAGGAAGCGATCAAGGCGGCGTACCGCGAGGGCGAGGCAAAGCTGAAGGGGAATGGCAGGAGCGTCCCTGCCCTTTCCGTGCTGAAGACCCCGCTGCGTGACGGGGATGTGGAGCGCCCGGATGATGAAGCCTATGCGGATTCCTATTTCGTCAATGCCAACAGCTCCACGGCTCCCGGCATCGTGGATGCGGACCGTCAGCCGATCCTCGACCATTCCGAGGTGTACAGCGGCGTGTACGGCAGGGCGAGCATCAACTTTTACGCTTTCAATTCCAACGGGAATAAGGGTATCGCCTGCGGGCTGAACAATTTACAGAAGATACGTGACGGGGAGCCGCTTGGCGGCAGGTCCCGCGCAGAGGATGACTTTGCGGATGAGGAAGAGGAGGATTTCCTGTCATAACCAGATAAACGGAGACACAGCCGCCGGGTGGCGGGAGAGGGCGTCTGCCTTTTCCTTGCCGCCCTTAAGGCGGTGAAAGGAGCTGGTGGAATTGAAGTCTATAGGAGTGGATTTAGAAACATTTTCGTCTGTGGATCTGTCCAAGTGCGGCGTTTACCGGTATGCTTCTTCCCCGGATTTTGAAATTCTGCTGTTTGGGTTCAGCGTGGACGGCGGGGATGTGCAGGTAGTTGACCTTGCCTGCGGTGAGGAAATCCCTGCAGATATCGTGGAGGCGCTTTCTGATGATTCTGTCATCAAGTGGAGTTATAACAACAATTTTGAACGTGTCTGCCTGTCAAATTATTTCGGCACATGGTTTGAGCCTGGGAGCTGGCGCTGCACTATGGTGTGGGCGGCTTACCTTGGCCTTCCGCGGTCATTGGAGGATGTGGGAGCGGTGCTTGGGCTGGAAAAGCAGAAGCTGTCCGAAGGGAAAGAACTGATCCGGTATTTCTGCGTTCCGTGCAAGCCGACCAAGGCGAACGGCGGCCGGACGCGGAACCTGCCTGAACATGACCGGGAGAAATGGGAGCGCTTCAAGGCATATAACCTCCGTGATGTGGAGGCAGAGATGCAGATACAGCAGAGGCTTGCCAAATTCCCTGTGCCGGAGTTTGTGTGGGAGGAGTACCGGCAGGACCAGGAAATAAACGACCGGGGCATCGGGGTGGACATGGAGATGGTCACACAGGCAATCGCTATGGATGGCCGTTCCAAGTCAGAACTGTCAGCCGCCATGCAGGAACTGACGGAACTGGAAAACCCAAATTCCGTGCAGCAGATGAAACAGTGGCTTTCAGAGAATGGGATAGAGACGGATTCCCTTGACAAGAAAGCGGTGGCGGGGCTTTTGAAGAAGGTGCCGGAACCTTTGAAAACGGTGCTGACGCTCCGGCAGCAGCTTGCCAAGTCCTCCGTGAAGAAATACCAGGCAATGGAGAATGCAGTGTGTGCAGACAGCCGTGCCCACGGGATGTTCGCCTTCTACGGCGCCAATAGGACCGGCCGGTTCTCCGGGCGCATTATCCAGTTGCAGAATTTATATAAAAACACAATGCCTGACCTGGCACAGGCGAGGGAGCTTGTAAGGTGCGGTGATTTTGAGGCGCTGGAAATTTTATATGATTCCGTGCCGGAGGTGCTTTCGGAACTGATCCGCACGGCTTTCGTGCCGCAGGACGGGAGGAAGTTCATCGTGGCGGACTTTTCCGCTATCGAGGCGAGGGTGATCGCATGGATCGCCGGGGAGCGGTGGCGGATCAAGGTGTTCGAGGGCGGCGGTGACATTTACTGCGCCTCGGCAAGCCAGATGTTCCATGTGCCGGTGGAAAAGCACGGCGTGAACGGGCATCTGCGGCAGAAAGGGAAACAGGCTGAACTTGCCTGCATTGCAGAGGGGCAGCCTGTCCTTACAGATAAGGGGCTGATCCCGATTGAAGCAGTAACCAGGGAACACAGGCTTTGGGATGGAGAAAATTGGGTAAGCCATGAAGGAGTTGTATTTAGAGGGAACGTGAGGTGATTGAATATGAGGGACTCAGGGCAACTCCCGACCACCTCGTGTGGATTGAGGGGCAACCGGAGCCGGTACAGTTTGGAATCGCCGCCTCCTGCGGCGTACATCTCATACAAACCGGAGATGGTGGGCGAGCGGTACGGATGGGTGAAGATCATCAGTGCGGAAAAACGCTGGAACAGGGCGATGAACCACTGCTATGTATTAACAAGATGCACGGGGTGCGGGGCAGTGCAGTGGCAGTGCCTTACAAATCTCCGCAGCGGAAAATCAAAGGGATGCCAAAGCTGTTCACAGCCGAGGCAGATACCTTTGTGGCTGGACCGACGGCTGACAGCGGCAAAACAGAGGTGCGAGAATCCAAACGATCCCGGATACCGCAATTACGGAGGCCGGGGGATAAAATTCATGTTCCCAAGCGTGAAAGAGGCGGGGCTTTATTTGATAAAGATGTACGGGCTGCCAAAGAGGGAACTGGAAATCGACCGCATCAACAACGACAAGGATTATGCTCCTGGGAATCTTCGGTTTGCCACACATTCCGTGAACAACAGCAACAAACGCTGCACGGTTCTCAGCCATTTCTCACAGGAATACTGGCCTTATGCAAGAAGCGTGGTGATCCGCAAACTCTCCCAGGGACTGACCAGGGAAGAAATCATTCAGGATGCGGAAACGGCAGTGTTCGAAAGACGGAAAAACTGGCGTATCATCAGTGCAAGGCTCGACTTTATGACATACGAAATGCCGGAAAACATCACCGTTTTACCGTATCGGGCAAACTCGTTCATAACTGCGGATATGGAGGGGCAGTTGGCGCATTGAAAGCAATGGGTGCATTGGGGGCAGGGATGACAGAAGATGAGCTACAGCCGCTGGTGGATAGCTGGCGTGCATCAAATCCCAATATTGTCAGTTTCTGGTGGGCGGTTGACCGTGCGGTGAAGGAGTGCATCAAAAAGAGAATCCCAACGGAAACACACGGCATCCGCTTCAGCTATGAAAGTGGGATGCTGTTCATCACGCTTTTCTCCGGACGGAGGCTTGCCTATGTGAAGCCGAGGATTGGCGAGAACCGGTTTGGCGGGGAGTCCGTCACTTACATGGGCGTGGGCGGCACAAAGAAATGGGAGCGGCTGGAAAGCTATGGCCCCAAGTTCGTGGAGAACATCGTGCAGGCGGTCAGCCGGGATATTTTGTGCTATGCCATGCAGACGCTTAAGAACTGTGCGATTGTGGCACACGTCCATGATGAGATTATCATCGAGGCGGACAGGAGGATGTCCCTTCCTGCTGTATGTGAACAGATGGGAAGGACGCCGCCCTGGGCAAAGGGGCTGCTGCTCCGTGCGGATGGTTACGAATGCGATTTTTACCAGAAAGATTAGGCAGGGGGTGCATGATGGAACGGCTGAGGATTGAATACGGGACGGGATATATGGAGCTGAACATTGAGGCGTTCTTCCCCTGCAAGATGCCAGCGGCAAGGAAAGCCGCAAGGCTCATCAATTCATACTGCTCTGATGAGGCAAGGGCGGAGCTGCTTTCGGAGCTGCGGGAGATGGCGGGCGGGTACACTGCCCTCTGCGGTATGTACAAAGAAATAGAGGAGGCGCTTCCTGCGGATACCCCGGAGCGGAGGCACTGGAGGGCGCAGTTCAACAAAACGGAAGTCCTCCGCAGAAGGATGGAGGGGAATATCAGATTGATTTCAGGAGGCGGGAAGGAATGAGCAGGGCGGCAATGCAGGGGTGCAGGACACACGGCGACTGTTTCGCAAACAGGGGCGGCGTCTGCACCTGCTTAAAGGACAATGACTTTGGCGGGAGGGACTGCCCGTTTTATAAGCCTGCGGACACAGTCCGGGAAGGCCAGCGCAGACAGAATGGAGGTATGGTTGATGGGAATCAGCAGATATAACAGCGAGGGATACAGCGACCCGACGAGCCATGCGGCGTTATCGGGGATCAGGAAGGAGGAAAAGGCGGCGAAGTGGGCATGCCGGCCGCTTGTCTATATATGCTCCCCGTTTGCCGGGGATACGGAAGGCAACACGCAGAAAGCGAGACGGTACAGCAGGTTTGCGGTGAAGAACGGCGCGATACCGTTCGCCCCGCACCTGCTCTTTCCGCAGTTCCTGGATGACGGGAAGCCTGCGGAGCGGGCAATCGGGATGTTCGCAGGGCTGGTGCTTTTGGGGAAGTGTGAGCAGTTGTGGGTGTTCGGGAAAACCATATCCACGGGGATGGCGGCGGAGATTGAGAAAGCGGAAAAAAGGAATATGCCGGTCCGCTATTTCACAGAAAATTGTGAGGAGGTTGGATTATCTTGAAAATGACATTTTACACGGCAAATTGCAGGGGCAATGCAAAGAACAGTATTTATCCCAACAGGCGCGTCGTTGACAATGAGGATGATATTCTGGAAGTGATGGCATTTGACCATGTATGTGCGGAATTCAAAAACTGCCGCAGGAGCGGGGATAACTTCCTCTCCTGCGATGTGGACGTGATGGACTGCGACAATTCCCATTCCGACAACCCGGAGGACTGGATTCATCCGGAAGACTTGGATAAGAAAATCGGGAAGGATGTGGCGTTCGTTGTGGTGCCGAGCCGGAACAACATGAAGCCGAAGGAGGGGAAGTCCGCAAGGCCGAGGTTCCATGTGTACTTCCCGCATGATCCAATCCATGATGGGGAGGCGTGTGCCAGTCTGAAGAAAGCCATACAGCAGAAGTTCCTGTTTTTTGACGCCAAGGCACTGGATTCTGCACGGTTCATCTTCGGGCATCCTGTGGATTCCATCCTCTGGCATGAGGGCGAGATCACTATCGACTGCATCGTGAAGCCGCAGGGCGGCAGGGAAATACCGCAGGGGCAGAGAAACGCCACCATGTCCCATTTTGCGGGGCGCGTGGTGAAGCGGTACGGTGCAACGGAAAAGGCACATGAGATTTTCATGGACGAAGCCAATAAGTGCAATCCGCCGCTTGAGGATGCGGAGCTTGCCATGATATGGCAGAGCGCCTGCCGTTTTGCGGAAAAAGTGCAGGGGCAGGAGGGGTATGTCGCCCCAGACGCATACAATGACGAGTTCGGGCGCGAGTCCTTAAAACCGGGCGATTACTCGGACATCGGGCAGGCGAAAGTGCTGACCAGGGAGTACGGCGTGGAGCTGCGCTATACGGCAGCCACGGATTACCTGCGTTTCTGCGGGCAGTATTGGGTGGAGTCCAAGCAGCAGGCAGTGGGAGCGGCAGAGGAATTTTTAGACCTCCAGCTTGCGGACGCGAAGGATGAGATCGCCCGGACGAAACAGGCGCTCATGGACACCGGCATTTCGGAGGATGCCATCACCTCCGGCGGCAAGTCGCTGGAAAAGAAGATCAGCGGCGGGCAGATGGACGCCTACCTTGCGTATATGTCTGCCCAGGCGTATAGGGCGTTCGTGATGAAACGCAGGGACATGAAGTATGTGGTTTCCGCACTGCAGGCGGCAAAGCCGATGCTGGAGATCAGCGTGTCTGACCTGGATAAAGACGGGTTCCTTCTGAACACGCCGGACGGCACTTATTACCTCCCGGACGGGCTGGATGGGAAGCGCGACCACAGTCCGGAGGACTATATCACAAAAATAACGGCGGCAGCTCCCGGCGGCAAGGGGGAGAAACTGTGGCTGGAATCTTTAAACACTATTTTCTGCAAAGACCAGGAGCTGATTGATTATGTGCAGCAGATCGTGGGCATGGCGGCGGTGGGGCGTGTCTACATGGAGTCGCTGGTCATTGCCTATGGGGAAGGGAGGAACGGGAAGTCCACCTTCTGGAACACGATAGCGCGTGTGCTTGGGACCTACAGCGGGAATATGTCCGCCGACACCCTCACGGTCGGGTGCAAGCGGAACGTGAAGCCGGAACTTGCCGAGGCGAAGGGCAAGCGGCTTATTATTGCTGCGGAGCTGGAGGAAGGGATGCGCCTGAACACCTCCGTGGTGAAGCAGATGTGTTCCACGGATGAGATTTTTGCGGAGAAGAAATATAAAGACCCTTTCAGTTTTACGCCGAGTCACACCCTCGTGCTTTATACCAACCACCTGCCAAGGGTGGGAGCGAATGACCCTGGGACATGGCGGCGTTTAATCGTGATCCCGTTCCATGCCAGGATAGAGGGAGCGGGGATGTGAAGAACTATGCCGATTTCCTCGTTTCGGAGGCAGCGCCGGCGGTCATGGCGTGGATCATTGAGGGCGCGCAAAAGGCAATCAGCCGTAACTTCCACATCCCTTCTCCGGCCTGCGTGGAGGAAGCCATCAAATCCTACCGGGAGGATAATGACTGGCTTGGGCATTTCCTGAGTGAGTGCTGTGAAATGGCGCCGGGTTACACGGCGAAGTCCGGGGAGGTCTACCAGGAATACCGCAGCTATTGTCTGAGGACGGGCGAGTATACAAGAAGCACGGCTGATTTTTATAATGCGCTGGAGTCTGCGGGTTTCAAAAAACAGAAGAAAAAGGACGGGGCATATATTTTGAAAATGCGCCTGAAACCCACTGATTTTGCGGACTGACTTGCTTAAGGGTGACGGTCGGTGATGGTCTTGGTATAAACCCCCTTTAGGGCAGTTTTTTCAGTAAAAAATCACTTATAGAGGAGTTTTAGGTACGGGTGTCACCGACCGTCACCCGAAAGCCTGGAATGCTTGAAAAATAAAGGGATTGGAGGCATTTGCATGAGAGAGAAAACCATAGAGCAGAAATTCAGGGCGGCAGTCAAGGCCGCCGGGGGCTTGGCAGTAAAGTTCACATCGCCCGGTTTTGATGGGGTGCCTGACAGACTGGCACTTCTCCCGGATGGGAAAATGGCGTTCGTGGAGGTAAAGGCTCCTGGGAAAAAGCCCCGCCCCTGCAGCTTTCCCGGCACAGGCTGTTGCGGCAGTTGGGATTTAAAGTGTATGTACTGGATGACGAGTCGCAGATCGGAGGGATGATTGATGAGATACAGTCCACATGAATACCAGAAATTTACAGCAGAATACATTGAGGCGCATCCGGTGTCCGCCATCTTCCTGGACTGCGGATTAGGGAAAACGAGCATCACGCTGACGGCAGTCAACGACCTGATGTTTGACAGGTTTGAAATCCACAGGGTGCTTGTGGTAGCGCCGATCCGTGTAGCTTCTTACAGTTGGCCGGCGGAAATTGAAAAGTGGGACCACCTTGAGGGGCTTAAGTACAGCGTGGCGGTCGGAACGGCGGCGGAGAGGCTGGCAGCACTGAAGCGGAAAGCAGATATTTACCTCATCAACCGTGAAAACGTACAGTGGCTGATTTCCGAGAGCGGCATACCGTTTGATTTCGACATGGTGGTGATTGATGAACTGTCATCCTTTAAGAACCACCAGACGAAGCGGTTCAAGGCATTGATGAAAGTCAGACCGAAAGTAAAGCGCATCGTGGGGCTGACTGGCACGCCGAGCAGCAACGGACTGATGGACTTGTGGGCGGAGTTCCGGCTGCTGGACATGGGGGAGCGGCTTGGCCGGTTCATCGGGCAGTACCGCACCTCCTACTTCCGGCCGGATAAGCAGAACGGGCAGGTGGTGTTCTCCTACAAGCCGCTGCCTGGGGCGGAGAAACAGATATACGGCAAGATATCCGACATCACGATTTCCATGAAGTCCACCGACCACCTGCAGATGCCGGAACTGATAAATTCCAGATACACGGTGTATCTTTCCGGGAAGGAGGATTCGCACTATGCGGATTTGAAGAAAGACCTCGTCCTGCAGCTGCCGGACGGCGATATCACAGCCGCCAACGCCGCATCCCTTTCCGGGAAACTGTCGCAGATGGCAAACGGCGCAATCTACACGGATGCCGGGGAGACGGTCGCCATCCATGAGCGGAAGCTGGACGCACTGGAGGACATCATCGAGGCGGCAAACGGCAAGCCGGTGCTTGTGGCATACTGGTTCCGGCATGACCTGGAACGCATCACGGAACGGCTGCACAAACTGAAAATCCCATGTTCCCGGCTGGACACGGACAGCAGTATCCGGAAATGGAACGCCGGGGAGATCCCGGTGGCGCTGATCCACCCGGCATCCGCCGGACACGGCCTGAACCTCCAGGCTGGCGGTTCCACCCTTGTGTGGTTCGGCCTTACCTGGTCACTGGAATTATATCAGCAGACGGTGGCGAGGCTGTGGCGGCAGGGGCAGCAATCGGAAACCGTGGTGGTGCAGCACATCATCGCCAAGGGCACCATAGACGAGCGGATCATGAAGGCGTTATCCGAAAAGGACACCACGCAGGCCGCACTGATCGATGCGGTGAAAGCAGACCTTAAGATATAGGCGGGGAGAGCCGCCTCCAGTCAAAAAGCAAATCAGAGCCAATCAATGAAAATCAATGACAATCTTTGAAAATCCGGGGGAAGCAAATATATTTTGATTGGAGGCATGGCTTATGAGCATTATCTGGAAGTACCTTGACAAACGGTCGGCGGCCGTGGATGCGCTGAAGGATTACAGCAATATGAAATTTATCATCGAACACACGGATGATGAGATAAAGGCGGCATATGAGAAGATGGGCGGCGTCAGCAGCCCGCAGTCTGACGGAATGCCCCGCACGCACAATCCCCATGCTGTGGAGGACAGGATGATAAAGGGCATCGAGGAGATTGATGTGCTGAAGGAGCGTTACCGTCAGGCGGCAGAATATATGGCATGGTTCCTTCCGGCATGGGAGGAGCTTTCCGGGGATGAGCGGTATGTGCTGGAAACCTTTTATTCCGATGAGGAGAGGCAGACGGATTCCGTTTACGACATCTGCGACCGTTTCCACATTGAGCGGACATCCGCATATAAGAAAAAGAACCGCGCCCTTCAGAAACTGGTCACGCTGTTGTATGGGAAAAGCTGATGTCCAAAATCGCGGACGATTTTCCATATTGGACGTGGTACACTGTTATCATCGAAAACTGCATAAAGACAGCCGGCCTTCGTGGGAACAGCCCTGCGGGGGCTTTCTTTATGCCCGAAGGAGGTGAGGCAGATGCCAAGGAAACCGAAGAGGCCGTGTTCCTTCCCCGGATGCCCGGAGCTGACGGACGGGAGGTTCTGTGAGGAGCATGAGAAACAGGAGAACCGCCGCTACGAGAAGTACGACCGTGACCCGGCTGTACGCCGTAGGTATGGGCGTGCCTGGAAGAGAATCCGTGACCGCTACGCCGCAAAGCACCCGTTCTGTGAGGAGTGTTACAGGAAAGGGCTGCTGCATCCTGTGGAGGAGGTACACCACAAGCTGCCGCTGGCAGAGGGCGGCACTCATGACGAGGGAAACCTTGTGTCGCTGTGCCAGCCGTGCCATGCAAGGATTCATGCGGAGCGCGGTGACAGGTGGCATAAGCATTAATTTATTTTATGGGAATCAGTGCTGTGTTGATTTATGCTGTGGAGGTTTCTGCTGACCCGGAGGGCGGTCGGAATCTCTACAGCATATTTTCTGTGGAACGGGCGTGGGGTCACACGCATAAAAACCGGAAATCAAACGGGGGATTGCCCGCCCCTGGATTTCCGTATTCCATAGGCTTTTTAAGGTGCTGCGGCGTTTGATTTCCGCAGCATTTTTTCAAACGAAATCAAAGAAACGGGGTGAAAACAGTGGCAAAAGACGGCAGCAACCGCGGCGGCGCGAGGACGGGGGCGGGGCGCAAGCCAAAGGCGCTCACGGAGAAGATCAGTGAGGGGAAAACAGCGGCAGTCATGATGGAACCCGCTGAGCTGGAGGGCATGGATGTGCCGCCCGTGAAGGACTTCCTGAAATCCCCGCAGAAAAGCGGGCGGGAACTGGTGGCGGAGGAAGTCTACAACGAAACGTATGTCTGGCTGAAAGCGAGGGGATGTGAAAAGCTGGTCACCGTGCAGATGGTGGAGCAGTACGCCATGAGCGTGTCCCGGTGGATTCAGTGCGAGGAGATCGTGTCCTCCACAGGCTTCCTTGCGAAGCACCCGACCACGGGAGCCGCCATTGCCTCCCCTTATGTCACCATGAGCCAGTCCTACATGAAGCAGACCAATTACTGCTGGATGCAGATATACCAGATCGTGAAGGAGAACTGCTCGGTGGAATTCCAGGGCAACACGCCCCAGGATGATGTGATGGAGCGGCTGCTCCGCGCAAGGAAAGGAGTGTAGATAAAAATGGGAAAAACGACAACCGAGATGCAGCTCATCCCTTTGGGGAAGCTGGTGCCGTATGTGAATAACGCGCGGACGCACTCGCCGGAGCAGCTTGTGAAGCTCCGCTCATCCCTGCGGGAGTTCGGCTTTATCAACCCGGTCATCATCGACCGGGATTTCAATGTCATCGCGGGGCATGGCAGGATTGCGGCGGCGAAGGAGGAAGGGATCACGGAAGTCCCGTGTGTGTTTGTGGACTATCTGTCGGAGGCGCAGAAAAAAGCCTACATCCTTGCGGACAACCGCATGGCCCTGGATGCCGGGTGGGATGAGGAACTGCTCCGTATTGAGATTGAAAGTCTGCAGGGCGCGGATTTTGATGTATCCCTTACGGGCTTCGGTGAGGATGAGATTGCAGACCTCTTTGCCGGGGACGGTGAAAAAGATGTGAAAGATGATGATTTCGACCTTTCCGCAGCGTTGGAGAAAGCGGCGTTCGTGGAGCGGGGCGACATCTGGACGGTGGGCAGGCACAGGCTGATGTGCGGGGATGCCACCAGTGCGGAGGATGTGGCGGCGCTCATGGACGGGAAGAAGGCAAACCTCATCGTGACGGACCCGCCCTATGGAGTCTCCTTTAAGAGTTCCGGCGGGCTGACCATCCAGAACGACAGCATGAAGGGGATGAATTCTACACATTTCTGTACAATTCGTTCTTGTGCATGGTGGAGCATCTGGAAAGCGGCGGCGCGGCTTATGTGTTCCATGCGGACACGGAGGGGCTGAATTTCCGTAAGGCTTTCGTGGATGCAGGGTTCCACCTTGCCGGGGTGTGCATATGGGTGAAGAATTCGCTGGTGCTTGGGCGCTCGGACTACCAGTGGCAGCATGAGCCTGTGCTGTACGGCTTTCTGAAGAACGGCAAGCACCCGTGGTATTCCGACCGGAAGCAGACCACCATCTGGAACTATGACAAGCCCAAGCGGAATAAGAACCATCCAACCTCCAAGCCGCTCGACCTGCTCGGCTACCCAATCAGCAATTCCTCCCAGGAGAACGCCATCGTCCTGGACACTTTCGGAGGGAGCGGCTCCACGCTGATGGCGTGTGAGCAGACGAACCGCATCTGCCACATGATGGAGCTGGATGAAAAGTACGCATCCGTCATCCTGCGGAGGTATGTGGAGGATACCGGGGATTCGGAGAATGTGTATGTGGTGCGCGGTGAAGAGAAAATCCCATACTCTGCACTGGTGAAGGAGGTGGAGACGGAATGAATGCAGACGCTATGTATACCCATAGCAGGGAGCCTGGCTCTTGCGGCGGAGACACACCAAATCCGCAGTCTGCGGATTCCCGCCTGACCCTCGGCAGCCTTTTTGACGGCTCCGGGGTTTCCCTTTGGGCGGGCTGCTTGCGGGCATCACCCCTCTGTGGGCATCGGAGATTGAGCCGTTCCCCATCCGTGTGACCACGAAGCGGCTGCCGTTTGTGAAGCACCTGGGAGATATTTCTGCGGTGGATGGCACAGGGATTGACCCGGTGGACATCATCACGTTTGGCTCGCCCTGCACGGATATGTCGGTGGCCGGCAAGCGGGCGGGGCTTGGCGGGCAGCAGTCCTGCCTGTTCTACCAGGCAATACGAATCGTAAAGGAAATGAGGTGTGCAACAGATGGAAAATATCCAAGGTTTATCGTGTGGGAGAACGTCCCCGGCGCTTTCTCCTCCAACAAAGGGAGGATTTCAAAGCAGTCCTCGAAGCGGTCTGCTCCGTCAAAGGCGGGGATATTCCTGTTCCTGGACCTCCAAAGGGGAAGTGGGCGAATGCCGGAAGCATCGTGGCAGACGGCTTTTCCCTCGCATGGCGCGTCCTTGACGCACAATTTTGGGGAATCCCCAACGTAGGAAACGAATCTACCTTGTCGCAGATTTTGCAGGCGGGAGTGCCGGAAAGGTATTATTTGAGTCCGAAGGCGTGTCTGGGTATTCTGCGGAGGGCTTCCGTGCGTGGCAAGGAGCTGCCGGAGGTGCTGCGGATTGCACTGGAGCGGCAGGCGGCATCTGCTTAAACGACCAGGGCGGGCAGCGGATGGATGTGACGGATGACGTGACCTGCACCCTGCGGGCAGAGGCGCACCATCCCCCGTGCGTATTGGAATCGGCCGGTTTCTGCACGGAGCATTCCGCAAAGGCGCGTGGGATCGGGTATGAGGAGGAAACCTCGCCCACGCTCCGTGCAGGGACGGTCCCGGCTGCGGTGGCGCTCTATGAGAACCATTCGCAGGATACGAGATACACGGGGCCTTTGGATACGGCGCCTACGGTCAGCTCCACCTACGGCATGGGCGGCAATAACCAGCCGTTCGTGGTGGAAACGCCAAAGACGCTGAAAATCCGCTCCGGCTGTGAGGGCGGCGGCAAAGGGGCGATCATACAGGATGACAAATCCGCAACTCTCTCCTGCAACAATGACCAGACGGTGTTCGTGCCTTTCTGCAAGGGGTGCCGCGCCCACTACAAAGGGGATGCGCCGACCTGGAAGGACGGGAAGGTGGCAAACACGCTGAACACCTTTGATGTGGGTGAGAGCCGCTGCAATGAGCTGGTGGTGCAGGCATACGGCATCTGCTCCAAAGACAGCAATGCCATGAAGTCAGATAACCCGCACAGCGGATTCTATGAGGCGGACACTTCCCGGACATTGGACGGGAACGGCGGGAATCCCTCCTGCAACCAGGGAGGCATTGCCGTGGTGTCGGTGCAGGGCTCCATGATCGGCAGGGACGATAAGAACGGGCCGCAGGGCAGCGGGGTGAATGAGGATGTTTCCTTCACGCTGAATGCCACGGACCACCATGCGGTGGCGTACCCGACTTACTGCACAAGCAAGAATTCCCATTTCACGCGGGCGGAAAAGGAGCTGGCAAATACGCTGGTGGCTACAGATTATAAAGACCCGCCTGTCATCAATGATGTACAGACGGCATCCGGCAAGGAGGTGTTCGGCACACTTTCCGCAAGCATGGGCTCCAAGCAGTGGCTCGGCAACCAGGAGGCGTTCAGCGGGGACTACCATATTATGGAGCCGGAGTATATCGTCCGCAGGCTGACGCCAACGGAGTGTGCAAGGCTGCAGGGCTTCCCGGACTGGTGGTGCAGCGGTCTTGGGACGGAGGAACCCACGGAAGATGACCTGGCGTTCTGGCGGGAGGTCTTTGAGGCCCACAGGAGGATTGCGGGGACTTCCACCAAACCAAAGACCGATAAGCAGATCATCAAATGGCTGAAAGACCCACATTCGGATTCCGCTGAATATAAGATGTGGGGCAACGGCGTCGCGCTGCCGAATGTTTATTTTGTGCTTTCGGGCATTGTGTATTACGCACAGTTCCCGGACTTTTTATTGTGACATTTTTTCTCACATACTGCTTGCTATTCCTGCGGTTTAGAGTGATTAATGTAGTACCGAAAAACGAAGGAGGGAAACACAATGGAAACAAGGTACAACGTAACAGGAGAAAAGCGGAAGGAAATGGTGGAGGTCATTTCCGGGGTTGTTGGAATGAGGGCGGTTTATATGAGGATGCCGACCTGCGCCTACGCTATCAGCAACATTACCGTAAGCAGGGATGGGACACTGGCATGGGATGAACGCACAGACAGCAGGACAATAGAAAAGGTAAAGGAAGCATTGGCGGCCGCAGGCTTCACTGCGGAGGAAACCGAAGAAACGGCGCAGGAAGCCGGCACGGAGGAAGAAACCGCAGAGCCGGAAAACCATGCAGAGGAGCCGGAAACTGCGCCGCAGGGGGCGGATCTGGGGCTTACGGTGGCAATGCCGAGGGAATCCTTCACGGATGCCGCGCTGGAGAACCTGCGGAAGCTGGTGGACGCAAAAGGAAGCCTGATTAAAAAGGCGCTGGCGGTTGACAGCCTCCCGATTGAGACGGACGGGGAGAAAGTTTCCTTCCCATGGTTCGCGGAGGGACAGGACAGCGAGTCGGTGAAAGCCTACACCCATTTCATTACTGCCCTCTGCGACATGGCGAGGAACCAGAAGCGCATCACGGCAAAGGAAAAGCCTGCGGATAACGAAAAGTACGCATTCCGGTGCTTCCTGCTCCGGCTCGGCTTCATCGGGGCGGAATACAAGGGGGAACGGAAAATCCTGCTGAAGAACCTCTCCGGCAGCTCGGCTTTCAAGAACGGCGAGCCAAAATGTTATTCGATAGATTAATTAGGATTGTTTTTTTGAATTTCAGTCAAAATAACAGAAGGCACAGCATAAATTAATCTGTTACATTTTGCAGCAGATTGTTTTATGCTGTGCCTTCTGTTATCATTCTTGTGTAACTGTAAAATAAATAGCAGCAGGAACCTCCCCGACCAAAGTTTGGCTTCCTGCTGTATCACATACGCTTGGGGAATGCCGCAGGTCTTTGTATAGTTCGCGGCATATGCAACCCATACGCTTATATTTATGATAACTATTTTTGTTGATTCTTGCAATCCCATTTCACAAAAAAATATGACGACTTGATTTCCAGCCTCCAGCTGCACCAGCTCTCCTGCCCATGCTGCGGCAAAGCCGCCCGCTTGGCTTTTTATGGCAGGTATGCCCGGTCTGTAAAACAGGATGGGGAATTGGTGGAACTGCACATCCGCAGGGTGATCTGCAGCGAATGCAGATCCACCCACGCATTGCTGCTTTCGGAAATTGTTCCGTATTCCCGTACCCTGCTGAAAGACCAGACGGACCTTATTTCAGGATGCCCTGCCACTGTCATGGAGCGCAACCCACTGATTGATGAAAGCTGCGTTCGTTCCATTCTCCGCCAGTTTAAAAAGCATTGGAAACAGGTTCTGCTGGCTGCTGACATCCCTTTCCATCCCCTCCGCATCCTTGTGACAGCATGCTTTTCCTTTATGAACCGCCAGTTCATGCAGATAAAAAGAACTCCCAACGTCCTCTTTTTAAGACCAACATAACCTTACACGACACGCCCTGCCCCATTCTTTATACTATAGAAAAACAAGAAAAGGAGGCATCCATGACTATGGATAAGGAAAGAAAACAGGATATCGCCCTCATGCGTTATTCCGCAATTGCACCTCTGATCACCGGCCTGAAAGAAGACTATCCGTCCCTGAAGGCATTTTTCCGCGATGTTTCTGCCAAAGGAGTCACCGCCCCGGATGGAACACTCCGGCATTTTGCACCCGTTACAATCGAGAGATGGTACCGTTCCTACAAACAGGGCGGCTTTGAAACGCTGCTCCCCGCAGGCCGTAACGATGCCGGTAAGCCGCGCAGGCTGGATGATGCACTGCAGGAACAGGTCAGGTATCTGAAAAACAACTATCCTCGCATGTCCGCCGCGGCAATCTTTCGCCAGTTGAAAGAGGATGGCAGCATTCGGAACGGTGAAGTGTCCCAAGCTACCATCAACCGGTTCATCAACCAGATCGAATTCCAGGAAAAACATACAGCGTGCCGGGACATGCGCCGCTATGAAAGGCCGCATATCAACGAGGTCTGGTGCGGCGATTCCAGTGCGGGCCCTTATTTGAGAACACCGGATGGGAAGAAGCGCCGGGTCTATGTCATTGCACTGATTGATGACGCAAGCCGGTTCATAACTGGCGTTGATGTGTTTTTTCATGATAACTTTGTGAACCTGATGTCTGTCATGAAATCAGCAGTGGCAAAGTATGGCCGGCCAAAGACGTTTAATTTCGATAATGGAAGTTCTTATAAAAATAAGCAGATGGAGCTGCTTGCCGCCCGCATCGGTTCTGCGCTGAATTACTGCAAGCCGTATACGCCGACTGCGAAAGCAAAAATTGAACGGTGGTTCCGCACCATGAAGGACCAGTGGCTGGCATCCCTTGACATCAGTGGATTCAATACCCTTGACGAATTGCGCGGAAATCTTCTGGCTTATGTGCACAACTACAACCAGACAGCCCACTCATCCCTTAAGGGGAAGTCCCCGCAGGAGAGATTCTTTTCCGAGCCGGAATGCATCCGCCGGCTCACCGGGCGGGAAATTTCAGATTTTTTTCTACTTGAAATAGAACGGCGCGTTTCTGCGGATAGCGTCATTGTCATTGGGCAGGTGGAATACGAAGTGGATTGCCGGTTTGCAAGGCAGCGCATCACACTCCGGTATTCACCAGACATGGAAGAGGTTTTTATAGTGGAAGCGGATGGCACACTTACCCCAGTCCGGCTTTTGGACAAGCAGGAAAATGCATCCGTAAAACGCAAAAAAATATATTTATATAAAGGCGGTGAGCAAGCATGAACCCTGGAGCCATTGACTATACCACGCGTTACGGCCTGGAATTCAACCCATTCCTAAAAAATTCCAAGGAGATACTCATAAAGACGAAAGAACACAGGGAAGCCGTTACCCGCCTGGATTACCTGGCAAAACTAAAAGGATTCGGCATCCTGACCGGGGCATCCGGCAAGGGAAAGACAACTGCCATAAGGGCATGGGCATCCTCCCTGAACCCGGCGCTGTATCAAGTGGTGTATTCCTGCCTTTCTTCACTGACAGCAAATGATTTTTACCGGAACCTTGCAGCGGAACTGGGTATGGAGCCTGCATTGCGCAAGTCAGACAACTTCCGGGCAATACAGGAAGAAATCACAAGGCTTTTTATTGAAAAAAAGAAGACACCGTAAGCGATGAATAACCCACCGTTCCACAGGAACTTGATTTTGCTCTATAATGGTATCAGCTTGGAGCGGATGTCCACATCAGTTCTTGATAAAGTAGCCCGGCAGCCGTTTATTGCTTTTCCTGCGGCTCCACTACTGCCATCCATTCCAAAAATAATAATCAGGAGATGATGCTATGTCAGAGAAAAAGAAAACCCGCAGTGACCAGGAATGGCTGGAGCTGATCCAGGAATGCCGCACGAGCGGCCTGCCTGACAGAGAATGGTGCCGGCTGCATTCCATATCCATAAAAACATTTCATAACAAAGTTTCAGACCTAAAGAAAAATCCTGTATCATACCAGATCCGCAGGCGGCCCCATCCAGACAGATGCACGAAGTGGTTCCACTGGAGCTGGGCAGCAGCCCTGTCCCTGATCCAGGCTGCGCTGCAAGTGATACGCTGCCGGTTCCAGCAGCCCATGCTGCCATCACGGTCAGGATGCCGGGGTACAGCATTGAAATTGCAGACGGTGCTTCAGAAGATACCATACGGAATACGCTTCTGGCGCTGGGGAGGCTGTGCTGTTAGGTGCATTGTCCAGTGACACGAAAGTTTATATCGTCACTGGATGCACCGATATGCGGCGCAGCTTTGACGGCCTTATGTCCCTGATCCGGGACACTTACCAGATGGACCCTTATTCGGACGCCCTTTATCTGTTCTGCGGCCGGAAAAGAAATACGCTAAAGGCCCTGTACTTTGACCAGACGGGGTTCGTGCTCTGCACAAAACGCCTGGACAATGGAAAATTCCAGTGGCCGCGGGACGCTTCGCAAGTAAGGCCGCTTACCCGCCAGCAGCTGCGATGGCTTCTGGAAGGACTCTCCATCTGCCAGCCAAAGGCGGTGCAGCCTTCCGGCAGGAAGGACTTCTGAACTTTTGTGCATTATGTAGAAATTTAAAAATTTATTTTCCAGCGCCGCAAGCCGCCAGGGAATGTTATCCACGACGCTGTTTTTTTCCGGGATGCTGTCCACGCATAACGCAGCGCCAGGCCGCAAAACTGTGGATAACCTGCATGAAAAATGCTGTTTTTAAGCCTTTTTCCTGTATCTGGCGGCAGTTTCCAGTCCGTCATTGTGCCTATCGCGCAGGTATGGTCGGTTTGATTTCATCCCCGCGTTTCCTTATAATGTAAGTAAATGGAAACACGGAGGGTACACATGCCAGTTAATATGGAAGACTATATCCGGCTGCTGGAAACAATGGTGGAACAGCAGAAAATACATATACAGTCCCAGGACGCACGCATCCTGGAGCAGGAGCAGGACATAGCACAACTGCGCGCCCTTGTGGATGAACTGCGCCTTTTAAAGTCCGGCCTGGAGGAAACGCTTGAAGAATTTAAGCGCCAGCTGTTCGGCACAAAAAGCGAGAAGACAAAAACTCCGCCAGCCAGTGCCGGGGATGAACCGGAAAACCCGCCTGCAAAAACAACGGTGAAGGAACACACCCGGACGAAAAAGAAGAAAGCCACGAGGGATGAGCGTTATGCGGACATCCCTGTCCGCGATGTCATAATCCCTGTCCCGGGTAAAGACCGACTCTGCCCGTACTGCAATGCGGAAATGATCCTGCTTGGATATAAACAAGTCCGCACAGAGCTGCGTATAACCCCGGCAAAAGTGGAGCGTGTCCGCTATATGCAGGAAGAACTGATCTGCCCGGAATGCCGTAAAGACGGCGACGGCACAATCGTGCAGGCGCAGACGCCTGTACCGCTTATGGCGCACAGCCCGGCGTCGCCGTCTGTTGTTGCGTACGTCATGTTTGAAAAAAGTTTTGTAAGCGTCCCATACTACCGCCAGGAGGCCTGCATGGCCCAGCTTGGATTGGAGCTGCCGCGTGAAACCATGGCAAACTGGTATATAAAATGTGCCATGGAATATTTCCAGCCGGTATATGACCAAATGCACCGGCTCCTCCTGCAAAGGGATATTATCCATGCGGATGAAACAACCTGCCAGGTGCTGCACGAAAAGGGGAAAGCCGCGGAATCTATATCATACATGTGGATGTATTTAAGCGGGAGCGACGGCCTGGCGCCGATCGTACTCTATGAATACCAGGCGGGGCGCAGCGGCGTTTTCCCAAAAGCTTTCCTGGAGGGTTTTTCCGGCATCGTGCAGTGCGATGGGTACAGCGGCTATAACCAGGTGGAGGATGTGGTCCTTGCCGTATGCTCTGCGCACTGCCGCAGAAAATTTTACGAAGCCCTCCCGGCAGAACGGCGGAAAAAGCTGAAGCTGCTGGACATAAATTCAGAAACGGATGTAAAAGACATCCCGCTTCCGGATCCGGAACAGATGGAAAACATGATCCCGGCTGAGATCGGCCTCGTGTTTTTCAACAAGCTCTTTTTCATTGAAAAAGGGCTGAAAGGCATGGGCCCAGAAAAGCGCCAGGAAAAACGGCTGGAAAAGGAGGCACCTGTCTGGGAAAAGTTCTGGTCATGGATTGAAGCCCTAAAACCGCTTGGCGGCAGCAAGCTGGAAAAAGCCGTCAATTATTCAATAAACCACAGAGAGACACTACAGAGCTATATGCTGGACGGCAGATGCGAACTTTCTAATAATAGAGCCGAACGCTGCGCAAAATCGTATGCTATTGGCAGGAAGAACTCGCTGTTCCACACATCTGCGGCTGGGGCAGAAGCAAGTGCGCTTGTTTACAGTATAATAGAAACCGCAAAAGCCAATAAGCTGAATGTATTCCAATACCTTTATGTCCTGCTGCTGTACATGCCTGAGCATAAAGATGATCCTAATGCAGTTAAAACGCTTCTTCCGTGGAGTGATTTTATCAAAGAACGCTGCACAGGACTGATCGATGTTGAAGCGATAACACCTGAAAACAAACCTCAATTGCCAATATAGACTATTTTACACCTAAACGGAACATATGTGGAACGGTAGGTTATTCATCGCTTACTTTCCTTCCACTTTCGGAAGTATTCGCACCAACTATATCTGCCATCCTGCTTGCAAATCCTACTCCCGAATTATTCTTTTGTCCCCTTCCCGCTTCCTGCCATGCAGGATAGTGTGAAGTTCCAATTCCGCTAATGCTCATTATCTTTAATCCTCCACAATTTTAATATTGCGGCCCCTCTGTCGATCAGAGCCGCCTCTGCTCTCTCATAGTAAGTCCGAGCAGTTTACTCCTTCATACAGAAACACTTTATCTACGTTCCACGGCAACACCTCCTCTTACTGCTCCCCGATTCCCCAATCTACCAGAAAACCGGGGAGACCTGCCCTATCCATCCACTGTGGCTTATTGGTGATATGAAACAAGATTAAGACATTTCCCTCCTGTCACATTCCTTTCCGTCCTTCTTGTCTCATACCCTGCCGCCGGGTATCCTGCTCCTATTCCATTTACATTCATTTTCTTAATCTCCTCCATTATTTTTGTCAGCCCCTCTGTCGTTCAGAGCCGCATCTGCTCCCTTGTAATAAGTCCGAGCAGTTCACTGTCTCCATGCAAATATGCCTGTTAACCTCCCCGGCCAAATTCCATACCGGCCTTCACCTCCTCTCACTGATCTGCCGGAATGCCTGCCCTGTCCGGCGCGACTTTGGCAACTTCGCTTTTCCGCAGGGCAAGGAATTTATTTCCCATATAGACGTTCTGCGCCGCATCCTATTACCTTCTTCCAGAGGGAATCAGACAATTTGGATGGTGCCCTTCCCGGCTTTTGGATTCCCGCTTGATGGCTTTTTGCTATTCCTGTTATATCCATTTCAAAACCTACTGTTCAGTTGGAAACCGTGGATACCTGCCCTGCCTTGTCAGATTGTGGTTTATCGGAGATATCCAGCCGTAGCTTCATTTCCTTCTATGCCTTTGCATCAAAGCTATTCTGTGGATTCTCCGCATTAACCGCTTCTTTATCCGCCAGCGGAATGCCCCTCTTTGCATTTCCCCATGCCTCGTTATAGATCATGCACATTTCCGTCTGTCTGGAAGCCTCCGCATTGGTGGTATACATCGTCCACCCATTATTGGAATAAGTCGCCACCATTTCCCCGTTCTTATCGTAAAACTCTATGTAATCGCTGTTTCCTGACGGCAGTTTCTGATATTTCACTTTCCCTTCCAGCAGCGTCGCCACAAAGTCTATGGGCTTAAGCACATTCTGCCTGTTCCCAGAGACAGCTTTCAGCCCGGAAGTGATGATCCCTTTTCTGTCCGGGGACACTTCCGATGTGTAGCTTTTCATCAGCCTGTTAAATCCTTCGGATTTGTTTTGGAACTGTCCTTTTGCAAAATCCTCATATGCCTGTTCCCGAATCTGCTTCCGGTATTCCTCATCACTGATGCCGCTTTTCTTTTTGGAGAAAACATATTTGTCATTGAAGTCGGGCAGATGGATACCGCCTATGCTTCCTGTTCCTGAAAAATATCTGTTCTGTAATGAACCATTTGACGAATTAACCTGCATTATTCCACCTTCCTCTGTAAATTTATTATAACTGCTCCAGCCTCTCCAAAAACGCCCTGTAAAATTCCCCCTCTTTAATGCGGGCCTGCTGAACCTCTATGCTCCTGGGCGTATACACCCTTGGATGCTCCAGATCGTACAGCGCCTCTTTCGTTGCCTGGATCGCAGATTCCACCGTGCTTCCAAGGATGTCAAAATTCTCCGTCTCGCCCTTAAGCTGTTTATTAAGCCGCTGCACCATCATCTGCGATATGTGGCTCATCATCCCGTTGCCCCGGATTCCCATGCCATTCGCATTTACTTCTTTCGCCGCATCCATCCACGCATCCTTCACTTCCTGCGGGGCATTGGGACCGACCATCTCAAAGGCTTTCTCGTCCTGGTCGGCTGCTCTGCCCTGCGCCGCCTTTTCTTCCACCGTTTCCATAAATCCCACCGTTCCGGGTTCCACACTTCTTTCCATCTTCCTTGCCGTATATCCTGTCAGCGGATATCCCGCTGTCCCTATTCCATTTATGCTCATCTCCAAATGTCCTCCATTATTTTTATTGTAGCCCCTCTGTCAGTCAGACCATAGTAAGCGATGAATAACCTACCGTTCCACATATGTTCCGTTTAGGTGTAAAATAGTCTATATTGGCAATTGAGGTTTGTTTTCAGGTGTTATCGCTTCAACATCGATCAGTCCTGTGCAGCGTTCTTTGATAAAATCACTCCACGGAAGAAGCGTTTTAACTGCATTAGGATCATCTTTATGCTCAGGCATGTACAGCAGCAGGACATAAAGGTATTGGAATACATTCAGCTTATTGGCTTTTGCGGTTTCTATTATACTGTAAACAAGCGCACTTGCTTCTGCCCCAGCCGCAGATGTGTGGAACAGCGAGTTCTTCCTGCCAATAGCATACGATTTTGCGCAGCGTTCGGCTCTATTATTAGAAAGTTCGCATCTGCCGTCCAGCATATAGCTCTGTAGTGTCTCTCTGTGGTTTATTGAATAATTGACGGCTTTTTCCAGCTTGCTGCCGCCAAGCGGTTTTAGGGCTTCAATCCATGACCAGAACTTTTCCCAGACAGGTGCCTCCTTTTCCAGCCGTTTTTCCTGGCGCTTTTCTGGGCCCATGCCTTTCAGCCCTTTTTCAATGAAAAAGAGCTTGTTGAAAAACACGAGGCCGATCTCAGCCGGGATCATGTTTTCCATCTGTTCCGGATCCGGAAGCGGGATGTCTTTTACATCCGTTTCTGAATTTATGTCCAGCAGCTTCAGCTTTTTCCGCCGTTCTGCCGGGAGGGCTTCGTAAAATTTTCTGCGGCAGTGCGCAGAGCATACGGCAAGGACCACATCCTCCACCTGGTTATAGCCGCTGTACCCATCGCACTGCACGATGCCGGAAAAACCCTCCAGGAAAGCTTTTGGGAAAACGCCGCTGCGCCCCGCCTGGTATTCATAGAGTACGATCGGCGCCAGGCCGTCGCTCCCGCTTAAATACATCCACATGTATGATATAGATTCCGCGGCTTTCCCCTTTTCGTGCAGCACCTGGCAGGTTGTTTCATCCGCATGGATAATATCCCTTTGCAGGAGGAGCCGGTGCATTTGGTCATATACCGGCTGGAAATATTCCATGGCACATTTTATATACCAGTTTGCCATGGTTTCACGCGGCAGCTCCAATCCAAGCTGGGCCATGCAGGCCTCCTGGCGGTAGTATGGGACGCTTACAAAACTTTTTTCAAACATGACGTACGCAACAACAGACGGCGACGCCGGGCTGTGCGCCATAAGCGGTACAGGCGTCTGCGCCTGCACGATTGTGCCGTCGCCGTCTTTACGGCATTCCGGGCAGATCAGTTCTTCCTGCATATAGCGGACACGCTCCACTTTTGCCGGGGTTATACGCAGCTCTGTGCGGACTTGTTTATATCCAAGCAGGATCATTTCCGCATTGCAGTACGGGCAGAGTCGGTCTTTACCCGGGACAGGGATTATGACATCGCGGACAGGGATGTCCGCATAACGCTCATCCCTCGTGGCTTTCTTCTTTTTCGTCCGGGTGTGTTCCTTCACCGTTGTTTTTGCAGGCGGGTTTTCCGGTTCATCCCCGGCACTGGCTGGCGGAGTTTTTGTCTTCTCGCTTTTTGTGCCGAACAGCTGGCGCTTAAATTCTTCAAGCGTTTCCTCCAGGCCGGACTTTAAAAGGCGCAGTTCATCCACAAGGGCGCGCAGTTGTGCTATGTCCTGCTCCTGCTCCAGGATGCGTGCGTCCTGGGACTGTATATGTATTTTCTGCTGTTCCACCATTGTTTCCAGCAGCCGGATATAGTCTTCCATATTAACTGGCATGTGTACCCTCCGTGTTTCCATTTACTTACATTATAAGGAAACGCGGGGATGAAATCAAACCGACCATACCTGCGCGATAGGCACAATGACGGACTGGAAACTGCCGCCAGATACAGGAAAAAGGCTTAAAAACAGCATTTTTCATGCAGGTTATCCACAGTTTTGCGGCCTGGCGCTGCGTTATGCGTGGACAGCATCCCGGAAAAAAACAGCGTCGTGGATAACATTCCCTGGCGGCTTGCGGCGCTGGAAAATAAATTTTTAAATTTCTACATAATGCACAAAAGTTCAGAAGTCCTTCCTGCCGGAAGGCTGCACCGCCTTTGGCTGGCAGATGGAGAGTCCTTCCAGAAGCCATCGCAGCTGCTGGCGGGTAAGCGGCCTTACTTGCGAAGCGTCCCGCGGCCACTGGAATTTTCCATTGTCCAGGCGTTTTGTGCAGAGCACGAACCCCGTCTGGTCAAAGTACAGGGCCTTTAGCGTATTTCTTTTCCGGCCGCAGAACAGATAAAGGGCGTCCGAATAAGGGTCCATCTGGTAAGTGTCCCGGATCAGGGACATAAGGCCGTCAAAGCTGCGCCGCATATCGGTGCATCCAGTGACGATATAAACTTTCGTGTCACTGGACAATGCACCTAACAGCACAGCCTCCCCAGCGCCAGAAGCGTATTCCGTATGGTATCTTCTGAAGCACCGTCTGCAATTTCAATGCTGTACCCCGGCATCCTGACCGTGATGGCAGCATGGGCTGCTGGAACCGGCAGCGTATCACTTGCAGCGCAGCCTGGATCAGGGACAGGGCTGCTGCCCAGCTCCAGTGGAACCACTTCGTGCATCTGTCTGGATGGGGCCGCCTGCGGATCTGGTATGATACAGGATTTTTCTTTAGGTCTGAAACTTTGTTATGAAATGTTTTTATGGATATGGAATGCAGCCGGCACCATTCTCTGTCAGGCAGGCCGCTCGTGCGGCATTCCTGGATCAGCTCCAGCCATTCCTGGTCACTGCGGGTTTTCTTTTTCTCTGACATAGCATCATCTCCTGATTATTATTTTTGGAATGGATGGCAGTAGTGGAGCCGCAGGAAAAGCAATAAACGGCTGCCGGGCTACTTTATCAAGAACTGATGTGGACATCCGCTCCAAGCTGATACCATTATAGAGCAAAATCAAGTTCCTGTGGAACGGTGGGTTATTCATCGCTTACCATATATACGCCAATATCCAGATATCTCATCTGAAGGTTCAATTAAATACCGCTCACTCCCTACTTTTTCAACTGGCTGCTTTGTTTCTGCCTTAAGATTATTTGTATGAAATCTTGAACCCATACTGCCCATTATGGAATATGCATCATATGCAGAAAACCTTTCTCCTGCTTTTGAATAAATGAAATTTTTACCCAAACCCTCTCTCACCATATCTGCATCTGCCATCCTGCCTGCATAGCCCGTTCCCGAACCATTCCTCTGTGCCTTTCCCATTTCACGCCATGCGGGATAACCCGCTCCTATTCCATTTACACTCATCTCCAAATGTCCTCCATAATTTTTATTATTGCAGCTCCTCTGTCATTCAGAGCCACATCCGCTCCCTCGTAATAAGTCCGAGCGGTCCATTACCTCCATGCAGACATACTACCTAGCTTCCCCTGTCAAACTTCATGACAAACACCCCCTTTCGCTGAAATTACTACAATTACTTTTTTTAATCCGCACTCCCTTTATGCGGTTCCGCCGAAATGATCTCCCCCTGCACATTGGACTCATCCGAATCCCTGTTCAGTCCATCTTCGTCAAGCTGCGGCTCCACCGCTATCGGGTCATCATCATAGACCGCCGAACCGCCATCCTCAATCTGATGCACGGCATCCGGGGCGGGGCTTCCCTGTGTGGTGCATCCGCTGGTCGCGGGAATCATCATTGCCGTAATAAGTAATGCCGTTATTCTGCTGACACGCATTTTTCATATCCTCCGCCATAAATTGATGGAACCGGCCATCTGCTGATAATACGAACCGGCTCTCATTCTCTTATCTGCTGCGGCGACCCCTCTGTCGTTCAGGGCCGCCTATGCCCCCTTGCGGTAAGTCCGGGCATGATGCCCTTCATTAACCAAGCAGCGAATCACCGCCTGCCGCTGTCTCCGTCATGACATTTGCATCATAAGCATTGGATGCCGCCTCCATCTGCCTTTCACCAGCCCACGCCTTTGCCAGCCTGCTTCTCTCCTGCTCCGCCTTTGCAATCTTTTCATCCAAAAGTTCCTGCTGAATTTGTTTTGCCGCTTGACGCTTTTGTAAATATTCCTCCAATAATTCTTTCTGTCTCTCTTTTCTTTCATTGCTACTTTTATAAAAACTATCTTGTGAGCGAATACCAAATTCAGAATCTGCGGAAACCGGCCAAGCATCACCCCTACATTGTTCTAGCGTTTCACCAACTGTCAACATTACAGACGCATTCCTTGAACCATATGAAGCTCCTAAATCATGCTTAATCCAACTTAAAACCTGCTGCTTATATTCAGGATCGTCTTTCATTCTCTTAAAAGCAGCCTCAGTCACATTAACTGCCGCATTACTTACTGTTGCGTGCGTAGTAATCTGAGACAACTCCTGATAAAACTCTTTCTTAAACAGCTCCATTTCTTCCGCTTCCGATAGTTCCTGTGTACTGCCTGTTTTTTCCAGTGCGAATTTTTCCGTACCGTTCACATTTTTCGTATTTCTCTTTGTTTCCACATTGTTCTGATAATAATTTTGTCCTATTCCACCGATAGCCATTTTTAATCCTCCGTTTTAATCTGTTTTTGAGTTTCATTTAGTGCAAGGTCATTTACTTACCTTCCCCCACCTCCCCCTGCTGCAGCATTACCGTCACATGGAACACATCCCCTTTCACTTTTATGTTTACACCGCCGAAATACCTCTCTGCAATATCCCGCACATTTTCAAGCCCTATCCCATGCTCCGTAATGATTCCCGGCAGGATACTCTGTTTCGTTGTAGGCGGGAGCGGACTGCCTTTGCTTACAGGGACAGCGCCGTCAAAGCTATTTTCTATATACAGTATCAAAAACTGCTTTTTCCGCTTTAACGAAAGGCGTATAAATCCTTTACCTGTTTCCAGTTTTTCGCAGGCTTCTATGGCATTATCCAAAAGGTTGTTCAATATGATCCCCATATCAAACACGGGAATTTCCCCGCCATACCGGAAATCTGCATCAAACCGGATTCCCGCCTTTTCCGCCCTGCGGCATTTGTCATTGATGATGACATCCGTCACTGCATTCCCCGTCACATACTTATATTCCAGTTCCTGCATGGTCTCATCCATCCGCCGTATATAATCCTCTATTTCCCCATACTCCCCGGCTCCTGCCAGTCCTTTGATGTTCGCCATATGGTTCTTCATCTCGTGGCGCACCTTCCGGATGCTTCCATAGAAATTCTCCGCTTCCTCCAAACGCTTCTTCATGGCCTTGACCTGCTGTTCCTCCACGAAATGTTTCTGTCTCTCGGCAAGCAGGATGCGGTATCTCTGCCAGAAATAGATCAGGGCGGCCTCTCCCGCAAAAATACATACTGCTATCATGGGAATCTTCCAAAGCAGGTCTGGCTTTTCATCAAACAGCACAAAAGCATCTGTATTTATTCTTACAATAAGCAGGCCGTTGACCACGTTTGCAATCATGCTCCCGACAAAATTTAGAATGGAAAGCAGGATGATGTCCTGCCAGGCCATTACGGCTTCCCCTTTAATGAGACTGTGAAAATAACTGCCATTGCCACATACAGTACCATATAAAAGAGAACGGAAACCGCCATCCCGACCGACAAACATTGGTATACCTGTTGCATATAGCTTTCCTGCATTGCATCAAGGCTTTTCATCATCACGCCCGTTATCTTCATGTAAATGCTATTGGCAATCAGGAAACTCAGGCAATGTAGATTATAAAAGGCAAGCATCACAAATACAGCTTTTCCAATCTGTTTTTATAACGTATTCCGCCATATCCCATAATGGCAAGAGCGGAAACGCCATACCTTACCCAATCCGTACATGGCAGAAATCCTATCCCTATATTGGCAAGGATAAACAGCACTGCCGCAATACCATCTATTTTTCCTTTTTTCCCTCTGAAAGCCGCCGCCCACAAAACAAGGAACATGGTGACTTGTATGACAATCTTCCATATACCCAATATACTGTTGATCGTTTCAAACGCTGGCTGGCTCATAGGCTTTCCTCCGAAATGTAATCCATGTATGCCTGCACAAAGCCGTCATATTTATACCTTGAAAGAAGCAGCTTATCCCCGTTCGCCATCCTTACCTCCGTCTTATCGTAACCCTCCACATGGAAAAGGTTGATAAGGTATCCCCGGTGGATGCGGTAGAACTGCCCCGCCAGCTCCTCCTCCAAATCCCCGATCTTCGCATAGTATTCGATATTCCCGTCTTTCAGGTACAGGATGATATTGTGGTTCCGGCTTTCCATGTAGTAAATGTCATTCAGCGGTATGGCCTTTCCCTCGCCGCCATACTGGATCACAAGTTTTTTCTTCCGCTGCTCCGCCTCCGATGCGATCTGCCCCGCCGCCCGTCCGAACACCTCTGCAAATTTCTGTTCGTCCACGGGCTTTACCAGATACTGGAACGCCCCTACGTCAAATGCGTCATACACATATTTTTCATACCCTGTCACAAAAATGATGATGGGCTGTTTCTGCGCCTCCATGCCCCGGATATGCCTTGCCAGCCCCATGCCGTCCAGACCTGCGCCGGAGCCGCCCATCTCTATGTCCAGAAAAATAATGTCATGCTCCTTACCGTCCGAGAGGTACGCATCAGTAGAGGCATATTCCGTGATGTCGCACTCCCCGCCCTGCTTTTTGATGAGCGAAACAAGGTAAGACCTTATATTTTTTTCATCATCACACACCGCAATTTTTATCGTTTCTGCCACCTCCAGTCCTCAACTAACTTATCGGAAAAATAAGGGCGATTTCTAACGTCTACTTCGTGAATGGTTAATCTGGCTACGTGAATCGCAGATTTTTTGTTTTTGAAAGCCCAAATCAGCCCTAAAGTTTTTCGCCATTCGTCCGATATAGTGGAAACGCAAACCGCCGTGTAAGCATATTAACTCTGATTCCCCCGCTTTCCAAGCGGTTTCTGCTGTCAAACCTGCCTGCGAAAACGGCGGACCGCCGCATATGGCGGATGATGGCCATAGTGCAGCGGTTGTCTTTTGTAGTATTTCTATATGGTCCTGTCTCTTTATGTTTGTTCTCTTATCCAGTAATGAAATACACTTCTCCTGCAATCACACATAATGGTACCTGTCTTTATTCTGATAAAGAAAAGCCAAAGCCACCACCATTGTAAGCAACTCCGCAATCGGTACTGCCAGCCACACTCCCGTCACTCCCATAAATTCTGGCAGTATCAGCAACAGCACAAATATCAGCCCAAATGTCCGCAGGAAGGATAATACCGCTGACAACTTCCCATTTGACAGCGCAGTGAATGTGGCTGAAGTAAAAATGTTCATCCCACAAAAAAGAAAACTGAATGGGAATATCAAAAAACCTCTTCGTGCAATCTCATAAACGTGCGTCCCCTTTTCTGAAAAAAGGCTGACCAGTGGGGAGCCAAAGGCAACAGCCATTCCAAAAATAACGATAGAGACCAGGATAATAAACCGCATACAAACAGAAAATACCTTTTTTAACCGGCCATTGTCCTGTTTCCCATAATTATAGCTGATAACAGGCGCTACTCCCATCGAAAATCCTATGTAAAGCGCAGTCAGCAGGAACTGTGTATAAATGATGATCGTAATGGCTGCCACACCATCCTCACCGAGCAGATTCATCATGGTCCTGTTAAAAAGAAAGGTGGTCACCGCAGCGGCTCCCTGGCTTACCATTTCTGAAAAACCGTTTGCACAGCTCCCTGCCAGAACGAAAATATCCATAACAGGCCTCCTGAAATGCAGGCTGCCATTTCCCGCCGTAAAAAACAGGATACCCGCCACTGTCGGTATCAGGTATCCGATTCCCGTTCCTAATGCTGCTCCTTTGATTCCCATCTGCAGGGGAACCATAAAAATATAATCAAACAAGATATTGGCCGCTCCCGCACTTATCCCAAGCGCCATTCCAAATCCGGGGCGTCCCGCCGTTACAATCAGGTTTTGAAAAAGGACTTGCAGCATACTTGCGGGCGTGAAAAGGAGCAGGATGGACAGATATTCCTTACAATACGGAAATAGAATCCCGCTTGCACCAAGCCCCCGAATCATATTGTCTATTAATGCAGTCCCCAAAACCGTAATGATCACTCCAAACAAAGCACCCGCACCGATGATCAGAGTGAAATCCTGTGATGCCCTCACAGTCTCCCCTGCCCCCATCTTCCTGGCGACAATGGCGCTCCCCCCTGTGGCAAGCATGGTTCCAAGCCCTACAATCAGATTGATCACCGGACATACAATATTGAGCGCCGACAGCGCATTGGTGCCTACAAACCGTGCCACAAAAATTGTATCGACAATCGTATACAACCCCATGAGTAGCATCATTATAATTGTTGGAAGTGCGAATTTCAGCAATGACTTTATATCAAAGTCTTGCGAAAGTGGATTTCCTTCTTCCTGTACTTCATTCATGCCCCATTCCCTCCGTTTCTTCTTTCCGTAAAATGAACTTCTGTGTTGGGTACCCAAACTCGACCAGCAGTTCCGCTTCGGCAAAGCCAAGGCTTTTGATTGTTTTCCGGTGTCCGGTATCAGCCTTATCACCCTCCCTAAAAGTCGTGACGGTGATTGCTTCGGAGTATACCAGTTCGTGCAGCGCTTTTTCACAGAATGCTTTTGCTATTCCCTTTTTCCGGTATTGCGGATGCACGCCCAAAAAGTCAATACTCCCCGTCACCTCATTAAATGCCATGATCCCGACTGCGGTATCGGCATCTTTCAAAATCAGTGCTCGCCTGCCCCTGATATATTCCTGCAACTGTTCAAGATACTGCTTCTCATCCAAATGCGGGAAACCATCAATCACAAGATGAACCAGTTTCATCCATTCCGGGATATCAGCGTCTGTTGCATAAGTAATTTTCTGCTGCCAGCAGCTTTCCCCTTCTAAGTTTGTAGGATTCTCATTCAAAACGTATCTTAGCTGCAACGGGTAAAATTCTTCTTCCTCTCTGTACTGATTAGGAGCCTTTTTATACATAGCCTTAAAGCTGTCAGTAAAAGACTGCTGACTCTCATATCCAGCAATGAGTGCAATTTCGAGGATTGGTTTATCCGAAAAAACAAGCAGTTTTGCGGCTTCAGTCAGCCGGCGGCGCTGTGCGTAAATCTGGATTGTCAGTCCCACCGTGCCTGTAAACATCCTGTGCAGATGATACTTTGAATAATGCAACGCTTCCGCAATCGTGTCCAGCTCCAGCTTTTCATGCAGATGGCTCTCAATATAGTCGATTGCCGCTGTCACATTTTTGATATTTCCCAGCATTGCAGCTCCCTCCTTTCTTACCGGATTATAGCAGGAATTTCTATTCTTCTTTTCATCTATCTTGCGGTTTTTATGATTTAAGCCATAAAACAAGTATTTACCAGTGTTTAGCATCCCACTCTATAAAACAAAGATTCTTGCTGATTATATCGGCTGATTTTTTCTGTTTTTTGCTAAACTGCACGAAAGAACCATTTCCCGGAAACGAAAAGCAAAAAGGGCCATTGAACAGCCTTTTCCCCCGCTATCATTTTTCAATTTTTCTGTATATTATCACGGAAACTCATATACAAACACGAAAACTCCGAACGGTTTCCGTGCTTGTATCATATCCCCCGTTTTTCAACAGCATTTTCCGTCACGCTAATACTCTTTTCACCTAAACCCAACAATATCCTACTCCTTTTTACCTTTCCGTTTTATACTATCACGGAAACCCCTGACTTTTGCGTGAAAGTATACTTTTGCCTGATAGTACGATTTTTCCCCTATCGCCATCCTATCAGCGGCATCAAAAAACACGAAAAAGCGGGGCCCACCACCCACCGTGATGAACCCCACCAAGCCTAAAAAACCTTGATTTTAAGCCATTCTTCAATACTTTTGCCTGCAAGTACCAAAATTCCTATGGCATCAATTTAAGATAGCCGCCTGGGCGGCTGTTAATGATTGTCTGAACAATCTTCCAAAAGTGACCACGGGGGTTCACTTTTTTGACCACGGGGTTCAAACTGACCATGGGGTGTTCATTTTCTCTGACCACAGGGTTCAAATGCCCTTTGATGAGGGTTCAAAAGTGAACACCCCCTCTGCCGACCTGCCACAAATTTTCAGACCAACTAAAAAGCAAACAAAGGATTCCAGCGACAGCCAATGTGCCGGAATCCCTTTTTTCAGCGGTTTTCCCGATATTCTGTTCATTTCCTTTGTATCAATTAAGCGGTTTACATTTCAATATAGACATCGACCTCATTCCAGCCGCGCTGCCTGACATAGTTTTGAAGCAGCAACTTCTGGTTCTCAATGCTGACCGATTCCCCGTCACGTTCATCGTCGTTACTTAACCGGCAGTAGATGCCCACGTTGTATGTTGTATCCATCATCTTTCTTTTACCTCCCGACCATCTCAGAATCCATACCTCGTGCGGCAAAATGGCTCCGCAGGTTTTACCCTGCATGAATATCTTACCGGAGAATCCACCGCCGCGCAATGATACGGCAGGCCGCGAGGCTTTCTGTTATTTGGAACCGCTGGCAGCTGGAATGGCTTCCGACATGGCGCGTCTGACTGCCAGCTGTTCCAGCGTCTTTCCCAGGTCCTTTTCTCCCGAAAAAAGCTGGTGACGCGATAAATTGTTTTCCCGATCCGCACCTCTTTGTAGGAGCTTGTCGGGGTTGTCTGTTTGGTCATAAAGACGCACCTCCGTTCAAAAATTGTTTTTACTCTATGGTTAAAAAGCAGCCGTATCGAAAGATAAGGGCGGCGGTTGCCGCTGGATACCGTCCGGTACGGCTGCTGCAATTCTGTTTGGATGGTTCGTCATATTTGCCACGCCCCCTGACGATGGGGACATAACAGGCCGCTCCCGGCAGAGCTGTCATAACTCCGCAGCGCCGTTTTTCTCGTGCGCCGCAGGGTTCCCCCCCAAGTCTTTGGCGGGCCGTGAGGAAGTATCTTTAAGCCCCCGCACCATCATCGCGCCCGGAACGCCATCTCCGGGTTTAAGGCTGGACGTAGATCGCTCGGATTGCCTGTCTGTCATCACCTCCTGCAAGCAACCGTCCTGGCGGCGCGCCTTTTCCGCTTCGATACGGGTTATGTACCTGTTATGCCGTATATTCAGTTGTCAAGCTGCAATGAGGGGCAAGAGGACTTGTCCCTTCAATGTGTAGGCATTGGGAAAGGCGATTTGTTAAGCCTTTTTCAAAAAAATCTTGATTTTATTTATTCGCTGTGTGATTGCACTCCGGGAACAGTTCCACAGCCTTGCGACATCGGCCTGCCGGTATCCGTCCACAATGAGCAGGGTCAGCAGTTCCAGATCGTCCTCCGGCAATTTGCAGAGCCGCCGGTACAGCAGTTCATCCTCCAGGGAGGACAGCCAGCCAAACCGCCGGGAATCCACATCGCCGGTGTCCCAGGTGCAGGACAGGGATTCAAATTTTCGGAACAGGCAGGACTGCTCGCTCTCGTCCTCACACTGTTCGCTGGGAAGGGCCTGTACGCGGTTCTGATAGGTCCGCTGGCTGCAAAACCAGGTCCAGTCATATTCCTTCATGGCCGCGATCTGCCTATCGTCCATACCGGCTGCGCGGTATTCCTGTTCCAGCCGGGTCCATTCTGCATCAAACTTCCTTTTCGCATATCCATAGTGAAAGCCCATAGTTTTCCTCCATTTCGATTCAGGCGTGGTTGACGGGTGAATCGAATGGAGGTGGGGACCGGCAGCGGTACACATCGGGAGGTTTCCCTAAAAATCGACAATAAGAAACGCCAGCTTCTCGCAATGAGAAACTGGCGCAACAAAAAACACCATGATTATGCTGATTTATATGGATTGATAATACTGATAGATAACTATAATATCCCGGAGGAGGGCCTATGCTTTTTTTAATTGATATATGTCATAGCTATTACAAATGAATATTGCAGACATGGCGGTATCCTCCTATACACCGCCCATGCTGATTGCTGAGGGTCATCTGGAGGTCTGCTTTTTAGCAAAAAGAAACGGCGGCCTTGATCTACTCAAAACCGCCGTATCCGTCAGTGATACAGGAAAGCGCACGAAATCCTCTGCCCGTCAGCGGTTTTTTTCTTTTCCCCGCTGTGGAGGCAGATGTTTGGATATGTAGGCTCGTTTCATTCCACAAAGAACAGAACCCGCCGGATCAGCTCCGGGATATTGACCGGGGCGGTGATATAGTCGTTCACGCCCTCATGCCGGTATTCATATTCCGTGGCAAGGTCGTTGTTCTCGGTGAGGATAAAGAACGGCAGAAGCCGGACAGGGGGATTCTTCATTTGGAACATCCCCGCCACCCGTCGCAGCGTATGAAACAGCTCCATTGCTGTGCCGTCCGGCAGTTCCAGATCGCACAAGATCAGTTCTATTTCTTCATCCTCAAAAATCCGACACTTGGCGTCTGCTATCGAGGAAACCAGAATCAGGTCAAGGCCCTTTTGCAGCATAGCCGCCTGCAACGCCCCGGCGCTGGTATCTTCCGCATGGACAAAGAGCAGCTTATGAAAAGTTGAATCTGGTTCGCCGGATAACTGCCGGTAAGCGTATTCCACCAGCTTATCTTGCAGCAGCAGCCCTTTCATTTTGTCCATGCACAGCGTTGCGCCCCGGCGCATAGCCTCTTGTTCGTAGTCGTCCTTGTCATGGCAGGACGCCAGAATAAAAGGCAGCTCCTTGTCTGCGGCCCGCACCTCGTCCAGAAAGTCCATGCCGGAACCGTCCGGCAGGTCGAGATTACAGCAGACCACCAGCGGCATTTCCTCTTGGATGGCGGCCCGCGCTTCTTTCAGTGTACAAGCCGTTTTCACCGGGTAGCCCCGGTGCTGTAAGTATTTTTGCAGACACCATGTATAGGTGTCGCTGTCGTCGATCAGCAGTATCTTTTTCATGTGTCCTCACCCCCAATATTGATTTGCCACAAGCATAAACTACAAATGTTACACAAATGTCCGAGGTGCCTTTGATTTCGACAGAAAAACAGGCTGAATTGTTACAACGCTCGGACATTTCAAAAATTTCTTTGAGAAATGGCGAAAAAGGCGGGGCAGCACACGCCGCCCCGCCAATTCCATACGGTTATTCCATTGCCCGCATTTGTTCTGTTAATGAACGCTTTTTCAAATCCCGTATTTCCCATACAGAAAGAATCAACTGTAAAAGAATCAATATTAGTAGATATCCACCTATCTGCATTGTTGGAAATTGATATGAGAGATTTGGCATACCGAATAGAATACCAACAGCTTTGCTCACAGGAATAGCTATGGGAATACCAACCAAAAGAACGATTCCAAATGAAATAAGTACATATAGCAATCCCTCTGTTATGAGAGAACGATATAATTGTTTTAGGCTTAATCCAACAGAGCGTAATGTACTGATTTCCTGTTTACGCGCTTGATGGTTAGAGAGCGTCATATTGATTAGATTGATTATTCCAAACAGCAAAATTAGTAATGACAGCATTTGCAAACTTCCAAACAATAAGTTCATAGAAGATTCCATGTACTCTACAACATCATTATAGCTGCAAATAGAAAGCCCCTTTTCTTTAGAGGTAATTTTCTGCTGAATGGCTGATTCTATTTCATCATTATAAGTTTTATCAGTTATGATCTCCCATGAGTAAGCAAAATTTTCTGTGTTTGTGAATAGTTGTTGTGCAAGTTCTTGTGTAATTATAAGATTCGCTGGATCAATAGCATCTGTACCGTTTTCGGTTCCGACAAAGCTCTTATCAAAGAAACCGGAAACAATACATTCTATTTCCTCTCCACTATTTGTAATCTTTATAGGCGTCCCTTTTGTAATCCCCAGTTCCATATATCCATCTGTCAATAAAACTTCAAACTGGTTCTTAGGCATTTGTCCATCTATCAAATGTTGTTCAACAAAGCTAAAATTACCTTCTGTACTTTGAACCGAAATTATATCACACATTCCCTCAGTAGCATTTCCATTGATAGAATAATGACACATTCCTACCGAATCTCTAAGTGGTATAATCTTTTGGATTCCTTTAGTATTCAAAAGTTCTTCTTTCAAAGATTCATTTAGCGGATTATTTGTTTCGTTTTTTCCAACTGATTCTTCAGAAAGATATATACGGAAGCTTCCGCCGTTTACAAAAAACTTTTCACGGACAAATTGCTCTGGCGTATTACTAACTGCTGCGGATGCAGATATAAATAAGAGTAATCCTCCAAATATCAAGGAAAGCAATGTACTGGCTGTCTTTTTCTTATCGCGTCCAAGATTTAATAGAGCTAAAGAGTAAGGTGAAATTTTCTTATTATGTTTTCGAGATTGCATCGGAGCATTTCGATAAGCTATATATCGTACTGCCTCAATAGGGGAAGTAGTTGCCGCAATTTTAAGCGGCTTGCGAACAGATAATTTCACCATAAGAGTGCAAATGATGGAAACACCTATCATTACAAAAGGAATATTGATAGGAGAAAATCCGCTGGAAAATTCATTACTTCCCAAAACAGTTCCGACAATCGCACCCAAAACAATACCCGGAGGGATTCCAAGCCATGATAAATATCTACTTTCATAGTTTATCATTTTCTTTATCTGTAATGCAGTTGTACCTAAAGTGCGTAACTGTCCGAAATTTCTTATTTTTTCATTGATAGAAATTCTGAAAATACTTTGGATTACCGTTATACCTGCAAATAATACCAACACGGACAAACTTACAAAAGTTAGTATATTTTCAAATGACAATCCCATATTCTCTCTAAAAAAGAGAAAACTTAAGCTATAATCAGCACCAATTTCTTTTCCAATAGAAGCAATTCTTTCTTTTAGAATTTCTTTTGATGTTGAATCTGCATCAGCAAAACAAACATAGCTTTGGTATTTTGCAGGATTATAATTAGAGCTATTTTCTACAAACGATTTTGATATATAGCACGAGTAATTGCCCTGTGATTCAGTCGAGCTTTCCGTAATCCCAGAAATCACAAAATCTTGTGATTTTCCGTTTATTTGAAAAGAAATTTTATCTCCGATTGCAGTATTAGAAAAATATTTGTTCACCATTTTACGGTCAACTGCAATTTCATTTTCTTTAGATGGCATAGTCCCATCTTTTAGTGTAAATTGATTTCGGGCAATATAGCATGCCGCATCATCCATATATGCCAAATACAATGAATATCCCTCTGGCATTTTTATTTCTCCCAGATTGTAAAGCGACGCTACCATTTCGATTTCTGGTTGATGACGAAGTTTTTCAATTTTATCCTCTGTCAGATTATCATAGCTGGCTTGAAAAGTGGCCATATTATTTTGAGATTCCTGAAAAGCAAAAAATAATGTTCCACACATTGACATCAAAAACGCTGCCAGTGAAATAGCAATTATTATCATAAAATTCCGGCGCTTCTCGCTTTTCAAACTCTCCTTTGCCAGCTTCTTTGTAATGGCGCTGGTATCATTTTCAAAAGGCCATGTCATAGCTTGCCACCTCCTTATTCCACAATCTTGCCGTCCTCAATGCGGACAATCCGATCTGCAAGACGGGCTATGTCGTCATTGTGGGTAATCATCACAACAGTTTGCCGGAACTCCGCACTGGTGCGCTTGATAAGCCCCAGCACCTCGGCGCTGGTCTTGCTGTCAAGGTTGCCGGTCGGCTCGTCGGCCAGCACGATAGCCGGTTTGGTAATCAGGGCGCGGGCAATCGCCACACGCTGCTGCTGGCCGCCGGAAAGATTGTTCGGCATATTTTTCAATTTATCTTCCAGCCCCAGCAGGTGAACGATCTCGTCTAAAAACGTTTGATCCACCGTGTCCCCGTCCAGCTCCACCGGCAGGACGATGTTCTCATACACATTCAGGATGGGAACAAGGTTATAGTTCTGGAAGATAAAACCGATGTTGCGGCGGCGGAAGATGGTGAGCTGTTCGTCGTTCTTCTTTGCCAGTTCTTCGCCCTGGACAATCACGGTTCCGCTGGTGGGAGTGTCCAGCCCGCCCATCATGTGAAGCAGGGTAGACTTTCCGCTGCCGGATGTTCCCACAACGGTCACAAATTCGCCCTCGTCTACGGAGAAGTTCACGCCGTCAAGGGCGCGGGTAATGTTCGGCTCTGCGCCGTAATGCTTTTCAGGTCAATCGTCTGTAAAACGCTCATATTCAAAGCTCCTTTCAAGGCTTTCTGCCTGTTGATAAGGGTATTGTAAAACCCAAATGTCCGCGAAATGTTACAGCGGCCCAAAAAATTCATTGAAAATCGGGGTGAAATGTTACAAAGCTCGGACATTTCAAAAAAATTTGCGGCGATCCGCCGGAAATGGCCGTCCGCCGCGTTCTATTTTGTCGGCAGCATAATGGAAAATTCCGAACCCTTGCCCAGCTCCGAAACCACTTTGATATAGCCGCCCTGCCGCGTTACGATCTCACGGGCCAGATACAGGCCAATGCCCACGCCCTGCTGTTCGTGTACTTCTTCCTCACGATAAAAGCGCCGGAAGATGGCGGCCTGATTGCTTTCGGAAATGCCCTTGCCGGTGTCGGTCACTTTGATCTCCACATACATTTCCCACAGCACCACAGACACCGTGATTTTCCTGCCTGCCGGGGTGTACTTCACTGCATTGTCCAGCAGGTTAAAGAGGGCTTCGGATGTCCACTTGCTGTCATGGGAAACGGTCAAATCCTCCGGGCAGTCCACGGACACGGCGATTTCCTTTTTCTCCGCTGCATACACGATCCCACTCATGGCCTGCGCCACGGTATCAAAGAGGCGGCCCGATTTCTTATCCAACTGGATCACGCCCGTTTCCAGCCGGGAGGTTTTCACAAGGGCCTGAAAGAGAAAGTCCAGTTTATCCGTCTGGCTGCGGATTCCCCGGATAAAGTCGGTGCGCTCTGCCTCGGTCATAGGCTTTTCCAGCAGGGTGTCCGTCGCCATTTTCAGATTGCTTACCGGCGTTTTCACCTGATGGGAAATATCCGATACAAGGGTCTGTAACTCCTGCCGTTCCTCGTCCACCCGGCGGCGGTTCTCCTGCATGATCTGGTAAAGCCTTGCCAGCCGGTGTCCGATTCTGGCAAGCTGGGTTTCGCTGTCCTCCGGGCGCTGGGGCGCTTCATTCCCGGCGATCATGTGGTCTAAAGTCTGGCACAGGTCAGCGGTAAACTGCGACAGCCGCTTTCCAAACGCCTGCGTCAGTACAAAAATCCCCACAAGGGCGCACAACAGCAGCGCCCCGCCCGTCAGCAGCACCGCAATCTGTTTTGTCACAAGAAACAGGGCTATGGTGATTCCGGACATGGAGAGGACAAGCCCCATTGCCACCCGGCCAAACAGCCGCTTTACCGAGAGGTTCTTAACCTTCATTTTGCCTCGCCTCCCGTCCATTATTCTTTCATGACAACCATGATTGGAATCTGCATCCATCTGGATGCCCGCTATAAACAGCAGGTGCAGGCAGTGGCATAAACCAAGTTTCCTGCTTCCGGATTCTTTCAGGCCTGTTTTTCGACAGGTTTTAAAGTCATGCACATTTTTATTCTTTATGCTCTCTGGACTGCTCAAGCCCCATAATCATCCATCCCTTATCCCTCTCATTTCTGAAAATCAACCTTTTCCTGCTTATTCTCTATTGAGTTTCCGAGAGTGCTCTATGCAGCATTTGCAAGGCACTGTGTATGTGATGCCACGCCGTACTCCGGCAGCGTCCGTATAGTTCCCCGATTTCCTGCTGTGTGTAATGCCCGAAAAAGTAAAGGTAAATGATTTCTCTTTTTTTCTCCGGCAGAGAGGACAGGGCTTCGGCAAGCTCCCCATTCGTAAGGATAACCCTCTGACCGCATATCGTAACAGGGTATTGCTTACAGGGGTCTAAAAAATATTTATCTGTTGTGCTGAACGGGTAAAACTTTTCTTCGGTGAGGTATTCAAGGGATATTTCTTTTTGCCGCCGTCTGCTCCTGTCACGCCATGCGTTGATAGCCGCAAAGCGTATGACGGTCTTGCAAAAGCCGTTGAACGTATACATGATGTGTTCCTTGTATGCTTCTGTGTAAGGCATAGACGAATTCCCCCTTCTCCCACATGGGGCGGTGCTTGGTCTATAGTTGCATTTATAAATCATAAGGACGACTGCACTTAGGCTGTCGCCCCTTGATTATTGATTACAAAAAAGAACCGATAACCGCATTTCTTTACTTCTGCGTGTTATCGGCTCTGCGTCTGTGCGTCTGGCTCTTTGATAACCGAAATATTAAATTGTGTTACATTGATTAAAATTTCCTGCTTACATTTGGGACAGAACAGCGGGAAGTTCCGAAGCTCTGTATCTGACCGCATTTTAATGCGTGTCTTGCTCCCACAAACAGGGCATAATAACCATTTGAATTGCTCGCTCTCGTTATGATTCATGGGTTTTATTCTTGCTTTCCTTTTTCAGTACAGCACTGCTGATAACGCTGATACCGCCCAATAACGCACAAGATTTTGACGGAAATAGGATTCCTGCCGCCACAAGACCAGCACCGACAATTAAGTTACATACCGCTGCCGTTTTTAACGCTTTCTTTTTCGGGTTGGGAAGCTCTACAGATATTCCCAGTGTGTCATTCAGCTTTTCGCAAGCCCTGTTTACTTCTTTAATCATTTTGCCCTCCTAAAATAATAACTGTATGCCGTGATTTGCAATGAGTAACACGCCAATGCCTATGACAACCCATAAGGCTGTGGCTTTATTTTCTTTCCCTTTTCTCTTGTTCAGAAACAGGAAAAGCAATCCCACACCCACAAGGCAGATACCGACAATCAATGATACGATTGAAATAGTATGCATGATTTCCGCACTTGGAACGGGTACAAAGTCGGGAATTGGAAAGTTCATTTTATAGCCCCCTTTCTTTTAATTACTCAAATCTGATAAAATCATTTTTCTCATTGCGATTGCTGAAAAAATGATTCCTATGATACCGAAGATAATTGCCGCAACGGGAATTGACATCAATCCTGCGCTGCTTCCCTGTGAGTTTGACGCTATGGCAACAATGATGATAGACGAAACAACGGTTGCAATCGTTGACTTCTTTATCATTCCAACATACAGCGGGAGAAGCCCCAACAGGATAGCGGATATTGTTGTAATTGTCTGCGCCAATATATTACCGATACTGAAAGTAACAAAACTAAAGCATTTTTCCGCAAGAAAGATACTGGCATATTGAAAGATATTTGACAGCACATGGAATAAAAACATAATACTGCATATCAAAATGAGTTTTGTCATAATCAGTTTTGTGCGGCTGATTGGGTAAGTAAAAAGCAAACTGATTGTTTTATTTCTGTATTCTTCAATCACAAATACGGAAATCAGTACCGCTTCCCATACAATCAGAGTAGCCCTTACAAGCATTGCCGCTAACGTAACTGTATCTAACTGGACAGGGGCAAATCCCGGAAGTGTGGATATATTGCCGCTTGCAGTTAAAAGACTGGACGTAAAGACGGAAAGCAGAAAGATAATAAAGTTAGCTGCTAACAGTCCGGTAATATGCGGCTTTAACGGTACTTTCTTAATTTCCATGCGGATAAGGTTCCACATTTTTTTCACCTCCTCCCAATAAGCCTAAATAATAGGTTTCAAGGTCTATCCCTTTGGCTGTGAGTTCTTTCATTGATACTTCCGCAAGCATAGCCCCGTGGTCAATAATTCCGATTGTGTCGGCAATTTTAGATAGCTCGTCAAGGATATGGCTGGATATTAAAATGCTTGTGTGGTATTCATGGTTGATTCGCAGTAGCAGCTCCCGTACTTCTATAATTCCCTGTGGGTCTAAGCCGTTTATAGGTTCGTCTAAAATGAGCAAATCCGGCTTTGTGAGCATTGCCCTTGCAAGCGCAAGCCGCTGTTTCATTCCCAAAGAGAATTTCCCTACGGCTTTATTGCCCGTTTCTGCAATACCCAACAATGACAGCGTTTCCATGATGTTTTCATAGCCTGCGCCCATGTATCGGCAATGGAGTTCCATGTTCTCGTATGCGCTTAAATGGCTGTAAAAAACAGGGCTTTCAATAATGCTGCCGATACGGGAGAAAACGGGATTGTTGCTCTTGTTGATAGTTTCGCCTAATAAACATACCGTACCTGTATCGGGGAAAATGATGTGGTACAGTGTTTTCATCAGCGAAGTTTTTCCTGCGCCGTTTGCGCCCAGAAATCCGTATACTTCCCCTTGCCTTACATTCATGCAAATATCATTCAGTATGGGGCTGCCCTCTATGGATTTTGATAAATGCCGGACTTCAACCGCATTTGTCATTCGCTCGCCCCCTTTTCGGGGCATAGCCGCCTTTTGAATATCAGAGTTGCTTTCTGTGCGATTCCGATTAGTGAATATTGGGAGCTGCCTATACATGGATAGGCGAAACAAGTAACCAGTTCCCAGCCGTCCTTACCGTAATGATTCAGTTTATCAGACAGCGACTTTTCGGAATGTTCTGTTTCCTTGCTGTCAATTACTATCGTTTTGTACTCAAATTCTGTCATAAAAATCTCCTTTACTCAAAAATATCTGCCACAAGGCTATCCACCATAAAATCAAAAACAGCGAAATAATCACAAGTGACGGAAAGCGTTTCTTTTGCATTGATTGTTGACAGTAGCGCACTCAAAATTCCATATGCCTGTGCTTCCTCCATTTTCAGATTGAGGTCTGCGGCATGGATAACCTGTCTGAAAAAATCGAAACTGTCAAACTTGATTTTCTTAATCGTTTCTTCCGGCAGCTTTGTCACAAAAGACTGAAAATCCGGCGTATTGACATTGTAGAGGAATGGCTTGCTGTCATATTCCCGGAAAAGCCTTTTCATAGACTGTGCAAATCCCTTTTTCGTCCGGCTGTTCCTGTTTATGTCGATAATTTTTTCTGTCAACCTCCTTTGTATGTCTGTGATTGTTTCAAGGAATAAATCTTCTTTTGTTGGGTAGAGCGTATAAAAAGTGCCGATAGATATAACTGCTTTATCGCAGAGATTTTTAATGCTTGTCTTTTTGTATCCTTGCGCTATCCAACATTCCTCGCATAGTTCTTCCAGCTTTTTGCGGATTGCTTTTTATCAGCGTCCGAAAGGACTGGCTTTGACGGCATAGTTTGACTTCTCCTTTCTATTTGAACTTTATTTACGAATATTCGCAATTTATATTCGCAATACAAATAATAGCACGACTGGTAGCTAATGTCAAGTAGGGAGTTTGAGTTAGTAATGCTGTATTCCTTGGTAATAATTTTTTAGAAAGACAGAAAGAATGAGAGGGATTCCGTAGTAGTTGGCATTGTGGGAATGTGTATAACTGGCTATCTTATGGAATTGTGGGTAACTCTGTTTGCAGGACGTGGGAAAGCTGCACTTTAGCTTTTCCATGTGCTGTGAATAGAGTTATCCATGATTCCATAGCCTGTTATGCACATTTCCACAATGCTTGTCTTTTGGTCTTTGGTTTCTTTGGTTCGGAATAGTGTGGTGCTGGCGGTCTATCTCTTGTTTTCGGTTGCTTGCTTCTTTACCGTACATGAGCATTGGCACCCGGATTGTCATTTCCATATCCCTCAAGCAGATTGATAACGCCCCATACTGCCACGCCTGCGCCGATTGCTGTCACTACTGTCTTTAATCTCTCAGGGTCTAATTCCCCGCAGCTCTGCTGCGTAACAAACTTTTTCAAATAGTAGAGGCTGTGATATACTAAAGGAAAAAGGAAGGGGAATTGTGGGGTGAGTGAGTACATACACAAATCGCACAATGTATCAGTGCTTATGTATCATTTTGTGTGTCCAGCGAAATATCGGCGAGTAGTAATAGATGATGAAGTAGACCAGGTGATCAGAGAAACATGTGAAGAGATAGAAAAGCGGTATGAGATAAAGTTTATAGAGGTAGGAACAGATAAAGACCATGTACATTTTCTGATACAATCCGTGCCAACATACAGCCCACAAAAAATAATACAAAGAGTGAAAAGCATAATAGCCAAAGAAGTATTTGCCAAATGTCCCCAGGTGAAGAAAAAATTATGGGGAGGGGAATTTTGGACAGACGGATATTATGTTGCCACAGTAGGGGAACATGGAAATGAAGCGGTGATATCAAAATATGTAAGAGAACAAGGGCAAGAAAAAGAGTATAAGAAGCTTTATCAAAGCGCACTGGAGCCAAAACAGTTGAGCTTATGGGATTATATGTAGTGAAGCCACCCTTCAGATACCCCGCAGCTCTGCTGCGGGGTCGTTCATTCCTGTAAACACCGAGTAAAGTGATATTTACAGCGGAATTGTTCTGTAAATTGGGATTTTTATTTAAGAATTGTTATTTCCCCGCCCCACCCGGCAGACTGCCGATGAAACGGTAATGAATTTCGATAGACTGGACTTTCTCACCGTCAACCTTGCAGACATCGCCCACATAGATTTTGGTAATCAGTTCCCTTATGATGCCTGCCGTCAGTTCCTGCAGGTCATTGTACTGGCGGATCAGCGCAACCCACTTTTCAGCGTTCTGTGCTGTTTCCCTCTGTTCGCTGCTTTCTTCCTCGAACAGCGCAAGCTGTGCTTTCAGTTCCCCCTGTTCCTTCCGGTACTTTGGCAGGAGTAAGTCAATCTCGTCCGCCCCCGCCTTGCCTAAAGCGTAATCCTCATAGAGTTTGGCAATGACTTTCTCGACCTCCCCCAGACGCTTTTCAAGGGAAAACTTTTTCTCAATGGCTGCGCCAGTGTCAGCTTTGTTCCTGTTTTCATGTTCCATAACTTTGGCAAGGACTGCCTTCTCGTCCTTCAGCGCCAGCTTCGCCCACTCCCGTATGTCCTTTAAGACCGCATCATGCAAGTCCTGCTCGTAGATACGGTGCGGCGTGCATCCCTGCCTGCCAATCTTGCGGTACTCCATGCAGGAGCCTACATAAATCTTCTCCGCCCTCTCCGGCACAAAGGATATGCGCCGGTTGCAGGTATCACAGAATACCATCCCCGAAAAGATGCTTGCCCTGCCAGTGAAGCAGTCCGTCACCACAAGGCAGGCTGCGGAGCATTATGGAATCCATGTAAACCGGAATGGGATGTGCGTCTGCCCGTTCCACAACGACAAGAACCCAAGCATAAAGGTTGACCGCCGCTTTTACTGTTTCGGCTGCGGAGCCACCGGGGACGTGATTGACTTTGTTTCCCGTCTTTATGGAATCGGCAGTAAGGAAGCCGCCCTCATGCTGGCGCAGGACTTCTCCATCCCCTATGAGGATAGAAAGAACACCGGGAAGCAGCCCATAAGGCCACGCTTACGGAGGGAAAGCGAAGAACAGAAATTTAAGCGCATGGAGCGGCACTGTTTCCGGGTGTTGTCCGACTATTACCATCTCCTGCGCCGCTGGAAGGAGGAACACGCCCCACGACAGCCGGATGAAGCATGGAATCCCCGGTTTGTGGAAGCCCTGCAGAACATGAGCCGGGTGGAATACCTGATGGACGTACTTCTATCGGGGGAACTTCCAGAGCGGGCAGCCCTTATCACAGGACACGGAAAGGAAGTGAGAAAGTATGAAAGCTTTGTGGCTTAAGAAGATGTCAAAAGGGCATAAAATCCCCCTCCCCATCAACAGCTCTGACGATTAAAAATTTTTCGCAAAAAACCTCCCATTTTGCGGGAAAATAAGCGATAATATAATTAACCCAAAATTATTTTTTCGCATTATCCACGTAAAGAAGGGAGGCTTTTTTATGAAACAAAAGTGACACGGAAAGAGGCACGTAAACATCTGGAACAGTTTCATCTTGCAGTAGAACTTGTTAAGGTTATAAAACATTTTTTCCCTGACCTGGCCCGCCTGTTAAAACAGACAGAAGATCCCAGAAATCAGAGTTACATTACCTATCCCAATGTCATACTTCTCATGACCCGTATCCTTTCTTCTATATTCTATATCAGCAGCATGAGAAAAACAAGCCAGAAATTTAATTCTGATACAGTTATACAGAATATCTGGGAAATGTGCGGGGAAAGCGCATCCGCAGATGAAATTCCTTACTGGGAAACGATAAATAAAGTATGAAAGCTTTGTGGCTTAAGAAGATGTCAAAAGGGCATAAAATCCCCCTCCCCATCAAAGGGGCTCTTTTCAAACGGGATACGGTATGGTAAAATAAGCTACAGCAATTCGTTTTAGGCTGTAGCAGCTGCCATCGCAGGATCTTTTTGATGATGATTTAGGGTACGACCCTGTTAGGAGCCGGAGATAAGTACCGGACTCCCGTTTACAGATTCCTGTATTGGTTGAAATGCATCTACGCATTCTGAAGCGGATTGCTTTTCTTTTGCCTCTTTGTCAGCAGATGCTTTACCACAGGCATCCGCGGTTTCCGGCACTTTGCCGGAGCATTGCACTTCTACCAGACGGATCGTGTCATCATCGGCTCCCTGGTCTTTTAAGAAAGCGATGACATTTTTTAAGTTCAGCCCTTTTGTGGTTTTAGTATTCTGTATGATTTCCCTATGGTCAACAGGGAGGAAGTCCGCATCATCCCGGATCATGTGGTAAATTGCCACGAGCATCTTCCTCGCTATGGCAATGATGGCCTTTTTGTGCCCCGGCGCTTTTTCAGCGTTTCGTATTTACGGCGGAAGTACGGATCTTTCTTCGTGCTCTTCACGGCGGCAAGCGCACACTGGACGAGCAGCGGCTTGAGGTAATGGCCGCCGTTTCCTATCCTGGTAGATTTCTTCTTCCCTGCGCTTGCGTTGTTTGCGGGTGAAAGGCCTGCCCGGCATGCAAGGGAGGCGTCATCCCGCCAGACGGACATGTCCGTGCCGATCTCGCCAAGGATGTATAAGGCGGATGCCGGCGTGATCCCGACCATCGTAGTGAGATGCCGGATGATGCCGGTATATTTCTGGCGGTAGTATTCCAGCTTCCTGTCGATCAGGCCGATGCATTCTTCAATCTGGGAAAGGTGCAGGCTGATGATCTGAAGCTTGTCCCGCTGTACACCAATGAATTCATAGCCGTGGATGCTGTCCAGGATGTCTTCATCTGATGCCTTCATATTGCCCCGTCTGTATATCAGGCGCAGGATTTCATCGTCGCTGACTTCGTCTGGCTCCGTGGAGATGAGGTACTCCATGATGGCGGATGCCGATTTTCCAAACGGGTCTGAGAACACACTGTCCAGCCGCACCTTTGAGATTGTCATGGAGTTCTGGAAACGGTTCTTCTCAGAAGTCCGCATATAGGTAAGCTTAAGCCGGTAACGGCACAGTTCCCGGAGGTCACGGATGTCGGCAGGCGGGATGTATGAGGAAACGACCAGATCCATACGGAACATGCTGGCCATATGGACGGCGTCCCGGAAATCCGTTTTCTGTCCCTTTGCCTGTTTCACATATTTGGGATGAGTCAGAATGGGTTTTATGCTGTTCTGCTCTGGGATGTTGAATACAGGGATCCAGTATTTCCCGGTCGACTCCATGCAGACATCCTGCACACCGTACTCTTTCAGCCAGAGGGCCATGCTGCGGATATCGCTGTTCATTGTTGTAAACTTCCTGACGTAAAAGGTTGCCTTGAGCGTCTCCGTGTCGGTTTTACAGACGGCTGCCATCAGGATTTCTTTGTGCACGTCAATAGCTGCACAGACGGGGCGCCTGATATCCCCATCCGCTGAATGGACAACCGTGGTGCCGTCGTCTAATCTCAGGAACCGCAGTTCTTCGGAGGAGTAGGAACCTCTGGATTTGAGATGTTTCACCTGGTTTCTATTGTTCTTAACTGCCATGTTCTGTCTCCTTTCCAAAATGGCAGGGCTGAAACGGGAATACCGGCATTGACTGCTATCCCTGCGGGAGCCCTGTTGGAGCGGGCATATTCATAAGTATACGGGCTTTAAAATCACCAATCATTTATGCAGGAAGGATAGCGGCGACTGATAACCTTTCGGGCTCTGGATCTCCAGACGTTATAACGTGCTCTGTAGTGTACCGATGTTCCTGAAACAAGGATACTACAATTTATGGCTTATATAAACTGAAAACGGAAAGTTGACAGCTTTCATTATCATTTGTGCCGCCGTAGGCGGCATGGTAACAACCATGAAAACTGCTTGTCACTGGATTTTACGCACAGCAGGGCGGCAGAGGAAAGCAGCCGCTTCATGGAGGATTTGCAGACTTTAAATCACGAAGTCGGCTTTGACAAGGTACGGGTTCACAGGGAAATGTCACCGGAGGAAATCAAGGATTTTGTGAAACAGCGTTTTGAGTACCAGCTAAAGAGCAGCGGTCTTGACGATATTTCCCTCTATATGGACAGGTTTGATGCCCTCTATGAACAGGGGAAAATGGAACATCTCATGCCAACAGCCAACCAGAAGCACATCGTGGAAGATGTACCGTTTACGGAGTGGGAAAATCCGTACATAGACACCAAAAGCCAGACAATGGGCAGAGAAGAAACAGAGCTTGCCTTCCGTCTGGCAGACCGTTATATCAGTATTCAGGAAGCCACTGAGGGGTATGATTACACCATTTATGATATGAACTACCGGGAACTGGACGGGGGCGTATATGACAATCCGGACATAACAATCAGACAGGCACTTGACGAGATTGTGACGGATTTGAAAGAGCCTATGCACAGGAGCAGTCTGGAGGGCAGTATCCGCACTGACGATGAACTGATACCGATTGATTATGACGAACTGACAGAGAAAGCGGAGCAGGAAGCAAAACATGGGATTGAAAACCGTATCCGGAAGGATGCGGAGGAACGTAAGGCGGTGGCAGATTTTAAAGCCAGGACAGAGGAATTATTTCATGGCATCAACGGGCAGACACAGGAGGATATAGAGCTGAGTGTCTACGCTTATTTGCAGTCCAAAATTGATGAGTATGGGATAAATATAGAGCTTGTTGATGCAGCAGTATCCGGAAGCCGGTGCAGAGGTTTGGAGGAAGCTGCTTCTGACCTTGACGTGGTGGTGGAGTACCGGGGAAGGGAAAGCGAAGATGACCTGTTCAATGCCTTTAACGAGGACGGTTTTACAATCGGCGGCGTTAAGGTAGACATCAATCCCATTACAGAAGGAAAGACCGGGACGCTTGGGGAGTACCTTCCGGGTGTGGAAGCCTATCTTGCGGAAAAACGAGCCGCCCTGCAGGAGAAAGCCGCAGAGCAGGCACAGGAGGAAAAACAGACGGTTGTCACCCTTACAGTGGCGGAGTGCGGGGAGTTTCATAATTTCGGAGAATACCATGAGAATATCGCAGGCGTGGAGGAAGCAATCGCCATTTTCAACCGGATACCGCCGGAGAGGATGAACGGTATCCCAAGCATCGGCATCAATATCCATACAGAGGGGACAGAAAGCTATGAGGACACGCAGATGGATATTGTTTCGGGCAGAGTTGCGGATTTGGAGATTCTGGACTATGTGCCGGATATTACGGACAATCCGAAGGCGGTGGAGGTCATTGCGGAGCTGATCGACAAGCTGCTGGATATAGAGGTCAGGGGTTCTCTGGAGAAGTGGCAGGCGGCTTTCCTTGCTGCGGAGATAGACCAGCTTTCCTACAACTACGACACTGTTCAGTACAATCAGACAGTGGAGGACAGGGAAGCGCAGATAGCGAATATCACAGAGGACATCAGGAACGGGAATACCGGGTATCTGAATGATTTCCTCAATGCGCTCATTTCAGACAGTATCCGGGAAGGCATGACGGATATTTTCGGGAAAGGGACGGAGCTTGATGACAGTGAGGGCGTACAGACCGCAAGGAAGGCGAAGGAGCTGTTAGATAAGCTAACAGAATACAAGCCGCTTGCAAAGATTGAGGAACTGGAAGAATGTAACTATAACATGATTGATAACGTCCTGAACAATGAGAAGCCAAAAGAAGAAAAGCAAGCAGGCAGAATTTCCATAAAGGAAAAACTGGCGGAGAAAAAAGCGGTCATCGAGCAGAGGGATAAGTCAGATAAGGAAGTCCCTGAAAAGGGAACAGAGAAAAAATCAGAGAGGGAGATATAAGCGATGGATAAATTTACAGTGGAAGAAATCAATTTGATGTGTGTGTATGAGGGGCAGGACAGGACGGGCATGATTGCCGACATAAAGAATGTGATTCCCCATATACAGGACAGTGACATGGTGGAGCTTGCCGGACAGGTTTTAGGGAAACTGGAAACCATGAGCGATGCGGAATTTACAGAGGTGGCATTGGAAGCGACGGAGTAAGAGTTTATAATGAGGGTGGCTTGCCATTTGGCAGGCTGCCCGATTTTTTTGTTGAAAGTTGCTGTTTTTTGCGGTAAACTGTATCAGTATAGTGTTAGCAGGAAGAAGGTGGGTGTGTGGCAGAATATACTTTATACATAGATGAGAGTGAAACTTTTAACAGCAGTGGGAAAAAATACTTTGTTATGAGTGGGTTATTATCAGAGAAACGAATTATCCGGCAATTCAAAGTGAAATGGAGGCATTGAAGCGGAAAGTCTGGAATAATGCTGCGGGATGTGAAAATTATATTTTGCATGAAAAAGATGTAAGTTTTGCGAATTTTCCTTTAAATTCAAGCAAATTATCGGCTGTGGCAAGCTGTTATCATATTTTTACGGATACAAAAAAAGTGCAGTTGCTGTATAACGAGCTTTCAAAACTGTTTAAAAAGTCTGATTTATATACAATAGGGGTATGTCTGGATAAGAGTGTTTTGTTTGCCCGCTATGGAGAAAAAAATCTGAATAATCAGCTAACAATAGCAATACAGTTATTGATTGAACATTATTGCCAGTTTTTAATCATGAACCATGCGGCAGGTGATATTTGCTATGAAGCGATGCAGCCTGAACAGAATACAAAAATTCAGCAAAGGCTGTATGAACTGAAGGCATTGGGCAGTATGTATTATTCACCAAAGACGATACAGGATTGTATCAGGGAAATACATTTTGTAAAAAAATCTGAAAATATGATAGGATTGCAGTTGGCGGATTTTGTGCCGAATACATTGGGACGGTATGTTGCCGGAATGAAACCCAAAAATAAGAATTTTGCTAAAATTGTAAGAAAGAAGCTATATGATGGCTGTCAGGACAAGACCTATCGCTTTGGATTTAAGGTACTGTCCTAAAAACAGAGATTGAGATTAGGCGGTTTTTTCGTCACGGTAAACGCAAGCTTTTATGTATTCCCAAGTTTCAAATTTTCTGTTATATTGAATTTAGTCAAAGACAATCTTTACACATTCGTGTATAATTATTTCCAAACTCTGAAAGGAAATAATTATTATGGAAAAAGAGAAAAAAGATATTTTACTGATCGATTGTATGCGTGAAATCCCAGATCCAAGGGCTCCATACAACCAAAGACACAAATTTCTTGATATTATCATTATTGCTGTCACAGCTGTCCTTGCAGGGATGGATACCTGGAATGAGATTGCAGACTGGGCGGCTTCTAAAAAACAATGGCTGGGAACGTTCCTTGAACTGCCAGGCGGCATTCCTTCCCATGATACGATAAACAGGGTTTTCCAGATGATCGAGCCGGAAAAATTCCATGATGCATTTTTCCGGTGGGCCAGCGCCGTGTCAGGCAAAGTAAAAGGCGTAGTGGCGATTGATGGTAAAACAGCAAGGCGCAGCAGGGAAGAAGCAGGGGATATCAAACCGATCCACACGGTCAGCGCATGGGCAGTAGAATCATCCCTTGTACTGGGCCAGTTGTGTGTGGATGAAAAAACAAACGAGATAAAGACAATACCGGAGCTTTTGGACATTCTGTGCCTGGAAGGATGTATTGTCACAATGGATGCGATGGGAACGCAGAAAGAGATCGCCCGCAAGATCATTCACAAAAACGCAGATTATATCCTGCAGGTGAAAGGGAATCAGCAGACACTTATGGACGATATCCGGGAGTATTTTGAAAAAGATGTATTTACGGAAAAGAAAGATGCCCTGGAAAAGGCGGAGCGTTACTATAAAGATCTGTGTAAGGAGCACGGGAGGATAGAAAAGAGGGAGTATTACGTTGAAAATGATATTGAATGGCTCAGGCAGAGGCATCCGGAGTGGGAGGGCCTTGCAGGTATTGGGGCATGTGTATCTACAGTAACGGAAAAAGGGAATACCGTAACAGCTGTAAATTACGCCATATACAGCAGGAAAGGAATGACAGCCGCAGAATATGGGAAAAGTGAAAGGGCACACTGGGGGATTGAAAACAGCCTGCACTGGGTGCTTGATATCGCGTTCAGGGAGGATGAAAGCCGGATCAGGGCTGGAAATGCAGCAGAAAACATGAATATGGCACGCCATATAGGAGTAAATCTGCTAAAACAGGAAAAAAGCTGTAAGATGGGGATTGCCAGCAAAAGAAAGAAATGCGGGTATGACATGGCTTACCTTTATAAAGTATTGGGCGGATTAAATACTGGAATAAAATAGAGGGTACGAATTAAATACATCGTTTAACACATGGCAGAACCCCATGTCTAGTTATTATACGCAAAATAATTTAACCATCGCATCTTTACGTATAGTTTTAATCGTGAAAACTGATATCTCCAAATTTATAAAAAGTTTATAAAACCTGCGTTTACCGTGGTTTTTTCGTTTTCGAGTGTTGACTTTTCGATAAAATTGGATATAATATAGTTAATGGGATTGTGGTTGTGAGGCGCTAATGAATTTTAGTCAGCCATTTATGAAACAGGTTCTTTGGAGCTTGCGTAGTAGTAAGTAGCCAGTCGAACCCATTAAGAAAGATTTACCAGAGCCTTGACAGAAGTGTTGAGGCTCTTTTTCTTTGAAAAAATTTTTGATTTTTAATGTAGGAATGAATAAGTGAGTGGGATTCCGCCGCCTTCGGCATTGTGGGCAATGTGTATAACTCCCCGTCTTATGGAGCTGTGGGCAACACTGTTTGCAGGATGTGGGAAAGCTGCCCTTTGCTTTTCCATATGCTGTGAATGGTGTTGTCCATAGCGGAATGGGGAGTTATGCACATTTCCATGATGCTTTTTTGCTTTTAAAGCCCTTTTCAGACAGGGAATTACCGGGAAGGATTATTATCCCGGTCTGGCTGTTCCTGTGCGCTTTTTAGCGGCTCTGTGCGCCCTAAATACTGGTTCAGGTTCTCCAGTTTCCGGTTCAGCGATTTCAGCTCTTTTTCACAGTTTTTGTATGTGGCGGTCAGTTCTTTTTTCTGTGCGGTCAGCTCCTGATACTCCGCTTTCAGCTTGTCGATGTTCAAGCCTTTTAAGGGGATGCCCGCCTGCTCCAGCATACGCCTTGCGCCGCCATAAAGGATGATCTGCCTCTCATGCTTACGGAAATAAGCGTCAGGGTTTTTGGACTTCTTATAGGCGGTATGATACGCTTTATTTGCCTTGTACTGCTCCGCATATTTGATGATTTCCGCAAGGTCTTTGATGCGGTTCTCCAGCTTGCGGACAGTCTGCTTTGCTTCCTTCCCGGTGGCGGCAGTGGTGGCGATTTTCTGTTCCAGTTCTTTTATAGAGCCAGCTTCATTATATGCCTGTGCCGCAATCTTTAAATTCTCTACCGCCGCCCACCTCTGCAGCCCCGGACTGTTTTGGAATTTCTCATCAGAGGTGTCAATCAATCTCTTATTTGCGTAATCCCTTTTCGGGATAACTGCCTTCCGTTCCCGTTTCAGTTCAATCCGTTCTTTGATGCGCTCCTTCGTGTATTCCTTTCCGAGTGACTTGATGCTGCCACGCACAAAACGGTCTTTGCCGAGTGGACGGAAGGAGATAAATTTGAGGGCGTCTTCTCCAAAAGTTTCTCCTTTTATCTCATAGCCTTTTGCCCACATCAGGAGCAGAAATTCTTCATAGGTGGAGGATGATTTTATGGCGGCGTTGATGTCTTTCCTTATCTGTGTTTTCCATGCGCCGCTGTTCCTGTCCGCCTGCCATTCGTTGTATTTTTTTCCACGTTCCCCACCGGGGATAATGACGGAAAGATTATGCTCACTGCACAGTTCGTCACTTAATTTTCTGATGCGGTAATACGTCTGTTTACAATCGTGGTATTTGTCATGTTCTATGGTAAGCGATGAACAACCTACCGTTCCCCTGATGATATGTTTAGGTGTAAAATAGTTTATAGCGGCAGCTGAGGCTTGTTTTCAGGTGTTATCGTTTCAACATCAATCAGCCCTGTACAGTGTTCTTTGATAAAACTGCTCCATGGAAGAAGTATTTCAACCGCAGCAGGATCATCTTTATGATCGGGCATATACAGCAGCAGGATATAAAGATACTGGAATACATTTAACTTATTGGCCTTTGCAGTTTCTATCATGCTGTAAACAAGCGCACCTGCTTTATCACCCGCAACGGATGTATGGAACAGGGAATTTTTCCTTCCGATGGCATAAGATTTTGCACGCCGCTCCGCTGCATTGTTTGACAATTCGCATCTGCCGTCCAACAGATAGCTCTGCAGCGTTTCTCTGTGGTTTATCGCGTAATTGACAGCTTTTTCCAGCTTGCTGCCGCCGAGCGGCTTTAGTGTTTCGACCCATGCCCAGAACTTTTCCCAGACAGGCGGCTCCTTTTCCAGGCGTTTTGCTTTCCGCAGGTCCGGTTCCATGCCTTTGAGCCCTTTTTCAATGAAAAAGAGCTTGTTGAAGAACATGAGCCCGATTTCAGCCGGGATTATGCTTTTCATTTGTTCCGGGCCTGGAAGCGGGATGTCTTTTACTTCCGTTTCTGAATTTATGTCCAGCAGTTTCAACTGCTTCTGCCGCTCTGTCGGGAGGGCTTCGTAAAACTTCCTGCGGCAGTGTGCGCAGCACACAGCGAGTATTACATCTTCTACCTTGTTATAGCCGCTGTACCCGTCGCACTGTACGATGCCGGAAAATCCATCCAGGAATGCCTTTGGAAAATCCCCGCTGCGCCCCGCCTGGTATTCGTAAAGCACGATCGGCGGCAGGCCATCGCTTCCGCTTAAATACAGCCACATATACGAAGTGGATTCTGCGGCCCTCCCTTTTTCACGCAGCACCTGGCATGTGGTTTCATCCGCATGGATGACCCCTCTCTGCAGGAGGAGTCCATGCAGACGGTCATATACCGGCTGGAAATATTCCAGGGCGCATCTGATATACCAGTTCGCCATGGTCTCACGAGGCAGTTTCAGGCCAAGCTGGGCCATGCAGGCTTCCTGGCGGTAGTATGGGACACTTGCAAAGCTTTTATCAAACATGACATATGCTACAGCAGACGGCGATGCCGGGCTGTGCGGCAGCAAAGGCGCAGGCGTTTGCGCCTGTACGATCGTCCCGTCACCGTCCTTACGGCATTCCGGACAGATCAGCTCCTCCTGCATATAACGGACACGTTCCACTTTTGCCGGGGTTATGCGCAGCTCTGTGCGGACTTCCTTACGCCCGAGCGGCATCATTTCCGCATTGCAGTACGGACAGCGGCGGTCTTTGTCCGGGACAGGTATAACGACATCACGGACAGGGATGTCTGCATAGCGTTCATCCCTTGTTGTTTTTTCTTTTTTGCCCGTGTGTGTTCTTTTACCGTTGTTTTTGAGGCTGGATCTTCTGTTTCCACTGCGGCATCGGCCTGGGAGGTTTTTGTTTTTTCGCTTTTTGTTCCGAACAGCTGGCGCTTGAATTCTTCAAGCGTCTCCTCCAGGCCGGCCTTCAAAAGACGCAGGTCATCCACAAGGGAGCGCAGGTCCGCGATCGTCTGTTCCTGTTCCAGGATGCGTGCATCCTGGGACAGTATATGCGCTTTCATCTGTTCCACCATTTCTTCCAACAGCCGTGTGTATTCTTCATTATCAGCCGGCATATGCGCTCCTCCGTATTTCTTTCTGCTTATATTATAAATTATAAAGAAATGCGGGGGTGAAATCAAACCGTCCATAACTGCATGATAGGCAGTTTGACGGATTGGAAAATGGTGAAAAAAACTTCTAAATGCTGTTTTTAAGGCAGTTTGTCCACAGTATTCCGAGGGCAGGGCAGCGGCATATGCGGACAGCCCGCCCGAAAAAATCCGGCAGCGTGGATAACTTTCAAAAACGGCGCCAGCCGCCGGAAAATAAATTTTTAAATTTCATCATAATGCACAAAAGGTCAGAAATCTTTCCTGCCGGAAGGCTGCACTGCATTCGGCTGGCAGATGGAGAGTCCTTCCGGAAGCCAGCGCAGCTGCTGGCGGGTGAGCAGCCTGACTTCTTTCGCATCGCGCGGCCACTGGAACTTTCCATTATCCAGCCGTTTCGTGCAGAGCACAAATCCCGTCTGGTCAAAGTACAGAGCCTTGAGCGTATTTCTTTTTCTGCCACAGAACAGGTACAGTGCATCTGCATAAGGATCCATCTGGTAAGTGTCGCGGATAAGGGCCATAAGGCCGTCGAAGCTGCGCCGCATATCCGTGCGCCCGGTGACGATATAAACTTTTGTATCACCGGACAATGCGCCTAACACAGAGATCCCAGCGCCAGAAGCGTATTGCGAATGATGTCTTCTGAAGCGCCTTCTAAGATTTCAACACGGTATCCGGATATCCTGACTGTGACAACAACACGGGCAGACGGGACCTGCATTGCACCACCGGCGGGAGCCTGTGGATAAAGCACCGGATCAGCAGCCATTTCCAGAGGAACCACTTCGTGTTTCTGCCCAGAAGCAGCTGTCTGTGATCCTGGTATGCCACAGGACTTTTTTCTTAAATCTGCGGCTTTATTATAAAATGTTTTTATGGATATAGAACGTGTCTGGCACCAGTTTTTGACAGACAGGCCGCTGGCGCGGCACTCCTGGATTAGCTCCAGCCATTCCTGGTCGCTGCGTATTTTCTTTGACATAGCATCATCTCCTGATAGTTATTTTAGAGCTGATAGCAGCAGCGGATGCCAGACAGATGGCTGCCGGACTGCTTGATCAAGAACTGATGTAGATATTCGCTCCAAGTTGCTATCATTATAGGGCAAAATCCTGTTCTTGTGGGACGGCAGGTTATTCATCGCTTACGTTCTATGTTGTCGGCGGCACAGAAAATGATGTGGTTGTGGACGTGACCTTTATCAATGTGGGTGGTGACAACATAAGAGTATTTCCCCTCTAAAACTTTGTCCGCAAGCTCTTTCCCAATCTGGTGCGCTTCCTCAAAACTGACCTCACCGGGAGCGAAAGCCTGTATCAGATGATAGGCTTTATTGGGGCTGTTTTCCCGGCAGTGGTCTAAGGTATATTTAAAGTCAATCGCTGCGGTTTCCGGCGCACAGGCATAGGAAGAAATATAGATGCTTTCGTCCGTTTTATCCGGGTTGCATATGTAGGCTACCGCTTTATCAACGGTTGCTGTGATAGCATGGATTTTTGTGTATGCCATACCTGTTTCATCAACTCCTTTACTTCGTCCATATCTTCCTGATAGACATGGTTTGTGCTGTTAATTCTTTTTGCAATCTGGTTCAGGCTGGAGCTGATCCGTCCAAGCTCCGTATTGTATTCCCGTAGGAAACTGTAATCCACATCATAGACGTATCCGTATAAAATCAGCTTCCGGATGAAAGCCGATTTGCTTTTCATGCCGGACAGTTTAAACTTCTCGTCAAGGATATACTGCTCTTTATCATCTAAGTGAAATTCATTCCGGTTGGTTCGTGTCCTGTTTGCCATTTCTGCATTGTCCTTTCTAAATTTGGGCATAAAAAAACTGCTGTAACTTGTCTGGTTTACAACAGTCTGGTTTCGTGTCGGTTCAGTTTTTTTGATAGACTTATCCATGTGTTATTGTAGCAAATCTGCGGATAAAGGTCAAGGACTGGCAGAGAAAAGACAGAAAGAAAATCAAAGAGGGTTAGGGACACTTCCCTATGGAAATTTCATCAAACGGACGGTAGGACGGAATGATGAATTTCGCCCATGTGTCCGGACATGGGCAGTGCTTGCTATTCTACCTACGACACTCCCGGAGGGTGTGTCGCAAATTATTAAATTTTTAGAAAAAATGAGTTTCTACTTGATATTAGACGTTTAAACGTCTAGTATTGGATAAAAGATGGAGGGATAGAAATGGAATATATATCGGTAAAAGAAGCATCTTTAAAATGGGGGATTTCGGAACGGAGAATACAACGCTTATGTTTAGAGGAAAGGGTAGCCGGAGCAATTAGGTTTAGCAGGGTTTGGATGATACCAAAAGATGCAGAGAAACCAGCAGATGCCCGCATAAGAGAAGAGAGGATGAAAAGACATGAATAAGGTTTTGATTATTGATGATGATAAAGAGCTTTGTATGCTTATGGCAAAGTGTATTGAGCAGGAAAATCTTAGTGTGGTTGTTGCTAATGGTGGCATAGAAGGACTGCGGATATTGGAGGAAGATAAAGATAGCTGTTCACTTATTATTCTTGATATTATGATGCCCGATTTAGATGGTTTTCAAGTGTTGCAGCAAATAAGATAGACAAGCAATATTCCTGTCCTTATGCTGACTGCAAAAAGCGATGAAGAAGATAAAGTGTCAGGCTTGCGGATGGGGGCGGATGATTACCTGACAAAGCCATTTAGCATTAATGAGCTTATGGCACGGGTAAATTCCTTAATCCGGCGTTATACCCTGCTTAATCCTGTTTCCAGTCCTGAAACAGATTGCATGACGTTTCAGGGGATGACGATTGACAGCCTTAAGCGCCTTGTTTTTCAAGGGAATGAACAGATTGAGCTTACGGGAAAAGAATTTGACCTGCTTTCTTTTCTGGCATCAAATAAGGGTAAAGTATTTACAAAAAAGCAGATTTATACGCAGGTTTGGGCGGAAGAATATGCTTTTGACGACAGTAATATCATGTCATTTATCAGCAAATTGAGGAAAAAAATTGAACCAGATCCGGAACATCCGTTTTACATTTTGACTGTCCGTGGCGTTGGCTACCGTTTTAACAGGGAGGCTTGACATGAGTATTAACCCATTTTTATTGATTATGTTTTGCATAGCTTTGTTGGTAATCCTATTTCTTTTCACAAAACTCAGGCGTGTACGGGGGCAGTTGTCTATTATTGAGGAAGCGCTTGAAGATATAAAATCTGGGAACTTAAACCGCCGTATGCTGACTAAGAAAAATGATATGACAAGAAAAATCTGCTATGGAATTAATGAGATTGCAATGAATAGCCAGACGCAGCTTATCAGACAAAAACAGTCTGAACAGGCATACAAGAGGTTAATGACCAGCATCTCCCACGATGTCAAAACTCCTCTTGCTTCTCTGGTCGGTTATTTGGAAGCAATCGAATGTAAGATAGTCGCAGGAGAAGAAAAAGACGAATACGTCCATGTCGCATTTGAGAAAGCTCATTACTTAAAGCATTTTGTAGAAAATCTCTTTGAATGGGTGAAGCTGGATTCCGGAGAACAGATTTTTCATTTTGAAGTTTTAGACCTAAACGAATTATCCCGGAATATTATAGTTGATTGGATTTCTGTTTTAGAAAATAGTAATTTTGACTATGCGTTTGATATACCGGAAGCAGAATATCTTATGCGTATAGATGCAAACGCTTATAGCCGCATCCTCAACAATCTGTTGCAGAATGTCCTTATCCATAGCAAGGGAAGTAAAATAGTATTCCATGTTTTTGAAGATAATCTGCAAGCTAAAATCACTATAACAGATAATGGAAAAGGAATATCTCCCGATCATCTGCCACATATTTTTGAAAGAATGTATCAATGCGATCAGTCAAGGTCTGCTGGTGGAAATGGATTAGGCTTATCAATCGTAAAAGAACTTGTAGCTGCTCACAAAGGAACAATTACCGTTGACAGCACTCCCGATAGGGGACTACATTTACCTTATTACTTCCGAAATCCCTGTAATAATACGGGGATTTTTCAGTTTGTCAAATTTCGCTTAACTGTAAAAGCATGAAAAAAGCAAGGTTTCGGCAAGGTTTTGGCAAGGTTAGCGTGATAAAATAGCAAATATGAAAAGGAGGTTTCGCAATGAGCAAATATGTAATTGAAACAAAAAATCTTACCAAACAATACGGAACACAGAAAAGCGTTGCAGATTTGAATATCCATGTCCAGCAAGGGCGTATCTATGGTCTGCTTGGCAGGAATGGAGCCGGAAAGACAACGACAATGAAAATGCTGCTTGGGTTGACACAGCCCACTTCCGGGGAAGTTACAATTTGGGGAAAGCCCCTGCGGACAAATGAAAAGAAGCTGTTGCCCCGGATTGGCTGTCTGATTGAATCACCCGGATTTTATCCAAATCTAACCGCCACAGAAAACCTGCGTATTTTTGCTGCCCTGCGGGGAGTGCCGAACCGCAATGCAATTAAAAATGCACTTGATTTAGTGGGGCTTCCCTATAAAGACAAAAAGCTGTTTTCCCAATATTCGCTTGGAATGAAGCAGCGGTTGGCGATTGCCCTTGCCATTATGCACGACCCGGAGCTTTTGATTTTGGACGAACCGATTAACGGTCTTGACCCGATTGGAATTGCAGAAGTGCGCTCTTTTATCCGTGACCTCTGTACTGAAAGGGGGAAAACGATATTGATTTCCAGCCATATTCTTTCCGAAATTGCATTGCTGGCTGATGATATAGGAATTATTGACCACGGTGCATTATTGGAGGAAGAAAGCCTTGCAGAGCTGGAAACAAAGAGCAGCAGGCATATCCGTTTTACTGTTTCCAGTACAACACAGGCGGCAAGGATTTTAGAACGCAATTTCCATGAAACGCAGTTTACTATACAGGACGACCACAAAATGCGTCTGCATAATTTAGATATTTCAGTTGGAGATATTGTAACAGCTTTTGTCGAAAATGGGCTTACCGTATCAGAAGCCTATGTCTGCGAAGAAAGCTTTGAAGATTATTTCAAGCGTGTAACAGGGGGTGAGGGGATTGCTTGATCTTGTAAAGTGTGAATTTTGGAAGTTGAAACGGAAAGGCTTGTTTAAAATCGCTCTCTTTACGGCTGTTTTATTCCCTGTTTTTAATATTATGCTTTTATCAGAGGGAAGTTTAGCAGATGTTATGAGCAGTGTGCGTGAGGAAAGCGGTTTCTTACTTCTGATCCCGATATTAGTAATTATAGCTGCTAACCTGTTTTTTGAAGAACACGATAACGACACCTTAAAAAATCTTCTTTGCGTTCCAATTTCAAAAAGTCACTTAGTCATAGCAAAGGTTACTGTACTTTTTCTGTTTTCAGTTGCTTATGAACTGTTAGGCTTTTGTATTGGTATCTTAATTGCTCTTGCACAGGGTATTTCTTTAAATGGGTGGGCTTTACAGCTGTTCCTTACATTTTGTACAGGTATTTTACTTTGGGCGGCAGCTCTGCCATGTATTATCCTTGTGGTCTGGTGCAATAAGTCCTATATAATTTCTGTCATAATCGCTTTCTTCTATACACTGCTTGGATTTGCATTGCACCTAAGTGATGCCATTATGATGAAACCATTAGGGCTGAATATCAGCACATTTATTCCTGTACCTATGGTCTTTCGGTGGCTGTATCAGTTTAAGGTGCCGGAAGGAAAGATTATGACAGACTTTTACAACCGTCTAAGCCCGTACTTTGTATCAACGCCTGTCATATTTGCGGTACTGATTGCGGAAGCGATTGTATGTATTATATTGGTTACACGGGTTTATCAAAAACAGGAAGCATAACAGGAGGTTTTATATGTTATCTATTGTCTTAACAGAATTACAAAAGATAAAGCGGTATCATATTCTGCTGATCGGCGTTATAGGAATGGCTCTTTCACCTATTCTTGGGCTTATCACACAGAATGTTGCGATTGAAGAAGCAAAAAATCCGAATTTTGACCTTAGCGCATTAGTAGACAGCACAATTTGGAACAATGCAACCGTATTTATGCCTATTATTTTTACTCTGATTGGTGGTTATCTGATAAACAGGGAGTATACGGACGACACATTGAAAAATGTCTTAGTTGTTCCTGTTTCATTCCCTAAATTATTAACAGGGAAATTGACTGCTATCGGCATTTTATCCCTTATATTGGGAATGTATAGTTTCATAATCACAATTATTGTCGGCATTTTTGCGGGGCTTCCCGGTTTGGATATTTTTACTTTGACAAAAGGTATGTTTTATATGTTGGGAATTTCCATTTGCATTTATATTGCTGTTCTTCCGATTATCGCCTTTTGTGGAAGAACACCGGGATTTTTTATGGGCGGTTCGGTGATTGCCTTTGTATTGGGCTATTGCAGTATGTTTTTTAAAAGTGGTCTGCTTAGAAATATTTATCCTTTTTTAGCTTCTTTTACGGTGATTGGTTTTGACACCACATCATATATCAGCGCAAAAGTAAGGCAAGTGTTCCACTGGGGCTTGCGTCGCTTGGCGCAATGCTGTTGATTTCAGCCTTTATTATCGCAATCTCTAAAACACCGGGCGAAGCTAAAACAAAGCAGAAAAAAAATAACATTTCCCTGCGTCCTGCGCAGAGAGAACGTATAAAGACAAACAGATATTGATTGAAGAAAGCGAGGAGTTTTTAAATGAAAGAAAAAGTTTTAAGTATGATTGCACTTATTACCGTTTTTGTACCATTGACAGCAGCCTTTGTATGGAAGTCGGATTCCCCTGCCGCAACAGCTATCATCATAGGATATTGTATTTTTGCCGCAGTTAGCTTTGTATATGCCCTTTTCCTTTTTGTAAAAATGAAACTTAGGGATATTAACACCAAAATTGCGCTTGGTGTTAATGCGGTTTATGTTGTAGGGATTTTGGTTACAGTAATTATTCCTCACCTGTTAAACAGATAAATTATGGAAAGGTTGATGATATGTATCATAAAAAAATATTTTCTCTTGTGCTTGTTTGTACTTTAGCAATAGGCTTATCCCTCACAGGCTGTTCAAAAGATGAAATTCTGGATCAGTATAATAATGTTGTTCAATTAGCCGGAAATGCAACGCTGACAAGGGATTTATCTCTTAAAGGGAAACGGATGTATGGTGATGACCATTATACTGGAACTTATGTAGCAGACTATAAGGACTTTTCCAAAACAGAATATCTTTTTGGTGGAACTTCTATCGAGCGTGAAAATGGCAAAGATATTTCTGTTTCCTGCGACTTGGAGATTACCGAGGGAACAGCGCAAGTGTTTTGGATTTCCGGCAGTGATGATCCGGTAATCCTGCTTGAAGCAACTGACAGCTATTCAGAAACAATAACACTGCCGGAAGGCGGGAACTATATTGGCATTACTGGAAATAATTTTACAGGTCATGTAGAGTTGGATATAAAATAGTAAATTGCTAAGTTACTGTACGATAACATTGCCATATAGCGGCGATGTTATCGTATGGGAGAGATATTTTGCAGTTATTGATAAAAAGAAAATGAGATAAAAATAGATTTGTGGAATTGAATAGGTGATTGTTATGAGTAAAGTAGTCGTATTATCTTTTTCGGAAGATGAGGAAGATGTCTGCCAGAGAATGTTGCAGATTATAAGTGAAAGTCCTCATTTTGAAGGCTGTAATATACTTCAAGTGGAAAATCACCTGAGCACTCTCGGAAACTCAATAGAGAATAAGCAGGAAAAGGTTGATTTTCAGAAATGAGAGGGATAAGGGATGGATGATTATGGGGCTTGAGCAGTCCAGAGAGCATAAAGAATAAAAATGTGCATGACTTTAAAACCTGTCGAAAAACAGGCCTGAAAGAATCCGGAAGCAGGAAACTTGGTTTATGCCACTGCCTGCACCTGCTGTTTATAGCGGGCATCCAGATGGATGCAGATTCCAATCATGGTTGTCATGAAAGAATAATGCTCCTTTGTGTGTATGAACATACGGTGCAGTCCGTAATCATTGAGGATGCGGTTGTTGATACGTTCCGTGGCGGTGCGTTGATTATAAATCTTCTTATAAGCATCTGTGCCGCGGGAGACGTCGGTGTAAAGCCGGATATCCCATTCGGGCCGGGTCTTGACGACTCTCCCATATTTGGAATCGGTGCAGGAGTTTTTACATTTGGAACAGTGATCTTTCCCATAGGGGCAGCGCCACATGAGGTAACCGCTGGATCTGTCATAACCGTTAGGCTTCATGCGCAGTTTTTCCTGACATAAGGGCGTTCCATCTTTGTCAATGGTGATGGTATCAGGAATTGTTTTTGGCCGGCCGCATTTGTCGTTCAGGTCGATGAAGGCCCGTATTCCTCTGTTTTTAAGGATCCGGTAGGTGGGGTAATTGTCCATTGCAGAATCCAGGCACATATTCGAGGTGGAAACAGCCGGCATATATTTTTCCAGTTCATGGAAAGCGACAAGGAAATTGACCGAATCATGACGCTTTGCACTGGTAAAACGCAGAAGCAGGGGGAGATCTGTCCTGAGTTCACTGTTATAGCAGGATAATTGGAACAAAGTGTAGCCGAAGTAATATTTTTCCAGGTCGCTGTCCCAGCCCCAGGAAGCATCGGGGTCGGGGAAATGCCGCAGGTTTTCCGGTGCGCCAACCCTGTGGTGCCCGCGTGGGCAGGCATGGGTATGCACGGCGGTGCCGTCTCCGGAAACCGTAAGGTGTTCCCTTGGTATGAGGCCGGATTCCATGGAAGGCAGGACAGCCACGTGATAGAAGAAGCGCTGCAGCCGCCCTTCAAAGTTAAAAGGGATATCCTTCCCGCTCATGAGCCGTTTTTCGATAGATTCTGTGATTTTGGGCTTTGCCTCCTGTGCTTTGTGTTTTTTGCCTTTGGGCTTATCCGGCTTTTTGGTGTTCCAGGAAGCCGGAAGCAGTTTGTCCCGCGCATATAAGTCCGTTGGCGGTGCAGCCCAGAGCCTGTCCATGAAGTCAAAATAAGAACCGAGGGGCGGCAGGGAATCCGTAGTGCAGCCGATGAGAGCGGCAAGGAGGCGGTCATGTTTGAGCCTGTCGACCCAAAGGGTAAGGGATAGCTTGGCCAAACCTTCTGAAAATAGAAGAAAGAAAAGGATAAAAGACCAAAAGATTTGTGGCTGGTTCTTAGCGGGCCTGCCAGTGTTGGAGTAAAAGGGCAGAAGGAACTCCATGGCCTTATCGGTATCGAAAAGGCGGAGTTTCTGCCATGGCTTCCAAAGCTCCGTATGGAGCCGGACTCTTTCAGAGGAATCGAAATGGACTTTGGATTCGTTGAGAAAGTACTTGTAATCTTGCATGGGCTGCCAGTACTTGATCATAAAGTGCACCTCCTAGTAGTTTAGTTTAATGCTGTGCGTGTGGCACAGACGCTTCTTAACTACAAGGGGCGCGTTTGGTGACTGGCGTATATGGTCACCAAACGCGCCGCACATTTTGACTTATATGTCAATACTTTTTTGAAAATTTAACAAAAATGTTTTCCGGGATATGGAGGAAAGCAAAAAAGAAGAACATGAAAAAAGAGCGGAAATTCGGGCTTAAAGAGTTTCCGAGACCGCTCCCGTTTATGAATGGAGGAAACAGAATGGATATGGAAGCAGGAAAAACACTTACCAATGAGGAGGTCGTAAGGGAACTTCTCGAATTATTAAAGAAGAATGCCATGAAAGAGCAGGCAAACGATGTATTTGAGATATGCAGCTATGTGGATGGACTGGAGAAAAAGATTGATTCCATGACGGAAGAACTCACCAATATGCAGAATCAGATCAAAGAAATGCAGGAAGATACACTTGTCAATAATGCTAAAAAGGCATTGTCGGAAGCACAGGAGCGACTTAATGCCAGATGTGAGCAGATAAAGTCGCAGGTATTGGAAGTGAAAGCACAGGTCAAATCTACAGCAAAGAGCATAGTTGATGAAGCAAAGGCAAAGGGAAGAGCTGCATTATACAGGGTGTCGGAGTTCTTAGGAATTAAGAAAAGGCTTCTTGATATCCGAGAGAATGTAAGAGGTGCAATCAAGACCACGGATAAGGATATAGCAAAGACAGCACTTCTTGCAAAAGGATTTCGTGAAGCTGGTCAGACAGCAGCTAATGCATTCCGTACTTTTGCTGACAAACCGGAGGTAGATTATTCTCAGAAAGAGCAGAAACATCCAATTACAAAGGCAGTACTTGCTCCGATGAAAGCAGTGAAAAAGATGCTTGTATCAATGGAACTTCATTTGGATGCATCTATTGATAAGCTGGATAATCTGGCTATGAATGTGAAGCTTGATAAGGAAAAGCATATGGAGAATATGAAGAAGCAGGAGCAGACAGAGCCGGAGAGGGCTGAAGCAGAGAGAGTGGAAGCAGAGGTTGTATACTCTCCAATGGTCGCTGAGCCGCAGGAGTATCAGTATAATGCAGATGCATTTGAGGCTAGAGGTGTGGATGAGGTGAAGCAGGAAGCGGCACATAAGGAAGTATCGAAGGTAAGGGAAGATAAAGCCAGATAGTTTTGAGGACGTGGGAGAGATTCTGCGTCCTTTTTTTAATGCGGAACAATTTGATAGATGTTATAATGTGACAAGATAAATGTGAAACATACTCTTTACAAGCAAATGTGGTTAATAATATAAAGGTGGGAGAAATTTGACAAAAAGTAAAAAGACAAAAATACATAAAAAGATAGATGGTCAGCTTTTACAGATGAATAAGAAGTTTAGTAATCTCAAGATGAAACAGAAGGATAAGATTACTGGGTGGGTGTATGAAGAATACAAAAAGTATGTAACAGAGCATGATAAAGTCCCTGATTTACTGGCAGATGAACAGATTGTTGAAGCTGTACTTGATAAGATAAATGAGGCACAAATCTGGATACCTGATGGAGAAATATACGATTATTATCGAAGAAAGAAACCACAACTTCAAAAGAGGCTGGATAATGAAAAGGTGATTAAGTTTAAATCCTATGTCAGTTTTTATAAGAGCATTGTTGATCAGGATAGGGCATCCGTTGTTATATGCAATCTCAAGCATGAGATTATTTACATGAATCCGGCAGCTGTTATCAGCTATGCAAAGAGAGGTGGCGATAAACTTATTGGAAGAAGTCTGTTAGATTGCCATAATCCAGAATCCAGGGATAAAATACAGCAGGTTGTGGACTGGTTTGCAGCAGATGAAAGCCATAATATCGTCTATATTTTTCACAATGAGAAACAGAATAAAGATGTTTACATGGTGGCACTCAGAGACGAGGGTAAGCTGATAGGATATTATGAGAAACATGAATATCGAAATTCAGAAACCATGAAACTATATGATTTGTGGTGATGATATGACTAAGGATGAATGGTACAGGCGGTTATTTGAGCGGCTGGATAATTCCAAGTTCTGAAGCAGTTTCCATCTGAAGCAGAAAGATATTGATTACATAAATGAAAAAGGGTTGGACACAATCAGACAACATGCAAAGGATTTCATTACAAAAAGAGAAGCTCCGGCATATATAGCAAATGAAGGCAAACAGACACCAATGCGTGGTCATCCGGTATTTATTGCCCAACATGCAACGGCAACATGCTGTGGGGAGTGTATCCGAAAGTGGCATAAAATGCAACCGGGAAAGGAACTAAGTCAGGTGCAGCGGATTATCTTGTAGATGTAATTATGACATGGATTCAACGAGAAATGGAGAGAGGTTAGTGCAGATATTTGTAGATGCAGATGCAGTAGATTATAAACTAATCAGCATTTGTCATAAAGGGGATGTAGTAGTATCGCAGGATTATGGTGTCGCTGCTATGGCACTTGGGAAAGGTGTATATGCTATTCACCAATCAGGCAAGTGGTACACGAATGAGAACATAGATCAGATGCTTATGGAGCGACATCTTAACAAGAAGGCAAGACGCAGCTCTCATACGAATCATATGAAAGGACCGAGAAAGCGTACAGAAGATGATGATGTACGCTTTGCACAGTCCTTTGAAAAACTCATACTGATGGCAAAGTCAAAAGAAGGTGCTCAGAGTGGGACTATTTAAGAAAAAGATAGTTACAAAGACATATGATAAAGAAAATAAGAAACCAGTAATCAAAGCGAGCATATGTAATGGCGAGCAGGTTGCGGGCTTTAAGGACATTCATACAGGTAAGATAGAAGAGGTCATGCTGATTAAAAATCAAGCAGACCTTGATGCATTCAAGAAAATGTATGCAATAGATGAAGAGATAGAGAAGGAATATTAAACAATGTATTTGATTAAGACGATAAAAGGTGACATAACAAAAGTAACAGATGTGCAGACAATCGTAAATGCGGCTAACAATTCACTTCTTGGTGGAGGCGGTGTAGATGGTGCAATTCACAGAGCAGCAGGATCGGAATTTCTGGCGGAGTGCAGGACACTTAACGGATGTGAGACTGGAGAAGCAAAGATAACAAAAGCCTATAATCTGCCATGTGATTATGTGATACATACTGTAGGACCGATATGGAATGCAGGAAGGAATAGAGAAGAGGAACTTCTTGCTAACTGCTATTTTAATTCTATGCAACTGGCAATGGATAATGGAATTAGGTCTATTGCATTTCCTTCTATATCAACGGGAGTATATAGTTTCCCGGTTGAGTTGGCAGCAAAGATTGCAATACATACAGTAAATAGGTTCTTGCAGGATAATCCGGATTGTTTTGATCTGGTGGAGTGGGTGCTATTTGATACTCATACTGAATCGGTGTATGAAGCTGAGGTTGATAAATTATACGATAAATAAAATGACAAAAGGGAGCTTTTATGTACGCTGAAAAAACAGATTATGATGATATTGAAATGTCGAGCAGGTTACGGAATATTCTCAGAAGAAATGGATTTGAGTCATTGGAAGGATTGGGAGAATATCCAAAGGAACATTTTATAAAGTTTCGTAATATGGGACCAACAACATTGCAGGAGCTGTATACGATTTGTGAGAATCAGGGGATAAAACTGCGTAGTATAGAAGATCTGAATGATATGGAGCATGGAGTCAGATTTGATGACTTTTTATGCATGGATGCGTTTAGAATGGGGATAAAAAGCAAAGATGATTTGAGAAGATATAGTCTTGAGGAACTTGAAAATATGTGCCCGAAGGATAAAAGGTTGTTTGTAAGATTAAAGAAGTTGAAAACAATACAAGGGTAATCTTATGTTTAACATGATAATTAGTGGAAACTCAATTTTGTCGGGTGGCAACTGTAAAATTGAAGGTAGTATAGTTGTACTGTTTGTAAATTTGATTTTAATGTTTGGATTTGTAATGGCAAAAAAGAAAAGGGATAAAAATCTATAAATCCAATTTTATTGATCCAAAATCAAGGAAGATTCATAATAAGCGAGAAAACAGAGATTAATTATATGCAGACAAAACTCATCCGGCTTCCTTCAGAGGAGTGGCATTTACCCGTTGAGCAGATTGTTCACTTTAACCACCTCAAAGGATTGGGAGGAAGAAACGCCTATTTGGCATAAAGGAGAATAAAATGGAATACCAGTACAAACTTCGTCCACATCACGGATTGTGTATCTCCTTTTTCTCAGTGAAAAAGTATAATGAAAAATATAAAGAATATATAAAGAAAATAATAGCTGAATTAGAAAACGCTTCAATTGTTTGTGTCACATTGCAGTTAGATATTTTTTGTGAGGGATGTTCCAGTAGATTACAAGATGGAAGCTGTAGTGTTGCTGATAAGGTTCGAGAATATGATCAAAAGATTCTTGAATTATGTGGATGGAAAGAAGGAATGCTACTTCCGTATTCTGAATTTAAACAAGCTATTCATGATAATATTTTGTCTTGTAGAAAGTGTGAAATAATTTGTGGTGATTGTGAATGGAGCGAAATTTGTTACATAAATGAAAGAAAAAATAAAAAGCTAATATGTTGGATTAATGAACAAGATAAAATATTGTCTTTCCACCAAGAAGAAGGATTTGTGCAAAAGGAATTTACAGACAGAGACGAGCTTCGATGCTTCTTGCTTGCAGTGTATGGAATATATAGGATACAGTAATAAAAACTGTAAGGTTATATATGAATCCGCTATATAAGCTCTTTCGTTTATCTGGCAAACTAGACAGGCTTAAAAATCATATTCTACCTTCGAGGGGTATGTTTTTTCTCTAAAAAAGAGTACGATCAATATAAAAAAGGAGGTAGATGGATGGGTCTTATCAAAATTGGAAAATACATTGCAGGTAAGAGAAAGTCATTGGGGATGACGCAAAAGCAACTGGCAGAAAAATTAGGTATGAGTGATAAGTCTGTTTCTAAATGGGAGAGAGGAATCTGTTTGCCGGATGTATCAGTATACTTAGAATTATGCGGAATATTAGGTATTAGTCTTAATGAGTTCTTGGCTGGTGAAGATATTGAAATAGATAATATTGAAAAAAAATCAGAAGATACATTGATACAGATAACAAAGGACAGTGGCCGCAAACAACGATACTTAAAGAGAATCATTATAGTGCTTCTTATTTTGTAGTGGGAATATCTATGGTTACTTTTGGATCCATCGTATGTAATAAATTGCGACAACCACAAAACTATATTGAAGCAGTAGATTCAGATAGTATAGGAATGAAAACTGCTGAATTGTTATCAGGAATTGATGGAACAATGATGTTTCGATACAATTCAAGGGATACATTTAAAACGTTATCTATTTATTTGTCAGAATATCAGCTTGGACAACGAGTTTCACATAAAAAAGTTTTGGAACTTTCCTATGAAGATGTGAAATCTTCCACAAATGGATTGATTGTCATTACACCGGATTTTGATAATTTTACTGCAAAGCTCATCGCAGCAGATAAATATTCAAAATATATGACAGAAATACCAATTTTGGAGGGAGTTACAAACAGGGAATATTATGGAAGATCAGCAACGTCTATTGAAAACAAATGCAAGATAGAGTATGGAACAGAGCAAGGATTAGCGGCACTGATTTATGGAGAAAAGGGGTTAAGTTCGTTGCCAATACAGGATATTACAGGGGAGCATATAGATACCGATAATGAGTACATGTATTACTATTCGGTTGAATTCATAAAATAGCACTAATAAAAAGAAGAGGATGTCACGTAATCTGCTTTGATTCGGTGGCATCCTTTTTTGGCATTTGGTTTTTTACGGGCATTATAGATTTCATAACTTATTTCTTATTTTTCTGTATTCTCTTGGCGAATATCCTTTCAGCTTGTGAAAAAGCCGGCTGAAATAAAGCTGGTTATCATATCCGACAATCTTAGAAATCTCATTGATGGAATAAGTTGTTGTTTCAAGTAACATCTGAGCATTGTTGATACGGATTCCCACAATGAATTGCATTGGTGTAGAACCGGTATATTTTTTGAAATTTCGGATAAACCAGCTGACACTCATGCCTCGTGAGGCAGCATAATCATCAATATTGATATTTTGATTGTAGTTTTTACTGAAAAAGGTAACAGCATTATCCATCTCATGATCAAGATATTCATTTTTTAATATGTGCTCTCTTGTCAGTTCCCGGTGGAAACTGATCAGAAGATGACGTAGCAAAAGGACAAGCATTTCCTCATAATTGTCTTGACAGCGTTGGAGCTCGATAATGATACGTTTGAAAATTTGTTCATATTCATTAGATGTACCCACTTGAAAGACACGTTCTTTATCCGGAAACCCATATTGACGTAAGATATTTTTCACATTGCTTCCTGTGAAGTGAATCCAGTATACTTCTGTCTTATCTTCTCCGTAATATTCATATTTTTGGAGTTCTTTCGGTCTGTACAGTACAATGTTGCCGGCTGGAACAATCGTTTCATTATTTACATTATCAAAATGAAAATGCCCACAACCAGCAGTGATATATATAATCTGATAATCCAGACGACCCCTTGGACGGTAGGTCGGAAGTTTGGGATGTCTGGAAAGACGGTAAGTACCACAGCTACCGACAATCAGCGGACGACTTTTGTCTTTGAAATCCATATGTGAGTGGTTCAAATAACCGGTGTTCAAATGCATAGGACAGCACCTCTTTTCGTACTTTTTATCATTGTATCATTTAGTGCATATTTTGTCTAATCCAATTCATAGACATATTTTGCGAATTAGGATAAGCTATATATAGCATAACTAAGGAACGTAAACAAAAAGTAAAGTATAAGGTTTGCTTTAGGAAAACAAAGAACAAAAAGTATATGTATTGGAGGAGAGCTATTTATGATCGTACCACGTTATTATGAAAATCTAAGCGTACTGCACGAAAACACAATGCCAGCCAGAGCCTATTATATTCCGGCATCCAGAAGAATGGATAACTTGGTGGAACACAGAGAAGAGTCAGATCGTATGCAGTTATTGAATGGAACTTGGAAATTCCAGTATTTTAACAGCATCTATGACATTAAGGATTCTTTCTTTGAGAAGAATTATGATACAGAAAATTTTGATGAGATTCAGGTTCCAAGTGTATGGCAGATGGCTGGATATGATACACACCAGTATACAAACATCCGGTATCCATTTCCGTTTGATCCACCATATGTGCCACAGGACATTCCGTGTGGAGCCTATGTACATACTTTTGAGTACAGTAGAGATGAGAAAGCGCCAAAATCTTTTTTGAACTTTGAAGGAGTAGACAGTTGCTTTTACGTATGGATCAATGGCTCTTACATAGGATACAGCCAGGTTTCGCATATGACCAGTGAGTTTGATGTTACCGATGTACTTCAGGATGGAACGAATACGGTGGCAGTGTTGGTAATGAAGTGGTGTGATGGTTCCTATTTGGAAGATCAGGACAAATTCCGTATGAGTGGTATTTTCCGGGATGTGTACATTTTGAAACGCCCAAAACAGGCAATCAGTGATTATCATATTAAAACAAGAATTGAGGATATGCTTGCGAAAGTAGAAATTGAAATGAAATTCTACTCTCCGTTAAATGTAAAAATTTCGATTGAAGATAGAAACGGAGCAGTTGTAGCACTAGGAAGTATTGCTGAAGAAGGAACAGCTGTATTAGAAATCGCAAGTCCGGAACTTTGGAATACAGAAAATCCATATCTATATAAACTGATTCTTGAAACAGAGAATGAAGTAATTGTAGATCACATTGCATTAAGAAAGATAGAGATTAAAGACCAGGTTATTTATTTAAATGGACAGAAGATTAAATTCCGTGGTGTCAATCGACATGATTCTGATCCGGTTACTGGATTTACAATCAATCCGGAACAGATTACAACCGATCTTACGTTAATGAAGCAGCATAATTTTAATGCGATCCGTTCCAGCCACTATCCGAACGCACCATTTTTCTATGAAATGTGTGACAAGTATGGATTCATGGTAATAGATGAAGCAGATATTGAAGCTCATGGTCCATTTATGATCTACAGAAAAGAAGACACTGATTACAATCGGTTCAAACGATGGAATGAGAAGATTGCAGATGATCCGGTATGGGAAGAGGCAATCGTTGATCGCGTAAAACTCATGGTGGAACGTGACAAAAACCGTTTCTGTATTGTTATGTGGTCAATGGGAAATGAGAGTGCTTATGGCTGCAACTTTGAAAAAGCACTGGAATGGACAAAGAATTTTGATCCAGACCGTATCACACAATATGAGAGTGCAAGATACCGTAATTATGATGAAACATATGATTACAGCAATCTGGATGTGTACAGCCGGATGTACCCAGCGCTTTCCGAAATTCAGGAATATCTGGATAAAGATGGAAGCAAACCATTCCTTTTGGTAGAGTACTGTCACAGCATGGGAAACGGACCTGGAGATTTTGAAGATTACTTCCAGATGATTCAGGATAATGATAAAATGTGCGGCGGCTTTGTCTGGGAATGGTGTGACCATGCGATTGCTCATGGAACTGCTGAGAATGGAAAGACTATATATGCTTATGGGGGCGACCATGGCGAAGAAATTCATGATGGCAACTTCTGTATGGATGGATTAGTATATCCGGACAGAACGGTACATACAGGACTTTTCGAATACAAGAATGTTTATCGCCCGGCAAGAGTTATTTCCTATAACAAAGAAAGCGGAGAACTGGTGCTTCATAACTACATGGATTTTGATGACTTGAAAGATTATGTGAAGATTAGTTATGAGCTGACACAGGATGGTCTTGTGATCAGCAAAGGCATACTTCCGGAGTTTTCTGTGGCACCACACGGGGAAGGAAAAACAAACCTGAAGATCAATGTTCCAGAGAATGGGAAATGTTATTTAAAACTTATTTACCATCTGAAAAAAGAATTGCCACTGTTGGATGAAGACCATATTCTTGGATTTGATGAAATTGAGGTAAGTAAAGAGGATACAAAATGTAAACTTGCAGAGAAATGGATACCAAAAACAGTAGTGGACTCTGAATTACAGGTAAATGAAAATGATACACAGATTCATATCAAGGGGCGTGAATTTGCTTATACCATAGACAAACGTACTGCACTCTTTACAGAGATGAAATTCGCAGGGCGGGAATACTTGAACCATCCGATGGAATTAAATATTTGGAGAGCTCCAACAGATAACGATATGTACATCAAGTCTGAATGGAAGAAAGCCCACTATGATAAGGCTTACACAAGAGCCTATACGACAGAGGTTGTGCAGGGAAAACATGGTGTGAAGATTACAAGCCATGCTTCCGTTGTGGCAGAGACAGTACAGAAGATTCTTGATGTGACGATTACATGGAAAATAGAAGCTGCTGGAAAGATTGATGCAGATATTGCAGTAACAAAAGACGATGAATTCCCGGATCTTCCGAGATTTGGTGTGAGGATGTTCCTGGATAAAAAACTTTCAGCTGTAAGATACTTTGGAATGGGACCACAGGAAAGTTATTGTGATAAACATCAGGCTGCGAGCCACGGTTTGTACCGGGCAGATGTAGGGGATTTACATGAGGACTATATCCGTCCACAGGAAAATGGAAGCCATTATGATTGTGAATATGTAGAGCTTAACAACAGCCGATATGGAATTGTGGCATCCGCAGAAAAGGCATTTTCATTCAATGCTTCTTATTATACACAGGAAGAACTTGAGAAGAAAACGCATAATTATGAATTAATAGAATCAGATAGTGTAGTATTCTGTGTTGACTACGCATTAAATGGCATTGGTTCTAATAGTTGTGGTCCAGTTGTATTGGAGCAGTACCGATTTGATGATGTATTATTCCGGTTTCAGTTTACACTGATACCGTATGTAAAGGGATAATAAAGTTTCATGTAACCCGTAAACAAGGAAAGAGAGTCTGATTGTAATGTAAAGTCCGGATATACAGAGCAATCAGACAAAATCAGAGAAAAAAACAGAATTAGATATCATACGGTTAGCCATATTGAGATTCTAAGTGCGATGAAGATGAGGAGCAAAGAAATTCGATGGAAGAAAAAAAGTATTTGAAATGGTATAACAAAATTGGATACGGATCAGGTGATATTGCAGGTAATGTAGTCTATGCATTCCTGACATCTTTTATGATGGTCTATCTGACGGACTCGGTAGGACTTGCTGCAGGTGTCGTGGGTACCCTGATTGCCGTATCAAAACTATTTGATGGTTTTACGGATATATTTTTGGAACAATGATTGACAAAACACACAGTAAAATGGGAAAAGCGAAACCCTGGATGCTATACGGATATATTGGTTGTGCCATTACGCTGGTCGGCTGCTTTGCAGTACCGGTGAGTTTGGGAACAACGGCTAAATATGCATGGTTCTTTATTTCTTATACACTGTTAAATAGTGTGTTTTATACAGCAAACAATATTGCTTATTCAGCACTTACGTCACTGATTACAAAGAACAGCAAAGAGCGTGTACAGATGGGATCTTACCGTTTTATTTTTGCATTTTCAACAAGTCTTCTGATTCAGGCGATTACAGTTGGATTTGTAGATAAATGTGGTGGAGATGCTGCGGCATGGAGAACGGTTGCTATTATCTATGCAATCATTGGTCTGGTCGTAAATACGATTTCAGCACTTTCTGTTAAGGAACTTCCGGAGGAAGAACTTAATGAAGGAGAAGTAAAGAATGATAATGAAAAGTATGGAATGGTACAGGCATTCAAGCTTCTTGTCAAAAACAAATATTACATGATGATTTGTGGAACATATATTTTACAGCAGTTATATGGTGCCATGATTGGAGCTGGCATTTATTACATGACATGGGTACTGAAAATAAGAATTTGTTTGGACAATTTGCATGGGCAGTAAATATTCCACTGATCATTGCCCTGATTTTTACACCGACATTAGTTGGTAAGTGGAAAGGCATGTATAAACTGAACTTAAGAGGTTATGTCTTAGCAGTCATCGGTAGAGCACTTGTTGTTGTTGCCGGATATATGGGTAGTGTTCCGCTGATGATGGCGTTTACAGCTCTTGCAGCCTTAGGTCAGGGACCATGGCAGGGAGATATGAATGCTGTTATTGCATCCTGCTCTGAATACACTTATCTTACACAGGGAAAGAGAATTGATGGAACGATGTACTCTTGTACTTCTCTTGGTGTAAAAATCGGTGGAGGTATTGGAACCGCTGTTGTTGGATGGATGCTTGAGCTCAGTGGATATATCGGAACAAATGCAACTCAGCCACAGTCTGCACTTGATATGATGCAGTTCATGTATCTTTGGCTTCCGTTAATCTTTGATGTATTGATTATGTTTGCACTTTCAAGAATGAATGTTGAAGATGCAAATAAAAAACTGAAAGCAGAAAAAGGAATTGCTGCAGATGAAGTAACAGATGCATCAGACATAAATTAGAATTGACAAGAGAAAGCGTTGTCTGATCGTTGTTCGATGAGACAGTGCTTTTTCTATAAATATAAAGTGATAGAACTGTATTTTGAAAATAAAAAGGACCACTTCATTTTTATGAAATGGCCTTAAGAAAATATTCAGTTTTCACAAAATAGTCCTTTTAGTATTTATACATGGTAAGGATGCTCAAAATATTCAGTGTAGAATACTAAAAGGTCATTCAGATATTTTTTTAGGTTGCTCATTTGCAATTCCTCCTTTCCTTATTTACAAGTTGATTATAAGATAGGTGTAAAAGGATTGCTTGCCAAATCGAAAGAAGATATAGACAAATGTTGCAAAGGGGAGTATTTCATGCAGTTAAAATATGTTGACACAAAAGAGGAGATCATAGCAATAAATAGGAAGTCAAAACATATTGAACCACATCTTCATAATGCATTGGAGATTGTTTGTGTAACAAGTGGAGCATTAGAACTTGGTGTCGGACAGGAACTATATCATATGGATAAAGGAGATATAGGCTTTGTATTTCCAGATGTTATTCATCACTATCAGGTACTGACACCCGGTGTAAATAAAGCGACTTATCTGATTGCATCGCCATTTACGATTGCCAAATTTGCAGATATCATGCAATCCATGGCTCCTGAATACCCGATCATCAAAGCGGAAAAGGTTGAACCGGAGGTATATAGGGTTATAAATGCGATTTTAGAGACAGAACAGTCGGATATTACTGTTGCACAGGCATATCTTCAAATTGTGTTGGCACGCTGCATAGGAAAATTAAATTTGGTAGAAAAGAGTAATGTGGGGAGCAACGATCTTATTTACCAGACAGTTTCCTATATATCAGCAAATTTTAAGAAGAAATTTTCGCTGGAAGAGATGGCAAAAGATCTGGGGGTGAGCAAATATGTTTTATCCAGACTCTTTTCCAAAACATTCCATAGAAACTTTAATCAATATCTTAACGATGCAAGGCTGAACTATGCATGCCAGCGTTTGGAAAATACGAGTGATTCTATTACAAACATTTGTCTGGATAGTGGATTTGAAAGTCAGAGAACATTTAACCGAGTATTTAAAGAAAGATATAAAATATCACCGAGTGATTATCGGAGTACTTGTGTGAAAGAGATGTTGTCATAAAAGGTTCTGTTGATAGAAATATTTACTTCGATTTCACAGTACTATGTATTTGATTTTATGTGTGGATGATATAATATGAAAATATTTGTAGAAAATAGCGCTTTATTTTATTATGAAAAGAGCAAGGTGTATTCTAAAGAAACAAGAAAGGCAGGGCGCATATGAACATGAGAAAATCCATAATCGATTTTAATGAAAAAAAAGGATTCATCTGTGATATGGATGGTGTGATTTATCATGGCAATCAGATATTGCCAGGTGTTCCAGAATTCATCCAGTGGTTGCATGATGAAAAGAAAGAATATTTATTTTTGACAAATAATAGTGGATATACACCACGGGAATTAAATCAGAAACTGGCAAGGATGGGACTTGATGTGCCAGAAGAACATTTTTATACCAGCGCATTGGCAACAGCCGCTTTTTTAAAGGAACAGGCGGCAGGCTGTTCAGCATTTGTGATAGGAGAAGCCGGTCTCTTAAATGCACTTTATGACGTTGGCATTACAATGAATGATGTAAATCCGGATTATGTTGTTGTGGGAGAGGGACGTTCCTATTCATTGGATACTTTAACGAAAGCAACGAATTTAGTTCTGAAGGGAGCTAAGCTGATTGGAGCAAACTCGGATGTTTCCGGACCGATCGAGAACGGAATCGCTCCTGCCTGTCGTGCATTGATTGCACCCATTGAAATGGCAACAGGTACACAGGCATATTTCTGTGGGAAACCGAATCCACTGATGATGAGAACAGGATTGAATATGCTTGGATGTCATTCAGCAGAAGCTGTAATGGTTGGGGATCGTATGGATACAGATGTGATTTCAGGAATGGAAAGTGGTATGTCTACTGTATTGGTTCTCTCTGGATGTTCAACGAAGGATACACTCAAAACTTATGCTTATCTTCCGACAATGGTATTGAATGGAGTGGGAGATATCGCCAGTATGGCAAAAGCAAAAGAGGAATAGTGTGATTAGGCAAATACCAGGAGGTAAAGTATATGATGAAACTTGATAATTTTGTAGGAATGATGACAGGACATTTTGATAATAAGGATCAATTTAAGAAAATGCAGGCAGAGGGGAAAACATATCCATATGCGGAACATGTAAATACAATCTGTAATGACAAAATAAATAACCTTCCTGAAGATTTCAAAGGAAAATTTGTTGTTGAAGAGAGTTATTATGAAATTAATGGGAAACGTCATGCATCTCCACATCTTTTCCTTATCACGGAAATAGAACAGGGAATTTTACTTTCTTCTTATGAAATTCCAAAAGGAGAAGATAAAAATACATTTTCATATGATTCTATGAAGAATGTTGATTACTCTAAACTAGAAAAATCTGAAAAATTTACTCCGGCACTTTATCATGAAAAGGACGGAATCTGGGAGGGAGGCAGCACAAGCCAGTTCTCTCCGGTAATGACATTCAAACTTTGGGAAAAGTTTTCCAACAATTTTCTGGAAGTATCAGAAAGCATGGAAGTTAATGGAAAGAGAACTTTTGGATATGATGAACCAATAATTTATAAGCGTGTATAATCAAAGGTCTGCATATTGGGATAGACTTCAGTTTGTTTGTAAAAGAGCATTGAAAGCAAGTGCAAAAGCTGGCGGAGCGTCATTGATGATATACTAGAGCGTGTTTGAAAATTCATTCCCGCCAGATGCACGCCCCACTTCGCGGGAGATTTGAGCCAAATTCAGGTTACATAGCCCACTATGCGCCCTTCATTTGGCTCAAATCTCCCACAAATTGTGACGCACATCTGTCAGAAAGCAATTTTCAAACACGCTCTAGAAGGGTAAGCAGATAAGTAAAATTTGTAATATTACAGATTGGAATAGAGGGACTCTGAACAGGAGACTATGAGAAAATCTCTGTAAATTAGATTCTTCTATGATAATGAGGGTGAGAAGTTTACAAATCAGGCTTTTCACCCTTGTTTTATATATAACAGTTATTGCCAGGCATGTCCTGAACAGGGAATCTCTGATTCCCCAGTTCAATCCGCTACATGAAATACATCTTCTACCAGCATATTAAAGTACTTTGATATCCGCAGCATAAATTCGGCAGATGGGGTACTGTCCCCACGTTCTATCCTGCCGACAGTTTTGGTACTGTATCCGATAGCAGCGGCAAGGTCATCCTGGTAAATGCCTCGTTGTTCACGGATTTCTCTGATATTATTGGTAACCGCCATAAAGATCCCTTCTTTCAGTTCTATAGATATTTTCTTATTGTCAATTATGCAAAATAATGTGTCCAATAAAAAGGACTTGCAATTTTATCGGCAATGTCCTGTGATAGCAGAAGCATCAGATTTTCCAAGAACTTTTCCAAATATGTCTAAGCGGTCATTTTCACTAACCTTGATAGGTGCATACTTTTCATTAAGTGAGATAAGGAAAATTCCGTCTTTATCGTTTTGTAATTTCTTAATATAGGCTTCTCCGTTTAGAGCGAAGATGCCGATTTCTCCATTAGCAACAGATTCCTGTTGTAATACCCATGCAATCTGACCATCGTGGAATTCAGGTTCCATACTGTCACCACTAATGCGTACACCGAAAGTAGTATCTTCCGGCAGGATAGATTCATCTATGCGTACAGTATCTTTCGGTCCGTCTATAAGGAAGTTACCGGTTCCGGCTGATACGGCATTTTCAAAAATATCAATGCTACGGAATGGAATTATCTTAGCAGTCTGCTTTTCATACATTCCGGATGCGTGGAGCAGATTGATATAATCCATAGCTTTTTCCCTGCCTTCATCAGTTAGTGATGAGAAAGAATCGGCAGGATTTACTCCAAAATATGCTTCATACATGTTAGTAATACCAAGGATTCTACACACTTTGTAAAATATGGTAACGCTCGGCTCAGCAAGATTTCTCTCCCAGTTGGATATGGCTTTATAGGAAATGGTAATGCCTTCCTTTGCCAGTTCATCAGCGAGATCCTGTTGGAGCAAGCCTTTCTTTTTCTATATGTTGAAATGATTTCTCCGATTGAGTACATACATACGCCTCTTTTCTTTCATTTTGTTGATTTCAAATGTCTCTTTTCACTCCATAGTATATAGCAATAGTGCCAATTATTCAAGTTAAAAATCCAATATAATGAGAAAAAGGACACATGTGTCTGTTGACAGTCGATTATTCTTGGGGTTATACTATGCCCTGTAAGGAACATTACTCATATACTTGGACTAAAGGTTATGGTAGTGACAGATTAAATGCAGGAGGTGATGCAGATGGGAGACAGGGTAATACTTCATTCAGATATCAACTGTTGTTATGCTTCGATTGAACATTTGCATCATCCTGAGCTTGCAGGAAAGCCACTGGCAGTAGGCGGTGACCCGGAGGCAAGACATGGGATTGTCTTAACAGCCGACTATATTGCCAAAAAGTACGGTGTGAAAACAGGAATGGCACTCTGGCAGGCAAAGCAAGTCTGTCCGGACATAACATTTGTATCACCAAGAATGGACTTATATCTTCGATTTTCAAGGATGGCTCATGAGATATATGCAGAATATACGGACAGACAGGAGCCATATGGAATTGATGAGTGCTGGCTTGATGTGACAGGGAGCAGCTTCCTTAAAGGGGATGGATTGCTCATTGCACAGGAAATCAGCAGGAGAATGAAGTCAGAGCTTGGCATCACAGTGAGTGTTGGTGTTTCTTTCAATAAGATATTTGCAAAGCTTGGTTCAGATTATAAGAAGCCTGATGCAATCACAACTATGTATAAGAGTGAGTTTAAGCAGAAGGCTTGGTCACTTCCAGTGGCAGATCTTCTATACGTTGGCAAAAGTACGAACAGAAAGCTTGCATTATTTGGTATTAAAACCATAGGTGATCTTGCAAGGGCAGATGAAGATGTGCTTAACAGTCACCTTGGAAAGATGGGCAGTATCTTATGGTCTTTTGCTAATGGCTATGATGATTCACCTGTCAAGCTGGAGAATACCCACGCTCCAATCAAATCGGTGGGAAACAGCACAACGACACCAAAGGATTTAGTATGCGATGAGGATGTAAAGATTGTTCTTTATATTCTGGCTGAGAGTGTTGCAGCAAGACTTCGTGAGAATGGATTCCGGTGCAGAGTGGTTGAGATAAGTGTCAGGGATAATGAGTTATTCTCTTTTACCCGTCAGAAAAAGATTGACCATGCAACTAATATCACCGGAGAGATAGCTGCATATGCTTATCAGATATTTAAGGAAAACTATAACTGGAGCAAGCCAATCCGCAGTGTTGGTGTCCGAGGTGCAGACCTAGTAACAGATAATTATTGGGAACTGATTGATTTGTTCTCAAGTGTGGAGAAGCGTGAAAAGCAGATGAAGATGGATTCGGCGGTGGATGAGATACGCAGAAGATTTGGATTTTACAGTATCCAGAGGGGACTCATGTACCGGGACAGGATTCTGTCGGCAGTCAATGCAAAAGAAGAATACACAGTACATCCACATGGGTATTTTGGATAAAGAGGGAGGCGGAACATGAGCGAAGCAGCAAGAATTGATCTGGTAGACAGAGCACCATTGACGGAGAAACAGCAGAATGTGTATGAAAGCATTATGCAATATCAGCGTGTGAATGGTTATGCTCCTACTATCAGGGAGATATGCAAGATGGTAGGGGCATCGACTTCAAGTGTTTATGCACATCTGAAAATATTAGAAGAAAAAGGCTATATAGCAAGGAAGATGGATGCTTCCAGAGCAATAGCAATCTTGTAAGGAAGGTGATTATATTGAGCAATAAGGTATATGTTGATGTACTTGCAGAGTTTTCAAAGGACGGACTGCTCATTCCCAAAGAGATAACATGGGAAGATGGCAGAAAGTATGAGATTACACAAGTAAAAGACAAGCGCAGAGCAGCCAGTACAAGAGCTGGTGGAGTTGGAGAGCGTTATACCTGTGTGGTAGATGGAAAGGAAATATTCCTTTTCTATGAAGATAACAATATGTGGTTTATGGAAAGAGCCGGAGCCTGATGTGATTGTGTGCTGACAGCACAATTCATATCAGTTGGCTTTAGATCAGCAAAGCCGAGGAATGTGCAGACATTCATCGGAACTCCCGGCAAAAGGCTTGCAAAGGTGATTTCCCTTTCCTTTACGAGTACAGAATTGTAGATTGATGATTTTGTATGAATAAGGAGCGAACTGAATTGAACAGAAAGATAGAAATTAGATGCAGGAGAGCAAACTGCAACAAGTTATTTATGAATTATTTTCCTACCGGAGAGAATAATGGACTTTATCTGGCGGGAATCGAATTAAAGTGTGAGAAGTGCAAACGAGTTCTTCGACTCAAGAATTATACCGAAGAGGTATTGATTGAGCATACCATTGATGGTGTGTTTCGAGTGTAGTGACAAATAACAATTAAATGAATGGCACCACCTGATAAGGGCGGCTCATTATTATGAGTGATAGCACCACAGACGCAGGGGAAAGAATCCAGTTATGGACTGGACTTCTTACCCTGCGTTTTTACTTTTGCAGAATTATAAAAGAAGTCATTCTACCCTCCCTTAACCGAGCTGGATTCAGCCGGAAAGGATGAAGGAAATGCAGAACTTTTATTTTACTGAAAATGATATGAAAGGTATGGGAAAGAGAATTCAAAATTTGAGAAAAAGTAAAGGAATCAAAGCTATAGATTTTGCCGATATAATAGGTATAGGTAAGGATCAGCTGTCTAGAATTGAAAATGGTAAGGTGGTATGTAAAACAGAATATTTGTTTACTATTGCAAGACAACTGGAAATAACAACAGATTATCTGCTGTATGGAGATGATTTTAACAAAGAAAAAACCGCTTCTGCTATAATGGACTTATCACCTGAAATGCAGGACAAGATATTGAAAATAATTGAGATATTGAAATAGAGAAAGAAGGTATTAAGAATGGCAAAGAAGAGTAAACGTAGGAAGGCGGATTTTTCAGTCGAAGAAATGGCTGAAAAGAGTGGCTGCAAAACTAAAATGACCTTTATGAATCGTTTAAAAGAAGTATGCGAATTCTATGAAATAGACATAAATTCATTTAAGATGGATGGTGATACAAAAGGTGGAGAGAGTTATTTTCCGGCTGAGTGTGGAGAATTGCTGGCTATACTGGTAAAGGGATATACCTGTAACCCCGGAATGAAAAAAGAAAGAGTAACCCATGCTGTAACCATATCTGAGATTGGTGAGTACTATGAATCTATAATGGAAGACATAGAAAAATTGCCAGTAGAGCTAAGAGAATTGGTATATTCGTTGCCTAGTTATTTTACAACGAGACGGATACAAATATGGTTAGATCGATTAACGCCAATATTGACAAAGTTCGTATACAGTTACTTGGCTGAAAGAGGAGATGATATAGGTGCATTATTGCAGAGAATCTGCGTGGATGCAGATAAAGCAAGTTATGATATGTTTTGGAATTATAGTTTTATTGAAAAGGCAAAAGAGTTGAATTGGCAATATGAAAAAGAACAATATGAAGAAATGTTGTTATTTTTACTAGGAAACGATTATGAAAAAGTACATAAATTAGAAGAATCAATAAATCATCAAAATATAAGTATTGATTATGGGATTGCCAATCTGATAAAGCGATTGAATAAGGACACTGATAGAATAAAAGAAAAAATTCTTGATGATCAAATTGGAAGAGAAGAGAGTCCAATAGAATATGATATGTCCAGAGATGATTACTACAGAGAAATTGTTAGTCAGTATTTAAATGGTGGTGACTTAAATATGAAAATGTCCACACTTGAGAAGTATGAAAATGGTGCTCGTGGATGGAAAACGATAGAAGAACGTATATTATCACCAGAAGGATATATGCCAGAAGGCGTTCATATGACATATGAAGAAGAATTGTCATACAGGAAAAAATCTATTGAAATGCTTGAGAAAAAGCTGGAAGAAGAAAAGTTATCACTTAAGCAATTTGAGGAAGCCAGTGATGAGTTTAAGAGGTCTCGGAATGAAAAAAACACTGTGCTAACTTTAGAAGAAATAAATGATGGCTATATTAAAAAGTGTAATATGGTCAGTAAAACACAAGATAAACTTGCTCAGAAAACAAATGAGTTTGCAGGGCAAGTGTTGTGGAATTTTCTGAATCCTAATAATAAATAAAAATATATAAACATTTTTTGCTTAAATCTTTTGCAATATGAATGTGTCCTATAATTATGCCAGATCGAGGTTGAATCCCTATCTGGCATTTTTTAATTGGAGGTGAGCGTATGTCATTAGTTGACGAGGACGAATTAGAGTGTGAATACTGTGGAAATATTGGATTAATTCTGATTGGAGATATTGACGTAGAATGTCCATGTTGTGGTGCGGAGTATTCTCTGATCGATGAGGTAGAGTAAATAAAATTGGATGAGAAAGGAGGTGAAAACGTGGCTCTCGTTCCAGTACTTACGAATAAAGATATCCAGGAAATTGGGCATCGAATTGAATGTTGTAGAAAAAGTGTAGGACTTTCAAAGCAGGAGATGGCTGATAACATTGGACTTGGTTATGAGCAGTATAGGCGTATTGAAAGTGGTAAAGTTTTGATAAAAACAGAATATCTTTACACAATAGCTTGTATGCTTCGAGTTTCAGTGGACTATCTTTTATATGGTACTGAGAACTGGAGTGGAAGTCAAAAACTGAAAGAGATATTAAATAGCTTGACACCAGAAGATGTAAAACGTGCAGAGAAAGTTTTATCGGCTGTTTTTGAGTAGAATAGCCTATTAGTATTAATGCGACTTAAGAAGTCGTCTTTTTTCAATTTATACGACTTACAAGGTCGAGATAGATTTGTTAATTGGCGGTATCATAAATATGTGCTTGAGATACAGCACAGTCACCCGGAGAGGTGAGGGCCCAATAATCTCTCCTTTAGAAAATATCATTTTATAAGGAGAACAAGGTAATGAAGAAAACAGATTTTAGAATTATGGATAACAAGGATGTAGCATCACAGTTTGATGGGAAAGCGATTGCATTTATCAGAAGTCGCAAGGCAGATCATAAGATTCATGCCATGGCAGCAGAGATGATTGCTATGGCATTGGCAGTTGGCATTGAGTTGACTGATGTTATTGTGGATGGCGGAGCAGATGATGATATTGATCGTAGAATAATTTCGGATTTCTGCCAGACATTAGATGAGACAGAGGCAGTAATGGTAGTTGTGAATAACATCTTTGCATTTACAACAGATCCAGACGACTTATTCAAGTTCATTGATACGTTAATGAACAGACCAGTGTTACTTGTAGATATGGAGCAGCATCATACCTGGATGTCAGAGTGTCCGGATGAATCAGATGAAGAATAAGGATTGCTCTCTTTTATATAAAGGAACACTTCGATTCACGACTGTGGAATTTGGAACAATCGTAAGATACGGCGATGGAAGCATCGCCGGAGTGTTCCCGACAGAACAGGAAGCATATGAGTATTTTGGTTTGGATGATCTGGAGGATGAGAAAAATGATGGAATATAATGCGTTTGAAATAGGACCTGCCTTAGAGCAGATAAGAAAAGATAAAAAGATGACACGAGAAGATGTCAGTGCAGTTACTGGGTTAAGTGTATCAAGCATTAAGCAAATTGAGTATGGTATTCGAAATCTCAGTATGAGAGCCTTGTACTTATTTATGGAAGCTTATGAATGTGATGCTAATACATTGCTTAACATTGATACTAATAAGGAAGTATCTTTGGATGCTAAACTGATGAAGTTACCAAAGGAAAAAAGAGATTATTTTATGCGTTCTTTCTCATTTATGATAGATGGAATGTCTGGAATGCAGGTTGTGGGGAGGTAAGTTATGTCACGTAGAAAAATTGAATCACACTTAGATTGCATTGCCTATCTGTCTGAAACAGAAGGTACTCTTACACAAATTGAGAGGAAGGAATCTAAACAGGAGAAAGTTATCAGGGAATATGCAAATCGCCATAACATCAAGGTGGTTAAGACGATCAGAAGAAACGGATTTTCAATGAATGATGTATATCGTCAGTTTGAAATCATGGCAAATATGATTAGAAAACATCAGATTGATGGTGTGATTGTAACGAGAACATGGGTTTTGTCGAAAGATGATGAACTGATTTATAGCTTAATCGGAAAGATAAAGAATGCTGGAGGATCGTTTGTGACAACGACAGAAGGCAGACTTGGATTAGAGTTGGAGGTAAAGCCAAATGCAAAAAAATAGAAGAGTATATAGCAGTTTTAGCAGAGGAGAGGTTGTGTATGTAGATTTAGGCACACAGCCGCATGGAGTGCAGGGCGGTATTCGACCTTGTGTAGTAGTTAGCAGTAATGCAAGTAATCATTGTAGGGCACCACAAATTACGGTGTGTCCTTTGACTACGCATATAAAGGATAAGCCGGTCCATGTGCAGATTAAATCAGATGAAGTAAATGGCTATCATTTGAAGCAGCTATCAGATTTACTTGCAGAGGATATAGTGACAGTATCTAAGGATGCAGTGAGAGGGACAGTAGGTTTTATCAAAAATGATTCCGAGGTTATGGATAAAATTAATTATGCATTGAAACTTCATCTCGGAATGATTGAACCACAATATAAGGAAAGAGAGGTTCGATAGGTATGAGTGAAGAACGTAACTCTCATGATAAAAAGGTTCGAGTGACTGCAAAGAATAAAAGGTTTGTAAGATATGCGGATGGAGCAGAGATGTATTCAATGGGACTATCGAAGTTTCAGCAGCTTGCAAGAGATGCTGGAGCTTGTTACAAGCTTGGGCAGATGGTACTTGTTAATCTGGATATTTTAGATGAATATCTTGAGACGTTCAGAATTGTTGACAGTGATTATTATGGATAGACAATTAGGAAGAATTGATTGATACAGAAAAAAAGAGTGTGCATTTATATATAAGTACTTGACTTTTGGTAATACCATATGTTATTATCTGTATAGGTTATGAGGGAGGTACAACGATGGCAAAAATGGGACGCCCTAAGACTGAAGATCCAGTCAGCAAGGTTATTACATTTAAAGTCAAAGAGACGGAATATCAGGCAATGCTAGAGTATACCAAAAGTCATAACATTTCCATTTCGCAACTAATACGTATGGGAATCAAGATGAAAATGAATGAGTCCCGAAAGTAAAGTGCAGGCTCTTTTCTTCTGAAAGGAGGAAAAGTAATGGCTTGTAGAAAGGATGGCAAAGGAAGAGTATTACGTAAAGGTGAGCATTATCGCAAGAATGACAAACGATACTCATACATTTATCGAGATCCACTAGGAAAGCAGCATACGGTGTATGCAAAATCATTAGTGAAATTGAGAGAGATAGAGGAAGAACTGGTCAGAGATCAAATGGACGAGCTTGACAGTTATGTAGCTGGTTCAGCAGATGTGAATTATCTGTTTGATAGGTATATATCGACAAAGACAGAGTTACGAAGCACAACGAAGACCAATTATCTTTATACATGGAATCACTTTATCAGAGATACTTTTGGCAAAAAGAAAATCAAAGATGTAAAGTATTCAGATGTGTTATTCTTCTATTCTTACTTATTAAATGAAAAGGGATTGAATATCAATACCTTGGAAAGCATTAATACAGTGCTGAGACCTAGCTTTCAGTTAGCAGTGAGAGACGATATAATAAGAAAGAATCCGATAGATGGAGCCTATACGGAAATCCGCAAAAGAAATGGTGGCAGTCGAAAGACAAGAAGAGCATTAACACTTGATCAGCAGAGAGCCTTTATGAATTATGTGGCAGAGAATCCATTTTTCTATCACTGGTATCCGTTCTTTACATTCTTGTTAGGAACGGGATGTCGAATTGGCGAGGCAATCGGAATACGTTGGGAAGATGTAGATATGGACAAGCGTATCATTAGTGTGAATCACAGTTTGACCTACTATGCCAGACATGAGAATTCATACAAGTGTGAGTTCCGGGTATCACTTCCTAAAACAGATGCTGGTATCAGAAGTATTCCTATGATGCAACCTATATATGACGTGTTAAAAGATGAATATGAACGTCAGACAGAGGAAGGCTTCTGTAAGGAATATGTTGACGGAATGACGGGATTCATATTTACAAATCGCTTTGGTATGCCACACAATCCGCAAGCGGTAAATCGAGCTATCAAACGTATAGTTGACGCTCACAATGCAGAGGAAGAAGTAAAAGCAAAAAAGAGAAGAGAGAGCCGATAATCATTCCAAGGTTTTCATGTCATATCTTCAGACATACATTTGCTTCAAGATTCTGTGAGAATGAAACCAATGTAAAGATAATTCAGGAAGTGATGGGACACGCAGACATTTCAACAACGATGAATATCTACGCAGAGGTTAGCAATGATGTAACAAAAGCATCATTGGAAAATTTAGCAAAAAACTTAGATGTGTTTTAGAAAAGAGCCTATGATTTCTGTAGGGAATCTAGTATAATAAAACTATCTCACATTTGAGATTGACCAAAAATAAATACAATGACCAAAAGTTGACTAAAAAAGTGTCTATAAGGCAGTTGAAAACAAGTCAATATAACTTGGTCGGTAGAAAGAGTATAAGCACATAGATGTGGACATAGACGAGTTTAAAGAGGGAACAATAAAGCTTCCGACAATGAAAACGCTTGGCGGAAAAGACCAGTAAAATCAAGGGTTTGCGGACTTAAAGACAGTATGGTACGACAAGAGTACGACAAAATAAACTCTCTTAACGGGTTAAAATAAATGATTTTAAATTAAACTCGTGTCAGTTCAAGTTAATATTTTGTACGATAAGGACATTTTTCTAAAAGAAAATTTTAGGGAAGTGTCCTTTTGTTATGGTCAAAAAACAAAATGAGCACTCTCGGAAACTCAATAGAGAATAAGCAGGAAAAGGTTGATTTTCAGAAATGAGAGGGATAAGGGATGGATGATTATGGGGCTTGAGCAGTCCAGAGAGCATAAAGAATAAAAATGTGCATGACTTTAAAACCTGTCGAAAAACAGGCCTGAAAGAATCCAAAAGCAGGAAACTTGGTTTATGCCACTGCCTGCACCTGCTGTTTATAGCGGGCATCCAGATGGATGCAGATTCCAATCATGGTTGTCATGAAAGAATAATGCTCCTTTGTGTGTATGAACATACGGTGCAGTCCGTAATCATTGAGGATGCGGTTGTTGATACGTTCCGTGGCGGTGCGTTGATTATAAATCTTCTTATAAGCATCTGTGCCGCGGGGGACGTCGGTGTAAAGTAAACGGTAGATAGTGCGTACCTATACAAAACTGGAGCAAACCTGTAAGATAGAAACAGATTTGCTCCAGTCTTATTTCAATTCATTCTTACCAGGCTTCCGGCAGTTCTCCGGCAGGCTTGGTGACCAGGGGAGCAGGTCATCCAGAAAACTGCGGTCTGTATCATCCAGATGTTTGGGAATCTCAGTAAGCAGAAATTCAAAGTAATCATACGGCTTCAAGTTGTTTGCTTTTGCAGTTTCCGCAATGCTGTAGATAATGGCGCTGGACTTTGCGCCGGCAATGGTATCGATCATCACCCAGTTTTTCTTGCCGATGCAGAATCCGCGGATGGACTGTTCCGCAGCGTTATTGTCCATCGGCACTTCGCCATCGTCCAGGAACACTTTCAGGTATTTCTCCTGGTTCAGGGAATAATTGAAACCTTCCCACGTCTTGCTTTTTTGCGGCACTTTCGGAAGGTTTTCACGAACCCATGTGAAATAAGCCTCCACCAGGGGCTTTACGCTCAGCTGGCGGCGGTTTTTCCGTTCTTCCGCCGGGAGATCTTTTAACTGTTTTTCCTCCCGGTAGATCGCCTGTATCATGGTCAGCGCAAGATATGCGCGGCTGTCCTTCTGCTTTGCTTTCGGCAGCGCTTTTACTGCTTCATCAAACCTGCGCCTGGCATGGGACCAGCATCCGGCAATCCTCAGATCTTCGCGTTCACCTTCAATGGTGTGGTAGACCTGATATCCGTCCGTGACACATACGCCGTTGAAGTCTTTCAAAAACTCTCTGGGATGGCTGGCATTGCGCGTCTTCTGGTATTCATACAGGACAACCTGGCGTTCTGTGTACATCCGTCCGGTGCGGTATACCCACATGTAACTTTTGCTCCCGGCAGGACGGCCATCCTTATTCACCAACACGGGCGTCTCGTCTGCCTGCAGGACGTGGTAGCCGTACAGCTTTTCGTGGAGGTAATCATAGAGGACCGCAAGGTAACGGTCTGCGCACTGGATCGTCCAGTTCGCCATGTTCTGTCTTGAAATGTGCAGGCCATAACGTTCAAACTCCTGCTCCTGGCGGTAAAGAGGGACGGCATTGACATACTTTGCGTTTATTACCGCTGCCTCCAGCGAAGGGGAAACAAGGCTCCCCCTTAATAAAGTCTGCGGATGCGGCGCTTTGATGACTTCTTCCGTTTCTTTCCCGGCATAAACCTTTACATGATGTTCTTCCACCTCGATTTTCGCCGGGGTAAAGCGGTACCTGCGGTACACTTCATCCGGGAGCTGTTTCCAGCCGTCCTTTCCAAATTTATCTTCCAGTTCCCCATCCGTCATGGAATGTTCCACCACAACTACCGGAATCCCGTCCAGGTCTTCTTCCCGTTTTCCCTGCTTTTTCTTCGGCCTTGTGCGGGAAACGTTCTCCGGCTCCTCTGTGCTTTCCTCCGCAGCGACAGCTTCAGGTTCGTTAAAGAATACGATCTTCCCATCCACTTCCATGAAGGAAACCTGGCCTTCGGTCTCATGTTTTTCTGATGACCTGCCAAACCTGTGCCGTTTTAAATCCGCCATCTGCTCCGGAACAAGCTGGAGCGTATGGTCGATATTTTCAAGCTGCTCCTGCTGCGACAGGAACAGCCTGGTAAGCGTTTCCCTGTCAAGACTGTTCAGTTGTTCTTCCGTATATTTTGAGGCCATGTTGTTTTCTCCTGGTATCCTGATAGCCTTATTATACCATGGATACGGGATTTTTGCGAACCCGGCGCTGCCGGATGCCCGTCATAATGCCTATGGTTTTAACAGCGGATGCTGCCTTTGTACGATGCTGTTTCCAGGACCCTTTTCGGGAGGAAACAGCATGTCTGCGTCCATCCCGGGCCCTTTTATGGTGTGCAGCGTGGTTGTGCAGGAATAAGGCAGGACATTTTTTTCAGCAGGAAAACCGTCTGAAAATTTCTCCGTTTTGCACAAAATCATCCCATGTATTCCGGCGGTTCCACCGGCCTGACCGATTTCTTCGGGGTGATCGTCAGCCCTTCCATCAGCCATCGGAACTGCTGCGGCGTTAATTCACGTACATCCTCTGGGGTGCGCGGCCACTGGAAGCGGCTTTCCGAAAGCCGCTTGTATAACAGGAGCCAGCCGTCCCCTTCCCATACAAGTCCCTTGATGCGGTCTGTGCGCCTCCCGCAGAAAAGATAGAGGGTATCCGGGACATATGGCCTGTTCCCGGTCTGAGCTTCCACGAGTGCCGCCAGCCGGTCCATCCCAGCGCGCAGGTCGGTGTAGCCGCAGACAATGTAGACGGCTTTAAAGCAGGTTGCGTCATTGAGCATTCCGCACCACCTCCAGGACTGCCGCAAGCAGCGACATGGGTGTGGATTCCGTTACGTGGATGGAAAAACTGTTTACAGAGATGGAAAGCCCCTGCTGTATACCGCTGCCGCTTTGTGTTTCCTGCTGTAGCAGACAGGTGTTTACCGGGACAATCTGCTGCATCGGAGCCTCTGGAGCAAGGGATTCCAGACACGCTTCCCTTACGCGGCGCAGTCTGTAATAATAGTTTGCTTTCGTAATGCCGTGGCCGGCACACCAATCGACAACACTCATGCCTGCGGGACGGTTCTGGCACTCCCTGATCTGCTCCGCCCACTCTTTTAAACGGTATTGTACAGCCACTGCTGTTGTTGCTGAGTTCATAGACTTACCTCCGTATAACGGTATCAAAAGTTAAGGCTTAACTTTTAATACTTATGATAGAAATATAGCCTATTGTCACACACTTTGCCCTCATAGTCGAGGTACGTACTATCTACCGTTTACGGTGTAAAGCCGGATATCCCATTCGGGCCGGGTCTTGACGACTCTCCCATATTTGGAATCGGTGCAGGAGTTTTTACATTTGGAACAGTGATCTTTCCCATAGGGGCAGCGCCACATGAGGTAACCGCTGGATCTGTCATAACCGTTAGGCTTCATGCGCAGTTTTTCCTGACATAAGGGCGTTCCATCTTTGTCAATGGTGATGGTATCAGGAATTGTTTTTGGCCGGCCGCATTTGTCGTTCAGGTCGATGAAGGCCCGTATTCCCCTGTTTTTAAGGATCCGGTAGGTGGGGTAATTGTCCATTGCAGAATCCAGGCACATATTCGAGGTGGAAACAGCCGGCATATGTTTTTCCAGTTCATGGAAAGCGACAAGGAAATTGACCGAATCATGACGCTTTGCACTGGTAAAACGCAGAAGCAGGGGGAGATCTGTCCTGAGTTCACTGTTATAGCAGGATAATTGGAACAAAGTGTAGCCGAAGTAATATTTTTCCAGGTCGCTGTCCCAGCCCCAGGAAGCATCGGGGTCGGGGAAATGCCGCAGGTTTTCCGGTGCGCCAACCCTGTGGTGCCCGCGTGGGCAGGCATGGGTATGCACGGCGGTGCCGTCTCCGGAAACCGTAAGGTGTTCCCTTGGTATGAGGCCGGATTCCATGGAAGGCAGGACAGCCACGTGATAGAAGAAGCGCTGCAGCCGCCCTTCAAAGTTAAAAGGGATATCCTTCCCGCTCATGAGCCGTTTTTCGATAGATTCTGTGATTTTGGGCTTTGCCTCCTGTGCTTTCTGTTTTTTGCCTTTGGACTTATCCGGCTTTTTGGTGTTCCAGGAAGCCGGAAGCAGTTTGTCCCGCGCATATAAGTCCGTTGGCGGTGCAGCCCAGAGCCTGTCCATGAAGTCAAAATAAGAACCGAGGGGCGGCAGGGAATCCGTAGTGCAGCCGATGAGAGCGGCAAGGAGGCGGTCATGTTTGAGCCTGTCGACCCAAAGGGTAAGGGATAGCTTGGCCAAACCTTCTGAAAATAGAAGAAAGAAAAGGATAAAAGACCAAAAGATTTGTGGCTGGTTCTTAGCGGGCCTGCCAGTGTTGGAGTAAAAGGGCAGAAGGAACTCCATGGCCTTATCGGTATCGAAAAGGCGGAGTTTCTGCCATGGTTTCCAAAGCCCCGTATGGAGCCGGACTCTTTCAGAGGAATCGAAATGGACTTTGGATTCGTTGAGAAAGTACTTGTAATCTTGCATGGGCTGCCAGTACTTGATCATAAAGTGCACCTCCTAGTAGTTTAGTTTAATGCTGTGCGTGTGGCACAGACGCTTCTTAACTACAAGGGGCGCGTTTGGTGACTGGCGTATATGGTCACCAAACGCGCCGCACATTTTGACTTATATGTCAATACTTTTTTGAAAATTTAACAAAAATGTTTTCCGGGATATGGAGGAAAGCAAAAAAGAAGAACATGAAAAAAGAGCGGAAATTCGGGCTTAAAGAGTTTCCGAGACCGCTCAGCGTTGGGTATGGAGGAAGATGTGCAGGATGTGGCAGACTGCCCGAAGAAAGCGGTTAACTATGCAGGCCGGGTGTCGGATGCTTCACGGATTGCAGATGGGGCAAGGAAGCCTTCAGTGCTTGGGAAGCTGAAAGAGGCAAAGGACAGGCTTGCCGGAAACCATAAGGGCAGTCAGAAATTAGCAAAGAAAAAAGAACAGGAATTATAAGCAGGAGGCCATACTGTCAGCAGATGATGGGATGGCGTTTTCTATTTATATCTTATCTGCCGGGATTCCACATAGGCATCCCGGCAGGGAATGGAGGAAATTTATGGCCGGAAAACGGGAAGAACAGTTAAAGGAGATTACGGAACGGCTGGAACAGGGCGTGAAGGATTTATTTACTTCGGAAAAATACACGGAATACCTGAAAACGATGTCGCAGTTCCATAATTACAGCTTTAACAACACGCTTTTGATAGCGATGCAAAAGCCGGAGTCAACCTTGGTGGCAGGCTACGGCACATGGAGTAAAAAATTTCACCGTCAGGTGAAGCGTGGGGAGAAGGGAATCAAGATTATTGCCCCTGTGCCGATCAGGGAAAAAGAAGAAGTGGAGAAATTTGACCCGGAGACAAATGAGCCGGTGCTGCGCCCGGACGGACAGCCGGAGACAGAGGAAGTGGAGCATATCATCCCGCGTTTCCGTGTGGCAACGGTATTTGACATTTCGCAGACTTATGGCGATCCGCTCCCGGAGCTGGATACACCGGAATTGATGGGGAGCGTGGAAAATTTTGACATTTTCATGGAGGCGATCCGCATGGTATCCCCGGCCCCTATGCGCTATGCAGAGATTGAAGGGGAATCAAAGGGGTATTACAGCAATACAAATAAGGAAATCGTAATCAAGGAGGACATGAGCGAAAAGCAGACCATGAAAACAGCCGTCCATGAAGTGACACATGCCATGTGCCATGACCGGGATTTGATGGAGGAGCTTGGGGAGAAGAAAAACAAGATGACCATAGAAACGGAGGCCTTATATCCATGTTTTTATAATGTTGATCTTTTAAACTATTTCCCATAAATCCTCACTTTCTTGTACAAAAGATGAGCATTATCAGATACGCTATTCTTAGGTTTTCCCCTCAGATGGGAATCCGGAAAGGAGCGCATTTGATATGCAAATAAACTATTTAGATGCTGTTTCATCAGTTCTCAATATGATGAAGCAGCCTGACAGTGCATGTAAAAATATAGACATGCATAGAACCTGTTACACTACATTTTTCAAGTACCTGATGGATAATGACATTCCTTTTTCTATGGATGCCGCACTGGACTGGCTTGAGATTAAGAAACTGGAAATTTCCTACGAGGCGTGTTCCCAATATAGAAATGCCCTGTTCCGCCTTGAGCATTACCTGCTTTTTGGGGATATCAAAAGTCCTTTCTGCCGTTCGGAAGACAGCTTTTTCTGCAGGAGCGGAATGTCGGAATCCTTTTTCCGTCTGACATATGAGCTGGAAGAATACTATGCGGCCAGCCAAAACCCCGGCTATTACCATACGTATTCCGTTGCCATAAAAGAGTTTTTCCGGCTTGCGACGTCCCTTGGAATTACAGCGCCGGAAGCAGTAACCATAGATACTCTTATCGAATACTGGAATACTTACTGCAAATCCTGCAGTTCTTCCGGCAGACGCCAAAACGCCGTATGCGCTATGACGGCGCTTATGAAATACCTTCACCGCCGGGGTGATGTGCCGGAGTGCTATCAGCTGGTTCTTTTTGGTGGGAACGCTGAAATACTGCCGGGTATGAGGCTTCCAAAAACAGGCGTCGCATTTCATCCCAGTGTACCCCTTGAACATAAAGCGGAAGAATATCTTGACGCTCTGAATGATTGGAAATACATGGAGTCATCAAAAGCTGTTTACCGCAATGATTTCACCTGGTATTTTATGTTTTTGGAACTTAACCGTCTGGAACATTCACCAGAAACTGTAACCCTATGGATAGATATGCTTCCGGATTGTCCGGATCAGGCCAAAGCCGGCAATTCCATATCGGCCCGCCGTTCACACACGATCAGAATGTTTGGGAAGTATCTCCAGGGCACAATGGAATCTAACATAACTGCAGGCCAAAAGCGTGCGTCCGACCAACTCCCGTCATGGAGCAAAACCATTCTTGATGGTTTTATAGAGAGCCGCAGGCGGGATGGGATGGCCAATAATACACTTACCATGTGCAGAGCTGCCGGATGCAGTTTTTTCAAATATCTTGAAGACAACGGGATAGATCATCCAATGTCCATAACGCCGGATGTGGTGAAAGCATTCCATAACCAGGATGTCCACTCGACCCCGGAGAGTAAAAATGCATATGGGTCTAAACTCCGCCAGCTTCTGCGGTACATGGCCGGCCAGGATCTGGTTTTGCCGACACTTGTTTTTGCGGTATCCGCAGGCTGCGCTCCCCATCGCAGCATCGTTGATGTCCTGAGCGATGATATGGTTAAGAAAATATATGAATACCGTGAGAAAGCCTCCACCCCCATAGAACTCAGGGACACAGCCATGGTTATGCTCGGACTCCGGATGGGTATCAGGGGCGCAGACATCCTAAAGCTCCAGGTAAATGATTTCGACTGGAAAAATAAAACGGTCTCCTTCATCCAGCAGAAAACAAGAAAAGCAATCACGCTTCCAGTACCGACAGACGTAGGTAATTCAGTATATAAATACATCATGGATGGGCGTCCGGAATCGGCTGCCGCAGGTAACGGATATATATTTATCCGCCATCAGGCGCCATATATCCCGCTTAAAGTTACAACGGCATGCCGCGGGGCTTTAAAAAGAATACTTGCCGAATATGGTTTTGAACTGTCTGCCGGCCAGGGCTTCCATATGACACGGAAGACATTTGCCACAAGAATGCTCCGGGCAGGCAGCAGGCTTGATGATATTTCTAATGCCCTTGGGCATGCACGTCAGGAAACTGCTGAGGTATATCTTGAACGTGACGAAGATAAAATGAGGCTCTGCCCTCTGGAATTTGGAGGTGTCTTATCATGACATACATTTTTGAGAGCGGCCTGGCACATCATATCGAAGGGCTTATACAACAAAAACGGGCTGATGGATATGCCTATCATGCCGAAGAAAAGCTGTTAAAACGCTTTGATACTTTTTGCGTACAGAATTATCCGGAACTGACAACAGTTACTTATGAAATGGCAGCCAAATGGTCCGAAGCCAGACCCTGCGAAGGAGATGCCTATCACAACCGCCGTATGTCGGTCGTGAAAGTGCTGGGTGAATATATCCTTTCCCTCGGCCAGGAAGCATACATCCCTAATTTTTTCTGCAAGGCTTACCGTCCGGCCCTTTACATCCCGTCAAAAGATGAGGTTAAGGAGCTGCTGCGGAAAATGGATATCCGCACATCCCATAATTCAGAGCAGCTAAGGCTCGACAGGGAGTGCAAGATTCTTTTTCTCCTGTATTTTTGCTGTGGGCTGCGTCTGTCAGAAGGGCGGCTGCTAAAGTGGGAACATATAGACCTGGAAAAAGGGATCCTTACTATCCTTGGCTCAAAAGGCAGCAAAGACCGCCTTGTATACCTTCCGCAGGACAGCCTTCCAGTACTTAAAAGCTATAAAGAATGCCAGGAAAAGCTTTTCCCCGGAATTGACTGGGCTTTTCCAGGAAAAGACCCGCATAAGCCTGTTTCGTGTTCCGGAGTAGAGTCAAGTTTTAACCGTCATTGGGCTATGCTTCCAGCTGCCGGGACACTTGCTAAACACCCGACGCCCCACTGTTTACGCCACGCTTTTGTAGTGGAGAGGTTTAATGAGTGGATGCACCAGGGAATTGATACAAACACTATGCTCCCATATTTAAGCAGATACCTTGGACATAAAAGCCCTGATGAAACGTATTATTACTATCATCTTGTAGAAAAGGCATTTGATACTATCCGGGAGAAAGATACAGTGTCGGGAAAGGTTATTCCGGAGGTGGTTCCCTATGAAGAATAAACCAGAAAAGATACGGTCTGGCCAGCTGTTCTTTTCCCAGACATGGAACTTTCTAAATGTCTATTTGGTAAAGCAGGCCGGACGCAGTCAGGCTACAGCAGAATCCTATAGGGATTCCCTTACAATATTTAAAAACTATCTTGTAGGTGAATTAGGTAAGTCCATAAGCACCTTTCAGTTTTCCGACTGTACCAAAGAATGTATTTATAACTTTAGAGAGTATCTGCTTGCAAATGGCAGCCAGCCATCAACTGTAAATGTAAGAGTCGCGGCTATCCGCGCCTATCTGAACTATGCCTCGGATATGGACATATCCATCCAGTCGGTTGCTCTGGCAGTCAGCCAGATATCACCCTGCAAAACCATAAAAAAGGAAAAGCCTGTTCTGTCCGAGGATGCACTTGCCGCAATACTGTCCGCACCGCCGGATACGAAGTTTGGTGTACGGGACCGTGCTATTTTGATTCTCCTCTACGATACAGCTGTAAGAGTCAGTGAGCTGCTCAACATCCGCTTATGTGATGTTGCAATGGAATCAAAATATCCCAATATTTTCATAACAGGCAAAGGCAGCAAAGAGAGAACCATACAATTGACAGCTAAGGCGGCTGGACACCTTAAGGAGTATATGCGTGTATATCACAGCAATTCTTCTAAAGAAGCCTACTTATTTTCCACAACGATAAAAGGTGTGGCAGACAGGATGTCCGTTGGAAATGTCCAGAGGATTATAAAAAAATATGCAGCCCTGGTAAGCGAGGCAGGGATCAGCATTCCAGATTCAGTCCATTGCCACATGTTCCGGCGGACCAGGGCCACAAATCTTTACCAGGATGGGATCGCCATTGAACTTGTCTCTACAGTGTTAGGACATGCCAGGACTGATACAACCAAAAACTACTATGCAAAGCAGTCTGTTGAACAGCTTCGGGGAGCAATGGAATCTGTTCCAACACCCATACCTGATGAAGCGGCAATGTGGGAGGGCAGTGAAGATGAAATGGCAAGGATTTGTGGATTGCGCTAACGAATAATGCTCATCTTTTAGTAGTAAAGTGCCTTATTTCTCAGCATTCTTTAAAATGATTAACATTTTGGAATGCTGAGTATAACGCCTCAAATGTTGATGTATCCATTTGAGGCCGAGAGCGTGGCTTTTACGGTCTGCAGTTTTTTCAATTTGGATGTGTCAGACTACTCCTTTCCGTATCTGGCGGGATGGGCCAGCAGCATGGAGATGAAAGAGCTGCGCAGCTCTATGGATTTTATCTGGAAAACGGCAGGCTCTTTCATTGACAGCATGGTGGAGAATATCCAGAAGCTGCAGAAAGAAAAAGAGGCTGAGAGGGAGCTGACAGAAGATGACCTGGTATTCCAGTTTGCACCTCTCGGAGAAGATACAAAAAAGTTTTATCTTGTAGACAATGTTGGGAGGGTAGATTTTTTAAGGCTGTTACATGATTTTGCTGACCAGGATAGGGAGGGCAAAAATCCGGAGCAGTTCTTAAAAAGCCACGGCGTACACCTGGATTTGTGGCGGGATTCAGAAGATAAAGAGAGAAACCAGGAGCTGCCGGAGTTTTACGATGTCCTGTATATGGATGCAGGCCATATCGTGGATGCGGCAGAGTTTTCCCTTTTGGTACAGGTGGAAATGATGATCAGCCGTGCGGAGTACGGGCATACGGCTTTGGGGAGGGAAGCGCATAACCTGGCTGTCCAGTATGCCTATAAGCTGGACAATCCAAGGGACACAAGGGAGTTGGTGAATAAACTTGCGGAGGCTGTGGAAAATCCAGAAGAGCATAATATCCGGGAAATCATGGAGGATGCACAGGCAGAGATTGACTTTCTGCCCGACAATCAGATTGGCCTGATGCAGATGCATGAATTTGGCTGCCGCAATGATTCTATCCTGCCCCTCAAGGCGGAGCGGGCTGTGGCTTTGCATAATGCAGGATTAAATATATACGGTCTGAATAAGGACGGAAGCCGTACCCTGATGAATACGCAGGAAGATATTTTGGAAATGGGAACAGACGGGATATTCGGCATTGAAAGCAGGGAGTGGGAAAGCTACCAGGTGATGGAATCCGTGCGTGAGGAAAATGCGGAGCAGGAACATCTAAACGAAGATTTGCTTTTCAGCAGTAACCAGGACCGCTACGCCATCTATCAGATTAGGGATGATGGGGAAGGCCGGAAATATCTGTTTATGGGTATAGACTACCTGAAAAAGCAGGGATTTTCCGTGGAATATGATGATTATCGGATGGTTTATAGCGATGTGCTTGGGGAAAATGAAACGTTGGATTCCCTGTATGAGAAATTCAATATCGGACGTCCGCTTGATTTTACCGGGCATTCCCTTTCTGTCAGCGATGTAGTTGTTTTGAAAAAAAGTGGGGAGATTACGGCACATTATGTGGATTCCTATGGATATACGGAGCTGCCGGAGTTCTTTTCGCAGAGGGAGAAGAATATGGAGCAGGAAAAAGACGCAGGATTACAGGGAAGCAGCCTGCAGGAGCCGCAAAACAATGATATAAGCAAACCATATGAAAAGGTGTACCCGCCGCTCTATACGCATACCATTACCTATGCAATGGAGCATGGCCGGGCAGACGATTACCTGGAATCAAGAAAACTGAACCTGGACTGCAAAAATGCCATCGAGGATGCAATCCGGGAGAACTTTGACGGACTGCATCTGGCGCATGACGCCGCTAAGGGAGTCCTTGAAGAATATGGTGCGGAACGTGTGGTATTCATCCTTGCCAATACCGTGCAGCATTTGGAGCATGACGGGCGGTTTTCTATCGGGAACAAGGCGTGGGCAAAGGGGTATGAGATACCGGAGAACATAAACCGGGGGATGGATATGAATGCTGATTATGTGGTTAGCAGCCACCCGGCGGTACTGGACGGGTTTATCGGGCTGGCAAGGGATGGAATACGGGAACTGGAGTTAGGAAAGGAAGAAAATGTGCAGATTAATGAGGAAACGAAAGGCTTTATTGCAAATGGACATTTCGGAACATGGCATACGGTAGAAGCAAAGGAGATCAGCGGCGAGCTGTTTTACCGGATGGAGCATGAGGAATATGGGGATTCTGTGGCATCTATTGTTGTTAATCAGCAAGGGGAATTGGTGGCAGAGGACTTGGAGCATGGATTTGACGAGGGGGCAATGGAAGCCATTAGTGAATATTTCTCGGAAAAGGGGATAGAGATGAAGGCGGAGCCGGAAACGCCATTCATTGCACAATACTATGTCATACAGAATGCCGATGGCAGCAAAGCGGAAAGGGCATATCAGTATTTTTCAGATATGGATACGGCAGTCACTGCCTACCATGAGATTCCGAACCATGTGGATAAGCGGCTTGGCATGGAGAGCAGCGAACAGCCGCCCTCCAGAATGCCCCTGATTGAGTGCAGGAATGGGATAGAAACGCTTACGGACATAGAAAAATATTCCCTGAGTGGGAAATGGGTGCGTGAGGAAACGATGTCGGCATCGCAGAAAGCAAAAGAATATCTCGACAATTGTGATGATGAAATTGCATACCAGACCGGAAAAGGCTATTTTTCCATCCAGACTGTTTCTGACGGCTATGATTATACAATTTACGGTAAGGATTTCCGGGAGATTGACGGAGGCGTGTATGACAATCCGGATATTTCCATTGGTGAAGCGATGGAAGAAATCCTTTCTGATGAAGGGATCTCTATAACAGCGTGTAAGGTTATGGATTATGAGGAATTGCAGGGAAAAGCGGAAGCGGCGGCACAGGAAGATCTACAGAACGCACAGGCGAAAGAAACGGAGAAGGGGAAGCTGCCGCTGGTTTCTGATATGACAGAGCCGTAGCCTGCGTTAAACGGTCAGAGCCGTGCAGGGATAGAGGAAACCGTACTCTGCTATGCCCAGGCGCAGATTGATGAAATGGGACTGTCGGAGGAAGTGGAGCTGCTTGGTACAAGGGTATATGGGAGCCGTTCCAGAGAAGGGCTGTACCATGAAGGCTCGGATATAGATGTGGTGGTGTCTTACAGTGGCGATTTGAAGGAGGATGTTTTCTTCAATGCGTTACATGAGGGAGACTTAAAGATAGCGGGCATCCCGGTTGACATCAATCCAATCTCTAGGGAAAAGACGGGGACGTTGAAGGAATACTTAAAAAGTGCGGAAGAATATCTGGACGAAAAACAGAGCCATATGGAGATCCCTAAAAACAACCAACAGACAGAGCAGGAGGCAACCATTACATTCTATGTGGCAGAATGTACGGAGTTCCCTGTTCTGGGGGAATACCATGAGCGGCTGAAAACATTGCGGGAAGCGATGGAGCTGTATGAGAAAATTCCTGCAGAGAGGATGAATGGCATTAAGGGGATTGGCTTCCGCTTGGAGGACGGCAGCATCTATGACGGAAATTTTGATTTGATGGTAATGGGAGAAATGCAGACGGAATTTATCAATGAGATTCCCCAATACAGGGACAGCCCGTTAGTACAGAAGGCGATTGCAGATATGGAGGCGATTCTTTTGGAAGAGAGGCCGGAGCAGGAAGTATCGGAAGCAATAGAGAAAGAAGAACCGCAACAGCCAATGCCAGAAGTAAAAAAGGAAGAAAAAGCTGTGCAGACAGCGGAAAACAGAAATCCAGACACTGCGGCACAGGAATCAGGCAGAAATCCGGAAGGACTGCAAAAGCAATCTGCAGAACTGAAAAAAGCGGCTGAAAATGCCCCCAAAACAGACAGAGCCATATCCGGCGGCAGCAAGAAGCAGTCTGTCTTAAATGCCCTCCGGGAACGGCAGGCAAGGATGAGAGCGCAGGAGAAGGAAAAGCCGGGGCAGGAAAGACAGGGGCAGAAGGCACAGGCAAAGAAGAAAGGAGAACCGGAATTATGATGGTGAAATTTGAGGAAAATGAATATTTCCTGATGGCAATGTTCCAGAAGGAAAGCAGGCAGGCAACCATGGAGGAAATACATAATGTGATCCCCTACATAGGCAGGGATGAAGAAATGCTCTCACTTATTAACAGCACACTGGAAAAGCTGTGGTTCCTTACGGATGAAGCATTTTTAAACATGGATTTGGAACCGTACAAAGAGGAACCGGTGGAGGATGAATGATGGATGTGAACCAATTTGCAGTCTACCAGCTTAAAAATATCCCGGAAAACAGGCAGATACGGTTTCGGCCTTACCGTGCGTTGCAGGAGAAGGGAATCCAGATACAGTATATGGATTATGAGCAAGTGTATATGGCACGGATGCAGCCGGAGGACGAGCCAGGACAGATCCGCAAGCGTTTCAATGAGAAGCTGCCAAGGACATTCCACGGGCATTCGATCAGCGTCAGCGATGTGCTTGTTTTGAATAAGGACGGTGTTGTGACTTCTTACTATGTTGAAAAAGAGGGGTTTACAGTCATAGCCGGGTTTATCCGGATAAGTTCGTCCGGCACACTTGTGTCTCTTGATACAACAGATTTCCACATCAAGGAGAAGGAGGGGAAATGGCTTGCCTTTGACAGCATTATGATAGAAGGCAGGCAGTTCTTCCTGATGGAGCATGAAACCTATGGAAAAGAAGTGGCATGGGTTGTGTTGGATGAAGAAGGGAAGATAATTGTAGACCATACATATCAGGGTTTTGACCAGACGGCCTTACAGCAGATTAAGGATTACCTCAATCTGCCGCAGCTTACCGCAGAGCTGCAAAAACAGGAAATACCCGATGGGAATATCCAGACGCAATCCGGCAATGCTATGGATAAGCCGCCTCTTGAAAACTGGCAGAAATATATGGAGAATGGGGAGTATCTCCGCAGTTCCGAGATAGATGAAGAACAGAATTACAACATGATTGACGGCAGGCGGAATAATATGTCCCCAAAAGGGAAAAATGGCAGGGTATCAGTCCTGGCAAAGCTGCGTCGCAAACAGGCAGAGATTGCAAAGCGGAGTGGAAAACCTGCACAGCAGATGGCAATGGCAGAGGATAGGGAGCGCAGACGGAAGTAAGAAAGGGAGAAGTGTCTGGCGAATGATGCCGGATGCTTCTCCCTTTTTATGTCTTGAACAATCGGGAGTTTCTCTGTATAATAAAACCATAAGGCAGGGCATAGCCGATTTGCCGGACTGATTGGAAAAATCCGGAACCGAGGTGATATGATGCAGGGTGAAATATTACAGGAAGAACCAAAAGAGAAAACAGCGGAGAAAAAGGATGCGTTTGCAAAATATACGGCGAAAGACAGTGTTTTTTCAACGCTCTTTCAGGATAAGAAATATCTGATACAGTTATACCGTGCGCTCCATCCGGAGGATATGGAGACGACGGAAGATGCGCTTATGGATATTACCATAAGGAACGTCCTCACGAATGGAATTTATAACGATCTGGCTTTCAGGGTTGGGGATAAAGTCATGTTTCTGGTCGAGCATCAGTCTTCATGGACGATGAATATTATTATACGTGTGCTGATGTATTTAGTGCAGATTTACCATGACTATTTTGAGGAACAGGATGCAGATTTATATGGGAGCAAGAAGGTTCATGTTCCAGAACCAGAATTATACATGATTTTTACCGGAGAGCGTGCCGGCAGACCGGAAACAATCTCACTTTCCAAAGAATTTTTCGGCGGGAAAGAATGTGCCATTGAAGTAAGGGTGAAAGTGCTTTACGGCGATAAAGGGAATGACATTATCAGCCAGTATGTTGCGTTTACAAAAGTATATAATAAACAGGTGAAACAGTATGGAAGGAGCCAGGAGGCTGTCACGGAAACCATCCGTATCTGTAAGGACAGGGATGTGCTTCGGGAATTTCTGGCAGGCAGGGAAAAGGAGGTTATATCTATTATGATGGCTTTGTTTGATGAAGAGAAGATCATGCGTACCCATATAGCAAGCGAAAAGAAAGCCGCTTCAAAAGAGACTGCACGGAAAGCTGCAGAAAAGATGTTAAGGGATAGGAAAATAACGGTAGACGAAATTACTGAATATTTTTCAGAGCTTTCAGCAGAGGATATTCAGGAAATTGAAAAAGAGCTGTTTCAAACGATATAATACCTGGTGACAAACAGACACACAAGAAAGAATATTGGAATCCCCGGCTGCAAATGAATACAGCCGGGGTTATTCACGTGGAGGATAAAGTGAAGGAATCAGAACTGATAGGAAAAGTACATTCTGCTGTCTATCACCAGTGCAAGCAAAGAGGATATGCCGCCCCTGCTGATGTGCTGGTTGATATAGGTGTCCTGCCTAAGCAGAAGTATGAGGACTGGAGATTCGGGAAAGTACGGTATCTGGAAGCGGTGTGTACGTGTAATTTAAAGAAGCTCTCCTTTATTATGAAACAGATCCGCTCCTATGCAAAGAAATCGAATTTGAAACCATCCTTCTGCTATTATAAGCGGTGGGGCGTGAAGAAAAGGCATGGCCATAAGCCGGTAATCCCCCTGCGGTTCAGCAAAAGCGGAAATCCGGAGATTGAAAAAGCATATGCGACACACTATGTGGATTTAGGGCGGACAGAGCAGTTGAAGAAAGAAAAAATGGGGAAAGCGGCAGCTGCAAACCAGGCTGAAATACCAGACGAAACACAAGATATGCCGGTAAATATTTCTGACAGCAGAAGTGGGGCATAAAATGGGGAGGAAAGATGGGAAAAGAACCGGACAAAAAATATGAAACCATGAAGAAAATCATGGATGCTTTAGAGGATATTCTATGCTCTTATCAGGGCAGGGGACATCAATCAGTATATGTTGACCTGGATTCCCTTGCACTTTTTACAAGCCTGATCGCATACAGACAGATACAGGTAGAAAATTACAGGTATGACTATGATGATAATATCCGAGAGGACGAAGAAGCCAGACGGATTTACAGGGAGCTTGCACCGCAGACAAGATGGCGTGTGGGACGGCATACCCAGATAGAACCGATACGGATGAATGCATTGAAGCAACTTTCATCCTTGGGTATGCCGGCGTATCAGGGACAGATTTATTATGCAGATACAGGCTCTGTCCTGATATGTGGGGAAATCCTGCCCTATGAGATTTTCCAGTTGCTTACAGATATGCCGGAAGTGAAGAAATTATATGTTTTCCCCTACCCGTTCCGGGAGGGATGGGAAAAGCCGCTCTATTTTTCTTTTGAGCCGACAGAAGCGGCACGGGAGGAAATGCGGAAATATGTGGATAAAAATTGGATGAAATGCTTCGTATAATGAGGGAAAAAGTGAAAGCCTTGACGGAATCATCCCTAAAGTGAATGAAGATATTTTTTAATCATATTCGTTTCGTTGGGAAAAAGACAGCCGCAAAATTCTATGTAATCCTGCGGCTGTTTTTCTGTTCAGAACGGTTAAGAAATGTCGGCGCTTTTCTGTTTTTCCGGCTGTCGGGTGTTTGGCTGCCCTAAAATCTTATCGACATTGGAGCAGACGGTATTCAACTCTTTTTGGTAATCCCGGTAGTAATGGTAGGCTTTCTGTGCCTCTTTTTTCTGTTGGAGCAGCTTTTCCTTTTCTTCTTTCAATAGCTTCATGGAGGGGAGTTTCCCGTCTGCTGACTGCCCTTTCAGGAATTTCCGTGCGGCTTCATAGAGTGCGATTTCCGTTGGATGCTCCTGCCGGAACTGCCCTTTATTCTTTGCTTTCACAAACTTTTGGTAGACAGGTTTATTGGCGAGGTACTGGCCGGTGTAATGGATCTGCTCATTTACCTTCCGGAGATTATCTTCCACAGATTTTAAATCTTTTTTGGAAGTGGAAACATGGTTCTTAATCTCTGAAAAGGAATTTTCCAGGGAATCCCTGGTATCATATCCATTCTCCTGTATATAAGCGACCGTCTTAGCCATCTCTTTCAGGTTGGAAAGTTTCACTTTGTTAGCGTATGCGGCATTTTGCTGTGCCTTTACACAGTCCTGCAGATTAACCACCAGACGCAAATCTGACTTGATAAACAGGATTGATATAGCTTCCCCTTGCAGTAGATTGGATGGATGGGGTGCAGACTTCTCCGATTCCGTATTATATTTTTCCATATCAACCGTTTTCTTTTTATTTTCTTTAGGCTCTGCATTTTCCTTAAACAGCTCCCGGAGGTAATCTTCTTCATAATGTGTGCCGAGCATCCTTCCAGTGATATGCTTGTTCCGTTCCGGGTGAAGGTAGCTGAACCTGCCACGACTAACTTTCAGCTTGACATTATATTTTTCGAAAAGTAATTTCTGAAAATCTTCCTGGCTGCAGGAAACGGCTGCGGCATCTTCGATGGCAGACCGTAAGAAATCTTTCTGTGTTTGGAATACCATTTTTCGTGGTGTAAGCCCGTCTGCACGGAGCTGTCTGTTACGTTCATCCAGTTTCTTTTGCCCGCTTTGTCCTGCGTGGTATTCCCGGTCTGTAATTTTCTTCCCTGCCGGGGCAAGCAGATCTATCTGGTGCAGATGTTCCCGGCAGCATATATCCATGAGTGACTGCTTTAAGTGGATCAGGTAATTTTTAGTAACATGATGCTTATACCCGGCATGGGAATCGCAAGCCCGCTCCATAAAGTCCTGGCGTTCCACATCATATTTCCGTAAACTGTTGATTACGATATGCACGTGGATGTTGCCGCTCCCATTATGCCCGTCCATGTGGGTACAGACAAGAGCCTGATGTCCTGGGAAGTTTTTCTTTGCATATTCCATTCCGATCTGCTGTGCCTGTTCCCCGGTCAATCCATTTTCTGTGGCGTCCTTTGGATCGAAGCTGATGATGTAATGGTGGGATTTGATTTCATCATAGGATTCATTTTTGCGGTATAGGGCATTTAGTTCCCCACACTCCATGTCGAACGTGAACGGATCACAGTTTATGCCATCCATGATATATTCCTTACGGGGAATCCATTCACCATTTTCATCAAGTATCGGTTTGTTGGTATCTTCATCATGTTCAAACATGAGATAACGCTGTATCTCTGCATAGTTAGCATTTTTACTCGCTATGTGTTTCAGGATTGCCATGAGAATGCCCTCCGGAAACCGCCTGGAAATCTCCCGCCATCTTCAAGACTTCAAATTTCATTTCATAGATTCTGGGCACGCTCTGGTCGATTGCCCTGCGCATTTCCTGTGAATGGATGCCGCCGCTGTTAAAGTGCCTTGCAATCTGGTTTAAATTGCTGCCAATTTTCCCAAACTCTGCAACCAGTTTTTTCAGTTCCGGCAGGTCTGCCACAATCTCATATTTCGCTGTGACCTTCTGCTTCATAATTTGTTTTCGGACATATTCAGCCAGTGGGAGGTGCGCAGCTTTAGCGTTTTCAGAGACGATTTCATATTCCGTATCGGTAAGGCGGAGCATGATCTGGTGCTTGTGTTGTAATTCCTTTTCCTTTTTTGGTCTTGCCATTGCATAGTTCCTTTCTGTGAAAATTGTAAGGATGATATTTCTTTCCTGATTATAGGGACTTAAAAAGAGTTCCTATCATATAAGCCGATTAGGGAACGTCATTGGGAAATAAAAGAAGGATTTTTACAGAAATATTTAGATTTCTCCGTGATGGGAACTATCACGTTGCGACTATTTTTAATAGGAGCCAACTTGCATATTTGGAAAATATGCAGGAACCGAGGGCATGGGGGGGCGCTGGATGTCCGGTGGACATCCGTTTAGCGCGGACCGGAGCGGAGCGTAGACGGAATCACCATCAAGTTTGCCGGGTTAGCAAAATCCACAAAGTGGGTTTTGAGTAACTCAGGCGAAACTTGCTTTTTATGTCAGAACTGAAATAAAAAGCATTATCCGAGAAGTTTTATTATCAAAGAAACATCATAAAAAGCACAGTCTATCGGCAGTTTCCAAACAACTCTTCGGATAATGTTACTTAATAATGCAGTTTGATTAAAAAAGCCATACATAGTATTTTTGTTAGTATTCTTAGTAAATCTATTATTACGATTGTTGGAATGTGTTGTTCTCAGCAAAATTTTATAATGCTAATCTTCTATGTCAGAATGCTTTTCTTTTGACCAAGGCTCAGGCACGAATCCTTTTACTAAACTTTTAGAATTCCTGTGTTTGACATAAAAATATCCCATTGTGGAGAATATAATAGCTCCTATAAAGTTTACAATCAGATCACTCATGGTATCTATCAAACCAATATCCAAGTAACCTTCTATGCCTAGTTCTTTTCCGTCAATCACTACTTCCTGAATATTTGTAATATGGATAGATTGGTTTTGACCTCCGGTATTCAGAAGTGTTGAATGTATAGAATGGATAACAGTATCTTTCTGCATATCCAGATTCCATAAAAAATCCATTCCAAACTCAAAAAATTCCCATAATACACCGATTGTCATAGAAAAACAAAATGCTGTAATAGCCATGAATAAGGGGGATAGGTCAAATTTCATTTTCCTCTGTCGGTTCATAATATCTACAAGCGAAAATCCTATTGCTGCACATAAAAATCCATTTAGTGTGTGCAAAACTGTATCCCAATATAGGAAACGCATATAAAAAGAACGGATTTCACCTAATATTTCGGCCGAAAAAATAAAAATGAGGACAATGATTTCCAGTGGAGACGGAAATTCCACTTTTAAAGTCGCTTGAATTACACTTGGTGTTATCATTAAGATAAGAGTTAAAATACATAAGAATGCATTTTCATAATTCTGGTGGAATATTTGGAGAATTAAGATTCCAAGAACAAGTAAGCGCAGTCCCAAATAAACGAAAAATGTATTTTTATGTTCTGTCAGCTCTGCAATGACAGCCTGATAGAATTTTCGTATTTTTCTTTTCATATATATTCTCTATTTTCATTTCCTTTTCTTTGTATGCAGCAAAATAATAAAATATAGTGTCAGGATGATATGGAGAGTGATTATGCTGTGCATATCATCAGAACCCATTTTGATATATAGAAAAGGAAAGAGTATTAAAACCAAGATCCAGATAATACTAAAAAATATATTTATCATGGAATCCTCCTATCTATGCGGGTATGACTGTTAAGACGGCATTGATCATATCATATGTGTCTGTCTTTAAATATGCTCTATTTTATGTAATTCACTGTAAGGATAGATAGTCCAAGGATGGCAAGCACGATGCCAGTTGCACGGTTTAAAGCTGCGGCGCTTGCTTTGTTTGCAAATTTGGCGGCAATCCTGGCCCATAGCAGGGTGGATGCGACACAAAAAACCAGACATCTCATATCCGGCATCCCGCCAATGGCAAAATGGCTGGCAGCGCCTGTGAAGGCCGTGAAAGCCATAATAAATACACTTGTTCCTACGCTTCATATGGCATCCGTCTATGCTTTGCTTTGTGAATTTCCAAGTGCAGATGCTGTTGCAAATGCACATCTCACAAGGCTTTCCAACCTACTCTTTGATAGTTCGAAAGGCAGATATGGAAAAGATACTGCTGTCATGTTTCGTGACGCTGCAAGAAGTTCTATCGGTTCTCATATGCCTGCCAAGTCTTTGGAACTAAAGCACACCATAAAACTTATTCGGGAATTAGTGATTGAGATTGACGAGATTGAAGCAGCCATCAAACGAATCATGGATAAAGAAATCCAATCGCCAATCTTTACCATTCCCGGTATCAGTTACCGGATGGGCGCAATGATCATCGCTGAGATTGGGGATTTCTCTCGTTTTGATTCCGCAGATAAGATATTCGCATATGCAGGAATGTCTCCCTCCACTTATCAATCCGGACAGTTAGACAACTGTTATTCCCATATGGAGAGAGGTTCCAGATACCTCCGGTATGCCCTTTACAATGCCACAAAATATGTCTGTCACTGGGATAAATCTTTTGGTGCATATCTTGAAAAGAAACGCTCGGAAGGCAAGCATTATAATGTTGCCATATCCCATGCCGCTAAGAAGCTTGTGCGATTGATTTTTGCAATGGAGAAATCAGGAAAAGCATATCTGCCAACTGCTTAATTTTTTTCTGTAAATATCTCCTTTTAGAGCACCTATAAAGATGCTCTTGTTGTCATACAGTTTTCAAGGTTCAAATATATCTGAAATGCGTTTCTGCAATTCATTCAAAAAGCTTTCATTTTAGATTTGACTTTTAATAGTTAGTCTTTCTATACTCATTTTCACTTCAAATGTCGTTCCGCCCTGCTCATTTCCATGAACCTCAATCTTCCCGTCATGCGCCCGCACGATCTCGCGTACCATTGCAAGTCCAAGACCTACACCGCCAATTTTTCGGCTTCTTGACTTATCCACCCGGAAGAATGGTTCAAAGATCTGCTCTCGGAATGTCTCATCGATCCCATTTCCTGTATCTGCAATCGTCAGAACAACTTCTTTCCTCTTTCGTTCTGCCGATACCGTAACTTTTCCATCTGCATGGTTGTATTTAATCGCATTTTCAACAAGGTTATAAAGCATCCGATAGATCAGTATATCACTTCCTGTCAGCATCAGACCCTCGCCTGCATTCTCTTCTTTCTCATCTACTGTACTCTGCGATTTCTGTATCAGTGCAACACCTTTTTCCTGTGCCAACGGTTCCAGATCTGCCAGCACTTCCTCGATTAGTCCGCAAAGTTCGATCTTGTCATTGCGCGCTACTGTCTGTAACTCACTCATATCCAGAAGTGTTCTGACCAACTTGCTGAGACGCTCGTTCTGCTCTGTCACCATCTGGATCGTCTCTTGCGCCGCTTCCCCATTCTCCAGATTTTCTGACGCATGATAGAGGTCCAGTTGTGCTTGAATTAATGCCAAAGGAGTCCGCAGCTCATGCGCTGCATTCCCGGTAAACTGGCGCTGTGTCTCGAACGATTCCGACAGTCGCAAAAGCATCTTATTATAAGACGTACGAAGTATGTCCAACTCTGCAATCTTATTCTCTTCGATCGTATAATCCGCCAGGTTCTGTGCCTGTACTTTTTCAACTGTCTCAGAAAACTCTCTGAGCGGTTTTAATGCACGACCACTAATAAAATATGTCACCGCTCCACCAAGTAACGCTACAACACCTGTGATCAGTAGACTTCTGTTTCTATAATCGGATTTCGAATTATACACCTCCGTAGCAAATTGTGATGCAAAATTGTCCCACTCATTATCCGGAATCTCAATGTATAGTGCTTCCGGTGTTTTTCCCTGATCTGTAACTGTTTCCTGAAGTGTATCGATATAATAGACTCCATTCTTATATAAGAAAAATGTAAGGCATCCGCACAATACTGTGATCAACACTGTAGTAAGGATTGTCAGTCTCCACTGGAGTGATAATTTTCTCATGCTTTGCCATCTCATCCTATCTTATAACCCTCGCCAATCCTATTTACGATCGGATCATAGCCAAGTCCCGCCTTGAGTTTTCTCCTCAGGGAAGACATATGCACACGAATAGAGCCGCTAAAACTATCCACAGAAGAATCCCAAACATGCTCAATCAACTCTTCCTGGCTGACCGGCCGGCCCTGATTCAGAAGAAGATACTCTAGAATCCCATTTTCTTTTCTCGTCAACGCAACCGGATTCTCTTCTGCATACGCCACTCGTTCTCTTATATCAAACCGAATGCCGTTGCATTCCAGGCAGACATTTTTCTGTATGAATTTTCGTCTCGTCAGACTTCTCACGCGTGCCTCGAGTTCCTGCAAATGAAATGGTTTTTCCATATAATCATTCGCACCTACATCCAACCCTTCAACTTTATCTGCAATCTGACTTCTCGCAGACAAGATCAATACCTTTGTCTCTTCATCTTCTTTACGAAGTTCCCGAAGAATCTCCATCCCATCCACCCCAGGAAGATTAAGATCAAGCACGATCAGATCATACATTTCAGCATAAATCATATCCAATGCTTCTTCTCCGTCATTGCACACATCCACCTCATAGCCGGTCTGGTGCAGACTTTTCGCGATCATGTCACATAATTTCTTCTCATCTTCAACGACTAATAATTTCACTTTATTTTTCTCCATCTTCTTAACAGAAATTTTACACCTCCTATTGTATAATGCCAACATCGAAAAGTCAATAAACTGACTTTGAACATTGAAAGGAGTATTTTATGAAATCTGAAAAAGCATCACAGATTCTTTTACTTACAGCCGGTCTGGTTCTTTTCTTTGGCGGAATTTTCCGCGGCGAAGCCGCTGTAGTACTCAGCAAAGCAATAAAATTATGTATGGAGTGTGTCGGAATTGGATAAGAAAATAAAATCAAACAAAAACATTTTCGTCCGTTTCCGCGGATGGATTCAGGCCGCTGCAACACTGCTTACAAACATTCACATTCCGAATCTATGGAAAGGAAAAATTTATCAGGGAAATGTAAAGACAATGTGTGTACCCGGACTGAACTGCTACTCTTGTCCGGCCGCCACAGGTGCCTGTCCGATTGGAGCTTTCCAGGCTGTAGTTGGTTCCTCAAAATTCAAGTTCACCTACTACATCACCGGATTTTTCATCCTGTTAGGAGTTCTGTTAGGACGATTTATCTGCGGTTTCCTTTGTCCGTTTGGATGGTTTCAGGATTTGCTGCATAAGATTCCGGGTAAGAAATTTTCCACCGCAAAGTTGAAACCCATACGGTATCTGAAATACGTGATTCTGGTCGTCTTTGTTATACTGCTTCCGGCATTTGTAACCAATTCACTTGGTATGGGAGATCCTTTCTTCTGTAAATACATTTGCCCACAGGGCGTACTTGAAGGCGCAATTCCTCTGTCACTTGCCAACTCAGGAATCCGTTCTGCACTCGGACATCTGTTTACATTTAAGTTCACAATCCTTGTGCTTTTTATCATCTTAAGCATCTTGCTTTACCGTCCATTCTGTAAATGGATCTGCCCACTCGGTGCCATCTATTCTCTGTTTAACAGAGTATCTTTTCTTAAGATTCAGGTGGATCACGAGAAATGTGTTGGCTGCCAGAAGTGTAGCCGTGTTTGCAAAATGGATGTCAATGTAGTAGACACACCGAACCATCCGGAGTGTATTCGCTGCGGAGAATGTATGAAAGCCTGCCCGACTGATGCAATCTGCTATCATTACGGATTTTCAAACAAGAAACAGGCTGACAATAAACTAAGATAAAATCAATAAAATGAAATTCAAAAGGAGCTTTAAAATTATGAAAAACAAATCAATCAAAACAAACTCAATGAAATTAAAAAAGGTAATCGCTGCATCACTTGCCATTTCCGTACTTCTTGCTTTCACAGGCTGCGGAAGCGCTTCCTCATCAACAAACAATAAGAAACAGGAATCCACTTCCTCTGTAGATGCCGGAAGCACAGATGAACTGAACGACCTTTACCAGCAGGAAAATCAGCTTTTTGCTGATCACAAAGACGCTTGGGACAAAGTATTTGGTTTTATGAGCAAGAATACTGACGGTGATGCCATGAGTGAAAACTATGCAGACGTCCTTGCAAGTACAGTTGAATCTAATAAAGATTCCTTCTCAGAAGAAGAGTATGAAACTCTGAGCAAAGACATTGAGACGATCCGCGGCATCGAAGAAGAAATTGCAAAGCTTGAGAAAGAGATTGCTGCATCTGATTCCTCTGACAGTGCTTCCTCCAAATTAGATGAATCCGCAAGTGTGTTTCACAGGTTCAAAGGAAAAGATTTGGATGGAAATGATGTAGATGACAGCCTTTTCACTAATAACAAAGTTACAGTTGTAAACTTCTGGTTCAGTGGGTGCAAGCCATGCGTTGGAGAGCTTTCTAAACTGAATGAATTAAACGAAACACTCAAGAAAATGGGTGGCGAAGTTGTTGGTATCAATACAGACACTTTAGATGACAATCAGGATGGAATCAAAGAAGCGAAAGAAATCTTAAAAGCTCAAGGTGCTTCCTACAAGAATCTGACTTTCGATTCTGATTCAACAGTTGGAAAATACGCCGGCAACATTATGGCATTCCCTACAACAGTTCTTGTTGATAAAGACGGAAATATCGTTGGCGAGCCTTTGATGGGCGGAATTGACGATCAAGCAAACTACGATCAGCTGATGAAACAGATTCAGTCCGTAATCGACCAGAAATAATTTATCTTATAATTAAGGATTGTCAATTTTTACGTATAAATTTTGGAGAAATCTGTGGGTAGGGATGTATCCCCCAGTTTTAAGAAAAATGGATTAGATTATCAAAATATTGTTATTTTTGCAGGATATAATATCGATAGTCTTTCGTTAATGAAAAGTCTAATCCCCTAATGGCGGCTCTGCAAAGGAAATCAATGTGATCAATATTTTCAATGTAGAAGGCGGAAAAGTTGTTGATTATGGAAAATATCAGAATATAAGAAATATGACTACCACGGATGAGGTGGATTATTCGGGTAATACCGTGACAATCCATACGTCTGCTGAGAAACTTTATTATGAGGGGAAACTTGACAGTGTAGTTATGGGGTACATGACCTGACAGATGGAGCTGCCAAACTACAGGATGGCGCCTCTGCGTTAAAAGACGGTGGGAACAGCCTGCAAAGCGGAGCCGCAGAACTGCAAAATGGAGTAAACGAGTTAGATGAAGGAATTCATTCTTTGAATAGCGGAATAGGGCAAATGCAGGAAGCGCTGAATGCTTTAAATGGACAGTCGCCAGAACTTGTAAATGGCTCTTCTTCTTTTCGATCAGCGCTTGGGAAACTGCAGGAAGCATTAAACAGTGTATCTGTAACAAGTGAAGATCTGATCGCATTGACAGACGCATCTTCTGCTATAAAGAGTGGAATTGATGATCTTGTTGCAGGGATCACTGCATTACAGGATAATATAAGTTTTAGCGCATATAAAGCGACCATGCTTCAGAATGGGTTAGATATTGATGGGCTTCGTCAGAAAAATGAAACAGCAATCGGAAATTTACAAGGACTGATCAGCAGCCTGTCCTCCCAGATTGAAAGTATGAAAAATGCAGGAATGGATACCGGAGACTTGGAAGCGCAGCTTGGGAGCCTTTCAGATATTATTGCATTGCTTGGCGCTAATAATGCAAGCATAGGAGGAACTGAAAGTTATCTATCAGCGATCAATTCTAACTTGTCTGCATTACTTCAGGGCGCAGCAGCTTTACAAGCGAATTATGGAGCCTTTGACAGCAAAATTGGAGAATTGGTAAATAAAATCGGAGGTCTGGCATATCAGATGTCGGAACTTTCCACAGCGGTAAATACATTGGTAACAGAGTATGAAAAGCTAGACAGCGGCATCAAACGATATACAGATGCGGTTGCAAAAATTGTAGCAAGTTATTCGCAGATTACTGACGGGGCTTCCAAGCTTGTTTCTGGGAGTGGTGCATTAAAAACCGGAAGTGATAGTTTATACAGCGGAACAGGAGAATTGCTTTCTGGTATTGTGGAAATATACAATGGCACAGGCACTTTAAAGGACGGCACAGGCACTTTAGATGAAGGGGTTGCGGAATTGATTTCTGGCATAGCGCAGCTTTATGACGGCGCAGGAGAATTGAAAGACGGAACCTCCGAAATGCGGGAAGAAACTGATGGCATGGATTCAGAGATTACAGATAAAATTGACGAATTGCTGGAAACTGTTACCGGAGGTGATTTGGAAGTTGTATCTTTTGTGTCTGATAAAAATACAAATATAGATAAGGTGCAATTTGTGATTAAAACAGGTGGAATCCAGATAGAAGAGATAGAAGAGGACAATGCCAAGGAAGCAAAGACTTTGAATATGTGGCAGAAATTTTTGAATCTGTTTGGCCTGTATGATGAGGATTGAAGCGCTAAGAGATAATTAATAACAAAATGAATGGAGGTGCATATAAGATGGCGAAGATCGGGAGACCCAAAAAGGATTCTCCTAAGTTGAAGTCAATAACAATCCGGTTATAAGTATATGTATGACCATTTTGTGAGGAAAGAATTTGGCAAGCGAAAGATAGGGGAAATTAAGTATTCTGATGTATTGTATTTTTATTATCATTTACTTAATGAGAAGAATCTGCAACTTAATACATTGGAAACCATACATACAGTGTTACATCCAACATTCCAGCTTGCGGTCAGGGATGCGATTATCCGTATCAATCCCAGTGATGGTGTTATGGCTCAGGTTAAAAAGAAGCCAGGGAAAAATCATGGTGTCAGACATGCATTGACGTTAGAACAGCAGAGAGCATTTATGGAGTACACCAGAAACAATCCGTTATATTGTCATTGGGCACCTTTATTCACGGTGCTGCTTGGAACAGGTGGACGGATTGGGGAAGTCATTGGATTGAGGTGGCAGGATCTGGATTTTGAGAACAGGTCGATAAGTATTAACCACAGTGTTGTGTATTATCCGTTAGAGGGAGCAAAAAAGAGGACAAGCGTTTTACAGGTGTCCTTGCCAAAGACGGAAGCTGGCATACGGGTAATCCCAATGATGGATACAGTGTATGAAGCTCTGCAGGAGGAATACGAAGCGCAGAAGGAAAATGGATTTAATTGTACTGAGATTGATGGTATGACGGGATTTGTGCTCTGTAACCGTTTTGGAAACGTACATAATCCACAGACAATCAATCGGACAATCCGGCGTATTTCAGAGAACTATAATGCGGAAGAGGTGCTGAATGCGAAAAAGGAGAGAAGGCAACCGATTATTTTACCGCATTTCTCCTGCCATCATTTAAGGCATACTTTCTGCACAAGGTTCTGTGAACAGGAAACCAACATTAAGGTAATTCAATCCATAATGGGCCATGCTAATATAGAAACCACAATGGATATATGCCGAGGTCACAGATACGAAAAAATGGAATCAATGAGGAATTTAGCACAAAAATACGATGTATTTTAGGAAAGAGTCCTTGAGTGGGACTCATGTAACAAAAAAGAGTTTTTGCAACAAAATTGCAACGAATTTTGAAATGATAGTACCTAATAATGCGTGATAATGCATTAACGCAAATAGCTGTAAAAGGCTTAAATACGGGATAATACCTAATAATGCTTTAACTATATGGTATTTCCGACGATGAAGAGTCTTGATATTAAAAGCCTGTATTTATGCGGGTTTCAGAATGATTTTTGTACCAAATATTTAGGTTTTGTACCAATCTTGTACCATCTGGAAACAGAAATATACAGGGTTATGCAGAGTTGTTGGTAAAAGGCAGCTCATAGAAACTATATAAGAGCTAAGAAAAGGGGAATATCCTGCACAACTGCAGGATATCCCCCTTTTCGTGCATTTATTGTAAAAATGCATGGTATGTTGAAGCTTCTAAATTCTAAAAATATAATAGGAATTAAAAACTTATATCAGGTTTTGCAGCTATGTGATATAATACATAGAAAAAGTGCAGCTTTGCGATATAGAAAACAAAAAAGAAAGGCAGGACGATATGCCAAAAAAGACACCGGATTACGATAACGTTTTCAAGACGATGAAAATGAAGCACAAGCGGCTGTTTGTTTCTGTGATCAATGACGTTTTTGGAAAAGATTATCCATTGGATGTCAAAGTAGATGTACTGCCATCCGAGGGTTATCTGACCGAAAATGAAACAGCAGACGGGAGTAAGGAAATTGAAGAGCAGATTTCGGATTTCCTGATAAAGATCAGGGATGAAGTATACCTGTTAGAATGCCAGAGCTATGATGACGGTTCTATGGCTATCAGGATTGCGGAGTATGCTTTTATTGCTGCGAGGCAGTTTGCGGTATGGGATATTGGAAAGGCAACAATACCAATGCCCAGATTTACGGTTATTTATGTAAAACGTACCGAAAAGACACCAAAAGCAACAACGATTACATTTACATTCCCAGATGGACAGAGCGTAGATTATAAGTTCGACAATGTGATTCTGGAAGAATTAACGAGGGAATACATTATTGAAAAGAAGCTGTTTCCATATATTCCATTTTATATCGCAAGGTATGAAAAGGATATTGTAACAGGAGATGATATAGATGCAGTTGTAGATGATCTGGTATATTTTAAAAATGAAATCATCCGGCTTCATAATGAAAGTGGATTGTCAGATTTGGAAATGACAGATCTTATAGGTTTTATAAAAACGATTATCACACATATTACAAATGGAAACAAAAATGAAGAAAGGCTGGTGAATGTTATGGGTGGAAGAGTCATTGAAACGGAATCAGAAAGACTTATGAGACAGGGAATAGAGCAGGGAATGGAGCAAGGAGAAGCAAAGATGATTATCGAACTGGGTCAGGAGGATGGACTTAGTGATGAAGTTATTCTTAACAGACTCCAGAAAAAAATTGGAATATCACCTGAAAGGGCCAAAGAATATTTGTATGAGTATGGAAAGCAGCTTGTATAAATGAAGAAAGGCTGGTATATGTCATGGGTGGAAGTATCATTGAAACTCATACGGAAATTAATATAAGAAAAAAACCGGTGTGTCATATGAAAAGGCAGAAGCATATATAGAAGAATATGGTAAACAGCCTGTGTAGATTTATAAGTCTGGCGGAAGCAGGATGGAAATTGTATATGAGTAAAAGAGGAATGTTTTGCTAATGGGTAAGGCATTCCTCTTTTTCTGTGTTAAACAGGAATTATTATCTCGTAAACGCATTAAAAGAATGCGTTTATGAAGTTAAACTATTGTTCGGAAGTTATTTTCAGCAGCTTTAGTGAATATTCATAGGAGAATAACGCGTCGCTGTCATCCAGATGTATGGCGAACAGTTCTTTCATTTTATCAAGACGATAAAATAATGTGGATTTGTGAATGAACAGGGCATCTGCAGCTGCTTTGGCATTGCGGTTTTTGTTAAAGAATATTTCCAGTGAATGGAGATATTTGGTATTGTGTGTCTCGTCATATTGTTTCATAAATTTTATGGAAGGGTGGATTGATGCCGCGGCAAATTCTTTGTTCGCAATAGAATCAACCAAATGATTCAGATAGTAGTCGCTATAAAATAAAACGGGTTTTTCATTGTATGTGCAAAGTCTCTGTGAAAGCAGGTTATTGCATTGTGAAAAGTAGGCAGAACTGTCTTTTAGTTTATCAAACAGATAACTGACCGTGGCAATCATATGGTTCATTGTGAGGAACGTCTCCAGTCTGCTTTCCTGCTGCGCTGTTAATGATTCCATGGTGGGACCGGATACCAGCGTTGTAAAACGACTTCCAAATATGCCGGTGATGCTGTTTGAAAAGATGGAGGATAACTGCTGCAGATAATAGTGGTAAGCCATTAGCTTATTGGAGCTGTTATTGAATCCGCACGTAATGAGGTAATAGTATCTACACGGTTTTACACCTAAGAGGCTTAACTGTGTTTTTATTGCTTCTTCCTCTTGAAAACGTCTTGAAACCAATTCCTTTAAGAACATATCATATTTTATTCCCTGAGGGTTTCTGTAACTGTCATCTTTCTGTAACTGGATAGAAATCATCTGCGTCAGGGAATGGACCAAATCCAGGTCAGAGTCTGTATAATCCCTTTCAATGCATCGAATACAGAGGTATCCGACAACAGCGCGTTTAATCCTTACACTCTGGAAAATCCAGTCATAGGGATAATCATCTACTTTGGTGGCAAAAGGATAGATGGAGTGATAAATGCGATCTGTAATTTTGTTGTTTTCCATGTTCTGTGAAAACATGGATTTTAATGAAAGTCTGTGATTGCGTATCTCCAGGTTAACATTATCAACGACTTCAGGGAAGGAAGCTAGAACAGCATAACTGCTGTCACACAGAACAATAGGGTTGTTGATGTATTTGTAAGCGGTTTGAAGCAGTTTATCTAAACCGCGTCCGTTATAAAGGTCGTTGAAAAGGGAATTTCTTTGCACTTCAATATGCTGATAATCGAGAAGAGAATCCTCAATCACATGATACAGTTCCAACAGATCAATATCCTCCCTGATAAAGAGCGACGAGGATGCAGGGGTATGATCCTGACATCCGGTAAAGAGAATGTCACCGCTTAGCGCTGCCGACCCGTACTTGGAATAAGAAGCCAGATACAGGATGTTTGGGCAAAGATGATAGACAGCCACATCGTTATCCGTTAAAAAGTGTATTCCGTCAATTGTATATTTTTTTGGTAATTTCCATGGATCTTTACATGGAAATGATTTTCCGTTCTTTCAATAATTCCTGATAAATATGCCATAGATAAGTCCTTCCTGTATGTATTTTCCTGATAAATATTCTATCAGACAATTGTCGGAAAAAATACTGTTTTTTTGTAGAGATTCTTTGATTTTTGTTGGATGTTAGGGAAAGCCGAAAGTGTTATATTTTTAACAAAGAAAAGAGACCCCTATAAAAAGAAAAGGAGGATACGGAAATGAGTATCAAAGTGATGGGAGTTGCCGCAGGCAGAAAAAACAGTAACAGCGAAATTCTTTTAAAAGAAGCGTTGATTGCCTGCGAAGAGGCCGGAGCTGAGGTAACGATGATCAATCTCAGAGATTATAACATTCTGGACTGTACAGGATGTACTTCATGTACGATTGGAATGTCTCAGGGAAAGAATGTCGGTTGTGTGCTTGATGAAAAGGATGACAAAAAGAAAATTATGGATGTCCTTTTGAATCAGGATGCAGTCATTTACTCTGTCCCGACATATGACCTGATGCCGACGGCTGAATATCTGGCTTTTGCACAGAGAAGTCTTAGCTATGAGACAGCTTTCCTTGAGACGATCGGTGCAATCGAGCATAGAGACCGGGTTGCAGGTCTTATCTCCGTCGGAGGTTCCACACGTGCATGGCAGTCTATGGCTCTGGAAGGATTGCAGGCAACGATGTTTACCACCGATATGAAAGTGGTTGATATGCTGCTGGCGACGCAGGTTCCGGGACCGGCTCAGTGTCTGCTTCATGATGATTTGATCAGACGTGCACACAAACTGGGAGAGAACATTATGAAAGCGGCAATGACTCCTGTGGAGAAACGTAAATGGATCGGAGATGAAGATATGGGATGGTGCCCGAATTGCCATTCGAATGCACTTGTATTGGGTGAAAAACAGTGGGATGGATTACATTATCCGATCGAATGTCAGGTCTGTGGCGCAGGCGGAAATCTGGAAAAACAGAAGACGGAAAATGGAAATTTGTCATTCAGGAAGATGGTCTGCTGAAAGATCGCACTACGGTCGAAGGGCGCGCAAGACATCTGGAGGAAATCGGGCATACACAGGGTGGATTTTTTGCAAATCCTGCAAACAGGGAAATTGTTGGGAAAAAGATCTCAAGATATACGGATAAAACATTTAAAGGAATTGATTAGTCGAAAGGGGCTTTTGTCAAATCTGCGATGAATAATTGGAGAATTATTAAAGAAAAGGAGGAACTTTTACATGAAGGAATTACAGACAGACGTAATTGTAGTTGCTGCCGGATTATCAGGTCTTGCTGCAAGTATTGCGGCAGCAGAGAACGGAGCAAAGGTAATCACTTTTGAAAAATCAACAACAACAGGAGGAGCGGCAAACATGGGTATGGGGCCGCTTGGCATCGGTTCCCGAATTCAGAAGGAGCAGATGATTTCACTGACACCAGGAGAGGCGTTCCGTAAACATATGTATTTCACACATTATCGTGTTGACGCAAGAATGGTAAGAGATTACTACTTCAAATCCGGTGATACGATTGACTGGCTGATGGATATGGGCGTGGAATTTGTCGGTGTTCAGAGAGCATTCAGCGCACCGGAGGCAACAAGAGCCTATTCGGATGGTGAATTTACATGGCATGTGGTGAAGCCGGAGGGCGGTGGAATGCCAGGACCGAGATGTGCAACAGCTATGACAAAGAAAATGACAGAAAGAGCGAAAGAGCTTGGAGTAGAATTTCAGTTTGAAACTCCTGTAAAGAAGATCATTATGGAAGATGGGGCTGCGGTAGGTGTAATTGCAGTGGACAAGAACGGAGAGGAAATTGAGGCAAGAGCGAATGCTGTCATTATCTGTACCGGTGGATTTGGAGATAATCCGGAGATGATCAAAGAACAGACAGAATTTGAATATGAGAATACGATTTACAATTTTGCGATTCCGGGAATGAAGGGCGAAGGTATTAAGATGGCATGGGAAGCAGGAGCAGGAAAAGAGCCATGTATCATGGAGCTTATGTATCAGCTTCCGGACAACATGAATCACTTTATCCTGGACGGTGCATTCCGCCAGCCATGTCTCTGGGTCAACAGAAACGGACAGAGATTTATGCCGGAAGATCAGATCGGCAATACGACATTTACAGGAAATGCGATTGCTGCTCAGCCTGGAAAGGTTGCATATGCAATTTTTGACAGCAAGATGTTAAAGAAATATAAGAAAAAAGGACCGGATATCATTTCACATGTTCATCCACATGATCTGTTCGATCATTTTGACGAACAGTGGGAAAGAGATCTTGCAGATGGTTATGAGCCGGTTGCACAGGGAGATTCCATCGAGGAACTGGCTGAAAAACTGGGAATTGATGTGGAAGGTCTTGTTCAGCAGGTAGAAGAATACAACGAAATGTGTGCAAATGGATATGATGAGATCTTTGAAAAAGACCGTATGTATATGCAGCCAATTGAAAAAGCGCCGTTCTATATCTGTCGTCAGAACGTTGGCGCCTACGGTTCTCTCGGAGGTGTAAAGATCAACCATAAGGCACAGGTATTAACGCAGGATTCGAAAGTAATTTCCGGATTATACTGTGCAGGAACCGATGCCTGCAACATCTTTGGAGACAGCTATCCATTTATCCTTTCCGGAAATACAATGGGATTCTGCTTAAACAGCGGCCGCATTGCCGGTGAAAATGCATCGGCGGATATGGATGATTTTGATGAATACGGATTTTGATTCGTGTTTTAAAGGAGAACAAAATGAGAATTACAGTTGATGGAAAAGAGATTCAGGCAAAAGAAGGGAGTTCCGTACTGGATGCAGTCCTTGAAGCCGGTATATTTATTCCACACCTTTGTAGTCATCCTGATCTGGAAGCAAAGGGAGGATGCCGCCTTTGCTCTGTCGAAATTGACGGAGTGGAGGGAGCAGTCCCTGCATGTAAAACAAATGTTGAAGAGGGCATGAATATTACAATTCATGGTGAGGAAGCTGAAAAAGTACGCAGAACTGCAATGGAACTGATTCTGGCAACCCATCCGGCTGATTGTACCGGATGTCCAAAGTTTGGAAAATGCGAATTGCAGTCCATGTACCAGTATATGGGTGTTAGTGCCGAGCGGTGGAGAAAAAAATCCCGAAGTGTGGCAAACGATGATACGAATCCGCTGATCTCACATTTGTTTACAAGATGTGTAAGATGTGGACGCTGTATTCGTGCCTGTCAGGACCTGCGCGGGGTAAAAGTTCTGGATTACATTAAGACAAATACAGGAATTCGTGCAGGTATTCCGGAAGGAAAGACATTAAAAGAGGCGGGATGCCGTTTTTGCGGTGCGTGTATCGAGGTCTGTCCGACAGGATCCATTATGGATGCTGTGAAGATCATGAAACCGGAAAGATCTTATGATGAAAATATTGTACCGTGCAAAAGTATCTGCCCTGCACATATTGATATTCCGGCATATATCCGCTATATCAGGGAAGGCGATTTTGATAAGGCAGCTGCGGTTATCCGTGAGAAAGTTCCGTTTCCGGAAGTTCTGGGATCGGTGTGCACACATACCTGTGAGAACAGCTGTAAGCGGGGAGAACTTGGAGAAGCCGTTTCCATCTGCAAGCTGAAACGTGCAGCGGCAACAGAAGAATCCGGGTCATGGAAGCAGTATGTGAGAAAAGAAGGATCCACAGGAAAAAGGTGGCTGTTATCGGAGCAGGACCGGCAGGACTTACAAGTGCATATTATCTTGCTAAAAAGGTCATGCAGTTACTGTTTTTGAAAAAAATGAAAAAGCAGGCGGACAGTGTCGGTATGGAATACCTGCATACAGACTGCCGGATGATTTGCTGGATCGGGAGATTAGCACAATTCTGGAGGCAGGGATTGATCTGCAGGTAAATGCAGTCAGTGAGGCTCCGGCACAATTACTGGCAAATGGTTATGATGCTGTTCTGGTATCCATTGGCACTCATAAGGGAACAAAACTTCCGATTGATGGAAATGATCTGGAAGGCGTATATGTCAACGCTGATTTTCTGAAAGCTGCCAGAGCCGGACAACCACTGCCTGTAGGAAGAAAAGTGATGGTACTTGGCGGTGGAAATGTAGCCTATGATTGTGCCAGAACTGCAATCCGGCTGGGGCGGAAGAAGTTCATATCGCGTGTCTGGAAAATGAGCAGCAGATGACATCTTCTCCGGAAGAAATCAGAGAAGGAGCGGAAGAAGGAGTGATCCTTCATGCAGCGCATACATTCCTCAGAATTACCGGTGAAACAAAAGCAACAGGTGTGGAACTGAAAAAAGTAAATCGTTTTTATTTTGATGAAAACAGAAAAGCAGTTTTGGAAACGGAGGAAGGTTCAAACCGGATCATTGAAGTGGATAATGTCATTTTCGCAGTAGGACAGAAGCCGGATGGAACAGAAAACATGAGTCTTGAGCTGACACATGGACCATATATCGCGACAACCGAATCTGCCACAAGTATGGAAGGAGTATTTGCGGCAGGTGATGTTGTAACCGGCACAGCATCCGTTATTGAAGCAATTGCCGGAGGGAGAAAAGCGGCGATGGAGATAGACCGATATCTGGGCGGCAATGGGGATATCACCGAGGTACTTGTAGAACGGGAAGCGCCGGATCCGCATATCGGACGCGTAGAAGGATTTGCCGAGCTTCAGCGTGTAAATCCGAAGATGCCGGAGGCCGAAGTGCGTGTAAAAGGATTTGCCGAGCTTCAGCGTGTAAATCCGAAGATGCCGGAGGCCGAAGTGCGTGTAAAAGGATTTGCAGCAATTGAGAACCCGTTTACCTGCGAGGAAGCGAAATGTGAAGCCGGCAGATGCCTGCAGTGTGATTTGAGAACAACGATTACAAAACCAAAGCTTTGGAATGAATATTAGGAGGGCACCTATGAATCGCATTGAAAAAATCAGATCATTAAAAGAAAATCAGTGTATTGTGGATGTCCTTTTAAAAGAAATCATGACACATCCCTGCAGGGACTGTGGAAAATGTGTATTTGGTTATGAAGGAATTACACAGTTTGAAATGATCCTGAAAGATATCACGGAGAAAAAAGGGCGGGAGTCAGACAAAGCTCTGATACGGGATTTGTGCAGCATGATGAAAACCCAGTCTCTCTGTGAAGAAGGAATTGATATCGCAGATGCCGTAAAAGAGGCGTTCGATACATACGGTGAAATATTTGACGAACATATCTCCAAAAAGGCCTGTCGAGCAGGCGTTTGTAAAAAATTCATGACCTGTCATATTCTTGCAAATAAATGTATCGGTTGCGGAGAGTGTATGGATGCCTGTGAAGATGATGCTATCATCGGTAAGAGTAAATTTGTGCATATTATTGATCAGGATGAATGTACATTGTGCGGCAAATGTATCGATCACTGTGATGAAGAGGCAATCGTTATGGCAGGAGCAGTAAAACCGCGCTGTCCAAAGAAACCAATACCATGTAAGAAACGATAGAATATCATTTTTCAGAAAGGGTAACGGAAATGAGTACTTTAGGAAAATATCAGAGAAGTGTATCAATTATTGGAGTCGGCTGTACTCCATTTATGTACACGGTGGATAAAGAAGAAACAAATGGTCTGACGGAAGGTGAGCTGTTCGGATATGCCGCATTAAAGGCAATGGAAGATGCCGGTGTGAATCCAAAAGATGTAGATTTCTATTTTCATGGATGTGCAAGTCCATTAAATGGATCCAACTACCTGACACCAAATGTTCAGATCGCAAACTGGTTCGGTATGAAAGGAAAAGGTTCGATTCATCATTCGGAGGCGTGCTGTACCGGATACCTTGCAATCGAACAGGCTGTAAATGCGATTGCATCCGGAAAATATGACTGTGTATTAACCGGTGCGGTTGAATTTGGAGACAGCACACCAAGTCCGGCAGACAACGTTGAGACGCCAAAACATCCATATAAGCGTGACAAAATGACCATGGAAAAATTCTTAAAAACAACGTCATGGCTCTATGACCGTACATATACGAGAAGTCTGATGGCAGGCCAGGAACTGATCTACGATGATGCGGCAGAATGGTATGTACGCACACGTGGGATCTCACCGGAGGATATGAACAGGACGTTGAATGCCATGTGTGTTAACAACAGAAGAAACGCATCCATGAATCCGCTGGCAATCGAAAGAACTACTTATGAACAGCTGGCAGAACAAGCAGGAATGACTTTAGAAGAGTACATGAACTCTCCATATAATCCAAAGATGGGAGATTTCCTTCGTGCAGGGGGACTTGAATTAAAATGTGACGGTGCGGCAGCAGTAATCGTTTGTGCTACCGAGAAGATTCCGGAGATTGCGAAGAACTTGAAACACAAACCGGTTGAAGTACTTGGAATCGGAAGTGCGGCATGTGAAGCGACAACTCCGCATTTTGAAGTGCGTGCAACGGAAGAGGCATGTCGTCAGGTATATGAATTAACCGGATTATCCGGTGAGGATTTGGATCTGTTTTTTGCCAATGATTTTATTATTACTTCCCACCTTGTATCGGCGGAAATTGCAGGATACCTGCCATATGGTGAGGGATGGAAATATATCTGCGACGGACGTACGGCATGGGATGGAGATAAGCCAATCAACTCAAACGGAGGCAGAACTTCTTTTGGACATGCACATGCCGCATCCGGACTGGCTGATATGTATGAAGCCTGCAAACAGATGTGGGGAGAATGTGGAGAGCGCCAGGTTAAGAAATTGCCTAAAACGACAATGCTTCGCGGATACGGCGGTGCGCAGAATGTAGCTGCAATTATTGTCCGTACGATGGATTAAGGAAGGGAGAAAGATCCATGGCTATCAAATTGGAAAAAGTAGTAGAAAAATTCTATTTGTCTTTAGAAGAAGGAAAAATTATGGGACGTAAGTGCCCAAAGTGCGGAAATGTTGAATTTCCGCCGGTATATGCATGTAATGAATGTGGAAACTATGAGACAGAATGGTATGAGATCAGTGGAAAGGCAAAATTACATTCCATTGTTTTACCGGCAGCACTTTCTTCAAAACCGGAATACAAGAAAATGGGCAAATTCGCGTATGGTGAAGTGGAACTGGAAGAAGGAACAAGATTAAATGCGGTAGTTCGCGGAATCAGCAAGAAAAACAGAGCAGAATTGACAGAAAAGCTGCCATTGAATATTCACGCATCCATTATTGATCGTGACGGTGGGTTCAAGACGGTCGTATTTGATCCGGACGAAGAATAATAACAGACAATTTAGGAGAGGAAGTAAAACAGAATGAAAAGACAGGAAATTTTAGAACAGGTATTAAGCATGGTTGCAATGGCGTACAAGACAGATGCGGCAGAACTTTCAGAAAGCACATCTTTCAAAGAAGATTTAAGCGGAGCATCGGTACAGATGGTTGCGCTTGTTGCAGAAATTGAAAATGAACTGGATGTAGCTCTGATGCTGGCAGATGCCAGTGCATGTGCAACGATTGCAGATCTGATTGATCTGATCGTAGAAGAGATGTAATGGGCAAGAAGGGGAGATAACAATGAGTGTACTTGATCAGATATTTGAGAAAGCAAAACGAAATCCTCAAAGAGTTGTATTTCCGGAAGCCTTAAATGAGAAAATGATGCAGGCAGCATATGAAGCCGGAACAGAAGGTTATATCATTCCCATACTGGTAGGAAATGAAGATGAGATACAAAACGCGATTCAGGAACGGGGATATAACAAAGAAGTATTTCGTGTTATGGATATGCAGAATGAGACATACAGAAGTTTTCTCATCGAAAAGTATATCGCGTTGCCGGAAACACGTCTGAAGGAGAAAGCATTAAATCGGCGTATGCAGGATGCACTTCAATTTGCTATGGTGATGCAGGCGGTAGATGAGGCGGATGTAACATTTGCAGGAATCGACTACACAACCGGTGATGTACTGCTTGCAGGACAGATGATCATTGGATTAAAGCCGGGAATTACAACCATTTCCAGTATCGGACTCTGTGATATTCCGGGATATGAAGGAAGCGAAGGATCACTTCTTGCGATTGGGGACAGTGCGGTGTGTACAAATCCGAATGCCGAACAGTTGGCAAGTATTGCAATTTCTGCCTGCGATACAGTGAAATCACTTCTGGACTGGGAACCAAGATGTGCCTGTGTATGCTATTCGACACTCGGAAGCGGGCAGGGAGAACTGATTGATAAAGTGGCAGAGGCGGTAAAAATTGCCAATGAGCTGCGCCCGGATCTTGCTATTGATGGAGAATTCCAGCTGGATGCGGCAATCAATCCGGTTGTTGCACGCAAAAAGGTTAACCGGGACAGTAAGGTTGCAGGAAAAGCAAATGTAATGATATGGCCGGATCTGAATGTCGGAAATGTAGCAGTGAAACTGATTCAGCAATTTGGTCATGCGGATGCCTATGGACCGATGCTCCAGGGATTCAACAAGGTAGTATGTGACTGTTCGAGAAGCGCGCCTGTTTCGGAAATCAAAGGAAATATTGTGATCAGTGCTGTGCGTGCAGCCGGAGAAAAATAAATGATATCTGGAAAGCAGGGGTTCTCCCCTGCTTTTATGTAAAACGGAAAAGAATAAAAAGAAAGGTGATTGTAATGAAAGAATATAAAGTATTAGCCATCAATCCGGGATCCACTTCTACAAAAATTGCCCTGTTTCAGGGAGAGAAATGTTTGTATACGCAAAACGTATCTCATGATGCAAATGAGCTTGCACAATATGAAACAATCAGTGCACAGCTTCCGTATCGCAGAAATATGATTCTGGATCTGTTGAAAGAGGCGGGTGTATCACTGGAAGATGTGGATGTATTCGTAGGACGCGGCGGCGGTCTTCTTGCAATGGAAGGCGGAACCTATGAAGTCGATGCATTGATGCTGGAACACGCAAGAACCATGGCAAACGGCGTGATTCATCCGGCGGCTCTGGGATCACAGCTGGCTTTTGAATTTGCCGGAAAATACGGTTCAAGAGCAATGGTCGTAAATCCTCCGGATGTAGATGAGCTGCAGGATCTGGCAAGAATGACAGGAATCAGAGGTGTCAATCGTGTCATTCATCTGCATGCACTGAACTTAAAAGAAACAGCGATTCGTCACAGCAAAAACGTTTTAAATAAAAAATATGAAGAAGCGAATTATATCGTGTGTCATATCGGTGGGGAATCTCCGTATCTGCGCATAGAAAAGGGAAAATGGTAGATGGATTTGACATTGTCGGTGGGGAAGGGCCGATGGCACCGACACGGTGTGGAAGCATCTCAGTTGCAGATCTGCTTGGATATCTGAAAAAAACAATGATGATATTGGAACTGTAAAGGCGCTTCTTACAAAATCCGGAGGGTTTGTCAGCCATGTAGGAATATCAGATGCTCTTGAATTGACCAAACGGGCAGCAGACGGGGACAAGTATGCGGAGATGGTATGGAATACGATGATCTATCAGATTGAAAAATGTATCGGTTCCATGGCAGCAGTTCTGCATGGAGAAGTAGATGGAATTCTGCTCGGCGGCGGAATGGTCTACAATGAAGATCTGGTTCGCCAGATTACAGAAACCTGTTCCTTTATCGCTCCGGTTACGGCTTATCCTGGTGAATTTGAGATGGAAGCCATGGCTGCAGGGGCAATTCGTGTGTTAAACGGGGAAGAAGGATTAAAACGGTATTCCGGAAAACCAGGCTGGACAAAGTTTGATTGGGAGTAAGAGGTAAAGCATGAGTGAAAAGAATTTAAATATAGCAACTTTGGCATTAGGCATCGCTTTTCTGCCTCCTATCTGGGCAGTTTTGGCACCCTATGTCGGAATCCGGACAGGCGCAGTTGCTTTGATCTGTGCCGGATTATATGTAACCAATGGGAATAAAGTGTCAGATGCTTTCAGGATTACGGTTGGATTCCTCCTTGGAGATCTGTGGGCAGTTCTTGCTGTGTTTATCATGGAAACGATGGATTTTCATCCAAATGTGGAATTGTATGGAACCTTATTTGTGTTAGGTGGTGTTGCGGTTCTCATTGGAGAAAATTTTCCAAAGATCATTTTTACTCCGGCCTGGCTGTGTGGATGGGCCATAGGACTTACTATAATGGGACCGTTAGCGCTTGCTGATATTGGTACCTTACCGATTCAGATCGGTGCGGCTATGATTGCCGGTGTAGTATATGTGGGAATCGGTGTAGATTTCTTCCAAAAAAGTTAGTAAGTATTTTAAGAAACAGGAAGTGGAAAAATGATTTTTGTCATTTATATAAAATATACGTTAATTTAAGGGAGATATGATTTATGAACTATACAAAGAGAAGATGGCTGGTTTTAGTAGCCAGTTGTCTGATCAATCTGTGTATTGGTGCATTATATGCATGGAGCGTGTTTGCTTCTCCAATGGCAGAGCACATTAGCAAGGTGCAGAATCTTTCCGGTGATCAGGCAATTATAGCAAGCTCGATTGCCATTGTCTTTTCTATTGCTAATGTAGTCGGGCCGATTACTATGATTGGGGGAGGTAAATTTGTAAGTACATTGGGTCCAAGAATGGTTATTCTTATCGGTGGAATCTGGTTTGGGATCGGTATGATTATTTGCGGATTTTCCACCGGTGTGCCGATGCTGATTGTTGGTTTTGGGTTATGTTGTGGTTTGGCGATGGGAATGACCTATGGTTGTAAGGTAAGTAACTGTGTAAAGTTCTTTCCGGACAAAAGAGGGCTTGCCGGAGGATTGGCGACAGCTTCTTACGGGTTAAGCTCCGTACTTGTCCCATTGTTTGCCAATGTAATCATTGCGAAGATGGATGTTACGATGGCATTTAAAATCCTTGGAATTGCCATTGTAATCCTTGTATTTTTTGCATCCATGTTTGTTGTTCCATGTCCGGAAGGGTTCTTGCCAAAAGGGTATCTTTCACCCCAAAATACAGGAGTCGGCGCCGGCAAGGATTACACCTGGAAGGAAATGTTAAGAACACCGGTTTTTTATGTGATGATCGTAATGATGTGTTGTGGTGCATTTATGGGTATGATGATTATTTCGCAGGCATCTCCTATTGCACAGTACCAGGTCATGATGAACGCATCAAATGCAGCGGTTGTAGTTTCTGTTCTTGCATTATTTAATACGGGTGGTCGTATTCTTGGTGGGTTCATGGGAATCTATCCGGGATTTACCAATCAACAGTTCGGTGCAAAATACTCCGGTGTAAATTACGGGATTATGTTCATCGGATTTGCCATTGCCGGTTTTTGTGCTCCAATGATTATTGGGAAAATTTATATGGCAGCAGGAACTTATAGCATAGCTTATGTGGTTGCCATGGGATTATCTTTACTTGGAATTTTGTTAAGTTTTGTTTACCGTAAAATGTAAATTTGACGATAAATCCATGAAATCATTTGATTTATAAAATAGCAATGATATAATGAATAAAATTTGAATGGAAAGCAGATTGAATTATGGAGGAAAGGCTACTGATTGTAGAGGATGACAAAAAATTAAATGATGGAATACGTCTCGCCTTAAAATATGATTCCTATTTATTTTATCAGTGCAGGACCTTACAGGAAGCGAGACAAATCTTAAGAAAAGAAAGTGTAACACTGATTTTATTAGATGTGAACCTCCCGGATGGAAATGGGATTGATTTTGTAAGAGAAGTAAGGAAAGACAGCCAGGTACCTATTATTCTGCTTACCGTAAACAATATGGAAGTAGACATCGTAACAGGATTGGAAGCCGGGGCAAACGACTATATTACGAAACCATTCAGTTTAATGGTTTTGCGTGCAAGAGTCGCTGTGCAGCTTAGAGATAAAGAAACAACCGGTAAGGACCGTATGGTGTTTGACGGATTTGAATTTTATTTTGACAAAATGGAATTTTTTAAAGACAGAGAAGCTATGGAGCTTAGTAAGACTGAGCAAAGGCTGCTGCGCGTGTTATGCGAAAACAGAGGTAAAGTATTGAAACGCGAATATTTGATTGATGCGGTATGGCAGGGAGATACGGAGTTTGTGGATGGTCATGCCTTGACGGTTGCGATAAAACGTCTCAGGGATAAATTGGAAGATGATGCACAGAAGCCGAAATATATCAGGACTGTTTATGGAATTGGTTATACATGGACGGCGAAAGAATGATAGAAGGAATTTTGGGCATTGCAGGAATGTTTTGTATAAGCGGAATCTTTTGGTACGGTATTTTTTATCGGAAAGAAAAAAGCTTTTGACTCGTCTGCAGCAAATGCTTGATCGTGCTATAGATGGAAAATTGCAGCGGACAGAAATATCCGAAGAAAAGTATTCTGCGCTTGAAAACAGTATGAAACAATATCTGGACAATAATTTCCTGGCGGGAAAAAATCAACAGGAACAGAAAGAAGTGATACAGCGGCTTATTTCTGACATAGCGCATCAGACGCTGACACCGATTTCTAATTTGAAGATTTATGGTGAAATACTTTCCGAGGCGGAGAGTGAAAATCGAGAAGAGATTGATACCATTTTGGAGCAGACCGAAAAATTGGATTTTCTGATTCAATCGCTGGTAAAATTATCACGGATGGAGAGTGGCATTATAGCAGTCCATCCGGCAGAGATCCGTGTCAGACAGCTATTGCAAACAATTCAACAGGAGTTTGCTGCAAAAACAAGTGAAAAGAATATTGTTCTGAGCGTATGCGACACAGATTTACAAGTTACTTGTGATCTCAAATGGACGATCGAAGCGCTTGGAAATATCGTAGATAATGCGATTAAATATACACCTGGCGGAGGAACGGTTCGGATTAAAGCGGAGCAATATTCTTTCTTTGTCAGAATTGATGTAATTGATGATGGTATCGGTATGGAAAAGGAAGAAATACCAAGAATATTTGGAAGGTTTTACAGGGGGATGTCAGTAACGGATCAGCCAGGAGTTGGAATTGGCCTGTTTCTTACCAGAGAGATCGTTCAGGCTCAAAAGGGATATGTGAAAGTGAAATCAGAGATCGGAAAGGGCTCCATGTTTTCTGTGTTTCTCCCCGTATCAAAGAACGAATCGTATCAAAACTGTGATATTTCAGAAACCGGATAGAAACATTGTTATGGTAAAGTCTGTATTGTAAACAACAATACAGGCTTTTTTAATAGGGAGGAAGACATGAAGATATTAAAAGCGGTAGATTTACAAAAAATATATGGACAGGGCGAAACGGAAGTTCGAGCTCTTGACGGCGTAAATTTGGAAGTGGAAAAGGGAGAATTAGCAGCGATTGTCGGAACATCCGGAAGTGGAAAATCTACGATGCTCCATATCATAGGTGGCTTAGACAATCCGACATCCGGGCGGGTGATTGTTGATGGACAGGAATTAAGTCATATGACAGATGAAGAACTGACAATTTTCGACGCAGAAATATTGGCTTCGTATTTCAACAGTATAATTTGGTTCCTATGTTGAATGTATGGGAGAACATTATTCTTCCTGTAAAATTAGATGGCAAAAAGATTGAAAAACAATATGTAGATGAAATTATTGATACTTTGGGCATTCGAAAAAAATTAGAAAGTCTTCCCAATGCTTTATCTGGCGGACAGCAGCAAAGAGTAGCAATCGCAAGAGCTTTAGCGGCAAAACCTGCCATTTTACTGGCGGATGAACCAACCGGGAACCTTGATTCCGGAACCGGTCAGGACGTATTGGGCCTTCTTAAAGTAACCGGGAAGCGATTTCACCAGACCATTGTGATGATTACGCATAATGATGAGATTGCCCAAATGGCAGACCGCATTTTGCAGATTGAAGACGGAAAAATAGTTTCGGATAGTGGATTGGTGTAGGTGGAGGACAGTTAAATGGTAAAGGTAGAGAATAAAGAAACATTACGGCTATTGACGAATCGTTTTATGAAAATGAATCGAGCCAGAAATATAATAGCAATGATTGCGATTACGTTGACCTCACTTTTATTTACGAGCCTTTTTGTGGGCAGTACATCCATGATTCTTTCAAAAAGAGCAGCCGAAATCAAACAGTTTATGGATTCCGCTCATGCCAGCGCGCAGAGTTTGTCAGAAGAAGATGCCGCACGGCTGCAACAGACAATCGAACGGAGCGAACAGGTGGAACGATATGGAACAGGTATCTTTCTGGGGGCAGGAATGGATGAACATTTTGGATTTTCCGTAGAGGTAAGATACGCAGATGAAAATATGGCGGAAAGTTTTAATTGTTTGCCAACTACAGGGAGGTTGCCCAAAAAAGAGAATGAGATTGCGGTCGGTAGCGTTGTGTTGGAAGCGCTTGATATTGAAGCAAAGATCGGTGAAGAAGTAACGATTACCTGGGAAGTAAATCCTGTGCTGAAAAAATATCGGACAGATACATTTCAGGTATGTGGACTCTGGCAAGGTGATAAGGCGGTTTTAGGGCAGATCATTTGGGTAGCGGAATCCTATGCAAAAGAAAACCGTTATCATGTTACACAGGAAGAATTGGAGAATGGCATCTATAACGGCAGTAAGGAATATAGTGTCTGGTATAAGAATCTTTGGAATATGGAAAAAAAGACGGAAAATTTGTCTAAGGCAGCGGGTTTTACAAAAGCAGGGACGGGAATGCAGGTCAATCCGGCATATAGTCTTGTGGAAGAGGATTCTTTTTCAGTTTCTTCTTTTCTATGGATGATTTTGTTTGTAATTTTGGCAGGGTATTTGATTATTTATAATATCTTTCATATTTCTGTAAAAACAGATATCCGGGCATATGGATTATTAAAGAATGTGGGAACGACGGGAAAACAGTTAAAGAAAATTGTTCGTATGCAGGTATGGAGATTGTCCGCAATTGGTATTCCAATCGGATTACTTTGTGGCTATATTGCAGGTCTTTGTATGGCACCGTCACTGACAGCAAATGGTGAAATCAGTGCAAAGGCAGGACAGAATGCTCAGACGGTAGTATCAGCCAATCCTTTCATTTTTCTTGTAGCAGCACTTCTGACACTTTTGACCGTATACATTTCCAGTCTGCAGGCTTGTAAAATAGTTGAAATGGTATCTCCTGTTGAAGCATTGCGTTTAGCAGAAGGAGAGCAGTCACAGAGAAAATAAAAAGAAACACTTCTGTAAGCTGGTGGAGGATGGCACTTCAAAATGTGTTTAGGAACCGGAAAAAGGGATTTATTGTTATGCTTTCCATCGCTCTTTCTATGGTAGTAGTCAATTGTATCATGATGTTAGTACAGGGATATGATTTTGATTCTTACAGAAAAATATTTTTGGCATCCGATTTTCAATTGGATCAGATGACGAACAGTTTGTATAATACAAATTTTAAAGGTATTACACCCCAAATGAAAGAGGTTTTGAATCAATGCCCTGAGAGCGATAAAACAGGATATGTGTATTATTCGGAAGAAACACATATGATGGAACCGACTCTTTTAGAGAAATGGAAGACATTGGCAGATAAATATAGAGAAAATTGGTCAGATTATGAAAAACAAATTTGGGAGGATGCAAAAGCTTCCAATACAATAAGTGTTCACTTTCTGGGAATAAGTGAAGCAGTATTTGACAAGTTAGAATGGAGAGGGGAAAAATGTTCCTGGGATACATTTAAAAGCGGCAATTACGCGATTGTAGATTATGGTGACAAATATGCGGAACATCCTATTTCTTATTATCAGAAAGGGGATCTTTTCCAAATGGAATATACGAATGGACGCAGGAAAGAGTATAAAATAATGGGTGAGGCTCTGATGCCATATTCTCTGGATTATCCGTATGCAGATCTTATCTATATTACGGTATTGGTTCCGGAAGAAGAGTATATGACTCAGACGGGGAATGAATCGGCTATGTATGCTGCTATTGATGCGAAGAAGGGAAAGGACAGGCAGATAAAAGAATATATTGATAAAAATATTTTGAAAGAAAACGATATGCTTAATGTTTTTTCCGTATTGGATATGAAGGAAAGTTTTCAGCGCTTTATCAGCAAATATTATGTGATTGGTGGTTTTCTTGTCATCATTTTAGCTTTTATCGGTATTATGAACTTCTTTAATACAACGGCAACTTCGGTTATAAGCCGGAAGAAGGAACTGGCACTTTTGGAAGTCGTGGGAATGACAAAAAAACAGCTGTCAAAAATGCTGGTAGCTGAGGGATGCATATATCTGGGAGGAGCATTGATCATTGCAATCATGTTGACTGTGTTTGGAGCAGAGAAGATTTTAACGAAAACGATTGGCAGAGCGTTTTTCTTTCGGATACATCTTACAATCGTGCCCTGCCTTTTGATGATTCCGATTTTGCTTGGAATTGCATATATCATACCAAAGTATCAGTTTGAAAAGATGAGTCGGGAAAGTGTTGTTGACAGAATACGTATGGAATAGAAATATAATTTCCAATTATTTTATTGATAGAGAGGATATAAGGATATGGAGAGCGGAAGAATCAGGATTGTCGATATTGCAGAAGAACTGGGAGTGAGCACGGCTACCGTATCAAACGTTATTCATGGGAAAACAAAGAAAATATCGGATGAAACAGTGAAACGTGTGCAGCAGCTTTTGGAAGAGAGACAGTATATTCCGAGTATGGCAGGGATACTGCTGGCACAGAATAATTCTAAAATTATCGGGGTAGTTATCAATGATCATGAAAATACGGTGGACATACGCTGGAGGATCCGTTTATTGGTGCATCGGTAAATGCATTGGCAAAAGAGATCGGGCAGGCGGGAAAATTCCTGATGCTTAAAATTACGGAAAAATGGGATGAAATTCCAAAATTCGTGTCGATGTGGAATATGGAGGGGATGGTGCTGATTGGCTATTGTGAGCAGAATTATAAAAAGCTGAGAGAACAGATGCATATCCCGTTTGTAATTTACGATGGATATATGGAAAGTTCCGGAAATCTTGTAAATATCGAAGTCGATCACTTTGATGGCGGGGTACAGGCCGGACGTAATGATTGATGGCGTCGGTGAGGAAGGTACAATTATGATGCCGACACAGTCATGGAAAAATCTGGACCCGACATCTGGTGTCTACTGGCAGGAACCGGAGGAATGGTGGGATGTCATACGTGAATACATACCGGCTTATGACAAACGGATCACACCAACAAACACAATGGGCGCCGTGGCGGAAATGTTTCGGCAATGGCCGGGAACACTTAGAAGTGATCATCCTGCAAGATCGGTAGCGGCATGGGGACGCTATGCAAAATATCTGACAGAAAACCATGATTTGTCGGATATTTTTGGAGACAATTCACCGATTGGCAGGCTGTATGAACTTGACGGATATGTTTTGCTGATAGGCGTTGGTTATGACAAGAACACTTCCCTTCATTTGGCCGATGTCAGGGCCGAATATCCGGGCAGGCATATGGTTAGGGAAAGCAGCGCCATACTGCTTGACGGACGGCGCATATGGACATCTTATGAAACATTAGCTGTAGATGGAGAAGATTTTGCGGCGATTGGCGAAGCATTTGAGCAGACAGAGCAGGTACGTCATGCAGCTTTAGGAAATGGGATTCTTTCTATGATGCGGCAAAGGACTTTGGTAGATTTTGCTGTAAAATGGATAGAGGAAAACAGAAACACAGGAACCACATGTTTCTGAGAAGGCAAATGTTTTTTATAAATATGCTTTTCATTTCGGTTTATAGGCTGTTCATTCCATTTCTTTCCAAATAACGACAAATCTGCCGATAAATAAAGTGACTGAATATAGAGGAGGACAACAGGATGGCGATGGAAATTAATATTCTACAAAGAACACCGAATCATACCGATCGGGTTGACACCGACAAGATCAGACAACGTTTACGACAGTCTGATAAAGGGATTGCTGTACGGCAGCGGCTAGAAGACAGCGTAGATATTTCTGCGGAAGGGCGCAGAGCTTTGGAGGAAAAAATGTCTGCGGTAAGCAGGATGGAACAGGACCGCACCATTGGAAAGCTATCATCTATAAACTCCGGCGCCTATGGAATCATAAATGATTTTGAAAAGGCCATAGAAGAGCAAGGAACGCAGGAAACCAAGACCGATACGTTTGACATCTATGTGAATAAAATGGCATCTGCTTACCAGACTCTGAAAGACCGTATAGAAGAAAAATATGCGTCATCTGATCGTGGAGAAGAATATTATACTGCGGATGACGGAAGCATGCAGGAGCTGACGAAGGAAAAGAACTGGAAATGCTGGATAAAGTTTATGAAACACACAGCAGATTTATGGCAAATAATACGCAGATATGGGGTGAACTGCAGGATTTTAAAGTGCAGGTGGAGTACCATTCCGGTGATTCAAAGCAGGAAACGGATGCTGTGAAAAAGCAAAATACGGATGTGAAGGAACAGGCGTACCATGCGTTTATGTCTGCAATGAAAGAGAATAACATCGGGATGTTAAAGCAGGAAAATGGCAGCCTGCAGGATATCCGTTTAAATCTGGGGATTTCTCCATCTGCTAGAAATATGTTGAACGGCATTTGGGACTATTATGCAAACCTGTAAAAAGTAAATATTGAAAAACAGGAATATTCTACGGATAGCGTATGGTATTCCTGTTTTTTATTGAAACCGAACGGTTTGGCGCCGTAATCCTGGTTCGGATGCAGAATCAGGCATGCATTTTAGAAATCTGAAACTGTTGCGTGAACAAACCATCTTCTATTAATGTTTCATGATAAATATTGTTATAGCGATTTAATATTACCGATACATTGTAAAGGCCGATGCCATGTCCGGTTTCCTTTGTCGTTACTTCTTTTTTGTACATCTGTGAGATGGAGAGTCCTTTGTCAATAAAGGTATTGGAAATAATAAATACGATATCCTCATTCATCTTTCCAAGATGAAAATGAATGGTTGGATGTTCGGTTTCCAGACTTGCCTCTATGGCATTATCCAGATAAATTCCAAGCATTCTGGTCAAATCAATCGGATCTATGTAAATAGTATTAATCTCATCTATCTCATCAGGAATATCAATTGTTACCGTAATATTCTGATTGATAGCCAGGAGCAGTTTTGTGTATAAAATACTTTTTAATTCCAGCATGTGGATATGTAATAAGCTGTTTAATGTTCCGTTTTTCTGAGAAAGTTCTTTTTGCATTGGCAAAATATGATCATGGAAAAAGATACTTAGTTCCTCATATTTTTTCTCGTCAATATATGCAGCGAGGGATGTCATAATGTTGATGTAATCGTGTCGGAAAGAACTCAGGTTGTTATATACCATTTCCAGGTTTTTTGTATATTCGTTTAAATTTTCCAGATATTTTACTTTTTCCTGTGCTTCATAATTTTTTTTGACTCCATGTATTACGATCAGAAGCAAACTCACCGTAAACAAAAAATAAAGTACCAGGGAAGAACTCATAAAGAAAAACTCTCTGGTTGTTATTTCACGATTATCATACAGAGATGCCATGGTGAAAATCATAAAGGCACAAAGCAAAACGGTTACAGAGATTAAAGCGAATAATTTTTTACTCATTGATTCAAAAATAGGATTCACATATCGTTGCAGCAAAAGCCTGCTCAGATAAAGAACAGGGCATGATACGATCCATGTAGAAAACGTAACCAAAAACATTAAAAAACTATCCGCATTGGTGTCTTGTATGGTGATATCCCATAGCAGATAGACGATAAATCCTATCAGATTGATTATAATACAGTCTAAAATATAACCAAGCGGAATATAAAAAAACGAATATAGCTTCCCTGAAAATTTTACCAGCAGGAAAGAAGTTACCGTCAATGAAAGCAATATAAGAGGAGAAAAGTTTAAGTATATCTGTGTAAAGAAAAACGTAAAAATAGATAATATGAAAATGGGGTATTTTTTAATGGGAAGATGTGGGTGAATCAATATAAAAATGTCTGAAATCATCAAAAATGTGGTAAGCAGGGAGGAAAATAAATATAGGTTGATCATAAAAACTCCTTAAGCAATGTTGTATCGGTAATTCAAATATAACGCTTTTATTATAACGGAGCGTAAACAAATTGGCAAGAATAATTTCATTCGCGATGAAAAAGTGGACGTTTACGATAGAATAGAGCAAACAGAGACGATTGTTTTATAATGAAAGACAATTTTGATTGACAATGCGCAGTTATTTCGAGATAATGTGGGAAAGGAAACAGCTGTAAGGAGAAAACAGAGTATGTTGAAAATTTATTTATGTGAAGACATAGAAATTCAAAGAGATCGAATGCAGCAGGTAATTGAAAATACGGTGCTCATCGAAGAGCTGGATATGGAACTGAGCTGTGTTTCCGAGGATCCTTATAAAATACTTGAAGCAGTGAAGGAAACGGAGGAGGTTGGAATCTATTTTCTGGACATTGCACTTGGGTCGGATATGACAGGGTTGACGCTGGCACAGGAAATCAGAAAATATGATCCAAGGGGATTTATAATTTTTGTAACAACTCATTCGGAAATGAGTTACATGACATTTATTTATAAATTAGAAGCACTGGATTTTATTTTGAAGGATAATCCTGAAGAAATGGAAAAAAGAATTCACGATTGTATTCTGAAAGCCAATCAAAGATTTGTGTCTGCGAAAAATAAAGTGCAGGCCAATTTTTCTGTGAAAGCTAATGAAAAAGTATTTACCGTGGATTACGATGATATTCTCTTTTTCGAAACATCTCCAAATGTACATAAGATTATTTTACACTGTAAAAACCGGCAGATGGAATTTTTGGGAAAAATAAAAGAGATTGAAAAAGAGGTAGACGGGCGATTTTATCGGTGCCATCGATCATTTTTGGTAAACAAGGATAATATCAGGGAAATAGATTTTCATAAGCGGGTGATTTATATGGTCAATGGGGATGAATGCCTGATCTCGGTCCGTATGATGAAAGGGTTAAAATGAACAGTTAGGAGAGATTCCAATGAGTGTAATGAAAATTGAAAATCTTACCCGCGATTATGGGGGCGGGAAAGGTGTGTTTGATGTATCTTTTCAGGTACAACGTGCAGAAGCATTTGGATTTTTAGGTCCGAATGGAGCGGGAAAAACTACAACTATACGTCATCTGATGGGGTTTTTAAAAGCAAAATCAGGAAAATGTACGGTTGATGGTCTGGATTGCTGGAAAGAACGTGATAAAATTCAGGAGAGACTGGGCTATATTCCCGGAGAAATCAGTTTTTTTGACGATATGTCAGGTACCGAATATTTAAAATTTATTACGCAATATCGTAAAATTGGTACGGACAGCCGCCAGAAAGACTTATTAGATCGTTTTGACTTTAGTCCGAGCGGAAAGATCAAAAAAATGAGTAAAGGAATGAAACAAAAACTCAGTATTGTGGCTGCATTTATGCATGATCCGGATATATTGATTCTGGATGAACCGACCAGTGGACTGGATCCGTTGATGCAGAACAGGTTTGTTGAGCTTGTAGCAGAAGAAAAGAGACGTGGTAAAACGATTCTGATGTCAAGCCATATCTTTGAAGAGGTAGAGCGGACCTGTGATCGTATTGGCATTATACGAAACGGAAAAATGATTGTCGTCGAATCCGCCTCTGCCTTGCGTAAACGCCATACCCGTCAGTATACCGTAACACTGGACAGTAAACCAACGGCCGAAGCGTTTGCAAAAGATTTTGACGGTGTATGCAACGGATTGGAAGTTACCGTTACGACAAAGCAAAGCCTGGAAGAGATATTTATGGATTACTATGGGGGTGAAACATATGATAAATAAGACTTTGTACATACGGGAAATCAAAGGCAGTATAAAAATAATGGCAGCCTTCTGCGCAGTTATCACAATGTATGTTGCGATTATTATCAATATGTACGATCCTGAAATGACGAAAACTTTGGATCGTTTTGTAGAAATGATGCCGGAGCTGATGGCTTCTGTCGGCATGAAAGGAAATGCTTCCAATCTATTAGGATTTATGGTGTCTTATCTCTATGGATTTATATTGTTGATTTTTCCTATGCTGCTGTGTATTTTACGTGGAAATGCGCTGATTGCAAAATACGTAGATAAAGGTTCCATGGTTTCTCTGGTTGCAGCACCCGTAAAACGGCGTACGATTGCATTTACACAAATGGCAGTGCTGATCAGTAATATTGTATTTGTCGTATTATACGGCACAATCGTAGAAATTATTTGTATTGCAGGCAGTTTTCCCGAAGAACAGGATCTAAAGAAGCTTATGATACTGAATATCGGATTATTGTGTCTGCATTTATTTATCGGCAGTATTTGCTTTTTGTTTTCCTGTGTATGTTCGGATGTCAAATACAGTATTGCATTTGGAGCCGGGATTCCGGCATTTATGTATGTATTGCAAATGCTGGCGAATACAGGCGGAAAAGCGGAAAAAATAAAATATTTTACCTTTTTACGTTGTTTTCTCCGGATCATTTGCTTGCAGGAGAAAACAATGCGGGAGTCGGAATTGCGGTACTGTTTATAGGCGCTATTGTATTGTATATATCCGGAATGATAGTATTTGACAGGAAAGAATTATATATTTAGTATCCGGTGACAAATAAATCTTACAATAGTAAGATTTGACAGAAATGTAAATCGAAATATCAATTGGAAAAGATGGAGGCCGGTGTGAAAAGAAAAATGAAGGACGTAAATATAAAAAAGAAAAAACAGAATGATATGGATGCTGATCATACTGCTGAGCGTCAGTGCCATTACTGCCGTATATGCAATAAAGCATTCGAAAATATACGAAAATAGAACGGTGCCGCATCAGGAGACGACACCGGAAGACGAACTGCTGAACTACATGGCTTTGATTCAGGAGCAGGATTATGCTAATATGTATCGGATGATTGCTATGGAAGATTCCGGACAAGTGAGTGAGGAAGATTTTATCAGGCGGAATTCGGCTATTTATGAAGGGATGGAAGTGCAAAATATGACGGTTACGCTCCTTCCATCGGACAGGGAATTGCATTCCGAACATGAAGAAGCAGAGGAAACGGTGCGGTACGAGACAGTTTTTGATACGGCAGCCGGTACGGTGAGTTTTGAAAATGAAGCCTCTTTTATCAGACAAGAAGGCAATTACAAACTGATATGGACAGATTCTCTTATTTATCCGGGATTGTCTTCTGCGGATAAAGTAAAGGTTTCCGTCACACAGGCAAAGCGGGGTGAAATATTAGACAGGAACGGATATGTTCTTGCAGGAAAAGGCATTGCATCTTCCGTAGGAATCGTGCCGGGAAAATTAGAAAACCGGGATCGGAACATAAAACAGATTGCAGGTTTATTACAGATGAAACAAAAAGATATAAAAAAGAAACTGGCAGCAAAATGGGTCAAAGATGATTTTTTTGTTCCTGTTAAGACACTGAAAAAGATTGAAGAAAAAGAACTGCTTTCGTTAACACCGGATGCCGAAATGCTGAAAGAATACGAACGGCAGCAGAAACTGTTAGAAATACCGGGAGTGGTCATTTCCGATATCGAAGTAAGGTCATACCCGCTGCAAGATGCGGCGGCGCATTTGGTTGGGTATGTACAAAATGTGACGGCAGAAGATTTGGAGGAACATGCACAGGAAGGATATACCGCGAACAGTGTAATCGGAAGAACCGGAGCGGAAGCATTATTTGAAAAAGAATTAAAAGGAACGAACGGATGCCGGATCTACATCGTAGATTCCGATGGAAATGAAAAAGAAGAACTTGCCTGCCGCATGGTTGAAGATGGTAAAAATATAACATTAACAATAGACGCACAACTTCAGAATGATTTCTATGAGCAGTTCCGGAATGATAAAAGCTGCTCGGTTGCGATCAATCCACAGACCGGGGAAGTGTTGGCTCTGGTAAGTACGCCTTCTTATGACAATAATGATTTTATTATCGGTTTATCCGATGAAAAATGGGCTTCCTTAAATGAAGATGAAAACAAACCAATGTATAATCGGATTCGGCAGGTATGGTGTCCGGGCTCCACATTCAAGCCGATTATTGCGGCGATCGGATTGGAATCAGGGGCGGTTGACCCTGATGAAGATTATGGAAATGTCGGATTAAGCTGGCAGAAGGATGCTTCATGGGGGTCCTATCATGTAACAACACTTCATGATTATGAGCCGGTTGTTCTGGAAAATGCGCTGATTTATTCTGACAATATCTACTTTGCAAAAGCGGCATTAAAAATCGGAGCGGAAAAAATGAAAGATGCTCTGCTGCAGTTAGGTTTTGACAAAGAATTACCATTTGACATTGTAATGGCGAAATCACAATATTCCAATACGGAAAACATAGAAACGGAAATACAGCTTGCCGACAGCGGATATGGACAGGGACAGATTTTGGTGAATCCATTACACCTGGCGTGTATTTATTCGGCGTTTTGTAATCAAGGAAATGTCATAAAACCGTATTTCATACAGGATTCAAATACGGAACCGGAATATCAGATAGCAGATGTTTTTTCGGAAACAAACGCGAATCTTGTATTGGAAGCAATGAAAAAGGTAGTAAATGATCCGCACGGAACCGGATATGCCGCGCATCGGGAAGATATTTTGCTGGCAGGGAAAACCGGTACCGCGGAAATTAAAGCGTCTAAGGAGGACACAACCGGTACGGAGCTTGGGTGGTTTGCGATATTTACGGCAGATCAGACGGTGAAAGACCCGATTTTGATTGTCAGTATGGTAGAAGATGTGAAAGGAAGAGGAGGAAGCGGTTACGTTGTAGAAAAAGATAAACAGGTTTTGGAAGCTGTTTTAGAGCGTGCGAAGAATTAATTAATCCAAGAAAAAAACAAATGTTACTCCTGATAAAAGATATTCTGCAGCAAAACGTTTGCGTATGCATAAAAAAGATGGTAAAACGGAATACTTTATGTTATGTTTAAGAAAATACTTTTAAAAAGTGCAGGAGTGAAAATGGACAATAAAAAAATTACAAATATGGAAGTAAAAAGGAAAAACAGGAATGATGTTTTTCGATATATATGTGGAAATGGAATGGTGTCAAACCCCGATATATCTTATGCGCTGAAACTCAGTCTTCCGACGGCGACACAGATAACCAAAGAACTGATCGGAAGAGGGCTTGTAGAAGAAAAAGGAGAGATGGACTCTACCGGAGGAAGACGGGCAAAAGCGATGGCCGTATCACAGAATGCAGGAAAAGCAGTAGGGCTGGACATTACTAAAAATCACATCAGCCTTATTCTTACGGATTTGACAGGCAGCAGTTTGAAATATGAAAGGATATTTCTTCCGTATGCGGCAGAAGATGCGTATTATCCGGAAGTCAGCCAAAAGCTGGAGCATTTTTTGGAGGACAGCGGATGCAGCAAAGAAGGCATATTGGGAATTGGGATATCATTTCCCGGAATTATTGACCCGGATGATCAGCGGGTTGCAGATTCCCATGTGCTTGGCGTGCATGACCTGCCATTTTCTGCCGTCAGTCGTTTTTTTTCCTATCCATGTCATTTCCTGAATGATGCAAATGCAGGAGCATATGCGGAAGGCATCCGCTCGGAAAACAGAGATCGCTTTTTTTATTTGTCTCTGAGCAATACCGTGGGCGGTGCCGTTTACAGCAACGGAAATCCGGAGCAGGGAAGCAATTTTCGGTGTGGTGAGGCAGGGCATATGACGATTGTCCCGGGTGGAAAAGCCTGCTACTGCGGAAAATGCGGCTGTCTGGACGCATATTGTTCCGCCAGGTGTTTGACAGATGGAAAAATCGAAGAATTTTTTGAACGGCTGGAACGAAGAGAGACGCAGGCAGTCGGCCTTTGGGACCTGTATACATCGTATCTGGCTCTGGCAGTGAACAATATACATATGATTCTGGATTGTGATGTTGTTCTTGGAGGATATGTCGGAAGCTGTATGGGCGAAGCGATTCAGGATATCCGGAAAAAAGTATCCGAAAGGAATACGTTTGCAGAAGACGGTTCATTTATCAGAAGCTGCAGGCATAAAATCGGGGCGGCTGCATTTGGAGCTTCCTTAAAAGTGATAGAAATGTTTATGGAACAGGTATAAGAGATTTCAGAGATGAAATCTCTTTTTTATTGCAGTTTTGCTAAAAAGCTCAATGGCATTTTGGATAAAGTGACGAAAGTTGTATAATTGCTGATTTTACATTGACAAATTGGATTGCAGAACATAAAATAATATACATAATAAAACTATTTAATAAAGTATTAAATAAAAACTGCAAGGAATAATAAAAAAGGAGGAATTCATCATGAAAGGAACAATGAAAACTGCTGTAATGCTTGGGATCGGGAAAATGGGGTTTGAAGAAAGAGAAATTCCGGTGCCGAAGGACGACGAGGTTCTTGTGAAGCTGGAGTATGTCGGTATCTGCGGCAGCGACCTGCATTATTATGAGACCGGAGCAATCGGAGATTACGTAGTAAAACCACCGTTTGTACTTGGGCATGAGCCTGGCGGTACGGTTGTGGAAGTAGGAAAAAATGTAACGCATTTGAAAGTTGGCGACAGGGTTGCGCTGGAACCGGGGAAAACATGCGGACACTGTGAATTCTGCAAAACAGGAAACTATAATCTCTGTCCGGATGTGGTATTTTTTGCAACGCCTCCGGTAGACGGGGTATTTCAGGAATATGTTGCGCATGAAGCAGGACTTTGTTTTAAGCTTCCGGATAACGTAAGTACGATGGAAGGTGCTTTAATAGAACCTCTTGCCGTAGGATTTCATGCTGCTATGCAGGGAGGAGCAAGGGCAGGTCAGACAGCGGTAGTTATGGGCGCAGGATGTATCGGCCTTGTAACGATGATGGCATTAAAAGCAATGGGCGTATCTGCGGTATATGTAGTGGATATTATGGAAAAACGTCTTCAAAAAGCATTGGAACTTGGTGCGGATGGAGTTATTAACGGGAGTCAGACAGATGCAGTGGAAGAAGTAAGAAAACTGACCGATGGAAAGGGATGTGACCTCGCCATAGAGACAGCAGGTACACAGATTACGACCGTACAGACCATTCATATGACGAAAAAAGGTGCGACCATTGTGCTGGTTGGATACGGTAAGAGCGGTGAAATGACACTTCCTATGAGCCTTGCTTTGGATAAGGAGCTGACATTTAAGACCGTTTTCCGCTATCGTCATATTTATCCGATGGCAATTGACGCGGTTGCAGCAGGTAAAGTAAATCTGAAAGGGATTGTGACGGATATATTTGAACTGGATGAGGCTCAAAAAGCAATGGATTACAGCGTTCATAACAAAGCGGATATTGTAAAAGCCGTTATCCGCATTGCCAAAGGAAGCGAAGGCTGAAATTAGCCGAGTGATAAGGAGGATGTAATGGAACAAAAAATACGGATGTAAAAGTGCCTCTGATTAGCAAGATTGCTTATGGCATGGGTGATGTGGGATGTAATTTCAGTTGGATGTTTGTCGGGAATTTTCTGATGATTTTTTATACCGATGTTTTTGGAATCGGAATGGGAGCAGTTGCGGGTTTGATGTTGTTTTCAAGATTCTGGGATGCGATTAACGATCCGGTCATCGGAGGGCTGAGTGATAAGACACATACAAAATGGGGAAGATATCGTCCATGGCTCCTGATTGCCGCACCGCTCACCGCAATCGTATTGATGCTGACATTCTGGGCACATCCGGGCTGGTCGTCCACAGCCAAGATCGTTTATATGGCTGTTACTTACTGTATCCTGGTATTAGGCTATACCTGTGTGAATATTCCTTACGGCACGCTGTGCGGTGCAATGACACAAAATATAGAAGAACGGGCAAAAATTAATACGTTTCGTTCCGTCAGTGCCATGATTGCGATTGGCGTGATTAACATTATTACAGTGCCTTTCATCGCAGCGCTTGGCAAAGGAAATGACAAGCAGGGTTATTTTCTGGTAGCAGCTGTATATGGATGTATTTTTGCAGCCTGTCATATTTTCTGTTTTGCGAAAACAAAGGAAGTTGTAGAAGTGCCGGAGAAAGAAAAAATATCTCTGAAAGCACAATTGACAGCCGTGGCACAAAATAAGCCGTACATGATTGCGGTTGCAGGGCAGTTTTTGTTTGGAATTACACTTTATGGAAGAAATGCGGATGCGCTTTATTACTTTACTTATGTAGAAGGAAAGCAGGCATTATTCAGTACATATTCTCTTTGCATTATTATTCCTTCGATTATTGGTGCGGCCTGTTTTCCGGTTGTATTCAGGATAACAAACAACAAAGGCCGTTCGGCGTCCATATTTGCATTGCTTACAGGAATCAGCATGTTTTGCATGTACTTTTTTACGGCTGTGGAGACACCGATTCCATTTTATCTGTTTTCATGTCTGGCACAATTTTTCTTTTCCGGATTTAACACGGCTATTTATGCGATTGTACCGGATTGTGTAGAATATGGCGAATGGAAAACAGGACTTCGTAATGACGGCTTCCAGTATGCGTTTATATCACTGGGAAATAAAATCGGTATGGCAATAGGAACTTCCGTTCTGGCAGGCGTGTTAGGCAGTCTGGGATATATGGCAAATGTAGATCAGAATGCTGCGGTTTTGTCCGTAATGAAGCATTCTTTCACTACGATTCCGGGTATATTATGGATGATTACGGCAGGAGTATTATATTTTTATCGTCTGAACCGGAAAGCGTATAATAAGATTGTACAGGAAATTCAGGAAACGAAGGGAGCAGCATACCAATCCGTTACAGCTTCAAATTGAAAACCGGAAAGAAGAATATGCGACTGTGATAGAAAAATATCTTAACTCCTGATGGAGAATATAATCCGGAATAACCCACTTTAAATGTCTTTATTTAAAGTGGGTTATTCCGGATTAAAAAATGTTGACACACTCCTCCTTTTGTGAAAAAATAAAAGACAGAACAAATATGAATTTAATTTTTATATGAGGAGAGATTGGTGATGAAAAGGAAACTAGCGGTTGCGGCAGTGTTGCTGGCAGTTGGACTTACGGCAGGATGCGGGACGGATGCGCCAGATCAAAAGCAAAATGTGCAGACGGAAGATGACAGTCAGAAGAATACGAGTGCGGAAACGGCAGAAGACGACAGTCAGCAGAATGCGGACGCAGGAAACACAGAGTCAGCGGATGGAGAATCCGAGGAAAGAACGGAAGTCCGAAGAGAAAAATATGATGACTGTGACGGCAGCGGACACGGATATGTAGAGATATATTATTCGGATGGCAGTATGGAAACGGAAGAATATTAAAGTGTGTTTGGAGTGAAGATATATGAAGATCGGAAAAAGTAAGAGAGTGCTATGGATATTACTGGTAGCATTTCTAACGTTAATTTTTAAATGTGACGGCGTTATTCTGGCAGATGAACGTTTGAATGATACGGTGACAGACACACGAAAGACAGACACACCGGGAAAGTGGAAGACCAGAAAACAGAGATTTTTTTATTATGAGAATAATAAAAAAGTAACCGGTCTTGTACGGATTCAGGAAAAGTATTATTATTTTGCGCCAAATGGCATTCAAAAAACCGGATGGCAGAGTCTGAACGGCGATTATTACTTTTTTAAAACTGCCAACGGCAATAAGGGCTGGATGGTAACTTCCAAAACGGTAAACGGCATTCCGCTGGATGAGAACGGAAAGGCGATCGTGACGTCGGACAATAAAATGAAATTGGAAACACTCATTCAGGCAAACCAGATTGTGGAAAAAGCAGTAAGGCCGGAAATGGAAAAATCGGAAAAACTGCAAAAGTGTTTTGAATATTTGCTTCGGCATTTTCAGTACCGTGGTTCTCCTGAGTTTGAATACACAAAGGAGTGGGAGCTGGATTATGCTTTAGGTCTGTTTGAAGAAGGACATGGAAACTGTTATGCGTTTGGAGCCGCTTTTGCTTTTCTTGCAAATGCAGCCGGGTATAAAAACTGTTATGCCGTATCCAGCGGCGGTCACGGATGGGCCGAAGCAGCAGGAAAAGTGTATGATCCTACATGGAGTCTGATAGATAAAGATCATAATTACTGCGGAGTAAGTATGGATCTGAGTGGAAAGGAAGGCAGACCGAATTATAAAAATGCAAGGAAATATGCGGTGAAAATATAAGGAAGGATATTCGTTGGTAATAAAAGTCGTAGGAAAACCCGTTGATATGGATGTCAGCGGGTTTTTTTATGGAAAGCGGAAAAGTATGGTCTGTCTTTTTATCCACTGAAATTGTATTATATGTCATATATAGTTTGGATGCTATATACAAATATAGGGAAAAAGTATAAAAAAATACTAAAATAGTGTTCAAATGATTTAGATAGTACTGGAATAAACAAGCGACTCATGTTATGATACTGGTGTACCATCCGGACAGATGTTAATGACGTAGAGGTAACTATGTATGAGAGAAGCAGCCGAAAAGCAGATGGCTGCAATTGAGGAGGTAACGGTATGACCGTGAAAAAAGAAAAGGAAACAAAAGACCGTCCGCATCGACAGGTGCTGTTTTTGAGCAATGCAATTGAAGATCAAAGCTGGAGAGATGAACTGACAAAAGAAGATAAAAAAGCAGATTTCATAATTTGGAAATTGAAGAGGATGAAAATTACGGAGATCGTTGTAAAATTCATGGCTTTTACGTGGGCATTCATATGGACAGGTTTCAGTCTGGGGTTTTTATTGTTCAAAGGGAATTGGCTCATGATGATGCTTACCGCACTGCCTGCAATTGGATTTTGGGTAATTCTTGCAAGATCTGCGGGGTCCATTGAGGCCATTAATATGGAAATCAGAGAGCTGAAAAAGGAAATGCTTGTAAAATCTAAAAAATAAACGACCGGGTAGCTTTACCATGTTACGGTTCCATTTTCACCGGAAATGGAACCGTAACGAGGAGGAGCCATGGAAATGATCTCATCGTAATTTTTGATTATTCCGGTTCTTTTTTCTCAGCAGGTCTATCAGTTGGGTTACGACAGCAATATCTTCTTCGGTCAGCTCCGATACGTCGAGCCGTCTTGCAGGGTCAACGCCTAAAAGATAGTCTGTGCTTACGTGGAAGACGGATGCCAGTTTTATCAGCGCTACAGGAGAAGGACTGCGGTCCCGGAGTTCATAAAAAGATATGATGGATTTAGACTTGCCAATCTGTTCTCCAAGCTGCTCCTGTGTCAAACCGGAACGTTTGCGGAGATCCTTTAAAATGTCGCCGAAATTTTTAGAATCCACTATTCGAACACCTCACTCCGATTTTAGTATACGTAATACAGGTACAAAAAGGTGTCGAAGATTATTGTTATATGTTAAAAAAGTGTCAAAATACCGGTCTTTTCTTTCCGGAAGGTTCTTTCTGTTAATCGCAAAAAATAGCAATCGCTGTTTTTTTTATCCCCAAATATACTATTTCATACATTTTCGGACAAAAACTGCAATGAAATTGTTTGATATATACAACGAAAATCATAAAAATTTCAATGATCACAGAAAAATATTCTATGTTTTCCTTTGAAAATATTCGTTATACTGTTCACTATCAACAAGGGGATGCGCATAATGCGTTAGTATGGAAAGGAGATAAATATGAAAAGAAAATTAGTTTCAATGACATTGGCAGTGATGATGGGGCTTTCGCTTACTGCATGTGGTTCAGGTGGAGAAGACAAGCCTGCAACAGACGGAGCAAATACGGCAGCAGATGACGCAAATAGCGGTGCGGATGACGCAGCTGATGATGGTGCGGCAGATGATGCGTCAACAGGCGGAGATTCCGCAGAAGTGGCAAATAAAGATAAGCCGCTCGTATGGTTTAACCGTCAGCCATCCAACAGTTCTACCGGAGAATTGGACATGGCAGCATTATCATTTAATGATAATACATACTATGTTGGATTCGATGCAAATCAGGGTGCGGAACTGCAGGGTACTATGGTTAAGGAATATATCGAAACAAATATTGACAAGATTGACCGTAATGGTGATGGTGTGATCGGTTATGTACTTGCAATCGGTGATATCGGACATAATGATTCCATTGCCCGTACAAGAGGTATTCGTAAGGCGCTTGGCACAGGTGTTGAAAAAGACGGTGATATTAACAGTGATCCGGTCGGCACAAATACGGACGGTTCCGCATCTGCAGTACAGGATGGTTCTATTGAAATAGGCGGAAAGACATATGTCGTGCGTGAGCTGGCTTCTCAGGAAATGAAAAACTCCGCAGGTGCAACATGGGATGCTGCAACAGCCGGAAATGCAATCGGTACATGGTCTTCTTCCTTTGGTGATGAAATTGATGTAATTGCATCAAATAATGATGGTATGGGCATGTCTATGTTTAATGCCTGGTCCAAAGATAATGAAGTGCCTACATTTGGTTACGATGCAAACAGTGACGCGGTAGCAGCGATTGCAGAAGGATATGGCGGAACGATCAGCCAGCATGCGGACGTACAGGCATATCTGACACTTCGTGTTCTGCGTAATGCACTTGACGGCGTAGATATTGACGCAGGTATTGGTACGGCAGATGAAGCAGGCAATGTACTGTCTGACGACGTATTTGTATACAATGAAGAGCAGCGTTCTTACTATGCGTTAAACGTAGCGGTTACTTCTGAAAATTATCAGGATTTTACAGATTCCACAAAGATTTATGAACCGGTATCTAAGCAGCTGGATGCTACAAAGAGTCCTTCTAAGAAAGTATGGCTGAATATTTATAACGCTTCCGATAACTTCTTAAGCTCTACTTACCAGCCGCTGCTTCAGAACTATGATGATATTCTGAATCTGGAAGTTGATTACATCGGTGGTGACGGACAGACCGAGTCAAATATTACAAACCGTCTTGGAAATCCGGGTCAGTACGATGCATTTGCAATCAACATGGTAAAAACAGATAATGCAGCTTCTTATACGGCTTTACTGAATCAGTAATTTTGCGCAATCGTATTTAATATTTTGAAATAAGGACAGACAGTTGATTAGGGAGAAGAAATTCTCCCTAATCTTTTAGAACATACGGCAACAGTCAGATGGAATTGTTGCCGAATACATATACGGGGTAAAAAGTATGGCAGATAAGAAAGATCAAATCGTCTTATCAATACGTGGCATGAGCAAGTCCTTTGGCCGGAACCGGGTTTTGGACCACATCAATCTGAATGTGAAGCGTGGATCGGTTATGGGGCTGATGGGCGAAAACGGCGCCGGGAAATCAACCATGATGAAGTGTCTGTTCGGTACGTATCAGAAAGACGAAGGAAATATTTTCCTAGATGGCAAGGAAGTAAGCTTTTCCGGACCAAAAGATGCACTGGAGAACGGTATTGCAATGGTGCATCAGGAACTGAACCAGTGTCTGGAAAGAAATGTAATTGATAATCTGTTTCTTGGGCGGTATCCGGTCAATTCCATGGGTGTGGTAGACGAAGGAAGAATGAAAAAGGAAGCTTCCGAACTTTTTCGAAAACTTGGAATGACGGTCAATCTGGCACAGCCGATGCGTAATATGTCCGTATCGCAGAGGCAGATGTGTGAGATTGCCAAAGCAATCTCTTATAATTCTAAAGTAATCGTTTTAGATGAGCCAACTTCCTCTCTGACGGTACAAGAGGTAGAAAAGCTGTTTGAAATGATGCGGATGTTAAAAGAGCAGGGAATTTCCCTGATTTATATTTCTCATAAAATGGATGAAATTTTTGAAATCTGTGATCAGATTTCGGTACTCAGAGACGGTAATCTGGTTATGACCAAGGACAGCAAAGATACCAATATGAATGAACTGATTGCAGCCATGGTTGGACGTTCTCTGGAAAACCGGTTTCCTCCGGTGGATAACAAGCCAAAAGATGTTATTTTATCCATTCAGCATCTGTCCACAAAGTTTGAACCGCATCTGCAGGATATTACCTTTGATGTAAAAGAAGGGGAGATATTTGGCCTGTATGGTCTGGTTGGAGCAGGCAGGACAGAGTTATTGGAAACGATTTTCGGTGTGCGCACGAGAGCGGCAGGACGTGTGTATTTTAATAATCGTTTGATGAATTTCAGCAATGCCAGAGAAGCAATGGATCATGGATTTGCAATGATTACGGAAGAGCGTAAGGCAAATGGTTTATTTTTGAAGGGGGACCTTACGTTTAACACGACGATTGCAAATCTGAATCAGTATAAATCCGGACTTGCACTTTCGGACTCTAAAATGATAAAGGCAACGGCAAAAGAAATCAAAATTATGCATACAAAATGTATGGGACCGGAAGATATGATTTCAAGCCTTTCCGGTGGTAACCAGCAGAAAGTAATTATGGGGAAATGGCTGGAACGCAGTCCGCAGATTTTTATGATGGACGAACCAACCAGAGGAATCGACGTTGGTGCAAAGTATGAGATTTATGAACTGATTATTAATATGGCAAAGCAGGGAAAAACGATTATTGTTGTTTCTTCCGAAATGCCTGAAATACTCGGAATTACAAACCGCATCGGTGTCATGTCAAACGGACATCTTTCCGGTATTGTAAATACAGAAGAGACCGATCAGGAAGAGCTTTTAAGGCTTAGTGCAAAATACCTATAAAGAGGGAGATGAAAGCATATGGCAAGTGGAAACGGTAAGATTCTGACAGCTGAACAGGAAATGAAGCTGCGGCAGCCAATAGAAGATTATGTTGGCGGGATTCAGAAAAAAATAGACAGTCTCAGGGTAGATGGGACAGACAGGGTTCTCTCTCTTCAAAATCATATGGATCGAGTAAAGAGAGATCGTTCCCTTACAACACAGGAGAAGGAAGCCCAGACTGCGGCTGATCAGGCCGAACTGCAAAAAGCAAAGGCAGTAGAAGCAAAAAATAAAGATGAAATATCCAAATTAATTTCCGATGCGGAAGCATATCTGAAAGAGCATTTTGAAAAAGATTATTATCAGGCGGTAAAAGAAAGCTGCATTCAGGAGAAGGTAGCTGCAAAAGAAAAATATGACAAAAGGATTGCGCAGCTTGGACAGGAACATCAGGCTGCAATAGCAAAATTAACCGATCATCAGGAAATCAAAGATGAAAAGTATGTACAAAAAATCGTCTGTTTGATGCCAAAATGGAGCTGGAGAAAGATTTACAGCAGGTAAAAGACAGGAAACATGCGGCATTTGCGTATAAATATCATCTGATTGACCTGCTGCGTATGTCAAAATTTACATTCGCGGAAACAAATGCACAGGCATGGGAAAACTACAAATATACGTTCAACCGCAGGACATTTTTACTGCAGAACGGCTTATATATTGCAATTGTATTAATCTTTATCGTGCTTTGTATTATTACACCGATACTGAAAAATACACCGCTGCTTACTTACAACAATGTGTTAAATATTTTACAGCAGGCATCTCCGCGTATGTTCCTTGCGCTTGGTGTTGCAGGTCTGATTCTTTTAACAGGTACGGACCTTTCAATCGGTCGTATGGTCGGCATGGGTATGACAACGGCGACGATTATTATGCATCAGGGAGTCAATACCGGTTTTGTATTTGGCCATGCATTTGACTTTACGTCATTGCCGATTGGAGCAAGAGTTATATTGGCGCTTTTGGTTTGTGTGCTTTTATGTACATTTTTTACAGCGATTGCGGGATTTTTTACGGCTAAGTTTAAAATGCATCCGTTCATCTCTACAATGGCAAATATGCTCGTAATATTCGGATTGATTACGTATGCAACGAAAGGGGTATCTTTTGGTGCGATCGAACCAACGATTCCGGCCATGATTATACCAAAAATCAATGGGTTCCCGACTATTATACTGTGGGCGGCAGCGGCAATCGTTATTGTCTGGTTTATCTGGAATAAAACGACGTTTGGAAAAAATCTGTATGCGGTCGGAGGAAACCCGGAAGCAGCATCCGTATCCGGTATTTCCGTATTCCGTGTAACGGTAGGCGCATTTGTGCTGGCAGGTATTCTGTATGGATTCGGCGCCTGGCTGGAATGTGCGAGAATGGTTGGTTCCGGTTCGGCAGCATATGGGCAGGGCTGGGAAATGGATGCAATTGCAGCCTGTGTAGTTGGAGGCGTATCCTTTACCGGTGGTATCGGCAAGATCTCAGGTGTTGTAGTCGGCGTATTTATTTTTACGGCACTTACATATTCTCTTACGATTCTTGGAATTGATACAAACCTGCAGTTCGTATTTTCCGGAATTATTATTCTTGTAGCAGTAACGCTTGACTGTCTGAAATATGTACAGAAAAAATAAAGAAAAGAATAGCGATAGAAATGAAAAGAGCCGCATCATATGTCGGCTCTTTTTTCTGCCCGAAAAGCAGCAATATTTACTTTTACTTTTCTATTGCCGTTTGCTATAATAATGTATACCGAATCGGACATATAGTTATAATGGAGATAAAGATATGGATAAATATACAATTCTTCTTGTTGATGATGAAGAAGAAGTGATACAGGCAATGATGAAAAAGATTGACTGGGACGGGCTTGGTTTTTCCGTGATCGGATATGCAGGCAATGGAGTAAAAGCGATTGAAATGGTAGAGGAGTATCAGCCGGATGTCATTATGACAGATATCAAAATGCCATATATGGATGGACTGGAGTTATCCAATCGTATCAAAACGGAATTTCCGGCTGCCAAAATTCTGTTTTTCACCGGATTTGATGAGTTTGAGTATGCGAAAGAAGCGATTCATCTGGAAGTAGAGGAGTATATACTCAAACCGATTAATTCCGCAGAGCTGACAGCGGTATTTACAAAGCTCAGGCAGAAGCTGGATCAGGAAATTAATGACAAACGGAATGTGGAAATACTGCAGAAATATTATATGGAGTCGCTGCCGCTAATTCAGGCCGATTTTTATGCTGCGCTGATCGAAGGGCGCATTCAGGAAGCAGAGATTCCGAAGTTTTTAACCGACTACCAGCTTTCTTTTCCGGGGCCGTTTTTTAGTTGTCTGGTGATTCATACTTCTTCCTGTCAGGTGCCTGAGAATATGAATCCACTGCTTTTGTTCACATCTGTTCAGAAACAGGCAAAAGAACATCTGTCTGATCAATGGCAGGCAAAATGTTTTTCTTATTTAGGGAATACGATCTTAATCGCACAGCTGCAGACAGAAGCGGAAATTTCGGATTTGACAGATGCTTGCGACAGGTTTTGCAAGTATGCAAGACGTATGATAGGCGCCGTAGTAACAATAGGGATAGGACAGATATGTCAAAATATTCAGGAACTGTCACAGTCCTATCAAAGTGCAAGGGAAGCCGTGTCGTATCGGGGCATTTATGGCTCTTCCAGAGCGATTAATATGAAGGAGATGGAGATTCAGAAAATAACAGGAGCAGCGACGGCCAATGATACGGAGCTGTCCGGTCTGTTCAAAATGATTCGCTTCGGGTCGGAAGATGAGATAGTGGAAGCAGCTGATAAATATCTTGGACATGCATCTTTTTCAAATAAGTCACTGCAGCAATATCACATTGACATGATGGAGATGGTCAGTGCCTTGTATCGGTTTGCAGCAAATCACGATGTCCGAGTGGATGACTTTTCCGGAGACATTCGAAAGCTTTACAGCAGGCTTTTGGATATGGAACCGGATACGCTGCGTAAATGGCTGATTGAAAGCTGTATGTTAATTCGAAAAACAATGATCAGTGCACGGAACAGCTCTACAAAATCGTTTGTTTCGAGAGCAAAAGAGTATGTACGCAATAATTATGGGGATGAAGGGCTGTCTCTGGATTGTATCTGTGAGGATTTGGGTGTATCAAATTCTTATTTTTCCACGATATTTAAAAAAGAAACAGGAAATTCATTTATCAGCTATCTGACCGATTATCGTATGGACCAGGCAGCAAGCCTGTTAATAGAGACAAATGAGAAAAGTTATATGATAGCAAAAAAAGTTGGCTATACGGATCCCAATTATTTTAGTTATGTATTCAAAAGAAAGTTTGGCGTATCGCCTTCCAAGTACAGAACGGAGCACACGGAAAGTGAGAATGAATAAACCGCAACAGATACAGTCAACGATTATGATTTCTTATTCTCTGATTTCCATTTTTATTATGCTGATTCTCGGAGCTGGCATGTATATTCGATTTTCAGCGGTATCCCGTAAAGAAGTGATACAGAGTACGCAAAAGCTAATGGAGCAGACAGGTGAAAATCTGGAAGATTATCTGGTAAGCATGCGGCAGATATCGGATGCGGTATATTATAACGTGATCAAAGAACATGACCTGACCGGCCCCGAGAGTGGAATTCGCCAGGGCATGAACCTTTTGTACGAAGCAAATCGAACCCGTCTGCGCAGTATTGCCATTTATAATAATTACGGCAGTCTGATGGCGGCGGAACCGGTCGCGCTGCAAAAGGAAGATCCAAATGTTACAAAACAGGAATGGTATAAAAAAGCCACAGGCGATACGGCGAATATGCATTTTTCCACACCGCACATACAAAACCTGTTTGATGACGGCACAAAACAATATTACTGGGTGATATCGTTAAGCCGCGTTGTGGAACTTACGGACCGTGGGGTTCCTTTAACAGGTGTGCTGCTTGTTGACATGGATTATGCCGGTATCGAACGAATGCTGAAAAAGATTAACGTGTCTAATAACGGACAATATTATTATTTGTGTGATGGCAGCGGACAGATTATCTATCATAAGAAACAGATGCAGATCAGACAGGGAATTGCCGCAGAAAACAGCGTGCAGGCCGCCACATACAAAGATGGGGTCTATGACGACTTTTTTGACGGAGAGCATCGAAAAGTCGTCGTCAATACGATCAGCTATACAGGCTGGAAGCTGGTAGGAATTATTCCCGATGCCGCATTCACACATGATATGTTTGACATTCAGTATTTTATCGTTATGTTAATTCTTTTGATGGCAATGATGCTGGCAGTGATTAATCGAATGATCTCGGTACGGATCTCCAGTCCGATTCTAAAGCTAAAAGATTCGGTAGTGGAATATGAAGCGGGAGAAAAGCCGGCGATCTATATCGGAGGTTCACAGGAAATTCGACATCTCGGTTATTCTATCCAGCGTTCTTATGAACAGATTGATGCACTGATGCATAAAATTGTTTTGGAACAGAATGAAAGAAGAAAAAGTGAACTGGATGCACTGCAAAGTCAGATTAATCCACATTTTTTATACAATACACTGGATTCCATTACGTGGATGATTGAAGGCGAAAAAAATGACGATGCGGTCATTATGATTTCGGAACTTGCAAAGCTTTTTCGTATCAGTCTTTCCAAAGGACGAACAATTATCAGCATCAAAGACGAGATTCAGCATGCAAAGAGTTATATGAACATTCAGAAAGTCCGTTATAAAATAAATTTTCCGTAGTATTTGAAGTGGATGCGGCTGTCGAAACCTGCTGTACGGTGAAGCTTGTGCTGCAGCCGATATTGGAAAATGCAATCAACTATGGAGTCAGCGCAATGGATGACTGCGGAGAAATCAAAGTGACCGGTAGACAGGAAAACGGCATGGTTATTTTGTCCGTAACCGATAATGGCGTTGGAATGACCGGAGAAGAAGCTGAACTGATATTGACGGACAGCAGTCGTGTTCATAAGCATGGTTCCGGTGTTGGCCTGGTCAATGTAAATAACAGAATTCAGATTTTGTTTGGAAAAGAATATGGCCTTGTGATTGAAAGTGAGCCGGATGAGGGCACGAAAGTCTCTGTGCGCATTCCGATGGTGCCTTATACGGAAGAAAACAGAAAAAAACTTGAAGAAGGGCATGTATTCGGTCCGGAAGAAACGTCTGGCAGACACATACAGGATTAGAAATGAAAAAGAAAAATAGTGGAAAGTGGTTTTATATATTTGAAGCGGTTTTAGCTGTTATGGTAGTAATGCTTGCTTTGATGATGCGGAGAAAAAACGGAGAAGAATTAAACAGAATCGCAGTGGTAATTCAAAATTCCGAAGATAAACAGTGGGCGGCATTCCGATATGGACTGAAAATGGCAGCCCAGGATCAGGGTGTCGAACTGGTCATTGCAAGCACTTCACAACAGCTGACGCAAGAGGAAGAAATCAGAACGATCTATCAGGAAATCGCACATGGAGCAAATGCGGTTATTGTTCAGCCGGTACCGGGTACCACTATTTGCAAAGAACTGAACAAAATCAGAAAAAAAGTGCCGGTTGTACTCGTAGCGACCCGCATGGCAGGGGAACAGGACGATTCTGCCATTCCGACGGTGGAACCGGATCATAATGCGCTTGGCAGGACGCTGGCAGAAGAACTGCTAAAAGATTACAGCGGAAACCTGAAAGGCAAGACAATTGGCATGATAATGGAAAATGATCGGACGGAAGCTATGATAGAACGAAAAAAAGGATTTGTTGATACGATCAGCCATACGGGAGCAAAGGTAAGCTGGACGATATGCGGTTCTTTTGATGAAGACGGAAAAAACACGCTGAAAGATCAGCCGACGGTAGAGCTGGCAGTTGCTCTGGATGACCGCAGTCTGACGGAAGCGGTAGAATGTGCAGAAGCCAATAATCTGCATGGAGCATTGGTGTACGGCATTGGAAACTCCATGGAAGCGGTGTATGGATTGGATACGGGAGCTGCGGAATGCCTGATTGTTCCTGATATGTATCATATGGGGTATCAAAGTCTGACGATGACGGCACAAAGTTTAAAACATTATTATTACAAAATGGAGCATGAAACGGTCTCATTTGCAATCATGCATAGAGAAGATCTTTTTTCGGAAAAAAATCAGGAAATTATATTTACAATGAGTCAGTAAAAAGATACGCTCTTGTTAAGGAGTGGAAATGAACAAAAAAGAAGCGGTATTTTAACGGTTATTTTTTATATAGGGGCTCTGACTTCGTGCGCCTGTGGGAAAGAACAGCCTGATATGGCGGACAAGGCTCAGGTAGGAGTGGCGTATTATAATCAAAGCGATACGTTTCTCAATCAGCTGATCGAATGTTTAAAGGAACAGTTTGAACAATATGCCAATGATGATTTTGAGATTGCGCTAACAGTCCGGGATGCTGCCGGTTCCCAGCGGACACAGGATGATCAGGTAGAAGAACTGCTTGATGCAGGGTGTGATGTGTTGTGCGTAAATCTGGTAGATCGTGCCGATCCGTCCGAGATTATTGACCTTGCCAGAGCACACGATGTACCGATCATATTTTTTAACAGAGAACCGGTTGCTGAAGATATGATGCAGTGGGACAAGCTCTATTATGTGGGGGCAGACGCAAAACAGTCCGGTGTGATGCAGGGGGAACTGGCCGCCGACTTTATACGCGGCAGTAAGAATGCGGACCGCAACAAAGACGGAAAAATTCAGTATGTGGTATTGGAAGGAGAAGCAGGCCATCAGGATGCCATTATCCGTACGGAATATGCGGTTGCCACATTAAAAAAGAAAGGAATTGTACTTGAAAAGCTAAGCTGCGGCATTGCGAACTGGAACCGCGCACAGGCACAGAACCGTATGATGCAGATGATCAGCCGGCATCGGAACAAGATTGAACTGGTACTGGCAAATAATGACGATATGGCGCTTGGCGCATTGGATGCTTATAAAAAATTAAATGTTACGGAAGCCGTACTGCCAATCTTTTTTGGAATCGACGGAACGGATATGGGGTTAAAGGCGGTGGCGGATCACCAGTTAGCAGCAACCGTGTATAATAATAAAGAAGATCAGGCGGCGGTAATGGCAGAGCTGGCAGCAGCATTGATTTTTGAAACAGGCATGCAGGACATCCCATTTACAAACGGAAAGTATATTTATATGCCGTATTTTAAAATTACAGATGAAAATGTAGATGCTTTTTATAGTGAAGAGTGATGAGCAGCAGGCAATTTTAGGCTGCTGCTTTTCCAGTGTAAATGATAATCCATAAGCATTTTTGGTGAAAAATGAGAGGATGCCCACGACAAAATTAGATTTGGAATCAAACAGATGGCTGTATTTAGAATACTGCCACCTGTCATTTTATAATGTTAATACTCTAATATTACCACAGTTGTTGTGCTATAAAATTTAACTGATTTTTACATTTATCTACTGATTTGTTAACACTTACTCTTACACGATCTATAACCTTTGTTTCGCCCTCATGCAGCAATTGCATTGGCTTTGATTCAATAGAAGAAATACGTCCGGATCCAAGAAAATCATCAAGCATAAATAAATGATTATCCGGATTATCTGTTGATAGTAAAGTTCGATGTTTTGATAATATATCATATACTTTCTTAAGGTAAACCTTTGTCTGTTGATTAGGTTCATTCCTTGCGCCTGCAACAGTTGACCATCCGCAGTGTGTCAGTACTACCATTTGTATTTTTGGCACATTCATATCATTATCAGGTAGATATTTTCTAAACTCGCTTTGTGGATTGCTTAAGGTATTAATTAATAATTCCAGTGACTTAATTGACTGTTGATCTGTTCTGACTGGTATCACCAGGGCATCTGCCGCATACCAGGCAAGCTGTGTAGCTCCTGCGAAAAAAGGAGATGTATCTATCAAACATTTATTCAAATTATTCTCCGAAAGTTCTCTTTGGATTTCTGTTTTCAGCGAGTAAAGAACACTTTTTAAAGCCTGCTCTTTTTGTGCTTGCTGTAATCCTGCCGTTTGGTTGATCGCGGTAATTAACTGCGATGGCAATAAATATAATTCTTCTGATGATGGAATATAAAAATTATGCTTATCTGAAAAATATTGATTTGTGGCGCCAATGTATGCCGCTACTCTCGTTGCTTTCCCTAATCCGGGAACCAAATACGGTAACAACATATCTTTTACATTAGTTTGTTGTCCTGCATAGTAATTATTATCATAAAAATAAGATAAATTTCCCTGAGGACAGGTATCAACAGCCAACAGATCATCTACTAAATAACTTAAATTAAATGAAAGTGTTGTCTTACCAATTCCACCTCTCAAATTGCACATTGCATAAATTCGTTGCTTTGGTAAAGTAACAGCATCTGCTTGAGCATTTGCAATAACAAATTGTCTATTAATAATTGTCTCAATCGACATAATACCCCCCTTTTTTTTTGACTAAATTAGTTTTACCATTTAGATTATTATATGTAAAACTAATTTCATTATACAGTTTTTAATCAATATGTCAATAGTCATAACATATTCTTTCTTATATAAAGTTTTGATTAAGTCATTAAGTTCTATCCAAAGTAGCCAAAACAAAAGAACAACAAAAAAGAGGACAGACACTACCTGTCCATCCTCTTTCCATTTAAAAATCCATATAAATATTAGCCAAAATATCTCTTTAATAAGCCGGCAAATGCTTTTCCATGTCTAGCCTCATCTCTTGCCATTTCATGAACCGTATCATGGATGGCATCCAGGTTTGCAGCCTTTGCACGCTTAGCAAGGTCAAATTTACCAGCTGTTGCGCCATTTTCAGCTTCTACACGCATTTCAAGATTTTTCTTTGTGCTGTCTGTAACAACTTCGCCAAGTAATTCTGCAAATTTAGCAGCATGTTCAGCTTCTTCAAATGCAGCTTTTTCCCAGTATAAACCGATTTCAGGATAACCTTCTCTATGAGCAACTCTAGCCATAGCAAGATACATGCCGACTTCGGTACATTCACCATTAAAGTTAGCTCTTAAATCATTTAAGATATCTTCGGAAACTCCCTTAGCAACACCAACTACATGTTCTGCAGCCCATGTTGTTTCTCCTTCTTGTTTTGTAAATTTTTCAGCCGGTGCCTTGCACTGCGGACACTGTGCCGGTGCAGAATCTCCCTCATGAACATAACCACATACCTGACATACAAATTTAGCCATTTTAACTTCTCCTTTTCATTTTGTTGATATAATGTTTTAGTATTGCAGAATCTGACACAGAAGCGTCACTTATGTGGCAGATTCTGCAATACCGAATACCAGATGATAATTTTATATCATATTATTTTAAATGTGTCAATAATAAAAATAGAAACAATTACTGTTTTTGCAAAAATGAATATCGTTTTGCGCAATCCGGACATTTTCCGTAAAAGTGCGCCGTATGACCTTCGATCATTCCGTCAAAATTATGTGCCGCAAGCAGATTAATATGCGAAAGAGAATCCATATTAAGGTCAATGACAGCACCGCACTGACTGCATATAAAATGATAATGCGGAGTTTTATTTCCATCAAAGCGGTCCGGTCCGTCAAATGCGGTAATTTTTTGAATTTCTCCCAGTTCCGTTAACAGTGACAGATTACGATAAACGGTTCCCAGACTGATATTTGGGCAATCCTGCAGAATATGTTCGTGGACAGTTTCTGCCGTAGGATGACATGTTGTAGAGCGAAGGTACTGAATAATACATTCTCTCTGTCTGCTGTACTTCATTTTTAAAATCCTTTCAAAAGTAGTAATCGTTATCACTATTATATAGCTTAGAACAAAATTGTCAATATGACAAACGCTAAAAATAAAAGGCATTGGAACCATATTCCGGAATTTTTTTCAGCGACCGCATACAATGTAATAATGACGGCCAGGAGAATAGCCAGGTTTATGAAACGCTTTGTGAGTTATTTATATTCTATTTATAACAATCAGAAAATTCATAATGCCGGTTTTGCCCGAATGGAACTACGTACAGGACGCAATCGGGTCGATATTCATTTGAAAGAGAATGGGTATGCCGGTAAAACAGGCACGGTTTATTTATTTATCAGAAAGCAAAAAAATATACAGGGGATTTCAATTGGAAATATTGTTTTTCGTGGAAACCAGGCAGATTTCCGATTTGAACAGGCGGAAGAAAATATCGGACAGACACCTTGGCAGATTGCACAGATGAATGGGATCTTGGTTGTTGTGGATGAAAGGCCGGCATTTTTGAGCCAGTGGGATGAACAGCCGGTAGATACTGCAAATTTTGAAATATGGCAGGAGAATCAATCGGAACCGATTGAGCAACGTCAAACGAAACGTAATCCGGATCAGGCAAACGCAACGATGAAGGAATCCGAACAAAATACTACGGCAGAAGATAAAATGCAGCGCAAACATGAGGTGGATTTGCAAAATCAGATAAAGGAAGACAACCCGGTTGCGGAAGAAAACACAGGTATGCAGGAAAGTACGGGTAAGCCGGAAAACACAGGCATACGGGAAAGTACGGGTATGGAAGAGAACACAGGTATACGGGAAAGTACGGGTATGGAAGAGTACACAGGTATACGGGAAAGTATGGGTATGGAAAAGAACACAGGTATACGGGAAAGTACAGGTATGCAGGAAAACACAGGCGTGCAGGAGAGCACAGGTACGGAACGGTATACAGGTATGCAGGAGTATGCCGGTATACAGGAGAATACAAATATGGAAATGGAAGAAGAGTCGGCGTTATTCGAACGAATGGGAGATGCTAAGGAATATGAGCAGACAGAGCATCCGGGAAATATACGAACAGCAGAATTGCAGCCGCAGCCGGTTCATTCGTGGATGCAAACCTGGCGGTATATGCTGCGTATCTATCCGGTGTTGCATCAATTTGCAGATCAAAAAAATGTGCTTTGTGTAAGAATAGAAATAAAAGATGTTCGGCTTCTGCCTGAAAAATATTGGAGTATGGTAAATAATAGTTTTCTACTTCATGGATTTTTTAATTACAGATATCTTGTATTTGGCAGAATTGGTCAAAGTTGGTTTATTGGAATACCAGGTATTTATCAAAAACAGGAGCATGTTATGGCATCTGTTTTTGGATTTCCTGACTTTCTCCCACAAAGAGAAAAGAATGATAAGGGAGAGCAGCCAGGGTACTGGTATCGGATTTTGGCTATCTAAATCTGAGAATCGCAGATTAAGGACGAAGGATAGCGTATATGAAATGATCTTCCCAGACTCCCCGGATCAGAGCACTTTTGCGGGCAATTCCTTCCAATTCAAAACCGGAACGTTCCACAAGATGAATCGAAGCGGTATTATCTGGCATGATATGTGCAGTCATACGATGCAGGTTCATTTCATAAAAAGCAATGTCGATACATTTATGAAGCGATTCGTAAGCGTAGCCATGGTGCCAGACAAGAGGATCAAATTTATAGCCGACTTCACAGCTTTGATAAATATGACGAATAATATTACGAAAACAGACCGTACCGATGACATGGGCAGGGTCTGTTTTTTTATAGACCCAAAACCGAACGCCTGATTGCTTGACACACATTTGAAATTCATAGTCCAGTACGCGTCGCTGATACGCTTCGGTATAAAAATTTTCGGGACGTTCAGCTTCACAGAGTTCAAAAAGCTCTCGATTTGCTGCATAAAAACGCAGAATATCCTCAGCGTAAGTGCCATCCAGTACTTTAAGGATCAGTCGGTCTGTTTCATAATAAAACTTCATGGTTACCTCCGTTGCCAATACTTTGTAACAGTTCGGATAACCCATGGAACTGTTACAATACTTTCCGTATTTGGATGCAATCCGATCACAGCTCTGACGATTAAAAATTTTTCGCAAAAAAACCTCCCATTTTGCGGGAAAATAAGCGATAATATAATTAACCCAAAATTATTTTTTCGCATTATCCACGTAAAGAAGGGAGGCTTTTTTATGAAAACAAAAGTGACACGGAAAGAGGCACGTAAACATCTGGAACAGTTTCATCTTGCAGTAGAACTTGTTAAGGTTATAAAACATTTTTTCCCTGACCTGGCCCGCCTGTTAAAACAGACAGAAGATCCCAGAAATCAGAGTTACATTACCTATCCCAATGTCATACTTCTCATGACCCGTATCCTTTCTTCTATATTCTATATCAGCAGCATGAGAAAAACAAGCCAGAAATTTAATTCTGATACAGTTATACAGAATATCTGGGAAATGTGCGGGGAAAGCGCATCCGCAGATGAAATTCCTTACTGGGAAACGATAAATAAATACCTTGAAAGGCTGGATCCGGAAGAACTGCAGGATACTGTCTGCCGGCTTGTATACAGGCTGGTGCGCAGCCGCGCATTTGCAGGTGCACGAATCCGGAACAGATACTGGCAGGTGATTGCAGACGGGACGCAGATTCACAGCAGCCGCAGAAAACTGGATGCAAAAAGCCTGTACAGGGTTCATAATAAGGGGACTGGCAGGGAGTATACGGAATATTACTATTATATACTGGAAGCAAAAATTGTTCTCCATCCGGACATTATTGTAAGCATTATGACAGAATTTGTAGAAAATACCGGCGGGGAAGAAGCAGAAAAACAGGACTGTGAGCTGAAAGCATGCTACAGACTGATGGAACGGCTTAAGAAAGAATTTCCAAAGCTTCCTGTCTGCCTTTGCGCAGACAGCCTTTATGCATGTGAGAATTTTTTCATAAAATGCCGCGACAGCGGATGGCGCTATATTCTGCGGTATAAGGAAGGCAGCATTCCGACGGTTTCAGATGAATACGGCAGGCTGAAAAAAACAGAGAAAAACTGCCGGAAACAGGAACTCATTAACGGAACATGCTGGCATGATTTCGTTACGGACATTGATTATAACGGTCATAAGGTAAACATTGCAGAATACAGGGAAGAGCGGGATGTGCTGATAAAAAAGGGAAGCAGGAAAGGGGAGACAGAAAACATAAAGGCAGGGTTCCTGTTTCTGACGGACCTTCCCGTTAATCAGAAAAATGTGGCTGCACTGGTGGAAGCCGGAAGGAGGCGGTGGAAAATAGAAAACGAAGGCTTTAACGCGCAGAAAAAACACGGATATTATCTGGAACATTTATTCAGCAGGAACTATCAGGCATTGAAAAACCATTATTACCTGATACAGATCGGGCATATGATATCCCAGATAATGGAGGCGTGGGAAAAACTCTGGAAAAGCACAGCGCTGTCCCTGTCGGAAAAGCACAGCCGGATATTTGAATCATTCCAGAATATAAAGTTATCAGAACACAGGCATGAAACAGGAAAGCGCTTTCAGATAAGGTTCCGGTAATGGAATGCACTGGAAAGGGGGGATGCCCGGATATGGCACAATAACCTAAAAGCGTTTTCAAAATTACAGCAGGGGGAGTTTTTTGTTTTAAAATACTATCATCAAAA
>NZ_AQFT02000001.1:5080000-5687500 GCF_000364225.2 Eubacterium plexicaudatum ASF492
AGCATTGTCAAGGAACTCGGCAAAATAGCCCCGTAACTTCGGGAGAAGGGGCGCCTGCGCAAGCAGGCCGCAGTGAACAGGCCCAGGCAACTGTTTAGCAAAAACACAGGTCTATGCGAAACCGGAAGGTGAAGTATATGGGCTGACGCCTGCCCGGTGCTGGAAGGTTAAGAGGAGAGGTCAGCGCAAGCGAAGCTTTGAATCCAAGCCCCAGTAAACGGCGGCCGTAACTATAACGGTCCTAAGGTAGCGAAATTCCTTGTCGGGTAAGTTCCGACCCGCACGAAAGGCGTAATGATCTGGGCACTGTCTCGACAATGCACCCGGTGAAATTGAAGTGCCAGTGAAGATGCTGGCTACCCGCGCCAGGACGGAAAGACCCCATGGAGCTTTACTCCAGTCTGGCACTGGGGCACGGCGTTGCACGTACAGGATAGGTGGGAGGCAAGGAATTAAGGGCGCCAGTCCTTAAGGAGCCGACGGTGGGATACCACCCCTGCAGCGCTGGGTCTCTAACCGACCGCCGTTTCCGGCGGCGGGACAATGCCAGGCGGGGAGTTTGACTGGGGCGGTCGCCTCCGAAAGGGTATCGGAGGCGCTCAAAGGTTCCCTCATGATGGACGGAAACCATCAGGAGAGCGCAAAGGCAGAAGGGAGCCTGACTGTGACACCGACGGGTGGAGCAGGTACGAAAGTAGGACTTAGTGATCCGGTGGTAGAAAGTGGGATTGCCATCGCTCAACGGATAAAAGCTACCCTGGGGATAACAGGCTTATCACTCCCAAGAGTTCACATCGACGGAGTGGTTTGGCACCTCGATGTCGGCTCATCGCATCCTGGGGCTGTAGCAGGTCCCAAGGGTTGGGCTGTTCGCCCATTAAAGCGGTACGCGAGCTGGGTTCAGAACGTCGTGAGACAGTTCGGTCCCTATCCGGCGCGGGCGGAGGATGTCTGAGGGGGTCTGGCCTTAGTACGAGAGGACCGGGTTGGACGGGCCGCTGGTGCACCTGTTGGAGACCATCTCCATGGCAGGGTAGCCAAGCCCGGAAGGGATAAGCGCTGAAGGCATCTAAGCGCGAAGCCCGCCCCAAGATGAGACATCCCCCAAAAGGATAAGACCCCTGGGAGAACACCAGGTAGATAGGACAGGAGTGGAAGTGTGGCAACACATGGAGCGGACTGTTACTAATCGGTCGAAGGCTTGACCAGAAAAGGTTGAACCAAATGTGAAGAAGGTTTGTGACAAAGGTTTTTTGTAAAGATCGGATGGAATTCTGTATGAAGTTTTGAAGGTACATGAATAAGGCCCAATGGCTCAGTTGGTTAGAGCGCCGCCCTGTCACGGCGGAGGTCGCGGGTTCAAGTCCCGCTTGGGTCGCTCATATGGGATCTTAGCTCAGCTGGGAGAGCATCTGCCTTACAAGCAGAGGGTCATAGGTTCGAGCCCTATAGGTCCCATTCAAAGAAATACGCCGATGTGGCTCAATTGGCAGAGCAGCTGATTTGTAATCAGCAGGTTATCGGTTCGAGTCCGATCATCGGCTTCCACAATTAAATATTGTGAAATGGGCAGATTCCCGAGTGGCCAAAGGGGACAGACTGTAAATCTGCTGCAAATTGCTTCGGTGGTTCGAATCCACCTCTGCCCATTAAGTATAGTGATATACTTAAATTTCATACAGCGCGGGGTGGAGCAGTCTGGAAGCTCGTCGGGCTCATAACCCGAAGGTCATAGGTTCAAATCCTGTCCCCGCAACTTATGCCCAGTTAGCTCAGTTGGTAGAGCAGAGGACTGAAAATCCTCGTGTCTCTGGTTCGATTCCGGAACTGGGCATTTATATTCAGAATATTGAATATAAGTGATGGGATACTAGCTCAGTTGGTAGAGCACTTGACTTTTAATCAAGTTGTCGGGGGTTCGACTCCCCCGTGTCTCATTAAAATTGAATCAGAATCTAAAAAATATAGCCGTAATACCTGAATAATAAGGTGTTACGGCTATATTTTTTACCATTAGCCCAAAATGTATTGACAGAACCGTGTATATATTGTATATATTATTATATACAGTACATATACAGTCCGGATACGAATCGGACAGGATATAAGGGGGTGTGAAGATTATGATTTGCTTTGAAAAAGTTAGTAAACAGATTGGAAATTTTTCCTTACAAAATATTTCATTTATGCTTCCCAAAGGTTATATTATGGGGCTTATAGGCGAGAACGGAGCCGGTAAAACGAGTCTTTTAAATTTAATTCTTGGGCTATATCGTCCGGATAACGGTACGGTACGAATCTTTGACCGTGAATACGAAAAGGAAGAATGTAATATCCGAAATCGGATAGGATTTGTACTATTGGATCCCGATTTATTTTTTGGAAATGTCAGGTTAATGGACCATGCGGACCAGATTGGGAAGTACTATGCCGATTATGACAGAGATATTCTGCAAAAGTACTGTTCTGAGTTTTCTCTGGATGTACGAAAAAAATGGAAAAAACTGTCAAAAGGCGAACGGTTAAAATTTCAGCTTGCATTTGCATTATCGCATCAGCCCCAGTTGCTTGTACTGGACGAACCTACGGCAAATTTTGACCCGGAATTTCGGAAACGATTTTTTCATATTCTGACACAGTTTATCAGCGATGGAGAACACAGTGTAATTTTGGCTACACATCAGCTATATGAATTGGATCGTATTGCAGATTATATTACATTTTTACATCAGGGCAGATTGTTATATTCCGGGGAAAAGGAAGCGCTGACAGATATGTACCGTATGGTAAAAGGAGAAGCATGCAGGGTCGATTTATTGAAGAAAGAACGAATTGTCTGTAATGAAGAGAATGCATATGCAGGATCGGCTTTAGTCAGACATACGGACAAGGATACGTATGACTCAAAGCTGACAGTCAGCACACCTTCTTTGGAGGAGATTATGTATTATCTTATAAAAGGAGTGGATCACTATGGTAAAAATGATCTTGAATGAATACCGATGCAAATTTATTCCCGCAATGAAAGTCTATATGGCACAATCATATATTTATTTTTACCTTGGCCTTGTAATCACACATATGTTTGTATTCAAAACGGTTTTTTTAAAGTATATATGGGGCATGCTGCCAATGCTGCTGGGATTATTACTGTCCAAAATATTTCCGAATCAGTTGAGTAAACTTATGTTTTATGTCCAATGACAGCAAAAGACAGAAAAAATATTTGATAACCGCTTATTTTGTGCGTGTAGGAATACCGATCGCTATATTTATACTCATAGGTATTATCTGCGGCCGAATTTATCCTGTTACACGATATGAGTATATTGCAGTCAGTTGCCTGATCGTGTCTTTTATACTGGGTGCAAATATGCATCACAACTTTCTGAGCCTCGCGGTAGTAAGGCAGCGGGAAGATAAAGACTATATCATTTCCTTCGTATATGGCATACTGAGTTTATTGTCACAGCCAGTGGTTTGGTTCACAATGATTTTTTATGCAACGATGGGTCAGCATGGATTACAGTTGGAAACGGATTATAATACGTTAAAAAGGCTGACAGAAGTGGTAGTTGCGATGAATGTGATCATTTGTGCAGGCTGCTTTAAACCGGTAGTCAGGCATGGAATATGTTATGAAGACAGAGGTATATACAAAAGAAGGGATGCAAAACAATGAAAATTGTAATAAGTGCGAACAGTTCCCTGGCTATATATGAACAGATTGTCAATCAGCTGAAAAATGCAATATTTAATCATGAGTTATGTGCAGGAGAAGCATTACCTTCGATTCGTATGCTTGCAAGTGATCTTGAAGTGAGCGTGATTACAACAAAGCGCGCATATGAAGAATTGGAAAAAGAACATTTAATTCGTTCGGTAGCCGGAAAGGGATTTTATGTATGTGATGCAAATACGGACTATCTGAAAGAAAAACAGTATCGAATGCTGGAGCGTAAGATGACGGAAATTTTGGAAGAATGTAAAAAAGCCGGTATGGAACAGGAAGAAATTTTGTCTATGACAGAAGAGTTACTCTCGGATATCGAATAGGAGGGAGGATGGAATGAATATAGAGTTTCAAAATGTTACTTATCGAAATAAAAAATTCTGTCTGAAAGATCTGTCTTTTGCGATCAGAGAGGGGTATATTACAGCTTTGATCGGAAAAAACGGGGCCGGAAAGACGACGTTATTTCACCTTCTGCTGGATAAAAACGCAAAATATGAAGGAAATATACTGGCAGATGGCATTGACTGGAAGCAGAATCACACGGAGCGCATGAATCGAATCGGATTTGTCTCATCCGATCGGAAATTTTTTATGGAGTGTACGGCACAGGAAAATGCGGAAATGCTGCGGTGGCTGTATGTGGATTTTTCACCGGAAAAGTTTCAACTCCATATGGAACGGATGGGTGTATGCGCACAAAAACGACTGCTGGAAATGTCCGGAGGAGAATATATAAAATTTCAGCTTGCGTTTGGAATGGCACACAATGCACAGTTGTACTTGCTGGATGAAGCGACTGCTGGCATGGACCCGGTATTTAAAAGAGAATTTTTCCGGATGCTGCATGAACTGCTTACAGATGAGCATTGTACGGTATTTATGAGCACGCATTTACAGGAAGATATCCAAAAGCATATGGATTATGTCATACGGCTGGAAGAAGGATATGCAAAAGAAATATCGGTAGGGAGTATATAAGTATGGATAAAATTCGTAATTTTGACCGGCAATGGAAGCAAGTACATGAGAATGATTTTTTACTTGGAAAACTCTCCGCAGGTTTGCAGTGCGGTTGTGGAATGATATTCTTATTCATTCCGGTTGGTATCTATAAGTATGCGGAATATTTTATGTGGGTCGGATGTCTGCTCTGTACGGCAGGTGTGAATCAGTATATGCAGCTGTATCTGTGCGTCAGGGAAGACGGCAGACCGGTGCCGATCGGAGAAAAACTGAAATATATGCCGGTTGACATGAATTTGTTCAAAAAAGTTCGTATGGGGTACTTAAATCGTATTTGTGTCCGGCTGGGAACGGTTTCATTTTTACTGCAGCAGCTGGTTGCTTATCTTAATCATAGTTTTGGATGGAAATCCATATTGTTTGCAGCAGTATGGGTGTTGAATATATGGATTATAAATGGCATTACCATATTTGCAGCGCAGAGAAAAATGGTTTTCATTGAGCTGGCAGGTGGATTGTTTGTTTTACTGATCAATTATATGATGTATTGTGTGATAAAATAATAAAAACAGTTGAGGTGTGGTATGTACAAAATTATGGTAATTGAAGATGACATGGAAATGGCCGATGCAATGAAAAAACAGATAGAGACATGGGGAAACGAGGTTACCTGTGTGAAAGATTTTCAGGATATTATGCCGGAGTTTATCCGTGTTGATCCACATATGGTACTGGTAGATATTATGCTGCCATTTTATAATGGTTATTATTGGTGTACGCAAATTCGAAAAATATCCGATGTTCCGGTTATTTTTCTCTCATCCGCATCAGATAAAATGAATATCGTAATGGCAATGAATATGGGCGGCGACGATTTTATCCCTAAGCCTGTAGATCCGGATGTGCTGACTGCAAAGCTGCAGGCGGCTTTGCGCCGGGCTTATAATATGAGTGGAAAAATACCGGTACTGGAGCATCGCGGAGCGGTATTAAATCTGAATGATGCATCACTGAGTTATCAGGAAACAAGAATCGAACTGACCAAAAATGAATTTCGGATTTTGCAGCTGCTGTTGGAAAATAAAGGCAAAGTAGTCAGTCGGGATACGCTGATGACCAGATTGTGGCAAATGGATTCTTATGTGGAAGAAAACACATTGACCGTTAATGTAACCAGATTAAGAAAAAAACTGGAAAAAGCAGGGCTGGAAAATTTCATAATGACGAAAGTTGGCAGCGGATATATTGTGGAATAATAGCAAAAAAGGAAGAATGTGTTGGAAAAGCAGGTGAACATCAAAAATGGAGAAAAAACAAAAAAACAGTATTTTGTTGGCATATATCCGTCAGTATCGCTATCTGGCATGTATGTTTGGCTTTTATGTATGTATTTTTACCGTTGTGTTTTATTTGTATCATGTGGAGACAGAAGCGGTATTATATGCCGCATTATTGTGCGTGCTGCTGACGATATCCGTATTGTGCGTGCATTTTCTGATTTACAGAAAAAGGCATCTGGTGTGGCTTAACATTCTGGAAAATATAGAAATAACGGATGATCTGCCAAATCCAAAAACACTGTCGGAAGCAGATGCGCAGGAGGTGATCCGCAGGCTGAAAAACAGTTATAATAAAAAGCAGACGGAATGGCAGCAGGAGCGGCAGGAGCATATGGATTATTATACGACCTGGGTGCATCAGATTAAAACGCCGATTTCTGTTATGCGTATGACACTGCAGTCAGAAGATACAAAGGAAAACCGGGAATTACTGGCACAGTTGTTTCGAATTGAGCAGTATGTCGAGATGGTGCTCAGTTATCTTCGCCTTGGGAGTGAAAGCACTGATTTCGTATTTCAGGAATATAAGGTAGATGATGTGATACGGCAGGCGGTTCATAAATATGCATCTCAGTTTATCAGAAAACGAATTCGTTTATCGTATGAACCGACAGGGCAAACTGTGCTGACCGATGAAAAATGGCTGTTGTTTTTGCTTGAGCAGATTTTATCCAATGCGGTAAAATATACACAGCAGGGGGAGGTACGTATTACAATGCCGCAGGAAAAAGTACTGCAGATTGCCGATACGGGAATAGGAATAGCGCCGGAAGATCTGCCGCGTATTTTTGAAAAAGGATATACGGGTTACAATGGAAGAGCGGATAAGAAATCTACCGGGCTTGGTTTGTATTTATGCCGTATGACCTCTGAAAAACTGTCGCACCAGATACAGGTAGAGTCCGAAGTTGGAAAAGGAACTACGTTTCGGATTGATTTTCGTACGAGAGAGATGACAATGTTGGAATGATTTGGACGCAATGACAGAGACCTTGCAAAAATGTCACACAAACCGGATAAAATGTCACCTGATTCGATGTTGCAGTTGTCGCGACCCTGTTATGATAAGTATACGGTAATACAAAAAAGCATCATGAAACAAGGAGGTCATAACGATGGCAATATTGGAAGCGAAATGCCTGAAAAAAATATACACTACCCGCTTTGGAGGAAATCGGGTGCAGGCATTATCAAACGTATCTTTTTCCGTGGAAGAAGGCGAGTATGTGGCAATTATGGGAGAATCCGGTTCCGGGAAAACAACGCTGCTGAATATTCTGGCAGCTTTAGATAAGCCTACGAGTGGGCAGGTACTATTGGGAGGGAAAAGTGTTTCGGCTCTGAAAGAAAGAGAAATGACAGCGTTTCGCAGAAACAATCTGGGATTTGTATTTCAGGATTTTAATTTGTTGGATACGTTTTCTCTGCAGGATAATATTTTTTGCCTCTTGTATTAGGCGGCAGCTCTTATCGGGAAATGTGTTCCCTGCTGACGCCAATCGCCGGAAAACTGAGAATTACGGATATTCTTTCGAAGTTTCCGTACGAAGTATCCGGCGGGCAGAAACAACGGGCAGCAGTGGCACGTGCATTGATTACGAAGCCGAAGCTGGTGCTTGCCGATGAACCGACGGGAGCACTGGATTCCCGTTCTGCAGACGGGCTTTTGCATATTTTTAATGAGGTTAATGCGGAAGGACAGACCATTTTAATGGTTACACATTCTGCAAAAGCAGCCAGTCATGCCGGACGTGTATTATTTATTAAGGATGGCGAGGTATTTCATCAGATTTACCGCGGCAACAGTACGAATGAGCAGATGTATCAGAAAATATCGGATACGCTGACACTGCTGGCGACAGGTGGTGATCAAAAATGAAAATGACATTTTATCCGAAGCTTGCGGCAAGCAATATAAAAAAGAACAGGAAAACATATGTACCGTATATTTTAACATGTATCATAACGATAGCCATGTTTTATATTTTTAAATCCCTATCCATGAACCCAGGCATTGGAAAAATGATGGGTGGAGATTCGATGGCATATATTTTATGGCTTGGCAGCTGGGTTGTCGCACTGTTTGCATTTATCTTTTTGTTTTATACGAACAGCTTTCTTATAAAACGAAGGAAAAAGGAATTTGGCATATTCAATATCCTGGGGATGGAAAAACGGCATCTGACACTTGTGATCGGATGGGAGACCGTATATGTCATGCTGTTCAGCCTTGCGGCAGGACTGGGGCTGGGAATGGCATTAGATAAGATGATGTTTTTGCTCATTGGAAAGATTATAGATGCGCAGGTCCTTTTTGGATTTTTTATTTCTGCAAAAGTAATCGCCATGACGATAGCACTGACAGCCGCCATTTTTATGCTTATATTTTTAAATGCAATTCGCCAGATTCATATCTCGAATCCGGTTGCGTTATTACAGGACGGCAGAGCCGGAGAAAAAGAACCGAAAACAAAGTGGCTGATGTCGCTGTTTGGAATGATTTGTGTTGGAAGCGGCTACTATATTGCAATTACAACCGAAGATCCGATTGCTTCTATTTTTGCATTTTTTATTGCGGTAATTCTTGTTATTACAGGAACATATCTTTTGTTTACCGCGGCAAGTATTGCATTTTTGAAACTGATGCGGAAAAATAAAAAGTACTATTATAAAACAAGGCATTTTATCAGTGTGTCCGGCATGATTTATCGTATGAAACAAAATGCGGTCGGTCTGGCAAATATCTGCATTCTTTCTACGATGGTACTCGTTATGGTATCTTCAACAAGTTGTCTGGTGATCGGAATAGAGGATGTTCTAAAAACACGTTATGCATCGGAGTTTATCATACTTTCGAATGAGACGGAGAGAGAGCGAAATGAGGAAGTATTCGATACGGTGTATGCGCTGCAGAAAGAACATAATTTTCCGGTAAAAAACGAGATCCGGTATCGTTATCTGGACTTTTCGGCATTTCGAGACGGAGACACTTTTATAGTCGAAAGGAAAGCGGCTGTTACGGCGGTAGATTCGTCCTGGGTTCTGTTTTTTATGTTGCTGGAAGATTATAATCAGGTGGAAGGGCAGCAAAAGACACTGGCTGATGATGAAGTGCTTATTTTCTCGAATCGGGTAAAATATGAGGAACCGGTTATAAAACTGTTTTCAAAGGAATATCAGGTCGCAGAAAAACTGGATTACTTTATGGGAAACGGAATATTATCGGCAAATATATCAAGTTCATTGTTTATTATAGTGCCGGATGAGCAGGAATTGAATGAAATCTGTGCAAACCAGCTGGAGGCATATGAGGATAGAGGAACGGAGATTCAGGAGTTCTATGGATTTGACAGTGATGCGGGAGAGCAAGAGCAGAAATCGTTTTATAACATCATTACAAAGACATTAAAAGAACGGGAATTGAAATCATGGACAGAGTCACGGGCAGAAGCCAGAATGAGTTTTGCAACTCTTTATGGAGGATTCTTTTTTATCGGAATATTTTTGGCAACGTTGTTTGTAATGGCCACGGTGCTGATTATTTATTACAAGCAGATTTCGGAAGGATATGACGATAAGGAGCGTTTTGCGATTATGCAGAAAGTCGGAATGGAACGCAGAGAAGTAAAAGCCGCGATTCGTTCACAGGTACTTATGGTATTCTTTTTGCCTCTGATTGTGGCATTCATTCATGTGACAGCGGCATTTCCGCTTATATCAAAGCTGCTGGCACTGCTGAATTTTGTTAACACAAAATTGTATATTATATGCACAGGTGTTTCCTTTTGCATATTTGCCTGTATGTATGTTGTCATTTATATACTGACGGCAAGAGTTTATTATCGAATTGTAAGCAGACAGAATTAAATAAATAGACACAAGACCGGTACTTTGCCAATGATATGTAAAGTACCGGATTTTGTTTTGCAGGCATAACCATGTTGTAAAATTGATACAAATTCTGGAGTGTGAAACACTTGAGTTCTGGGAACATTATTGCTATAATTAAAAAGCAGTAAACATTAATATGCAAGATGTCGATATTCATAGTAAAAACAAAGAAACAAAGGGTTGTTTTATGAAGTGGAATACAGAATGGGTAGATCTGCAAAATATGGAACGTATGGTCGCGGAATGCTGGCGCATGGGTGAATACCAGATGGAAAAATATGTCCGGAAGCTGTCGGTGCAGCAGGATCTGATTTTTGCGGGAGAGCTTGGGCTAAAGTTTTTGCAGCTTTTGCAGAAATCGGTCGATGAGGAAAAACCTCTTGATTGGGCAAAGTTACAAAAAGATATTCATTTAATGCAGGAGCTGATACAGGATGGACAGGCACAGTATGATATATATTGGAAAAGTCAGTATCAGGAGCTGTCAGTAGATACGGATGCTTATTTCGGTACCGAATTCGGCAGGGCATTTACAGAGCAGATTGCAGCAAAACTGGAATTAAATATCAGTGAAGAACAACGAATGCTTCAGCATGATATTACGAAGATTCAAAAAATATGTTCGTCCTGTAACTGGGAAGATGAAGAAAAGGCGAAAAAGGCGCTTTTGCTTTTGACAAGGGATGAAAAATATTATTTTTCCAGCTGGTTAGGGGATGCTTTTATTAATGTGCTGCAACAACGATATGGAAAAAAGGAGGCAGAGGAGGAGTCAGATTTCATTATACAGCCGGAAGAAGCTGTCAGAACATCATCTTTAAAGGCAAAAATTGCCTGGGCGTTATTTATTGCTGTTTCCATCGGGCTGATTTTATTTTTGGTCTATTTGCAGTCGGACGGAGGGCGAGGGAAGGAAAAACTGCAGAATTTATTTTCCGAAATTACGGAGGCTGTGCAGAACAAAACGAAGCTTACGGAAAAACGGGCCGAAAGTGATCAGGATTCGATGCGGCAGGAAAAAACGGAGAACATGTATGCTTTAAACAGTGATGTGGCTGCAGACGAAAATGCAGATGAAGATGCAGATGAAGATGCAGATGAGCAGGAGCATGTTTCGGAGGTAACGAAACAAACAAAGGTATCGGCCGCGGAAAGTGTTCACATTCCGGATAAAAATACGGCAGATACGGGAACGGAAGAAGATCAAAAGCCGGCAGTTTTGGATATACTGCCTCAATATCAATCATTTTATCAAAAATACCCGGATTTATTTGGTTGGCTGAAAATACCGGGTGTCGGGATTGACCGGCCGGTTATGCAGTCGGATGATGAAGAACGGGGAGAACGGTATTATTATCTGCATCGTGATTACACAGGGCAAAAGTCGGAAGAAGGTTCTTTATTTGTGGAAGAAGCCAGCAGCTGTTATCCGCAGGATGGCAATACCGTAATATATGGGCACAATATGAGCAGCGGACGTGGGTTTGGGATGCTGGAACAGTACAAAGATCCGGAGTTTTACAAAGATCATGCGCTGTTACGCTACGATACGGTTTATGAAACAGGTACGTATCGGATTGCAGCAGTTCTGCTTACGCGGATTTTATATCAGGATGAAGAAGGTTTTCGCTACTATCGGTTTTATAACTATCGTTCGAAAGAGGAGTTTCAGCAATGCGCTGATTTTGTAAAGGAAAATCAGCTGTATGATACGGGGGAACAGCTGCAGTATGGAGATCGGCTTCTGATGCTGTCTACCTGTGAATATTCAAGGCCAAATGGGCGGCTCGTTGTTGTCGCCAGAAAAATCAAATGAAAACACAGATCATTCATGTGACTGACAGTTTATCGGAATCAGGAATGTACTCGCAGAGCGTTATATCCGGAAAGGAGAAAATATGAATTTATTATACAAAAAAAGCACTCTTTACTTTTTACGTTATCTATGTTTGCTGTGATAATGACAGCGATATTATTGGGCTACGGCCGTATGCAGGCGCATGCCGCATCGCAGGGTTTGAATGTCAGATATCGTACACAGCAGGAAATCCGCAGTTATGTGGCAGCGAACCATGCGGGTATCAGTGACAATTTCAGTTTTACATCCAATCCATATGTGGAGCTGCCATATGACGCAGGCAGATTATCGGATGCAACGCAGCAGTCCGCATTAAATATGCTGAATCAGATTCGGTATATTGCAGGAATCTCAGATAATGTATCAATTAACAGCACGTATTGTGAATATGCACAGGCGGCTGCGCTTATTAACTATTTAAACGGACAGATATCACACAATCCAAGCCGTCCGTACTCTATGGGAAATACGTTATATCAGACAGCTCTGCGGGGTGCAACCGGTTCGAATAATTCCTGGGCGACATGGGGAAGCCGCGGTTTAAATGAAACAATCCTTACAGACTGGATGGGCGGCGCTGAAAGTACGGATATTGCATCACTGGAAGAGCGCAGATATCTGTTAAATCCACAGATGCGTCAGACAGGATTTGGTGTGGTCAGTGGCTTGAAAGGTACATTCAGCAGTGCATATGTAGCCGATTCTACCAATACGCTGTCATATGAGACAGGCGTGGCATGGCCTGCACGGACAATGCCGGTGGAATATTTTTCGGCGAACTATCCATGGAGCTTCAGCCTTGGACATGCGGTAAATGCAAATGACATTCAGGTAACGCTTATGAGATACAGAGATTATAAGACATGGCGTTTTTCCAACTCATCGGCAGACGGAGATTTTTATGTAAATAACAATACCTACGGACAGGCCGGATGTATTATTTTCCGCCCGTCTCTGCAGAGTATTGGTGAATACAAAAGCGGCGATACATTCTCGGTATCCATAACAGGAGCAGGCACAGCGATTGCCTATAATGTAGAGTTTTTCAATTTGGGTCTGCCAAGAATTACATACACGGTTTCCTTTAACAGTCAGGGAGGAAGTCCGGTTTCACCTGTTGTAGTAAGTGAACTGGGAACAATTTCTCCACTGCCTACCACAACAAAAGCAAATGCACAGTTTCTTGGATGGTATACGGCTCAGAACGGACAGGGAACAAAACTGACCGATACTACGATCATTAACAAAAATGCAACTTACTATGCACACTGGAGTGATACAAAAGCGTTAACAGGACTTTCCGTATCTTACAACGGCCTGAAATATGCGGGAGCAAATGTTTCGGATGGATTAGTCGTACAGGCGAATTATTCAAACGGCACGTCGGAAAGAGTGTACAGCTATTCCGTATCGCAGCGTACATTGACGACCGGTACAAATCGAATTGTCGTTTCGTATAACGGAGTTTCTCAGACCATAGATATTAACGTGGGCGGCACATCAGGGGAAGTAACGGATCCGACGCCCGTACCAGGGGATAATCAGGTATTTTATGAGATTTTCTTCCACGCAAATGGCGGTACGAATCTGAATTATCAGAAAATCTCACTGGCAGTTGGTGATGAAATAGATGCGCTGCCAACGGTAGAACGGGCTAATTACAGATTTAAAGGCTGGTATACAAAGGCATCCGGCGGCAGAAAAGTAAGCAAATCGACCATTCCGAACGCAGAGTGTGTGCTGTATGCACAGTGGGTAAGAATTACAAAACCGTCACAGGTTGCAGCTCCTTCTTTTGCATCAAATCAGAACGGACAGTTAAAAGTGAAAGTGGATGCGGTATCCGGAGCGGAAGGATATGAGATTCGTTATTCGACAAGCAAAGATTTCTCAACGAATGTGAAAAAAGTATCTACGTATTATACGTCAAAAACACTGAAAAACCTTCAGAGAGGAAAAATTTATTATATAAAAGTGCGCGCTTATAAGGTAGATTCTATGGATCGCAAAGTTTATGGAAAATACAGTGCGATCAGAGGAGTAAAAGTTTCATAATTTAAACGGAACTGTCGGATAGAGATGGTAGCATTTCAAACCATCTTTTATCCGGCAGTTTTTTATTTGCATTGTTTTTTTGAAAGAATCCTGATACAATAATAATAACTTTAGTTTTAATAAATACGACTTGTCAGGCGGAGGAGGTTGAGATTATGCGTGAGATTTTTACATCACCGGTTTTTATCTGGCTGGCACTAATGATTTTGTTTCTCGTTGTTGAGATCATTACTGTCGGGCTTACAAGTATCTGGTTTGCGGGAGGAGCGCTTGCTGCTTTGCTTGCTTCATTTATCGGAGCCGGTATCGTTATTCAGATTCTTATCTTTTTGCGGGATCTTTTATCCTGCTGTTTTACACAAGGCCGTTTGCGCTGAAATATGTAAAACCACATAACGTGAAAACGAATTATGAGGAAATTATAGGTAAAAATGTACTGGTGACAGAACGGATTAATAACACGGAAAATAAGGGAAAAGCCGTGTACAACGGATTGGAGTGGACCGCCAGAAGTACGGAGGATCACACCATTATTGAAGCAGGAGAAACGGTACTGGTAGAAGAGATTAAAGGTGTTAAATTATATGTAAAATGTAAATAAAAAAGAATGGATATCATATGGATAGAATAGTATGCAGGAGGAGCAGAAATGCCGGGATTTACAACACATTATTTATTTGGAGTGAATAATTGCAGACGTTTGAAAAAAGAATGCTGCTGCCGGAATTTATTACGGAGCATTGAAAGCCATAAAACAGTCTTTCAGCTCGGACTGCAGGGGCCGGATATTTTTTTCTATCATCTGCGCTCCCAGTTAAAAAAAGTTCGTCCGGGTTCTGTCGCACATACAAAGTGGACCGGGGATTTTCTAAAATATCTGATTGAAGCACCGGAACTTTTTACAAGTATAGAGGAAAAGCAGATCGCACAGGCATATGCGGCTGGTTTTATCGGGCATTATGTGCTGGATACGCAAATGCATCCCTATGTGTATGACAGGACCGGTTTTGGCGACTTATTAAAGAAAAAAGGATATGCAGACCACATCACTCTGGAAACAGATATAGACGCGGCTTTGCTGATGCGCTACGCAAAATGTCTGCCTTCTGCGTTTCCGTACGGAAAGACGATTGCATTTGGCAAAGAGACTGCAATTGTAGTTGCTGAGATTTTGTATGATGCATACAATTCGGTGTTTGCAGAACTGGGATTGAGCAGAGGTTTTTTTATCGGAGCGATTCGTTCGATGCAGATTGGTACAAGACTTACTTATAATCCGCATAATTACAAACGACAGATTGTGGAACGGGCGGAGTATATCCTGTTTGGACAGCGTCAGATATCGCCGGTAATTCCAAGTGACTTTACGCAATGTACGCAGGATCCGTTAAATCTGGAGCACCGGCAATGGAAGAATCCATGGGATCCGGAGCAAAGATTTAACGACAGTGTGCCGGAGTTAATAAAAAAAGCCTCCGGGCGTTACCAGGAGGCATTAAGACAGCTTGACTGCCTGTACCAAACGGATTCTTATGAAGAAGACCATTATCATAAACAGCTGGAACAGCTGTGTGCATTGTTAGGGCAGCAGTCGTTTCACAGCGGTCTGGACTGGATACTTGGAGAATAACGAGCTGCTGTTTGGTCATGCAGACGTTTCCGCATCGAAAAAAGTCCGAATCTGATCCCATATAATATCCATCAGACGGCGGCGTGTTTCCACACCTGCCCATGCAATGTGCGGTGTGATGAACAGCCGCCCGCTGTCTTTGATGGATTTTAACGGATTGTCTGCCCGCATTGGTTCGGCAGATAAAACGTCCAGACCGGCAGCCGCCAGCTCACCGGCCTGCAGCGCATCGGCGAGATCCTGTTCTGTAACGATCGGCCCACGTCCGAGATTTAGAAAAATTGCACTTTTTTTCATTTTTGGAATGCCTGACGGTTCATCAGACCTTCGGTTCGATCTGTCAGCGGAGCATGTACGGAAACAATATCGGATCGGGATAACAGTTCATCAAACGACACACGTTCATAATCTGGGTGGTCATGCTGACCGGATGCAGAGTAATAAATGATACGGCATCCAAATGCGGCGGCAACCTGTGCAACGCGTTGGCCGATCGCGCCAAGTCCGATAATCCCCCATGTCATGCCGCAAAGTTCGTGAAATACATTGGTAAAGTGGGTAAAGGTAGTATTGTCGACATAAGCTTCGCTTTTTACATACCGGTCATAATAAGGAAGTTTTTCCAAAAGATAAAACAGCATTGCAAAAGTATGCTGTGTTACACATTCCGTAGAATATCCGGCTACATTTCGCCATGCAATACCCCGCTGCGCGAGATAATCTTTATCCAGATTGTTGGTTCCGGTAGCTGTAACACAGATTAGCTTTAAATGCGAAGCTTTTTCCAGCGTCTGCGCGTTGGCCAGCATTTTATTTAAAATGATGACGTCTGCATCGGCAGCGCGTTCCCGCATTTCTTCCGGTGAAGAAAAGCCATATACGGTGACATTTCCAAGTTTCTCAAAAGCAGACAGGTCGATATCCTGGCCGATAGTGTCTGCGTCCAATATTACGATATTCATAGTAGTTTTCCTTTCCGATCGTATTAACGATCAATCCTGTATAATATTTATTATACTGCAATTAATTGTTGAAAAACAGTTAAAATTACAAGAAAGTTATGTTATACTAAATATATTATGCGTTACTGAGTACGGAAAACCGAACGATTACAATGCAGGAGATATGGCCACATGGCAAAAAAAAGGAAGAATGTATTGCTCCAGGGTGGAATCCTGGCTGGGGCGGGAATTATTACAAAAGTGATTGGGTTTGCGTACCGCATTCCTATGAACAATATGATGGGCGGCGAGGGGAATGGCCTGTATTCCGTAGCATTTGGAATTTATGGAATCGCATTGACCATATCTTCTTACAGTCTGCCTCTGGCAGTATCGAAAATGGTATCGGCAAGGGTTGCAAAAGCTGAATACCAGAATATGCGTAGAGTACTTGTCAGTGCACTTGTGTATGCTTTGATCGCAGGACTGCTGGCGATGAATGTGCTGTATTTCGGCGCAGGTGTTATGGAAACAATTTATCACAGACCAGGTATTGAACGACCGCTGCGTGTATTGGCGCCGACGACCTTTATTGTAGCGTTGCTGGGCGTATTTCGTGGCTATTTTCAGGGGCATGGAGATATGGTTCCAACTTCCGTGTCTCAGATTCTGGAACAGATTGTAAATGCGTGCATCAGCGTATTTGCTACATGGCAGTTTATGAAGATGTATGGTACGTCGGAGCATGCAGCATCTTATGCGGCGGCAGGCGGAACGTTTGGAACACTGGCAGGCGCTGCAACGGCATTGCTGTTTATCATGTATCTGTTTGGAACGACCCGGAGCCGCTACATGAATAAAGTGAATCCGGGAGAACAGCTGGAATCCGGCAGTTCCATATACAAAGGGCTGTTTTTAACGATTATACCGGTAATCCTGAGCCAGACCGTCTATCAGATTGGATATACGATTGACGATCTGATGTTTGGAAATCTGATGGCAATGCACGGATATAAAGATGAAGTCGTATCTTCTTTGCAGGGGGTTTATAATGCGCAGTATAATCAGCTTGTGAATTTGCCGGTAGCAGTTGCGACGGCAATGGCGGCATCTACGCTACCGAGCATTGTATTATCCAGAATGCAGAATGATATGCAGGGCGTGAACCAGAAGATTACGCAGGTAATAAAAGTGAATATGGTCATAGCGTTTCCATCGGCGATAGGGCTTGCCGTACTGGCAGAGCCGATTATGAAAATGCTGTTTCCGAGTCTGGTTACATATCAGTCGGAAGCAATTTTGCTGCTGACTACGGGATCGAGTGCGGTCGTTTTTTATGCATTGTCTACGCTGACAACATCTATCCTGCAGGGATATAATTTTATGAAGCTGCCGGTAATACACTCGGCAATTTCCCTTGGCATACACGTAGTACTTCTTGGGATTCTGCTTGCTTTTACAGACTTAAATGTATACGCACTGGTAATATGTAATGTGCTTTTCCCATTTATAGTCTGTGTACTGAATTGTCGTGCGATTACAAAGAAGATCGGTTATCGTTGGGAGTATTTCAATACATTTATCAAACCGCTGACTGCGGCCGCAGCTATGGGAATGGTAGCATTTGCAGTTTATCAGGTGTTTTATGAAGCGTTTAAAAATGTATATATTGTCTCCGCTATGGCAATGGGAGCGGCAATTATCGTCTATACAGTCATGATTTTACAGGTTCGGTGCTTTAGTGAAGAAGAACTGCACTCGATTCCAGGCGGCAGAATGTTAATTCGTTTGATGCGGTAAAGAGAGGTGTTGAGCTAAAAGTTATATGAGAATTATATATATTATGTTTGAAGCTGCCTGTATTTATCTGCTTCAGAGGGTGTTGTATAAAAAATATTGGAATAAAATGATATCAACATCACAAAGAAGTGAGGTCGTTCGTGTGTTTGAACGAGTATCGCTGCATGCCTGCGGAAGTTTTTGGATTCTGCCATTGCATGGATGGAACAGAAAGTGTTCCTCTAATCCGCAGGAAATGCGAAAAATTTTTCTTGTTTTTACTTAAGCATGTTGCAATAAGCGGTGCTTTTGTGCTTGTTTTTCCTGGTTTGGAGGAGCTATTCCTGTTGTGATGACAACTACGGAACTGGAACAATTGCTGACAGAAAAAATCCTGATGAGATACATAGAGCTGCAGAAGCATCCGATCGGGATGAAAAAAGCCTGCAAAGAATACGATTGTATCAAAAAGCACGTTACAGTCCATATGAATGTGTGAAACAGGATCCGGAAGCAATGAAGCAGAGTTCTCCAAAGCTTTAAAATGCTGTCAGAGCTTCCAATGTATAAAATTCCGGTTTTTACAGATACTACAACAGCATCAAGTAAAATCTGTAAATGGAGGAATTTTTCATATGAAAGCAACAGGAATAGTCAGACGGATAGATGATTTGGGAAGAGTCGTCATTCCCAAAGAGATCAGAAGGACTTTGCGGATTCGAGAGGGTGATCCTCTGGAAATCTTCACGGACCGTGAAGGCGAGATTATCCTTAAAAAGTACTCTCCGATCGGTGAATTAAGTGAATTCGCCGGACAATACGCCGAATCTTTGGCACAGACGACAGGAATGCTCGTATGTATTACGGACCGTGATCATGTAATCGCGGCTTCCGGAAACGGTAAGAAGGATTTTGAAGGAAAACCAATCAGTCATCAGCTGGAGTGTGTAATTGAGGATCGAAACAGTATGGTTGCCAGTAAAGAGGAAAGTGAATTTGTTAAAGTAACATTAGATGACAATGGAGAATTTGCTTCCCAGGCAATCAGTACGATTATATGTGAAGGTGATGCGATCGGTTCTGTTATTTTATATAATAAAGATGAGAAAACAAAGATGGGAGAGACAGAAAGCAAGCTGGCAATGACTGCGGCAGGATTTTTAGGAAGGCAGATGGAACAGTAATGAACAGCAGCCGTCTGGTGTATGGAGTATAACCAGCCGGCTGTTTGTTTTTATGATTATTTTGCTCAGGCGTCGTCATGTTCCGTATCAATCTCGGTAATATCTGCCTGATCAATCAGTAAGTTTAACACTTTGTCTTCTAACACCTGTGTGCGGATTTCTTCTTCGGAATAGGTGTTCAGGAATTCTTCTCTGGATTCCGATTCGGTCTGTTCCATATAATATAAAATGCCGTTTTCATAATCTTCATCCGTTATAGTAAGCTGTTCGTTATCAATAATGGCATTGATAACGAGTGTACGGTAGAGAGAAGCTTCCACTTCTTCTTCTACGTCTTCATCGGTCATATCAAGAAATTCATACACATCATCCAGGTCTTCCATCCCAAACAGTTCCAGGTAACCTAGAAATGCATTATTAACGGTATCCTCCGCTTTTTATAATCTTCTTTTGAATACTGCAAAATACTGGAAGTGTCCACAACCTGCTGAATGAGATTTTCCTGAAGCTCCTGTGTACTTTCGGTTTCGTAGGAATCTGTAAGTTCTTTGCGTATGGCATCGGAAAACTGTTCATAAGAATCATATCCCATATTTTCACTGATAAAGGTATCGGTGAGTTCCGGTAAAAGTTCCTGCTGGATGTCCGTAACACGGATTTCAAAGTCGACTGTTTTTCCGGCCCACTCAACATCTACGAAGTCAGAAGCAAAATCCAGAGAAAAACGCAGTTCGTCCCCAATGGAGACACCGGTCATTTTTTCATCAAATTCTTTTCCAAATTCCTCGGCGCCTAAAATGACGTCGTATTGATTTTCCTGTAAAACGACAGAACCATCAATGGAAGCTTTGAAATCTGTCTGAACGTAGTCGCCTGTTTTAGAGGCACGGGTGACAGATTCATAGTCGGCAAATTCCATCAGCGATTCATGTATTTTATCCTCGACGGCTTTGTCCGTCACGATATAATTTTTCTTTTCGGCTTTCAGTCCGGTGTAGGAAGCAAGTGATACGGAATCACTCGTATAAACGGCATTTTCAATCGGTTTATTTTTGGTAGTGATGAGTGATTTGCTTCCGCATCCGGCAACCAGACATGCACTAAGTAATAAGATCGCTAATTTTTTTTTCAAAATAGTTCCTCCTGTGCAATGATTTTTAAATGTAACGGTAATTATTATATCATATACTAACAGCAAATTGTGACTAAAATCTGAACAAATGCAAAAGTTATTTATGATAGTTTGAACTATTGTAGAAACGGTGTATTATGTGTAAAATAATAATAGCAGTTAACAAACAATGGAGACGATTTATATGGCGAAACAAAAAAGACAAGAAAAAAATATCGTGGTTTTTGGATATTTTTAAGTTACAGCTCTTGCTGCTGTTGCTGCTTGTAGCTGCAGCTGCATATTATTTTGCGGGAGGATATGCGCAGACAATTTCCGAACTGAAAGATGACGCGGATTTGCTGGTGGCAAAATCGAGCGTGGATACCTTTCGTAAAGGAGAGACAGGACTGGTATACGATGCGGGCGGCAAGCTGCTAAAAGCATATAAAGGGGAAAAGGATGCTTACTATATTAAATATGCGGACATTCCGGAAATCGTAGAAAAGACATTTGTAGCAGTGGAAGACCAGAAGTTTTACAGGCATAAAGGTGTAGATTATCTTGCAATTATACGTGCAACGATAGCCATGCTGCGCAATGGGGAAGTTACACAGGGCGGAAGCACGATTACTCAGCAGCTTGCGCGTACGATATATTTAAGCATGGACCGTACATGGGAACGAAAGATGGAGGAGATTTTTATCGCTCGAAATCTGGAAGATAAGTATACAAAAACCCAGATTATGGAGTTTTATCTGAACAATATCTATTTTGGAAACGGCTACTACGGGATTCAGGCTGCAGCGCAGGGATATTTCAGCAAAAGCATAGATAAACTGGACTTGTCACAGGTTGTTTTTTTATGTGCGATTCCAAACAATCCGTCTTTATACGATCCGGTTCATCATAAAAAAAATACGTTGAGCAGGCGAGACAGAATGCTGACAACTATGTATGAGCAGGGCGTCATTTCCGCTGCGGCTGCGAGAGAAGCAAAAGAAGAGAAAATAAAACTGAAAAGAAAAAAAGGAATAGAAAAAAACGATTATGTGGAAACCTATGTCAATTACTGTGCAATACGTGCACTGATGAAACAGCAGGGCTTTACCTTTCAACACTATTTTGATTCGGCAAAAGAAGAAAAAAAGTATAACAAGGAGTATAAAAAGCTGTATCGTGAATGCGAAAGCAGTTTATATACATCCGGGTATCGGATATATACGTCGATCAACATGCAGCAGCAGGACAAGCTGCAGGCCGCCATTGACACGGGACTGGAAGGATTTCAGGATGTAAATGAAGAAGGAGTTTACAAGCTGCAGGGGGCAGGTGTTACGATTGATAATACGACCGGTTATGTGACAGCAATTGTAGGAGGAAGGACACAGCATTTTGAAGGTTATACGCTGAATCGTGCGTATCAGAGCTTCCGTCAGCCAGGCAGTGCTATAAAGCCTCTGCTCGTCTATACGCCTATGCTGGAACGCGGCTACACGCCGGATACGGTAGTTATGGATGAGCCGATTACAGACGGACCTTCCAATTCCGACGGAGTATATGAAGGAGCGATTACAATCCGCCATGCGGTAAAAAAATCCAAGAATACGATTGCATGGAAGCTGTTTGACGAACTATCACCGGTTACAGGATTATCCTATTTAAAAGCAATGAATTTTACCAAAATAGATCCTGAAGACGAAAGACTGCCTGCCGCATTGGGCGGATTTACAATCGGCGTTTCTCCGGTGGAGATGGCAGCCGGATTTGCGTCGCTGCAGAATGACGGATGCTATCGGGAACCGACGTGTATCATTAAAATTGAAGATACGAAAGGTGATCTGATCTATACGTCCGAAACAGATGAAGAAAAAGGACAGCGTAAAAAAGAAGAAGCAGAAGGCACGCGTATTTATAAATCCAACGCTGCACGGATGATGACGAATTTGCTTGAGACAGTTATGCATGAGGGAACAGCGCGCGGACTGAGTCTTGGCGACATGCCGTCCGCAGGAAAGACCGGAACTACAAACGACAACAAAGACGGGTGGTTTGCGGGTTATACTCGTTACTTTACAACAAGCGTCTGGGTCGGCTACGACCAGCCGGCAGAACTGCCGGGACTGACAGGTTCCACGTATCCGGGCAACATCTGGCATAATTACATGCTGTCCATCCATGAAAACATGACACCAATGAGTTTTATTCCATATATTGAACAAAAGCAGGTAGACATGGATTTTCATGAATAACCAAATGAAAATATATGGATAAAAAGCAATCTGAAAATTTATTTCAAAATTTTGAAAAAATACTGGACAAATGGAATAATATGTGATAACATAATTCAGGTAATAAGTTTGGTCATTATGAATTATGTATCGATGCGTGGCTCAGTTTGGTAGAGCGCTGCGTTCGGGACGCAGAGGCCGCAGGTTCAAATCCTGTCGCATCGATTCTTGGCAGGGGCACCGGAAACCTTGAAAATAAAGGGTTTCCGGTTCTTTTTTGTTTTGGCAGGCTACAGTGAAGCGGCAGGATTTTCGGGCGTTACCCAATCCGTTACCCAATTTTCAGTCAGGCAAATAAATCCGATGCCATCATGGATATTTCGCTCAGATCATTCTCGCTGGAATTAAGCCGCTGCTTGTTGAAATGGGAATAGATATTGAGCGTGGTCTGTGCATCTTCGTGTCCCATCCAGTACTGCAGGCGTTTTAAATCCCATCCTTTATTAATCAGGATGGAACAGCAGGTATGCCGCAGCTTGTGCAGTGTAATTTCACGCCTGCCAAAAGCTTTTGTGGCTTTGCAGAAAACAGTGGTAATGTAGTCCGGATCATAGCAGCGGCCGTCTTCCCATGTAAATACATAGCCGTCCGTGTTCTGGTATTCGTTTTTGAAAAAGTTTCGGTTCAGTTCCTGTTCTGCCTGCACTTTCCGCAAACAGCTTATGGCTGTATCAAACAGGTTCAGGCTCCGGCGGCTTTCCCTTGTTTTTGTCACATCTGACGCATCAATAGTTTTCACCCTGACCCTTGTATGGCGTATATGTATCATGCGGTTTTCAAAATCAATGGCATCCCATTTTAAACCAAGGATTTCCGAGCGCCGCAGTCCATAATAAGCCCCCATAAAGGCAATGGGAACCAGCCCCGGGTTATATTCCGCAAGGAAATGCAGAAGTTCGGCAACTTCCTCTTCGGTAAGAAAAAGCATTTCCTCGCTGTAGTCGCGGTTCTTCTTGCCGTGTACGGATACGCCGACAGAAGGGTTGACCTGTATTAATCCGTCAATACATGCCTGTGAAAAAGCAGCGTAAAGAATGCTTTTATAACTGCGGACGCTCCGGACAGACAATGGTTCTTTTTCATGCGTCTTCTGATTAATTTTGCCATACTGCAGGCAGTATTTGTAAAACTGGTCCAGATCTCTTGGCGTAATGTCTATCAGCCGCTGGTGTTTTGGTTCGAAATAGTCTTTTATGCGCTTTACACGGTATACGTAGCCCTCATAGGTTGATGTTTTCAGATCGATTTTTTTGCCCTCCAGCCATCTGTCAAGGTAGTCGCTAAGAAGGATATTTGTGTCAAATGTATCATTGCAGACGTTTTCAAGGAACGAATATTTTTCAATGCAGTCATTTTTGAAGGCTTCTGCTTTCCGTTTATTGTTTTTGACTGTCGCCCAGCAAACTAAAGTTCCTATCTCCCGCACAAAAACATCGAATTAAAATCTCATCTCCTTAATACTGTCTATCAGAGCGCGCTGTAGGAAACGGCGCATTTTCCTCTTGACCATTCCAGCCTGTTCCGATATAGTTTTTTTGGAACGAAAAAAAGAGAAAGAACACCAACCTCCTACAGTTTGTTCTTTCTCTCATACACCAGCGTGCCTGCCATATACGGGATCATGTCCCACTCGTGAGGCTTTGGCACTACCGACATATACTATGATAAGAGAAAACTCCCTATTTTGCAAGCTGATCCGTATAAAAACTTCATCAAAAGCACTATTTGAGTCTTTCATGGTTGGATTCCGCCCCCAGCTGCAGACCTGTCCCTTCTGCGGGGCAGCGGGCAGCTGCAAGATCCATGCCTATTATGACCGTTCCCTGGTGGATTTCATAGACGGCGCCCCTGTCCGACACAGCCTCTGCATCCTTCGCCTCATCTGTACCTGCGGCCATACCCATGCCATCCTCCCGGATTTCATCATCCCCTATTCCGGCTACGGCCTGTTCTTCATCCTCCGTGTCCTGGCAGAGTATTTCCTGCACCTTTCTTCTATAGAGGGACTCTGCAGGCGTTTCTCCATCACCCTTTCCCAACTGCACCGTTTTCCGGAACTCTTCCTGGTGCAGAAGGAAGAATGGCTCGGGGCACTTTCCTCTATGGAAGCCTCTTCCCTCTCCTTCCTGAAGACACTGGTCTCCCAGCCCTCCTATTCTGATTTTGCTTCCGCCTTTGTCCGCCGTTTTGCAAAATCCTTCCTCCAGTCCCATAAAAATCCGGCGTCTTACTGCCAACAGGTGTTCGGTCCCTGAACTGCTTTTCCACGACCACACGCCCAGGCATGGTCTCCCTGAGGAAACTCCTTTATAATGGCAGAAAACCATTTAAGGAGGATATTTTTATGGACAACAAACAAAAGAACCTTTCGGACGCTGCCGCCATGGCACAGTTCCGGCTTGCCCTCATCGCACCGGTCATCCATGGCCTTTATCCGGATGCGTCCGGAAATGCCTATTACCAACGCATCACCGAGAACCCGCTCACCCTGCCTGATGGTTCCGCCTTCCGCTACAGCCCCAAGACTATCAGCAAGTGGGTGTCTCTCTACCAGAATGGCGGCATCGATGCACTTATGCCCCGGGAACGCTCCGACAAGGGCAGCACCCGGGTCCTGACGGATACAGCCATCGAGGAGATCTACCGGCTTAAGGAAGCTTTCCCAAGGCTTAACTCCACACAGATCCACCGCCACCTTGTGGAAGAGGCGTTCATCCCTGCCTCTGTCAGCGTGTGTGCTGTCCAGCGTTTTGTAAAGAAACATGACCTGAAATCGGCACGTAACCCGAACATGCGGGACAGGAAGGCTTTTGAAGAGGACGCCTTTGGGAAAATGTGGCAGGCTGATACCTGTTACCTTCCATATATCACAGAAGACGGCCAGCGCAGGCGGGTCTACTGCATCCTGATCATCGATGACCATTCCCGGTTCCTGGTGGGCGGCGGGCTCTTCTATAACGACTCAGCTTATAACTTCCAGAAAGCGCTTAAGGATGCTGTGGCTGCACACGGAATCCCTTCTAAGCTCTATGTCGATAACGGTTCCAGCTACTCGAACGGGCAGCTTTCCCTCATCTGCGGCTCCATCGGAACGATCCTTTTACATACAAAAATCCGGGATGGCGCATCCAAGGCTAAGATAGAACGCCAGTTCCGGACACTCAAGGAAACCTGGCTCTATACCCTGGACCTGGATTCCTTAAGCTCCCTGGCACAGTTCAATGGACTCCTTAAGGATTACATGCGCTCCTATAATACTTCCCTCCATTCCGGTATCGGCACTACACCCCTTTCCCGTTACCAGCAGACCCGCGCTTCCATACGGACACCTGCGTCCAGGGAATGGCTGGAGGAATGTTTCCTGAACCGCATTACAAGGAAAGTGAATAAGGATTCTACCGTCTCCATCGACAAGGTATCCTATGATGTCCCTATGCAGTTTATCTCATCAAAAGTGGAGATCCGCTTCCTCCCGGATGACATGTCCTCCGCCTTCATCCTTTACGAAGGAGTGCATTATCCCATCCGCCCTACGGATAAGAATGAGAACTGCAGGACGAAGCGCAACAATACACCTGGCATCGACTACTCAAAGTTAGGGGGTGGCTGTTGATGTTCCGTTCTTACTATGGATTGTCTTTCAATCCTTTTGACAAACAGATGGCCCGGGAAAAAGACCGTTTCCTTTCCAGGGACATCTCTGAGATGCTCTCCCGGCTGGATTACCTCAAGGATACCAGGGGCATTGGTCTGTTCACGGCACGCCCGGGCATGGGGAAGTCTTTTGGACTCCGCTGTTTTGCAAAGGGGCTCAACCCGAACCTTTATCATATGGAGTACCTCTGTCTTTCCACCGTAAGCGTCATGGAGTTCTACCGCCAGCTCTGCTCTGTACTGGGAGTAGAACCTAGAGGCGGCAAACCCGGGATGTTCCGGGTCATACAGGAGCAGATCCTCTACCTTTACCGGGAAAAGAAGCAGCCCCTTCTTCTGGCCGTTGACGAGGCCCAGTACCTCTCCACAGGCATCCTGGAGGACATTAAGATGCTCATGAACTACGGCTATGACTCCCTGAACTGCTTTACGCTCATCCTGTGCGGGGAACCGCACCTGAACAATACCCTGCGCAAGCCGGTCCACGAAGCCCTGCGCCAGAGGATCACCGTGCATTACAACTTTACTGGTCTCACAGATTCAGAAGTGGCGCAGTATGTACTCCACAAGGTCTCCTGTGCGGGAGGCTCTGCCTCCATCATAGAGCAGGCCGCCCTTTCCGCTGTCCACAGCCATTCCCAAGGGAATCCGCGCCTGGTGGATAACCTGATGACAAATGCCCTTACCCTTGGCGCACAGATGGAGAAGAAAGCAATTGACACGGAAGTCATACTTGCCTCCGTCAGCAGCCAGAATCTTGGATAGGGGGTGCTATTTTTGGAATACAGCTGTTTTTTCAGGGATGGTTCCCGCATAGAAACCTGGACAGGGGAGATTATCCTGCTGCGATGGCGGCCTGGATGGTATGAAGCTGAGATGAATGGACGGGGGACATACTTCCACATCCTGGCCGGAGTGCATAAATACGGAAACTACCTGTGCATCCCGAACCATGATGTGGGATGTGAACTATCCGATTTTTCTGATATTTTCTGGAATGAGGGGCGGATCAGCAATCTAATGCGGAAGGTAGATGCCGTAACTGTTGCTGCCGGTTTGGCTTATCTGCCGACTCTGGCTGACAAACAATAAAAATCCAAATACATCATGTGGCTATGGATCTCATAATGGGATTCATGGCCTTTCGATTTCGAAAGAAAAGCTATACCAACAGCGTGCTGCATTTTCGGCGGTATTATGCATTTGTAGACAGCGCTGCGCAGTCAATGCGAAAAAGGTTGGAAAAATAATTTGCCGTTTATGTCTCCCTCAATTTGCCATCCAACACTCAGTTGGATATGGAAATAAATGTTTCTGAAAATTGTAACGACATTGCAGCAGTAACAAAAGTTTTGCTGCAAATATGGTGCAGCAATAGTAGGATGCATTATATCTGTTGAATTACATAATAAAAATTAGCAAATGTGCAGCATTTATAGATGGATTTTTATGATGGACTGTAAAATATATGGTGTATTGAAATTTACAAGAAGTAACGGTGGTTGTTGTACAAAATATTTTACCGGTTCTAGGCGTCATCAGATGAACTTTAAAAATAAGTATACTGCTGATAGAAATTCGCAGACTCTCCATACCTGTTTATGTAATATTTTACAAGAAGAGGGGGAAGATAATATGGCAGCAGCAGTAGAATCCATGTTTTCCGTAAGGGTAAAGCCGTGGCACGGGCTTGGAACAATCGTACAGGATGCGCCGGATTCAAGGGAGGCGGTGCGCCTTGCCGGACTGGACTGGAAGGTGGTGCAGCAGGAGATGCTTACAGACAATGGCATCCCGGTTTTTGGGTATAAGGCAAATGTACGGGACATTGACAATAGGGTGCTTGGCGTGGTCAGTGACCGCTACCAGGTTGTCCAGAACGAAGAAGCGTTCGCATTTACGGACGAACTGCTTGGCGAAGGGGTACGTTATGAGACGGCAGGCTCCTTACAGGACGGCAGGCGCACATTTATACTGGCAAGGCTCCCGGAACGGTTTATTATTGCCGGGGACGAGATCACACCTTATTTTGTCATAATGAACTCCCATGACGGGGGCTGTTCCATCAAGGCGGCAATGACACCTATACGTGTTGTATGCCAGAATACATTAAACCTTGCGCTGCGCACGGCAAGACGCGTCTGGATGACAAAGCATACGTCAAACATCATGGGCAGGATTGATGACGCAAGGATGACGCTGCAGTTTGCGGAAAAGTATATGGCAGAGATGGGAAGAAGCGTGGACAGCCTGATCCATAAGAAGCTGAGCGATAGGAAGGCAATGGAGTATATGGCGGAGTTCTTTCCTGTTACAGAGGATATGAGCGCGGCGCAGAAGAAAAACAACATTGTGCTGCTGAACGATTTAAAGGCAAGGTATTTTGATGCGCCCGACCTGAAGGATGTGGGGAAAAACGGATACCGTTTCGTCAATGCCGTATCGGATTTTGCGACGCATGCACAGCCTGTGCGAAAGACAAAAAATTATAGGGAAAACCTGTTTTTAAAGACGGCAGAGGGGAACCCGCTGATTGACAGGGCATACCAGATGGCCCTTTCGTCATAACGGCATATGGGGCAATGTGAAGGAAATCATGATAAAGGTATGTCAAAAATGCATGGGCCGCGTCTACAGGGAACGCAGCCGTGAGCTTAGAAAGAAATATCCATATTATTGTCCGTACTGCGATGAAAACATGTATTCTTTCGAATGCAGGGATATTGTTCAAAACAGGGAAGATGGAAAAAATTTGGGACAGATAACACAGGAAGATAGAAAAGTACGTTCCTGATATTAGAAGATCAGCGGATATGTGGATAAGATACACGAGACTGAACAAATATGTGGATAAATATGGAGACGCCTGACAGAAGGTAGACTGTCAGGCGTTTCAGACTGGAGGAGAAAATGAAAAAAGGAATTGAAAAATTCATGGACGAAGCAGTTGAAAAGATAAAGGGACGGCTTGGCAGTGCCTATGAAGTTAATTGGAATATTTACCATAAGAATAACGGGGTTTCTTTAAAGGGGATTGTCATTACGGACAGGACGAGCGCTGTATCGCCATGTATTTATATGGACAGGTATTATTCTGAATACAGGGAAAAAGGGGATATGGAACAGATTATCAATGATGTTATCTGTATTTACGAGAGAAACAAGGGAAAAGACTTTTTGACAGCTCAGATCCGGGACAGTAGGCAGATGATGGATCATGTGGTCTTTCGGCTGGTAAATACAGAAAGGAATAAAGAACTCCTTTCCAGAATGCCGCATGAAGATCTGGAAGGGTTAGGGCTGTCAATGATCCTTTATGTGCTGTTCCAGACAGAAGGAAACCAAAATGCAGCTATGGCAGTAAGCAACAGGCTCATGCAAATGTGGAAGGTCTCTAAAGAAGAACTGCTGGAACATGCAAAAAAGAATACGCCGCTTAAAATGGGATATTCTATGCGCAGCATACGTAGCGTACTGGGTGAATATCTTGGAATGAAGGAAAATGGGGAAATGGTCCAGGCAGATTTCCCGCGTTTATATGTATTAACAAATTGCAGGGCATTGTACGGGGCAGGCTGCCTTATATATGATGGACTGCTTGAAAATGTTGCAGACAGTTTAAATTCAGGGTTTTATGTGCTGCCCAGTTCTGTGCATGAGGTGCTTTTATATCCGTCCTCGGATAAGAATGATGCGGCAGCATTAAAAGATATTGTAATGGAAATAAACCAGACGGAACTTGCGGAAGAAGAAATTCTGAATGATGCGGTTTATTATTATGACAGAAAAACAAAGGAGCTGTCAGTTGCCTGACTATATGTAAGTCATGGCTGGAATATCTGTAAATGTCCGGATTAAAAAAGGCGGCAAAGAAAGGGTGGCTGTTTTATGAAATATGTGGACAAAAAACTGGTACTTACAGATTGTCAGGTCAGAGGGACTTTGGAGCAATTCTACAAAAATGCGGCAAATGAGGCAGGATATACAGAAACAGAAGACATTATGTATGACTGCAGAAAAATATTAGTTGCCCCTAATATACAAGATACCATGATAGGCGCATATCAGGAGTTGTGTCCTGGGGTTTCCGTGCATGATATTTTGATCCATCTTGCTATCAGTGGGCCAAAAGTATGTGAGGAGCTTGGAATGAATGAAGTCATAATTCAAAATGGTTTTATAACGGCAAAAGCGCTGTTATATAAAACATGAAGAAAGGGGATCATAGAAAGGATTAAAATATCAGGCATAATCAAAAAACAGAAAACGCTAAAAAGGGCAGCTTAATATCTGCTGCCCTTAGATTACTATTATGGATGCATTATGCATGTTAAGGATTTTCTGTCTTCAAAATGAAAAGGAATGGATAGCAGACTTATTTTTTATGATACTTGCAGGCAAGATTATTTGAAAGGATTTTGAAGTTCTCAAACATGGCGGATATAAATAATTTAGATTTAACTTAATCATTTATTTTTAGTGCTTAAAAAGCTAAGAACAGAACAGCCTATTGGTCAAATTAAAAAGCATCTGGATTTCTTTATTCAGATGCTTTTTAAAAAACTAGGGAATTTCGTTGGTTTATGTATGTAATATGTATTCGATGACATCTTCTTTTAGTATGCGCCATTTACCCATAATTTTTCGTGCGGGTATCATATTGTCTTGCACAAGGGAAAGCGCAGAATTCTTTCCAATCTGCAATGTATCCCTTAAATCCTGTAAGGTTAAAACATCAGGTACATTTTCAAGCATTTATTATAAAACTCCTTTCTATTTTATTAAATATATGTTTAAAAAATATGGTTTATGGTAGCTTATAAGAGTTTATATTTGTTTATTTAGGTTTGTGCAGTTAATGTAGAAGCTGATTGGAAATTTTATTATGATACAATTATAATTTTCATATAAAATTAACGAGATATTAACAGAAGTTGGCATAGATAACGGTAGCCAGTCGCATGGCTCCTTGCATGGCACAGAATGCAGGTGTTGATTTTTTAGCTAAAAGAAAATATAATGGAGCCAGCGGGATAACTATATCTTAATTTTAAGGAGAGACAAAGCATGGGGCAAGAGGAAATAGCGTATCAGAATAAGGATATCACAAGTAAAGTGCTTGCAGAAAATTTTAAGGGCAAAACGTTCCGGGTATACGGCTTGGACCTTCCGGAAATCAGGGAGGCAAGGCCGACAGACATCCCGGCCATAAGAGCAAATGAACTGCGGATGGATAACCTTTTTGAGCTGGAAGACGATACGGTGGCCATATTAGATTATGAAAGTGACTATGATAAAAACGACAAGGTAAAATATCTAAACTATCTGACAGGGGTTGCAAACAGATACCAGAAAGAAAAAAGGGGCTGCCCGCAGCTTCGGATGGTTGTCATTTATACGGGTGACATCAGCAGGGGACAGGTATCCAGCGAATACAACATCGGAGCAGTAAAACTTCACACTGAAACAGCGTTCCTCTCGGAACTGGATTCTGACGGCATTATGGAACGGCTGAAAAGCAAAGTAGAAAGAAATAAAATGTTAACCGATGAAGAACTAATGGAGTTTATCATCCTTCCGCTGTCCTACCGGAAAAAGGAAGAAAAGGAAAAAAGAGTCCGCGAAACGGTAGAATTGGCGGCAAAGATTCAGGACAGGGGACAGCAGGTATTTACGCTGGCGGGGATACTGGCATTTACCGATAAGATCATAGATATGGAAACAGCCAATAAAATAAGGAGGGCGATTGAAATGACACAGGTGGCAATGATATTTGAAGAGGAAAAACAACAGGCAGTGGAAGCAGAAAGAAAAAAAGCGGCTGATTTGTTAGAAGCAGAAAGAAAAAAAGCGGCTGCGTCAGAAAAGCAGGTAGTAGAAAAAATGCTCAAAAAGGATATTCAACGGAAGAAATCGTATTTTTGGTTTCTAATTATTCAGAAAAAGATGTGGAAGCATTACGAAAAAATTTGTAATATGCCAATAAATGGCCATTTCTTCTATCATTTTTGCGAGGTTTGATTGGAAAAGGAAGAAGAATTAAAAAAACGCCTACACAAATAAGGAAACGATTGAAATGACACAGGTGGCAATGATATTTGAAGAGGAAAAACAGCAGGCAGTTAACGAAGCTGCAATTAAAACAACGGTAGAAGAATGCAAGTATTTTGGGGCATCTAAACAAGGCGCTGCCGAGCGGATTATAGAGAAATTTAATATATCACAAAATGAAGCGGTTAAAATGGTGAAAAATTTTGGTAGCTTAATATCTGCCCGTATCTCTATGAATCGTTACCCAAAATGTTACCCAAAATTCTTTTTTAATCAGAAAACATAGCGCTGTGTGGTTTTGAACTGCGTAAAAGCCGTAAATTAAGGATTTAGAAGCCGTTAAGTACTTTTAAAGGTTTCTAAATTCTTTTTGCAGCGGAATGTTCGGGACGCAGAGGCCGCAGGTTCAAATCCTGTCGCATCGATTACCTGAGGATTTGTAAGTGAATAGTGATGAAATCCTTGGCAGGGGCAGCTTTGAAAACTTTTTGAAGAAAAGTTTCCAAAGCTCTTTTTTTATCTTTTTATTGAAAAAATGGCTATTTTAGCTGGCGTTACAAAAAACGTTACAAAAAAATCAAAACAAACACTTGATTCCTTGTGAAAGCTCGTCCGAATCATCCGTAGGTAAAGAAGCATGGGATTGTGGAAAAGGCAGTCAGGAAGAGGTTTGGGATATGTGTGTCAGAAGTGAAACGAAGACGGATGTAATTAAGACAATGATAGAGGATAGCAAGTATTTTGGAGCGAGTAAACAGGATACTGTGTTAAGGCTTAGAGAAAAATTTAATATGACGCAAAACCAAGCTGATGAAGTGATAAAAGAATATTGGTAATAGGATGATATTGTAATGCAGATAGTTTGTGCATTAGAGCGAGTTTGAAAATTCAAACTCGCTCCGGTATCATATAGGTGAGGTGCAGTATGATTTTTTTGTCTACCATGTTCACATGATAGGGTACATTATAGTTAAAGGTATTCATTTGCATCTTTATCGGTAAGGCTGTATTTTTGCATAATGATTGTTTTGATCTCGGCATCTTTGCGGCCAAAATCCTTCAATATATCCACAGCTCCCTTAACAATACCTTTTTCAATACCTTTTTCAATACCTTCCTGAATGCCTTTTTCTAAGGCAGTTTGTTCCCTCAAAAGTATCTGAGGCTCAATGATTGGTTTCACAATCTCCAGCAATTCTTTACTCATGCTAACATCTCCCATCCATTCTTTTAAAATCTGAATATTTGCCCTGAATGCTACCTCAAGAACGGCTTCGGCATATTCCCTATCCATTTTTCCGGTAAGCTGGCGCATATGTTCCAATAGATTTTGTAAATCCTGCTTTTCCAGTTTCCCTGACAGAGCCCTGAGCCAGACGTGCAGTTTTGGCTTTAGTTCTTTTGTAACGACAATCTGGGCTGGAAATAGAATATTGCCCGTGATGTAATAGACTCCTTTAAAGGGGTTTGATACCTGATAACCGTGTTCCTGAAAATACGCAAACAGACCGGACGGCTTATTTTCACGGACAAATGTCATGGTTATATCATTTTCGGCAATGGCATCTACCGTCTTGCCGTAGGATTTATAAAGACAGGCATAGCCTTCTGTTTTGAAAAAGACGTCTATATTCAGGCTGTCTACAGGATCTTTGTATTCTACAATGTTATGTCCCCTGAAAATGCAGCCGATTTCGTTGTTAATGGATATGTCTGTCTGGTTTTTCGTGATCAGAAGGTCTATGACCAGCGGCTTCACGTTCAGGTTATATTCCCTGTCAAATCGCAGGCTGTCCCGGCAGTCAGCCATTTCCAGATTCATAGCGGCAATAAAAGCCGGATGCCACTGTATTTTTGTATCGTTCATATGGAAACTCCTTTATCATATATCAATTATAGCATATGTTTTGTGATATGACAAATTTTATTGTATATCTGAATTTAGTATGGACTTATAAAATAAGCAGTTTTAGCACGCCCGTGTTCTACAAAAATTATACAAAACTGCAGGCTGGAAAAGACAGGTGCATCATTAGGTTTTCCAAAGTGTAGCTTTATAGCCTTGTGGTGGGTTCATGCTTGCGGACTACAGGGTATGGGTAAGAATATAAAGTAGAAGGAAAGGGAAGTATTTATGAACGGTTTATTTGAGAAAATCTATGACGAAGTAATATGTTATGAGAAAGACGTAACTGCATTGAATCAAGCAATGGAGAAGAAAAACAATGAGCTTTCTTTAAAATACCAGGACAGGCTGGATGAAAAGGAGAGGGAAGGGCTGGTTGACATTTTGGATGATATTGCCGTATCAGCGGGAAAGGAGGGTTTTTATATGGGGGTTTGTTATGCATTCGGAGGGATGTTTGCATTACTGAAAGAATAAGTGGTACAGGGGATAGCAAAAATTGCTATCCCTGTTTTTGTTCTTGGACTTATCCGGAAAATGGGATGTATTCGATCAGGTCATGCAGGTCGCATTCCAGCACATAACAAAGGCGTTTTAAGATATCAATGTCCAGCCGCTGTATTTTATTGTCACGGTAATTACGGAGTTGGGTGCGCTGCATTTCCGTACGGAAAGAAAGCTGGTTCATGGAAACATTCTTAGCCTGCATGATTTCGGCAAGGTGTATACGGATTTCACCGTATTCGGCACTGTTTAAAGGAAGCTGACGTAAAGGGTTTTCTTTTCTGACCATAAATGATTACCTCCAGATCATATTTTATTTTAAATAGAATATGATTGAAAGGCGTATTTATATATGGTAATATAATACATGAGTTAATAAATAGAGGGTATATATATGCTCAAATAAATTTTATGGTTAAATCCGGAAGGATTCTGAAACTTGTGGCATTGACAATATATGTCATATAGGGAAATTAAGATGGTTGTATGAATCTCAGATTTAATAGATAAGAAAGTTGTTCAGGACTGCTGCACTAATAAATGCCAGCAGATTACATAAATAAGGTAAGAAATGGTAATAGAACTGATGGTTACTGGCAAGGTTGTAAGCAGGTAAAGAAAGAAAGGTGTGGTACGGGACAAAAGAACAGGCGTTATAAGCAGAAATGAAACTAAAATGAAAGAAAGTGAGGTATTGAAAGATGAAAACAATAGTTAAGAAAATGGCTGCTATAATGGTTGCCGCAGGATGTTTGTTTACAGGGATGCCCGATTTTGTAATGGAGACTAAAGCAGAAGAAATTTTAGGTGAAGGACAGTTTATACAGCCAGCCGAGAATATTTCTGACGCGCCGGAAATTAAGTTCAATACGCTGTACTATACAGATGATAGCGGGTATGTCACAGATGGATATGTTGCATTAAAGCCGGAAAAAGACTGCTACGTAATACGGGGCAACAGGTATAATGGCTGGACTTTGTATGATAGCAACTTGGATAGACTTCCTACAAACAGCGACGGGATTTATTATGAAAAATTAAAAGCAGGTGAAACCTATTATGCTTCAGTCTCAGGGCAGTTTATGCTGAATAATTTTTATGATGAAATCGGAGGAGATTCAAAGGAAGAGGCCATGCTGATAAATACAAATCAGGAATATAACGGATCACTGGCTGTTTATGGGGACAAGGACTATTTTAAATTCGTAGCGGATGTGACAGGCAGGGCAAAGGTCGTGATTTATAACAGCATGAATCAATCATCCTCATTTATTGAGGTGACGGCTGAATATTATAACAGCGGGATTTCATTATTTGATGATGGTGAAATAGAGTTCATTGAACCGGACAGTACAGGGAGTTTTTATATAAATGTGAAAGAAGGAGAAACCTACTGCTTGAAACTAAGGGAGTCATCTCCTTTTGATGGTGAAGGGAAATACATTCTGCAGGTTGTAACAGCGCAGGTAGAATCTATTGATTTTTCTCCATCTCAGGTGAGCTTGAATGTGCAGGAAGATTATCAGTTAAAGCCAATGATACTGCCTGAAAATGTGGTAGATGATTCTGTGAAGTATCAAAGTTCTGACGAGAATGTAGCAATGGTAAATAATAATGGTATGGTTTATGCAAAATATGCAGGGACTGCAACCATAATCTGTACAGCAGAGGATGGGAGTGGTACGGAAGGTGTATGTGAGATCATTGTCAAAAATCCAATCAAAGAACATACGGCTGCCATTAACGCACTTACAAATATGGGACAAGGGACTGTACGGGTAAATGCAAAGAAAGATAAATATGCTACGGGATATCAGATTAAATATTCGGAGTCGATGTCTATGAAAGGCGCAAAAAGCGCATCAATGGCAACAACAAGTAAGAATATCACAAATTTAAAGCGTGGTAAGAAATATTACTTCCAGGTGCGGGCTTATGCGTTAAATGCGGAAGGAAACAGGATATACAGCAAATATTCGCCTGTTAAAGCCATTAGGGTTTCTAAAGGGTAAGGTAGGGATTTTTATATATGAGATACAGAAATAGGTATTAAATGCTGGAAGTCTGTATCAGGTCAAAATGTTTGCAAAAAGAAGTTATTATATTTTAGAAATACGGAAATTGAAAAGGAGAGAAATATGTTACGAAAAAAAACTGAATTGATAATATTGACTGTATTTATGATGATGCTAGGATTGATTTCATATGTAAAGCCAATAAATGTAAGTGCAGCAAGTAAAACAGAGTTTACAGCAGGCTCTTATAAGAAAGTAAATAAAGAGTTTACAAAGATTTTAGAAATTGGTTATTTTACAGATGACTATGGATTTGAAGAAGAATATGGTTTTAGTGTCAATCAAACTCACTGGCAGTATTACAAATTGACTGTGATTCACAGAAAAACGAAGCAAAAGACAAGTTTTTATGGAGTCATTAAGATTGACGGAAAGACAAAAACGGAGTTTATACAAGGCAGTTATGGAGATGTTCCTCCAGCAAACATTTCAGCCAAAAAGCTTTCAGCTAAAAAAATCAAGCTGTCCGCTTCGTTTTCTGGTAATGCACAGTTAGCAGTTAGCATGGAAGAACAGCTTAAAATAAGCGGTACATATAAGCTGTATAAAAAAATCAATTTAGACGAAGTAGGCTAAGGGCAGTACAAAAGAAATTTCTATAAAGTTTTATAGGAAATTAAAGTAATTTATAAGCAGGTATCATGGAGGAATATAACAAATAAGTTTTATAGCAAAATGGTTATAAGAGGGCAGTGAAAGAAATTTCACTGTCTTTTTATATTGTAGAAAACAAGGAGGAAACAATGATAGATTATATTTATTCAAAGAGCATGAAAGAATATTTAAGGAAGCAGAAAGTAAAGCTGCCTGACGCTCACAAAGCAGCACTGATCCTGCGTACGGCATACCCTATGGGAATGATTCATGCGTCCTTAATGCAGGTAGCAGATAAAACAAAAGATAAAAAGCTAAAAAGATTGATTGAGGATAAGATTGAAAGGCAGCTTATGCAGCTTCACAGCGTAATGGATAACAGAAACCATGCAGTTTACGGGCTGGAAGTACACGAACCGGAAGAAGATGTCTATGTAAACAGGGGATATTACAGTTCTTTTGAAACAGCACAAGATTGTGCGCATCTTTTTTCAAAGCAGCATATCATCAACAAGTACAGGCTGTACAGCGATGATAACATAGAAAATTATTTGAGTGCAGGATTAAGGGATATACAGGCTAAGCTCGGTTTCATACTGTTTGATGCAGAAGGGAATGTTTTGGACTGTACATCCAATGAATGCAAACAGGAAGCAGGGAAGGACAGCGCATACCTGGATGAAGACAGCCTTGTTATGAAGCACCCGTTCCGCATGGGGGATATTGTAAAGAACCTGGTTACTGGGGACGTTGGTGTAGTAAATGACTGTAAAGGGGATTTAGAAGAATGGATGGAAGAGAAAGAAGCCATGATTAGAAGTTGCGGCATGGCGGGTACAGGATTGTTTGTGGAATACGCAGACCCTGCAGGTAACTTTTGGGCAATGCAGACATTCCCGTATGACTTGGAATTTTTAGAAATACCAGAAAAAGAGGGAGTCTATAATGCAAGATGGGAGCTGCTAAAGAAAGCCCGAAAGCTATTAAAAGGAGGGGGATCGCTAGAAGAATTTACCAACTGTAAGATCATGGTAGAAAGAAAACAGCGGCATTTCTAATATGAATGTAACAGGGATGCAGCATAGAACTCTAGCCTACCATCCTGTAAGCAATATGCTATTTAAAAGGAATTGTCAGATTAGGATTAATGGTAAGGGCAGGTTATGAGAAACGCTGTTTCAAAAAATGATTCACCCTGTTAGGATAGGAACGTGTGCCTGAACTATTTCGGGAAAAGCCTGCTGTTTTTCCAAATAAGAAGACAGCCTTAATTACAGAGATGCAAGCGGAAGAACCTTAAAACAACAATAATCTGGCAGTGGAAAAAATTCCACTGTCATTTTAATTGCAGAAAAGTCAGGAGGATAAACATGGTTGACTATATTGTCGGACGGCAAATTGATGGAAACGCAAACAGCGAATTATTTTTCCGACATTTATCCTATTGACTGCGCAGTGCTGTCTGCAAATGCATAGTCCTGTCAAAAATGCTGCACGTTGTTGTCGGTATTGTTTTTCCGCCTGAAATGCAAAAGACCATGGATCCCATCATGAGACACACGGCCCATATGAAAAATTTAGTTTTTCTCCTGCTTGTCGGCCAGAACAGGAAGATGAACCAGGCCGGTGGCGACAGTCACTGCATCCACCTTCCGCATCAGGGAGCCGATCCTTTCTTCATTCCAAAAGATATCGGAGAAATCGGAGAGCCCGCACCCTACATCATGGTTAGGGATGCACAGGTAGTTCCCATATTTATGCCGTCCGGCGAAGATGTGGAAGTAAGTCCCCCCCGCCCATTGATCTCAGCTTCATACCATCCGTTCCCCGTGCTCAGCAGGATGATCTGCCCCGTCCAGGCCTCCTTGCGGGAACCGCTTTTCAGGATACAGGTATAATTCATGTTCCATTCCTCCTATCCGAGATTCTGGCTGCTGACAGAAGCCAGGATGACATTCGTATCGATCACTTTCTTGTCCATCTGTGCCCCTAGGGTCAGCGCGTCGGTCATCAGGTTGTCCACCAGGCGGGGGCTCCCCTGGTCATTTCTGAGATGTCCTTTGAGAGGTTAGGGTTAAAAAATATTATTTCAAAAAATGGTTCCCCCTGTGAAGATAGAGGAATATTTATCAAAACAAGCCAAGAGAAGCCTGCCGCCTTTTCGTCGCTTGAAAGAAGAAAAAACAGGATACTGTGTTAAGGCTTAGAGAAAAATTTAATATGACGCAAAATCAAGCTGAGGAAGTGATAAAAGAATATTGGTAATAGGATGATATTGTAATGCAGATAGTTTGTACATTAGAGCGAGTTTGAAAATTCAAACTCGCTCCGGTATCATATAGGTGAGGTGCAGTATGATTTTTTTAGTCTACCATGTTCACATGATAGGGTACATTATAGTTAAAGGTATTCATTTGCATCTTTATCGGTAAGGCTATATTTTTGCATAATGATTGTTTTGATCTCGGCATCTTTGCGGCCAAAATCCTTCAATATATCCACAGCTCCCTTAACAATACCTTTTTCAATACCTTTTTGAATGCCTTTCTCTAAGGCAGTTTGTTCCCTCAAAAGTATCTGAGGCTCAATGATTGGTTTCACAATCTCCAGCAATTCTTTACTCATGCTAACATCTCCCATCCATTCTTTTAAAATCTGAATATTTGCCCTGAATGCTACCTCAAGAACGGCTTCGGCATATTCCCTATCCATTTTTCCGGTAAGCTGGCGCATATGTTCCAATAGATTTTGTAAATCCTGCTTTTCCAGTTTCCCTGACAGAGCCCTGAGCCAGACGTGCAGTTTTGGCTTTAGTTCTTTTGTAACGATAATCTGGGCTGGAAATAGAATATTGCCCGTGATGTAATAGACTCCTTTAAAGGGGTTTGATACCTGATAACCGTGTTCCTGAAAATACGCAAACAGACCGGACGGCTTATTTTCACGGACAAATGTCATGGTTATATCATTTTCGGCAATGGCATCTACCGTCTTGCCGTAGGATTTATAAAGACAGGCATAGCCTTCTGTTTTGAAAAAGACGTCTATATTCAGGCTGTCTACAGGATCTTTGTATTCTACAATGTTATGTCCCCTGAAAATGCAGCCGATTTCGTTGTTAATGGATATGTCTGTCTGGTTTTTCGTGATCAGAAGGTCTATGACCAGCGGCTTCACGTTCAGGTTATATTCCCTGTCAAATCGCAGGCTGTCCCGGCAGTCAGCCATTTCCAGATTCATAGCGGCAATAAAAGCCGGATGCCACTGTATTTTTGTATCGTTCATATGGAAACTCCTTTATCATATATCAATTATAGCATATGTTTTGTGATATGACAAATTTTATTGTATATCTGAATTTAGTATGGGCTTATAAAATAAGCAGTTTTAGCACGCCCGTGTTCTACAAAAATTATACAAAACTGCAGGCTGGAAAAGTCAGGTGCATCATTAGGTTTTCCAAAGTGTAGCTTTATAGCCTTGAAAATAAAGGGGTTAGAAGCTATTGAATGATTTTTCAAACTTGCTCTGGTGTCGTATATAGTTGCAGTACAATTTTTTTAGTGTGCCATGTTCGCATGTTTGAGTACATTATATTCCAATAGATTTTGCAAAGCCTGGCCATTTCCAGATTCATAGTGGCAATAAAAGCCGGATGTCACCTACTTGATCGTTTGCGTCAGCAATCTGATATTTTTCTATGGAATCTGATAGAAGTATCGCTGCAAAATGAGTAAAATAGCAATATCGTTCACAGAAACGTTGACCCGGCCGGGTTTGCTACAACAATGATACAATAACAAAATGTTATAGAAAAAGGAGAAATTAGATGCATAGCATACATTATATAGATCAGGACGGGACATTTTCTATCGAGCAGCCGGAAAATTACAGTTATCTGTATTTTCCGATTGCCGGGGAGGGTGGTTTAAAAAGCGCAGTAACACCGAATCTGGGAGGAGACATAAAGATCAACCAGAACGCATTTCTAATGGAGCCGGTCAGTGTGGAAAATCTGCATAATAACCGTTCCGGCAGAAATTTCTGGTGCAGGATGGCAGATGGCTGCTGCTGGTCTGCCGTTGGGGCGTCCGCAGAGCAGGAGAGCAGAAAATTTACAGATAAACAGGATGCAAGTGTGCTGCGCGCAGGGCTGATGTGGCATACGGTGACAAGAAAGTCTGTGCGGCATACGCTGGAAGCAGAAGTGACGTCTTTTGTGCCTCTGGAACATCCGGCGGAGGTTATGCGGGTTACGCTGCGCAATACGGGAAGTGAAGCGCTGACACTGACGCCTGTGGCGGCTGTGCCGATTTTTGGCAGAAGCGCGGACAATATTCGTGACCACAGGCACGTGACATCGCTGCTGCATCGGATTTGGACGACGGATGACGGCGTCCACGTCCGCCCGGCACTGTCGTTTGACGAACGTGGACATCGGAAAAATGAGCTGATTTATTTTGTATGTGCTGCCGGCGCGGACGGGCAGAAACCGTGTGGGTTCTATCCGGTGACGGAAGAATTTATCGGTGAAGGCGGCAGTTATACAAATCCGCAGCAGATACGGGAAAATGCTGCCGGCGAAGCTGTCGGATACCGGACAGAGGGGAAAGAGGCCGTAGGTGGTATCCGTTTTGATGAAATCTGCCTTGCGCCAGGAGAACAAGCCGAATATACGGTCGTTATGGGCATTACGGACAGGGAGGAACAAATCAGAGAAATTATGGATGCGTTTCGGACAGCAAAGCAGGTAGATGCCGCGTTTTGCCAGATGAAGCGCTACTGGCAGGAAAAAGTAAATGTCCGCTACCATACAGGCAGCCGCACGTTTGACCGGTTTTTAAGATGGGTAAGCTTTCAGCCGCTGTTAAGGAGAATTTATGGCTGCTCGTTCCTTCCGTACCACGATTATGGCCGGGGCGGCCGGGGCTGGCGGGATTTGTGGCAGGACTGCCTGTCACTGCTGATGATGGATCCGGGCGGCGTGCGTCAGATGATCGTGGATAACTGCGGTGGTGTACGCGTTGACGGTACAAATGCTACGATTATTGGATCCGGGCAAGGGGAATTTATTGCAGACCGCAATGGTATTGCGCGTGTCTGGATGGACCATGGGGTATGGCCGTTTTTGACGATCCGGCTTTATATAGACCAGACCGGGGATGTGGAGATTTTAAGGGAAAAGGCTGTATATTTTAAAGACGAGCAGATAAAACGGGGCTGTGGGTTGGATACGCATTGGGACAGCACGTATGGCGTACGGCAGAAAAACCGGAACGGGGAAATTTATGAAGGAACCGTGTTGGAGCATTTGCTGCTGCAGATGTTGTGTGCTTTTTATGAGGTCGGAGAGCACAACCATATTCGCCTGCGTGGTGCGGACTGGAATGATGCTTTGGATATGGCGCCGGACCGTGGTGAAAGCGTGGCGTTTACGTGTGCGTATGCAGGAAATCTGATGCAGCTGGCGCAGATGCTGATGCAGTTGGCTGAACGGTTTGGCTGGAAGCAGGTAGAGTTTATGGAAGAGATGGGTGTGCTGCTACAGGATGAAGCAGAGGTCTATGACAGTATTTCGGTAAAACAAGAGCTTTTACGGCAGTATGTGCAGACAGTCAGTCACCAGGTCAGCGGCAGCCGTATGTCTGTGGATGTAAATGAGCTGGCGGAAAACCTAAGGCATAAAGCAGCCTGGATGCAGGAGCATATTCGCAAAACGGAGTGGATACAAGGGGATCAGGAAGGCTGGTTTAACAGCTACTACGATAATCATGGAAATGCCGTTGAGGGGTATTACGGCCAGGGTGTGCGGATGATGCTGACCGGCCAGGTGTTTGCGGTAATGAGCAAAACCGCGGATGACCGGCAGACAAGGCAAATCTGTAAAAGCGCGGATCGGTATTTATATGATGCAAAAGCAGGGGGATACCGTCTCAATACGAATTTCAACGAAGAAAAATATGATATGGGAAGGATGTTTGGGTTTGCCTATGGGGAAAAAGAAAACGGGGCAGTCTTTTCGCATATGACTGTAATGTACGCAAATGCGCTGTATCAAAGAGGATTTGTAAAAGAAGGATTTCGTGCGCTGCAGACGCTGGCGGATACGGCGATGGACTTTGCGGTAAGTAAAATCTATCCGGGCATTCCGGAATATTTTAACCGGGACGGAAGAGGGATGTACCATTACCTGACAGGCGCAGCGAGCTGGTATATGCTTACAATGGTAACGGAAGTGTTTGGGGTGCGTGGAGAGATTGGCGATCTTCTCATACAGCCGAAGCTGTTAAGCGGGCAGTTTGATGAACAAGGCTGCGCAGGTCTTGCGCTGACATTTGCAGGCCAATGCTTTGATATAACGTTTGATAATCCGGACAGGCTGTCCTATGGGGAATATGAGGTACGCAGCGCTGTCTGCGATGGCACAGGCCTGCCTGTAAACGGCGCGTCTGCGGTCATGGAAAGAAGCCGGATCCAACAACTAAAGGACGGCGTACATAAGATCCGGGTTACGTTGGGAAGGCGCCAGTCAAGCGGCGGCACACAATAGTATGTCTCACCAGGAAGTGCGGTAAAATTTGTCACGGTATTTTTTGGGAGTCAAACCGACCGATTTTTTAAAAGTCTGGATAAAATGGCTTTGTGAGGAAAAAGCCAGATAATTTGCAATTTCGATCAGACTGAAATCGGAATATTTCAAAAGATGCTGGGCTTTTTCGATCTTTTTTTCGCTGATATAGGTGCTGATTGCAACACCAAGCTCTTGTTTAAACAGCCGTGATAAATAACTGGTGGACAGGCCTGTATAATCTGCAAGCTCTTCGATGGTAAGGCGGCTGTTCAGGTGGCTGTAAATATAGTCCATACAGCGGATAACAGGTTTTGAAATCACACTTTCTTTTTTCAGGAGCAGCATTTTGCCTGTATAATCCAAAACCATGCTGTCATGCAGCTTGCAGATGGCCGGGATGGATGTACAGGCATCCATTTTTAATATATAAAAATCACTCAGGCGGTATGCATGTTCCAATTCCATACCAGCCTCCACGCAGTGGCGGACAATCATCGCAACCGTTACGACAAAATGATATTTCATATTAGTAAGCGGGTCAGGAGAAAGTACACCCATGCCATTCGGGCTTGCAAACGTATTCTGGATGCAGTTTTCCTGCACAAAATTAATATCGCCTGAGCTGACGGCATGGTAAAACGCATATTCTTCTTCTAATGGGCGGTGCGCAAGGCAGTCTTCGGCGGCCAGAAGCTCCTGCTGCTGCCATTCTTTTTGCAGATCCATAATCATTCCTTTCTGAAAACCAGTATATGATTGTGACATTATATCATGAATTTGATATTTTTGTACATAGTATTGTATATAAATTTGTAAAAAAACGGTAAGCTAGATTAAAAAATTAGGGAGGATTTCAGAATGAAAAGACAATTTTGGCAAGTTATCACGCCTGTCTTAACGGCTGCCATAGCAGCTTCGTTTATGACAGTAACGGCAAATGCCGCAAAATCCGGTATTTCACAGACGAAATGTATTTTGTCTAAAGGAGATCAGGTGGATTTGGATATCGGCGGGGAAAATGAGCGGTCAGGCATTTATACCGTAAGCAACGAGCAGATAGCTTCAGTGAAAAACAACGGCCTGGTGACTGCGAAAAAAACAGGAAAGACGACGGTCACATGGACAAAAGGTGGTACGAAATATACATGTGCCGTTCAGGTAGTAAAAGCACCTAAAATAAGTAAAACTGAACTGATATTAAAGGAAGGGCAGACCAAAGAGCTTTCTGTGGAAAAAAACGGAAACAAAAAGCTTTCTGTGGTATGGAGCTCTTCGGATTCGGACATTGTTACGGTAAAGGGCGGAAAAGTGACCGCGGTATCGGCCGGAACAGCAAAAATTAAGGTAAAGATCAAAGGCCTGGCAAAAACATGGACAAAGGAGGCAAATGTGACGGTAAAAAGCAAAGGAGGAAGCAATATTTATGACGGATACAATCTGGTCTGGCAGGAAACGTTTGATGGGGAGTCCCTGCAAATGGAAGACTGGAATATTGAAACGCATGAGCCGGGATGGGTTAACAACGAGCTGCAGGAGTATACGGATTCGTCTGAAAATATTTATGTCAAAGATGGAAAGCTTGTAATCAAACCGATTGAAACAAAGGGAGCGGACGGAACAGTGTCTTATACGTCCGGCAGGGTCAATACGCAGAATAAGCATAATTTTAAATACGGGTTGTTTGAAGCAAAGCTTAAGGTTCCGAAAGGGCAGGGGTTTCTGCCGGCATTCTGGATGATGCCTGCAAATGAAAATCTTTATGGGCAATGGCCAAGATGCGGAGAGATTGATATTATGGAAGTACTTGGAAGCCAGACGGATACTTCTTATGGAACGCTTCATTTTGGCAATCCGCACAGCGAAAGCCAGGGGAAATATACACTGGATTCCGGCAGCTTTGCGGATGAATATCATACATTTGGCATGGAATGGGAGCCAGGCAGAATTCGCTGGTATGTGGACGGGAATTTGATTCATACGGAAAATGACTGGTATTCGGCAACCGAGGGACAGGGAGAGGTTACGTATCCGGCTCCGTTTGACCAGCCGTTTTATATTATTTTGAACCTGGCTGTAGGCGGCAACTGGCCGGGAAATCCGGATGCATCTACCAATGTGGAAGACGCACGGTTTTTAATTGACGAAGTAAAGGTATATCAAAAAGACAGTTATGATGAAAATGTGGAAAAGCCGGTAAAAACCGTTGTGCTGCGTGAACCTGGAGCAGACGGCAATTATGTAAATAACGGGGATTTTTCGGTATCGGAAAATCTGTCAGACGAACAGGACTGGAGCTTTTTAAATGCAATGGAAGGCGAGGCATCCGCTTCGGTCAGAGATAACGAGATTTTGATTCAAACGGCAAAAGAGGGTACGGTGGATTACAGCGTACAGCTGGTGCAGGCTGGCCTTCCGATGAAAAAAGGCGGTACTTACCGTCTCAGCTTTGACGCTTATGCGGCTGAAAACAGAACAATGAAAACAGGTGTTTCCGCGCCGGACCGTGGCTACAAACGGTATTTGGAAGATACGCCTGTAGAGCTGACAACACAAAAGAAGACATATACTTATGAATTTACGATGACAGACGCAGACGATGCCAACGGGCGGCTGGAGTTTAATATGGGGGCGGCAGGTTCGGCAGCGGACATCCATATTTCGAAAGTATCGATAGTAAAAACCGGGCAGACAGATTTGGATAAGGCAGAAAAAACCGTACGCGCGGATGGCAATTATGTGTACAACGCAGGTTTTCAGGAAGGAAAAGACCGCCTGGGGTATTGGGAAATTAACAGCAATGAGGGAACAACAGCGGCGGTTACGAATCAGGACAATATACGCAGGCTGAAAGTGACGGCTGCTGCCGGTACATCTAAGGAAAATCCGGTTACGATTGTTCAAAACGGCCTGCCGCTGACAGAAGGAGATTATGCATTGCGTTTTCTTGCCGAGGGCGAAAACGGTACATCACTGAAAGTAAAAGTCGCGGGACAGGAATTTGATGCGGCGCTGACAGGAGGGGAACAGGCCTGCCAGTATAAGTTTGAGGTTCCGGCAGGCGGGCTGCAAACGCAGGAAAAGGGGATTGTCTTTGAAATTACGCAGCCTGGTACATATTATCTGGATGATGTACGTATCGAAGAAGACAGCCTGATCAAAAACGGAAGTTTCCGTGCAGGATTTTCAGGCTATGAAGTTTATGCATATACCGCGTCAGATGTTTCTTATGTAGTGGACAGTTTAAATGAAGATTCCGCGGCGGATTTCAGCATTAAGAATACGGGCGATGCGGCCTGGAAGATCCAGCTAAAGCAAAATAATATCGAACTGGAAAAGGGCCAGTGGTACCGGCTTTCCTTAAAGGCAAAATCTGACAGGGACAGGAAGCTGATGTTTGCGATTCAGCGAGACGGCAGCAGTGATGATAATTGGACGCCGTATTCCGGAGAAAAGACGGTTATGCTTACAAGCGAATATCAGACTTATGATATCGTATTTCAGATGGAACATGAAACGGACGTAAAGTCTGTACTGAGCATTTCAATGGGTGCGGTTGACGGAGAACAGATTGATCAAAAGCACCGGATCTGCCTGGATGAGATTTTACTGGAAAAGACAGAAAAGCCTGTATCATAAAAAACAATTAGGGAGAATGGACATGAGATTTGGATATTTTGATAATGAGAGACGTGAGTATGTGATAGACCGCCCGGATACGCCGGCGCCATGGGCAAACTATCTTGGATCGCCGGAATACGGCGCGTTGATCTCAAATCAGGCCGGTGGGTACAGCTTTGCAAAATCCGGAGCAAACGGCCGGATACTCAGATATATTTTTAACCAGTTTGATCAGCCTGGGAGATATATCTACATCCGGGATAATGATACAAAGGATTACTGGTCGGCCTCCTGGCAGCCGGTAGGCAAGGACTTAAAAGAGTATAAAAGTGAATGCCGTCATGGTACCGGCTATACGAAAATGACTGCCGAATACGGCGGTGTGCGTTCCGAGGTATCGTATTATGTTCCGCTGCATCAGGAGTATGAGGTATGGGCGGTTAAAATTACGAACTGCTCCGGAGCCGCAAAGGATCTGAATGTAACAGGATATGCGGAATTTACAAATAACAGCAATTATGAGCAGGATCAGGTGAATCTGCAGTACTCACAGTTTATTACAAGGTCGCAGTTCCATGAAAACCGCATCTGCCAGAAAGTGCATGGCAATTTGGACGGGGTGGAAAATGGCAAAGATGTGGATGACAAAATTATGACGGAGCGGTTTTTCGGGCTGGCAGGTGAAAAGGTATCTTCCTACTGCGGGGATAAGGAAAAATTTCTCGGACGCTACCATGGGTACGGCAATCCGCAAGGCGTTGCAGACGGTGTTTTATGCGGGGAGACAGGTTATAATGAAAATAGCTGCGGGGCACTTGCGGCGCATTTGCAGCTTGCACCGGGAGAGTCAAAAGAGCTTGCGTTTATCGTTGGCATGAAGAGTGACGCACAGGCGCAGGAGATTATGGCACGTTATGCGCAGCCGTCGCAGATCTGTGAAAAGGAGCGGCTGGAACTGGCGTCCTACTGGCATGAAAAGCTTTCCCGTTTTCAGGTAAAAACACCAAGTCCGGAATTTGACACAATGATAAATACATGGAATGCGTATAATTGTTTTATGACCTTTATCTGGTCGCGTGCGGCATCCTTTTTTTACTGTGGGCTGCGAAACGGATACGGATATCGGGATACGGTGCAGGATATCCAGGGGATTATCCATCTGGCACCGGAGATGGCTGTGGAAAAGATACGGTTTATGCTTTCTGCGCAGGTACATCATGGTGGAGGGCTGCCGCTCGTAAAATTTACGCATCGACCGGGATACGAAGATACGCCGGAAGACGCTTCTTATGTAAAAGAAACCGGGCATCCGGCGTACCGTGCGGATGACGCGCTGTGGCTGTTTCCGACAATTTACAAATATATAACGGAAACCGGGTGTCCGGATTTTATGGATGAAGTCATTCCGTATGCAGATAAAGGCGAAGATACGGTTTATGGGCATTTAAAACAGGCTGTGGATTTTTCTATGAACCATTTGGGTAGACACGGGATGCCGGCAGGACTGTATGCCGACTGGAACGACTGCCTGCGGCTTGGAAAAGACGGTGAATCTACCTTTGTTGCGTTCCAGCTGTATTATGCTATGACGATTTTAAGAAAATTTGCGCGGCAGCGTAACGATACGGATTATATTGCGTATCTGGACGGTGTACAGGAAAAGCTTGGCGCTGCCATTCAGAGCCAATGTTGGGATCAGGACCGGTTTGTGCGTGGATTTACCGAACAGGGAGAGGTTATCGGAAAAAGGACAGACCCGGAAGCAAATCTGTGGCTGAATCCGCAGAGCTGGGGCGTAATCAGCGGTCTGGCGGACAGTAAGCAGTCAGAGCTGGCACTGGATGCGGTATATGAAAAGCTGAATACACAGTACGGGGCAATGTTAATGACACCGCCTTATCATATGCACGCTTTTGACGGGGCGCTGGCGGTTATTTATAATGCGGGGACAAAAGAAAATGCCGGTATATTTTCACAGTCCCAGGGCTGGCTGATTCTTGCGGAAGCATATTGCGGACATGGTGATCGCGCGTTTCAGTATTTTATGGAAAATGCGCCGTCGGCACAAAATGACAAGGCCGAAATCAGAAAGCTGGAGCCGTATTGTTACGGGCAGTTTACAGAAGGGGCGGACAGTCCGCATTTTGGACGCTCTCATGTGCACTGGCTGACAGGTACGGCGTCTACCGTTATGACAGGATGTGTGGAGGGCATTTTGGGAATGCGCCCGGATTTTAACGGGCTGAAAATAGAACCTGCGATTCCTTCGGAGTGGGAAAGCTTTGAAATAGAAAAAGACTTCCGGGGAAAGCATCTGCATATTGTCGTCCGCAATCCGGCACACCGGCAGTCCGGATGCAAAAAGCTTACGGTTAACGGGGCTGCGCTGGAAGGAAATTATGTACCGGAAACGTTGATGAAAGAGCATACGGAGATTATTTTAGATCTTTCTTAAATAGTAGTCCGGACTGTTTTTACAAGCCGGTTCGGAATAGGTCATGATTTTGACATTTTTACATTTCTTTTAGTATATTTCAGGGAACGCATTCTGTTATGATACAGTTACAAGGCAGAGATGCTTATATAAAAGATAAAGAGGAGGAATCAGAAATGAAGAAGAAAGTGGTTAGTATTTTACTGGCGGCAGCCGTATTAGCAGGCACGGCGGCTTGTGGCAACCAGTCGGGTACCAAAACGGATGGGAATGCAGACGGGCAGACGGATGAACAAACAGGCGATGATGGAAATATGGAAGATGCCGGCTCAGATGTTTCTTTGGATGGGGACGAAGGAAAAGTTATCAATATCTACAGCTGGAATAATGAGTTTAGCCAGCGTCTGCAGGCAGTTTATCCGGAAGTAAAGGAAACATCCGCAGACGGTACGATTACATATTTGAACGACGGAACGGAAATTCACTGGATTATTAATCCGAACCAGGACGGCGTTTACCAGCAGAAACTGGACGAGGCGCTGCTGAACCAGGCGGATGCGGCAGCAGACGATAAAGTAGATATCTTTTTGTCAGAAACCGACTATGTATTTAAATATACGGATGCGGATGCAGATGTTGCAATGCCTTTGACCGACATTGGCATTGACCCGCAGAAAGATCTGGCAGACCAGTATGAGTTTACGAAAGTAACGGCTTCGGATTTAAACGGTGTACAAAGAGGGTCTACATGGCAGTGCTGTCCGGGCCTGCTTGTATACCGGCGCGACATTGCAAAGGATGTGTTCGGAACCGATGACCCTGAAGAGATCGGCGCGAAAGTAAAAGATTGGGATACGATGAAAGCAACGGCGGCGGAGTTGAAGGAAAAAGGCTATTATACATTTTCTTCCTATGCAGATACGTTCCGTCTGTACGGGAATAGCATTTCGCAGCCTTGGATGGGTGCGGGCGAAACAGTGCTTAAGGTAGATCAAAAGATTATGGACTGGGTGAGCGATTCTAAGGAATGGCTGGACGCAGGCTATCTGAATAAGACGGTAAAAGGCCAGTGGAACGATGACTGGAATAAAGCGATGTCATCCGAATCCAAGGTGTTTGCATTCCTGTTCCCGGCATGGGGCATTGATTTTACATTAAAGCCAAACTGGGACGGTGAAGAAGGTGCATGGGCGGTTACCAATCCTCCGCAGGAATACAACTGGGGCGGCTCGTATATTCATGCCTGCACCGGTACGGATAATCCGAAATATGTAAAAGATATTATATTGGCGATGACGGCTGATGCGGATAATTTGGCTAAAATTACCCAGAAGTATGGTGAGTTTACGAATGCACGCAGCAGTATGCAGGAAGCGGCACAAAACGATGAGTTGTATCCGTCCGAATTCCTGGGCGGGCAGAATGCGTACAAATATTTTGCCCCTGTGGCAGAACATATTGAAATGGCTCCGTTATCTGCGTACGACCAGGGTTGTGTGGAACTGATACAAAATTCGTTCAGTGATTATTTCCAGGGACAGGTTGACTTTGATAAAGCAAAATCTAACTTTGAGACAGCAATTAGAGAACGTTATCCGGAAATTACAGAAATTCAGTGGCCGTAAATAAGCGGCGAGCAGGGCTGGTTACAGGCGGGATATCAGAATGGTTCCCGCCATATGCCCTGCCGCTTTTAAAAACAGAGAGAGGAGTGGCAGCTTATGAAACAGAAACAAAAAAGCATCAGCTATGCAAAATGGGGATACTTATTTATTCTGCCGTTTTTTGTCAGCTTTTTCATTTTTTCTTTAATTCCGCTGGTAGATACGGTACGGTATAGCTTTTTTGAATACTACCGGTCAGGAATTAAGGAGATCGGGCCGAATTTCGTTGGTATGGAAAATTATATCAGCCTGTTAAAGTCGGATATGTTAAAATATGCGGCGAATACAATGATCTTGTGGATCGTCGGATTTATTCCTCAGATCGTAATCGCACTTCTGCTGGCTTCCTGGTTTGTAGACGCCCGGTTGAAAATCCGCGGCACGCAGTTTTTCAAGGTAGTTATCTATCTGCCAAATCTGATCATGGCTTCCGCGTTTGCCATGCTGTTCTTTACCATGTTTTCTACGAATGGCCCGATCAATTCCATTTTGATGTCCATAGGACTGATCCACCAGCCGATAGATTTTCTTGGTACGGTATATGGCACACGCTCGCTGGTCGGATTGATGAACTTTCTTATGTGGTTTGGAAATACGACCATTATGCTGATGGCAGCGATCATGGGGATCAGTCCGGATATTTTTGAGGCATCCGAGCTGGACGGCTGCAACAGCGTGCAGAGGTTTTTCCGTATTACGCTGCCGCTGATTCGTCCAATCCTTGCATATACGCTGATCACTTCTATTATTGGCGGACTGCAGATGTTCGATGTGCCGCAGATTTTGACAAACGGGCAGGGGTCGCCAGACCGTACTTCCATGACGCTGATCATGTTCTTAAACAGCCATTTAAAGAGCAAAAATTATGGTATGGCGGGCGCGCTCTCAGTATATTTGTTTATTGTCAGCGGTATCCTGTGCTTTATTGTGTATCGGATGACTAATAATGATGATCCGGACGGTTCAAAAGCAGCAGCGAAAAAAGCAAGAAAAAAGGCAAGACGGTAGAAAGGAGATAGCTTATGAAATCAAATGAATCCAATCGCTTACGTACTGTTTTTGCGCATATTGTACTGGTTATTTTGTCGTTTATGTGCCTGTTCTTTTTTTACATTTTGTTTGTGAACGCGACACGTTCCCATGCGGAACTGCAAAAAGGGTTTTCCGCCCTGCCTGGCACGCATTTGCTGGAAAACCTGAAAAATGTTGCCAATGACGGCACGTTCCCAATGTTTCAGGGTATTTTGAACAGCCTGATTGTTTCCGGAAGTTCGGCAGCTATCTGCACATATTTTTCCGCATTAACAGCATATGGGCTGTATGCGTATGATTTTAAAGGAAAAAAGGCGGCGTTTACATTTATTATGGCAATTCTTGTAATGCCGACACAAGTAACAGCTATGGGGTTTTTACGCCTGGTTACCAATATGGGGATGTATGATTCCCTGCTGCCGCTGATTATTCCGTCAATTGCATCGCCGGCCGTCTTTTACTTTATGCACAGCTACCTGCAGTCCTCGCTTCCGCTGTCTTTGGTAGAAGCAGCCAGAATCGACGGTTCGGGCGAGTTTAAAACATTTAACAGGATTGTGCTGCCGATTATGAAGCCGGCAATTGCGGTACAGGCCATCTTTTCGTTTGTAGGCTCCTGGAATAACTATTTTGTTCCGGCGTTGATCATTCAGTCAAAAGATAAAATGACAGTACCGATTTTGATCGCGACATTGCGCGGCGCAGATTATATGAATTTTGACATGGCTAAAATTTATATGATGATTACGGTGGCGATTGTGCCGATTATCCTTGTATATCTTGTATTGTCAAAATATATTATTGCCGGTGTAACGCTAGGCGGAGTAAAGGAATAGGATTTGTTAGGACTGCCGGCTATATGCTGGCAGTTCATTGTTGTGCACAGGTCAGGAAGCACATAGAATCATTGTACAAAGAGGAGATTATAATGGGGAATGAAAGAAAATTTCACAGCGGTACAAAGGATCCGCGGCCGTCTGCCAGAGAGATTGCACATGGCAGGCTGGCAAGGGAAATGGCGGCGGAGGGATTTGTACTGCTGAAAAATGACGGGCTGCTTCCGCTGGAAGGTTCCGCTGCGGTGGCGTTGTTTGGAAGCGGTGCGGCGTATACGGTCAAGGGCGGTATCGGTTCCGGAGATGTTAACAGCCGGGAAAACAGATCTGTTTACAGTGGTTTGAAAGAAGCACAGATAACGATTGTAAACGAAGGCTGGCTAAAGGATTACAAGCAGTGTTATGAAAAGGCAAGATCTGAGTGGAAAGAGAAAGTGCTTGAAGATGCGGGTAAGGTGGAAAATCCGTTTGATGCTTATGCAACGAATCCGTTTTCCATGCCGCATGGAAGAAAGATTGCGGAAGATGACCTGCAAGGAGCTTCGGCGGCGATTTACGTGCTTAGTCGTATTGCTGGTGAAGGAAAGGACCGCCGAAGGGTACAGGGAGATTATTTTTTAAGCGAAGAGGAAGAACGCGACCTTCTTTATTTAAATGAGCGGCAAATGCCGACCGTTTTGGTTTTAAATACAGGCGCGCCGGTAGAGTTAACAGATATATTAGAGGAAGCGCCGTTTATCCGTGCGGTTTTGTATTTGTCCCTGCCCGGGCAGGAGGGTGGATGTGCCGCTGCGGATGTGCTGTTTGGCAAGTCTTTACCAGGAGGCAGATTAACTTCAACCTGGGCAAAGCGGTATGAAGATTATCCATCGGCTGAAGCGTTTGGTTATCTAAACGGAGATTTGGAAAAAGAACAATATAAGGAAGGCATTTTTGTTGGCTATCGTTATTTTGACAGTTTTGGTATACAGCCGCTGTTTCCGTTCGGATATGGCCTTTCTTATACAGAATTTTCCATTGTATGTGAAGAGGTACAGACGGTGGAAAACGGGATAAATTTGGCTGTACTTGTAAAAAATACCGGAACAGTGTATTCCGGCAGAGAGGTTGTGCAGGTATACGTGTCTTTGCCGCAGACAGGCGAGATAAAAGAGTATCAAAGGCTGGCCGGTTTTGCAAAGACACGGCATCTGGCGCCGCAGGAAACGCAGCGGCTGTCCATAACCGTTGAACAAAGGCAGATGGCCGTTTTTTCACAAAAGACCACGCATGGATAATAGAGGCAGGGACATACGGCATTTGGACAGGCAGACACAGTGGTTGCCTAAAGCTTGCGGCCGTACTGCATATTTCCGAAACAACAGTTTTGGAACGGACAGAAGTGCTTTGGCAGGAAGAAGTGGATTTTGAGCAGTTGCGGACAGATGCAGCAGACAAAAAGAGGTCTGCAGGGCGTTTGGAACAGGCGGCGGAGAATGTGCCAATACTTTTTTTTGTGCCAAAGGAAGAACACGTTCCGGCGCGTACAGAGGCAAAAGCCTGCCCACTGGCACAGCTTGCGCAGGAGCTGCCGGTGGAACAGCTTATACCATTGCTGTATGGAAACATTACGCAGGGTGCAAGTACACTTGGTTCTTCTGGAGTGCGAGTGCCTGGCTCCGCCGGAGAGACAACGGAAGCTTTGGAGGAAGCATATGGCGTCCGGTCGCTCATTATGGCGGACGGGCCGGCCGGCCTGCGCCTGCGTCAGAGCTACGAGGTGGATACAAAATCAGATACGGTATACGGCGCGGGCGTCCTAAGCTCGCTGGAAAACGGTTTTCTGGAGCCAATGGAGCACCATACTGACGCGGATACATACTATCAGTATTGCACGGCATTTCCGGTCGGGACAGCGCTGGCGCAGACATGGGATACGGAGCTGATGAAAACCTTCGGCAGAGCAGTGGCCACCGAGATGGAGGAGTTCCATGTAGATTTGTGGCTGGCTCCCGGGATGAATATTCACAGAAATCCACTGTGTGGGCGTAATTTTGAATATTATTCCGAAGACCCGTTCCTTTCTGGTATGATGGCTGCCGCAGTTACCAGGGGCGTGCAGGCAACCGGACGCTGCGGCGTTACGGTAAAGCATTTTGCGTGCAACAACCAGGAGGATAACCGCATGGGCGTAGATGTGTGTATTTCCGAGCGTGCGTTTCGCGAAATTTACCTGCGCGGGTTTGAGATTGCGATTAAAAAAAGCGCGCCCGCAGCGGTTATGACATCTTACAACCTGATCAACGGCATTCATGCCGCGAACAGCAGCTGGCTTTGTACGGTTATTGCGCGTAAGGAGTGGGGGTTCGGCGGTGTTATCATGTCCGACTGGAATACGACGGTACCGCAGGACGCAAGTGTGGCATGGAAATGCGCGGCGGCAGGAAATGATATAATTATGCCGGGGAATCAAGCGGACGCGCAGGACATACGTCAGGCGTACGCACGAGGCGCACTGACAGAGGAATCCATACGAAGCTGTGCCGGACGGGTAATGGCACTCGTTGAAAATGTATGGCAGGAAAGTCACGGGTGCGGTTGGGAAATACGGATATTGAAGAACCTGTTATCACGCATAAAAATCAATAGATAGTACACTAAAGCGAGTTTGAAAAATGCTTTCCGTGAGATGTACTTCACAGTTTGTGGAGGATACGGATCGTGGGAATGATTTTTCAAACTCGCCCAATTTATAGCAGCAATAATTATTATCTGAATTTTAAATGGGAATCTGAAATCATAATTACAATTATGATTGTACATTGCATGCCTTTATGGTACAATGAACTATATGAATCAATTCTTAACAGCTCTTGAAAATAGCAAATGAATAACTATTAATACAAATAACGAAAATGCAAAACAAAAGAACATTAGTAGTATTATAAAATTATTTGGTTCAGGAGGCATCATTATGGAAAAGCATATTTCTGGTTTAGCAAATCCTTTAACGTTCAGTGTTGCCGATCAATTAATTACTTGGAACAATTATACTATTGCAGTGGGAAGCATATCTACATTTTTCACCGGAGTCAGTACGAGTTATTGTAAAATAAGCAAAAAAACGCGGTATATTTTATAAATTAGGCATGGGATCTTCCATGTTGATAACTTTGGCGCAAATGATATCCGCGGATGCTTCTGAAAGAGCGAAGATAATAGATGCTTCCTTCGCTTATTATTTCGACGATGAACATTTACCATGTATCAATCTTATATTAATGAATGATACAACATTAGAAATTACATTTACAGATATGATGACTTTTTGTGAAGCCGTAAGTGATATCACAAAAGCAATTGTTGAACATACGGAGCGAAATAATCTTGAAATGCGTGGTACAGATATTTTGGTAGATAAAGCGAATTTTCATGGAGAGGCATTTTTTATTGAGGAGGCAAAGAAATGAATATTAATAATCCTAAATTTAATGCTCCGGTAACATTTAATGAATATCATTCGGCACCGGAGCTTGCAAAAATACAGCAGATCATTGAAGATCAATCAGCAGAACATTATGAACTTTGTGAAAAGTTACGCAACTGGCTGATTCTATTGAGTCAGGAAAAAGAATCCATGCGGAATCATGCATCGGATATTATAAAAAATGTAGGCGGAGGTACGCTTGCAAATATCTTAGGCGGCAGTATACTTGCATTTATTCGGGACTTATCGTGTATTTGAAAAAGTGTATTTTCAGAAGCCTTGAAAACAAAGGGGTTGGAAGTTGTTTTATGGGGCTGTTTGTGCTTTGCAATACCAGGAAGAGCTTGCTTTTTTCCTAAGGGTTGCTTTATACTAGGATAAAGGAGATTGTCATGGAAAAAGGGCGGGATTTTTAACGACCTGGGATTTATGTTGAAAGAAAAATTGATCTTTTTGATAGAAGCGCAGTCAACCTGGACGGTGAATATACTCGTAAGAGTGATATTATACCTTGCAAAATCGTATCAGGATTATATCATACGCACAGGGCAGGACATATACGGGGGCAAAAAGGTAAAGCTGCCGAAGCCGGAGATTTATGTGATTTATACGGGAAGCAGGAAGGCCAGACCGGAAACAATATCGCTCGCCGAAGAATTTTTCCCTGGTGAGGAATGTTGTTTGGATGTAACGGTGCATATGATTTATGATGGGGAAAAAGGAGACATTATCAATCAGTATGTAACATTTACAAAATATTTGATGAACAGGTAAAGAAGCATGGGCTTACCGACCAGGCAGTGAGGAAGGCCATACGCATATGCAAGGACAGGGATGTGCTGAAAGAATACCTGTCAGGCAGGGAAAGTGAGGTAGTGGATCTTATGATTACGTTGTTTAGTCAGGAAGAAATATGGGATATGCATGTGCGCAGCAGGGAAAAAGAAGCTGCGGTCAGGACTATGATAGAAGACGGCAGGTATTTTGGCGCATCCAGAGAGGCAACGGTGGAAAGGCTCAGGGAGAAGTTCAATTTATCACAAGATGATGCCGACAATATGGTAAAAAATATTGGTAGCAGCGGACTTGCGTGTTAAAATGCTTCTTAGCATGATGTTAGAGTGTGTTTGAAAAATCATTTCCGCGATCTGCCTTCCCCACTTTGCAGAGAATTCATACCAAATTTAGTCAATATAGCCCGCTACAGCGTGCCTCTTTGGGTATGCCTATTAAATTTGGAACAAATTCTCCACAATGAAAGTGCGTTGTGAAAAAGAGGAGGTTTGAATGGCCAATATTGAAATCAGGACATTTGACTATCATAAAAATAGCGATGACAGTTGGGCACTGCCATTTGATTATCATTGTCTGTATATTTTGGAAAATGGGAAAGAGGCATATGTTGGGGAGACAAAAGATGTACGGCGGCGCAGCAAAGAGCACGGAAAAGCGGGTGATGTGTGTTATGGACATGCTTTCACCCGTATAAGTGTTTAAGACGGTTCCCGGATTGCGGAAAAAGGATGTCATTGCGCCTATTACGGTTGCAAAGGGAGATTATGATATCGTCATATGTGACGAGGCACACAGACTGAGACAGGCAAAGAACGCCGGTCGGTATTATAGTGGTATGCTGAAAAAGATGAATAAGACTTTGGGCCTGGATGATTCATGCGATGAACTGGACTGGCTCTTAAAATGTTCAAAACATCTGATTTTATTTTACGACGCAAAGCAGTCTGTGAGTCCGTCTGATATTTCGGAAGAGAGTTTTGCAGCGCGCCTGCATATGGATAAACAATGAAACGATTTAATAACTATGACTTTCGGCTGTTTCGATCTTTCACCGACATGTATGAGCATATGCGGGAAAAGGAACGTACCGTAGGTCTGTGCAGATTGTGCGGCGGTTATGCCTGGAAATGGAACAAAGATACACCGGATATTCCGGACATTCAAATTCAAAATACAAGTATCTGGTGGAACAGGCAAACGAGCGGGTGGCTGCGAAACCCGGATACGAAAGAGGAAATGGGGAGTATTTATACACTGCCCGGTCTGGATTTAAATTATGCCGTTGTTGTAATGGGGCCAGAACTTTATTACAAAACGCACGATAAGACAAACCGAATAATATGTATAAAAAACTATATATTACATCCTGTAAAAAGGCGGACGCAGAAGGCAAAAACACGACAAAAATAGTCGAAAAAAGCTGAAAAATATTGCATTTTGGAATTGATTTTTGGGAAAGGACATGTTATAATCTTTTTGAATTTATCAGATTCATAGTGGTCAGTTATTTATTTGCTTTTACGAAAGATAAAAGACTGCTGAATCTGATATTTTCACAATTTTAGGTGTTTGCTGATGGTGGAATATACCGTAACAAAGTAGAAATTAGAAAATTTTTTAAGTTGGAAAAGATCCGGAAAGTCAGAAATTTTATTTTATTAAAGAATTGATTTATACACTCATATATGTTATTATAATTTGCAGGAAAGCATCAGATTTGAGGTTAAGGAGTTATACATATTCTTACGAAAGAGAAAGCCTTGAACCCGATGCTTTTTTATTACTGTAAAAAAGTACAAATAAAACCGCTCATACAAAATGGTCTGTTACGACCATATATGTATGAGCGGTTTTTGTGAGAACAAAGGTGAAAGTAACTCGTAGAGAAATAAGAGAACGCCGGAATATTTTTAGCATTGATGTCATTCGTATATAAATGTCGGTAAGATATCCCAGCATCGCACTTCTCTAAACGTGTATCTTTTCGTGTCTATTGTATACCGTAAACAGAATAATTACAAGACCTGAATTGAAATTTTTTTAAAAATTATGATAGTTTCTTTTTGTCTGATAAAATTATCTGAAAATAATAGGCGTAATTAAAATAAAATCTGACAATAAAATGTCGCTTCAAAAAATTTCACATTAAGGTTAATAATATAAAAAATGTGCCGATATATTATGAAACTATCTAATGGGATAAGTCTGCGTGTTTGTCTGTTTGGACGACACATGTACTTCTCCTTTCATATAGATTGATGAAGTGTGCGGATGATTTCAGGCACACGGAAATTGCAGCCCGGAACATCAAAAGTTTTGTGAGAAGGATGTGCGGATTGGCAGGGCTGCAGCGTCGGGACATAGTGAGAACGCATTTTCGCCGGTGGTATTTCGGCGCCGGGTATGAGGCGGTAGGAATGCTTGATACCGGACAATGGAAATGGTTGTTGCATGTGCCGGGGTGGAGTAGAAAATCCGGAGTATATAAGTCTTTCGAATTGGAGGACGGAGAGGATGGTAAGGTATGTACAAGGATGTATGGAAAAGATTTGGGGCAAAGATATTAATTGTGCTATGCTCTGTGCTGCTTGTGGGCGGAGTGGCCATTGCTGCGCCCAGGTTGCGAGCGGCGGCACCACAAAAAGGTGTAGATAAGATATCATTGGGTGATGTTTACTTTGAGAAGGATACGGCAACCGGATATCCTCCGAGTCCGAATGATGCAATAAGTGGGGCGGCATTTAGAGTGCTTAATACACCGGTTACGTATAGCATAGGGGCAAGTGGTGCAACAACACCGGAACCGAATCTTCAGATTGAATTTACAGATCCTGCTTCTGCAGGAACATGGGATTTGAATAATGGAGGAACGGATTGGGTATTATCAACGGATAATCTTACAAACCATCAGGAGACTCTGCGTGAGATTAAAAATGCAGGGACACATAGGGTAGGCATTAAAGCGGGTGTACAATCAAGTATATTTACGCAGGGACCGGCGCGTTTTTTTGAATTTGTAGTTAATAAAGCTGTCGTAACAGGAAATGTTGTAACACCTTATACAACTGGGTTTGATAAAGCTAATTATGCAGATACATCGAATGTAAAGGTTAATGTGAATGGTTATGTTTTGCCGGAAAGTGATTATACAGTTACATCGCAGCCAAAGGCATTTGTGAAAGGGCAGACTATAGCAGATAGTGAAAAGGTGATGCTAACTGCCGGACAGAATAAAAAAGCTTATATTAATTTTAGAAACTTTTTAGTGGATGGTAGTGAATATGTTGAGTATGATTTTAGCCTTTCCAAAAAATTGAGGATTTAAACCCTAAAGTGACATATAGTGGGGGACAGGTGCAGATAGAAATCATGGATATCACATATCCGCTTGTATCACCTACAGATTATATGTCAACAACCACTTCAACTACGGACTCCGATGGAGACCCGGCGGTTATAGTTACCATTACCGGACAAAATAATTATTCGGGTACCTGGACAAGTGATCCGATAAAGGTCACACAGGGACCGGAAAAGCTGGTGAATCTTGAATATACAACATCTGCTGGTGTAGATGGTATACCTGGTGTGTTTGATTACAATCTGGATCTGGGAGGTGTAACATACCAGTTAGAGAACGAAAAGATTGCTCCGGTGTGGATACAAGGAAATCCAACAAAAAATATGGTAAAAATGAATTTCAGGTTGTTGAATGTTGTATTGTAGATAGCCAAGATGATCAAACAGCAAACATATTAATAGGCAGAACTGCTGGGATTGTCAGGATGAAGCTGAAACTTAATACAGGAGAAGTGGGATATATTTATTACAACGTAAAGCAGGATTTATCAAAAGCAGATATTGAGATTTTGCCATATGAAACTACGGAGCAGAAACCTTTAAAATATAATAAAAAAATACAGAAGGTATATCCTGTTATCAAATTTACAGATATGAGTGGTAAAACATCAGATCCTTTAGCAATTAAAGAAGATAATCCAGATTTTAGTGTGCATTATTGGATTGAGAAAAATGGATCAGGTGAAGAAATAAATAAGAACCCACAAGAGGGAAAAGTAACAGAGGCAAGAACTTATGCAGGCGTTGTCTCAATGAATATAAATTCTAAGCAGACTATTGGATACTATGGCACACTGGATGCTTCGCAATTTGGTAATGATGGTTTGCATTATACTGTTTTACCACAGGAAGTAAAAGAGGCAGACGGATCAGGCAAATTGACATTGAAGAAGAAAGAATACAGTCAGACGGTTACAGAAGAAAAGCTTCTTAAAGATGCCAGTATCTGGTGTGTTGATAAGATAAATAATACGGAATATGAAGTGGCTCCAAACGATCCGGGTACCACGATATCATGGATTTATACGGATACTAAGACCGGAAAAGAGTATGCGTCGGGTTGGACAAAGCTTCCAATCGGAACATATAAATTGGAATGTAGTATTCAAGGAAATTATGAAGGTTCGATCAGTACAACTTTTGAAATTTCACAGTACAGCAATATTACCGGAACCGTAAAGGCATGTACAGATGATGATACAACAGATCATCAATATAATAAGAGACAGCATAAACCGGATACAACGGTGACAGTAAGAGATAAAGATAATAAAATTACTACACTGGTGCAAGGGACAGATTATAAAGTCACATATGAAGATAATATTAATGTAGTTAGAGATGCCAATGGTGATCCATTGGAGAATGCGAAAGCGCATATCCGATTAAATGGAAGTTCATCAGACGATTGTATACTTACGTTTACAATAATGCCAAGAAAAATTAAAACGATAGGCAACAGCAGTGTTGGTGAAGGTCTTACACTGGATGGTGCAACAGGTTTTAAACAGGAAAATGGGGTTTGGACGTATGAGTACAAAGGTAAAAATGGGCGTCCGGTTCCGGATAAACTTAAATATGCAATCACATATAAAGGACAGCCTGATTATTTAGAGCTGGAAGAAGGAAAAGATTATACGGTTGAGAAAGAAAATGGTGATCCATCTATCAGCAAACTTTTCGATGTAGATGGTAATCCTATCAGTTCATCAGGAAAATTGGATACAACTACGGAATATTATTTTAAGATATATCCGATGGGAAATTTTGCAGCTGAAAATGATGACTTTGTTCTTGCCGGACCTTTTAAATATTCAAAAAGAAGTCTGAAAGATAATGAGAAGGATTTAACGTGTAATTTTAATCCGGAATCATTGCCATATGCAAATAGAGATGATAATTTGGCAGATATTAAGACTTGGATAGAAGATCATTTGACGGTTACGGATAAAGGAGTCAATCCGGCAGAAGATTTACTTGCGAAAGGAACAGATGCGGAACTGACAATTACAATTGATCCTTCTGATGACAAGAGAAGTACGGATGGAACAATTGCATTTACAGTTACTGGCACCGGCAGCAATTATAAAGACTCTATTACTTGCAAACTGAATGTTGGTCGGAATATTGCAGATACCGAAGTGGTTGAAGATACCAATATGGGAATCAACGCAAATAAGTTTACAAATAATGAACTCACATTGTCAGGTACCGAATATACGGCTTCCGGTTCTTCACCAGATGATCCGTATGAATTGAACTTTGGTCATACATCGGGCTATGGAACAAATTTATACTATCCGGATCAAAACGGAGATGTTCTGTCGGTAGACGGAATAGCAAAGGGACACTACAAAATAGGAAAATTTGGAGTGCCGGATGCGAATAATGTAGTTTCAGTAACGCTCCAGGGTGTGAACGGATACTATGGAAAAGTAACGATTAAAATCAATGTAAAGAAAAATGATTTTAATAATACGGACTATCGGATTGTATTTCTTGAAGAAGTGACTTATGATGGCTATGAACATAAACCAAAGTTTAAGGTACAACATAAAGATGCTTCAGGAAACTGGGTAGATTTGCCGGATACCTGTTACGACCACAAGACAGTAAAGTGGGATCGGCATACGGATGCCAGTGAACAATATGACGAAAAGTATAAAGAAGACAAGTGGGCATTTGTGGAAATTGAAGGTTCCCATGGTTATGGAAAAACACTTAAGGGATATTTTCCAATTAAGCAGCGTCCTTTAAGTTCGTTAGATAGTAACGGGTTGTCTACCGGTGAAATGGACAGATGTTTTTCATTTAAAGAGACAGGCAATGTATTCAGTTTACCAAACATTCCATACGTTCCGACAACAGATGTTGGTGATGGTAATGTGGTAAAAACGGTGGATGGTGCATGGCAACTTATTACGTTGTTTTTTACATCACCAAGAAATACATCGAAGTCAGTTGAGCTGGACGCCAATGATTTTGAGTTTTATTGTACGGGTACACAGCCATTGGTTGCTAATATAGATGCGGCCGGAAATGATACAAATGTGCGTACCGCACCGGAGCATGGTGATGCATGGGCTGTGATTAAAGCAAAAAACAACAGCAATTACAAAGGGGTTATTATTCAAAAGTATGAAGTAACTAAAGTGGTTATTGAGGATAAGGAGTTTTCTGTTCTGTTTAATGATAAATGGCAGAGGTTTACCGGAGAACAGCTGCATCCGACATTTGATGTAGTACAGTATCCGGGTGGAGACAAGACGAAACCATGGAAATATAAGTTAATAAAAGATAAAGATTATGAAGTAATATATGGAGACGATATTTTTGTCAGCAGCAATTATAAAAACGATGCAGGAAATAGTACGTATGTAATAATTAAAGGTATTGGTAATTATGCTACACTTGGCCAGACCGGTATGCGCGCAAATTATGTTATTTATGGCCGGTTAACAAAAGACATGAATCCGTTTGTTACGGCATCAAATGCTTATGTAGCGTATAATGGATATCCATCAGTTGGCGGCACCCCGACTCCGGGCGATGAATACAGAGCAACGATCACTTATAATGAAGATTTACGGCTTATGTATGAAAGCCTGAAATTGAGGTTTGAACAGAAACGAGCAGGATGTTCATATGGAGAGACAGGTAGTGATACTTTAACGGATGGTACGATAGCAGACAGATCCAGAAGCACTCCGATAACAATTTTGGTACCACCAGCAACGGAAGGGGAGTGTATCGTAACTGCAAATAGCCAAAAGAGTGTTGGACGGGGCATTATTACTATTGTCGGTCAGGGAAATGAGAAAGATACAGGTTTGTTCTCTGGCAGCGTAGATATACCGGTAACAATTACAGCGAGTTTGAAGGGACTTACAGACAAGACGCCAGGACTGTGGGATAATAATAATGGCTCTAAGAGCATTGCAGTGACGGGATCTTCCATTACAGCTACGAGTCTGCAAAATGCTTTGGCAGGTGCATTGAAGACGATTAATTTTGGTGGTAAACTGTTATATTACGGGGTAGATTATGAGTTTTCACCAGATTCATTCCAACAGCAGGATTTGGCAATAGGTGAGAATAAGAAACTTGTGATTATACCTTCACAAAAAGCGAAAGATGAAGGCTATTTAACAGATGAGGCAGTTATCAGTTACAATCTTACTTCCAGTATTTCTGATGTAACACCAGGTGTGAAGATAGAACCTGAATATATTTATGCACATGGAAATGCATTGGTAGATTCAAAATGGGATTTTAAGATTACGGTAAATGGTGTAAATCTGAGTAATCCTTACGATTATACGGTTACGATTAAAGATAAGAACGGGGACATTATAGAGAGAGCTACAGAATGTGGTGATTATACGTATGTCATTGAAGGAAAAGGAAGTTATAGCGGCAGACTGCCTCAAGGTGAGTTTACGATTGTTCCATATGATCTTGGAAAAAATAAGGATAAGGTAAATGTAGTATTGAAGAAAACGCATGTGACTTATACCGGAAATATCGTATTGCCTGAGGTAGAAGGTGTGATTTTATCTGTTGGAAACAATATTGATAAGGAATTAAATGATCCCAATTTTAATGACGGAAAAATTATGGTGTGAGGAAAGGAGCCGGAGATAACAGTATCTATACAAACTGGACGGATACGAGTATTGTTGATGTTCAGAAACCTGTTGTTGAGATTTATGGAATAGGTAATTATACGGGTGTCGTGGAGAAAGAATATCTGATTGAGCAGAAAGATATTGCCTCGGATGATATTACGGTAGAAGATATACTTGGATATGATTACAATAATAATGAGCCTATCAAGCCATATCCGGATATTAGGTATATTGAGAGGTTAGCGAATCCGGACGGAGGAGATGACATTATCAATATTCTTCTAACATTACAAGGGGAAGAATATAATGCGGATAAAGCAAATTCCTATAAAAACTGGGTGCAGGACGGAATACATTTTACGTATCAGTATCTGGATGATGTGCATACGGCAGGACACAAAAGAATTACGATCCGTGGAGTTGGTAACTTCAAAGGGTCCAGAGAAAAGACATATGAAGTCGGAAAGCTGAAGCTTGAGAATACAAAATTATCTTTCCTTTCAGAAGAGTCACCGGTATATGATGGTACTGAGCAAAAGCCAGCATTTAAGCTTAGCTATGGAAGCACAGATATTTTGACGTATATGAATGGAGCGATAAGCTCAAATTTCATAAGTGGTTCAAACGTAAGCTGTACATTTAAAAATAATGTCGAAGCATCTACGGAAAATTCGAAAGCAAGTGTAAAGATAGAAATTGTAGGTGATAGTGATAATTATGAGGGAGAAATTATCGCATATTTTTCAGTTCTCCCGGCACCGCTCGAAAACCACGTACGGTTTATGTACCGTCCGGCCGGTTCCAATGCGGATGTAAATCTGAGCAGTTACAAATTAAATCTGCCGTTTAAGGGTGTTGGCAGTCCGGTATATCCGGGTTATGCGGATACGGACAGAGAACTGGCAGAGGGTGAAATTGGTATGTACTACGATCACCCACAGAAGGCAAACCATGGAAAATTCTTAGTCCCGGGAGAAAATTACTATAATAATCTGACAGCAGATGAAAACGGATTTAAGATTGAGTACAAATATGTGGAACCGGATACGGATGATACGGATATTCGTGAAGAATACCGACGCGATACACCTGATTACGCTGGAAAAGTCAAAGTAACGATTACAGGTAGAAAGAATTATGCAGGCAGCGCTAGTTTCTGGTATTTTATTGGAGAAGATATCAGTACGGATGCAAAGATTAGCATATCACCTACAACAACCGTATTTAACGCACAGAAGCAGTATCCGGAAGTTAAGATTACAGGCGTTGACAAGAATAAATGCAAGATTGGAAATTACCGAACCGAAGTGAAGGTAGAAAACCTGATCAAGCCGGATGATTTTATTAATGCAGGTGATTATTTTATCCGTGTGGAAGGTGATCCGACAAAGGGAACGTATGCAACGAAACCGGAGACACTTAAGTATACGATTACTCCAAGAGCATTTTCCAACTCCCTTGTCATCGACGGCTTTAAACGTGAATATTCCTACACAGGCTACGATATCTGCCCGGTAGGTATATCCGTAACAGACTATATTGACAAAATCAAATACAAACTGACCGAAGACGTAGACTATATATTAACTTATACAAACAACTTAAACGCAGGAACGGCATATATCAATATTAAAGGCCAGAACAATTTCAGCGGAACTGCAAGTGCAAACTTCCTGATTACAAGCTCTACAATCAGCAGCGGCGGTTCGAATGGCTGGAACAGCTTCCTGGATCAGGGAACCGGAGAAATCTCGGGAGCTACGGCAGTTTCACCGAGTGATGTAAATATGTCGATGGATTCGATTGATGCAATGTACTATACGGGCAAACCGTTGTATCCGAAGATTTCGATTTCAGGCATGACGGAAAATATTGATTATACGGTTACATTCAGCAATAACGTTGAAGTCGGTACGGCCGTGGCAACGATAAACGGCATTGGCAACAACACAGGAACGATTACCAAGAATTTCCGCATTATTGCACAGCTGTCGAAATGTACGATTTCACCGATTCCGGCACAGCAATATACGGGTTCCGAAGTAAAACCTTCGCTGACTGTAAAATGCGGCAACAGTATTTTGATGGAAGGAACGGATTATACCGTTACTTATTCCAATAATATTAATATCGGTACTGCGACTGCAACGCTTCGCGCGTTGAATAATGCAAACTACACAGGTACGACGTCTGTGAAGTTCAGTATCGGCAATGATGTAGGCGGATTTATTATCAGCGGTTATGCACCGACTTATGCTTATACGGGCAAGGCAATTACACCGGGCGTAGTAGTAGAGACAGGCAGCAGAACGTTGACACCGGGTACGGAGTATACGGTATCGTATTCGAACAATGTGAATGCAGGTACGGCTACAATTACGGTAACGGGTGTCGGCAAATATTCCGGAAAGCAGACGGCAAACTTTATTATTGAGCCGAAGAGCATTCAGAGTTGTGATACGACGGATGTAAAAGACAGAACTTATACGGGTGATGCTTATACGCCGGATGTTACGGTAAGCGATGGCGGCAAGGTGCTGACCAAAGGTGTGGATTATACGGTAACTTATACGAATAATACGAATCCTGGTATGGCTTCCATTTTAATTCAGGGTACGAGCAGCAATTATTCGGGAACGAAGATTATCAGCTTTAAGATTTCAGCTGTTGCGGTCAAAGGACTGAAAGCTACAAATGTGAAGTACAACAGCTTGAAGCTGAAATGGACGAAACAGGGATATGCGGATGGATATCAGGTCTGTGATTCCAAGTCCAAAGTTATTAAGACCGTAAAGACAAACAGCCTGACTATTACAGGACTGACAGCAGGAAAGACTTATAAATATAAAGTAAGATCTTATATCCGCAATGCGGACGGCACAAAATCTTATGGAGCATTCTCTTCCGTACTGAATGCAACAACGAAGCTTCGGACTCCGACCGTTAAGGTTGTATCCAATGCAAAGGGGCAGGCGAGAATCAGCTGGTCGAAAGTGTCCGGTGCATCCGGCTATGAGATTTACTATAAGAAGTCTTCCGGTGCGAAGTATAAGAAGTTAAAGACTGTAAACAATCCGAATATCCGTGTATGTACCGTACGTGGTATGAAGAGCGGCGACAGGGCATATTTCCGTATTCGTGCATTCCGTAAGAACGGAAGCAAGAAAGTTTACAGTTCACTGAATCCATTGAAGGTTATTACGGTGAAATAAGCAAAGGCATGAGTGATAAATACAAAATAGGCGAATACGAATTTGATACCTATGAAGAGTATCTTGCGGCGCAGGAGGATGTAAAGAAAATTGACTTTCTGACGAAAGAACTGGATATTACGGATCCCGATGTCGCCGTAAGGCTCTACACTCTGATCAGGAATAAGGAAATTGTGTTCCGCAGCAAGGTGGGACTTTCCTTTTCCTGGTATGTGACGGATGTTCTGGCCCAAAATTCCCGGAAACTACTGGAAGAAAAGCGTCGGAAAGAAGAGCAGAAGCAGCAGGGGAAAAAGCTTGGCGTAGCAGGCGGTGTCTGCATACTGGCAGCGGTTTTTTGTCTGGGATATTATGGTATTTCGCTCTGGCAGGAGCATTTGGAGAGTCAGGAGTTTGAACGTCTCCAAAATATGCAGAACCTGACCGGGCAGATCATTCATGATTCTTTTGCGGATGAAGAAAACGGTGCGGAGGCGGGCCGGGATACCGGTTCTGCGGATGCATCCGGTACAGATAAGAAAGCGGCAAAGAAAAAAGGAGCGGAACAGGTTGACAAAAGCAGGCGGAAAAAAAGATTGATCCGGCTGATTTGACCGTTTTAAAGAAATACAAAGATTTGTATAAGCAGAATAAAGATCTGGCAGGCTGGCTGTCAATTGAAGGTACGGTTATTAATTATCCGGTCATGCAGACAGGAAAGAAAAATCCGGATTTTTATCTGCACAATGATTTTGAAAAAAAAGAAAGTGATCACGGAACATTGTTTATTGATGCAAGGAATGATTTTGTGAACCGTGATACAAATCTGATTATTTACGGACATAACATGAGAGACGGCACGATGTTTGGCGGTCTGAAAAGTTTTATGGATCAAAAGTATTTTGACAGTCACCGCAAACTCGTATTTGATACGATTTATGAGAAAGCGGAGTATCAGATTGTAGCGGTCTGTCTGTCCAAAGTAAATTATCAGGATGACAAAGCATTCCGGTATTATAATTTTTTAAATGCCGAAAGTAAAGAAGAATTTCAGGCATTTCTGGCAAATATTCAGCAGTTGACCGTATTTGACCAGAAGATTGATATTTCGTATGGGGATGAATTGCTGACATTATCTACCTGTAACAGCTATATACAGGATGGCCGGCTGTTTCTCATTGCGAAGAAGGAGTGACGCATATGAAAATTTCAAAATAAAACAGAGATTTGCCATTTTAATGACATTGGCAATGGTATTATTCCTGATACCGTGTGAGAGCGTATTCGCATCGAATACGACAAATATGACAATCTCCGGCGGCGTACTGACTGCGTATAATGGCGGAGGCGGTGCGGTCACAATCCCTTCGGAGGTAACGTCGATCGGAGCGAATGCGTTTGCCGGCAAGCCGATCAGCAGTGTAAGCATTCCAAGCAGCGTAGGCAATATCGGCGACAATGCGTTTGCGAACTGTACCGCTCTTGCAAATGTAACGATTCCGGGTAGTGTCACAAATATGGGCAGCGGTGTATTTTCCGGCTGCAGTGCGTTGGGATCTGTCAGCATGCAGGCTTCGATCTCTTCCATTCCGGCTTCTACATTCAGTGGATGCCGTTCATTGTCAAGCATTGCGATATCAACTGGTATAACAAGCATTGGCAGCGGCGCATTTTCCGGCTGCAGCAGTCTGAGTACGATGTCGATCCCTTCAGGCGTCAGCAGCATTGGCGACAGTGCATTTGCGAATTGTACCGCTCTGTCGGCAATTTCCATTCCGGCCAGTACGACCAATCTGGGCGGCAGTGCGTTGTCCGGCTGTTCGGCTTTAACGACGATTAATGTTGCATCCGGTAATTCTGCATATGCATCGGATGGCGGATGTCTGTATAATGCATCCCGTACAAGATTGATTATGGTACCGGTAGGCAGATCAAGTGTTGCGCTGAATTCTTCTACAAAGATTATTGGCAGCGGTGCATTAGCAGGCTGCAGCAGAGTTACTTCTCTGTCTTTGCCAAATGGACTGACGACGATTGAAAGCGGTGCGTTTACCGGAAGCGGCATTCATTCGATTACGATTCCGCGCTCGGTGACATCCATTGGTTCACAATCCGGATGGTCGCCGGACGTCATTACAGGTTACAGCAATTCTGCGGCAGAGACGTTTGCGGCATCTGCAGGCTATGCGTTTAACAGCCTGGACGGCGGCAGCTCTTCGGACGACAGTGAAGATGAAGAGGATGATTCTCCGGCAGGCAGTACAAGTGTGGATTTAAGTGAAGATACATCCGGTTCCGGCAGCAGCACAAATGATGATATTGATGAGGAAGGTGCAGGCAGCACATCAATTGATTTGGGTGAATCCAATTCGGGCAGTGGATCCGGCAGTTCTTCGAATGCAGGCACGGGCAGTGGATCCGGTTCATCGTCCGGTACAGGCACGACATCCGGCAGTTCCGGTTCCGCAAGTACGGCAGGCACATCTTCCGGCAGTTCGCAGGGCGCAAGTGCGACGGTACGTTCATCCGGCAGTTCCGGTTCCGCAAGTGCTACAGGTACGACGTCAGGCAGCCATACACTGGATGAGACTCCAAAGACAGGAGACGGCTCTATGGATCCGAAGCTGTTTTTGATATTCGGACTCGTATTCATCGGGTGCGGTCTTGTTATTGTTGGTAAGAAACAGGGAGTATAATAGAACGATTGATAAAGGCATCTGGAGTGAGTCATTTCAGATGCTTTTTCTTTTTGTGTATATGATTGGGCCGAAACAGTTACTGTTCACACCTGCGGTGCTCACAGTAACAGAATCCGGCATATTGGAAGTTTGCCTGCGGCAAAATGCCGGATTCCTGGCAGCGATTCTGTATTGGCCCCAGCAAAACAGCAGGTGTTCAGCTGGGGAGTGAACAGTAACCTGAAACATACGGGTACAGGCAGCAGCTAATTTTTTTAATTGAAAATGAAATACCGGAATGGTAAAATATATTCGGATAGTCAGAGCAACACCGCATAATAGGGCAACGGAGGTAAAAACTGGCAGTACACCGAAAGCTGCGATTACACAGGGAAAAGAGCGGGAATATTGTAAAAAGGAAAGGAGGGAGAGAAAAGCAATTGTTACAGGGATTCATCAGCAGACCCGCAGGAAGATACACCGATGCAGAAGGAAGGAAAAACTGTCGGAGATTATAAATAAATTAACAGGTGAGGGAAAAGTTATGACATCGGAAAATGGCTTGAGAACAGAAACTGACACAGTAAAACGGGTAAACAGATTTATACTCATTATTATCACGATTATTGATACGTTTTTATTTTTTGGCTACATAGGTGATTACAAACAGGGAAATATCAGCTTTAATTTTATGCTGATGGTTGTGATCTCAGTGGTTGTTTCTATGGCAGTCTGTTATATAACATATTTTCGCAAAAAAGACAGCCGGCTGTTTAAACATATTTCTATGGCAGGATATGTCATTGTATATGGAATGGCTGTATTTGGCGCGCAGAATGATCTTGTATTTATTATGGTATTTCCATTGACGGTTATTTATATTTTATATTATGATTATAAACTGGTTTTAGCAATTGCATTTATATTTGGCGGGATTAATCTGGCGGATATCATTTATGTGTCGGTGATGCTTGGCCATGCGCATTCCGGCGCGGCACTGAATGGAATATCACTGCTTCTGCAGGGGGCTTCGATTGTTGTTTATATGACCGTTCTATGCGGTACGACGCGTATTTCCAATGATAATAATACGAAGAAGATGGCGAGTATTCAAGAAGAGAAAGAGAAGAGTACGCAGCTTTTGGAAGAGGTGCTGAAAGTAGCTGCATCCGTAAAGGAAAACTGCACCGGGGCAGCGGAGCACATCAGACAGCTGAGTCAGTATGTGGAGTCCACGGTATCGGAACTGGATGGCATTGCGGAAGGGAACAGCAACAACGCGGACAGTATTGAGCAGCAGACCGTTATGACCGGCAACATTCAAAATATGATAAGAGAAACGAAGCAAATGTCGGATGAGATGCTTGCGATGGCAAAGAGTTCCGAAGGAGCCGTTCAGGAAGGGCGGCAGACGGTGGATCGCCTGCAGAGTCAGGCAGATCGGACAAGAGAAGCGAATGAGCAGGTCGTTTCCGCCGTTGCGAGTCTGATTTCCAATGCGGAAACGGTAGAAGAGATTACGGAACATATTTTTTCCATATCCAGCCAGACCAATCTGCTGGCGTTGAATGCTTCGATTGAAAGCGCCAGAGCCGGAGATGCCGGAAGGGGATTTGCCGTAGTGTCCGAGGAAATTCGCACGCTTGCGGATGAAACGAGAAATCTGACTGAAAGCATACGAGGCATTGTGGAGCAACTGAAAAATAATGCGGATGTGGCAAAGAATACGCTTAATCAGGTGATGACCGCTGCCGGTACGGAGTATGATCTGATCAAAAATGCAAATGCACAGTTTGGAGAGATTGGAAGCCGTATGGATGGACTTCATGGAAATGTACAGGAGATTTATAAAAGATTGAAGATATTTTGGAGTCCAATAATATTATTGTAGACAGTATTCACCATATTTCTGCGGTTAGTGAAGAGGTAACGGCAAGCACACAGCAGGCCGCGGAACTTGGAGCAGATACGAACAGGAAAGCAGAACAGGCAAGGGGACTGATGATGGGACTGCTTGAAACGGTAAAGACAATGGATAAGTATTTATAGATCAGGTATTTTCATGTAAAGATGCATTCGGATGATGGAAGATCCGAATGCATTTTTTGCGTACGGTTAATGTCATTATTTGATATTCAAAGTCGTTTTCCGCAGCAGCAGTTTTGGCTTGATAATCAGGTGTTTTTGCGTCGGTGCGTCTTTGGACAGATTCTTCTTTTCTTCCAGCTGCCGATCTAACAGGCGCACGGTCTGCGATACAATTCTGTTCACATTTTGTCCGACGGTCGAAATCGGAAGGATTGCCTGTTCGGAAACGGGTGAATTATCAAACCCGATAATTTCCAGCTGTTCCGGAACCTTGAAACCGTTTGTCAGTGCACTGTTCAGAAACAGGTGAGCCATCGTATCGTTGCAGACAAAGGCGCCGATTCGTTTGTGCGGATATTTGCTGTGCAGTGTCTTGCAGACTTTTTCAAAGCAGGCATACAGTTTATGAACATCCGTATGGATTTCAACTGGAATCATAAAGCATTGATGTGGGGTTCCTGTCCGGACGGCGACTTCCTCAAATATTTTAATTCGTGCATAAGATGGAAGAGCCGGCGAGGTACCGGTATTAATGTGAATTAATACTTCACAGCCATCCTGCAGCAGTCTTTTGACCGCCTGTTTTGTTCCGGATACATTGTCCGTGTCCACGCTGGAAATAAATTCGGATTCGCGCTCAATGCCGATGACCGGGAACGGATATTTGCACAATTCTTCCGAACCCAGCATATGGCTGAGAATAATCAGGCCTTCTATGCGGTACGAGAGCAGTTCTGCAATAAAGCTGCGCTCGGTTTCCGGCGAATTGTCGCTTGTAAATACGAGAAATTTATAAGGGCTTTTCGGGTAAATCCGGATAAAAGCGTCGATCAGAGCGGTATAAAAATTGTAAAAAAAGTTAGGCGTAATAATGCCGATAATACCGGATTTTCCGCTGGAAAGGGCTTTTGCAAATTTATTTTCGGTATAATCAAGCGTTTTTAACGCTTCTTCGATCTTTTCCTTCGTTTCGTCAGCCAGAGAATGCGGCTGGTTGAAATATCTGGAAATCGTCATTTTGGATAAGTTGGTGTAATTGGCGATATCACCATAGGTTGCATTCTGTTTTTTCATGGTTCAAAATCCTTCGTAAAACATTTCAGACATGATCATGCCTTTAACGATAGTATAGCATAAGTAAAAGAAAGCAGGCAACTGAAAAAAACGATAATAGTTACTTCGACAAAGATTTAGACATAGTGCATAAAAACAGGTGGATTATATTGTTAATAATGTCGATATTTACAATTATGTATTGACAAAATTCATTTTTCAATATAAGATTTGATTATGTTACCGATAACATTATCGATAACATTTTGATAAGGTTATTGATAAGGTTGTCAAAATCAGGATTCAAATTTTTTAATCTTTGAAAGAAAGAGAGGATATGAAAATGAGTATTTGGAAATCGAAAAAACTGAAAAAATGGACAGGCCTTGCGTGTGCGGGTCTGGCATGTCTGGCGCTGACAGCATGTGGAAACGGAGGCGCCAAAGAACCACAGGACATTTCGGAAGTAACTTTGCACATATTTAATACAAAAGGTGAAATTGCCGCTCAGTTTGAACAGATGTGCAAAGATTTTACAGCTGAGACAGGCATTCAGGCAGAACCGTTTACGGTCGGATCCGGGGAAGATGCTATGGAACCGCTTCGGGCACAGATGACCTCAAAAGAGCCGCCGGCAATCTTTAATACGGATTTCCGTGGCCTGCCGGAATGGGAGGAAAGCGGAGTTGCTTTTGACATGAATGAGGCTGTGAATGAAGACTTAAAGAAGATTGTAAGTGAAATTCCGGAAAATATGCGGCTGACCTCCGAAGACGGTACAAAAAGCTATGGAATCCCTTATGGTGTGGAAGGCTTTGGATTTATTGTTGATTCTCAAATGTTAGCAGATCTTTTTGGAGAAAGCGGAGAACAGGTTCTTGCAGAACTCAGAACATGTTCTTATGACGACTTTATCTCTTTTTGCGATGCGGTAACGACTTATATCGACAGTCCGTCCGCTGCGGCAGTAACTTTGAACGGAACCGAATTTACGTTTGTGCCGGAAAAAACAGGACTGGCCGCCAATCTGAATGGTGTATTTGCAGTAGCAGGTGCGGAAAACTGGACATATGGAAATCATCTGCTGTGCGTGCCTACGGCAACACTGGCATCTACGCTTCGAGATACACAGGCACTGACCGATGATCAGATTTTAAATGCAAAACCGGCGTACCAGGCATTTATGCAGGCGCTTTCCTATATGACAGAGCATGCTGCAGGCTTAAAGGGTGCGGTTGGAAGAGGACAGGAGCTGGTAAACAGCGCGAACTTTGGTTATGATCAGTCAATCCAGATGCTGACCGATGGAAATGCATTATTTTTACAGCAGGGTAACTGGGCGTCAGCCAATATTGCAAAGATTAATGAAGAAGTATCCAAACGTATCAGCTTTATTCCGCTGAAACAGCCAATTACACAGGATATGATTCAAAGCGGAATCAGTGTTGAAGACTTGAATTCATCCATTCCGTTTTCAACAGGCAGCTACTGGTTGATCAATAATAAGATTTCCGATGTGGAAAAAGAAGCGGCTCAGACATTTCTTGCATGGATGATGAAGCCGGAAAATGTTCAGAAATATATTGTAGAATCGTTTGTAGCAATTCCTTATAACGCAGATGATTCCGTGCAGATCAATGATGCACTGGCAACTTCCATACAGAGTTATATGGCAGAGGGAAAAGTTTATTATAACTGTGTGGAAGCAACACCAAGTATCTGGGCATCCGATTCCGTAGCAAAACCTCTGATGGAACAGTTTTTGACAAAAGAAGAATGGACAGAAGATGAAACAGGAGCTTTTGTGGATACGATTTTGCAGGCATGGCTTGATCAGAGAAGCGGTAACTAATCATATGGATCGAATTCGTAAAGGCGGGTGAGTTTTAGATGGAAAAATTTTATAAAAGAAGGTTTTGGCCGCTCGTGCTGCCGGCCGTAGTGTGTTACACATTAGTGCTTGTAATCCCGTTTTTTATCGGCATTTTGTATTCTTTTACATCATGGCGTGGTACATATTTTGCAGGCGGGAGTTTGTTTGGATCTTTTGTAGGACTTGAAAATTATGCGAAAGTGTTCAGCGGAGGCAAGTTTGGATATTCGCTTGTATATACGGCGTCTTATGCGGTAATTGCAGTTATTTTGCTGAATGTGATTGCGCTTGGCATGGCTCTTTTGATCAACAGCATTACAAAAGGAGCGGGAGCGCTGCGTACGGTTTTGTTTATGCCTAAGATGCTTGGCGGCCTTGCAATGGGCTTTGTATGGCAGTTTATCTTTCAGGTAATTTTTACGGATATTTTATTTGGAGAAGAAGGTTTTCTTCATGCTGAGTTTTTAACTTACATGACACAGGATCCAAAAAAAGCGTTGTTTGCGCTGGCCATTATGAACACATGGAGCATGGCAGGATATTTGATGCTGATGTATGTGATCGGGTTGAATGCGATTCCTGGTGACGTTTATGAGGCGGCTTCCATTGATGGGGCGAATGTGTTCCAGACATTTTTTAAGATTAAACTGCCGCTTCTGATGCCTTCCATTACCATTTCATTGTTTTTGGTTATTTCGGATTCGTTTAAAATGCTCGATCAGAACGTGGCGCTGACAAACGGAGATTATAATACGAGAATGCTGGCACTTCAGATTCTGCGGACAATTCAGGACAGCAATCCGCCGAACTATGGAGTGGCACAGGCGCAGGCGGTTATCTTCTTTCTTATCGTAGCGACGATTTCAATCGTTCAGGTGTCCGTAACAAGAAGCAAGGAGGTGCAGATGTAGATGGAAAGCAGTATGAAAACGAACAGGATGATTGGCAAAGTGATTATCTATACGCTGCTGATTCTGTCGGCATTGTTTATACTTTTGCCATTATTGTTCCTTGTGATTAATTCTTTTAAAGGCCAGAGTGAGATTGTGCGTAATCCGCTGGCGCTGCCGGAAAGCTGGTCGCTGAGCTATATTACAAATGCGATTGAGAGCATTCATTTTGGAAAAGCAGTGATGATCACAATAGGGATTACCGTAGGCTCCGTAATTCCGACCGTATTGTTTTCTTCGGTCTGTGCATGGATTATTACACGTAACCACACAAAAGTATCGACTTTTATTTACATGGCGTTTGTGTCGGCAATGCTCGTGCCGTTTCAGGTTATTATGTATCCTCTGATGAATGTAATGGATACGCTAGGACTGAAAAATCAGGTCGGACTGGTTGTAATGTATACCGGTTTTAATATGGCAATGTCCGTATTTCTGTATTCCAGCGCAATCAGAAGCGTACCGGTTGCTTTGGAAGAGGCGGCATTTATGGATGGTGCAAATGTGTTTCAGATTTTCTTTTTAATTGTATTTCCGCTGATTAAATCTTCAACGGTAACCGTTATTATCCTGACGGGAATTGGTATCTGGAATGACTATTTGCTGCCGTTTTTAACACTTGGCACGGCGCCCGGGAAGACGTTGGTACTGGAATTGTATTATGCGAAAATGACTGCCGGCCAGTATGGCAGCCCTTGGGAACTTATTTTTCCAGCAGTTCTTGTATGCTGTATTCCTCTTGTAGTTGTCTTTTTATGCCTGCAAAAATACTTTGTGGCTGGTATGACAGAGGGCGCTGTAAAATAATAGGTAACAGTGAAGCCGGAAGGCTGAACTGTTACGGTAATAACAGGAAATTGCTGAAAAGTTATTAATTTTATATTTAGGAGAATATAGCTGATGAGACCAGAAATACATTTTACGCCGATACGTAACTGGATGAATGACCCTGTGGGACTGATTTATTTTCAAGGAAACTATCATCTGTTTTATCAGTACTTCCCTTATGAAAAATACTGGGGAACAATGCATTGGGGGCATGCCGTGAGCAAGGATTTTATCAGATGGCAGCATCTTCCGATCGCATTATACCCATCCAGGCTGGAAGATTGTAATGGCTGTTTCTCAGGAAGTGCAGCAGAAGATGGCGGGAAAATGTATTTGTTTTATACCGGAGTTCATTACGATAAGGTTAAGAAGGATAACATACATGTATCAGAAAACGGATTATTTACTTCCTGCCAGATTGGTATGATTTCTTCGGACGGTTTTTCATTTGATAACAATGAAAAAAATTACTGATTCCTGCATTGACGGATCCGGAATTGGGCAGCAGGGTACATACGAGAGATCCGAAAGTATGGAAAGACAGTGAGGGCTGGCATATGGTTCTTGGCAGCCAGTCCGAACAGCAGGGAAAGCTGATCGGTCAGGTCTTGTTTTATAAGAGCGTGGATGGCATTACATGGACGTTTCAGAACTGTTTTCGTATGCCTGATGTGGAAATGATCGAATGTCCGGATTTGTTTCAGGCAGATGGCAGCTGGGTTTTGCTTGTCTCTTTAATGGGACGTGGAATGGGCGAAGAACCGGAACATATTTCTTATGGTGCGGTGGTGAATTTTGATGCGGAATCCGGAGAACTGCAGGCAGACAGTTCCACGTTCCTTCCGCTGGATGCCGGTATGGATTTGTATGCCGCACAGACAATGAAGGATGAACAGGGACAAAACGTAATGCTGGCATGGGTGCGTATGCCGCAGCCGATAGATGGAGAGCAATGGATTGGGATGTATACACTGCCAAGAATCGTGTCTGTGAGAGACGGACGCCTGTGGTATGCCGTGCATCCGCTTGTAAAAGAGCAGTTTTCGATTTCCTGCAGACCGGAATATTTTGTTCGGGGAGCAGTGCGGATGGAAGCGGAGCTGGAGGTAAACGGCAGAATCGAAATCGGCGGGTATGAGATAAAACGCACAGGGACAATGCTGTGTACGGATCGTACGAATGTATTTCCTAAAGATGCGGAGCGTTGGCTGCGCAAGACACAGTCACGGCTTTCGGGCGGACGCTGCCGTCTGGAAATCTATGTGGATCATGGGATTATAGAAATTTTTGTAAATGACGGTGAAATGGTAATTACACAGGTAGTGTATGGCATGCAGGGTACGTTTTGCTGTGAAAATGTGAAAAGCTTGTGCTGCTGGAAATGCGGAGAGTTAGAATAAGCAGTTTGGAATGTTCACAGATGACCGATATCAGGTCATCTGTGAACAGTTTTTTTCTGCTAGTTTGCATCTCTGAGCCTTTCCACAACGCTTTCTTTTTGCAGCTGGCGGAAAGATAGAAGCGGTGTGAGGATTGCTACGATAAACAGGATCGGAAGCATAATTAAAAAAGAAACGATCTGAAAACGATAATCAAAAAACATAATCACATTGTTCAGTGCATGCAGTATGACGTATGACAGGATACTTCCTGCGATCAGGCTGAGAATACCGGCCGTGGCAATATAGCCGATGCCTTCACAGATGATGACACGTTTTAGCTGGCCGCTTGTCATGCCGATGCTTTGAAGCGTGGCAAATTCTCGTTTTCTGGCAATAATGCTTGTAAATACGGCATTGATAAAATTCAGAATGCCGATCAGTGCAATGACTGCGGACAGAGAAATACCGATGACAGACATCGTATTCGTCAGACCGGAGAATTCTTTTTCATAAGTCTGCTTGGAGGCAAATCCCATCAGAGGATCTACCTGTTCCGTATAGTCTGTCAGTGCGGATGCAAAGGATTCTATATAATCATCCTGAATCCGGTAAGATTTTGCAAAACAGATGTTGTGTGACGGGTCGCCATTGCGGAATTCTTTTAAAGGGAGTATGGCGTGCATGCCGTTGGGTGTATATCGGGATAAATCCATACTGTGTGGAGCTTCGATAATCGCCATGACTTCGTATTGCTTTTCTGCCAGGTTGTCATATACGACGTCTGTGACTTCTCCATCGTCATTTGTAACTTCCGTTGCGGTAGAATCTTTTGTGATGCTTTGGATGGTTACCATATCTCCGGGGTGATAGGGGCTGTCTTCCGGTTCGAGAAGACTATTTCCGAAAAAACGGTGCAGCAGTATATAGTCTCCGTTTTGAAATTCATCCACATCCAGACTGCCTTCGAGAACGGTAATATTTTGGAACAGTCCGTCGGTATAGCCAAACATGTATCCGCCAAACGTGTCCTCTTTGAGAGGATTCAGGCCATAGGAGTGTTCCAGTTTATCTTCGCGGTCCAATTTCTGCAGACGTTCCCTTGTTTTCCGGTCGATCTTATAAAAGCTGCCGGTTCCGAACCACATTTCATTTGCTGACACAATACCGGGCTGTGCATCGGCGAAAGAGATAAATGCGTCATCCGGACGGTAAGAACCGACCGATGCCTGACTTTGGAACAAAGATGCATTGCCGATCATAAAGTCGCCTGCAATTCGTTGTTCCAGAAAACTGTCAATTTGAAAACTGCCGATTCCTGTCATCACGATTGTCAGCAAAATGATGCTCAAAGAGATGGCAGCAATGACAATGCCCGTTTTTTTCCGGTTTCGTCTGAGATTTGCAAGAGCCATGGACGCAGGGGAGAACGCATGACGCTTTCGTTTGTTATCTGACGCTTTGACGGTGGCTTCGGTATATTTTACAGCTTCAATTGGAGATACGCTTCCCGCTATTTTTCCGGGTTTTCTGCAGCTGAGCAAAACGGTGATTGCCGAAAATGCCGCTCCGAACAGAAATATAAACGGATGGAACCGCAGGGAAATGTCTATGTCAGCATATGTGTAAAGAATACGGCTTAACATAGGTGTGGCAATACTGCCAATCGCATATCCTGCTACCAGCCCGATTGGAATTCCGATGACGGAAAGTTTTACGACCTGATGCATAATCAGGCGTCTGAGCTGTCGTTTGGTTGTTCCGATCGTTTTCAGGAGACCGTAAAAACGAATATCGCTCAAAATGGATATCTGAAAGATGTTATATATAATCAGATAACCGGTCAGTAAAATGATAAGGATAGCTGTTCCGGTGATCGAACAGGAGATTGGATCTACCGATTCCAGACGGGTTCCCATGTAAGCCCAGTTTACGCCGTAATCAAGTTCGGTTTTTGGCTCGTATCCCATATTCCGGATCAGCGTTTGTACTTTTTCTTCCGGATGGGAATTGTCGGAAAATGTAACGTTTACAGATAAAAGACCCTGTCCGGATTCTTCCGGATGTTCACTGGCCCATGCGATAAAATCATCTTCTGTGCGCGTGCCTTTGAGTTTTAACCAGAAACGTTCGGAAACAAACAGTTCACTGGCATGGCTGATGGCATCTCCGTTATAATAACCGCTGACTTTAAATTCTTTTTGTATCACTTCACCCATAAATTTGAAAGTAAGCGGAATTTTACTGCCGAGCGCGTGGGGTACTTTCAGTTCGTCCAGAATATACGTATCTACGATAATTTCGTCTTCCGCGTCCGGCATGTGTCCTTCCGTAAGCGAAATAAAATAATCGTCCAAAGCGTCTTCAAACGGCATAAATCGAATTTCCGCCTGACGGTGTTTCATGTTTTGTGCAATTCCAAGCATAATATTATAATTGCATGACCGAACAGATGGATCTGCGGCAGCTTTTTCATATTGCTGCATGGTGGCGTTTTTTAATCCGGCATGTGCGCGGGTACCAACTTCCCGCATGGTGGTCTCTTCGGTGACCTGAATCATACCGCTGAACAGGGAGAAAACCGACGTGAACAGCATGGATGTCAAAATAATGGCGCTTACTGCAAACAGGTTTCGTATTCTGTTATTTTTCAGGCTTCGTTTGGAAAGACGACGGATTGCCATATGATTATTATTTTTCATGGGAACCGCCTCCTGTTCTTGTATCGTCTGCGATTTTACCATCTTCCACATGTATGATACGGTCACAAAGCTGTGCCAGAGCTTCGTTATGTGTAATCATAACGATCGTCTGATGGAAATGTTTGCCGGTCAGTTTTAACAGGCCAAGCACTTCCTGTGTGGAACGGCTGTCCAGATTTCCGGTCGGTTCATCTGCCAGAATAATGCTTGGCCGTGCTGCCAGCGCCCGTGCAATGGCGGCACGCTGCTGCTGACCGCCGGAAAGCTGTCCGGGCAGACAGTCAGCTTTATCCTCTATGCCGAGTGTATGCAGTATTTCCCGTATAAATTTGGGATCCGGTTTTTTACCGTCCAGTTCCGAAGGAAGTACGACATTTTCATAGACGCTTAAAATAGGAACAAGGTTATAGCTTTGGAACACGAATCCGATTTTACGTCGGCGAAAAATGGTCAGTTCCGTTTCGTTTAGCCGGAAGATTTCTTTGCCTGCGACCGTAACGGTGCCGGAAGTCGGATAGTCCAGTCCGCCGAGCATATGCAGCAGTGTGCTTTTGCCGGAACCGGAACATCCTACGATTGCGGCGAGTTCGCCTTCTTCAATCCGCAGAGAAACACCGTCCAGCGCTTTCACCTGATTTTCACCGCTGCCATAGTATTTTTTCAGGTTGTTAGCTTCTAAAATGATCATGAAAAAACCTCCTGTAAATATTGTTTTGGGATAGTTACAGTGTAACAGGAAAAGCTGACAGTTCGCTGACAATCGGAGAGAAAGATTGTGACGTTTTTGTAAGAATTTTTTATTTTTGATTCAGCAGAAAGAAATGAAACCGGCTGCCCTGTTCTAATTTGGAGTCAACGACCACATATCCCTGTTCGCTTTGCAGAATGAGCTGTGTCAGGTATAAACCAAGGCCAAGACCTTCGGCTGTTCCGGTTTGCTCCGCACGGTAGAAACGTCGAAAGATTTTGTTGTATTCGGTCTCCGGGATACCGGGGCCTTCGTCCTGTACGGTGATTCTTGTATAAATATTCATTCTTTCCGCATAGATTTGGATTTGCGTGTGTTCGGGGGAATATTTTACAGCATTTTCCAGTACATTCGCCAGTGCTTCTGCTGTCCATTTCGGATTATGATAGACGCAAAGAACCGGTATGTCTTCCGCGCAGATGGTAATATTTTTGACGGCCGCCTGTGCATATACCGTGCTTACGGCTTTTGCAATTGTCGGGCGGATATTCGTATTTTCAGCCTGAAACCGTATCATTCCATCTTCCAGACGTGCGGCTTTTAACAGGTTTTGGACGAGCCATTGCATTGTGGAAGCTTGTGTCCGGACATGAGAAAGAAATTCTTTTTTCTGCGGCGCATCCATGTGTGCGGAATTTGATTCCAGCAGGTCCAGGTCCAGAATGATATTGGCAAGTGGTGTTTTCAGCTGGTGAGACAGATCGGAAAGCAGTTCCGTGACCTGTTTTTTTTCCCGCAGGGCTTCATTTTCCCGCCATGCGGCACGGCTTAAGAGCAGCTGTATATCGCTGGCAAGTCTGGATTCTCTTGTTTCCCGGATGTCGATCCGATGATTTTGGCGGACCGCATCCCAGGTATCTTCTTTTTGAAACAGTTCCAAAACCGCGTCCAGACAACGCCATTGATGGAAAAACCAGGCGGCCCAGAGCAGCAGTACGAGAATACTGCATAGCAGGGAACCGCCTAAAATCCAGCATAATAGTTCGGATTGCATTATGTTTCCTCCCATAGATAACCCATGCCATAAATGGTTTTGATATGGTTGTTTCCGATTTTTCGCCGCAGGCGGCTGATGTTGACCGATAATGTGTTTTCTTCTACAAAATTGCTGTCATGATCCCATATATGCTGCAGAATCTGTTCTTTTAAAAGGACCTGGTTTTTGTTTTCCAGAAAATACCGAAGCAGACGGAATTCCGTCAGGCTTAGTTCCAGTTCCGTTTCATTCAGAAAGGCACGGGCGGTTTTTACATTCAGACGAACCGTGCCGGAACACAGTTGTGTATTTGCCGGATTTTTATTTGTGTCGGATTCCGATGTATGATTTTTAAGAGCTTTTTCCAGGCGCAGCTTTAGTATGGAGATAGAAAAAGGTTTGGTAATGTAATCGTCCGCCCCGCTTTTTAACCCCATGATCTCGTCCGTCTCCATATCGCGGGCGGTCAGCATCAGGATAGGAGTATCGGAATGGCTGCGGATTTGTCTGCATAAGTCGATACCATCGCCGTCCGGCAGGTTCAGATCAAGCAGCACCGCATCCGGCTGTTCATGCAGAAATAGATTCCAGCCTTCCTGTTTTGCAGCGGCTGTTACGGTTTCATAGCCTTCCTGCAGTAAGGCAAAAGAAATGCCGCGGTTAAGGCCGGGATCGTCTTCGACCACCAGTATTTTCATATTGTACGGCTCCATCGTCCGGATGCGCCGCATGGCAGGATCAGCCCGCCGCAAGCAACAGGCAGGCCAATTTCCTGCGCATCTGTCATACCATTATATTTTTTCATGGCAGTGCCTAGCATATAGGCAAGCACTGCGGGCTGCAGGCCGGTCGTATAAGAATTGATGAGGAAAAACAACGGCTTTGGGGTCAGTATTTTTGTACAGTTTTGTATCAGAGGATAGATGGCGTCCTCTATTTTCCAGATTTCTCCTTTTGGGCCGCGGCCATACGAAGGCGGGTCCATAATTACGGCGTCATAAGTCCGTCCGCGTCGGATTTCACGTTCTACGAATTTCATACAGTCGTCCACAAGCCAGCGGATCGGAGCATCTCCCAGACCGGAAGCGAGTGCGTTTTCCTTTGCCCAGGTGACCATGCCTTTGGATGCATCCACATGTGTAACTTCCGCACCGGCTTTTGCAGCTGCCAGTGTTGCGCCGCCGGTGTAGGCGAACAGGTTTAATACACGAACCGGACGATCGGCACCGCGTATTTTATCTGCAATCCAGTCCCAGTTTACGGCTTGTTCCGGAAACAGGCCGGTATGCTTGAAGCTGAATGGTTTTAAATGAAAGGTCAGCGTTTTATAGCGGATCTCCCATTGCTGCGGCAGGTCAAAAAATTCCCATTCGCCGCCTCCTTTTGTACTTCTGTGATAATGTGCGTTCAGCTTTTTCCAGCGTTTGTCCGAACGGGGAGTGTCCCAGATGACCTGCGGGTCCGGACGAAGCAGGATGTAGCGGTCCCAGCGTTCCAGCTTTTCGCCGCCGGAACAGTCTATAACTTCATAATCTTTCCATTGATCTGCGATCCACATATTAGACTCCTTTTATGTGTATATATAAAAAAATGATGAAAATGCTTTTTACATAATAAATGTAATGTAAGGGCTGTGGGGTGTCAAGTGAAAAATTTTATGGGTATTGCAGTGATCGAAAAGCTTTTAGGCTGAGTAACACAGATTTGCCAAATGACTATGTACGAAAAAAAATACAATATTTTGAAAAAAAATCTTGCAATTCCACATTGTATCATATATAATCCAAAGTGCTGTGACATGATAGCGATGAAGCGCGAGGTTGCTGCTTTACAATAGCAGGTTTTCCGTGGAGCGAATGTCAAGTTAGGAAACTGGCGACAAGTCACTGTACGATTAGAATATCTACTACGCATGTTGTAGAAATATGGTGTGTAGTCATCAGGACACACACGGGTTCGTGTACAGTCACCGCTTGTCGTACTGCCGCGATAGAAAGTAAAATGCGAATGCAGTCTTTCTGTCGCCGTAATATTAAGTGCGAATAAGGAGGCGACTTTTTTTATGGCAAGTCAAACAATGAGAATCATTCTCAAAGCTTACGATCATGAGTTGATCGATGCATCGGCAAAAAAAATCATCGAAACTGTAAAGAAAAACGGAGCACAGGTGAGCGGACCGGTGCCGCTTCCGACAAAAAAGGAAGTTATTACGATTCTGAGAGCCGTACACAAGTACAAAGACTCCAGAGAACAGTTTGAGCAGAGAACTCATAAGAGACTGATTGATATTATTGCACCGACACAGAAGACTGTGGATGCATTAACCAGATTGGAGTTACCGGCTGGTGTAAATATCGATATTAAGATGAAATAATCATCTTGAACAGGTAACTATTTCAGATAGGCAACAATCCTGAAGGGTTTTTATCATAGAAGCAATACTGCCAGGCGGTATTCCACTTATGTTACTAACTGTTCTAGGATGAACGCATAAATTACGCGTTCCGCTGTAGGATAACAGGAGGTAAAAGAATGAAGAAAGCGATCTTAGCTACAAAAGTCGGAATGACTCAAATCTTCAACGATAACGGAGAATTAACTCCGGTTACCGTATTGCAGGCAGGGCCTTGCGTCGTTACACAGATCAAAACGGTTGAAAACGACGGTTACAGTGCGGTACAGGTTGGTTTTGTTGACAAAAAGGATAAGATCATCAACAAAGATGCCAACGGCAAGAAAGAAATCAGAAACAGACATGGCGTGACAAAGGCTGAAAAAGGCCATTTTGACAAGGCCGGTGTTTCTGGTAAGAGATTCGTAAGAGAATTTAAGTTTGATAACGCTGCCGATTATAAACTGGCAGACGAAATCAAGGCAGATATTTTTGCAGCAGGCGATAAGGTAGATGCTACTGCAATATCGAAAGGAAAAGGTTTCCAGGGCGCTATTAAAAGACATGGACAGCACAGAGGACCTATGACACATGGTTCCAAGTTCCATCGTCATCAGGGTTCTAACGGTGCATGTTCTTCACCAAGCCGTGTGTTCAAGGGCAAAGGGATGCCGGGACATATGGGTGCCGAGCAGGTGACGGTACAGAATCTTGAGATTGTCAGAGTTGATGCTGAGAATAATCTTCTTCTTGTAAAAGGCTCCGTACCGGGACCAAAGAAGTCGTTAATCACCATCAAAGAAGCGGTAAAATCTAATAAATAGCGCATAATCAGGAAAGGAGGACTTTACAGATGGCTAACGTATCTGTTTTTAATATGGAAGGCAAGGAAGTAGGCAGCATAGAATTAAATGATGCGGTCTTCGGTGTAGAAGTGAATGAACACTTGGTACACATGGCAGTATTACAGCAGCTTGCCAATAAACGTCAGGGAACACAGAAAGCCAAAACGCGTTCCGAAGTCAGCGGCGGCGGAAGAAAGCCGTGGAGACAGAAAGGAACCGGCCATGCGAGACAGGGTTCTACAAGATCTCCGCAGTGGAAGGGCGGCGGAGTTGTATTTGCTCCGACACCAAGAGATTATTCTTTCAAATTAAATAAGAAAGAAAAGAGAGCTGCCTTAAAGTCGGCGCTCACATCCAGAGTAAATGAAAGCAAGCTCATCGTAGTGGATGATCTGAAACTGGATGAAGTAAAAACAAAGAAAATGGCCGGCGCGCTGAAAGCATTGAATGCGGAAAAAGCACTGATCGTGCTGAATGAAGATAATGACAATGTGGCATTATCTGCAAGAAATATTCCTACCGTAAAAGTATCTTATATCAATACGATTAACGTATATGACATTTTAAAATACAATACGCTTGTATTATCGAAGGATGCTGTAGCAGCAATTGAGGAGGTGTATGCATAATGGCAAACATTCAATATTATGATGTAATCCTCAGACCGGTGGTTACAGAAAAAAGTATGGAGCTTATGGCAGACAAGAAGTATACATTTTATGTGCATACGGATGCCAATAAAGCAATGATTAAAAATGCCGTGGAAAAAATGTTCGAAGGAACCAAAGTAGCAAAGGTTAATACGATGAACATTCCGGGCAAGAAAAGAAGACGCGGCGCCGTAACAGGACAGTGTGCAGACAAAAAGAAAGCAATTGTTCAGCTGACAGAGGACAGTGCCGATATTGAAATTTTCAGCGGACTGTAAAAGAAAATACGATCTAGGAAGTATTTTATAAGTTACGGAATCCGAACAATATGTGCAGCTTGCACGATAAGAAAGCATCGAAAGGAGAAACAACCATGGGAATCCAGAGTTATAACCCATATACACCTTCCAGAAGACATATGACTGGATCTGATTTCTCTGAAATCACAAAGAAGACTCCTGAAAAATCTTTGTTGGCACCAAAAAAGAAACATTCAGGACGTAATAATCAGGGTAAAATTACTGTCAGACATCGTGGCGGTGGAAATAAACAGAAATACAGAATAATTGATTTTAAAAGAAGAAAAGACGGTATGGCAGCAAAGGTTATTGGTATCGAATACGATCCGAACCGTTCTGCAAATATCGCACTGATCAGATATACGGATGGCCAGAAAGCTTATATTCTTGCCCCGGCAGGACTTACGGACGGCATGCAGGTTATGAACGGACCTGAAGCAGAAGTAAGAATAGGCAATTGTCTTCCGCTTGAAAGCATCCCGGTTGGTACACAGGTACACAATATCGAGCTGTATCCGGGTAAAGGCGGACAGTTGGTGCGTTCTGCTGGCCTCAGCGCACAGTTAATGGCAAAAGAAGGCAAATATGCAACATTAAGGCTGCCTTCCGGTGAAATGAGAATGGCTCCTCTGAACTGCCGTGCAACGATCGGAATTGTTGGAAATGGTGATCACAACCTGATCAATATCGGTAAAGCGGGACGTAAGCGTCATATGGGTATTCGCCCGACGGTACGCGGTTCCGTTATGAACCCGAATGACCATCCACATGGTGGTGGTGAAGGTAAGGCTCCGATTGGACGTCCGGGTCCATGTACACCTTGGGGCAAACCTGCACTTGGCCTTAAGACACGTAAGAAAAAGAAAGCTTCAAATAAGCTGATCGTAAGAAGACGTGACGGCAGAGCAATCAAGAGTAAATAGGAGGAATATAGTAATGGGTAAAAGATCATTGAAAAAAGGTCCTTTCGCAGATGAAAGCCTGTTAAAGAAGGTAGATGCCCTGAACGCTGCAGGTGATAATGCGGTTATTAAGACATGGTCACGCCGTTCCACGATTTTTCCGTCTTTCGTGGGACGTACGTTCGCAGTGCATGATGGCAGAAAGCATGTACCGGTATATGTTACAGAGGATATGGTTGGGCATAAGCTTGGTGAGTTTGTTGCAACAAGAACTTACCGTGGTCATGTAAAAGAAGAAAAAAGATCAAGAGTGAAATAATTCGCTGATTAGGAAAGGAGGCTCTATTTCATGGCTAAAGGACATAGATCTCAAATCAAGAGAGAGAGAAATGAAAATAAAGATACCAGACCTTCTGCAAAATTATCTTATGCAAGAGTGTCAGTTACGAAAGCTTGCTTTGTACTGGATGCAATTCGTGGAAAAGATGTAAAAACAGCGCTTGCTATTTTGGATTACAATCCACGCTATGCATCTCAGATTACTGCTAAATTATTAAGATCCGCGATTGCGAATGCAGAAAATAACAACGGAATGGATGCAGACCGCTTGTATATTGAAGAATGCTACGCAAACAAAGGACCTACGATGAAGAGAATCAGACCGAGGGCACAGGGGCGTGCATATAGAATCGAAAAGAGAATGAGCCACATTACCATTGTGCTGAATGAAAGATAAGGAGGGAAAGCATGGGACAGAAAGTTAATCCTCATGGCTTAAGAGTTGGTGTCATTTCTGACTGGGACTCTAAGTGGTATGCAGAAGGAGATTTCGCAGACTGTTTAATAGAAGATTACAAGATCAGAGAATTCCTGAAAAAGAAATTATACACGGCTGGTATCTCAAAGATCGAGATTGAGAGAGCTTCCGAGCGTGTAAAAGTTATTATATATACGGCAAAACCGGGTGTTGTCATTGGTAAAGGCGGCGCTGAGATCGAAAAAGTAAAAGGTGAGCTTCAGAAATATACAAGCAAGAAGCTGATCGTTGATATTAAAGAAGTTAAGAAACCGGATAAGGATGCACAGCTGGTAGCGGAAAACATTGCACTGCAGCTGGAAAATCGTATTTCTTTCCGTCGTGCAATGAAATCCTGCATGTCCAGAAGCTTAAAAGCGGGTGCGCTTGGTATTAAGACAGCCGTATCCGGACGTCTCGGCGGCGCAGATATGGCTCGTACGGAGTTCTATTCCGAAGGAAATATCCCGCTTCAGACATTAAGAGCAGACATTGATTATGGATTCGCTGAGGCAGATACGACCTACGGTAAAGTAGGTGTAAAAGTATGGATCTACAAAGGTGAGATTCTTCCTACAAAAGGAAATAAGGAAGGAGGCGCTCAGTAATTATGTTAATGCCGAAAAGAGTAAAGCATAGAAAACAGTTCCGCGGCTCTATGAGAGGAAAGGCTTCCAGAGGTAATAAAATTACAAACGGTGCATTTGGTATCGTTGCAATGGAGCCGGCGTGGATCAGATCAAATCAGATCGAAGCAGCCCGTATTGCCATGACACGTTATGTAAAGCGTGGCGGTAAGATTTGGATTAAAATATTCCCTGATAAACCTGTAACTGCAAAGCCGGCAGAAACCCGAATGGGTTCCGGAAAAGGCTCCCTGGAATACTGGGTAGCTGTTGTAAAGCCAGGACGTGTATTGTTTGAGATCGATGGAGTTGCGGAAGAAACTGCGAGAGAGGCATTGCGTCTCGCTACACACAAATTACCTTGTAAATGTAAAGTAGTTTCGCGTGCAGACTTAGAAGGCGGTGAATCAAATGAAAGCAAGTAAATATATAGAAGAATTACGGACACAGACGCCGGCGGATTTAAACGCTCAGTTAGCAGAGGCTAAAAAAGAACTTTTCAATTTGAGATTCCAGAATGCAACAAATCAGTTGGAGAATACAGGCAGAATCAAAGAAGTCAGAAAGAATATTGCAAGAATTCAGACAGTTATTACCGAAAAAGCGAATGCCTAAATCTCAGGAAGGAGAATAATATCGTGGAACGGAATTTAAGAAAAACACGTGTTGGTGTTGTTGTAAGCGATAAGATGCAGAAAACAATTGTTGTAGCAGTAAAAGACAATGTAAGACATCCGCTCTATAACAAGATCGTTAAAAGAACTTATAAATTAAAAGCTCATGATGAGAACAACGACTGCAGAATCGGTGATACAGTCAGAGTGATGGAGACAAGACCATTGTCCAAAGATAAGAGATGGAGACTTGTTGAGATCGTTGAGAGAGCGAAATAATAGTACAAGGAGGATTCCAGCATGATACAGCAGGAAAGCAGACTCAAAGTCGCTGATAATACAGGAGCAAAGGAGTTACTCTGCATTCGTGTTATGGGCGGTTCTACAAGAAGATATGCGCATATTGGCGATGTGATCACTGCGACCGTTAAAGATGCAACACCAGGCGGCGTTGTCAAAAAGGGCGATGTTGTAAAAGCAGTTGTTGTACGTACGGTACGTGAAACACGGCGGAAAGACGGCTCTTACATCCGGTTCGATGAAAATGCCGCAGTTATTATAAAAGATGACCAGACTCCGAGAGGAACCCGTATTTTCGGACCGGTAGCAAGGGAACTTCGTGAGAAACATTTCATGAAGATTGTTTCTCTGGCTCCGGAAGTATTATAGGAGGTAGCAAGATGGCAATGTTTAAAATTAAAAAAGGCGACATGGTAAAAGTGATTGCCGGAAGAGATAAAGATAAAGAAGGTAAAGTCATTGCTGTAAACCGCAAGAATCAGACACTTCTTGTTGAAGGAATCAATATGATTACCAAGCATACAAAACCATCCATGCAGAACCAGCAGGGTGGAATTGTACACAAGGAAGGACCAATTCATATTTCGAACGTAATGTATCTGCATAAGGGACAGCCGACAAGAATCGGATTTAAGTTGGACGGAGACAAGAAAGTCCGTTTTGCAAAATCTACAGGCGACGTTATCGACTAAGCACGAATAGAAGGAAGGAGGTCCAAAAGTGAGCAGATTAAAAGATCAGTATATGAATGAGATCATAGATGCTATGATCAAAAAATTCGGATATAAAAATCGCATGCAGGTGCCAAAGCTGGATAAGATCGTTGTAAACATGGGTATTGGCGAAGCAAAAGAAAATGCGAAAGTATTGGAAGCAGCTATGAGTGATATGGAATTGATTACAGGACAAAAACCAATCAAGACGATATCCAAAAATCAATCGCAAACTTCAAGATCAGAGAAGGGATGCCAATCGGCTGTAAGGTAACATTAAGAGGTGAAAAGATGTATGAATTCTTAGATCGTCTTGTAAACCTTGCACTGCCTCGTGTACGTGACTTCCGGGGCGTAAATCCGAATTCCTTTGACGGAAGAGGAAATTATGCGCTCGGTATCAAAGAGCAGCTGATCTTCCCGGAAGTGGAATTTGATAAGATCGACAAAGTACGCGGCATGGACATTATTTTTGTAACAACTGCAAAAACAGATGAAGAAGCACGTGAATTATTGGCGCAGTTCAATATGCCGTTTCAGAAGTAATCAGGAGGGAAATTATGGCAAAGACTTCGATGAAAGTAAAACAGCAGCGTAAACAGAAATTCTCTACCAGAGAATATTCACGCTGCAGAATCTGTGGTCGTCCACATTCTGTGTTAAGGAAATACGGTGTGTGCCGTGTGTGCTTCCGTGAATTAGCATATAAGGGCCAGATTCCGGGAGTGAAGAAAGCTTCCTGGTAAGCCGTGACACCCAGATAATATTTAAGGAGGAAGATTCAATCATGACAATGAATGATCCAATCGCAGATATGCTTACAAGAATCCGTAACGCAAATACTGCTAAACATGATACAGTAGATATTCCGTCATCCAAGATGAAGGTTGCCATTGCTGAAATTCTTGAAAAAGAAGGCTATATCGCGAAATTTGATATCGTTGATGACGGGAATTTCAAGGCAATCCGTGTCACATTAAAGTATGGCGCAGATAAAAATGAAAAGATTATTACAGGCATCAAGAGAATCTCAAAGCCAGGTCTTCGCGTATATGCAGGCAAGGACGAAATTCCTTACGTACTTGGTGGATTGGGAATTGCTATCCTGTCTACAAATAAAGGCATTATTACAGATAAAGAAGCAAGAAAAGAGCAGGTAGGCGGAGAAGTATTAGCATTTGTATGGTAATCAGTGAACGGTATTTTTCAGAATAAACAGGAGGTACGGGCATGTCACGTATAGGTAGAATGCCAATCGCGGTCCCGGCAGGGGTAACTGTTGAGATTGCAGAAAATAATAAAGTAACTGTAAAAGGGCCAAAGGGTGAACTCGAAAGAGTTCTGCCGTCCGAAATGGAAATCAAGCAGGAAGACGGACAGATTTTGGTCACAAGACCGAACGATCTTAAGAAAATGAAATCTTTGCACGGTCTGACAAGAACGCTGATCAACAATATGGTGGTAGGTGTTACCGACGGCTATACAAAACAGCTGGAAGTAAACGGTGTCGGCTATAAAGCCGCAAAGGCAGGAAATAAGCTGACATTGAATCTGGGTTATTCCCATCCGGTTATTATGGAAGATCCGGAAGGCCTGGAGTCTGTAGTAGAAGGCAACAAAATTACGATCAAAGGGATCGACAAAGAAAAGTTGGCCAATATGCGGCTGAGATCAGAGATAAGAGAAGACCGGAACCGTACAAGGGCAAAGGTATTAAATATATTGATGAAGTTATTAGACGTAAAGTTGGTAAGACTGGTAAGAAATAAATGAAAGGGTGACAAGAGATGGTTAGAAAGGAATCAAGAGCTAAGGTTCGTGAAAATAAACACAGAAGACTGCGCAACCGTATTTCCGGAACGACAGAAAGACCGCGTCTGGCAGTTTTTAGAAGTAATAATCATATGTACGCTCAGATCATTGACGATACGGTTGGTAATACCATCGCAGCTGCTTCCACGCTGGATAAGGACGTTAAGGATGCAGTGGAAAAGACTAATAACGTTGCAGCAGCAGCACAGGTAGGTACTGTGATCGCAAAGAGAGCTTTGGAAAAAGGTATTACAACGGTTGTTTTTGACCGCGGCGGATATATTTATCAGGGCAAAGTGCAGGCTCTGGCGGACGCAGCCAGAGAAGCTGGTTTAACATTCTAAGTAGGAGGAAACAGTTACATGAAACGTGAAATAATTGATGCTAGTCAGTTAGAGTTAACAGAAAACGTTGTAGCAATCAAACGTGTCACGAAGGTTGTAAAAGGCGGACGTAACATGCGCTTTTCAGCTTTGGTAGTTGTCGGTGACAGCAACGGACATGTAGGCGCAGGAATGGGTAAAGCAGCTGAAATTCCTGAGGCAATCCGCAAGGGTAAAGAAGATGCTATGAAAAAGCTCATTACTGTAAAATTAGATGATAACAAGAGTATAACACATGATATTCTGGGGAAACATACAGGTGCTACGGTACTGCTTAAGAAGTCTCCGGATGGTACCGGTATTATCGCCGGAGGCCCGGCACGAAGCGTGTGCGAATTGGCAGGCATTAAAAATATCCGTACCAAATCATTGGGTTCTAACAATAAACAGAATGTTGTTCTTGCTACAATCGCTGCTCTGGCTCAGTTAAAATCTCCGGAAGAAGTTGCGAAGCTCCGCGGTAAATCTGTAGAAGAGATTGTAGGTTAGGAGGCATAAAATGGCAGAGAAAATGTTAAAAGTAACACTGATCAGATCAAAAATCGGCGCAGTGCCGCGGAATCGTAAGATCATTGAGGCTATGGGCTTTCATAAACTCAATCAGACAAAAACTTTCCCGGACAATGCTGCGACACAGGGTGCACTCCGTAAGATTGCACCGTATGTAAAAGTAGAAGAAGCATAATTCAGAATAAGGAGGTGTCAGTATGGACTTATCAAGTTTAAAAGCCTCAGAAGGCTCCAGAAAAGATAAATTCAGAAAAGGACGCGGACATGGTTCAGGCAACGGCAAGACAGCCGGTAAAGGGCACAAAGGTCAGAAGGCTCGTTCAGGGGCTCCAAGACCGGGATTTGAAGGTGGCCAGATGCCATTATACAGAAGATTACCAAAGAGAGGCTTCAAGAATTTTAATTCTAAGATAATCGTTGGAATCAATGTATCGGAACTTGAGAGATTTGACAATGATTCTACGGTTTCCGTGGATACGTTAATCGAGACAGGTATTGTTAAAAATCCAAGAGATGGCATTAAGATTCTTGGAAATGGAGAATTAACCAAGAAGCTCACTGTTCAGGCTAATGCATTCAGTGCCAGTGCAAAAGAAAAAATAGAGGCTCTTGGTGGAAAAGCAGAGGTGATCTAATGTTACAGACACTTCGTAGTGCATTCAAGGTGCAGGAAATCCGGGAACGATTGGTATATACATTTTTATGCTGATCGTGATCCGGTTAGGCTCACAGCTTCCTTGTCCGGGTATTGACTCTGCGTTATTTGCAGAATGGTTCAGCTCACAAACCAATGGAGCATTTAACTTTTTTGATGCGATTACCGGTGGTTCTTTCAATGAAATGTCTGTATTTGCATTGAGTATCACACCGTATATCACATCTTCTATTATTATGCAGCTCCTTACAATTGCTATTCCAAAACTGGAGGAAATGCAGCGTGACGGGGAAGATGGCAGAAAGAAGATAGCCAGCATTACCCGTTACGTGACAGTAGCGCTTGCGCTGATTGAATCTGTCGCAATGGCAATTGGATTTGGCAGAATGGGATACCTGACGAATTATAACGCATTTTCCGTGATTCAGGTTGTATGTATTCTGACAGCAGGTTCCGCGGTATTAATGTGGATCGGCGAACAGATTACGGAGAAAGGTGTCGGCAACGGAATTTCGATCGTATTGGTCATTAACATCGTATCCAGAATTCCGGCTGACATGTCCACACTGTATAAACAGTTTGTAAAGAATCAGAAAATTGCAAGAGGCGTGCTTGCGGCTGTGATTATTCTTGCGGTTATTTTATTAACAGTTGTTTTTGTTATTTTACTGCAGGATGCGGAACGCAAGATACCGGTACAGTATTCCAAAAAGATTCAGGGCAGAAAAACCGTTGGCGGACAGAGCTCATTTATTCCTCTGAAAGTTAATACGGGCGGTGTTATTCCGATTATTTTTGCACAGTCTATTATGGAATTTCCGGTTGTAATCTGTACGCTGCTTGGCGTAGATGGTGGGACAGGCATTGGCGGAAAGATTTTAAACGGTCTTCAGCAAAGAAACTGGTGTGATCCGTCTAATCCGATATTATCCATCGGACTTGCCGTATATCTGGTTCTGGTTATCGTATTTGCATATTTTTATACGTCAATTACGTTTAATCCGCTGGAAATTGCTGACAATATGAAAAAGCAGGGTGGATTCATACCTGGTATCCGTCCGGGCAAACCAACGAGTGAATATCTGACGAAGATTTTGAATTATATTGTATTTATCGGCGCTGTTGGACTTTCGATCTGTGCGATTGTACCGATTTTCTTTAACGGTGTATTTAATGCAAACGTATCGTTCGGAGGAACATCTATCATTATTATTGTAGGTGTTGTTATTGAGACGATTAAGCAGATTGAATCAAAGATGGTTGTTCGGTATTATAAAGGATTCTTAAGTGAATAGAGGTTGTGAGGGATACAGTTTCGGCTGTATCTCTCTTTGTATGTAAAAAATAAGAAACTTTATAGTAGAAAAAAAATCCAATTTATGATATGGTTGATATAAACAGTGGAGTTTTGCAGAGACAGATCCATACACTGCAACAAATTAAATCAGGAGGTTTTAATCTTATGAAAATTATCATGTTAGGCGCACCAGGCGCAGGCAAAGGCACACAGGCAAAACGGATTGCCGAGAAGTACACAATCCCGCATATTTCCACCGGTGATATCTTCCGTGCAAACATTAAAAACGGAACGGATCTTGGTAAAAAGCAAAAGAATACATGGATCAGGGATTGCTGGTACCGGATGAGCTGACCTGTGACCTTGTGATGGACCGTATTCAGCAGGATGACTGTAAGAACGGATTTGTTCTGGACGGATTCCCACGTACCATTCCACAGGCAGAAGCACTGGATGCTGCTTTATCCAAAATCGGTCAGAAGATGGATTATGCGATTGATGTGGATGTACCGGATGAAAATATAGTAAATCGTATGGGCGGCCGCAGAGCCTGCTTAAGCTGCGGAGCTACTTATCATGTGGAATTTAATCCGACAAAGGCAGAGGGTATTTGTGATGCCTGCGGTGCACAGACCGTATTAAGAGATGACGATAAGCCGGAAACGGTTCAGAAGCGTCTGACCGTTTATCATGAACAGACACAGCCGTTAATTGATTATTACAAAAATCAGGATATCTTAAAGTCGGTAGATGGCACACAGCCTATGGAAGCAGTCTTTGATGCGATTATAGGAATTCTGGGAGCATAAGAGTGATGCCGGTATCAATAAAATCTGCAAAAGAGATAGAACTGATGCGGACGGCGGGCAGAATCCTGGGCAGGGTACATGAAGAGCTTGCCCGGGAAATTGTGCCCGGAATGTCTACTTTGGACATTGACCGTATTTGTGAGGAATTAATACGGAGCTATGGATGTATTCCTTCATTTTTGAATTATGAAGGATTTCCTGCTTCTGTCTGTGTATCTGTAAACGATGAGGTCGTACATGGAATCCCGTCTGAAAAGCGAATCGTAAAAGAAGGCGATATTATCAGTCTGGATACGGGGGTCATTTATAAAGGGTATCAGTCAGATGCTGCCAGAACTGTCGGTGTAGGAAAAATATCGAAGCAGGCGGCAGACCTGATCGAACGGACAAAGCTCTGTTTTTTTGCAGGAATGCAATATGCAAAGGCAGGCGGGCGTCTTTTTGACATTTCAGCGGCGATTGGAGACTGCGCACAGCAGTATGGTTATGGCGTTGTGCGTGATCTGGTCGGTCATGGGATCGGCCGCAATATGCATGAACCGCCGGAAATTCCGAACTTCAGACAGCGATTTCGCGGTATCAGGCTGCGGCCGGGTATGACGCTTGCGGTAGAGCCGATGATTAATATCGGAACATGGCGGGTAAACTGGGCAACCAACGGATGGACCGTTACGACAGCGGATGGTTCCCTGTCTGCGCATTACGAAAATACAATACTGATCACGCGCAGCGGACCGGAGCTTTTGTCAGTTACAGAGGAAGAAGCAGAAAATCTGAATCAGATATATCTTGCTGTATAAAAATAGGAAAAACAGAAATATATATGTAACAGTGCTGTAAACAGATAAAATCAGATAATATCGGAAATGACAAAATAGATGGAGGAATGAAAATGTCTAAAGCAGATGTAATCGAAGTTGAAGGAAAGGTAGTGGAAAAACTGCCGAACGCAATGTTTCAGGTTGAGTTGGAAAACGGACATCAGATTCTGGCACATATCAGCGGCAAACTGCGGATGAACTTTATCCGTATTTTACCAGGTGATAAAGTGACCATAGAGATGTCGCCATATGATCTGACAAAAGGTCGGATTATCTGGAGAGATAAATAAAGCGTATATTTTATAGGATGGCGGGCTGTCAGAAAGCGAAAAATTCTGACAGCCTGTTTTTACTGTAGTCTTTTTCTTCCATTTTGAGATGAGATGTGATAGAATGTAAAATATGTGTAAAAGATATGTAACTTTAAAATGAAGAACCTGTTACAGATGAAAAGGAAGAAAACTATATGGAAGGGTTTACACTGATCTTATCTTTATTGAGTGGCGTAGCGCTGTTTTTATTTGGAATGTCTCTGATGGGGGATGGGTTAAAAAAGCAGCAGGAGAAAAACTGGAACTGATTTTGTACAGACTGACCAATACACCGCTGAAAGGCATTCTGCTTGGAACGGCAGTGACGGCCATTATACAGTCGTCTTCAGCGACGACGGTTATGGTTGTGGGCTTTGTAAATGCCGGAATGATGAAAGTCTCCCAGGCAATTGGTATTATTATGGGGGCGAATATCGGCACAAGTATAACCGGATGGATTCTCTGTCTGTCGTATATTGAAGGAACAGGCGGAATTGCGCAGATGCTGTCGACAGCTACGATTTCGTCCGTTGTTGCAATTATTGGTATTGTGTTCAAAATGTTTATGAAAAAAGCGTCTTATCATAACGTCGGTGATATTATGCTTGGATTTTCCATTTTAATGGTTGGCATGCAGACAATGAGCGGTGCCGTATCTCCGTTAAAGAGCAATGAACATTTTGTAAATGCACTGACGATGTTTACGAACCCGTTTATGGGTATTCTGGTTGGTATTTTGTTTACGGCCGTACTGCAGAGCGCTTCGGCATCTGTCGGTATTATGCAGGCATTGTCTGTAACCGGCGGCATTACCTTTGCGGCGGCGCTGCCAATTACGATGGGCATTGGTGTCGGTGCGGCATGTCCGGTGCTGTTGTCGTCGATTGGTACGAATAAAAACGGAAAAAGAACAGCGTTAATTTATTTACTGAATGATTTGTTTGGCATGTTGTTTTGGTCCGTGATTTTTTATACGGTGCATGCAGTCGTGCATTTTGACTTTATGGGAATGGTTATGAGCCCGATTCGAATTGCGCTGATGAATACGGTATTTCGTATGGCGACGATTCTGGTGCTTTGCCCGTTTATCAGGGGAATTGAAAAGTTTGTATTCTTTCTTGTACGGGACAGTGAGGAAGATAAAGAAGATCAGGCAGATTTTGATTTGCTGGAAGAGCGTTTTCTGGCTTATCCGCCGCTGGCAATCGCGCAGAGTCATCAGGCGATGAATGGGATGGCAAAAAAGTGCGGAAAAATATTGGAAATTCACTGGAACTGCTGGTGCGGTATTCGGATGAACAATATAACAAGGTACAGGAAAAAGAAAATTTAATTGATAAATACGAAGACAAGCTGGGCACCTATCTGATGCAGCTGACCGGACGTGAGATGACGATTGCACAAAACAGTGAGGTATCGAAGTTTTTACATACATTAAGCGACTTTGAGCGTCTGGGAGATCATGCCAGTAATATTTCCAAGGTTGCAAATGAGCTGTATGAGAAAAAGACTTCTTTTTCCAAAGAAGGAATGTATGAGCTGGGTGTGCTGGAATCGGCGGTTTCGGAAATTATAGACCTGACCGTCAATGCATTTATAGAAGATGATCAGGAGACGGCGTATCGGGTGGAACCTCTGCGCGAGCTGATCGGTATTTTGTGTGATGAGTTAAAATTACGGCATATTAAGCGGCTGCAGCATGGAAAGTGTGAGTTAAAACAGGGATTTGCATTTAATGATCTGCTGGCAAATCTGGAACGTATCGGGGCGCATTGTTCGAATGTGGCGGTTGCAATGATTGAGCTGGGCTATTCGGAATTCGACATTCACGGATATGTGAAAAGTGTAAGAGAGAGAAAAAACTCGGATTATGCGGTTTATTTTGAAGAATACGAAGAAAAATATGATATCAATGGGTATAAAAAGGCAAAAAAGTAAAAAGGAAGAAGAGGGGGTTAAGGGGAAAAAGGGAAAGACGGAAAAGACAGCAAGGAAGAAAAAAGAAGAAAAATGAAGTATAGCAAAGACAAAACAGTAAGATATACAGAGGATTATATTCAGGATTGATATATGGAAAGAAGGTAGATGAGAAATATGTATCTGATGTTAAAAAATACAAAAGTTTTATATTTTGATCTGGAAGATTTTGTTGTGGAAGTGATACGGAATGATCTGCTTCCGTTTTGTCTGAGGTCAAATATCAGGCTGTCAACAAAAATGAAAGATATTTTACATAATATACAGGAAGTAAAAGCATATTTAAGCAGCAGAGTGTTGTCGCTGTCCAGGGACAATGCAAAGCAGATTTATGCCGCATTTCAGATTCCGCAGGTGGATTCCACGGATAACCGGGTCAATATTTGTATTAAATGTAAAGGTGTTTCCATAGTAGACAGCTATTGGGTAAAAGAAGATGATGAAGAGTCGGACTGGAGAAAAATAAATATCCGCCAGAATAAGCTGCGGGATATTCTTGATTTGTCTTTAAGCGGATTTTCGCCGACGATTACAACGAATGCAATCTGTCCGGAGCTTACGACAAAGGGCTTGTTTCGCAAGGGCTGGGTCTATCTGGGAGAAAGCCTGTATTTATTAAAATCAGATAAGACGAATGAGTATGTGAATACGAGAATGGAAGTGCTTGCTTCGGAAATACTGGAATGTTTTGAAAACCGTCTGGACAGCATTGTATATTTGAGTGATATCAAAGAAACGGCACGTGGAACAGCCTATGTATCGATCTGCCAGAACTTTGTGCGGGAAGAACAGTCCTTTACAGAAGCGTGGGAAGTCATGGATTACTGCATGCGCCGCAAGATTGATTTCAGGGAATTTTGTCTGGACAGATGGGGGAGCAAATTTGCCTGCATTCCGGTACTGGATTATATTATTATCAATACGGACAGACATACGCAGAACTATGGATTTATGATGAATAATGATACCGGACAACTGGAGGCGGTTGCGCCGATGTTTGATTTAAACTGTGCGCTTGTGGCTGACTATTTCAAAGTAGAAGCGGGGGATACGCTCAGTCAGATGTTTAATACGAAAGAGACAATACGGGAGCTTGCATTTAAATATATCAAATATACGGACCTGAAATTTAATGAACAGGCGTTTGTGGAGCTGGCATCCGGCAAACAGTATAAATCGCTGCGTCATGTATTTGAGAAAGTATATGGCAGAATACAGGAATTGGGACTTATATAGCAGAAGTTATTTGTCTGCAAAATTACAAAATATTCTGTTGCTTTTTTTTGACATCGTGGTATAATGTTAGCTGAACGCTTTGGAATGAACCCTGAAGTAGCAGATCAGCAGCAGAAATGCGGTCTGTCGGCTGCAGGTGTAAGGAAAGGAGGATTTGCTGTGAAGGTAAGATCATCAGTTAAGCCAATTTGCGAAAAATGCAAGGTAATCAAGAGAAAAGGAAGTATCCGGATTATCTGCGAAAATCCGAAACACAAACAGCGCCAGGGATAATCACAGGCTGTTTGAGCAGACAAGCAGATCTGCGGTTTTGAACAACACGATTTATTATGTGCGGCTGTCAGCAGGTACGCCTGCTGATTCATAATAAACAGCGGACACTGCTGTATCCGGTATCTTTTATACCGAGGGGATATCGGTAAAAGTGTCGATACGGGCCATACACACATTTCAGGCCGGGGAACCGGAGCTGTATGGTCCGATTCATAAGAAGAGAGTCACAAAATTATACCAATTTAAGAATTATGGAGGTGCAATACACATGGCACGTATCGCAGGTGTAGATTTACCAAGAGAGAAACGTGTGGAAATCGGTTTGACTTATATTTACGGCATTGGCAGAACAAGCTCAAATCGTATTCTTGCAGAAGCAAAAGTTAACCCGGATACCCGCTGCAGAGATCTGACAGACGAGGAAGTAAAAAGAATCAGCGCTGTGATTGATGCATCACAGACAGTAGAAGGTGATCTGCGCAGAGAGATCGCTCTGAACATCAAGAGATTACAAGAAATCGGATGCTATCGCGGAATCCGTCACAGAAAAGGTCTTCCGGTTCGCGGTCAGAAGACAAAGACGAATGCCAGAACAAGAAAAGGTCCTAAGAGAACAGTTGCAAATAAGAAGAAATAAAGTCGCGTATTATTATACAGAGAAAGTAGGTTAGTTTAGAAATGGCTAAGAAAGTTGCAAAAAAAGTAACAAAAAAGCGTATTAAGAAAAACGTTGAACGTGGTCAGGCACATATTCAGTCATCTTTTAACAATACAATTGTTACAATTACGGATACTGAGGGAAATGCCTTATCCTGGGCAAGCGCAGGCGGCCTTGGATTTAGAGGTTCAAAGAAATCTACTCCGTATGCTGCACAGATGGCAGCAGAGACAGCTACAAAAGCAGCTCTTATACACGGTTTGAAAACAGTTGATGTCATGGTAAAAGGACCAGGGTCAGGAAGAGAAGCGGCAATCCGTGCGCTTTCCGCATGCGGCCTTGAAGTTACTTCCATCAGAGACGTAACTCCGGTGCCACATAACGGATGCCGTCCGCCAAAACGTAGAAGAGTTTAATTAGGAGGGATAGACGAAGATGGCAGTAAATAGAGTACCTGTACTGAAAAGATGTAGATCGCTTGGTCTGGAACCAAGTTATTTGGGATATGATAAAAATCCGGAAGAACACTGCAGAGAACAAACAGAAAAATGTCTGAATATGCTCTGCAGCTTCGTGAAAAACAGAAAGCAAAATTCATTTACGGCGTATTGGAGAAGCCGTTCCACAATTATTATGAAAAAGCGGATCGGATGAAAGGTATGACAGGTACAAATCTGATGACCATTCTCGAATCCAGACTGGATAACGTAGTATTCCGTATGGGTTTTGCAAGAACACGCCGGGAAGCGAGACAGGTTGTCGGACATAAGTTCGTGCTGGTAAATGGAAAACAGGTAAATATTCCGTCTTACCGTGTAAAAGCCGGTGACGTGGTAGAAATTAAAGAAAGCAAAAAGAGCATTCAGAGAATGAAGGATATCGTAGAGGTGACAGCCGCAAGACTGGTTCCTGAGTGGATTGACGTAAATCATGAAACGATGCAGGGAACAGTAAAAGAACTGCCGTCCCGTGAAATGATTGATGTGCCGGTAGACGAAATGCTCATTGTCGAGTTATATTCGAAATAATTGATGTGATGCACACTTGATCCGAAAAGGAGGGACTTGGTAGTGTTCGATTTTGAAAGACCCAATATTGAAATTGCAGAAATTTCCGAAGACAAAAAGTACGGCCGATTCGTAGTGGAACCTTTGGAAAGGGGCTATGGTACAACGCTCGGTAATTCTTTGCGGAGAATTATGCTGTCTTCTCTTCCGGGGGTAGCCGTAAGTCAGGTGAAGATTGATGGTGTTTTGCATGAATTCAGTTCGATTCCGGGCGTAAAGGAAGATGTATCTGAGATCATTATGAACATTAAGAATCTGGCATTGAAAAATACCAGCAGTACAAACGAGTCTAAAGTTGCTTACATCGAATTTGAAGGTGAGGGTGTAGTCACAGCCGCAGATATTCAGGTAGATTCCGATATCTCAATCTTAAATCCGGAGCTGGAAATTGCCCATTTAAATGGTGGGACAGATTCCAAGCTGTATATGGAACTTACGATTACAAAGGGACGTGGATACATCAGCGCAGATAAAAATAAAAATCCGGAACTTCCGATCGGCGTGATTGCCGTAGATTCCATTTATACTCCGGTAGAGCGTGTAAATCTGACCGTACAGAATACTCGTGTCGGTCAGGTTACCGATTATGATAAGCTCACACTGGAAGTTTTTACAAATGGGACATTGGAGCCGGATGAGGCGGTAAGCCTTGCAGCTAAGGTATTAAGTGAACATTTGAATCTCTTTATCGACCTGTCCGAAAATGCAAAAACAGCGGAAGTTATGGTTGAAAAGGAAGACAACGCGAAGGAAAAAGTCCTCGAAATGAACATTGACGAACTGGAATTGTCCGTGCGTTCATACAACTGCTTAAAGCGGGCAGGTATCAATACGGTTGAAGAGTTGACAAACCGTACGCCGGATGATATGATGAAAGTTCGTAACCTTGGACGTAAGTCTTTAGAAGAGGTATTGGCAAAATTAAAGGAGTTAGGACTCCAGTTAAATCCGGGAGACGAATAAAAAAACTCCGGGCTGGGATGGTAAGACCGTAAGTGTGCAGACCCGGTCTTTTCTGGCAAAAGGCAGGCCGGCCTTGCCAGACATACATGTATCATTGTATGGCCGGTGGTGAATTGAATAAATTGTATTATAAATCAGCATCCGGCAGGTAATACCAAAGTGTGCTGCCGAATGTACCACGATTTGGAGGAAATAATAATGGCAATGTATAGAAAATTGGGCAAATCATCTGCCCAGAGAAAAGCTTTACTGCGTAATCAGGTAACACAGTTACTGTATCATGGGAAAATTGTAACGACCGAAGCCAGAGCAAAAGAAATCCGCAAAATTGCGGAAAAAATGATTGCAATGGCAGTTCGTGAAAAAGATAACTTTGAAGAAGTGACTGTAAAAGCGAAAGTACCACGCAAAGATGCGGATGGGAAAAGAGTAAAAGAAGTTGTTGACGGTAAGAGAAAGACTGTTTATGATGAAGTTGACAAGACAATCAAAAAAGACAAACCGTCCCGGCTTCATGCAAGAAGAGAAATGCTGAAAGTACTTTATCCTGTAACAAGCTCCGAAACGACAAGAAAAGATGGCAAAACAGTTACTTCCAATAAACGGAAAGATAAAAAAGATGTAGATCTGATTGCCAAAATGTTCGATGAAGTTGCACCTAAATATGCCGGACGGAACGGCGGATATACAAGAATTATCAAACTCGGCCAGCGTAAAGGTGATGGCGCTATGCAGGTAATTATTGAATTAGTGTAGTTTTTGTGATTGGTAATATCATCGGTAAAGATAACTGTCCGAAATACAGATGTGAAATGTCTGTATTTCGGACAGTTTTATTGTTCTTTTGACAGAGATAATGTAAAAATAAATTCCGTTCCAACTCCTTCCGTGCTGATGACGTTGATATTTTCGTCATGCGCCTGAATAATTTCTTTGACAATTGCAAGTCCCAGGCCGGTTCCGCGTTTATCTTTTCCGCGGGAAACGTCTGTCTTATAAAACCGTTCCCATATTTTTTTCAGACTGTCGTTTGGAATACCGATACCGGAGTCTTTCACGGAAATAAATACTTTGCCGTTTTTTTCCGTAGTTTCAATGGTGATGGAAGAATCCGGATAGCTGAATTTAATCGCATTGTCGGTCAGGTTGTAAATAACCTGCTGGATTTTTGCCATATCGGCAGTAACAAACAGTGTCTGTCCGGAAAGAATCAGTTCAATGGAAATATGTTTTTCACTGCAGATGCCTTCAAATGCCAGAGCAGTCATACGGATAATATAGTTAATGTCAAAGCTTTTGATATACAGAATCGTTTTACCGTGAGAGCCAAATTTGTTCAGTTCCAAAAGGCTGCTTGTCAGCTTATTCAGACGTTCGGTTTCGAATAAAATAATGTTCAGATATTTGTTCTGCATTTCATAAGGAATCGTACCATCCAGAATGGCTTCAATATATCCTTTAATAGAAGTCAGCGGAGAGCGGAAATCATGTGAGACATTGGAAACAAATTTTCGCTGATCGTCTTCCAGTGTATTCAGTTCGTTCGCCATATAATCAAATACGGTGGCAAGATGACCCAGTTCATCGTGGGTATGGATGTTCATTTTCTGAGAAAAATCACCATCAATATAAGCATCTGCGACAGAAGTAATTTTGCGAATTGGCCGGTAAATAAGCAGCGAAAACAAAAGCAGAATGACAAAAGCCAGCAAAAAGATCAGCAGTAATGTAATGTAAACAACGTGCAGCAATTCGTAGCTGTACGTATAAATATCCTGAATCGGTTTATGAATCAGTACATATCCGCGGACTCTGTAAGCGGGGGTAATCGGAGCAAATACGGTCAGATGATTTTCCGAAAAAGTGTTATAGAAACGATTGATCATATAGTATTTGCTGCCAAAATCATTGATATTAAATCCGGTTATGAATATATCACTGTCATAGGCGGCATTTGCGGAGTCAATAATAATCCGCCCCGAAGGGTCGATGACTTTGATCTTCGTATTTAAATAGTGGCTGAGTGTTTCCAGATGACGGTGCAGTTCCGTTAATTCCATGCTTCCGTTGTAATAGTTTTTGGCATAATGAGAAGCAATCTCGGTACACTCCGTATACAGTGTATGTGCTTCTGCCGTTTCAATCTGGGTTCGCAGTCCGTAATTGGTTACGGTAGATACGAGGATAAAGCCAAGTATGCCAAAGACCAGATAGCTTAATAAAAATTTCAAATAAAGGGTATGTTTCATAGGACTCCTTTTTGTTTGTATCGAAATAGTATGGAGTGCAGGCTCTATTTTACAACAAATTTATACCCAATACCCCAGACAGTGGCAATGCCCCATTGTTCGGTGTCTTTTATTTTTTCACGCAGCCGTTTTACATGAACGTCAACAGTGCGGGTGTCGCCGATATATTCATATCCCCAGATATTGTCCAGCAGCTGTTCCCGTGTAAACACCTGGTTTGGAGACGAGGCAAGAAAATATAACAGCTCCAGTTCTTTCGGGGGCATGTCCAGCAGCCTTCCGTTGTATTCTACGCTGTAATTGGACAGATTGACATTCAGTCCCGGATATTCTACCAGTTTCAGCGGCGGCTGTTCCGCAGCCGGTTTTACGGGCTGATAGCGGCGGAGAACCGCTTTTACCCGCGCAACCATTTCTTTGGAATCAAAAGGCTTCATAATATAGTCATCGGCGCCCAGTTCCAGTCCCAGCACTTTGTCAAAAATCTCGCCTTTTGCGGACAGCATAATAATCGGTACATTGCTTTTGGCACGTACTTCACGGCAGACCTGATAACCGTCGATGCCAGGCAGCATAAGATCCAGCAGAATCAGATTCGGATGAAACTGCTGGTATGCGGTCAGTGCTTCTTCGCCGTCATTGACAATCTTTGTTTCAAAGCATTCTTTTGTAAGGTAGAGAGAGATCAGCTCTGCAATATTTACATCATCATCTACAATTAATATTTTTTGTTTTGCTACCATACATTCTCCTTTTGCATAAATTGTTATTTAAATTCTACGATTGTGACACCGGAATCTCCTTCTCCAAATTCGCCAAGATGGAAAGAATCCACATATTTGATGCGGCGCAGATGCTGGTGCACGGCATTGCGCAGAGCGCCGGTTCCTTTGCCGTGTACGACACGTACCGTTGACAGGTGTGAGAGATATGCGTCATCCAGATATTTGTCCAGTGTCATAATAGCTTCATCAACGGTTTTTCCAATCAGCATGACTTCCGCTGAAATGCTGGAAGCTTTGGACATTCGGATTTTGCCTGCGCCTGTTTTTGCTGACTTTTTGGAAGAAGATGTGGTTTCATCCTCTATCAGTACCAGATCTTTGATATTGACCTGTGTACGGAGAATTCCCATCTGAACAAACAGATCCCCCTTAGCATTTGGCAAAGTCGATACCGTGCCGCGCTGATTCATGCTGAGTACACGAACGGAGTCGCCAAGACGAAGTTTTTTCGGGACTTTATTGTTGGCAGCCGGTTGTTTTTGTGTTTTTGCGATACGCGATTCCGCATCGTTCATTCTGCTGCGCAATGCCGCACGTTCTTTTCCAGATCACTGGCAGTCGGATTTGTCGTACCGTATTTGTGGAAGTTGCGAATGCTGGCGTCGGCGGCTTCTTTTGCTTCTTTTAAGATGGCCAGCGCCTGTTCGTTTGCTTCCTGAATGATTTTGTCGCGGCGGTTGTCCAGTTTTTCCTGTTTTGTGGCAGCCTGGGCATGCAGTTTTGCAAGTTCCTGTTTATACTGCTCAATTTCCAGTCGTTCTTTTTCGATCGTTTTACGGCTTGCTTCCAGATCTGCGATCAGGTCTTCAAAGTTTTGTTCATTCGAGGTAATGCGTGTTTTTGCATCCGCAATAATATCATCTGTCAGGCCGAGTTTACCGGATATGGCAAAGGCGTTGCTTTTGCCGGGAATGCCGATGAGCAGGCGGTACGTAGGACTTAACGTTTCCACATCAAATTCGCAGCAGGCATTCTGCACGCCTTCAGTCGAAAGTGCAAATACTTTAAGTTCACTGTAGTGTGTCGTTGCCATGACCCGTACGCCGCGCATGAGCAGGCGGGATAAAATGGAGATGGCCAGTGCGGCGCCTTCGGTCGGGTCCGTGCCGGAGCAGAGCTCATCAAATAATACAAGTGAGTTAGGAGTCACTTTTTTTAAGATCGTTACAATGTTGGTCATATGGGAAGAAAATGTACTCAGACTTTGTTCAATGCTCTGCTCATCTCCAATATCCGCATATACATTTTCAAAAACGGCAAGCTGAGAACGATCGCCGGCCGGGATATGCAGGCCGGCCTGTCCCATCAGCGTCAAAAGGCCGACTGTTTTCAGCGACACGGTCTTGCCTCCGGTGTTTGGACCGGTTACAACGAGCAGCTGAAAATCATCGCCAAGCCTGACGTCGATCGGAACGACCGATTTTTATGAAGCAGAGGATGTCGTCCGCGGCGGATATAAATGCGGCCCTGTGTATTAAACTCCGGTGCAACGCCGTTTTGTTCGTGTGCCAGTTCTGCTTTTGCAAATATAAAATCCAGTGTCGTAAGCAGCTTGTAATTGTTCAAAAGCGTTTCGCTGTCGACCGCCACCTGATTGCTCAGCTCGGCAATGATTTTTTCAATTTCTTCCTGTTCTTTTAAATACAGCTCTTTTAATTCGTTATTCAAATTAACAATGCTGGCAGGCTCAATAAACAATGTGGAGCCGGAAGAAGACTGATCGTGAATCATTCCGGATATCTGATTTTTATATTCTGCTTTGACCGGAAGACAATAGCGGCCATTGCGCATGGTGACAACCGCATCCTGCAGATATGTTCTGGTAGTGGAATGATTGAGTATATTTGAAATCTGGTTGTGGATTCTGCCACTCATACCCTGAATGCTTCGCCGAATGGATTTTAAACGGCTGCTGGCATCGTCTGCAATTTCTTCTTCGGAAATGATGCATCGTCTGATTTCCGTACAAAGAGGTGTCAGAGGTTCTACAGATTGAAACATGGCGTCCAGCGTATCCGGGGAGATATTTTCCCGGTCGGCTCTTCCGTATGTTTTCACGCGTTTGGCCACGTCCAGCAGCGCAGCAATGTGAAGAAGTTCTTCGATGCTGAGGATACCACCGACTTCCAGTCGTTTTAAAGACATGCCGATTTTGTGAATGCCGCTGAAAGAAATACTGCCTTTGCGGTAAATGCGGGAGAGAGCCGCTCCGGTTTCCGCCTGTGCCTGTCTGATTTTTTCCGGGTCTGTCATTGGCTTGAGGTGAAGGCAGTGTTCTTTTGCCCAATCGGAAGAAGCATGGGCGGACAGCTGTTCCGTAATTTTGTTGTATTCTAAAGTATAGAGAACCTTTTTATTCATAGTCATTGATCCTTTCCGGAGCGTAGCTGAAAAATCATTTCCGTACGCATCAATCATTGATATTGGTGATGGTATACCTGTTTCTATCAGGTTATCTTCATTTTACATGATAATTTCGTAAGTGAAAAGTAATATTTGTAAGAAAAATTACTTATTTTCTTGAAATAAATGCCAAATCCTCGTATAATCTTAACATAAGGTATCGAAAAACAAAAGTGTAATGGGTAATGGGAAGAGGGGTTTTTTCATGCCATACAAAAACGAAGAGCAGCATTTCATAAAAGAGAAGATCAAAGACAAGCCGGTAAGCAAAAAACAGCTTGTGCAAAAAGGGATTGCAACGATTGGATATGCAATTTTGTTTGGATTTGTTTCATGCCTTGTTTTTGTGCGTTAAAACCGAAGATGGAGTCCTGGTTTGATCCGAAAGAAGATCAGTGGGTTGGAATTCCAAAAGATACGCTGGCAGACGGCGAAAATGCGGAGAATCCCCAGACAGACGTTGAACAGGAAGAAACGGATCAGACGCAGGCAAAGCCTGATCACGGAGATAAAAAGAAAGAGACGGTCTATATTACCGAAAAGAAAGATATGACACTGGATGATTACCAGATTCTGCAGAATGAACTGTACCGGATTGGCAACAAGGTGAATCAGTCAATCGTTACGGTAACAGGTATTAAAGAACGTGTCGATATTTTTGATTCTCCGTATGAATCACCTGGGCAGGCGTCCGGACTCATTATAGGAAACAACAAAAAGGAACTGCTGATATTAACGGAATATCAGGTTATTGAAGATGTGAAATCAATCCGGGTGACGTTTATCAATAATGATACGCTGGATGCATCATTGATAAAATATGATGGCAACACAGGCATTGCCGTTTTGGGTGTACCGGTAGAAAAAATTGCAAAAACTACCATGGATCAGATTGAAACGGCCGTGCTCGGCAATTCGTTGAATCTCAGACAGGGTAAGATGGTCGTTGCACTGGGCAGTCCTCTGGGCACGAACTATTCCATACTGACCGGAAATATTACTTCCGTAACCAATACAATTACAACGGAAGATCGTAATTATACCGTATTTACGACCAATATTGTTGCGAATGCAAAAGGAAACGGAGTTCTGATCAATACGGACGGAGAAGTGATTGGCCTTGTTCTGAAATCACCTTATATACAAAAAGAGCAGAATACGTTAACAGCTGTGTCCATTTCCGAACTGAAAGAAATTATAGAACTGCTTTCGAATGGTTTAAACGTGCCATATATGGGAGTAAAAGGCAGTACGGTAACCGACGCGATTTCCAGGGAATATAACATTCCAAAAGGAGTATATATTAAAGAAGCTGTAGTAGATGCTCCGGCAATGATGGCGGGACTGCAGACCGGTGATGTAATTGTGGCGATCGGAAAAGAGGAAGTGCTCTCTATGGAAGATTATCAGCGTATGATATTAAAGCTGAAAAAAGGAGATCAGGTAAAAATTACTGCAAACCGGCAAAATACCGAGGGGTATAAAAAATTTACCTGTACGGTAGAAGTCGGGGTATTAAGATAGAATAAAATGGAGGCAGAAGTATGCGTTATATAGAAACATTGCGTGAGGGAGAACGCATTAATGAGATTTATTTGTGCAAAAATAAACAACCGTCGGTGACAAAAGCGGGAAAACCGTTTGTGTCGCTGACGATGCAGGACAAAACAGGAACACTGGATGCAAAAATCTGGGATCCTGGTTCGTTAGGAATAGATGATTTTGAAAAACTGGATTATTTGAATGTAGTTGGTGATGTTACAAGTTTTCAGGGATCGCTGCAGCTGAATATCAAGCGTATCCGAAAGGCGCAGCCGGGAGAGTATGACCCAAAGGAATTTCTTCCTGTCAGCAGATACGATACGGATCAGATGTATGCGAAACTGATGGAAATTATTCGACGGATTGAAAATCCGTATTTAAAACAGCTGACAATGGATTTCTTTGGTAATACAAAGTTTCAGGAAGCATTTCAATTCCATTCGGCAGCCAAAACCATGCACCATGGATTTGTAGGCGGCCTGCTCCAGCATACATTGGGAGTGGCTAAATTATGTGAAAGCTATGCGGCGCAGTATGACATTTTAAACAGAGATTTGCTTGTTACGGCAGCGGTCTTTCATGATGTCGGCAAGCTCAAAGAACTGTCCAGATTTCCGGAAAACGATTATACCGATGCCGGACAGCTGCTTGGCCATATTATTATCGGGGCACAGATGCTGACAGAGCGAATCCGCCAGATTCCCGATTTTCCAAAAAAACTTGCAGATGAGCTGATTCATTGTATTCTGGCGCATCATGGTGAACTGGAGTATGGTTCGCCGAAAAAGCCGGCTCTGGCAGAGGCAGTAGCATTAAGTTTTGCAGATAATATGGATGCAAAGATGGAGGCGCTGGAAGAAGCGTTTGTAAATATCCCGGAGGGGAATACGGACTGGCTGGGCTTTCATCGTTCTTTTGAATCCAACATAAGAAAAACGAGTATTTTATAAGGTTAAAAATGATTTTGGCGGGCGTAAAATATAATTTCTGCGGTACACGGGAAGAATGTACCCAGAGATTCGCCGGCTGTATTTTTATGCCTAAATTTACGATAAAAAACGAAAATGCAGAGGCACATATTTGATTCGGCAAAATGCCGGACATATACTAAAAAACGGTAAAATGATGGAGACAGAGTGAAAAATGGTGAAAAAAAATGACAGAATAGAATTAAACATTGTAGATATGAGCGCCGATGGTTCCGGAATCGGCAAAACGATCGGACAGGAAAACAGCGGCATGACATTTTTCGTTAAGGATGCACTGGTCGGAGATAAAATAATTGCAAAAGTAATAAAAATGAAAAAAACATATGGCTACGCGAGACTGATGGAAATGCTCGAATCATCACCTGACCGCACGGAGCCAAAATGTCCGATTCACAGGCAGTGCGGTGGGTGCCAGATCCAGGCGCTTTCCTATGAAAAGCAGTTGGAATATAAGCAGAACAAAATTCGCAACAATCTGATGCGAATCGGCGGTTTTGATGCGTCGCAAATACACATGGATCCGGTAATCGGTATGCAGGAAACGTATCGTTACCGCAACAAAGCGCAGTTTCCGATCGGCCGCGATAAAAATGGTAAGCTGGCAGCCGGATTTTATGCGGCCAGAACACACGTCATTATTCCGGTAGAGGACTGTTATCTGGGCGTACCGCACAATCGAAAGATCATTTCACATATTCTGGAATGGATGGAACGCTACCATGTGGAACCATATGATGAAAAAAGTGGAACAGGATTTGTCCGGCATGTACTAATTCGATATGGCTTTCGTTCCGGACAGCTGATGGTATGTATTATTTTAAATGGGAAATCCCTTCCGCGCTCGAAAGAATTGGTGGACAAGCTGACAAGGTTAAAAGAAATGACGAGCATTTCCATAAATGTAAACGAACAGCGCAACAATGTCATTATGGGAAATACGGTAAAAACCATATGGGGTTCGGATTACATTGAGGATTGGATTGGAGATGTGAAGTTCCGCATTTCCCCGCTATCGTTCTATCAGGTAAATCCGGTTCAGACGGAAGTGCTGTATGGGAAAGTATTGGAGTTTGCGCAACTAAGCGGGAAAGAAATTGTATGGGACCTATACTGCGGAATAGGAACAATCTCACTGTTTTTAGCACAGCGGGCGAAGAAAGTATACGGGATTGAAATTATCCCGCAGGCGGTGGAAGATGCCAGAAAAAACGCGGAAATAAACGGCATCGGCAATGCGGAATTTTTCGTAGGAGAAGCCGAAGATGTGCTGGAAAAGCTCTGTGGAAGTGATGACATGGATGTGCCTCCGGATAAGGAAGAAAATAGAGAATGGCGTCCGCAGGTTGTAGTGGTGGACCCGCCGCGGAAAGGCTGCGGAGAAAAACTGCTGGCAGCGATTTTGAAGGTCTGTCCGGAGAAGATTGTATATGTGAGCTGTGATTCGGCTACTTTGGCCAGGGATTTGAAAGTGTTGTGTGCGGGTGGATATGAGATGGTGAGAGGCCAGGGGGTGGATATGTTTTGTCAGACTGTGCATGTGGAGACAGTCTGCCTTCTGTCGAGAAAAGCCCAATAAATCAAAGGATTTCGCCATTTTGGAAATAAAATAGATGTGTGTTTCTGTTTCCGTAGAGTGATGATATAATCGGAGATTTACCCCAGGGGATAGGCTTTTTGGAACAGGAGATATACATTTTGGCGAAAGGATATTTTTTAGCAAAAGTTGTTTTGCATCATGGGGTATGAGGAGTTGAATAAAAAGAAGAACAAGTAGGGAGGCGATAGATTTCAATGGGTACTACATTTCCTAAAGATATAATGGATTGCATGAAAGGATGCATTTTGTCTATTTTTTGGCCGAAAAAAGATATAGTCGATTTTATGAAAAAAGTTGGTTGTACCTCAAGGGAATTGATGCCGGAAAGTGAATATAAAGAATTGCATAGGGCTGAAATTGTAGATAAAATTTTTACTAATTTAGAAAAAAGAAGTGATTCGGGAATAGGACAATTTAGGTGTATGTTAAAGGAACTAACGGAATGGAATTATTTCGATCCTTATTATTTCAGAAATTGAACAAACTGAGTGAGAGCGAAGCAAAAAGAAATATCAGCCATTTAAAACAACTTCAAGAAATTCGGGATTACAAAATAAAGCAGGAAAGACAAAGACAAGAAGAACAGGAAAGAAAGCGGAAAGATATCAGCATTAGTATAAATGAATTAAAAGAGATCTTCTTAAATTTATTTAGTGGAAAAGATCAGAACGGAAAAGAAATAAATGCACAGAGAAGAGGATATTTGTTTGAGGAATTCCTAAAAAAATTATTTTTAAATGAGGGTATAGAAGTTACAGAACCGTTTAAAATTGTAGGAGAACAGATTGATGGCTCAATAAAGTATGATGGAGAGCATTACATAATAGAAGCTAAGTGGCATGATAAATGGAGTGCATCTGATAGCTTGTATCAGTTTGCAGCAAAAGTAGAAGAGAAGATGTATGGAAGAGGAGTATTTATTTCTGTAAATGGTTTTTCGCCTGATTCCGTACAAGCTCTGACAACAGGAAAGGCACTTAGGACTATTTTGGTAGACGGTGGGGATTTAGTTCCAATTACAGAAGGAATGTACACCCTGAGAGAAATGCTTGATAACAAAATTAAGGCGGCTCAAACAATGGGGAGAATATATGTTGATTCTACAAATTTGGCTGATAAAGTTATCCGGCAGTAAGGAGATGGGAGTTTGATGAAGTTAGAAGAAAAATTGCTTGAACAATATTTTGATGTTATAGAGAAGAACGGTAATACAGAAAATCAGATACAGGAATTTCTTGAGGAAAATACTATATTCATACCAATGCCTTTTTTGCTAAATCATTATTTGCATATGAATTGTGTGATTTCCAAATTTAAGTTGGGTAATGAATTTGTGACGGATTTTGCATATTTAACTAAGAGTTCTGATTATTGGGAATTTGTATTAGTTGAATTGGAAGATGCAAAAAGAAGATTTTTACAAATGATAAGGAAAATATTTATTTTCACTCAGAGTTTAATCATGCATATGATCAGATTACATCTTGGAAGGCATATGTCAATAAAAATAGAGAAGCAATTCTTCATCAAATAGATAAATTAAGAGTTCCTCTAAACGAGAATTCTGTAAGGTTTAAATATGTATTAGTTATTGGAAGAAATGCTGAAAAGATAATTCAGAAAAACGAAGAGCAATGTTTGCAGAAAAGTCTGATAATGATATTCGTGTGATGACATATGATAGTCTTGTTTCACAATGTGAATCAGTACCTTATAATGGAGAAAAGATAATATTATCTACTTGGAAAGAACAAGGATTCAAAATAAAGAAATTACCAAAGCAAGAAATTTCCACTAGTCTGTTTGCGTATTTGAGACCAGAATATTTGCAAATTTCAGAAAGAGATATTGAAATCTTAAAAGAACAGGATTATCAAATAGATATTTGGTTAAGTGGAAGGGCGTTAAGTTATAATGACAAGTATGATGCGGCATCTTTGGCTGAAAGGACAACTAATCCATTGACAAAAGCTGTTTTACTTGCCGAAGCAAAAATAACAAATAATCAAGGGAAGATGGGGGAAATTTCTTACCCCACTTTGAAAATCTATTGCATACTTTCGCTATGCAGTATAAAATCAAAGTTCAGGCGAATATTGAAACCGTTTGTCTGCTTTCGAGGAAACCTTGATTTTCTGCGGTTTGTGGGATAATAAAGAAAGATAATGGACGTGTGTTTTCTGGTCTTTTGAATGAAATATTTGAATATTGAAACAGTGGGGTGGTTTGAAACCTTGCTGAATAATAGGCTTTTGCTAAAAGGTATTACTTTTGCGAAAATGTATGATACCTTCTGGCAGAAGCCTTTTTATATAAAGATAACTTGACTTCTAAATCTTACGGGTGTAATATTCAAGAGAGTATATTGTATTGTTGGAGAAAATTTTTTTATCCAAAAATCTTACAAATGTAATAATTAAAGTGCTGTACATTGAAAATCAGGATATTACCATATTAGAAAAAGAACGGAGGTCTATATGAAAGAAAAAAGGAGAGGCATGGGAATGAGACTATGCATGATACAAATACTTCTGAGTTATACCATTTCGGGGTGCAGTGATATGCCCCCGGAAGAAATACAGGTTGATGATCCCTTCATTGAGGTTCAGGAGGCAACAGAAAATTCTCAGGAGAATGCGGAAGAAATTATAGAAATCTGTGTGGATCTTTATAAAGAAGCAGCAGAACAAAATAAGATAGCTGATTTGGAAATGATTCGAAGTATTGTTAATCGCCTTGGAGAAAATGGATATCCGGCTGTTGACAGCAGAAATCAAATTAACATGACGGAACCAGAGAAGGTAGTGGAATTCTGCGAAAAGGTGGATGCACAGGAGGAAGCAGAAATAACGATTCTTGAAGTCAGCTATTTGGGCGGATTTGTAAAATACGATTTGCACACAAAAGACGGAAATGTAGATGTGGTCAGAAGCTATTACAAGTATGAAAATGGAAATATGAAAAGAGAGGTTATAGGAAACTATCAAGCGGAGTATTGGAATTATACAGAAGAAGGTTACCTGATGTTTTCCGGTGTCTGGTTTTCAGAAGAATTGTATGTTCTTACGTTGAGTGGGGCAGAGGAGCATACCGCATTACGAGTACAGCCATTGGATGAAACATATAGGGTGTTGAGTCGGAAATACCTCTGCCCAATCAGCTTTGAACAGAATAATATGTTCATTGTAGATTGGAGCGAGGATGATTTTGGAGATTTGAATTTCTATGATATGTATGACATTCTTTATCCAAAAGTAAACGGTCAGTATGTTCCTTATGTTGCTGATGACAACTTATCAGTCAGTGCAGTTTATCAGATTCCAAAAGAGGAATTCGAAAGTGTTATTATGAAATATTTCAATATCGATAGCGAAACGCTACAATCCAAAACGGTCTATGATTCGGTGGATTCGACTTATGAATATAAGCCGAGAGGTTTCGAAGAAGTAGAATACCCGGAATATCCATATTCAGAGGTAGTCGGTTTTACAGAAAACAGCGATGGGACAATTACACTTACAGCTAATGTAGTATTCCCTTATGCAGGTGATTCCAAGGTATATGCTCATGAGGTTGTGGTCCGCCCGTTAGAGGACGGAGGAGTACAATATGTATCTAACCGAATTATACCATCTGAAAACAACTACAGAGAAACTTGGCATACGCCACGGTTGACGTTAGAAGAATGGGAAGAATTGTACGGAGGCGAATAATGGAAGATGTGAAATGGCTGCTTAGAAGATGTGGACTTCCGATTTTGCTGCTGTTGTTTTTCGTGATAGCAGGAGTGTTCTGTTGGGGAAAACAGCATGCAGAAAAGCAAAAGATGGCAGAAGAAGTATGGGAGCCACCTGTAGAAATCGAAAATAGCGAAGCAGAAACAGAAGAAGCCGAGAATGCGGAAACTTCTACAGAGTCAGCATATTGGTTCATTCCGCAAGCCAGCGATGACCTCCTTTCAGAAGAGGAGAAGGAGCAGTTGCAGAGTACGGTTTGTCAGCAGCAGAATCGGTCAGAGAAATCTATAAGGATATTGTAATTGCAGATGCACCAAGCTACTCTTCCGGTATTAACGAATTTACCAACGAGCAGAGGAAAGCCGTGGTGGAACAATTGGGCAGAAGCGGTTTAGTAAGTGTTGAAGAAGATAATGCTATGCAAAATCATGAAGCAATTGAAGCGTTTTACGCAGATTACTTGAATGGACAGGACTCGATGGTTACGGTATTTGAAGTGCATAGAGATGGACTGATTGGAGCAGTTACTTTTATTTACCGGAAAGGTGAGTTGCAGACTTATTATATAGGCGTTCGTTGGAAGGAAGGTGGAGTGCCTGAAATACAGGGAACTTCGGTAAGTAATGTGGCTGAAATTAAACTTACTGAAAAAGGGTATTTTATCTACGCATATGAATATGTGATTGCACATGCAAGTTTGAGACAGTATTGGAGAATAGAACCGCTTCCAGAAGACTGCCAGGAACTGACGGAGAAATACATATTAGGACTAAGCTATGTGAATTACAATGTGCTTGTCACAAACTGGAACAGTAGCAATGTAGAGGATATTTTGATGCCTTGCATGTATGAAGATATCTATCGGATTTATACAGGCGAAAATCTGAAGACACAGGGATGTGAAATTCCGGCAGAGGAGTATGAAAAAATAATGACTACCTATTTCCCGGTGTCTGTGGAGCAGTTGAGAGAACATTGTAGATACAACGCAGACCACAACAGTTATGAATATGAAATGATTTATGCCAGTCCATATCCGCCTTTTGGAGAAGTGGTTGATTACAAAGAAAACACGGACGGAACGATTACTCTTATTGTAGACGGAGTATGGCCGGATTATAATTCTGACCTTGCATTCAGGAATGAGATTGTGGTTCAGCCATTTGAAGATGGAACTTTCAGATATCTTTCCAATTCTATAGAGCAAATAGAATTGGAACTGCCACCAATAGCAAGAAAGAAAGGATGATATTATGGCATTAAAAAGAAAAAGCATTCTACTGATCATGGTATTTCTGATTGGGTGTTTCGTGTGTGCCTGTGGAAAAGAAGATAGTGTTGCGGGAGAATCTCTTGTGGAAGATACGGAAGAAGTATCTTCCACGGAGAAAATAAAAAATGCCGAGGAAGAGGCTGCAGTACAATGGGAAAAGGGCTACAATCTTCCGGTAGATGAACAGGAAAAGGAAGAAGCTGAGAGTGACTGTAAGAAGCTGATGGAACTTTATCTTGACATTTATGAAACAGCAGATAAAGGGATAGCATCTAATGTTGTTTTGGATGATCAAACGGTTCTTGAAATGCAGAAGAAGGTAAAGGACGCAGGATATCCAATTGCTACGATGGTAACGTATTCTAACATCGAGAATTATGAAAGTGTTGACAGTTTTCTGAAAGAATGTATGGAAGGGAAAAGAGGCTCTGTGGTGATTTATGAAATCCATAATGATGGTGGACTGGGCAGAATGAAATTCATTTTTGATGGAACGGATATGTATGTTGTGAGTACAAGAGGAATCAGGAATGCTGACAACAAGCTGGGAATTTCGTACATTTCTTATACGAGACTCAAAGAATGGAAATACACGGAAAAAGGATGGTTCTGCTATGAGCTGTGTGTGCCAGAGCCGCCAGAGGTTAGTGAAATTATGGATGGAAGCTGCCTGATCAGAATAAAACCTATGACAGAGGAACAGCGTGAAATGTCTGAACGTTGTGTCCGGGGGCTTGGATATCAGGGACAGAACCTTTTGTGTTCCAACTGGAATGCAGAAAATATGAGTGAGTTGGATTATAACGGAATGTTTGAATATCTGTATGGAATGAAATATGGAGAAAAGTTCAATTCCGAAGATTATCCAAATGGCATTCCGAAAGAAGAATTCGAAAATCTGATTATGGAGTATCTTCCCATAACAGCGGAGCAGATACGAGAGTACGCAGTATTTGATGAGGAAAAGCAGATATATTATTGGGTGCGTCTTGGATGTTTTAATTACGCACCTACTTTCTTTGGAACTTCTCTGCCAGAGGTTGTCGATATCAAAGAAAATGAAGATGGAACAGTCACATTAACAGTTGAGGCGGTTTGTGATATGGTCATTTGCGATGATGCGGTCATAACCCATGAACTTACGGTAAGGTTTGCAGAGGATGGAAGTTTTCAGTATTTGGGAAATGAAATCCTAAATGACGGAATTATGCATATACCAGACTACCAATACCGTATTAAAGATTGATTTGATAATAGTAGTGTTCTATGGTAATCTTACAGATGTAAGAAAAGAAAGGAGGACACATGAAAAAATTAAAATTAGTTGGAATATTGGCAGCAGTTGTATTGATAGGCAGTGTGATTTCAATTCCACTTATAAATAACCATACAGCCTATAAGGTGGAAAAGACATTATGTGAAATTCCGTTGCCAGAGGGAACAGAATTGATAGAGTCGTTGTCACAGGCTGGGAAACTGACGGGTAACGGAAATGGAATGCAGTATTTCGGAGCAATTTTAATTCGAAGTGATTTGTCTTTGGAAGAACTGGATGCTTACTATTCAGGTTACAGAAGTAATGAATGGGAATATTTGGTGGAAACTCAGGAAGGGCAGTCCATTGAGGTGATTGATCACGAGACACTACAATTTTCGGAAGAAATAAAGGGCAGCGGTTATTACATTGTATATTCTTGGGGAAGTGGAAAATCTCTATTGGAAGAGCTGGATATACGTGGACATTAAAAGGAGTGCTATAACAATGAAGAAATTTTTGAACATTATGCTATGTATTATGGGTTCGCTTCTTGCAGTGATTGTAGTATTTGGGTTTTGCATTTCGTATACGGTAAATTACAAGAAGACAACTTGCGATACATCTGTTTCTCCGGATGGAAAATATGAATTGACACTTCAGGCAGTCGGAGAACCAGACTGGCCTTTTGGTTCAGCAAGTGGACGATTAGTCCTTATGGAAGGCAAAGATAAGATATCTCAAACAGATTTTGAATTGCACAATGACGGTGGAAGCATCACAAGTAATTGTTGGAAAGTTACATGGTATGAGGACTATGTAGAAGTGATCCTATCAGGCGAAGAACAATTTGATGAACAAGTCATTTTATATTTTGATGGTACGAAAGAATTACAGCAATTGACAAATATTGCAGATATTGAAGTGGACTATCCATCAGGAGAGAAATTAGATGAAAGCCGGGTTATAACCGAACAATCCTTTGAGGTAGATTTGAATGATTGGGGCGAGGTACGATTTGTGTCGTATCTGCCGACTTATGATACGCTTTGGGAAGATGTCTCATTTGTGCTGGCAAAGGACAATCAAATTGTGTACCATTTTCCAGCTTATTTTGAAAACAATAGTACTGAGAATGATAGTGTAGGTATGTTTGACAGCGTAGAGGCAGTTGGATTTCAAGATATAGATGGAGATGGTGCAAAGGATGTGATTGTCATTGTAAATTATGTTACAGGAGCAGGACCACAGGGAATGATACCACGGAAGACCATTAGAATATTTAGTTCACTGAATAAGGGTTTTATCATTCAGCACGATTTAATAGATGAATTAATGAAAAATATGAAAGAGGATGATATTTCTATTTCTGCGATATGTGATTATGTGACATTGATTGAAAAAGATGAAATATATGATGGATATCGTACTATATACCAACAATACTTCGCAGACGAAGGATGTGATTTTATGATATCATATAGTGCGAGTGGAAATTCCAGAGTTATCTTAAATGAGAATGAGGAAATAATAGAATTTCTTGCATATGACAGACTTTCGGAAAATGAAAAATGTGAATTATATGTTTTGTACAGAAGTAATAAAAACGCAGATGGTTCATGGCATATCTCAGAGGCAGAGATTCTTGATATATTTGCTTATAATGTGTCTACAAAAGATGTGGTTAGTAGTGGTAAAACATCATGGTCAGCAACCGGAAATGAAAAGTATTATGAAGTAACAGGCGAAAAATAAAATGAAATCGGGTAAAAGCCAATTTCGTAGTTGGCATTTACCCGATTTTGTTATTTCCAGATATTCATGTCTGACAAGATAGACATGGTTATTTCAGTTGCGTTGCCTCCGGTAGCATCGCTGTCTGCACCAATGTTGGTAGCAAAAAGTATGTATTATCTGCAGTTTCGATATAACCGATAAACCATCCGTTCACATCCTGGCCATCCACACGTCCGGTTCCGGTCTTTCCGTAGAATGTTCCGGCATCGGAAGAGGAAAGGCAGATGGCATCTTTTACTGCATTGATATTTTCAGGGGCGAAGCCGAAGCTGTTATTTTGTAGCTTGGTTAGAAGTTCGACCTGCTCTATTGGGGAAATCTTCAAGGAAGATTCCATCCAATAAGTGGAGAAATCACCACTTATATTTTCGTTTCCATATCCAATTTCCTGAATATAGTTGGAAATGTCAGCGGCTCCAAGCTGTTCGTCCACAGATTCAAAATACCAATTCACAGAGGAATTCATTGCAGACTGTAAGGTCTGATCCGCATTCCATGCTTCAAATGGATAAGTTTCGCCATTCCATGCAATGAACGAATTTTCCGGTGTAATGATATCTTCTTCCAATCCGAACAGGGCATCATATATCTTGTAGGTGGAGTTTGGAGCAACTCGTAAGGTGGAATGCTCCATGTCGTGTATGCTCCATGCATCATTTTCTAAATCATATAAAACAAAGCTACCTTCGTATTCTCCGAAGTATGTGGAGAGGTCTACATAGGTAACATTCTCAGAAGAGGAATCCCATTGGTAGTGGCTTCCATCTGCTGCGTATGTAGAAATAAAAGGTGCGAATCCAAGTAGAAGGACAGCAGTCAACATGAATGCAGTCATACCTTTTATTCTTTTCATAAATGTCGGCTTCTCATAAGAGGCAATGTTGATAATTCTCCGTTTCATCTGCTCCATGTTTCCACCAAGGCCGGCAGCAAACGGAAAAGGAGTAAGTGAAACCTTCTCTGCAAAGTTAATCAGTGTATTGCCATAATCTTCGTAAGCATCCTCTTCAAGCATTTTCAAAACGGAAGTGTCACAGGCAACCTCTCTGTCATTACGCATTTCTTTCAATGCATACCAGACAAGAGGATTGAACCAATATACCACTCCGGCAAGGTTCATCAGATAACTGGCAATAGCATCTTTGTGCTTATAGTGCTGCAGTTCGTGTAACAGCATGTACCGCATATCGGATTCGTTGTAATCAGAGATCAGATGAATCGGCAGATAAATACACGGTTTCAAAAGTCCCACAATAATCGGGGATTTCAAAAATGCGGTGCTGTAAACAGGTATATTTCTGTGAATTCCCATTTCCTCTAAACATCGATGATATAGTCTGCGTACCTCCGGGTTCTGGAGGGGAAGTGCAGATTTCTCCAAAGTGCGTAGGCGGAGCGAGGATTTGACTACCAATATAATCATTGCAAAAATGCCTACAATCCATATCCCTAACAATATGTATCCGGCAATGGATGGTGTCTCGCTTTTTACAGAAAGTGCGAAGTCATTCATCCAGTCTGTATTTCCTGCTGGATTAATTCCCATAGCTTCTCCTATAGCGGTTGCGGTACCAGAAGCAGGAGAGCTTCTTAAGTTACCAAGCCACGAGAAGATTTGTGCAAATCCGATGAGACGGAACGGTATAAAGGGAACTGTCAGCAACCCAAGAAGCAGGAACCACAGATTATACTGCATCCGGCTGGACAGGTTGTTTTTGAATATCCGCTTGGCTATCAAAAGAATTCCGATGATACCGCTGATAAATACATTGCATATTAAAAAGCGTATCATAAAATTAGCCACGTTAATTTCCTCCTTTTTTGACCTCTTGGAAAGAAGGGAACGGAGGGTGTCTATTTCTGTTTCAGACAGTCTGTCATTTTCTATATAGGCAGACAGCATGGCAGTGATATCCCCGTCATAGTATCGTTCCAGAAAAGAGTTGCTTTCCTGGCCGATGTATTCGCTTTCTTTCACGACTGGGGTATAAACAAACACTCGGCTCTGTTTTTCATAAGTCAGAACGCCTTTTGTTACGAGACGTTTGATTAAAGTCTGTATCGTCTTAGGACTCCAGCTTGTGGTCTGTAATAATTTATCTGTTATTTCATTGGTACTGATCGGCGCATGTTTCCATACGATTTTCATAACTTCAAATTCAGCTTCAGAAATCTGTGGTAAATCGCTCATTTCAAATCCCTCCTTAAATCTTACGGCTGTAATAAATATATTATAGACGCTATTTATGTGGTTGTCAATTTCAGAAAAAACATATTGACTTGAAATCTTACTTGTGTAATAATTGAAATATTACAAGAGTAAGATTTGGAGATGGCAACAAAAAGAAAAGAACCAGAATCACAACGGATTAGCTGGTTCCTTTACTCGTTTGAATTACCTCTTTTATGTATAAGTGCTAAGAGGTATTCAATTGCTGGAAGAATCTCGGCTGCCTCTTGCTCATCACATTCCTGTAGCATCAATAACAGTTTTTGTTTTTTCAACCCGTCCGTAGCAGTGTCAGGGTGGAAAATACGGTCTGCAGGAATGTGTAAATAAGCGATGATCTGGCACAATACTTCGAACTTGGGATTACCACGGTCGTTTTCAATATTTAGTATTGTACGCTCATCACAACCTATTTGTTCAGCTAATGCTGCTTGAGATAGATGGGCTTCTTCTCTGGCAGCCCGGACTACCTTCGCAAGATTTTTTACATAGTCATGCATTACAATTCACCTCAGAGATAGTTTACACTACAGGTTGGATATTATGAATTACATCAAAGTACAGGTATAAGATGAAATAAATTACACTATAAAAGGAGAAATCACATGGACACAGGAAAGCAACGTAGAATGCGATGTTTGTTGAAGTTACTGAAATTTTCCCATGGATAAAAACGCATTGATAGGTGTATCGCAATTCACAGAACGATAGAATTGCGATACACCTATTTTATATTTCAAGAGAAAAAAAGGAGGCTCATGATGAAAGAGATGGAAGCAAAGACAGAAAACAGATATGAGTACAGAAAACCACAGGAAAAGAGGAAACAGATGATAGCACCGGATTTATTTGAATTTGCATATGTACCGGATTGGTACGGACATTTAGCGGAATTGGAGAGGTTGGCTCTGCCAGAGTCTTGGAAATTCCGAAAGCCGAGCCGGGAAACAAAAAATACAGACACACCCATTTTAGAACGGTACATACATACAATTTTTTGCAAGCAGGTTATTGATTTTAATTCAGAAAGTGATCCCAGAAAGGCAGACAGTATTTTCATTTGGAGAATGAATGTGTCTGCTTCCATTTGCAGTGGCAATGTCACTGCCGGAATCACGGGAAAATTAGTGAATAAATAACTTGCTATTTCCTCCATTCAGAGTGATATATGTAGTACCAAATTGAATGGAGGAAAAGCAAATGAAGGTAAAAACAACAGCAGAAAACAGAAAAGACGTTGTAAAAGCGATAGAGGAAATCCTTAATGTAAAAGCAAAATATCAGGGACCACCATCCTTTGGATACAAGGTCGGGGAGTATACAGTGGATCGTGATGGAAATGTGGAACACGAATCCGAGGAGGCAGCACTTACCATGCAGAAAGAATTAGTAGCGAGAGGTCTTGCTGAAGGCGAAGCAGACAGACTTAATATTGGGATTCCGATAGAGGGATTCACAGCAGAGGGTATTAAAAATCTTATTTACATGATTCACAGCAAACAGTGCCTTTTGGAAAAAGCAGTCGGAAAAGAGGTATTCAGAATTTCCGATAAGCTGGTAGAGAGACTGGATGCGGAAGAAAACATACCACTTGAGAAAGTGATACAGATTGCGGAAGAAGAAAGTATAGAGGGGCTTGCCTTTGAGGATGACAGAATATGCTTCTGCGGATTTCCGCTGAACGAGGATGAAGCGAGAGCCTATGCTGAATTGGCAGCTTGCATGGCAAAGACGGCAAAGGAAGCAAAGAGAGTAAGTCCAAAGGCTACCATCGAAGAAAATGAAAAATATTACATGAGAGTCTGGCTTGTCAGAATCGGTCTTGGAGGTAAGGACGGAAAGGACACAAGGAAGGTATTTCTTTCCAGACTGAAAGGGCATACCGCATTCCGAATCGAGGAAGATAAGGAAAAATGGAAAGAACGAAACAGTAAGAAATCCACTGAATCTGCTGAATATTGTCAGGCATATGCGAGGTGGAAAGAAGCAGAGGAATTTATCACGCAGCATGGAACGATTGTGAAGACTCCTAGTGGCTACTGGCAGCAGGTGCCACAGGTATCCATTGCACAGACCTATCTTAAGATTATGAATAAATTTTGTGAGCAGTTCGGACTTACTCCTTCTGCGAGAAGCAGAATTGTTGCAGATACAGCTGAGGACAAAGAAAGTGATGCGATGGAACTTCTCTTGATTAAGGGAGGTGGCAGATAATGTATGATGTGACAAAAGCGGATCATGCGGTCAACTTTATCAATTGTCTGAAGCACACCAAAGGAAAATGGAGGGGAGTTCCGTTTGAACTTCTCTCCTGGCAGGATGAGATTATCCGCACACTATTCGGTACGGTTAAGGAAAATGGCTACAGGCAGTACAATACCTGCTACTGTGAGATTCCGAAGAAAAATGGAAAGTCGGAACTGGCGGCTGCCATTGCATTATATATGACCTGCGGTGACGGGGAATGGGGAGCAGAAGTGTATGGCTGTGCTTCCGACCGCCAACAGGCATCTATTGTATTTGATGTGGCTGTGGATATGGTGGATCAGTGTCCTGCTTTGAAAAAGAGAATTAAACCAGTGATGTCGGTTAAGAGGCTTGTGTATAAACCGACCAACAGCTTCTATCAGGTGTTATCAGCTGAAGCATATACCAAGCATGGTCTGAACGTACACGCTGTTATTTTTGATGAACTTCATGCACAGCCGAACAGAGAACTTTTTGACGTTATGACAAAAGGCTCAGGTGATGCCAGAACACAGCCTTTATATTTTCTGATTACTACAGCCGGAACAGACAGAAATTCGATTTGCTTTGAACAGCACCAAAAAGCTGTTGACATTATAGAGGGCAGAAAAATTGACCCGACATTCTATCCCGTGATTTATGGTGCATCCGATGAGGATGACTGGACGAGCGAAGCCACATGGTATAAAGCAAATCCTTCCCTTGGAAAAACCATCGATATTGAAAAGGTTCGAAATGCTTACATCAGTGCAAGGGAAAATGCAGCAGAAGAAAATATCTTCCGGCAGCTTCGATTAAACCAATGGGTAAAACAGTCCACTCGTTGGATGCAGATGGATAAATGGGATGCGTGTGCATTCCCTGTAAATGAGGAGGAACTTATCGGAAGAACCTGCTATGGCGGTTTAGACCTTTCGAGTACATCGGATATCACTGCATTTGTACTTGTATTTCCACCAAGAAATGATGAAGAAAAATACATCATTTTACCATATTGCTGGATACCGGAAGATAACATGAGACTCCGTGTCAGAAGGGATCATGTTCCCTATGATGTGTGGGCAGCAGAAGGGTGTCTTGAAACTACAGAAGGAAATGTCATTCATTATGGTTTTATAGAGAAATTTATAGAGGAACTTGGAACGAAGTACCATATAAAAGAAATTGCATTTGACCGTTGGGGTGCAACGCAGATGGTGCAGGATTTGGAAGGTATGGGATTTACTGTTGTTCCTTTCGGGCAGGGGTATAAGGATATGAGTCCGCCAACGAAGGAACTTATGAAGCTGACACTTGAGGAGCGAATTGCCCACGGTGGGCATAAGGTTCTCCGTTGGATGATGGACAACGTGTATGTCAGACAAGACCCTGCCGGAAATATCAAAATGGATAAAGAAAAATCCACAGAGAAAATTGATGCTGCAGTAGCAACCGTCATGGCACTTGACCGTGCAATCCGTAATCAGGGTAGCGAGGGAAGTGTATATGATGGCAGGGGAATTCTTGTTTTTTAAGAAAGAAAACCTCTCCGGCAGATGGAGAGGTTTGAAGGATCATGGTTGTGTTTATGTATCGGAATAAGAACTGCATTTTTTTTCCAACATTTTGAAATTACAGCATCTTGTAGCAAGGGAAGAATCCGGCTTGGCAATGCATTTCTGATATAATTTCATGGCTTTGTTTTGCAGAGTGTCTTGAACATTGTCAATTAGAGCTTTTTCTTTCTGGAGCAGGTAGACATAGTCTGTTTTTTCTTTTTCATTACTGAAAGAACGGAAGCTTTCTACCTGATTATATTTTAACTGTGTAAGACAGTTATCAGGAACCGGAATCATATTATTGATATTTAATACCGCATAAAGATATCCGGTGGATTCATCCTGGAGTTTGTGGAAATCCAGACTGTTGGACATCTTCTGATGTTTTGGTTTTGCAGAGGAAATAGGGACATAGTAGTGGAAATCTCCGATAGTAAGAAGAATTCCCACATGGAGTTTCAAACGTTCCCCATATTCCACATATCCGACACGGGAATCAAACTGTGTCAGGTAATTGATGTATTTTTTATCGACAACGTACCAATCCATAAAGTCTCCTGAAAAGTAAAAAAGCGGGTGGATTACTCCACCCACTGCTGTTAACCGATTGTTTTAATTGGACAATCTAACCGCTTTTAAACGAGCATTTTAACTGGACGCTCTAACCGCTGCACAGATATTTCTATCTGTGTTTTTATTATATGCAATTTACAGCAAAAATCAATGCCTTTAATTGCTAAATTTTTATGAACTTTTTTCGATGTTTATAGATTCGATTTTATCACAGGCAGATACAAAAAGAAAGAGAGGGATAGCAGATGGGAATAAAAAGTTTGTTTGGTTTCGGTCAGGTGAGGGATAAGCCTGTACGGAATTACAGCAATGGTGAGTATACATTCAATTTCGGACGAAGCACCAGCGGAAAGAGTGTCAATGAAATGACTGCTATGCAGACCACGGCAGTTTACGCATGTGTGAGGATTTTGTCAGAGGCGGTTGCATCGCTTCCAATTCATGTATACAGATACAAAGACGGTGGGAAGGAAATGGTTTGCGACCATCCGCTTTATACGCTGCTCCATGATGAGCCAAACCCGGAGATGACTTCATTTGTGTTCAGGGAAACGCTGATGAGTCATCTTTTAATTTGGGGAAATGCGTATGCACAAATCATACGAAATGGGAAAGGCGAGGTGCTTTCTCTGTATCCGCTTCTTCCAAACAAGATGAGTGTGGAGAGGGACAGTAATGGAGTGCTGTATTATGTGTATTCCCGTTATACAGATGAGAATCCCAACATGAAAAAGATGGGAGATATCATCTTAAGGCAGGAGGATGTGCTTCATATTCCCGGACTTGGATTTGATGGTCTTATCGGTTACTCACCTATTGCAATGGCAAGGAATGCTGTAGGTATGACAATGGCCTGTGAGGAATACGGTGCCAGCTTTTTTGCTAATGGTGCAAATCCCGGTGGTGTGTTGGAGCATCCGGGTGTGTTGAAAGACCCGGCAAAGGTAAGAGATTCTTGGAATGCAGTGTATCGTGGAACGACCAATGCCCACAAGATTGCCGTACTTGAGGAAGGGATGAAATATCAGCAGATAGGTATCCCACCGGAGGAGGCGCAGTTCCTGGAAACAAGAAAGTTTCAGATTAACGAAATCGCAAGGTTGTTTCGGATACCGCCACATATGGTCGGTGATTTGGAAAAGAGCAGTTTTTCTAATATTGAGCAGCAGTCCTTGGAGTTTGTGAAATACACACTTGACCCGTGGGTAATCCGATGGGAACAGGCACTTAAAAAATCCCTTTTTCTGCCGGAAGAGAAAAAAGAGTTTTTTATAAAGCTGAATGTGGACGGTCTGCTTCGTGGAGATTATCAGAGTCGAATGAATGGTTACGCCATCGGCAGACAGAATGGTTGGCTGTCGACCAACGATATCCGTGAAATGGAAGATATGAATCCATTACCGGAAGAGGAAGGTGGCAATCTGTATCTTGTGAACGGTGCGATGACGATGCTGAAGGATGCAGGAGCATTTGCCAAAGAGGGAACGGAAAGCACGTCAGAGGAAACCGAACCGCAGCAACCACCAGACAATAGAAACAGAGGAGGTCTACGATGAAACGAAAGTTTTGGAACTGGGTCAGAAATGAGGGGGAAAGAACCCTCTTTTTAAATGGAGAAATCTCAGATGAAACATGGTATGGGGATGAGGTTACTCCTAAGTTATTTAAAGACGAACTGTTATCCGGCGAAGGGGACATTACCGTATGGATAAACAGTCCGGGCGGAGATGTGTTTGCAGCTGCCCAAATCTACAACATGCTGATGGACTATAAAGGCAACGTGACTGTGAAGATTGACGGTCTTGCTGCTTCGGCAGCCTCCGTGATTGCGATGGCAGGAACAAAGGTGCTGATGAGTCCGGTGGCAATGATGATGATTCACAACCCGGCTACGATAGCCATTGGAGATACAGCAGAGATGAAAAAGGCAATTGAGATGCTTGATGAAGTCAAGCAATCCATTATGAATGCCTATGAAATCAAAACCGGATTGAACCGCACGAAAATCTCACATCTGATGGATGCAGAGTCCTGGTTCAATGCAAAGAAAGCTGTGGAACTTGGGTTTGCGGATGAAGTCCTCTTTGATAAGGGAAAAGAGGAAAATCCGGAAGAAAAGGAAGAAGAAAAGGAAGAGGAATTGGAAGCCATCCTGTTTTCAAGGTCGGCTGTTACCAATTCCTTTTTTAATAAGCTGATTCCCGGAAAGCCGGAGAAAAAGGTAAACATTAGCGAGCTTGAAAAGAGGCTCAGTCTGTTAAAGCCATAAGGAGGGCAATGAATATGAGTACAGTATTGGAATTAATGGAAAAGAGAAAGAAAGCATGGGAAACTGCCAAGGCATTTTTGGATTCCAGAAGGGGCAGTGATGGTCTGATTTCTGCAGAGGACAATGCGACTTACGAAAGAATGGAAGCGGATGTGGTGGCACTCGGTAAGGAAATCGAGAGATTGCAGAGACAGGCTGCCATTGATGTGGAACTGGCAAAGGCTACTTCCGAACCAATCAAGGATAAGCCGGGCATGAAGCCGGGGATAAGGGGAGCGGACGTGCATCTGCAGAATACCAGACCGCATTCTGGAATGCGATGCGTAAGAAGAATTATTACGATGTCAACAACGCTCTTTCCATCGGGGAAGATGCCGAGGGCGGTTATCTGGTGCCAGATGAGTTTGAAAGAAAATTAGTGGAAGGACTGGAAGAGGAGAGTTTCTTCAGAAACCTTGCTACTGTGATTAGGACTTCTAGTGGTGACCGCAAGATTCCGATTGTCACAGGCAAAGGCGAGGCGGCATGGATTGACGAGAACGGACAGTTCCCTGAATCTGATGACAGCTTTGGTCAGACATCCATCGGAGCATATAAACTTGCTACCATGATTAAAGTATCAGATGAACTTTTAAATGATAGTGTATTTGACGTTCAGGCATATATCGTAAAAGAGTTTGCAAGACGTATCTCCACAAAGGAAGAGGAAGCATTCTTTGTTGGTGATGGTGCCGGAAAACCTGTCGGTATTTTCAATGCCACCGGAGGTGGAGAAGTTGGTGTAACAACTACGACTGCTAACATCACATTTGATGATGTCATGGATCTGTTCTATTCCTTAAAGGCTCCTTACCGTAAGAATGCGAAATGGATTTTGAACGATTCCACAGTTAAGGCACTCCGTAAGTTAAAGGATTCCAATGGAAATTATATCTGGCAGCCTTCTGTATCTGTAGGTGTACCGGATATGATTTTGAACCGTCCTTATTACACTTCCACATTTGCACCGGAAGTGGCAGCAGGAGCTACACCTCTTGCATTTGGTGATTTTTCATATTATTGGATTGCAGACCGTGAGGGCAGAAGTTTCAAGCGTCTGAATGAACTTTATGCAACCACAGGACAGGTAGGTTTCCTTGCAAGCCAGAGAGTGGATGGAAAGTTGATTCTTCCTGAAGCTGTGAAACTGCTTAGTATGAAGTCTGCGTAAGATAGAAATTTGGTATGAATGCAGGTTTATGTGCAGTTGCTATTTCATATTATTTAGGGGTTGGCAATGATGCACTTAAAGCGTATGAACTTGGCAAAAGAAGTGTTGAGGAATATCCAAATTCGGTGACTTATAATAGTTTAGGCTGGGTATGTTTAACACCAGAAATTAATAGGAAGGATATTGCAGTTGGATTTTTTGAGAAAGCAATAGAATTAGCAGAAGATGAAGAATTGAAAAAAGATATTACTGGAAATTATTTTATTGCTTTGCTGGAGAACGAACAATTTAAAGAGGCTGAAAAAGTTATGTGTGATTTGATTGAGGAACATCCATGTAATCAAAATTTTTCAAATTATGCAGAACTGTTGAAACGGCAAGGGAAATTAGAAGATGCATTGGAATGGGGAAAAAAAGCGCTTTTTATTGTAGAGGATGATACAACATTATTAGTTGTTGCTGATATTTATAAGAAAATGAAGCAATACGAGAATGCAGTTTTTATGTATCAAAAATGCTTTGAACATATTAGTGTAGATGAGAATGTTTATCAATTTCAAGATATAACTGGAAAGCAATTGTATTCAATAGCATCTAACAATAGTCTTGGCATGATAATGTTTGAAGCTTTAAAAGGAATTATTTCAGCATATAGTTTTTTGAGAGAATATGAGCAAGCAAAAGCATATTTATTAATTGCGAAAGAAAGAATGCCTCAAAAAAGTGAGTGGGAAATATGGGAACAAACCTTACCAGAGATAGAAAGTGCAAATCAGCGTTATATAGAAATTAAGGAACAACTTAGTCAAAACAGTAAAAAAGCTGTAGAGCAGAAACGTTCTGTTCGCCAGTGGGCGCTTCAATTGATACAACTTCAGAATAATTCTGGACAATTAAATCTGGATGAAAACGATGATTGGGATAAATATTTAGAAAAAATGGACGAGGTTCTCAATCAAATGGTCCAGGCGGTAAATAAAGATAGTATCATATATCAAAATAGCCGGAATTGGGTTAATTCAACATATGCACATCTTGATGCAGATTCAAAGGAATTTTTAATTACAGCAGAAACTCTTTATGAAATACATAAAATGAGCATTATCGATTTTGCACCTATAATAGTGGAATATTGTAAGGTTGTTGAAAAGCAATTAAGGGTACTGTTGGGAAGTCTAATACCTAGCAGTATGCACATGCTAGGACAGATAATCGGTGTGATTTCGACAAATAATATACATCCTTATACCTTATATTTGTCAGATTTACGAGCTGTAAATCAATTGCGTAGAAATAGTGCGCATACAGGATTATTAGTAAAAATGATGCAGACACGATAAGAAATATTCTCTATGTAAATAATTTACTTAATAATCTTGTTTGATTATGCCATAATCGGGGCGGAAGCTATCCTATCCCCCTAAGTGGGGTATGAACCTTTTCGCAAAAGGTGACGGTTTCGCTATTTAGTATAAGAAGTAACTTTCACCGCATGTGGAGACGGTTGTTTTATTAACCCACGAAAAACCTACGTCATACATTGAGGTTACTATGGATTATGATATGATAGTTTCTGAATATAAGCCGAAAGTGAAAGTAACATATAAAATGATTATGGATTATATACAGGAGAAATATAATATCAGTGTGAAAAGTACCACTATAGCAGAAGTTAAACGTTCATTAGGGCTTGAAGTTGGAGATTATAACAAGAAAGACGGGGAAATAAATTATAGAAAGCAGAAAATTACGCCTGAGAGACAAAACGCTGTTGAAGAAGCGTTAAGGCATTTTGAAATAATCGAATAATTTAAACATTAGCATAAAGGCATTACTGATTGTGAAATACAGTTAGTAGCGCCTTTTTTTAGTGCTTAAAAAGAGTATATAAAAAATCGTTCACCAAAATTGGCGAACATAAAAATACACTCAAACCAGAAAGGAATAAAACCAAATGGCTAAAATTGATAATGCAGTACGCATAGTGGAATTTGAATCAGAATATGACCTTTATTCTCAGATGGAAAATGATCTGAATACATATTTTAATGAAGAATATACAAAATGTTTCAAACTGAAAAATTTCCAGTTGATAGACAGGAATCATGCAATCCTTTATTTTGAGGAAGACCCGAATATAATCATGTCCAGATTCATTTACAATGGAGAAGTATTAGATGTAGAAGACATACTGGGAATTAACTTTTTCAGCTTACAGGAAATTTTACTCATAGACAGTCTTGGAGTCATTACCATAAGCGATACAGAATATGACATTGAAAAAATAGAATATACAGTTGATATCTATGGTTCAAGACATGCAGATATCTATTTGAGTTGATCAGCTAAAGATATTCACAAGAAAGCGAGGAATCATATAATATGACAGAAAATAAAACCAAACAGTATACAGACAATCAGTACAACAGGACACCCGATCATGAATTAGGATCAGGATTTTCAAACTATGACAGATTAATGGTTGAACTGAACAACCGCCAGTATTATCCAAAAGAATTATATGAAAACTTCTTAAATGAGAATAGTCTGGATGCATATGAAACATTTGATAAGAATACAGATCATGCTAAATTGTTAGAAACTGTATATAGTATTTTACAGACGTTACTAAGCAATATTGACATGTACCGAAAAGTTGAAACTGAATTTGTTACATCCGGTGAAGCTGCAACATCGTTACGGAACCGCTTAAAAGACCTTCGGTCAGAGATAAACAGAATCAAAGCAGAAATGCATTATGCTGACTCTGACTTTACATTTATGTATTACACACGTTAGGAGGACATATCATGGTCATGAATCTGATGTATACACCGCTTGAAACGATATTTGATGCTACTATGGAGCGTGAGGGAAGAAATATAACAGCATACACATCTGGAAGCGAATTTCAGGCGTTTATGAGGCGTAATGATGACGGAAATAATTATGAAGACAGGATTACACTCTATTATTATACGAATGCGCCAGTGGTTCAGGGAAGTTTAATCTCGTATGGTAATAAAATATATATTCTGGTCAATCGTGAAACAGAAGAAAACCACTGCTACTATAAATCAAGTGCATTAGCCTGTAATGGAATGATCACATTGAACAACAGGGAAGTGATAGGGATACCGTGTTATGCATCTGCAATGAAAGACGGATTAGCAGAAAGCAATAATATGTTATCACTCATTAACGGTACAATGGAATTTATTACAGAATCAAATTCGCTGAGCAGACAAATTCAGATTGATGATACTTTCAATGAGTTTGGACGAACATACAAAGTAAATAATATCTATTACAAGGATGGGATTTTGCATGTCATAACAGAAGTTAGTACTAACGAAAGGCCAATAGAGCATTTGAAAATTGTCATTGACGGATTGTCGAAAGATAGTTATATGATTGGTAATACAGCGCAATTATGCACCACACTTTATATTAATAACGTAATTATAAATGGTACGGTAACATGGGAAAGTACGGATACAAGTGTTGCTTCTATTGACGGCACAGGAAAAGTGACTTTTCTTTCAGATGGATCAGTGGCATTCAAAGCATACTGGATTGAAAAAGATATTTCTGAAACAAGTGCTATTGTGATAGCTGGTAATCCGAATGTATCCTATACATATAAAATTATAGGAAAACCAGAACTGACATGCGGTATACGAAGAAAATATACACTTGAAATTACGGATAATGCTGGAAACAAAGCTGATAACGTAGCTTTTACATGGAATGTTCTTGCTGATTTTGAGGTAGAACAGAATATAAATGGAAGTCAGATAACATTGTGTGTTGATGATGAAAAAATGGACGGGAATACATTTGTATTACAGGTTATGGAAGATAGTAATGTTATGGATGAAATGGAAATACTGGTAAGAGGTGAATTATAGATAATGAAAATACCCTTAAATGAATTTAGAGGTTTAAGGGTATGTTTTAAGGAAATAATTATTTAAAATATTATACAAATTCTCACAAAATATGCTATAATATTCCATAGTCAGATTAGAACAGCGTAGGGATAGTCTGGCGGTTGTACTTTCCGGGAACGGAAAGGAGGTACATATGGATACGTTAGAAGTTTTGACGTTGCTGTTAGTTATATTTGCAGCTTTATCTTATCTCGACAACCATCATAAAAAGTAAAACGGCTATCCCCTATTGCAGTAGGAGATAGCCTGTAACAACTTAAATCAATACTATAAGTTTCCGGTGACAATCATCGGACGTGCGAAAATCCTATGAATGTCTCTAAACTGATTATAAATGATACCTTGCTCATTTGCAAGCGTTAATTTAGGAAATGGGGATGTTTTTTGTCCCCATTTTTTCAATCTTAATCGGCTCTGTATGCGTTTTTCATATATTCAATGTGTAATTTCCGTTTTGAACATCTGAAAACGTCATACAGCGGGTTCAAAAATGGAATAATTCTTTTTAAGCAGCTTTAACATAATCCAAAATGAAGATTTTGCTTGCAATTTTTTCTATGTTATCCAAAATGCTGTCAATTTTCTCTGCAACTGAAGAAACTAAAAATTCTTCTCCGCATTGATTGCATTTCAAACATGGAACATTTTCTATAATAACACGACTTTACAACTTTTATAGATGATACCCTTGCTGCCGAATTAACTGTTTTAAGGCATTCATTATTGTTTTGGATTTTATGCTGTTTTCGATATTTTTCACGAAAATGGCATAAAATACCTGCTGGCGAATTTGTCCGCTGAGGGCAAATCTGAATTCCTGCACACTTTCCGTCTGGTATTTTGAAAATGCTTCGTCCTGATATGGCAGAAGCTTCATTGCGCAATATGTAATGTTGATCAGATTGACCAGCATTTCTATACCTTTACGGCTGCGCACCATGTAGCTGCACAGTGACCAGAATGTTTTCTGTTCGTAATAACTAACTTCTATGTTCCATCGGAATACATATAGAAGCAATGGCAGAAACTGCATACGATCACTGCCTGTCTGGTTCAGCGGTGGCTTCTCCTGCCATGCACAGAATATCTCCAGCTGTTCTGGAAAAATGGTGCTAAAAAACAGACGTCTGCTGGTAGATTCTTTTTCCGGCGACGTCACATATGCCATAACCTTTCTGCTGCCAAAAATATTTGTAAGGACGCTGCGTGCAGCAATATAGTAATCTCCAATTTTTTCAGTGGACAATATAAAGTCATCATGAATGGAAAGTTTTTTTCCGTGCAGTGCAGGCCGTCCTCTTTTTCCGGTCCGCTGCGGCGGCAGGTCATAAATGGCAGAGTCAGACCTTGCATTCCCTATAAGGTCAAGGTTTTCATATTCGTCCACAATAGAAACGAGGTTCTTTTTACATACCAGCTGTCACACAGGATGATGACATTTTTTCTGTCTCTGAATTGCGGCATTACCTGGCGGATCATCGATGCAGCCAGTTCCAGTTTGGATTCCTTTTTCTGCCACATACGGTATCCAAGCGGTACGGAAAGATAGTGAATTTTGCTTTTGTTCCAAACTGGCACGCAGAGCATTACGCTTACAAAACAATGCCCGTTCAGATAGTTTGAGCCATTATGTGCGGCATGGTCAAAGAGTTTTGAGACATCCTCAAATTTTTTGCCGAATTTAGAGACCATCGTATCATCAATGCAAAGAAAAACAGGCTGCAGCCGGAGTTTTTCCGGTATAAGTTTCAGCGCTATGCCAGCAGTGGTATTCATAAATTTGGAATAATCAGCTTTTGCATAGGAACATACATAGTAGAATGCATTGAGGGATTTCTCCGTAATCCCTGCTAAAAAATGCCTGTATAAAGAACGGATAGAATCTGCTGACTCCATAGCCAGTATGGATAATACCAGCAGGAACAGGGTTTCAATCGTAGGCATGGAACAGGTTTTAAAATAAATATAAAAATAGTGATACAGTCTACCAATTAAATTGTTTTTGTTGTATAATAAGTCTAACGTACAAGGTCACTCTCTTTCGTATTTTTTAGTGTGCAAACTTATTATACATTAGAAAGTGCCCTGTGCGTTATTTTATTTGCCAAAAACTTGTAAAGTCGTGGAATTATAGTAAGAAAGCAGAAATGACAGCGGTATGAAATAAGAGAGGGTTATACGCCCTCTCAATTTTATTTCTTAAATAAATCAGAATGTGTACCTGTTCTGTATAATATAAGACGATTATCTTTAATTTTATATACTAACAACCAATCTGGCAATATATGACATTCTCTTTTTCCTCTATAATTGCCTTTTAAGTCATGATCTTTATTTTGTGTTGGCAATGATGCAGGTATAATCAATATATCAATAATATTTTGCAATAAAGACATATCACAGCCACGCTTTATGCACAATTTATAATCTTTCTTAAATTGATTCGTGAAACTGGCTTCTAGCATCTGTTAGTCCTCCAAATCTGCAAATAAATCTGTTGTGTTAGTGTACCGTTTTCCTGTTCCATTGGCTAACATTTCATCCCCTTCTTTAAATGCAGCTAATGTATCAGAATTGGGTATTTCTTCATTTTCTACAGTTAATCCTTGAATATATCCGATTAAATATGAGATTTTGCTGTCTGGCACAGTATCTAATAATTGGTATACTCTTTCTCTTTCACTCATTTGAAAAATCCTCTCTTTCTTTTCATAAATTTATTTTTACAGAAATATGCTATGAGAATATTTGAAATCATCATATCTTTTTTGATTGATTAGTGTAAAACCTTGTTTATGGTGTTTAACCTTATTAGTTATTCCTTTGATTCAGAATTGTGAGCATTGGTATTTTCTTGTAAGGCAGAGTTATCTCTTTCCATAGTTTCATCTATGGCACGATTGATAAAACCATTGACGCTTTCTTCTTGTGAATCTGCATGAGCTTTAATTTCTGCCTTGTGTCCTTTAGGCACTGTTAGTTCAATACGGTCATAATTATTTTTAACGTATTTGTGTACAGCTTTTTGTTGAGCTTTACTTACTTTTGTTGTTTCTGATATAGGTAACACCTTCTTTCTTTTAAATAGTGAGCCTGAATTATTCACGGAATAACAGCATTAACTGCTGAAACCCGCATAGTTACTGTATTTTAAATGAATATTGCTTTTCACTTATTTAGTGAATAGAAAAAGACCTCTATCTATGGTAAAATTTAGGTGTCTACTCCAAATCAAAACCAAAGAAAGGGTCTTTATATGGATATTTTAAACACTGTAAGCTTAGAAAGCAATAGACAGATTAAAATTAATTTTGACGGAGGCGATTTATCCTCCGATGCAGGACTTCTCCTGTTCAAAGAGTTCCTGGTTAAGATTGGAGCGGTCAAGCTCGTTAACCGTATGTTCAAAACCAATGATACCGCTTGGTTCCGCGTCCATAAGGATGATACGAATCTGATGCAGGTAATTTACCAGATTATCAGTTCCTACTTTGAGGATGACTGTGCGGACGAACTGACAAACGAACCTGTTATGACAGTTATTTTAGAGAAGGATGCCCTGGCATCCCAGCCTACCCTGTCACGCTTTTTTAACCGCATGGATGGAGATACGATCAGCCAGTTAAACCAGATCACCCGTGAACTCCGTAAAGTCATCTATTCCATAAAGAAACCGGAATTCATGCTTTTTGATATTGATTCCACACTTCTTGATGTCTATGGGAATCAGGAAGGGGAAGGTTTCAACTACCATTATCAGGCCCACGGTTATCATCCGCTGTTATGCTACGACGGGCTGACCGGCGATCTGCTAAAAGCACAGCTTCGTGACGGCACCATGTATTGCAGCAAAGAGGCAGATATTTTTATGAAGTCCCTTCTGGATGAATTTCTCTGCGATTTCCCGGATATGCCGCTTTTTCTTCGCGGTGACAGTGGCTTTGCGTCACCAGACCTGTATGAAGTTCTTGAAGATAAAAACTGCAAATATGCCATCCGGCTCAAGGAGAACGCAAAACTCCGTGAATTGGCAGAAGAGGAAAACCAGGCACTGTACCGCGCAACGAAATTCAACCAGGTAGATTACGCCGTCGAGTATGGGGAATTCCTGTACCAGGCCGGTTCATGGAACCATCCACGCAGGGTGGTCTTTAAAATAGAAAAGCCGTATGGGCAGATGGTCCATCTGTATACCTTTATTGTCACAACACTGGAAATGGAACCTTATCAGGTGATCCAGTTCTATTGCGGAAGAGGCAAAATGGAAAATTTCATCAAGGAATGCAAAAGCGGTTTTGACTTTGCCTCTGTAAGCAGTTCCTCAAAGCTGGTAAACGCGAACCGCCTTCTGGTTCATGCGTTAGCTTATAACCTATTCAATTGGTTTAGACGATTGGCGCTTGCTGTCAGCATGAGAAAACAGCGCATTGATACCATACGATTAAAACTGCTGAAGATAGCCGCAAGAGTGGTAAAATCAGCACGATATAAATATTTCAAGCTATGCAGCAGCTGTCCCTACAAGAAAGAATTCTACGAGACACTGGAAAACATCCGTAACCTGCAGCCACAGTTGGAATAACAACTGTTAATGGACCTTGACAGCCACAATAAATTTCTAACCCTATCATAGGAGAAGTCTGCCCATTTTTAGGCTATCTTGCGACAGAGTGAGGTATCAGGAGTGATTGTAATGGTAACTACGGCGGATTTTATGTGAGTTTATACTGCCGTGAATAATTCGGGGTGAGAGTGGTCAAGTTGAATTATATATGAAAATCTATTCACGTAAATATGCAAAATGAACAAATCTATTCACGTAAATATATATAATATGCATATAGACTATTCACGTGAATAGATATATAATCAATTCAGAAAATAAAACATAAAAACAAATCTATACACAACAACCAACAAAGAAAGGCGGTAACTATGGATATTCAACAAGACTTTCAGAACCAACAAGGGCAATGTCATCAACGATACGATACCAAGAACAGCTTTAAAGACATATCAAGCCTTGATTCACTCACAGATTACGCTATTGGTGCATTAACAGAGAAAGCTCCATCATATTTCTATGAATACGAGAAGGCATTCACAAAAGAAATACGTAATTTCGGGGTTGCGATTATTAAGGATTGCAAAGATGGAATGCTGTTAGAATTGACAAATGAAGCCATTGAGGAAAACGTAGAAAACAGAATAAGTGATGCCCTTGACGCTTCATGCATAGCAAACCACGAATATTTCAAGTCTGGTTTTCAGTTCGGCGCATTAATGATGTTGCAGCTATTAATTTAACTGGATGAATCTAACTGGATAATGATTTGTTATCAACTGACAGACAGGCGGTGAAAATATGAACAAAAACCGAACAGACATTGCATTGTCAATCGCTACAGAATTGTTAGAGCAAGATGCACTTGAACTGAATAATTTTGCAAATGATACGGATACACTTCTTAGTTTTGTACAGGAAATTGTTCTGAACCCGAATTATTCACGGCAGTATAAACTCACATAAAATCCGCCGTAGTTACCATTACAATCACTCCTGATACCTCACTCTGTCGCAAGATAGCCTAAAAATGGGCAGACTTCTCCTATGATAGGGTTAGAAATTTATTGTGGCTGTCAAGGTCCATTAACAGTTGTTATTCCAACTGTGGCTGCAGGTTACGGATGTTTTCCAGTGTCTCGTAGAATTCTTTCTTGTAGGGACAGCTGCTGCATAGCTTGAAATATTTATATCGTGCTGATTTTACCACTCTTGCGGCTATCTTCAGCAGTTTTAATCGTATGGTATCAATGCGCTGTTTTCTCATGCTGACAGCAAGCGCCAATCGTCTAAACCAATTGAATAGGTTATAAGCTAACGCATGAACCAGAAGGCGGTTCGCGTTTACCAGCTTTGAGGAACTGCTTACAGAGGCAAAGTCAAAACCGCTTTTGCATTCCTTGATGAAATTTTCCATTTTGCCTCTTCCGCAATAGAACTGGATCACCTGATAAGGTTCCATTTCCAGTGTTGTGACAATAAAGGTATACAGATGGACCATCTGCCCATACGGCTTTTCTATTTTAAAGACCACCCTGCGTGGATGGTTCCATGAACCGGCCTGGTACAGGAATTCCCCATACTCGACGGCGTAATCTACCTGGTTGAATTTCGTTGCGCGGTACAGTGCCTGGTTTTCCTCTTCTGCCAATTCACGGAGTTTTGCGTTCTCCTTGAGCCGGATGGCATATTTGCAGTTTTTATCTTCAAGAACTTCATACAGGTCTGGTGACGCAAAGCCACTGTCACCGCGAAGAAAAAGCGGCATATCCGGGAAATCGCAGAGAAATTCATCCAGAAGGGACTTCATAAAAATATCTGCCTCTTTGCTGCAATACATGGTGCCGTCACGAAGCTGTGCTTTTAGCAGATCGCCGGTCAGCCCGTCGTAGCATAACAGCGGATGATAACCGTGGGCCTGATAATGGTAGTTGAAACCTTCCCCTTCCTGATTCCCATAGACATCAAGAAGTGTGGAATCAATATCAAAAAGCATGAATTCCGGTTTCTTTATGGAATAGATGACTTTACGGAGTTCACGGGTGATCTGGTTTAACTGGCTGATCGTATCTCCATCCATGCGGTTAAAAAAGCGTGACAGGGTAGGCTGGGATGCCAGGGCATCCTTCTCTAAAATAACTGTCATAACAGGTTCGTTTGTCAGTTCGTCCGCACAGTCATCCTCAAAGTAGGAACTGATAATCTGGTAAATTACCTGCATCAGATTCGTATCATCCTTATGGACGCGGAACCAAGCGGTATCATTGGTTTTGAACATACGGTTAACGAGCTTGACCGCTCCAATCTTAACCAGGAACTCTTTGAACAGGAGAAGTCCTGCATCGGAGGATAAATCGCCTCCGTCAAAATTAATTTTAATCTGTCTATTGCTTTCTAAGCTTACAGTGTTTAAAATATCCATATAAAGACCCTTTCTTTGGTTTTGATTTGGAGTAGACACCTAAATTTTACCATAGATAGAGGTCTTTTTCTATTCACTAAATAAGTGAAAAGCAATATTCATTTAAAATACAGTAACTATGCGGGTTTCAGCAGTTAATGCTGTTATTCCGTGAATAATTCAGGCTGAATCATCTGAAAGATTATCTGATTATATCAGGCACATTGCTCTAAGTGTTTGTAATAAGAAACTGCAACATATGCAAAATATCAAAAAACAGGCTGCAATTCCCCGACCAGAGATAAAAGCTGATTGCAGCTTGTATCAACAAAAATATAAGCTATAACTCCCTCGCCAAAGTTTGCTATAGCTTATATCTAATACCGCATTACTCGTGATACAAGAACGCAATACGATAGGATTCAAGAGGATATTCTTCCTGATGGAGCGGAAATATACATAAAGTATAGCATCGGGCAGAGGATTAAAAAAGGACAATAAAACATAATCAGAAAATGAGGTATTGTAAAATGAAAAAAATCTATGAAACTGATGGCATATCAACCCTGTATGAGATGAAATCTTTCTTTACTATAATTCGTGGTTTATTCCCTGTTATTGATGCGTTTATAGGTTCACATGAACTGATTAATAATACCATAAGCGATAATGAGTGTTATTCAATCAGGTTCGGAGAAAGAAAAACCGTTCTGTATTTGAAACAATTATAATAATAAGCAAATCAAAATTTAACAAATCAAGGAAAAGAGGTTACAAACCAATGAACACAATCGACAGAGAGTTTCTTATTAACCACGGATTCACAGAGGATTCAGAGAACAAAACATTATCAGAATTATTTACCAAACGTAACTATTCAGAACCCCCTTATTCAAAGATGAAATCAGGATGACCTGAGATTGCATTTCTGATTGCTTCGTAAGCATTGTATCCCTGCTTATGTGCTGTGCCAACATAGGACATGATTTTAGATAATCTCTGGCACCTTCCTCAGTTCGGAAGCATCCGGATACTTTGGTTTTCACCTTTATCATCCGCAGATCTCGTTCCGCCTGGTTGTTATCAAACGGGACATGGAAGTTATGGATAAAAAGGCAGACTGAGGCCTTGTAATTTGCAAGGCGTTCTGCCAGGGCAAGGATTTTCCTTTTTTCTTCCGTCCACGTTTTTTCTCCGTGGTTTCGGTAAGTGGATTTTCCTTCCGGGCCTGTTCGATAAGTTCATCATACTTCTTATCGAACTTACGATAATGATAATAGCTCAGAGAGTCCTTTCCCTTCTCTACAGCTTTCTCTTTGGCCTTTTTCATTTCCAGTAAAAGGTCTATAAATGCAGATGCCCACTTCTGATCCGGATGATTTTCATCAATCCCCGTTAATTCACGGAGAAGATGGGCACAGCAGACTGCATGCTGAATATCCGGATAATTCCAGTAGGAAGCCCAGCAGTCATGCATGGCAATCCCTTTGAATTCCGGAAGAACGCCGCATTGCCCCATACCTGCAGTTCCACGTTTGGGACTGATATCAAGATAGGTGTATTCACAGTTTGAGGCACCATGAACCCACCAGAGTTTTTTATCCACTCTGGTTCCGGTTTCGTCGAAATGTCCAAGCGCAGAACCGATCATCTTATCCTTGATCTTACCTACTGTTTCACTCAGACTGTCAGCGCATCTTTTTACCATGCTGCTGACCGTTCCTGTTGCAATCGGAATGTTAAATACTCCGGAAAGAATCTCATGGGTACGTTTGATGCTGACTGCGCCTACGGTATTTAGTGCAACAGCTAATGCCTGAAGGTTTTCACCATACTGTACGGTTGCTTTTACGTCAGAAGGGAAAGCACCTGTGCGGGTATCTCCATGCAGCATACAGACTGGAAGTTCCAGCGCCTGATGCTCCGTTACATTGACTTTAACAACTGCGTCAATAACATGGCGTTTCTCCGCAATACATGCAGTGCCTTTGCACATCTGATAATGCTGGCATCCTTTACATGCGGAGGGCATATGTTTGACTATTTCATCCGGAGCTGTTATTACCGCTAAATGTATCCCCTGATGTCCATCCTGTCCACCGACCTTTTTTCCGGATGGTTTGCGCAGACTCTTAGGAGCAGGTTTTTTATAGCCATCACTTGAAGGTGGTTTGGAACTGTTTTTGGAGTTCTTATTAATCTGTTCCTTCAGTTCCTGTATGGTCTGATTTAACTCAGCAATAGTTGCTGTGAGAATTTCATTTTGCCTGAGCAATGAAGCATTCTGTTCAAGCAATTGCTGAACCATTTCAAGTGTAACATTTACTGGCATTCAGACCACCTTCTTCCGTTAAATTTGATACTTCTATTTTAACGGAAAATGGTCCAAAAAGCGAATCGTGTCGTTTTGATATACTGTCAAAATGACGGTGGATAAACAGTAAAAAACAAGAGATAATTGCCGGTAACACTCGGATAAAATCCACAATTACTCTGTTATCTGTGATACAACTGGGGAATTATGTTTCAGTAATCCACAGCCCAAAAACACTTGGCAGTTATACTAGAAAGTTATCCACTTTTTACACTAAAGCAATGACGAAACAGAAATTTTATTTTCTCTGTTTTGTCCAAAAATCAATGTGCCCTTAACGGGGTGCTGAACAGTTACTACCAAACACAATAAATTCAGAGAGGTAAACATTTCAGTAAATTTCACAGAACCTTGTGTGCTGCTGGCGCGAAGCAAGGAGAGGAATGTAACTATAGAGATTAATTCTATTCAAGAGAATCGCCTGATTCTCAAAAGAAAACGGAGCAGAGAAAAGTTTGATACTGTTATCATGAATATTCTTTTGGATGAAATTAATAATTGCTTGGTAAAGGATTATGGTAATGGATTATTTGGATTTGAAGTGAGGGATTTCAGATATTCGCTTCATGTAGCAGTTTGAAATACATAAAATGAGTAGTATGTTTAGAAGTTAAATGAGAATTAAATAGGGATTAGAAAGGCAGTCTTGAATCTGGAAGGGATTTAGGGTTGCTTTTTTATTGCGCAATAATCAACTTTTCGGAGAAGCTTTCACAACCATTGATTTTACTGGATTAAATGCGGTTATATGGCTTATATATGCAGTTATGTGGTATATGGGTTATAGTTCTCGGTCGGCACAATTTTGAAGGTATGGCGGTTGAGATAAGGTGTACTGCTGCACATATCACACACATTCTTTTACTGGAAATAAGCACTTTTCTTACAGATTTAAAGGCAAAATTATAATATACCATATGCAAGAAATAATCAAGATTGCAAGAAAACAATATAAAATGCAGAAAAATATCTGGATATTCAGATAAAATCAGAAAAATTTGCAAAAAGTTTATCGTTTATTTTTGTGAATATTTATACACGATATCAATCATAATATACACATTTTATACAATGCAAGCTAAACAAAAAAACTTAATTTAAGTGCAAAATATGGAATAGCAAGCTAATATTCATGCGTATTTCCATGATTTTGTAGGGTTTGATATATCTAAAATCATGCTGTATAATCATTCATGTAAAGAAAAAAGCACGTTCGTATCGGCTAATCGTCGTATACAGTCGAATTATTTTACTGCAATGTGAAACTTTTTCTATAGCAGTACAATTATCAAAATAAATGGAAGGAGGTACAACATATGCGTAAGGAAAACCTAATTACCTATAATCAGGCAGATTTAATAAAAGAAATTTCAGAAGATTATCCTTCTTATTCAGAAGATAATATTAAGAACATTTTAGAATCACTGGAAATTCATGTTAAAGAACATTTGTCTGAATCAGAGTTAGAGCATCCAGTACAGGTAAAACTGTTTTTTGGTCTTAGCCTGTTAGGGTGGATTGTTCCAGCAGCAAACAAAAATTGTTTTGGTATGAATGTGAAACTTAATGACAGAATCAGGATAAAGCCAAAATTGACAAGATATTTTATCCGTAAAGTAAATGAGCTTGCAGTAGAAGCAAAATAATTTTTTATTACTAATCCCGAATTATTCACGGCAGTATAAACTCACATAAAATCCGCCGTAGTTACCATTACAATCACTCCTGATACCTCACTCTGTCGCAAGATAGCCTAAAAATGGGCAGACTTCTCCTATGATAGGGTTAGAAATTTATTGTGGCTGTCAAGGTCCATTAACAGTTGTTATTCCAACTGTGGCTGCAGGTTACGGATGTTTTCCAGTGTCTCGTAGAATTCTTTCTTGTAGGGACAGCTGCTGCATAGCTTGAAATATTTATATCGTGCTGATTTTACCACTCTTGCGGCTATCTTCAGCAGTTTTAATCGTATGGTATCAATGCGCTGTTTTCTCATGCTGACAGCAAGCGCCAATCGTCTAAACCAATTGAATAGGTTATAAGCTAACGCATGAACCAGAAGGCGGTTCGCGTTTACCAGCTTTGAGGAACTGCTTACAGAGGCAAAGTCAAAACCGCTTTTGCATTCCTTGATGAAATTTTCCATTTTGCCTCTTCCGCAATAGAACTGGATCACCTGATAAGGTTCCATTTCCAGTGTTGTGACAATAAAGGTATACAGATGGACCATCTGCCCATACGGCTTTTCTATTTTAAAGACCACCCTGCGTGGATGGTTCCATGAACCGGCCTGGTACAGGAATTCCCCATACTCGACGGCGTAATCTACCTGGTTGAATTTCGTTGCGCGGTACAGTGCCTGGTTTTCCTCTTCTGCCAATTCACGGAGTTTTGCGTTCTCCTTGAGCCGGATGGCATATTTGCAGTTTTTATCCTCAAGAACTTCATACAGGTCTGGTGACGCAAAGCCACTGTCACCGCGAAGAAAAAGCGGCATATCCGGGAAATCGCAGAGAAATTCATCCAGAAGGGACTTCATAAAAATATCTGCCTCTTTGCTGCAATACATGGTGCCGTCACGAAGCTGTGCTTTTAGCAGATCGCCGGTCAGCCCGTCGTAGCATAACAGCGGATGATAACCGTGGGCCTGATAATGGTAGTTGAAACCTTCCCCTTCCTGATTCCCATAGACATCAAGAAGTGTGGAATCAATATCAAAAAGCATGAATTCCGGTTTCTTTATGGAATAGATGACTTTACGGAGTTCACGGGTGATCTGGTTTAACTGGCTGATCGTATCTCCATCCATGCGGTTAAAAAAGCGTGACAGGGTAGGCTGGGATGCCAGGGCATCCTTCTCTAAAATAACTGTCATAACAGGTTCGTTTGTCAGTTCGTCCGCACAGTCATCCTCAAAGTAGGAACTGATAATCTGGTAAATTACCTGCATCAGATTCGTATCATCCTTATGGACGCGGAACCAAGCGGTATCATTGGTTTTGAACATACGGTTAACGAGCTTGACCGCTCCAATCTTAACCAGGAACTCTTTGAACAGGAGAAGTCCTGCATCGGAGGATAAATCGCCTCCGTCAAAATTAATTTTAATCTGTCTATTGCTTTCTAAGCTTACAGTGTTTAAAATATCCATATAAAGACCCTTTCTTTGGTTTTGATTTGGAGTAGACACCTAAATTTTACCATAGATAGAGGTCTTTTTCTATTCACTAAATAAGTGAAAAGCAATATTCATTTAAAATACAGTAACTATGCGGGTTTCAGCAGTTAATGCTGTTATTCCGTGAATAATTCAGGCTAATAAGGGTAAACACTAAAAAAATCAGAAATTGAAATCAAAAACAGAAAGGATAGCACATAAATCAATGTTATCTTTAGAATTAAAATTGAATAGGGTAAGTAGATTTTACAGACAATGACGAATAGAATTGCAAAGAAATAAACACAACCTAAGAATCATTAATGATTACAGGATATTCCCAATAACAATTTCTCCATCATTCTTAATAAATTTAGAGAAAATCTTTCAAAATCCCTATATGAACGGTAAAGAGCTGCTGATTGAGCTTGAACTTTAATTAATCGATAGATTATATCTGGACACAGAGAAGATAAAGGTTTTATTTGTATGCCTAAATATATATAGTGCCATATTTTCATATGGTTTATTTCAGTGCGCTCAAAACTAGGAAAAACAAGAATGGAGGGACGGCTTATGATAGATGGAGATATTATAAGTGAAATTAAATGTTTACCAGCGAAGCAAACACATAATTATGCTTTGCAATCAGTAGAAAATAAATTACATAACAAGGAAATTTCAAAAAGAAATGCTTTAGATATTTGTAGCAGATTGATTTTGGATTATCAGAAAAATAAGGAGCAAATCATATTGGATTTGAATGCCAATTATAAAATCACGATATTAGACAGCATTATGGGTAGTGGAAAGTCGACATTTATGATTGATGAGATAATAAATAAGAATCCACAGCAATCTTTTTTGTGTGTGCGTAAACGGTAAAAAGCGCGTACCGTGCATAATAGAAGAAATTTGTATATAATGGCCTTGAGAATAATCTATCTCAAGGCTATTATTAGTTACTATTGAAACTGTGAAAACTTATATCACTTTTCACAGTCCATGTACATAGCTTTGAAAACTCATACCAGTTTTGAAAGTGAGGTGTAGTTAGTGTCAGATTTAAAACACGATGTAATCGCAGAGCGCTGGGCCGTGCTCATAAAGGAACGCATGGAAAGCGGCATGACCGTCAGGGAATGGTGTCATGACAGGAATATCAAAGAGTCCAGGTATTATTACTGGCTGAGAATACTCCGCAGGAAGGCAGTGGAAAATACAGGACAGCCCCCGCAGGCATCGCCTTTTGTTGAAATTTCGGCAGACATCTGTCAAGAGCAGCTCCCTGCACCAGCCGCAGCGGTTATCAGAAAAGGAAATATTACCATAGAAGTAACCGAATCTGCTTCGGCAGGTTTTATCCAAAAAGTTATGGAGGCGCTGGCCAATGCTTGGTAATGTAAAACGATACAGCCGGATTTACCTGGCGTACGGCTACACGGATCTCCGTTTTGGAATCGACGGCCTGGCCAGAGTTGTACAGGATCATTTTTCGCTGGACCCGTTTCAAAAAGGCTGCCTTTTTCTGTTCTGCGGCAGGCGGACAGACCGCATCAAAGGACTTTTATGGGAAGGCGACGGCTTTGTGCTTGTTTATAAAAGACTCGAAGCGGGGCGCTTTCAGTGGCCAAGAACAGCGTCAGAAGCCCGTGAGATCACACCGGAACAGTTCACATGGCTGATGCAGGGGCTTGCCGTCGAGCAGAAAAGAAGGATCCAGGAAGTCACACCGGAAAGGACCTGCTGACAGGCATGATGACAGGTTTTGTGCAAAACATAGAAATTTCCTGCCCCTTTTCCGGTGTCGCTTTCCCGTTTCTGTACAGGGAAGAAAGCTGTACAGAAACGTCCTGTGCAGCTTTCAGAAACAGCTTTGCGCTTTTTTCTAATTAAATCCAAAAAATAATCCGATATCTTTGAAAGCGCCTTTTGTGACGGTATAGTCTGTCGTCATTTTGACGAAGCCGGTCAAAAATTTTTCAGCAGGAATATCCTGTTTCTGCTATAATTGTGATATGGAAAAGATGATCTATACAGCAGATGAACTGAATAATGCCGACAGGGATGAACTCATCGGGATCATACTCTCGCTGCAGAAAAATATTGCCCGGATGACTCAAAACCAGGAACTGATCCTAGAACAGATAGCCATTCTGCGCGGACAGCGTTTCGGACGGCATTCTGAAAAAATGAATGTGATTGACGGGCAGATGAGCCTGTTTTTTAACGAACCGGAAGCCACAGCCAGCGAACCGGGCACACAGGCAGAAGAACCGGATTTTGAGGAAGTTGTCATCCGCAGGAAAAAGAAGCAGAAAGGGAAACGTGAAGACGACTTAAAAGGAATGCCTGTAACGGTTATAAAACATGAAATGTCAGAAGAAGAACTAAAAGAAGCATTTCCGGATGGAAAATATAAGCGTCTTCCAGATGAAGTATATAAAAGGCTGGAATTCCATCCGGCTTCTTTTGAAGTAAAAGAACACCATGTAGCGGTTTATGCCGGTATGGATGATGAAACCGTTGTAAAGGCACAGCGTCCAAAGGATCTGCTGCGGGGAAGCATTGTCACTCCATCCCTGGAAGCTGCCATCATCAATGGAAAATATGTCAACTCCCTTCCGCTTTACCGTATGGAGCAGGAGTTCAAGCGCAACGATGTGAACCTGAACCGCCAGAACATGGCGAACTGGACGATCGAGTGTGCTGACCGCTATCTTGCAGTTCTGTATGACTATCTGCATAAGCTTCTATACCAGTATCATGTGCTGCAGGCAGACGAAACCACTGTCGAAGTTTCAAAAGACGGGAGAGCTGCCGGCTCAAAGAGTTATATGTGGATTTACCGCACCGGGAAATCTTATGAGGAAGCCATCGTCCTGTATGAATACCAGAAAGACAGGAAGGAGGATCATCCAGAGGAGTTTCTGAAAGATTTTCAGGGAGTATGTGTTACAGACGGTTACCAGGCATACCATTCCCTGGAAGAAAAAACCCCCGGCCTGACGATTGCTGGCTGCTGGGCACATGCGAGGCGTAAATATGCAGATGCGCAGAAAGCTATAAAGGATGAAAAAGAGCGTAAAGGTACGCTTGCCTATGATGCTCTAAAGCAGATCGGGGCGATCTATAAACTGGACAATGATCTGGCAGAGCTTACACCAGCACAACGGCAGCACAGGAGGCAGCTGGAACTAAAACCCCTGGTTGACGCTTATTTTGTGTGGGTAAAAAAACACCAGAGTGAAGTCCTGCCAAAATCCCAGACAGGAAAAGCCTTTGCCTATTCCGTGAATCAGGAAAGATATCTGCGCGTATTTCTGGAAGACGGTGAAGTCCCTCTGGACAACAATGCAACAGAATCCACACTGCGTGGTTTTGTATCGGAAGGCACAACTGGAAGCTGATCGACACCATCCGCGGAGCCAGATCCAGCGCGATTATCTACAGCATTACCGAAACTGCTAAGGCAAACGATCTGAAAGTCTATGAATACGTGGAGTATCTCCTGACTGAGATACCGAAACACGAAGACGACACAAACCGAGATTTTCTGGAAGACCTGCTCCCATGGTCTCCAAACCTGCCAGAGCAGTGTCGGAAATCCAATAAATATGAAGTGAAATAAAAACTGGAGCAAATCTGTTACTATCATACAGGTTTGCTCCAGTTTTGTATAGGTACTCGCGTTTTACCGTTTACTATGCTAGCGGAACAAGGGCACAGGAGGTATGTGATTTAACAGTTGGGGACATCCAGTTCTATCCTGATCGGGCTGGCATCAACATACATGGTAAAGGTCAAAAGGTGCGCCGTATAGGTATTCCATGTGATGCTTCAAATATGTTGAAGAAATATATTGAACATCGTAGAATAATCAATATGCTTGAAGCAGGGTTTCCGCTTATTGTGGTTAAGAACTTTCTCGGGCATGTATCCTTGCAGACTACTAAGATATATACAGAGATAACGCAGGATACCATGAATAAACAGCTTAAATCGTGGAATGACAAATGGTTTCTCAAGGATAATTCTCATTTTGAGAACACGAATGGCAAAAGTAACATACCGGAATTCTTAAGGTAAAAGTAGTTATTGTTATTCGGGATTTAAATCGGAGAACTGCCGATTTACGCTGATGTTGGCAGTTCTCCTAGAATAACAATACTTCTGGGATAATGGGACTTATTCGAGAACTGGAATAAGTCCCATGCGAGGCGCAGGTTTGATGAAGCAGTAAAAGCGCTGCCGAAAGCAAAGCAGAAGGACAGCCGCGCATATCTTGCGCTGACCATGATACAGGCCATCTACCGGGAGGAAAAACTGCTTAAGGATCTTCCGGCAAAAGAACGTATGATCCGCCGCCAGATGAGCGTAAGGCCACTGGTGGAGGCTTATTTCGTATGGGTGCGTGAAACCATCCCGAAAGTGCCGCAGAAAAGCAAGACGTGGGAAGGTTTTAATTATTCCCTGAACCAGGAAAAATACCTGAAAGTGTTCCTGGACGATGGCGAAGTGCCGATGGACAATAACGCTGCGGAACAGTCCATCCGCGGATTCTGCATCGGCAAGAAAAACTGGGTGATGATAGATACCATTGCCGGTGCAAAGTCCAGCGCCATCATCTACAGCATTGCGGAAACCGCAAAAGCAAACAATCTGAAACCGTATGACTATTTTAAATATCTGCTTACCGAGATCCCGAAGCATCTGGATGATACAGACCGCAGTTTTCTGGACGACCTGCTCCCCTGGTCACCAAGCCTGCCGGAGAACTGCCGGAAGCCTGGTAAGAATGAAGTGAAATAAAGACTGGAGCAAATCTGTTTCTATCATACAGGTTTGCTCCAGTTTTGTATAGGTACTCACTATCTACCGTATACAGATATTACATTTATTATCATGGTATATACCTTTCATTCCATCATTTCTCCCAAAGTCAGATCCTTTGTATACTGCACCATTTTCAAGACTACATAAACTGCAACCAGCAATTCCGTAACCGGCATAGCCAGCCAAACCGCATCTGCCCCCGCCACAGCCGGAAGAATGCAGATCAGCATCCCGCTGACCACGGCGCCCCTGGCAACAGAAACAATAAAAGAAGCCATCGGCTTCATCAGCGTCTGAAAATAGTAAGTAGAAAAAATATTAAGCGGAAGCAGCAGGAAAGAAATACCATAACTGCAAATAATACCCGGGGCAATAGCCAGGATCTCATCTGTTGGGGTCATAAAAATACGGACGAAGAAATTGGGGACAAAAACAGCAAGCGCCGTCCAAACCACGCCAAACACCGCCGCCGTCCCTAATGCATATTTCAAAATCTGCACAATCCGTTTCCCTTTTCCAGCGCCAAAATTCGCTGAGAGCATCGGCTGGGACGCCTGGCCGATGCTGTAAGCACAGCACTGGACAAACGTGCTGATATTGATGATGCCATAGACTGCCAGCGCATCCGTTCCCAGGTATTTCAGAATCTGCCTGTTAAACAGCATTGTAAGAATCCCCATCGCCACATCAATAAAAAAGGTGGAAAAACCGGTGATACAAATGGACTTCAGGATGAAAAATAATCTCACAGGCTTTACAATCCTTAAAGTATTCTTTTTACTGCGAAAATGTGTCAGCATTACCAACAGGGAAAAGACAGACCCAATGGCGGTTGCAAGGCCTGCGCCCATGATTCCCATCTCCAGCACAAAAACAAAGAAATAATCCCCAAATACATTAAAGATCCCGCCAAACAACACTGCCTTCGTTGCAAGGGCTGGATTTCCATCGTTACGCAGAAAAGCTGACATAAGCTGTGTAAACAGGAAACTCGACACTACAAATTTAACCGGCAGCAGATAACTCCTTGCCAGCGGGAGCAGCGTTTCCTCCGCCCCGAACAACCGCAGCAGCTCCACGTCAAAAAAACCACCGCCAGCCATGTAAGGGCAGCCAGAGCCGCCGCCCCGATAACCGCAGCAGTAAAGTATTCATTAGAGTTTTTCTGATTCTGCTCAGATTCTCCGCGCAATGTAGTAAAAAGCACGGAACCTCCGATTCCCATAAGCAGCCCAAGACTATATATGATATTCCAGACAGGGGCAACCACAGCCAGCGCTGCCGTGCCTTCCGGTCCCTGATACTGTCCGACCATCGCCATATCCACCGCACCGTAAATGGACGAAATCAGCGCGCTTCCGAATGCCGCGGCCAGATACTTAAAATACATTGGTTTAATTTCACTTGTAAGCAGATCCATATCGTTTCATTCCTCATCTGATCTCTTTTGCTTCCCAAAAGTAAAAAAGCCAGATAAAGAACAGAGTTTTCAATCTGTGCCTTATCCAGCATATCACTTCCACCGAGTAATATACCCTCCGAGCAAGCTGCCTGCATTATATAATATGCAGAATTATTCAATTTCCCTTCCCATTAAAATAACCCCGTCTTCTCTTTCAAAACCATGCTTTCCATAAAACCCCGGAAGCATGCCTTCATTTGCGGTGATCAGGTTTACGCTTTTGATTCCGCGTTCTTCCATCTCCGCAAGACAGCGTTCCAGCAGTTTTGTTGCAATACCTTTTCTCTGGTAATCCGGCAAAACCGCAAGGTCATTGATCTCAAAAACCCTTCCATAATGAAACAGCATCGTACTGCCCAAAATGAACCCCACTACTCTGCCATCTGACAAGCACTCCAATCCATAAGATTGTTTTGATTCTAAAATTTCACTGACATGGAGTATCGCATCTTCTATCTTCCAACAATCATTCCATGGTTCGCCGGAAAATGCTTTTGCATATATTTCCCCGTATTCTTGAATATGTCCTAACGAACAGCGTTTTATAATATAACTTTCCAAAATAATTAATCTCTCCTTTTTTAGTTTTAGTTTTTAGCTTGTTACTTTCCATGGGATGGTGAACAGCCCGCATTACCATTCGCCGATCAACGGGCGCGGAATATACCACCATTTTTCAAAATCCAATTGATAACGCCCGCTGACTACACTTATATCAGGATTATGCTTCCATTTTGTCCATACATGGTAACTGTCTATAATGTCTTCTAACAGGTTATTATCCATTGACTCGCAGAATGCCCTGCACTTTTCCACTATTTTCTCCGGCTTGTCCCCACATTACCCTACATACTGCTCCAGTCTGCGGTTGCATGGAAACAAAATTTTATTCTCCTGCAGAATCAGCCGGTATATGCTCTTCGTGACCAGCCCAGGAATTTCAGGATCGTCACTGAACATGACCCTTGCGCGGTAAAAAGAATTTCTTGCATGCTCGCTGCCCTTCTGTGCTACCATCTTCAAAAATTCCTTAGTCATATATTTGACATCAAAATACCCTCCTTCGTAGGTGCATTTCCCCTGAATCACTTCTGTCAGAGCGTTATGCTTTTCCCGGTATTCAAATTCCTCCTAGATGACCACCGCCATTCCGTCCAGATCGGAATCTGCCCGTTCCATCCTTTTTGCCACGCTTCCGCCGAAGATAAAGGCAATCACTCCTTTCTGCTCACGGAAATGTCTCACCATGGTCCGCAATGATTCTCCATCAGCAGACCCATAACGTTCTCATCCCCATAATTTCCCTCCGTTTCTCCAAAATAAAAAAACTGGATAAAGAACAGACCTTTCAATCTGCGCCTTATCCAGCACATTACTTCTCCTGAGCAATATACCCTCCGAGCTTATGATAATCATATTATTAAAAACAGCGCTGTTTGTCAAGCCAATTTAGAAACAAACTTTATAAAACAGATGGTATAATATTAGACTATATTCCGAAGGGTATAGACTGCCGAAAGCAATTTTAACAGTCTGTACCAGACAAAATAATTGTTTTTGCAGATGCCTTGTCTTCTTTTATTCATCCATAAGTGTAAAAAAATTTTTATTTACAGCAGAGATATAATTACAAAGCAGTTGAAACAAACCACTAATTTAAGTTATTTATTGAAATATCTCATTCTCAGCACACTTTCAATAGAGTTTATGGCTGTCTATACAATTACCGACACATTTGTTGCCGACAAGAAGCTTGGTATAATTGCACTTGATGTCAGCCTTAAGCGGCTGGCAGAACATCCTTTTAAAACAATTTAACTGTCAAAGAATCTCTCCATTACTCTCAATCACCTTTTGATACCAATAGAATGACTTTTTAGGAGTACGCTTTAAGGTGCCGGTTCCATCATCCTGCTTATCCACATAGATAAATCCATACCGCTTGCGCATCTCGCCGGACGAGGCGCTCACCAGATCGATACATCCCCAGGAAGTATATCCCATCAGATCCACTCCATCCTCATCTACTGCCTTCTTCATCTCCCGAATATGTGCTCTCATATAATCAATCCGGTAATCATCTTCCACATACCCGTTCCTGTCCGGAACATCTACGGCGCCCAGGCCGTTTTCTGAAACAAACAACGGTTTACGATATCGATCACACAAAACATTCAAGGTAATACGCAGTCCAAGAGGATCGATCTGCCATCCCCATTCACTGGAAGGCAGATAGGGATTTTCCAGCGAATCAAAATATTTCCCTTAATCCTGGCATTTAAATCCGGGTCTGCACTGGCGCACATGGAATTGTAATAGGAAAAAGAAATAAAATCCACGGTGTGATCTCGAAGCAGTTCCAGATCTCCTTCCTCCATCCTAAGTTTCACACCCTCGCGTTCCATCATCTTCAAACCATATGCCGGATATGCCCCATATGCCTGTACATCAATCAACAATTCCACTCCGTTCTCAGTTACCATTCCAATAGCATGTTTTGTTGGAAATATGGCCTGAATGGTGCCATCTGCCGGAGCTTTTACCTCCCCCCCTTTATCAGGAAGAATTGCAACGCCTTTTCCAAGGATACCGGAGGAAAAGGCGGCATCCGTCACTTCTGAAAGCGGTATTACTTTTCGCATACGCCCCGCATAGTCGGATTCCTGCCTGATTCTTTCTTTCAAGCTGTCGATATACGCCTGCCGCCCAGTTTATAGAGCCATGTGGGGATATGCTTCCGCTTTGTTTCCATTGAGGACTGCCCCCGTTCAAGCTGATTCCATCGTGCGGACATACGCTCATGGTAGGCGGTCTGCCATTCGGATAAGGATTTCTGGTTGCCTAAAATGGCTTTTGCGGAGCCTTTCAAGGCGTTTGTAGACCGCCCTTTCGGTAAGCCCTGCCATCGCCGCAATCTCCCTTGTGGAATAGCCCTGCGGCGTATTCCGATAAAAAACTACAAAAGAAAACCGCAAAGGCTCTGTGTCCTTTACGGTTATAAGTGATACTAATTCTGTTAAGTAGAGATTTTACTTCTGGTTTCATGGTGAGAAGTAGCGTTGTAATGGCAAAGATTTTTTTAACTGGCTTCCTGCCAATCCACGATATGCCATGTATAAGTCAAATCTGCGTTGCATGAGCAGATAGATTACTGCCTGAAAAAAGGACATAAAAATCCTCCAAACTGAAAACTGGTCTGGAGGGTAACGTCTATTTATTTAGGCATGGTAAAGCTGCTCACCGAACTTCGTTTTTTTATTCGGTGGGCAAGTACCACAATGATTTTTTATCAATATCTCTTTCTTCTTTCGTAAATAAAAACTACTGCAATTACCAGCAAACTTAAACCGAAAAGCCATATCTTTGTGGAATAATTGCCTTTTCCCATTGAGAACAAATAGAAAATACTATCCTCTGATATATTCCCCAAAGAATTTAAGAGCAAATATCCGATTGACGCCAAGTAACCTACAATAACAGAATTGCTGAATATGGCTGCTGCAAATCCAAAGCTCCCCAATGCCATTGCGCTTATCACTGTTCCCGCCACATAAGGCACAAAGGGAAATATACAGTTTTCCCATACCATAATTCCGGAGAACAGGCATACCATCAGAATTAGCAGCAGCGTTGACATGATGAACCGCAGCAATAAGATTTTCCAATGAGGGATTTTCTTTGTGCAAACTACGTCCTGTATTGCCTTAGACTGTTCTGGGGCAGGCAGCGGAGCTATGAGAAATATTCCTGTTAGTATTACAGCCTGTTCCAAACATTCCGCCGAACGAACCATATCTAAATTTGCAATCCCCCTTAGTAAGGGAATTACCAGCAAATAAGCCGCCGCCAAAATTAAGTTATTTTTTACTGCCAAAAGAAAGTTTGTCCTGCATAAGCCCAAAACACTTGTGATAGATATTCGCCGCATTTATTTTTCCTTTCCGCTTAAACTTAAGAACCCATATGGACAGAATGACAAATAGAATACCGATTCCCGCCATAAGCAGCCTGTTCCTGCAAATCATTTGAAATCCATCTTGTATCACTTCATAGTCACGCAATGTATTGTGCCTTATCATTAAAGTTGCTGCCCCCGTGTCCCCTGACAGTCCGGTTACTCCCTTATCAACCATCCACCAAAGGAATTGAATGGCAATCGCAATCGGAGAGTCTGTGAGCAAAGTGAAAAATATTCCGATTGCGGATACCGCCATGACCTCTGGCAGAAGCCACCATAAAATGTATTTGATATACGCAAAATAGTCTACTGAAATACCTTTCTCTGCGCCAAACGATATAAGCGGCACAAGGGATTCAAAACTTAACAGCAAAACAGGCAGGAGAACCATAGTGATACTTGCCAAATATCTTGAAACCACCAGTCTTGCCGAAGATATTCTTTTGCTGTAAATCAATTCCGACGCATTGCCCATACGGTCTTTCATCCATATAAGCGCTACCAAAAATATAGGGTACAAGCCCAGTTCCAATCCCATACAATCACAAAATAACCGTGCAAAACCGCCTGTCACTTTATCATTGCTGATTGTCTGGTTATATTCCTCACATGCTTCCTCATAAGTCATTTCAGACATGCCGAAATAGGTAATCATCATTTCGGGGGAATACTGTGAACCGTTTTCTCCGATAATGCTTTCCATTTCCCGCATTAGTTCTTTGAAATGTTCATAAGTGACCTGTGATACAAAATGCTTATATTTATCATCTCCGCTTTCTGTGTCTGCCTTATTTCCCATCACCGTATTCAAATTTCCTTTTTCATCAACACTCATTGCGTCAAAGGAAATAATTGTGCCTGTGACTGCTGGAAAATAATCTTCTGGCAAATCTTTTAATTGTTCTTCCATCAATCCCGTTATTTCACAAAGTATTTCAAGTACACGTTTTTGCTCATCATCGCTAAGCGTAATCGCTTTATAGTATCCAATGGGATATGTGGCGTAGCGGTTGCTTTCATATTCTGACAGTAACGCCCTTGTAACGCCCATCATGATTGCCGCCGGGTCATCCTCTGAAACTTTACTGCCAAAGTAATCATCCTCCTGGGATGGTTTGGACAGTAATGAGCGTTCAAAACCTATATCTGCCGGAGGAATACCCTTTTCCCAATTGATTTCTGTTTTTGTCACTCCCCGAAAATTCTGGAACCAGCTAAATGCCAAAATAGCGAGAAAGAAATAATAAATCACGCTTGCTGCAATCTTTTACACTCTTTAAAATATAACTTCATCGTTCTATCCCTCCCTTAAGTCTGGCTTAAGAGATACATATACCCATCTTCCAACGTAGGGGGTTGAAGCACATATTTTTCTTCTGGCTCCACGTCTGACAATACCCTGTACTGTGTGCCTGACTGTGAAGAAATGATATTTAAGACAACATACTTTTCCTTGATCTGTTTATCCTGCTTTTTTGCCGCTGAAATAAGGTAAACTTTTCCCTCTGCCTGTCCCACCAGTTCTTCCGTGCTGCCATTCCATATCATTTTCCCATTGTTCAATACTCCTATATTTTCACAACACGATTCAACATCCGAAGAAATATGGGTGGAAAGAATCACTATCCTGTCTTCTGCAAATTCACTTAACAGATTTCGGAAACGAATACGTTCCTCTGGGTCAAGCCCTGCTGTCGGTTCGTCAACAATAAGAATTTGCGGGTTATGTAACAGTGCCTGTGCAATCCCCAGCCGTCTTTTCATCCCACCCGATAAAGCCTTTACTTTCGTCCTCATATCTTCTTTTAGATTTACCTGTTCAAGTAATGCCAATATTCTTTCTCTTCGGATTTTATCTGGAATTTTCGACAGCAGCCCAAGGTAATCCATTGCGCCATAAACACTCATACCTCTGTAAAAAGAAAAATCCTGCGGGAGATAACCTACGATTTCCCGTATTTTACCAGTTTCTTTGATTGGGATACCATTCATACTGATTTCCCCGCCTGACGCTTCCGATAGCGTCGCTAAAATTCTCATTAGGCTTGTTTTTCCTGCTCCATTCCGCCCAAGAAGCCCGTACATTCCAGAATGGATCGTAACGGATACATTTTCAAGGGCTGTCTTTTTTCCATAATTTTTGGAAAGATTTCTTATTACAATTTCCATAAATACAAAAACCTCCTTACTTGTGTTGTAAGGAGATTTTATAATAGAAAAGCCAATTTTCCGAAAAGGATATTAAAAACTTTTTAATTTGGCGGTTACACATGCCCCCTTTTCTTTCTGATTTCCGACATACAACAAACCGCCATGTTTTTCACAAAGTATCTTACATACGCTTAAGCCTATACCAAAATGCTGTTTTTCCTTATCATTGCTGTAAAATACAGTGGTTGCTTTTTCCAAATCTGCCGCTGAAAAACCTTTCCCATCATCCTTTACGGTAAGAATGAGAAAATCTTTTTTGTGTGAAAGGTTTATGCTTACTTGTTTTTCTGCATATCTTAATGCGTTCTGCAGGAGATTTTCTAAAATCCGAAAAAACACGCCCTTATCTATTTGAATTTTGTCCACTGTAATATCGTTTGAAATAATGATTTCTTTATTTCCCGCAAGCTGCAACACATTACTTCTTAATTCATTCAATAATAGCTTCACATTTTCAGACCGTTTTTCAATTTCAATATTTTCAATCTTCTCAATATCCCGAACGCTCTCCACATATAGCTCCAAACGATTTACCGCCCCCTGCATAGATGATACCGTATCTAAAAGCATATCTTCCGTAAGCTTATCCTGTGGGATATTTTTCTCTAAATAGTCTAAATATCCTTTGAGGACGGTAATCGGCGTTCTTAAATCATGGGATACCGAAGCATTCAATAATTTCCTTTGTTCTAAGGATTCCCACAACGCTTTGTGTTTTTGCCGAAGCTCTCTGCGCATTTTTTCCATAGAACAGCATAACCGCCCTAACTCATCATCACCGTCATATTCAATGTGAAAGTCAAGATTATCCTCCTGTATTCTTTCTACGCCATTTTGTAGCTGTGTGATAGGTTCCCGAAGCTTCTTTCGGTAATATACCGCCGCAGCCGCCCCAATCCCAACAGCAATATAAAAAACAGGCAGACCAACCATAGCAGTGTAAGAGCCATAATAGACGACAGTATCCCACGTGCTTAAAGGCTGCCATGTGATATTGTTGTTATCAATATCCAAAATATAATTGCCTGTGTCCTCATCCATCTGAAAATCAGGGGAATTTATCGTCATATACCGTTTCTTTAATATTTCATGCTGCACTTGGTTTGCCACAAAGATAGTGACAGACGATAACAGGGCAGTCACACATATCGTAATTAAAAAGTAACTGCCATAGATGTCCTAAGCGACTTTGTTTCTATTTTGCCCATTTATAACCAACTCCCCATACTGTTTCAATATAGTTTTTATCCGTATAAACTGACAGCTTATTCCGTATCTTTCGGATATGTTCTTTTACTACAATGCTATCACCCTCGCCATGATATCCCCAAAGTTTTTCATAGATAGTTTCCCTGTCAAAAACCATGCCTGCATTTTGGGAAAGAAAACGGATAATCTCAAATTCTTTATTTGAGAAGTTCATCTGTTCCTTACCATAAAATACCGTTCGGCTATTGTAATCAATAATCAATTCTTCATCAAACCTTAGATTTTCTGCCGTGCCTTTTCTTTCTTCACGCCGAAGGTGCGCTGAAATTCTTGCCAATAATTCATCCATGCGAAAAGGTTTTGTAATATAATCATCCCCGCCGACAGACAGCCCCCTTATCACATCCCGTTCCGTTACCCGTGCTGTCAAAAAATAATCGGGCAGGATATATGCCCTCGGATAAGCTGGCACAACTCCAGCCCATCCATTTCTGGCATATTGATATCCAACAATATAATATCTGGTATTACGTTTAATAGTTCTAACGCTTTTTTTGCATTTTCCGCCGTATATACGGAAAATTCTTCTCCTAAACATTTTTCCATCATGGATAATATCATTTCTTCATCATCAATAATCAGTATCTTGTATTTCATAGGCAATGCTCCTTATCAGTTAATCCCTTTATCGTAACGGATAAAAGACAGATTTTCGACAATTTCATGCCAAGTGATTATAATTATACCCGTTATTTCCACTGCTATCAACAGCATTGCATATGGGCGGCAGAAATCACTTCCCACCGCCCGTGTATAGCTATGCAAAAATAATTTCCTCGTTTACAATCTCTCTCGCACACGCTCTTATGTTATGAAATATGAGGAATAGCGGTTGCCGAGAGCTGTATTGTCCTATATTTTATGGTGTCTATAGAGAATGGAAGTGGTATAATTAGATTGAAAAAAGTAAACTGTGGAGGGAAAATATGGATTACAGGGAATTGCCGGAACGATTAGATAGAAAAATTATATATGAAAGTGATTATGTGTGTTTGTATGCTGATAAGGTAAAACTATCGAATGGATATATTATAGAGAAGTATCATCAGATTCATTATCCGCATGAAGCTATAAGTATTGTTGTATTTAACGAAAATGATGAAGTTTTATGATTCAATCTAAGAGATATACAGTAATGCGTTTAGAATGGGAAATTCCAGCAGGACGTATTGAAGACGGAGAATCAAAAGAAGATGCTGCACGTCGAGAATGCATGGAAGAAACAGGGTATGCGGTTAAAGATTTAAAGTTTTTATGTACTCAAAATCCATCTAACGGAATGTCTGATTGTATATGTCATGTTTTTGCTACGAGAGTGGATACAGAATGTATGGATTTTGATGAAAATGAAGTAAAGATGAAAAAGTGGGTTTCAAGAGATAAGGTTTTGGAAATGTTAAAAGATAATGAAACGAAAGATGGAGTTTCTATCTTGGCATTACTTTTTGCGTTTGAGTTTTATAAATGATTATAAATAAAGATTGTCATACTTATCTGGGAAAAGGAACGAGAGCTGCAGCTGCCCTGCGGTCCAATCACTACCGCCAAGTGTCCATATACAACAATCATTTTTTCTTTTTGCTGATATCTGCCGATAAAATAGATGGAAAGAAACTGATAGAAGAGCAGGACGTACCATGACAGATTATGGATATAAGATGAAAAGGAGTGTATGACATGAATATCAAAATGAATAATTATTTGAATCAAATTTCTTATACGGCGACAAAAGATGAAAAAGCATCAAAGCCTGATAGTGACCGAAAAATTGGAAGTAAAACGAAGTCCGGAACAAATAAAGATACGGTGTCAATTTCTGTAGAGGGACAGCAGTTCGTCGCTGAACGAAAGGAATCCGATTCGGAAATGGGCTTAATAAGAATAACTTCTGATTTAGATTCATTCCGAAGCGCGGTAAAATCCATGAATGAACCTCTCCCTGTAGATTGGGCAGCAGTCGTTGACCCATATGGAACATTTACGAATCTGGCTGAAATAGAGTCTCGTCTGAAACAGTTGGCAGATCCAACCGTTTCCCACAATGATGAGGAGATGGACCGGATTGCGCATGCGTATGCAAAGAGTAAAATTGATATATTGATAGAAAAGAAGAAAGCTATGTTGGAATCGGGAACGGCAAAAAGCTACAGTGAAGAATATGCCGAATATAAAATAGCATATGAGGCGTACCATTCGGAAAATGGTGAGAGTATGGCAGCGATGATGACGGGGGATACAAAAAAGGCGTATAACATATATAAAGATATTATAGATGGAAAATCTGTCTCAATAAAAGACGAAGAATTTCTTGTGCTGTATAATCGCACAATGTATATTGGAGCAAAAGGTGAACGCGTACGAAAAGCTGAAGAACTGTATAATGCAAATAATAGGAAGTATACCGGTCGCTGAAAGCAATGGGTTTTGGGCGCACAGTTAGTTTTTATTAGGGCAGAGGCAGATCGATGCGCCCCTGACAATAGGACATATGATGAGCTGTTTGGGAGTTAAAGCACAAATGACAAAAGGGAGCTGGCAGAGACAGGCTGGTTCCCTTTTTTATTTATCAGCGTGAGGAGGTGGTTGTATATTAGAGTGCGTACTGCATTTCACAATTTTGTTGATATTCGGTGTTTTTGTGCTTATAATATTAGCAGATAAGATTATAGAATTATAATGGGAAGGTGTAAATACGCATGGAAAGAAAAGAATATAGCGCCGGAGCAGTAAAGCATTCTTTTTGGTTTATGGAATTTCGAAATGAGGTTAAGCTGCTATCTGAAGGAAAGAGCTTTGAAGATATTAAGGATTTATGCAGAAGTGAAAATATATTTGCGGCATCTACCAAAGAGAGAGCTACACAGATTTTTAACACGGTATCATCAAGAATAAAGGCCATAGGAGATAGTTTTTATCCGGTATTTTTAGACGGAGATGTATCGACACAAAAGATTTTTAATCTGGTTGCTATTATGGCAAGTGACACATTATTTTTTGATTTTGTGTATGAAGTAATACGAGAGAAATGATTATTGGAAGTAATGAGTATAAACCAGGTGATGTAAACATTTTCTTTAAGGACAAGCAGTTGCAGAGTGAAAAAGTAGCCGGGTGGACAGATGCTACATTCGCAAGATTAGGTAAGAATTACAGGATGTTTTTGTTTGAAGCCGGAATGACAGATAAGGGGAAAGATGTCAGAAAAATTTTCAAACCGATATTAGAACCGGAAATGGAACGATGGCTTGCAGATCATGATATGGAGCAAATAGTAAAGGCTCTTTCGGGGGTAAGATGATGTCAAATATTGAGGAACGATTGGATCAGATGGAAATGTTCATAAAAAAACCATCTTTCAGGCAGACAAAGGGAAAAGCAAATGAGGTTAATTATTGGGTATTTGATTATGCGCCGGAAGATGAACTGATCGTAAGAAATCGAATTTCCTGCCTGAAAAAAAAGAACTTAAAAGAGATGGATGGTTTTGAACTGGTTGTATATGATTTATATGATTTAATTATTGATCACCTGCAAAAAAAGAACTTTATGGAAAAGTGTTACGCACAGGAAGAAAAGCGTGGTATCAAGAAGCTGCAGGATGCGATCCGGCATACGTTAAAAATCACTGACAAGGAAAACCTGCTTGTTCAATATATTACAGAACATACAGCAGAAAATGCAGTAGTGTTTTTGATTGGGGTAGGAAAGTGTTTTCCGCTATTGCAAGCTCCGGAAGTGTTTAACAAAATTCTTTACAATATGCCACAGACTTTTGCCAGTGTACCGATGGTTTTATTCTATCCGGGTACTTACACCGAACAGGAGCTCATTATATTTAATGAATATCCGGAAGACAATTATTACCGGGCATTTCGATTGGTGCGATAAGATGAAAAGTTAAGATGAAAACGAATGAACTGTTAGGAGGGTACGGCAAATGTTAATGAAAGAAATGTTTGAAAAAGAGATAGACCGTGATATACAAGGCGTCATTATTGTCGGTCAGAGTGAAGCAGAAAATGTAGCGCAGGAATTAGAGGAATATGTAGTAACAAAGGAATTGCAGAAACATTTTGCGGACTTTTTTTCGGCATATAAAAAAGGGCTTGTCGGAACTACCCCGAAAATGGGTGTGTGGATTTCCGGGTTCTTTGGAAGTGGTAAATCTCATTTTTTAAAAATCCTTTCTTATTTGCTGGCTAATAAATCAGTGGGAGAAAGAAAAGCCATAGATTTTTTTACAGATGATAAGAAGATTACAGATCAGACGGTACTTGCTGACATGAAACTGGCTGCCAATATGGATACGGATGTTGTACTTTTTAATATTGATTCTAAAAGTGACTCAAACAGCAAGCAAAATAAGGATGCAATTGTTCATGTATTTTTAAAAGTTTTTAATGAAATGCAGGGCTTTTGTGGAGCAATTCCTTTTCTCGCAGATTTGGAAAGAAAGCTGACAGAGGAAGGGCGATACGAAGAATTTAAACAGAAGTTTGAAGAAGTGTATGGAGAGGCATGGGAAGATTCCAGACAGGATTTTGATTTTATTCAGGATGATGTTGTGCAAGTTCTCTCTGAATTGGATTTTATGAGTGAGGCAGCCGCACGTAATTGGTGCGAAAAAGCAGCCGAACCATATCAGATTAGTATTGAAGATTTTGCAAAGCGAGTTAAAGCATACATTGATCGAAAGGGCAACCATTATCATGTAGTTTTTCTGATAGACGAGATAGGTCAGTATATCGGAGAAGATTCGAAACTGATGCTAAACTTACAGACCGTAACAGAAGAACTTGGTAAGGAATGTATGGGTAAGGCATGGATTATTGTAACCAGCCAGCAGGATATTGATTCTGTAACAAATGTAAAAGGTAATGACTTTTCAAAAATTCAGGGACGATTTGATACAAGATTGTCTTTATCATCTGCAAATGTAGATGAGGTAATTAAAAAAAGAATCCTGGAAAAGAAAGAGACGCCCGCACAGACGTTACGCCTTTTGTATGGTCAAAAAATTACTGTTATTAAGAATCTTATTACGTTCAATGATGAAGTGGAAAAGAAATTATATGCAGATGAAAATGATTTTGTATGTGTATATCCATTTGTGCCTTATCAGTTCAACTTGCTTGCCAGTGTTCTTACATCTATCCGTACCCATGGTGCGTCCGGAAAGCATTTATCTGAAGGAGAACGTTCGATGTTGGCAATGTTCAAAGAGTCAGCTATGGAATATAAAGAATGTGAAGTCGAAACTATAATTCCATTTTATGCTTTTTATAATGCGCTGGAAAATTTCTTAGATCACAGTCATCGTGGTGTGATTATCCGGGCGTATGAGAATGATATCATCAATCCGGAACACAGAGAAAAGGTATTTGCCGTAGATGTTCTGAAAGTACTTTTCATGATTAAGTATGTTGAAAAGGTTGTCGCAGCCAATATCGACAACATTACAAGTCTCATGGCATCCCATATTGATGATGACAGAATTACATTGAAGCAAAAAGTGGAAGATGCCTTAAAAGTACTGATGCGCCAGAATCTTGTACAAAAAAACGGGGATATTTATGTATTTCTTACTGATGAAGAGCAGGAAATCAACAGAGAAATTGAAAGCCAGAGCGTAGAGATGGCAGAGATTATCAATAAAGCATCGGAATTGATTTTTCAGGATATTATAACGGATAAAGAATTGGCAAACGGGAAATATAAGTATCATAAATTTAATGGAAGATATGCGTTTGGTTATAATCAGGTTGTTGATGAAAGACCTTTTAAATCTATACAAAAATATGATATAGGAGTACATGTTATAACACCGGCATCAGATTGTGGCACGGATGAAATCACACTTAGAATGAAATCTGGTGAGGGAAAAGAAGTTCTTGTATTATTACCGAATGACAGGGCATTCATAGATGAAATAAGACGATATTTAAAAGTAGAAAAATACTTACGTCTAAATACAGCTGACAGATTTGCTGATATTAAAGAGATAAAAAGAATTGAGATGCGTGAACGAAATAATAATGCAAAATTATATCTTACGGAATCTTTAAAAGATGCGGTTATCTATGTCAATGGGGATCGGGCACAGATTAGTGCAAAAGATGTGTCTGTAAGAATCAGCGAAGCACTTGGCAGATTAGTAAAAACAGTATATCACAAGATGGATTATATTGATGTAGCGATGGGAGAGGATGACATTAGAAAGCTCTTAAAGACTTCCAATCAGATTACTTCCAATCCGGAGGGTGGTATAGAGCCTAATATTCATGCGCAGGATGATGTATTACAGTACATTGCAGGTAATAGCCGGATGCACGTAAAGACATCCATGAAATCTATAAAGGACAGATTTATGAAAGCGCCTTATGGATTTGTAGAAGATGATGTACAGTGGCTTGTGGCAAAACTGTTCAGGAGAGGAGATGTATCTTTCTCCGTCAATGGTACAAACGTAACCATGATGAACAAAGATGTAGATGAAATCATCAACTATATTACAAAGAAAGCATTTGTGGAAAAGTTGATGATGGAGGAACGTGTCCGTGTAGCAGATAAGGATAAAAAGGCAGTCCGTGATGTCCTTAAAGAATTGTTTCATACAAGCAGTCCATATGATGATGAGGACGCAGTTATGGATTATTTCATATCTTTTGCCAATAAGCTCATTACAGAACTCAGGGTTATGAAAAGGATTATGACAGGGTTAAGTATCCGGGATTAAAAGTGATTGAAGAGGGTATTGGAATCATGTCTGATATTGTACAGATGCAAACACCGGTTGAATTTTTCCGGACAGTATCCCAAAAGCAGGATGACTTGCTTGATTTTGCAGAAGACTATGAACCAATAAAGGCATTCTTTGCAGGAGAACAGAAAGGCATTTTTGATAAAGCGCTGTTATATCTGGAAAAATATGACGACAGCAAAACGTATATCGTAGATACGGAACTGGAGAATATTGTGGACGTAATTAGGGCGATTGTCAAGAAAGATAAGCCATTTGCAAATATACCAAAACTTCCGGAACTTTTGAAACAGTTTACAGAGGTTTATTCAAAAGTATTGGACGAACAGCTTGCACCTGTACTTGTATCTGTGGCAGAGTCCCAAAAGCGAGTGTTTGAGATATTGAACATAAAAGAATATAAGGAAAGTAAATTAAATTCCTATCTTGATATGTTCTTTGAAATAAGGAATGGTGCGGAAAGTTGTACCAATGTATCTACACTAAGAGGCTATGCAGATCGAGCAGAGGCATTAAAAATCCGTTTATTAAATGAAATGCATAAGATGGATCAAGAGATTGCGTTGAAAAAAGCAGAAAAAGTCAGAAAGAAACTTGAATCTGAGGCAAAAGAATCGGGTCGGTATGATACCAAATCTATAGAACAGCAGGTAAATAAAATTGCAGAAGAAAACGGGTATCAGTGTAGACAGGTAAAAAATATTCCATTTAAGAAAATGGCAAAAACTTCATCGTGGAGAATAGAATCTGTAGATGATCTGGATAGATATCTGGAAGAGCTAAGAACGAATCTGATATCGGAAATGGATGCGGAGACGATTGTAAATATTGAATTTTAAGAGGTGTTGGTATGGATAAGACAGCCATAAAGAATTTCTCCATCTGGGCGAGAAACAAACTGATTGCAGACATTACATATAAAGCAGGACTGTTAGGCATAACGGAAGAAAGTATTAAGGACGCTCTGCCCCAGTCTACACAGGATGCGGAATTTTATGATATTGGAACGAAAGAGCCATATGCCATTCATGGAGAAGAAATCAAGCAACGTAAGGAATTGGTGAGTGTAATTCGGAAAAAGGCATCCCAGTTAGAATATAAAGATGCATACCGGATTATGATCGAAGAAGTGGCATATACATGGTTCAATCGACTTATTGCAATACGCTTTATGGAAGTCAATGATTACATGCCAGCACATATTCGGGTGCTTTCATCGGAAAGCGGTACAAAGTTGGAGCCGGATTTGGTTACAACTCCATTTGATGCGGAAATCGAGTTCACACAGCAAGAAACGGAACATATTTTACAGTTAAAAAATGATAATCAGGTGGATGCACTCTTTCGTTTTCTGTTTACACTACTTTACAACTTTATAAATGATGCCCCTGTTTCTGAACCAGCCGTTTTAAGGCATTTATTAAAGCATTTGATTTTATGCTGGTTTCGACTTTTTCTACGAAAATGGCATAAAATACCTGCTGGCGAATTTGTTCACTTAACGCAAACCGAAACTCCTGCACGCTTTCTGTCTGATATTTATAAAACGCCTTGTCCTGGTATGGCAGCAGTTTCATTGCACAGTATGAAATGTTAATCAGATTGACCAGCATTTCAATCCCTTTGCGGCTGCGGACCATGTAACTGCACAGTGACCAGAAAGTTTTCTGTTCGTAGTAACTAACCTCTATCGGCCATCGAAATGCATACAGCATCAGGGGAATAAACTGCATCCGGCTGCTCCCTGTCTGGTTTAGCGGGGATTTCTCCTGCCATGCGCAGAAGACCTGAAGCTGTTCCGGAAAAACTGTGCTGAAAAACAAACGCCTGCTGCCTGCTGCTTTATCAGCGGATGTGACATATGCCAGGACTGTCCTTTTTCCAAAAATATTAGTAAGGACATGGCGCACGGCCATATAATAATCACCGATTTTTTCATCAGACAGCGTAAAATCGTCCTGAATGGAAAGTTTTTTCCCATGCAGCGCAGGCCGCCCTCTTTTTCCAGTACGCTGCGGCGGCAGGTCATAAATGACAGAATCAGACCTTGCATTTCCGATAAGGTCAAGGTTCTCATATTCATCCACAATGGAAACAAGGTTCTTTTTTACATACCAGCTGTCACAAAGGATGATAACATTTTTTTTATTGCTGAATTCCGGCATCGCCTGACGGACCATGGATGCAGCAAGTTCCAGCTTTGACTCCTTTTTTTGCCACATACGGTATCCAAGCGGAACAGAAAGGTAATGGATCCTGTTTTTATTCCACACCGGGACGCAGAGCATTACGCTTACGAAACAATGTCCGTTCAGATAGTTTGAGCCATTATGCGCTGCATGGTCAAAAAGTTTTGAAACATCTTCAAATTTTTTTCCAAACTTCGGGGCCATTGTGTCATCAATGCACAGAAAAACAGGCTGTGAAGAAAGTTTTTCCGGTATGAGTTTTAAAGCCATGCCAGCAGTAACATTCATAAATCTGGAATAATCGGCCTTTGCATAAGAGCAGGCATAGTAAAATGCATTCAGGGATTTTTTTGTAATCCCTGATAAAAAATGTCTGTAAAGGGACCGGATGGAAACTGCTGACTCCATGGCAAGTATAGATAACACCAGCAGAAAAAGGGTTTCAATAGTCGGTGCGGAAAAAGTTTTAAAATAAATATAAAAATAACGGTACAGTCTACCAATTAGATTATTTTCGTTGTATAATAAGTCTGACGTACAAGGTCACTCTCTTTCGTATAGTTTTGTATGCAAACTTATTATACATGAGAAAGTACCTTGTGCGTTATTTTATTTTTTAAAAAGTTGTAAAGTGGTGTTCTGTTTATTAAACAGTGTAATGCGCTCAATGCTTATTTGCCGAAATTATTTGAAAAGACGTCTGATTATACGGAATTGCTTTTGAATGTGTCTGTAACTGACCGGGATGGAATCGTATATCATCTGACACATGACATTAAGGAAGTGGAATTCAGGATAAGAACAGAAACAGATGTGGAAAGAGTAGCGTCAGGAGAAATTACAGAAAACGAGTTGCCAAAGGGACAAGTAGAGATTATTGGTTGGTTATACCAATATTATAATATTGAACCTAAGTCAAAAGTTGATAAAGCGGTTAAGTCTGGTAAAAAAGTAAGGAAAGATGAGATACCAGCGAAGACACAGTTGTTTACACCAGATTGGATTGTTAAGTATATGGTTGAAAATAGTGTTGGCAAACTGTGGATAAATCATTTGGAAATAGATGTAAAGGACCACATAGACTCGGATAAGTCCATTAAATGGTTGAAAAATAAATGGGTATACTTTGTAGACGGAACGCAACAAGATGAAGTAGTAAAAAAGATTTAAAGGGTGTTATCGAATCTTATAAAAGCATAACACCGGATAACATCAAAGTAATTGATCCTTGTATGGGAAGTGGCCACATCTTAGTATATGCATTTGATGTTTTGATGCAAATATATGAATCGTGTGGCTATAGTAAGCGTGATGCAGCTAAGAGCATTATTGAAAATAATATTTATGGATTAGATATTGATGACCGAGCATTTCAGTTAGCATATTTTTCTATAATGATGAAAGCAAGACAGTATAATAGGAGAATACTGACGTTAGATATTGAATCTAATTTATGTTCTATACAGGAAAGTAATAATGTTGCATATGAAGAAGATATTGTAGAAGAATTATTAGATAAGAATAGTTGTAAAGTACTGAATTATTTGTGTACAAAATTTCGAGATGCAAAAGAATATGGTTCAACATTAAATGTTGATAGAATGGATTACGATGCATTCACAGAAGCGTGGATAAATGCAGAGAAAAGAATATATAGCAATGTAGTTTTGATGGGTTGGTATAGCGATATTAGAAATGATGTATTAGGTTTAGCAAAACAGGCAAGTATTTTATCTAAAGAATATGAAATAGTAGTTACAAATCCACCTTACATGGGCAACAGTATGATGAATGCTAATTTAAACAAATATCTTAGAAAAAATTATCCATTAAGTAAAGGAGATCTGTTTGCTGTGTTTATTGAAGTATCAAATAGGTTGGTAAGAAAGAATTTTATGTCTTCTTTAATCACTATGCAATCATGGATGTTTTTATCTAGTTATGAAAAGCTGCGTGAAAAATTAGTGGATACGGACTTGATTACAATGTTACATCTGGGTACAAGAGCATTTGAAGAAATAAGTGGCGATGTTGTACAAACTGTGGCATTTGTATTGAGAAAATCTCAGGTGAAAGGAAATGTTTCCGCTTGTGATAGACTTATTGAAATTGATAATGCACTTGATAAAGAAAAGATGTTCTTGTCAGGAAAAAAAAGATATTTTTCTTTAAAAGAAAACTTTGAAAGAATTCCGGCAAAGCCATATGCGTACTGGATTTCTGAAAATGTGCTCAAATCATTTGAAGGAAGAAATCTCAGTGAATTAGCTGAAATCGTATCAGGAATGACGACAGGAAATAACGATTTGTATTTACGTGAATGGACGGAAGTAAATATATCTAATATTGCATTTGGCTATACAAATGTGAATGATATTGATTTGGAAAAAACAAAATGGATACCATACAACAAAGGAGGAGAACAACGCAAGTGGTATGGTAATAACAAGTATGTGGTAAATTGGAGTCAGTCTGGAAATTTTAACAGAGCAAAAACTACAATGACATATTTGTATTTAAAACCATGTGTTACATGGTCAGATATTTCGGGAAATACTTTTGCTGGGAGATATTGTAAAGGTGGCTTTATGTTTGATGTTAAGGGTTCATGTGGATTTGGAAAAGCAGATAATTTAATGTATCTAATAGCAATATTTAATTCAAAAATTATGCCAATTTATATAGAGGCTCTAAATCCAACTACTACTACTCAAGTGGGAGATTTAAAAAGGATACCATTAAGGCCAATAGGAAAACAAATAGAAGATGTATTGTTTCCTTTAGTGGAAAACAATATAGTAATTAGCAAGGAAGAGTGGGATAACTATGAGCGATCATGGGATTTTAGCATGCATCCGTTAGTAAAATATGGTGTTACGAACGGTTTGATATCAGAAGCAATGGACGAACTTAAGCAACATATCGATTCTATGAGACAGAAAATGCGTAGTAATGAGGAAAAAGTAAATGAAATAATCATCAGTGAATATGGATTACAAGATGAGATTACAGCAGATGTAAGTATTGAGGATATAACATTACGGCGTATAGATGAACGAAAGGAAATTTGTTCTTTGCTTTCATATGCAGTTGGTTGTATGTTTGGTAGATATTCTGTTGATAATCCAGGTATTGCTTATGCGGGAGGTGGATGGTCTAATGAAAAATATATCAGATTTATTCCTGATGAAGATAATATAATATTAATAACGGATGAAGATTATTTATCAGATGATATTGTTGCAAAATTATATACTTGGCTGGAAATTGTTTTCGGAACGGAACATTTTGAAGCGAATATTCAGTATATAGCGGAAACTTTAGGCAATAAAGGAGATACATATAAAACAGTGATTAGAAAATATTTCGTTAATGAGTTTGAAGATTTTCATATTAAGGGATACGAAAAACGTCCTATATACTGGCTATTTGATTCAGGCAAACAAAATGGCTTCAAAGCACTAATTTATATGCACAGATACAACGCAGATACCATCGGCAATCTACGTATCGATTACTTACATCGTATGGAACGTATTTATGAAAGTGAAATTAATCGTATGCAGGATACGATCGACAATAGTATTAATGCAAGAGAAGTTACATCTGCATCTAAACGCAAAGAAAAATTGCAAAAACAGCTCAAAGAATGCAAAGAGTATGATGAAAAGATTGCTCATTTGGCATTATCCCGAATAGAAATTGATCTGGATGATGGTGTAAAGGTAAATTATCAAAAAGTTCAGACTGCTAATGATGGAAAGAAATATCAGGTTCTGGCAAAGATATAAATATGTAAGAAATCGAAAAGAGGAATTGATATGGATGGGAAATTGCAGGAAGAATTAAATAAATTGATCGAAATAGGTAATGAAAAAAATGATTCGGACGTCAACAGTCACTCAATTACTTTATGATTTGAAAAAACTACGCAAAGTGAATATGAAGAAACAATTGATTATCTGGAAAGTAAAGGTGTTGGGCTGGAAATTGATGATTCGGAGAGAAAACCGTTTTTAGATTCTAGTAAAATTGCGATTGGGCCAAAAACATTAAGCGTAGAAGCAGTCGTAAAAAAATAAAATATGAGGAAATCAATTTGGACACGGAGTTTCAAAGAAAAAGAAGCCTATGGAAGAATGATGTAAAAAGTCAGTTGATCGAATCGTTTATGGTACAATTACCCATTCCGCCTATGTATTTTGATGGAAAAAGAGAAGATTGCTGGTTGGTTATTGATGGCTTGCAGAGACTTTGTACACTAAAAGAATTTGTTTTAGACGGAAGCTTTGTCTTGTCAGAATTAGAGTATTTGACGGATTATAATGGATGTTCATTTAATGATTTACCGAGAATTTATCAACGTAGAATTGAAGAGGCGCAGATTGCATTTTACCTTGTTTTGCCTGGTACACCGTCAGACGTGAAATATAGTTTGTTTAAACGAATCAATACACCGGGACTGAGATTGGAACCGCAGGAAATAAGACATGCTTTATATCAGGGAAATGCAACGAAATTTTTGCAGGAATTAGCTGAAAGTGAGTTGTTTTGTAAGGCAACAGATGGCGATGTGCCATCAGAACGTATGCAGGATAGGGAAATGGTGCTGCGATATTTTGCGGTAAGGTACATCGGTGAGGAAACTTATAAAGATCATACATTGGATGGTTATCTATGTGAAGCTATGGAGTTTTTGAATCATCAGACAAGTGTTTTTTTAGAGTCATTAAAATGTTTATTTTTAGATACTTTAGAATGTTGTTTCAGTATTTTTGGCAAACAGGCTTTTCGGAGGATTTCTAAGACAAAGCCATATAATAAGAAACCGATTAATTCTGCATTATTTGAGGCTTGGATGAATGGCATTTCGAGATTAACGGCTGAACAACGTCAATTGCTGATAGAAAAGAAGGAGATTTTGCGTGAGCGATATATAGAAGAACTGGATAAACGGAGTACATTTAATGCGGATATCGGTTCCGGAAAGTATCGTTCTTTTGTCAGGAGAAACAATACGATTAAGGAGATGATAGAGGAGGTATTATAACGTGATTAAAAAGTTAAAATTAAAAAATTTTAAATGTTTTTCTAATATAGAATTAGAATTGGGTAATGTTACTCTTTTAGCGGGAGCAAATGGCTGTGGAAAATCGTCATTGATTCATGCATTGTTATTATTGAGACAGTCAATAGAGCAGGGAAATCATTTAGGAAGTTTATGTTTATATGGAAAATATATAGATTTAGGATTTGCTAAGGAAATCATTTATGAGAACGCGGATGAGAAGGAGCTTAGCATTGAAATTACGAACGAAAGTGAAGAGTATTTAAAATTTGCGCCTCAATATGAAGCAGATAAATATATTTTGGAAGTAGAGAAAGCGGAATATAAAGATATCTTAAAAATAAATAAATTCAATCTATTTTCAACTTCATTTGAATATTTATCTGCAGAGAGAATCCCACCGCAAAATATTTTTTCTGCAATTAGTTTTGAGGAAGCATTGGGTAAAGAGGGACAGAATACAATCAGTTTTTTAGAAAAATATGGATTGAAGATACAAGTGGATTCTAAACTTTGTGTTGAAGACACGAAACAGAGTTATTTACTTTATCAAGCCAATGCGTGGTTGGACATTTTGTTTAATGGATTTAAATTGAATATTTCTAAATTAGCGGAGGCAGATGCAGTGAGCCTGAGATATCAGGAGCAAGGGGAAAATCATGTTAGTATACCTCATAGGGCAATTAATGTTGGGTTTGGTATCACATATGTGCTTCCCATTTTAGTAGCTTTGTTGAAAGCAAAAAAAGATGATTTTATTATCATTGAAAATCCGGAAGCTTGTTGATAAAAGTTTCTATAATTAAAAGTATATAAATTGTTTCAGAAATAGGTAGTAACGATGAGGAAAAAATATGACAGAGCTTACTTTAAAACAAATTGCAGATAAGCTAAATACGGAATTTTCCGGTGATACCAGAACGCTTGTCTTTTGGTATGACGAGAAAGGTGAATTTGCAGAAGATATTGATAGGATGGAACTTACCAATGCAAAAGTGTATAAGCTGCAGCACGGAAATCAATTTTACACCAAGTATTTCCTGGAAAAGGTGGATATTGCCATGAATTATCTGATATATGCGCCTTTTCCAAAACCTCCGGTATCTGAAAATCATCTTGAGGATACGATGCTTTATTCTAAAAGATTTTATGCTGATCGGGCATCCCTTTTGTTGGTTGACTTGGGTATAGAGGAAAAGTATAAGCCTGTTATTGAAAAGCATATAAAATTCTTTGGAAATAAAGAGAGAACACAACGCTTTTACGATTTGGAGATAGAGAATTTCAATGAGGAAAATATCCTTATTGGTATTATGAGTGCAGTCTGTAAGATACGTACCTGTTCTTTTGATGAAGTGATCCAGGTACTGCTTACGGATGATACTTTAGAGGACAACAGGTTTATTGTAGATTTTGGCAAGTTTGATTTGCTAGAATCATTCTGGAATTATGTAGAGCAGCAGTTTGGTTTTTCATCTCCTGCACCAACTTTAGAAAAGTTGGTGATTTGCATGTTTGTGACGTATGCAGACAGACATATTGATACGGAGCTTCCAAAAAGATGGAAAGAATTAGTTTCTTATAAATCCGGTAACATTATTGCGTTCATGGATCACATGATGAATAACGTGCTATGCAGAGATAGATATGATGAATTGTCAGCTTATGTGGCAGGTATACTTGATGCAGGAAATGTACTGTCAGCGTATGAGCCGGAAACGCTGGTTGAATGCGACTCCTTTGCAGAAATTGATATGATTCTGATACGCTGGATAAAAGAGAGATTGCTTGCGGAAGATTTGATTGCCAGACTGAATAATAAAAACCTGTGTGAAATCTGCGAGATGCGATCTAAGATGCACTTTGGCAGAAATTACGTAAAGGCCTATCAGATGTTACGTAATGCGTATGTTATCATTGGTCAGGCAGGTTATGAACCGGTGGATGGCTTTAAGAAGCTGATTGATCATTATGTGACAAGGGACTCTATAATAGATTGCAGCTACAGGCAGTTCTATACGGACTATGATGAATTAGAGGATACATTCGGTTTGGAGGAACTTTGTATACTTGTGGAAAATATTTATACAAATGAATATCTCGGAAAACTGCTACCTAAGTGGAATGCCGGATTGCAGGAACAGAATGCTCTTACGGTGATACCATTACAGAGAGATTTTTTTAATAAATACGTGCGCTCTAATAAAGAACGTACGGCAGTAATTATTTCGGATGGTATGCGGTATGAGGTTGGGTGCGAGTTGTATAAGCGGATGCAGGACAACCCTAAATGTAAGGATTCCTTATCAATTAAGCCAATGCTTAGTGTACTTCCATCTTATACAAGGCTTGGTATGGAGGCGCTATTGCCGCATAAGACTCTGGAGCTTACGGATGATTTTAAAGAGCTTGTGGATGGTAAGTATGCAGTTGATACATCAACAAGACAGGTCGTTTTGCAGTCTTATGTACCTGACAGTCGTTGTGTAAAATACAGTGATATTAAAAGTCTTAAAGGTATGGAGCTTAGAGACGTCTTTACATCACAGCAGGTAGTTTATATTTATCACGACCAGATTGATCATGCAGGAGAGAATACGGAGGATGAGGTGTTTAGGGCCTGTTCAAAAGCGGTAGATGAGATTTCAGAACTGATTCGGAGAATTTCAAACAGCGCAAATACTTACCGATTTATTGTGACATCCGATCACGGATTTATTTATAAAAGAAATCCGGTTCGGCAGAGCGATAAGATAAGTACGGCAGAAGAACCAGGCAAATTGAAAAAGCGCAGGTATATTGTTGCAAAAGAACCGGTAATAGATGACGGAGTATTAAATATTGGATTGGGATATATGCTGGGCAATGAGGACGATAAGATAATATCCTACTCGTGCAGCACAAGCGTATTTTCTGCAAAAGGGAATGCCGGACTTAACTATGTTCATGGCGGTTCATCCCCACAGGAAATGTTAGTTCCTGTAATTGATATAAAGATGGATAAGGGTGCTGTGCAAACGCATACCGTTCAAATTATGCTCATAAGTCTGATACGGAAAATAACGAATCTGGTTACTACACTTGACTTTATTCAGTCAGAACCAGTCAGTGATGTGGTAAAGGGTACGACATATAAGCTGTATTTTCTGTCGGAAGAGAATGAAAAGGTTTCCAACGAAAATATTTATGTGGCGGATAAGAGAGAAGAGGATGTCCGGAAAAGATTGTTCCGCATGCGTTTTACATTTAAGAACAAGAATTATGATAAGAGCATAAAGTATTATCTGATAGCTTTTGACGAAGATAATGGTGTGGAAGTGCTCCGTCACGAAGTTATCATGGATGTGGCTTTTTCAAATGATTTTGGAGTATAGAAAAGCGGTGACAGAAAGAGAAAATAAAAAATGAAACAGGCTTAGAGATAACGACAGGGTATGGTACAAAGGGAGATACGGCAGTGATAGAAGTTTACTATATAGAAGATGATAAAAATATAGCAAATATTGTAAAAGATTATTTAAGCGAAAAAGGTTTTACTGTGTTCGTACTGCCATCAATAGCAGAAGCGAAATGTGCATTGGAAAGCCATACACCGGATCTTGTCTTGATGGACTGGAATATGCCTGATGGAAAGGGGGATACGCTTTGCCGATGGGTGAGGGGGAAATGGAACGAACTTCCGATTATTTTTCTGACTGTCAGAAATGATACGTGTGACATTGTTTCCGGGCTCGGTAATGGGGCGGATGACTATATTGTAAAACCTTTTGAGCCGGAAGTATTACTTTCCCGCATGAGGGCTTTGCTCCGCAGAGCGGGGAACGTGTCGGAGCAGTATCTTTCCTGCGGCGCTGTTGCCATTGATAAGAGCAAAATGATGGTTTTGTATCAGGGAGTAGAAATAAGTGTCAGTTACACAGAATATCAGCTGTTATTGCTTTTAATGGAAAATAAAGGGAAAACGGTTACAAGGGAACGGTTGTTAGAGCAGATATGGGACAGCAACGGAAATTATGTGAATGATAATACGCTGACAGTGACGATGAAACGACTGCGGGAAAAGCTTCATCAGCCATTGTGCCTGAAAACGATTCGAAGTTTTGGTTATCGTATGGAGGATGAAGCATGAGGAAAGAAACGAATGGAAAATTGACGGTTTTGTTTGTGTTAGCGGTTAGTTTTATAGCTGTTTCCCTGATTACTTTTTTACTGACATATTATTACAGCGCTCTTCAATTTGAGCGATTGGGGAATTTGTGTGAGGGAATTCTTGCAAAGCATCCGGAGTGCAGACAGACTGTTTTAGAAATTTTGAAATCAAACGGGACAGATTCTGTGGCTTCTCCGGAAGAAAATATTCTGCTGTCTTTTGGCTACCGACAATCGGATTTTTTCGGAATCAATGGAAAGATATTTTTGATTGGAGGTTTGGGATTTTTGACAGGAAATCTATGTGTCCTTTTTTCCTTCCGGCATTGGAATAAAAACAAGATAGCCCGGATCAAAGCGTTGACCGAATATTTGGAGAAAGTGAACATGGGAAAGCAGGGCCTGCTTTTTGATGTATCGGAAGATGATTTTTCCGGGTTGCAGGATGAGATATATAAAACCATAACAAATCTTTACCAGACAAGAGAGGCCGCATTGGAGGAGAAAAATAATTTTGCCGATAATTTGTCTAATATTGCGCATCAGCTTAAAACGCCGATTACCACGATTTCCCTGTCTGTCGGGATGATGAAGGAGCATCCGTCTTTTGATTATACCGAACAGATCAGACGACAATTAAACAGGCTCACACATCTTGAAGAAACATTGCTGCTGCTGTCTCGTATTGATGCGGGAGTACTTGTTATGAAGCAAAATACCGTAGATGTTTTTACATTGCTTACCTTGGCTTATGATAACTTACAGGAGTTGTTTTTGCAGAATGGCGTATCGGTTGATATACCGGAAGCGGGTGAAATGAATGTGATTGCAGATTTGGATTGGACAATGGAGGCGATTATAAATTTGATGAAAAATTGTATGGAACATTCCAAAGCGGGTTCAACGGTCCGCTGTTCTTATGAAAAAAATCCTTTATATGTCCGGATACGGATATGGGACGAGGGGGATGGATTTGAGAAAGAGGATTTACCGCATTTGTTTGAGCGTTTTTATCGTGGGAAAAATGGCGGCGAGGGCGGCATTGGAATTGGGCTTTCTTTGTCAAAGGCAATTATTGAAATGCAGAACGGAATTGTGCGTGCATTTAATCTGCATGAAAGCGGCGCTTGTTTTGAAATTTGTTTCTATAGTCACTAAGATGTCACTTTACTTTGTTATGATTAAGAAAAAATATGTCGAAGGAGCAGGAGGTTACTATGGAAATACTGAAATGCATTGGTGTTGAAAAAGTATTTGGAAAAGGCGACGGCAAAGTTACCGCTTTAAACGGCATTGACCTTTCCGTTGAAAAGGGGGAATTTGTGGCTATTGTTGGCGCATCGGGTTCCGGAAAATCAACGCTTTTGCATATTTTGGGGAGCGTTGATAAAGCGACAAAGGGAACGGTAATGATAGATGGTGTTGATATCGGAGGATTGAATGCTACGGATACTGCAATTTTCAGAAGAAGAAAAGTCGGCTTGATCTATCAGTTTTATAACCTGATTCCAACTTTGACAGTAGAAAAGAATATCTGCATGCCGATGCTGCTGGATAAGAGAAAACCGGATAAGGAGTATTTGAAAAAAATTATCGACACATTGGGCATAGAGAATAAAATGGAAAGTCTGCCCGGTCAGTTATCCGGAGGGCAGCAGCAAAGAGTGGCGATTGCAAGATCATTGATTTACCGACCTGCCATTTTGCTTGCGGATGAGCCGACAGGAAATCTTGACAGGAAAATTCTAAAGAAATTGTTGATCTTTTGAAGCTGTCTAACCGCAATTTTAATCAGACCATTCTGCTTATTACCCATGATGAAAAGATTGCCCTGGAAGCGGATCATATTATAACGATAGAGGACGGAAAAATTATCGGCGATCGGAAACGGAGGTGAGCAGAATGTGGAAAGATTATTCGAAGAGTTATATTAAATATAACCGAGCTTCCGGTGTATCGGTGATGGCGGCAGCTCTGATTGCTACGATGTTCCTGTCACTTTTATGCAGTATTGCTTACAACTTTTGGTCATATGAAATCGAAAAGATTGTCTTGGAAGAAGGTGATTGGCAGGGACGTATAATCGGCGAAATAGATGAAAATGATTTACTAATGATACGTAATTTTGCAAATGTGGAAAAAGCGGTTGTGAATAAAGAATTATCTGAAAAAGAAGATATTGTGATTGACGTTTATTTTGAGAATATCGGCAGGATTTATCAGGATATGCCGTTGATTTGCGCACAGCTTGGATTGGAAAAGGATGCCATACGTTACCATTCACTGCTGTTATCCAGATACCGGATTCATGATCCGCAGGACCCCGAACCGCCAATGTTGCTGACGCTGTATCTGGGAATATTGGCAATCGTAGCGGTATCTTTGATATTGATTATCCACAATTCCTTTGCATTATCCATGCATGCAAGAATTCATCAGTTTGGTATTTTTTCGAGTATTGGAGCTACGCCGAAGCAAATCGGAATTTGTCTGCTGCAGGAAGCTTTGTCGCTTAGCGCAGTGCCTATTCTGATTGGCAGTATGTTGGGGATTGCAATTAGTTACGGTCTGATAGAAGCACTCAATATGTTTGCAAAAAACGTTACCGAACGCCACGAAGCAGTTTTTTCGTATCATCCGCTTATATTTGCGGCTACTGTTTTTTCGGCTGTTTTTACGGTATTGATTTCGGCATGGATACCGGCGAGAAAGATCAGCAGGATGACGCCTCTTGCATCCATAAGGAGTGTAGATTGTTTACAATTAAAGAAAAGAAAACATTCTCGAATATTATTCCTGTTGTTTGGTATGAAAGGGGAACTTGCGGGAAATGCATTAAGAACACAGAAAAAATCATTGCGGATATCTACGATATCACTGCTTCTTTCATTTTTGGGATTTTCCGTTATGCTTTGCTTTACGACTCTTTCCGGTATCAGTACAAGATATACTTATTTTGAAAGATATCAGGATGCATGGGACGTAATGATAACCGTAAAGGATACCGGTATCGTAGATTTTGATTTGACTGAAGAATTACAGAATGTTTCCGGAGCAAAAGAGGTTACGGTATACCAAAAAGCGGAAGCAATGACGTTTCTGCCGCAGGATTGGCAGAGTGATGCATTAACCGCACTTGGCGGACTTCATACCGTTGCGGGAAAGCAAAAGGAAGATGGTCGGTTTCAGGTGGAAGTTCCGATTGTTGTATTGGATGATACAAGCTTTTTAACGTATTGTTCCCGAATCGGCATTCCACCAAGTCCGGATGGAGCAGTTGTGCTGAATCAGATATGGGATTCCATTAACAGTAATTTTCGTTATAAAGAGTATATTCCGTTCGTGAAAGAGGACAGAGACAAAATGACGCTGTATAACATCAGCATGAATCATCAAAATGTGGAAATCCCGATTTTATCTTATACACAGACAGCTCCTGTTTTGAGAGAGGAATATAAAAATTACAGCCTTGTGCATATTATGCCGCTGACGCTGTGGAAAGAAATAGCAGATGTGGTCGGAGGATTGGAATCTGACAGCTGCATCCGGATTTTTTCAGGCGGAGATGCTTCCCTTACCGATTTGAACGATCTGGAAAAAGAAGCGGTATGGCTTGTAGAACGGGAATATAAAATTGAAAGTGAAAACAGAGTTCGGGAAAAACTTTCTAATGACAGTATCATACAGGGGATGGTAATGATTTTGGGAGCATTTTGCGTGTTGCTTGCCGTTATAGGTATTGCGAATGTATTTTCAAATACGTTAGGGTTTTTACGTCAGAGAAAACGGGAATTTGCGCAATACAGGTCTATTGGTTTAACACCGCAGGAGATGTGGCAAATGTTCCGTATCGAAGCATTTGTCATTGCAGGAAAGCCGGTTCTGATTACCGTGCCGATCACCATATTATTTGTACGGTTTGCGGTAGCGGCAAGTTATCTGGACCCAATGGTATTTTGGGCGGAAGTCCCTGTTCTGCCGATTCTAACGTTTGCAGCAGCAATTGTATTCTTTGTTACCGTCGCTTATTATATCGGAGGAAAACGTCTTTTACAGTGTGATTTGAATGAGACATTACGAAATGATGTATTGATGTAATTTTATTGCCGGGCGGATTTTTTGTCCGGAATCGGAAGATTGCCGGAGAATGACAGCTGCAGAAAATCATTCTCCGGCTTAATTTGAGCCATCTTTCATTTTTATAATAATTCGTCTATACCATGTGCATCAAAAAATATTCCAGCGTTCCGTTTTTGGTTTCATACCGGCGCTTTAAGCCAAGCTCGCCCGTAACCCGTCCACATGGAGCGTCGTAAAATGCTTCCCCTTTCATAAAGCGATAAAAAATACCGGCAATCGGCGATCTCCAATCATACATAAAAAGTGAAAGATATTTTTAAATGTGACATTGCTTTTTTTTAACATGCTCAAGTTTAGCATGTGCAGGCGGATAGAAACAGTCTTGTATTCACGAAATTTGTGTGCTATTATTACAGTGGGACGGGGTAGGCTGCATATACAGTCATTTTCATACGAAACAGGAGGCATGGATGAAGCCACTTAAAGAAATTATCAGTCGGTATATGAATCGGGTCACATTAATCATGATTTCTTTTTTGATTATTGTTATTATATGTGTTCAGAGTGCCGATACACATCGGCAGGCGTATGACGATGCTGTTATGACGTTTCGGCAGATTGAGCAGGTACTGGAACAGAACAGTGCGGAGATTGCCGAAACCAAAAAAGAATACAGCCAGACCTGTCTGTACAATGCCGAAGCAATTGCGTATCTGATTCAGGAAAAGCCTTCGGTACTTGAAAGCGTGGAAGAACTCAGGCGAATTGCGGTTTTTATGGAAGTGGATGAAATCCATATTTTTGACGAGACCGGACGTATCTTTGCAGGAACGCATCCGAAATATTTTGATTTTACATTTGATTCCGGTGAACAGATGATGTTCTTTAAGCCGATGCTGTCCGATAAGTCTTTGAAGCTTGTGCAGGATATTACGCCTAACGTTGCGGAGGCAAAGCTGATGCAGTATTCGGCTCTGTGGAGTGCCGACGGCAAATTTATAGTCCAGGTAGGCATGTCGCCTGTCAATGTCATGAAAGAGACACAGAAAAATGAACTATCCTATTTATTTTCGTTGTTTCGGGTGAATCCGGAGGCCAGCTATTATGCAATTGACCGAACGAGCGGAGAAATCGTTGGTTCCACGGAGTTAGACTGTGTGCATAAAAATGCCGAGGAGATCGGGTTCAGCCTTGCTGACATTGAGAGTCAGCCAAATGGATTTCATGCAAATGTCAATGGGCATAATTCTTTCTGTGTGTTCAAAACCATAGATTCCAATTATATTGGGCGGGTTCTTACAAGGCGTGTGCTGTATGAGTGGATTTTGATGAATACGATAGTTTTATTGGGCTGTCTTGCTCTCATTGCAGTGGTGCTTATGCGTGCTGTGACCAGATATACGAACCACTATGTTGTGGAAGACATTTATCATATTAATAAAAAACTGCATGCGATCGCCGCCGGGAATCTGGATGAGGTTATCGACATTCGAAGCAGTACGGAATTTTCAGAGCTGAGCAGTGATATCAACCGGATGAAGAAGAGCCTTTTAGACAGCGGTCGGAAAATGTCTTATGTGCTCAGCAAAACGAATTTGTATATCGGAGTATATGAATATAACGAGCATACGCTGCCGGTTCGTTTTACGGAGTGTGTACCGCAGATTCTTGGACTTAGTCCGGAAAAGACGAAACAGCTGTGCAGTAACTATCGGCTGTTCAGGGAGTTCCTTTCACAGCTGCGCAGTCAGCCATTTGCCAATGAGGATAATGTTTTTAAACTGGATGAACGCTATATCAAGGTGGAAGAAATCTCTGAGAACAGCAATGTATTCGGTGTAATGATTGACGTGACGGAAGAGACGGTAAAGCGTTTGCAGATTGAACAGGAGCGGGATATTGACCATCTGACCGGATTGTATAATCGTCGTGGACTGGAAAGCTTTCTTGCGTCCTGTTTTGTTAAGCCGCAGGAGTTTCGTGAAAGTGCGCTTGTGATGATCGACGCGGATAATTTAAAAATTGTTAATGACACGTATGGTCATGAGGGTGGCGATGCTTATTTAAAACAGCTTGCCGTTATTCTCGAAAAATTCGCACCCGGTCACAGTGCTGCCGCCAGACTTGGAGGCGATGAATTTGTCTTGTTTTTATATAAATATCAGACGAAGGAAGCACTTTTCAATGCGGTTGCCGCACTGGAGAAGCTTCAGAATAACAGTCGTGCGTATCTGAATGAGGAATTGCATATCCCTCTGAGTTTTTCGTTTGGCTGTTGTCTGACGGAAGGATATACCGATTATCAGGTGCTGTTAAAAGAAGCGGATGAGAAAATGTATGAGAACAAAAAGGCACGTAAACTGGGAAGATCATGAGACGACGACAACCGTGATGTTCGATTTTGATTGTGAAAAGCTTGAAAACGATAAATAAGGAGAGAGAATATGTTATTTTTACAATATCCAAAATGTACGACCTGCAAAAAGGCTAAAAAGTGGCTGGAAACAAATCACATTACCGTTACGGAACGTCATATTGCACAAGACCGTCCCTCTTATGAGGAATTAAAACAGTGGCACGAAAAAAGCGGTCTGCCGCTTAAAAGATTTTTAATACTAGCGGACTGGTGTACAAGGAGATGCAGTTAAAAGATAAGCTTCCGGAAATGAGTGAGGAAGAGCAGTTAAAGCTTCTCGCAACGAACGGGATGCTTGTAAAGCGTCCGATTATCGTAGACGAAACCGGTGTGCTCGTAGGATTTAAGGAGACGGAATGGGAGGAAAGGCTCCTTTAGGAAACTTAAGAAAATAAGGAAATTTGCCCAAATGTGAAAAATATCTTGCAGTCTTTGGGATTTCATAATAAAATAAGGAAAAATAAATAGATAAAAGGAGAATGCATAATGAGTTACGTAGATGATGTGCTTGTAAGAGTAAAAGAGAAAAATGCTTCTGAGCCGGAATTTCTTCAGGCAGCGCAGGAAGTATTGGAGTCTTTAAGACCGGTAATTGAAGCAAATGAAGAACTTTACAAAAGAGAAGCATTATTGGAAAGACTGGCAGAACCGGACAGACAGTTTAAGTTCCGTGTACCGTGGGTAGATGATAAAGGACAGGTTCAGGTAAATACCGGGTACAGAGTACAGTTTAATAATGCGATTGGGCCTTACAAGGGCGGTCTGCGTCTTCATCCGTCCGTAAATCTGGGTATTATCAAGTTTTTGGGATTCGAACAGATCTTCAAAAATTCGTTAACGGGTCTTCCGATTGGCGGTGGTAAAGGCGGTTCCGATTTTGATCCGAAGGGGAAATCCGACCGCGAAGTTATGGCGTTCTGCCAGAGTTTTATGACAGAGTTATGCAAATATATTGGTGCGGATGTGGACGTGCCGGCCGGTGATATCGGTACGGGTGCAAGAGAGATCGGCTATATGTTTGGTCAGTATAAAAAGATCCGCAGCACATATGAAGGTGTGCTGACAGGGAAGGGTCTGTCTTATGGCGGCTCCCTGGCACGTACGGAAGCAACAGGCTATGGTTTATTATATATTACGGAAGAATTAATGAAGTGCCATGGTGAATCTATGGAAGGAAAGACGGTTGTCGTATCCGGCGCCGGCAATGTGGCTATTTATGCGACACAGAAAGCACAGCAGATGGGTGCGAAAGTAGTAACCTGTTCGGATTCTACCGGATGGATTTACGATCCGGAAGGCATTGACGTAGCATTGTTAAAAGAAGTAAAAGAAGTAAAGCGTGCACGTCTGACAGAATATGCGGCAGCCAGAAAGAGTGCGGAATATCATGAAGGACGCGGCGTATGGCAGATTAAATGTGATATCGCGCTTCCTTGTGCAACGCAGAATGAATTGCTGATTGAGGATGCAAAACAGCTCGTTGCAAACGGCTGCAAAGCGGTTTGTGAAGGTGCAAATATGCCTACAACGATTGATGCTACCAAGTATCTGCAGCAGAACGGTGTATGGTTTATCGGTGGTAAAGCTGCAAATGCAGGCGGTGTTGCTACATCTGCACTGGAAATGACACAGAACTCCGAAAGACTGAGCTGGACGTTTGAAGAAGTAGATTCCAAGCTGAAACAGATTATGGTAAATATTTATCATAATATTGATAATGCAGCTAAGAAGTACGGGATGGAAGGCGATTATGTAGCAGGTGCAAATATTGCCGGATTTGAAAAGGTAGCGGAAGCAATGCTGGCACAGGGTGTGTGCTAATGCGTGAACGAAAAGGACTCTTCGGAGTCCTTTTATTTGTTGGAATTGTCCTGTTTAATATAGGATTTTTCTTTTGCAGTTACCAAAGCTATCAGGATAAAATGGAGATTCTGGGGCGTATGGCAGAAGCGGACGAACAGACGATATTGGATACGGCTATCGGGCTGCTGCTATCGGAAGAAAAGGTGGAAAGGCAGCCGTTTGATCAATACGGATATCAAAACAGTTTTCGGAACAGGTATTATAAGCAGCTGGTCAGGCAATGCATCTGGTGCGCAGGCGGTTCCGCCGTATTTTTCTCTGTGCTGGTCGGCATGCTGTATTTTTGGGAAAAGCAGAAAATCCGGGAGCAAAAAAGTATCTGAGAGCACTCGGACAGTGCATGGCTGAATTTCGGGAAAATGAAATCACAGAACAGGAGCAACCGGTATTTTCCGAACGCCCGGTGCTGGCAGGCAGTGAGGCAGAAGCGGAATATGTCAACGAACAGCTGGAAGCGCTTTGGACAGAAATGATATTAAAACAAAAAATGCATATGCTGAGAAAGAAAATACAAAAGCGTTTGTTACGGATCTGTCACATCAGCTTAAGACGCCTGTTGCCGCGCTTGATACCTGCTTTTCCGTATTGGAGAGCCAGACATTATGTGAAGAAGAATGTGCGGAATTTTACGGCCGGTGCAGGCAGGAGCTGGAAGGATTGAAAACGCTGCTGGATGCACTGATTCGAATTTCGTATATGGAAGCCGGTATGATACGGATTGTTTGTGAACAGGCCGTAATTTTGGATACGCTGGTCGCGGCCGTCAATCGGATTTATCCAAAGGCGTCCGAAAAGCATATGGAAATCGCGTTTGATTATGATTCGGAAATAGAACGGATGGTTGTGTTACAGGATCGAAAGTGGCTGTGCGAGGCGTTTGTCAATTTGCTGGATAATGCGGTAAAATACAGTCCCGAGTACAGTGAAATTCGCATTTCGATACAAAAGCAAGTCAGCTTTGTACGAATAGAGATAGCAGATCAGGGTATCGGTATATCCAAACAGGAACAGCATAAAGTATTTCGGCGGTTTTATCGGAGCAAAGATCATAGAGTACAGACAAACAGCGGATCCGGAGTAGGATTGTATCTGGTACGCAGAATTGTTGAAGAACATCATGGCAATATTTCGGTACGGTCGGAAAAGGGGAAAAAGGGCGATAATCCGGGAAGTATTTTTATAGTTCAGCTGCCCAATAGTAATCTTACAAAAATGTAAGTGTTTTTTTTATTATTGAAAGTGTACTGTAAGGTGTGCGCGATAAACTATGATATGAAAAGCAAAACGAAGTATATGCGGGAAAACAGGAAAGGAGTTTAAACGATGCATACAATCTTACAGACAAAAAATTTATGTAAATATTACGGCACAGGTGAAAATCAGGTAAAAGCCGTGGATAACATTAACATTTCGATTGAACAGGGTGAATTTGCGGCTATTGTCGGAAAATCAGGTTCGGGGAAAAGTACGCTGCTGCATATGCTGGGCGGTCTGGATACACCGACCGCAGGCAGTGTGCTTGTCCGTGGAAAAGATATCTCGAAAATGAAAGAAGAGGAGCTGGCGATTTTCCGCAGACGAAAAATCGGATTTATTTTCCAGGCATTTAATCTGGTATCGTCTATTAATGTATGGGAAAATATTGTGCTGCCTCTGGGGCTGGACGATCAGCCTGTAAATGAAGCTTATATCAAAGAACTGGTGCAGACGATCGGTCTGGAAAAGAGACTGCATCATCTGCCGAATGCCCTGTCCGGAGGACAGCAGCAAAGGGCTGCAATTGCGAGGGCGCTGGCGGCAAAACCGGATATTGTTCTGGCGGATGAGCCGACCGGAAATCTGGATTCCCGTACGAGTGAAGAAGTAATTGCGCTCCTGAAAATGTCCGCACACAAATATGGGCAGACGATCGTTATGATTACGCATGATGAGGAGATTGCCCAGACAGCAGATCGGATTATGGTTTTAGAGGACGGACAGGTGGTGAATTTTGAATGAAAACAATAGCAAGGGTGGCAAGGTGCAATAATAAAAAAAATCAGACAAGAAGTATTTTGATTATATTGGCAATTTTTTTATCGACGGTTTTGCTGACGGTCATCTGTTCGTTTGCAGATTGGATGATCAGATCGAAAAAAGAGAATGCGGCCATTGATTATGGAAGCCAGTATGGAACATTTATAAGTATGGATTCCAATCAGCTCCGGGAAATACAAAGACATGGAGAATTTTCTGAGATTGGACTGACTGCAGATGCCGGATTTATACGGTTGGATAAGAGCGTCAGTTTTATGACAATGGACGAAACCGCGAGAAGGTTTGCACAATTGGATCTGTATTTTGTGGACGGAACATTTCCGGAAGCAGTGAATGAGATTGCGGCGCAGAAAGAATTTTTTGAGGCGGCCGGATATGAGCAGGTTCAGGTCGGCGATATCATTCAATTGCAGTATCGTTCGGATTTGAAGCATAAATATGAACCGATGGAGTTTTCCGTCAGCGGGATTTTGCACTCAACGGCAAACGAAGAGGCGCAAAAGAGGTTTTTGGCATTTACATCGCAGGCATTTTTTGAAAATCAGTATGAGATAGAAGCACGAAAATATTCGGTGGGATTTCGGCTTGGAGAAGAAGTACGGATAACGACGGATAACGCGGAAGAAGTGATCGGAGCGCTTGCAAAAGAATGTGGTATTCCAAAGGAGCGTGTGTCGGTGAATATGATTTATTTAATGCTGGTGTTAGAAGCGGGCGTTGAGACGCTGAGTGTGTGTGCGGTAATCATAGCAGCGGTAATTTTATTTTCCGTTATTATTATCTACAATATTTTTCAGGTTGGTATTGTGCAGAATATCCGTGAATATGGAAAAATCCGTGCGCTTGGAGCCGGAAAAAAGCAGATGCGCCGGCTGATTCTGCAGGAGGGATTATCACTGGCAGGATGTGGCATACCATTGGGAATTGCGGTCGGTTATATCGTATCATGGGGCTGTATCCTGTGGCTGACGGAACAGGAAAAGATGATTGGCAGTATCGAACACATACGGATCAGTGTGTTTTCCGCACCGGCATTGCTGCTGGCGGCAGGGTTTGCATTGCTGACGGTACTGATTGCACTGCGAAAGCCGATGAAAATTGTGGCCTCTGTTTCTCCGGTAGAAGCGCTTCGTTATATAGAGAGTACGGGCAGTTCAAAAGCGGGATATCGAAAAGGCAGAAAAAGTATGAGTGTCTGGGCGCTGACGGCAGCAAATATTGCGGCAAATAAAAACGTACGGTAGTAACGATACTTACCATGGGGTTATCCTGTGTATTGTTTGTGATTTTGGCGAACTGCACCAGCAATATGGATTCGGAGTACGCAGCCAGAGGAGAGGTAGAATGTGGACAGTTTCAGATAGAACTTGAATATTATCTGGAGGATGAAGCCTATCCGGAAAATAATCTGGATTTTATTTTAAAACATAATCCGCTTAATGATAGGTTAATTGAAAGAATAAAGGGAATTGACGGTGTGACGGAGGTGAAAACCAGAAATATTCTGCTGGCAAATTGCGGTGGCAGGAAAGAAGATATTGCAGTATTGGATGAGGAGAGTTTTACAAGGTTAAAGGAACGCAGCGGAATGCTCATTGGTGATTTGGATTATCAGACAGGAGCAGAGCAGAATTGTTTTTATTATGGCTGGGCTTATTTTTTTGAAAAAACGGATTTCAACAGGATCAGCCATTTTCAGCAGAGATTACCGACGGAACGAGGCAGGTTACGGTAGACGGTCAACTGGCGGGCAGCTTTGGATACGCACCGGCAAGCTATATCATTACCGAAGAAATGTATCGGAAAATGGGACTGACAGGCGCCACTACGGGCTGGCTGTGGGTAAACTGCAGACCTGAAGATGCGGCAGAAGTAGGTATGGAGCTGAAACAGCTGTTAGCTGAGACGGAACATGTCGAAATAACCGAATACGAGCGGCAATTGGAACTGGCTGCTTCAGCCGTAAAAATTACAAAGATCGGCTGCTATCTGTTTCTCGTAATTCTGGGTCTGATTGGATTTATGAACCTGGCCAATACGATGATTATGAACATTATTACGAAAAAACAGGAATATGGAATTTTGCAGGCCGTCGGCATGACAAACCGACAGTTAAATGCCAGTCTGCAGCTGCAGGGAATGCTGTTTTCTGCGGGAACGGTGCTGGTAGCCATATTGACAGGACTGCCGATCGGATATGCGGTATTCTGCTATGGAAAAGAAAATGCGGTATTTGGGTTAAATGTGTATCACATTCCGGTATGGGAGATTGCAGGGATGGTCATTGCAATCGGGCTGCTGCAGGCATTGCTGTCATTTTTACTGAGCAGGAATCTGAAAAAAGAGTCATTGGTGGAAAGAATCCGCTATCAGGAGTAAAATGCAAAAAGAAAGGAATATGGCTTGCAGAAATGCAAAAATTGGAATATAATCATGGAAAAAGACGGAGGAACTTGTTCCATGTTATTTCAGAAAAAGAAGTTGGAAAAAGAAAAGCGGGAATATGACAGGGTAAATCAAAAACCGGTTTTAAAATGCAGTATCTGTAACGGCGAACAAGTCGCCGGGTTTAAAGATATCCGCACCGGAAAATTTCATGAAGTGATGTTCATACGAAATGAAAAGGATCTGCAGTCGTTTAAAGAACTGTATGGACTGGATGAAGTAGGGAAGGAATATTAAATGAAAAATAAATATATAAATAATAAAATAATGTAAAACACAAATAAAACGAAAAAGGGGTCATATGGCAGGAATATATATTAAGGAATGTCTGTATGGCCTTTCTTTTATGCGGGTTTTAATAAAATTTTATTTGGATTATATTTGAACGAATGAGGGGGAACGAATGAGGGAACATGGAATTACAACGTATTTCAGAATATTTGTGCTGGCTGTTTTAGCGGGGATTGCGATTGGTATAGGCGGGATTGTATATTTGTCCGTTGATAATAAAGTCGTTGGAGCATTGCTGTTTACGGTAGGATTATATACGATCTGTATCCATGGACTGAATCTGTTCACCGGTAAAGTAGGGAATCTGGTGAATCAGCCTGCGATGTATCTGGTTGATCTGATCGTTATCTGGTTTGGAAATCTGGCAGGAACAGGAATCGCGGCGTATGCGGTACGACAGACAAGAATCAGCGGTATTTCGCAGCTGGCTGCGGCAATCGGCGAAGTCAAATTACAGGATCGTGTGGCAGGCTTATTTGTGCTGGCTGTTTTTTGCGGATTTCTGATGTTTGTGGCGGTAGACGGATATAAATCCACCCAAAATCCTGTGATTTTGTTTGTGGGCGTAGCAACTTTTATTTTATGTGGGTTTGAGCACTGTATCGCGGATATGTTTTATTTTTCTTTAGGGGAACTATGGTCTGCGCAGGCAGTGAAAATCATTCTGGTCATTACACTGGGCAACGCGGTTGGCGGAATTCTGATTCCTTTGGCCAAAAAATAACTTTTTATTATATGTCTTTTTTTCAGCACATCTATGCATCATATTGAAATTTTGACCTGTTTGTGATATATTGTCAGACGAACGGTATTCAAAAGAAACTGTATCAGATGATTTTGTATATTGTCATTTTACTGTTTGAAAAGCAGACACTTTGTATAAAGGCCTGACTATAAATAAATACAGATGTAAAAAGACAGTATATGGAAAACAAGGTTGTTCTATGAAATAATAGTTCTTAAATTATAACATTCGCTACTATTTTCATCCAATGTTACCGTTCAGTAACACGTTTCAATTATTTTTAGAAAGGGAAAATTGGATTATGAAGAACACATCCGTAACATTTAAGGAGGCAAAAGCGAAGGGTCGAAAATTATCAATGCTCACAGCATATGATTATACGACGGCAAAGCTGGTCGACGAGGCAGGCATTGATGCAATTCTGGTGGGCGATTCACTCGGAATGGTTATGCTGGGGTATGAAGATACGTTATCCGTGACAATGGAAGACATGATACATCATACGGCAGCAGTTGCAAGAGGAGCAAAAAATGCGCTTCTGATTGCAGATATGCCTTTTATGTCTTATCAGACATCGGTCTATGACGCGGTCGTAAATGCAGGACGCCTGATGAAGGAAGGACGTGCACAGGCTGTAAAACTGGAAGGCGGCATGGAAGTCTGTGAACATATCCGGGCAATTGTAAAAGCGTCGATTCCGGTTTGTGCACACCTTGGCCTGACGCCGCAGTCGGTAAATGCATTTGGCGGCTTTAAAGTACAGGGTAAAGGAGAAGAAGCGGCACAGCGAATTTTAGATGAGGCGCGGGCGATTGAAGAAGCAGGTGCATTTGCGGTGGTGCTGGAATGCGTTCCGCGTGCATTGGCGGAAAAAATAACGAAGAGCATTGGCATTCCTACGATCGGTATTGGCGCAGGCGCAGGCTGTGACGGGCAGGTACTGGTCTATCAGGACATGCTTGCGATGTATTCGGATATGGCGCCAAAGTTTGCAAAGCAGTATGATCAGATTGGAAGCCGGATGAAGGAAGCATTCGCAGCGTACAAGCAGGAAGTTGCAGACGGGGTCTTTCCGGCGGAGGAACATACGTTTAAAATGGATGAAACTATTATAGAAAAATTATATTAAATGATTTGGATAACAGGAAATGACTTAAATTGAAATATATTTAAAATACATTTAATGCTTTAATTTGAAGGAGAAAACATGTTAATATGCAATCAAATTGCGATGGTCAGACAGCAGGTGCAGGAGTGGAAAAAATCCGGTCTTTCGATCGGGCTTGTTCCGACGATGGGATACCTGCACGAGGGGCATAAAAGTCTGATTGATGCGGCAAGAAAAGAAAATGACCGGGTTGCAGTCAGCATTTTTGTAAATCCGATGCAGTTTGGGCCGAACGAAGATCTGGCAAGTTATCCGAGAGATTTGGAAAAAGATGCAAAGTTGTGTGAAGATGCAGGTGTGGATCTCATTTTTCATCCGCAGCCGGAAGAAATGTATAAACAGGGATTTTGCACTTATGTGGATATGAATGGCCTGACAACGGAATTGTGTGGAAAAAGTCGGCCGATTCATTTTCGCGGAGTACAGACAGTTGTACTCAAGCTGTTTCATATTGTAACGCCGGACCGCGCTTATTTTGGGCAAAAAGATGCGCAGCAGCTGGCCGTTGTAAAACGCATGGTGCAGGATTTGAATGTTGGGACCGAGATTATAGGATGTCCGATTATTCGTGAAGAGGACGGGCTTGCAAAAAGCTCAAGAAATACGTATTTGAATGAAAAAGAACGTCAGGCCGCACTTGTGCTGAGCCGCAGCCTGCAGGTGGGAAAAGCACTGGTGGATGCCGGTGAGACAAATGCGCAGGCGATCAGACAGGCGATAACCGGAGAAATTGAAAAAGAACCGATGGCAAAGATTGATTATGTAGATATTGTCGATTTTGAAACAATTACACCGATTGAAACGGTACAGGGATCCGTGCTGGTTGCAATTGCCGTATTTATTGGAAAAACAAGGCTGATTGATAATTTTATCGTTGAGAAATAAGGGGGTTTTTTATGAATCTTACAATGCTAAAGGGAAAAATCCACCGCGCGGTTGTAAAACAGGCGGAGCTGCATTATGTCGGAAGCATTACAGTGGATACGGATTTGCTGGAAGCAGCCGGTATTCTGGAATATGAAATGGTGCAGATTGTAGACATTGAAAATGGCAACCGGTTCGAGACGTATACGATTGCAGGTGAAGCAGGATCAGGTATGATTTGCTTAAACGGAGCAGCAGCCAGACAGGTTGCGGTAGGCGATCATATTATATTAATGAGTTATGCACAGATGACGCCGGAGGAGGCAAAACAACATAAACCAAAAGTGGTGTTTGTGGATGAAGACAATCATGTTTCCCGAATTACCAATTATGAAAAATATGGTGAACTGACGGAAAACTATGTAAAATAAAAACGTAAGATAATAAAAGCTTATATGATACCAGAAAAGGATAGAGCGGGCCGGATACACGCTCTATCCTTTTTCATGGTAAGATTAAGATTTTGCTTCCGTCTTTTCGGAACCCGCGGCAGATTTGTTTTTTGCAGGGTTATTATTAGTGTGCATATATTTGCGCAGCACAAACAGTATTGCGATGCTCAATACGGAGACAAAGTCTTCAAACGGCGTCGTTTCTCCGACAATCATATGCCGCGCAACAAGGAAAATCAGCACCTGAATAACATTGTCCGGGTTCGGATGGCAGAGCATTTCCAAAAATTCTATACCGATAACAAGAACAAATATTTTTTCCAGATAATGCCGGAAGGTAGTCATATCATTAATCAGTTCTTCGAAAAGTTTAATATCGTCTTTTAAAAGACCGAAAATGGATATAATAATACCAAGTAATACAAACACAGCGACGACCAGTTCCAGGATTCTGCAGATCTGCTGAAGTATTTTTACTATTTTTTTCATAGAACTCTCCTTTCTCTCATTGTTAACGAAATACTTCTTCTTAATGTTATATTAAAAGGGATAGCGTATAAGGTTGTCAAGATAATTTTGTCCGATTTATATTTTATCTTGACAAACGGATCAAATCAGGATAATATACATAGTAATGAATACTACATAACAAGATATTGAATAATATATAATAAAGAAAAAGAAATTTGAATATATATATTATGTAAGGAGGAATTACTATGGAGATTACGATTCGGGAGCCAGGAAGCGCGATTACACATTTTATCGGAATGTTGTCGGCAGTAGCCGCATCCGCACCGCTATTGATTAAAGCAGGGGTTACATCAGGCGTTCGGTGCGCGGTGGCAATGGGAATTTTTATGTGCAGTATGATATTGCTGTATGGAGCCAGTACGATGTATCATTCGGTGAACGTCTCAGATAAAATATTAAACGTATTTCGCAAGATTGATCATATGATGATTTTTGTGCTGATTGCAGGTTCTTATACACCGGTTTGCCTGATTGTATTAGGCGGTACACAGGGCTATACACTTTTGGCTGTTGTATGGGGAATTGCGGTCGTTGGCATGGGAATTAAGGCGGTCTGGATTACATGTCCGAAATGGTTCTCTTCCGTTATTTATATAGCAATGGGATGGGTATGCGTGGCAGTATTTGGAACACTTTTGCGAACGCTGCCTGTACAGGCGTTTTTATGGCTGCTTGCAGGTGGAATTATTTATACGATCGGCGGCGTGATTTACGCGCTGAAGCTGCCGATTTTTAATCGGAATCACAAATATTTCGGGTCGCATGAAATTTTCCATCTGTTTGTGATGGCTGGCAGTATCTGCCATTTCATATTTATGTATCGGTATGTGGCTTAGAGCGTGTCTTAAAATAGCAATCAAAAACGTCGGATGCAGGTCAATGCAATCCGGCGTTTTTTGAGCAATAATCACATAGAACGGGACGGAAGAGACATTTTTTTCAGATATAATGGCTGATGCGGCCGCAGAAATATGTGCTATAATAGGAGCAGGAGGATTGGAATGATGGAAGGAAAACATACGGTGTGGATGCGGCCAAAGCTTGGCATCAGCGGAAGCACATTGAAATTGATTGCCGTAATTTCCATGATCATTGATCATACGGCGGCAGGTGTTTTAGGCAGATATCTGTCCATGAGCGGACTGATGGAGCTTACGGGTGATGTTGCCGAAGGTCAGCAGTGGTTCAATCAGAATGCACAGCTGTTTACTGCTTATTATACAATGCGGATGATTGGCAGACTGGCATTTCCGATTTATTGCTTTTTAATGGCAGAGGGGCTTGCGCATACGCATAACAAAATCAAATATGCGGAAAGGCTGCTGCTGTTTGCGATAATTTCGGAAATTCCGTTTGATTTGCTGTTTCGAGGAAAAATTCTGGAATTCGGTTACCAGAATGTATTTTTTACATTATTTATCGGGTTGGTTGTGATTATCGGTATTGAGTGTGCGCGGGAACGACTGGGCGGCCGTGTGATACCGGAAATTTTATCGGTGATTGTGATTCTTGGGGCAGGCATGGCTGCTGCGCAACTGGCGAAAACGGATTACGCCGCACTTGGCGTATTATGTATCGCAGTGATCTATACATATCGACAGAAAAAGGTGTGGCAGATTGTGGCAGGGTGTCTGGTGTTCATATGGGAGCCGCCGGCTTTGCTCGCCTTTATACCGATTGGTTTTTATAACGGAAAACGAGGCTGGAAGCTGAAATATTTCTTTTATCTGGTTTATCCGGTACATTTGCTTTTGTTATATTTGGTTTGCGTGGTGCTTGGCATTGCGCCGTATGCAGCGCAATAGGAGGGAATAGTAACTGTTATGGAACAGGAAGTTCATAAGGAAATTTTTTACACACGGCAGCAGCTGGCCAGATTGATCTGGCCGCTGCTGCTGGAACAGTTTTTGGCGGTTACAATGGGGCTTGCAGATACATTTATGGTATCCGGTATCAGTGAGGCTGCCGTATCCAGCGTTAGTCTGGTAGATACCTTGAATGTGCTGGTCTTTCAGATTTTATCGGCGCTGGCATCCGGCGGTGCGGTGGTTGTCAGCCAATATATGGGCCAGAAAAACATTCGGAGGATGAAAAAGTGTTCGGCGCAGCTGTATAGCGTGCTGCTGATCGGTACGACTGTTATCATGCTGATCGCAGCAGTCGGAAACAGGAGGATTCTGCGATTTGTATTTGGAAGCATTGACAGCCATGTAATGGAATATGCGCAGATTTATTTTCTGATCAGTGCGGTGTCATATCCTTTTATGGGGGCGTATAGTGCGGGTGCAGCGTTATTTCGTGCACAGGGTAACAGTAAAGTGAGCATGAAAGCCAGTCTGGTTATGAATGTGATTAATATTGTGGGAAATGCGCTGCTTATTTACGGGTTCCGTATGGGAGTGCTGGGAGCAGCGGTTGCGACGCTTGCAGGGCGTGTTTTCTCCGCGGTCTGGGTAACCATGCAGCAGCAGAAAGCAGATAATCCGTTTCGGATTGATCAGATATCGGATTTGAATCCGGAGAGAGATCAGATACGGCCGATTCTCGTAATTGGAATTCCGAGCGGACTGGAAAACGGTATGTTTCAGATCGGAAAGCTGTGTGTCAGCAGTCTGACAGCAACGCTTGGTACATCGGCCATTGCGGCAAATGCAGTGGCGAATACGGTTGCAACGGTAGCAAATATTCCGGGAAATACGATTGGACTTGCGGTCATCCCTGTGATCGGCAGGTGTCTGGGCGCAGGCGATAAAGAGCAGGCAAACCGCTATGCAAGGCAGCTTATGATGCTGGCGGCTGTCGGACTGGCTGGAATGAACATTGCGGTATATGCCACTATCCCGGCAGTGGCCGCAGCCTATCATCTGACTTATGCGGCAAAAGAAATGTGCATAGCAGTGATTCGCCTGTTTTGCATATTCAGCATTTTTTTCTGGGCGCTAAGCTTTACACTGCCGCAAATACTGCGCAGCGGGGGAGATGCAAAGTTTACCATGAGCGTTAGTATTTTAAGCATGTGGATATTTCGGGTCGTACTGTCCTATTTGTTTGTGCTGAAAATGGATATGGGATTAATGGGCGTGTGGCTAGGAATGTGTATTGACTGGATTTGCAGAAGTATTTTCTTTGGAATTCGATTCCGTGGTGGAAAATGGATGGAGCACAAGGTTATATAGTAAATAAAAACCGCTTGCTTTTCAATGTCTGATATCGTATCATATATACTTAGTGGGAATAATGTGGAATTCATGGAGCACTAGAGTGTGTCTTAAAATTGCTTTCTGTCAACTGTGCGTCACAATTGCAGATGGCAGGAATGAATTTTAAGACACACTCTAGGTATATAGGGAGGAATCGTTATGAGAATATCGACAAAAGGCAGATATGCACTGCGTCTGATGCTGGATTTGGCGCTGCATGATACAGGAACTCCGGTAAGGATTAAGGAAATTGCCGCAAGGCAGGAAATATCGGATAAGTATTTGGAACAGATCGTTGCGGTGTTAAATAAGGCGGGGTATGTCCGCAGCGTGCGTGGGCCGCAGGGCGGTTATCTGCTGACAAGGCCGACGGAAGAATATACGGTCGGGATGATACTGCGCCTGACAGAAGGAAGTCTTGCACCGGTAGAATGTCTGGATTCGGAAATAGGCGGATGTGAAAAAAGTGACGACTGCGTTACCGTATTGGTGTATCGAAAATGAATGAGGCTGTGAATGATGTGATTGACCATATTACGCTTGCAGATCTGATGGGATGGAAGCTGCAAAAAGATGGGGATTACAGTATATGAGCAGCCGTCGGATGATGCGGCAGACAAGAATGAGTCTGCCGCGTTTTCATTTTGTTTTAACAGGATTTAACGAAAGCTTTTAATCCATGTAATTAAAGAATCGTGATATACATTTGCTTCTACGTCTTTGCGCATCTGATCTGTCACCGGGCCGTTCTTTTCCATAATGGCAAGAATTGCCTCCTGCAGTCCTGCGATCTTTCCGTCTTCAAAATCCTGTGAATGCGCACAAGCGGCAGGGGCTGTATTTTGGACGGTCTGCGGAGCAGCTTCCTTTGGTGCGGAGTCATTCGTATCTGCAGGTTCAGCTGCAGATGGAACCGGTTGCGGTTCCGGAACAACCGGTGCCGAAGGGGTTGCCGGTGCTGCAGGGGTTTTTGGCGCTGCAGGTGCGATCGGCTCGTTATGAACCGGTACTACAGGTGTTACGGACATGTCGTGGTCGGATGTCACCGGCAGCCAGATGTCACCGCTGTTTGCTCTGATATTTACGACAATATTACCACCGTTAACCGATACTTTTTCGCCGGATAATACTCCGACATATTCGGCTGCATTGCCGGCGCGCAGTGTCATCACGTAATCGCTGTCATCGTTGTTTACGGCTGTAATAACGGATTGTCCGTTATAATTTCTGGAATAGGCATACTGACGGTTGGTCAGCAGCAGTTCCTGATAATCGCCATAAGAAAGAGCCGGTGTAGTCTGGCGGACTTTTCCTAATGCCGCGATCAGGCGGGTATAAGCATTTTTTGTTACGGCATCCTCATAATTCGACAGTTCCAGCGCCGGGCGCAGAGAATCGTCGGAAAAACGTTCTTTTTTTCCTTCGATGCCGAATTCGGAGCCATAGTAAACAGACGGAACACCCGGCAATGTATACATCAGGATATGAACAGGCGTAAAATGAGCTTTGTTGTTCAGCTTTGTGTAAATACGTTCCACATCGTGGTTGTCCGCAAAATTATAAAGTTTTAACCCGTCAGGCCGGCTGCCGCCCATTTCATACAGACGTTTTACCGTATGTGCAATTTCAAAATAATTGTGGTCGTTGTGACCGGAGTAAAGAGCTTTATGCAGGTTGTAGTTGGTAACGGAATGCAGGGTTCCTTCGTTTACCCAACGTGTATAATCGCCATGGATGACTTCACCCATCAGCCAGAAATCAGGCTTTACTTCATTTGCAACATGACGCAGAGCTTTCATATATTCGAAATCCAGTACGTCTGCGGCGTCCAGACGAATGCCGTCAATGTCGAATTCACTGACCCAAAAGCGGATGACATCACAGATATAGTCTCTGACGGCAGGATTATGTTGATTTAACTTGACAAGCAGGTTATATCCGCCCCAGTTCTCATAAGAAAATCCGTCGTTATATTCGTTGTTTCCCCAGAAATTGACATTGCAGTACCAGTCTTTATAAGGCGAATTTTCCCGGTTTTTTTTGATATCCTGAAATGCAAAAAATCACGTCCGGTATGGTTGAAAACGCCGTCTAAAATGACCCGTATGCCCTGTTCGTGGCATTTGGCCACATAGTTTGTCAGGTCTTCGTTTGTACCAAGACGGCTGTCCAGCTTTTTGTAGTCGGTTGTTTCATAACCATGCCCTACGGATTCAAACAGCGGACCAATGTAGATTGCATTGCAGCCGATTTCTTTTACATGTGCAATCCAAGGGATTAATGAGTTCAGGCGGTGCTGCGGAGCTTCATAGTGATTTTCTTTTGGCGCTCCGGTAAGACCTAATGGATAAATGTGATAAAACACAGCTTCATCATACCATGCCATATGTTAACCTCCTAAATGTTATATACTTTTTTATTTTTGTCACTGCGTTCTATTTTAGCATGAAAAGATGGATGTTCAATATTTTATCGTTTATTTAATATAGAAACTGTCAAGAAACAATTTTTTTAATGACAAATAACTAAAAAAGAGTAACATAGGGATAGCAGAAATTATTTTTGGGAGGTGCTTTATGAGCAAAATGAAAGAAATTATAGAGAGTGGAAAAGCCGTATTGGGGATAGAGTTTGGTTCTACCCGTATTAAAGCCGTGCTGATCGGAGAAGATAATACACCGATTGCATCGGGTGCCCACGATTGGGAAAACCGTCTGGAGAACGGCATCTGGACGTATTCGCCGGATGATATTTGGACGGGTCTTCGGGACAGCTATACAAAAATGACGGAAGATGTAAAAAACAATATGATGCGGAGGTAACGAGCCTTGCTGCGATTGGATTTTCTGCCATGATGCATGGATATATGGTATTTGACAAGGGCGGAGAGCTGCTTGTACCTTTCCGTACATGGAGAAATACAATTACCGAACCGGCAAGTGAACAGCTGACGGAGCTGTTTCAGTATCATATTCCGCAAAGATGGAGTATTGCGCATCTCGATCAGTGTATACTAAACGGAGACGAGCATGTGGCAAAGATTGATTATCTGGTTACGCTTGCCGGCTATATTCACTGGCAGCTGACCGGAGAGAGGGTGCTTGGTGTCGGTGAAGCATCCGGTATGTTTCCGATTGATATTGCAACCGGCGACTACAATCAGCAGATGATTGATCGGTTTGACCAAAGAATCTCGGAGAAGGGATATGCATGGAAGCTCAGAGACATACTGCCGAAAGTGCTTTCGGCCGGTGATGCGGCAGGAAATCTGACAGAAGAAGGTGCAAAAAAACTGGATGTATCCGGAAAGCTGCAGGCCGGTATACCGGTCTGTCCGCCGGAGGGCGACGCAGGTACGGGCATGGTTGCGACGAACAGCGTAGCGGTGCGTACCGGCAATGTATCGGCAGGTACTTCCGTATTTGGCATGGTAGTTATGGAAAAAGAACTGTCAAAAGTGTATGAAGAAATTGATCTGGTAACGACACCAACCGGAAATCTTGTAGGTATGGTGCACTGTAATAACTGTACATCCGATCTCAATGCATGGGTGAATCTGTTTAAAGAATTTGCTGAGAGTTTTGGTATGAAAGTTGATATGAATGAACTGTTTGGTACATTATATAAAAAAGCTCTGGAAGGAGACAAAAATTGCGGCGGACTGCTTGCCTACAATTATTTTTCCGGTGAGCATGTGACAAAGTTTGAAGAAGGACGTCCGTTGTTTGTACGGAAACCGGACAGCAACTTTAATCTTGCCAACTTTATGCGCGTACATCTGATGGCGTCTTTAAGTGTATTAAAAACAGGACTGAATCTGATGCTCAAGCAGGAGGGCGTAAAAGTAGATAAGATGTTAGGGCATGGCGGCCTGTTTAAAACAAAAGGCGTAGGTCAGAGTATTTTGGCGGCGGCAATTGATGCTCCCGTATTTGTAATGGAAACTGCCGGAGAAGGCGGTGCATGGGGAATTGCTCTGCTGGCGTCTTATATGGTTCATAAGGAAGACGGGGAAAGTCTGGATGGCTATCTGAACAATAAAGTATTTGCCGGACAGGAAGGAACCAAGATGGACCCGGATCCGGCGGATGTGAAAGGATTTGATGAATTTTTAAAGACTTATGCCGCGGGACTGCCGATTGAGAGAGCAGCGGTGGATCATATGGCGTAAGTATACTATCGTGTAGATATTGACTTGTTGCAGGAAATCATGATAAATTATATAGAATCAGATAATAGGAAACGGAGAATTTAACAATGGCAGAAAACAGCAAAATCATATTGACAGGTGACCGTCCGACCGGAAAACTGCACGTGGGACATTACGTGGGCTCTTTAAAGCGGCGCGTAGAACTGCAGAATTCCGGAGAATTTGAAAAAATCTTTATTATGATTGCAGATGCGCAGGCACTGACGGATAATGCGGATCATCCGGCCAAAGTACGTGAAAATATTATGGAAGTTGCACTGGACTATTTATCGGTTGGTATCGATCCTGCAAAGTCTACGATTTTTATACAGTCTCATATAGCGGAACTGACGGAACTGACGTTTTATTATATGAATCTTGTAACGGTGTCCAGACTGCAGAGAAATCCGACGGTAAAAGCAGAGATTCAGATGCGTAATTTTGAAACAAGCATTCCGGTAGGATTTTTTACGTATCCGATCAGTCAGGCTGCGGACATTACGGCTTTTAAAGCTACGACGGTACCGGTAGGCGAAGATCAGGCGCCAATGCTGGAGCAGACGAGAGAAATTGTACACAAATTTAATTCCGTATATGGAGAGACGCTCGTAGAACCGCAGATTTTGCTGCCGGAAAACGAGGCGTGTCTGCGTTTGCCGGGGACGGATGGCAAGGCAAAAATGAGCAAATCACTTGGAAACTGCATTTATTTATCGGAATCCGAAGAGGACGTCAGAAAAAAAGTAATGTCCATGTTTACCGACCCTGATCATATCCGTGTACAGGATCCCGGAAAACTGGAGGGAAATACGGTCTTTACGTATCTGGATGCATTTGGGAACGATGAACATTTTGCAGAATATCTGCCGGAGTATGCCAATCTGGATGAACTGAAAGAGCATTACAAGCGCGGCGGACTGGGCGATGTAAAAGTGAAAAAGTTCTTAAACAGCGTTCTGCAGGAAGAACTGAGTCCTATCCGTGCCCGCAGAGCCGAGTATGAAAAGAACTTGGATCAGGTGTACGAGATTTTGAGAAGCGGCAGTGAGACAGCCAAAGAGACAGCAGCGAAAACACTGGAAGAAGTGAAACATGCAATGAAGATAGATTATTTTCAGGAACCGACATTTTTGGCGGAACAGAAAGAAAAATTCATAATATAGAATGCAAATATAATATTTTGTGATAGCTTTGGCGGGATTTGCCGGCAGTCAGTCAGATAATAACGGTAAAACATAAGTGATAAGAACTTATGTTTTACCGTTTTTTTACAGCAGCGAATAAGACCACAGATTTTTAATTTGGCCATAGAGTTTTTCAAAGTCCCAATGACGCTTGCTTCGATCAATACAGTTCGGATCGTTGACAAGAAATCCGTCCTCGTCGTAGTCATAGATTACGATAAAATGACCCTGTGTTGTAAAATCTCCGGGCCGCATGGAACAAATGATCGGATGGCCGGCGTCTAAAGATGAGCGCATTACAGACTCTTCTAACGATAACTCCCTGGCATAAAGTCCCAGAGCAGATGCGCCGGTGGTCATTAATGACCAGGAAGTGCCGCTGCCTTCGACATAATAGCCATTTTCCTCACTGAAATGCGCAAGGTCGGCAGGTGTTTTGTCCGTGATGCCAAGAGATACAAGTACCATAGACAGACAGGTTGGTCCGCAGCCGGAAAGCCCGATGATACTGCCCCCATAAGAGACATAGCCCCAACGCTTGTCCCATTGCAGGAACAGCGGGAATTGCTGACGCAGTTCCGTGTCTGTAAATCCTTCCTGGGCAGTATATTGCGGCAAATCTGCATCCAAATAACCCATGATGAATTCCTCCATTTCGGGGTTATTTAAATATGCAGTTAATAATTGATCCGAATATTGGTTGCGGTTTTCATATATTTTAGCTGCCAGTTTGTCTGTTTCGGCGTAATGTTTTAAATCGTCTGTAATCTGAGAGGTATGGCGCTCGACCGGTTGTTTTACGGTTACTGTGGAAGCTGCCTGCAGATGACTGTTTTCCGGTTTGGAAATACTGTCTGCGGTAATCAGATGGTTGCTTACAGCTTTCAGGCCTGCAACGATTACACCTAACAATGCGGTCATGCATACGGCGCGGCGTATGGCACGGCGTCTTTTTCGGCGTAGTTTTCTTTTTCTGGCAATAGTTTCTGATCTTGTCATGTAGTCCTCCTCAATTGCTTTGTATATAGTAGACGTAATCATTATAAAATTCGAATCAATCAAAATGGCATCATGCGTGAATATTTTGTATGACTTCCTGAAGAATAGCTGCGGAATGTTTTAACTGCTTTTGTTCCGTTTCACTTAAAGGAATCGGCATTTGCCCTTCGGCGCCGCCTGCACCGATTATCGTCGGCATGCTTAATACAATATCTTTGAGTCCGTAAATACCGTCCAGCATAACGGAAACCGGCAGAACGGATTTTTCATCTCTTACAATTGCTTCGCAGATTCTGCGGACAGCCATAGAAATACCATAATAAGTGGCTTTTTTCTTTTCGATAATTTCATATGCGCTGTTTTTTACCGTTTGTGCGATTTCATACATGGCAGCCTCATGATGAAAATAGCCACGCATTTCACAGACATCGTTCAGTGGAACGCCGGAGACATTTGCGCTCCCAAACGCAGCAATTTCGCTGTCGCCATGTTCACCAATAATAAAAGCGTGAACACTTCGGCTGTCCACACCCAGATGTTCGGCAAGTTCGCTTTTCAGCCGTCCTGTATCCAGCACGGTTCCGGATCCGATGACACGATTTTTCGGAAGCCCGGATATTTTTAACGCTTCATATGTGAGAATATCGACCGGATTGGATACGATCAGAAGAATACCTTCGCAGCCGTATTTCATAATTTCCTGAATAACCGACCGCATGATTTTGGTGTTTTTATTGACAAGATCAAGTCTGCTTTCATCCGGCTTTTGATTGGCGCCGGCTGTAATAATGATGATGGAGGCATCTGTAATATCTTTGTACGTGCCGGCGTAGATTTTCATAGGCCTTGCAAACGGAGTGCCATGGCTGATGTCAAGCGCTTCCCCTTCTGCGCGGTCCTGATCGGCGTCTATTAAGATCATCTCGGAAAACAAGCCGCTTTGCATCAGAGCAAAAGCAGTGGTGGAACCTACGAATCCGCAGCCAATGACAGCCACTTTCCGCAGGTTGATTTTTACACATTCGTGGTTAGACATATTGATATACCTTTCTGAAATTTTTATGTTATTGTTTTCGGTTTTATGGTATCTATACACCGGATTGTTAATTTTTAGAAATGTATGAGCGGATATCATTTTGGTAATCTTATATGGAAAATGAATTTTTGGATTATTATAGGAGCATTTATTTATGCAGAAAGTAATAAGAATAAACGAAACGGAAGAATATGCGGAGTATATGGAGTCCAAAGTCGTACGCGATATTCGGGATGACAGAACAGAGTCCTTTGAAAGTCACAGAAATTATACTTTGTTTGTATTTCCGCTGTATGATATACATCGGGCCGGTATGGCCGCGAATCAGATTATTGTTTATCTGGACCACGAAGATCTGTTTCTGCTGTGTGAGGGACGCCGTGGTTATGAAATCGTTGAAACGCTTTTTCAAAAACAGGCCACTAATGAGTGTGCGCTTTGGAGCTTTTTTCAAAATCTGCTAAAAAATGATATGGATAATCTGGAAGATTTGGAATGCGAAGTGGCAGATGCGGAAATGGCCGCTATGGTCCGGTTTCAGGATAATTACAGCCGCAAAATTATCGCATACCGAAAAGAGCTGCTGCGCCTGAAACGCTATTATGAGCAGATGGATACGATTATGGACAGCTTGCTGTTAAATGAAAACAGGCTGCTGTCCGAAGAGGGGATGACGCATTTTACAATTTTGGCGAATCGTACGACCCGGTATCTGCAGAGTGTGCTGAATCTGCGTGATTATGTAACGCAAATGCGGGAAGCATACCAGGCACAGATCGACATTGAGCAGAATAACCTGATGCGGCTGTTTACGGTTATTACAACCGTATTTCAGCCACTCACGCTTATGGCCGGATGGTACGGAATGAACTTTACGAATATGCCGGAACTACATTGGAAGTATGCATATGTTGTATTTATAGCAGTCAGTGTTTTTGTATGCATTACCTTGCTCACAATTTTTAAAAAGAAAAGATGGTTTTAAGTTGTTGGAAAAAACAAAAAAAGCTGGGATTTATTCTGTTTAGGTGTTAAAATAAGGTTTATAAGCTACAAAATAACCGCGGATGGAGAAAAATTGCAATGAGAATGATAAATCCTTATTTAATAAAGAAATATCTTCGGGATGAAGAAACATATAATCTCGGCAATGATTTATTTATGAATGAGTGTGTAGGACGGATTGAACTTGTGAATTATGTAATGGGAGCAACCGGGATTCGTGCAAGAGTTCAGGGCAGTACGGGGAATTTATATCAGACGGAACTGGTCGTTGTATTTATGCAGGATCGGGAACAGATTTTGAAATACAACTGTGATTGTGAATCGTTTCATAAAAATTCCTGTGCATGTAAACATCTGGTTGCGCTGCTGATGGAATATAATTATCAGGTAGATGATGGAAACTTTGCTTATAAAAGTGAACGGGAGACGGATAACGGGAATAAACGGAAAAAAATAGCGTTACCGGAAAAGCCAAGCGACAGGGAACTGAAAAATCTGGTAGATTATTATGTGCTGCAGGACCGGAATCAGTTTTGTCAGGAATATGGAAATGGAGATGTGCGTCTGGTGCCGATTCTGCATCTGGAAGCCGACAGGGAATCGCTGGAATTAAAGATTGGCACGACACAGCTTTATATTGTAAAAGATATTGGGGAGCTGGTAATGAACATTAAGCAAATGCGGTATGTTTCTTATGGAAAAAAACTGGCGTTTACCCATAGCCAAAGTGCATTTACAAGAGAAGCCACCGGTGTTGTGAATCTGCTGCTTGAACTGGATAATGAAAATGAGTTTTCACTGCGTTATCGGAACTGGAGCTACGGCAGTACGCAGCAGCGGCGTTCCGTTACACTGTCGCCGCCAATGCTGGATCGCCTGATGGAACTGTATGAGGGTAAGATGCTGCATGTGGATGATCAGCTGCTGAACAGGCAGTCAGATGTTTCGGTCGTTAGAAAAAATCCGAAATTGCCACTGATGATTACAGGAAATGAAAAAAAAGGCGCCGATGTGCAAATGGAGCCGGTATTTTTAACCGAAGGAGGCAGACAGTGGTATTTGCTCTGGCAGGATTGCTTTTATATATGCACAAGGGAATATTATGAACGGGTAAAAGGTTTTTTAAAGCTGATGGGAAAGCAGCGGGACCAGTTTAAGAAAAATTCTTATTACGGCAGGTTCCGGAATTTTCAGGAAGATATCATAAATCCATCTTTTTATTTAAGTGAGGCGGATTTTGGGGCGTTTTCTAAAAATGTACTGCCGGTAGTTGCAGATATGCTGGATGTCCGGATTCGAAAGGTAGACTTTTCTTCTTATGAACCGGAAGAAGCCGTATTCCGCAGTTATCTGGATAAGGTTGGAAACCGGATTGAGTGTAAAGCGAAAGTATTGTATGGAGAAGAAGAGTATGATGTGGCGAAAATTCCGGCAAAAGAAGAAGCGATGCGTGACATTCGAAAAGAATTTGAAGTGCGCAGTATTCTAGAATGTTACTTTGAAGTGGCGTCAGACCAGCAGACGTATTACAGCAAACAGGAAGATGCCATGTTGGATTTTTTGGAAGAAGGACTTGCACAGCTGGAAGCCGTATCGGAAATTTTTGCAACGGATCGTTTTAAAAGCATGCGTGTGATTCCGATGCCGGCCGTTACGGCAGGCATTAAACTGAAAGGGAATTTGCTGGATGTCAGCTGGAATGTGGAAGGAATGAGCGCACAGGAAGTGTTAGACATTCTGGCAGATTATAAAAAGAAAAAGAAATATCACAAGTTAAAGTCAGGTGATTTTATTCGTATGGATGAAAATTCGCTGGCAGTGCTTGTCGAATTAAACGAAGGACTTCATCTGACAAAAGAGCAGCTCAAAGAACGCAAAGCAGAATTTCCGTTGTACCGTTCTTTATATCTGGATTTATTAATGAAGGAAAATGCGGACTATATAAGAGTTGAAAGAGACAGAGAATTTAAATCCGTGATACGGGAAATGCGTGCGATGGAAGATGGAGATTATGAGATACCACAACAGATAAAGGCGGTGCTGCGTCCATATCAGGAGGTCGGATTTCAGTGGCTTTGCTCGCTGGCAAAATTTGGCTTTGGCGGGATTTTGGCAGATGATATGGGATTAGGAAAAACGCTGCAGGTTCTGACATTTTTAGCGGCGCATCCGGGTTCAAAGGCGCTGGTTGTATGTCCCGCATCTTTGGTGTATAACTGGGAAGAAGAATGCAGACGGTTTTATCCGTCAGCCAGGACAGCAACTGTTGCCGGTACCGCACATGCAAGACAAATCCGGATAGAAGAAAGTGAAACATATGATATAACAATTACATCTTATGATTTGTTAAAACGAGATATAGATTTTTATGAAGGCAAACGGTTCGATTACATGATCATAGATGAAGCGCAGTATATAAAAAATGCTTCCACACAGGCTGCAAAAGCGGTAAAAGCAATCGCGTGTACCGGCCGTTTTGCATTGACCGGAACACCGATTGAAAATCGTATCGGTGAACTATGGAGCATTTTTGAATTTCTGATGCCGGGGTATCTGTTTAGCTACAAACGATTCAAAGATGAGCTGGAGGCGCCGATTGCAGAATGCAAAGATGAAACGGCTAGAATTCGCTTATCACGGTTTGTACGTCCATTTATTATGCGCAGATTAAAGAAAGATGTATTAAAAGAGCTTCCGGATAAGATAGAAGAAGTCATATATGCCAAAATGGATGAAGAACAGGACAAGCTATATCAAGCGCGTGAGAAGCAGCTGCTTATGACTCTGTCGAAACAGACCGAAGCAGAATTTAAGACACAAAAACTATGGGTACTGGCAGAACTGACCGCGCTGCGTCAGATTTGCTGTGATCCGTCACTTGTATACGAAAATTATACCGGAGACTCCGCAAAAGCACAAACGTGTGTGGAAGTAGTGGAAAACGCTGTCGGAGGCGGCCATAAGATTTTGCTGTTTTCACAATTTTCAACGATGCTCGAACATTTGTCCGGATTGTTTCAGGCACGCGGACTGCAGACATTTTTACTGACCGGAAAAACAAGCAAGGAAGAGCGGCGCCGCCTGGTGGCGGAATTTCAAAATGGAAATGCCGATGTATTTTTAATTTCTCTGAAAGCAGGCGGAACGGGGCTGAACCTGACTGCCGCGGATCTTGTTATTCATTATGATCCATGGTGGAATCTGGCTGCTCAAAATCAGGCTACCGATCGTGCCCATCGGATTGGGCAGGATAATAAAGTGACTGTTGTACGGCTGATTATGAAAGGTACGATTGAAGAGCGGATTTTAAAAATGCAGGAAGATAAGCAGAATCTGGCGGATTCCATAATATCTGCGGATGGAGTGTCTATTAGCGGTTTGGATAAAGAACAGCTGATTTCCGTATTGGAAGAAAAAAGTTAATGTTGGATTGAAAGGCATATGCTGTGGAGCACATGCCTTTTCTTGTTGGCTAAATATTCAGCAGATTGGCAATTTCAGAGAAGTTGATAAATAAATCATCATAAATATTGACCTTGATAATGGAATCAAAAGGATATTGGACGCTTACGATATTGCCCTCAAAGTAATTTATAGTCACAGTCTTTCGACGGGGATCCACGATCCAGTACTCACGGACTCCTGCATTTTTGTAGTAGTAGAGCTTGCGAATATAGTCATCGGATGGATTACCGGGAGAAACAATCTCGATGATGAAATCAGGCGCACCATTGCAACGCTTTCCATCCAGCTTATCCTTGTTACAAATAACCATAATGTCAGGCTGAACAATTGTAAGAGGCTGATCAGACAGTTTTACATCAAACGGAGCACTGAATACCTGGCAGGATTTCTTTTTGCTTTTCATGTAGTTATAGAGGATATTTGATAATTCCATTGATAACGCCTGATGTATTTGTGATGGGCTGGCCATATCATAGACAATGCCATCGAAGACCTCTGCTCTTTTTTCCGCCGGAAAAGCTTCATACTGTTCCAAAGTAATTATTTCCTGCTGTAACTGTAGTGCTTGCGGCATAATATACACATCCTTTCGTGGTTAATTTATTTAGGTTTATATTTTTGTGGCTGGGGGATATCTCGCTTTCTGATTTGATTGATATTTCTATTATTGCATTTTTATAAACAAAATTCCTCTTCTATATCAGCTAAATGCATAAGCAGCCAAAACTCAAAACAAGGATTCGCAATATTAACATTTATATCCGTTATCCCTGCAATACTTAATATATTCAAGCATATTAGATTCTGAATGTGTCTGCATATCTCTGTCGATCAATATGGCAAACTCATCCGGCTCTTCATTATATTTCTTTAAATGTTTACGATAATTGATATCATAGCGTATTTTCTTATTGTAACATTCCTCGTAACGATTTAACGAGTATAACTTCGATCTGTGATCCCCTCTTCTTTTAACAAACCAAATTTCGTCCTGCCTGATCAGTTCTAAATCGAGTAAGTGAATATCATGCGTCGTTGCAATTTTCTGCCAGTTTATGCAAAAGACAGGAATATGAAATCACAGCATTCACCTTCTGCATTTACTTATTATTCCTTAAAAAACAGAAAAGTTAGGCAAGACAGTCAAACATTCTGTGAGGGTTGTTTTTAAATGACGATAGAAAATGCGAAGTCATTAAATATAGTATATAGTGATGTCCACAGGGATAGCGAGCATCGGGTTGTATTAACTTAATGTTAATTCACATCTGAATGATATTGTGTGTAACAATGTCTTCTTTGGTGCTGGTGTTTGTGGTAAACACATTATACTAAAAAACGGAGATCAGTATTCATTTTTTGCAAGTTCCTAAAATAGATATTTTATTAGAAAAATTATTTCATAAATACGACATAGGTTAAACCAGATGGAGAGAAAATTCTAACAGCAAGGATAATTCTCCAAAGAGGGTTTTATGACTGCGTATCGAACTTAGACATCATTTTTTTGAAGGTATCTTGTCCATCCAGACAAGTATCTGTCAGATAACCTTTCTCCCGTTCCCATTCAGATAGTCCCCGGTAATAATACATTTTTTTGCATCTTCAATGATAAATGGAATAAGCCCAAAACGCAGGCATTCTTTTAAAGCAATCAGCCTGCCGACTCTGCCGTTTCCATCTGGTAATGGTACGATGGAATACAAAAAATATTCGTAAACTTCCCAATAGCCGTATCATTTACTATCCTTAAGCTCAATCGTACCTGTACTCTTTAATACATCCAAACCTCTCTGGATTGTTCGTCTAATAACAGCCTGGCTATTTCAGTGATAGTAATAGATGTATTTTTTGATCAAAGTTAATATTTCCATTTCTATTGCGACATCTTTTGTGACATTTAGGACTTTAGAATCTAATACTTTAGCATTTCGAAGTGCAGTAAATTTCACCATAATATCTTCTCTATGAACAGTATATTTCGAATCATCTGTGCAAAGATTTTTGCATGTATCCCAAATCTTCTGAATACCTTTCAAAAATCTCAAGGATAAGCACAAGAATTAGTCCATACTAAAGAAGTATAACACTTCCCTTTTAGCTCATCCTCTATAACATTGTCTATTTCCCATAATTTTTTAGTTCTTCGATCAGTCTCCATAAATTACACCCTATGCTATCCACCAATTCATATTCATCATCAGGGAACTTTTTTGCCTGAATAACTGCTTTATCCATATAAGGCAAATATCTTCTGGCAAAATTAATACCACTTTTCCCGTGATGTGCTCTATTTGATACCTCCCTGCTCACAAAAGTATGTTGCTCCGAAACCTTCTTATTTTCTTTAATTTATCTAGCTGATCACCAAATTCCGCTTCTATATCAGCTAAATGCATAAGTAACCAAAACTCAAAGCAAGGATTCGCAATATAACATTTATATCCATTATCCCTGCAATACTTAATACATTCAGACATGTTAGATTCTGAATGTGTTTGCATATTTCTGTCAATCAATACGGCAAACTCATCCCTCTCATTATTATACTTTTTTAAGTATTTCCGATAATTGATGTCATAGCCTATTTTCTTCAATTCCGTAGCAAACAAGTTTCTCTGTTTCTTTGGTAATTTATCAGGCGTTTCCAGGAATTGCTTTATAAAATCCATCGAAAATTGTTCCTTAAATTGTTCTGATACTTCTTGTAAAATATCATCCTCATTTTGCTCCCTAAGCCTAACATATTCTTCTAATAGTTCTATTACCTGCTGCGGTGCACTATTCGTATCCTTCTTTCCCCTACGCAAAACCTCTACATCAACTTTTGCATTAATACCTATTTTCACTCTATTTTTTGATAAGCCATCGAAGTATTCTTTTTCTGTCACATTTCCTTCTACGGACAAGAATACCCTTTTTTCCGGAATAATTTTCTGGGCTTCATCTTCCCGGTCATATACCGTTGATGTTAACCTGTAACGATTATACATTTAAATCCTCCAACACTTCATCATCAAATACCGGTATAGCATCGTAACGTCCCAGTAAATATTCTTTGTCTATTTTCTTATCATAACGCTCCTTGTATCGAGTTAACGAATATAAATTTGAGCTATGATCCCCTTTTCTTTTTACAAACCAAATTTCATCCTGCCTGACCAAGTCCAAATCCAACAAGTTATTATCATGCGTTGTTGCAATTATTTGACTTGTATCATCTTCCGTCAATTTATAAAACAACTCAAGAAATTTCCGGGTAAGATTCGTATGAAGGCTTCTGTCAATTTCATCAATAAAAATGACTCTATTTCCATTATGCTCATAAAATAAAGGAATAAGATCAAATAATCTTTGTGTTCCATCTGATTCATCTAAATATTCAAAAAGCTCCTGCATATTACCATGATTTTGCATCATTTTTGTCGTAATAATATTCCCTTCGGTATCTTTAAGCAAAGAATATACCTGACTATTTACCTTGAACATTACAGGTTCATCCCCTATATCATTCGAAATTCTGGCTTTTAATTTTTCAGCCTCTTCCTTCGGAATCCCTTCAAAATTTTATCAAATTCCAATTGTCCCATCTTTGATTCCACAGATTCAATACCAGTATCAAAATATTTTAAGAGTTTTGAAAAAACATTTCTAATCTGTTCATCTTCAACCATCTGGTTCAAACCGCTATATTGACTAGTCGGAAATATTATAATCATGTTTTGAAACCAAATAAAAATATCTAGAATTTCAGAAAAAACTCCTTGTCTGCCATTACTTCTTTCAGCTATATCACTCAGAATGCTTTTTTTCTTCATAGAATCAGATATATTTTCACCAAAATCATCCAAATAAATTTCCCATCTCATTCTCTCTTCAGCATCTTTAATTTTAATTTCGCTTTCAGTAAAATTTATGCCATTTTCGTCAATATCTCTATTAAAAATATAAGTCTCTGTGCCATTTTTCTCTATACGAACCAGCCATTCTGAAAGAATTTCTTTTTCTGCATAGGATATTGCAATCCCATAAGAATATTCCTTTCCCGTATGTGTTATCAACCTATACTCGAAAACTCCTGGTGTCTTATAACACTCGCCACATATTCTAAAATATTTTTTGTTTAAATCAACTTCACCCAAGCCATCCAGTATAATATCCTTTGAAAAATCAATCGCTTTAACTAAATTACTCTTTCCACTTGCGTTGGCACCATAGATAAGACCTGTTTTTAATATTTTCCTTCCATTACCATTTAAAATGTGTTCCTTATGCCTTGCCACCTTAGATGCTGCCATTGATATTGTTTGTGCAGTTTTGAATGACAAATAGTTACTGACTGAAAAGCCTATAAACATCTCTTTCTACTCTCTTTCTATTATTCTATTAATATATTTTCTGTTATATTGTGAATAATTCTCTCATGCAATAGTTTTATACGCATATCTTTTTGTATTTTGATTCTTATTAGAGTTTTTTTCTCTCATTGCATCTTGACAACTATCATCCCATATGTTATCTTTTACTTACAAGGATATTAGCACTCGTTTTATATAAGTGCTAACAAAGGTAAAAAGATGACCTTTCGGCCATCTTTCAAACTGAATCTGCATTGTGCAAATTCAACGTAGCACTTGAATCTTATCACATAAATGCAGAGAGTTCAACAGTTTTGCATTGCATTTAAGCAATTTACCTTTCCCAGTTTTATGAGGAAGGAGGAAAAATATGTCATTTGATGGAGCTCTCATTAAAGAACAAGGGATTACCTTTGCAATTGCTGTTGTAAAACCATATGTTCTAACTAGCCCTGAAAAAGAATCCATTCGACTTGGTTTCATGCGTTATTTTGGAAATATCCCAATAATTCTTATGGCGCAGAATCAAAAAGGTATTCCGACATACGATGGCCGCAAGGATATTGTACGCTTTTTGGCAAATATACACCCATCCAGAATACCTTGGAGACACTACACAGCAACTTAATGTAAAGGAGAAGTTTTATATGGCAAATCAACATGTAGTTCCTAATAATGGGAAATGGCAATTAAAACGAGAAAATGCAGCTCGGGCAACAAAAACTTTTGATACACAAAAAGAAGCCATTGCTTATGGCAGAGATATTGCGATACGCCAACAATCAGAACTTGTAATTCATGATCGCCATGGCCGTATTCGCGATAAGGATAGTTATGGCAATGATCCTTGTCCACCCAAAGATACTAAATTTTAAATCTCAAAGGAAAATTTGGTTGAAAAACCCTTATTGCATCGTGAAATGTTACGTAAAGAACCAGCCATCGCAAAGCGAGTCAGATATTCCAAGCTTGAGATGGCTGGTTTTACATAACTATCCAAATTAGATAACACTCTTCAATATAACACGCAATTTTCCATATAGAAAAAATTTCTTATATGGAGGACACTCTCTTTACCAACCTTATTCAATTTGCCGCAACACCATTCTTAGGAGTTATGTACAAAGCAGTTTGCCGCTGTTACGCCGCTTTCTGCAAGTGTCTCTGTGTTACATTACCATCCTGGAATAGATGAATACGTTCAAATGCGTAATGGAAGGAAATGATATCGTTAATCGTGACAGTAGTTTTGGCTTCATATTCGGAAAGCAGAACTTTTATGCGTGGAGCAACCTCTTTCGGCTTTGCGGTCTCATGGCCGCCGACCATATTGGCTCTTTTCTTGTAATCCCCAATGGCAAACCATGCAAGCGTGGAATCCTTTGTGGTTTGCTTCAAAATGCGGTGCAGTTCTTTAATAATATCCTCGGTAAGCGGTTCTTCCGCCACATCTATACAAAAGTCAATGGCCCGAAAATGATTGACAGTTTCAATAATGTCATCAACAGGGATTCCTTCTTCGCTGTTGATTGTGTCTGTCTCAAAAATTAGTCTGGTCTGATCTTCACTGAGTTTGCTGCCCTCTATGTGATTGGAGTTATAGGTCATGCGTACTTGAAGTTCATGGTACAGATCCCCGGGTATACGGATATTTTTTTCATTTCTTAGCGATTGGAGCAAACTGTTATCCGAAATGGACTGGCATAGTTCATCGGCAGAACAACCGAAAAAAACAGCCATTTTTTCAAGAACATAATCGGCGATTTTCTCTTTCCGTCCGATTTTTGCCACTGTGCGGGAGGAAATACCAAGCTCCTTAGCTAATGCAGTTTTCGTCAGACCTTTTTCATCCGGTTTTTGCAGCAGACCGGTATACGAAATCATAGCATTCACCTTCTTCCTTTACTTATTATACCCTAAAAAGTAGAAAAGTAAAGGTTCCTTTGTGGAAAAGTAAAGGGCAAGACAGACAAATATTTTGTGAGGTATAGTTTTTAATGACAATAGAAAATGCGAAGTCATTAAATAAAGTATATAGCAATGGCCACAGGGATAACGGGCATCGGATTGTATTAACCCAATGCTAATCCACATCTGAATGATATGTGTGTTATAATTAAAAAAGAAAAGGTGATTTTATGCTCTGGAAGGCAAGTTCATTCGACACACAAAATGGGTATGCAAATACCATATGGTATTCATTCCGAAGCATAGACGAAAAAATAATATGTATTTGATACAAAGAAGGCATAAGGGATATTATAAAACAGCTGTGTGCGTATAACGGAGCAGAAATATTAGAAGGACATCTAATGCCAGACCACACGGTACAGTGATGGTGGCAGCTATGTTTCCGTAGAGGGAGATATTTGAGGAATTTGATACAAAAGGTGGCATAGTCGGAGAGTGACATAATATTTTATTTCTATGGGTACAAATATTTGTTACAGTATCATATTATTTTTGTATGCAAATACAGAAAGAAGCTGTTTGCATCAGAACCTATATCGGATGATATAAAACAGCTTTCGTACGAGATATGCCAGAAACATCCTGTGATTATCAGATATATGAAAACTGACAAAGACCATATCCATTACATGATAGAAACATTACGAAGTATCCCTTGTGGAGAACCGACAATGTCTGTCAGTAAAATAGTAAATCTGATGAAGCGTTACACGACATACCATATATGGAAAAAGTATCAAAACTATCTGCGAAAGCATTTTTGGAAGGAGCGCACATTCCGGACGGATGGATATTTTGCGTGTAGCGTTGGAAATGTTTCGGAAGAAATGCTTAAAAAATAGATAGAAAACCAAGGATAGGGGGAGACGGCAGCAAATGTTAAAAGCGTACAAATATAGGATATATCCAAATAATGAGCAGAAAGTGCAGATTGCAAAAACATTTGGCTGCTTGCCGTTTTGTCTATCATCAAACGCTGGCGTATCGGAAAGAAACATACGGGAAAGAAAAGAAATCCGTTAGTAAAACAGGATGTAATAATGATTGTAACAGAGAGTTAAAGAAAGAATATGAGTGGCTGAAGGAAGTGGACAAATTCGCCCTTACAAATGCCATTTATAACATGGATGCGGCATTTCAGAAGTTTTTTAGGGAACATGCAGGATATCCGAAATTCAAAAGTAAGCATGATAACCATAAATCCTATACAACAAATTTCACAAACGGAAATGTTGCGGCAGAGTTTGAGGACGGGAAGATAAAACTGCCAAAGTTAAAGCAAGTAAAGGCAAAATTCCATAGGGAATTTGAGGGACAGATAAAGGCAGCGACAGTTTCGCAGGTTCCAAGTGGTAAATATGATGTTTCCATTCTTGTGGAGACGGAACAGGAAGAACTGCCACATACAGATAAAAACACAGGATTGGATTTAGGTGTTAAGGATTTGTGCATCACATCAGACGGCACCAAATATTGGAATCCAAAAACAATTAGGAAATATGAGAAAAAACTTGCAAAACTGCAAAGGCAGTTATCGCATAAAGAAAAAAGAAGCAGAAATTATTATAAACAGAAAAAGAAAATAGCCATTTGCCATGAGAAGATAAGAAATACCGGAAAAGATGATCTGCATAAGGTTCCCATGAGATGATCAGCGAAAACCAAGTGATAGTTTCAGAGGATTTACAGATAAAAAATATGGAAAAAAACCATCAACTGGCAAAAGCAATATCAGATGTGTCGTGGTACGAATTAACAAGACAGTTAGGGTATAAGGCAGAATGGAATGGGAGGCAGTACATAAAAATAGATGCATGCTATGCGAGCAGCCAGATATGCGCAACCTGTGGGTATCAGAATACAGACATAAAAGATTTATCCGTAAGGGAATGGATATGCCCAAAGTGCAGAGCGAAACATGATAGAGACATCAATGCTGCAAAGAATATATTGGCGGAAGGTCTGAGACAAATAGCATAAAAGAAGAAATATAAATAGGGATGGTTCAGCCCGAATTAACGCCTGTGGAGATAGTAGGTTGCGAGGTCTATGAAGCAGGAAGCCCATTGGCTTTAGACAATGGGTAGTTCACATACATAAATGAACAATCTTTAGACGGATAGAAAGAACTGTTGTTACAAAATGTTAAGAACAGATTTTAATAAGCAGGAGATTTCCTGCTTGTTGAGGTCTTATTTTTATCGTAATTATTAATGTATGCAAGACAATGAAAATAAAATGCAAAAGACGGTTTGTTTCCGTAATCAAAAGCAGTCTGGGATATTGGGAGGGCAGTGGTTCCAATGCGGCGGTTTGCAGTTATTTATATCAAAATATAATGTACCTATAAGGTGGACACGGCAAGCGAAAGGGAAAAGCAAAGATACCAGCTGAGATCGGACAGGAATATGGACTTGATTATGACAGGATTCCGGAAAGACTGCAGGAAAAGACATGTGTGTCATACGAAGAGGCAGAGGTATATCTGGCAGAGTATGGAAGGCAGCCTGTGCATGTTTTTATAGTATGCGGTAATGACCGGTAAAATAGCTGATCTGTATTCTTTTTATGAAACTAAAATAATTTGAGGGAAAAGGGAAATATTTCTATAGATTATATAAATAGAAACGTTTCCTTTCTGTGATTTGGATATAGAATAAAGCATTTTTATCAGTCCGTTCTGTCCTGTTCATTTCATGTTATAATTTGTAGCGGTTTATCTTTTACTTATATTTGTTTTTATGAGGTCCCTTAGTATGAGGAAAAAGGAAATAACAAGTTAATAAATGCTATAAATAGGTCTTATCAGAATGCAAATTTGTCAGATATGGGTTTAGGATATAAGGCGTTTATTTGGAAATGTATGATTTGACATCTCTAATAATCCACAGCTGAACATGGTGGAGGTGTCAGTCTTGCCGAAGGAGTAGGAGCGAAATGTTACCCCTGCGAAAGTTTGTTGTTTATTCAATAGGGTTTATCATAAATAGCACATCTTGTTCTTAATATAGCGTATAGAATAGAATAAAATATAATTAGATTTAATAATTAACTAGCGTTTAACAATGCAGTCTGAATTATTTTTTGATTAAATTTCGTCATGTGTATTTTTTAATGAAGGTTGTTTCAGGTGAAAATACAAATTTCAGAGATGATAAAAAAGGGTGATTTTCAGGATTAGTTTCTTGCAGGCCAGATGTTAATGAATATTATTATATAGAATTAAGAAAATAGGAGGAACGATGAATTAGTAAATAAGGTAAATTGTGAGGTTTTGTAAATAGTATGATACAATAGAATAGTTATGTCCGGAGGAATTTGCAAAAGTATTAAAGCATTGAATACTCAACTAAAAACTTATCAAATAGTAATATAATTAAACAGCCATACTATAATAAATGTATGGCTGTTTTTTAGTATTTATGTTTAATAAAATCATGTGCTTTAAGGTTATAATTAGTGAGGGCATTTGTTATATGTTGTATGTCCTATTTCTTCCATTATTACAATACGACCACATTTGGCGCATTTTTTAGCATTATAATATGTTATAGTGCAACTGCCATCAGAATTTTTATCATGATGTGATGCACGAGCTGCTAAGTAATCATGAGGACATTCTATGATTCTTGAGTCGATGGTATTGTAATATGATATAGAACCGGTTTCATCAATGCAAACAAATTTACTTTCTGTAAAGTCAACATTTTCAAATAATGAATATAAGTCAATTTCTTCAAAATTCAGAGAGACGGATTGGGAAGCTGGTAATACATTAATATCAAACGTGTCTATCGGATTAGTAACATCATCATCAACTTCCACAGCTGGTGGCAAATTATACGCCAACGCAGGAATAGCTGAAAGCGTAAACATCACTACAGACATAACAGCAGTAGCAGCCAGTTTGACAAATTTATGATTATAAAGCTTTTTGTTATTCATTGTGTATATCCTTTCTTCTGTAAAAGAGTTAAATCTACCTTTATATCCAAGGCCCATAGCCAGCATATCCGGTATATCAGATTTCTGTGATGCCAAATCAATAATAGCTAATTGAAAATCACGACGATCGTTCTTTGACATACCATTGCAGGCGCGTGCATCTGCGGCTAATTCCTGATACTTATTCATTCTTGTTATCAGAATAGAAACGACAGGATTGAACCAGTTAAGGATGCGGGCGATCAGCGAAATACGCTGAAACAGTAAATCGTTGTTCTTTATGTGTGCCAATTCGTGTTTGATTGCTATGTAATATACATGCTCCGGTACATTCCAGTTGCATGGAAGATGCAGAGTGTACCGAAAGACGCCGCCAACATGAGGACATTTTAAATCCTTTTCCATTTGGATCCGTGGTTTTCTTTTCAGATTCAGTTCTTTTGCCGCATCATCTACAAGTTTTGAGACGCGAATCGTATGTTCTTCCATTTCTTTTTCCAGAAACAATTTGTAAAAATTGCCGAATTCACGAATCTTCCGATTTTTAGTTGCATATTTCTTATATTTCCGAATGCTGACAACCACCCACGTGATAAGCACCAGGAGTTCGGGAAAAGCAACTCTTGGAAGTGCAAAGCTGATGTATTCCGGCAAATGAACAATGACATGTGTTCCTGTATAAACAAATGGTGCGAATGGTACGACAGAAACAAAACTGTCAAAATATCTGCGAATGTAAAACAGACAGATTGGAAATGGAACGATAAAGAACATCAGGTTTAAACGGCATAAGAAAATACGGTATTCCGGCGGGATGCGTGTTTGCCCAGGAGAAAACAGGAGCATGTGCAGCACAAAGAACAGACTTCCCGTTAGGTTCATGAAAAAGAGTAATTCCAACATAGACTGATGATCTCCATTTAAAGTATATTTTTTATGCAGTTGATTATTAAGTGTGTGTTGATCTGTAACGCACATATCACCTCTTTTGCATAAATGAATTCAGACAGAACAATGAATGGCCAGGGACAGTGTATGCCAATTATATGCCTGTCCTTTGTAGTGTACTACGCGCTATATGGAAAGTCAATATTTTTCGACCGGATTCGACAGTCCTTATGAACAGTATAAGAAGGGGAGAATTGTACAGTGTCAGTAAGATGACACTAAAAAGAAAAACGATAATTCGTTACTGTTCACTCCCAATGTCATTTACTTAAGCTTATCATAGTCAGACTTTGCGCCTGTCGGAATGGTTTTGCAGGTTGGAACATCCTCTGAAAGGACGTCTAAGGGGCGTTTTTAACGAAGGTGAAATCCAGCGCTTACAAAGACTTAGGCGCGAAGCCTTTGCTGAGCGTCTTAGTCTTCGTTAGCGATTAGTTCACCGCAGTGTTGCCCCGGTCCGCTCAGAGGATGTTCCGGCCGGCAAAACCATTCCGACAGGTGCAGAGTCGTTCGGGAATCCGTTAAGTAAATGACATTGGGCGTGAACAGTAACGATAATTCAGATATTTTCCAAATCATTCTTGACTTTTTATGCATCTTTCGTTAGTGTAAAGGGTAGATGTTGTAAAAATAATTACTATAGTATATGTTATTCGATATTCCGGGAAAGGGGAATGAATTTTATGGAAAAAATAACCAGCTTTACAATTGATCATATAAAGCTTCAGCCAGGTGTTTATGTGTCCAGAAAGGATCCGGTTGGAGACAGCATCGTTACAACGTTTGATCTGCGTATGACATCTCCAAACGAAGAACCGGTTATGAATACGGCCGAGGTGCATACGATAGAGCATCTTGCGGCTACGTATCTGCGTAATGATCCGCAGTATAAAGATAAGGTTTTGTATTTTGGTCCGATGGGGTGCCGCACAGGGTTTTATCTTTTGCTGGCGGGTGATTATGAATCAAAAGATATTGTCGATCTGATTACCGCATTGTTTGAGTTTATTCGTGACTTTCAGGATGAAGTTCCCGGTGCAAGTCCGAAAGACTGCGGCAACTATCTGGACATGAATCTGGGGATGGCAAATTATCTTGCAAAAAGATATTTGGATGAGGTGTTGTATGGGATTGATGAAACACGCCTTATTTATCCGCAATAACAGATGCGGTATGCTGTGACAAAAGATCGGAAATAGTTGAATTTAAATTAAATTTAACTGGCAGAGAGGAGACTTTTCTATGAAAATTGGAATTATTGGAGCTATGGAAGTAGAGGTGTCCACACTGAAAGAAGCGATGAAAGTGGATCGCGTAGTAACAAAAGCAGGTATGAATTTTTATGAAGGTATGCTTCTGGCTATACCTGCGGTTGTTGTACAGTGTGGTGTGGGAAAAGTAAATGCCGCAATGTGCGTACAAATACTGGCTGATTTGTTTCAGGTTACGCACGTATTAAATACAGGTGTGGCAGGTTCGTTAAATGCAGATTTGGATATTGGAGATATTCTTGTGTCAGAAAAGGCCGTTCAGCATGATGTCGATGTCAGTCCGCTTGGATATCAGTTAGGAAAAATTCCGGGATTTGAAAGCAGGGAATTTGATGCGGATAAAAGAATGGCAGATGCGATTATAGATGCATGCAAACGTGCGAATCCGGATGTGAATATTGTTAAGGGCCGTGTGGTAAGCGGGGATCAGTTTATCTCGGATAATAAAGTAAAAGAGCATTTGATTTCGGAATTTCAAGGTGATTGTGCCGAAATGGAAGGTGCAGCTATTGCACAGGCATCCGTATTGAACGGAATTCCGTTTGCGATCGTTCGGGCGATATCGGATAAGGCAGATGGTTCTGCGGAAATGGATTATCCAACATTTGAGAGCCAGGCTGCAGTGCATTGTGCAAATCTGGTGATGGAATTTGTGAAATCATTTTAATCGCTGCTGTGTGAACTTACAAAGATGTATCAGAGCTTTTTAGGAATCCGGCCTTTGTAGAAATGAAATTTTCTGCGAGGCTGGATTCTGTTGTCAAATTTCATAAAAGTTAATTTAATAAAAAGGATGGGAGATATGATATGGCCGGAAATGCTAGTAAAGATATGACGCAGGGATCACCGATCAGGCTGATTATCGCATTTTTTATACCGTTGATGCTTGGGATGCTTTTTCAACAGTTTTACAGTATGATGGATACGATTATTGTAGGAAGATTTTTGGGCGTCCATGCATTAGCCGCAGTGGGCTCTACGAATTCCATTAATTTTATGATTATCGGATTTTGTATGGGAGTCTGCAATGGATTTGCTATTCCGGTTGCACAGCAGTTTGGTGCAAAAGATTATAAAACGCTTCGCGCCTATGTGGCAAATGGAATTTTTCTGACGGCAGTCTTTGCTTTGGTTATGACAATTGTGGTATGTCTGCTATGCAGAAATATATTGCAATGGATGAACACGCCGGATGATATTATAGATGGAGCTTATAATTATATTTTTATTATATTTATTGGAATTCCTGTAATATACTTGTATAATATTTTATCCGGATTTATTCGTTCGTTGGGAGATAGTAAAAGTCCACTGGTGTTTTTGATTATTTCTTCTTTATTAAATATTGTGCTGGATCTGGTTCTGATATTGAACTTTGATCTGGGTGTCGCCGGTGCGGCATGGGCGACTGTGATTTCGCAGGGGATTTCGGGCGCGTTCTGTCTTTGCTATATTCGGAAAAAATATGAGATTTTGCAGCTGGCCAAAGATGAGTGGAAAATAAATAAGAATTGTATAAAAGTACTATGTAATATGGGAATCCCAATGGGACTGCAGTATTCTATTACGGCAATTGGCAGCGTGATTTTACAGAAGGCTGTCAATACACTTGGTTCGACGGCAGTCGCTTCCGTAACTGCGGCGAATAAGGTTGGTACATTTTTTTGCTGCCCGTTTGATGCAATGGGATCTACCATGTCTACTTATGCCGGACAGAATCTGGGAGCCAGCAAACTTGATCGTGTTACAAAGGGTGTGCTGTCCTGTTGTCTGATCGGATTTGTTTATTCTATCGCTGCGTTTGGAATTTTATTTTTCTTTAGCACGCAGATGGCTTTGCTGTTTATTGATGCAAATGAGGTTGCAATTTTGGACAATGTACGTTTGTATTTGCTTGTTGGAAGTGCATTTTATTTTCCGCTGGCGCTGGTAAATATTATGCGTTTTACGATTCAGGGACTTGGATTCGGCAAGCTGGCAATTGTAGCAGGTGTTTGTGAAATGTTTGCAAGAGCAATCGTGGGAGCATTTCTTGTGCCTGTGGCCGGATATATCGGAGCATGTTTTGCAAGTCCTTCGGCATGGGTCTTTGCGGATCTGTTTTTGATTCCGGCATATGTCAGCATTATGAAATCTCTACGGCGCAGGAAGTGTAATATTGAGATAGAAACGTAAAATTGTAATGAATGGGACGGGGATTGCATGCAATTATACTTAAGAAATCAGATGTATAATCCGATATACATATTAATCAGGAAGCTTCCGGCAGCGGGCCGGAACCTGACATGCAAACGGAATTGCATAATCGCGGCATAGCTTTCGCGAAAGAACATCAGTAAATGGAAACCGTCAGGTTTCACATCATACGAACATGGAGGGAATAAAGATGGGTTTAACAGGAGTAAGTGCAACAACTACAGCTTATGCAGCATATGACAGTACTGCAAAAACAAGTGCAAAGGCTGCAGCGGAAAAGAAAGAACCGGAGCAGACAAGCGGTGCCGTATATGAAAAGACACCGAGTGACAGCAAGGACAAGGCGCCTTATTCGATCAACAAGCAGAGTGCGGAACAGCGTGCTGCGATTGTTAAACAGATGAAGGCAGATCAGGAAACAAGACAGAATCAGCTGGTTGATATTGTAAACAAGATGTTAGGTCAGCAGGCACAGAAATTTACCGAAGCAAATGATGATTTCTGGTCAACGCTTGCTAAAGGTGGTTTTTCCGTAGATGCTGCAGCAAAGAAGCAGGCTCAGGAGGCTATTTCAGAAGACGGCTATTATGGTGTTAAGCAGACATCTCAGAGAATCTTCGATTTTGCAAGTGCGCTTGCAGGAGATGATGTGGAAAAGATGAAAGATATGCAGGCTGCGTTTGAAAAAGGATTCAAACAGGCAACAAAATCATGGGGCAGAGATCTTCCGGATATTTCGAATCAGACACGTGATGCTGTTAACGAATTGTTCCAGGGTTACTATGATTCCAAAAATGTTATAACCGAAACAGACTAATTGCTGGATTGCAAAAGCTCAGACGAGTGGCTTTGCAGCAAAGAAATGAAAAAGATACTGCCGCAAAACGGAGCAAAGGTTTTGCGGCGGTATTTTTTGTGATTTTTTAATGCAAACCTTGCGGTTTTCGTTTAAAAATGATAGTATAGAGTTATCGTTAAACTATTAACAATAGTAGACTACATAGTACAGTATCATGAAGGAGGTCATCATGGGATACGCAGAAGAATATCAAAAGAAACTGGTATCGGCCGATGAAGCAGTCAAAGTGGTAAAATCCGGTGACTGGATTGATTACGGCTGGTGCAATGGCACGGCAGATGCATTGGATCAGGCACTTGCAAAACGGACGGATGAATTAACGGATATCAATGTACGCGGTGGTATCTTATTAAAGACACCGGCGATTTTTGAACGCGAGGATGCAGGAGAGCATTTTACATGGAATTCCTGGCATATGTCCGGAATTGAACGTAAGCTGATCAGCCGCGGATGTGCATATTATGCACCAATTCGGTATTCGGAGCTGCCACGTTATTATCGGGAAGCGAATACGAAGAAAAATGCGGTGGCAATGTTCCAGGTAACACCAATGGATAAACATGGATTTTTTAACTTCGGTCCAAATGCTTCACATCTGGCAGCAGTTGTAGAGACTTCTGCTACGGTTATTGTAGAAGTGAATGAAAATATGCCGCGTTGTCTGGGCGGAACAGAAAATAACGTACATATTTCAGATGTTGATTTTATTGTGGAAGGCAGCAACCCTCCGATTGCTGAAATGGGTGCGGGCGGTCCGGCCAGTGAAGTGGATAAGGCAGTCGCAAAATTAATTGTAAATGAAATTCCGAATGGCGCATGTCTGCAGCTGGGGATTGGCGGTATGCCGAATGCGGTTGGTTCTCTGATTGCAGAGTCTGATTTAAAGGATCTGGGCGTTCATACGGAAATGTATGTAGATGCATTTGTAGACATTGCGAAAGCCGGTAAAATTAATGGCTCTCGTAAAAACATTGATCGCTTCCGGCAGGCATTTGCATTTGGATGCGGAACAAAGAAGATGTATGATTATCTCGATGACAATCCTGAAATTTTAAGCGCTCCGGTAAGCTATACCAATGATATTCGTTCTATTTCCGCACAGGATAATTTTATGTCTATCAACAATGCGGTAGATTTGGACTTGTTCGGACAGGTAAATGCCGAGTCTGCAGGAACAAAGCATATCAGCGGCGCCGGCGGACAGCTGGATTTCGTATTAGGTGCATATTTATCAAATGGTGGAAAGAGTTTCATTTGCTGTTCTTCCACATATAAGACAAAAGACGGACAGGTAAAATCCAGAATTCTGCCAACGCTGAATCCGGGTTCTATTGTAACGGATACCCGTGCGAATACGCATTTTCTTGTTACGGAATATGGAATTGTAAATATTAAGGGACTTTCTACCTGGGAAAAGGCAGAAGCAATCATTTCCATTGCACATCCGGATTTCCGTGATGAACTGATTGCAGAAGCAGAAAAGATGAAGATCTGGAGAAGAAGCAATAAATAAAAACGAGAATTAAAATGAAATGAATATAAAAAGACTGTCGTGATAACCGCATCTGCGGTATAAAACGACAGTCTTTTTGCTAAGTTTTCAATTTAATTCACGGTCGAGCTGCTTTCCGAACGATTATCGTCCGAAGAGGTCTCATATTGGTTCTTATCCGTGGCAGTTTGATCCGATAGACCGGCATCGGCCGTCTGCTTATCGGAAACGCTTTGATCTGTATGACTATTGCCGGAATGGTTTGCGTCCTTATCGGAAGAATCGGTATATGCGGAATTTACGCCGTTCGTATCTTCCTGCAAAGAATCCTCAGATGTAGTATCTTTGGATGTGGTATCTTCCGATGCGGTTGTATCATCCGGAAGCGGATAAGGGTCCTTTTTTCCGGAACTGTCTTCTGTCAGGCTGTCATCTGTGTTACTGCCTGAACCTGATGCGGAATCTTCTTTTTCCGAACTTGTCGAATCTGTAGCAGGGTCCTTGGAAGAACTGGTGCCGTCAGATTCGTCTTTATTGGAAGAAGTATTTTTATCCGAATGGTTTGCAGAAGAATTTTGGTCTGCTGCATTGGACGGGTCAGATGTGTCTGGCTTTGCCGCACTGTCTGCACTGCCATTTGAAGCAGGTGGTATCGTATTGCCTGAATGATCCGGTTTTTCGGCTGAAACGGAGTTGTTTGTGCCGGAACCGGTTGCTGAATCATCGGTTGTAGTTGTTTGTTTATCAGCAGAAGCGCTGCTGGCTCCCTGTGTAGCATCCATTGCGGCTGCCGTAGAATTATTTGGCTTATTTGCTGCATTGTCATCCAGAACACTGCTTAAATATTCGCTGTTCACAACATTTGCGGATGCAGGCTGTGCCCCGTTATCCGGATTCTGGCTGCTTGCCTGTTGAATCGTCGTCTCCAGTTCACTGACGGTTTTATCAGTCCACATAGAGACGTCAAAATTAGAATCAGAAGTAGTTTCTGCAACTGCATGGATGAGGGCCAGTTTGCCAGGCGTAATGCCAAGTGAGTCGGCGTCATCCTTTACTTCTTTTGATACGGGAATCGTATCAATCGAACAGATATTTGATTTTTCGACTGAAAAAGTATTGACACGGGAAGCAATCGACTGTGCTTTTGTGTTATTTGTGGAATAAACACTGACAATCACATGATTGTACTCTTCCTGGCTAATATAATGCTCTTTTTCTAACTGTCCGATTGTAACACCTAATGCAGTTGTAATGTTCTGATTTTTAATATCAGATTCAATGGATGAAACAACCTGTTGCCCTTCCGTATTGATGCCGGACACCGATATGACTTTATCATAACGGTTTAAAGCGTATTCAATAGAAGGATTGATGTCCAGACTTACGTAGGAATAAGGTTCTACGTAACTGTGAGACCCAATGCCTGCGAAAGATAACAGAACCAATGCGAGCGAAGCACAAATAGAAAGCTTCTGCACCATGCGATTGGAATGATGCTTTTCTTTAATGAAAAGTTCCTGTCCGATAGAATAGCCCTTGTTTTTGAGCTTTCGGAAAGATCCATCATCACACAATGCCACCGCAGCGCCATTACTGCATTCTACTATGACGGCTTTCAAAGTAGATGGCTCCTTTCTTTCTTAGAGTAGCTTTTATAAATAGCTATAATAACTGTCACAGAAATACAAACCCGGCAATGAAGGTTGGGTTGGTTGGTGCCTGCTAAATATGGCTTAAATATTCGGCAAGCTTAGGATAATCACCGGAAAGTATTTCTGCTGCGGTTATTATGTATTTACGATGTCGCTCCAGAATTTTTCGGGGTACCTTTGCATTTTCAGAAATTATTTTAATTGGCAGTTGCTTGGTTGTCTTCATATTGCTGATCAGAACCGGGTGTTCTTTCAGATAACGAATTGCGCTTGCACAGGAGTCTTTGGTCTTTCCGGCTTTTGGAGAGCACTCTGTCAGCTCGGTGAACGTTATGCCGTAGATATCCAGATATTCCGAGATAGCTACAATTTCATCCAGCAGAGGGTTGTCGTCGGTTACGGACGCCTGCTTCATGACATTGATCTGGAATCCCATGTTTTCGGAGTCTTCGTCCACTTCTCCTTCAAACAGATAAGGTTCGGTCTGCATTTCGGAAGAAAACCGTGCCTGTGAACGAAAATAGTCGGTCAGACGGTGTTCGATCAGCAGTTTGGCATAAGATGGAAACGCACCTTTGGATTCATTGTAGGTATCAATGGCATTGGAAAAAGCAATGAGGGCAATCGACCATTCATCATCGCTTTTGCTGATATAATGTTTTGCGAATTTACTGGCGCAATTTAATATAAAGTTTTCGTTTTTATGAATAAAGGCATCTCGCCGACGCTCGTCCTGCGCTGCTGCAAGAGCTTCTTTCCCCATATTAAATAACATAGATTCTCCTTGGCGGTACATAACAAATAATACCTGACTATGAAAAGCATGTTGCTTTTTAAATATTACTTATTGTATAAACCATTTTACAGTATACCACGAATTCGATTTTTTAACAGTAGTATTGCAAAATTTCCTGTTAGAAATTAATAGAAATTAATGGAAATTACAGTTTTACATATCGCTGTCATCAGGCATTTCCCAGGATAAAGCCTCAGCGCGGTACTTTTCAGCCAGATGCAGGCAGGTTTCCGGTGAATCGCAGGAACTTTGTGCCAGTTGTTCATAACACCGGCTCAGCGCTTGAAGCGGCAGATTTCCATTTGTACGTACATTTAAAATACCGGATGTCTCATAGGCTGCGCAGTAATACCAGCGGATGGCTTCTTCCGGATCTCCGTTGTCATAAAATATTGCCCGAGTTCACAGCAGATTTCCGAACATGGGTAATACGTCATGGAACGCAGGGCATATTTGAAAAAATCTGCGGTTTTGTTTTGAATTCGCATACAGCGGCACAAAATACAGACTGCTTCAGGCAGGCGCCCGTTGGAGTTGTTTTGTGCGGAGTTGTCTTCGCCAGAGGTTCGGATGGTCTGCATAAATACGGGCTGAGCCTGCAGGAAATCTTCGTCCGTACCTGAGATAAACAATTCTCTGGCATACATGGTGTGCAGCTTGTCAGAGATAGGCCGGCCGTCGCCAAAAGCTCGCAGGAAAAGATCAAAATCACGTCTGCTGTGAACGGACTGCGGCAGATGCAGAATCTCAATATCACTGTCGAAGATAAGCGGCTGCGTCTGCACCGTTTCATGAATCGGGTCTATCCATCGGAACTGCCGCAGACGTTTGTAAAGTTTTGGCCGGTATTCGTTACGAATATTCATGACCGTATTGAATTCTTCGGAGGTAATATATTTCATTTGTACGATTTCTATTTCAGGTATCAGGGATTTTTTTAAATAAATGAATCTCTGATGATTTTCATGGTCGAGAACTTCATCGGCATCCGCAGTATAGATATAATCCATAGTTGCTTTGGAAAACGAAAAATTACGGGCCGCACTGAAATCATTCTGCCATGGGAAATCGTAAATCCGGTCCGTATAGTGGCCGGCGATTTCTTTTGTACGGTCGGTAGAGCCGGTATCGACAATAATGATTTCATCCATCAAATCGGCGATGGATGCCAGACAGCGGTCTAAAACAGCTTCTTCGTTTTTTACGATCATGCAAAGACTGAAAGTAACCATTTGAAGATTCTCCTTTCGAATATGGTTATTTTATGACATATTACTGCTATGATACAAAAAGTCTATCATAAAGACGTGAAAAAAGGGTGAAAAGTTTCATAAAATTAAAATAATTGCAAGAAAATATAAAAACAGGAATTTTCAACCCAAAAATTTGAAAAAAACGGCAGATGTGTTATGCTTATATGAAAAAAGAAAATAGGAGATGAAACAAATGAGTGCGATTGTAACATTAAAAAAAGGCGAAGGAAGAACGGTAAAAGCGGGCGGACTGTGGATATACGATAACGAGATTGCTTCCATTGCGGGAACATTTGACAATGGTGATATTGTGGAAGTCCATGATTTTGACGGATTTGCCCTGGGGCGTGGATTTATCAACATGGCTTCGAAAATCCGAATACGGCTTATGACGAGGAAGGCGGGTCAGGAGATCAATATGGATTTTATACGCATGCGCGTGCAAAATGCATGGAATTATCGGAAACAAGTGGTGGAGACAGATTGCTGCAGGCTTATTTTCGGGGAAGCGGATTTTTGCCTGGCATCGTGATAGATAAGTTTTCCGATGTGCTTGTTGTGGAGTCATTGGCGCTTGGCATAGATCGGATGAAAGATCAGATTGTGGAAGCGGCAAAACAGGTACTGGCAGCAGACGGAATCCGCATTCGCGGTGTTTACGAAAGAAGTGACGCAAAAGTGCGGGAACAGGAAGGAATGACAAGGCAGAAAGGGTTTCTGGGAGAAGCGTTTGATACAAATGTCAGCATTGAGGAAAATGGCGTAAAATACATGGTGGATGTCCAAAACGGACAGAAAACGGGATTTTTTCTGGATCAGAAATATAACCGGCAGGCAGTGCGCAGATTTTGCAAAGGTGCGGCGGTGTTAGATTGTTTTACGCACACGGGATCATTTGCTTTGAATGCGGCGCAGGCAGGAGCGGACAGCGTACTTGCCGTGGATGCGTCAAAGACCGGAATAGAGCAGGCACAGCTGAATGCTAAGCTGAACGGACTGGAAGAGCGGGTTGCATTTGTATGCGAGGATGTATTTGAATTACTGCCCGAATTGGAGCGGCAGGGCAGACAGTTTGATGTTGTGATTTTAGATCCGCCGGCATTTACAAAATCCAGAAATTCGGTTAAAAATGCGGTGAAAGGATACCGGGAAATTAATGTAAGAGGGATGAAGCTGGTGAAGGACGGCGGTTTTCTGGCAACCTGTTCCTGTTCGCATTTTATGCCGCCGGAACTGTTCGCGCAGACGATAGGACAGGCAGCGCGCAATGCGCATAAAAGGCTGCGTCAGGTAGAATTCCGTACGCAGGCTCCGGACCATCCGATCCTGTGGGCGGCGCAGGAGTCGTATTATTTGAAGTTTTATATTTTTCAGGTGTGTGAGGAGAGGTAGTAGGGATAATAATTTTACGGGGCGTACCGGATAGAATATTTGTTGCGCCCCATTTTCTATGGTTTTTGGGGTGGATTTTGAATAAATCGATTTTGCAGGGTTGAAATGATTATACTTTGATACTATAATTGTGATTGTTATAGTATGTTGTCTAAGAAAGGGCTGAGTGATGATGGCAGATAAGAATATGTCAATAAATATAAGTGGTGGACAGTATAATTCTGCAAGGGGTAATGCAATAATAAATGCAGTGCAGTATAACAACGTTGCAAATGCAAGTGAATTAGATCATGCATTATTTTGATGCAATTTACGCTTGCAAATGAGCAAGGCATCCTTTATAATCAGATTAGAAACAACCAAAGGATATTTGCGCGTCCGATGGTTGTCAACGGAAACTAAAATTACTGGTTTTTATAAGGCTATCCCCTATTGTGAGTAGGTGATAGCCCTTTTACTTGTAGTGGTTGTGAAGCAGCGATCTGCAAGTAAAGAAATTTGGATGGGATGAAGAAAAATAATGGAAAATGTATTAACGCTTTTTGCTAAAGAAACGGCTCAGTGGTTTCGGCATACGCTGGGGGAACCGACGCCTGTGCAAAAAGAGGCGTGGCCGATGATTGCAGCGGGAGAGCATGTGCTTGTGTCGGCTCCGACAGGAACGGGCAAGACGCTGTCCGCATTTCTTGTATTTTTAGATCGGATGAAACGGCAGGCGCAGGAAGGTCTGTTAAAGCAGCAGCTGGAGCTTATTTATGTGTCGCCGTTAAAGTCTCTGGCAGCGGATATACGGGAAAATTTGAAAAAGCCGCTGGAGGGGATGCAGGCGGAGGAGATGATTACAACAGGCATACGTACGGGTGATACTCCGCAGAAAGACAGACAGAGGATGGTGCGCAAACCGCCGCATATCCTGATTATTACGCCGGAGTCTTTATATTTGATGCTGACGAGCAAGACCGGGCAGAATGTGCTGGCGACGGCGAGGGCAGTGGTTTTGGATGAGCTGCATGCTTTAATTGATACAAAAAGGGGTGCGCATCTGATGCTTTCCATGGCAAGGCTGGACAGGCTGTGTGACCGGCCGCTGCAGCGGATCGGACTGTCGGCGACGATTGAACCTTTAGAGCTGGCGGCTGCGTATCTGGCGCCGGAAGGGGCGAAGATTGCGGCTCCTGTAATGAAAAAACAGGTCCGGCTTGAAATATTGAGTCCTTATGTGGATATGACAAAAGGCAGAAAAAAGGATCCGGTGTGGCAAGAGCTTGGAGCGCTTGTGTATCAGTATTGTCAGGGAAGCCGCAGCGTTATTGCGTTTGTGGAAGGCAGACGGTATGCGGAAAAGCTGGCATATTATGTGAATCTGCTGGGTGGGGAAGGATTTGCCCGCGTTCATCATGGAAGTCTGTCCAAAGAACAGCGTATGGAAACGGAGCTGGCTCTGCGGGAAGGCAGACTGCGGCTTTTATGTGCGACTTCTTCCATGGAGCTTGGGATTGACGTCGGAGAGATTGATCAGGTACTGCAGGTAGGATGTCCGCGGACCATTGCGGGAACTATGCAGAGATTGGGGCGTGCAGGGCATAATCCGGGGCGGGTCAGTGTGATGAGCATGTTTCCGCGGACGGCGGCAGAATGTGTATCCTGCGGCATGACGGCACAGCTGGCCAGAGAGGGCGGTGTGGAGCATCTACATCCGCCTGTGGAATGCCTGGATGTACTGGCACAGCATCTTGTTTCAATGGCGGCATACCGCAGTTATGAACTGGATGAGGTAATGGAGATTCTGCCGCGGGCGTGGCCGTTTCGCATGGTTACAAAAGATGATGTCCGGGCGGTGCTTGAGATGCTGGCAGGTGACTATGAGCATGCACAGGATATTCCGGTGCGGCCGAGAGTACTGTATGACCGGATTCATGAAAAAGTGGAAGGAGACGGCTACAGCAGAATGCTGGCAGTATCGGCAGGGGGTACGATTCCGGATAAAGGGCTGTATGATGTGCGCACGGAAGCCGGTTTGAAGCTGGGAGAAATAGATGAAGAATTTGTCTACGAATCGCAGAAAGGCGACCGGTTTATCCTTGGTTCGTTTGCATGGAAAGTGGTTAATATCGGTAAAGATACGGTAACGGTCGTGCCGGCGCCTGTGGAAGGTGCAAGACTTCCATTCTGGAAGGGAGAGCTGAAAGGCAGGGACAAGCGCACGGCAGAAGCGTTTGGCAGGATGTTTCATCAGCTGCAGGATGCCTATGAGGACGGAATGCTGACAGAAGCACTGCAGCAGTTGGGATTGGATGAATCGGCGGTAAATTTATCTGCAGGATATATCGAACGGCAGATGAAAGCAGCCGGCAGTCTTGCGGATGATCGGACGATATTGGTGGAGCACTTTCGGGATGCGTCCGGAAACAGTCAGCTGATGTTCCATTCGATGTTTGGCAGGAGGATTCATGCGCCGCTTGCGATTCTGGCAGCGCATACGGTAAAGGAGCAGCTTGGCATAGAGACAGGAAGTGTGGATGAAGAAGATGGTTTTCTGCTGTATGCATATGGAGAACGGAATCTGCCGGAAGGAGTGCTGCATATGCCGGATCCGGAGACGTGCATTCGTACATTGGAAATTTTGCTGCCGCAGACGCCGGTTTTTAATATGGCATTTCGTTATAACAGCGGACGGGCACTGATGATGGGGGTGAAGAGAAACGGACGTCAGCCTTTGTGGATGCAGCGACTGAAGAGTGCGCAGATGTTGGAAAAAGTTGTGCGGGAAAAGGAACATCCGTTGATTCGTGAGACAAGACGGGAATGTATGCACGAATTATGGGACAGTGAAGGACTGTATCAGCTTTTATCGGATATTCGTGCAGGTGTGGTACAGGTCAGGGAATTTTATACGGAGACTCCGTCGCCGATGTCACTTCCGCTGCAGTGGGCACAGGAAGCGGCCGTTATGTATGATTATGCACCGACGCCGGCAGGAATTCATGCGGCTGTGCAGGATGCGATAAGGGAAGAAGCGGAACAGGGCGGAAAGCTTGTACGGCCAGGCAGAGAGGAGCTTTCGCAGCTGCAGGATGCGTATACAAAGCTGCCGGAAGATGAACAGCAGCTGCATTCTTTTTTGATGACACAGGGCGATTTGGCAGCCGGAGAACTGGAGATTCCTGTGCGGTGGCTGGATCATCTGGCGCAGGAGGGCAGAGCCGTGTATCTGGAGCAGGGTTTGTGGATTGCTGCGGAACAGGAAGAAGAGTATATGCAGGCACTGGGAGATGATATGGGGGATAGTGCCACAGAGGCACGTATGCATATCGTGAGGCGTATGCTTCGGTACCGGGGCGCGGCGGATGCGCGGCAGACAGCGGAGCGTTATGGCTGGACGATGCAGCTGGCAGAGGAGATTTTGGAGGAGCTTTGTGCTCGAAAAGAGGCGGCGAAGCAAGATCGTATGTATTATCATGCGGTGTTGTATCAGAGGGCAAGAGTACGCACGCTGAAACGACGCAGGATGGAAGCAAAGACCTGTCCGCCGGAGGCGTATGCCGCGTTGATGCTTGCGAGAATGAGGTCCGCGGCCCCGGCGCAGGAATGTCTGGAACAGACGTTAAAACGTTATGCCGGTGTAGCGCTTCCGGCAGCGATGTGGGAAAGCATGGTGCTGCCAGCAAGGGTGAAAAATTACCGGGAGTCAATGCTGGATGCGTTTCTGGCAGAAGGGGCGATGTACTGGTATATGGATGAAAAAGGCGGATTGTGCTTTGTCGATCAGGAGGAGGCGGACTGGGATGCCGATTTAAAGATTCATCCGGATAAGCTGACGGAAAAAGAACGGATGGTGTATGAAACGCTGTTAGAGCGCGGAGCCAGTTTTTTGCAGTCATTGAACCGGTTGTCAGACGGAGAGTCCGCACATGGAACGCTGCTGTCACTTATGGCGAAGGGACTTGTCTGCGCAGACAGTTTTGTTCCGGTGCGTCAGTGGCAGGAACTGGAAAAGTCAAAGAAGATGGCTGCGAAACGGCTTGCAGGTATGCGGGTAAAGGCATTGCGTGCCGGCAGATGGGATGTGGTCAGGCCGGTTTCGGAGCGGGCACAGAAGAAGGAAGCGGAACAAAAGCTGGAGCGATGCTTTGACAGAAGCATGATTTTGAGTCGGGAGACTGCGGCTGCGTGGGGAATTTCCTGGCAGGAAGCGTTGTCGGTGCTGCGTGTTTGGGAATACACCGGCCAGGCCAGAAGAGGATATTTTGTAGAAGGGATGTCCGGGGCGCAGTTTATCCGAGGAAAAGATTATGCCGCGGTTGTGCGGATGCTGCAAAAGCCGGAAGAAGAAATGGTATGGGTGAATGCTGCAGATCCTGCACAATGCTGGGGCAAGGTACTGCCGCATAAAGAAGGGCGGAGCTTTTTGCGTGTACCAGGTACGGCAGTGGCCTGTTATGGAGGTCTTCCGGCTGCAGTGCTGGAACGGCAGGGCAAAGTGCTGCGTGTATTTGAGGAATCACTGGCAGAAGATTGTATGCAGGAGTTTATAAAAGAGTTTCAAAGAGGGAAGATTTTTTGTGAACGAAAGCGGATTGTAATTAAGGAATATCCGAAAACGGTGGAAGCCGTTTTGTCGAAAGTTGGATTTCGCAGGGAGATGCAGGATTTTGCAGTATATCGCTGAATTTTACGAATCCGGCGTTTTGCCAGTGACAAAACGCCGGATTTGTTATGGCATGGGAACGGCGGTAAGCCGGAAGACTATATCGGTTTGATCGGATGACGGTTTTGCATTTTTCCGGACTGACTCTTCTGGCATCACTCAAATAAATCTCATGGTGAAATCGCTGTTTGGTAATGTCTGTCACGTAGCCCTGAGCAGCGATATAGTCATTCATTTTTGCAACGGTTTCCGGCTCCGTATCATAAGGGCCGATGTGCATGCACTGCACACACAGGCCTTCCTCATAAGTCATGAATTCTGCTTTGGAAAAGTCGGCATTCTTTTTAACGGATGCTTCATGGACTGCCCAGTCAAAATCCTGTTTTGTAACAAAATCCGGCAGACGGATGATGGAAATAAACTGAAAATCTTCTTTTCGGGTGTAGTCAATGCCTTTTATACCATTTTGCCACCAGAATCCTTCCAATGGAGGGACGACGTAGTCAAAAAATCCTTTGATCGAATAACCGCTTTTTTTGCTCATTTTAATTGTAAATGCAATGGCATACAGAATGCCGATGGAGGATTTGTATTCGCCGTTTTCCGCATTCGGGTCCCCTTGTCCGCGGACTGCTATATAATTGGCAGATGGTATGGTTATAATTCCGGGTTTATTTTTGGGCATGTAAAATTCCTTGTATTCTTTTTTATAATCAAATGACTTCTTTTTGGCGACGGGTGCGTCAGCAGTTGTTTGGGCAGGTTCCGTTTCGCCCAGAATTTCTTTTGTTTTTTACGGCTGAATCCGCTTAGTACCAACCGGTAGGACTTGTCCAGCAGATCTTTTAACAAGTCATCCGGGACCGCACCATCCGGGTTTATGGAGTTCCAGTGCTCTTTGTTCATATAGTAGCCCGGAATAATATCGGGATACTGTGATCTTAAAAAATCGCCTTCGGCCGGTTCCAGCTTCAAGGTAATATAATAAGGTTCGTTGCTGTCGTTCAGACAGACGGCAGCAAACATCTTTCCGTCAATCTGGTAGCGAATCCAGTTCCACTCTTGCTTTAGGTCTTTGGTTACGCCGGCTTTGCCGAGTAAATATTCATCAATCCAGGGATATCTCATAAGAAGCCTCCTTTGTTATTAAAATGTAACGGCTGCTGTTATTTCCAATATACGATGCCTTCTTCTATAAGCAGTTTATAGGTTTCCGAACACTGGTATTTGTGGCTGGTTGTGCCTTTATGCATAAACAGGTTCATATTGACATCACATTTGTACCAGGTACCGTTTGCTTTTACTTCCGACCATCCGTGCGGCAGCCGTTCTTCATATCGGCCGGATACGGTTCCGATACGAATGCGGGATTCGTAACCAAGTACTTTTGCAATGCAGGCGAACCCGGCAGCATAACGGTAACAGTTGCCTTTTTCGTTCGTAAGAAGCTCGGCTGCAAACGAAGAAAACGTCTGATCGGTCGGACTTTCCTGTGATGGCAGATAATAATAATGATTTTGCAAAGCTTCAAAACATTTTCGCAGTTTTTCGGCAGAAGTCAGGCTGTCGTTTGTATATTTTTTACAAATGCGACGGCAGCGGATATTTCCGGAGAGGTTACCCGGATGCCGTCTTTGTCGGTATAATATATGCCGGTATTTTTAGTACCTGCAATGCAGTCTGTGCGTAAACAGCCTTTTTTGCGCCTGACGGATTAAAATAATAATTTTTCCGTTTATTTGCTGCCAGTCTGTTTGCATTGTTCCATCCTGACCGAAATAATAGACATTGTTTTGAATTTTTTGTTTTCCTTTCAGAGCTGCGCCTGTTTTTTTGGAAAAGTAATAGGTATGTCCGCCTGTTTCCTGCCAGCCTGTCTGCATGCTGCCCGATTTGTAAAAATACAGGTTGTTTTTGATACGACGCAGACCATCCGACAATTCCGGTGCATTATCCGCAGATGCATTTGTCTCATCATGCGGGATGACAATAATATCCGGGGACGGAGACAGGATGTCTGCTTTTGCGGGCATTGAAAAAAGAAAATAAAAAGAACGGTGAAGACCGTACCGAGTCTGTTCCTGTAGTTGATTTTTTTGAGATGATTGCTGAAATCTGTTGTTTGATAGGTCATAACAGTCCTCCGTAGTGCTCCATCCGGGCAGTCAGAAACTCTAATTTCTGCCCGGATGGAGCAGTATTGTGTACGTGTGGAAAATGATTATATTAATTATAATCTGTGTGAACTGTTTTGGCAATATTTAGAAATGAAAAGTTTCGTACTTCCGATTTAATAAGGTCTTATCACGTGGATATTGAGTGATACCGGATAAGGATAAATTTCTGCTTTGTGAAAAGAAAATGTATCTTGCAATTAAAATTTGCATATGCTATAATGCCGATAGGCAAAGAAATGTGGAGAATTCCATGTAGGCAAAGAACGAATCCCCCGACTGTAATGGCGTACAGTCGAGGGATTCTTCTTTCTTTATTATAGTGGCAAAGCGTCCACTAGGCTATTTGTTGCCTTTGTCGTGCCTGTCTAGCCATTTGCTGATGAGGTGGCAAACCACACCTGCCGCGACAGTCACAAGAAATGTGAAGAATAACTCCATGCAAACACCCCCTCCCGTTGCCGGGTGTAGGTTGGACAACACAGGCATTATAACATATCGGTAGATAATCTTCTATCACTTTTTAGATGAACTTTACAATTCGGATTGTGGTTGGCACAATCCGATGCTCGTTATCATTGTGGACGCTGTTGCAAAGTGGTTTCCTCGTGTAGCTGATATTTTTGATTTCTGCTTTTACCATCCGAGCAAAAAATCCTACTCCTTTTTTCCTCGACTTTGTATCATCTGCTTTAAATATATTTTTTTTCTTTATCTGGTTTCACACTTCATTTATGTAGTAAGACCGGTTGCTAAAGGGAGCTAATCGTTGTTGATTTCCACTTAACAGACGTTTTTTCGTATGCCAGGCCAAACCAGGTCTTGCTGCGTATTCATACTACCCATAACAACGTTTTCCCATTGCGAAAAATATTTATTCTATAATGCTGCGGGAATTAAGCGATTTGCTTGCAGATTTTTGCAGAGAGAATGAGTTCTCAATCAATAGAGTCTGTTTATTGAAAAGAAGTTGTGGGTTTTATGAGTAATTTCTGTTATACTCTTATATATGGGAGAACTGTTTGCTAGAGTGTGTCTTAAAATTCATTCCTGCCATCTGCACGCCCCACTTTGCGGGTAAACTACATATAAGGCAGAAACTTGGGAAAGGAGCGGTAAATGGAAACCGGAAAAAAGAAGCTCCCGATCGGGATTGAAAATTTTGAAGAAATTTGCACGAGAGGCTTTTACTATGTGGATAAAACCGGATTGCTTAAGGATTTGCTTGAAAACTGGGGAAAAGTAACGCTGTTTACCCGTCCGAGAAGATTTGGGAAGTCTCTGAATATCAGCATGCTAAAACATTTTTTTCTATGGAAGGAGATAAAAGCATGTTTGAGGGATTGGCAATTTCAAAAGAGACAGTCTTATGTGAAGAATACATGGGAAAATTCCCTGTGATCTCAATATCTTTGAAAGGAATTCATGCAGACTCTTATGAAACGGCACGAGAACTGGCGACCAGAATTATAAATGAAGAGGCATCGCAAAAGCAATATCTTTTAGAGAGCGATCGGCTTACAGAGAATGACAAAGAGCGTTTTACCGAGCTGCTGAAAAGGGATATGAGTGAAGCGGCTCTTTACAGCAGCCTTCGCGAATTGTCACAGCTGCTTCAAAAACACCATGACAGTAAAGTGATTCTGTTGATTGATGAATATGACGTACCGCTTGCAAAAGCTTTTGAGCAAGGGTATTATGATCGGATGGTCCTGATGATCCGCAACCTGTTCCATCAGGCATTGAAAACAAATGACAGCCTTGAATTTGCGGTATTGACCGGCTGCATGCGTATTTCAAAAGAGAGCATTTTTACAGGCCTGAATAATTTGAGGGTCTTATCTGTGGCAGAGGTACGATTTGATGAGTATTTTGGCTTTACAGACCAAGAGGTGAGGGAACTTCTGGAATATTATGGCTTTTCCCGGCATTATGAGACTGTTAAGGAATGGTATGACGGATATCGATTTGGAAATGTGGAGGTATATTGTCCCTGGGATGTGATCAATTATTGTGATACGCTGCGAGGAGAATGTGATGCACTGCCGCAGAATTACTGGTCCAATACCAGCAGTAATGATGCCGTAAAGAGATTTATCCGGGAAGCAGATGACGGTGCGACAAAGAATGAAATCGAACGGCTTGTTGCAGGCGAAGTAATCCAAAAGGAAATCCATCAGGAATTAACGTACAATGATATGTATAGTTCTATTGATAATATATGGAGCGTTCTCTTTACGACAGGTTATCTTACGCAGAGAGGAAGGGCAGAAAGGAAGAAATTGTGTCTGGCAATTCCCAATATGGAAATTCGTGAGATTTTTACAGAACAGATCATGGAGTATTTCAAAGAAACAATCAAAAAGAATGGGAATGCGGTAAATGCTTTTTGTGATGCGCTTCGAAATGGAGATGCAAAAGAGGCAGAGAAAAGACTTTCAGATTATTTGAGAAGGACGATCAGTATTCGAGATACGTTTGTGAAAAAGCCAATGAAAGAAAACTTTTTTCATGGTATTCTTTTGGGACTATTGGGTTATAAAGACACATGGATCGTATCTTCTAATGAAGAATCAGGAGAGGGATACGGTGATATTCTTGTGAGAAGTGATGAAGAAGAAATAGGTATCGTGATTGAAGTCAAATATGCGGAGGACGGAAGAATGGAGCAGGCCTGTATGGAAGCTTTGGAGCAGATTGAGAGCAAACGATATGAGGAAAAACTTTTGCAAGAAGGCATCGAACATATTTTGACATACGGGATTGCTTGCTATAAGAAACGTTGTAAGGTTGTTTTGAACGTTGACGGTCATGGAGAAGTGACCGGAGAAACTGACAGCCCGTGTTTATCAGTATGATTATCGGTTGACACATCCAAAAGCATTTAATATACTTAAAATAAAATGGAACGTTCTGCCAGCCCGGCAGAACGGGAGAGAGGTGTACTATGGCGGTTTATGAAATGAACAATGATCACATTTCCATACAAATCGACAGTATGGGAGCGGAACTGAAATCTTTAAAGAGGACGGATACGAATACGGAGTATATGTGGGAAGGAAATCCGGAATACTGGAAACGGACTTCTCCCGTACTGTTTCCGCTTGTAGGAGGTCTTCGTGGAGGAACTTATCTGCTGGATGGCAAGCGGTATCCGATGGGGCAGCATGGGTTTGCAAGAGATATGGAGTTTCAGCTTAAAAGTCAGGACAGTCATGAGATCTGGTTTTCTTTAGCATCTGATGCACAGACATTGGAAAAGTATCCGTATGCATTTTTACTGGAGATCGGATATGAATTACGGGAAAAGACCGTTGTTGTGAAATGGAAGGTAAACAATCCGGCAGATTCAAAGATGTATTTTTCCATAGGCGGACATCCTGCTTTTTGCTGTCCGATGGTAAAAGGGGAAAAGCAGGTGGATTATAAGATTTGGTTTGATACAAAAGATCAGGTGATAACAGGAGTGATAGAGGACGGACTGATGTCGGATCAGGAAGCGGTATATCCGTTGCAGGACGGATGTCTGCAGATTACAGAGCATTTGTTTGACCGGGATGCACTTGTAATAGAGAAGGACCAGGCACACAAAGTTGCGCTTGTGAAGCCGGACGGGAGCCATTATGTAACAGTCAGCTTTGATGCTCCGCTTTTTGGCATCTGGTCGCCGACCGGAAAAAATGCTCCGTTTATATGTATCGAACCATGGTATGGCAGGTGTGATGCGCTTCATTTTGATGGAACATGGCAGGAACGCGAATGGGGACAGGAGCTGTCTGCGGGTGAAAGTTTTGAAGAGAGTTATGAGATTACGGTAGAATGAGAAACGGACAGAGTATTTTAAGATTTTGGCGATTATTTATTTGATCGTTGCGGTCGTGCTTCTGGCAGTAGGAGCAGCTGCAGTGATATTGGTTGACGGAACCGAACTGTTTGCAATTATAAACAGCGCAATCGGACTTGTTTTTCTTGGAGTCAGCTTCGTATGCTTTTTTATATACGGCCGGATAGCCGGAAAAAAGCGCAAACTGCTGGAAGCAGGAAAATATGTATATGCGGAAGTTGTCGATATTGATGTGAATCCACATCAGAAGGTGCAGATAGACCGTATGGTAATGAATCCGTATTATATCTTATGCAGGTATGTGGACGGAAACGGAAAAGAATATTTGTTTAAAAGCAATGCGCTGCTTTATAATCCGTCAGGGCTCATGCGGACGAATACGCTGAAAGTGTATGTGGATCTTTTGAAACCGTCGTATTATTATGTGGATACGAATGAGATATTGCCGGAAACGGCGGTGCTGCATAAGTTTCGGTATGACAGCAGGCGGAATAAAGAGCAGCTTATGCGTGCAGGTAAATCTGTTACCGCGGTGACATGCGGCGTGGAATATTTTGGCAGAATTGTCGTAAGCGGTATGGCGAAGCCGGGATTTTTGAAAATTCCGGAAAGTATTGCCAGGCAGTTTGGAATTTCTGCGGATGACAGAGGGCGTGCATTTTTTGGATATACGATATTATGCAAATATGTGGCAGATGATGGAACGATACATATTTTTGCATCCGGAGGAATTCGGGGAGAACCGGATTCCGGACATATCGGTGAGCCGATAAAGGTATTTATGAAGGTGATAACTTTAAAAAGTATCATGTAGATATATAAAATAGAGTGTGTCTGAAGTAACAGGTAAAAAACATGCAAAAATGAGAGGTATCTGTCTGAAAATTTGCAAGGTTTTTCAGCGTTGAATCGTATTCATTGTGAAAGAGATAACTTTAATAAAATCGCTGGTTTTTTATCGAGAATGATCTATAATTAGGGTATAAAAAAGACTGGCATAATTGAAAAAGAGAGAATCGGAAGGGAGAAATTACTATGAAACGAATGAAACGTACCTTGCTGGCAGCAGCTTTGATTGGTGCAGTTTCCTTTACGACAGCCGGACAGTCTGTGGTAACAGCTTATGCACATGGACACTGCGGCGGCGGACATTGCGGTTCGTATACGAACTATTATTATTGTGGCGGACATGGCGCGCATGTTCATAACGGAGGAGTTTGTCCTTATGCGGACGATGATCCGTATTATTACTGCGGCGGACATGGTGCACATACGCATCCGGATGGAATCTGTCCTTATGTTGCTACGGTAAGCAAAACAACGATTCGCAAAGTGCAGAGAACGTTAAATCGCTGCGGATACAGCTGTGGAACTGCGGATGGGGTAATGGGAACAAAAACGAAACGTGCTTTGAAAAAATATCAGAGAGATAACGGGCTGACAGCAGATGGCTTAATTGGCCGGCAGACACTGGACGCATTGGGACTGTAAAATAAAAGTGTGGAGTTCAACAGGAACGCCACACTTTTTATTTTGCTTTTACGCTGTTTTCAGTTTTCATAAGAAACGGAGTATGGTAAAATAAGAGCAGAGGTCGAAAGGGATGGAGGATAACATGAGTGCGTTTGTGGAATTTCAAAATGTAAGTAAGATATACCATATGGGTGAAGTAGATATTGAAGCGTTAAGAGATGTAAATTTTACGATTGAAAAAGGAGAATTTTGCGTTGTAGTCGGTGCGTCCGGCGCGGGGAAAACGACGATCTTGAATATTTTGGGCGGAATGGACGGACTTACAGGAGGGAAAGTGCTGCTGGATGGAGAGGAGATTTCGGCTTTTCGCAAGAAAAAGCTGACTGCATACAGACGCTATGATATCGGATTTGTGTTTCAGTTTTATAATCTGGTGCAGAATCTGACGGCATTGGAAAATGTGGAGCTGGCTGCACAGATTTGCAAGGATCCGCTGGATGCGATGACAGTGCTTAAAATGGTCGGGCTGGAGGAGCGGGCCGGAAACTTTCCGGCACAGCTGTCGGGAGGAGAACAGCAAAGAGTGGCAATTGCGCGGGCGCTTGCGAAAAATCCAAAGCTTCTTCTTTGTGATGAACCTACAGGGGCATTGGATTATCATACGGGAAAAGCCGTATTAAAGCTGCTGCAGGATGCATGCAGAAAGGACGGGATGACGGTGGTAGTGATTACGCATAACCAGGCGTTAACGGCGATGGCAGATCGAATTATTACGGTAAAGAACGGCACGGTGCATAGTATGGAGATGAATGAGCAGATTGTGCCGGTGGAAGAGATTGAGTGGTAGAGGGCCGGAATATGAACAAGGGAATGTTGAAAACGACAATACGAGAAATCAAAGGAAGCTTTGGACGGTATGTGGCGATTTTTGCAATTGTTATGCTGGGAGTGGCTTTGTTTACCGGATTAAAGTCCACGAAGCCGGCAATGATCGCTACGGAAAACGATTATCTGGCGGAGCAGAATTTTTATGATTTTCGTCTGCTGTCTACAATCGGATTTGAGGAAGCGGACGTCGGTGAACTGGCAAAGACGGATGAAGCAGCCGATGTGGAAGGAGCGGTATCGGTCGATGCGGTCTGTACGGTGAATAATGAAAATGAATCCGTATATAAATTCCATACGGTGCCGGAAGCGGTAAATCAGGTGGTGCTTACGGCCGGAAGGATGCCGCAGCGGGCAGACGAGTGTGTACTGGATTCTGCGAGGTATGGGCAGGATATGATCGGCGCGCAGATTACCGTGACGGACAATAATGTGGAAGATACGCTGGAAATGTTTGGAGAGCGGACATTTACTGCGGTTGGTATTGTGCATTCGCCTTATTATATTAATATTGAACGGGGAACGACTTCGGTTGGAGATGGGAAAATTAACGCTTTTTTATACGTGCCACGAGAGGCGTTTGCCATAGATGAGCTGACGGAGATTTATATTAAAACGAAACAGAAATTTGATGTATACACGGATGCATACAAAGATTATATAGACGGCATGCAGGAAGAAGTGGAGAAAAAAACGGAGGAGCTTGTGCTGGCGCGTTACGGGCAGATTACGAATGATGCACAGTCCGAAATCAAAGAGGCGCAGGCCGAACTGGATGAGAAGATGGCAGATGCAAAACAGGAGCTTGCAGATGCGTGGAAAAAAATTACGAACGGCGAACAGGAGATTGTAGACGGCGAGCATGAACTGAACGATGGAAAACGAAAAGCAGCGGAAGGCGAACGGGAAATTACTGCAAATGAAAAAAAACTGGCAGACAGTGAGCGGCAGTTAAACGATGGTGAACGGGAAATCCGGGAGAAAGAACAGGAAATCTGGGATGCGGAAACAAAGATTCGGCAGGCAGAACAGGAAATTACATCAAATGAAAAGAAGCTGGCAGATGGAAGCAGGCAGCTTCGGCAGGCGAAGGCTCAATTATTGAAAAAAGAAGAAGAACTACGCAAACAGCAGGCAGCTTTGCCGGGGCAGGAAGCGCAGTTGAAACGGCAGGAGGAGGAATTAACCCAAAAAGAAGCGGAACTGAAACAGCAGGAAACGGAGCTTGCGGAACAGGAAACGCAGTTAAAGCAGCAGGAGTCGGAACTTACCCAAAAAGAAGTGGAACTGGTGCGGCAGGAGTCGGAACTTGTAAAAAAGAATCCGATCTGACAGAACAAATGACGGCATTACAACGACAGGAAAAGGAGCTGGACGATCAGGAACAAGAGCTGAACGGCCAGGAAACGGCATTGCATGCGCAGAAACAGCAGTTGGAACAGGCTTACAGCGCGCAGCAGATATCACGAAACCAGTATGAAACAAGGTTTAGGGAGATTCAGGCAGGACTGCAGCAGATTGATGCAGGCAGGGAAGAGGCTGCGGAGGCAAAAAAACAGCTGCAGAATGGTGAAAAACAGGCAGAGGACGGTTTACAGCAGGTGCATACAGGTCTGGCGCAGGTGCGGGACGGCCTGGTGCAGGTCCGGGACGGGCAGAAACAGGTACAGGACGGGCTGACACAGCTGCAGGCAGGATTGAAACAGGTCCGGGACGGTCAGATGCAGGTTCGTGAAGGATTGAAACAGGTCCGAGACGGTCAGATGCAACTGCAGGCAGGAACAAAGGAAATAGAGTCCGGAGAGAAGCAGCTGCAGGCAGCAAAAGTGGAAATTGAAAAAAAGAAAAAACGATGAACGAATCGGAACGGGAGCTTGCAGCGGGTAAAACGGAAACGGTGCAGGCACGCAAAGAGCTGGAAGATGGAAAACGGGAGCTTGAGAAAGGAAAAACGGAAATTCAAAATGGCAGACAGGAGCTTGCGGACGGCAGACAGAAATTGGAGGAAGCGAAAACAGAACTTGCAGATGCGAAAGAAGAGCTGAAAAAGGGAAGGAAAGATCTGGACGAGGGGAAAGCCGAGCTTGCGGATGCAAGGAAAGAGTATACCGATGCAAAAGCTGATTTTGAAAAAGAAACGAAAGATGCGCAGAAAAAAATTGACGATGCATGGCGCGAACTGGACGAACTGGAAGAGCCTGATTTTTATGTGCTGACAAGAAATACAAATATCGGTTATGCTTGTTATGAAAGTGATTCGAATATTGTAGCGGGAATTGCAAATGTGTTTCCGGTGTTCTTTTTTCTGGTGGCGGCGTTAATCTGCATGACAACGATGAACCGAATGGTGGAAGAACAACGTACACAGATCGGAGTGCTTAAGGCACTTGGATATGGAAACGGCGCAATTATGGGGAAGTATCTGTTTTATGCGGGTTCTGCGGCAGCAGCAGGTGCGGTGGCAGGCTGTATTATCGGCACCTGGCTGTTTCCAAAAGTAATCTGGATGGGTTACAGCATTATGTACTGCATGGGTTAGATTACTTATTATTTTGACGTATGGTCCGCATTTTTTTCCATGTTGGCGGCGCTTGTCTGCTCCATGGGAGCGGTATATTTTTCTTGCAGATATGAGCTGTATGGTGTGCCTGCCAGTCTGATCCGGCCAAAAGCGCCAAAGAGCGGCAAACGGATTTTTCTGGAAAATATTGATTTTATCTGGGGCAGAATGAAATTTTTGCATAAAGTGTCGATCCGCAATATTTTCAGATATAAAAAGCGTTTTTTATGATGATTCTTGGAATCAGCGGATGTACCGCACTGCTTGTAACGGGTTTTGGGGTAAAGGATTCCGTTACAAATGTTGCGGATATGCAGTATGATGAGATTCAGATTTATGATATCGGAATTACTTTTTCGGGAGAAGTGCGGCCAGCGGATGAGCATTCATGGAATCGGAACATAGAAGATCGGCTGGAACGGTATACATATATGTCCGAGGAAAGCATGGATCTGGATTTTGCCGGAAAAACGAAATCTGTATATATGGGAATCCCACAGGATGTGGAGGAAATGGGTGAGTTTTTAAAGCTCCATACGACAGATGGACAGGAAATTCCTTTCCCGGGCGAGAATGAAGCCGTGTTGTCAGATAAAATAGCGGATACGATGGGAATCCGTGTAGGCGACAGTGTGGTATTGCGGGACAGTGAGATGAACAGTCTGACAGTGAACGTCAGTGCGATCTGTGAAAATTTTATTTATAATTATGCATATATCAGTAAAGAAACTTATCAGGCGCAGACCGGAAAGGAACCGGAATTTAAAAGCGCCTATGTAGTAGTGAAAGAAGGAGAGGATATCCATGAGGTGGCTGCTGCAATAGCCGATTCGGACCAGGTGCTGTCGGTTTCGCTTACCGGTGATATGCGGGAACGGATTGCGTCTATGATGAAAAGTATGGATTATATTGTGCTGTTAATTATAGTGTGTGCGGGAAGTCTTGCATTTATCGTGCTCTATAATCTGACCAATATTAACATTACGGAGCGGATGCGGGAGATTGCAACGATTAAGGTACTTGGTTTTTATGCACGGGAAACGGCAGATTATGTGTTCCGGGAAAATCTGGCGCTTACGGGACTGGGTGCGCTTGCAGGACTGGGACTTGGGAAATGGCTGCATTGGTTTGTGATGGATCAGGTAAAAATTGATATGCTTTCATTTAAAACGATGATTGTGCCGGGCAGCTACATAATCAGTCTGCTGTTTACATTTGGCTTTGCCATGCTGGTCAATGGTCTGATGTATGTGAAGCTGGAGCATATTCATATGGCAGAGGCATTAAAATCGATTGAATAGGTATTGGGTTTAATATCCCATTGACATACTAGGAAAACAGGGATATACTTAAGCTAATAAAGATTAGGAAGGAAGGAAGTAAGCAGAATGGCAATATATAAAATGTTACGGAATTGGTTGGCAATACACCGGTACTGGAGCTGAATCAATATGGAAAAAGCAACGGTTTGGAGGCAGTTATACTTGCAAAGCTGGAGTATTTTAATCCGGCGGGAAGTGTAAAGGATCGCATTGCAAAGAAGATTTTGCTGGATGCCTGGGAAAGCGGCAGGATTCATAAAGGTTCGGTTATTATTGAGCCGACAAGCGGCAATACGGGCATTGGGCTGGCATCGGTTGCAGCTTCATTTGGATTGCGGGTAATTATTACGATGCCGGAGACCATGAGTGTGGAGCGGCGCAATTTGATGAAAGCATACGGAGCCGAACTGGTATTGACAGACGGTGCCAAAGGGATGAAAGGTGCGATTGCAAAAGCAGAAGAACTGGCGGCAGAGCTGGAAGGCAGCTTTCTTCCGGGGCAGTTTGTCAATCAGCTGAATCCGCAGGCACACCGGGAGACAACCGGGCCGGAAATCTGGAAAGATACGGATGGAAAGGTGGATATTCTGGTAGCCGGTGTTGGAACGGGAGGAACGATTACAGGCACCGGAGAATATTTAAAATCAAAAAATGCCGACATTAAAATTGTGGCGGTGGAACCGTCTGCTTCTCCGGTCTTATCGGAAGGAAAACCGGGTGCGCATAAGATACAGGGAATCGGTGCAGGATTTGTACCGGATACGTTAAATACGTCTGTTTACGACGAGATTATAAAAGTTGAAAATGAAGATGCATTTGAGAAGGGCAGAGAAGTTGCAAGAACCGAAGGCATTCTTGTGGGCATATCTTCAGGGGCGTCTCTTTGGGCTGCGACAGAGCTGGCGAAGCGGCCGGAAAATAAAGGAAAAACAATTGTTGTCATATTTCCGGACACGGGAGAACGATATTTGTCTACACCAATGTTTGATCATTAAAAGAAAGATGAGGGGACAGGAATTAAGACGGTATTTATATCAGGGGCATCGCACGGGATAGGCAGGGCGATTGCATGTAAACTGGCATCGGAAGGATGTCAGCTGGCTTTAAACTGTAAAAACAGCAAAGATGCGTTGTATGATTTGTGTATGGAGCTGGGAAACCGGTATGGTGTTATGACGCTTCCGGTGCTGGGAGATATTGGTGATGCGGCAGCAGTCGATCAGATGTTCACCGAAGTAAAAGAACATCTGGGACAGGTAGACTGGCTGGTTAATAATGCGGGAATATCGCAGATCGGATTGCTGAGTGAACTGTCGGTTCCGGACTGGCAGACGATGCTGGATACGAATCTGTCATCGGTATTTTATTGCTGCCGGCAGGTAATTCCTGACATGGTGCGGAAACAATCCGGAAAGATCATAAACATTTCTTCCGTATGGGGCGAAGTAGGCGCATCCTGCGAAGCAGCATATTCTGCGGCAAAAGGCGGTATGAATGCACTGACAAAAGCATTGGCAAAAGAACTGGCGCCGAGTGGAATTCAGGTAAATGCAATTGCCTGCGGATGTATTGATACACGTATGAATGCTTGTTTCAGTAAAGAGGAAAAGGCAGCATTGGAAAGTGAGATTCCGGCAGGCAGATACGGCACCGCAGAAGAGGTGGCACATCTGGCGTGGCAGTTAATGTCAGGAAATGATTATCTGACGGGACAGATTATCAGATTGGATGGAGGTTGGATTTGACTTTTGTCACAGGTTACGGTATGCTAAAATAAATTACCCTGTTAATCCGGAACAGAAACTGCTGGAGGGACGTGATATTTATGGCTATGGCAGAGCGAATTCGTTACCTGGTAAAGAGACATCCGAAAAATCGGCAGGAAATTGCAAATGATCTGCATATTTCTGCTGACAGTCTTGGAAACTATATTACCGGAAGGCGATGCCCGGATGTAACGATGGTCAGAGATATGGCAATATATTTTCAGGTGTCGGCAGACTATATTTTATGTGTAACCGCGGCAAAGGAAGATTCACTGTCTGTGCCTTCCGAGAAACAGGAGCAAAGTTTGCTGCATCTGTTTCGTGCTATGACACCGATACAGAGAGAATTCTTTTTGCACAGCGGATATGGAATTGCAAACTACGCTTCCATACAAAATGTAATACCTGTGCTGGAAGTTCCATGGGAGTAGCCATATGACCGCATACATCTGAGACGAACGGGAATATAATGCGAGAACGTGTTAGAAAAAGTGCTTCGCATTATATTCCCGTTCGTTAGTGGCAGAAGCGGATCCGATTATCCTCGAATCCGTTCATAGACCTGCTGTGGTGTGTCCGCAATGACAGAGGCACCGCATTGCCGTAAAAATTCCGCATCACGAAATCCCCAGGAAACCGAGATACAATCCAGCCCCGAATTTGCAGCTGTCTGAATATCGACGTCGGAATCGCCGATATAGACAGTTTCTTTTTTGCTGGTATTTAATTCGGACAGAGCATGTTCTACCATGTCCGGGGCAGGCTTTCTCAGCACACCTTCTTTTTCGCCAATGGCAACTTGGACATAATTACTGAAATAAGTACGATTCAGTTCTTTCACAGCGCTGTCGGGCTTATTTGATACAATTGCTAATTTACATCCGTCTGCTTTCAGTGTATGCATTAATTCCAATACGCCATCATAGGCGTGTGTCTTGTTTTCGCAGTGAGCGGTATAATAAGAACGAAACGCAGACAATACGTCTTCAAATTTTGGATTTGCAGTTCCTTTTGGCAGTGCGTGCTCAATCAGCCTGCGTGCACCGTTTCCGACAAAGCGACGTATTTCTTCGAGCGTACGAGCCGGATAGTCATATTGCGTCAATGCATAATTGACGGCATCCATAAGGTCTTCCAGTGTATTCAGTAACGTCCCGTCCAGATCAAAAATAACAGCCGAATATTTCATTTGTATGTTCCTGCTTTCTTTTGGTTTGTAAAAATAATCAGACAATGGCATGGTGCAGCAGATAATCTACCCAGAGTGTATAATAATCCGGGATCACATGCAGGCCGTCGCTTGTATAGCAGGACTGCAGATGACCGTTTTCATCGGCATAAATCTTGTCAATATCCAGATAGAAAATCGTTTTTTTATCTGCCAGAGCACGGGAAGCCTCATTGCGCAGCGACAGATTTTTATTATTCAGAGCACCGTTTGGATCCTGCTTGCCGTAACTCATAGGAATATTTCCCTGTATATAGACGACAGCGTCCGGCTGAGTGCTGTGAATCGTATCCAAAATGGCCTGGTACTGCTGTGTGAACCATTCCGTATCACCGCTTGAAATGTCATTGATACCGATCATAATATATATTTTGCCGAATGTATGCAGGTGCAGTGCATCACTGACCGAGATCATGCGGCCGCCTTCGTTGACAATGCGTTCGGACAGGATGCTTCCGATACCAATTCCTGTTTTGGCATAATAGGCGGCATTGGACAGCAAATGACTTTGCAGCATTCCAACGGTTCGGGAATCGCCGATGAACAGTGCATCGGAAAAGTAGTCTTCCGTAACCGTGTGGAACCGTTTGCTTTTTTTGTTGGATTTCTTATGCTGTTGTTTTTTTGTGTCATTTGAAATTGTGTTATCCGAAGTTATTTCTTCCTGGCCGGATGGACTCGGATTGTCAGTTGATTCCGTATCCTGGCCGGATGGATTCGGATTGTCAGCTGATTCCATATCCTGGTCGGATGGCAGCGAGTCTGCTGCTTGAGAAGGGGAGGTATCCTGCGGCTGAAAGAGCATATGCCGTTCACTCATACCGATCGAAAGATTTTCGTCTTTTGTATTTAAAGAAGATTCTTTGGCAAGCGACGCCTGATCTGCAGCCGTAGAGTCAGCCTGCGCTGCCGAGTGCGAAGCTGCCTGATCTGCAGAATAAATGTTGGAGGCAAACAAAATGAATGATGTTAATGCGGCGGTGCTGAGAAAGCCGAACACAATTCGTATTATAATGTTTGCTTTTTTCATTCTTTTGATTTCACCCTTTCTTGTTTGTGCGTACCGGTTAGGAACGTCACATGTTTGCCGGACAATGGTTTCTGATATGATCATAACATAAAAGAGCAGTCAGATAAAGACTTGTGGACAATTATGAAAATATTTACATGTTTATTGACAAATAGTCCTATCATTCTGCTTTTGCAAATCCCATTATAATATTTTTTCGGCAGAAATAAAAAGATATGTTAGGCTCAGCGGCATATTTTTTCAGTTTTGTGAATATTGTTACAAAAATATATAAAAAAATTTTCGGCTTTTTGACAAAATGTTCCATAGTTCCTATATACAAAAACCGGTTGGACACTTCGTGAGAATGTGCCTGACCGGTTTTTGTGTACATAAGACGGATTTATGGTTTTGCCTGAAGAAAGCAGGTGTTTTCTGTCTGTACCGGCTGCGGTTCGGAAACGACGTTTTCATAACGATAGATACTCAGCATGATGCCAAGCAGCATACACGTTTGCAGCATACCACTGCCACCGAATGAAACAAGCGGTAAATACAGACCGCTTTCCGGCAGCAGAGTTAAATTTACCAAAATATATTCCACTGACTGAATCAGAAAGACAAGGCTGCATCCAAGTCCCATGATCATACCAAGCTGGTTTTTTTGGTGAATGGAAATATTCAGCAGTTTGATGCCAAGCAGTACAATCAGAGTAATCAGTGTTGCTCCGGCCAGAATACCGAATGTACCAATTACATAGGTTAGCAGGAAATCGGTCTCTATGTTCGGAAAAATTGTCAATGTCGGATCGGTATGTTTGCCGATGAGCTGACTGGAACGTATGATTTTGCGCAGAAGATTAGTGGTATATCCGATGGTGCTTTTATAAGCGCCAGGATGCAGCCATGCCTGTATCCGGTACATTTGATAAGAAGGCATACGGATAAAGAGCAGAGCAGCTACAGCTAACAACGCGGTCAGAATCAACAAAATTCCTTTTCGATGAAAGAATCTGCCTGTATGCGGAAGATATTTAAGGTATGATGTTTGATCCGTTTTTTTTGCTTTCATCGGCAGCCAGCCTTTTATGAATGCTGTGCAGAATATAAGTGCGATAATAATAAACACATTTATACGGGTTGACAGATGCGTTAGTCGGAATGCAAAAAAAATCGGAAGAAACGTATATAAAATAACTTTCCATATATGCTGAACGGTGCAGTTACGATAGGAATGCAGTACGGCACCATATAATGGCAGATAAAGGTAAAAGAGTACACCAATTCCGATCCAATGTCCGAAAATACCAATCAGTTCATAATGAGGTATGAAAGGCAGATTCAAAAAAGAAGCCGCATTGCTTTCGAGTAAAAACAGGTACAGCAGGATGCCGGAACATAAGTATCTGCTATATTTTGCAATTCGTGTATAGTCAATCAGGTAAACGATGCATATCATGAAAAAACCGGCCAGGCCGTACATACATTGCTTTTTCAAATAATAGGATCCCATACGTGAGGAAAGGCCTTCCGCATAAACGGCATATTGAAGCAAAACACCAACAGCGCATAACAAGGCGATGACGGCAAGCATACTCCATGCAGGTTTTGGCCGGTGGATCCGGTCTAAGGCCATGCCTGTCTCTATCGGATCGCCCATATCCATTACTGCTTTTTCTTCGGCGTCTTCGGCTGTCATGCCGTCAGTGATGTAGTTGCTTTTCTGATCCTCGATATGTGAACTTATTTCCTTGCGAATCTGTTCTTTTGCCCGTTTTTCACGAATTTGAGAAAGCAGCGATTCGATATAACAGTCTTTTTTCATAATGTTGGTCTCCTTTCCGTTCGGTTTTATTTGGCTCATGGATGCATAACACATCCGCAACTGCTTTGGAGAACATCTCCCATTCCTGTTTTTTTTCATCCAGATAACGCTTTCCATTTTTTGTAAGCTTATAATACTTGCGTATTTTGCCATTGTATTCGCTCTCATAAGAGGTTACCAGGTTTTTCACTTCCAGAGAATGAAGCAGCGGGTACAGGGTACCTGCTTTTAATTCAAATACGTTGCTCGAACGTTGCCGAAGCAGGTCGATCATTTCATAGCCATACAGATCTTTTTCATCCAACAGTCGGAGAATCAGCATAGCCGTACTGCCGGATACCATATTTTTATTCATGGCAGGTTATCTCCTTTCTTATTGACATAGATAGATTATCGATATATGATGATCTTATTATATATCGATAATCTATCTATGTCAATAAAAATTTAAAATGTAATAACGGAGAGGGAATTGATTTTCACGGTAAACGCAAGCTTTTATGTATTCCCAAGTTTCAAATTTTCTGTTATATTGAATTTAGTCAAAGACAATCTTTACACATTCGTGTATAATTATTTCCAAACTCTGAAAGGAAATAATTATTATGGAAAAAGAGAAAAAAGATATTTTACTGATCGATTGTATGCGTGAAATCCCAGATCCAAGGGCTCCATACAACCAAAGACACAAATTTCTTGATATTATCATTATCGCTGTCACAGCTGTCCTTGCAGGGATGGATACCTGGAATGAGATTGCAGACTGGGCGGTTTCTAAAAAACAATGGCTGGGAACGTTCCTTGAACTGCCAGGCGGCATTCCTTCCCATGATACGATAAACAGGGTTTTCCAGATGATCGAGCCGGAAAAATTCCATGATGCATTTTTCCGGTGGGCCAGCGCCGTGTCAGGCAAAGTAAAAGGCGTAGTGGCGATTGATGGTAAAACAGCAAGGCGCAGCAGGGAAGAAGCAGGGGATATCAAACCGATCCACACGGTCAGCGCATGGGCAGTAGAATCATCCCTTGTACTGGGCCAGTTGTGTGTGGATGAAAAAACAAACGAGATAAAGACAATACCAGAGCTTTTGGACATTCTGTGCCTGGAAGGGTGTATTGTCACAATGGATGCGATGGGAACGCAGAAAGAGATCGCCCGCAAGATCATTCACAAAAACGCAGATTATATCCTGCAGGTGAAAGGGAACCAGCAGACACTTATGGACGATATCCGGGAGTATTTTGAAAAAGATGTATTTACGGAAAAGAAAGATGCCCTGGAAAAGGCGGAGCGTTACTATAAAGATCTGTGTAAGGAGCACGGGAGGATAGAAAAGAGGGAGTATTACGTTGAAAATGATATTGAATGGCTCAGGCAGAGGCATCCGGAGTGGGAGGGCCTTGCAGGTATTGGGGCATGTGTATCTACAGTAACGGAAAAAGGGAATACCGTAACAGCTGTAAATTACGCCATATACAGCAGGAAAGGAATGACAGCCGCAGAATATGGGAAAAGTGAAAGGGCACACTGGGGGATTGAAAACAGCCTGCACTGGGTGCTTGATATCGCGTTCAGGGAGGATGAAAGCCGGATCAGGGCTGGAAATGCAGCAGAAAACATGAATATGGCACGCCATATAGGAGTAAATCTGCTAAAACAGGAAAAAAGCTGTAAGATGGGGATTGCCAGCAAAAGAAAGAAATGCGGGTATGACATGGCTTACCTTTATAAAGTATTGGGCGGATTAAATACTGGAATAAAATAGAGGGTACGAATTAAATACATCGTTTAACACATGGCAGAACCCCATGTCTAGTTATTATACGCAAAATAATTTAACCATCGCATCTTTACGTATAGTTTTAATCGTGAAAACTGATATCTCCAAATTTATAAAAAGTTTATAAAACCTGCGTTTACCGTGAATTGATTTTTAAATTGTATATACTTCTGATCCTAGATGTGATATACTATAACTGTCTATACGCAAAATGAGAAACGAGGTGATCCTTATGAGTAAAGCTGAACAATATATAGCAAAAATAATTTTTCGTAATCGTATACTGGCATATAAAGGGCAACAATTTGAGGATTTTTTCGTTTCAGTTATGACAAAATTCAATCCTAATTTCCAGCCCGTAAAGGCTTATGGAAATATTGGAGATCAAAAAAATGATGGGTTTGATCGAACAACCGGTACATATTATCAAGTTTTTGCTCCGGAAGATATTACTAAGGATAAAACTATCAACGACGGTGTCAAAAAATTAAAAAATGATTTTGAGGGATTATATGAACATTGGGATAATATTTGTCCCATAAAATATTATTTCTTTGTAACGAATGATAAATATAATGGGATACCTGCTCCTATTATCCGGATGGCAATTGATTTAGATAATAATCCTTTATATAAGAACATAAACATTAAAACATTTTCAGCAAAAGACTAAAAACCGAGTTGCCGGAGACGTTTCCGGATAGTCTAATCGTACCGGATTTCGATGAAAAAATTACTTTTAATAATTTGAGTGGTGTTGTTAATCATCAATTGGTAATGGGGAGTTATCAAGAAAACTTATTAATGCAATATTTTAATGAAAATCCTGGTATTAAGGAAATTTTGCAAAAAAAGTTTCATGCTTTCTATGAGCAGGCAAAAAAAGACATACCGGAATCAAAAGAGCATTATGCGGATTCCCGTTTTTTTTTATATTCTTGAGCACGCTTGTTCTAAAAGAACCATCTCAATTCAGACAAGTATACTTGTGTTAATGGCATATTACTTTTCAAGTTGTGATATTTTTGAAGAACCGGAATAATAAAATGACTACTCTGAAATTGGAAAGGAGGAAAATATGATATTACCTAAAAAGCAATTATCTCTAAATGAATCTTTTTTGGATTTGGTGCGTTCTTGCTGGAGTATATCAAAAACCCCATTTCAGTAGATGAACTATGGGGATATTACAAAGACTCATATGAAAGCAAGAAATATCCGGTTAAGTTTTCCTTTGACCAATTTATAATGGCGCTAGATTATCTTTTTATCATTGGTGCAATCAAAGAAAATGAGAGGGGGTTACTTTGCTATGAAATTGCTTAGTTTAAGAGCAAATCAATCATCTTTCCACCCTGTTATATTTAAAGAAGGTATTAATATTATTGTTGGAAAGCAAGTAGCTCCACACAATGAAAATGATGGTAATACTTATAATGGTGTTGGAAAGTCTTTGACACTCCATCTTATACATTTTTGCTTGGGATCGAATAAAATTGATTCATTTACAGCAAAATTACCCGATTGGGAATTTACCCTTGAATTTGAAATTGATGGTGAAAAGTATTATTCAACAAGATGTACAACTGAACAAAACAAAGTTAATTTTTGTGGAGAAAAAATAACTACTAAAGGAATGCGGAAAAAAATGCTTGAGTTATGTTTTGGAATTACTAATCCACTCCCAAATTTAACATGGACTACACTTTTTTCAAGATTTGCGCGCAGATACAGATCGTGTTATGGAACTTTTGACTCATTTGTACCAAAAGAATCAGATTACAGCAAAATTCTGAATAATTGTTATCTGCTAGGTATTGATATTGACTTGATTGTAGGAAAAAAGAATCTTCGCGATAAACAAACTGCAGCAAGAGATACAGAGAGAGCAATCAAAAAAGATCCATTATTTAGACAATATTATTTAGGAAAAAATGATACCGAACTTGATGTCGCAGATTTAGAATATCGAATCGAAGAACTTCAAAAAGAAATTTCACAATTTAAGGTATCAAATAATTATCATGAATTAGAGAAAGAAGCTGATGATAAAAGTTACCAAAAAAGCGTCTTGAAAATCAACGTACCCTTATAAGTAACAATATAAAAAATATCGAAGAGGCGTTTACAGAAACGGCTCAAGTTAAAGAAGAAAAATTGCTTGAGATTTATGAGGCTGCCAATATTGAAATTCCTGAGATGATAAAAAAAAATATTAATGAAGTTCTTCAGTTTCATAGCAATTTATTAAAGACCAGAAATTCACGTTTAAGAAAAGAGTTAAATAAACAAAAGGCTCAATTAAAAGAAGTTGACGAACAGATCATGTCCTTGGGGAAACGTATGGACGAACTTCTTGATTATTTAAACTCTCATGGAGCTCTGGAAGAATATGTTGCACTAACAAAGCAACTTTCGTCTTTAAATAGTGAATTGAATCGCATTCAAGAATATCAAAAAATTTTAAAGGCATATCGTGATACGGAACTGGATATTAAAGCAAACTTAATTGCAGAAGATAAGCAGACGGAAGATTATTTGGAGGCTGAAAAAGAATATCTAACTTCTCTACGCAACAAGTACTGGAATTATGCAAAAAGGTTTTATCCTAAAAAAAGAAGCGGGCTTGTAATTAAAAACAACTCCGGAGAGAATATGCTTAGATATACTTTGGATGCCCGTATTGAAGATGATTCTTCTGATGGAGTTAATGAAGTACGTATTTTCTGTTTTGATTTACTTCTTTTAGTATGTAAACAAAGTAAAATGCGTTTTACTATGCACGATAGCAGACTTTTTGCCAATATGGATCCTCGTCAAAGAGAGACTCTATTCCGTATAGCTCATGATATATGCCAGGAAGATAGTTTTCAATATATATGTTCTATCAATGAAGATGCCATAAATTCTTTCCAAACACTAATGTCTGCTGAAGAATATACGCAAATAGTAGAAGATAATATTATCCTTGAATTAAATGATGACTCTCCGGAAAGCAAACTTTTGGGTATACAAATTGATATTGATTTGGAAGATAAAAATAAAATTACGGAAGATATATGCTAATAGGTTCGGAATAGTAGCCGGATACAATAAAAAGAAAAATATCAATAAAAAACAGAATGTTTTCTTATTGATATTTTTCTTTTTATTGATTCATCCGTTATCCGGTTATTTTTAAGGCAAAAACTGCTGCATGATCCGATCAACCGCATCGGGTTGGAAGCCCAGCAGTTTTAATAACACTCCTGCAATCCGGATACAGACCTGGTGAAAATAAAGAAAAGCATAAACAAGTGCAATGCCAAACAAAATGCCGGTGATCAGTCTGCGTATATTGTTGCTTTCATAAGACGTCAGACGCTGAAGTGTGCCATCTGCAATTAAAGGCAGCATCATAAGTGCTGCTATTTGAAAGTCGGGAATGCCATAAATACATGTAATTGGAATTCCTGCAAGGATGCCAATCAGCTCGCCTGTGCATCTTGCACAAATCGGAAACGGCTTCCCATGAAAGTGGAAAGATCGTTCCGGCATGGCGTGACAGCCGCATAAAATACGCAGAAACATGCCTGCTTTTCTGCAAGCATTAGAGTGACCGGAGTCGTATCTGAGGGGAATTCTTCGCTTATACACCGAAAGCAACCGCGGATGCACCAATAATTACAAATACAACAATATAACTTAAAACACCGAGGATTACGCTTACCAAAGCTCCGATGCCGGCTGCTTTTGCTGTTTTTGGTTTTTGATCTTTCCAAACAAGGAACAGAATCAAACCTACGATAGGGATACAGCAGCCTAATAATCCCCATAAGAATCCGCCATTATCATTTGAATCCATAACTTACTCCTTTCCATTTCAAGAACAAATTAAGCAACGATGAAGTTTATAAAAAATTATAAACTCAAACTATTATACAGGATGTGTCGATAAATGTCAATTATGCAATTTTAAAGATTTCAATATTATAACAGATCATATTTATGACAGAGGTTCCGGTTTTTCGCGCAACAAACCTGTTTTTTCACAAAAAACAGGCTGTCCGACGGTTTCAAATCATTTTATTTTTTCAGTAAATTGTCAAGTCCTGTATAATCCCGATCGGGATTTTTCTGCTTCGCAATCCGGACGAGTTTCAGACCAAGTGTCTGATATAATGCCAGATCTTCCGGCGGCAGACAATCCAGATGTTTTTGTACGGTACGGATATCATTACGCTCAATCGGTCCGGTCAGAGCAGATGCACAGTCTCTGAGCAGGATATTGCGGATGTTTTTCAGTACCAGTTCTTTTGTTGCGGTTCTGGCTTCGTCTCTGGAAAAGCCGCATTGCTCAAGCAGACGGTATCCTGTATCCAGGACAGCTACTACTTGATTGCTGAGAATACTTGCGGCTGCATGATATTTTGGCTTGCAGCTGCTGTGAATGCGGCAGACCGTATTTCCAAGTCCGGTAAACAGATCCGATACGGTCCGTACGGCTGATTCCTGTCCTTCGATTGTAAAAAACGAATGGCTGAGCTGTTCATAGGAAGTAAACCGATCACTGAACGGCAGCATCGGATGCAGCGAACAGCCGGTGGCATTCGTCTGTGCAATTCCGGTAAATGCGTCGGATGGCAGCGCACCGCTGCAGTGGCAGATAATCTTGCCGGTAATTGGCAGAAGGCGTATTTCTTCCCACATGCGCGTAATAATACCGTCCGGTGTTGTAAGAAAAAGAAGGCTGCTTGCAGAGACGAGATCCGGGAGAGATGTAAAAGCTTCGGAAGATGTAAATGCGGCAGCGCTGTCAGCCGATTCTTTTTCCGTATCGTAATAACCGGCAATGGAAATGCCGGATTCTTTTAAATATTTTCCGAGGGAGCAGCCGACGCGGCCGGCTCCGATAAATCCTATTTTCATAATAGCGCCTTTTCCGTAAGATTTTTTGCGGAGAACCCTTGTTTTTTCATATGGTTATCCAAGTGTCAGCATGGTGTCAATGCACCGGCGGGCCTGTTTCATTACCTGTTCGGAAAGTGTGATTTCCTCGCCGCCTGTTCCGTGCAGACAATGCCAGACATCCATTAACGTCGTCAGTTTCATATTACTGCAGATACAATCTTTGGAAAGCGGATAAAACCGTTTATCCGGACATGCGAACTGCAGATGTTCGACGATGCTGTTTTCGGTTCCGATAATAAAAGACTTTGCCGAGCTGTTTTTTGCGTACTCCATAATACCGGTTGTGCTTCCGACATAGTCAGCCAGCTCGGTAACCTCGGCCTTGCATTCCGGATGAACCAGCAGTTTGGCTTCCGGAAAGAGCGATTTCATTTGCCGTACCTGATCGGCATGCATGGCTGCATGAGCAGGACAGCCGCCTGCAACCGGCCGGATAATTTTCTCCGGAACCTGTCTGGCAATCCATCCGCCCAGATTGCAGTCCGGGATAAACAAAATATGGTCGTTTTCAATATTTTGAATAATCTTTACCGCGGAGGATGAAGTAACGCATACATCACAAAGCGTTTTCAGCTCGGATGTCGTATTGATATAAGCCGCTACCGTATAATCCGGATATGTTTCTTTTAAGGCGGCAAGTTCGGCAACCGAGATCTGTTGCGCCATTGGACAGCCTGCCTGCGGATGTGATAGCAGCACTTTTTTTTCGGGAGATAAGATTTTTACGGTTTCAGCCATAAAGCGGACGCCGCACAGTAATACCGTTTGTTGACCGGTTTTGGCGGCTTGCAGACTGAGCCCGTAAGAATCGCCGACATAATCGGCAACTTCCCATATATCCTGACTCTGGTATGCGTGAGCCAGAATGCAGACATCATGTTCTTTTTTCAGCTTCAGGATTTCGTCCCGAATCGTTTGGGTAGTATTCATTGGTCATGCCTTTCTTGCTGTGAATCAGGTGAAATAATTTTCAGATTGCATTGATTATATATAATGGGGTTGGTTCTGTCAATAGTGGGATGGTGTAGAATGCCATAGGATGACAATGTGTATATTGCATTGTATTGCTATGTGTCTTGTCAGGTTGAAGGAGTTGTGTTATAATGGGCGTGCTGTGGGTGGACATGGAGAAAGAGGAAGGGATTTATGAGAACGGATATTTTAATTGTCGGGTGTGGATGCAGCGGACTGTATTGTGCGCTGCATCTGCCGAAAGATATGCAGATTACGATCATTACAAAATCGGATTTGGAGAGCAGTGATTCGTTTCTGGCGCAGGGTGGGATTTGTATGCTCAAAGATGAGACGGATTATGCGGATTATTTTGAAGATACCATGCGTGCGGGGCATTATGAGAATGACCGGACATCTGTAGAAATTATGATACGGTCTTCAGGTCAGGTTGTTCGGGAACTTTTAGGGTACGGTGTGGATTTTCAAAGAGAAGCGGATGGGAATCTGGCATTTACGAAGGAAGGGGCGCATTCGAAAAACAGGATATTATTTCATAAGGACATTACCGGAAAAGAGATTACAGGTAAGCTGCTGGAGCAGGTAAAGCAATGTGCGCATATTCAGCTTTTGGAATATACGGAAATGCTGGATATTATAACGAAAGATCATAGTTGTTCCGGTGCGGTTGTCCGGCGGGCAGATGGTGCGGTGGAAGAAGTTGAGGCCGCATGCACGGTGCTTGCAACGGGAGGAGTCGGCGGACTGTATGAGCGTTCTACCAATTATCGGCATTTGACAGGGGATGCGGTGGCAGCAGCGCTGCGGCATAAGATTGCGGTGCGGGACATTCATGAGGTTCAGATTCATCCGACGACTTTGTATACGCCGGACAAAGAAGACAGGTGTTTTTTGATTTCGGAGTCGGTACGGGGAGAAGGAGCGAAACTTTATAATAAAAATATGCGGCGGTTTGTGGACGAACTTCTTCCAAGAGATGAGCTGACGGCGGCGATACTGGCGCAGATGGAAGAGGATGGTATGCCGTATGTATGGGAAGATTTGCGGACGATTCCCGTAAAAGAACTGCAGACGCATTTTCCAAATATTATTGCGCATTGCGCTCAAATGGGGTATGATGTTGCAAAAGAATGCATTCCGGTTGTACCCGCCCAGCATTATTTTATGGGTGGTATCCGTACGGATTATGAAGGGCGCACATCCATGTCCGATCTGTATGCGATAGGAGAAACCGCCTGCAACGGCGTGCATGGCAGAAATCGTCTGGCCAGTAATTCCCTGTTGGAAAGCCTTGTATTTGCAAAAAGGGCGGCGGATGATATTGCCGTGAAGCGACATGTGAAAAAGCCGGATCGGAATGGAACGGAGAATTTGAAAAGAGAGGAACGGAAAGGAGCCGGAAAATGATGTTTGATCCGATAACAATGAGACTGAATGTTGATCCGCTCATTTTAAGCGCATTGCGCGAAGATATTACGAGCGATGATGCATCGACAAATAGTGTGATGCCTTATGCACAGACAGGGGAAGCGGAACTGATCTGCAAACAGGACGGGGTTCTCTGTGGTCTGCAGGTTTTTGAAAGGGTTTTTACTTTGCTGGATCAGGAGGTGAAGACCGAGTTTTTTGCCGCAGACGCAGACACGATAACGAACGGACAGCTGATTGCGAAAGTGCGCGGCGATATCCGTACGCTGCTGTGCGGAGAACGAACGGCGCTGAATTATCTGCAGCGGATGAGCGGAATTGCCACTTATACACATGCGGTTGCCAGCCTGTTGGAAGGGACGAATATCCGGCTGCTGGATACGAGAAAAACATCGCCGAATAATCGCATTTTTGAAAAATATGCGGTGCGTACGGGCGGCGGAAATAACCACAGGTATAATCTTTCGGACGGGGTTTTACTGAAAGATAATCATATAGGCGCTGCGGGAAGTGTGAAAAAGGCTGTCCGGATGGCGAAAGAATATGCTCCGTTTGTACGCAAGATTGAAGTCGAGGTAGAAACGATGGAGATGGTAAACGAAGCTGTGGAAGCGGGAGCGGATATTATTATGCTGGATAATATGACACGGGAACAGGTAAAGGAAGCGATTGTCCTGATTGCAGGCAGGGCGGAAGTAGAGGTGTCCGGCAATGTAACAAAAGAAAATATTGAGAAATTAAAGGACTTGGGAATTGATTATATATCCAGCGGTGCGTTGACGCATTCGGCGCCGATACTGGATCTTTCTTTAAAAAATCTGCATGTGGTATCTGTATAGTGATATAACAGGAGAGGGGAGATGCGGCAGATGAATGGAGAAGAACGCAGAAAACAGCTGCTTGCGATGCTGTCAGACAGTAAGACGCCGATTTCCGGAACCGCGCTTGCACATAAGCTGCACGTCAGCCGGCAGGTCATTGTTCAGGATATTGCACTTTTGCGTGCGAATGGGGAAGAAATACTATCTGCAAGCCGCGGCTATCTGATGATGCACAGGGAGCATGAGATCAGCAGGGTGTTTAAAATGCTGCATGCTGACGCCGAGACGGAGGAAGAGCTGACAATGATCATAGATCTGGGCGGAAAAGTACGGGATGTCTTTATTTACCATAAAGTATACGGTGTGGTACGTGCAGATATGAAAATACGTTCGCGGAAAGATATTTATGAGTTTATGGAAAGTATCCGGTCCGGAAAGTCGAGGCTGTTAAAAAATACAACGTCAGGATATCATTATCACACAATATTTGCGGACGACGAGCAGACATTGGATGTGATTCAGGCGGAACTGGCAAAACGGGGAATGCTGGCTCCGCTGCAGGATGATGAGCCGGTTGATTTTTGGAATAGAAGGAAGGTTGGCCGGCAGTGAGAGCCGGATAACGGAAGAAAGGAAAGAGGATGCGGACAGCTTACCAGGTACTTTTTTTGGAAGACGAGCCTACCATTCGGGAGGTGTTAAAAGAATATATGACAATATCCGGTTATGTGGTAACGACAGCCGAACGGGGTGATGATGCAATAGCATTACTGAAACGCAATACATTTGATGTCGCCGTTTTAGATATTATGGTGCCTGGAAAAAACGGATTTGAAGTGCTTGGATATATTCGAAGTCATATGCCGGATATGGCAGTCATTATGCTGACGGCGTTAGAGGATGAGAAAACGCAGGTGCAGGCATTTAATCTTTATGCGGATGACTATATTATAAAGCCGGTGTCGCCAATTATATTGCTGAAACGAATGGAAACGGTGCTGCGCCGTACGGTCGGGAAGATGCATACAACAGCTGAGAACGCGCATGGAGGAATTTATCTGCAGCAGGAAGCATATTGTGCTTATTATAAAGGAGAAAAACTGCCACTGACACTTAGCGAATATCTGCTTTTACAGACGCTTTATGAAGAGCCAAACCGTGTTTTTACGAGAGAACAGTTAATTCTGCATATTTTTAATGAAGACTATATTGGCAATGACCGGATTATTGATGCGCACGTAAAAAATCTGAGAAAGAAATTGCCGGTTCCATGTATTAAAACGGTGATAGGTGTTGGCTATCGGTATGACAGGGAGGCTGACAGATGAAAGAGCTTGATCGAAAAAATCTCTGGTACAGTTTGCTGCTCGCGGCAATTATGCTGCTACTGTTGATCTGTTATTTCAGCTTCATGCTGCCGTCGCTGTATGTAGCTTATGCGGAAGAACAAAATCTGGAAGCAATTAAAAACCAGCATCGCACATTTCTGGAAACAGGTTCTTATGACCGGGTACATGTAAAAAATCCGACGGCCTGTATGTCGGTAAAGATTCCCTATGAAGAAAATTATCTGGAAGCGGCTTCTAAAATGCTTTCAATAAAAATTATACCAACGGATACGGAAACGGAAGAACTTATGGGCGACATTCGTTCCTTTGTTCGTAATTTTGACCTGAAAGACCCAAAAGCGGCAAATTTACAGATCGCAGACGAACTGAATGGTTTTCGAATGAAACTGGAAAAAATTTTTGAAAAGAAAGTGCGACTTCCAATACGGGCTGAAATTTGTCTGACAAATCCGGAGCAGGGTTTGTATCGTGAAGAATCTCTGCGAATACATGCGGGAAGCGGGCAGGAAATGATTGTGGAGACAACGATATTTGACCATAATAATCAATATACCAATTATCTGGCATTGGAACGGGTGTCGGACGGCATGGTATTTTCGATACTTCCGGTAGTTACACCGCAGATGGAGCAGATTCGTCCGATTGTAATGCAAAGCGTGCCGATGCTCTGCGCGGTGCTTTTTATGCTGGTATTGCTGTTCTCACGGCTGTATTCGAATGGAATCGTGCATCCGGTCTATCAAAAGCTGCAGGATGTGAATCAGAGCCTGCTGGAAGAAAATGAACGGCAGGAAATGTTTATGAGAGCAACGTCCCATCAGCTGAAAACGCCGGTGACGGCAGCGCTTTTATTGCTGGATGGAATGATTGGCCGGATTGGAAAGTATAAAGACCGTGAGAGATATTTACCAAAAGTGAAAGAGCAGTTGCTGTTTATGCGCAGGATGATAGAAGAAATACTGTCATTGAATAAAAACCGCAGCAGTGATCCGTGCCGTATGTGTTTGTATGAAACGGTTATGGCGCTTGCAGACTCTTATCGGGTAGCGGCAGCGGATAAGCAGCTGGAAATTACCGTGGAAGGAGACCAGGAAACATATATATGGACAGATAGCGGGATGCTGGTAAAAATAGTGGATAATTTACTGTCCAATGCCGTAACATATACGCCGCAGGCAGGACGGATTGCTGTCCGCATTTCGCAGCAGAGCCTTATGATACGAAATGAAGACGTAACAATTCCGCAGAGCCTGATACCACACATTTTTGAACCGTTTGTATGCGGAGAACACAGGCAGGCGTCGCATGGACTCGGATTGTATATTGCGGCGTATTATGCAAAAATAATTCATGCTCAACTCAATATTTGCAATCGGGAAAACGCAGTGGAGGCGGTACTGGCGTTTAATTCAAAGCGGTGACCGGTCAGGCAGGAGCTGTTTCTGATAAGCAATTCGGGGACTGCCGTTTGCAACGTATATTCGCCCGCATTTTTGATATCCGCTGCGTTCTAGTAAATGCCGCATGATGTGATTACGTTCATGTGTGTCTATTCGGATATTTGGCGCTTTGGCTTCGCAAAATGCAAGACAATGACCAAGTATCCCTTTTTTTATTCCGCTGCTGGCAATCCGGTGTATCGTTCCGTAAGTATCGTTATTCAGCCAGTGTCCGTTTTCGATGTGGGCGTAAGTAGGATCATCTCCAATGATAAAACTAAAGACAGCGGCTATTTCTGCCGTGTCAGGGGTTATAATAACATAACTGTCTCCATTTTCAATATCCATTTTAATAAGCTCCTCAGAAGGTTTGTCATTTCCCCACTGATCGGCATTACCGGAGCGGCGCATCTGTTCACGTGCATACGCATAAATGGAAAAAATCCGTTCCAGGTCGTCCGGGGTTGTTTGTCGTATATGCATGTCTGACTCCTTGTAATTTGGTGTGTTGTGTATAGAGTTGCTTCGGGTTTTATTTTAACATGACTGCATAGAGATATCTACATCGTATCTTCATACGAATTTCATATGATAAGTGTATGATATGGAAGAGAAAGGAGATGGCTTATGTTGTTGGAAATTGAAAATCTGAATGTGAAGTTCGGTGAGTATACTGCTTTGGATATTCAGACGCCGATTGTAATTGAAAGAGGGGACAGGATTGGTATCATTGGCTCTAACGGTGCCGGGAAAAGTACAATGATTAAAAGTATTTTAGGACTTGTAGCGTATGACGGAACGATTCGCAGCAGTCTGAGACCGGATCAGATTGCTACGCATATGCAGTTTAACGAATATACGGACAATGTCCCGATCCGGTATATTATGGAAGCCATACTGCATACGGATATAGCGAAAAATCAAAAGCTGCGAAACCTGATTGATTATTTTGAATTTGAAGGATGTCTGAAAAAGAAATACGGAAAATTATCCGGAGGACAGAAACAACGGTTCACAATTATTATGATTTTAATGCAGGACGCGCCGCTTACTATTTACGATGAAGTAACATCCGGCCTGGATTTTGAAACAAGGCAAAAACTGGTGGAAAAGCTGGTGGAGTGGTACCGGGGAAAAGATGCTGCTCTTTGTATCGTGTCACATTATTATGAGGAACTGGAGCAGCTTGCGGATAAACTGTTAATTTTAGATAAAGGCAGGGTGATTGATTACGGATACAGGGAAGCCCTGTTTCAAAAGTACTGTCAAAGGGCGGTTATTGTGCTGGATGCCTGTGAAAAAAATGAAAGACTGACCGAAAAATACACAAAGCTGGAATCGCCGGAACATCTGCTTGTACTGGCCTGCGCATCGGAAGAAGAAGAGCGGGAAATTACAGCGTCCCTGATTGCACACAATGTGAACTTTAAACGCAGCAATCATGATATTGAAAGCATATATATTAATGCGAAACGAGCATATGAAATGAGACAGGAGGAAAGTCGCTATGCAGGATAGAAAAGGAGACAGGATAACGTCGCAGATGTTAAGATTTCAGCTGCTGAACGTACTTGGAAATCCCTATGTGCATATTTTCGGAGTCGGCCTGCCGATTGTTCTGGCTTTGCTGATTACGAGGGTGGCAGTATCGGAGCTGCCGGCAGATGATATGGAGCCGATGATTTCGACTACGATCTATCTGGGAATGGGAGCGTTGATTCCAATGGCAGTTTTATTAATGGGATATGCGGTGAGTTATGCACAGGAACTGTCAAAAGGGATACCGGAACGAATGCAGCTTTTTGGGATTAAAAAAAGTGTGTTGTTCGGCAGTAATGTAATTGTGCAGATGCTGTTTTTAATTGCCGCATTTTTACTTTTTTTCCTGTTCGGATGTATGTTTGCAAAAATTGAACGACCGACTCTGTCCGGACTGATCTGCTATATTTTATGCATGTTTGTGTTTAGCATTATTTGCCTTGCGCTTGCACATGGAATCGCATGTCTTTGCAAAAACTTCGGAAGGACGTATTGCGTCAGTATGATCTTGTATTTTGCATTTATGATATTGGGCGGTATGATGGGCATTTCGTATGAAGATTTGCCGAAATGGGCGAAAATAATTGCAAAGCTGCTGCCGGTTACTTATATAAACAGAGACTTTTATCAGATTTGGACAGGAAAGCAATATCACTATATGCCCATGCTTCAGTCGTATTTATTTTTGGGAGCGGTTTCGGTAATTGTTTTGTTTTTGGTATTCGGAAGGCCTTCGGCGGGGTGTAAAATAAAAATTTCCGAGGAAAGATAAGAGTGTGTGTCAGACCTTGTTTGTGGTTTGTTTTGTGTGAGCTGCTTTGTTATATTTATATTTACAATGCCAGTTTGAGGGCGTATAATAAATATATTGGAAAAATTACAAATGTAACAAAAAGGATTTGTAATTGTTTTTAAATTACGAAAGGGGACACACGACCATGCAGATCTTACACAATATGTCTGCTGTTATGGCCTCTGAACAGCATGGCATAAATGCAAGTAATTTTCAGAAGAGCACAAAAAAGCTGGCAAGCGGTTATCAGATCAATACGGCTGCGGATGACCCTGCGCGGCTTAGTATTTCCGAAAAAATGCGGGCACAGATCCGCGGATTAAACAAAGCGGTAAATAACGCGGAAGAAGGTGCAAGCTATATTCAAGTCGCGGATGGGGCAATGAATGAGATACACAGCATGCTGCAGCGAATGCGGGAATTATCCGTGCAGTCATTAAACGATACGAATACGCCGGAGGACCGGATGGCAATGGCGATGGAAATGGATAAGATTCAGGCGGAAATCGATCGGATTGACACAACGACTTATTACAACAACATGCCGGTATTTCAGGAACATGAACCTTCGTATTATCAGATTGCAGGGAACCGGATATGGGCGTCGAATCAGCAGCACGCAATTATGGCTCCGGATAACAGCCTGAACATTCATCTGCCGGTTGGAGAATATGTACCGGATACGTATACGATTTCCGTACCGGACGGTATTTATACGACACAGGAGCTGATGGATGAGATTGACGATGCATTTGCGCAAATGAACCCTTCGAACCCCGGATTTGTACTGGAATATATGCAGGACGGACGCTGCAGCCTGAACTTTGAAGGAGCGGATGGGCAGCCGACAAAAATTGATTCGGTAGACGGCAGCCTGGCTTACCTTCTTTATGATTGTTATAATGGTTTTTCTTCGACAAGTCTGCTGGGAACGACTGCTTTTGACGGTAACTGGCCGCTTAAAATTACGACCAATCAAAATGATGAAATGCAGTTTAACATTGAGCCGGCGGATGGGTCACCGTCAACTACGGTAACTATAAAAATTCCGGCCGGGGAATATAAGAGGGCGGAACTGATTGACCTGCTGAATCAGAAACTTGCGGCTTATCCGGGTGTGGAAGCAAAAGAATATGGACAAAGCTGTATTCAGATTACAGGAGGATTTGACAGCAGCATCACCGGGTTAAAAGGGAATATGTTTAAACTGGAGATGGGTACGGAGCATGCATATACTTCGATCTTTTATGATAACATCCGGTATGGCATTTCAAGCGGAACGCCTGCGACTATGACAGGAAAGGCATATTATAACGCTACTTACACGGAGAAAATTAAAATAGATCATACAAATAACATGCTAAAGTTTGCGTATAACGGAAGCCAAATTACCGTGCAGATACCACCGGGCGAATATATCATAGACAGCGTGTCCAATACAAGTCAGGATAATTTAACTTATGTTCTGAACAACTTATTTCAAAATACGACAGGTGCGGATATTTCCGTTAATGCGTCCTCCATTTACGACAATATTAATGAAATATATGCTACATATAATTATCTGCATCTGACAAGTAAGGCGACAGGTAGTGATTTGAAGTTTGAGTTTGATAAAACCGGCATTTATGGCAAGACATTTGAAGCCTTATTTGAGACTACAAAGTATGATTTTCAAAAGGATCCGAGTTATATTGCAGGAAAGATGCAGATTACCGGATCCGCATATCTGACCGGGCAGATTCAGATTCCAAGTGGAACAAATACGTTGTCTCTGGCGATAAATAAAGCAGCGCCGTTTACGATAACAATTCCTCCGGGTTCCTATTCAAATCTGTCGGATTTGGTTGCCGAACTGAATAATCAGCTGCCAGCCGCTCAGAAAGGAATGATTGAATTTGCCGCGGCGAATAATAAACTGGTGATCAAAAGCATATCAAGCGGTATTTCCGATCTTGCGTTTGGTAATACGTCAGGCGCTTATACGCAGCTGTTTACTGGTCAGACGGAAGTGGCAAAGTATGACGATCAAACCGTATATGGAGAGGAACATTATCCACAGGGAGCGACTGCGCCGGACAAGCAGGATATGGCATCTTATACACTCAAATATGAGATTCCGCAAAGCAGCACGAAGATCAACAATCAAAATAATGTGTTTGCTTTTTATTTAAATGGTTCCTATAAATCCGTGACATTAGCGGATGGCACCTATTCGAGGCAGGGACTGATTGATGAGCTGAACAGAAACTTTGCAAATAATGGTTATGAGATAAAAGCATCTTTGACGGGAAATCGCCTGACACTTACGACGACATTAACAGGTATATCACAACGGCTGTCGATTGATGTGGATACGCACCGCAGCAATGCGTGGAAGGCATTTGTCGGAACGGAGTTACAGACAACCGGTCCAAGTATGCCGGGATTTTCAAAACTGCACGGAACGCATGAATTTACGAGTATTCAACTGGATCAGACTAATAACCACTTTGCGTTTACATTAACGGATGGAACAAGCTGCAATGTGACGCTGCCTCCAAAGGTTTATACGACTCAGGAATTGGCAAAAGTGCTTCAAGATGCGATAGATTTGCAGATCGGAGCGGGAAAAATAAAAATATCGAATAATGGTAACAAGCTGAATATGGAAGCAATCGCGTTAAATGGAAATTTTAATGACCCGGATGTGGAAAACAGCAGTCTATACAATGCGGTGTTTGGAAAAAATGTGAAAGGTACACATACAGGACAGCCAATTAACAGGGTAGGAGATCATGATTATAACGAAGCATTTATTGTCGGACGCTCCGACGTTACAAGCGGCCCGATCGAAATCGTAAGCGGCGTGAACGACAAATTTATTCTGGATCTTACTTATAAAAGCCGTCCGTCCGATCCGACAAAAGACTATACCAAACCACTGGAAGTAACTATTCCGGCAAAGACTTATACCGGCAGCGAAATCGCAGATTTGCTGACGAAGGAATTAAATGCACAGCTGGCAGCAAACAATATTACCGGATTTGTACTGACAGCCGGAATTGGAACGCATAATACCCAGGTTTCAGGAGCGATTGATGATAAAGCATTGCAGATAACGCTTTCGGAAGCTTTGAAACCGGGAAGCAGCACGCAGTATATAGACTCCGCACCAGGTACATACATATTGGAAGGCGTTCGCGGCAGCGCTGCAGGCTCGATATTTTACAAGACCATCGGAAAGCCCGAAGCTTCCTATGTAACCGGAGCACAGGTTCTTACCGGCGGCGTTATCTTTCCGCCTGACAAACGTACGCTGACGTTAAAAACAGACGGTGTAGAGCATAGTTATACATTTCCAAAGGAATTTTACAATGCAGATGAAATCGTAGACTTTTTAAACGATAAATTTGAACATGGAGATGATAACGGGCAGACAGCCCCGCTTGTTGCATCGCTGGAAAACGGACGGTTGAAAATCAAACATAAAGCGGTTGGCAGTCATACGATCACAGAAATCGGCGGCAGTGCGAAGGGAATTGTTTTTTATTGTGAAAACAATCGAAAAAGCCAGGACAGCTTTATGCTGCAGGTTGGCGCTTTGGGCCATCAGGGACTGGAACTGCCAAGACTGCGTGTCGGTACTGCAGCGTTGAAAATCAATTCCATCACAATTACAAAACCAAAATACGCAGAAAAAGCGCTGCAGCGGCTGGATGAAGCGATTGATATGCTCAGCGCCAAACGAAGCACTTACGGCGCTTTACACAACCGGATTGAGCATTTGACTGCAAATAACAGAAATACATCTGAAAATGTTCAGGCCAGTGAGTCCCGCATACGAGACGCGGACATGGCTGCGGAAATGGTAGAATATTTAAAACATAAAATATTAACCCAAGTATCGGATTCTGTCCTTGCACAGGCGAACCAGCTGCCAAACAGGCTGTTAAATCTGCTGAATTAGTTTTGTAGAAATGAACCACCGCACCTGCATGCACGTAACAGTTCAAATGCACAAATTGTTACGCGGCATGCAGGTGCGGTGGTTCCGGCGATGTCAGAATTAAGCCATGCCGTTTACGGTTTTGTATTTATACAGCATTTCCGCATGATTCTGTTCTTCAATCTGGATATCGGCCAGTAATTTTCGAAGGCTTGGTTCGGAGAATTTGAAAACATTGGAGTTATATTCGGAAGAAACCATCTTTTCGGTGCCGATACAGTCTGTTGCAAGGAAACAGTCATTTTTCTTGTCTTCGTTATCAGTGAGCGCACTGTACGTTGCCTGTGGACTGTAGTTTTTACCGTCTCTGTCGTTGCAGTTGCATGTCGGCACATTGCCGGAAAGCACTTTACCAAGAGACTGATAGTGTTCTTTTTCTTCTTTTTCCAGATTTTGGAACAGCTCTTTTAATACGGTATCTTTTGCTTCTTTCCCATATCGGTTGTATTTTTCAATGCAGCTTTGTTCCTGGGTCTGTAAATCTTTGATTGCGGTTGTTTCTTTTTCTGTTAAAATCATGTTTTTGTACCTCTTTCTTATTGTGGATTAGGATAACTTTAATACGGAATGTATTATGTGTAAGAAATATTTTTTATGTGTGAAAAAATATTTTTTTCCATGTTTACAAAAGTAATTCCCTATTATATAATGAACGGATACGATAAATTACAAATGTATAAGAGAAAATTTGAAAACAGGTTTTTTCGACAGTTTGCTGAACTGTTTACAAAATCTTCTCACGAAAGGAGACAAACGACCATGCAGATTTTACACAATATGTCCGCTGTTATGGCCGCTGAACAGCATGGCATTAACACAAGTAATTATCAGAAGAGTACAAAAAAGCTGGGAAGCGGATATCAGATTAATACGGCTGCGGATGGTCCTGCGCAGTTGAGTATTTCTGAAAAAATGCGGGCACAGATTCGCGGCTTAAACAAAGCGGTAAATAATGGAGAAGAAGGTGCAAGCTACATTCAGGTTGCGGACGGGGCTATGAATGAGATACATAGTATGCTGCAGCGAATGCGGGAATTATCCGTACAGGCTTTAAATGATACGAATACACAGGAAGACCGAATGGCAATGGCGACGGAGATGGATAAGATTCAGGCGGAAATCGACCGGATAGATACGTCGACTTATTACAACAACATGCCGGTATTTCAGGAGCACGAACCGTCTTACTATCAGATTGCCGGGAACCGGGTATGGGCTTCAAACCAGCAGCATGCGGTCATGGCGCCGGATAACAGTCTAAACATTCACCTGCCGGCCGGTGAATATGTTCCGGATACTTATACGATTACGGTGCCGGACGGTATTTATACGACACAGGAACTGATTGATGAAATTGACGATGCGTTTGCACGGATGAGTCCGGCCAATCCCGGATTTGTACTGGAATATATGCAGGACGGACGCTGCAGCCTGAACTTTGAAGGAGCAAACGGGCAGCCGACGAAAATTGATTCGGTAGACGGGAGCCTTGCTTATCTGATCTATGACTGCTATAATGGACTGTCTACGATGAATCTGCTAGGAACGACTGCGTTTGATTCCAGCTGGCCGCTTAAAATTACGAAAGATCAGAATGATGAAATACAGTTTCAGATCGAGCCAACGGATGGATCACCATCAACAACGGTATCTATGAAAATAAAGCCAGGAGAATATACGCGGGCGGAATTAATTAAACTGCTGAATCAGGAACTTGTGAAATATCCTGGTGTGGAAGCAAAAGAGTATGGACAAAGCTGTATTCAGATTACGGGAGGTTATGATAATAATATTACCGGACTGAAAGGGAACATGTTTAAGCTGGAACTGGGTACGGAACATGTTTATACGTCTGTGTTTTATGATAATATTCGGTATGGGACGACTATAGGCACGCCTGCGATGACTACCGGGAAGACGTATTATAATGAAGATTATACGAATAAAATTAAAATAGATCGGTCAAATGATACATTACGATTTAAATATAATGGAAATCAGATTACGGTGAAGATACCGGCCGGAGAGTATATTATAGATGATATTTCCAATACAAGCAAAGATAATCTGACGTATTTTTTGAATGAGGAGTTTAAGAAGATAGCCGGGGCAGATATTTCTGTTACAGCGCCAAGCGTTTATGATAGCTCAAATGGCACATATGAGTGATATCGTTACTTAGTTATGACAAGTGAAACAACCGGTAAGGATATTAAGTTTGAATTTGATACTTCCGGTGTTTACGGCGAGACATTTAAAACTTTGTTTGAGGATACAAATTATGACTTTATCGACAAAGCATATTACGAGCCCGGGGATATGCAAATTTATGGAAAGGCTGATCTGAGAGGGCAGATTAAAATTCCAAATGGTGCAAATACGTTGTCGCTATCAGTAAAAAAGGAGCTGCATTTACGATAACGATTCCTCCGCGTACTTATAATTCATTGGCCGATCTGGTTACAGAGCTGAATCAGCAGTTGCCAGCCAGTCAGAAAGGAATGATTGAATTTACTGCGTCAGGTAATCGGCTTGTTATACAGGGAATATCGAATAAAATAACGGACTTAGGTTTTGCCAGCACTTCAGGAGCATATACGCAGTTGTTTACCGGCAGGGAAATAAATGATATGCATCTTACTGCAACCGGAGAAGAACACTATCTTCAGGGGTCAACCGCACCGGATATTAATCAGATGGCATCAGTTACGATGAAGGAAGAAATTCCGCTTAGTAGTACTACTATTAATAGTTATAATAATAACCTTCGTTTTGAGTTAAATGGTCAAACGGTTTGGATCTACTTAGATCCTGGCACTTATTCCAGAGCCGGACTGATTGATGAGTTGAATAAGCAGTTTGCTAAAGGTGGGCATAATGTAAAAGCATCGTTAACCGGTAATCATTTAACGCTTACGACTACATTGTCCGGTACGTCTCAAAAACTTTCGCTGGATGTAAGAACCAGATATAATGGAGGTGGCTGGGAGGCATTTGTAGGACTGGATCCAACACCGGTAGCGCCTTCAATGCCAGATTATGCGCATTTGCGTGGTGAAAACGAATTTACAAATATTACATTGGATAACACAAATAATAATTTTGAATTTGAATTGGATGACGGTACAAAATGTAACGTAACACTGCCGGCAAAAGCGTATACACTTCAGCAGCTTGCTATCGAACTGCAGGTTGTCATAGATTCGCAGATTGGACGTGGAAAGATAGAAATATCGACGTTAGGTAATGCACTGCAGATGGACGCTATATCTTTAGATGGAAATTTTAAGAATCCGAATATACAAAACAGTAGTTTTTACAAAAATGTATTTTGTAAAAACACTTCCGGTACACATACGGGCCAGCCAGTTCATCAGGTAGGGGAGCACAGTTATGATGAAGCATTTATCATCGGACGTTACGATGTTACAAGCGACCCGATTGAAATTGCGAGTGGTGTAAATGACAAATTTATTATTGACCTTACTTATAAAAGCCATCCGTCCGACCCGAAAAAAGATTATTCCAAACCGCTCGAAGTCACAATACCGCCAGGTACTTATACGGGCAATCAGCTTGCTGCACTGCTTACACCGCAATTAAATGCACAGTTGGCGGCAAACAATATTACCGGATTTGAGCTGAAAGCTGAAGTTGGCGGACATAATACCGGCGTTGCGGGAGCCATAGATGCCAATGCTTTGCAGATTACACTTTTGGAAGCTACGAAGCCGGGAAGTTCACAGAAATTTGAATCCGCACCTGGTACATACGTGCTGGAAGGTGTACGCGGCAGCGCTGCAAGCTCGATTTTTATAAGACAAACGGAAAGCCGGAGCCTTCTTATGTAACGGGAGCGCAGAGTCTTACCGGCGGGGTGATTTTTCCGCCTGACAAACGTACACTTACACTAAAGACAGATGGTGTCTCGCATAGTTATACATTTACCAAGGAATTTTACAATGCGAATGAAGTCGTAGATTTTTTAAACGATAAATTTGAACATGGAGATGATAATGGAAAAACGGCGCCGCTTGTAGCGTCGCTGGAAAACGGACGGCTGAAAATAACGCACAAAGTAGTCGGCAGCCATACGATTACGGAAATTGGCGGCAGCGCCAAAGGTGTTGTTTTTTATTATGAAAACGGACGAAAAGGTCAGGATGGTTTTATGCTGCAGGTCGGCGCTTTGGGCAATCAGGGACTCGAATTGCCGAGGCTCCGCGTTGGTACGGCTTCACTGAAAATAAACTCCATAACGATTTCCAAGCCGAAATATGCGGAAAAAGCACTGCGCCGCTTAGATGAAGCGATTAATATGCTCAGTGAAAGGCGCAGCACTTACGGTGCTTTGCAGAACCGGATAGAGTATTTGAACGCAAACAATCGGAATATTGCGCAAAATGTCCAGGCCAGTGAATCCAGGATAAGGGATGCGGATATGGCGAAGGAAATGGTAGAACATCTCAAAAACAAGCTTTTAACGCAGGTATCGGAATCGGTGCTTGCACAGGCAAATCAGGTTCCGAATCGGTTGTTGAATCTGCTGCAATAGAGAATCGGACAAAAAGGTGTAAAGTCTCATGAAATGATGAAGGCTTTACATCTTTTTTATTTGGTTATGCATTTTTAAAAATTCTGATATATTGGCTTTCCGGAGCGTGTTTGTGTATGAAAAATATGGCAAAATAGAACTGGCAGCGAGTTTGTAAGGGATATTCGTTTTGCCATGCAATTTACACATACAGGAGGATAAAACGATTATGGAGAGAAAAACAATTTTTGGGTATGTGCGTATTTCAAGCACGGACCAGAACGAGGAACGCCAGATGGAGGCTATGCGCCGAATGGGTGTGGAAGAGTGCAATATTTATATGGACAAGCAGTCAGGCAGGGACTTTCACAGACAGGGATATTTAAAAATGGTGGAAAAGATCAGGGGAGGCGATCTTCTTTATATTTTGAGTATTGATCGCCTTGGGCGCAATTACAGGGAAGTGCAGGAACAGTGGAGGATACTTACGAAAAAAGTCGGTGCGGACATTTGTGTCATAGATATGCCGCTGCTGGATACGAGAAATGGCAAAGATCTAATGGGAACATTTATTGCGGATCTGGTTTTGCAGATTTTGTCATTTGTGGCAGAGTCGGAACGAGATAATATCAGGAGACGGCAGGAACAGGGGATTGCAGTGGCAAAGGCAAAAGGCGTGCGGTTTGGAAGACCGCAAATAGACATTCCGCAGGAGTTCCCGGAGATTGTGGGTGAATGGGAAAGAAAAGAAATTTCGTTTGGAGAAGCTCTGGAAAAAAGTGGAATGAGCCAGGCTACGTTTTACCGAAAGCTAAAAGGGTATCGAAGAATGATGAAAGAGATTGGGTAGATAGAAAACACAGAACTATCAAAAAGTGTACTTTTTGATAGTTCTGTGTTTCTTCCTAAATTTACCATATTATTTGCGTAGATGCAAGTTTTTTGACGAATTTGAGCAATATAAATGGATATATATGATTTTTTGGAAATTTACCGGAATGTTGGGAGAAAACATACGCATTTTTGCTATGAATCAATTATCAAAAAGTACACTTTTGATAAACGATACTAATTTGAAACAAAAGAAAAGAAGGCGAGAAAGGAGAAGTATGAGAATGGTATTAAGCATGAGAAAAACAAAATATTTTTTTGCGGTAGCAATAAGCCTGCTTGCAGTTTTGTTTTTTGGGGTAAACAAGGCAGAGGCGGCTTCCGGACTGGCGCTTTTTAATTTTGAAACTGCGAATGATATGAAAGTTGCAAAAGGCACAAAGATTGATCTGGCGGGAGATAAAAATGCGTCTTCCTGGACGTCCGACAATCCAAAAGTTGTAAAAGTTTCCTCAAAAGGGGTAGCAACCGCAGTGAAAACCGGAAAGGCAGTTGTTTCAGCCAAAATCAACGGGCAGAAAAAAGAATGCACAATAACGGTTGTTAAGGATGTGGTAAAAGGAAGCAGTTATATTAAAAAGATATATAAAACATGGGAGAATCCGGAAAGTGGTAAAAAGGTCGTAATAAAATCCGGAAATTTAAAAAAGGGATTGGATGACTTTTTATCTTATGTAGAAAGAGAAAATGATGATGAGGTTGTCTATAAAAAATGCACAAAGATTATTGCGGTAGAAGAAGACAGTGCAGGAGCAACCGTTTACTTTGAAGCTTTGGGAGTTCTTGATGGAAAAGAACAGAAGTTTCCTTGTGTTGCCGTCTTTACAAATGATTATGAACATGAAGAGTATGATTATGCTCTTATGCTTCAGCCGGTGATTTGGATTACGGATGACAATCAGCTGCTGTATGGGGCAGGCTGCTTCTGGTATGCGTAATGGCGGGCAAGATTTGTTTTTGGTGCTTTAAGTCAAAAGGAAATCAGGCGGTATGTCCACACTGCGGTTATGCACAGGGCAGTGAGCCGGAGCAGGCATATCAGCTTGCGCCTGGAACGGTGCTGCATAAGCGGTATGTAATAGGCGTCAGCATTGGTATCGGCGGGTTTGGCATTACTTATAAAGCATTTGATGCTATGCTTCGAATGATTGTAGCTGTCAAGGAATTCTATCCGGCGGGACTTGTGAACAGGGGCGGCGGAGAGAAAAAGTAGGTATTTTTTCGGGTGAAAAAAAAGCGGAATTTCAAAGACAGCTGGCGCGTTTTCTGGAAGAAGCCAGAAATATGGCTCTTTTTTCAAAGGAACAGGATATTGTTAATGTCTATGATTATTTTGCGGAAAACCAGACCGCTTATATTATTATGGAATATGTGAATGCGCCGCTTTTGAAGGATGAACTGAAAAAGCGGCGGTTTTCGCCGCAGGAAGCAGGCGGATATATGCTGGCGATCCTTGAAGCACTGGAGAAAGTTCATAAGAACAATATTATACATAAGGACATCAGTCCTGATAATATTTTTTGACAGGCCCGGGTACGATAAAGTTGTTTGACTTTGGAGCCGCAAGGCTTCAGGGATCGGAACGCACCGAGGCAGTTGTTGTAAAGGCTGGCTATACACCGCCGGAGCAGTATACGTCGCAGGATGTGCAGAGTCTTAGCATGGACATCTATGCGGCTGGGGCGGTATTTTATGAAATGCTCGCAGGTATCAAGCCGGTGGATTCCAGAGATCGCGTAGTAAAAGATGAATTAAAGACGCTGAGTGAGTGCGGAACACGTACGGATGAATATTTGCAAAGAATTGTTTTTAAGGCAATGGCGTTGGAACCGCGGCTGAGATTTCAAACTGCCGCCGAATTTAAAGAAGCTCTGATTCATCATAAAAAAGTGCTTCTGCCGCAGGAAGAACTTCGAAAACATCGAAGAATGAAGCGGATTTTGGCGGCAGTGCTGGCAGTGGTTTTTATTGGAGCGGGAGGCGCGCTGACGCTTGGACTGACTGTTTTTTCGGGCAGAGGGAAAATAGACGTGGCAAAACTCGAAGAGGAAGAACTTTCGGTATGGCTTTCGGTGCCGGATGCTGCATCCGCAGAGGCATTGGCTGAGACGTTTTTGGAAAGTATACGGCGGGTATGTCCGCAGCTTACGGTAAAGACGGAAATTGTGGATAGAGAGAGTTATGCACAAAAGATTGCAAGTGCCGCAGAGCAGGGGATGCTGCCGGATGTATTCTGTACGGATGAACTGGATCCGTCTTTTTTGAAAGAGCAGCAATGTGCGGAACTTTCCAAATTGCTGCGCACGATGGAACTTTCAGATTATCTGTATTTGGAAGACTTAAAAAAGAGGGAGACGTGTATGCGCTTCCGACAGCTGTGCAGACAGGTATTGTATATGGCAGCCAGGCAAAAACAGAACTTTTACAGTCGTCTGTTACGCTGGATACGCTGGCGCAATGGGGCGGCAGTCTGGGCTATGCGGATACGCAGGATGCGTTTGCGAGGTTTCAAGATCCGGATGACCCGATTGCCTGGATTGTAGGCGATCTGTCAGATATGGACGCGATAGAAGAGGTTACGGTAGAAGCGGTGCCATCTACCGATTTTTCAGCAGTGCCGCTTGTAAAAGAAGAAAAACTGATCGGAAGCATGGAGCATTGGTATGCTGTCAAAAAGAGTGAAGATGAAAACAGGCAGGATGCATGCATGACGGTGCTGTCGCTGTTATTGAGCGAAGGCATGCAGAGTGCCGCGTACATGAATAACAGAGATGGACTGCCGTTAAACCGGGCAGTGCTGGACAGTTATAAAGAAAACAAACTGACTACCTATTTGAATTTTCTTAAGGACTATAATCCGGAAGAAATACAGTTTTATAATGGAGACGATTTATGCAGCACAGTCAGGCAGGAGACTGAAAAACTGTTAAATAACAGGTAAAAGGACGGAGAAATTAATGAAATATCGGATTCATATCAGAGGATCTAATGTAACGATCAAAGCGAAACTGGCGCTTGGTGAAAAAATTAATGAAAGAGAAGTAGATTACTTGCAGAAAAATTCCGTACCCGGATTTTTTCAGATCACATATGATGGAAAAAAGCAGCTGATGTATGACGCACCATGCTCGTTATCGTTGGAAAAATATTTAAAAGATACGAAAAGCACGATAGAAGAAAAGGATTTTGGAAAATGATGACGCAGATGCTTGATGTGGAAATCGCAGCGCAAAGCAGGGGGTTGTATCCGGATCATATGCTGATGAAGCCGGATGCGATATTTATGGAAGAAGATACGTTAAGGATGTACTTTGTATACGAGCCGGTGACAGGGGCAAAAGATCTGTCATACAATCTGTTTGCGCTGATTCAGGATATCATATATCAGGAAATGAAAAAAAACGGCGGAAAAGGGCCGGATTATCTGATTGATTTTCAAGATTATCTGCAGCAGGGAGATTATCGGCTGGAACATGTCCGACAGTATATTGGCCAGGCATCTGCAGGAAGGCGGCCGGGCATTGGCAGTCAGGCAATGCAGCAGCCGGTCAGGGAAACGGATTCGGAAGAACCGGAGCAATATACGGTTATGTTAGGCAGCAGAGGCAATGCAGAGCCTGCTGTGCAGCCGGTGAAGAAGAATATGCAGCTGATCCGGGTGCGGACAAGAGAGCGTACGGTATTCTCTGGTGATATTGTAAAAATAGGCAGATCCGTTCAAAATACATACTGCATTACCGGAAATACATCTATTGGAAGGAATCATGCGGCGATCGTAAGGCGCGGAGATGTCTGTTACTTAAAAGATATGGGTTCTGTAAACGGGACGTCGGTAAATGGAAAGCGGCTGGCAGAAAATCAGGCATGCAAGCTGCACAGCGGAGACAGGATTCAGCTGGCTGACGAGGAATTTGTATTTGAACTTCAGTTACGGTAAACACGTACGGCAAAAGAGAGGTAGTTATGAATATAGAAGATATTGCGCAGCTTTTGCTGTCGCAGCAGGCAATTTTTATTTACGAAATCATTATTTTGGCTGTATTGGTTATATCAATTATTCTGCTGTCTAAAAAGCGGAAGCTGAGAAAGCAGATTCAGATATCTGCACAGCAGAGGCAGGTAAAAAGATCTTTAGATGACTCGCTCGCAAACCAGAGGCGGAGGTAATGGCCAGATGAACATTATTTTATCAGTATATGCAAAGGATGCATTTCGGGAATTTCAGCTTCCGTCTGTGAATAATGCTGATTATACACTTACGCTTCGAAGCGATTTTTTTCACTTAAAGAAAAACAGAAATATTTATCTGGAAGTGATGGACCATGTGTGGAGCTTTAAGCATAACAGGGGTTACAGCATTCGAAAGAACGGAGCGGCATATGAGGGATATGAGCTGGCGGATCAGGATGTTTTAAGCCTGCTTATTGAAGAAGAAAAAGAGATTGTTTTTATTGTAAAGTATGTGGGTTCGCTGTTTCATGCATATGAAAAATTTTCTTTGGCCGGTGTGAGTCAGATTACGATTGGCGAACAGGCAGACAATGATATTGTTTATGATTTTATGAAGCTTGTTTCACGCAGACATGCGGCGTTTGTTCGTGAAGGGGCAGGCTTTAAGCTGCTGAATAACAGCCTGAACGGTACTTATGTCAATTCTTACCGGATTGATAAGGAACGGCTGTTAAGTCCTGGTGCATGCATTGATATTATGGGACTGCGCATGATTTACTTAGGAAGCTGTCTTGCAGTTGATACAAAAGGAAGCAAAGCGCGGATTAATGTAAAGAAGCTAAAGGCAATGCCGAAAAAGCAGACAGCAGATTCCGGACAGGCGCGTGAGACAACGTTGCTGTCTCACGGAAAAACAGTCTATCACCGTTCTCCGCGTACATTTCACGAACTGTCGGATGGGGAGATAGAGATTGAAGAGCCGCCGCAGGTAGAACGGGAAAAACCGCAGCCGCTCCTGCTTACGATTGGGCCTTCTTTTACCATGACACTTCCTATGATTGCAGGATGTATCCTTATGATGTCGCCGTCTTCGGGCGGCAGTGCCATGTCTATGTATTCAGGACTTGTTATGTCAGTGTCATCCGCGGTACTCGGTGTATTCTGGGCAGTCCAGAATATCCGGCATCAAAAGAAGCAAGAAGCGGAGAACAGTAAAGTAAGGTTTGAAAGCTACAGCGAATATTTGCTAAAGAAAACAGATGAGATTAAGGATAAGTATGAAAATGCTTCCCGCAGCTTGTTTGACATGTATCCGGATGCCGGAACATGTCTGTCTTATGATGAGAGCAGCGGTCTTTTGTGGAATCGGAATACGACACACAGAGATTATTTAAAGCATCGGCTTGGCATGGGAAATGTACCGTTTCAGATTTCGATTCAGGCACCAAAAGAAAGGTTTTCGATTTACAAAGATGAGCTGGCGGATAAGCCTCGTTTTATAAAAGAAAATTACGATGTGCTTTATGATGTCCCGGTAGTGCTAGATCTGGCAAAGCATCAGCTGATCGGCATCGTAGGCGGTGCACAGAAGGCCGGTGCGATTGAAATTGCCAAGCTGCTGGCTGCTCAGATGGCGGCAAATAACTGTTATACGGATGTAAAGCTTGGCTTTATTTATGACGGGGAAGCTTCCAATGAGGAAAAAGAATGGGCATTTGCAAAGTGGCTGCCGCATGTGTGGTCAGAGGATAAGAAAACACGTTACTGCGCTGCAAGCGCCGAACAGGCGAGTGATGTATTTTATGAGCTGACCAAAGTGTTTCGTACCAGGCTGGAGGAAGAGCAGCAAAATCTCGGAACGAAAGAACAGCTTCCAAAGCCTTATTATGTGCTGTTTGTGTCTGATATGCACATTCTGGAAGGCGAGCTGATTGCCAGATATATTTTTGATAAAGACCATGCGGCCGGACTTACGACATTTATTTTGGCAGAGCGTTATGAGGATCTGCCGAATGCCTGTGATTTTGTCATTGAAAATACGGCCAGATATCAGGGCATGTATGAAGTTGTCCTTGGAGAAGAAAAGGGACAAAAAATCCGGTTTGACCAGGTGGATAGTTTTCGCCTGGAACGCTTTTCCAGACATCTGGCAACGCTGCAGGTACAGGAGATGGAAAAGGGCGGAGAGATACCGAATGCACTGACGTTTTTCGAAATGCTTGGCGTGTCAAAGCCGCAGGAGCTTCCGGTCAAAGAACTGTGGGCGAAAAACCGGACATATGACAATATCAGGGGCATGATAGGCGCGAAAGCCGGAGGCGTGCCGTGTTATCTGGACGTACATGAAAAATACCATGGGCCGCACGGACTGGTTGCCGGTACGACAGGTTCCGGAAAATCAGAGACGCTTCAGACATATATGCTGTCATTGGCGGTTAACTACAGTCCGGATGATATAGGATTTTTATTATAGACTATAAGGGCGGCGGTATGGCAAATCTGTTTGACGGACTGCCGCATATGGTCGGACAGATTTCGAATCTGTCCGGCAACCAGGTCAGACGTGCGATGATTTCGATTAAGAGTGAAAACCGCAGGCGTCAGCGTGTTTTTACGGAACATGGCGTGAATAATATTAATCTGTATACAAGGCTGTATAAAAACGGAGAAGCCACGCTGCCGGTGCCGCATTTATTTATAATTATAGACGAATTTGCAGAATTAAAGAGAGAAGAACCCGATTTTATGAGGGAGCTTATCTCTGTGGCACAGGTTGGACGAAGCCTTGGCGTACATATGATTCTGGCGACGCAAAAGCCAAGCGGTACGGTAGACGATAACATATGGAGCAATTCCAAGTTCCGTCTTTGTCTGCGTGTGCAGGACAGACAGGACAGCAACGATATGCTGCATAAGCCGGACGCGGCGTATATTACGCAGGCAGGCCGCTGCTATCTGCAGGTCGGCAATGATGAGGTGTACGAGCTGTTTCAGTCCGGCTACAGCGGGGCGGCTTACGAAGAAAATGTCAATATGGGCAATACGGAAATTGCCAAAATGCTCAGCCTGAATGGAACCGTGGAGATGACAGGCAATTCGGCAAAGCTTTCACAGAAGCAGAAAGTAGAATATCTGTGGCTGGAAGTACTGGCAGAATGTATGGACCTGGCACAAAAAGCGGCTAAAATAACGGTGGAAGAGTGCCAGAACAAGCAGCAGCTTGGCCGTCTGGTTCATGCGATGTATAAGGCGATGTGGTTTGAAAAGCTGGATTATCCGGTCAGCAGGTACAATACGGACCGGCTGTGCGATTTTTTGCTGCTGTATAAAAAGTATGGGCGGTGAAGCCAGACCACCATGCCGTCTTATCAGAGATGATGGAGCAGTCGGTTGCGGGCAAAGTGAAGATGCCGCAGAAAAAGGAAAAAACACAGCTGGATGCCGTGAAAGAATATCTTGCCCGGATGGCAAAAGAATGTGGGTATGATTATCACATGCAGTTATGGATGCCGGTGTTGCCGGGGCATATTTATTTGCAGGAATTTGCGGAGTTTGCCGGCCGCTGTTATAAAGACAGAAGCTGGCCAGGACAAAGCGGGGCATGGAGTCTTGAGATCGTAACAGGCAAAATCGACGATCCGGCAAACCAGAATCAGATGCCGTTATTTTTGGATTTTGCGAAAACGGGACATCTAGCTGTTTTTGGGAGCATTGTAAGCGGAAAGAGTACGATGATGCAGACGATTGCTTATGCGCTGATTCACCGCTATACACCGGATCTGATACATTTGTATGCGCTGGATTTCAGCAGTAAGATGATGTCCGCGTTTGAAGAAGCTCCGCATGTGGGCGGTGTCATGTATGAAAATGATATGGAGAAAATCAGCAAATTTTTAACATGATGGAAAGTATTCTGCAGGAACGAAAGACTTTGCTGCGTGGTGGAAATTACAGCCAGTATGTACAAAAAAACGGTGTGACAATGCCGGCGATCGTAATCTTTGTAGATAATTACGCAGCATTCAAAGAAAAGACAGATGAGAAATATGAAGATATTATGATTACGCTGTCAAAAGAAGGCGTCAGCCAGGGTATTTCCTTGTAGTTTCAGGAAATGGCGTCGGCATGAATGATGTTACTTCCCGCGTATGTGAAAATATTTCAACGGGTTACTGTCTGCAGTTGCAGGAAAATATGAATATACGGACCTGCTGCATACAAACCAAATCGAGGTAATGCCGGAAAGCGGCATGAAGGGCAGAGGACTTATTGACTATGAGGGACGTATTCTGGAATTCCAGGCAGTGCTGGCAGTCAAGGCGGAAAACGATTATGAACGTATGGAAATGATACGTGCACAATGCGAAGAGATGAAACTGGCATGGACAGGAAAACCGGCGCGTCCTGTGCCTGAAATACCGAAAAAGCCGGTATGGTCAGAGTTTCATAAGCTGGACGATTACAGAAAGCAGCTTGCAGATAAAAATGTGCTGCCGGTAGCATATGATATGTCAAATGCACAGGTGTATGGAATTCACTTGCGAAACAATTACTGTTATACGGTATATGGAACGGCACACTCCGGAAAGACGAATTTCTTAAAAGTATGTCTGCAGGCAGCGCTGGAGAAACGTGCGAATATTTGCGCTATTGACAATGAAGCGCATGATTTTCACAGCTATGCATCCGCAGGTATACATTATGTGGAAGATGATAAGGGGCTGTATGAATTTTTTGCACAGCTTCTGCCGGTGTTTAAGGAAAGAAATCAGAAAAAGCATGAACTGCAAAGACAGGACTGCGAGGAAGATGAAATATATGAGATTATGTCAGCATATGAGCCGTATTTTATCTTTATAGCAGACTTAAAGTCTCTGGTAATGCTGATCAATGATTCTGAGTATGAGATGAAAGGATTTTTCAGAAATATTTTGGAAAAAGGAAGCATGCATCATATTTTCTTTTTCGGGGCCATTTCGTTAAAAGATCATCAGGAGATTTTTGGCGATGAGCTGTATGAAGCGTTTACCGGATATAAGACAGGTGTTCATTTCGGTGGAAATACAGCTGAGAACCGGGTGCTGAATTTTGAGTATGTTCCGTATATGGAGCAGACAAAAGTACAGCCGCCGGGTGTGGGCTGTCTGCCGGATGCCGGAGCCGGGGTGGATACGGCAAAGATCGTCGTGCCGCTGGCCAGGAGGTAGATAGCAATGGTTACCATGATCATATACGGACCGAGGCGCAGAGAAGCAGAGAGTTTTGGACAGGTCACCAAAGACCTGTTCGCGTATTTGTCAGAAGAAGAGCTTACGATGTATTGTTTTTCCGCATTGGATACGGTTCGTAAGTTTCTGAAAAAGAGTGCGCTGCTGGACATGGCATGCGTAGGCATCAGAGGACGCGAAGAAATTGATTTGCTGCATCAGATTCGAACATTATATGCAAAGGCGGAGCTGCTGCTCGTTGCAGATGCGACCGTCTCACCAATGGAATATTTAACGCCGGAGGTGCGTGCGGCGTCTCTGCTGCTGTATCCTTATGAGGAAAAGCAGATGAAGCAGGTGCTGCGGGCATTTTTAGGAAGCTGTTTAAAAGACAGGATGCAGGATTCCACAGAAGAAAAAGATTTTTGGTCATAGAAAACCGGGATGGAAGAACGGCGATTCCATTCAGTCAGATATATTATATCGAGGTAAGAGAACGAAAAATCTTTATCCGGGTCAGAAACAGGGAATACAGCAGATATGATTCTATGGAGCATATCATGCAGCAGCTTCCGGAAATATTTGTACGCTGTCACAGGAGCTTTGCGTTTAATATGCATCATCTGGACCGGGTGCGGCTTTCGGAAAATACGGTTTATCTGGAAGATGGCATGTCGGTTCCGTTATCAAGAAGCTATAAGTCGGCGGTGAAGGAGTATATGCATGGACGACATACAAAACGGGAGCAGATCTGACAGCTGTCAGCACAGCGATAATGATTATGACATTTATTATATAAAAGAAGAGCAGTTAAAGCTGCTTTTGGCAGGGCTTGGACAGACAGAATGGTATGGGCTGTTTTCCGATGCGCATGTGTCTGAGCGTCCACTTAATGTGATGCTTGCGGATCTGTATCAAAATGGTGTTGTCGACTGGGACGGAGAGGGTGTAATAGTCAGGCAGCCATACGCAGATATGCTTTCCGTGATGCTGGAAAAAAAGACGTGTGTGACGCTGCAGACTGCCGGCTGCAAGACAGCTTATGTGCGCTGCTGCTATTTTTCGGATACCAGTGCTGTGTTAACGGTAAAAAGCCAGCGGGAAGCGAAAACAATTGGAATGGCACCGATGCCTGTACACAATTGGCTCAGGCAGCTGGAAGAAGTGTGTATTCGGCTCGAAGATGAAGAGTGCTGTACACTGACATGCCGAAACAGTGTGAATGGAAAGGTATATCAGACAGTGCGGATTCGAAAATATGGACTGCGGGAGTTTCAAATAGATCAGAGTAAATATAAAAACGCAAGAAGGCATTGCATGCGTGAGCAATTGGGCGCAGCCGTTTGGGAACTGCTTTGCACGGATGACTGAAAGGGGACACTGACAATGATACTGACAGATATTTACATACCGGCAGTAGATGCGAATTATGATTTTATGCTGGATGAAAACGTGCCTGTGGTACAGGTTATGGAGGAGATCAGTGAAATGATTTCTAAAAAGGTGAAAGAAAAGAAGCCGGAGCAGATCAACGATTTTGTGCTGTATTCGATGGATACAGGTACATTGTTAGATCATAATCTAAGCCTTTATACAAATGGAATCCATGACGGAAGCAGACTGATTTTTGTATAATCGGCTGAAAATATGTTATTTGGACATACAAACAGGTCAAGTAATGCAAAACTGTGTCAGCAGTGAGAAATCCTGTTATAGTAATCATCAGCAGGAGCGATGAAAAACAAAACAGCCGAAAGGTGCCGGAGGATTATGAATGGAAGCTAAGGTACGGTTAAGGCAGGTAATGCGTCTGGCACAGGAGCTGGAGCAGTGCGAAAAAAAGCTTTCGTCCAATATCGAACGGCTGGACGCTTTGTGCAAAGGCAGATGCAGCCGGCAGATCAAAAAAAAGATGTGTGAACAGAGCGAGACTTTAAAAAAGCAGGCCAGCTTATGTAAGGATCTGGCGGCAGTGCTGGAACAGGCAGTGTATCTGTATGAAAAGACGGAAGAGTCTGTCATACAGGCGGCAGAGACAGATCCAAGACGATATGAAGAAACGCTTCGGGCAGTAAGCCTTGTGGAATGGACGCATATTCCGGTGACATTAGACATAGGGGAGAGACTGTGATGGCAGACAGGATCAGGATCAATACAGACAGGCTGGGAACAGATGCCAGCCGCGTGCAGGGCTATATCGGAAATATTACAAAAGAAATAGCCAATATGAAGCAGAGCGTTTCCGCATTGGAAAACATGTGGGACGGCCCCGGTCGGAGCGCGTTCCATAAGGCGTTTTGGGATGGTATGCAGGCCATAGAAACGGCGGTCAAGAGCATGGAAGAGCTGTGCGCGTATAATAAAAATGCAAAAAAACAATACGAAGCCTGTGACAGAAAAGTAGCTTCTCTGATCGCTGAGATCAGGATATAAAAGAATCAAAATAATGATCGGGAGGGATATAAAATGGCAGATGTTCAATTAAAGGTATCTCCGGATGAACTCAGACGTGCCGCAGATCAGATTGAAGGACAGATTGCGGCAATTCAGAGAAACTGGAACAATCTGTGTGAAGTAGTGGGTGCCTCCGGACATTACTGGCAGGGAGATGCGGCAGATTATGGACGCAGGCTGTTGGAAGAGACAAAGCAGGAAGTACTGGAAGCATGCGGCCGGTTAAAAGAGCATCCGTCCAATTTGCTCGAAATGGCAGGCGTTTATGCAGATACACAGATAAAAGCAGCTGAGATCATCCGTTCACTGCCGGACAATGCGATTTTGTAAAGTGAGGGCATAGTATATGGCGAAGACAATGTATACGATTGAAATGGATTTTCAGAATGCCAAAAAGCAGGCAGATGAACTGGAACAGATCGCGCAGAATCTGCTTATGCTTGCGGAACAGGAATTTCAAACATGCCTGACAGGAATCGCAGCGAACTGGAAAGGCGAAAATGCAGCTGCATTTTGCAAAAAAGGCGCTATCGTAGAAGACAGAATAAAAAACTCTGCGCTGAACTTAAGAAATACAGCGGAAGTGATACGCCAGACAGCGAAAAATACATACGATGCCGAAAAGACAAGCTATGAAATCGTTCAAAGAACTTTGAATTAACAAGCAGAATCTTAGATGTAGCACATACATTTCAAGATAAATAAAAAATTAAAGGAGGTCATAACACATGGCAAACCAATTTACAGTAACTACAGCAGAACTGAACCAGAAAGCAGGAGAATTACGCGCAAATAACCGCAATCTGACAACACAGATCGAAAATCTCAAAAATCAGCACAGTGCACTGCATGGCATGTGGGAAGGTGAGGCAAAGAACGCATTTGATAAAGCATTTAATCAGGATATTCAGCAGATGCACGACTTCTACACCGAAATTAACAAATATGTAGATAAACTGGCAGAGATTGCAAAAACCTATGAACAGGCAGAAGCAAGAAACGTAGAGACAGCCCATATAAGAACTTATAAATGAGGCGGAGGCTGTAAAAGATATAAATAAACAAACGCTTTCGGTTATGATGGATTTGGACAAAAAATGATGATGGACACGTTAAAAGAAAGAGAGGACAGATAAATGACAGGAACATTAAAGGTATCAACAGCGAAATTAAGAAGTACGGCAAGTAATTTTCAGTCAACAGGACAGCATATTCAGAGAATGACATCTGCGATGACAAACATTGTGAATCAGTTATCCGGACGCGTATGGAGCGGCGAAGCGGCTGATGCATATAAGAGAAAATTCGGACAGCTGCAGGATGATATAAACCGCATGGTGAAAATGATCAACGAGCATGTGACCGACCTGAATGCAATGGCAGGTGAATATGAACGTGCAGAGAATGCTAACAAAAATATGATCAATTCATTAAAGGATGATATAATATCATAATTTCAAAAAAGACTACAACAATAGGACGCTTGCAAAAGCGTCTTATTGTGGCAGTTATGGGGAAGCGTAAGATGGCAAATTTAAAAAAATCAGGCATACACATATGCCTGGCGACACTCTTATTATGTATCAGCCTGTTTGGCCAGGTGCATGCTGCGGATTTTTCAGATGCACTGCAGCAAAGCAGCGCAGATGCACAGATGACACAAGATATGAATATAGAACCGACACAGGCTGCGGATGTACGTGCCGTAAGGCCGGAGGCAGGTATTATCGAGGTACGGAGCGGTTTTGTAGATCCGAAGGGGACATTTTGGATGATGAAATCCGGCAGCGGGTTTCTGATTGCAAATAAAGAAAGCGCCACTTATATGATCACAAACAGCAGCAGTGTGTCCAATACACCACGTGCAATAAAAAAATTTTGCAAAAAACATAAGATTGATACGGAAAACATGCAGCTGACAAATGTGATTCAGGTAGTGATCACAGGAGATGTAACAGCAGAGGCGGAAGTTGTGGTAAAAAGTGCGGAAAAAGATTACTGCATATTGTCTGCTGCGAATGTAGTCAGCCAAAAAGAATCGTTAAAACTGGGAGACAGCGCGGGTATTGCAGTCAATGATCTGGTCTATGCATATGGATTTCCGGTACAGGCGGATACGCAGGAGAGTGCGTTGGAATATTCTGAGCTGGATGTCCGGTCTATGCAGGGAGCAGTTGTACAGACAGAGGCATACCTGGACAGCGGAATATATTTGTCACATTCGGCTCCGGTTATACAGGGGCTGGAAGGCGGCCCCTTACTGGACGCGGATGGATATGTTATCGGACTCAACTGTAAGCAGTCGCCGGAAGATGACAGCGGAATAACCTATGCGCTGCCGATCAATGAGGTCAGTGCGATTCTGGATAATTTTTCTATTTATTATGGCAGCAGAGCGATAGATGAAGCAAGTACACAGCTTAAGGCTGTCTATCAGGAGTGTATGGATCTTCAGGCGGCAGGCGGATATAAAAAAGCATCTGCGGAAATGCTGGAACAGGCATTAGAGTCTGCGGCAGAGATCATGCGGAAAGAAGAACCGGGCGCAGCCGAACTGTCAGCTATGACACAAATGCTTACCGATGCAAAAAATATGCTGGAGCCAAAGACGGCAACAATTACGATAGCAGTGTTTGTGCTGGGTGTTATTGATTTGCTGCTGTTTATCCGGATGATTGTACTTGCTGTAAAAAATGCCCAGGAAAAGAAAGAAATGGAGATGCGCAGCATGCAGCCGGATAGACAGGAAGTCGGCGCAGCAGGCGCACAGCAGCATGCAGCGTCATATGCAGGTGTACGGAGCCGGCCGCAGCAAAGTCCTGATCAGTTCGGAAGGCCTGCAGCACCGCCGGCGGGCAGGCGGCTGCATATGATCCGGCAGAAGACGGGACAGACCATTGTATTGAATAAAAATCAGTTTATTCTTGGCAAGAGCCAGGCACAAGCAGATTTTTGCATGGCGGACAATCAGACGATCAGCAGAAAGCACGCGCTGCTGTTTGAAGATCATGGCGGGTGGTATGTGGATGACCTGAATTCACTGAATGGTACTTGTGTAAACGGAAAAAAGGTAATTCCTGGCCAGCCTGTGCGGTTAAAAAGCGGTGACCAGATTTCGTTGTCTGACGAGACGTTTTTAGTACAGGATTAGAACAAAGGGGACAGTATGGGAGAATTTGAGATTGCTTGTAAAAAATTATCCGGATGGGCAGATAAAATCGACAGCTGCAGTAAAGAAATCAAAAGACAGGAAAACAGGGCAGCGGAGCTCAGCAGTCAAATGCGGCATCAGGAAGGCAATTACCATGCTGTCGCGCAGGCCTTATTCGGCATTTCACAGGATCTGCACAGGCAGCAGGAACAGATGAAGCAGTATGGGAATGTGCTTGAGACGATAGCGAAGGCTTATGAAAGTACGGAAGCGGAGATACAAAACAGCAAAGGGCAGTATTAGGAGATAACATATGAAGCGTGAAAATAATCATAAGATTGTAAAAAATACAAAAAGAAAAACGTATGTCTGATAGCAGTTTTATTTGCACTCATCTGTTTTGCACGGACAGACCGTATGCGGGCGGAGACGGTTGACGCGGGAGTGCCGCAGGGCCCGCAGTATAATGACGATGCGACGCAGGTTATTTATACAAATATTTTTTTGGAAGTTATCCGCAGTCTGAGATCAAAGGCTCGGCGCTTACACCTGAGATCACAGGAGCCGCTTATGATAGCTATGGCGACGCCTGGGTAGGTGATGTGAAATACCGTCGAGTCCGTGCGTCAGATACAAATAATGAGGAACAGTTTGGTACGGAGGAATATCGGTATTTTAAATGGGAACGGATTCGATGGCGTGTATTGTCAAATGATGGAAAAACGCTGCAGATTCTTTCCGATACCGGACTGGACTGCAAGAGCTATCATGAGATGGGAGCGGCGGTGACATGGGAAGACAGTTCACTGCGCAAATGGCTCAACGGTGCGTTTTACCGAACTGCGTTTGATAATACCGAGCGCGCAGCGATCGCACGCCAGAGTGTGGACAACTCAGATTATGCAGCCGATGGCAGCGGAGGTGGTACACAGGATGATATATTTATACCATCTATGGAGGAAATGTCTAATAGAAGCTATGGATTTACCACGGCAGTTCAAAATCCGTCTCCATGCCGCCAAATACCGGCAAGCGATTATGCATATGCAATGGGGGCACGCCTTGGTGATGAAGATGGTATGGGAGATCAATGCTGCTGGTGGTGGCTGCGTACACCGGCATCGGAGGAAAAGGATGCATTTCGATATGCCGCTCTCATAGGCAGTACAGGAGCATTTTCACTGTATGGACTTGTGGAAAATAAATACCGGGCCGTTGTGCCGATGCTTCACATTAAGATCGATTCCCGTGCATGGCAGCGGGAAGACGACGCTTCCAGCGGAACCGGAGGCGGAGAAGCAGCGGAAAAGCCGCTGACAGTCAGCGCACCGAATATGCAGCGCAGCCAGAACGTTGCGGCATTTGATGTCGAGGCCGGCGGCGGGCTTACAGATGACTATGAATACCAGTGGTATTATGCTCCTTCTGATACGGGAAGCGGACATCCGCTCAGCGAATCGGATTATAAGTCGATCGTATGGCAGGGCAAGGCTTTGTACATTGACTTAAAGGCGGATGACGTGCCGGACGGACTGTATTTGTACTGTGCGGTCAGCGACGGCAGAACGACAGTGGAAAGCAGCCGTATCTGGTTTTCAAAAAGAAAAAAAGCCAGACGATTACATATAATAAAGGAACGATGGAAAACGACCGGCTGGAATATGGAGCCAGCTTCAGCCTGAAAGCAAAAAGCAACGGGGAAGCGTCTGTGATTTCATATAAAAGCAGCAATTCTAAAATTGTTTCTGTCAGTAAAACAGGAAAATTAAAAGCAAAAAATTATGGCAAGGCAACGATTACGATTACAGCATCGGATTCACCGACGGACGAGTACGGAAAAACGACGAAAAAAATAGCGCTGACCGTAGTTCCGCGTCAGGTGCAACTGCAGAAAATTGTCCGCACAAGAAACAGTCAGGGAAAACTGGAAAGTGTTTATGTAGAATGGAAAAAGATAAAACGATAGACGGCTGTCAGTACAATATCGCATACAATCAAAATTATACAAACAGCACAAACGGAGAGAAGGCAGGCAAAGATAATTTTGTACGGTTAAAATATCTGGATGTCAGCAAGGATAAATTGTATATCAGAGTGCGTACATATAAAAAGCAGGGAAGAAGACTTATTACGGTAAATGGAGCAAAAGTTACATGCTGGCTATTTAAGGCATGATGAAAAACGCTAAAAGCGGGATGGTGGAAGTTCTGTGCTAGGAAAGAAGAAAACGAATAAAAATACAGGATATACCCAAAATTCGAAAAAGGCGCAGCGATTTGCAAAAAAGAGAAGTTGGACGTATGGAACGGGCCATTGGATGAGACTTATGCACAGCTTGGTGAATTATGTGAACAGCCTCAGCTGCCGGACAGTCCGCAGAGCACAGAGCCAGAGGTACGTACGGCAGAGCTTACGGAATCTAAGGTAGCCACAAAGCAGCTGGCCGGACAAAAGCATGTGGCACAGCAAAGGGCACAGAACCGTAGCCAGATAGAGATTGGAACGGCCAGTATTATCGGAACGAGAAAATCGCAGCAGGATTCTGTCTTTGGATACGAGTCCGGCGGACGTGCGATTGGCATTGTCTGTGACGGAATGGGCGGACTCAGCGGCGGAGAGGTTGCCAGTCGTGTAGCGCTGCAAAGTATTGCGGACGCATGGTTTGCGCAGACGGATGTTTTGAATATTCCTGATTTTTTCAGGAGGGAAGCGGTTTGTGCGGATGAAAAAGTGTATCTGCAGGAAGCGGCAGATGGAAAACGGCTGCAGGCAGGAACGACGGTTGTGGCGGCAATTGTACAAAGGAATGAACTGTATTGGCTATCGGTTGGCGACAGCAAGCTGTACTTTATCAGGGGACAAGAAATACTTTCTCTGAATGTCGAGCATAATTACAGGCTGGAATTAAATAAGATGCTGCGTCAGGGAAAAATGACGGCACAGCAGTATGCAGCCGAGGAATACCGGGCGGAGGCGCTGACCAGCTATATCGGCATCGGTAATCTGTCATTGATGGATATTAATAAACAGCCATACCTGCTGCACGATGGAGACATTATATTGTTAGCCAGCGATGGATTATACCGGAGCCTGAATGAAGAAGAGATAATATCCATTATAAATAAAAACCGTCAGGAAATGCAGAAGGCGGCACAGGCGCTGACAGCGGCAGTGGAGGGAAGAAAAAAGCAGGATAATACATCGGTAGTGATTCTTCGGTACCGCACAGTATCAAGCGCTTATCGCAAATAACGGAGACAAAGACATGATTTTAAAAAGATGTGAGTATGGACACTATTATGATGGTGAAATATATCAGCAATGCCCGGACTGCACAGGAACCGGCAGGAAGACGCAGATGGATCTGTCTGGCATGTCCTATGGAGACTATGCAGATGAAGATACGGTGACTGTTGCACTGCCGCGCGCTCATGGACAGCAGCCACGCGTGCATGTATCGGCAGATGAAGAACCGGTAACGGTTGCTATGCCGCGCCAGCCGGCACCGGCTGCCAGTCCCGTGCGAAAGCCTACCTTTAAGCCTGTGGTCGGGTGGCTTGTATGCATTCAGGGAAAGGATTTTGGCAACGGCTTTACAATAAAGCTCGGCAAAAATTTTATCGGGAGATCTCCGGGTATGGATATCGTACTGCGGGGAGACGAAAGCATCGCAGCGGAAAAGCATGCAGCGATTTACTATGTACCAAAGCAGAGAAGATTTGCGGTGGAACCGGGAACGACCGGAAAAAGATTTTGCATAAACAGAAATACGGTTCTGCGGCCGGTCTGGATCAAACAGCATGATATTTTAACGATTGGCAATTCCAGCCTGATGTTTTTCCCGTGCTGCGGGGAACATTTCAGCTGGGAAGAGCTGATCCGAAGGCATAGGGAAAAAGGGTGACAATCATGGCAAGATGTATGGGATGCATGGCGGAAATAGCGGAGGAAGAGCGGATTTGCAGATACTGCGGGTATCAGAAAAATACGGATGTAAAAGAAGCTTATTATCTGCTGCCTGGGACGATTTTGAAAAATAAATATCTCGTGGGCCGTGTGCTTGGCTACGGCGGATTTGGAGTTACCTACATCGGATGGGATCAGGTACTGCAGCGAAAAGTAGCGGTCAAAGAATACCTGCCGAGTGATTTTGCAACGAGAAGCTATGGCTCCAGGCGGGTAACCGTATTTTCGGGAGAAGCGGCGGAACAGTTTCAGGCAGGGCTTGAGAGCTTTTTATTTGAAGCAAGGCGTTTGGCTAAGTTTAATGCGGTTGCGGAGACGGTGGATATTTATGACTGCTTTGAGGAAAACGGCAGCGGCTATATTGTTATGGAATATCTGGACGGCGCAACGGTAAAGGAAGTGCTGCGTAAAAGAAGGCGTATTTCGGTCCAACAGGCGCGTGCAATCGCGTTATCTGTTCTGCGCGGTCTTACGGCTGTCCATAAAGAGGGAATTATCCACCGGGATATCGCACCGGATAATATTTTTATTACAAAAGCCGGGAAAGTCAAGATTCTGGACTTTGGTGCGGCCAGATATGCGACTGCTGTACAGTCAAAGAGTCTTTCAGTTATCTTAAAACCAGGATTTGCACCGGAAGAGCAGTATAGGAGCCGGGGTGAGCAGGGCCCATGGACGGATGTCTATGCGCTGGGCGCGACACTTTACTGTATGATCACAGGCAAACGTCCGGAAGAGTCCATTCAGAGACTTGCGCAGGACAATGTAAAGCCGCCTTCCGAACTTGGTGTCACGATAGATCCAAACATTGAAAATGCAATTATGAACAGTATGAATGTCCGCAGGGAATACCGGATTCAGGATGCGGAAAGCTTTTATTTAGCGCTGTGCGGAAAAGAAGAGGTAGAACGCATTGTAGAAAAGACAGACGATAAAATGAACTGGAAGCTGCCGCTTTGGATGAAATGTACGGCAGCGGCAGCTTGCGTGCTTGTGTGTGTCTGCGTCAGCCTGTTTGTGACCGGAAAATTGGGATTTACAAAAAAGGAAATTACAAGCGCGGATGGAGTTATGGCTTTAAGCGGAGATCAGAGGTATGTGCCAAACGTGTCCGGGATGAGCTATGAAGAAGCGGAGACATTATTAAAAGAAAAAATTTAAATCTGATGATCAGCGGTATGAACTACAGCGAAACGATTGAAAAAAATAAAATATTGAGCCAGAATCCGAATGACGGATCAATCGCACTGGCGGACGAAACAGTGCAGGTCATTATGAGCGGCGGTCAGGAAGAAGTTATGATGCCTGATTTGGCCGGAATGACGAGGGAAGAAGCGCAGCAGTTGATTACAGGACAGAATCTGACAATCGGAGCAGACGGAATAAACGAAGAATACAGTGATGTGGTGGAAAAAGGAAGAGTAATCACGCAGAGCATACCTGCGGATGAACGGATCGCGGTGCAGACACAGATTACGCTGGCTGTGTCGCTCGGAAGCCTGAATGAAGAAACTGCACTGCTGGAAGTGCCTGATCTGACAGGCATGACGAAGGAAAAGGCGTTAAAACAGTTAGAAAAGTTAAAGGAGCAGGCAGGGTTTACATTTGTGCTTGGTGAAGTAAAAAATAAATACAGCGCGGAAGTGGAAAAAGGGAAAATTATCAGCCAGAAGCCGAAGGCAGGCAAAACCGTACGGACGAATGAGCCGATTCGGGTCGTACTGAGCAAGGGGCCGGAGATGGTGCAGATACCGGAGCTTGTATATCTGACAAAAGATCAGGCGATCGGAAAACTGGAGAAGGCAGGTCTGCAGGCGGAGGTTGTGACAGAATATAGTGAGCAGGCAGCAGCAGGGCTTGTGATTCGCCAGAGTGGTGAGGCAGGTGCGAAGGCAGCAAAAGGCAGCAGTGTGACGATTACCGTTAGTCTTGGGAAACAGCCTGTGCAGCAGAGCGGCGGCAGCGCCGGGAATAGCGGCAATAGTGGAAACACAGGAAACAACAGGCCGTCCGGAGGCAGTACAGGGAACAATGGTGCCGGCAGCAGTAACGGAGGTGGACAGTCTTCGTCGGGAAATGTGCAGACGCAGCCGGATAATAGCGACAGAGCTGGTGATTCGGATGGAAACCGGGCGATAATGCCGGATGGCGGAAGTTTTGTTGTGGAATAGAGAAATACATTTTGGATTGGAGAACTATGGTATGAGAAAGGGCAGAAAGATACTAGCGGCAGTGTTGGTGATTTGTATGGTGGTAGGATCTGGTGTTTGTCCTGATGGGAAAGAAAAAGTGCAGGCGGCAGCAGTTTTTGGAGATTATGAGTATGAAGTTTTGGGAGATGGGACTGTTTCTATTACGAAATATAATGGAATAGATGTTGTGTTGACCATTCCTAAAGAAATAGAAGGAAAACAGGTTACCTGTATAGGAGATGGTGTTTTTGATAATTGTAATAGATTAAAAGAGATAAAACTTCCGGAAGGAGTTACAAATATTAAAAAAAATGCTTTCTTCCAATGCACTGATTTAAAAGATGTATATTATTCAGGAACTAAAAAGCAGTGGAGTGAAATAAATATTTTAAAAGAAGGTAACGAAAGTCTATTTGAGGCTATTATACATTGTAGTAATGAGATATTGTCCGATGGAGCTGGAAAGGAATATGAATATGAAGAGAAAAGCGATGGAACTATAGAGATTACAAAATACAAAGGCACTGATACGGAATTGGAAGTACCGCAAAAAATAGATGATAAGTTAGTGACCGGCATAGGAATTGAGGCTTTTTCACAAAATAAGAAGCTTACGAAAGTTATCATTCCCTCAGGCATAACAAGCATAGGAGCTGCAGCATTTGACGACTGCAGCAGTCTAAGCAGTATAGAGCTTCCATCCGGTTTAACAAGCATAGCAATGGCCACATTTCAAAATTGTATACAACTTACGAGTATCAAAATACCGGAGGGAGTAACAGCTATCAAAGGATGGACGTTTGCAGGCTGCAAAAGTTTGTCAAGTATAAATATTCCTGTAAGTGTAACGGAGATAGAATATGCAACGATTGGAAATCTCTATAAATATAAACTGAAAGATATCTATTATGCAGGAAGTAAAGAACAGTGGGAAGCAATTGTATTTGACGGAAGCTTGGTAGGGGGAGATAATGATTTTACTAAGATAAATGTGCATTATGGAATAACGCCACCAGATATGCCAACTATATCAGAAGATCCATGTACTCTAGATGCGAAAGAAGAACTTGAACGTTTGAAAGTTGGTGATCCATTTTCATTAAATCAGGACTTTCAGCATTACCTGTCTGAAGAGCAGATCGATATTTTGGAAAGCTACCTTTTTACTTGGCTTGCAGAAATCAATTACGTATATCGGTATTCCGATTCTGACCGCATAAAAGAACGCATTATGAAGAAAACAGGCATTGACCCGCAGGGGGATTTTGCGTCCGGTAGTGAACAGGCAATTACACATATTTGCATAGAGACAAAATACGGACCGAAGACGTTTGAAGTTACGCTTGACCTTGGTAATCCGGATGACAGCGGCAATCTTTATCCTGCCTATGGCGCTATGCATTATGAAATACTGGAAAAAGGTAATATTCCATCAGATATACGGAAAAGCGGGCAGATTGGGAGAGATACTTATGCGGATTTAGGAACGTTAGCGCAATGTGTCAGCAAAGCATCCGAAGAATCGCTCCACAACACATATCAGTGGGAATCTTTGAGTGACGAGATGACAAGCGGCGTTCTCATTGACAAGACAGTAACAGAGATTATTGGCAATAAAAACGGTTCTTTTTCCGACGCGACATTTACTATATACGCGAAACCGCTTTTTACATACAGCAAAAAGTAACGATTGCGTGTCCGGTTGATGTGCATGTGTATGGTATGGATGGGACAGAGGCAGGTTCTATTATCAATAACAAGCCAAACGGAGGAAACGGGAATGTCCGTCTGGATGTAAACGGAGATACCAAAACAGTGTATCTGACAGGAAATGATTACTATTTGAACCTGTGCGGTACAGACAACGGAACAATGCGGTATGAAGTGGAGGAAATTGCAAACGAAGAAGTACGCCGCAATGTGCAGTTTTTGGAATTGCAGCTGCAAAAGGATATGCAGTATGAAGGGTACGTATTCCGTCCGCTGAACATTGATCGTGATTTATATGCGTTAAGAACAAAGGGCAGTTTTGGACAGGAAGTATTTTATGCAAATTCGGATACGTATCAGGCATTATTTAAACAGATCCAGGGACTGTCTTTAAGCAAGGGCCAAACATCTCTGGAGCGAAATACAACTGTACAGTTAAATGCGAGTTTGGTTCCGTTAGATGCGAGCAATCCGAACCTGCAGTGGAAGACGGACAAAGATTCTGTAGTGAAGGTGGACAGCAGAGGGCTTGTTACGGCAGTTGGTTCCGGGCGTGCGACAGTTACAGTATCGACAAAGGACGGGAGCTTTTTAAAACAGTATTGCGTGATTGATGTTGCAGATAACAGGAATGATTTTGGCGGCAGCTCATCCGGATGGTCCGGAGGGGTTATACAGCCTGTGGAACAGGAGAAAGATCCGATCGTAGTGAATTTGCACTATGTGCTTCAGTTTCAGACAAACGGTGGCACGAACTTAAGCCGGAAGACAATGACGCTTTTAGCGGATGACAGTCCGGGGATTATGCCGAAAGTACAGCGGAAAGATTACCTGTTTGACGGCTGGTATACGCAGCAGGACGGTGGAGAAAAAGTAACCGGAGAGCAGCCACTAAAAGAGGCTGTGACATTGTATGCGAGGTGGACAAAAGTATTGACACCGGCAAAGTCGGCGATAGCGGTACTGAAATCAAAGAAAAAAGGGCAGGTGCAGGTTAGTTTTCAGAATATTAATGGTGTGTCAGGATACCAGATTGAATATGCGTTAGATGAGAAATTTACATCATCGAAGACGAAAGAGGCCGGAAAAACGGCAAAGTCGAAGACACTTTCCGGTCTTAAGGCGAAAAAGAAATATTATGTCAGAGTGCGGGCATATCAGCTGGATTCTATGAAAAACAGAATTTATGGAAATTACAGTGAGGTAAAGAGTGTGCAGGTAAAAGGCTGAATATGTCGGATAACGGCAAGTGGGATTGGAGGAACATAATATGAGAAGGGGAAAAAAGATACTGGCGGTAGTGCTTGTTCTTTGTATGGTGGCCGGACTTTGTATTTGTCCGGGAAGAAAAGAGAGCGTGCAGGCGGCAGTTTTTGGAGACTATGAATATATGGATTTGATTGGCGGGACCGTTTCAATTACGAAATATAACGGTTCCGATAATGTGCTGACGGTTCCGGAGACGATTGACGGGAAACGTGTGACAGATATAGGCGATAGTGCATTTGCAAGAAAAAACGGCATGACGGAAATCAGTCTTCCAACCGGAGTAACCGGTATAGGGAACAGTGCGTTTGAATCTTGTGTTAATTTGACAAAGATCAATTTTCCAACCGGCTTGAGCAGCATCGGTGAATTTGCGTTTCAGTCATGTAACAGCTTAACGGAAATCAGCCTGCCGACAGGGGTAACCAGTATAGGAAACAGTGCGTTTCAGTCTTGCAGCAGTTTGACAAAAATCAGTTTGCCGGCAGGATTGGCCAGCATAGGGGATTGGACTTTTGAGCAATGCAGCAGTTTAACAGAAGTCATTCTGCCAGCAGGATTGACCGGTATAGGCAGCGGCGCTTTTTCGTCTTGCGGTGCTTTGACGCAAATCATTCTGCCGGATGGGGTGACCGGCATAGGGCCGCTGGCCTTTGAGTCCTGCGGCAGCCTGTCAGAAATCAGCTTGCCGGCTGCATTAACCAGCATAGGGGACAGTGCATTTAAGGCTTGTACAGGATTGAAGGATGTGAACTATGGAGGGACGCAGCAGCAGTGGGATCAAATTCAGATTGGATCGGCGGATAATGATTATTTGAAAAATGCAGCGATACATTTTAACAACGGTTCTGCGGATGATCCAAAAACTTTGTATGAATATCAGGAAAAAAACGGAACGATAGTAATTACGAAGTACAAGGGAACCAATACGGAGGCGGCAGTACCGGAAACAATAGATAATAAAGCGGTAACCAGTATAGGAAACGAGGCTTTTTTCTCCTGCCAGAACCTGACGAAGATTACGCTTCCAACGGGTATCACAAACATAGAAGGCGGCGCATTCAGAAGCTGTACAGGTTTAACGCAGATCAATCTCCCAGCCGGCCTGCTCAGCCTGGGGGACGGGGCATTTAAGGATTGTATCGGCCTGACGCAAATGGACCTTCCGGCCGGATTAACTGATATGGGGTTTTCTGTATTTCGAGGTTGTACCAGCTTAGCGCAAATCAATTTACCGACTGGGATAACAAGTATCAATGACGGAGCGTTTGCGGACTGCAGCAGCCTGAAAAAAATCAGTATTCCGACTGGGGTAACAAGTATAGAAGGCGGAGCGTTTACGGGCTGCAGCAGTTTAACAGAGATCAGCTTGCCGGTCGGTTTGGTCAGCATTGGAGATGAAGCGTTTCAAAATTGTGCAGGTTTGACAGATGTATATTATGACGGATCGGAAGAACAGTGGAAGAATCTTACAATTGGCTTAAATAATGACAGCTTGAAGAATGCAGCGATGCATTTTAAGATTAATTCCGGTGGAGACAGTGAGTTTTACGAATATACGGAGAAGAGTGACGGCACCATAGAAATTACAAAATATAAAGGCACCGATACAAAAGTGGAAGTGCCGGAACAAATAAATGGTAAAGTAGTTTCAGGGATTGGAAATTCGGCATTTGCCGGCTGTGTGGATGTGACTGATATTACCATACCGGCCAGTGTGATCAGCATAAAAAGGAATGCATTTCTTGGCTGCAGCAGTTTGCATTACGTGCATTATGCGGACACGGAACGACGCTGGAATGAGATAGAAATAGAATCTGCCGGTAATGAAAATCTGATAAATACGGAGAAGTGTTTTACCTCAAATGATTATGAGTACCGAAATGTAGATGAGAATACGGTAAGTATCGTACGGTATAAAGGAAAAGATGCTGTTGTAAATATTCCGGCAAAGATAGATGGAAAAAAGGTAAATGCCATAGGTATTTCTGCGTTTTCCGAATATAAGGACCTGAGGGAAATCAGTATGCCTGACAGTATTACGGAGATAGAACATACCGCTTTTATCAGATGTGAAAATTTGACGAAAATTGTTATTTCACCGAATGTGACCTATTTAGGAAATTCCTGTTTTTCTGAATGCAGCAACCTGGAGGAAATCAGGATACCGGATAGTGTAACCCGTACAGGTAGTTCTGTTTTTCGGGGATGCCTAAGTCTGAAAAAAGCAACCATTTCATCTAATATGAACGGAATATCTTTAAACTTTTTACAAACTGCACGAATTTGGAAGAAATCAGGATTCCGGAAAGCATCGGTTTTATAGGGCCGATTGCTTTTACAAATTGCAGCAGCTTAAAAGATGTATATTATTCGGGCAGTAAAGAGCAGTGGGAAAAAATACACATTAATGATGGTAATAAGGCATTATTAAATGCAACAATACATTTTAAAGAAGAACCCAAACCGCAGCCGCCTCAGGAAGAAAAGCCGCTGCCAAACACCGTTGATGCCAAAGAAGAACTGCAGCGGTTAAAGGCAGGGGATCCGTTTTTACTGAATCAAGATTTTCAGCATTACCTGTCTGACGAACAGATCGACGTGATAGAAAGCTATCTTTTCACATGGCTTGCAGAAATTAATTATGTATATCAATATTCAGGTTCTGCAAGTATAAAAGAACTTATTATGAAAAAAGCCGGCATTGACCCACATGGTAATTTTGCATCCGGCAAAGAGCAGGCAGTTACGCACCTATGCGTGGATACAAAATATGGGCCAAGAATTTTTTCCATTACGCTTGATCTTGGAAAACCGGATGACAGCGGTAATTTGTATCCGTCTTATGGAGCCATGCATTATGAAGTGCTGGAAAAAGGAAGTATTCCGTCGGATCTGCCTAAAAGCGGTCGGATTGGAAGAGAATCTTATACGGATTTGGATACGTTTGTAAAATGTGTCAGCAAAGCGGCCGAAGATTCATTACACGGCACTTACCAATGGGAATCCTTAAGTGCCGAGATGACAAGCGGTGTGCTGGTTGACAAGACGGTGACAGAAATTATCGGAAATAAAAACGGTTCGTTTTCCGATGCAATATTAACCGTATATGCAAAACCGCTTCTTACTTACAGCAAAAAGGTTACGATTGCCTGTCCGGTTGATGTACACATATACAGCATGGGCGGCAAAGAGGAAGGGGCTATTATCAATAATGTACCAAGTGCAGGAAGCGGGAATGTCCGTCTGGATGTAAACGGTGATACAAAAACAGTGTACCTCACAGGAAATGATTACTATCTGAACCTGCGCGGCACGGATACCGGAACAATGCGGTATGAAGTAGAGGAAATCGCAAACGAAGAAGTGCGCCGCAACGTGCAGTTTTTGGAACTGCAGCTGAAAAAAGATATGCAGTATGAGGGATATGTATTCCGTCCGCTGAACATCGACCGTGATTTATATGCGTTAAGGACAAAGGGCGGTTCCGAACAGGAAGTGTTCTATGCGGATTCAGATACTTACAAAGCTTTATTTAAACGGATTCAGGGTCTTTCCTTAAGTCAGGGGCAAACATCTTTGGACAGGAATAAAACGATGCAGCTGAGTGCAAGCATGATACCATTAGATGCCAGCAATCCAAATCTGCAGTGGACAACGGACAGTGAATCGGTTGTAAAGGTGGATAGCAACGGACTTGTCACAGCTGTTGGCTCCGGGCGTGCAACGGTAACGGTATCGACGAAGGACGGAAGCTTTTTAAAGCAGTATTGTGTAATTGATGTTGCAGAAGTACAAAAAGAGGATGGTCCTTCCGGTGGAGGCAGTTCCGGAGGCAGTTCATCCGGATGGACCGGCGGTTCCGCTCAGCCTGTGGAACAGGATAAAAATCCGGTTGTAGTGAATCTGCATTATGTGCTTCAGTTTGACACAAACGGCGGTTCCAATCTGAGCCGAAAGACGATGACACTTTTAGCAGATGACAGTCCGGGCATTATGCCGAAAGTACAAAGGAAAGATTACCTGTTTGACGGCTGGTATACAAAACAGGACGGCGGAGAGAAGGTAGCCGGGGATAAGCCGCTGAAAGAGGCTGCGACATTGTATGCGAAGTGGACAAGAGTAACGGCACCGGCGAAGTCAGCGGTATCGGCATTGAAATCGAAGAAAAAAGGGCAGGTGCAGGTTAGCTTTCAGAATATAAACAGCGTGTCTGGATATCAGATTGAATATGCGTTAAATAATAAATTTACCGCAGCGAAGAAAAAGAAGCAGGAAAAGCGGCGAAATCAAAGACCATTTCCGGACTTAAGGCGGGAAAAAAGTATTATGTCAGAGTACGTGCATATCAGCTGGATTCTATGAAAAATCGGATTTATGGGGATTATAGTAAAGTAAAGAGCGTGAAGGTAAAGAGTTGATACGTACCGAAACGGAGGAATTGGGTTATGAGCAGATGCAGGAAAATGATTGCAGTTATTTTAACAATTTGTATGGCGCTGGGACCGGTCTACATGCCTGGAGGTGCCAAGAAAGTTTGTGCTGCTGTTTCCGGGGATTATGAGTATGAGGAGCTTTCAGCTACGACGGTTAAGATAACGAAATATTCCGGATCGGATGCGCAGCTAAAGATTCCGGATCGGATTGGCGGCAAGACAGTGACGGAAATAGGAGCCGGTGCTTTTAGAGGAAACAGCAGTCTGACAAAAATCGTAGTTCCGAATGGTGTGCAATATTTAAGAGAGGAAGCTTTTTACAACTGCACAAATTTGACGGATGCTGGCCTTCCTGTAAGTATTGTGCAATTGGGCAGTTATGTGTTTGGCGATTGCAGCAGCCTGAAACAGGTATATTATGCAGGGACACAGAACCAATGGAATCAAATACATACTGTTTATCCTGAAAATTCTATCTTATTAAATATAGATATATATTTTAACAGTGATTTGATTTTGGATAAGGCAGAAAAAGATTATGAATATGAGGTTTTAGACGACGGAACGATTCGAATTACAAAATATATAGGAAAAGACACGATCGTAGACATTCCGGAAGCAATAGATGGGAAACAAGTCACGATTATAGGTGAAATGGCTTTTTTTGGGCGCAAAGATCTGACAGAGGTACGGATACCAAATGGAGTGACCGCTATTATGAATGCTGCCTTTTCCGGATGTACAAATCTGAGCAAAGTTAACATTCCCGAAAAAATTACCAGCATATCGGCATGGACATTTGACAGCTGCGCAGGATTGACCGAAATACATATTCCGGAAGGAGTGACCGGTATCGGAACGGCTGCTTTCGGAAGCTGCACGGGATTGACGAAAATTAATATCCCGGATGGAGTAACGAATATAGAATCGTCTGCTTTTCATAAGTGCAGCAGTTTAACGGCCGTTGACCTTCCGGATACGGTAACAAGTATAGAAGGTGATACTTTTGCTTATTGTCATAACCTTACACAAATTGGGATTCCGGAACATTTAGAAAAAATCGATTTTTTGGCTTTTAAGGAATGCAGCCGGCTTACGGAAATAAATTTGCCGGATAGCCTGCTTATAATAGAAGGTTCGGCTTTTGAAATGTGCAGCGGTTTGAAGGAAATCAATATCCCGGATGGCATAACAAAAATAAATGCCGGCACGTTTCGCGGATGCAGCAGTTTGACCGAAATCACGATACCGAAAAATGTCTCCGTTATGGAAAGCGAAGCTTTTAAATTGTGTACAAGTCTTAAAAAAGTATGTATTGCGGGTGATGTAACGAGTATAAAAAGAGCAACATTTTCGAACTGTACATCATTGGAGGAAATCAGCCTGCCAAAGAGTGTGACCAGCGTAGAAGGGGAAGCGTTTGATCAATGCGGGAATTTAAAAGATGTCTATTATTCCGGCAATGAAAATGAATGGAAAGAAATAGAAATTGCTGTCGAAAAAAATGAGGCGTTGGCAAAAGCAACCATTCATTTCATGGATGACGATCATTTGGAAAAAGACTTTGTTTATAATATTTTAAGCAATGATACAATAGAACTTGTGAAATATACAGGTTCGGCTGAAACGGTAAAAATCCCGTCACAGATTGATGGTAAGACCGTTGTCAGTATTGGTAGTGCGGTTTTTTCATATAAAGAAAACCTCAGAGAAGTTACGATCCCTGCAAGTGTAACAAAGCTAAGCAGTGATATTTTTGACCATTGCGATCGTCTCACGAATATCTTTGCAGATCCGGATCATGTAACATATGTATCTGAAAACGGTATTTTATTTAATAGGGAAAAAACGGAATTAGTCAGATATCCGGAAGGAAGAAGCGGTAATTATACCGTACCATCCGGAATAGTAAAAATAGGAATCGGTGCGTTTGACAGATGTACACAGATGCCAGAGGTTACGCTTCCGGATGGACTGGAAGAAATAGGGCCGGTTGCTTTTGGCGAATGCACAGCGATTACGCATATGGAACTGCCTGAAACTTTGAAATCTATCGGATACAATGCTTTTATATCGTGTACGAGTCTGGAACAGATTTCTATTCCGGGCAGGATAAAGGAATTAAACAGCAGCCTTTTTTTGCACTGTAGAAAGTTAAAGAAGGCGGAAATTGCAGAGGGTGTTACGCAGATAGGGATCTATTCGTTTGCGGATTGTGCAAGTCTAAAGACAATAACGATTCCTGTCAGTGTGACAAGTATAGCCAGTCGTGCGTTTTATGCTGTCGGGATACCGAGTGAACTGGAAGACGTGTATTACGGAGGCAGTCAGGAGCAGTGGGAGCAGATTGAGGTTACCGGTCCGATTTTAGGAGAAGGGGACAGTGTTCAACAGATGTTGAATCTGAATGCGGTCATCCATTTCAAAGAAAATGAACCGCAACCTCCACAGGAAGAGACCATACTGCCAACAACGGTTGATGCCAAAGAAGAATTGCAGCGCCTGAAATCCGGAGATCCCTTTTCATTGAACAAAGATTTTCAGCATTATTTATCCGAAGAGCAGATTGATATTATCGAAAGCTATCTTTTCACATGGCTTGCAGAAATTAATTTTGTATATCAATATACAGGTTCCGACAGTGTGAAAGAACGTATCATGAAAAAAGTCGGCATTGATCCGCATGGCGATTTTACGTCCGGCAGGGAGCAGGCCATTACACATATATGCGTTGATACAAAATATGGTCCAAGGATTTTTGCAGTCACGCTTGATCTTGGAAAACCGGATGATGAGGGTAATTTGTATACAACTTATGGGACTATGCATTACGAAATATTAGAAAAGAGAAGTATTCCGTCAGATTTACCGAAAAGCGGGCAGATTGGCAGGGACAGCTATTTGGAACTGGGGACATTTGTGCAATGTGTCAGAAAAGCTTCCGAAGATTCGCTGTATAGTACGTATCAATGGGAACTGTTAAGCGATGAAATGACAAGCGGTGTGCTGGTTGATAAGACAGTGACGGAAATTATCGGAAATAAAAACGGTTCTTTTTCCGATGCGATATTTACCGTATATGCAAAACCATTGCTTACATACAGCAAAAAAGTAACGATAGCATGTCCGGTTGATGTACATATATACGGTATGGATGGCGTAGAAGCCGGTTCCATAATCAATAATAAACCAAACGGAGGAAATGAAAATGTTCGTCCGGATGTAAACGGGGATACGAAAACAGTATATCTTACGGGAAATGATTATTATTTAAACCTGAAGGGCACGGATACCGGAACGATGCGTTATGAAGTGGAGGAAATAGCGAACGAAGAAGTGCGCCGGAACGTACAGTTTTTGGAACTGCAGTTAAAAAAGGACATGCAATATGAAGGATATGTATTTCGGCCGTTGAATATTGACCGTGAGTTGTATGCGTTGCGAACAAAGGATGGTTCCAAAGAAGAAGTGTTTTATGCGGACTCAGATACTTACCAGACGTTATTTAAACGGGTTCAGGGATTGTCATTAAGTCAGGATAAAACGTCTCTGGATCAGGATAAATCTATCCGGTTAAATGCGAGTCTGGTTCCGCTGGATGCGAGTAATCCAAATTTGCAGTGGACAACAGATCGTGAATCGGTCGTGAAGGTGGACGGTAACGGACTTGTCACAGCTGTTGGCTCCGGGCGGGCGATGGTAACGGTGTCGACGAAAGACGGCAGTTTTTTAAAACAGTATTGTGTGATAGATGTAGCAGAGAAAAACAATGGCTCGAATGACAACGGAACCGGCGGAAGTGGAAATAGTTCCGGCAGCAGCGGAACCGGCGGAAGTGGAAATAGTTCCGGCAGCGCCGGTGGTTCCGCTCAGCCTGTGGAACAGGATAAAAATCCGGTTGTAGTGAATCTGCATTATGTACTTCAGTTCGACACAAATGGCGGTTCCAATCTGAGCCGAAAGACGATGACACTTTTAGCAGATGACAGTCCGGGCATTATGCCGAAAGTACAAAGGAAAGATTACCTGTTTGACGGCTGGTATACAAAGCAGGACGGCGGAGAGAAAGTAGCCGGGGATAAGCCGCTGAAAGAGGCTGCGACATTGTATGCGAAGTGGTCAAGAGTAACGGCACCGGCGAAGTCAGCGGTATCGGCATTGAAATCGAAGAAAAAAGGGCAGGTGCAGGTTAGCTTTCAGAATATAAACGGAGTGTCGGGGTATCAGATTGAATATGCGTTAAATAATAAATTTACCGCAGCGAAGACAAAAGAAGCAGGAAAAGCGGCGAAATCAAAGACAATTTCCGGGCTTCAGGCGGGAAAAAAGTATTATGTCAGAGTACGTGCATATCAGCTGGATTCTATGAAAAACCGGATTTATGGAGCTTACGGTACGGCAAAGAGTGTGAAGGTGAAGAGCTGATTTGCGCAGCAGGAAATCAGGTGGTGCAAAAGAAGAACGGGGGTAGACATGCTTTCATTTGATATGATATCCAAAAACGGAGAACGGGAATACAACGAGGATTATGCAGGAGCAGAAAAAAGGCGGGATTCCTGGTGCTTTGTCCTTGCTGACGGCCTGGGCGGGCATGGCGGCGGGGATGAGGCGTCTCGCCTGGTATCTGAATATATTCTGGAGGATTTTTCACAGCATGGTACTGTGACGGAGACTTATTTAAAAAAATGTTTTGAGGAGAGTCAGCAGATTTTACTGCAGGAGCAGAGAAAACAGAGACGCATGATGGAAATGAAGACGACGCTTACAGTTCTTTTGGCGGATGATGACAGGATATGGTGGGGACATATCGGAGATTCCAGAATTTACCGTTTTCAGAATAAAAAGCTGCAAGAGCGGACATTGGATCATAGCGTGCCGCAGATGCTGGCGCTGGCAGGAAAATTAAAAGAGAAGCAGATTCGCGGGCATGCGGATCGTAATCGCCTGCTGCATGTTATGGGCGTGGAATGGGACGAGCCGCAGTATGAAATTGCAAGGCCGCTGCAGAGAACGGGCGGAGAGGTATTTTTGCTGTGTACGGATGGGTTCTGGGAATGGATACAGGAAAAGACAATGCAGCATTTGCTGAAAAAAGCCGATAGTCCTGCGGAATGGCTGGAGATGATGGAGAAAGCGGTGGTAAAGCAGGGAAGCGGAAAAGGAATGGATAATTATACGGCTGTTGGGGTGTTTTTGTGAAGGAAAATGAAAAGGAAAAGGAAGAAAGGAGCAGCATATGATCAGGAAAAAAAGATGGATGACAGGATTACTGTGTAGTATGATGCTGGCATGTGCAGTACGGACGGATACCATTTTTGCAGCGCCATCACTGTCCGCATCGGCAGATACAGGAAGTGTGTCAGAAGGAGATTATGTAAATGTAGACGTACGGATCGGCGACAATCCGGCTATCAGCACACTTGGAGCAACGCTGAATTATGACAGCAGCGTTTTAAAATATGACAGCAGTACATGGAACAACGGGTTTTCAGGAAATGATATGCAGATGGCGTCCGATACGGGAAGTGAAGTGAATTTATCTGTCGTATGCGACGACAGTTATGCGGAAGATGGCACCGTTGTAACGGTACGTTTTCAGGCGGTAAAAGCATCATCATCCATTCCGGTTACTCTGGAGCTGCGGGATATGGCAGATGCGGATCTGGCAGAAATATCGGACTGTACGGTAGCCGGTGCGGTGCAGGCGCCTCAGGCTGCCGAGTCAGACGGAGAGAATGATATGATAGATCTGGAAAATCCGGAAGAAACATCTGGTATTGACATTATTGATGAAGAAGCAGGATGGGAAGAACCGTTTCAGATTGATACAACGGAAACGACAGGAGAAATAGAAGCAGACTCCGACAGTTCTGCAGTTGTGGTGCAGAATGTGTCGGATACAGGTAATGGCATACAAACCGAAGCATCAGCCCAGTCACAGTCATCCGGACCGGATGAGAATTATAAGACCGGAATCGGCCTTGGCAGTGACGTATTAATAGTTGGTGCGGCAGTGTTTGGCATTTTGTCACTGATACTTGCAGTCAGACGTCGTCGGGAGGACAGATCATGAGAAAAGGAAAAAAGTCGCAGCTGCGGTCGCAGGTATGGTACTTTGTATATGCATGCTGTTTGGAAAAGTATATGCGGCTGAGAGCCAATGGAAGATAGAACATACATTAGACAAAGAAAGCTGTACACAGGGTGATACACTTCAATTGTCAGTATCTCTGAAAGGAGAGAGCAAGAGCAAAACTACGGAAATTACTACGCTAAGCGGTATTTTGGAATACGATACGAGCCTGTTTAGCGTGGGAAAGGAAGATATCCTTCCGTCAGGAAAAGAAACAGTGAAAGAGTGTACGTTTGATGCGGCTGCCGGAAAGTTTACAATTGTTTATAATTCCAAAATATCTGCGAAAGATGCGGACGAACTTTTGCAGATCAGGCTGCACGTCGCAGAAGATTCCTCTGTCGGAAAGACTACGGTCTGTGTAACAAATATGGAATGGAGCGGAGCAGACGGCAAGGAGAAGCAGGAGATGGAACATCGGGTACCGGCTCATATTACGATACAGCCATCGAAAAGTACGGCGCCAGGAGATGTGAACGGAGACGGCAAAGTGGATCTGGTGGATGCAAAGCTCGTTATGCAGTATTATAATGGCGAGGATGTGTTAGATGAAGTACAGCAAAAAAACGCGGATACCAATGGAGACGGATTGATCAATCTCATAGATGTAAAGCAGATTATGCAGTATTATAATGGAGAGATCGACGGCTTTGTAACAGGACAGACAGGTACATCTGTTACATAGATTTTCAGATGGCGGGAGGTGCAAAATGGCACTGCAGTGGACGACGGAAGAATATACGCTTTTAAACATCAAAAAATGTATCGCAAATGGTTGGCGCATGAACAGAAGTCAGTTACATGAATATGGTAAAAAGCTTCAAAGGGTCCGGGAGCAGGTACTGCCAGGAGAGCTTGGGAGTGCATTTGCAGATGCAGTCAGCCGGATTGCCGACAGTCATTCCAATATAAGCTGGACGGAGCTTTTAAAAGATATGGAGCTGATCCGGAAGCTGATCCAAAGCAGCAGACAGTGGGACAGGAGCGAATGGCTGAAGCGGCTGCCGGGTCTGGAAGAGCGGCAGAAAAAGTATTTTCGTACACAGCTTGGTGAGGCGTTTATCCGGACATTAAAAATAAAATTAGGCATCTGCAAAGATAAGCCGCAGGCTGCACCCGGTGAGATTCTTCAGCTGGAAGGTGTTGCGGCCTGGCTGATGGAAGATACCGAAACGACGCAGACAGCACAAAAAAAGAAGAGCGTCCGGCATGTCAGGAGACTGCCAGGCGGGACGGCAGCTGCAGCGTGTGCCTGTATATCGTTATGCTTGTTATCAGCCTGGCTGTACGGACAGTTTGAAAGCAAACAGAACTTTTATGATATTCACAGACTAAAGGCGGCGTCGGCTCCTGTACAGGAGACTTATACGGAAAACAGGGAAACTACGCATACGACGGCAGAAGCGGTCAGGACATCGGAAACGGAACTTCCTGCTGCAATTTCAAAAAAGGAAAAACAGGATAATCAGAGAAAAAGACCAAAGATACTCGCACAATATCAGGAAATGGCCAAAGAATATCCGGGGCTTTTCGGATGGCTGCAGATTCCGGGTACGCAGATTGATCTGCCTGTGATGCAGCCGCTGAAAGATAAAAATTTTTATCTGAATCATGATTTTACAGGCGCTGAGTCAGCGGAAGGAGCCATATTCGCAGACCCGCAAAATAACCGTTGGCCACAGGACGACAATACTGTTATTTATGGGCATAATATGAAAAACGGGCACATTTTCGGGGGACTTGATTTATACGAAGATCCGGCTTATTTTCAGGAACACAAAGAGATTCATTTTGACACGATTTATGAAACAGGTCGGTATGAAGCGGTGGCTGTCATTAAGACGAGGATATTAAATGAGAATGAGCAGGGATTTCGGTACTATCAGTTTTTTCAATACGAAAATAAAAAACAATTTCGGCAGTGTGTGGAGTTTATAAAGCAAAATCAGCTGTTTGATACAGGCAGCAGTCTGCGGCACGGAGATCGGATTTTGATGTTATCTACTTGTGAATATTCGCAGGAAAATGGAAGGCTTGTTATTGTTGCAAAAAAATGTTCTTAATTTCCAAAAAAAGGATGACATTGCAACATTACCAATAGTATAATATACTTACCGAAAGGAAATCAAACACAGCATAAGAAACGAGAGCAGAAAGAAGGAACAATATGAAAGACGAATCGAAAAAAGACTGTGAAATGCTCATTCGGAACAGGGATGTGTTTCGGGAAGCTTTTATGTGGGAAGACGGTTTGAAATGTCTGGCCGGAGCCGGTATTTTTACAATGGGCGACCAAATAGCCGATGTGGATATGCTAAAGCAATGCAAGAAGCTGATTTCTAAAAAAGTCAGTGCGTTTTCTAATTTTGCAGGGGCCGTACGTGTTCCGGTTGCAGCGATACTGGCTACAAGCGACGAACCGGAGCGGTTGATGGAGCAGGGATTGGAAGTCTATAAGCGGCTGAAAAAGGATTTTTGGAGTTCTCCGTATCTTCCGATGGCAGCGATGATGATTGCGCAAATGGCAGAAGAGGAAAGATACGAGCAGGTGGCGGTACGTACCAGAACGATATATAAGCGGATTCAGGCAGAACATCCGTTTCTGACCAGCATGGAAGACAGTCCGCTGTGTGCGTTGCTGGCGCTTTCGAATAAGTCGGATGATGAGCTGATTTTTGATATGGAAAAATGTTATAACACATTAAAGTCGGAGTTTATGATTGGAAATGCGGTGCAGTCATTGACACATGTGCTGGCGTTGTTTGACGAGCCTGCAGAGCTAAAATGTGAAAAAACAATGCAGCTGTATCATACCCTGAAAGATTCAGGCAGAAAATATGGAACAAATTATGAACTGCCGACGCTGGGTGCGCTTGCTATGACAAACGTGCCGATCAAGGAGATCGTGCAGGAAATGATCGAAATTGATGGTTGGCTGTCCAAGCAGAAAGGGTTTGGACTCTGGAGCAATGTAACGCAAAAACAGCGGCTTTTATATGCAGGTATGCTGGCGCAGAAAGACTGTATCAGGGCAGATGCGGTTCAGACAACGGCGATAAACAGTGCGGTAGCAATGATTCTGGCACAGCAGATCGTATTCTGCGCAATCATTATAAGCAGTGTAACATTGCATTCGTCCGGTTCATCAAACAATTAAAAATGTCTGTAAATTGGAGCTGTAATGTTACAGCTCCAATTTGAATAATTATACATGTTCCAGTCCGTTTTTTGTCAGCATGCATACCTGATCGCAGACTTCGGAAATAAACTTCCGGTCATGCGAAATACTGATAATGGCGCCTGGAAATTCTTTTAAGATCCGGCGGATGACCGGTCCTGAAAGCGGTGAAAAATTGCGGGTCGGTTCATCCAGAATCAGTACGTCGGCATCGGACAGACTCATTTTTAAAAGAAATATTTTGGCTTTTTGACCGCCGGATAACTGGCTGATCGGATGATCCATTTCTTCTGCGGTATATTTTAACGCACCCAGGTATGTGCGTATTTTCGTACGTGTTTCCATATCTCCCGTGGAGTCCAGAAAATCAATCGGCGTCATGGCAGCTGTCAGCAGTTCTTCGTAGTTTTGCGGCATATATTCGGCGTGAATATCCGTGCGGCTGAGAAGTTCTTCTGCGATTTTGTGAAGGAGCGTTGTTTTTCCGGCTCCATTTGTGCCTACAATGCAGAGTTTTTTCGGACCGCGCACGACGAGATGAATGTTTTCTGACAGCATTGTTTTGTGGTCAGGGGTATAAAGCTTCTCCAGAGAATATTCCAGTACCGTTTTGCCGGCGGGTATTTTGGTGTTTTTGTCTCCGAGCTTAAAAAACAAAGAACTTTCTTCTTCTGGCATTTCCGTCATTTTTTCATCTTCACGGGAAAATCGGTGTTCCATAGACTTTACCGCGTGCATTTTCTTTTTCAGCAACCTTGCTTTGGCCGGGCATTGCCTGGAAATAGTGGCTTGTGCGTATGCTACGCTTTGATAAATGCGCTGAAATTTCTCTTCACGGAGTTTCTTTTCGCGCTGATCATTTGCCGCCATTCGTGCCTGGTTTTCAAATTGCCGGAAACGCTGCTGTCTGTATTCCGGGTAGGACATGTGAGCAATCGCGTGCCGGCACTGTGATTTGTGACGAATCTGTTCGATGTGGATAATCGTATTGGCGGTGCGCTCAATTAAAGTTTCATCATGAGAAATAAACAGGACGATCTTCTTCCAGTTTAAAATAAATGTTTCCAGCCATTCCAGTGTTTTCAGATCCAGATCATTGGAAGGCTCATCAAGCAGCAGGATATCCGGTTCGGAGAGCAGCAGACGCAGCAGCTGTGCCTTTACTTTTTCGCCGCCCGACAGTGTTTCCATGATCTGGTCACCATAAAAAAATTCGGAGGAAAGGCCGAACTGCGCCGCCATACGGTTCAGCTCTTTCGGAGTCTGTTCAAAAAACAGGGGTTCTTCCATAAAATATTCATAAATGCTTTTTTTACGGTCGGAATCAGGCAGTTCCTGTGGTAAATAGCCGGGTTTTTGCCTGAGCAAAATGCGTTCTCCATCAGCTTCACAATAATCCGCTACCATGTTCGGATTGTAAATCCATTGCAGAAGCGTAGATTTTCCATTCCCTTCCTCTCCGATCATGGCTGCTTTATCGCCGTCGTTCAGCACAAGGCTGAAATTTTCAATCAGTGTTCTTAAGTCTTTTTTGTGTATAAGCGTTGTATTTTTAATTTGCAGCATAATAAGAGCCTCCTTTTTATGGCTTTTTTTGCAAAATAAAAAGCCTGTTTTCGTACCCGAAAAAAGACTCACGCAAAAAAACTCCGTATAAATGCTGAAAACAAAAATACAAAGGGAGTTCGGAAGCGGGATAATCTAATTCGGTATACGCAGAAAGACCTGGTTCTCGTGTATGAAATATTACCAGGTATTTTTTATTGCAGCATCCAAATCAAATTATCGAATAATCATTCCCTCACCCTGCACTTTTGTGCCCTTTCTAACAAATTAGGTGTATTATACACGAAAGGTGATGTTTATGCAATACTTTTTTAAAAAAATTTACAAAAATCAGGAAACTCAAAATAATAGGTAAAAAAGAGTCCTGCTTTGTACAGGACTCTGGTAAAACACACTCTAGCTTTCTGTTTCCGAACTGTCCACAGTATTTTCCCGTTGTTTTTTTCTACGTTTGTTTAAAAATAAAATAACGCATACAAGAACAACCGCAAGAGGAACCAGAACTGGCAGTGCACCTATGATATCAATTGCGCTGGAGCGCAGCCATTGGCCAAGTGCATATATATTGTCAGAGAACCGGTTTCCCGCTTCTTCCCAGAAAGAGGTTTTGGCAGAAGCGACGGTAGTTGTTCGTTCCACTTCCGTAATGTTTAAATAAAGCGTACTGTAGTCTACAAGATTGTCAAATGTCCGAAGCTGTGATTCATAAGATTCGATTTCGTAACGAATTTCGGTCAGCCGGCTTTGCAGTTCGATAATATCTTTTAACTTGTCGGCTTTTTCCAGCAGCTGCAGTAATGCGGTCTGTTCCGTGCGCAGTACTTTGAGATGACTTTCCATATCTACATATCGTAAAGTAACATTTTCGCTGCTGCGGCTTTGATAAGTAATATTGGAATCCTTGTTTAACAGCGACAGCATCTGATCCATTTTATCTGCCGGAATACGAAGTACCAGGCTTGCATAGCGGTCGCTGCCGTCGGATACGCTGCCGTCTGTTTCGGAAGATTCTACATAGCCGCCGATTTCGGTGGTTTTTTTGTTTACCTTTTCAACAAAGGAATCAAATTCTTTCGTTTCCACAGAATAGTTATAGGTAAAAATCAGCTTTTGCGTTTGGCTGTTTGTAGCATTGTCTGCGGCACCGTTTAGCAAAGAAGAATCAGCGGAACCACCGGAATCATCGGATGCTGCCATATCTTCCGATTTGGAGCTTTCCGCCGGAGCGGTATCTGCTGCTCCTTCGCTTGCGGACATTTTCTGATTGACATCGTCGGTTGCCTGATTCACAGAGGAATCGGCGCCGGAATCCCGGCTGCTTTTGGCGCCGCAGCCGCCGAGCATCAGGGCGGCACTGAGAGCGGTCGTTAATAATATTACGGATAATTTTCTTTTCATAAGTATTCCCTCCTGTCCGAATGCCGGTCATTTCTCTGCATTCTAATAATATAAACGCAAAAGAGGCAGAGGAGGTCGCAACCATTTTATAAAAAATTTTTTCCGAGTACAATACCTGCAATTTGTGCGGCTGTCATAGATACCGGATGATCAGCCACATATTCCCGCACCTTATGGGATGCGTCGGAATCGGATTCTTCCAGTCGTTCAATTAATCGATTCAGATTTTTTATCTGATCAAGCAGTTCTTCAAACGGCATACCGCGTTCTAACAGCGTCCGTTCACCGTACTTTTTCTCATATTCACATGTGGAAATGATCTGCATACAAAGCTTTAATTCACCACGGATATCCGAAGCTTCCATCAATACGTCCGGGCGATTTTCCAGCTGACGCAGAAAATATTGTTTTGCGCCGGCAACATCCTGCCGTGAAAAAAAGACGGACATGGCCTGTTTGATTTCTGCCGTTTCGCGCTTTTCGGAACTCATCCCCACGCAGCTTTCATAAACATGCAGATCGTTTTTTGCAATCCATACGGTCAGAAGAAATTCGGATAAAAATCCGTATACCCGCTTTCTGTAATTATCATATCCGGTAGTGTCGATGCGCTGCTGTACTTCAAATAAAATGTCAAACAGCCAGGCACAGTAAGAGTCAAACAGCTGCTTGCTGCAAATCATCATATTTGCGAAATAAGTTTCTTTTTTATGCACCATCTCATGGAACAACGGTGCATATGAAGGATATTTCTCGCAAACGACACGTTCCGTTTCGACTAAATCTTTTTCATCATGTGTGGAGGCAAATCCGTCATAATACGACATGCGCAGTTCTAACTTTTTCGTTACAATCATGTCATATTGGGAGAGCAGACGGGCAATGTCTTCCTGTCGATACAGATGGCCGTCTTCTGCAATCAAATATCTGCGATAATGGCAGATGCCGATGATATCCGATTCCCAATCATTTTTCCACAGCCAGTATACGCCGGTCAGTTCGCTGTAATACGCATTTAACGCGGAGATCGAATCTCCGGTATCGTCGCTAAGATAGCCAAGCGGATCGTGGCAGGCTCTGCCGACTTGAAGTGGCACATACATAGGATCGGGAGGCGGGGTAAAAGCTTTATGTGTCATTGCGAAAATACGAATGTTTTGTTTGGCCATAACATACCTCGTTGTTAATAAGACAGTACTTCCGCGCCGGTATCGGTTACCAGCACCATTACTTCCCACTGTGCGGAAGGCTTGCCGTCTTCCGTATATACGGTCCAGTCATTGACTTCGTCTACATAAATATCCGCGGCGCCCATATTGATCATTGGCTCAATCGTAAAGATCATGCCTGGGACCATCAGCATTTCTTCTCCACGTCGGCTGTTATAGCTGACCCACGGGTCTTCGTGAAATTCCAGACCAACACCGTGTCCGCCGATTTCTCGAACGACCGTATATCCGTTTGAAAAAGCATGATCGTGCACAGCCTGTCCCATATCGCCTAAAAATCCCCATGGCTTTACGGCTTCCAGACCAAGGGAGACACATTCCTTTGCAACCTCTACCAGCTTTTTCTTTTCAGGGCTTACTTCACCGATGCAAAACATACGAGACGAATCGGAAAAATAGCCGTTTAAAATCGTAGAGGCGTCGACGTTGATAATATCTCCTTCTTTTAAAATGATGTCTTCGGACGGGATTCCATGACATACCTGATCATTGAGCGACGTGCATACGCTTTTGGGATAACCGTCATAGTGCAGTGGGGCAGGCATTCCGCCCATTTTTGTTGTCCGTTCATATACCATCCGGTCAATTTCTTCGGTGCTCATACCGGCGTGGATATGTTCTGCGATATAGTCCAGTACCGCTATGTTAATTTTTGCACTTTCACGGATTCCGGCAATCTGATGTGCGTTTTTAATCATCTCTCTGGTCGGAACCGGATGTCCCTGATCTGCAATTCGTGCGATTTTGTCATCAAATGATTGATGGCATTGTTTGTACTTTTTGCCGCTGCCGCACCAGCACTTATCATTTCTGCCTAACTTGATATGCATTTTTTTATCCTCATCTTATTATCAGATTATTTTTATTGTGTCATGTATCATTATATACATGTTTTCATTTTTCGCAAGGGATGTACGCTAATTTAACAAAAAAACCGTTATGGAACAGGAGATTCCACAACGGTTTTTATGATTATGTATGGATTAGTTTATAATTCTTCTGACTGCAATAATGGTCCGGTATGTGGCATTTTGTGTTGTAATACCGGTACGGGAACTCTGTGCACCGACAATTCTGCCGCCGCCCATATAGAGCGCCACATGTCCGCTGTAACAGATGATGTCTCCCGGCTGTGCTTCGCTGTAGCTGACGCCTCTGCCGCAGCTTGCCTGTGCGGACGAGACACGAGGAAGGGAATAGCCAAAGTGTGCATAGACACTCATTACAAATCCGGAACAATCCGTACCGTTTGTCAGACTTGTACCACCCCATACGTAAGGATTTCCGATAAATTGTGTCGCGTAGTTAATTACATCGCTGCCGGTTACACCGGAAGGACTTACAGCCGGAGTGGAACCGGCACCGGAGCTGCTGTCGGTGGATGGTGAAGAACTGCCTGATGACGATCCGCCGGAGGATGGCTGCTGTGTATTCTGTTGCTGTGCGGCCTGCTGTTGTTCGGCCTGTGCACGTGCCTGTGCTTCTCTTGCAGCGCGCTCTGCGGCTTCTCTAGCAGCCTGTTCGGCAGCTTCTGCGGCTTCTCTAGCAGCTCGTTCCGCAGCTTCTCTTGCGAGGCGTTCTTTTTCTTCTTCATCCCGGATAATCCGGTTTTGCTCCTGAATCGTTTCTTTGTATGCGGCAGCCAGTACTTTCGCCTGTGATAACTGGGAATCAAAATCATCCATGGTGGATTCTTTGGTGGCAACCATATTTTTCAGTTCCGTTTCCTGAAGCCTGTAGTTATCCTGCATTTCTTCCATTTCCGACTGTTCGGTAAGAAGCTGGGACTTTAAGTCAATTACCTGCTGCTTGGTTTCTTTGTATATATCAAGCTGCTCCCGGTCGTAATCATAGACGGCATTATAATAATTGACTCTGTTCAGGAAATCCGACATGCTGGTAGCGCCGAGCAGAGCTTCGAGCAAATTGCCGTCGCCGCGCTCATACATGGAACGGATTCTCTTTTTCATCTGCTCATACTGTTCTTTTTCTTCTGCTTTTGCGATCTCCAGATCTTTATTTGCCTGTTTGATTTCGAGCTCTTTGTCGGCCAGCTCATCGGCCAGAATATCCATATTTACGAGCAGGTCTACCAGTTCGGCATCCAGAGCGTTAATTTCTTTCTGCAGTTCCTGCTGTTTGTTTGCGATGCTGTTGATATTGTTATTGACGGAATTTAAATTGTTCTCCGCCTGCTGTTTTGCATCCTGTGCCTGTGTTTTGCGGCTTGCAAATGCCGGCTGCAAAGAGGTAAAGCTAACGGCAGTTACCAGGAAAAAAGATGCAAGTTTTTTGGAAGTATTTTTAAAATATACAGTCTGTTTTCTCAATCCGATACTCCTTTGTGTATTGATTAACGTTTCCAGCAATTAGTATAGCACGGCATTTTCAGAATTTCAACCGCATGAGTGAAATCTTTCTAATAAAAAACTGTGAATTTTTCTTGAACATTTTGTGGCAATTGCCACAAAATGTCCGGAATCAGGAGCCGGCAGGTACGCCCATCTGTTTGACGATCAGCAGCTTGTCACCGCGGTTGACATGTTCGCCGGACAGCTGGTTCATCTGCATGACATCTGCTACGGTTGTATGGTGTTCTTTTGCAATATCCCAGAGACGGTCCGAAGGTTTGACAATGTACCCGGCGATGCCCGGCTGCTTTTCGTACTGTTCCAGATCAACGGGCTGCTGACTGATGCCGGTAATGAGAGAATTATGCTGGCTGCGCAGAACGATCGCATCCAGACCGATGACAGCTTTGATATCTGCCTGGCTGTTGTCTGCCAGAATTACCGTCAGCTGGTCGATACCGGCGGATAACTCAAAGGTATCATCCGGCTGTATTCCTTCGGCTTCGATCTGGCGGCTGAATGGAACCACGCCTTCTGCAATCCCGATTGGCATATCGTCACTTGCCGTAATGTAAAGCATGCGGATTTTTAAGATTCCCTCGGCCTCAATGCCGTCCGGTACGATGCGGCTGTCTTCGATAAAGATTTCGCCTACGCTGGCACACAGCTGCAGAATTTCGGCAGGCTGATTTTCAATGGCAAGCTGGTCGGCGACTTTGAACTTGGAGTCGTTTTTTACGAGCAGGCTCTGCAGGTTGACCGGCTCTCGTTCCAGCAGCAGTTCGTCCTGCAAAGAATAAGCGTCTTCCAGTATTTCCATATGTTCTTCCCGCCATACGCGCAGATAAAAGTCCAGTGTTCCTTCCAGCATCAGAATGCGGTTTTCGCCGTCTTCATCTGCTGCCGGTGTTACTTCCAGCTGTACCTGTAAAGGCACGAGTTTAAAAATGGTTTCCGGGTCACAGACGCTGCATTCGATACGTTCGTGCAGTGCCACGGTTGTTTCCATACACTGAATCTGCTTTTCGTCTTCTTCACCTTTGTATAAAATATTGACAAGCAGTTCGCCGGTCAGTTCGATCTCGCCGGAACGAATCCGGCTGTCAAGACCCCGAAGCTGTACGCTTTGCCAGAGCAGTTTGCTGATATTTGGACGGTTGGATGGCAGAAGTATTTCGCTGTGTATGCGGCAGATATCCTTTTTCTGTGACAATAACTGCAGCATTTTCTGCTGTGTGAAAAGTGTCTGTACGGAAGGGTTTTCAATGCCGGTAGGCAGTTCCAGCTGCAGTTCCATCTGGTCTATCGCATGCAGTTCCAGCAGTGCACGAACATTTAACTTACGTGAATTAATCATGCCAAGCGTCAGATCGTCCATGCTGCTTTGCAATATCAGCTGGTCTGTTTCCTGCACACCTTCCATATGTATCGTTTCCGTAAATGGGACATCTCCCTGCAGACTGCAGATGCTCCCGGTTTCCGTGCATTTGTACAGTGCCTGGAACAGCAGCGCGCCGTTTACAATAACCGCATCCGGTTCGACTCTTGTCTCATGAATACGCACGCTGCCTTTGCGGTCGATCAGTTTGATCATATCCGGTTCATAATCCGGCAGGTTATAATCATTTTCTACCGTAATCTGTATGGATGCCCGTCCTCTCTCCTGATTGGTCTGCAATAGCTTTTTTATAAAATCCAATAAAAAATCCTCCGATACTGAACGTTTTTATAATCCTATTCAGTACGGGGGAATTTTATGAATCCGATTGTAAATTAACATAGCTTCATTCGAATGTCTCTGGTAATAATATCCGAATAACTAAAAGACAGCAGCTGCGGAGGATTTTTTTCATCCTTGTCGTCGACCAGAATTGTGAATACGCTTGGGTAGGCGCCCTGTATCACACCACTCTGAATGTCTACCTTATTTCTGCCTCTGTCAAGTTGAATCATTACCTTGCTTCCGCACTGCTGATGCACCGAAGCACGTACTTTTTCAATATCTGTCTGCTGCATATCTTTTCGTCCTCCTCTAAATGCATTTTACTGGAATCCGTAACACTGATTACAGTCTCAAACACTACATATAGTATAGCACTCTGCTTTGGAAAAGTCAATGCATTTCCCTATTCAAATACTATATTTTGTTTATACTTTTTTGTTTTGACCACTATATATGGATAACTCGGCTTTTTTTGCGGGTTGGAACCGTTTTCAGGACCCAATAGTTCGGTATCAAAATATAGTGCGTTCTCGGTTAGAAACAGATCTCGTACCACAATAGCGTAGCCGCCGGTTTCCTGTTCGCCGTAGCCGTGGACCAGATACAGATCGGTTTCCGTTTCAAAGGATAGTTTGAATTCCGCTTCTTTTTTTCGCTCAATGGATTCCGCTAATTTTTCCGGAATATCCCGTTCTTCCAAAATCGTATAATCAACATCTTTCAGCTTTTTTTTCTCTGTTTCAGCCGATGCGCAGCCGGACAGAAGCGCCAGTGCCAGTGCGATGAAAATGATGGTCAGCAAAGACAGAACAACGGGCTGTTTTTGTGGGTAGGCGCTGCTTATTTGGATTTTGATGCGTGGATGGATATGCATAAGTTCACTGCCGAAGTTTTCTTATTGCTATTTTATGAGGAGAACCTGGCCATTATACAAAATAATAGCAAGATGTGCGAAAAAGTATTGCATGAATGGAAATTATTTCATATAATGAAACAAGCACAAACAGGCTGTTGCACGACAGACGGCAGCCGAATAGGGGGAAATCATGATTCGTACCATTTTGATTCTGTTTTTTTTAATCCTGTTTTTTTCATAGGCATTTTGATCTGGGGAATTACATGGATGATCGGACGCTTTAATCCGTATAAACGGGATATCATCTGTCTGCGTTGTGTGCAGTTTGCTTTCAAGGTGGTTTTGCTTATTTCGGGCGTAAAAGTGGAAGTATACGGAGAAGAGCATGTACCGAAAGACGATGCGGTGCTTTATATCGGGAACCACCGCAGTTTGTTTGACACGGTGATCACATATTCCAGATGTCCGGGACTGACCGGATATGTGGCAAAAGACAGCATGCGCAAAGTACCTTTTTTAAGAATCTGGATGAAACGGCTGCACTGCCTGTTTTTAAATCGTACGGATATTAAAGAAGGAATGAAGATGATTCTTACCGGCATTGAACAGATTAGAAGCGGAATATCCATGTGCATTTTTCCGGAAGGAACGAGAAGCCTGTCCGAGAGCGAGACGGAGATGCTGCCGTTTAAAGAAGGAAGTTTTAAAATGGCGGAAAAAACAGGCTGTGCAATTATTCCGATGGCAATGATCCACACAGCAGATATTTTTGAAAAACATGTGCCGTTTATAAAGAAAACACGGGTTATCTTAACTTATGGAGAGCCGATTTATGTGAAGCAGTTGGACAAAGACCAGAGAAAGCATCTTGGAAATTATGTACAGGGAATTATCCGCGGAATGCTGGAAGAAGAACTCAAAATGCATGAACCCTGCGCATGAACCCTGCTCATAGAAGGTAAAGACAATAAAAGGTAAAGATAATAAAAGATAAATGAAATATGGGAAAAGCAAATAAAAAGGGGACTGCCATACAGGAAATCTCCTTTTTATTTATGAATAGACAAGATTTTTACATGGTAATAATTTCTTCAACAACTTCTGAAAATTCCATAAAATGAGATGCTTTGACAAGAACGGAATCTCCCTGGCGTAAAAACGGAAGCAGTTCTTTTAACATGTCGTCTCTGGTTGCAAATACATGTACATCACAGCTTGGGTTGTGCTCTTTCACCGCTCGTGCCAGTTCTTGTATCAGAGTGCCGGCGCAGAATAAAATATCAATACCTTTTGCGGCAAGGTGGCATCCGACTTCATAATGAAGCGCCCGTTCATTTTCGCCAAGATCACCCATATCACCTAATACGGCGACCGTCCGCCCAAGTGCGGTAGCCAATACGTCAATGGAAGCTTTCATAGACAGCGGATTGGCGTTATAACAGTCGTCAATTACGGTCATAGTTCCGGTTTCGATTAAATTGGTCCGGCCGTCTATGGTTCGTGCCGTTTCAATACCGGCGCGGATTTCATCGTTTGTAAGGCCAAGCTGTCTGCCGACAGCTGCCGCTGCCAACGCATTGTATACGTTGTGCGTGCCGGGGATTGGGATTCTTGTGGCAAAGCATTCGTCTCCGATATGAATCTTAAGCTGTATTCCTTTCAGACCCAGATTGGTAATATCGGATGCATAAATCTGCTTGCTGCCATAAACGGCTTTTTTGGGTTTTTCCGTTCCGATTCCATAAAATACGGGAGCTGTTCCCTGAACCTTGGCAATCGTGCTTAACAGATCGTCGTCACCGTTTAAAATGACGGCAGCCTGTTCACGCAGATGATCAAACATCTCCGTCTTTGCTTTTAAAATACCTTCTCTGGAACCAAGTGTTTTTAAGTGGGACAGGCCGATGTTTGTAAGCAGGGCGATATCCGGACGGGAGACAGATGCAAGCCTGTGCATTTCGTCAAAATCCGAGATGCCCATTTCCAGTACGGCGACCTGATGTTCTTCGCTAATTTTAAAAATCGTAAGCGGAAGACCAATTTCGTTATTATAATTTCCTTCCGTTTTATGAACTTTATATTTTTGCGACAACACGGAAGAAACGATTTCCTTTGTACTTGTTTTGCCTACGCTTCCGCTGATACCGACCACTTTCAGATCCAGTCTGCTCAGATAGAAAGCAGCCAGATCTTTCAACGCCTGTCGGGTCGATTCTACGAGAATATATGGTTTTGAAACGGATAACGGCTGCTCGGTTACGACTGCCAGTGCGCCATCCGCATACACCTGTTCTATGTAAGCGTGGCCATCCGTTCGTTCTCCTTTGATCGCAACAAATACATAATCTTCCTGTACCATTCTGCTGTCGATCACGATTCCCTGTGCATTTAAAAACTGTAGTGTATTTGCCCCAAATAATCTGCCATGGCATGCTTTTGCCATAGCGTCTAATGTCATACCTTTCATTGCTGTATACCCCTTATTTATTGTTTTTTAAAGAAATCCGGATCAATCGTTCACAGAGATCTTCAAATGTAATGCCAATTGCCTGTGCTTCCTGCGGCAGTAAACTGGTTGGCGTCATGCCAGGCAGCGTGTTTGCTTCCAGACAGTAGATCTGTTCCGATTCGCTTAACATAAAATCAATGCGGCAGTAAGTATCCAGTTCCAGCGCTTTTGCTGCTGCTACGGCATATTGTTGGATTTGCCGGAAAATCGCAGGAGGCAGGTCGGCCGGACATGTTTCAATCGTGCTGCCGGCTTTGTATTTGTTTTTGTAATCATAAAAACCTTCCAACGGAGCGATTTCAATTACCGGAAGCGCTTCGGATTCGATTACGGCGACAGAGAACTCACGTCCCTGAATATATTCTTCCACGATGACTTCTTCTTCCAGGCGAAATGCTTCGTCCAGAGCCGTTTCGTATTCCTGTGGCGTGCGTATGATCGAAATGCCGACACTGGAACCGCCGCAGCATGGTTTTACGATACACGGTAACGATAATCCCGTGTGGGAAAAATCCGCAATGCGTTTCGATTTTTCATAGAGATGCCTTTTGGCGTCGGAATATCGTGTTCCGCAAAAAAACGTTTGCTCAGTCGTTTGTTCATCGCGATGGCACTGCTTAGATAACTGCTTCCTGTATAACGGATACCGAACAGGTCAAAGGTCGCCTGTATTCTGCCGTCTTCTCCGTTCTCTCCATGCAGGGCTAAAAATACAATATCTGCCATTCGGCACAATTCGATAATATTCGGGCCGAAAAAACAATCTGACCGGTCTTCCCGCATAGCTTTTACTTTTGCAAGGTCCGGAGCCGTTTCCGGAATACCGGATATGGATACCTCCGTTTCCGATGCTGTTTGAAAAATATCGGTCAGATCATCACCGGCTTTTCCATAACCCATATACACATCCAGAAGCAGTACCTGGTGTCCTTTGCGTCTGAGCGCTGCGCTTACCATGCAGCCGGTTGAAAGAGATACATTTCGCTCCGTGCTCAGTCCGCCGGCTAAAACGACAATTTTCATAGTATTTTCCTTTCTTGATCATGTGAATGCTGTTTTTAATATAGTAAACTATTTATCTTGCCATGACAATAAAAATATCCGGATTCTTATAAAAAATAAAAAAGCAGCCCGCTGCGATTCGTGCTGCTTATGAAGTGCCACTAAAACAGTTGTAAACTTGCTTTGTTTCTTAATAATATAGTAAAAAGTCCCGATCCATAACTTCTTCGATAGACTGTCCGATATCCAGTTGTCTGCTCCAGAGAAATATGTGTTTTCCTAAAAAATACATGGAATGTGCCTCCTGTGTCTTTCCGAATTTCATTCCGAGAATGGACAGCTGCGTGAGCAGCTCCGGCAGGGCATAGATTGATCCGGTGCCAAAGCATCTTTTCAGTCCCTGGGTTAAGACACGATATGCTTCCTCATAATATCCGGTCTGGCGGAGCATATTTCCCATATTGCAGCTGATCACCGGCAAAAACTGCTCAAAATCATCCGTACTGCACTGGATTTCATGATATAGTTCATCCCAGATCTGATAAGCGGCATTTTGCAGGCCCCATTCGAAATATTCTACGGCTACGTTATTCAATGTCTTAATGCTCAGCTCTTTATCTGCTGACATTAGAAAATAAGAGTGTTGCATGCATCTCCTTTCCTGGCGCTTCCGTATCATTGTAGTATATTTGCGTAAATTCTAAAAGCGTCAGTTTGTCTGATTTGGCGTCGTATTGTACGGAAAATGCCATAAATAAACGAAAGGAAGCACAAAAACAGCATAGCCGGTTGAAAGGCTATGCCGTCCTGCATGCAGCCATCCGGTTATCGAAATCAGTTTTCTGCTTCGATCAACCCATAGTTGCCGTCTTTTCTCTTGTATACAACGTTTACCTCATCGGTTTCAGCATTACGGAATACGAAAAATGTATGTCCTAACAATTCCATTTCCACACATGCGTCTTCCGGGAACATTGGCTTCATGCCAAATTTTTTGGAGCGGATAATCCGAACTTCTTCCTCATCAGTCGCTTCGGAATCTATAAATTCCTGCTTGAAGCTTCCGCCTCCCTGCTGCTGGCTGATTAGTTTCTGCCTGTATTTTTGAGCTGTGTTTCGATGATTTCTTCTACCAGGTCGATCGTAACATACATATCATTGCTTTCCTGTTCCGCCCGGATAATATGTCCCTTGATCGGGATGGTAACTTCCATCTTCTGGTAGCGTTTTTTGGTAACACTGAGTGTAACATTCACGATTGTGTCAGGTGTAAAATATTTCTCCAGCCGGGATAGCTTTTCCTCCACTGCAGAGCGCAGACCCTCTGTGATGTCAAGATTTTTGCCGCTGATTGTTATGCGCATATGATCACCCCTCCGTTCATTTACTAAAGTTACGAATAACTTTGTACTAATTGTACCATAACATGGGAAAATTTCCTAGTAAAATATGCAGAATATTTATAAAATATCATTTGGAGCGGACTTTTATTGACAATTACATAAAAATGATTATAGTTAGAAGCAGCAGTTCATGAATATTTGCAGAGTATGGAAAATCCGGGAGTGATGCACAATGACAGAAAAACAGGAACTATCCTATAAACTGATTCGAAAAAATGTAAAAAATATCAATCTGCGTGTGAAACGGGATGGAAGTGTCATCGTATCGGCCAACCCGCGTGTCCCAAAGACCTACATCGACGAGTTTGTACGCTCCAAAAGGTCATTTATACAAAAAGCACAGGCAGATATGGAACAAAATCGGAAAGAGGCGGTAGAACAGCAGTTTTTAACCGGGGAACAGATTCCGTATCTGGGCGGCAGTCTGTTGCTCCGGGCAAACAGAGCGGACAGCCGCCGGATTCCCGATTGGATCGAGCAGATGCAGCAGGGCAGCATTACGGGCTTTTCCCGAAATGACCGCGGAGAAGCATTGTTTTGCAAAGACGGATGTCTGTATTTATATACGACGGATGTTGACAACGCCGCATATAATCGGCAGCTTTATGAGGAATGGCAGAAGATTCAGACAGGCAGTCTGTGCAGAAAGATCAGCGCACGGTATTACCCGGTTTTTGAAAAAAGAGGCGTGGTTTATCCGGAGATCAAGATTCGTAAAATGCGTTCACGATGGGGCTCCTGTATACCGGCACGGCATAAAATTACATTTAACAGCCTGCTTTTGGAAAAACCGGTCGAAAGTGTGGAATACGTTGTGGTACACGAATTTTCCCATTTTATACATCCCGATCATTCGGATGCGTTTTATCGGTTTGTGGAACAGATTCTTCCGGACTGGAAAATAAGGAGAGAAGGACTGCGCGAAAAATAAAAGTTGTCGGAGGTGTTTAAAAAATGCGGAAAATATGATAATATGAAGACATAGTTTTTAATCGTAGCCATCATCGCAGCAGTGTAATTTTGAAATACGCTTTGGGGCAGTAAAGGGAACGGGAGGATACACAATGAGCAGTCGAAAAAAAGAAACGAAAAAAGAAATGAAAAGAGAAAAGAATCAGGCAACTAACAATGAAACGAACAAGCAAAATACGACTACATACAGGCACAAAACGAGAAAGCTCAGTATTCGGGCAAAGGTACTCGTGCCGACGGCCGTGATGGTGGCATTTATCTGCTGTTGTATGGCGCTTCTGTTTAAGATGCGTATAGAAAGAGATATGATTTCCACAGGAGCGGAAATGGCAGTTTATGTCGGGAAGCTGGCAGAAGATAAAATAAATGGGAATTTGCTGGAAAAACTGATTCCGGGAGGAGAAAACTCCGCTTCTTATGGAGCTTTGAACAATGCATTAAAAGAAACGGTCAAAGGCTCGTCAGTGAAATATATATATACGCTGTATGCGGAAAATGGGAAAGTGTATTATGGCGTAGATGCGGATGATGAGGACAGACAGAACATAGGAACGGAATTCGGCGAACCTTATTCGCTGTTAAAACCTGTTTTTGAAGAAGGCAAAGTAGTTAAAAGTGAATATATTGAAAAAGTGGATTCGAAAACATCCGTTATATCTGCCTATGTGCCGGTGTATAATAATAAACGGAAAATTGTAGGTGCAATCGGATGTGATTATGAAGCGGGCAATATTGTAGCGGCAGTAAATGAGACAATGAAAAGTGTTGTAATTATTGGAATCGGGTTCTTTTTCATGGCAGTCGTACTGTTTAGTATCATTATCAGCCGCATTACAAAAAATCTCTGGAATGTTGATGATAAAATTTATGATATTGTCAACAGCAATGGAGATCTGACGCAGACGGTACGGATTCGGACGGGGGACGAGATTGAGTCTATTGCAGGACATGTAAATGAACTGCTTGCTTATATGCGTCAGATTATGATCAGCATCTCCGATAATTCCAATCAATTGAGTGAATCGTCCGAGCATGTCGCATCGCATTTGAAAGATACGCAGTCCGACGCTTCGGAAGTATCTGCTACGATGGAAGAAATGACAGCTACGATGGAAGAGACGACGTCATCCCTGAATCGGATTAACGAGTCTGTTAATGAAGTTTTTCAGTTTATTGAAGAGATTAACGATCGTTCTAAAGAGGGCGGTATATTATCGGACGAGATTAAAGAAAGCGCGCAGAAGATGCAAACGAATGCGATTGCCGAGCAGGAGGCGGCAAAACAGCAGACAAAGGAAATTACGGAGAGTGTACATACCGGAATCGAACAGTCAAAAGCAGTGGAAAAAATCGGTGAATTGACGGCAAATATTATTAATATTACCGATCAGACGAATCTGCTTGCGCTGAATGCAAGTATCGAAGCGGCAAGAGCCGGCGAGGCGGGAAAAGGGTTTGCGGTTGTAGCGGATGAAATTGGTAAGCTTGCGGCAGATTCGGCTTCTGCTGCGGAGCAGATTCAGGACGTCAGTTCCGTTGTAATAAAAGCGGTTGGAGTACTGGCCAAAGAAGCATCCCGCATGGTAAAGTTTGTGGAAGAGGTTGCAATGAAAGGATATTCGGATCTTGTCAGGACAAGTGTAGAGTATCATGAAGAATCCGGAAAGATCAATCATATGATGCAGGTGTTCGGGGAGCAGGCACAACAGCTGCAGAATAATATGGATGAAATTCGTCAGGTCATGGAAATGATTAATCATTCCGTTGAAGAAAGTGCGCTTGGCATCAGCCGTATTTCGGAGATGTCGGTGAATATTAATGATAATGTAAAAAATATCGAACAACTTGCAGATGCCAATATGGGGATTGCCAATTTGCTGGATATTGAGGTCAATAAGTTCCGACTGCAGTAAATGGAGCAAACACACTCCAGGAATTCCTCATTGACTTTTCGTGGAATTCAATTTATGATAAGAGCGTGCAATGAAAAGTTCGGAGGTGGCAGTTTGAAAATATCAGAATTAAAAAAGGACAAAAGGTGACGATCCGGTGCAAACATAAGACATTGTTAGTAGACGTGGAAGCACATGTGGCAGGAGTGCGTTCTGAGGTAGTATTGCTGGAACTGATCCGCCATGATGGACAGATTGTAGATTTTTCCAGTCCGCATGTACAGATTATAACGATATACGAAGATGGCCTGGATATGCCGAAAGCGTGGACCAATTGCAGAATACAAAGAAGGACCGTAGACGGCAGACAGTATCATGCACTGGCGGCGCCAAAGGCGAGTGTCAAAGTAAATCGCCGAAAAGTTGCAAGAATTTTATTGAATAAGCCGGGAATATTAAAGATCAGTAATGTATCGGATCCGGTAAATATAATGATTCATGATCTTTGCGTAAATGGAATCGGATTTGAATGTCCGGTAAAGATCGAAGAGCAGGATATCCGGCATTTGTATATTCAGTTTATGGATGAAGACAGAGATGAGGAAGAAGAGATTAAAGTAGAAGCAAGAGGTGTATGGAAAAAAGAGTTGCCAGGAGGCGGGTTTTTTTATGGATGCCGACTGGTCAATGCGGAAGAAAATCTCGGCTATTATATCGCAGGAAAGATGCGTGAAACGTAACAGTAATACAAATAAAATATGGAATGATATAATGAAAGGCGCCAACAACTTAACTCTTTAAATTGCTGACGCCTTTTAGACTGTTATATCCATGGGTTTATGCCATGCCTTTCTTTCATATTTACTAACAACGATATCTTAAATGAGGAATGAAATGTTGTAATTTTTTTAATATGTTCCAGCTTAGTCCATTCAATATTCATATCTGTTTTCCTTGAATGCATTTGATCCGGATCCATATATGAATGTACTCGACTGAATCTCCGACCACTTTACAGTGTTGTCTTCACGGTGTCTTATGCATATCATGTAACTAATCTGAAAACGTTCTTAAGTTTTGAATCATGCATTGGAGTTTACCCCGCTTTCTTTAAGACTTTAAAATAAATTGGTGGAATTAAGCTATCGTATCCATTGGATTGTCCCCGCTTTCGTTTTGTAGCAAATCATGTAGATAAAAATTCGGGTTTAGAATCATGTTCCCATTGGTCCGTACCCCACTTTCATTCAATATTACAGCTTGTGTATATTAACAAAAATCCGGGTTTAAACTGCTGTTTTCATTGGTCTGTACCCCGCTTTCTTAATTTTACTATCACGATGCAGGTATAAATAATTCCGGGTTTAAGCTGTTCCCTCCATTGGATTGTCCTCGCTTTCGTTGGATTTTCAAAAACAAACAAGGCTTAAATGACTATCTCCATTGGTCCGTACTCCGTTTCATCAGATTATGCATTACACTTTGTGTATGATTGTTATGTAATCATTGGTCCGTACCCCGTTTCATAAAATATTAGGTAATTCGTTCTTATGCTGGTGGACTCACCCCTCTCTTTGCTTTTACACTCTGATTTTGGATAGAAAAGATTTCCGATAAAATCTTTTGCGGTTCTTAAAATCTCTTTTGTTGGAACCTGTGATAGTTATGTTGTAAGTTCTGAGAGTGTATCGGCTGTTTTTATTTTGTTGTTCCGTTTGTTTTTTGTTGAGATTATAATATCAAACAAATAAGCATTTGTCAACAATAAATTAGAAAAAAATAAAAAAAATAATAGTAAGCAGAAATATGATGAAAAAATATAAAAAATTCTGAAAATTAAGACAATTCAAATGCAATATTTGGAATAAAGCGTATGGACACGATGCAGATCGGACAGAATAATGTATCGGCTGCTAGTACACCGTAAAATAAATATCTGGTCATCCTGCTTGTCTAAATCTCCATGAGCACATGGCAAAAATCCTCAATGTACCCCGGTACACCTCCGGTTTTTGCCATGCACTCATGAAGATTTATCCGGCGCAATATAACCAGATATTTATTTTACGGTGTACTAGGAATCCGGCATTTTGCCGCAGGCAAACTTTCAATATGCCGGATTCTGTTACTGTGAGCACCGCAGGTGTGAACAGTAACAGTTTATAAAATATTCACAAATAGTTCACTGCATTATCTATTGTTTCAAAATCCAAGTAGTGCTATAATAGAACCAATTTTGTGATGCATGATAAGTATACGACAATGATAGGAGATTATATGGGAGCATTTGAAAAAATATTCGGAACGCACAGTGAACGTGAGTTGAAAAGAATAAAACCACTGGTAGATAAGATTGAAGCCCTGCGTCCTACAATGCAGGGACTTTCCGATGAAGAATTACAGGCAAAAACGCCGGAGTTCAAAAAACGTCTGGAAGCAGGCGAGACGATGGATGATATCTTAGTGGAGGCATTTGCCGTAGTCAGAGAAGCATCATGGCGCGTACTTCATATGGAGCCGTTCCGTGTGCAGCTGATCGGTGGCATTATTTTGCATCAGGGCCGCATTGCGGAGATGAAAACAGGAGAAGGTAAGACTCTTGTAGCGACGATGCCGTCTTATTTGAATGCACTGGAAGGAAAAGGAGTTCATATTGTAACGGTGAACGATTATCTGGCACAGCGTGATGCGGATGAGATGGGGCAGGTGCATCGGTTCCTCGGCCTGACAGTCGGATGTATTTTAAACAGTATGGATAATGACCGGCGGCGGGAGGCGTATGCCTGCGACATCACTTATGTGACGAATAATGAACTCGGATTTGATTATCTGAGAGATAATATGGTAATTTATAAAGAACAGCTCGTGCAGAGAGAGCTTCACTATGCGATTGTGGACGAGGTGGACTCGATTCTGATTGACGAGGCACGTACACCGCTTATTATTTCAGGACAGAGCGGTAAATCCACAAAGCTGTATGAGGCGTGCAATATTCTGGCGCAGCAGTTAAAACGCGGACAGGGTGACGGTGAGTTTACCAAAATGGATGCCATTATGGGTGTCGAAGTGGAAGAAGACGGAGATTTTATCGTCAACGAAAAGGACAAGGTTGTAAACCTGACTGCGGAAGGCGTGAAAAAGGTAGAAAAGTTCTTTAATATAGAAAATCTTGCGGATGCGGAAAATCTGGAAATCCAGCATAATATTATACTGGCGCTGCGAGCGCACAATCTGATGTTCCGTGATAAAGATTATGTTGTCAAAGATGAGGAAGTGCTGATCGTAGACGAATTTACCGGACGTATTATGCCGGGGCGCCGTTATTCGGACGGGCTGCATCAGGCGATTGAAGCAAAAGAACATGTGAAGGTAAAACGGGAAAGCCGTACACTGGCAACCATTACATTCCAGAACTTTTTCAATAAATTTGAAAAGAAAGCAGGTATGACAGGTACCGCGCTGACAGAGGAGCAGGAGTTCCGTGATATTTATGGAATGGACGTTATTGAAATACCGACAAATAAGCCGGTCGTACGTGTAGACCACCAGGATGCCGTATATAAGACACAGAAGGAAAAATTCCATGCGGTCTGTGATGATGTGGAGGAAAGCTATGCAAAAGGGCAGCCGGTACTCGTCGGTACCGTAACGATTGAGATTTCCGAGCTGTTGGACAAGATGCTCAGCCGCAGAGGGATTAAGCATCAGGTATTAAACGCCAAGTTCCATGAGATGGAAGCGGAGATTGTCAGCCATGCCGGTGAACACGGAGCGGTTACGATTGCGACCAATATGGCAGGCCGTGGTACGGATATCAAACTGGATGAAGAAGCGAGAAAAGCCGGCGGATTAAAAATTATCGGTACGGAGCGTCATGAATCCAGACGTATAGACAATCAGCTGCGCGGTCGTTCCGGTCGTCAGGGCGATCCGGGTGAATCCAAGTTTTATATTTCTCTGGAAGATGATCTGATGCGTCTGTTCGGCTCGGAAAAACTGATGGATATATTCAATGCACTGGGTGTGCCGGAAGGCGAAGAAATTCAGCATAAGATGCTCACAAATGCGATTGAGAAGGCGCAGAAGAAAATTGAAGGAAACAACTTCGGCATTCGGAAAAATCTGCTGGAATATGATCAGGTTATGAACGATCAGAGAGAGATTGTATATGAAGAACGTATGAAAGTACTGAATGGGGAAAACATGCGTGATTCTATTTACAAGATGATCGTAGACTTTGTGGAAGCAACGGTAGACACCTGTCTGTCAGATGATGTAAGCCGTGAAGAATGGGATGTGGAAGAGCTGAATCAGCTGCTGATCCCGGTTATTCCGCTGGAACCTCTGACGGAGGAATCCATAGCAGAATGCAAGAACAGCAAAGAAGTGAAGCATAAATTAAAAGAGCAGGCAGTAAAGCTGTATGAAGAAAAAGAAGCCGAATTTCCGGAACCGGAAGCAATCCGTGAGCTGGAACGTGTCATTTTATTAAAGGTGATTGACCGCAAATGGATGGCACATCTGGATGATATGGATCAGCTTCGTCAGGGTATCGGCCTGCAGGCTTATGGACAGAGAGATCCGCTTGTGGAATACAAGCTGATGGGCTTTGAGATGTTTGACGGAATGACGCAGAATATGCGGGAAGATACGCTCCGACTGATGTATCATGTCAGAATGGAAGAAAAGGTGGAACGTGAGGAAGTAGCGAAAGTGACCGGAACCAATAAAGATGATTCGGCGGCTGCAAAACCAAAAACGAGAGAGAGCAAGAAAATTTATCCGAATGATCCATGCCCATGCGGAAGCGGAAAGAAGTATAAGCATTGCTGCATGAATAAGCTTTAACAAACGGCGTCCGGCTGCGGATGTTGAATATACGCAAGAAAATGTTTGAAAAACAGTTGTTGATAGGGTATACTATAAGCCATGCAGGTATGTTGTCCTGCCGGTAATATACGATAATAAAACAAACAGCCTGTTATGAAAATTAAGATACAAAACACTTGAAAGGAGAAGATTTATGCAGGTAACAATTTCAGATGCCATCAAATACATCGGTGTAGACGACAGAGATATTGACTTATTTGAGAGTCAGTATGTAGTGCCGGATGGAGTAACGTACAATTCTTATTTGATTTTAGATGAAAAAACAGCATTGATGGATACGGTAGATACCAGAGGGATGGAAGAATGGGAACAGAAGTTAAAGGATGCCTTAAATGGCAGAAATCTGGACTTTTTGGTTATTTCTCATCTGGAACCGGATCATGCGGGCAGCATTGGAAGACTGCTGGAGCTGTATCCGGATGTTGTAATCGTAGGAAATGCAAAGACCTTTAATATGCTGCCGCAGTTTTTCGATGTGGCATTAGATGACCGTTCGATTGAAGTCAGAGAAGGCGATACGTTATCGCTTGGTACACATACGTTGCATTTTTACATGGCTCCGATGGTACATTGGCCGGAAGTTATGGTTACTTATGAAAGCAGCGAGAAGATTTTGTTTTCTGCAGATGGATTTGGAAAGTTTGGCGCAATGGATGCCGAAGACGATGAGGGCTGGGCATGTGAAGCAAGAAGATATTACTTCAATATTGTCGGCAGATACGGCACATCCGTGCAGGCGCTTTTGAAAAAAGCAGCCGGACTGGATATTGCAATGATCTGTCCGCTGCACGGACCGATTTTAAAAGAAGATCTTGGTTACTATATCGGTCTGTATGATACATGGAGCAGCTACAAGCCGGAAAATTCGGGTGTGCTGATTGCATATGCGTCCATTCACGGAAATACGGCAAAAGCAGCAAAAAAACTTGGCGAAATGCTGCGTGAAAAGGGCGTGGAAAAAGTCGTTGTCAGCGATCTTGCAAGAGAAGATACGGCAGAAGTAATTGAAGATGCGTTCCGCTATGACCGCATGATTTTAGCAGCTGCCAGCTATGACGGCGGCGTGTTCCCGTGCATGCAGGATTTCTTACATCATTTACAGAGCAAGGCTTATCAAAAGCGTACGGTCGGTATTCTGGAAAACGGTTCCTGGGGCCCGACAGCAGGAAGAACAATGAAGGCGATACTGGAATCCATGAAAAATGTTTCTATCGTAGAGCCGCTTGTTACGATCAAATCTACATTAAAAGAAGAAAATATGGCAGATCTGGAAGCACTGGCAGATGCAATTGTGGATGCAGGTGTGTAAAGGTTTTAAAAAGGTGCATGCTTAGGTATGTACCTTTTTTGTACTTTCCGATATGTTTTTAGAGCAGGCTAAAAAAAGCCGGCCGGAATATGAGAAACTATTTGAAAAAAGAGCATTCATAGGGTATACTAGAGTATACTGTAGATGACAGTTTTAAGGACGAACAAGGATGTAAAAAAATGAAACGAATTTCGTTGCATGAAATAGAGCAAAAACTGCATGCGGAAACTTATGAACAGCTGTGTGCGTATCTGTACCGGCAGATAGAGAACGGCTGTCTGAAACCGGTCAAAGCTTCCGGACTGAATGGTAAAAAACCGGCATTGTATCAGGAATACCGGGTTGTTGACAGCGACACGGATACGGATTACCATCAGTATGAAGAAGAGCTGAATTATCAAATGAGCACGCACATTTCTATAGATTATTATCTGCGCCATTTGCCGCAGTATGCGGCCGACCGGGAATGGGTGTGCCGGCTCAATCAGTATTTTTTTGATACGGAAGGCAAAGTCCCGGAGCCGGTTTCAAAAAATGAACGCAGTTTTCAGATCTGGGGTCGGGAAAAATTTCTGCAGCAGGAACAGGGAAAGAAAATATTAAAACGCTGTGGGGTTGAGGCATCCCGGCTTGCTTATTACGAAACTTCGGAACCGCTTGCGTATTACAGCAGCCATCGGCAGACGCCGCAGAACCTGCTCATTTTGGAAAATAAAGATACATTTTATAGCATGCGCCGTCATTTGCTTGATCAGAGCGAAGATCATAAAAAGAGATTTTCGGGATTTCTTTTGGAACTCTGATTTATGGCGCCGGAAAAGGGATCCTGCGTTCGTTTCAGGATTTTTCTTTTTGTGTGGAACCTTATATGCAGGCGAAAGAAAACCGTATTTATTATTTTGGGGATCTGGATTATGAAGGGATCGGGATTTATGAACGTCTGGCAGAATCATTTGAACGACAGGAAATAAAAATACGTCCGTTTACCGAAGCCTATGAAAAATGCTGGAAAAAGCACGGATGGTGGAGCGTCTTGCGAAGACAAAAGAAAAGCAGAACCGAAACATATCCGGAACGTTTTTTGCTTATTTTTCCGGACAGACCGTTCAGGCGATGAAACAGCTTCTGGAGAAGGAATATTATATTCCGCAGGAAATATTAAATATTACGGATTTTGTATAAACGTATATTCGGAATAAACAGCAGATCAAGGAAAACAGCACGGGCTGGAAAGGCAGCAATATGCAGTATGAATTTCTAAAACAATTTCCAAAGCGGATGAAAAATGTCGGACTTTATGCGCTTTTATTTGGAAACAGCAGTCAGAAGACGACATGGCGCCAGTATGGATTTCAAAGTATGGACGAGCAGTTTAATATGATTTTTGCAGTGATGCTGTATCTGATGGAACAGTCGCTGAAAGAAGAAAACTGTGTGATAGACGATATCGGAGCATATATTGATACGTTGAATACAACGGCATTTCAAAAGCCGATGTCTTATGAGGACTGCCGTAAACTTGGAGATTTTATCGTGAATGTGATTTTATCGAATGAAGGGCGGCCGATGTATTTTGACGGCTATGATTTTGAAAAGCAGGAATATCGCAAGATGAATATCAGCTATGTGGCGAACCGGATTGTCTATCCGGAAGCAGAAGTAAAACGCACGTCGTATTATCTGACCGAAGACGGCTACAATCTGCTGCTAGGAACGCTTGAGATAGAAAATAATATGAAGCTGACGATTCATGAGATGATTTTTAAGATGCATCTGGAAAAACAAAGCTATGATAAAGCGGTAGATGAGGTTAAAAATGTATTTAATCTGATGCGGATTCAGCTGCAGAAAATTCAGGAGGCGATGGTCAGAATCCGCAGGAATGCGCTTAATTATTCCGTTGCCGACTACCGGGTTATTCTGGAAGAAAATATGGATACGATTCGAAATACAAGAAAGCAGTTTCTGGAATATCGTGACATGGTAAAAGCGCGGGCGACGGACCTGGAAGAGGAGCACATCAATGTTCGAAAGCTGGACGCAAAGGAAGAAGAAAATCTAAGCAATCTGCGGATTATAGAAGATTATTTAAACCGTGCAATTGATGAACATCAAAAGATACTGAACAATCATCTGGATTTGAAAGCGTTATATACAAAAGAACTCGAAGAGCTGTCGCAGATGTCATTTATTCAAAGATTTTCTCTGCGCAGTGATCTGTTTGACCGGATTTTGGAAAATCCGCAGGGACTTGCAAAGATGGATTTGTTTTTTCGGCCGCTGTTTTTGAAAGGAACGGATAAGATTTATAATTTGAATAAAGCGCTGGAACCACAGCAGACCGTTCGTAAAAAGGCGGAAGCGGATAGCGAAGAGCAGATTGATTTTGATGAGGAACAATGGCAGGCAGAGCAGGAACTGCGGAGGATGGAAAAGCTTGCAAAATACCGCGGATGCCTGAAATATCTGCTGACTCGTTTGCTGGAAACGGAAACGTTTACACTGGCTCAGTGCAGAGACGCACTATTGCATGAACCGGAACATCGGACGCAGTTGATACCGGATGTAGAGATATTTAAGGAGGTCATGGTAGAGCTGATCAAAAGCAGGGAAATTGACATACCGGCATTAAAAAGAGAACGGAGTGAATTTATACAGGAATCTTCGGGCGGTTTTCAGCTTCATGAGATGATGCTGTATTTGCTGGAAGAACAGGAAGCGGCAGGCGCAAAGGTGATTGAAAAAATAGAAATCTGCCGGACAGAGGGCACAGAGCCCGTAGTTTTTGAAGAAGTCAATGACGCATATGGAACAGCAAAGACGATCCGCTGCTCGGATCTGAGATTCCTGGCACATTTTGAATAGAAAAAGTTAAGAAAGGATTCCGAATAACTATGGCATATGAAATGGAAGAAATCCGTACCGGTCAGGAAATATTTTATTATCTGCTGGAACATCATGAGATTCGCGAAGAGACGGAAAACAGGCTGTATCAGGCATATGCGGAAAACGAACGGATACAAAATCTTGTAAAATCACAGGCCGAGATTGCGTGCAGCAGCATTGAACGCTACGGAGATGTCATTTATCTGATTCCAAAAGAAGAAAATTATTTTCTTGGCTTTTCCAAAGCACAGTTAAAGGCGCTTTTGTGCAAATCCGGGGGAACGGACAAAGACTATTTTCTGTCGCAGTTTGTAATTTTAACGCTGCTTGTGGAATTTTATGACAGCCAGGGCAGAAGCAGCAAAGCAAGGGAATTTTTGCGCGTGGGAGATCTGCAGAACAGTATCGGTACTTATTTAAAAACGGGAGCGGAGAACAGCCGGGAAGAGACAGATACGGAGCGGGGCATGGCGTTTACGGATATGTACGAAGCATATGAAGCATTGCGGTCGGACGAGAAAGGGTCGAAGGCAAAGACAACGAAGGAAGGATTTCTGCATCATTTATTAAAGTTTTTGGAAAAACAGGGCCTGATTGAATACGTGGAAGAAGATGAAATGATACAGACGACGAAAAAGCTGGATAATTTTATGGACTGGAATCTGCTGAACCAAAATCATTATCTGCGGGTAAGACAGGTGCTGGGATTAGAAAAAGAGGTAAATGTATGAGTAAGATCAATGCGATCCGATTGATTAACCTGAACTATAATAACAATGCCATTCGCATCAGTGACGAGACTTTTCATATGAAAGGAGAGAGCACGCTGCTGTCGCTGCGCAACGGAGGAGGAAAGTCGGTGCTTGTGCAGATGATGACCGCTCCGTTTGTGCATAAGCGGTACCGTGATGCGAAGGAGCGGCCGTTTGAAAGTTATTTTACAACGGCAAAGCCGACTTTTATTCTGGTAGAATGGGTACTGGATCATGGTGCGGGATATGTAATGACCGGAATGATGGTGCGCCGGCGCCAGGAGATCGGTCCGGATACACCGGATACGAACGAAGCGCTGGAGATCATACAGTTTATCAGTGAGTATCGTACTTCCTGCCCTTATGATATGCACCATCTGCCGGTTGTGGAAAAAGGAAAAAAAGAAATGTCGCTGAAAAATTTTGCGGCATGCAGACAGTTGTTTGACGGATACAAAAAAGATCCGTCGGTGAAATTTTTCAGCTATGATATGAACAACAGCGCACAGTCCAGGCAGTATTTTGACAAGCTGATGGAATATCAGATTCATTATAAAGAATGGGAAACCATTATGAAAAAAGTGAATCTGAAAGAGTCCGGCCTGTCGGACTTGTTTGCAGACTGCAGGGATGAAAAAGGACTGGTGGAAAAGTGGCTGCTGGATGCGGTTGCAAGCAAGCTGAATAAAGAAAAGGACAGGATAAAAGAATTTCAGAATATTTTGGAAAAATACGTTGGCCAGTATAAAGATAACAAGTCCAAAATACAGCGCAGAGATATTATCAACCGCTTTTCACAGGAGTCGCAGGGGATTCGGGAGACGGCGGAGCAATACGAAGCCGCGGAAAAAGAACTGCGGCTCCAGCAGGAGCAGATTGGCATATTTTTGTGGCAGCTGGGAGCGGCCAAAAGTATGGCGCAGGCGGAAAGTACGGCGATTGCGGACAGAAAACGCCAGATTTTGGCGGATATTGCACACTTAAAGTATCAGCAGGTTTCCAAAGCCGTCTACGAAGCGATGGAAGCGGAGCGGTTCTGCAGGGCAAACCGGGAAATGATTCAGCTGGAACGGGATGAGAAAGAACAGGAATATGAGCAGACAAAACGGATGCTGCATCTTTTAGAATGTGCCGGACACCAGCAGGGGCTGGAGGAGCAAAATGCGGAGTGCGTACGGTATGAGCAGCAGCTGGAAATACTGAATCAAAAAGAACGGGATTTTGGACAGGAGCGCGAACAGCTGGGATATACGCTGCGGATGCATTATGAAGCGGAATACGACAGGCAGCAGGAACAGACAAAGGCATATGGGGAAGAGCTGACGCAGATACAGGAAAAGATTGCGGAGGAAGAGGTGAAAACGGAAACCTGCCGTGCCAAAGTGCTGGAACAGAGCATGCAGATCGGCAGCGTACAGGCGAAGATTCAGGAGTATGACGCAAAAGAAGAGACGTATAATCAGAGGTATGAACCGGGATTTGTCCGAAATATTCTGGGCGAATATGAGCCTGCGGCACTGGAAATCAGGCTGCAGGAATATGAAAAAGAACTGGACGGACTCAAAAAGAGCTATCAGAAAATGCAGAAGGATGCCGAGGCAGGCAGCTGGCAGCAAAAGGAAAACGAACGGAATCTGGAAGATGCCGGACGCAGAAGAATGCAAAAAGAACAGGAACTGAAACATGCACAGGAAGTGTGCGAACGGTATGAGCAGGAACTGCAGGAACGTAAAAAAATGCTTCGCTATTTTGGACTGGATCAGACTGTATTATACGATTTGGAAAAGATTCTGCATGCGGCGCAGCGCAAACTTTCTGAGATTGAATGGGCCAAGCGGAACCTGGAAAAAGAAGAAGACCTGCTCCGCAAGGAATACCGGCGTCTGACGCAGGGACGGGTATTGGAGCTGCCGGAGACCTTTGAACGGCTGCTGGATGATCTGGGCATTTCTTATGTCTACGGAATGGAATGGCTGAAAAAGAACCGTTATACCGAAGAACAGAATCAAAAGCTAGTCCGCAGCTATCCGTTTCTGCCATATGCGCTGCTGCTGTCCGGCAGAGACATGGAAAAGCTAAAAGGCGCAGATGAGAAAAAACAGGAAACGGAACTGCCATACACATCGTTTCCGATTCCGCTGATTGTAAGGGAACAGCTGGAACAGGAGCAGGACAGGGGCAAAAACCCGATTGTGGATCTGGAACGTGTGAGCTTTTATATGCTGTTTAACGAACACCTCTTAAACGAAGAAAAGTTAAAACAGATGGCGGCGGAAAAAGAACAGGAAATTGCCTGCAAAAACGAACAGATACAAATCCGCCGGGAAGAATACGAACAATATTTTGAACAAAAAGAACGTCTGCGCAGCCAGACGGTAACGAAGCCGTTACAGGAACAGGCCCAGCAGCAGAAGAATCAGATTGTGAGTGAACTGGAAGAACTGTCTCAAACGATTGCAAAACAAAGAGAAGAGGCACAGCAGCTGACGGTAAGGCTGCAAAAACTGCAGCAGCAGATACAGGAAAACGTCAGGCAGCAAAGCGCGAAGGAGCGCAGACTGGACGACTTAAAGCAGCTGCTTCTGGCGTATCGGTCTTATTTGCAGCAAAAGCAGCTGCTGGAAACGCTGCAGCATGATCTGGCAATTACAAAAGAAAAAGAACGGCTTGCGGAAAGTACGGCAGCCAAACTGCACGAACGTGCCAGAAAGCAGGAAATTGAACTGGAGCACAGCAGGCGTATTGCGGAACGGTTATCTGAAAAAGCAGCCGGTTACCGGCAGTATGAACAGGCAGAACAGGTAGAAGGCAGAGTGGAAGATCTGGAAAACCGCTACCATGCGATTACAAGTCAGATTTCCCTGCGTCAGCAGGAGATTGAGCGGCTGCTGCAAAGCGCACGCGAAAAAGAACGAAAAATGGAGCGGGAGCTTGTAAGAAAGCAGAAAAAATACGGACTGGCCGACGGGGAATGGAAGCAGACGACATACGATACAAAGGCGGAAGAATACCAGGAACAGCTTTTGACCGTACGGGAGCAGCAGTATGAACTGAAAAAGGCGCAATGGAACGAAGCAGATAAAAATGCGGCGCTTGCAAGCCAGCATCTGGAACAGCAAAAAAGCAAATGATGGAAAAATGTGACCGTACACAGCCGCTTCCGAAAGAGGAAATACAGCCGGTAGACTTTGATGCGGAAGTGGAGAAAAAGGATTACAGGCGCAGGGAACTGGAACAGGCCGAACAGGAACAGCAAAAGCGGATGGACTGGTACGAGGAACATCTGACCGCACTTGCGGAATATATGGAATTTTTGCCGGAAGATGAAGATCGGCTGTGGGAGTATCTGAAACAGGATGCGGATATGGACCAAAAGGAACAGGTGATTGCAAAACTGCAGGATGCCGTAGAGCACATGTCACGAGAAGAACTGCGTCGTAAAAAAGGGACGCTCATGCGCGATTACAACGGTTATCAGGAACAGCGCCAGCAGCGAAAAGAACATCTCACCGCACTGCTGAATCAGATGGTGCGCAGAGAGATTTTTGCGGAAGATTTTTACAGAAAACCAATCGAAGCGATGCTGTCTCTGACCGACGATGCGGGACAGGTGCTGCGTCAGCTGCACACGACGCTGCAGTCCTACGAAAGCCTGATGGAGAAAATTCAGGTGGACATTTCCGTCGTAGAAGAAGAAAAGAAACGGATTGCGGAATTGCTGCAGGAATATGTGCATGAAGTACATCAAAATCTTGGCCGCATTGACCAGAATTCTACGATTTCCATTCGGGATAAAAACGTAAAAATGCTTAAGATTATGCTGCCGGACTGGGAAGAAAATGAAAAATTGTACCGGATCGGTGTGTGGGATTTTATGGAGGAAATGACAAATAAAAGTATCGAATTGCTGGAAAATAATGAGAATGCACTGGAATATATCGGAACACGTGTGACGACAAAAAATCTGTACGATGTTGTCGTCGGTATTGACAATGTCCGGATACGTCTGCATAAAATCGAAGAACAGCGTCAGTATGAGATTACCTGGTCGCAGGTTGCACGTAATTCCGGCGGAGAAGGATTTTTATCCGCATTTATTATTTTGTCAAGCCTGCTGTATTATATGCGTCGGGATGCATCGGATTTATTTGCGGACCGCAACGAGGGAAAAGTACTGTTAATGGACAATCCGTTTGCACAGACAAATGCTTCGCATTTATTAAAACCACTGATGGATATGGCAAAAAAGACGAATACGCAGCTGATCTGCCTGTCCGGACTGGGCGGAGAGTCCATTTATAACCGATTTGACAATATCTATGTATTAAATCTGATTGCGGCCGGACTGCGTAATGGCATGCAGTATGTCAAGGCGGAGCATGCGCGCGGAGCCGATGCGGAGGCGACGCTTGAGCCGCAGGTATCTCAGATAGAGGTACTTGGACAGCAGGAACTGATATTTTAATGACATAAATTTTGCGTTTTAACACGCGCTTGGGAAGGAAAGGAAAATATGCGTATTGTAGTGAAAGTAGGGACGTCCACACTGGCGTATCCGACCGGATGTCCGGATATCCGCCACATGGAGATTCTTGTGAAAACACTCAGCGATCTGAAAAATGCCGGACATGAGATTGTGCTTGTATCATCCGGAGCCATTGGCATGGGAGTCGGAAGGCTGTCGCTGAAAGGCAGACCGGAAGATATGCCGACAAAGCAGGCTGCGGCATCGGTAGGACAATGTGAGCTGATGTATATGTATGATAAGCTGTTTGGAGAATATAACCATATTGTAGGGCAGATTCTTCTGACAGGCGATGATTTTACAAATGAAAACAGAAAAAACAATTTCGAAAATACAATTTTGCGGCTGATTGAATTTGGGGCAATTCCGGTCGTAAATGAAAATGATACGATTGCTACGGACGAGATATCGGTAGGCGAAAATGATACGCTGGCTGCACTGGTTGCGTGCAGTGTCGATGCGGATCTGCTGATTTTACTGAGTGATATTGACGGACTGTATACAAAAGACCCGCATAAATACAGCGATGCAAAGCTGATTCCGCTTGTGATGGAACTTACGCCGGAGATTCAGGAACTTGCGGAAGGAGAAGGCAGCGGGCTTGGAACGGGTGGCATGATAACAAAGCTGCACGCGGCGGAAATCGCGATGCGGCATGGATTTGATATGGTCATTGCAAACGGTGCAAGACCACGCAGGCTGTACAATATAGTAGAAGGGGAATCGGTAGGGACCCGGTTTCTCGGGAGAGAGAAAAAACCGGGAAAGGAGACTGCTTTATGACGACACAGGAGATTTTAATACAGGCAAAAGAGTCTAAAACGGCGCTGATGCTGGCCGATGCCGAACGAAAAAATATGGCTTTGCATAAAATGGCGGATGCACTGATAAATAAGGAGCATATGGCAAGAATTCTGGAAGCGAATAAACGGGATCTGGAGGCAGCAAAAGGGACGATTTCGGACGTGATGCTGGACCGGCTGATGCTGAATGAAATGCGGATTGAGGGAATGGCCGAGGGAATCCGGGAAGTCGCAAAACTGGAGGATCCGGTTGGAAAAGTACTGTCGGAAACGGTACGGCCAAACGGGATGACGATACGGAAAACGGCGGTCCCAATGGGTGTCATTGCGATTATATATGAAAGCCGTCCGAACGTTACGAGCGACGCAGCCGCATTGGCGGTGAAGAGCGGAAACGTCTGTGTACTGCGCGGCGGGAAAGAAGCGTGGGGAACCTGTCATGCCATTGTAGAAGCGATGCAGATTGGCCTGGAAGAGGCAGGAATGCCGCGTACGGCGGTGAACCTGATAGAAGATACAACCCGTGTCAGCGCCAATGAACTGATGACGGCAGAAGGGTTTATCGACCTTCTGATTCCAAGGGGAGGAAAGGGGCTGATTCGTTCGTGTGTGGAACACGCCACCGTGCCGTGTATTCAGACCGGAACAGGAATCTGCCACGTATATGTAGATCGTGCGGCAGACCTGACAATGGCAGTCAATATTATAGAAAATGCCAAAACGAGCCGTCCGAGCGTATGCAATGCACTGGAAGTCTGTCTGGTGCATAAGGAAATTGCGGCACGGTTTTTACCGATGCTGCGGGAATCGCTCTGCCATATGCGGCAGGAAGCAGGAAAACAGCCGGTGGAACTGCGGACGGACCGTGCGGCGGCCGAACTGATCGAAGGAACGCCTGCCACAGACCAGGATTTTGACACGGAATTTTTGGACTACATTCTTGGTATAAAAATCGTGGACGGTGCTGAAGAGGCGATTGAACATATCAATCTGCATTCCACCGGACACAGTGAGGTGATTGTGACTGCCGATGAAAAAACAGCGGCGCAGTTTACGGCAGCGGTAGACAGTGCGGCGGTATATGTAAATGTATCGACACGTTTTACGGATGGCGGAGAATTCGGACTGGGCTGCGAAATGGGCATTTCCACGCAGAAGCTGCATGCAAGAGGGCCGATGGGACTGGCGGAATTGTGCACCTATAAATATATCATATCCGGAAACGGACAGATCAGGCAGTAAATATGGAAAGGATAAGCCGATATGGGATTAGCAGAGACAGAACGCAAGAAAGAGGAAAAGATAAACGGTTGTTTTTATAATATGTCGCCTGCGCCGGATTTTCGACATGGTATTGTAAACAGCAATATCCATACAAACATAAAAAATGGTCTGCGGGGCAGCGTCTGTCTTGTTTCCATAGAAAATCTGGATTTTAAATACCATTCGGATGAAAGCGACGATTATGTGTGTCCGGATATTATGGTCATTTGCGACAGAAAGCATTTAAAAAGCGGGACTTATGACGGGGTGCCAAGACTGATCGTGGAAACGCTGAGTCCGTCTACCGCAAAGAAAGATAAGACGGTAAAAAAAGATATTTATGAAAAAGCGGGTGTGGAAGAATACTGGATTGTATCCCCTCAGGGAGTGATAGACATTTATTATCTGAAAAAGGGAAGCTATGAATTGGAATACAGCTATATGCTGCAAACGGATAAACAGGATGCCGACTATAATGCGGATGAGGAAATTTGTCTGCGGGCGTTTCCGCATATTAAAATGACATTGGGAGATATATTTGAGGGGGTATACGAAGAATGAGTCAGGTGCTTATACTGGAAGAAACAACAAAAAATCCGATTACGCTGATGGGCAGCCGTGCCGGAATCTGCTGGGGATCGGATATATCGGATCGGGAAAAAAATTATAAACGCGGCCTGGAATGTCTGACGTCCGGACACGGCAGAGTGATGGAATACGTCAACGTGGAAATGGTGCTGGACGGGTACTCGGCACGCGTGGTTCGAGAGTGGTACACACATATCGGCGGTTCGCCTACACGTCTGCAGGCGAGCACCCGGTATGTGGATTACAGCCATTTTTCCTATGTCGTCCCTCCGGCGGTTGCGCAAAATGAAAAGGCGCGTGTCCGCTATGAAGAAATGATGCACGGAATCAGTGAAACATGTGCCTATCTGGAACAGGAATGCGGTATTGCAAGGGAGGATGCGGCAATGCTTCTTCCGCTTGGAATGACGACAAAGATTGTGGATAAGCGCAATCTGAGAAATCTGGTGGATATGAGCCGCCAGCGCATGTGTGAACGGGCTTATCATGAATATCGCAGGATGTTCCTGGATATAAGCAAAGCGCTGGCGGAATATTCACAGGAGTGGGACTACCTGGTAAAACATTATTTTCTGCCGAAATGTCAAATACTCGGATATTGTCCGGAAACACATTCCTGCGGTCAGATGCCGAAAAGGCAGACAATATAAAAAATACGGCTTGTCAAGTTACCTTGTTTGGTGGTAAATTAATTACAGAGCATATTACTAACAAGATTTCATTTATCAAAAAGAACAGGAGGAAGTTGACATGCAGATAAAAAATTACAAGATTTGGTTTTGCACAGGTTCGCAGGATTTATACGGAGATGAGTGTTTAAGCCATGTAGCGGCGCATTCAAAAGAAATGGTTGATTATATGAATCGGTCCGGCATTCTGCCGTTTGAGATCGTATGGAAACCAACGCTGATTACAAATGAACTGATCAGAAAGACTTTTAATGAAGCAAATATGGATGACGAATGCGCGGGCGTTATTACGTGGATGCATACGTTCTCTCCGGCAAAATCATGGATTCTTGGATTAAAAGAGCTGAGAAAGCCATTATGCCATCTGCATACACAATATAATCAGGAAATTCCGTATGACACGATCGACATGGATTTTATGAATGAAAACCAGGCCGCACACGGAGACAGAGAGTATGGACATATGGTAACACGTATGGGTATCGAACGCAAAATCATTGCCGGATACTGGAAAGATGAGAAAGTGCTGGAACGAATTGCTTCCTGGATGCGCGTTGCATTAGGTGTGATCGAAAGCAGCCATGTACGTGTTATGAGAGTAGCAGACAACATGAGAAATGTGGCGGTTACCGAAGGCGATAAAGTGGAAGCGCAGCTGAAGTTCGGCTGGGAAGTGGATGCTTATCCGGTGAATGAAATTGCACAGGCAGTTGCAGCCGTTTCACAGTCGGATACAAATGCTTTGGTAGATGAATACTATGATACGTATGAGATTTTATTGGAAGGCAGAGATCCGGAAGAGTTCAGAAAACATGTGGCCGTACAGGCGCAGATTGAGATCGGCTTTGAACGTTTTCTGGAAGAAAAGAATTATCAGGCGATCGTTACACATTTCGGCGATCTTGGCGCATTAAAACAGCTGCCTGGTCTGGCAATTCAAAGACTGATGCAAAAAGGTTACGGGTTCGGAGCGGAAGGCGACTGGAAAGTGGCTGCCATGGTACGCATTATGAAGATTATGACAGCCGGCATGAAAGGTGCAAAAGGTACTTCCATGATGGAAGATTATACGTATAATCTTGTACCGGGCAAGGAAGGAATCCTGCAGTCTCATATGCTGGAGGTATGTCCGTCCGTTGCGGATGGTCCGATCAGTATCAAATGTCAGCCATTGTCCATGGGCGACAGAGAGGATCCGGCCCGTCTTGTATTTACATCAAAAGAAGGCCCGGGTGTAGCCGCATCGTTAGTTGACCTTGGAGACAGATTCCGTCTGCTGATTAATGATGTGGAATGTAAAAAAGTGGAAAAACCGATGCCGAAGCTGCCGGTAGGCTCCAACTTCTGGGTACCGAAGCCAGATTTTTATACCGGTCTGGAAGCATGGATTCTGGCAGGCGGTGCACATCATACGGCATTTACGTATGATCTGACATCCGAGCAGATTGGCGACTGGGCTTCCATGATGGGCATTGAACCGGTATATATTACGGACGGAACTACCATTCCGCAGCTAAAGAGAGATCTGATGCTGGGAAATGTCGTATACGGCAAATAAGATCGGATGCGGCAACTATTCATATAAATTAAAATAACAAAGGAACAGGCAGGAACCTGTAAACAGAGAAGGAGAAGCGAATTATGAAATTTTTCGTAGATACAGCGATCGTTGAGGAGATTAAAAAGGCAAATGACATGGGGTTATCTGTGGGGTAACGACAAACCCGTCTTTAATTGCAAAATCAGGAAGAGAGTTTGCAGATGTCATTAAAGAAATTACGGATATCGTAGATGGCGCCATCAGCGGTGAGGTAAAGGCTACGACACAGGATGCGGAAGGTATGGTTGCGGAAGGCCGCGAGATCGCCAAAATCCATCCGAATATGGTAGTAAAGATTCCTATGACGGTAGAAGGGTTAAAAGCGGTTAAGCAGTTATCTTCGGAAGGAATCAAGACAAATGTGACATTGATCTTTAATGCAAATCAGGCACTGCTGGCAGCAAGAGCAGGAGCTACCTATGTATCTCCGCTTTTGGGACGTCTGGATGATATTTCGGTGCCTGGCGTAGATCTGATTCGTACCATTGCAGAAATTTTTGCGATTCATGATATTGAGACGGAGATTATCGCAGCGTCTATCCGCAATCCGATTCATATTATTGACTGTGCACTGGCAGGCGCACATATTGCAACGGTTCCTTATCCTGTAATCGAAGCGATGACCAAACATCCGCTGACCGATGCAGGCATTGAAAAATTTATTCAGGACAGTGCAAAATAAGCCAACCATGACACAAACGGATGCGGTAAACAGAGATTTGCCGCATCCGGAACAGGAAAGGAAAGAACTATGACTGATTTAGAACTTCAAAAAACAGCGGTGGAAGTAAGAAAAGGAATCGTTACGGCTGTTCACGGTGCAAAAGCAGGACATCCGGGTGGATCGTTATCCTCTGCCGACGTATTTACTTATCTTTATTTTGAAGAAATGAATATAGATCCAAAGGAGCCAAAAAAAGCGGACAGAGACCGTTTTGTATTGTCAAAAGGACACACGGCGCCCGGTTTATACTCCGCACTCGCACACAGGGGCTTTTTTCCGGTAGAAGATCTGCCGACACTGCGGCATGTAGGTTCGCACCTGCAGGGGCATCCATGTGTAAAGCATACGCCGGGAATTGACGCTGCTTCCGGTTCTCTGGGACAGGGGATTTCGGTAGCAGTGGGTATGGCTGTCTCCGCAAAGCTGACAAACGACGGCTATCGTGTTTATACACTGCTTGGCGACGGTGAGATTCAGGAAGGTCAGGTGTGGGAAGCTGCCATGTTTGCCGGACACCGTAAGCTGGATAATCTGTGTGTAATTGTGGATAATAACGGTCTGCAGATTGACGGAAAGATCGACGATGTGTGCTCTCCATATCCAATAGATGAAAAATTTAAGGCTTTCAATTTCCATGTAATCAATGTATCGGATGGAAATGATATGGCACAGCTGCGCGCCGCTTTTGATGAAGCAAAAGCGACCAAAGGGCAGCCGACTGCAATTGTAATGAAAACCGTAAAAGGCAAAGGAGTTTCTTTTATGGAAGATCAGGCCGGATGGCACGGCAAAGCTCCAAATGATGAAGAATATGCAATTGCAATGGAAGATCTTAAGAAAGCAGGTGAAGCATTATGTCAGAAGTAAAAAAGATTGCAACCAGAGAGAGCTACGGCAACGCACTGGTAGAACTGGGTAAGGAAGTGGACAACCTTGTAGTATTGGACGCGGATCTGGCTGAGGCAACAAAGACGGGTACATTTAAAAAGGCTTTTCCTGACAGACATATTGACTGCGGCATTGCAGAATGCAATATGATGGGTATAGCGGCAGGTATCGCATCAACCGGCAAAGTACCATTTGTAAGTTCCTTTGCGATGTTTGCAGCAGGTCGTGCATTTGAACAGGTGCGCAATTCGGTTGGCTATCCGCATCTGAATGTTAAAATTGGTGCGACACATGCCGGTATTTCCGTCGGAGAAGACGGTGCAAGTCATCAATGCAATGAAGATATTGCGTTAATGCGTGTGATACCGGGCATGGTAGTTATTAATCCTTCGGATGACGTAGAAGCAAAAGCAGCGGTAAAGGCAGCTTATGCGCACGAAGGGCCTGTATATCTGAGATTTGGACGACTGGCAGCGCCGGTTATTAATGACCGGCCGGATTATACGTTTGAAATCGGCAAAGGCGTGACGTTAAGAGACGGCAAAGATCTGACATTGGTAGCTACCGGGCTGTGTGTGTCCGGTGCGCTGGAAGCGGCAGAACAGCTTGCTGCAGACGGAGTAGATGCCAGAGTGATTAATATTCATACGATTAAGCCGTTGGATGAACAGCTGCTGATAAAAGCGGCACAGGAAACCGGCAGCATCGTAACGATCGAAGAGCATTCCGTGATAGGCGGACTGGGCGGAGCGGTTGCGGAACTGCTGAGCGAGAAATGCCCGACCAAGATGCTTCGGATTGGTGTGGAAGATACGTTTGGCGAATCCGGTCCGGCCGTACAACTTCTGGAAAAATACGGGCTGGATGCGGCAGGCATTTATAAGAAAGTAAAAGCGTTTCATTCATAAACAGGGCATTTGGAATGTGTAATACCGGTATGTTATATGCGGTACTTTTTGCGAGGGGGAATCGGCAATGTTAGAACAATTAAAAAACAGGTATATGAAGCAAACATGGAGCTGCCAAAACGTGGCCTGGTTACTTATACGTGGGGAAATGTCAGTGGAATTGACAAAGAGACGGGTTATTTTGTAATCAAACCAAGCGGAGTGGAATATGAAGAACTGACACCGGATGATATGGTCGTTATGGATTTGAATATGAATAAAATCGAAGGCAGGTACAAACCGTCCTCAGATACGGAAACGCATGCGCAGCTGTATAAAAAATATCCGGAAATCGGCGGTATTGTGCATACGCATTCTTCTATGGCGACTTCGTGGGCGCAGGCAGGCAGGAGCATTCCGCTGTATGGAACGACGCATGCGGACTATTTTCTCGGCTCCATTCCCTGTGCAAGAAGTCTGACTACGGAAGAAATTAACGGTGAATACGAGAAAAATACCGGACTGGTAATCATCGAAACGCTGGAAGAAAATAAAATCAATCCAATGTATACACCAGGGATTCTCTGTAAAAACCACGGGCCGTTTACCTGGGGCAAAGATGCGGATCAGGCCGTTTACAATGCGGTTGTACTGGAAGAGGTGGCAAAAATGGCTTTGCATACGGAGCTGATTAATCCAAAGGCAGAACCTGCGCCGGACAGTATCAAAGACAAACATTTTTATCGCAAACATGGTGCAAATGCCTATTACGGGCAAGACGAATAAAAGTATTCTCCTGTATTACAGAATGAAGAAAGGCTGTTTATTATGAATATGGAATCATTTGGAACAGGCAGACATGGCGAAGCGGTGTCTGTCTATACACTGGAAAATAAAACCGGCGCGAAAGTGCGCGTTACGGACTATGGCGCAACGCTCGTGTCAATTATGGTACCGGATAAAATGGCAATTTGCAGGATGTGCTGCTTGGTTTTGATAATGTGACCGGATATGAAAATCATACATGCTATTTCGGTGCGGTGATCGGAAGAAACGGCAATCGGATTGCCAATGCACAGCTGACCATAAACGGGGTCTGTTATCAGCTGGATGCCAATGACAATGAAAACAATCTGCACTCCGGCGCAAAAGGCGTGGATAAGCTTGTCTGGGACGTAAAAGAACATACGGAAAATACGATTACATTTCTGTGTAAAAGTGCGGATCGGGAACAGGGATTTCCGGGCAATATGGATGTGGAAGTTACTTATGTGCTGACGGATGATCATGCGGTAGAGCTTCGTTACAAGGCAGTATCCGATCAGGATACCGTAGCAAACTTTACAAATCACGCTTATTTTAATCTGGAAGGACATGCGTCCGGTGATGTGCTCGGTCACGAACTCATGCTGCGGGCATCAAACTTTACTCCGGTCAAAGATGCCAAAGCAATTCCAACAGGTGAAATTGCTCCGGTTGCAGGAACGCCGATGGATTTTACGACAGCCAAAACAATCGGCAGAGATATGGAATCGGATGATGTACAGATCAATTATGGCGGAGGATATGATCATAACTTTGTATTGGATAAATCTGAGAACGGTGCGTATGAATTATTTGCAGAAGTCTATGCACCGGGCACAGGCATCGTTATGAAAGCATATACGGACCTTCCGGGCGTACAGTTTTATTCCGGTAATTTTATTACGACAGAGAATGGAAAACAGGGAGCGGTTTATAAAAAGAGACAGGGATTCTGTCTGGAAACGCAGTTTTTCCCTAATGCGGTTAATGAGCCGAATTTTGAATCGCCGGTTATAAAGGCGGGAGAAGTATATACGACGAAGACGTGTTATCGGTTTGGAGTAAGATAAAGGCGGATGAATGCAGCAGTTCTGGTTGGTGGAACTGCTGTGTTTTTTGTCAGAACAGAATTACGATTATGGATTCCCGACCGCTTTCAAAAAAGGAGGATGGAGTGTCCAAGTTGAATAATATGAGTGGCCATGCTATACTAAAATAAGGAGTAATATTTCCTTTGGAGGTATTTGAAATGCAGATTGAACGATTAAGAATTAAGAATTTCAGATGTTTCGAAATGCTGGAAATGCAATTGCATCCAAAGTGCAATGTTTTGGTGGGAATGAATGGAGCAGGAAAATCTACAATATTAGATGCGCTTGCTGTTGCATTGGGAGGATATTTATCAGGATTTGATGGTATAAAGAGCAATTCGATTTTATCGGAAGATGCACATTACAAAATGTATTGTATCGGCAGTCGTATTGAGCCACAAGAACAGTTTCCGGTAGAAATATATGCTGAAGGAATTGTAGAACAGGAAAATGTCATAGAAAACGATTTGAAGACGAAAATATCTTGGCAAAGAGAATTAAACGGAAAAGATCGTCGTACTACCCATGGAAATGCAAAACCTATTGTGGATTATGCTCGAGCATTGCAAAACCGTGTGCGTGCCGGAGATGTAACATGCAGACTACCTTTGGTTGCATATTATGGAACGGGGAGATTATGGTTACAAAAAAGAAATCGTACAAAATACAAAAAGGGTGAAAAGTTAAATCGGCAAATGGGGTATATGGATTGTATTGCTGCAGAATCAAATGAGAAACAGATGATGCAATGGTTTGAGGAAATGACTTATATTCAGTTGCAGGAAGGGATGGTAATAGCAGAGCTGGAAGCAGTTAAAAGGGCTATTTGTAATTGTTATCTGAATGTGAACAGTTCTGTGACAGATGCAAAGCTGGCATATGATGTCAGAAGCCAGGAATTGGAAATTTATATTTATCATCATGATGAGGCAGTAAAATTTCCTGTTAGAATGCTGAGCGATGGGGAAAAAGGAATGATAAGCCTGGTGGCAGATATTGCTTATCGTATGGCTTTATTAAATTCTAATTTGTTAGATGACGTTTTAGAAACCCCAGGCGTTGTTTTGATTGATGAGATTGATTTGCATTTACATCCGGCATGGCAAAAGAGAGTTATGGGTAGTTTGCTGCGTATATTTCCTAATATACAGTTTGTTGTAACGACTCATTCACCAAGTATATTGCTTAATCTTTCGAGAGAGAATATTTGGATTTTAAATCAAAATGAAATTTATCAGCCGCAAGATATGACTTATGGTCGTTCAGTGGAAGAAATCTTGAGAGAAGTAATGGATACCAATGTTAAACCGGATGAAGTTGTAAACATGCAGCGGGAATTTGAACATGCAATAGATATTGAAGATTATTATTCGGCCAAGCAGATTCTTGATAAAATGAAAAATATTATGGGTGAAAACGCAAATGTAGTCATTGAAAATCAAATAGTACTAGATGTAGAGAAATAGCGGGGGTAAAGGATGATTTATATTCAAAAGAAATCTGAGCCGGATCTTTTATTAGAATATAGATATCAGGAAAATGCCAGATTTGATAATATGGATGCAATTGTAAAAAAACAGCTTAGGGAATCCTTATTAAAAGAACAAGGGTATCTTTGTGTGTATTGTATGAAACGAATTGGTGACACGAAAGATGTAAAAATTGAACATCTTGAAGCCAGAACACCGGAAAATGAATTACAATATCCTAATTTGCTTGCTGTTTGTATGGGTGGAGAGAAAGGCCCTGTGAAAGCGAGAACCTGTGATACAAAGAAGGGGAACAGGCCTATTTTTATTAGTCCTTTAAGTAAATCCGATATGCAGCGAATTTATTATAATAATAGTGGTGAAATTCATTCTTCCGATACGACTAAGTATAAATTTGAGTTTCAGGATAGTAATGGGAGATATCATTCAGGATATACAAGCCCGGAACGGGATATTCATGAATGTTTAAATTATGAAAATGGTGCGCCGATGATCGGGAGAAAAACGGCTTTGAGAAAATTTCAGAAACTGTTACATCCATATAAGGATAAGAAAAGTAAGCGAGCTTTTTTAGAAAAAATGAAAAGGACATATTCGGTACAAAGTGAGTATATGGAGCCATACGTTGGGATCATTCGTTGGTATATTGATAAAAAACTAAGTCAGTTATGAGTAACAAGAGTTATAAGGATGCGGATAGCTATCGGATATAGGCTATCCGTTTTATCTTTTGCAGTTATAAAAGCTTGACATATTATTCTACATATTGTAGACTAATTATAGTCGACAATATGTAGAATAACAGGAGGAAAACTAAAATGGCAGAGTATGGACTAGGTGAAGTAGAGATGCGTTTCGCATCATTGATCTGGGACAGCGAACCGATTGCGTCCGGTGAACTTGCAAAAATCAGCGAAAAAGAACTGGGATGGAAAAAGTCAACAACGTATACGATTTTAAAGCGGCTTTGTACAAAGGAGATTTTTCAGAATAAAAAGGGGATCGTAACCTCACGGATTTCTTTTCAGGAATTTCAGGCAAAGCAGAGTGAAAAATTTGTAGAAGAAAAATTTAAAGGTTCGCTTCCGGGATTTGTAGCAGCATTTTGCTCGCGTAAAAAACTGAGCAAAGGCGACATTGATAAATTGCGTAAAATTATTGAGGAGGAGAGCGAATGATCGGAGTGATGCTGCAGATTGCAGCGATGAGCATACAGGCCATACCGATTATTTTGACAGTGTTTGCGGTTAGAAAGCTGTTTGAGTTGATACATATTTCTAAAAGGTATATCATGGTTTTTTGGCTGATTTCGTTTTTCTTTCTCATATTCCCATGGAAAGTGATCGTGCCCTGGGGACTTTGGAATCAGGCGGTGCCCTGGCATGCTTCGGCCGCAGGCAAGAGCTTTACGGAGCAGCTGCAGTCTGATAGCGTGCAGCAGATGGCAGACAATGCAGATGTGCAAAAAGGGCAGAATTTACAGAATCGAAATCAGAGGGCAGAGTATGGACTAACTGTGATCCGGATGTTGGGGTGTCTGTTTTTTTATTTATCTGGGATTGTTTCTTATGTACGTTTGAGACGCAGCGTCATCTGTTCCATTCAATGTGAGAACAGAATAACGAATGGGAAAATAGCGAATGCAAGAAATGTGGCCGTTTATGAGGCAGATGAGATACGAACACCGTTTGTGCTCGGCTGTTTCAGACCGTCTGTTTATTTGCCGTCCGGCATGGATGCGTCATGCAGAGAATACGTGATCGCACATGAAATGATACATATAAAAAGAAAAGACTATCTGATCAAAGCGGCAGCATATTTTGTTACATGCCTGCACTGGTTTCATCCGATTGTATGGCTGGCGTATGATGCCATGGCAAAAGATATGGAAATGGCCTGTGATGAAGAAACGGTGTCCGAAATCGGTACGGCACGGAAAAAAGATTATATCAAAATGCGGATTCAAAATATTATGCAGGAGAAAAAACAACAAAAAAAGCCGCATGGCTCTCAGTGGCGGCAGGAATTGTTCTGACCGGCATATTCCTGACCGCAAATGAATCGGGACGGGAACAAAACGCAGCGCTGCATGCAAAGGCAAGCACAAATGAGTGGCTTACGCTGGAACATGAGATGCAAAGTGCGCCGGAACATTGGAAATACGCCGGGTTTATCGGAGCGGTAGGAGATCCGCAGGATGCGTTTGTATTTGAAGAGGGAAAACTTCATCCGGCATATTTTCCGCACTCCAATCACAGCATGGAAGAACCGGCAGGTGTTCGGGATGATATAGCACCCGGAGTCGGATGGAAGACGCTTATGGCGCATGGGTTGCACGATTTGTATACGGGTGCACAGCAGGCTCAGCTGGAAACGGAAGGTGTAAAGCTGAGCGAGCTGGAAACACAAAGTGAATACCGGTATTTTTATTTTGTGAAAGAAAATTACGAACATGCATATGTGCTGTCTTTATCTGCAAAAGAATTTTCCGAACCGGAAGCAATTGCAGTTGCAAAAACAGTTCGAATTATGGAGGAAGAAGGGAAATAAATGATACAAAAGAGGTATGTGCATGCGGTAGTTTTGTTTTTATCCGTCTGCTTTTTTGTGTGTTCCGTCTGTGTGATAAAAACCGTGCCGGATGATATGGATGGATTTGGCGCGCAGGAGGACGCGTCGTTCGATCATCTTACGGTCGCGGAACAGGCACTGGCGCTGTTGCCAAAGAAGCTGATTAAAGTTGGGTTTGTGCAGGTCGGACATGAATCCGACTGGAGAATCGCGGCTACAAAGTCATGCAAAGAGGCGTTTTCGGAAGAAAATGGTTATGAATTATATTTTGTAGATGCAGACAACGATCCGAAAGTACAGGTAGAAGCGGTGCGCAGTTTTATAAAAGAACCGGTAGATTATATTGTAATTGATCCGATTCTGACAACAGGATGGACGGCGGTATTAAAGGAAGCTTATCATGCGCATATTCCGGTTATTCTTCTGGACCGTACGATTGACTGTAAGGAACAATATTATGCGGCATGGTTTGGCTCTGATTTTGTGCGGGAAGGAGAACTGGCCGGTCAATGGCTGCAAAATTACTTAAACCGGCAGGACAGAGGTGCGCAGGAGATTCACATTGTAACGATCAATGGCACACAGGGAGCTTCGGCTCAGCTGGGCCGCACCGAAGGATTTGCACGGTATCTGGGAAAAAACGACAACTGGAAACTGCTGGCACAGGATTGCGGTGATTTTACGGAAAGCGGCGGGAAGGCGGTTATGGAAGCTTATCTGAAAACCTATTCAAAGATTGATGTCGTCGTCTGCCAGAATGATAATGAAGCGCTCGGAGCGTGTGCGGCGATGGATGAGGCAGACATTTCCTACGGAGTGGACGGGGATGTGATTGTAATTTCTTTTGATGCGACAAAAGCAGGGCTACAGGCCGTGCTGGAGGGGAAAATCAATGCGGATTTTGAATGTAATCCATTGTCTCCGCCTTATGCGGCAGAAGCAATCAGACGTATGGAAGCAGGAGAACAACCGGAAAAGAAGCATTATTATCTGCCGGAAGAGTGTTTTGCGGCAGAAGAAGATCCGATGGTGCTGATGGTGAATTTTGAATCCGAAAGAATGATAACGGTAACGGAAGAGCTGCTGGATGATAGAGAATATTAAGGGCTTAACTTTTAGAATTATTAAGAATCTGTTTATGATTCTTTTAGGCTTTTGACACATTTCAGACACATTTTGTGAGTATACTAAATACTATCAAATGAAGTTGGCGGCAATGAAAGCGCGCTTGGCTGCCAGCTTCGCCTAACAATTATTCCATTTATTATAGATTAAACATTTTCATAACTAAACTCCTCGAAGAAGCGATCTGCGTAAGCAGGTCGTTTTTTCCTTTTGATATGCGGATAAGTATTTACAGGATTTGCAGCTTTTATTATAATTTAAGAAAAACAGTATACACTGCCGTTGCTTTGCGGTATAATAAAAGTTAAGCATAGTTAAGATTATGGAAGCAACAAGGAATGGGGGGAAAGTCAGATGGAGGCATTGACAGAAGCGGAACGGCAGCATCAGGAAGATTTACAGCGCCTGCGTGACCTGCGGCCTATTGATGATGATTTTATGCGCTGCCTGTTTAAAGACAACATTCCACTGGCAGAATTTGTATTACGCATTATCACGGATAAGCCGGATTTGGTTATCACCGGATGCGAAACACAAAAGGATATGAAAAGGCTGGTCGGGGCGCGTTCTATCTGTCTGGATGCATGCATACGGAACGGATTCGGTCGGAAAAAAATACGATCTTGAAATCCAAAGACAGGAAAGAGGGGCGGATCCACATAGGGCAAGATACCATTCCAGCGTGATGGATGTGGAAAACCTTCATTCCGGTCAGGAGTTTAAAGAGCTGCCGGACGCTTATACAATTTTTATTATCGAGAAAGATTTTTATGGAAAAGGTGAATCGATTTATCCGATCGAAAGAGTTAACCTTGCTACGGGTAAATTTTTTGAAGATGGGGAACATATCCTTTATGTGAATGGGGAATACCGTGGAGAATCCAATCTTGGAAAGCTTATGCATGATTTTAACTGTACACAGGCAGCCGATATGAATTTTGAACTGATGGCAGACCGGACACGGTATCTGAAAGAAAATCCGAAGGGAGTGAGTGAAATGTGCCGTATCATGGAAGATATGAGAAATGAATCCCTGAAGGAGGGAATACAGGAAGAAAAAAGGATGACAGTAATTCGAATGTTGGAGGCTGGGAAATATTTACTTGAGGAAATTGTAAATGTTTCAGGACTTTCGCTCGAAGAAGTAAACCAACTGAAAGCAGAACGAAATGTATAAAGCATTATTTAGAGTCAGGAATCTAAGACACAGGTTCCCGACTCTGTTTTATTGTCTTTATATGTAAAGTTTTTGTGAATCTGATTATAAAGTCCTTAGCAAAACGTCTTTGGATATGCGGATAAGTATTTACAGGATTTGCAGCTTTTGTTATAATTTAAGAAAAACAGTATACACTGCCGTTGCTTTGCGGTATAATAAAAGTTAAGCATAGTTAAGATATGGAAGCAACAAGGAATAGGGGGAAAGTCAGATGGAGGTAAGTGGAAAGTTATTTCAGGAAAACAGATTTTGTGCCTGGTGCCACTGTCCGATTCCGGCTGATTCAGAGACAGATTTTTGTAAAAATTGTCAGGCCAGTATGGAATTTCGGGAAGTACGGGAATATGTAAGGGAGCATGATGTAAATGAGTTTCAGCTGGCAGAGGTTTTTGGAATTCCTCTCCGGCAGGTAAAGCATTGGATTCGTGAAGGCAGACTGGAATACAGAGAACTGGTAAATACCGTAGTCGGCCTCCACTGTCAGCGCTGCGGAAAAGCTATTCAGTTCGGGAACTTCTGTCCGGAATGTAATCGGGCGGAATACGGTGTTAAAGGCGGTTTTGATACCTTTAAGCAAAAAGATGCGGATCAGCAGATCCGGTTTTATAAAAAGACAGAAAGTAAGTGGAGGAGGAAAAATATGCCTGTAAAATATGTGTTCGTTACCGGCGGGGTTGTGTCAGGACTTGGAAAGGGAATTACGGCTGCATCTTTGGGACGCCTTTTGAAAGCACGCGGATATAAAGTAACGATGCAGAAGTTTGATCCGTATATTAATATAGATCCGGGGACAATGAATCCGATTCAGCATGGGGAAGTATTTGTGACGGATGATGGCGCAGAGACGGATTTGGATCTGGGGCATTATGAACGGTTTATTGATGAAAGCCTGACAAAAAATTCAAATGTAACAACCGGTAAAATTTACTGGTCCGTATTGCAGAAAGAACGCCGCGGTGATTATGGGGGAGGAACGGTACAGGTAATTCCTCATATAACAAATGAAATTAAAAGCCGGTTTTATCGGAATTTTTCATCACCGGATATGCATATCGCAATTATTGAGGTTGGGGGAACGGTCGGTGATATTGAGAGTCAGCCGTTTCTGGAATCTATCCGTCAGTTTCAGCATGAAGTCGGTCATGAAAACGCAATGCTCATTCACGTAACGTTGATTCCTTATTTAAAGGCATCCGGTGAGTTAAAGACAAAGCCGACGCAGGCAAGCGTAAAGGAACTGCAGGGCATGGGAATTCAGCCGGATGTGATCGTATGCCGCTCGGAACATGAACTGGATCAGAGCATCAAAGATAAGATTGCACTGTTTTGTAATGTTCCAAACGGTCATGTACTGCAGAATCTGGACGTAGAATACTTATATGAAGCGCCGCTTGCAATGGAAAAAGAAAATCTGGCAAAAGTTGCCTGTGAATGTCTGCACCTGCCTTGTCCGGAACCGGATCTGGATGAGTGGAATCATATGATTGAAATATGAAACATCCGGAGAAGGAAGTCCGAATTGCGCTCGTTGGAAAGTATACACAGTTGCACGATGCTTATATCTCCGTTGTAGAAGCGTTAAAGCACGGCGGTATTCCAAGCCGTACAACGGTTGTGATTCGATGGGTGGATTCGGAGCATCTGACGCCGGATACAGTCGAAAAGCAGCTCGGAGGCATCAGCGGTATTCTGGTGCCGGGAGGATTTGGCAGCCGCGGGGTAGATGGAAAAATACTGGCGGCACAGTATGCCCGTGAAAATAAAGTGCCGTATCTCGGACTTTGCCTTGGTATGCAGGTAGCGATTATTGAATTTGCACGGAATGTGTGCGGACTGCATGATGCGCACAGTATTGAACTGGATCCGAAGACGACGCATCCGGTCATTGCGCTGATGCCGGATCAGGATGAAGACGGAGATATCGGCGGCACATTAAGGCTCGGTTCCTACCCGTGTGTGCTGGATCGGCAGTCAATCGCGTATCGACTGTATGGAGAGGAGACAATACATGAGCGTCACCGTCATCGGTATGAAGTAAATAATGATTATCGAACCACGCTGACGGAGCATGGACTTTGTTTGTCCGGTATGTCTCCGGACAAGCGTATTGTAGAGATGATTGAAGTGCCGGATCATCCATGGTATGTTGCGACACAGGCACATCCGGAACTGAAATCGCGTCCGAATCGCCCGCACCCGTTATTCCGCGGATTTGTAGAAGCAGCGCTTGCGTTCGGGCTATAAAGAGTGTTTTTTACGAGCGTGTCTGAAAAAGCCGTTTTTCAGGCACGCTCGTACCATTGTGGTATGATGTTTCAGATAATTTTAAGAAATTTCGCAAAAAGTTCATGATTAGAATCTTGCGTTATGATTCCAATCCACTTATAATAAGACAGATAGTGTTCTATACGATAACGCATATAAGTACATCAGATGGAGGAATAATGAATAATCAGTCACCCAATAATGGAAATAATAATAATAACAAGAAAAATGTAAACGGTCAGATGATTTTGCTGTTTTTGCTGATTACTTTGGTGGCTCTTTTTTTATGAGCATGTTCAGTCGTTGGCAGACGCAGATGACAACAAAAGAAATTTCCTATACCGAATTTCTGGAAATGGTGGAAGAAGATAAAGTTGATGAGGTACATGTAACGTCAAACAGTTACCGGATTACGCCGAAAAAGGCAAAAAATGAACTGCTTACGATTACTTATTATACGGGTATCGCGGGAAATGATTTGGAACTGGTATCGTTATTAAAAGAGCATCAGGTGAAATATTATCCGTATATACCGGATGATTCGGCGACCTGGATTTATAATATCTTAAGCATTGTGCTGCCGATTTTGCTGCTGTGGGCAGTGATGGGATTTTTAATGCGGAAAATGGGCGGCGGCATGGGTATGGGCGTCGGAAAGAATACGGCAAAAGTCTATGTGGAGAAAAAGACAGGCGTTACATTCAAAGATGTGGCCGGGCAGGATGAAGCAAAAGAATCGCTCCAGGAAGTTGTGGACTTTTTGCACAATCCGCAGAAATATACGGATATTGGGGCAAAATTGCCGAAAGGAGCATTGCTGGTAGGCCCTCCGGGAACAGGTAAGACGCTGCTGGCAAAAGCAGTTGCCGGAGAAGCGAACGTACCGTTTTTCTCCTTGGCCGGCTCCGATTTTGTGGAGATGTTTGTAGGCGTTGGCGCTTCCCGTGTGCGTGATTTGTTCAAAGAGGCACAGAAGCAGGCTCCATGTATTATTTTTATTGATGAGATTGATGCCATTGGAAAAAGCCGTGACACCCGTTACGGCAGCGGCAATGACGAGCGGGAACAGACGCTGAATCAGCTGCTGGCAGAGATGGACGGATTTGATACCTCCAAGGGGCTTTTAATACTGGCGGCAACGAATCGTCCCGAAGTGCTTGATAAAGCGCTGCTTCGCCCGGGGCGGTTTGACCGGCGGATTATTGTGGAAAAACCGGATTTGAAAGGAAGAGTGGAGACGCTCAAAGTGCATTCCAAAGATGTGCTGATGGATGAAACGGTAGATCTGGATGCAATTGCGCTGGCAACTTCCGGAGCGGTCGGTTCGGATCTGGCGAATATGATTAATGAGGCGGCGATCAACGCTGTAAAAAGCGGCAGAAAATATGTTAATCAGTCCGATTTGTTTGAATCGGTTGAAGTTGTTATTGCAGGAAAAGAGAAAAAAGACCGGATTCTTGGTAAGGAAGAAAAGCGGATTGTCGCATATCATGAAGTGGGTCACGCATTGACGACCGCACTGCAGAAGAATGCGGAGCCTGTTCAGAAAATTACAATTGTACCGCGGACGATGGGAGCGCTTGGCTATGTGATGCAGGTGCCTGAAGAAGAAAAATATCTGATGTCCGAAGAAGAACTGAAAGCACGGCTCGTTACCTTTATGGCAGGTCGTGCCGCGGAAGAGATCGTTTTTCATTCCATAACAACCGGAGCATCCAACGATATTGAAAAAGCGACGCAGATTGCGCGTGCAATGGTTACACAGTACGGAATGTCGAAAAAATTCGGACTGATCAGTCTGGAATCGGTGGAAAACCGGTATCTGGACGGCAGGCCGGTTCTGAACTGCGGAGATGATACCGCGGCGGAAATTGATCAGGAAGTACAGGTTCTGTTAAAAGACAGTTATGAAACGGCAAAGAGACTGCTGGAAGAAAACCGGGATGTGCTGGATCATATCGCACAATATCTGTTTGAGCATGAAACGATTACCGGTAAGGAATTTATGCGGATTTACCGTGACATCAAAGGTATTCCGCAGCCGCCGGAAGAGGAAGAGAAACCGCCGGTATATGCACAGGGATTTCCGCAGCAGGCGCCAGGCAATCAGGGACCGGTACCAGGCCGGAATACACCGAATCCAAATGGGATGCCGGGGCCGTATACACCGAATCCGAATGGGATGCCGGGACCATATGCGCCGAATCCGAACGGAGCGCCGGGCTGGAATATGCCAAACGTGCCTACCCCGAACGGAGCGCCGGGTCCACATGTGCCAACTCCGAATGGAACGCCGGGTCCGAATATGCCAAATGTGCCAATCCCGAATCCGAATGGAGCGCCGGGGCCGAATATGCCAAATATTCCGAATCCGAACGGAACGCCAGGTTGGAATGTATCAAATCCGAATGGAGTACAGGGGCCGTATGGACCGAATCCCAACGGACAGATGCCTCCGATGCGCCAGGATGCGCCAGGTTTTAATGCTCCGCCGGACGCACCGCAGCATTCGGGTTGGGAACAGCAGTTATGGAATCAGAATGAGCAGAAGGAAGATGACAGAAAATAATGTTTGATATTCAGGAAGAATTAAAAAAACTCCCGGATCGTCCGGGAGTCTACCTGATGCATGATAAAAATGACACGATCATTTATGTTGGCAAAGCAGTCAATCTGAAAAACCGTGTGCGTCAGTATTTTCGTGCCAGCCATAAGGAAGGAATCCGTAAAGATCAGATGGTAACGCTGATTGAACGTTTTGAGTATATTATTACGGATTCGGAGCTGGAAGCGCTTGTATTGGAATGTAATCTGATTAAAGAGCATCGGCCGAAATATAATATTCTGCTGAAAGATGACAAGACTTATCCGTATATTAAAGTGACGCTGGGGGAAACTTACCCCAGGGTCCTTTTTTCACGTCAGATGAAGAAGGATAAATCACAGTATTTCGGACCTTATACAAGCGCGGGTGCGGTAAAAGATACGATTGAACTGCTGCGCAAACTGTACCGGCTGCGCACGTGTAACCGCCAGCTGCCAAGGGATATCGGAAAAGACCGACCGTGTCTGAATTATCATATTCATCAGTGCCAGGCGCCGTGCCAGGACTATATTTCACCGGAAGAATACCAGAGCCGTATCAAAAAAGCACTGGATTTTTTGAACGGCAATTATAAGCCGGTTCTGGAAGACCTGGAACAGAAAATGCAGGCAGCATCACAGGAAATGGACTTTGAGAAAGCAATGGAATATCGTGACCTGATGAACAGTGTCAGACAGATATCGGAAAAGCAGAAGGTGACCAATTCCGATGGAGAAGACAAAGATATTATTGCGTTGGCGAAAGACGACAGAGATGCGGTAGTACAGGTGTTTTTTATCAGGGATGGCAGACTGATCGGACGGGAACATTTTTATGTAACCATTGATGCAGGAAATACGACACAGCAGATACTGACTTCTTTTCTGAAACAGTATTATGCGGGAACGCCTTTTATACCAAAAGAAGTAATGCTGCAGACGGCAATTGAAGAAGCCGATGTGATTGCACAGTGGCTGAGCAGCAAGCGCGGACAGAAAGTATACATTCGGGTTCCGGTAAAAGGGATGAAAGAAAAGCTGGTGGACCTTGCACAAAAAAATGCCAGACTTGTCTTAAATCAGGATAAGGAACGTCTGAAACGGGAAGAAGGACGGACCATCGGCGCAATGAAGGAAATTGCAAAAATACTGGATCTGCAGGGAATCAGCCGCGTGGAAGCGTATGATATTTCCAATACAAACGGATTTGAAAGCGTTGGTTCTATGATCGTATACGAAAAAGGAAAGCCATGCCGCAGTGACTACCGTAAATTTAAGCTGCGGACGGTTGCAGGTCCGGATGACTATGCATCCATGCATGAGGTGCTGACACGCCGATTTACACACGGACTGGAAGAACGCAGGGAACGGGCGGAAAAAAAACTGGAGGATACTTATGGCAGTTTTACGAAATTTCCGGATCTGATTATGATGGACGGAGGACGCGGGCAGGTCAATATTGCGCTGCAGGTATTGGAGGAACTCCATTTATCCATTCCGGTATGCGGTATGGTAAAGGATGACTTTCACCGCACGAGGGGACTTTATTTTAATAATGTGGAACTTCCGATTGATAAAAACTCGGAAGGATTTCAGTTAATTACACGAATTCAGGATGAAGCACACCGATTTGCCATTGAGTATCACCGCTCTTTGCGCAGCAAGGAACAGGTGCATTCCGTGCTGGATGATATACAGGGAATCGGGCCGACGAGGCGGAAAGCGCTGATGCGCTATTTCCAGTCGATCGACGCCATCCGGGCGGCGACTGTGGAACAGCTCTTAGAGGCTGACAGTATGAACGAAAAGGCGGCGCTGGCGGTGTACCGGCACTTCCACACAGAGAGTGACGAGGCAACATAAAGATTGCCGCTGCGGGCAATTTGTGGTAAACTGAAAGCATCAGGAAACATGGAAATATGCCCGGACATAAGAAAGGAGATATGATATGAAGGGTGTGAATGTACAGCGGTTTGCAGATCTGTTTGAAATGAAAAATCTTACAATGGAAATAGATCTGAGCATCCGCGAGATAACCGTATCCGAGATAAACCGGCCTGCACTGCAGTTCTGTGGCTATTTTGAACATTTTCCGAAAGAGAGAGTCCAGATTGTCGGTATGGTGGAATATGCATATTTACGACAGCTGCAGGAAGAAGCAAGAACAAAAGCGATCGAAGCATTTTTTTCTCATGATATACCATGCATCGTGTTCTGCCGCGGGCTGATCCCGGAGGAAAACTTTCTTGAGATAGCGAAAAAGCACAATGTTGCAGTGCTGAGTACGGAACGTAAAACGTCAAGTATTACCGCCGAAATTATTCGCGTATTAAACGAAGAACTGGCTCCATGCATTTCGATTCATGGCGTACTCGTTGACGTATACGGAGAAGGTCTTCTGATTATGGGGGAAAGCGGAATCGGAAAGAGTGAAACGGCACTGGAGCTGATTCGCCGCGGACATCGTCTTGTTACGGACGACGTAGTGGAGATACGTAAGATTAATGAACGTACGTTAATCGGTACCTCGCCGGATATTACCCGGTATTTTATAGAGCTGCGCGGTATCGGAATTATAGACGTAAAAGCATTGTATGGTGTGGAATGTGTCAAGGAAAAACAGAACATTGACCTGGTAATCAAACTGGAAGACTGGAAAAAAGACAACGAATATGACCGTATGGGACTGGAACAGGAGTATACGGAGTTCTTAGGTACAAAAGTCGTATGCCATTCACTGCCAATTCGACCGGGACGTAATCTGGCCCTGATTTGTGAGGCGGCTGCGGTTAACCACAGACAAAAGAAAATGGGTTATAATGCGGCGAAAGAACTGTGCCGCCGGGTACAGGAAAACCTGTCCAAAGACAGTTCAAATTCATAATGATACGGTAAAAGGAGTGGGAATCAAAATGGAACGAAAAAATGCGTGGGAAAAGTATCCGGAAGAGCAGCGTGGAGCATTGCTGGAATTCGGCGAAAAATACAGACAGTTTATTTCCGAATGCAAGACAGAGCGGGAATGTACGGCAAAGTTCAGGCATATGGCGCAAAATGCCGGATTTACCGATCTGGAACAGATCATTGCGTCAGGTGAATCACTGAAACCGGGAGATAAAGTATACGCGGTAAATAAGGAAAAAGGACTTGCACTATATGTGATCGGAAAACAGCCGTTGGAAAAAGGTATGAACATTCTGGGAGCGCACATTGATTCCCCACGACTGGACTTAAAACAAAATCCGCTGTATGAAGATACGGAACTGGCGCTTTTGGACACACATTACTATGGTGGTGTGAAAAAATACCAGTGGGTAACGCTGCCGCTTGCACTGCATGGTGTGTTTGTAAAAAAGACGGAACGGTCATTCCGGTCAGCATAGGAGATAAGCCGCAGGATCCGGTATTCGGCGTCAGTGATCTGCTCATTCATCTTGCAGGGGAACAGATGGAAAAAAAGGCTGGCAAAGTAATTGAAGGGGAAAATCTGGATATTCTGATCGGCAGTATTCCATGTGCAAAGAAGGAGCGGGCGCAGGAAGATAAGGATGTGGTGAAAGACCGTGTAAAAGCAAATATTCTGCATATTCTTGCGGACAAATACCAGATTGACGAAGAAGACTTTGTATCTGCCGAAATAGAAGTCGTTCCGGCAGGAGAAGCCAGAGATTACGGACTTGACCGAAGTATGATTATGGGATACGGTCATGACGACCGTGTGTGTGCATACCCGTCTTTTATGGCAATGCTCGATCTGAAAGAAGCGCCGGAACGCACAAGTGTATGCCTGCTGGTTGATAAAGAAGAAATCGGAAGCGTAGGCGCAACAGGGATGAAATCGCGGTTTTTTGAAAATATGACAGCGGAGGTCATGCAGGCGGCCGGACAGTATCATGAACTGGCGCTGCGCCGTGCACTTGCAAATTCCAAAGTACTGTCCTCTGACGTAAGCGCGGCATACGATCCGAATTTTCCGTCGGTATCGGATAAAAAGAATGTGGCGTTTTTTGGCAAAGGTCTCGTATTTAATAAATATACGGGTTCCAGAGGCAAATCCGGTTCCAATGATGCGAATGCGGAATATATGGCTTGTCTGCGCGATATACTTGACCGCAATGAAGTGGCGTTCCAGACGGCGGAACTTGGGAAAGTGGACCAGGGCGGCGGCGGAACGATTGCGTATATACTGGCCGATTATGGCATGGAAGTCATTGACAGCGGGGTCGCCGTGTTAAATATGCATGCACCATGGGAAATTATCAGCAAAGTGGATTTGTATGAAGCTTACCGCGGATATGTGGTGTTTTTAAAAGAAGCTTAAATATATTGGTGTCGGGTTAAAGTTGATATAAAATTAATCTTAAAATTAATATTACGACATAAATATAAATAAAAAAGCAGAAAGAAATCATAAAAATCATGATGAATCAGACAGGATTTTACAAACAGTTAAACGGTATTCTTTCCGAAGATCAGATTTTATGTAAGGAACCGATGAGCAGGCATACGACGTTTCGGGTTGGCGGACCGGCAGATTATTTTATTATGCCGCGTCCGCAGCAGACGGCAGAAGTGCTGGCGCTATGTAAACGAGAACAGATACCGTGTCGCATTGTGGGCAATGGCAGTAATCTGCTTGTCTCAGATGCCGGCATTCGGGGCGTTGTCATAGCATTTACAAAACAGGCGGCGCAGATTCGGGTGAACCAGGACCGGATCCTGGCCGAAGCCGGAGCGCTGCTGTCACAGGCAGCCGCAGCAGCCTGCAGAGCAGAGCTTGGCGGAATGGAATTTGCAGCCGGCATACCCGGTTCCATAGGCGGCGCAGTCGTTATGAATGCAGGGGCATATGGCGGAGAATTAAAAAATATACTGACGCATGCCGTTGTCATGACGGAAGAAGGAGAACAGCTGACCTTAAAAAATGAAGAACTGGAACTGTCTTACCGCCACAGCTGCATTCCCGAGCGGCATTTAACGGTACTGGAAGCAGAATTTCAGCTGCAAAAAAAGCCGCAGGAAGAGATTCATGCGCTGATGGAGGAGCTAAAGGGCAGGCGGTTGGAAAAGCAGCCGCTGGAATATCCGAGTGCGGGCAGTACGTTTAAAAGGCCTGTGGGAAATTATGCGGGAAAGCTGATTATGGAGGCCGGACTTGCAGGGGTTTCAGTCGGCGGAGCACAGGTTTCAAAGAAGCACTGCGGATTTATAATTAATAAAGGAAATGCTACCGCAGCGGATGTATACGGATTGATTCAACTGGTCCGCAAAAAGGTCCGGGAGCATTCCGGGATCGAACTTGAGACAGAAGTAAAATATGTGGGTGAGTTTTCTTAAATGGTAATATAGGAATTCACAAACGTTACGTTCGGAAAGGGGGAGTTGAGATGCGTTTTGTAATTTTAACGGGAATTTCAGGGGCAGGCAAGAGCACCGCATTAAAAATGATGGAAGATATGGGCTATTACTGTGTGGATAATCTGCCGATTCCTCTTGTGGAGCGTTTTTATGAACTATCGGATAATGCCAGTGCGGAACTTCAAAAAGTGGCCGTAGGCATAGATGTCAGAAACGGGCAGAGTCTGAACGAGATGCAGGACGTATTAAAACGCCTTCATAAAGAAGGCTTAAAATGTGAGATTTTATTTTTGGATTCCGAAGATCCCGTACTGGTCAAACGGTATAAAGAAACGAGACGGAGTCATCCGCTGGCACAGGGAGACCGTGTCGATAAAGGCATTGGCAAAGAACGGGAGCAATTACGCTTCCTAAAAGAAAATGCAGATTATATTATTGATACAAGCCGGCTGTTAACAAGAGAACTAAAAGTTGAACTGGAAAAAATATTTGTAAACAACAAAGAGTATAAAAATCTGTTTGTGACGGTATTGTCGTTTGGTTTTAAGTACGGCATACCGGCGGACTCCGATCTGGTATTTGATGTACGTTTTCTGCCAAATCCATATTATGTGGAAGGGCTGCGTTTGAAAAGCGGCAATGACAGAGAAATACAGGAATTTGTCCTGCAGTATGAAGAAGCACATGAATTTTTAAACAGGCTGGAAGATATGATTCGATTTCTCATACCAAATTACATTGCGGAAGGGAAAAATCAGCTTGTCATCAGTATCGGATGCACCGGAGGAAAGCACCGTTCGGTTACGCTTGCCAATGAATTGTTCCGGCGTCTGTCGAAAGGCAGTGACGACGAGGAGAATAAGAAGGGCTGTGTGCCGAATTATGGATTAAAAATTGAACACCGGGATATTATGAAGGATACACAGCACAAATAAAACAGGTGGACTATGTCGTTTTCAGGGGAAGTAAAAAAAGAACTGGCTGCTTTGGAAGTGCATGCCGGACACTGTCAGCTGGCAGAACTTGCGGCTGTTTTAAGTGGAAGCGGACAGATTTATATGCATGCCGGACGGATGCATGTGACACTGACGACGGAAAATATACATGTGGCAGAGCGATATGCAAAGCTGTTGCAGATGGCGGGTAATATTACCGTGGAAATTACACAGGCACATTCCGTCCGACAGAAAAATAAAGTATCTTATGTGGCAGATCTGTCCGAAGAAAAAGCCGTCGCTAAGTTGTTTCTTTTGTTAAAGATCATCGGCAAAGACGGCCATATACGTGAAAATATGACGCTTGCGGACGGGCTGCTGCTGCAGAAAAACTGCTGTAAACGGGCGTTTTTGCGTGGAGCATTTCTGGCGGCAGGTTCTATGAGTAATCCGAAAAAATCTTATCATTTTGAAATGGTCTGCACCGAACGGCAAAAGGCGGTACAGCTGCAGGAGCTGTTTGGAGCCTTTCAGCTGGAAGCAAAGCTGACAGCAAGAAAAAATCATGAAATTGTCTACTTAAAAGAAGGATCGCAGATTGTAGACGCATTAAATATTATGGGCGCCCATGTAGCTTTGATGGATCTGGAAAACGTGCGCATTATCAAAGAAATGCGGAATGATATCAATCGTCGGGTAAACTGTGAGGCGGCAAATATTAATAAAACCGTGAACGCTGCATATCGTCAGCAGGAGGCCATTCGATTTTTGGAAAAGCAGAAAATATTGCAGGGACTGCCAAAGCAGTTGCAGGAAATTGCAGCGCTGCGGTTGGAAAATCCGGAAGCTACGATTCGGGAATTAAGCGGATTATGCTGTCCGCCGGTAGGGAAATCCGGTGTTAATCACAGGCTGCGCAGATTAGAAGAAATAGCAGAGCAGATGGGCTATGAAAAAAGGAATGATCAATCATGAAAAAAATATTATTCGTTTACAATGCACATGCAGGAAAAGCAGCCATTCGATCAAAGCTGGCAGATCTGATCGACATGATGGTAAAAAAAGGATATCGTGTAACCAGTCATCCGACACAGTACAGCGGCGATGCGACGGAACTGATCGAGCAGGAAAGTGCGGATTATGATCTGATTATCTGCAGCGGCGGGGATGGCACGCTGGATGAAGTGGTAACAGGAATGATGCGGCTGGAAGAGAGAAAGCCGATCGGTTATATTCCGATGGGAAGTACAAATGATTTTGCAAATTCGCTCAGGCTTCCGAAAAATGTGCTGAAAGCTGCGGATATCGCGTTAAACGGAAACCCGTTTGCGTGTGATGTCGGACAGTTTAATGATAACAGTTTTATCTATGTGGCGGCATTTGGTATTTTTACGGAAGTGTCTTATCAGACAAACCAGGAACTGAAAAATCTGCTTGGGCATGCGGCTTATATACTGGAAGGCGCGAAAAGCCTGCTTGATATCGAAGCGTACGAAATGTGCGTAGAGTATGAAGACGTGATACTGGAAGGCGAATTTATTTTCGGAATGGTGACAAATTCCGTGTCTGTTGGCGGATTTAAGCAAATAGCAGGGAAAAATGTATTGCTGGATGATGGGGTATTTGAGGTGACGCTTATCAAACAGCCCAAAAATCCGCTGGAACTGAACGAAATTGTCACTTCGCTTCTGGCAAGAGTGGACAATACGGAACTGATTTATTCGTTTAAGACAAGTGAAATTCGCTTTTCTGCCGAAAAAGACGTATCCTGGACGCTGGATGGGGAGTATGGCGGCACGCATAATCAGGTTCTGATCAAAAACTGGCATCAGGCAGTAAGGATTATGGTAAAAGACGAAATAATAAAGCAGTAACAGGGGAAGACAAACGATGGCGGGAAAGAATATAAATCAGGATATGGGAAGTGCAAATGTGCCCAAATTAATGATGAAACTTGCCGTTCCGGCAGTCATTGCACAGCTGATCAACATGCTGTACAATATTGTGGACCGGATTTATATCGGGCACATTCCGGATGCGGGAGCATCGGCGCTGACCGGGGTAGGACTGTTTCTGCCGATTTTAATGATGCTGAATGCATTTGCTATGCTGGCGGGATCCGGAGGGGCGCCGAGAGCAGCCATAGCGATGGGACAAAATGATAAAGAAGGCGCACAGAAGATTTTGGGAAACTGTTTTTCCGTGCTGATGATTTTTGCGGTCGTACTGACAGCGGGATTTTATCTGTTCGCGCCGCAGCTGCTGCGCCTGTTTGGAGCCAGTGACGTAACGCTGCCGTATGCGTTATCTTATGCACGCATTTATATTTTGGGAACGGTATTTGTGATGATCGTATTAGGAATGAATCCGTTTATCACAACGCAGGGATTCGCCAAATTCAGTATGATTACGACTGTCATGGGAGCCGTATGCAATATTATTCTGGACCCGATTCTGATCTTTGGGTTACATATGGGTGTACGGGGAGCGGCTATCGCAACGGTAGCCAGTCAGGCGGTCAGTGCGGTATGGGTGCTCTGGTTTTTAAGAGGGAAAAAAACAATGCTTCGTCTGACAGGAGCGGATATGAAACTGGTGCCGGGCGTTATTATGCCGTGTCTGTCGCTTGGCATTTCCACATTTGTCATGCTCAGTACGGAAAGTATTTTAAATATCAGTTTTAACAGCAGCCTGTCCGGATACGGAGGAGATATTGCGGTCGGAGCGATGACTATTATTTCTTCCTGCAACCAGCTTATCACGCTACCGCTGCAGGGAATCTGCCAGGGCGGCCAGCCTATTATCAGCTATAATTTCGGAGCAGATCATAAAAAACGGGTCAGACAGGCATTCTATTGTCAGTTTACGGCCTGTACGGTTTATGCGTCGGTTATGTGGCTGCTTATGATGCTTGTGCCGCGTCTGTTTGCAGGTATTTTCAGCAGCGATGCCGCTCTGGTGGATTATACGGTCCGGGTGATGCGCATTTATATGGCAGGCATTTTTTCCACAGGCATACAGATATCCTGCCAGCAGACATTTATGGCATTGGGGCAGGCAAAAATCAGCCTTCTGATGGCGTGTCTGCGCAAACTTGTACTTTTGATTCCTCTGATTTTTATGTTGCCTCATGTATTTTCAGATCCGGTGTTTGGCGTATTTGTCGCGGAACCGGTAAGTGACATTATAGCGGCATCCGTAACCGGTTCCATGCTCTTTCTGCGGCTGAATAAGATATTGGAAAAAGGAACGTCTGCCGTATCTTAAAAAACTATAAATGGAAAAGTTAAAATTTTACTTTATTTTTTAAGGATTAATGGTATGATAAAGTTATCGAAAGAAAATCATATCAAGAAGATGGAGGAAAGAACATGTTAGTATCAGCAGCAGAAATGTTAAAGAAAGCAAAAGCCGGCCATTATGCGGTAGGCCAGTTTAACATCAACAATCTGGAATGGACAAAATCCGTATTGCTGACCGCAGAAGAATTAAAGAGTCCGGTTATTTTAGGTGTATCCGAAGGCGCAGGAAAATACATGACCGGGTTTAAGACCGTTGCAGCAATGGTAAAAGCAATGGATGAAGAACTGGGAATTACGGTTCCGGTTGCACTGCATTTGGATCATGGTACATACGAAGGCTGCTATAAGTGTATTAAGGCAGGATTTACATCAATCATGTTTGACGGTTCTCATTATCCGATTGAGGAAAATGTAGCAAAGACAAAAGAACTGGTAGCAGTATCCCATAATCTTGGACTGTCTATTGAGGCGGAAGTAGGTTCCATCGGCGGTGAAGAAGACGGTGTTGTAGGTGCGGGTGAATGTGCGGATCCTGAAGAATGCAAAGCAATTGCCGATCTCGGTGTGGACATGCTGGCAGCAGGTATCGGCAATATCCATGGCAAATATCCGGAAAACTGGGCCGGATTAAGCTTTGAGACATTGGATGCGGTACAGCAGAAGACAGGCGATATGCCGTTAGTGCTTCATGGCGGAACGGGCATTCCTGAAGATATGATTAAGAAAGCAATCTCTCTTGGAGTTGCAAAGATCAACGTAAATACGGAATGTCAGTTATCTTTCCAGGAAGCAACACGCAAATACATTGAAGCAGGCAAAGATCAGGAAGGCAAAGGGTTTGACCCACGTAAATTACTGGCGCCTGGTGCGGAAGCAATCAAAGCAACCGTAAAAGAAAAAATGGAATTATTTGGTTCCGTTGGCAAGGCTTAATGTTTGTACGGCCTGTGTTTGGTAAATTTGTTCAAAAAATAACAGCAAAAATAAAAAAATAGAAACATATCCTAAAATAAAAATAAAGTATTGTAATTTATGTAAAATAGGTGTATGTTAATAGCGGGTAAAAAAGAACGGGGATGTTCCATATAGGGGCATCCTCATTTTTTTCATAATATAATGTTATCATAAGATACGGATGGATCCGTTGAGATTGCACAGAAAGGGAAATGAGGAGAAACGTATGGGTGATTATTTTAATGTAGCAGATATTTTTGGAGAAAATGTGTTTAACGATTCTGTCATGCAGGCACGCCTTCCAAAAAAAGTTTACAAAAAAATGAGAGAAATTATCGAACATGGAGCAGACCTGGACCTGGCGACGGCAGATGTTGTTGCACATGAGATGAAAGAGTGGGCCATTGAGAAAGGTGCAACGCATTACACGCACTGGTTTCAGCCATTGACAGGGGTTACTGCCGAAAAACATGATTCTTTTATTACCGCTCCCATGTCTACAGGCAAAGTGCTGATGAGCTTTTCCGGTAAAGAGCTGATCAAAGGTGAGCCGGATGCATCTTCGTTTCCGTCCGGCGGGCTGCGTGCTACATTCGAAGCAAGAGGATATACCGCGTGGGACTGCACGTCTCCGGCGTTTGTCAGACAGGATGCGGCAGGTGCGACACTCTGCATTCCTACGGCATTCTGCTCTTATACAGGCGAAGCGCTTGATCAGAAAACGCCGCTGCTGCGCTCCATGGAAGCGGTCAGTGATCAGGCGGTACGGCTGATCCGTCTGTTTGGCAATACAACGTCGAAAAAAGTGATTCCATCCGTAGGACCGGAACAGGAATACTTTATTGTAGACAGACAGAAATACCTGCAGAGAAAAGATCTTATTTTTACCGGCCGTACATTATTCGGCGCGATGCCGCCAAAAGGTCAGGAAATGGACGATCACTATTATGGTGCGATTCGGGAACGGATTGCGGCATATATGAGAGATGTAAATAAAGAATTGTGGAGACTTGGCGTTTCCGCAAAAACACAGCACAATGAAGTGGCTCCGGCACAACATGAACTGGCTCCGATTTATGCGGAATGCAACATAGCGGTGGACGATAACCATCTGATTATGGAGACATTGAAAAAAGTAGCCGGGCATCACGGACTGCAGTGTCTGCTGCATGAAAAACCATTTGCAGGCGTCAATGGCTCCGGTAAACATAACAACTGGTCGCTCGTTACAAATGACGGAATCAATCTGCTGGATCCGGGGGTAACTCCGCATGAGAATATTCAGTTTTTATTAGTGCTTGTCTGCATTTTGAAAGCGGTGGATAAACATGCGGCATTGCTGCGTGCGTCTGCGGCAGACGTAGGAAATGACCACAGATTAGGTGCAAATGAGGCGCCGCCGGCAATTTTATCGGTGTTTTTAGGAGAACAGCTCGAAGATGTTATTGCGCAGCTGATCAGCACGGGCATGGCGACCCATTCAATCAAACGCCAGATGCTGGAAACAGGCGTAAAGACACTGCCGGATTTCAGAAAAGATGCTACGGACCGGAATCGGACGTCTCCGTTTGCATTTACAGGCAACAAATTTGAATTTCGTATGGTAGGGTCTCAGGATTCCGTGGCGCAGTCGAATGTAGTATTGAATACGATTGTGGCAGAGGCTTTTTCGGAAGCGTGCGATGTGCTGGAAAAAGCAGAAGACTTTAATGAAGCCGTGCACGATCTGATCAAAGAGTATGCGGTAGAACATCAGAGAATTATTTTTAACGGCAACGGTTATTCCGATGAATGGGTGGAAGAAGCTGCAAAACGAGGGCTTCCGAATATTAAATCAATGGTTGACGCAATTCCTGCTTATACGGCAGAAGATTCGATTGCCGTATTTGAGAAGTTCGGCGTATTTACAAAAGCGGAACTGGAATCACGTGCGGAGATCGAATATGAGACTTATGCAAAGACGATCAATATTGAAGCAAAGGCGATGATCGACATTGCAGGCAAACAGATTATTCCTTCCGTCATCAAATATACAACGGCGCTGGCAGCGTCGGTGAATGGGGTAAAAGCCGCATGCGCGCAGGCAGACGTCAGCGTACAGACAGAATTGCTGCAGGAAGTATCCACACTTTTGACGGAAACGAGAACCGCCCTGAAAAAGCTGACCGAAGCCGATGCCGTCGGGTCTGAAATGGAAGAAGGCCGTGACCGGGCGGTATATTACAAAGATGTCATTACAACGGCAATGGAAGCGCTGCGTGCACCGGTAGACCGGCTGGAAATGATCGTAGATAAGGAGATGTGGCCGATGCCGTCGTATGGAGACCTGATTTTTGAAGTATAGTTTAGAAATGTTAACTAAAGAATGAACGCAAATCTGCCGATATAAAAAATATTAACATACATAAACGGTAAATGGATTTACCACAGAAAACGCGGGAAACAACAGGATCAGGGAGGATGCGCGTATGGGTATGATGATTGGCAGAACAAGCGACAACAGAACGATAATCCGGATTAAAAAACCGGATGGAACGGCGGTGGCGTCCGTCAGCTTTTCAAAGTCGAATCCAAAGAAAACAAAAAAACTGAACTATAATTTCAAAACGGTTTCGACACAGATACTGCTGTCAAAGACGTCCGGCAGCGCCAGAAAGGCAGTGACAAAAGCGCAGGGAACGGTTGCCATGCTTTTGCGTAAAGTCAGCATCGGTGAATACGATGATCTGGAGCTGGAACATGCGATTATTCATGCAAGAAAAATGGCACGGATCGCAAAAAGGAGAGAGAAGCATCTGAAACAGGAAGAGCAGATTGAGCAAAAAGGCAAGACGGAAGAAAATGAAGATCTACTTAAGGAAGGACTGGAAGAGAGAGCCGAGGAAGATGAGGAACTCAGGCTGACCGAAGAAGAGCTGCAGAGACTGATGGAAGAATATCAGGAGCTGATGGAGGAGTCAATGCAGGAACTGGCGGAGGAGATGATAGAGGCATTCTCAGACGAACTGTCAGAAGAAGTTTCCGGCGCCATATACGCGATGGAGCCGCAGGAACTGGAGGAGTTAAAGAAAAAACACAGATCGGATGAAATGCGGGCGATTGCGGATGCGGATATGAAATATCTAAAGGCCATATTTATGAAGCTGGAAAAAGAAAAGCAGGCACTTTCGAGCGCTTCCGGCAATTATGCCAATGCTTCGGCCGGAGTTTCACTCGAAATAGGGGGACTGGATATGCCGGTGGAGATGCCGCCGGTGCCGGAAATCGTACAGGGAACAAATATAGATATGATGTTATAATAAATTCAACTCGATACTTCACATTTGATTCATTTTTGTTAGAATAATTTTACAGTCATTTTCATTGATAAACAGGAAAATCCGGCATGCGTGCAATTAGGAAGTGATCGGCAGCAGGCCGCAGAAGTGAGGTATGGAATGACACATATGGAAAAGGCAGAGCAGCTGCTCCATCAGCAATATCACTGTTCCCAGGCATTGCTTGGTGCGTTTGCAGAGGATTTGGGGTTGGAGCTTAAGACTGCATTAAAAATCAGCAGCTGTTTTGGGGCAGGAATGCGCCAGGGAAGCGTTTGCGGCTGTATTACGGCATCGCTGATGGTGCTTGGAATGAAGCTTGGGTTTTATGACTCTCAGGATCGGGAGATGGAAGTATACGGCAATCAGAAAACAGATGCGTTTCTGAAAGCTTTCCGCCAAAAAATGAACGGAAAGACCAATTGTCGGGATATATTAGGAAAGGATGTATCCAAACCGGAAGATCTGGCATTGGTTCGTAAAGAAGGGTTGATATTGCAAAAATGTCCCCAGGCGCTGCGTGCGGCAATTGGGATTTTGGAACAGATACTGGCAGATTATTTTCAGGATGTCAGAGAAAGCAGTATGGAGCTGGCCGAAATTCCGGATAATGAGTTGCAGGGCGTTTTAAAAAGAATGGGCAGGGTGCGCAGGTTTCGCAGGCATGTCCGTGAGCTGATCGTCGAATCTTCCAAAGAAATAGCATTTATTCAGTTTGACATCCGCAAATTCAAAATTATAAATGATCTGTATGGAGAACGATTCGGAGATGAAATTCTGGACTTTATCATACGGAAGTTAAAGGCCTTTTGTCAGAATAAACAGTTATTTGTTAATTTGCGCAGCGATGTGTTTATGGTCGTAATGCAATTTGATCGGGAGGAAGAACTGACCGACTGGATTCGAAGTCTGGATACAACGATCTGCAGTTATAAAAATATTAAGCTGCAGATGTCTTATGGCATATATGTCGTAGAAGACAGAGGGATGGAACTGCGTCAGATGGAAGACCGGGCTGCAATGGCAAGAAAGGCCGTTAAGAAAAACGTTCTGACGAATATTACGTTTTATAAAAAACAGTATAAAGAATCGTTGTATACGCGTAAATTTATCGAAGAAAATATACAGACCGCAATTATGCAGCGCCAGTTTATTATGTATCTGCAGCCGAAATACAGCATTGTGAAAAATAAGATTATTGGCGCGGAAGCACTGGTAAGATGGAACAATCCGGAGCGCGGCATGATCTATCCCGATCAGTTTATCCCGATTATCGAAGAAAACGGATTTGTAAAAAAGGTGGATTATTACATTTGGGAAGAAGCGTGCTGTTTTCTGAAAAGGTGTAAAAATGCCGGACTGGATGTATGCCCGATATCGGTAAACATGTCCAGAATTCATCTGGTGGATGATGAATGTGTAGAAGTGCTGAACGGACTTATTCAAAAATATCAGATTCCAAAAGAAATGCTGGAGCTGGAAATTACGGAATCGGCGGATACCCAGGAGATAGGCATGAAGGTGCTTCAGCTGAAAGAAGACGGTTTTACACTGCTGATGGATGATTTCGGCAGCGGGTATTCGTCATTGAACATTTTACTGGAAACGCCGTTTGACATGATCAAACTGGACAAGAAATTTATGGAAAATATGATGGTATCCGGCAAAGGCCGTCTGATTCTGGAACAGGTAGTCGGCATGGTCAGCAAGCTGGAGCTGGGCCTTCTGGCAGAAGGAGTGGAAACAAAAGAGCAGATCGAGATGCTCAAAAGCATTGGCTGTGATCAGGTGCAGGGATATTTTTACGCAAAGCCGATGCCGCAGGAAGAATTTTTTGAACTGCTGAAAAAACAAAACAGGAGACAGCATATCGGATAGAACTAAAACCCATTGTAACCATGATATGGTGATATGGGAGTGGATTTTTCAGGATTGCATTAAAATCTTTTTTTCGCCACATAACTGTACGGAGCATATAAATTTTGAAAGAATTTATATGTCTGCCGTGCAGGTATGTGGTTTTTTATGCGCAAATATGCAGCATGATATGGATAAAATTGAAAAACAGGAGGAAAACAATGGAACAGACGTATATGAAAGAGAAAAAAATATTGCCGCTCGTTTTATCAATGGCACTGCCAATGGTACTGTCCATGGCAGTAAATTCTTTGTACAATATTGTAGACAGTTATTTTGTGGCACAGTACAGTGAAGACGCGATGACGGCGCTGGCGCTTGTATTTCCGGTGCAGAATCTGATCAATGCGGTGACGATCGGTTTTGGAATCGGAATGAATGCGGTGACAGCTTATTATCTTGGAGCACAGCAGGAGGAAAAAGCAAACAGGGCCGCAACACAGGGTGTTTTTTTGAATCTGATGCATGGAATCATACTCGGGGTGATCTGCATCGCAGCGATGCCGTGGTTTTTGCGTGCGTTTACGCCGGTAGAAGAAATTATTGATCAGGCATTAATCTATTCCAACCGTGCATTTTTATTTGCACCGATGATCGGACTGAGTTTATCATTTGAAAAAATATTTCAGTCCGTCGGCTGTATGAAAGTGACGATGATCTGCATGATGTGTGGATTTATTACAAATATTATTCTGGATCCGCTGATGATTTTCGGGGTCGGTATTTTTCCGGAACTTGGCGCCGCCGGAGCCGCATATGCTACCGGAATCGGGCAGTGCATCACGGTAGCCGTATATGTGATGATTTTAATAATGCGGCCGATACCGGTAAAAATAGCAAAAAAGTATTTATGTATAGATCAGGATGTGACGTCAAAGCTATATGCAATCGGAGTTCCGGCCATGCTGAATATGGCGCTGCCTTCGCTGCTGATCTCAGCTCTAAACGGAATACTGGCTTCTTTTTCGGAAAAGTATGTGCTGGTACTGGGCGTGTATTATAAGCTGCAGACCTTTATTTATCTGACTGCGAACGGAATTATTCAGGGGATTCGGCCTCTGGTCGGGTATAATTACGGTGCTGGGGAATTTAAGCGTGTTACGCAGATCTTTCACACGACACTGAAACTGACCATGGCGGTTATGCTGACAGGCACAATTTTGTCCTGGACAATACCGCAGGTATTGATCGGACTGTTTACCTCTGCAGCGGAAACCATTCGGATGGGAGTGTCGGCGCTGCATATTATCAGTCTGGGTTTTATCGTGTCGGCCGTATCGGTTACGTGTTCCGGCGTATTTGAAGGACTTGGGAAAGGGGCGCATTCCCTGTATATTTCACTCGTCAGATATGTGGCAGTGATCATTCCGGCGGCATATATATTCAGTCGTTTTGCACAGGCTGACGGGGTATGGTATGCGTTCTGCTTCACGGAACTGGCAGCTGCGGTTTTTTCCTGGTGCATATGGAAGCGTGTCAAAAGAGAAGAATGTAAGAAAATGGAATAAAAAGAAAAATATTTTGGAAGTTTATAAACAAAATAACTTGCGGTATGCAGCAAAATTTGTAATAATAAATGCAATAGTATCGGAGCTTGTTTGTAACGACCGGGCAATTTTTTCAGGCATGGCTCCGAAAGAAAGGGAGAGAAGATCTGCATGGAAAAGACAGCAGTTGTAACGGACAGTAATTCGGGAATATCACAGGAAAAAGCAAAAAAGTATGGAGTTTTTGTGCTGCCAATGCCGTTTTATATTGACGACGAACTTTATCTCGAAGGGCAGACGATCACGCATGAGGAATTTTTCAGAAAGCAAAAAGAAGGAAGTGTTATTTATACGTCACAGCCGAACCCATACAATGTTACACAGCTATGGGAGAACGTATTGGAGGAGTACGAAGAGCTGATTTATATACCGATGTCAAGCGGGTTAAGCGGCTCCTGCGATACGGCAATGGCGCTGGCGCAGCAGTATGCGGGCAGAGTCGTCGTTGCGGATCTGGGGCGTGTTTCGGTAACACAGAAAATCGCGGTGCTTCAGGCGCGCAAAATGGCACAGCAGGGACTTGGCGCGTTGGAAATCGCCGGCAGGCTGCAGTTTGTCAAAAATGAGTGTATTATTTATCTGACCGTGGATAATCTGAAATATTTAAAACAAAGCGGAAGAATTTCTGCCGGTTCTGCTATGGTCGGAAGTGTATTAAATATTAAGCCTTTACTTTATTTACAGGGAGAAAAGGTGGAAGCAGCGGAAAAGGTAAGGGGTGATAAAGCTGTTCGAAAAAAGATGATGCAGGCGGTACAGAGAGATATTACGGAACGGTTTCATGCCGCCTCGATTGACGAATTCTATCTTGCTGCCGCGGCAAGTATGCCGGCAGAGGATGCTAAAAAATTAAAAGAAGGTTTTGAAAATTATTTTGAGGTGCCTTGCAGCATGTCTTCGATTCCGCTTAGTATTGCGACGCATCTTGGGTATGGCGCTTATGGACTGGCAATTATACGAAAAATGGACACACAGACAACAAATGTATAATCAGAGAACAAAAAGCAGATAATACGGACAGGACAGTTACTGGCAGACAGCCGGTATAGAGAAGGAGGCCTATCCTATATAGAGAAGACAGATAAATGAGGAACCGAAATATGGAAAATAAATTTTGCTATTTAAAAGGACTTGTGGAGTGTGATTCAGGAAGAATTCAGGATTGCAATAATAAACGGACGATCTTTTGCCCGCTGGAACAGGAGCGGACAGAGGATAAAAAACAGGCGTTTTGTTTTTTGAAAGGCCTGGTCGCATGCAGTGCGGGGCACGTGCAGGACTGTAATATTAAGCGGGTGGAACGCTGCCCGTTCGATTAGAGTGGAGGGAGAAATGTCAGGGAAGATAAACAAATTATGTGCGGCAGCTGCGATTTGTATCGGCATGTTCATCGGTGGCGCACACCGAATACCTGCCGCAGAAATACCGCACGGTGATGATATACGGAGTGTGAAGGAAGTAACGGACACCGCACGTACGGGGCAAGAGAATACGGCGGTTCCTGCGGCTCCTGAAAAGGTTGCGCAGGAAAAAGTCACGTATAATTCGGTGACATTAAACTGGAGCAGTGTAGAAGGAGCCTTCGGATATCAGATTTCTTATGTACAAAAAGACGGAGCAGATACGGTTGCAGGCACGACGACTGCGGATGTGCTGAGCTATAAATGTAAAGGGCTGACAACGGGAACGCAGTATGAGTTTCGTGTCTGTGCGCTGGATGAAAACGGAAGAGCCGGAGAATGTGCGTCTGTCGAGGCGACACCATATTTAAATAAGACAAAGTTTACGAGTGTGTCGACACCGCAGTTAAAGAAGGCGGTATTGGAATGGAAAAAGGTTGCCGGAGCGATGAAATATGAGCTGTACCGAAAGACCGCGGCACAGGAATCTTACGAGCTGCTGGCGGTTACGGCGGATACGGCTTATACGGACGAAACGGTTACGGCCGGTGAAAGCTATTCTTACCAGGTACGTGCAATCCGGGATGAGAACGGAGTCACGGTACAGGCGAAGTTTTCCGAGCCGGCGGCGGTGGGACTGTCATCTGCAGCAATGCAATTTGAGAGCTGTGAAGCGGTGAATTACAGTTCCGTAAAGCTGACCTGGCGTCAGGATCCGACTGCGGCCGGTTATTATATTTACCGTAGTGTGAAAGAAAACGGGACATATCGTAAGATCAAGACCATTACCGATCGTGCGGTTTTGAATTATACGGATTCCAAAATCGTTCCGGGTAAAAAGTTTTTTTATAAGATTTGTACATATACGAAAAAAGGACAGACGGTTACGGCAGGCGAACAGTCACAGGCCGTGCGGGTACAGACACAGGCAGATGGGCCGCAGCTTGTGGCGGTAAGAACCAATGTAAGCAACCGAAGCCTTTCACTGGAATGGAAAAAAGCGGCGAATACTTCAGGCTACCGTATTTACCGCAGCGTCTATCCGGATAAAGGATTTGCAAAGATTAAAGATATAAACGGCGGGACGTTTGTAGGCTACGAAGATCGGTCTGTCATTCCGGGAGGCACATATTATTATCGGATAAAAGGTATTTATGTGAACGGGTCGTACAAAGGACTGAGCAGTCCGAGCCAATCACTGGAAGGAACGTTAACGCCTTGTGCGCCGATTGGGCTTGTGATGGAACAGACCGCTGCCGATACGCTGCAGGTCAGCTGGAATCTGTCGATCGGAGCGACGGGTTATCGGTTATATCGGTCGGATGCGGCCGGAAAAGACTTTAAATGCATCGCACAGGGACTTACGGAAACGACCTATACGGATTCCGGGCTGCGGGACGGACAGACATATTCGTATCGTGTTTCGGCGGTTGGTCCGGCCGGAGAAGGACTTAAGTGTCATGCGGTCAGCTATACGGTGGGCGGTGTATCACTGAATACCCGTACGCTTAAACTGTGTGTAGGTGCGACAAAGCCGTTGAAAGCGTCTACGTTTTTGGAAGGCGACGTGGAATGGTCATGTTCGAATACGGACATCGCGCAGGTGGACGAAGAAGGAAACGTGACCGGGATCGCATATGGGACCGTGAGGGTAACGGCTGCGGTGGACGGACAGAGTGCATCGGCAACCGTATCGGTGACGCCGGGAAATAAAAACGGAATTGACGTATCCAGATGGCAGGAAGATATAGACTGGCGCCGTGTGAAAGAATCCGGTGTCGAGTTTGCCTTTTTGCGCATCAGCAACCATAATCTGGCAGATTATACATTTGAAACCAAGTATCAGAATGCGTTTTCCGTAGGTATGCCGATGGGCGTTTACTGCTACAGCAGGGCAAAAACCGTGGCAGAGGCGCAGGAGGAAGCACGTGTTGTGCTGGAAATTCTTGACGGACGTAAACTGGATTATCCGATCGCGTTTGACCTGGAAGATGCCGTACACAAGGCGTCGACAATGAAAAAAGAAACGCTGCATCAGATGATTGACGCGTTCAAACAGGTTGTGGAAGATGCCGGCTATCGGTTTGTGCTGTATAGTTATGTTACATTTTTAAATACGTATCTGGACCGGACAAAACTGGACGGCATTGACCTGTGGGTGGCACGTTACCGGAATCTGTCCCTGGGAACGGGATATACCGGAACGGGAAACATTAAATACTGGCAGTATAATAGCGGACAGTATAACGGTTCCAATGCGCAGGTAGACGGCATTACGAAAGAAACAGGCGAACTGGTGTCCGTAGATGTGAATATAGAATATGAAAATTGAGAATGATTCGATCTGAAAGACAAATCAGATAATAAATGGGAAGATCAATTAGAGGATAAATATGAAATGCAGAATGCAAAATGTGACAGGCCAATCGGAGTATTCGACTCCGGCATGGGCGGAATCAGTGTACTAAAAGAACTGTATAAAATAATGCCGCAGGAGCAGTACATTTATTTTGGAGATTCCAAAAATGCACCTTATGGGACAAGATCGCCGGAAGAAATCCGTGAACTGACGATTGCCAATGTGGAATTTTTACTCGATCAGGGAGCAAAAGGGATTGTCGTAGCCTGCAATACGGCTACGGCAGTGGCGGTACGCATTTTGCGCGGAATGTATCCGGATATTCCGCTGGTCGGCATAGAGCCTGCCATCAAGCCGGCCGCGCTCCAGCCCGGACATCCGACCATTCTTGTTATGGCAACGCCGATGACGATTAAGGGAGATAAATATCGGAATTTGATGATGCGGTATGAGCAGAAAGCCGACATTATCGGACTGCCCTGTCCCGGCCTGGTAGAATTTGTTGAGACCGGGAATACGGATGGCGAGGATTTAAAAGTTTTTCTGGAACATTTACTGGCGCCGTATTTACGGGAGATAGATTCCATTGTGCTTGGATGTACGCATTACCCGTTTGTACGCAGGCTGATTCAGGAGATTGCGGGCGAGCGGGTCCGCATTTTTGACGGCGGAAACGGTACGGCCAGAGAGATGCGCAGAAGGCTGGCCGCAGCCGGCCTTTTGACCACGCGTACCGCCTGCGGGAGTGTAAAATTTGAAAACAGTCTGGCAACGGAGGAAGAAATTGAATTAAGCAGAACATTATTCCAAAAAAATCTGACATAGTTTCGTATTAAATATTTATAAGCTATTAGAAAGGGTTGAAATCATGAATGCGAAACAACTGATCGCCGGCGGTATGGCCGTACTGGTTCTGGCCGGCGGTATTTTTGGAACTTCCATACAGGTGCAGGCAGGCACGGCTTTGCAGGTGCAGGAACGTGGGAAGACGGACGTTCTGCCGACATCGTCGGCGCCGAATATGAAAACGGAATTTTATTCGGTCGATGATCTTGGAGTACGTGCCGGTAAAAATTGTTTAAAAAGAATACAGGTAGACGACTCCTATCATCTGTCGGAGAGTATATGGGCAGATCAGGGAAGTGATTATTATTTCAGTCTGCTGAACACGGAAGAAAAGAAGTTATATTTGAATTTGAAAAAACAGGCTGACAGATATATGACAGGGACGGAAGAATTTCAAATGACGGAAGTAAATCGGAACGGAGAAAATGTTCCGATTTATATTATGCCGCTCATGTCTTATGAAGGACTTTCAACGGCTCAGATGAAACGGGTATTTTACTGCTTTATGTTTGAAAATCCTCAGTATTATTTTATGAGAAACTCCGTAGTTTATTCGGAAACTACGAATATGATGACCGTCGGACTGTATAAGGTGTTTTCGGACGGAAATACACGGGCGGAATATACCAGACGGTTTGCTCAGCAGCTGCAAATCTGGGACGAACAGGTGAGTGCGGTGCAAACGCCGGTGGAAAAGGAAGCCGTTATCCATAAAATTGTCTGTGATCATGTCGTTTATTATGAAACGATGGATGTAGCCGATCCGGACGACAGGCAGATGAGCCAAAGCTGTATCAGTGCGGTATTATTTGAAAGAAAAACGGTCTGCGCCGGATACGCGCAGTTATTTACGCTGCTGTGCGGACGGGCGGGCATTACCTGTGTGACGGTAACGAGTCCGGGTCATGCGTGGAACAAAGTCCGGATGGGAAATGTCTGGTATAATGTAGACTGTACCTGGAATGACTGTCGTGGAGACGAGATGTTTTTGAATGTTACGGACAGCCAGCTGCTGGAAGCGGATTCTCCGGTGCAGGAGCATGTGCTGTCGGAAGAATGGAAGGAGACTGCGCCGGCATGTACGGCTGCATTTGATCCGGATGCCGCAAACGGTGCGGATGCGCAGGCAAATGTTTTTGCACCGGAGATGGTGACAGATACGATCAATGTGGACAATACACAGGCAGCCAGGCTTACGGTCGGTTTTGAACAGGCGGAAAAATGTGACGGATATGAGATCTGGTATGCGTCAAATGCTGGAATGCTGCCGGCAGATCAGGTGGAGACCGAGTCCGTATCTTTTGTGATTGAAGGGCTAAAAAGTGGGAAGGATTATTATATCAGAGTGCGGCCTTACCGATGGGACAGTAAAGGAGAAAAGCTGTATGGGACTTTTTCGAAGAAAGTGAAGGTGACAGTTTTGTAATGGCGAGAAAAAAGAAAAAGCAGGAGATTATCCTGACGCCGGAACAGCAGCGGGAAGCAGATTATCAAAAAGCTGTCAGACGTATGGAAGGCGCCGAAAAGATGCTGCAGCCCGAAGATAAAGTTCATATGTATAGAGAAGCCATCCGGATGTTTGATGAGCTGGGAGATTATGAAGACAGTGAAGCGCGAAAAAAACGCTGTAAAAAGCGGCTGCCGCTGGCGCGGCGGGAACATCGTGAAGAAGTGTACCAAACAGGGATGCGGCTGAAAACGGACGCAAAGTGCGCTTCCGATTACGATGCGGCGATTGCACAGTTTCGCCGTCTGAGACATGAATATAAAGATATTCCGGAGCAGATTGAAGTGTGCAGGCAGTTAAAACAACAGGCGCTGAAACAGGAACGGATGAAAAACGCAGGGAAAAAACTTGTTGTGGCAGCTCTGTTTGCAGCGATCATTGGGTTCGCGGCATTTTTGTGTTCCCCTGCGGCATTTTATCTGGAAGGCAGCTTTTTGATGAGCGTGCAGGATTATGAGCGTGCAAATACCCTTTTTGCCAAGAGCAGAGGTTATAAAGATACAAAAGACCGTATGGTGGAATGCAATTATCAGAGAGCGGTGCTTGCAGCACAAAACGGTGATTTTAAAAAAGCGGTAAAACTGCTGCAGGAAAAGGTTGGGAATTATAAAGATGCGCCGGAACGAAAAGCGCAGTATGAAAAGAAACTGCTTGCACAGGCTGAGATCGGAGACACGGTTACTTATGGAAATGCAAAGTGGCTGGTCGCCGACGGAGCGGAACAAAAACGTCTGCTCGTACGAAAAAACCGGTCAGGGCAAAAACCGTATATCAAAATGCAGGACAGGACGCGGTATGGGAAAGTTCCGTACTGCGTACATGGCTGAACCGGACTTTTTATGAGAATTGTTTTTCCTCATATGAACAGAAAGAAGTACTGGAGACGAATGTGATAACATCCGCAAACCGGATCTATGGTACCGACGGAGGAAATGCCACGATGGATCGGGTATTTTTGCTGGATGAGGCCGAAGCGGAACGATATAAAAATGTGCTGCGGTCCGAGCATAATCAGAAGGCCTGGTGGCTGCGAACGCCGGGAAAGACGAAGGACAGCGCCGCGTTTGTATCGGCGGAGGGCACGGTTATGTCATATGGTTATGCGGCGGATTCCGGTGAGCTGGCGGTACGGCCGGCGATATGGGTGCGGACGGCAGATGATGAGTAATCAGGATATGGGAACGAACGGACAGACCGGATGACAAAAGGAGGTTATGCTTATGAAGATCATACCATTATCGAAAAGAATCATGATCGGGTTTCTGACAGGGATGTTTTGCATTATGACACTGACAGCGTGTGCGGAAAAACAGGATAATATGAAAAATACGACCGGTTCCGAGACGGTATCGGATGCATCCGAACCTTCGTCGGAGCCTGTGATAAATAATCAGAATATAAAGCTGACGTTTTCACTGGAGGATATTGCGGGGAAAACCTATACAAATGAAATGTTTCAGGATTACAAACTGACGATGGTGAATGTATTTACAACGTGGTGTACACCGTGTATCAATGAAATACCGGATTTGGAAAAACTGAATCAGGAGATGGCAGAGCAGGGTGTTGCCGTGGCAGGTATCGTGCTGGATGCTGTTGACGAAGAAGGAAATATTGATGAGGAAGCGGTACAAAAAGCAGAACTGCTTGCGGAACGCACAGGGGCGACGTATCCGTTTCTGATTCCGGATGCAGACGGTTTAGACGGAAGACTGAAAGGCATTGACGCGGTGCCGGAAACATTTTTTGTCGATCAGGAAGGAAATATTGTAGGTGAGACATTTGTGGGAAGCCGCAGCTTTAATGAATGGAAGACGATTGTGGAAGCGCAGCTGAACAGCCTGACGGGAGAGCGGTCATGAGACGCACAGGCCGTCCGGACCCGCGTGGAATCTGTGCGGCTGCCGCAGGGATTTTGATGATGGTATACGGGATATCCCGTGGAGAGCCGGCTGTCGTACTGGAAAAAGCTGTTCGTGTGTGTATGGAGTGTATTGGAATTGGGTAAGCGGAAAAAAACAGGAGAGTGGCATCGCCACCGGATACAGGCAGTGTGGGCGCTGTTGTCAAACAGCTATCTGGCCGGATTTGTACAGGGAAAAATTTACCGTGGAAATTTGAAAAAACTATGCGTTCCGGGACTGAACTGTTATTCGTGTCCGGGAGCGCTTGGTTCCTGTCCGATTGGGGCATTGCAGGCGGTCATTGGAAGCTGGAATTTTAAATTTGCATTTTATGTTGCAGGATTTCTTATGTTTATAGGAGCCCTTGCAGGCCGATTTGCCTGTGGATGGCTGTGTCCGTTTGGTTTGCTTCAGGATTTGCTACATAAAATACCTGCGCCGATAAAAAAGAACAAATGGAAAGGCGACAGGCTGCTGCGAAAGCTGAAATATATCATTTTACTGTTATTTGTTATTTTATTGCCACTTTGTCTGACTGATGTGCTTGGGCAGGGGACACCGTATTTCTGCAAGCTGATCTGTCCGGCGGGAACGCTGGAAGGCGGTATTCCGCTTGTATTGCTGAATCAGGCGATGTATCGTGCACTTGGATGGCTGTATGTGTGGAAAAATGTGCTTCTGCTTGCGACGGTGCTGATTTCCATAATCATATACCGGCCGTTTTGTAAGTACCTGTGTCCGTTAGGTGCGGTGTATTCCGTATTTAATCCGATTGCGGTATTCCGATATCGTGTGGATAAAGAAAAGTGCACGGAATGCGGCGCCTGCAGCAAAGTCTGCGAGATGTGCATAGATCCGGTGCAGGAAACAAATCATCCGGAATGTATTCACTGTGGACAATGCAAAAAAATCTGTCCGCAGCATGCCATAGACTGCGGCGTGCTGTCGGAGGTTCCAAATATAAAGGAAAAAATATAAATAAAAGGCTTTTTTGAAAAATAGCTTGCTTTTTCCCGGATCAAATGTTACAATAAAAAACAAACATCTATTTAATAATGTAGGTATGTGTATGAACGATGCTTTCTTGGATTTATCCTTCACCATATACAAAATAGAAAGGCAGGTATTTATTACCTGCCTTTCATATTTTTAGTTTGCTTTTAAGAATTTAAACTACAAAAATAGTTTAAATGCGTGCAAAAACATCGAGTTTAAACTGTAAATGCAGTTTAATTATCGCTGTTTTTGAACCAGTTCTGTTTGTACGACAGTTTTAAAGACTTGTCCCGCAGAGCTTCAATCATGAAAGAGACCAGTTTTACCTCATCTTTTGTCAAACCGGTGACATCTAATCTTTCAACGTTATCAATGCCAAGCAGATAATCCGTACTCACATGAAATACTGCAGCCAGCTTCACCAATATGGCAGGAGATGGTATTCGTTCCTGCAGTTCATAAAATGATATAACAGATTTGGTTACGCCGAGTTGCGCTGCCAGCTGTTTTTGCGTTAATCCGGCTTCAAGACGTAATCTTTTCAGGGTTTTTCCAAAATTCATGAATCTAATTCCCCACTTTATTTCAATTCCTCTTTGCTTATGTATGGTTCTAATTGTCCGGTAAACAGGAATAGAATACCCTATCATAGCAATAACAATATAATACCTGCTATCAGGACGAAATGGGTGGCTGCAATCGTCATAAAATATGAAAATAGTTGACTTTATAGAGATTTATTAGTATTATAGTGGAATATTCTTTTTGGATATAGGTCATTTGGGAAATAATCCTCATGGTTCAAAATATTTGCCCTGCCAGGTATTCCGTTCTCGAAAGCGTCTGGTAAACGCATTCAGAACTCTTTTTTTGTCTGCGCTCCAGCGTGGAGCGATCAATAGTTTTTTCGGGCCGTCTCCGGTAAGCCTGTGAATGACCATGGAAGGCGGCAGGTATTCCAGACAGGTAATTACAAAATCCACATATGCATCCATGGAAAAGAGCGGAAATGGAGTAGATGCAAAATGTGCGGCCAGATCGGTTTCTTTTAAAATATGAAGAAGCTGAAGCTTGATTCCGTCAATAGCAGGAGAAAAATGTGCTGCATATTTTACCGATTCCAGCATATGTGCCTGAGATTCTCCGGGAAGGCCGAGAATCAGATGTACAATAACGGTAAGTCCGGCGGCTTTCAGCTGTCTGACGGCTTCTTCAAAGCAGGAAAGCGGATACCCGCGTCGGATAAAGTCTGCGGTCTCGGGGTGTATGGTTTGCAGACCAAGTTCCACCCATACAGGTTTTATCCGGTTCAGCTGCTGTAAAAGCCGAATTTTTTCGGGTTCCAGACAATCCGGGCGGGTGGCTATGGACAGCGCTGCGATATCGGGTCTTGTGATTGCCGCATAAAACAGTCTGCCCAGCCGGGATACGGGAGCATACGTGTTTGTAAAGGATTGAAAATAGGCAATGTAAAGTCCGTCCGATGATATTTTTTGGAGACAAGTTGTTTTGCGGCTTCGATCTGCTTTCCGATGTCCGGTTCTGTCAAAGCGTCCGCGGCGGCATTGCCGGCGGCAAACTCACCGGAACCGCCCGCACTGCAGAAAATACACCCTCCGTGTCCGATTTTGCCATCCCGGTTCGGACAGCTCATGCCGGCATGCAAAGACAGTTTATATACTTTTTGGCCAAACAGCTGCCTGAGCCATGTGTTCAGAGAATAGTACGGGAGTCCGTTCCACCGTTCCGGTTCCGGATTCGTGTTTTTATTTTGCGAATATTCCATTATAAAATGATCCTTTCTAAAGTGATATTTCTAAAAATGATTCTTTCTGACGTGTTCCGTCCCGCCGGGTCATTTACCCGATGATTGTATCATTTTGTGGGTGTGTTTTCAAACGATATATAACGGCAGCACAAACAGAGGTTGCAAATAGTCGAAAAATCGCTTAATATAAAGCAGATGCAAATACCGTGTGACAATCAGAGTCGGTAAAGTTACAGCAGTCATAAATATGGAAACGGAATAGGGATAAAAACAGAACGGATACCTGGTAGAAGGGCTGCCGTTCTGTTTTTTTATTAATGTATTTATAATCTTTGACCTTTATGATATGAAAATCTTGAAAATCTGCTTTGGATAAGCTAAAAGAGATTTTCAAAATTCAGAGGTTACGAAAGAGAGAATAGGTATGTTGTTTCATTCACTGAAATTTTTAATTTTTTTCCAATTGTTGTAATGGTATTTTTCTGATTCCTAAAAAATTAAAAACGCTTTGGCTGCTTTTGGCAAGTTATTATTTTTACATGAGCTGGAACATCCGACATACGTTTTGATTGCGTTTTCCACATTGGTAACCTGGGTTGGTGGATTACTGCTGGGCAGATGTAAAAAGCGTGGAAAAAAGGCAAAATGGATTGCGGCGGTCAGCATTTCATTGAATCTGGGGCTGCTGCTGTTTTTTAAATATTTTGATTTTCTGGTTTCCAATCTGAACTTTGTGCTGGAAAAAGTCGGAGTTGCGGCCGTGCAAAAGCCGTTTGATTTTATACTTCCGGTAGGAATTTCTTTTTACACGTTTCAGGCGCTTGGATACCTGATTGACGTATACCGCAGAGATATCAAACCGGAGCAAAATCTGATTCGATATGCGCTGTTTGTTTCTTTTTTTCCACAGATGGTTATAGCGGACAGGCTCTGTAAGCTGGTAGACCATGTCTATGCATCCTGGTATTTTTATGGAACGGTGGAACTGGTCGTTGCCACGGCGGCGTTTTCCATTCAGATTTACTGTGACTTTGCCAGTTATTCGACCATTGCCGTGGGTACGGCACAGGTAATGGGATTTACACTGATGGAGAATTTCCGTACGCCTTATTTTTCCGGAAGCATCCGGGAATTCTGGCGCAGATGGCATATATCGTTAAGTACGTGGTTCAGAGATTATCTGTATATTCCGCTTGGCGGCAGCCGCTGCGGGACGGTCCGCAGATATTTGAATCTGTTTCTTACATTTGTTGTCAGCGGATTTTGGCGCTTATTCGTGGGAAACGCTGATCAGTATGAAGCCATCCCGGACAAAGTGGAATGCAATTGGGGCGGTCAACGAATTTGGGGAATATCCGGACGCGGCGGGAGCATTTTTTTCGTTTCCTTATTATCATACACGTTTTTTACGCTGACGAGCGAGGATTTTAACAATACGGATGAAATACGCTATCTGGGGTACAAGCCGGACTTTGCACGGATATCCGAGAAAGAACTGGCAAAATGGGAGGACGGCGGACAGCGGGCATTGGACGAGAGTCCGAACTGCGGAGAAGGGCAGGCGATTACGGCGCGGACGGAAAACTATCTGCGTAAATTCATCGAGCTGTGCCGGCAAAAGAGATTCCCTTGCTGCTCGTAAATGCGCCTTTGCCAATCAGGTAGAAGAAAAGCAGACGGCGGACGCCTATATTCGCACGATCGCGGAGGAATATCAGGTTCCGCTGATTGAAGGCAATCAATGCAAAGAAGAAATGCAGATCCGGTTTGCCGATGATCTTTTGGACGCTTCGCATCTAAATTATTATGGAAGCCTTAAATACACCGATTATCTGGCGGCGTGGATGCAGGAACACATTGACATCCCGGACCGTCGCAACGATGCGGCATATGAAAAATGGGCACAAATCAGCGAACTGTTCCGGCACAGGGAACTGAACGGAAGACAGTTAAAAGAGATTGAGACAAAAGACGCGTATATGGAAGCGTTGAAAGAACAGCCGGACAGTGTGACTGCCGTCTGCTGGGAAAACAACGGAGCACTGAACATCTATCAGGCAGGCGCATGTGTCTTTCAGGCGACTTCAGATGAAGATTACGTTAAGTATTTAAACCTTGCTGGTTCGGACTTGGCCATAAGATGTACGGATGGCAATACAGCGGTGATCGTAGACCGAGAACAATATCATTTTACAGAGGATGGGTTGAATATACTCGTTTATGACCGGATAGCAGAACAGGTGATAGACGGAGTGGGATTTGATGAAAAAAATGAGATGGCAGCAGTGCGGTAATATAAGTACCTCGAGGCTGCTTTCACAGCAGTATGATGTTGAATTGTGTTTCTTTGTGTCATATTTTTCCTATTATAATAATGAAAATACGGACAGACTGCAACTGCAGTAAACAAAATCTTGCAGATTTATTTTTATGCCATATAATACCTATAGAAAATGAATTGTCCGGATTTTTATTTAAGAAGGAGATGCATGTACATGAGAAAGAAAAAAATGGTAATTGCTCTCGGCCATCATGCCCTGGGCACGACGCTGCCGGAACAGAAGGTGGCTGCGGCAAATACGGCCAAAGCAATTGCGGCATTTATCAAAGATGACTATCAGGTTGTGATTACACACGGCAATGGGCCGCAGGTCGGCATGATTCATATGGCAATGGCAGAGTTCTGCCGTATTTATCCGGAATATACCGCTACTCCAATGAGCGTATGCTCCGCAATGAGTCAGGGTTATATCGGGTATGACCTTCAAAATGCAATTCGTACGGAACTGTTAAACAGGGGAATCTGCAAAACGGTCTCTACCGTGCTGACGCAGGTAGTGGTGGACCCGTATGACAACGCGTTTTATCATCCGACCAAGATTATAGGCCGTGTGATGAGCGCCGAAGAAGCGGAGCTGGAAGAGAGGAAAGGCAATCACGTCATAGAAGTCCCGGGCGGATATCGAAGAATTGTAGCGGCTCCAAAGCCGATTGATATTATAGAAGCCGACAGTATCCGGGCCTTGCTGGACGCAGACCAGATCGTAATTGCCTGCGGAGGAGGCGGGATACCGGTACTGCGTCAGGCCAACCGGCTAAAAGGCGCATCCGCCGTGATAGAAAAAGATCTTGCCGCCGCACAGCTTGCCGCCGCGGTTGATGCGGATCTCCTGCTTATTTTTACCGGTGTTCAAAAAGTATGCCTGCGGTACGGTACCGAAAATCAGACACCACTGGATGATCTGAACACGGCACAGGCGAAACGGTATCTGGAAGCCGGTGAGTTTGAAGCCGGTTCCATGGCCCCTAAAATAGAAGCAGCGCTTGCGTTTACAGGCAACTCGGCAGTACGAAAGACGATCATTACAAGGCTTGACGGCGGCGATCCGGAACATTTCCTGACGGGAGGAACGGTGATACACAAATAACAGATCGACAGGTATGAAAAAAACTTTTAAAAAAATTTTTGTGAACCCCACTTTTTTTCTCCCACCCCCCGTAACTATATAGTGAAGCTGAGAGATACAGTATTCTGGCACAGATGTTTCACCTCATTATTTGAGGCTGGGGCAAGGAGCTGATACCGGCACTGTCATCGGCCAAGAAAATTAGGGTTGGAGTGAGAGTGGGGCAAAAGTCACGAGGATTGTTTCAAAACAGGCTGTAAATTGGCAGGTTTGTGTATAGACAATCCGAAACAGGTATTGTATACTTAGTTGACAACAACCGATCATGCAGTTTATGCGTGGTACATCTTAAGGAGGAAAAGAAATGAAAAAGAGTTTCATGACAAGAGTGCTCGCAGTATCTTTATCCGCTGCAATGGCATTCTCAATGTCATCAGCAAGCAATCTGGTGACAGCGTCAGCAGCGTCGACAGTAAATCTGAAGACTACTTTTAAAACATTAAAAGTAGGTCAGACATATAAGTTGACACTGAAGAAAAACACTCTGAACTGGAAGATCACAAAGGTACAAACAACAAACAAAAAGATCTGTACGGTTTACGGCAAAACAGCTTCATCTGTTATGCTGAAAGGTAAGGGTGTAGGACGCGCTAAGATCAGCGTAAAAGTAAAAACAACAAAGCGCAAATATCCTAAGAACATTAAAATTATGAAATGTACTGCAAATGTCAAGGCAGCAGATGGCAGCGGTACAACAGATGAATTCAAAGTAACAAGTGCAACAGCAAGCAGCAATACGGAAGTACGTGTAATGTTCAGCAAGGCAATTGATGCCGCAGAAATGACGAACTTTACCGTATCCGACAGCGTAACGGTATCCAAGGCAGAATTAAGCGAAGACAAGAAGAGTGTGTTACTGACAATTGCTGGCGCTGAATATGGCAAAAATTATGAGCTGACAGTAAACGGTATTAAAGTAGCAGGAAAAGAGCAGGCTGCACAGAAAGTGACATTCACGACTCCTTCCGCTTCCGAAAAATACCCGACAACACTGGAAGCAAAAGATCCGGTTCTTGCATCCGACGGACATTCACAGACACTTGTAACATTTACAATCAAAGATGCGAATGGAAATCCGATCACAGACAAGGGCGTTGAAGTAGCATTTGCAACTTCTCTTGGTAAATTTGCAGAACAGCGTGTTTCCATTCAGAACGGTGTAGCTACCGTTATGTATACATCCGAAGCGCTGATGGAGACACAGACATCCGCAATTACCGCAACTGTTGTAGAATCTACGGATAATCAGGAACTGATGGGCCTGAGTGCAACAAGCAGCATTACGCTGACGCCGAATCCGGATGAGTTTAATATCGTTCCGATTATTACATCCATAACAGCTCCTACAGCAGATCGTGTTATTGCTTACTTTAATGAAAAAGTAAGTGCAAGCGATTTCAAGACAGCAAGTGGTAAATTGGATCATTCTAAATTTACAGCTAATGTTGCATGGGGTTTTGACAATGGTTTTGATGAACTTGGTAACAGATTAGTTGGCAGAAGTAATGTTGTTGGTATTTTGGATGTTCCGGGCAGTGACAATGCACTGCAGCTGTTAGTTGACAGACCGATGACGGATAACACGAACATTTCTGTTACATTTGAAAATAAAACAAAAGCAAGCAGTCTGGTATCCGCATCAAATACGGTATATACAAAGCTGACAGATGCGCATCAGCCTTCCGTATTAACAGCAAAGGGCGATGGCCTTCGTACGGTTGTTGTTAACTTCTCGGAAGCAGTTCTGCCAACGGCATATTGTGATAATGTTGAGACTGACAAAAAGAATGCAAATCAAACATTGTTTGCAGCAGACAATATTGAAAACTATTTGATTGATGGTAAACCATTATCTTATTGGGGTGTTACAGAAGTAAAAACTCCGGATAGTGAAACACCGGATGATACAAGCAGCAATCTTAAGAAAGAGTCTTCTAAGAATGATGCTACAAAGACCGGAAGTGAAAAACCAGGCGAAATTCAGGTAGGTTCTTATAAAGATGGTGAAGATAACCGTCATGTTGTAACGATCAAGTTAAGCAGAGAACGTTTCCTTGAGCCGGGCACACATTCCATGACAATTTCCAATGTCGGTGACTGGGCAGCTAAGACAGACAGAGAAAGAAATATTGTAAATACACAGACATTTGATTTTGTTGTAGAAAACAATGATGTAATTCCTACATTTGAAGTAGAAGAACAGTCTCCGGAACAGTGGTTGCTGAAATTTAATTCGGATATTGAGCCGGTAAGTGAGACACTTACAACTCCGAACAGCCAGTATTCGGATCAGGCAAGCATATTAAAACTTCAGGAACTGGTTGGCAGCACATGGGTAGACATTTCTGACAGTGATGCGGCTGGCAAGAATCCGATTCGTGTATCTCAGGTTGATGATACAAGAAATTACGTAGTAGAAGTACGGAAAGACTGGACGGAAGTATACAATACATCCAGCACAAAACAGAACTACTTCAACAAACAGCTTCGTCTGCACATTGATGCAGGTAAGATCGTAAACATTGCAAACAATAAGCAGAATGGTACAATTGATATTCCTCTGGATGGAACAATCATGAGAACACCAGATGTTGTAAGTCCGGAGATCGGTGAAGTAACACCTGCTGAAGATACAAGCGGCAATGTACTTGATTCTTACAATGTAAAATTAAGTGAGCCAGTTAAGTTATCTGACGGAACAGGTGGCGCTGGCGGTGCAAATGGTGAAGGTCTGACACCTTCTCAGATTCAGTCAGCAAATGGTTCCAATTCGAATAACCAGGGTGTTCCGATGCCGTCTGCTCAGTTTATCAGAGTGGATAATGGTCAGACAGTAGAAGGTATCATTACAAGCAATGTATTTGTAGATGCATATGATACAACGATTAACATTGCACCGGAATCAGCATTAAGTGCTGGTAAGTGGAGACTGGTAATCAGCTCTATCTCCGATGATTATGGTAATACAGCTTCTACCGTTGCACATGAAATTGATGTAACACAGGAATCTGTAACGACAGATTTCAAGATTGTATGGGCTGCAGTTAGTGATCAGCAGACTTATGCAGAAGATCACATTGGTGTTGAGAGAGGACGTTATATCTTTGTGAAATTCAGTAAACCTGTAACAATGACTGGAAACTCTGTAAATGCCGGTGTAACAGGAAACTATACGGTAAATGGCGCTACATTACCGACCGGTACACAGATCAGAGCAAATATTGTAGGCTATGATGATCATGATGCTGTAACAGATTCTGTTACGATTATGCTGCCAACAGGTAATGTAAATGCTGGATGGGGTGCAACAGGTGACTATACTGTAAGTGGAAAAAATGCAATGCTCAATGTATCCAGAGCAATTACAGCAACAACAGGTGAAAATCTGTCTAATGGCGGATTAATCCGTATTCCATTCCAGTATGGTTCAGCAACAGAAGATACTGGCTATAATGATTATAATGATAGTCTGACCGCTCTGACAGATGCTGTATGGGGTAATTATCGGTCTGAAACAAGAGCTGGTTATGATAATTTGAGAGATTACTATAAAGCTCTGAAGAGTGCATTGGAGAATGACAAGTATCGTAGAGTTGTTTTAACAGCACCTTTAGATTTGTCAAATCCTGATGATAATCCAAATGAAGATCAGAAAGATGCAGTTGCTGTATTTGGAAGAAGTCATACACTGACAATCAAACGTGCAGTAGACTTTGATCTGAACGGAAATAATATTACAGGTAATGTAGTTATCTCTACTACAGATGCAGTAAATCGTATCAAACTTCACAGTTCTAAAGAACGTGCTCATATTTATGGCTATGCGAATAATAAAGACAATGTAGCTACATTAACAGTGAATGCCGGAAGTGCAAAAGAATTCTTACTGGATAATGTAGAGGTTCATGAAACTGATAAGGGAAATGCATTAAATATTAACGATACATGGAAGGCTTCCTTTGTTAATAATGGTGTAATTGATGGTAAGATTCGCATTACAGATACGAACGGCTGCGGCTTTAAGAATGAAAATACAACAGATGGTTTCACTAACAGAACAAGATTCATAATTGATTCAACTGGTGATGTTAATCTGAAAGGTGATTTAAGCGCATTAAGAAATCTCACAGATGAATTTGGCATTACTGTTAATCAGGCTGCTAAATTGAGCTTTGGTGTAGATTCTAAAGACGAGACAACACCTTGTGATATTTCAGGTGTGAAAATCGTTGTTAGAGGTCCTGGAGCTAGAGTGATCTTTACACCGGTTGCAACAACTACAGCAGATACAGCGCTTACAGCAGAAGCTGATAATGTAAGAGTACAGCTTTCACAAGCAAACAGTGGTAGTGGTAAGATTCAGTTCTTTACAGATAGAGGCGGAAAGATTGTTGCTGTAGATAAAGACAATAAAGAAGTTACATCAGACAGCAAGGATGCAGTCAAGATTAGTTCTGATGATATTAAGGTTACAGGTATACAGAAAGCATTGGAAAATCTGGATGTGCAGACAGGTGTAATAACCGACGGTAAAGTTGATTCAACTGTAACAATTAGCTGTGGTGCAATTTCAGGAGGCAGCTATAATATTGAAGAATTAGCTAAGAACATCAAAAAAGCAGAATTTGAGTATAAAGGTAAGCCGGACACAACGGGTATTGTTGCAAATTATAGTTTACTTTCAACAAATCTGTTGAAGAAAGATAGTACTCATATTTGGCCGAAAGATAATTGGACGGATCAGAAAGATGATGTATCTGATACAATCAGAGTTACGCTTGCTTATGATGGATATACAATGGTGAAATATATTAAGGTTACCAGAGTTTAATTCATTCAACAGTCCAAATATACAGATGATAAAACGAAGTAGATTGTTATTAAAAGGATTAGCAGGAAATTTGTTTTCCTGCTAATCTTTTTTGTAGTAAAATAGAAGAGTAAATAAAAAACGTAAATGGTAAACAGCGAGTATGGTGTATAAAAGTAAACGGTAAATAGTGGGTACCGTGCATAATAGAAAAGATTTCTGTATAATGGCTTTGAGAATCGATTATGGTTTTCAAAGTCATTTCCAGTTTCAATAGAAACTATGAAAACTGCATATTCGTTTTCACAATTTCTATACATGGCTTTGAAAACTCTTACCAGTTTTGAAAGTGGGAAGAGTGCATTGGATGTCAGATTTAAAACACGAAGTAACCGCAGAACGATGAGCTGCACTGAGCAGAGAACGCATGGACAGTGGCATGACCAAGAAATATCAAAGAGTCACAGTACTGTTATTCGCTGAGAACTCACCGCCGAGATGAAGCTGATGCGACAGAAAAGGACGCATAACCAACGCTTTTCGTAGAACTTTCGGTTATCTGCCAGAAACAGGAATTGCGAGCAGGCATACCGGCAGCCATTATAAGGAAAAGGCATATTTTCTATAGAAATAATAGAATCCGCTGAAAAAGAATGGAGGTTGCAGCTTATGTTTGATGAAATAAATTTATATACTGCCTTTATCGGGCATTTGACTATACGGACTTAGCTTTGAGACAGACAGACCGGAGAACTGTTCAGGATCATTTTGAACTTTCGCTATCCGTCTGTTTACGGAGTCTGCATTAGATCAATAAAAATAGATTGCTTTTTGTCATTGTTTATGATAAAATAAGTATATCATGAAAACAGCCTTCATTCTTATGCTGTTTTTTCTGTTAATGTCTATTCATTTTAGGTAAATTCCATTTAATTGTGTTTCAAATTGTCAGAAATCGGACACACTCTCGGAGAAACATTTTATTTCTTGCATTATTCCGCTTTTGTCTATATAATGAAGGTAACATATGGCTTATAAATGTCAAAGTTTTCATACGGTTTATATCTGCCGGCAGAATAACATCTTTATCAACACAGGGAATAGTATGCATTTTCGGAGAAGTGAACGATTTTCAAAAGGAAAGAAGGTGAAGACTACGACTGCTAAAAGCAAACTGAAACCGGATATCGTCCTGAAAAATTTCTGGCGTGATAATGCGCGTTTTGCGGATTTATTTAACGGTACTTTGTTTCATGGCGATCAGATTCTTACTCCGCATATGCTTTTGGAATCTGACACGGATGTGTCCTCTGTTTTAAAGTTCAACAGCTATGCGGAAACGCTGCGGCATATTCCGGATGTTGTAAAAAAGAGCGCCTATGGCATAGATTTTGTCATTCTCAGTCTGGAAAATCAAATGAAAGTGCACTATGCCATGCCGCTGCGTCATATGGCTGGCGATGCGCTTATTTATATGAAGGAATATTCCGATACTGTTAGGAAAAACAAAAAAGACAGACTTTTGCATACCGCTCCGGAAATTCTTTCCGGCCTGCGCAAAGAAGACCGGTTGCATGCTGTTATTTCCTTATGCGTGTATTATGGTGAAAGCGATTGGGATGGACCGTGCTCTTTATTGGACATGATTCATACGGAGTGTATTCCAGCCCAGCTGAAAAGCTATGTCAATGATTATCGAATGCATCTGGTTCAAATCAACGACAGCGATGTATATCGTTTCCAAAATACCGAGGTGGAGGATTTTTTCACAATTATGCGCAGCATCTACCGCAGAGATTATCATACAATAGAAGAGGTCTATGGAACCAATGAGATCAGTGCGGAGCTTGGCCTGGCCATAGGAGTCGCCGCCAAATCCGGTATTCTGATCCGCAAAGCTCTGAAAACGAACGACAATGGAGGTGTAATGAATATGTGTACGGCTTTAAAGGAATTAATGAATGAGGGCATCGAACAGGGCAAACGTGAAGGCATCGAACAGGGTAAACGTGAAGGCATCGAACAAGGCAAACGTGAAGGCAAACGTGAAGGACTGATTGAAGGAATTATAAAGACCTATAGAGAATTTGGCCTTCCGCAGGGTACAGCGGTTGAAAAGATACAAACGGAATATGGCCTTACATTAGCAGAAGCGCAAAAGCAGGTTGCAATGTATTATTGATAGTGGAAGGCTCAATCGTTAACGAAGCAATAGGATAAGAGATTGAGTAAACCAGCCTATCTTTTATCCTGTTTTCGGGTAAATTACTGCTGATTATGAAACTTACTACATGTATTTCAATTCTTCTGTGTCAATCAGGTTTTGAATTAGCAGCTTTAAAGAGTTCTTGGTGATCGAACGCATTTCTATGTTTCCAATTCAAATAATTTAAATTTTGGTAAACGTCCTGCTGTCAGGTTTTGCAGAGCAATGAAAAATTGATTGCTAATTGCCATTTTTTATGATACGTTAGATATATCTGGGAAATAACTTTCATTGTTATATTGTTTTTTCTGTTAACATCTATTCACTTTTGTGTGAATTCCATTTAATTGTGTCTCAAATTACCGGAATCGGACACTCTTCCGGAAAACATTTTATTTCTTGCATTATTCCGCTTTTGTCTATATAATGAAGGTAACATATGGCTTATAAACGTCAAAGTTTTCACACGGTTTATGTCTGCCGGCAGAATAACGTCTTTATCAACACAGGGAATAGTATGCATTTTCGGAGAAGTGAACGATTTTCAAAAGGAAAGAAGGTGAAGACTACGACTGCTAAAAGCAAACTGAAACCGGATATCGTCCTGAAAAATTTCTGGCGTGATAATGCGCGTTTTGCGGATTTATTTAACGGTACTTTGTTTCATGGCGATCAGATTCTTACTCCGTATATGCTTTTGGAATCCGACACGGATGTGTCCTCTGTTTTAAAGTTCAACAGTTATGCGGAAACGCTGCGTCATATTCCGGATGTTGTAAAAAAGAGCGCCTATGGCATAGATTTTGTTATTCTCAGCCTGGAAAATCAAATGAAAGTGCACTATGCCATGCCGCTGCGTCATATGGCTGGCGATGCGCTTATTTATATGAAGGAATATTCCGATACTGTTAGGAAAAACAAAAAAGACAGACTTTTGCATACCGCTTCGGAAATTCTTTCCGGCCTGCGCAAAGAAGATCGGTTGCATGCTGTTATTTCCTTATGCGTGTATTATGGTGAAACCGATTGGGATGGACCGCGTTCTTTATTGGACATGATTCAAACGGAGTGTATTCCCATCCAGCTGAAAAGCTATGTCAATGATTATCGAATGCATCTGGTTCAAATCAACGACAGTGATGTATATCGTTTCCAAAATACCGAGGTGGAGGATTTTTTCACAATTATGCGCAGCATCTACCGCAGAGATTATCATACAATAGAAGAGGTCTATGGAACCAATGAGATCAGTGCGGAGCTTGGCCTGGCCATAGGAGTCGCCGCCAAATCCGGTATTCTGATCCGCAAAGCTCTGAAAACGAACGACAATGGAGGTGTAATGAATATGTGTACGGCTTTAAAGGAATTAATGAATGAGGGCATCGAACAGGGTAAACGTGAAGGCATCGAACAGGGTAAACGTGAAGGCATCGAACAAGGCAAACGTGAAGGACTGATTGAAGGAATTATAAAGACCTATAGAGAATTCGGCCTTCCGCAGGGTACAGCGGTTGAAAAGATACAAACGGAATATGGCCTTACATTAGCAGAAGCGCAAAAGCAGGTTGCAATGTATTATTGATAGTGGAAGTCCAAGTGTCTGATCAGACTGAATAGGATAGAAGGAGAATAGATTACTAAGAAATAGGATAAGAGATTGAGTAAACCAGCTCCATCTTTTATACTGTCTTCTGTGTCAATCTGGTCTTGAATTAGCAGCTTTAAATAGTTCTTGGCGATCGAACGCATTTCTATATTTCCAATTCAAATAATTTAAATTTTGGTAAACGTCCTGCTGTCAGGTTTTGCAAAGCAATGAAAAATTGATTGCTAATTGCCATTTTTTATGATACGTTAGTATATCTGGGCAACAACTTTCATTGTTAGACTGTTTTTCTGTTAACATCTATTCACTTTTATGTGAATTCTATTTAGTTGTGTTTCAAATTATCGGAATCCAACATACTTCCGGAAAAACATTTTATTTCTTGTATTGTTCCGCTTTTGTCCATATAATCCCATCTTTGACTGTTGGATAAAAAGAAAACCGCTACAGCCCATGATTTATAAGCCTTGTAGCAGTTTGCTTTCAAGTTTTACCATATAGTAATGTATTTGGTTTTTTAGCGTGATATTTGCGCCAAATTCAGGTTACATAGCCTGCTACAGCGCGCCTCCTTTGGGGATGCGTTCTTCATTTGGCACAAATCTCCCATTAAGTAGAGCATACATCTGTCAGAAAGCATTTTTCAAACACGCTTTAGTGCTCCATCCAGGCAGAAATTACAGTTTATTACAGCCTGATTCACGCCATTGCTTCGTTAAAATTTCTAGTCGATGAAACCACACCGCCGTTAAAATTTGCCTTGCACTGACGCGAATCAGTCAGCACTAAACTATAATTTCTGCCCGGATGGAGCACTAGAGACGAATAGCTAAAGTTAATAGTTAGAGAATTTTAAAATGAGACTCCCAAAGTTAAAGTGCGCACTTTTTACAATATTATAGCAGAATGCTTTGAAACGCACCACTTATTTGTAACTGATTAATTGAATAAGGGATCGTATAATTAAAATACAAAGAAAAAATGGAAGCAGAAACTAATAATAAAAAAGACACACAAAAAGCATATGTAAAAGAATAGCTTTATCTTATAGTAAAATAATTACCTGCTCTCTTATGCCTATATAAATATAGACAAATAAATATTCGGAGAAACAGGATTGCCTTTTCTATCCTTAATATACCTCTTAGCGCGTGTCTTTTCTTTAATTATTCTATAATATTCTGACAAAAAAAGCAATACTAAAATTCAATTTTTTTGAAAAAAATTCCTTTATTTTGTAGAAGAATGTCTATAAAGCGAAATATAAATATTTGATTATGTTTCTACAGTTCTATTTGGGACGGAAAGAGCGCTATTCGTGTCAGATTGTGCAGAGTATCCGGACCGATAGGCAGCCTTCTTCCTTCGTTTCGTTACCAAATTGCGCTCGATAGCCTTTTGCTGATCAAATAAAGCCATCATAATGGTGATAATTTTTTTATCGCGTTTTGACAAATATTCTTTAAGTGCATTTTTGCTGTTGCGTATGTGTAAGGCTTCCGGCATGGCAGCCTTATGAAAGCACGTTATATTCCGATGGTGGAGTGAAATCACCTTGCCACAACCGTTCCGGCGAGCCATTCCTGTACGATATTCAATCCTACATCCAAAATTTTGGCGATCATGCTTTCCGTCATGCCTTCGGCTTTCATGTTGATAGCCGCTTCTTTTTTTCCTTCAAGTTTTCCTTCGGCGCGGCCTTCCCTATGGCCTTCGGCGCGGCCTTCCCTATGGCCTTCGGCGCGGCCTTCCCTATGGCCTTCGGCGCGGCCCTCTTCTTTCATTTCATAGCCAAACTGTTCTACAGCCTTTTGCTGATCAAATAAAGCCATCATAATGTCGATAACCTCCTTCTCACGTTCTAACAAATATTGTTTCAGTACATTTTTGTCCTTGCAAATGCGTATGGTTTCCAGCACGGCATTTCTGGTTTTTCCGTGCAGCCTCACCTGTTCATTATATACCTTTGTGAAATTTACATACTGAGTGATAATATCGTCTTTCCCATCTCCATAAAGCACCTTAACATTTACGTCAAGATATTGGCTGCTTCCCTCAAAAAATTCGTCGGAAAGTCGAATCCATTCCGGTCCGGATTTGCGGTTGCCGGAATAGATGACATAAAACTCCGGTTTAGGAAGGGACAGTTTTTTGCTGCCATATCGGTTTTGGGAAGTGGTTTCGATATATTCATTCCAAGTATGGGCCAGATAAAGAAAGATGCGGATAATAATGTTTACCGACCAATTTGTCTGAGCTTCCAGCATCAAAAGCAATTTTTCACGGACGGTCATACCCAGGTCATTGTATTCCTGATTGGTGAATATATTTTTTATCGTTACGTTACTGATATCCGATTCCGTCACATTTGTATCTTCCGGATGAATGGCCTGGTAAAGTTGTAAAGCGTATTTTCGATCCCCAAATAAATCGCGGAAAACGGAATCTTTGGAAGTTGCTTTGATATCCGATTTCGGGGAGCCGGATGCCGGATCCATATTCGTTACGAAACGGTTAGCCTGTTCGGCAAGATTTTTATCCATGGTATTATCTATCCTTTCTAAAACGCTTCCTGGCGGATGTGTAAGGCTTGCGGCATAGCTGCCTTATGAAAGCGCGTTATATTCCGATGGTGGAGTGAAATCACCTTGCCACAACCGTTCCGGCGAGCCATTCCTGTACGATATTCAATCCTACATCCAAAATTTTGGCGATCATGCTTTCCGTCATGCCTTCGGCTTTCATGTTGATAGCCGCTTCTTTTTTTCCTTCAAGTTTTCCTTCGGCGCGGCCTTCCCTATGGCCTTCGGCGCGGCCCTCTTCTTTCATTTCATAGCCAAACTGTTCTACAGCCTTTTGCTGATCAAATAAAGCCATCATAATGTCGATAACCTCCTTCTCACGTTCTAACAAATATTGTTTCAGTACATTTTTGCCCTTGCAAATGCGTATGGTTTCCAGCACGGCATTTCTGGTTTTTCCGTGCAGCCTCACCTGTTCATTATATACCTTTGTGAAATTTACATACTGAGTGATAATATCGTCTTTCCCATCTCCATAAAGCACCTTAACATTTACGTCAAGATATTGGCTGCTTCCCTCAAAAAATTCGTCGGAAAGTCGAATCCATTCCGGTCCGGATTTGCGGTTGCCGGAATAGATGACATAAAACTCCGGTTTAGGAAGGGACAGTTTTTTGCTGCCATATCGGTTTTGGGAAGTGGTTTCGATATATTCATTCCAAGTATGGGCCAGATAAAGAAAGATGCGGATAATAATGTTCACCGACCAATTTGTCTGAGCTTCCAGCATCAAAAGCAATTTTTCACGGACGGTCATACCCAGGTCATTGTATTCCTGATTGGTGAATATATTTTTATCGTTACGTTACTGATATCCGATTCCGTCACATTTGTATCTTCCGGATGAATGGCCTGGTAAAGTTGTAAAGCGTATTTTCGATCCCCAAATAAATCGCGGAAAACGGAATCTTTGGAAGTTGCTTTGATATCCGATTTCGGGGAGCCGGATGCCGGATCCATATTCGTTACGAAACGGTTAGCCTGTTCGGTTAGATTTTTATCCATGGTATTATCTATCCTTTCTAAAACGCTTCCTGGCGGATGTGTAAGGCTTGCGGCATGGCTGCCTTATGAAAGCGCATTATATTCCGATGGTGGAGTGAAATCACCTTGCCACAACCGTTCCGGCGAGCCATTCCTGTACGATATTCAATCCTACATCCAAAATTTTGGCGATCATGCTTTCCGTCATGCCTTCGGCTTTCATGTTGATAGCCGCTTCTTTTTTTCCTTCAAGTTTTCCTTCGGCGCGGCCTTCCCTATGGCCTTCGGCGCGGCCTTCCCTATGGCCTTCGGCGCGGCCTTCCCTATGGCCTTCGGCGCGGCCTTCCCTATGGCCTTCGGCGCGGCCCTCTTCTTTCATTTCATAGCCAAACTGTTCTACAGCCTTTTGCTGATCAAATAAAGCCATCATAATGTCGATAACCTCCTTCTCACGTTCTAACAAATATTGTTTCAGTACATTTTTGTCCTTGCAAATGCGTATGGTTTCCAGCACGGCATTTCTGGTTTTTCCGTGCAGCCTCACCTGTTCATTATATACCTTTGTGAAATTTACATACTGAGTGATAATATCGTCTTTCCCATCTCCATAAAGCACCTTAACATTTACGTCAAGATATTGGCTGCTTCCCTCAAAAAATTCGTCGGAAAGTCGAATCCATTCCGGTCCGGATTTGCGGTTGCCGGAATAGATGACATAAAACTCCGGTTTAGGAAGGGACAGTTTTTTGCTGCCATATCGGTTTTGGGAAGTGGTTTCGATATATTCATTCCAAGTATGGGCCAGATAAAGAAAGATGCGGATAATAATGTTCACCGACCAATTTGTCTGAGCTTCCAGCATCAAAAGCAATTTTTCACGGACGGTCATACCCAGGTCATTGTATTCCTGATTGGTGAATATATTTTTTATCGTTACGTTACTGATATCCGATTCCGTCACATTTGTATCTTCCGGATGAATGGCCTGGTAAAGTTGTAAAGCGTATTTTCGATCCCCAAATAAATCGCGGAAAACAGAATCTTTGGAAGTTGCTTTGATATCCGATTTCGGGGAGCCGGATACCGGATCCATATTCGTTACGAAACGGTTAGCCTGTTCGGCAAGATTTCTATCCATGGTATTATCTATCCTTTCTAAAACGCTTCCTGGCGGATGTGTAAGGCTTGCGGCATAGCTGCCTTATGAAAGCGCGTTATATTCCGATGGTGGAGTGAAATCACCTTGCCACAACCGTTCCGGCGAGCCATTCCTGTACGATATTCAATCCTACATCCAAAATTTTGGCGATCATGCTTTCCGTCATGCCTTCGGCTTTCATGTTGATAGCCGCTTCTTTTTTTTCTTCAAGTTTTCCTTCGGCGTGGCCTTCCCTATGGCCTTCGGCGCGGCCCTCTTCTTTCATTTCATAGCCAAACTGTTCTACAGCCTTTTGCTGATCAAATAAAGCCATCATAATGTCGATAACCTCCTTCTCACGTTCTAACAAATATTGTTTCAGTACATTTTTGTCCTTGCAAATGCGTATGGTTTCCAGCACGGCATTTCTGGTTTTTCCGTGCAGCCTCACCTGTTCATTATATACCTTTGTGAAATTTACATACTGAGTGATAATATCGTCTTTCCCATCTCCATAAAGTACCTTAGTATTTACATCAAGATATTGGTTGCTTCCCTCAAAAAAATTCGTTCGAAAGGCAATTCATTCCGACCTGAGGACAAATCGAAAAATACAAAATCTCCGGATGCCTGTTTTGTAAATAAATCTGCTGTATTTCAATGATCCTTTTACTATATTATAACACATTTTTGTAAACCTGCAACGTCCGCATGACTATGGTAAACAGAAGTTTTTGTTTGTCCGCAGTTTCTTATGCGTTATTTCAACAGCTTCATTATACGAAAAAATCCGAAATCGTTTCTGGTTGGAAACGGTTTCGGATTTTTCATTGTTATGCCAGAATGCGGATAACAGGACTTGAACCTGCACGGTCGCCCACCAGAACCTAAATCTGGCGCGTCTGCCAATTCCGCCATATCCGCATTACGAAGATATTATACAGGAAATGCGGTCGGATAGCAAGCTGTTTTTTGCGTATTTATTGTTTTTATGCGACCTGCGGTGTGACGGATTATTGTGAATAATACAGCGAGAGCAGAATGTTCTGGTCATGGTTGCCGAAGCCGGCTCCGAAGATGGTCAGTCCGCCGCTGTTAACCGCGTCTTTTTTGATGCCGATTTTCAGTCGGATAAACGGGGAGTCGGCAAGATGCAGGTCGTCCAGGCAGACATCGGATAGCTTATGGCCGTCGATGCCGGAGTCTTTGTCGTTGATGCGCAGATGTTTGAGCAGGCCATACTGGCTGTAGCTGCTGTCCCACCAGGAAGGTGTGAGTTTGCCGCGCACATCGGAAAAGTTGCCAGGGCAGGTCCAGGTGCCTATGTCAATCCCGTTGATGAAAAAAGTGATATCGCTTGGCCAGTTGTTATTGGAAACCGGGAACTCCGAAGACATTTCCAGAGACAGTTCCAGTAATTCCGGTTTTTCGTTTGCGTTTAAAAGGTTTGGTCTGGATGTGAATCTGACTGCGACACAGCCATGGGCCTGGATAGCAATCGTAGTCGTTACGCTCTGGTGGGGCGCGGGCGGAAATATGATTATCTATGTGGCTGCGTTAAACGCGGTTCCGAAAGAACAGATGGAAGCGGCACAGCTGGACGGTGCGGGAAATGTTGCACGCTTTTTTAAGATTATACTGCCGAATATCCGGTCTCAGATTTTGTTTACAACGGTAATGACTACGATTTCGCAGTTTAATATTTATGGTCAGCCGCTGATGCTTACGGGCGGAGGGCCGAATAATTCTACGAAAGTACTGATGATGTACATTCAGCAGAATGCATTTGGCACCGGCATATCTACGGCAGGCATGTCCGCTGCGATGGCAGTGCTGCTGGGTCTGATCATTATGGTGTTTTCCGGAATACAGTTCGTGATGAACCGCAGATCGAATGCATAGGAGGGGAGATTATGGGAAAAAATGAACGTACGAAAAAAACAATCTTTTTTATAATACTGACAATCATATGTACGGTCTGGATGTTTCCGATGCTTTGGGCGATTCTGACCTCCTTTAAGCCGGAAATGGAGATTCAGAGCATGGGATTTCACATGTGGCCAAGGGAATGGACGCTGGACAATTACAAACAGCTGCTGGACAGCAATGAATCTTCGCCGGTGCTCAGATGGTTTATGAACTCACTGATCATCGCGCTTGGACATATGATGCTTGTACTGGTGATTGTATCGTTTGCTGCGTTTGGCTATACAAGGCTGAAGTTCAGGTATCGGGATAAGCTGTTTGGATTTTTGCTCGTAACGATGATGCTGCCGGGCGTGCTGAATCTGATTCCGAATTTTAAGATTGTAGATTCGTTTGGATGGACCAATACGTTTCTGGCTGTTATTGTACCAGGCGCGGCATCCGTGTATAATCTGTTTCTGGTAAAACAGTTTATGGACGGGATACCAAAAGAGCTGGATGAATCGGCGGTTGTAGACGGTGCAAACCGGTTTCAGATTTTCTGGCACATTATTCTGCCGCTTTCCAGGCCAGTGCTTACGGTTGTGGCGCTGTTCAGTTTTACGGGAGCATGGAACGATTTCCTCTGGCCGTCCATTGTCATGAACGATATTGACAAGCTGCCGATTACACCGGGACTGCAGCTGCTGCAGGGGCAATACATGACGTATCCGGGAGTGGGTACCGCAGGAGCGATTCTGGCGCTGATCCCGACATTTTTGCTGTATCTGATTGCACAGAAGAGTTTTATGCAGTCGATGGCATTGAACAGCGGCATTAAATAATAGAAAACAGGAGGAGTTGTACATGGCTGCAAGAAATTTTTACCCGAGGCCGCAGTTTGTCCGGGAAAACTGGCAGAATTTAAATGGTTCCTGGCAGTTTTGCTTTGACGACGGTGACTGCGGGCTGGCACAGCAGTGGTATTTGGATACATATCCGTTTGACAGTCAGATTCAGGTGCCGTTTGTGTATCAGAGCAGACTGAGTGGAATTTTTGATACGGCATGCCACGATACGGTGTGGTATAAGAGGAGCTTTCAGGCGGAAAAAGTATCGGGACAGCGAGTGCTGCTGCATTTTGGAGCGGTGGATTATTATGCAATGGTGTTTTTAAACGGCAGGCTGATCGGAGAGCATGAGGGCGGACATACGCCGTTTTCGTTTGATATTACGGACGCCATATCGGACGGACAGGAGCAGACGCTGGCGGTACGTGTTTATGATCCGCATACGGATGAGCTGATTCCAAGAGGAAAACAGTGCTGGGAAGCCAAGCCGAAGGGGATTTGGTATACGGGCTCTACCGGCATCTGGCAGACGGTCTGGCTGGAGTGTGTGGAAGAACGGCATTTTACGGACATTCGATTTACTTCGATGTACGATGAAGGAAAAGAGTGCATCTGCTGTACGACGGCGGGCGACTGTACCGGCTGTGTGACAGAGTATGAGATTCGATTTGCAGATGAAATCATATGCGCCGGGAGTGTTGCGTGTCAGAGTCCGGTGCTTACCTGGGATGTGGATCTGATTCAGCAGCATATATTCAGAACGAATTTTCATGACGGAGGCTGGTCGTGGACACCGGAACATCCGAATCTGTTTGCGGTTACCTTAACGCTTCGTACGGCGGATGGGCATGCGGCAGATCGAATCGACAGTTATTTCGGGTTCCGCAAGGTGCATCGGGAAAACGGTATGGTATACCTGAACAACAAGCCTTATTACGAACGTCTGGTACTGGATCAGGGATACTGGCCGGACGGACTGATGACGGCGCCGTCCGATGAGGATTATAAAAAAGATATTGAGCTGGCAAAGCAAATGGGATTCAATGGCTGCCGCAAGCATCAGAAGATGGAAGATCCGGCATTTTTGTATTGGGCGGACAAGCTCGGATTTCTTGTATGGGGCGAATGTGCATCCGCGCCGATGTACGGGCCGGATGCGGCCAGACGACTGATGCAGGAGTGGTCGGAGATTTTGCAGCGGGATTACAGTCATCCGTGTATTGTAGTATGGGTGCCGTTAAATGAAAGCTGGGGAATTCCCAATATTCATCTGGATGCCAGACAGCAGCATTTTTCACAGGCAATGTATCACTATTTGCACGCGTTGGACCATACAAGACTTGTGGTGTCCAATGACGGCTGGGATATGACCAGAACCGATATCTGTGCAATACATAACTATGCGCACGGACAGAAGGAAGAAACGGCCAAATTCGCAGCATATGAAGAAATGCTTTCTACAAGGCAGAATCTGGTCAGCCGTCCGTCCGCGGACTGGGATATCTATGCAAAAGGATTTGCGTACCAGGGAGAACCGATTATACTGACGGAATTCGGCGGCATTGGGTTTGAACTGGCCGGAGAAGATGCATGGGGTTATACGGCAGTTGATAATCAGGAAGATTTTCTGGCAGATTACGGCCGCATAATGGAAGCAGTGTATGCGTCGGAAGGACTGTGCGGTTTCTGCTATACGCAGCTGACCGATGTGGAGCAGGAGATGAACGGACTTTTGACATATGACAGGCAGCCAAAATGCAGTCCGGAAAAAATCCGGGAAATCAATCTGCAATATCATAAAAAAAGCAGAAGCTACAGGAGTGATGAGTCATAAAGCGGGGTGGAGGGATGTAAAGGATGTTTCGGAAAATAGGTCTGCTCGGCCTGGCGCTTGTACTGACGGCTGCTGTTTTTACGGGGTGTGCAAAGATGGAAAAACAAACAATGGCAGAAGGAATTTCACCGGTGATTGATCAGGAAGGCGCAGATCCGTACGTTATGAAGCAGGGTGAATGGTATTATTACACAAAGACTGCCGGCGATCGTATCGAGCTGTTTCGTTCTGAAAAACTTACTAATATTGCCGCGGGAGAAAGCTGCGTGCCGTATGAGCCGGTTTCCGAGCTGGAAAGTCTCTGGGCTCCGGAACTGTTTTACCTGGACCATGTGTGGTATGTGTATTTTGCGGCAAAAGTACCGGGAGAGCAAATGCACCATATGTATGTGCTGTCTAACGGCAACGAAGATCCGTTTACGGGCAGCTGGGAATGTGCTCCGGTAGCGGGAATGGATGATAAATTTGCCATTGACGGTACGGTTCTGGAACTTGCTTCCGGCAGATATTTTATCTGGTCCGGATGGGAAGGTTATGAAAATGTCCGCCAGGACCTGTATCTGGCGCAGATGGTGTCGCCGACCGAGGTCGTGGAAGAAAAAATACTGCTGTCTTTGCCAGAGTATGATTGGGAGAAACAGGGAGAGCCGCTTGTAAACGAGGGACCGGAGATTATAATCAAAGATCGGACGATTAACCTTGTCTACTCTGCGAGCGGAAGCTGGACGGATGATTATTGCCTGGGACTTCTGACAGCGGATGTTCAGGCGGACGTGCGCAAAGCGGAGTCGTGGAAAAAACAGGAAACACCGGTTCTGCGTTCCGGGAATGGTGTATGGGGGCCGGGACACAACAGCTTTACCGTATCGCCGGACGGATCACAGACCGTGATCGTATACCATGCGGCCAGATGGCAGGGAGCCGGATGGAGCCGTTCGGTACGGTTTGGATATGCGGATTTTGACGAATCCGGGAAGCTGGTAACTATGGAACCGGATGCGGCTGAAAAGCTGTTGCAGCCTCCTGCCGGAGAGCCTGCACGGGAAGTCTGTCCGGCAGAAGCGTTTACATTAAGTGACGGAGTGACGCTGCTGGAAGAGACCGGGACGGTATCAGGACAGGCAGCGGTGGGTCTGGCGGATACGGAAGAATGTATTACCGCACGGATCGACAGTGCGGAGCAGAAAAAAGCAGTACTGCATATTTATGTAAAAATGATGGATTTTACGGACGATCAGGATCGGACGGGAATACAGGTGGAAGTGAATGAAAACGTGTTTATCATTCCGGTTTATCCGGCCGACTGTTTTCAGCCGCTGGCAATTCCGGTGGAGTTGGAAAAAGGTGGCAATGAAGTGGTCATCCGGTCCGAAGCGGGCGGAAGCATGTTCGCCGTAGACTGAATTGAAATCGGATAATAAAAAGCAGGTATCTTGCAGCAATGCGGATACCTGCTTTTTCTGAATGTGTCTTAAAAAATAATCGTAGGACGTACAAATGTCAATTCGTAAGGTGCGTTTGGATGCTGTGTGCGAAACAACAGCTGCAGCGCCAGCCGTTTGCCGAGCAGACTGGTAGGGACATTGGCCGTCGTAATATGACCTGCGACATTTGTATATTCTTCGGAATTATCAAATCCGGTCAGGGTAACCGGGTTCGGGACATGGTGCGGGTTTTCATCCATATACTGTCTTACAAAATGCGCCACAAAATCACTCACACATACAAAAGCAGAAGGCCAGTCGGTCAGGCTGTTTAAAAAATCATACAGTTCTTTTCCATAGGTAAAGATTCCGATGCTTCCGGTCAGACAGTATTGCGGATGAACATCCAGACGATGTGCCCGCATACAGTCACAATAACCGCGATACCGTTCCAGATTTGTCTGAGCGTAATAAATATCACCAAGAAAACCGATGTTCGTATGTCCGCTTTGTATCAGCGATTCTGTAATTTCATATTCCGTCCGGTAGCCTTCGATTAAGATCAGATCGCCGTTCATCTGCGCCCGGTATAAAGACGGAACCGCATCCAGAAAAACTTTCGGAAGAGAAAGTTCATTTACCATGCTTAAAATCGTTGTATCATATACATTTAAAGCAATACAGCCGTCTATGCCCGATGCATTTTTTAATACCTGCGGCAGATGAAAACTTTTCGTATACACAGACGGTACGTATGTATATAAAAGATTGATGTTATAACCGGCAAGCTCCTGTGCCATGCGGTGTATGATGTTAGTCCAGAACACGGCGGAGTCCGGCCGTGAAACGATTAACGAGACGGTTCGGTTCGGATGCTCATCCTGCTGTGTCTGCATTTGCATTTGTTCAATAGCCAGATAGGGGACTTTCGCATAGCCAAGTTCCCGTGCCTTTTCGAATATCAGTTCTCTGAGTGAGTCGGACACGCCGGATTGGTTGTTAAAAGCTTTGCTTACGGTAACTCTTGAAATATTCAGAGCATTTGCAATGTCCTGCATTGTGATTTTTTCCATGTTGGTGCTCCTATATTGCTGGTCGGTGGTTAGTTCGGACTATAGTATAGCATAAACAGCAAAAAAAAACAACACGTCAGGTTTACAAATGTTAAATATAAAAGACAGTCATGTCAGTTGTAAAAATATATGGATTTTTATTTGTAAATTTTTTATGTAATTTTGTAAGCTTTATTTTTTGTGATTTATTTAAAATTTATAAACAGTTGGTAAATTTATACTAAAAATAATATTAAGAATTAGCTATATTGATGAAACTAACATATCAAGTTGACATTTGTTTAAGAGGTTGTTAATATTAAGCTAACAAAAATAAACAAGGAGGACAAACAAAATGAAGACAAAACAACATGCTTCATGGAAAAGGAAAAGCGCCGAAAAAACGCTGGTCGAAAGACGATACGGAACTGTTTCTGCTGTCGCTGCCGACGTTGATCTGGTATGCAATATTTGCTGCACAGTGAATGGGCCGGATTCGGCAACTTTTCGTTTTTCTTCTCGTCAAATGCGTTTTCAATGCTGCTGAGAAACACGATTCTTTACAATATCGCGTTTATTATCATCAGCGCCAGTGTGGCGGTAGGGGAGCCTTAATGTTAAGCAATATGCGGAACAAAAAGGGGTCCAAAGTCTATCAGACGATGATGTTCCTGCCGTATTTTATGTCGTGGGTAGTTGTTACCTACTTCGTTTATGCAATTCTGACACCGGAAAGAGGGTATTTGAACGGGATTCTCAAAGCCATGGGCGCAGACCCGATTATGTGGTATCAGGAAGCAAAGTACTGGCCGTTTATTCTTGTGCTGCTGAATACGTGGAAGGGCATGGGATATGGTATGGTGCTTTACCTTGCGAGCATTACGGGTATTGACCAGTCTTTATATGAAGCAGCGGTTATGGACGGAGCTACGAAGTGGCAGCAGACGATACATATTACGCTTCCTTCGATTAAACCGGTATTTATTATGATGCTGATCTTAGACTGCGGTAAGATCTTTAACTCGGATTTCGGTCTGTTTTATCAGGTAACCGGAGGAATTCCGAAGTCACTGTATACAACCGTGTCTACATTTGATACGTATATCTATCAGGCGATCAAGTCTCCGGCGACGCCGATCGGACGAACGGCTGCAGCATCATTCTTCCAGGCGATCTGTAGCTGCGCTACGATTCTGATAGCGAACCAGATTGTAAGAAAGATCGACAAAGACAACAGTCTGATTTAATCTGATTGTATTATAGGGAGGTGTACAAAGTGAGAAAAAAGAATAAGGATCTGGAAAGCTCATCGTCTACAAACCAGATTAAAGAGTCCACCAATGTGCTGTTTAACATCATATTTCTGGTTTTGGGGCTGACCTGTATTTTTCCGCTGCTTTTTGTCTTTTCCATATCTATAACGAGTGAAGAGGCGCTTCGATCCGGCGGTTACCAGATTATTCCGCAGGAACTTTCGGCGGCTGCGTACCAGTTTTTATGGAATGAAAGAACGATGATTTTCCGTGCGGTATTTATGTCCATTATCGTAACGATCATCGGTACAATTATTACAATTGCACTGACGACAACGATGGGATATGTTGTTTCCGGAAGAAACTTTAAGTTAAAGGGAATCTATACATGGATTATTTTTGTACCGATGATCTTTAACGGCGGTATGCTCTCAAGCTATGTAGTTGTCGGGTGCGCACGGGAGGCGTTTTGCTGCATGGGCCGCTTGATGCACTGGCGAAATCCTGTTTTGGCATTGAAGGAAAACCGTGCGGAAAAATGCCGTATCGGTATGAGAAAACGATCATACCACAAGGAGAAGCGTTCTGCACATACGACGGTGGAAAATCTGTCTCGGATTATATTGACGGGGCCGGGTGTTGTGTGGCAGAATATGCAGGAGACATGCTTGCGGAACAGGCGCCGGAAAAAGGAGAGAAGCCATTTCAGGGAACGGTATATGCATTTGGGGTACGGATCGGATCCGCGTATGCGTCCAAAAATATCCCGCATGTACCTTATGGATCCGGTAATAAGGAAATGTATCCGTTTGGATTGTCCGGATCAACGCTTATTTTGGATATTTTAAGCAAATATGTGATACCGGTCAGCGGAATACGTGAACGAGGAATAGAAACAGGTGTATTTGAAAACGGTATGGTTATTGTCAACCACCGCAGTGAACCTTATGTGCTGCCGGAAAAGTATCAGGCGTATCATTATCAGTATCCGCCTGATCGGCGGGACAGCGCCGAAATTCTGGCAGGACATTCCGCAGTATGGGTAAGTAAGACATCGGAAAGATAACGCCGCGCGGCATCAGGAATGCCTACGCATTGGGCGGAATAAGGAGGCTTTTATGCATTTTTTAGACAAAAGGGTTAATGTCATTTGTGAAGAACTTAAAAAACTGAAAGTAAAACAGAAATTTCCGTTAGATCATTGGAAATATAAAGAGGGAACTTATATTCGCCCGGAGGAAGCAATGGCAGACCAGACGCCGTGGGCAGACTTTGACTGCAGCAGTATGCACTGGTATGGCAAAGACCGTCATTATTGTTTTCAGACATCCTGGAAGGTACCGGAAGAACTGGACGGCAAACGGATGTGGATGCACGTAAGCACACAGATCGACGAGTGGGACGACGCAAAGAATCCGCAGTTTTTACTGTATGTAAACGGGGAAGTAGTCCAGGGTATTGACATGAACCACAGAGACGTATTTCTGCGTCCGCAGGCAGCGGCAGGAGAAGAGCTGGAACTGGTTCTGATCGCATATACGGGGACATTGCATACGGAGTTTAATCTGATCGTGGAAATGCAGGAAGTGGACGCTGCGATCGAGAAGCTTTATTATGATCTCTGGGTACCGCTCCAGGCATTTACAAGAATGGAAGAGGATGATAAGACCCGCAGAGATATTGAGGAAGTGCTGAATACAAGCGTTAATTTCCTGGATCTGCGCACACCTTATTCAGAGGCTTTTTACGCAACTTTGCAGGAAGCGTCCGATTATATTGACCGGACGTTGTATACCGATATGGCAGGCTGGCAGGATGTCGTAGCTACATGTATCGGCCATACGCACATTGACGTGGCATGGTGGTGGACCGTAGCACAGACGAGGGAAAAAGTCGGCCGCAGCTTTGCTACCGTATTAAAGCTGATGGAAGAGTATCCAAACTACCGGTTTATGTCCAGCCAGCCGCAGCTGTATGCGTTTTTCAAAGAACGGTATCCGGAAATGTATGAGAAAATCAAAGAGCGTATCAAAGAAAAACGCTGGGAGCCGGAAGGCGGCATGTGGGTGGAAGCAGACTGCAACCTGACTTCCGGAGAGTCTTTGGTGCGTCAGTTCCTGCATGGAAAACGGTTCTTCAAAGAAGAATTTGGCGTGGATAACCGGATATTATGGCTGCCAGATGTATTTGGCTATTCCGGTGCGCTTCCTCAGATTATGAAAAAATGCGGCATTGACTATTTTATGACAACAAAGCTGGCATGGAACCAGTTTAACAAAATACCGTATGATACGATGATGTGGCGCGGTATTGACGGAACGGAAGTGCTGACACATCTGATTACGACGCTGGGTGTGCATCAGCCGATTAAAGATTATTTTACAACTTATAACGGAATGCTGCATCCGGATGCGATTATGGGCGGATGGATGCGTTATCAGAATAAAAATATTAACAATGATATTCTTGTGTCATATGGTTATGGAGACGGCGGCGGCGGTCCGACCAGAGAAATGCTGGAAACCTCAATCCGTATGGAAAAAGGGGTAAAAGGCATTCCGAAAGTACGTCAGGAATTTGCCCGTACGTATTTTGACGAATTAAAAGAACGTGTGGAAGGCAATAAACGTCTTCCGGTCTGGGAAGGAGAGCTGTATTTTGAATACCACAGAGGAACGCTGACTTCCATGGCCAGAAACAAACGTTCCAACCGCAAATCGGAGCTGGGTCTGATGGATCTGGAACTGCTTGGTGTTCTGGCAGCGGATTCCGTGGATTATCCGGTTCGGGAGCTGGACGACATGTGGAAACTTGTCCTGTTGAATCAGTTCCATGATATTTTGCCTGGTTCTTCGATTGAAGAAGTGTATGAAGTGACAAAACAGGAATATGAACAGCTTGCGGCGCAGCTTGCCGAACTGATCGGTCAGCGTACAAAAGCGCTTTCCGGCACCGGAGAAGCGGTCATGATCTTCAATACAACCGGAAAAGAGAGAAACGATGTGGTCAATCTCGGAGAACTCGATGCTGCGGCGGTAGCGGACAGTGACGGTACGGTATATCCGGTACAAAAGACTTCGGACGGCAGTATCGCGTATGTGGAACATGTACCTTCCAAAGGTTACAAATCGTTTGTGCCGACCGATGCTGCGGATCAGGGATGTCCGTTTACCCTGCACACAGATCATGAGCTGGAAACACCGTTTTATACAATACGGCTTGACGCACAGGGAATGTTTACGAGCATTTACGATAAGGAAAATGACCGTGAAGTCGTTCAGGAAGGGGAACGTGCAAACCTGCTGCGTATGTACGAAGATAAGCCGATTTATTTTGACAACTGGGATATTGATATTTATTATACGGAAAAATTCTGGGACGTGGACCAGATAGAACAGATGGAATGGACGGAACTGGGTTCGGTACGTGCCGTACTGGAAATTACAAGAAAAGCGTCCAATTCCGTAATCAGACAGAAAATTATTTTCTATGCAAAGAGCCGCAGAATTGAATTTGTAACACACGTAGACTGGAAAGAGCACCAGACACTGTTAAAAGTGCATTTCCCGGTTGCCGTGCATACGGATGAAGCAACGTTTGATGTTCAGTTTGGTAATCTGACGAGAAAGACGCATCAGAATACGAGCTGGGATGTCGCACGTTTTGAAAGCTGCGGACAGAAATGGATGGATCTTTCCGAAGGGCATTACGGCGTGTCATTATTAAATGACTGCAAATACGGACATTCCGTAAAAGATTCCAATATGGCCCTGACACTGATCAAATCCGGAATTGAGCCAAACCCGGTAACCGATCAGGAAGAGCATACCTTTACGTATGCCATTTATCCGCACGCAGAAAACTGGCGCGCGGCAGGTACGGTGGAAGAAGCTTACAAGCTGAATCAGCCGCTGACCGCTCAGCTGCATGCGCAAGCCGGAAAAGAATATTCACTTGTGTCCGTGGACTGTCCGAATGTAATCATCGAGACAGTGAAGCAGGCGGAAGACGGAACAGGATTGATTATCCGTATGTACGAGTCGGAAAATGCTTATACAAAAGCAAAACTGACGGTTAACAGACAATTTGCACAGGCACGGATCTGCAATCTGCTGGAAGAGGATGAGACTGCGGCAGCAGTGAACGGAAACGTGGTGGATGTCGTACTGAAACCTTATGAAGTAGTGACAGTGAAACTGTCTTAAGTAACATTTGGATTCGGACTCTGTGCCTGATACGTTAAAAATATATGAAGATTGGGAGGAAAAGTCATAATGAGAAGAAAGTGCCATGGAAAAGTACTGGCCGCTATTTTGCTGGCTGCATCCATGATGTCAGGACTTACCGCATGTGGAAATAAACCGAACACATCGGATAAGGATAAAGTAAACGAAGAAGTGACTACGGCTGATCAGGGAGAAGAAAGCACAGATTCTGAAAATTCGGAACAGGAAGGTTCCGGAGAGGAAACTTCCGCAGCATATGCGCCGACAGAAGAAAATGATAACAAAGAGCTTACGATGAACCGTCAGCCGGAATCATCCTACTGGTTTCCGGCGCAGCTGCTGGAATGGAAAGCAGAAGAAGATGAAGATCTGATTTTTAATATCAGTACGGTTCCGCTGGCAGAACGTGTGCCGGTGGAAGAACTGGAGACGGTAAACGATACACAGAACAAAGATACAAAGGTTATGGCAGTGTCGATTATGAATGCCAGCACGAGCGGAAACGCACCGCACGGACTGAACAAAATGAATGCAAATACATTCTCATACTGGCAGTATGTAGACACGCTTGTGTATTGGGGCGGTTCCTCAGGTGAAGGTCTTATTGTAGCGCCAAGTCCGGACGTAGTTGATGCGGGCCATAAACACGGTGTAAAAGTGATCGGAACGGTATTTATGCCGCAGGCCGGACACGGCGGCAAGATGGAATGGCTGGACTTACTTTGCAGCCAATACCGTACAGGATTTCTGGAAACAGGAAAACGGAATGTGGGTGAACGCGGCAGGAGATCCTTCTGCAGCTACGGAAGTAATGGATGACACAAAATGGAAAGGTGTGTCTACGTATGTGACAGAGCGTACGGCGATTACAAAGCTGCCGTTTGTAACGAATTTCAGCACCGGAAACGGGTATGGATTTTACAAAAACGGGGAACAGATCAGTCTGCTTGACTGGAATAACCGCAGTATTTCGGATGCGCTGCCGACGTATCGGTATATTATTGAAGACGGAGAAGGCAATCAGCTTACGGCGGATTTGGATGTCGGAGATGCTTATTATGGAGGCAACAGCCTGATCGTACGCGGTACGATGAAAAAGGATGTGCCATCCACAATGAAGATGTACAGTGCGAAGCTTCCGGCCTGTGAACAGATGGTATTTACAACCGCTGCAAAGACAAAAGGAGCGGAAGTAGCGCTGGATGCCGTGCTGACGCTGGACGACGGTACGGAGGTTGTGCTGGAAGGAGATAAAAAAGCCGGAGAAGAATGGACGGTTATTTCTTATGATACGTCTGAGCTGGCCGGAAAGACCATCCGTACGATATCTTACCGGATGACTGCGGCAGAAGATGTGAGCGGTCTGCAGCTGCGTTTTGGAAATATTACGATGCTGGAGCCTGGCACCGAAGAAAAAGCGGTTATCAGTGATGTGCAGGTATTGGACAGTGAATTTGATGAAGATGCGATGTATGCAGGCGTACGCCTTTCCTGGAAATCGGATGTACAGGCGGATTACTATGAAGTATACCGCATCAATCAGGATGGTACAAAATCCCTGCTTGGCGTGTCCAATACGGAAAGCTTTTATATTAACACGCTGCCGCGTACGGATGAGACAAACAAATCAACCTTCCGTGTTGTGCCGGTCAATGCTTTGCAGGAAGAGGGTACGGGCAGTGACGTGACGATGGACTGGCCGGATAACAGCCTTCCAAAAGCTGCGTTTGCAGCAGATGTAACGCTTGCAAAACCGGGAGATAAAATAACGTTTACAAGTCTTTGCTCTCCGAATACGGAAAAGGTAACATGGACATTAAAAGGTTCGGATACGGAAAGCGCCGAAGGCGATACCGTTACCGTATCTTATGCGCAAGAGGGTATCTATCCGGTTGCATTAAAAGCAGAAAATAGTTCCGGCAGTGCCGATGCAACTTCCGAAGTGTATATTATCATTACGAATAAAGCGTCTGACGGTCTGAAGCTACTGTCACAGGGAGCGGCAACAGAGGCAGATACATTTGTGAATGAAAACGAAGCGCCGGAGTTTGCAGTTGACGGCGACAAGTCAAAGAAATGGTGTGCAACGGGAAGCGCGCCGCATGAGATCACGATTGACCTTGGATCCGTACAGGCAGTAAGCGCGGTAGATGTCTATCATGCAGAAGCCGGCGGAGAAAGTGCGGATATGAATACAAAGTCTTATGCGATTTATACAAGTGAAGACGGTGCGGCATTTGAGGAAGTGAGAAGTGTTACGAAAAACACTGCAGGCAATACCCATGATGCATTTGCGCCGGTAAATGCGCAGTATGTAAAACTGGTGATCAACAAACCGACACAGGGAAGCGACAGTGCGGCACGTATTTACGAAGTAGAAGTCTATGGACTGAGTGAAAAATTGGATTAAGCAGCAGAAAACAGTGTTTGATATGGCAGGAAAAGGAGCAGGAGCAAAATGTCGGAAAAGTGTGAAAAAGTGATTATAGGAATTGATCTTGGCGGAACAGGAATCAAAATCGGCATAACGGATACGGATTATGAGATTGTTGCGCAGACGTCAATTCCGACACATGCAGAACGTCCTTTTACACAGATAGTTGCAGATATGGGGCATGCGGCGGTGCGGCTGCTGGAAGAAAATGGCTTCATGATCGCAGATTGTCTTGGCGTTGGTGTAGGAAGTCCGGGAACGATTGACAGTGCGAATGGCGTCGTACTGTATTCCAATAATATCCGCTGGAGCAACGTACCGTTAGCGGCGGAGCTTGGAAAATATCTTCCGGTGCCGATCTATGTGAACAATGATGCCAACTGTGCGGCACTCGGAGAAACGATCAAAGGGGCTGCAAAAGGATGCGGGAACGCCGTGTTTTTAACACTCGGCACCGGCGTCGGCGGCGGAATTGTCATGAATGGCAGGATCTTTGAAGGCGGACATCCGGGCGGCGTGGAACTGGGACATATCCGGATTGCTTCGGAAGGAAGGATATGTACGTGCGGCAGAGAAGACTGTCTGGAAGCATATGCATCGGCAACGGCGCTGATTGAGGATGCGAAAACGATGATGCAGCGGTTTCCGAAATCCGTTCTCTGGCAGTTGTGTGAACACGATCCGGAACGGATGGATGCAAAAATGCCGTTCGATGCGGCGCAGGCAGGCGACACATGCGGACAGGCGCTCGTAGAGCGTTATATCCGATATCTGGCAGATGGCATTACGGATCTTGCAAATATTTTCCGGCCGGATATCGTTGTGCTCGGCGGGGGTATCAGTGCGCAGGGCACAACACTGACAGAACCGATCAGCCGTTACCTGAAACAAAACTGCTTTGGCGCTTCGGTCGCGCATGTGCCTGAAGTTGTCATTGCGCAAAATGGCAATGATGCCGGGATTATCGGTGCGGCAGGTCTTGTCGGAAATGTGAAAAAAGAGATCTTGTTTCTGGAACCGGTATGTACGGAAAATATCTGGGGCGGAAAACGCCTGAAACAGGAATTTCACTATTCGTCGGCAGGAGAGCAAACCGGCGAATGCTGGGGAATTTCCGCACATCCGAATGGAGACGGCACGGTTAAAAACGGCAGGTTTGCCGGAATGCATTTATCGGAAATATGGAAAAACTGTCCGCAGCTGTTCGGCAGCGACGGTACGAAAGAGTTTCCGCTGCTGGCTAAAATTATTGATGCCAGAGAAGATTTGAGCATTCAGGTGCATCCGGATGACAAATATGCAAACGTGCATGAAAACGGTGCAAACGGAAAGACAGAGTGCTGGTATATTTTAGACTGTGAAGAACCGGCATCATTGGTGATCGGCCATAATGCCGGCTCAAAAGAAGAGATGGCGCAGATGATCGAAGAAGACAGGTGGGGAGAACTGCTTCGGGAAGTTTCGGTGCAAAAAGGAGATTTTATCTCGATTGAACCAGGAACCGTCCACGCGATCAAAGGCGGCTGCCTTATCTTTGAGACACAGCAGAACAGTGATGTCACCTACCGTCTTTATGACTACGGCAGACTCAGCAACGGCAAGCCAAGAGAGCTGCATTTGGAAAAAAGCATGGACGTGATTCAGGTGCCGGCAAAAGCGACGGATAAATGCATCCGTTCCGCAGCCGAACTGCCGGTAAACCGGATGAATCTGTTGCTGGACTGTGCTTATTTCAGCATTTATAAAATAGACGTTGCAGGAGAGGTACGTCTGGAGCAGACGGAGCCGTTTTTAGCGGTATCGGTGCTGGAAGGTGCAGGGTATGTGGATGAATATCCGGTTAAAAAAGGAGATCATCTGATTATTCCTGCAGGATATGGCAGTTTTTGCCTGAAAGGAAATATGATGCTGATGGCATCTACAAAAAAGAACGAACGATAACGAACTATCTAAAAAATCTCTGCCGTCAGGCAGAGATTTTTTTCCGGTTTTGCATTTTCTGTAACAGATACAAAGATTTGCATAAACTGTTTTGTTTTTCTGCTTATAAATCTGCAAAATTGTATGAAAATATTGATTTTGAGCGAATTGTCCGATATAATGAATGCAGTTTATGTCGATCATGAGCAGATAAGAAAGCGAGGATGATAAAATGGGACTTTGGAAGAACCTGAAATATGTATTATCAGACGAATGCAACGGATTGCTGCGCCTTCTGGTAGATCATTATAATAGAAGATCGGAAAAAAATGAAAAAAGCATTCGGGATATCCTTGTAAAGGTACAGCAGACACTGGATACGCAGGAAGTGCTGGATAATAACATGAGCGATTCTTATCAGGAGCTCCGGGACAATAAAGATGCGATCGAAAAGGTATCTACGCAGTGCGAATCCGTTTTTTCCCAATGTGAAACGATTGTATCACAGATCAGCCAGATGGAAACGGATGCGGCGTCCAGAGGACAGGAGATCGAGCAGATCATCGGACAGGAATTTGAAAAGCAGAAAGAAGAGATTAAAAAAGGCAATCAGATGCTGGCGGCCAGAATTCGGGAAGTGTACGGTTATCTGGAAGCTATGAATGAGCCGGATCCGGATGCGCCGAATGTGAATGATTTGCTGGCGCGCATTGATACGCTGGAACAGATCAATAAGGACTATGAAAATCAGCTGTCGGCTGTGCGCAAAGAGCTGGATGAGACAAAGCAGGCGTACGAAACGGCAGATAAAAACTATCAGGAAGAAAAGCGTAAGGCATTTCATCTGTCGAAGAAGCTGGTACAGGCAAATGACAAGATCGGTGATTTGCTGAACCGGATGAAAGACCGTTCGCTGGAACATATGCTGCAGAAAGATGATTCGGAAAATCCGTTTGTGATTACGGAAAATAAGGATAAGTATACGATTACGGCTGCAAATATTCAGATTATGGTAACAAGATTTGCAAATACGTCGGTGCTGGATCAGTTTTTTGAATCCGTACCGGATTATGATCCGTATAAAAAAATGTACAATCGTTATCAGAAAGACATTCGAACGACTGCCAGACAGTTCACACCGAAATCCGAACTGGAAGATGTCCTGCAGGCGTTTGTCAAAGTCGTACAGGATGATCTGATCGGAAGAATGGTAGAGGCATTGTACCGTAAGATGAAGACCGGAAAAGCGGAATATGAAGAAAAGCTGCTGGCCGCATTGAATCAATATCTGGAAGCAATAGGCTTTTACTGCAGAGATGAGCTGCATGTGGGAGAGATTTATGAGGAAAAAGACCTGAATGATATGGAATGTGTGGAAGAACGTCATACGGAAGGAAAAGAACAGGGAGAAATTCTGGAAATTGAAACATATCCGTATTACATTAATTTTATTGATAAAAGTGGAAGAAGGAAAAAACTGTATATCAAAGGTTCTATGACGATCGCGGTGTAAGAAGAACAGAAGCAAGGGATTATCTTGAAAAAGATAATCCCTTTTTTGTGGTGAAATGAAAATATATTGGGTGACCCAATAAAATCGGAATTCATTATGAATTATATACAAAAACAAGATAATTAAATCATGAAAATTGCTGATATTTTAAAAATAACTTGCAGTTTATGGAAACGGTGATATAATAAAATCATAAATTGGGTGACCCAATAAAAACAAAGTCACTTCATAAATTACTTAACGATACTATTATCTTGTTGATTTTCCAATTTGAAAAGTTATATCTGCAAATTGGGTCACCCAATAAGAAAGGTGGGGGAGGAAGGTTTGCTGTTACTGAATTTTTTGTTTGCAATGCTGCCGATTATCTGGCTGATTACCGCATTAAGCGGACTGAAAATGGCAGGACACAAAGCCTGCGTGCTTGCATTGTTATTGACAATGGTTTTGGCAGCCGGTTATTGGAAATTAAATGCGGCCTGCACGATCACTGCGGCATTGGAGGGTGTGCTGAATGCACTTTGGCCAATCTGTCTGGTTATCGTTGCCGCACTCTTTACCTATAATATGACATTAAAAACCGGGGCTATGGAACAGATTAAAAAAATGCTGGCAGGTGTTTCTGCAGATCAGCGGGTGCTGGCGTTAATGATCGGATGGGGATTCGGAAATTTTATGGAGGGGATGGCCGGATTTGGCACGGCAGTTGCAATTCCCGCATCTATGCTGGTAGGAATCGGGTTGCATCCGATGCGCGCCGTTCTGGCGTGTCTGGTAGTGAATTCCACGCCGACGGCGTTTGGCTCTGTAGGTGTTCCGACCGTTACACTCGCTTCCGTAACGGGTACGGAAATACTGCCTTTGTCAGAGTCGATTGTAGTAATTCAGTGTATTTTGACATTTATTTCACCGTTTTTAATGGTTTGTATTTGCGGGGGAGGGATACGGGCATTAAAAGGTATGATGGGAGTTACGATGACGGCTGCGCTTTCGTTTACCGTTCCATGGTTTCTGACAGCAAAGTTTATCGGACCGGAACTGCCGGATATTATTGGCTCTATCTGCTGCATGGGCTGCATGGTCGCGGTCGTTAAAATGTTCCGGCAAAAACCGGACGCGGCATATGCGATTGCCGTTTCCGATCGGGAACAGGACAGACAGCGTATAACGGTCGGAGAGGGGATACGGGCATGGAGTTCTTTTATTTTCATATTTTTACTGTTAATGATTACTTCCAATCTCTGTCCGCCAATACATCATGCGATTGCCGGAATCAAAAGTTCGATAGAAGTCTATGCCGGAGAAGGTGCCAATACACTTACGTTTAGCTGGATTAATACACCTGGGGTTATGATTTTCTGGCGGCCGTAATCGGAGGACTGATGCAGGGAGCAACGGCAGGACAAATGGCAGAAGTATTTATATGGACGCTGAAAAAATATCGGAAAACGATTCTTACGATCTGTTCTGTTATGGCGGTGGCAAAAATAATGAGCTACAGCGGTATGATTTCAGATATTGCAAAGTTTCTTGTGGCGGCGGCCGGGCCGTTGTATCCGTTTATAGCGCCGTTGATCGGAGCGATCGGAGCGTTTGTTACCGGATCCGGAACATCGACTTGCGTGCTCTTTGGCGACCTGCAGAGTGAGACGGCTGCGGCGCTTGGATTTCATGCGGAGTGGCTGGCAGCGGCAAACGTCATGGGTGCCGGCATCGGTAAGATGGTCTGTCCGCAGGGAATTGCGATCGGAGCCGGAGCAATTAATGCGGTAGGATCGGAAAGTAAAATTTTAAGCTCCGTTTTAAAATATTTTTACTTTATGTAATTTTGGCAGGTGTGATCTGCTATGCAGGCACAGTGATTGGGTTATAAATAAAACAGGTCATGCTGGCGGACAGTACGGACCGGGATTGAAGGAGGAAACATCATGTACAATCAATTGACACAGGAAATTATGGAGCAGATCAAAGCGGTATCCGAAGCGGTCTTTTCTGGGGAAGATATCAATCCGGATTACGAAAAAGACGAAATGCCGATTTATGGCACACATATGCCGGATTTGGCAGTTCAGCCGCGTTCGACACAGGAAGTGGCTGCCATTATGAAAATCTGCTATGACAACAATATTCCGGTTACGCCAAGAGGAGCAGGTACCGGTTTGGCAGGGGGTGCGGTTCCGTTGTACGGCGGTGTGCTGCTGGACCTTACCAAGATGAACAAAATCAAGTCTTATGATATGGAGAACTTTGTCGTAGAAATCGAAGCAGGCGTGCTGCTCAATGATCTTGCGGAAGACTGCCAGACAAGGGGTATGCTGTATCCGCCGGATCCGGGAGAAAAATTTGCCTGTGTCGGCGGGAATGTGGCAACAAATGCCGGCGGTATGAGGGCGGTTAAATATGGGGCGACAAGAGATTATGTTCGGGCAATGACCGTTGTATTGCCGACAGGGGAGATTACAAAGCTGGGAGCGACCGTTTCCAAAACTTCTTCCGGATATTCCCTACTGAATCTGATGATCGGTTCGGAAGGTACGCTTGGTATTATTACGGAGCTGACGTTGAAAATTATACCGGCGCCAAAAGCAGCGGCATCTTTGATTATTCCGTTTGAAGATTTGCACACGGCGCTTGCAACGGTACCGCAATTTAAAATGGCGCATATGGAGCCGCAGGCGATTGAGTTTATGGAGCGGGAGATTGTACTGGCTTCCGAGCGTTATATCGGTAAATCCGTATTTCCGCAGGAGCTGGAAGGCATACAAATCGGTGCGTACCTGCTCGTAACACTGGACGGCAATTCCGAAGATGAAGTAGACGCGCTTGTGGAACAGGCTGCGGAGCTGGCTGTGGAAGCGGGAGCGATTGATGTGCTCGTAGCGGATACACCGTCAAAATGAAAGATGCATGGGCAGCAAGATCGTCCTTTTTAGAGGCAATTATGGAAGAGACAAAGCTGCTGGATGAATGTGATGTTGTAGTGCCGGTAAATAAGATTGCAGACTATCTGGAGTTTGTGAATAAAACCGGAGAGGAATGCGGACTGACGATTAAATCGTTTGGACACGCCGGAGACGGGAATCTGCATATTTATCAGTGTTCTAATGATTTGGATGAAGAAGAGTTTAAAAAGCGCGTAGATCGGTTCTTTGCAATTATTTATAAGGAAGCTACGGACTGCGGCGGACTTGTATCCGGTGAGCATGGTATCGGATCCGGAAAAGTAAAATATCTGGTAGATTCCGTCGGAGAGACAAATATGGCGATTATGGAAGGCATCAAACGTGTTTTTGATCCAAAGATGATCTTAAATCCGGGTAAAGTCTGCTATCGGCTGTAATGATAAATTAAATTCAGGAGGACATTATTTATGAATATTTGTGTTTGCATGAAACAGGTACCGGATACAAATGAAATCAAAGTAGATCCGGAAACTCATACACTCATTCGCAAGGGCGTACCAAGCATTGTGAATCCGTTTGACACTTACGCGCAGGAAGTAGGAGTCAGGCTGAAAGAAAAACTGGGCGGAAAGCTGATTGTCATTTCCATGGGGCCGGAGCAGGCGAAAGAAGCGATTAAGTCTTGTCTGGCAGTAGGAGCAGATAACGGTTATTTAATCTCCGGCAGAAGCTTTGGCGGTTCCGATACGCTTGCTACGAGTTATATATTATCGGAAGCAATCAAAGCGATAGAAGAAAAAGAAGGGCTGAAATTTGATCTGATACTGTGCGGAAAACAGGCGACGGACGGGGATACGGCACAGGTCGGACCGGAAATTGCAGAACATCTGGATTTGCCGCAGATTACATATGCGCTGGATATTGTGGAAAAAGACGGGGAGATACAGGTAAAGCGGGAACATGACTCCGGTTTTGATATGATTTCTACCAAGCTTCCGGCTGTCGTAACCGTTGTAAAACTGCCATATGAGCCGCGTTATCCTACGATTAAGAGTAAAATGGCTGCAAAGAAAAAAGAGATTCCGGTTCTGTCCGAAGAAGAGATTCCGGCAATCAATCTTGCCGACTGCGGACTGAAAGGCTCTCCGACAAGAGTGAAAAAGACATTTACGCCGGTCCGTGAGAAAAACGGTGTGAAGCTGACGGGTATGGAGCCATCGGATGCGGCAAAAGAAGTCATAAAGCTGCTGGATGATGCAAAGTTATTATAGGAGGGGCAGAATATGAGTCAATTGAATGATTATAAAAATATATGGGTATTCATTGAGACGGAATGCGGAAAAGCAAAAAGTGTCGGTTATGAATTGTTAAATGCGGCAAAACCGTTAGCCAGCCGGAAAGGATGTCCGCTTGTAGCGGTAGTGATCGGCAAAGACATTGGTGACGTGGCAAAAGATGCGATTTGTTATGGGGCGGATTCCGCGATTGTTGTAGACGGGCCGGAATATGAATATTATACGACGGACGCCTTTGCAAAGGCAATGACCGCACTGGTTGAAAAATATAAGCCGGAAACGTTAATGCTTGGAGCGACAAATAACGGACGGGATCTGGGACCAAGAGTATCCTGCCGCCTGAAAACAGGGCTGACGGCAGACTGTACGGCAATTGATATTGATGAGGAAACAGGACACGTGGCATGGACCCGTCCGACATTCGGCGGCAACTTAATGGCGGTCATTATGTGTCCGGAGCATCGTCCGCAGATGGGAACGGTACGACCTGGGGTATTTAAAAAAGGTGTTTATGATGAAAGCCGCACCGGAGACATTATAAAGGAAGAAATCCATACATCCGAGGATGAGATCCGTACAAAACTTGTAGAACGTGTAAATGAAGTAGCGGAAGCGATTAATCTGGAAGAAGCGGAAATTATCGTATCCGGCGGCCGCGGGGTCGGCTCGGCAGAAAATTTTAAACTGCTGGAAGCGTTAGCCGAAGTTCTGGGCGCGACGGTAGGCTGCAGCCGTGCGGTAGTGGATGCAGGCTGGATGCCGCATGCACATCAGGTCGGACAGTCCGGCAAGACGGTTGCTCCAAAGCTGTACTTTGCATTTGGAATATCCGGAGCGATTCAGCATCTGGCAGGTATTTCCGGGTCGGATACCGTAATAGCGGTCAATAAAGATCCGGATGCACCGATTTTTGATGTTGCGGATTACGGAATCGTCGGCAATCTGACAGAAGTTGTGTCGGCTATGACAGAGATTTTTAAGGCCAAAAAGGCACAATAAAAGCAGGGATACCGGAAAAACTTTGAGAAGTGGAGGAATAAGGAATGGATTTTAAGCAGGATGAGTTTCATCAGGATATACTGGAGATGGTGCATGAGTTTGCAGTGAATGAAGTAAAGCCGCTGGCGGCAGAGATAGATAAGACGGAAGAATTTCCGATGGCGAATGTAAAGCAGATGGCCGAAATGGGACTTTTGGGAATCCCGTTTCCGGAAGAATATGGCGGTTCCGGAATGGATACGCTCGCTTATATTCAGACGGTAGAAGAACTGAGCAAGTACTGTGCGACAACGGGCGTTATTGTATCTGCGCATACATCTTTGTGCTGTACACCGATTTATCAGTTTGGTTCCGAAGAACAGAAGCAAAAATATCTGCCGAAGCTGTGCTCCGGAGAATGGCTTGGTGCGTTTGCGCTGACAGAGCCGAATGCGGGTACCGATGCTTCGGGACAGCAGACGGTTGCCGTAGATGCGGGTGACCACTGGGTATTAAACGGAACCAAAATATTTATTACAAATGCAGGTGCGGCAGATGTGTTTTTCGTATTGGCAATGACGGATAAATCGCAGGGAACAAAAGGTATTTCGGCATTTATCGTGGAAAAAGGATTTCAGGGATTTTCGATCGGAAAGCATGAAGATAAGATGGGCATCCGGGCTTCTTCGACCTGTGAGCTGATTTTTGAAGACTGCATCGTACCAAAGGAGAATCTTGTTGGTGAGCTTGGAAAAGGATTTAAATATGCGATGATGACGCTGGACGGCGGACGTGTCGGCATTGCGGCACAGGCAGTCGGCATTGCAGAAGGTGCGATCGAAGAGACGGTTCGATATGTGCAGGAAAGAAAGCAGTTTGGCCGCCGCCTTTCCCAGTTCCAGAATACACAGTTTGAACTGGCTCAGATGAAAGCAAATACGGAAGCCGCAAAACTTTTATTATATCAGGCTGCATGCGCCAAAGATGATCATGAGGCTTTTTCGCACAAAGCGGCAATGGCAAAACTGGTAGCTGCCAGAAATGCATCGGATGTTACGCGTCGCTGCCTGCAGCTGTACGGCGGATATGGCTATACAAGGGACTATCCGATTGAAAGAATGATGCGTGATGCAAAAATTACGGAAATTTATGAGGGTACTTCGGAAGTGCAGATGATGGTAATCGCCGGATGGATGGGTGTGAAATAATTTTGTTATATAGAGCGGAACGGTATGGCACAGCCGTACCGTTCCGGAAACAGAGGTGGTTTTTATGGATATGAAATTACCGTATTCCGGAGACGGCATGATGCTGCATCTGGATGATACGCTGGATTATGAAATTCTGGAATCTTCCATCGGGTCCATGCCAAAAACCGGAAAGAGCGAAGATGAGCTGGTACAGGAAGCTATGGCGCATCCGATCGGTTCCGATAAGCTTTCCAAACTTGCGACAGACAAACAAAAGGTAGTAATCATCTGTTCCGATCATACAAGACCGGTTCCGAGCAGGCATATTATTCCGTTTATGCTGCGGGAAATTCGTGAGGGAAATCCACAGGCGGATATTACACTGCTGATTGCAACCGGATTTCACAGAGCGACAACGAGAGAAGAGCTTGTAAATAAATTTGGGGAAGATATTGTCAGTCAGGAAAAAATTGTCGTGCATGACAGTGCGGATATGGATGCGATGGTTAATCTGGGAACACTTCCGTCCGGTGCGCCGCTGCTCATTAATCGTATCGCGGCGCAGGCAGATTTGCTTGTGAGTGAAGGATTTATTGAAACACATTTTTTGCAGGATTTTCCGGCGGACGTAAAAGTGTGCTGCCAGGAGTTTCGAGCAGGGTAACGGTGCTTGGAAATCATTGTTCCGCGTTTATTGATTCGCCGTACAGCCGTACGGGAATACTGGACAATAATCCGATACATAAAGATATGATTGCGGCTGCAAGGATGGCAGAGCTTGCTTATATCGTGAACGTCATTATTGATTCCGATAAAAAAGCGGTCCATGCGGTAGCCGGCGGTGCGATAGAAGCGCATGCGGCCGGCTGCCGGTTCCTCCGGCAGTATTGTCTGGTTACGCCGAAGTATCCGGCGGATATTGCGATATCTACAAACGGAGGATACCCGCTGGATCAGAATATGTATCAGTCGGTCAAAGGCATGACGGCTGCGGAAGCAGCGGCCAAAGACGGCGGCATTATTATTATGGTATCAAACTGTGGAGACGGACACGGGGGAGAGGGTTTTTATCGTGCACTGAAAGATTGTGAAAGTCCGCAGTCATTGATGGAAGAGATTTTAAAAATCCCGCAGGATGCGACAAAACCGGATCAGTGGGAATATCAGATACAGTGCCGGATCTTAATGCATCACAGGGTTATTTATGTGATGAATGAAAAATATCGCGGCATGGCACGCGAAATGGGATTTCAGACAGCTTCGGATGTCAATGAAGCGCTGGAGCTTGCTTTGCAGGAAAAAGGCCGGAATGCACATATCGCTGTTATTCCGGACGGGGTATCCGTAATGGTGAATCACCCGTAAGTAAAAGAAAACATGATTCAACTCCTAAAACAGCAGATCGGCCGAATGTTTTGGCTGGTCTGCTTGTTTGTATTGCAAATTTCTCTTATTGTAATAAAATATCACATAACATTACAAATCAGCCTCTATGTATAAAAGCGGAAAGTGAAAAAGAATGGATAATTCAAAATTAAATGGTCAAAAAACATATGAGTATGTGTTTCATTATTTTTCCGAACAGATTTTATCGGGAAAATTAAAATTAAATGATAAAATTCCGACGGAAAGAGAAATTGCCGACAAGCTGGGTGTCAGCCGCAATTCGATTCGGGAAGTGATGCACATGCTGGAAATTACAGGGCTGATTGAATGCATGCAGGGAAGCGGCAATTATGTCCGATGTGATCCGATGGAATATATGCTCAAATCGGTTAATATGGTTATGGCGTTAATGGAAATAGATGCTTCCGAGATTTTTAATATTCGAATCGGTTATGAATATGCGGCCGTACGTCTGGCTATTGAGACAGCGAAGCCGGAAGAATTGGAAGAGATGCGTCTGATTTTGCAGAAAATGGATGAGCCGATGAGCTCGAAGGAGAGTGCGAAGCTGGATGCGGAGTTTCATCATAAACTCGTAAGTGCATCACATAATCGGATGCTCATTTTATACAATTCCATGCTGTATAATCTGATGGATCAGTTTATCGAAAACTTTCGTACGAAAATACTAAAAAATAAAATGCGGGCAGAACTGTTAAGGCGTTCCCACTGGGCGCTTTATCACGCACTGACAGAAAAAGATTTACAGGCGGCAATGAATGCTTTTGATAAGCATTACCGGATTGTACAGGATCAGTTAGATAAAATGATGCAGAAGGAGTCCTGATTCATGGATTTTAGACATGAACTTGTATTGCCCAATGAAAACCTGCCGTTTCGGCTGTTTGTATTCGAAGGAAAAGACGGCGGTTATAAAGTATCCAAGCACTGGCACCGTTCAATTGAAATTTTCTTGTGCTGGAAGGCGGTATGGACTTTTATATTAATTCTCGGCTTTACCGGCTGGGACGGGGCCAGTTTATATTGGTAAATTCCAATGAAGTTCACAGCATAGACTGTCCGGAGCCGAATTTTACGCTTGTCCTGCAGATTCCGAGAGGATTGTTTGACGCTTATGTGGAAGATGTCGATCCTCTGCTTTTTTTACGTTCCTGCGGCAAAGACAAGGAGATGGCCTGTCTGATTCGCCGCATGCAGGAAGCGGACGCGTACAGGCAGCCAGGATATCTGTTTCAGATACTGCGTGACTTTTATCAGATTATGTATCTGCTTGTTACGGATTACCGAATTCCGCAGGCAGATAAGGAGTGGAAAAACCAGAATCGGAATACGGACAGACTTTCCCGGATTACCAATTATATTCAGGCGCATTACAAGGAAGATCTGAAGCTGGAAGGCGTGGCGCAGATTTTTGGATTCTCTCCGGCCTATTTATCCAGAATGTTTCGAAAATATGCGGGTATTAATTATAAAACATACGTATCCGATCTGCGTACGCAGGCCGGATACCGTCTGCTTTTGAATACGCAGATGTCGGTAGGGGAAATTGCGTTGGAGTGCGGATTTCCTGACAGCCGCAGCTTTACAAAAGCGTTTCGAAGGCAATATGGTATGCCTCCGGCGGAGTATCGGAAAAATTGCTATAGGAGTCAGGAGATGGAAAATGGTTATGAAGGAAAAAACATTGATAATAATAATGTCAAAAAAGAGCCGTAAGTAAGACAAGTTTTGGATTGCGTATCCTGCTTTGCGTTTCTATAATGTATGTAACAAAGATGTGATAGAAAGCGAAGGAGGATTTTTATGTTTGAAAATATTCCGAAAGTAAAAGTGGGTATTGTAGCGGTGAGTCGGGATTGTTTTCCGGAAAGCCTGTCGGTAAACAGACGAAAAGCGCTGGTGGAAGCATACCGTGCAAAGTATGATGAAGCAGATATTTATGAATGTCCGATTTGTATTGTGGAAAGTGAAATACATATGCAGCAGGCACTGGAAGATGTGAAAAAAGCGGGCTGCAATGCACTTGTCGTATATCTGGGTAATTTTGGCCCTGAAATTTCGGAAACACTGCTGGCGAAGCATTTTGAAGGACCGAAGATGTTTGTTGCCGCTGCGGAAGAATCCGGTGACAGCCTGATTGGCGGACGAGGAGATGCATACTGCGGAATGCTCAATGCAAGCTATAATCTGAAACTGCGCAATGTACGTGTACATATTCCGGAATATCCGGTAGGTACGGCTTTGGAATGTGCGGATATGATTCATGAGTTTTTGCCTGTTGCACGTGCGGTCATCGGGCTTGGAGGATTAAAAATCATAAGCTTTGGACCTCGTCCGATGAATTTCTTGCCTGCAATGCACCGATTAAGCAGCTGTATAACCTGGGTGTTGAAATTGAAGAAAACTCGGAGCTGGATTTATTTGAAGCATTTCATAAACACAAAGACGATGCACGGATACCGGAAGTGGTTGCCGATATGGAAAAAGAGCTGGGTGCAGGAAACCAAAAACCGGAGATTCTGCCAAAGCTGGCACATACGAACTGACGCTGCTGGACTGGATAGAAGAGCATAAAGGATATCGGGAATATGTATGTATTGCCGGAAAATGCTGGCCGGCTTTTCAGACCCAGTTTGGGTTTGTGCCGTGTTATGTAAACAGCCGCCTGACAGGAAGAGGCATTCCGGTGTCCTGTGAAGTTGATATTTACGGCGCTTTGAGTGAATTTATCGGAGCATGTGTCAGCGAGGACGCGGTTACGCTTTTGGATATCAACAATACGGTTCCTGCGGATATGTATGAGGAAAGCATCAAAGGAAAATTTGACTATACTTCAAAAGATATCTTTATGGGATTCCATTGTGGCAATACAAGCTCCCGAAAACTGTCTTCCTGTTCGATGAAATATCAGATGATTATGGCGCGTACGCTGCCGGAAGAAGTGACGCAGGGAACGCTGGAAGGCGATATTATGCCTGGGGATATTACATTTTTCAGGCTGCAGAGTACGGCGGATGCGAAACTGCGTGCGTATGTGGCACAGGGAGAAGTGCTTCCGGTTGCGACAAAGTCGTTTGGTTCGATCGGTGTATTTGCGATTCCGCAGATGGGCAGATTTTATCGTCATGTATTAATTGAGGGCAATTATCCGCATCATGGAGCTGTTGCGTTCGGACATTTTGGCAGAAGCCTGTTTGAAGTGTTCAAACTGATTGGAGTAGAGCCGGAGGAGATCGGATACAATCAGCCGAAAGAGATGCGTTATAAAACGGAGAATCCGTTTGTATAAATAAGTTTTTTATGGTCTGTGCATTACGTGCACAGACCTGTTTGAATCAGGAAGGATATTACGGACGGAACAATGATGAAAAGGAGAAGGAAATGTTATATATAGGGATTGATCTGGGTACGTCTGCCGTTAAGCTGCTGCTGATGCAGGCAGATGGAACCATTCAAAAAATCGTATCAAAAGAATATTCGCTCAGTTTTCCAAAGCCAGGCTGGGCGGAGCAGAACCCGGCGGACTGGTGGCAGGCATGTATGGAAGGGATCCGGGAACTGACCGCAGATGTGGACAGGAGCCAGGTGGCCGGTATCGCGTTTGGCGGACAGATGCATGGACTGGTTATACTGGATGATCAGGATCGGGTGATTCGTCCGGCAATTTTATGGAATGATGGCAGAACGATTGCGGAAACGGAATATCTGAACGAAGTGATCGGCAGAGAAAAGCTCTCAGAGTATACGGCCAATATTGCGTTTGCCGGATTTACGGCTCCAAAGCTGCTGTGGTTGAAAAAGCATGAGCCGGAGTCGTTTGCACGGATCGGCAAAATCATGCTTCCTAAAGACTATATTGCTTATCGGCTGACGGGTGTGCACTGCACGGATGTATCGGATGCTTCCGGTATGCTGCTGATGGATGTAAAAAACAAGCGCTGGTCCAAGGAAATGCTGGAAATATGCGGTATTTTGGAGTGTCAGCTGCCGCATATATACGAGAGTTATGAGCCGGTCGGGACACTGCTTTCTGAATCTGCCAGGATGCTGGGTCTGCCTGAAACGGTGATGGTAGCCGCAGGAGCCGGAGATAATGCGGCTGCGGCGGTAGGCACCGGGACGGTAGGCGATGGAAGCTGCAACATTTCACTCGGAACGAGCGGAACCGTTTTTATTGCCAGTGATCGGTTTGTCGTAGACAGCCACAATGCTCTGCATGCGTTTGCGCACGCAGACGGACGGTATCATCTGATGGGCTGTATGCTCAGCGCAGCATCCTGTAATAAATGGTGGATGGAAGATATTTTAGGAACTAAAGAGTTTGCGGTACAGCAGAGCGGGATTACAAAGCTTGGAGAAAATCATGTGTATTTTCTTCCGTATTTGATGGGAGAGCGGTCGCCGCATAATGATCCGAAAGCGCGGGGAACCTTTATCGGCATGACAATGGACACGACACGCGCGGACATGACGCAGGCGGTGCTGGAAGGCGTTGCGTTTGCGCTGCGGGATTCGTTTGAAGTCGCAAAACTGTCAGGTATTCAAATTAACCGGACAAAAATTTGCGGCGGTGGAGCGAAGAGTCCGCTTTGGAAGAAAATGACAGCGAATATTTTGAACATCAAGGTGGATACGCTCGCAAATGAAGAAGGGCCGGCGCTTGGCGCAGCAATGCTGGCAGCAGTTGCAAACGGCGAATATGCGACCGTGGCAGAGGCGGCGCAGGCGATTGTGAAAGTGACGGATACGGTGGAGCCTGAGGCGGAACTGGCTGCGTTGTATGAGATGCGGTATCGGACGTTTCGGGAGATTTATCCGAAGTTGAAGGATTTGTTTTGGAAAATGTAATGGATGGGTGAAAATATATTATATAATGTATTTATAATTACTACTAACAATAACATACCTACAATGATAAGACAAGACTGTTTTTTTAGTTTTTTTATCGTATAATAAAAAAATACAAAAAACACTTGACAAATTTAAGTAAGTGTATATAATATCAAAAAAACTATATAATGTAACAATATATATTTTCTTCCATAATAATATAGAAATGCAAAATATTTATCAATATGCTAAGCAAAATTGTAAATTTTTCCGGCAGACGTCATCATAAGGAGCCGGAACAACCAATGAATAAAGAAAAGACCAATAGAGGATATCAGGGAATAACGATAGCTATCATTTTGTTGGTGGCTATCGTCTTGTTAACTCTATTTCCCATAAGTTTGAATGCCATTATAACAAATAAATGGTATTTGGAATTTCCAATAGATTCGGATTTGCAGCCAACGGACTGGTTTGCATTTGCCGGGAGCTATATCGGAGCAGTTGGAACCGTTGTCTGTGGTTGGGTTGCTTACAGACAGAATAAAATGATGACTAAGCAGCAGAATATATTGGATCAGCAACATAGTCAGATGGAGCAGTTACAGGGTATCTTGACAAAATATCAGATTGTACCAAACCCGTTTTTTGGCACATTGACTTTTGAAATATTTGATGAGAAGAAAAGTGACTTTAAACAGGAAGATAAAGAGAAAAAAGCGTATGATTTAACGTTCGGAGAACGGATGCCAGATGATCTGGGTTCCTGCATATGGATGACCATAGAGCTCGAAATGACAGATATTATTCCGATTTGTAATTATCAGATCCGGGAAATAACATGTAAAATTGGCCGAGAATCGTATTCATTGCTGATTCCGAAGCCTGTGGGTGATAGCAATCATGACAGCTTTATACAAGGATATGGGGGAGAGAGTCTTCATTATCATGACAGCATCCAAATGATGATTACGCAAAAAAATAACTTAAAAGACAGTAATAACATCCAGGCATTATTTGATGCGCTAGGAATCTTTTGCCACTGGAAAAGATATCCTAAGGCTGGTTATGATAGCTGTGAATGGACGTTTGAGATTTATTTAAAAAATCAAGGGGGACATAGCAGTACATATCTTGTATCTTATCAGATGCATCAAGAAGATAATACGAACGGATGGCAAATTTGCCGACCACGATGCAGACGGATGAAAGATACATAGATTGTAGAAAGCAAGGTGGGGATATGAAAAAACGTCAAATAATACAGGATAAAATTGATTTGCTTACGGCATCTATTGGAAGCGATATGTTTTTAGAACTGGTACGGTTTATAGCTCATATTATGCGAATAAAATACGAAATAAAAATTTTTATCAGCAGGCGATTTCTGGATTTGTATATGGAATATCGGGATATTATTTTTTACATGTATGAAGAAGATGCCGAGGAATGCGGAACAATTTTGACAAATCAGTCGATTGTCCTGTTAAGCGAAGATGAGTTAAAGAATAAATTATTAATAGTTGATGATGTTGTGCTCCATGGCAGGACTTTGGATAATGTATATAAATATCTGCGTTCAAAAGGTTGCCTTCCGGAGCAGATTAAAGTCAAAGTATTTTTAAATAATACAGATGCGTATAAAATAAAAAGTGATATGTTTCAATGTCTGGAAGCAAATAATGAGTGTCGGGAAAAAACATGGCTTCTGGCATCGGATCATATTTTAAAGTCGTTTTATTTGGGAGCACAGCCTTATATTTCGTATTTGCCTTATTGGAAGCTGCAGATGAAGGAGAATGCGGGACAGAATATATGCAGTCTGACAGAGAAATGCAAATGTGGTAATTTGGCGTCGGCAGTACAGCGACAATGTGGAATGGAGTCATATATACTATATGAAGATCAGATCCATACATGGAAACCATTGTCGTTTTGTGCCCAAAAGACCATGGTTCGTGTCTATAAATATAATTATATGTCAGAAGTGGTTGTTGTGCCTTATGTGGTACTGAATCATATTGAAGAAGAAGGATTGAAAGATTATTGTAGAAAACTTGTAGATAAACAGGTTTTTTATAATAAAATAAGTAGACTTATAACCGGGAATTTGTCAAAGGAGATCATGCACTTTTTATACGGCTCATTGACTTATGTGATAAGCTATGTAGTAGGAATGATGTTTTTAAGTCAATACAAAGTTGACGATGCACACTTAAATCGACAGATAGAAAAATATAATTTTGGCGGAATGATACATGTCGATCGGTCAAAGATTGACGATATTATTCGGATTTTTGAAGGTGAAAGCGAATTCTTTTTGGATTCGCAAGAGGACGCTGTGTGTGCGGAAAATAAGGAAGCAGGCACATTGTTTGCGCATGTTTGTTCACAGAATAAAGATATGAAAATGAATCATCTTGCAGCTTATTATTTAAAAATGAGCGGACAAAGGGATGAAAAACTGGCAGCTGATAATGCAGGGCGTATGCAGGGAATTGAATTTGTACAACTTCAAAAAAACATGCCCCAAGTATCATCGAATGAAACTTGGTCGCCCACAATCATATTAGCTGATACCGGAAGAGGAACGATTGCATGTACTACGGTAGTCATTAATGGAAAGGTATATGCATGTTCGCATCTTTATGCAGGAGAAATGAATTCTTCAGGGAATGAAGATGATTTGATATACTATGTCTATCCTTTAATGTGCTTGGAACAGTATGCCGAAGAAAATCATCTGGGATCGATCAGGAAGAAAAAGGAACAGCTAGCAAAGAAAATATCACAGAAAATATCACAGTCCGGAGGTAGTCTGACATATAGTTTCTCGGATTTCGAAGTAAAACAGCTGATCAATCAAAGTATTTGCAGTAACCGTGAGGAGTATTATCTGCGGCGTTTTCCGGCGTATGAAAACGATGCGATGCTCAGGAATTGCATGCAGATTGAAATGGAATTTGAAAAGGAACTGGTCACATAATAATTATGGGTATTACAAAAGAATTTTCACCATTGTTATACAGCGGTATTTACCATATGGGTTACGAAATGGAACATTGTGACCCTGAATGGAAATACTGTTTATGTCCTGCTCTACACGATTATAATGACTCATATCATTTGTGCAAATGTGTAGCGGAAAAAGAATATAAAGAGCGAATGACTTATCCTTTCAAAGAAGGAATCAGGACTGTAAAAGCAGAAGGCTCGGATGAGATGTGCTGTGAAGGGAAGCTTCCTGAGAAGATCGTGGATTTGTCTCATGGAATGGAAGCGTGTAAGGTCGCAGAGCAACTGACAGTGATTGGAGTAGAAAATGGACAACTGATAGCAGACGTTATTTCCTGGCAGATTACGAAAGCCTTTTATGTGGAAGACAGTGATGTGGATTTTTGGACATTATACTGTGCGTTTCATCCGAAATGTCTCATGTTTGATATCTGCCATATCATATTAGCGCTTTTTGAATGTATACAACATGGAATTGAAAGTGAAAAATGGCTTAGGATCTTACAAGAGCGTCTGACAGACTATTTGAGGATCTATAACGGACGAATAGGTTTTGAAGAACAGTATGAAATCATTGCGAGTTCTGTTTTTGATGAATTGCATCAAAACCAGGTATATGGATTTGGTTTTAGAATGTTTAAAAAGGAAATTTGTAATGCATTTCAGGAGAAAAGAAACTGTAAGGAATTACTACCGTTTCTGGTGATCAGTTCTGCAGGAAAAATGGTATTTTTAGATGCGCTTGAGGCTTTGTTGCTTGTAACAAAACTGTATTTATCGGAATGGAATACATACGGCTTTAAAAAAAACGGTTCATTAGCTGAAAAATGTAGTAATTTATTGAAAGAATATACGCACGATGGGTTACATAGAAATACAAACGCGGACAGTATGTATGAAAAACATAAGAAACTGAAGCCAGCAGACAGTCGCACGGCTGTTTTAAATGCGGAAATGGTCTGTAAGTTGGCGAAAAGGATTATGCGTAACTGTCAAGTAAATCAGTACTGGACAAAAATGTGATAAGTATGCGAGAAAAAGAAAGAAGGAACGGCTGAAAAATAGATGTTTTCGGCTGTTCCTTCTTTTTATTTATTCTTACACATCCTCCAGCCGCACAAGCTCCAGCCCGCAAATCCCCTCCGAAGGATGCTTTCTGCAACAGACAGATGCACAACGATAAAGCTGCTGTTTTTTGCACCGCGGATATGTAAAATGCAGGGCGCTTTTTCCGCAAAATCTTTCGCGTTTACATATACGGCGGCAGGCATGCCTTTGGAGTTGAGCACAACCCGTTCCGGGACATAAGACAGAGGCGGAAGGAACCAGAATGTTTTGTATTGCAGGGCTTTTGTATCTACGAAGACACATGGCCGCCAGAGCTGCTCCGGTAAATATTGTTCTAACAGCTGCTTTAGTGTATCGCTGACGATATGCTCATCCGCAATGTAATCAAATTTATCCAAAGACGGGATATCGTGCGTAATGCGCACGGAAGGATCTTCGGGAGATGCGACTTCTGTTTTTTGGGCTTTCGGGATGGAAACCGTTCCCAATTGTTTGATAAGAAAATAGTCCATAGCTTATACTCCTTTCCGTGCAGCGTCCAAATCGGTATCTGCATCTGTGATAGTAATCGTCTTCAGCTGTTTGGCAGACAGGGCGAATTGATCTAAACGGTTCCGTTCTATAATTGTGCCGTCCATAACAGCTCCTGTAAAATCGGCATCGTGTATGCTGCATCGACTAAAATCAGCGTTTGTCAGGTTGGCGTCCCGGAAGCTGAGGCTGCGATATCCGGTGATGATCCATTCCGCATGGTTTGGAACGCCCCGGTAAGCTGAGGTTGCGGTAAAACAGGCATTGGTAAGGTCTGCGCCGGTAAAATCCGCTTCATGCATCTGGCAGTACCGAAGATCGGCATTTTGCAGATTGGCGTGGCAGAACCTTGTGCCAAACAGCATGGCATCCTGAAAATCGGTGTTTGTTAAAGTTGTATTGCTCAGGTCGGCATAGCGCAGGTCAATCTCGGAGAGGTCTGCGCCGGAAAAATCCAGTCCCGAAAAATCTTCAAAGGCATAGTCAAATTCTTCCCTCATATCGAACCAGTCCAGAGTTTCTTTGGAGGTACGCGTTCGATTTTCTTTATAAACAGCTTCGGTATGACCCATATATTCACCGATATTGATTTCAAATTCGTCTGCTCGTTGTATCGAGAGAAACGGTTCGCTCCGCACACATGGCAAAATGGAAAAACGGAATGATGAGACGACATACTTATAAAACTGACTGGCGCAGGTGAGCAGGTATGCGGTAGTTTCCTGTGCGGTTACGGCTCCTGCAAATCTTTTGCGTGCGGACATCAGCGATTCTTTCAGTTCCCGGTATTTGGTAAACAAAAAGAAAAATCAAAACTGCCTACGATAAGCTGTTTGGGATCAAAGTACCAGTTTTTGTCATATACACGCACTTCTGCCGTTTCTTCCGCGCGTATCAGATTCGTAAACAGGAGCGTATATTCCAGATAGGAGATTGCCCCTAACAGCTGTTTTTTCTGCAGATTTACAATGGTTGTACATATCCGGTTAAAATTTTTTTGTATGTCAGGCCTATAATTTTCCAATTGTTTCTGATAGAACTCTTCCAATTCGAACAGTTTTTCATTTTTTAAATGATCAGCATACTGCATAAATTCATCGGTCATTGCAAACACACCTCCATGATCTTACAAACTGTTTTCAGTTTAGCATAAGAATGTGTATTTGTCATTGCTTACGTGTTACGTCAAAAACTATAAAAATAGGCAACTAAATTTAGTAATATTTACCAAATTAGTACAAAAACCGATGAAGTATGTAGAAAAATGTAGACAGGATTAGTTTTTGGTATTAAACTATCTATAGTACAATCTGATAAAATACTTGGCTTGTTTAACTGCTAACTACATGGAGGACGTTTATGGAAATTATAGAACAGACAAACCGAACGATCCTGTTTGACGTCGTCAATCCGGAAGTGTTTAATATGTTCAACATTATGTCGGATGTGGATGAAAATTCAAGAAGTCTTACCGATGAGAAAGTGGACGAGATTAATAAGGCTCTGCTTGTAAAAAATTTTGATGATTTTCTGAAAAAATTCCAGCCGACCATTTACAGCTATTTTGATCAGGAGCGGGGAATGGTATATGAGCTGACAAAGCCTGCCGGGATTCCGGATCCGCTTGTGAAAAATAGTTATTGATCGCAGCAATACATTTTTGAAAATGTTCATTTCTATTATGGACAACAAAAAAGCGTCCGGAGCTACGAATGCATCTTTTAACTATGAAAAGGTTACCGAGATGCTGGCGCCGCACAGAACGCTGAAAGAAATCAAAAAGCTGAAAAAGGATATTTCGTATCTGGAAAATAAGAATGCGGAATTTGAAAGTGATTCGCCGGCGAAGCAGGATGCCGTAGTAAAGCTGAAATCCAAGCTGGACCGGACAAAAAAATATTACAATGAGACCGCTTCACAGCTGACATTGATGCTGGGAATGATAAAGGATAATTTGGATACGGCGGTACGGGCATCCCAAAAAGGAATTACGGAATTTCGTCCTGCTTTGCCGGTGTTTAATGAAAAAGCGGAAATTGTTGCGCTGGAAGTCTCGGATAAGCCGGCAGGACTGCTGACGGACAAAGGCGAAAAAGAAGCTGGTACCGCACTTGCGAAATCCGGGAAGGCGGAGCTGGCAACCGCATCGGATGCACCAAAAAAGAAAAAATCAGTTATAAAGATCTGTCCATTTCCGTGATTGAAGATCAGTATAATGAGACTATGCATGAGCTGTATACATCCGTCGGGCAGGAATATGATGCGGAAACTGCGGCATCTTCGCTGTCAAAAGAACTGATTGTAGCTGCGTTTACGGATAAAATGCCGGACAAGCTGATCGCAATGGATATCAAAGATAAGGTTGAGCTTTATAATAAATATTCCGCTATTAATACAAGCTGGCAGAAAGCGTTTATCCGTACGGCAAAGCTTCTGATTGAAAAGATTTTAAGTGTAAAGGCATTTTTTGACCAGTATCAGCCGAAGTCGCCGATGATGCGCCCGTCTTTGCTGATCGTTAACGCGAGTATGGATGAGATTCTTGAAGAAAAAATCTGGAGAATCTGAAAAAATATCTGGAGACGGTAAATAACAAGTCCGATTACAGCAATACGATCTGGTTTGGAATCGTTCCGAATATTGAGTATTCCGAAGAAAGGGAAATGGAACTGGATGAAGATACGATGCGCCAGTTTGGCTACACCGGAGATTTGGACCATGGGGTTACACTGGTGCCTACACCGATTTCCGATCTGCAGTTTTTACTGGATTCCATTAAAGATTATCGGATTCAGATCTTTTTCTCGTTTGAAGCCAGCGAAGATACGACGTTTTTGAAACTGGCGACACATGGTATGGACCAGTATATGGAAAATACGGAAGATCTGGAGAACTCGGATTACAGCCGATATGCGATTCCGTGTCTGCCGAATTTTACGGTAATACCAAGCAACAAATCGAGGGTTGTCCTTGGCTCTAAGGCAATTCGTCATGAAGACGGCAGACTGGAGTTTTCCAAAGACAGAGATGATTTTATGAAGTTTTGGATCTATGGCGTTTATATAGGAGCTGCTTATGTGGCGGCAGGAATTGTAGCGGCTTATCAGTGCCCGAATTATCTGTCTTCCAGATTTGCAGGCAAGGTAAAGAAGGAATATCCGGGTGTCCGTTTCGATATTGAAGCGGGTGACAACGCGCTGACCGTAACGACTACGATGCCGAAGGAAATAGCAGGATACACGGCAGAGACAAAAAGTGTGATCAATGAACATAAATATGGCTTTGTATTTTCTTCCGACAAAAATCAGCTGAACGGTAATTCCATCAATCTGATTACGGTGTACAAATCCCGGTGCATGAACGAGAGTAAGAACGGCGGGTTTGAAAGTATTTTCAGGGAAACGACCCGGACGTACTTATACCGAATGATTGGCGCAATGACAAGCGACTATAAAAAAGACCGGATAGACCGGATTTTTGAATCGGGCGGAAAAGTAAAAGAGTGGCAGCTGTCACCAAACTATGCAAATTCTATTCTGCGGGAAGGCGACGGTATAGAAAAAGGTGACTGTAATGATACGACCTATAATATAGAGATTAACTTTGCGGGAGTTTCGGAAAATATGGAACTTCAAATCAATACGGATTAATAGGCGGATGTATGCGTCTGTTAATAGAATTAGAGAAAAAATAAAAAAGGAGGTTTTATTCATGGCGTACAAAATTGTGATTGCTGATGTGACTGAATTAAGTGAGGAGATTATTGATGTATCTTTTAGCTCCAAAATCCCGGAAGATTCTTTTGCAAGATCTTCGGACATTGAAGCGGAACTGGTAATTCACGGAAAAGTTTCTTTTGATGCGGATAAGCTGTTTATGCGTGACGCTGCAAAGAGCATGGCAACCTGGGCATTGGTTAAACCGGAAAGTGCGGACGCATATAAGAAAGTAACGGTAGAATACCAGCATGCTACGGCACCGAGAAAATATGAATTTTCTCATGCGTTTGTAGTATCTTATAACGAAAGATTCACAAAGACAGACGGCGAATTTGTTCTCGTTGTAAAACAGAAGAAAGACAGAATTGACGGCATCGTAATTGAGTAGTAACACATCGGAAAATGATTAATGAGGAAAGGCGTGCATCAGATGTACGCCTTTCTGAAAATACATGGGAGAGCATATGAAAACAAACCAGATAGCCGGCAGATGTGTTTTAGCATGTGTTTTTGTCTACCTGCTGATTCAGATATATTATTTATCCAATTATATTTTGCCTTCTGCCACGAAGGAACCATGGAGAGATTTTGTCTGCCTGTTTCTGATACAGTCTGTATTTTTTGCAGCCTGTATTTTTGCAGTTTTTATCTTTCTTTTGCTGCAGCGGATGAAACGGGATCATGCTTCGCCTTTTGAGGCGCTGCTGCTTGTAAACGCCGAAGGAAAAATAAAAGAGAAGTATTGCTGCAGGATAAACAGTCCTTTCTTGTAACGGGTGCTAAAAACGGAAAAGATGTGTTTATCGAAAGTATCCGGGATCCGGACTCTGACAGATATTTGTACGGAGTATGCAATCTGGTCGGCGGCCTATGGTATTTTGAAACGATGTCTGATACCAGGCCAATCGGGTTGAAAAGAGGAGACGAAAATGTAATTTACAGACTGAAAGAGGGTATGCTGTACCAGCTGTCTGCAACAGATGTGATTTATGCGGATACATGTAAAATTGTGATAAGAGAACAAAAGAATATCTGGAGGGAACAAAATGGGTCTGATTCGTTGTGAAAACGGCCATTTATTTAGTGAGAAAAAGTATGGCAACGTATGTCCGTACTGTAATACTGCCGTGAATAAAAACAGTAACAAGGAGGAGGATCCTCTTGGAAAGTACAGTGACACCGTATACTTGAATGATCTGGAAGTATTAAAACCGGTAACCGGGTGGATTGTATGTCTGGAAGGGCCTTCCAAAGGGAGAGACTACCGGATTATCGCGGAAAAAAACTTTATTGGACGTGCCGGAGACATGGAGATTCGGATTATTGGAGATCAGACCGTCAGTCAGAGAAATCATGCCATTATTGTATACGATCCGGAAAAAAACCGGACGATGCTGCTGCCGGGAGATTCTCAGGGACTGGTATATATACTGGATGAGGAAGACAACTGGGATGCGGTGTATGAACCGCGTATGTTAGAAGCAGGCGACCGGATTAAGATCGGACAAAGTGTTTTTATCTTTGTGCCGTTATGCGGAGAAAATGATGGATTTGTATTTAATTGGAAAGAGAATGAATAGACGTGCAGGAAACGTACAAAATCGGTAATGCTCAATCTATAGGTTCTTATCAGATACAGAGCAGTTATTTTGCATCCTGTTGTTCTGACAGAGGGTGTCTGGCGGTACTTACAGATGGAACCGCAGACCATATAAACGGCAGAAGAGGCGCTGTTCTTGCAGTGGAGGCATGTATGTGGGAGTATCGGAATATGCGCCGGGGAGTGGAGTTTTCACAATTTATTGAAGCCGTTTCAGCGAAAATCTTACACGACATGCGGGAAATTATTTTTTTGGGAAAAACGCCGTATTTGTCTGTCAGCATACAGTGGATCAAAGACAGAGAGTTGTTTTACTATACGACGGGAAGCAGCCGGTGTTTTTTATTTGACGGCAGCGATTACCGGATGCTTCATGAAAGCTGCGGAAAGGCGGATTTTGGAAAAGGCATGACGGCCGGAATAATTTCACGCGGCGTATGGGAAGCATTAAATGAAAAAGAAATGCTTTTTTATCTGCAGAAAAAACAACATCCCTATGATAAAGCACAGCAGATGATAGCGGGTGTAAAGAAAAAGAATAGAAAAATGGCAGGAACAGCTGCCGTTCTGTTAGTTGAGGATTATTTATGAGAAACTTAAACAGTAAGCTGGTTATGGATTTTATCTCGGAGCAGGGGTATGATTCGATCGAAAAAACGTATGTGGCATACACTCCGCTGGAAAAGTACGTCTGTATCGCAGTAGCGGAAAGCTATGACAATGAGACGGAAGAAAACAGCGCACAGCTTGCTGTAGAAGCCGTGCTGACAGCTTTTGAAAAAAAGCCGTCTCTGAAACGACTGCCGGAATATATACGGTATGCCAACGAGCAGATTTTGCTGCACAGTACACGCAGTCAGCTAAAGGTGAGCATAACGGTGCTTGTATCGGATTATACAAGAATGCGTTATGCATACTGCGGCAACACAAGACTTTATATCTTATATGAAAATATATTTACACATATCAGCAGGACACAGACAAAATTTCAGCAGCAATTGGAAGCGGATGGCGAACAGCCGCCGGAATTAGAAGAAATTCATAATTTGACAGAGTATTTGGGTAGAGAAAAACGCGTCAGGCCATTTGTATCAAAGACGATGGAATTAACGGAAGGCTCGACGATATTATTTGCGACGAGCAATCTCTGGGGTCGATTATCGGAGATAGAAATACTGGACGCTTATGAATATACAAAAACGGGAAAAGAATTTTTGGAAATTCTGCAGGAGCTATTGCTGAGTCTGCAGGAAGAACATGATCAGAGAATGGGCAGTTTTACGGCTGCTTTCTTATATATAGAAAAAACGTTCAAAGAAGACATACAGAAAAAGAAGAAAAGGAAGCGGATGATCCTGATGGTCATTGTGATACTGGCGGTGATTTTGATCATCATCAGTATCGTAATTTTGTGTATACGTGCTTTGGACAGGAAAAAAATAAAAGAAGTAGAGACCTGTGATAAACGGGGCACCCGCTATATGAACTATACGAACTATAATAAAGCGCTGACAGAATATGAGCAGGCGGTAGAGAAGGCCGAAGGGCTGAGCCTGAACAACTGGCAGTACATAGAGGAAAAAAGGGAATTGCTGGAAACGGTTACGGACAGAGAAGCAATTCTGACCCTGTATCAGGAGGCGGAGGCAGCGTACCAGGCAGGAGAGTATGAGCAGGCATTAAAGCTGTATACGCAGATTCAAAAAGAGGCGGTTTATCAGGGATTTGACACACTTTCTGCGGATGCGAAAAAAAGACCGAAGAGATTACGGTTCGCATGCAGATTATGCAGTACATTTCACTGGGAGATATGTATCAGTCCACGGAAGATTACGATGAAGCGTTGTTTCAGTATAATCGTGCGTTGAGTGAATTGTCCAAAATGATAGATTTGCAGATGCAGGGAGATGTACAGGCAAAAATATTTGCCATTCGCCAGACACAAAAGGAAAATGCGCAGGCAGCACAAGAAGCGCAGCAGGAAGCCCAACAGCAGAAAGAAGAGGAAGAAGCGGCTCAAAAGGCTGCGGCAGCAGACAAAGCCGTCATTAAAATTAATACGTATATTGCAAACGCAAACAGTGCACTGGAAGAGGGACGTACGAGACGGGCACGGGAATTGTATAAACAGGCATTGTCCCGATATAATAAGTTTACCGGTTCCGGAGAAGATGCGGATAAGCTATATAAAGATATTACGGCATTGGGACAGGCGATTACGGAAGCAGAAGTTAAGGCTGTGGAAGAAGCACAGGAAGAACAGCTGGCGCAGGCGGCCAAATACGTGCTTCAGGCAAAAGAAGCCGCAAGAGGCGGTGATATTGGAATTGCAAAGCAGCTTTATGAAGATGCACTGGCAGTATATCGTGAATTGAATATTTGGGATGAACGTATGGAAGCGGTGTACGATGCGATGGATGCACTGACACAAGGTTCCGGGCAGAATCCGGGAGAGGTGCAGGGCGGCAGTCAGAACGGTGCACAGCAAAATGCGGCTCAGAACGCGGGTGACGGTCAGCAGAGTACGGCACAGGATGCAGGTGATCAGGATACACAGGCCAAGGGATAAAAATCCGGATTTGCAACGGCAGGAATGACACGAAGTCGGTTTGTGAAGGCAGCGGAGGACAAACGGATGGAAAACAGAAAGGAATTATTGAAATCCAGAATATCGCAGATTCAGGATCCTGTACAGAAAAGGCTGCTGCAGGATGTGCTGGTCGACGTATTTGGACAGCTTCTGGATTACAGTGAAGAGAGTTTTTATAATTTGGAACAAAAGATCGATCATGAAAGAGATGATCCGGATTCGCATTATTATATCTATACGGGCGTCTGTAAAAAGGATGGACTGGACAGTGCAAGCCGCAGCCTGTTTGAAATACAAAGAGACGAACAAAAGACGCCGGGATATCTGGGAACTTTGTTTCTGGCCTGTGATTATCTTAAAATTCATGCCTGTTTATCCGGGCTGTTTCGCGCAGAGGTTGAAACAGATCTGGGAAACTATCGTACGACCGTATCTTTTTCATACAGTCACACCTACCTGCAGGCAATGGAAGAACTGTATCTCCAATTTATGGCAAATCGAAGACAATGGCATACGATTAATTGTCCTTTTCTCTATAAAATGCTGGACATTACGGACCGGGAAGGCGTTGTGCCGCAGGATGCCGTGATATTAAAAGTCGGGATAGAAATGGGAGAACTGTCCGATTATGTAATGGATGATATGGTGCTTGTCTGGAATGTAGCGGAAGAGATCTGCAAACCGACGGCAGAGATGTCCGTGGCCGGCAATGTATCCTATTATGTGCATCGAATTCCAAAGGAAGATAATGATGCAGGATGTCTGGCCGTACCGGAAGGGGAGGATTTGTTTTCCGTTATTTTTTCGGAACGGGAAATACTCGTCCGCACGGAAAACGAGGTACACCAGCAGATAAAATTATTGAAAATAGAACCGATGTATCAGGAAAAAGACCATACGGCATTGGAGTTTCCGCTGCAGACCAATTTACGAAACCTGCGTCATGCGGACAGACAGGCGCTTGGCCAGCCGCGTTATTTGTGGACAAAAGGGGAAGTAGAGCGTATGCTGGGTTCTTACGAAGTATTTCAGGAGTTTGATCTGATTGATATTCGCCCGGATGTACCGCAGGAATTAGAGCCGATTTCTATGAATCCGTTTATCCGGGTACGGTCTTTTTGAAACAGAAACGAAAAATAGCAGTCGTGCTGCATGCAAAAGACGGGGAAGATATTTTTCGATACGAGAAAATGTATTTTTTACTTGCGGAGCTGCAGTTATGCACGGACGAATATGAGTGGATTGGAATATTACAATAAGTATATTTACAATAGATATACTTACAATGAGTATTGAGGTGGGCACATGGTAGAGAGCAACCGGATCTGGGCGCCGTATCTGATGATGCTGCAGCAGGAAAAAGACCTGAGCAGGCTGCATTATACGGTAAAAAATAACAGAGTATCTCCTTATCTGGAGCTTCAGGCAGAGAGTTTGCATGGAAACGGGACTTATGAGGATGGCAGGGCACGGTTGGATGTCAATCCTTATGTGCGGTTCTTCTCCATTTTTGATCCGCTGCTGACACCGGATAATCTTGGATATGATGAATTTGAACGGGCGCTGTCAGATATTATGCTTCATTATCTGGCAGATCTGGATATTAAGATGGGTATGTGCAGACACGATTTTTATATCGCTTTGCTTATGCGGGATTTGGATCGTGGCGTATATGGAGGATTGAAAGAGCTGGAAGTATTTACAAAGATGGAAAAGCGGGTAATTGCAGAGTGGCTCATAACTTTTTATCATACCGGAGACGGCCCATGCTGTCTGTCGGGAGCGGCTCGTGTGCTGCTGCCGATCTGTGCTATTTACATTCGCGAGGGAGAGGAGTTTGTTTTTTACATGCGCCAGCCGCAGGATGATACGGAAGAAAAAAAGATTCGATTTTTAATCCGGCTGTTTCTGCCGCTTGCCTGTTCCTGTACGATTCACTGGACACAGACGTATGGTGTGCTTGGATATGAGGAAACGATGCCGATGGAAAATTTTATTCTGGCTTAAACGATGGAGGTGTGTCCGATGCAGTATGAGACTTATAAACTGGGAAAATTTAAAAAAAATCCAATCCGGCGGCTGTATACCCGTGAGGAGCTGGCTGCATTTGAACTGCCAAGACTGAGGGAAATCTGCCGTTCGGAGAATATCAAACCGCCTACAATGGACATGTTTCATCATAAAGAAGAATTGGAAGCGCTTTTGTACCGATATCTTGGCGCTGTGAAAAAGCCGGGTATTGCGGCTTATACGAGAGAAGGCTGCAAGCGGCTGGAAGATGCATTTGCAAAGACGGGGAGCGGACAGCAGGGCGGGATTGAAGTACCTGCGCGAATGGAACTGTATCAGGATCAGACATCTTTTAATGTGAAGGAAACGCCGTATCTGGCAGTTGCGAGACAGGAACTGGGCATGTATGCATTTTTGTCAGATGATACGCAGGAGATACAGGCAGTGCTGATTCTGGATCAGGTAAATGCCGGAAAATATCAGATGCGTCTGGACAAAGAGCGAATCTCGCCGGATATTCCGGTTGGGCGATTTCATCGGTGGGAATTGCTGTTTATAGAGCCTGCTTATGTGGAAGAGGCCGTTCGCTGCTATCATGGAAAAGAACGAAAAAAGAGCATGCTTGCGTATATTCGTGTTCCGATTGCCGACATCCGGATTATAGAAGTACCGGAGTGTATGGAGCCGTTGATTATTGACTATGGGACATCGTATACGACGGCAGGAACGTGTTTTAATTTTAACCGGGGAATTCAATGTTATACACAGGACGAACTTTCCATGAGCTGGATTCCGCTGCGCAAGGGAGAGAAACAGGATGGCAGCGGCGGACGCATTTCCTTTCCGGCAGTGTTGGACTGTGAATGGAGACAGCAGGGTGGCTGTACCAGCTGCGGACTGAGTCCAAGTGTGCTGGCAGTAAAAGACTGCAGTGACGGGATACCGGAGCATATCACGTTTCTGTATGGAGAAGAAGCCGTTCAGGAGGAAAAAAACAGAGGTTTTATGGCCCGAAACAGTATTTTTTATGATATGAAGCGCTGGGTCGGGCGATACGGAGAGCGGATTCAAGTGGTAGATTTGGAGGGAAATACATGCGAGGTGGAGCGGCTGTTTTTAATCCGGAAATTTTTACTGCATATTATTGACCGGGCACAGCAGCAAAACAGGGTAAAATATCCAAAGCTGTGCTTTACCTGTCCGGTTAAGCAGAAAGCGCTTTCTCTGCGGATGTATCAGGAAGCTTTGCCGGAATATGAAGTGATGACACAAAATATTACGGACGAAGCGGTCGCCGTTGCGTATCATTTTCTGGAACAGAGTATCCGGGAACTGGATTATGAAGATGGGGCAGTGAAAAAAATGCTTATTTTAGACTGCGGCGGCGGAACAAGCGATATGGTGAACTGCAATTATAAAATTACCAACGAAGGTATCACAAGCCGTCTGGAAATGCACGTTACTTATGCGCACGGAGATACCAATTTTGGTGGAAATGAGCTGACATGGCGTGTGATGCAGTATTTGAAAATCCGCCTCGCCGAAGTGATTCGAAAAAAAGAACCTGCCACCATGGATGAACTGTTTCCGGGCATTTTATCACAGCTGTATGAAAAAATCGACCGGGACGGAGTTGAAAAAGCATATGAAACCTTTTCGGAAATCTATAATCAGGCGGAAGCGTTGATTCCAACCTGTTTTGATTACTACCAGAATCAGCCGGAACATGCGTTTTTAAAAGTCAGAAGCAATTATTATTTTTATGGAATCTGGCGGAAACGGTGAAAAAGAAACTGTATTTTCAGCCAGGTGTCTGCAGAGTCGCGCTGCGTCCGCTTTTTTCCGATTTTGCAGCATACGGTTGCTTTGAAGATTTTCATTTGTTTATAAAACGGGAAAAAGGAAGCTGGGAAACGCGTACGTTATGCCCGGAACTGGCAATAGAAAAAGAAGAAGTGAATCTGTTATTAAAGCCGGATATTTATGGTTTTTTAAAAAATTTTATAGAACCATGGTACGAGAGCGGACGACTGATGGACATTGACCGGATTATTTTGTCCGGACAGAGCAGCAAGATCGAGCTGTTTCGCGAGGTTATGAAAGAATATGTGGCCGGCAGAAAGGCAAAGACAGGCGGAGAGACCGGATGCGAACGGAAGTTTTTATGCATGGACGGTGCTATGGCTTATCAGCAGGACCGCAGAACAGGAAGGATACGTACGACGATCAGCTATGAACCGGCAAGAGCGCCTTATTCATTGACAGCGGAAGATTATGAAATGGCCGGGCGGCAGAAAACGCTGCTGCAAAAGGCACGCCAATGGGAGAGGTGTACGGATTTTTATCAAGGCCGACAGGCACCGAAGAAATACTGTTTTATTTAAAAGATGGGATGGAACAGGAAGTTTCCTGTATTCCATATACGATTCGGGAAGAAGGAAGAGAAGAAACCGGGTATGGGGAGCTGCTTTCGGAGTATCCGTTTATCCGCCAGGAAGATCTGGACAGCATGCGCAACGGAGAGCTGCGGCTGTTTATTTACGGAGATTATGAGAACTGGGGATTTTCAGTGCTGGAGACGGCCAGAGAAGCAAACAGGCTGTATACCCGTTCGCCTGGCTTTGTTCCGTTTGAGCCGGGAGCATGGGAAACAGATTTTTTGACGGGAGGCATTAGCAGATGCAGAATTATGCGGAGCCGTTGTTTCATAAAGGAAGGGTACTGAAAAGAGAAAGTCTGGAGGCATTAAGGGATTTCCCGGTCGGGCTTGCCAGAATGGAATTTTCGGACTGGTCGGACGGTATTTTATATGGTTTTGATATATCTTATGAAACAATGAAGCAGGAGTCCGGAGGCGGTGCCGTTACGATTGAAGCAGGAGCGGTATGGCATGAAGGACAGGTTGTACTGACAGAGACCGAAACAATACCGTTTCACGCCTATGAGCAGCAGATTGTCGTATGCCTGAGAGTGTATCCGGGCGCATATACCGAAGACTTTTATACACGCAAGCTGGAGCTGCGTCTGAAAAACGGAGAGTCTGGCAACGCCGAATTTGAGCTTGGCAGATTCCGTCTGTCCGAAGGGGCGCGTTTGCGGAAAGATTACAGAGATCTGCGGGACTGCCGCACATCTTACAATACGCTGGATATTACACAGATACCGTATGCGGGGCCGGGAGGCGTGACCGTATCGCCCGTGCTGCTGCGGATGTTTGCAAGAATGATGATGGAAAATATGGGCGCTGCGGATACGGATATATCGTTCGCATTGCTGTGTCTGAATCATCCGCCCGTTTCCAGGGAATGTCTGCTGCGTTATATATGCAGGAGACTGGGCGAACCGTTTCGTGAGCTTTCTCACAGTGAGATTTATGAAAGGCTTGTACGGATTGCCGGAGCCGGCGGACACGGCATGGGGCAGAAAAGAAGGACCGAGGGGCCGGCGGTGTTTTAATAATAGAAACAGATTTTGTATGATCTGGTTATGAAGAAGGGAGTAGAAGATAAATATGGCGAAATGTTATGTAGTAAGCGGGGCAAAAATAAGTTGTTCCATGGGGACGATTAAAGCTCCATTGAAGGTACTTCCGACCAGGCGTGTAAAAGTAAAAGGAAAATTGAAAGCGAATATGCTTGATAATTTACCTTATGTTAATGTAGGGCCGTTTGGTGTATGTAAAATAACAAAGTTGCCATGTACGCCGGCATGCACGCCATGGCTCAACAGCAAGGCGAATGTGTTGGTACAGGGAGTTCCGGCATTAATGGAGCATGCCGTTTCGGTCTGTATGGCAGGTGGAGGGGTACTGAAATTTGAAGATAACGGTCAATAAAATTTGATCGGGTATTGCTTGGAGGCATGAAAAGATGAATCAATATGGAGATGAAGCCTTTATCCAGGTGTTGCGGGAAACGCAGGAAAATGCGAAAAATACGAACATCCGGGAGGGAAGCGTTTGGGCAGGAGACAAAGAACTGCTGTTTGAAGAACACGAAATATGGAAAGGTCAGCTGTGGATGTGGCTTCCGAAAGATTTTGGAATCCTTAATGAGAAGTACGCACAGATGAAGTATCCAAGCGGACGTCTGGATGTAATTTATTCCAATAAAGAAACGACGATAAATATAAGTTTTATGTATAAACAGGAAAAACTTGAACCCGGAGAAGAAAAGGAAATATGCGGGTATCTGGGGCAGATCGTTCGGAATCTGTATCCGACCGGCGATGTTTTAGGAGAAAGCTGTGTACAGGCCGGAGAGAATGAAGTAGCCTGTGTGGAGTTTGTGACTCCGGCTATGGATGGGACTATTTATAATATGATGTTTGTCACATCACTGAAAGGCAGAATGATTCTTGGAACATGCAATTGCCTGAAGGAAGATCAGGAAGACTGGAGAGATTTGTTTGTACAGATGCTGGAAACGATACGTACAGCCTGAAGGCTGCCAAAGGAAAGGAAGGTGTTCTGAATGGTGTTGCAGGAAGTTGGAAAATACAGCGTGGAGCCGTTTGCGCTTGAGAGAATCTTGGAGCTGGAATATGTAAAAACGGTGAATGAACATGCGAAGCTTTATGTCCGTGGTATTTTAAAAGAAGGGGAAGAAGACAGCCTGATCAGGCAGCAATGGGACGATATGCCTGTAAAACTGATACAGGCAGGAGTTACCTTATTCTGCGGCGTTGCTGCGGATGTAGGCGTTATATGTGAAAACGGGGTTTACTATCTGGAAGCAGAGGCGCTTTCCTGGACTGTAAAACTGGACCGGGTGGAAAAGAAACGTTCTTTTCAGGAACATGGGCGCGGCTATGACAGCATTGTAAATCAGATTGCGGCAGAATTTGGCGGTTTGGCAAAGTGTGTTGCGCCTGCAAAACAGATCGAGAATCTGCTGTTACAGTATCGGGAGACAGACTGGGAATTTTTAAAAAGGATTGCTTCCCATAGCAATAGTGTGCTTGTTCCGGATCCGGCAGAAGAAAAACCTGCATTTTCATTTGGTGTGGCAGATGGAGAATCCTATGTGGAAGAGACTGAGAAAGCGGATTTTTCAATCAGAAAAAACGTAACGCGATACCGGCAGCTGTCACAAAGCGAAGAAATATCCTATCAGGAAGAAGACGCGATAGAGTATACGATTCGTACGGAATTTGCGACGCTGGAAATCGGCGATAAAGTCAGCATCAAAGGCAAAAAGCTGTATGTCAGGGAAGTCCGGATGTCCTTGAAAGACTCCGTTTTTTTATGTACCTGTGTGGCTACGACAAAAGCAGGCATATCGGCGCCGCGGATGGCTCACCCGCATATCAGCGGACTTACTCTGACAGGCGAAGTACTGAAAATCATCAATTACAGATTAAAAGTTCATCTTGCGATTGATGAAACACAGGATGAGGGTACGGCGTATGAGTTCCCGTATGCTACCGGTTATACGACAGAAGGAGATACCGGCTGGTATATGATGCCGGAAAAAGGGGACAGCGTTGAGATCGTTTTTCCGACAGAAGATGAAAATACCGCCTATGCAGCACAGTCTGTTCGCCGGGGAGAAACAGACCGTACGAATGATCCGGAAATAAAATATATACGTACTGTAAATGGAATAGAAATTCAAATGAATAAAACGGAAATCGTAATTACCGCAGACGACTGGCTGACATTTATGGATCTGAATAAAAAAGACGGCGTCAGTATATTTACGATAGAAGAGGTAAACGTCTTGAGTGCAAAAAATATATCGCTTGCAACGTTAAAGGATATTTCCATGGTCTGCAATGGGAACTTCAATCTTCAGGTAGGAAAGAAAATGACGGTAAATGCAAAGGAGCTCATTGACGTTGCAAATAAGGAAAACATAGTCCATATGGAGCCGAATAAGGGAATTGAAATGAAAGCGAAAAAGCCAATCAAGATCTCTACGCAAGATAAGATGAATCTTGAAAGCCAAAAGATGTTTACCGCTAATTCTGCTGACGAAATGAAAATTAATTCCAAAAAAAATCTAAATATATTATCTAAAAATAAGATGATCTGGACAGCATCAAAAGCGCTGCAGGAAAATTGCAAAGGAAGCGCGATTCGGATTGATGGAAATGTTACGATAAAGGCAATGCTGATTAAGGAGAATTAGTATGGGAGAGCTGGGAGTCAAGAACGCCGGAGATGTAACAGGACAGAGAAAAGTAGCCAAAAGTAGCAAAAGTCAGGAAGGATTTGGAGTAGACACGCCAAAAAACAGTGTAAGCGTGAAAAATGAAACATCAAAGAGCAGCAATGAATACGAACGTGTGAGCCAGACTGTGCATCATGGTGAGGACGGAGAAAAACAGGTAAGCCTGAAAAGTGAGAAAGCATGGGAAGACACACAGGAGGATAAGGCAGAAGTAAACGTAGAACTGAAAAATGCAAAGGTCGAGGCAACAACAGAAAAGAAAAGCAGTAATTATGGTTACGCAAGCTCAGAAGTAACCGAGGAAACGGATACAGATGGAACGTCGTGGACAATTGTAGAGACGAAAAAAGTGAATGGAAGCTGCGAAGAGACAAACACACAGGTAAATGCAGAAGTAGGGAGTGTAGGAGTCGATGTAACATCCAAAACAAAGGAGCAGAAATACCGGGAGGAATCAACAAAGGTAACCGTTGAAACGAAAGCAAACGGCCAAAAACAAATCATTATAGAAGAAACCGTGACAGAAGTAACGATCAGGGAGAAAGAGACGGTAATAGAACCGAAGATAAAAGCCAGTTCGGATCCTTTGGATAACGCATTGGACATTATCGCATGCATCCCGGCAATTGGCTGTGTAGATCCGAAGGCAATTGTTGAAAAGGTTAAAGAATATAAGGAAAAGGCTGAAAAATGTAAGGAAATAGCGGCTAAGTTAATCGGAAAGGCTGTGCCGATTATAGCGAAAGCGCCATATCAGCTAAGAAGGCTCAAAGAGTTTTTACAAAATGGACGAACAAGAAGCAGGCAAAAACTTTATTTGATTTTACAATGGAATTTACTTCTGTTGCACCAGGAAAAGTAAAGGATGGCGCAAAAAAAGACGGAGCATACATTGCCCTAATAATAGTTGTTATTGTAATCATAAAGAGAGAGGAAAAAAAGGCAAATTTGAAAGGAAAGTGTTTTACCGGCGATACACTTGTCCTTACAAAATCCGGTCTTTGTCCGATCCGGCAAATCCGGACAGGTGATGAGGTATGTTCCAGAAATGATCAGACAAAAGAGACGGCGTATAAGAAAGTAAAAGAAGTATTTCAGACGGAAGCGCATACGATTTATCATATTCGGATAGAGAACAAAGCGGAATTAAAGACAACGGCTTATCATCCGATTTTTGTGAGAGAGCAAGGTTGGGTAAATGCGATTAACCTGCAGGAAGGCATGCTGGTTGAAACCAAGGACGGTACGGCAGAGATTACGGATATCGAAAAAATCAGACAGGAAGAACCGGTGGAAGTGTTTAATTTTCATGTGGAAGACTGGGAGGCGTATTTTGTTTCGGAACAATCCGTTTATGTACATAACAGCAAAGGAGGACATACAAATGAACATCCGCATGGTATTTATGAGGATGCACCTTATCATGGTAAGCAAGATAATCCTTTAAAAAGCAAACGCCCAAAGAACGGTCAGGCTGCTTTGGATAAGTCCCTTCCTCTTAAGGATAAAAGGAGAATTGCGGTTGATCAGGGTGAATTCGTAGTATTGACCCCAACATCAGAAGGAGTTTATCATGGTCATGTTCGTCCATGGAAAGATAGCAAAGGAGGACGCAAAGGATTAGATCAGGAAATGAAAAATGTATTACTTAAAGCTGGATTGGTTAACCGGAAAGGAAAGATTCTAAAGTGAAAAAAGAATATATACTCTTCAACAATAAAAAATATAACATTACACTGTCGTTTGAAGATGAGGAGTTTGATTATTATTCAGATGTATCGGTAATCTTGTTTTTTGAAGATAAATCCATGCTGCTGTTTAAGGATAATCTGCTGTCATTGAAAATATTTTTGACGACTACGATATTAAAACACTGGACGGCAGACTGAATGAAAGCAAACTCGGTTTATTCTTAAATGATTATTACCGCGGCACTTATGAAGGCAAATATGAGAAGTATCTGATTCTGGATAAACACAGGCACTGGATTGGTGAGAACTATTATTGGCTTCAAAGTATAGAATATACAACCTGGCTGTATCAGTATGAAGATTATATAGCGCTGAAAGTGACTCCGATGTTTACCGGATTCGAAGAAGACGATTTTACGGATGCATATCACAAATTTGCGAAAAACTACAAAGACGTTTTTTGTCAAAAAGTATCGTTAAATGAAATCGTCCGAGCAGAAAGAAAAATATTTGATTTATATGAAATTTATTTTGGATAACGAATCAACCCCCACAGCGTTGTATCAGGATGCAACGTTATGGGGGTTATCTTTTTACCGCTTAATATCATAATTCATATTCATCAGATTTCGAATTGTAGATACGTCATCTGTAATATTTGCGTCTCCGCGGATCGTATGTTTGATGACACTGCTTGCCACAGCAAAATTAATAATATCCATTGCTTTATAGCGATTCATAATCGCATAGATCAGGCCGCTGGCAAATGCGTCGCCGCCGCCGACACGGTCCAGAATATTAAATTTAAAAAGCTTGCTTTCAAATGTATGGCCTTCCTGCCACATAAAGGCTTTCAAACTGTTTTCGCTTCCGCTATGTGCATAACGCACATGTCTGGCGATACATTTTAAGTTCGGATATCGTTCGATAAATGCCTGGAAAACTTCATCCTGCTGCTCATAACTTGGCTGCAGCGGGACACCGTCCTTGACATCTCCTTTTGCATGGTCGGCCTCATCTTTCCACAGGTGATAAGGTTCCGTTCCAAGCAGTACGTCTACATACGGCAGGCATTGTGTGCAGAAGTCTCTGGCTTCTTCCCATGTCCAGAGCGTGCTTCTGAAATTGCCGTCAAAGCTAACGGTCATTCCTTTTTCTTTTGCCGTTTTCAGGCTGTTTAAGATTAACGATGCACACCCTTTTGACAGTGCAGGCGTAATGCCGCTTAGATGCAGCCATGTATAACCGTCCAATAACCGGTCCAGATCTACCGTATCAAAGTCAAATTCCGTCATTGCGCTGTGTTTTCTGTCGTAGGTCACTTTGCTCGCACGAATTCCAAAGCCGGTTTCCAGATAGTAACTTCCCAGACGATGCGTCGGCGTCTGCTGCGGCGTGCTTAAAATGACCGGTGTACAGTGCACATCATTGCTTCTGAGCATACGTACCGCGCTTTTTCCAAGGCTGTTATTAGGCACAACGGTAAAAAAAGTACTGTCGATGCCCAGATTTGCCAATGCCAGCGCAATGTTAGCTTCACTGCCTCCGTAGCTGGCTTCAAAGCTGCTCGCCATACGGATTTTTTCGTAATTGGGCGGGGTCAGCCGAAGCATGATCTCGCCGATGGTAATAAATTTGTTTTCCGTGTCGTTTCCAAGAAGCAGCGGATTTGTATGTTCCATAAATGCCTCCTTATCTTAATACGCGTGCGCCGGCTCCTCCCATAATGCCTTCTACTTCTTTTCTGGTAGCCGTCGTAGTATCTCCCGGTGTCGTCATCGCCAGTGCGCCGTGTGCCGCGCCATAATTGACTGCGATTTGTGCGTCCTGTGTCGTCATCAGACCGTAGATCAGGCCGGATGCGAAAGAATCGCCGCCGCCAACACGGTCTAAGATCTCAAGACCTTTGTAATCTTTGGATTTGCTGATGTTGCCGTCTGCCCAGCAGATAGCGCCCCAGTCGTTTACCGTTGCCGTTTTTACCGTACGCAGGGTTGTAGCTACGGCCTTGAAATTCGGATAAGTCTGTGCTGCCTGATTGATCATTTTCTTATATCCGTCCAGGTTCAGCTCTTTTAAGTTTTCGTCGTTTCCTTCGATTTCAAAGCCAAGGCATGCGGTAAAATCTTCTTCATTTCCGATCATAACGTCTACATAGGACGCAATTTCCTTATTGACTTCCTGTGCTTTTTCTTTACCGCCGATTGCACTCCACATAGACGGGCGGTAATTCAGGTCATAGGAAATGACAGTGCCGTATTTTTTGGCTGTCTTGATGGCTGCAAGAACCGTTTCACATGACTGTTCGGAAAGCGCTGCGTAAATGCCGCCGGTATGGAGCCAGCGTACGCCCAGTTCACCAAAGATATATTCAAAGTCAAAATCTTTTGGTGTTGCTTTGGAAATAGCGGTATTTGCACGGTCGGAACAGCCGACTGCCCCACGAATGCCATATCCGCGTTCCGTAAAGTTAATGCCGTTTCTGCAAATACGGCCAATGCCGTCCGTTTCCATCCATTTAATAAGTGAAGTATCTACGCCGCCCTGGAGAATAAAATCTTCCATCAGCATGCCGACTTCGTTATCTGCAAATGCCGTAATGACAGCCGTATGCATGCCAAAACATCTGCGCAGTCCACGGATTACATTATATTCTCCGCCGCCTTCCCATGCGCGGAAGCTTCTGGCTGTTCGAATTCTTCCTTCACCCGGATCCAGACGGAGCATGACTTCTCCTAAAGATACGGCGTCGTATTTACAATCTTTTGCATCACGCAAATTTAAATTCATGTTTGTTCCCTCCATATTGAATGATACTGAGATAGCTTGATTGGCAGGAAATTCAGCGAAACGCCGAATTTCCTGTTATGTGTATGGTGTATGTGAATGACTGTTATTACATGAACCCCAGAGCTTATTTTCGAATGGTTTTTACCAGTTCGGCCGCTTCTTTTGTCAGCTCACATATTCTGTCAAAATCTCCTGCTTTTACGAGGTCACCTTTGACCATCCAGCTTCCACCGCAGCAGAGAATCTTATCAAAGTCTAAATAGTCTTTTAAGTTCCCGGCGTTGATTCCTCCGGTAGGCATAAACTTGACGGAAGTATAAGGAGCTGCAAGTGCCTTGATGGTGTCTACGCCGCCAAACTGTGCAGCCGGGAAAAATTTGATCACCTTCAGCCCACGTTTGATTGCCTGCGCCACTTCCGACGGTGTGATGCAGCCCGGAAATACCGGAATGTCTTTTTGCAGGCAGTAATCTACGATTTCAGGATCAAATCCGGGACTTACGATAAATTTTGCACCTGCATTGACTGCACGGTCTACCTGGTCGGTTGTCAGGACGGTGCCTGCGCCTACGAGCATATCCGGAAAGGAATCAGCCATGATTCGTATGGATTCTTCCGCTGCTTCCGTACGAAAGGTTACTTCCGCACAAGGAAGGCCTCCTTTTACCAGTGCTTCTGCTAATGGTTTTGCGTCTTTTGCGTCATTCAGTACAACGACCGGAACAACGCCAAATTGTGCAAATTTTTCATTGATGGAACTCATAAATCATATCCTCCTTTTTATACGCCCGAATATGCGGCAAATCCCGCATCAATAGGCAATACTACGCCGGTAATGGCGCTGGCGGCTTTTTCATCACACAGGAAGAAAACTCCTCCGAGCAGTTCCTCACCGTCTACAAAACGTCCCATCGGCGTGCCGCTTAAAATTTTGTGTGCACGCGGGGTTGGTGTGCCGTCTTCCTGAAACAGCAGCGTCCGGTTCTGGTTAGAAATCAGAAATCCCGGTGCGATGGCGTTGCAGCGGATGCCGGTTCCTGCAAAATGTGTTGCCAGCCATTGCGTAAAGTTTGAAATAGCTGCTTTTGCGCCGGAATATGCAGGAATTTTTGTCAGCGGGATATAAGCATTCATAGAAGAAATGTTTAAAATACATCCTGCTTTTCGTTCTGCCATATCTTTTGCAAAAATCTGTGTCGGGATCAATGTTCCCTGAAAATTCAGCTTGAATACGAAGTCTACGCCGGACGTATCCAGGTCAAAAAATGTCTTCTGTCCTTCCGCTGCTTCGTGATGGTATTCGTTATCCGTAGTAGCTCTGGGATTGTTGCCGCCTGCGCCGTTAATTAAAATATCACATGGGCCGAGATCGTTTAAAATCTGTTCATGAACGGCTTTGAGCGCTTCATCTTCCAGCACGTTTGCTTTGTATCCTTCACAGATATAGCCTTCGGCTTTGCATTCGTCAGCCAGTTTTTTTACGGCTTCTTCATTTAAGTCCAAAGCGGCTACTTTTGCGCCTGCCTGTGCGAAAGCGCGTACCATCGTTCCGCAGAGAACACCGCCTGCTCCGGTAATAACGACTACTTTTCCTGAATAATCAATATTTAATGGTAAATTCATAGTTTACTCCTTTCCGGATTATACGTCAAATCCAAAAAAACGATTGGTGTTGTAATAGCAAATGTCTTCAGTCATTTTTATTAATTGTTTTCTGTCGTCCGGATACTGTCCGCTTTCCACCCATTCACCGATCAGCTCGCACAGAATGCGGCGGAAATATTCATGTCTTGTATAGCTTAAGAAGGAACGGGAGTCTGTCAGCATCCCGATAAAGCCTGCAAGCAATCCGGTATTGGCAAGTTCCGTAAGCTGGGTACGCATACCTGTCCGGTTATCGTTAAACCACCATGCACTGCCCTGCTGTACCCATCCGGCTTCACCGTCTTTCTGAAAACAGCCGGCAATTGTAACAAGCGCGGTATTATCACATGGATTTAAGGAATAAAGAATCGTCTTCGGCAGTCCGTCGTTTTCGGCAAATGCGTTTAAAAGCGGAGCTACATTCTCTACGCCGGAAGCGCTGTTGATAGCATCGTAGCCGGTGTCCGGCCCGAGTTTTTCAAATTGCGGTTTGTTGTTATTGCGCAGACAGCCAAAGTGAATCTGCATCACCCAGTTTTTCTGCGTATATTTTTTCGCACATGCGATGGTAACCATTGTTTTATATGCATCACCGTCTGCTTTTGACGGGCAGTTTCCTTCCATGGCAGTCCGGAATGCGCGGTCAGCTGCTGCGGCATCCGGTTTTGCATACATGCAGTAGTCCAAACCGTGGTCTGCGCACAGACATCCGTGTGCGGCGAAAAAGTCGATGCGGTCGGATAAGGCTGCCGCTACATCTTCGGTACACCCAATGGTGCGCCCGGTTACTTTCGATAAGGTATGGATATAATCTGCAAATCCTTCTTTTTCAATATTGACCGCTTTGTCCGGACGAAAAGCAGGAAGTACTTTGATTTCCATCGTCTGGTCAGCTGCAATCTGATCATGCCAGTGCAGATCGTCGCAAGGGTCGTCGGTCGTGCAGACTGCTTTTACATCAAACATCCGCATCAGATCTCTGGCGGAATATCTGGCCAGTACCGCATTGCATTTGTCATAGATTTCGTCAGCATTGTCAGCTGTGAGCGGTTCGTCAATGCCAAATACACGCTGCAGCTCCAAATGGCTCCAGTGATACATCGGATTGCCGATCAGGCGCGGCAGGACGGATGCAAACGCACGGAATTTTTCTCTTGGATCGGCGTCTCCGGTAATGATCTGTTCCGCAATGCCGCCAAACCGCATCTGACGCCATTTATAATGATCTCCGCCCAGCCAGACCTGTGATATGTTATCAAATTTACGGTCTTCGGCGATTTCCTGCGGATTGATATGGCAGTGGTAATCAATAATCGGCATTTTTTCCGCTACTTCGTGATACAGCCATTTTGCGGTAGGTGTTGATAACAAAAAATCCTGATCCATAAATTTTTCCATATTATTTATCCACCTTTCCTTCTGTCTTTTCCAGCATATCCCAGCATCCCCACAGATACATAATACCAAGCGCCCGGTCATAAAGTCCGTAACCCGGTCTGCACTTTTCATCCCAGATGTGGCGTCCATGATCCGGACGTACGTAACCGGTATAGCCACAGTCATGGTAAGCTTTTACAATATCAAGAATTCCGGTATCTCCGTCACAGTCTCTGTGAGATGCTTCGGTAAAGTCCCCGTTTGGATAATGTCTTACATTGCGGATATGCGCAAAAGCAATGCGGTCACAATAAGTACGAACAATATCAGCAACATTGTTGTCCTTATTTGCGCCCAGAGAACCGGAGCACAGGCACAGGCAGTTGTATTCATCGTCTACCATCTTAAGAAAACGGCCGATCGACTCTTTGTCACATAACAGGCGCGGAATGCCGAAAATATCCCATGGCGGATCATCCTGATGAATGGCCATTTTAATGCCTGTTTCATGGCAGGTAGGCATAATTGCTTCCAGGAAATACTGCAGGTTTTCCCATAATTTTTCTTTTGTGACCGGACGGTAAGCTTCAAACAGTTCATCCAGCTTCGCCATTCGCTCCGGCTCCCATCCCGGGAATGTCATGCCGCGCAGATTGTTCAGAATATAATCGGCCATTTCCTTGTAGTCGTCCTGAATCCGGTTTTTTTCATAAAACAACGCTGTGGAGCCGTCTTCTAACGGGTGAAACAAATCGGTTCTTGTCCAGTCAAAAATCGGCATGAAATTATACGTTACAACTTTTACGCCAAATTTAGCGAGGTTTTTTAACGTCGTTTTATAATTTTCAATATATTGGTCACGGGTCGGCAGACCTATCTTAATGTCGTCGTGAACGTTGACGCTTTCTACGACTTCCATGTGGAAGCCGGCACCCTCGATCTGACGTCTGGCCTCCTCGATTTCTTCCACTTCCCATACCTCACCGGCCTGCTTGTCGTGCAGCGCCCATACAAGTCCGGATACGCCAGGAATCTGTTTGATCATCTGCGGCGTAATACTGTCATTGCCTTCTCCGTACCAACGAAATGTCATCTGCATAAAAATTTCCTCCTTTTGTTTTATTTTTATATGGTATATCAGATTAATCCTGCGGCCATCGGCAGTCCGGTACTTAAGAACGGAACGTAAGTAACGAGCAGCAGTCCGGCTAAAATTGCGGCATAATACCAGAGCATATATGGAATCGTCTTTGCTAATGTGGTATTGCCTACTTTAATGGCTACAAATAAAGTATTGCCTACCGGCGGTGTAATATTCCCGATACACAGATTATAGACAAGAATGAGTCCGAAATGTACCGGATGCATGCCAAATGTCTTAACAATCGGCAGAAACAGCGGTGTAAAAATCAGAATAGCAGGCGTTACGTCCATAAAGGTTCCGGCGATCAGGAGAATCACGTTCATAATAAGCAAAATGATAATATAATTATCTGTCAGTCCAAGCAGCGCAGCGGAAACTGCCTGTGGAATCTGCATAAATGCCATAACCCATCCGAGAATGTTCGATACGCCGATCAAAAATACGACCATACCGCTCATTTTTGCACTGTCTACAACGATTTTCCAGAAAGACTTTACGGTAATGTTACGGTAGAAGATTCCCAATACGAGCGCATATACGACTGCAACTGCGGAACCTTCGGTAGCCGTAAAGATACCGATTACAATACCGCCGATTACGATAATAATCAGAGATAAAGCCGGAAGGGCGCGGAGGGTAGCGACACCCAGATTTTTCCAGTCAAATTTGCCCTGTGCGCCTTTGTATCCTTTGCGTTTTGCTAAAATAATACCTACGATAATACAGCAAAGCGCCCAGAGAATGCCAGGAATGTATCCGCCCAGAAACAATGCTGCGACCGATGTGCCGCCGGATGCCAGCGAATACGTGATCAGTGCGTTTGACGGCGGAATTAACAGGCCGGAAGGCGCTGACGCACCGTTTGTTGCAGCACACAATGCCGGGTCATAACCCTGTTCTTCTTCACCTTCTTTTACCATGCTTCCGACTGCGGCAGCAGCTGCGGAAGCGGAGCCGGAGATCGCGCCGAACAAGGCATTTGCGCCTGCGTTTGTTACGAGCAAAGCGCCCGGAAGTTTTCCAAGAATAGCCATAACAAAGTCAACAAGACGTTTTGCAATACCGCCCTGGTTCATCAGATTTCCTGCCAGAATAAAAAACGGAATTGCGGTCAGGCTGAACTTGCTCATGCCTACAAACGTTCTCTGCGCCGCGGTTACAACGGATACATCCAGAGGAACTGTCTGCAGGATTGCTACCAGTGCGGAAATACCGATCGAATACGCAATCGGGACACCGAATGCAAGCAGCAGGAGCAGAATAACAAGAATGATAACGAGTGATTGTATTGCCATTTATACCGCCTCCTTTTGTTCGTTTCGGTCATTAAGAATATCTATAATATTCAAAACCGTATAGATCATGTTTAAAATACCGCATAGTGGCAGAACGATATAAAAAATACCGATCGGAACACCTAACGAAGATGTCATCTGTCCCATTGCCAGTGATGTAATCTGTATACCGCCGTATACGAGGATAACGGCAGAAAACAAAAATGCAATAATTTCTCCGAAGCAAAGCAGTCCTTTTTGTACGGATGCGCTGAACTTTTCAACAATAATCGGGATATTCATGTGTCCGCGCTCACAGGTTACGATGGATGCTCCCAGCAGGCTCATCCATGCAAAAAGATAACTGACGAGCTCTTCGGACCAGGTAGATGGATTTTTTAATACATATCGGGTCAGTACCTGCCAGCAGGTCAGAAGGACCATTGCAAGAAAACTGATTCCTGCCAGTCCGTTTAAAATTTTAGTAATTCCGTCACGAAATGCTTTCATTTGTCCACACCTCCTATTCTGCTTCCGATGGATGCTGTGCATTGTGTTCCTGGATCTTTTCGTAAATTGGCTTCAGATCCGGATACTGCTCGAGCATCTCTGCGTGCATGGTTATACATGTTTCCTGAAATGGTTTTGTGTCCGGATAAAGAAATTGTACGCCCTGCTCATTTGCGGCTTTATCCTTTGCGGCTTCTACGGCCTTTACCCATTCTTCACGTTCCACCTGATTAATGAGCGCAAATCCTTCTTCAAAGATGTTCCGATCTTCTTCTGGCATGTCATCCAAAAAGGCACAGTTTCCGATTAAAATATCAGGAATCATCTGGTGCATATCATAGGAGTAGTATTTGCACACATCTCCGTGACCGTTGGACGTTAAGGCCATTTCGTTATTTTCCGCGCCGTCAATGACTTTGGACTGCAGCGCCGTATATACTTCGCCAAATCCCATTGGCGTTGCCGAACCGCCAAGCAGGTCCATCATGCGCACATTGGTTGGGGACTGTTGTACACGGATTTTCAACCCTTTCAGATCCTGCGGGGTTTCGATTGGAGTAGACACCGTATAAAAATTACGCGTACCGGCATCAATCCAGGTAACCGCCTGAAAACCAGCCTTTGTTGTAGACTCAAAGATAGGATCTACAATCTCGGGATCGTCCATCGCCGTATGATAGGCGTCTGCAGAAGAAAATAAATAGGGCAGATTAAACAACGTGTAGTTTTCCGAAAACGTCTCCAATATGGAATTGCTGGCAACACAAAAATCAATAGCGCCCGTCTGTGTCAGCTGCACCATATCGGTCTGGGAACCGAGCAGTTCGCTTGGATAAATCTCGATGTTGTATTTGTCCCCAAGCTTGCTTTCTACATATTCCTCAAATTCCAGCAATGCAATATTGGTAGGATGGTCGGTTGCCTGATTGTGACCAATCCGGACAATCTGCTTGCCGCCATCGGTGCCGCCACAGCCGGCAAGGGCTGCTGCCGGCATTCCGACTCCCAAAATTGCAGGCAATATTTTGCGATATTGTTTCATTGTTTCTTCCTCCTTTTCTGTGTGTTTCCAAAACAAAACCGGCTTGCTTTTGATAGAGCCAGTATATCAAAAAAAACGGTTGGAACGTGGTAGTTCCAGCTTGAAATATGGTGAATCTTGCTATATAATATTTCTTATAACCTTCTGTTTTATGCATTTTATCCAATATGAAGGGAGGTTTTTATGCATTATGTACAAAGAAGAGTTTAATCCAAGTCAATTTATGACAGAACGGTACTTCGAATTTCACCATTCCTATAACGAGACGCCTCCAAAGGTTGAATTTCATCAGCATCCCTTTTATGAAATTTTTTTCTTTTTATCCGGAAATGTGAACTATATTATTGAAGGCAAAAATTACAGTCTGCGCCCGGGAGATATTCTCTTAACAGGCAGTCTGGATATTCATCGGCCGGATATCCATGCCGGTAAGCCTTACGAAAGAATCGTAATCTGGCTGGCAGATGATTTTTTCGGACATTTAAAAGATTTTTACGGTGAAGATCTGACGGCATGTTTTACGGACTCCGCGTTAAAAGATTACCGTCTGATCCGGCCGGACAATCAGAAAATCCTTCAGCTGAAAAAACTCTGCACCCAGTTATCCGAAGCAAAACGAAGTAAAGAGATCGGAAGCTATGCGCTGGGCTCTGCCTATCTGACAGAATTTCTCGTGCAGATCAGCCGTGCTTATTATGATGCGCCCGATTCGATTAAATATGATGTGGTGGAAAACGAAAAGATCAATGAGATTCTTGTATATATTAACGAAAACCTTGCGGAAGACTTATCTCTGGAACATCTGGCATCCAGACATTATACGAGCAAATATTACTTAAGCAGGCAGTTTAAGCAGTTTACCGGACTGTCGCTTTATCAGTATATTATGAAAAAAAGGCTGACCGTATCCAGAAACATGCTGCGGGGCGGCAGCACGGTACTGGACGCGTGTTTTCAGTGCGGATTTGGAGATTATTCCAATTATCTGAAAGCATTCAAAAGGGAGTTTGGGAAAACGCCGAGTACATATTTGAAAAACTGAGTGGATGGAGTTCCATTCATTCGGGTTTTTTGGAAGGGATGATGAAAAGAGATAGATTTTTCTTTTAAAATAGTATATAATAGCGTGGTACTTTACAATAATGAAGAAAGGAATGTATTATGAATAAGAAAAAATCAACTTACTATCTGGTTCCATTGATTTTATTATTGACCATTGTGCCGCTGATTGTGCTCGTGCATAAATACAATACGAATTTGTCCCAGTTTGACTGGAGTCCGGTATTGGATGAAAAATATGACTTTTTTATGTATCATAAGGCGATCGCGATCACTGTGATCGGAGCCGTTATGTGTGTGTTTCTTGCACTGCGTTATAAAGCGAAGCAAAAGGAGTTTAAGCTATGCTATGAATTTATTCCGATTGCCGTATACGCGGCGTTTACTCTTTTGTCAACGCTGTTTTCCCAGTATAAATATTTCAGCATTCATGGCGCCAGTGAAGTATTTGAAACGCTGTGGGTGCTGTTAAGCTATTGCGTGATGGCATTTTATGCGTACCAGTTTGTAAATACGCTGGAAGAACTGGACTGTGTGATGAAGTGGCTGACGATTGGTCTTGCGGTTATGCTGGCGATCGGGCTGGCACAGGCAGTCGGACATGACTTTTTTCTGACAGATCTGGGCAAAGAATTGATTACAGGCGGAAAGGCCAGCCAGTATAAAATTGATCTTACGTTTGAAAAGGGAAGGGTCTTTTTAACCGCATACAATCCAAACTACGTAGCTTCTTATTTTGCGCTGATGATTCCGATCGAGATTGCGCTGTTTATCAGGCATAAAAAGTGGTATTTAAAAGCAATCTATGCGGTTATGCTGGTTGCTTCGCTGGTATGTCTGCTGGCATCCGGCAACCGAAGCGGCATCGTTGCGTTTGCAGTGACCGGCCTGCTTGTCATTGTTTTATATTTTAAAAAGATTTTGAAAGCGTGGAAATTTGTCATTCCGGCAGCCGTTGTTGCAGCAGGTATTTTTGCGGTATTTATATCAAAAAATGATTTGATTGTAGAAAAATTCGTCAGGCTGTTTAACGCTCAGGAAGCATCGGAATATGCCATTTCCAAAATCATTACGGAAGACGACATAGAGATTATTTATCAGGGAGAAGGATTCCACATCGCCTATGATATTACGGAGGAAGGAGCGATCAACGTATCGCTGACCGATGATGCGGGTGAAAATCTGAACTACACGTTTGACGAAAACAATTATACTTATACTGTTGATGATGCGCGTTTCCCGGGATTTACCGTACAGGCGGTAAATTTAAATGAAGAAGTCGCAATGAATGTATATGCGGATAATATCAACTGGTATTTCAAAAAAGGAGACGACGGCACGTATTATTATTACAACATATACGGACGTTGGGATAAGGTCAACAATCCGCCGCGTGTGGCTGAAAAGATGCTGGAACGAATCTTTGAAGAACGTGGTACGATCTGGTCCAAAACGATACCGATGCTGAAAAACAGCATTTTATTTGGGACAGGAGCGGATACGTATACGGTAACTTATCCGCAGGACGACTATGTAAAGAAGACTTATACCGGAGCACAGACAGCATTGGATGTGAAGCCGCACTGCTTTTATCTGCAGATAGCGACGCAGAGCGGTGTTCCGGCTATGATTGCGGTTATCGTATTTTATGTGTGGTATTTTATGACATGTCTGCGTCTGTATCGGAAGGCTGCATATGAGGATGGCATGGAGGTTATCGGTGCAGGACTGATGTTTGCAACATTTACTTATATGGTAGTATCCGTATTGAATGATTCAACGGTATCCGTTGCGCCTGTTTTTTGGATTATGATGGGTCTTGGAATTGCAGTTAATGAAATGGTTCGGAAAAAGCAGCTGCAAAAAACGGAGAGCGTCGCAGCGCACGGTGCATCGGCAGAGCAGGCAGCGGATCCGGAACATGCCGTAATCGAACAGGCAGCGAATGTGGAACAGGCTGAAAAAAGAAAAAGCGTAAAGAAAAAAACAAAGAAAAGGGCGAAAAGATGAGTGCAAATCGCAAAGGAATATTTATTGCATTTGAAGGAATTGACGGAAGTGGAAAAAGTACGCAGATTCGCCTGCTTGCAGACTATCTTCGAAAAATGGAAGTTGCTTTTTATACGACAATGGAACCGACGGATTCTCCGATCGGTTCCATGATCCATCAGATTATGACAGGAAGAATGCATGCGGATCCGAAAGTGATTGCGGCTTTGTTTACGGCGGATAGACTGGATCATCTGCTGAATGAAGTGAATGGAATCGCGCGCCGGATAGATGAAGGGACGACGGTCATTATGGACAGATATTACTTGTCGTCTTATGCCTATCAAAGCGTAGATCTGCCGCTGGAATGGCTGATTCACGCGAATGAGCCGGCCAAAGAGATTATGCGGCCGGATGTCAATATTTTTATTGACATTGAGCCGGAACTTGCGATGGAGCGGATTTCAGGAAACAGATTTCAAAAGGAACTGTTTGAAGAACAATCGCGTCTGGAGCGGGTGCGTCGGAATTACCTGGACGTATTTGACAGGCTGCAGGGAGAAGAGCAGGTAGTAGTGATTGATGGGAATCGCAGCCAGGAAGCGGTTGCGGAAGATATCCGCAGCACCGTGATGAAGTATCTGTAACAGGTCAGGGAGTGTGTCAGATGAAATATAGAACTACGAATGAATGGAATCATTTTGAATTTTCGGAAGCTTACGTATCTGAGATACGCAGGACAAATGACAGTTATCAGCTTGTGCTGGATAATGTTATGATCAATCCTGAAAATTCCAAAAACCGGGATATCCGGCAAATGCGTGCAAATGAGCTGTATGTTACGATCTGTCAGGCGCAGCTCGTGCGGATTGTGCAGGAAGGATATAAGGTATACAATGCGGATGGTAAATTGATAAAACAATACGAAGATCAGGAGATTGAGCCGGAGCGTTATGGAGAAATAGTAACTACTGTCAACGATGGGGAAAGCCGTATCTATGCGTTCAATAAATCGGGACAGACTTATGAGATCATTATGGAAGCCGGTGATGAACGGACTTATGTACTGTATATTACAGGAACAGGGGATACGGAAGAATGGAATCGTTTTCTGAGTGTATAGCTCTGTAGATCGGGAGGACGGAATGATTCAGGATATTGAGCCAAAAAGGCTCTGCAATCAATATCAGCTCCCAAAACAGAACCGTAATGATTACATAGCGGTGTTTTCGGGAAATCAAATCTTAATAAAAGAAACGAACGGGCGTTTGGAACTGCCGAAACGGGCAGATATGGAAGCGGCAGGGTGTGCTCTGCATGCGGATACATATTTATTTTGTATTGATGACGACAGGTACTTTTTGTGTTCGGAGGATGCGGAAGAATGGAAAACCGGGAACAAGGTGGACATTTCGAATGACAGGGCCGCGGCAGCGGATTTTCGCCGTATTTCCATGCGGCAGTTTCGTGAAGAGGCGGATCACGAGCTTTGCTTTGCGGTCTATACGGCGTATCATCTGTATCAATGGTATAAAAATAACAGATTCTGCGGCTGCTGCGGCAGCAGAACCGTTCCGGATAAAAAAGAACGTATGCTTTTCTGTGCAAAATGCGGCAATCAGATTTATCCGAGTATTGCGCCGGCGGTCATTGCAGCGGTGACAAACGGAGATTCCATATTGCTGACCAAGTATGCAAACCGGGAATACAAGCGATATGCACTGATTGCCGGCTTTACGGAAATCGGTGAGACGGCGGAAGATACGGTACGGCGTGAAGTGATGGAAGAGACAGGAATCCGTGTTAAAAATATTCGCTATTATAAGTCTCAGCCATGGGGAATTGACGGGAATCTGCTGTTAGGGTACTTTGCCGAATTAGATGGAAGTGACCGGATTTCCATAGATGAAAACGAACTGTCATGTGCGGAGTGGGTACGGCGTGATCAGCTGAAAGATATGGACGACTCCTTCAGTCTGACAAGAGAAATGATGCGTGTTTTTTATGAAAAATACGATTCTGTGTAGCAATTTCGTTAAAAGTATTGTATGATAAGAACAGGTTTATGGATTTGCATTTTGTATGATCAGGATAAATAATAAAACGGAGGTATAATTATGGTGAATCCGGCTATGATTTTTAAGATAAAAAGTATGTGGGACGAGTTTACACGGAATCATCCGAAGCTGCCGCGTTTTTTTCAGGCGGCAGTCAGCCATCCTTTGGAAGAAGGAACGGTGATTGAAATGACGATTCAGCGGCCAAATGGAGATACACTTACCTCAAATGTCAAGCTGACGGCTTCGGATCTGGACTTGTTGGATCAGCTTAAAGAAATGGGAACAGCAAATATGTCATGAGAGACATGAAAAATACAGATGATAAGGAAACTGTTCCAAGTATCCGACATACTGTATAGATAGAGAATGCAGGCGGTAGGAATGATGATGGAAAAAACAGCACAATTTAATGTGGAATCAGTAGAAAGCCTGATTGAACGGTTTCGCGACAACGGACTGGAAACGATTAATCTGGGACTGCTTTGTTTCCGGTTTGCTCCGGCACTAAAGGAAATGAATCTGATATCCGTACTGACAAAGATTTCGAAAATGCTTCGGACAAAAAAGGTATCACAGGTAGAGGACAGTCATATTACAGGCTGGTACTTTAATTTTTATGCCGGATTTATTCAGTATCTGGTAAATCGAAATATTAAGTTTGAATTATATTATTCCAAAAAAGGAAGAAGCTGGAGAGAAAGGCTGGATTTGGCGCTGCTGTGCAGACAACTGGGAAATTATCGCAGAGCGTATGAGAAAAAGCTGAAATCGGCCTGAAAGAACGTTTTTGTGTTAACTAAAAATTTCCAGTATAAAAGAAGCCTCCCGGACCATACTATGAGTACAATGTTTGAACAAAACATTGCAACGATAGATATCAAATAGGAGGCTATGAAAAATGGCAAAGAACAAGACATCGAATGCATCAAATTCAACAAATGCAAACAACGCAAATCGTGCATCAAATGCGAGCAATGCATCCAATGCAAATAATGCATCCAATGCAAGCAACAGCTCAAACAGAGCTGCCAACGCCAGCAATGCTCAGAATGCTAAAAACCAGGCTTCTAACAAAGCTGACAGCAAATTTTCAGACTGCCACACAAAATAACAATGGCAATCGCTCATCAATTGAATAGACTATACTAACAAAACAGCTCTGTACAAAAGAAGCAGCAGTTTCTTTTGCACAGGGCTGTTTGTATAGGAGGATAACTATGGATTTTGAATTGATTAAATGTAAGGATGCGCCGTCGTATCTGGAACGCAGGGATACATTTTTTGTGGACTTAAGAGATCCGGAACAGTATATGGAATATCATCTGCCGGGTGCAAGAAACTTTCCTTATGAATATATGGAGGAGTGGGAACACAGACTGCCAAAAACAGGAAAGATTATTTTTTACTGTGAACATGGCAATCTGAGCCTGATGGCGGCGAAGCGTCTGAGCAGGCGTGGATATCGTGTAGGCGCGTTAATCGGAGGCGTGGAATGTTTTTTATCACAAAATGCACATATGTATAAAATTTGATTGACACCGTAAATCAGACAAGATAATATAAACTAAGAAAAGCTGTAACTAAGACAACAAAACGATGGAGAAAATATGCAGACATTTGAATTAATCGCACCATGCCATTTTGGACTGGAAGCGGTATTAAAAAAAGAAATTTATGATCTTGGATATGATATTACAAAAGTTGAGGACGGAAAAGTCACATTTACAGGAGATGCACAGGCAATCTGCCGTGCGAATATGTTTTTGCGCACGGCGGAACGGGTGCTGTTAAAGGCAGGGAGTTTTCATGCCGTTACGTATGATGAGCTGTTTGAAGGAATTCGTGCATTGCCATGGGAAATCTATCTGCCGAAAGACGCGAAATTCTGGGTTACAAAGGCATCTTCGATCCGAAGCAAACTGTTCAGCCCGTCAGATATTCAGCGCATTGTAAAAAAAGCGGTTGTTGAAAAAATGAAAGAATATTATGATATCGAGTGGTTTGCAGAAACAGGGGCGGAATATCCGATTCGGATTTTTCTGCTCAAGGATGAAGTGACCGTTGCGATTGATACGACGGGAGATTCGCTGCATAAGCGTGGATACCGTACAATGAGTGGTGCGGCGCCGATTTCGGAGACGCTGGCAGCTGCGTTGATCATGCTGACGCCATGGCATGCAGATCGTATCCTGGTCGATCCGTTCTGCGGCAGCGGTACATTTCCAATTGAAGCCGCAATGATGGCAGCGAATCTGGCTCCGGGGATGAACCGGGATTTTACGGCGCAGGAATGGGTAAATCTGATTCCCAAAAAGACATGGTATGAGACGACGGAGGAAGCGCAGGATCTGGCTGATCCGCATGTGGAAGCAGATATTCAGGGATATGATATTGACGGCGATGTGATTCGCGTAGCGCGTGAAAATGCAAAGCGTGCGGGTGTCGATCACCTGATACATTTTCAAAAAAGAAGTATACGGGAACTTCGCCATCCGAAAAAGTATGGTTTTGTAATTATGAATCCGCCGTACGGAGAGCGTATGGAGGATAAACGGGATTTGCCGAAGCTGTATGAACAGATTGGGGAAGCGTATCGAAATCTGGATGCATGGTCATTGTACATAATAACCGGATATGAAGATACGGAACGCTATGTCGGACGAAATGCAGACAAAAAGCGAAAGATTTATAATGGTATGCTAAAGACGAATTTTTATCAGTTTATGGGACCGAAACCGCCAAAAAGGAAAAAGTAAGTATGCATGAATGGAAAAGATATGTCTGGTTTGCAGTCATACTTGGAATATTAATGCTGTTTAAATTCGAATTCATCGGGCAGAATCTGGCACATACGGAAAAGGTACAGGGAGCAAATCTGCGAAAAGAAGAGTGGGATCCTATCATTGCCGAAGAAGTCAATCAGATGTATCTGGCTGTGCATATTGACGGAAGAAAATTTACGAATCTGGACGATGGTATTTATCTGGATGACGCACGCAGAATGATGCTCCCGATTGAAATACTGCGGGACGGATTTGACTGCGGCGCGCATCTGTATGATCAGCAGCTTCTAATTATAGAAAAAGAGAAGATGTGCTGGAATTTGAACCAAACAAAAATTATTATATCAGGAATAAAGAAAAAATAAAAAAAAGTCCCGCTATGATCCGTAAAAATGACAGATTTTATCTGCCGTTGGAACTGCTGATGGATGAGTTTGGTTACGTCAGCCAATGGGATATGGAAGAAAATATGGTGGTTGTCCAAAGCATGATGCCGGATGATGGAGTACATCTGCCATACCGGTATGATTTAAGGGACAACGGGAGGGCGCCGAAAATTCGTGATCAGGGACCGTACGGAACATGCTGGGCTTTTGCGTCTTTGACAGCGCTGGAATCTGCGCTGCTGCCGGAGACGGAGATGCAGCTGTCGGTAGATCATATGAATCACAATCACAGCTTTACGAGTTCTTTGAAAGACGGCGGACAGTATACAATGGCGATGGCTTATCTGGCTGCCTGGCAGGGGCCAGTACTGGAAAAAGATGATCCTTATGGCGATGGCAGGACAGATTCTTCCCTGACAGCGGTAAAGCATGTACAGGATATGCATATTATAGATGCAAAAAACTTAGACGGGATTAAAAAAGCAGTGTTTCAGTATGGTGGTGTAGAAAGCTGTATTTATACAACATTACAGAATGCGGATGGAGATTCTCCTTATTATAACAGGGAAAAATATGCCTATTGTTATAAAGGAGAGGAAAAACCAAATCATGATGTTGTAATTATCGGATGGGATGACAGTTTTCCGCGGGAATATTTTAAAACGGATGTTGCGGATGACGGTGCATTGATCTGCCAGAACAGCTGGGGTTCCGATTTTGGAGATGACGGTGTATTTTATGTATCTTATTATGATACGAATATAGGAACGCATAATCTCGTTTTTACCGGGGTGGAAGATGCGGATAATTATGACAAGCTGTATCAGTCCGATTTATGCGGCTGGGTAGGACAGATGGGTTATAATAAGGAAAGTATTTATGGAGCCAATGTCTTTATGGCGGAGGAAGAAGAGGATATAGCGGCGGCGGGATTTTATACGACCGGCAAAAATACGAGCTATCAGGTGTATATTGTTCCGGAGTTTGCGGACATTTCTTCTATGGACAGTCGGATTCTTGTAGCAGAGGGCAGGCTGTCCAATGCAGGATACCATACGATTCGCTTTGACCAGTCTATCCGGGTGGCGAAAAACAGAAAATTTGCGGTAGTCGTCTGGCTGTCTACGCCGAATGAGGTTCGCCCGATGGCGATCGAATATGCAGCAGACGAACTGACACAGGAAGTAAATCTGGAAGATGGCGAAGGATATGTCAGTGCGCAGGGGAAAATATGGTCGGATGTAAAAGAAAGTTCGGATTGCAACCTGTGCATTAAAGCGTATGCAAGGCGTCCGTGGCAGCAAACGGATTCGCTGCCGGACGCTTAAGACACGCTCTAGAAGAGACAGAGGAGGAAAACGGTTATGGAAAAGAGACTGGCACGTTTTACGGCGTTTTTTACGTGTGCGTTTTCTCTTTTTGCATGTGTGGCGGTTTTTTTTCTGCCGGCGTTGGAACAGCGCATTGAAGCATTCAGCGCCAGCATCCGCAGAGATCAGCTGGCACGGGAAGAACGATACGCATTATTGGAAAAATGTCCGGTCTGGAAATTATGGACTATAATACGCAGCAGGTACAAAGACAGGCTCAGAAGGCGGAAAAGGAAGAAAAAGAAGTGACGGAAGAAGGGGGAGAACCGCAGCCGCAGGAAGATGTGATTGTCATTACCCATCAGATGCAGCTGGAACTGCCGAAAGGTGCGGATAAATCAAATGTAAAAGTAATTGAAAATCTCATTTCCCGTCGGATTGATATCCGCATACCGGGAGCCGACGAAAATTATATTTATGATTATATGGTGCTTGGTGAAAGCGGAGATATGGAAAGTCTGGATTATTCCAGTGAAGGAGGCAGCGGTACGGTTGCGCTGACGATGGACAAAGCCGTGGAAGCGGATTACAGTTTTGATGAGGAATATTTATATCTGGATTTCTTTTCTCCGCGGGAACTGCATGATCGCATTGTCGTCGTAGATGCGGGGCATGGAGGCGGTGCGCCGGGAGCGGTAGCCGGTACGCATTATGAAAAAAATATTACACTTGGGATTGTGCAGTATCTGAAAGCATATTTTGACGAAGCGGATGATGCGAGTATCGGCGTTTATTATACAAGGCTGGATGACTCAAATCCGTCGCTCTCCGAGCGGGTAGGGCTGGCAAACGATCTGCAGGCGGATTTGTTTTTAAGCGTGCATATTAATTCGTTAAAAGGCAACACCGGGGTGGAAGGCGTTGAGGTTATGTACAACGAGCTGGCGCCGGATACGGCATTTGATACGCAGGATTTTGCGCAGATATGTCTGGACGAAGAGGTGGCTGCGTTAGGAGCGAAAAAAAGAAGCATTATCAATGGAAATAAAATCTATATCATAAGACACTCCGCTGCGCCAGTGGCGCTTGTTGAGGTTGGATTTATGAATAATCCGAATGAGCTGGCAAGGCTGGTTGATCCGGGATACCAGCAAAAAGCAGCAAAAGGGCTTTATCAGGCGCTGCTGAAATCGTTAGATCGGCTGGATGAATCATAGTTTTAAAATGAAAGTACATGTGACAGGAGGAAGAAAAATGGCAAATCGAATTATTTTTGCTACAGGAAATCAAAACAAGATGAAAGAAATAAGAGAAATACTGTCAGACTGCGGATTGGATGTTTTGTCTATGAAGGAAGCAGGGATTGATGTGGAAGTGGTGGAAGACGGCCTGACATTTGAAGAAAACGCATGTATAAAAGCAGCGGCGATTGCAAAGACTGCTCCGGACGATATCATACTTGCAGACGATTCCGGCCTGGAAATTGACTATTTAAATAAAGAACCTGGCATCTATTCGGCGCGTTATCTGGGAGAAGATACGTCTTATGATATAAAAAACCAGGCGCTGCTGTATCGTCTGACAGGTGTGGAAAAAGAACGAAGAAGTGCAAGATTTGTCTGCGCGATCGCAGCGGCAGTCCCGGGGTGTGGTGTGTTTACAACAAGAGGTACGATTGAAGGATACATCGGATGGGAAATGGCCGGTACGAACGGATTTGGATACGATCCTATTTTTTATGTGGACGCGTTTGGCTGCTCTACGGCAGAACTGACTATGGAACAGAAAAACAGATGCAGTCACAGAGGCAATGCACTGCGGGCGATGAAAGAAGAACTGATCAAAAGGGGAATTTTGGAACATGTTTAAAAGAAGCAGGAGCAATTGGTAAAAACGAGGGGGATGGATGCTATGAAAGTATTAGTGATAAGCGATACACATGGATATCATAAAAATCTGGACAGAGTGCTGGAACTGGAACGCCCGTATGATCAGGTCATCCATCTGGGAGACATAGAAGGTGATGAGGAATATCTGGAAGTCAAAGCAGGCTGTCCGGTTGCGGCGGTAAAAGGAAACAACGATTACTTTTCGCCGCTGCCGCAGGAACAGACGATTGAACTGGACGGAAAACGGATTTTGATCACACATGGACATTATTATTATGTAGTTGCCGGACTGGAACATCTGATACGGGAGGCAAAAGCACGGTAGACGCATGCTTTATGAACAATTTGTAAACACATAGCTCTCTGATAAAAAATAGAGCTTATTTTTGCTTAATTCTAAATTTGTAAATTTTTAAAACATAATAAAATTGCTTATTTTTGTGCTATTTTAATAAAAAATCAAGACATTTTTTGTTAAAAACAGAGACATGCGTCTACCGTGGAGGCAAAAGGCAGAGGTGTTGACATGGTTATGTTCGGACATATTCATCGGCCGGTGATCCGTCAGGAAGGGGATTTATCGGTAATTAATCCCGGAAGCCTGTCTTTTCCCAGACAGGAAGGGCGCAAACCTTCCTATATTATAATGGAAACAGAGGCTGAAAGTGATTTTAAATTTTTTTTGAAATTTCTTTAAAAAAGTGTTGACAAACTGGAAATACTAGGGTATACTTTATCTTGCGTTCGGGAAAACAGAAAAGTTAACACAGCGGGGTGTGGCTCAGCTTGGCTAGAGCGCCTGGTTTGGGACCAGGAGGCCGCAGGTTCGAATCCTGTCACCCCGATCGTTACACAAAGCATGCGGGTGTAGTTCAATGGTAGAACACCAGCCTTCCAAGCTGGATACGTGGGTTCGATTCCCATCACCCGCTTTGTCATGTCAAATGACAGCCTGAACAGAATATGTGTCCATAGCTCAGCTGGATAGAGCAACGGCCTTCTAAGCCGTGGGTCGGGGGTTCGAATCCCTTTGGGCACGTTGTATGGTGGGTATAGCGCAGTTGGTTAGCGCGCCAGATTGTGGCTCTGGAGGCCCAGGGTTCAAATCCCTGTATCCACCCTTTGCGTTTGCAGACAACAGCCAATACGCAATGGTGTATGTTAACGCAGAAGGACAAGTTAATGGGCTATCGCCAAGCGGTAAGGCACAGGACTTTGACTCCTGCATTCACCAGTTCGAATCTGGTTAGCCCAGTTTCGATATGTTTATATGGTATGGGATACTAGCTCAGTTGGTAGAGCACTTGACTTTTAATCAAGTTGTCGGGGGTTCGACTCCCCCGTGTCTCATTGGAAGCCCTTGATTTCAAGGGTTTTTATTTTGCGCAAATAAATTGGAGCAATACAAAACCCCGCAGGAGTTTGTGGTTGGACTGCGGGGTTTTGCTGAGTTTCATGTCAGAGCAGGTAATGGGAGTCGAACCCACCTTACCAGCTTGGGAAGCTGGTGTACTACCGATGTACGATACCTGCGAAACATTTTTTAATTAATCAATGCCGATAGACATATTATAACTGAATTCTGCCAAAATTTCAAGTAAAAAATTTCAAAAAAAACAAATTGTTCCATAGTTGGAATCATGGAAGAGATGAACCGGTAAAACGGTTAAAATTGAGATTGAGTCAGGGAAGAAAGTATGTTATGATAGACCAATATGAAAAACAGACTGAAAAAGTCTTAGAAAAAGGAGAGATGATTTATGCCGATTAAGATTCAGGATGCGCTGCCGGCGCGTGAGATTTTGGAAAAAGAGAATATATTTGTAATGACGGAGTATCGTGCGATGCACCAGGATATCCGACCATTGAATGTGCTGATGCTGAATCTGATGCCGACAAAGATCGTCACGGAGACGCAGTTTCTGCGTAAGCTTTCCAATACACCGCTGCAGGTGGAAGTGGAGTTTTTGCATATGGCCAGTCATAAGTCTGCGCATGTAGATCAGACACATTTAAGCACTTTTTATCAGGTGTTTGATCAGATCGAACATAAAAATATGACGGAATGATTATTACCGGAGCGCCTTTGGATTTTGTATCTTTTGAAGAGGTGGATTACTGGGAGGAATTAAAACGCATTATGGAGTGGACGAAGACACATGTACACTGCACACTGCATTCCTGCTGGGGTTCTTTTGCGGGCTTATATTATCATCACAACATTCGAAAAAGAGATCGGGTTCCAAAACTGTCAGGTATTTATTCCCATGAGGTGATCAAGAAAAATTCGCCGCTGTTTCGTGGATTTGACGATGTCTTTTACGCACCGCATTCCAGAGCGACGGAGATTACCGCAGAACAGATTCAGGCAGTGCCGGAACTGGAGGTTATGGCCGTATCCGAAGAGGCCGGTGTCGCGATTGCGAAAACGGTGGACAGCAGACAATTTTTCATTACCTGTCATCCGGAGTATGATTCGGATACGCTTAAGCTTGAATACGAACGTGATCTGGAAAAAGGAATGGATCCATTGCTTCCGGTCAATTATTTTCCGGGAGACGACCCTTCAAAAGCGCCGATTGTCAATTGGCGGTCGACCGGACAGCTGCTGCTTTCGAATTGGCTGAATTATTATGTGTATCAGAGTACGCCGTACAAGCTGTAGGAAATTCACCATTTAAATACGATATAAAGTAAAGAAGAATCCCGGGACTGTGTCGTAACACGGTTCGGGGATTTCATTCAATTTTTTCAATTTTAAATAAGGTCAGGAAATGATTATTTTAAATATTTCTGTGTAATCTCTAATAAGATATGTATAATATGCCATAGTCAGATCAGCGTAGGGATAGTCTGGTGGTTGTACTTTCCGGAAACGGAAAGGAGGTACATATGGATACGTTAGAAGTTTTGACGTTGCTGTTAGTAATATTCGCAGCTTTATCATATCTCGACAACCATCATAAAAAGTAAAACGGCTATCTCCTACTCGCAATAGGGGATAGCCTGAATACTTAAACTAAACGGATTAAGTTTCCGGTGACAACCATCGGACACGGCAAAACCCTTTGCTGTTTCTAATCTGATTATAAATGATACCTTGCTCATTTGCAAGCGTTAATTTAGGAAATGGCACGGTAAACGCAGGTTTTATAAACTTTTTATAAATTTGGAGATATCAGTTTTCACGATTAAAACTATACGTAAAGATGCGATGGTTAAATTATTTTGCGTATAATAACTAGACATGGGGTTCTGCCATGTGTTAAACGATGTATTTAATTCGTACCCTCTATTTTATTCCAGTATTTAATCCGCCCAATACTTTATAAAGGTAAGCCATGTCATACCCGCATTTCTTTCTTTTGCTGGCAATCCCCATCTTACAGCTTTTTTCCTGTTTTAGCAGATTTACTCCTATATGGCGTGCCATATTCATGTTTTCTGCTGCATTTCCAGCCCTGATCCGGCTTTCATCCTCCCTGAACGCGATATCAAGCACCCAGTGCAGGCTGTTTTCAATCCCCCAGTGTGCCCTTTCACTTTTCCCATATTCTGCGGCTGTCATTCCTTTCCTGCTGTATATGGCGTAATTTACAGCTGTTACGGTATTCCCTTTTTCCGTTACTGTAGATACACATGCCCCAATACCTGCAAGGCCCTCCCACTCCGGATGCCTCTGCCTGAGCCATTCAATATCATTTTCAACGTAATACTCCCTCTTTTCTATCCTCCCGTGCTCCTTACACAGATCTTTATAGTAACGCTCCGCCTTTTCCAGGGCATCTTTCTTTTCCGTAAATACATCTTTTTCAAAATACTCCCGGATATCGTCCATAAGTGTCTGCTGGTTCCCTTTCACCTGCAGGATATAATCTGCGTTTTTGTGAATGATCTTGCGGGCGATCTCTTTCTGCGTTCCCATCGCATCCATTGTGACAATACACCCTTCCAGGCACAGAATGTCCAAAAGCTCTGGTATTGTCTTTATCTCGTTTGTTTTTTCATCCACACACAACTGGCCCAGTACAAGGGATGATTCTACTGCCCATGCGCTGACCGTGTGGATCGGTTTGATATCCCCTGCTTCTTCCCTGCTGCGCCTTGCTGTTTTACCATCAATCGCCACTACGCCTTTTACTTTGCCTGACACGGCGCTGGCCCACCGGAAAAATGCATCATGGAATTTTTCCGGCTCGATCATCTGGAAAACCCTGTTTATCGTATCATGGGAAGGAATGCCGCCTGGCAGTTCAAGGAACGTTCCCAGCCATTGTTTTTTAGAAACCGCCCAGTCTGCAATCTCATTCCAGGTATCCATCCCTGCAAGGACAGCTGTGACAGCGATAATGATAATATCAAGAAATTTGTGTCTTTGGTTGTATGGAGCCCTTGGATCTGGGATTTCACGCATACAATCGATCAGTAAAATATCTTTTTTCTCTTTTTCCATAATAATTATTTCCTTTCAGAGTTTGGAAATAATTATACACGAATGTGTAAAGATTGTCTTTGACTAAATTCAATATAACAGAAAATTTGAAACTTGGGAATACATAAAAGCTTGCGTTTACCGTGTAGGAAATGGGGATGCTTTTGTCCCCATTTTTTCAATTACAATCAGCTCCGAATATGTTTTTCATATCTCCAATGTTTAATTATTCGTTTTGAACTGATGAAAATATTATACAAAGGCTTTATCAGGGTATTAGGAAGCTCAGTGAGATATGTAGATAGATATGAATGCAGAAAAGATAGATATGGTAGGAATCTTGCTTTGTACTTTCCATGTAATGGTCATATTATTTATTTTGGTAACATATCTTATCATTCTACCTTTTCAGAGTAGCTATAAATACTTCATATATAGCTGCTTTTTTTTGTGGATTACTAATTTTGCCGTTTATATCAAAAATAGAAGGTATATAGAATCGGGTACAAATGAATATTATATAAAAATTGACGGCGGTGTATAGTTCGTGGATATATATGTATTTGAATCATAATCTTAATATTTTATAAATTCCATGCAAAAAAATGGACGAACGAAAAAAAATGCGGTATATTATTTAAGATATACGCAGCAGGGAATAAAATTTCAAGGAAACTTTACAAATAAAATATACAAAAAATGTTTACAATAAAGAAAGTCTGTCATATAGAATAAACTGTTTATTATAGAATAAAAGAGAAGAGGATGAGACGATGAGTTTTGAATTGGATGTGCACACACATACGATAGCCAGCGGCCATGCTTATGGAACACTTACGGAGATGGCAAAGGAAGCGGCAGCCCGCGGACTGAAACTGCTGGGAATTACGGAGCATTCACATTGCATGCCAGGGACCTGTAACGACCTGTATTTTGTTAATCTGCGCGTAGTGCCAAGGGAAATGTTTGGAATCAGGCTGATGCTTGGCGCGGAACTGAATATTATGGATTATGAAGGTGCGGTCGATTTGCCGGACAGGATTATAGATCGCCTGGATCTGCGTATTGCAAGTATTCATACCAATTTATATCGGGTTGGAACGACGCAGCAGAATACGGCAGCGGTATTGGGAGCAATGAAAAATCCGAAGATAGATATTATCGGTCATCCGGATGACGGCAACTGTCCGTTGGATTATGAACAGATTGTACGGGCATCCAAAGAGTATCATACGCTTTTGGAGATTAATAACAATTCCATGCGAATGCCGTCGCGCAAAAATGCCAGGGAGAATATTACCGTAATATTAAACTTGTGCAAGAAGTACGACGTGCCTGTGATCATGAACAGTGATGCGCATTTTATGACAGATATTGCAAATACCGATCATTCGATGCCTGTCGTGGAGCAGACAGATTTTCCAAAGGAACTGATCTTAAATTATTCGGTGGAAAAGTTTGAAGCTTACATTGCCGAAAACCGGGCAAAGGAGAAGGAGAGCGGAAAATGACAAAATATTGCGTAAAAAAGCCGTTTACGATTTTTGTAGCAGTTATTGCGGTTCTTGTAATCGGGACGGTCAGTCTGACACGGATGAAAACGGACCTGTTGCCGGATATGAGTCTGCCGTACCTGATGATTATTACGACGGATCCGGGCGCCAGTCCTGAAAAGGTGGAAAGTGAAGTGACCGCGCCGATGGAACAGGCGCTTGGTACGGTTACGGGTGTGGAAAACATTACAAGCGTCAGCGCGGAAAATTACAGTATGATAACACTGGAATTTGTGGAAGATACGAACATGGATTCCGCGTTGGTCAAAGTAACGGCGCAGATTAATCAGCTGACGCTTCCGGAAACATGCGGTACGCCGAATATGCTGGAAATCTCCATGGACATGATGGCGACGATGTATGCGACTGTCAGCTATGAAAATAAAGATATTTACGAGATTTCCGATTTTACGGAGGAAATTATCAAGCCTTATTTTGAACGCCAGGACGGTGTTGCAAGTGTCTCGGCGGTCGGCAGCGTGGAAAAAACGGTGGAAGTACGTTTAAACGCTTCGAAAATAGAAAAAATCAATGATCGGATACTGGATGAAACAAACGACAAGCTTGTCGAAGCGAAAGAACAGATCGAAGAAGCCGAACAGCAGCTGGAAGACGGAAAGAAAAAGCTTGCGGATGCCAAAAGCGAACTGGAAAAGCAACAGAGTGACCTGAAAAAAACGCAGTCGGAAACGTCCGGCCGACTGGCTGAGGCGAGTCTTGCGCTGGATCAGGCACAGGCTGCCAAAGCGGCATATGAGGCGAATCTGACGAGTCTGAAAGCTTCGAAAGCGGGACTGGAAGCAGAAAAAAAGGCTTATGAGGACAATCAGGTAACCGATACATATAATCAGATCAACGGAGCACTTGGCGCGATGCAGACGACGCTGGCGCAGGCTGCGCAGCTTGCAGGTATTACGATTCCGACCGATATTGACGATGCGCTTGCAAATCCGGAGCAGTTTGAAGCGTTTATAGAATGGGTTGCAAATCTGGGCATGGCAGAGCAGGTGCAGGAGCTGACGCCGGAGCGTTTGCAGCAGCTGTCCGATATTGTAACGGTGCGTCTGCCGCAGGTCGAGACCGGTATTGCAAATCTGGAGACACAGATTATAGCTGTGGAGCAGGCCGTTAAGCAGATGAATAAGCAGATGGCTAAGATTGATCAGCAATATAAAGAAGCGGACAAAGGCAAGTTTGAAGCTGCCGTATCCATAGCTTCTGGAGACGCACAGATGGCGAACGGGCTTTCCGGCATTGAAAGCTCGCAAAAAGATTTGGATGAAGCTAAAAAAGAGCTGAAAGAGGCGAAAAAACAATACCGCCAGTCCAGAAAAGCGGCGTTGGAAAATGCAAATATCAGCAGTCTTGCAAATATGGATACACTTTCTCAGATGATTTCGGCGCAGGACTTTTCGATGCCTGCCGGGTATATTAAAGACAAAGAAAAGTCGGAAAATCAATGGCTGATAAAAGTCGGAGAGCATTATGACAGTCTGCAGAATCTGGAAGATATGCTGTTGTGCAAGCTGCCGGGTGCCGGCAATGTACGGATGTCGGATGTTGCAGATATTACGATCATTGATAATGCCGGGGAAAATTATGCAAAGATTGACGGGGAAGAAGGCGTACTGATTTCCATATATAAAGGAAGCACGGCCAGTACGAGCGAAGTGGCGGAAACGTGTGAGGCAGCGATGGAAAAGCTGGAAAAAGATTACGAAGGCTTAAAAGTAACGCCGATTATGAATCAGGGCGATTATATTACGATGTTTATCGGCAGCATTCTGCAAAGTATGATTGCCGGTGCGCTGCTGGCAGTGCTTGTGCTGATTCTGTTTTTTAAAGATATAAAACCAACGCTTGTAGTAGCGTTCAGCATACCGTTTTCCGTGCTGTTTGCAATATTGATTATGTATTTTTCCGATATATCCATCAATATTATGACACTGGCCGGACTAGGGCTTGCTATCGGTATGCTGGTAGACAATTCAATCGTAGTTATTGAGAATATCTATCGCATTCGTAATTACGGTATTTCCGCACCGCGGTCGGCGGTACAGGGGGCAAAGCAGGTTGCAGGGCCGATTATTTCGTCTACACTGACGACGATCTGTGTATTTTTACCGATGATTTTACGACCGGGCTGGTTGCCGAGCTGATGGTGCCGTTTGCCTTGACGATTTCTTATGCACTGACGGCGTCGCTGATCGTTGCGCTGACCGTTGTGCCGACGGCAGGGTCTGTTTTACTGAAAAAGACGAAAGAGAAACGGTATCCTTTCTTTGAAAGAGTGCAGAAGGTTTATGGAAGTATGCTGGCTTTCTGCCTGAAATGGAAGCTTGTGCCGCTGGTGCTCACTATATTGCTGCTGGTGATCTGTATTCGTGAAGTTATGTGTATGGGTATTACGATGATGCCGGAGATGACCGGAGAACAGATTTCGATATCTGCAACGGTGCCGGAAGACACGGAAAAGACGACGCGTTTGCTATGGCCGATCAGGTGATGGATGCAGCGCTTTCGATCGAAGGTGTGTCAACGGTGGGAGCGATGGATGCAAGCAGCGCATCCGGCATGTTTGGTGCGGGAGCAGCCGGAGAAAATCATCTGAATTTTACTTTTTCGATTTTATTAGACGAAGACATCAAAGATGTGAATGAGATTCGCTCCATTGCAAAAAAACTGGAAAACGCTACGTCCGATTTGAACTGTGAAGTGTCCGTATCGGCATCTGCCATGGGAGATATGACAGCGATGATGGGCAGCGGACTTACTCTTAACATTTATGGCGACAGTATGGAGAAACTGCTGGAAATCAGTGAGGAAGTGCAGGAACTGGTTGCGCAGGTCGAAGGATTTGAAAACATTTCAAACGGGCAGGAAGACGGTGCGCAGGAAATTCATCTGAATATTAATAAAGATAAGGCAATGAAACGCGGACTTACGGTGGCACAGATCTATGGAACACTGGCGTCCAGACTAACGACAGAAAAAAATTCGGCTACCATGAGTGTCGGTGATACGGATATGACCGTGCAGATTGTAGATGAGACGGACTTGTTAAATAAAGACAATCTGCTTGATATGGAGCTGGAAGCGACCGTTACAAAAGAAGACGGTACAAATGAGACGAAAACGTATGAGCTGGGTGATTTTGCGGTGCTGGAATACGGACAGGGACTGGCGTCGGTTTCCCGTGAAAATCAGTCTCACTATATTACGGTTACGGCAGATACGATGGAAGGCTACAATACGACGCTTTTAACAAGAGAGCTGAATAAAAAACTGAAAACATATGAGATCGCAGACGGGTACTCAATTGAGATCGGCGGAGAAAGCGATCAGGTCAATGACATGCTTATGCAGATGATGCGTTTGATGGCGCTCGGGTTTTTACTTATATATCTTGTTATGGTTGCGCAGTTTCAGAGTCTGCTGTCGCCGTTTATCGTATTATTTACCATTCCGCTGGCATTTACCGGAGGCCTGTTGGGATTACTGGCATTTGGGGAACAGCTGTCTTTAATGAGCCTGTTAGGATTTACGATTTTGATGGGGACGGTTGTAAACAACGGAATTGTATTCGTGGATTATGTGAATCAGCTGCGCATTGGTGGGATGGAAAGAAAGATGGCGCTGATTGCTGCCGGAAAGACACGTATGCGCCCGATTCTGATGACGGCGTTGACGACGATATTATCTATGAGTATGATGATTTTCAGTACGCAGGCAGGAAATTCCATGGGACGTGGCATGGCTATTGTAGTTGTCGGAGGTTTATTGTATGCTACGTTTATGACACTCTTTATTATTCCTGTCATGTATGATATATTTTATAAGAAACAGCCGCATCAGGTAGACGTCGGAGAAGATGATTTGGACGAAATCCCGGATGAGGCGCAGGAATTTATGAAAGAGAATGAATGGTAAGGCTATTTATATGGAGGAAAAACGATGATTAAGGTTGTGAAATTCGGCGGAAGTTCTCTGGCCAGTGCAGAGCAGTTTCGCAAAGTACGTGATATTCTGCTGGCAGATAAAAAAGACGGTATGTTGTGCCGAGCGCGCCTGGAAAACGCCACAGAAATGATATAAAAGTAACGGATATGCTGTATGAGTGTTATGCACAGGCGGAAGCAGATGAAGAGTTTAAGCCGCTTTTACGCAAAATTCGTGCCAGATATAATGAGATTATCAACGGGCTGAAAATCAATTTAAGTCTGGACGAAGAGTTTAAAAAGATTGAGGAAAATTTTTCTCAGAAGGCAGGCGTAGATTATGCGGCTTCCCGCGGAGAATATTTAAACGGGATTATTATGTCGCATTTTATCGGATATGAATTTATTGATGCCGCAGAGGTCATCCGTTTTGATGCGGAAGGCGATTTTGATGTGGATACGACCAATCAGATATTAAAAGAACGTCTGAAAAAATGTGAACGGGCAGTGATTCCGGGCTTTTACGGGGCAAAAGCAGATGGCAGTATCAAGACGTTTTCACGCGGCGGTTCGGATATTACCGGGTCGATTGTTGCAAAGGCATGCAAAGCAGATCTGTATGAAAACTGGACGGATGTGTCGGGATTTCTGATTGCGGATCCGAGAATTATTAAAGATCCGAAAGGAATCAAAGTGATTACGTACAAGGAGCTGCGGGAGCTGTCTTATATGGGGGCTACCGTTTTGCATGAGGATGCCATTTTCCCGGTACGCAAAGAGGGGATTCCGATTAATATTAAGAATACGAATGCGCCTGAAGATTCCGGTACGTTTATTGTAGAGAGTACCTGTCAGAAACCGGAGTTTACGATTACCGGCATTGCGGGAAAACAGGGATTTGTTGCGGTCAATATTGAAAAGGATATGATGAATTCGGAAATCGGGTTTGGACGTAAGGTACTGGAAGCATTCGAAGAAAATCAAATCTCATTTGAACATACACCTTCCGGCATTGATACGTTTACCGTATTTGTACATCAGGAAGAATTTGAAGGCAAGGAACAGAGCGTATTATCAGCGATTCACCGTCTGGCAGAACCGGACAGCATTGATCTGGAAGCAGATTTGTCGCTGGTTGCGGTTGTTGGGCGTGGGATGAAGAGTACGCGCGGTACGGCAGGCAGAATCTTTTCCGCGCTGGCACATGCGAATATCAACGTAAAAATGATTGATCAGGGTTCCTCTGAGCTGAATGTGATTATCGGTGTCAGCAATGATGATTTTGAGCAGGCCATAAAAGCTATTTATGATATATTTGTGGAGACGAGACTGTAAAGCTGCCTGTGGCAGACCGGCTTGTCCGAATGGTTGCAGTTGTTTCTGTAATAGTTTAAGAAAGAAGGTAATCTTATGGACTGGAATCGACTAGAATTAAAAGCAGATTCAAAATCTCTGATGAGGCTGAATTATTGGCCGTTTGTACTTGTGGCATTTATTCACGCAGTCGTAGCGGGAAGCAGTGCCGGAAAAAGCAGCACGACAAATGCGGCAAAAAACTGGCAGAATCTGCACGGCGATGGCTATTATGGGTATGATGGATATGTGATGGTCAGGGACATTGTCGGAATCCTGTTACCGTTTCTTGGAATGGCGTTTGCAACAGTGCTTGGAATGTGGGCGCTGATGATTGCGGTCAATATATTTGTCATGCATCCGATTGAAGTTGGGTGCAAACGGTATATGGTACTTGCGCGCAGCGTGAAGCCGGAGTTTCAGGAAATGGTATTCGTGTTTAAAAACTGTTATGCAAATGTTGTGAAAACAATGTTTTTAAGAAATTTATATATGGTTTTATGGACGCTGCTGTTTTTGATTCCGGGTATTGTAAAATCATATGAATATCGGATGATTCCGTATCTGATGGCCGAATATCCGGATATGGCTTCGGATGAGGCGTTTCGGATCAGCCGGGAAATGATGATGGGCAACAAGTGGGAAACTTTTGTACTGGATCTGTCATTTTTAGGATGGAATATTTTGTCGGCTCTGACACTTGGGCTTGTAGGAATCTTTTATTCCGGGCCATATCAGATGCTGACAAATGCTGCGCTGTATTTGAAGCTGAAAAAGAAGCATCCGTGCTTTGGATATGTACAGCCGGATGATAATTATTATTTTCAAAAGTAAAATCCGGATCTGAATGCAAAAAAAGTCTGTCGGTAACGAATGATCGTTCCGACAGACTTTCTTGTTATTTCATCTGATTGATACGTTCTTTTATATAGCTTTCCAAAGCCGCACCGGTTCGTTCCAGTCCCAGTTTGCTACTGTTGATGCATACGTCGTAATATCTGGAATCGCCCCAGCGGAAACTGGAGTGCCGGTTATGATACTGTTTTCTCTTTTTATCATGACGTCGGATTTTGGCAATGGCGTCGGATTCGTCAAGATTGTAAACGGTTTTAATGCGGTCTATTTTTGTCAGTTCATCTCCGACGACAAAGATCGAGATAAGTCCGCTGTGCCCGCTCAGCACGGTTTCGGCACAGCGGCCGACAATGACGAACGATTCGCCGCTATCTGCTTTTTTGCGGATAAAGTTAAACTGCATTTCAGCCAGTATTTCTTCCGTGGAATTGGAGAAAGTACCGACTCTTCTGGAGAGAAAGGCGTTTCTTGGCTTCTCATCGTATTTTTCCAGAACTTCTACCCGCATATTATTTTCGGTTGCGATTTCATCCAGAATGTGTCTGTCGTAAAATTTCAGGTTATGGTCTTTTGCGATTTTTTCGGCCATTACATGACCGCCGCTGCCAAATTCACGGCTTACTGAGATAATTGTCTGTGCCATATGATTTTCCTTTCTGTTCTTTTCCGATTATCTGTATACGGCTTATTAACAGTAACGGATAAAAATAATTACCATAGATATCGTAACAACAATAATGGTTGCCGGAGCCGCAGATTTGCAGTATGTACCCCATCCGATCACATAACCGTTTTTTGCGGCTACCGAAGTGCCTACGACGTTTGCGGATGCGCCGATTGGTGTGGCGCTGCCGCCAATATCGGTACCCATTGACAGTGCCCATGCAAGTGTTTCCAGATTGACGCCCTGCGTTGCGGCCAGGCTTTTAATAACCGGAATCATGGTTGCGGCAAACGGAATGTTATCCACAAATGCGCTTGCAACGGCGGATACCCAGATAATAATTGCAATCATCAGCTTGAGGTTGCCTTTGCTTGCCCTGCCGATGTAACCGGCAATAATTTCCAAAATACCGGTCTGTTCCAGACCGCCTACTACCATAAACAGGCCGATAAAAAAGAGCAGTGTCTTGTAGTCTACTTTGGAGAGCAGTTCTTTTGCGCATCTGGCAAATGCAAGCAGCGTAACGATTGTAATAACGGTTCCGATAAACGCTACGGTAAGTCCGGTCTGTGCATGTGTAACGAGCATTACGACAGCACAGCCGAAAATAATGCAGGCGAGTGTAAAATCTTTTTTGTTTTTGATGGCTTCTTTCGGATCCGGCATTGAGCTCGTATCCACAGCATTTTTTTCGGCTTCCTCCAGTTCCTTATGAAATACGAGGAAGAAGTATGCGACAATAAGAATCAGGCTGATACCTGCCATCAGTCCGGTATTTGTCAGAAAATCGCTGAAAGAATAACCTAACGAAGTTCCTATAATGATATTAGGCGGATCACCGCACATCGTTGCAGAACCACCCAGATTTGCACAGAAAATTTCGGATAAAATCATCGGAACGGGGTTAAATTTCAGAAGTTTTGCCAGTTCCACGGTTACCGCAGCCAGAAACAGTATAACGGTGATACTGTCGATAAACATGGCCAGAAAAGCGGACATGATCATAAAAGCTACGAATAACGGAATAGGTTTGTAATTGACTAATTTTGCCAGTCGCATACAAAGCCAGCGGAAAAACCCTGCTTTTGCCATCCCTTCTACCATAACCATCATGCCGGCAATAAAAAAGATCGTGGCCCAGTTAATGCCGCTGGATGATTCTGAGGATTCGCTGGCAGCGTACCAGAAATCCGGAGTAAAAATACTGCTCAGATTTAATGTTTCCAAAATTGCGTGGGGACTTTGCATAACAATGCCGAATACGACAACCAGTGTCAGTAGGCCGCAGCCAAGTGTCACATAATGCCGTTCGATTTTGTCCAGAACAATCAAAAGAAACATAATGACAAAGATAGCTGCTGCTAAAATTTGTGCGAGTAACATTTTTGGTGAGTCCTCCTAATCTTTATAAAATGTTAAATGTGGATAAAAATGATAAAATAATTGTGAAATTATTATCAAAAGAAGTTTATCACTATGAAAAAAAAGTCAATACATGCTAAAAGAAAAAAATCGAAAAAGATGGTCCGGATTTTGTCAAAAAGAACAATAGAAGAAAAAATGACATATTTCGTATATTTTTTATTTAAAAAGCAGAAATCGGGTGTACAAATGGAAACGAATGTACTAAAATATAAGATAGAGTAGTTGGCGTGTCGTCGAGGAATAGACAGGAGGTATTTGGAATGATTAGTTCGGATGCAACACTTCGTATGTACCTGCAATATTACGAAAAAGAGATTAATCTGACAAAGCTGGCCGAAAAGGCTTATCATGAAGCGAGTGTCAGGTCTTCGGTTCCGGTACAAAATATTCAGGTTTATGTGAAGCCGGAAGATGGGAGAGCATATTACGTGGTGAACGGGGGATTTCAGTCTTTTGTAAACTTATGGGATTCCGACCGTGATATTTATGACAGCGAGTTAAGCGGTGAAATTAACTGGCTGAATGGAAAGGAACACAGGTTGATTTTTGAATACAGAGGCCATCAATGTGACTGTGACAGCATTATTGACCGTGTGGTGGAAAAATTTACCAATATTCATTCGGACAAGAAAATGCGGGAGATGGAGATTTACATACGGCAGGAGCATGAGGCTGCGTATTATGTGATTGACGGCCGCCATACCGGTTCGGTTTCTATGTTTGCATAGGCCGTATCTGGGACAAAAATGAAAAGGAAATGGAGAGTTTATTAAGATGGCTTGGTATGACAGTGCTGTATTTTACCAGATTCATCCGCTTAGTCTGTGTGGATGTGAGCAGGAAAGTGCGAATGTGGAAGGCTCACATTTTGCGGAACTGGAGGAATGGGCAGGGCATGCAAAAAAAATGGGCTGCAACGCTATTTATATCGGCCCTATTTTTAAAGCGGATTCGCATGGACATGGAATTGCCGACTATCATAAGATAGACAGCAGGCTTGGTACAAATGAAGAATTTAAAAACTGGGTGGCAAAATGCCATGATATGGGTATGCGCGTTGTAGTTGATGCCGTATTTAACCATGTTGGAAGAAGTTTTTTTGCATTTCAGAATTTGAAGCGAAACGGCAAAAAATCTCCTTATAAAGACTGGTTTTCAAATGTCAACTTTCATAAGGATAATGACTATGGAGACGGATTCAGCTATGAGAGCTGGGGCGGTTACCAGCGTCTGGTGAAGCTGAATATTCTCAGTCCGTGGCTGCACGATTTTCATTTTGATACGGTACATTTTTGGATCAGCGAATTTGATATTGATGGAATACGCATTGATGCGATTGATGAAATGGACTATGATTTTATAAAAGACCTGCGTAAAACCGCGCAAAATATGAAGCAGGATTTTTGGCTCATGGGCGAATTGATGGATGGGGAGTATGCCAGATGGGTAAATGATAAGATGCTGCACAGCGCAGCCAATAATGAGCTGCAGAAAAAATTTGTAATGGCGCACAATCACGGAGATTATCCGATTATTGCACGTTCCATTCGCGAGGTCAGCGAACAGTGTCCGTATGCAAAGCTGTATACTTATGTGGACAATCATGATGTCTCACATATTTATGAAAAATTAAATAAAATGGAACACCGGCAGCTGATTGCTTTGCTGCAGTATACACTTTATGGCGTTCCGGCGCTTTACTGCGGATCGGAGTTTACGATGAAAAGATCGCGGAGTGATGAAGAAGATGGAGATACGCAGACTCTGCTAAAGCTGTCCGATTATAAAGACGCATATGTGCACGATCCGGTTACCTATCTGCATTGTCTGCTGGGGCGTGCGAATCAGCAGTTTCCGGAGCTGTTTTTCGGGCATTATCAGGAGGTTATGGTAACGGAAAAACAGTATATCTTTGCAAGGGTGCTGAGAAAAAGAGCCATACTTATTGCGGTAAACTGCGACGACAGTCCTTTGCAGCTGGAGGTTCCGATTGAAAGCCGTGCGAATCAGGCGATAAATATTTTGGATGCGACCGTCAACTGGGATCAGGAACCGGGAAAAGCGCTGGATTTATCCGGTTGTACAAAGCTTCCGGTAAAGGATCATGTGTTACAGCTGGATCTTCCGGCAAACAGTGGAAAGATGATACAAATTACGTAATAATACGATTTATTATAAAGGACAGTTCTGCAGAGGGACTGTCCTTATTTCAGTCTTTTTTATTTTTCCGGACAAAGGCAAGGGTATGTTTCATACGGCTGCCGATGTCGCTGTAAGAGACGTGACGGAAAGATACTAACGAGCGCAGCGCTCTGGTCTGGATCCGGTTCATGCTCAGCATGGTTTTCTTTATTTCTTCGATCGTACGATGTTCCCTGAATTCGTCAAATGTAATTTTACCTTTCATCGTATCGAATCCTTCGGAAATATTATGCCTTGCGTTTGTGATAAAGGAATCATATTTTTCCGATATATGCAGGTCTATCGCCTGCATCGTAGCTTCCAGCTTGACGTTGATCTGTGCCAGTGAATCGGCAGTCAGAGCACAGTCGGCGGCAAAGACGGCCATAAAAAGCAGTGCCAGCAGTTCCTGCCCGTTTGATGAAAGAGGCGCTGTCAGCAGTGCCATATAAGGTTGAATGCCATACAGGACAATCCATCCGGCAAAGCCGAAACCAATGGAGCAGGGCAGGCAGATGCGGCCGTTCAGGTTCAGAGGCAGGTGGCTGTAATCCCACCAGACCGCATGAAATATACGTTCCAGAGTATAGGAAGTCGTATATTCCAAAATAGCGGATCCAAGCATACAAACCAGAAACACGGTCCATGCATCCGGCAGTTTGCTGCAGAGCAGAATGTCGAGTACGGCGCCGACACCGTAGATCGGACAGTATGGCCCGATCAGCATCCCACGGTTGTCCCATTTCAGTTCTGTGATACTGCAGTAAACCGTTTCGTATATCCAGCCTAAGATACCATATAAAATAAACCATATAAACAATGTGGCAATATGCATAGAAACCTCCGAAATAAAAATGTGAGTATAATCATCTATTATAGCATTTTTAATCAGGACTTTCAAACGGGACTTTTATTTTTCGACCAAATAAGGTAAGATAATCGGTATATAGATTAGGCATAGCAGGAGGAAGCAAGCATGAAAATTGGGTTTATCGGGTGTGGCAATATGGGAACAGCAATGTTAAACGGGATTCTGCAGTCAGGATTGGTAACAGCACAAGATCTGACTGCCTCAGCCAAGAGTGAAGAGACACGTATGAAAATTAAAAATGAGTTGAACATTCGTCCGGCAGATTCGAATCAGGAAGTAGTGAAATGTTCGGATATTGTTTTTCTGGCTGTCAAACCGCAGTATTATGAAACGGTTATTGCGGAGATCAAAGATATCGTAAAGCAGGAACAGATTTTTGTGTCCGTTGCGCCGGGAAAAACGCTGGCGTGGCTGGAAGAACGGTTCGCCAGGCCGGTCAAACTGGTGCGTACGATGCCAAACACACCGGCAATGGTCGGGGAAGGCATGACGGCATATTGTACCGGCGCACGGGTTACGGCAGATGAAAAAGAGCAGATTGCGCAGATCTGCCGGTGTTTTGGCCGGGTGGAAGAAACAGATGAAGGCATGATGGATGCCGTGCCGGCGGTAAGCGGCAGCGCTCCGGCTTATGTATTTATGTTTATAGAAGCGATGGCGGATGCGGCCGTGGCAGACGGAATACCAAGGGCAAAAGCCTATACGTTTGCGGCACAGGCGGTGCTTGGCAGCGCCAAAATGGTACTGGAAACAGGCATGCATCCGGGAGCGTTAAAAGATATGGTATGCTCGCCGGGCGGAACAACGATCGAAGCCGTGCGTACACTGGAGAAAACAGGGATGCGCAGCAGTGTAATGGAAGCCATGCGGGCGTGTACAAAAAAGGCACGGCAGCTATAGAGAAACGTGTGCGATTGCGAAATTTCATGGATGCCCCTTTTCAAATGGAAGAAAATCGAGTATAATCATAAGAGTTGAATGCAAATTTGGAGGAATGAGAAATGTTCGATTATAAGCAGTATCAGAGAAATTATTTTATGCCGCCGCAGGAATGTCTGGACTGGGCAAAAAAAGAATATGTGGATCATGCCCCGATCTGGTGCAGTGTGGATTTGCGGGACGGCAATCAGGCGTTGATTGAACCAATGAATCTGGAAGAAAAACTGGAATTTTTCAGATTGTTAATTAAATTGGGATTTAAAGAAATTGAAGTTGGGTTTCCGGCAGCTTCCGAGACGGAGTATCAGCTGGTGCGGACGCTGATTGACCGGAATATGATACCGCAGGATGTAACGATACAGGTGCTGACACAGGCAAGGGAACATATTATCCGTAAAACATTTGAAGCGGTAAAAGGCGCGCCAAATGTAATTGTACATGTTTATAATTCTACTTCTTTGGCACAGCGGGAACAGGTATTTCAGAAAGATCAGGAAGAAATAAAGCAGATTGCGATAGAAGGAGCAAAACTTTTAAAAGAGCTCGCCGCAGAGGCAGAGGGGAATATTTTATTCGAATACAGTCCGGAAAGTTTTACAGGTACGGAAGTGGACTATGCGGTTGATGTATGCAATGCGGTCATTGATATCTGGGAGCCGACACCGGAGAAAAAAGCTTATATCAATATTCCGGCGACGGTAGAAATGTCCATGCCGCATGTATTTGCCAGTCAGATTGAATATGTTAACAAGCATCTGCATAACCGCGACAATGTTATTTTGTCCCTGCATCCGCATAACGACAGAGGATGCGGTGTAAGTGATGCGGAGATGGGGATTCTGGCAGGAGCGGACCGTATTGAAGGCACGTTGTTCGGAAACGGAGAGCGTACCGGAAATGTAGATATTATTGTACTGGCAATGAATATGTATGCGCAGGGGGTAGACCCGAAACTGGATCTTTCGGATATGCCGCATATCGCAGAAACATACGAAAGACTGACGCAGATGGACATTCATATGCGGCATCCGTACTGCGGAAAACTGGTATTTGCAGCGTTTTCCGGTTCGCATCAGGATGCGATTGCAAAAGGCATGAAATATCGTCAGGAGCATCATAAAGACCGCTGGACGGTACCGTATCTGCCGATTAATCCGGAAGATGTCGGCCGCACGTATGACAGTGATGTAATCCGCATTAACAGCCAGTCCGGAAAAGGCGGCGTAGCATATGTGCTGGAGAAAAATTATGGGCTTAAGATTCCGTATAAGATGCGGGAAGATCTGGGATACGCGGTGAAAGATGTATCAGACAAGGCGCATGCCGAGCTTTCTGCGGAAGAAATCTATACGATATTTACGAAGCGGTATAAAGATTATACGCCGGTCTTTGAGGTGAAGGGCTGTCATTTCCGTCAGGAAGACGGCATTACGGCAACCGTCAATATTATAAAAGACGATCGGAAAAATCTTGTGGAAACGACCGGAAATGGTCGGTTAAATGCGGTCAGCAATGCTTTTGCAGAGTTTTTTGGAAAACCATGTGAAATTATATGCTATGAGGAGCATGCACTGGAAGACGGCTCGGATTCCAATGCAATTGCGTATGTTGGAATCAGGGGAGAGGACAATCGGCTGTATTTCGGAATCGGCATAGACCCGGATATTCTGCGTGCTTCCATAGATGCGTTGATTACGGCGATGAACAGGAGTATCGAATAAAAAATATATGGAACATGGGGGAAGAAAGATCAGGAAGGCAGCAGGTTATTTCAGTGTATTGCTGGGGAGTGTACTCGCCTTTTACGTCGGAATCTGGAGAATGTTAATCCGGCCGCTGGCGGGGTTATATCTGGCTGTTCTGGCAGGGGAGCTGACAGTGTTTTATGTCGTGATAACCCTGATCAAATGTGGTTTGTCACTGACTGTCAGTGGCTTTATCTGGTCCGTCGGATATATGGTTAAGTGTATACTGGATGCATAAGAAAATAATCGTTTTCTGTGCTGTTACAGGGATTGGAGGATAGAGCGGAAGTATGAAGAAAATCTATCGGTTTATAGTATTCTGTATTATGCTGGCAGTATCGTTTTTTGCAGATGATGATACACAGGCGCAGGCATCGGTCAGGCTGAATCAGACGAACGCAACGATTTGCGTTGGCGGGAAGACGGTTCTGGAAGTGGTTGGCACATCAAAACATGTCAAATGGTCAACCAGTGATAAGAACGTAGCAAAGGTAGGATCGGCGGGCGTTGTAACAGGAATTCGAAAAGGAGTGGCGACGATTACGGCAAAAGCGGACAGTTTTACATGCAAGTGCCGTGTTGTTGTGAATGCAACTTACGGAGCAGCCGTATCGGATGTGACAATCAAGCGGGAAACGCCTGTTATGCTTACGTTTACAAAGAATGCGGTAGTCAGTTATAAAATACAGGATCCTGATATTTGCAGTGCGGGCTGGGGAAGCTGGTCCGGCAATGAGATTCCGCTGAATATAACGCCAAAAAAAGTGGGTGTTACTTATATTACATGTACCAACGGGGCAAATACCGAATCCGTTCGCATTCGTGTGCGGGTAAAAAGGTTCCGGTCAATATTACTAATTTTTATGCGGCTGCAAGTGACGGCGGTGATCTGATCTGCGGAGAAAATACGGCTAAGATTACGTTCCGCCAGGATCGGGCATCCAAAAATACCGTATTATATCTGATCAGCCGCAGCGGAGAGATAATCCGGACGCAGCAGATCGGGCCGGTACCGGCGAGAAAGAATTATTCGGTGTCCTGGAATGGAAAAGACGACAAAGGAGCCAGGTATGAAGGGGAGTTTCGTCTGAAGGTGGTTGCAGACGGCTATACGACAAGAAACTGGCATTACTATCAATGCTATGCGAAAAGTCCGTTTTTGCGGGGAACCGGAACAAGAGAAAACCCATATGAAGTTGCCCGGCCGGAACATCTGGAGCGTATGGCAGACTTCCCGGACAAACATTTTATACAGGTACAGGATATTGACCTGCGTTCGGAAATTATCAGTAATATTTTCAGCGCAGAACATCCGTTTATGGGCAGTTATAATGCAAAGCCGCAGGAATCGGTCTTTCGCATTTTGAATTATAACGGCAATACGTCATTATTCGGTGTCATCGGTGTGGAAGGAGAACTGAATTATGCGACCGTACTGGATGCACGAATTACAGGTACCGGACAGAAACGTTCGGCTGTTATGGCGGAAATCAATCAGGGATTGCTTATGAATTGTGCGGTGGAGCAGGCTGTTATTTATTCGGCGTCCGCAACCGATGCGGCATTGATGACGGTAGAAAACAGCGGAGTGATCGACCGATGCAGGGCGCATGGAACGATTTATACATATGGCTGCATGGCAGGAGGGGCCGTTTACAACGAGCAGCGTATGATTCGCACGAAGGTGGAAGCCGATCTGAACCTGACAGCAGGGGAGATCAGCAGCAGTGAGGAATTGTATGTCGGCGGTGTTGCGGCGGTAAACGGACAGGCGGCATTTATAGATGCCTGTGAAAGCAACAGCAGTATACAGGCCGCAGGAACATTGCAGACGCCTGCCAGATTATATATGGGAGGAATTGTCGGTAAAAATGCAGGACAGGTGCGGGACGGCAGTTCGCTGGCGTTGTTTCCGCTGGAATATACAACCGATCTGATCGGAGAGGCGCAGGGGGGTATGATTGCCGGAGAAAATAACGGCATGATTACGGGCGTTACCTATTATGAGACGGTTGGGCGCAAGAGCAGCGCGACAGGAAGCGGACGTGAAGAAAGCCTGCACCCGTTGGAGAATCATAACGAGGAGGGATAAATGTATGTATTGCTTATCACCATCAATATTAGCAGCTGATTTTAACCGGTTGGGGGAACAGGTTGCAGCTACGGAACAGGCAGGGGCGCAGTATCTTCATGTCGATGTGATGGATGGCTGTTTTGTTCCGAATATTTCTTTCGGAATGCCGGTGTTAAGCTCATTACGGGGGAGTACGGGTCTGATGCTTGACGTACATCTGATGATTCGGGAACCTGTGCGGTATATAGCGCAAATCGCAGACTGCGGGGCTGATATTATTACGGTACATGCGGAAGCATGTACGGATCTGAATTATGCGGTAGACATGATTAAAGAGCGGGAACTTCTGGCCGGTGTCGCATTGTGTCCGGCGACGCCGTTGTCAGTACTGGATTATATATTACCGCGCATTGACATGGTACTGATTATGACGGTCAATCCGGGATTGGGCGGACAGGCATTGATTCCGTATACACTGGATAAGATCCGGGATTTAAAAAAGATCATTGACCGCAGAGGGCTTAAGACCGATATTGAAGTAGACGGCGGGATTAATTTTAAGACGCTGGAGCAGGTGCTTGATGCCGGAGCAAATATTATTGTATCCGGCAGTACGATCTTTGAAGGAGATGTAGAGGAAAATACAAAAAGGCTGCTTGCTATTATGAACGAATAAAGCAGCCTTTGTAATAACAATAAGTTATTGGAACTGATTTTGTTCCGGATTGTAATGATAATCAATAACTTTCAGTTTTTCGCAGATCATAGCCGGATCAAGGTCTAAAGAAGCGCATAATTCTTCAAGAGAAGAATACCGGTCGCGCAGCAGGGTGTTTATATAACTGAGAAGTATTGCCGGGTCGGCAGGTAAGGAAACGGACATAACAACCTCCTGTTTTTTTATTTAGTTTAACATATTTGCAATAAAAACAACAGGATAGAATTGTCGAATTTTTACATTTTATATGAAGCAGAGGTGCTGAGAGATGGATATCTCGTCAGCACCTTTTTGTGCCCGATTTTCTGCTGCAAGATAAAATGGAGAAAATGATTTTGATGGATTGCAAAAGCTGCCACATATGTTTATAATAGAAAGACAATCTTATTATAAACAGTTGCAGCAGGAAGAAATCGAGGTTTGGAATGGGCGATAAAGAATATTTAGATACGGAAGAAAAGGTACAGGAACAGAATACGGAGGCAGAAGGGACAAAAAAGCGGTCTTTTTTTCGGGAACTGTTGAGTTTTGCAGAGATATTTCTTGTGGCATTTTTGCTTGCGCAGTTAATGACGCGGTTTGTGCTCATTAACGCGGAGGTGCCTTCGGAATCTATGGAAAACATGATTGAACCCGGAGACCGGCTGTTTGGATTCAGGCTTGCATATGCGTTTGATGAACCGGACCGGTTTGATGTCGTGATCTTTCGATATCCTGTGGATGAGACGCAAAATTACATCAAACGTGTCATAGGTCTGCCAGGAGAAACAGTAGAAATTCGAGAAGGAAACATCTACATTGATCATGCGCAGGAACCGTTGGAAGAGCCGTATCTGCCGGAAGAATGGGTAGATGACAATGACGGATTTGTGTTTGACGTACCGCAGGACTGCTATCTGATGCTGGGCGATAACAGAAATATTTCTTTGGATGCGAGGTTTTGGGCAGGCAAAGCGCTGGAAGCCGGCGTTGCCCGGAATGAAGAAGAAGCGGAGCCGTATATGTATGTAAAATCCGATCAGATTCTTGGACGGGCAGTGTTTAAATACTTTCCGCATTTTAAGTCATTGCTGTCCTATTAATCTTTATATTAATATAGAAACAAAAATTCAGCCGGATGGAGGTATAGGTTTTGGCAAAAAATGCAAAGAGTGAAAAGACTGAAATGGAAGAGCAAAAACGTCCATGGTGGAAAGAACTGTTAAGTTATGTATGGATTATTTTGTTTGCCTGTGTGGCAGCTATGGCTGTTAACCGTTATGTTTTGATTAATGCGGAAATACCGTCGGAGTCGATGGAAAATCTGCTTACGGTTGACGACCGGATTTTTGGCTGCAGGCTTTCGTATGTATTTGGAGAACCGGAACGATATGATGTTGTAATGTTTCGATATCCGGTGCATGAGGATACGATTTATATTAAACGGATTATCGGATTGCCGGGAGAAACGGTGGAGATTCGCAAAGGAAAAATTTATATTGACGGATCTGAAACGCCGATTGAGGAAGATTATCTGCCGGAAAAATGGACGGATGGAAATGACGGATATTTGTTTGAAGTGCCAAAAGATTCTTACCTGATGCTTGGAGACAATCGAAATCTTTCGGAGGATGCAAGGTATTGGGCACAGTGTGCACTGGACGACGAAGTGGCGTCGAACAAGGAGGAAGCGCAGAAATATACGTATGTAAGGGAAGATCAGATGATCGGACGGGCAATTTTGAAATATTATCCAAAGTTCCATTTGTTTTTGAATATTTAAAATCGGTGATTTGTCTGCTTAAATGCAAAGGAGTTTATAATCATGAAGAAAAATGAAAAGACAAATGTGATGAGGCTGTTTGATCGGAAAAAGGTAGTGTACAAGAGCCATTTTTATGATAATTCCAGTGTGCTCAGCGGGCAGGAAGTAGCATCCGTGCTGGGGCAGGATCCGCAGCAGGTGTTTAAGACGCTCGTAACGGTTGGAAAATCCGGACAGCATTATGTGTTTGTCGTTCCGGTGTTAAGAGAGCTGGATTTGAAAAAAGCTGCCGAAGCTGTCGGAGAAAAAAGATTGAGATGATTCGGGAAAAGGAGCTGCTGCCGCTGACAGGGTATGTGCATGGCGGCTGCTCTCCGGTAGGAATGAAAAAGTCGTTTCCGACAGTGGTGGACAGCAGCAGTAAAGAGCAGGAAACGATTATGGTGAGCGGAGGAAAGATCGGCTGTCAGGTAGAACTGACGCTGCAGGAGCTTACGAAGGTGATTTCGTTTCAGACTGTGGATGTGTCAACGGCAGTGAAAAAATAAAAAATACTTTCCATATAAGATAAACTGTGATATACTAGCCACTAGAGCGTGCTTAAATTCATTGGTATACACGTATGATTTGGAAAGGAGAATATTTTATGAAACACATTAAAACTTTAAATACGAAAAAATTGCAGAATACGGTAAAAAAAGGTGGCTGCGGCGAATGTCAGACATCCTGCCAGTCTGCATGCAAGACATCCTGTACGGTAGGCAATCAGACTTGTGAGCACAGCAAATAGGATACAGCAGCATAAGGAGCGTGTTTAAATATTTTTTAAACACGCTCTGTGTATTGCATGAAAATTTACAGTTGAATAAAGAGCCAAAAGACCGTCCGCAACGCGTTCGGTCATTTGTGCGTTTGGTGTAGGAGGATGGAACAGGCATTGAATCATCAGGTTCATCAATATAAAAATAATGGATATAATATTGTTCTGGATGTAAACAGCGGAGCCGTTCATGTGGTAGATGACGTTGTATATGATGTGCTCGAACTGTATGAGACGTGCAGCGAACAGGAAATCGTGAGTCGGTTAAAAGACAGATATCCGGCACAGGAAGTGCAGGAAGCTTATGCGGAGCTTACCGAATTAAAAGAAGCAGGAGAGCTGTTTACCGAAGATGCATATCGGGATTATATATTTGATTTTAAAAACCGTGGGACGGTTGTAAAAGCGCTTTGTCTGCATATTGCACATGACTGCAATCTGGCGTGTCGTTACTGTTTTGCGGAAGAAGGGGAATATCATGGCCGTCGCGCCCTGATGAGCTTTGAAGTTGGGAAAGCGGCTCTTGATTTTCTGATCGCAAATTCCGGCAGCCGGAGAAATCTGGAAGTGGATTTTTTTGGCGGTGAGCCGACAATGAATCTGGAAGTCGTAAAACGGCTCGTAGCGTATGGCAGGGAGCAGGAAAAGATTCATAACAAGAATTTCCGGTTTACACTGACAACAAACGGGGTACTTTTAAACGATGATATTATGGAATTTGCCAATAAAGAGATGGCCAATGTGGTACTGAGTATAGACGGCAGAAAAGAAACAAACGATCGTATGCGTCCGTTTCGTAATGGGACAGGCAGTTATGATCTGATTGTGCCGAAATTTCAGAAGTTTGCCGAGAGCAGAAATCAGGAAAACTATTATGTAAGGGGCACGTATACGCATCACAATCCGGATTTTTCGAAGGATGTGCTGCATCTGGCGGATCTGGGATTTCGGCAGATTTCCGTGGAGCCGGTTGTGGCGCAGGAAACGGATGACTATGCGATTCGTGAGGAAGATCTGCCGCAGCTGTTTGAACAATATGACCTGCTGGCAAAAGAGATGATCCGGCGGGAAAAAGAGGGCCGTGGTTTTCAGTTTTTCCATTTTATGATAGATCTGGAGGGCGGTCCTTGTGTGGCAAAACGATTGTCCGGCTGTGGTTCCGGCACGGAATATCTGGCGGTAACGCCATGGGGGGATCTGTATCCATGCCATCAGTTTGTCGGAAACGAAGCGTTTTTCATGGGCAATGTAACGGAAGGCGTGACCAATACGGAAATTCGTGATATGTTTAAAAGCTGCAACGTATATGCAAAAGAAAAGTGTAAAGATTGCTTTGCAAGATTTTACTGCAGCGGTGGATGTGCCGCAAATGCGTATCATTTTCATGGAGATATTCATGATGCATATGATATCGGGTGTGCGCTGCAGAAAAAGAGAGTCGAGTGCGCGATTATGATCAAAGCGGCGCTGGCGCAGGACTGACAGAACAGGGAAGACAGGATTGTCAGGCATATTATTTATTAAGGAAGGGATAGAAGCATGAAAAAAGGAAAAGGCATAGCGATACTTTGTATTGTTCTGGCTTGTATACTGGGTCTTGGATATTATGCATCCATCATCTTATCATCTACAGGACGCGGTGAGAACCAGAATATTACATTAGGTCTGGATTTGGCAGGCGGTGTCAGCATTACGTATCAGATTGTGGATGAAGGTGCGACGGCCGAGCAGATCAGTGATACCGTTTATAAACTGCAGCAACGTGTAGACGATTACAGCACGGAAGCGCAGGTAGCAAGAGAAGGCAGTGACCGGATTACGGTTGCAATTCCGGGTGTCACGGATGCAAATGATATTTTGGAAGATCTTGGTACGCCGGGTTCACTGGAATTTCAGGATCCGGACGGAAATGTCGTACTGACCGGTGATGACGTGGCAAATGCATCGGCAAGATATGTAACCCAGGATGGGAAGAATCAGGCGGTTGTAGAACTTACATTTACAGATGATGCGGCACAGACGTTTTCGGATCTGACAGCTGAAAATATCGGCAAAATCATTCCGATCGTATATGACGGAGAGATTATCAGCAATCCGACGGTAAATTCGCAGATTACCGGCGGTACGGCTATGATTGAAGGGATGGAATCGTTCCAGGCGGCAGAAACACTGGCGTCTCAGATTCGTATCGGTGCTCTGTCTCTGGAACTGGAAGAGTTAACGTCACAGGTTGTGGGAGCATCTTTGGGACAGGAAGCAATCTCTACGGCTCTGACGGCTGCGGCAATCGGACTTGCTCTCATTATTATCTTTTTAATTGCGTTTTACTGGATCGCAGGTGTGGCGACTTCCATTGGCCTTCTTGTATATACCACATCGGTTGTAGCGGTTATTTATCTGTTTGAAGTAACACTGACGCTTCCGGGTATTGCAGGTATTATTCTTGGCATCGGTATGGCCGTAGATGCCAATGTTGTTATCAATGCACGTATTAAAGAAGAACTTGCACTTGGCAAATCAACCGGCGCGGCAATAAAAACCGGTTATCAGAAAGCGTTGTCTGCAATTATTGACGGAAACGTAACGACGTTGATTGCGGCTGCGGTGCTGGCTGTAAAAGGTTCCGGTACGGTAAAAGGATTTGCGTATACGCTGGCGATCGGTATCATTTTATCTATGGTTACGGCACTGTTCGTTACCCGGTATTCGATGTATGCCATTCATGCCATTGGATTTAAAGATGTAAAATATTATGGCGCAGCAAAAGAGCGGAAAGTTGTGGATTTTATTTCCAAACGATATGTATTTTTTATTATCTCCGTCGTTTTAATAGCGGCAGGTTTTGCAGCGGAAGGCGTGAATGCAGCCGGTGGAAAAGGCGCGTTTAATTACAGTCTGGAATTTGTAGGCGGCACATCCACAACGGTTGATCTTGGCAAAAATTATGAACTGTCTGAGATAGATTCCGAGATCGTGCCGTTAATTAACGATACGCTTGGAACAGCGGAAGTACAGGTGCAGAAGATTGCGGATACGACACAGGTTATTTTTAAAACGCGCAATCTGGATCTGGCAGAACGTGAATCGTTTGCCAAAATTTTTGAAGATAATTATTCCGTAAAATCCGAGGCGATTTCTTATCAGAACGTCAGTGAGACAATCAGTAAGGAAATGACCACGGATGCAATCTGGGCGGTTGTAATAGCGGTTATTTTAATGCTGATCTATATCTGGTTCCGATTTAACGATTTCAGATTTGCATCCGGTGCGGTAATTGCGCTGCTGCATGATATTTTAGTCGTGCTTACCTGTTATGCGGTCGTGCGGATTTCCGTAGGTTCTACGTTTATTGCGGTTATGCTTACGATACTTGGTTACTCCATTAATGATACGATTGTTACGTTTGACCGTATCCGTGAAAACCTCCGGTCAAAGGCAAGGGTTACGGAATCCGAATTAAAGGAAATTGCAAACCGCAGTATTACACAGACGCTGTCCCGTTCGATTAATACGTCCGTAACAACCTTTGTTATGGTGCTGCTGCTGTATATTTTAGGTGTGGCTTCAATCCGTGAATTTGCACTGCCTCTGATGGTAGGCGTGATCAGCGGTACGTATTCTTCGATTTGTATTGCAACGGAACTGTGGTTTGAAATGAAGATTCATCAGAAATCTTCAAATGATAAGAAAAAGAGTGTAAACAAGAAAATGGCATAATTATGATGGAATGAAATCAGAAGAGAGGAGCTTTTCATTATGTACACGTTGGAAGATATTCAGGCAGTAGATACGGAAGTTGCGGCTGCGATTACAGCTGAGCTGGACAGACAGAACAGCCATATTGAGCTGATTGCATCCGAGAACTGGGTAAGCCCGGCGGTAATGTCTGCAATGGGCAGTGTTTTAACAAACAAATATGCGGAAGGATACCCGGGACACAGATATTACGGCGGCTGCGAATGTGTTGACGTCGTTGAAGAACTGGCAAGAGAACGTGCAAAACAGCTGTTTGGCTGCGAATATGCAAATGTACAGCCGCATTCCGGCGCACAGGCGAATATGGCGGTGCAGTTTGCGCTGCTGCAGCCGGGCGATACGGTAATGGGTATGAATCTTGATCATGGCGGACATCTGACACACGGAAGCCCTGTTAACTTTTCCGGAACATATTTTAATATTGTTCCGTATGGCGTTAATGATGAAGGCTTTATTGACTATGACGAACTGATCCGGACAGCAAAGGAATGTAAGCCGAAAATGATTATTGCGGGAGCTTCCGCATATGCGCGTACGATTGATTTTGAGAAGTTCCGGGAAGCAGCCGATGCGGTTGGCGCTTACCTGATGGTCGATATGGCGCACATTGCAGGTCTGGTAGCAGCAGGTCTGCATCCGTCACCGATTCCGTACGCGGATGTAGTAACAACTACAACACATAAGACGCTGCGCGGACCAAGAGGCGGTATGATTTTATGTAAAGATGCGGAGCTGGCGAAAAAATTCAAGTTCAACAAATGTGTGTTCCCTGGTACACAGGGAGGACCGCTGATGCATGTGATTGCAGCAAAGGCTGTCTGCTTTAAGGAAGCGCTGGATCCGTCTTTTAAAGTATATCAGCAGAATATTATTGACAATGCACAGGCGCTTTGCAAAGGATTAATTAATCGCGGCATTGGTATTGTATCCGGTGGTACGGACAATCATCTGATGCTGATTGATCTGACCGGATTTGGTCTGACCGGAAAAGAAGTGGAAGCAAGACTGGATCTTGCACATATTACGGCAAATAAAAATACGATTCCGAACGATCCGCAGAAGCCAACGGTTACAAGCGGCATTCGTCTTGGTACTCCGGCAGTCACTTCAAGAGGAATGAACACGGAAGATATGGACCGGATTGCCGAGGCAATTGCAATGATGATTAAAGAAGGAGATGCTGCGGCAGAAAAGGCGCTTGCAATTACACAGGCGCTGACGGCCAAATATCCTTTAAAATAAAAGCGGAATGTTTTTTCGGAGGAAAACAGATGTTAGATATCAAATTTGTCAGGGAAAATCCTGAGCTTGTAAAGCAGAATATAAAAAATAAATTTCAGGAAAAAAAGCTTCCGCTTGTAGATGAAGTCATAGAGCTGGATGCACAGGCGCGTAAGACACAGCAAGAAGCAGATACGTTAAGAGCCAGCCGAAATCAGCTTTCCAAACAAATCGGAGCGCTGATGAAGGAAGGAAAAAAGAAGAAGCCGAAGCAGTTAAGGCACAGGTTGCCGCAGATGCAAAACGCCTGGAAGAGCTGGAAGTGCAGGAAAAGCAGCTGCAGGAAAAGGTGTTGAAAACATGATGGTCATTCCGAATATCATTGACCCTTCCGTGCCGATCGGGCCGGATGATTCCTGCAATGTGGAAATTCAAAAATACGGAGAACCGGCCGTGCCTGATTTTGAAGTGCCTTATCACACGGACATTATGGACCGTTTTGACGGGATTGATCTGGATGCGGCAGGAAAAGTAGCGGGGAACGGATTTTATTATCTGATGGGAGATATTGCAAGACTGCATTCGGCAGTTATCTCGTATGCCAGAGATTTTATGATTGACCGCGGCTTTACTTACTGCGTACCGCCGTTTATGATTCGCAGCAGCGTAGTAACAGGAGTAATGAGCTTTGAAGAAATGGATGCGATGATGTATAAGATCGAAGGAGAAGACTTATACCTGATCGGGACATCCGAGCATTCCATGATCGGAAAATTTATTGATACGATTCACGAGGAAGATAAACTGCCTTATACGCTGACTAGTTATTCTCCGTGTTTCCGTAAGGAGAAAGGTGCGCACGGGATCGAAGAACGTGGTGTTTACCGGATTCACCAGTTTGAAAAGCAGGAAATGATTGTTGTCTGCAGACCGGAAGAATCCATGCACTGGTATGAAAAACTCTGGCAGAATACGGTAGATCTGTTCCGAAGCCTGGATATTCCGGTACGTACGCTGGAGTGCTGTTCCGGTGATCTTGCGGATTTAAAGGTGAAGTCCTGTGATGTGGAAGCATGGTCTCCGCGCCAGAAGAAATATTTTGAAGTCGGAAGCTGTTCCAATCTGGGAGATGCACAGGCCAGAAGACTGAAAATCCGCGTTAAGGGCCAGGACAAAACCAAATATTTTGCACATACGCTTAACAATACGGTAGCGGCTCCGCCAAGAATGCTGATCGCATTTCTGGAAAATAATCTGAATGCCGACGGCAGTGTCAACGTACCGGAAGTACTGCGGCCGTATATGGGCGGAAAAGAAAAGCTTGTACCGAAGAAATAGAAAATAAAATACGATTTCAAAAAGCTGTTCCTGTAAAGGAACAGCTTTTTTATGAAAAAAATTGCTGATTTTTTGTTTTTATGAAACTTTTTGCCGGTAAATCCGTTCTAATAATATGAAACCGCGAAGGGGGGTGGCAAGACTTGGGCATTTTAACCGGAAAAAAGGAGAAAAAAGAGAAAGAACAAAAAGCGCTGATTGAGCGGATTATTCTGGAAAATTACAATCAGTATTACCGTCTGGCTTATGGTTATACGCATCATGAGGAAGATGCCTGTGATATTGTACAAAACGGCGCATATAAGGCGTTAAAGGGCTGCCATACGCTAAAGCAGCCGGAATATGCCAAAACGTGGGTGTATCGGATTATGCTGAATGAATGTTTTGATTATATGAGACGGCCAAGGGCGCTATCGTATGAGGCGATACAGGAAGAAACGGGCGTGGAAACAGGCGGCAGGGAAGATCATTATACGGATATTGATCTGCTAAGAGCAATTGACGCTTTGCCGGATCAAGATAAAGCTATCATTATATTAAAATATTTTGAAGATAAAAACTGGAGGAGATTGCAGAAATTCTGGATGAAAATGTGAGCACGGTAAAAAGCAGGCTGTACCGCTGTATGAAGAAACTGCGCGGCAGCCTTTCGGAACAGGAAGTCTGCGGGAAAATATATGGAACAGGCAGGTGAGGATATGATACATTTTTCAGAAAGAAAAGAAAGCAAGGACCGGCTGGAGGAGCAGCTTCAACGGTTAAAGAAGGAATATCATAAGCCGGAGATGTCAAAAGCGCAGGTTGAAAAACTGCGTGAAAAAATGAATGAGGCGTGCGGGGAAGACGGCAGACAGCGCAGAAAGGCTGTCGTTATGAAATATACGGCAGCGGCAGCGGTATTTCTGGCAGCATTTTTAATATTGCCGAATACATCTGCGGCAGCGGCGAATGCGATGGAGCAGATTCCGGTTCTCGGCCGTCTGATCAAAGCCGTTACGTTCCGCGACTATGCATATGAGTCGGAACGCAATATGGCTGATATTAAAGTGCCGGAACTTACGCTGGAAGAACAGGCTGCGAAAGAGCAGACGAAGCTCAGACAGACGACCGAAGAGATCAATGAAGAAATTCGCAGTATTACCAATGAACTGGTAGAAGAATTCAAAAAGAACCTGGATTATGAAGGAGGCTATCAGGATGTTATGACGGACAGTGAGGTGCTGGCGCAGACCGAGGACTATTTTACGCTCCAGCTCAAATGCTATCAGGGAGCCGGCAGCGGATATGCGTGGAATTATTATTACACGATCGATCTGCATACGGGAGAACGGCTCAGTCTGAAAGATATTTTTAACGAAGGTGCGGATTATATTACGCCAATCAGCGAATCTATCAAACAACAGATGAAGGCTCAGATGGAAGCAGATGAAGATGTATACTATTGGCTGAACGATGAAATAGAGGAGTGGAATTTTAAGTCCATTTCAGATGATACTTCTTTTTACCTGAATGAAGCAGGAAATGTGGTGATTGCTTTTAATGAAGGGGATGTCGCACCGATGTACATGGGAGCGCTGGAGTTTGAAATCCCGGCAAATGTACTGGAAACGATACGCAAATAAAAAAACAGAAAAAAATTTAAAAAATTTGCAAAAAGTACTTGCATTTTTTTTCAAAGCGTTATATAATACATCATGTCGAGAGCGAACAGCACAAATCGACATGATAATGGCCCATCGCCAAATGGTAAGGCAACGGACTCTGACTCCGTCATTTCAAGGTTCGAATCCTTGTGGGCCAGTTAATATGCAGAAAATCCTCAATAAATTTTTATGGAGGATTTTTTTGTTGTTGCCGGCGTTTTTTTTGTTGACGAAATCACAGGAAACGTCTATGATAATTGTTGGACTGTCAGGGGAAACAGGTGCAAATCCTGTGCGAGCCCGTCGCCGTAAGGCATAAAGTAAAGCTGCCGATCGAACCAAATGCCACAAGTTGGGAGAGAAAAGTCATTGGATGATGCAATCATCTGAGAAGGCTGATCGGCGGGATGCCAAGCCGGAATATCCGGACAGATTCGTCCCCGTATAAGATTGCGAAAGCCGATCATAACGGAGGAAATAAAAAACAAAGGAGATACGAATATGCAGAAAAAAATCCGACAAAAATTATTTTCATGCATCCTTTGTATCGTGCTGACTGTGGCTACGGCACTGGTTACAACAGGCTGCAATGGAGCAACCGGGAAACAGGATTCCCAGACCGGACAGACATCCGATACGAAAGTGGAGGAGGAACAAAAAAAAGATGCGGATGGTTCGTGGCCGGATGGCAGTGTGATTGGAGAAGGTGCCAGACAGTTTCGGTTAACGGTCACAGATGCCGAAGGGAGCGAAATCGAACTGGAAATCCATACGGATGAGGATACGGTTGGGGCCGCATTATCCGAACTTGGAGTCATAGCAGGAGACGAAGGTGAATATGGCCTGTACGTAACGACGGTAAACGGAGTGAAAGCGGATTATGACAAGGACGGAATGTACTGGGCGTTGTATATTAACGATGCATATGCACAGACAGGCGTGGACAGTACCGAGATTAAAGAAGGGGACAGCTATTGTTTTAAACTGGAAAAAGCATGAGGCTTACAACACGGGAAATAACGATTTTTGCAATGCTGGGAGCAGTCATGTATGCGTCCAAAGTGATTCTGGAATTTGCTCCGAATATACATCTGTTAGGGGTGTTTACCATCTCATTTACGGTCGTTTATCGGAGGAAAGCACTGTATCCGATTTATATATACGTATTGTTAAACGGGCTTTTTTCAGGATTTTCAGCATGGTGGGTTCCTTATCTGTATATATGGACCGTGCTTTGGGGCGTAGTTATGCTGCTTCCCAGAAAAATACCTGCCATAATCCGGCCGCTCGTATACATGATCGTGTGTGCCGTACACGGATTTTTATTCGGAACTTTGTATGCACCCGTACAGGCGGTTTTGTTCGGACTGAGCTTTGAAGGTATGATTGCCTGGATTGCAGCAGGTCTGCCCTGGGATTTTTTACATGGAATCAGTAATTTTTTCTGCGGCATGCTGATTATGCCGATCATTACGGTGCTGCGGATGGCAGAACAACATGCGGAAAAAAGCGGATAATAAATGTGCTGTCGCTCTGAGAACTACACAGAGCGACAGCACATTTTGTTTTAGAGTGTGTCTTAAAATTGCTTTCTGTCAACTGTGCGTCACAGTTGACAGGAATGAATTTTAAAACACACTCTAAGATGAAGCAGGAATGCTTTCTGCCATATGCGCTTCTTTCGGAAAGTATTTTCGGTATGTGAATACAAACAGTATGACAGAGAGAAGGGTTGTTAAATAATCCGTAATAGGCTGTGCCGCAGCCAGCATGGAAGCCGAATCAAATATGCTTCGGAATAAAAACAGTACCGGCAGGTAAATCAGACCCTGGCGGCTGATGGAAAGGATGAGAGCCGGCAAAGCGGCACCTGTTGACTGAATGGCATTGACAAATACAAACATCAGACCGATAACCGGGCCGGAATAAATATAAATACGGGCAAATGACATGCCGTAAGTAAAGGCGTCGGCATCTTCTAAAAACGCATGAACCAAAGGGTCCGCACCGCAGTAGCAGATTACGGTCATAACAGCGCTCATTCCGAAAGCCAGAATCAGTGAAAATTTCAAAACGGCCACATATCTTGTACGGTTAGCGGATCCGAAACAGTAACCTAAGATAGGCTGGATACCCGTTCCGAGGCCAATCAGGAGCATTACGACAATCATATTGACTTTCATCGCAACGCCAAGTCCTGCGACGGCCATATCGCCGTAATGGGACATAATATTGTTTACGATAATGTTTGAAAGGCTCATTAAAATACTGTTGAGCGATGCCGGAATACCGATTGCGAGTACGCCTGCGGCGATACCGCCACCTGCGGCATAGTATTTTGGATGGATGGAAAGCATTGCTTTTTTGGAAAGCAGGTGGTGAATATAAAACAGAGCTGCAAATATATTGCCGAGTACGGTTGCGATGGCAGCGCCTGCGACATCCCATCCAAAACCAAGAATCATAATCGGATCGAAAACAATATTGATCAGATTACCTATGATCATACCCATCATAGCGACCTGTGCGTTGCCTTCCGCACGGATAATATTACTGAAACTGTTGCTGATAATCAAAAATGGAATTGCGGTTGAAACAATGCGCAGGTACTGGGAAGTATAGTCTACCGTATCCGGACTCGCTCCGATCGCCATGCTGACCGGTGTGGCAAAGATAAAAATGACGATCATCGAAAGAATACCGATGACCAGTCCGGTCCAAAAGCAAAAAGAAGAAGCATTTTGGCTTTTTGCGCATTTCCTTCTCCAATTGTTCTGGAGATGAGTGAAGTTCCGCCGATTCCAAAGAGCATACCGACAGCCATAAACAGCAGGAATGCCGGAGTGGCTACGGATACGGCAGCTACCATATAGGCATTTTTTGTCTGACCGATAAAGAACGTGTCGGCCAGATTGTAAATCAGAACCATAATCATACTGACAATAGATGGAATCACATTGCTGATCACAGCTTTGGATACCGGTGCGTCACGAAATATTTCCGTTGTTTTATCTTTCATATTTCAATTCTCCTTTTCCATATTTTTTTATATTTTGCATCAGATCAGTGCAGGTTCCGAAATGCATCGGATTCCAGATTTGCATCAATGATCTGCAGCATTTTTCGAGATGGGCCAGATCATCGTCTGACAGGCCGTGGAGCAGAATCTGATTGACAAGAGGTTCTTTTTCTTTGATAACCGCAAGGATCTGCTGTCCGTGTTCGGTCAGAGAGATCGTCTTGGAGCGGGCGTCCCGGGATTGATTTCTGACAATCAGTTCTTTTTCCTCCAGTATTTTAAGTACATGGATGGCGCTTGTATGTTTGACGCCAAAATGAGCGGAAATACCGGTAAGCGTGTGGCGTTCCTGCGGAGTCTCGTTCAGAAAGGCCAGTACGTCATACTGGGTGATCGTGAGTCCGTATTTTTTCAGCGCCAGGTTAAAATTAGTGGCAAGCTGGTTATGAATTTTTTAAAGTAGCGTTTGAGTTCACGCATTGGTCCGGCTCCTCTCAAATATGTAGCATGCTACATATTAAAACAAAAACAGGAAATTGTCAATAAAAAATTCAAAAAAGTTTTTATATGGGATTGCGTTCTCCTATTGACAGATTCGTTCCGATGGTATATGATAGCTTCATCTTAAACAGAAAAAAGCAGGAGAATCAATATATGTTACACTTTACAGTTATGGAGAATGATGCAAACCGAATAGTTGCAAAGGGATGATCCGATCAGACAGTGTGCAGGATTGGGACATCCTTTTATCAGCAGTGTATTGCTGATACGTCTGCCCTGCAAAGTGCTGAACATATCTGCTTATATTATGTAATCCGAGGAAAAGCATGGCTGTATGGTCATGTTATTTTTTTACGTTTTTCCATAATGCGGCATTAGAATTACGGAACCGGTTCGAAAGACCATGCAGTAGTTGCTTTGAGGGCAGTATCGCATGGTTTTTTATTATGGGAAAGCGAACGTTCTTCTGCGTTGGGTAAAGGAGGAGGAAAGATGAGAAGAATACGAACTTATATTCTGCAAAACCGGTATGTGTATTTGTTTGCCATCGGCTGTATGGTTTGCGCGATCTTGCTGGACATGTTATATCCGAAAATTACGCAGAGCATTGTGGATGATGTAATACTGGAAGGCAGACAGCAGCTGCTTGCCGGATTGCTGGCAGGTATCGTGGTTGTCGGAATCGGACGCAGCGTGTGCGGTTATTTAAAAGAATATCTGTTTGACAGATTATGTTCGAAAATTGCTTCGCAGCTGCGCAAAGACTTGTTTGGGCATATGCAGACGCTGTCTGCGCGGTATTTTGATCATGCAAATACCGGAGAGCTGATGGCAAGGGTCAAGGATGATGTGGACAGAATCTGGAATGCCCTTGGATTTGTCGGAATGCTGACGATTGAAGTTACGATTCATGTGACACTCGTATTGTACTGCATGTTTAAGCTGAGTCCGCAGCTGGCGCTTGTGCCGATGGCAGCTATGGCAGTCTGCGGCGTTACGGCGGTTGTTATGGAGCGCAGGCTGGATGCGGTATATGAAGAAATCAGCGAAGAAAATGCGGCGTTGACGACGGTCGCCGAAGAAAATCTGGCAGGAGTGCGTACGGTAAAAGCATTTGCAAGAGAGCGGTATGAGATCAAAAAATTTTTGTCACATAATAAAAAATATTATGAGCTGAATATTACGCAGTCCAAAATTCTGGTGCGGTTTTATCCGTATTTTCAGTTTGTCGGAAAAGCATTGCCGGTATTTATGGCAGTGCTGGGAGGCAGTTTTGTAATGCGCCGGAAGCTGTCGCTTGGTGCACTTGTGGCATTGATTGAATACAGCCGCAACTGTACGTGGCCGATGGAAATGATGGGCTGGCTGACGAATGACCTTTCGGCGGCGGCCGCATCGTATAAAAAGCTTAAGAAAATTTTTGATCGGAACGCAGATATTACGGACAGGGAGGATGCTGCGGTATTGGATACGGTCAGGGGAGAAGTGGCGTTTGAGCATGTATCTTTTGGAGCGGACGGGAAGCAGATATTAACAGATATTGATTTTAAAATTCCTGCCGGCCATACGCTTGGCATTATGGGGGCAACCGGTTCCGGAAAATCGTCTCTGATTTCGCTGTTGCAGCGTTTTTATGATGTGGATGCAGGAACCGTGCGTCTGGACGGAGTAGACGTACGAAATCTGACGCTGCAGCAGCTGCGCGGCAGTATCAATGTCGTATTGCAGGATGTGTTTTTGTTTTCGGATACGATCGAAGAAAATATTAAGATGGGAAAGCGAAATGAGCTTGCCATGAAGGAAGTGCGCAGGGCGGCACGGGATGCACAGGCCAGCGGCTTTATCGAAGAAATGGACGAACAGTACCGGACGGTTATTGGAGAACGCGGTGTCGGTCTGTCCGGAGGGCAAAAGCAGCGCATCAGTATTGCAAGGGCGTTATCCAAGCAAAGTCCGGTTCTGGTTATGGACGATTCGACGTCCGCACTGGATATGGAGACGGAGTATGAGATACAGAAAATGCTGCATCTGCTGGAGCATACGACAAAGATTATTATCGCGCACCGTATTTCCGCAGTCTGTCATGCAGATGAGATTATATATCTGGAAAACGGCTGTATTGCGGAGCGGGGGACACATCGGCAGCTGATGGAAAGGCATGGATTGTATTATCAGACATTTCAGGCGCAGTATGGGGAATTTACGCAGCTGCAGAAAGGAGATTGTTATGGCAGTTAATTCTTATCGGGACGATGAGCAGATGGATCATACAAGCAGGAAAAAATAATACGCCGCCTGCTTGGCTATTTATTTGCATTTAAAGGTGCCGTTCTGGGAGTTATGGTTCTGATGGCGGGAGCAATTGCGATATCGCTGCTGAATCCGCTGCTGATCGAAGAGGCACTGGACAATTATATTGCGAGGAGGGATTTTGAAGGGCTTGTCAGGCTGGGAATACTTGCGCTGGCATTGAATCTGGTCTATATCGTGCTTGTAAAAATCCGGATGTATGAGATGTCGGTTGTGTCCAATAAGATACTTTTAAGAATCCGCCAGGATTTGTACGAACATATTCAGACGCTGTCGTTTTCTTTTTTCGACAGCAGACCGACCGGAAAAATACTGGCACGGATTATCGGGGATGTAAATGCGCTGAAAGATGTATTTGTGAATGCGGTTACAACACTTATTCCGGAGTTTGTCACCGTGGCAGGCGTGGTAGTGATTATGGTTGCCAAAGACTGGCGGCTGGCGGCGGCATCGCTGAGCACGCTTCCGATTATGGCGGCAGGTGTATGGATGGTGCAGAAAGCGTCGCACAGGCGCTGGCAGATTTACCGTAAAAAATCATCCAATTTAAACGCGTATGTGCATGAAGATCTTGCGGGAATGCGGGTCGTGCAGAGCTTTCAGGCACAGGATGAGATGAATGAGATATTCTCAAAGCTGACGGATGAACACAGAGATTCGTTTCAGGATGCCTGCAGGTATGCGGACTTATTTGGCCCGGTTGTAGATTTTTGCTGGGGCATCGGAGCGATGATGCTGTATCTGGTCGGCGTCCGTGTGCTTGGCATCGGGCAGGCGTCCGTCGGTCTGCTCGTAGCGTTTGGAAGTTATATTAATATGTTCTGGAATCCGATTTTAAATCTCAGTAGTTTTTACAACAACCTGATCACCAATCTGACAGCTGCGGAACGGATTTTGACATTTTGGATACACAACCGGATATTACGGACCGGGAGGGTGTCAAAGAACTGCCGCCGATTCAAGGAAGTGTGGAATTTTCTCATGTCAGTTTTACGTATGACAAAGGAACGCCGGCGGAGACAAAAGTATTATCAGACGTCAGCTTTCAGGTGCGTCCGGGTGAGACGATTGCGCTGGTCGGACCTACGGGAGCCGGAAAGACAACGATTGTCAATCTGATCAGTCGGTTTTATGATATCGAAGAAGGGGTCATATACGTAGACGGTCATAATCTGACGCAGGTGTCTATAGAGAGCTTTCGCAGGCAGATGGGCGTAATGACGCAGGACAATTTTATTTTCCACGGTACGATACGGGACAATATTCTGTATGGAAAGCCAGATGCAACGGAAGAAGAGATGCTTGCGGCGTCAAAAGCGGTCCATGCGCATGCATTTATTATGGAGATGGAACATGGCTATGATACCGAATTAAAGGAACAGGGAGCCGGACTTTCGATCGGACAACGGCAGCTGATTGCGTTTGCACGTACCATGGTATCCATGCCGAAGATACTTATTTTGGACGAAGCGACTTCCAGCATTGATACGCATACGGAACTGCTCGTACAGGAAGGAATTGAGGCATTGCTTGCGGGAAGGACCAGTTTTGTCATTGCGCATCGGTTGTCTACGATTCAGAATGCGGACCGGATTTTTGTCATTGATAACGGCGGGATTATGGAGCAGGGAAGCCCGAAGGAGCTGATGAAAAAAAGGGAGCTTATTACAGGCTGTATATGGCGCAGTTTGCCGGAATTGCGCAATGATAAAAAACACTTGCAATATACCCTTAGGGGGTATATAATAATTATGAAAAAAAGAATCCGGTATAAAAATACGGGATACATGCAAAATAAGGAAAAGCTTATGTCAGAAAAGAAAATTCAGGAAACAAAAGCCGCATGCTGCGGTCCACATACGGATACCGGAAAAGTAAAAGAACGTACGAAACAGGAATACAAAGACCTGATACACCGATTGAACCGGATTGAGGGACAGGTACGAGGCATCCGGGGTATGGTGGAAAAGGATGCATATTGTACTGACATTCTTGTACAGGTAGCAGCGGTAAATGCAGCGCTGAACAGTTTTAACAAAGTATTGCTTGCCAATCATATTAAAACGTGTGTAACAAGAGATATCCGGGATGGAAAAGAAGATACGGTAGACGAGCTGGTGGCGGTACTTCAGAAGTTAATGAAGTAGATGAAAGACAGCAAACGGTGAACATCATGTAAAGGAGGCGGTTATTTATATGGAACGGTATACGGTGACAGGAATGAGCTGCGCAGCCTGCAGTGCACGCGTGGAAAAAGCGGTGTCAAAAGTGCCGGGTGTAACGTCCTGCTCGGTCAGCCTGCTGACCAATTCCATGGGAGTGGAGGGGACGGCGGATACAGGGGCAGTGATTCATGCGGTAGAGGAAGCCGGTTATGGAGCGGCACAGGAAAATGCAGCTGCATCCGTGCAGAGCACATCGGCAGCGCAGGGCGAAGAAATGCTGGCAGATCATGAGACACCGGTATTGAAAAAACGACTGTATGCTTCTCTCGGATTTCTGATCGTGCTGATGTATGTTTCCATGGGGCATATGATGTGGAACTGGCCGGTTCCGGCATTTTTAAGTAAAAATCATGTGGCTATGGGGTTGATACAGCTGCTGCTAACCGTTATAATTATGGTGGTGAACCAAAAATTTTTATCAGCGGTTTTAAAAGTCTGTGGCATAAGGCACCCAATATGGATACGTTAGTGGCGCTTGGTTCCGCGGCAGCGTTTGTTTACAGTACGTACGCGCTGTTTGCTATGACCGATGCGCAGATGCGTGGAAATATGGATGGCGTAATGGCCTATATGCATGAGTTCTATTTGAGTCGGCGGCGATGATTTTAACGCTGATTACCGTAGGCAAAATGCTGGAAGCCCGTTCCAAAGGAAAGACAACCGATGCATTAAAAGGACTGATGAAGCTTGCGCCGAAGACGGCGACTTTAATAAAAAACGGGTCGGAAGTACAGGTTTCGATAGATCAGGTGCAAAAAGGGGATATATTTGTCGTTCGTCCGGGAGAAAATATTCCGGTAGACGGCGTGATACTGGAAGGCAGCAGTGCCGTAAATGAAGCGGCGCTGACAGGAGAAAGCATTCCCGTAGACAAAGCACAGAAAGATGCGGTATCTGCGGCGACGGTCAATCAGTCCGGCTTTTTAAAGTGTGAGGCAGTCAGAGTCGGTGAAGATACGACATTGTCACAGATTATCCGTATGGTCAGTGATGCGGCAGCAACAAAGGCGCCGATTGCAAAAGTGGCAGACCGGGTATCCGGGGTGTTTGTTCCGGTTGTTATAACAATTGCGGTTGTTACGGTTCTGATCTGGCTGTTCGCAGGAGAAAGTATCGGTTTTGCTCTTGCAAGAGGCATTTCGGTGCTTGTGATCAGCTGTCCCTGTGCATTGGGGCTGGCGACTCCGGTTGCGATTATGGTCGGCAACGGTGTAGGTGCAAAAAGCGGAATTATGTTTAAAACTGCCGTTTCTCTGGAAGAGACAGGCAGAACGGAAATTGTTGCGCTGGATAAAACCGGAACGATTACAAACGGTACGCCAAAAGTTACGGATATAGTATGTGCGGATGGTGTTGCAGAGCAGGAACTGCTTTTTCTGGCTAATGCGCTGGAGCAGAAAAGCGAACATCCGCTGGCCGGGGCCGTACGGGAATATGCAGACGAACAGGGAATCACAGCAGGAGAAGTTACGGCGTTTGAAGCGCTGCCGGGTAACGGACTGACAGCTGTGTACGAAGGAGCCGGGCTGGCCGGCGGCAATGGCAAATTTATCGGCAGCCATGCGAATATACCGCCGCAGCTGCTGCAGCAATCCGAGGAGCTTGCAGCAGAAGGAAAGACACCACTGTTTTTGCAAAAGACGGAAAGGCGCTTGGCATGATTGCGGTAGCGGATGTGATCAAGGAAGACAGTCCGCAGGCCATACGTGAGCTGCAAATATGGGCATTCGTGTCGTTATGCTGACAGGCGATCATGAACGGACTGCAAGAGCGATTGGCAGACAGGCAGGTGTAGATGAAGTAATAGCAGGTGTGCTGCCGGACGGCAAGGAAAGTGTCATCCGTTCTTTGAAGCAGCAGGGACGAACAGCTATGGTCGGGGATGGTATGAACGATGCACCGGCGCTTACAAGAGCGGATATCGGCATTGCGATTGGTGCGGGGACCGATATTGCGATAGATGCTGCGGATGTCGTATTAATGAAAAGCAGTCTGCGTGACGTTCCGGCGGCAATCAGGCTGAGCCGCGCGACGCTGCGCAATATTCACGAAAATCTGTTCTGGGCATTTATTTATAATGTCATCGGTATTCCTCTGGCGGCAGGGGTGTGGATACCGTTGTTTCACTGGCAGCTGAATCCGATGTTTGGTGCGGCTGCGATGAGCCTGTCCAGTTTTTGTGTCGTAACAAATGCACTGCGTCTGAACCTTGTGTCTGTTCATGACGCATCCAAAGATAAAAGAACAAAGAAGACCGGTAAAAGCCGGCAAAATAATGAAAACAGGAATCGGAAGGAGACATTAATGATGGAAAAGACAATGAAGATCGAAGGTATGATGTGCGGACACTGTGAGGCAAGAGTAAAGAAATGTCTGGAAGCGCTGACACAGGTAGATGAGGCGGTTGTAAGTCATGAAGCCGGAACGGCAATTGTAAAGCTCAATACGCAGACAGAGGATGACATTCTGCGTAAAACAGTTGAAGATCAGGATTATAAAGTAATAGAAATTCGGTAGCCGGAATCGGAAAATCGGAAAAGAGGAAAAGTATGCATGATAAGATGACCAGAAAAGACATTGCACGTATGGAGGAGGAGATCGAATACCGCAGACTTGTTGTAAGAAAACAGGCGTTGGAAGCCGTAAAGGAAGCACGTGCACATGGGGATTTAAGTGAGAATTTTGAGTACCATGCGGCAAAAAAAGATAAAAACCAGAACGAAAGCAGAATTCGATATCTGGAAAAAATGATTAAAACGGCGCAGATCATTGATGCGGATTCCAATACGGATGAGGTAGGGCTAGATAATACCGTAACCGTTTATTTTGAAGAGGACGACGAGACGGAAACGTTTAAACTGGTGACGACGGTTCGTGGAAATTCGCTGAAAGGGATGATCAGTATTGACTCGCCGATTGGAAAGGCAATTTTGGGACATAAAGTCGGTGATCGGGTGAACGTAAAAGTGAATCCGGATTATAGTTATGATGTAATTATCAAATCCATTGAAAATACGGTGGATGACGGAACAGACAAACTGCGTAGGTTTTAAATGGAAGCCTAGAGCGTGTCTTAAAATTCATTCCTGCCATCTGCACGCCCCATTTTGCAGGAAATTTGTCCCTCATTCGGGACAAATTTCCCGCAAACTGTGACGCACAGTTGACAGAAAGCAATTTTAAGACACGCTCTGGTGCTCCATATTTGGAAAGGAGCAGTGTGAAGATGAAAAAATAAAAAGCATGCTCATAACGGCGATCTGTTTTATGCTTTTTTTCACGGCAATCATATCTTATCAGCCTGCACAGGCAAAAGCAGCCACATCAAAAGCGCTGAACCAGGAACAGATTGAGCAGACACTAGCACAGGCAATAAAAGAAAAAAAGCGGACGGTTACGTTTACCGCATCAGGGAACTATACAACCACGCAGATTCAGTCGGCATTGAATCGGGCTGCAATCAGTCAGAACCGCATGCTGACAGGCAGCGTCCGGTTCCGGAAGCAGACAAACGGTGCAAGTCCAAATGCAAAATATACGATTGAACTGGCAGAGGACGCTTTTATTAAAATTAAGCGGCTGAATTCGGAGGCTGCAGCCGTAAAAGCGGCTGCAAAAGCTTTGAAGGACAGAAAGTATGCGACAAACTATTACAGCGAAAAGTCCTATTATTCGATTTTCGTGAAGATGCTGCAGCAGCATCCGGAATACAATTACAATACGCTTGTATGGCGCAACACAAACGGTACGTACGGATATCACAGAGGCAGTTCCATATCAAAAAAAGAGCAGGATAAAAAAATAAAAGCGGCGGATAAAGCCGCAAAAGATGCGGTTAAAAATGTATCGGTTCGGGAATGAACGCGGAACGAAAAGCAAAAGCGATTCACGATTATCTGATTCAAACGTGCAGCTATAATGAACAGGTGGCGGCAGCAGGCAATCGGTACGATGATGCGTTTACTGCATATGGCGCTCTGGTAGACGGTTCTGCGGTCTGTCAGGGGTACGCAGCCGCATTTAATCTGATGGCAAAAAAATGCGGCCTGCAGTCTATGGCGGTCTGTGGACGGGCCGGAGGTGTGGCACATGCGTGGAACTATGTAAAAATCGGTGACAAGAACCGTTATGTAGACTGTACATGGGATGATACGGACCAGAATAAAAAGATCAGTTATCAGTATTTTAATGTGACCGAAGAAAAAATGCGTGAGCAGCATGTATGGACAGCTGCGGATTTTCCGGCGCAGGACATTAAATATTCCAAATATTTTTAAAATAAAGGAGCCGTTTATGGCTCCTTTATTTTGGTCACGGTGCATAAATTCGGAAGAAATGGGAAGGCTGAAACTAGACAATGGTGTTGCAGAGGTGGCTTATGAAAAAATTATGCGGTGCGGTATTCCTGTTTGTTATGTTAGCGGCGCTCCTGTTCGGACTGCACAAGGCAACGCTGAATCAGACGGATGAAGGTTGCATTCAGCTGGCTGATTTTTACAGGCTCAAAGACCATACGGTAGACGTACTGTTTGTCGGCAGCAGTCACGTTTATTACAGTGTAAATACATGTAAATTGTATGATGAGTATGGCATAGCCGGTTATCTTCTGGCATCTCCGGGACAGCCGGTATGGATCAGTTATTATTTTCTGGAGGAAGCATTAAAAACGCAGACTCCGAAACTGGTCGTTTTTGATATCTGTACGTTATATCGAAAAGAAAATAAGATAGGTACGGCATCATTACCAAGTCTGATCAGCATGAAACCATCCGTACAAAAGTGGCATGCGATTCGTGCGGCGAATGAGCCGAATAAGACGTTGGACAGTATAAGCGCCTTTTTTTCTTTTCCGTATTATCATACAAGATATGTACGGTCTGCAGCACGCGAACAAAGATATAACGGCTACAAGCCTGATTTTCGAGTTATATCCCAAAAAGAACTGGAACAATGGCAAAATCCGGACCGGTCAGGGTTCGACCAGACCGTTCCGATTAGTGAGAAAACGGAACATTATGTGAGAAAATTGATTGAGTTATGTCAGGAAAAAGGCATTCGGATGCTGTTTGTCAATGCGCCGTATCTGAATCAGACGAAAAAAAAGCAGACGTCATATAATTACGTCTTTCAAATTGCACAGGAATATGGTATACCATATATAGACGGTAATTATGTAACGGAAATGAATATTGATTTTTCAAAAGATCTGCTGGAGCCTTCCCACCTGAATTATTATGGAGCACTGAAATATACAAGATATCTGGCAGAATGGATCGAAGTGCATGCCGACATTCCTGACAGGCGCGGCGATTTGCGCTATAGCGGCTGGGAAGAAGCGAGCAGACGGCTGCAGCATACACAGTTGTATCGGAGAATGCTGAAAAAGCAAAAACGAACAGGGGCATTTTCCGATTATATGAAAACGGTGCGGCAGCTGGAGGAATGTTTTGTAGTCATTTACCAAAAACCGACAGGTATGGTCTGTGTATTGGATCAGGGGCAGATGGTTTTTATGGAAAGATCAAAAGAGAATTATTTCAGACATTTTAATCTGGGAAGCTCCGATCTTGTGACAACCTGCAGTCAGGGGCAGGCTTCCGTTTGGGTTGACCGAAAGGAATATTTCCGGACAGAGCAGGGGATCAACGTTCTTGTATATGATAAAGTAGCAAAAGATGTTATTGACGTTGCCGGATTTGATGATGTGGAATCTATAAGCGCATGGAGTAAACATGCGGAATAAGGTCAAAAATGCAGCAGAATAAGGACATGGTGAACAAACTGGCTGAAATTATGTTATATTGAAATATAATGGTCATGAGTCACGATGTCCTGTACCAAAAGACGGAGATACGTATGAAAATTGCAATTTTGGATGATGAACAACTATATCCGGAGCTGATCGGACAGGAAGTGTACACGGTTTTTCCAAATATGGAATGTATCCGTCAATATACGGACAGCAAGGCGCTTCTGGATGATCTGGCAAACGGGAATGGTTTTGATATATATTTTTTGGATGTAGAGATGCCTGGCCCGGATGGGATGGCAGTTGCCAGAGAAATCCGCAGACAAGATACGGATGCAAATATTATTTTTATCACCGCCTTCGCAAAATATGCGTTGGAATCCTATGACGTCCGGGCGTATCAGTACATATTAAAATCACAGCTTTCGGAAAAACTGCCAAAGGTATTGCGGTGCATCAGGGACGAGCTGCAGGCACTGGCGATGGAATATTATGTAATAGACACCCCGGCCTGCTATATAAGAATTGCGTTAAAGGATGTATTGTATATATATAAAGAAAAAAAGTATACCATATTTGTCACGCAGCAGGGCGATTATCATGAAAGGTGTACCGTTTCAAAGATCTGGGAGCAGCTGGTACATAAACATTTTATCTGGGTGGACAGAGGTGTGATTGTAAATATTAAGAAAGTGCGACAGGTGATGAAAGGGGAATTGATTCTGGAAAACGGCGTATCTATTAAAATCAGCAGGTCGAACCAGCAGCGGGTGCGTGCGGAGATAGCGGATTTTTGGCGGGATCGGCTGTGAATATTTTTAGGTGGATAAATATCCGAACCGTGTCGAATATGAAATAAAAGATTGTATCTTTTGTTGTAATGTGGTATTATTTTTGTAGTTTACAAAAGAACAGAAGATTTTAGCAAATAGAGGGATGGAGCACTAGAGCGTGTTTGAAAAATCATTCCCGCCATCTGCATCCTCCACTTAGCGTGATATTTGCGCCAAATTCAGGTTACATATCCCGCTACAGCGTGCCCCCTTTGGGTATGCGCCCTTCATTTGGCACAAATCTCCAACTAAGTGGAGAATACATCTGTCAGAAAGCATTTTTCAAACACGTTCTAGTCTTTTTCTGATTTTATGTTTATCCAACAGCAGGTTTAAGCCGGAATAGCAAATTTTTGGAGGGAGCAGTTGTGTATATTGTAGGAAATGTATGTTTATTTTGGCAGTGATCATAGAGAATTTAACCTGCTTGTGTTTATGCGAGAGATGGTTTATAAAAAAGAACGGAAGTTAAAAAATAAGGAGATTGGACTTCTGTTGATTTTTGTGATAGTGATAACCTTTTTGGAGGTTATAAACAGAGCATATTTTGCTGCGTTTAGCAGGTCAATGTTGCTACTCAAAATTATATGTTTATGCATCCCTATGTTTATGATCCGAAGAAAAAAGATGCTTGCAATATTTACGATAGCAGTTACATATATTACGCTGGTTATGCTTGCGGATTTTTTAATAGAATGTATATTTTGTTTACTTAATAGAGGGATACAGTGCTTTTAATATTTACATATTGAGTTGGGCATTTGTACGAAAAGTATATATGTTACTTGTGAGGATTGCAGGTGTGATGTTTTGCCGAATGATAACATATAAAAACATAGAATTGTATAGTGAAAAAATTAGTCTGGTTTCATCTGTAATCGGGTATGTCAGTATGATGTATTTTTATGACGTCATCTTAGAGGAGGTAAAAGAAGAGAAAGCCTTGAATATAATATGGATTGTTGCATCTATTTCAATTCTTGTGCTGAGTTTTTTTACATCGTCTTTTTTGGTTGAAGATGGTAAAAAAGCAGATTTGATAAAGCAGGAAAACAGGCTGTTGGAGCAGGAACGAGAAAAATTTTATGATTTATATAAGGAGAACCGGTACCTTTCGCATGACTTAAAAAACCATATCGGCTTGTTATGTCAGCTTATGCAACGTGAGGAATACGAGCGAGCAGTTACATATATGGAAAAACTCCGGGAACCTGTAAAGGAAATGGAAGATATGTTTTTTCCCGGAAACAGGATCATAGATCTGATTCTCAATGATAAAAAGAGTACTGCTGCCAATAAGAACATCAATTTAAAAATAGAGATCGATCAGATAGGAACTTTGCCGATTGATGATCAGGATATTTGTGTTATTTTGGCTAATCTTCTTGATAATGCCATTGAAGCTTGTGAACATATCGAAAATAGAAAAAATGGATACATGCTACAATCAGAAGAGACGGAAATATTTTTCAGATTCGTATAGAGAACAGTTTTCAAGACAAAATTATACAAAAAAATGGAAAATTGGTTTCAAATAAAGCGGAAATCAAGCGACATGGAATAGGAATTGAAAGTGTTAAATATGTGGTAGACAAATATCATGGGGATATAAAATGGGAAATAAGGTACTGTGTATTTTGTTGCAGTGTTGTGTTGTTTTTGTAGTTATAAAAATAGTAGATTAATATCAGGGCAGTATGTATTTTGCAGAATAAGGAAAAAAAGTAACGGAATAGAGTCAAAATGACAATTTACATAAAAAAGGTGATATAATCAGATAGTATGAACGGATGCAAATTATAATCGTACGAATAGAGGCATTTGAGATTCATTTAAAAATTTAACGGATTAACAGAGTAATGATTTTACAAGGAGGTATAAGTATGAGCAATGTAATTCGACACTATTCTTTTAATGATACTTCTTCCTATGGAAAAAGTATAAAATTAAACACAAGCATTCATGAGCTGAACAGAAGACAGGACGAAATTAGAAAAACAAGTGCATGTTCTGTCCTATCACGTGATGATGCAGCAACCGTAGAAATCAGTGAACTGGGAAGAACTCTGTATCAGACTTCTTCTAATGCAGGCAATAAAGAACAAACAATAGAAAATACGCGGACTGACACAGAGAAATATAAAGGCCTGTCAAATCGGGAACGCGAGATGAAAGAGCTGGAAGATTACATTGCAGACCATCAGCCGGATGGCTCCGTTGATCTTCTGCATAAAGACAGTCTTGTTCAGCACGCAGGGAGAAATGCGGCTCCATTCGTAGATGAAGCGTTGCTTAAGGCAGAAAAGGAATATACGGAGACATTATCAGCGGCTGCAGACGGATTTGCAGATTTTTCTCAGAAAATCACATATGGTGATTACAGTGGCAATGATGTGTCCGAAAAAGATCTGAATTTTGATGCACTTGATCAGATGGAAAATATTTATCAGTCTTATAAGCAGCAGATCGAAACAACCTATGAAGGTGATGAGAGGGAGAAATATCTTTCAAAGCTTGATGACGTTTACAATACTGTGTTTGCGGAAAAAATTATTGATCCGGTTAAGAGCGCTTATGAAGATAAATTTACATTTTTCCGTCCGGACAATGAGGACACCACAAGTACGATAGAGGGAACCTTTGGAAGTATGGATTCTTTCCAAAATTATCTTTCCGGCTATATGGCTAATCAGGAAATTAACAGGCACCAGACCGCTGCCCTTGCAGATGGAACGAAAGAGTTTTATAACATGGCCAATGATACTTCATTATGGCACAACATGGATGCGGTTAAAAATATTTTGAGCGACTCTATGAAGGCATATGCATCTGTGAAAGAAGCAACGTCAGGGTCAGCAGATTATCTTTCTGCAAAAGAAGCGGCAGATAAAATTGCTAAGAGTATTTCGGATAAATATGCACAAAGTCTTCAATATAAGTTTGGAATGAAGGAGCCGGAAGATACGGAAACGGCAAATTCGAAAGATGCAAAATGGAATGAATTTTTCAAAAATGCGATTACCGGTACACAATCCGGAATGATTACGGTTAACTTCAGTTTTGCACAGCTGGCAGAATTAAGTTCTGAAAATTAATTCGTGAGCTTTGCTGCGATGAAAACGAATGCACCGATAAGGTCAGGCAGCCAGATAACGGCTGTCTGGCCTTGTTTGTGTGCTATATTCACATTCGATCATTGACTTTCCCCAAAAATTATGTATGATTTACTTAAAGGAGAACATAAGACATGACAGAATTTATAATGAAACCGAAAATAGATTTCGCATTCAAAGAAATCATGGAAAACGAAAACGCCCGCACCGGATTTCTTGCAGCAGTGCTTGGCCTACATCCGGAAGATATAAAAACATCCCATATAATGAATTCACATCTGCGGAAAACGCATGAAGAAGATAAGCTTGGCATCCTGGATGTGAGAGTGCTATTAAATGACGATACACAAATAGACACGGAAATCCAGTTGTCGGAATTAAAAATATGGGCGGACCGAGCGCTGTTTTATATATCCAAAATGTACACGGAACAAATAGAAAAAGGACAGAAATATGATGTGCTGAAAAAGTGCGTCAGCATCAGCATACCGGACTTTATACTGTTTGAAGATTATACGGAATTCTATTCCAGGTTCCATATCCGGGAAGACACAAGGCATTTTATGTATACGGATAAAATGGAATTTCATGTAATCGAGCTGCCGAAACCAGAGCGTGTTTGAAAAATCATTCCCGCCATCTGTATCCTCCACTTAGCGCGATATTTGCGCCAAATTCAGGTTACATAGCCCGCTATGCGCCCTTCATTTGGCACAAATCTCCCACTAAGTGAAGAATACATCTGTCAGAAAGCATTTTTCAAACACGCTCTAGCGAAAGAATGGAAGGAAGAGTGCAGCAATATAGAACTATGGGCAAAGTTCATCAATGCGGAAGAAAGGGAGGAATTTGCAATGATCGCTGAAAAAGACCCGTATATCAAAAGTGCATATGAGCAGCTACAGATCATAAGTCAGGACAAGGAAAAACGGCTGGAGTATGAAGCCCGTGAAAAAGCTATTCGCGATCATTATCAGTTTATGTTTGAAGCAGAACAACGCGGTATTGAGATTGGTGAACAGCGCGGTATTGAGATTGGTGAACAGCGCGGCATCGAGATTGGCGAGAAACGTGGCATCGAAATCGGCGAAGAACGTGGGGAGAAACGTGGCATGGAACAAGGGATATTCGGGGCAATTTCAATATGCAGAGATATGGGTCTTCCGGATATTGAGATTTCAAAAAGATACGGGAAAAATACGGATTATCCGAGAAAGCAGCAGGAGATTATCTACGAAAATTTGAGCAGAAACCAGTTTAATCGCATAGGCTGGCAGCGTGGATTCCGGTAATCCGGAGCAACGGAATGTCATACCATCTATTTCCATTGCATTTTCCGGTTTTGTATGTATAATAAAATTATAAATATTTATAAAGAAAGGAAAAAGAAAAAATGAAATTAAAATTAGTATCTATTCTGCTGGCATTTTGTACGACAGCAGGTTCTATGACAATGCCGGCCTTTGCAGAACGTACGCAGGCTGCTCAGATAGAAAGCGAAAGCAACATGACTGCACAGGAAAATGGTTCTGTAAAAGAGCAGGAGTGGGAAGGCTATACTTATAAAGAGCTTACCGATAATACGTTGGAAATAACGGGGTATAAAGGAACGGATACGGCTTTGACAATACCGGATAAAATCGAAGACAAACCGGTTACAGGCATCGGAAGAGGTGCGTTTGCAGGATTGGAAAAGGTAGAAAGTATAACGATACCGGAAGGAATTACAAACATTGGTTCCAGTGCATTTCAAAGGTGCGGCAGCCTAAAAAATATAGTAATTCCGGAAGGTGTTACGGTGATTGATGAATATATATTTGCGTATTCTGCGAAATTAGAAAGCGTAACGTTGCCGGAGAGTGTTACAACAATAAAAGAAGGTGCGTTTGGTGAATGCAGAAGTCTGAAAAGTATTGCAATTCCTAAAAATGTGGATTCCATTCCGGATTATGCATTTACCTATTGCGAAAGCCTGGCACAGGTAAGATTTCCGGAAGGGCTGACGTACATTGGTGAAAATGCTTTTTCCGGCTGCAAGAGCCTGCAAAATGTAGAGTTTCCGAACAGTTTAAAAGATATTGATTATTTTGCATTTCAGAATTGTACGACTCTTTCGAATGTTACGTTTCCGGAAAATCTGGAAAACATCGGACGGGATGCGTTTTTAGGCTGTGAAAGTTTGCAGAATGTTGAATTTCATGAAGGATTGATTCGAATAGGTGAAGGTGCATTTCGAAGCTGCAGCAAACTGGAAAGCCTTACATTGCCGCTTAGCCTGACAGAAATTTGGAAAGGTGCATTTACAGACTGCAATAGTTTGAAGACTGTTAATTACGCAGGCAGTAAGACAGATCGCAGCAATATGAGAATTGTCGGAGAAGGCAATGCACCTTTGCTGCAGTCTAAAATTACATATGGCAGTACCGGAAAATCCGAAGATTTTGCTCCGAAAAAAGGATCACAATTAAAAGATAACGGAGTGACTTATCAGGTTAAAACAGATGTCTCGGAACTTGCGTTTGTAAAAACCATAGATAAGGCGTCTAAAATTAAGATCAGCGATTCCGTAAAGATTGACGGTATTTGCTATACGGTTGCATCCATTACAAAAATGCATTTTTAAATAATAAAAATATTACGAAGGTGACGATTCACAGAGATGTTAAGTCTATTGGGAAATCCGCATTCAAAGGCTGTTCAAAGCTGAAAAAGATTGTGATTCAATCACATATACTGGAATCGGTCGGTACAAATGCATTCAAAGGCATTCATTCATCTGCGGTTATTAAAGTACCGGATTTGAATTTGAATGATTATAAAAAATAATGAAAAATAAAGGACAGGGAAGCAAAGTGAAGATTGTAGCTCTGTAAACAAAGTACGGCCCGTATTTGAGTATAAGAAGGCGCATGGATAACAGCTTTTTCATCCATGCGCCTTTTAATGCTATATTTACAGGACTTAATTTTCGAAACCATTTGGACAAAAAACAATAGAAAAAAGTATCTTGTTTCGTGAAAAATCAGTTCTGAAAAAGGTTGAAAAAATCTTTTTGATATGATACAATCCTAAAAATCCCAAAAGGAATGATCAGGCAATCACGAAGATCATAAAGAAACGACCAAAAAAGAGAAGTTCTCTTTTTTTTTGCCAGGAAGAAAGGATGAGACGATTATGAAAGCTTTTCTGATACTTGAAGACGGACATGTGTTTGAGGGAACGCATATAGGTTCCGAGCGGGAGGTGATCAGCGAGATTGTATTCAATACCTCTATGACTGGTTATACGGAAGTGCTGACCGATCCGTCCTACGCGGGGCAGGCAGTTGTCATGACATACCCGCTGATCGGAAATTACGGCATCTGTTTTCGCGATATGGAGTCTGCAAGGCCGTGGCCGGATGGCTATATTGTAAGGGAATTATCCCGAATGCCGAGTAATTTCCGATGTGAAGGTTCCATACAGGATTTTCTGGAAAAACATGATATTCCGGGTATTGCAGGTATTGATACCCGCGCATTGACAAAGCTGCTGCGGGAAAACGGTACTATGAACGGAATGATTACGACAGATGAACGATATTCCACAGAGAATATTTCTACAGAGAAAATATTCATAGAGGAAATTCTTCCGAGACTGAAAGCGTATACGGTCGGAAACGTAGTAGAAAGAGTGACCTGTGCGGAGAAAAAGGTGCTGGAGGGAAATGGTTATAAAGTTGCGCTGCTGGATCTGGGAGCCAAGGACAATATTGCAAAATCACTGCATGACAGAGGATGCGAAGTTATGATTTATCCGGCACACACGTCTGCAGAAGAAATACTGGCTGCCCGACCGGATGGAATCATGTTGTCAAATGGCCCCGGAGATCCAAAGAGCTGCACGCAGATCATCCGGGAAATTCGAAAGCTGTATGATGCCGAGGTACCTGTTTTTGCTATTTGTCTCGGACATCAGCTGATGGCTCTTGCGGCAGGTGCCGATACGTATAAGTTAAAATACGGGCATCGAGGCGGCAATCATCCGGTAAAAGACCTGCAAACAGGGCGTGTGTATATTACTGCGCAGAATCATGGTTACGTGGTCGACACGGATCATCTGGATGCACGGATTGCCGTGCCGGCGTTTGTAAATGTGAATGATGGGACAAATGAAGGGCTTCAATATACCGGAAAGCAGATTTTTACGGTACAGTTTCATCCGGAAGCATGTCCGGGGCCGCAGGACAGCGGGTATTTGTTTGATCGGTTTATGGAAATGATGGGAGGGGACAAATAATGCCAAAGAGAACGGAGATAAAAAAAGTATTGGTGATCGGCTCCGGACCGATTATTATCGGACAGGCTGCGGAATTTGACTACGCAGGCACACAGGCATGCCGTTCCCTGAAAGAAGAAGGCATAGAAGTATGTCTGGTCAATTCCAATCCTGCAACGATTATGACGGATCAGGATATTGCAGATCAGGTTTACATCGAACCGCTGACAGTGGATGTATTAAAAAGATTATCGTAAAAGAAAAGCCGGACAGTGTTCTGCCGACGCTTGGCGGGCAGGCCGGACTGAATCTCGGTATGGAGCTGGCGGAGTCCGGATTTTTGGAAGAAAACGGTGTAAAACTGATCGGAACTACGGCACAGACAATTCGGAAAGCGGAAGACCGTCTGCAATTTAAAGAAACAATGGAAAAAATCGGCGAGCCGGTAGCGGCTTCTCTCGTTGTGGAAGATGTGCAAAGCGGTATTGATTTTACCAATACGATCGGTTATCCGGTCGTGCTTCGTCCGGCTTATACGCTTGGCGGAAGCGGCGGAGGAATTGCACACAATGAGCAGGAACTGATTGATATATTAAAAACGGCCTTCGCCTCTCCCGTGTCGGTCAGGTGCTTGTGGAACGCTGCATTGCAGGCTGGAAGGAAATTGAATATGAGGTAATGCGGGATGCAAAGGGCAACTGTATTACCGTCTGCAACATGGAAAACATTGATCCGGTCGGTGTGCACACAGGTGATTCCATCGTTGTGGCGCCGTCTCAGACACTTGGCGATAAAGAATACCAGATGCTTCGGACTTCTGCGCTGCGCATTATTTCGGAACTCGAAATAACAGGCGGATGCAATGTCCAGTATGCGCTGAAACCGGACTCATTTGAATACTGCGTAATAGAAGTCAATCCACGTGTCAGCCGTTCTTCTGCGCTGGCGTCCAAAGCGACGGGATATCCGATTGCCAAGGTGGCAGCGAAGGTGGCGGTTGGCTATACGCTTGATGAGATTCAAAACGCGGTGACGGGAAAGACTTACGCCAGCTTTGAACCGGTGCTTGATTATTGCGTCGTAAAGCTGCCAAGACTGCCGTTTGATAAGTTTCTGACTGCGAAGCGTGCTCTGACGACGCAGATGAAGGCAACAGGCGAAGTGATGAGCATCTGTGACAATTTCGAAGGTGCACTGATGAAAGCGCTGCGTTCTCTGGAACAGCATGTGGACAGTCTGCTGTCCGGTGATTTTTCAAATCTGTCTGAAAAAGAATTGCTGAAACGTATGGAGATCGTCGATGATCAGCGTATTTTTGTGATAGCACAGGCGCTGCGCAAAGGCATTAATTATAAAGCAATTCATGAGATTACTAAAATTGACGAATGGTTTATAGACAAGATCGCAATTCTCGTAGAGATGGAAGAGCGGCTGAAAAAAGAAGAACTGACACCGGAATTATTAAAAGAAGCGAAACGGATAGAATTTCCGGATGGTGTGATTGCCAGGCTGACAGGCAGGTCGGAACGGGCAATTCATGATTTGCGGTATCAATACGGGATTACCGCGGCATTTAAGATGGTAGATACGTGTGCCGCTGAGTTTGAAGCCGAAACGCCGTATTATTATTCGGTCTTTGGCAGCGAGGATGAAGCAGCATGCACCAGTGACCGTAAAAAAGTACTTGTGCTTGGCTCGGGTCCGATTCGTATCGGACAAGGGGTAGAGTTTGATTATTGCAGCGTTCATGCGACTTGGGCATTTGCAAAAGCAGGGTATGAGACGATTATTGTGAATAATAATCCGGAAACGGTCAGTACGGATTTTGATATTGCGGACAAGCTGTATTTTGAACCACTGACACCGGAAGACGTGGAAAATATTGTAAAGATTGAAAAGCCGGATGGTGCGGTTGTGCAGTTTGGCGGCCAGACGGCGATTAAATTAACACAGAGTCTGATGGAAATGGGGGTACCGATTCTTGGGACTGCCGCGCAGGACGTGGATGCGGCAGAAGACCGAGAGCTGTTTGACAGGATTTTGCAGGAAACGCACATTCCTCGTGCGGCAGGCGGTACGGTTTTTACCGCGCAGGAAGCAAAAGAAGTAGCGAACCGGCTCGGCTATCCGGTCCTCGTGCGTCCGTCGTATGTGCTTGGCGGACAGGGGATGCAGATTGCGTATTCCGATCAGGAAATTGAGGAATTTATGACCGTCATTAACAGATATTCACAGGAGCATCCGATTCTTGTAGATAAGTATCTGATGGGTAAGGAGCTGGAAGTAGATGCGGTTTGTGACGGAACGGATATTTTAATTCCGGGTATTATGGAACATATTGAGCGGACAGGAGTCCATTCGGGGGATTCGATCTCCGTCTACCCGGCGCCTACCATCAGCGGCACGGTGCGTGCAAAGATTGCAGAATACTCCGGCAGGCTGGCAAAAGCGCTGCATGTAAAAGGGCTGATTAATATTCAGTTTATTGCAGTAGACGAAGAGGTATATGTGATTGAGGTCAACCCTCGTTCATCCCGTACCGTACCGTATATCAGCAAAGTGACCGGAATACCGATTGTAGATCTTGCGGCGCAGGTCATTCTTGGAAAGAAAATCACGGAGCTTGGCTATGAACCGGGTCTGCAGCCGGCTGCGGATTATTTTGCGGTTAAAATGCCTGTATTTTCATTTGAAAAAATCCGCGGTGCGGAGATCAGTCTTGGACCGGAGATGAAATCAACGGGAGAATGCCTTGGTATTGCACGGACATTTGATGAAGCGCTCTATAAGGCGTTTCTGGGAGCCGGTGTTGAACTGCCAAAGCACAAGCAGATGATCATTACCGTAAAAGATGCGGATAAGCCGGAAGCAGCAGAAGTCGCCGGACGCTTTGAAGCATTAGGATATCGGATTTATGCGACGAGAAGTACGGCAAAGTTTTTAAATGAGCACGGAGTACACGCATTGCGTGTGAAAAATATACATCAGGAATCGCCAACGATTATGGACTTGCTGCTGGGCCATAAAATAGATCTTGTCATTGATACGCCGACGCAAGGCAGGGATAAGGGCAGGGACGGTTTTTTAATCCGGCGTGTGGCGATCGAGACAGGCGTTCACTGTATTACGGCCATGGATACGGCAAATGCGCTTGCACGCAGCCTGGAAACGGCACATGAGGAAATGACAGTCATTGATATTGCAACAATAAAGAGAAAACAGGAATAAACAAAAAAGCCCAAAACAATGCGGTGTATGGCATTGTTTTGGGCTTAAGTTCGGTATAATTTTAAAACTACGCCTGCCTTTGCAGTTTCTTTTCAATCTGCAGTTTTTTAAACTGATATTTTTTTACCATTTTGGAACTGTTTTCATCCGTAGTAAACTGCTTGAGCGTTTCATCATCCATTTTCACACGATTATCCATGGTATGCATAACGTCTGCAATCCGTATCGTTTTATTGATCTTAGGATTGCTCAAATCAAGTATCTGATTATCCCGGAAGCACAGTACGATCGGCTGATTGAAATCACGTTCGTTTGTTTCAAGTACAAGTCCTTTGTCTCCGTTTGTCAGATCGACACAGCATCCGACCGGCATAATGTGAATACATTTTGCAAGTGCGGATACGACATTCTGCGGATAAGATTCCGGATGATCGATCAGATAGCGGATAGCAGAAATTTCCGATTTTGGCTTTCTGCTCAGGCTCATTGCGGTCATGCGGTCAAATTTATCGGCTACGGTTAAAATGGTAGTGCCGGTCAGCCATTTGCTGCGGTCTACATCATCGCCTTCAGCGCGTCCTGCTTTGATCATCTGTGTAACCATAGCCAGAGAATCGGACGGAATACTATAAGGATTTGTATCTGCATGCAACAGGGCAAAGGCTTTTTCACGGTATTTCGTAATGGTAGAGTTTTCGATCTCGGTAATATCCTCGCCTTTTTTCATAATTTCAGCAGGTACGTACAAGTAGCCGAAATCATACAAAAAGCGGCATTTACAATGGATAGCAGTGTACTTTCACGCAGACCCATAGCGTGGCCGATCATAGCGGAAATAATGGCAACACCGACAGAGTGTTTATATACGAAATCGGTATTGCTTCGAATGGTCTGGGTAAAATGTACTTTGTGATCTAAGGTGCCGAAATGATCTGTAATATCTTTGGCAAGGCTTGGAAGATCCGTCGGCATCTTGCCTTTGCTGATATTTACCAGATTATCACGCAACCGAAACATGTAAAACGTCTGCAGCTGTTCGAATTCCTGCTCTTCTCTGGTAATTGGCGGGAGCGGTTCTGCCGGTTCCAGAATAAAAATACCGATTAGTCCGAAATTTGTCAGATTTACGATGTTTTGTACAGTAAGCTTCGTATTGCGGTCAAACAGCAATACACCGTTTCTGTTATAAACTGGTTTTGCAAGACGCATTCCTGGCTTAATGTCTTGTGTTTCTACAAATAACATAGTACCCTTGCTGCTCGAAATATGGACAAATAATTTTGCCGGGCAGCTTCTCCTTTCATTTCTTTCTCTCGCATTATGCTATGCTTTCGTATTTCCTCGAAAGACTGCTGCATTTGATAGATAGTTCTTTAATATGTAAGTCTGTGGTTTTTAGACCTTTTGGGCCTTTTATCTGCAGTTTTTCATTGAATGATAAATAGGTAGACCTGACAAACCCCCACTTTTATTTATGATAGCATAAGTTATCAAAAAAACAATCAAAAACATCAGGAAAATATATACATAGTGTAATATAAATGATATAATATATTAATAATCTTGTTAATATTGTCATAAATAGCATCGTAACAGCTTATTATTTAATCAAATGCAGGGAAAGGGAGATATGACATGATGAAGCAAAAGAGAAAAATCTGCGGTGTGGGGTTTTTGCTTGCTTTAAGTATGCTGTGCAGCGTTCAGGCACAGGCCACAGCCATACGGGATCGGTTGGACAGTACCGGAAAAAAGATTCATGAATTAGAAGATGCACTTGATCGGAACGACCAAAATCTCAGTGCCTATGAAAAAGAACGGAACGAGCTGGAACAGGAAGTCGCGCTTGGTCAGGAAAAGATCAGACGGATGTCAGAGCAGTTAGATGATACAAAATCAGCGATTACGGACACACAGGAGGAAATTGTCAGGACACAGGAGGAGTTAGAGCAGGCACAGGCTGACAGTAAGAAGCAATATGTCCGGATGAGGCGGCGAATTCGATTTATGTACGAAAACAGTACGACAGATATGATTCTTTATGTACTGGACGCGGGTTCCATGCCGGAAGCATTGCGTCGGGCAAATTATTTTCAGGCAGTTCTGTCTTATGACAGAGAAAAGATGGAGCAATATCAGGAGACGACAAGAAAGATTAAAAAAGACAAAGCCAAACTTGTTTCCGAAAAAGAACAGCTGGAAACATTAGAAATAAAACAGACGGAGCAGCTGGCCGGAATTGATACGGCCGTAGCGGACTTAAAGAAAAAATTAAGTGGTAAAATCGCACAGATTCAAAGTTCCAAAGCGCTGCAGGCAAAATACGAACAGGATTTGGAAAGACAGAAACGGTACGAACAGGAGCTGGAACGCCAAAAAGCAGAGGAGGACAGGAAGCGTGAAGAAGAAATCAGGCAGCAGGAAGAAGAACTTAAGCGGAGACAGCAGGAACAAAGCGGCAGTTCTGACAGCGGGACTTCTGTCGGCCGCACTGTTGCGGCAAGTGCGGGTGATTTGGAACTGTTATCGACAATTATCTATTGCGAAGCTGGCAACCAGTCATACGAAGGACAGCTGGCAGTAGGAAGTGTAATATTGAATCGGGTGGCCAGCAGCAGTTTTCCAAACAGTATCAGCGGCGTCATTTATCAGAGTGGCCAGTTTTCTCCGGTAGCAAGCGGACGGTTCGCACATGCACTGGCATCGGGCCTTGGAAGCAGATGTGAGGCGGCGGCACGAGAAGTTTTAAACGGACGCAGGAATGTGGATTGTCTGTATTTTCGGGCGAATAACGGCGGAATAGACGGACTTGTTATAGGAGATCATGTGTTTTACTGAGAAAAATATTATCAATCATGGACAAAGATATGGATCAGATATGGATCAGATATGGGAATCCGCCGAAAACGGTGGATTCTCATTTTCATCCTGCTGTTGACACAGATAAAAGAAGGCGGGGTGTGTTGTTCTATGAGGCAAACAGAAGTCTCATTTGATGCCAGCTTACGCCTCCATGCGCAGACGTGGACAATCCTTCATCTTGAAATCCGAATTTAGCATAATAATGCACAAGGCTGTCTTTGCATGTAAGAACAAGTCCGCTCCGGCCCTGTTTTTCGGCTTCTTTTATAACAAAGAGAAGCAGCTGCCGTGCATATCCTTTCCGGCGAAAAGACGGGAGAACATCCACGCCAAAGATCATCTGCCATTTGCCGTCTTTTTCATGCATGTCGGCATCTTCATACATTTCATCTTTTAAATCTTTTTGATTACTGACCATTCCATTTACAAAACCAATGATTTTATCTTCATCACATAAGACCCAGAAATGATCGGAATAATGTGCCAGACGGTTTTCAAAAGACCGGCGGGACGCGGCTTCGGATGCGGGGAAGCATTCCTGTTAAATTGCGGTGATCTGATCCGGATCGGATGCTGTTGCGGTACGGATTGTCATGGTGAATTCCTTTCTTGTTATCTGCTGTTGCAGTTCTTTGGTAAAGCATCATATCATGGTCCGTAGTGGGTGTCAAGCGCTTCCATATAAAAGCAGCACATGTGAAATGCTGACAAGATCAAAAACTGCCTATTCGATTATTAATAGGCAGTTTTTATAGATTTTATACAATGATTTTGTAATTTTTGGAAAATTTCAATTATTTCTTAAATTTTTAGTTGCCAAATATGCTTGTTTGTGGTATTCTATTTCTAACAGTTGAGTCTTACATTTCTAAGACATTTTATTTTTTTGAAAAGATTGTTAAATTTTTAACATCTTATTCACGACAAGTTTGTAAAGGAGACGAGAAAATGGCAAACAAAGTAGTTTTAGCAGGCGCATGCCGTACCGCAATTGGTAAAATGGGTGGAGCATTAAGCAATACTCCGGCAGCAGATTTAGGAGCAATCGTTATTAAAGAAGCGTTAAACAGAGCAGGTGTAAAACCGGAGCAGGTTGACGAAGTATTAATGGGATGTGTTATTCAGGCAGCTCAGGGACAGAACGTAGCACGTCAGGCTTCTATTAAGGCTGGTTTACCAAATGAAGTTCCTGCAGTTACATTGAACGTAGTATGCGGTTCCGGTCTGAAATGTGTCAATGAAGCAGCAGCTCAGATTATTTCCGGACAGGCTGACATTGTTGTTGCAGGCGGTATGGAGAATATGTCAATGGCGCCATATGCTATGACGAAAGCTCGTTTTGGTTATCGTATGAATAATGCGACAATCATCGATACAATGGTAAACGATGCATTAACAGATGCATTTAACCAGTATCACATGATGATCACAGCAGAAAATATCTGTGATGAATATGGTCTTACAAGAGAAGAACTGGATGCATTTGCAGCAAATAGCCAGCAGAAATGTGAAAAAGCAATTGCAGAAGGCAAATTTGATGATGAAATCGTTCCGGTACCGGTTAAAGTTAAGAGAGAGATCGTTGAATTTAAGAAAGATGAAGGTCCTCGTGCCGGCACAACAGCAGAAAGCCTTGCAAACTTAAAATGCTGCTCAGGCAAACAGGGTGGTCTTGTAACAGCAGGAAACGCATCCGGTATCAATGATGGCGCTGCTGCGATCGTAGTAATGAGTGAAGAAAAAGCAAAAGAACTTGGTGTAAAACCGCTGGCAACATGGGTAGCAGGCGCACTTGGCGGTGTAAGACCGGAAGTTATGGGTATCGGCCCGGTTGCTTCCACAAAGAAAGTATTGGCTCAGACAGGTCTTTCTATTGATGATATGGATCTGATTGAAGCAAACGAAGCATTTGCAGCACAGTCTGTTGCAGTTGCAAAAGATCTTGGATTCAATATGGATAAGGTTAACGTAAATGGTGGTGCAATCGCACTCGGACATCCGGTAGGAGCATCAGGATGCCGTATCCTTGTTACATTATTATACGAAATGCAGAAGAGAAATGCAAAGAGAGGTCTTGCTACTCTTTGTATCGGTGGCGGCATGGGCTGCTCTACTATCGTAGAAAGAGACTAATCGGCAGTTTTATGAAACATAGAGGTTTATCCCGGCGGCGTTTGCTGTCGGGTAAACCTGTTGTAGTATTTTTGCAATTGACGCGGAGGAAATCCGCAATACCGAATACATAGTTAAAATATTTAAGGAGGATCTACAATGAAAGTAGGAGTTATCGGCGCAGGAACAATGGGTTCCGGAATCGCACAGGCATTTGCACAGACAGAAGGTTATGAAGTATGCTTATGTGATATCAACGAAGAATTTGCTGCAAACGGCAAAAACAAGATCGCAAAAGGTTTTGAAAAAGAGTTGCAAAAGGCAAAATGAATCAGGAAGATGCAGACAAAATCCTGGCTAAAATTACAACAGGCGTAAAAGACATTTGTACGGACTGTGATCTGGTTGTAGAAGCAGCTCTGGAAGTTATGGATGTAAAGAAACAGACATTCAAAGAACTGCAGGATATTGTAAAAGCAGACTGTATGTTTGCAACAAATACATCTTCTTTATCCGTAACGGAAATCGCAGCAGGTCTTGACAGACCGGTAATTGGTATGCATTTCTTTAATCCTGCTCCGGTTATGAAATTAATCGAGGTTATTCAGGGTGAAAACACACCGGATGAAATGAGAGATAAGATCGTAGAAATCTCCAAAGCAATCGGCAAGACTCCGGTTGAAGTAAAAGAAGCTCCGGGCTTTGTTGTTAACAGAATTCTGATTCCGATGATCAATGAAGCAATCGGCATTTATGCAGATGGTGTTGCATCGGTAGAAGGTATTGATACGGCTATGAAGCTTGGTGCAAATCATCCTATGGGACCTCTGGCATTGGGTGATCTGGTAGGTCTTGACATTTGTCTTGCAATCATGAACGTATTGTATGATGAAACAGGTGATCCGAAATATCGTCCGCATCCATTATTAAAGAAAATGGTACGTGCAGGCAAATTAGGTATGAAGACAGGCAAAGGCTTCTACGATTACAGTAAATAATGTGACCGTATTAACACCAACAGACAGATAGTAAGAATAAAGGCAGGCTGTAAGAAACAAAAAGCGAATATGGCTGTCGGCGGTTACTTTTTGCATCATCAGGAAGTGAGATCCGACAGTCATAAAGATGAGTGGACATACAGCCTGTGTAATTAAGTAAATGGAGGAGTAAGAATCATGGATTTTTCTTTAGATAAGAAACATGAAATGGCGAGAACTTTATTTAAAGATTTCGCTGAAACAGAAGTAAAACCTCTTGCTCAGGAAGTAGATGAGACAGAGGTATTTCCGGCAGAGACAGTTGCTAAAATGGCAAAAGCAGGATTTTTAGGAATTCCGGTACCAAAGGAATACGGCGGACAGGGCTGTGACCCTCTTACATACGTAATGTGTGTTGAGGAATTGTCAAAAGTCTGTGGTACAACAGGCGTTATCGTATCCGCACATACTTCCCTGTGTATTGATCCGATTATGACATATGGAAACGAAGAGCAGAAGAAGAAATATGTAACTCCGCTTGCAAAAGGTGAAAAACTTGGCGCATTTGCTTTGACAGAGCCGGGCGCAGGTACGGATGCACAGGGCTGCCAGACAAAAGCCGTATTGGATGGCGACGAGTGGGTATTAAATGGTTCCAAATGCTTTATTACAAATGGTAAAGTTGCGGATGTTTATATTGTAATTGCTATTACAAGCGTTACGGAAGATAAGAGAGGCAGAAAGAAGAAAAACTTCTCCGCATTTATTGTCGAAAAAGGCGCTCCTGGCTTCTCCTTTGGTACAAAAGAAAAGAAGATGGGTATCCGTGGTTCCTCTACATATGAATTGATTTTTGAAGACTGCAGAATTCCGAAAGATGCACTTCTTGGACCGGAAGGCAAAGGCTTCCCGATCGCAATGCATACTTTGGACGGCGGACGTATCGGTATCGCATCGCAGGCTCTTGGTCTTGCAGAGGGCGCACTGGAAAGAGCAATCGAATATACAAAAGAAAGAAAACAGTTTGGCCGCTCCATTGCACAGCAGCAGAATACACAGTTTAAACTGGCCGATATGGCAGCACGTATTGATGCGGCGAAGTTCTTAGTATACCGCGCAGCCGTAGCAAAAGCTACACAGAGAGTATATTCCGTAGAAGCAGCGAAGGCAAAATTATTTGCAGCTGAGACAGCTATGGCAGTTACAACGGAAGTTGTACAGTTATTCGGCGGTTACGGCTATATCAGAGAATATGATGTGGAACGTATGATGCGTGATGCTAAGATTACAGAGATTTACGAAGGAACATCCGAAGTTCAGCGTATGGTTATCTCTGGTGCGTTATTAAGATAACAGGCAAATTTTAATATAGAATAATAAGGAGTGAAACTACCGTGAAAATCGTTGTATGTATTAAACAGGTACCAGATACCAAAGGCGGCGTGAAATTTAACCCGGACGGTACGCTGGATAGAGCAGCCATGCTTGCGATCATGAATCCGGATGACAAAGCAGGACTGGAAGCAGCACTTAGAATTAAAGATGAAATCGGCGCAGAAGTTACCGTTCTTACAATGGGACTTCCGAAAGCTGACGATGTGCTCCGTGAGGCTATGGCAATGGGCGCAGATAAAGCAATTCTTGTAACAGACAGAGTATTGGGCGGCGCTGATACATGGGCTACGTCTTCTACTATTGCAGGAGCATTAAGAAATATTGATTATGATCTGATTATTACCGGACGTCAGGCGATTGACGGTGATACCGCACAGGTTGGTCCGCAGATTGCAGAACATCTGGATCTGCCGGTTATTTCCTATGCGGAAGAATTAAAAATAGATGGTGACTCTGTTATCGTTAAGAGACAGTATGAAGACAGATATCATGAACTTAAAGTTAAGATGCCTTGTCTTGTAACAGCACTTTCTGAATTAAATGTTCCTCGTTATATGACACCAGGCGGAATTTTTGATGCATATGATGAAAAAGAAGTAACCGTATGGGGAAGAAAGGACCTGAAAGATCTTGATGATGCCAACATCGGTCTGAATGGCTCTCCTACAAAAATCGCAAAAGCATCTGATAAGGTACGCAAAGGTGCCGGAGAAAAGGTTACACTTGATGCGACAGAATCCGTGGCATATATCATGGGTAAGTTAAAAGAGAAACATGTAATCTAATTAAGATGAAGGAAAGTGGTGGAAAAAATGGGTTTAGAAGAATATAAGGGCGTATATATCTACGCACAACAGGTAGATAACGAATTAAGCAGTATTGCCTTTGAATTAATCGGAAAAGCAAAAGATCTTGCAAAAGATCTGAATACGGATGTAACAGCCGTTCTTCTTGGATCAAATGTAAAGAATCTGGCAGATCAGCTGGCTGAATATGGCGCAGATAAGGTTATCGTTGTAGATGATCCGGCGCTGGAAGTATATAAGACAGAACCATATGCACATGCATTGTCATCGGTGATCAACGAATACAAACCGGATATCATGCTGGTTGGCGCAACTGCAATCGGAAGAGATCTGGGTCCTACCGTTTCTGCAAGAGTAGCAACCGGTTTGACTGCAGACTGTACACAGCTGGAAATCGGTGATTTTCCGTTAAAGGCTGTAGAAGGCAAAGAGCAGAAGCATAATCAGCTGTTAATGACTCGTCCTGCATTTGGCGGCAATACAATTGCAACGATTGCCTGCCCGGATAACCGTCCGCAGATGGCTACGGTACGTCCTGGCGTTATGCAGAAGATTGAGCCGATTGCCGGTGCAAAGGCAGAAATTATCGAATATAATCCTGGATTTGAAGTAAATCACAAATATGTTGAAATTCTCAACGTAATTAAACAGGCAAAGAGCGCAGAAAACATCATGGATGCCAAGATTCTTGTATCTGGTGGCCGTGGCGTAGGCTCATCTGAAAACTTCAAGATTTTACAGGATCTGGCAGATGTACTTGGCGGTATGGTCAGCTGTTCCCGTGCTGTTGTAGAAAACGGCTGGAAACCGGTAGATTGCCAGGTAGGACAGACAGGTAAAACCGTACGTCCTAATGTTTATTTTGCAATTGGTATTTCCGGCGCTATTCAGCATGTGGCTGGTATGGAAGAAGCAGATATCATTATTGCAATCAATAAAGACGAAGACGCTCCAATCTTCGATGTAGCTGATTACGGTATTGTTGGTGATCTGAATAAGATCGTTCCGGCACTGACAGCTGCTTTGAAGGATGAGCTTGGCAAATAAAATACATAGAAAGCAGTAATGCTATAAAACCCGAAGGTTTCGGTATTCGAAACCTTCGGGTTTTTGTTTTTTATGATTTATTATCAATTATTAATTAATACTCAAACCGGCGCTTGCATATCCGGCAACGGTATTGAGCAATGTCAATCCGCTTGCACTTGCTGAGAATACAAGCATCAGACGTGTCTGAGCGGTTACCAGAATATTGAGTCCCGTGAGTGCACCGTTTAACAATGTTCCGATTGATATAATTCCGCTAAGTGACGGTGACAGGCTGATCAGTGTTCCGGCAATTGGAGAAAATACGTTATTTGGCGTTGCCGACTGGTAGATCTGAGCGGTTACCGTAACGGTAGAGCCTACCAGGGAAAGAGCTGCCGTAGTACTGAAAAATGCACTGAACGAGGTAATAACACCGGCACGTGGAACCTGGAATGCAAAGTTAGAAAGTGTTCCGCTTGCATTGGTAATATCAATCGTGGAACCTAACAGCGTAAGCCCCTGTGCGCTGCTTCCAAAGCCGACAAAGGCAGGAAGTCCGGCAAGGCCGCCGGCAATGGTCGTCAAAGTGATAGGCAGACCTGATGCAAACGGAATCACAGCGCCGGTGCCTGCAACACCGGTAGGTCCGGTTGCACCGGTAGGCCCGGTGGGGGCGTTACGATTAGGAAAATAAATCGTAAAAACGAGTCTTTTTATCTTGACAATGTTTTTATACGACTGTATAATGAATTATACGATCGTATAATGGAGGTCCGATACATGGGGAACAAGTTAAAAAAACTAGGAGAAGCGGAACTGGAAATTATGCAGGTGGTTTGGGATAGTGAAAATCCGGTTACTTCCAATTATATTTTAAAAGAATTGCAGGGAAGAAGGCAATGGAAGCTTTCTACGTTGATGACATCTTTATCCAGACTGGCTGAAAAGGGATTTATTCATTGTGACCGTTCAACAGGAAGTAATCTGTATACACCGATTATTTTGGAGAATGAGTATAAAGCCGGGGCAAGCAAACATTTTCTTGAAAAGCTGTACAATAATTCCATACAGAATATGATAGCTACGTTATACAGCCATAAAGAAATTAAAAGCTCCGATGTGGAAGAACTAAGACACTTTCTGGATCAACTGGAGGAAGAACAATGACGGATTTATTTTTATCTATTCTAGGAATTTCGGTATCAGGCGGGTTGATTGTTATTGTGCTGATGTTGCTGACGCCACTGCTAAATAAGAGATATGCCACAAAATGGAAATATTTTATCTGGATAGTTCTTACGCTGCGTCTGCTGATTCCTTTTACCGGAGTGAATGGGCCGTTTATCATGGATTTACTGTCGCAGACGAAGACAATGGCCATATCCGAACAGGAAGAAAAAATGCAAACATGCCGGCAGATGCAACGATGCAAAGACGGATTATAGTTGAGATACCGGAGCAAATGACTACTCCGATCAACGCACAATCCGAAAAAAACGAAGCAGGTATTACGATGTTAGATATTGCTGCGTTTGTCTGGGCAGTTGGCTGTCTCATTTTTATATTTGTACATTTTATCAGTTATTTTTTGTACAAACGGCAGGTGATGAAAAAAGGCAGAATCATCGAGGATGCGCATATTATAATGCAGATGAAAAAACTCAGACGAGAATTACATATCAGGCGTACGGTATGTGTGATGGAATATTGTGAAGCGGAAAGTCCTATGATCATAGGTTTTTTAAAGCCTGTTCTGGTTTTGCCGAAAGAGCGGTACGGTACCGAGGAATTATTTTTTATATTAAAACATGAGCTGGTTCACCTGAAACGGGGCGATGTGTATCTTAAGCTGCTTTTTGTGACAGCAAATGCCGTCCATTGGTTTAATCCGTTGATCTGGATGATGCAGAAAGAAGCCGTTGTCGATATGGAACTATCCTGCGATGAAAGAGTGATACAAGGTACAAGTTATGAACTGCGGAAGGCATATACGGAAACGCTGCTGTCCATGATTCACAGGCGGTGTGTTCGAAGAACCATTTTGACCACGCAATTTTATGGAGGGAAAAGATCATGAAAAAACGTTTTCGAAATATTTTAAAACAAAATGGAAAGAAAAACGGAGTTTTTATTTTGATATGTGCGGTTCTGGTTACGATCAGTTTTGGAACGCTGGTGGGCTGTTCGATTGCAAAAGAGAATAAAGAGGATAAAGAGATCGAAAAAGAACATGACGAACCGGAAAACACGGAACAGGATGATTTGGGACAGGATGATTTGGGACAGGAGCCTGACCGGACAGAATCAATGTCTGAGGATCATTCCGAAAATGAGGCTGACGAGCCGGAAAATACAAAGATGCTTACCTTTTCGAAGGAAGGAGAGCAGGAACAAAAGCAGGCTACACTTGCAATCGGCGATGGATATTCCGTTTATCTGCCTGACGATGAAAGGTGGTATCTGACTTCTTCTAACGTATGGACAGCCGGAATCAATGAACAGGTTTCGCTTTGGGCCACACAGTTTAAAGGTGAAACAATGGATTCGATTGATCGGAAACTGGAAAGTGATGGTTATGTGACGGATGAAGAGTATCATAAGTGGAAACAGGAAGGCGAGCTGATCTGCCATGTCCGACTGAAAGCATTTGAAAATGACGTATGGGGAATATTCTATTCTTATCCGACTGACTTTGAAGAAGGATGGGGACGAGAGCTGTCAGTGATTGCAGATACGTTTGCGTTATCGGTCGTGAAAGTGCCAAAAGAATCCGATCGTTCTGACGGAGCAGGCGACTATCTGGGAGAAGAGGAATGTCAGGAAATCAAAGATATGATATATGAATTTTCAACGGCATATTTTAATTACGATGCAGATGGCGTGCGGAAATTTCTGTCCGATACATTTGAGGGGGATGTGGAAGTATATGATAATACGGGTGAAACAAGTGATTTTACCGTGAAGGGATTGTCCGATACCGATGAGAAAAAAATTGAAAACGGGACATGCAGAGCTTCCCTGGAATTCAGGGACAGCAACTATGAAGACATGTTTCTGTATGTATCGTTTATATTAGTGAAAGAGAATGATGGATGGAAGATACAATCTTATGGTGTGGAAGGATAACTAAAAGTTTGAATCATAATGTTGAAAAGCGTTCGTTGGAAGAAAACCAATGAACGCTTTTTTCATAGGACAGACAGCAAAGCGCATATATTAGAGCGTGTTTGAAAAATCATTCCCGTGATCTGCACATCTCATGAAAAGCATTTTTCAAACACGCTCTAAAGTATGCGAAACAGGAGGTACATCATGATTACGTTGGAAATGATAGAAGATTTTATGAGCGTAAACATGAATACGGCAGATGTGGGAAAGCTTGCGGATATCGGCACGTTGGAGTTTGATCACACGCTGCCTGTGCAGGAGAGAGTATCCTATGTTTTACAAAAGCTGAAAAATCCATTCTGTTTTCGTTATGGCGAAATGGGGATAAAACTGGAATTTGATGAACAGGCGCCGCCGATAGCGGAAGTACTGGCAGACTATCTGATACGAAAAAAAGCGGTTTATAATTGCGTATTGTTGTAAAACGGCAGGAGGAGGACACATGGCACGAGCAGCTCCAAAAAACAAAGTGTGGCGAGTAGGATTTTATATTCGTTTATCGCGTGAAGACAAGAGAGGAAAAGAAGAGTCGGAAAGCATTACCAACCAACGGCTGATATTGACTGATTTTCTCGCACAACAGGATGATGGCGGCGAATACATTTATGTGGATGAATATGTTGATGATGGCGTGAGCGGTACGACCGATGAAGAGCGTGAAAGTTTTCAAAGGCTTTTGGCAGATATTCAAAAAGGAAAAATCAACTGTGTTATTGTGAAAAATCTTGCCAGGAGCTTCCGCAATAATGGCGATCAAAGCTATTATCTCGGAGACTGGTTTCCGCGCAATAATGTGCGCTTTATCTCGCTTTATCAACAGCCGGTGGATACTTACAAAGATCCGCAGTACGCTCAAAATATAGCGGTTCCCGTTCAGGGCGTTTTGAATGAAGAGCATGCAAGAGGAACATCGGAAAGTGTCAGGCGTACCTTGGACAAGAAGAGGGAAAAAGGTTTGCATATTGGTTCTTTTGCGGCCTATGGATATATGAAAGATCCGGAAAATAAAAATGCGCTGATCATAGACGAAGAAGCGGCTGAGCATGTAAGGAGTATTTTCAGCTGGTTTTTGGACGGTATGAGCAAAAACGCAATTGTCCGCAAACTGAATGGCAGCGGAATCTTATGCCCGGCGGCCTACAAGAGAAGCAAAGGACTGAAATATAAAAATCCAAATGCAGACGGCGGCAATCCTCTGTGGTGTGCGGCAAGCGTTGGAAACATATTGCAAAACCGTCTCTACGTCGGGGATATGGTGCAGGGACGTTATCGGATAAAAAGTTATAAAATCCATGTTCAGGAAACTGTGCCGGAAGAAGAATGGTTTGTTGTGGAAAATACCCATCAGCCGATTATCAGGCGTGCGGATTTTGCGCATGTACAGGAACTTTTGAAAAAGAATACGCGAACCGCGCCGAAACAAGAAAATCCATACCTGTTCGGTGGCTTTCTTCGCTGTGCAGATTGTGGCAAGGCTATGGCCCGCAGTGCGGTAAAAGGAAACGTATATTATTACTGCCGCACCTACAAAGATCAGTCAAAGCTCGCATGTACCAAACACAGGATACGGCACCATGATCTGGAATATGGTGTGTTATATGCCATCCGGAAAATGGTTTATATTGCGGTGGAGTTTTCCGAAATGGTTTCCCGTATAAATGCGGTATCCATACAAAAAAGCCGGTCTGTTCGACTAAATGAGCAGATAGCGGCAAAGAAAAAGAAACTTGCAAAAATCAGGTACTATAAACAAGAGATTTACCAGGATTGGAAAGACGGTGAAATCAGCCAGGAAGACTATCGTTATATGCAGGAGAATTATGAGCGGCAAATCGAGACGGTCAATGATGCAATTCATTATCTGAATATGGAAAAGGCAGAACTTGAAAGAGGGACAGATGCGGAAAATTCATTTCCGTCGGTTTTCGGAGAACCGGAAGACACCGGCAAACTGACAAGAGAGCTTTTAATTGCATTGGTAGAACAGATCAAGGTGTATGAAAACGGTAATATACGGATTAAATTAAAATTTGCCAATGAGTACCGCCGGATTGCAGAACATGCTCCAAAGATTCATACAAATTCCGAAGCAATTTAATATTCCTGCTTTAACAGGCGGTATGTTTTCCTAACATAAACGCCCCGGTGGCTCCGTCAGCTCCGGTTGGCCCCACCGCGCCATCAGCCCCGGTAGGTCCGGTTGCCCCTGTCGCCCCAGTCGGCCCGGTTGCGCCATCGGCCCCAGTCGCGCCTGTAGCACCGGTTGCGCCAGTTGCCCCAGTCGGCCCGGTCGCGCCATCGGCTCCTGTAGGTCCGGTCGCGCCATCGGCCCCAGTCGCTCCTGTAGCACCTGTCGCGCCATCGGCCCCAGTCGCGCCCGTCGCACCGGTCGCGCCATCAGCTCCTGTAGCACCAGTTGCCCCAGTCGGCCCAGTTGCGCCATCAGCTCCGGTCGGTCCGGTAGGCCCGATCAATCCATCGGCACCTGTCGGTCCGGTCGGCCCGGTGGCCCCAGTGGCCCCTGTAGCCCCAGTCGGCCCGGTCGCGCCATCGGCACCGGTCGGCCCAGTCGGTCCTGTCGCGCCATCGGCTCCGGTAGCACCGGTCGGTCCGATTAATCCATCGGCTCCGGTAGGTCCTGTTGGTCCCGTTGCACCGTCGGCCCCAGTTGGCCCAGTCGGTCCGGTTGCGCCATCAGCTCCCGTTGCGCCGATTGGTCCGGTCGCGCCAGTTGCCCCTGTTGCCCCCGTCGGTCCTGTCGGACCTTCGTCTCCGGGACAGCCTTTTGGACCCTGCGGTCCGATTGGTCCGGTTACGCCCTGGATACCCTGTGAACCGGTTACACCTTGTGGACCCATGGAACCGGTAGGTCCGGCAGGTCCTGTCGGCCCCGGAATACCTCTCGGACCCTGTGGTCCGATATCACCCTGCGGTCCGATCGGTCCGGTAGGTCCGGTTGGGCCGGACGGGCCCTGTGGTCCAACGTCTCCCTGTGGTCCTTCACAGCCGGGATCGCCTTTTGGTCCGATATCACCGCGAACACCCTGAATACCCTGAATACCCTGCGGTCCTGCGTACCCTCTTGGGCCTGCGTACCCTCTTGGGCCGGTATTTCCGGTAGGCCCTACCGGACCGGTATTTCCTCTTGGTCCTCTTGGGCCGGGAGCTCCCGGGATTCCCTGTGGTCCCATACAACCCTGCTCTCCTTTGTCGCCTTTTGGACCAGGACAGCCGGTATCCCCTTTTACGCCCTGCGGTCCCGTAGGGCCAGGATCACCTTTCGGACCGGCCGGGCCACGTTCACAGCAGTGGGGATGGCATTGGTTTGGATAACAGTTATTATATGAATTATTTTGATTCATTTCAAAGCACATCCTTTTTTCAATATTTATATAAAAAGTACTTAACAAGTATCTTTTTATACAAACATCTTATACAGATTTGAAATGCTTGCTACAAAATTCACAGACTGTCAAAATATTGTTTGTTGTGCAGGTACGATTTGGAATAAGGCTTGCACGCTCCGGCTTTCTCGTTATATTCTTTTGCTTTTTGCCTGTCTCCCAATCTGTCATAGCATACGCATAACTGTAAAAGCGGCACATAATCATAACAGTCCGGCAGTATGAATCCTCCGGTCTGTTCCTGCTTTGGTGTGTGCAGCGCCGTGTCATACCAGTATATGGCGTTGTGGTAGTTTCCATGTTCCAGAAAGTATTTGCCGATCTCGCAGCATATCTCAGCTCTTGGCAGATCATAGCTCATACTGCGTAACAGCGTAGTAAGTGCGGCCTGTTCCTGTTCGAGCGCATAATGGCAGCAGGCACAGATCGAACAGGCTTCAATTTTATTTTCGACCCATCCGTCTGACGAGAGCAGAAATTGTTCCATGACGGAAATGGCTTTTTCGTATTGTTTGTGATAGTAAAGTTCCCGGCCATAATAATATTGCTGGCGTGCATCCAAAGGTTTGCCGTCTGCGATTAATTTTTCGTAGATTCTTAAATTGCGGTCAGGATCCGTGGCGTGCATTTTTTTATGAGAGATTGCAATGTCGGAGTACACGAGCTTGCCGTTTGGCTGAATTACTTCATGAACTGCCCCTGTCCAGCGGTATTGCGGACAGTTTCTGATCCATCGCTCTCTGAAGTAAGAAAAGGAAGGGTTACCGGCTTCATCGAAGGAAGTGTGGTATTTCATCATTACCATATCGGTGTCGGGTGTCAGCGTCTGCTTTAACTGCAGAAATTTTTCTTTTTCCGTCTCATCCAGAATATCGTCGGCGTCCATCCACATGCAATAATCCTTTGTCGCTTTGGAAAAAGAATAGTTTCTGGCGTCGGAAAAATCATCCTTCCATGGATAAGAATAAACGTTCTTTGTATAGTCGGATACGATTTCCACCGTTCGATCGACAGAGCCGGTATCTACAATTATGATTTCATCTACGAGTCCGGCAATACTGTCTAGACAGCGGGCAATATGCATTTCTTCATTTTTTACGATCATGCAAAGACTGATTGTGCTCATATTGTCTTCTCCTTTTTACACTTATTGTCTGCATAACTTTTCAATATACATATCCATATTGATTTTGCAGGTTTCGGCTGAGGAATGCCAGGCAAAGAACAATGTGGAGTCGTCCGGGATTCGGATAATAAAATATCGTGCGATCACCATCATGGCTTTTCGATTTCCTGCCTCGGCATAAGCGGTATACATAGCCTGTTTCTGTTTGTTTAATATGGGTGTAAGCTTTATAACACAATGACGATTTACCTGTGCGGTAATATAATAACCGATGGAATAATAACCTGGTGTCAGTGTGATCGAGTTGTTATCACACAGAGATATATGGTGGGTAATATCCGGTATTTCTGTTTTCAGCGGCAGGCGTGTTTTTTCCGGCAGAATCAGTTCCTGACCTGTAAATGATGCAAAAATGTTGTTTTGCGGATAACCGGCAGGTCCCGCAGGTCCTCGTTCGCCGGTATCGCCTTTGGGCCCCATAGGTCCTGTTTCACCCTGCGGCCCCTGTGGACCTGTGACGCCCTGCGGCCCGGTTTCGCCTCGTTCTCCGGGACAGCCCTGCGGCCCCGGTTCGCCGCGTGGTCCCATAGGTCCCATGGGTCCTGGGATTGCTCCGGATTCCATCGCTTCGGGTTCATTTGCGCAGTCGTTCCTGTTTGGCATTCTCATGCCGAACAGATTCGGCGAGTAAAACATTCGATTTGTATTAAAATTTTGCAATGAAAATCACCTCATTTTTTAAGATTGTATGATAACGAAGTCACAATAAATTATATGCATGCATCATAAATTCGTTTTGTTATAAAATAAATAATATTGTCTTGACTCTTACGTTACGTTATAGTTTATAATCATCTTACACGAGGGAGGTAACAGATCATGAGGACAGTTCACGAAGTAAGCAGGCTGACGGGTGTGAGTATACGCGCACTTCATCATTATGACAAAATAGGACTTTTGCATCCGGCGCAAATATCGGATGCCGGTTACCGGCTGTATGACGATACGGACCTGGAACGGCTGCAGTGCATTTTATTTTTTAAAGAACTACAATTTTCTTTAAAAGAAATCCGGCAGATGCTGGACAGTCCGGATTTTGACTACGGCTCTGCGCTGAAACAGCAGATCATTCTGCTTGAAATGAAAATGGAACGGTTACAAAATCTGCTTGATCTTGCTCGCGGAATACAGACGATAGGAGTGAAGCATATGGATTTTACAGTGTTTGATACAAAAAAGATGGATGAATACAAACAACAGGCAAAGGAATCCTGGGGCATATGAAAGCGTATCAGGAATATGAGGAAAAATCAAAAGGAAGGACAAAGGAAGTGGAACGCAACATTGGGATTGGACTGATGACAGTTTTTTCCGAGTTCGGTGCAAAGAAGGAAGCAAATCCTGCGGATGAGGAAGTGCAGAAGCTTGTTAAAAAACTTCAGGACTATATTTCCGAACATTATTATACATGTTCGAAAGAGATCCTGGCATCGCTTGGAAAAATGTATGCGGCCGGAGGCAGTATGACAGAAAATATAGATGCGGTCGGAGGCAGTGGAACGGCGGAGTTCGCATGTGCAGCGATACAGGTATACTGCGGATAAATACATTATAACAGTCCGGCCTACGGCTTTTCCGTTAGTTACGGTTTTTTCAAAAAAAAACTGGACAAATAAGGTAAATCTGTGATAAGATTAATAAAATTAAGAATTTCATAAGTTATATTTAAAAACGAAGGCGTTTTGCATAATATGCAAGGCGTCTTTTTGCTTTTCAGGAGGAAAACAGTATGAAGCGTACATTGGATTTTATTGATCACCAGATTATCGGTTTGTTACAGAAAAATGCAAGAATGTCATTAAAAGATATTGCATCCGGTGTGTATCTGTCGTCACCGGCAGCATCCGCAAGACTGGAAAAGCTGAAACGGGAAGGTTATATCACCGGTTTTCATGCCAGCATCAATCACGAAATGATGGGATACAATATTAAGGCTTTTATAACGCTGTCAGTGGATTCCGGTCTGAAAGATGAATTTTTGGACCATATGCGCCGGTGTGGAAATGTGATTGAATGTAATTGTATTACGGGCGATTATGCGATGCTGTTAGAAGTTGTGTATCCAAATACGGAAGAACTGGAACGGTTTGTCGCAAAATTACAGAAGTATGGAAAAACAAAAACGCAGATTGTTTTTTCAACGGCAGTCGAGCATCGGGAACCGACACCGGATGTTCGGATTGAAAGAGCCGGATGAGCACTAGAATGTTTACCCATTAGAAAAAATGTTAACACTTTGTATTGTTTCTATTGACAAAGGGCTAAAATAGTTTATAATAAATACAGATCAATAGTTAAGCAAAAGAAAGAAGAGGTTAACAATATGGATGAAAAAGCAGTAACGGTATTACCGGTTCGGCAATTATGCTCGATTGCGTTAATGTCCGCATTGATGTGTCTGCTGGGGCCGCTGTCGATTCCGATTGGCCTGGTGCCAATTTCGCTCATGACATTGATTATTTATCTGACGTTATATGTATTGGGAATGAAAATGGGAACGATCAGCTGTATTATTTATTTGCTTTTGGGATTTGTCGGCGTTCCGGTTTTGCCGGATATACCGGAGGAGCGGCAAAGCTGCTTGGCCCAACAGGCGGATATTTGGTCGGGTACATATTTTTAATGCTTGTCAGTGGATTCATTATGGAAAAAATAGCATTTAAAAGAATTCTGAGCATGGCAGGTACGATCGTCGGAACGGCAGTGCTGTATGTATTTGGCACAATCTGGTTTGTCATTCTGATGAAATGTGATGTTGCTTATGCACTGTCTGAATGTGTCGTTCCGTTTCTGATCGGGGATTTTGCAAAAATCGTATTGGCGGAGTTAGTGGGGCAGGAATTACGAAAAAGGCTGAAAGCAGCGCATTTAATCGGTTAAGCCGGTAAGTTATATGAAAAATAAAAAGCAGTTGAAAGCGGATAGGAGTCGTTTGCTTTTCAACTGTTTTTTGTTTTCGTTCAGGAATTTTTCTTCATCAATCCGAATAATTTTACGAATCATTTGCGTGCATCTTGGAAGGACAGACGATGTAAATGTATCCGGTCAGGAGGCAAAGGGAATAGCAATCCAAATTGTGTCGGATTATTTTAAGCAAAATCCAAGAACCTGATGAAAAGAAAATAGAATAGATTATTTGCGGCACATATGATAAAATAGTCCGGATATGAAGAAAATAAAAAAAGAGGGTAGGAATTATGAAGCTGTTAATAATCAGACATGCGGATCCGGACTATGAAGCGGATTCTTTAACAAACAGGGATGGATAGAAGCAGAGCTGCTTTCGAAGCGGATTTCAACGATGGATATTACAAAATTCTACGTATCGCCATTGGGCAGGGCAAGAGATACGGCGAGCCTTACTTTGAAAAAGATGAATCGTGAAGCAGAGGAATGCCAGTGGCTGAGAGAGTTTCAGCCGCAGATTCAGCGCCCGGACAAAGAGGGCAGGTCGATTACGTGGGACTGGCTGCCGCAGGACTGGACCGGCAATGACGACTTTTACCATAAACAGGCATGGATGGAACATGAGGTTCTGAAAGAAGGACAGGTGGCAAAAGAGTATGCATGGGTGACGGAATCTCTGGATGAACTGCTGGCACGTCATGGCTATGTGCGGGAGGAAAATTATTATCGTGCTGTTCGCAGCAATATGGATACGATTGCGTTTTTCTGTCATTTTGGTCTGGAATGTGTGCTGCTGAGCCATTTGCTTGGTATTTCTCCTATGGTGCTGTGGCACAAAATGTGCGCTGCGCCATCTTCCGTAACGACGCTGATTACAGAAGAGCGCAGAAAGGGAATCGCATTGTTTCGCATGAGCAGTTTTGGAGATGTGTCACACTTGACAATGGCGGGAGAACAGCCGTCCTTTGCCGCGCGTTTTTGCGAATGTTTTGAAAACGTGGATGAGAGACATGATTAATAGCCGCCGGACAGGATAAGAATCATATATGAAAATAAAAATATCGGTAAGAAATCTTGTGGAATTTATTCTGCGCAGCGGAGATATAGACAACCGCGGTACGGGAGGGATGCAGACGGAGGCGATGCAGCGGGGCAGCCGTCTCCATCGAAAGCTTCAAAAAAAGCCGGTCCGTCGTATCATGCGGAAGTTCCGCTGAAAATGGAATTTGAGGAAGAAAACTATACGATTGTGCTGGAAGGACGGGCGGATGGGATTATGGAATCGGAGACAGTTGTTACCGTTGATGAGATCAAGAGTGTCTTTTGGGATTTGTCAAAGTTAACGGAACCGGTTACGGTACATCTGGCACAGGCAAAATGTTATGCGTTTATTTATGCCATGCAAAATCATCAGGATAAGATGGATGTCCGCATGACTTATATTAATCTGGATACGGAAGAGGTACGGTATTTTTATGAACATTATGATTTTATAGAATTGGAAGACTGGTTTCAGGCATTGATGCAGGAATATAAAAAATGGGCGCAGTTTCAATATGACTGGCGTGTGATCAGGCAGGCTTCGATTAAAGAACTGGAATTTCCGTTTCCATATCGAAAAGGACAAAAGGAGCTGGCCCAAGGTGTGTATCGGACAATTTTGCGGAAAAAAAATTTATTTGTTCAGGCACCTACCGGGACAGGCAAGACGATTACGACGTTGTTTCCGGCAGTAAAAGCAGTTGGAGAAGAGCTGGGAGACAAGATATTTTATTTGACGGCAAAAACGATTACGGCAGCAGTTGCAAAAGAAACTCTGGAGTTATTCTACAAAAGCGGATACAGGGCGAAAACGGTACAGATTACGGCAAAAGAGAAGCTATGCATGATGGAGGAGACAGCATGTAATCCGGATGCATGCCCATATGCGAAAGGACATTATGACCGGGTGAATGACGCGGTGTATGAGCTTTTGCATCAAAAAGATGTGTTTACGAGAGAAGAGATTATCGAACAGGCAAAACGGCATCAGGTTTGTCCGTTTGAAATGTGTCTGGATACGGCGTCCTGGGTTGATAATGTCATCTGCGATTATAATTATGTATTTGATCCGAATGTGTATTTAAAACGTTTTTTTGCGGAAGGGGTACGTGGAGACTATCTGTTTTTGGTAGATGAGGCGCATAATCTGGTAGAGCGCGGCAGGGAAATGTACAGCGCTTCTTTGTACAAGGAAGACTTTTTGGCTGTAAAAAAACTGGTCGAAAAGCGTAGTCCGAAACTTGCGAAAGCGCTGCAAACATGCAATCGGATTTTGTTAGGCTATAAACGTGAGTGTGACCGGTTTCAATATCATGATAATATTTCGGAGTTTATCTATGCGCTTATGCGGCTGGCTTCGGAATATGAGCTGTTTTTACAGAAAAACCGGGATTTCGAAGAACGGGATACGGTACTGGAGCTGTATTTTCAAATACGAAATTTTATGGAAACGAGCGAAGGTCTGGATGAAAACTATGTGATATATTCGGAACACGAAGGCGATCGGTTTAAAATTCGCCTTTACTGTGTGGATCCTTCGAACAATCTTCAAAAACGACTGGACAAGGGGCGCAGTACGATCTTTTTTTCGGCAACGCTGCTGCCGATCGGGTATTACAAAAGCCTGCTCAGTACGAAAGAAGATAATTATGCTGTTTATGCAGAGACGGTATTTCGTCCGCAGCAGCATCTTTTGCTGATTGGAAGTGATGTGACGAGCAGGTATGCACAGCGTAGCGAAGAACAGTATGAGCGGATGGCAGAGTATATTTATCGGACCGGATGGCAGAAAAAAGGCAACTACATTGTATTTTTCCCATCGTATAAGATGATGGAAGATGTATATGAAAAATTTCTTGTAAAAAATCAGACTCGAATGGACTGTATTTTGCAAAAAAGCGGAATGAAAGAAGCAGATCGTGAAGATTTTCTGGCAGAATTTGCAGCCGTGCGGGAACAGTCTATGATTGCATTTTGTGTTATGGGCGGGATTTTCGGGGAAGGAATTGACCTCAAAGACGAACAGCTCATCGGCGCTATCATTATCGGGACCGGATTACCGCAGGTTGGAAATGAACGTGAAATTTTAAAGCAGTTTTATGACAGGCGTTCCGGCAGCGGATTCGATTATGCATACCGCTATCCTGGCATGAATAAAGTACTGCAGGCAGCGGGCAGAGTGATTCGTACCGTTACGGATATCGGGGTAATCGAACTGTTGGATGAGCGATTTCTGCGGCGAGAATACAGGGAGCTGTTCCCAAGGGAATGGGAAAGCTGTGAGGTGTGTACGGTTGAGAATGTCGGAGATAAGCTGAGGGAGTTTTGGGGAAATAGAAAGAATAAATGAAAACTGAATATGATGCAGACGTGGCGGTTCTCTATCCCAATACAGGGAGGACAGGAACGGTAAAGAAGCAGACAGGCGAAAACAAAAGTTTCCTGCCGGTTAACTTCTTGCTATTGATTTGGCAAAGCAGGCATTGAATATGGAAGCATTGTGTATGCTGTCGCTTAACCGTCCGGACGCCGTACCGGAGTTATTGGGAAAGCCGGATTTTTCTATGACAGCACCGGAGCCATTGTTAGCATCTGCATATCAGTTACTTGGCAGAAATAAAGAAGCAAAAGGTATTTTGCAGATAGGGATTTATTATCACATGATTGTGATGATGAATTTATTTTCAATTTATCTGGGGCTATGTCTTGATGATGAGAAGCGTTTTAATGAAACCTATCAAAGAGCTGTCCATATGGCAGCCACGTTCCGGCTTGAAAGGCTGCATCCGAGTATCCTTTTGAGTTTTTATCTTACTGTTTCGCAAGGATATATGAAGTTTGGAGATACTGAAAAAGCGATTGATGCGTTGGAACGGTATACGCTTCTGGCAATCGGCAATATATATCCTTTGCATTTACATGGCGATAATTTTTTTGATTTAGTGGACGACTGGTTAGAAAAAACACTTGCTCTTGGTGATGTCCTTCCACTGGATTCCAAAATAATCCGGGAAAACATCTCAAAATCAATAGAGAACAATAAAGCGTTTTTTCCGCTTCAAAATGACCCGCGTTTTCAAAATATGATTCACAAATTGAAAACGCTTACAATTAATTGACTATAAAAGGAACTTTTATTATGATTCGTAAACTGTTGAAAAAAATACTTGGTGAGAATTTCAACCAAAATAATGCAAATCTGGCAGGTGTTAATTTTGGAATTATTCTTTTGATGTTCCTTTTTTCGGGTATTATGATTTTCTTCTTACCGGAAGAAATACAAATACTTCATAATGGTGCAACAGAATATCCGATTCCCACCAAGTTGGGAGTCTGGCTCTTTCCAATGGTTGCGTTAATTGTCAATATTTCATTTATCTGGCAGAATCGCTTAACAAAAATGAACAGTATCATTTTTGTCGTACTTTTTGTGATTATGGCAGCCTTTTATATAAGAGCGTGTTTGATGTAGAGAGATTGGATTATGAAACACATTTTATACAAAACTTTGGTAAGGAGTAAAAGCTCTTTTGTAACGAAAGCGTCCGGTGCCATTGTTGAAATTTATGTGGGATATTTCATTTGGTATACGGTGACCCAATATTTTTCAGAAATAGCAGCTTATTATGGATTGTTAGTTTCTTTTATATCAATATGGAGTTGTACCTTTTTGGCGGTATATTATCTGCCGGATCAGTTTTCTTCAATCGTTATATTAAAGACATTCTGTATTATCCGGTTTCTGCGCAAACTATTTTATCTGTTCTTTTAATAAGAATGATTGCTATGCAGTCCGGAATCTGTATAGCAATGGCATATCCGCAGTTCTTTTTTGGTAGTAATAGCAGCTGGTTATGTGTTTTGAAAGATATTTTAGTCTGTCTGATCGTGATCTGTGCCATAGACTTTACGATTATACTTCTCTGTGTAATTATATGCAGGGTATTTTCAAGTCGGATGGTTGGATATGCTTTTGTGGTTTTCCAATATGCTTTGTTTCTTTTACTGGCTGTATTTACCGGAAATATGATTGCTTTTGGATTTATCCATCCGGATTTTTTGTCGTGGATAAATGAAAAAATAGGCTATGCAAATGTTTTTCTGTTTGTAATTCCGTTTGCTATCATATTGGGAATTGCTATGATTATGGTTTTTAATTACCGGTATATCAAAGGTTACTTAAATATTCAGAGTTTTCATAAGCAAGTGGCTGTAAAGCGGATACCGGCAATACGAATAGATCATCCCTATTTCTTGTTAGAATGGAAACGTGTATTGCGGAATAAGGAACTAATCTTTTTTTCCAATTTTAAAAATGTATTAACTATTGTTGTTTTATGCCGCTTGTTGGTTCAAAATTTTGGACAGATTGCTTTTGGAGAAAAATATGTAGTGGAACTACTTTTATTGATGTCCTGTTGTGGCACAAATACGATTTCCAGTACGGCGTATTCCAGTGATTTCAACAGAGTGTATTACGCATTTCTTCCGATTTCCCAAAGGCAAATGTTCTTTTGGAAAACAATACAAGGGTTTTTGTGGGCCGAAATTATGGTGTTTCTTTTTGAATTTGTAATTATTTTGGTTAAAGATATTCCTATGATTGATGTTTGCCTTCTCTTTTTGTATGGCACTTTTATGAATTATGCCTGTTCCTGGATTGGAGTGTTTTTAGATTTTAAGATGCCGCGGACAGTCAATAGTACGAATGAATTGCTGCATGGAAATATAAGCAAAGTAATTGTTTTGATTGTATCAATAACAACCACAATAGGGGAATTTTATCTTGTAAGAACTAAAATGGTAACGATACCGTTGCTTCATCTCATAATCTTGACCTTATTGTAAACTTTTGTGATGATGTCATTTTTATTGATAAGCAAAGAAAAGTTTTGCAATTCAATAATCCGCAAGATTTCAAACAACCGGAAATGTTATTTTTATAAAAGCGTGTCCGAAAAATTTTTCAAGACACGCTCCGTTTTTAGGAAAGCTCCGCCAGATATTCTTCCAGGCAGATTCCTCGTTCATATATTTCTTTTGCAACTTCCGGTCCTACGTACCGATAATGCCATGGTTCATAAATAATTCCGGTAAGCTGGCTTTTATCATTTGGATAGCGCAGAATAAATCCGTATTTCCAGCTGTTTTCCAGCAGCCATTGCTGCACCGGTGTATATTCCTGTGTGGAATCCAGAGTCTGATGGCTTTTGTCTACCAGATCGACCGCGAGTCCGAGCTGGTGTTCGCTTGTGCCAGGTTTTGCAACGGAAGTGGCGGCCTTGGCTTTTGCATCTTTTTTGGAATAGCCCTGGGCAAGCAGCTCTTCTGTCCGCTCCTGAAACAGGGATTCCTGCTTTTCCTGTGAACGGTACGAAGAGCAGATCACAGGCTGCAGTCCGGCTTCGCGGCAATCGTTCAACATCATTGTCAGCGCCGGATAGCAGCGGCTGTCGATGGAATGACCGTCGGATAAAGGTGTAAGGACGACTTCGTAGTCTTCCGGCAGTTTATTCCATGGATTGACCAGAATAAGATTCCAGTCACCGGAAATAGTCGATAACGGCGGCGTGTTCGTCAGCAGTTCGGATGGTAGTCGTTCCGGTTCGGATTGGATAATGCCATCCGAACTTTCGGCAAATGCTTCCGGATTGTCCGTATATGAATATCCAATTTCATTTTCCGTCTCATAATGCTGCGAATAAAAGGACTGTTCATCTGTATTTGTAAATGGTGTCCGAATGTCGGTGTCATTGTCATAAGATTGTATCGGTCTGCCTGTGTCCGGATTTTTTTTCGAAACGGTGCCGTCCGATTCTGAGTCGGATTGGGATGCGGAACGATCCGAACCGTCCTGTTTTTTCGGCACATCGGAATCCATACCCGGCTCTGATTTTGAAGCGGGCTGTGTCGCAGCAGCAGGAGTACGATTTTCGTTTTTGATCGGTTGCTGCAGAGAAGAAAATGGCGCGGATGTCTGTTTGAAACGGTAGCTGCCAGAAGACAGATCAAATTGCGGCTTTAAAATCTGCCATTGTGAATCAATCAGCAGTGTCAGTGCAAAAACCGAAGCGCACAACGTACATTTGACAAAGAACCGGTTAAGACGTCGGAATCTGTTTTTTTGCCGGATTTTGCCGGCTTTAGAAGCATGTGATATGTATTTTGAAGGCTTCTTTTGTGTATGCATGGTGGTACCTCACTTTCTTAATTAAAAATAATACATTCCGGACGTATTTTTAATGGAATCTGAATCATAATGCCGTTTTCATTTTTCATATTTATCGAGTAATAAGCTTCTATAATGTTAGAATTTTTTCCTTTTCAAACAGTGAATTGTAGGAGCGGATAAAAGACTGCTCCACTGCATTTGCAGGCAGCTGGTAATAATATTCCGCAAATTTGGCAGTGCGGTCCGCAAATTCATCTAATGTATGCTGCTTGTCCGTATAGGTCAGAACCATTGTCTGTTCTACAAACATGGAAAGCGAAACTGCTTTGCCGCTTTTATCATCAATCCACATATCAATCCAATAACCGGAATCAAAGTAAATCGAGCAGCACCAGACGACGGCCGTTGTAATGTCCGAAGAAGAGTCTGCGGAAGAATACGCGGCATAGCTTTCTTTGGAGGTTTCCGTGTCGATTGCGGAGGATATGGACGAATCCTGACCGGCTTCGGAAACGATAGCGAGCTGCAGCAGTGCCGAGTAGTTTGTAATGTCGTAGTTAAAGTCGGCGGAAATGACATCATAGGCCTGCAATTGTTCCAGCACGTTGCAGGCAATTTCAAAAATTTCCGCATCTGTACGTTTGCTGCCGGCAGACGGGTATTCAACAAAATAATGCTCTTTGGAAAACAATCGCAGGGTATCATACAGGCTGGAACTGTAAGTAAGTTCCGGTGGTTCCATTGCGGGATGTTCGATTTTTGCAAAAATCTGTCGATCCTGGTAACTGCTCAGAATGGAAGGAAGTAAAAAACCGGCTGTGCAGACCGCAAGGGTCATGGACAGATAAAAACAAGTAACCAGAAATTTTTTCATGCCAGTCCTCCTTTCAGTTCCACAATGACGGTCGTGCCGTGGTTTTCTTTGCTTTCAAAGGCAATGGTTCCATGGTGCAGCCTGGCTATTTCCGCGCAGAGTGTCAGTCCAAGTCCTGCGCCGCCCTGCGCGCGGGAGCGGGATTTGTCAACACGATAAAAAGCCTCGGTAATATGCGAGAGGGCCGTTTGCGGAATGCCTCTGCCGTTATCGGACACTTTAATCTGACATCCGTCTGTGGTCATTTCGGAATAAACACATATCGTACCGCCGTCCATCAGCGCTTTTCGGCCGTTTTCAATCAGATTGACGAGCAGGGAACCAAAAAAGTCGGTATCCAGCATACAATAACCGTCTTCGCAGACGCATTGCAGCGTCACATTTTCTTTTATAAGTACAGGTTTTAAATGACTGACCAGGTTCGTAATAATATCTGCCGGAGACGCTTTTGTCAGTGTAAAAGATTCGTGTTCGGATACAAAAATATCAAGCAGCTTCAGCGACAGTTGTTCCAGTCGTTTTCCTTCCGAAAAAATATAGTTTGCGGCATCCAGCTCATCTTCTTTTGACAGAGCCTGGCTTCTTAACAGGTCGGCGTATCCGATAATCGACGTCATAGGTGTTTTCAGCTCATGTGTAAAATTTCCTATGAACTGGTTCTGGCGTTCCATGGCGTCTTTCAGCTCTTCGATACTGTTTTGCAGATGATCGGCCATCAGGTCAAAATCCCCGGATACGGCACCTACTTCGTCATTGCTTTTAATCCGGCTGCGATAATCATAATTGCCGGAAGCGATTTCACGCGATGCTTTTGACAGACGTGCCAGCGGTCGGGTCAGGAAATAAGCAAGGATATACGATAAGAAGGCGCAAGTCAGAACGAGTATAATAAAAATCTGCTGATACAGCTCCTGCTGCTGTGTGCGGGCTTCATAAATCGAAGTGATATCATATGCGGCATCCAGATAATATGCCTCTCTGCCGACAAAAAAAGAGCCGGAAAGCTGGAGGTAATAACGGGTGTCCGGCGCTGAAAAAATGGTACAGGCAAGGTGCGACACATCGGTCTGACCGGAAAGATTTTTAAAATGTGCGGCAATCTTTCCTTTGGAGTATAACGTTTCCGTCTGTGAATGCAGCTGCAGAGCCGCGCCAAAAGCATCCTGAGCGGAGAGCTGCTCCAGTATTTTGGAAATATCTTTTTCGTCCGTCCATTCATCCATATTATTGACAATCTGCATGGTATTTAAAATCATGCGATATGATTCCTGTGCCGTCGTTTTTTCCTGCTGCAGGGAGGTATGGAAGTTAATGGAAATCAGAGCGCTTCCGCCTGCTCCGAAAAACAGTGATATTAAAGTGATCATGCAGCAGGTAGCTTTGATTCGAAATTTCATGTTTTTACCTCAAGCCGGTATCCGACTTTATTTACCGCAATCAGTTCTTTTTCCAGATGTGCTTTGCGGCGAAGACGCTGGATATGCAGATCTACCGTTTTGCTTCCGTATATAAATTCTTTTTCCCAGATACGCTCATAAATAGTTTCACGATAGAGGGCCGCATTCGGATTTTGCACAAACAGCAGCAACAGTTCATATTCTTTTGGCGTGAGTGCGATATCTGCTCCGTCACGGGTGACTTTTCTGGATTTTGTATCTATGACAAGACCGGCAATCGTAATCGTTTCTTCTGCTTTATGGTAACGCCGCAGTACGACATCCACCCGTGCCAGCAGTTCCATAATTTCAAACGGTTTTACGATATAGTCTTCCGCGCCCATACGAAGGCCTTTTACTTTGTCCATAACGGAGTTTTTAGCAGTAATAAAAATAACAGGGATTTCCAGCGGGCGGATATACTCCATCAGCTCAAAACCGTCGATATCCGGGAGCATAATATCCAGTAAAATAAGATCATAGCTGCCGGTATCAATCAAATCGGCAGCTTCCGTACCGTTATACGCACAATCACACAGGTATCCGGAATTTTTCAGGCTTAACCGGATTAAGTTGGAGATTGGTTTTTCATCTTCTGCGATCAGTATATGAATCAAGGCAGGTCCCTCCGAAGTGAATATTTTTACATTTCAAGCATTTACTTTACAATGGTCAAGCATCAAAATGGCAAATAATTCGTCAGTAAGATATGTAAATTGTAACAAAGAACTATGGAAAAAGCAAACGGAATGCGCTATACTCTCTATATGTAATGATTGCCATTGATAACAGTTGAAGGATACTAGAATTTTGGAGGAAAACAAAATGGGAAATGTAAGACGAGTATTTGCTGAAAAAAAACCACCGTTTGCTGTTGCAGCAAAGTCTTTAAAGCATGAAATCAGACATTACCTGGGCATTGCAGGAGTCACGGATGTACGGGAGCTGATTCGCTATGATGTGGAGCATATTTCGGACAAGACCTTTGAGACAGCTAAAATCACCGTGTTTTCGGAACCGCCTGTGGATGATATTTATGAAGAAACATTTGATGCACGGGGCGGCAGAGTTTTTTCCGTGGAATATCTGCCGGGTCAGTTTGACCAGAGAGCAGATTCTGCCGAACAGTGTATCAGGCTGTTAGATGACACGCAGGAGCCGATTATCCGTACGGCAGTTACGTACGTGATTTCCGGACAGATCGACGACAGTGAATTTGAAGCGATTAAAAAACATTGTATCAATCCGGTCGATTCGAGGGAAACCGACACACAGAAGCCGGAGACGCTTGTGCGAAACTTTGAGGAACCAAGCGATGTGATGATTTTTGATTCTTTTGTACGGATGGAATCGGAGCAGTTAAAGAAACTGTATGATTCTTTAAATCTGGCTATGACATTTAAGGATTTCCTTCATATTCAAAACTATTTTAAAAATGAAGAAAAGCGCGATCCTTCGATGACGGAAATACGTGTGCTGGATACGTATTGGTCGGATCACTGCAGGCATACGACGTTTTTAACGGAGCTTACGGGAGTTTCTTTTGCGGACGGATATTACCGCAAACCGATCGAAGATACGTATCGGGATTATATTGATTCGTTTGAAAATCTGTATGAAGGACGAAACGATAAGTTTGTCTGTCTGATGGATCTGGCGCTGATGGCGATGAAACGTCTGAAAAAGGAAGGGAAACTGCAGGATCAGGAAGAATCCGACGAGATTAATGCATGTTCGATTGTCGTGCCGGTAGAGATTGACGGTCAGACGGAAGAATGGCTGGTGAACTTTAAAAATGAAACACATAACCATCCTACGGAAATCGAGCCTTTTGGCGGTGCCGCAACCTGTCTGGGCGGTGCAATCCGTGATCCGCTATCCGGCCGTACGTATGTCTATCAGGCTATGCGTGTGACAGGTGCGGCAGATCCGACGCTTCCGGTCAGCGAGACACTGAAAGGCAAACTGCCGCAGAAAAACCTGACACGAGGTGCGGCGAGAGGATATTCTTCGTATGGCAACCAGATTGGGCTGGCGACGGGATATGTGAAAGAAATCTATCATCCGGATTATGTGGCAAAACGTATGGAGATCGGTGCGGTTATGGGTGCTGCGCCAAGAGCGGCCGTACAGCGTCTGACGTCGGATCCGGGAGATATGATTATACTGTTGGGCGGACGGACCGGACGCGACGGATGCGGCGGAGCAACAGGCTCATCGAAAGCGCACACAACACAGTCCATCGACACATGCGGCGCCGAGGTTCAGAAAGGAAACGCACCTACGGAGCGTAAGCTGCAGCGGCTATTCCGCAGACCGGAAGTAGCGCATATGATTAAAAAATGCAACGATTTTGGCGCAGGCGGCGTCTCGGTAGCGATCGGGGAGCTTGCGGACGGGCTGCGTATCGAACTGGATATGGTGCCGAAAAAATATGCGGGATTGGATGGAACGGAAATCGCGATATCCGAATCGCAGGAGCGTATGGCATGCGTAATCGCACCGCAGGATGTGGAACGGTTTCTGGCATATGCGAAAGAAGAAAATCTGGAAGCGGTTCCGGTAGCGGTTGTGACAGAAGAACCAAGGCTCGTGCTTATATGGAGAGGCAGGGAAATCGTAAATATTTCCAGAGCGTTTTTAAATACGAACGGCGCGCATCAGGAAGCGTCCGTAGCGGTGGAACTGCCTGTAGAGGAAGAAAATTTCTTCCGGAAGCTGCAGCTGCAAAAAGTAGCACAAGATCTGGCGTCAGGGGATGTGAAAGCCGCATGGCTGGATACACTGAAAGATTTGAATGTATGCTCACAAAAAGGACTGGTGGAAATGTTTGACGGCTCCATCGGGGCAGGCAGCGTATTTATGCCATATGGCGGCCGCTATCAGCTGACAGAGACACAGTCTATGGTTGCTAAGCTTCCGGTATTAAAAGGTACGACGGATACCGTAACGATGATGGCTTATGGATTTGACCCGTATTTGTCCGGCTGGTCGCCATATCATGGCGCGGTTTATGCGGTGCTGGAATCCTTGTCCAGAATTGTGGCATGCGGTGGTGACTACGCAAAAGTTCGATTTACCTTCCAGGAATATTTCCGCAGAATGACTGAAAATCCATCCGGCTGGAGCCAGCCGTTTACTTCTTTGCTTGGCGCGTATGCGGCGCAGATCGGATTTGGCCTGCCTTCGATCGGAGGCAAGGATTCCATGTCCGGAACATTTAACGAGATCAATGTTCCGCCGACGCTCGTATCGTTTGCCGTAGATGTGGCAAAACAGCAGGATATTATTACACCGGAATTAAAGGCAGCGGGAAACAAACTGGTTCGGTTTTCTATTGAGACAGATGCATACGATCTGCCGGTTTATGAACGCGTGAAAGAATTATTTGATACGATTCATACGCTGATCGGGAAAGGAGTTGTTGTTTCCGCTTATGCATTGGATGGCAAAGGGATTGCGGCGGCAGTCAGTAAGATGGCGTTCGGCAATAAAATGGGTGTCTGGCTGGATGATCAGGCATGTACACCGGAACAGTTGTTTGCACCGGCATTTGGCTGCTTTGTAGCGGAAGTTGCAGCAGACAGGCTGTCGGAAATGGAAGATGTCGTACATGCGGCAGGTGTGGATCGGTCATATGCGGTTATCGGTGAAGTTCGTGCAGACAGCAGCTTTTGCTATGGGGAGGTAACGATTGCCATGGAAGAAGCGATCGCAGCATGGACCGGTACGCTTGAAAAGGTATTTCCAACGATCGCAGTAGAAGGAAAAGAAGAAGTAAAAACAGATATTTACCGTACGGACAGCATTTATATATGCAAGCATAAAACAGCCAGACCAACCGTATTTATTCCGGTATTTCCGGGTACAAACTGTGAATACGATTCTGCAAAAGCGTTTGAAAACGCAGGCGCAGAGGTGATTGTGAAAATTTTCCGGAATCTGAACGGTGCGGATATCAGCCATTCGGCAGAAGAATTTGAAAAGGCGATCAGTCAGTCACAGATACTGATGTTTCCGGGCGGATTTTCCGCAGGCGACGAACCGGAAGGTTCTGCGAAGTTTTTTGCAAATGCATTCCGCAATGAGCGGGTAAAAGATGCGGTTATGCGTTTGTTAAAAGAAAGAGACGGACTGGCGCTTGGCATCTGCAACGGCTTCCAGGCGTTAATCAAACTCGGTCTGCTGCCGTATGGAGAGATTATAGAGCAGAAAGCAGATTCACCGACTCTGACATACAATACGATCGGGCGGCATATTTCCAAAATGGTGTATACAAAAGTCGTTTCCAATAAGAGCCCATGGCTGGCACAGGCTGAGACAGGCGGCATTTATACAAATCCGGCGTCTCATGGAGAAGGCCGCTTTGTAGCGGGACAGGAATGGCTGGACAGGCTGTTTGCAAATGGGCAGGTTGCCACACAGTACGTCAATGAGGCCGGAATACCGACGATGGACGAAGAATGGAATGTAAATGGTTCTTATATGGCAATCGAAGGAATTACGAGTCCGGATGGGCGTGTGTTTGGAAAGATGGTGCATGCGGAGCGAAGAGGAACGTCGGTTGCGATTAATATTTATGGAGAACAGGATATGAAGCTGTTTGAGTCAGGGGTTGCTTACTTTAAATAGTGGGTGAGGACAGGATAAGGCTGCCGTTTAGCGGGGAAATTTCGTGAAGCGGCAGCTTTATTTTAGAGTGTGTTTGAATCATGCTTTCCGTAAGATGTTATGGTAAGCAGAGCGGAAACGGAGGATATTATGGAGCAGATTTTTTTATCGGAAATCCGGATAGAAAAAGTCAGACACTTGCAAAAGATAACAATTGATATTTCAAATGAAAAACCAATGCATTTAATACTGACAGGGAAAAACGGCAGTGGAAAGACAAGTGTTTTGGAAGCAATATCAAAATATTTCGACTATATTATGACTGTGAACGACTTTGAGAATGTTCCTGCTGGAACAGTGGTTTGGAAAGATGAGTTTGACGATGATTGTAAAATAGTAGACGGTATTAATCTGACGTTCAATCGCTCACAGAAAGAATTGGAAGAAACGTTAAGAAAAGGGCTGTTTATTGTGGCGTATTATAAAGATAAACGAACTTTTCAGGCAGAACCACCAGTACACGTTGAAAAAATAAAATTAAAAGATCAATATAAAATTACTGAAAACCCAGGTCGGCTGTTTATAAAATATTTGTTGGATTTAAAAGTAACGGAAGCGCTGGCAAGAAACAATGGCAATTTCGAAAAAGCGGACAGGATAAAAACGTGGTTTACGGATTTTGAAGGTTTACTTCAAAGAATTTTGAAGATCTTTCTTTGCAATTAATTTTTGAGGAAGATACATTTTCTTTTTTATTCGGGAAAAAGACAGGGAATTATTTGATTTTTATTCACTATCAAGTGGTTTCGCAGCAATTTTGGATATTGTTTTGGATTTGATGCTTCGGATGGAGGCTCATTTGAATAGAACATTTGATTTTACAATGCCGGGAATTGTTTTGATTGATGAAATAGAAACGCATTTGCATATTCATATGCAGAGATCCATTCTTGACTTATTAACAACGATATTTCCCAATGTTCAATTTGTCATTACAACACACTCACCTTATATTTTGAATTCTGTGGATCATTGTGTTGTTTACGATCTGGAAAAGAATATCCGGATAGAAAATATGTCCGGTTACCCGGCAGAAGGAATTGTTGAAGGATATTTTGAATCGGAATCTTATTCAAAAACATTGATGGATAAAGTGAAAAGATATAAAGTATTAATAGATATTGCGCAACCAACTGAGAAAGAACGAATAGAAAGAGCAAATTTGAGGATGGAATTGAAACAGATTTCAGGAGATCTTGCAAGAGAAGCCAAGGATGCATTTGAAGATATAGAAAGAAGCAGGGGGGAACATGGTAAAGTTTAGGCGAAATAGTACGCAAAAAGCGAAAGCGGCAGTGATTGCCTTGAACAAGGCAAAATCTTCTCGTAAATCGTATAATACGCCTGAAGTGAATGCTGCTTTATATGAAATGTTTTACGGAAAATGTTATATATGCGAAAATAAAGAAAATTTTTCTTATCAAATAGAGCATTTAAGGCCGCATAGAGGAAATATAGAATTAGAATATGATTGGGATAATTTGTTTTTGAGCTGTACGCATTGTAATAATATAAAAAATGCAAAATATGATCCTATATTGGATTGTTCCAAGGTAGATGTGGATTTAAAAATTGCGTTTCGAAAAATAGGATATTTTGGGACGGATGAGCAGTATGAGTTTACGGCATTGGAAGATGGTGTTGAAGTTAAAAACACGATAGAGTTATTGAAGGAAACGTATTATGGGAATACACCACAGAAAAAACTGGAAGCAGTGCATATACGACGTAAATTAAGACGGAATCTGTCAGATTTTAAAAATTTAATTCGGGAATATGAAGAAGCTGCGGACATTGATAAAGAAGATTATAAACATGCAATACGTGAAGAAGTCAGCTGTAGTGCTGCGTTTGCGGCTTTTAAACGATGGCTTCTTTGGGATCACAAAGAGAGATATGAGGAATTATTACCATTTTGTGGGATGAGTTTGGAAAGCAATCATAACTTGAAATAAAAAAGGTACTGGCAAAATCTGTCCCATATGCTATAATAGCTGTACAATCAATAGTTCTTACGCTGTTTGTAAGACAATGACAACAAAGAGTGAGGATATTAATTCTGCTGCTTTTAAGCAGGCAGCAGCATAATAAGATGATGATGAATAAAAGTGTTTATACAATGGAAACAAGAGTCCGCTACAGTGCATGCGGAGCAGACCGCAGGACAAGGCTTTCGGATATTTTGGATTATCTGCAGGATGCCTGCACGTTTCAGGCGGAAGAGCTGGGTGTAGGTCTTGACTATATGCAGGAACACCAAACGGCCTGGGTGCTGAGCAGCTGGCAGGCGGATGTGATCCGCGATCCGGTTTTTGGCGAAAAGATACGCATTATTACGTGGCCTTATGATTTTCACGGTTTTTTGGGATATCGCAATTTTAAAATAGAAGACGAGGCGGGTAACGGTATTGTTCTCGCCAGTTCGGTCTGGGTATTTATGGATATGAAAAAACAGGCCGGCACGGATTCTGCCGGAGGTTGCCGCAGCCTATCAGGTTCAGCCGCGGCTTGAGATGGAATATATGGATCGAAAAATAGCGGATGCACAATCCGCAGGGGTGCAGCATATGGTACAGCAAAAAGAAGCATTCCGAATACCACATTATTTTATTGATACAAATCAGCATGTCAATAATGCAAAATATATTCTGCTGGCAGAGGAGATACTTCCGACCGATTTTCATCCGGTGCGGATGCGCGCGGAATATAAAAAGCCGGCGGTTTACGGGGATGTGTTGTATCCGTCTGTCTGGCAGCAGCCGCATTGCCGGACGGTCAGATTCGGTGGGACGGATAAAAAACCATATGTGATTATGGAATTTTATGAACATGTTTAGAAACCATATGTATACGAAAGGAGTCAGCCTATGAAATTAGGTGAATATCAGGTTCTGCAGGTAGTAAAACAGGTGGAATTTGGCATCTATCTTGCGGAACATGCAAATGATCAGACACGCGTACTGCTTCCCAAAAAGCAGGTGCCGCCGGATATCCGGATCGGCGATGAGTTGGAAATTTTTTATATAAGGATTCAAAAGACCGTCTGATTGCCACAACGAACCGGCCCAAACTGACGATTGGCAGCTGTGCGGCTTTAAAAGTATTGTCTGTCGGAGAGATCGGAGCATTTTTAGATTGGGGACTTGAAAAAGATTTATTTCTTCCATATAAAGAAATGACGGCACAGATTCAGGAAGGCGATGAGGTGCTTGTGACGCTCTATATTGACAAAAGCCACAGACTTTGTGCCAGTATGAAAGATTTGTATCTGCTGTTGTCGCAGGACTCTCCGTATCGGAAAGGAGATATGGTTTCCGGACGGATTTATGAGTTCAGCAATAATTTTGGCACGTTTGCTGCTGTGGATGATCGGTATTCCGCGATGTTTCCGTCACATGAAGACTGTTCCATGCTAAAGATCGGAGATGTTGTAGAAGCAAGGGTTACGAATGTAAAGCCTGATGGCAAGCTTGATCTGACACGCCGCGAAAAGGCGTATATTCAGATGGATGCGGATGCGGAAAAAGTGATGCGGGTGATAGAAGCTTATGCAGGCGTTCTTCCGTTTAACGACAAGGCATCTCCGGAAGTGATCAAACGGGAAGTAAAGATGAGCAAAAGTGCATTTAAGCGGGCAGTCGGACATTTATATAAGGAAAGAAAAATAGAGATAACGGAACATGCGATCAGAAAATTATAACAGATAGACAACCCGCAGACTGCTGCTGCAGGCTGCGGGCAATTGTAAAGAATAACGGTCTATGCATATACATCAATATTGCCGCCGATATGCGGAGCTACGGACTGCTCCATAGCTTTGATCATATCCGCACCCATTTCCTGTGTCATATCCAGCTGTTTGCTCAGCATGGCAATTGAAATATCGCTAGGTTTTGATGTAGACAGCGCAGGCATCTGCGAAAGGGCAATATCCGCCAAAGAACCAATTTCCATAGAAACACCTCCTTCATGTATTTCATTCATAGGTAACGATCCGTTACTATTTCATTATACCTGCATGATCAGAAAAATACAATCCTAAAATCCGTACGGTAACGTGCAAAATAAACATAAAAAGGTGAAAATGCAGTCTTAATTTGTAGAAATAACACATTTATTACAGATATATTTCTTTTTGAGTCATTCATAACGGTTCCCCATTTGTAAAATTGCATAAAAAACAGCAAAATTTACCCGATATATCTTCGACAAATCTGTTGACATTGGGAATATGCTCTGCTATAATCAATATCGTAATAAATCTGTAATAAATAAAGATGAGATAGGTATGCATTCATAAATATGGGAGAAAATTAGGAGGAAAGCATGAAGAATCAACCACTGAAAATAGCAGCTTGCTGTCTGGCAGGTACTTTGTTTACAACATTACCGGCATATAATGTAATGGCAGCTCCATCGGCAGGGATTTCACAATATGCAAGCGCTATTGTAAAAAGCGAGTTAAATACTTCATCAACAACAGCAGGAGTATCATCAGCAGTAGCAGATTATCTGGAAAAAATCTGGTTTCACAGAATAAAAACGATGCGGTGGCATCCGAAGAAAAAAATGACAAGGAAACCGGTAATAAAGAAGAAAAAAAGAAAAAGTAAATATAGAAAAGAAAAAAAGCAACATAGATCGCACAGATTATGATAAAATGGCGGTAGCGCAGGTAAGCGACTATGTGAATATCCGCAAAAAACCAAACGAAAATGCGGAGCAGCTTGGAAAGCTTTACAGCAATTCCGTTGCAACGGTGATTCGTAAAAAAGGCGACTGGTATAAAGTGAAATCCGGTTCCGTTGTTGGATATGTAAAAAGTGATTTTGTAGTTGTTGGCGATGAAGACCTTGTAAAATCGGTCGGGGTTCAGATTGCAAAGGTAAATACGACAACATTAAAAGTCAGAAGCAAAGCTTCTCAGAAATCCGAAGTGCTTACGCTTGTTCCGGACGGTGAAGAACTGGAAGTAGCAAGTATGAAGGCATACGATGACGGCTGGGTAAAAGTAACCGTTGATGACGGCAAAGGGTATGTATCTTCTGATTATGTAGATATCAGCCGTGAATATACATATGCGGAATCAAAGGCAGAAGAAGAAGCCAGACTTGCAATTGAGCAGGCAAGACTGGAAGCGGAAGAAGCTGCCCGCAGGGCACAGGAAGAAGCTGCAAACAGCGCTTCGTCTTCCGGGACAAGCAGTCAGAGCACTTCTTCCTCTACAGGAACAGGCAGCAGTTCTTCTACAGGGACAAGCAGTTCCTCCGGTACAAGTTCCGCACCTGCGGTAAGCAGTACGAGTGGTTCCGGGCAGTCGGTAGTGAACTATGCCAGCCAGTTTTTAGGCTATCCATATGTGTATGGTGGTTCCAGCCTGACAGGTGGTACGGATTGTTCCGGATTTGTTATGAGTGTATATGCGCATTTTGGAGTATCTCTGCCGCATTCCTCTTCTGCATTAAGAAGTGTGGGATATGCCGTAAGTTATGACAGCATGCAGCCGGGAGATATCTTATGCTATAGCGGACACGTAGCCATTTATGCAGGCGGTAATACGGTCATTCATGCAAGTAACCCGGCAGATGGTATCAAATATACATCACCTGCAAATTATCGACCGGTTCTTGCAGTACGTAGAATTTTCTAAATAGTTTGAATTTTTAGTAAATATAACAGCAATCATAAAAACAGGAAAATTACTTTCGCGAGAAAAAGTGTTTTCCTGTTTTATTTTATGTTTTTTGGCATCTGAAAAAGAAGGGAAAAGAAAGAGAATATGCAAAATCACCAAAAAAAAATATTATTTCCAGGAAGTGACAAAAAAAATAAGTAGTCGAATAAAAGTTATCCACATCGAAAAATGTAGAAAAAGCGAAAAAATGGAGTTATACACAAAGTTATACACGTTATCCACAAAATTAAATGTGGAAAAGTCGGTGGATAGTTCCGTAAAGCCGGAACGTTTGTTTTGTGAAGCATTCATAAAGATGATCTGTTTTCAAAATAGATTGAAAAATCTATTGACTTTTGAATCATGAAAAAATAGGGAAAAAGCACGAAATATGTCGAAATTTTCATACAATTGTCACATCTGTAAGTTACAATGCCGTTATGTGGCCGGCAAAACCATTTCGGCAGGTGTGAACAGTAATACGAAACCCGTCACCGATTGCTTGCAAAAAGCAGCAGGATTTGATATACTACTGATTTATCGTATAGCATGGCAGACATGCCCCATTGGAACTTACGATAAAAGCGAGGTAACATATGGTAAAGAAAATCCGGCTGCTCGGGATGGAGATTGATAATTTTACACTGCGGGAAGAGATGAAAAAGAGCAAATCGTTTTACGATAAACAGGAATTAAACATCATTCGGACCGTATCCGTAAAAATGCTCAGCATGGCGGCTCAAAATCAGATCGTACGGGATGGAATCGCGCAGGCGGATCTGATTGTTGTCGGCGACAGGGAGATTTTAACGGAAGCAGGCATCTATTCCACACAGCGTCTGCGGGAAGCAAGCGAACAGGAATTTATGACGGAGTTTTTAAAGGAAAGCATTCACTGTAGCGGAAGTTTTTTTCTTGTAGCGCAAAGTCAGGCAGAACTTGCTTCTTTTTTGAAATATTTAAAAATAAAGTATGAAAATATGCGGATAGTGGGAAACTATGTATTAGACGCATGTGGAAAAGAATATGATATGATGATTAACGAAATCAATGCGGCAGCGCCGGACATTATTCTGTCTGCGCTTTCTTCTCCGCAGGAAGATGCATTTTTGATGCAGGAAAAAGCTAAAATTAGTGCCAGGGTCTGGTATTCCGTAGGCACGGATTTTAGGGTGGCACAAAAGAAGCCGTCTTTTTTCTGTCGGTTTCAACAGTTGATTCATAAAGGACGCTTTAAAAACGTAATACACAATTATGAGGACAGACATGAATAAAAATAGAAGAATCATACGCTCATATCTGTTGATTGCGGCAGGAACAGGTATCATGGCGTTTGCAATAAAAAGTACGTACGATCCAATCGGGCTTGTAACCGGCGGATTTACCGGTATCGGAATTATGCTGCGCAGACTGACAATGGGATTGATCAAAGGCGGTATTCCAATCTGGGCTACCAATCTCATATTAAATACACCGCTTTTTCTGATTGCGTTTAAATTAAAAGGCGGCCGTTTTCTGGGCCGTACGATGTTTGCATCGCTGCTGCTTTCTTTTTGGCTTGGCGTAATACCGGATGTCGATCTGGCAGGCGGGGATTATCTGCTGGCGTCGGTTTACGGCGGTGTGATGACAGGCGCCGGTATCGGACTGGTACTGAGCGCGCAGGTGGCGACAGGCGGGACCGATCTGATTGCGACTTTGCTGCATATGAAGTTTAAGGCGTATTCCATTGCGCAGATTTTGCAGATTATCGACGGTATGATTATCCTTGCGGGTATATACGTCTGTGGGATTCGTGCTTCTTTGTATGCGGTATTTGCCGTGTATATTACATCCAGAGTATCGGATTTGATTACGGAAGGGGGAAAGTTTTCAAAGGCCGTCTATATTATATCCGATCGGTACGAACAGATCGCGGACGCGGTGATGCATCAGATGAACAGAGGTACGACATTGCTGCCGGCAGTCGGCATGTACCGGGGAGAAGAACGCAGTATGCTGTTTTGTATCGTATCCAAAAAGGAGGTTGTGCAGTTAAAAGAATATATCAGAAATATCGACGTTCATGCATTTGTAATTGTTACGGATGCAAGAGAAGTGCTTGGGGAAGGTTTTTTGGAATATTAGCACAAAAAAATGTGACTTTCTACTTTATTTTTTTTGCGTTTTGTATTATGATAATTAAAACTGATTTTTTATACAAAAAGAAGGAAGGTTTTTTGTGAAATTTTATACAAAAAACAGAATACACAGCAGAAGGTTACTGGAAGAGAAGGAGAAAGAATATGATATCAAACCAAATACTTCAGAATACGATAGACGGGTTAAAGGGGATAACCCGGACTGATTTATGTGTGATTGATACCGAGGGTAAAGTTTTGGCGTCGACATTTACAGATAGTGAAAGATATAAAGATTCCGCGCTTCTTTTGTGGAATCTCCGGCTGACAGTCAGGTAATGCAGGGGTGCCAGTTTTTCAAAGTATTTGACGAGCATCAGCTGGAATATGTACTGCTTGCGTATGGAGAGAGCGATGATGTCTATATGATTGGCAAAATCGCCAGCTTTCAGATTCAGAATTTGCTGATTGCATACAAAGAGCGGTTCGATAAAGATAATTTTATAAAAAATTTACTGTTGGACAATTTGCTGCTCGTAGATATTTACAACCGCGCAAAGAAACTGCACATTGAGGCCGACGTGCGCAGAGCGGTTTATATTATCGAAACAAATCGTGAAAAAGACGGCAATGAGCTGGAACGCGTCAGAAGTCTGTTTGGCGGAAAATCCAAAGATTTTGTGACCGCGGTGGATGAGAAAAATATTATTGTTGTCAAAGAACTGGCAGAAAACGAAGGGTATGAAGATCTGGCAAAAACAGCGGAGGTTATATGGAATCTGTTTACTTCCGATCTGACCGGCCAGGAACATATTGCATATGGAACCATTGTAGGTGAGATTAAAGAGGTATCCCGTTCTTATAAAGAAGCACGTATGGCGCTGGACGTTGGCAAAATTTTCTTTGAAGAAAAGGATATTATCGCTTATTCCCAGCTAGGCATCGGACGTTTGATTTATCAGCTGCCGATTCCGCTGTGTAAGATGTTTATCAAAGAGATTTTTGACGGGAAATCACCGGATGAATTTGATGAAGAGACATTAACGACAATCAACAAGTTTTTTGAAAACAGCCTGAATGTGTCGGAGACCTCCAGACAGTTATATATTCACCGCAATACGCTTGTATACCGGCTGGATAAACTGCAGAAAAGTACGGGTCTGGATCTTCGGGTATTCGAAGACGCAATTACATTTAAGATTGCGCTTATGGTTGTAAAATACATGAAGTATATGGAAACACTGGACTATTAGGAGGATAATCAGATTTATGATTCGTCTTGAACATGTGAGTAAGTCATACGCAGAAGGGATTCCGGCATTGGATGATATTTCCATTCGGATTGAGGAAGGGGAGTTTGTGTTTGTTGTGGGCGACAGCGGTTCCGGGAAATCAACCCTGATTAAGCTGCTGCTAAAGGAACTGGAGCCGACAAATGGAAAAATTTACATAAATAATCAGGATGTTGGCAATATCAAACGCAGGCAGATACCGGTTTTTCGCCGCCAGATTGGAGTTGTATTTCAGGACTTCCGTCTGCTGAAGGACCGGAATGTCTATGACAATGTAAGTTTTGCAATGCATGTAGTAGGCAGCTCAGGCAGAACCATTCGTAAAAAAGTGCCGCAGATGCTGTCGATGGTAGGTCTTGCTGCAAAGTACCGGTCATATCCCAAGCAGCTGTCCGGCGGGGAGCAGCAGCGTGTGGCAATTGCACGTGCTCTGGTGAATCAGCCTAAGATTCTGCTGGCAGATGAGCCGACCGGAAATCTGGATAATAACAATGCCTGGGAAATTATGAACCTGTTGGAAGAAATCAATGCACGGGGAACAACCGTAGTTGTAGTAACACATAATCTGGAAATTGTCCGTATTATGAAAAAGCGTATCATTGAGATTGACAAGGGAATTATTGTCACCGATGGCGGTGCGGAAAGTACGGAATGGGAAAAAGCGATTACGGATAAGACCAAAGGTGTTTATCTTATAGGTGATAAAGGATCGGGAGGTTTCTTCGATGAAGATTAGCGGTTTTTTTTACTCTTTGAAGCAGGGATTGATAAATATATGGAGAAATAAGCTGTTCTCCAGCGCCTCGATTGCAACAATGACAGCCTGTATCTTTTTATTTGGAATTTTTTATTCCATTGTGGCAAACTTTCAGTCAATGGTACAAAATGTAGAAGAAGGTGTGGCTATTACCGTTTTTTTTGAAGAGGACGTTTCGGAAGAACAGATGCAGGCGATCGGCCAGGCAATTCAGAAGGCTCCGGGAGTATTGGATAAAAACTATGTATCGGCAGATGAAGCGTGGGAAGAGTTTAAATTGATTTATTTTGAAGGCGATGAGGAAGCAGCCGATACGTTTGGAAAAGATAACCCGCTGGAAAAGCTGTCCAGTTATGAAGTATACTTGCGCGATGTGTCCGAGCAGCAGGATCTGGTGAAATATCTGGAATCACTGGCTGGCGTACGTGAGGTGAAGCAGTCCGAGTCGCTTGCCAATATGCTGGAGGATTTTAATCGTCTGGTAGGATATGTATCCATGGGAATTATTTCCATTTTATTTGCCGTTGCGATTTTCCTGATCAGCAATACCGTATCGGTTGGTATTGCGGTCCGCAGAGAAGAGATTGCAATTATGAAACTGATAGGTGCGGCGGATTATTTTGTAAAAGCGCCGTTTTATGTCGAAGGCATTATGATCGGACTGATCGGATCCATATTGCCTATGGCATTTTTATACAGCATTTATGAAAGGATGATTGATTTTGTTGCTGAAAAGTTCAGCTTTTTAAATAATCTGATGACATTTTTATCCGTAGAGGAAGTATTTCAGACGCTTGCACCGGTTGCCGTGATTCTTGGCATCGGGATTGGCTTTGTTGGCAGCGGACTGACCATACGGAAGCATTTAAAAGTGTAGATACTGGGAAGCGGGAAAGGGATATGGAGCAGGGAAAGGAAGACAGAGAAGAATTACAAAAGACGGAAGTTGTTGTGATGAAATCGGACCATCGGTTTTCCAAAGGTTTTTTAGCGGGTGTTTTATGCATGGCCTGTGTGATGCTGCTGCTTGCTGCGGCAGCAATATTCTGGCTGCATGGATGGATCAGTCCTGGCGGCAGCATCAGCTACGAAGGCGTGTCCGCGAATATTGTGGACGGTTCCGTGCGGGCAAAGATTAATGATCTGACAGCTTTGATCAAAGCATACTATTATGAAGATGTAGACGAAGAGGATCTTACGGAAGGGCTTTACAAAGGATTGTTTGCAAGTCTGGAAGATCCTTATTCGGCTTATTATACGGAAGAAGAATACGAAGAGATGATGATCTCCGCAAGTGCGCAGTACAATGGGATCGGTGCGGTGTTGCAGCAGGATCCGGAGACGATGCGTGTAAAAATTGTCAAAGTGTACGAAGGAACGCCGGCGGAAAAGGCAGGACTGAAATCTGAGGATACGGTCATTATGGTAGAAGATATTGATGCGCGTTCCATGGAATTGTCCGAGCTGGTCACACATATTCGCGGCAAAGAAAACAGCAAAGTACGTCTGGTTATTTCCAGAGAAGGAGCGTTTTCGGAACGGGTGTTTCGGGTAAAACGTGCACAGGTAGATGTACCTACGGTAGAACAGATGATGCTGGAGGATACGATTGGCCTTATAGTGATCAATGAATTTGGAAAGGCCACCGGTGCGGACTTTAAAGCCGCGGTTGAAAGCCTGCAGGCGGAAGGCATGGAGAAAATGATTGTGGATCTGCGTGACAATCCGGGCGGAATGCTGGAAAGCGTGACGGAGGTTATGGACTATATACTGCCGGAAGGTCTGATTGTATATATCGAAGATAAATACGGCAACCGACAGGAAGAAAAGTCGGATGCGGAGCATTATCTGGATTTGCCGATGGCTGTGCTGATTAATGGCAACAGTGCAAGCTGTTCGGAAATATTTGCCGGAGCTATTCGTGATTATGATTATGGGATTCTGATCGGGACGACAACGTTTGGCAAAGGCGTTGTGCAGACGGTACGTCCGCTTGCGGACAACAGCGCCATTAAGCTGACGACTGCAAAATATTTTACGCCAAAGGGAGAAAATATTCACGGCACGGGGATTGCACCGGATATTGAGCTGAAATATAAATATTCGGGAACTATAGAAGCGGGAGCTTCGTATGATTATACAAAAGACAATCAGGTAAAACGCGCGGTGAAAGAGTTAAAGAAAATGGACGCGAAAGGGCCATAATGAGAAATGTTAGAAGTATCTTGACAGATGCTTCGTATTTCTTTTATGATAGAAATGCTTTAAAAGAAAAAAATATGGAAAGATGGTGAGAAAATGGTAGAATTTGATCCGTATCGCTATACGCTGTATACGTTTACAAAACCATTACAGGAACTGAGGGATTCACTTTGACCTCGCTAATAAGAGCAAAAAGGTCGAAGAATTAGAGCGCGAAATGGAAGCGCCTGACTTTTGGAATGATGCGGAAGCATCCCAGAAGAAAATGAAAGAATTAAAAAGCCTGAAAGATGATATGCAGACTTATACGGAGCTGAAAAACAGGTATGAAGATATCGAAACGCTGCTTGAAATGGGAGAAGAAGAAGGGGATACCTCTCTGATCCCTGAGATTGAACAATCCGTGCAGGCTTATCAAGAGCAATTTGAAGCAATACGAATTAAGACACTGCTTTCAGGCGAGTATGATGCAGACAATGCGATTGTTTCTCTGAATGCCGGAGCAGGCGGTACCGAATCGTGTGACTGGGCATCCATGCTGTATCGTATGTATACGAGATGGGTATCGGACAAAGGATATGAACTGGAAGTGCTTGATTACCATGAAGGAGACGAAGCCGGCATCAAATCGGTTACGTTCCAGGTAAACGGGATCAATGCATATGGCTATCTGAAGTCGGAAAAAGGCGTACACCGTCTTGTTAGAATTTCGCCGTTTAATGCAGCCGGTAAACGTCAGACCTCGTTTGTATCCTGCGATGTTATGCCGGATATCGAAGAAGATGTGGATATTGAGATTAAAGATGAAGATATTCGTATTGATACGTATCGCTCCAGCGGAGCAGGCGGACAGCATATTAATAAAACGTCGTCCGCGATTCGTATCACGCATTTTCCTACCGGGATCGTTGTGACCTGTCAGAACGAACGGTCACAGCATATGAACAAAGATAAAGCGATGCAGATGCTGAAGGCAAAATTATATCTGCTGAAACAGGAAGAGCAGGCGCAGAAGGAGGCAGGAATCCGCGGTGAAGTGACAGAGATCGGATGGGGCAATCAGATTCGTTCCTATGTAATGCAGCCATATACGATGGTAAAAGACCACCGTACGAACGCAGAAAGCGGTAATGTAGGCGCTGTCATGGACGGTGAGCTTGATCCGTTTATTAACGCATACTTAAAATGGATATCTTTGTCAAAATAAGTAAGGGAGTAGAGATCATGATAAAAATTGCAGTAATGGGCTATGGAACGATTGGCTCCGGAGTAGTTCAGGTGATTGAGACAAATCAGGACAGCATTTGCAGAAAAATCGGTGAAGGCATTGAGGTAAAATATATTCTTGACCTGCGGGATTTTGAAGGAGATCCGATACAGAGCAGAGTCGTACATGATTATGAAATAATAGCCAAAGACCCGGAAATTGCGATTGTGGTAGAGAGCATGGGAGGCGTGGAACCGGCTTATACGTTTGTAAAGGCAATGCTGGAAGCAGGCAAAAGTGTAACGACTTCCAATAAAGCGCTGGTAGCTGCGCATGGAGCCGATCTGATCGCCGCGGCAAAAGAAAAAAATGTCAATTTTATGTTTGAAGCAAGCGTAGGCGGCGGCATTCCGATTATTCGTGCTTTAAATTCCTGTCTGACAGCCGATCGTATAGAAGAGATCAGCGGTATCGTAAACGGTACGACAAATTATATTCTGTCAAAAATGGCAGATGAAGGCTGCGGCTTTGAGGAAGTCTTAAAAGAAGCGCAGGAAAAAGGATTTGCGGAAAAGGATCCGACCGCGGATGTGGAAGGACACGACGCCGGAAGAAAGATTGCCATTTTAACCTCGTTAATCGCCGGAAGACAGGTGGATTTTGAGGACGTATATACGGAAGGCATCAGCAGTATTACGGCTACGGATATTTTGTATGCAAAGCAGATGGATCGTGTGATTAAGCTGCTTGCGACAAGCAGGCAGACCGGGGATACGTATACGGTTATGGTAGCGCCGTTTCTGCTTCCGAAAGAACATCCGCTGTATACGGTAAATGGCGTATTTAATGCGGTCTTTGTCCGGGGCAATATGCTCGGAGACGCCATGTTTTACGGCAGCGGAGCTGGCAGTCTGCCGACGGCAAGCGCGGTGGTGGCAGATGTCGTAGAGCTGGCAAAGCATATCGGAAAGCATATTGAACTGGAATGGCGTCCGGAAAAACTGGAAATTTCCGATTACAAGAAGCAGACGACAAGATTTTTTGTACGTACATCCGCAGATTCGGCACAGATTGAGCGTATTTTTGGATCCGTCCGTTACATACAGGTACCGGAAGTGTCCGACGAGACCGGATTTGTTACATCGGAAATGACGGAAGAAGAGTTTGAAAAGAAAGCTGCGGAACTTGGAGCAGTATTACAGATGATCCGTTTTCATTAAAACAACAGCAAAAAGGCTGCCAGATTGTATTTCTGGCAGCCTTTTATTAAATGCCTTTCATCGTAAGCTGAATCCGCTTTCTGCCGATATCTACGCTTAGAACTTTTACTTCTACAATATCCCCTACGCTGACTGCTTCCAGAGGATGCTTGATAAAGCGATCGCAAATCTGTGAAATATGTACAAGACCGTCCTGATGCACGCCGATATCCACAAAAACACCGAAATCAATGACATTGCGCACGGTGCCTTTTAAAATCATCCCTTCGGTGAGGTCTTTCATTTCCAAAACATCACTTCTTAAAATTGGCTTTGGCATATCATCACGCGGATCTCTTGCCGGTTTTTCCAGTTCCTTTACAATATCCTGCAGGGTGATTTCCCCGATGCCAAGTTCATCGGCAAGTTTTGCATAGTCGGTAATTTTTTGGAAATTCCTTTCAGGCTTCCCGTTGTAATATCCTGCGGTTCATAACCAAGCTTTGCCAGCAGTTTTTTTGCGGCCTCATAGCTTTCCGGGTGTACGGCGGTTGTGTCCAGCGGATTTTCGCCGTTAATAATTCTCGTAAATCCGGCACACTGCTCGTAAGCTTTCGGTCCGAGCTTTGCTACTTTTAAGAGCTGGGAACGAGAAGCAAACCGTCCGTTCTCTTCGCGGTATGCAACAATATTTTTTGCAACGGTTTTGCTGATGCCGGAAATATATTCCAGAAGGGAAGCGGACGCCGTGTTTAAATCTACGCCGACCTTATTTACACAGTCTTCTACAACGCCGGATAAAGCTTCGCTCAGTTTTTTCTGGTTCATATCATGCTGATACTGACCGACGCCGATTGATTTCGGATCAATCTTGACCAGTTCCGCCAGAGGGTCCTGCAGACGTCTGGCCATAGATACCGCACTGCGCTGTCCTACATCAAAGTTCGGAAATTCTTCCGTTGCCAGTTTGCTTGCGGAATATACGGAAGCTCCGGCTTCATTTACAATAACATATTGAACGGGACGTTTGATTTCTTTTAATAAATCTACAATGACCATTTCGGATTCTCTGGAGGCCGTACCGTTTCCGAGAGAAATTAAAGTGACATTGTATTTATCAATTAATTTTTTCAGAACAGCTTTGGATTCTTCGATTTTATTTTGCGGTGCGGTCGGATAGATGACCGTAGTATCCAGTACTTTGCCGGTCGGGTCTACGACCGATATTTTGCAGCCGGTCCGGAATGCCGGATCCCAGCCCAGCACAACCTGATCTACAATAGGCGGCTGCATTAAAAGCTGCTCCAGATTTTTGCCAAATACGCGGATAGCGCCGTCTTCGGCGGTTTCTGTCAGACCGCTTCGAATCTCGCGTTCAATGGCAGGAGCAATCAGACGCTGGTAGCTGTCTGCAATCGCTGTCTGCAAAAACGGCGTTGTGTTCAGATTGTTGTTGGTAATGACCTGCTTCTCCAGATACCGGATAATGTCTTCCTGTGGAGCTTCTATTTTAACGGTCAGTATTTTTTCAGATTCTCCGCGATTCAGTGCAAGAATGCGATGACCTGCAATTTTGGAAACGCCTTCTGAAAATTCATAATACATTTCATAGACGGATTCTGTTTCCGGAACTTTTGCAGTTGACAGTACCAATCCTTTTTTTACGGTCATTTCACGAATACGAATGCGATAATCGGCTTCGTCTGAGATGGCTTCCGCAATAATGTCCGAAGCGCCGTTTAAGGCATCATCAACGGTGTTTACTTCTTTATCCGCATTCACAAATGCCTCTGCTTCCTGCTGCAGTGTCCGGTTTGTAAGCTGGAGCCGAATCAGATTTGCCAGAGGTTCCAGTCCTTTTTCTTTTGCAACGGTAGCACGTGTTCTGCGTTTCGGCCGATATGGCCGGTACAGATCATCGACAACGACAAGTGTCTGCGCTGCTTCGATCTGGGCTTTCAGTTCGTCGGTCAGCTTGCCTTGTTCTTCGATACTGGCAATTACCTGCTGTTTTTATCCTCCAGATTGCGCAGATAATTCAGTCGTTCGGAAAGCTGGCGCAATACTTCATCATTGAGCGAACCGGTTGCTTCTTTTCGGTAGCGTGCGATGAAAGGAATGGTGTTTCCTTCGTCAATGAGCTTTACGGCAGATTCTGCCTGTCCGGTTCTGATTTGCAGTTCCTGTGCGAGTGTCTTTATAATATCCATAGATCACGTACGATTCGCATGCTTTCATGCGCCTTTCTGTATTATTTTTCCAATACACCATTATACTGAAAAGTGCATATAGTGTAAACCCGCCCGGCATTGTTTTTTTAAAAACTTCATGTTATACTAGAGTGTGTCTTAAACTTGTTTGGAAAAGCACTTTTCAAACAAAGAGGAGGTAAGTTTTATGAAGTTTGGCAATCTAAGCAGTGAGATGCAGACAGACAGGCGTTCGCTTCCGATGACAACGGCAGCTGTTGTACTCAGTGTGCTCGCGGTGTGTACGGTCTGCTGTATCTATGTATCTTTTTTTTGCGGTGTATTGGGTATTATTCTGGCACTGCTGTCCAAAGGCGGTGAGACAACAATGTCACCAAGTGCAAAAACTTCCTGTGTGGTCAGCGTCGCCGCAATCGTACTTTCGATTTTGCTCGTTGTTGGCTCTTTTCTGACGCTGATTATGGAATATGGGAGCATCGAAAAGTTCTGGGAAGCCTACATGGAACTGTTAGAGACTTATAATATCGGCCCGTAAAAATAACGCAGTATATTTTTAATATAAAATTTCCGATAATCAAAGCAACCGCGATGTGGACAATACGGTCATGATACCGCATGCCGATGGGGTATTTGCCGCGGCCTGCGCGTTCGATGAACTGCGTCGTCATAAAATACACATAAACGATGGCTGCATAAGGGACAAACGGATGATACCAGGCTGCCTGCAGGAAACGTCCGTGCAGAAACGCCAGCAGTGCCCTTGTACCACCGCAGCCCGGACAATAATAGCCTGTTATGATATGAAACAGGCAGGGCGGCAGACGGAGTGCGGATGGAAAAAATTGGAACAAGAACGAAGCGGCACCTGCGGCAACGGCAGATAAAATGCCGATCAGAAAAAAATGATCTTCGATTGTCGGGTGTGACCGGTTTGTCTGGTTTGTGAAAAATTTTTTCATAATTATGTTTCATTCCTGCTATTATGTGATATAATGTACGAATATATCATATCATATTTTTATCGGATTTTGGAGGTGTTTTTATGACAATAGGAGGAATTTCCGGTTCTTATCAATCATATGCGTTATCCGGCAGTGTTGCGCCCGTAAGACAGAAAGAAGAAGGTGTGGCGCGTACCCAGGATACACAAAACAGCCAGGGAGCGGATGAGGCACACAAAGTTAAAGGTGGATATAAATCCTCGCCAGCAGACTGCCAGACGTGCAAAGAGCGCAAATATCAGGATGGTTCCAATGAATCCGACGTATCGTTTAAGGCGCCAGGCCATATAGATCCCAAGGCATCCGCATCTACGGTAATGGCACATGAAAAACAGCATGTTTCCAATGCCTATCAGAAGGCGGCACAGGAACAGGGGAAAGTTGTATCATGCAATGTATCGCTGCATACGGCAATCTGTCCGGAATGCGGTACGGCATATGTGTCAGGCGGCACGACAAGTACGGCAATTTCCTATTCGGATGAAGAGAATCCATATATGAAAAATAAAAAAGCACAGGACGGGATTCTGCTCAGAGGTGCAAATATTGATTATGCGGCCTGAAAAAATTAGGAGAGACTTTTCATGACAAAGCGATCTTTTGGTGAGTTAAAACGGTTTGCACGTGAACTGCTGTTAGGAAACTATGCGGTTATCATGCTTGCAACGGCAATTTCCTTTTTTGTGCCGCTGATTTTAACAATTCCATTTTCCATAGAATTTACAGGAAAATTAAATGCTAATATTATTATATGCTTTATAGCGGCAGTCATTATAGAGATATTGGGCAAGCTTCTGACCGTGGGCGTGATGCAGATGCATTTGCTGCTGGCGCAAAAGCAGCAGGTTGCTTTTACCGATCTGTTCCGGATTTTTCGAAACGGACCGGACAGGTTTATACTTGCAACGATGTTGCTCTATGCAATGTTGCTGACCCCTTTGCTTTTGACCGGCGCAGCCGTTTATTTGCTGATGCCGGAGCAACTGCCTGCAAAAGCGGCGTTTTTGGTATGTGTATTTGTTCTGTTTACAGCAGTCGAGCTGTATCTGACATATGTGTATGAGCTGATTTATCCGTTGTATCTGGAACACCCGGACATAACGGTACTGCAGGGATTTCGGATATCCCGTAAGCTGATGTACGGAAACAAGAAAAGACTGTTTTTGCTGCAGCTGAGTTTTCTGGGATGGACGCTGCTGGGGTTCTGCTCCGCAGGAGTAGGTTTTCTTTGGATTAGCCCGTATATGACTCAGACAACAGTGAATTTTTATTTGGATTTAATATCTGGTAAAAAAGAATATATAGTTTGCTAACGGAAAGGATTTTCATAAAAATGAAAACGGAATTTGATGTTCGGCTTCGTACGGTCGATATGTATCGTTATAATTTATACCATACATATACGACTGCCAGTGGATATCTGGCCATTCTGATCGCGGTCATAGCATTGGCTGCGGCAGTTCGAAAATGGGGAGAAGTAAGTGTGTCAAACAGCGTTATGTATGTTATGGTTGGCATTATTTTGCTTGTTTATACACCGCTGACATTGTACCTGCGCTCGAAACAGCAGGTGCAGGAGTCGCCCGTGTTCAAAATATTCTGCATTATACGATTGATGATACGGGAATTACCACTTCTCAGGGAGAGATGAGTTCAACCCTTGTCTGGGAACAGGTCTACCGCGTTGTTGCAACAAAACATAATATCCTTATTTGCATCAATCCGCGCAATGCATTTATTATTCCAAGAGCCCAGGTAACGGAGCAATACGATGATATACGTGCAATTGCCCAAAATCATCTGGAAAAGTACCGGTTTAAAATGAAAAAATAAGGAGATCGCATATATGGTATACGAGACATTTTCCGCAGAGGAAACCGCACGGCTCGGCAGAAAGATTGCGGAGCAAATACAGCCAGGGAGTGTGTGCGCGCTGTCAGGAGATCTTGGTGTCGGAAAAACGGTGTTTACCCAGGGAATTGCGCAGGGACTGGGCATTGAAGAGTCTGTCTGCAGTCCGACTTTTACAATTTTACAGGAATACGAAGAGGGCCGGATGCCATTTTATCATTTTGACGTCTATCGGATTGCGGATCCTGAAGAAATGATGGAAATCGGATATGAAGATTATTTTTATGGTGATGGTTTTACGATAGTAGAGTGGGCGGATCTGATTCCGGAACTGCTTCCGGAAAGGTATTTAAAAATTAAGATCGAAAAAGATCCGGAAAAAGGATTTGACTATCGGCGCATTACGGTCGAAGACAAAGTGCAATCAGGTGCAGGAGATGGAGAACGGTTATGAAAATACTTGCCATAGATAGTTCGGGTATCGTAGCGAGTGTGGCTGTTGTAGAAGATGACAGTCTGCTTGGGGAATATACGATTAATCATAAAAAAACACATTCACAGACGTTGCTTCCGATGATTGATGAAGTAGTGCGTATGCTGGAACTGGATTTGCACACATTGGATGCGATTGCCGTTGCCGCAGGACCGGGTTCTTTTACAGGACTTCGGATTGGTTCTGCGACCGCAAAAGGATTTGGACTGGCATTGGATAAGCCGCTGATTGAGATTCCGACCGTAGATGGGCTGGCATACAACCTTGCGGGTAGCAGCGTGGCGGTATGTCCGGTTATGGATGCCAGGAGAAATCAGGTCTATACGGGATTATACCGGTTTGAAGGGTATCAAATGCATACGGTGATCGAACAATGTGCGGTTGGAATAGACGAAATAGTAGAAAAGATTAATATGCACGGACAGGCAGTTTCTTTTCTGGGAGATGGAGTTCACGTATTTGCTTCTTATATAGAAGAACATTGCAAAGTGAACTATACATTTGCGCCCGCACATTTAAATAAACAGCGGGCTTCGGCAGTTGCGGTGCTGGCGATGGGCTATTATCGTGCAGGCAGAATCTGTACCGCGGCTGAGCACCGTCCTGACTATCTGCGCCTGTCGCAGGCGGAACGGGAGCGGATGGAGGCACAGCGGCATGCACAGGGATAGCAACGTTAAATCTGCCGCAGATGACGGTATAAAAATGCAAAAAAAATGTGAAACTATGATAATCATAAAAATGGAACCAAGACATATTTTGGATGTTGCAAAACTGGAAGCGGAAATATTTTCGGTACCATGGTCGCAGCAGGCATTTGCCGGTGCGCTTGAAATGGATCAGGCTTTTTTTTATGTGGCGCAAGAAGCCGATGCGGTCGTCGGTTATTGCGGAGTATCGCTTGCGGCCGATGAAGCAGAGATTACCAATATTGCGACCGCTCCGGGACGGCGGCGCCGGAATATAGCAAAACGGCTGCTGCAAAAAGCAATGGATGAAGCACATGAAAGAGGAGCACAGCGTATGTTTCTGGAGGTCCGCAGCCTGAATAAACCGGCAATCGGACTGTATCAAAAGACAGGATTTCAGACTGTAGGCATTCGCAAAAAATATTATCGACATCCGCAGGACGATGCACTGGTGATGATGTATCGGTATGCCGATATAATATAAAAGATTAGCAACAGTTAGTTAAACAACCAGTCATTCCCGCTATATTCTTTCCGTCTGTTCGATTATACTGTTATTATCAAATGCATACCGTGCACCGGGTATACGTGAGCGCGGCAGACAGTCGGGAGGTATAAAATGAAATTATTTTGTAATTGCTGTGGAAAAGAAATTTTGACGAAAGAAAATTCGCAGATTGCGTTGGAAGATTATGTTGTTATTGAAAAAAGCTGGGGATATTTTTCAAAAAAGGATGGCATTCGCCAGAAAATGATTATATGTGAATCCTGTTTTGAATCCTGGACCGGGTCTTTTGCACGGCCATTACAGGAAATGGAGGAACAGGAACTGCTATAGAATGAAGAGGTAAATATGTTAGATGTATGTCTGCTTGGAACGGCAGGAATGATGCCGTTACCGTATCGCTATCTGACATCTTTGATGACCAGATATAATGGAAGCAGCCTGATGGTTGACTGTGGAGAGGGAACACAGATTGCTGTAAAAAAAGCCGGATGGAGCTTTCATCCGATAGATGTTATTTGTTTTACGCATTATCATGCGGATCATATCAGCGGACTTCCGGGAATGCTGCTGACAATGGGAAATGCGGAACGGAAAGAACCGCTGACGCTGATCGGGCCAAAAGGGCTTAAGCGGGTCGTATCGGCGCTTCGTGTGATAGCGCCGGAACTGCCGTTTGAAACGGAGTGTATTGAAATACAGGAACCGGAACAGGTATTTGAACTGCATGGTTATAAAATCACCGCATTTACGGTCAGGCATAATGTCCCATGTTATGGTTATACGATTGAGATTCAAAGGCAGGGACGCTTTATGGTAGATCAGGCGCAGCAGCATGGTATTCCGAAAAATTACTGGGGAATTTTGCAAAAAGGAGATACCGTCGCATACGAAGGAAGGATTTATACACCGGATATGGTAATGGGGCCGGCGCGCAAAGGGATTAAGCTGACTTACTGTACGGACACCCGTCCTGCGCAGTTGCTGGTAAAAAATGCCGCCGAATCCGATCTGCTCATTTGTGAAGGTATGTATGCGGAGCCGGAAAAGCTGATAAAAGCAAAACAATATAAACATATGACCTTTTATGAAGCTGCGCAGGTTGCAAAAGACGCACAGGTAAAAGAACTGTGGCTGACACATTTTTCACCGTCTCTGGTACGTGCGGAGGATTATATGCCGAAAGTACGTGAGATTTTTGAGAACGCACATTTGGGCAAGGATGGCAAAATGACAGAAATGAACTTTGAACAGGATGAATCGTGAAGAGGCATGCCGTGCAGGGTGAAAGGAGGTAGGCTATGAAAAAATATGTAAAGATGGGAATATCGGCAGTACTTGTTATCGCGGTTATAGTAGGATGTTATTACTATATGACACATCGCAAGACGGTGCCGGCAGAGGACGATGTGGAAATAACGCAGCTGCAGCAGGTCCTGTCAAAGCAGCTGGATCATGCATATCCGCCTACACCGAGAGAAGTGATCAAGTTCTATAACCGTATTATTGAGTGTGCTTATGGCAGTGAATATAATGAAGAGCAATTCCAAAAGCTGATGACGCAGGCAAGAAAACTGATGGATGTGGAACTGCTGGAAAACAATCCGCAGGATACATATCAGAAACAGCTGCTGCAGGAAATTACATCTTATCAGGAGAATTCCATAAAGATTTTACAGACCAGAGTCTGCGATTCGGATGAAGTCCGTTATAAGGAGATCGAAGGGCGCAAGTGTGCATATGTACAGGCAATTTATTTTATGAAACAGGGAAAAGACTTCATTAAGACTTATCAGGACTATCTTCTGCGGCAGGATAAAGAGAAAAAATGGAAAATAGTGGCATATCATCTTACACAGGCAGAACAGACGGATGAACCGGAAGAATAAGCGATACGGAAACAGAAAGGCAGGAGGACAGTACGATTGAACAGCAGTCAGGAAGTTAAAATATTGGCGATTGAAAGCTCTTGCG
>NZ_AQFT02000001.1:5692500-6347850 GCF_000364225.2 Eubacterium plexicaudatum ASF492
TAGTGACCGATAGAGCATAGTACTGTGAAGGAAAGGTGAAAAGAACCCCGGGAGGGGAGTGAAAGAGAACCTGAAACCCTGTGTTTACAAACTGTGGAAGCGTTACGGCGCAACCGCGTACTTTTTGTAGAACGGTCCGGCGAGCTGCGGGTGCCGGCAAGGTTAAGCGCGAGAAGCGTGGAGCCGGAGGGAGACCGAGTCTGAACAGGGCGTTCAGTCGGCATCCGCAGGCCCGAAACCGGGTGATCTATCCATGTCCAGGCTGAAGACGCCGTAAAAGGCGCTGGAGGGCCGGACCCACGTCCGTTGAAAAGGGCGGGGATGAGGTGTGGATAGGGGAGAAATTCCAATCGAACCCGGAGATAGCTGGTTCTCCCCGAAATAGCTTTAGGGTTAGCCTCGTTTGAGTCTCGCGGAGGTAGAGCACTGAATTTCCGAGGGGGCGTCAAAGCCTGCCAGAGAATATCAAACTCCGAATGCCGCAAAGATGATAAACGGGAGTCAGGCTGCATGAGATAAGTCGGGCAGCCAAAAGGGAAACAGCCCAGACCGCCGGCTAAGGCCCCAGAGTGCGTGTTAAGTGGAAAAGGATGTGGGGATTCAAAGACAGCCAGGACGTTGGCCCAGAAGCAGCCACACGTTCAAAGAGTGCGTAACAGCTCACTGGCCGAGAGTCCCTGCGCCGAAAATGTCCGGGGCTAAAACACGCCGCCGAAGCCGCGGGATGCAGCAATGCATCGGTAGGGGAGCATTCTTAAAACCGAAGAAGCCGTTTTGTAAGGGGCGGTGGAGGGATAAGAAGGGAGAATGCCGGAATGAGTAGCGAGACGGAGGTGTGAATCCTCCGGGCCGAATATCCAAGGTTTCCAGGGTAAAGCTGATCTTCCCTGGGAAAGTCGGGGCCTAAGGAGAGGCCGGAAGGCGCATCCGATGGACAGCAGGTGAATATTCCTGCACCCCCATAGAGCAGAACTGCGGGGACGCAGTGGCAAAGCATGGGCCGGGAATGGAAAAACCGGTGCTGCAGGTAGGCCTGGCAGGGGAGAAATGCCCCTGTGGGAGGGCAGGCCTGCAGCGGAGCGAAAATGAAGTAGCAAAGCATGCGAAGCTGCTGCCGAGAAAAGCCGCTATTGCCTTTATGGGGCCCGTACCGCAAACCGACACAGGTGGATGAGGAGAGGATCCTAAGGCCGACGGGAGAAGCATTGTCAAGGAACTCGGCAAAATAGCCCCGTAACTTCGGGAGAAGGGGCGCCTGCGCAAGCAGGCCGCAGTGAACAGGCCCAGGCAACTGTTTAGCAAAAACACAGGTCTATGCGAAACCGGAAGGTGAAGTATATGGGCTGACGCCTGCCCGGTGCTGGAAGGTTAAGAGGAGAGGTCAGCGCAAGCGAAGCTTTGAATCCAAGCCCCAGTAAACGGCGGCCGTAACTATAACGGTCCTAAGGTAGCGAAATTCCTTGTCGGGTAAGTTCCGACCCGCACGAAAGGCGTAATGATCTGGGCACTGTCTCGACAATGCACCCGGTGAAATTGAAGTGCCAGTGAAGATGCTGGCTACCCGCGCCAGGACGGAAAGACCCCATGGAGCTTTACTCCAGTCTGGCACTGGGGCACGGCGTTGCACGTACAGGATAGGTGGGAGGCGAAGAATTAAGGGCGCCAGCCCTTAAGGAGCCGACGGTGGGATACCACCCCTGCAGCGCTGGGTCTCTAACCGACCGCCGATACCGGCGGCGGGACAATGCCAGGCGGGGAGTTTGACTGGGGCGGTCGCCTCCGAAAGGGTATCGGAGGCGCTCAAAGGTTCCCTCATGATGGACGGAAACCATCAGGAGAGCGCAAAGGCAGAAGGGAGCCTGACTGTGACACCGACGGGTGGAGCAGGTACGAAAGTAGGACTTAGTGATCCGGTGGTAGAAAGTGGGATTGCCATCGCTCAACGGATAAAAGCTACCCTGGGGATAACAGGCTTATCACTCCCAAGAGTTCACATCGACGGAGTGGTTTGGCACCTCGATGTCGGCTCATCGCATCCTGGGGCTGTAGCAGGTCCCAAGGGTTGGGCTGTTCGCCCATTAAAGCGGTACGCGAGCTGGGTTCAGAACGTCGTGAGACAGTTCGGTCCCTATCCGGCGCGGGCGGAGGATGTCTGAGGGGGTCTGGCCTTAGTACGAGAGGACCGGGCTGGACGGGCCGCTGGTGCACCTGTTGGAGACCATCTCCATGGCAGGGTAGCCAAGCCCGGAAGGGATAAGCGCTGAAGGCATCTAAGCGCGAAGCCCGCCCCAAGATGAGACATCCCCCAAAAGGATAAGACCCCTGGAAGAACACCAGGTAGATAGGACAGAAGTGGAAGTGTGGCAACACATGGAGCGGACTGTTACTAATCGGTCGAAGGCTTGACCAAAAAGGAAAAAGCCGAAAAATCGGAATGGGTTTGGATGACTCGAAAGAGACGGATGGAATTCTGTATGAAGTTTTGAGGGTGCAGGAAGAAAAAGAAGTAATCCTCGATAGCTCAATGGTAGAGCACACGGCTGTTAACCGTGGGGTTGTTGGTTCGAACCCAACTCGGGGAGTTTTCCAAATGGTATCAGGCCCCATGGTCAAGCGGTTAAGACATCGCCCTTTCACGGCGGTAACACGAGTTCGATTCTCGTTGGGGTCACTAAGGCTTTCTGGTCGACTGGAACTCGTTTACGTCAATGTAAGGCATGTGCCGATGTGGCTCAATTGGCAGAGCAGCTGATTTGTAATCAGCAGGTTATCGGTTCGAGTCCGATCATCGGCTTTTATGGACCATTAGCTCAGTTGGTTAGAGCAACCGGCTCATAACCGGTCGGTCCTGGGTTCGAGTCCCCGATGGTCCACTGGAAATAAGGCCCAATGGCTCAGTTGGTTAGAGCGCCGCCCTGTCACGGCGGAGGTCGCGGGTTCAAGTCCCGCTTGGGTCGTTGTCTATATCAGCATTATAAAATATGGGATCTTAGCTCAGCTGGGAGAGCATCTGCCTTACAAGCAGAGGGTCATAGGTTCGAGCCCTATAGGTCCCATTCTATACAAAACCGTATAGAGGTTTGCCCGTGTGGCGGAACAGGCAGACGCGCAGGACTTAAAATCCTGTTGTGGAAACACAGTACCGGTTCGATTCCGGTCACGGGCATTTATTTAAAACGAGTATTCATTTAAAGAAGAGAAGGACTTTATTTGTAAGGAATGAAGTCTTTTTTGTTGTTTAAAAAGGCCGGACCCGATTTACCGTTTGTGTCAGAAAAAAGAGATTTTGTGCCATTTTGCGTTGAAAATTGTTACATATGCTATTATTTTAGCAAGATCAAACGAAATGGAGGATACGTTATGAAGAAAAAGAATGTTTTTCTAAATGGTCTTGGATTATCCGGACTGCTGGTATTGCTGCTGTTGCTTATTGTGTTTTTTGTCGTAAGTATGAGAAAAGAATGGGCAGCTACGAATCCTTGTTATGGTGGTACAGGTTCAGGAGCGGTCGATACATCGGATTGTGTAACACTGCTCGATGGTTTAAAGGCGGGCGGGTATACATTAAATGAAACTTGAAATCAATCAAACAGAAAAAAATAGGAAGAGAGGGACAGCTGTCGGGTGAGACGTTGCTGTCCCTTTTTTGTTACTGTTCACATCAGGACTTTGCATTTACTGCAAAGTCCGTAAGAATTAGTAAATTTAGCCAAAGAATCTGGCACTTCGCCGTAGGCGAACTTTCAATGTGCTGGATTCAGTTACTGTGAACACCGCAGGTGTGAACAGTAACCCTTTTTTTCTATAAAAAAGTTAAAAAATGGAGAAATAGGTATTGACTTGAGAGAATAATTGTGATAATATATTTCTTGTCGATGAGACAGTAACAAATATATTATGTGTGTGTAGCTCAGCTGGATAGAGCACTTGGCTACGGACCAAGGTGTCGGGGGTTCGAATCCTCTCACGCACGTTAAGAAAAGTCTTGAAAAATTAATGTTTTCAAGACTTTTTTCTTGCTTAAAACGAGAGAATATCAGAATAAAGACATTACAAGCAAAGTGCTTGCTGAAAATTTTAGGGGAAAGACTTTCCGGGTATACGGGCTGGATCTTCCGGAAATCAGGGAGGTAAAGCCAACAAATTTCCGGCTGTAAAAGCGAATGAGCTCCGTCCGGATAATCTCTTTGAACTGGAAGATGAAACAGTGGCTGTTGTAGACTATGAAAGTAAATACGATCAGGCAGATAAAATCAAATATCTAAATTATCTGGCCGGGATAGCCAGCAGGTATCGGAAAGAGAAGGAAGACTGTCCTAAGCTGCGGATGATTGTAATCTATACAGGCGATATCAGAAGGGAACAGGTTTCCTCCGAATATGATATCGGGGCAGTAAAAATGAATATAGAACCGGCATTTCTTTCCGAACTGGACGGAGGCAGCATTTTGCAGCATCTGGCAGATAAAGTAACGAGGAACGAGCTGCTTACGGATGAGGAACTGATGGAAATGATCATTCTTCCGCTGTCTTACCGGAAAAAACAGGAAAAGGAAAAAAGGATTTATGAAACAGTGAATCTCGCAGTCCGCATGCAGGACAGAAGCCAGCAGGTGTTTGCACTGGCTGGAATACTGGCATTTACGGATAAGATCATTGACAGGGAAACAGCAAATAGAATAAGGAGGGCGATAGAGATGACACAGGTAGCGATGATATTTGAAGAGGAAAAGCAGCAAGCCTTGACGCAGGCAGCAAGAATATTTGAAGAAGAAAAACGGCATGCGGTGGAAGCGGAAAAGAAGAAAGCTGCTGATTCAGTAAAAGCGGAAAGAAAGAAAAATGCCGATTTCAAGCAGCAGACTGTAATGAAAATGATTGAAAAGGGGTATTGAGGTTTTTAGGCCGAAAAGAATCTGCGAAGTTTGATGAAGACTGAAAAAGGAGAAAGTATGAAAAAAACAGCAAAAAAATATCCGTTATATGTCTGACAATGGTTTTGATGTTTTGTGTAATACCGGTATCGGTGCAGGCACAGACAGCATATATGAAAAAGATGAATATAAGCTGGGATTTAAAGCCCGATCGGAAAGTGAAATTTCAATCGTACTGGGCAGGTATCGGCTATAAAGACGGACTGGTTACGTTGAAAGATTATAAAATTACAGATGCGGAAGAAGGCTATCGGCATTTGACATTTACGGTTGTATTTGAAAATAGTAAAGAAGGATTTCGACCAAGTGAAGTGCATGATTTGCTGCAGTCCGATATATGGGAAAAATATGAGGATACCGGTGGGTATTACAATGTAACGCTTGTGGATTATACAACGGGCAGATGTCTGGAAAATACGTCGAACGGCAAAGATGTGACGGTAGAGATATCAGATGCGGTACAGACAGGGGAAAAGAAATATAAGGATTCTGACGGATGCAGTCTGGTTTGCTATAAAAAGACGACATGGAAAGCAGCCGTGACATATCCGAAAGACTATAAAGGACTGTGTATTGTTGTGGGAGGTGCAAATAAAAACGTTTTTGACAGTGATTTTGATTACGACGGATATTATGCCGGTGATGTAAAGTTTGGAAAGAGTGTATTTTACAGTATGATCAACAAGAAAGTCGCACATGCGTTACGTGTCGGATAGAGTGTAGCGTGTTTAAAACATAATTTAAAAACAGCTGTCGGAACTGAGCATTTCAGGTTTCGGCAGCTGTTTTAAACAGTGCGGTCAGTGTTTTTCACCTTCCGGGAATATGATCTTAAATACGAAGAAGAAAATGATCATCGAAACACCGCCGGTAATAAATGTTACAAGAAGATTGTATACGGCAGGCGCTACATACGCCGATGCGATCGGCATCCACAAGTTGTTAAAGCCATTGCAGATCAAGGAAATGAGCACCCATGCGATAAAGTACCACATCGCCTGATAGGCCGGATTACCGTGGCTTTTAAACGTAATATTGCGCTGCAGCGGGAAATTGATGCACTGGGCGATAAAGGAGCCTGTTTCATAGCTGATAAAATAGCCCAGGCCTCCTCCGATCAGGACTGCTCCGGATGCGTCGTAGAGGACGTTGTATCCCAGCAGACTCCAGGTAAATTGTACGCCGAAGAGGTTTAATTCCTTTTGCGGCCACATAAATTCGGTGCCGGCAAGCTCTTTTCCGAGTATTCCGGGCATAAAGGTGAAAAATAAATACTGTACGATTGTTACCCCCATGCTGAATACAAAAAAGTAGAAAATCTGATAGGCCCATTTGGCAAGCTCTGGGTGGTTGGTTTCAAAGCCCTGCCATTTTGGTTCCCACCATTTCATAAATTGTTGCATAGTCTGTCCTCCCTGTATCTTTTGCCTGTAAATAGCACTAATGCATTTTTGAGGCTTTTTTAGCAACCTTGCGCTGCTTAAAGAAGCCGGAAATGATCTGTCCAAGACCTGTAAAAAGATGGCCGTTGACGGCTGTCATCATACCTTCTACCATATACTGGCTGCACATACCTCCTGCCATTTTGCCGATAGCGCGGAATGGCATATTATAAATAAACATAATATTTAAGTCCGGTTTGCCTTTTTTTATGCTCTTGTTCAGCATATGGGTCAGTATTTTGTAGATCAGGCGGGCAAGAGCGCTCTTGGCGTAATACATCTGGCAAATGGCGTCATTGATATCCAAAGTACCGTGCCAGTGTCCGTCCGGAATGGCGTGCCCTAACAGCTGCGTAAACTCTTTGTCCGAGACATTGCGGATGTTGCCCGAAGCGTAGGAAGGCAGCTGGGACAGATCGGCTGGTACAGGCGCGTTGGTGCCGGTAACGGTGATCGTCTGCGATAATCGGATGTCAGCACAGCTAGCTCCGATGCAGATGTCATAGGTTCCGCCGTCAATTTCAAACCGGTTTGTTTTTTCGTTAAAGTAGCGAAATGCCATATCGTCTAATGCGATCGTGACTTCTTTGGATTCACCTGCCTTTAAAAATACTTTTGCAAATCCTTTTAATTCCTTGGCAGGACGGTAGACCGTTCCATTTTTGGCGCAGACATAGAGCTGTGCGATCTCGGCACCGTCGCGGCTTCCCGTATTTCAATCGTAAATACGGCTTTTTTCTCATCGGCTTTTAAATTGGCGTATGCAAATGTCGTGTAGGACAGGCCATAGCCGAACGGAAACAGAACTGGTTTTTGGACAGTTTCAAAGTAGCGGTAGCCGATATATGGGCCTTCTCGGTATTCGGCATTGCGTTCCTTGGCAGGAAAATAGGGCGCGCTTGGACTGTCTGCGTATTGGAGCGGATATGTCTCGCTTAATTTGCCCGATGGGTTGATCTTACCGGTAATGGCGTTGAGCATGGCGCTTGCGCCTGCCTGACCGCTCAGATAACCGTGTATGACAGCTTCGCACTGATCCAGCCATGGCATTTCAATAGAAGAGCCTGCGGACAGGACGGCAATGATAGGCACAGCAACGCCGGACAGCTTATGCAAAAGGCTGATCTGGCTGGCTGGCAGATTCATATGCGTACGGTCCAGACCTTCGGATTCGGAGATTTCATCCAGTCCGATATACAAAAGTATTACGTCAGCCTTTTTTGCCAATGTGACCGCTTCCTGTTCCAGTGAGGCGTCAGCCGGGCCTGTACGCGGATAGCCTGCCGCAAAGCCTGCCAGCTCCAGCGGATAGTTTGCAATAATATCCAGCGTGGAATCCAGCTTTGTCGGATTGACAACGGAAGAGCCTGCCCCCTGATAACGCGGCGCCTTTGCAAAGTCTCCGATCAAGGCGACCTTGGTTGATTTTTTTAACGGCAGTATGTTGTGCTCGTTTTTCAAAAGTACGATGCTTTGCTCGGCTGCCTTACGTGCCATCTGGTGATGGGCTTTTTTATCAAACGGTTTGCCTTTCGCTTTGTCTACGGACGCTCGCAGCGGTAAAATAGCGTTTAGAAGCTCTTCTACACGCTGATCTACAAGCTGTTCGCTGATAGCGCCGCTTTTTACAGCTTGTATCAGCTCTTCGTCGGAGTCGCCTCCGGTCGTAGGCATTTCCAGGTGGGAGCCTGCGGCGACTCCTGCCGTATGGTCGTTGGAAGCGCCCCAGTCAGAGACGACGAAGCCGTCAAAGCCCCATTCGTCACGCAGGATCTCCTGCAGCAGATGTTCGTTTTCGTTCGCGTATGTGCCGTTGATCCGGTTGTACGACGACATGATGGAGCTTGGAGCGGCTTCTTTCACTGCGATTTCAAACCCGGTCAGATATATTTCACGCAGTGTGCGTTCATCCATAATGGAATCGCTCGCCATACGACGCAGCTCTTGGGAGTTTGCGGCAAAGTGCTTCGGGCAGGCGCCGACACCTTTGGACTGTATGCCGCGGATATAGCTTGCAGCCATCTTGCCGGCCAGATAAGGGTCTTCGCTAAAATATTCAAAATTGCGCCCGCATAGCGGACTGCGCTTGATATTCAATCCTGGGCCGAGCAGGACGCAGACGTCCTGAGAAGCTGCTTCCGCACCCAAATGTGCGCCGATTTCCTCGCCGAGCGCGGTATCCCAGCTGTTTGCGATCGTAGCGGCAGTCGGATAGCAGGTGGCCGGAACGCTTTTATTTAAGCCCAGCTGGTCGCTGGCGCCTTCCTGTTTGCGGACGCCGTGCGGACCGTCGGACAAGGTCACGCTAGGGACACCTAAATGCGTCACGCTGCGGGTCTGCCAGAAATCCTTTCCGGACAGGAGATAGCATTTCTCGGCAAGAGACATTTTTTCTATCATGGATTTGACGTTCGTTTTTTGGTTCAATATAAGACCCTCCTGTTTTGAATGGTAATTTTTTAATAAGGATATAGGTAACCGTTCAGACAGTGCTGAACGGTTACCGGTATTATGCGTTCTTTTTCTTTTTCATAAAACGGATGATCAAAATTGCTTCTATTGCTGCAATAAGCAGGCCTACGATAATATCTACGGTTAGGAAGAGCTTCGTCATTTTTGACAAGCCGCCTGATGGGTCGCTGCTGCCCGCGTAATAGCCGCTGTTTCCGATGGTATAAAGAATATTTTTACAGGACTGGCGCATAGCGGTTATTGCGGTTGCGCTCTGGTCAGTCAGGGCGTTGGATTCTGCGCCGGCAAAGCCAAGCATCAGGTCGTTGCCGCTGCGGATACAATGGTCGGTGATCATGTAGCCGTAAGAGCCATCGTAATCGCTTTCTACCATACCGACAAATCCCCATTCGTCACGCAGTACGTTTTTCAGCAGATGGCTGTTGGCACAGCTTGGCTCCGTACCGATCCAGTTAAAGGAGGACATTACCGCACGGGAAGTTCCGGTAAATTTTTTCGTTGCGATTTCAAATGGTCTTAAATAGATTTCGCGGATTGCCTGCTCGGACGCAAAGGTAAGGAGCATGGAAATACGGTTGATCTCCTGGTCATTTAAAGCAAAATGCTTAATATAAGCATAAACACCGTGCTCGGATGCGCCGTTCATCTGATTTGCGGCAATATGGCCGCCCAGTACGCCGTCTTCGGAATAATATTCAAAGTTACGTCCTGCAAAAGCGCTGCGGTGTGTATTCATTGCCGGGCCATACCAGCCGAAGTTGTTGGCATCCTTGTATTCCTGGCCCATGGATTGGCCGATCTCATATGCAAGCTCTTTGTTCCATGTCTGAGCCATCAATACTTCGGAAGGATAAGCAGAGCCATATGCGCCGGTAATAAAGTTGCTCAGTCCGGCCGGACCGTCGCAGTCTGAGGTTGCGATCTTTCCGACTGATTTTACTTCAGCTGTCTGCCAGCCGCCAAAGTTGATCATTTTAGACATATCGTCAAAGCTTAACTGGTCTAAAAGCTGATCCCATTTCGGATCGTCATAAGCAAGGCCCTTCAGATCAAAAAGGGAAAGACCATTTTTCGCGTTCATCGTCGGCATTGGATCCGAATCATTATTATAAAGCGTACCGTCATAGGTGCCAAAAGCATTTTCTGTCACACGCGTACGGACCTCATCGGACATTTCGTACTGTTTTTTAGAAGGAGCGGCACAGGCTTTTTCATAGTTGGAGAAGCTGTCTGCTCTGGAAAGCTGTTCAAAATCTCCGCGTGAATAATCCTCAAACTGGTTCGTTGCGGCTGTCAGATCGCTTTCCCGTTTGTTTGTGCTGTAGTCAATGTCTGCATCTACGGTAAAAGCTGCTTCGGCAACGATCGTATGGGAATCGGAGCGGACAGAAATGGAATATTCGCCTTTTTCCAAAATATAACCGCCGCCTGAGACTTTCACGCCTTCGGAGTCGTATGCTGCCATATCTTCTTTTGCAATCTCAAACGACATCGTTTCGGAAGCGCCAGGATCCAGGGTCTGGGTTTTGCCAAAATCAATCAGGTTCACCGAAGCTTTTTCGATTCCACCATTATAATAAGGCGGTGTAAAATAAATTTCAACTACTTCTTTTCCTGCGGTATCGCCTGTATTTGTAACCTTAACATCAAATGACACGGAATCTCCGTTATCGTTGAAATTTTCCAGTGCTTTATCAAACGTCGTATAGCTCAGGCCATAGCCGAACGGATATTGTACATGATCTTCATAAGCGATCAGGCCTTCTTCGGCAGCTGTTTCATAAAATTTGTATCCGACGTAAATGCCTTCGACGTAGTTTACGAAAGAAATATTGCCGATTGCAGCAGGGTCCGCCGCAGCAACCTGATCGTTTAAGTCTTTGACGTTGGAGTAGGAATGGTTGCCGATATTGTTAATATACGGTGTGTTCAGCAGGTCGCGCACGTAGGTGTCAACTGTTCTGCCGGATGGGTTTACCGAACCATTGATGATTTCTCCAAGTGCGACAAAGCCTGTGATACCGGTACCAGGTGCAAGAATGACCGCGCCGATCTGGTCGTATTCCTCTACCCATCCTAATTCCATAGCGTTGTTTGCATTGATGACAACAATAACCTTGTCAAATTCGGAGCAAACTTTTTCTACGAGGTTTTCCTCTGTTACAGACAGCTCCAGATAGGACTCCCCTTCTTCAAAATCATCGTAAGAACCATTGTTTGTATAAGAGCTGTTCATATAAGTAAAATTGTCCGGTGCACTTGCCACTTCGGACGCAAGATTGTAGGTGCCTTTGATGACAGCGTTCATATCGGTCGGAAGGTCGGCGTTTTCACCGCCGGAGCGTCCGATAACAAGAACCGCGGTATCGGAAAATGATTTTGCTTCACTCATGATCGTGTCGGTATAGGCGTCTACGGTCGGTTCCGGCAGCGTCCAGTCCTGTTCGCTCATGCTGACGGTCGGACGTTCTGTGCGGTATGAGGTGTATAGATCGGTCAATGTCTGGTTTGTTTCATAGCCGGCGTCTTTTAAAGACTGGAGAATACCGGTTGCAGACGCAGAGTCCGAAGAACCGGAGCCGGTTCCGCCAAAAATCGGATTTGTGGAATCCCAGCCAAATACATTCAGTGCTTTCGTATCGGCATTCAGAGGAAGCAGCCCTTCGTTTTTCACAAGCACCAGTCCTTCTTCGCCGACTTTTTGAACGGTTGCCTTGCTCTGCGCTACCGTTTCGGCAGAAAGATTTACCTTGGATGCGTTTAAAAAGCCGGATACGTTGCTGTACATAGGACCGTAGCAGATCATATTTACAACAACGATGATGGCAGCTACAAATGCCAGTACTGCCTGCCAGCGTACAATGTGTCTCAGGCCTTTTTTACTTTTACGGCGAGTATGAGCACGACGATCATTGCAAGCAGGGCAGCCAGGATAAAGTATATATATCCGCTTAGCTGCGACAGATACATCTGAAAATCTGCTTCGCTGACGCCGAGACCGGTAAAGATCGGGCCTAAAACGTCTCCTAATAATTGAATCATTTCATTACCTCCTTTGTCCGGCAGCAGACCGGATGGCGCTGCCGCCTTGTTTTTGTGTTCGTGTATCTATGTTAACAGGAAACGGGAGGGTGTGCAGGTTTTTGCACAAACTGTAAATATTTCGCATAAATTGTATTTGATATGTATATTTTTTATAAAAAATAGTACATAAAATTAGCTAAAATGACGAAAGAATAAAAGAGCAAAAACGAAAAGGATTGTACTGTCACAACAATTCCTTTATAATGGGATTCAAATACAGGCGTATTCCTGAACCTGTAACGGCAAAAGGGAGGTGCTTTATGATAAGAATAGCCATTGTGGAAGATGATGAACTGTATGTAGACCAGCTTCGGCAGTATTTGAAGGATTATCAGTCGGAAACAGGTGAGGATTTTGAAATCAAGGCTTATCGGGACGGAGACGGCATTACTTCGGATTATAAGGCGCAGTATGACCTGATCTTAATGGATATCCGGATGCGGTTTGTGGACGGCATGACAGCTGCGGAGGAGATCAGAAAAATGGATTCCGAGGTCATCATTATTTTTATTACGAATATGGCGCAATATGCGATTCGGGGATATGAGGTCGGCGCGCTGGATTATATTTTAAAGCCGGTGACTTATTTTGCGTTTACGCAGAAAATCGGGCGTGCGATTGCAAGGCTGAAAAAGAAGATACAAAGGCCGGTTGTGATCCGCACGCGGGACGGCGTGCTGAGAATGGATGCGGCAGATATTTATTATGTGGAAAGTCAGGCGCATAATCTGATCTATCATACAAAGGACGGTGTATTTGTCGCCAGCGGCACGATGAAGCAGGCGGAGGAGCTGCTGCAGGGGATGAACTTTTCACGCGGCAATAAAGGGTATCTGATCAATCTGGAGCATGTGGAAGGTGTGCGGGACAAATGTGCGGTTGTAAAAGGGGAAAGGCTGCTGATCAGCCGTCCGCGGTCGAGTGTATTTATGCAGGAACTGACGCGGTACTGGAGTGAGGTGGATTGAGATGACGGCATATACAATAGAACAAATGCTGCCGGACATACCAAGGCTGTATACGGCGCTGGCGGAATGGCTGGCGTGTGTGGTCTGTATCGTGGAGCAGCGGCAGCGGTTTGAAAAATGGAAGGTATGTGGGATACTGGGGCTCGCGCTTCCCGTGCAGACGGTTTTTCTTGTATTGACGAAGGGGCAGAGCGGGTTTTTATGGTTTTTTTATATGGCGGTTGCCCTGTTTTTTATGTATTTGCTGATCTGGGGATGTACGGACAGCAATGCGCCCGATGCGGCATACCATTGTATCCGGGCGTTTGTTATGGCGGAGTTTGCTGCGTCGCTGGAATGGCAGCTGTATTGCTATGGTTATTATAGCTGTGGATTTACCAGGCAATGGCTGTCGGTTTTTCTTTTGCTTGGCATTTATGGGGTAGTGTATTTTATTTTATGGAAGCTGGGCAGGTAGGTTGCGAGAGGCGGCTATGATCCGGATATTACAGGACGAGAGGTGTTGTTTGCGGCAGTCATCGGACTGTCTGTGTTTTTGAGCAGCAATCTTGGATTTGTCTATACAAATACGCCGTTTGGCGGCAGGTACCGGGCGGATGTGTTTAATGTCCGAACGCTGGTTGATCTGGGCGGTCTGGCTATTTTTTATGCCTATCATATCCAACGGCTGCATCTGCGTTCGCAGCAGGATCTTGCACGCATGGAGACGATCCTGTTTCATCAGTATGAACAGTACGAGCAGTCACAGGAGACGCTGGAGCTGATCCATTTTAAGTACCATGACCTCAAACACCATATTCATGCGCTGCGTGCCGAAGAGAACGCGGATAAGCGGAGCGAATATTTGGATCAGATGGAAGAGGATATTAAGAGCTACGGAGCGCAGCAGCATACGGGCAATTCGGTGCTGGATACGCTTTTGACAAGCAAGAGCCTGAATTGCCTGCAGCATGGCATCGAAATGACGATTGTAGCGGATGGGGCGCTGCTGGATTTTATGGATGTGATGGATATTTGTTCTATTTTTGGAAATGCGCTGGATAATGCGATTGAATACGAGAAAAAGCTGGAAGATCAGGAAAAGCGCATGATCCATGTGTCCGTATTTTCGCAGCGGGATTTTCTGATCATACGGATTGAAAACTATTGTGAGCAGCAGTTACAGTTTAAAAAAGAGTTTCCGGTTACAACGAAAGCGCAGCATCAATTTCATGGGTATGGCTTAAAAAGCGTGCGTCATACCGTACATAAATATGGAGGGGAAGTAGATATCAGCTTAAAAAATAACTGGTTCGGTCTAAAGATTTTGATTCCTCTGTAATGGATGGAGCGATATGTTAAATTGTGCATCAAAAGTTTAAGGAGATTTGTAGAATGGATGTATATTATGATGTTAATATGTGGGGAAAAGGCAGGCACAAAACAAAGCTGACAGCCGTTCCGGTTCGAAAGACTGTTTTTTGGGGGAAAGAACGGCAGGAATTATTTATCCCGGCAGTCTATACAGGCAAAGCAGGAGTTGTACTTGATGTATGTGCAAAAATTTCGACGGAGGCTATGGCCGCATTTTTGAAAAAATGGAACAAAGAGCGGCGCATGTCATTGAAAACGCCGGAACAACGGGAACAGATTGATGCGGATAACCCAGGCAGCAGAGATTTTCTCATTGAAATGCGCCTGGACGGCGTACCATTGGTTCTGCGTATGAGCAGCAGTCTGAGATGGTATCCGAAACAGATCATTGGAATGGAAAATGCCGATTCGGTGGAAGAAAACGAATTTCAAAATGATGTTTATGCAGAGGAATGGATGCATGCTTACGGTTGTGACAGAGAATGCTGCTGGCATTTTTCGCGTCTTACTTACAATTGGGGAGAAGAAAAGATATTGTCTCCGCGGAAGATAGCATTATCTTTTCGGGCAAATATGGTTTCCGTTGTGGCAGGGCATTTTATGACGGATTTAAGCTGTAACGAAGAGACGGTAAAGGCCGTGCATCCGGTTACCGGGCAGGAATATACGCTGACACTGCATACATGTGAACAGATGCGGCACAGTTTTGCCGAAATCGGAAAGAAAGGCATTCTTTACCCGGAGCATTGTCTGATATTGTCTTACGATGTCACACCGGAAATAGACCGGGGTTTGTTGGATATTCGAGACTGTGCGCAGGGTGATCATCCGAAAAAGGAAGACACGGTCAAAGAAAAGGGAGGAGAAACGGACGGTGCATCTGCAGTGTTTATGGCCGGAAAAAGCGCTATTTTGGAAAGACGGGCAGCGGTGTCTTCCATGCATTTTGAGCCGGTGCGGCAGGTGCAATGGCGGATTGTATTTGAGGTGAAAGAGAGAGAAGATCTGGAAGTATGTTTTTTAACGGAAGGATGAAAAAGGAATTTTACCGGAACGGATTCACAAATATGGGTTAGCGTTTGAAGGGAAGAAGGTATTGATTGGATAACGAGGTGCAGCATTTCTTTGTCTATGTAATGGAGAACAGGAATGCTGCTTTTTATGTGCTCCTGTTATGCAACATGCAGGATGGAAACTATAAAATATATTTTGATAAAAATAAATATAAAATTGATAAAAATACTTTACTTTTTAAAAGGATTATTATACAATACAAGTGTCATAGAATAGAAACAATCATATGAAATGTTGTAAAGGAGGCGATTAAAATGAAAACGTGGAAAGATAAGGATAAGCTTGCAGTGAAAAACAGCAAATGCGAAAAATTGAGTGAAGAAGAAATGAAAAAAGTGTTTGGAAGTGGAAACAGTCAGGTTAGGTATATTTCCGATGAGTACATACAGGCAAGAATCCTTAAAATGAAAACAGGAGTATAGTGCAGATGAAAAAGAAGGAAGAAAATGTGTATAAAGAAATGACAGACAGGGAAATGCAGCATATCCAGGGGAGTGGGAATATGGATGAGACAAACATATCCGAACATAACTTTTCTGCAATTGTTTTAGGGAAGGGGGCAGGGCATAGTGAGAAAAAAGGTTAAGTTCGTAGAACAAAGTGAACACAGTGAATGTGGAATTACCTCCGTTACCATGCTCTTAAACTATTTTGGCATTCATGTCTCATTAAATTCGTTGCGTGATAAATATGGCGTTCCAAAAGGAGGAAATACACTGTTTCATTTAAAGTCGATTTTTCAGGATTTTGGAATAGCTTCATCAGGGTATAGAGTGCGGGATCTTGATTTTTTTAAGGAAAACAACAGACCATGCATAGTGTTCTGGGATCATAAACACTACGTTGTTTTTGAACACATGAATTTTAAACATATGATCATTGTAGATCCGGCCCAGGGAAGAAAAAAGTATTCGTATAAGGAATTTTCAGAACATTTTTCTAATATGGTGTTGGTTCCAAATGAGATTGACAGAAAAATTGCAGATGGAATAAATCAGGAAAAAGAAAAAAATGTACTGATAAACTTACTTGCAAATCAGAAATTCAAAATACTTGGCGTGATTTTTTTTCACGATCCTGATACAAATATTTGCATTGGGAATACCGGTAATTACGCAAAGGGTAGTAGACAATTATATGATCTTGTCACAGGAAATGACAGTGTCAGAGATTATGATCGTGGTAGGAATTATTTTTGGCATGTATTACGTATTGCAGGTAGGCAGGACGTTGATTGTCGCCCATTTTCAAAATTTTTTTGAACGACATTTGATGACGCAGTTTATGAAAAAAATTATGGCGCTGCCGCTTAATTTTTTTGTAAATCGTTCAACCGGAGACTTGATTTTCAGATCTAATTTAACTACATATATTCAGCAGTTATTGAGCAGCCAATTGGTTACTACAGTGATAGACATCGTTTTCGTAGTTGCGTATTTATACCTGATGGTTCGTTATTCTTTGCAGCTTACCATTGTTAGCATGGGAGGCATCCTTATTATTGTCGTATCATCCTTTTTGAATACCAGACGATATCAGGCATTGACAGATAAGGAGCTGATCTTACATTCTAAGGTACATCGGACATTGGTAGAATTATTTGAAGGAATGGAAACGGTAAAATCTATAGGTGCGGAAAAACAGTTTTATGAAGATTGGGAAAAGAATTTCAGCGAACAGCTGAAAGTACAGATGAGTAAAAACAGGGCAACCGGATTTATAGGAAATATCTCTACAGCAACACAATTTACAATGCCATTAATGATTATTGGCGTAGGCATTTATGGAATTAGCAGTGGAGCTTTGTCCGTAGGCGAACTGATTAGTTTCAATGCAGTTGCAACAGCTTTTGTTACACCGATCATTACTATTATGGGCGCTTTTTCATCTTTGATGTTATTACGTTCTTATTTTGGAAAATTATCAGAAATTTTGGAACAAAAGATAACAACAGACGATGAAAAAGAAACACTAAGTGAGCCATACAACTCGATTGAATTAAGAAATGTCAGTTTTCAGTACAGCACGTTTGAAAAACCTATATTAAACAATATTAATTTAACGATCGGCAAAAACGAAAAAGTTGCGATTGTGGGACCAAGCGGATCGGGAAAGAGTACCTTGGTAAAAGTGCTTTCCGGACTGTATTCCCCATCTGAAGGAGAAGTCCTGCTGAATGGAAAAAATATGAAGCAATTAAGTCAGAGCACAATACGGGAAAAGGTCAGTATGGTGAATCAGAATCCGGCTATATTTAATATGAGTCTGAGAGAAAATATTTTGATGAATAAAACCGATGTCAAGGATGAGCTTTTTCATAAGGCCGTAGATGATGCACGGGTAGATGAAATCATACAAACATTGCCAATGGGATATGAAACGCTGATATCGGAAGGTGGAATGAATCTCTCCGGCGGACAGATGCAAAGGATAGCGATTGCACGTGCAATTGTGAATCAACCGGAATTAATGGTTATGGATGAGCCTACCAGTGCATTGGATAATATTTCTGAAAATTATATTATGAACAGAGTCAAAGAATATGATTTCCCTTGTATTGTAGTATCGCACAGATTAAACACGATTCAGCATTTTGACAGAGTGATCGTGATGTATCAGGGGAATATCGTTGAAGAGGGTTCACATGATGAACTGATGAAAAAGCAGGGATTATACAGTTATATATATAGCGGTAATCTTAATATTAATAAATGGAGAGGAGAACAGGCAGTTGGGTAAAAAGATTAAAGTATTGGTAATCGGATTGATTTTAACAATGATGACTGCAAGTACGGTCTTTGCAGACACAACAAGAGAAGAACACGAAGGAAACGGTCTGGATTTGCTTTTGAAATCCGGTGATACAATGGAACAAGTGGAACAGGCAATCAGTCAAATTTCACCTGACATCACATTATCATGGATTCCGGAAATTGCATGCATTCATTTAGAATTGCCAGCATCGGTGGATAAGGAGGAGATTATCAGTCATGAACGTATTCGGCCGTTTATTTCTGCAAAAGGGAATCTGCCGGATATATCCGCTCCACTGAATCCATTAAACAGCATCGATTTAAACAATGTTGCTGCTGTGGGAGACAGTCGGTTTCGCTCACAGATGACGGATGAGGAGCTGTTTGACGCTATGGCCTGGCATGTGGATGAAATAACCGATCATAGAATGTCATTAGATATTGCAAAAGGAGATGGGGCAAGAATTGCGTTGATTGACAGCGGTGTAGATGTTGAGCATCCTATTCTGAAAGGAAAGATTAATATGGAAGATTCCTGTTCTTATGTATCAGATGAAGTCGGTATTGCAGATTATCATGGACATGGAACGGGTGTAGCGGGTATCCTTACACAGGTTGCGCCGCAAGCCGAAATAACAGTCTATAAAGTGATTGGAGAAGAAACAGGTGAATCAGACTGGACGATCCGTGCGGTGATTCAGGCGGCAAATGATGGTAATCACATTATTAATATGAGTCTTGGCACATATAAATGTGAAGATGTGGAAAGTGAATTATTAACAATCGAAGCGTTTCAGAGAGCGATCGAATATGCCCAAACAAAAAATTGTATAGTGGTTGCCTCTGCAGGAAATAAAAGTCTTGATCTTGATCAGTATTATGAGACAGAGCATAAAAAACATTTACCTGGCGGTGTGGAACAGTGCATTACAGTTTCTTCCGTAATGGAAAATGCTTTGGCATCCTATAGTAATTTTGGGATGAATATTGATTTGTGCGCACCTGGAGGAGATCTGGTTTATGTGGATGGCGCGCTGGATTTGAGTAAGTGGATTTATTGCCTTTATCCAACAAATAAAGATAATGGCTTATCGTCGTTGGATGTACCGCAAGGGTATAGTTTTTCATATGGAACAAGCTTTGCAGCTCCGGCAGTTTCGGCAGGTCTTGCGGATATTTTATCTTACTATATCGAAAAAGGACAGGATGTTTCTATGAATCAGATCATGGAGGATATGATGCGTGGGGCAGAGGATATTGGAGCAGTTGGTAAAGATATTTATTTTGGAGTGGGAGAGGTTCAGTTATATCAGTCTCTTCATACGTTAAAGTAATTACAAATTAGCAGAAGGGGTCGGGCATGATCCCTTCTGCTAATTTGTAATAAAAATATTGATTTTTTTATTACAATTGTATATGATAATAGAAAGAAAAATAAGAACATCTAATGCTGATATCGTATTTTTGATGTCCCTTGTATTTAAAGTAGCTGAGTTATGCCCAAATCCTTTGATACATGAATGCTTTTTCAATATGAAAAATATTATTTACAAAAAGAGTAGAAAATGTTACAATAGAAGATGTTTTACAGGGGACAGAAAATGATGGAGGTGTATAAGTATATGGCAGTAAAGAAATATAAAATAATAGATACACAGATACACGTCTGGCGGGCAAAAAAAAGGATGACTCAGCAGGAACTTGCAAATCTTGCGGGGGTATCCAGACAAACAATTATGCAATTGGAGAAAAATAAGTACAATCCTTCACTAATTTTAGCGTATGCAATTTCTCAGATATTAGAAGCGGATATAAAAGAATTATTTATTTTTGATAAGGGGGACTAAATATGTTTGAAATTATTAATAATCTTACACATAGTCGTATGTTGTTTAAAATGGGAGTAGTTTTTACTGTTGTATTCACTACATTATTATTAATATTACTATTTGTAAAGACCTCTCGTGATGAGAGAGGTAGAGCCATTATTGGAAAAGCAAGCATTTTATCTACAATTACGTTTATAGTGTTTGTAAATATTTTTGCAAAGATATCTTCTTATATAGAAATAGATTATTTTTCAACAGCGAATATTGTTCAATGGATTTACAATATCGTTATTATGATCGAGGTTTTTGCAATTGTGATATATAAGAAAATTAGCTGAAAGTGTATTTTCGGGATCAAATAATAATTAGAATAAAACCTCCGTTCTGAGAATGGAAGTTTTATTCTTGATTTAAATTAATAATAATATTATTACGGTTCCGAACAAAATCCTAGTTCGGTAAGCCATGTAAAGCAACTAGGTAAATTGTCATTTGACAGGAATAAAGTCTCAATATTACTATTTTCAAACGAGTCGTCTATAAAACTATTATGTTTTTTGGAATTTCCCAAATTTTTAAGAATGTTATCTAATGTAATTGGTTCCATTATTACCCTCCTAAACAATGGCTTATGTCATTTTTCATATTATACAATATTTCGTTCAAAAAGTAAAGCATTTATTTTTAAAAGTAAGAAATATTTTTCTAAAATGAATTAACAAAAGCTTGAGTTTGAATCAAAAAACAACAGGTCAAGCGTATTGTACGGACAGATACAACGTATAAGTTGGTAACCAATCCCTGCCAGTCCGCTAAAGAGGCCTAATGGGACAAATCTTTTGTATCCACACAAAACAATCTCTTTTTGTGCAAATTCATCTGCTTTTGTTCTGAAAATCTGAGCTGAAATTTGTCCTGTGCATAGTAAATCACATGCTGCTGAGATGCTGCCGAATGTTCCATGGCAGATACAGGAGTTGTTCTGGGTATAGTCTCTTGTAGGACGGATAAAATTTACATGGTTGTCCGGATGCTGTTTTAAATACTCAGACAGCGCTTTGTTGATTCCCATAGTTCCGTTACACCAAGCAGGTGAATACTGCTGATATGTCTGCAAATGAGTTTCTATTTTTTGATAAAGTTCCAATATTTTATGATCTATATTCGCATCGGACAAGATTGTATTTGCACGTAACAGGGCATATAAGATTCCACTGCAGCCATGAGCAAATCCGATTTCAGAGACGTTCATATCTTCGATATCTGAAAGCAGTATTTTAAGAAGGTCATTGATAATTGGAAGCGGGTATTCTTCATATATTGTAACTAATAGCGCGATCAGGCTGCTTTTTCCCCGTATCCAATCCCAGGATTTGATATGGGAGGCATACGCTTTTGCTTCTGAAAGATATTGTGTTATATAATCATAAAATTTTTTGTTTTTATCAAAGTGATAGGCAGCAAACGCAGCTGTAATCTTACAGGACGTTCCATAAAAAGCACTTTCCAATTCGCTGGCATAGTTTGCGGCAAACACTTCATGTTCGAGAATTTGAAGTATTTGTTTATAGCTGTTATCCGGACTGAGTTTGTTTAGATGATAGAAAAATACAAATAGTCCGGCGGTTCCATGATAAAGGTTTGAATCGGGATAGTCTATCAAAAGCTTTTCCCCATGGTTACATGGTTCGGGCCATAATACGGCATTTTCTTTTGTGTTAACAATTACTGTATCTAATATTTTGGATGCTATGTCATTTGCCTTGTCTATCCAGGGATTGCCGCTTGCTTTGCGGGATCGGATAGAAACAGGTCTGCATGCTGAAGGTAAACAGTCAAGGCTTTCTCCTAATAAAAATGTGGAATAATCAATATTGTATGGATTGATAAAAGCATGATGTTTTCTCAATGTGGTTAAAATATCGTGAGGAAAGTAATCTGCAATGTTTCCGTCAAGCGAAAAAATGTCTCTGGAATGTGTTAATGTATAAAAATAAGGGATATCATGCCTGTACAGCGCCTGAACTTCCTGCAATACGATTTTGGAATTGATAAATGAATGATTCCATAGATTTTCAAATATCTTTTCCCTTTCAATGTAATCTATCATGCAGGAAGGATGAGTGGAAAAGTCCAGGAAATTGTAATAATCCTGAGTGTCCCTTAAAACAATGCGAACTTTTGTTCCGTAAAACTTGTGTTGAATGAAATGATCTATGTCTTTTTCATGATGTTTTAGCCATACGAGCATTTCCTCAAACGATTTTTGGATATATTGGCAATAATATTCGTATGTAATTCGTTTGCCATTTAATCTTGGTACATTATCTGCCGGTTGTGTATAGGCATCGCACAATTCAAAAGCAATCTTGCTGCTGTCCTCATGGAGTAATTTTCTGACTTTGTATGGAAGCTTTTGCCTGATACCGTTTAGCGCACTAAAATCAAGTTGTTTTTTCCAGTATTTTTCCATAGGAAGCATACCGGTGCTTACGGCAGAATGGGATTCAAAGTATTTTATTTTTGTAAAGTCATCAGAATAAACCTGAATTATTCACGGAATAACAGCATTAACTGCTGAAACCCGCATAGTTACTGTATTTTAAATGAATATTGCTTTTCACTTATTTAGTGAATAGAAAAAGACCTCTATCTATGGTAAAATTTAGGTGTCTACTCCAAATCAAAACCAAAGAAAGGGTCTTTATATGGATATTTTAAACACTGTAAGCTTAGAAAGCAATAGACAGATTAAAATTAATTTTGACGGAGGCGATTTATCCTCCGATGCAGGACTTCTCCTGTTCAAAGAGTTCCTGGTTAAGATTGGAGCGGTCAAGCTCGTTAACCGTATGTTCAAAACCAATGATACCGCTTGGTTCCGCGTCCATAAGGATGATACGAATCTGATGCAGGTAATTTACCAGATTATCAGTTCCTACTTTGAGGATGACTGTGCGGACGAACTGACAAACGAACCTGTTATGACAGTTATTTTAGAGAAGGATGCCCTGGCATCCCAGCCTACCCTGTCACGCTTTTTTAACCGCATGGATGGAGATACGATCAGCCAGTTAAACCAGATCACCCGTGAACTCCGTAAAGTCATCTATTCCATAAAGAAACCGGAATTCATGCTTTTTGATATTGATTCCACACTTCTTGATGTCTATGGGAATCAGGAAGGGGAAGGTTTCAACTACCATTATCAGGCCCACGGTTATCATCCGCTGTTATGCTACGACGGGCTGACCGGCGATCTGCTAAAAGCACAGCTTCGTGACGGCACCATGTATTGCAGCAAAGAGGCAGATATTTTTATGAAGTCCCTTCTGGATGAATTTCTCTGCGATTTCCCGGATATGCCGCTTTTTCTTCGCGGTGACAGTGGCTTTGCGTCACCAGACCTGTATGAAGTTCTTGAAGATAAAAACTGCAAATATGCCATCCGGCTCAAGGAGAACGCAAAACTCCGTGAATTGGCAGAAGAGGAAAACCAGGCACTGTACCGCGCAACGAAATTCAACCAGGTAGATTACGCCGTCGAGTATGGGGAATTCCTGTACCAGGCCGGTTCATGGAACCATCCACGCAGGGTGGTCTTTAAAATAGAAAAGCCGTATGGGCAGATGGTCCATCTGTATACCTTTATTGTCACAACACTGGAAATGGAACCTTATCAGGTGATCCAGTTCTATTGCGGAAGAGGCAAAATGGAAAATTTCATCAAGGAATGCAAAAGCGGTTTTGACTTTGTCTCTGTAAGCAGTTCCTCAAAGCTGGTAAACGCGAACCGCCTTCTGGTTCATGCGTTAGCTTATAACCTATTCAATTGGTTTAGACGATTGGCGCTTGCTGTCAGCATGAGAAAACAGCGCATTGATACCATACGATTAAAACTGCTGAAGATAGCCGCAAGAGTGGTAAAATCAGCACGATATAAATATTTCAAGCTATGCAGCAGCTGTCCCTACAAGAAAGAATTCTACGAGACACTGGAAAACATCCGTAACCTGCAGCCACAGTTGGAATAACAACTGTTAATGGACCTTGACAGCCACAATAAATTTCTAACCCTATCATAGGAGAAGTCTGCCCATTTTTAGGCTATCTTGCGACAGAGTGAGGTATCAGGAGTGATTGTAATGGTAACTACGGCGGATTTTATGTGAGTTTATACTGCCGTGAATAATTCGGGATAAATTCTTTGCTCTTGTGCACTTAAAAGTGTTTCAACGTCAATAAGGACCGGATAGGTACCTTTGGCAATTAAGTTTTCGCTGTGCAGGTCAGAGGAACCGAGCCAGTATGTGAGAGCTGCCAGATGTCCGTAATTTTTGTAATATTCTATGATACTGTTTATATCCGTACAGCTTTTGTTTTCTATAAATTCTTCTATGCAAAAGTTCTCTCCTGACAGGTGAACAATTTTATAGGGATGAAAATCAGCATTTTTCTTTTCCAGAAACGTTAATAGCTCGTTATAATTATGAAGTATATGATTGCTGCGAAATTTGTATACAAGTGGAACATTGTTTATTTTTAATATCGTGGTTGCTTTGCCTTTGTTATGGCTGTCGCCTTTTTGGAATTGCAGTGTATTTAGAGTAAATGGCAGTTTTATTCCAAAAAGACTTGTTATTTCAAGGTGATAATGATACAGAGAATCTATGATTATCTGCAAATTATTCATACGATCCATCATACATTCTGCGAGCAGTCGGGTAAGTGTAGGGTATTCGAGGAAAAAGTGCTCTGCGCAATTATCGCGAAATCTTTGATACAGATAATATTTAAGGAATTCTTCATCATTTTGTTGTTCCTGATCGGCATTTTCTAATTTTGCATGTACATCCCATACAATTGTTTTTTTTGCAAGATTCATAAGCTGCGTTGTGATATTTTTTTCGATTGCAGTCAGGCAGGTATCGTCAAAAGCTATTTCCCTGTATTTCGTTGAAAGTCCGGAAACGAAATCCATATAAAATTTCACATGAAAATACAATGCTGCTTCTATGGAAGTAGGCGTACAGGTTCTTGTGATGGAAAAAATTTTTTTATGGATTTTGTACCATTCTTGCTTATGGACAAATGAGAACAATTGTCTCAGGGAAGACTCATTTAAAGGAGAAACTGCCAAATCGTATTCGGCTTCGGAAATATTTCTGAATGAAAGCATGCGTTCAAAATCAGAATCTGATAAAAGGCTTTTTCGGTTTTTCCATTTTTTAAATGAGTCAGCGAATGGTTTTCTGATGATATGGATAGAACGCGTACTCGCTCTTCCATAGTAGTGGCATATCCGAAAAGATATTCGTTGTTAAGTATCATAATTCATCTTTGCAGTATGACCTTGCCATACTTCTCCTTTCCGTAATTTGATATTTCCTTATGCAGCAATATTATTAAATTATATCATTAAGTTGATCTGAAAGTAAAGTGGACATTCTATTCATAATAAGGATTCAAAAAGAAAGAAATATATTACCAAATAAAAAATATTTATATAAAAAAGCAAAAATAAATTGACAAAATAAAAAGAATAGAATACAATGAGTTTATACAAATCTGTGTAAGGGAGGAGGTGTATTTTGGCGATGGATAATGAAAAAAAGAGTCAGCTGCAAGAAGAAAGTTCTGATATGGATATTTTGGGAAAAAAGTTTGAAGATTTGACCCAGGAGGAAATGAAGAAAATACAAGGCAGCGGTGATGTGTCCCCTGAGGATATAGGAGCCTTTACAACAATACTTACATCCAAGAATCCTTATAACTGTAAATAAGGATATAACGATGACGGAAAAAGAACGCTTTTATTTGAATTAAGCAGGCGTTCTTTTTTGTATGCAGATAGATTCCTTTATATAGCTGGAAAAATGATGATTTTATTTCGATATGAAAGAAATAATATACATAAAACAATATATTTATTTTCTTATAAAATAAATATATTATAAAATGAAAAAATACTTGACATTTATAAAAAAATAGAATACTATATGTTTATAGAAATTGAAAGCATAGTCAAACGACAATCTTGTTTAAGATAAAAAGAAAGAGGATGTATATCTATGAAACGAATATTAGCCTATGCAACTTCTGTTCGGGAAAGAGCCAGCTTATTATCAGCACGTTATGATGAAAAGGTGATGCATGATCATTTATCAAAGTGGTTATCCAGAAAATCGCTATGTACAGAAGAATTATTCGATATGTCACTGCATGTAAAAGGGATGACTCGCGAAAAATTTAATTTGGCCATCAAGCCGTTAGAGGAATCTGATATTGATTTTTTAGCAGAAGAAACAAAAGGGAACTTCTGGTATCAAAAAGCAGCAGAGATTTTTGATGATGATAGTATTTACCGTGATACACCGGCAGTTATTGACTTTTCTTATGCGTTACGTCCATTTTTGTATTATATGAGAAACAAGATGCAGGAAGTTATAGTCAGCGATTTCTCGATATCCGGAAATGATGCTTTTCTCATACACTTAGCTGAAGAGTTTTTGCGAACTGCTTCAAAGACGCTGGTTTATGATTTGCATGAGCAAAAGCAGAAATGTGAATTTAAGGGAGAGACATCTGAAGAACGGTTTATCTATTATATGAAAAAGAGGTTCGGCAGTAAGCCTGCAATGCTGGAGTTTTATGAAGATTATCCGGTGTTGTTTCGACTGCTGACGGAACGGGTTTTATTCCATATAGATAACTACAAAGCATTTATTGATGGTATTCAACAATCTTTGCCTGAGTTTAAAACTGAATTTTCACTGTTTCCGCCATATAAACTTTCAGATATTTCTGTTGGGGCAGGAGACAGCCACGCAAAGGGTAAAACGGTTATTTTGTTTGATATGAATGGCCAGCGGTTTGCATTCAAATATAAAGATCTGGAAATTGGTGAAAGATTTCAGCATTTTTTATCTTACCTGGAAAAACAGACCGGGAAAAAATTTTATAAAATAAAAAGAATTCGAAAAGAAAAATATTGCATTGAAGAATTTGTGTCAAACGAAGAATGTAAATCAGAAGATGAAATTAGAACATTTTATCATCGGTTTGGAGAATATGTCGCTCTTGGTTATTTGCTTTGCGGAAACGACTTTCATTATGAAAATGTTATTGCACATGGAGAATTTCCGGTGCTGATTGATGTTGAAACACTTATTCAAAACGAAAGTCCGATCAAACGGTCAGATAATCCCTATGTGCAGCTGTCAGTAAGAAAATATGGTTCGGTGTTATCAACGGCGCTTCTGCCGTTCAAAGCTTATGAAAACCGCATTGAACCATTGGCGGAGGGAGCGCCGAAAAGGAGAGGGATCAATATCAGTGCCTTTGACGGCAGCAAACAAAAATCTCCGTATAAGGGATTAAGCTTAGTTCATGAAAATACGGATGAGGTGAAGTTTGCGTATACGGAGTATGAATTGAGCGGTTCAAACAATATTCCTATCTTTGATGGAAAAGCAGTCAATGCAAAACAGTATAAACCGGAAGTAGTAAAAGGATTTGATGAGATTTGCCGGTATTTCATGGAACATGCCGATGAAATCACTTTGATCATTGAAAACATTTTTTCTGACGTTGTTGTGCGCAATGTCATTAAGACGACTCAAAAATACATGGATATGCTTGGTTATGGCTATCATCCGAAATGTATGAAAGATTACATAGAAAGGGAAAAGCTTTTTGATAATCTGTGGGCGTTTGAGTATAAGAACAAGGCGGCGATATTACCGGAGATCAAAGATTTATTAGCAGATGATGTACCAATATTTTTTAATAATACATCATCACGGGATTTAATAACAAGTGATTACAGTATTATTTCTAACTACTATGAAGGAACAGCAATAGAACGTGTGAAAAAGACGATTCAAAATTTTGATGAAAAAGAATATGCATATCAAAAGCTTCGTCTGGAATTGTCACTCGGTGTTCATAAGATGCAAAAAGAAGTAATTCCTATAGGAGATTCCATAGATGAGGCATTAAAAGACATAGTAAATCTCGTATATAGCCGTGCGAAGTTTGACACAGAGAAAAAGTTTGTTGCGTTTGAAGATTTTTTGTATGAGTTAGACGGCACATTAGACTATGATGCATTACAAATCGAGTTTTATGATGGTTTAAGCGGTATATATCTTTTTATTTTATACTATACAAAAATCTATTCGGACGAAAAAGCACAAACTTTAAAATCTGCGCTGGAAAAAAGCTTATTTAAGATGCCGAAGAAAAAAGATAAAAATCCGGTCATCAGCGCTTATGATGGCAAGTATTCGGTCCTTTATCCATTGTATCACAAATATAAGCTTGAAAAGAAGGAAGAAGATTTGTTGTTAGCGGAAAATTTATTAGCTGATCTTGCAAATGAAATAGATCACACTGTGAAAGCGGATTGGGTAAATGGAGTCAGCGGATTGATCCAGGTATTGCTGAATTACTATGAGTTAACAAAGAGACAGCATTTTTTAGAGAAAGCGGAGTTGTTATCTACTGTTTGGGATAAAGAAGAAGTAAAACTCTGTGGATTTGCCCATGGTTTTTCGGGAATGATCTATGCTTCGTATTCGCTGTTTTGTATCACAGGAAATGAAAAGCATCGCGATCGTGTGAAAAAATATTTAAAATTGGAAAACCGGTTTTTCGATGGAAGGGTCTGGAAAGATTTGCGGGAAGGGAAGAACGCAGTTTCGTACTGGTGCCATGGAACAATAGGAATCGGTTTAAGCAGGCTATACTTGTTAAAATGTGGATTTGATGACGCGCAGGTTAGAAAGGATTTATTTAGCTGCCTGGACAATGTCCTGAATGCTGAAATGAAAGAGGCTGGCATTTGCCATGGAAATATGGGCAGATTTTTGTTCTTAAAGGAAGTGCAAAAATTAGAAATAGTTCCGGAAATGATTCAAAGAAAAATAGATATTTTACGATCGAAAATGTTCCAAGATATTTTTCATAAGGGCGTTGAAATAAATGCATTTGATGGAAAATGTGTTTTGGGATTAATGACAGGGTTGACAGGGATAGGATATGGATTATTAAAAGAAACGGATCCAAGTGTTCCGAATATCCTTGGACTTGACAAATAAGATGGGTGGTGCATGCATATGTTTGTAATTTGTATGTTTTTTGGTTACTAGCTGCCTTTTGGCAGCAGTATGCCAGTTAAAACTAATAAAAATTAAAAAACAGGAGGAAAAGAAATGAGAGATGAAAACAAAAAACGAATGAGGTATCAGGGGAAGCATTTGAGGATTTGACTATTTCTGAAATGGCAGAAGTACAGGGTGCAGGAGATATGGAAGGCGAGTTAACAACACCTGTATGTGTGGTGATTGCCACAGCGTCTGCGTCTGTTGGTTTAGCAAAAACGTTTAAAGGAAAATGCTAAATTGCACGCTGTTTTACTATTTTATACTAAAAAAGAATGGAGAAAAGAATATGTCTAAAGTGAATGTTGATAACGTAATTAAACATCTTGATTTTAAGAAAATAGAAGAAGAAAAGAAAAATGGCAAGAGCCTGGAAGAAATTCTCAAAGGAATTGATCTGAAACCAATTATCAGAGAGGAAATGACAAAAACCAATCCGGATGTAGAAGAAAAAGAGATTGATGAAGTAGTTCGCGAAATTGATTTATCCAAGGTGATGGAAGGCATTAACAAAGTAAAAAATCGTGTTGAGGAACTGGCTGGTAAAGCTTTTGAAGATTTATCAGAAGAGGATATGAGAATGCTGCAGGGTGCAGGAGACATGGAAGGTGAGTTTACGCCGGCAACAATAACAACGTCCAGCTATCCTTGCCTTGGAGCGATTTCTGCTATATCAGGTGGGGTTCTTTCTTATGCGAAGTGTTAAGGAAATGAAAAAGATACAATCCTTATAAAATGGTAAGGAGAGCTATTTTAGTAATGCTCTCCTTGTCTTAAATCAGCACACCTCAAATAGCAGATATTGAAAGGAAAAATATGAAAAACATCGTTGCTCTGATTGGCAGCAGAAGAAAGAATGGAAATACTGCAACATTTATTCGGACAATTCTGGATGGTTTAACAGAGGAAGGATATTTCATTGACTATATCTTTCCGCAAGATTTTCAAATTTCTCCTTGTGTTGGATGTGGAAATTGTTTTTCTGTAACGGAGTGTGTAATCAAAGATGAATTGCCTTTGTTGCAAAAAAGAATCTTAGATTCGGATTTATGTATCGTGGCTTCACCAGTCTATGTGCATTATATGACTGCAGATTTGAAAAGAATTTTAGACCGATGCGCATGGTGGGTCCATACACTTAGGTTACAGGGAAAGCCAGTAGTTGTATTAAGCACTTGTGACAGTAACGGACATCGTACGGTAATAGAACCACTTAGTGAAATTATGACATTTATGGGCGCTAATGTAATAGCGACTGTGAACGGCAGCCAGGTTCCGAATCAGCTAAATAATCCAACATGGTTAAGCTCAATATCTGAAGAAATCAAAAGAAGAATAAAAAAATATATTGAATTGCCGCCGCAATCAAATGTTTTTTTGGAAAAAAATTTCAACAGCATGAAACAATGTATGATCTGGAAAAATGAGATATTAAAAGGTAAGAAAATTGAAAATAAGGAATTAGATTACTGGAAAGAAAACGGTATGTTAGAATATCAGAGTTTTAGTGATTATATATTATCTGTTAGTTGTATAAATTGCTGCAAATAAAGGAGGACTTATGGAAACGAAAACTATGGATACGAAAACAAAAGTGTTTAAAGCTGCGATACAGGTTCTGCTGGCTTTGTCTTATATGGGGTATTTTATTTCTCTGTATAGGGGAAATGACAGGAATGTTTCAATGTATACAAATTATATTATTGTTATTGTCTGCCTTAGCGGCTCTTTATTTGTTAAAACAGACAGAGAAAATAAAGTTTTATATGTTTTGACAGGGCTTAATGGTGTTATATTTGTCTTCTGGGCGCTAGCTATGGTTGCGCAATTGATTATGTAATGACAGGCAGCTTAATATAACAGATGCTGTACAAAGGAAGGAAGAACCAGTTGGAGTTTATGAATAAAATTCCTGATATAGAGATAAAAAGACAAGGTTGAAAAAGATAAAACCTTGTCTTTTTTACAAAGAAATAAGCTTGAAATTTAAAATTGGATTTTGGATTTCATGAAAATATTAAGAAAAGGAGAAGAAAACATGAGTAAAGAGATCAAGAAAGAGAAAATTTTAAAAGAAGCAGTAGAGAATATTACAGAGGAAGAACTGCAGGAAATTGCAGCTGCAGGCGATACAACTCCGGAAGCTGATGCAGGCATTATATTCCCAGTGTCGCAAGTCAGCGTTTTAAAAACAAATGTTTTCAGCTGTAAACCAGGTCCTATTGTATGTTAGACTAAAAGTAAAGATTTTAAAAATATAAGAAAATATAAGTTTAAGATTGGCAAGAGTTCTTCTTGCCAATAATCAGTTACAACGAATAGTGAATGAATCATATTGTTTAGAATAAGACATAAAAATACATGGTACACAGCCAGGAGGGAAAATGAAATGGAAAATATTCGGAATGCCAATTTCTTTACTGATTTTTATAAAAAATATATGGATATTTTGATAGTAAATTGAAAGAATCTTCTGAAAGAATGGGTATGGCATTGGCTTTTCCTGCTGTCCGTAAACATATTTATGAGGAATTTTTAGGAATAAGTAAAATGGTTCTTATTTATGAACTTCATTGTTATCGTGAAGCAGGATTGCTGATCGGGGATTCATCTGAGGAGAGGTTTGAATCATACAATGAAATTGTTGGCACCGAAGAATTTCATCATTATATTGAAAAAAACTATCCTGTATTAGAATATTTGTTTCAACGGAAAATGGAACATGCGGTGAAATGTGTGGAATCTATATCTGAAGCTTTTATAAATGATAAAGAAGAGTTAAGCAATGTTTTTGGTAAAAAGTTTGGTAAGATTGATGATATGGAAATAGGGAACGGAGATACACATCAATTAGGGAAAACGGTTGCCATATTAACAGGTGATTTCGGAAAAGTCGTTTATAAATCACGAGATTTTTATAATGATTCGGCACTTAATGATATCGTTGAATTTTTGAATCGTTACAGCATTCGATGTAAACTTAAGAAGAATCGTGTATTAGGAAAAAAAGGATATGGATGGCAGGAGTTTATTGAGAAAAAAGAGTGCATGAATGATGAGGAGGTAGCAAGGTTTTATTATAGAGAAGGGATTTATCTGGCAATTTTTATATATTTAATTCTGGTGATATGCATTATGAAAATATTATAGCAGACGGAGAATATCCTAGAATGATTGATACGGAAACGTTGGTTACGTTGTCCGGATATAAAAACATTTCTTTGAAAGAGAATGTTCATAATTTTGCAAGGGATAATGTTCTTTCTACCAGCTTTCTTCCGATCAAAAATAAAAGAAATGTCATGGATGTTGATTTATGTGGACTATCAGGCGGAAATCTGAAATCGCAGAAAATGAAAGAATATGATATTGAAAACTATGGAACTGATCAGATGAAGCTGGTTAGAAAATATATTTGTCAACAGATGGAGCAAACCAATATCCCTAAAATGAATGGAGAACAGGTTAACATATTAGCATGGCGAGAACAGCTGATTGAGGGATTTGAAGATGCCATGAATATTTTTTATAAGAATAAAGAACAGCTGTCAGAGTGTATTGCAAAATCAGATATAAAATATTCTCATCAACGGCAGCTTTTTAGAAATACGTATTCGTATGCCAAATTTCTGCAGACTGGTTGTTATCCAACTTATTTAACAAGTTTAGAACAAAGAAAAAAGTTATTTGAAAAAATGAGAAATTCAGGAAATATAAAAAATCAGCGTGTTGAACATGAGATTTCGCTTTTAATGGAAGGGTGCATTCCGGCTTATTACTCAATGTTTGAAGAGCGAACATTGTATTCGAATGGAAAAGTTATACAAACTGAATTTTTTAATCAAAGTGGAAATGAAACAGTAACATATAAAATATCATCTCTGTCGCCAGAAACGATTCGATTACAGAAGCATATCATAAATTTATCCTATATGACTTTAATAAAGGATATTATAAAAAAGCCTGCTGATATAGGAAATAGCGCCGAATATTACGAAAACTTTATGCAGGGAGCGAAATCCATATTTGATAACATTAGTAAAAATATATTAATAGATCCGGATAGTGAAAAACAAGATCTTTACATAATAAGATTAGGAGATCACTGTCAGTCACTGCAGGGACTGGATATGTCTTTGTATGAAGGAGGTGGGTTAATATGGTCGATGTATTGCTATGCTAGGGAGACGGAAAATAATCAGCTCATGAAACAATGTCTGGCATTGCTAGAATCTGCGGAAGACAAACAGGATAAAATGGCTGTTTTGGAATCGACATCTGTGTATGCAGGCATAGGATCAGCCGTTTATATTCTTTTTAATATATATATGGATACGGGCGATCCAAAATATTATAAACTATGTGAAAAGTATCTAAGGAAAATATCGGAAAGGTTGGATACGATAGAAAGCATAGATTATATGCATGGAATCAGTGGATATGTTGTATTATTATCCAAAATGCTTGAAAAAGAAAAACATGATTATTTATTGAGAATCTTTGAAAAGTCGTGTGAAATATTATGTAACCTCATGAAATGCTATAGGACGGAAACCGCTGGCATAGCACATGGCAGTTCCGGAGTGGCATTAGCGCTTAGCTTTCTGGTAAAGCATACGTGCGATAGGAGCTATTTAAAGAGTATTGAAAAAATACTTTGCGATGAAAAGAACTATGTGGAAAAAGATAATATGTTCTGGTGCAGAGGGACCGCAGGCAGTGCACTTGCAAAGGCCCAGATTTTAAAAAATCTGAAGGATATGTGTAACGATTCAATATATTTGAACATAAAAAAGGAGTTTGACAAAGAAATAGGACTATTGTTAGAATACAGGTCGGGGGAAAATGATAACCTGTGTTTGTGTCATGGACTATATGGATACTATGATGTTATGAACAGCATCATTTGTAATGAGAAAGAAATTCTGACAGAACATATAAGCAAAGCATTGATTCGGAAAATGGAGGTGGTGAAAGACCGGCTGATAAAAATTACGGAAAAGAGGTTATGGCTGACATCTGATTATATGTTAGAGACTTTTATGTTAGGATCTTCGGGCCCTGCGTATGCAATGCTGAGGATGCATCATAACAAATATCCATCAATTTTAAGTTTAGATATTATTTGACGGGAGGTATCTGCAATGAAGCAGTCAAAAAAAGAAGTTTCCTTATTGTTATTGTAAAAACCATTATCTTCCAAACAATAGTCCATCTGTACTGCTACAAATTTGCCGAATATAAAAATTGGCTTTAAAAAAGTTAAAAAAAACTTGAAAAGTAAAAAAATAAAGCTATATACCGTGAAAGTCTTGCGATAGCAGAAGTAGTATATTAAAATAAAATCAGAAAAGATGTCGGTATTGGCAAATTGTAGCAGAAAGTAATAGAGGTGGACAAATGGGAGAAAAGCGAATTACAATGTCGGATATTGCGCAAAAGCTGGGCTTGTCCATCAATGCGGTGTCTCTTGCGTTGAACGGAAAGACGGGGGTGTCTGAGAAAACACGGAAAAAAGTATTGATGATGGCAGAAGAAATGGGATATTTGGACCAGAGTGATAAATATACGGCGACATATTCGATCAGGAATATCTGCATTTTGATCGAACACAGATTTTTTCGGGATATGTACTTTTATGGAAGGGTTTTGCTTGGTGTGGAAAGTGCGGCGAAAGAAGCCGGTTATGATATCCTCGTAAAATCGTTTGATGAAAAGGCGGAGATTGTGCCGGAATGTGTGGAAAAAAGAAAGGTGGCAGGTGTCATTGTAATAGGAAAGCTGTCAGACGAATATATTAAGCGGCTGAAAGGATATGGTACGCCGCTTGTTCTGGTGGATCATATTTCACTGGAAGAACCGACCGATGCCGTGATGACGGATAATAAAGAAGGAAGTTATAAAATAACAAAGTATTTGATAAAAGAAGGTTTTACCAAAATCGGATTTTTGGGTGGTCTGGAATATTCGCCGAGCGTGCGGGAACGATTCTGGGGATATCTGGAAACCATTCGCATGTTAATGAAATTCCCGGATTTTGAAAGCAGTATGGAATATGCAAAAAAATATTCGTGTTTAAATAAAGTAGAGGAGTATGTCATTCATAATGATGCAAAAGGTCTGGAAGAGGCATTTCGCAATATTACGGAAATACCGCAGGTATTTGTGTGTGCAAATGATAAAATGGCAATTTTAGCCTGTAAAGTGCTGGAAGATATGGGGCTGCGCGTACCGGAAGACATAGGAATTGTGGGATTTGATGATATTGAGCTGAGTAAAATGGTGGCGCCGGGACTCACAACGGTTCATGTATACAAAGATTTGTTAGGAAGAAAAGGCGTAGAACGGCTGATTTACAGAATGGAACATCCGAAAGAACGGGTGGAAAAAATAGTAATGGGAGTAGAACTGATCATACGTAATTCTGCAAAAATGCGGTAAGAGAGGCTAAGCCACAGGGTAATATCTGTGGCTTAGCATTTTTTGTCTTTATTTACTTTGGGAAAATATGTAAATAATAATGAAATTAAAGTAAAAATTGTATTTGATTCAAGTTGAAATTATGGTAATATGACATTAAATTAAAACAGAAAACAATGAAACTTGTCTAAAAACACTATATTTATAGAAAGGAGACCTTAAAAATATGAGTAAAGAGTCACAAAACAATGTGATTCGGCCGAAGTCAGTAGATGAACTGTTACTTGAATTTCAAGGTAAAAACTTTAGAGACAATTCCAGTCTGATTTCGTTTAAAGGCGTTGTGAATGGAAAAGATATTTATAACATTACGGCGCCGTTTGAATCGGATGGCAGGCAGTATATTGCCGGCAGAGTGGAAGCAAGAGACAGTGAATATGCAGAAATCATGTTTTTTCAGCAAAGCGAAGATGGGTGGACGGTACAAAAAGATATCCCGCCGTTACCATTGCAGGATCCGTTCGTAACACGGATTGGCGGAGAGCTGATTGTAGGTGGAGTGGAAGTTTTTGACGATGTGGAAAATTGTGGAAAGCTGAATTACAGAACGGTCTTTTATAAAGGCAAATCTCTCAGGGATTTGGAGCGATTTGCGCATGGACCGGACAGAATGAAGGATATTCGGTTATGTCAGCTGGAAGACAAAAGGATTCTGGTTATGACAAGGCCACAGGGGGCGGTCGGTGGCCGGGGAAAAATCGGATATATTATCATAGATCATTTAAATCAGCTGAATATAGACAACATAGAGCGGGCCAGAGTGCCGGAGGGACAGTTTCTGCCGGAGGAGTGGGGCGGCTGCAATGAGCTGCATTTGCTCAAAAACGGTAAGGTCGGGGTTCTTTGCCATATTGCAAAATATGACAAAGAGGAAAACAGACATTATTATGCAGCTGCATTTTGTTTTGATACTGCGGACGGAAGCTTTTCTCCGATGAAGATAATAGCGATTCGAGATAATTTTCAGGAAGGACCGAGCAAGAGGGATGATTTGAAAGATGTTATTTTCAGCGGAGGTCTGGTGCGCAGAGATCATATGGCAGACTTGTATTGTGGTGTCAGTGATGTGCAGGGACATATGATTACGATTCGTGATCCGTTTGTGTCCTTTGAACATGAAGTATTTTAATATTAAGGAGGAAGTAACTATGAAACTGAGAAAGTGTGTGGCGTTAATTATGGCAGCGGTAATGACAACGGCAGTGGCAGCCGGCTGCGGTTCGGGCAGTGGCGGAAAAGACAGCAGCGCCGATGGCAACAGCAGCAGTGATGCTGGCAGCAGTGACAATACGTCCAAAGAATCCGCAGAGGAAATTGAGGTTGATTTCTGGACGGCACCGCAGCAGGTACAGTATGATTTGTGGGAAGGCAAGGCGCAGGCATTTAATGAAACGAAGGCGGAAGTGGACGGAAAGGTTATCAAAGTAAAAGTACAGCAGATGCCGGAGTCTCCTTCTTCCGAGGCCGGTATTCAGAATGCCATTGCAACGGAGACAGCGCCTGCGGTATCTGAAAATATTAACAGAGGGTTTGCGGCAACATTGGCAGCATCCGATGTCGTATATGATTTATCCGGTGAAGACTGGTTCAATGAAGTGGTAGAAGCCAGACAGATGAGTGAAACAATGGAAAACTGGGCGATTGACGGAAAGCAGTATGTGCTTCCGATTTATGTAAATCCAATGGTGTGGCAGTGGAATATGAAGGGATTAAAGGCGATCGGATATGACAAAGCGCCGGAAACGGTGGAAGAGTTTATTGAAGTTATGAAAGCGTTTGATACGAAAAAAGACGCTTTGGCAGAAGCCGGCGTTACACATTCTTTCTACAGACCGTCTTTGGGCAGACCGGATCAGTACTGGGATCGCTGGTTTGACTTTATGATGATCTACAACGGCGTTTCCGGCGGAAAATCCATTGTGGAGGGAAATAAGCTTACCATGGACAAGGATGCGGCAATTGCAGCGATGGAAGTGATCGGCGCATTCGGAAACAGCGTGCAGCAGGGTGAACTGTCCAGCATATGGGTAGAGGAAAATCCATCCGTATTGGTTTCTATCAATGCACCGTGGGAGATTTCCTTATACAGAGAAAATAATGTGGTATATGGAGAAAATTATGTCTATGGTCCGTCACTGGTAAATAAGAGCGGAGATATTCCTTACAACTATGCGGATTCTAAAGGACTTACTTTCTACAAAGCAAAAAATATTTCCGAAGAAGAGCACAAAGGTGCGGTAGAATTTGTAAAATGGGTATACGGCAAAGAAAATTCCGCACAGTCCGATCTGGACTGGCTGAATGCTACGACAATGCTGCCGGTACGTGGAGACTTAAATGAGAATGAAGCGTTTGCGGAAGTAATGGGTGAATATCCGGAACTGGCAGCGCTGGCAGAATGGGTTCCGTATGCGATTCCGGGACTTGCAACGGATAAAGATGCGGATATCTGGACAGCCTTTACGGAAGTCTGCAGTGGTCCTTATATGAATGAAGTAGTGGAAGCAGTGCCAGGAAACGCTCCGGACGCGACATCTTATATTGAAGCAGCGATCGAAGCAATGAAGCAGGCAGGCGGACTGGAATAGTTTTTAGACAGGGCTGCATAGTATAGCTATGCAGCCCTTATCAAAAACAGGAGGGTTGCATGATGAGCAAAAAAGAACGATCAACCGGCGGCAGAAGCAATCTGGTAGGCTGGCTGCTGAATAGTCCATATTTGATTTATTCCGTTGTATTTTTTCTGATTCCGTTGATCTGGGCGGTATGGCTGTCTATGATGGACTGGAATCTGATGTCGCAGAACAAAACATTTGTAGGATTGGACAATTTTAAGGCGTTATTTTCCGATACAAAGGTTCGGGCGGCATTTGTGAATTCCTATCGGTATCTTGTGCCGATTGTGTTACTTTGTTTTATCTGCGGACTGGTCATTGCGCTTTTGGTATCAAAATTGCCGGATAAAATAAAAGGCTTTGTAGCGGTATTGTTTTTTGTTCCGTACCTAACATCGGGTGTGGCAACCTCGGTAGTTGTTAAGTATTTTTTAATTATAATTCGGTTTTCAATACTTTTTTACGGGATCATTTTGATCTGAATATTAACTGGCTGACCGATAAACGCTATGCATTCGGAATTATGGTTGGTATTGTAGTATGGAAAATGTCAGGGTATTATGCTTTGTTTATTTTATCCGGAATCGAAAGTATCGGGGCGGATGTCAATGAGGCGTGTGCACTGGACGGTTCCAGAGGCTTTCATAAACTGTTTCATGTGACGCTGCCGATGATTATGCCTACGTTAACGACCGTTTTTGTTCTGGCGACAGGGCTTGCGTTTGGAATCTTTACGGAACCGTTTCTGTTAACGGGTGGAGGCCCGAATCTGAGTACGACTTCATGGCAGCTGGAAATTTACAACACTTCGTTTACAAGATTCCAGTCAGGATATGGAGCAGCTATGGCAATTGCCAATGCCGTGCAGATTTTTATTACACTTCGCATTATTAATTTCTTTACCGATAAGCTGAATCGGAAATTTGGATATTAAGGGAGGAAAAGAGGCATGAAGAAAAAATATGGTGTTAAAACGATCGTGATCATGGTAATTACCATTCTGTTGCTTGCGATTTCTCTTTTTCCGTTTTACTATCTGATTGTGCAGTCGATTACGCCATGGGATAAAGTGGATAAGGTGCTTGCGCCGACGGAATTTACGATGCGCAGTTATGAATATTTGATTGGGAAAGGCGGTTCTAGCAATTCTACGATGTGGCTGAAAGCGTTGTTTAATTCTTTTATCGTAGCATTTCCTACGGCGGTTATTTCCGTTGCAATCGGACTGGCAATCGGCTATTCCGTAAGCAAGCTGAAGTTCAGGGGCGGGAAACTGATTATGAATACGCTGTTGTTTCAGATGTTTTTTCCGGTCATTATTTTACTCGTGCCGCGCTATATGATCGCAAAGCCGCTGGCAAATTCTTATGCAGGTATGATTATACCAATGTGTATATCGATCTGGGCAATTTTTATGTACATCAATTACTTTAAGACGATTCCGAATGAAATGTTTGAAGCTGCTAAGATTGACGGGGCCGGTGATATTAAGATTTTATGGAAAATTGCGTTTCCGATTACAAAATCCGTAACGACAATTGTGTTTTTGTCTATTTTTATGCAGCGCTGGTGCGAGCTGATGTGGGATATGCTGATTGCGCCGGATATTAAAATGCAGACTTTGAACGTATTGATTTCAACACAGTTCAAGCCGATGGGAGCATTTCCGGGACCGATGTATGCGGCTTCCGTCATATTGACGCTGCCGATTATCCTGTTGTTCCTCTGCTTTTCCAAATATTTTAAAGAAGGAATTAGCTTTATGCTGAAATAATTAAGAAGGAGATTGTCAGTGATGAAAGTAAAAAGATGTTCTCAAAATCCGTTAATTGTGCCGGCAGATGTAAAGCCAAGTCGTTCCGGTTTTAAAGTGGATGGCGTTTTTAACTGTGGAGTGACAGAGTATAACGGAGAGGTTATTTTGCTTTGCCGTGTGGCGGAGTCGGTAATATGTGACAGAGAAGATGAAGTTAAAATTCCGGTAGTTGTAAAAAAAGATGATCAAGATGTATTAGACATTATGATGTATCGTAAAAAAGAGTGTCCGGAATTGGATTTTTCAGATTCCAGATCCATAAAGACAAAGGATTCAAAAAAGAGCAGAGTTGTAAATCTGACTTCATTGTCTCATTTGCGTGTGGCCAGAAGTGCGGATGGAGTTCATTTTAAAATAGAAGAATTTCCGTCTATTCTCCCTACGGCGGAAGAAGAGAGCTGGGGAATGGAAGATCCAAGAATTACGAAGATCGAAGAGGTGTATTATATTAATTACACTTCGGTAACAGCCAACGGAGCGGCGACCTCGCTGATCAGTACAACGGATTTTAGGACGTATCGGAGACATGGAATTATTTTTGCACCGGAAAATAAAGATGTGACTATTTTTCCGGAAAAAATAGGCGGGCAGTATGTCGCCTTTAATCGGCCGGTGCCGGGCGGAATCGGAAATCCGGAAATGTGGATTGCAAAATCGCCGGATTTGATTCACTGGGGAGAGCAGAAACATTTTTGCGGATTATCGGATGCGGATGAAGACCGCTGGGATAATGGACGAATTGGTGGCGGAGCCGTTCCTTTCCGGACGGAAAAAGGATGGGTGAAGATTTATCATGCGGCAGATAAAAATGACCGATATTGCCTGGGCGCATTTTTGCTGGATGCGGATGACCCATCGAAAGTGCTGAGCAAAACGGCGGAACCGATTCTGCAACCGGAGACGGATTATGAAATGAATGGTTTTTTTGGCAATGTCGTATTTACGTGCGGCTGCTTACTAAAAGAAGACACGGTAATGATCTATTATGGGGCTGCAGATGATAAAATCTGCAGAGTGGATATACGTCTGGAAGATATTTTTCATGCAATGAAATAAAAGGGTTGTCGCGTATGCGGCAGCCCTTTTTGAAAGGAGAATATGGTAAGATTGATATCGGAAGAAGGCGTTTTTTGATAAGAAGGGTTGATAAGGAGGATGTCATGTTAAGAAAGAGATAAACACAAACTGGAACATGCATACGGCAGGGCAGCAGGACTGGCAGGCGGCAGTTGTTCCGGGTACGGTTTATACGGATCTGTATCGTAACGGATCTATGCCGGATCCTTACTGGAAGGATGAGGCCAGCGGGCTTCTTGCTTTGATGGAGTCGGATTATGAGTATGAGACAGAATTTGAATGTGAGCAGAAGATGTGGGAGCAAAAGCGCATTTTTCTGCGGTTTGAAGGAATTGATACGTTGGCGGATATTTATTTGAACGGCGTTTTGGCGGGAACCGCGTCGAATATGCATCGCATATGGGAATATCCGGTAAAGGATATCATACATCTCGGAAAAAATACGCTGACGGTCAGGCTGCATTCTCCTCTGAAATATATTCGCAGGAAATTTGCACAATCCCCGGTAAGAGGCGCCGAGGATGCAATGGATGGATTTGTACATATCAGGAAAGCTCATTGTATGTTTGGATGGGATTGGGGTGCGCATCTTCCGGACCAGGGTATTTTCAGAAAAGTATTTCTGATGGCAGATCAGGGAGTCGCAATCAAAGAAGTGCGGATGCAGCAGAACCATAGTTCAAATGGAGTGTTTTTAAAGCTGCATGTTATTGCACAAGGGTGTACGTGGGACAATAACAGATTCCAATATCGGGTGATACTGACAGACCCGGAAGGAAAACGGTACTGTTACGAAGGCAGTCCGGTAGAAATTCATGTGGAGCAGCCGCAGCTTTGGTGGCCGAACAGCTTAGGGGAACAGCCGTTATATACGATCTGTGTAGATTTACTGGAAAACGGGGTCAGGCAGGATTCCTGGGAGAGGAAAATAGGACTGCGCACTCTGACGATCGCAAGAAACCGGGATGTATGGGGCGAAAGCTTTGCGCATTGTATCAATGGGAAAGAAGTATTTGCTATGGGGGCGGATTATATTCCAGAGGATCATTTGCTGGGACGGACAAATCCGGAGCGCACCCGCAGACTGCTGGAAGACTGCAAAGCGGCGAATTTTAATACGATTCGGGTATGGGGCGGCGGTTATTATCCGGAGGACTGGTTTTTTGATTTATGCGATGAGCTTGGATTGATGGTGTGGCAGGATTTTATGTTTGCCTGTGCCATGTATGAGCTGACGCCGGAGTTTGAAGCAAATATTACGCAGGAGCTGATTGACAATATTATCAGAATTCGACATCATGCGAGTCTGGCGCTTTGGTGTGGTAATAACGAAATGGAGATGTTTGCAAAGGAGAGAAAGTGGGTATCGCATGACCGGGAAATTCGGGACTATGTTATTATGTATGAGCGGTTGATTCCTGGAGTGCTGAGGGAGTATGATCCGGACCATTTTTACTGGCCGGCAAGTCCTTCATCGGGCGGTTCTTTTGACGAACCAAACGACCCGAATCGCGGGGATATACATTATTGGGAAGTATGGCATGGGAACAGGCCGTTTTCGGAATATCGAAAACATTACTTTCGTTATGTCTCGGAGTTTGGATTTCAGTCTTTTCCGTGTTTTAATACGGTAAAAACATTTACGGACGATGAGGAAGACCGGAATATTTTTCTTATGTTATGGAGCGCCATCAGAGAAACGGAAGCGCCAATGGAAAAATTATGAATTATATGCAGCAGACTTATAAATATCCGTCTTCTTTTGAGCTGGTATTGTATGCGTCGCAGATGTTGCAGGCAGATGCGGTTCGGTATGGTGTAGAGCATTTTCGCAGAAACAGAGGAAGGTGTATGGGTGCGATATACTGGCAGCTAAATGATTGCTGGCCGGTTGCGTCATGGTCTTCGATTGATTATACGGGCAGATGGAAAGCGCTGCATTATTTTGCAAAGCGTTTCTATGCGCCGGTGATGATTTCGTGTGAAGAAGAAGGATGGATTACGCAGGAAATCAATATGAACTGGGAACACTTTAAGGTGGATAAGTCCATGCGTTTAAATGTAGCCAATGAGACGTTTCAGGCAGAAAAGCTTACGGTTCGCTGGGCGATCAGAGATAATGACGCAAGTGTGATCAGCCAGGAACAGCAAGAGCTTACAGTTCCGCCGTTATCTTCCGTCTGGCTGGAAAAAGTGGAACTGCCGCAGCTGGATATCCGGAAAGAGTATGTAAGCTATGAGGTGTGCAGAGACGAAGAGCCGATTTCGGCAGGTACCGTTATTTTGTCACTTCCGAAATATTTTCAATATAAAAATCCGCATTTGCACTGTGAGGTGAACGGGGATGAAATTGTTATAAAAGCAGCGGCATATGCACGCGGCGTAGAAATACAAAATGAGGATGAGACGCTTGTATTATCGGACAATTACTTTGACATGAATGCCGGAGAGACAAGGGTAAAGGTACTGAGAGGAAATACGAACGGGCTGCGGCTTCGCAGTGTGTATGATATTCGATAATAATATGTAAGATTTGTATGGAAATACGGTCGCTTTTTTGTTAGAATAAAAGTGCAGTATTGCAAGGAGATAGAAAGATGAATAAACCGCTGCCGATCGGTGTAGAAAATTTTGAGGATATAATAAAGACCGGTTATTATTTTGTGGATAAAACATTGCTTATCAAAGAGCTGCTTGACCTGCAGGGAAAGGTAAACTTGTTCATCCGTCCCAGGCGTTTTGGCAAAACATTGAATCTGAGTATGCTTCGTTATTTCTTTGAAAATACCGGACATGAAGAAAAAAACAACCGGAACAAAGAGCTTTTTCATGGCTTGAAGATTATGGAAGCAGGCGGAGAATATACAGGGCAGATGGGGAAGTATCCCGTAATCAATCTGACATTGAAATCAGCGAAGCAGGACACTTTCAAATCGGCATATTATAAAATCAGGGAAGAGCTTGCGGCGGAATTTAGCAGGCATAAAGAAGTATTGAAAAGTGACCGGCTTTCTGAAAAAGAAAAAAAGGAATTTCAAAAGCTGATGGATAAAGAGGCGGAATACGACGATTACTCTGGTGCGTTAAAATTCCTGAGCAAGTGTCTTTATGAAGGGACCGGGAATAAAACGGTTATTTTGATTGATGAATATGATGTACCTCTTGAAAATTCATATTTTGAAGGATTTTATGAGAAAAATGTTAAATTTATCCGCTCTTTGTTTGAATCGGCTTTGAAAACGAACGAATATTTACAGTTTGCTGTAATTACCGGGTGTCTTCGAATTTCTAAGGAGAGTATTTTTACGGGATTGAATCATTTAAATATTGTTTCCGTACTTGACAGACAATATAGTGAGCACTTTGGATTTACGGAACCGGAAGTTCTGGATATGATGAAATATTATCGGGTAGAAAGCCGTTTCCGCACGATGAAAGAGTGGTATGATGGATATACATTTGGTGATATTGAGGTTTATAATCCTTGGAGTGTAATTAATTATTTAGATGATCTGAATGCCAATATCCATGCGTTTCCGCGTTCTTATTGGATCAATACCAGTTCCAACGAGATTATAAAGGATTTGATCGTCAGGGCGGATGGGAAGACAAAGGAACAGATTGAGGAACTTCTGGATGGAAAAACGCTGGACATACAGGTTCATGAAGAGGTTACGTATGACGATATGCGTAGTAAGGGAGAGAATTTATGGAATTTTCTTTATTTTACAGGATATCTTACGAAAGCAGGGGAATATTTTCGAGAATCTTCGATTTATCTGAGGGTGCGGATTCCCAATGTGGAGGTAAAGACGATTTATCAGAATACAATCCTACAGTGGTTTAGGACAGAGGTTGAAAAGCAGGATTTTCAAGATTTATATCGGGCTATGGAAGAAGGAAACGCGGAAAGAATGGAAGAAATCCTGAGTGAGCAGCTTTTTTCCGTAATTAGTTTTTATGACAGTGCGGAGAATTTCTATCACGGATTCCTGGCCGGAATTTTAAGCCAGAGCAGTCAATACCGGGTGAAGTCGAACCGGGAATCAGGAAACGGACGTTCGGATATTATGGTAAAAAGTCCATCTTTACGGGGCAGGTCTTTTATTCTGGAAGTGAAGGTTTCTGACAATATTGATGAGTTGGAAACAGATGCGGAAGGAGCATTGCGGCAGATATATGATAAAAAGTATATGGAAGAGCTGCGCACGGAAGGATACCGGAAAATCGACTGTTACGGAATTTCATTTTACAGGAAGGATTGTGAAGTACGGTTCGGGAAGAAAACGGACATGTAGGACTAAAGGTGGAACCAATGCCTTTAAAATTTCCAATACCTTTCCCGGAATCATTTGCTGACATGGAGCTTATGTATAAGTCTTAATGATTTCTTCGGCAATGGTTTGCTTTGTAACGCAGCGATCCATTGCCTGTTTTTCGATATAACGGTGGGCGTCTGGTTCGCTCATTTTTAATTCGCTGATTAAAATCCATTTTGCCTTGTTGACAAGACGGATTTCTGCCATTTTTTCTTTGATAGACAGAGACTTCTTTTCAAATTGCCTAAGCCGCTCCCTGGCGCTTTCCATCCAGTTAAGGGCATATATTAAGGTTGTCTTTGAGGTTGGCTTTGGCAGCGTGAACACACCGTGTTCTACAACCTTGTCGTGAATACCGTCATGTATATCGCTTTTTACCAAAAGCAGCACAGAGGATTGTTTGCTGGTACAGATGTCAATAGCAAAACGAGTGCCGATCTCGTCAGGCAAGGGCGCGTTGATAATGACAAAATCAAAGGTTTTTCAGCGAGTATCCGTTTCGCGGCGCTGACACTGGCGGCAGTATAAATCGGGAAATATCTTGTTTCAGTGAGAAGGTCGGCAAAGGCAGAGGCGAAATTATCTCTTGCAGATACAATGAGTATACTGTAAGCCTGTTCTCTTAAACTCATTTTGCACCTCCTTCTTTTTCTTTGGCTTGCATTATTTTTACAATAGATGTCTAAGATAGCGTCCGGTATATATTTTTAATAAAATTGCTGTTTGCGGCGGCTGTACAGGCAGCTTTATAATTGTCAGGCAGCTGTTTAAAATTGGCGAGAGTAGTTGTATCTGCTTTGCACAGATTGATATCCGCGGGGCGGGCAGTTCTATTTGATTCTTAATCCCATCAAGAACGGCATAAATGATCAGGGCGAATACCAGATAAGTATTTGCGGATGGATCAGGTGAACGAAGCTCAGCACGACGGTATTCGCCGACAGCAGCAGGAATTCTGACAAGCTGTGAACGGTTCTCGCCGGACCAGGAAATATATTTTGGCGCTTTGCCGTTGCCAAAACGGTGATAGGAGCTTTCGGCTGGATTTAAAAATACTGTCATAGCGGCAACCTTATCCAAAATCCCTGCGATCAAGTGGTTCATATGGTCCTCGGCATCCGATGATTTGATGGATATATTGATATGAAAGCCGTTGCCTGGTTTGTGTTCTAATGGTTTTGGACTGAAATCAGCGTAAAGGCCATTTCGCCAGGCGATTGTTTTTACTACTGTTTGGAACGTCATGGCGTTGTCCGCGGCGGTCAGCGGATCAGAATAGCGAAGGTCAATTTCGTTTTGCCCTGGTCCTTCTTCGTGATGCGAGCTTTCCGGCTGTATTCCCATTTGCTCCAAAGTCAGGCATACCTCGCGGCGGATATTTTCACCTTTGTCTTCTGGGGCGATATCCATATAAGCCGCGTTATCATAAGGTTCTTTAGTTGGTTTTCCATCGTCGTCCAGCTTGAACAGGTAAAACTCCTGCTCTGCGCCGAAGAAAAATTCATACCCGCAAAATTTCGCTTTTTGAATCGCGCTTTTTAAAATAGAACGCGTATCACATTCAAATATTTTTCCATTTGGATCAGTAATGCTGCAGAACATTCTTACGACACGGCCATGCTCCGGTCTCCACGGCAGCGGTGCCAGCGTGTCTGCTTCCGGGTGCAGAAACAGATCTGAATGGCTTTCATCGCCAAAACCAACGATGGCAGATGCGTCAATGGCAATGCCATATTCAAAAGCGCGGGAAAGCTCCGGCGGCATAATGGATATGTTTTTTTGTTTGCCGAATACATCGCAAAAAGCGAGTCGGATGAATTTTACATCTTCTTCACGCACAAATTGGATGACTTCTTCTTTAGAATACTTCATAAGCGTACCTACTTTCTTTTAATTTGTTACATACATCTGTTTGTATGGGTTTTTGCTGTCCGGCGTGACGACGGTAAAAGGTTCGGATAAAAGTACGTCCATAGAATAACCGAAGTCGGAGCAATATTCGGACAGATACTCCCGGATTTCATCTATCTCCTCCGTGGCTGCGCATCTGGCGGTAATCTGTTTGGGAAAATGAATATCCTCGCAGCGGCCGCGCAGGAACATTTTGCCTCCATGCATTCCGGTACAGGGGAAATTACCTACAATGCGTTTATTATCTATATGAAGCCCAAGGACGATGATCATGCCTCCGGCCTGATATTCGCCAAGGAAGCTTCCGGCACATCCGCCGATGATCATAACAGGGATTTTTCTTTATAAGCCTTCATGTGGATTCCGGCGCGGTATCCGGCGTTGCCCTGCACATAGATTTTGCCGCCGCGCATGGCATAACCGGCAGCGTCGCCGATATTGCCATAAATCAGAATCTTTCCTTCATTCATGGTATCGCCCACAGCGTCCTGCGCATTTGCCTTTACAATAATATTGGCATTGTTTAAGTACGCGCCAAGCGCGTTACCAGGGATTCCTTTGATTGTAAGATTCTTGTCAGACATACCGGCGGCGATAAATCTCTGGCCACAGCAGCCTTGGATGATGTAATCGGTTTCTGCTTCCCGCAGTGCTTTATTTACAGCTTTATAATCTAAATTTGTAGCGTCAATGGTTTGCATATGATACGATACCTCCCAAAAATTGTTTCTTTTTTTCTTATGATTCTCCGGCGTGAGAGATATCAAGTATCTCCAGTTCTTTTTCAGTTAAGCCGATGCCGCGGAGCATCAAACGGTTTCCACGTAAAGCCTCGATGGAATTGATTCCCATACCGCCCATAAATTCTTTTAATTCGTGTTTCCAGGCAGTCATTAGATGTATCAGGCGTTCGCTGCCCGTTACCGGATTAAGCCTTTTTACAAGTTCCGGACGCTGGGTTGCGATTCCCCAGTTACATTTCCCGCTTTGACAGGTACGGCACAGATGGCAGCCGAGGGCAAGCAGGGCGGCGGTAGCTACATAGCAGGCGTCCGCTCCAAGAGCAATAGCTTTTACGACATCTGCGGCGTTGCGGATACTGCCGCCGGCTATCAGGGACACTTCGCCGCGGATACCTTCATCCCGAAGTCTCTGATCAACGGCTGCCAACGCCAGTTCAATGGGGATACCTACATGATCTCTGATCCTGGTAGGCGCAGCTCCGGTACCGCCGCGGAACCCGTCGATGGCGATGATATCAGCCCCGCTTCTGGCTATACCGCTTGCGATAGCTGCAATGTTGTGTACGGCAGCGACTTTTACAATTACCGGTTTTTTATATTCGGTAGCTTCTTTTAGTGAGAGTACAAGCTGACGAAGATCCTCAATGGAATAAATATCATGGTGCGGCGCCGGGGAAATGGCGTCAGACCCTTCCGGGATCATACGGGTACGGGAGATATCTCCTACGATTTTTCCGCCGGGAAGGTGTCCTCCGATGCCTGGCTTTGCACCTTGTCCTATTTTGATCTCAATAGCAGCGCCTGCTTCCAGATAATCCGCATGGACGCCAAAGCGGCCGGAAGCCACCTGTACGACAGTATTTTCGCCATAGCAGTAAAATCCTCATGCAAACCGCCTTCTCCTGTGTTATAGAAAATCCCAAGCTTTTTTGCTGCAAGCGCGAGAGACTTATGGGCGTTGTAGCTGATAGAGCCGTAACTCATGGCAGAGAACATAACCGGCATAGACAGCTCCAGCTGCGGAGGCAGCGTGCAGTCTAATGTTCCATCTTTTAAGCGTTGTACTTTTGACGGCTTCTTTCCAAGATAAACTCTGGTTTCCATCGGTTCTCTCAATGGATCGATGGAAGGGTTGGTTACCTGTGAAGCATTGATCAGTATTTTGTCCCAATAAACGGGGAGCGGCGCCGGATTACCCATAGATGACAAAAGAACGCCGCCGCTGTTTGCCTGCTTGTATATTTCATTCACTGTCTGCGTTGACCAGTTAGCGTTTTCACGCAGGGTACAGTCGCTTTTTACAATCTTTAAGGCCCTTGTAGGACAGAAGGAAACGCAGCGGTGACAGTTTACGCATTTTGATTCATCGCATGTCATAGTTTTGCGTTTTTCATCATAGATGTGGGCTTCGTTGGCGCATTGCTGCTCGCATATGCGGCAGGAATGCATCTGTTTTCATTTCTGATGATTTCAAATTCCGGATAAATAAATTCTATACTCATTAAAACGTACCTTCCTTTACTTTAACGACAACAGGTTCTCCGCCGGCTGGCGACCATATATTTTCTGCGTTTGGTTCCATGGTCCGAATAGCGGCTTCTTCACTGGAGATGAATACTTTATCATCTTTTTCGCCAACTACCATCGAACGAAGTTTCAAACGGTCGTTCAGCGCCATGAGGCCTCCTTCAAATCCTAAAACAATGGAGAAAGGACCGGTAATCAGAAGGCTTGGAAACATAGTTCTAAGATAAGTATGTTTCTTTTGGTCATCGCTGTCTGTTTTTGCCGCAATGGTACTCCAAAACGGAGCAGCGACTACACTTGCGGCTTCGTCGAGCGTAAGTCCCTGTACGCGGAGCAGGTAATCCATGATATAGGTAATGACTTCCGTATCGGTCTGGAGGGTACATTTATAGCCAAACATTTCGACAAATCGGCGGTTCGTGTCATAGGAGGATATTTCTCCGTTATGCACGATGGAATAGTCAAGCAGTGTAAACGGATGCGCGCCGCCCCACCAGCCGGGAGTATTTGTCGGATAACGTCCATGCGCCGTCCACGAGTATCCTTCATATTCTTCTAATTTATAAAAGACGCCTACATCTTCCGGGAAGCCGACCGCTTTGAACGCGCCCATGTTTTTGCCGCTGGAAAAGACGTAAGCGCCGGACATTTGGGCGTTGATTTTTATAACTGTTTTGGCGACAAAATCTTTTTCTTCCATCTGTAAGGATGCAAGAACAGATTTTAGCGGCGCTGCAAAATACCTCCATATGATTGGTTCGTCTGTGATTGCCGGAATCTTTCGGGTCGGAATGATTTCTGACCGTACGATTTCAAAGCGCTCCTTTAAGAAAGCTTCGCACTCCTTACGAGTGCCGCGGGAATCAAAAAACATATGTAATGCATAAAAATCTTTATATTCAGGGTAAATGCCATAACCGGCAAAGCCGCCGCCTAATCCGTTGGAACGGTCATGCATGGGTTTCATGGAATTTGTGATCATTTCACCGGACATCTTATTTCCATTTTTGGAAATTACTGCTGAAATTGCACATCCGGAAGGGATTCTTACTTCGCCTTCGATTTTCATAGGTTTTGTACCTTCCTTTCAGAATAAATCAAAAAGGCGCTCATTTTCAGGGCAGGGAATTTCTGCTCTGAAAAATGAACGCCTTTGCTCATATTTTATATTTATACAGCGGATGGTACGTTTTGTCAATCTTTTTTTTCGAAAGAAAAAAATAAAAAGGATTGACAAATGATTTTTACAGGTGTATGATCACAATGTGTAAAGGCAAGGGCGTCTTTGGGATAAAGTCTCAGAGACGCTTTTTACTTTACAAATAAAATTACATATCATTTGATAGAAAAGGCAAGGGAGTCTTTTGCGGCGCAGGGAAAAGCGCCATGAAAGCCATCCTTGTCTTTTTGTTTTCAAACAAGAAGGAGTGGCATTATGAAGAGCGTATCAGATTTTTTTGGATGTAAAGTATTTGACGACAGAGTGATGAAAGCAAATTTATCGGCAAAGGTTTATCAGTCTTTGAGAAAGACGATTGATGAAGGTGCAAAACTTGATATTGGTGTAGCAAATGCCGTGGCAACAGCTATGAAGGACTGGGCGGTCGATCATGGCGCTACGCACTATACGCATTGGTTTCAGCCTCTTACCGGCGTAACGGCAGAAAAGCACGACAGTTTTATTTCTCCTTCCCCTGATGGCGGTGTGATTATGGAGTTTTCCGGAAAGGAACTGATCAAAGGAGAGCCGGACGCTTCGTCGTTTCCCTCCGGCGGACTTCGGGCTACGTTTGAGGCGCGGGGATACACGGCATGGGATCCGACTTCTTATGCTTTTATTAAGGGAATACATTGTGTATTCCTACCGCATTCTGCTCTTATGGCGGAGAAGCGTTGGATAAGAAAACGCCGCTGCTCCGTTCTATGGAAGCGCTGAATAAGCAGACGCTCCGCATTCTTCGTCTGTTTGGAAACGGCGATGTGAAATGTGTCCGCACGTCCGTAGGTCCGGAACAGGAATATTTCCTTATTACGAAAGAAATGTATGAGCAAAGAAGGGATCTTCGATTTACGGGTCGTACTCTTTTTGGCGCAATGCCGCCAAAGGGACAGGAGATGGACGATCATTATTTCGGAGTGATCAAGCCGAGGGTTGCAGCCTATATGGAAGAATTGAACGAGGAGCTTTGGAAGCTGGGTATTTTGGCAAAGACAGAGCATAATGAGGTCGCCCCGGCGCAGCATGAGCTTGCCCCTGTCTATACAACGACAAATATCGCAACTGATCATAACCAGCTGACAATGGAAATTATGCAGAAGGTTGCGGCAAAGCATGGGCTTGTGTGCCTTCTTCATGAAAAACCATTTGCCGGAGTAAATGGAAGCGGAAAGCATAACAACTGGTCGCTGACTACAGATGGAGGCGTAAATCTGCTGTCGCCGGGTGAAACGCCATATGAAAACGCACAGTTTTTATTATTCCTTTGCGCGGTTATTAAGGCTGTGGACGATTATCAGGCGTTGTTGCGCCTTTCTGTTGCGACAGCAGGAAACGATCATAGACTTGGGGCGAACGAAGCGCCTCCGGCAGTCATTTCGATTTTCCTTGGAGAAGAATTGAACGCGGTATTGGAAGCGATTGAAACCGGTACTCCATATGCAGGAACTGAAAAAACACAGATGAAGCTTGGTGTGAACGTACTGCCAAAGTTTAACCGAGATACCACAGACCGCAACCGTACGTCGCCATTTGCATTTACCGGAAATAAATTTGAATTTCGTATGCTTGGTTCTTCCAACAGCATTGCCTGTGCGAATATGATGCTGAACAGCGCGGTAGCGGAAAGCCTGAAAATCTATGCAGACAGACTGGAAAAAGCGGAGAATTTTGAAGATGCCCTGCATGAAATGATCCGCAAGACGATCAAAGATCATAAACATATTATATTTAACGGAAACGGTTATGACGACACATGGATTAAGGAGGCTGTGGAAAAGAGAGGGCTTCTCAACTATCGTACAACGCCGGATTGTATGCCGCATTTGCTGGATGAAAAAATGTACGGATGCTGACGTCTCACAAAGTATTTTCAGAAGCGGAGTTAAAGTCCAGATGTGAAATTATGCTGGATAACTATTGTAAAACGGTTTTGATTGAGGCGAATACCATGATCGATATGGCAAGGACAGAGATTGCTCCGGCAGTAGGCGCTTATGTACTGGAGCTTGCAAATACAGCGGCGGCAAAAAAAGCGGTCGATGCTTCTATTCCATGCGTCTATGAGGCTGGGCTTCTTAAAAAGCTTGCAAGATTGGAAGAACAGATCGCGGTTAAGACGGATGAATTGGAAGAAGCTGTGATGAGGCTTAAGGATACGGAAGATGTTGAAACGGAGTCTTATCGGATTCGGGATGTTGTTTTAGGGAAAATGGGCGAATTAAGAGTTGCCTGCGACGAGGCGGAGACGATGACGGCAAAGAAATACTGGCCGTTCCCAACTTATGGCGATTTATTGTTTGGCGTAAAATAATCTGATAAATGGAAACTGATTGGACTTGATTTGGAGGAAGAAAATATGAATGATGCTATGAAAGAGCTTGTACAAGAAGCAGTATCGGGCGAAGTGTTCGGGGTCTGGTTTTTAATCGGCGCCGCGTTGGTATTCTGGATGCAGGCGGGTTTTGCAATGGTAGAGGCAGGATTTACCAGGGCAAAAAATACCGGAAATATCATTATGAAGAACTTGATGGATTTTTGTATTGGAACCGTAGTATTTATACTGATTGGTTTTGGCTTGCTGATGGGAGAAGATTTATTTGGGTTTATTGGAAGGCCGAACTTTGATTTATTTACGGCATATGCGGAGTTTGATTTTTCAAGCTTTGTATTTAACCTTGTATTTTGCGCTACTACGGCTACTATCGTATCCGGCGCAATGGCAGAACGTACAAAATTTCTCTCCTATTGTATTTATTCCGGCGTAATTTCCGCTCTGATTTATCCGATTGAAGCACATTGGATATGGGGAGGAGGATGGCTGGCACAGCTTGGCTTTCATGATTTTGCAGGCTCTTGCGCAATCCATATGGTAGGTGGTATTTCCGCTCTTATCGGTGCAAAAATTCTTGGTCCCCGTATTGGAAAGTTTACCAGAGATAAGGGCGGAAAGGTTGTGAAGGTAAACGCGTTCTTTGGACACAGTATTGCGTTTGGAGCGCTTGGGGTATTTATTCTTTGGCTTGGCTGGTATGGATTTAATGGTGCGGCTGCGGTTTCCATTGCACAGCTTGGCTCGATTTTCCTGACAACAACAGTCGCGCCGGCTATTGCAACGGTTGTCTGCATGGTCTTTACATGGATGAAATATGGAAAGCCAGATGTTTCTATGTGCCTGAACGCCTCTTTGGCAGGACTTGTGGCAATCACGGCGTCGTGTGATGTGACGGATGCATACGGTGCGATTGTGATTGGAGCAGTTGCAGGTGTTCTCGTTGTGTTTGGCGTGTGGCTTCTTGATTATGTACTTCATATTGACGATCCGGTCGGAGCAGTTGCCGTACATTGCATGAATGGGATCTGGGGGACGCTGGCGGTTGGATTATTTGCTACAGAGAAGGCTCCGGGATACGGTATAGCAAATGCTTCAGGGGAAACCTTGACCGGTCTGTTTTATGGCGGCGGTTTTGAATTATTAAAACTCCAGCTTATCGGCTTTGCCAGCGTTGCGGTATGGACAGCAGTTACGATAACGATTACATTCCTCGTGATCAGGGCGATTGCGGGACTTCGTGCAGATCGGGAAGAAGAAATAGCTGGCCTTGATGCGACAGAGCATGGTCTTTCTTCCGCATATGCAGGCTTTGCAATGCTTCCGGAGTATATAGAAGGAGAAGATGACCCTGTGGTGGTATCCGGTGATACTCCGGTTGCTGAAGCAGTCCCGGTGAAAAGGGTTCCAGCGTTTGAAGAAGGGGCGGCGAAGTTTACGAAAATTGAAATTGTCTGCAGGGAATCCAAATTAGAAGTTTTAAAAAATGCGATGATGAAACTGGGAATTACGGGTATGACAGTATCCCATGTCCTAGGATGCGGGATTCAGAAAGGCAAACCGGAGTATTATCGCGGCGTACAGGTGGAGGCGAATCTGTTTCCTAAGGTACAGGTGGATATTGTAGTCAGCGCGGTTCCGGTCCGTAAAGTGATAGAAACAGCGAAGAAGGTGCTTTACACAGGGCATATTGGAGACGGGAAAATTTTTGTCTATGATGTGGAAAACGTGGTGAAAGTAAGAACCGGAGAAGAAGGCTTTGACGCCCTTCAGGATGTGGAATAAATGACTTAAATTTATGGAGGTATATTTGTATGTGTTCGATTATGGGCTATTGCAACCGTGGCGCTGCTTTTGATGTTTTTATGGAAGGATTCAAGCGGACGGTATCAAGAGGTCCGGATGATAGCCGGATTGTTGAAACAAAAGACGGACTGCTTGGATTTCACAGATTATCGATTATGGGGCTGGCTCCGTCGGGGATGCAGCCGTTTAGGCTGGGCGATAGCTATGTGGTCTGCAATGGAGAAATTTATGGTTTTCAGAAGCTGAAAGAAGAGCTGTCCAAAAAATATACATTTAAGAGCGAATCGGATTGCGAGGTTCTTTTACCGCTGTATCAGGAATACGGAACAGCGATGTTCGCCATGCTGGACGCGGAGTTTGCCTGTATTATTTATGATGGAAACGCCGGAGAATTTATTGCGGCAAGAGATCCGATTGGTATTCGGCCGTTGTATTATGGATATGACAAACAAGGAGCTGTTATATTTGCCAGCGAGGCAAAAAATCTGGTAGGGCTTACGGATAAGATTATGCCGTTTCCGCCAGGACATTATTACAAAAGCGGTCAATTTATTTGTTACTGCGACATTGCGAAAACGGATCATATTTGCCGCGATAATCTGGAGACCGTATGCAAAAATATTCATAATAAACTCACAGCCGGAGTGGAGAAACGTCTTGCGGCGGATGCGAAGGTGGGGTTTTTGCTTTCCGGCGGACTGGATTCTTCTTTGGTATGCGCGATTGCGGCAAAGAAAAGCAAAGAACCAATCAAGACCTTTGCGATTGGGATGAGAGAAGACGCCATTGATTTAAAGTATGCAAGACAGGTGGCGGATTATATTGGAAGCGATCATACGGAGGTTTACATGACGCCGGATACAGTGGTTTCTTCGCTGGAAACGGTCATTCAGCTGCTGGGAACCTATGATATAACGACAATCCGCGCATCTATGGGAATGTATCTGGTGTGCAAAGCGATCCATGAGCAGACCGACATCCGCGTTTTGCTGACGGGTGAAATATCGGATGAATTGTTTGGATATAAATATACAGATTTCGCACCAGATGCAGCGGCGTTTCAGACAGAGGCGCAAAAACGGATCCGGGAGCTGCATATGTATGACGTTCTTCGTGCCGACCGCTGTATCTCCGTTAATTCGCTTGAAGCAAGAGTTCCATTTGGCGATTTGGATTTTGTAAAATATGTGATGTCCGTAAATCCGGAATTAAAAATCAACACTTATGGAAAAGGGAAATATCTGCTTCGCCGTGCATTTGAGGATGGCGATTATTTGCCCAAAGAGATTTTGTGGAGGGAGAAGGCCGCGTTTTCAGACGCGGTCGGACATTCCATGGTAGATTATTTAAAGGAGTATGCGGAGTGTAAGTATACAGATAAAGAGTGTGAAAGTTTGTGTGAAAAATATGCGTATGCCAGACCGTTTACTAAGGAATCCTTATTATACAGAGAGATTTTTGAATCCTATTATCCTGGGCAGGCCCAGATGGTCGCCGGCTACTGGATGCCTAACAAGGAATGGGAGGGCTGCGATGTGAAAGATCCTTCTGCACGAGCGCTGTCAAACTATGGAGACAGCGGGAAATAGAGGACGATGGATATCATGCAGGAGAACCAGAGGAAAGTGGATGAGGAACGGCAGGAGCTGCAGATGCTGGTGTCGGATGTCTCCCATTAGGTGAAAACACCGGTAAGCAATCTGAAAATGGTGACGGATACGCTGCGTTCGAAAGACGCCCCGCTGATCGATATGTTGGCGATGGCCTGTAGCGGCATCGTATATGCGGCGGAGAAAAAAGATATTTGCGTTACGGTGGACTGTCCGGAGGATCTCCTGCTTTCCCACGACAGCAAATGGACGGCGGAAGCCGTGTTTAATCTGCCGGACAATGCGGTGAAGTATACCCCGGTGGGAGGAGCAATCCGAATTTCAGTAGAGCAATGGGAAATCACATGGCAGACGGACATTCCCAGTTGTCCGGCGTAAATTTTTTCGCAGCAGTGTGCTGACAAAGCCGGTCTTTTGAGGTACAATGGGTATGACGGAACTCATGTTGTTCATATTTTTCCGGAAATGGAGTTTGGTTGCAGAACGAATTTTTCGCTTTATGATGACGGAGTGATAGAAGTATTTTACAGTACCAGCGCTGCGAAATCCGGCGTTGATTTTTACAGAATAAGCGCCGACGGATTTACACCCGAACGAATTGATTCTTTTACCACAGTCGGTCGTATGGAAGGAGATGAGCCTGTCTTTACCTATTCTTAAAATGGGAATGAAATTACGGAAGAAGAATACAATGCCAGCATTCAAGCCTATGAAATTGAGCCTACGGCATTGGATTGGATACAGATACAATAATAAATGGTTGCATTTTCAAGGCTTCTAAGTTTCCGAGAGTACGCTGTTATTTTCATGGAGGTGTAATTCAATAGTTGGATATTATAGAACAAAAAATAAATACGAAGGACTATTTAACGAAATCAAATTTGCCAGCAAGTGATTATGTGATAAATCCCTATGTCGGTTGTACGCATGCTTGTAAATACTGTTATGCAAGATTTATGAAAAGATTTACAGGGCATAAGGAAGAATGGGGGAAATTTATAGACATTAAACATTGTGAAAAACCTATTAATCTAAAGAGATTAAAGGGAAAATCTGTTTTTATGTCATCCGTAACGGATTGTTATAATTCTTATGAGGAGAAATACGGCATCACAAGAAAGATATTGGAACAGCTTGTGAATGCAGACTGTCAAATTACAATTTCAACAAAATCAATGCTTATTTTACGAGATATGGAATTATTGAAAAGGATGTCCAATCTCAAAGTGGCATTTTCAATCAATACTTTGGATGAAGTATTCAGGGCGGATATGGATAAAGGCAGTTCCATTAAAGACAGGCTTCATGCAATAGAAAAATTACATAATGCGGGTATTCATACGGTTTTATTTATGTCTCCTATTTTTCCGTATATCACAGAATGGAAAGATATCATTGAAAGTACGAAAGAGAATGTATGTGAATATTGGTTTGAAAATCTGAATCTCAGAGGAGATTATAAAAGCAGCATCCTCTCTTATATCAATACACACTATCCGGACTTAAAAGAAAAATATGAAGCAATTTATTTAAATAAAGATAGTACATATTGGAATACATTGGCTGATTTGCTCAACACGTATTGTGATGAACTGGGATTAAATTATGTCAATTACTTTTACCATGAAAAACTTGTTAAGGATAAATTAAATTACGTCCATTGAATAAAAACGATGTTCTGTGGGTTTTAACATAGGGGATGGTGAATGAAGATGTTAGAATATATTTCTGCCCCGGAAGCGGCGAAGAAATGGGGCATTTCAGAAAGACGCGGAAAAACCAACAGATGCCCGGGTGAAAGCAGAAAGGAACAAAAAACATGAATAAAGTTTTAATTATTGATGATGATAGAGAGCTTTGCGCACTGAGCTTGCTGCAACTAAAAGAAAAGGAATACCAGCTTGGAGAAAAGGGATTCCGTTCGAGGTAAAGATGGGCCACCCCGTGTATTCAGCGGAAGAAGGAGTTTTGGGGATTTCGGAAGGGAAAAAGTGAATACCAGGGGAGAATAAGGCGATCAGAGAGGAGGAGAACGCAGATGGCTAAAGGGACAGGAAAGGTGCGGGCCGGATGTGATATCATTACATCCTGGAACTTTAAGCATATCGTAAATGTAAAGACAGTGCGGGGAGTCAAGACTATCACGACATTGGAAGGATACAAGGATCTGCTGATCTATCCGCCCTCTGTGCTGCTGGAAGGAGATGATGAGGATGATGACGAAACCGACAGTCAGTAAGGATTTTAATCTGGAGGACATCCGGAAGATTCGGGAATATAATTCTCTGCGCCATGCCCAGATGACTCCCAGAGAGATCATAGAGGATACCCAGAAGGGAGCGGCATTCGTATTGAAAAAGCTTGGAAAGACTGAACAGGCAGATTTATAATGCGAAATCAGAAAGGGTGATCAGAGATGATCACCTTTTTACGATTAAGATAGATAAAACAGTATTTATAAGTTATGTAGCATGTAATTTTTGATTTGAAACCAATAGAATTGAGGAAAGGGTTTGTTATAGGATGTATGCGGAGCATACGAAAAAATTAGAAATGGACATCAAAAATTATGATGAATAATATAGAGTTCGAGTGGGAAATAGCGGAATTAATTGGATGTTGTAGAGAGGGAGAATATTGGGACTTCAAACAACAATGGTATTTACATAATACAGATCTGCTCCATGATATTATCTGTATGGCAAACAGTCCGGCGAATAGAGACTGCTATATTATTATTGGTATTGAAGATGGAACATTTAAAGTTTTGGGTGTAGATGCAAATAATAGAAAGAATCAGCAAAAAGTTATTGATTTACTTCGTCAAAAACCGAAATGGGCAGGAGGTCATATTCCGGAAGTATATGTCAGAACAATCCAGATAGAAGATAAAGAGCTTGACATAATTATAATAAAGCAGAGTGATAACACTCCGTTTTATCTGTTAGAAGACTATACGAAGGAAGGTACTTCAATATTTAAGGGGGCTATTTATACAAGAAAAGGGGATACCAATACACCGAAAACGTCTACAGAGCGGCAGTAAGTGTGGCCTTTCACATATTTGGGATGCGTAAGGCAGACATCAATGTCTTTTTCGAGATAATTAAAAACAGGAATCCAATACTTTCCTGTGGATTCCATACAGACATGATAGCAATTATTCCCAATAAGCCAGTCGTGAAACTTTTGGATGTCCGAGTTGATGGTGGAAAAAGATTTCTGGTTATACTCGGAAATGCCTTCCTTATTGGTGGTTATGATGGTTGCAACGATAACATTTTTATGGACGTCAAGTCCACAGCAGATGGAGTATTTTAACTTCATCATAAGTATCACCACCTTAAAAATGGATAGCAACATTGACTGTCATCCAGTGACTAAATAAATATGGTTTATTACCAATTTTGATAATCCCCAAATGGCTTGTGTGGCTTATCAGAAAAGCACGGTAAATCTGAAATCCTATATGCAGCGCCGGTCGTCCTCTTTTTCCGGTACGCTGCGGAGGCAGGTCATAAATGACAGAATCAGAGGATGATAACGTTCTTCTTTGTGCGAAGTTCCGGCATAACCTGGCGCACCATAGAGGCAGCGAGCGTTGTGAAAGGGGATAGATTCGCTGATAAAGCAGTGTATTCGATCACAGATAAAGGGAAGGTGTATTTCGGACAGCTTATGGAAGCTTATGCAGGACAGAAAGTTCCATTGTTGTTTGACTTCAATGTTGGCATTACAAACTAAAACAAAATGGACAGGGAAAAAGCATTTAATTGGATAAGTAAGCTGCGGGATAACATTACGGCTTCGGCAAATTCCATTGACGAATATGCCGCCAGCTATCCGGATATTCCGTTAGGTGGGAAAGCGATTTTGAACAGCAGCGTTTATTATACCAATCCCTGTTAGAATGTCTTGATAAATTTGAAAGCCAGTTTAGGGGGAGCCTATAGCATGGTGGTGAAAAGCAGATTGACAATTCTGTTTGAAAATCCATTTTGGATAGGATTGTTTGAGCGTATAGACGGCAATAAATATGAGGTCTGCAAGATTACGTACGGACGCAGAGCCGATGAATTTGTGAGATAGTTTGAAATCACAATACATCGGCTCTGTTTTGTATTCCGCAATTTTTTACAATTCAAATAATAAGCCGGTTGGTATGATGTAGGCAGGCAGAGAAATTGCCAAAAAATTTGAAAGGAAGTGTTGGAAATGGATTACAAAAATCTGTTTGAAAAATTCAACGAGGGAGGAAAACTGCTTTTACCGGATGCCACAATTACATTTGATGTTATCCCGTGGTCGAAACATCCTACTTTTGAAGGCGTGGAGCTGAAACACATTATCACATCCGAAAGGACAGACGGACAATTCAGTTACCATCTTGTGAGGATAGCCCCTAATAAAAGATTGGTAATCATATTCATGAAAAACAACTGGAAACGCATGAAGTAATTGCTGGTACGGGCGTGTGCGTAAATAACGGTGTGGAATTGTCCTATGAAGCGGGCATAATATCCATATTTCCCATAGGCGTACCGCATGAAGTGATTGCAGGGGATGACGGGCTTTACCTGTTCGCAAAGTTTATGCCCGCCCTCTGCTGATTGGTCTATCTGGTTATATCTCTTTCAAATCATTGAATGACATGAATGCCTCAGAGGGTATAGAGGTATTGTGGGAGATAATTGCGGAGGACGATTTATAAATTAAAGGCGGCAAGCCTACATATTTTTCAAACTGCTTTATGAAGTGGCTTTGGTCGCAAAAACCCGTGGTCAAAGCTACTTCGGTTATTGTATCGGCTTCGTGGATCAGGCGTTGCGCCTTGCGGATGCGGTTCTGTATTTGGAACTGGTGCGGCGTAAGCCCTACCTCTGCCTTGAAGCTTCTGATAAAGTGGTATTTGCTTAGAAAAACGTTTTGTGCCATTTCCTCGACAGAAAGTTTGCATTCTGGGTATAACTCCAATTGTTTTTTTAAGTCGTGGATATATGGGGTATGGTTTTTAAGCCGCCAGTTGGAAGAATCCAAGGTTTTATCCGGACAGTTTAATAGCTGTAATATCTGATATTGATTGATGTTTCCTATATTTAGAGCCTGTATCAGAAGAAGCCCGATACGTTTTTGTATGGTGATAACATCTGCGCTGTTTACTGCATTCTTATCAATGCACAAGGTAAGCAGGGAATAGCTGTCATGTGCCAAAATGCTATGCGGCTCATACGGAAATATTGCAAATGTTTCGTCTTGCTTATAAGTTCTTGTTTCTGTATTCGTTGTAAGGACTATGGAGCCATCAAGTATGATACCGATTGTCAGTACGGAAACGTGATTATGCAGCGGGTAGGATATAGTTGAATTTTTGCAGAAAATCAGCTCAATGCCTGTTTCTGCATGATAAAAATAGCGGATATTGTTTGTAGTCATAGGTTTTTCTCACAGTCTGTTATCCATTTCAAAGATTTATGTTACATGTTAGCATTGCAGCTTTCAAGTAAACGGTTTGTCCCTGTTATTTCAGCATCTACAAGATCAATCATTCTTTTTATATTTGCAGAATGGGCGGAAGAAACTTCATTTTCCCATAACGGATTGATTTGTTTTTCAATCCCTGCACGGTACTTTTGCAGAATATTAAGCCGCTCCTGCAAAAGTTCCTGCTGTACATCGGGTGTAAATGTACTTAGAAAAAAAGCGGCAATAGAAAAGATGTTTGTATCGTAGTTGAATTGCAGGATGGATGCTTTTAAAGTGTTTATAAATTCGCTTTTCCCCTTATCAGAAAGTTTGTAAACGGTGCGGTCTGGCATATTTCCGACTTTCTCGGTAGTGCCAGATATAAATTCTTTTTTTCAAGGGTTTTTAAGGTCGAATATACCGTTGAATCAGCGATATTAAACCACCATTTCACATTCATGTAGTTTAAGAGTTTTATTATCTCGTATGCGTTAAGTGGTTTTTCGTATATGAAACCTAAAAGCATTGTGGCAGGTTTGGACAGCATATTTTTTCCTCCTTGACATCGAGTTGTTTTTACAGTACTTTATATATAAAGTGGTTTTTATAAATACTACTATTATAACATATCAATGAAGAAAAAGGAATACTGGAAAAGGAGGTTTTTTATGCCGCAGCTCAATAAAGGGGGTAAATTTGTATTTGGTCTTTCCGTTGTAAACCCCGATTTAACAATACACATCCCGCCACAGGCATTGTTGGAGTATGATGCACTGCGGGATGGAAAAGTGATAATTTTTACGGGAAGCAAAATAACAGGCGGCTTCTGCGTGACGACATATCCGCTGCTGTCAAATTCAAAACTCAGCCATATATTGGAAGAATGTCCTGCGTTAAGGGACTGCCAGCTTTCCGAGGGTGAGTTTACCCGATATAAAGGGCGTAAATATGCGTGGATTAACATTGATAAGGATGGAGCTGTTAAGTTGCCGCAAAATACGTTGGACGATTTAGAATTACAGTCCGGAATGGAACTGTTGTCAATACGCAGCAGTGATATTGCCTTTACAATGGGAGCAAAAGGACCGTTGCTTGAAAAAGCACATAATTTTCATGGAGAAATTAAGAGATATTAGAGTGTGTCTTAAAATGGGAAATATAATAACCGGTAAGTTATTTCATTCAATTATGCTCTTTACAGTCGTTGGTGAGTTTTTTTCGTGGATATTATGTCGGTATTATGACGGGTACAACAGTAAAACAATGGCAATGAGTGCGTTGGGAAGCCTGCATTTATGATTACCCATAAGGAAATACGGCACAATGCACACAGCTTAGCAGAAGAAAATGCTAAACTTACCTTTACAAAGATATGTGTGAGAAATATTCCTGCCCGGAACTTTGTACGGTTTTTTGCCAAAGTGATATAACTGCTTTTTCGGGATATGATCCTAAGATTAGATTTGAACGCATAGGAACGATAGGGGGAGGTGCTAATTGTTGTGATTTTCATTTTATTCATGGGAAGTAACTGTTCAGCACCCCGTTAAGGGCACATTGATTTTTGGACAAAACAGAGAAAATAAAATTTCTGTTTCGTCATTGCTTTAGTGTAAAAAGTGGATAACTTTCTAGTATAACTGCCAAGTGTTTTTGGGCTGTGGATTACTGAAACATAATTCCCCAGTTGTATCACAGATAACAGAGTAATTGTGGATTTTATCCGAGTGTTACCGGCAATTATCTCTTGTTTTTTACTGTTTATCCACCGTCATTTTGACAGTATATCAAAACGACACGATTCGCTTTTTGGACCATTTTCCGTTAAAATAGAAGTATCAAATTTAACGGAAGAAGGTGGTCTGAATGCCAGTAAATGTTACACTTGAAATGGTTCAGCAATTGCTTGAACAGAATGCTTCATTGCTCAGGCAAAATGAAATTCTCACAGCAACTATTGCTGAGTTAAATCAGACCATACAGGAACTGAAGGAACAGATTAATAAGAACTCCAAAAACAGTTCCAAACCACCTTCAAGTGATGGCTATAAAAAACCTGCTCCTAAGAGTCTGCGCAAACCATCCGGAAAAAAGGTCGGTGGACAGGATGGACATCAGGGGATACATTTAGCGGTAATAACAGCTCCGGATGAAATAGTCAAACATATGCCCTCCGCATGTAAAGGATGCCAGCATTATCAGATGTGCAAAGGCACTGCATGTATTGCGGAGAAACGCCATGTTATTGACGCAGTTGTTAAAGTCAATGTAACGGAGCATCAGGCGCTGGAACTTCCAGTCTGTATGCTGCATGGAGATACCCGCACAGGTGCTTTCCCTTCTGACGTAAAAGCAACCGTACAGTATGGTGAAAACCTTCAGGCATTAGCTGTTGCACTAAATACCGTAGGCGCAGTCAGCATCAAACGTACCCATGAGATTCTTTCCGGAGTATTTAACATTCCGATTGCAACAGGAACGGTCAGCAGCATGGTAAAAAGATGCGCTGACAGTCTGAGTGAAACAGTAGGTAAGATCAAGGATAAGATGATCGGTTCTGCGCTTGGACATTTCGACGAAACCGGAACCAGAGTGGATAAAAAACTCTGGTGGGTTCATGGTGCCTCAAACTGTGAATACACCTATCTTGATATCAGTCCCAAACGTGGAACTGCAGGTATGGAGCAATGCGGCGTTCTTCCAGAATTCAAAGGGATTGCCATGCATGACTGCTGGGCTTCCTACTGGAATTATCCGGATATTCAGCATGCAGTCTGCTGTGCCCATCTTCTCCGTGAATTAACGGGGATTGATGAAAATCATCCGGATCAGAAGTGGGCATCTGCATTTATAGACCTTTTACTGGAAATGAAAAAGGCCAAAGAGAAAGCTGTAGAGAAGGGAAAGGACTCTCTGAGCTATTATCATTATCGTAAGTTCGATAAGAAGTATGATGAACTTATCGAACAGGCCCGGAAGGAAAATCCACTTACCGAAACCACGGAGAAAAAACGTGGACGGAAGAAAAAAGGAAAAATCCTTGCCCTGGCAGAACGCCTTGCAAATTACAAGGCCTCAGTCTGCCTTTTTATCCATAACTTCCATGTCCCGTTTGATAACAACCAGGCGGAACGAGATCTGCGGATGATAAAGGTGAAAACCAAAGTATCCGGATGCTTCCGAACTGAGGAAGGTGCCAGAGATTATCTAAAAATCATGTCCTATGTTGGCACAGCACATAAGCAGGGATACAATGCTTACGAAGCAATCAGAAATGCAATCTCAGGTCATCCTGATTTCATCTTTGAATAAGGGGGTTCTGAATAGTTACCATGGGAATTAGATATTCAAGTAAGTATGAAAGCTTTGTGGCTTAAGAAGATGTCAAAAGGGCATAAAATCCCCCTCCCCATCAAAGGGGCTCTTTTCAAACGGGATACGGTATGGTAAAATAAGCTACAGCAATTCGTTTTAGGCTGTAGCAGCTGCCATCGCAGGATCTTTTTGATGATGATTTAGGGTACGACCCTGTTAGGAGCCGGAGATAAGTACCGGACTCCCGTTTACAGATTCCTGTATTGGTTGAAATGCATCTGCGCATTCTGAAGCGGATTGCTTTTCTTTTGCCTCTTTGTCAGCAGATGCTTTACCACAGGCATCCGCGGTTTCCGGCACTTTGCCGGAGCATTGCACTTCTACCAGACGGATCGTGTCATCATCGGCTCCCTGGTCTTTTAAGAAAGCGATGACATTTTTTAAGTTCAGCCCTTTTGTGGTTTTAGTATTCTGTATGATTTCCCTATGGTCAACAGGGAGGAAGTCCGCATCATCCCGGATCATGTGGTAAATTGCCACGAGCATCTTCCTCGCTATGGCAATGATGGCCTTTTTGTGCCCCCGGCGCTTTTTCAGCGTTTCGTATTTACGGCGGAAGTACGGATCTTTCTTCGTGCTCTTCACGGCGGCAAGCGCACACTGGACGAGCAGCGGCTTGAGGTAATGGCCGCCGTTTCCTATCCTGGTAGATTTCTTCTTCCCTGCGCTTGCGTTGTTTGCGGGTGAAAGGCCTGCCCAGCATGCACTTAACTTGACCCACAAGTTTATATGGATATCCTCTTGTTTCTATGCTATACTAAAGAAAAAGAGGTGATCCGTATGACGGCAGAATATACGAATTGGGAAACGGAATTTGTAGATGTAAAATTTGTTGATCAGCGTTTGAAATCACGTTTTTTTAAAATTATGGATGCATTTGCTGCAGCGCCAGATAAATCCACCTGGGCTGCAGCCGGATCCAGAAGTTCTGCAAAAGCAGCGTATCGCTTCTTTAGTAATAAGGATGTATCCAGGGATGAACTGTTGGATAGTGTATCTAGGGCAACTGTAGAAAAAATGAAACATGCGGATGCAGATTGGATACTTGCCATTCAGGATACCACATCTGTTGGATTTGGAAACCGGAAAGCAATCAAAGGAATGGGATACCATTGCAGTACGGAACAGAGGGGAATGCTTGTACATTCTTGTATAGCGGCCACAGACCAGGGAATTCCCCTGGGCCTTCTTTATCAGGAAATACATACGAGGGATGTACGCAGGGATGACTCTGGAACAAAAGATGAAAAACGTTCCAGGCCAATAGAAGAAAAAGAGAGCTACCGATGGATTCATACAATGAACGAAATTCATCAGAGGGTTGCAGAAGATATTCCGGTATTGACAGTATGTGACCGTGAAGGAGATTTTTATGAATTTTTTTCGAACGCTGCAGATTTGGGAGAAAATTTTCTGATTCGGCTAGTGCAAAACCGCATGGTGGATGACGGAAAAAAGATTTTTCATGAACTCCACCAGTCTCCTGTGGCTGGAAGTATGGTTGTCAGGATGGGCAGGAATCCCAAAGAACACATTCCAGCCAGAAATGTAAAAATGGATTATCATTATAAAGAGGTTGTGGTTCACTGTCCAAAAAGGAGAACAGAAAAACATATACGAGAAAAACTTGTACTAACAGCAATTTATGTACATGAATCCGGAAAAAAAGGAACCGAATGGTTTCTGCTAACAACGGTAAGAGTAAAAAACGAAAAAGATATAGAAAAGCTGATACAATGTTATGCACACAGATGGAAAATAGAACGTTTTCATTTCATCTTAAAAAGTGGATGCAAAATAGAGAAAAATCAGGCGAGGGAATATGAGAGATTAAAATTTTTAACATTACTATATTCGGTTATCGCACTGCAGATACTAAATTTGACTTATTTAGGAAAAATATGTCCGGAAATCTCGAGTGAAATTGTGTTTGATAAAGAAGAATGGAAAATATTATACTGCTGTGCAAGAAAAACAAAAGAAATTCCTGAAACATATACACTGAAAGAGGCGATTTATGATTTAGGGATTCTGAGTGGAATAAAAGGTGCTCCGAGCGATGGTATGCCCGGAGCACGTTCTATTTGTCAGGGCTTAGAGGTTCTTTGCTCATTACTTGATTATCGAAAATATATGTTATAATTGTGGGTCAAGTTAAGAGCAAGCTGCGGGGTATCGAAGGTCGCAACCTCTACATATAATCCCATATGCTATACTGCTTCGTTTCCACTACGTTTTTATAGATTGTTTTATAATTTTTTTCCTGACCCTGTTCTTTTACATATCTGCTTATGATTTGCTCATTCCCATGCTCGCTCACCGTTGCTACGTAATATCCATCCGTCCAGAATTCCCCTCCCCATAGTTTTTTCTTCACTTGCGGACATTTTGCAAATACCTCCCGTGCTATGATACTCTTTACTATTTGGATGATTTTCTTTGGACTATATGTTGGCACAGACTGTATAAGAAAATGTACATGGTCTTTATCTGTACCCACTTCCAAAAATCTTATTTCATACCTCTCCTGAATTCCCTCACATGTTTCTTTGATTACCCTATCTACTTCTTCATCTATTACCACTCTTCTATATTTTGCCGGACATACGAAATGATACATGAGTACTGATACATTGTGTGATTTGCGTACTGTCTCACTCATCGCACAACTTCTCCCTTCCTTTTTCCTCTAGTATATCACTTCCTCCACGTTTTGAAAAGTTTGTTACGCAGCAAGCTGCGGGGAATTAGACCCTCTTTTTGATTAAAATTTAGTAATGAAGATCAGATCGCTTTAGACTACCGAAAGATACAGGAAACATTTGGAACAGAATTTTACTATGCTTATGCAAAGCAGGAAGACTTTAAAAGATTTTTTCAAGAAATGAAATTGGCAGAAAAAGCATAACAGGATTACATCCTTGCAAAGCCTGTAATAATGGGCAATGCAAGGATTTTTTGATTTAAAACTGTAAAACTCAGGTTCTAAAACTACAAAATAATACGAAATTTCTTTGATTATAGAAGTAATTGTGTTATAATGATTTTATACTACAGTTCTATCCCTATCCTATTAACTACATGAAAAAAGCATTCTGGTGATATGTCAAGAACTTTTTGAAAAAGATTTTGATATGTTTTTCAGAAAAAAGGGTAACTTTAACAGACCTTCGGTATGTTTTACGCAAAACCGAATGTCAGTTCGTCTCAATATTATATTCGGTGTCCAGCTTTTCGCCGGTGTACAGTTGGTTTTTGGCCAGCAATCCAAAAACGAGTCGTACAAATTTACGAGATGTAAGCGCGAGTGCTCTTTTGTGCTGATGTTTGGTTACCTCAGCATATTTTCTGGCATAGAAATCAGCATATTCAGGGATGTGCTTCCTGACGCTGTTTGCCGCTTCGCCAAGATAGTAGCGAAGATAGGGATTTCCGGCTTTCGACATTTGGTTGTCCTCGGAAGTGAAATCGCCGGAATCCCCCTTAGGCCAGTAAAGCCCGGCATATTTGGCAAGGGCATCGGATGAATGAAATGCTGCTATATCGCCAATTTCTGACAGAATCCCGGATGCCCATACCGGGCTGATCCCAGGTATGGACCTGAGGATGGTCAGGGCGTTAGGGTTCATTCCGTTGATGCATTTCCCAATCGCCTGCTCGATCAGCCTGATTTCTTTCTGATAGGCATGGATGCAGTTAAACGAGCTTGCCAGTGAGATGTTCAGTGGTTCATACATGCACTTGTCTAACCAGTAGGAATCCCTGGCTGCCTTGCGCAGAAGTTCGGAAGTTTTGGATATGTCAGAAATGCGGTTCCTGCTCTTTTCCGCAAGGAAGGCAAGCAGATCCTCTTCCGGCATATCAATGATCTCCTGTGGTGACAGAAATTCCGTCAGGACAGCTGAGGACGTGGCGCCATAGAGACTGCCAAAAGGCCTGTCATCACCTTCAAGGAGCTGAAGCTCACTGAACTTCAGATAAAGATTAGAGACCATATAAGTCTTCTCCCTGGTGATGAACTCAGAAAGGTGCATGCGGTGCCTTGTAAGGCGTTTGAGGGCTATGAACTGCCCGCCGCGCCATGGCTCCAGTTTTTTCGTACGGCCTACCCTGCCAAAGTCCGCAATGAGATATGCATCTGTGGGATCGGTCTTTTCCATTCCGATATAGGACTTTCGGTAATTGGAAGTGGCCTTTGGGTTCACACAGAAGACATAAGGCCTGTAGGGCATGAGAACCTCGCTGGCCGACAGGAAGTTTGAAATATGGACGCTGTATACAGAGGTGGATTCCAACACGATAAGAAGCGTGTCCAGGTTTTTATGCTTCTGCATACATTCCGCAATCATATTCACAAGTTTATCGGCACCTAGCTGATTATTGTCAAACGATGATGAGATGTATTTGTTTTCCTCAAAGTCCATGGCATAGACGGCGTTGGTCTTTGAGCTTACATCAATACCAACAAACAAGGTGGACATATAGTTGATCTTTAACATGATATCACCTCCATTCGGATCGGGATTTGTGAAGCCTGAAGCAAAAGGTTTATCCTGTGCTGCATACGGTGACCGAAACCTCGCGTAATGAGCATGCACCCAGTCAGCCTTTCTTGCTGGGGCTAACGGCTGGGGATGAAAATTCTGTGTCAGCGGAATGTGCCGTATGTGCCAGGCTGAATGCTTTCGGATCAGTCTCGGACTAAGCCGGCTGAAAGGAGGAACAGCAGTGCCTTCGGACATCAGACTCTGCCTGATATCATACCACAGGATCTACCTATATTGAAATGTAACTATCAACTGTATAGATGGGAATCGGGATGAGGGGAGTTCCTCTTAGATGTCCTTACCATTTATACATAAAAAAGAATAAGTCTGTAAGCTGTTTTTCTTGCTTACAAACTTATTATACGAGGAGGTTGTTGGTGAGAGCATTTGAGACAATCAACGAATTAAAGCATGTGCTTTTTGCATCCTATAGCAAAAACACTGCTTATCATAAAGTCAAGAACAATTGGAACCCATTTAATCGATATGTCGGGCAATGTGTAATCACTTCCATGATTATCAATCGGATGTTTGGGGGTGTTATTTTATGCGGTTTTATAGAGAATTTGAATATTAATCATTATTGGAATTCCATTAACGATACAGAAATCGACTTAACAATCGAACAATTCACAGAAAAGCCACATATTGTTAATATTAAAACTATATCTTTTTGTGAATTATATGATAATGAAAATATTCGTAATCGATATGAGCAATTACTCGCGCATGTCACTGACGTAAAAGACCGGCTTGATTTATTGGAAGATGAGATATACCGCTGCAGCCTGTGTAGCAATGTTGACAAATTTATGAGTAAAACCATCCATTATGGGTCAAATTGCAATCTTTTATTCATTGGAGAAGCCCCAGCAAAAAGCGGCTGGAGGATTACCGGAAAGGTTTGGACAGGGTCAGACGGAAAAATAATCCCAAGCGGTAAAGTGTTTGAAAAATTATTGCAGATAATCGGTCTTGAGCTTTTTGATGCCTCTTTTACAGAAGCCATAAAATGCTATCCATCTAGCGGAAAAGTAACTGCGACTAACAATAAATACTGTGAAAAACACTTGAACAATCTAATCAACATATTAAAGCCAAATTTGTTAGTACCAATGGGTACACATGCAGCCAGAAATCTATTGGAAACCACGCAGCCAATATCACAAATAGCTGGCAAAATATATACCAGCAGCAAATTTGAATACAATATTCGGATTATGCCCATTTATCATCCATCTCCAATATCGCCTATGGGATACAAAAATAACATAGAGATATTTGAAAACCTCAAACGCATCATAAAAAAAAGCAAGGAGAATTACGATGACATTCAAGAATAACATTCAATTTCATCCAATGACATCTAATATCATAAACGCATATCAGGAACATATTCAGAAGACACAAAAAAAATATCATGTCTTAAGTGACAATTTGCACCTTTTATTAGCACTCCATCTATTTAAATATAACTTAGATGAGTTATATCTTGATGATTGTCATTATGACGCAAATAAAATAAATGATCATACTGTACAATTAGAAATCGATTTTTTATGCAACAATTTAATCATTCCCAATCGTGAATTATACAAATACCTTTATGAGCAAACCGCGCCGCAAAATGAGAAAACCGAAATTATTCACAAAGACAACCAGTTATATGAAATAAACCTAAAAACAGGAAAGAAATGCGGCAAAGTATTTTTTGATTTGACACAAGACAACAGCGGCATCTTGATTCAAGACAGACTTCACTATATTGGACAGCACCGTGCAGATACAGCCTATCATTTTGGATTGTTCAGAGAAAACACCAACATGCCTTTCTCTTACTCGGCTTACTCTGTCTTAGATCGCAGTTATTTACTAAACTTACCGTATTTTAATGATTTTGCGCCAGACACTATTTTAGTTAACACAAGAAATTTTGGTTTCAGAAATAATCCGCATAACGCAATGTCTGTCCTATTCAAAGAAGCCGTAAAATATATTCGGCAGAATACCCCAACGATACAATGTATAGTATCTGCCATAAACCCAAATCTGATGTTCAGTGCCTCTTCCTATTATGCGTCAGGTTTTCAGCCAATAGCGACATCACCATTAAACTATTCCTACATAGATGGAATTTATGCCACAAGAAGAAAAACAGAAATAAGCCCTAAACCGCATATATATGCAAAGACCAAGCCAAAACCCATCGTCTGGTTTGTAAAAACAGTACAGAGAAAAAAATATGATCTTATAAACAAACGAATCCAACAATACGGGATCACAAAAATTACTGAAGCTGATTATGCAAATAAATAATCATTTGATAACTTAATTAAGGAAAAACATTCTCTCGAGAATACAAGAACAGCTTCTTGAGAGAATGACATTATCTTTCAGCTATATAATTGTCCACTCTTTCTTTTAATATATGATATCGTTGACGCACATTCGCTATTTTTAGCAATTGATCTTTCTTTTTTAAAACAATTTTGTCAAAATAAATTTCTTTTTGAAACTGACTTGCAGTAAGATCAACTTTTTTCCATCAATCATATTCCAATAATGATACAGGCAATCTTTTTTTGAATATCCTCTGTAAATCTCCCCTCCAAAATAATCATAGACTATCATAGCAGTAATCGCGCATTGCCCTGCGCCTCTATTTGCTTCTGTCCATTTATCTTTATCATCTTTATAAGCGGTATCTTTACCCCACGATTCGTATAACGCTCGAGTTAATACCTTCAAATTCATACGTTCACTCCTTTGTCTCAATATAATTACTGACAATCATTATCATTGCACCTGCCAAAGAAATAATCACCTTATAACCCCATTCAATGTTATTTTCTAAAATGCCTGGCAATCCAACTACAAAAGCACCCAAAGCCATAATCAATGCATGAAAAAATTTACTAGATTTATTTTTTACTATTTTTACAGGTATATTAATCTTTGTCTCCAACTGCAAACCTGTTGTATAGATATTAATTTCCGATAAACTATTATTCATGCTCTTTTTTGCCTGAAAACTTATTTTGACAGAATCATATCTTGATTCTAATTCATTTCCTATTCCTGATGCCACTGTAATAAAGTCTGGATTAACATCTACATGTATTTTGCCATTTATGCCCGGGTCATAACTGCTTTGATAATAATCAACTTTTAAATAAGTATATTTGCTTTCTTCCAAAATTGTAAATTCATTTTGCATCCCACATTTTTTGCTAGCAACGCATAGAGGCGAGCACCGCAAAAAATGAAAATTATCATATCCATGAATCAATGATAATGCTTTTACTATTTTCAACCAGTTGCTATCATTCTCTTGCTTATAATCTGGGTTCACATAAGGCAGCAATTCCTTACGAACCGATAATTCTTTATGCTCCCTAGAAATTTCAAAATAATTCTTAGCCTTTTCGTTAATACCACTAAACTGATGGGAATTATTTTCAAAATCAGTGGAAAATCTGGGATATTTTTTGATTCGAAACGTAATCGTATAAAAATCAGCCACCAATTCTGTCTCTATAATCTCTACCCAACGAATAGGGACAATAAACTGCTCATCCTCATTTGCATTGCTACCACTGCGAAATGCCACTATAGCCATTCTGAAATGACTCCAGTTCTGAAACATCGTCTGCGCATCTGATTGAACATATTTGTCTTCATATCTGAAATGATAGATTCCATTTTCCGGTGCCGCAAGCACATTTAATATATCTTTTTTATATTTTATAGTGCTGTCTGAAGAAAACAATGTAAAATACACATTACTGCCATCCATTTCATTTTCTCCTTACTAATATTTTTTGAGCTTACTTTCCAGATACTCCTGCCTTCTCAACAAGCCGACCGCCTTTATTTCCTGCATTTTGTATTCTTTTTTCGCGCAATAAGAAATCCCCCATTTCTTTAACTCGTGTTTTGTCATGCATACGACTTTCTTATCATACCCTGACTGATCTGCCGTTATGTCAATAATCAAATCCTTATTTTTACACATAAGCAATTTAATCCAACAGTGCTCTATGATAGGTTGCGATGATGGGAAATAAGCGTCCCCTTCACAAAACAACACCTTATAATTCTTCTCTTCCAATAATTTTGCCAAATAAAATGATGACACGCCGCATTGTCCTTTCGAATTCTTATCCTTATCCGTAAATACTGTGCCATGATACCTTGTTTCATCACACCAGACAGATTCCATCTCATTTCTTAAAGTCAAAATTTCTTTTTCTATCTTATTTTTATTAAATGTATTTGCTCCTCTTTTCTTTTCGCATTCACGTTAAATAAATCCGTTTCTTTTTTTACTAACTCCAACATGACCAACACCCCTCTCACTTAAACAACCATTCATGAATGATCTCTACCGCCTGCCAGAACTACGTGAATACTTCCGTTTATATATTAAGTATATCATACTCACATATATTGCACAAGATATTAAAAAAACATAAAATCATTTGATGGATATTATCTTTAAACAGACATTTTATGAAATCATTATCTATTAGACGAGGCAATGCAAATCCTCCAAATCCTCTTATCATTCTTTCTTACTTATTATATGAACCTTTTTCTTACTGTTTCCAGTGCTTCTCTTATATAATCATGAATCACCAAAAATACAGTATAGAAATAAAACTATTTTCGAAGTTCTTCCTATACTGTAATATCATGATTTTTCTTATTGCCAGACAACAGGATACCCTTATTTTGCTGATTTTTTATGTACCGCTCAGTACGTTCCTCCTCAGCGGGGCGCCAGGGTATGTCCAGATGATAGAGGGCGATAAGCCGGTCCTGCACATTGGTACCAGCACCCATTTTCTGCGTAGAACCTAAAAGAAAACGGACCTGCCCGCTCCTGACTTTTGCGAACAGCTCCGCTTTTTTTGTTTCTGTATTGGCAGAATGTATGTAAGCGATGAACAACCTACCGTTCCCCTGATGATATGTTTAGGTGTAAAATAGTTTATAGCGTCATCTGAGGCTTGTTTTCAGGTGTTATCGTTTCAACATCAATCAGCCCTGTACAGTGTTCTTTGATAAAACTGCTCCATGGAAGAAGTATTTCAACCGCAGCAGGATCATCTTTATGATCGGGCATATACAGCAGCAGGATATAAAGATACTGGAATACATTTAACTTATTGGCCTTTGCAGTTTCTATCATGCTGTAAACAAGCGCACCTGCTTTAGCACCCGCAACGGATGTATGGAACAGGGAATTTTTCCTTCCGATGGCATAAGATTTTGCACGCCGCTCCGCTGCATTGTTTGACAATTCGCATCTGCCGTCCAGCATATAGCTCTGCAGTGTCTCTCTGTGGTTTACTGAATAATTGGCGGCAGCAAGCTGGAAAAAGCCGTCAATTATTCAGTAAACCACAGAGAGACACTGCAGAGCTATATGCTGGACGGCAGATGCGAACTTTCTAATAATAAAGCCGAACGCTGCGCGAAATCCTATGCGATAGGCAGGAAGAACTCTCTGTTCCACGCATCTGTCGCCGGGGCAGAAGCAACCGCGCTTATTTACAGTATAATAGAGACCGCAAAAGCGAATAAGCTGAATGTATTCCAATACCTTTATGTCCTGCTGCTGTACATGCCTGAGCATAAAGAGGATCCTGATGCAGTTAAAACGCTTCTTCCGTGGAGTGATTTTATCAAAGAACGCTGCACAGGACTGATCGATGTTGAAACGATAACACCTGAAAACAAACCTCAATTGCCAATATAGACTATTTTACACCTAAACGGAACATATGTGGAACGGTAGGTTATTCATCGATTACAAACCGCCATACCCGTGGCAGGAATATCAGGAGCATTTTCTTTTAAATCTATGTTTTCCTCCAAATATGATTTTAGCACACTGATATTGCTCTCAATGTGATCCAGACATTCCCTCTGCTGTTCTTTTTCCATACTTTCTAAATTAACGATAACCGCATTAAAATCTAAAAATATGTTAATCGGCTTGCAGGATATTTCGAGCATCAGCTTCTCAAATTCCTCATTTCCTTCATCCGTCAAAGAATATACCGCTTTTTCAGGCATTTTTCCCTCTTTTTCTGTGCGGCTTGTGATAAGCCCCTTTTCTTCCAACCGGATCACCTTTTTATAGATGGATGGCATGCTGATTTTTACCCATTTTGAGATGTTGCGGTATTCCACCAGTTTCTGAATATCGTATGCACTCATTGATTCCCGCTTCAACATTCCCAATACAAGTATGGGTGTTATCACCCGACTTATTTCAATGGGCAGCCTGTCCGTATTCGGGTTCATCAAAGGCTTTCAGCCCATAGCCGGGTACAGCTACGGGGCGAAAAAGTTCGACCGTCTGCATGAAGCAGTCAAGACTTCTATCCTATGGTCTACGGCTTTTTGTGTGATTTTCGGTGTGATACTGACTCTGTTCCCTACGGTCATCGTTTCGAGATTTACAAAAGGCGATGCCGAGATGATCCGCATTGGGGCAGCGTCTTTAAGGGCAAACGGCATTTCCATCATGCTCTTTGGATTTTATACGGTGTATTCTTCTTTGTTCCTTGCTTTGGGAAAAGGCAGAGAAGGATTTATCCTCGGAGCTTGCAGGCAGGGAATTTGCTTTATCCCCGTTATCCTGCTTCTTCCGATTGTCCGGGGGTTAAATGGAATTATGTATGCCCAGCCGATTGCCGATGTGCTTTCCGCAGTCATAACGGTATTCATGGCGATACCGCTCCATAAAAAACTGAATGAAATGCAGAAACAAACTGCCGCAATAAGTAAGAACAACAACTAAATATTTGTTTTTTCTATACTAACAGAGCCAATGAATTGTGAAATATCTCACAAATTCATTGGCTCTGCGTCTTTGTGTCTGGCTCTTTCATGGTTGTTACCATGCCGCCTACGGCGGCACAAATGATAATGAAAGCTGTCAACTTTCCGTTTTCAGTTTATATAAGCCATAAATTGTAGTATCCTTGTTTCAGGAACATCGGTACACTACAGAGCACGTTATAACGTCTGGAGATCCAGAGCCCGAAAGGTTATCAGTCGCCGCTATCCTTCCTGCATAAATGATTGGTGATTTTAAAACCCGTATACTTATGAATATGCCCGCTCCAACAGGGCTCCCGCAGGGATAGCAGTCAATGCCGGTATTCCCGTTTCAGCCCTGCCATTTTGGAAAGGAGACAGAACATGGCAGTTAAGAACAATAGAAACCAGGTGAAACATCTCAAATCCGGAGGTTCCTACTCCTCCGAAGAACTGCGGTTCCTGAGATTAGACGACGGCACCACGGTTGTCCATTCAGCGGATGGGGATATCAGGCGCCCCGTCTGTGCAGCTATTGACGTGCACAAAGAAATCCTGATGGCAGCCGTCTGTAAAACCGACACGGAGACGCTCAAGGCAACCTTTTACGTCAGGAAGTTTACAACAATGAACAGCGATATCCGCAGCATGGCCCTCTGGCTGAAAGAGTACGGTGTGCAGGATGTCTGCATGGAGTCGACCGGGAAATACTGGATCCCTGTATTCAACATCCCAGAGCAGAACAGCATAAAACCCATTCTGACTCATCCCAAATATGTGAAACAGGCAAAGGGACAGAAAACGGATTTCCGGGACGCCGTCCATATGGCCAGCATGTTCCGTATGGATCTGGTCGTTTCCTCATACATCCCGCCTGCCGACATCCGTGACCTCCGGGAACTGTGCCGTTACCGGCTTAAGCTTACCTATATGCGGACTTCTGAGAAGAACCGTTTCCAGAACTCCATGACAATCTCAAAGGTGCGGCTGGACAGTGTGTTCTCAGACCCGTTTGGAAAATCGGCATCCGCCATCATGGAGTACCTCATCTCCACGGAGCCAGACGAAGTCAGCGACGATGAAATCCTGCGCCTGATATACAGACGGGGCAATATGAAGGCATCAGATGAAGACATCCTGGACAGCATCCACGGCTATGAATTCATTGGTGTACAGCGGGACAAGCTTCAGATCATCAGCCTGCACCTTTCCCAGATTGAAGAATGCATCGGCCTGATCGACAGGAAGCTGGAATACTACCGCCAGAAATATACCGGCATCATCCGGCATCTCACTACGATGGTCGGGATCACGCCGGCATCCGCCTTATACATCCTTGGCGAGATCGGCACGGACATGTCCGTCTGGCGGGATGACGCCTCCCTTGCATGCCGGGCAGGCCTTTCACCCGCAAACAACGCAAGCGCAGGGAAGAAGAAATCTACCAGGATAGGAAACGGCGGCCATTACCTCAAGCCGCTGCTCGTCCAGTGTGCGCTTGCCGCCGTGAAGAACACGAAGAAAGATCCGTACTTCCGCCGTAAATACGAAACGCTGAAAAAGCGCCGGGGGCACAAAAAGGCCATCATTGCCATAGCGAGGAAGATGCTCGTGGCAATTTACCACATGATCCGGGATGATGCGGACTTCCTCCCTGTTGACCATAGGGAAATCATACAGAATACTAAAACCACAAAAGGGCTGAACTTAAAAATGTCATCGCTTTCTTAAAAGACCAGGGAGCCGATGATGACACGATCCGTCTGGTAGAAGTGCAATGCTCCGGCAAAGTGCCGGAAACCGCGGATGCCTGTGGTAAAGCATCTGCTGACAAAGAGGCAAAAGAAAAGCAATCCGCTTCAGAATGCGCAGATGCATTTCAACCAATACAGGAATCTGTAAACGGGAGTCCGGTACTTATCTCCGGCTCCTAACAGGGTCGTACCCTAAATCATCATCAAAAAGATCCTGCGATGGCAGCTGCTACAGCCTAAAACGAATTGCTGTAGCTTATTTTACCATACCGTATCCCGTTTGAAAAGAGCCCCTTTGATGGGGAGGGGGATTTTATGCCCTTTTGACATCTTCTTAAGCCACAAAGCTTTCATACTTATGGAACTGTATCAAGATGTTTTAAAATATCAAAACCAGAAATCTATTCGGAACAGGCAAAAGAATCTTATGCTAAATGCGAGGGGGATCTTATATTTATGATATGTAACTATTCAGAACCCCCTTATTCAAAGATGAAATCAGGATGACCTGAGATTGCATTTCTGATTGCTTCGTAAGCATTGTATCCCTGCTTATGTGCTGTGCCAACATAGGACTGTTTTTTAGATAATCTCTGGCACTTTCCTCAGTTCGGAAGCATCCGGATACTTTGGTTTTCACCTTTATCATCCGCAGATCTCGTTCCGCCTGGTTGTTATCAAACGGGACATGGAAGTTATGGATAAAAAGGCAGACTGAGGCCTTGTAATTTGCAAGGCGTTCTGCCAGGGCAAGGATTTTTCCTTTTTTCTTCCGTCCACGTTTTTTCTCCGTGGTTTCGGTAAGTGGATTTTCCTTCCGGGCCTGTTCGATAAGTTCATCATACTTCTTATCGAACTTATGATAATGATAATAGCTCAGAGAGTCCTTTCCCTTCTCTACAGCTTTCTCTTTGGCCTTTTTCATTTCCAGTAAAAGGTCTATAAATGCAGATGCCCACTTCTGATCCGGATGATTTTCATCAATCCCCGTTAATTCACGGAGAAGATGGGCACAGCAGACTGCATGCTGAATATCCGGATAATTCCAGTAGGAAGCCCAGCAGTCATGCATGGCAATCCCTTTGAATTCCGGAAGAACGCCGCATTGCCCCATACCTGCAGTTCCACGTTTGGGACTGATATCAAGATAGGTGTATTCACAGTTTGAGGCACCATGAACCCACCAGAGTTTTTTATCCACTCTGGTTCCGGTTTCGTCGAAATGTCCAAGCGCAGAACCGATCATCTTATCCTTGATCTTACCTACTGTTTCACTCAGACTGTCAGCGCATCTTTTTACCATGCTGCTGACCGTTCCTGTTGCAATCGGAATGTTAAATACTCCGGAAAGAATCTCATGGGTACGTTTGATGCTGACTGCGCCTACGGTATTTAGTGCAACAGCTAATGCCTGAAGGTTTTCACCATACTGTACGGTTGCTTTTACGTCAGAAGGGAAAGCACCTGTGCGGGTATCTCCATGCAGCATACAGACTGGAAGTTCCAGCGCCTGATGCTCCGTTACATTGACTGTAACAACCGCGTCAATAACATGGCGTTTCTCCGCAATACATGCAGTGCCTTTGCAAATCTGATAATGCTGGCATCCTTTACATGCGGAGGGCATATGTTTGACATTTCATCCGGAGCTGTTATTACCGCTAAATGTATCCCCTGATGTCCATCCTGTCCACCGACCTTTTTTCCGGATGGTTTGCGCAGACTCTTAGGAGCAGGTTTTTTATAGCCATCACTTGAAGGTGGTTTGGAACTGTTTTTGGAGTTCTTATTAATCTGTTCCTTCAGTTCCTGTATATGGTCTGATTTAACTCAGCAATAGTTGCTGTGAGAATTTCATTTTGCCTGAGCAATGAAGCATTCTGTTCAAGCAATTGCTGAACCATTTCAAGTGTAACATTTACTGGCATTCAGACCACCTTCTTCCGTTAAATTTGATACTTCTATTTTAACGGAAAATGGTCCGCGAATCGTGTCGTTTTGATATACTGTCAAAATGACGGTGGATAAACAGTAAAAAACAAGAGATAATTGCCGGTAACACTCGGATAAAATCCACAATTACTCTGTTATCTGTGATACAACTGGGGAATTATGTTTCAGTAATCCACAGCCCAAAAGCACTTGGCAGTTATACTAGAAAGTTATCCACTTTTTACACTAAAGCAATGACAAAACAGAAATTTTATTTTCTCTGTTTTGTCCAAAAATCAATGTGCCCTTAACGGGGTGCTGAACAGTTACTATGATATATATTATAGACAAAATGCAAGTTATCAGCCATCTGTAAATTTGACAGAAGGAGCAATGCTTTATGGTGATACAACGTTTGCAAAATTTGATAATTACATGGTAAATAAAGAACTAAAATATTATGATGAAGAAGATTAAAAGATTTTTGTTCCTTACTTGACACGGGCAGAGCCAATGAACATGTGAGAAATCACAGTTTGTCGGTTTTTGACGGATTACGCCGCAGGGCGTTATTTAGCATTGGTTGCCGCTCACCGTCTTTCAACCTGAATTCTGCCGGGGACTTCCCGGCCAAGACGTTTACAAAGCAGGAAATTGGATTGAAAACGCCGTCCTGCTACCGAACCATACCCATACCGGATTATGTTTTTAAAGCCATTCCGGAAGAAAGAAAAGTGTATGAGAAGAACCGCAAAAGGCGACCAGGCACATTTCAGCATTTGGATTATATCTGCCGTTCCACTTATGGACGTCCGAGAAGCTTAATCCCAAAGTGGAGCGTGCAGATGGCAGGAATGAATTTTAAGACACGCTCTAAGATACTGGCATAACTGAATCGCATAAAAAGATATTAAAAAGTACAGAACAAAAGTTCGGTTTTGGCCTGTACTTTTTTGTCTTATATGTTATAATGAAAAATCAAATAATGGGATAATACTATTTGTATCGGCTGGTGTTATTCAGTGTTGTTCCGTTTCAAAAATACGGTTTTCACAAAGGGATACTGCGTAATGTGACCTGCATTCGTGTAATTGTTATTTTAACGTTTATTCGCCAGCTTTGCAAGCCCATTTTACACGAATCGAAAATCAAATTACACGAATTTCGGGCGAATAGGCAAACTTTTTGCGCGGTAACAATGAGGAAAATGCCCTGCTTGCAGGAGCATTTGACGAGTGTCGCGACAACGAGAAAACTTGTTTTCGAGTGTTCGGTCACATTACGAAGTATCCCTTGCGGAAATTGGAAGTTTTCATATGCCAGATAAGAGAGGAAATTCGCAATCCGCTGACAACAGTCAGCTACTTGCTTATAAAAGCAGTCCAAAGGATGGGCATGCTTTTAAATTACAAGCTCCCTACAAGCCCACAGGAGACCAGTCGCAGGCTATCGCCGAGCTGGTCAAAGGCTTCAAGGAGGGCAATCAATTCCGGACTTTATTAGGGGTTACGGGTTCCGGCAAGGCGTTCACAATGGCAAATGTCATTCAGGAATTACAGAAGCCGATGCTCGTTGTCGCCTACAACAAGACGCTTGCGGCGCAGCTATACGGAGAATTCAAGGAGATGTTCCCTGAGAATGCGGTGGAGTATTATGTGTCCTAATTTGGGGACAGGGCGAAAACAGCATTATTTAGTGTTATTTGGTGTTGATTGTACCGTGTTTTGTGGACAAGATAGGGGATTATGGACGATATAACACTAGGCGGATGGGTGGAGTTTGTGGCCTGGATTCGTATAATAGATTAGATAACATAAGACAGTATAAACTGGTAAAAGCAATAATATTTGAGCGGCAGTTACAATAGAGACCTGCGATTAACTGAACGTCCATTAAGCCCCCAGCAGAGCTGGGGAGAATAGAGTGAGCAGTAGCGATCCCTAAAGTACCAAAAATAAAACCTCCATGTTATCATAGATTTGGGTCTAGGCAACCTAATCAACAATAGCAGGAGGTATCCATAATGGATAATCAGATTTTAGCACATACCAAGTATAATTGCACGTATCATATTGTTTTTATTCCGAAATATCGCCGGAAAGTAATGTATGGGAAGATTGGGAAAGAGGTTGGCGAGATATTGTCCACAGTATGTAAAATCACAGGAGTAAAATTGATAAAAGGCGGAGTATGTCCAAACCATGTACATCTGTATGTTTCGATTCCGCCCAAGATGAGTATCTCGGAAGTGATGTCAAAATTGAAAGGAAAGAGTGCCCTGATGATATTTGACCGACATCCAGAATACAGGGACAAGTATGGCAGACATTTTTGGGCAAGAGGATATTATGCCGAGACGATTGGGCAAGTGAACGAAGAGACAATCAAAAAGTACATCGAAGAGCAGGAGGAATGCAGTAGAATAGAAGGATAAAGAGCCTCTTTTAAGAGGCAGCCAAGTACCAGAGGTTAGTGAAATACTGCCTATAGGCAGCACCGAAAAAGGGGTTGCTTAGACACCGCCTATAGGCGGTACCGAAAAATGCCCCGGAGGGGTTCATCCAAACCACCGGCAGAGCCGGTGGTCAAGCCGTATGGCTGTGATTTTGAAAAATATAATGGCTTTTGGGGAAAAATATTTTGAAGAAAACATGAAAGATATTATTAGAAACTACTATCGATATTGTGAAAAGGTTACATATGCATCTCCATTATATTGTTCTACAAAGCCAACAGGCGAGTTGGAAAATAGTAAAGGTGTAGATAGAAATAGATATTATTGGCTTGTTTTAAATTGTGCTGAAATGGAAGAGAAAGCCATAAAAAATTTTTGGATTTCAGCTGTTACAGAAGAAGGAATAGTAATGTTTGTTAAAGTTAAAGCACATGTAGAGGAAAAGGGAGAGAATATAGCGCTTTTGTTGTTGCAACAAACAACGTATTATAAAAGTCAAGGTAAATTAGAGGTATTGTATAGGTAGAAGTGTATGGAAAAGAATAGGAAAATTAGAGCCATTATAAAAGTAGAATTATCATAAGTTATTAAAAGTGAATTGGCTACACGCGTGTAGCCGATTCATTGGAGGATGTATGGAAGAAAAATATGAAGTAATAAAACAGAAAACAGCGCAGTTAGTAGTACCAGATGAGCAACAATTTTATACGGATGTGTGTTTTATATTACAGCAGGCAAGAGAAAATGCTTATAATAGTGCTAACGGAATTAAGAAATATAACTGTTCAACAAGTAAATATGATACAATTGCTTACTTACTATGCTATTGGAAAATGGATTGTAGAAGTGCAGCAAAGAGGCGAATCAAGGGCAAGATATGGCAGTCAAGTTATTAAAAGGCTATCAGAAGAAATGAAAAAGAATTTTGAAAGAGGATTCTCGGAGGATAGTTTGAAAAATGCACGGAAGTTTTATATGACTTATAAAGATAGAATTGACGAAACAGTGTTTAATCGTTTTGCTGTTGAAAAAAACGAAACAGTGTTTAGCCTTTTTGAAGAGAAACCGCCCTTCATAGTATCATGGTCACACTATTTGCAATTAATGCGAATAGAAAATGAAGATGAAAGAAGTTTCTATGAAATTGAATCAGCAAGATCCGGATGGAGCGTCCGTACTCTGCAGAGGCAATATAACTCCAGCCTTTATGAAAGATTAGCGCTTAGCCGGGATAAGGAGGTGCAGAATGTTAAAGAAATTAAACGATGCGATGGATTACATTGAAGCGCATTTGGAGGACGATTTTCCGCTTGAAAAAATTTCAGAGTATATCCATGTTCCAGATTATCATTTCAGAAAAATATTTTTTGCCCTTACCAATATGACGCTGAATGAATATGTGAAAAACCGGCGGCTTTCAGAGGCAAATAAGAAGCTTCTTCAGGGAATTCCGGTAACGGATGTGGCCTATCAATATGGTTATCAATCCTTAGACGGATTTTCTCGCGCGTTCAAAAAATGGAGCGGTATGATTCCGTCGCAGGCTGCCAAATCAAAGCAGTGCCAATCTTATCAAAATTATCATTTGTCGCAACAATGAAGGGAGGAACCTTAATGGAATATAGATTTGTTGAAAAACCTGCTTTTTTGTTCGCCGGAGTCAGTAAGCGGATACCGATGCAGTTTGAAGGCGTCAACAACGAGATTTTAAAGCTGGCTCAAAGTATTACGCCGGTACAGCAAGAAGAAATGCACCGGCTGCAGAATATGGAACCGTGCGAAGTCGTCAATGTATCTTATGAATCAGACACGAATTTTCTTGCGGAAGCCGGAGAGCTGACGCATATGATCGGTGTTTTGACGACAATACAGGATGTTCCCGATGATCTGGAGGTATTTTCTGTCAAGGCCCACACCTGGGCAGTTTTTCCAAATGAAGGGATCTTTCCGTTTACATTACAGGATACCATGGCCAGAATTTATTCAGAATGGTTTATAACGGCAGACTATGAGCTGGCAGAAGCATTTTCTTTTTCCTTTACAAAAATGAAGGAAGAAAAACCTAACTATGCTTATAGTGAAATCTGGATTCCTGTAACCCAAAATCTTGACTGTATATGAAAAGACAGCTATTTTTGCTTTCCCGGTATTTGTTTTCTGCAGCTTCATCATGGGAGCGTCCGGCAGCTTTTTCAACGTCCCTCTCCTGGCGCATATCCAGGAGACAGTTGCGCCGGAAATGATGGGAAAGGTTATTTCGCTGCTCAGCACAGCAATGACTCTGGCAACGCCCTTTGGTTTGCTTCTGGCCGGACCTGTCAGCGAAATCATCGGGGTGGAACGTTGGTTTGTTAGTTCTGGAATTCTTATGATGGCAGCAGGGGTATTTTGCCTTCTACGAACAAAAAAATTTGATTGAATAGGAAAATATCCCTTGCTTCATATATTGTGAACAAGGGATATTTTTACTTGCCTATTCTCTTTACTAAATAACCAATATAAATACCAAAAGTATTCAGTATGACATCATCTATATCAAAACTGCCCAGTCTTGAAAAAAATTGAAACAGTTCTAAAAATACAACAAACAAAATTGCCGTAATCATCATTTTTGCAGTTGTATTGATTTTGTGATAAACCGATGGGAGCAAAAAACCAAACGGCAAAAATGGAAGTATATTGCCTAAAAGATTAAATTTTGCCCATCCCTCAGAAAAATGTGCAAGCTGATACCCTATACTATGAAACGGTATGAAATTATAATTTGTTCCAAAGGGTGTTGACACAATCTTATCATATAATTCTGCAAAAGAGCCTCTGAATTTTATAATCACAAAAACAAACAAAAGTAAAAGATAAAGATACCAAATACTTTTTATGAAACGGTCTTTCTTGTTCATCATAACCTCCACACATCATTTAGACTGGAAACAAAGCGTATTTGCCATGCCAATATCTCTCATATCTGGCAGTATACCAGTTCTGCAAACTGCCCGTATTGCCGGACTGTTTCCAGCCGGTAGCGGCGCAGGGTTCCTTTCTGTGTAAACAGAGGGATTCCTGCACCCAACAGCACAGGCGCTACCTGAACGATAAGGTAGTCCACCATATTCTGATCAAGCAGCGGGGCAAGAATGGTATTTCCGCCCACCACCCAGATGTTGCGGTTATTTCCCAGCTCTTTTACAAATTCCACAGGACTGCCATGAACTGCCGTAAAACCGGGACAGGCAAGCTCCCTGTTGGTAAACACATAATTCTCCGTAGTAGGATAAGTTGCCGCCGGATTTTCCATTTTTTCGATTTCCTCGAAAGTGTGGCGTCCCATTAGTGCAACATCCATGTGACTGTAAAATTCGTCGCAGCTGGTTTCTTCCGGGCCTCCGGTATCATACAGCCAGTTCAGTCCATGCTCTTTTGTTGCCAAATATCCGTCCAATGTGATACAGCCATAAAAAATACTGCCATCTTCTTACTCCTTTCGTGGAATTAGGGAATGTCGATCCCGAATTCCTTTGCGTAATGAACAACTCCACAGATTCCGTCAGCATTGTCTTGCAGCCGGCATACCATATAATTCTCACATGAAACATCAAATGGGGCTGTAATTCCAAAGCTGTCTGCCGGAAGATAGCCAGCTCTGGGATAGAAGCGTTCGCTTCCAAGGACAACAGAATACCCATAGCCCAGCAGCTTTCTCATAGCGTTAATATTGGTTTCCCAACTGTAATCCGTCTCGTTGATATACCCGCTGAAACGGTAAGCCGATCTGAAGAAACCTTTCGTATCGTAGGTATAGCTCAAAACGCAGTCCTGTATCACAATTTTATCGCCCTTTTCAAAAGGCGGATATTGCTCAAAATTCCCGTCCATCAGTTCTGAATAGGCGGCTTCTTCTGAAATAATCTCCACATTTTTTACATACTCATTTGGAATGATGAAATAGTGGAACATGGAAACAGCGCCCTCGGGATCGAACTCTGCCATAATACTACCGGAGAAAAAATCTTCCTGCGGATCGGTTTCGTCCGAAGCCGGTGCGTCCCAGCGCAGGGTGATATGATCCTGTACAGTAAAAACGGAACCCTCTGGCAGTAAACCGTATTCGTTCAGCCAGCTTTCCAATTCTGTTTTCTTTGCAGATATTTCCTGTTCGGTCAGCGTTTTCTTACCCTCCGTCCATGTGGTATAAGTCCATTCACCGCTGTCTGTAAAAACGGTCAACTGTTCGCCGGACGCTTTTCCGACGAAAATTTTATTGTTACCCTCGCTGTAAGTAGCCGACTTAAACTCAATTCCCATCAGCTTTCCCACCGCTTGGGAAATTGTTTTGCTGTATTGCTTATCGTTCGCCCTTGGATTTTGTAAACGCCGACATCCTTTGTCTGTGCTGAAAGGTCAGTTTCTCTTTCCACAGAAATGACAGACATATTCTGTTTTTCCGCCGGAATAATCGGCAGATTGCCGTATTCCTGATTTTGATAGACAAGAACGGCACAGCAGATAGCAACGGCATAGAGAAGCGGCAGCACTGCCATCTTCATAAACGGTTTCCACTCCCATTTTTATCCCGGAAGCAGGCAAGGAAGAACATCACGACAAAATAGCCAAAGAGACTTCCTGCAAAGTTGTGAAGCAGATCGTCCAGCTCAAAAATTCCATGTCCGGTTACAAGCTGCAATACCTCGATGAAGAAAGTAACCAGAAAGGAAATCAGGCATACAAAAGGGAATTTTTCGCCTCGCTTCGTCAAAAACGGCAGGAGAAATCCCAGGGGCGCAAACATCAGCATATTAAAGATAATCAGCTGCAATTCCGTATAAGACCATTCGTGCCATGCGTTGACATAGCCGCTGAACAGGGACAGGTTGATGGAACCGCCGAAATTTGCCCCTCTGCTGAGAGTGGTCAGCCCTAAAACAAGCAACAACCAGCCGGAGAGAAGAATCAGTGAAATCCATTGCCCTATCTGTAATTTCTTCGTTCCGTACCGGGTGCAAAGCTCCCTGGCCCGTTTCAGAAAGGAAAGATCATACATCCGCATTCCTCCTGCTCCCTGCAGAAGGGGTTCCACGATCATACAGTTCAGTCGGCTGTGAAACTCCGAAAAGGCTTGTTCCAATGCATCTGTTTCCGTAGGAATATGGATCACATGGCTGCTTTTCCCATAGGCTTTTAATACGCAATGATAATCCTCGTCATCACCCACCTCCATGGTTTTAAAAGTATCGCCATGGTAGGCGTGCCCCAACGCAAGTACCATGGTGCGCTCTGTTTCATTCCGGTTCATGTAATACTGCAGCGCCATTTTTAAGGCCACCTCAACGGCTACGCTTCCGGAATCTGAAAAAAAGCAATAATCCAGATCCCCAGGCAGCCAGCTTTGCAGCTTATCAGACAGTGACTGTACCGACTGGTGGGTCAGGCCGCCCAGCATGACATGGGCGAAGCGTTCAAGCTGACCGGTAATCGCTTCATTCAGCTTGGGATGCTTATACCCATGGATCACGCTCCACCAGGAGGAAACACTGTCGATCATTTTGTTTTCTTTTGTGTAAAGATACACGCCTTCTGCGTTCTCAATCAGATAAGGCGCTTTCATTGTTTTCATTTGTTCATAAGGATACCAGATCATAAAGTCTCCTCCTGTTTTTATTCGTAAAGCGGTTCCAGTTCTTCAAAGGAAAGGGGAAGATGTTCCTCTCCGTTTTTCACACAGGCAAGCACCTTTAATCCGGTCAGCTTCTCACATAGATACCGGTTATCTTCATGAAGGACATTGCCTTCTTCAAAATGATTGAAGATGATCCCCTTAATACAGAGACTGCGGGCTTTCATATACTCTGCAGTCAGTACCACGGAGTTGATAGTTCCAAACCCTGCATCAGCGACCAGCAGACAGTGAAAATTCCTTGCTTTGATAAAATCCTCCAGCATGATTTTCTCCCGGTCAAAGCGGAGGGGACAGAGGATTCCGCCGGAACCCTCTGCCGTAATATACTCATATTGTTGGCAAAGCCTGTCAAAGCCCCTTAAAATCTCATCCCACTGGATTGGATTCTTTTCCAGCCTCGATGCCAGATGAGGAGAAACTGCCGTTTCATACACATAGGGGCACATTTCTTCTATGGGCTGGCTGATTCCTGACCGGGCTTTGACATCCAGCGCATCGCCTGGAAGGATTGTTCCATCTGGGTTTCGATGATTCCCGCTCATGGCCGCTTTATAATAAGCTGCGGATTTTCCACTTTCGTTGAATTTTTTCAGGATCAGACCAGTCACATAGCTTTTTCCCTGATCGGCAAGCAGCCCCCTTCCGCCTGCAAGACGGATGGACGCATCCGGCAGGAGGAAACGGTAAACGGCCACGATCCGCCGTAACTCCTCATTATCCAGCGGCTTTTGCTTTTCCATGGGCGTACCGGGAATGGGATTTAAGAGATTGACGGGAACACTTTTGATCCCCAGCCTTCTCAGGCTGACAGCCATATCGATCCGATCCTCCGCCGTCTCCCCCAGTCCCATGATCACTCCGCTGCACACCAACAGTCCTGCAGCCTGGGCATGGCGGATGGCGCGGATTTTATCGTCAAAGGTATGAGTGGTACAGATATGGGGGAAATTTCTCCGGGAGGTTTCCAGATTGTTATGGACTCTTGTGACGCCAGCCTCCTTCAGTCTGCGAAACTGTTCTTCCGTTAAAAGACTGAAGGAAACACAGACGGAAATCCCGACTTCTTTTTAATCTGCCGTATGGCTTCGCACAGTTGATCGATTTCTCTGTCGGAAAGACATTTTCCGGAAGTAACGATGGAATAGCGCAGCACGCCCTGTTCCTGATTCTTCTTTGCCTGTGCAACAATCCTTTCTGCCGAAAGCAGCGGATAGCATTCTGCCTGCGTGCGGCTGTGTGAGGACTGGGTGCAGAACCTGCAGTTTTCCGGGCAGCCGCCGCTTTTGGCATTGATGATCGTACAAAGATCAAACTGCTCAGAACAAAAATATCTGCGTATCTTATCTGCGCTTTTGCATAAGGGCTCCAGGGGGCGACTGTATAAAAACAGCGCTTCCTCCTTTGTGATCACGTCTCTGTCCAAAACCTTTTCCGTTAAGTATTCTAAGTTCATCATCATCACATCCTGTCTCTGAGAGGGATCAGCCGTTTACCCAGATAAGCGCCAAGAACGCATAATACAATATCTCCGGGTACTGCCAGAAGAAAGCAGTATAGGAACAGCGGCCACAGGCCGATGGGTGTTCCCAGATAAAAGCGGCTTATCAGGTAATAATAAAGCATTCCAAAAAATACACGATGGCAAGTCCGATAAAGTTTGCCAAAAGCAACCTGCCATGTCCGGGATTCTTTACCTGATTTGCTATATGTCCCGTCACATAGGAGGCAGCCGCAAATCCAAGAAGATAGCCGAAGCTGGGTCTTAAAACATAAGCGAGACCTCCGCCTTCCGCAAACACCGGAAGTCCCAAAAGCCCCATCATGATGTAAGCACATACAGCTATAGCGCCAAGCCTTCCTCCCAGGATGAGTCCTGCCAGCATTGTAAATAAAAGCTGCAAAGTAAAGGGCACGACCGGAATCGGAATGCGGATAAAGGCGCCCGCAGCGATCAGAGAGGTAAACAGGGAGCATAGAATCAGTTTTTTTTGTTTTGCTGGTATACATAATAGATTTCCTTTATTGTAGTATCATAATTTCACCAGAGGAACAGCAATCCATTGTTCCGTCTTCATATCTAACCAGTAATCGGCAGCGGTCATCTATTTCCATAACAACGGCTGTCCGTTTTTTTCCTGCAGATACCAACTGGATTTCTTTCCCCAGCACGATGCTGCGTTTTCTATATTCCTCCACATAATCTGTCGGATCAGCAGTTTGATAATATCGAAAAAAAATTCAGGAATTCCGCTGCCAGGCGGTTTTTAGCATCGCTGTGAGAAGCATGGAATACCGTTCCTGCAACTGAGATCAGAGCCTTCGGAAATCCTTCCTCCGGTTCATAGAGGTTCAGACCAAGTCCCAACACAGCATATTCCAGCGCTCCAGTCTCCAGATTGAAAGAACCCTCGGTTAGTATTCCGCAGACCTTTTTTCCACGGATTAAAATATCATTTACCCATTTGATTTCTGCCCTTTCACCTGAAACAGCTTCTATAGCTTCACACATGGCTACGGCGGCTATCGTTGTAATCTGAGCTGCCTGAACGGAAGTACAGTTTTGAGGACGAAGCAATAAACTCATATAAATTCCGGTATTATGCGGAGAATAGAAGTTTCGTCTGTATCTCCCTTTCCCGTTTGTCTGCTCACTGGCGATCAGCAGACATCCCTCCGGCATATTGGCGTCAGCCTTTGCTTTCATCAGCGTGTTTGTGGAGGATACGGTTGGAAGCAGAGAAATGTCGATATTTTTGATATTAGGATGCAGATATTTTTGAATTCCTTGTGAAGATAAAATATCTGTTTCTAAAGAAAGGCAGTACCCTTTATTTGTTACAGCATCAATAGGATACCCTTCCTTTTGTAGCGATTTTACCGCCTTCCAGACAGCGGTTCTGCTGACGGAAAGAAGCCCTGCAATTTCTTCTCCTGAAAAATAACTGCCCCTGTTTGCTTCTAATAATTCCAGTAGTTTTCCTTTTGTGTTCATATGATCGCCGCTCAATTCACTATAAATATAGCAAATACGCCTCATATTGTCAACCTAAATAGTTTTATAGGTTTACAATTAGAGGCGTATCTGGAATATGAATTATTTTATTATACAGAAAATGAGAATTTTTGTAATCCATGTTTCGAGCAATAAAGATACAAATTCCCGGAACCCCTGACCAGAGGTAAATACCCTTAGTGCCATGCCATCCCGGTTATTGCTGATACTTTCCATTCCCATCAGCGCCGCTTCTTCGTTCAGCTTCGGTTTTTCCCAGTCAATGTAGGAATACAGCGACATCTTTTCTTTTGGCGAACGGTCAGCGGTGTCTCCATAGATCAAAAGGGGAATTTCGCATTGTTTGCAGAATTCATTAACAGCTACTGCCGCATGTCTGGCGGCTTCCAGTCGTCCAAAGGAATTCATGGACGCCGACTGATCGATTCTGAGCGCTACTGCTAAAGAAGGCTTTTCTTCCGGCGGATTTTTTCTGGAGAAATACCGCAGATCCGGCGAAGCTGTTTTTTCTGCATGAAAGGCCGTACCATAAACCCGATTCCCGGAAAATGTCACAGATACTTCATGTTCCAAAAGTGGCTGCGTTTTTCTGGATAGTTCCAGAATCACAGGACGAAGCTGCTGTGCTGTTTCACGATATGCGTCCTTCTGCGCTTCTGTAGCTTCTGGACGGTGAACAATCATGCCTATTTTTTCATGGATGGAACCCTTGACTGCTTCTCTGGCGTCATGATTCAGCTGTTTTCGGAAAGACTTCTTTTCTTCCTGAGGCTGTTTTGTTTCTTCCAGACTTAATTCGTGATAAATCGGCGTTCCATCCTCATTGGTTTGTGTCTGCTCTGTCTGAACAGTTGTTTCTGCCAACGAATCGGAACGCCCTTTGCTGTCAGGCCGCCGTTTCAATGCGGCAGAAGGTGGAAGTTCCTCTTTCGGTTCTGGGAGTACTGTGTTTGAATTTCCATCTGCACGAAGTTTAAGTTCCTCGCCGTTTGTATTTGATTTTGGAAGAAAACACATAGTTTCTAATTCTGAAAGCAGATTCTGCTTCTTTAACGCCTGCTCTAACAGAGAAATTTCTTCTTCATCCGTTGTCATCTTATAAATGACTTTATGGTAAAGAGCCTCTATCGGTGCGGTTCCCTGTAAAGCTGCGTCTATCCAGTAAAAATAGGAGCGCATACCAGCTACGTCCTTGATGGCGTTTGCCTTTGCAGACTTGTCTAATGCTATGATAGCACGGGCAAAGGTTTGCAGCAATTCCGTATCTGTACAACCGGTTTTGCAGGCGGCACGCTCTACCATGACTTCCAGAGAGGGCAAATCCATTTTTTCAGCGTGCTGGATGCGGTCGCGGAGTGCTTCGTTTAACGGACGGCAGCCGTTATATCCTCGATTGGTAGTTATGACCGCAATAAAATCCGGGTGCCGATGGACAATCCGTGTAGGAAGGTTGATACTCCCATCCGGCTCCAGCGCTGAGTTTAACGCCATTAAAACAGCCGCATCACGGATTACCGTAGGCTCCTGTATTTCCAAAAGCCAGCCGTTTTCATAGGCCTGGACAATCTCAGACGGGTAATACTGATATTGTACCTCCTGATTGTCACTTCCCGCCACAGGAAGAATTGCTCCCAGAATGTCCGATTTATCCATATTTGCAAAACAGGTGATTTTTGTATATGGTAAACCAAAGTCGGCAGAAAGAGCTTTGGCAAGCTGCGTCTTTCCTGATCCTGCATCGCCTTCCAACAGGATATTTGTAATTTTCATTTCACCCCGATTCCAGTTTTGTTTAACGGCCTCACAGATCCTGCGTTCCGCATCGCTTTCAGCATGAGAAGCGGGTTTCTTCCAAACCAGCGCTTTCTCTGCTTCTGTCAGCCGCCTGTTCGGGGACAAGTTCCAATGTCCCATTTTTAATACAACTCCAATTCCTCAATAATACGGGCAAGTGTCCGCAGCCGCTCCCCGGTCAACTCCCCCAAATCACTTAACGACTGCGAAAAGGTTTGAATATCCTCGTTGATGTTTGGGTTATCCACGCAGATTTCCACCGGAAAAACGCCGCCCTGCACGCCAATCCGCTCCACAGTAGGCTTGTCTGGATTGTAGAGCAGAGGGAAACGGTAAGCCTCCTTGAAATAAAGCAAGGTACGGCTAAAAAAATCATCAAATCAAAGACTTGATGGATCGGAAGCTCCATGCTGATTTCCAGCTCGCCGTTCTTGTTTTCTCTCCAAAGCTGCGCCGCAATCTGCATCTTTTTATTTTCCTCATGAATGGGAGTGCCTAATGTCAGTTTCTTTACCGCAGACTGATAGGCATTTCTCCCGTCCACACGGTCGTAGCCTTTTGCGGTCAATACTATCTTTTCGTTCATTTTGAAAGCCTCCCTGCCTGCGGATGATTCTGCAAAAAGTTTTCCAGCATATCGGTCAGTTTATCCGCCTGATCTTCTTCCGGGTTCTCATACTTCAAAACGCTTTCTACTGTGTATACAAAGCCATCTTCACCATACTGCTTCTATAATTCCTGAAGCCGCTTATTTCTGTGAAGATTCGCGGATAGATGAAAGCGATGGCTATTAAAAGCAAATTTCGTATCTGTTGAAATATCTGCAAATATTTCACCGGTGTTCTTGCATCGTATTGAAATAATTCCCATCTCGGGACGACGGTTTTTCCACTGCAACAGCAGTTCTTTTTTTCTCTTAGCATCCATTTGTTCTCACCTCGAGATTCAGTATAAACGGAAATTTCTACGCAGACAATCCACACTCCGTAGATATGTGCAGATGATGTAAAACCGATTTATCTTCGCATTTGCTTTCGCATCAAGACGCACCCTATGACAAGGAACAGGATTCCCGAACCGATGACAACAGCAAACATAAGTGGAAAACCAAATCGGATACTTCCAAGCATGTAAATGATACCGTTTTCTGACTGATAGATTTCAGCGATTTCTTCGGCAGTCATAAAACTTTCTTTTACCATCTGGTCTGTCACATTGCCAAAGACTGCCCCAAAAGCGTCTTTCGTCATTACCTCACGCATCATAGTTGCCCCGTGATGTGCCGGCATAAATGCAAAAAGCTTCTGGATATTGGACGGAAACATACCGATAGGCAGAAATGCCCCTGTTATAAAACCAACCAGAGCAGACATAATTCCGGTAAAAGTATTATATAGCTGTGTCTTTTTTATCAGCAGAGCCGCTACGAATAAAATACTTGTTGTCGAAAATGTATTGACTGTGATTAAACCGATCACTTGCAGAGTTTCTGACAGACACAGCCATTTTCCACCGTTCATTACAATAAATCCTTCTGCAATAAACAGACAGACTGTATTCATGATCATTCCAACAAGAAACGGCGAAAGCCAATAGCCGACAGCCAGCTTGCTGCGGGACACAGAACTGACAAGAAAACTGTCCAGCTTCTGTGTGGTGCTGTCCTCTACCATAATGGTTAGCACATTCAGCGGAACCAAAATGCAGTTGATCATCAAAACACCGGCCATGGCGGTTGCATCTACCAGCCAGCGCATGGCAGAAAAATCCATTCCCACAACGGACGCATACGCTTCCTTCATTCCCTGCGCCATATAATCGCCTAAAAACAAGGTGATTAGCACAAGGAACAGCAACATATAGACAAAGGAAAATAAAATTGCCAACGGATTTCTCAAATAAAGTTTTATAGTTCGTCTTGTTAAAATTTCTATCTGCCGCATGTTTCAACCTCCATATGTTCTGTGACTGCCAAAAAGACATCGTCCATAGTTCCTTTGATCAATTCAAAGTCTTGAAAATCTTTAATGTGGGATAGAACACGTAATGCTTCCCGACTGTTTTCAACAGAAATTGAAACATAATCTGTTTTGAGTTTCGGAACATATCCCATTGCTTTTAACTTCTGCATACCCTCATCCAAATGCTCGAACCACAATTTCAGAGTATCTTTTCCATACCGGCTTTTTAGAAAATCCGGTGTTCCCTCTGCCTGTATGCTTCCTTTTTCAAGGATTACGACATGATCGGCAGATGCAGCTTCTTCCATATAATGAGTAGTAAGAAAAACTGTCATTCCATAGTCGGACTGCATATCTCGAATCAACTTCCAGATCGCAGTACGGGTTTGCGGGTCAAGCCCGGTAGTCGGTTCGTCCAGTATGAGAATCTTCGGTCTGTGCAAAACAGCCTGCGCAATCTCGCATTTGCGTTTCTGTCCGCCGGAGAGTTTTCCAAAGGGACGGTTCCAGATGTCATCAATTTCAAAAGTCTGCTGTAATTCTTTGAGACGGTTGTTCAACGCTTTGCCGTACAGTCCGTGAAACCGTGCTCTTACCTCTAAATTTTCTTTGACGGTCAATAACTCATCCAGCACATTGTTTTGAAAAACAATGCCAAGACAACCTCTTACTTTTTCATCCTCCGTATCCATGTCATATCCATTTACAAGGATCTTACCGGTTGTCTTTGCAAGCAGAGAACAGATCATATTGATGGTTGTGGATTTTCCCGCGCCGTTCGGGGCAAGTATTTATAGACAACCACCGCAACACCGCATAAATCAAGGCTTTTAAGAAACACGAAAACTAAACACGAAGTCCTATAATAGCTGTTTTGCAGGTCTTTTTTCTCCCGCAAAGTGCTTTCTACGGCTTTCAGTTTCCCGGTTACTTCATGCAGCCCGGCACTGGCGGCGGCAAGGGCGGCTTCCAGTTCTTCCGGGGAAGAAAAGCCGGATTCCTCGTAAATGCTCATGGTCGCCGCCATTTGCTTCAGATTGTGCAAGGTCGCCCATTTCTCGTAGCCTTTCCCCTTGCCCTCGGCTTTCTTGGCGGCTATGTCTACCATGCGCTGTACGCTGTCCTGTTTCGGGGCGTTTACAACGGCTTTGTTGCGCTGTAAGCGGTCTTTTATGCTGCGGGGGTATTCCTGTTGGGGTAGGGGCGTTTCGGCGGCTCTGGCGGCGTTCTGTGCGTTTATGGTGAGTGCTTCCAGTACGGCGGCTCGGTCAAAATCATCACCCAGTTTCCGGACGGTGATGGGCTTCGTCCTGTCCGGCGTGAGATACGATAATCTCCCCCGGCTCTCCTTGACGGTCACGCCCTGTTGCAGCAGCTTCCCGGAAAAATCCTCAAAGGAAACGGCAGAGGACAGGGCGGTGCGGATTGTGCGCCGTAGCTTCTCCTTATCGGTTTCAAACTTGGTCTGCTTGGGCGGCTCTCCCGTGGCGGCTTGGGAAGCGTTCTCTTTATCCAGTGCGGCTTGTCCTTTCCGTTTCGCCCAATACTCACGCTCGGTAATGCGGTTCTTGCTCCCGTTCAGCAAGTCAATCTGATAGAGGTTTTCCCGGTGGCACATCTCCATGACTTCCGCTTTGAAATACTCCATAGCTGCGTCCGTACAGCGGTGCTTGCAGCCCTCCCTTGTGTCGGCTGGTCTTTCCATGTAGGGCAGCAAGGGTACTTCCTCAATCCGTAGGGAATTGATTACGATATGTACATGGATATTTCCGCTGTGGTTATGCCCGTCTGGGTGGGTGCATACCAACGCTTGGTGTCCGGGGAAATGCTCTTTACAAAACTGCTCGCCCAACGCTTGCGCCCGGTCTACGGTCAAGCCGTTGTCGGGTACGTCACGGGGGTCAAAGCTGATGATATAGTGGTGGCTCTTTACGTCCTCCCGCTTCTGGTTCTTGCCGTATTTCAGATTGGAGCGCATACAGGCGATTGCAAAATCTTCATCACCACAATTCAGAGAGGAAATGCGGTAATCGTCACGGATAACAAGCCGCCCATTTTTATCAAGCGTGGGCTTCATGGTAAACTCGTCATGCTCAAAAGTTAGGTACTGTTCAGCCGCCCCATAATCGGCATTTTTAGAGCTGATATGTTTGAATGTTGCCAACGGCTTCACCTACTTTCTGCAAGACTTCAAACTTCAAGGCGGCAAGCTCCGCTGTGGCGGCTCGTACCTCTTGGGAGAGTGCGTTATAGGGTGCGCCGTACTCGTTCAGACAGCGGGCGATCTGGTTCAAGTTGCCGCCTATCTTTCCATACTCGGCTGTGAGTTTTCCAACGGCAGAGAGTAATTCATCATTGACCGGGGAAACGGTAATGACGGGGCGTATGCTTGACTTGATAAGGGCTTGCCGGATAAACTCGGTTTGGCTCATTTTGCAGAGGGTGACACGCTCGGAAAACTCTGCATATTCTTCCTCGGTCAAGCGTGTTTTGATTACCCGGTGGCGGTGGGGTGTGTTATATCTTTTCATGGCTGTGAACCTCCTTTCGTGGGTGGATTTTTTCAAGCGGCGCAAGCCGCAAAAAGGCGGACTTGGGGTGGCAACCCCAACAAGATTCCCATAGGACAAAATGAGCCGATAGGCGAAATTTGGTACTGTGGTAGAATCTTGCTCTTAGAAAGTGACGGATTCCGCTGTGTGGGCTTCTGCTGATACCCCCGGCTTGTTCGGCGTGGATTCTGCCAGCTATGCGGCGGTGTTTCTCCCTCTATTACTTACTACGCACGGCAAGGCAAATCTGGCAAAGTTCCCCGGAATTTCTTTTCGTGTTTTCGTAACAGAATTTGACAAAAACGGAAAACCAGCTCCGTTTTGCAGTGATATACGGACGGTTTCAAAAAATGCCAAACTTTCCGGCAATTATTTTTCCCCTTATTACCTACTACGGGAAAAAAGAAAATTTAGGCAATGTGTCGCCCAGCAAACTAAAGTTCCTATCTCCCGCACAAAAACATCGAATTAAAATCTCATCTCCTTAATACTGTCTATCAGAGCGCGCTGTAGGAAACGGCGCATTTTCCTCTTGACCATTCCAGCCTGTTCCGATATAGTTTTTTGGAACGAAAAAAAAGAGAAAGAACACCAACCTCCTACAGTTTGTTCTTTCTCTCATACACCAGCGTGCCTGCCATATACGGGATCATGTCCCACTCGCGAGGCTTTGGCACTACCGACATATACTATGATAAGAGAAAACTCCCTATTTTGCAAGCTGATCCGTATAAAAACTTCATCAAAAGCACTATTTGAGTCTTTCATGGTTGGATTCCGCCCCCAGCTGCAGACCTGTCCCTTCTGCGGGGCAGCGGGCAGCTGCAAGATCCATGCCTATTATGACCGTTCCCTGGTGGATTTCATAGACGGCGCCCCTGTCCGACACAGCCTCTGCATCCTTCGCCTCATCTGTACCTGCGGCCATACCCATGCCATCCTCCCGGATTTCATCATCCCCTATTCCGGCTACGGCCTGTTCTTCATCCTCCGTGTCCTGGCAGAGTATTTCCTGCACCTTTCTTCTATAGAGGGACTCTGCAGGCGTTTCTCCATCACCCTTTCCCAACTGCACCGTTTTCCGGAACTCTTCCTGGTGCAGAAGGAAGAATGGCTCGGGGCACTTTCCTCTATGGAAGCCTCTTCCCTCTCCTTCCTGAAGACACTGGTCTCCCAGCCCTCCTATTCTGATTTTGCTTCCGCCTTTGTCCGCCGTTTTGCAAAATCCTTCCTCCAGTCCCATAAAAATCCGGCGTCTTACTGCCAACAGGTGTTCGGTCCCTGAACTGCTTTTCCACGACCACACGCCCAGGCATGGTCTCCCTGAGGAAACTCCTTTATAATGGCAGAAAACCATTTAAGGAGGATATTTTTATGGACAACAAACAAAAGAACCGTAAGCGATGAATAACCTGCCGTCCCACAAGAACAGGATTTTGCCCTATAATGATAGCAACTTGGAGCGAATATCTACATCAGTTCTTGATCAAGCAGTCCGGCAGCCATCTGTCTGGCATCCGCTGCTGCTATCAGCTCCAAAATAACTATCAGGAGATGATGCTATGTCAAAGAAAATACGCAGCGACCAGGAATGGCTGGAGCTAATCCAGGAGTGCCGCGCCAGCGGCCTGTCTGTCAAAAACTGGTGCCAGACACGTTCTATATCCATAAAAACATTTTATAATAAAGCCGCAGATTTAAGAAAAAGTCCTGTGGCATACCAGGATCACAGACAGCTGCTTCTGGGCAGAAACACGAAGTGGTTCCTCTGGAAATGGCTGCTGATCCGGTGCTTTATCCACAGGATCCCGCCGGTGGTGCAATGCAGGTCCCGTCTGCCCGTGTTGTTGTCACAGTCAGGATATCCGGATACCGTGTTGAAATCTTAGAAGGCGCTTCAGAAGACATCATTCGCAATACGCTTCTGGCGCTGGGATCTCTGTGTTAGGCGCATTGTCCGGTGATACAAAAGTTTATATCGTCACCGGGCGCACGGATATGCGGCGCAGCTTCGACGGCCTTATGGCCCTTATCCGCGACACTTACCAGATGGATCCTTATGCAGATGCACTGTACCTGTTCTGCGGCAGAAAAAGAAATACGCTCAAGGCTCTGTACTTTGACCAGACGGGATTTGTGCTCTGCACGAAACGGCTGGATAATGGAAAGTTCCAGTGGCCGCGCGATGCGAAAGAAGTCAGGCTGCTCACCCGCCAGCAGCTGCGCTGGCTTTTGGAAGGACTCTCCATCTGCCAGCCGAATGCAGTGCAGCCTTCCGGCAGGAAAGATTTCTGACCTTTTGTGCATTATGATGAAATTTAAAAATTTATTTTCCGGCGGCTGGCGCCGTTTTTGAAAGTTATCCACGCTGCCGGATTTTTTCGGGCGGGCTGTCCGCATATGCCGCTGCCCTGCCCTCGGAATACTGTGGACAAACTGCCTTAAAAACAGCATTTAGAAGTTTTTTTCACCATTTTCCAATCCGTCAAACTGCTTATCATGCAGTTATGGACGGTTTGATTTCACCCCCGCATTTCTTTATAATTTATAATATAAGCAGAAAGAAATACGGAGGGGCGCATATGCCGGCTGATAATGAAGAATACACACGGCTGTTGGAAGAAATGGTGGAACAGATGAAAGCGCATATACTGTCCCAGGATGCACGCATCCTGGAACAGGAACAGACGATCGCGGACCTGCGCTCCCTTGTGGATGACCTGCGTCTTTTGAAGGCCGGCCTGGAGGAGACGCTTGAAGAATTCAAGCGCCAGCTGTTCGGAACAAAAAGCGAAAAAACAAAAACCTCCCAGGCCGATGCCGCAGTGGAAACAGAAGATCCAGCCTCAAAAACAACGGTAAAAGAACACACACGGGCAAAAAAGAAAAAAACAACAAGGGATGAACGCTATGCAGACATCCCTGTCCGTGATGTCGTTATACCTGTCCCGGACAAAGACCGCCGCTGTCCGTACTGCAATGCGGAAATGATGCCGCTCGGGCGTAAGGAAGTCCGCACAGAGCTGCGCATAACCCCGGCAAAAGTGGAACGTGTCCGTTATATGCAGGAGGAGCTGATCTGTCCGGAATGCCGTAAGGACGGTGACGGGACGATCGTACAGGCGCAAACGCCTGCGCCTTTGCTGCCGCACAGCCCGGCATCGCCGTCTGCTGTAGCATATGTCATGTTTGATAAAAGCTTTGCAAGTGTCCCATACTACCGCCAGGAAGCCTGCATGGCCCAGCTTGGCCTGAAACTGCCTCGTGAGACCATGGCGAACTGGTATATCAGATGCGCCCTGGAATATTTCCAGCCGGTATATGACCGTCTGCATGGACTCCTCCTGCAGAGAGGGGTCATCCATGCGGATGAAACCACATGCCAGGTGCTGCGTGAAAAAGGGAGGGCCGCAGAATCCACTTCGTATATGTGGCTGTATTTAAGCGGAAGCGATGGCCTGCCGCCGATCGTGCTTTACGAATACCAGGCGGGGCGCAGCGGGGATTTTCCAAAGGCATTCCTGGATGGATTTTCCGGCATCGTACAGTGCGACGGGTACAGCGGCTATAACAAGGTAGAAGATGTAATACTCGCTGTGTGCTGCGCACACTGCCGCAGGAAGTTTTACGAAGCCCTCCCGACAGAGCGGCAGAAGCAGTTGAAACTGCTGGACATAAATTCAGAAACGGAAGTAAAAGACATCCCGCTTCCAGGCCCGGAACAAATGAAAAGCATAATCCCGGCTGAAATCGGGCTCATGTTCTTCAACAAGCTCTTTTTCATTGAAAAAGGGCTCAAAGGCATGGAACCGGACCTGCGGAAAGCAAAACGCCTGGAAAAGGAGCCGCCTGTCTGGGAAAAGTTCTGGGCATGGGTCGAAACACTAAAGCCGCTCGGCGGCAGCAAGCTGGAAAAAGCTGTCAATTACGCGATAAACCACAGAGAAACGCTGCAGAGCTATCTGTTGGACGGCAGATGCGAATTGTCAAACAATGCAGCGGAGCGGCGTGCAAAATCTTATGCCATCGGAAGGAAAAATTCCCTGTTCCATACATCCGTTGCGGGTGCTAAAGCAGGTGCGCTTGTTTACAGCATGATAGAAACTGCAAAGGCCAATAAGTTAAATGTATTCCAGTATCTTTATATCCTGCTGCTGTATATGCCCGATCATAAAGATGATCCTGCTGCGGTTGAAATACTTCTTCCATGGAGCAGTTTTATCAAAGAACACTGTACAGGGCTGATTGATGTTGAAACGATAACACCTGAAAACAAGCCTCAGCTGCCGCTATAAACTATTTTACACCTAAACATATCATCAGGGGAACGGTAGGTTGTTCATCGCTTACAAAGAACCTTTCGGACGCTGCCGCCATGGCACAGTTCCGGCTTGCCCTCATCGCACCGGTCATCCATGGCCTTTATCCGGATGCGTCCGGAAATGCCTATTACCAACGCATCACCGAGAACCCGCTCACCCTACCTGATGGTTCCGCCTTCCGCTACAGCCCCAAGACTATCAGCAAGTGGGTGTCTCTCTACCAGAATGGCGGCATCGATGCACTTATGCCCCGGGAACGCTCCGACAAGGGCAGCACCCGGGTCCTGACGGATACAGCCATCGAGGAGATCTACCGGCTTAAGGAAGCTTTCCCAAGGCTTAACTCCACACAGATCCACCGCCACCTTGTGGAAGAGGCGTTCATCCCTGCCTCTGTCAGCGTGTGTGCTGTCCAGCGTTTTGTAAAGAAACATGACCTGAAATCGGCACGTAACCCGAACATGCGGGACAGGAAGGCTTTTGAAGAGGACGCCTTTGGGAAAATGTGGCAGGCTGATACCTGTTACCTTCCATATATCACAGAAGACGGCCAGCGCAGGCGGGTCTACTGCATCCTGATCATCGATGACCATTCCCGGTTCCTGGTGGGCGGCGGGCTCTTCTATAACGACTCAGCTTATAACTTCCAGAAAGTGCTTAAGGATGCTGTGGCTGCACACGGAATCCCTTCTAAGCTCTATGTCGATAACGGTTCCAGCTACTCGAACGGGCAGCTTTCCCTCATCTGCGGCTCCATCGGAACGATCCTTTTACATACAAAAATCCGGGATGGCGCATCCAAGGCTAAGATAGAACGCCAGTTCCGGACACTCAAGGAAACCTGGCTCTATACCCTGGACCTGGATTCCTTAAGCTCCCTGGCACAGTTCAATGGACTCCTTAAGGATTACATGCGCTCCTATAATACTTCCCTCCATTCCGGTATCGGCACTACACCCCTTTCCCGTTACCAGCAGACCCGCGCTTCCATACGGACACCTGCGTCCAGGGAATGGCTGGAGGAATGTTTCCTGAACCGCATTACAAGGAAAGTGAATAAGGATTCTACCGTCTCCATCGACAAGGTATCCTATGATGTCCCTATGCAGTTTATCTCATCAAAAGTGGAGATCCGCTTCCTCCCGGATGACATGTCCTCCGCCTTCATCCTTTACGAAGGAGTGCATTATCCCATCCGCCCTACGGATAAGAATGAGAACTGCAGGACGAAGCGCAACAATACACCTGGCATCGACTACTCAAAGTTAGGGGTGGCTGTTGATGTTCCGTTCTTACTATGGATTGTCTTTCAATCCTTTTGACAAACAGATGGTCCGGGAAAAAGACCGTTTCCTTTCCAGGGACATCTCTGAGATGCTCTCCCGGCTGGATTACCTCAAGGATACCAGGGGCATTGGTCTGTTCACGGCACGCCCGGGCATGGGGAAGTCTTTTGGACTCCGCTGTTTTGCAAAGGGGCTCAACCCGAACCTTTACCATATGGAGTACCTCTGTCTTTCCACCGTAAGCGTCATGGAGTTCTACCGCCAGCTCTGCTCTGTACTGGGAGTAGAACCTAGAGGCGGCAAACCCGGGATGTTCCGGGCCATACAGGAGCAGATCCTCTACCTTTACCGGGAAAAGAAGCAGCCCCTTCTTCTGGCCGTTGACGAGGCCCAGTACCTCTCCACAGGCATCCTGGAGGACATTAAGATGCTCATGAACTACGGCTATGACTCCCTGAACTGCTTTACGCTCATCCTGTGCGGGGAACCGCACCTGAACAATACCCTGCGCAAGCCGGTCCACGAAGCCCTGCGCCAGAGGATCACCGTGCATTACAACTTTACTGGTCTCACAGATTCAGAAGTGGCGCAGTATGTACTCCACAAGGTCTCCTGTGCGGGAGGCTCTGCCTCCATCATAGAGCAGGCCGCCCTTTCCGCTGTCCACAGCCATTCCCAGGGGAATCCGCGCCTGGTGGATAACCTGATGACAAATGCCCTTACCCTTGGCGCACAGATGGAGAAGAAAGCAATTGACACGGAAGTCATACTTGCCTCCGTCAGCAGCCAGAATCTTGGATAGGGGGTGCTATTTTTGGAATACAGCTGTTTTTTCAGGGATGGTTCCCGCATAGAAACCTGGACAGGGGAGATTATCCTGCTGCGATGGCGGCCTGGATGGTATGAAGCTGAGATGAATGGACGGGGGACATACTTCCACATCCTGGCCGGAGTGCATAAATACGGAAACTACCTGTGCATCCCGAACCATGATGTGGGATGTGAACTATCCGATTTTTCTGATATTTTCCGGAATGAGGGGCGGATCAGCAATCTAATGCGGAAGGTAGATGCCGTAACTGTTGCTGCCGGTTTGGCTTATCTGCCGACTCTGGCTGACAAACAATAAAAAATCCAAATACATCATGTGGCTATGGATCTCATAATGGGATTCATGGCCTTTCGATTTCGAAAGAAAAGCTATACCAACAGCGTGCTGCATTTTCGGCGGTATTATGCATTTGTAGACAGCGCTGCGCAGTCAATGCGAAAAAGGTTGGAAAAATAATTTGCCATTTATGTCTCCCTCAATTCGCCGTCCAACAGCAATGTTTTCCAAAAGTATTTGAATTATTTTATTGCGGCGCAAAATCCGGCTTGGTTTTTGGCGCAAAAAAACAGGAAACCTTTTCTTGATTTCCTGTCTTTGGCTGCCGCTGATGGGCGGCGGTTATTCTGTTGTTATTCCCCGGAAGCGAACTTGTAGCCCACGCCTAAAACGGTCTTTATGTAAGTGGGCTTGCCGCTGTCCGGCTCTATTTTTTTCCGTATATTGCATATCACATTCGCCACGTTTGACTGGCAGCTTTCACTTTCCATGCTCCACACGGCTTCAAAGATTTGCGCCTTTGTGAATACCCTCCCCGGACTGGCGGCAAGGTAGCAGAGTGTGCCGTACTCTAAACGTGTGAGAGGAATGTCTGCCCCGTCTTTCAGTACCCGGCGTTGGTGCGGTCTGATTTCCAATCCCGGAAAAGTAAGTGCCGGGGAGTGGGGCGGCTGCATGGCTTCCAGCGGTATCATATCCGCAAGGGCGTCTATGGCTTTCTCAACCGCTTTTTCTTCTGTGTCGTTAAATATAAGCATGACTATTTTTGCGACAAATCTCACCTCCTGTTAGGTAGGCTGTCCGTCAAAGCGGAACTGGAACAGGGCAGCGATAAGCCGCCGTTTGATGTTGTCCTCGGTGTCCTTGTTGACCTGTCCGTTTTCAAGGGAAGCAAGCCGGATTCTTTTGCCATAATGCCGTAAAACCTCGTCAATGGCTTCCGGCTCTCCGCTGGTTGCTCTGACAATCGTTTCATACGGTACAAATTTAGGATTCCTCATGGAAAAGCACCTCCATTTCTTCATGCAGCATTTGCAAGGCACTGTGTATGTGATGCCATGCCGTACTCCGGCAGCGTCCGTATAGTTCCCCGATTTCCTGTTGTGTGTAACGCCCGAAAAAGTAAAGGTAGATGATTTCCCTCTTTTTCTCTGGCAGAGAGGACAGGGCTTCCGCAAGCTCCCCGTTCGTAAGGATAACCCTCTGACCGCATATCGTAACTGGGTATTGCTTGTAGGGGTCTATAAAATATTTATCCGTTGTGCTAAACGGGTAAAACTTTTCTTCGGTGAGGTATTCAAAGGATATTTCCCTTTGCCGCCGCCTATCCCTGTCACGCCATGCGTTGATAGCGGCATAGTGTATGACAACTCTGCAAAAGGCGTTAAATGTGTATTCGATATGCTCCTTGTATGCTTCTGTACAAGGCATGGTAATTCCCCCTTTCCTACTAAGTGGCAGTTAAGATTTTAATGATAGTAAGGGGCGGCAGCATTTTTTGCTGTCGCTCCTTGACTACCCAGCAGCAAAGACAGACGGGGCTGTCAACGGCGGGCGAAGCCCGTTCATCTTGACCGTTGACTGGCTCGTCTGTCTTTGCTATTTATCAATTCTTCGTAACAGAATACTACACATAACAGTAGCTAAAATAAAAATCAAGAGCAGTGGCAAAAGGCTTTCAAATTTAAAAGCATTTTCCGCCAGTAGTTTATATCCCCATGTAGCCGGAAATAGTTTTCCTATTGTTTCAAACGTTTTTGGAAGTAGTTCAATAGGAAACATAATTCCAGAAAGCATGGTTGACGGCAAAAAAACAATAATAGAAAACATAGAAGTTTTTGCCTGGTCTTTTACTGCCAAACCAATTATGCTGGCAATACTTAATGATACTGCAATAAAAACAGCGAGGCTGATGAAGTACATACCCGGATTTTTTGGTATTTCAGCGTTAAAAGCCAGTGGCGCAGCAATATATAAAATAATGCTCATGAGGAACAAATGAATATACGCTGAAATGTTTGTTAAAGCAAGACCTAATATTAACGGAACACCATTTGCTTTATAGACTTTTTTAATATCACTGCTGTAAATTTCAACAAGAGAGGGCGGCAGACCAATCAACGCCCCCATTGTCACACCAAATACAGTCATGGACTGAATAAGCGTATATCTCGCTTCCGGCATGACTGATGTAAATATATCGCCCATAATTACAAAGAACAAAAGAGGTACGATATAGCAGGTTATAAGTAATGTCTTACTCCTTATGTCTAACTTCCATTGTAAAGAAACTCCGTATAAAAAAGCTCCCATTGTTACTCCCCCTTTGCAATTTTTATAAAGTGCTGTTCCAGTGAACCACGGTCTATCTTAATATCTGTGATAGTTTCTCCTTTTTCCTTGTACTGCATGAGCAGCGAAAGTAGGGAATTTCCGATATTTTCCGATTCATAGTTTTCAGTCCTGTTTTCCGTTTGGATTGTGATATTATAATGCTTCCCGATTGTATCGCCCAGTTGCCCGACAGTCCCGATAAAGGCAATTTTGCCGCCGGAAAGAATAGCAATCCGGTCACACAAATTCTCAACTTCTGCCATATCATGGCTTGCTAATATGATTGTCTTTCCGATTGCTTTTAACTGACGGATTTGTTCATGTAAAGATATTTGCCCCTCAACGTCAAGTCCTGCTGTTGGTTCATCAAGAAACAAAATGTCGGGATTTCGTGTTAATGCAAGCGCCAGATGGAGCCGCCGCTTTTGCCCGGTTGATAATTGATAATAAGGCTTTTTTGAAAGTTCATAAATACCAAGAGCGTCAAGCGTTGCTCTGTCAAGAGAGGTCTTATTCCATTTAGCAAACAGCTTTACAGCTTCCAGTGCTTTAATGTATTTCGGCAAAGAAGCCGATTGTAATTGAATGCCCATGATTCCATTTATAGTAATGTTTCCGCTGTCATATTTTCTTAAACCCTCGATACATTCAAGCGACGTGGTTTTTCCAGCTCCATTCACGCCGAGCAGAGCAAAAATTTCTCCTTGTTGTATATTAAAATCTAAACCTTTCAGCACAATGTGAGTTCCATAACTCTTTGATAAATTGCTGATTTTTATAGCTTCATTCATTCTGTTTCCTCCTTAAATGGGTCAATGCCTAAACGGGAAAAATAAACACCTAATGCTTGTTCAACATATCCGTTCGCAATATCCTGGGCTACTTTCCATTTATGGTCTGCATTCTGAAACTGCCCTAATTCAATCAGTCTGGGAAGCATACTCATATCTCCGCCAGTGAAATCCATAATCATATCCCAATAGGCTTTTGCAAAATTCTGTGTCTCATCACTATCCGCAGGAATATTCGCATTTTGAAGTCTTATTGCTTCGTTTTGAAGCTGCATGAAAGTGTTCACAAATGCCGTTCCGCTATCTTTGTCAAAATGGTTGCGGATATGGTCAAGCGTTTGGTCGTCAAAATGTTTAATCAGCCAATAGAAATCGTTTTTCATTTGCAGATTAACAATAATATCCGCATATTTTTGAAATCAACTGATTGCATTTGAAGGACTTCTTCCCGCAGCACCTCCAATTCTCTCAACGATTCAGACAGACTTTCTATTTTCCGTTTGACAGTGACTGCCTGCTCCATTAGAACATCAGCAATTTCATCTGGTGTATCAAGCAGAATCAGTCGATTTTTTATGTCGTCCAAAGAAAATCCCAAATGTTTGAGCGATAAAATCTGATGAAGTTTTACTATGTCTTTATCTGTATATAACCTACGCCCCCCTTCACTCATGGCAGAGGGGGAAAGCAAGCCCTCTCTGTCGTAATGTTGTAATGCCCGTACAGTAACGTCCATTTTTCTTGCAATTTCACCAACGGTCATATAACCTTGTGGTATCGCTTTATGTTTATCCATGTCACACCTCCTCGAATAGTATATCTCATTACGTTGCGTCACAAGCAAGTGCTTTTAAGAAGATTTAAGAAAAAATACGGAATAGTGGGCTGCTGGCGGTCTATCTGTTGTTTTCAGTTGCTTGCTTCTTTACCGTACATGAGCATTCGCGCCAGGGTTGTCGTTGCCGTAACCTTCCAGCAGGTTGATAACGCCCCACACGCCAAGGCCAGCGCCCAGCGCGATAACCAGTACCTTCAAAGTGTCGATTGCGCTCGTAAAAAATTCCATACATTTTCCTCCTTAAATTTGTTGTGATTGGTTGGATAGGGACAAAAAAAGCCCGCCGGTTGAAAAGTCAATCGGCGGGTGCATCAGACGCGGGCGGCGCTTCGAGTTCACAGCTTTCAAAAACGTCGTCCGGTCGGACGGTCAATCTCCGGCTCAGATATTTTGCAATATCAAAAGCGTTCTTCTTGCTGGAATCCAGCAGGTATTTATATTGCGGATGTTTGGTAATGTCAAATTTGTCGCTGAAAAACGGCCTTACGCCCTGCACCTGCAAGATGCACTTGCCGCCGTCCATCACCGCCAATTCATCCTGGCTCATCAATTCTTTCCCCAATTTCTGATAGTTGAGAGAGTGGGAGGTTTCCCGCCCCCGGCTCTCCCCGGTGTTGTAAGTGTCAATGGTTTCTTTTCCCAGGGCGGCGGCTAACTCCTTTAAGGTGGTGGGTTCTTTGCCGCCCAGAAAGATGGAAGTGTCCATATTTCCGATGATGGTGTCGGCGTTGTCCTTGTAGATGGCCTTTAACTGGGACTGCGCCTGCAATACCAGACAGGCGGAAATCTCCCGGCTTCGGATGGTGGCTACCAGCTTTTCCAGCTTTGGAATCTGCCCGATGTTGGCGCACTCGTCAATCAGGCAGCGCACATGGACCGGGAGCCTGCCGCCGTACATATCATCCGCTTTTTCACAGAGCAGATTAAACAGCTGGGTGTAGCACATGGAAATCAGGAAGTTAAAGCTGTCATCGGTATCGCTCATAATAAGGAACAGGGCGGTTTTTTTGTCCCCCAGGGTGTCCAGTTCCAGCTCATCATAGGCTGTGACCTCCCGCAGCTCGGCAATATCGAATACCGCCAGCCGCGCGCCGCAGGAAATCAGTATAGATTTTGCGGTTTTGCCTGTTGCTACTTGTCAAGGACGTATTCATCATTTTTCATCGCTTTTTCTTGGTCTGCCCTGTTTCCCATGCTCTAAATCATGGAGAATGACACGCTTTAACTTATCCTTTACATTTTGGGTACTCGTATCAGAAAAATGTACCTCGACTAAATACCTTGTCTTGTCAATTTTCTGTTGCAAACAGGGCGTTAATCGCCCTGTGGTATTGGTCTGAATGTTGTCGCTCATATTCCTCCTTTGGGGCGCAAAAAAAGACGCATGGTTTACAAATTTACTGTTCCATGCGCCTTTACGCTGTTATTTTGATATTAAATTGTTCTGTTAATTACGCCAACTGCATAATCTCGGCTTCAATTTCTTTTGCGTCTTCCAATGTTAATTTTGGGAAAAAACTTGGTATTTCTTCTACCGAAATTCTCCCATTTTTTAGCATTATCCTTGCATTTTCCCTTGCTTCGTCTGCACGTTCACTCTTGATAAACGATTTCATTATCTGTTCTTCATCAAATAAACTCATCATAATCGTCACAACCTCCTTTTCCCTATCAAACAAATACTCCCTTAAAACATTCCTGTCTTTACATATGCGAATCGTTTCCGTAACTGCCTTTTGTGTCATTCCATGCTGTTTTGTCTGCTCATTAAAAACTTTGCAGAAAATAATGTACTGATTGATAATGTCATCTGTATCGCTTTCATAGATAACCTTTGCTTTTACCTCAATATCTATATCCGCGCCCTCAAAAAATTCTTTAGACAAAGATATTTTATCGGGTTTTCGTCCTTTGTTTCCTGTAAAAATCACATAGAGTTCAGGCTTCGGCATTTTCACTTTCTTGCTTTTGTAATAGTTTTGGCTGGTACGTTGAAAATATTCGTGATAACTTTGCGCCAAATACAGCAAAACTCTTACTAAAATATTCATTGTCCATGTAGACTGTGCTTCTATAAGAATCATCAGCTTATTGTTGACAATAAAGCCTAAGTCATTATACAGATTGTCGGTCAGCACATTTTCTATTGTTACATCAGTTAGGGAATCCTCTGTCGCTGTGGTGTCCTCTGGGTGGAGCGTCTTATACAGTTTTAGCAGATAACTCTTGTTCTGAAAAAGGTCAAGGAATACGCTGTTTTTTGCGGTACGCTTTGCCATGACTTCCTCTATCTGTTTTGTATCGTCCTGCACTTTAACACCTCGATTTCTTAAAATCCGTGGCACAAGATACAATATAATCTACTCCTGCCACACTTCAATTATACAAAAAAGTCCTGTATTTACAATGAAATTCATATGAATTTTTCATATACTAAATTTCCTTGTCAACCGCCTGCAAATTTATCATAGCAATTATTTGGTTCTGCATATCCTCAACAGTTTCTATCCTAATTCTGCCTATATTTTTTCTTGTCATTTCAAAATCTATATCGGGAAACAATCTTTCACAAAAACTATTTGTTTCGGGAGATGCCCCCATTAAAGCTGTTACAAGCGAATTAGTGTCAAACTGTTCCAACACTTCTTTCAGTTCCTTTTCAGAAATTGTTGAAATCTGCTCAAAATCAGTTATCCGCTGTGACTGTACCTTTGGTTCTAATATGTCATTTATTGTGATGTCATATAATTTAGAAATTTTCAATAAAATTTCTAAGTCGGGAATAGTCGTTCCCGTCTCCCATTTTGATACTGCCTGCCTTGATATGCCTAATTCTTTTGCTAAATCATCTTGTGTGTAGTTGTTGCTTTTACGCAAAAACTGTAAATATTTCGATATAATATTCATATTCATAAAAATCACCCTCCTTGTTGCCATTATAAAGTATATGGCAATAAGAATAAAGAGTTTGGTAAGTGCTAAAAAGCAAATACCAGTTGCATATTATTTTACAATTCTTCCTCCCTCCGCTTAGTTTTGTTTTGTTGCTTATTATGCTGTCGGCTCTCGTTCTGAAGCTCCCTCTCAAGGTTGTTACCATGCCGCCTACGGCGGCACAAATGATAATGAAAGCTGTCAACTTTCCGTTTTCAGTTTATATAAGCCATAAATTGTAGTATCCTTGTTTCAGGAACATCGGTACACTACAGAGCACGTTATAACGTCTGGAGATCCAGAGCCCGAAAGGTTATCAGTCGCCGCTATCCTTCCTGCATAAATGATTGGTGATTTTAAAACCCGTATACTTATGAATATGCCCGCTCCAACAGGGCTCCCGCAGGGATAGCAGTCAATGCCGGTATTCCCGTTTCAGCCCTGCCATTTTGGAAAGGAGACAGAACATGGCAGTTAAGAACAATAGAAACCAGGTGAAACATCTCAAATCCGGAGGTTCCTACTCCTCCGAAGAACTGCGGTTCCTGAGATTAGACGACGGCACCACGGTTGTCCATTCAGCGGATGGGGATATCAGGCGCCCCGTCTGTGCAGCTATTGACGTGCACAAAGAAATCCTGATGGCAGCCGTCTGTAAAACCGACACGGAGACGCTCAAGGCAACCTTTTACGTCAGGAAGTTTACAACAATGAACAGCGATATCCGCAGCATGGCCCTCTGGCTGAAAGAGTACGGTGTGCAGGATGTCTGCATGGAGTCGACCGGGAAATACTGGATCCCTGTATTCAACATCCTAGAGCAGAACAGCATAAAACCCATTCTGACTCATCCCAAATATGTGAAACAGGCAAAGGGACAGAAAACGGATTTCCGGGACGCCGTCCATATGGCCAGCATGTTCCGTATGGATCTGGTCGTTTCCTCATACATCCCGCCTGCCGACATCCGTGACCTCCGGGAACTGTGCCGTTACCGGCTTAAGCTTACCTATATGCGGACTTCTGAGAAGAACCGTTTCCAGAACTCCATGACAATCTCAAAGGTGCGGCTGGACAGTGTGTTCTCAGACCCGTTTGGAAAATCGGCATCCGCCATCATGGAGTACCTCATCTCCACGGAGCCAGACGAAGTCAGCGACGATGAAATCCTGCGCCTGATATACAGACGGGGCAATATGAAGGCATCAGATGAAGACATCCTGGACAGCATCCACGGCTATGAATTCATTGGTGTACAGCGGGACAAGCTTCAGATCATCAGCCTGCACCTTTCCCAGATTGAAGAATGCATCGGCCTGATCGACAGGAAGCTGGAATACTACCGCCAGAAATATACCGGCATCATCCGGCATCTCACTACGATGGTCGGGATCACGCCGGCATCCGCCTTATACATCCTTGGCGAGATCGGCACGGACATGTCCGTCTGGCGGGATGACGCCTCCCTTGCATGCCGGGCAGGCCTTTCACCCGCAAACAACGCAAGCGCAGGGAAGAAGAAATCTACCAGGATAGGAAACGGCGGCCATTACCTCAAGCCGCTGCTCGTCCAGTGTGCGCTTGCCGCCGTGAAGAGCACGAAGAAAGATCCGTACTTCCGCCGTAAATACGAAACGCTGAAAAAGCGCCGGGGGCACAAAAAGGCCATCATTGCCATAGCGAGGAAGATGCTCGTGGCAATTTACCACATGATCCGGGATGATGCGGACTTCCTCCCTGTTGACCATAGGGAAATCATACAGAATACTAAAACCACAAAAGGGCTGAACTTAAAAAATGTCATCGCTTTCTTAAAAGACCAGGGAGCCGATGATGACACGATCCGTCTGGTAGAAGTGCAATGCTCCGGCAAAGTGCCGGAAACCGCGGATGCCTGTGGTAAAGCATCTGCTGACAAAGAGGCAAAAGAAAAGCAATCCGCTTCAGAATGCGCAGATGCATTTCAACCAATACAGGAATCTGTAAACGGGAGTCCGGTACTTATCTCCGGCTCCTAACAGGGTCGTACCCTAAATCATCATCAAAAAGATCCTGCGATGGCAGCTGCTACAGCCTAAAACGAATTGCTGTAGCTTATTTTACCATACCGTATCCCGTTTGAAAAGAGCCCCTTTGATGGGGAGGGGGATTTTATGCCCTTTTGACATCTTCTTAAGCCACAAAGCTTTCATACTTCTTTTTGTTGTAGCTGATTACCTCGGCATATGCTAATTCTGTAGCGGTCTTGGTCTGCTCTTTGCCGATACTGTCATATTCAGACTGCAAAGACTGTATCTCGGCTTTCCACTGTTTCGGCGTTATCTTCTCGCCATTCTGTAAAAGGCTCTGCATACGCTCCTTTAATTCGGGGTACTTCGATAAGCTGTCCTTATGCTCCTTATCATACCGCATTTTTGCAAGTCCTTTGAATGACTGGCTCTCCTTATAGGCGGCTTGGATCGGCGCAAAGAGGGCATACATTTTTGACAGTTCTTTTAATCGGTTTAGTTTCTGCCCCTTTGACAAATGCACTGTTTCAAGCTGACTGTATTTCTGTTCCCTATCCGCTGTGAATTTCGCAAGGCTCTCAAAGCTGTCTATCTTCCTTGTCGTGATGAATTTCTCCGCATTGTCGGCTGACTGCAAGGCGGTTCTGTCGGATATTTTTCTTAGGTGTTTTCCGCTGACAATCGGCAAGTCAAGTCTGCCTTTGCGCTCCCTTACTTGTGCAATCATCTCCTTGACTTCATTCTTCATGCTGACCGCTGTACTCTTAATTTTTGCGTACTGTGCGCTGTGAAATTCCTGCTTGGTAAGCATGAGCATTTCTTTTGCCTGCTCCAACAGCATATTATTCCTGATGATTTCCCGATTGATGTTGCCCCTCTCGGTCTGTATGCACTTGCGTTCTAAAGCGTTGGCAACCGCCCCGATATGGATAGTCGGCTCTCTGTCAATCCCCTGTTCCTTAAAAGAGCGGTGTTCCCAGTGTAGCGCAATCCCCAACTGCTCATTGGTGGCATTGATTGTGTCGGCTAAATCCTTGCGCCACATTTTGGCATTCTCTCTGCTGTTCCAGTCGGTGCTGTCGGCGGTGTGGCATTTCCACTGTTTCCTGTTCCGCTTGTCAACTTTCTGCTGTCCAGTCTTTTTATCAATCACTGGTATCTTTTCGCCGTTCTCGTCAAGGTCATAAATCTTCTTCTGTTTCGCTCCCCATTCCCCATTTTCAGTGATAGGGCGCATGGTAAGCAAAACATGGATATGGAGATTGCGCTGTCCTTTATCGTTCTCGCTGTCATGGATTGCCCAGTCAGCGCACATACCTTTATCAACAAAATTCCTCTGAACGTAATCCCTCACAACTTCCTCTGCAAATTCGTAACTCCATTCGTTGGGGAGTGACGCTTTTAACATTCTTGCAAGTTGTGATTTCTGCCCTTTCTCTGACAGTTCAACAGCGTTCCATAAAGTGGCTCGGTCTGCATACTCTTTGGGCGCATTGGGCGGGAGAGTGATTTCACTATGGACTAAATCCTCATGGTATTTCGGGCGGTAGGTCTGCCCGTCAAACTCGCTGACAAGAACACTCCTGCTGATATAGGACGCTTTCTCAACTGCCGACTGCCCCTTGCTCCGCTTGACTATGGAAAAACGTGTGCTTGCCTGTTTCGTGACATTACCCATACGCAACACCTACATTCTGCCAATAGGGTAGTGGGGTGCATGAATAGACTTTGTGGGCAGATAAAAGCCGCACTTTGGCTTTTGTCTGAACGCAAAGTTCACTAAAGGGTAGCAAGCGCAGCTTGCGAAGGGGAATTGTCGTTTCCCCTTTTGGCTGTCGCAAGACAGTCAACGCTCTCCGCAGGAGTCCATGCAAGTGAAACTTGCCCCTCGGAGAGCGCACATACCACCTCTGGTGGTATATCTGTGCGCACCCCGTAAACGGGGTGAATACGTTACTTCGGCTTTTCAGTTCCGTTGCCCTCGTCATTCCGTACCGCCCCCGCTTTCATTTTCGGCATTGGGGAGAGTGGACTGTGGGAGAGTGGTTTCTCGGCTTTCCGACTTGATTTTAGCAATAACCTGCTGACATTCCCTTGTCTGCAAGGCAACCGATAAGATACGGTTTAACTCGCCCTCGTCATAGCTGTAACAGTCGGGGAAATACTTCACGATAATACCGCCCATGATGTACTTGTGGTGGTTCTCGGCTTTGCGTTTCTTCTCGTTCTGCTTTTTCTTTTCGTTGGCTACACGCTGTTGCGCCTGTTTCAATGCCTGCAATGCCTTTTCTAAGTTTTTGCTTGTGTCATTCTTGCTCTCAATCATTTCTGATACCTCATTCTTTCTGTGCTGTGTTGATAGTTTCTGAAAATAAAAAGGTAGCGGATTGTCTGTTAAGATAATCGCTACCTAATGGTAAACAATATTCAGTTTTTATATTTCTGCTCTGTCAAATATTTTTTTCATTTTAATGCTTGTAAATAGGGCAGAAGTTATCATTATTTTTGTGGATAATATAAATGCCGTATATTCCTAATAACAAATACATTATTAAACAGAAAACTAATCCTATTGTTGGATATTGATTACTTTTAGAAAAACAAAATGGTATACCGCACAAATCCACTACAAAACGTAAAATAATTGGTATCCATAAATTTCGGGTTTTGACATAAACTGCCCCAAAGTAAACTCCTAATGCAGTAGCCCAAACAGCTTTGCAAATAATTGTTAAAATTGGTTGCCCAAGTGCACCAAAAATATGCCCAAAACCAAATAGTGCAGATGAAATAATAACGGCATATAATGTAGCATTATCTCGTTTGCCAAACCATTTTTCAATGATATTCTGTAACAACCCTCTCAGATAAATTTCCTCCATTATTGCAACGCCTATATAATACACAACACCCTCTACAATAACGCTATATATTGTTGGTTTATTATTAAACGGTGAAAGTCCTATACAGAAAGCAACTGCCACTATAAGTGTAGCAACAAGGGATGGAATACCATATCTTTTCAAACCAATCAGTATATTTTGAAATTGCAATCCAAATTTCCACTCTTTTATAATGGTTTTCCTGCATACATAACATAAAGCAAAAGCAAATATAAAATTTATCATCAAAGAAAAATAAATTGGTTCTATATCCTTTATTTGTATATTACAGAATAAAGCCGCAGGTAATGCGGTCATTTCCATAAAGGTCATTATTATTGTCAGTATAGTAACTCCGATTGATGTGCGTTTGTCTATCATGATTAATCTCCTTAGCCGTTAATTTATTGAATTATTCAACGCTGTTATTTTACCACAACAGCACACACAATTCTATTAAATTTTGCTTAATCTCCCTTTGCTTTATTCTTTGCAATCATCATCTGCCTTGCCCGTTCCCTCTGCTCGGTACTGACTGCCCTCGGTTTGCGGTAACTGACGTATGATTTCGGAAAGGAATAGGTCTTAGATACCTCGTCCTGCTCTATCAGCTTGTATGTATCGGGGAAGTCGGCAACAAGCGTATCAAGTTTCCGCATGACTGCCTTATCCCTTGTGTAGACAGTGGTGGTCTGTTCTCCTGCATTGTAATTGACTATGCTTTCTTGTTCGTATCGGGAAAGTTTCATAGTGTCATATCCCCCTTTCCTTTGCTGTGGGTTCTGTGCTGTTTTCCCTCGGCAACTGTCGGCTGTTTCGCCTGTTCCTTTGCTTTGGCTAACCTTGTCTTTATGGAGTGGTCACGCTCGGTCAGTTTCCGTCCTTTGGTGGTGGCGGTCAGTTCCGCACACGTTTTTTCTGACAGGGCATTTAATTTCTTCAAAGTATCGCTTACTATCTGCTTTGTGTCACTGTTCTTTATCTGCGGAAGAATAGCGGACAGACTGGCGCACGTTTCCGCTTTGCTCTGTTCCCCAAACTGATAGATTAAGTTGATTTCATCAGCGTTAAAAGGTATCTGTATATTTGTGCCCTCACATAAACGCTCCACGCCCACGCACTTAGGGAGATTTCTTGTCAGTTCGTAATTATCCCTTGCTGTGATTGTACCATGACTGTCGGTCTGCCTTACCTCGACTTCACACTGGCTTTTCTGCTCCAACACAAGCCACTGGTATTTGTCGCTTTCTTTGGTGAATACGGTCTGATGCGCATTAGAGTGTGTCTTGCTACGGATATATTTGTCTGTGGTGCTGTAATAGTCTAAAATCTGCTGTTCCTGCTCTTTGTTCATGGTCTTTGCCCTCCTGTGATATGGATGGATTGATATGATTGATTGGTTTCGGTGCTGATATATGATTTTTTTCCGTTAATTTTCGGGAGTTTGGATTGCGGAATATTGTTGTTGGGTATTTCTCTGCTTGTGGGAATAGGAGTTCATTTCATACGGTAATTACCGCATGAAAAAAGACTATAACCGTCTTTGTCATAGCCTTTTCTCTCAAAATAATTACATTACCGCTTGTTTTCCTGCTCTCGGTATGTTTGGCACTCCTGCATGGAAGTATATGCCTTTCTCCCTGTCCTCGGCTCTTATCTGCTTCTTTTGCTCGTCAATCTGCGCCTTTTTCTTGGCTTTGGTACGTTCCTCATATTCTTTCTGTTTCCCGTTAGCTTTCCGTTTCAGATAATTTTGATGTAACTTATCCTTTCTCGCTTCTTTCTTCCGCATTTCTTCCAGTTCTTCAGGTGTCGGCTCTTTCTCTGCCATAGTCGGCGGTATGTATTCCCCGATAAAGTTAAAATAAATCTCTATCTTCTGTGTGGTGTCTGCGCTCCCTTTGCGGTCACGCTCATGCACGACTATTTTCTCCACAAACTCATTCAGCATTACCGTTGACATTTCCTCCGCATTACTGTACCTCTCAACCAATTTGAGGAAACGTGCGGCAGATTTGCGGTCATTTTCATACTGTGCCTGTTCCGTTTTGTAACCGTCCAGTTCGCCTTGCAACTGTTCCTGCTCGCCCTCATATTGGTTGTAAAGCATGGTATAACGCTTGTCTGATAGTTTTCCCAATGCGTTATCCTCATAAATCTTGGCAATCAGCATTTCCAGTTCCCCGATACGCTTTTCACATACTGTCATGCGTTTTCTCTGCTCGGTAAAGTCTACGGTCTGCCTTTCCTCAATATGTGACTGAATTTCCTCCGCAAAACGTCCTTTATCAAGGCTGGCATATTGGATAACCTCTTTTATGGTCTTTGCCACTATCTCTATGACATGATCCGCTTTGATGCGGTGTGCTGACCTGCACAATGTTCCGACTGGCTGTTTCGCATAATTTCCACATACATACATGGGAACACGCTTTCCGTTATTTACCCTGTGGACATACATTTTACCGCCACAATCAGCACAATACATTAGTCCTGTGAGTGGGTGCGCTTCGCCCCAACCGTCAGGGTAGCGTCTTACCTGTCCTCTGATACGCTGTACATTGTCAAAAGTTTCTTGGTCGATAATCGGCTCGTGGGTGTCCTCAAAGATTAACCACTGGTCTTTATCTACATAATGGCTCTTTTTGTCCTTAAAATGCTTGCGTGTCTTGAAGTTTACCGTATGCCCTAAATATTCATGTTTCTGTAATATATGTGCTATGGTGGAACTTCCCCATTTATAAGGGTTTTTAATTTCCCTGTTCTGCCACAATCCCACGCCCAACTGCGCTTGGTGGTAGGCAGGTACGGGGATATGTTCACTGGATAGCTGTGCCGCAATCTGATATGGACCGTAACCCTCTAATGTCATTCGGAATATGCGCCTGACAATAGGCGCTGCCACTTCATCAATCACCCATTTGTTTTTATCCTCGCTGTCTTTCAGATAACCATAAGGCGGACTGCTCGCAACGTGCTTTCCGCTTTCACCTTTTGCCTTAAATGTGGACTTGATTTTCTTGCTGATGTCCTTTGCATAGTATTCGTTGATTACATCTCGGAATGGAAGGAAATCATCATCAAATCCCGAACCTGTGTCAACACCCTCGTTGACTGCAATCAGTCTTACATTCGCCCTGCGTAGCTGTTCCCTCAACATTCCCATTTGCACATAATTTCTTCCCAGTCGGCTCATATCTTTCACAATGATAGTTCCGATATTGCCTTTCTCCACTTCGGCAAGCATGGCTTGCAATCCCTCACGCTCAAAAGTAGTGCCGGAAATTCCGTCATCGGTAAAGTGGCGTATGCCTGTAAAACCGTTCTTTTCCGCATAATCCTCTAACATTGCCTTTTGGTTTGATATGCTGTTGCTCTCGCCCTGCAATTCGTCATCTGACGACCAGACGAATAGACGTAGAGGAAAACGCCGAGAAAAACAGGGAAAATGCCCGATTATCTGTCAAAACTCCGACAAAAAATGTAGAAAAAGTGGCCTACTCTGGCACACACCACGAAAAAACCGAATATCGAAACCACAAGCCGCGCAGTAACTGACGAACAATCAGCTACTGTGCGGCTTTTTTGTTTATAGATAACTCTGCCCTGGTGACGTAGATCGCCAGGGCTTTTTTCATTTAGACAGGAGGCTTTGAAAATGCCGGAAACTTTGAATCTGAATTACTACTACGGGAATGAAGCCGACCAGTACAGCTTCTACCGCATCCCGAAAATCCTGCTTACCGACCGCCGCTACAAGGGTGTATCTCTGGAAGCAAAAGTTTTGTACGGCCTGCTGCTTGACCGCATGGGGCTGTCTGCCCGCAACGGCTGGCTGGACGATAACGGGCGCGTGTTCCTCTACTTCACCCAGGAGGAAGTCATGACCATGCTGGACTGCGGCAAGGACAAGGCGACGAAGCTGTTCCGTGAATTGGAGGGCATCGGTCTTGTGGAACGGAAAAAGCAGGGCCAGGGACACCCCGCCCGGATTTACGTTAAGAACTTCATTCTGGAGCCGGAACACTCTGCGCCGGTTCAGACTGCGGAAAACCAGCCGTCAAGACCGCTTGACAGTGCCGCAGTCAAGACTGCTGAAAAACCGCAGTCTGCACCCCTGAAAACCAGCGGTCAAGAGTGCGGAATTTCCGCCCCTAATAATACTGATATAAATAAAACTGAAAAAAGCGATACTGATCTATCCATCACACCCCCTGCCCCCTCAGCGGTTTCTTCCCCTGCTGGTAAACGCGCTCCGCGCAGGATGGGATTGGATGAGATGGAAAGCTACCGCGAACTGATTTTAGAAAATATTGACTATGACATTCTTCTGGAACGGAACCCCTACGACAAGGACTTGCTGGACGGCTATGTGGAGTTAATGCTTGAAATCTGCTGCTCCACACGGGAATCTGTCCGTATCTGCGGGCAGGAAATACCCACCGAGGTTGTCAAAAGCCGGTTCCTGAAACTGAACAGTGAACATATCGGCTATGTCATGGATAGCCTGAAAAGCAACACCGCCAAGATCGGCAACATCAAGGCGTACACGCTGGCGGCGCTCTACAACGCCCCTGTCACGATGGGGCAGTATTACACATCCCTTGTCAGCCACGATATGGCGCACGGGCTGCTGGACGGTTAAGCCGCCCGGCGCTTTGCAATACATCAATCAAACCAAAGGAGGACTTTTGCATGGAACATGAAATCAACATTCTGGTGGTGGAACCGGGCAGACCGCCCAGGCCGGCGCGGGTGGACTACTCGCTGGAAACTTTTTCACAGCTTGTCGGTGGCGAGTTGGCAATGGGCTGTTTCCTGCCCCATCGGGTCATGCTGCTCTACAACGAGGACGCTAACCGTCAGGGACTGCCGCCCAACCGCTGCAATCCCTTTGTTGTTATTCGATAGATTAATTAGGATTGTTTTTTTTGAATTTCAGTCAAAATAACAGAAGGCACAGCATAAATTAATCTGTTACATTTTGCAGCAGATTGTTTTATGCTGTGCCTTCTGTTATCATTCTTGTGTAACTGTAAAATAAATAGCAGCAGGAACCTCCCCGACCAAAGTTTGGCTTCCTGCTGTATCACATACGCTTGGGGAATGCCGCAGGTCTTTGTATAGTTCGCGGCATATGCAACCCATACGCTTATATTTATGATAACTACACGACTTTACAACTTTTATAGATGATACCCTTGCTGCCGAATTAACTGTTTTAAGGCATTCATTATTGTTTTGGATTTTATGCTGTTTTCGATATTTTTCACGAAAATGGCATAAAATACCTGCTGGCGAATTTGTCCGCTGAGGGCAAATCTGAATTCCTGCACACTTTCCGTCTGGTATTTTGAAAATGCTTCGTCCTGATATGGCAGAAGCTTCATTGCGCAATATGTAATGTTGATCAGATTGACCAGCATTTCTATACCTTTACGGCTGCGCACCATGTAGCTGCACAGTGACCAGAATGTTTTCTGTTCGTAATAACTAACTTCTATGTTCCATCGGAATACATATAGAAGCAATGGCAGAAACTGCATACGATCACTGCCTGTCTGGTTCAGCGGTGGCTTCTCCTGCCATGCACAGAATATCTCCAGCTGTTCTGGAAAAATGGTGCTAAAAAACAGACGTCTGCTGGTAGATTCTTTTTCCGGCGACGTCACATATGCCATAACCTTTCTGCTGCCAAAAATATTTGTAAGGACGCTGCGTGCAGCAATATAGTAATCTCCAATTTTTTCAGTGGACAATATAAAGTCATCATGAATGGAAAGTTTTTTTCCGTGCAGTGCAGGCCGTCCTCTTTTTCCGGTCCGCTGCGGCGGCAGGTCATAAATGGCAGAGTCAGACCTTGCATTCCCTATAAGGTCAAGGTTTTCATATTCGTCCACAATAGAAACGAGGTTCTTTTTTACATACCAGCTGTCACACAGGATGATGACATTTTTTCTGTCTCTGAATTGCGGCATTACCTGGCGGATCATCGATGCAGCCAGTTCCAGTTTGGATTCCTTTTTCTGCCACATACGGTATCCAAGCGGTACGGAAAGATAGTGAATTTTGCTTTTGTTCCAAACTGGCACGCAGAGCATTACGCTTACAAAACAATGCCCGTTCAGATAGTTTGAGCCATTATGTGCGGCATGGTCAAAGAGTTTTGAGACATCCTCAAATTTTTGCCGAATTTAGAGACCATCGTATCATCAATGCAAAGAAAAACAGGCTGCAGCCGGAGTTTTTCCGGTATAAGTTTCAGCGCTATGCCAGCAGTGGTATTCATAAATTTGGAATAATCAGCTTTTGCATAGGAACATACATAGTAGAATGCATTGAGGGATTTCTCCGTAATCCCTGCTAAAAAATGCCTGTATAAAGAACGGATAGAATCTGCTGACTCCATAGCCAGTATGGATAATACCAGCAGGAACAGGGTTTCAATCGTAGGCATGGAACAGGTTTTAAAATAAATATAAAAATAGTGATACAGTCTACCAATTAAATTGTTTTTGTTGTATAATAAGTCTAACGTACAAGGTCACTCTCTTTCGTATTTTTTAGTGTGCAAACTTATTATACATTAGAAAGTGCCCTGTGCGTTATTTTATTTGCCAAAAACTTGTAAAGTCGTGATAACTATTTTTGTTGATTCTTGCAATCCCATTTCACAAAAAAAATATGACGACTTGATTTCCAGCCTCCAGCTGCACCAGCTCTCCTGCCCATGCTGCGGCAAAGCCGCCCGCTTGGCTTTTTATGGCAGGTATGCCCGGTCTGTAAAACAGGATGGGGAATTGGTGGAACTGCACATCCGCAGGGTGATCTGCAGCGAATGCAGATCCACCCACGCATTGCTGCTTTCGGAAATTGTTCCGTATTCCCGTACCCTGCTGAAAGACCAGACGGACCTTATTTCAGGATGCCCTGCCACTGTCATGGAGCGCAACCCACTGATTGATGAAAGCTGCGTTCGTTCCATTCTCCGCCAGTTTAAAAAGCATTGGAAACAGGTTCTGCTGGCTGCTGACATCCCTTTCCATCCCCTCCGCATCCTTGTGACAGCATGCTTTTCCTTTATGAACCGCCAGTTCATGCAGATAAAAAGAACTCCCAACGTCCTCTTTTTAAGACCAACATAACCTTACACGACACGCCCTGCCCCATTCTTTATACTATAGAAAAACAAGAAAAGGAGGCATCCATGACTATGGATAAGGAAAGAAAACAGGATATCGCCCTCATGCGTTATTCCGCAATTGCACCTCTGGTCACCGGCCTGAAAGAAGACTATCCGTCCCTGAAGGCATTTTTCCGCGATGTTTCTGCCAAAGGAGTCACCGCCCCGGATGGAACACTCCGGCATTTTGCACCCGTTACAATCGAGAGATGGTACCGTTCCTACAAACAGGGCGGCTTTGAAACGCTGCTCCCCGCAGGCCGTAACGATGCCGGTAAGCCGCGCAGGCTGGATGACGCACTGCAGGAACAGGTCAGGTATCTGAAAAACAACTATCCTCGCATGTCCGCCGCGGCAATCTTTTGCCAGTTGAAAGAGGATGGCAGCATTCGGAACGGTGAAGTGTCCCAAGCTACCATCAACCGGTTCATCAACCAGATCGAATTCCAGGAAAAACATACAGCGTGCCGGGACATGCGCCGCTATGAAAGGCCGCATATCAACGAGGTCTGGTGCGGCGATTCCAGTGCGGGCCCTTATTTGAGAACACCGGATGGGAAGAAGCGCCGGGTCTATGTCATTGCACTGATTGATGACGCAAGCCGGTTCATAACTGGCGTTGATGTGTTTTTTCATGATAACTTTGTGAACCTGATGTCTGTCATGAAATCAGCAGTGGCAAAGTATGGCCGGCCAAAGACGTTTAATTTCGATAATGGAAGTTCTTATAAAAATAAGCAGATGGAGCTGCTTGCCGCCCGCATCGGTTCTGCGCTGAATTACTGCAAGCCGTATACGCCGACTGCGAAAGCAAAAATTGAACGGTGGTTCCGCACCATGAAGGACCAGTGGCTGGCGTCCCTTGACATCAGTGGATTCAATACCCTTGACGAATTGCGCGGAAATCTTCTGGCTTATGTGCACAACTACAACCAGACAGCTCACTCATCCCTTAAGGGGAAGTCCCCGCAGGAGAGATTCTTTTCCGAGCCGGAATGCATCCGCCGGCTCACCGGGCGGGAAATTTCAGATTTTTTTCTACTTGAAATAGAACGGCGCGTTTCTGCGGATAGCGTCATTGTCATTGGGCAGGTGGAATACGAAGTGGATTGCCGGTTTGCAAGGCAGCGCATCACACTCCGGTATTCACCAGACATGGAAGAGGTTTTTATAGTGGAAGCGGATGGCACACTTACCCCAGTCCGGCTTTTGGACAAGCAGGAAAATGCATCCGTAAAACGCAAAAAAATATATTTATATAAAGGCGGTGAGCAAGCATGAACCCTGGAGCCATTGACTATACCACGCGTTACGGCCTGGAATTCAACCCATTCCTAAAAAATTCCAAGGAGATACTCATAAAGACGAAAGAACACAGGGAAGCCGTTACCCGCCTGGATTACCTGGCAAAACTAAAAGGATTCGGCATCCTGACCGGGGCATCCGGCAAGGGAAAGACAACTGCCATAAGGGCATGGGCATCCTCCCTGAACCCGGCGCTGTATCAAGTGGTGTATTCCTGCCTTTCTTCACTGACAGCAAATGATTTTTACCGGAACCTTGCAGCGGAACTGGGTATGGAGCCTGCATTGCGCAAGTCAGACAACTTCCGGGCAATACAGGAAGAAATCACAAGGCTTTTTATTGAAAAAAAGAAGACACCCGTCATCATCATTGATGAAGCGAATTATATTAACAATGCAATATTAAATGACCTGAAAATCCTGTTTAGTTTTGAAATGGACTCCAGAGACCGTGCCGCTGTACTGCTGGCCGGCCTCCCGAAGCTCAACAATAATTTAAGGCTTGCCGTACATGAGCCGCTGCGCCAAAGGGTTGTAATGAATTACAACCTGGAAGGTATGGAGAAAGAAGAAGGGCGCAGTTATATAGCAGAAAAACTTAAGGGTGCCGGATGCAGCCGGCAGGTTTTTGAAGAAGCGGCTCTTGAGGCAGTCTTAAACGCTGCTGACGGCATCCCCCCGCCTGATCAACAAATACTGCAATGCCTGTCTTTTAATAGGGAACAGCCGCAGTATGGACATGGTCACAGCAGATATCGTTATGCAGGCAGTAAACGACTGCGAGCTGGGATAAGGGGGATTTATGGAAAAGATATTTGTTTGCAGATTTCTTCCGGACAAAGGGATGGCAGCATGGCAGGGAACCATATGCCCGTTGCGGCCTTTTGAGCCAACCGATTACAAAGTATGCGCAAGAGACAGCATGTTTCATGTCATAACTGGCAGTTACAGCAATGGCCGTTATCTGTGCATTCCAAACTGGAACATAGGGATAGACATCGTGGACCCAGACGATTGTTTTTGGAATTATGGACGATTAACAACGGCTTACCCGGATTTAAACCGGGTTGATGTCATTAGCATTGTCAATGCAATAGCAGCGATAAAACACTATAACGATTGATGTCACAGGCAGGTAAAACCTGCCTGTTGTTTTATGATCAGATTATTTGATGGTATCCGGATAATGTGCAAAACCAGAATCAATAAAAATACATCAATACTTTGTGTAACATAAAAATAGGATTAAATAATGTAAAAATACAATATCAATTAATCTGTAAAACAACACTTTGTAAACGAGTGCATCAGCGGTACATTCCTGCTGTGCGGGCTTTCAGACGAGGAGGGCTTCTGTTCCCTTTCCCCTGCCCGGCAAGCCGAGTTTCAGCGCCTTTTTGCCAGCCCCGGCGAGTTTATGATGCTGGGGACAGACCACATCTGCGCTTCACCTGCCGAGTTTGCCGAAACCGCTGGCAGGCTTTGGGGCAGCATGGCAAGCGGCGAATCCGTGGTGCTGACCAAGTGGGGCGGAAAGGAGGCCGGCGCATGAAATACCTGCTCCGCCGCCTGCTGGTTCCGCCTTAGCGCACACCAGTTTAGTCCCAGCCTGCAAAGAGAGGAGGTTTTACCATGCAGGATGAAGTACGCGAAAAATCTGTGGCTCTCACCATCAAGGTCGGCAAAGCAGGCGGCAGGCTGACCGCCGGCCTGTTGAAATGGGCCATTCGGAAGTATCTGGCGCAGGCCCAAAACCCCAAAATCCACCACGGCAAGCAGACCGTAAAGCAGCTTGTAAGCCAGGGCGCAGGCGTTCAAAACATTGAGATTACCGGCAAAAATATCAAGTCCTTTGAGCGTGTGGCGCGGAAATACGGGGTGGACTTTGCGCTGAAAAAAGACCCGGCGCAAGGGAAATACTTTGTCTTTTTCAAGGCACGGGACGCGGATGCACTGAACGCCGCCTTTGCCGAGTATGCCGGGAAAAGCCTGAACCGCTCCGCGCAGAAGAAGCCGTCACTGTTAGGCCAGCTTTCCCATTTCAAGGAGATTGCAAAGAACCTGACGCGGGATACCGCCAAAAACCGGGAGAAAGGGGGCGTTGAACTGTGAAACTGGATGTAAAGAAAATCCTGCTCCCTAACCTGCCTTATGTGTTCATCTTCTGGTTTTTCAACCGTGTGGCGGAGGGCTGCCGGCTGGCAGAGGGCGCGGATATGGTGACAAAGGCAATGGGCGCGGTATCGGGCCTGGGGGCGCTGATTTCCAAAAACCCGCTGCCCAGCTTCCACCCCCGCGACCTGCTGTTTGGCGCTGCCGGCGCAGTCATTATCCGGGCCGTGGTTTATTTCAAGGCGAAAAACGCCAAGAAATACCGCCACGGAGTTGAGTATGGTTCGGCGCGTTGAGGTGCATAATCTTAACTGTAAGCAACGCCTATATTGACGCAGGAGGATATGCACATGAATGATTACAGCAAAATCACAGCCCTTTACTCCCGCCTGTCCGTGGGGACGAGGACAGGGACGGCGGCGAAAGCAACTCCATACAGAACCAGAAGAAATTTCTGGAAAGCTATGCCAGACAGTTAAAATTAACCAATATCCGGCACTACATTGATGATGACGAAAGCGGCAGATTTTTGACCGTTCCGCCTACTCCCGCATGATAGAGGACGTGGAAAACGGCAAAGTCGGCGTGTGCATTATGAAAGACATGACCCGTTGGGGGCGCGACTATCTTCAAGTGGGAAACGCTATGGAGATTTTCAGACGGAACAACGTGCGCTTTATCGCGGTAAACAACGGGATAGACAGCGAAAAGCCCGACACGTTGGAGTTTGCGCCGTTCATCAATATCATGTCAGAGTGGTACGCAAAGGACATCAGCAAGAAAGTGAAAACGGGCATTAAGACCAAAGGCATGAGTGGCAAGCCAATCGCAACCGAAGCCCCTTACGGATATGTAAAAGACCCCGACAACAAAGATTTTTGGTTGGTTGACGAAGAAGCCGCCGAAGTTGTCCGCCTTATTTTCCGCCTGTTTCTGGACGGAAAGAACCGAAACCAAATCGCCGTATATCTGAAAAATGAGCAAATCCCGACCCCCACATTCTACATGAAAGACCGGGGGCGGGGAACGGCAAAAAGCAGGACGCTGAACGAGGAAAACCGCTACAAATGGAATAAGGCGACCTTGACCCGTATCCTCACAAGGCAGGAGTATTGCGGAGATGTGGTGAACTTCAAGACCACAAAGCATTTCCGTGACAAACGGAACCACTATGTAGACAGAAGCCAGTGGCAGATTACGGAAAACGTGCATGAGCCGATTGTTGACCGCACTGATTTTGAAAACGTACAGCGGATTTTGGAAAACGCCCCTGTCAGGCGACCAAACGGGGACGGGGAAATCCACCCTTTGTCGGGCCTGCTTTTCTGTAAGGACTGCGGCGCAAAAATGCACATACGGACAGATTACAGGAACGGCGGCAAACGGCACGTTGCCTTTTGCAGTGAATACCACAAGGGGAAAGCCAGAAACCCGAAGTGCCATTCCCCACATATCATGGACGCGGATTTACTCATGCAGACCGTTGCGGACGTGCTGAAAAAAATCGCGGAATACTCCATCAGCAACAGGGCGGATTTTGAAGCCTTAGTGAAAAAGAGCCTTGACGTACAGCAGACCGACAGGACGAAGAAACAGCAGAAGCGCGTACCGCAAGTCACAATGCGGCTTGAACAAATCGAAAAGGTTCTGGATAAGCTGTACGAGGACAACGCACTGGGAGTAATTGAGCAAGACCGTTATGAGCAGATGTCGCGGAAGTATTCAGAAGAATACTATACACTGAAAGCGGAACTTGCGGAAATCGAAGAGCAGTTGTCCGCTTTTGAGAACGCGGGAGGACGGGCGCAGAGGTTTGTAAAACTGACAGAACGATATGCCGACTTTGCCGAACTCACCCCCGCCATTCTCAATGAGTTTATCAGCAGGATTGAAGTGCATGAGCGCGACCAGAAGCGGGCGAGATACGCCATTCAGCATATCGGGATATACTTCAACCATATCGGCAAATTTGAAAACGAACTGACACAGCTTGCCGAGCCGACAGAGCAGGAAATCAAAAAAATGCGGGAGGAAATCGAAGAAGCGAAAAAGGAAAAGAGCCGCGCCTACCACCGTGAATATTCCAAAGCCTACCGCGCCAGAAACCGCGAACAGCAACGGGAGTATGACCGTATCAAAGCGCGGGAATATCGGGCGAGGAAAAAGGCGCAAGCCGCCGCAACCGCACAGTAAAACCAAACAGCCAACAGCTAAAAGGGATTTTCCAAATACGGGAAATCCCTTTTTCCATGCCTGTTATACAGGCATTGCCCAAAGAAAGGAGCGACCCATTGACAGAATGGACAGAAAAGAAAGAAACGCCCGCCCCGCCCCGAAAGCCGGACGGTATCATCACGACACACAGGAACGGGCAGACCATTGTTGCGGAGCTGTTTTTCAACCACAGCGGCACAGAAACATTCCGCGACAAGCTGCTGAAAATGATACTTGCAGACAAGGGGGAATAAAACGGGAAAACGATTATCTGTAAAAATCCATTCCTATCCTATCCATTCCACACCAAACACGAAAGGAGCGATTGACCCGTGGCAAAGACCAAAGCCGAAAAAATCACGAGCATTGAGGAAGAAATCCGACAGCTTGAAAACAGGCGCAGACAGCTTGTGCAGGAGCAAAAGGCACAGGAACGCAAGGACAGGACAAAACGCCTATGCCGCCGCATGGGGCTTTTTGAAAGCCTTGTCCCCGACACGATACCGCTGACAGAGGAACAATTCAAGACCTTCCTTGAAAAAACTGTAATGACCGACCACGCCCGCCGCATACTGGACGAATTGACCGCCCAGAACGCCGCCACAGCCCCCGCACAGGGCGCAGAAACGGCGGCACAGGGTAACACGCCACTCACCGCCAAAACCACCCATATAGCCCGCGAGGGCGGCGCAGGCGGGGACGCGGACGGGAGCGCGGCGCAAGGGTAACGGCTTATGCCCCTACCCTTGCTTAAAAGCAAGGGCGCACTTATATACCACATGAAATGTGGTATGTGCGGTCTTGCAGACGGCGTTTTGTGCCTGTCGGCACAAAAGTTACTATTGTTTTTCCCGTTCAAAAACAAGCAGACTTAAAGTGGTTGTTGTGTATGGGTGTATCATCTGAACAAACCGCCATCCTTCCTCTGCATACTTTTCTATTATTGAAAACATTTCATCAAGATTTTCCTCTATCTTGCTTGTACGCAGATTGGAAGATGTAAGGTTAAAAGTCACTTTTTTATATTCATACATAATCAGCGTTTCTCCTTGTTTTCATTTATATGAATTGAATTATATCACTTAATTATTTCTTTTTCAAGCTAAACAGAAAGGAGGGGCACGGTAGACGCATGTCTCTGTTTTTAACAAAAATGTCTTGATTTTTATTAAAATAGCACAAAAATAAGCAATTTTATTATGTTTTAAAAATTTACAAATTTTAGAATTAAGCAAAAATAAGCTCTATTTTTTATCAGAGAGCTATGTGTTTACAAATTGTTCATAAAGCATGCGTCTACCGTGAAAGGAGGGGTGTAGATATAAAATGGTGGTCTTCAGTACCGACATACAACATATCGGGATTAATCTTAGCCATAAAGTACAAGATGTAGCGTTAAAATACCGATTACCACCAAAAATATCTACACCCAGAAAGGAGCGCGGCGCGTGGCGATTTAACATTGCAGTATCAAAGTCATATCCCGCGGCAAGGGCAAGTCCGCTGTTGCCGCCGCCGCTTATCGGGCGGGGGAAAAAATTACAAATGAGTTTGACGGAATGACCCACGACTACACCCATAAGGGCGGCGTAGTCCACACCGAGATTTTACTCCCCGACCACGCCCCCGCCGCTTTCTCTGACAGGGCAGTTTTATGGAACGAAGTGGAGAAAATCGAGAAAGCGAAAAACGCCCAACTTGCGCGGGAGATTGAAATTGCCTTGCCCCGCGAACTGACAAGGGGGCAAGGCATTTCCCTTGTACGGGAGTATGTGAAACGGCATTTTGTGGCGGCGGGAATGTGCGCCGATATATGCCTGCACGACACAGGCGGCGGAAACCCCCACGCCCATATCATGCTGACAATGCGCCCTTTTGACGAGGGCGGCGAGTGGGGAGCGAAGCAGAAAAAAGAGTACATTCTTGACAGGGACGGGAACAAAATCTATGACCTGAAAAAGCGGCAGTACAAATGCAAATCCATTCCCGCTACCGACTGGAACGAGCAGACCAAAGCGGAGGAATGGAGGGCGGCATGGGCAAGGCTCTGCAACCAGTGTTTGGAGCAGAACGGACACGCGGAGCGCGTAGACCACCGCAGTTATGAACGACAAGGGATAGACCAGATACCCACCGTCCATTTAGGCGTTGCCGCTTCCGCTATGGAGAAGCGCGGCATCCACACCGAGCGCGGCGACCTCAACCGCGAAATCGAAGTGACGAATAAGCGTTTGCGGCAGTTAAAGGCGCGTATCTCCAAACTGCAAAACTGGTTAAAGGAAGAAACCGAGAACACCGAGCCGCCCACCCTTGCCGACTACATTCAAGGCATACTGTCATGCAAGGCACAGACGGGAAAATCGGGATATTCACAATCGTTGTATAACCTCAAAGACGCGGCAAATATGCTGAATTTCCTACAAGCCAACAACATCATGGATATGACGGGGCTTGATGAAAAATTCAAGTCCATGATAGGGGAACAACTGGATATTCAAGGGAAACTGAAACCCGTTGAACGGCGGTTAGGCACTCTGAAAAAGCATATCGAGCAAGCCGACATTTATTTCAAGTACAAGGGAAAAAAGCCGCTGACCGAAACCGAGCAAATCTTATTCACAACGGCGAAAGATTATCTCAAAGGCGTGATGAACGGCAAGACCACAATCCCGACAAAGACATGGAAAGAAGAATACACCAAGCTGACCGCCGAGAGGAAAACGCTTAATCAGCGGTATCTTGCATTGAAAGAGGAAGTGAAAGAAGCCGAGAAAATCAGAAAGAGCGTTTACAGTATCTTGCGGCAGGAACAGCGGGAACAACCGCCCCACAGAAAGCAGGATATGGAGCGATAACAGACAGGGCGGCGGGATTGTCAATGCTTGCCACCGCCGCCCCTTATGGACTTTTATTAGACCGATAAACTGGAAGTTATAAATATTTACTCACATCATTTTGTTCAATAACCTTTTTACCCAACAATGTGATTGCCTGCGTTGGACATTTACTAATGCAACGATAACACATTGTACATTTATCGCTTGAAGCAGCAATTCCATTTTTTACTGCAATGTTACCCATAGGACATAGCTTTTCACATAAACCACAACCAATACATTTTATTGTATTGATTTTTAATTTGTCCGTATATTTTTGGGTTTTCCAAAAAAGTATAGTCTTTGCCCAAACAGTCCTGCAAAATGATATACAATTCCTAATCCCTCTTGTGGCGGTTTTCCATTTTTTATATTGCACACGGATTTACATATTTTTTCCTCCGCTTTCATTACAATTTTTTTATTTTCTTCAAAACTGCGTTTTAATGCTTTCTCATCACAAATACTATCCGGCATCTTTAAATGCAATCCGCCCACTATAATAGCACCGTAATTTTTTAACAACCGTGCTAATATTCCTGCACCGTCACCACTGAAAAGCCCCATTGTGGCAATTATAAAAATGCTTTTTCCTTTCCAGATATGTCGATTATAAATAATATAATCTTTCACTATTTTAGGGATATTGCTATATTGTACCGGATAGCCTATTACGATTTCATTTTCATTTTCTATTCTCCCCAAAGTTTCATTATCTTCAATAGAAAATGAATTTGTACTATAACCATACTCTTTCAAAAATGTATCAACACAAAATTTTGTGTTCCCTGTACCACTAAAATATATTCCTGTCATTACATATCGCCAACTTTCAGTTTGCTGATTAGTTTTCTGCCACAAGTATAGCACATCTTTCTGCTGAAAACAATCTTCATTCCAAGTCCGTTCCGCCTATCCAGACTGTCAAGGGACGAGTAATATTTTTTCGCAAAGTGCGCGAAAAAATCTCCACTCTTAAACCCTTGACCGTCTGGATTTTTGCCGTTGCCATTTCGCCGCCGAAAACGGGGAACAGGATTTTACAACCCTGTCCCCCGCTTTCGTCCGCTTCATTCTAACGGCAAAACCGTCTGCACTACTGCGGCGGCGGGCGGTAGGTTATGCGGTGGCTCTGCCCCGCGCCCCCGACCTCTCCCAAAGAACAGAATGGAATGTTACGCAATAGGACTTGAAAAGGCTTGATTTTTAAGGCGTTGCAGACGCGAAAATCTACAGGGTAAGGGTTTTATACTACCTACCCACGAAAACGGCTTCTAACCGTTCACAGGCGCGTTTTGCGCCCCTTTTCCTGCCCGTTTCCCGCCGCGCTGAAAAGTTTTGCGTCAATAACTCAAAAAAGCACTTGACAAAATGCTTCATGGGGAAATTCCGACGATATTAAGCCTTTCATCAATCCCCAATTCGACCAGAACATTCTCCTGACGCAGACAGAGCGCGTCATGGTGGGGAGAAACAAAATCCCCAAGTACAATATCAACAAAAACGTGCTGGTGATCGGCGGTTCCGGCTCCGGCAAGACCCGCTTCCACATTAAGCCCAACCTCATGCAGATGAACGCCAGCTATATCGTGACTGACCCAAAAGGCACGGTCGTTCTGGAATGTGGGAAAATGCTTCAGCGCGGCGGGTATGAGATAAAAATACTCAATACGATTGATTTTAAGCAGTCCATGAAGTACAACCCATTCCGCTATATCTACTGCGAGAACGACATTTTGAAGCTGGTCAACTGCATCATGGAGAACACCAAGGGCGAGGACAGCAAGGGCGGTGAAGATTTCTGGGCAAGTGCGACACGTTCGCATACAAACACTATTCCACAAAGAATAGAACTTTGTGGGCGTTAAGACCGAGTAGTGCTAAAAATGCGGGGCTTTTGAGATAATCAAAAGCAACAACTGATACTGCGATAGGTGGAATGAAGGGGTAACGCCCTGAAACGCCTACCCTAAAGCTACGGCTGGCGTTGGCTGGAAACGGCCAGGGTCAGAAGCCCGTTAAAGACGGCTGACTGCGTTCGCTCTGCGCGTAGTAAACAATGGAAACAGCGGCAGGTGCAAAGCAAGCCAGAGGTGGCTGTGAGCGTTAGGCCGGGGGTCTATAAAATGCCTATGGCGAGAATGCCCGAAAGGGCAGGCCAATCTGCGATAGTACGGGTCTAAAAGAAAAATGGGGCTAATCCCCATTCCTGAAAGGGAGCCAGTGTGGAAGAGTAAAAATTCCCCCTCTGAAATTCCATGCGTCGTTACAGGCGGCGGCAAGCTGGCAGGTCCATAGTAGAAACCTAAGGGCATCTGGACAGATAGCAGTATCGGAACGTGGTGAAAGCCTATCGCGTATACCATGGGCCAACATGGTATATAGGCTGTCGAATCATATAAGCAGTCGAAGCGGTGGGTAAAGTAGTGGCGACAGCGATGATGTTCCCTGTAATGGGGAACGAAGTGACAGCCACGAGTCAACAGCAAGGCAAAACACTAATCACAAGTGAACAGTAGGATTTCGGGTACGACCAAAAGGTCAATCTTCCCTCAAAGGAGTTGATGCCTATATGGTTACCGGGAACAAGAAACCAAAGCAGTCCAAGAAACCGAAAAAAGTAAATAATTTGCGCTATGCCGAGTATTACGATATGCAGGAAACTTTTGATGGGCTATATGCAAAAGCTGCAAAAGGCGAGACATTTGACAGTCTGATGGGTTTGATATTCAGTAAAGACAACATCTTACTTGCCTATCGGAACATCAAGGGAAACGGCGGAAGCGTGACACCTGGCACAGATGGGCTGACCATCCGAGCTGTCGAAAAGTGTACCCCGGAAATGTTAGTCCAAAAGGTTCTCAACATTACCAAGAATTACAGCCCACGGGCTGTACGGAGAAAAGAGATTCCAAAGCAAAGTGACCCAGGCAAGACCCGTCCGCTGGGTATTCCATGTATCTGGGACAGGCTGATACAGCAATGTATTCTCCAGGTTCTGGAGCCAATCTGTGAGGCAAAATTCAGCGAGAATAGCTACGGGTTCCGGCCCAACCGAGACTGTGAACAAGCCATAGCCGCGTCCTACCGACATATGCAGCAATCTCATTTGCACTATGTTGCCGAGTTTGACATCAAAGGATTTTTCGATAACGTAGACCACTCGAAACTGATTAAGCAGATGTGGGCGCTGGGAATACGTGACAAACGACTGATTTACATTGTCAAGCGCATATTAAAAGCCCCTATCCAGTTAGAGAACGGCACAACGGTGGCCCCCGTTAAAGGTACGCCTCAGGGCGGTATTATCTCGCCTCTGTTGGCAAATATCGTGCTGAACGAACTGGATTGGTGGGTAGAAAGCCAATGGGCAGACAACCCGATGGCTGTGGCGCGGGGCAGAAACAGACAGTTAGGCGGCAACACCGTATTCGACAAAAGCCATGGGTACCGCGCTATGCGTACAACCCGCTTGAAAGAAATGCACATTGTTCGATATGCTGATGATTTTCGTATATTCTGTCAGAATAAGGACAGCGCAGAGCGGACGCTGATTGCGGTTACCAAATGGCTGAAAGAACGGCTGAGGCTGGACGTATCCCCGGAAAAAACACGGGTGGTCAATCTCAATAAGCATTACTCCGAATTTCTTGGTATCAAAATGAGGCTCACGAAGAAAAAGAACAAGCTGGTGGTTCAATCGCGCGTTAGCGAAAAAGCCGTCAAGAGGATTAAAACCGAGGCCAAACAGAAAATCAAGAATATAGCCCGTCCGCCAAAGGGCATGACGGAGGCAAGAGCGATTTTGAATTATAATGCTTTCGTCATGGGTGAACACAATTACTACCAGATGGCAACAGGGGTCAGTCTTGATTTTCGTGACATAGGCTACGAGGTCACCCGGACTATGAAGCGTCTGGGCGACAGGCTGAAAAAGGAGCCGAAAGATAATATTGGTGGTGCTGTCGTAGACCGCTATAGCTCCTCTAAATTGATGCGTTACATCAAAAATCTTCCTGTTGCTCCCATCAGCTATGTTCGTACTAAGGCCCCTATGTGCAAGAAAAGGTCTATTCAGAAATACACGCCGGAAGGCAGAGCGGAAATCCATGAAAACCTTGGTTTTGATACCAAGATGCTCAGGGCACTTTTGCGGCAGGAAGTCCACGAGCAAAGTGCCGCGTATGCGGATAACCGTCTATCGCTCTTTTGTGCGCAATATGGAAAGTGTGCGGTTACTGGTCAAGTGTTTGAATCTTTGGGAGATATTCATTGCCACCATAAGTTACCGAAGAACAGGGGTGGCAGGGATAACTACCAAAATCTGATTATTGTCCGGGAAAGCGTACATATTTTAATCCACGCTACATCTGAATCGACCATAGCAAAACATCTATCTGAATTGAGCCTCAACAAACGCCAACTTGCAAAACTCAATAAACTCCGCAAAGAAGCGGGAAATCCGCCTGTTTCTGCCTAATCGGTTTCGGCAGAAACAGGTGCAGACTACTTAAAAAAAATGTTCATGGTAATAACTTGTGATAACGTGTGCGAATTGTTGTTGATGGAGCGCCGTGTGACGGGAAAGCCGTCATGCACGGTGCGGGGTGGGGGAAAAGCCGGAAACGTTAGAAACTGTAGGCTTACCTATCACCATAAGCCGAAGCCCTCTACTATCAGGCGCTGATCGCCTACATCTGGTACGAAGCGCCGGAAGAAGAAAAAACATGACCACCCTGCTGGAAATGCTCAATGCGTCCGAGGTGCGGGAGGATGATGAAAACTTCAAAAACGCCGTTGACCTGATGTTTGACGCGCTGGAAAAACGCGACCCACAACATTTTGCGGTGCGCCAGTATAAGAAATACAAAATGGCGGCGGGCAAAACAGCAAAATCGATCCTGATTAGCTGCGGCGCAAGAATGGCTCCCTTTGACATCCGGGAGGTGCGGGAACTGATGGAGGGCGACGAACTGGAACTTGAAAAGATTGGCGACCGCAAGACGGCGCTGTTCTGTATCGTGTCCGACACGGATATGACATTCAATTTCATTTCTGCGATGGTTTATACGCAGATGTTCAACGTCCTGTGCGACAAGGCGCTGGAAAACGGCGGCGCACTGAAAACCCATGTTACCTGCCTGCTGGACGAGTTTGCCAACCAGAAAATCCCCAACTTCCAGCACCTGATTTCCGTTATCCGAAGCCGCGAGATTTCCGCCCATATCGTGGTGCAGACGCAGAGCCAGTTAAAGGCCGTCTACAAAGACCATGCGGAAACCATCATCGGCAACTGCTCCTGCGTCCTGTTTTTGGGCGGCAAGGAGCGCAGCACCCTGAAAGAGATTTCGGAAACGCTGGGAAAGGAAACCATCGACCTTTTCAACACCTCCGACACGCGGGGAAGCCAGCGCAGCATGGGGGTAAATTACCAGAAACTCGGAAAAGAACTGATGTCAACCGATGAGCTTGCGGTTATGGACGGTGGAAAATGTATCCTCCAGCTGCGGGGCGTCCGCCCGTTTTTGTCAGATAAATATGACATCACCAAGCACCCCAATTTTCAGTACACCGCCGACGCGGACGATAAGAACGCCTTTGACATTGAAGCGTTTTTGTCCACCCGGCTCAAACCAAAACCCAACGAGGTCTACGATGTGTTTGAAGTTGACGTAGACACCGAGGGCGAATAATCCCGTTCCGCGAGAAAGGAGTGATTTTATCTACCCGCCAGGGTCCCTGAAACCTGCCTCGGTTGAGGCCATTGGCGTACAAAGCGGACAGCTCAACAAAAAAATGAAGAAGGAGGATAGCCGGAATCGAGCCGCCCAAAATTCAGGGCGGTTTTGTTGTCCGGCTTTTGTATGCCTATGAACCAACACTAACCACAAAGCGATTCCGGCTAAATTAAAGTATGGAATTTTTCAACAGCGCAATCGAAGTTTTGCAGACCCTCGTGATCGCACTGGGAGCCGGCCTCGGTATCTGGGGCGTCATCAACCTGCTGGAAGGTTATGGCAATGACAACCCTGGGGCCAATGCTCATGTACGGTAAAGAAGCAAGCGACCGAAAATAAGAGATAGACCGCCAGCACCACACTATTCCGAACCAAAGACCAAAAGACAAGCATTGTGGAAATGTGCATAACAGGCTATGGAATCATGGATAACTCTATTCACAGCACATGGAAAAGCGAAAGAGCCGCTTTCCCACGTCCTGCAAACAGAGTTACCCACAACTCCATAAGACAGCCAGTTATACACATTACCACAATGCCGACTACTACGGAATCCTGCTCATTCCTTCTTTTTTGATGTTAAAGAACACGCTATATTGATTGACAATCACAGAGCTATTCCAGTATATTTAATAAAACAGACGAAACCGCAGATATACAGGTGAATAGACATGAAAAATATACACAGCATTGAATTTTATACTGGAAGCAAGGAAGAATTGCTTCCCAATTTTGAAAAGGATTTTCCCTATATCGCTTCGAGAGCGGAACTTGACAAGTATATAGGGCGTTATGTTCCGTGGCACTGGCATAAAACGGTGGAACTTTTTTACATGGAAAGCGGCAGCATTGAATATGATACGCCGGGAGGAAAGCTATTGTTTCCTGCCGGAAGCGGCGGCATGGTAAATTCCAACGTACTCCATATGACAAAAGCAATATCACAGTGGGAAAAGAATATACAACTACTTCATATTTTTGATGTTTCCCTACTTGCCGGAGAACAGGGAAACAGGATTGAGCAAAAGTATATCGCCCCTGTTATAACTGCCCCGCAGATTGAACTAATTCCTTTTTTTCCGGGCAATGCAGCAGAAGAAAACATTTTGAAACTTATTCTTAAAGCATTTCATTTTTCCGGTGATGAATTTGGGTATGAAATAAGACTTCGGGAAATCCTAACGGAAATATGGCTAATGATTTTTGAACTATCCCGCCCTATGCGTGAAAAGGCGGGAGAACAGAACAAGAGCAACGATAAAATAAAGTTGATGATGATATACATTCACGAGCATTATAAGGAGAAAATTTCTATCCCGGAGCTTGCAGCGGCAGCATATCTAAGCGAAAGGGAATGTTACAGAGTGTTCCATGACTGTCTGCACATGACCCCGTAGACTATATAAAGGCTTACCGTCTGCAAGCCGCCTGTCAGATGTTGGCTAAGGGGCAGGAACCTGTTACAGTTATCAGCCATGACTGCGGTTTGGGGAGCAGCAGCTATTTTGGAAAAGTTTTTCGGGAGTACGCACATTGTTCACCAACAGAATATCGGAAGAAATGGCAGAATAGTGATAGATAAGGGCAGAAATGAAATATTTTTCCTGCACTTCCTGCATTATAATGATACCTGTAAAGTAAATCAGCAATTTACAGGAGGTGGGTTCAAGGTGGTAAAAATGAACATTCTGAACATGAAAAATTTTTTAGATACGGTCAATGCCTGTACCGGCAAAGTAAATATGCTCTGCCCGGACGGTAAAAAACGAAATATCAATGGGGAAGAAAGGGTACAGGACAGTTTGTGGCGGCAGTACCGCCAAAACAAAAACTGCCTGCGGTTTGTTTTAGAAATTCCTAATCCAACGGACTATATGAGCATTGTTTCATACTATGCCGGGGATTGTTGATTTGTCTGTAAATATTTCATCATAAAGGGGCTGGACGGTTTATCTGCCAGCCCCGCCCTTTTGAAAGGAGTTAAAATGGAACTAAACATTCAAACCGTGGAAATGACATTAACGGAAGCGGCGCAGTCCAATCCGGGGGCATGGGTAGACCATTCCCGGTATGTAGCCAAAGCCTGTAAAAATATTGCGTCACACTGTAAAGATTTATCTTCTGAACAGGCGTATCTTTTCGGGCTGTTACATGATATTGGACGTTATGCCGGAGTGAGTTCGGAAAGGCATTTGATAGACGGCTATCGTTACTGTATGGAGCGTGGGTGGGGAAAAGCTGCACAGATATGTATATCCCACGCATTTATGATACAGGATATTGATACTTCTATCGGAGAGTTTGATGTCAGTGATGAGGATTACCTGTTTATGAAAGATTTTGTTGCAAATGCGGTATATGATGATTATGACCGTCTGGTACAGCTATGTGACGCATTGGCTATGCCTACGGGGTTCTGCCTTTTGGAAAAGAGATTCGTAGATGTGACAATACGGTACGGCATCCACCCGGCGACAATAGACAGGTGGAAAAAATTTTAGAGATTAAAGAACTGTTTGAAGAACAGATTGGCTGCTCTGTTTATACTCTGCTTCCGGGCGTTGTGGAAAACAGTTTTCGTTAGGGAGGGATATTGTGTATTACGAAGCAAGCGATTTTTTAGAAACTGCGGACAGCGATACATTAAAGCAGATTGCCCACACAAGGGAATTAACACGGGAATATTATTTCTCTGATTATGGAGATATGGAAAAACGCACTTCCATTCTTCGGAAGCTGTTGGGGGGAATTGGGGAAAATGTGGCAATCGACACACCTTTTCATTGTGATTATGGAAAAAATATTTTTTGGGAAATGATGTGATAATCAATATGAATTGTACCTTTGTGGATAACAAAACTATCCGAATTGGTGACAGGGTTTTGATTGCTTCAAATGTGCAGATTTATACATCTTCGCACCCTGTTTTACCAATGGAAAGGCTTGTGCCGGATTGGAGGGAACGCCAGACAACATTTTTTAGAACCTATGCACGTCCGATAGAGATAGAAAATAATGTCTGGATTGGCGGCGGCTGTATTCTTCTGCCAGGAGTCACCATAGGAGAAAACAGCGTAATAGGGGCTGGAAGTGTTGTAAACCGCCCTATCCCGGCTAATTGTGTTGCAGTAGGGAATCCATGCAGGGTGATACGTCATTTTGATACAGACAAAGAAAGGCGGCTACATGAAATATAAGCATATCGTTTTTGACATTGACGGTACTCTGATTGATACGGAATATGCTGTCTTACATTCCTTACAGGAAACCATAAGGGCATTGTCGGGGAGAGAGATACCATGCTCTGAACTAAAATTTGCGTTAGGGATTACCGGGATAGACGCTTTGAAAAAACTTGAGATAAAAGACATTTCCTATGCGACAGAATTATGGGATAAAAATATGTGTAAATATGCAGATACTATTAAAGTATTTGACGGAATAACCGGACTATTGAAAAATCTTCTAAGTCTGGATTATAAAATGGGAATTGTCACCTCAAAGACAAGGGAAGAATTTACACATGATTTTTGCCAGTTTGGTATCAGCCATTATTTTAAAACAATCATATGTGCGGACGATACACAGGAACATAAACCCAATGCCGCACCGCTTTTGAAATATGTGGAATTATCAAAAACAGAACATAGGAAAGTGCTTTATATCGGAGATAGCAAATATGACAGTATAAGTGCAGAAAATGCTGGAATTGATTTTGCTTTGGCAGTATGGGGTAGCCATAATAAGCACATACGGGCAGATTATTTTTGGAAAGACCTGCCGACTTGTTATCTTTTATAGCTTGAATAACAGTTCCTATTGTGGTGGAAAGGGGGAATTGCCAGTGACTTCTTCGGAAGCATACAAAGAACATATCGAATACACATTTAACGCTTTTTGCAGAATTGTTATACACTATGCAGCAATCAACGCATGGCGTGACAGGGACAAGCGGCGGCAAAGGGAAATATCTTTTGAATACCTCACAGAAGAAAAGTTTTATCCATTTTGTACGTCAGACACATATTTCATAGACCCTTACAAGCAATACCCTGTTACGATATGTGGTCAGAGGGTTATCCTCACAAATGGAAATCTTGCCGAAGCTCTGTCCTCTCTGCCGGAGAAAAAGAGGGAAATCATCTACCTATACTTTTTTGGACGTTACACACAGCAGGAAATCGGGGAACTATACGGACGCTGCCGGAGTACGGCGTGGCATCACATACACAGTGCCTTGCAAATGCTGCATAAGGAAATGGAGGTGCTTTTCCATGAGGAATCCTAAACTTGTACCGTATGAAACTATTGTCAGAGCAACCAGCGGAGAGCCGGAAGCCATTGACGAGGTTTTACGGCATTACAGCAAGCGAATCCGGCTTGCTTCCCTTGAAAACGGACAGGTCAACAAGGACACCGAGGACAACATTAAACGGCGGCTTATCGCTGCCCTGTTCCAGTTCCGCTTTGACGGACAGCCTACCTAACAGGAGGTGAGATTTGTCGCAAAAATAGTTATGCTTATGTTTAACGACACCGAAGAAAAAGCAGTTGAGAAAGCCATAGCCGCCCTTGCCGATATGATACCGCTGGAAGCCATGCAGCCGCCCCACTCCCCGGCACTTACTTTTCCGGGATTGGAAATCAGATTACACCAACGCCGGGTACTGAAAGACGGGTCAGACATTCCTCTCACACGTTTAGAGTACGGCACACTTTGCTACCTTGCCGCCAGTCCGGGGAGGGTATTCACAAAGGCGCAAATCTTTGAAGCCGTGTGGAGCATGGAAAGCGAAAGCTGCCAGTCAAATGTGGCAAATGTGATATGCAATCTACGGAAAAAGATAGAGCCGGACAGTGGCAAGCCCACTTACATAAAGACCGTTTTAGGCGTGGGCTACAAGTTTGCTTCCGGGGAATGATAACAGAATAACCGCCACCCATCAGCGGCAGCCAAAGACAGGAAATCAAGAAAAGGTTTCCTGTTTTTTTGCGCCCAAAACCAAGCCGGATTTTGCGCCGCAATAAATTAATTCAAATACTTTCGGAAAACATTGCCTAAATTTTCTTTTTTCCCGTAGTAGGTAATAAGGGGAAAAATAATTGCCGGAAAGTTTGGCATTTTTTGAAACCGTCCGTATATCACTGCAAAACGGAACTGATTCTTCCGTTTTTGTCAAATGCTGTTATGAAAACACGAAAAGAAATTCCGGGGAACTTTGCCAGATTTGCCTTGCCGTGCGTAGTAAGTAATAGAGGGAGAAATACCGCCGCATAGTTGGCAGAATCCACGCCGAACAAGCCGGGGGTATCAGCAAAAGCCCACACAGAGGAAGCCGCCACTTTCTTAGAGCAAGATTCTACCACAGTACCAAATTTCGCTAATCGCTCAATTTTGTCCTGCGGGAATCTTGTTGGGGTTGCCACCCCAAGCCCGCCTTTTTGCGGCTTGCGCCGCTTGAAAAATCCCCGAAAAAATATTTTCGGATTTTTCAAAAAACACTTCCGCTTTGCCCCCTGTTTTTCTCCTATTGGTGAGAGGGCAAACCATAAAAAGAAAGGAGCTGAAAGCCATGAAAAGATACAACACGCCCCACCGCCACCGGGTAATCAAGACACGCTTGACCGAGGAAGAATACGCCGAGTTTTCCGAGCGTGTCACCCTCTGCAAAATGAGCCAAGCCGAGTTTATCCGGCAAGCCCTTATTAAGTCAAGCATACGCCCGGTTATCACCGTTTCCCCGGTCAATGATGAACTGCTTTCTGCCGTTGGGAAACTCACAGCCGAATACGGGAAAATCGGCGGGAATCTGAACCAGATTGCCCGCTGTCTGAATGAGTATGGCGCACCTTATAACGCCTTCTCCCAAGAAGTGCGAGCCGCCACAGCGGAGCTTGCCGCCTTGAAGTTTGAAGTCTTGCAGAAAGTAGGTGAAGCCGTTGGCAACATTCAAACATATCAGCTCTAAAAATGCCGATTACGGAGCTGCCGAGCAGTACCTAACTTTTGAGCATGACGAGTTTACCATGAAGCCCACCCTTGATAAAAATGGGCGGCTTCTCCCCCGTGACGATTACCGCATTTCCTCTCTGAATTGCGGCGGGGAAGATTTCGCCATAGCGTGTATGCGCTCCAATCTGAAATACGGCAAGAACCAGAAACGGGAGGACGTGAAAAGCCACCATTACATTATCAGTTTTGACCCCCGTGACGCACCCGACAACGGCTTGACGGTTGACCGGGCGCAACAGTTAGGCGAGCAGTTTTGCAGAGAACATTTCCCCGGACACCAAGCCCTTGTATGCACCCACCCAGATGGGCATAACCACAGCGGAAATATCCATGTGCATATCGTAATCAATTCATTGCGGATTGAGGAAGTGCCATTGCTGCCCTACATGGAAAGACCAGCCGACACAAGGGAGGGCTGCAAGCACCGCTGTACGGACGCAGCTATGGAGTATTTCAAAGCGGAAGTCATGGAGATGTGCCACAGGGAAAACCTCTATCAGATTGACTTATTGCATGGGAGCAAGAACCGCATTACCGAGCGTGAGTATTGGGCAAAGCGGAAAGGACAAGCCGCACTGGATAAAGAGAACGCTTCCCTTGCCGCTACAGGCGAACCGCCCAAACTTACAAAATTTGAAACCGACAAGGAGAAATTAAGGCGCACAATCCGAGCCGCCCTGTCCTCTGCTATCTCATTTGAGGACTTTTCCGGGAAACTGTTACAGCAAGGCGTGACCGTCAAGGAGAGCCGGGGGCGGCTATCCTATCTCACCCCGGACAGGACGAAGCCCATCACCGCCCGGAAACTGGGTGATGATTTTGACCGTGCCGCCATACTGGAAGCACTCACCATAAACGCACAGAACGCCGCCAGAGCCGCCGAAACGCCCGCACCCAAACAGGAATACCCCCACAGCATAAAAGACCGCTTACAGCGTAACAGTGCCGCCATAAACGCCCCGAAAAATGACGGAGTACAACGCATGGTAGACATAGCCGCCAAGAGAGCCGAGGGCAAAGGGAAAGGCTACGAGAAGTGGGCGAGTTTGCACAATCTGAAGCAAATGGCGGCGACCATGAGCGTTTACGAGGAATCCGGCTTTTCTTCCCCGGAAGAACTGGAAGCCGCCCTTGCCGCCGCCAGCGCAGAGCTGTCAAACGTCCATGCGGAACTGAAAGCCGTGGAAAGCACTTTGCGGGAGAAAAAGGACTTGCAGAAACAGCTATTGGCGTACATCAAGACCAAGCCAGCCCGTGACGGATTGCGGGCGCAGAAAACGGAGAAAGCCCGGAGAGCTTACCGGGAGCAGCACGAAAGCGAGTTTATCATTTCCGAATCTGCCGCCCGGTATTTCAAGGCACAGGGAATCTCCAAGCTGCCAGCGTCCAAAGCCCTACAAACGGAGATTGAGCAGCTTACCAAAGAGAAAAACGCCCTTTACAACGAGTACCGGGAGAAGAAAGCGAACGTCCGGGAATTGCAGACCGTGAAAAGCAATCTTGACAAAATATTGCGCCGTGAGCCGGAACGGGGAAAGGGGCGGGAAAATGAACGGTAAACGCCCCTACATGGACTACCCACAGTACAGAGCCGCCCGCCGCCTTGTGCATGAGTGCTGCAACTATGATAACGGCAACTGTATCTTGCTGGATAACGGCGAGCCTTGCGTATGCGTCCAGAGTATCAGCTATTCGCTTATATGCCGCTGGTTTCGTATAGCCGTACTGCCGCTGGACGGGAAACTGGAAGCCGCCCTACTCCACCGGGCAGACAGGAAACGCTGTACCGAGTGCGGTGGGTATTTTCTCCCCAAGTCTAACCGGGGGAAATACTGCCCGGATTGCGCCGGACGCATGAAAAGAATCAAAGCCACACAGCGCAAGCGGAAACAGAGGGATAAATGTCACGCTTTAGGATATTCCAGACCCCCGTAAATCAAGGCTTTTTTGACCGCCCTCAAAGGGTATGCGATACATTTATCCTTTATCCCCGAAAATGCCGTTTTAACTGCGTAACAGAAGCCACAGACAGGAGGTGAGAACCATAACCGAATACATCACAGCCGACACCATCATGCCGCCGTTTTTCCGATACCCCCGTTTTCTGCTGAAAATGGACTTGTCACAGACCGCAAAGCTGCTTTATTCGCTGCTCCTTGACCGTTCCGAACTCTCACAGAAGAACGGCTGGCAGGACAGCGAGGGCAGGACATACATTGTCTACCCTGTTTCGGAGATAGCGGAAATGCTGGATAAAGGCAGCACCGCCATAAAAGCCGCACTGAACGAGCTGGACGCTGCCGGGCTTCTGGTGAGGGAACGCCGGGGCTTTTCCGCACCGAACCGCCTTTATGTGAAAGTGCCGCAAGTGCCAGTGGTACAGTTTTCCGACCATATGACCGCCATACAGTCGGAAAAGCGACCCTCTGATAGCCGGAAAAGCGACCCTCATAAGGACGGAAAACCGACCTTTGCGTTGGACGGAAAACCGACCCCTAACCAACTTACTATAAACAAACTAAAAGAGAACCAACTAAAAGGAGCGAGTGAGAAGCCGCCCGCCCCGTTTGGCAGATACCAGAATGTTTTCCTCTCTGAAAGCGAATATGCGGAGCTGAAAGAGGAATACCCGGACAGGCTGGAACGGCTCATTGAGGAAATGAGCGAGTTCATAGCTGCCACCGGGAATGATTATGTGTGCCATACCGCCGCATTGCGCCGCTGGTTAAACCGGGAGAAAAAGGAGAACCCGAAAAAGGGAATCCCCGATTATTCCTACAAAGAGGGCGAGAGCCTTTGACCGCATAGACACAACGCCCCGTAAACAGGGCGTGAAAGACCATGAACAAGGAGGACGATTTTATGTGTGATTACGATAACGCTATTTTCCGGCTTGCCACGGCACAGGAAGCAGAGCCGGAGGACTACACCGGGGAGGACGGGCTTTTATATTGCGGGAGCTGCCGCCAGCCCAAAGAAGCCTACTTCCCGGAGGGCAAGACCTTTTTCGGACGTGACCGCCACCCCAAAGAATGTGACTGCCAGCGGAAACGCCGGGAAACGCTGGAAGCCAGACACCGGGAATACAAGCACCGGGAGGAAGTGGAACGGTTGAAACGGACAGGCTTCACCGACCCGGCTATGCGGGAATGGACGTTTGAAAACGACAACGGGAAATGCCCGCAAATGTGTTATGCCCGTGAATATATGGAGTGTTGGGAAGTGATGAAAGCGGAGAACCACGGGCTGATTTTGTGGGGAAGTGTTGGCACAGGGAAAAGCTATTTTGCCGGGTGTATCGCCAACGCCCTCATGGAGAAAGAGATTTCCGTCTGCATGACGAACTTTGCTTTGATACTCAATGACCTTGCCGCCAGCTTCAAAGACCGTAACGAATACATAGCCCGCCTTTGCAGCTTCCCTCTGCTTATCCTTGACGATTTTGGCATGGAGCGTGGCACGGAATACGGCTTAGAGCAAGTCTATAACGTGATAGACAGCCGATACCGCAGCGGCAAGCCCCTAATCGTGACAACGAACCTCACACTGGAGGAATTACAGAACCCGGAGGACACCGCCCACGCCCGGATATATGACCGCCTTACGGAAATGTGCTGCCCCGTCTGCATTACCGGGGAGAATTTCAGAAAAGACAAAGCACGGGAGAAAATGGAACGCCTTAAAAAGCTGCTGAACGGAAAGGAGATTTGCCTATGACCGACACGCCCAAGAAAAGCACCGCCACTACCGCCCGCCGCCCGGATTGCGTGACAGAAGTACGCCGAGGGAACACCGTCCTTCTGGTTTCCGGCTATTTCAAACAAGGCACTACCGCCACCGCCGCCGACAAGATGATGAAAGTGCTGGAAGCCGAAAGCGCAGCCGGGGGAACAGCCGCCCACGCTATATAATGCGATAAGCCTTAATAAAATAGTGTGATATTTTTCGACATAAAGTAGCAAAAAGGACTGTACAGCCCGCCCCGCCCTATGGTATAATAAACCTACGGAATAGTGGGGCTGGCTGTCGGAAATGGAGGAAACCATGACAAGACAGACCACCCAAAAACTGATTACCGCCCTATATCCGAGATTGTCGCACGAGGACACGCTTCAAGGCGAATCCAACTCCATAAGCAACCAGAAGCGAATCCTTGAAGCCTACGCAAAACAGAACGGCTTTTCAAACCTCAAATGGTACACGGACGACGGATTCTCCGGGGCAAATTTTCAAAGACCCGGTTTCCAGTCCATGCTTGCCGACATTGAAGCAGGGCTTGTGGGAACGGTTATCGTAAAGGATATGTCAAGGTTAGGGCGAAATTACTTACAAGTGGGAATGTACACCGAAATGATTTTCCCACAGAACGGCGTCCGCTTCATTGCTATCAATGACGGCGTTGACAGCGCACAGGGCGACAACGATTTTGCGCCCTTGCGTAATATTTTTAACGAATGGCTGGTGAGGGATACGAGCAAGAAAATCCGGGCGGTAAAACGCTCAAAAGGCATGAGTGGGAAGCCCGTCACAAGCAAGCCCGTGTACGGCTACCTCATGGACGAGGACGAAAATTTCATCATTGACGAGGAAGCCGCCCCCGTGGTGAAGCAGATATACAGCCTTTGCCTTGCCGGGAACGGTCCGACCAAGATAGCCCGTATGCTCACGGAGCAGGAAATCCCCACGCCGGGAACGCTGGAATACCGCCGGACAGGGAGAACCCGCCGCTACCACCCCGGCTATGAGTGCAAGTGGGCGGCGAACACCGTGGTACATATCCTTGAAAACCGTGAATACACGGGCTGCCTTGTGAACTTCAAGACCACCACACAATCCTACAAGTGCAGCAAGATTATCTACAACAGCGAGGACAAACAGGCAATCTTCGAGAACCACCACGAGCAGATAATCGACAGGGACACATGGGAGCGTGTGCAGGAGCTACGCAAGCAGCGCAAACGTCCTAACCGCTATGATGAAGTGGGTTTGTTCTCCGGCTTGCTCTTTTGTGCCGACTGCGGCAGCGTCATGTACCAGCAACGCTATCAGACGGACAAGCGGCGGCAGGACTGCTATATCTGCGGCAGCTACAAGAAGCGCACGGCAGACTGTACGGCGCACTTTATCCGCACCGACCTTTTAACCGCCGGAGTGACCGAGAACCTACGGAAAGTCACCAGCTACGCCGCCAGGCACGAAGCCCGGTTCATGAAGCTGTTGACCGAGCAGACCGAGGACGGGAGCAAACGCCGGAACGCCGCCAAGAAGAAAGAACTGGAAGCGGCAGAAAAACGGATTGCGGAACTCTCCGCTATCTTCAAGCGGCTGTATGAGGACAGCGTGACCGGGCGCATATCGGACGAGCGTTTCACGGAGCTTTCGGCAGACTACGAAGCCGAGCAAAAGGAACTGAAAGAGAAAGCCGCCGCTTTGCAGAGCGAACTTTCTAAAACGCTGGAAGCCACGGCAAACGCTGAAAAGTTTATGAAAGTGGTACGCAAGTACACCAGCTTTGAGGAACTTACCCCTACCCTGTTACGGGAGTTTGTGGAGAAAATCGTAATCCACGAATCGGAAGCCCTTGACGGGAAACGCCGGGGGAAGCTCCGCAGACAGGAAATCGAAATCTATTACTCTTTTGTCGGCAAGGTAGAATTGCCCGACTAAAGCCCGACCCGTCCGGCAGTCAGCCGGACAGGGAACGGCAAAATTTTTTACACTTCTTTTACTTCTTTATCCCACATGAGCAAAGAGCCAGGGAATCAAGCAGGTCACGGCGAATTAGAGGTAATCAAAAGAGGAAAGGAAAAGCACAATCCAGACGGAACCGGCGGTATAGTCAAGAAATATTTGTGAGTTAGCAAGAATCCTGATATAATGGGTATAAACGCCCATCCGGGGCAGAAAGGCAGGGAGAAAAATGCACATCAGCTACAAACCGCTCTGGCACACACTGATAGAGCGCAACATGAGGAAAGAGGATTTAAGGCTTGCCGCTGGCCTGACCACAAATATGATTGCCAACATGGGCAAAGAAGGGAAACATATCAGCATGGACACACTTGCCCGTATTTGTGAAACACTGGATTGTGGCATTATGGACGTGATTGAGCTGGCCAGTGACGAGCCTTCCACCACAGGAGGGAACGACAATGGAAAAACTGAAAGAAAGAATCACAGAGAACGGCATTGATTATATTCTGGTAGGCGATTATTATATCCCGGACTTGAAGCTGCCGGAAGAAAACCGCCCCATCGGACGCTATGGGCGGCTGCACCGGGAATATCTCAAACAGGAACATCCGGCACAGTACAGTTCCCTTATCCTGACAGGGAAATTATGGACATACCTTGCTGGTCTGAACGAACAGGCGGAGGAACGGCTGGACGTAATCATCGAGCAGATGAAAACTGCCGAGGGAGTGACCGAGGAACTGAAAGTCCAAAACCAGCTTGAATGGGTAGGCCGGATGAACAATATCCGAAACCGGGCAGAGGAAATCATAAACAGCGAGTTGATTTATATCTGATTGGACATGGAAAGGCTAGCCGACTACCCGGCTGGCCTTTCTAACCTTTCTTGCGCTCCAATACCGCCCGAATCGTGGCAACGGCGATTTCCTGCTGGCCGGGCGATGTACTTTCCCACAGCTCTGCCAGCTCCCGTATTTTGCTGACCTCACTATCTTCCAGCGCATCCCGCAGCAGATAATCAGTAAGCGATGAATAACCCACCGTTCCACAGGAACTTGATTTTGCTCTATAATGGTATCAGCTTGGAGCGGATGTCCACATCAGTTCTTGATAAAGTAGCCCGGCAGCCGTTTATTGCTTTTCCTGCGGCTCCACTACTGCCATCCATTCCAAAAATAATAATCAGGAGATGATGCTATGTCAGAGAAAAAGAAAACCCGCAGTGACCAGGAATGGCTGGAGCTGATCCAGGAATGCCGCACGAGCGGCCTGCCTGACAGAGAATGGTGCCGGCTGCATTCCATATCCATAAAAACATTTCATAACAAAGTTTCAGACCTAAAGAAAAAATCCTGTATAATACCAGATCCGCAGGCGGCCCCATCCAGACAGATGCACGAAGTGGTTCCACTGGAGCTGGGCAGCAGCCCTGTCCCTGATCCAGGCTGCGCTGCAAGTGATACGCTGCCGGTTCCAGCAGTCCATGCTGCCATCACGGTCAGGATGCCGGGGTACAGCATTGAAATTGCAGACGGTGCTTCAGAAGATACCATACGGAATACGCTTCTGGCGCTGGGGAGGCTGTGCTGTTAGGTGCATTGTCCAGTGACACGAAAGTTTATATCGTCACTGGATGCACCGATATGCGGCGCAGCTTTGACGGCCTTATGTCCCTGATCCGGGACACTTACCAGATGGACCCTTATTCGGACGCCCTTTATCTGTTCTGCGGCCGGAAAAGAAATACGCTAAAGGCCCTGTACTTTGACCAGACGGGGTTCGTGCTCTGCACAAAACGCCTGGACAATGGAAAATTCCAGTGGCCGCGGGACGCTTCGCAAGTAAGGCCGCTTACCCGCCAGCAGCTGCGATGGCTTCTGGAAGGACTCTCCATCTGCCAGCCAAAGGCGGTGCAGCCTTCCGGCAGGAAGGACTTCTGAACTTTTGTGCATTATGTAGAAATTTAAAAATTTATTTTCCAGCGCCGCAAGCCGCCAGGGAATGTTATCCACGACGCTGTTTTTTTCCGGGATGCTGTCCACGCATAACGCAGCGCCAGGCCGCAAAACTGTGGATAACCTGCATGAAAAATGCTGTTTTTAAGCCTTTTTCCTGTATCTGGCGGCAGTTTCCAGTCCGTCATTGTGCCTATCGCGCAGGTATGGTCGGTTTGATTTCATCCCCGCGTTTCCTTATAATGTAAGTAAATGGAAACGAGGAGGGCGCACATGCCAGTTAATATGGAAGACTATATCCGGCTGCTGGAAACAATGGTGGAACAGCAGAAAATGCAGATACAGTCCCAGGACGCACGCATCCTGGAGCAGGAGCAGGCCATAGCACAACTGCGCGCCCTTGTGGATGAACTGCGCCTTTTAAAGTCCGGCCTGGAGGAAACGCTTGAAGAATTTAAGCGCCAGCTGTTCGGCACAAAAAGCGAGAAGACAAAAACTCCGCCAGCCAGTGCCGGGGATGAACCGGAAAACCCGCCTGCAAAAACAACGGTGAAGGAACACACCCGGACGAAAAAGAAGAAAGCCACGAGGGATGAGCGTTATGCGGACATCCCTGTCCGCGATGTCATAATCCCTGTCCCGGGTAAAGACCGACTCTGCCCGTACTGCAATGCGCAAATGATCCTGCTTGGATATAAACAAGTCCGCACAGAGCTGCGTATAACCCCGGCAAAAGTGGAGCGTGTCCGCTATATGCAGGAAGAACTGATCTGCCCGGAATGCCGTAAAGACGGCGACGGCACAATCGTGCAGGCGCAGACGCCTGTACCGCTTATGGCGCACAGCCCGGCGTCGCCGTCTGTTGTTGCGTACGTCATGTTTGAAAAAAGTTTTGTAAGCGTCCCATACTACCGCCAGGAGGCCTGCATGGCCCAGCTTGGATTGGAGCTGCCGCGTGAAACCATGGCAAACTGGTATATAAAATGTGCCATGGAATATTTCCAGCCGGTATATGACCAAATGCACCGGCTCCTCCTGCAAAGGGATATTATCCATGCGGATGAAACAACCTGCCAGGTGCTGCACGAAAAGGGGAAAGCCGCGGAATCTATATCATACATGTGGATGTATTTAAGCGGGAGCGACGGCCTGGCGCCGATCGTACTCTATGAATACCAGGCGGGGCGCAGCGGCGTTTTCCCAAAAGCTTTCCTGGAGGGTTTTTCCGGCATCGTGCAGTGCGATGGGTACAGCGGCTATAACCAGGTGGAGGATGTGGTCCTTGCCGTATGCTCTGCGCACTGCCGCAGAAAATTTTACGAAGCCCTCCCGGCAGAACGGCGGAAAAAGCTGAAGCTGCTGGACATAAATTCAGAAACGGATGTAAAAGACATCCCGCTTCCGGATCCGGAACAGATGGAAAACATGATCCCGGCTGAGATCGGCCTCGTGTTTTTCAACAAGCTCTTTTTCATTGAAAAAGGGCTGAAAGGCATGGGCCCAGAAAAGCGCCAGGAAAAACGGCTGGAAAAGGAGGCACCTGTCTGGGAAAAGTTCTGGTCATGGATTGAAGCCCTAAAACCGCTTGGCGGCAGCAAGCTGGAAAAAGCCGTCAATTATTCAATAAACCACAGAGAGACACTACAGAGCTATATGCTGGACGGCAGATGCGAACTTTCTAATAATAGAGCCGAACGCTGCGCAAAATCGTATGCTATTGGCAGGAAGAACTCGCTGTTCCACACATCTGCGGCTGGGGCAGAAGCAAGTGCGCTTGTTTACAGTATAATAGAAACCGCAAAAGCCAATAAGCTGAATGTATTCCAATACCTTTATGTCCTGCTGCTGTACATGCCTGAGCATAAAGAGGATCCTGATGCAGTTAAAACGCTTCTTCCGTGGAGTGATTTTATCAAAGAACGCTGCACAGGACTGATCGATGTTGAAACGATAACACCTGAAAACAAACCTCAATTGCCAATATAGACTATTTTACACCTAAACGGAACATATGTGGAACGGTAGGTTATTCATCGCTTACGATAATCAGGGGAGATTTTCAGTGCGTTGCAGATATTGATAAATACGGGCAGACTGGGAACCTTTGTCCCGCCCTCAATCTGCCGGAGATAAGTTGCGTTGATATTGCAAAGTTCCGAGAGTCTGTACGCCGTGAAATGCCAGCAGGGGCAGCTTACCATCACGAAAGACGGAACAAGAGCAGATTCAGGGGAATAATGTTTATCATGGTAAAATGAATTTTTTGTAAAATTTATTCCCGATGGAAAGTGATTGCGGTATAATAGAGCCATTGAAAATAGGTACTTGTAGTGCTGATAAATTCTGAAAGGAGAAAAGATATTATGAATATTGATAGAGAGGAATATATTAAAAGTCTGGAGGAAAGAATAGAAAAACTCGAAAAACTATTTGAACATTTATGTATTGATCAATGTAAAGAGATAGCATTTACTAAGTGTTCCTTGGGAGATATCAAACTTGGTGATAATTGCAATATCACATTGAAGAACTGCCCTGTTGGAGGCGTGATATCAGATATTGAAGATGCAGAAAGTAGAGTTGATGATTTGGAAAATAGGATAGAGGATATATTGAATGACATTGATGAAGCAGGAATTCGTTTGAATACATTGAAAAATGATTCTGAATGCTAAATTTTAATATATTAAGGAGAGCAAAACAGTGAACAAAGAATGGAAAAGGTTATATGAAGAAGCAATGAGCGTTTTGAATCCCCATGATGTTTCAAATAAAATGTGGGTAGGGAGTGTGGCATCTGCCGTACTCACGAAAAAAGGTAATATTTATAAGGGTATATGCATTGACACGGATGGCTCTATAGGGATGTGCGCGGAAAGAAATGCTTTATCAACAATGCTTACATATGGCGAAAGTGAGATTACAAAAGTGGTTTCAGTATATAAAGATGGAAATATAATTCCATCTTGTGGTATTTGTAGAGAATTTATGATGCATTTAGGCGGAGATGTGGAAAATATTGAAATTTTATTGGATAAAGAAGGGCGGACAACAAGATTGATTTGATGCCTGAATATCCACGACATAAATAAATTCCAGTTTAGGGGAGAGCCGTTATGATACTATATCATGGAAGCAACACCGGAAATATTAAAGTATTAAAACCGAATCAGGCTGACCATGATCGGCCATATGTGTATATGACTACAATGGATGTGGTTGCCGCATTCTATTTATGCAACGCTGTAGAAAGACCCTATTATTGGTTCCCTTATGGATTTGAAGGAGACAGTGATATACCTGTCTATCACGAACTGTACCCGAATGCGCTGAGAGAAGTATCGGAAGGCGTCAGTGGATATATCTACAAAGTTCTTGCAGAAGAAAACCAGGTCATTCCATTTAAAAATATCCCCTGTGCAAGACTGGCGACAGAACCTGTTGAAGTGTCAGAGTTCCTCCGGGTAGAGAATGCATATGCGCTGTTTATGGAATATGTGAAGCAGGGCAAAATGAAAGTAGGGCGTTTTGAAGATAAATCGGAAAAACAGCTGGATTGGTGGTACGCATGCTGCATCGAATACTTAAAGGAAAAGCATATGATAGAAACCCCGGATTGTTCCTATGCTTCGTTTATAAAATCAAAATTGCCAGGGGTGTGGGAAAGATATATTGCAGAATGCAATTTGCGGAGGGAATAATCCATGGAAACAAAAGATTTGATATTAAGAAATTGGCAGGATAGCGATGCAAAGGCTTTATATGAAATGTGTCTTGACGAGACTTTGAGAAAAAGTGGGATTGATTTCTACAATTCGATTACTGACAGCCGGAATACAATCCAATGTTGGAAGAATGACAAGGGATTTAAAGTGATTGCCGATAAAAGAAACGATAACTTTATAGGGTTTATAAGCCTAGGAGATATGAACCGATATGACGGCTATATGGAAATAGAGTATGCTGTCGCTGCCAGGTATCGGAATAACGGCTACGCAATGCAGGCTGTGCAAAGGATGCTTGATTACGGATTCAAAGAGATGAACTTATCAGCCATCGCCGCATGGGTGCGGTCACATAATAAGGAAAGTATAAAAGTTTTGGAAAAATGTTCCTTTACCTATGAAGGCAGATTGAGAAAGCACGCCCGCGATAAAAGCGATACACTGTGTTATTCTGTTTTAAGAGAAGAATGGGAAAGGATCAACCATTTATGCATAGATATCCGCATCATGGATTATGATGATATTCCGCTCATTTGCAGGGCGGATGGCGACGAGAGCCAGAAGAACATCGACTATTTAAAACGGCAGTTGGATAATCAGAAAAAGAGAGAGTGTACCGCGTTGCTTGCACTGTACAACGGCGCCGTGGCAGGATATGTCTTTTTGTACTACAAATGCAGATGGGGCGGGCTGGCCGGACATAATATTCCGGGTATCGTAGATTTGTTTGTATTCGAAAAATACCGGCGGAAGAAAATAGCTGCTATGTTATTGGATACAGCAGAAAACATCGCCAGGCAGCATTGCAATAAAATATATCTGGACGTCTGCCTAAACAGCGACTACGGACCTGCCCAGAGGTTCTATATAAAAAGAGGCTATATTCCTGACGGAAAGGGTGTGTATTACAAGGAAAAATATATGAAACAGATGCTGTCTGCAGGAATGATGATGAGCTGACTCTATGTCTGGTAAAAGAATTGTGAATCGTATCACAACCTACGTCAGTTTGTTTATGGCTATACAAATTTTGCGATACTATTCACAAAATAAGACATTACCTTCTTTTTTATTTTTTACTATAATCTAATCCAGAAGCTTCTAAAAAATAAATTTCGAGGTGATGAGATATGGATCAAACTATTTTTTGTGAAAACTTAAAAAAATTTCGTTTGTCAAAAAATTATACACAGGAACAGGTAGCCAACCATCTGAACGTAAATGTACAGACTGTTTCGAGATGGGAATGCGGAACAACTTTGCCGGATGTTTTGACTCTTCCTGTTTTAGCAAGGCTCTATGGGGTAACGGTAGATGATTTTTACAAAAAGAGTGCAGTTGCATACAATAACTATGCACAACGTCTGGCCGCTGTTTATGAAAAGACACGGAAACCGGAAGATTTTATACATTGTCTTTTGGAGTATAAAAAGCTTATGCATGGCGGTGTACTTTCCGTGGAAGATAAATGGAATTATGCAATCATTCATCAGTGGATGTTTGAATATTGTAAAAATACGGCGATGGAGTGGTATGATACTATTTTGAAAGAAGGCTCCGACTTTGATGAAAATTTATTCTACAGAGCCTGCGCCTGCCGTATTTCTTTCCTTTTTGCAGTGGGGAAAGGGGAGGAAGCTGTCCGCCAGCAAAAAGCAAGGGCAGAAGCAGAGCCGGAGAATCCCAAAGAAATGGATTTACTGATTGTGTCATATATTTATGCGGGTAAAATAGAGGAAGCTTACGAATGTTTTTTAAAGGCCGTAGAAAAATTTCCGGATGCCTGGGAGTTATATATCCATGGCGGAGAAGTTTGCGGGAAGCTTGAAAAATACGATGAGGCAATCCAATATTTTGACAGAGCCGGTGCAATAGGAACACCTTTTTATGATGAGTTATATTGTAAGGCGATGCTGTATGAGAAAACAGGGAAGTACAGGGAGGCATATAAGCTGTATCAGGAAATTGCTGAGAAACTTCGTAAAAATGGCTTTGATGTTGAAGCAGACATGGCTGAAGAAAGTGCAAAAAGGCTGGATATGAAGAAAAACTAAAACATTGGCAAATTCCATCCTACATTTCGTAGTATTTCGCACCACAGCATCTACGACAAGTAGGTTGAATAATTTTGGCTACCAATATAAAATAGACATGAAAGGAGGCAAGTTCAAATGGAATCCAAAAAACTTGGTGAACACATAGCAAAGCTATGAAGGGAAAGGCATATGACGCAGACCGAACTCGCCGACAGGCTGTATATCACAGAAAAGGCGGTGAGCAAGTGGGAGTGTGGGAACGGATTTCCTGACCTTGATAATATTGGGAAGCTGGCAGCGTTTTTTGATATTTCCATAGATGAACTGTTGCAGGCCAAATGTTGGACGGCGAATTGAGGGAGACATAAATGGCAAATTATTTTTCCAACCTTTTTCGCATTGACTGCGCAGCGCTGTCTACAAATGCATAATACCGCCGAAAATGCAGCACGCTGTTGGTATAGCTTTTCTTTCGAAATCGAAAGGCCATGAATCCCATTATGAGATCCATAGCCATATGATGTATTTGGATTTTTTATTGTTTGTCAGCCAGAGTCGGCAGATAAGCCAAACCGGCAGCAACAGTTACGGCATCTACCTTCCGCATTAGATTGCTGATCCGCCCCTCATTCCAGAAAATATCAGAAAAATCGGATAGTTCACATCCCACATCATGGTTCGGGATGCACAGGTAGTTTCCGTATTTATGCACTCCGGCCAGGATGTGGAAGTATGTCCCCCGTCCATTCATCTCAGCTTCATACCATCCAGGCCGCCATCGCAGCAGGATAATCTCCCCTGTCCAGGTTTCTATGCGGGAACCATCCCTGAAAAAACAGCTGTATTCCAAAAATAGCACCCCCTATCCAAGATTCTGGCTGCTGACGGAGGCAAGTATGACTTCCGTGTCAATTGCTTTCTTCTCCATCTGTGCGCCAAGGGTAAGGGCATTTGTCATCAGGTTATCCACCAGGCGCGGATTCCCCTGGGAATGGCTGTGGACAGCGGAAAGGGCGGCCTGCTCTATGATGGAGGCAGAGCCTCCCGCACAGGAGACCTTGTGGAGTACATACTGCGCCACTTCTGAATCTGTGAGACCAGTAAAGTTGTAATGCACGGTGATCCTCTGGCGCAGGGCTTCGTGGACCGGCTTGCGCAGGGTATTGTTCAGGTGCGGTTCCCCGCACAGGATGAGCGTAAAGCAGTTCAGGGAGTCATAGCCGTAGTTCATGAGCATCTTAATGTCCTCCAGGATGCCTGTGGAGAGGTACTGGGCCTCGTCAACGGCCAGAAGAAGGGGCTGCTTCTTTTCCCGGTAAAGGTAGAGGATCTGCTCCTGTATGGCCCGGAACATCCCGGGTTTGCCGCCTCTAGGTTCTACTCCCAGTACAGAGCAGAGCTGGCGGTAGAACTCCATGACGCTTACGGTGGAAAGACAGAGGTACTCCATATGGTAAAGGTTCGGGTTGAGCCCCTTTGCAAAACAGCGGAGTCCAAAAGACTTCCCCATGCCCGGGCGTGCCGTGAACAGACCAATGCCCCTGGTATCCTTGAGGTAATCCAGCCGGGAGAGCATCTCAGAGATGTCCCTGGAAAGGAAACGGTCTTTTTCCCGGACCATCTGTTTGTCAAAAGGATTGAAAGACAATCCATAGTAAGAACGGAACATCAACAGCCACCCCCTAACTTTGAGTAGTCGATGCCAGGTGTATTGTTGCGCTTCGTCCTGCAGTTCTCATTCTTATCCGTAGGGCGGATGGGATAATGCACTCCTTCGTAAAGGATGAAGGCGGAGGACATGTCATCCGGGAGGAAGCGGATCTCCACTTTTGATGAGATAAACTGCATAGGGACATCATAGGATACCTTGTCGATGGAGACGGTAGAATCCTTATTCACTTTCCTTGTAATGCGGTTCAGGAAACATTCCTCCAGCCATTCCCTGGACGCAGGTGTCCGTATGGAAGCGCGGGTCTGCTGGTAACGGGAAAGGGGTGTAGTAAGCGATGAACAACCTACCGTTCCCCTGATGATATGTTTAGGTGTAAAATAGTTTATAGCGGCAGCTGAGGCTTGTTTTCAGGTGTTATCGTTTCAACATCAATCAGCCCTGTACAGTGTTCTTTGATAAAACTGCTCCATGGAAGAAGTATTTCAACCGCAGCAGGATCATCTTTATGATCGGGCATATACAGCAGCAGGATATAAAGATACTGGAATACATTTAACTTATTGGCCTTTGCAGTTTCTATCATGCTGTAAACAAGCGCACCTGCTTTAGCACCCGCAACGGATGTATGGAACAGGGAATTTTTCCTTCCGATGGCATAAGATTTTGCACGCCGCTCCGCTGCATTGTTTGACAATTCGCATCTGCCGTCCAACAGATAGCTCTGCAGCGTTTCTCTGTGGTTTATCGCGTAATTGACAGCTTTTTCCAGCTTGCTGCCGCCGAGCGGCTTTAGTGTTTCGACCCATGCCCAGAACTTTTCCCAGACAGGCGGCTCCTTTTCCAGGCGTTTTGCTTTCCGCAGGTCCGGTTCCATGCCTTTGAGCCCTTTTTCAATGAAAAAGAGCTTGTTGAAGAACATGAGCCCGATTTCAGCCGGGATTATGCTTTTCATTTGTTCCGGGCCTGGAAGCGGGATGTCTTTTACTTCCGTTTCTGAATTTATGTCCAGCAGTTTCAACTGCTTCTGCCGCTCTGTCGGGAGGGCTTCGTAAAACTTCCTGCGGCAGTGTGCGCAGCACACAGCGAGTATTACATCTTCTACCTTGTTATAGCCGCTGTACCCGTCGCACTGTACGATGCCGGAAAATCCATCCAGGAATGCCTTTGGAAAATCCCCGCTGCGCCCCGCCTGGTATTCGTAAAGCACGATCGGCGGCAGGCCATCGCTTCCGCTTAAATACAGCCACATATACGAAGTGGATTCTGCGGCCCTCCCTTTTTCACGCAGCACCTGGCATGTGGTTTCATCCGCATGGATGACCCCTCTCTGCAGGAGGAGTCCATGCAGACGGTCATATACCGGCTGGAAATATTCCAGGGCGCATCTGATATACCAGTTCGCCATGGTCTCACGAGGCAGTTTCAGGCCAAGCTGGGCCATGCAGGCTTCCTGGCGGTAGTATGGGACACTTGCAAAGCTTTTATCAAACATGACATATGCTACAGCAGACGGCGATGCCGGGCTGTGCGGCAGCAAAGGCGCAGGCGTTTGCGCCTGTACGATCGTCCCGTCACCGTCCTTACGGCATTCCGGACAGATCAGCTCCTCCTGCATATAACGGACACGTTCCACTTTTGCCGGGGTTATGCGCAGCTCTGTGCGGACTTCCTTACGCCCGAGCGGCATCATTTCCGCATTGCAGTACGGACAGCGGCGGTCTTTGTCCGGGACAGGTATAACGACATCACGGACAGGGATGTCTGCATAGCGTTCATCCCTTGTTGTTTTTTTCTTTTTTGCCCGTGTGTGTTCTTTTACCGTTGTTTTTGAGGCTGGATCTTCTGTTTCCACTGCGGCATCGGCCTGGGAGGTTTTTGTTTTTTCGCTTTTTGTTCCGAACAGCTGGCGCTTGAATTCTTCAAGCGTCTCCTCCAGGCCGGCCTTCAAAAGACGCAGGTCATCCACAAGGGAGCGCAGGTCCGCGATCGTCTGTTCCTGTTCCAGGATGCGTGCATCCTGGGACAGTATATGCGCTTTCATCTGTTCCACCATTTCTTCCAACAGCCGTGTGTATTCTTCATTATCAGCCGGCATATGCGCCCCTCCGTATTTCTTTCTGCTTATATTATAAATTATAAAGAAATGCGGGGGTGAAATCAAACCGTCCATAACTGCATGATAAGCAGTTTGACGGATTGGAAAATGGTGAAAAAAACTTCTAAATGCTGTTTTTAAGGCAGTTTGTCCACAGTATTCCGAGGGCAGGGCAGCGGCATATGCGGACAGCCCGCCCGAAAAAATCCGGCAGCGTGGATAACTTTCAAAAACGGCGCCAGCCGCCGGAAAATAAATTTTTAAATTTCATCATAATGCACAAAAGGTCAGAAATCTTTCCTGCCGGAAGGCTGCACTGCATTCGGCTGGCAGATGGAGAGTCCTTCCAAAAGCCAGCGCAGCTGCTGGCGGGTGAGCAGCCTGACTTCTTTCGCATCGCGCGGCCACTGGAACTTTCCATTATCCAGCCGTTTCGTGCAGAGCACAAATCCCGTCTGGTCAAAGTACAGAGCCTTGAGCGTATTTCTTTTTCTGCCGCAGAACAGGTACAGTGCATCTGCATAAGGATCCATCTGGTAAGTGTCGCGGATAAGGGCCATAAGGCCGTCGAAGCTGCGCCGCATATCCGTGCGCCCGGTGACGATATAAACTTTTGTATCACCGGACAATGCGCCTAACACAGAGATCCCAGCGCCAGAAGCGTATTGCGAATGATGTCTTCTGAAGCGCCTTCTAAGATTTCAACACGGTATCCGGATATCCTGACTGTGACAACAACACGGGCAGACGGGACCTGCATTGCACCACCGGCGGGATCCTGTGGATAAAGCACCGGATCAGCAGCCATTTCCAGAGGAACCACTTCGTGTTTCTGCCCAGAAGCAGCTGTCTGTGATCCTGGTATGCCACAGGACTTTTTTCTTAAATCTGCGGCTTTATTATAAAATGTTTTTATGGATATAGAACGTGTCTGGCACCAGTTTTTGACAGACAGGCCGCTGGCGCGGCACTCCTGGATTAGCTCCAGCCATTCCTGGTCGCTGCGTATTTTCTTTGACATAGCATCATCTCCTGATAGTTATTTTGGAGCTGATAGCAGCAGCGGATGCCAGACAGATGGCTGCCGGACTGCTTGATCAAGAACTGATGTAGATATTCGCTCCAAGTTGCTATCATTATAGGGCAAAATCCTGTTCTTGTGGGACGGCAGGTTATTCATCGCTTACTTCTTATCCGTAGGGCGGATGGGATAATGCACTCCTTCGTAAAGGATGAAGGCGGAGGACATGTCATCCGGGAGGAAGCGGATCTCCACTTTTGATGAGATAAACTGCATAGGGACATCATAGGATACCTTGTCGATGGAGACGGTAGAATCCTTATTCACTTTCCTTGTAATGCGGTTCAGGAAACATTCCTCCAGCCATTCCCTGGACGCAGGTGTCCGTATGGAAGCGCGGGTCTGCTGGTAACGGGAAAGGGGTGTAGTGCCGATACCGGAATGGAGGGAAGTATTATAGGAGCGCATGTAATCCTTAAGGAGTCCATTGAACTGTGCCAGGGAGCTTAAGGAATCCAGGTCCAGGGTATAGAGCCAGGTTTCCTTGAGTGTCCGGAACTGGCGTTCTATCTTAGCCTTGGATGCGCCATCCCGGATTTTTGTATGTAAAAGGATCGTTCCGATGGAGCCGCAGATGAGGGAAAGCTGCCCGTTCGAGTAGCTGGAACCGTTATCGACATAGAGCTTAGAAGGGATTCCGTGTGCAGCCACAGCATCCTTAAGCACTTTCTGGAAGTTATAAGCTGAGTCGTTATAGAAGAGCCCGCCGCCCACCAGGAACCGGGAATGGTCATCGATGATCAGGATGCAGTAGACCCGCCTGCGCTGGCCGTCTTCTGTGATATATGGAAGGTAACAGGTATCAGCCTGCCACATTTTCCCAAAGGCGTCCTCTTCAAAAGCCTTCCTGTCCCGCATGTTCGGGTTACGTGCCGATTTCAGGTCATGTTTCTTTACAAAACGCTGGACAGCACACACGCTGACAGAGGCAGGGATGAACGCCTCTTCCACAAGGTGGCGGTGGATCTGTGTGGAGTTAAGCCTTGGGAAAGCTTCCTTAAGCCGGTAGATCTCCTCGATGGCTGTATCCGTCAGGACCCGGGTGCTGCCCTTGTCGGAGCGTTCCCGGGGCATAAGTGCATCGATGCCGCCATTCTGGTAGAGAGACACCCACTTGCTGATAGTCTTGGGGCTGTAGCGGAAGGCGGAACCATCAGGTAGGGTGAGCGGGTTCTCGGTGATGCGTTGGTAATAGGCATTTCCGGACGCATCCGGATAAAGGCCATGGATGACCGGTGCGATGAGGGCAAGCCGGAACTGTGCCATGGCGGTAGCGTCCGAAAGGTTCTTTTGTTTGTTGTCCATAAAAATATCCTCCTTAAATGGTTTTCTGCCATTATAAAGGAGTTTCCTCAGGGAGACCATGCCTGGGCGTGTGGTCGTGGAAAAGCAGTTCAGGGACCGAACACCTGTTGGCAGTAAGACGCCGGATTTTTATGGGACTGGAGGAAGGATTTTGCAAAACGGCGGACAAAGGCGGAAGCAAAATCAGAATAGGAGGGCTGGGAGACCAGTGTCTTCAGGAAGGAGAGGGAAGAGGCTTCCATAGAGGAAAGTGCCCCGAGCCATTCTTCCTTCTGCACCAGGAAGAGTTCCGGAAAACGGTGCAGTTGGGAAAGGGTGATGGAGAAACGCCTGCAGAGTCCCTCTATAGAAGAAAGGTGCAGGAAATACTCTGCCAGGACACGGAGGATGAAGAACAGGCCGTAGCCGGAATAGGGGATGATGAAATCCGGGAGGATGGCATGGGTATGGCCGCAGGTACAGATGAGGCGAAGGATGCAGAGGCTGTGTCGGACAGGGGCGCCGTCTATGAAATCCACCAGGGAACGGTCATAATAGGCATGGATCTTGCAGCTGCCCGCTGCCCCGCAGAAGGGACAGGTCTGCAGCTGGGGGCGGAATCCAAGTATGAAAGCTTTGTGGCTTAAGAAGATGTCAAAAGGGCATAAAATCCCCCTCCCCATCAAAGGGGCTCTTTTCAAACGGGATACGGTATGGTAAAATAAGCTACAGCAATTCGTTTTAGGCTGTAGCAGCTGCCATCGCAGGATCTTTTTGATGATGATTTAGGGTACGACCCTGTTAGGAGCCGGAGATAAGTACCGGACTCCCGTTTACAGATTCCTGTATTGGTTGAAATGCATCTGCGCATTCTGAAGCGGATTGCTTTTCTTTTGCCTCTTTGTCAGCAGATGCTTTGTAAGCGATGAATAACCTGCCGTCCCACAAGAACAGGATTTTGCCCTATAATGATAGCAACTTGGAGCGAATATCGTAAGCGATGAATAACCCACCGTTCCACAGGAACTTGATTTTGCTCTATAATGGTATCAGCTTGGAGCGGATGTCCACATCAGTTCTTGATAAAGTAGCCCGGCAGCCGTTTATTGCTTTTCCTGCGGCTCCACTACTGCCATCCATTCCAAAAATAATAATCAGGAGATGATGCTATGTCAGAGAAAAAGAAAACCCGCAGTGACCAGGAATGGCTGGAGCTGATCCAGGAATGCCGCACGAGCGGCCTGCCTGACAGAGAATGGTGCCGGCTGCATTCCATATCCATAAAAACATTTCATAACAAAGTTTCAGACCTAAAGAAAAAATCCTGTATAATACCAGATCCGCAGGCGGCCCCATCCAGACAGATGCACGAAGTGGTTCCACTGGAGCTGGGCAGCAGCCCTGTCCCTGATCCAGGCTGCGCTGCAAGTGATACGCTGCCGGTTCCAGCAGCCCATGCTGCCATCACGGTCAGGATGCCGGGGTACAGCATTGAAATTGCAGACGGTGCTTCAGAAGATACCATACGGAATACGCTTCTGGCGCTGGGGAGGCTGTGCTGTTAGGTGCATTGTCCAGTGACACGAAAGTTTATATCGTCACTGGATGCACCGATATGCGGCGCAGCTTTGACGGCCTTATGTCCCTGATCCGGGACACTTACCAGATGGACCCTTATTCGGACGCCCTTTATCTGTTCTGCGGCCGGAAAAGAAATACGCTAAAGGCCCTGTACTTTGACCAGACGGGGTTCGTGCTCTGCACAAAACGCCTGGACAATGGAAAATTCCAGTGGCCGCGGGACGCTTCGCAAGTAAGGCCGCTTACCCGCCAGCAGCTGCGATGGCTTCTGGAAGGACTCTCCATCTGCCAGCCAAAGGCGGTGCAGCCTTCCGGCAGGAAGGACTTCTGAACTTTTGTGCATTATGTAGAAATTTAAAAATTTATTTTCCAGCGCCGCAAGCCGCCAGGGAATGTTATCCACGACGCTGTTTTTTTCCGGGATGCTGTCCACGCATAACGCAGCGCCAGGCCGCAAAACTGTGGATAACCTGCATGAAAAATGCTGTTTTTAAGCCTTTTTCCTGTATCTGGCGGCAGTTTCCAGTCCGTCATTGTGCCTATCGCGCAGGTATGGTCGGTTTGATTTCATCCCCGCGTTTCCTTATAATGTAAGTAAATGGAAACACGGAGGGTACACATGCCAGTTAATATGGAAGACTATATCCGGCTGCTGGAAACAATGGTGGAACAGCAGAAAATACATATACAGTCCCAGGACGCACGCATCCTGGAGCAGGAGCAGGCCATAGCACAACTGCGCGCCCTTGTGGATGAACTGCGCCTTTTAAAGTCCGGCCTGGAGGAAACGCTTGAAGAATTTAAGCGCCAGCTGTTCGGCACAAAAAGCGAGAAGACAAAAACTCCGCCAGCCAGTGCCGGGGATGAACCGGAAAACCCGCCTGCAAAAACAACGGTGAAGGAACACACCCGGACGAAAAAGAAGAAAGCCACGAGGGATGAGCGTTATGCGGACATCCCTGTCCGCGATGTCATAATCCCTGTCCCGGGTAAAGACCGACTCTGCCCGTACTGCAATGCGGAAATGATCCTGCTTGGATATAAACAAGTCCGCACAGAGCTGCGTATAACCCCGGCAAAAGTGGAGCGTGTCCGCTATATGCAGGAAGAACTGATCTGCCCGGAATGCCGTAAAGACGGCGACGGCACAATCGTGCAGGCGCAGACGCCTGTACCGCTTATGGCGCACAGCCCGGCGTCGCCGTCTGTTGTTGCGTACGTCATGTTTGAAAAAAGTTTTGTAAGCGTCCCATACTACCGCCAGGAGGCCTGCATGGCCCAGCTTGGATTGGAGCTGCCGCGTGAAACCATGGCGAACTGGTACATAAAATGTGCCATGGAATATTTCCAGCCGGTATATGACCAAATGCACCGGCTCCTCCTGCAAAGGGATATTATCCATGCGGATGAAACAACCTGCCAGGTGCTGCACGAAAAGGGGAAAGCCGCGGAATCTATATCATACATGTGGATGTATTTAAGCGGGAGCGACGGCCTGGCGCCGATCGTACTCTATGAATACCAGGCGGGGCGCAGCGGCGTTTTCCCAAAAGCTTTCCTGGAGGGTTTTTCCGGCATCGTGCAGTGCGATGGGTACAGCGGCTATAACCAGGTGGAGGATGTGGTCCTTGCCGTATGCTCTGCGCACTGCCGCAGAAAATTTTACGAAGCCCTCCCGGCAGAACGGCGGAAAAAGCTGAAGCTGCTGGACATAAATTCAGAAACGGATGTAAAAGACATCCCGCTTCCGGATCCGGAACAGATGGAAAACATGATCCCGGCTGAGATCGGCCTCGTGTTTTTCAACAAGCTCTTTTTCATTGAAAAAGGGCTGAAAGGCATGGGCCCAGAAAAGCGCCAGGAAAAACGGCTGGAAAAGGAGGCACCTGTCTGGGAAAAGTTCTGGTCATGGATTGAAGCCCTAAAACCGCTTGGCGGCAGCAAGCTGGAAAAAGCCGTCAATTATTCAATAAACCACAGAGAGACACTACAGAGCTATATGCTGGACGGCAGATGCGAACTTTCTAATAATAGAGCCGAACGCTGCGCAAAATCGTATGCTATTGGCAGGAAGAACTCGCTGTTCCACACATCTGCGGCTGGGGCAGAAGCAAGTGCGCTTGTTTACAGTATAATAGAAACCGCAAAAGCCAATAAGCTGAATGTATTCCAATACCTTTATGTCCTGCTGCTGTACATGCCTGAGCATAAAGATGATCCTAATGCAGTTAAAACGCTTCTTCCGTGGAGTGATTTTATCAAAGAACGCTGCACAGGACTGATCGATGTTGAAGCGATAACACCTGAAAACAAACCTCAATTGCCAATATAGACTATTTTACACCTAAACGGAACATATGTGGAACGGTAGGTTATTCATCGCTTACCGAATATCTACATCAGTTCTTGATCAAGCAGTCCGGCAGCCATCTGTCTGGCATCCGCTGCTGCTATCAGCTCCAAAATAACTATCAGGAGATGATGCTATGTCAAAGAAAATACGCAGCGACCAGGAATGGCTGGAGCTAATCCAGGAGTGCCGCGCCAGCGGCCTGTCTGTCAAAAACTGGTGCCAGACACGTTCTATATCCATAAAAACATTTTATAATAAAGCCGCAGATTTAAGAAAAAAGTCCTGTGGCATACCAGGATCACAGACAGCTGCTTCTGGGCAGAAACACGAAGTGGTTCCTCTGGAAATGGCTGCTGATCCGGTGCTTTATCCACAGGATCCCGCCGGTGGTGCAATGCAGGTCCCGTCTGCCCGTGTTGTTGTCACAGTCAGGATATCCGGATACCGTGTTGAAATCTTAGAAGGCGCTTCAGAAGACATCATTCGCAATACGCTTCTGGCGCTGGGATCTCTGTGTTAGGCGCATTGTCCGGTGATACAAAAGTTTATATCGTCACCGGGCGCACGGATATGCGGCGCAGCTTCGACGGCCTTATGGCCCTTATCCGCGACACTTACCAGATGGATCCTTATGCAGATGCACTGTACCTGTTCTGCGGCAGAAAAAGAAATACGCTCAAGGCCCTGTACTTTGACCAGACGGGATTTGTGCTCTGCACGAAACGGCTGGATAATGGAAAGTTCCAGTGGCCGCGCGATGCGAAAGAAGTCAGGCTGCTCACCCGCCAGCAGCTGCGCTGGCTTCCGGAAGGACTCTCCATCTGCCAGCCGAATGCAGTGCAGCCTTCCGGCAGGAAAGATTTCTGACCTTTTGTGCATTATGATGAAATTTAAAAATTTATTTTCCGGCGGCTGGCGCCGTTTTTGAAAGTTATCCACGCTGCCGGATTTTTTCGGGCGGGCTGTCCGCATATGCCGCTGCCCTGCCCTCGGAATACTGTGGACAAACTGCCTTTTTCCAATCCGTCAAACTGCTTATCATGCAGTTATGGACGGTTTGATTTCACCCCCGCATTTCTTTATAATTTATAATATAAGCAGAAAGAAATACGGAGGGGCGCATATGCCGGCTGATAATGAAGAATACACACGGCTGTTGGAAGAAATGGTGGAACAGACGATCGCGGACCTGCGCTCCCTTGTGGATGACCTGCGTCTTTTGAAGGCCGGCCTGGAGGAGACGCTTGAAGAATTCAAGCGCCAGCTGTTCGGAACAAAAAGCGAAAAAACAAAAACCTCCCAGGCCGATGCCGCAGTGGAAACAGAAGATCCAGCCTCAAAAACAACGGTAAAAGAACACACACGGGCAAAAAAGAAAAAACAACAAGGGATGAACGCTATGCAGACATCCCTGTCCGTGATGTCGTTATACCTGTCCCGGACAAAGACCGCCGCTGTCCGTACTGCAATGCGGAAATGATGCCGCTCGGGCGTAAGGAAGTCCGCACAGAGCTGCGCATAACCCCGGCAATAGTGGAACGTGTCCGTTATATGCAGGAGGAGCTGATCTGTCCGGAATGCCGTAAGGACGGTGACGGGACGATCGTACAGGCGCAAACGCCTGCGCCTTTGCTGCCGCACAGCCCGGCATCGCCGTCTGCTGTAGCATATGTCATGTTTGATAAAAGCTTTGCAAGTGTCCCATACTACCGCCAGGAAGCCTGCATGGCCCAGCTTGGCCTGAAACTGCCTCGTGAGACCATGGCGAACTGGTATATCAGATGCGCCCTGGAATATTTCCAGCCGGTATATGACCGTCTGCATGGACTCCTCCTGCAGAGAGGGGTCATCCATGCGGATGAAACCACATGCCAGGTGCTGCGTGAAAAAGGGAGGGCCGCAGAATCCACTTCGTATATGTGGCTGTATTTAAGCGGAAGCGATGGCCTGCCGCCGATCGTGCTTTACGAATACCAGGCGGGGCGCAGCGGGGATTTTCCAAAGGCATTCCTGGATGGATTTTCCGGCATCGTACAGTGCGACGGGTACAGCGGCTATAACAAGGTAGAAGATGTAATACTCGCTGTGTGCTGCGCACACTGCCGCAGGAAGTTTTACGAAGCCCTCCCGACAGAGCGGCAGAAGCAGTTGAAACTGCTGGACATAAATTCAGAAACGGAAGTAAAAGACATCCCGCTTCCAGGCCCGGAACAAATGAAAAGCATAATCCCGGCTGAAATCGGGCTCATGTTCTTCAACAAGCTCTTTTTCATTGAAAAAGGGCTCAAAGGCATGGAACCGGACCTGCGGAAAGCAAAACGCCTGGAAAAGGAGCCGCCTGTCTGGGAAAAATTCTGGGCATGGGTCGAAACACTAAAGCCGCTCGGCGGCAGCAAGCTGGAAAAAGCTGTCAATTACGCGATAAACCACAGAGAAACGCTGCAGAGCTATCTGTTGGACGGCAGATGCGAATTGTCAAACAATGCAGCGGAGCGGCGTGCAAAATCTTATGCCATCGGAAGGAAAAATTCCCTGTTCCATACATCCGTTGCGGGTGCTAAAGCAGGTGCGCTTGTTTACAGCATGATAGAAACTGCAAAGGCCAATAAGTTAAATGTATTCCAGTATCTTTATATCCTGCTGCTGTATATGCCCGATCATAAAGATGATCCTGCTGCGGTTGAAATACTTCTTCCATGGAGCAGTTTTATCAAAGAACACTGTACAGGGCTGATTGATGTTGAAACGATAACACCTGAAAACAAGCCTCAGCTGCCGCTATAAACTATTTTACACCTAAACATATCATCAGGGGAACGGTAGGTTGTTCATCGCTTACGATAACCTGCATGAAAAATGCTGTTTTTAAGCCTTTTTCCTGTATCTGGCGGCAGTTTCCAGTCCGTCATTGTGCCTATCGCGCAGGTATGGGCGGTTTGATTTCATCCCCGCGTTTCCTTATAATGTAAGTAAATGGAAACACGGAGGGTACACATGCCAGTTAATATGGAAGACTATATCCGGCTGCTGGAAACAATGGTGGAACAGCAGAAAATACATATACAGTCCCAGGACGCACGCATCCTGGAGCAGGAGCAGGCCATAGCACAACTGCGCGCCCTTGTGGATGAACTGCGCCTTTTAAAGTCCGGCCTGGAGGAAACGCTTGAAGAATTTAAGCGCCAGCTGTTCGGCACAAAAAGCGAGAAGACAAAAACTTCGCCAGCCAGTTGCGGGGATGAACCGGAAAACCCGCCTGCAAAAACAACGGTGAAAGAACACACCCGGACGAAAAAGAAGAAAGCCGCGAGGGATGAGCGTTATGCGGACATCCCTGTCCGCGATGTCATAATCCCTGTCCCGGATAAGGACCGGCTCTGCCCGTACTGCAATGCGCAAATGATCCTGCTTGGGTATAAACAAGTCCGCACAGAACTGCGCATAACCCCGGCAAAAGTGGAGCGTGTCCGCTATATGCAGGAAGAACTGATCTGCCCGGAATGCCGTAAAGACGGCGACGGCACAATCGTGCAGGCGCAGACGCCTGTACCTCTTATGGCACACAGCCCGGCGTCGCCGTCTGTTGTTGCGTACGTCATGTTTGATAAAAGTTTCGTAAGCGTCCCATACTACCGCCAGGAGGCCTGCATGGCCCAGCTTGGATTGGAACTGCCGCGTGAAACCATGGCGAACTGGTACATAAAATGTGCCATGGAATATTTCCAGCCGGTATATGACCATATGCACCGGCTTCTCCTGCAGAGGGATATTATCCATGCGGATGAAACAACCTGTCAGGTGCTGCGCGAAAAGGGGAAAGCCGCAAAAGCCACATCCTACATGTGGATGTATTTGAGCGGGAGCGACGGCCTGGCGCCAATCGTGCTCTATGAATACCAGGCGGGGCGCAGCGGCGTTTTCCCAAAGGCTTTCCTGGAAGGTTTCTCCGGCATCGTGCAGTGCGATGGGTACAGCGGCTATAACCAGGTAGAGGATGTGGTCCTTGCCATATGCTCTGCGCACTGCCGCAGAAAATTTTACGAAGCCCTCCCGGCAAAACGGCAGAAAAAACTGAAGCTGCTGGACATAAATTCAGAAACGGAAGTAAAAGACATCGAGCTTCCAGGTCCGGAACAGATGAAAAGTATGATTCCGGCTGAGATCGGGCTCGTGTTTTTCAACAAGCTCTTTTTCATTGAAAAAGGACTCAAAGGCATGGAACCAGAAAAGCGACGGGAAAAACGCCTGGAAAAGGAGGCGCCTGTCTGGGAAAAGTTCTGGACATGGATTGAAACGCTAAAACCGCTTGGCGGCAGCAAGCTGGAAAAAGCCGTCAATTATTCAGTAAACCACAGAGAGACACTGCAGAGCTATATGCTGGACGGCAGATGCGAACTTTCTAATAATAAAGCCGAACGCTGCGCGAAATCCTATGCGATTGGCAGGAAGAACTCTCTGTTCCACGCATCTGTCGCCGGGGCAGAAGCAACCGCGCTTGTTTACAGTATAATAGAGACCGCAAAAGCGAATAAGCTGAATGTATTCCAATACCTTTATGTCCTGCTGCTGTACATGCCTGAGCATAAAGAGGATCCTGATGCAGTTAAAACGCTTCTTCCGTGGAGTGATTTTATCAAAGAACGCTGCACAGGACTGATCGATGTTGAAACGATAACACCTGAAAACAAACCTCAATTGCCAATATAGACTATTTTACACCTAAACGGAACATATGTGGAACGGTAGGTTATTCATCGCTTACCGTTTTACGATTTTATCAGCCCCTTTACCGGCATTTATCCGGGGGTTGTTTTTACATCTGCTTTTGCAGTCCTGTTGGAGAGCGTTCCCTTTATCAGCAGCAAGGCCGGGAATGCTGTCGGGCTTACAGTCCTTTTTGTAATGTTCCTTGTTGTTGGACGGCGAATTGAGGGAGACATAAATGGCAAATTATTTTTCCAACCTTTTTCGCATTGACTGCGCAGCGCTGTCTACAAATGCATAATACCGCCGAAAATGCAGCACGCTGTTGGTATAGCTTTTCTTTCGAAATCGAAAGGCCATGAATCCCATTATGAGATCCATAGCCACATGATGTATTTGGATTTTTTATTGTTTGTCAGCCAGAGTCGGCAGATAAGCCAAACCGGCAGCAACAGTTACGGCATCTACCTTCCGCATTAGATTGCTGATCCGCCCCTCATTCCAGAAAATATCAGAAAAATCGGATAGTTCACATCCCACATCATGGTTCGGGATGCACAGGTAGTTTCCGTATTTATGCACTCCGGCCAGGATGTGGAAGTATGTCCCCCGTCCATTCATCTCAGCTTCATACCATCCAGGCCGCCATCGCAGCAGGATAATCTCCCCTGTCCAGGTTTCTATGCGGGAACCATCCCTGAAAAAACAGCTGTATTCCAAAAATAGCACCCCCTATCCAAGATTCTGGCTGCTGACGGAGGCAAGTATGACTTCCGTGTCAATTGCTTTCTTCTCCATCTGTGCGCCAAGGGTAAGGGCATTTGTCATCAGGTTATCCACCAGGCGCGGATTCCCCTGGGAATGGCTGTGGACAGCGGAAAGGGCGGCCTGCTCTATGATGGAGGCAGAGCCTCCCGCACAGGAGACCTTGTGGAGTACATACTGCGCCACTTCTGAATCTGTGAGACCAGTAAAGTTGTAATGCACGGTGATCCTCTGGCGCAGGGCTTCGTGGACCGGCTTGCGCAGGGTATTGTTCAGGTGCGGTTCCCCGCACAGGATGAGCGTAAAGCAGTTCAGGGAGTCATAGCCGTAGTTCATGAGCATCTTAATGTCCTCCAGGATGCCTGTGGAGAGGTACTGGGCCTCGTCAACGGCCAGAAGAAGGGGCTGCTTCTTTTCCCGGTAAAGGTAGAGGATCTGCTCCTGTATGGCCCGGAACATCCCGGGTTTGCCGCCTCTAGGTTCTACTCCCAGTACAGAGCAGAGCTGGCGGTAGAACTCCATGACGCTTACGGTGGAAAGACAGAGGTACTCCATATGGTAAAGGTTCGGGTTGAGCCCCTTTGCAAAACAGCGGAGTCCAAAAGACTTCCCCATGCCCGGGCGTGCCGTGAACAGACCAATGCCCCTGGTATCCTTGAGGTAATCCAGCCGGGAGAGCATCTCAGAGATGTCCCTGGAAAGGAAACGGTCTTTTTCCCGGACCATCTGTTTGTCAAAAGGATTGAAAGACAATCCATAGTAAGAACGGAACATCAACAGCCACCCCCTAACTTTGAGTAGTCGATGCCAGGTGTATTGTTGCGCTTCGTCCTGCAGTTCTCATTCTTATCCGTAGGGCGGATGGGATAATGCACTCCTTCGTAAAGGATGAAGGCGGAGGACATGTCATCCGGGAGGAAGCGGATCTCCACTTTTGATGAGATAAACTGCATAGGGACATCATAGGATACCTTGTCGATGGAGACGGTAGAATCCTTATTCACTTTCCTTGTAATGCGGTTCAGGAAACATTCCTCCAGCCATTCCCTGGACGCAGGTGTCCGTATGGAAGCGCGGGTCTGCTGGTAACGGGAAAGGGGTGTAGTGCCGATACCGGAATGGAGGGAAGTATTATAGGAGCGCATGTAATCCTTAAGGAGTCCATTGAACTGTGCCAGGGAGCTTAAGGAATCCAGGTCCAGGGTATAGAGCCAGGTTTCCTTGAGTGTCCGGAACTGGCGTTCTATCTTAGCCTTGGATGCGCCATCCCGGATTTTTGTATGTAAAAGGATCGTTCCGATGGAGCCGCAGATGAGGGAAAGCTGCCCGTTCGAGTAGCTGGAACCGTTATCGACATAGAGCTTAGAAGGGATTCCGTGTGCAGCCACAGCATCCTTAAGCACTTTCTGGAAGTTATAAGCTGAGTCGTTATAGAAGAGCCCGCCGCCCACCAGGAACCGGGAATGGTCATCGATGATCAGGATGCAGTAGACCCGCCTGCGCTGGCCGTCTTCTGTGATATATGGAAGGTAACAGGTATCAGCCTGCCACATTTTCCCAAAGGCGTCCTCTTCAAAAGCCTTCCTGTCCCGCATGTTCGGGTTACGTGCCGATTTCAGGTCATGTTTCTTTACAAAACGCTGGACAGCACACACGCTGACAGAGGCAGGGATGAACGCCTCTTCCACAAGGTGGCGGTGGATCTGTGTGGAGTTAAGCCTTGGGAAAGCTTCCTTAAGCCGGTAGATCTCCTCGATGGCTGTATCCGTCAGGACCCGGGTGCTGCCCTTGTCGGAGCGTTCCCGGGGCATAAGTGCATCGATGCCGCCATTCTGGTAGAGAGACACCCACTTGCTGATAGTCTTGGGGCTGTAGCGGAAGGCGGAACCATCAGGTAGGGTGAGCGGGTTCTCGGTGATGCGTTGGTAATAGGCATTTCCGGACGCATCCGGATAAAGGCCATGGATGACCGGTGCGATGAGGGCAAGCCGGAACTGTGCCATGGCGGCAGCGTCCGAAAGGTTCTTTTGTTTGTTGTCCATAAAAATATCCTCCTTAAATGGTTTTCTGCCATTATAAAGGAGTTTCCTCAGGGAGACCATGCCTGGGCGTGTGGTCGTGGAAAAGCAGTTCAGGGACCGAACACCTGTTGGCAGTAAGACGCCGGATTTTTATGGGACTGGAGGAAGGATTTTGCAAAACGGCGGACAAAGGCGGAAGCAAAATCAGAATAGGAGGGCTGGGAGACCAGTGTCTTCAGGAAGGAGAGGGAAGAGGCTTCCATAGAGGAAAGTGCCCCGAGCCATTCTTCCTTCTGCACCAGGAAGAGTTCCGGAAAACGGTGCAGTTGGGAAAGGGTGATGGAGAAACGCCTGCAGAGTCCCTCTATAGAAGAAAGGTGCAGGAAATACTCTGCCAGGACACGGAGGATGAAGAACAGGCCGTAGCCGGAATAGGGGATGATGAAATCCGGGAGGATGGCATGGGTATGGCCGCAGGTACAGATGAGGCGAAGGATGCAGAGGCTGTGTCGGACAGGGGCGCCGTCTATGAAATCCACCAGGGAACGGTCATAATAGGCATGGATCTTGCAGCTGCCCGCTGCCCCGCAGAAGGGACAGGTCTGCAGCTGGGGGCGGAATCCAACCATGAAAGACTCAAATAGTGCTTTTGATGAAGTTTTTATACGGATCAGCTTGCAAAATAGGGAGTTTTCTCTTATCATAGTATATGTCGGTAGTGCCAAAGCCTCACGAGTGGGACATGATCCCGTATATGGCAGGCACGCTGGTGTATGAGAGAAAGAACAAACTGTAGGAGGTTGGTGTTCTTTCTCTTTTTTTTCGTTCCAAAAAAACTATATCGGAACAGGCTGGAATGGTCAAGAGGAAAATGCGCCGTTTCCTACAGCGCGCTCTGATAGACAGTATTAAGGAGATGAGATTTTAATTCGATGTTTTTGTGCGGGAGATAGGAACTTTAGTTTGCTGGGCGACACCTTGTCAATTATTCAGCCAGCGGGTATGACAATCCTCTGCTTAGGGCATTTGATTATGGAAATTACAGATGGGTCATGGACAGCATCAACAATGCCGTAGTTCCGATAATTGGACGGGGAGTGCGGGAAACAGGCATACTTGTACCCGGAGGGATGTTTGCAGACAGTAAAGGCGGGCAGGAGCTGGTTTTTCATGGCCTTTTATGGAACCGGCAGTATCTCATGGATAAGATTATTTTGACAGCCATAAGCATGGCGCTTATCCTGTCGGCAGTCATTTTACTGGAAACGACAGAGAAAAGGAAAAAGGCATCTTCCCGGAGCCTGCGGGAAAAAGGGCGGAAGGGTGGAAGATCCATTTACTGTACAAACCAATTCATGATGGAGTGCAGGTTGCTCTTAAGAAGCCTGCCGAGAGGCTGTCTTGCCGTAAATGCAGGGTTGTGGGTATACAGCATTTTTGCACCGTTACAATATGTGCAGGGTTATTTGTGGATCATCATGCTGATCTGCTCAGTGGCCCTGTTTTCACAGATGGGGTGCCGGGAGCATGAGAACAGCCTGACAGAATGTTTTGTGGCCATAAAATTTTCTTTAGTCCGGCAGATGGCGTATTCTTATTTATGGGGAGTGGTTATATTATTTATGCTTTCAGCGCCTGCTGCCATAAGGTGTTTTATGGAACAGAAGTTTTTATGTTCGTTCTGTTATATTGTGTTCTCGCTTTTTGTACCCGCACTGGCGTGTTTTTCAGGGGAATGTTCCAGGTCACGGCGGGCATTTGAGACAGTGTATCTGTTGATATGTTTCCTGCTGTTAAATATGCCGTCATTCCTGTTTCAGGGATATGTGGCGGCGGTGATGATGGCCGGGACAGTAGTTTTCCTGACTGTGGCCCTTATGAAAAGGCTGCATTTATAAAGTAAAGAATATAAAAAAGCTAACCGTCGCACTATGGACTTCATCCGCCATATGCGGCGGTCTGCTTTTTTCCGCAGGCAGGCCGGGCGGCCTGATAACGGAAATTGTTTGGAAAGGGAATATCGGACGAAAAGCGAAAAACTTTGTAAGCGATGAATAACCCACCGTTCCACAGGAACTTGATTTTGCTCTATAATGGTATCAGCTTGGAGCGGATGTCCACATCAGTTCTTGATAAAGTAGCCCGGCAGCCGTTTATTGCTTTTCCTGCGGCTCCACTACTGCCATCCATTCCAAAAATAATAATCAGGAGATGATGCTATGTCAGAGAAAAAGAAAACCCGCAGTGACCAGGAATGGCTGGAGCTGATCCAGGAATGCCGCACGAGCGGCCTGCCTGACAGAGAATGGTGCCGGCTGCATTCCATATCCATAAAAACATTTCATAACAAAGTTTCAGACCTAAAGAAAAATCCTGTATAATACCAGATCCGCAGGCGGCCCCATCCAGACAGATGCACGAAGTGGTTCCACTGGAGCTGAGCAGCAGCCCTGTCCCTGATCCAGGCTGCGCTGCAAGTGATACGCTGCCGGTTCCAGCAGCCCATGCTGCCATCACGGTCAGGATGCCGGGGTACAGCATTGAAATTGCAGACGGTGCTTCAGAAGATACCATACGGAATACGCTTCTGGCGCTGGGGAGGCTGTGCTGTTAGGTGCATTGTCCAGTGACACGAAAGTTTATATCGTCACTGGATGCACCGATATGCGGCGCAGCTTTGACGGCCTTATGTCCCTGATCCGGGACACTTACCAGATGGACCCTTATTCGGACGCCCTTTATCTGTTCTGCGGCCGGAAAAGAAATACGCTCAAGGCCCTGTACTTTGACCAGACGGGGTTCGTGCTCTGCACAAAACGCCTGGACAATGGAAAATTCCAGTGGCCGCGGGACGCTTCGCAAGTAAGGCCGCTTACCCGCCAGCAGCTGCGATGGCTTCTGGAAGGACTCTCCATCTGCCAGCCAAAGGCGGTGCAGCCTTCCGGCAGGAAGGACTTCTGAACTTTTGTGCATTATGTAGAAATTTAAAAATTTATTTTCCAGCGCCGCAAGCCGCCAGGGAATGTTATCCACGACGCTGTTTTTTTCCGGGATGCTGTCCACGCATAACGCAGCGCCAGGCCGCAAAACTGTGGATAACCTGCATGAAAAATGCTGTTTTTAAGCCTTTTTCCTGTATCTGGCGGCAGTTTCCAGTCCGTCATTGTGCCTATCGCGCAGGTATGGTCGGTTTGATTTCATCCCCGCGTTTCCTTATAATGTAAGTAAATGGAAACACGGAGGGTACACATGCCAGTTAATATGGAAGACTATATCCGGCTGCTGGAAACAATGGTGGAACAGCAGAAAATACATATACAGTCCCAGGACGCACGCATCCTGGAGCAGGAGCAGGACATAGCACAACTGCGCGCCCTTGTGGATGAACTGCGCCTTTTAAAGTCCGGCCTGGAGGAAACGCTTGAAGAATTTAAGCGCCAGCTGTTCGGCACAAAAAGCGAGAAGACAAAAACTCCGCCAGCCAGTGCCGGGGATGAACCGGAAAACCCGCCTGCAAAAACAACGGTGAAGGAACACACCCGGACGAAAAAGAAGAGAGCCACGAGGGATGAGCGTTATGCGGACATCCCTGTCCGCGATGTCATAATCCCTGTCCCGGGTAAAGACCGACTCTGCCCGTACTGCAATGCGGAAATGATCCTGCTTGGATATAAACAAGTCCGCACAGAGCTGCGTATAACCCCGGCAAAAGTGGAGCGTGTCCGCTATATGCAGGAAGAACTGATCTGCCCGGAATGCCGTAAAGACGGCGACGGCACAATCGTGCAGGCGCAGACGCCTGTACCGCTTATGGCGCACAGCCCGGCGTCGCCGTCTGTTGTTGCGTACGTCATGTTTGAAAAAAGTTTTGTAAGCGTCCCATACTACCGCCAGGAGGCCTGCATGGCCCAGCTTGGATTGGAGCTGCCGCGTGAAACCATGGCAAACTGGTATATAAAATGTGCCATGGAATATTTCCAGCCGGTATATGACCAAATGCACCGGCTCCTCCTGCAAAGGGATATTATCCATGCGGATGAAACAACCTGCCAGGTGCTGCACGAAAAGGGGAAAGCCGCGGAATCTATATCATACATGTGGATGTATTTAAGCGGGAGCGACGGCCTGGCGCCGATCGTACTCTATGAATACCAGGCGGGGCGCAGCGGCGTTTTCCCAAAAGCTTTCCTGGAGGGTTTTTCCGGCATCGTGCAGTGCGATGGGTACAGCGGCTATAACCAGGTGGAGGATGTGGTCCTTGCCGTATGCTCTGCGCACTGCCGCAGAAAATTTTACGAAGCCCTCCCGGCAGAACGGCGGAAAAAGCTGAAGCTGCTGGACATAAATTCAGAAACGGATGTAAAAGACATCCCGCTTCCGGATCCGGAACAGATGGAAAACATGATCCCGGCTGAGATCGGCCTCGTGTTTTTCAACAAGCTCTTTTTCATTGAAAAAGGGCTGAAAGGCATGGGCCCAGAAAAGCGCCAGGAAAAACGGCTGGAAAAGGAGGCACCTGTCTGGGAAAAGTTCTGGTCATGGATTGAAGCCCTAAAACCGCTTGGCGGCAGCAAGCTGGAAAAAGCCGTCAATTATTCAATAAACCACAGAGAGACACTACAGAGCTATATGCTGGACGGCAGATGCGAACTTTCTAATAATAGAGCCGAACGCTGCGCAAAATCGTATGCTATTGGCAGGAAGAACTCGCTGTTCCACACATCTGCGGCTGGGGCAGAAGCAAGTGCGCTTGTTTACAGTATAATAGAAACCGCAAAAGCCAATAAGCTGAATGTATTCCAATACCTTTATGTCCTGCTGCTGTACATGCCTGAGCATAAAGATGATCCTAATGCAGTTAAAACGCTTCTTCCGTGGAGTGATTTTATCAAAGAGCGCTGCACAGGACTGATCGATGTTGAAACGATAACACCTGAAAACAAGCCTCAATTGCCAATATAGACTATTTTACACCTAAACGGAACATATGTGGAACGGTAGGTTATTCATCGCTTACAAAACTTTAGGGGTGATTCTAATATTTTTGTACTTCATTTATGCCTTTCGTTCCATTTCGTATGCCTTTCGTTCCCTGCATCCCAAAATAACAAAAAATCTGCCGATAAAATAGATAGCGGAACATAATAGAATCCGAGGTGATGAATTTTGAATATAGCAGTGGTGGATGATGAAGAAATCATCAGGCAGCAGATACACGGCTTTATAAAGAAGCAGAAGCCGGAATCCGAGATCAGTGATTTTTCCACCGGGGAGGGGCTGCTTGCGGCAAAAGCTGATTTTGACATTATCTTTCTTGACATACAGATGGAAGGCATGGGTGGCATAGAGGCGGCGAGGACTCTCCGGCAGTCCAATGACGACAGGGTTATTATCTTCATTACAGGCATTAAGGAGCATGTGTTTGAAGCCTTTGACGTGTCCGCATTCCATTACCTGTTAAAGCCGATTGCGGAGCAGAAGTTCATGGAGGTGCTTGACAGGGCGATAGAAGAAGCCGGGAAAAGGAAGGGGCAGAAGGAGAGTCGGATATTCATAAAGACAAAGAATCAGGGGTATACGCTTAAGCTGAACAGTATCCTGTATATCGAAAACAGGGGAAAGAAGGTGGAGATCCATACCACAGATATGGAAGATATCATAGAAACGTATGCCGGTATGGAGGAACTGGAAGTACAGCTTGGTGATGGTTTTTACCGCTGCCACAGGGGGTATCTGGTCAACATGGCGCACATAGTGAAATATGGCATTGACAGTATTTTCCTTTCCAACGGGGAGAAGGTCTATCTGACAAGGAAGAAGCACAATGAGTTTGTAAAGGCGTATATGTGGTATTTGCAGAATGGAGGGATGTCCTGTGTATGAAGTGGTGAGCGGCCTGCTGGAAGTGTTTTCTGCCATGTTCCAGGGATACTGCCTGCAGTATTTCTTTGGGAGTTTTCTGGAAAGCAGGATACGGAACCGGCGGACAGGCGGGCTGGCAGCCGCAGTGCTGTATGGTGTTCTGCGGTTAGGGATGGGATTTATCTTACCAAAGGGCTACACGAGTTTTTGGGTTTTCATAAGGCTGGCAGTGATCCTGTGCATCGTATCGGTGGCTGTATTTGTTTTTTATAGGGCAATAGGGAAGATAACCTTATTTCTTGGAGTCACGTTTATTGCTGTGAGTGAAATGAGTTTTTTCCTTGCACATATGTTTTTTGAATTAGGAAATCATCTGTTCCGGCTATGGGACTGGTGTTGGAAAAAAGGATATATCTCGGTACTGGAATGCTATGATTTTGTTGTAAGCATTACCCTCATAGGAAACCAGATTTTAATCCATGTCATTGGAGCCGCATTGCTGTATTTTACCATAAGGAAGATTGTGTGGGATTATCGGGAAAAGGACTATGCCATTCACAGGACGGAATTGCTGTTCATCCTCACGCCGGGGCTGACAGGCCTAATGGTATGCACTTTACTGCGTATTACGATTGACACAGCAGAGAACGGTGTGCCGGAGATGCTGTATGACAGATATCCATCGCTGATGGTCATAATGCCCGTTATCCTGCTGCTGTTGCTGTTCTCCGTTATGTTTGGGATAAAACTCTTTCAGGACATGATCTGTTGGAACAGGGAAAAAAGCAGCCGCATTATTCTGGAGAAACAGGTCAGCAGCCTGCAGGAGCATATGGGGGAGATGGAGCGCGTCTATTCCGGGATACGGGGGATGCGGCATGACATGAAGAATACGATCTCCGTCATTATGCAGCTTGCGGCGGGGAAGGAGGAAGGGATGCAGGCATATCTGGAGGAACTGAGCCGGACGATGGACAGACTGGAATTCCGTTTTAAGACAGGGAATACGGTTGTGGATACCCTGCTGAATATGAAATACCATGAGATTACAAAAGCGGTGCCGGATCTGCGGATGGACGTGGAAGGGCTGCAGTTCCCTGAAATGCTGTTCATCCAAAGCTATGATATTGGTATTATCCTGGGGAATGCACTGGATAACGCAATGGAGGCGTGCCGGAAACTGAAAGCGAAGGAATCGGGTGCGGAAGCCTTTATCCGCATCAGTTCATTCCAAAAGAGGGAGCTGTTTTTCCTGAAAGTGGAGAACAGCTTTGACGGGAGGGTGGTGAAAAAACCGCAGAATGAGTTCCCCGTGACGGACAAGGCGGACAGGGAGAATCATGGGATAGGGCTTATTAACATCAAAAGCACAGCGGAGAAGTACCAGGGAACAATGGATTTTAAGGTAAATGGCAGGGTGTTCATCCTGTCGGTGATGATGAAAAATGAAAGGAGAGAGGAAGATGGATTTCGGAGTGACAGGTAAATTGGGAGGGTACTATCTGGCGGGGCAGTACCGGAAGAATGCAGCGGCTGGTAAGAGTGGAGGCGTGAGTTTTGCGGAGCTTGCGGCGGCAAAGGCGGCGGGGCAGTCGGATGTATCGGGAATGAGTTTTAAGGATATGTGGCAGGCGAGGTATCCCGGAGCGTACTACCATGTAATGGACGGTTCGGCAATATCGCAGGGAGCATGGGACAGGAACGATTTCCCTCTTGAAAAATTCTTTCGGGATGATACTGATACATCTGCGGTAAACTGGAAGCCGACAGGAGCCGAGCCGGAAGCAACCAGTCCGCAGGTACAGTCGCGGTGGAATTCTACATTAGGGCAGAAGTCAATCATCGTACCTCCGGAATTAGAGGAAAAGATGAAGAACGATCCGGAACTGGCAAAGAAGGTAATGGCTAATGTTGAAAATTTTATCACCTCATATTCGGCAACTTCCGTCAGGCCGGGCAGGATATGTTCATGGCTGATTTCGCTTGATGAAAATGGGGATATTGAAAAGTATCGTGTGACAGGGGGCGGCGGCAACATATCCGGGCCTACGGAAGAAGAACAGCGCCAGTTCGAGGCGGAGCAGGCTGCAAAGAAAAAAAGGCGTGAGGAATATGCCCGTCTGAACGAGGAAAGCGCCCTGAAACGCAGGCTGATGGAGCAGGAAGCAGACGAGAGATATTATAAGGACAGCATGACCAAAAAGGCAGTTTCGATTGCAGCATATGAGGCGGCGGGCATTTTGAAGTAAGGAAGATCATGCCCGGACTTACCGCAAGGGGCATGGGTGGCTCCGAATGACAGAGGGGCCGTAGGTAAGATTTTTTGAAGGAGGATGAGAATTATGTCAATGGAGATCAGTAACAATTATAGCAATTATGCGAAAAGCGGCACAAGTACCGCAAAGGAAGGCAATGTAACAACAAGCACGGTGGAATTGAAAACATCAACCGGGGGAACAAAGACGGAGCAGATCAAGACGGGGTACAGCAATGTCAATGACTATTCCAAATATCTGCAGGGCAAGTACAGCTATATGAATACGGGTACAACTTCCATGCAGGGTGTTCCGACAACGGTATCCGTATCGGGCGCTTTCCTGAAGAAATGTATGAACGACCCGGAAAAAGCAAAGTATCTGGAAGAAAATCTGGCGGCAATTCCCGATAGCGTTAAGTCACTCTGTAACTCTGTGAAGATGGCTCCGGGGAGCCCGGTAGTGACATATGCTACATATAAGATTGATGATAATGGTAATATCTCCATGATGAGCGGCAGCACAAATGACCCAGATGGAAAGATAGCCAAAGAGAATGCTGAAAGAAAAGCAAAAGAGAAGAAAGCCGCCGAGGAAAAGGCTGCCGAGAGGCGCAAGGAGAAAAAGGCGGAGGAAGAAAAGGCAGCGGAACGGCGGGCGGAGAGAAAAGAACGGCTGGAGGGCACGTTCACGGTATCTGCCACCGGAACAGATATAAAAGCGTTACACAGAATATTATAGCGGCGGCATCTGGCACATCATCATCTACGGGGAGCAGTTTTGATATAAAGGCATAAATGTTGGAGAAAAAGCGGGCAAAGAAGAAAGAGGAAGAAGCCCTGAAAGAAAAGAGGCTGGAAAAGGCAGAAACTCTGGAAAAGCTGCTGGAGAAGATCAGGACGAAAGCAGATGCGCCCGTGAAACTGCAGGAAGAAGGCAAAGGCGCACAGTTGGATTTGACCATATAACGAGGGAGGTATTTATGATGCGCATGGGAAATAACAGTCAGGGAATCTGGCAGCTCTTTTCAAGGATGAACGGGAATAACGCTTTTGGCAGAAGTTCCGGTGCAGGCGGCAGGAATACGCTTGAAGACCAGCTTACCGGACATAGAAAAATTCCTACGGCGTAGAGGGAATGTGCGTTACCAACAATCCCAATGCAAGGAAATCATCAAGGTATCTGATGAGATGAAGCAGCGTGTTTTCAACAGCGTAAAAGATGCATTTTACAAATACAATGGAATGTCCGGCGATAATGAGGCGGAGTGGGAAGAAATGGCCCAAGCAAAAATAATTATTATAAAACATTAAAGAAGGAAGACCGGGTAGCCGCATCATGGACATTACAGCAGTTAGAAATAAGCATTGGGAGAAAGGTGGCCAGTGCCGTGAAAGAAAAAGTACCCGGATGGACGCATGGTCAGCCAATCCCGTCAGATGTACTTGATGAGATTTTTGCAGACGAGAGCATCACATCGATGGTATCCGGGAAATCCGGCACGGCGAAAGGGCTGGATATACAGATATAATCTTTACACCCTATTCCGCAGAGGCGCATAAAACTCTGCCTCTGCGGACTGCAAGGGGCATGGGCGGATCTGAACGGGAGAAGGAGCTGCCGGATTAAAAATGGTTTGCTGTTATCTTATTTTAGCTTTAATCTGCAGGACTTGAAATTGAACTTTAGTGAGCTATTGGACATGAGAGAAATGGAAGAATTGATGAGTGATCAAGGTTTATAAGCGGCAGGCTTCTTGCAAATGGGGCTTTGATGGTCAGAGGTAACACGATATTAATAATGAATGACGAGGCAGTAATATGAACGAAGAAAGAGCAGCGACAGAGCAGTATACAACTACAAATATTATACAGACATTTTATAATAGCATGGCTTCACAGTATGACAAACTTTTTTTTGACTGGAAGATGACCACAAATGAACAGGCCAAACTTTTGGATAAGATTTTTCAGAATAATGGATATGATCCACAGTCGAGAATCCTTGACTGTGCCTGCGGGATAGGAACACAGGCAGTTGGGCTTGCTTCATTGGGGTACTGTGTGACTGCATCTGATATAAGTAGCGGAGCGCTTGTAGAGGCGAGGAAACGTGCGGCAAAAAACCATGTAGAAATTTGTTTCCGGCAGGCAAACTTCTGTGCTTTATCTGAAACTTTCTCGGAACAGTTTGACATTGTTATTGCGATGGATAATGCCCTACCGCATATGCTTTCAAGCGTAGCATTGGAGAGTGCGGTTAAAAGTATTACAGATCAAATTGTTCACGGAGGAATGTTTTGTGCCAGCATAAGGGATTATGATAGCCTGTTGGAAGAAAAGCCAGTGTATTCTGCCCCTTATATTCATAATACGGAAAAAGGGAGAAGGGTATCATTTCAGATATGGGAGTGGTTTGACGATAATTATAAGTTTACCCAATATATTATTGAAGATGAGGACGAGACGCAAATCAGCAAGTTTGAATGTGAATATAGAGCTACTCGAAGAAAAGAACTGACTGATTTGCTCTTAGCTAATGGCTGTAAAGAAGTAGTTTGGAAAATGCCGGAGCAAACAGGATTTTATCAACCTATTTTGATTGCTAAGAAATAGTGTGTTAGTTAGATAAATATATGATTTCGGGGATAGAGAATTTTGAAGCATATCCCCGATAACCCACAGAGGACGGACAGGGCAGGCTTCCCCGGTGTTCCGGCAGATTGGGGAATTGAGGGAGCAGCGAGAGGAGGTAAAGGTCAGTATGGAATTTGACAAGGGGAGTTAGGATATAGGAAACAATGAACTGCTCGGACTTACATCAAGAGAGCAGAGATGGCTCTGAATGACAGAGGGGCCGCAGAAAGGAGAAAAGAATGGAGATTTCAAATAATCAATCATGGTATATCAATCCCAATACCAGACAGCTTACATCAAATGTGAAAAATACTGTAATAAAGGATAGAGTAGCCTTCAATGGTTCAATGCAAAACTTGTTAAATCCCGTAGAGGATTTGGTGCAGGTTTTGAAAACACCTATCAAGCTGGCAGAAAGGTCATCCCTGAACCGGCAGGGAAACTCTGTTGATATTGCATCCGGCAGCCGCATTGCGGTAAATGACGGTTATATACTGACGGTGAAGCCGCAGGGCGTGGAGGTTTCTGGCGGGGATAATCCATATGACACGCAGGCATATTTGAAAGCGCAGAAGATGGCTGATTCGCTGGCTACGCTGCTACGAAACGCTTGTGGGAATATGCATACGGTAGCATACTCTCAGGAGGAATATGCCAGATGGAATGAGGGCGTTTCCGATGTGATGGGGTATCTTGGCATAGACGCATCAAAGGATTTTACAGTCAACGGAATGAAGTACAGCAGGAATGAGAATGGCCAGTTTGAATCAAAGGCGAACAGCGAGGCAAAAGCCGCTTATGAAATGCTGACGGCAAATAACAGGACATACACCTATGCGGATGAAAGGACAAGAAACCAGATCGCATACATAAGCAATTATTATCTGGAAAATGCCACAGAAAGTCTGAAAGCGGCATGGCAGAAAACGCTTGAAGAAACGGGAGTGAACCCCTTCCCGCAGGGATTTTCAAGCACGTTGTCACAGCTTGCTATGGAACAGGACTTTGCGACAGGCGGGAATGATGATATTTTCGGCAGCGACCTGGAAAGCAGCATTGCGGCTGTAAAGAAGATCATAGAACGGCTGGAGAACCCATTAGGGGCAGTGACAGAGAAGAATGCAGAATTTATGGAGGATGAAAAGACCTTCTATACGGCATTATTAAATAACTTGGCTTAATTCATTCTGGTATAGAAGCACCACACGAAGAAAACCAATAATGCACAAACGATAAGAGGGAATCAAGCGGACGATAGGTACACCTTGCTTGCTTCCCTTGTTACATATCAGTGCGGGGAGGCGGTTGTCAATGGAAAAGGTGAAATGCCCGAAGGCAGTCTTGGTTCAGGTCCAAATATGGAATAGCGATCCCGCATCAGGTCATCCACGGGAGACAGATCCAAGGACCAGAACTGCTCCATGATATCCCATGTGGCGGAATCAAAGGAAGTGAGGGCATTTGGATAGTATTTACAAAGTTGTTCCAGAAGAAGTTTCTGGTAGGCGGCGTGTCCGCCGATGTTAACAGGTTTCAAAGTGTGCACCTCCAATCAAGAGTGAAATTAGTTCTTAATTAAAGGGCGCACCTTGAAGAGCTGGCGCATAGGGATCTTCAAGGTGCGCCGCACATTTTGCCCCACATGTCAAGTGATTTTTAAAAAAAGTGGGGGAATTTATAAAAATGGGGTCTTGGAAGCCGCATAAAATAAGGATTTGAGATTCCGAGAGTCTATCTAAAAACAATGGAGGATTAAAGGAAATGAATGTTAACGGAATAGGAACAGCAGGATACCCGGTGGCAGGAAAAGCGAAGGTGCGTCAGGCGCAGGACGGCACACAGAGTTTTGACCGGGAGTTTATGGGAATGGCATCACAGACGCCTCCCTCTTTTATAGGAAAGGTCTGGACGAAAGAAGAACTGATGCAGTCAGTTGATCAGCAGGTGCAGAGCAACCAGAGCAAGAAAATGTCCGTTTCCGATATGATAAAGGCAACCTGCATAGAGGGGACAAGAGCGAGATTCCGCTTTGCGGGAGAAGATAAAATATACACATTTGATGAATACATAAAGGAGCTTGACAAGCGTTCAAAGAATAATGTGTAGGTAATGGATGTGTCGAAAGTTGATACAGGGGGCAGTGACTATATTGATATGTTTGCATATTCCAGCCACTTATCGGCAAGCGGGAAATGTCCGGGCGCACAGTCTGCTTTTATCAGGGCAGGGGCAAATCAGCACGGTGCTGACAACAGGACACATGATGACCTGTTCGGGATGAAGGACTGGATCAGCGTTTTAAAGGATGCCATGCAGACGCAGTATGATGCCGGGAATCTGAAAGGATATCTTGATTATAAGCAGTTCTGGGATTTTCTGGATAAGTAGGATTATCAACAAAGTAAATACGTTAAAGGGAATCAACAGGAATATTACTAAAAGAAAAGACGAAGGGATTTTGCGGGTAGAGAATATATAGAGGGTAGTTTAGAAATAAAGGCGTCTATTGGAAGATACCAATAGATGCCTTTGCACTTTTAAGACGGTGCATAAATGATGATTTTTAGATTTGGATGGCTGTTGCGGATGCGGCAGAGAGTGTTATTTCCGCAACAGGCCAAGCAGGTAGCGGATCATAGGTATCAGGTCAGCAGCTTCCTGTTCCGTGCAGTCTTTTTGCAGGGCCAGGAGTTTCTGAAGGTTTGGGGTTTCTTCTTTGTATGCCGGATCAAAGATTTTGTCGGCTGGTATTTTCAGGTATGTAACCAGGGGGTACAGCTTTTCAAATTTGGGGTTTCCCCGTCCGGCTTCGATACCCCGTATGGTGCGTGAGTCAATATTCAGGATTTCGGCAAGTTTTTCCTGCGAGAGTCCGAGTCCAGTCCGGGCGTCACGCACTGCGGCAGCAAGATTTTGTTTTGCTTCATTCATTGTGATTCACCTCGATAGTAGTTTACAATACACTTCGGCGGGCGTGAATTACAGCAGAATACAGTTGGAAAGTGAATCAGAATACATGAAAGAGCGATATAAGAAAATACATAACATTAAATATGAAGAAGGTCTAAATACAGGGACTGCCACACACATAAGGGTGAATCGCAATGGAGGACAAAACCTCGTTGGGATACACCCTTTTTTGATGTCGAATTTAGAGGGTATTTTGGTTTTTTTCCACTTTTTTGTCAACAGCCGCCTGCTCCGGAGGACGGTCAAGATATTGGTTGAGGTTATCCAGTTTCCGGTTAAGATCAGCGCTTTCCTTTTCAGCAGTTTTATAAGTTTTCTGTAAAGCCTGCTTTTTGGAATAGAGCGCATTGTAGTCGCTGTGGAGCTTTTCGACATCAAGGTTTTTTGTGTCAATGCCAAAGCGTTTCAGCATATTTTCAGCGCCGTCATGGAGCAGAAGCTCCGTTTCGTGCTGGCGCAGATATCTGTCCTTATCCTTTGACTTCTGGTAGCGGATATGGTAGATGCGGTTGGCTTTGTACTGCTCGGCATATTTCAAAACCTGCCCTAAATCTTTTAGCTGATGCTCGGTTTCCACAAGGCTCTCACGGGCTGTTTTTGCCAGTGTGGACTTGTCGGCGATCTGCTTTTCAAGCTCGGAAATAGAGCCTGCCTGACTGTAACTTGCGGCGGCAATTTTAAGGTTTTGAATGTCAGCCCAATGTTTCAGGCCAGGGCTTTCAGCAAACTTATCCTCGGTGGTGTCAATAAGATTTTTCCTTGAATAATCTTTGACAACGGGCTTCTTCCGGGCAGGGAACGGAACACGCTTTTTATCCTTAGCAAGCACCTTTTCCTCAATGCGCTCCCTGATGCGTTCTTTGGTGTACTCCGTTCCTAAAGACTTTGCGCTCCCACGGACAAAACGCTCCCTGTCCAGAGGACGGAATGAGATAAATTTATGTGCTTTCTCACCAAAGTCCGCACCTTTGATTTCATAACCTTTTGCCCGGATCAGTTCAATGCAGTCCTCGTAGGTGGCGGCGTTTTTAATGGCTTCGTCAATGTCGGACTTTAACTGTTCTTTCCATGCGGAACCGCTTTTTCCAGCCTGCCATTCCCTGTAAGTTTTCCCCCGTTTTTCCCCTGGAGTAATGATGGAAAGTTTATGCTCCCGGCAGAGGTCATCGCTTAGGCTGCGGATGTTGTAATAGCTCTTTTTGCAGTCATGGTATTTCACATGATTGATGTTATCGGCGGCGCAGAAAATGATGTGGTTGTGGACGTGCCCTTTATCAATGTGGGTGGTGACAACATAAGAGTATTTCCCCTCCAAAAGTTTGTCGGCAAGCTCCACGCCTATCTGGTGGGCTTCCTTATAAGAAACCTCACCGGGAAGAAAAGACTGTATCAGGTGATAGGCTTTATTTGGATCGGACTGCCTGGTTTTTGACAGCGCAAATTTGAAATCGTAGGCGGCAGTTTCCGGGCTGTACCCATAAGACGAAATCAGTATGCCCTCATCAGTTTTGCTTGAATTACAAATGTAGTCTACTGCTTTATTGACGGTTGCCGTGACAGCATGGATTTTTGTGTATGCCATACCTTTTGCATCAGCTCCTTTACTTTATTTACATCGGCTTTGTATACGTTGCCTGTGGCATTCATGCGCTTTGCAATCTGGTTTAAGTTGTTCCCGATTTTTGCAAGGGCAGCATTGTATTCCCGAAGCTCTGAGTAGTCAATGTCATAGACATAACCGTACAAAATCAGATGCCGCAGGAAAGAGGACTTGTCTTTCATATTGGAGGCTTTGCATTTCTGCTCCAGTATGTAAAGTTCATCATCGCTCAGACGCAGGGTAAGGCGGTTTTGGCGTTCTCGGTTCTCCATTGTTTGGGAAGCTCCTTTCGTTAAAAATGCTTTGTTTTTTTGTAATATGCCGTATCCGGCGGGAGGTTTTTTCAAGCGTAAAAATCCAGAAATTCCGCAGAGGTAATTTTGGGATTTTGTAGCGCAAAGGGGGTCAGGGGGATATGCCCTCTGCAAGCCAATTTTCTCAAGTTTCCGCTTGAAGGAAACTTGGGGAAATTGAAGCCTACGGACGTCCGTAGGCAGTGCTTGCTATTCGTGGCAAATTACCCGTAGGGAATTTGCGTGTTGTGCGAGCTTAGGCGAGCGTCTTACAACACATATGGGCGTTTCCGCCCCTGCTTTTGGAAAGCCCTGGGGATATTTGGCTTTTGGGATTGTCCTGGCAAATAAAAAACTGCCACAACCAAAACAGGGCAGAGTTGCCCTGATCCGGCTCATAGCAGTTTGAGTGTCTGTTGATGAAGTTGTGATTCTATCCACTAAAGATTTTAACAAGCGGCAGGAGGAAAGTCAACAAAAGATAGCAGGAGAAAAACAAAAGACGGAGGTATAAAGGCTGTCAAAAGAGTGGGGCAGGAGAGAACCGGAAAACTTTTTAAATTATTTTTTGAATAGGAACGGATTGTTCGGGTTCGTTTTTTACAATGTGATTGGAGAATTAGCAGAAGGGAGGTGAAGCATGAATACAGTAGACCGCAGGACGGAAATCATTAACATTCTGATTATCCGGCGGCGTACAACGGCAAGGGAACTGGCGGACGAATTTGGCGTCACTACCCGCACGATACAAAAAGATATTCAGTAAGCGATGAACAACCTACCGTTCCCCTGATGATATGTTTAGGTGTAAAATAGTTTATAGCGGCAGCTGAGGCTTGTTTTCAGGTGTTATCGTTTCAACATCAATCAGCCCTGTACAGTGTTCTTTGATAAAACTGCTCCATGGAAGAAGTATTTCAACCGCAGCAGGATCATCTTTATGATCGGGCATATACAGCAGCAGGATATAAAGATACTGGAATACATTTAACTGAACGTCCATTAAGCCCCCAGCAGAGCTGGGGAGAATAGAGTGAGCAGTAGCGATCCCTAAAGTACCAAAAATAAAACCTCCATGTTATCATAGATTTGGGTCTAGGCAACCTAATCAACAATAGCAGGAGGTATCCATAATGGATAATCAGATTTTAGCACATACCAAGTATAATTGCACGTATCATATTGTTTTTATTCCGAAATATCGCCGGAAAGTAATGTATGGGAAGATTGGGAAAGAGGTTGGCGAGATATTGTCCACAGTATGTAAAATCACAGGAGTAAAATTGATAAAAGGCGGAGTATGTCCAAACCATGTACATCTGTATGTTTCGATTCCGCCCAAGATGAGTATCTCGGAAGTGATGTCAAAATTGAAAGGAAAGAGTGCCCTGATGATATTTGACCGACACCCAGAATACAGGGACAAGTATGGCAGACATTTTTGGGCAAGAGGATATTATGCCGAGACGATTGGGCAAGTGAACGAAGAGACAATCAAAAAGTACATCGAAGAGCAGGAGGAATGCAGTAGAATGGAAGGATAAAGAGCCTCTTTTAAGAGGCAGCCAAGTACCAGAGGTTAGTGAAATACTGCCTATAGGCAGCACCGAAAAAGGGGTTGCTTAGACACCGCCTATAGGCGGTACCGAAAAATGCCCCGGAGGGGTTCATCCAAACCACCGGCAGAGCCGGTGGTCAAGCCGTATGGCTGTGATTTATTGGCCTTTGCAGTTTCTATCATGCTGTAAACAAGCGCACCTGCTTTAGCACCCGCAACGGATGTATGGAACAGGGAATTTTTCCTTCCGATGGCATAAGATTTTGCACGCCGCTCCGCTGCATTGTTTGACAATTCGCATCTGCCGTCCAACAGATAGCTCTGCAGCGTTTCTCTGTGGTTTATCGCGTAATTGACAGCTTTTTCCAGCTTGCTGCCGCCGAGCGGCTTTAGTGTTTCGACCCATGCCCAGAACTTTTCCCAGACAGGCGGCTCCTTTTCCAGGCGTTTTGCTTTCCGCAGGTCCGGTTCCATGCCTTTGAGCCCTTTTTCAATGAAAAAGAGCTTGTTGAAGAACATGAGCCCGATTTCAGCCGGGATTATGCTTTTCATTTGTTCCGGGCCTGGAAGCGGGATGTCTTTTACTTCCGTTTCTGAATTTATGTCCAGCAGTTTCAACTGCTTCTGCCGCTCTGTCGGGAGGGCTTCGTAAAACTTCCTGCGGCAGTGTGCGCAGCACACAGCGAGTATTACATCTTCTACCTTGTTATAGCCGCTGTACCCGTCGCACTGTACGATGCCGGAAAATCCATCCAGGAATGCCTTTGGAAAATCCCCGCTGCGCCCCGCCTGGTATTCGTAAAGCACGATCGGCGGCAGGCCATCGCTTCCGCTTAAATACAGCCACATATACGAAGTGGATTCTGCGGCCCTCCCTTTTTCACGCAGCACCTGGCATGTGGTTTCATCCGCATGGATGACCCCTCTCTGCAGGAGGAGTCCATGCAGACGGTCATATACCGGCTGGAAATATTCCAGGGCGCATCTGATATACCAGTTCGCCATGGTCTCACGAGGCAGTTTCAGGCCAAGCTGGGCCATGCAGGCTTCCTGGCGGTAGTATGGGACACTTGCAAAGCTTTTATCAAACATGACATATGCTACAGCAGACGGCGATGCCGGGCTGTGCGGCAGCAAAGGCGCAGGCGTTTGCGCCTGTACGATCGTCCCGTCACCGTCCTTACGGCATTCCGGACAGATCAGCTCCTCCTGCATATAACGGACACGTTCCACTTTTGCCGGGGTTATGCGCAGCTCTGTGCGGACTTCCTTACGCCCGAGCGGCATCATTTCCGCATTGCAGTACGGACAGCGGCGGTCTTTGTCCGGGACAGGTATAACGACATCACGGACAGGGATGTCTGCATAGCGTTCATCCCTTGTTGTTTTTTTCTTTTTTGCCCGTGTGTGTTCTTTTACCGTTGTTTTTGAGGCTGGATCTTCTGTTTCCACTGCGGCATCGGCCTGGGAGGTTTTTGTTTTTTCGCTTTTTGTTCCGAACAGCTGGCGCTTGAATTCTTCAAGCGTCTCCTCCAGGCCGGCCTTCAAAAGACGCAGGTCATCCACAAGGGAGCGCAGGTCCGCGATCGTCTGTTCCTGTTCCAGGATGCGTGCATCCTGGGACAGTATATGCGCTTTCATCTGTTCCACCATTTCTTCCAACAGCCGTGTGTATTCTTCATTATCAGCCGGCATATGCGCCCCTCCGTATTTCTTTCTGCTTATATTATAAATTATAAAGAAATGCGGGGGTGAAATCAAACCGTCCATAACTGCATGATAGGCAGTTTGACGGATTGGAAAATGGTGAAAAAAACTTCTAAATGCTGTTTTTAAGGCAGTTTGTCCACAGTATTCCGAGGGCAGGGCAGCGGCATATGCGGACAGCCCGCCCGAAAAAATCCGGCAGCGTGGATAACTTTCAAAAACGGCGCCAGCCGCCGGAAAATAAATTTTTAAATTTCATCATAATGCACAAAAGGTCAGAAATCTTTCCTGCCGGAAGGCTGCACTGCATTCGGCTGGCAGATGGAGAGTCCTTCCAGAAGCCAGCGCAGCTGCTGGCGGGTGAGCAGCCTGACTTCTTTCGCATCGCGCGGCCACTGGAACTTTCCATTATCCAGCCGTTTCGTGCAGAGCACAAATCCCGTCTGGTCAAAGTACAGAGCCTTGAGCGTATTTCTTTTTCTGCCGCAGAACAGGTACAGTGCATCTGCATAAGGATCCATCTGGTAAGTGTCGCGGATAAGGGCCATAAGGCCGTCGAAGCTGCGCCGCATATCCGTGCGCCCGGTGACGATATAAACTTTTGTATCACCGGACAATGCGCCTAACACAGAGATCCCAGCGCCAGAAGCGTATTGCGAATGATGTCTTCTGAAGCGCCTTCTAAGATTTCAACACGGTATCCGGATATCCTGACTGTGACAACAACACGGGCAGACGGGACCTGCATTGCACCACCGGCGGGATCCTGTGGATAAAGCATCGGATCAGCAGCCATTTCCAGAGGAACCACTTCGTGTTTCTGCCCAGAAGCAGCTGTCTGTGATCCTGGTATGCCACAGGACTTTTTTCTTAAATCTGCGGCTTTATTATAAAATGTTTTTATGGATATAGAACGTGTCTGGCACCAGTTTTTGACAGACAGGCCGCTGGCGCGGCACTCCTGGATTAGCTCCAGCCATTCCTGGTCGCTGCGTATTTTCTTTGACATAGCATCATCTCCTGATAGTTATTTTGGAGCTGATAGCAGCAGCGGATGCCAGACAGATGGCTGCCGGACTGCTTGATCAAGAACTGATGTAGATATTCGCTCCAAGTTGCTATCATTATAGGGCAAAATCCTGTTCTTGTGGGACGGCAGGTTATTCATCGCTTACGATATTCAGGCTTTATCTCCCGGATACCCGATTTATACAAAGCAGGGAGGGGATGGTGGGATTTTTATAGGGGATGATTACAAGCCATATGTGAATACCCTTTCTGCTGACGAGCTAAAAACTCTGCGTGAAATATATGGACAGGCAGAGGGAGCGCAAAAGAAAATCCTGTTGCAGATCATACATAAATACGGCCCCGATAAACTGGAATTATAAACTTGCCATTCCGCTAAAGCACATAATCTTTACAGAACTGTTCATAGCAGACAGAGAGTGCTTATGTGCTTTTTGGGCTGGTAAGTCCAGAAGAGATTTTATCCAAAACAGGCAGAGGGTTTTCTGCCCGCCAACGCAGGTTGGCGTGTGTACCTTGATAATTGAATATGTAAATACATACGGGACGTGTGGGATGTGCGGAGCCGCTATGCGGACACGCCAAGAACTGCCTGCTTCCATTTTTGTGTGGAAGTGCATACGAGCGGGGAAATCAGAGTTAATATGCTTACATGGCGGTTGCCGTTTCCCTGTATCGACTATGTACTGTCTTGTGTGAATATTCTATTCTTGCACCAAGAAACCATGGTTCCGGTAATATGGAAACCGATATTCCGGAGCGGAAACCGCCATTGATTGGCTTGATTACAATTCATAAGAAAATTGAGCGAATGTCAAGCCCAGAGACGCTTTGCGGGGCGTAAGCCGGCTTTACATTGGTCAAATTTCTTATATCCTGCATAATTGCCAATCGGTTTCCTTATTACCGAACAGTATGGACTTCGAAACCGGAATATTCTTTGTGGGTTGCTAAGTACTGATGGTACTTGTTTCGCAAAGGCTGAAACAGGCTGAAGAGCGGAGTGTAAAACTCAGCCCCTATTTTTGGATAATAAGTATAGTTTTAGCTGACGAATCGGCAGGATTGCCGGGAAAATATTTTTCACAACAAAACAAGGTCTGTTCACAATTTACCGTATCAGACAAAAACAGTTTTTACGATATAATATAAGCAATGTTGTTTTTTGTCATCTGGAATTGATTGCAGAAAATTTACATAAAGGAGATGTGAACCTATGGAAAACTTTATTGGTTGGACAGATGCTAATGCACAATCCATAAGAGATGCCATTTGTGTGGCAATCTGCGATGATGAGGCATTTATGCTTGAACTGTTGGAGGAAAAAATAAAGAATATGCTCCCTTCTGCGGTAATAGAACAGTTTTCTTCCGGTAGGGAGCTGTTGGAAGGCAATACGCAGGCGGACATTTTATTTCTGGACATACAGATGCCAGAAATGGATGGTATGGAGACGGCAAGGCTTTTTCGCAGGCAGCAGAAGGATACACTCATCATATTTATTACAGCGGCTCCGGAATATGTCTTTCAGGCATTTGACGTAGGGGCGTTTCATTATCTGGTCAAGCCTTTATCTGATGATAAATTCGATGAGGTTTTTGGAAATGCGCTGTTGGGAATCAGACGCAGGAATAAGGGCAGAGATGGGGATGATGGAGACTACATGATGATACAGGCAGGGGAGTCCATACAAAAATATTGTTTAAGGATATTATCTATGCGGAAGTGTTCAACCGTAAAGTCATCATTCATACCATAAACGGCGATACGGAATATTATGGGAAACTGTCCGATCTGGAGAAAAAAGCTGGAGAGGATTTTTTCAGGCCGCACAGGTCGTATCTGATTCATTTTAAGTATGTGCTGAGGTATGATGCTGTGTCTGCTGTTATGGAAAACGGGACAGCGTTGATTGCAAAGCAGAATTATCCGAAATTTGTGAAGCAATATCTGAAATATAACCAGAGGAAAGGAAGGGAGATCAGGTGAGTCCGGTAGAATTATGTTGGAATATTACGTCTTATGTATCAATTATTGCGCAGCTTGGTGTTGTGGGCATATGCCTTGGAATATTTGTATCGCCTTATATGCTGGGCAGAAGCAAAGCAATTAAGGCAGGTACAGTGTATGGTGTGGTGATGACGGTCTTATATATCATGCCGCCCCAGATAGACAATATCCTTGCATATTTCATAGGTACATTAGCGGCATTTGCCGTGATGTGCGCAGAGGACAGGCGCAATATCAACCAAAAGATATTCTTGTCTGTTAATTTTTTTTCACTGCGTTGGCTGTCTGCTTCTATGGCAGGAATTATAGACCATTTTTTTGACATTGTTCTTTTAAACCCGCAGATAGCAGCTTTGGGTTGGTTGCATTACGGATTGTATGTGGCAGTAAGAATTCTGGGCATACTGTTTAGTTTTCTGCTTCTGCTGTTATCTATCCAGGCAGTCAACAGGGCGTATGAAAGCAAGGACAGATATATGGAAAGAAGGGAACTTGTGATGCTGACTGTGCCGTCCTTGTCAGGGATAGCCGGTTATGCAATATTCCATTTTTACCAGATTAAATCCGAAATGACGGGATTTTTGATATACTTTGTTTTTTATACTATCTGATATCCGTAATGGCAATCCTTGTGACAATTATTATCTTCCAGCATTGGAAAACTTCACAGGAAGAACAGTCCGGACATGAACTTTTGGAAAGCCAAATAGACAATATAAAAACGCATATCAAGGGGATTGAAAAGCTGTATGGAGATATCCGTTCCTTGCGCCATGACATGGGAAACCATATCCAGATGATAGAACGTTTGACGGGAACAGAAAACACCGCCGAGGCTTCGGCATATCTTAAGAGACTGAAAATAGAATGGCAGGAACTTACACCCGAGATTAGGACAGGAAATCCGGTTACGGATATGATTCTTTTAGAAAAGAAAAAAGAGGCTCAGATGCGTGGAATCCGATTTGAAAGCGACTTCCGTTATCCGGAAAATACAAAACTGGATGCCTTTGATGTCAGCGTCATTTTGTATAATGCGTTGAATAACTGCATGGAGTCGGTAAATGGGGAAAATCCGTATATCAGGATTCAGGCATTCCGCAAGAACAGTATTTTTATGCTGATTATCAGCAACAGCTTTGAAGGGAAACTTCCCATCAATCCAGACGGATTTCCATACACGACCAAAAAAAGCGGTGGGCATGGAATCGGTTTAAAGAATATGCTCAGGGTGGCTAAAAAGTATATGGGGGATTTGTCATTTGAACAAAATAAGAATGAGGTTACGGTAGGGATTATGCTTCAGATTGCGTAAGGGGTTTACAACGGAATGAGGGCGACTCACTACATGGTGCTTTATCCGTACAAATGATATCCCGATAAAATTGATAGAGAGCAGGATTTTTTTATGTGAAATGGCTTTCAAAATTTTGAAGGAGGACAGGTACAATGAAAATTAATGGTATCGGTGGATCAAACGCACAAATGGGGCAGATGGGAATGAATCAGGCAACAGACTCATACAGCCGGAATATCCAGAACCAGATTGCCAACGCACAGAAGCAGTTGCAGGAACTTTCTTCTAATGAGGAAATGACATTAGAAGAAAAGATGAAAAAACGGCAGGAGATACAGCAGCAGATCAGTGACCTGAATATGCAGTTAAGGCAGCATCAGATGGAACAGCGAAAAGAAAAACAGCAGGAAAAGGGAACATCTATGGATGATATGCTGGGCGGAACAAAGGGAGGAAAGTCAGGCAGTAAAAGCGCCGGACTTTCCCAAGCAAGCATGACGGCAATGATTTCTGCGGACACATCCATCAAGCAGGCAAAGGTGCAGGGCAGCGTGGCAACCAGCATGGAGGGCAGAGCAGGCGTATTGGAATCCGAAATCAAAAATAATCATGGCTCTGATGTAACAAAGAAGAAAGAGGAGCTTGCAGATGTGACACAGAAAGCACAGACGGCTACTGCATCGCAGATGAATACGCTGGCAGAGGCAAATAAGGCTGTGGAAGAAGCTGCCGTGGCAGAGCGTAACGACAATAAGGCATCCGGGGCAAAAGAAGAAAAAACAGACCAGGCAGAAAACACAGCCGAAAAGGCAGCGGAAAGCAGTACAAACGGAGAAAAAGTACAGGACGGTGTATCTGGCATCGGGTCACAGACAGGAAATGCGGAGAATGTACAGCGGGATGACAGTACACAGGCGGGAAATGTACAGCCTGTTGAAACAGCCGTTCCGGAAGTTACAACAGCACAGGCAGCAGTTTATGCCCATGTGGATGTGCGCTTGTAGGAGGTGGTTCTATATGTCAGAAATTAACAGTTATAGCGACTACGCAAGCAGATACAACACCAATATGGATTATTCCACGTTGTTTGGCAGCGGTGCTCCCTATATAGACAGCGGCATGGGCGGGATTAACGTATCTGATTATGCCATGATTAAAAACGGCAGTTATGGAAAGCTGATGAAAGCGTACTATGCGAAGCAGGATGCGGATAAGCTGTCGCAGACAGGGGATTCATCCAAGACGCTGACGTTAATGCGTTCCAGCGCGGATTCTCTGAAAAAGTCCGCAGAGGCGTTAGGCAATGCTTCACTTTATGAAAAAAAGAAATTCAAGAAAAAAGATGAGGAAACTGGGAAAGAAACCGAGGTAGAGGATTATGACTGGGAGGCCATCACAAAGGCGGTCAAATCATTTGTTGACGATTATAATTCTGTGGTGGAGCAGGCGGGAAATTCAGAAACGAAGAATGTGCTGCGCAATGCGGCGTGGATGACCAGCATAACGGAGAAGGCAGGCAACCTGCTCTCAAAAGTAGGCATCACCGTCGGCAAAGGCAATAAACTGGAGTTTGATGAGGAGGCCCTGAAGGAAAAGACAGCTTTAGGGAAAAGCGGAATTGAGCTTGACAACATCTCTACTTTAAAATCCCTGTTTACCGGATCTGGTTCCTTTGGCAACCAGATTTCGCAGAAGGCATCCGCTATTTCCAATGCGGCGGCGAGGACAAAAGGCGTTGATAAGACCTATAACAAGAACGGCGCTTATTCCGACACAATCTCTAAGCTGTTCCAAAGTACGATTGATGAAAGAGTGGGCAGTAAAGACAAGGACAAGGTAACGGATAAATCCTATTGGGAACAGAAATTGAAAGAAGAAAAAGACAAGGACAAAAACAAGAATGATTGACTCTCATAGAGTACGATGGGAACTGAAAAAGCATATTTTTCAGTTCCCCTATGTTTATTAGTACACCATGCAATAAGTAACTGCTTATATTGCGCCGGATAAATTTTCGAGAGTATATGGCAAAAACCGAAGGTGTGCCAGGATGCATTGAGGATTTCAGCGGTGCAAAACCTTTATTGGTTCAGGTGGTAAAGCATAAAAGGAAAGATGTTTTAATATAGCAGATTGATATGTTATAAGAAAAAATGAGATAGGAGGTTTAAGTTATGGGAATGGAAATTAACAGTGCTTACAATAATGTGTATGAGAGTGTATATGCGGCGCAAAAACAGGAAACAGCAAAGAAACAGGCAGCGTCAGGAAAGGAAACGTCAGAAACGGCGTCTGCACAGAAAAATTCCACTACAGGAAATGACAAGGCGAAAAGTACGGCAGGCTATGCGAAGGAATTGGAAAAACTTGTGCCAAGTGTGGAGTTCCGTATAGGGAATGCCTGTGTATCTGCCCAAAGCGGCAAGTCCCTGACCGTTAATCCCAAACTTTTGGAAAAAATGCAGAATGATCCTAAAACAAAGAAGGATATGGAAGACATGATAAAAGGCGTTGAGTCTATGACAAAGCTGATGGATGGTATCTATAAAGCCAGTGGTTGGTCTGTTGTATACCGTCATAGTTATATAGATGAAAATGGAAAATATAGTGCTATTGCTTGTGTCAGAAATGATTTTATGCTGAATATGAGTGACAAACTTCGGGAGGAAAGACGGGAAAATTCTGAAAAGCTGATTGAAAAGACAAAAGAAAAGGCGGCAGAAAAGGAAAAAGAATTACAGGAAGCGTTAGAGGGAAATAAAACTGAAACAGAGGATAAGAAAACAGACGGAGAGCAGGAAAAATCAGACATTATTATCGTCAAAGAAAATACGCTGCTGGAAAAAGTAGAACAGATGCTTTTAGAGAAATTAGAGAATTCCGAAAATGGGGAAATCTACCTTGATGATGACGATATGCAGAAAATCATTGAAGCAGCAAGGGAACAGGAAGAAGAACAGGCAGGCAAAAAACAGGGCAATCACGCAAATGTGATTGGTGCAAATCTGGATATGAAGATATAAACTAAAATAATGTCTGTAATAATGTAAGTAAATAATAAACTATCGGCGTATATGGGAGGAATGAATATGCCAAACATTACAAATTATAGTCCTCTTATTCAAAGCATGTTCGGAGGAAAAAGAACTTCATGGGGAACGGAATCAACCTTGCCGGGTGTGTTTCAGTTTTCACAGTTAAACAGCAGTTCCATACAGTCACAGTTGAAAGCGGCTGGGATTGATACGGACAGTAAGCGGTATAAAGCGGTTATTGAGCAGATGAAAAAGACCGGCTGCACGGGCAATATGTTTACAAATGTGCAAGCAATTAAGAATTTAATAAAAAATTACAATTCAAGGGGAGAATTTGTCGATTCAGATGGATTGACCGGTCTTATTGTAACGGATGAAACAGTCGACAACTATAAAAAGATTATTGATATTCCCGAAAGCAGCAAGGATAAAATGTTTGAAGCTGTAAGAGATAGTTTTTGCATCGTAATGGTATGGGGGACGGAAAAGGAGATACAGAAATTTTCACGGATATGTATAGGCAGATGAAGTCAGACGACAGACTGTCCGCAGGTTATACATTGAGGCAGTACCGTTCGGCATATGTGCAGACGTTTAAATCAGCAATTAAGGGAGTTGATCCTACATGGGACTATGGTAAAGTCGTACCCTCTGATGCAATAAACAGCATTACAAGAGAGTCTGTAGAAAGTCAGCTTACTCAAAGCGGAAATACATTTGTGAAAAGGTCGTCTGTATCGAGCAGCACATTGGATATACAGGTATAATCTTACAACTTATCCCGCAGAGGCGTATAAACTTTTGCCTTTGAGGACTGCCCGGAGGCGAGGGGAGTGTATTTATAGGGCAATGAACCGCTCGGACTTATTGCAAGGGAGCGGGCGCGGCTCTGATCGATTAAAGATATAGAGGAATGGAGAGGCATTATGAAAAAATATTTAACCTTACTTTGTATGTTAATAACTCAAACTTCCCACACCAGTTGGTGTGCTGAAGTATAAAAGCTTTGTGGCTTAAGAAGATGTCAAAAGGGCATAAAATCCCCCTCCCCATCAAAGGGGCTCTTTTCAAACGGGATACGGTATGGTAAAATAAGCTACAGCAATTCGTTTTAGGCTGTAGCAGCTGCCATCGCAGGATCTTTTTGATGATGATTTAGGGTACGACCCTGTTAGGAGCCGGAGATAAGTACCGGACTCCCGTTTACAGATTCCTGTATTGGTTGAAATGCATCTGCGCATTCTGAAGCGGATTGCTTTTCTTTTGCCTCTTTGTCAGCAGATGCTTTACCACAGGCATCCGCGGTTTCCGGCACTTTGCCGGAGCATTGCACTTCTACCAGACGGATCGTGTCATCATCGGCTCCCTGGTCTTTTAAGAAAGCGATGACATTTTTTAAGTTCAGCCCTTTTGTGGTTTTAGTATTCTGTATGATTTCCCTATGGTCAACAGGGAGGAAGTCCGCATCATCCCGGATCATGTGGTAAATTGCCACGAGCATCTTCCTCGCTATGGCAATGATGGCCTTTTTGTGCCCCCGGCGCTTTTTCAGCGTTTCGTATTTACGGCGGAAGTACGGATCTTTCTTCGTGCTCTTCACGGCGGCAAGCGCACACTGGACGAGCAGCGGCTTGAGGTAATGGCCGCCGTTTCCTATCCTGGTAGATTTCTTCTTCCCTGCGCTTGCGTTGTTTGCGGGTGAAAGGCCTGCCCGGCATGCAAGGGAGGCGTCATCCCGCCAGACGGACATGTCCGTGCCGATCTCGCCAAGGATGTATAAGGCGGATGCCGGCGTGATCCCGACCATCGTAGTGAGATGCCGGATGATGCCGGTATATTTCTGGCGGTAGTATTCCAGCTTCCTGTCGATCAGGCCGATGCATTCTTCAATCTGGGAAAGGTGCAGGCTGATGATCTGAAGCTTGTCCCGCTGTACACCAATGAATTCATAGCCGTGGATGCTGTCCAGGATGTCTTCATCTGATGCCTTCATATTGCCCCGTCTGTATATCAGGCGCAGGATTTCATCGTCGCTGACTTCGTCTGGCTCCGTGGAGATGAGGTACTCCATGATGGCGGATGCCGATTTTCCAAACGGGTCTGAGAACACACTGTCCAGCCGCACCTTTGAGATTGTCATGGAGTTCTGGAAACGGTTCTTCTCAGAAGTCCGCATATAGGTAAGCTTAAGCCGGTAACGGCACAGTTCCCGGAGGTCACGGATGTCGGCAGGCGGGATGTATGAGGAAACGACCAGATCCATACGGAACATGCTGGCCATATGGACGGCGTCCCGGAAATCCGTTTTCTGTCCCTTTGCCTGTTTCACATATTTGGGATGAGTCAGAATGGGTTTTATGCTGTTCTGCTCTAGGATGTTGAATACAGGGATCCAGTATTTCCCGGTCGACTCCATGCAGACATCCTGCACACCGTACTCTTTCAGCCAGAGGGCCATGCTGCGGATATCGCTGTTCATTGTTGTAAACTTCCTGACGTAAAAGGTTGCCTTGAGCGTCTCCGTGTCGGTTTTACAGACGGCTGCCATCAGGATTTCTTTGTGCACGTCAATAGCTGCACAGACGGGGCGCCTGATATCCCCATCCGCTGAATGGACAACCGTGGTGCCGTCGTCTAATCTCAGGAACCGCAGTTCTTCGGAGGAGTAGGAACCTCCGGATTTGAGATGTTTCACCTGGTTTCTATTGTTCTTAACTGCCATGTTCTGTCTCCTTTCCAAAATGGCAGGGCTGAAACGGGAATACCGGCATTGACTGCTATCCCTGCGGGAGCCCTGTTGGAGCGGGCATATTCATAAGTATACGGGTTTTAAAATCACCAATCATTTATGCAGGAAGGATAGCGGCGACTGATAACCTTTCGGGCTCTGGATCTCCAGACGTTATAACGTGCTCTGTAGTGTACCGATGTTCCTGAAACAAGGATACTACAATTTATGGCTTATATAAACTGAAAACGGAAAGTTGACAGCTTTCATTATCATTTGTGCCGCCGTAGGCGGCATGGTAACAACCTTGAACTGATAAAGTCCAACAACGCCGTGTAATGATTAGTGGCGTGTTGGTATCAAATCTTTAGGCAAAGTTGTCTATAAATCTATGCACCTTTTGTTCCGAGAAATGCAAACAGTTCTCCCTTTTTTACCTGAAAACAGATGTGATTCACCGCTGTAAAATTTCCATAACGCTTTGACAAATCTTGTATTTCAATGATATTTTTCATATTGTCACCAAACTTTCCGAATACATTTTAGTACATTACATTACGTAATGAGCAAGTATTTTTTAAAAAAAAGTCCAGAGCAATTATACTCTGGACAAATCACAACTATTTTCTTTCTGTTTGATGATAAAACCGAATCGCTTCTTCTAAAAAAGGTTCTGCTTTTTCAATCAATTCTTTTTCTGCCGGGTTCCATGTACTTCGGCTATTGTCTACGGCAAGAAAGGCTTCCTGATGTTTTGGATTCCCATCCGTTACTTTTTGGAGCATTTCTTCCCATTCCATTGCTAATTTCTGTGCAATCGGATTTCCCGGCTCAACAGCTGCCACACAAAACGCAGCGGCTTTAATAGATAAGCGTTTCCATGTATTATAGAAATCTATGACATCTTCCAGTGATTGAAAATGTTCGCCGAAAATCTCCATTTGCGCATCTGAAAATTCATAGTCTGCCCACATAGAAATATCTACTTTTTCTAAAGAGTGCATAAATGCGGCAAGCAATGACCATGGTGGAGTTTTTCCTGCTTCGATGATTTCCTGACTTGCTTCGATAGCGGCAATACTGTTCTGGAACGCGCCAATCTGATTATACAGTAAGATTTTTGAGAGGATAATAATTCCATAGCGTTTTCTTCTGCTTTTATATTGGAAAGTTTTTCTTTTATCTGATCCAAAGAGAATCCTAATCCTTGGTAAAAAACAATGTGTTCCAGTTTTGCGATGTCATCTTCGGTATAAAATCTTCTTCCACCCTCCGTTCTTCCAGATGCCGGAAGTACACCTATATTATCATAATGCTGTAGTGTACGGATCGTAAGACCGGATATTTTGGCAACTTCTCCGGTACTGAATTGTCGTTCTTGCATATTGGTCACCTCTTGCGCATTATATCACATTACATAACGCAATGTAAATATGTTAAAACTACCGGCAAGCAATGCAATCTTCCGTAAGATTGCGTATTTAGCAGAAATCCCGTACCCGGAATTTCTGCTAAATGCTTGTTGGTGACATGTCCCCAAACCCCTGAGATCATCAACTGCGGTGATGGCTGCGCGTTCCGTTGGAACGCTGAAAAACAAAAGCGGAGAGAAACCTATTGCCGCGACTTCTGCGTTTCCCTCTGCGGTTCCCGCCCGGTGGGAATGTCCAGCAAATGCTCCACGTTCGCCCGGACATTATAGAGCTCCTTCATATCAGCTCTGGCCTGTTTGTAAGAAGAATAGGCTTTCCGTTTCTGCTCCAGGAGCCCGGCGTATTCCTCCCGCAGAGATTTGACAGAGGGCAGCTTTGTGATCCCCAGCCCGTCAAAATGTTTCTTCGCCGCCTGGTGCAGCAGGATTTCCGTCTCATGCGCCGCCCGGAATTTTTTGCTGTACCCGGCTTTCCGGTACTCCACATAGACCGCCCGTGTCTTGGCATAATTTACGATCTGTTTCTGCAGCTCCCCGTTGGCGGTCATCTGCGATTCCAGCTCCTTGATCTGTACCGACAGCGCATTAAAATTAGCAGTAGCAATATCTGATTTTTTCTGCAAATCCTCATAGTTCATATCGCCATGCTCTTTGAGCCAGATCACCGCCTGGGAAAGCTGTTTTAAGTTGAACACTTTCGCCCAGCGTTCATATCCCGGACCTTTGCCGGAACGGATTGCCGCCTCAATATCCACCAGCAGCCCGACTTTGGAAACCGGCTTTTGTGGGGAGGTACGGTGGGGCTTTGCCGTCCGTGTGCCGGCAATCCGTTCTTTGATGGCCTGCTCGGTATAGTCGCCTTTCAGCGTGTCACACCGGGTATACCGATGTAATGTTAATTTGGATATTCTTGATAAAAAGCGGTTTCTTTAGTATAATAAAACCGTGACAGAAGGTAAAGATTTAATCAGATATATGTTTTCTAAATCATGTAGAAAGGTGGTGTCTGTTATGTCAACATTGCAGAATCAGATTACACAATCTCTGGAAGGACTTTCGGATGACAGCCTGCGCTTTATTCTTGATATGATACAGCGGTTTGTGCAGCCGTCAGAATCAAGGCGTGTGAGTATAAATTATGGCGTTGCCACACAGGGCAAAAAACGCAGGCTTGGAAGTATGAAAGGGCAGAAATTTATTGCGGATGGTCATGATATAGACGAGTGTAATGATGAAATAGCCAGATTATTTGAGGTGGATGATTGATGAAGATTTTGCTGGATACACATATTGCAATATGGGCAGTACTGGATTCGGAGGAATTGTCGAATACAGCCAGGGCAATGATACTTGACGAGAACAATGAAATCTATTACAGTACCGCTTCCGTGTGGGAGATTACAATCAAGCATATGGCACATCCGGAAACATTTTTATTTAGTGGGAAATACCTGGAGAAAGGATGTGAAGAGAATGGTTTTGTCTCGCTGCCTGTATTTAATAAACATGTGGCTGAGCTGGAATCTTTGGTAAGGCCAAAGGATGCTCCACCGCATAAAGATCCTTTTGACAGGATTTTGCTTGCGCAGGCAAAATCAGAAGGAATGAAATTTATGACACATGATACTTTGATTCCGTATTATAACGAATCTTTTGTTATCAGTGTTTAACATGAGTGCAATGATTGATGTAAAGAGCCAGAAGATATTTACAATCTCGAACTGGCTAAAGGTGTGAGCGCATTTTCTTTTGTTGATTATTTATAAAACACTATATATAGTATTAACAACTTGACTAAATCAATATCTTGTGATAAACTGTCCTTGTAATTGATTTTTGTGCGTAGTCCGTAAGGGAAATACAGTCCGTTCAGGCTGTATGCGGAGAACTTTCCGCATTGCACACGCTGTTAAGTTTGTATTTTTGTGCCAGTAGTACCATTATGCCCTCCGGGCAGTGGTTTACTGGCTTTTTTATGTAAAAGGGATGACTTTCCCTTTAAGAGGAGCACTCTCGGAAACTCAATAGAGAATAAGCAGGAAAAGGTTGATTTTCAGAAATGAGAGGGATAAGGGATGGATGATTATGGGGCTTGAGCAGTCCAGAGAGCATAAAGAATAAAAATGTGCATGACTTTAAAACCTGTCGAAAAACAGGCCTGAAAGAATCCGGAAGCAGGAAACTTGGTTTATGCCACTGCCTGCACCTGCTGTTTATAGCGGGCATCCAGATGGATGCAGATTCCAATCATGGTTGTCATGAAAGAATAATGCTCCTTTGTGTGTATGAACATACGGTGCAGTCCGTAATCATTGAGGATGCGGTTGTTGATACGTTCCGTGGCGGTGCGTTGATTATAAATCTTCTTATAAGCATCTGTGCCGCGGGGGACGTCGGTGTAAAGCCGGATATCCCATTCGGGCCGGGTCTTGACGACTCTCCCATATTTGGAATCGGTGCAGGAGTTTTTACATTTGGAACAGTGATCTTTCCCATAGGGGCAGCGCCACATGAGGTAACCGCTGGATCTGTCATAACCGTTAGGCTTCATGCGCAGTTTTTCCTGACATAAGGGCGTTCCATCTTTGTCAATGGTGATGGTATCAGGAATTGTTTTTGGCCGGCCGCATTTGTCGTTCAGGTCGATGAAGGCCCGTATTCCCCTGTTTTTAAGGATCCGGTAGGTGGGGTAATTGTCCATTGCAGAATCCAGGCACATATTCGAGGTGGAAACAGCCGGCATATGTTTTTCCAGTTCATGGAAAGCGACAAGGAAATTGACCGAATCATGACGCTTTGCACTGGTAAAACGCAGAAGCAGGGGGAGATCTGTCCTGAGTTCACTGTTATAGCAGGATAATTGGAACAAAGTGTAGCCGAAGTAATATTTTTCCAGGTCGCTGTCCCAGCCCCAGGAAGCATCGGGGTCGGGGAAATGCCGCAGGTTTTCCGGTGCGCCAACTCTGTGGTGCCCGCGTGGGCAGGCATGGGTATGCACGGCGGTGCCGTCTCCGGAAACCGTAAGGTGTTCCCTTGGTATGAGGCCGGATTCCATGGAAGGCAGGACAGCCACGTGATAGAAGAAGCGCTGCAGCCGCCCTTCAAAGTTAAAAGGGATATCCTTCCCGCTCATGAGCCGTTTTTCGATAGATTCTGTGATTTTGGGCTTTGCCTCCTGTGCTTTCTGTTTTTTGCCTTTGGGCTTATCCGGCTTTTATAAGTCCGTTGGCGGTGCAGCCCAGAGCCTGTCCATGAAGTCAAAATAAGAACCGAGGGGCGGCAGGGAATCCGTAGTGCAGCCGATGAGAGCGGCAAGGAGGCGGTCATGTTTGAGCCTGTCGACCCAAAGGGTAAGGGATAGCTTGGCCAAACCTTCTGAAAATAGAAGAAAGAAAAGGATAAAAGACCTTAAGATTTGTGGCTGGTTCTTAGCGGGCCTGCCAGTGTTGGAGTAAAAGGGCAGAAGGAACTCCATGGCCTTATCGGTATCGAAAAGGCGGAGTTTCTGCCATGGCTTCCAAAGCTCCGTATGGAGCCGGACTCTTTCAGAGGAATCGAAATGGACTTTGGATTCGTTGAGAAAGTACTTGTAATCTTGCATGGGCTGCCAGTACTTGATCATAAAGTGCACCTCCTAGTAGTTTAGTTTAATGCTGTGCGTGTGGCACAGACGCTTCTTAACTACAAGGGGCGCGTTTGGTGACTGGCGTATATGGTCACCAAACGCGCCGCACATTTTGACTTATATGTCAATACTTTTTTGAAAATTTAACAAAAATGTTTTCCGGGATATGGAGGAAAGCAAAAAAGAAGAACATGAAAAAAGAGCGGAAATTCGGGCTTAAAGAGTTTCCGAGACCGCTCTGGAAAAAGAATGGTGGCAAATCCGAAAATCCTCTCTGATTAAGATTGCTCATGGATTTCTTTGCTTTCAGAAAACAACAACATATAGTATTGTATACATTATTTGTTTCTGTATTTAGTGTCATATGCGCGCTTTACAACACCTGAGCAACCTTGGTAATAATGGGTTTTCCGATTTGTCCTTATTATACCGTAAGGGCATATGTTTGCCACCATTTTGGTGGAGCAGGGTGTTCCTCTTGCGAAAATATCAGGGTTGTTGGGACACAGTTCTGTCAATACAACTTTTGAATATTATTGCGACGTCATGGATGAGAAAGAAAAGATTATTGCCTTTATGAATGACGCTTTTATTCCTGAAGGCAGGGAAGGGACAGGATAACATGGAATTTGATTTGAAATTACAGCAGTTTGTGGACTGGAAGGTATATAACGTCACGCCGATCAAGAATAAGTTTGGCTATCGTGTGGTGCTGATTTATGCGGACAGGACAAAAATACCACAGCAGAAATCCGGATTTGCGACGAAGAAAGCAGCAAACACAGACAGGGACAAGACGCTGGGCGAATTATATTCAGGCACATATGTGGTATATACCAGCGTAAAAGTGAAAGACTTTATGCTGTTCTGGCTTGAAAAAGAAATGCGCCCACGCATTACAAGCGGCTCCTATGAAACCTATTCCAATATCGTGAATAACCATGTGATTCCAGCGATGGGCAACATCAGAATGACAGAAATCAAACGGAGCCATATCCATAGCCTTTATTATGAAGAAGCGGCGGCTTCCGTTTCTATCGCAAGATTGGTAAAAACGGTGATGAACACGTCCATGCAGTATGCTGTGAATAAGAAAATCATTTCCATAAATCAAACGATTGATGCAGTACTGCAAAAGCAGGTAGAGAAAAAAGCCTATTATACCCGGAACATTGATACACAAAAGACGCTGAATATGGAGCAGGTTTTAACGCTCATTGAAGCGAGCAGGGAAACGCCAATCCATATGCAGGTACTTTTTGCAGTGCTGTTGGGATTGAGGCGGTGTGAAATCAATGGGGTAAAATATTCGGATATAGATTATATCAATCGGACATTGAAAGTGCAGCGGCAGTTAGGCAAGAAACCAAACACGACCGCCGAGGACTTCCCGGCTAAGACGTTTACAAAGCAGGAAATCGGATTGAAAACGCCGTCCAGCTACCGAACCATCCCCATACCGGATTATGTGTTTGAAGCCATTCTGGAAGAAAGAAAAGTGTATGAGAAGAACCGTAGAAGGAGGTCAGGCACGTTTCAGGATTTGGATTATATCTGCTGTTCTACTTATGGACGTCCGAGAAGCAAGGATTTTCACTCGAGACATTATAAGAAACTGTTGGAGGACAATGGACTGCCTGATATAAGGTGGCATGATTTGCGAAGCACTTTCTGTACCATTTTATTAAAGAACAACTTCAATCCAAAAGCAGTATCACAGCTCATGGGACATGCGAAAGAAATCATAACCATAGATGTTTATGGAGATACCGCCGAAATCATCGAGGACTGCTTAGACGATCTCCAGCCGTTTATTGATGAAGTAATCCCAAAGGAAGAATGTGAAAGCGGTACTGATTTTTCAGAAGATAATTATATAGAACAAATCAGTGAGTTTCTTGCATGAAAATAAGATACTGGTATAATCAAATCGCATGAAAAAGTACAGAACAAAAGTTCGGTTTTGGTCTGTACTTTTTTTGACTTATATGTTATAATGAAAAACCAAATGACTGGATAATACTATCTGTACCGATTGGTGTTATTCAGTATTGTTTCGTTTCAAAAATACGGTTTTCCCAAAGGGATACTGCGTAATGTGACCTGCATTCGTGTAATTGCTATTTTAACGCTTATTCGCCAGCTTTGCAAGCCCATTTTACACGAATCGAAAATCAAATTACACGAATTTCGGGCGAATAGGCAAACTTTTTTCGGTCACATTACGAAGTATCCCTTGCGGAAATTGGAGGTTTTCATATGCCAGATAAAAGAGGAAATTCGCAATCCGCTGACAAAGATCAGCTACTTGATCATAAAAGCAGCCCAAAGGACGGGCATGCTTTTAAATTACAAGCCCCATACAAGCCCACAGGCGACCAGCCCCAGGCAATCGCAGAGCTGGTCAAAGGCTTCAAGGAGGGCAACCAATTCCAGACTTTACTAGGGGTTACGGGTTCCGGCAAGACATTTACGATGGCGAATGTCATTCAGGAATTGCAGAAGCCAACCCTTGTTATCGCCCATAACAAAACGCTTGCGGCGCAGCTATACGGAGAATTCAAGGAGATGTTCCCTGAGAATGCAGTGGAGTATTTTGTCTCCTAATTTGGGGACAGGGTGAAAACCGCATTATTTCGTGTTATTTGGTGTTGATTGTACCGTATTTTGTGGACAAGATGGGGGATTATGGACGAAATAACACTAGGCGGACGGGGGAGTTTGTGACCTGGATTCGTGTAATGGAATAGGTGACATTATATAAATGGATGAAATTTATTTTTTAGCGTAATATGTAATGAGAAATAAAGAGTTAACAAATTATGCTCTTATTATGACGTAATTATATACTTAGAGCATAGATAGGCTTTAAAAGGTGAGGAAATTTATAATATATGGGAAATTTAAAATACATTTATGAGGATTACAATTATGGGCAATAAGGATATTCTTTGTGAAATTTCAGAAAAATTGTATTCATTATTGGTTGTGAATCAGTATGCGGCAGGTATTCAGCAGCCAGATGGAAAATATATTACATGTTATTTTCCAGTTACTCCATTTGTTATTGAAAATATGTTGCTGTGCCGAGGTTCAATGGGATGTTATCAGCAGGGATATAGGACAAATAGTATTAAATGGGTTTGTCTGGATTTTGACTGTAAAGATAAGCGGAATCCAGATTTAAATATGCTTTATCATACGGCAATTCAACCAATGACAGAATTATTAGATAATTTAAATATTCGTTATTTGACGGAATTTTCGGGTAGGCGAGGGATTCATATTTGGATTATCTTTGATTCCATTATTAAGAAAGATAAAGGGTATCAAATTGTTCAGAAATTATTAGAGTTAAGTGCTTTACAAGATGAGATTCAAGAATTTTGGAATCTTGATAAATTCCCTGCTACAGATAGTAGTAAAGGCAATATTGTAGGAAAGCAGGTAAAGTTTCCATTATCTTGCCATAAATCAGGATTACAATCATATTTTTTTCAGAAGGAATTTATTGAAGAATCTGATGCAGGAGAAGAAGAATTCTGGTATAAACAGTTGATGATTTTAAAGAATTATGAAGAAAATAATATTGAAGAGATAGAAGAACGTTTAGGCTTGGATTCACAGGTTGATAATGAGGAATTTAGATATAAATATCGTCAGTATCTGTTGTTAGATAAGATACCAATTACTGTTGAGCAGACGATAAAGTTATTAGGAAAAACAAAAGTATTTAAAGATATATTTTCTCGAATGATGAGAGGTCAGGCTCATCCAAGAGATTGGACAGTTTTGCTTGGAACATTAGCCGAGTGTGATGAGAATTCAGAGTTGTTGAAGTCAATGCTTATGCAATTTCCCAACTACGATGAGATAAAGACGGTAAATAACATTGAGAAATTAAGGGAGCAGTATTTTCCGGCAACCTTTCGTTATTTATATCATCTATATGATATGCCAATAGAAGACGGATTGGATCCTGAAGAAACGGGGTTTCATTATCTTCTGAGAACAGCAGGTTTTGAGGATAGAGCTATTGAAAAATATGTGTCTTGGAATGAGAAAAAAGTAATAACTGACATTAGTAGTACTATTATCAAAGAACAGAATTACCTTCTGGAAAATGATGAGGTTATAGATATATTATTATGGAACCACCTTCGTAATTTAAATGAATATGATCGATGTTACTATAATAATCTTGTTGATAAAATTGTAAAAGGAAAAGCGGAAGAGTGTATAGAACCGGATTACTTATTATATCATAGGAAAGAATCGGAAGTTAAAATACGTACATTAATTAGTTTATTTACAAAGGATAGGGTGGTAACAACACATCTTGCAATTATGCTTTATGAAAGGTTGCAAAATAAATGGGATTCCTATAGTTATCATGTTTCATTAACTTCTAAAAATCAGATATTTTATCCATGGTTTTCTTCATGGAAGCGATATATAAGTGAAATTAGAACATTTCTTGATATACCTTTTATGCAAAATTATGAAGTGTTTTATATTGATTTAAAAGGATTCTATAATCATATTGATTTTTTGACGGTTTATAATACATTTGAAAAAGATTTGGAAAATGAGTCTGCGAATATTTTTCAATATTTAGTCCAATACAATGATAAATTGATGAAAAAGGTGCATGGAGGATATAGGATTGGGGTTCCCCAAGGACCAGCTTATGCTAGAATTATTGCGGAAATGTTTCTCGACAAGGTTTTGAAAAAGGCATATAAAGGCTTTGATGTGAAATTATTTCACGAATACCGTTATGTGGATGATATTGTTATATTTTGTAATCCTAACATGGATGGAGATGCACTTTACCAAAATATACGGAATACATTATTGGCATATGGTCTTCCTTGCAATCTTGAAAAAAGTCAATATATGGGATTTATTTCTGAATTATCAAAGCAACAACGGTCAACATTGCTTCATGCAGATAAAATGACATATGAGTTAAGTGAGACGGATTTTAGAGGACCTTTACTTCCCTTTGAACGGAAAGAAATGTTAAATGAGTATTTGTTAAATCATGAATTTGACATTAGTATGATTAGCTATATTTTTGGAAGAAAAACATTTGTAAATGCACAGCGTTGGTATATTGTACACCATGCAAAAGATATTTTTATAAGCCAAATAGGAAGAGGAAGTAGTTTTCGGAAGTTTTATAAATATCTGTTTCAACATGAAGATACATGTAAGCAATGTTTAGAGAAAGGGCTGTTTGAGGAGATTCCTGTGGGTACAATAAATTTCCATAATTTTTTGAGCGAACTTTATCTATTTGTGCAGTCTCAAGAGATTTCTTTTGAATTATTTGAATATTTGAAAACTATGTATTTGAAAAAAATATCGGAAGAAGAACTAGATACAAGAGAGCGCGACGTATGGAGTGCTTTGATAAATTTCCAACAGGAGGCATCAGATGAATATTAATACTTTATTAAATACATTGCAGTTGCCAGAGTATTCATACGATATATGTAAAAAAGCTATAAATGTTTTTATAGAAGCAACACCTGATGAGATGTCTACGGCTCGGATTGCATATGCACAGGGGTTTTGTCAATTGTTAGTGTATTGTCAGAAATTGGTAGATAAAAAATAGTAATGAATGCGGAGTGGCATAAGGAACTTCTTAGGGCATTCAGCAATATTAGAGGTATTGGGGTAGAAGCTGAAGTAGAAACTATACAGGATGGTTGTATTCAGACTTTGCTTTTTTAAATGAGTTGGAAGCAAGAGGACGCGAGGGTTCGGTTTATCAAATGAATAATGATTGTTTAGAAAAATCCATGCCGATTTTATTGCAGGAATTACAGGAAATACGTTTCCTTTTCGATTTGAAAGAGCAGGATGATTATGTCTTTCCAATTCATCAGCTCATTGCAAAGGTAATTGATAGATCAGACTTTGTAAATGCTTGTGAACCAATTGGAGCGTACCAAGTAAATATCTTACAGTTGGCTGTGCGTTTGTTTTGTGATGATTCTGACATAAAAGAAAGATTAAATCAATTAAAAAATAAATGTAATTTGCAGTTTATAGATTTTCTTGTAAAAGGTTGTGACATTATTGATTCTTATGATTTGTTGAATTATAGGAGTAATCAAGTTATGATATTTTACGACTATCAGCAAAATAGAGTTTTGGTACGTCATGACAGAAGAGAATATTTTAGTGAAGTTGTAAAAAGCGATGAACGTTTTACAAAAGTAAAAATAGAGGAAGAAACGGATACAACGGGGGAACATGTAATAGGATATTTTGTGATTTTTCCTTTGGATGAAGGGGATGAACTGATTGATTTTTCAGAAGCGTTGTCTAATATAACTGGACGACGAGAATTTTTGAACATAGTGTTTGAAAAGAAGATTAGAAATTTAATGATTCAAAAGATGATTATTCGGAAAAGGGATGGTTCACTAAGCGCATTGAATCCATTCTCTGTACAAGATAAGAGGATTGTAAAAGCAAAATTAGATCAAGTCAAAGGCCAAGAATATGAACTGAAAGATTTAGGAACAGCGTTGAATAAGTATAGGAACGCATATGTGGCAGAGAAAGGCTTAAACGTTGTTACATTTGGTTTATGTTTGAAATTGTTGGAATTTGATAATGTAGGAATGAAACAATTAGGCTTAGATCAACTAATTGAAGATAATTGGTTTCAGAATCAGGTGTTGGAAAATTGGGTGACTTCAAGTAAGTCTATTCGTAAATCATTGGAATTTTTGGGAAGTTTATGGAATCGGGAATTGGAATATTGCCAGGGACAGTCGGATATTGAGAATTATGAAGTAACCGCGCAAAATTTGTTGCCATATTATTGTGATTTAGCTTGGATATTTAATTTGCTTAATTGTTTACAAGAGGAACGAAATATTTATTTTGGAACTCTTTATCAATATGAGGATGGAAAATATTTGGAAATAAATAAGTCGGCAACTTATGATGGTAAAAAATTAATGCGGAAAAGAGTTGATACAGGGATTTCGATAGATAATATTAGGGATGTTGATAAAATTTTTGATGAAAAAGATGCCATTGAAAAGTCTTATTATTTTATCTATGATTTCCAGAATCAACATGGTTTGATTACGGAACAGAATGTTTTGAAACTACTGGATGGAATTAAGAGATTACAGGGAGAATACTCTCTGAAAAAGGAAACAGCAGATAGAGTTACTTTGCGAGATATTCAAATGATATCTGAAAGGATGGAACTGCATCGGTTGTCATTTGAGCAGATTGGTAAAACTTTTTTTTCGGATTTTACAACTCAGATTAAATATCGTATGATACATAATATGGTATGGAGTAAGATAGATTTGCAAAATATTAGAGCATATTTAAAGCTGATAGAAAATCATCAATTATTAAAATATGAGAATATCAGGGATGATGAGATTTTTTTGCGAAAGGAGGAAGGAACGCTATATGTTCCTAAAGATGGACAATCTGCGGATGGTGTTCTTAGAAGCATATATATAAACTATTTACAAGAACAAGCTGAGCGAGAGAGGCAGTCACTTTATGAATCCAATATTGAATTTGATAGCAAAATTAAAAAATATACGTTCCGTAGCAAAGAAATAAAAAATTAGTCTTTTTGTTTGATAATGTTGAATATGGAACAGCAACATGTAATACATTAAAAGCTTATCTAGATATATTTTTACCAGATGAAGCAGGGATTAAAATAAATTCTGCTATAAAAAAGGCATATAAAAGGCGTCATTGTTACTATTGTAATGGAAAAGAAGTGTCTGTTAGCGAGATCCTTAGAAAGAATCAGGGCGCAGAGGTAGTTGTACATAGTTTTTATGGTACAGAGGAGGGGAAAGAAAACATTGATGCACTATTCAAGAATAGCAAGATTAATTATAAAGGATATGATTATTTTTTGCCTATTAATGTCAAGGCAAAAGATTTGATAGAATTAGTAAAGCAAATTCCAACATGGAATATTTCAGCAGATATTGGAGATTTCTATGCAGTAATTCGTCAGTATAATATGACAAAAGCAAATGTTTTCCCAGAAGAAATGATTAGTGACGGTAAAAAGCGATTGCAATGTTTATCAAGAAAAAGAATTATTATGAACGAGTGATTGTATATGTTAAAAATGAATTCGCTACACGTGTGTAGCGAATTCGCGGAGGCAAGATGGAGAAAAAGAGTGAGTTATTAAAGCAAGAACCTTCAGAAATTTTGATAATAAAAGAACAACAATTTTACGAAGATGTGCGTTTGATATTACAACGGGCAAGAGAAGAAGCATATAATAGCGTTAATGGTATCATGACATATGCTTATTGGAATGTGGGACGACGAATTGTCGAGCAGGAACAGTATGGTGAGACGAAAGCAAGATATGGTTCTTATTTAATAAAAAATTTATCAGAGCAGTTATCAGATGAATTTGGAACAGGATTTTCTGTAGCAAATTTGAGAAACTGTCGTCAGTTTTATTTGGTATTTCCAGAAGATTCATATGGATTTTCAATGGCTGGTAAAATTCCGTGGTCTCATCTAAGAAGTATAATGCGTATCTCCGATGAAGAGGAAAGAAACTTTTATTTAAAGAAAGCTTTGACAGAAAATTGGTCTGTAAGAGTTTTGGAGCGCAATATTAAGAGTGGATATTACAAAAGAATGTTATCCACACAGTTACCTGATAAAGAAATAAAGCATTGGCGTTTGTAAAAGATCCATTTGTATTAGAATTCATGGGAGCCACTCCCAATATTAGTCAGTTAGAAAGTGACTTGGAGGCAACCATTATAAATAATCTTCAAAAGTTCTTGCTGGAAATGGGCAAAGGGTTTTCATTTGTGGGAAGGCAGATGAGGATATGTACAGAAACAACGGATTTCTATATAGATCTGGTTTTTTATAATTATATTCTGAAATGTTTTGTCGTTATGGATATGTATGTCAGAATGTTTGATGACTTAAAAAGAAGAGAGGATGATAATCCGACAATAGGGATTATCTTTTGTACAGATAAAGATGAAACAATTGTGAAATATTCGGTACTCCATGAAAATCAACAGATATTTGCTTCAAAGTATATGACTGTTTTACCGACAGTGGAAGAATTACAGAAGGAATTAGAGAGAAATCAGTTGATTTATGATAGTAGAAAATAAAGATATTTCTAATTTAAATGATATAGAATACGAAACAGACTACTTTGTAAACAGTTATGACTACAAATTTGTGACCTCCATTCGTGTAATCATAAAAGTTCGCCTATAGACCAGCCTTAAAACAGAAATTTACACTAAATGATTTATAAATTACACGAATTTTGTGTCTGATAGTAGTCATAGTAATTCCGTGAAAGAGAGGATTTTCATATGCCAGAGTTCAAATTACAAGCCCCTACAAGCCCACAGGCGACCAGCCGCAGGCCATCGCCGAGCTGGTCAAAGGCTTCAAAGAGGGCAATCAATTCCAGACTTTACTAGGGGTTACGGGTTCCGGCAAGACATTTACGATGGCGAATGTCATTCAGGAATTGCAGAAGCCAACCCTTGTTATCGCCCATAACAAAACGCTTGCGGCGCAGCTATACGGAGAATTCAAGGAGATGTTCCCTGAGAATGCAGTGGAGTATTTTGTGTCCTACTACGATTACTACCAGCCGGAAGCATACGTACCATCCTCAGATACGTATATCGCAAAAGACTCTTCCGTAAATGAAGAGATCGACAAGCTGCGGCTGTCCGCAACGGCAGCGCTGTCGGAACGCAGGGATGTTATTGTCATATCCAGTGTTTCGTGTATCTATGGTCTGGGAAGTCCGGAGGACTTCCTTGGAATGATGGTATCGCTGCGCCCGGGGATGATACGCGATCGTGACGATGTAATACGTGATCTGATTGACATTCAGTACACGAGAAATGAAATGGATTTTCATCGCGGAACATTTCGTGTGCGCGGGGATGTGCTGGAGATTATTCCGGCAAACAGTGCGGATCGTGCGGTTCGGGTGGAATTTTTCGGAGATGAAATTGACCGGATTACGGAGATTGATGTGCTGACCGGACAGGTTAAAGCGGCATTGGAACACGTTGGGATTTTTCCGGCGTCGCATTATGTCGTTCCGCAGCAAAAGATCAATCAGGCATGTGTGGAGATTGAAAAGGAACTGGAAGAACGGGTTCGTTATTTTAAGGGAGAGGACAAGCTGATTGAGGCGCAGCGGATTGCGGAGCGCACAAATTTTGACATTGAAATGCTGCGTGAGACGGGGTTCTGCAGCGGGATAGAAAATTATTCCAGACATCTGGCGGGATTGGAGCCGGGTGCAACGCCGCTTACTTTGATGGAATATTTTAAAGACGATTATTTAATCATTATTGATGAGTCTCATATTACGGTGCCGCAGATACGCGGAATGTATGCAGGTGATCAGTCCAGAAAAGCGACGCTTGTGGATTATGGATTTCGTCTGCCTTCGGCAAAGGATAACAGGCCCTTGAATTTTGAAGAATTTGAGTCTAAAATAGATCAGATGCTGTTTGTATCCGCAACGCCAAATGTATATGAAAAAGAACATGAGCTGATGCGCGTGGAGCAGATTATCCGTCCGACCGGATTGCTGGACCCGCAGATTGATGTACGTCCGGTGGAAGGTCAGATTGATGATCTGATCTCAGAAGTGAATAAGGAAACGGCTAAAAAGAATAAAGTGCTGATTACAACGCTGACAAAACGAATGGCAGAAGATTTGACCGCATATATGCAGGAAGTCGGCATTCGGGTAAAATATCTGCATTCGGATATTGATACGCTGGAACGGGCGGAAATTATCCGAGATCTGCGTCTGGATATTTTTGATGTGCTGGTTGGGATTAATCTGCTCAGAGAAGGTCTGGACATTCCGGAAATTACGCTGGTGGCGATTTTAGATGCGGATAAAGAAGGATTTCTCCGCTCGGAGACTTCGCTGATTCAGACTGTCGGCAGGGCGGCCCGCAACAGTGAAGGACATGTTATTATGTATGCGGATAAAATGACAGATTCGATGCGGGCTGCGATTGAAGAAACGGAACGTCGCCGCAAGCTGCAGCAGGAATATAATGAAGCACATGGCATTACGCCGAAAACCATTCAAAAAGCCGTGCGGGAGCTGATCAGCATTTCGAAAAAGGTGGCTGCGGAAGAGCTGAATTTTGCAAAAGATCCGGAGTCTATGAACCGGAAGGAACTGGAAAATTAATAACGCAGGTAAAAAGAAGATGGAGAGCGCTGCGGCAGATTTAAATTTCGAAGCAGCTGCGGAGCTGCGTGACCAGATGATGCATTTGAAAGAAATGCTGCGTGATGCGCAAAAGTAAGCGGATAGTTGGATATGCTGTCTTGCGCGCCGTGTGTGGCATTAACATTTGAAAGAGCCGGAAGGGATGAAGCCGGTGTGAATTAAGGATGAGAAAAAACATGGGCAAAGAAAGAAAGTATATAAAAATACGTGGAGCAAATGAGCATAATTTAAAAAATATTGATCTGGATATACCAAGGGATGAATTTGTCGTATTAACAGGATTAAGCGGCTCCGGCAAATCTTCTCTTGCTTTTGATACGATTTATGCGGAAGGTCAGCGGCGTTATATGGAATCGCTTTCGTCTTATGCAAGACAGTTTTTAGGGCAGGCGGAAAAACCAAATGTAGAAAAAATAGAAGGTCTGTCACCTGCTATTTCGATTGATCAGAAGTCGACGAACCGCAATCCGCGTTCTACGGTTGGAACCGTGACGGAAATCTATGATTATTTTCGTCTGCTTTATGCACGAATCGGCATTCCGCACTGTCCGAAATGCGGCAAAGAGATTAAAAAGCAGACGGTAGACCAGATGGTGGATGCAATTATGGGACTGCCGGAGCGGACGAAAATACAGCTGTTGGCTCCGGTTGTACGCGGTCGTAAGGGCACGCATCAGAAGATGCTGGAGCAGGCCAAACGAAGCGGGTATGTGCGCGTGATTGCAGACGGAAATATGTATGAGCTGACCGAAGAAATTCCGCTGGAAAAAAATAAAAAGCATAATATTGAGATAGTCGTAGACCGTCTGATTGTCAAACAGGGGATAGAAAAAAGACTGACCGATTCGCTTGAAAGTGTGCTGGAACTGGCGGACGGTCTTGTCATGGTGGAGGTGCAAAGGCCGCAGGATGAAAACAGTACGGCCGGGGAACCGGAAATGATGCGGTTTTCAGACAGTTTTGCCTGTCCGGATTGCGGGATCAGCGTCGATGAGATTGAACCGCGCAGCTTTTCGTTTAACAATCCGTTTGGAGCGTGTCCGGATTGCTTTGGATTAGGCTATAAAATGGAATTTGATGAAGAACTGATGATTCCGGACAAGTCGTTAAGCATTGCGCAGGGAGCCATTCAGGTTACCGGCTGGCAGTCGTGTACCGATCCGTCCAGCTATACGTACGCGACATTAAAGGCATTGGCGGAAACTTATGAATTTGATATGGATACGCCGTATGAGGAGCTTTCGGAGGAAGTACGTGATATGCTCATTAACGGAGCGGAACGGGAAGTGAAGGTGCATTACCGCGGACAGCGTGGAGAGGGCGTTTATGATGTGGTTTTTGAAGGGCTGGTAAAAAATGTGGGGCGCAGATACCGGGAAACAGGTTCGGATACGATGAAGCAGATGTATGAAGAATTTATGCGTGTAACGCCCTGCAAAACATGTGGCGGACAGCGTCTGAAAAAAGAAGCGCTGGCTGTTACGATTCAGGATAAAAATATATTTGAAGTCACAAACCTTTCGATTAAAAATCTACAGCAGCTTATGGGCAATCTGTCTCTGACAAAACAGCAGGAAATGATCGGCGCACAGATTATTCGGGAAATTCGTGCAAGAGTTGGGTTTCTCGTGGAAGTCGGACTGGACTATCTGTCTCTTGGGCGGGCAACCGGTACGCTGTCCGGCGGAGAAGCGCAGCGAATCCGTCTGGCAACGCAGATAGGGTCCGGACTGGTCGGAGTGGCTTATATTCTGGACGAGCCAAGTATCGGTCTGCACCAGAGAGACAATGACAAACTGCTGTCCGCGCTGAAAAATTTAAAAGATCTTGGGAATACACTGATCGTTGTGGAACATGATGAAGATACGATGCGGGCAGCTGATTTTATCGTGGATATCGGTCCGGGCGCCGGAGAACATGGTGGAGAAGTAATTGTAACCGGTACGGCAGAGGAGATCATGAACCATCCGGATTCCATTACCGGAGCCTATTTAAGCGGGAAGATTAAAATTCCGGTTCCGTCCGAGCGCAAAAAACCGACGGGGTGGCTGACGGTAAAAGGTGCGAAGGAAAATAATCTGAAAAATATTACGGTGGAAATACCGCTCGGTATAATGACATGCATTACCGGTGTGTCCGGCTCCGGAAAAAGTTCGCTTACAAATGAAATATTATATAAGGCAATGGCAAAAAAATTAAACCGTGCCCGATGCATTCCGGGGAGACACGATAAGATCGTCGGACTGGAACAGCTGGATAAGGTCATTGACATTGATCAGTCGCCGATCGGACGTACTCCGCGCTCAAATCCGGCTACGTATACAGGCGTGTTTGATATGATAAGGGATCTGTTTGCAGCGACGCCGGATGCAAAGGCAAAAGGTTATAAAAAGGGAAGATTCAGCTTTAATGTAAAGGGAGGACGCTGTGAAGCGTGTTCCGGCGATGGTATCTTAAAGATTGAAATGCATTTTCTGCCGGACGTTTACGTACCATGCGAAATCTGTCAGGGAAAACGGTATAACCGTGAAACGCTGGAAGTAAAATACAAAGGAAAAAGCATTTACGACGTGCTGAATATGACCGTAGAAGAAGCTTTGGGATTTTTTGAAAACATTCCTTCCATCGAGCGGAAAATTAAGACGCTTTATGACGTGGGCTTATCTTATATCAAGCTTGGACAGCCATCAACGGAACTCTCCGGCGGAGAAGCTCAGCGTATTAAGCTTGCGACGGAATTAAGCCGCCGCAGTACCGGAAAGACGGTGTATATTCTGGATGAACCGACAACGGGACTGCATTTTGCAGATGTGCACAAACTGGTAGAGATTCTGCATCGGCTGGCGGAAGGCGGCAATACGGTCATTGTGATTGAGCATAATCTGGACGTGATCAAAACGGCAGATTATATTATTGATATGGGGCCGGAAGGCGGCGATGGCGGCGGTACGGTCATAGCGCAGGGTACGCCCGAAGAGGTTGCGAAAATACCGGAATCGTATACCGGACAATATGTAAAAAATATATTTAATGCGGAAGAGCAGACAGCCGGAACGAATATTCACATGCGAACGGTTTCCGGCTGTCATTTTCACTTTGTATGAAACATGTTCCGGTTCATCATAACTGAAAAATTCCTAAATCCTCCATTGATTTTTTTCCAAATATTATCTATAATAGATATAGTCATGTACAAAATAGCACGTCTGTCCCTTATTTAAAATAAAAGGATAAAATTGCACAAAAACCGTGTGAAATTTCGCAGAATATATAAGAATATGTGAAAAATAAAAAGTGCTAGGAAAAATGGAATTTATTGTATATAATAGGAATTAATATGGCAAAATATAGGATGGTACATCCGCAGGTTACAGCCGGACAGGATGGCCAGGTAAATTATACATTACGGAAAAGCGCATATGGGACGGATTAGTACAGTTGTTTCGATATGCGGGAAAAAGAAGAGATGAAAGGGGATATCTGTACATGATGGGAGCAGATATTGGAATTGATTTAGGAACAGCCAGTATATTGGTTTATATTAAAGGGAAAGGCGTTGTGTTAAAAGAGCCTTCCGTTGTGGCATTTGACAGAGATACGAATAAAATAAAAGCGATTGGTGAAGAAGCAAGACTGATGCTTGGACGTACGCCGGGCAATATTGTCGCAGTGCGTCCGTTGCGCCAGGGTGTAATTTCTGATTATACGGTTACGGAAAAGATGATCAAATATTTTATTCAAAAAGCGCTCGGGAAAAAGAGTTTCCGCAAACCGCGCATCAGTGTCTGCGTACCAAGCGGAGTTACCGAGGTGGAGAAAAAGGCGGTAGAAGACGCAACCTATCAGGCAGGAGCCAGAGAGGTGATGATTATAGAAGAGCCGATAGCAGCAGCAATTGGTGCGGGCATAGATATTTCCAGACCATGTGGGAACATGATTGTGGATATCGGAGGCGGTACGGCAGATATTGCGGTTATTTCGCTCGGAGGCTCTGTCGTAAGTACGTCGATCAAAATTGCAGGCGACGATTTTGATGAGGCGATTGTACGCTATATGAGAAAGAAGCACAATCTTTTAATCGGAGAGCGTACGGCGGAGGATATTAAAATCAAAATCGGTACGTGTTATCCGCTTGCACAGCCGGAAACAATTGATGTGCGCGGCCGAAATCTTGTGACCGGACTGCCGAAGACGGTTACGGTATCTTCCGAAGAGACGGAAGAGGCGCTGCGGGAAGCGACGCTGCAGATCGTAGAGGCGGTTCACAGCGTATTGGAAAAAACACCGCCGGAGCTGGCTGCCGATGTGGCGGACCGCGGAATTGTGCTGACAGGCGGAGGAGCGTTGCTGCGCGGGCTGGAAGAACTGATTGAAGAAAAGACGGGAATCAACACAATGACCGCCGAAGAGCCTATGACTTGCGTCGCGGTAGGAACCGGAAAATTTGTGGAATTTTTAGCCGGAAAGCGTGACGATGATTAAACCGTGAGATGAAGGAAAGGAAGTAAGCACATGTTAAAAGGGTTATATACAGCATGGTCGGGTATGCTCAATGAAATGAACCGTATGGATGTCATTACAAACAATCTGGCGAATGCGGATACGAACGGATATAAGAAGGAAGGTGCGACCGCAGAGTCGTTTGAATCCAAACTGGCGCTGCGCATTAAGGATTCTTCCGTGCCGACCTGGCGTGCAAGGGAACTTGGTGATGTGAATCTGGGTGTTAAGATCGGTGAGACTTACACGAACTATTCACAGGGTAATTTTAAAGTGACGGATAACAAATATGACTGTGCGATAGATGGCAATGGCTTTTTTGCTGTTTCCTTTACCGATAAAGCAGGAAATACTTCTGTGAAATATACACGGGACGGTGCGTTTACAATCAGTGCGGACGGATTTTTGCGCACGAAAGACGGCGATTATGTATTAAATCAGAACGGAGCTATGAATGGCGATCCGGCAGCCAATAATTATATTCAGCTGGATCCGAACCAGGATTTTACCATTGATAAAGCCGGATTTATTTACCAGAACAATCAGCTGGTCGGACAGCTGGGTTTGGCAGATTTTGAAGATTATAATTTCCTGGCCAAGTATGGTGAGAATATGTATGATCTCGTGGACGGCGGCCAGGTGATTGCGGCGCAGGGAACGATTGAACAGGGAAATATAGAGGCGTCGAATGTCAAAGTTGTAGACGAGATGGTTACGATGATTACCATAGCAAGAGCCTACGAATCGAATCAGAAAATGATTCAGACGTTTGATTCGATGCTGGATAAGGCAGTAAATCAGATTGGTAAGACACAATAAATAGAATGAGAAATGATAAGAACTGTAAATAATCGGTTACGAAAAAGGCAGGATGTGTCGATATTATATTTATGATGTGATTTTAAATATTGACCACGGAAGGCAAAGCAGGGCATGGAGTGCCGTGGAAGGAGAAGCAGTAATTATGATGAGAGCATTATGGAGCGCAGCATCCGGGATGCGTGCTCAGCAGGCGAATGTGGATGCGATATCCAACAACCTTGCTAACGTAAACACAGTTGGATACAAAACGGAAAAACCGGAATTCAAGTCGTTGTTATATCAGACGATTCAGACAGAGACGACGTCTGCAAACGGGGCGCAGAAGCCGATTTCGGCACAGGTTGGCCTGGGTACGAGACTGGCGTCGGTTACTTCTCATTTTGGTGACGGACAGCTGCAGGATGTGGAGAGCAACAGTGCGCTGGCAATTTCCGGAGACGGATTATTTGCGGTAAATGGATTGGATAATCAGGTATATTATACAAGAAATGGTGATTTTTACTGGAGTCAGGGAGCAAATGGCCTGACGTTATGTACATCCGAAGGTTATCAGGTAATGGACACGAATGGAAATGAAATCATTCTTCCGGATGAAGTAGACGCGAGCCGTGTGACAGTTTCTACGGATGGTGTGATCGGCTATGTGGATGTCCAAAATCAATATGTACCGCTGAACCAGTCGGTTGGTTTGTTCCAGTTTAACAATGATGCGGGACTTGAAAAAATTGCCGGTACATATTATGTGGAGACACCGGCTTCAGGCGCACCTATGAACGAAGCGACGACAGCCGGCTTAAGACGAAGCAGAGTCAGCCAGGGTTATTTGGAAGGCTCGAATGTGCAGGTCGCGGACGAAATGGTAAATATGATTGTAGCGCAGAGAGCATATGAATTAAACTCCCGCGCAATTACAACTTCGGATACGATGTTGGAACAGGCAAACAATCTGAAACGATAGGAGGCTGCATGTATGAGTATGGCAATTGACGGTTTGAATTCCTATGTAGACCCTTCTAGGGTAAGCGCTGCTACCGGGACCAATTTATCCGGCAGGCTGAACGGCGTGGATGGTTCTGCCACTGCGGATGAATTAAAAGAAGTCTGTCGTGAATTTGAGTCTTATTTTATGGAGCAGGTATATAAGGAAATGTTCAAAACAATCGGCAGTGATGAAAATACGGAGTCCTCTTTATCATCGCTTGTAGATTATTTCAAAGATGATGTGATACAAAAGGTTGCTACGCAGACGACGGAACAGTCGGGCGGGCCGCTGGCTCAGCAGCTGTATGAGCAGATGAAACGCAATTATGGCATTACAGAGGAATCGTAGCCGTAGTATAATAGAACGGATGCAGGATGTTGCTGAATGAAATGAAAAGTACATCCTGCATTTTTTATGTCTGACAGGAGATGCGGTTTTGGAAAAAGTGACAGGATATATTGACAATTTTATATTTCAAAACGAGGAAAATGGCTATTGTGTACTGACGCTTGCAACGGAAGAGGGAGAACTGACCTGTGTGGGGACGCTGCGCGGTGTGGCAGAAGGGATGAATGTGGCGTTTTTTGGCAGCTACACGGAGCATCCGTCGTATGGCAGGCAGTTTAAGGTGGAGTCTTATGAAGAGAAAGAACCGGAAGACGCATTTGCGATGGAACGATATTTAGGCTCCGGTGCAATCAAAGGAGTCGGCACCGCACTTGCGGCGCGTATTGTCAGAAAGTTTGGGAAGGATACGTTTCGGATTATTGAAGAAGAACCGGAGCGTCTCGCGGAAATTCGCGGGATCAGTGAACGTAAGGCACAGGAAATCGCGGCACAGGTAGAAGAAAAGAAAGAGCTGCGTCAGGCGATGATTTTTTGCAGCAGTATGGCATCTCGCTTGCATTGGCCGTAAAAGTCTATCAGAAATACGGACCGCAGATCTATACGATTATCAGGGAAAATCCATACCGTCTGGCAGACGATATTCAGGGAGTCGGCTTTCGGATTGCGGATGAGATTGCAGGACGGGCCGGAATCCGCGCGGATTCGGATTTTCGCGTTCAAAGCGGTATTTTATATGCGCTGCAGCAGGCAGGCGGAGAAGGTCATACGTATCTTCCCAAAGAAACACTGACAGCAAAAGTATCCGAAATGCTTGGTGTGGAAGCTCCGCTGATCGAAAAACAGTATATGGATCTGAACGTTATCCGCAGAATTGTAATGAAAGAGCAGAAAGACGAAATACAGATTTATGCGGCTTCTTATTATAATATGGAACATAACGCTGCGGTTTTGCTGCAGCAGCTCAATGTACGTCAGGATATCGAACAGGTCGCTCCACAGACTCATATTGCGGCAATTGAAAAACAGTCGCATGTCGTACTGGATGAACTGCAGCGCGAGGCGGTCTGTGAAGCCGCGGTAAATGGCCTGCTCATTATTACCGGAGGGCCGGGGACCGGAAAAACAACGACGATCAATTCGATTATCCGACTGTATGAAATGCAGGGGCTGGACTTTATGCTGGCAGCTCCGACAGGCAGGGCTGCAAAACGAATGAGTGAAACAACCGGATATGAGGCGCGCACGATTCATCGAATGCTGGAGCTGAACGGCGGAATAGAAGGGAACGCCGGGTTTGAACGCAATGAATCCAATCCGTTGGAAACGGATGCGGTAATTATAGATGAGATGTCTATGGTAGACATTACGCTGATGTATTCGCTGTTAAAGGCGATTGCACCGTCTACCAGACTTGTACTTGTCGGTGACATCAATCAGCTTCCAAGCGTCGGACCGGGAAGCGTGCTGCGGGATATGATTGATGCAGGAGCATATCGTGTTGTGCGCCTGACGAAGATTTTCCGTCAGGCAAGTCAGAGTGATATTATTGTCAATGCACATAAAATAAATCGTGGAGAACCCGTCAGTCTGGATAATAAAAGCAGGGATTTTTTCTTTTTGAAACGTTATGATGCGGATAAAATCATCAATGTGGTGTTGCAGCTTGTCGTTCAGAAAATGCCGAAATATGTAGATGCGCAAATGTATGACATTCAGGTGCTGACGCCGATGCGCAAAGGGCTGCTGGGAGTGGACCGTCTGAATGTGGTGCTGCAGCAGTACCTGAATCCGCCTTCACCGAAAAAGGCAGAGAAAGAGCGTGGGGAAATGCTTTTCCGTGAAGGGGATAAGGTGATGCAGATTAAAAATAACTATCAGATCGAATGGGAGATCAAAAACCGTTACGGAATTGCGATTGAACGCGGTATGGGTATTTTTAACGGAGATATGGGAGTCATCCGCAGCATTCGGGAAATTACGGAGCTGATGACGGTAGAGTTTGATGAAGGGCGGATTGTGGAATATCCGTTTAAAATGCTGGAAGAACTGGAACTGGCTTATGCGGTTACCATACATAAGTCTCAGGGCAGCGAATATCCGGCGGTTGTAATACCACTGCTTAACGGACCGAAAATGCTGATGAACCGGAATCTGCTCTATACGGCGGTTACAAGAGCAAAGAAATGCGTCACTTTAGTCGGAGATGAGAACACTTTTGCATATATGGCGGAAAATATGAGTGAACAAAAACGATACAGCGGTCTGAAAGGTCGCATTATGGAACTGGAAGAGGCAGAAGAGAGGTGAGGAAACCATTTTCAAAAAACTTCGCAAAATGATTGTGCTGCTTTATCCGAACCGTTGTCCGGTATGTGATCGTATGCTGCGTGATACGCTCATTTGTCCGGACTGTTTTGGCAGGCTGCGTTATGTGAGTGAACCGATGTGCTATTCCTGCGGCAAGCCGGTAGCGGACGCACAACAGGAATACTGTATGGACTGTGTCCGAAAAAAACATGAATTCAGACAGGGGCATGCGGTATTTTTGTACGAGGGGCCAATGCGTGAGATTTTATATCGTTATAAATATGCCAATCGCAGGGATTATACGGAATTTCTCGCAATGCAGGCCGCACGCTGTTATGGAGCGTGGGCGAAGCGGTTAAAGATTGATCTTGTTGTGCCGATTCCGCTGTCAGCAAAAAGACTGCGGACACGGGGATATAACCAGGCGGATTTGCTTGGAAAAAGATTTGCCGAACTGTGCGGGCTAACGTACTGCAATAAAATACTTGTCCGGGTACGCAATACGGTGCCGCAAAAAGAACTTTCGGTACAGGAAAGAAAAATAATCTTAAAAATGCTTTTAAAATGAATAAAAATGTAGTAAACTTAAAAAGAATACTTTTGATTGACGACATTTATACGACAGGCAGTACAATAGACGCTGCTGCGCTTGTACTGAAACAGGCGGGCATAGAAGATATATTTTATTTATGCATCGGTATTGGGCAAGGACAGCAGTGTTCCTATATAAAATAAATTAATTCATGAAGAAGCATGCAGCTTCGATATAGAATCAGAAGGGGGCATATTATGGATGTAAGGACATGTAAAAGCTGCAAACGTATTTTTAACTATTTATCAGGACCGATCATTTGTCCGTCCTGTGTGGAAAAGCTGGAGGAAAAGTTTAAAGAAGTAAAAGATTATATCCGTGCAAATCCACATGCATCGCTGCAGGACGTATCGGAGGCAAATGAAGTGTCCGTAAAACAGTTAAAGACATGGGTGCGTGAAGAACGGCTGAAATTTTCCGATGATTCGCAGGTGGGTATCGAGTGTATGAACTGTGGCGCTATGATTAAATTCGGAAAATACTGTGACGCATGCAAGGGCAAGATGATCAATACGTTAAATCATGCAGTGGAACAGCCGCAACCGGTAAAAGTGGAACCGAAAAAGTCTGATGGAAACCGTATGAGATTTTTGGATTCGTAATTCAATACAGACAAATACAAAAGAGAATGCAGGCGTGCATTCTCTTTTGCATTTACGGGAACAATCGTTTGTTAACACTTTTTTCACTTCTTCCTATACAAAAAACTTTTCATATACAAATGGCTGTGTTATAATAAAAATAATATTGTGGTAAATCAGGCATATTTTGGAGGTTGTATGATAGATCAGGAACGTGTCCGGGAAATGACAAAGCTGGCGGCATATGAGCAGCGTGAAGGAAAAAGTATCGGCAGGTAGTTCGCTATTATCGCAGTGATTTTGCAGCCAGACATCTTCTTATGGCGTTTTTCTGCGGTACGGCCGTATTTGGCATGGGGTTGCTGATGTGGGGCGTCTGTCATACGGATAAGCTGATGCAGCAGCTAAATGACATGGATTTGATTGCACTTGGAACGACGATACTTGTAAGATATCTGTTTTTTCTGATCGTTTATCTGATTGCAGTCGAGATTTATGCGAACGTGTTTTATGCGGCAGGCAGAAAAAGTATGAAGCGGCAGTACCGCCGCCTGAAACATTTGGGGAGGCTATATGATGAACAGGAAAACCGGACGACACCGACGGGGCATTAGGAGGAGAGCATGACAGTTTTATTGGAATTCAGGGAAGGAATCCGCAGCTTTTACGGAAAATATGAGATTTATTTGCTGCCGGTTTTCAAATTCCTGCTTGCATTTTCAGCTTTTATGATGATCAATCAAAAGATTGGATATATGGAGAGGCTGGACAGTCTGCCGCTTTTGCTCATTTTATCGCTTGTATGTTCGATACTTCCGATGCCGGTGATGCTTTTGGCGGTCGGAGCGCTCATTACACTGCATTGCTATGCCTTATCGTTGCCGGCAGGTGTTATTATGTTTGTGTTGTTTGTTATGATGTATCTGTTGTATTTTCGGTTTGCGCCTGCCTGTGCTTATAACGCACTGCTTGCGCCAATGGCATGCGCGCTCGGCATTCCATATGTGATGCCAATGGCCAACGCACTGCTGCAGCATCCCGTAGCGGTAATTCCTACGGTCTGCGGCGTTGTGACATACTATTTTTTAAATGGCATCATGGCAAATGAAACGAGTCTCGGCGTCATCGGTGAAGACGAAGACCTGATCGGCAAGTTTCAGGAAATTATCAAGCAGTTTGCCGGAAACCGCGAAATGTATCTGACTATAGCGGTGTTTGTGCTTATTACAATTGTTGTGTATGTGATACGCAGGCTTTCCGTCGACTATGCATGGACAATTGCGATTGTGGTTGGAATGCTGCTGCAGTATCTTTGTTTTTTTGCGGGTTATTTGGAGATCGGCATGAGCAGCATGACAATGCGCCTGACAATCGGTTGTGGAATCAGTGTGCTTCTGCTGCTGATTATACAGTTCTTTTTCTTTAATCTGGATTATACAAGAACGGAACGTGTACAGTTTGAAGATGATGAATATTATTATTATGTAAAAGCAGTACCAAAGCGCTATGTATCCGCAAAGGCAAAAACGGTGAAAAAAATCAGCGCCAACAGCAGAAACGGAAGAATGGAGAAAAATTCGGTGACACGTCAGGAACTGATGGAAGATATGGATATTGATCCGGATGAAGAGTAGACAGAAGGGAAGTGAAATTGTGCAGGCATTCATCAGTACAATACAGGGATTTGCAGAAAAGCATATGTTCTGGATTACTCCGCAGAAAATAAGAGCCACGGACATAGTTGAAATATTTATTATCACATTTTTATTTTATCATGTACTCGTGTGGATTAAAGGAACACGTGCATGGATGCTTTTTAAAGGTATTATTGTAATTCTGGTGTTTATTCTGGTAGCGGCGGTATTTCGGATGAATACGATCTTATGGCTGGCCAGCAGAACCGTAGACGTTGCATTAACCGCGCTCGCGGTAATTTTTCAGCCGGAACTGCGAAAGGCGCTGGACCAGCTGGGACGCAAGAGATTTGTGACTGCACTGTTTGACTTTGGAATGCAGCAGGATTCGGGCAGATTCAGTGACCGGACGATTAACGAACTTGTGAAGGCTTCTTTTGAAATGGGAAAAGTAAAAACGGGTGCACTGATTGTAGTGGAGCAGGATATTGTGCTGTCAGAGTATGAACGTACCGGAATTGAGCTGGATTCTCTGCTGACCAGTCAGCTTTTGATCAATATATTTGAGAAAAACACGCCTCTGCATGACGGGGCAATTATCGTAAGAGGGGATCGGGTAGTAGCAGCAACCTGTTACCTGCCGTTGTCCGACAGTATGACAATCAGCAAAGAACTTGGAACGAGACATCGTGCGGCTATCGGCATCAGCGAAGTGAGCGATTCCCTGACGATTATTGTTTCGGAAGAAACCGGAGCGGTATCGGTAGCCAAAACCGGAAAGATCTATCGAAATCTGGATCAGGATGGGCTGCGGGAACAACTTAAAAATATTCAAAAGGCAGAGCCGGAGCAATCCCGTCTGCAAACACTGCAAAGGAGGCTGAAAGATGCTAAGAAACGTCGTAAAAATACTGACTAGGAATCTGGGCCTTAAGCTGCTGGCGCTTGTATTTGCAGTAACGATGTGGATGGCGGTTGTAAATCTGGATGATCCGACGATTAGCAGGCGGTTTACGGTAGCAATTACAATAGAAAATGAAGAAGTGATTGAGGCGGCGAATAAATATTATGAAATAGATGCGGAGTCTGCAAATGTCACCTTTAACGTATTGGGAAAACGCAGCTATGTGAATGAGATGAGCAACGCGGACTTTAAAGCCGTTGCGGACATGTCAAAACTGATACAGGGGGAAGAAGAAAACATCGTGCCCGTAGAAATTATAGCGCTGCGTCATTCCGGACAGCTGACGATTTCGAAGCGGACGAGACAGCTGAAAGTGATATTGGAAGATCTGATGCGGCAGGCATTTGTCATCTTGCCGGTTGCACAGGGGGAACCGGCGGAAGGATATGCACTTGGTTCGATGACGGTAGAGCCGAACCGTTTATGGGTATCCGGACCGAAAGAAGTCGTATCGAAGATTGATGCGGTCAAAGCGGCGATAGACGTATCGAATATGAGTACCGATATATCGGACAGCGTCGTACCGATTCTGCTTGATGAAGAGGGCGAAATGGTGGATACGACAAGACTGACGCTCAGTCTGGACATTGTTACGGTTAAGGCGGGCATCGTATCGCAGAAAACCGTTCCGATCAAAGTAAACTACAGCGGAAAACCGGAAGAAGGATATGAAGTCATTCAGGCGACGGCGGATCCGGCAGAAGTAACGATTAAAGGCAAATCCGATATTTTAAATTCGATCGGTGCAATTACGATACCGGAAGATGTTATCAATGTGGAAGGTGCAAAGGAAAGATTTGAACAGAAAGTAGATCTGAACCAGTATCTGCCGGCCGGTGTTTCACTCAACAAGTCTGTGGAAGCCGCCGTAACGGTAACGATTGATATCGAGCAGCTGGAGAGAAGGGTGTTTACCGTACCGGTCAGAAATATCGGAGTGGATGACCTGCGGGAAGGCTACCAGATTGAATTTAATGATAGAAATGTAGATATCGAAGTCTATGGCCTTGCGGATGATCTGGACCAGCTTACCGTATCGGCTTTGCGGCCGGTACTGGATGTCAGCGGCCTTGCGGCCGGCAGACATGTCAGACGTCTGGAACTGACGCTGGACAACAGTAAATACGTTGTAGGTGAGACGGCCATATCTTTTACCATTATTTCGGAAGACAACAACAATGGAAATGATTCGCAGGACAATCGGCCGGAGCCGGATGAGGATACCGGGACAGATGATAATACCGTAGCAGACCCGGATGAAGGTCAGGAAGACCGCACAGACCCGGATACCGAGACAGATGCAAGAGAAGGACAGGATACTTCGGCAGAACAGGAAGATTTGGAGGACGAATAAAAATGGGCAGAATGTTTGGAACAGATGGTGTCAGAGGAGTGGCAGGGGCAGAGCTTACGATAGAGCTGGCGACACAGCTTGGGCAGGCCGGTGCCTACGTACTGACACGGGAAAAGGAACACCAGCCGACACTGATTGTCGGCTGTGACACCCGCATATCCGGCGGAATGCTTGCAAGCGCACTGATGGCAGGCATCTGCTCGGTAGGCGCAAATGCAATTTATGTGGGAGTGCTGCCAACGCCGGCAGTTGCTTATCTGACAAGAAGACACAAAGTAGATGCCGGAGTTGTAATTTCAGCATCACACAATCCAATGGAATTTAATGGAATCAAGTTTTTTAACGGCGACGGGTATAAGCTTTCCGATGAACTGGAAGATGAGATTGAAGCGATGATTAAAAATCATATGAAAGACGTAGCGCTTCCGATTGGTTCCGGTGTGGGCAGGATTGATTACCGGTTTGATATTCGGGATGAATATGTGAAATTTGTGAAAAAATGTGTGCCGGTAAACCTGCATGGACTTAAGATTGTAGCGGATTGCGCGGAAGGCGCTGCTTACTATACATCCGTCAAAGCGCTGCGGGAACTCGGAGCAGAACTTATTCCTATTCATGTTCATCCGGACGGAACAAATATCAACGCAAACTGCGGTTCGACACATATGGATGAACTAAAAGCAAGAGTCGTCTATGAACAGGCGGATATCGGACTTGCGTTTGACGGAGATGCGGACCGGCTTCTGGCAGTAGATGAACGGGGTTGCCTTGTGGACGGTGATCAGCTGATGGCGATTTGCGGCAATTATATGAAGCAGAAAGGGACTCTGAAAAAAGATACGATTGTCGTTACGGTTATGAGCAATCTTGGCTTTACGATTATGGGTCAGCAAAAAGGCATCCATGTGGAAAAGACAAAAGTCGGAGATCGTTATGTGCTGGAAAATATGCGGGAAAATGGGTATAATATCGGTGGGGAACAATCCGGACATATTATCTTTCTGGATGACAATACGACCGGAGACGGTTTGCTGAGTGCCCTGCACGTATTACAGGTTATGGTGGACACAAAGAAAAAACTGTCGGAACTGGCATCGGTTATGGAGATCTATCCGCAGGCACTGGTGAATGCCAAGGTGCCGAATCATAAAAAAGAACACTATATGGAATATGCCGAAATAGAAGAAGCTATTCGGCAGCTGGAAGAGAAGTTCAACGGAGAAGGACGGGTATTGATTCGTCCGTCCGGAACGGAACCGCTTGTACGTGTTATGATAGAAGGAAAGAACCAGCAGGAAATCGAAAAAGAGGCCGAAAATCTGGCAGATCTGATCACAAAAATTATGTTATAGAGGTTGAGGTAAATGGAATGGTAAGTCAAAAGGTAAAAATAAAAAACCCGACGGGCCTGCATTTGCGCCCGGCAGGAGTTTTATGTAAAAATGCGATCGAATATGGCTCCGTGATTACGTTTCGATATGGCGGCAACAACATTGCCAATGCAAAAAGCGTACTGAGTGTATTGGGAGCCTGCATTAAGAGTGGGGATGAAATCGAACTGATCTGCGAAGGTGAGGACGAAGAAAAAGCGTTGAAGGAAATCGTAGCGCTGATTGAATCGGGACTGGGAGAATAGCATCAGCCTGATATGGTAATGTCAAATGAAACAAAGTTAGGAGAATCGGAATGAAAAAACTGCTGATCACCGGATGCAACGGACAGCTCGGAAGAGCTTTGAATCGGGTATATGAAGGAGAACAGGTACACATCATAAATACGGATGTCCCGGAACTGGATATTACGGATTTGGATGCGGTCATGCATATCGTGCGTGAACACAAACCTCATGTGATCATGAACTGCGGCGCTATGACGGCTGTAGATTTGTGTGAGTCGGAATATGAGAAAGCATTTCGGATTAATGCGATAGGGCCGAGAAACTTAAGTATTGCGGCACGTGAAACGGGTGCAAAACTGTTTCAGATATCGACGGATTATGTGTTTTCCGGAAATGCGGATCATCCTTATGTGGAAACAGACGTTGTGGACCCGCAGAGTGTATATGGTTCTACGAAGCTGGCGGGAGAACAGTTTGTAAGAGATTTTGCCGACCGTTATTTTATTATTCGTACGGCATGGCTGTATGGAGAAGGAAAAAATTTTGCGGCTACCATGCTGCGTCTGGCAGAATCGAATGATACGGTACGGGTGGTCAGCGATCAGTTCGGAACACCGACGAGTGCACTTGAGCTGGCAAAGATGATACATGTGCTGGAACCGACGGAGAATTACGGGATTTTTCATGGAACGTGCGAAGGCCGGTGCAGCTGGGCTGATTTTGCCGCAGAAATTTTTCGGCAGGCAGGAAAGCGTACGAAAGTTGAATATATTACAACGGCAGAGTATCCGACGCCGGCAAAGCGGCCGGCGTATTCGGTACTGGAAAACCGGATGCTGCATCTGACGACGGATTTTAGACTGCAGCAATGGCAGGATGCATTAAGTGTATATTTAAAGGAAATACTATGATAACAGAAAAGGAGACGACAAAAGAAATGGTGAGAACTTATTTGGTAACAGGCGGAGCCGGTTTTATTGGTTCGAATTATATTCATTATATGTTTCGCAAATATGGAGATCAGATTCGCATTATAAATGTAGACGCCCTGACGTACGCAGGTAATCCGGAAAATTTAAAAGAGGTGGAAGAACGGGAAAATTATACGTTTATCAAAGCGGATATTTGCGATAAAGATGCGATTCGTGCAATTTTTCAGCAAAATGAGATTGACCGTGTCGTACATTTTGCGGCGGAGTCACATGTTGACCGCAGCATACGCAATCCTGAAGTGTTTGTGCAGACCAATGTATACGGAACAGCCGTGATGCTCAACTGTGCGAAAGAAGCATGGGAACAGCCGGACGGCAGCTTTGCGGAAGGAAAGAAATTTTTGCACGTTTCTACGGATGAAGTGTATGGCTCGCTGGAAGAGGACGGCGGATATTTTTATGAAACGACGCCATATGCGCCGCACAGTCCGTACAGTGCCAGCAAAGCGTCTTCGGATTTCCTTGTAAAATCGTATATTGATACGTATCATTTTCCTGCCAATATTACAAACTGCTCAAATAATTATGGTCCGTACCAGTTCCCGGAAAAGTTGATTCCGCTTATGATTAACAATGCGCTGCAGGGAAAAAGCCTGCCTGTTTACGGAGACGGAAAAAATGTCCGTGACTGGCTGTACGTGGACGATCATGCAAAAGCAATTGATCTGGTGCAGGAAAAAGGGCGCCTGGGAGAGACTTATAATATCGGCGGCCATAATGAAAAGCAGAATATTGAGATTATTCATACAATTATAGAAACATTGCTCGAGATGCTGCCTAAAGAGGATGAACGCAGAAAGCTGGTCAGTAAAGATTTAATTACCTATGTGGAAGACCGCAAAGGTCACGACCGTCGTTATGCGATTGCACCGGATAAAATTCGTGCGGAGATCGGCTGGGAGCCGGAAACCATGTTTAAAGACGGCATAAAAAAAACAATCGCCTGGTACTTTGCACATGAACAGTGGATGGAAAATGTAACAAGCGGCGATTATCAAAAATATTATGAAGAAATGTATAAAGGGAACTAAGGGCTTTGCCTATGATGGAAAACAGATTTGTCGTTCAGGAAGGACATTTTCATATTGCGGACAGGAACAGCTATGTACTGACCGGATGGTTCGAAGGTGACGGACAGGAATTACCGGAACATATGGACTTCTCGGTTTTTCTGGACTGTGAACGGCAGAAAATTAAAATACGCAGCTATTCGGATGATTCGGTGCGGCAGAAGTATATGAAATACGACTTAAAGGTAAGCAGGGAATATGTAATTATTGTAAGGCTGCCGGAAGACCTCAGAAAATACCGCAGGCTGTTTTTATGCCTTGCGGACGGCAGCCGTGTTTACGAACGCCGTATATCGCAGCTGCGAAAGCTTCAGGGACAGCTGAATTACAGGATTACCAATATTCAGTCGACAGGAGCCAGCTGCGTGGTAACCGGATGGGCCGCGTCGGAAAAACCGATTAAGATTAACGTGTTTGATCTGGCAAAAGAACCGATGAAATGTGAAGTCAGTCATTTTCCAAAACCGGATGTAGCGTTGGAATACCGGGAGGCGCAGCAGCTGTATGACAGTGGCTTCAGCGTGACGGTTCCCGTAAACGGCAGAAAGAAAATGCTTTTGCAGATTACGGACGGCGAACATTCCGTTATGAGAGAGTTCGGTGCGTCGGATAAAAACCGTCTGTCGCTGTATATGAAAAAAGCACATTATTATATGAAGCGCAACGGCGTAAAAAAAGCGTGTAAACGGGCGGTCAATGAATTGTATGAACTGGTCGGGGACACCGGCAATTATATGAAGTGGCGCAGAAAAAACATGCCGTCTGAAAAAGAACTGGAACGTCAGAGAAAAGAACAAAGCCGCTTTCGGCCGTTTTTATATGTTATTACACCGTATGAAGATGTGCATTATATCACGTCGGCTGCAATCTCGCTGAAAAATCAGACATACTCCAACTGGAAATGGGTCATCGTATGTACGGTGGAAGAAAAAGAAAAGCTGATGGAGCGAATCCGGACACATATTCCGTCAGAAAAGCTCCGGATCATACCTGCTGACGGAGAAGAAGGCTATCAGCACCGCATTGCCGCGGGAATGCGTAAAACGCTGGAACAACTGCGCAAACAGGAAAAGGATAAACAAAAAAAGGATGATCCAAGCTGGCTGTTATTGCTGAATCCGTCAGATACGCTCGAACCGGATGCGATGTACGCCTGCGTAAAACTGATGGAAACAAATGCGCAAATGGATCTGTGTTATACGGATGAAGATCAGATATCCGAAGACGGAAAAAATTACAGTGAGCCTGTTTTTAAATCGGATTTTAATATTGATCTGCTGCGTGCTACAAACTATATCGGGCATTTACTGCTGATTCGTGAAGATGCTGCTGTAAAAACCGGGTCATGGAATCCGTCCTGTCTGTCGGAAGCTTCTTATGACTATGTGTTGCGTGCGGCAGAGACGGCAGCATACATCGGGCATTTGCCGCGGGTACTGTATCATGTAAGGGAGAACGGAAAGCAGGGCCGCAGAGCAGGCGAAAACGTGTTAAATGAACATTATAAGCGGGTAGGACTGCCGGCATATGCACAGCCTTCACCGACGCCCGGCATTTATCATACCGTTTATCAATGGATGGAAACACCGCTTGTATCTGTTAACATTCCAAATAAAGACCATATAGATGATTTGGATACGTGTGTACAGTCGCTGCTTTCCGAATGTACGTATCCAAATTATGAAATTGTAATTATAGAAAACAACAGTGTGGAAGAGAGCACCTTTGCATATTATGAAAAGCTGAAGGCGCAGGATTCGAGAATCCGTATCGTCGTATGGGATGATGTATTTAATTATTCCAAAATCACGAATTTTGGAGTCGCACACTCCAGGGGAGAATATATTCTTCTGCTGAATAACGATACGGAAGTTATAACGCCTGACTTTATGGTGGAAATGCTTGGTTATTGCATGCGTGAAGACGTGGGTATCTGTGGGGCCAGGTTGTTTTATTTTGATGATACGATTCAGCATGCGGGCGTAATTGTCGGACTGGGCGGCATTTGCGGTGAAGGATTTCAGGGTTTTCCGAAAGAAAACGGAGGATACCAAAACCGGATTTTCTGTCCGCAGAATTACAGCGCCGTAACGGCAGCATGCCTGATGACAAAAAAGAGCGTGTTTGAAGAAGTAGGCGGAATGGATGCGGAATTTCAGATCGCGTATAACGATATTGATTATTGTCTGAAAGTGCGGAGTACCGGTAAGCTGGTCGTATATAATCCGTTTGCGATGCTATATCATTATGAATACAAATCCAGAGGAACGGAAAATACGGCTGAAAAACTGGCGCGTTACCACAGGGAAGTCGATCTGTTTACGACAAGGTGGGCAGATCTGATCAGCGCGGGCGATCCGTATTATAATCCAAATCTGACAAGAAGGTATCAGGATTTTTCTCTGCGAAGAATCGAACTGTTAAAATAGAAACCGAATGAGTGCAAAAGGAGAATTCGAGCATGAAAGGAATCATACTTGCCGGCGGTTCCGGCACAAGATTATATCCGTTAACAAAATCCATATCCAAACAGATCATGCCGGTGTATGATAAGCCGATGATCTACTATCCGCTTTCTACGCTGATGCTGGCAGGTATCCGTGATATTCTGATTATTTCCACGCCAAGAGATCTTCCGGTGTTTGAAGATCTGTTCGGTGACGGCAGCCAGTTTGGACTTTCGATGAATTATGCGGTGCAGATGGAGCCAAGAGGGCTTGCGGATGCATTTTTAATCGGTGAGCAGTTTGTCGGAAACGATACGGCGGCGCTTGTACTGGGAGACAATATTTTTTACGGACAGAGTTTCTCCAGAGTTCTGCAGCGTGCGGCCGGTCTGGAAAAAGGCGCGGTTATCTTTGGATACTATGTCAAAGATCCGAGAGAATATGGCGTCGTAGAATTTGATGAAGAAGGAAAAGCGCTTTCTATTGAAGAAAAACCGGAAAACCCAAAATCCAATTATGCGGTGCCGGGATTGTATTTTTATGACAATGATGTGGTAGAAATTGCTAAAAATATAAAACCTTCCGCAAGAGGTGAGATTGAAATTACATCTGTAAATGAAGAGTATTTAAGACGCGGCACATTAAAAGTAGAGACGTTGGGACGTGGATTTGCCTGGCTTGATACGGGAACACATGATTCTTTGCTGGATGCGGCAGATTTTGTGGCGGCGGTACAAAAACGCCAGGGACTGTACGTCTCCTGCATAGAAGAGATTGCCTACAAAAGAGGATTTATCGGACGGGAGCAGTTAATTGCTCTGGCACAGCCGCTGCTTAAGACCAATTACGGAAAATATTTGATGGATGTTGCAGAAGGGCTGTAACAAACGGAAGAATATGCACAAACAGAACAGAAAGGAAGCTTAAAATGGGGAAGATAACAATCACGACATGTGACATTGAAGGTTTGTATGAGATTGAACCAACCGTATTCGGAGATGCACGCGGCTATTTTATGGAGACATATAATTACCAGGATTTTAAAGAGGCAGGCATTCCGGTGCAATTTGTACAGGATAATCAGTCCGCTTCCAAAAAAGGAGTTCTGCGCGGTCTGCATTTTCAGATTCGGTATCCGCAGGACAAGCTTGTAAGAGTGATTCGCGGGGAAGTATTTGACGTAGCGGTAGATTTGCGGAAAGGGTCCGCTACTTATGGAAAATGGCACGGAGTTCGGCTTTCGGAAGAAAATAAAAAGCAGTTTTTTATTCCGAAAGATTTTGCCCATGGTTTTTTAGTTCTGTCGGATTATGCGGAGTTTGCATATAAATGTACGGATTTTTACCATCCGAATGATGAAGGCGGTCTGATCTGGAATGATCCTCAGATCGGAATCGAATGGCCGATTCCGGAAGGAATGGAGTTAATTATGGCGGATAAGGACAGGCAGTGGGGCGATTTTCAGGAATTTACGAAAAAATATCGTGGATAATATGGTCAAAGGAAATCGAAAATGCAAAAAACAAAGATAGGAAATGTGCTGCTGTATTATCCGGATCATACGAATCCGGATGAACCGGCTGTAAATCCGGATGAAAGGCAGCTGCAGGAGATCGTTCAATTATATGAAGAGGATGGCTATCACAGTCAGATTACGTCGCGCAGGAACTGGACGGTCATGTATGAGCTGGCAGAATCCAGAGCAAATCTGATTGAATGGATCCGGCTGAAAAAACAGGCGAAAGTACTGGAACTTGGCGCCGGCTGCGGGACCGTTACATCCGCACTGCTCAAAAAAAGCGCGTCGGTTACATGCCAGGAGGAAAACATCCGGTACTGTAACATCAACGCGCACCGCCACAAACAGGCACGGTCGCTGACGATTTATGCGATGCCGTTTGATTCGTGCGAGCCGCAGCTGGAGGATGATTATGATGTGATCGTGACCGTAGCGGTTCCGATTTTGGAAGGACAGGCCGAAAAGCTGCTGCATCACTTGCGCAGACATTTAAAGCAGGACGGTTTGCTGGTGCTTGCGGCAAAAAATAAATTCGGACTGAAATACTGGGCCGGCAACAAAGAGATGTATACACATACTTATTTTGCAGGTCTGGAAAATAACGGAGTCCGGCCGTATTCGAAAACAGGACTGAAAAACCTCTTGCATCGGACGGGATTTGCATCGCAGGATTTTTACTATCCGTACCCGGATGAACGATTTGCACTGGATATTTATTCCGATCGGTATCTTCCCAAAAAGGGAGATTTGAATTATAATATTGCAAACTACGAAGATGACCGCATTTTGCTGTTTGACGAGCAAAAGGTATTTGACAGTATTATTGAAGAAGGGCAGTTTCCGTTTTTTGCGAATGCATTTTTGTGTCTGGCAAAGGCGGCAGGAAATGCCTGTCAGGAACAGGACACCATTTATGCAAGATATGCCTCTGATCGAAGCAGAGCTTATGCGCTCTGTACGGAGATTACAAAGCAAAACGTATGCAAACGTGCGGTATATCCGCAGGGAGCGGCACATGTGCGTCATATTCTGCATGCATGTGAAAAATTAAGCAGTCAGTATGCACATACGCAACTAAAGTTTAACCGCTGCAGCGCCGCAACCGATGCGGATGGCGCCGTATATGCGGAGTTTGAACTTCTGCATGCCAAAGCGCTGCAGGAACAGATTTCGCAGGCGGTAAGTGCAGGGCAGATGCACACGGTTTTTGAAATATTGGATAAAATGATGCAAATCATTCGAAGTGAGGGCAGAGACGGCGGCAACATACCATTTGAAATGACGCAGGCATTTCGCAGCGTCTTTGGCAGCATTCCGCAGGAAGATGTTCTGCGTCACACCATATGCAGTGAGATTTCGGATATTGATCTGATTCTTGCGAATATTCTTGTGGGAGAAGACGGAACATGGCATGTCATTGATTATGAATGGACCTTTTTCTTTCCGATTCCGCAAAATTTTATTATTTACCGGACTCTGTTTTTTCTGAATCATGAAAATCCGCAGAGGGAAGAACTGTCGATGGAACATTTGCTGCAACGTGCAGGCATTTCCTCCGAAGAGGCGGAAGCCTATGCTGCGATGGAAGTGGCTTTTCAGCAATATGTAACCGGCGGACTGGTGCCGTACCGGGAGATGGTAAATTTGCTGGAGCGCAGATTTTTAAATGTCGTGGAGCTGAAAGCGGATTATGACCGCATTGCGGCGCAGAATGAACTGCTGAAAGGACAGGGAATCTGGAAGATGGTCAGAAAAGTAAAGAAGAAACTGACAGGAAACTGAACGGATACCCAAGGGGACATGCTATGGAACAGACAAATTCAAAAGAGCAATATAAACGATTCATCATGCTGTTGGGAACCATTCTGATTGTAGCGTTGCAAACGGCAATGTTTGCCTGCTTATGGTATAACTATTATGCAAACAGAGAATTGACGCAGCTGCGTAAATACTTTAAATATTTTTACTTTTACCGCAGAGGGCACTGGACCATTATTGTGCTGTATGCACTGGTGCTTATACTGTTTATGAAAGTGCTTGGCGGATTCCGGGTCGGATACCTGCGCAATCTGGATGTTTTATATTCACAGATTTTATCCGTATGCGCGACAAATGCGGTAGAGTATCTGCAGCTGGCCCTGATTGCAAAACGATGGAAGTTTTTGTGGTTTTCCTCACCGATGTTTGCATTATCGCTGCTGCAGATTGTTGTCGGCGTCGTTTGGATCGTAGCAATGCGCAGCATATATGCAAGATTGTATCCGCCGCATGAAATGCTGCTGATCTATGGAAATATCAGTCCGAAAGCGCTCATACGCAAGCTGCAGTCACGAGGAGATAAGTATCGGGTAAAAGAAACCATTCATTTAAACGAAGGCATGGAAAAAATACTGAGTAGAATTGCAGAGTATGAATCGGTCATTATCGGAGACATTCCATCTCATGAACGTAACGAATTTTTAAAATTTTGTTTTCAGAATAATATCCGCTGCTATTCCGTGCCGAAAATATCGGATATTATGATTATCAGCGCATCCGAAATAGATTTGTTCGATTCACCGCTGCTGTTGTTCCGCAATCAGGGCATGACGTTCGGGCAGAGCTTTTTAAAACGTGCAATGGATATTGTAATCGGTCTGGTCGGATGTATTCTGGCATCGCCTGTGATGCTGCTGATCGCGGCTGCCATTAAGCTGTATGACAACGGACCGGTGCTGTATTCACAGGAACGGATTACGAAAAACGGCAAACCGTTTCGAATTTATAAATTCCGCAGCATGATTGTAGAATCCGAAAAGCGCGGCGCAAGGCTGGCAAGTGAGCATGACGACAGAATTACGCCGGTAGGAAAGGTGATTCGAAGGCTGCATGTAGATGAGCTGCCGCAGCTGTTTAATGTGCTGATCGGCGATATGTCTTTTGTAGGGCCGCGGCCTGAGCGGGAAGAGATTACAAAAGAGTATGAGCAGAGTATTCCGCAGTTTCGATTCAGGCTGAAAGTAAAAGCAGGACTGACAGGATACGCGCAGGTGTACGGACAATATAATACCGTACCATACGATAAATTAAAATTAGATTTGACATATATAGAGAATTATTCGCTTTGGCTGGATTTAAAATTAATTATGCTGACCGTTAAAATTCTGTTTCAAAAAGAAAAATCAGAAGGCGTCGAGGACAGCCAGAAGACGGCGCTTAAGCAAAGCAAATGAAATGACAGCAGGATGTGATAACTATGACAGAAAAGCAAAGGAAGCAAAATGCGGAACCGGTAATTTCCGTAATTATGCCGGCTTATCAGGAAGCCGCATATATGGAACAGGCAATTGTGTCGGTCATAAACCAGACATGTACGCAGACGTGGGAGCTGCTGATTATAGACGACGGGTCTACCGACCGGACGCCGGAGGTTGCACGTACGTATGCAAAAGATCCGCGGATTCGGTATATTCGAAGGAAAAAAACAGGGGCGTGGCTGCGGCGCGCAATCTGGGAATCGAACGGGCACATGGGAACTATGTGGCGTTTCTGGATGCGGACGACTGGTGGGATGCGGACAAATTAAGGCTGCAGATGGCATGCATAGAGCGGACAGGCACGGTTTTGTGCTGCACCGGCAGAGAGCTGATGCGGCAGGACGGAGAACCGACCGGCAAAAGCTTAGGCGTGCCGGAGCGCATTACTTATCACGATATGCTTCGAACGAATGTGATTCCATGCGGCTCCGTTGTGCTTCGAAAAGACGTTGCACGGGAGTTTGGATTTGTCTGCGACCGGTATCATGAAGATTATATTTTATGGCTGCGGATTTTGAAAAAATATAAGTCTGCGGCAGGTGTCAATGTGCCTGCGCTCAAATGCAGACTGAGTGAAGGCGGAAAATCGAGAAATAAATGGAAATCTGCGCGAATGCAGTATGGTTCCTACCGTTATCTTGGATACGGACGGCTGCAGTCGCTTTATTATATGATATTTTATACGTTGCATGGATTTTGTAAATATCTGGGATAAAAAAGGAGAATGAGATTGAACCGATTTATCAGTGATGTAAAAAAATACCGAAAATATACCATATATGCGGCAAAATCCGAACTGAAATCCGAAGTGGCTAACTCGCATTTGAGCTGGATGTGGTGGATTCTGGATCCGCTGCTGTTTATGATTGTATATTCGTTCGTAGCGGTTATCGTATTTCAGAAAGGGGAACCGTATTTGCCGGTCTTTATTTTTATCGGCTATAACAGCTGGAACTTTTTTTCTGCATGTCTGCGGCAGAGCGTAAAGCTGGTAGCGGCAAACAAACCAATTGTATCGAAAGTATATATACCGAAGTTTATATTGATTTTTGTAAAAATATGTTCCAACGGATTTAAAATGATGATCGCGTTCTCCATAGTCGTCGTTATGATGATCGGTTATCAGGTGCCGGTCGATTGGAAAGTAATTTTGATGCTGCCGCTGTTTCTTGTACTTGTTATCGTTACGTTTGCATTCGGCAGCGTGCTGCTGCATTTTGGCGTTTATGTGGAAGATCTGGCAAATGTTGTAACGGTTGTGCTGAAACTGCTGTTTTATTTAACCGGAATTTTTTATTCTATCCGAAACCGGGTGCCGTATCCATACAGCAGTCTGCTGCTGAAATGTAATCCGATGGCATTGCTGGTAGATTCGATGCGACGGGTGCTCATTTATCAGGAAATGCCGGAATGGGACGCGCTGTTTGCCTGGTTTTTAATCGGAGTCGTACTGTCCGTAATCGGCGTACGCAACATTTACCGGCATGAAAACAGTTATGTAAAAGTGATGTAAAGCAATCAGACCGAATCGGATTATGATTGGGAAATAAGATTTGAAAATAAGATTGAGAAAGTGGATGGGACGGTATGGATACAGCAAAAAAAGATTATGCGATCGAAGTATCGGATTTAAAAATACGTTATAAATGTCTGAACCGGATATCCATAAAAAACAGCCTGTTCAGTCTGAAAAAATCGGAAGTGGACGTATTTGAGGCGGTCAGAGGGATTTCTTTTCAGGTGCCAAAAGGAGAAATTATGGGAATTGTCGGCAAAAACGGCAGCGGAAAATCTACGCTGCTGCGTGCAATTGCCGGGATTTTCGCAGCAGATGAAGGAACGATTGATCTGCATGGACATACGGTGTCGCTGCTGTCAATCGGCGTTGGATTTCAAAAGAAGCTGACTGGCAGGGAAAATATCTTTTTAAGCGGGATGCTGCTTGGGTTCGGGGAGGAACAGGTATTACAAAAGATTGATGAAATTATAGAATTTTCAGAGCTTGGGAGTTTTATTGATAAGCCGGTCCGCACCTATTCCAGCGGAATGTATTCAAAGCTGGCATTTTCCATTACGGCAGTTCTGGAGACGGAAATAATGCTGATTGATGAAGTGCTGAGTGTCGGAGATGTGCGGTTTAAGAAAAAAAGTTATGCAAAAATGAAAGAACTGATTACAAATGAGGAGCGGACAGTCATGATTGTGTCTCATAGTACGGAGACACTGGAAAAGCTGTGCGATACAATCCTGTGGCTGCATGAAGGCAAGATTAAAATGCAGGGAAGTACGGGGGAGGTGCTGCCGCTTTATAATGATTATATGTCTTAACAATAACACCGGAAGGAGGACGACATGCACATATTTTTCAGTATTTGTATTTTAGCGCTTGGCATAGGTCTGTTTGATTTGCTTGGAAAAGCGTTTTGCATCAGATGCCGTTTTCATCCGGTTGTGCCGGAGCGAATCTGCATTGGATTTTTCCTGTATTTTGCGCTTTTTCAGATTGTTGCCGAGGTTATGATCCTGACAAAACAAAAGCTGCATGTACTGGGTATAAGCTGGCTTGTGCTGCTTTGCCTGCTTGTCGCAGCGGCAGGAATCATGGTGTATCGAAATACACAAAAGGCGCCTGCCATAGAAGCCCGGCCGTCACGGGCAGTACGTCTGCTCTTTGCGCTTATGACGGTGGCAGTGCTGTGTGAATGCGCTTCGGCAGTGCTGATGCAGAGGAATATCGGGTGGGATTTTGCGTATTATATCGGCAATATGATGACATCCGTGGAGACAGATACAATGTATCTGTATGATGGCAGCAGCGGATTGCTGCGCAGTCATCTGGAACTGCGGTATGCGTTGTCGTCGTTTTACATGAATACGGCGTGGATCAGCCAGATGACAGGCATATCGGCGCTTGTACTGCAAAAATATATGGCGGGCGTGCTCTGTGTTTTGCTGACCAACGCGGTTGTATACAGCTTTGCAATGGAAGTATTTCAAAGAGACAAAAAAAAGACTGCGATATTGGTAACCATTACCGTTTTACTTACGATTTGCTGGGATGTATACGATACGGCGGCGCAGTTTTTAATGTTACGAAATTACGAAGCAAAGGCATACTGTGCCAATGTGGTCTTGCCGATGGTCTGTTATCTGCTGTACCGGATCTGGAAAAACAGCAAAGACAGAAAGACATGGGCAGAATTATTTCTTGTATCATTTGCAAGTGTGGCGGTTTCGATGTCGTCACTTGTACTCGTACCGGCGCTGATTGCAATTATGCTTTTGGCACATCTGATCGTTGAACGACGGTGGGATTCTGCGTTAATGATACGCGGGATGTTATGTTTGATGCCAAATGTATGCTATTTTGCTGTATATTTTGCTTCAACAAAAGGCTGGCTGATTGTGGAGGTGTAGAATATGGCAGACGTATTCCAACAATACCAGGGAGATTCCTTATATCTGGCGGCGTTTGCGGTCAGTGTGGCGCTTTTGTGGTGGAAAGAGCACAGGACAGGACAGGGTACGACCGGGAAAAAAGCAGCAGCGGCGCTGTTGCTGTCCGTTGTGTTTGTATTTAATGAAATTGCATATCGGATTGTAGGAAAAATTACAAATGCTACGAGCTATTATCGGTTTTTCTGGATGCTTCCGATTTTATTTTTCATTGCGTATCAGATTACGGAACGTTTTACCGGGGGAAACAAAAGACAGATCGTTTTGGCAGCGGCGGCTTTCGTTGCATGCCTTTCGGTGGGAGCAAATTTGTTTTTTTTAAACAGGGCCAATATCAATCGGCCGAAAAATATTTATGGATTGGATCCGGATGCCATTACGATTGCAGAGGAACTGATGGCAGACTGGAACGGGGAGCAAAACGGACATAAGGAACTGCCGACAGCGGCATTTGATATGTATCTGGAATATCAGGTACGTACGTATGAGCCGCGTATTTTGTGGGGGATTTCCCGCAACGCATATTTGTATCAGGCACAAAACGGCTATGATTATAAAAAATATGTCAGACAGCAGCATATGATAGCGGCAGTAAACGAAGGAATCAAAAAGGACAGTCGCACGCTTCGGCGCAGCCTGGATAAAAGCGGCGTGGATTACCTTGTAATCCGCACGGCATTTGATATGGACGGTTATTTATCGCAAATATCCGTTCTGCCGATCGCGCAAAGTGAAAATTATACTTTATATAAAGTCAGCTCTTGTGAGCCGGAAATGGAACCTTCGGCCGGGCCGAACGGTTATGATCAGGGAATGGAAAGAAAGGATATGTGTGGATGATCAAAGTATATATTTGTCCAAAATGCGGCTGGATGCGGACAGTATCCCGCAGGAAAAATGTGGAATGCTATAAATGCGGGGAACAGGAAATGTTTCAGGTCAAACTTACATATGATAAATACAGTGAAATGACATTGAAAGAGCGGGAGGATTATTCGGACAGCTGGCTGTATATTCACCTGCGTAATCTAAAGGAGCAAAATGTATAGAAAAGACAACGTCGGCTGGGCCAAGCATCTGGATTTTACGATTCTGGATATTCTGCTGCTGCAGCTGGCATTTATTACAGGATATATTATGCGTCACGGCTGGATGAATCCATATGCCAGTGAACCGTATCTGCGTCTTGCGGTGATACTTGTTCTGCTGAATCTATGCGTTGTGTTTTTTAAAGAATCCTATTCAGATATTATAAAACGTGATGCATTTACGGAGCTGGAAGAGGTAGCGGCAACCTGCACGATTATATTTGTCGGCATGCTTGTGTATTTGTATGCAGCGAAAATGTCAGCGGTATATTCCAGGGAAAGTCTGTTTACCTTTTGGATTATGTCTATCATATATGAATATGTGATACACTGTATTTATAAACAGCTGTTACGTAATTATATAAAGAAAAAACGGAGCAAAGCGGTTATGATTATATTGACCGTGGATCGTTATGCCGAAGAATGCGTGCGGGATTTCGAGCATGACCGGTATCGGGATTTTGAAGTATGCGGAATTGTAGTCGTAGATCGCCCGCGTAAAGGAGAGACGGTACGCGGTGTGCCGATTGTGGCAAATGCAGATGATTTTTATGAATACGTCCGCACGCATGTCGTAGACGAAGTATTTATTAACGGCAACACGAGAGACTCCAGCGAAGCGCTTGCCAATCAGCTGATTGAATACGGAATTACCGTGCATTTTAATCTGATTCCGCAGACGGCGCTGATGCCGAACAAGGTGCTGGAAAAATGCGGCAATTATATGGTACTGACAACGAGTATGCACATTGCTTCGCCACCGGAAATGTTTTTAAAGCGTGTGATGGATATTGCCGGCAGTCTGGTAGGACTGGCCGTGGCGGCAATTGCTTATGTGATCTTTGCTCCGATAATCAAAATACAATCTCCGGGGCCGGTTCTGTTTTCACAGGAACGGGTAGGAAAAAACGGACGTGTATTCCGCATTTATAAATTTCGTTCCATGTATATGGACGCGGAAGCACGTAAAGAGGAACTGATGGACTGTAACGAGATGGATGGCCTGATGTTTAAGATGACAGATGATCCGAGAATTTTTCCGATCGGCCATTTCATTCGAAAATATTCGATTGACGAGCTGCCGCAGTTCTGGAACGTACTGAAAGGGGAAATGAGCCTGGTAGGAACCCGTCCGCCTACCATAGATGAAGTCGAGCATTATCAGCTTCATCACAGAGGAAGGCTGGGCATAAAACCGGGGTTAACCGGTATGTGGCAGGTCAGCGGACGGAATGATATCACGGACTTTGAAGAAGTTGTGGCACTGGATACCCGCTATATATCGGAGTGGTCACTGAGTCTGGATATTAAAATTTTGTTTCGTACGATACAGGTGGTTCTGTCGGGAGATGGGTCCAAATAAAAGAACAGACGGCAATCGCAGATATGAGATAACAGATAGCTGTGGAAAAAGGAGGCTGACGCAGAGTGAAACGGGTGTCCGTGGCAATGGCCGTGTATAATGGAGAAACATATGTGACCGATCAGCTGGATTCCATTTTGCAGCAGTTAGGGGAAAAAGACGAAGTAGTGGTTTCGGATGATGGTTCGACCGACCATACGCCTGAGATCATACGGTCTTATGCTGCAGCGGACCGACGGATTCGGTTCGTAAACGGTCCCGGACTAGGAATCAAACAAAACATTGCGCATGCGATAGCGCAGACAAAGGGGGCATATATCTTCCTTGCAGATCAGGACGATGTATGGATGCCGCACAAAGTAGAGCGGGTCCTGAACGTATTTCAGGAAAAAAAGTGTCATGTAGTCATTCATGACTGTATTGTAACAAACGCAGATCTGCAGCAGGTCATTTATCCGTCTTTTTTTGAATACCGCGGATATGGAGCCGGCATGTGGCGGAATATATGGAAAAACAAATATATCGGCTGCTGTATGGCAATACGCAGAGAATTACTGCCTTATATTTTGCCGATACCGGATGACATTCAAATGCATGACCAGTGGATTGGTGTCATCAATGACAAACACAGGGGAGGATGCGGAGTTTTAAAAGAACCGCTGTTATACTATCGCAGACACGAGCATACGGTATCTGATTTTCATCGAAATACGGTGCCTGTTATGATGAAAAACCGACTGATATTTATGTACCGTTTGATTGGAAGGTAATTATATTACGAATGCAGAAAGGGAAAGGAAATGAGCGCATCAAAAAGGAAAAAGAAAAAACACAGAATTATCATTTTTACCGTTGAAATCCTGTTATTGCTGATCGCACTGGCATGTCTGTTTGTCTGGTCCAAGTTCCAGAAGCTGGACCACCAGCCGAATATGATTGATACGGAAGATATTGTGAACCAAGATATGGATCAGTCCGTACAGGAAGTATTAAAAGGGTATACCAATATTGCTTTGTTTGGACTGGATAACCGTTCGAACGGCAGCTTCAGTGCGGGAAACAGTGACGTAATTATGATTGCAAGTATCAATAATGATACAAAAGAAGTGCGCCTTGTATCGGTTTTCCGTGATACATTTTTAAATGTCAGCAGCGACAGCACATACAATTTCCGTAAAGCAAATTATGCCTATAATAAAGGCGGTGCGGAGGAAGCCGTAAGAATGTTAAACCGTAATCTGGATCTGGATATACAGGATTATGTGGTCGTAGATTTTCAGGCGGTAACTGAAGCGATTGATTTGCTGGGCGGTGTGGAAGTAGAGATTGATGCAGCCGAAGCAAAGTGGATGGATTTTTATATTAATGAAACGGCACAGGTTACCGGACATGAGGCACATTCCATTACGCAGCCGGGTGTTTATACGCTGGACGGCGTTCAGGCGACTTCTTACTGTCGGATTCGCTATACGGCAGGCGATGATTTTAAACGTGCACAGAGACAGCGGGAAATTATATCCAAAATGGTAGAAAAAGCAAAACAGTCGGATTTGCTGACGATTAATAAAATTATAGATTCCGTATTGGATGATATCAGTACGAACTTTACCCCGGGTGAAATGGTTTCACTGGCATCGCAGCTGATGAACTATGAGCTGGCGGATACAACCGGTTTTCCGTTCCGACTGACGACCGCGTCACTTTCAAAAAAAGGTTCCGTAGTTGTACCTTGTGATCTTGTAACGAATGTAACGGATCTGCATAAGTATCTGTTTAACGATTATAATTACATTCCTTCGAATACGGTAACAAGCTTTAGTCAGGCAATTGTTACGGAGACAGGAAAAGGGGTTGATGATGCCGAAGGCACCGGTGTGGAAGCGGATAATTATACAGACGCAGGACAGGCCGGGACGGAACAGTCAGGAACGACCGTTTCGGATACCCTCGCAGAGTAAACAGGGAAGAGAGGCGAACAATTATTGGGCGGCAATAAGAAAAAGAAACGTAAAAAACGCAAGATTATTATATTTATCGTTGAGCTGATATTACTGATTATATTGCTGGCAGCTCTGTTTCTCTGGTCCAAATACCAGCGGATGGAGCATGTGGACAATATCGAAACGGAAGATGTTGTAAACAATGATCTTGCGAATACAACACAGGAAGTGTTAAAAGGCTATACCAATATTGCAGTGTTTGGACTTGATAATGAAAAAAGCGGGGTATTTACTTCCGGCAACAGCGATATGATTATGATTGCCAGTATCAATAACGATACGAAAGAAGTCAAGGTCGTATCCGTATATCGGGATACGTATTTGAATGTCGGCACAAATGAAGACCGCTATTACTGGAAAGCCAATTATGCATATAACCATGGCGGCCCGGAACAGGCCGTTCGTATGCTCAATCAGAATCTGGATCTGGACATTGCGGATTATGTGGCGGTTGATTTTTATGCGGTCTGTAAAGTTATTGATTTGCTGGGCGGTCTGGAAATCAACGTGGAAGAAGGGGCAATGATGGATGAGATTAATATCTACATTGCGGAAACTGCAGCTTATACCGGCCTGGAGCCGCATATGATAGAACATCCGGGCGTGCAGACATTAGACGGCGTACAGGCGACTGCCTATTGCCGTATTCGACATGATGCCACCGATTTCCGCCGTGCACAGCGGCAGAGAGAAGTGCTTTCTAAGATGATTGAGAAAACGAAGTCGTCGGACATTCTTACGATCAATAAGATTATTAATGCGGTTCTGGATGATATCAGAACGGATCTGACCGAAATGCAGATGATTTCAATGGCAGCGCAGCTGTTGAATTATGAACTTGTCGGTACGACGGGATTTCCGTTTGAGCTGTATACATTTGACCTGTCAAGAAAATATATCGTAGCGCCATGTGATCTGGAGAAAAATGTCAGGGAACTGCATGCATATTTATTCGGAGAATATGATTATACGCCTTCTCCTACCGTACTGGACTTAAGCAGGGCGATCGCCGAAGATACCGGAAAAGGAGTCGGAGACGAACAGGTAACCGGTGTGGAAGAAGATCATTATAATACGAATGCTGCGGAATAAAGAATTTTGAAAAAGCCAGGTGTATCCTGGCTTTTTTCGGTATTGTACCGGAAACCATAACATTTGATTTTATGTAAAAAATATAGTATACTTGATAGAAATATGGAATCAATGATCAGGAAAGAATAAGGAGGCTGTTTTTTGAAGAAGAAATCCCGTCACACACAACATGTATTTATCATAGGATGTAAAGGGATCCCTGCACAATACGGCGGTTTTGAGACGTTTGTGGATAAGCTTGTACGGTATCGCACAGACAAAAGCATCTGCTATCATGTGGCATGTGCCGTACAGCCGGAAGATTACAATCGTGCACAGGCGCGCTATCCATACCATGGTGCGGAATGTGTCGTATTTCCGTGGAGACGTCTCGGATCCGCACGGGCGATTACGTATGATATGGACGCGTTGCGTTATTTTATACATTACGCGGAAAAGAAGCGGATTGAGCATCCGGTTTTTTATGTTCTGGCATGCCGGATCGGGCCGGTGATCGGTATGTATCATCGAAAGATCCGGGCGCTTGGCGGACAGCTTTTTGTAAATCCGGACGGTCACGAGTTTTTGCGTGCGAAATGGAATGCTGCGGTGCGCCGCTATTGGAAGTATTCGGAACGGCTGATGGTAAAGCATGCGGATCTGCTGATCTGTGACAGCAGAAATATCGAGACGTATATACGCAAAGAATATGCGCCGTACGATCCCAAAACGGAGTTTATTGCGTACGGAGCCGAAACGGTGCCGTCCCGTCTGCCTGCAGACGACCCGAAGCTGACGGAATGGTATCGCAGGCATGATTTGCAGGAAAATGAGTATTATCTCGTAGTCGGACGATTTGTGCCGGAAAACAATTATGAGACGATGCTGCGTGAGTTCAGGAAAGCGGATACGACAAAGGCATTTGCACTTATTACGGATGTAAGCGAGGCGTTTTTGGAACAACTAAAGGAACGCACCGGGTTTGACAAAGATCCGAGAATCCGATTTACCGGGACGGTCTATGATCAGGAGCTGCTGAAAAAAATCCGGGAAAACGCTTATGGATATCTGCACGGTCATGAGGTTGGCGGAACCAATCCTAGCCTTTTGGAAGCGCTTGCGTGTACGAAGCTGAACCTTCTGCTGGATGTCGGATTTAACCGGGAAGTAGCGGAAGACGGCGCCTGTTACTGGAATAAGGAAAATGGCAGTCTTGCGGCATTGCTGACTAAAGCGGAACAGATGCCGGCAGAAGAAATTCAGGCGTTTGGCAGCCGTGCAAAGCAGCGGATTGAAAAATACTACAGCTGGGAATATATTACGGACAGATACGAAAAGATTTTTAGTAAAAGGAGCAAAACATGTGTGGAATAGTAGGATATATCGGAAAAAAACAGGCTGCACCGATTCTTTTGGACGGATTGTCCAGGCTGGAATACAGAGGATATGATTCCGCGGGAATGGCCGTCTATGACGGAAAAAAGATAAGGGTGCAAAAAGCGGCAGGCCGTCTGAAAGTATTGGACGAACAGACGCACGGCGGCAGTATCATGCCCGGAACGATAGGAATCGGGCATACAAGATGGGCTACGCACGGTGCGCCAAGCGATCACAATGCGCATCCGCATTACAATCAGGATGAAACGATTGCGGTCGTACACAACGGTATTATAGAGAATTATTTAAAATTAAAAAAGAAGCTGCAGCAGAAAGGATACGAATTTCGTTCTGAGACAGATACCGAAGTGCTTGCGATGCTGCTGGATTATTATTACAAAGGAGAACCGCTGGAGGCAATTGTAAAAGTGATGCACCGGGTAGAAGGTTCCTATGCGCTGGGCATTATTTTTGCGGATCATCCGGACCTCGTGTATTCGGTACGAAAAGACAGTCCTCTGATTGTCGGGCAAAATGAAGACGGCAGCCTGATTGCTTCGGATGTGCCGGCAGTGTTAAAATATACAAGAGACGTGTATTTTATTCAAAATGAAGAAATCGCCGTTCTTTCCAAAGAGAACATTAACTTTTACAATATTGATGGCGAAGAAATAGAAAAACAGCCGAAAAAAATAGAGTGGGATATGAATGCCGCGGAAAAAGGCGGTTATGAATATTTCATGTTAAAAGAAATGAATGAACAGCCCAAAACGGTAAGCGACACACTGAATCCGCGTATTAAAGACGGACGGATCGTAATCGAAGAGCTGGGTATGAGCGATGATGAAATACGTGCGATGCGCAAAATTCATATCGTTGCCTGCGGTTCGGCGTATCATACGGGGATTACAGGCAAATATGTATTTGAAGGGCTGGCCAAAATTCCGGTGGAAGTAGATCTGGCAAGTGAATTCCGTTATCGGGATCCGATTATTGAGGAAGGGACGCTGATTATTATTATCAGCCAGTCCGGAGAGACGGCAGACTCGCTGGCAGCTTTGCGGGAAGCGAAAAAACGGGGTGCACTGACACTTGGAATTGTAAACGTAGTCGGCAGTTCGATTGCCAGAGAGGCAGACCGCGTTATGTATACGTGGGCGGGACCGGAGATTGCGGTAGCGACGACAAAAGCATATTCGGCGCAGCTGATTGCCGAATACCTGCTGGCGATGAAATTTGCACTTGCCCGGGGCAAGTTAAGCGACGACGCATGCGCTTCCATGATTAAGGACCTGAAAGCGATTCCTGCACAGATACGGATGCTGCTGGCAAATAAAGGAGATATTCAGCGTTTTGCAAATCGTTATCTTGCGGCGCGGGATGTGTTTTTTATCGGCAGAGGCATTGACCATGCGATTTCGCTGGAAGGGTCGCTGAAACTGAAAGAGATTTCCTACATTCATTCCGAAGCTTATGCGGCCGGTGAATTAAAACACGGGACGATTTCCCTGATCGAAGAGGGGACGCTGGTAACGGCTGTCGTTACACAGGAAGCTCTGTATAAAAAAGCACTCAGCAATATTGTAGAAGTCCGTACAAGAGGCGCGTTTGTGATGGCGGTTACGAATGAAGATAATACGGAGATCGAAAAATCGGCGGATTATGTCATCTATATTCCTAAGACCAACCGCTTTTTCACAAATTCACTCGCGATTATACCGCTGCAGCTGTTTAGCTATTATGTCTCCGTCGGAAAAGGACTGGATGTGGATAAGCCGAGAAATCTGGCGAAGTCCGTAACGGTTGAATAACAGTTATACAAAAGGAGGAGGGGTTTTTATGAAAAGACGCAAACGGGTACTGGCAGTCCTGCTGGCAGCAGTGATGTGCGTTTCGGCCTTCATAACAGGTGAACGGCTGGAACTGCGAGCCAATACGTCGGCACTGGCATCAAGTTATAATACAAATGTGAACTATATTGCATATGCTACGGATGTGGAAGACCAGGCGCAGACGAATTACTGCTGGGCATATATGGCAAATGCCGTTTTGGAATCATACTTACTGAAAACGGCAGCGGCATCCGGTGTGAATCTGAGCGAATGGGATATGATTAATCAGCTTGTCAGCGGATCCTATGCGTATTCGGATTTGTATACGGGCGGCAGCTATAAGCAGGCGATTGCTTATTGGACGAGAGGGAGTCAGTACGGGCCGCGTTCGGAATCGGATTCCGGTCTGACAGACTATTATGTGAGCGAGACGGCGGAGCTTGGCAGGTATCAGAGGGAAAATCCGCAAACCAAGCTCAATTACATACAGCAGATTAAAAATCTGGTTGTCACTTACGGTGCGGCAGGGGTCAGTGTTTACTTTTCCGCACAGGACCGCGCGGCAACAACGAGAGATGGAGCATATTACTATCCGCAGGAAATCAGTCCCGGTGTCAACCATGGTGTAACCGTGGTAGGGTGGGATGATAACTTTGCACCGCAATGGTTTTACAATGGTCTGACGACACCGCATCAGCCGCAGAATAAAGGAGCGTTTCTCGTTAAAAACAGCTGGGGACGTTATGATCCGAGCAGTATCGGCGGAAATACGGGATATTACTGGATTTCTTATGATAACTATTTTCAGGACGCGTTTTCCGTTACACAGGTAACCAGACGCTCCGGCCTTTATCATCAGGTGTATGAGACGGATTACCGTGGGCTGTATGACTATGGAACAGGCAGCAGCTACAGCCGTACGTATCAGTTAAGCGGCGGCGCACAGTGGCTGACTGCGATTGCGACTTATGTAAAGGCAGGCGCGAACTATCGGTTTTATTTAAACGGACAGGAGCTGACACAGTGCGGCGGTACGATGGCGCAGAGCGGTTATCATACGTTTCAGCTGTCCAATCCGGTGCTTGTAAGCGGAAATACGATGGAGCTGCGGGCAGAAGTGAATGGCAATGCCGAAGCCGTGCCGTTAGCCTGTTCCGCACGCAGTTATGAGCCGGAGGGCGGAAATGTATGCCTGAAAGCGTTTACGAAGACGCAGTGGGGATATACGCCAGGGGATTCGGGCTGGAATTCGGGCTGGAATCAGGGAACGGCACCGTCTTCCATAACCGGTGTAACGATTACGCCACAGGACTGTTCGGTTATGCAGGGCACAAGCCGTGCGTTTCAGGCAAGAGTGCTTGGCACCGGGCAGCCGCTGCAGCGTATTGACTGGCAGATCAGCGGAGTCAGTTCTCCGAATACGAGAATCAGTGACAGCGGTGTTTTGTATGTGGGAGCTGACGAAGGATCTACCGTATTATATGTGTACGCAAATTCGAAAGATAATCCGATACACAGTGCGGCAGCCAGAGTGGAGGTGATCAGAACCACCAATTCCGGTTCCGGCCAGACTTCCGGGAGTACCAATATCAATGGTACGCCGAATACCGGTTCACAGATTACCGGAACGGTTGTAACAAAAGACCCGGATCCGTCTGAGAATGAGACGTCAAATATTAACGGAAGCAAAGAACAGGACCCGAGCGCGGCACGGGATACCGTACGTGTCGGAACGGTTGACAAAGGCGTTTATTCCGTCTGGGAGGATGGAACGGCCGAGTATACGAAGTGTGTCGCGCCGAATCGCACAAGCATCAGTATACCTGCGGAGGTCAAAATAAACGGAAAGAACTATGCGGTTTCCGTTTTGGATGAAGCTTGTATGCGTGGTCAGAAAAAGGTCAAAACGGTAACGATCGGAAGCAATGTATCCCAGATTGAAGAAAATTCTTTTTATGGATGCAAAAATCTGAAAAAATTAAAATCAAATCCGAATTGCTGGAATATATCGGCGAAGACGCTTTTCGAGGCATTGCAGCAAACGCCGTGATCTATGTACCGCAGGGCTGTCTGAAAGAATATCGGGAGATGGTGCGGGAGTCCGGGAACGAGAGTGTCCGGGTAAAAACCTATCATTAAAACATGTGGATAATGCTTTGCATCTGCAGCAGACAAAGCATTATCCATTTTTTATTTGGAAAACACAAAAAGACACATATTTTCACGATTTTGTGTATTTTTAATCACAAAACAAACACAATTAAACGGTAAACTGCTAATTGTAAACAACGAACAGCCAAATTCATCCAAAGCATGGATGAAGATTCATAAATTAAGAAATCAACGAGAGGAGATATCAATATGGAAAACAATCAGAACAATCAGAACAATTATTACAGCGATCCGGAAAATAACACAAATGATACGGCCAACACAGGAAATGCAAATGAAGAAAACGGCACAGCCGGACAGCAGGAATCCGGCTCCACTTACAGTTACAGTTATCTGAATCAGGAACAGAAAAATCCGAACAATGTATGGCGTGCGGATGAAAATATGGCGGGCGCATATACGAATGCACAGCAGAGCAGCTACAATCCGTATACAAATACACAGGCAAATACGGACGGTACGTATGGAAGCGCTCAGACCGGTACAAACGGTGCATACGGCGGACAGACCAATGCAAATGGAGCATATAACGCATACGGAAACGGACAGACCGGTTATGACTATTCCAATATATACGGCAGCTCGGATAATCAGCAGGCAGGCTGGAATACGTATGGCGACGCAAAAGCACAGAAAAAAGAAGAACGTGCGAAAAAACGTGCGGAACGCAAAGCAAACGGCAGTGCAAATAGCAATTTTGGCATAAAACTTGCAAAATGTGCTTCGATCGCGCTTGTATTTGGTCTTGTGGCGGGAACGGCGTTTGAAGGATCCTCGTATCTGGCAGGCAGCCTGCTTGGAACAAATAAAAATGAGGCAAATGTATCGGTCGATGACAGCGCAGATCAAAAGACACCTGCGTTGGAAGGCAGTACAAAACAAACGGTTCCGGTTACAGCCTCACAGACCGGTACCAACGGCGTGTCGGCGATTGTAAAAGAATGTATGCCATCTATCGTGGCAATTACGACTCTGAGCCAGAAACAGCTCCAGAACTGGTTCGGACAGATACAAAGTTATGAAGAGCCGAGTGCGGGCAGCGGAATACTGATCAGCGAAGACCAGGACAGTCTGTACATTGCTACAAACAATCATGTAATTCAGGGTGCAACGACACTGACGATTCGTTTCTGTGATAATACGACAGCATCGGCAGAGGTTAAAGGAACCGATCCAAGTGTGGATCTGGCAGTTGTTCAGGTAAAAAAAGAAGATGTCAAAGCAGAAACATTAGAGGCAATTAAAGTGGCAACTTTGGGTGATTCCGAAAAAGTCGAAGTGGGCTATCAGGCAATTGCGATTGGTAATGCATTGGGTTACGGACAGTCTGTAACGGTTGGCTATATCAGTGCACTGGAGCGTGAAGTGACGACACAGGATGAAAGTACGGGAAAGAGCTATTCGAACAATCTTATTCAGACAGATGCGGCAATTAACCCTGGCAACAGCGGCGGCGCACTGTTAAACAGCAATGGAGAGGTAATTGGCATTAATTCTGCCAAATATAACGATACATCCGTAGAAGGTATGGGGTTTGCAATTCCGTCGAATACGGCAAAACTTGTCTTTGAGGATTTGATTAACAAAAAAGAAGTATCCGAAGACAAGGCAGCTTATCTCGGCATTCGTCCGGAAGATGTGACGGCTATGGTAGCGGAAGCGTATAATATGCCGCTGGGAGTATTTGTAAAGGAAGTCATCAAAGGTACGGCAGCAGATCAATATGGTGTGCAAGCCGGTGATATTATTACAAAAATAGACGGCAGAGACATTCAGTCAAGTGAAGCGCTGCTGCAAAGACTCAGCTATTATGAGGCAGGTACACAGGTAGAAGTGGTCGTACAGCGTCCGTCGCAAACCGGTTACAGTGAAGTGACCTTGTCCGTAGTACTTGGAAAAAAAGAGTCATAAATGAAAATCCGTAATAAAAAACAGCTGAAAACGCCTGTTTATCCGGAAATAGGATAAAACAGGCGTTTTCTTTCTTATGATCGGTTGTTTCCGCCGGCAGGCAGCCTGCGGTAAAAGAAAATCGAAATTCCCGTTCCGATACACCAGCCTACCGGCCAGGCGCACCAGATTCCGGTTGCGGCATTGCATATGGACGAAAACAAAAATGCCAGTACGACCCGAAGAATCAGATCGGAAAAGGTAGCTGCCATAAACTGCCACATGGCTCCTGCTCCGCGCAGAATGCCGTCTGCAATCAGCTTTACGGAAATGACAAAATAAAACGGAGATAAAATCTGCAGAAATTGTCGTCCGGCCTCAAGCGCTTTGTCGGAAGAGGCATCCATAAACAATAAAAGCAGGTAGTTACCAAAACACAGATACGACAGGGAAAGCGGGATGCATAAAAGAAGGATAAGTTTTATTCCGCCCCAAAAGCCTTCCCTGACCCTTGTATATTGATTGGCTCCGATATTTTGTGCCGAAAAATTGGACATGCCGTTGCCGATGGTCGTAAAGGAAGTGATAACCAGGTTGTTGAGTTTTACGGCTGCGGAATATCCGGCGGCAACGCTGACACCAAAGCTGTTGATGCAGCCCTGAATCATCATATTGCCGATGGAAATAAAAGATTGCTGCAAAATACTTGGTACGGCAATGACGGACAGTTTTTTCAGCAGATTCCGGGAAAAACGAGCGGCATTGTCCGCCGGAATCGTGGACAGACGTTTAAAAATCAGAACCAGAGAGCAGATACAGCTGACGCCCTGGCATAAGAAAGTTGCCCATGCGGTACCGGCAATTCCCATTGAAAATGTCCGGACAAATACAATGTCCGTTACGATATTGGCTCCGGAAGATACGGCTAAAAACAGAAACGGCGTTTTGGAATCTCCCAGAGCCGAAAAAATTCCGGTCGCAATATTATAAAAAATAAAAAAGGCAGTCCCAAAATATAAATTTTCAAATATATGGCCGAATCATTTAAAATTTCTACCTGAGTCTTCATAAGTCTGAGCATCATGTTACATGATAAAAATCCAAATGCCATCAGAAAGCCGCATAATACGGCACTGGCGGTCAGAGCCGTATAAATGGTAGTTTTCATATTTTTATAATCTTTGGCTCCGAAAAATTGTGATACCATGACGGAACATCCCATATTGCATCCAAATGCGAAAGCGATAAAAATCAGCGTAATATTATAACTGTTGCCTACGGCAGCCAGTGCGTATTCACCGATAAATTTTCCTGCTACCAGCGAATCGGCGATATTATACAGCTGTTGAAAAATAATGCTTCCAAACATAGGAATACAGAAAGACCAAAGTACTTTTTGCGGGTTTCCGACTGTCAAATCTTTGTTCATAATGATTACCTCCGATTGTTCGGCTTGTCCGAACGTTTGGAAAGTATTATAATATGAAACAGGTGAGATTAAAAATATATAGATGATATGGGAGACATATAAAAAACTGATACATGAGCATAAATTACGAATATTATAAGATTTTTTACTATGCTGCAAAATATAAAAACTTTACACAGGCAGCATCTGCATTGGGAAGCAGCCAGCCGAATGTGACGAGAATCATGAAACTGCTTGAAACAGAGTTAAACTGCAAGCTGTTTGTACGGGAACCAAGAGGAATCGAACTGACGGACGAAGGAAAACGCTTATATGCGCATGTGAAAGCGGCTGTCATACGGCTGGAACATGTGCAGGAAGAACTCTCTGTCCGGATGCCGGGTACGGGAACGGCAGTGATCGGAGCGACGGAAACGGCCCTGCATTTGTTTCTGCTGGACGCACTTCACGAATTTAAAGAAGCGTATCCGAAAATCAGAATAAAAATACAAAATCATACGACGCCCGAAATATTAAAAATCTGGCTTTTGGAAGGCTGGACTTTGCGGTATTAACAACGCCGTTTGAACTGCAGAAATCATTTGTCAGCAGCGAACTGCTGACGTTTCGGGAAATACTTGTCACAGGTACCCGGTATGCAAATCTGGCTGAAGGAACGTGGCAGATCGAACAGTTAAAAGACTATCCATGGGTAGGGCTTTCCAAAGAGACGGCAACATATGAACATTATAAACAATTTTTTCAGAGCGGCAGATAGAAATGGAACCGGATATGGAAGCGATGACTTCGGATCTTTTAATACCGCTGATTCGAAATAATTTCGGAATCGGTTTTGTACCGGAAATGCTGGCACATCCGCTGCTGCAGCGGCAGATACTTGTACACGTACCGCTTGCATGTGACCTGCCCGAGCGCAAAATCTGCCTTGTATTTGACAAAGACAGAGCTAGAAATCCGGTTTCGGTCGAGCTGCAGAAATATTTAAAAAATATATTTTATATACGGATAAACGATAACCTGTTTTTCATTCAAATGTATGCATTTTTTGTTTTCAACAGCCGGTATTCATGCTATACTGAAAAAAGATGATATTGGAAGAAACAGAGACAGACGGCAAAGGAGAAAATAATGGTTTATATTTGCAAATACGAGTCACCAATCGGGAGTATGACCGCAGCCAGCAATGGGATTGCGCTGACGGGCCTTTGGTTTGACGGACAAAAATATTTTGGCAGTACTCTTTCCGAACGGTATGAAGAGCGGGATTTGCCGGTATTTGCGAAGACAAGAGACTGGCTGGATTTGTATTTTTATGGGAAAAATCCGGATTTTATGCCTCCGCTTGTGGTTATCGGATCCGATTTTAGAAAAGCGGTATGGAATATTTTGCGGCAGATTCCGTATGGACAGACGATGACGTATGGAGAAATTGCAAAAAAAATGGCAAAGCAGATGGGAACGGCACAGATGTCCGCACAGGCAGTGGGAGCAGCGGTTGGCCGCAACCCGATTTCCGTATTGATACCCTGTCACAGAGTAGTCGGATCGAACGGAAGCCTGACCGGATATGCGGGAGGGATAGAAAAAAAGGCGGCTTTGCTGGAATTGGAAAAAGTAGATATGAAGCAATTTGACTGGGAATATTCAGACACGCTTTCGTAATCAGATAGGAACAGGAGCAGAATCAAATGGCATTTGCACATTTACACGTCCATACCGAATACAGCCTGTTAGACGGTTCGAATAAAATTCAGGAGTACGTATCCTGTATCAAAGAGCTTGGCATGAACGCGGCAGCCATTACGGACCATGGGCTATGTATGGAGTTATCGAATTTTATAAAGCCGCCAAAGCAGCAGGAATTAACCCGATTTTAGGCTGCGAGGTATATGTCGCGCCGAATTCTCGTTTTGACAGAGAACGTGTCAGCGGAGAAGATCGCTACTATCATCTCGTGCTGCTTGCGGAAAATAACGAGGGGTACGGCAATCTGATGAAGATTGTTTCCAAAGGTTTTGTGGATGGCTTTTACTACCGGCCGCGTGTGGATATGGAGGTACTGGGGCGGTTTCACAAAGGCATTATAGCAACCGGTGCATGTATTGCCGGTGAAGTGCAGAGAGAGCTTCTGCGCGGCAATTATGAAAAAGCAAAAGAAGCGGCGTTAAAATACGAAGCCTGTTTTGGAAAAGGAAATTTTTTTCTGGAACTTCAGGATCATGGACTGCCGCAGCAGAAAATGGTCAATCCGCAGCTGATGCGGTTGAGTGAAGAAACAGGAATCGAACTCGTAGCAACGAATGATGTGCATTATACATATGAAAAGGACGCGGAAGCGCATGATATTCTGCTCTGTATCCAGACCGGAAAAAACTGCAGGACGAAGACCGTATGCGCTATGAAGGCGGGCAGTATTATGTCAAGACGGAACAGGAGATGCGCCAGCTGTTTCCATATGCACCGCAGGCAGTGGAAAATACACAAAAGATTGCGGATCGCTGTCAGGTAGAGATTGAATTCGGCAATACAAAAGTGCCCAAATATGATGTCCCGGATGGCTACACTGCCTGGGAATATTTGAATAAGCTATGCTATGACGGTCTGTCCGAGCGGTATCCGGGACGGGAGGAAACGTTAAAATCCCGTCTGGAATATGAACTGGACGTTATACGGACGATGGGATATGTCGATTATTTTCTGATTGTATGGGATTACATTCATTTTGCAAAAGAACATGGGATCAGCGTAGGCCCGGGACGCGGCAGTGCGGCCGGGTCACTGGTGGCGTATACAACAGGAATTACGAATATTGATCCGATTAAATACAACCTGATCTTTGAGCGGTTTTTAAATCCGGAGCGTGTATCCATGCCCGATATTGACGTGGATTTTTGTTTTGAAAGAAGACAGGAAGTTATTGATTATGTGGTGGAAAAATACGGAAAAGAATGCGTAACGCAGATTGTGACATTCGGTACGCTTGCGGCACGGGGGGTAATCCGCGATGTCGGCCGTGTGATGGATATCCCATATGCATTTGTAGATTCGATTGCCAAAAATATTCCGTCCGAACTTGGAATTACGATACAAAAAGCGCTGCAGATGAATCCGGATCTGCGCAAAATATATGAAGAAGACGAGACGGTTACAAAGCTGATCAATATGTCCATGCGTCTGGAAGGACTGCCGAGACATACTTCTACGCATGCGGCCGGTGTGGTAATCAGTCAGATGCCGATGGATGAATATGTACCGCTGTCCAGAGGCACCGACGGTATGATTACGACGCAGTTTACAATGACGACACTGGAAGAGCTCGGCCTGCTGAAAATGGATTTTCTCGGTCTGCGTACACTGACTGTAATTGACAGCGCCGCAAGACTGGCAAAGAAAAGTACCGGAATTGCGATTGATATGGATCATATTGATTTCGAAGATCAAAAAGTACTGGAATCGTTGGGAACCGGGCGCACGGACGGGGTCTTTCAGCTGGAAAGTTCCGGCATGAAAAATTTTGTCAAGGAATTAAAGCCGCAAAGTCTGGAGGATGTAATCGCAGGCATTGCGCTCTATCGCCCGGGTCCGATGGACTTTATACCGGCATATGTGCGCGGCAAAATATGCATGGGGAGATTCGGTACGACTGTCCGCAACTGGAGCCGATCTTATCTCCGACGTATGGATGTATCGTCTATCAGGAACAGGTTATGCAGATCGTGCGTGATCTGGCCGGCTATACTTTGGGGCGCAGTGATATTTTGCGTCGTGCCATGTCCAAGAAAAAGGGCAAGGTTATGGAAGAAGAGCGCAAAAACTTTGTCTACGGCAACGAAGAGCAGGGAGTAAAAGGCTGTGTCGCAAATGGGATTGACGAGAAGGTGGCAAACAAGATTTATGATGAAATGATAGATTTTGCCAAATATGCATTTAACAAGTCGCACGCGGCGGCTTATGCCGTTATTTCTTATCAGACCGCCTATTTAAAATACTATTATCCGGTAGAGTTTATGGCGGCGCTGATGACTTCCGTAATGGCAAATATCAATAAAGTGTCCGAGTACATTCAGACATGCCGGAATATGGGCATTGCGATTCTGTCGCCGGACGTCAACGAAGGAGAAAGCGGGTTTTCCGTATCCGGAGGCAATATCCGTTATGGTCTGTCCGCAATAAAAAGTGTTGGGCATCCGGTTATTACCGCTTTGATCAAAGAGCGGCACGAGCATGGCCCATATAAAAATCTGGAGGACTTTATTACGCGTTTGAGCAATAAGGAACTGAATAAACGGGCTGTGGAAATTTTGTGAAAGCCGGTGCGCTGGATGGACTGGCAGGAAATCGCCGCCAGAAAATGCTTACGTTTCCTCAGATTATGGACAGTATTGCGCATGAGAAAAAAAACAGCATGAGTGGACAGATGACACTGTTTGACCTTGTCGCAGAAGAAGATAAAAAGATTACGAGATTCGCATGCCGGACGTAAGCGAATTTGATAAGGAAATGCTGCTGGGCTTTGAAAAAGAAGTGCTCGGTGTGTATATCAGCGGGCATCCGCTGGAAGAATACGAGGACAAATGGAAGAAAAATATTACGGCGAAGACAACGGACTTTTTACTGGATGAAGAAACCGGTACGGCGAAAGTGTATGATAATCAGAAAGCGACCGTCGGCGGCATGATGGTGCAGCGTACGATTAAATATACAAAAACAATCAGACTATGGCGTTTCTGACACTGGAAGATCTGGTCGGTATGCTGGAAATTATCGTATTTCCACGGGATTATGAAAAATACAAAAATATTTTGAAAATGATGCAAGAATTTTTGTAGAAGGCCGGGTAACGATAGAGGAAGAAAAAACGGCAAATTAATTTTGGAACGTGTGTACTCGTTTGATGAGACACAAAAAGAACTGTGGCTTCAGTTTCCGGACATGGAAAGCTATGCCGCACAGGAAATGCGTGTGCTGGAACAGCTGCGCGCATCGGACGGGCAGGATGAGGTTGTCGTTTATATTAAAGACCGCAAAGTGATGAAACGGCTGGGCCCACGGTGGCGGGTTGCTGCCACATTGGCATTTGCACAGACGCTTTCGGCCGTATACGGACAAAATAATGTCAAAGTTGTGGAAAAGAAGGTTGCAAACGGAAGCAAAAGATATTAGAATAAGATAGAGATACAGATAGAGGTACGGATATAGATATGGAGAATTGCAGCCTAAGGCTGATAATCATAGGAGTTTTATAGAAAATACAGAATCAAAGTAGGAGGATAGTAAGAATGGCTAACGAGATTAATACGATTGGTGTACTGACAAGCGGCGGAGATGCGCCTGGCATGAATGCTGCAATCCGTGCGGTAGTTCGGGAGGCGATTGCAAACGGAAAAAGAGTAATGGGTATCAAAAGAGGATACGCAGGCCTTTTACAGGAAGAGATTTATGAAATGCATACAACGGATGTTTCAGATATTATTCAGCGCGGCGGTACAATCTTACAGACTGCGCGATGCAAAGAATTTACGACGGCCGAAGGACAGAAAAAAGGCGCTGAGATTTGTACACAGCATGGTATCGATGGCATGATTGTCATTGGCGGTGACGGTTCTTTCCGCGGTGCACAGAAACTGGCGTCATTTGGCATTAATACGGTAGGTGTCCCGGGAACGATTGACCTGGATATCGCATGTACGGATTATACAATTGGTTTTGATACGGCAGTAAATACGGCGATGGATGCCATTGACAAAGTGCGTGACACCTCTACGTCGCATGAGCGTTGTTCGATTATTGAGGTTATGGGACGCGGAGCAGGCTTTATCGCTCTGTGGTGTGGTATTGCAAACGGTGCGGAGAACGTACTTCTCCCGGAAAAATACGATTATGACGAACAGGCGCTTGTTAACAATATTATTGATAATCGTAAAAAGGTAAAAAACATCATATTATTATTAATGCAGAAGGAATTGGACATTCTGCCAGCATGGCAAAACGAATTGAAGCAGCTACAGGTGTTGAAACAAGAGCTACGATCTTAGGATACATGCAGCGCGGCGGCCGTCCGACAGCAAGAGACCGAATGATGGCATCTGTGATGGGTGCTTATGCTGTCGATTTATTATGTGAAGGAAAGAGCAACCGTGTTGTGGGTACGAAAGACGGCAAGCTGATGGATATGGATATTGATGAGGCGCTGAAAATGAAAAAAGATATTAATGCCTATGAATATCAGATCAGCTGTAATTTGTCAAAATAGTAAACGGAAACTGTTATTGCATGGAAGCAGGCTGGTGTATGATCAATGCGTCAGCCTGTTTTTATGTAAAGGATAAGGTAGCAGTGAAATTTGCGGGAATATAGGACAGCATATTACAATATGTATAGGGAGTACGATGATTACCAGTACGGCAAACAAACAGGTAAAAATATTATACAGCTTACAAAAAAAGCAAAAGAGCGTCAAATACAGAAGGTATTTCTGGCAGAAGGCATTCGGATTTTTGAAGAAATACCGAAAAAATATATGCAGGATGTTTATGTATCCGAATCTTTTTTCGGAAAGAAGAACATGCACGCAGATTGGAAGGCATCCGTTATGAACTGGTGTCAGATTCGGTATTTCAGAGAATTTCGGATACAAAAACACCGCAGGGGATTTTGTGTGTCGTACGTCAGCCGGAATATGCGTTGGAAGACCTGCTGAGCAAAGAGCGGACCCATCTGCTTATTACGGAAGGAATTCAGGACCCCGGCAATCTCGGCACCATGTTTCGCACCGGAGAAGGTGCGGGAGTTACCGGAATTATTTTAAGTGGGTGCGCAGACTTGTTTGCACCCAAAACCGTGCGGTCTACAATGGGAAGCATTTGCAGAGTGCCGTTTTATACATCTGAAAACTTAAAGGAGACACTTTGCATTCTAAAAGAAAAAGGAATTTCCATATACGCGGCACATTTAAAAGGGAAAAAATACTATAATACGATGGATTATCGCAGCGCGACGGCATTTTTGATCGGCAGTGAAGGAAATGGTCTGACAGAAGAAACGGCAGAGCAGGCAGATGTATATTTGAAAATTCCAATGGGCGGACAGTTGGAATCGCTGAATGCGGCGATGGCAGCGGGAATTTTAATGTATGAGGTGAATCGGCAGAGAAGGGGAACGTGAAGGAGAAGATACGATTGCGAATATGGTTCAAAGAATGGAAAGATAACCGCATGATGCGGGATCTGGTAGTATGCGATGAAGAAGATGATACGAGAACACATAAGATTTTCCGTGCACTGGAACAGGCGTGTTATGAATTTGACTTAAGCAGACCGATCTGGCTGGATGCAAACATTGTGGAATTTAAGAGACATGCAAAAACACGTTTTACGAAAGATAATTTTGTAGATTCGATAGAGTTTGATTATTTGGAAATGCATGTGATTGAGGAAGGATAAAATAAATATTAAAAAATTTAATTTCTTTTTTTGATAAAATGTTAACCTGATTGAATAAATATGATATAATATCCGTATAGATAGTTCGTTGTGCAGCAAAAGAGATATTATTGTTACGATAATGGAAAAAGATTTCCATGTATTTCCCGTATGTAGGAGGTTTATATGGATACACCACAAAGGCTGAGTGAAGATGTCGAAAGCTGGGAAACGATGATGTTTCTGTATCACTCGGCAATCAAAGAAGTAGGGACGAAGCTTGAGATTTTAAATGATGAATTTCAGTATGTTCATCAGTACAATCCGATTGAGTATATAAAATCAAGAGTGAAGACCCCGGAAAGTATCTGCAAGAAACTAAAGCGTTATGGAAAAGAAGTATCAATAGAAAATATGGTAAATTGTGTAAATGATATTGCAGGGATCCGCATCGTCTGTTCATTTACATCGGATATTTACCGGGTGGCGGATATGATCGGCAGACAGAATGATCTTACGGTTGTTTCCGTAAAAGATTATATCAGACATCCAAAAGAGAGCGGTTATAAGAGTTATCATATGCTTGTTACCGTACCGGTATTTTTATCGGATCGTGTGGTGAACACGAGAACGGAGATACAGATTCGTACGATGGCAATGGATTTTTGGGCAAGTCTGGAACATAAGATTTACTATAAGTTTGAAGGAAATGCGCCGGAATATATCAGCCGGGATTTGCGTGAATGTTCGGATATCGTATCACAGCTGGATGCGAAGATGCTTTCTCTGAATAATGCAATCTTAGTAGCAAAAGAAAAACAGGCAAAGATCCATAGCGCGTAAGCAGATGTTGAGCGGCAGAGCTATTATTCATAGTTTTGCCGCTCATTTTGTCCGGAGCTGCACTGTGAGAATAACACTCTGTTTTTTACAAAAAGAAAAGCCGTAAATCCTTGCTGAACAAAGACCTACGACAATTCATAAGAGCGATAGACGGGGCTCGAACCCGCGGTCTCGACCTTGGCAAGGTCGCGCGTTACCAACTACGCCACTATCGCATGTGTTTGCTAAAACAAATAAAAGGTAATTCTGAGAGCGATAGACGGGGCTCGAACCCGCGGTCTCGACCTTGGCAAGGTCGCGCGTTACCAACTACGCCACTATCGCATTGCTTTTGTTCCTCGCGAACACAATACATACTATAAACGATAATAAGAAAAATGTCAATAGGAAAAATAAAAAATTTAAATTTTTTTATTTTCTCCGTTGTTTTGCAACCCCTAATAGATACTTTCATTCATAAAACCTTAATCCACCCGCAATAGCTGGATTTTTTTACGTCAAGTCTTATGTATTTTTTTGTTGTATTATATTGTGTTTCACGTGAAACAATGGTATAATATTCTTCAGGAGGTGATTTTTTGTACCTTAAGAAAAGCTTTAACAAAAGAGAAACAAGACTCAGCTTTCTTTTGTCCAGGGGTATCGCATCAATGGGAAAGTGAAGCATAAAGTTATACAAAACCTTGGATATTTGGAAGACTACCTGGACAAATATGAAGATCCGATAGCTTATTTTCAACAGGTCGCAAAAGAATGGAATGCAAGTCAGGCTGCACCGGAAACCATTGAAGTAAGGCTTTCGGAAAAACTCCCGGATCAATGCAGCAACCGGAAAAATCTTGGATATGCCATTATTAAGATCGTTTATGCTAAACTCAGGATCCGTGAATTTTTTCAGAATAAGCAGCGCCAGCTTCCTGCAGAGTATAACCTGAACAGCATTTTTTCCCTGTTGATATTCAATCGGTTCCTGTTCCCATCTTCAAAAAAGAACGCTTATGAAACGAAAGGCCGTTTTTTGACAGCTTCAGTTTCTCACTGGATGATGTCTACAGGGCGCTCGGCTATTTCAGCAGATATTCGCATGAACTCCAGAAGCATTTGCATGCCGAAGTTTCCAGCCTTATCGGCAGGAATTCCGAAAAAGCTTATTATGATGTCACCAACTATTATTTTGAAATACCATATGAAGACGAGGACGCTGGCTCGGACACGGAAAGAAAATTGAAGCGTAAAAAAGGACCGTCGAAAGAACACCGCAAAGACCCGATCATTCAAATGGGGCTTCTCATGGATCCTAACGGCATCCCAATGGCATTCCATACTTTCTCCGGCAACGAGAGCGAGAAGACAACTATGCTCCCGGCGATACAGAGGGTCAAAAAGGATTATGAAATCGGCAGGATCATAGTTGTCGCTGACAGGGGGCTGAACACCAGTGACAACACATCTGTCCTTTCCGGAACCAATGCATCCGATGAGAAAAATAATGACGGTTATGTATACGGCCAGAGTATCCGTGGGGCCGATGCGGAATTCAAAAAATGGGCGCTGGAACCGGACGGGTATGTTACAGCAATGGAAAAAACAAAGATGGGGAAGCTATTCCATTCAAACACAAGTCCAGGCTGTACGCAAAAGAGATAACCAAAAAAGATTCGAATGGGGCGCGCAGGCTCAAGATGAGAATTTATCAGAAACAGATGGTATATTATTCTGAGAAATACGCAAAGAAACAAAGACATGAAAGGGAAAAAGCCGTTGCAAAGGCAAGGGACCTGATCAAAAATCCTGCAGGCTACACGAAAGCGACCAGCTATGGATGCACTGTGTACATTAACAATGTTTCCTTTTCTAAGGATACCGGAGAAATTGTCAATGGAAAAGAACTTACCATCAATGAACAAAAAATTGCCGAAGAAGCGCAGTATGATGGCTATTACGCCATTGTCACAAGTGAAAAAGAGCTTTCTGACAATGAAATCCGTGACATATATAAAGGGTTATGGGAAATAGAAGAATCATTCAAGATTATAAAGAGCGAATTCAAAACCAGACCTGTATTTGTTTCTAACGAAGATCATATACAGGCGCATTTTTTAATTTGTTTTGTGACACTGGTTGTAATGCGCGTTTTAGAGCAGCTCATAGGAAAATGCCATTCTGTCAGGCAAATCCGGAATTCCCTGGCAAGCTATTGCTGTTCGTATTTAGACCGGAATTATTATGTGTTCGATTATCGGGACGATGTAATTTTGACTATGGAGAAGACATTTGGATTAGACCTAAGCAAAAGTACATGCAGCTTTCGGAAATCAAAAAATATCTATGTATAAGGATGTATAAAATATAAAATTTTTATAAACTCAAAAAGCGAAAAATACAACAACTCTATGCATTTAAAAAAAGCTCCAAACTCCAGTATTTACAAGGAGTCCAGAGCTTTTTTTACTCAATCACCTGCAAAACTCAGGATAAGAAAAATGTCAATAGGAAAAATAAAAAAATTTAAATTTTTTATTTTCTGCCGCTCTTGACTTTTCAGCCATACAAAATATAATGGTATCTATACAACTTCAGGGAGGAACGACGATTATGTCTTTAGTGAAAAAGCCAGTCAATGGCATGAAAGATATTTTACCATCGGAAATGCAGATCCGTGATTATGTTCAAAGCGTAATTCGTGACACATACCGCAGCTTTGGTTTTACACCAATTGAAACGCCGTGTATGGAAAATATAGCGAATCTGTCCAACAAGCAGGGCGGTGAGAATGAAAAGCTGATTTTTAAAGTGATGAAGCGTGGCGAAAAATTAAATCCGGAGGCAGCCAAAACAGAAAATGATCTGGTTGATTTTGGAATGCGGTATGACCTGACGGTGCCTCTCGCGCGTTATTATGCAAATCATGCAAATGATCTGCCGTCGCCGTTTAAGGCGCTGCAGATGGGGAACGTATGGCGTGCGGACCGGCCGCAGAGAGGACGCTATCGGCAGTTTATGCAATGTGACATTGATATTTTGGGCGAACCGTCCAATCTGGCAGAGATTGAGCTGATTCTGGCAACGACAACAACGCTTGGCAGGCTTGGATTTAAAAACTTTGAGATACGGATTAACGAACGCCGGATTTTAAAGGCGATGGCGGCTTATAGCGGCTTTTCGGAAGAAGTTTATGATACGGTATTTATTATATTGGATAAAATGGATAAAATAGGAATGGAAGGCGTAGCGGCAGAATTGCAGAAAGAAGGGTTTTCCGATGAATCCGTTTGCAGGTATCTGGATTTGTTCCGCGGAGTACGGGAAGCAGAGGACGGCATTGCTTATCTGGCGGATATGTTGGGAGATTATGTGGAGACAGATGCCATAAAAAGCATGAAAGAAATTGCCGCCAGTGTGAATGCCTGTAAAGCGGCGGAGTTCGAACTGGTATTTGACCCGACGCTGGTACGCGGGATGTCCTATTATACGGGAACAATATTTGAAATCGCGATGCCGGAATTTGGCGGCAGCTGCGGCGGTGGCGGACGTTATGATAAAATGATCGGCAATTTTACCGGAAAAGATGTACCTGCATGCGGATTTTCCATTGGATTTGAGCGTATTATCCTGCTCTTAATGGAAAGTGCATTTCAGATTCCACAGCAGCCGAAAAAGCGGCTTATCTTATTGAAAAAGGATATCCGGGCGAAAAGCTGGCAGGGGTCATCGCACAGGCACAGGCAGCAAGGCAGCAGGGACAGCAGGTTCTGGTTGTACGCATGAACAAAATAAAAAATTTCAGAAAGAACAGCTGATGAAAGAAGGCTATGAGGAATTTGTGGAATTTTTCAACCGGTAATGGAAATGTCTATGATGATAGCAGATGATAGTAATAGAAACTTACAAAACAGGAGGAATACATGATGGGAGAATCCATGCAGGGACTGCACAGAACCCACAGATGTACGGAAGTATCGGGCCGGAACATCGGGGAAACGATAACCGTTATGGGATGGGTGCAGAAAAGACGTAATTTGGGAAGTCTGATATTTATAGATCTGAGAGACCGTTCCGGACTTCTGCAGATTGTATTTGATGAGGAAAGCGTCGGTACGGAAGGTTTTTCAAAAGCAGGCACGTTAAGAAGCGAATATGTGGTTGCCGTAACAGGAACTGTCAATAAGAGAAGTGCGGCGGTTAACGACAATTTGAAGACCGGCGATATTGAAGTTATTGCACAAAGCCTCAGAATTTTATCGGAATCGGAAACACCGCCGTTTCCAATTGAATCTGACAGCCAGACAAAAGATGAACTGCGGTTGAAATACCGATATCTGGATTTGCGCAGACCGGATCTGCAGCGTAATCTGATGATGCGCAGCAGGGCGGCATCCCTGATTCGCAATTTTATGGAAAAAGAAGGATTTTTGGAAATTGAAACACCGATGCTGCAAAAGTCCACACCCGAAGGAGCGAGAGATTATCTGGTACCGAGCCGTGTGCATCCGGGGAAATTTTATGCACTGCCGCAGTCGCCGCAGCTGTTTAAGCAGCTGCTGATGTGTTCCGGCTATGACCGGTATATTCAGATTACGAAATGCTTCCGTGACGAAGATCTTCGCGCGGACCGCCAGCCGGAATTTACACAAATTGACATGGAGCTGTCTTTTGTAGATGCGGAAGATGTCATGGATGTCAATGAACGGCTGCTGCAGTATGTATTCAAAGAAACGATCGGCGTGGATGTGGAGCTGCCGCTGCCAAGAATGCCGTGGAAGGAAGCAATGGACCGTTTCGGTTCGGATAAGCCGGATACCCGTTTTGGCATGGAGTTAAAAGACGTATCCGACATCGTTGCGGGCTGTGGATTTGGCGTATTCACCGGAGCGTTGGAAAGCGGCGGATCCGTGCGCGGGATTAATGTAAAAGGGCAGAGTAAAATGCCGCGCAAAAAGATTGACAAGCTTGTAGAATTTGCAAAAGGCTGCGGAGCAAAAGGACTTGCGTATTTATGTGTAAATGAGGATGGCACGTATAAATCTTCATTTGCCAAATTTATGTCGGAACAGGAGCTGTCGGCGCTTGCGGAAAAGATGGAGGCACAGCCGGGAGATCTGCTTTTATTTGCGGCAGATAAAAACAAAATCGTATGGAACGTGTTAGGCGCACTTCGTCTGGAACTGGGCAAAGAACTGGAACTGATTGATGAAAACAAATATCATTTTCTATGGGTAACGGAATTTCCGCTGTTGGAATGGTCGGACGAAGAGCAGCGTTATATGGCGATGCATCATCCGTTTACAATGCCGATGGAAGAAGACTGGGATAAGATTGATACGGCGCCGGGAGAGGTGCGTGCGAAAGCGTATGATATCGTTTTAAACGGTACGGAACTTGGAGGCGGGTCCGTGCGTATTCACAGAAATGATATTCAGGAAAAAATGTTTGAGGTACTTGGATTTACAAAAGAAAAGGCATGGGAGAATTTTGGATTTCTGTTAAGTGCGTTTCAGTACGGAGTACCGCCGCATGCAGGACTTGCGTATGGATTTGACCGAATGATTATGCATATGGTACATGCGGATTCCATACGTGACGTAATTGCGTTCCCAAAAGTAAAAGATGCGTCGGATTTAATGTCCGAAGCGCCGGAAACCGTAGATGCAGGACAGCTTGAAGAGCTTGGAATTGCCTTAAAATAATTCTTCGGAATTTTTTGCCATCCGTGAAACTTTTTTATAACAGGGGCGTCTAATCATTATAAACAAATAAAAAATGAAAGCGGAGGTAGATAATTATGAGAAGAAAAGAAATTGCAAAAAACTTGGTATTACCATTATGGCATCCCTGTTGGCGCTGCCTTGTGTGGTACCTGTGGCGTGCCCACCGGATACAAAAGTTCTGGCAGCGCAGACGGATACAAAGAGTCCGTCACAGGGGCTGCAGCTGACGACAAAGACATACGAAAAAGAATATAAGACGGAAGAAGGCCGTATATATAAAGAAGTTTCTTATGAATATCCGTATGCGGAAGATGACAGCGACGCGGCAAAGACGTTCAATCGGTTTTATCGGAACCTGCTGACAAAATGGAAAAAGAATGCGGCTGAAAATTTAAAAGAAGCTGAAGATATGATCAAAGAGACGGACAGTGCGGACAACTATTATGCGGACGATGTTAAATGTGAGGTTACGATAAATGATGAAAACCATATCTGTGTACTCCAGAGCGGTTATGAGTATTCTATGGGGGCACATGGCATGCCGTATCGCTATTCGTATATTTTTGATGCAAAGACAGGCAAAAAAGTGTCTGCAGCCACATTGCTTGGAATGAGCAAAAGCAGGTCAATGAAAAAGTACGTGAACTGTATCTGAAGAAATTTGACAAGACAAAAAAGGTGGAAACTCCGCTGTTTTACCCGGACAGAGACGACGTTAAGAAGGCTCTGGAGCAGATTGATTTTAACGACAACCGGTATTATCTGAAAAATGGAAAAATCCGGTTTTATGCGGATCCATATGCGGTAGGGCCATATGTGTCCGGATTTATTGAAGTAGCAGTGAAGCTTTCGTAGGAACGACAGGATTTGTGATTGCATACATAACGAGCAGTCATAAATCCTGTTTTATTTTGGACGTTATTAATCCACGCATTTATATGCATTTTGCACAAATCGAAGGAGTTGGAAAAATTTCTCTTTACAAATGATTGAAAACTTGTTATCATATGAACTATCTTATTTTTCTTATTTGGTAAGGTCATAAAAATTATTATGAAAATTTAATTTTGCTAATTAAATATTCATAATTAAATTTATTTCATTAAATATGAATCATTGAATTCCCTGTAAAAAAATATATATCAAAAATATACATTAAAACATATCATATACGAATGGATTTGTCGACAGAACTTCGGGCAGAAAAAAACAATCCGGTTCCTAAACATAGCAGAAAAATGTAACGATTTTGAATCTTCGAACTGATATGTAAATAAAAAATAGAAAGCAGGTGGAAAATTTGCCAAATATCATAGGTTTTTTTGGAAGCTATCCGGCCGATATCTGTATGTATGCAGCCTATGCGCTGCAGAATACGGGAAAACGCGTTTGTGTAATTGATCATTCTGAGGATGGAATTTTATATCAATGCATACCGACACCGGATCGCACGATGACGACGGTTACGTTTCATGAAGTAGATTTTATGCGGCGGGTACCGTTGGTGCACTGGCATGAACTGGAATATGAGTATGTGCTCGTACAGTTGGGGAACAGGCCGCAGCAATTGTGTCTGGCGCTGTGCGGTAGCCGCATTCTGGTCGTAGACTGTGAACGCAGTAATCTGGAATTTTATCGGCAGTTTATGCAGGAAAGCGGTTTGTCAGCAATTGTATTGCTGCGCGGAGTATGTCGGGAACTTGCGGTAGAAAAAATAAAAAAGTATTTTATATTGGAAAATAAACTGGTGAAACGTTGGATGCTGCTGCCTTTTGATGAGGCAGACGAAGCATATCGCATTGATATGCAGTATGAGCCGGTGTATAAATTTGCACATATTTCAGCGGGGATGGAACAGGTTCTTGTACGTCTGCTGCGGGTGTTTACTGTTTTTGACCGGCTGCACAGAGTTCGGGCTGTCAGAAATGCAAAGCACGGCAAGACAGCAGCTGTTTTTTCCGGGCAGCCGGAATACGGAGCATATGACGTATGCTGAGTTTGGCAGCAGAAAAAGAGTACTATGGAAGGGGACAAAACGTTGAATATTGTATTTTGGAGTGAAGAAGACGGATGCGGTACGACAAGCGCTATGGCGGCAGTCGCCAGTGTATGTGCGGATGCATGGCATATGAGAACGATATTGATGCAAAGCAGCAATCAGCAGGGAGATTTACATCAAATGCTTGGAATGGGTATGCAGGTTGGTTCTATGTCTTCGGATGATCTATATGGCAGGCGGGATGGATGGGAACTTTTAAACGGACTGGCAGAAAGAAGGACACTGACAGCCGAACGACTGCTGGAACATATGGTTCCGGTGATCGGAGGGCGTATGTATTATCTGCCGCAGGGAGAGTACAAAAAACAGGAAAAATATTCGAAAGCCGTAAAAATGGGAATTCGCTGTGTCATTGCCTTAACGCAGCAAATAGCGGATCTTACATTTATTGACTGCGGCAGCGGACAGGATGAAATATCCGATTATGTGCTGTCACAGGCAGATGTAGCCGTGGTAAGTATTTCACAGGAGCGTCAGAATCTGGATGCTTATTTTCAAAACAGGCATATCTTTCAAAAAAACGTTATTTATCTGATCAATCAATATCATCAGGAATCCATCTATAACAAAAAGAATATCAATCGGTTGTACAGGCTTTATGAAGAGGAATTGGCAGTGATTCCTGACAATCCGGTATTTCGGCATATCAGCGGAAAAGGAAAGACAGAGCGCTTTATCCACAGGCATATCCGGTGCGGGAAATTTGACAATCAGACTGCTTTTATGCAGGAACTGTTAAAGACATCCGCGCTTATTTTAAAGGCGGCAGGAATGGCTGTCTGAAAGGAAAGAAAACGATGTACAAAAAAGAACGAAAATATATACGAATGTGCCTCCGGCCCACAGCCAGGAACGGCTTCGACAGGGCTAGAGCGTGTTTGAAAAATCATTCCCGCCATCTGCACGCCCCACTTTGCGTGATATTTGCGCCAAATTCAGGTTACATAGCCCGCTATGCGCCCTTCATTTGGCGCAAATCTCCCACAAATTGTGACGCACATCTGTCAGAAAACATTTTTCAAACACGCTCTAGAGTGTGTCTTAAAAATCATTCCCGCCATCTGCACGCCCCACTTTGCGGGAGATTTGTCCCTCATTCGGTCAACGTAGCCCACTACGCCTCCCTCATTCGGGACAATATCTTTTGCAACGATAGAAAATACTGGCAGATCCGGCCGCCTCCGACCGGAAACCGCATTTTTCAAACATGCTTTAGTGAGGCTCGTTTTTATAAGGCTGTTCCGGCAGCTGAATTTTTATCTGCTGGATTCGATTTTTTATAACGGAAGTAACGGTCAGACGAATGTTATCATCTGTAATAATCTGTTCGCCGGCTTTTGGCAAATGGTCGCATTGGCCGATAAAATATCCGCCGATCGTCTCATAATCGTCCGAAGTCAGGCTGATATCCAGTTCATCGCAAAGATCATCCAGATTCATAGAACCGGCGACAAGAAAGGCAGTATCGCTGATCTTTGTAAGCGGGTCCGATTCGTTCATGTCATATTCATCATGGATCTCGCCTACGATTTCTTCCAGAAGGTCTTCCATCGTAACCATGCCGGCAGTAATGCCGTATTCATTCAGTACAACGGCAAGATTAATGGATTTTGTCTGCATTTCCAAAAACAGTTCCGCCGTGTTTTTCTTCTCATAGGTAAAAAACGGTTCACGAAGAATATTAGATACGGAAAAATGTTCTACATCTTCGTATAACAGCAGGTCTTTCATGTTTAAAATACCAATGACATTGTCGGTAGTATCTTCGTAAACCGGAATTCTTGTATAATGGTTTTCACGGTAGATTTCCAAAATCTCCCGGTAAGTGCTGTCAGCTTTAACAAATGTCATATCAATACGCGGTGTCATAATCTCTTTTGCCATAGCATCTGAAAAATCGAAAACGTTGTGAATCATTTCCCGTTCTTCGGTTTCGATAATACCGGTTTCATGGCTGACATCCACGATTGTTTTTAATTCTTCTTCCGTCAGGGTATCCTTATTTTTATTTGGATCCACCCGCAGCAGACGGAGAAACAGGTTAGACAGTTTGTTAATAATAAAGATGACGGGAGTCAGTACCGTCATCAGTGACTGAATAATACCTGCGTATAAAATAGCAAGCTTTTCCGCATGCAGCGTGGCAAGTGTTTTAGGCGAAATTTCACCAAAAATCAGAATCAGCACGGTTAAAATACCGGTCGCGATTCCGGCGCCGACATTGCCGAACAGGCGGATAGCAAGAGAAGTAGCGATACTGGAAGCGGACAGGTTTACAACATTATTGCCGATCAGAATAGCACTGAGCATTTTACCGGAGTCTTCCGTGACTTTTAATGCACGGACGGCGCGTCGGTTGCCTTCATCGGCAAGTGTACGCATGCGGATGCGGTTAAAAGTAGTTAAAGAAGTCTCAGCAGAAGAAAAGAATGCGGAAAGCAGCAATAAAATAGCAAGTATCACTAATTGAAATATGTCATCAGGATTCAATTGTACACCTCTTTGTATATATTTTGTAATTGGATTAATATGATTTACATTAACTAATATACCAAAAATGATGCGATTGAAAAGTATTTCCTGAAAAAATTTATTTTATGTAAACAAGAAAGGAATTATTTATGGAACAAAATGAGAATCAATACGAACAGTTAGATCGTACGAAGATCGCTTTTCTCATTGGCGGGCTGTTGATTATACTGGCAGCGATTATCCTTGTGATCTGGTTATTTACGGACAGAACGAATGCGTCAACCGGAGAAGGAGAAGCGGTACGGATTACACCGGATCGAATAAGGGAGATTTCGGCGGATGTCAGTGAACAGGTATTAGACACACTGGAGACCGAGATTTTGGCAGACCGGATTCAAAAGGCTGTTTCCGAACAGTTAAAAGGAGAAAAGATATACGAAATTCTATCGGATGGGGATGTAAAATAAGTGCGGTCGGAGAAGATGAGCTGCGGGATATTATAGCCGTATTGCTGGCGGACCTTGGCATTTCACAAGAGGGTGGCCTGACAGAAGAGCAGAAAAAGTATATCGGACTTGCGGTAGAAGATGCGCTGCGCGAGGTGCTTGCACAGACGGGTGTAACACAGCTGCTTACGGCAGAAGAAAAGCAGCGTATGGAAGACAGTCTCAGGCGGGAACTGTCCGAAAAGATGCAGACGTATATACAAAGCAGCACCGGCAGGCTGACGGAGCAGGATCTGGAAAGACTCAAAAATTCGCTGCAGGTGGAATCTATGATTCGGGGCGAAGTAGAAAAAATTACAAAACAGCAGTTGGAAGCACTGAAGGCAGGTGTGATTGCAAGTGTAAAAAAGAGCATAAAAACACCGGTGAAAGGAGTCGATTATTTTACGGATGCTGACATTAAGCGTATTCAAAAGACCGTATTGCAGGCAGCAAATAAGGAGCTGATCAGCCAGGTTGAAAAGTTAACGGCAAAGATCGGCGAGGTGCGGTCGCTTGTAGACACTCTGACAAAACAGATCCGTGAACTGAAAACGCTGGATCAGCAGAAGCAGGCGGATATCCGCAAACTGCAGACAAGCATTACGAACATCAATCAGTCCATCCGGCATATCAATGCCATAACGGAACAGTTAACGGAAGCGGTTATGGTATCCGGCATTCATCTGGAAAAGGTGACAGGTTCCGGCAGTGAGATTCAATCCGCGCCGGTTTCCGCAGAAAATCTGACAATTGCACAGTTTGTAGATATTCTGGCAGGAAATGATCAGGTTTATACGGGTGCGATACAGGAGTTAAACCGGATGATCAGACAGCTCAAAGATGAGAATATGAAACAGGATGAGGCCTTTGACAAAGCGGTAAAAGAACTGGAGAACTCTTTGGATGATAACGGCAAAGCGCTGGAAGATGCAAAAGCGGCTTTGGAAGAAAGCGATAGACAGTTAAAAAATCAGCTGGATGAGCAAACCACAGATTTTGATAAAAAACTGGAAGAAGAAAAAAAGGAAAGACAGGAAGCCGACGGGAAGCTGCAGGAACAGGCAGATGCGGCTGACGCTCTGACCGGGGATCCGCAAGAGGCGGGTAAAATAGAAGGCGACACCGTTTTTCAAAAGATAGGCGCAATTGTAAAAATATTGTCCAAAGATGGAATCGGCGGACTTTTTGATGCACTGCAGGAAATTGGAGGAGCACAGACGGTAGAAGAAGGAATGGAAAACCTGCATACGGAAGTTACGGACGCACGGTCACGGGTCGGGGAACTGGAAAAAGAAAAGTGGTTTTCCGATATTACATTGCTGGCACAGCCGCAGCAGGAAGGGGGCAGCGGCTATACATATCAGGAAAGCGGTTCCGCATATGTCTATCAGATACCGCTTTTAACGGAAGAAGATCAGATTCGTCTGGAAGATGCGGATACGTCGATTGTAGTGGAGTTTAAAAAGCCGGGAAGACTGCCTTCCAATGTGGCATTGTCAACAAGTGGAAATGCGCTGCTTGTCTCGTTTGCAAATCAACCAACACGGAATATTGAGATCGTATCCATTCATGTCTATAAAGAAAACAGGAGGAATGAGCAATGAACAATCAATCGAAAACAGGGAAAGCGCTCTGCGCACTGCTCGTATTCGGGATGCTGACTGCCACACCATCCGTATGGAGTGAAGCGGCAGTTATTACATCGAATGCAACGGATAAAATAGCGGTCGTGTTTCAGGAAAATACGGCATACAGTGCGGGCGATTATATTATTTATGACGGTGAGATGTATATCTGCACGGCTGATATTCAGGGAGCATGGGAAACCGCAGAATCAAGCTTTATGCAAATAACAAAAAACCGTGAGATCGGGATGCAAAGCGACCTGTCGGCTTCTTATGACGCGGCAAAAGATCCGTCTCAGGAGAAATCGCTGATGGCATTCGCAGCCAATGCATGGCAGAAAATAAAAATATTTTTTGGAATGGAAAGCAAAGAGGAAGATGTAAATGTCAATGAGTATAAACGTGCGTCTGTCAGTGCAAAGCTGAATTTTTTGCAGCAGCAAAATCAGCAGCTGGATCAAAACGTAGCAAATCTGCAGGGATGGATTACACAGTCTTTTACATCTGTCAGTAATGGAAAATCTATATTGGCGGCCACCATTACTGACAAAGGGGTTCAAGTAGGCGCGCAGGATTCTTTCTCGAAATTTGATCAGGCGATCCGGGATCTGGCATTGCTGCAGTATCGGAACGGACAGGATAAAGGATGGGAAGACGGACAGAAAGAGGGTTATAACCAGGGCTATACTGCCGGCATTGAATTTGCAGACGGCCGTGTGAATGAAAATTCGGCAAGCTATCAGCAGGGTTTGTCAGACTTTCATCCGCAGGTATGGTCTATTGAAATACGTACGGATAAAAGAGGACCGGATAAGGAAAAAGAATTTTTTCACAGCCGTAAGGGTGTATCTGACAATCATATCGAATACTGGTATGAAAAAAGCTTTCAGGGACATACAATACTCGCAGTGTATATGGATGAAAGATTTTATTCCCCATTCGGTGGAGGTATGGGGAAGGAAATGGTCACTCTGATCGGAGATCATTATGAGCATTTATCCGCTTCAAAGTCAGAAGCGCTAACCGTTACAAAAGACAGTATTTTTTGGGGATATGTATCGTTTAATCTGCAGGATGATGCATATGATGTATTAAATTTAAAAGTTGTATATATCTGATGTTTTTAACATGGCCTCAGGCAGTTTTCAAGCTGTCTGAGGATGTTTATTTTCTTATTAAATGTCGTTGTATGCTGTTGACTTTTTGTGCGAAATCTTGTATATTGTATACAGAATACATTATACAATATACAATATACAGAATACACCACAAACAATTTTGGAGGATGGAAGAATGGACGAGATCAGACTGAAAGCGTTAGCAAAGATCAATCTCGGTCTGGATGTTACCGGATGTCGGGACGATGGATATCATCTTGTGCGTATGATTATGCAGACGATACATTTATTCGACAGCGTGCAGATGGAAAAAACAGCGGAACCGGGGATCCAATTGTCAACCAATATCAGATTTCTGCCTGTGGACGAACACAATATTGCGTATAAGGCAGCCAGACTTCTGATTGAGGAATTTGAGCTTACACAGGGGATTCACATTGATATTAAAAAGTGTATTCCCGTATCTGCCGGTATGGCTGGCGGGAGTACGGACGCCGCAGCCGTACTGTATGGGATGAATCTGCTGTATGACTTAAGATTGTCTCAAAAACAGCTTGCAAAACGGGCATTGACACTCGGAGCAGACGTACCATATTGTCTTATGCGGGGAACGGCTCTGGCAGAAGGCATCGGAGAAAAACTGACCAGACTGCCTGCGGTTCCGCGCTGTCCGGTAGTGATTGCAAAGCCTGGTATCAGCGTTTCTACAAAATGGGTGTATGATCGGCTGTCACTGAACGAACAGACAAGGCATCCGGATATTGATCAGCTGATCACAGACATTCGGCAGCAGGATTTGCATGCGATAGCTTCTCATATGGGAAACATTCTGGAGGAAGTAACGGTAAAAGAATATCCGGTTATTGCGCAGATTAAGGAAAGTCTGATGAACTATGGAGCGTTAAATGCAATGATGAGCGGCAGCGGACCTACCGTATTTGCTCTGTTTGAGGAACGCAGTACGGCAAAAGATGCGGCGGATGCATTGCGTGCGAGCGGATTAGCCAGACATATTTATGTGACGACAGTATTTAATGTATAAAAGACAAGAGGATAGGAAGATGTCAGAAGATTTGAAATTAAACATGAATGCATATTTGCCTCTGCGTGATGTTGTATTTCAAACACTGCGGGAGGCCATATTAAAAGGAGATTTAAGACCAGGTGAACGTCTGATGGAGCTGCAGCTTGCCGCTAAATTGGGTGTCAGCCGGACGCCAATTCGAGAAGCGATCCGGATGCTGGAGCAGGAAGGACTGGCGGTTACGATACCGAGAAAAGGTGCGGAAGTAGCCAGAATGACAGAAAAAAATATGGAAGACGTTTTACAGATACGGGAAGCATTGGATGATCTTGCCGTACAGGTTGCCTGTGATAAGATGACAGAACAGCAGCTTAAAAATCTTACACTTGCCATGAAGAATTTTGAAAATGCCATTCAGACCGGAAATCTGAGCAAAATCGTTGCTTATGATGTCGAATTTCATGATATTATATATGAATCGACTGACAACCCAAAACTCGTAACACTGCTAAGTAATTTGAGAGAGCAGATTTATCGCTATCGTGTGGAATATTTAAAAGGAAAAGAAAATTATCCAATGCTGATTAAAGAACACGAAACCATACTGGAAGCTTTAAGGGAAAAAAATAAAGAGCGTGTCGTAGAGGCAATGCACAGCCATATTCGAAATCAGGCGGAAACGGTCAAAAATATTATCCGTGAGCAGGAATAGCGTACATTTGCAAATTCACGCACACAACCAGGCAGACTGCATATGCTGATAGTGAGAACGGAAGGGTATTTGTGTGCTTATGAAGAGTATATATCATACGCAGGCAGACATGCCGGACATGGGCAGGCTGCAGGTGAGCGTGGAATCCAGAGTGAACAGAGATCCGGTTGCGGATGCCAGGATTACCATTTCTTATACGGGAGAACCGGACAGTACATTTGAAGAGCTGAATACAAATGAATCCGGACAGACAGAACAGATTGATCTGGAGGCGCCGCCGCTGGAATACAGTATGGAGCCGTCGGAAACCCAGCCATATGCACAATATACGATTCAGATTACGGCTGATGGCTATCAGCCGGTGACGGTTAACGGCGTCCAGGTATTGTCAGATCAGACTGCCGTACAGAATATCCGGCTGCAGCCGGTTGGTGCGGCAGCTACCTGGCCGGATGATATTATCATTCCTGCGAATACGCTGTTTGGCAATTTCCCGCCCAAAATCGAAGAAGCAGAGATCAAACCAATCCGCCAGACGGGTGAAATAGTACTTAGCAGAGTTGTAGTACCGGAATACGTGATTGTACACGACGGAGCACCAACAGATACGACTGCAACGGATTATTATATCCGATATAAAGACTACATTAAAAACGTAGCGTCCAGTGAGATCTATGCAACCTGGCCGGATGCGACAATACGGGCGAATATACTGGCAATTATGTCCTTTACGATGAACCGGGTTTATACGGAATGGTACCGGAATACACGGTGATTCAGGATTGCATTTTTTTACGGGCAAGGATATAATGATAAAAAGAGAGGAGCGCGAAGGTATGATGTATCCATATATGACGTTATATGATGAAACAGAGATTGTCCACTCACAGATTATAGAAGAAAATAATGTACAAAAAGTAATTGTCCATTTTGAACGTCCGACGGAAGATGGCTTTGATTTTGCAAGATGTGAACTTCCGGAATATAAGTGGATTCAAAAAGAAGGATATTCTGATGAAGAAATCGCTTTATTTGAGCAGTTGCTTCAAAGTAATGCACATTTGTTGTATAAATATGCGGCAGAAGGAGGAATCCGAATTGCCTAATTTATTTACAGTAGGTGGTTACAAAATTTATTTTTGGTCTAATGAGAACGGAGAACCGATTCATGTACACGTATCAAAAGGAAAGCCTTCTCCAAACAGCACCAAGATATGGCTGACGAAAAAGGGAGGATGCATTTTAGCCAATAATGCAAGCCAGATTCCGGGAAAGGAATTAAATACATTAATGACATTAATATCAGCACAGTTCTTTCTTATTTGTTCCGCATGGAAAAATTCTTCGTAACAGATGATATTAAATTCTATTGTTAAAAGCTGTTATATATTCGGAAAATGAAATATACGAAACTATATAAAAAGATCAAAAATCACTTTGGAACTTTAAAACAAGTTTTAGAGTGATTTTTCGTGTAAGTTTCAAACAAACGGATTTCGTATATGTATTAGACAATCTTTTCGTTCATAAAATGAGGATAAAGAGAAGAAGCTTGGAGAAATCCATGGATAGTCAGGTATTTTATTGCTTAACAACAGAGGATAAGGGTATGAAAATCACTTTAGAATTTCCGTGCAATTTTCAGGATAGTTCCATTATATCAGAAGTAAAAAGCATTTTGGACGGAATGTTACATGAATATTTCGAGAAAGAATTAAAAGCGTAGCATCACGGTTTACGCACCGGAAAGGAGAATTTTATGGTTAAAAAAGAAACTGAAGCTGCTAAACGGGCAAGAATGTTATTAAGAGTAAGTTCCGATCAACAGCTTGAAGCCGACGGAGATTTGAAGGTACAAAGGCAGATTGTGTTTGAATATATTCAACAAAATGAAAATTGGATCTTTGATGGAAAGGAATACTTTGAAGGTGGTGTCAGTGGATACAAAAATTCCGTTGAGGAAAGGGATGCTTTGCAAGAAGCTTATAAAGATGCCCGAAACAAGGAGTATGATATATTAGTTGTTTATAAAGATGATCGTATCGGACGGAGAATGTGGGATATAGGAGGATATGTCATGGCTCTGAAAAGTCTGGGAGTTGACATATACACAGTGAAGGACGGTTGCATTTCACCGGAGACAAATGATATCATGGGGCAGATGATGTTAGCTTTAAGATATGGAAACGCTCAAAAAAGCAGTTCTGATACGGGTATGAGAGTCAAAGATACTGCACAGAAGCTGGTAGCAGGAGGCAAATTTATGGGAGGGAAAGCGCCTTATGGTTATATACTGGAAAATTCAGGCAAATTGAGTAATCACGGACGGTTATTAAAGAAATTGGTGATATGTCCTTATGAAGCTGAAATTGTAAAATATATCTATCATTTATCTCTTAATATGGAGTTTGGTTCTCTAAAAATCGCGAAAATTTTAAATGCAAATGAGAAGTACAGACAGCTCGCTCCTAAGCGGCAGAACTGGCAAGGCGGAACTATTACAAGCATATTAACAAATCCTGTTTATTCCGGTCGTGTTGCATATAAACGCAGAGAAAGAATCAATGGGGTATATCGGACTTTGAAAAGTAAAGACCGGATTATTGCAAATGAACCTAATGAAACCATTAGAATCATTGATGATGCTACATGGAATAGAGTTCAGGAAAAGCGTGCATTGAGAGCGGGCAGATATACAAAAAAACTCGAAGACCAAAACGTAACGGTAATCAGTAGAAATGACGGTATGCTCTCTTTGATTGATATATTGTATTGTGGTTATTGCAGCTGTAAAATGGTAAATGGAAGTAAATACAATTATTGGACGATTAAAAGTACCGGAGAAAGACGCAAAAGCAAAACTCCAATTTACAAATGCAATCAGCAATGGCAGGGGATTCCTCATGATACGTCAAATCAATTCCGAGCTGACAAGGTTGACCTGATCGTATTCAAGGTGTTATCTGGTTATATTGAAAACCTACAGGAAAATGAAGATATTTTTCGGTTGATCAACCAAAAACGGAATGAGGAACAAAGAAAAAGGAATCTGAATTAGCAAAAGAGCAAACGAAACTTCAAAAATCAGGAGTGAAATTGATTTCATGAATAGTAAAATACCGCAAGCTATGACAGGCAGTTATGATATGAACTTGAAAAAACTGATGTCAGTGATCGAAGAACATGAAAAAAGGGAACAGGTGCAGGAAAATAAAGTAAATGAGATAAGATCAGAAATAGAACATTTATCCGTATCTATGAATGAATGGGCAAAAATGCACCAAAAACTACCCACATGGAAAGAAGTTTTTCTGAACGCAGAGGTTTCACAAAAAAGGGTTTTGGTGAATAAACTGATTGAACGTATTGATATTAGAAAAGACAGTATAAACATTCGTTTTAAAATTGATTTGAACGGTTTATTTCAATCTCGAATGAGTATGGGTTTCGAGGTACCGAAACAAAGGATATAATTTTACAATTACTTCTTCTACGGCTTACGATCAGAAATGGTCTTACGGCAGAAATATTTTTTCGAATATTTCTCTGATCGTTGACGAAATGTTTCAGAACTTTCTTTCCAGGCCAAACGTGCGGCAGCCGATTTTGACGCAATATTGTGATGGGCAGCGGGTGACGTGTCCGAACTGGATGACGCAGTGGGGGTCCAAATATCTAGGGGATGCTACTGATATAATAGGACTAAAAAAGAAAGATTTTATGGAAATATAAACGCTCGGTTGTTATAATGTATGGAACGGAATAATGGAAGGAGCGTGGAAAGAAATGGAGATGAGAAAGAAAAAACTTCCGATTGGGATAGAAGATTTTGAAAAACTTCGTACCGAGGACTTTTACTATATAGATAAAACGGAATTTATCAAAGTGCTTCTATGCAATTGGGGAGAAGTGAATTTGTTTACCCGTCCCCGAAGATTTGGAAAATCGCTGAATATGAGCATGTTGGAGTATTTTTTTCATTGAATGGGGATAAAAGTATTTTGAAGGACTGAAAATTGCAGGCGAGACTGTGCTTTGTGAGGAATATATGGGTAAATATCCGGTTGTCTCCGTGTCTCTGAAAGGAATGGATGCACCCGATTTTGAAAGGTTATTTTGCTGATTGATGAATATGACGTTCCATTGGCCGGAGCTTATGCGAATGGATATTATGATCGGATGGTTTCGTTCATTCGTAATTTGCTTGGAGAGGCGTTAAAGACAAACAGCAGTCTGAAATTAGCGGTACTGACCGGATGTCTTCGGATTTCAAAGGAAAGTATTTTTACCGGTTTGAATAACCTGAAAGTATTGACGATTGCAGATGAGCGTTTTGATGAATATTTTGGTTTTACAGATCAGGAAGTGAAGGAACTTCTGGAGTATTATGGTGTCATTGATCATTATGAGTCGGTAAAAAGATGGTATGACGGTTATCGGTTTGGAAATGCGGAAGTGTACTGCCCGTGGGATGTGCTGAATTATTGTGATATGATCGGAAATAATCCGCAGGCGCAGCCGGAGAATTACTGGATCAATACCAGCAGCAATGACGCGGTGAAACGATTTATTCAGGAATCGGCAAATGCTGCAACAAAACGGGAGATAGAGCGTTTGGTGGCAGGGGAAACTATCATAAAGGAAATTCATCAGGAACTGACGTATGCAGAAATTTACCGGACGGTAGATCATATGTGGAGTTTGCTTTTTACAACCGGTTATCTGACCCAGAGAGGAAAAGCAGAGGGAAGATGGATGAAACTGGCAATTCCCAATTTGGAGATTCGGGATATTTTTGTAACACAGATTATGGAATATTTTACGGAATTTCCTCCAATCGGGAAATGGGCGAAGGATATGCGGATATTCTTGTGGAACCGGATACCGGAGACATGGGTATTATTATAGAAGTGAAATATGCACATGACAAAGATTTGGACAGAGCATGTAGGGAGGCGGTAAAACAGATTGAGTATACCGGATATGAAGGAAACCTGGAAGACGACGGGGTAAAGAATATCATGAAATACGGTATAGCATGTTATAAAAAGAGGTGCAGGGTTATGCTGGCAGAAAAATAGGCTTTCTTTTTGGTTTTGATGGCATGTGTACAGGCAGAATAAACATAGAATGAAAAAAAGCGCAGAGGATGTCTATGGGTGTACGTGCAATTACGACGGAAGATATGGAAAGGATGCAGGCTGCAGACTTAAGAACTGCCGATCCTGGTGCATTAAAAGATATAAGGGATATAAATGTGGATACGGCACTGCCGAAAAAAGAACGCATGCAGGACTTTATCAGTCAAATCGGGAATCCATACTGTTATCGACATGGTGCTTATGTGGTAAAGATAAGTTTTGCGGATACGGATACGACACTGGAAGAGAGGATGCTTTCTTACATGCGGGCAAAAAACGGATGTGTGTAGTGTGCAGACTGCGTTGGAATGATGGAATACTTTGCGGACAGGAGAGAGTTTATGGAGCAGATCGGAAACAATTCCGGAAAATGTTCCGGAGTATGGCATGCCTGCGGATATGTGCGTCTTTCACACGAAGATGGTGATCGGGAGGAAAGCAACAGTGTAACGGCACAAAAGGAACTGATTCGTCATTATTTCACTCGTCATCCGGAGATGGTAGAGTGCGGAATGCGAGTGGATGACGGTTTTTCGGGATCCGGTTTTGACCGTCCGGCTTTTCAGGCAATGATGGCAGATGTTAAGGCCGGGAAGATTGACTGTATCGTGGTAAAGGATTTGTCACGCTTTGGCAGAAACTATCTGGATGCGGGAGAGTATATGGAACGGATTTTTCCATTTCTCGGCGTGCGCTTTATCGCAATTAATGACTGTTATGACAGTTTGAACAGCAATAAAGAGACAGACAGTCTGATGATACCTTTTAAAAATCTGATCAAGAACATAGATTATTTGGGAAAGGTGTTCTGCTAATTCTCTCTTTTTCGACAGATATGCGTATAACAATCGCTTTTCGTTTTCGTCCCTGCAAGGGATCATGTGCTTGTCCAGCACTAAGGCTGGAGTTATCTGTTTTAGCATTTCTCATACCGCTCCAACAAAGCGGTAAAAGATTTTAATGTCCTGTTGGTTCTGTCCGTCTATGACGGTGCGTTCACCGATCTCGATATGGTCTATCAGTTCATCAACCGTTTCCCGGTCAAGCTCCTGTAAGTCCAGATATTTTCTTATAATGGCGACCCATTTCTGGATGTTTTCCATATCCTGCCGGGCCTTATTCGCTTCGGCAAGAAGTGTGTCGAGCTGTTCAGATTTCTGGATTCGTTCCTGTTCGTTTTTCTCTATCAGCATGGAGAAGGTGGCTCCGGTGATTGTGCCGCTGACCTTATCCTCATAGAGTTTCGCTGTCATGTGTTCCAGCTCCTGTACACGCCGCCGCAGCCTTCCGATCTCCTGCTGGGTGGTTTCCCTCCTGGCAGCACTTTCAGCGGATGCCTGCTTTTTCAGCTTGTCCAGCACGGCATTTTCATCTACCATAACAGCCTTGGCATGGGCCTTGATCTCGTCCAGCACAAGGTTCTTTAGCGTGATCTCATAAATCCGATGCCAGGAGCAGACGCTGTGTCCGGTGGTGGCAAACCGTGAGCAATAATAGGAAGTGTATTTCTTTACCGTCCCATTTTTTCTATGCTGTGTTTCGCGGTTAGCTACAAGCGGATGGCCACAGTCTGCACAGATCAGCTTGCCGGTAAACAGGGCTGGCGTTGGCGCTGCATTGTCCACGCTGCGGAGCTTTGCGGCACGGTTTATTTCCTGTACTGCCTCCCATAACTCGGAAGAAATGATTGCTTCGTGTGCATCCTCATGGGTGATCCATTCCGTTTCCGGTTTCTGTATCTGGGTTCCGTCTTTGTAGGAGCGGGAGCCGGTGCGGTTCTGTGTAAGCGTTCCGAGATACACTTTATCTCTCAGGATATTTCTGATCGTGGCATAGGCCCATGTTTTTGCATATTTACAGGAGCCTTTCCCGTAGTGTGTCTCCCAATGCCAGCGGGGAGAGAGGATTCCTTCCTGATTGAGTGTGGCGGCGATCCCGCCATAGGAAGTACCGGAACGCCTCATTTCAAATATCCTCCGTACAATGGCAGCCGCTTCTTCATCAATAAGGAGCTTGTGTTTATCGTCCTCACATTTCCGGTAGCCGTAAGGGGCAAATGCGCCAAGGAACTGGCCGCTTTTCTTTTTGGCATGGAGGACAGATTTTATTTTGTTGCTTAGATCCTTCAGGTGATAGTCGTTCATCAGACTGCGGAAATGCAGCATATCCGTGTTGTCACCTTCACTGTCAAGGCAGTCCAGGACGGATACAAACCGGCAGCCCAGGGATGGGAATACGACATCCGTATAGCGCCCGACCTCCACAAAGTCACGTCCCAGGCGGGAGAGGTCTTTTACAAGGATCAGGTTGATCAGACCGCTTCTGGCATCGTCCAGCATTTCCCGGAAACCGGGCCTTTGGAAGTTGCCCCCGCTGTACCCATCGTCCCGATAGGTCTTTGCCTCTACCCATCCATTGAGCATGACAAATTTGGAGAGGATTTCGTACTGGTTCTCAATACTTACTGATTCATCACCGGGGATATAGTTCTTTGCCTTTGCAGAATTGGCGGCATCCTCCACGCTCAGACGGCAGTAGATACCGACCTTATACAGCTTTTTCATACTGATCCCGCCTTTCCTGATTCAGTGCATCGTCTATATTCCCAACATACCGGTAATACACCTTAATGTCACATACCCGAAGCCCGTTTACCTTCTTTGTGTCCCCGACCTCGATCCGTTCCACAAGTTCAAAGAGGATGGTTTCGTCCAGCTCCGTGATCTCTGTATAGCGCCGGATCACCTCTGTCCAGTGGTCGGCATCCTGCCGGTTCTCCAGGTGGGATCTTACTTTGCGCTCCAGCTCTGGGACAGCCCCGGCCTTCTCCGCACGTTCTGATTCATACTTTTTCATCAGTGTCTGGAATACCGTCTGCGGGATCGTCCCGGCGCATTTATCTTCATAGAGATTCTGCATCAGGCGTTCCAGCTCTGAAATCCGCGCCACCGCTGTTTTCAGTTCCTGCTCATAAGAGGAAAGGCGGGTGCGGGCTTCTTTTTCTTTCAGACGGATGATCTGCTGTGCCAGCCGTTGCGGGTCATGCTCTGCAAATTGGGCCTTTTCCCGGATGTCAGCCAGGACAAGCTGTTCCAGCACGTTTTCGTAGATTGTGTGGACGGTGCAGGCGCTTTTCCCGCTCCGGGCATAATTGCCACAGATAAAGGAGCTGTACCGCCCCGGACTGCCATCCTTATAAGTGAATTTCTCTGTGTGGTTACGCATCTTGAACCCACAATCAGCACAGTAGATAAGGCCGGTAAAAATGCTTTTATATCCGTCAGAGGTTTTCTTTTTCCGTACACGTTTTTGGTCTATGCTGACCACCGTATCCCATACTTCCTGGGAAATGATCGCCTCATGCGTACCCTCCACACGAATCCATTCGTCCTCCGGCTTGCTGACCAGCTTGCGGGATTTATAGGACATGGTTCCGGTCTTGCCCTGTACCATGTTGCCGATATAGACTTCGTTGCGGATAAGGTTCTTCACAGTGGCATCCGCCCATTGATGGTTGACACGGCGGGGGTCATTCTGCCCTTTCCGCTGGTAATATAACGTGCCAGGGGACTGTATGCCTTCCTCGTTGAGTATCACTGCGATTGCATGGAATCCCATGCCGGATGCTCTCATAGCGAAAATGCGGCGCACGACAGGGGCAGTATCTTCGTCAATGACAAGGTGGTGCTTATCCTCCGGGTCGCGTTTGTAGCCGTAAGCCGGGTATGTACCCATGAACTTCCCGTTTTCAGCGCAGGCTTTTTTAACCGCCTTAACTTTCTTGCTGGTATCCCGGCTGTAAAATTCGTTAAATAAGTTTAAAAAGCACATAACGTCTGTACTTCCGTTATCGCTCATGGTGTCGATCCCGTTATTCAGGGCGATAAACCGGCAGCCGATGGAGGGGAAAAGATAGTCCGTGTACTGCCCGAACTCTATGTAATTTCGCCCAAACCTTGACAGGTCTTTCACCAGGATCAGGTTGATACGCTTCGCCTTTGCATCTTCGATCAGCCGTTTTACGCCGGGCCGGTTGAAGTTCGTACCAGAATATCCGTCATCAATGTACACGTCAACTTCGTTCCAGCCGCGCTGACGCACGTAATTTTGGAGAAGAAGTTTCTGGTTTTCAATGCTGACGGATTCCCCGTCCCGCTCATCGTCATTGGAAAGGCGGCAGTAAATGCCGACATCGTATGTTTTGTCAATCATCTTTATTTTACCTCCCGACAATCTCAGTTTCATACCTCATGCGGCGTGATGGCTCTGCAGGTTTTACCCTGCAGGAATATGATACCCAAAACACCACCGCCACGCAAGGATGCGGATGGCCAAGAGGTTATTTTCATAGTTAAGTGGCGTGACCGGCACAGGCGGCAGGGGGAGGGGAGAACTCTGCCATAGCCCGCCTGACAGCGAGCTGCTCCAAAGTTTTTCCCAGATCCTTTTCGCCGGAGAAGAAGCTGGTCACCCGGTATATGGTATTCCCGATCCTGACCTCTTTGTAAGAGGTGGACGGGGTATTTAATGCGGCTTGGTTTTCCATAGTCGCACCTCCTAATCAATACAGCCTATATGTCAATGTATGAAAATACAGGTTGTCTCTATTCGATAAAAACAAGGACAGCCGCACCGGTAAGATTGGGGCCGCTATAACATAGTGGCATGGTTCCGGTGTGGCTGCCTTTTTATTTTTTGTTGCGTTTACCTGCCGTATTTGCCACGCATCCCCGGCGGGAGGGGATATTACAGGCCGCCCCTGGCAGGGCTGTCATAACTCCGCAGCACCGTTTTACTCGTATGCCGCAGGGTTCCCCCTCAAGTCTGTGGGAGGTCGTGAGAAAGTATCTTTAACCCCCGCGCTGTCATCGCGCCCGGATTGCCAGTCCGGGTCTAAAGCTCCGTTTATCGCTCCGGCAGCCTGATTTCATCACCTCCTGCAAGCTGCCATCATCGCGCCGGGCCTTATGCCGCTACTCACGCGGGTTTCGTGCCTGTAATACCGTGTATTCAGTTTTCAAAGGCCATGAGGTCACGGGAAAAGCGTGTCCTTCTAATAACCGTGAGAAAAAAGGGCCTTTTTTGAAGTCTGTTACAGGACTTTTTTCAAATATTTCTCCATGTTCCGGAGGCCGTGCTGGATGGAATCGCTGACAGCCTTAATGCTGACACCTTCGCTTTTGGCGATAGCGGCCATGTTAAGCCCCATAAAATAATAGGCGTTGATCCGCTTGGCCTGCTTGTCCGGCAGGGTGGCAATCGCCGCGTGGAGCTGCTCCATTGTCACCTTGCGCTCATAAATCTCACAGGGGGTCATAGCCACAAACAGTGCGTCATACTCAATGCCATCACCGCGATCCAGCGAATAGTGGGCATTATGGTAATATGTACGGCGGCGGTATGCGGCCTCCAGACGGTCATACTCCAGCATGATAGCGGCTACTTCATCAGGGACTTCGATAATGCAGTCCTCTTTATAAAAATTGGGATAATGCTCCCGCAGATTGATCTTAACCATGTTGAACCTCCATTTTGGTTGAAAGTGAATAAGGAACCAAAATGGAGGCTGGCGGGCCACGACACCGTGGATAAACAGCGGAATCCAGCAAAATTCGACAAAGAAAAACACCAGACAGTCGTAATGACCATCTGGCGTACTTTTCCGGCAACCCCGCCTTATTATGCGTTTTATGTATGTTTAATAATGCGTTTTCTTTCGTGCAGTGGTCTATGGGCAAACCAGTGATTTTTTTAAGTAATCACCAACCTTAAATCCATAGAGAAAATGAAACAAATAATCGCCCACGAACAGCTCCTTCAACGGCTGTCACAGGCGGTAACGCAAATATGCCCTGCCGTAAAAAGCCGTTTTTTTTTGTTGGCCTTTTATCAGGGCTATTTTGTATATTCACTTCTTTAAAAGCGCATTATAAGCACATATCTATACGCGCAAATAGGTAGTAGTATCATTTCAACCCGCACGATAGAATGTAGTAGAGGTGAGCAATCATGCAGGAAGATATGTTTGTGCGTATGGGTCAGCGCATCAAAAAAGCTAGGGAAGAATGTGGCTTGACCCAACAGGAGCTTGCGGAACAGACCGGAAGGGGCCTTCGCCATCTGCAGGATATAGAGAAGGGCAGGAAAAATCCGTCTTTTGATGTGCTGGCATCCTATATCAGTCGGTTAGGCATTGCGCCTAATGAACTGTTTTACCCGGATGTTCCGGCAGTAGAAAAGGAAGTACAGCACCTTATGGGAAAGCTCCTGGCCTGTACCGAGGATGAACGGGCAATTCTCTTAAAAACCCTGGACTGTATGGCAGACCAGTTTATCAGCAGGCGTTATGAAGCCTCTAAGTCGCAAGAGTTTAAATAAACCGACAGGCAAAAAACTGTTCCTGTCGGTTTAGCTTTTAGTACCATCTGACTTGTGGGAGATCGTTATTGATTCCGTTTGTCAATAAAATCTGGTGCAGATCAATGATCCCATTATGGAAAGTGGCAGCACAGGACGATAAATATAAATCCCACATCCTCACGAACCTTTCATCAAACATTTCCCGCACTTCTTCCATATGTTCCCTGTAATTCTTTTCCCAGCACAACAGTGTTCTGTTATAATGCAGTCGAAGATTTTCTATATCCATTGTGTGAAATCCGTCCTCTGCCGCACAGGAGAGCATTTCCCGCAGGCTCGGAACAACGCCGCCAGGGAAAATATATTTTTTAATCCATGGATCGCCGGGATGTTCCTTTAAGGCACTGATAAAATGGAGCAGGAACAGGCCGCCCGGTTTTAATGCAGCTTTCGCACAATCCATGAAAAGCTGGTAATTGTCACGCCCAACGTGTTCCACCATGCCGACACTCACAATCCGGTCAAAGGTCTGCCCGCACTTTGGAATATCCCTGTAATCCATCAGTTCAACCGTAAGAAGCTGCTCTAAATGTTCTTCAACAATCCGTCGCTGGAACTCTTTGTACTGTTCCTGGCTCAATGTAATTCCCATGCCATGTACGCCATATTTCTTTGCCGCCTCTATCAGCAGGAATCCCCATCCGCAGCCAATGTCCAACAGCGACATTCCTTCCTTTAGGTACAGCTTTTTCAGAATATAATCAACCTTATTTATTTGCGCCTGGTAAAGAGAATCGTCCTCATTGAGAAAATAGCCGCAGGAATAGCTCATGGTTTCGTCCAGCCAGAGCTTATAAAAATCATTCCCAATGTCATAGTGGCTCTGTACTTCCTTCTGTTGGTTCTTCTTTGCCGTTGATGTAAACATCAGCTTTTTCAATGCGGATTCATCCGTGGAAAACCTGTCCATCTGCCCTAAAAAATGGTCTAAGGCATAGTACAGATCGCCCTCAATCTCCAAATCCCCCTCCATATATGCCTCCCCCAAAGCGAGAGAGGTGCTTGTCATAAGGGAAGTCAGGGAAACCGGCTTTTTAAAATCTACCGTAAACTCCGGCTCCCCGTCCCCGATCCGGTACTCTTTCCGGTTCAACCTCACGCAGAAAGGGTACTGGTCAAATTTCTTCAAAAAAGGTATGATAACATTTTCCTCTAACATTGCTTGTCTCCATTACTCAAGTTTGTATATATCTTTTATTCTTTGCATTTTCCAAGTGTTTCTGGATATAAAATCCAATAGCGATAATTATTGATAAGCGTAAAAGCATTGTTACATTTTTTCTCATTTATTGCCCTTTCCCAACTTTCTCCTTTAATTTTCTAAAGGACGTATCACTGATAGCGTGTTCAATTCGACAGGCATCTTGTTCGGCGGTCGCTTCATCCACACCGGCAGCAACTAATTGTTCGGTAAAAAACTGGTGACGTTCATAAATCTTTTCGGCACATTCCCGTCCTGTTGCAGTTAGATACAACATTCCCTTAGCATCCATAGTCAACAGCCCTTTTTCCTTCAAAACTTTAACTGCATGGCATACAGACGGTTTAGAAAAATTCATATGACACGCAATATCAACAGACCGGACACACCCTTGCTTATTTTGCAGAATTAAAACAGTCTCCAGATAATCCTCTAATGACTTTCCCAAATTCACACGTTCCCACACCTCCTATTCTGCAAATTCCTGATACGGATAGAAATGTACCTGCTTACTGTATAAATTCAGATCCGAAAGCTGTATCAATATCTCCAATACTTTTAATTGCATATAAAACCGAAACATGGTTGGCGGTAACGGTATCTGGCGCAATTCCTCAAATATTTCCTTTAGCTTTGGCAATAACTTCACCACGCAAAATTGCTGTTCCAAATGAAACCTTTCCTCCATACCCTGAACAAAATTCCATGTTTCTTGAAATGCCTGCATATCCTCGCTGTGCAATAAGCTGGCGTTTATCAAAACAGCCATATCACACCCATATCTGGTAAATGAAACCGGCAAATGCTTTCCTAACCGATAGATAATTCCAAAATCGCAGACAGCGCTTTTTTGTATGATAATAGTTCCCGGTTCATCCTTTAGTACAGAGTGTGAATCAGTTCCCTTATCAGGACATTTCTCAACAAAATAAAGAAGCTCTATACCAGGGATGATTGAAAATACAGTTGCCCGGTCTACATCCATAATCTCGCCCCCAATCTGGTGCTTTTCCAAGTTTTCCATAATAATCTCTGATACAATGCTAAAAATGGTTTTCCCTCCCCGCAAAATACTGATTTCCCACTTCCACCACCTGATTGCAGGTAATCTCCAAAAACTCCATGTCGTGCGTAATGACGAATACGATATGCTCCATCTTTGCAAGGTCTTTCAGCGTTTTGCTCACCACACACATATGGTCGTAATCAAGGCCGCTGGTAGGTTCATCAAAAATCAGGATTTTCTTTCCGGCCACAATTCCGGTGACAATGGCAAGCCTCTGTTTCTGTCCACCCGACAGCGCCATCGGGTGCTTGTCCTTAAAATCAATCAGGTCAAAGTCCGTCAATGCTTTTTCAATCTCGGAATCCGTAATCTGTTCATCCCTGGATAATTCGCACTCATTCCAGACGCTTTCCCCAAAAAGCTGGTGATTTACGTCCTGCATAATCATATAGCAGGCGGCATTTCTCTCTTTGGGGGTCATTGGCTTTCCAGAAAAAAGCACCTCCCCACTATGCTCCTTCAGCAGTCCGGCCAAACAGCGCACAAGCGTAGTCTTTCCGGCTCCATTGATACCAAGAATGCCGAGGATTTCCCCGGACGAGGCACTGAAACTAATATTTTCAAAAATCGTATGCTTTTTATCCTTTACCGTCAGATTCCTCACTTCCAATTCACCTTTTGCACCGGAAACAACATGATAAGGGGGATTCTTCCTGCGAAGTGTGCGAAGCCCCATCCGGCAGCGTTCTTCATCCGTCAGGCTCAAAAATTCTTCCCGCCCATATTCCTTTATGATCTTGCCATCTACAATGAATACGGCCCGGTCAATAATATCCGTCAGATAATATAAACGGTGTTCCGCAATCACGATACTTTTGCCCTGCTCCTTAATATGCTTTAGCTGCTCCCCTAAAATCAGGGTAGAAGCCCTGTCCAGATTCGCAGACGGTTCATCAAGCACATAGATTTCCGGGTTCATGGCATAGACCGAAGCAAAGGCCAAAATCTGCTTTTCACCGCCCGACATGGAAAAAATATCCCTGTGCCGTAAATGCTCAATATGTAAATCCCTTACCGTCTTTTCCACTCTCTGCCGGATCATAGCAGGAGCCACACCGTTATTTTCCAGACCAAAGGCCAGCTCACTGTCTGAATCAATATTAAAAAATTGTGATTTTGGATTCTGGAACACAGAGCCAACCTTTCCAGAGAGTTGGTACATGGGTGTTTCCGAAACCACCATATCATCAACAATCGTATTTCCACTTAAATCCCCATCGTTAAAGTGGGGAATCAGGCCGTTAATCAGCTTTGTAACCGTTGTTTTGCCGCAGCCGCTTTTGCCGCAGAGCAGAACACATTCGCCGGGCCTTACCTGAAAATCAATCTGGTGCAGGCTCCCGTGTTCTTCCTCCCCATGATAGGAGAAATCCACGTGCCGAATATCAACCATGAAAAATACCTCCTTCCGCTACCAAATGTTCTATCAAAATTTTAAGGCCAATACCGATCAGTATCATACCGCCGATCAGTTCCGCCCTGGAACCGAACCGGTTGCCGCATACATTTCCTACTTTCACTCCACAGACAGAAAGAACAAAAGTCGTAATACCAATAAATACAACAGCCGGGGCAATATGGATATTTAAAAATGCAAAGGTAATCCCCACCGCCAATGCGTCAATACTTGTGGCAATCGCAAGGGGAAACATTGTTTTCATATCAAAGGAGGAGGGACAGCTTTTTTCCTCTGTCCTGGACTCCCGTATCATATTTATGCCGATACCGCCCAAAAGGGCAAAGGCAATCCAGTGGTCGATATGGGTAATCGCTGCCTGAAACTGTATACCAAGCAGATACCCAAGAAACGGCATGGCCGCCTGGAATCCCCCGAAATAACATCCTGTAATGACAGCGTGTTTTGGGCGCAGCCTGTCTACGGATAAGCCTTTGCAGACAGATACCGCAAAGGCGTCCATAGACAGGCCCACCGCAATCATAAATAACTCAAGAAATGACATAGCCCCTCCTATCATCGTGCCACACTGGCCGCCACAATAAATGCGCAGCCTGCAAGCAGGCAGATATAGTCCTGGATATGAAACCGCAAATCCACAATACAAGTTTTCGGAACCGGGTTCTCAATCCCCCTGGTGATTGCCGCCGCACTCAACTCATCAGCGGTTCCGGTGGCAGACATTAAAAGCGGTACGATCATACACTCCATTTTTCGCCCGATTCCTTTAATCTTCCGCAGCTTCATAGCGTCACGGATATGGCGGTATTCCTCTTTGATAGCGGGGAAATACCGCAGGGTAATCGATAGGGGAATAATCAGTTTTTGCGGAATATGCCATTTTCTCAGTGCGATAATCAGAAACCGAACCGGGGTTGTTTTCAAAATCAATGCGCCGATCATTAGACAGGGAAACAGTTTTCGGACATAGACCGTCAATATGGAAAACATGATGACCAGTATTTTAGGCAATATCGGAATCACATAGTATTGAACAGCCACAAGGCATATGAAAAACACTACCCATTTAGCGGCTGTCTTATGACAGCCGCAGCACAGGAGCAGGAACGCCAACGCTCCGATCACAGCAAACTCAATCCACCGGGCAGAGTAGGTAAAAGCTACGATGTTGGCAATTACCAGAAGCAGCAACTCTGTTCGGGGGTCTAATCGAACGGACTTTGTTTCTTCTCCTGCCATATCAAACCATACCCGCCTTTTCAAAATGCTTTTTCAGCAGAGCCTTTCCTATCAGGCCGCCAACAAAAGCCAGTAAGAAAGTTGCAATCACCATGACCGCCAGTACCCATACAGGGGTTACGGCATTCATGGTCGCCACATAGTCGGCTGGCATCCCCTGGGAAACCATCTGCTCCGAAAAGCTGTCACGGAATAACCAGATTGGGAGAGGCGAGCCTACCATGCCGAGGGAAAAGAACGCATACCCAATGAGATTTCCCCGAAAACTGTTATAGCCGGTTGCCTTTCGTATCAGCTCCGCCACAATGCAGGCAAGCCCGAATGTCACCAGAAGCACCAGCGTAAATTGCCCGGTCGCCACATAAATCAACCCGGTAATCAATCCCATAATCAGTACGGCTCCGGTTTTCTGCACCTTTGCCACAAGGAGCATATAAATCACTCCGCACAGCACACTAAGGATCGGCGGCATGAATATCCACAGCAGAGGGGTAATCCCGCCGCATACCATGACAATCAGGTTGATTACAAAATAGATGGCAGAAAAATACCAATCGTCACAAGGTCTTTTACATCCAGTTTATTTGAATTTCTGTTCATTTGTCTTTTACCTTCCTTCCGCCTTTAGTTTTGTAAGGTTCCGAAATTCTGAAATAACCAGAAGAATACTCACAACAAACACAATGCCGTCTGTCAGCGCCGGAGCTGCAAATACTCCATGAATCCCAAGGCCACTCATTTTCGGGAGCAGGATCACCATCGGAATAAAGAGGACGATCTGGCGCAGCAGTACAAGGACACTGGCTTTTGAAGCTTTCCCCAAAGACTGGAACAGCGTAATTGCCGTAATCATAAGTCCAAGGGTAATATAGGTGCTGAACAAGACACGGAAGTCTCCCACGCCCTGGGCCACAAGCTCCGGATCAGTGATAAACCAGGACAGCACTGTTTTCGGTGCAAGCTCCACCGGCAGATAGAAAAGCAGGGCAAGGACAGTAGCCCCCAGACCAAATCCCAGCGTCACCTTTTTACCCGGTCATATTCCTTTGCTCCATAATTGGTTCCGGCTGCCGGCTGGAATCCCTGGCTCATGCCCCATAGAGGAATAAACGCAAAGGACTGGACGCGTAGGGCGGCTCCAAGAATAATCTGCCATGTATCGCCGCCATGCTGTGAAGCAACATTATAAAGCACGGTCTGCTGGACAAAGTTCATTACCTGCATGAGCATAGCGGAAAAACCAACGCTCAAAATCTCCGGGAGCAGGCTGTTTTCCAGCTTTATGCGGTTAATCTTAATCATTTTGCTTTTTTTCAGAAAATACCAAAGAGTAATGCTTGCTGTAATAAATTGAGAAAGGATTGTCGCAAAAGCAGCTCCCTCTACACCCATGCTGTTCTTTGTCATCAGTGAGATCAGAATGGGGTCAAGTATGATGTTCAGCACCGCACCGGTTCCGGTAATCAGCATAGCTTTTTTCAAGATACCTTCCCCACGCATTACCATGTTAGCGGATTGCGCAAAATTCACGAACAGGGAGCCTGCAAAGATAATCTGCAGATAACGCTCCGCAATATTCAGAATTTCACCCTCGGCTCCAGTCAGCCGCAGGATAGACCGTGTAAATACCATGCCGATCACAGTAACGGCTATCGAAAGAATCAGGTTAAGGGCTATCAGGTTTCCCATAATCTTATCAATGGTTCCCTGGTCTTTCTTTCCCACTGCCCTTGACAGGACAGAGGCAGAGCCTACGCCGATCAGCGTTGAGATACCACTGTTTATCATGGTAAAGGGATAAGATACAGAAACGGCCCCCATTGCGTTTGTCCCTACCATCTGGCCTACGAATACGGCATCCATCAGGTTGTATAAGCCTACCACGACCATGCCGACAATAGCAGGCAGACTAAGAGAAATCATAAGCTGGAACGGCGAAGCCGTAAGCAGCATTGTCCTTGTGTCAGTTTTCTTGTTCATCGTGTCCTCCTATTCTCCGATACTCCAGCCCTCGGCCTTTTCACGGATTTCAATAAAGCGTTTGTAAACTCCCTCATGCTCCATCAGTTCCTTATGTGTTCCTTGCTGGGCGATCCCTCCGCCATCTACCACAAGAATCTTATCTGCGTTCTGAATAGTAGCCAGCCGGTGTGCAATAGTGATAATGGTTTTCCCGTGGGTCAGTGCGCTGATGGCCTCCTGGATCAAATGCTCATTTTCCGGGTCAATGCTTGCCGTGGCTTCGTCCAGGATTACGATAGGCGAATCCTTCAGGATTGCACGGGCAATAGAAATACGCTGTTTCTCGCCTCCCGAAAGAGAGGAGCCGCCCTCACCGACCATAGTATCGTAACCCTCCGGCAAAGACATAATAAAATCATGGCAGCGGGCTTTTTTTGCAGCCTCAACAATTTCTTCCTCCGTGGCGTTGGGATTTCCGAAGCGGATATTGTTCTTTACCGTATCATGGAACAGATATACATTCTGAAAAACCATACTGATATTCCGCAGCAGGGAATCGCAAGTAAAATCCTTTACATTCCTGCCGCCAATCTTTACCGTACCGCTGTTCACATCATAAAAACGTGCAATCAGATTACAAAGCGTGGACTTTCCGCTCCCGGACGGCCCGACAACAGCGGTTGTGGTATTTTGCGGAATCCGGAAAGAAACATCCTGCAACACAGTTCTCTTGTCATACCCAAAGGTAACATGCGAAAATTCTATGTCATGGCTTGCAAGCATAATATCCGAGCCGCCCTCGTCTATATATACCGCCTGATTGACTTTTTCCAGCTTATCCATAGCGGAATCAATCACCCCAAGGACATGGGCAGAATCATTGACCGCCTCCACGCTGCCGAAGATCGTGAAAGAAAACATACAGAACATCAGCATAATGGGAAGTTCCATCTGCCCGTTTAATGTCATCCATGCGGTGACAAGCACCAGCCCCACAGAAGCCAGTTTCAGGGAAAACAGGTGCAGACAGTTGAACGGTGTAAATCCTTTTTCTATCTTGATATTGATCTTCTTGCTGTCATTTACCGCCTTTTTCATACTGGCAATCGAAGCGCCCTCCTGCCCAAATGATTTCACCACAGGCAATCCCCGGACATATTCGATTACCGCACCGGACATATCCTCAACCGCTTTTTCATTGACCGGCGCATTTTTCTCACTCTGCACAGATACCCCATGAAGAAACAACAGAGAAAGCAGGACGCCAGCCGCCGCAATCAGCGCAGCGGGAATACTAAACACGCCAAGGCAGATAATAATTGCGATTACATTTATGTAGCCGTTGACAATCTCGTTGATCATCCTCATACCCTGATATTCCAGAGCGGACAGCTCCGTGGTGACGGTGCTTAAAATATCACCGGCATTGTTCTCCTGAAAATAACCGAGAGATACCCGCTTTAGAATGTCACCAATTTTAATTCTCTGCTTTGCCGCAATCTCATAACCGATACTTTCCTGCAATTTTGCCCGCCAGTAGGAAAACAGGAAACGGAGCAGAACCAGAACTACGACAGACACAAAAGACATCCCGATCAAAGAAGTGTCAAAGACCGTTCCTGTCCTGGCGCTGTCAATGGCTTTCCCAAGAGTAAAAGCTGCTACCATTGTGGGAGCCGCCCCGAACCATGTGGCAAAGAACGCACACACAAAGCCTAAATACAGCCTTGCCTTATATTCGCTGCACCAGCCAATAATCCGTTTTGTTGTCTTAAACATTTACTGTCACCCCCTGTTCATCGGAAACAGCCCAGGCTTTCGCCCCGATATGGGCTTTCCACATATCCGCATAAAGAGGACTATTCTTCAAAAGTTCCTCCTGGCTGCCGGTTGCCTCAATATGTCCCTTCTGCAAAAGGACAATCTGGTCGGCGTTCTGAATGGTAGACAGCCGGTGGGCGATAACAAGGAGGGTCTTTCCTTTTGTGAGAGCCATAATAGACTGCTGAATCTTATCCTCATTCTCCGGGTCAGTAAATGCCGTGGCCTCGTCCAGAATTACAATCGGCGCCTTTTTCAAAATAGCACGGGCTATGGCAATCCTCTGTTTTTCGCCGCCAGACAGTCGCTTTCCTGCGTCACCGGCGGGCGTATCATATCCAAGCTCCAGCTTTCCAATAAATTCATCACAGCAGGCTGCCTTTGCCGCCGCATAAACCTGTTCATCGGTTGCGGATGGATCGCCCAGCCGGATATTTTCTTTCAGGGAACAATTAAACAGAAAATTGTCCTGGGTAACAAAACTAACTGTATCGGATAACTGCTTTAGCGGTATGTCTTTGATATTCACGCCTCCAATTTTAATGCTGCCGCCGGACACATCCCAAAACCGGGCAATCAGCCGGGCCACGGTGGACTTGCCGCCGCCAGATGGCCCTACCAGAGCGGTAAAACTGCCTTGGGGCATTTTCAGGCTCACGTCATGGAGGACGGTTTCATTTTCCTTTCCGGTATAGGAGAAAAAAACGTGTTCCAGTTCAATGTCAGAATGAGCCAGCTTCACATTTTTTCCCGTTTCGGGAAGTTCAGACATATTGATAAATTCCAGCGTTTCTTTAATGCCGTATTCCATGACCTTCATTTCATTTACGAAAACCTCCAGCCGCATCAGCGGAGCAATAATGCTAAGAGAAAGAATCAGGCACATAGCCAGCTGCGCAGCGGTCAGGGAACCATTCGCAAATAACCACAGACCCACGGGCAGAGATATAAGGAGCGTGGAAGGCAGAATGGAAAATGCAAGATACATAAGTTTCCATGTGCTTTGATACCATGCCACGGTATAATCCTTAAAGGACGATACAGCTTTTGCAAATTTCTCATAAGAGCTGCTGGCCTGGTTAAAGGCTTTTACAACCTCAATCCCTTCCACATATTCTACGATTACGCTGTTTACATGGTTGTTTGCTTTCATGTATGCGTCATATTTCTCCGTGAAATTTCTTGTCATGATCCCGAAAGGAATGGCTGCCAGCGGAATGGTGGCAATCGAGGCCAAAGCCATACGCCAGTCAAATACCAAAAGGAAAATAAATATCCCAATGGGAATCACAACATTTCCCGTTGCCTCCGGAATAAAATGCGCCAGCGGCGGCTCAATAGCCTCCACCCGGTCAACCACCACGCTCTTGATCTGGCCGATGGTCTTGTTCATCACATCCCCCAGGGGCGCTTTCATCAGTTTATCCGCTATCTCCATGCGGATGGTTTCTAGTATGGTGTATGCGCTCACGTGGGACAGAATGGTTGAAATGGCAAAAAACAGAAGCCTCACCAGATACCCGGCCACGCAGAACCCGCACCAGAATAAAATTTGCGAAACATCACAGTCACCGGCGATAAATAGTTTCAAAATCTGATACACACCGAGGAATGGGACGAATCCGCCGAACACGCTGATTATGGAACAAAGCACCGACAAAATCATCTTGCCTTTGCAACGGGCGGCAAAAGATAGAAGTGCCTGGAACCATGACTGTTCGTTGTTCAATGTAATGACCTCCTTTTCTTTGCAACACTACGGTTTTATCTTGAATTACGCCGTAATGTCTGCTATACTTTGTTCAGGTTAGATATTGCTAACCTACCCGCACAATAATCTATCGCATTTTGAAACCCAATGCAATAGTTTGAACTAACTTGCGTTGAATCGTGCTGAAAGTTCGTTGAAAGTGGATAGCGGAAAACAAATAGGAAACAAGGAGGAAACGATATGGATATCCCAACAAAGCATTTGCCAGAGCCTTTTCTGACACAGTTTGGATTTGTTCCCTGCGCCTGTAAGGAAACCTTAAATCTGGAGGGGAGCTGTTATGCTCCGCCAAAAGAATTAGGTGAGGGCTATTACTGGTATTATGAAAGAGATGGTCTATTTGCTATTGGTGTATTGGATTTGTGCCTGAAAGAAGATTTTGTGTTAGAGTATCAGCAGCAGGATTTTATTTCTATCAATTACTACGATACTATATCTGCAGAGGAACTCTCTCCTTATAAACGATTGTCGGCAAGCTGTATCCGGGGCCATGTATCGGAAAGCCAAGTGTTCCGGGCCAGATACCATAAAATGTTCCCATCCATGGGATAGAACTTATGTTTATGCCTGGGTATTATCATGACTATCTGGAAGAAAAATATCCCGGAGAATTTCCTGATCCGAAAGAGGCTTTCCGCAGTGTGGACGGAATTTCTGATTTTCCGGAGCTGGTGCTGCTTATGCGCCAGATACAGACTTTTCAGGGAACCGACATAGCGGCACATTTATTTTATGAGAGCAAGGTTTCCGAGGCTATTTCTTTGATTATTGAAAAGACAAAGGAGCATAAAGGCTTCGTCCCCAGCGGTGACTTAACAAAAGACGATCTGATCAATCTGGATGCGGTAAAGTGCTATATAGAGGATCATTTTGCTTTTGACATCCGGACAGAGCATTTAACAAAGATTGCCTGCATGGGGCAGACAAAGCTCCGTTATTCCTTCAAAAAATTATATGGGTATACGATAACAGAGTTTATCCAGAATAAGAGGATTGCTCATGCGGAATATATGCTGGTGAAAACTGATTTTACAGTCAGTCAGATCGCGGAATCTGTAGGCTATCATCATGCAGGACGGTTCGCCAGCCTGTTCCGAAAGAATACGGGGCTTTTTCCAGAAGAATATCGCCAAGTGATGAAAAGTAAAAACTGAAATACGAAAAGCACAAAACTGGCAAGCAAGGCAGAGTGGTACACACTCTGCCGTTTTGCTCCGCAAAACCGCTTGTTGGGGGAGGCCCCCAATCCCCCGAACAGCTCCGTGCCGGAGCTGGCTGCGCGTTCCTCTGGAACGCTTCTGATAGGCCGCTGGCCTAATAAATGACTTCCTTTTCAATATTCTATGCTATTAACAGTTTACCTTGTCTACATACCTTGTCGATTTTGCTAAAGTAATTGTACAATGCCTACAAACATGATATAATAAACAAATTAAAGTAAAATCGTGTAGGAGATGAAGTATTATGAGTAAACGAGTTTATATTAGCGCAGATTATTCAGAAAACAGCGGAGACCGTGATGTTGTCAACTTACTTAATAAGTGGGGTAGTGATAATCTTCATAAAGTGGATTTTGTTGATATGGCTAAAGTGGTTTCAGGTAGTGTTTCCAAAGATCCCGATTGCCGTATTTGTGATTTGAAACGTGAATTTAACCAACAAATAAATGCGTCATCAGCTGTTATTATTGTCATTGGTGATAGGACTGCATCACGGGAGGCTGGTAGTGCTTGCTCGCGTGAAAACAACAGTCAAGCAGAATGTCGATGTACGCCATATAAACAAAATGCCAATGGCTCTAAACCTTGTCGTGTATCATGGACTGTTCCTTCCGGAGAATCTAATGTTGGGAATATAAATAATTATTCTTATCTCAGGCACGAGTTTGAGCAAGCTAAAAAAAGCGGAAAGCCCATCATTGTTGTCTATAATTCATTACGCAAGGAATCAAGCTGGCTACCTTTCTATATGAAGGAATATGGATTAAATGCACAACCATTTTGGATAATAAATAATTTTGGTCAAAAGGTTGGAAACTATGATTACATAAAGAAGGCACTTGGATATGTGTAAATATTTAAAGATATGCAGTGCATGGGCATTGAGTGCAATAACTATAATCTTCACTTTTATTCCAGAAAAATGTTTCAGCCAATATAAACTACCAATAAATGTTTCCGAAGAAGTGCATATTATAATTAATCGTATTTTGACGTATATTATTATATTTGTAATATCAGCGGTATTATACCAATGGTACTTACAAACCAGAAAGGAAGTCACTATAAAAGGTAAGAATTACCGTATTCAAATTGAATATGGAGATTTATTACAAAAACATGACTACAAAAAGGTAATTTCATTTGACGAATGTTTTACAACAAGTGTAGGCCCTGCTCCATCTGATGTAAATGCAGACTCTATTTGTGGGCAGTTTCTGCAAAGCCATCCTATTTCTGCACAAGAAATGCAACTTTTGATTGATAAAGTACCTTTGAAACCGATGAGAAGTAAGTCAAAATTTCAAAGTAAAACAAGGTATGAATCTGGTAAGTTAGTACCATACAATGATTTTTTATTGATGTCATTTGCAAAGTTAAACGAAAACGGAAGAGGTGAAATGACCCATGATGACTTCCTTGATTGTCTGTCTCTGTTGTGGAAAGAGATTGACACACATTACGGGCAAAAAAACGTATGTATATCCATTTTAGGTTCAGGTGTTACTTATATGGGAGATGAATCACTTTCACAGCAGAAATTACTAGACATCATAATTGCTTCGTATAAATTAAGTACTCATAAAATCAAACTTCCTTATCAGTTATTTATTATATGCAAAGAAAGTGATGATTTTTCTTTAAATAAAATTGGAGAATCTATATAAAATTAGAGAATCTATTATTGGCTACATAAAACAAACATACCAGCTTCAGTTTATCGGACAGTTATCCATTACAGATAACTGTCCATTTAATAGGCGCACAAAAACACCAAACTAAAAAATATCAGCCATACTCAAAAATTGCACAGTGGAAATGTGCATAACCGGCCATTCCGCCATGGAAAACGCCGTTCACAGCCCATGGAAAAGTAAAAAGAACTTTCCCACAGCCTGCAAACAGCGTTTCCCACAGCTCCATAAGATGGCCGGTTATACACATTCCCACTGCGCCGAAGGCTGCTGAATCCATCCCTTTCCTTCCTGTCATAAGAGCGGATCAGTGCGGTTCGCTGTCTCTTTTTCCTTCTCCGGTGTTTCCCTGTTTTCTTTCTCCTTCTCTTTTTCCTTTTCCTCATACCCCAGCAGCCGTGCAACATTGGCCTTCGCCATCTGCAGGTCTTTCATTTCCTGACGGACAGCGGAGTATTCCGGGTACAGCTTTTTCTTTTCCGCCAGCAGCCCGGCATACTCTGTCTGGATACTTTTCACCGCGGGCAGCTTCTTGATCCCCATCTCGTCAAAGGCTTTCTTCGCCGCCTTATGGAGCAGGATATCCCCCTCATGCTCCGCTAGGAATTTCTTGGAGTATCCGGCCTTCCGGTATGCCACATAGACCTCACGGGTCTTGGCATAGTTGATGATATGTTTCCGCAGGGTGTTCAGCTCCGCCATTCGCGCATCCGCCGCCTTGATCTGGCCGGACAGCTCATGGAACCGGGCCGTAACCTCGTCTGTCTTTTTGCAGAGCGTCCCATAGTCTAACAGCTTATGCTCCGTCAGGAAGTTCAGCGTCTGCGCCATCTGTTTCAGATTAAATCCCTGCGCCCACCTTGCATATCCGGCTCCTTTTCCCTCCGCAAGTTTGGCCTGGATATCCACCAGCAGATTGATATGCTGGTTCTGGATTTTCTTTGCCTTTTTCCGTTCGGGGGAGAGCTGCTTTTCTCCCACAATGACAGCAAGAATATCCCCCTCGGAATATCCTTCTTTCAGGGAACGCAGCCTTGTAAATTTTTTCTGCCCCGGCCCTTTAAAGGCTGGCTGTTTCCCGGCCTTGTATTCGTACCCGGCATCCGCCATCAGCTTTAAGAAGGCTTGATAGTCCTTCGGCTTTTCTGCCAGCGCCGCGTCAATGGCCAGCCGGAGTTTATCTTGAAAAGAGGGAGCTTTTTTATCCCCCAGCCACTTGCCGTAATGGGTTTTTCCGGTCTTTGGATTCTCCACAACCGAAAGATTATTTTCCAGGCACAGCTTGTCACTGGCCCGGCGCAGGGCAAAGCTGGAGCCGATAAAATTCCGGTACTTATGCTTTCCGTCCATGCAGGTGGAATTATAAATGATATGCGTATGGATATGGGCGTGGTCGATATGGGTGGCCACGACAAACTGGTGCTTTCCCTTCGTCCAGCTCATGGCCAGTTCATAGCCGATCTTCTGCGCCAGCTCCGGGGTGATCTCTCCCGGCTTGAAGGACTGGCGGATCTGATAGAGCAGCACATCATTCTCCGGGATCTCCCTGCCGGTGTAATCCGCATAGGCCCGTTTGGTCAGCAGCATTTCATTGGCGGCGGTGGCCGGATCGCAGCCATAGGTGGTCACTAATTCCGTTCCTAGCGTCTTGTCCGGGTTGATGGCATAATCAATCCGCTCCTGAACCGTATAGGCCACGGATTGATTTTTAATCTTGTGCATGGGGATAAGGCGTGTCGTTGCCATGGTTCAGACCTCCTTCCCTTCGTTTCCTCCACAGGAAAAGCCAGCCTCCCCCGGCTGGCCTCTTTAAAACAATTTTCATTTTCTTTTGGCCTCCTTCCATTTTTCCAGATAGGGCCTGCACAGTTCCTCCGCCTTTTTCGTATCTTCCGGGGTCAGCTCCCGGCAGCCTTTTGTCAGACGATTTTCATGGAAACTCTGGCAGTCCTCCAGAAGCCGGTCAAACAGTTCTTCCGGGGTCTGGCAGAGATACCCGTCCTCACAGTAGGGGAGATTGTCATACCATATGATCCGAAGATAGCCCTTTTTCGTTTTCACCACTTCCAGATCCTTGTCCTGTTCCATATAATCTTCAAATATTTTAAAAACCTGTTCAAATGTCATGCCCTGTGTTCCGCTCCTTCCTGATCGCTGCCTACATTTTAACTGCCCTTTTTTCTGTCTGCAAGGTTGCCGCCGTGCCGGAAAAGAAAAAAGCGGAGGGAGAGCAGCCCGGATTCTGGCCGTTCTCCCTCCGTTTTGGGGGTCTAAGCCCCATTTATGGAATCCTGCCAAGACAGGACAATATCTCATTCACCCCGTCCCAAAGCTCCTTCTGTTTTTGGAGAATATCCTCCAAATCTGTGTCGTAGATATTCCCGGTCTCATGCACACGGCGGGCCACCTGGTTGATGTTGTTGCTGGTGCGCCGCAGGAGGGAGAGCAGTTCGGTAAGCTCCGGCAGATCCAGCTTCACGATATATCCGTCCACCGCCATCTTGCGGAGATATACCCCCAGGTTGTTCGTGCCGAGCTGGGCCATCTTCTGGCGGATCAGTTCCCGCTCATGCTCCGTCACCATGAAATGAAGCTGCACCGTCCGTTTCCGGTGGGCCATCAGCGCACCTCCCGTTCCGGTTTCTTCTTTTTCTCCGTGCTGGGGGCCTGCTTTGCCGCTGCCTTTTGGAGATTTTCCCGCACGGACTGGCGGGGCTTTTTGTCTGTCCGGCTCTTGGCTTTGTCTTTGGGGAGCGGCTGGGAATGGCCCATCCCGTTATCCGTGCCGGGGAGAGCCGCAGGCTGCTGTCTGGCCTCGGCTTTTATAACGGCATTGGCCCGGCAGACTACCGTATCAAAGACCGTATCCATGTAGTCCGTTTCCCTCTGTTCAAATTCTTTGAATATATCCGCCAGGGGGCCGGGAGATTTCAAAAGGGCCTCGGCCTGGGCATTCGTCAAATCGTGGTATTCCAAAGACAGGAGTATATCCTCCCGCACAACATATTCATAGGAGTGCTTCAAGATCTCCTCCGGCGGCTGATCCAGCAGCCATTTCCGGTAGGTTTCCTGCTCCGCGAATACTTTTTCATAAAGGGCTGTATTCTTTTCTTCGTTGGTCATATTATCTTACCTCCGTTTCTTTTTTGTGGGCCTTGTCCGGCATAGTGCGGACAGGCGGTGGCGATGATTTCAATTTATCCAGGACAGAGGGCCTCTCTGCCTTTGCCTGCCGCTTTGAGACCTGCGGCACAGGGCATTTGGTGTCTATATCCAGAAGGGCATTGAGCTGTGCAAGGCGGGCGCTCTTTTCCTGAAGTTCTGTCTCCTGAAGGAATGGCTTTCCCAGCTCCGCCTTGGCCGCCGCCTGCTGCTGGTACAGGTTGTCGAGCTGGGCCTGCACGGACTTTAGTCGATCCGGTACGGCCTCCAGCGCATGGTCGATCCGGGTTAAGTTGCCGCGGGCATCGGTTCCCAATTCCGCCTGGTGGGTCATGGCTCCTTTTAAGATCAAGTCCACACGAAAACCGTTAAAGGAGAGGCTCATGTTCAGGCCCCGGTAGCTGCCGATCTCCATGGTGTCCCCACTTTTCAGCTCCTTGCAGGCTTCTAAAATGGCAGCCCCGGCATTGTCCTTGTCCGTCAGGGCATCCCCCCGGATCACCATCCCGGCAAATTCCCCTTCCGGGGGTTGGTGGGCGGCCAAAGTCTCCATGTCCTGCTTTAGTCCGGTGATAAATCCTTTGTTCTGCTCGATCTGCTCCGGGAAATATTTCAGCAGACTGTCCTCCAGCCGGTATTGCTGGCTTTGGTGGTTGGCCTTTAAGAGCTTGAGCCGCGACACTTCGATGTCCAGATCCATCTTTTCCTTGATCCTTGGGTCGCCTGCGCACAGTGCCTTGATCTCCGCATAGGAGAGGGCGGTCTCGTCAATGTCCTCACAGGAGCGCACCGGTGATTTTGAGGTCATGATCTGGGAAATGAATTTCTGCTTGTTCTCCACGGTCTGCCAGAGGTAGCTGTCGAAGGTTCCCTCCGTCACATACCGGTAGATATGGACAGTCTTATTTTTATTCCCCTGCCGGACAATGCGCCCCTTTCGTTGTTCCAGATCTCCGGGCCGCCAGGGGCAGTCCAGGTCATGTAAAGCGATGAGCCGATCCTGGACGTTCATCCCCGCGCCCATCTTAAAAGTGCTGCCCATAAGGACACGCACCTGGCCGCTGCGTACCTTGGCAAACAGCTCCTTCTTCCGGGCCTCCGTATTGGCGTCATGGATAAAAGCGATCTCCGTTTCCGGTATGCCTTTTGCGATCAGCTTGTCGCGGATGTCATAGTAAATGGAAAAGGGCTTTTCCTCGTCTGCCGGTTCGGTCAGGGTTTCCAGCGCATGAAGCTCCGGGCTGTCCAGCTTTCCGGGGGACTTTGCCACCTTCCGGCCCGCTGTCCCTTTCGGTGTCGAAATATCACAAAACACGAGCTGGGTCAGCTTCTCCGCCTGCCCGTCCTGCCAGATCTGCGCGATATTTTCCACGCACTGATTGACCTTGCTGCTTGGGTCGTCCGGCAGGAGAGGGTTTAAGATCCGCTGGTCAAGTCCCAGCTTGCGCCCGTCACTGGTGATCTTGAGCATATTGTCTTTCCATGGCTCCACCTTGCCGGAATGGACTTCTGCAGCCCGCTCGGAAAGCTCCTGCACCATGGCCTGCTGGTGTTCCGTGGGGTGGGCCACTTCATTGTGGTATTCAACCTCCGGCGTGGGGAGGTTTAACTGGTCGGCGGTCTTGATGTCGGCGGCCTCCTTCCAGATGTTCATCAGTTCCGGCAGGTTGAAAAACTTGGCAAAACGGGTTCGCGCCCGGTAGCCGTTCCCTTCCGGGGCCAGCTCGATGGCGGTGGTCGTTTCTCCGAAAATGCTGGCCCAGTTGTCGAAATGGGTTAAGTGATTTCTTTGCAGCATATCATGCTGGAGATAGCGCATCATGGTGTAAAGCTCGGTCATGGAATTGCTGACCGGCGTCCCAGTGGCGAACACCACGCCCTTGCCTCCGGTCAGCTCGTCCAGATAGCGGCACTTTAAGAGCATATCCGAAGATTTCTGCGCCTCCGTGGTGGAAATGCCCGCCACGTTCCGCATTTTCGTGTATAAAAAAAGGTTCTTATAGCCGTGCGCCTCGTCCACAAAAAGACGGTCAACGCCCAACTGCTCAAAGGTAACGACATCGTAAGCGATGAATAACCTACCGTTCCACATATGTTCCGTTTAGGTGTAAAATAGTCTATATTGGCAATTGAGGTTTGTTTTCAGGTGTTATCGCTTCAACATCGATCAGTCCTGTGCAGCGTTCTTTGATAAAATCACTCCACGGAAGAAGCGTTTTAACTGCATTAGGATCATCTTTATGCTCAGGCATGTACAGCAGCAGGACATAAAGGTATTGGAATACATTCAGCTTATTGGCTTTTGCGGTTTCTATTATACTGTAAACAAGCGCACTTGCTTCTGCCCCAGCCGCAGATGTGTGGAACAGCGAGTTCTTCCTGCCAATAGCATACGATTTTGCGCAGCGTTCGGCTCTATTATTAGAAAGTTCGCATCTGCCGTCCAGCATATAGCTCTGTAGTGTCTCTCTGTGGTTTATTGAATAATTGACGGCTTTTTCCAGCTTGCTGCCGCCAAGCGGTTTTAGGGCTTCAATCCATGACCAGAACTTTTCCCAGACAGGTGCCTCCTTTTCCAGCCGTTTTTCCTGGCGCTTTTCTGGGCCCATGCCTTTCAGCCCTTTTTCAATGAAAAAGAGCTTGTTGAAAAACACGAGGCCGATCTCAGCCGGGATCATGTTTTCCATCTGTTCCGGATCCGGAAGCGGGATGTCTTTTACATCCGTTTCTGAATTTATGTCCAGCAGCTTCAGCTTTTTCCGCCGTTCTGCCGGGAGGGCTTCGTAAAATTTTCTGCGGCAGTGCGCAGAGCATACGGCAAGGACCACATCCTCCACCTGGTTATAGCCGCTGTACCCATCGCACTGCACGATGCCGGAAAAACCCTCCAGGAAAGCTTTTGGGAAAACGCCGCTGCGCCCCGCCTGGTATTCATAGAGTACGATCGGCGCCAGGCCGTCGCTCCCGCTTAAATACATCCACATGTATGATATAGATTCCGCGGCTTTCCCCTTTTCGTGCAGCACCTGGCAGGTTGTTTCATCCGCATGGATAATATCCCTTTGCAGGAGGAGCCGGTGCATTTGGTCATATACCGGCTGGAAATATTCCATGGCACATTTTATATACCAGTTTGCCATGGTTTCACGCGGCAGCTCCAATCCAAGCTGGGCCATGCAGGCCTCCTGGCGGTAGTATGGGACGCTTACAAAACTTTTTTCAAACATGACGTACGCAACAACAGACGGCGACGCCGGGCTGTGCGCCATAAGCGGTACAGGCGTCTGCGCCTGCACGATTGTGCCGTCGCCGTCTTTACGGCATTCCGGGCAGATCAGTTCTTCCTGCATATAGCGGACACGCTCCACTTTTGCCGGGGTTATGCGCAGTTCTGTGCGGACTTGTTTATACCCAAGCAGGATCATTTGCGCATTGCAGTACGGGCAGAGCCGGTCCTTATCCGGGACAGGGATTATGACATCGCGGACAGGGATGTCCGCATAACGCTCATCCCTCGTGGCTTTCTTCTTTTTCGTCCGGGTGTGTTCCTTCACCGTTGTTTTTGCAGGCGGGTTTTCCGGTTCATCCCCGGCACTGGCTGGCGGAGTTTTTGTCTTCTCGCTTTTTGTGCCGAACAGCTGGCGCTTAAATTCTTCAAGCGTTTCCTCCAGGCCGGACTTTAAAAGGCGCAGTTCATCCACAAGGGCGCGCAGTTGTGCTATGTCCTGCTCCTGCTCCAGGATGCGTGCGTCCTGGGACTGTATATGTATTTTCTGCTGTTCCACCATTGTTTCCAGCAGCCGGATATAGTCTTCCATATTAACTGGCATGTGTACCCTCCGTGTTTCCATTTACTTACATTATAAGGAAACGCGGGGATGAAATCAAACCGACCATACCTGCGCGATAGGCACAATGACGGACTGGAAACTGCCGCCAGATACAGGAAAAAGGCTTAAAAACAGCATTTTTCATGCAGGTTATCCACAGTTTTGCGGCCTGGCGCTGCGTTATGCGTGGACAGCATCCCGGAAAAAAACAGCGTCGTGGATAACATTCCCTGGCGGCTTGCGGCGCTGGAAAATAAATTTTTAAATTTCTACATAATGCACAAAAGTTCAGAAGTCCTTCCTGCCGGAAGGCTGCACCGCCTTTGGCTGGCAGATGGAGAGTCCTTCCAGAAGCCATCGCAGCTGCTGGCGGGTAAGCGGCCTTACTTGCGAAGCGTCCCGCGGCCACTGGAATTTTCCATTGTCCAGGCGTTTTGTGCAGAGCACGAACCCCGTCTGGTCAAAGTACAGGGCCTTTAGCGTATTTCTTTTCCGGCCGCAGAACAGATAAAGGGCGTCCGAATAAGGGTCCATCTGGTAAGTGTCCCGGATCAGGGACACAAGGCCGTCAAAGCTGCGCCGCATATCGGTGCATCCAGTGACGATATAAACTTTCGTGTCACTGGACAATGCACCTAACAGCACAGCCTCCCCAGCGCCAGAAGCGTATTCCGTATGGTATCTTCTGAAGCACCGTCTGCAATTTCAATGCTGTACCCCGGCATCCTGACCGTGATGGCAGCATGGGCTGCTGGAACCGGCAGCGTATCACTTGCAGCGCAGCCTGGATCAGGGACAGGGCTGCTGCCCAGCTCCAGTGGAACCACTTCGTGCATCTGTCTGGATGGGGCCGCCTGCGGATCTGGTATGATACAGGATTTTTTCTTTAGGTCTGAAACTTTGTTATGAAATGTTTTTATGGATATGGAATGCAGCCGGCACCATTCTCTGTCAGGCAGGCCGCTCGTGCGGCATTCCTGGATCAGCTCCAGCCATTCCTGGTCACTGCGGGTTTTCTTTTTCTCTGACATAGCATCATCTCCTGATTATTATTTTTGGAATGGATGGCAGTAGTGGAGCCGCAGGAAAAGCAATAAACGGCTGCCGGGCTACTTTATCAAGAACTGATGTGGACATCCGCTCCAAGCTGATACCATTATAGAGCAAAATCAAGTTCCTGTGGAACGGTGGGTTATTCATCGCTTACACGACATCATCCTTCCTTTCATTCTTGTGCAGCTTATCCAGCCGGGCCTCCAGGGATTTCTTTGTCTTTTCAAGCTGCTTGATGGTGAAATTCTCCGCCCGGCTGTTTTTCAGCTCCGCAAGCCCGTCCTCGATCTCCCAGATCTGCTCCTGTAAGAGCCGTTCCTGCCGCTCCACAGATACGGGAATACGCTCAAACTGGCTGTGTCCGATGATTACCGCGTCATAGTCGCCGGTGGAGATACGGGAGCAGAATTTTTTCCGGTTCCGGGTCTCAAAATCCTTTTTGGTTGCCACAAGGATGTTGGCGCTTGGATAGAGCCGCAGAAATTCCGAGGCCCACTGCTCCGTTAAATGGTTCGGCACCACAAAGAGGGATTTCTGGCACAGGCCCAGACGCTTGCTCTCCATGGCGGAGGCCACCATCTCAAAAGTCTTGCCCGCGCCCACTTCATGAGCTAAAAGAGTGTTGCCGCCGTAAAGGACATGAGCGATGGCGTTAAGCTGGTGGGGCCGCAGGCGGATCTCCGGGTTAATGCCGCCAAAAGTGATATGGCTCCCGTCATACTCCCGGAGCCGGTTGGCGTTGAACAGCTCATTATATTTCTGAACCAAAGTCTGCCTGCGGTACGGGTCTCGCCAGATCCAGTCCTGAAACGCCTCCTTGATGGCCTGCTGTTTCTGCTGGGCCAGGGTGGTCTCTTTCTGGTTGAGGACGCGGCGTTCCTTCCCGTCCGGGTCATGCTCCGTGTCATAAATCCGCACGTCCCGGAGATTCAGGCTGTCCTCTAAGATACGGTAAGCGTTGGCCCGGTCTGTCCCATAGGTGGTATAGGCGGCAATATTATTGTAAGAGACTGCGTTTTTACCGGTGATGTTCCATTCTGCCGTGAAGGAGGAATAGTTGACCTCGATCACAGACTTTAAGTTGTAGGGTGTGTCCAGCAGCTCATACATGAATTGCTGGACATATTCTTTATCTACCCAGGTCGCCCCCAGTCGCACATCAATCTCCGAAGCGTCCAGGTCTTTGGGCTGTGCCGCCTGTAATGCCTCCACATTGGTCTTGACCGTCATATAAAGGGAATCATCCGGGGCCATCCCTTCCATGATCCGCTGGTATTTATGGAGCTTCTCCCGGACATTGCCGGAGAGGAAATCATCGGCGGTGCGGTAAATGTGAGAGCCTCCCGGTTCCGGCGTGAAATCTAAAAATACCACGCCCCGCAGCTCCGCAGCCAGGGTTTCCTCGTCCTTCCCGGTCAGAGCCGACATATACTCCATATCTACACAGGCTTTCTCGGAAATAGAAACGGACAGTGCTTCGCTGGCGGTGTCCACGCTGGTAACGGCGGTGTGCTGCTTGATGGTACGTTTGCTGAACATATCCGCCTTGCGCTCAAACTGGCCTTCCTCGTCCAGCACTTCCAGGGAGCAGAGCAGGTAATAGGAGCTGTCATCGGCAAAGGCTAGGGCATTTCCCCGGCTGTTGATCAGGCCGTATTTCTCTGAAAAAGCGTCATAGAGGCGGTTTAATTCTGCCTGCTGGCGGAGGATCACATCGTCCGTGTAGTTATCCATCTGGTAAGCGATCAGTTGCTGCACACAGTCCCTAAGCTCCACCAGACCCTTTACGCGCTCCGTAGCAGTAGCGTTTAAGTCCGGCCTGACCATGCGGCTGTTCTCCCGGAAGTAAACTTCTCCGTCCACAATGGCATAGGAGAAATTTTTTACATTGGGGTCAGCGGGAATGGAAGTATCGATCTCCTCCCCCTCATAAAGCTCCGGCAGCCTGGCCTCTTGGTACTGGCCCCGGATATATTTCACCGCGTCATGGAGCTGGTCGGCAAGGGAGAGGCTTTCAATGGGGGCAACGGTAAAACCCTGCCTGCCAAATTGGGTGCTTTCCGAAGTCTGCCGCCCTAAGATCATTTCTGGGTGGTCGATAAAATAGCGGTTGATGGCAAACCCGTCCTCATTTTCCCCCAGGTGTATCCAATCCGGTTCCGCAACAACAGGGCTGTCACGTTTCTGCAGAAATAAAATGTCCGAAACCACATCCGTACCGGCATTGGCCTTGAACGCATTGTTTGGCAGCCGGATCGCGCCTAAAAGGTCGGCCCGCTCCGCTAAATAACGCCGTACCTCCGGGGATTGTTTATCTAAGGTATACCGGGAAGTGACAAAGGCCACCACGCCTCCGGGCCGTACCTGGTCTAAGGCTTTGGCAAAAAAATAGTCATGGATGGAAAAGCCCAGCTTGTCATAGGCCCGGTCAGGCACTTTGTATTGGCCGAACGGCACGTTGCCTATGGCCAGGTCGTAAAAATCCCTCCGGTCAGTGGTCTCAAAGCCGCCCACGGTAATGTCTGCCTTTGGATAGAGCTGCTTGGCGATCCTCCCGCTGACCGAATCCAGCTCCACGCCGTAAAGCCTGCTGGCCTCCATGCTCTCCGGCAGGAGGCCGAAAAAATTCCCCACGCCGCAGGAAGGTTCCAAAATATTCCCGGCAGTAAAGCCCATGTTCCCTACCGCTTCATAGATCGCCCGGATGACCGTGGGGTGGTATAATGGGCGTTCAGCGTGGAAGAACGTGCAGAGGTGTATTCCTCTGGGGAGAGGAGCGCGGAAAGCTCCTTAAACTCATTGGCCCAGGCCGGTTTTCTCTCATCAAAGGCATCGGCAAGGCCGCCCCAGCCTACATAGCGTGAGAGGACTTCCTGCTCTGCGGGGGTTGCTGTGCGGTTCTGGGCTTCGATCTCCTTTAAGGTACGGATAGCATCCATGTTCATGCGGAACTTGGCTTTTTGCCCGCCTTCCCCCAGATGGTCGTCTGTGATATGGAAGTTTCCGGCAGCCGGGGCCGGTATGGTCGGTTCGGGCGGCGTATGCTCCGGTTCCTCGATATGGAGCCGTTCCACCACAATATCATAAGGCAGGTTGTTTTTATCCCCCGGATAGACGGTCACAGGCTCCGCCGTGATCTCCGGCTGTGCCTGTTCCGGGACAGGGGGCAGGAACAGGTGTGCATTACGCCCGTCCCGGCGCAGAAATTCCTCGAACTGTTCCCGGTTCACCATCTCATGGCTCCAGGCATAGGGGCCGGTGTCGATCCGCACATCCACCTCGCCAATATACCCTATCGTGCCGGAGATCTCCCGGAAAGGATAGGGGAGGATCACTTTATCCCCCACCTGATAGGACGGTTCCCCTTCCAGGCGGGTTTCCTCCCTCTGTACCGGCTCATGGGAAAATCCGTCAAGCTCCTGCTGGTACAGGGCGCGGAGGATCGGCGCAGCCTGCTCCCAGGACGCAGAACGCCGGGAAGAAAACTTATCGTGTATCTCTGCCTCTATGCCGGTGGTGGAAGTAAAATAGTCAGCCGTATCGCCGGTCATAAGCTCCATGGTCTCGGCGCGGCCCGCAAAGGTCTCGGAAAGCCTCTGGGCGATCCGGGTATTGCCTTCCCCGGAGCGCAACCATCCGGAAATATATGCCTTGTCCTGCCCGGTGAGCAGGCCCGCAGTCAGCACCTCCCGCAGATCGTCATCGGTTCCTTTCAGGTCGGCGGGCAGAAACTCGGTGATATGGCCATTCCGGGAATCCCGCCGCAGCAATCGCTCAAACTGTTCTTTTCCCTCTGCCCTGGAAACAGGGAAACGCTGGGAAGGGTCGTTCAAATGGACATCAAACAGCCCAACCTCCGTGATCTCAAAGGGTTTATCATCCAGATAGACCGTATCGCCCACCTGGTAAGCCGGGGCAAGAGGGTCACGGGCCATGACAGGAGCTGCAGGGCTTTCCGGTATTGCCTCTTTGATCTGTTCCCATTCCTCGTCCGTCACAGTAAGGTCGATCTCATGGGTGGCCATTTCACCGTTTCCGATAGTAATGGTATCTCCCTGGCGGGTCATAGTCTGGCCGGCCAGATCGGGCGGGGCCGTTTCCTGGCGTTCCAACTCCCGCATAAATTCCGTGGCGGAGGCTTCGTCATAAAACGACCTGATCCAGTTGCTGTCCCCAAAGACATATTCCTGGTTCAGATTGTCCCAGACCGCATAGGAGCCGCGCCCCGGTTCCATGTAGGAATCCTGGCTTTCCATGACAACATAGCGGCTTTCCCAATCCTGTCCGGACTGTGCCTTTTCCTCCGGGGTGATAAAGCGTTCTTCCTTGATAAGCTGTGCGATCCTGCGCTGTACCCTGGGCCATGGCAAGTCCGTACCGGCTTCGGGAACCGGAAAGGCCGGGAGGTCATCGCCGTATTCCTTTCTCAGCCATGCCGCCGTATCCTTATCGCGGGCATGGGTTCTCATGTGATAAGCTACTGCCTGCTTGCTGCCAATGCTGCCGTTCCATTCCTGAAGGGCAGCGTCAATGGCCGCCTGCGGGTCGGAAGGGCGTGTGACTTCTGGGGAGGGAGATTGCGGAGCCGGTGTCTGTTCCGGCGTTTCCGAAACGGGTGTCTGCTCCACGGTCTCTGTGGCCGGTGTTTGTTCCGGTGCTTCATGTACCGGTTTTTCTGCCTCCTGCGGTGTCTTTCCATCCTTTTCAGGCATAGAAAAAGCAGAGGGCATTTTCACACTCTCTGCTTCGTTGATCGCTCTGATCTGTTCCTGTTCGGAGGGGAACAGGGGTAAGGTCAGTTGTATATAAGTTCCGTCTGTATCATTTCCTCGGCCTGTGCCTTGCAGTTGTTGGCCAGCCCCACCCACTTCATCGGGTCGGCGGCTTTCAGGCTCTCCGTCACGCCTGCTGTTTCCATCAGCTCCGGCATGAGCTGTTCCAGCCTCCGGTTTGCTGCCGTGTCGATCTCTGCCAGATGTTCCGTCAGTTTCCCGGACAGCAGAAGGTTGTTGTAAAGGATCGGGCGGTGTTCCTTCAGATAGGTTTTCCGCATCCTGCCGTATCTGCCCAGGGGCTGCGCCGTTTTCGGTTCCTCCAATACCAGGTTCGGGAACAGATAATCCCCGCTCTGCGTGTAAGTCAGTTCGCTCATTTGCCATGCTCCTTTCATATTCGTAGTGCTTGATGGTTACGCCAATCTGCCGCAGCACCTGGCCGCTGGACTGGCTGACCGCCGTGCCGAGTGCATTGACCACAGCGGGGGTATTGAAATCAAAGATACTTAAAAAATCCTCATGCTCAAAGTAGTTTTCCGGCTCCATGCCGCAGCGGGACATCAGGGAAAAAGTGATGCTGACCGTTGCCGCGCTCTTAAAAGCTACTTCGATATTAAGGTCATCATACTCCTCCAGAAAACTGCCGTCAACGATGTCCATCAGGTCGCGCCGGTGTTCCTGCCAGTATTCGTCTGCAAGGCGGGCGGCCACCTTCTCCAACTGGTCGGCAAGGCCAGAGGCCCCGGAGATCCCGTAGGCATTTTCCAGTGCCGCCGTGACCGGTGCTTCATGCTCCGGCTGGTACTGCCAGAGCTGGAGGCGGCGGGCATTTTCCCTCCCTCCGGTGTCGGAAACGTCAAACACATATTTCAGCCTCGGCCTGTCCCCGCTGTCGTCAATCAGGGCGATCCCCTTGGAGCCGCGCCGCACATACCGCCGCATGGTCTTGTTCCAGAGGTCATAGTCTGCACAGGCCGTGGCATCGGGCCGCTGGGCAAAGATCATGAGCTGCTCCGGGAAGGGATATTTATACAGGCGGGAGGCGGTAGTGAGAAACGCTGTCCACTGCTGAAAGCTGCTGGTCAGCCGGGACGCTTCATACTCGGCCATCGCCGTATAGTTCTGTAATTTACTCGGCATTTTCATCCTCCTTTCCGTCAAAATCCGGGTACAGCTCCAAAGCTTCAAAATCCGCCTCGCTCATGGGAGAGAGCTTTTCCAGCGTGGAATCCGTAAGGGCAAGAAGCTCCGCCTCATCTGGTCCCAGATAGCCGCGCATTTCTTTGAGTGCGTCCATCAGCCCCTCCTTTGTCCCGGTGTTGTAAATACACATCAGATTGATTTCGTCAAACGTAAAATTTCCCATATCAGATCTCCCTTTCCGCGCTCTTTTTCGGCGCTGTCTTTTTATGCTCCTGTTTGGGCTGGTTTTTAAGCTGCTCTACAACGGATATTTTCTTTTCCCGGCTCTCCCGGTGGGTGGCTTCGGCCAGAGCCATCAGGGAAATGGGCTGGCCGGAGCGGGCCTGCTGTTCCAGCTCGGCAACGGTAGGCTCCTTTGGGCCGTTATTGATGATCCCGTCAATCATCCCATAATCGTCCTCCACCTGCATTTCCGCATTTTTCAGCGGGTTCTCTTTTTCCAAAAATCTGGCCAGCTCCTGAAAACCAATGCGGTCACAGTAATGGCAGGATAACACGCCGTTTTGCTTTACGGCAACAATATCGCTGACGCTTAAAGAGGGGCTGTGGTAGTCTGCCGGATGGCGGATATTAAACTGTTCATACAAAGATTCCAGTTGCCGGGCCGTGCTGCCTCCATGGTCTGCGGAAAGCTCGCCGGTATAGATCAGGTCATAGGTAGCGCGTTCCACCGTAAGCCCTTTGGATTCCAGCCAGTCCATCCCCATAAAGCGCACTCCCTGGGAATCTTCGTCTTTGACCTGATAGATAGCAAAGCAGTCCCCGCCATGCTCCAGGAAAGCCGCCTCCCGTTCCTCCTGGTGGTTCAGTCGGTCTTGTACCTGGTGGTCAAACTCCTTGCTCTGTTCCCATTCCTCACGGGGGACGGTGAACATCATCCCGGCAGGCTGTCCCTCTAAATCTTCCCGGTCAAAAACCATTTCCGCGCTGCCTCCGTCCACAACGGCATAAATTGTAAAATCCTGTTCCAGAAGCTCCGCTGCCCGGTCTCTGGAGAGGGGCAGCATATCCCCGTCCCGATAGCCGTGGTCAGTTTCCAGTTCTTCCATGGTACGGCTCACATCCGGTATGGGGTACTGATCCAGCGTGGTATCATGAAGCGCAGAATCCTCCCGGTCAAAATGTTCCCCTAATTTCTGAACCGCCTCCTGTGTGGCATTGAGTGCTGCCTCCTGCAAGGTGTCGATCATGGCAAGAGGCGCATACTTGATAGACTGTGTGCCGAGGTCATGGAGATCGCAGATACGGAGTACCGCCGTGGAAAGCATGATGTCCGGTGCTTCAAGCTGCCCTCCGTCCAGCTCTTTCAGGGAATTTACATCATAAAGCGTATAGTCCCAGCCGTTTTCGCTGGACTGGATATGGAGGTAAACGGAATCGTCCAGCACACAGAGCTTTTCTTCCTGCATAAAAGCAGAATCCGCAGGGAGAAGGCCGCTTGCGGCAATCTGCCCGCGGGTAAGCGGCTGGGGGTATTCGATAAAGCCGTATGCCTGGACAGCCCCGTTTTCATAGTCCGTGATCCGGGGTTCCTCCTGGATATGGACGTCTTCCATGAGCGGGTATGTACCGGTGTTCAGAGCGTCCTGCGTGATATAGTAGCGGTAAGGCGTTTCTATCGGTTCCGGGGCAGGGTGTTCCGGTTTCGGCTGCTTTTCTGGCTCCGGGCGGATCACTTCCGCCTCCGGCATGGCGGCGATCAGATCGTCAACGGCTTTCCGGATCAGCGGATTGTCCCGAAACTCATCAATGAGATAGACCATATCTACATCAATGGTGTCTCCTTCCAGAATGGGATAGGAGGCCCCGCCGTAGAGACTTCCGTCCTCCGGCAGCTCAAAGCCGATTCCCTTTACGCCGTTCATGCGCTCTGCGGGGATTGCGTTGTAGAGCCGGATCGCGTCAGCAAGGGAGAGGTTTTCATGGTGTTCCCCATATCGGGAAATTCCATGCACTCCGCCACATAGTAGCGCAGCGACTCCGGCCCGGATTGCTCCTGTGCCATTTCTGTCTGTATGGATTCCTTCTGCTCCGGCTCCCCCTGAACCATCTGCTCTGTCTGCACAGCCAGGTCAATTCCCCGCTCCTTGCAGATTTCCGCAAAATGGGTATCTATGTCATGGATCAGGCTGCTGGCAGTCTTGTTGATGGTGTCCAGGCTGGCTTTCAGCTCCGGCAGTTCCTTCCCCTTGCTCCAGCTTGCGATATAACCGAAGCTGTTTTCTCCCGTCTGGATTCCGTAATACTGGCAGACCGAGTAAGAGACGCTTTCGGCCTCTACTTCCTCGGTGCGCCGGTCTTTGGGTTTGGGTGGTTCCTTCGTTTCGTCTCCCCTGGCGGCAAGACGCTCCTTCTCATAATTGTGGAGCTTGGCATGGGTGATCTCATGGACAGCGGCAGAAACCGTCTGTACCTCGCTCATCCCTTCCCGAATCGTAATGCTCTGGGTATCCGCGCTGAAAAAACCGTCTGCGCTGTCCCGGATCGGGGCTATCTTCATGGGAACCGGGGATGACCGCCGCAGGGCCTCCATGAAAATCTCATAATTCTGTACATCCCCCTTTAGATCGCTGGCAAGCTGGGGCAGGGGCTTTCCCTCTGTCTGTGACACGTCAAAAACGGATACGATTTTAAACATGGGGATCTGTATCTCTTTTTCTTCCCAAATAGCCTTCCCGTCCTGATCCAGCACCGGGGCTTTGGTGTCCGGGTCACGCTTGATCTCCTCCACCTTTTTCTTGAACGGGGTCGGGGCGATGATCTTAATGCTCCGTTCCCCCTTCTTTACATGGCGGCCAAACTGGTTTTTCCACTTGTTAAATCCGGCCACATGGCTGGCATGGGGCATCTGCATATGGATCAGCATGATATTGTTGGTGGAATAGCTGTGGAACCGGGACATGGTGCGGAGATAATCCATATATTTTTCGCTTTCAAACAGCTCCTTGATCCCCTGCTCAATGCCCGCAGTGATCTCCTGTAGCCGTTCCTTGTTGCTCTGTTTCTGGTCGGCCATTGTTACAACTCCTTTCCTGGCTAAAAAATGGGTCTTGGTTTCCAAAGAAAAAACGCCCCGGCACAGAAACGGTCATTCCTGTACCGGGGCGCGGCTTTTATTACGGTTTGGAGCCTGCGCCCCTGTCCGGGGGCCGGATGCCCGCCGCCTTTGCCCGTTCCCTGGCGGCAGCGCGGCGCTGTTCGCTGTACGGCTCCCGGATCAGGACGCAGGCTTTCGGCACGGTGTAGGTATTTTCCCGTTCCCGCCGGATCTGCTCCGGGTATTTCTCCGCCAGACGTGCCAGCTTTTTCAAGAGCTTCGGGTCATGGGTGTAGACGCTGGCGGTCTGCTCGGCCTGGTTATAATTGATGACTGTTTCCTGTTCATACCTGGATAATCTCAACGCGCCTCCTCCCTGGACTTCTGCGTCCTTCCCCTTGCCGGGGCAGCCGGGTTCCCTTTTAAGTCATAGCTGCTGGTTCGGGCCGCAGGGGTAGACCATCCCCGTGTGGCCCCGCCCCTCATGGCTGCCTCCTGCTGGGGTGTCACGCCCATGCGCCGGTTTTTCTGCGCCGCTGTCATTTCGTTCTGCTCCCGGTAAGGGGCGGAATTGTCGCATTTCCGGTAGCCCTTTTCTCCCTGAATCAGCAGGATCAGCTCCCCGGTGGCAGGCAGTGTGCTGTAACACATCTTGGGAAGGGGCATGGGCTTTTCCGGCACATAGGAAGTGCCGTTCCGCTCCATCAGCTCGGCAAACTGGCAGATATGGTACACGTTGTAGCCAACCTGGGTATGGTATTCGTCCAGAAACTTGCAGGGCCGGGTCGCTTTCTCACCGTCCGAAAAGGTCAGCACCACATTCCCGCCATCCGGGACATAAAACAGGGGATTGTAGTGGCTGTCTATGAAGCGGATCATTTTCTCTTTTTCTTCACTCATTTGCCTTTCCCTCCTTCAAATTCCAGCTTGAAGTTCACATACTGGCCGCCATCGTCAGCCAGAACCACAACAGCGTCATAGGTCTTGCCGGTCTTTTCCGAATAGCAGCCGGGGAGCTTTGCCCGCCCGTCCTTTAAGAGCGCAGAGGCCAGCTCCGGTGTCAGCTTCTTTTTCTTGGCGGTGAAGAAGCGGCTTTCCTTCCAGATGGCAAATCCGCAGCTCCGGTTATCGCACACAAAGCCTTTTTTGATCTCCACCACAGGGCCGCCGCACCGGGGGCATTTCCCGACATTTTCCCGGCTGGCCGGAAACAGGGCGTCCGCATTTTCCACTACCTCACGGCTCCTGGAAAGCTCCTTTAGCATGGCGGCGATCTGCGCCAGAAACGCCTCCGGCTCCGTCTTTCCCTTCTCGATCTCCTTTAACTGATGTTCCCACTCGGCAGTCATGGACGGGGACTGGATCTGCTCCGGCAGGATCGTGATCAGGGCCGTTCCCTCCTGGGTCGGTATCAGGTGGACGGCCTTTTTTACTTTTTTGCGCTCCACAAAGCCCACCTTTATGAGCTTTTCCAGAATCCCGGCGCGGGTGGCCGGTGTGCCTAACCCTTTTCTCTCTGCGTCCTCCGGCATTTCCCCGGCCCCGGCTGTCTCCATGGCCGAAAGCAGGGTGTCCTCCGTAAAATGCCCCGGAGGGCTTGTTTTCCCTTCTTTGACCGAAGCGGAAATGACTTCCAGCTCCTGTCCTTCCTCCAACAGCGGCAGAGACTTTTCTTCTTTTTCCCGGTCAGCCTCCGGCTTGTTTTTCAGTGTTTCCCGATAGCGTCCGTCCAGCTCCTTCCAACCAGAGTGCAGTACCGCCCGGCCTTTGGCCTTGAACTTATATCCGGCACATTCCATGGAAACGGAAGTCTCCGCAAAGGCATGAGGCTGTCCCACCGCACATAAGAGCCTTGCGGCAATAAGAGATAAAAGAGATCTCTCCCCGGCAGGCAGGGAGGCAAGGTCAGTGTCCCTGATCCCTTTGGTGGGGATAATGGCATGGTGGTCGCTTACCTTGCTGTCATTGATCACCTGGCCGGGATCACAGCTAATGGGTACGCCAGCGGCGAAGGGCATAGCCTTTGCAGTCACATTCACTAGAACCGGGAGGCTGTCTGCCATATCGGAGGTCAGGTAGCGGCTGTCTGTCCGGGGGTAGGTGGTGAGCTTCTTTTCATACAGAGATTGCAGATAATCAAGGGTCTGCTGGGCGGTAAATCCCAATAAACGGTTGGCCTCCCGCTGGAGGGTGGTCAGGTCATAGAGGGCAGGTGGCTTCTCTGTCTTTTCCCTGCGCTCCGCTTTTTTACAACAGCCGCCTCCGCTGCAGCGCAAGCCTCCATGATCTTCTTTGCCTGGGCTTCGTCCTCCAGCCGTTCCCCGGCAGCGGCAAAACCGGGAAGGGCCAGTATCACCGTATAGAACGGCACGGGGCAAAATGCGGCAATATCCGCCTCACGCCCTACGATCAGGGCCAGTGTCGGGGTCATCACACGCCCAATGTTCAGAGTACGGTGATAGAGGCAGGAATACAGCCGGGTCGCATTGATCCCCACCAGCCAGTCGGCCCTTGCCCGGCACAGGGCGGCCCGATAAAGGCTGTCATAGCAAACGGAGGGCTGCAGGTGCGAAAAGCCCTCCCGGATAGCGGAATCCTCCATGGAGGAAATCCACAGCCGCTCGATTTTCTTTTTACACTGGGCCTGTTCATAGACCAGGCGGAAGATCAGCTCCCCTTCCCGGCCTGCGTCCGTGGCCTCCACGATGGAGGCGACATCCTCCCGGCCCATGAGCTGCTTTAAAATATCAAACTGTTTCTTTGTGCCGGGTGATACGGTATACTTCCATTTCTCCGGCAGGATCGGGAGGTCGGAGAGTGTCCATTTTGCATACTGTTCCCCGTAGGCGGAGGCATCGGCCAGCTCCACCAGATGTCCCACGCACCAGGAGACAAGAAAGCCGCCTCCTTCCAGATACCCGTCTTTCCGGTTCCCGACTCCCAGGACAGCGGCGATGGATTTTGCCACAGAGGGCTTCTCTGCGATCACAAGTGTTTGGCTCATTTTGGTTCTCCTTTCGGTTTTTTGCGGATGATCAGGTCACGGCGGCAGACACCATCACAGTCCCTGCCATAGCTGGAACACCCATAACAGCGGTGGTTCTTTGGCAGGGCCTTGGGGCGGGGGCTTTGCCCGCCCACCGGCTTTTGCTGCATGAGCCGCTCTAATGGATTGTCAGTGAAATAGGTCATTCGTCCTCGCTTTCCGCGTCCCCGTCCTCCCCGGCGTCAAATTCCCCGCCGTTTTCAGACGCTTCGGCTTCGTCCCCCTCTTCCTCCTCGTCCTCAAAATCATAATCGTCCAGGTCGGCAGAAGGTTTGGCTGCTTTCTTGTCCTTTACGAATTTCAGATAGGCATAGGCCCCACCGCCGCCAGCCAGGGCAAGCAGGAGCAGGACAGCCAGGATTCCCTTTGCCCCGCCGGATTTCTTTGGTTCCGGCTCCGGTTCGGGTTCTTCCTCCGGGGGCGTGGTCGGTTCCGGCTCCAGCTCACGCCCCGCACACTCGGTCATGTTGGCAGAGCAGACAGGGCAGTTCATGTTGACCGCACCGGCAGCGCACCGCTCTGTGCAGACACAGGCTGCGGGCTTTTCCTCGCTTTCCTCTGCCAGCGCCGCCAGGTCGTCCGTATCTACCGGGTTCAGGAAATAGGTTTTATACTGTTCCTCGTCCTCGTTCACCGGCGCGTCATAGTCGATCACCAGGTAAAAGATATTCCCCGCTCTGTCCTCAATGGTCAGGAATTGCTTGTTGGTGGCCTTGTCATAGAGCAGGTCGCGGGTCACGATGTCGCTGTCCTCGGAAAAAGGCTCCCCCGGCTCCGTAGTCGGTTCCGTTTCTTCCGGCAGGGTTTCTTCCTCCTCCGGCCCGCCGCCAGCGTAGGCAGTCATGGAAAAAGCGGTGAAGCTAAGCATCACCGCCAGAAATACCGTCAGCATATGATATTTAGTTTTCTTCATGTTCAGGTTCCTCCATTTCTCCCCGCAACAAAGCGGCGGGGTTCGCTTTCATGGTCTGGATCAGTGCGGCAAGCTGGGTGATATTCAAGTTGTGGCTATGCACCAATTCCAGAATGTCATTGTTCTCAAGCTCCGTGATCTGCCGTTCAATCTCCCTGTTGCGGCTTGCAAGCTCGGAGATTTTTGCTTTATTCTTGTCGAGATCGGCCCGGAGCTTTTTAATTTTTGCGTTCATGGTGATAAATCCCTCCTGTTATTTTTCCATATCCATACCTGGGGATTTCTTCCCTTTTCCCTTTTCGGGAGAGTTCCTTATTGCCACCTCTGCCTTCTTATCTGCAAGGTTCTTTTTTACGGAAGTCCGCTCTGTGGCAGCCCCAGGTCTGTCCGTGGCTGGTCTCTCCGGCGCAAAAGCCTCCTGCTCCTGTGCATCGAACAGTGCCTGCAGGCGGTTCTCCGCTGCTGTGAGCAGATGGTTCATGCTGTCTATGTTCTCCTGTATGCGGTCGGAAGCGTCACTTGCGCCTCCGGTTTCCAGCATAAAGCGTTCCAGCCTGTCTTTTTCATCGTTGATCTGCTGTGTCAGCCCCTCACACTCCGCCATAAGGCTTCCGATTGTTTCCGTTGGGAACTGATTCTCTGGTGCTGTTTGTGTCTGTGCCATTTTTATCCTCCTTCCTTACATTTGGCATCCTTTTCAATCTTTTTTGCAAAATATACAACTTTGTTCCAAAAATTATCCGACTTTATTATTTCTGGACAATGCTTTTCTATGGCAATCTCGCAAATGTGTAGAAATGCTGCTGCCAGTACGGTGTGTTGACCGAGGCGTAGGAGATAGGCGATCCGCAGTGGAGCATCATCCCATTCCCCACATAGATCCCCACATGGGAGGCTCCGCTGGTGTTATAGGTTCCCTGGAAAAAGATCAGGTCTCCGGGTTTTGCGTTGGAGCTGGACACCGGCGTACAAAGTCCCAAAAGCCCGTTGGCAGTCTGCCTCCCCACATCCCAGCCGGAATGGTTGATGACCCAGCTCACGAAACCGGAGCAGTCAAAGGAAGTGCTGGGATTGGAGCCGCCCCACACATAAGGATAGCCTAGGTATTTCTCGGCCTCCCGGAGCATGGCGGCAAACTGTTCGTCCTCCAGGGCCTCCGGCGGCACACCATAGTCCAGATAGTCCTCCCGACCCGAAGCATTGGGGTATTCCCCCTGCGGGAACAGGTCTGGCCGGTTGCCCAGCGCTGCCATATACATCGCATACATACTGACCTGATCCTCGTTCATCAGATAGACCGGCAGGTGGGAGAGGTCAAAGTTGGTGAGGGTCACATAGCAGATATAATAATCGTAAGCAACCTCCACTTCATACTCATAGTCCTCGGAGCTGACCTCGCCGGTTTCCGGGTCGGTGTGGGTTCGTGTTCCCGTCCTTGTCTCCGTCCGGTAGCGGGTCTCCACCTCCACCCGTTCGGTGAGCGTGTACTGCCGCTCAAAGATCATTGTGAGCGTCCCCTGTACCTGCGCCAGCGTCCATTCTCCCTGATAGTAGGCGGTAAGGAGGGAGACCAGCACATAAGGGTCATGCCCGATCTCGTCCAGCTCATAGTGGTACTCGTCATAGCCGCTGTGCAGGGTCTCATAGTGGTCAAGCTCATACTGAAGGTCGGCCTCCATCCCGGCATAGTCAGCCTCCGCCCCCAGCATATCGGCATCCTGGCTGGGATAGGTGGAACCGGCCACGCTGGACATCCCGCCCTGAAACAGCATGGTCAGGGAAGAAAGGCCGTTCATAAAAATACATACCACCAGGAGCAGGGCGATCACCACCAGAAATCCTTTGCGGTGACGCCAGACAAATCCGGCGGCTTCTTTCGTTTCTTTGGCTACCTTTTTCGCAGCCCTGGCCGTATTCCCGGCGTTTTTTGCGGTCTGTGCGGCATTTTTCCCTGCCCTGGCAGCGGCATACTGCTTCTTGATGGCCTGTTTCTGTTGCCACCGGGAGAAGGGATTGCTGGCAATCTGGGGATTTTCCGCAAGGCTCTTGTGGTATAGTGCCTTGATATTGGCCTTTTCCAGCCGTTTTTCTGCCCTGGCAGCGGCCCGGTAGGGTTTTAACTTGTGGGAATGATGAGCGCTTTCTCCAATGCGCCCGGCTGTCTCCGCAGCTTCTTCTACCTTGTGGGCGCTTTCCACGCCTACGTTGTCCCCTTCGGTTTCCCCGATTTTCTTATGTACCTGGCCGGAGAGGGCCAGCCCCGGAACCGCCGCAGCCCCATGACGGAGACGGGAGGCGGGGGCTTTCTTTTCCACTTCCTCAAAATGCAGGCGCACCGTCTGTTTCCCCGTTGCCGGGTCGATGGTACGCCGCTGTACCTGTTTCTGCTTCTTTTTCTTCGGGATTTTCTCCCGTGCCGCCTCCGCTTTGTCTGCCGCTTTCTCCGCATGGCGGATATGCTCCTTTAACCGGGAATCCTCCATCTCGGCCTCTGTAAACTGGAGCCGGGGATTTTTCACTTTCATAGGCGTTTCCCTCCTTTCATACGCCCTCCGTCAAATGTTTCTTGACAATAATAAGTCATACTCCTTTCTCTATTTTGACAATAGATAGTTATACAAACACTGGATTTGCAAATAAAAATGCCATCGCATAGAACATTCCACGCAACAGCAATACTTCCACCGACAACAAAAAACACTCTTACAACCAATCCATTCAGCGACTTCACACCAGTATAACTTTTTATTGTAAATACCAGTGCGCCAGTATGAATAATTATTGTAAAATTCACACATGAGTCACTATTATGGATATTTATTGTAAAATATAGCTTTCTATTGTCAGAGTATAACTATTTATTGTAAGTCAACATCAAATGTCCTTTCAAAAATAGGTTCAATACTAATTACTCCCTTTTCTGCTAAATAAGTTTCATAATAATGTGACTTCTACCACCTTTGCATAAAGAAAAGGCATATCTACCTGTATCAGCAAACACGCCTTTTCCAACAACGTCCTGTCGCCCGCAATTTTCCACGTTCCAGTATGAAACCTATTTTTAATTTCACGCCGTTTTTATGAAACATATTTATAAAAATCTCAACTTCTACGGCATTATGGAACTTATTTGCGAATTTATAAGACTTATTTTGCAAAGTATAAAACTTATTTATCAGTCAACATCAAAATCTTACCCTTCCTTCTTTACTTCATTGGGCTTGGTGGTCATGACGGAATACAGCTCGGTATCCTTCGGGAACCGGTCAATGAAGGGCAGGATCACATTCCCATAGAACAGAAGCCCCTCGCCTTCCCCGGAATGGGTCACATAGGAGAGCTGGTGCGGGCTGATATTGAGCTGCTTGGCCAGAATCTGCCGGTCTCCGCCAGCCTGGTTGAGCATATATACAAAGTCCGAGTTTTCAAAGATATTTTCCACTTCACGGCTGGCAAGGAGATCTTTGACGTTCTGCGTGATACCTGTGGGAATACCTCCCCATTTGCGGAACCTTTTCCAGATCTCCACCGAATAGGCGGCGGTCTGTTCCTCTTTGAGTAGCAGGTGCATCTCGTCCATGTAGTAGCGGGTGGACTTCCCGGCAGCCCGGTTTTCGGTCACACGGCCCCACACCTGATCCTGGACTATGAGCATCCCCAGCTTTTTAAGCTGTTTTCCCAGCTCCTTGATGTCGTAGCAGACAATGCGGTTATTTACATTGACATTGGTTCTGTGGTTAAACACGTTGAGGGAGCCGGACACATAGATTTCCAGTGCCGTGGCGATATGGTGGGCCTCCTTTTCCTCCTGGCTCCAAAGAGCATTGTACAGATCGCCCAGCACCGGGATATTCTCCGGGCAGGGGTCATTGAGGAAAGGCTGGTAAATCAGGCGCACACAGCGGTCGATCACCGTCTTTTCCACCGGCTGCAGGCCGTCCCTGCTGCTCACCACCAGCTCGCACAGAGACAGGATAAAATCCGCTTTCAGGGACAGAGGGTTTTCATCATCCGAATAGTTCAGATTGATGTCCATGGGATTGATAAAATCCGTACTGGTGGGGGAAATGCGGATCACCTGGCCGCCCAGCCGCTGCACCAGAGGAAAATACTCGCCCTCCGGATCGCAGATGGCAATATCGTCATTGGTGATCAGAAAAGCATTGGACATTTCCCTCTTTGCGGAAAAGGACTTGCCGCTGCCCGGCGTGCCGAGGATCAGGCCGTTTGGGTTTTTCAGCTTCTTCCTGTCTACCATGATCAGGTTGTTGGAAAGGGCGTTCAGCCCGTAATACAAAGCCTCACCACCGGACTGGAAAAGCTCCTGGGTGGTGAAAGGGATAAAGATCGCCGTGCTGGAAGTAGTAAGGCTCCGCTGTATCTCGATCTGGTTTAGGCCCAGCGGGAGGCTGCTCATCAGACCTTCCTCCTGCTGGTAATCCAGCCGCACAAGCTGGCAGTTATATTTCTGGGCGATACTGGATGCCTGGAATACGTTGTTGTTAAGCTGCGCCTTGGTGTCGGCGGTGTTCACCAGAAGGAAGGTCATTAAAAACATCCGCTCATTCCGGCTCTGCAGCTCTTTCAACAGGTTCTTGGCCTCCGTCCCGTAGGTTGCCAGGTCGGAGGGGATGATGTCCATGTCGTATCCGGCCCGGACAGCCTTCTTCTGTTCCTCGATCTTCATTTTGTCCAGGTCGGTGATCTTGCGCTTGACGGTCTTGATGGCCGCCACCTGGTCTACGGACTGGATGTGCATATTTACGATCAGGCTGCTCTCCATATCCAGAAAATCCGCCAGCATCCGGTCATTCAGCTCCGGGGCGAGGATCTGTAAGAACGAGGCGGCCCCGAACTTCCCGCCCATACGGAAATAACGCCCGTCTTTAAATTCAAAGGAAGTGGGCGCAATAAAATCCCTGGTGGAGAGGCCGCTGGGAACCAGCCAGTCCCAGGAGAACTGAAAGCGGCTCTGGTCGTCCATATGGAAAACGGAGTGCATCAGCCGCAGCCGTTCCAGGCCATTTAAGGAAACAGCAGAAACGCCCAGCCGCTTAAAGTTATTGAGGATGTCATTCTCAATGCGTTCCAGGCGGGGCTTTGCCGCCTTCACGCTGTCAGCCTCAATGCCGAAGGTGAGGAACTTGGTCTTGATCAGGCCGTTGTTCCCCTTGGCAAGCTGGCTCTGGAGCATCTCGGCATACTCGGCCCGGATGCTGTCAAAGGCATCTCCCTTTAACGGGATAAAAATGCTCTGCTCAAAGCTCTCCATGCTGGCCGCCAGGTTCAGGAAAGAGAACTGGAACCGGATGGAGCTGTCAAAGTAATTGAGGAAATCGCACCATGCGTCAAAAATGGCGCTCTTGTCCTCGTTCTGGGATAACTGGTAGTTGATGTCCTGAAACTGGACGGTCTTGGTGTAAAAGCTGCCAGTCACACGGCATACGCCGTCCGGCCACATCCGCTCATAGGGGATGGACTGCTGGGCCGATCTTTTATTCTTGTCCGCCTGCTTTGCCCGCTCGATGGCGGCGACGATCTCCTTCCGCTCGGCGCGGGTCAGCTTCCGTTTTGGTGCTGTCTGTCTTGTGGACAATGCGCTGTACCTCCTTATTCAAATGATACTGCCGCTCCAACACGGCATAATAGTTGTTTGTCCGGTAGGGCCTGTGCCGGGGGCGGACAAACCGAACCTGCACATAGTTGTGGATGATCTTTTCCAGGGGCTGCCCGTTCTTTTCATACATGGCCAGCATGAAAAAGGGGAGCATGACAAGCACCATACAGAGTGTGGCCGCGCTGGTGCTTAAATATCTTTTCAGCAGGAAAAAGAGCGGGACGCCCACCAGAGCGCCGCAGCCAAAGCATACAAGCTGGCGGGCGGTCAGGTTGAACATCACTTTTGTCTTTAACCGGCTCAAGTCCTTGGGGACATTTACATAGGCCATAGGGAATACACCTCCTTCGTCATATCGGTTTTAGCTGGATCGAATTAGTAACTTCATTTCCCCAAACATCCCAGCCAGGTGTCTCCTGGCGGGCAAACAGCTCGATCCGTGGGACATCACCGGCAAGCGCGACAATCTTATCCCGGACAATATCCGGCTTCTTGCTGTGCGCCTCAATGGGGGAAATAATAAACTGGTGGATATTGGCCGCCCTCCGTTTGGGATGCCCGCGTGTCGCCAGAAGGCACAGCTCCGCATTTCCCCTTGTCCAGAAGCCCAGGCCGAAAAACCAGCTATCTGCCTTGCGGTTCTTTTTCAGCCAGAGAAACGCCACGGTCTTATATTTGAATCCCCATGCGGAGATCAGGCGCAGCGCGGCGGGGAGCTGGGGGAAGGTGGCCCATAAAAATAAGAGGCTGTCCTTTGCGGAAATCTGTTCAATAGGCAATCCGCAAAGCTCCTCCATACTCATGGTTTCATAGTGTTTTTCTGCCGCCCCCTGGAGGCTTTTCTGGTCATACCGCCAGGGCGGGTCGGCATAAATGATCTGATAGGGTCTCATGTGCCTGCCTCCTTCTAATGGGCGTTCCAGATGCCTTTTGCAAGGCTCCCCGTCTTGAACAGGGTAAAGCAGAGCAGTACGGTATAGCCCATGCAAGTCCAGATGGCTGTGCTGATGTCGCTGGCAACGGAGATATTCCGCACCAGCACCGCATAGATGCCGACACAGATAATGATCAAAAATGCCTGGAATCCCAGGGCGAACAGGGAGCGGAGATAGTTCTGGCCCATCTGCCCCCATTCCCGGTTGAGCATGGTCGCCATGGGGATCGGGGCTATGGAAGTCACTAAATAAATCTCCACCATACGGCCATAGACGATGATAAAGATACAGATGGTCAGCGCCCACATGGTAATGCCAACAAAAAGGCTCTGGAACCACAGGCCAAACAGCGGCCCCAAATCCATGGCCATCAGCCTTGTCTCCATATCGTTCACCACGCTGGATATGTCAATCGAAGCGTCCGAGATAATGACTCCCGCCGCGTTATTGACCACACTCTGGGCCACATCGAACACACCCATGACGATATTCCAGGTGTTGGTGACGATAAGGATGGCCGATGCGGTCTTGAAGATCCATTTCAGGAACATCCATGTGTCCAGGTCGTGGAGATTGTTCTTATCAATAATGAGCTGGATCAGCTCCAGTGTCATAACAAAAGCCAGGATCGCCCCGGCAATCGGGACGATGACAGTCTCCGAAAGGTTACGCACCATGTTGAACACGCCGCTGTTCCATGCCTGCGGGGTTGTGCCTACCTGACCGGCGATCTCTCCGACCCTCTGGTTTACCTGGTCGAACATCCCGGAAAGGTTGTTGACAATGCCGCTGACTAAAAGCTCTTTCAGCCATTCCGTGAGGAAATCCTTCAAGAAATCCAACGGTCTGCCTCCTTTCTGGCCCCTCCCGCCTGGGAGCGGGAAGGGCCGAAGATGCGTTTTGGTTTACAGGTTGCAAAATTCCCGGCGATTAGCCGAACAGCCCGGAGAGCATGGGAACCAGGGTGATCCCGATCAGGGCAACTCCGCCGCCCGCCATCAACTGTTTCATGCCCTGGCTTTTTGCCCCAGGGTTGTCGTTGCCGTAACCCTCAAGCAGATTGATCACGCCCCAGATACCAAGGCCGGCTCCAAGTGCCACTACGAGTGTCTGCAAAACTCCAACTGCGCTGTTAAAAAATGCCATAAATGTTACCTCCAAAAAGTTTATTTTTATGGAAGGCACGCTTTCCCGGATTCATGGCCTGCTGTCTTTAAGTGGGGTCAGCCTCCCCGCCGGATGTGTCTATCTCGAATGCCTCAAACTTTTCTCCCGGCTTCAGCTTGAGTTTGGTGGAAAGAAAACGCTCTATGTTGAAAGCGTTCTTCTTGTCAAAATCAGACAGGTATTTATAGTTGGGGTGTTTGGTAATGTCGTACTTGTCCGACAAAAATGGCCTTACACCACGGAGCTGTAAGATACATTTGCTGCCATCTAAGACAGCCAGCTCATCAATGGACGCCAGTTCCTTCCCCAGCTTCTGAAAATTCTGCCCGTGGCTTTCCTGCGTCCCCTTTGTGACGCTGGTGTTGTACATATCTATGGTCTCTTTTCCCAGGGCGGCGCTCAGCTCCTTTAATGTCGTAGGTTCCGAGCCGCCCAGGAAAATACGGGCATCCATGTTGCCGATGATCGTGTCGCAGTTATCTTTATAAAGTGCCTTGAGCTGGCTCTGCGCCTGTAATACCAGACAGCAGGAGATCTCACGGGAGCGGATGGTCGCCACCAGCTTTTCCAGCTTTGGGATCTGGCCGATATTGGCCGCCTCGTCAATGAGGCAGCGCACATGGACGGGGAGCCTGCCGCCATACACATCGTCCGCCTTTTCACACAGAAGGTTGAAAAGCTGGGTGTAGCACATGGAGATTAGGAAATTAAAGGTGTCGTCCGTGTCGCTCATAATGATGAACAGGGCCGTTTTCTGGTCGCCCAGGGTATCCAGCTCCAGCTCGTCATAGGCGGTCAGCTCCCGAAGCTCTTTAATGTCGAAGGGGCCAGCCTCGCGCCGCAGCTCACCAGTATGGATTTTGCTGTCTTGCCCGCCGCCAGGCGGTATTTGGCATACTGACGCACCGCAAAGTGGTTCGGCTCCCGCTCCGCCAGTTCCTCAAACATCAGATCGACCGGGTTCTTAAATTCCTCGTCATCCTCCCGGACTTCCATGGCATTGATAAACTCGATCAGGGTTGAAAAGTTCTGTTCCTCCACCGGGGCCTCATAGTGGATATAGCCGATCAGGGCGCAGTAGAGAAGGGTCTCCGCTTTCGTCCAGAACTCGTCCCCGCCTTTCTGCTCGCCTTTTGTGTTGGCGATCAGCGTTGTCACCAGCTTCAAGATGTCCTTTTCGCTGTGGATATAGGCGAAGGGGTTATAGTGCATACTCTTTTTGAAGTTGATCGTATTTAAGATCTTGATCTGGTATTGGTTACGTTGTAACAATTTCCCACATTCGCAGACGATGCTCCCTTTCGGATCAGTGACCACGAACGAGGTCGGAAAATCCTTGGACGTACACTGCATCAGGTTCGGCTTCAGCCAGAAGCGGGTCTTTCCGCTGCCGGAGCCGCCGATGATCAGCACATTTTTATTGCGGGCGTATTTGGGCTGCTTGGGCCGGTTGCTCATCATCAGCCGTTCCGTCTGGGTCAGGATAATGTTATTCTCAAATACCGGATCGACAAAAGGCTGGATGTCGGCGGCATTTCCCCAACGCGCCGAACCATACTCCACGTCTTTCCGGTATTTCTTAGCGTTCTTGCCCCGGACATAGACCGCCAGCCGCAGGGCCGCGCCGCATAAAAGGCCGATGGCCAGATCCTGCAAGTGAAAGCTGGGGTAGGGGGAGGCAAATGCGGCGGCAAAGCCCTCCCCGATATGGCGCAGCTTTTCGGGGAGATCAGCTCCGGCAGCCAGGCGGTATGCCTGCCCGATCTTGGAGGCGTACACCCCGATCAGCACATAGGGCAGGTTGGGGATCAGGAGCTTTTTTAAATTGACCTGCTTCATCGTTCCAGCTCCTTCCTCTTTGTCCTGGCCACCACCGCATTTTTTACCAGTGCCTTAAATTTATCCAGCCTGCCCAGAACGGATTCCCGCCGTTGGGCCTTTTTCAGTTTGGTGACGGTGAACTTCTGGAAGGCGGCGTTCATGTTCGCCTCATTGGGGGCCTTGAAAAATATCTGGTAATGGTTCTTGTCCGTCTGGTAGACGGTATAGCGCACCCCATGGTTGCGGGCGATACGGTTAAATTCCCGCAGGCTCTTGTCCTGCACGTCGATCTGGCGCATATCGCCGTAGTCTTTTTGCAGATCCTCCATGCTCACCTTGCCGAAGGGCTTCACATCCCGGCTGGCCTGCATTTTCTTTTCCTTGCGGTGGGCAAGGTATTTGCACAGGGCAGCTTTCAGGACACGCCCGGTAAATTTGGTGGTATTGATCCCCAGGGTGAGCGTCCTGTTTTCCACTTCTTCCTGCATTGTTTATCACACTCCTTTCTATGGACTTTCCCGCCTCACCGGAGGCTGTCCGGGCTGTCATAGGCCAGCCTGCCCTGGTTCACCCTGGCATGGCTCAAAATCCTGATATGCCCTTTTTCCTGGCTGGCGAGGACATTTTTATAACCGGCCTCCGTAAGATAGGCCCGTGTCCGTTCCCCCTTCCAGCCAACAGGGGAATCCTCCGACAGCACATCGAAAATGACCATGTGGCGGGTATCTTCGGCAAAGCGGTTCAAGTCAAAGTATTCATGGCCGCTGTATTCCTTTGCCCCTTTCTGCCGCCGGATCTCCTCCATCAGCTCACTGATGGTCTTGGCCCTTGGCCGCTCAATTTCCCTCATGGCTGTCTCCCTTCTCCCGGCCCTGGCCTTTTACGGTGAGCAGGCCATCCAGGGTAGTGGCCGTGATCCGCAGCCGCTCGGCAACGGCAATATCGTTCTTCATGGCCTCGTCCACGGTGTCCCCGCAAACCACCAGCACATGGGAGCGCCGCAGGAAGTCGCGGGCGATGTCGATCCCGTCCTTATGCTCTAAGGGAACCTCGTCCTTTAAGAACAGCGGCAGGAACAAAAGCGGGCAGACCGGGGAATATCCGGCCTCATACAGCATCCGGCAGTAGCGGGCTGCGGTCTCGGTATTTTCAAATTCGTTGTCACCCCAGGGGCGGTGATATAAGCTAATGGGCGTCTCATAATCTCTCCTTTCAGCACTCATGCTTGTGTTTATTGGTCAAAAAAAGCAGCTCCTTATGGGCTGCCGTACATATCGTGGTTCACCAGGGAGCTGTAATAGTTCCCGATGGTGGTCGGGGCATTGAACAGGGCTGTCAGCAGGTACTGTTTGATGTTGCGGATCTTGGTGGTGTTCTCTTTCATGCAGTTCATGACGAAGCGGATATGCTCGCCGTTCAGCTTCAGGAGCCGGGATTTCACCACTTCATGGGGAAAGTCGCTGCCCGCCACCCGTGTATATTTCCGTCTGGCGCAGACCGTCTCCACCATGATCTCCACGATCTCGTCCAGGTCGGACGAGTACAGGCCGTAGTCCTGCCTGATAAAGTCATACTCGATATTTTCAAGGATCAAAGCCCGGTAAGCCTCGATCTCATCCATGGAGGCGGACTCCCTTCCCTTCGGTTCCGGCAGGCTCCCTGCCGCATTTCCCCGGAAAGGAATGGAATCGGTACTTTGTCCATCCGTATTTATTTTTCTTTACTTGGTTTCTTAGTATTTAATTGCGTTGGATTTTCCGGTGACGGGTTTCCCGTTGGCGGATTATCCGTTGTCGGATTTTCCGACGACGGTTTTTCCAATAACGGCTCTGGCTGGTCTAACGGCTCCGGCTGGTCGGGATGCTCATGGATCACATATTCGTTGGTGCTGAACTTCCCGCTGGCATCTGTTGTCTGGCGGCGGTGGATATACCCGGCCTTTTCCAGCTCATTGACCGCCGAGCGGATGGCATCCTTGCTTTCCCGGTTGATATGGGACAGCCCGGAGAGCGTATAGTCCCAATCCTCCGGCAGCGACAGCATCTGGGAGAGCAGGCCCTTGGCCTTTAGCGTCAGGCGTTTGTCCCGCAGATGGTAGTTGCTCATAACTGTGTAGTCCCGCGTCCGTTCCACGCGAAATACGGGCATTTGCTTCACTCCTTCCTTGTATCAGGGCATAGAAAAAGCCGCAGGCGGTGTGCTGCTGCGGCCTAAACTTCATAGATGGCTCCTGTTTCTGCGTCAAATGGGTACTTGCTGAAATCCTCAAACAGATCCACGGCTTCTTCCGGCACATAGTCGTGCCAGTCTTTTTCGGTCATGGTGTGGCGGATCGTCCGGTATGCCGTAGAGTAGCTTTCGGCAGGAAAGCGGCATTTCACCCTGACCGCTGCCACCTCCACAAAGGTTCCGTCCTCCAAAAGCCAAAGCTCCCTAAGATACGTCGCCTCGGCCATCGTGGAATACACCTGGAGCGGCTCCTGGTAGACCATACAGGCTTTCTGGTCAAACAGGTCAGGCCCATGGTATTTCATGGACAGGTCAGCGGAGCCGGTTGCGTAATAGGCAAGAGGGTCTCACTGCGGTAACGGATGCTCTGCACCAGCGTTTCCATATCCAGCCGCGCAAGGGCTTTTTTCCGTTCCTTTTTGTCGGGGTACAGGAAAGAATAGACCTCCCTGACCGCGCTTTCTATTTTTCTTCCATCAAACATTTCCATGCCTCCGTTTCTTTTTTTCTAACAGGATATGCCCCTCGATGATACGGGCGCTCCTCCTGATCCGGATCTCCCTGCGGCCCTGGCTCTCCAATGCTTTCCGGTAGTCGGCTTCGGACAGGAACAGGCGCATCTCGTCACCGGGCCTGCCATAAGGGTTTTTCCGTTTACATACCATAAATTCGATCATGCGGCTGGTCGCGTCCTCAAACCGTTCCACAGCCAGGATGTCATGTCCTTTCAGCTCCCGGAAGGGAGCCGCCATCTCCGTCATAGGCAGCTCCTTCCTCAGCGTTCCTGCTGGTGCTGGCGTTTACGCTGCCATTGTTCCAGCAGCTTGATAATGGTTTCCTCCATCTTCTTGGGCGTGTAGCTTTTGGGAAAATATTTCCGCAGGGTGTCCGAGGTAAATGTCACCTTGTCGAGATCGCTTTTCTTTTCCTCGGACATAATGGCAAGCATCACATCCCCGGTTAGCTTTCCTTCCTGGCTGAATTTCTTCATGCGCTGGGCCTGGGAGAGTGAGGGCGTTGCCTGTTCATAGTCCATGGTCTCCATGAGCGTTGCCTGTTCCTCTTTGGTCAGGAAGGACAGCTCATAGGCGGGGTTAAAGGCGATCTTTTTCTCGTCCACCATATCCAGCAGGGGCGGGATCAGTTCGGTCAGACGGACAAAACGGAAAATCTGGTTTTTGCTCTGGCCTACCTGTTCAGCAAGCAGTTCACTGGACTTTCTTCCAAAATCGTTCCCAACTTGGGAACCATTTTCTTTTGATGGCCGCCCCGCCTGCCGTTTCATAGCGTCCAGCTTCATTTTATAAGCAAAGGCCCGTTCACTTGGGAGAAGGCTTTCACGCTGGAGATTGCTGTCAACCATGATGATTGTGGCAGCGTCATCATCCAGGTCACGGACGATCACCGGCATGGTTTCCTTTTCGGCCAGCTCACTGGCCCGGTGGCGGCGGTGTCCGGCGATCAGCTCATAGCCGCCTTCCTCACGGGGACGGGCAATCGCAGGGACAAGCACGCCATACTGACGGACACTCTCCGCAGTCTCCAGCATGGCTTCATCGTCCTTTACCTTGAAGGGATGGCCTTCAAAAGCGTGCAGCTCTGCCAGCGGGATCTCCATAACCTTTTCGCGCCCTACATCGGCCCGGCTTTCTTCGGTGGAAAACAGGTCATCGACCGAGGCCAGCTTTACTTTTTTCGCGCTGCTTTTCAACCTTCAGCACCTCCTTCGTCAGATTTTTGTAGGCATTGGCCACCTTGCCCTCCGGGTCATGGGCGTAAATGCTTTTCCCCTCCGCACTGATCTCCTTTGCCCGGACAGAGTGGGGATCTCCGAGGCAAAGACTTTGATCTTGGAGCCATAGTTTTCCCGCAATAGGGCGGCGATCTCTTTGGCAAAGTTTGTCCGGGAATCCACCATTGTCAGGAGAATCCCGTCTATTTTCAGCTTGGGATTGATCTGGCGGCGCACCTTATTGATGGTCTGCAAAAGCTGTTCCAGTCCCTTGGCCGGGAGATACTCCGCCTGTACAGGCACAAGGACGCTGTTCGCGGCAGCCAGGGCATTGACGGTCAGCATCCCCAATGAGGGCTGGCAGTCTACAATGATATGGCTGTACTGGCGTTTGACTGTATCGAGATACTGGCGCAGGATCGTCTCCCGGCTCATGGCGTTCACAAGGGATACTTCCATGCCGGACAGCTCGATATTGGCGGGCATCAGGTCAACGCCTTCTGCGTGATGCAGAATCCCCTCTCCGGGAAGAATGGGCGTGTCCGTGAGTACCTTCCCCATCATATCGGAGAGCGTGACCGGCAGGCTGTCCGGGCGGTCATAGCCTAAACTGATGGTCAGGCTGCCCTGCGGATCTCCGTCAATGAGTAACACTTTCTTTCCCTCCTGGGCCAGCCCGATACCGAGATTGGCGCAGGTGGTTGTCTTGCCGACACCGCCTTTCTGGTTGGCAACGGCGATGATCTGGGCGGTCATGATACCACCTCTTTGTACTGTTTTTTCATATAGCCTCCTTAATGTCTGGCAGGAGACGAAAAAAGGGAGAATGTGACGAAAATCTACATTCTCCCTTGGAAACGATATGCGATTGTATGTTTATCTGCCATGAAAGAGGCTGCTTGTCCGAGAGCCATCCCGCCGCAAACCCGCATGAATACTGGATTTCTGCTTGTTTGCCTATACCTTTCCTAAACAGTCAATGTTCAATGAGGCGTTTTGCAGGGATACTTCCGTAAAAATTCGAAGCCAGCTGGAGATAAAACGAAGGCGTGGTGATTTTACGGGAGCTTTTGCCGTATATGGGTATTTGAAAGACCCTGAAAATAAAAATCATCTGGTTGCAGATACATATGCTGCAGATGTGGTAAGAGATATTTTTCGCTGGAAAATGGATGGCATCAGTGCCGGGGACATTGCGGACCGACTGAATGTAAGTGGGATTCTTGCGCCGATGGATTATAAAAAGTCACTGGGGATGCGGTTTTCCACTCCGTTTCGTACGCATACGCATGCTTGCTGGAATGCAGCAACGGTTTTGCGAATTCTAAAAAATGCTGTGTATACAGGCGTGCTTGTGCAGGGGAAAAATACGACGCCAAGTTATAAAGTAAAACGACGTATCGTAAAGCCGTGTGCGGAATGGAATATTGTAAAAGGCACACACGAAGCGATTATTTCTCCGGATGATTTTGAAATTGTGCAAAATGTGCTTGCACGGGACACACGTACAAGTCCGGGCAGCAGTACGGTGGAATTATTTTCGGGTATTGTTTACTGTGGGGAATGTGGGGCTTCTATGATACGTAAAACAGTACCTTCCGAAAAAAGAAATACGTTTATTATGTTTGTGCGGCGCATAAAATGAAAAAATATGCTTTGCGCACAGTATACGGGACAGTGTGCTGGAAAACATGGTGTTTACATCTGCAAACAAGCTGATATGGAATATAATCGGAAAATCCGGTTTACGGCAGATAGCGGAAGCTGTTGCAATGGAAAAGTCAGGCGTCGGCAGGCTGCAGGACCGTTTGGATAAAAAGAGAGAAGAAGCGGAAAGATACCGGCATCTGCTTCATTCGCTTTTTGAAAGTCTGACCGATGGTGTGATTGGCCGGGAAGAATATGGAATGCTGAAACGAAAGTATACTGCGCTTTTAACAGAGACAGAGGAGCAGGCCGATCATATTCGTGAGGAAATGGAGCAGGCATTTGCAGTCAGCCGGGAAGCAGACGGTCTGAATATTGCAAAACTCGACCGGACGTTGGTTGTGTTACTTATTGCAAGAATATTTGTATTTCGCAATAAGCGTGTAGAAATTGTTTACAACTGGAGTGATGCGTTTTGGTATAGGAATAAGTCGTCCGTGTTTGGTTTTATAAATGAGAAACAGAGCGGAAAAACCGGAGAGGAGGCGGTCTGATGGCAAGGAAGAAGCGTAAGGTAAATCCGCTGCATCCATCTTCGGGTCCGGAAGTACGATCCGTAAAAAGGCGTATGTACCATGCGGGCGGTTATGCAAGACTTTCCGTAGAAGACAGTAAAAAAACAGATTCGGATACAATAGAAAATCAAAAGAATTGCTTTGCAGGTTTATAGAACAGCAGAATGATATGGAGCTTTGCGATATATACTGCGATAACGGACAGACGGGAATTCATTTTGAACGCCCGGAGTTTGAAAGACTGATGAAAGACGTAAAAGCAGGCGTCATTGACTGCATTGTTGTAAAGGATCTTTCCCGCTTCGGGCGTAATTACCTTGAAACCGGGAATTATCTGGAACGGGTCTTTCCTTTTTTAGATATTCGTTTTTTGTCGATAACGGATCATTTTGATTCGCTGACGACAGAATGCATGAGTGATGGGTATATGATTCCTTTGAAAAATATAATGAATGAAATGTACAGCAGAGATATATCAAAAAAAGTCGGCGCCTCGTATGTACTCAGGCAGCAGAGAGGTGAATTTACCGGTGCATGGGCAGCATATGGATACAGGAAATGTGCGAATGAACCGCATCGGATAGAGCCGGATGAGGAAACGGCGCCGATTGTCCGGGAAATATTTGAAATGCGCCGAATGGGTATCAGCTGTCGGGGCATTGCGGATAGCTTCAATCGAAAAGGGATTCCTTCACCGTCGCATTATCGCTATATAAAAGGATTTGTAGCATGTGAGCGTTATACAAGGGTTCTATGGCAGGCGCAGACAATCAGGAAGATACTAAGCAATCAGGTATATTTGGGACATATGGTGCAAGGACGCAAAAGAGCGTCTTTTTATGAAGGCAAAAAGCAGAAAGCGCTTCCTGCATCCGAATGGACGATTGTACGGGACACACATGAGCCGATTATTACGGAAGAAGTATTTCAGGCTGTGCAATAAGGGGATGGTGTATGACAGTTGCAACGTATCTGCGTATTTCATATGAAGATCAGGAGATGAAAAAAGCTGTAAAAACAGAGTCGAACAGTATTGCAAACCAGAGAAATTTAATTTCGAACTTTATCGGGAAACATCCTGAGTTTGAGCATGCACGGATTGTGGAATTTTGCGATGACGGATGGAGCGGCAGGAATTTTGAGAGGCCTGCGGTCAGGGAACTGTTAAATCAGGTTCAGGACGGCCGGATTCGATGTATTGTTGTAAAAGATTTATCCAGATTTGGGCGTAATTATCTGGAAGTCGGAAATTATATTTCACGTGTGTTTCCGTTTTTAAATGTTCGGTTTATTGCGGTCAATGATAACTTTGACAGCTCAAACCCCATGGCAGCGGAAAGTCTTGAGGTATCATTTAAAACGTTGCTGCATGATATTTACAGCCGCGATTTATCTCATAAAGTAAAAAATTCGCTGCGCTTTCAGGCCCGACAGGGCAAATGTATGGCAGCCTTTGCACCTTATGGATATGTAAAAGATGCGGGTCATAAAAATCGTATGATACCGGATCCGGATGCGGCTGAAAATGTCCGTTCCGTGTTTCGGATGGCTGCGGACGGGATGACAACGCTGCAGATTGCCCGTGAGATGAATCACAGAAACATTCTTACTCCCATGCAATATAAACGAATGAACGGAAGTAACCGCACGATCCCGAACCGCATTCATGAAGATAACTTCTGGACACCGGAAACAGTTATAAAATACTGCGGGATGAGCGTTATACCGGAAAAGCGGTATTTGGCAAGAGAAAACGAGAAGGAGCAGGAAATACCCGTCAGGTGACAGTAAATAAAGCAGAATGGATAACCGTCGATCATGCACATGAGAGTATTATCTCTCAGGTGGAATTTGATCAGGCGCAGAAGAAACTGCGTGCATATGCAAAGCGCGGTACGGTGCGAAAGACGGAAAATCTGCTGCATAAAAAGTACGGTGCGGTATCTGCGGACGATGTATGATGCGGACCGGCAGCAGGAAAAATCCATCCTATACATGTATGACATCCTGTATGACAGAGGTTTACCCGTGTCCGACAGAACGTATTGCACAAGCAGATCTGTTGGAAATTATTCAAAAAAATATGCAGGAACAGGTGAAATATGCAGTGGATAGCAGTCAAATATGGGAAGAGAGGCAGCGTCATATAGAAAATCAAGAGGTCTTGGAGCGCGATAATTCCGAAAAAAACTTTGTATGCTAAAACAATCCCATAATAGAATAGAAAGCTATATACAAGAACTGTATGAGAAGTTTGCATTTGGAGAATTGGACAGAGACGCGTATGTCAGACTTAAAAAGGCGGCATTGGAAAGGTACGGGAATGTTTCCAAACAGATAGAAGAGCTGGAACTGAAAATGGGGCATGGCAAGATGAATGGAAGGATGGAAAATAGATTTGAGGAGAATAAAATTTCGGTAATAGAAAAACCAATGAAAGATATGATTGCGGACGTTCTTCGGGCAGTGATTGTTTATCCGGGGAAAAGGGTGGAGGTTGTCTGGGATTACAGGGATGAGTTTTCTGCAAGTGTGTTTTGACTGTGTGCCGATCACGTGGTATTTGTGGCAATTGCATTACATATTTTGCCATAAATACCACGTGATCGGCACGGTTGCCTTACTCTATTAAAAGCGTATTCTCATCAAACGCTTTTGGAAAAGAAAGGTGCACCATAGTATTTCTAAAAACAACGATATAAGCAACGATAGCGCCTTCTCCGAACCTTTCATGAAACAAGGTTTTTCCATCTGGTGAAAAGGTGACTTCTTCCGGTATTCCTCTTAGATACGGCAACGATATACTTTTAGATGAATATTTTGGGAAGTCAGCATCCAGTGCAACAACCTGCCCATCCCCAAAAGTAATATGATGAAGGAAAGCGCCAGCCGGAATAATAGGCGGTACATTGTTTTTTTGCTTAAATGTGCCGCTTATTAATTCTTCCGAGTTTTCTGTAACAATAATTGATATATATTGTTTCCAGGCAGGTGCCTCCAGAATATCTCGTCTGGATTCACAATTTAAAATTAAGTCTCTAAGTTTTTCCGGATTTGCCTGCTTCATCCGAAACATCGACATAAAAAACATTTGGAATTGTGCTAAAGATAATGGTACAATATCCAGTCTCTGTTTTACATCTCCTTTCACATACCAGATACCCTGTCTAAATGTTTCTGCTGTATTTGTATCAATTTTAACAGCAATAAACAGTCCGTATACTGGCTTATTATATTTTAAAACAGCGTCTGATACATGACGCCTTACGGGTTCTCCTTCCATTGCTTCCTGTCTTGATGAAGAAGACATTGTTACTTCAATTAAAATGGTAAAATCATCAAACTCACAATATAGATCTCCTTTTCCGCCTCCTGCTGTAGAAACAGGCATAAAATCAGAATCAAGTCGAAATCCACGCATCTCATATGGTTTATTAGCCAGATGGTCAATCGCTAATGCTGCACGCCAAAGAATCCATTCAAGATATGCAGGTGTTTCGTCTTTTGGAACTTCAATAGCATTATCTTCGTCATAAATAATTTTGCCCCCACCTTTAATAAGAAGTGACATATAATCAGCTATTTCCTTCCATTGATTGCATTGTTTATTCGCATACTTGATTTCATCAGTCTGAGCAAGTATATTTTCAAGCCGTTGTCTGGCAATATTAATCTCCATAGGAGTAGTAAGAGGAAGATCTGATACATCAAAAACAATGTTCCTTTCCTTCATCTGCTTCATTAAATCATTGAGCAAATATTCTGCGACATCCATGCTGTCTATGGGTAATAATGCCCCATTGCATAGCATTTTATATTGTTCCATAATCGGTATCGAACTAGCTGTAGCCTTAGCAAGCTTTTCTGCCAGAATGTGCTTTGATGGAACAATCATAAGCCCTCTCCCTTTTCTCTGCAATACACCTGAAATACGAAGATATCTCATGTTCATATCACTGTAATCCAAAAAATTATCTGCTTTTTTATTTTAGTTTTCACCTCGTCTGGCTATCTCTTTCTTATCAAACGTGCGCTTTGCCGATGCTTGCGCCCGTCTATTTCTAAGATCAAGAATATGATCTACAACTCCTGTTAAATCATGACCTGGATTTGTGGTATGACCCCACAACGCAAACTCAATTCTGCTAAGTTCTGAGGAACCTGTACGTTTTTCTAATTCAAGCATAATTGCAAGCAGCCACCTCAACGGCGAAAAATGGGACTTCCCGTCGGGCATTGGAACCTGTTCCACGCTCATTGCACGAAGATAGCATTCCTGCACTGCCGGATAGGTGTCCGCTTTCAAAAAAGCTCTGCCAAATGGTGTAATATCATCAAGTTTCCCGAGTTCATTCTGCTGTCCATCCTTTTTCTTTACTTGGGGATAAATGAAACCATTTTTTGCAAACATTAATCGCCATTTTCTTGCATGGCTTCCTGATTCATCTTTCCCATTTTCATTTTGAATAATGCCTCTTGCGTTCAGAAGGTTCATAAATCCAATTTCATTTTCCCGTCCATGAAGATTTCCTACAAAAGATGATGCGGCAAATATGGAAAACCCTTCCTGTATTCGGTTTGGATTACGCAGACCCGTATTACCTACCAGCCAAATTTCAATTTGCTCCCGCACAAAAATATCCTCCGTTTAATATGCAACAAATAAATATTCCTGAACTTTATTCCGATTCGTTTTTGCTGCTTTCTGATTTCCAAAAGAATAAATATAATCAATAGGAACTACATCAACATGTTCTTTATGTTTTGCCAAAAGAGATACCATTTCATCCTGTGTAGGTTGACTGTTAGACGAATAGGATACAACTAAAATGCTCTTTGAAAATTTTTTAAACAGCTGATCAAATGCATCTGCTGCTCCTTTTCTTGTGGAAAAAGGAGTCGGATATGATTTAAATTTCTTCGTCTGTGTATTTTGCTGTATTTCAACTCCCTGCCAGTCCCTTGCCAGTCCTTCCACAAAATGATAACGCCGTACATATTCATTATCAGATAGTGGAGAATAATAAGGCGGATCAATATATACCAAATCCGGATGTTCCACTCTTAACTCCATTGCATCTCCACACCTAGAGCTATTTTCCTTTCCATTATCAAATACTGCTTTGTTAATCGCAATAACTGCCTCTATAAATTGTTGGTTTAAGGATTTTTTTAAATCTTTTCTCCCGTCATTATACCGTTCCCCGGTATATGTAAAAATTCCACGAGGACGTTTTTTATACATGCCCGTATCAGCGCAGACATAGCGATTGCGTGTTTATATGGTTCCTTGATCGCTGCAATATTTGTTCTTAATGTATCTATCAATTCATTTTCCAGATCAGAATAATACAATCCTTTAAACGTTTCTGCGACAAAATGGTCTGATTCTTTTCTTCTGACGAGTAATGTTTCAGCTTCTTCCAAAGGCAATATCATCTGATTATTTTCAACCATTGCCTTTGTAAAAGCTGCAGACATAGCCATGTAGTCATTACTAATTACAGACTTTCCCTGCGCCTTGAACATATATCCAACAATTCCGGAACCTGAAAACAGATCAACAACCGTATTAAATTCAAATTGAGATGCTACTGACCATATTTGTTCTAAAAGTTTACTTTTAGAACCCATAAATCGTGTCGCCGGATATTTTGATACTTGTTCCGGCAATGGTTTTGGCACTGCCCTCAGCAGTGGCTTGCTTTTGGGGAAAGCTGTCACAATAACATCCTCACCTTTTCGGTTATTGCCATTACATGAAATATATCTTTTGGTTGGAACTATTTCTATTTTGTATGGTGCATATAATTCATGTACGAATGGATGGTTAGAGTTTGTCAATATTACATAACAGCCTAATTCCTGCAGACGACCGACTTCCTTTGCCAATTCCGTATGGTCTTCTTCATAAAACTGTTCTTTTGTGTATCGTTTAAAATCAGCGTATTCGGAAATTGGTAGATATGGTGGATCCAAAAAAACAAAATCTCCTGGTTTAGCATAGTTTTTTAACACAGATCTATAATCATCACATACAATTGTTGCCCGTTGTAAAATCTCTGATGCAGAATATAGAGAGTTTTCATCGCAATAATTTGGGGATTTATACTTTCCATATGGTACATTGAATTGTCCTTTTTTGTTTACTCTGTACAATCCATTAAAACATGTTTTATTCAAGTATATCATTCTGGCTGCAGCATTAGCTTTTGGCAGCTTTGTCCAATCCAATGCACGAACCGCATAAAAATCTTCTTTTGTGTTTTTATATTGATGCAGATATTTTATTACCAAATCAACATGGTTGGCTACTTCCTGGTATGTATTAATCAATTCAGGATTGCTGTCCGAAATAATTGCGTGGTATGGAGTCAAAGCAAAAAAAAGCGCACCACCTCCAACAAACGGTTCTATGTACCTACCATAAGTTTCAGGTATTTTGGGCATAATATTTCCCAGCATCTGTGTTTTTCCACCGGCCCATTTTAAAATGGGCTTTGTCGAAACTAATTTCTCTTTGTTTATTGCCAGTTCCATCACTCTACATTACCTTTCCATGCAATTTCATAAAAATAGATATTTGCTTTCTGTTAAACTCTGTCTAACAATATATCATTAATTTTCAGCTTTTTCAACTTTTAATTCAGTGATCGGAAAATTGTGCTCGACTGACAGGCTTTTCAAGTACAAAAATATATTCATGCGCAAGTAATAAGAAATTTCGTTTCCGACCGTCCCAATAATCTGCAGATCTGCAATTATGCTGTTCTTTAATTACAATTTCTTTCAAAACTAAGCCGGCATCCACAAACTTTTGCATAGATATCATACCAAGGGGAAGCACATACCCTTTTCTGCGAATATCCCCAATCATAAATGTGCAAATTCCTTTTTCTTTTAAAATCCGAAAAGATTCTTTTGCAACTTCCGATATGGCGTTTTGAAAATTTTCATATGATAAGTGAGACATATCTTCTTGAATATCCTTGCTGTATCGAATAATATTTGCATAGGGTGGATGTGTACAAATTAGATCAATGCAATTGTTTTTTGAAAACAATAGTTTCCTTGCGTTTCCTTGTCGAATAAATATTTTTGAAGTTTCCGGACACATAAAATTAAGATTTGAATTAGATAATTTGATGGAATCGGGATTAACATCGACACCAACAGCATTTCTGCCCAACAACTTTGCTTCAATTAATGTCGTCCCACTTCCTACGAACGGATCCAATATCCAGTTATTTTTTTAGAGTAACGTAAAATAAGATTTCTTGGAATATATGGTGACCAGTTTCCACGATATTTTCCGGAATGTGTTGCCCACTTTCCTCTATCCGGAAATGACCATATTGTTGTTTCTTCTAATTTGAAATTTTCAGGATAAATTTTTATTTACATTCCCCCCATTTATTTTTCTAAAGTATAACGCATATAAAGTCGACTGTCCATAATTTCAGACAAAATTATAAAGTTTAGAGCGTATATGAAAAAATTAGTTACAAAATATTTTTAGAGCGTGTCTTAAACTTTGTTGCGACAATGGATTTTTTCTGTTATACTCTATTTAAGGTTGGCATAACTTACGAAAACAAATATTATAATGTTTTTCATGATTGGGAGGTGGTTGTATGCCAAATATGAATTTGGAAATTACACAAAAGGCTATGGAAGATTTTATAAAAATCCAAAGACATATGCTGATCGCTCGGAAAGAAAATGCAATAGAGACATATGGAAGCCTGAAAAAAGAATATTTATGCTTAAAAAGTTTTCTGAATGTAGCTGGTGTCAATCTTACGGAAATTGATGAAATTAAAGAATAGAGCGCAATGCCGATTGGCTAAGCGATACGATTTCCATCGTTTATAATGCAAAGTAAACGGCAAGAATACAATTCGATCAAATTAGATAAGTTTAGATAAAATACACAGTTTATTTACAAAAAAATTTTAGTTCTTGCTTGACAGGAGCTGATCAGGGATATTCCGCAATAGAAATCCTTCGTTACTACTATGGCAGTAATATGTACATCAATTCTGCAGAAGAGATCTCCGGCGTTCCATCTTCCTGGCCAGGTGTAGTACTGACGATCGGTTCAACCGGCAACAAAGTCCGCCAGATGCAGGAGCAGCTCAATCGTATCGCAAGGGCATATCCTGCGCTGCCGACAATTACGGCCGACGGCATTTACGGTCCGAGAACGCAGGAAGCGGTAGAGCAATTTCAGTCTGTTTTTGGACTCCCGGTTACAGGAGATGTGGATTTTCGAACATGGTATAAAATTTCGGAAATATATGTTGGAGTATCAAGAATCGCAGAACTTGCCTAAAACAGCAGAGCGGTGAACGCGGCTTAAAAATAGCAGGCGGAAAAATTGAGAATGATTTTTCTGCCTGCTATTGTGTTGTTCGTTTTTAATTCTTAAAGATAACATTTTCTTATATTTGTTATCTTTTAATATTCTATACCAATTTCTTTTTTTGCAATACTAATGAAAAAATTGGCAGTATTCGCTGATTTTGACAAAGGTAGTATCGCAAAACATAGCAAAATTATCCAAAAAATTCCCAAAAACAGAAAATAAAGTGCAGGCAGACGTTTGTTGCCATAGAAGCAACATTTTTTGCCTTTCCAATCGTATAAAAATCAAAAACAACCGGTTTTTCCATATTTTGTGCGGGTTTCGGGTCATATAACTACGTACGGAAAGCATAACATTCTATAAGAAAATGTTATGTTTTACAGCATGTGATCGAGCAAATATCAAATGGAGGCATTATGAAAGAGATCGATTATGGCAGGATCGGCATGCGGATTCGTCAGGTCCGCAAATCAAAGGGCTGGTCGCAGGATATGCTTGCGAAAAAATGTGGCATCAGTATGTCATTTCTGGGACACATCGAGCGGGGAACAAGGATTATGAGTCTGGACACGTTTGTCCGTATCTGTACGGAACTGGAAGCCGGTTCGGACGAGCTGCTCTGGGGCGTGCCGCATCCGTCGGATGCCGTGCTCGACTTGTGGAATCCAAAGGAGCAGCATACAGGAGATGATCCGGATGCGGCACCGGATGAAAAGTCAGATAAAAAAAGCGCCGCAAAGGACAGCTATTCGATGTATGTCAGAATTATGAAATCGGTGGCTGAGATTATGAGTGAAGCTTGAAAAGTATAGAAAGAGAACATGTCGCATATGAAAAAAGCAGTGCTGATGCTTGCCTCGGTTGCATCAATGATTGACCAGTTTAATATGCCGAATATCTGCCTGCTGCAGGAAATGGGATATGAAGTGCATACGGCCTGCAATTTTAACGAAGGCAATACGTGTGATGAAAAGCGGCTGGAAAAGCTGAAAGATACGCTGGATTCGATGGGGGTTGTATGGCATCGGTGGGATTGTCCCCGAGATATTGCTTCCATAAAAAAGTGTCGGAATGCATATGTGCAGCTAAAAGAATTATTACAAGAACATGTATTTGCGTGGATCCACTGTCATTCGCCGGTAGGAGGAGCGTTAGCGAGAATGGTGGCAGGGCCGCGGGGAATCCGAGTGATCTATACGGCGCATGGGTTCCATTTTTACCGTGGGGCGCCGCTTCGCAACTGGCTGCTCTATTATCCGGCGGAAAAGCTGCTTGCAGGTTGGACGGATGTGCTGATTACGATTAATCGGGAAGATTACCGGTTGGCCAGGCGCAGGTTAAAAGCGGGAGCGGTGTATTATATTCCCGGAGTCGGAATTGATGTGGAGAGCTTTTCGGTTCCGGCTGTGTGTGCACGATCAAAAGTGCGGGATGCGCTTTTTTCGGAACAATATCATATTCCGAAAGATGCGGTGGTTTTTCTATCGGTTGGCGAGCTGAATCGGGGGAAAAATCATCGGGTGGTTCTTGCGGCGTTGGCCGCATTGCGCAGATCGGATGTTTATTATCTGATCTGCGGACAGGGGCCGCTGCATGAGGAGTTGCTGCTGGAGGCAGACAGGCTTGGCGTCGGAAACTATCTGCGCATGCCTGGTTATCAGGAAAACATGGCATGGATTTATCAAAATGTGGACGTGTTTGTGTTTCCGTCTCTGCGGGAAGGAATGCCGGCAGCATTGATGGAAGCGATGGCGGCGGGGCTGCCCTGTGTAGTTTCGGATATCCGGGGGAACAATGAGTTGATTCGCAGGAGCGAGAGGTTTTCGTTAAAGCATTTCGAAACGCCGGAATGTCCAAAAGAACTGACGGACATTCTGGAACGGTTGCTTGCGGATGAAAAGTACGCGCAGGCGTGTGGCGCGCGAAATCAGGCGCATGTGAAAAAATATGCGCTTGCAGTTGTCACAAAACGAATGAAAAGAATTTGAGCACTCTCGGAAACTCAATAGAGAATAAGCAGGAAAAGGTTGATTTTCAGAAATGAGAGGGATAAGGGATGGATGATTATGGGGCTTGAGCAGTCCAGAGAGCATAAAGAATAAAAATGTGCATGACTTTAAAACCTGTCGAAAAACAGGCCTGAAAGAATCCGGAAGCAGGAAACTTGGTTTATGCCACTGCCTGCACCTGCTGTTTATAGCGGGCATCCAGATGGATGCAGATTCCAATCATGGTTGTCATGAAAGAATAATGCTCCTTTGTGTGTATGAACATACGGTGCAGTCCGTAATCATTGAGGATGCGGTTGTTGATACGTTCCGTGGCGGTGCGTTGATTATAAATCTTCTTATAAGCATCTGTGCCGCGGGGGACGTCGGTGTAAAGCCGGATATCCCATTCGGGCCGGGTCTTGACGACTCTCCCATATTTGGAATCGGTGCAGGAGTTTTTACATTTGGAACAGTGATCTTTCCCATAGGGGCAGCGCCACATGAGGTAACCGCTGGATCTGTCATAACCGTTAGGCTTCATGCGCAGTTTTTCCTGACATAAGGGCGTTCCATCTTTGTCAATGGTGATGGTATCAGGAATTGTTTTTGGCCGGCCGCATTTGTCGTTCAGGTCGATGAAGGCCCGTATTCCCCTGTTTTTAAGGATCCGGTAGGTGGGGTAATTGTCCATTGCAGAATCCAGGCACATATTCGAGGTGGAAACAGCCGGCATATGTTTTTCCAGTTCATGGAAAGCGACAAGGAAATTGACCGAATCATGACGCTTTGCACTGGTAAAACGCAGAAGCAGGGGGAGATCTGTCCTGAGTTCACTGTTATAGCAGGATAATTGGAACAAAGTGTAGCCGAAGTAATATTTTTCCAGGTCGCTGTCCCAGCCCCAGGAAGCATCGGGGTCGGGGAAATGCCGCAGGTTTTCCGGTGCGCCAACCCTGTGGTGCCCGCGTGGGCAGGCATGGGTATGCACGGCGGTGCCGTCTCCGGAAACCGTAAGGTGTTCCCTTGGTATGAGGCCGGATTCCATGGAAGGCAGGACAGCCACGTGATAGAAGAAGCGCTGCAGCCGCCCTTCAAAGTTAAAAGGGATATCCTTCCCGCTCATGAGCCGTTTTTCGATAGATTCTGTGATTTTGGGCTTTGCCTCCTGTGCTTTCTGTTTTTTGCCTTTGGGCTTATCCGGCTTTTTGGTGTTCCAGGAAGCCGGAAGCAGTTTGTCCCGCGCATATAAGTCCGTTGGCGGTGCAGCCCAGAACCTGTCCATGAAGTCAAAATAAGAACCGAGGGGCGGCAGGGAATCCGTAGTGCAGCCGATGAGAGTGGCAAGGAGGCGGTCATGTTTGAGCCTGTCGACCCAAAGGGTAAGGGATAGCTTGGCCAAACCTTCTGAAAATAGAAGAAAGAAAAGGATAAAAGACCTTAAGATTTGTGGCTGGTTCTTAGCGGGCCTGCCAGTGTTGGAGTAAAAGGGCAGAAGGAACTCCATGGCCTTATCGGTATCGAAAAGGCGGAGTTTCTGCCATGGCTTCCAAAGCTCCGTATGGAGCCGGACTCTTTCAGAGGAATCGAAATGGACTTTGGATTCGTTGAGAAAGTACTTGTAATCTTGCATGGGTTGCCAGTACTTGATCATAAAGTGCACCTCCTAGTAGTTTAGTTTAATGCTGTGCGTGTGGCACAGACGCTTCTTAACTACAAGGGGCGCGTTTGGTGACTGGCGTATATGGTCACCAAACGCGCCGCACATTTTGACTTATATGTCAATACTTTTTTGAAAATTTAACAAAAATGTTTTCCGGGATATGGAGGAAAGCAAAAAAGAAGAACATGAAAAAAGAGCGGAAATTCGGGATTAAAGAGTTTCCGAGACCGCTCAATTTATGAAATGGAGGAAGCTTATGCCGCAGGTATCAGTCATCATGCCGGTATATAATATGGCCCGGGAAAGCAATTTTTTGCAGGCGGCCGTTGACTCCATAAAAAGACAGACGTATCAAGACTGGGAACTGCTGATTTGTGACGATGGTTCAACGGATGGCACGCTGCAGATGCTGCGCAGCCTTGCGCGTACGGATGCAAGGATTCGTGTTTTATACGGTCTGAAAAACCGTAAGGCGGGATGGGCCAGAAACGCCTGTATCCGTGCGGCAAAAGGCCGGTATCTTGCGGTTATGGATGCGGATGATCTTGCGGATTCCAAAAGACTTGCAATACAGGTAGAATTTCTGGACAGGCATCCGGAATATGCGTTTGTCGGCAGCAGTGCCCGGATGATGGACAGCCGGGGGATATGGGGGCTGCGCAGCGTGGAGGAACAGCCGGATGCGAAAGCTTTTCTGTATACGCTGCCGTTTGTGCATCCTTCGATCATGTTGCGTGCGCAGGCAGTGCGCGCAGTGCATGGATACGGACAGACGCCGGATGTTTATCGTGTGGAAGATTATGAGTTTTTGATGCGGCTGTATGCGCACGGTTACCGCGGGTACAACCTGCAAATGCCGCTGCTTTACTATCGGGAAGATGCGTGTGCTTATCAAAGGCGCAGATACAGGTATCGAATCATAGAATGCAGGGTGCGGTATCGGGGATTTCGATCTCTTGGGATTTTGCGCGGCAATATGCGTTACGTGATAAAACCTCTGGCTGCAGGGCTGATTCCGGCGCGTCTTATGCGCATGGTGCGGGCAAAACGTTTTGCGGTGCGTGATAAAAATAAGTTGCAAAAATGAGGCTGTGAAACCAGATGAGTGAAAATCAGATGAGTGATATCAAAATATTTGTTACGCATACACCGAACAGCAGAAACAGATGCATTCGGCATCCACTTTTTTATCATGTGGCTGCCGGCAGTGATTTGTGGAAGCAGGCGATTCCCAAGCAGATGCTGACGGACAATACCGGAGAACATATTTCCGAGAAAAACAGGACTTATTGTGAGCTCACAACACAGTATTGGGCATGGAAAAATGTGGAGGCAGATTATTATGGATTTTGTCATTACCGCCGTTATTTTTCATTTTCACCGCACGTACTGAAAGAGGCAGACTGCGGCTGTCTTGTCTATCCTTTTATGAACCGGGAATTGCTGAAAACCCTGTGCATGGGAGAGCGGAATATACGCAGCAAAGTAAAGTCGTATGATTTTCTGATTGCGAAAGGTATTCCTGTGCAGGCGCTTCATGCCGCAAGCGTCTATGACCATTATAAAAAGGCGCAGGGGTTGCATGTGCGGGATCTGGAACTGTTTTACAAAATCGTGTGCAAAAAATTTCCGCAGCTTGCCTGTGCGGCACGTTCGTATTTGCAGGGAAAGGTGTTTTATCCATGCAATATGTTTCTGATGAAAAAGGAGCTGTTTTACGAATATTCGGATATGCTGTTCCGGATTTTGGAGGAATTTGAACGAACGGCGGACACAAGATTGTATTCCGTGGAAGGACGCCGTACGCCGGGGCATCTCGGCGAGCGGTTTGCCGGCATTTACTATGAATATGTAAAACAGCTCGGTGGATATCGTCTCGGTGAGCTGCAGATGGCGATGGTGGAACAGACGGAAATGCAGCGCGTTTGTGCACCGGATGCGCAAGAAATACCGGTTGTTCTTTCGGCAGACCAAAACTATGTTCCGGCGCTGTCTGTCTGCCTGCGATCGTTAACGGACCATATGGATGCCAGCCGCATTTACCACATTTATATTTTGCATACGGATATCCGGGAAACGGATCGACAGAGGTTTTTGGAAACTTTTTGTACGGGGCACGTACGGATGGATTTTGTGGATGTAGGCATGCGGGTGGCAGGATATCGTCTGCGGGCAAAAGGGCATATTTCGGCGGATACCTATTACCGGTTTTTGATACCGGATATTTTAAAAGACTGCAGAAAAGCGATTTATCTGGATGCGGATCTGATCGTTTGCACGGATATTGCGCAGTTGTATGACACACAGCTTGGAAATGCGCTGCTGGCAGGGGCGGTGGATCCGGATTTTATCGGCCAGTATTATGGAGCAAATCCCGATACGAAACAGTATTGTGAAATCGTGCTAAAACTGAAAGATCCATGTTCCTATATGCAGGCGGGCGTGCTGGTTATGAATGTGGAAGCGTTTCGGCAGGAGATTGGCACACAAAGGTTGTTTGGGATGGCACAGCGGCAGGATTACCGGTATTCCGATCAGGATATTTTAAATATTGTATGCGAAGGGCGGATCCAAAAGCTGGATTTAAAATGGAATGTTCTGGCAGACAGCGGGCATTGCCGCAGACAGACGATTCGATCGGCTCCGGCTGCCATATTGGAACAATACGAACAGGCCAGGCAGACGCCGTATATCATTCATTATGCAGGCGGACGCAAGCCGTGGATGGATCCGAAAGAGGACTTTGCATGGGAATTCTGGCGTACGGCCAGGCGAACGCCTTACTACGAAACGCTTCTGGCCGGGATTGCGGCGCACGAAGAAAAACGGGCATTTTTGGAGAAAACGGCGGCACTGTCCGTAGATTTGTTAAGACGTGCGGCGAAAAAAATTCTTCCGCAGGGCAGCAGGATCCGCAGAGCCGTGGGCGGATGGTATTGGAGGCTGAAATGAAAGGGAAGACGGCAGCAAGGCTGCAGGGACTGTACAGATACCGGGCGTTAATCAAACAGCTGGTGTTAAAAGATTTAAAGCTTAAATACAGAAGAAGTTTTTTAGGATATGTGTGGAGTGTGCTCAATCCTTTGATGGTTATGGTTGTGATGTACCTGGTGTTTTCCCGCATGTTTCGGTTTGACGTCCCGAATTATCCGGCATATCTGATTATCGGGCAGGCTGTGTTCAATTTTATGACCGAAGCAACGAATCAGGCAGTATTTTCGATTACGGGAAACAGCGCGCTGTTGAAAAAAGTCTATGTGCCGAAATATGTGTTTACGCTTTCAAAGGTCAGCAGTTCTCTTGTAAATCTGCTGTTTTCGCTGGGCGCCATGGTGATTGTGTTTATTTTTTCCGGAGTGCGGTTTTCCCTGTATATGCTTTGCATCCCCGTAGTTATGCTGGAATTGTATTTGTTCAGCCTGGGACTGGGACTGTTTTTGGCACAGGCAGCGGTCTTTTTTCGAGACATTCAGTACATTTACAGCGTGCTGACGACTGCATGGATGTATGCGACGCCTATTTTCTATCCGGTGGAACAGCTTTCGCAGGAGATGCAGACATGCATCCGGGTGATCAACCCGATGTTTCATTACGTAACCCAGTTTCGAACGCTTGTGCTGGACGCTGCGCTGCCGGATTTAAATTCTCTTGTTTACGGATTTGCGTTGGCTTTGCTGTTCCTGTGGCTGGGGACATGGTCGTTTTTAAAGACGCAGGATCGGTTTGTTTTATATATATAAGTTTGCAGCCTTATACAGAGAAAAGGAAGTTGGAAGGGATCCGGAATGCAGGACAGAGCAAAGATAGCTGCAAAGCAGCAGGAAAGCAGTCGGAATATTGTAATTGATGTGGATCATGTGACGGTACGTTTTAACATGGCAAGTCAGTCTGTCAATAATCTGAAAGAATATATCATTAAGCTGGTGAAGCGGGAACTCATGTTTCAGGAATTCCTGGCGCTGAAAGACCTGAATCTTAAGGTGCGGGCCGGCGAAGCATGGGGGATTATCGGCAGAAACGGGGCGGGAAAATCCACGCTGCTAAAGCTGATTTGCGGGATTTTAAAGCCGTATAAAGGCGCCGTCCATGTGCAGGGCAGTGTGGCGCCTTTGATCGAGCTTGGCGCCGGCTTTGACGGAGAGCTGACAGCGGTGGAAAATGTACTGCTGAATGGAACGCTGATGGGCTATTCGGAGAAATTTATGAAAGAGCGCATGGATGAGATCATTGCGTTTGCAGAGCTTAAGGATTTTTTGGATATGCCGATTAAAAACTATTCTTCCGGTATGGCGGCAAGGCTTGGATTTGCAGTGGCAACCGTGGTGTGTCCGGATATTTTGATCTGTGACGAAGTGCTGTCGGTCGGAGATTATCGCTTTCAGCAAAAGTGCGAGGAACGTATGAGTCGCCTGCTCGAAGCGGGAACGACATTGCTGTATGTCTCGCATGATAACGTATCGGTGCAAAAGCTGTGCAGTCATGCATTGTGGATCGAACATGGAAGTGTGGTTATGAGCGGTCCGGCGGACCGTGTGTGCGCGGCTTATATGGAACAGGCGTGAAAGGGATAGCCTGTAAGAAAGAAAAAGAGCATAAAAAAGAAAGCATAAGAAAAAGAGAAAAAAAGAGGACAAAAACAGTGGTTATTCAGAAGATACTATTTCCACAGATTGGCAGATGCACGGAGCAGCAGATGTATTTCAGAGCTGCGGCTGAAAAAACGGAACGAAAAAAAAGAAAAGAAAAAATAATAGCCTGTCCGAAAGTAATATCCCGTATCATTACAGCGAACATAAACTGCGGCTGAAAAAAGGGGAGCCTGTAAGATTTGACACGTATTTTAACGGGTTTTCGATTGACAAATGGAAGAAATATACGTGCCTGGACCAGCTGAGCCTCAGGCTGCACCTGCAGGGAACCGTAAAAGTAACGCTGATAAGCAGACATTTGCTTCATGAAAATATGATAGAAAAAATCCTGAGTGAAGCGATCGTGGATGCGGGCAGCGGAAAGGAGTTTTCGTTTCCGTTTGATCTGAAAGATGCAAAAGGCATGCTTGCATTTGAATTGGAAGCATTAAGCGAACAAGGAATATTATATGACGGCGCATACTGCAGCCAGATCAAAAAGGAACGGCTCAGAAATGTGAAAATCGGACTGGGAATCTGTACGTTTCGCAGAGAAGAATATATAGAGAAAAATCTGCGTATTCTGAAAGACGAAATTATCCATAACACAGATTGTGCGCTGCATGGCCATTTGGAGGTATTTATCTCGGATAACGCGAAGTCGCTGGATGCAAAGAGGCTGCAGACAGAGCAGGTGCATATTTATCCAAACCGCAACTACGGAGGAACGGGTGGATTTACAAGATGTCTGATTGAAATGAAAAGGAATGAAAAAAAGTCTGCGATTACACATGCGCTGCTGATGGATGATGATGTGGTGATAGAACCGCAGGCACTGGAAAAGACCTATCTTTTGCTGGCGTTATTGAAAGAGGAATATTTGGACGCATTTATCGGCGGAGCCATGCTGCGACTGGATCAGCAGTTTATCCAGCATGAAAGCGGCGCGGTCCTGTATACGGACACCGGATTTTTAAGTTCACTGAAAAACGGACTGGATTTAAGGAGCAGTGAAAACTGTCTGTATAATGAGATTGAAGAGCATAGAGATTACAATGCATGGTGGTATTGCTGCTTTCCGTTACGTGTGGCGTCGGATGAGAATCTGCCGTTTCCGTTTTTATAAAAGTGGATGATATAGAGTATAGTTTGCGTAACATGAAGCATTTGATTTTGATGAATGGGATTTGTGTATGGCATGAACCGTTTGAAAACAAATATTCTTCAAATCTGGAATATTATATTGTACGCAACCGTCTCATTCTGTGTGCATGGTATGGCTCGGGATACGGTTTAAAAACGGTGATTCGTCAGATGCTGTCCTTCTGCTTAAGGGAAATAACGTATTATCGGTATAAAAATGTGGATCTGTATCTGCGCGGGGTCAGAGACTTTTTGAAAGGTCCGCGCTGGCTGATGCGTCAGGATGCGGAAGCGCTGAATCAGGAGCTGATACAAGCCGGATATCAGGCGCAGGATCCGGACAAGCTGGATATGGGATTCAGCTATCCGGTTTACGAAGCGAGCAGAGAGGATTATGGACAGGGCAGTTCCAGAAAGAAAAGAATCCTGACGCTGAACGGTCTGCTGCTGCCTGCAAGAGGAGACAATATTGCACCAATGGCCTCGGTGCGGGGCGTACATTTTTACAGGCGCAGACGGGTTATGAATTATGAAATTACGAGTAACCGGGCCTTTATTACGGAACGGTCCGTGCCGCAGACCATGCAGTCGCTGTATAAAGTGCTGCGGACCATCATCGTTGTAATCGGAAATTATGAGAAAGCGAACAAAGCGTATCAGATGGAAGGAAAGCGGCTGATGACCTTAAAATTCTGGAAGCGTTATTTGAACATAAAGTAAGAAACAACAGAAGGGGAATGTTGGATGTTGAAAATAAAAACTGCCCGTGTGCATACGTTTATCCGTTCCGCTTCTTATCTGTATTTGCTTCTGCCGGTTTTGATTTTTTTCGTGGGATGGTGCAGATGGTATGTCGCAGCTTTGTCCACGCTGATACTGGTGATTTCTTTTGTGTTTTGTATGAAAGAATATCGGAAACCGCAATCGGATAAAAAAGACGATGCGCTATTATCTGTGGACCTCAGGAAGCTTGCGGTAATTGGGATTGTCGTGTTGATTTGGGTAGGATTGTCCGGCGTAGGCGGATATGTATGGCAAAACCCGGACCATCCGATTCGCAATAAGCTGTTTATGCTTCTTGTAGAAGAAAAATGGCCGTTGGTAAAAGAGGTTGCAGCCGCAGGAGGGGAGCCAAGAGGCATGGTGTATTACCTGGGCTACTGGCTTCCGGCAGCGGCCGCAGGCAAGCTGTTCGGACTGAAAGCCGGATGGGCGGCGCAGTATGTATGGGCGGTGGCCGGAATTTTGCTGCTGTATGCAAACATTTGTATTTGGAGAAAAAAAGTCGTTGTCTGGCCGCTTTGGATTCTTATTTTTTTCAGCGGTTCGGATGCCATAGGCGTGCTGCTTGGCTGCCGGGAAGAACTGCGTATTTTCGGAGAGCCGCATTTGGAAGCCTGGGCACCGTATTATCAGTTTTCGTGCATGACGACACAGCTGTTCTGGGTCTTTAACCAGGCGGTTCCGGCATGGCTGCTGGCGTCTATGGTCTTTTTGGGCGAGAAGCCAAGGAACATGTGCTTTCTTACTTCTTTAACGATACTGACCTCCACGTTTCCTTTTGTCGGCATGCTGCCTTATGTTCTGTATTTTATGATCAGCCGTTGCGGCTGGGAAGGAGCCTGTTCGAATATGCCTGCCCTTTTGAAAAGATGCCGGAGCAATTGGGCAAGCTTTCAGAACGTGGCCGGCAGTGCGGTAACGCTCTTTATCTGCGGCATATACATCGCGGGAAACAATGCGGTACGAAACAGCCTTCCGTGGTTAAACTCCGGCCGCAGGATTTCACTGCTTTTAGCGGGAGCGGTGGCAGCCGGGATTGTGTTTTGTCTGGCGGCCGTATGCGTGATGCGGGGGTGGGGCCGACCGGTCTTTTGGACGGTGCTTGCGATGGGAATAAGCGCAGTCGCCGTCCGGTTTGGAAGGCTTCCGTATGCAGAGTGGCAGTCGCCGTTGTTTTATTGGATGAATCTGACACTGTTTTATATGGTTGAGGCAGGACTGTTTCTGCTGGTTTTGTATCCGGCAGTAAAAGACAGGCGCTTATTTGTGCTGAATGCGGTATGGCTGTATCTGATACCGCTGATACTCATTGGCAGGTCGTGTGATTTTTGCATGCGGGCGTCGATACCGGGGTTATTTTTGCTGATGCTCTGGTGCATGGATGCGGTGGATACCCGGATGAACAAAAACGGCAGGTGCCGCATGCGAATGGTTTTGCTGCTGGCGCTGCTGGCCGTTGGCGCAGTGACGCCGCTGCATGAAATAAAGCGCAGTTTTGTCAATACCCGTGAATATTATGAGAATCGGATTGCCGGAGAAGAAGAGGTGCTTATGGGAAATAATTTCAGCGGCAGTACGGCCGGATTTTTCTGGAGATGCCTGGCCGGGCCATATGAGACAGAAAAAAGCAGGGAGAGCGAGAAGCAATGACAGAGAACCGGATGAAAAGCCGGATATGGCTTTTGATTTGTGTGCTTGTGACAGCGGTCTTTTTGGTTATGACGGTGAAGGTATATCCGGTAGCTATTGACAAGCATAATTTTTTAAATTATTCGTTAACATTTGATATAAAACAAGATTGGAACATTTGGATTGCAGGGATATTGACAGCGGGATTGGCTGTCGTGCTGCTGTTTCGCTATATGACAAAGACATCCGTGACCAAAAGATCCGAGATTCGAATGTCCGAAAGTGAAAACGAAGCAGCGGACGAACGGTCCGTGCAAAAAAAGATATTTCGGTTTTCCTTTTTGTGTAATGCCATAGTCTGGGGATGTGTGCTGCTTTTGCTTTTTCCGGGAACCGGCATGAACGACACGGTATTTTGTATGAAGTCGCCGATTAATTCCGCGCAGATACAGCCGCTTATTTTTGAAGCTGCCGTGTACTGGGGCATGCGTTTGTTTGGAATGCTGACCGGGAGCTCGGTTGCAGCACACGCACTGCTCGTATGGATACAGATGATGTTTTGTGCATGGGCAGCCGCATATGCGGTGGCGTGGCTGTATCGTAAGAAAATCAAAGCATCCATCTGCTATGCCGTTGCAGCCGCATTTGCTTTATCGCCTGTGATGGCGGATTATGCGGTAACGCTTATAAAAGATACGGTTTTTGGGTTTTTATTGCTGTTGCTGCTGCTGCAGTCCTACGATCTGATCTGTGAAAAACAGGAGCGCATGACGAACAGACAAGCGTTAAAGCTGGCCGTGCTTATGGTTTTCACAACCTTATTACGGAATAATGGAATTGTGATCAACGTTGTTTTGCTGCTCGTTTTATTTTTTATAAAAAAAGCGGATCGCAGAAAACTGACAGCCGCGCTGCTGGCCGTCGTAGTATGCACCAAACTGAATGGGGCCATCGTATCGCATTATCATCCGCAGGACCATTCGTTTCGGGAAGCGACAGGTGTCCTTACCCAGCAGATGGCAGCAGTGATTGCAAGAGACGGAACGATGTCCGAAGAGGAAGAGGCGTTTTTAAACAGCGTGCTTCCGTTGGAACGTTGGAAAGAATGGTATCTGTTTGACTTTGTGGACAGAATTAAATTTCATCCGGAGTTTGATCTTACATTTTTGAATGCGCATAAGGCGGAGTATATCAGGACCTGGCATTCGCTGTTAAAGAAAAATTTTAAGATCTATGTGGACGCCTATCTGTTCCACACGTATCAGCTGTGGAATGTGGCCGGCTTTGACCGGGCATGCCTGGATTATACACAGTCGGTGTTTGTAAGGCTGAATAACAATGAAACGGATGACAGTGTATCCGGGCAGTATCTGCAGTCCATAGGGCTTGCAAATCATTCCGTGTTTCCGCAGATGTTTGTAAATGCGTTAACGGACACGTTTGTCAGAGCTTGTGAACTGAACCTGCTTTTGAATCCGGGCTGTATGATATGCATCCTGCTTCTGTGTATCTTTTTTCTGCTGGCTGCAAGACGTATGGCAGAACTGGTATTTCTTGTTCCGCAGCTGTGCTTTTGGCTTATATTTATGGCGGCGACGCCTGCGGGCGGGCCATTCCGGTACAGTTTTTATCTGCTTGTCTGTCTGCCGTTTGGCATTTTGCTGACATGGAAAGCAGTATATGGCTCACAGGCGGCCGCAGCGGTGTTTTCACCGGAAAGAAGAAGGAAAGAAGGAGAAATGCGTGGATAAAATAGCCGTGCTTATCCCGTGCTACAACGAGGCAAAGACGATCCGCAAAGTTGTGCGGGACTGGAAAAACGAAATCCCGGAGGCAGTCATCTATGTATATGACAACAATTCCTCGGACGGTTCCGCAGAAATAGCCGAAGAGGAAGGCGCCATAGTCAGAAGGGAATATCAACAGGGCAAAGGGAACGTGATACGCCGGATGTTCCGGGAGGTGGATGCACAGTGTTACCTTATGGTAGATGCGGACGACACGTATCCGGTGGAATACGGCAGACGCATGATTGACGAAGTGCTGTATAAAAACGTGGATATGGTAATCGGAGACAGACTGTCGTCTACGTATTTTGAAGAGAACAAAAGACCGTTTCATAACTTTGGCAACAGTCTGGTGCGATTTACGATTAACCGCCTGTTTCAGACCAATATACGGGATATTATGACCGGATACCGGGCGTTTGGATTTTTATTTGTAAAGACGTTTCCGGTGTTGTCCAAAGGATTTGAAATCGAGACGGAAATGAGCATCCATGCCGTGGACAAAAACATGCGCATCAGCAGCATTGTGATCGGATACCGGGACAGACAGGAAGGCAGTGAATCCAAGCTGAATACTTATGCGGACGGGATGAAAGTGTTAAAGACGATCGGGGCTTTGTATAAAAATTATAAGCCGATGCGGTTCTTTTCCTGGCTGGCGGCGCTGTTGTTTCTGACTGCGGCCATATTCGTTGCTCCGGTGTTTGTGACCTATGTCCAAAGCGGGCTGGTGCCAAGATTTCCTACGCTGATCGCATCCGGGTTTATTGCGCTTGCGGCGGTACTGAGCTTTTTTTCGGGAATGATACTGGAAACGATTGCGCAAAAAAGCAGACAGGAATTTGAAATGTCGCTGCATGATGCGCAGAGGGCGTATAAGGAGCTTTTATAAGGGAGTCAAATACAGATGTTTGAAAACATGACGGAACAGCAAGCGCGTAAAACCATATTGGAAAGCGTGAAACAGTATTGTGAAAAATTTCATATGCAGCAGGGGACATGGAAAAAAGGAGAACGGATTCCGTATGCGGCGAGGGTCTACGACAGCCGGGAGATGACAGCTCTTGCAGACAGTGCGCTGGACTTCTGGCTGACAGCCGGACGGTATATGCAGCTGTTTGAAAAAGAGCTGGCCGCGTATCTTAACGTGCCTTTCTGTTCGATGGTAAACTCCGGCTCTTCCGCAAATCTGCTGGCGTTTATGGCGTTTACTTCTCCGCTGCTGGAGGACAGGCAGATCAAAAGAGGAGATGAGGTCATTACCGCAGCCGCAGGCTTTCCGACGACGGTCACGCCGATCATACAGTATGGCGCGGTGCCGGTGTTTGCAGACATTACGATACCCGAATACAACATAGATGTAAACCGGCTGGAAGAAGCTTATTCGAGCCGGACAAAAGCCGTGATGCTGGCGCATACGCTTGGCAATCCGTTTGCTTTAAAAGCAGTCAGGCAGTTCTGCGACAGCCATAAACTCTGGCTGATCGAAGACAACTGCGATGCGCTGGGGAGCGTTTACGAAATGGACGGAATACAAAGGCTGACAGGCACAATCGGAGACATCGGGACATCCAGCTTTTACCCGCCGCATCATATTACGACCGGTGAGGGAGGCGCGGTCTATACAAAAGATCCGCTTTTACATAAGATTATCCGATCTTTGCGCGACTGGGGCAGGCAGTGCCAGTGCCCTCCAGGCACGGACGGCATCTGCGGGCATCGTTTTGACGGACAGTATGGAGAACTTCCGCCGGGATATGACCATAAATATGTCTATTCGCATTTCGGATATAATCTGAAAGCGACCGATATGCAGGCGGCCATCGGATGCGCGCAGCTGGAAAAACTGCCGGAATTTACCGCGCAGAGAAGAAACCATTTTCAGCGATTGAAACAGGCGCTTGTATCCGCACCTGCGGCCGCATCCGTAGAACAACGGTTGATTCTGCCAAAAGCAGCGGCGCATTCCATACCGAGTTGGTTTGGCTTTCCTGTCACCTGTCGGGAAGGAACGGATCGAACGGCCATTGTATCGTATCTGGAAGAGAGAGGGATACAGACACGTATGCTGTTTGCCGGAAATCTGATCCGGCATCCATGCTTTGATCAGATACGGGCGCAAGGCAGCGGGTATCGTGTGGCCGGAAGCCTTGAAAACACAGAACGGGTTATGCGGGATACCTTTTGGGTAGGCGTGTATCCGGGAATGACAGACGATATGGTGGATGAGATTGCGCAGGTTCTTGTGGAAGCAATAACATAAAATAAAAAGGATAACGGACAGAATCCGGGAAGAAGGTGATGTGAAATGAGAATGAAAGCTGCGGACTATGTGGCGGATATGCTGGTAAAGCATGAAATAGCGCATGTGTTTACGGTTACCGGAGGCGGCGCGATGCATTTAAATCATGCATTTGGCCATAAGGAAGGACTGACATGTATCTATCAGCATCACGAACAGGCATGTGCCATGGCAGCGGAAAGCTATGCGAGAATCCGGGGCAGGATGGCGGCTGTGTGCGTAACAACCGGACCGGGCGGAACGAATGCGCTGACCGGGGTGCTTGGCAGCTGGCTGGATTCGATTCCGATGCTTGTTATTTCCGGTCAGGTGCGCACGGATATGACGGCACGCAGTACGGGGCTTGGAATTCGCGCGCTGGGAGATCAGGAATTTGACATTACAAGAGCGGTTTCCTGCATGACTAAATATGCGGTTATGGTTACCAGACCGGAAGATATTCGTTATTGTCTGGAAAAAGCGCTGTTTATCGCCAAATCCGGACGTCCCGGTCCATGCTGGCTGGATATCCCACTGGATGTGCAGGCAGCATGGCTGCAAACGGAGGAGCTTGCAGGCTATGATCCTGCAAACGATCCGGATTACCTACGTGTGATGCCGGCTGCAGTTACAGACGAGACCGTAGACCGGATCATACAAAAGGTGCGATGTGCAAAAAGACCTGTACTCCATGCCGGAAACGGCGTCCGGATTGCAGGCGCGCAGAAGCTGCTGCTGGAAGTGGCGGAAAAGCTGTACATACCGGTCGTCACCGGATGGAACAGCATCGACTTGATTGCGGACGAACATCCGCTGTATGCCGGACGCGCCGGGATTATGGGCGACCGGCCGGGAAACTGGGCGGTACAATGCAGTGACGTTTTGCTGTCCGTCGGCAGCCGGCTGTCGGTCCGGCAGGTAGGATATGCGCAGGGTACGTGGGCGCGTGATGCCTGTACCATCGTGCAGGACATAGACAACGAAGAGCTGAAAAAGCCAAATATACATGTGGATATGCCTGTGTGGGCAGATGCCTATGCATTATTGGAGAAGCTGAACCGACGCCTGAGCGGCGAGCCGTCCGCTGACGGAAGCGCCCCGCACCCGCAAGGCAATGCCGGCGAAGCGGATGACGCTGCAATGCTGCATCAGGCATGGATACAAAAATGCAGGAACCTCAGGGAACGATATCCGGTCGTGCAGAAAAAGCATTTCAAACAGCGGACGCCGGCGAATGTATACGCATTCATACATACACTGAGCGAAGCCCTGCCGGAAGGCAGAATTACCGTAGTCGGCAATGGCTCCGCAAGTGTGGCAGGCAGCCATGCATTTGTTATAAAGCCGGGACAAAGATTCCTGATCAACTCCGGTGCGGCATCTATGGGATACGATCTTCCTGCGGCGGTCGGCGCCTGTATTGCCGCAGGATATGAGGAAATCACCTGTCTGACCGGAGACGGCAGCATCCAGATGAATCTGCAGGAGCTGCAGACGATTGTCCATCACAGACTGCCGGTTAAAATCTTTGTTATTAATAACGAAGGTTATCATTCGATCCGCCAGACACAGAGAAATTATTTTAAAGAACCTTTGGTCGGCGTGGGAACAGACAGCGCAGACCTGAGTTTTCCTTCTATGGAAAAACTGGCATGGGCTTACGGTTTTCCTTATTACAAAATACAAGCAAATGACCAGCTGCCAAAAGTCACAGAGATATTAAAAAAAGAAGGCTTTTGCATCTGTGAAGTTTTCGTCGATACCAGGCAGTGCTTTGAACCGAAATCCGCAACCGAACAGCTTGCAGATGGAAGGATGGTATCGCTGCCGCTGGAAGACCTGGCACCACGGCTGCCGGAAGAGGAACTAAAAAAAATCATGTGGGATGCCATGGAGCTTACATGAATGAAATTGGAGCTATGAAATAAAGCTATGAAAAAATCAGTGTCGTAATACCTTGTTTTAATGAAGTGGAAAATGTATCGCTGATCAGCTTTACAACAAGAAATATTCTGCAGGAGGCATTGCCGCAGTACGATTATGAAATCCTGTTTATCGACAATCATTCTACGGATGGAACAAGGGAAGAGCTGGAAAAACTGTGCGCGGAAAATAAAAAAGTCAAAGCCATTTTTAACGTGACTAATTTTGGGCAGTTTAACTCTCCGTTTTATGCCATGTGCCAGGCTGAAGGCGACTGCGTCATCTGTATGTGCTGTGATTTCCAGGATCCGGTGGAAATGATACCGCGGTTTGTTGAAGAATGGGAAAAAGGGCATAAGATTGTCAGCGGCGTAAAGACAAGGAGCAGGGAAAATAAAATATTGTATTTTTGCGGAGCTTGTATTATAAGTCCATTAAAAACATGTCCGAGGCGGAAATGATTGAGCATTTTACAGGGTTTGGATTGTATGATAAGTCTTTTATCGCAATTTTAAGGCAGCTGGACGATCCGGTGCCGTTTATCCGCGGAATTGTAGCGGAATACGGGCGCGGATTTAACCGGATAGAAGTGGAATATGAGCAGGAGAAGCGCAGGGCGGGGAAAACGCATAATAATTTTTACAGCCTGTATGACGCTGCGATGCTGAGCTTTACTTCTTATACGAAGGTGGGGCTTCGGCTGGCGACGTTTCTTGGATTTGCGGCTTCGGCTGTCAGCCTTGGCGTGGCGTTGTTTTATCTGATGTATAAACTGACGCACTGGTATACGTTTCAGGCGGGGAATGCACCGATGGTGATCGGAATTTTTCTGCTGGGTTCGGTGCAGCTGTTTTTTATCGGATTGCTGGGTGAGTATATATTGAATATTAATACGAGGGTGATACACAGGCCGTTGGTGGTTGAGGAAAGGCGGTTAAATTTTGAGGAAGAGAGTTTGACAGATAAAGCATAAAGAAGTTGTTTGGAAAATGAGCAGCGATATATTTTGCTAATAAATATAGGGAGCATAAAATGAGTGTGCAGGATGAGAGATTTATTTATGAATCTAAATTTTTGGATGTTTGTTTGAAGAATGCAGCCAGTGTGATTATCTATGGTATTGGTGTGTATGGCAGTGCTGTAGTTGATTATATGATAAAGACTGGAAATAAAGAAAAAATCAGAGGGATTGTCGTTACAGATCGGAAGGATGCACATGCAACATATGAAAACATTCCTATAAGTGATGCAAAGAGCTGTTTTCGAAATGAAGAAAATAGAAATTGCCTGGTAATTGTTGCAGTGTCAATACAGTTTCAGGAAAGTATTGTTGCTATTCTGGAAAGTTTTGGCATAAAAAGATGGTATTGTCTCACAAGGCATGCTTATCTGAACTTGATGAAAAATGGAGATAAAAGATTAAGGATTCCTTATCGTGGGGTAGATTTTCTGATAGCAGGATTTATAAAATGTGGAACGACATCATTACACAGTGCGTTGAGAAAGGTAGATAGTGTTTTTGTACCACTTGAGAAAGAAACACATTTTTTCTGGTGGTTTGATAAGGTGGATAATGCGGAAGAAAAACTGATTGAAAGATATTTTTCGGATATAAGAAAAGGACAGAAGGTAATAGGAGCCGTAGATCCAACCTTTTATTCGTATGCGGATGAGATTTATCAGTATTTTGGTCCTTCTGTCAGGCTTGTTTTTGTGATGCGTAATCCGGCAGAGGCAGCCTTTTCTTTATATAAAATGGAAAACCGTGGTGGTAATCCTATATTTGAAGATATGTACCGGAAATATGGCTCATATCATGAAAAAATGTTTGAACATTATTTTGAAAACATAATAAAAAATGAAAAGTATCCATTTCATTATGACTACTGGTTGCAAAAATTTTATAAACGTTTTCCGAAAGAGCAGATTCATATAGTTTTTTTTGAAGATATGGCAAAGTTTCCGGAAAGAGAGATTTCCCATATCTTGGAATTTATCGGCACGAATGAAAAACATGTCATTTCAGAACTGCCGAGAGCAAATGAGGGAAACTTTGTTTTGAAAAATTTGGAGGGATACAGGATTGCAAAACAAAGAGGCGAGTTGCAGTATGTTTTAAATTATTCTTTTTCAGATGAAAAAACTATTGGGGGGGGGTACGATGCAGATAGGTTTATGGAACTTGAAAGGAAATATGTGAAAGCTGATAAGCTGAATGTGAAACTTGGTAAAAAGGAACAGGATATGCTGAAACAATATTTTTATGCAGATGTAAGAAACCTTGAAAATATATTAAACAGGGATCTGTCTAAAGTATGGTTTTAAGATACGATTTTGAATGCATGTAGGATTGGAAACTATGAAAAAGGTGATTACATATGGATCGTTTGATTTGTTTCACGAAGGTCATTACAACGTTTTAAAAAGAGCAAAAGCTCTGGGTGATTATCTGATTGTTGGTGTGACGACAGAACAGTATGACGAATCCCGTGGAAAACTGAATATTGTGGATTCTTTGGACAAGCGGATTGAACATGTCAGAGAGACCGGTTTTGCGGATGAAATTATAGTGGAAGACCATCTAGGGCAGAAAGTAGAAGATGTGCAGAAATACGGCATTGATATATTTGCAATCGGCTCCGATTGGACCGGAGCGTTCGACTATATGAAGCAGTTTTGCCAGGTAGTGTATCTGGAACGAACCAAAAATGTTTCTTCCACGCTGCTGCGTTCCAGACAGTATCCGATTATTCGGATTGGAATCATCGGAACGGGAAGAATCGCCGTGCGATTTGTGCCGGAGGCCAAATATGTCAGCGGCGTAATCGTAAACAACGTATACAATCCGTGTCTTAGCAGCGCAGAGAAATTCAGAGAAAAATACGAACTGGATCTGGCAACGGATGATCAGGAACAGTTTTTGGAAACGGTGGACGCGGTTTACATCGCATCTCCGCATCAGACACATTATGATTATGCAAAGACAGCGTTAGAGCATGAAAAACATGTACTTTGCGAAAAGCCTCTGGCGTTTAAAAAGCAGAGGCGGAAGAGCTGTTTGCACTGGCATATCGAAAAGACAGGGTGCTGCTGGAGGCTATTAAGACAGCATACTGTCCGGGGTTTGTACAGTTGGTGGGTATTGTGAAAAGCGGTGCGATTGGACAGGTTTGTGACGTGGAGGCATGCTTTACAAGATTGACGGATGAAAGGTTGCGAGAACGAACAGATAAGGAATATGGAGGCGGATTTACAGAGTTTGGGAGTCATACGCTGCTGCCGATTATGAAACTGATGGGGACGGACTATAAAAGCGTACAGTTTGATAGCATTTTGGATCGGAATGGAATTGACTTGTATACGAAGGCATCTTTTACGTACGAACATGGGTTGGCATTATCGAAAAGCGGAGTTGGTGTAAAGTCAGAAGGACAGCTGCTTATATCCGGAACAAAAGGATACATTTTGGCGGAATCTCCGTGGTGGCTAACCCAGTACTTTGAGGTGCGGTATGAGGATCCTATGAAAAAACAGAGGTATTTTTCGAATTTTCTGGGAGATGGACTGCGGTATGAAATCAGTGATTTTGCATATATGATTCAGGGGCATCAGGGTCGGGCTTTTAAGTTTACAGCGGAAGAATCGGTGACGATTGCAGGAGTAATGGAGCAGTTTCTTGCACAGAGAACTATGCACCTATCTATGTAATAGAAGGATTTAAGGAAGAGAGATACGGATTTGGTAGAAATAGAGAAAGAACAGCTGCGTATGCTGCAGAAGATAGAGTTGGAGATTCTGCTGGAGGTTGACAGGATCTGCAGGAAAAATCATATACATTATACACTGACAGGCGGAACGCTTCTGGGAGCAGTTCGCCATGGTGGTTTTATTCCCTGGGATGACGATGCGGACATATCTATGCTCCGCTCAGAATACCAGAAGTTCCAGCAGGCATGCCGGACAGACCTGGATACGGAAAGGTTTTATTTTCAAGATATCGAACATACACCCGGATATCGATGGGGGTATGGAAAAATACGGCGCAAAGACAGTATATTTCTGAGAGAAAACCAAGAAGGAATGCCGTATGAGCAGGGAATATTTCTGGATGTGTTTCCAAGAGATGGTGTTCCGGATGGTCTGGTTATGCGGAATTTGCATACATTTTTTGTTATGCAGTAAGGAAAATGATGTGGTCTGCGGTTGGAAGAACAGCATCGCCTACCAGAATCCAGAGATGTGCGTACAACATATTATACCAGCTGACCGGAAAGCACATGGCAGATTTTTATAAGTGTCTGCAATGGTGCAGCAATCGAAAAAAAACAGAGTATGTACGTACACTGACATTTCCTCTTCCAAAGCATTTGAAAGGATATAGGAGAGAATGGTACGGCAGGTATAGAGAGGTAACATTTGAGGGACATTCTTTTTTAGTGCAGGCATCGTATAAAGAATGGCTGGAATGGGAATTTGGTGATTACAATAAGCTGCCTCCGGCTGAAAAAAGAAAAATCCATCCGGTGACTATGATTCGATTCCCAGCACATGGCAGTATTTCGCAGACAGAGCCGAAAGACAAAGAGCTATACGATGGGGAACAGAGGCAGAGGTGAGAAACGATGAATATTGCATTGCTGACTGCAGCAGGAACAGGGACGAGAATGCATACGGAAATACCAAAACAGTTTCTGCATATCAGAAATAAACCGGTGATCCTGTATACGATGGAAGCATTCCAGAAACATCCGCAAATAGATTCTATCTTAGTAGTAACTCTGGATGCTTGGAAAGAGATGATCTGGGCATATGCCAGGCAATATGGGGTAACCAAGTTAAAATGGGTGGTTGAGGGAGGCAGCAACGGACAGGAGTCGATCCGAAATGGGTTACAGATGTTGGAAAAAGAATGTGGGCTGGAAGACGCTATTATGGTGCATGATGGGAATCGGCCGCTGGTTTCGGATGAGATTATCTCAGACAGCATTGCCGTGTACCACAGCAGAGGGAGTGCGGTAGCAGCGATACCATGCATTGAAGCGATCTATCGAAGCAGTGATGGGGAAAGATCGTCGCTGTCTTTTGACCGCAGGGAATTGTATCGGACACAGACACCTCACACCTATTCACTTGGAAAACTGCTCTGGGCACATCGTCAGGCTGAAAAAAAACAGATCAGGAATACAACAGCTACCTGTACGTTAATGACGCTGTTAGGAGAAGAGATTTATTTTTCCGGAGGATCTGAAAAAAACCTGAAATTGACTACTGCGGAGGATGTGGAGATATTTGAAGCATTACTGCAGAAAATGTAAAACAAGAAGGGATAGCAGATGTACTATTGGAATCATAGTGCTTATATTGAAGAGATAAAAAGGATTGCGGCAAGGGTACGGCAGTCAGGATATTTTCAGAACAGAACAGTAGCCATTACAGGTGCAAGTGGAATGATAGGCAGTGAATTGACGGATGTTGTGATGTACGCGAATTATCAGTGGGGATTACATTGCAGGATTTATGCGGTCGTACGTAATCTGCAAAAAGCGGAACAAAGGTTTGACAAATATTTGGGCAGCAGTTATTTTGTTTATGCAAAGCAGACGTGAATATGGAACGCGTGGAGATCAAGGAGGATGTGGACTATTTTATCCATGCGGCAAGCAATACACATCCATTCGTTTATTCACAAAGGCCGATCGAGACTATTCTTACAAATACGCTTGGGACTTATCGAACGCTGGAATTTGCATTCGAACACCATTGTCAGAGGTATGTGTTTTTGTCATCTGTAGAAGTGTATGGAAACCCATCAGGAAATTTACAAGCATTTGCGGAGAATGACGGAGGGTATATTGACTGTAATACCTTGCGGGCAGGGTATCCGGAAGGGAAACGGGCCGGTGAGGCACTGTGCCGGGCATATGCCAGTGAAAAGGGTATGGATTATGTGACTGCAAGGTTGGCAAGGTGCTATGGGCCAGGATTGTTGGAAGGGGATACAAAGGCATTGTCTCAATTTTTGAAAAATGGACTGGCCGGAGAAAATATTGTGCTGAAAAGTAATGGAATGCAGCATTATTCTTACCTGTATGCAGCAGATGCAGTAGATGCGATTCTGTTTTTGACCGGTCATGGGCAGAGCGGAGAAGCTTATAATATCAAAGGAAAAGATTCTGACGTTACATTGCTGCAACTGGCCGGTATGGCTGCAAAGTTGGCAGGGACGCAGGTTGTGCATCAAAATCATGTTACCGAGCCGGAAGCAGCTGGGTATTCCAAGGCAGTAAAGGCAGTTTTGGATGGACGCAAGACAGAAAAACTTGGATGGCTTGCGCAGACATCATTGGCGGAAGGAATGGAAAAGATCTTTCTCATACATAGCGTAGACAATTAATGATAGAGGAGGGTGGTATACGTATGGTACAAATGCAAAAAGTAATTACAGATATTTATGCGAGACTAGGAGACGACACATCCCAAATGATCTATGCAAACAGGCTGTTGTACAGTCTGACCGAAGATAAAAAATATTTACAGAAAATAATAGAAATGACAGCAGAAGGCGTGGAATTTTATAACAAGATAAAAAATGATAACTGCAAAGTTGTTTTTGGAGCCGGGGCATGGGGAAAGGAAATTGTAAAAACATATACGGATGTGCAGTTTGCATGCTTTGTGGATAATCAGAAAGCAGGTGGAACGTTATTAGGGCTTCCTGTGATTTCTTTTCAGGAATATATACGGCAATACAAACAAGGTCTGGCCGTTATTGCAACAAGGCTCTATTATGAAGAGTTTTATAATCAGTTAAAAGATCATGGGGTTCCTGAGTCAAATATCTTAAATATCGGAAAAATGATTGACAGTTTGAGCAGGAAACAGTATTTTGATCTACCGGAATTAAAAAGTGCAATGTGCCAGAAAGAGAATTTTGTGGATGCCGGTAGCTTTGATGGAAGGACGTCAATCTTATTTTCGGAGTGGGCAAAGGAAAAGTGTGAGAAAATATGGGCATTTGAACCGGAACCGGATAATGCCGATTGTTGCAGGAAAAATCTCTTGAAATTCTTCGGGGGGATATCCGATACGAAGTAATTCAAAAGGGGTTATGGGATTGCAAACAGCAGGTGTTTTTTGAGACTGGCGCCAGGGGCGCTTCTAAAATTGAAAGTATGGGGAGCAACACGATTGACGTAGATCGTCTGGATGCGATATTGCCGGATGGGCAACCTGTAACATTTATAAAGATGGATTTGGAAGGCGCAAAACAGACGATCCAAAGGTACAGGCCGAAGATTGCCATTAGCGTTTATCATAAAACGGAAGATATCTGGGAGATACCGGAGATTATTTTGAAGATCCATCCGGAGTATAAGCTGTATCTTAGACATTATTCCGTTGCAGCAGCGGAAACGGTGATGTATGCGATTTAGAATGCAGATATTAGTCATTTTTATAAAGATTTGATCTATTGACTTGGAACAAACAGGTGGAGTGTAGATGATTAAAATAATAAATGCAGATATTAGTCATTTTTATAAGGAGTTAGAACATAAAAAGTTTTTTTTGTTTGGAGCGGGAAGGCGGGCGGTTATTCTTTATGAAGAACTAGAACTGGAGGGCGCTATTACCGCAATAGTAGATAATAATGAACGATTATGGGCAAAGGGACTACAATTAGAAAAAGAGTGGATACCTGTAATCAGCATGAAAGACTTTTTAAGGCAAGTTGCGGAGAATGATTTGTCAGACATTTTATTGCTGATTACACCTACGTTTTATACATGGAAAATTATAGAGCAACTGGATTTGTTACCTGAATTGAATGAGTTACGATGTTATGTTGGTGATTTTTTAATTTATCAATATGAAAAGAAAGAATTTGCATTTACGGATGGCGTTCCAAAGATACCAAAGAAAATACACTACTGTTGGTTTGGAAAAAAAGAGGTGCCGTCCCATCTGTGTTCCTATATGGACACATGGAAGAATAAATGCCCGGAATATGAGATCATACGCTGGGATGAAAGTAATTATGATATTACAAAGAACAGGTATATGAAAGAAGCATATGCGTGTAAGAAATGGGGATTTGTACCTGACTATGCACGGCTGGATATTATTTATCAGGAGGGTGGTATCTATTTAGATACTGATGTAGAATTATTATCATCTTTAGATCCGCTGGTGTGTGATGATATGTTTTGCATTGCTGAGAATAATATAGCTATCAATTTTGGATCGGGTTTTGGAGCGGTAAAAGGACATCCGATGATCAAAGAATTAAGAGATGCTTATGATGGAAGAACTTTTTATAAGACAGATGGCAGTATGAACTTAATGCCTTGCTATACCTATCAGAATCCTGTTTTAAAAAAATTCGGTTTTAAAATAAAAGATGAATATCAGAAAATAGATGAAATGGTGTTATATCCATCAGAAGTAGCTGTAGGCTTAAGGATGGAATGGATGCGAAATAATGTTACGAAACATACTATCATGAGACATCATATGGACTTGAGCTGGATCAGTAAAGATGAGAAAGAACATGTAAATGATCATCAGACGTATATTAATCATAGGAATTTATTTTAGTAAACTTTGGATAGCAATAAATCAATAAATTTATTTAAAGGGGAGTATTGCTATGTTAAATGAAAATTGCACCATGGAAAATATTAGCGTGATTATTCCCGTATACAACACTTATAAATACATTTCCGATTGTTTGAATAGTATTTTGTGTCAGACGTACTTGAAATGGGAAATGATTCTTATAGATGATGGTTCTACGGATGGGTCAGAGAAGATATGTGATATATATGCGGAACAAGACAGTAGAATTAAAGTGATTCACCAGACCAATTCAGGAGTGGTTGCAGCTAGAAATGTTGGAATTGAAAATGCAAATGGACAGTACGTTGTATTTGTAGATAGTGATGATTATGTAGAACCAGATATGTTTGAAACATTGATAAAGAAAGCGATAGAAAGTAAAGCAGATATTGTTTCTTCGGGATATAGAAAAGGATATATTGCTAAAAATGGAACATTAGAAAAAGGGGAGGCTGTATTTGGGAGTTTTCCGGAAGGTAAATATGGAAAGAATCAGAAAGAATATTTGTTAGCAAATTTGATGTGTTATAAGAACTATTCTTCTTATGGTATATCACCGATATTGTGTGGCAAGTTATTCAGAATTGAACTTTTGATACAAAATATGAGAAATGTATCACAAGAGATTACGATTGCCGAAGATGCGTGTCTGACTTATATGTGTTGTATGGATGCAGAAAATATATATGTATTACATGAAGCATTCTATTGTTATATTATGCGTGAAAATTCATGTATTCATACAGCTGATAAAAGATGTTTTTCAATTATAACCGATTGTTATGACTGCCTTCTTCAAAAGATTGTTCAAATGCAGGAGCATAAAAATGTTTTGCTGCAGCAGTTGGAAAAATTTATTGCCAGAGAAGCTGTATTTGCTTTAAAAAACCGGTTTGGATTCTCGAATGGAGGCATGTTGCCGCTTTATGCTGTAAATTTAAAAGGATGGAACCAGAATACGAAGATTGTAATTTATGGAGCTGGCATAGTTGGAAGTTCTTATTATCAACAAATAACAGCGCTTGGCCAGGCTGTAGTTGTATTGTGGGTAGATAGTAGTCGTACAGTCGTAGAAAAAAATCCGTTGGTTCAACCAGTAAATAGGATATTGTGTTGTGAATATGATTATATTTTGATTAGCGTTAAAGATAAAAAACTTGCAGATAATATAAGTAGAGATTTGCAGACAATGAAAGTTGAAAAAGAAAAATTGTATGGAAAGAACCACAATTTATTTTGGATATATATAATGCGTAATTTAAGGAAATAATTTGAAATATAGACAATATATGATAGAAAATAGTCAGAACAAGTAAAATACTATAGGGGTTGTGTTATGAGATTTCTGATTTTTGGAACAGGGTTATTCTATACAAATAGAAAAAAATGTTTTAAAAATAAAATATTGTAGCCTTTTTAGATAACGATAGCTCGAAACAAGGAAATATGATAGACGGAATAGAAATTCTTTCGCCAAAATGTATAAAAAATATAAATTATGATTGTATTTGCATTATGACCGGATCTGAATATGAGGAACAGATTAGGAAACAATTGTTGGAGCTTGATATACCATCTGAAAAGGTGGTCGATTTTTATGGCTTTAGAATGTTGACGGATGGAGACATAATGGCAGATAGAGATGAAGATAGTTCATGGAAATTCGACTTTTCAAATGAACCAGGAAAGAGATTGATCAAGGAATTAAATCAAGTCTCTTCCGAACTAGCTTTAATCACAGTTATAACACCATATTATAATGCTGGCAAGTTTTTTGAGCAAACATTTCGTTCGGTTATGAATCAGACGTTTCCGTGGTATGAATGGATTATTATCAATGATGGCTCAACAAATCAGGAAGATGTACAATGCCTTCATAAATTTGCAAATATGGATCAACGGATCAGGATAATAACAATTGAAAACGGTGGCTTATCTAATGCCAGAAATGTAGGGTTTACAAATGCAAAAACGGAAATCGTAGTCCCGTTGGATGCAGATGATCTGATTTCTCCACAATATTTGGAATGTGTGTATTTTGGTTTGTATTATAATAAAGATGCTTCATGGTGTTATAGTGGAGGAGTTGGTTTTTATGAAATGCAGTATTTGTGGCGTAAGCCATGGGATGCAGAAGAAATGAAAACATACAATTCATTAATGGCGACAGCAGCGATAAGAAAGAAAGATTGGAAAGAAGTTGGAGGTTATAAAACGGAAAAGTTGCCTTATAGTGAAGATTGGAGATTTTGGCTGGATATGTTAGCGCTTCATAAAAAACCGGTCAGTGTGAGTAGTTATTATTTTGGTATCGAAGAACGTCATCAGGACTATTGCATGCGCTGAAACAGAATCCTGAAAGGAGTTCCTATGATAGGAAGATTATTCAAAAGGCGGCAGAAAAAGCAGATGGGACAGTAAAGGCAGTTTCATATCCTGGTTCTTTTATAAGTGAAATATATCATAAACAGGAGGATGTTGCGTGGGACGATCGTAGGATCATTTCTAAAAAAAAGAATATCACAAGACTTCTCATGATTATTCCATGGATGGTAATGGGAGGAGCAGATAAATTTAATTTAGATCTGTTGTCAGGATTAGATAAAACAAAATTTGAAGTCAGTATTATGACAACAATACCAAGCAACAATGATTGGCAGTACAGGTTTGCAGAAATTACAGATGAAATTTTTCATCTTCCGGAGTTTTTGGATCCTGCTCATTATCTGGAATTTGTCACTTATTATATTAAAACAAGACAGATTGATATTTTATTTGTTTCAAATTCTACAGAAGGATATTATATGCTGCCTGCATTGCGTAAAGCTTTTATCAATTTGAGGATTATAGATTATGTACATATGGAGGAATGGTATTGGAAATGTGGAGGACATGCGAGGACTTCTGGAATGATGGGAGCTGTCCTGAACAAAACATTTGTATGTAACAGTGCAACTAGAAAAGTTTTGCTGGAATATTTTAATAGGGCGTCAAAACAAGTGCAGACATTATATATAGGTGTCGATGAAGAAAAATTTTGTCCTGAAAAAATATCATCAGGATATTTATATAAAACCTTGGAAATAGAAAGAGAGCGACCAGTGATATTATTTCCATGTAGAATTCACCCGCAAAAGCGTCCTTTTATGGTTTTGGAAATTGCAGATAGGATACAGCAGATTCACCCTGAAATTGTATTTGTTGTGGTTGGTGATGGACCACAGTTGGAAGAATTAAAGGGCGAAATTGCGAAAAGAAATTTAGAACAAAGTGTGATGTGTATTGGTCGCTGTGACGATATGGCATCCTGCTATAAAGACGCTTATTTAACATTAATCTGTTCTGTAAAAGAGGGACTTGCTTTGACAGCATACGAATCATGTTCTATGGGAGTTCCGGTTATCAGCAGTGCAGTTGGCGGACAGGGTGATTTGATTGATGAGTATGTTGGTAAGTTAATCACAATGAGGCAGAAAGAAGATATTTCACTGGATGACAGAAAATTTGAGGAAAAGGAAATCAGGGAGTATGTTCATGCAATTAGCGAATTGTTGGAGAATAAAGAATGGTATCGGAAATGTTCAATAAATTGCAGAAAAAGAATTGTAGAGAAGTTTTCCATAAAGAAAATGGTTGAAAATGTAGAGAATGAGTTAGATCAATTAATGCATACGGAGAATTTGGAAGAAAACAAAAAGAAATCACAGGAATTGCAACACTTTGGTTATTTGGCAGAAGAATTCTATACATTGGCAACAGCATTGGCAGTCAGGGAAAATGGATACAATATTATGTAATGAGTTAAGAAAGTGAGAATGAACGATATGAAAAAAATCCTAAAGTGAGTTTTTTGATACCGTTATATAATGCAGAACAATATATCGCAGACACGTTGGAATCTGTATTGGCTCAGACTTATCAAAATTTCGAAGTAATCATCGTAGATGATGGAAGTGTAGATAGATCACTAGCTATTGTACAGAAGTTTAAGGATTATAGAATTAAAGTTTTTTGTAATGACAGAAACAGGGGAATTGCATATACAAGAAATGTGGGGTTAAGTCATTGTGAAGGAGTATATATTGCTTTGCTGGATGATGATGATCTTGCTTTAAATACAAGATTGGAAAAGCAGGTTGCCTTTTTGGAAAATCATCCGGATATTGACGCTGTGGGAGGAAATGCACAGTGGATAGACGAAAGTGGAAAAATTATTCGAGATAAGATAGAAGTTATTTCAGAATCGGATACAATCAGAATGTTTTTGCTGTTTCGAAATATCTTGAACAATAGTGAAATGACATTACGCAGATGTACCATTGAAAAAATCAGATAAAATATCAAAATGAATGTTTTGGATTAGAGGATTTTTTGTTTTGGATTCAGTTTTCTAAGGTTGCAAAAATAAGCAATATTCCGGATTTAGTGTTACAAAAGAGGGTGTCTTCTAAAAATGAGACAGGACGGATGCGAAGTGAAAAAAGTAAAGAGCGTAGATATAAGTATTTGGAAATGCAAAAATATTCACTTTTAATGGATCGGTTTGTATTAGAACAGAGGGATGAGCAGATACTGTTGGATTATTTTGCTGAAGATCCTCGTATTTGTAAAAATGAGAAAGAACTTTTGTGTTTGGGAGATTTTTTAAAACGAATTGCTTATCAGGCATATAGTTTGCAAATGCCGCTATATTGGTCATTGAAAAAATGGTTTGAAGATATATTGAATTGGAATCTGGAAAATATGAAAATAGATTTTTTGGAACGATGGCAAAAGTCTATAATAACTGCAAAAGAAGAGATTCTTACCGAAAAAAACGAGAATGCTTAGAACAGCAATGGTATACAAAGGACTTATTTGCTTTAATATGTATGAATCGTCAATTTTACGAGAAAGAAAAGTATATACAGGAATTGATACAAGGAAAAGATTGGTTGGAACAGCATAATAGAGAACGGGAAAGGTATATACAGAAACTGATACAGGGAAAAGATTGGTTGGAACAACACAACAGAGATCAGGAAAAGTATATACAGGAACTGATACAAGGAAAAGATTGGTTGGAACAGCATAGCAGAGAGCAGGAAAATATATACAGGAATTGATACAAAAAAGATTAGCCGGAGAGATTCAGTAAAGAACAGAAAAAGTACATGAAAAGTAATAAAAATAGTTAGTATAAGTTTCAAAAAATATATGAGAATGCGAAAAACAAAAAGTGTGATGGGAGAGATCGTTTATGATTAATAAAATAACACAAAATATTCAGAATAAACAATTTGTAAAGATACTGGGTATTAATGTAATAATGTTTTTTGTTTTTTTGGACTATTTGTTTTTCATAAACATTATTCTACAGATGATTATTATGCATATCAAAGTCAATATGCGGTAGCTGTTGAAGTAACAGCATTTAGTTATAGAAATTGTCTTGGATTTTTATATTACATACTTGATAAAATTCATATTAATGTGGTTGAGAATCAGATTATTTTTGGAGCAATTTTATTATTAGTTTTTGCCTGGTGTACAACAATTATTGTGTGGAAGATAAATCAAAAATAAATTTGGAAGAGAAGGTACATATATTATGCATCATTGAACTGGGAACGATCATACTTTTTGCTAATTCGTTTGTGAGCGAGTGGATCTGGTTTTCTTTGGCGTATGTACAATGGATATTTTCAGTCTTCGGATCTGTATATGCTGCGATTATTATAACAAGGAATCGGAATCAGGTTAAAAACTGGTTTTTGGGTTTACTTTGGTTAGTTGTTGTAGCAGGAACTTATCAGATTATGATTGCAGACTATGTATATTTCGTTATGTTTTTTATATTTATAGATATGAAAGGCAGATGGAGCATAGAAAGTTTTTGGTTAATTGTAAGAGCTGCTGTACCAGCAATACTTTCGATTGTGTTAAACATTGTTTTCACGAATTTGCTTTCTGCTTTCGGTGTAGTGCCTGGAGGAGTAGGAAGGATGAAATTAACTTTTTCGGGAGTCTGGAAACGTTTATGGGAAATATTCGTTTTTCAAAAAAAGTTATGGATAGATGGTATTGGATTATTGCCTAAATACTCTCCTTTTGTATGTCTTCTGGTTTTAATGGTTATTTTATCGTTGGTTACATATAAAAAAGTGCACTTCCTAACCTATTTTTATATATTTCTATTATGTATTTCAGGACAAGGCGTGATGTACATGGCTCAGATTATGAGCGGGACAGGAATGAATGCACGAATGTTGGTACCTATATATGGAACATATGCAATTTTACTTTGGTTGATTTGTTACTACGCATCTTCCGAACTTGGAAAATATAACATTTATCGTAACTTTGCAGGGAGTATGTTTGCTGCTTTTTTGGTTGTAAATATAGTATCAATATATTTAAATACGATGGATGCAATTAAAACAAATACGATTGATAAATTTTATATAGATGAAATATTAGCACATATAGAGGATTATGAGCGAAGGCAAAATACAAAGATAATGTCGGTAGGGTTTTGCCGTGATGCTAATTTAACATATAAATATTATGATTACATTAACAATAGGAATTATCATGATGCAATAGCGTATAGAGCTTTTGCAACGGATTGGTCAGATTATACAGCTTTCTGTTTTTATTCAAATCGTAAACTAGAGAGAATTGATGTACCTGAACAAATTAAAAATGATTTTGCTTATCACGATTGGATAGCGCCAGATATGGAAAAACAAATTGTTTTTGAAGAAAATAAAGTATACATATGTATATATTGATGGCTGTTGATTTCTAAGAAGCAAGATTAGGAATGAGGGAAAAGCATATGGATTTAAGTGAAACGAATCAAACTGCATATAGGCATCCATGGGAATTGTCGAGAATGGAAATATTATTGAAAGAACTGGAAAAATTAAATATCAGGGGAGAGGTATTGGACATTGGATGCGGAGATGGTTATTTTGACAAAGAAATAATAAAAAATTTCCTTTGATTACAAATATCTGGGGTGTTGATATTCATGCAGAAAGATGTGTACATCAGGGAAAAGAACATTATGTTAATTCATATAACGAACTTCAAAAAGATAAAAAAGTTTGATTTTATTTTAATGATGGATGTGTTGGAGCATATCGAAGATGACGTTGATTTTTTAATCAAAATGAAAAGTTATCAAAAAATAATACAATGATATTGATTACGGTACCAGCATTTCAGAATCTGTTTTCTTTACATGATATACAGTTAAAACATTTTCGTAGGTATAACTACAAATCGCTGTATCACGTATTAGATCAGGCTGGGTATAAAATTATAGATTGATCATATTTTTATTTTATACTCATTTTACATAGATGTTTGACTATGAACAAGACTCAGAATCTGGGCATGTGGATGAGGAAAGAAAATGATTTTATAACATTTATTGTAAGAAAATGTTTGAACATAGATTTTGCACTGTTGAGATTTTTGTCAAAGCATAAAATACATATTGGTGGATTATCTCTTTTGGCTGTATGTAAATGCAAGGGGGGATTCCTGATGTATGTCCGGACGACTACAGTGGAAGGAAATAAGATATATGAAACATATACGACATTGGAGCTGCGATACCAAAACTTTAGTAAAAAAACGGGATACCCAAGGTATTATAAAGACCATTTTGCAGTTCGGTACGGAAACTGTTTGCAGAGCATTTTTTGCTTTGTGAAGCAATGAATGAAATAAAGATGGCATTGGAAGAATTGAAGCTAAATGAAAGACAAATAACAGTTTCCAGTAATCATTTTTATAATGTATGTTTTGAAGCATTGCTATATGAAAATTTGTATGAAAAATTGGAGAGACAAGACAAAGAATTTATGGATTATATGTATGACCATGACTTCAATTTTGGCCTTTATAGAATTGACCAAAATAAAATTACAGAGAATACGAAATTGAAATTACAAAAATATATAATTGTTAATATAATTCAAATAAAATAATAAGTCTTTGCAGGTGAATCAAAAATAGGCATTGTGGATACAAACAGGAGAAACGGGAAGATATGGGTAAATTATATGTCATTATACCTTGTTATAATGAAGAGGAGGTATTGGAAAGAGGCGTTTTGCGAGTTTTAAAAGAAAAGTTGGAGTCATTGATTTTAGAAAATAAGATTAGTAACAGCAGTAAGATTTTGTTTGTAGATGACGGTTCTAAAGATAGAACACTGGAGATTTTACAAAAAGTTAGTCAGATAGATACTATTTTTTCTTATATATCTTTGTCAAGAAACTTTGGGCATCAAAGTGCGTTGCTGGCGGAGTCATTTTTTGTGGAAGATAGGGGGAGGGGCAGACGTGACAATATCCATTGATGCAGATTTGCAACAGGATTTACATGCAATAGACAGATTTTTGGAAAAATATAAAAATGATGCTGAGATTGTCTATGGGGTTCGGAACTCAAGAGATACAGATTCTTTTTTGAAAAACATACAGCAAAAATATTTTATGGAGTTATGAATTTGTTAGGATGTAGTGTAATTAGAAATCATGCTGATTATCGGCTCATGTCGGCAAAGGCGGTACGAGAATTAAAAGGATATAAAGAATTTAATTTATTTTTACGCGGACTTGTGCCTTTGATAGGATTTCCATCTGATATTGAATATTTCAATGTAACCGAAAGGAAAGCAGGAAAATCTAAGTATACAGCAAGGAAGATGATTAATTTTGCATTGGATGGGATTACATCTTTGAGTATGAAACCGATACGGTGGATAACAGCAGCTGGAGCAGTTGTGTTTCTATTAAGCATTATATTGGTTGTTTATAGTTTTATTTCGAATCTTAAAGGCTCAACTGTTAGTGGATGGACAAGTATTATTATTTCGATCTGGGCATTAGGTGGAATTGAGTTAATGGCAATTGGCATTGTTGGGGAATACGTTGGAAAGACCTACATGGAAACGAAAGGGAGACCAAGATACATTATCAAAGAATGTAGAGATATTGGGAAGAAATGCGGGAGGATTAGATGGAGATTCATGAACTTATTATGACATATCCGCAAAAAAGGTTTGATTTGCCGGATGAATATAAAAAAATATATGAGCAGCATTACGAAGAAAACAGAAATGGAAAGACAAAAATTTCTTTCCTATCCAGTAAATTGGAATATTGGTTACATAGAAAAGTGGCAAAGAATGCAAAGTGGGGGAGGGGAATATCAAAAAACGCTGGAGATTGGAGCAGGAACATTAAATCAGTTGGATTTTGAGCGAACTAATATTTATGATATTGTAGAACCATTTCAAAAGCTTTTTCAAGACTCGACTAATTTGAAATACGTTCGTAATATTTATTCGGATATTTCAAATGTTTGTAATAAGAAATATGATAGGATTACTTCTGTTGCCTGTTTTGAGCATATTGAGAATTTACCGGAAGTTGTAGTGAAAGTAACAGAATTGTTAGAGCCAAACGGAAAGTTATGTATATCTATTCCAAATGAAGGACGTTTTCTGTGGAAGTTTTCCTATACTATAACAACTCGTAGAGAGTTTGAAAAACGTTTTGGATTGAAGTATGAGGCCCTAATGAGGTATGAACATATTAATACGGCGGATGAGATTGAACAGGTTTTAAAGTATTATTTTAAGAAGGTGAAAATGTCATTATTTGGGGTTGGTAAGACATTTTCTTTTTACAGATATTATGAATGTAGTGATCCATCTAAGCATATATAGATGAAATTAAGTTTAAAAATACAGAGGTTTTTATGGACAGACAAGCACTTATATTACAGGAATTTGGTCATAGATTTCGTTATTATAAAAATAAAAGAATCGTTTTCTATCTTCGTGAATATGATCCGATGTCGATTTTTCAAAACTACCCGGATTATAATTTCATTGGTCTTATGGATAAATACATGGATTCCGGCACCGCTTATGGAAAAGAGATCTTGTCTTTCGAACGTGTATTAGAACTGCAGACGGATATCATCATAATTGCTTCTGACCCTGTGTTTTATGAACTGATCCGTAGCCGGATTGCCGGTTTTTGCAGAAATAACGGAATCCTGTTGTTTACTGTTGATGGAACCAAATTGTCTGGCGACAGTGATGCCGTGTATGTAGAGTCTATTTATCATCATCTGCATGCAGATCAGGTAAAATGCCAGATTGATTCTGCCAGTAAAATTATTTTTCAAATATATGATACTTTGTTTACGAAAAAGTTCTGACGGAAACAGCATTGTATGAGCTTATGTGTGAGCAGTTCAAAAGGCAGAAACATATTCAGGAAGCTTTTCAAAATGCTGATTTTTCTATTTCAATGTTTCCAGGTATCCGCCAGGAATGCCAAAAGGAGTTGGAAGAGAAAAAGGAAAAAGAGGAGACAGCAAAAGAATTTGAAACACATACAACATTGGAGCAGATATACGAAAGCTTTGGTAAAAAAACGGGTGTATCTTTCGATTGTGTCGCACGTTTGTTGGAAACGGAACAAAAACTCCGATGGAAACTGACTGTTCCAAGATATGACATGCTCAATCTGTTTAAATATGCAGTTCAAAAAGGAAAACAGGTTATTTTGCTTGAAGATACTTGTTTATCGTACACAGATACGGAACAGCTTTTAAAAAGATATGGAATATCCGGATATCAGAATATCCGACTTTGCAGTGAGAAAGGTAAAAAACAATTATATAGAAAATTTTCAGAAGAAGGAAAGAAGAATACTGTTTTATACATAGGTACAATGAGCGACGAAAAACAGCAGATATATCAAAAGTCCAGGCTGGAAATATGTATCATACCTAGTGTGAAAGAAATGATGGAAATTTCTGTTTACAGTAGGATGATCGGACAGAAAAATGGCTGGTATGAGAGTTTAAAAACAGGTTTTTTTGCTGCGGCTATGTTTAATTCGCCTTTTGCTCTTTTTCAAATGAAGGGAAAAGGTAGGGTATCACGGGCTGAAGATATCGGGTATTTGTTTCTTGCTCCGCTTGTTATGGATTTTATGAGCTGGTTTGTTAATCGAATCAGACAGGATGGTATGCAGTGGATATTATTTGGTGCACGAGATGGGTATCTGGTAGAAAAACTCTATCGCAGAATACTGGAACAGCCTGGTATGGATGAATATCCACAGGGAGTTTATTTCCCGGCTTCTCGACTTTTGTGTTCGATGGCCGGAATGTTCAATATGGAAGACTTGAAAAAGGTATTACAAAGACCATTTTGCGGATCAGCACAAAAACTGCTTACGGAGCGGTTTTTACTTCAAGAAGAAGAGCTGTTTCCGTATGAGGGGGAAGCTGTGGAGGACCGGGCATCCTATGTGCTGCGTCATTCGGAAAAAATTCTTGCCAGAGCAGAACAGATTAGGGAAAAGTATTACTTGTATGGCCAAGCGTGTGAAGTTGGAAAGTATGAAAAAACGGCTTTTTTTGATTTTTTTGCTTCCGGGACAAGCCAGTGCAGTTTGAATAATATTTTTCAAATACAGTTGTATGGTTATTATTTTTACCGTTTTTTCACAGGAGATTCTCAAAAGGACGCTATGCAGGTACGTTCTTTTGTCAGTCAGAATGCAAAAATTATGGAAAATTCACTGTTTATGGAATGTATTTTTACTTCACCGGATCCACCGGCAGCTTCGTTTGACCAAGAAGGTAATCTGGTGTATGAACAGGAGAAAAGGAGTAAGCAAGAGGTAGAGTACTGTAATAATCTACAAAGTGGTGTTTTGGAATATGTCAACCAGATGGTAGATGTAGTGATTTATTTGGATGCATTGGATGTGACAGAGGTGAACGATGATTTTCTGGATTATCTGTACCCGGATTTTACAGAGATCAGAAATGAAATATTTCATCAGTATATTGTAAAAGATGAGTTCATGGGATATGAGTCACATGTAGGAAGACTGTATCGTTATTGATCATATTTTTATATGGTAAAAACAAAAAGGAATGGCAGCTCAGAGATTATGGAGATAATCGGATACCGTTGTCACAGGATGAAAGGAAATATATGAAAAAGGAGAAAACTATAAAAATAAAAGTTACTGTCTTACTGTTAATTGTTTTGTTTTTGATTTTGTCGGTAGTGATAGCGCTTTATCCATTTGCTAATCGGGATTTGACATATAGATTTACGACGGATCAGGGGGAATATACGGTTTTAAAGACTAATTTGGAAATTTCGCAAGAAAGTGTGCCTGAATTTCTATTTGAACAGTCAGAACATGTGATTATCCGGGAAGTAACCGTTTATGGACAAGTGAAATCCATGCTTCTTGCAAAGTGGGAAGGGCATAAGTTTGCGGAGTATGTGGATTCAGTTGATGACGGAGAAAAGCAGTATACGGATGACGGAGTGGTATTTACGGGAGAGGATTGTGTCCGGTTGTTTATGAATGACGCATTTCAGCAGAAAAGTAAGGAACTGTCAGCTTCTTTTTTTCTGGAAAGAGTACTCTTGGAGGAGATTTTTCTGGCTATTTTTTGCATGGGATGGATGTGTCTGAAAGTCTTGGAGGAAAGGCTTACAAAGGGATGTGGGAATAATCATGGACCGGTTTTTGAAATAAAAAAGTTTGCACATGATATCATTGATTATGGACAATATATGGTATATGCGGCCAGGACAGATTTAAAGGCAGAGGTGGCAAATTCTTATTTGAACCGCTTGTGGTGGCTGTTGGAACCTTTTTTTAATATGCTTGTGTATGTGATTGTATTCGGACAGGTGATGGGCAATTCCATACGGAATTATGCAACGTTTGTGTATTCTGCACTGCTGATGTGGGGGTTGTTTAATAAAACGGTTAATTATAGTGTAAAACTGGTGCGTAATAATAAGGATATTGTTACGAAAGTATATGTGCCGAAGTTTATTTTGTTATTATCGAATATGATTTTAAACATTTTCAAGTTGCTGTTTTCTTTGATTGTGTTGATAGTTATGATGATAATTTTTCGGATTCCTGTTGGAATGCAGACATTACTGGTGTTTCCGGCTTATCTGGTATTGTTGCTGTTTGCATTTGGATTAGGGATGATTTTTCTGCATTTTGGTGTATACGTGGATGATCTGTCTTATGCAGTTGTGATCCTTTTAAACATGTTGATGTTTTTATCCGGAGTATTTTATGATGTCATGACAACGCTGCCAGAACCGTTAAATATGTGTATGATGACACTTAATCCGGTGGCAATGATAGTTACTACAATGCGTAGCGCTTTGCTTTATCGCACGGTCGTAAATGTGCCGGTATTGGTGATATGGGGAATTTTGTCAGTATTTTTGTGCTGTGTGGGTGTTCATATCGTTTATAAGAATGAGAATAGTTATGTTAAGGTGGTGTAGATTATGAGTGAAATTGCTTTGGAAGTTAGTCATGTAAGTATTGATTATAAAAACCTGATGCATATGTCACTACACCAGAGCCTGCTGAATAGGAATTTAAAAAAAGCGGAGACAATACGGGCTGTCAACGATGTTTCTTTTTCAGTCGGAAAGGGTGAGATTCTGGGAATTGTAGGACGTAATGGTTCCGGCAAAACAACACTGTTGCGTTCGATTGCGGGTATTTTCCGACCAGATGAAGGATTGATTGATACGAAGGGCAATCGTGTGTCATTGATGGCAATCGGAATTGGATTTAATGGGAATAATACCGGACGGGAGAATATCCTGAAATCAGGGATGCTTTTGGGGTGCAAGCTGGATTATGTGCAAGCTCATATGAACGAAATCATTGCGTTTTCAGAACTGGGTGAATTTATTGATCGACCGGTCAGAACATATTCCAGTGGGATGTATTCGAAGTTGTCTTTTGCAGTAACGGCGATTCTGGATACGGATATTATGTTGGTGGATGAAGTGTTGAGTGTTGGAGATGAGCATTTCAGGAAGAAAAGCTATCAGAAGATGAAAGAATTGATGATGAGTAACCGAACGGTGCTGATTGTGTCACATGCCGCTGAAACGTTGAAAAAGTTTTGCGACAGGGTGTTCTGGATTGATAATGGAAAGTTTATGGAACTTGGGGATACGAATGAAGTTTTAGGACATTATGATACATTTATGAGTATGCTATGAGAAGAAACACGGGAGTAAAATATGGACGCAAAAATAGACAGCGAGATCGCAAAGTACATAATATCAATACAGGCAGGAGAAAATTATAATGATATTCTGCTTAAAGATAAAAGATGGGAGATTTTTTATCACCTAAGTCCTTTGAGAAGGTCTTTATTCAACTGGTATCCATTTAAAAAAGAAACTGCTCTTTTGGAAATAGGCAGTGCCTTTGGTGCATTGACAGGGCTGTTTTGTGAAATGTGCGGACATGTAACGGCATTGGAACGGAATGAGGTTCGGGCGGAGGCAGTACGAAAACGGTATCGAAATGTAAATAATTTAGAAGTTTGTCAATTAGATGTGGCTGATTTTAATACGAAAGAAATGTATGATTATGTTATTTTGACCGGAGTTTTGGAAAAACAGTTTTATGGTTCCAAAAATATGGAATTATATATTTGTTTTTTGCGCAGCCTTCACAGGTTTTTAAAACCGAACGGCAAAATACTGGTGTCTGTGGACAATCGTTATGGTTTGAAATATTTTTGCGGGGCAAGAAATCCTCATACAAAAAGAGCATTTTCGGGTCTGAATCAATATGAAGAAGAAAACAGAAGCGGATATAACTGGGGGAAGAAGGAGTTTTGCAATTTACTGGAAAAATCGGGATTCAGGTACTATAAGTTTTATTATCCGCTTCCGGATTACAGAGTTCCGCAGCTGATATATTCGGATGAATATTTGCCGGGAGGTAATGTTCATGAACGTTTAATACCTTATTATGAAAAGGAAGATCCATTAGTTGTCTATGAAAAAGCGTTATATAAGGATATAGCAAAAATCAGGTATTTCCTTTTTTTGCAAACTCTTTTTTGGCGGAATGCAGTGTAAAAAGCCAAAATTTTAGCAATGTATATTATGTTGCGGTAACGACGGATCGGGGGAAGGAGCATGGCTTTGCAACGGTGATACAATCGGATCAGACAGTTAGAAAAAAGATACTCTATCCGGAAGGCCGGAAAAATTTGCGGCAGTTTTATGAAAACATTGAAGATATCAGGGTGCATGGAGTAGATACGGTATCTCATGTTTATAGAGGAAATTATGTTGAAATGCCATATATTCATGCAAATCCGTTGTCAGAAGATTTGGATAAAATTATAAAAAATAATCCGGAACAGTTTGCCATGATCATCAGCCAATTGTATCGGACGATATTAAAATCTTCGGATCACGTGGAAGCAGAGGAGAATAAACTGGCCGGAAAATATGAAGGCAGTATGCTGGCTGATCATATCTCAAACGAAGATTATGGAGTAATTTTAAAACATGCTTATATTGATATGATTCCATTTAATTGTTTTTATCAAAATGGCAAGTTTTTATTTTTTGATCAGGAATTTGTCAGAAAAGGATATCCGGCTAAATATACACTGTTTCGTGCTTTGCTCTATACTTATTATTTTATCCCGGAGGTGGAAACGATTGTTCCGTTAGCAGAAATGAAGAAACGATATGGTCTGGATAAAATGTGGGGACTTTTTGAAAAAGAAGAGCAGGATTTTGTTTCAGATAACAGAAACCATCAGCTTTACGGGAACTTTTATAAATGGGCAACAGTAGATAAGGAACAGATCAAAAGGAGAATATCACTGCTGGATGGATGAATGCTCGAATAGGATGGAGGTGAAGGAGTATGGAAACGAATTTGGAAAAAGCACAGAGAATAAATTTGATTTTATTACAGGAAATAGATCGTGTATGTAAAAAATATAGGTTGAATTATTATTTGATTTGCGGAGGACTTCTAGGGGCAGTTCGACATCATGGATTTATTCCATGGGACGATGATGTTGATATTGCAATGACGCGTAAAGATTATGAAACTTTGAGAAAGATAGCAAAGGATGAATGGAAAGACAGTGATTTTATCTTTGTACGGCATAACGATATGAAACATGGAGCGTGGTTGGATTTTTTTGATCGACTTGTGTATATGAAGGAAGCGGTTCCTTTGAAGACGTTTGAAAAAATAAGAGGGAAGGGCAGGAAGGATATAGATAATCATGTTCCGCTTGACATTTATGTATTAGATCATGCGCCGGATGATGAAAAGAAGTTCCGCAGAATGTATCTGGCTATACAGGGATTGTATGGACTGGCAATGGGCCATCGGGCTTATGTTGATTTTACGGAATATGAGAAGCAGGATCCCAGGCTGCAAAAACAGATAAAAGCTTTAGTTTATTGTGGAAAATGGATACCGTTGTGTTTGATTGAGTTTGTATATGAGAAAATATGCAGGCTATATGAAAATACGCCGGGAAATGACTATTTTACATCCAATGGATTTATTTTTTGCATACCAATGAGACATAAACGGGAATGGTTTGCAGAAACGACAGAACTGAATATTTATGAGCATAAGTTTAAATGTCCTAAAATGTATGAGGAATATCTGACTTTTTTTTATAAAGACTATATGCAGCTGCCGCCAGAAGATAAAAGAAAGCCGGATCACGTAATTATGTAGATATAAATGGTAAAAGGCGGGATAAGTAAATGGATTATAGGGTAGAAAAACTGATAAATAGATTAATATATAAAAAGGTTGCAGTTTATGGGACAGGTATTCATGCAAAACGGGTGATAGAAGCATTGGGATCCTGCCAGATTGTGGGAGTGCTGGATGGGGCAGTGAGTTTCGGGGAATATGCAGGAAATAAAATAATATCCACAGATGAAATGATATTGCTGCATCCGCAGGCAGTCATCGCTGCTGCCCAGCTTTCTTCTACATTAGCCATTTATTACAGAATTCATTTGATTTGCAGAGAACATCAGATTGCGTTACTGGATGTGTGGGGAAATGATTTGCTGCGTTTAATGGATGATTTGGAGAAACAAAAAGAAAATGTTTTTTCAAAAAATTTGGTATGGTTGCAACGGGAAATTGACCGTCATGAGATAATAAGTTTTGATGTATTTGATACTGTCATTATGCGGAATACGTTATACCCGATGGATGTCTTTGACATCATGGAAGAAAAGGTAAAAGAGCAAGGTATCTGTGTAACGGACTTTGGAAAAACGCGCGCACTGGCAGAGCAGTCGGTTGACTGCATCAGTCCTAATATCTATCAGATCTATGATGCTTTTCAGAAAAGACAGAAAATCAGTGATCTGCAGAAAAGAGTTTTACTGGATATGGAGTTGCAGATAGAAAGACAGGTTTTGATTGTTCGGGACGATATCGTGAAAGCCGTTCATTATGCGATACAAAAAGGAAAAAAGGTATATTTTATTTCCGACATGTATCTTCCGAAGGAATTGCTTTCGGAGATATTGTATTCTATGGGAGTGGAAGGGTATCAGGATTTGCTGGTGTCTTGTGATTATCATCAGACCAAATATACGAGGCTTTACAAGTTATTTATGGATAAATACCCTGCCCGGTCTTATTTGCATATAGGTGATAATCTCGAAGCGGATGGTTTCTGTGCAAAGGCGCATGGAATGGATGTGTATGTGATTCCAAGTGCATTAGAGCTGTTGAGGGTCTCTTCCTATCGGGAGTTGTTGAAATATGTACATACATTGAATGAAAGATCTATGCTTGGCATGCTGATAGCTCGTATATTCCGCAGTCCGTTTGCCTTGTTTCAGTCAGATGGCAGGCCGTTTATAAATCATATACAGGATATTGCTTATTTATATTTTGCACCGCTGATTACGAAGCTTTTAATTTGGCTGATCAAAGAGGCAGAACGTGGAGATTATGACAAAATACTGTTTTCAGCCAGAGATGGATTTTTCATTCGGAAGTTATACTCCTTTGCGAAGGAGGAACTACACATGGATAAACTGCCGCAGGAAGTATATTTTTATGCATCCAGAATGTTATGTGCTCTTGCCGGTATGCAGAATGAGGCAGATCTTGCATGGATGTTAAGTGCGCCATTTGATTCATCATGGCAGGAGGTGCTTGCAGAACGGTTTGACCTTAAGAAAGAAGAGTTGATGAATAAAAATTCACAGGCATATGCATCGATTGAGGAATATGCTGTGGCGCACAAAGAGATCATTTATGCACATTCCAAAGAAGTGAGAAAAAATTATGAAAAATATATGCAGCAGCTTGGTTTGAAGTCAGGAGAGAAGTATGCGTTTTTTGACTTTGTATCTTGCGGAACCTGTCAGTATTTTTTAAGTCGTAATGTATCATTTTCATTGGAAGGACTGTATTGTGGATACTATGATTCCGTGACAGGAGGAAAACGAAACGTCCCAATAAAAGCTTTGTTTGTGAATAAAAATTACTTTAAGAAAGAGACGTTTTTCTTTAAGCATTATCTTATTTATGAGACAGTCATGACCTCTAAGGAGGCTTCGGTTCGAAATATGGATGCATGTGGGAGACCGATATTTGCAAACGAGACCAGAAATATGCATCAGTTGGAAGTAATAGATCAGGTACAGGAAGAGATTTTTAAGTATGTGAAACAATTTATAACGGCATTGTATGTACGTGATAGTGTTATCAGTCCGGAATATGTTGACAGGATATTTGCATTGCTTGCGCAGAAATACACAAATGAAAACTGTGATGATTTGGATTATATGGAGCTAGTTGATGATTTTGGAAACAACATTTTGAAACTGACGCGAGACCAGATGCAGTGATCGTTTTTATTAAAAGAATCAAAAGAATGAGGTTTATATGTATAACAGCAGAATTGGATATGTAGCAGGTGTATTTGATTTATTTCATGTAGGCCATTTAAATATTGTACGCAAAGCAAAAGAACATTGTGACTATTTGATTGCAGGAGTGCTTACAGATGAGCTTGTGATGCATTTTAAAAATCACATGCCGGTGATACCTTTTGAAGAGAGAATAGAGATTTTGAGAAGTATCAGATATGTGGATGAGGCGGTATCGGTAACCTTTGAAAATATAGACAAGATGGATGCATGGAGAAGGTATCATTTTGATTATTTGTTTTCAGGAGATGATTATCGGAATGCGTCACATTGGATTGATGATCAAAGGAAATTGCAGGAAGTTGGTTCGGACATTGTGTTCTTTCCATATACCCAGAGTACGAGTTCAACAATGATACGAAAAAAATTGAATTAAATTATGGAAGACAGCTTATGAAATGGGGTTTGTTTTATGAAAACAATATTATACCTGATCATTCCCTGCTATAACGAAGAACATGTACTGCCGGTTACATCAGGACAGTTTCTGGACGAATTGTTGAAGCTAATACGTTTGGAGAAAATAAGCAGCGACAGCAAAATATTGTTTGTAGACGACGGAAGCAGTGATCGTACCTGGGAGATTATCAGGCAACTTGCGGCGGAAGAAAGATACTTTGCGGGAATTCGTCAAAGCAGAAATCGCGGACATCAGAATGCGGTTCTGGCAGGTCTGATGGAAGTAAAAGAGTATGCGGATATTACGATTTCCATAGATTGTGACGGGCAGGATGATATAGGTGCGATTGAAAAAATGGTGGACGCCTATCATGATGGTAATGAGTCCGTTTTTTCTGAATCCGCTTATTTACTTTCCGCTTATTCTTTTAGGGATAGACAGGCTTATGGAAAAGGGAAAACCTGTCGTTTTTATCGGTTCCTGCGTGCTGGCGGCATATGCGAATTTTTATTTTTTTTATATGATGTCCGTTCTGATGTTTTTATATGGAGTCATTCGCTATCTGGCCTTATTTGGGGCAAAACGGAGCGTTCGCCATCTTCTGTGTATGTTGACAAAATTTGTCTGCTGTTATCTTGGGGCGGTGGCAGCCGCATTGCCGGTGCTTTTGCCGTCGGCGGCCGTTGTACTGTCCGGGGAAAGGACCGGCGCCGGGGTAAACGTGCCGCTTTTCTATGAACCGGTATATTATCTTAAGCTGATTCTTGCATTTGTAAATGCAAGTGCGGATCACTATGCGGCGCTTGGCTATACTTCTGTCGGATTGCTGGCTGTGGGGATGCTGTTTTTTTATACGGGAAAGAAAGAGAAACGGCAGTTGAAAATTGCATTTGTTCTGGGGACAATGTTTTTGCTGATTCCTTATTGCGGGTATTTGTTAAATGGATTTGGCTATGCGACGAATCGTTGGGTATGGGCCTATGCTTTTGTGGCGGCGCTGATCGTCGTTGACCGCATGCCGAAGATCGTAGAGAATGCCCGAAAGACGGTATGGGCAGCTCTGGCGGGTACGTTTGTATTTGCTCTGCCGACATTTGGATACAGAATTGTCGGAGACAGACAAAAGATCATCGTATCTGCGGTGCTGCTTGTCTGTGCCGGAATCGGAATGACGGGGTGGGTAATTGCAGAAAAACCATGGAAAAGCAGGAAAGCATCGCTGCGGATGTTTTTAGGTATTATTATCATCAATTTGTTTTTGAATGCGTTTAGCTTTTATTCTCCGTATGGAGGAAATGACATACAAAATCACGGAAAACGCGGACTTGCCTATGAAGATCGCATGAATAATTTTTATGCGCTTTTTGATCAGGCAGGGATTGATTCTGCGGATGTGAGGATTGATACGGCGCATATGGGTTTTGGCGGAGCTGCGGTAAATGGTGCGATGTTGTATGATCGTTATGGCACATCCTTTTATTTTAGTATGAATAACAGCAGTACCAGTTCTTTTATCAGGGATATGGAGCTGCCGGTGTCAACGGATATCATTTATACAGATATGGATGGGAGGTCATTTGTGGAAGCTTTGCTTGGATGTCGCTATTGCGTAGTCAGGCAGGGAGATGAGCAATATTTGCCGTATGGATATGACAGATTGGTCGGATCCGGATATGGCTATGCGGTGTATGAGAGTCTGTTTGCATTGCCGCTTGTATATACGTATGATTCTTTTTTGGACAGAGACAGTTATGACAGCCTTACAGCGGCGCAAAAGCAGCAGGCTTTGCTGAAGACATGTGTGATAGAAGAACATGTGGACGGCATCGGAAAGAAAGATATGGCAGATATGCAGTTTACGGACAGGAGAATGCCGGCAGCAGTGGATGCGTGGACAGAAGGAATAGAAATAGATGGAAACAGGATTGTTGTGACGAAGGAGAATGCATCGCTGCATATTTCTGCTGATACGGCAGCATGTACGGAACGGTATCTGGCATTTCAAAATCTGTGGTATGACGGAACCGGGATTTCGGATGTGATCGTATCGGATGAACACAGCTATCGGCAATTTCAGGTAAGAGGCTTTTTGCAGGGGCAGTATTCGGGTATTCATGATCTGATGTGTAATCTGGGGTACAGGGAAAATCACAGTACAGGGTACACGCTTTCTTTTGGAGGTGTTGGAACTTATACGTTTGACAATATGGAGATCGTGGACCAGCCTGTAAGTGAGCTTGCAAATCTGACAAAACAGCGTAGAAAGGATCCGGTACGGTATGCTGTCGGAGAGGATGCGGTAATGATTGAGGTGGAGTTGGATGCGCCAGGGATTGTTTATGCTGCGATACCGTATGGTAAAAGGTGGAAGGCATATGTGGACGGCGCAAAAGCAGAGTGCCTAAGGGCGAATGGGTTTGGAACAGGAGTTTTAGTCGGAGCAGGAAAGCATCGGATTGCATTGCGTTATGAATAGGAGAAAAATCATGTATTTTGAATTACTGTTTATCATATCGGCAGGTATATCGCTGTTTCATTCGGAATTTTTAAACAACAAAACAGCCAATGTCAGAAAAACACACATGGCCGTGCTCATCCTCTCACCCGTCTTTTTTATTCTTTGCAGCAGAAGGCTGTTTACGATTCGGGAAATGCTGTCCGGGTGTGCGTTTGCGTTTTTATCGGTAAAGGAATGCATCTGCGTATGCCAAAATGTGATCTATCCGTTTCCAAATATTTTAGATATGGTGTCAAAGTCTTGTTTGCCATACTTTTATACATACTTTTGCTGAAACCATATACACCGGCGGAAGGTGAAATGAGCAGGGAACCAGCCGTGCTGTTTTTCCTGGCGGTTACTGTTATTTGGATATTGGCGGGACAGATCAGGACGTGGGTGGCAGCGCATGCGAACTGCCTGCATATGGGCATTGCAGCGCCTGTAACGCCGGTACTTGGATTTTATTTGATGGAGAAAGTGTATAATCCGTATTTGGACCGGATGGAAGGGAAATATATCGCAGGGAATCTGTTATGGCTGGCTTGTCTGTTTGCCGTGCCATACGTTGTGTTTGCAGGCAAACGGATCGTTATGGGAATGTTTGTTATCGGATGCCTTTTGTTTGGATTGGGAAATTATTATGTGAGTTGTTTTCGGGGAAGTCCTGTGATGCCGAGTGATCTGCTGGCGGCCGCAACGGCGCTGCAGGTTGCGGGAGGATATGTGTTTCAGGTGCCGGAATCCGTTATAAAAGGGGTATTGTGCTGGTATGCCTGGTTTGCACTGCTGTGCTGTCTGCCAAAACGGAGCGTTGCGAACAGATGGAAGGGCAGAGCGGTGGCATCTGGCCTTCTGGCAGGCATTTGTGCGGGATATTTGTGTCAGGCTGATATTGAAAGCAGATATGAGCTGCATCTACGATATGATAATCAGTGGAATATTAACGGGGTCTATCAGGAGAAAGGAAGCGCCCTTGGATTTACGGCGCTAGCAAAAAATATACGGATGGCCAGGCCGGATGGATACGGTACGGATATGGCGGTGGAAATTCTTTCCGCAAATCGGCGGCAGGCGGAGGAGCCTGCGGTTATACCGACGATTGTCGCGATTATGGATGAAAGTTTCGGCGATCTTCGTGCGGTGGGAGATTTTCAATGTTCGGAGGAATATTTGAAACATTGGTATGCGGTGGACGATTTTTTGTGCAGGGGCAGTTTGTATGCATCGGTCTATGGAGGAACTACGGCGAATACGGAATTTGAATTTCTTACGGGAAACAGCATCGGGAATTTGCCGATGGGAATTGTGCCTTACCAGATCTATAATATGAAACATGTAGGGAATCTGGCAGGGATTTTACAGCGTGCCGGATTTGAGACGACCGCCATTCACCCGGAATCAAAAGGGAACTGGAATCGAATGCGGGTTTATGAGAATTTTGGATTTCGGTCATTTTTGGGCAAGGATGAATTGGGAGATATGGAATACTTCCGGGGACGTGTCAGTGATCAATCGTCGTTCGCAAAGGTAACGGAACGGTTTGAGAATGGAACGGGCAGACAGTTTTTGTTTAACATCACGATGCAGAACCATGGCGGATATGAGCCGGAAGGCATGGAAGCAGCTCCTATGATCAGACTGGAGGAGGAACAGGGACGCTACTCGGATGTGGAAGTGTATCTGACAGGAATACGGGAAAGCGACCTTGCGATTGATGCGCTCATACGGTATTTCAGACAGGTAGAAGAACCGGTGCTGTTATGCATCTTTGGAGACCATCTTCCAAATGTCGGGGCGTGGATGGAAGAAACGATAGGCGAACGGGAAGCTGCGTTTACATTGGAAGAAAAGCAGCGGATGTATGCGGTTCCGTATATGATATGGGCCAATTATGACACGCCTTATCAAAGCTGTGAAATGGATACAAGCGCCAATTATCTTGGAGCCATGCTTTTGAACTATGCGGGGATACCGGGAACGGCGTATACGGATTTTCTGCTGGAAATGAGAAAAGAGGTTCCGGTATACAATGCGTTTGGATATCGCACGGCGGACGGACGCTGGCACACTTTTGATGAGGAAACGCAGGTGTCCGGTTGGATTCGGGATTACAGGATGGTTCAGTATTATGAAATGTTTGATAAGGAAAGAAAAAAGGAAGAACAATAGACGGGGGAGCGAAAATACGATGGATATCATATTTATGCTGGTTGCGGTTTGCCCGGCGGTGGCCGTAGTCGGATATCGGATGAAAAGAGCCGCGTTTGCCTGGGAAAAGGCATTGTATTCGTTTGCAAAATGGTTTTTTGGCATTACATTGTTTAATTTTACGGTGTTATATGTGCGTGGTGCGGGAGATTTTGGTTTTACTTATTTGTCCGTTCAGTTTGTTCTGAAGTATATGCTGTGCAGTATGGGTGCGGTGATCTTTTTGGCAGGCGGGCGTAAGCTTGCAGGAGCATTGTTTGAAAAATAGGGAGGGAGATTTTATGCTGTTGTCATTGATTGTTCCCTGCTACAACGAACAGGACGCAATACCGATTTTTTATAAAGAAGCAAAGCAGGTGCTGGAGGAAATGGCTGTGGATTATGAACTGCTGTTTATCAATGACGGTTCGACCGATGGCACATTGAAAATTCTGCAGGAGCTTGCAAGGAAAGACGGACAGGTCTATTACATCTCTTTTTCCAGAAACTTTGGGAAAGAAGCGGCGATGTATGCCGGATTTTGCAATGTGCGCGGTGACTATGCGGCGGTAATGGATGTGGATTTGCAGGATCCGCCTGCGATGCTTCCGCAGATGCTGCAGATTATCCGGTCAGGAGAGTATGACAGTGTTGCGACGCGCAGATCGACGCGCGATGGCGAGCCTGTCGTGCGCAGCTGGTTTGCAAAACGGTTTTACCGGATGATTAACCGGATTTCGGATGCGGACATCGTGGACGGGGCGCGGGATTTCAGGCTGATGAAGCGGGAAATGGTGGATACGATTGTCAGGATGTCGGAATACAATCGTTTTTCCAAGGGGATTTTCGGATGGATTGGATTTCGCACATACTGGCTTGCGTATGAAAACAGAAGCCGTGCCGCCGGCGAGACAAAATGGAATTTTCGTCAGCTGCTGCGCTATGCGGTGGATGGGGTGATTAATTTTTCGCAGGTGCCGCTGAGCGTGGCTTCCTGGTTTGGAATGCTGATGACGGCCGTCGCGTTTGCGGCGGTGGTGTTCATTGTGCTGCGCAGGCTGATCTGGGGAGACCCGGTGGCCGGTTGGGCGTCCATTGTCTGCATGATTACGCTGATCGGAGGGATTCAGCTGTTTTGTATAGGTATTATGGGACAATATATTGCAAAGATTTATATGGAAGTAAAGAAACGGCCGCATTACATTGTAGCGGAGAGCAATTTGAGACAGGATCATAAGGAGGGAGCGCCCCGTTGTTTGGAGAGGTGAAAAAAATAAATAATAAGGAAAAAATCGTTTTGCTTGTTGAGGCCGTGTGCATTGCTTTTTGTCTGCTATGGTGTTTTGGAAGCTGTGAGAGTTTCACGTTTACGAAAGATTCTTTTGCGAACAGCATGGAGGGGCAACTGACGTCTTTTGGAGAGGATGCGGTTGGCATTGAGTCCTAGCCGGATCCTGCGGTTATGCAGGAACAGCCGCCGGAAGGGTTTGAGATTTTAAACTGCAGCAAGGTTTTAAAAAGCGGAGCGTATGAGATCAGCATTTTATATGATTCGCTCAGCAGTCAGGAGACGGTCAGCATCGATCAGTCGTCCGGCAGCCTGCGCTGCCACACACAATATGGAGCGGCCTTAAGGGCATTGGACCTTCGGCTTGTGGACGGTCTGTATGAAGCGGAGTCGAGATTCTGGCTGCGCCCGGGGTGCAAAAAGACGGAAATCCGGTTTTCCGTATGGTATAACGGGAGCGGGCGGCTGGCTGTGACGGCGATTCGGGTGGAAGAAAAAAGGGCTTACCGGGTGGCGTTATGTGCGGCATTGGCTCTTTTTATGGCGTTTTGCGATTTTTTGTATCTGGTGTTTGTCAGGCCGCAGTCCGGTTTCCGGGATTTGAAAAAGAAAGGGATAATCGCGGTTATTCTTGGAATTACGTTGGCTGCAAGCATTACGTATGTTACTGATTTCTTATATCATGGACATGACCTGTGGTTTCACATATCCAGAATGATTGCGCTGGCGGATGGGCTGCGGGAAATGCAGATACCGCATCGGATGCAGTTTGGGATGCTGAATGGCTATGGGTATGCTTCGCCATTGTTTTATGGGGAGCTGTTTTTGCTGCTTCCGGCCATATTGTATAATTTTTATGTGCCAATTCAAACCTGTTATCAAGTTTTTGTGACGGTGGTGAATTTCTGTACCTGCATGGTCAGCTTCTGGTGTTTTACAAAAATGACGCAGGATTGGAAAAAAGGATTGTTTGGCGCCGGACTGTATACGTTGTCGGCTTATCGCATGACGAATGTAATGGTGAGAGCGGCGGTAGGGGAATATACGGCAATGATTTTTCTGCCGTTGTTGGTGTATGGCTTTTGGAATCTTTATACTAAGCGGCCGGATGAGAAAATCGGCCTGAAAGATTATCTGCCGATTGTGCTGTCAGCAACCGGTCTGGTGAATGCGCATGTGTTAATTCGATTTTATATTTAATAAGGACGGGCGGCAATGCGCTGCTTTCGATTATGCCGGCGCAGGGAGCCGATCAGTTTATGGATTTTTTTAATCATATCAGTTATGTGAGGGAGCCGGGCGGCGTTTACTTTGCAAGCCCGCATGCGTGTTTTCCGCCGTTGATCTATGGGATGTATGGTTTGTTTTGCAGAATGCTTCCGCAGGATGCGACCGTGATGTACGACCCATTTGGCACATCGACGCATGCATTGCTGCTTTACGTTGTTTACTGCGTGCTGTTGGCGGTCTGTTTTTTCTATAGCGTATGCAGAATGCTGAAAAACAGAACGATGGAGTTTTCGCTGGTTGCAACCGTGGCTGTTTTGCTGTCTTATGTTTTTATTTTTGGAGTTACGGAGCGCGGAAATTCCGTTATGATTGTCTGTATTTTGCTGCTTCTGGCGTTGGAGCTGCGGGACAGCGGGAACGTGGTGCATCGGGAGCTGGCGTTGCTATTCATAGCGATCGCCGCAGGCATTAAGCTCTATCCGGCCGTGTTTGGCGTGTTGTATCTATTCGAAAAGCGGTGGAAGGAAGCGGGGAGACTGCTGCTATACGGGATCGGCTGCTTTTTTGTGCCGTTTGCATGGTTTGGAGGAAGCGCAGGCATGAAGCAGTTTTTTCTGAATCAGCGTTTTGTGCACGGTCTGGATGTGGCAAGGCTCGGAAGTGTGAAAATGTCATGGGAAAAAGTGGCGGTTTTATTGAGAGATCATTTTGCCGTTCAGACAGATTTGTCCTGGGTAGGAACGCTGCTTACAGTAGCTTTTGCAGTTTTTTACTGCTGGGCGTTTTCTTTTGTAAAGATCGGTTCAGGAAAATTTTGCTGCTTTGTGGCATGATGGTCGTCATTCCGTTTTGGAGCGGCGGATATACTTTTATATACATGTGTATTCCGCTCATTGTCTTTTTCAGGGATGCAGCGGAAAAGAAGGCCGGTATGGACAGCTATTTTTACGCAGGAATGTTTGCACTGCTGTTTTCCTTTTTCTTTATGACCGGCCGTTATGCGGATATTTGTTTGGCACGAATATTGCTATGGCGCAGGCTGCGCTGGCCGTTTATGTGATGTGCACGGCCGCTGCCGGCAGAGCGATTTTTGGATGGATTTGTGAGAGGTTTAAAAAATGATGGTTTTTTTAAAGTAAAGAGCGTTTCGGATGCTTCTATGAGGTCGGTGTGATGTTTTGCAATCATTTTAATCTCCTCCCATGTCGTGGCCTGAAAGAGTCTTGCCCAGCGATCCAAATGGCAGGCTATATCCTGCTGCGTGGCAAGATGGATACAAGTTAAGTCTAACATACGCAGGCTGAACTTGTCACTATAAACATGATGATTTTTTTCGTTGAGCAGCTTATAAGAAGCATAGAATTCGGGAAGACCCTGAAACGGCATAAAATTTAAAAAGCCAACATAAATGACAGATGTAAATTAGTAAAATTGACGAATGTATAGGTGGAAAGGGAGCGGAAAACACAAAATGAAAGTAGTAATATTAGCCGGTGGCTACGGCACCCGCATCAGTGAGGAGAGCCATTTAAAACCAAAACCGATGATTGAGATCGGAGGAAGGCCGATTTTGTGGCATATTATGAAGGAGTATTCTTTTTATGGATTTCATGAGTTTATTATTTGTGCCGGATATAAGCAGCATCTGATTAAAGAGTGGTTTGCGGATTATTATTTGTATAACAGTGATGTTACGATTGACTTCAGCAGAGGCGGGGAGACGACGGTGCATAATAATGCCGCGGAGCCGTGGAAGGTAACGATTATTGACACCGGACTGGATACAATGACAGGCGGAAGAATCCGCAGGGTTCAAAAGTATATCGGGGAGGAACCGTTTTTGATGACGTATGGGGATGGGGTCTGCGATGTGGATATTGCAAAGCTTGTAGCGTTTCATAAAAAGCATGGTAAGATAGCGACACTGACGGCGGTTTATCTGGAGCAGCGTTTTGGGGTGCTGGAAATCGGACGAAACGATCGTGCGGTTTTGGCGTTTCGGGAGAAGGCGCAGGTGGACGGATCACAGATTAATGCCGGATATATGGTGCTGGAGCCAGGGATATTTGCTTATCTGAAAGATGACCGTACGGTGTTTGAACGGGAGACAATTCTGCAGCTGGTGGCAGATGGACAGCTGTGCGCTTACCAGCATGAGGGATTTTGGCAGTGTATGGATACAAAACGGGAGAAGGAAAAGTTGGAGGAGATGATTACGCGGGGGAGAGCGCCATGGATGGTATGGAACAATGAATAACAGTCATATTTTATGGAGGATGTGATGGATATCAACTATCTTTTAATTTTGCAAAATATGAGGGAAGCATTTGGCGGGGTGTTTGACGCTTATATGCTGGAGATCACCTCGTTTGCGGAAACGCTGCCTGCATTTTTATTTTTGGCGGGCGTCTATTGGTGTGTGGATAAGCGCGCGGGGCAGTGTATGGGATGGAATACGGCGCTGGCATGTACATACGGTCAGTTTTTAAAGGCCGTATGTAAAATAGATCGTCCGTGGGTGCGGGATGCGCGGATTCATCCGGTAGAGGCGGCTGTTGCGGCGGCATCGGGTTATTCGTTTCCGAGCGGGCATACGACGCGGGCGGTCGCTTCCTGGGGGTGGCCGGGAGGTGTGCGTGGAAGAAAGGGAAGCGGGACCAAAAGCTTGTCGGCGCGCTCTTGTGGACTTTTACGGCGTTGATCTTATTTTCCAGAAATTATCTCGGGGTACATACGCCGCAGGATGTGATAGCGGCATTGCTGTTTGGACTTGCATGGATGTATGGGATTGAAAAGCTTTTGAAATGGGTGCACAGGCATGCGAACGGGGATGTGCTTGCCTGTGGCGTCGGGTGTCTGCTTTGCTTTTTGCCGATGCTGCGTGTCGGATGTATGACGAATGCGGGAGCCGGAATGGGGCTGCTGTTGGGATGGCTGATTGAGCGGCGGTTTGTACGGTTTGAGACAACCGGTTCTTTAGCACGTAAATGTGTGCGGTTTTTGACCGGCAGCGGGCTGACGCTATTTTTACTGAAAGTGTCCGGACCGGTGTTGGCGTTAAAAATGGAAGGGAAGTATGCCGGATTTTTTTCCATGTTTATCGTTGGTATTTTTGTAATGGCGGGTTATCCGTATCTGTTCGGCTGTTTGGAGGCGGTGGGCAGGCCGACGCCGCGAAAATATCAAAAGACAGGGGCAAGTCTGCTGGGAATCTTCTTGTGTGTACTGCTTGTCTCTTCGGCGGTCGGTTCCTGGCAGGAACCGGAAGCGGCAGATGAAGGCAGTGAACCAATGCAGAATGAACCTGTGCAGAATGAACCAATGCAGAATGAACCGATGCAAGTCGCGGCTCACAGGGGGTACGCTTCGGTGTTTCCGGAAAATACTATGGCGGCTTTTGCAGGGGCGCTTGATCTGGGTGTGGATTATATTGAGACGGATGTTCAGATGACAAAAGATGGACGGATTGTGCTCTTTCATGATTCGGATTTAAAACGGATCACAGGCTGCAAGGGAGCGGTTGCGGATTATACGTTTCGGGAATTGTCGAAGATGGATGCGGGGAAATGGTTTTCGAATGCTTATGAGGGAGAGCGGATTCCGAAGCTGCGGCAGATGCTGGAGCTGGTGCGGGATTCGGATGTGAAAATTTATCTGGAGCTTAAGGATATCGGCGCGGCGGAAGGCTTTGCAGAGGCGGTGTATGCGGAGGTTCAAAAGGCGGGCATGATGCAGCGATGTGTTTTTGCTTCGTTTCGTTATGAATATCTGATGCGGTTAAAGGAGCTGGATCCGGCGTGTCTTGTGCTTTACAATGCCTGTTCCGGGAATGTGAGTCTGCCGGAGGCGTTTCCGGCCGATTTTTATGGCCTTTCGGCAGCATGCGCAAATGTACGGGTGATTGAGTCCATTCACGCACATGCGGGACAGGTATTCGTATGGACCGTCGATACGCCGCAGCAGATCAAAAATATACGGGCCATGGGAGCAGATGGGATTGTGACGAATGAGCCGGGACTGGCGAAAATCATGGTGCGCCCGGAGTATACGTTTCTGGCGGAGCGGTTTGAGCGTTCCATAACGATGCCGGGACTGTATGGAAAGGGACTGGAAGCGTATGCGGATACGGTCGTTCAGGGATTTACCAGGACGGCGGACAGGCTGGTCATATCGGCGTATCGAACTTCCGGAACGGCAGACAGCATTTTGTGGATTACGGATTGGAATGGGAATTTGCTTTCTATAACAGAACTTGGGTTTTCGGCTCATACAGGTGGGATTGCATATGATGAAGCGCATGATCTGCTTTGGGTAACAGGGCCGGAGGGAAAGGTGTTTGGCATTTCCTGGACGGAGATTTTAAACGGCACATACGCTGGCGGGATACAGGTGTGTTTTGATGCGGGCCTGACGAATCATAGTGGGGCAAAGGTGGCTTCCTTTCTGACGCTGTACAGAGGAGAGCTTTATGTAGGCTCGTATGTAGATGGCGCGGCCGGACGACTGAACCGGTATGGGCTGGATGATGTGTTTCATCCGCAGCTGCTTTCGACGGCGGACATACCGCAGCGCATCCAGAGCGTAACGTTTCAGGAAGATGTGGCAACGGGGCAGCGGCATATGCTGCTGAGTCAGGGGTATCAGATGGAAGACGCATATCTGATGCGGTTCGTGTATGAGGAAGGTGCAACTGTGTATGATCAGCCGCCGGAATGCTGGCTGTTGCCGGAAGGAGCGGAGCAGATCCTGATGACGCCGGAGGGCTTGTACATTTTGTTTGAGTCGTCGGCAAGGCCATACCGGGATACGGCGCGGATTCGAAACGATCAGATTTATGTGATACGGATGTGAGACTGCGTGCGTGGAGGAATGGAACAGATGAAAAAAAGAGTTGCAATAACCGGGGTTACAGGCGTGATCGGGATGGCGCTGCTGCATGCCTGCATCCGGGAAAAGTATGAAGTGCTGGCGATTTGTCACAGAGGGTCAGATAGAAACGGGCAGATTTCGACCGGCCCTGAGATTATGGTGATGGAGACGGATTTGTGCGAACCGGATGCGGTTGCCCTGCCGGATGATAAGCCCTGTGAGACATTTTATCATCTGGCCTGGAGCGGAACTTACGGAGCGGACAGGGATGATCTGCGGATGCAGGTGCGTAATATCGAAGCCACGCTCGATGCGGTCAGACTGGCGAAGCGTCTCGGCTGTCGGACGTTTGTAGGAGCGGGCTCTCAGGCGGAGTATGGCCGGACGGAGGAGACCTTGCGGCCGGATACGCCGGCATTTCCGGAAAGCGGCTATGGAATGGCCAAACTGTGTGCCGGACAGATGAGCCGAAAAGCCTGTGAACAGCTTGGCATGCATCATGTGTGGGTACGTTTGCTCAGTGTATATGGCCCTTATGACCGGGCGGAAACGATGGTCAGCGCAAGTCTGCGCCAGATGCTGCGGGGAGAGGAAACGACATTTACACCGGGCGGGCAGCAGTGGGATTTTTTATACGGTGCGGATGCGGCAGATGCATTGTTTCGAATCGGGCTCTGTCCGGTGCATGGGCGTGTATACTGCCTGGGCAGCGGGCAGGCGCGTCCGCTGCGGGAATATATTTTAAAGATGAAAGAGCTGACAGGGTGTCAGGCTCCGGTCAGATTTGGAGCGATCCCGTATGGTTCACATCAGGTGATGCATCTGTGTGCGGATATCCGTGAGCTGACAGCGGACACAGGGTTTATCCCGGCAACGGATTTTGAAACGGGGATTCGAGAGACGATTCAATGGATGCGGAGAAAAGAACTGGAAAATACAGAAAGGATGTGATAAGATAATAGGATAAAAATAAGGAGAATATGGTTGTGAAGGAACGGTGGTATGTAACAGCAAAAAAAGCGGATTTTCAGGCGATTGGAACCAGATTTGGCATAGATCCGGTAACTGCCAGAATTATCAGGAATCGGGATATCATTGGTGAGGAAGCGATTGCCGATTACCTGGAATGTTCGCCGCGCCAGCTCCACGATCCGCATTTGCTGAAAGATGCGGAGAAAGGCGCAGAGATTTTGGCGGATAAGATTGCCGGAGGAAAAAAATTCGTGTAATCGGGGATTATGATATTGATGGTGTCAATGCGTCTTATATTTTAATTACCGGATTACACATTTGCGGGGCAAACGTAGATCATGTCATTCCGGACCGGGTACATGACGGATATGGCGTTAACTGTGGAATGATTACAAGGGCACTGGATGAGGGCGTGGATACGATTATTACCTGTGATAATGGTATTTCGGCTGCAGAGGAGATTGCTTTTGCAAAAGAATCCGGGTTCACGGTTATTATAACGGATCATCATGAAGTGCCGTTTTCCTTGGATGAAAATAAGGAAAAATTTACCGGATTCCGCCAGCGGATGCGGTTATTAATCCCAAACAGGCAGATTGTACGTATCCGTATCCGGGGTTGTGCGGAGCGGCGGTTGCCTGGAAGTTTATACAGGTTTTGTATGAGCGGATGGGAATTCCGGTTCGGCGCAGTTTTGAGATGATTGCGCATGCAGCATTTGCTACCGTTGGTGATGTTATGGATCTTACCGGGGAGAACCGTACGATTGTTAAGCTTGGACTAAAGGCGGTGCATCAGACCGACAATCCGGGTCTGCTGGCGTTGATCGGGCAAAATCATCTGGAACAGGAACAGATTCGTTCCTGGCATTTTGGATTCGTCTTAGGACCGTGCATCAACGCAAGCGGCCGCCTGGATACGGCGAAGCGATCGCTGCAGCTGTTGTTGGAGCCTTCGCCGGAAAAGGCGTCTCAGCTTGCAAGAGAGCTTGTGGAGTTAAATGATCGGCGTAAAAACCTTACGCTGCAGGGAGTGGAAGAAGCAAAGAGGCTGATCGAAGAACAGAAGCTTGCACAGGACAAAGTGATTGTTGTTTACCTGCCGCAGTGCCACGAGAGTCTGGCGGGAATTATTGCAGGCAGAATTCGTGAGATGTACCATAAGCCGGTATTCGTACTGACAAATGCGGAAGACGGCGGTGTGAAAGGTTCCGGACGTTCCATTGAGGCATATTCGATGTATGAGGAAATGACAAAATGCAGCGAACTGATGACAAAGTTCGGCGGACATCCGATGGCGGCCGGGCTTTCGATGCCGGCGGAAAATGTAGAACGTTTCCGGGCGGATTTGAATGCATATGCCGTTCTGACGGAAGAAGACTTTATTGAAAAAATACATATTGACGTGCCGATGCCGCTGTATTATATCCGTACGGAGTTAATCCGTGAATTTGAATGTCTGGAACCGTATGGAAAGGGCAATGGGAAGCCGGTATTTGCGGTACGGGACGTGCATCCGCTTCGTGCTTCCATTGTCGGAAAAAATAAAAATGTACTGAAGATGGTTCTGGACGACGGTGCAGGGGGGTGTATGGATGCCGTTTATTTTGGGGATATTGCGTCATTTCTGGAGTTTTTGCGTGGAAAATCATCAAAACGGCAGGTAGATGCGCTGCTGCATGGGGCGCCGCAGGAGATTCGTTTTTCCATTACGTATGATCCGTCTGTCGATACCTATCTGGGACGGGAAAAAGTTCAGGTTATCATTCGAAATTATTGCTGATGCAGACAAAGAAAAAAGAACATGCTCACAGGGGCATGTTCTTTTTTATCAAAACGTTTTATGCTGCCGGTGTGGCTGCTTTTGCTTCATCAGGGATAGAAAATTCGCTGACCGCATTGTAATCGGAACAGGTCATTTCCATTGTTGCTTTTGTATATTCAAATGTTAATCCTGTAGCGTCGTCTCCCATAGAGGAAATAATGCCGGACATTAAGGAGTTCAGCATAGAGGTCATATCCATTTCGTATTTTACCGGATACATTTCCGCCTCATCAATCCATAATGTAATCGGAAGTTCGCCAAGGTCCTTTAACAGGGTATCTAACTGGCTGCTGTCAACACCAAGATTGGATAAAGAGTTCAATGCACCGGTAGACATCAATGTCTGACGCATGTCGTCACCTGTGATGGAACCTGTATATTTACGTGCATCTTTTCCGTCGATCTGCTCTGTTCCCGCATCCTGGAAATTGTAACTCTCCTGCATGTAGCCGGTTACATTGCTGGCCGCATCATACTGAGCGATATCTGCCGCGTCAATTGTCTGTGACTGCCAGGTTGTACCGTTTGTAGAATACAGCGTATATGTACCGTCCTCAGCCATTTCTGCATAAATGGATGTTTCTAATTTGTTGCCATCTCCAGCGTCTATAACAGCGTCGGCTTTCAGGCGTATCGGATCATACAGACAGGACATATCCATAGAAGTCATTGTTGACATGGTCTGAGATTCGCCTGCCGCTTCAATTTTCATATCCATCGCTACCTGCATGTTTGCATTCATGCTGGTAACTTCATTCATTTTTTCAACTGCAGCAGCATAGTAGTCTACATCGTCATTTTTTCGTCTTCTTTGTCCGCAGCAGTGTTTTCAGCAGAAGATTTTCCGTCGCTTTGCTTATCAGCATCGGAGCTGCCGCAAGCGCCTGCGGAGAATGTCATGGAAACTGCTAAAAATAATGCCAGAAATTTGTTTCTCATTTTCATAGTTTCATTCCTCTCTTTTTTGATTTGGATGTGTGTGTCCGTCCTTAATATTATTACGTTTTGTGTGTTTTGTCAATCAATTTGGGCAAAAAGTGTTACTGTTTTGTAGAAAAATGGTAACAATAACAAATCTGATCAGGGGAAAGTTATTTATAACAGTTGTGTGTAAACAGGAACGTTTCAGGCCGGATTTTTTTCAAGACAAAGAATATCTTCAATTCTGCAATCTAAATAGGTACAGATTTTTCTAAAATATCAAAATTAATCCGTGTGGTTCGGTTATGGTTTAAATTGCGCAGAGTAGAAGTAGAAATACCAGTATCTTTTGCCATCTGGTTTTGTGAGATACCTTTGTTGTCCAGTACCTGGTTCAGTGTAATTTTCAATATGAGTACCTCTTTTCCGTATAAGTTGTTTATGCAGGCCGAACATGATGTCAGACCGCATGGAGCAGGAACGTGCAATTGAGAAACATTCTGGCATTTGAAAAGAAGTTTCCCCATATGGATGAAAAATATACATAGTACCTGCAAATGCGTAAGGAACTGTTAAGAACAGAAAACACTTGATTTTTCCGAGACTGTGTTGTAGAGTATTTTTTGGAATATACGAAAATTTTTTTGATAAAAGCAAAGCGTGAGTAACAGATACAATTGTTGGAGTGTGTTTAAAGATAAAAGGAGAAGATTGTTATGAAAAAAGAACCATTTGTAACAAACGAGCAGCTTACGGAACTTGTAAAACAGTTTCCTACACCGTTTCATTTGTATGATGAAAAAGGAATTCGGGCAAATGTGCAGGCAGTAAAAGAAGCATTTTCCTGGAACAGAGGATATCGGGAATATTTTGCGGTGAAGGCTGAGCCAAATCCGTTTATTATTCGGATTTTAAATGAATATGGCTGCGGCTGTGACTGCTCTTCCATGACGGAGCTGATGCTGTCAGATGCGCTTGGAATCCGCGGAGAACAAATTATGTTTTCTTCCAATGATACGCCGCCGGAAGAGTTTCAATATGCAGACAGGCTCGGTGCGATTATCAATCTGGATGATATTACGCATATTGATTTTCTGGAACAGACGATTGGAAAAATTCCGGAGACGATCAGCTGTCGGTATAATCCTGGTGGTGTATATGAAGTCAGCAACGGGATTATGGATAATCCGCAGGATGCGAAGTATGGCTTTACAAAAGAACAGCTGTTTGAGGGGTACCGGATATTAAAGCAGAAAGGTGCAAAACGGTTTGGCCTGCATTCATTTCTTGTCAGCAATACGGTGACGAATGATTATTATCCGGCGCTGGCAAAGACATTGTTTGAACTTGCGGTAGAGATTAAGGAAAAACTGGATATTACGATCAGCTTTATTAATTTGTCCGGCGGCGTAGGCGTTGCTTACCGACCGGAAGAACAGCCGAATGACATTCGTGCGATCGGGGAAGGCGTACACAAAGTATTTGATGAAATATTAGTGCCGGCGGGACTGGGAGACGTTGCTGTTTTTACCGAAATGGGCCGGTTTATGACAGGGCCATACGGCTGCCTGGTAACGAAGGCAGTACATGAGAAGCATACGTACAAAGAGTATATAGGTGTTGACGCATGTGCGGCAAATCTGATGCGTCCTGCCATGTATGGCGCTTATCATCATATTACGGTTATGGGAAAAGAAGACGCGCCGTGTGATCACAAATATGATATTGTAGGTTCGTTATGTGAAAATAATGATAAATTTGCGGTAGACCGCATGCTGCCTGAAATCGAAAAAGGAGATTTGCTTGTTATTCATGATACCGGGGCACATGGATTTGCAATGGGATATAATTATAACGGAAGGCTTTGGTCGGCGGAAGTACTGTTAAAAGAGGACGGTACTTCGGAACTGATTCGAAGGGCACAGACACCGAAAGACTATTTTGCAACATTTGACTGCTTTGATATATTAAAAGATATGAAGTATGATGAAACGTAAGAACGTTATAAAGCTGCCTGGCGATTCGTCAGGCAGCTTTATAACGCTTTATTGTTCTCTTACATGAGCCATTACCATCAAAGCCAGCTTAAACGTCATGGCGTCTTCGAATTTACGGATATCCAGGTCAAGTCGTTTTTCCAGTCGTTCCAGCCGATATACAAGCGTATTCCGGTGCAGGTAGAGCTGTCTGGCCGTTTCGGAAATATTCAGATTGTTTTCGTAAAATATATGAATCGTGTGTTGTGTTTCTTCGTCTAAGTCGTCCGGTAGATGCGTTCCGAATATTTCGGTTAAAAAAGTATGGCACAGGTCCGGCGGAAGCTCTGCGATCAGTCGTCCGATACCGAGTCTGTCATAGGCGATCGTATCCTGCTCCGCAAAAAAAGTATGCCGGATATGCAGGGCGGTCAGAGCTTCCTGATACAGTCCGGCAAGCTGCGAAAAGCTGTCAGCAGCCGTACTGTATCCGATATGCGTCTGTACAAGAGCCTCCGCTCGCAGTGTATCGACCAAAGTCTGTGCGAAACGTTTCAGACAGGAGGAAATAAATTCCGCATTTGCCGGCTTGGCAGATGTTTTTTTTCGGGTGCTTTTTCCTTCGGAAGTTTTGTATTCTTTCAAAATATGGGAGATGTCTTTTATAAGCAGCAGATGGTTTTCGTCCAATTCGCAGCAAAGATCCGTATGGTGTCCTGCAAAAGCATGTTCCAGCAGCTGATAGGCATAAGAATCGGTGTAGCCATCCTGATATTCGATAACAAACGCGACCCAGGTTGCAGCAGACAGCTTTAACTTTTAATCTGGCGGCTTTGTTCGGAAGCAGTCAGTGAACCGGTGATAAGACTGCGGATAAAACCGGATTTTGTTATGGATTCTTCCTGAGATTCCAGCAGATGCCTGAGCTGGCAGACCGTCAGCCGTCCGATCGTAAACGAATCCGGTGCATAATTTAAAACGAGCAGTACATAAGAAAGGATATTGGAGCTGAAAACTTTAAAATAATGAAACATTCCCGATGTCTGGCTATCCACATTCGAACCGATAAATTCCATAATGCTTTCGTCAGAATTATTTACCGGTTCGGTATGGAAAAAGGAAGCGACACAGGTTCCGTCGGCATCGTATAAGATCATGGGAATCTGGGAAATTTCTGTTATTTCTTCAAGGACTGCCTGTATTTTTTCATAAAAATGTCTCCGTTTCCATAGGATTGTCTGTATTTATCATAACACAAATAAGAAAGGAAGCCAATACCGGGTTGGTGGTAAGGTGCTTCCTTCCTTATTTAATGAAGTAATAATTTTAATTAAAAAATAATTGTGGCATAACCGATCCTGCAGATCGGTTATAAAAATTTAACGGTTATATGCCTGCTGTTCACAGGACTTTTGCGCAACGATAAAAATAATATAATATAGTTTTTATATGGAAATAATGTATGTATACAAATACATACATTATTTCTGTCAACAGTAACAAAAAATATAATAAAATAAATTTGCAGGTATTAGTTTGTAACGGTCAGCTCCGTATCATGGTCAAATACATGAATCTTTTCCGGATTCAGAGCGAGTGTTACATGATCACCAAGGCGTGCGGTTGTAGAAGATTCTACTTTTGCACTCATATTTGCGCCGCCAACCTGGAAGTACAGGATTACTTCGGAACCAAGCAATTCGTAACCGCTTACGGTAGAATCAATCTTTGCGGCATAATTGCTCATTTCATAATCGGAATCACCCAAATCTTCAGGACGAATACCCATGATGACTGTCTTTCCGTTGTAACCACCGTCAACTAATTTTTTTGCTTTTGCAGGCGGCAGTGCGATAGAGAATTTATCAAAGTTTAATGTAACATCGGAACCACTTACCTTACAGGTAGCATTTACAAAGTTCATCTGCGGAGAACCGATAAATCCGGCTACAAATAAGTTATTTGGCTGATTGTATAATTTCTGCGGAGAATCTACCTGCTGTACAATACCATCTTTTAATACGACGATTCTTGTACCAAGTGTCATAGCTTCTGTCTGATCATGTGTTACATAGATGATGGTAGCTTTTAATTTGTGGTGCAGAGCGGAAATTTCGGTTCTCATCTGAACTCTCAGTTTTGCATCCAGGTTGGATAACGGCTCATCCATCAGGAATACTTTCGGATTACGTACGATAGCACGACCCATAGCAACACGCTGTCTCTGACCACCGGAAAGAGCCTTTGGCTTACGATCCAGTAACTGTTCCAGATCAAGGATTTTAGCAGCTTCTCTTACTTTTTTATCAATTTCATCTTTAGGAACTTTTCTCATTTTCAGACCGAAAGCGATGTTATCATATACGGTCATATGCGGATACAGAGCGTAGTTCTGGAATACCATCGCGATATCTCTGTCTTTTGGCTCCACATCATTTACACGTTTTCCGTCAATAATCAGATCGCCGGAAGAAATATCTTCCAGACCTGCAACCATACGAAGTGTTGTAGATTTACCACAGCCGGACGGTCCTACGAAAATAATAAATTCCTGATCTGCGATTTCCAGATTGAAGTCTTTTACGGCTTCAAATCCGTTTGGGTACTTTTTGCAGATGTTTTTCATTGATACACTTGACATTTTAAAATCCTCCTGTTTTTTGTGATGATAATTTTATTATGTTTTCCTTCGAACGATTGTGCATACACACCAATCGTATAAAGTGCTGTTCGTTATTTACAGGTATTACTATAACAGAAGCACACGAAATTGGCTATAGGGGATGTTCTAAAGATAACGGGAGCAGGGTTGGGAATTTGACGAAAAACAGATGAAAGATTTTCAGTATTCGTTAGAATGACAAAAAAAGCAAACGCTTTTGATCAGAATGACGAAAATATAGTGTTTTTGAAGAGAATCCTTTTTTTGATTGCAATTGACGTTTTTTTGTGATAGACTGTATTTGTCTGAAAAAGCTGTGCTGTCGTACAGTTTCTTTATTCAAATGGCGTTTCGCCGCGTATTCAGGGGATTATGAACCAAACAAAATAATGCTATAAAAGACAGTTTGCCGGCCGGATAAATTGTTTTTGAAAACAGGAAAGAAAAGGAGCAGAAAGGATTATTGCCTATGAAACAACAGCAAAAACAGAAACAAAAATATGAACATCGTGTGTATGCATTAAAAGATATTCTTGGCGATCCGCTGTCCGAAACGTGTGCGATTACGGCCATACGGGAAGATTTGGAAGCATTTCGTATATTTTTAGGAATGCCGTCGGAAGAACAGAAACGGCTTCTGGCTTTTATTCAGGGAGCGCAGGGGTTGAAAATTACTTATGATTCGTTTTTTAAATATGTTATGAATCCGGATATTTATCCATCACGTTTGGAACATTTTCTGTCTGCGGTTCTTGGACAGCAAGTGACGATTCGCGCGGTTTTGCCGCAGGAGGGCACGCAAATGGCAGATCATGGCAGTTTTGTCATAATGGATATTGTTGTAGAACTTTCAGACAGAACGATTGTGAATGTCGAAATTCAGAAAATTGGGTATCTTTTTCCGGGAGAACGTGCTTCCTGTTATATATCTGATTTTATTATGCGTCAGTATAATCGCGTAAAAGATGAGCGCGGAAAACAATTTTCGTTTCGTGATCTGAACCCTGTTATTTTAATTGTACTTATGGAAGAAAGCGCTGCGGTTTTTAAAAATGTGTTTCCAAACTATATTCATCGGGAGGAAATATCTTATGACAGTAAGGCATCGGTCAGAACATTATATAAAACAATCTACATATCACTTGACACATTTCACATAGTAGTACACAATATAGATACGACACTGAAAGCATGGCTGACATTCCTGAGCTCCGACCGTCCGGCTGATATCGTTCGGCTGGTAAATGCATATCCGGAATTTTTGGCCTGTTATCGAGATATTACAGAATTCAGAAGAAATCCAAAGGAGTTGATTTATATGTATTCCGAAGCATTGGCAATCTTAGATAAAAATACGGAGATTTACATGTGTGAACAATTGAAAAAAGAAGTGGAAAATCTCAAAAAGCAGGTAGAAGATCAAAAGGCTATTTTGTCCGAAACAAAGGCAAAGGTAACGGAACAAAGATTTTTTCTGTCGGAAAAAGAAGCAGAAATAACGGAAAAAATGCTGAAATAACGGAAAAAGACGCAGAAATAACGGAAAAAAATGCAGAAATAACGGAAAAAAATGCAGAAATAACGGAAAAAATGCAGAAATAACGGAAAAAAATGCGGAAATAACGGAAAAAAATGCAGTGATAACGGAAAAAGACGCTGAAATTGCCTTTTTAAGAAAGCAGCTTGATGCAATGAAATCTCTGCACCTATGAAAAGACCTTCACCATATGGTGAAGGTCTTTTACAGCAAATCATGCTTTTCACGGAAAGAAAAAATATAAATATTTTCTTTCTGTGAAAAATGTGATAGAATAAATATATCATTGTAAATTTTTGGGAGGGCTCATATATGAAAAAGGAGAAAATTATTTCTATCCGAACGAAGCTGCTGGGCATTATTTTGCCGGTTGTTATTGGGATTGTAGTTGTTCTGGTGGGAATATCGTATGTGATTTCACGTAATACGATCGAAGAGGCTTCGGAAAACCTGCTGAATACGTCAGTGGAAAATCAGGTCAGTGAGATCGAGGCGTGGCTGGACGAAAACTTATCCGCACTGGGCGCGGTGAAACAGAGTATTGAGACAATGGGGCTTTCGGATGTACAGCTGCAGGTGCTGCTGAACGGATATTATAAATATAATAATAATTATCCACAGGGGTTGTATGTAGCGGATGCAGATGGGAAAATGATGACGGCGGCAGGATCCGAAAAGGCGGAGAGTGATCCTACACAGACAGTCTGGTATCAGGAAGGGATAACCAGAATCAACATGGACTTTACGGATGCATATACAAATGAAAAGGGAGAAGCGGTTATCAGTGCATGCGGGATGTTAAATGACCGCAGTGGGAAAATGAAAGTTATTTCTGCGGATTTATCTTTGCAGAAAGTCGGCATTATTGTCAGCAGTCTGGTCAGTATGGAGCAGGCGCAGGCATTTCTTGTCAACAATACGGATATGTCAATTCTGGCGCATCGGGACAGCAGTTTGGTATCTGTAAAGCTGGATGAGTCACAGGATATCTTTTTGCAGGATATTGCAAAAAGACTGAAAGAAGAAGATCTGAGTACCATACAGATTGACGGATATATGGCTGCGTTTGAAGAGGTTGCAGGAACGGACTGGATTCTTGTATCTTACATTCCGGCAAAAGTTATTTATAAAGACGTAGACAGTATCCGCACGGCAATGATTGTGATCGGTATTGTCAGCGTACTGCTTCTGGCTGTTTTGATTGAGCGTGTCGTTTATGTTGTAATCCGGCCGGTAAAGACACTTACAAATGCGATTGTAGCGATGACAGACGGAGATTTTACGGTACATATCAAAACGCGCAGCAAAGATGAAATCGGTGTTATGGGCCGCTGCATGGAGAAATATGCGGCAACAATGCGCAGCATGATTGCTTCGATTCATGGCGTGTCCGGCAAGCTGCAGGTACAGGCGGACAGCAGCAACGACGTGTCCGGTCAGATGTACGATGCGTCCAAGCTGCAGAGTGCGTCTATGCGGGAGTTAAATGAGACGGTAGAGCAGCTGTCCATATCGGTCAATGAAATTGCGCAAAATGCTACGACACTGGCGCTCGTAGTAGCGGAAACAAGGGAAAACAGCGCACAGGTAAATGACAAGATGAAGGAAACGGTTGATGTATCGCAGAAAGGCAAAGCAGATATGCAAAATGTAAGCAATGCGATGCAGGATATCAATGAATCGGTCATGAAATTACAGGGAGCAATTGACAAAGTCGGACAGGCGTCTGAGGAAATTACGAATATTACGAATGTGATTGGGAATATTGCAGATGAGACGAATCTGCTTTCCTTAAATGCTTCGATCGAAGCAGCAAGAGCAGGAGAGGCCGGCCGTGGGTTTGCTGTTGTTGCGACACAGATCGGTCAGCTCGCGCAGACGAGTGCGGATTCCGTGCATAATATCGAAAAGCTGATCAGTGAAATTAACGGCTTGGTAAAAGATGCCGTTTCACAGGCGGATGACAGCGCAAAGAGTATTAACAGCAGCAGTGAGCTGGTAAACGGAGCGCTGCAGACGTTTGACCATATTTTTGAAAATATTGATATGGTTAACGGACTCGTGCAGGAAATGATTGATCAGGTAGAACAGGTAGATGGGGTTGCCAGCAATGTCGCTGCTATTTCACAGGAACAGGCTGCAAGCTCCGAAGAAATACTGGCGTCTTCGGATACGATGGTGGAACAGGCCAATCATATTACGGGCAACAGTGAATCGGTGGCAAGCGGTGCTAAAGAACTGACAGATTCTGCGATAGAACTGGCGCAGCAGGTTGAGATCTTCAAGATAGGGGAGGAAATAGGATGAAGGTAAATCAGAAAAAAAGAATCGCCCGGGTTTTGGCTGTCTGTCTTGGCACGGCGGCAATTGCCTGCGGATGTGGAAAATCGGGCGGCGAATCCGGAAAAGGGATGAAAATGTTGATGACGATCAGTCAGATGGATACGTTTCGCCTGACATTGGCCGGTGGAGCACAGCAGACGGCAGAAGCAAATGGAATTCAGCTGGAAGTGGTCGATGCGGAAAATGTAATTGAAAATCAGGTAGATCAGATTCAAAAAGCGGCTGCAAATGGTTACAGTGCTATTTTGTGCGGAGCCATTGACGTTGACACCGCAGTGGAATTAAAGGCAAGTGCGGCCGGCCTGCCGATTGTTTTTGTGAACAGCTGTCCAAATGATAAAAATCTGGAAAAAGATGCATATATGTATGTAGGTTCGAATGATGCCATGGCAGGCGAATTTCAGGCACAGTATGTACTGGATAAACTGGCATCCAAAGATGAAATTAACGTCGTGCTGATCAAAGGACCAAACAGACATTCTGCTACCAAAGGGCGTACGAAGGGGATAAAAAAGACGTTTGCGGCAAGTGGGAAGACGATTCGCTATGTGTTTGAAGATCATGCGGACTGGTCGACGGAAAAAGCAGAAGAGATGTATGAGCTGTTTCTGCAGACCGGACGGGAAGTTGATTGTGTCATTTGCAACAATGATGCCATGGCGCTCGGTGTGGTAGAAGCGTGTAAAAAGGCCGGCATTGATCCGGGCAGTCAGTTGATTCTGGGGGTGGATGCAACTGCTGACGGATGTAAGGCGATTGAAAATGGCGAGATGGCTTTTACGGTATACCAGCCAGGAACCGGTCAGGGTCAGGCAGCGGTGGAAGTAGCAACCGCACTGGCGTTAGGTAATTCTGCAAAAGATGTGGAAGGAATCGCGGAGGACGGCAAATATGTGTGGGTGCCGTTTGAAAAAGTTGACAGCAGTAATGTGTCGCAATATATGAAATAAAATGTGCAAAATACATGCGCAGGTAATTAAAAAGCAGAAAGGACAGGATTGATGTATGCGTGTTGGAATGGGATATGATGTACACAAGCTGACAAAAGAACGCAAACTGATACTTGGCGGAGTGGAAATTCCATATGAGATGAGATTATTAGGACATTCGGATGCGGATGTGGCAGTTCATGCCGTTATGGATGCACTGCTGGGAGCGGCGGCGCTGGGGATATCGGAAAACATTTTCCGGATACGGATGCGGCATATGCGGGAATCAGCAGCATGAAACTGCTCGAACACGTGGCGGCGCTGCTTGCAAAGGAGCAGTATATCATCGAAAACATTGATGTCACAATTGTGGCACAGCAGCCCAAACTGCGGCCGTATATTGCCCGGATGGAACAAAATGTGTCGGAGACACTTCATATACAAAAGAATCAGGTAAATATAAAAGCAACCACGGAAGAAGGGCTTGGGTTTACCGGAACAAAGCAGGGAATTGCAGCATATGCCATCTGTATGCTTTCTTCCATGTATGAAGGAAGCTTTGCCGTTGCCGCATCCGGAGAATCCTGCGGCGGATGCGGCGGATGTCCTGGGAAGAGGAGAGGAAAACAACAATGAAAATTTATAACACATTAACGAGACAGAAAGAAACATTTACACCGATTGAAGAAGGAAAAGTGCGGATGTATGTGTGTGGTCCGACCGTCTACAATCTGATTCATATCGGAAATGCAAGACCGATGATCGTATTTGATGCGTTTCGCAGATATATGGAATATAAAGGTTATGAAGTCAATTATGTAACAAATTTCACGGATGTGGATGATAAGATTATTAAAAAGGCGCAGGAGGAAGGCGTAGAAGCGAGTGAAATATCGAGCCGTTATATTGCCGAATGCAAAAAGGATATGGAAGGCATGAATGTCCGCCCGGCTACGGTGCATCCTCTGGCGACGGAAGAAATTGACGGCATGATCGAAATGATTTCCGTTTTAATAGAAAAAGGATATGCCTATGCGGTAGCAGATGGTACGGTCTATTTCCGGACAGGAAAATTTGCACCGTATGGCAAGCTGTCACATAAAAATCCGGAAGATCTGCAGGCAGGACATCGGGATATTAAAGTCACAGGAGAGCTGAAAGAAGAGCCGTTTGACTTTGTGTTATGGAAACCGAAAAAAGAAGGAGAGCCGGCTTGGAAATCACCATGGGGCGAAGGCCGTCCGGGATGGCATATTGAATGCTCCGTTATGTCCAAAAAATATCTGGGTGAGACAATAGATATTCATGCCGGAGGAGAAGATCTGATTTTTCCGCATCATGAAAATGAGATTGCACAGTCTGAAGCAGCCAGTGGGAAAGAATTTGCGCATTATTGGATGCACAACGGATTTTTAAACATTGATAATCGAAAAATGTCAAAATCAGTCGGCAATTTCTTTACGGTACGTGAAATTGCACAAAAATATGATCTGCAGGTGCTGCGGTTTTTTATGCTGAGCGCACATTACAGAAGTCCGTTAAATTTCAGCGCGGAATTGATGGAAGCAGCAAAAAGCGGACTGGAACGCATTTGTACCGCAGCAGAACAGATCGAACGGCTGCAAAAAGTATCGGATCGGAAAGAAATGACCGCAGAAGAAGAGGAGTTGTATGCAGGTACGGAGCAGTTTCGGGAAAAATTTGAAGCTGCAATGGAAGATGACTGCAATACGGCAGATGCGGTATCGGCCATATTTGAACTTGTAAAATATATCAATACAAATGTATCGGCAGAACAGTCCGGGTCTTATTTGCGGAAATTGTATGACAGACTGAAAACATTGTGTGATGTGCTTGGCATTCGGATTGAATTGAAAGAAGAAGTACTGGATGGCGAGATTGAAAAGCTTATACAGGAGCGGCAGGACGCCAGGAAAAACAAGGATTTTGCAAGAGCGGATCAGATTCGGGACGATCTGGCGCAAAAAGGTATTATTTTGAAAGACACAAGAGAAGGAGTTACGTGGAAACGTGCATAATCAGCAGACAGAAATCGAGTATGATTTAGATGCATTGATCAGAAACAGGTTTGCGTTGGAACAGCAGGATATCCGGACATATTCACCGCTGACACTTGCTTATGTCGGAGATGCGATCTATGAACTGATTCTCCGTTCGATCGTAGTCAGACAGGGAAATAAGCAGGTGAATAAACTGCACAGACAGGCCAGTCGTTTTGCGAAAGCACAGGCACAGTCGGAAATGGTAGAAACGCTGTTTCCGCTGCTTTTGGAAGAAGAAGTGCAGATTTATAAACGGGGAAGAAATGCAAAGTCTTATACTACGGCAAAAAATGCATCTGTAAACGACTATCGTCGGGCGACGGGGTTTGAAGCGCTCATGGGTTATCTGTATCTGAACGGCAATACGCAGCGGCTGGTGGAGCTTGTAAAAACTGCGGTGGAAAGCTATACGCCCGAAGAGCATACGGGAATGGAAACACGCAATCGTTGTGAACAAAGACAGATCAAAGAGGAAGTATAAGGAGCGGAACATGCAGAAAAAGAACTATGAGGCGGATGTTCGGGATCACGGACATCGTCCCGATTCAAAAAAGGAAGACACAGATGCGTCCCTGTCAAAAATAGAAGGCAGAAATGCCGTGATGGAAGCTTTTCGCGGCGGCAAAACAATTGACCGGCTGTTTTTGCTGGACGGATGCAAAGATGGGCCGATCCGGTCCATTTTGCGCGAAGCAAAGAAAACGGATACGATCATCCATTTTGTTGATAAAGAACGGCTGAACCACATGTCCGAGACAAAAAAGCATCAGGGAGTCATTGCGGTGGCATCGGCCTATGCGTATGCGTCGGTAGAAGATATTCTTGCAAGAGCCGAGCAAAGGATGGAACAGCCGTTTATTATTATGCTGGACAGTATTGAAGATCCGCATAATCTGGGGCGGTAATAAGAACCGCAAACCTGGCAGGGGCGCATGGCGTAATTATTCCAAAACGTCATGCATCGGGACTGACGGCAACGGTTGCAAAAGCATCTGCCGGAGCCATTAATTATACGCCTGTTGCAAAAGTCACGAATCTGAGTCAGACAATCAAAGAACTGAAAACACATGGAATCTGGTTTGTATGTGCGGATATGGACGGAGATCTTATGTATGAAAAAGATCTGACAGGTCCGATCGGACTTGTTATTGGTAATGAAGGAGACGGCGTCGGCAGGCTTATAAAAGAGCAGTGTGACCATAACGTTTCGATTCCGATGAAAGGTGAGATCGGTTCGTTAAATGCGTCGGCTGCAGCAGCGGTTCTTGCCTATGAAATTGTCAGACAGAGAATGCGGTGCAGTCCGTCCGGCATAAGAGTATAGGTAAGATATTGGAAAACAGGAGTTATATGGAACAGGATAGATACAAGGATGTATCGGATGAACAGCTGATCGAACAGCTACGGGCCGGACAGAACGGGGTAATGGACTATCTGATGGAAAAATATAAAAATCTGGTACGCAAGCGTGCAAATGCGCTGTATCTGATCGGCGGCGAGACGGAAGATCTGATACAGGAGGGGATGATCGGACTGTTTAAAGCAGTTCAGGATTACCGCACGGAGAAAGAGGTATCTTTTTATCATTTTGCAGAGTTGTGTATTAATCGTCAGATGTATACTGCAGTAGAAGCATCTCAGCGGAAAAAACATGCACCGCTGAATACGTATGTATCGTTGGATGCCGGACAGGAAAAAGACGGTGTGTATCTGGAAACCGGAAACCATCCGCAAACCTCCGATCCAGAAGCTTTATTTATCAGTCAGGAGACTGTCAGACTGCTGTTAAAACAGGCAAGTGAACGGTTAAGTCCGATGGAACATCAGGTATTGGTGCTGTATCTGGATGGCATGAATTACCATCAGATTGCAGAATATTTGGGAAAAACGCCGAAAGCGGTAGATAATGCGCTGCAGCGTATCAGAGGAAAGATTCGATGAAGCAAGACAACAGGCCGCTGGTCAGCATTATTATTCCGGTATATCGTACACAAAATATTTGCGGGAATGCATGGACAGCGTTCTGGCGCAGGATTACGCCCGGCTGGAAATAATTCTGGTAGATGACGGCTCGCCCGATGCATGTCCTGACATGTGTGATGCATATGAAAAGCAGGATACGAGGATTCGGGTTATCCATCAGAAAAACAGCGGCCTTGGAATGGCACGCAATGCAGGAATGCGGATAGCCGAAGGAGAATATCTGTTTTTTCTGGATTCGGACGATAAGCTGGACGGTCAGGGTGCAATCCGAAAAATGGTTAAGTGTGCGGTGAAAAAAGAAGCGGATATCGTAGTCGGCAGTTACCGCCGGTTTCAGGGGCACAACCTCAGTACGGTAAATATTACACATCTGCGGGACAGAATCGATACGCAAACGGTAGACTTTCGGTTTGAAGGATTTTATCGATACGGGCATCTGGCATACAATTGGGGAAAACTGTATCGGTCGGATTTTATAAAGAAACATAAGCTGTATTGCAAATCCTATCCGTTTACACAGGATAAGGCACATAATATGGAATGCTGTGCGTATGCGCCGGTCTATGCATTTTTAGATGAAAGTGTCTGCCTGTATCGAATCAATGAACAGTCGGTTACTTTTCGTTATAAAAAAGATATGATACCGGTCTGGATTGCAATTGCAGAAAATTTCAACCGGTTTTGCAGTATGGAAGGGATTGCGCAGGATTATGGAGATCTAAGCGCATTTCATATTTTTTTCGGCAGTTTTTATCTGTTAAAGCAGGAACTGGGAAAGAACGGACTGCGTAAGGCGGTGCGGCAGCTGCACGTTTATGCCCAAAACCCGTTTGTGCAAACCTGTATGAGACAGCTTGCGGCAGGACGGTATGTACAGGAAATTCATACATGGTCGTGGAAGTTTGTGATACGTTGTGCGGCAATATTGTTTTGCATGCACGGATATTTGCCGTATACGCTTGGAACCGCATGTCTGCTGCGGCTGCATGTAGACGCATGGATTACAAGATTGCGGTATCGAAAAAAGGGAGACGAAATGCCATGACCGAAGCGCATGTGAACAAGAAGAGAAACCGTAAAAAAATATGCTTTTTTTCCGGAGATATTACAAGAAGCGGCGGAACGGAACGCGTGGCCTGTCTTATTGCAAACGGGCTGGCAGAGAGGCAGGAATTTCAGATTTTTGTACTGAGTCTGGTGGAGAAGAATAAAACCATGTTCTTTTCGTTAAAGAAACAGATTTCCCATCAGGCGCTTGGCCGGCGGTGGTTACGCCCCGGGCCCGGATATTTGGCGCTTGTTCCAAGACTGCGGAACTATTTGAAAGAAAATGAGATTGATGTGATCGTAGATATTGACATTGTTCTGGATGTATTATCCATACCGGCGGCATATGGCAGAAAAACAAAAGTTGTTTCGTGGGAACATTTCAGCTTTGGGTTTGAAACTGCCGTTCGCTTCAGCTATCGAAACATCATTTTACGATATGTGACGACAAAAGCAGACGCCATTGTGACCCTGACGGATAAAGACAGACAGGCATTTATAGACAGAATGAGAGCGCTGCCGCCGGTTTTTGCGATATACAATCCGGTGGAGCCTGTTGCAGCTGAAAAAAACAGGAAAAAACACGCAAAAAACAGTGGATAATAACGACAGGCAGGCTTGTATATGAGAAAGGGCCGGATTATCTGCTGCGTACGGCAGAAATTGTGCTGAAAAAATATCCCGACTGGCAATGGATTGTACTTGGCGACGGAGATAAGAGAGAATGGCTGCAGGATCAGATTCAAAAACGCCATTTGGAACGGCAGCTGTTATTGAAAGGAACCGTCCGTGAGGTAGATGTATATTTGTCGCAGGCGCAGATTTTTGTACTGACATCCCGCAGAGAAGGCTTGCCAATGTGTCTGCTTGAAGCGAAAGCGCATGGCCTGGCGTTAGTCAGTTTTGATATAGAGACCGGGCCGGACGAACTGATTACGAACAACAGCAATGGCTTTCTTATTCCGGCATATGACTGTGAACGCATGGCGGAAAAAATTGGTCAGCTGCTGGAACATCCGCATGTGCGGTATGCATTTATGGAACATGCGCAAGACGGAATGGAAAAATTTCAGCCGGAAGCGGTATTGTATCGGTGGAATGAGGTGCTTTTAACGGTATGCGGATAAAAAATATGGTCCGAAACAGTTTTTTTGGCCTGTTCTCCCAGGTTCTTTTTATTATTGTAGGATTTTTCAGCCAGCGGGTGTTGTTTTTGCAGGCAGGGCGGGAACTGGTCGGTATGAACAGTGTTATTTCCAATATTCTTGCAATTTTATCCGTATCGGAGCTTGGTATTTCTACCGCTGTCGTGTTTCATTTATATCAGGCGTTGTCTCACAAAAAGGAATCGGAAATCGCTACGTTAATGCAATTGTACCGCAGGGCATATTTTATGTTTGCGTTTGTGATAACGATTCTGGGACTGGCGATTCTGCCGTTTGTACATGTGTTTTTAAAACATAATCATTTTTCACTGTCCTATATCCGTTTGGTTTATGGAATGTGGCTGTTTCGCACGGTGTTGTCTTATTTGCTTTCGTATAAACGATCACTGATCATTGCCGATCAGAAAGAGTATATGGTATGCATGGTTACGACGGCCGCAGGCGTCTTAAATTATGTACTGATGATTGTGATTGTAGGAATGGGGTTCGACTATGTGCTGGCGCTTGGAGCCAATATTTTTGTGGAAGCGGCAGGCAATATCGGATTATCTTATTATGTTGACCGCGCATATCCGTTTTTGAAAGAGCGAAAAAAAGAATCTTTGCCGCAAACGGTAGTTCGCCGGATTTTTGCGGATGTAAAAAATATTTTTGCCGTGCGTTTGTCCGCAAAACTGCTGACCTGTACGGACAGTCTTATTATTTCCGGAGCGATTGACGTAGCGGCTGTGGGCGCATATGCCAATTACAGTCTTATTATTCAGTCCATCATCAATATGGTTATGGCGTTATCGAATGCGGTTCAGCCGGGTATGGGCGCTTTGTTTACGGAACATGACCGGCAAAAAAAAGATCGGGCGCTGCGCCTGCTGACGTTTGTCTTTTACTTTGTGGCTGTCACTGCCGCAATGGGACTTTACACGATGATGAAGCCGTTTATTTGTGATTTATGGCTGAACGAACAGTCGTTGCCGGATCACACAGTCATTGTCTGCTGTGCGCTGAACTGCTTTGTTTATACTATCGGGCAGCCGCTTGTTATTGTGATGCATGTGTCCGGTCGTTTTGAAAAAGAAAGAGTGACAGCAATGGCAGGCGCCGTCGTTAATTTGCTGATGTCACTTGGACTGGTAAGAATCTATGGTATTGCCGGTGTACTTGCAGGCACCGGATGCGCTTATCTGCTGCAGCTGATGTTGCGTCTGTGGTATTTTTTTGAAGACGATCGGAGAAAAAGGTGCGGCAGATACGCGTTGGATTTGGCAGAATATGTATTATCGGCCATGGTGCAGCTGCCGATTGCGGTAAACATTACGGAATGCGTTTATCATACAGGCGGATTTCTTCGTTTTCTGCTGGCAGGAGGCTGCTGTGTCTGTTTTTCTGTTGGGGTCAATCTCGTATTGTTTGGCCGAAGTGAAAGACTGGCAGAGGTAATGCGTATGATAAAAGGACTGATCAACAGGAAGAGCGTATAAAAATGTTTGATCAAGGGTTTTTAAAAGAAAAGGATATGATATAATACGATACAGGTGCCGTTTTAGAGCAGTGCGTGTCTGAAAGAATGAACGGTGCATGTAATAAGATCAGAAGGAGATGATATGCAATGAAAACATATGCAGATATGACCAGAGAAGAGTTATTAGCATTAAAAGCAGAACTGGATGAACAATTTAAGACGGAAGAAGCCAAGGGCCATTCGTTTAATATGGCAAGAGGAAAGCCGGGAGTTTCCCAGCTGGTACTGTCCATGCCGATGCTGAGTGTAATTAATGACGAATCGGATATGAATACGGTACTCGGCAATGATACGAGAAATTACGGTGACTGGGACGGAATCGGAGAATGCAGACGGATGATGGCCGGTATGCTCGGTGTACAAAAAGATAATGTTATCGTGTGCGGGAATTCCAGCCTGAACATTATGTATGATACGGTTGTGCGTTCTATGGTAAGAGGGGTTAACGGTTCGAAGCCGTGGTGCAAGCTGGATAAAGTAAAATTTTTATGTCCGGTGCCGGGATATGACAGACATTTTAAAATAACGGAAGTATTTGATATAGAAATGATCAATATCCCGATGCGGGATGACGGACCGGATATGGATCTGGTAGAACAGTATGTGAATCATGATGATGCGGTAAAAGGAATCTGGTGCGTGCCGAAGTATTCCAATCCGACTGGCATATCTTATTCCGATGAAGTCGTAAGACGATTTGCCAATTTAAAGCCGAAAGCAGAAGATTTCCGCATTTTCTGGGATAACGCATACTGCATTCACCATCTTTATGATGATCGTCAGGATGAGATTTTAAATATTTTAGATGAATGTGAAAAGCAGGCAACCCCAATATGGTTTACATTTTTTGTTCCACATCCAAAGTAAGCTTTCCGGGTTCCGGTGTGTCCGCGATTGCAACTTCCCTGGAAAATATGGATTTTATCAAAAAATATATGACGACACAGATTATCGGACACGATAAGATTAATCAGCTGCGTCATGTCAGATTTTTCAAAGATATTGACGGGATGAAGGCTCACATGAAAAAACATGCGGCAATTTTACGGCCGAAGTTTGAAGCTGTTCTGGGAATTTTAGAGGAAGAACTGGCCGGTCTTGGAATCGGCAGCTGGACAAAACCAAATGGCGGATATTTTATTTCTTTTGAATCTATGCCGGGATGCGCCAAATCCGTTGTAGCAAAATGCAAGCAGCTTGGTATGGTGCTTACGGACGCCGGCGCGACCTATCCATATGGAAACGATCCGCAGGATTCCAATATTCGTATTGCACCGTCTTTCCCGACTCCGGAAGAAATGGTGGATGCAACGAAGATTTTGGTGTTGTGCGTGAAGCTGGCTTCCGTAGAGAAGCTGCTCGCAGATATGGAAGCATAAACTGCCAAGTAAGCAGGCGCTGTCTGTGATATATCTCCATATGAACGACAGATCTGAAAAAGGGCGGTTAAAAGCCGCCCTTTTTCAGACTTATAAATTCGGCCTTTCGGTTTTTAAATACCGTATAATAAGAAAAACCACAGGCTGTCAACAGTTGCGGCAGACGGTCAAAATCATATGCGATCTGTTCCGGCTTGTGTGCATCGGCTCCAAGTGTCAGTATTTCTCCGCCTAATTCATGATATCTTTTTAAAATATCTTCACATGGATTCGGATGTCCGAGACCGTATTTAAATCCGGCCGTATTTACTTCGATTCCCTTTCCAAGTTCGATTAACAGTTTTAAAATCTCGTCAATGATATCTGCGTACTTTCGATACGAATAAAACGTATTTTTATTCGGTCCGTAACGTACAACATAGTCAATATGTCCATACACGTCAAAGTCCTGAAATGCCCGGATATTTTCATGAATGGAAAGAAAATACCGTTCATACGCCGCCTGTTCGGTGCGGCCTTCATAATAAGAAGCATAGTAAGGATCTTTTCCATCTACAATATGAGAAGACCCGATCACAAAATCAAACGAATGATTCTGCAAAATCTGCCTGTGCTTTTGCGCAAGATGCGGCTGAAGGCCAAGTTCCACGCCGTATAAGACGGGCAGCCGGTCTGCGTATCGTGACTGCAGTTCACGCATGGTGCGGTCATATTCATGAAGGTCAAAGGTAAAAACAATTGGATGATCAGGATTCGGCGGATAGTCGTAATCCATGTGGTCTGTAAAACAGATACCGGTAAGTCCTTTTGCAATGGCAGCTTCAATCATGGACTGTGGCGAACTGTCACAGTCGCCGGAAAAGCTGCAGTGCATGTGTGTGTCCCAAAACATATGCGGGCTCCTTTCCGTACGGATATTAGATATATGCCTTTATTTTAACGTAAAGACGGCATTTTTGGCAAGTCAGGATTGTGTTTTTTCCATCATGTAACAAATTTCCAAAAAAATTTAATAAAGTTTCGAATGCTACTTGAAATTTTACAAAAGATTGGTTAAAATAGGTAATAGCTTGGGTATATTATCCAAAGATGCAAAATATTTTAAATATGTTTAGGAGGAAATAAGACATGGCAGTAAGAGTAGCAATCAATGGTTTTGGCCGTATCGGCCGTCTTGCATTCAGACAGATGTTCGGAGCAGAAGGATATGAGGTAGTAGCAATTAACGACCTGACAAGCCCTAAAATGCTTGCTCATCTGTTAAAGTATGATTCTTCACAGGGCAAATACGAACTGGCTGATAAAGTAACTGCCGGTGAAGATTCCATTACGGTTGACGGCAAAGAAATCAAGATTTACGCATTCCCGGATGCAAACAATTGCCCATGGGGAGAATTAAAGGTTGACGTTGTACTGGAGTGTTCCGGCTTCTACACAAGCAAGGACAAAGCACAGGCTCATATCAATGCCGGCGCACGTAAGGTTGTTATCTCTGCACCTGCAGGAAATGACCTTCCGACAATCGTTTTCAATACAAACCATGAGACATTGAAAGCTTCCGACACAATTATTTCAGCTGCTTCTTGTACAACAAACTGTCTGGCACCAATGGCTGATGCACTGAACAAATATGCTCCGATTCAGTCCGGTATCATGGTTACAATCCATGCTTATACAGGTGATCAGATGACTCTTGACGGACCACAGAGAAAAGGTGATCTGAGACGTTCTCGTGCGGCAGCGGTAAATATTGTTCCAAACTCTACGGGTGCTGCAAAAGCAATCGGCCTTGTTATTCCGGAATTAAACGGCAAATTAATCGGTTCCGCACAGCGTGTACCAACACCTACAGGTTCCACAACAATTTTAACGGCAGTTGTAAATAAGGCTGACGTAACGGTAGATGGCATCAATGCGGCTATGAAGGCAGCAGCAAATGAATCTTTCGGATACAACGAAGATGAAATCGTATCTTCCGATATCGTAGGTATGAAATTTGGTTCTCTGTTTGATGCTACACAGACAATGGTAAGCAAAGTTTCCGATGATCAGTACGAAGTACAGGTAGTTTCCTGGTATGATAATGAGAATTCTTATACTTCTCAGATGGTTCGTACAATCAAATATTTCTCAGAGTTAGCATAATTTCGAGGAAAATTGATAAGAAAGACTCAACAAAGGGTCCGGTCTTAAGGACCGGACCCTTGTTATGTAAAATCAAATTTGGAGGAAAGAAACATGGGTTTAAATAAAAAGTCAGTGGATGACATCAATGTAGCAGGCAAAAAAGTTCTTTGCAGATGTGATTTTAACGTACCGTTAAAAGAAGGCAAAATTACAGACGAAAACCGTCTCGTAGCAGCGCTTCCTACGATCAAAAAACTGATCGCTGACGGTGGAAAAGTAATTCTCTGCTCTCATCTCGGCAAGCCGAAGGGAGAACCAAAGCCGGAATTATCCCTTGCACCGGTTGCAAAAAGACTTTCCGAACTGTTAGGACAGGAAGTGAAGTTTGCGGCTGACAATGAAGTGGTAGGCACAAATGCAAAGGCAGCTGTGGAAGCTATGAAAGACGGCGATGTAATCTTACTGGAAAATACCCGTTATCGTAAAGAAGAAACAAAAATGGCGAAGAGTTCGCCAAAGATCTGGCATCTTTGTGTGACGTATTTGTAAACGACGCATTTGGAACCGCTCACAGAGCACACTGCTCTAACGTAGGTGTGGCACAGCTTGTAGATACGGCAGTTGTGGGATATTTAATGCAGAAAGAAATTGATTTCTTAGGAAATGCGGTAGAAAATCCGGTTCGTCCGTTTGTAGCAATTTTAGGCGGCGCAAAAGTGGCAGATAAATTAAACGTAATTGACAACTTACTGGAAAAATGCGATACGCTGATTATCGGCGGCGGTATGGCTTATACATTCTTAAAGGCACAGGGCAATGAGATTGGAACATCTCTTGTAGATGATTCCAAAGTAGATTACTGTAAGGAAATGATCGCAAAAGCAGAAAAGCTTGGCAAACAACTGTTGCTTCCGGTAGATGCCGTAACGATCAAAGATTTCCCGAATCCAATTGATGCTGCGGTAGAAACACAGATTTGTGACTCATCGGAAATGCCTGCAGACAGACAGGGCTGCGACATCGGACCAAAGACACAGCAGTTATTCGCAGATGCCGTAAAATCTGCAAAGACCGTTGTATGGAACGGACCAATGGGTGTATTTGAAAATCCGACTCTGGCAGAAGGTACGATTGCAGTAGCAAAAGCGCTTGCTGAGACCGATGCAACAACTATTATCGGCGGCGGTGATTCCGCAGCAGCTGTAAATACACTTGGATTTGGCGACAAGATGTCACATATTTCCACAGGCGGCGGCGCTTCTTTGGAATTCCTGGAAGGAAAAGAACTGCCGGGTGTAGCAGCAGCAAACGATAAATAGGATACAAGCCAAAAAAATAAAGATCGGAGAGAGAAAGATCATGGCAAGAAAGAAAATTGTAGCCGGCAACTGGAAAATGAATATGACTCCAAGTGAGGCCGTAAAGTTAGTAGAAGAGTTAAAACCGTTAGTAGCAAGTGATGATGTAGAAGTCGTATACTGTGTACCGGCGATTGATATCGTACCGGTTGTAGAAGCAGTAAAGGGCACAAATGTGGCAGTTGGCGCAGAAAATATGTATTACGAAGACAAGGGCGCTTATACAGGCGAAATTTCCGCTGAAATGCTTGTAGATGCCGGAGTGAAATATGTCATTATCGGACATTCGGAAAGACGTGACTATTTCAAAGAATGCGACTGCATGCTGAATAAAAAAGTTAAAAAAGCTCTGGAACATAATCTGACACCAATTCTTTGCTGTGGTGAATCATTGGAGCAAAGAGAAATGGGCATTACACTTGACTGGATCCGGATGCAGATCAAATCCGACCTGAAAGACATTACGGCAGAACAGGTTGCTTCTATTGTAATAGCTTACGAACCAATCTGGGCAATCGGTACCGGCAAAACGGCTACTTCCGATCAGGCACAGGAAGTATGCGGCGCTATTCGTGCATGTATTGCAGAAATGTATGATCAGGCAACGGCAGACGCAGTACGTATTCAGTACGGCGGTTCCGTAAATGCGGCAAATGCGGCGGAAATATTTGGCAAACCGGATATTGACGGCGGACTTGTCGGCGGAGCCAGCTTAAAAGCTGATTTTGGAAAGATTGTAAATTATAAATAAAATGTTGTTTTAAAATAAAATGTCATCAGAGAAAACTCACTTCAAGTATGGAAACATAGTTGAAGTGAGTTTTTTATAGCGGTGCTGTCAGATTACAGAGTTTTGAATATTGCCCCAACATACAAAAAATCTGCCGTTGGCAGATTTTTTGCTGTGAAATAATCAAATTCTGTATGTCAAATATGCATGTATAATTTAAAAATCTATATATCATATCATAATGTACATTTGAAAACCGTTTATTGATTAATGCACATTTTTCCGTTTAACTACTTGATTACAGTCACATTGGTAGCCTGCGGTCCTTTTGCACCATCAGTTACTTCAAATTCAACGGATGCGCCTTCTTCCAGAGACTTAAAGCCTTCCATGTTCAGACCGGAAAAGTGTACGAATACATCTTTGCCTTCTTCATCTGTAATGAAACCGTAACCTTTCTGATTGTTAAACCATTTTACTGTACCCTTATTCATGACAGTACCTCCACATCATATTAGCTGTTCCCAGCGATTAACTATTGCAGCTGATCTTGTATTTCAGTCGAATAACTGTTTCCAGCGAAAGGACTATTTTCAGCCTACGCTAAGGATAGCATATGAAAATAAAAATGTAAAGCAAAAAAAGGTCAAATTTCCGAAAAAACGATGTTATTTCGCTTTAGAAAATTTATTGTAAACTTTTCCCATTCTCTTTCGAAACTATTATCAGGAATAAATACGCGGTAGGAAACACCGGTAGTGAGCATCAGCGTTTCGTTCTGATACAGAATGTTCAGATAAACACCCAGAATATCCGAAGGTGAGATTGCTGTGCCGGAAGCATGGAGTGTATTTTTCAGGTTAGAAGGAGAGAGCATCAGTACAAATTGAAAGGAAGTCGGCGCAGTGCGGCCTTTAATAAGCTCAAAAAAAATCGGACGCAGTCTGCCATAAGGCATATGGGAAAGATCGTCAAGCTGTTGATCGGATCGTTCCTCGTCGGAAAAAAACGATGGATTCAGTCTGCCGTCGATCTCGTATTTGACGGCGGTATGCACGGAAGCTTCGGATAGCAGAAAATTATCAAAGATATCGCTTCGCAGCAGCAGATTCATAAATTCTTTTTGTTCGGTCAGCTGAAATGCTTTCATAAGTATAAACCTCCTGTTAACTATGGGCAGATTATACCATAATTGTGGCATGCACTCAACAACAGAATGACAGAATGTTACGGTTGTTTTGTTCCGCATATTTGAAAAAAATGCTCCGGATTATAATTCCTGGAAAAAACAATTGAAAATCCTGTAAAATCAAGCTATCATAGAAGGGAACAGTGTTTGTTTTCAGAAGCGGGAGAGGAATCATATTATGAGGAATCATTTTATTATGAAACGAAATAGAATATACATAAAAAAAGGTGGCGGGCAGTTGGTCTGCTCATTGCCATTTTGAGCGGGACACTGTCCGGGTGTGCGCTGCCGGATGGTTTTGCCGGGATTATACGTCCGGTAGAGGAAGTCGTCAGCTCCGTCCGTCAGAATATGGAGCTGAGACAGCAGATGAATGCATTAGATCTGCCGAAAGAGGTTGAAACGATTTCAACAGGCAGGTATGCATATGAAACATTGTCTGACGAGGAGAAGAAGATTTACGATCAGATGCTGGATGCCGTAATGAATCAGGAAGAGGAAGTAACGCTTTCCACATCGGACGGGAGACGTCTGGAAGATATTTTTAACTGTGTGAAGGCGGATTATGGCGGACTGTTCTGGGTGGAAAGCTTTCGCTATACGCAGTATCAGCGGAACGGACAGACAGAAGTAATGTCGTTTGCGCCAAATTACAGTATGACGGAGGCGGAACGTGCTGCGATGCAGAAAAAAATAGACCGGCAGGTAAAACGGTATGTAAAAGGGCTTGCCGATGCGACAGACTATGAAAAGGTGCGTACGATTTACCGCAGGCTTATTCAAAAAGTGGATTATAATCTGAAAGCGGAAAATAATCAGAATATTATCAGTGTCTTTATCGGAAAGGAGACGGTATGTCAGGGATATGCCAGCGCCATGCAGTATCTGATGGACCGGTTGGATATTCCGTGTATCATTGTGACCGGAATGGCAAAAGGCGGGCCGCACGCATGGAATCTGGTGCAGCTGGACGGAGAATGGTATTATGTAGATGTGACATGGGGCAATTCCAAATATCACGATGATAAGGAAAACGACGTCAAGTATGTGGAATATGATTATCTGAATATTACGACGGAAGAGATGATGCAGGATCACAGTCCGCAGGCGCCATTTGAACTGCCTGTTTGTTCGTCGATTCGGAATAATTATTTTGTAAAAGAGAAAAAATATTTTAAATCGATGGATGAGACAGCCATCGCAAAGCTTGGACAGATGATCCGGCGTGCCTATCAAAAAGGAAAGAGTAATATTTCGGTAAAGTTCGCCAGCGGAGAACTGTGCGCGCAGGCAAAAGAATATTTTTTAACGGAATATCATATCAGCGATTACTGCGAAGGACTGGAAACGGTGTATTATAAAACAGATATGCAGATGAATATTTTTGTAGTGATCTTTCCGTAACCGTGAAAAAAGTAATAAAACGTTACTGTTCACACCAGGGTTTTGCATTTACTGCAAAACCCGTAAGAATACGTAAATTCAGCCAAGAGTGAATTCAGTTCTTCGCAGCAGGCGAACTTTCCATGGGCTGAATTCAGTTATTGTGAGTACCGAAGGTGTTAACAGTAACAATAAAACCGTAAATTCCTCCAAAACATATTTACAAAAGATGATTTTGATGTTATTATCATGTAGTAATGAATACTATGTAAAATGAGATAAATAATAGATTATACATCGGAAGCCGAATACCAATCAAATCAGAGATATACAGGAGGAAGTTATGAGTTATAAAATTATTGTGGATAGCTGTGGGGAATTACCGGAACAATTAAAACAGGATGCGCGATTTCAGTCCGTGCCGCTGGAGCTCGATGTAGACGACTACCATGTGGTGGACGATGAGACCTTTTGCCAGGAAGAATTTTTAAGAAAAGTAAAAGAAAGTCCGAACTGCCCGAAATCGGCATGTCCTTCACCACAGAAATATTATGATGCATATGAATGCGAAGCGGAACATATTTATGCGGTAACACTGTCTGCGCGTCTGAGCGGCTCTTTTAACAGTGCACAGACCGCAAAGCAGATGTTTGAGTCGGATTATCCCGATAAACAAGTATACGTGTTTAATTCCTGTTCGGCTTCCATTGGAGAGACTTTGATTGCAATGAAGATACAGGAGCTGGAAGAGGAAGGATGCACATTTGAACAGACCGTAGAGCGGACGCAGGCATATATTGCGCAGCAGCGGACGTTTTTCGTATTGGAGACACTGGAAACACTTCGAAAAAACGGAAGACTCAGTAATTTGAAGGCATTTGTGGCGAATGTACTGAATATTAAGCCGGTTATGGGTTCTACGCCGGAGGGAGAAATCTGCCAGCTTGGTCAGGCGCAGGGAATCAATAAAGCGTTGGAGCGAATGGTGCAGGAAATTTTGCGCCATGTGGACGGCAAGGAAAAACAGATGCTGGCGATTGCACACTGCAATTGTCCGAAGCGCGCAGAGCGGGTAAAAGAAAAGCTTGAAAAGCTCATGAATTTTAAAGACATATTGATTTTAGATACGGCAGGTATCAGCAGTATGTACGCAAATGACGGCGGTATTATTATAGCGGTATAATGATAGCGGTATATTTTAAATGATGCATTCTTTTTGTATAACAGTCCGAATCGTGTGTTGCATTTAAGAACAGTTGTCTTTTAATGTGGCATATTTTCCGGACTGTTAACTTTTTTGCAGCAGATTTCGAAAATTGAAAAGTTGAGAGTTGCACAAGCAAAGCCGGACTGTTATAATGTCTCATAGTTTTTAAATAAGATTTCGACAAAGGAAAGAGGGGCGGAGACATCTATGAATCAGATTGTATCAAAAATATTAATGTATGGAGATATGCCGCAGGATTCGATTTTAATGGAATTAAGTGCTATCTGCGCTGACCTGCGTGCGCATGTACAGACAAAGGAGGCGCTGACCAAAAGAGTATTTCGTCAGGTGAAGCGGCTGCTTGTTGTAGCGACAGATTATGGATTTAATAAAAATCTGTGGCATGATTACCTGACTTTTTTACTGATTACAAACGAGAACCCGTTCAGCATTACGTGTGAAAAAACAGGCGCTCATAAGGGCAGTGTCAATTATTTTGCCAAAAGCGATTTTAAAGCGTTTAAACAATTGTATGACTATGATTTTGCATGGATGGAACAGGAACTTGGCATAGACTGTTTTACAAGACTGTCACATTATGAGGCGATTGTCAAGCCGGATCTGATGTATAATAAAAACGTCAGTGAAAAAGTGCGTGCGTTGAGTACGCAGCTGGCGGGAGCGTCGGATGAAGATGAGTTTTTTGTTTTTGTTACGGAATTTTACAAAGCATATGGGGTTGGAATGTTCGGATTGAATAAGGCGTTTCGGTTTTCATCGGATGGAACGGGCTGCGGCGTTGTCTTTCATGCGATTAACAACATGGAAAAAGTTATGCTTGACGATCTGATCGGATATGAACTGCAGAAGAAAAAACTGGTCGATAATACGCGGGCGTTTGTAGAAGGGCGCAAGGCTAATAACGTCCTGCTGTTTGGAGACAGCGGCACAGGCAAATCCACTAGCATCAAAGCAATTGTCAATGAATTTTATGATCAGGGACTGCGTATGATTGAAATTTACAAGCATCAGTTTCAGGATTTGTCAAATGTTATCGCGCAGATTAAAAACCGCAACTACCGTTTTATTATTTATATGGACGACCTGTCATTCGAAGAGTTTGAGGTGGAATACAAATTTTTAAAAGCCGTGATCGAAGGCGGTGTGGAGACAAAGCCGGAAAATATTCTGATCTATGCGACGTCCAACAGGCGGCACCTGATTAAAGAAACATGGAGCGATCGTGATGATATCAAGATTGAAAACGGTATGCATCAGTCGGATACAATGGAAGAAAAACTGTCCTTAGTGAACCGTTTTGGAGTGACCATTAACTATTCCAAGCCGAGTCAGAAGGAATATTTCCACATTGTAATCGGTCTGGCGCGCCGTGCAGGACTTACGATCAGCGACGATGATCTGCGGATGGAAGCAAACCGCTGGGAGCTGAGTCATGGCGGGATATCCGGACGTACGGCACAGCAGTTTATAACGTACCTGCTTGGGTGTGAACAATAGAAACAGAAAGTTGTCCGGTATACGGACAGAATGGCTGATATCAGAGGAAAGCGAGGTTTCTTATGGGCGAATTGGAAGAAAAAAACGTAAAAACAGCGGAATCGGATGTTCCGAAAAAAAGAGATTATGAAAAAGAATTAATCGCTATTATTAAGAGCGGTGAGCCCCCTCAGGTGATCCGTAAGAAACTGGAAGACTACCATGAAAATGATATTGCATCTGTCTGGGAAGAGCTGACGAAAGAAGAACGGATTAAGTTTTACCGGCTGCTGGGAAATGAAACAATATCGGAGATTTTTACGTATCTGGAGGACGATGTCAGCCGCTATCTGGAAGAACTGGGACTGGAAAATGCCGCGGATATTCTGGAATCTATGGATGCGGACGATGCGGTAGATATTCTGGATGAGATGGAAGACGAACAGTCCGATCGTCTGATTCGTCTGATGGATGAGGAATCACGGCATGATATCGACTTGATTCAGTCGTATGAAGATGATGAAATCGGCAGTAAAATGACGACGAATTTCATCGTGATCAAACGCGGACTTACGATTCCGGGAGCTATGAAAGAACTGGTAACACAGGCAGCAGATAATGACAACATTTCCACGCTTTATGTGGTAGATGAAAACGAGAGTTTTTGCGGGGCCATTGATTTAAAAGATTTAATTATTGCACGCAAATATACGGCGTTAGATGATGTGATAACAACGTCGTATCCGTATGTATATGCAAAAGAAACGATTGACGAGTGTATCGAGGATCTGAAAGATTATTCCGAAGATTCCATCCCGGTACTGGATAATAACAAAAGATTCTTGGTGTTATTACGGCACAGGATATTGTGGAAGTCGTCGATGAAGAGATGGGCGAGGATTATGCAAAACTTGCCGGACTGACTGCCGAAGAAGATTTAAACGAACCGCTTTTGGAAAGTATGAAAAAGCGTATTCCATGGCTTGCGGTATTGCTTGTGCTGGGCATGATTGTTTCTGCGGTTGTCGGGGTATTTGAACAGGTCGTATCCCAGCTTACAATTGTTGTCTGCTTTCAGTCACTGATTCTTGACATGGCGGGAAACGCGGGGACGCAGTCGCTTGCCGTTACGATTCGCGTATTGATGGATGAAAATCTGACCGGGGGGCAGAGGATACGGCTGATTTTTAAAGAAATGAGAGTCGGGGCGGTGAACGGATTTTTGCTGGGTCTGCTTTCGCTTGTGTTCATCGGATGTTACATCGCACTTTTAAAAGGCAAAGGCTTTGAATTTGGATTTGCGGTCAGTGCATGTATCGGATTTTCGCTGATGATTGCAATGCTTATTTCCAGCATAACAGGAACGATCATTCCGATTTTTTTTCACAAAGTAAAAATAGATCCGGCAGTTGCGTCCGGACCGCTGATTACAACGGTCAATGATCTGGTCGCCGTTGTGACCTATTATGGAATGACCTGGCTGCTGCTGATACGGTTGCTGCGGCTTGCGGATTGAAAAAAGCACGAAAAAACCGACAAATATAAAAAATTGTAAAAAGAAAGAGTGAAGAAAACATGGAGCTTTCAAAAGAGCAGGCAGAGCGCTATCAAAGGCATCTGCCTTTGCATGAGATCGGTATTGAGGGGCAAAAGAAGATGGGAAATGCAAAAGTATGCGTGATCGGTGCGGGAGGGCTGGGCTCTCCTGCCGCCATGTATCTGGCTGCAGCCGGAGTCGGAACGATTGGCATTGCCGATGCGGATCAGGTAGAGCTATCCAATTTGCAACGTCAGATTCTGCACGGTATGGAGGATATCGGAATTCCCAAAGTACGGTCCGCAAAAGAAACGCTGCAGCGACTGAATCCGGATACGGTGGTGCATACGTATCCGGTTTTTGTCGATGAAGACAATATTTTGGAGCTGATCGGCCCCTATGATTTTGTAATAGATGCAGCGGATAATTTTCATACAAAGTTTTTAATCAATGATGCCTGTGTGATGGCCGGCAAACCGTTTGTTCACGCAGGGGTAATTCGGTTTCAGGGCCAGCTTATGACGTATGTGCCGGGACAGGGACCCTGTTATCGCTGCATTTTTAAACAACCGCCGCAAAAAGGAGCGGTGCCTTCTGCGAAAGAAGCCGGCATTCTGGGCGTGGTGTGCGGTGTGATCGGCAGTCTGCAGGCCATGGAAGCGGTCAAGTACATACTGGGAGCAGGTGACTTGCTGACCGGCAAACTGCTGACGTATGATGCTCTCGGTGCACGATTTCGTACGATTCATCTGCCGGAGCGTACGCAGGACTGCGGCGCATGCGGGAAGCATTAAACATGTTAAAGAAATGTTTCCAGCTTCCCGCGGAAAAACTGAATCAGAGGGCCGTTGCAGCATGCATTGACAATGGTGCCGAGTCCGACGATTTCCCATACGGAATGATGCGCCATCAGACAGAAAGCAATACCTATGGCAATAACTGTCAGATCAGATAAAATTCTGGCTGCACGGAAAGATATTTTTTCATTCGTATAGGTTGTAATAATGAAAGCAACGCTGTCATAAGGCGCAATTCCCATTTCTGCGTACATGTAGCATGCACAGCCCATAGATGCAAATAAGGTCCCAAGCAGAAGCAGTACGATACGAATCGGCATGGTGACGAATATTCCGATTACATCCGAACACAACCAGCATAAAAATCTGCGGTATAGCCGACCAGTACCATATTCACAACCGTTCCGGGTCCGATGCAGTGTCTGACGGTAAACCATACGATAAGTAACAGTATCGCATTCATTATGAGCTGCCAGTTACCGAAAGACATATGCAGAAAACCGCTGATGCCCAGATTCATACAGGAAAAGGCGTCTACACCAAAGCCGCTCATTCGATAAGAAGCGACGCACATACCGATCAGTAAAATACCGGTCAGCATCAGTATAAACCGTTTTCCGGTATATCTTTGATGTTTCATTGTCTGCTCGTTGATCAAGATTCAACTACCTCCAGCACATAAATTCTTGATTCGAAATCCGTATAAGGAGTGACACCATGCGGAATTTGTCCTGCGGTTTCATCACTTGTAATCAGTCCCGCATACATCAGTTCGTCGCCGAAGTGACAGGTGCCTGTTCTGGAATTGCGGTAGCGGTAGTTCGGGTTCAGACCCTGCAGACGCAGTCTTGTAAAGCGGTCATTGACAACGTTTAAGACCCGGTACCAGCCGACCAGAGCGGTTTTTTGATCTTCACTGACCGACATCCATGCGGTTACATTTTCTTCAAACGGACTTTTCAGCCTGTAAAACGTTCCATATTGCAGGACGGACCGGTATTGTTTCATAAAGCAAATCTGTTCTTTTACTTCGGCTATTTCTGTTTCTGTCAGCCTGTTTAAATCCAGTTCGTAGCCAAAAGTGCCGAAATAAGCTACATTTGCCCTTGTGTGGAGCGGCGTATCACGAAACACCTGATGGTTTGGCGACACCGATACATGGCTTCCGATGCTGCTGATCGGATAACACATGGAAGTGCCGTACTGGATTTTCAGTCGTTCGATCGCATCGCTGTTGTCACTTGCCCACGCTTGCGGCGCATAATAAAGCATACCCGGATCAAATCGTCCGCCGCCGCTGGAGCAGGATTCAAACAGAACATGCGGAAATTCCGCTGTCAGGCGGTCATACAGATCGTATACACCCAAAATATAGCGATGGTAAATTTCACCCTGACGATCGGACGGCCATGCTTTGGAATAGCATTCGCTAATGCTGCGGTTCATATCCCACTTAATATAGGAAACTTTTGCATTACGTAAAATCTGCGCCATCTGTTCGTATATGGCGTCTACGACTTCTTTTATGGAAAAATCCAGTACATACTGATGCCTTCCCTGTGAGATGTTTCTTTGCGGAGTTGCCAGTATCCAATCCGGATGCTGTCTGTAAAAATCGGAGTCTTTGTTGGTCATTTCCGGTTCGAACCAAAGGCCGAATTTCAAGCCAAGCGCTTCTATACGGTCTGCCAGCCCCTTAATTCCGTTTGGAAGGCGGTCTTTGTTCGGTGTCCAGTCTCCCAGACCGGCCGTGTCGCTGCTGCGTGCACCAAACCATCCGTCGTCCAGTACAAACAGTTCCACACCGCATTCTTTTGCCTTTGCAGCGATTTCAATCAGGCGGTCTTGTGTAAAATTAAAATAAGTTGCTTCCCAGTTGTTGTTTAAGATCGGTCTTGGACGATCACGCCAATAACCTCTTGCCAGCCGTTTTTGGTACAGTTTATGGAACGTCTGGCTCAAATGATTCAGACCCTGATCCGTATGGACCAGGACAGCTTCCGGAGTTTGGAACGTTTCGCCGCAGTCCAGTTTCCAGTCAAATGTTTCAGGATCAATACCGGCCAGAATACGCACCGTGTCATGTGCGTCGGTCTCGGCCTGTATCCGGAAACAGCCGCTGTAGATCAACGACAGTCCGATGGCTTCGCCCTGTCGTTCATCGGTCGAAGGACGTTTCAGCACAAGGAATGGATTGTGTTCATGGGAGGAGTTGCCCCGCATGCTGCCGATGGACCGGATGCCCGGTTCCAGTTTTTGGGTATGAATGTGGCATTCTCTTGCCCAGCATCCGGACAGCTGCTGCCATATGTAATCACGATCCGGCAGATCCAGGCAAAGACTCATGGCCCGTGTCAGATGGACAGGCTTTGAACCGTTGTTTGTAAAGCGTACACTCCTTGCCAGAATGCCGCCTTTTGCAAAAATCGTATAATACAGTTCTGCCTGTACACCTGTGACATCGTCTTTTAATGTGATGCAAAGTGTCCGGGCTTCGTCTTTCGTTTCCGTATAAGTGGCAGGAAGACCGCATAAATCCGGTTTTCCTTCACAAATGCAGTGCGAGCGGTATGTAAAATCTGAAATCCGGCTGCCATTTTCCTGCACAATTTCGGTAGCCGGCTGTCGGTAATCCGTTGTGCCGAATACCGGATATTCCTGACGGATATGCTCCAGTGAAAAGGAGCTGTCTTCTTCATAGACACAGGAAGTCATAGGACGCTGACATGTTTCCATAAAATAAGAAAAATCTTCTTGATCCCGTATCTGTTTTCCATAATATAACTGGCCCATATGGCCGTTTTTTAAAATCATCATAATATAACTGATACGATCGTTATACAGATGAAAGATCCTGGTGGATGAATGGTATATGATATTCATAGATCCTCACTTTCTGCCGGGCATACGGGTGGTATCCGCTCCGAATTCCGGCTGTGCTTTTCCTCAACATGCCTATTATATCGTGTATCGCAATCAAAACGGTAGATATTTTTGTCTCAGAATATAGTCAAAATGTTTCATGATATAAGCTGTCCGCTGTCATTTGTTCTTATGTTGTATTTTGCGGATGTATGCATTATACTGAACATAGATCCGAAAGGAAGAAGAGATTCTTTCAGTAAGGAGGGGCGAAGTGGATACAAACGAAAACAGATACAAAGTGGTTGTTGTAGATGACGAAATGATAGCGGTGCAGGGAATCTGCAGGATTATAGAAAAGCATTGTCCGAAGCTGGAAGTAACAGGGACAGCCGGGAACGGAAAAGAAGCTCTGGAAGTAATTGAAAAAACGATGCCGGATCTCGTATTGACCGATGTGGAGATGCCTGTTATGAGCGGACTGGAACTGGTCAGCCAGGCCGGCAGCCAGATGCCGGAATTGTGCTTTGTTATTATAAGCGGATATGAGGATTTTGAATACGCAAGGGAAGCTTTTCGAAACGGTGTGCTGGATTATCTGACCAAACCGATCGTTCCGTCTCAGATGATGATCACAATGGATAATGTGGAACAAAGGCTGAGAAAAATTTATTATGGCAGGCGAATGCGTATTTTTCGAAAACTATGTATGGGAGAGGAGACCACGGCGGCCGAGATGCGGAAATATTTTCCATATAAAGAGTATTATGCGGCTCTTTTGCGGGAAAACGGACTTCCGCGCAGATATGCACCGGCAAAAGAACCGGAACTGTATGGCACGATGCAGGAAAGCTATCTCGTTTACGGGCGTGATAATATGGAAGAACTGTTTTTGATTCCAAAAGAAGTACTTGGCCGGCAGCGGCTGATTGACTACATGACCGAAGTAGAGAAACGCCAGAAGACCGAAGACTCTTATACAACGCTTTTATATTATGGTGAGGCTTTCTCAGGTTCTCAGATATCTGAAAAAATACGGAAATTATATGACTGGCTCAATGCGATCAGTACGGTTGGATTTTCACAGACGGTGAATCTGGACCGGAAGAAATTTCAGGCGGGCGGATTTCCGTCAACGGACATTTCCGTACTGTCCGGACTGATACGGGAGATCGAGCAGTATGCCAAAATGGAGCGGTATGACCAGATAAAAAAATGTATTACAAGAGAATTTTCCGAATGGGAGCGGGAGCGCAGACCGCAGATCTGGTTGGAACAGGCAGCCAGAAGAATTCTGAATGTGATCCACACACCGTCCGGGACGGAAGAATCCATGATTGAGAGAGAATATCAGTTTGAAGATGCTTTTTATTATTCTACCGGTATGGAGATGCTGCGCCAGAACCTGTTTACCGCATTTTACCAGTCTCCGCAAAAGGAAAAGGAAAATTACAAAGTGGATTCTCCCGAATTTTTTGAAAACATTAAATTATATTTGTGCGGTCATCTTCAGGAACCGCTGTCTTTAAAAATGATTTCCGATCTGTTTGCCATATCTCAGGCATATATGAGCAGGCTGTTCCGCAAATATACCGGACAGTCTTATAATCAATACTTGACCTGCATCCGCATGGAACGGGCAAAGCAGCTGATGGAAGAAGACAGTGAGCTCTATATCAAAGATATCGCAGAGATGGTTGGTTATCGAGACCAGTTTTATTTCAGCAGAATCTTTCATTCTTATACCGGACAAAGTCCTGCCGACTACATTAAATAGTTTCGGTTCTTTTATCACAACAGTTTCGGATTTTCAACCGCTTTGTTTTGAATCCTCCATGTACTTTTTATTTTACGGAAGGTAAAATTATGATAACAAAACGAGGTTATAATAAGTACAAGGAGGATATCGTTTATGAAGAAGAAAATGGTAGCTTTGGTGTTAACCGGAATGATGGTATTTGGACTCGCACTGTCCGGCTGTGGAAATTCCGGAACAGATGCAGGTGCGGATAAAGATACGGACTCCGGCGAGAATGCGGATACCGGTTCCGATGCGGATGCCGCTTCCGGCAGTGATTCCGACGCAGGAGAGAAGCCGTATGCAGGCGTTACGTTGAAATGGTGGAGCGGAAGTACGGAAAATAATACGGGAACACAGGCAGTTATGGCGGCTGCAACCGAAAAGCTTGGTATGGAGTTTGAGGTAGAGATCAATCCGGGCGGAACGGAAGGAGATAATATTTTAAAGACAAGAATGGCATCGGGAGATCTTCCGGATTTTCTTACGTATAATGCAGGATCCAAGCTGTCCGATCTGAATCCGTCGCGTGGATTTTTGGATATTTCCGACTGGGAAGTCGTCCGGAAAGTGGACGAGGCATTTATCAATTCCGTTACGGTTGACGGTGCGGTGTACGGACTTCCGCAGTCTTCCACACAGGCGGGTGCGGTTGTGTACTATAAACCGAATTATGAAGAATTAAATCTGGAAGTTCCGCATACGTGGGATGATTTTGTGGCAAACTGTAAAGCGTTGGCAGATGCAGGCAAGACGCCGGTTTATTTTACGGGCGGCGAGACATGGGCGACGCAGGTGCTGTTTTTAGGCGACTATTACAATGTGGCAAGTGCAAATCCGACTTTCGCAGAAGATTATACGAATGGAACCGCAAAATATGCAAAGGTTCCGGAAGCAACCAGAAGCTGGACAAAATATGAAGATCTGGTAGATTATCTGAATGAAGACAAGTCAGCTGCAACTGTTACGGATGGCAATATGGCGATTGCAACCGGCGCAGCCACACATTGGATTATTTTAACACAGCAGATTCCGATGATTCTTGAAAGTGCGGAAAATCCGGATGATATCGGTGTGTTTGGCGTACCGGGAGATAATGCGGATGATCATGGCCTGACCGTATGGGAGCCAAATGGCTGGTACGTGAATAAAGACAGCCAGCATATTGATGCAATTAAGGCATTTTTTGATTTTTATTTCAGTGAAGAAGCGCTGGATCTGTATTTTGGAACTTATGGTGCAAACGGACCGTCCTGTATTAAAGGATATGAACTGCCGGAATCGGTATGCAGTGCGGTACGTGTAGATATGCAGCAGTATTTTGACGACGGAAAGATTACACCGGCTCTGGAGTTCCAGTCTCCGATCAAAGGAACGACCTGCGAGCAGATGACGACCGCAGCCGGCCTGGGACAGATGTCCGGTGAAGAGGCTGCTGCCATGTACGATGAAGACTGTAAAAAATCGGCGGTACAGCTGGGATACGACTGGGATTAAGATGATAAAAACAATATGGCCGCCTTACATGTCGGGCGGCCATATTTGACAGGAGGTTTTGTTAATGAAAATCAAAGAAAAACAGAACATGTACCCGGCCTGGTTTGTTCTGCCGTCGCTGCTTATTTTCGGGATTTTCTTTTTGTGGCCGATTATAACGTCGCTTTATTACAGCTTAACGGTTTGGAATTTTGATACGGCAACATTCTGCGGGATTGACAATTATAAACTTTTCTTTTCCGAACATTCCATGAGTTCGTCTGTTATACATACCCTGATTTATGCGTTTGGAACGTGTGCGTTAAAAGTAATACTGGCATTTTTTATTGCTGTTTTTCTGACCGGCAAAATACGGTCAAAAAACTTTATCCGATCTGCGGTATTTTTTCCGAATCTGGTATCTATGATGGCGGTAGGACTTGCTTTTTCGTATATGATGCATCCGACGAAGGGGCTTTTAAATGTTGTAATAAAACTGTTTGGCGGGACGTCCGTTGACTTTCTGGGAGATCCGGCCATAGCGCTTTTGAGTATTATACTTACGGATGTGTGGAAAGGACTTTCGATTTCCGTAGTGATTTATATTGCAGGCATTCAGTCGATTGATAAGACTTATTATGAAGCGGCATCCATTGATGGGGCGACCGGATGGCAGCAGCTGAGACACATTACCCTTCCGCTTGTGGCGCCTTCACAGAATTCGATTATCATCCTTTCGCTCATTGGCGGCCTTCGTTCGTTCGACTTGATTTGGGCAATGACAGGCGGCGGGCCGGGATTTTCTACCGATGTTCTGGCATCTGTCATTTACAAGCAGTATGCGGCCGGTTTTTATGGCCTTTCTACGGCAGGCAATGTGGTGATGCTGATTCTCATATCCCTGATTGCGTTCCCACTGCAGCATTTGCTGAATAAGAGAGAGGAGGCCATGCAATAATGAAAAAGCAGAAAACACTGATTCTCATAGGCGATGTGATTGGCGTGCTTGTGACAGGAATTATATTTTTGGTTCCGTTTTATTTTATGTTTGTGCAGTCTATCAAATCAAAAGCAGAAGCGAATGAATTGTCCATCCGCTGGCCGAGTGAGATTCATTTTGAAAATTATCTGGAAGTGTTCAAACATGCAAATTATCAGCTTGTAACGGCATTTAAAAACAGTGCGATCCTGGCGTTGTTTACAGTGGTCGGATTGCTTGTGACGGCTGCGATGGCAGCATATGTCATACAAAGAAGGCATGACAGGCTGATGAACGTCATACAGGCGCTGGTCATGGTCGGACTGATGATTCCGGCGGCAATTCTTCCGACGATTCACATGCTGCAGAGTCTGCATATTTATAAGACGATGTTTTCCATGGTTATGATTGAGATTGCTTTACAGACACCGTTTGCCATTATGCTTTATCGCGGGTATATGGCTTCGATTCCGCGTGAACTGGAAGAGGCAGCCAGAATCGACGGCTGCAGTGTATGGCAGATTTTTTGGAAAATTATCTTTCCACTGCTAAAGCCGATTCAGGCATCTTTGATCATTCTGGTCGGCGTACAGACGTTTAATGATTTTACAAATCCGCTGTATTTCCTGCCGGGTTCGGAGAATACAACGGTCCAGCTTACTTTGTACAATTACAAAGGACAGCTGGCGAACAGTTATAATCTGCTGTTTGCGGATATCATTGTGATCACAGTTCCGATGCTGATCCTTTTCCTGATATTCAACAAAAAATCGTGGATGGAATGGTTGCCGGTTCTGTAAAAGGATAAGGAAACAAGTATGAAATTTCGAAGTAAGATGGTTCTTGCATATACAACCGTTGCACTTTTGGTAAGTATGATCCTGGGCATAGCAGTGGCCAGGATCAGTCTGCAGTATGAAATAAACAGCCGAAAGAACAGTTTACGTGTTTCGGCAAATTCGTATGTTACGCAGATGGATGAAAGACTGCGGCGAATGGATGCCATTATGCATTATATTCTGTCGGATATCGTGATACTGGATAGTATTGGCTGGCTGGCGGAATCCGGAGAAACCGCAAACCGCTATGTTCTGGAAGCAAAGTCAAATATCAGCGCGGGCCTGACGACAGAATATATTATGAAAAATTCTTATCGGACTATTTTTTTCAATCAGAATTCCTTCCTGGCAAGCAGTGCGATCTATGCGGCAGGTTCCGGAGAAGTACCGACCCAGCGGCTGATCTCGGATTTTCGGGTGGAAGATATTCCGTATCTGAAACCGGTTACTGCGGCGGATGGAAAATCTGTGATCGTAACCGCACATCGGGATTACTGGAGCGCGGATCATAATGTTATGGTTTATTCCATGATGAAAGCGCTGCGCGGAGAGAGGATGGGCTTTCTGGAAGTGGAAAACAGGATGGACAGCCTGCATACGCTCGAACGTTCGGATCCGGATGTGGATTTTATAATGGTTGTAAATGGAGACGAATTGCTTTATGCCAGTGATGAAACTTATGGAACGGCATTGGCAGGGAGCGATCGTGAGCGGATAGACAGTCTGCAGGAAGACCGGATACAAACGGAAAATGGAGCCATATATACAAAAGTATGTTCGCGGGATTTTGATCTGACAATTTTAGCTTATAATAAGAATTTTTTGCTTCGAAAGGAACGGAGGCAATTGTTTTCGCTGAGTTTTCTTGCTACAATGATAACGCTGGCAATCAGCCTGACGATGATTATTTTCTGGGCAGGCGTTCTGACGAGGCCGATCAAGTCTCTGCAGGAAACAGTGGAAAACACGAATATTGAAAATCTGCTGGATAATCAGCATCTTGGGAAAGAGGCGGCTTTAGATGAATTTCAGGAGCTGATCTGTGCATATCAGGCAATGATGGCGCGTTTAGATGAAGCATTAAGAAATGAAAAACAGGCGGCCATGCTGCAGCTGCAGGCGCAGTTTGACATGCTGCAGGCACAGGTCAACCCGCATTTTATTTATAATGTGCTGAACGTGATTTCATCCCGTGCGGTATTGGATAATGATGAAGCAATCTGCGAGATGTGCGGGTCACTCGGAAATATGCTTCGTTACTCTACCAATAATAAAGAACGGCATGCCACGGTGGAAAAAGAACTGGAGTATTTAAACAGCTATTTTTATCTGCTGAAAGCAAGACGCGGAGACTGGCTGGAAGTAACGATCGAAATGGACCGAAATCTGAAAAAGCAGATCATTCCGAAGCTGACCTTGCAGCAGTTCGTGGAAAACTGTGTCAAACATGGTTTTCGTGATATGACTTGCGGCAGACGCATTGTGATTACAGGTATGATGCAAAAAGACGGCTGGAAAATTACGGTACGGGATAACGGGCAGGGAATCTCCGAGCAGACGCTGGAAGAGCTTCGCCGCAGACTGGCGGAAGTGCGGCGAGATATTTTAGAACGGGCGAAGCCTGCGGAGATGGGAATAGGCGGCATGGGCATTGTAAATACGTATGCAAGATGTCTGCTGCTTTATGCACAGGATCTTGTTTTTGAAATAGAAAATGCACCGGATGGTCACGGGTGCAGCTTAACGGTAGGCCAAAAGCAGAAATGAAAATGAAAAAAGATAAAGGGGGAACAGATTGTAATGAAAATCAGCAATTTAAAAATAAACCATCTGACAAATCCGCTTGGGTTTGATCTTGCGGATCCGGTGGTTTCCTATGTCGTTACACAGGCGCAAGGAACGCGCCAGGCTTTTGCGCAGGTACAGGTTTCGCTCAAAGCGGATTTTTCGGATATTTTGTACGACAGCGGGGAGCGCAGCGATCTTGTCAGCACCGGATTTGAACTGCCGTTGACGCTGCAGCCGATGACCAGATATTACTGGAAAGTCCGTGCGGCAGATGAGAAGGGCGACTGTGCATGGAGTGATATACAGTGGTTTGAGACGGCAAAGGTAGTTACCGGGCAGGATGGAGCGTGGCAGGCAAAATGGATTACACCGCAGATGGACCCGCATGTGCAGGCGGTTGTATGGCAGGATATAGAGATTGCAAAGCCGGTGGCAAAGGCAAGGGCTTATATGATTGGGCTTGGACTTTATGAGTTTTATTTAAATGAAGAAAAACAGGGGGAAGAGTGTCTTCTTCCGGGATTCTGTGATTATGACGACTGGCTTCAGTACCAGACGTATGAGGTCCGGTTCGCAATGGGAAAAAACCGTATCGAACTGGCGCTTGGAGACGGGTGGTACAAGGGGCGGTATGGACTGCGCAAAGAGTCTGAAAACTACGGAGATCGTCTGGCTGCACTGGCGGAGTTTCATATCTGGTATGAGGACGGCACAGAAGAAGTATTCGGCACGGATGCATCATGGAAAGCAAGAAAGAGCAGAATTACGGAAAGCGGAATTTATCCGGGAGAAGTATATGATATGACGCTGGATGTCAGCGAAACCTTTGAGACGGAAGAGATAGAACTGGGATATGAACGTCTGTCTCCAAGGCTGTCTCCGCCGATTACGGTTCATGAGCGTTTAAAGCCGGTTGCGGCGCTTCGGACGCCTGCAGGCGAGACGGTGCTTGATATGGGCCAGAATATGACGGGATGGCTGCAGTTTCGGTGCGGCGCATCCTGTACATATGGGAAGAAGCTGCATTTTCAGTTTGGAGAGATTTTACAGGACGGAAACTTTTACAATGAAAATCTGCGTACGGCAAAAGCAGAATTTTTCTACATATCGGACGGGAAAGAACGGGAAGTGCGCCAGCATTTTACTTTTTACGGATTTCGATTTGTAAAAATAGAAGGCTGGGATGGGGAACCGGATCCGGAAGATTTCCGCGGTCTGGTCATTCACTCCGATATGGAGGAATTAGGAGAGCTGAGCACTTCCGATCCGCTTGTGAATCGCCTGATTCAAAATGCGAAATGGGGCATGAAAGGAAACTTTCTGGACGTGCCGACCGACTGCCCGCAACGTGACGAACGATACGGATGGACGGGCGACGCACAGATTTTTTCCGGAACCGCATGTTATTTTATGGATACCTATGCGTTTTATACGAAATACGGTCGGGATCTCTATGCGGAGCAGGTAAAACTGGGCGGCAGTGTGCCGGATGTCGTACCGGTGGCCGGATGTCCGGGAGATGCTTCCACCGCCTGGGCGGATGCGGCTACGGTCATTCCGTGGAATGTATATCTGCATTATGGGGATAAAAATATTTTGCGCCATCAATACCTCAGCATGAAAGGCTGGGTGGATTATATGAAGCGTGAAGATGACGCAGACGGTGCGAAGCGTCTGTGGACGACAGGAAAGCATTATGCGGACTGGCTGGCACTGGACGGAAATTATCCGGGCGGAGTATACGGCGCGACCGATCCGCATCTGATCGCATCGGCATACTATTATTATTCCACGAGCATTGTGGCAAAAGCAGCCGGGCTGTTAGAAAAAGAGGAAGACGCAAAGGCTTACGAAAAGCTGGCCGGAGAGATCTACGAGGCGTTTGTCAAAGAATATTTCACGCCTTCCGGAAGGCTGGCAGTCGACACAACGACTGCGTATGTCGTAGTATTGTATATGGGACTGACACCGGACTTTGCTTATGAGAAAGTACGCAAAGGACTTTTAAACAGGCTGAAAAAGAATTTTTACCATCTGGATACAGGCTTTGTAGGAACACCGTATTTATGCCGTATGCTGTCTGAAAACGGCATGAACGACCTGGCCTATCATCTGCTGATGGAAAAAGGCTATCCGGGATGGCTGTACGAAGTGCTGATGGGGGCTACGACTGTCTGGGAAAGATGGAATTCGGTGGAACCGGACGGTAAAATCAGCGGTACGGAAATGAATTCTCTGAATCATTATTCTTATGGGTCTATAGTAGAGTGGATGTTTCGAAATATGGCAGGCATCATTCCGTGCGAGGAAGGGGCGGGCTTTAAAAAATTCCGTTTGGCGCCGATGCCGAATTATCAGATTGGAAGCGCCGATGCCAGACTTCGCTCCGCTTCCGGATTGATTCGCTCCGCATGGGAAATTGACGGAAAGCTTTTGAAATTCCAATTTACGGTACCGTTTGATACACAGGCGGAAATTGTGCTGCCAGATGCCGTATTGGACGTTATCCGTGAGCAGGCCGGACAGATATCCGATATAAGGCAGGCCGGAAGCAATGTGGTACTGCATGCCGATGCGGGAAATTATGAATTCTGTTACGAGCCGGCGGTTCCATACCGGAAAATTTACAGTCTGGATTCCGCATGGACGGAACTGAAAGAAAATCCGAAGACATGGGCGGTGCTGGAACAAGAATACCATATGGACCATATACCGTTTGAGAAAGAACTTTGTACACTGGAAGAAATGACCTGGGGGCCGTTTACCGGTTACGGCGTCAGCAGGGAACAACGGGAGAAAATAGACAGGCTTTTAAGGGAAGTAGAATAAAGTTTACCGGCAGAGAAAAAGGCAGTAGAGAAAAACTACTGCCTTTTTTAATACGGTACGGCCTGCCCGGTTTTTTGATGCTTGGTTGACAAACACGGTAAAATGGCATACATTATAATTAACGTAATGTTAAGCAAATATCACAGGAAATAAAATGACAGTAAGGATGGAAAAATTATGTCCAAAGCGGTAAAGTTAGCAGATATTGCGCAGCGGCTTGGCGTCAGTACCGTAACCGTATCCAAGGCATTATCCGGTCAAAGAGGAGTCAGCGATGAGATGCGTACGAAAATCAAGCAGGTGGCTGAGGAACTGGGTTATGTAAAGTCCGCACCGGAAAAGCTGAAAGAACGCAGAAGTTATACGATCGGCGTGGCGGTTGCGGAACGGTATCTCGGCACGGGAGCTTCTTTTTATTTGCGGTTATACCAGGAGTTATCACAAAGAGCAATGCATAAAAACTGTTTTGCCATGCTGGAAATCGTAAGCTTTGAGGAAGAGCATGGGATACGGATGCCGAAGATGGTGACGGAAGAGAAAGTGGATGCGATTATTATCATGGGCACGTTTATTATGGAATATGCCCGGTTTCTGCGCGGTAATATCCGATTGCCGATGATTTTTTTGGACACACTTGCAACGGAGGACGAATCGGATTCGGTCGTTACAAGCAATATGATGGGTGCCTATCGGATGACCAATTATTTGTTTGAACTGGGGCATTCCAAAATCGGATTTGTAGGGACGAGATTGGCGACGGCAAGTATTGACGATCGGTATTTCGGTTACTTGAAATCACTTATGCAGCATGGTGTTTCGTTACGGGAAGACTGGCTCATTGAAGACCGAGACAGACAAACGGGATTCAGTGACTATTATAAGCACTATTTACTGCCGCCCGGACAGGAGATGCCGACGGCTTTTTTCTGCAACAGTGATGTAGCGGCAATGATTATGATACGTAAGCTGACGGAGAGCGGTTATGCGGTGCCGGATGATGTTTCGGTAGCCGGTTTTGATAATTTTATTCATGAACCGTTTCCAAAGATCGGAATTACGACTTATGCGATTAATATGAAGGAAATGGCCGGAAAAGCCATCCATATTTTGCTGCATAAATTGGAAAATCCGAAGTATAGTACCGGGGTCTATATGATAGCCGGCAGGTTTATCGAACGGGAGAGCACAAAAAAAATCGGCCTTCCGGTTCCTTTTATATAGAAAAGCAATGAAAAACTGAAAAATAATGTAGTCAGTGCTTTGGAAAAGTGGTATGATAAAAGTGCCAAATGTGCAAGTAAGAAGCAACTAAGAAAAAGGAGCAAAAATTATGCCGTTTATTGATTCAAAAATCACAGTAAAAATGTCAGAAGAAAAGAAAGAGGCCATTAAAACGGAACTTGGGCAGGCAGTTTCTATTTTAAGCAAACCGGAGAGCTTTCTTATGGTTGGATTTGATGATGAATACTGTTTGTATATGGGAGGCAGCAAACTGGAAAAAGGGGCGTTTGTTGCAGTCAGTCTGTTTGGAAATGCCTCTTCCGAAGCCTGTGAAAAAATGACTGCCGAAATCTGCCGTATTTATGAACAGCAGTTAGGAATTCCACAGGATAAAGTGTACGTATCATATACCGGTGTCCGTGACTGGGGCTGGAATGGCAGAAATTTATAAGGTAAAAAGGAGAACGAGCACAGATGAAAAAGATGGAAGAATATGTAAGAGCGATACCGGATTTTCCGGAACCGGGAATTATATTCCGTGACGTAACGAGTGTCCTGCAAGACCCGGATGGGTTAAAGCTGGCGATTGATTCCATGATCCAATTACTGGATGGAGTGGAGTTTGACGTTATTGCAGGAACGGAGTCCAGAGGATTTATGTTTGGTGTTCCCATTGCGTATCAGCTTGGAAAAGCATTTGTTCCGGTGCGCAAAAAAGGAAAGCTGCCTTGTGAAACCATTTCTGCAAAATACGATCTGGAATACGGCTCAGCAGAAATCGAAATGCACAAAGATGCAATAAAGCCGGGACAAAAAGTCGTGCTGGTAGATGACCTGATTGCGACAGGCGGAACACTTGCCGCAAGCGTAGAATTAATCGAGCGGCTGGGCGGTACCGTTACAAAGGTTGTGCTGCTTATGGAGCTGGCCGGATTAAAAGGTCGGGATAAATTGGCCGGATATGAAGTCGCATCTGTCATTACATATGAAGGCAATTAAAAGACAAAAAGGTTAACCGCAGTTGTCAGACAGGCTGTTTTGGAAAGCAGGAGGGTTAAGATGGTTATTGTAAATACGGATTACATTTCAGGAAAAGAACTGGAAATGCTGGGTATGGTAAAAGGAAGCACAATCCAGAGTAAAAACATTGGTCATGATATCGGACAGGGCTTTAAGACGCTTGTCGGAGGCGAACTGAAATCCTATACGGAAATGATGAACGAAGCAAGAGCGCTTGCTACCAGACGTATGGTAGAAGAAGCGGAAAAGCTTGGCGCAGACGCGGTTGTAAACGTGCGTTTCGCATCGGCTTCCGTAATGGCCGGCGCTGCGGAGGTTATGGCATACGGCACGGCTGTAAAATACAGATAAAATAAAATATGGAACAATATCAGACAATCAAGCACACATTTGACCCGGTTTGGAATGGGCAGTCCGAAATTCTGATCCTTGGAACATTTCCTTCCGTGAAGTCCAGAGAAAATCAGTTTTATTACGGACATCCGCAAAATCGGTTTTGGAAACTTCTGGCTGCAATCTATGAGGAATGCATACCAGAAACAATTGAAGAAAAGACAGAACTTGTTTTAAAATATCACCTTGCCGTATGGGATGTAATAGATCGATGTGATATTATAGGCTCATCTGACAGCAGTATTCGAAATGTGGTTCCATGTGATCTGGCAGAACTGATGTTACAGAGCAACATTCATACGGTGCTTGCAAACGGTGCAAAAGCATATGAGCTATATCAGAAGCATCAGCTGCCCAAAACAGGCTTACAGGCGCAAAAGCTGCCGTCTACCAGTCCGGCAAATGCGGCATGGTCGTTCGAACGGCTTAAGGAGACGTGGGGCAGGGTGTTAAGAGAACAATAAGTTAAGATAAAATACAATAAGAGTATGAAGCGGCAGCGGCAAATCCGGTGAAGATTTGTCGCTGTTTTTGTGTAAGGTCAAGTATTTGCGTGTATAAAGAAGGGAGGACGCAGCGGTGGCAAAGAATGTTGCGGTCTATGCCTATGCCTCTACTGGCCATGAGGAACAGCAGAGCAGCTATGAGGTACAGGTGGACGGTTATACGAACTATATCAACGGGTGTGAGAATTGGTAATTTGTTTCTGTATATGCTGATGATGGCGATACGGGTCGAAAAATAGGATTTCTTGTAGAAAAGTGATATAATTTGAAATGAGAAGTGGAATCAAATATCTTGTTTCAGCTTATATCACTTTTTAAGAATATAATTGATGGCAGTAAAAACAGATATTGAGGTGTGCAAGACGTTATGGTAAGATAGATTTAGTTCATATGTTTAAGGTTACATGCTTATAAAGCAGATGATATTAATTGGATTAGGAAACAGGCGTTAAAGAGGTATTTATCTATGATGGAACGATTGATCGCAGAATCAACAGATTGTGATTTCAAAGTTATGCTGGAAACAAAGAAACCCAAAAGCTGGCTGAAAAGCATAAGTGCTTTTGCCAATGGAATCGGCGGTATTTTGTTTTTTGGCGTTAGGGACAATAGAGAAGTGGCAGGCTTGACAGATATTCAGTCAGATGCAGAGAGCATCAGCCGGTTAATCAAAGAACGGATTACACCTTTGCCGCAGTTTGTGCTTACTCCAGTGAGGGAGCAGGGAAAGGAGCTACTGGCGCTGTCTGTTACTGCCGGACGGTCAACGCCATATTATTATAAGGCAGACGGCGTTATGGAAGCTTACATCCGTGTTGGAAATGAAACGGTAGTGGCGCCGGATTATGTGGTCAATGAACTGATTTTAAAAGGAACAAACAGATCTTTTGATGCATTGATCTCTGGTGTTAACAAGGATGAGCACAGCTTTACTTTGCTGGAGGCGACCTATCGGGAGAGGACAGGGATTCCTTTTTCAATGGCAGATTATGTGTCTTTTGGTCTTGCCGACAGGGAAGGGAATCTTACGAATGCCGGCAGGCTTCTGACAGATCAGCATATTGTATTTAATTCCAGAATATTTTGTACCCGCTGGAATGGCCTTGATAAGGGCTCTGTTTTTGATGATGCGCTGGATGACAAAGAATATGAAGGGAATCTGATCTATCTGCTGCAAAGCGGGTGTGATTTTGTAAGGAATAATTCCAAAGTAAGATTTACAAAAGCTGCATGTTACCGTGTGGATAAGCCGGATTATGCGGAACGTGCCGTGACAGAGGCGATTGTCAATGCACTGATCCATAGAGACTATATCGTGCTGGGGAGTGAGATCCATATTGACATGTATGATGACAGGATGGAGATCCAGTCTCCAGGTGGAATGTATGAGGGCAGGCCAGTACAGGAATGTGATATTGAATCGATTGGTTCTGTGAGGCGAAATCCTGTAATCGCTGATCTTTTTCATCGTATGAAATATATGGAGCGGCGCGGCAGTGGCCTGAAAAAGATTATAAATGAAACAGAAAAGCTTCCCGGTTATATAAAAGAGCAGAAACCAGAATTTTATTCTACTCCGTCTGATTTTCGTGTTGTCCTTAAAAATGTGAATTATAACTTGCATACTTGCACTGTGCAAGATAGTGTGCAAGTTGTTCAGGACAAACGTATCATGGGACTGCTGGAATTTTGTTCTACAGAGAGGAGCAGGCGGGAAATGCAGGAATTTATGGGAATTGCAAGCAGGGAATATTTTCGAAAGAAAATTCTAAGGCCGCTTTTAGATGCAGGACAGATAAAAATGACAATGCCTTCTAAGCCAAATAGCAAGAACCAGAGATATGTTAGAACTAAAGAATGAGAAATTCCCTGATTATTTTTGCCAGAGCAGCGATATGGACAATTTCAGATACGGCCAGGAGGATGTAAGATGAGTTTTGATGCACATGAAGAAAAAATAAGGAAAATATTTTCAGGAGATGCACGGTTTATGATACCGAGAAATCAAAGAAAATATGTTTGGGAGGAAAATCTAAGCAAAGGCAATTTACTTGATAGGGCGTTAATGAGTAAAGAAGGTGATGGTAATAAGCAGGTGGTTAAATGCCTATACTTTTATTATAATTTTATGTCAGAGAATTGCAGTTCTCCTGCAGAACTGGTAATGATCAGAGATATTATTTTGGATATGAAAGTTATACATATTGCATCTGAAGATGAATTGGATTGTTATGATATTTTTGAAATATTAAATGCAAGAGGGGTCGATCTTGAAGACAGTGAATTATTAAAAAATTTTATTTTTAAATATGCACAGCCTCAATATACTATTGATCGTGCAAAAGAAGTATGGGCTAAGATTGAGAAGAATATGGAAGAATGCAATGGCAATATGGAACAGTTTTTAGCACATTATGTTACATATAGGTACTATAAACCAACAAAAGAGGAAGGGGTATTTCGCATTATTAAGGCAAATATAAATAAGAGTGAAGTAAATATTTTGTTAGACAATTTACTTGAAGCAAGTAAAAGGTATATTATATTCTATCATCCGGAGAAAGCGAACAATGAAACTATCAAGAGATGTTTAGATTTTTTTGCTTTAGTTAACCATCGACAATTTCGTCCGTTATTTATGTCGCTTATGGATGGTTATGATAATGGATGGTTCACTGATAAGCAGCTAAACAATGTTTGCTCGTATTTGAAAAATTTTTCGTTTGCTTATACACTTGTAATGAGAAATGCTTCAAACAATATTGATACAAAAATCCATGAATTATCTCAGGAAGTATATGCGAAGCATTCTGAAATGGTGCTTAATAAAATAAAAATAGAGTTAAACAAATTTTATCCGGTATATACTGAATTCGAAGCAGCGTTTCTTAATATTGGCTTTTCAAATAAGAATAAAAAATATTCTAATTCTCATAACAGAAAAAGGATGCGTTATATTTGGAGTGAGATAGAGAAATATGAACAAAAAACAAACGAACTGGTTTGCAATATTAAAGAATGTAATTTAGAACATATTATGAATGATTCTGAGAGCAATGCATGTGTTAGCAGAGTTGGAAATATTCTTCTTTTATCAGAGCATATTAATAGTAATATGGGGAATGATTCTTTTGAAGAAAAGAAGAAAAAATTGGGAAACTCCAGATTGAGTACAGTTAAAAATTTCTTGAAATATTATGGCAATTTAGATGTGTGGAATGAAGAAACAATAGAAAAAAGAACAAGAGCAGTAGCCAAATTTGCATATAATAAAGTTTGGAAGCTGGATTAGATGTGTTTTATGCTTAGCAAAGAAAAAGATATATTGTGTTTACTCATTTTTTACTCAAGCAAAAAAGATGGGCTAGAAAATCCAGAGGAATAGACAAAATACGATTAATTTTGATAGAATTTATTCTTTATTTACAAAATATTTTTAGTCCGTGCTTGACAGAATCTGACGATGGCATAATTGGTCGAAAAATGGAATATATTGTAGAAAAGTGATATAATTTGAAAACAATGGGAACTTAGAAAGGTGATGATCAAAGTATATCACTCCTTATTTTTCGACTAGCATCGCCATCATTAGATCCTGTCAAGCACGGACTAAATTATTTTGTAAATAATATATGAAATCTATCGAAACACATCACTTTTTATCTGTTTATACTGCTCATCAAATAACTTTATAGTAGCATTTTTATTCTCTATTTTCTTCCAATTCCAGAATAGCTTTCAACTGTTTTTTTAGCCATGGATACTCATCATGAACAGTCAAATAAACATCTTCCATACGCAGTGTTTGATATCTATGTGCCGTTATATCTCTCATTCCTGCAACTGCTCTCCATGGAAATGTCTTGTATTTATTCCTTAAATCATCCGTAATAACTTTAACAAGTTCTCCGACATTAATGCATGTCATCCCCATTGCACGTTTCAACATCTCATTCGCCAAAAACTGTTCTAGCGAAGCTGTTCCCAAAAGCTCAATTCCAATATCTATTTCTTCCACTATCTTCTATATGGTAATTTTATCCCTATGCTGCATATAATACCACTTCCTTACGAATTTCTATCATATCACCCGGCATAACAGGTCCATGAATCACGTCTACTTTTACTCCCAGCATATCCTCTAAATCAATCTGTACCATAGATAAGGTGATCAACGAAACAGGTTTGTTAAATTCCATGATCAAATCTATGTCACTATCATCATAATTTGTTCCATCTGCTCTTGATCCAAACAACGTTACCTTTTTTATAGAATATTTAGAAATTATTTTTAATACCGCACTAGCAATTTCATCAATCAACATTTTCTTTCCGCCTCCCTTCCACATGTTCCAATTATCCAACCTTCTGCGAAAAAATAAAAGATCAATCTACAAATCCCTGTTTTCAGTCAAATGATACTGGTTGCCAATGAATGTAAAATCACCTTCCATCTCTATCAAAAAGCCAATTTTATATTTTTCATACTTATTCTTCTCCAAAGGCAAATAAGTAAACAAATGTAACAATAACTAACAAATAAATCCAAAATCCACTTTTCGAGATACATTATACTATATATGTATAACTCTTTCAATGAATTTTCCGATTACTTACAGATTAAACGCATGAATGAAAAAGACATACATTTTTTAAGTGTTTTTGCTATATTTTACCAATAAGTGATAGGAGTACTTTCTTCTTGAACTAATATATAATACACTGTTTCCAAACAGCATTTTTCGTATGTGGGGGACAGTATGGCAAAAAAAGATACCAAACTTGAAAACTTATCCAAAACAGTTCATATGCTCATAGAGGAGATCCGCCTCTCGGAAACAGAAGGACCGGACCGCATTTTCATGGATGCTTATTCACAGATAGCAGACAGTAGGCCAAAGTGAAGAATGCTTTCAGGGACATTCTGGGCATACCGCGAAGAAACACGCAAAAGATCCGGAAGATTTGTGTAACCTGAACAAATTTAATGTGGATGGTTTCTTTGCAAACCGGCTCAGCAACTCCTTTTTTATTCACTTCGCGGATCAAAATGTAACATACAGGCTTCCGGTTCCCCATTTACTTTCGGATTGCGGCGTGATGCCGGATTAAAATGGCCGGATTCTCATATGCATGACAGGGGAGTCCGGCTCTGCCGGAAGCCTTTTTTTGAGGCAGGTTACAGTGGCATATGCGAATGGTACCGTATGAAGGAAAAAAGACAGACGCAGGAAAGCAGATTCAAATTAAAACGATTCTTGACAAGAACTTACGTTCGATGTATAATTGGAACATACATTCGATATTAAGACAGAAGGTGAGAATTACAATGATGGAACTGCAATTATCACAACCAATGCCGCTGTATAAAAAACTGGAAATTTTGACCGATGCTGCCAAATATGATGTTGCCTGCACATCAAGCGGAATTGACCGGAACGGAGATGGTACCGGGATTGGGAATACGAAACTGGCCGGTATTTGCCACAGTTTTTCGTCAGATGGCCGGTGTATCTCTCTGCTGAAATATTGTTTACCAATGAATGCATTTTTGACTGCAAGTACTGCCTGAATCGTCGTTCCAATGATGTTCCGCGGGCGTCTTTTACGCCGGATGAGATTTGTGAGCTTACCATGCAGTTTTATCGCAGGAATTATATAGAAGGATTATTTTTAAGTTCAGGCATTTTATACAGTCCCAGTTATACGATGGAGCTGATACATCAGACGGTTTACAAGCTTCGAACACAGCATCGCTTTCAGGGATATATTCATGTAAAAGCAATTCCTGGCGCAGAGCCGGAACTGGTCTATCAGACAGGGTTATATGCGGATCGTATGAGTGTCAATCTGGAATTGCCAACGGCAGAAGGACTTCGCGTGCTGGCGCCAAACAAAAACCGTAAAAATATACTGACGCCGATGCGGTTGATTCAAAATGCACGGGATGAAAATAAAAACGATCTGATGCTGTACCGGCATGCCCCGAAATTCGTGCCGGCAGGTCAGTCTACACAGATGATTATCGGAGCGACGCCGGAAAACGATTATCAGATTATGTCTGTAGCAGAGAACCTGTATCGGAAGTTTGATTTAAAGCGGGTATTTTATTCTGCGTTTGTACGTGTCAACGATGATGCCATGCTTCCGGCACTGCCAGGCGGACCGCCGCTTTTGCGGGAACACAGGTTGTATCAGGCCGATTTTCTGCTTCGTTATTATGGTTTTAGAGCAGCGGAGCTGTTGAGTGAACAGCGTCCACACTTTAATGTTCTGCTGGATCCAAAATGTGACTGGGCAATCCGCCATTTGGAACAGTTTCCGGTGGAAATCAACAAGGCAGATTATCAGACGTTGCTGCGGGTACCCGGAATTGGGGTGAAAAGTGCGGGCAGGATTATCGGAGCAAGAAAAAGCGCATCGCTCCACTTTGATGATTTAAAAAAGATTGGCGTTGTGTTAAAGCGGGCATTGTATTTTATTACCTGCGGAGGCAGGATGATGTACCGCACGAAGCTGGAAGAAGACTATATTGTGCGTAATCTTGTGGATCCGAAAGAAAATGTTCCGTTTTCAAGAGACGGGATGACTTATCGGCAGCTGTCTTTGTTTGATGTCAAATAAACGATGGAAGAAATAAATATATAAAAGAAATAACAGAAGAAATATATAGAAGAAATAATAGAAGAAATGAATAATAGAAGGAATAAATGAATGGAAGAGACAGTTTTAATCTGTGAAGATTCGATAGAAGGGATTCTGACAGGTGTATACAAAGCGTACGAATTAAAAAAGACCATAATTTCATCCATCTGCAGACATCAGGTATCGAAAATTATCGTTTGTTTTCGACATATCAGGAGGTTGAAGCAGACGAAGAAAAAAGCGGAAAAGTACTGCGGACCATTTACCAAAGATTCGGATCGGAAGCATATACACAATTGTGCCAGGCAATGGTATCTTGTGATACGGAAAAAGCAGATGCGGTATATCATACGATTGTGGTAGGAATATCCGGCCGTTATCGCGGCCGTCTTATGGACCATCTGAGCAATCGGTATATCCGCAAAGCGTTTTCTTTAAGTCGAAATACCGGAATTGAAATTCATCATTTGCTGGGATTTCTGCGCTTTCAGGAATTGCAAAATGGGGTGCTGCTTGCCCGGTATGGTCCTAAAAATGATATTACGGCACTGCTTACGCCGCATTTTGCCAATCGACTGCCAAATGAAGACTTTGCCATCTATGATGAGCAGAGAAAGTATTATGCGGTGCACCCGAAAGGGAAGCAGTGGTACCTTGTACGGGGAGAACTGCCGATTTTGAAAGAACAGGAAGTATATACACGGCAGGAAGCGGAATATCAGATGCTGTACAGACATTTTTGCGAGTCGATTGCCATAACGGACCGGAAAAATTTGCAGCTGCAGAGGAATATGCTGCCATTGCGTTTTCGAAAGTATATGGTTGAGTTTGCAAATATGGATTAAGTTTTGTGCAGTTTGCCCGATGGCATCCTGTAAATATTTCACAAAATATTAAAAATTCCCATATATGACTTGACAAATAGTTTTAAAAATGTTAGTTTTTTATTCAGATGATATAGTGTGTAACTGGTAAGCAGGCATTAACTATGCATAAAATCAAGGGATGTTTATGCATATGAATGTCTGCTTTTATGCATAAAACACCCGGAAAACAGGGAGGCATTTATGAAAGACAAAATTTTTGGAGTGTTGCAGCGTGTTGGGCGTTCGTTCATGCTGCCGATTGCAATTCTGCCGGTTGCAGGTTTGCTGCTTGGCGTCGGGGGATCGTTTACAAACGAAACGATGCTGAATACGTATGGACTGATGGGAATTATGGGTCCGGGAACGATTTTAAATGCGATTTTACAGGTTATGAGTGCGGCCGGGGATATCGTATTTACAAATCTTCCGATTATATTTGCCATGGGTGTTGCGATTGGTATGGCAAAGAAAGAAAAGAAGTAGCCGCATTATCGGCAGCAATCGCATTTTTTATTATGCATGCTTCGATTGGGGCGATGATTACGAATAACGGCGGCCCGGAGACAATGTTAAGCGGTGCGACGACATCGGTTGTCGGCATTACATCGCTGCAGATGGGTGTGTTTGGCGGTATTATCGTTGGACTTGGTGTGGCTGCGCTTCACAATCGGTTTTATAAGATTGAGCTGCCACAGGTATTGTCATTTTTTGGCGGTACCAGATTTGTGCCGATTGTAAGTGGTCTGACATATACGGCAGTCGGTATTTTAATGTTTTTTATCTGGCCGGTCATTCAGCAGGGTATTTATGCGGTCGGCGGTGTTGTTTTGGAGTCCGGTTATGCGGGGACATGGGTGTATGGTCTGATGGAACGTGCATTGATTCCGTTTGGACTGCACCATGTATTTTATCTTCCGTTCTGGCAGACAGCGCTTGGCGGTACAATGGAAGTGAGCGGTCGTGTGATTGAAGGTGCACAGAACATCTTCTTTGCACAGCTGGCAGATCCGTCCGTAGAGCATTTTGCGGTGTCCGCAACAAGATTTATGTCAGGGAAGTTCCCGTTAATGATCTTTGGTCTGCCGGGTGCGGCGCTTGCTATGTACAAAACGGCAAAACCGGAGAAAAAAGAAGCTGCAGCAGGTCTTTTGTTATCTGCAGCGTTAGCTTCCATGCTGACCGGTATTACGGAACCGCTGGAATTTACGTTCTTATTTGTAGCTCCGCTGCTGTATGGAATTCATTGTGTATTTGCAGGTCTGGCATATATGCTGATGCACGTGTTTAATGTAGGCGTAGGTATGACGTTTTCCGGCGGTTTGATAGACATGTTCCTGTTCGGTATTTTACAGGGAAATGCAAAAACAAGCTGGGTATGGATTGTTATCGTAGGTATCGGATATTTTGTCGTATATTTCCTGCTGTTTTCATTCCTGATCCGTAAAATGAATCTCAAGACACCGGGACGTGACGACAATGAAGAAGTAAAACTGTACCGCAGAAGTGATGTGGATGCACGCAAGAACGGAGAATCCGGACAGGGCGCAGCGCTTTCGGAAGAGGATGCGTTATCTGAGACGATCTGTCACGGACTTGGCGGCAAGAAAAATATTTCGGATGTGGATTGTTGTGCGACCAGATTACGCTGTACGGTACACGATTCCAAACTTGTGGATGATGCAATGTTAAAATCTACCGGTGCATCCGGTGTCGTACACAAAGGAAACGGTGTGCAGATTATTTACGGACCGCGTGTAACGGTAGTTAAATCCAATCTGGAAGATTATCTGGAAACCGCACCGGATGAACTGTACCAGCCATCAGAAGGAACCGCGCAGCAGGCTGCGGAGCAGAACGGTTCCAAAACGGCAAAGAAGGCAGAAGGAAAACTGTTACGTTCGGAAATTATTTCCAGTCCGGTAAATGGTGTGGCTGCAGATTTATCGGAAGCGCCGGATGAAGCGTTTGCAGGCCGGATGATGGGTGACGGAGCTATTGTAACACCGTCGGAGGCAAAAGTCGTTGCACCGGAAGACGGAGAGATCAGCTTTGTATTTGATACAAAACATGCAATCGGATTTGTAACTTCTGCCGGAACAGAGTTGCTGCTGCATATGGGGATTGACACGGTAAAACTGAACGGTAAAGGGTTTGAAGTATTGGTGAAAGACGGAGACAAAGTAAAGAAAGGCGATTTGTTAATGAAGCTGGATCTGGCTTATTTAAAAGAACATGCACCATCACTGGCATCTCCGGTACTCTGTACGGAGCTTTCGGACAATCAGAAAATACGGTTGCTGAAAAGTGGCAATATTCAGGCAGGAGAAGCGTTGTTTGCGATTGATACGTATGAGGCATAAAGAGTTCGGCTGTCATAAGACTTATGGGGAGTAAGTATGTTCAGAATAAAGAAGGCATTAAACAATAATACGGTCATTGCAATTGGAGAAAAAGACAACCGGGAGTACCTTCTGATCGGTAAAGGTATTGGCTTTGGAAAGAAAGTAAGCCAGAGAATAGAGGTGCCGGGTGCGTGTACCATTTATTCTTTGTATGAGCATACGGAGCGCGGCAACGCGATGGAACTCGTAAAAGGAATGGATCCGGTTTTTCTGGAAATTGCAGAACAGGTGTTAAAGGAAAGCGAGCGTGTTTTTGGAAAGATAGACTGGAGCATACTCTTTCCGATGGCTGACCATATCGCTTTTGCGGTCAAACGCATACGCAGCAGTGAACAAATCAGCAATCCGCTGACAGGGGACATTCGTGCGTTGTTTCATATGGAATATCATACTGCCGAATGTATTCGGCCGATTCTTGCAGAACGGCTGGATGTGGAGATTGACGAACATGAAGTCGGATATATTGCGTTGCACATTCATTCTGCAATTGAGAATGAAAATGTCGCATTATCCATGCAGATCGCAGGGTCCGTAAGAGAATGTATTCATCTGGTAGAGGAAAAGACAGGAAAAAAGATTGACGTAAATTCTCTTTCGTATAATCGGCTGATGAACCATGTCCGCTATATGGCAGCACGTGCGGTAAAAGGAGAAAGGCTGAAAGTGGATATGAATGACTATATGTCCGAACAGTTTCCGGATGCTTTCCAACTGGCCGGTGTCGTATGCGGACATTTGGAAAAGTATCTGAAACGGCCGATGGATGAGGTCGAAATTGGATATTTGGCAATGCATATTCAAAGAGTTGCAGCGGAACTGGAATAATTTGTAAGGAGTTTGTAGAAAAATACGGATTTTAAAATGCGCGGTCTGAAATAACGCAATTTCAGGCCGCGTATTTAAGTGTAGTGCTTATCCAGGCAGAAAATATTATGTTAAGAAATGGTACAAATTTTTCCAATATAGATAAATCCAGCCGTAAAAAATGCTCTTTGAAGACCAATGAGCCAATCGCCGCTTTCCATATGGCCGATGCCTGAGACACAGCAGGATAACACGGCCAGCTGTGTTCCGGTTAAGTCTGTATTCAGAATATCATCACCCCATAGTATGGATTCCGTTACATTGTATTGACCGTCACAGATTTGATCGTTTAAAATCAGTCCGCAGCGATGCATCGGATGATTATATGTGCTGCTGTCCGAAGTATAAAATGAAGGAAGCTGCTGCCGCATATAAAATCCATGTGTCGAAATATGTATAACAGAATAGCTGTTTGCATTCAGATTGTCCGGCAATACCTGCTTTTCAAATGGCAGTGAGTTCGATGGAGAAATGAAATGCAATGTATCTTTGTGACCCTGCCCATAAAACAGATCTGTCTGATAACCGGCTTGTTGCAGTGCGGATGCGGCAAAACCGCATTCCTGATCAGAACAATATGTAAGCATTTGTACTTGACAATCAGTGACTATCGTGATAGTATACATATGAAAACACTATTGCAATAGTCATTTTCCGAGGAGGGAAAGTTATGGAGATGAAATTATTTGATTCTGAGTTGAAAGTCATGGATACGCTGTGGAAAGCAGGCGGCGATCTGCCTGCCGGACAGATTGCAAAAATTTTGCAGGAAGAGATCGGCTGGAATCGTAATACGACGTATACGGTGATCAAAAAATGTATTGCAAAAGGAGCCATAGAGCGTACGGATCCAAAGTTTTTGTGTCATGCGCTTATCACAAGAAAACAGGTGCAGAGTTTTGAGACGGAAGAGCTGATAGACAAAATGTTTGATGGATCCAGGCAGAAATTTTTTGCAGCATTTTTATCGGATGGTGATCTGACAGAGACGGAGATTATGCAGCTGAAAGAGATGATTTCCGGACTGGAATTGTGAGGATGGACGTATGGGATTATTGGAAATGAGCATTTCTGCAGGAGTGTTGATTTTACTGCTGACGCTTTTGCGAAGAGAACGGTTTTGGTATTTATCCAGGCGGACAATGATGCTGCTGTGGATGGTAGCGCTGGCAAGACTGCTGCTGCCGGGCAGTCTTCCGGTGCGTAAAGGGATTGCAGTACCGGTATTTGCATGGATGCGGCAAGTGTGCGGACTGCAGGCGGATATATTGTGGCAGGCGGAGGAAAAAATGGTTGTGCGTACGATGCCTATGCCAAAAGCGGCTTCTTTTGGCACGGCACAGGATATGGGAATTGGTCTGCAGAAAGCGGCAGCGATTGTCTGGCTGGCAGGCGTGGTGATCTGCGGTATTTATTTTTGTATTGTTACCGAAGAGAGTATCGCCTGCTGGCAGAGGCTCTTCCACTGGAAAGCATGCCGTCGTCCGAACAGCTGCAGGTTCGGGAAGCATATGAAACAGCTGTGCGGCTGTCAGGGATGCGCATGCGGACAGAGTCCGTGCGCCTGCTTGTACATGACAGAGTCCGTACTCCGCTTGTATTTGGTACGATCAGACAGAGTATTATAATCCCCAAAAGCCTGCTTTGTCAAAAGCAGCAGCTGCAATATATACTGACACATGAAATCGTCCACATCAGACGCTTTGATAATCTTTGGAAACGGTTGTCGGTTGCAGCGGTCTGTATCCACTGGTTTAATCCGGCGGTATGGCTGATGTATCGTCTGTTTGCAAGAGATCTGGAATTATCCTGCGATGAACAGGCGCTGTCCGCGTACGGCAGTCGGGGCAGACAGCAATATGCCATGACGCTTTTAATGCTCGCACAGAATCAAATGGGAAGCGCGTTGTTTTGCAGCGGATTTTTAGAAAATCCGGTCAAAGAAAGGATTGAGTCTATTATGAAATATAAAAAATAACAGGAATCGGCGTAATATGTGCAGTACTGCTTGTAACCGGAGCATCTTCCGTATTTGCAACGAATGAGCAGACAAATCCGGAACAAAACGAGAAAGCAACGTTACAAAGTACGGATGCGGCGGCGCAAGATACGGACGAAATAAATCCGGTGGAATACGAGATTATGAAAAGCGCAGATGGAGAGGAACCGGTGGAAACAAGCGGCGGAGCAAACATTCATAATACGGAAAATAAAAAAGGTGAAGAAGACATTATTCTGCGGGTATGTGAATCGGAGCAATTGCACGAAGAAGATATTTGGGTTTCTTTTCATTCGGATTCGGAAATTACAGTGTCGGAAACGGACGAGATAAAGTCATCCACACTTAGCGAACAGACAACTGGAAAACTGGAGCCGGGGAAGACGTACAAATATCATATGACGGAGAAAACGTATGAAGAAATAAATCCGAATTCCGTCAGCAATGCAAAGGATAGTGAGCCGGAGCTTGTGGAAACACGACATAGCAAATAATTTTAAAAAGTGTATTCCTGTCGGCAGGATATCCGGACGGACTCAATGACATGGAATTTGTTTTATTTTTGCGGAACTTGTATGAAAGAGGTGTGCAGACAATACAAAATATTGGTAAACATGTATAAGAACGTCTGCGGGCAGCGGACATTTTTACCAGAGCATATGGGAAGGTATCTGTGATTTTGTGCAATGAGCAGAAAAATAACGGATGAATGACAGATGTGGAAGTAAATGTAAAATTTGACGTTTTTGTTCGTAAATGTAATAATATGCCGGAGCAGTAAAAGCTTATTGTTATTGAAAACTGCAGTGCATGCTGCAGCAGTCTGAACCGTCCCCGGACGGAGAAATGGAGGTATATATGACGAATAATAAGAAAGAATACTGTGTATACAAGGCAAGCCCGACCGGCATTCAGAGACCGGTTTTTTACGGAAATGAACAGGACTGCCGCAAGTTCTGTGAAGACAGGGATTTTACTTATATTGACGAACAGCAGGTCGTATGGTATTTGGAAGTCGGCAGCTGCAGACAGGAACACGAGATAAAAATAGGAGCGAATACGCCGATCAGCGCATAAAATAAAGCGTCCGCAACCGGACGGTGAAGCTGCCCCTTCTTATGTTAATTGACATAGGAAGGGGCAGTTTTTAGTATAAAATTTATGGTGAATTTAGATTATCTCTTTAGAAGTTCTTATATGTCGGTATAGCCCGTATTTTCGGGCTTTCCCGACATTTTAGATATGGGGAGAAGTTCTTATATACCCTCATAACCTCTTAGGTTTTCCCTCTCAATGGTAGTAAAAGAAGTAGTAAATCCGTCTGCGGCTATGCTGCAATCAGCCTTTCCATTTCAGCCCTTGCGGAAGCGAATGTTGCGTGTGCGTAATAGTTCAGCGTCATGGTAATGTTGGAATGTCCCATGATATACTGTAACGCTTTCGGGTTCATGCCCGCATTGGCTAAGTTGGTGCAGAATGTATGGCGCAGGGTGTGGGGTGTCATTACTTTGGGTAAGGCTTCTTCATGGCATTTGTTGTACTTTTTCACAAGCCCCCGGAACATGGTAGCATAGTTCACATTCGTTTTCGGGCAGCCGTCCCGGTTGAGGAAAAGGAAATTGCTGTAACCGTCAACGGTGATCTGCTTCGTTCCTTTGCGGTTCTCCAACACGCGCCCCAACGCTTCATACACTTTTTCACTCATTGGAATTTGTCTGATACCGCTTTGCGTTTTGGGCTTCTCTATGTAGTAGCCTGTTTCCGCGCTCCGTAAAAGCTGGTGGTCTACATTGATTACCCGATTTTCAAAGTCAAGGTCGGTTTCAGTCAGCCCGCAGAGTTCGGAAATCCTAAGCCCCGTCCCCAGCAGTATGATAACCTCGTCACGGTATTTCTGATAGACGCTATCACTTTGCATAAAGGATAAAAGGCTTTCTTCCTGTTCTGCTGTGAGGGGTACTTTCGGCTCTGTGTCGTCCTCGATCACGGTGTTGAGCTGGAAGTCAAAGGGATTTTTCCTTATACAGTCGTCCTGTATCGCTGTGTAAAAGGCAGCTTTCAGAGAACGCTTATCATTGCTTATGGTCTTGTAGGATATTCCCTTTTCTTTCATGCGCAACGCCCATTCTTTCGCGTCGGACAGTTTTACACTATCAATGGGGCAGGAACCAAGTTTATCCGCTTCCAGCAGCTTCATCAGCCGCTTGCGCCCCTGTGTGGTGTTGTACCGAACATTCCCCCGGTGGCGGTTCTGCTTTGCGTAAAGCTCGCAGACAGTCATTTTCTTTCCAATCGTGTCTATCCCGTCGTCAAGGTCTTTCTGTATCTCTTTTTCCTTTTCTCTAAGGGATATGTCGTCACGCTTCCCGGCAGGGGTCTTGTCCGTAGGCACTAACTTCCACGCATAGACAAATTGCACTTTACCAAAAGTATCGGTATATTTGTAAGCATATCTCCCGTCTTTTCTCTGGCTCTCTCCCGAACGCAAAATGCGGTTTTTATTATCACGTCTTTTCTCCGACATTGTGTTGCTCCTTTCCATGTCGGAAAGAGCCTTGATATGCCTACATCTATTATAGCATATTCAAGGCTCTTTTTCACTATCTTTTTCGCTAAATCGCGTCCAGTGTGTCAATGACTTTTTCAAACTGTTTCCTTTTGATCTGAATACGGTTGCCGTTCAAGATCACCCAGCCCGCCGTGGGATTTTCCTCTGCAAGTTTCCGCAGCTTGTTTTCCCCAATGCGGAAATATTTTGACGCTTCCTCAATGGTAAGCGTGTACTTTTCCCAAATAGGCACACCAGCATTGTTCATTCTATAAATCCCCCTTTCAAAAATGGGTAAATGGTTAATGGTGAAAAAGGGGCTGTGATCGGACGGTTAATAGCGTAACCTCACGGGAGTTTCACCCCTGCATGGTTCTCATGCAGCCCTACCCATTGCCTGCGACGCTTTGAACGCTCGGACTGTGGCGGTAAGGGAGTATCATTATATATTCTGCGCTGTCGTCGCCCGCAAGCTGCTAAACTTGCTCCCCGGCGCGGTGTTGGTCGCTCGGCTGTCCCGGTGGGGAAAAGAAACCCCTGCCGGGATAGCGTCATGGCGCACCCGCCGTATGGCTCGGTGCAAAAGGGACGTATCCGATCTGCCCTATGCTGCGCCGCCGTTATCTTGCGCCGCTTTCTTTGTCAAGGTTCAAAATCAAGAGCTTGTCGGCTCACGGAAGCATACCGCGCTGGGCGGTATGCTTCCGTGAGCCGACAAGCAACCCGTAAGCGGAAGCGCGGAAAGGGGGACGCGCCCCGCTGGGGACAGCCTGTGTTTAGCCTACGTTAAAGGCAAGGGTGCGGGTAATCAGCCGCACTTGCAGCCTGTTCTTCATTTCCTCGTCAACGTAGGAATAAGTATTGCCCGCGTCGTCTTTCAGCGTCCGGGTGCAGAGCGTCGCTATGTAACCCTCGTAATGCTTCAAGACTGCGCACATGGCTTCCGTGTCGCCGCCCGCCGCCGCTGCAATAATAGGGAACGGCAACAGGGCAACGGATTTTTTATTTCTGTTCATCTGTTTTTCCCTCCATATACAGTTTGATTTTTTCAAGCGCGGTTTTCCTGTGCCGGAAAATCGTACTGCGCACAACATTCAGCAGACCGCCTATTTCCTCGTCGCTCATATCCAAAAAGTATGACAAAAGGATAATGTCACGCTTCTTTTCGGGCAGGGCTTGTAAGGCTTCGCCAAGCAGCTCATTTTTCACAAGCACATCATAGCCGGACACTTCAAAGCGGTAGTAATCGCTCTCGTACTCGTCCAGCGTGTAAAGCTGTGAGAGTTCCGCTTCGCTCATTTCCGAAAAATTCACTTCACGGACAGCGCGGCTAAAAAGCTCATGCTGGTAGTTTGGCGCTTCGCTTTTAAGTGTTTTCTTTGCAAGAGTGTCATACTGATGTTGGATCGTTTTCATTTCAGAAGAAGATAGCTCCATAGAGTTCACCTCCTTCCTTCGTGGTGTAAAGAACAAAAGGCTTGTCCTTCCGTCCCCCTTCGCACACTATCAAAGTAAAAAAGGCTGTTTTGTTGCGCTTTTCAAGCAGCTTTTTAAGAAAACCAAAAGGCGCTAAAAAAGCCCGCCCACAAAAATTGCGGACAGGCAAAAAGGCATTGAAAAACTTATTAAGATGATTAGACAGTTCATACTTATAGGCGTAATTTCCCCCGGTGGTGAACGGGCTTTTTTTGGTGTGTCGATGACCGTCGGATTTTGTCGATAGGGTATGTACTTCATGGCGGCTACCTCCTTTAGCCGCCGCTTTTAACAGTGAAACCGCGTCATTCCTTGAGAAGATAAAAAAGAAACGGCGGCTTTGATCTCTCAAAAGCCGCCGTGTATAAATAGGCGTGTGAAAATACCTCTGCTAGACGACGGCTTTTTTTCTTTTGCCGTCGTGCGGCAGATTATTATTCTATATTCATTTCTAAATGCCCTGTAAAATTGTTTCCAATAACGCCAATATAGTTTCCGCCTTCCGGCAATGTTATTGTTTCGGAATAGCTACCAGTTGCTTCAAGCAGGATTACCGGATCATCGCTGCCAGAAACCCAAAACACTTGCGCTGTTCCCTCGGTAATTTCCAAGTCACAGGAAACAGAAATATCTTTGCCATTTTCACGCTCAATAGAAGTTCCGCCAAAGAGATATTCTGTATTAGAAAAATCCTTATAATCTGCCGTATACGTCCCGGTATAGCAATCTTCCCCATATGTCCGATTTCCTTTAAGTAAAAAATTGCTTGTGAGTGCTGCATTTCCGGCTGTTTGGACAACACTATTATACTGATCTAAGATTTCATCTTTTGAACACCCTGCAAGTGTCAAACTAAATATCAAAATACTTATTGAAAGGAAATGGAAACGTATTCTCTTATAGCACATATCATCAGCCTTTCTATTTTTTAATTCCAAACCTATAACTGCCCTTATTCACTCGTTGGTGCTGTATAATTGCTTTGCACAGTGGCAGGAAGTTCATCATATTGCACCTCTTTCCATTCAAGAACACCTCGGATCGGCATTACCGTTAAACGGATAAAAGCTCCCTCTTTCAATTCCTTTGATGTTCCGAATGTAATGTCTTTTCCTTTTCCATTCTCATCGTAAGAAAATAAAGTGTATGAGTAATCCATACTTCCACTAAAGTTAATTACACCGCCTTTTGATTCGGTCTGTTCTATTTTACTGTTATCAATCTGTGAATAGTAGTATGTGCTGCCAGTTCCCGAAAGAAACCACATACAAAAACCAATAAAACCTACAACAATTATTACAACTACCGCAATCCCGACAGTCAATTTTCTCTTCATTCCTATATCCTCCCTTACCAGCCTTTTTTGGTTGTTGTTTTTGTGCGCTTTTTTGCTGCCTTGACTGGCACGTTTCCTTTTGCAGTGAATACGAAAACAGCAGTAATCATCAATACGGCAATCATACTAAACAGACAGATTAACACATTCCAATGTACAGCCGGATCGTAGCTTCGATAGCTTATTAAGCCTAAACTTGCAGTAACAGGATAAACATTTGCTAATGCAGCATTTCCAGAGGCAAACATACCGCCATAGCCATAAACAAAAGCAATAATTGTTCCAATCATATGTCCGTTTGATATACGGGCAGCGAATGCAATTACAGGCATGACTGCAATATACAAAAACAGACAGTTGAGAATAATCTGAATAAATGTCTGCAATATTGATGTTACAGAAATTCCCGGAAATCCCATCATCAAATCAGCGATTACCGTAAATGCCGCACTTACCAGTCCAAAAAACAAAGAAAGCAATGCACATACAAGCAGTTTCCCCCACAATAAACTGCTATATGAAACAGGTATCGTCAAAATACTTTTCAGCGTATCGTCTTTTGCTTCCCTTGCTATAATATATCCGGCAATCAAAGCAATACACATGGGAAAAATCATGGTAACATTATTTTGATCACCTGTTCCGTAAAGAAAGAAAATGTCCAGACTGTTCCGTCCAATGCAGTTGTGGAAAAAAGCGTCAACAGGACGGAAAGCAACATCAGAAAAACACCTGCCCATATCATATGATACCGCTTTAATTTCCATATTTCGGTCTTAACCATGCGAAACATATCATTCATCTCCTCTCTTTTTATACATATAATCAACCAATATAACAGAAAGCAAAGCAACAACAGCTAAAATAATGATTGTCTGAAATGTAGTCGGAATTAAATATTCCAGCATCCCCACGTCGTCCATAGCTCCATGTGCGGTTAAATTCCCTGCACTCCAAAGGGTTGTAAACGGAATTGGCATTAACCAGCACATCACTTTAGGCAGCGCGCCAAAAGATGATTCGGCTGTCAAACTTAGGACACTGTAAAAAACACATAATAAAACAGAAAATACATAGTTCTTACTAAAGAACACTACGAGAACGACTAATGGCAGCGTCCCGGCGGTAATAAAAATCCCCATTTCCAGCGCAAAAAATAATCTGTAAGCAATGCTGTTTACTTCTGCAATCATCTCGCCGCACAGGATTGATATAAAAGCCGATGTCAGACTATAAATACTCCCAAAAAAGAACAAGACAATTATTTTTGCCAAAATCATCTGTGTGCTTGTGACAGGGATTGTACGCAGGTTTTTAAATGTATCATTATCCCGTTCCATAAAAAAGAGCATGGCTGCCATCACCCCGATCACGCATGGCAAAAGAAGTTCTACCCCATATCCCATAACAAACTGAAAATAATCATTAAAAATATCTATTTTGCTGTCATATTGTCCTGCTGTCTGGGGCATAGTCATCAATGCTGTCAGCGGCACGGGAAATAAAAACGCCGAAAGAACAACCAGCCATATAAATTTTTTTCGCTTCAATTTCGAAAACTCACAAATAACAAGTTTAAGCAATCCCTTCACCCCCTGTTACACGTTTAAAATAATCTTCAAGGCTTTCTTCTGAAGTTGCGGCTTCCGATACTTCCAAGCCATTTTCTACAAAAGCAGTAACAATTTTTCCTATTGGTAAATCAAGATTATGCACCTGTATATTGTGGTCGTCCTGTATGGTAAACTGGTTCTCATGGAATATACGCTCTAAAATTCTTGCCGCCTGTGCCGTATCAGAAACAATAAACCGGATATGCTTGCTGCTCTTTGCTTCCAGTTCTGCAAGACTTTCTTCTTCCAGCAATGTACCGTGGTCGATAATGCCTATATCGTCTGCCAAAAGTGCAATTTCGGAAAGGATATGGCTGGAAATCAATATTGTTTTTCCACGCTCATTGCAGAGATCACGGATAAAGGAACGGACTTCTGCAATTCCGATCGGGTCAAGACCGTTGATCGGTTCGTCCAAAATCAAAAGCTCCGGGTCGTGCATAATGGCAAGTGCAATCGCCAGCCGCTGTTTCATACCAAGTGAATATTGGGAAAACAGCTTTTTATCTTTGTAAGGCAGACCAACTAAATCAAGTGCATTTTTAATTGCGTTGCGGTTCGGCACTCCCCGCAGGGTAGCAAAAATGCGCAGATTTTCGGTAGCTGTGAGATTAGGATAGAAGCCGGGGGATTCAATCAGACTGCCAATACGGGGCAACAGCTTTTTTCATTTGCCTGTAAGGGCTTCCCCCAAATCGTCACTTCCCCGGAAGTTGGCTGTGTAAGTCCAAGCAGCATCTTCATGGTTGTTGTCTTTCCGGCTCCATTTCTGCCAAGCAGACCATAGATACGCCCTTTTTGAACATGAATGTTCAGATTGGCAACACTTTTTGTGTTCCGTATTGCTTTGTAAGATTTTTCGTTTCAATTACATATTTGCTCATTGCAATCCTCCTTGTTTTGCGGAGTAAAATGCGACTGCCTTTGCAGGAGCAGAGGATTTTACCTCCTTTTCATATCTGCCATTCTATCACACCAACCTTGCATTAACCTTGCACCAATCTTGCATTAACCTTGCAATTTGGAGAAGGAAGATTTTTACAAATAATTACTCCCGCCGTAAGGGGCGGGAGCTGATTAGTCTATCAAAGGAAAAAACAAGGTGAAAATTGTTCCTTTCCCCGGTGTGCTGTCTGCCGTTATTGTTCCGTTTAATTTTTCAACAAGCTCATGTACGATAGACAGACCAAGACCGCTGCCTTTTTCAGACCGCCCCTTATCGCATTTATACAGCCGATCAAAAATATGCTTTAAATCCTCCTTATCAATCCCTATTCCATTATCAGACAGGAGAATTTTTATATTCCTGTTCTGTTCCGATAAAACTATTTCAATTTTATCTGCATGGCTATGGGAGATTACATTTTGTATAAGGTTGTTTAATATCCGCATATATCCGTCCGGGTCAATCTGCACCCGGAAAGGCTGTTCTGGAATGTCAATCGTGAATTCTACTTGTGTATCTTCAAATATCGGTATCCAGTCAATTAGTATATTGCGTGTCAGCTCTGTTAAATCAATCTCCGCTATGTTCATGGAAAATTCATTAGAACCTAACTTAAACCAATCAAAAAGCACGTCTATATATTCTTTCAAGTCATGCGCTTTCCGGCGGGCAGTTTCTATATAGTCGTCACGTTCTTTTCCGTCTACAATCCCTTTGTGTGCAGCGTCCAAATACCCAATCAGTGTGGTAAGCGGTGTCCTTACATCATGGGAAAGGCTCGTCATAAGCTGCCTGTTTGTTTCGTCCGTCTGGTGATAGGCAGAAAGCCTTTTTTCATAAGACAGGATAATATCATTGATTGCATAAGCAAGTGGGGCAATAAGCTCATGTGTTTCTGCTAAAATACGCCTGTTTCCATTCCCATTTTTTATATCTTCTAAAGCGTCAGATATTTCCGAAATCTGCTTTTTTACACGCCGGACGGTCAGCGCAGAACTGCAAACAGAAAAAAGGACAATCACTATTCCAATCACAATGATAGCTTCTGTAAACAACGGTCATACCTCCTTACTGAAACGATAGCCAATCCCTTTTACCGTCTGTATATATTTAGGGCTGCCGGGATTTTCTTCTATTTTTTTCCGCAAACGGCTAATGATTGCCATAATATTACTATCATCATACACATATTCTTCGCCCCATACTTTTCATATATTTGCTGTTTTGTCAGTATTTTTCCTTGATTTTTAGCAAGAAACAGAAGAAGATCAAATTCTTTCGGGGGAAGTTCATATTCTCCATTTATTGTGACAATGGAACGGCTATTAAAATCAATCGTCAACCCGTCAAACTCAAATCTCTGTGTCTGTCCGTCTTTTTGGTTGAAACGGGTATAGCGTCTAATCAATGAAACAATACGGGCAACCAGCTCGTCCATATCAAAAGGTTTTGTTAAATAATCATCGGCTCCTGTCCGCAAACCACGCACTTTTGAAGCACTGTCATTTTTTGATGTGAACATTAAAATAGGCAGACTGCTTTCCTGTCTAATCTGTTCTAATGTTTCAAAGCCATCGAAACCGGGCATCATTACGTCCAGTATAACAAGCTGGTATTCCTTTTCTTTTAGTTGCAGCAAGCCGGATTTCCCGGAATAGCAGCAGTCAGCTTCTATACTCTCTTGTAAAATACTTTGTTTAATCAATGCGCAAAGCTCTTTATCATCATCAATAATTAAAACTTTATTCATGTTTTTTCTTCCTTTCTGCTTTCAAGCGGGCATCTGTTGGTTTTTCAGCGTTCTTTGGTATCAACCACAAGCGGCTGAATTTTGCCACACCCGGTATGCGGTTTTCCTCACATAACTTTTGCACCCGTCTTTCTGAAATGCCCCATTTTTTCGCCGCTTCCGGGGCAGAAATAAACTCTAACATCATCATTCACCCTCTCTAACCTCTATCAGTATAATTATATGCGTCCAGCCGAATAACTTCAAGATACTTTTTGCTAAGTTTGGGAATTATTTAAACCAACTTATAGAACTGTGTAGACATATCCAAAAAGAAAGGTGAACAGTAAAATGTAATAGGGTGAATGAATATGGCAAAAAGGCCAGTACCACGATATGATTTTAAGGCTTTTGGGGAAGCTATCAAAGCGGCGCGTAAGGGGCGTAAGGAAAGCAGGAAAAAGGTGTGCGACGAAATGTATATATCTCCGCGTTACCTTGCGAATATTGAAAACAAGGGGCAGCACCCCAGCGTACAGATATTCTTTGAGCTTATGCTCCGCTATGATATATCCGTAGACCAGTTCCTTTTTTCAGAAAAGGAAGCGGAAAAGTCCACGCAGCGGCGGCAGCTTGATACATTGCTTGATACATTGCTTGACAGCATGGAAAAGAAAGACTTGACGATTATCACCGCTACGGCAAAAGGAATACAGGAAGCCAAAGGGACAGACGATTAGACCGCTGTTCCCTTTTTCCGTTGTTTAGATAGTTGCAGCCGTTTTTTGTGCTGCAATATTTTTTGCGCCAAATTCAGAGATAAACGCAACAAATAAGCTCTTTCAAGGGGATAGTGAGTAGAATAGCAAGCATAGGAAAAGAGTACCCTTTTCCGTATTTCTGCCCGCCCGGTCGGTCAGAAATTGCTTGTTGGGAGGTGTCCCAAACCCTCTATGAGAACGGAAAGGAGCGAAAAATCATGAACGGACGCAAAAGGACAATACAGGTCAAATTCTATGTGACAGAGGAAGAAAGGAAACTGATTGAGGAAAAAATGAAGCTCGTCCCCACAAGCAACATGGCGGCGTATCTGCGCAAGATCGCCATTGACGGGTACATTATCCAAGTAGACCACACGGACATAAAGGCAATGACAGCGGAGATACAGAAGATCGGGGTCAATGTCAATCAGATCGCACGTCGCGTAAACGCGACGGGGAACGCCTACAAAGAGGATATAGACGAAATCAAGGGGGTGCTTGCGGAGATATGGCGGTTACAAAGATTAAGCCTGTTAAAAGCACTCTAAGCAAAGCCCTTGACTATATCGAAAACCCGGACAAGACGGACGGGAAAATGCTCATATCCTCTTTCGGGTGCAGCTATGAAACGGCAGATATTGAGTTTGGCTATACCCTCTCGCAAGCACGGGATAAGGGCAACAACTTAGCCTTTCACTTGATACAGTCCTTTGCTCCGGGGGAAGTGGACTATGAGAAAGCCCATGAGATCGGGCGGCAGCTTGCCGACGCTGTAACCAAAGGGCAGCATGAGTATGTATTAACGACGCACATTGACAAGGGGCATATCCACAATCACATTATTTTCTGCGCGGTCAACTTCGTAGATCATCACAAGTACGTTTCCAATAAGCGGACGTATTACGGCATACGGAACATGAGCGACAAGCTGTGCCGGGACAACGGGCTTTCCGTGGTCGTCCCCGGCAAGGGCAGCAAGGGAAAGAGCTATGCGGAGTACCAAGCGGAGAAAACCGGGACAAGCTGGAAAGGCAAACTGAAAATCGCTGTGGACGCGCTCATTCCCCAGGTTTCCAGTTTTGAGGAACTATTGCAGCGGTTACAGGCGGCGGGCTATGAGATCAAGCCCGGAAAATATGTGTCATGCCGCGCACCGGGGCAGGAACGCTTTACCCGCCTGAAAACCCTCGGCACGGACTATACAGAGGAAGCCATAAGGGAACGGATAGCGGGCAAGCGTACCCGCGCCGCCAAAGCTCCAAAGGCAGAGCGCAGGGGCGTTAATCTTCTCATTGACATTGAGAACAGTATCAAGGCGCAGCAGAGCCGGGGATATGAACAGTGGGCGAAAATCCACAATCTGAAACAGGCGGCAAAGACTATGAACTTCCTTACCGAAAACAAGATTGAACAGTACGCCGATCTGCTCACCCGGATAGAGGAAATCGCCGCGGCAAGCGAACAGGCGGGGGACAGCCTAAAGGAAGCGGAAAAGCGTCTTTCGGATATGGCGTTGCTGATTAAGAACGTCACTACCTACCAAAAGACAAAGCCCCTCTATGAAGCCTACCGCAAAGTCCGGAACAAAGAGAAATACCGGGCAGAGCATGAACGGGGTATTATCCTCCATGAAGCGGCGGCAAAGGCATTAAAGGCGGCGCAGATCGGCGGCAAGCTCCCCAGCGTCCCCGCCCTGCAAGCAGAGTATGAAAAGCTGCAAGCGCAGAAAGAAAGCCTTTACGCCGACTATGGGAAGCTGAAAAAACAGGTACAGGAGTATGACGTTAGGGGAATGGATAGGAATGGAATGGGTACTTTGTAAATCCGTATTTCTTTTTCTTTTGTTGGTAAGTCAGTTCTTTGTATATCTTTATTTAATTGCATTGGATTTTCCAACGTAGGTTTTTCCAACATTGGTTTTTCCTGCATTGGATTATCCAATGTTGGATTTTCCAATGTAGGTAAATCCGGCGTAGGTTCTGTATGCGGCTGCTCATAGATTACATAATCGGCTCCCCGCAAGCGTCCTTTCTCGTCGCGCTCCCGTGATCGGACGATATACCCGGCGCGTTCCAGCTCCTTTATGGCTTCCCGGATAGCGTCTATCTTTTCCCGGTTGATCTGTGACAGCCCCGCAAGGGTGTAGTCCCAATCTTCGGGCAGGGAAAGCATTTGCGACAAAAGCCCCTTTGCCTTTAATGTCAGTTCCTTGTTGCGTAAATGGTGGTTGCTCATAACGGTATAGCCCTTGTCGCGCTCCACTCGGAAAACTGCCATAGCTTCATCACTCCTTTGGTTGTGGATTTGTTACGCGATAGAACGCCATTTTGCCGGGGTTAGGTATAAATCCCTGTCCCCGGCAAAAGTGCACCCGCAAAGCCGCATATAGCAAGGCTCTTTTCGCCCCTACTGCGTAACATGAGGGCATAAAAAAAGCGGCGTTCCTGTTCTCCCGTGTTGGGATAGAGAAACGCCGCGTATGCGTCGTATTCAGTTTTCATTTATTCTTTCTCAATGCTGTGTGCTGGTGGCTGGGCTGGCAGGGTTGGGGGGGGGCGGCATATCAAGGCTCTTTCCCTCAAAAGTAGTAAATTGGTAGTAAATTCAGCTTGAAATCCTGCTTGTATGCCCGTAAATCAAGGCTTTTTTGAGATAATCAACCATTTTTTCAAAAAAATTGACAATTCATGTTTAGTTATTGATACCGCTTTCACTTTTCGCTGTGCTATACTCCTGATAACGTCAAACAGGACGACAGGAAAGGAGAAAAATGATGAAAAAGAAAGTATTGGCTATGATAATGGCTGGGATTATTGCGGCGGGTAGTCTTTTGGCAGGATGCGGCGGGAAGGATGACGGAAAGCAAAGCACAGGAGCAGGCGCGCAGGATCAGGGCGCAGAAAAGACAGAGAGCGGCTATGCAAAGGATGCAAAGCTAAAGGTCTGGGGCTCGCAGGAAGATCAGGATATGTACAAAAAGCTGATCGAAATGTTTAAGGAGGAGCATCCTGAAGCGGCAGACTGGACGATCGAGCAGGCCGTTGTTATGGGTGCGGATGCTAAGACAGAGCTGTTAAAGGATGCGTCTACGGCAGCCGATATTTTTGATTTTGCGTCGGATCAGGTCATGGAGCTGCAGGCGGCAAATGCGTTATACCGTATTACGAAAAATAAAGACCAGATCGTTGCGAACAATCTGGAAGCATCGATCCAGGCAGCAAGCGTGGACGGAGAGCTGTACGGATATCCGGTAGCTTCTACGACGTTTGTTATGTTTTATGATAAGAGTATGTATTCAGAAGAGGAAGTAAAGAATTTGAATACGATGATGGAAAAAGAGCTGCCGAAGGGTGTTACGAATTTTTCTATGGATATTGATAACGGGTGGTATAATTCCTGCTTTTTCCAGGCCGTAGGCTGCAGATTGTTTGGCGAGAGCGGTACGGAGGCTGATCAATGTGATTTTAATAATGAAAAGGGACTGCTGGCAGGAAATTATCTGGCTGATCTGGCGGCAAATAAAAAGTTCGCGAATCAGGATGGCCCGGTGCTGTTAAAGGCATTTGAAAACCGTACGCTGGGAGCGACATTTACCGGTACTTGGGATGCGGAGCTGATCAAAGGATATCTGGGTGAGGACTATGGCGTAACGACATTGCCGGAAATTACGCTGGAGGATGGCTCTACCGTTCAGCTGGCAAGTATGATGAACTTTAATCTGACAGGGGTTAATGCGCAGACAAAGTATCCGGCGGAGGCGATGCTGCTGGCAGAATATCTGACAAATAGCGAAACAGCGTTAAAGGCACGCTATGAATTAAGACCGGGCGCTTCAACCAATCAGCTGATGGAAGAGACGATTGCCGCTGATGCAGATAATGAAGCAATGCAGGCGTTGACTGAGCAGTCAAAATTGTCCGTAATGCAGACTTCGATCCCGCAGGTGGCGAATTTCTGGTCACCGGCTGAAGCGTTTGGCGCAGGGTTGATGAATCAGACGATCACAAAAGACAATATGCAGGAGAGCCTGGATAAAATGGTAGAAAATACGTTGTCCAAATTAGGATGATCAATCAGAGTGGCAGCTGTTTGATGAAAAACAGCTGCCGGAAAGGAAAAGGCATGAACGGCAAGGAAAACGGGTTAAAAGCTGCATTTCGCGAAGGTGATCTGAAAACGAAGCTTTCTTTTCTGATCATGGGATTTGGAAATCTGGCCAATCGGCAGATTGTAAAGGGACTTCTGTTTTTGGCGGTAGAAGCGGCTTTTATCGTATATATGGTACAGTATGGCGCACAGGCGATCTGGTCGTTACGAAATCTTGGAGACACCCAGCAGGGATGGGTCTATGATGAGACGCTTGGAATCGACGTACTTCAGGATGGAGATAATTCCATGCTGCTGCTGTTATTTGGTATTGCGGCGGTATTTGTAGTTATTGGATTTTTTGCGGTCTACCGCAACAATATTCTGTCAGCGTTCCGGCTGCAGAAATTAAAAGAAAATGGGGAAAAGATTCCGACGTTAAAACAGGAGCTGCAGCAATATCTGGATACAAAGCTGTATGTAACGCTGATGGGGCTGCCGCTGCTTGGAATCTTTTTGTTTACGATACTGCCGCTTGTGTTTATGATACTGGTGGCATTTACCAATTTTGACAGCACGCATCAGCCGCCGGGCAACCTGTTTACATGGGTAGGACTTGCGAATTTTCAGACAATGCTGGGCGCGGGCAGTACGATTGCAAAGACGTTCTGGCCGATTCTTGGATGGACGCTGGTCTGGGCTGTAGCTGCGACGTTTACGACTTATATCGGAGGCATTTTGCTGGCGCTTTTAATCAATAAAGAAAACGTCAGATTGAAAAGCTTTTGGAGAGTGATGTTTGTTATCTCGATCGCGGTACCGCAGTTTGTAACACTTCTTACAATGAGTACGATGCTGCAGGATGAAGGCGCGGTGAACGTGATGCTGCAGAATATGGGGCTGATCAGCCACCCAATCTCGTTCTGGAAGGATCCGATGATAGCCAGGATCACGATCATTGTGATCAACTTCTGGATCGGCGTGCCGTTTACGATGATCACTGTTACCGGTATTTTGATGAACGTGCCAAGGGAATTGTACGAAGCGGCAAAGGTAGACGGTGCCAACAGGTTTGTGATCTTTCGCAAGATTACGATGCCGTATGTCCTGTTTGTAACGGCTCCGACGCTCGTTACAAGCTTTATCGGCAATATTAATAACTTTAATGTGATCTATCTGCTGACGGCCGGAGGGCCTGCGGACCTGAATTATTTTCAGGCTGGAAAGACCGATTTGCTCGTAACGTGGCTGTATAAGCTGACGACGACGGGAAAAGAATATTCTTATGCGTCCACGATCGGTATTATCGTATTTATTTTGTCAGCGACGTTTTCTCTGCTGGCATACCGTAGAACTGCCGCATATAAAGAGGAAGGAGATTTTTCATAATGAAAACAAAGAGAATGATAGATACGATCGTTTCGCATCTTGCACTTGCTATTTTAAGCGTGATCTGGATCATGCCGATTCTCTGGGTCGTACTGACATCCTTCCGCGCGGAGGCCGGTTCGTTTACTCCTTATTTTTGGCCAAAGGGATTTACGATCGATAATTATATCAACCTGTTTACCGATAAGCAGTTTTATTTTGGCAGGTGGTTCGCGAACACGTTTTTTGTTGCCGTATGTTCCTGCACCATTTCTACCATTTTTGCGCTGTCGTCGGCATATTGCCTGTCCAGACTGCGTTTTAAGTTCCGCAAGCCGTTTATGAATATGGCGCTTGTGCTTGGAATGTTTCCGGGATTTATGTCTATGATCGCGATCTATTATATTTTAAAAGGCTTTGGCATCAGCCAGTCGCTGCTTGCGCTTATTTTAGTTTATTCCGGAGGCGCAGGTCTTGGTTTTTACATATTGAAGGGCTTTTTGATACGATCCCAAAAACGCTGGATGAATCTGCTATGCTTGATGGAGCGACAAAATTCCAGGTGTTTTACCGGATCGTGCTGCCGCTGTCCAAGCCGATGATCACTTATACGGCGTTGACTTCTTTTATGGGGCCTTGGGTGGATTATATTTTTGCAAGTGTTATCATGGGGGATAATTACAACAATTATACGGTTGCGATCGGACTTGCGAAAATGCTGGACAGAGAATTTATTAATTATTATTATACGCGTTTTGCGGCAGGCAGCGTGCTTGTCTCGATCCCGATCGCATTTATTTTTGTCATTATGCAGCGCTTTTATGTAGGCGGCGTAGCGGATGGTGCGGTAAAAGGGTAAAGCAAAAACAAAGATGGCTACTGATAGGAAAGGGGTATTATGACAGCAGGTGCATGGAAGGAAGTATTTGATTCCGAACAATTTAACCGGAAGTATACTTATACGGGAAACGACCTTGGCGCTTCTTACAGCAGGGAGAAAACCGTATTTAAGGTATGGGCGCCGACGGCTGACAAGGTGTCTTTGCAGCTGTATACAGCGGGCAGCGACAAAGAGGGCGGACGTCTGCTGCTTTGTACGCAGATGCGGCAGGCAGAGCAGGGCGTTTATGAAATATCGATAGAAGGAGATCTGCACGGCGTATACTACACGTATATGGTGACTGCAGACGACCAGACGACGGAAACCGGGGATATTTATGCCAGAGCCGCAGGCGTCAACGGAGCGCGAAGCATGGTCGTGGATCTAAGGCGCACGGACCCGGCGGGCTGGGAACAGGATGGCCATGTGTTTCATCCGCTCGAAAAAAGCCAGATCTGGGAAGTGCATATCGGCGATTTCAGTCAGGATCCTGCCAGCGGCGTAAGTTGGGCGCACAGAGGAAAATATCTGGCTTTTACCGAGCATACGACGCTAAACAGCGACGGGATCCACCCGACCTGCGTGGATTACCTGAAAAAACTGGGAATCACGCACATTCATCTGCTGCCGGCATTTGATTATGGTTCCACAGACGAACGTACCTGCGATACGTTTAACTGGGGATACGATCCGCTGAACTATAACGTACCGGAAGGCTCTTATGCGACGGATCCGTTTCACGGCGAAGTACGGATACGAGAGTTTAAGGAAATGGTTGCCGCGCTTCATAAAGCCGGGATTTCCGTTATTATGGACGTCGTGTATAACCATACGGCGACGCGGGATTCTTTTTTCCAGTATACGGTGCCATATTATTACTACCGCCTGCATCCGGACGGCACGTATGCGGACGGCTCCGCCTGCGGCAACGATACGGCCAGCGAACGGCCGATGTTTCGTAACTATATGATAGAATCTGTGTTATACTGGGCCAACGAGTACCATATCGACGGCTTCCGGTTTGATCTGATGGGGCTCCATGATACGGATACGATGAACGCGATCCGAAAAGCGCTCAATGAAGCAGATGGCGGCGCACAGATCTTTCTTTATGGGGAACCGTGGACGGCGGCCGAAAGCCCTCTGCCAAAAGGCAGCTATCCGTCCGTCAAAGCACAGATACAACGTCTGGATAAAGGGATCGCTGTATTTAACGATGATACAAGGGACGCGGTCAAAGGGCCTTATGACAAGCTTGCCGTTGCGGGCTTTGTAAACGGTATGCAGGATCAGGAGGAAAAGATCCGCCGTGCGGTTTGCGGACTTTTTGACAAGGAGGAAAAAAGCCAGCCGTTGTCCCCAGCGCAGATTTTGAACTATGTCTCTGCACATGATAACAGTACATTGTGGGATAAGCTGGTAGACTCCGTAAAAAAGGACGGTGACTACGAGACAAAGCACACGGACTTGCTGGCGATGAACCGTCTGGCGGCAGCGATCGTTCGACTCAGCGCCGGCATTCCATTTATGCAGGCGGGGGAAGAAGCCGGCAGGACAAAACAGGGCGAGGACAACAGCTATAACCTTTCCAAGCAATTAAACCAGCTCGATTGGCAGCGTATGTACCGCTTCCGGGATCTGGCGGATTATTATTGCGGCCTGCAGCAGATACGGAATTGTTTTTCGGGCTTTTATGACCTGAGCGAGCAGGTGCGTCAGCGGCCGCAGTTTTACACGGACGTACCGGCAGGAGTCGTTGCGTATACGATGGATGGGATCCAAGGGACGGATCCTTGGAAGAAGGTGACGGTGGTCTTTAACGCGAATGCGGGATCTGTCGCGTTTACGCTGGATGCAGGCGAACACCGACAGATCGTAACAGAGCGGGAGGCAGATGCCGACAACCGTAAAAAAGCGGTTGGCACCGTAGAAATAGCAGGAATCAGCGCGGCTGTTTTTGTAATGGATTAGTGAAACAGCACAGCCAGGAGTTATCAATGGAACTTTTAAAAATGGTAATTGTAGACGACGAACCGATCACGCTCCAGGGTCTTGTCCGGACGTATGACTGGGAGAGCATGGGATTTCAGGTCGCCGGCTTTGCCGATAACGGTGAGCGTGCGCTTGCCGTTATCAAACAGGTCCGGCCGCATCTGGTACTGACTGACATTCGTATGAAAGAAATGACCGGACTGGAAATGATGGAGGCAGTTGGCGAAGAGTTGGCAGAAGAACCGGTATTTGTCGTGATCAGTGCGTACCGGGACTTTGAATATGCAAAAAAAGCGTGCGAGGTCGGAGCGTTTTCCTACCTTGTAAAACCGATTGATGAAGAACAGCTTCAGGAAGTGATGCGCTCCACTTATGAAAAATGTATGGAAAAAATAAAAAGTGAGCAGGAACGCGAAAATCTGAAACGTATCTTGATGGGGGATCAGCACAATTACCTGCAGGTGATGACACAAAAATATCTGCAGGGAAGTCTGGATGATGAAAAAATGCAGGAGGTATTGCGCATCCTGCGGCGGGAAATCCGCGGGACGCAGCGTTTTATCTGCGTCTGCGCGGATATTGATATTTCGTATAAAATTACGGATCCACTGTATTACGAGACAGAACGTACCTGCCTGTTCCGATATCTGGAGCAGGTTTTAAAGAAAGCTATGAGTTCCAAAGCATGGAAACGGAGCATGGGAATCATGTATTTTTGCTCGGTACACAGATGCACGGAGGTGTAGAAGAAGTCAGAAGGATCTTAAAGGAAGCCGCAGAAAAGCTGAAAAGTCCTGTGGTTTCAGCAGTTTCCGGGGAATATCCGGGCTTTTGCGGTATGAAAAAAAGCTTTTGGCAGGCGCTTCGTTTTTTGAAACAGCCAGCGAAGCCGGGGCAAATGCGTTTACGGCAAACAGACCGGAGGAGACGGGGAAAGAGCACGTATCATTTTCCGATGTCGAAAAGACGATTATGAATGCTATCCGCAAAAATGACAAAGCACAGCTGAAAGAAGCGATGGTAAAGTTTGTCTATTTGCTGCCGGAACAAAAATCGGGTGACAGCCACAAAAAATATATACACCGGCTGGCAGTTCTGGTAGAATTTATGTTACAGGATTCGTATGGGCTGACAAAAGAGCTGGAGCATAATTTTCAAAATCTGTATACCAATCTGAATCAGATCAGTATGATGAAAGCGATCGATATCTGCTATCAGCTGTTTGGCCAGGCGATCGACGAACGGATGCGGAGCGCGAAGAGCAGGGATATTGCTTTTTTCAGCGAGTATATGTCCAAGGCGCTTGCTTATATTGATGAAAATATCCAGGATGAAACACTGTCCTTAACAGCGGTCGCGGCAGAGGTGTATTTAAATCCGGGTTATTTTGGACGGGTGTTTAAAAATACACAAAACATTTCGTTTAAACAATACCTTTTGAATCTGCGCATGGAGCTGGCGAAAAAGCTGATCGTGGAAGGCAGGGACAGTATTTCTGCCGTCTGTGAAAAAGTGGGGATTCCCAACCGTTCGTATTTTTCGCAGGTATTTAAGCAGCATACGGGAATGCTTCCGAGTGAATATAAAAAGGAACATGAAACATGAAAAAAATCCATGGGATACAACGCATTTTTTAAACTATGTATTAACGCTTCTTACGATCGCAATGGCGCTTTCAGCAGTCGGTATTGGCATTTTGCTTGGAAAAACGGTCAATCAGTCTACGATCAGTCAGTATACGCACGTCAACGACCGTATCGCGGTACTTTTGGAAAATGAATATGACAGGACGGATACGATCATGAAGCATTGTCTGGAAAGCCAGGAGATCCAGGACAGCCTGCGCAGCAGGGAACCGGACAATATGGAACGGGAACGGCTGGAGCTGATGCTGTCTTATGTAGACCTAAAAAGCCTGGAGACCTATCTGTATGTGGATAATAAACAAAATCTATATCTGCAGGCGTACCGCAATACCAGCTATGAGAAGTTCTGTGCAAGCGGTTTAAAAGAAGCGCTCGGCGATGAATATTCTAAAACCTGCTGGATTCGGACGAAAGACCGCGTATTTGACCGGGAAGGGAGTTACCTGTTTATTGGGCGGTATATGCGGAATATGGAATTTCATCATGAGCCGGGTATGCTGTTTTTTCAGGTAAATGAAGGTTTTTTTCAAAATATTTTAAAAGCTTCCGCGCAGGAAGATGCAATTTGCATGATTTTGGATCCGTCGGGGCAGCTTTGCAGCAGAACGCATAGAGACAGCTTTGCGCTTTCCAAAAACAAAAAGCAAATCTGTGCGCGAAAATGGAGGAATATCAGTCGAAAGGGATCTCACAGGCCAGGTTCCATCTGCAGGGAGTCGGAGCGGTCATTTTTCAAACAGCTGCAAACAGCGGCTTTACGGCGGCGACCTTGATACCGGATTCTATTTTTTATGCGGTTGCCGTGCGGAACCTGCTGATTCTGCTTGGCGTATATGCGGTGATCGCGGTAATGGCTGTTATCTGCAGTGTTTATTTTTCCAGAAGATTTACAAAACCGGTCACGCAGATCAGCAATGCGATGAAGGAGTTTGAAAGCGGTGATTTTTCCAGCACGCTGCAGCTGCAGACAAATACCGAGCTGGATACGATCGGCAATGCGTTTAACAATATGGTAAAAATATTGAACAGCTCGTGCAGGAGGTAAAAGAAAACGAACAAGCGCTGCGCAGGAGTGAGCTTAGCTCTTTGATGTATCAGATCAATCCGCACTTTTTATACAATACGTTAGATACGATCTATATGCTCGCACGCATTAACAAAGAAGAAGTAACGATGAAAATGATACAGGCGCTTTCCAAGTTTATGAAGGTCAGCCTGAGCAAGGGAAGCGACGTGATCCCGGTTTCGGATGAGCTGGAGCATATCAAAAGCTATATGGAAATACAAAAAATACGCAACAATGACCTGTTTCAGTATGAGATCGAATGTGAAGAGCATTTAAACGAGGTTCCGGTACTAAAGCTTATTTTGCAGCCGCTTGTGGAAAATGCGATTAAGCATGGGTTTGCAAAAATCTATCAGGACGGCAGGATTTTGATTCGGGTGTCACAGGAAGGAAAGGAGCTCGTGTTCCGGATTGAAAATAATGGCGAGCAGATGCGTCAGGAAGTGATCGAACTGATCCAAATGATGGTCAAGGAAGATCTGTCGGCTATCCGGTGCGCATTTCCGGGGCAGGAAAGCGGATATGGGATTGGAAATGTGATAAGCCGGCTGCGGCTTAAATATGAGGATAAGATTGCGTTTTATTATGAATCGGATGAACGTGGCACAAGCTGTACAATACGTATACCGCTGCAGGAAGCGTGCGGCAGTTCGTAAAAACATGATAAACAGGAGCAGTACAAAGGGAGTATGATGATAAATGTACGATGGATACGGGATATTTATGGTGGAAATAAAGGGCGGGGGGGGTAAGACGGACAGGCAGAAAAAAACGGCTGCTGTGTATGCTTGGAACGCTGTTTGTTTTGCTGGCTGCCGGGTGCGGAAGATCGAATCCGAAGATCACGCACACACAAAAGGACCAAACGGTAAAGATTCCCATTACATTTTTGATCGATGCGGCAACCGGAAAAAGGGAAAACGAGGATCTTGTCCGGGCATTTAATGAAGCCTACGAAGGTATCTATGAGGCGGATGTGGAATGGCTGGCGATCACCGCAGGGGAATACCGGTCGAATCTAAAGCGTTGGAATGTGGCGGACGAGCTGCCGGCAATTATTACGGACGTCTGCTTTTCGCCGGCGTTTTATGAGCTTATGCTTGCAGACGGGCGTCTGGTCGACCTTGCTCCGTTCATTGACGAGGATCCGGAATGGAAGGACGCGTTTGAAAAGGATGTGCTGGATACGTGCAGGGAAGAGGATGCTTCTTTGTATATATGTCCGACAGCTTCTAACTGAACGTCCATTAAGCCCCCAGCAGAGCTGGGGAGAATAGAGTGAGCAGTAGCGATCCCTAAAGTACCAAAAATAAAACCTCCATGTTATCATAGATTTGGGTCTAGGCAACCTAATCAACAATAGCAGGAGGTATCCATAATGGATAATCAGATTTTAGCACATACCAAGTATAATTGCACGTATCATATTGTTTTTATTCCGAAATATCGCCGGAAAGTAATGTATGGGAAGATTGGGAAAGAGGTTGGCGAGATATTGTCCACAGTATGTAAAATCACAGGAGTAAAATTGATAAAAGGCGGAGTATGTCCAAACCATGTACATCTGTATGTTTCGATTCCGCCCAAGATGAGTATCTCGGAAGTGATGTCAAAATTGAAAGGAAAGAGTGCCCTGATGATATTTGACCGACACCCAGAATACAGGGACAAGTATGGCAGACATTTTTGGGCAAGAGGATATTATGCCGAGACGATTGGGCAAGTGAACGAAGAGACAATCAAAAAGTACATCGAAGAGCAGGAGGAATGCAGTAGAATGGAAGGATAAAGAGCCTCTTTTAAGAGGCAGCCAAGTACCAGAGGTTAGTGAAATACTGCCTATAGGCAGCACCGAAAAAGGGGTTGCTTAGACACCGCCTATAGGCGGTACCGAAAAATGCCCCGGAGGGGTTCATCCAAACCACCGGCAGAGCCGGTGGTCAAGCCGTATGGCTGTGATTGCTTTTCGTATTCCGGCGTCTTTTATCATAAAGAGATGTTCGAAAAAGCGGGAATCCGGGAATTTCCTAAGACATGGGATGATTTTTTTGTATGCTGCCAAAAGCTGGAGCAGGCAGGCATCACGCCGGTTGGACTGCATACGGCCGGGACCGCATGGGCACCGATGCTGTTTGCAACCGCTTATCTTGGGACAAGCACGTATGGTCAGGAGTTTATGCACAGGCGTCTTCCGCAGGATTATAACGGCAGGGCAGGACAAGACCTTGTGAATATACTGGAAAAATTGTATGAATATACGAACGCAGATGGTATTTATCAAGATTTTGACGTGCCGTATCATCAATTTGCAAACGAAGAGATAGCCATGCTGCCAAACGGCTTTTGGATGCTGCTCCAATTTGTAGATGATAAGGCGGAAACGGTCGGGTTTGCGCCGTTTCCGGAAAATGTAATGATAGCGTCCGCGCAGTCTTCCGGATGGGGCATCGTATCCAGCTATCCGAAGGAGGTACAAGAAGGCGCCGCTGCGTTTTTAAAATTCCGTACACTGCAGACACAGGAACAGGCGGAAATCTTTTTACATGAAAAGTCAGAGGATATCACGACACTGGAAAGGGAATATATTGTTGCTGTAAAAAAGGACCCGGTTGTTATACCGAATTACCAGTTCCAGTGGAATTCCATCCTGCAGGAGCAGGTATTGATGGAAGAGCTGCCGCGTTTGCTGTACCGGACGATCGACGCGCAGCAATTTATCGACGCGATGAATGAAAGTGTGTGCAGGTATTATGAAGAATGAAACAGGAGAAAGGAACGAGTATGAAATTTGTTTATGGCAGACAGCACTGGGCCACAAGGGAAAGGGGGCAGGAAAACTGCTATTTGCTTACAAATGGGCTGGGCGGTTTTTCCAGCGGGTCAATGATCGGCTCTAATACAAGAAACGACCATGCGCTGCTGATGGCGTGTCTGCACGCGCCGAATCATAGATACAATGTCGTACACAGGCTGGAGGAGCAGGTTGTATGGAATGACGAAGAGCAGGGAGACAGACAAAAATCCGTCTGGCTGTCAAGTCAGGATTATGTGAACGGAGAACACCAGGAAAACGGATATGTGAATCTGTCCGCGTTTCGGTTTGCGGACTATCCGGAATGGATTTATGATCGGGACGGTGTGGAGATTACAAAAAGATCGCGATGAGGCAGGGAGAAAATCTGGTTGCGGTTTTCTATGAGATTGACAATCAAAGTGCGCGGGAGCTGACGCTTTCTATTACGCCGCAGTTTCAGCTTACGCCAAAAGGAAGCTGCCCAAAGCGCAGTCAGACGCTTACGTTCGCAGAGGGGCGTATTGAATCGAATGGGTTGACTGTCTGGTTTCAGACAAACGGAGAGGTATGCTGCTTTCCGCAGGTCGTTACGGAGGGATTATATTACGCGCACGATGCCTGCGACGGAAGGCTGTGTGAAGGAAGGACACTTGCGAACCATAGGATCAGCAAGCGTGTGCCAGGACATACCTATGCGGGTGTATGAGGCGTTGGAAGTTCATTGACATTTTCCGTTGCTTTTGCTATCTTGATAATAAATAACCAACAAGAAAGAGGAGGATTTCACCGTGATTGAAAAATACAGTTTTGGACAGCCGCTGGAAACGGGGGCTGTCGTTCGTACGGTATCGCAGAGTACGCAGCCGTTTCAGCTGATGCAGCTGACACAGTCCGAGACAGGCATCCGTCTGTCCTGCCAGATGGACGACGAAGATGTCGTATACGGGTTAGGGGAACAGGTGCGAGGAATCAATAAGCGTGGATTTTCTTATATCAGTAATGCGACGGATGATCCGTTTCATCTGGAAAACAAGCATTCCCTGTATGGCGCACATAATTTCCTGATTTTAAGCAGAAAAAATGACAGGTCGTTCGGCATCTTTGTGGATGATCCGGGCAGAGTCGTATTTGATGTCGGAGAAACAAAGATAGACAGCCTGTGCATTACGGCCGGAAAAAACTGTGTCGTATATACGATTGAAGGAGAAAGCTTAAAAGAGATCGTGAAACAGTTCCGGGAGCTGATCGGGCAAAGTTATATTGCACCAAAATGGGCATTTGGTTACCAGCAGTCCCGATGGGGATATGCCAGCGCGGAAGATATCAGAGAAGTTGTAAAAGGCTATCGTGACCTTGGAATCCCGTTGGATGCGGTATACATGGATATTGATTATATGGAACGGTTTAAGGACTTTACGGTAGATGCACAAAAGTTTCCGGATTTTCCTGCCTTTGTAACGGAAATGAAAGAACAGGGTGTACATTTGGTGCCGATTATAGATGCCGGTGTGAAAGTGGAAGAAGGTTATCCGATCTATGAGGAAGGGGTACGGGAAAATTATTTTGCAAGGACGAGGACGGCGAAGATTTTACAGGCGCGGTATGGCCGGGCAAATCGCATTTTCCGGACGTGCTGAATTCCAAAGCAAGAGCGTGGTTTGGTGACAAGTACAGGCTGCTGATGGATCAGGGGATTGATGGATTCTGGAACGATATGAATGAACCGGCTATTTTTTACTCGGAAAAAAATCTGAAACATGTGATGGAAGAAGTGACATCTCTGAAAGGGGAAAATATAGGGCTGCATTCTTTTTACCACATGAAAGGACTTGTAGAAGGTCTTTCCAATAATGAAGAAGATTATAAAAGCATTTATCATAACATGGACGGCGTGAGAATCCGGCACGATCAGGTACATAATCTGTATGGATACAATATGACAAAAGCGGCGGCCGAAGCATTTGACCGGATAGCTCCGGATAAGCGTACGTTGCTGTTTTCCCGTTCTTCTTATATCGGTATGCATCGGTATGGCGGAATCTGGACAGGAGATAATGCATCATGGTGGAGCCATTTATTATTAAGCATACAGCAGATGCCGTCGCTGAATATGTGCGGGATTTTATATACAGGCTCCGATATCGGCGGATTTGGCTCCGACGCAACGGAAGATCTGCTGCTGCGCTGGCTGGAATTCGGCATCTTTACACCGCTGATGCGCAACCACGCGGCAGCCGGAACAAGAGATCAGGAAGTATACCGGTTTGGACGTACGCAGGATTTTCGAAACGTAATCCGCATTCGCTATGCCCTGCTGCCGTATATTTACAGTGAATTTATGAAATGTGCATTAAACAATGAGATGTATTTTCGGCCTCTGGCGTTTGATTATCCGCAGGATGCGCACGCGCCGCAGGTAGAAGACCAGCTGATGGTCGGAGACAGTATTATGATTGCGCCGGTCTACAGGCAGAATGCTACGGGCTGATATGTATATCTGCCAGAAGAAATGTTGATGGTACGGATGCGTTCGGACCGGGACAGAAGCTGTCAGGTGATGCAGCAGGGGCATCATTATATAGATGTTGCATTAAATGAAGTTGTAATTTTTGTTAAGAAAGACCATATGCTGCCGCTTGCAGTCTTGGATGAGAATGTGACATCCGTTCCGGATGCGGACGGCGGACAGCATGAGTGGATTGGATTTGCACGGCAGACGGCGGAGTATGTGCTGTATGAAGATGACGGAATATCGAAACGGTACACACCGCAGGAGCAATGGAAAAAAGTCGTGCGAACGGCGCAAGAGCTTAGGAATTAAGAGGACTATAACCTTCGGAGGAATTTTTGGGAAAACAGTTTTTGGGCTGATTCCCAGTTCCTCCGGTCCATGAAGCTGTTATATTTTACTTAATTTATGATTATATTTTTCTGTTTATTCTTGGAGTCTCATTTTCTTTTATTGCTGATTTTTCCAAAACTAATTTGTCGTGTTTTGTTGTGTGCCCCCTTTTGGGGCGTTTTTTCTGCGTCCCTGTCGGACGAATGGCGAAATATTTTAGAATTTTTTTGGAATTTTCGGACTTTGTCTCTGCCTTTTGTTCCCGAAAAGTGGTCGTTTCGTTCCCTCCGCCCGAAAAACGGAACATTTCTGCCGATATAAGATAAGAAGGGAATGGCAGGTGATGAATTGTGGAAATAGCAGTTGTAGATGATGAAAAACAATAAAGGAGCATATATGCGCCCTGATAGAAGAACAGCAGCCGGATAGCCGTATAGAAGCCTATGCCACAGGTGTGGAGCTGCTTGCATCGGGGAAGCGGTTTGACATTGTTTTCCTTGACATACGGATGGAGGGTATGAACGGCATAGAGACGGCAAAAAAACTGCAGAAACAGCAGGGGGATATCATTCTGGTATTCATTACGGGCATGAAAGACTATGTGTTTGACGCGCTCGACCTTTATGCGTTTCAGTATCTGCTAAAGCCTGTGGACGAGGGGAAATTTGCTGAAGTTCTCGAAAGAGCGGTGCGGGAGGCCGCAAGGAAGAAGGAGCGTCGTGTGCTGTTCATCAAGTCAAGGAATCTTACCCTTGACCAGTCGGAAATCTTGTATATCGAGAGCAGAGCAAAGAAGGTGGAAATACATACCGAAAGGCAGAACATAGAAATTTATGCGGCGATGGATGAGCTGGAGGGGCAGCTTGGGGAGGGTTTTTACCGCTGCCACCGGGCGTACATCGTGAATATGGACCGCATTACGGAATATGACAGCGAGAGCATAACCCTTACGAGCGGCGACAGGGTGTATCTGACGAAAAAGAAATACGGTGAGTTTGTAAAAGCCTATATGTGGCATCTGCAGAACGGGGGTGTGTCCGGTGTTTAATGCTGCGGATGTGTTATATGCGGCGCTGACGGTGTTCCAGGGATACTGCCTGCAGTATTTTTTAGGGAGCTTTCTGGAAACAAGGGTGAAAAGCAGGTGGAACGCGCTGTATGTGGCAGGACTGTATGTGATTCTAAAGATGATGGTGATGTGGTGTTCCCCACCTGGAAACGAAGACTATAAGGTGGCGGTCGGGACACTGGCATTGTCACCAGGCATTTTATCATTCCTGGCTCTATGCTTCTATAAAGCGTTACACCCGGTTACGGTCTTCCTTGTGATTTCGTTTCAGGCAGTGATGGATATCAGTTCTTATATGGCGGTAATTTTAATTGGTAAACCGGGAAACAAACTGCCTGATATGTGGAACTGGTTTGTCAGAGAGAGGATCATTACATCAGAAAAGAGTCTTGCTTTGGCAGTCGGGATTGGAACGGTAGTTGTGCTGGTTCTCCAGTATTTGGCTGTTGCCCTCCTGATGTATGTTTCACTGAGAAAGATTGTATGGAACTTCCGGGAAAAGAACTATGGCATCAACAGGACGGAGCTGCTTTTTATCCTTACCCCGTCGGCGGTAGGCATGATGATCTGCATGCTCCTGCGTATCATTATGGTCACGGTGGAGGACAGCGTCCCTAAAATGCTGTATGACAGATACCCGATTCTGGTCGTGGTCATACCGGCAATCCTGTTTCTGTCTCTGCTTTCGATTTTATACGGGGTAAAGCTGTTCCAGGACATGATCTGCCGGAACAGGGAAAAGAGAGGCAGAATCGTTCTGGAAAACCAGGTACGCAGTCTGCAGGAACATATGGAGGAGATGGAGCGGATTTATTCCGGCATACGTGGCATGAAGCATGACATGAAGAATACCCTTGCCGTCATTCGCAGACTTTCCGCGGGGGAAGGGAACGCGGAACTGCAGGAATACCTGTCGGAGCTGAACAAAGGGCTGGAAAAGCTGGAAGTGCGGTTCAGGACGGGAAATACGGTGGTGGATACTTTGCTTAACATGAAATACCATGAGGCGGTGCGGGATGTACCTGATCTGAGGATGGATGCAGATAAGCTGCTGTTCCCGCAGGGGATTGTGATACACAGCTATGACATAGGCGTTATCTTAGGAAATGCGGTAGACAATGCAATCGAAGCCTGCCGGAAGCTGCAATCGAAAGAACCGGGGGCAGATGCTTTTATCCGTATGAGTTCCCTGCAGAAAGGAAATCTGCTTATCCTGAAAGTGGAGAACAGCTTTGACGGGCGGCTGGTGCAAAGACGCCAGGAGGAATTTCCGGTGACGGATAAAGCGGACAGGAGGTCTCACGGCATAGGGCTTGGCAATATCAAAAATACGGCAGAGAAGTACCAGGGAGCAGTAGATTTTAAAGTAAACGGCAGGGTGTTTATCCTGTCAGTGATGATGAAAAATGAAAGGAGAAATGAAGATGCATTTCGCAGTGACAGATAACTGGGGCGGGCACGATCCGGCGAAGCAGTACCGGAAAAATGTGGTGGAAGGAAAACGTGAGGACGTAAGTTTTGCGGAACTTGCGGCGGCAAAGGCGGCGGAGAAGTCGAATGTGTCGGCAATGAGTCTAAAGGATATGTGGCAGGCAAGATTTCCGGGAGCCTATTACAATGTTATGGATACGTCTGGAATTGACGGCTCCTTATGTGGAAGGAATGATTATCCGTGGGATAAGTATTTCAGCAATCATCCGGATGATTCCGTATTGGACTGGAAACCATCGGGTACGGAGCCTGCCATGCTTGACCCAAAGGTGCAGGCAAAGATTCATTCCACCATTGGAAAGAAGGCTATTGTTGTTCCGCCGGAACTGGAAGAAAAGATGAAGATCGACCCGGAACTGGCAAGGTGTATTATGGCAAAAGCAGAGCGTTTTATTGCGGAGCAGGACATGATGAATCCGAATCCCCGGAAAGGCTATCTGCTTGTATTAGATGAGAATGGAGATATTGCACACGCCTGTGTGACAAGTGAAAAGATGTCGGTATCATCGGCAGAATTCATAGAAGCCTGCAAAGCAAGGGAAGAAAAACATGCTGAATATGAGAGACTAAATGAGGAAAGCATTCTGAAAAGAAAGCTGATGGAACACTACACAATCAAAGCTTAAGGAGGATAAGCATATGGCAATTTCAGGAATTGGAAGCAACTACGGCAACGTATACGAGGGTACCTACGCAACGCAGAAACATGAGGCGTTAAAGAAAACGGAAACGAAAGAAGCTGCACCCGCACAGACAGGAAAAGTAAAAAACACATTGGAAAAAGCGGCAGATTCCAAAAAGGCAAAGGAACTGGAAGATTTTATAAAAAAGATTCCGGAACTCGAAAAGCAGGGGTATGAACAGCTTTCCGCGCAGAACAAGGCTTTGGGCGGGACAGTAACTTATTATCAGCAGACATGGACGATCAACAAAGATGGCAGTATACAGAGTACCGTATATTCCGTAACCGAAACGGATATGACCAATGCGGAAAAAATGAAGAAAAGTATGGATGAACGTCTAAAGAAGCAGAAAGAAAAGAAAGAGGAAGAAGAAAAAGTAAAAGAGCGGAAAGAGGAAAAGGCGGAAAAGGCTGAAAAGCCGGAGAAGGAAACAGAGAAGATTTCCGTGTCGGAAGTGTCGGGACAAATCTCCAGCAAACTGTGACACACAGTTGACAGAAAGCAATTTTAAGACACGCTCTAATACTACAGCGAACTTTTTAAATTTGTTTGTCTACTACAAACAAAAATCAACGATATGACATAACAGATTATCAGTTGTTTTACATGAAAAACCTGTTCAAAATAGTTTCTTGGGAAACGCAAATCAAAAAAAGTTCGCTGTAGTACTAAAATTGTTTTGTAAATTCATGACAGTCCTCTTTTGGTAATTTATTTGGCAAAATTATTTTACACAAAAGGGTGTCGGTCATGAATTTTTTATTTTAATAATATATAAAAGTCTGTGTAATGCATGATTAAGGCGGTGAAAAATGTTTGATAAATCCGGATTAAAGGCCGCATTGGTTGAATACAAGAAATGTAATCCAATATTCAAAATCTTCCCATGCTGCATCTGACCATGATTTAATCATCAAGATTCACCTCATGCACCGTACCGCCTGTAGATTCCATTTGTGCAACTGATTTTCTAAGCCTGGCCATATTCTCCTGCGAGTAAAACGGATCTGCGGATACTTCAAAGGGTATACGTTTTTCGTTGCCTAACTTTTTTAATAAATGGTAATGGCAGCAGACAAAGACAATCCGATATCAGCACAGGCTTCTTCAGCTCTTTTCTTCACATCATCCTCAATACGTAAGCTAATCTGAGCCACCATATCACCTCTTTCTTTCATTTTTCTATACTATATCCTATCTGGTAGTATTTGTAAAGCATTTTGCTTTATATTTATAGAGATATATACAAATTGAAGGAGACTTTCTATAATAATTTACTGGTCAACAGTTTGTATAGTGTGATAAAATATATACAAAAACAGAAAAAGCAGATATTTATAAATGTGCATCCGTTGTTTTGCAACCCCTAATCCTGAATTATTCACGGAATAACAGCATTAACTGCTGAAACCCGCATAGTTACTGTATTTTAAATGAATATTGCTTTTCACTTATTTAGTGAATAGAAAAAGACCTCTATCTATGGTAAAATTTAGGTGTCTACTCCAAATCAAAACCAAAGAAAGGGTCTTTATATGGATATTTTAAACACTGTAAGCTTAGAAAGCAATAGCCAGATTAAAATTAATTTTGACGGAGGCGATTTATCCTCCGATGCAGGACTTCTCCTGTTCAAAGAGTTCCTGGTTAAGATTGGAGCGGTCAAGCTCGTTAACCGTATGTTCAAAACCAATGATACCGCTTGGTTCCGCGTCCATAAGGATGATACGAATCTGATGCAGGTAATTTACCAGATTATCAGTTCCTACTTTGAGGATGACTGTGCGGACGAACTGACAAACGAACCTGTTATGACAGTTATTTTAGAGAAGGATGCCCTGGCATCCCAGCCTACCCTGTCACGCTTTTTTAACCGCATGGATGGAGATACGATCAGCCAGTTAAACCAGATCACCCGTGAACTCCGTAAAGTCATCTATTCCATAAAGAAACCGGAATTCATGCTTTTTGATATTGATTCCACACTTCTTGATGTCTATGAGAATCAGGAAGGGGAAGGTTTCAACTACCATTATCAGGCCCACGGTTATCATCCGCTGTTATGCTACGACGGGCTGACCGGCGATCTGCTAAAAGCACAGCTTCGTGACGGCACCATGTATTGCAGCAAAGAGGCAGATATTTTTATGAAGTCCCTTCTGGATGAATTTCTCTGCGATTTCCCGGATATGCCGCTTTTTCTTCGCGGTGACAGTGGCTTTGCGTCACCAGACCTGTATGAAGTTCTTGAAGATAAAAACTGCAAATATGCCATCCGGCTCAAGGAGAACGCAAAACTCCGTGAATTGGCAGAAGAGGAAAACCAGGCACTGTACCGCGCAACGAAATTCAACCAGGTAGATTACGCCGTCGAGTATGGGGAATTCCTGTACCAGGCCGGTTCATGGAACCATCCACGCAGGGTGGTCTTTAAAATAGAAAAGCCGTATGGGCAGATGGTCCATCTGTATACCTTTATTGTCACAACACTGGAAATGGAACCTTATCAGGTGATCCAGTTCTATTGCGGAAGAGGCAAAATGGAAAATTTCATCAAGGAATGCAAAAGCGGTTTTGACTTTGCCTCTGTAAGCAGTTCCTCAAAGCTGGTAAACGCGAACCGCCTTCTGGTTCATGCGTTAGCTTATAACCTATTCAATTGGTTTAGACGATTGGCGCTTGCTGTCAGCATGAGAAAACAGCGCATTGATACCATACGATTAAAACTGCTGAAGATAGCCGCAAGAGTGGTAAAATCAGCACGATATAAATATTTCAAGCTATGCAGCAGCTGTCCCTACAAGAAAGAATTCTACGAGACACTGGAAAACATCCGTAACCTGCAGCCACAGTTGGAATAACAACTGTTAATGGACCTTGACAGCCACAATAAATTTCTAACCCTATCATAGGAGAAGTCTGCCCATTTTTAGGCTATCTTGCGACAGAGTGAGGTATCAGGAGTGATTGTAATGGTAACTACGGCGGATTTTATGTGAGTTTATACTGCCGTGAATAATTCGGGCTAATAGATACTTTCATTCATAAAACCTTAATCCACCCGCAATAGCTGGATTTTTTTACGTCAAGTCTTATGTATTTTTTGTTGTATTATATTGTGTTTCACGTGAAACAATGGTATAATATTCTTCAGGAGGTGATTTTTTGTACCTTAAGAAAAGCTTTAACAAAAAGAGAAACAAGACTCAGCTTTCTTTTGTCCAGGGGTATCGCATCAATGGGAAAGTGAAGCATAAAGTTATACAAAACCTTGGATATTTGGAAGACTACCTGGACAAATATGAAGATCCGATAGCTTATTTTCAACAGGTCGCAAAAGAATGGAATGCAAGTCAGGCTGCACCGGAAACCATTGAAGTAAGGCTTTCGGAAAAACTCCCGGATCAATGCAGCAACCGGAAAAATCTTGGATATGCCATTATTAAGATCGTTTATGCTAAACTCAGGATCCGTGAATTTTTTCAGAATAAGCAGCGCCAGCTTCCTGCAGAGTATAACCTGAACAGCATTTTTTCCCTGTTGATATTCAATCGGTTCCTGTTCCCATCTTCAAAAAAGAACGCTTATGAAACGAAAGGCCGTTTTTTTGACAGCTTCAGTTTCTCACTGGATGATGTCTACAGGGCGCTCGGCTATTTCAGCAGATATTCGCATGAACTCCAGAAGCATTTGCATGCCGAAGTTTCCAGCCTTATCGGCAGGAATTCCGAAAAAGCTTATTATGATGTCACCAACTATTATTTTGAAATACCATATGAAGACGAGGACGCTGGCTCGGACACGGAAAGAAAATTGAAGCGTAAAAAAGGACCGTCGAAAGAACACCGCAAAGACCCGATCATTCAAATGGGGCTTCTCATGGATCCTAACGGCATCCCAATGGCATTCCATACTTTCTCCGGCAACGAGAGCGAGAAGACAACTATGCTCCCGGCGATACAGAGGGTCAAAAAGGATTATGAAATCGGCAGGATCATAGTTGTCGCTGACAGGGGGCTGAACACCAGTGACAACACATCTGTCCTTTCCGGAACCAATGCATCCGATGAGAAAAATAATGACGGTTATGTATACGGCCAGAGTATCCGTGGGGCCGATGCGGAATTCAAAAAATGGGCGCTGGAACCGGACGGGTATGTTACAGCAATGGAAAAAAACAAAGATGGGGAAGCTATTCCATTCAAACACAAGTCCAGGCTGTACGCAAAAGAGATAACCAAAAAAGATTCGAATGGGGCGCGCAGGCTCAAGATGAGAATTTATCAGAAACAGATGGTATATTATTCTGAGAAATACGCAAAGAAACAAAGACATGAAAGGGAAAAAGCCGTTGCAAAGGCAAGGGACCTGATCAAAAATCCTGCAGGCTACACGAAAGCGACCAGCTATGGATGCACTGTGTACATTAACAATGTTTCCTTTTCTAAGGATACCGGAGAAATTGTCAATGGAAAAGAACTTACCATCAATGAACAAAAAATTGCCGAAGAAGCGCAGTATGATGGCTATTACGCCATTGTCACAAGTGAAAAAGAGCTTTCTGACAATGAAATCCGTGACATATATAAAGGGTTATGGGAAATAGAAGAATCATTCAAGATTATAAAGAGCGAATTCAAAACCAGACCTGTATTTGTTTCTAACGAAGATCATATACAGGCGCATTTTTTAATTTGTTTTGTGACACTGGTTGTAATGCGCGTTTTAGAGCAGCTCATAGGAAAATGCCATTCTGTCAGGCAAATCCGGAATTCCCTGGCAAGCTATTGCTGTTCGTACTTAGACCGGAATTATTATGTGTTCGATTATCGGGACGATGTAATTTTGACTATGGAGAAGACATTTGGATTAGACCTAAGCAAAAAGTACATGCAGCTTTCGGAAATCAAAAAAATATCTATGTATAAGGATGTATAAAAATATAAAATTTTTATAAACTCAAAAAAGCGAAAAAATACAACAACTCTATGCATTTAAAAAAGCTCCAAACTCCAGTATTTACAAGGAGTCCAGAGCTTTTTTTACTCAATCACCTGCAAAACTCAGGATACTATATCCTATCTGGTAGTATTTGTAAAGCATTTTGCTTTATATTTATAGAGATATATACAAATTGAAGGAGACTTTCTATAATAATTTACTGGTCAACAGTTTGTATAGTGTGATAAAATATATACAAAAACAGAAAAAGCAGATATTTATAAATGTGCATGTACCGAAGATAAAGATGATTGCAAAAAAGAGAAAGGTGTACAGCAACTATTATACATTCTGACTGTTATGCATATAATAATTAAGGAGGGATTCATATGGTTGATATATTAGATGCTGCACGTTATTTAGTATTTTTGTCATATGGGAGAAAGCAATATTCGTTAACGCCGCTAAAATTGCAAAAACTTTTATATTTGGCTCAGGGGTGGAGCTATGTATGGGATAAAAAAGCGGCTTTTTCCGATGAATTTGAGGCATGGCAATATGGGCCGGTGAACAAAAAAGTGTATGAAGAATTTAAAAGATATGGTCGTTCGGAGATTCCCGAAAGAGAAGGATTACATTCTCTGAGAGATTTTGACGTGACAGAAACTTTAGCTGCCATTTGGGATGAGTATGGGAAAAAGACGGCATATGATCTTGTCGAACTGACGCATCAGCAAAAACCCTGGTATGATGCTTATTCTCAAAGAAAAAAAATAACAAATAATAGTATTAAGCAATTTTTTCAGTCTACTTATATTTGATTGAATTTTTATAATAAGGAGAAAAAATGGGAATTGTTTTACAGGGAATAGAACTGGAAAACTTTAAGTCATATGTCAACAAACAATACATTCGGTTTTCTGATTTGTCTGTGCTGCTCGGAGCAAATAGTAGTGGAAAAAGTACGGCATTACAAGCGTTACTAATGCTTAAACAAACAATGGAATGTAATAGTCCGGATGAAGAACTGTTATTGTCAGGCAAATATGTTGCTTTGGGAGATTATGAAGATGTGGTATCTGACACTGAAACAGATTCTTTTTCGCTTGCAGTAAAGCTTAAACAAACTGAAAAATCTGAAAATATGTTAGATGAAGATGATTTTAAAATTTGTTGGAACTTTAAGCGAGATACAGAGAGTACATCTGCAATTTTGAATTGTATAGACATAAATTTTGAAAATATGTTATTGTCCCTAAAAAGAGCGAACAAGGGATTATTTGATTTATATATAAATGATGAATGCAGTGTATTCAGTATCAATATTCATAATTTGTTATTATCAAGTTACGTGGCGCATTATGATACAAAGTTGAATATCAAAGCGTTAGAACTGGTAAATGTTCTGTCAAAAACGTTGATATCACAGAAGACGACTACAGTTCCAATTGATGAGCCGGTTGGAGCAGATACAATAAGAAAATTTTATTTTCGTTTATTGGACAGACTTCAAAATAAAGACATAGAAAACAACCTCTTGGCAGCAAATACGATTGACCAGGCAATACGAGTAGAAAATCTTATGGACGAATTTAGTAAGCTGGTATTGCCGGTATATGGTGCGATTAACCGGATATTTCCAAAAGATTTGCGAATTAGGATTTTGGCATTATCAATTGCTGTTTTAAATTCTTCAGAGCAATTGGAAAATGTTCTTGCAGAATACGAGTCATATATATCTGAATATAAGTGCTTAATTCCTGCTGCTTCACAACTAGACGGATCCTATTGTCTGGGAGAAAATCCATTTTGGTTGTTAGACGGTGATGATGGAAAAAGTAATAATTTAACGCAGCTAAAATATGCGTTGGATTTTTACGATATTTTTTATACGGACATTATTTCTAAAATTTTCTTTGTGGGTCCTATTAGAGAAAACCCTAAAGGCTTATACAATATTGGATTTGAATCTGTTCCTAAATATGTTGGGCCGGCAGGGGCGTATTTTGCTTCGGTTTTGTTGCATGAGAATAAAAAAGAGAAAATGTATATTTTGCCGGGAGGAAAGGAAAAGTGTACATTGTCAGATGCTTTGGCTGAATGGATGATTCATTTGAATATTGCAAGTACTGTAGATGTTGATAAGAGAAACTCCTTTGGTTTCAGTGTTTCAATTGAAAATATGGATCAGATAAGATCAGATATCATGAATGTGGGAATAGGGACTAGCCAGGTTTTGCCGGTTTTAGTATCCGTATTATTATCTGAGCCATCTGAGATATTAATTTTTGAGCAACCGGAATTACATTTACATCCATATTCCCAAAGCCGTCTGGCAGATATGTTTGTTGAATTTTGTAAACAAGGGAGAACAATCATTCTTGAAACACATAGTGAATATTTTTTGTTGCGGCTAAGATACCATATTGTAAAAAATAATTATTCCAAAGAATCTGCTGCAATTAATTTTTTTCATAATATTGGCGGGACAAAAGTTTGGGTCGCAAATATATCCGGCTTGGGGAATATTGAGTATCCTAAAAATTTTAGGGATGAAACACAGGAATTATTAGATTCAATTTTGGAAGCGGCGTTAGAAAGAAAGGGATTATGATGAGTGTATTGATAGATCCGTATATGTTTAAGCTGTCTGATACACATGAAATTAAAAACAATATTTCTTTTTTCTGAAAATGATAAAGCTTTGTACAAAATCAGATAATGGTAAAAGACTGTGTATCATGATTTACAAAGGTATGATAGATAAAATACGCGAAAGAACAATACAGCCTTTCCCGATAAATATACAGGAAATTATAGACTACGATTTGAAAAATACTATTTTACAGATTAATCAATCTTTTAATCATGCATTGCTGGATTCAATAGAGAGTATAGATATTGATGAATGTTGTGGGGAACAGGAATTCCAAATTTTTGATGAAAACAGGATAGTAGAGGATGATTACTATTATGAAATGTTTTGTACATTATTGATTCCATGCTACTCAAAACAGGTAAAAATTGATGACAGGATATTGACCGGAATAAAAAAAGATGGAAGGCATATAGGTGATAGTTTTCAGATTCAATGCGGCTGTTCTGAATATAATTACATAAAACAGTGTGTATTTTCAGCAATTGATGAGTTTATTTCCGATGAAGAAAAAGTAATGGAATTTTTGAAAGAAAAAAGGAGAAAAAAGAAATTCCTATTGTTGACAGTGTATTGGCGGAGATGGGGGATCATCATAATCATGTACAAGCAGATGGAAAAAAATTTAGTACATTAAATGAGTTGTCTGTTAAAAATAAAAAGTATTGAAACTTTTGCAAAAGCTAGGATTGTTTAGAATCATATTTGGCAGGTTTACTTCGCAAGGTGTAAAAGCAGTTGGAACAATGAGTATATATAGTGTAGACAAAAAAATTACTCAGGATATTGTAACCGTAAAATTTAATGCGGAAACAGGTTTTCAGATTATAACAGATTTATATTTTCCTAAAGAAATAGGTCAGTTGCTGCATGATTATTTCAAAAAAGAACAAATTACGTATCAGAATATGAGTGAGTTGATAGATAAAATATAATTTTTCCAATATGCTATAATCAGGAAAATAATCAAGAAGGAGCAATCAATGTCAAACATAACAATGACGAACATGGAAAAAATACAGCTTTGTCAGGAAATTGTGAATCAAATTCAGGCAGAAAGCATGCGCCCTGTGTGTCGGCTTCGCCTTACCGGAGAGCCTTTCGAAATTACTGACTGTCATTTGGGCGGTGTGCCTTATGTGCCTCATAATGAACAAATTCCTGCCGATAAGGATGGTAATCAGCTCTGGTTGTGTGCGCAGATTAATTTTGCGCAGATGCCTCCTGTGGATGGTTTTCCTGTGGCAGGGCTGCTGCAGATTTTTTTGGAAGACTGGCATTTTGGCGATTTTGGACTGGAGGACGGCCCGTTTCCTCCGCAGGACTACTGGAAGGCAGTTTATTATTCACAGATAGATGATACTGTTACCATGGAGGAATGCGAAGCGAAAATGGCTGTTCCATGGGCGGAGGCTAAGCGCAGCAATATGCCCCGACAGGCCCATCGGTTTGATCGGGACGATATAGAGAAGGGATATGACCGCTTGTGGAGGTGCCCGAATGTGCCGCTGAAGGTGAGTTTTCAGTGTGTGGAACAGGAGGGAGTGAATGACGAAGACTTTCGCTTTGATGAGCTTTTTGCCGCTGCGATGAAGACACGTTTGCCAGATGCCGATCCGGAAGAGTTTATGCCTTACAATCTGGATGACGATACACCGGAGGAACGGGAGGCGCTGCGTAAAATACGCGATCAGATTCAAAACGGCGGCTGTAAGATGGGCGGCTATCCAAGTTATCTTCAAGATGATCCACGTTTGTACGATGAGGGAGAAGGCTGGGCAGAGTGTGACACATTGCTGCTTCAGTTGTATGATGATACTTATCATTATCCGCAGGAAGGCATTGGAGGTATGGATTTGGCTCTCAATGGCGGGCCGATCAATTTTGTGATTCGTGCGGAAGATTTGAAAAGACAGGACTTTTCTCGTGTGTTGGCTCAGTGGGCCTGTACATAATGTAAAAAGGAATCTGCGCAATGCTGCGGGTTGGATTGAAAGGAAGTAAAACTATGCACATGTTAAAAATAGCATTATTGCAGATGGCTCCTTGCAAAACACAGGAGGAAAATCTGGAAAAGGGGATTGAATATTGTAAAAATGCCAGGCAAAGGGGTGCTGACATTGCGCTGTTTCCGGAAATGTGGAGTAACGGATATCAGATTTATGAGCGCCCTGTTGATGCGTGGAAGGAGGAAGCGATCTCAGCGGATAGTGATTTTGTTCGTACGTTTGAGAGCCTTGCAGAAGAATTGCATATGGCGATTGGGGTTACCTTTTTGGAAAAATATGAAAAAGCGCCTCGCAATTCGCTGATTCTTTTTGACAGATTTGGAGAACGGCAGTTTATATACGCAAAAGTACATACCTGTGATTTTGGGGTGGAATGCCATTTGACGCCGGGTGAAGATTTTTATGTTACGACACTGAACACAGCCTGCGGAGACGTAAAAGTCGGCGCCATGATTTGCTATGACAGGGAATTTCCGGAAAGCGCAAGAATTTTAATGCTAAAAGGTGCGGAACTGATTCTTGTTCCGAATGCCTGTCCGATGGAAATCAATCGTCTTTCACAGCTTCGTACCAGAGCTTATGAAAATATGACGGCAGTCGCAACCTGCAATTATCCTGAATCAGTGCCGGACTGCAATGGTGGTTCCAGTATTTTTGACGGAGTAGCGTATTTACCGCAGTCGGATTCTTCGCGTGATACATGTATTTTACAGGCAGGCGGGCAGGAAGGCATTTATATGGCAGAGCTGGATTTGAATCGGCTGCGCAGTTATCGTGAAAATGAAGTACATGGAAATGCATACCGACAGCCTGAAAAGTATGGACTTTTGACCGAAACAAAAATTGATGAGCCATTTATCAGAAAGGACTATCGGGCGCACGGATAGCAGGTGAAAGGACAGGTGAGATTATGAACTTCAGGAGAAAAAGAATAACTATTCGGAGTCTGACAGGCATTGTAACCGGGTGTATGATTTTTGGCGTTGCTTTTGCCGGGGATTATCCGGCAGCTGCCGCCGTTGCTTCGGATTGTGTGGGCATAAGCAAGCAGCCGATACAAATATTGGGACTTGATAAAGCAAGGGATGAAAAATCGCTTTTTGATGAGTATGCCGCCTGCGGTATTGAAAGGAAAGGAGGGTCTTATTATTATGAGGGCAAGCGGGTAAAAGTGATAAAAGACCGGAGTGTAGACAGTTCTTTTTATAAATTCGATCCGAAACTGAAAGGGAAGGTAAGTATTAAAGTTGTGCGCAATAAAAAAGGAAAAATACGTCGAGTGTCTTATATGACTAAAAAAGAAGCTTCAAAATTGATTCGACGAGCAGGACTTAAGGAGAATTAGAGCGATATACAAATAAAGCCGGAAACTTGGTTTTACAAGATTTCCGGCTTTATTTGCATTATCGCAAACAAAAAAGCGGGTGATGGGAATCGAACCCACGTATCCAGCTTGGAAGGCTGGTGTTCTACCATTGAACTACACCCGCAAACTAAATATATCCGTTTAACATTTCTGTCTGATATATTCGTTTTACATATACTGTTGTGACCGTTGTATACATTTGTTTTCGGACGTTTATTATTCTAACGCATGGTTATTGTTTTGTCAAGAGAAAAGTTGCTAATTTGCACGGTAAACGCAAGATTTATGTTACTGTTCACACCTGCGGCACTCACAGTAACTGAATCCAGCACATTGAAAGTTCGCGTGCGGCGAAGCGCTGGATTCTTTGGCTAAATTTACTAATTCTTACGGACTTTGCAGTAAATGCACAGTCCTGGTGTGAACAGTAACAAAAACGCCTCCCGCTTCCATGAAAATGACATACTGATCAATGACAGGGGGTTCCTGTCACGGGAAATGACAAACTATTTAAAGACAGAACGCAAGGCAGACACTTACATTCCTGCCAGGGAGAGTATGACGGTCTATCAGGATGCCGTAAAACTGGCTGCCGCCAGCGGAAAATGGTAGAAACATCCCAACCGCAAAAGAAAAGACCAGGAAATTCAGCTGGCAACAGACCTGGGCCCGTTATGGGAAAGTGACGAGCCGCAAAAGGATGTCCCTGTCAATGTCTGCGTTGCACATGATAAAAAGACAGATAAATATTTCGTATTTATGACGACAGATACCGGCAAGACTGCACGGCAGATCATAAACACTTACGAACTGCGCCCGGAAATCGAAGAGGATTTCCGACAGATGAAAGATTTCCGGAAACCGGAAGACTTCAAGAGTACAAAATACAACTATATTACCTACCATATCGTAATGACGCTGGTGGGATGCCTATATTTCCGGATATACAAAAACCTGGACGAAGGGAAAACATATGCAGAGAAATCCCTGCCAGTCGCAGTGAAGAACTACAAGGAGACAATGCCTAAGTCAGTCATCATTTATGTCGGGCAGTATTTTGGCATTTTTCCCTTCCTTGAATTCCTACAGCTTTATGCAGAATGCACTTTAGAAGTACGACGACTTCTGGATCCTATCCTGGCTAAAGTATAGCAGGCTTTGGGGAATTCCCCAAAAGCCTAATTGAAGTTATTGAACTTTAGTCGACCATAATATATAATGTAATTACAGTTAAGGAAATGATGAATGAGAAAGGCTGGGAGCAGGAAAGGAGAACAAATGACAGATATGGGAATGACAGACAAACAGTTCAATGGTTTTGTAAGATTTCTGTTAGACGCGCTGAAAGATGCAATAGAAGAAAAGGAAAGTGAGAAGAAAAATGAAAAACTTGCAAAAATCGCTGACAATCTGCAAAAGACATTGGATGACTAAAAGTCCGGGAATGATGAGAAGCAATCAGACGACACTGTGCTATATTGAAAAAGACGGCAAATATCTTATGATGCACAGAGTAAAAAAAGAACATGATGTTAATAAAGATAAGTGGGTTGGTGTAGGAGGACATTTTGAGAAGGACGAGTCACCCGAGGAATGTCTGCTGCGGGAAGTGAAGGAAGAAACCGGGCTGACATTAACGGCATGGCAGCTGCGGGGAATCATTACTTTTATTTGTGACAAACAGCAGACGGAATATATGTTTTTATATACGGCGGATGCGTATTTTGGCGAACTGACGGAGTGTGAGGAGGGCGAACTGGAATGGGTGGAGAAATCGCGTGTATATGATCTGCCGATCTGGGAAGGTGATAAGATTTTTTTCCGCATGCTGGAAGAAAATCGACCGTTTTTTTCTCTGAAGCTAAAATATGAGAAAGATATGCTTGTGGAGACATCCTTAAACGGAAAGTAAAGGTTTGTATAGATTATACAAAATTGATTCCGGATTTTTATGATGTTTTACGATTGCTTTTGCTGATATCTTTTGTTAATATCTATACAGATCATTTTTGAAAATGAATACAGACGACATGTTACTGGTAATGCAGGCGAGATCGAAAAATGTAAAACCCGGAGTGGGTTGTGTTTTTCGGTCTTTTTTTGTTGTTTTTGGCCAAAACCGCAAAAAGAAATGATAATAGCAAAGGAGAGTAGAATATGGCAAAGGATTATGCAGGCATTGCAAAAACCGTACTGCGATTAGTCGGTGGAGAAGAAAACGTTGCGCATTTGGAGCATTGTTCAACCAGGCTGCGGTTTACGGTTGCAAATGCGGGAAAAGTGGACAAAGATGGATTAAAAGCGACAAAAGGCGTTATGGGGTCATTGCAAATGGCAACCAGTGTCAGGTCGTGATTGGCAATGATGTGATTGAAGTTTATGATGAAGTTATGAAACTGGGCAAATTTAACGGTGGAAACGTAGAAATGCAGGCGGGAGGAAAAAGAGACATCGGGGCGACCGTTCTGGATTTTATGGTAGGTGTTTTTCAGCCGTTAGTTCCGGCAATTGCAGGAGCCGGTATTTTAAAGGCGATGCTGTCTCTGCTTACGCTTATGAAGCTTATGAGCGCCACCGATGCATGGTATACCGTTCTTTATAATGCGGCTGATGCGGCTCTTTATTTTCTGCCGGTAATGGTGGCCGTTACGATGTCTACGAAGTTAAACTGCAATCGTCTGGTGGCAGTTGCTTCAGCAGGAGCAATGATTTTACCAGGAATGACGACGGCGGTAGGTGAAGGTTTAACGCTGTTTGGATTTACGGTGCAGAATATTGCCTATACATATCAGGTATTTCCGGCAATTTTGACCGTAGCGCTTCTCTATTTTGTGGAAAAAGGTGTTACAAAAATTTCACCGAAACCAATTCGAGTCTTTTTGTGCCAATGGTGTGTTTTGTCGTTGTAGTGCCGATGGCGATGCTTGTGCTGGGACCACTCGGTTATAATGTGGGAAAAGTGCTGACAACCGTAATTTTATTTGCGTATGATAAGCTTGGATGGCTTGCCGTAGGTCTGCTTGCCGCGATTTTACCGTTTATGATCTCTATGGGTATGCATAAGGCGCTGGTGCCGTATGCGGTAACTTCTATTTCGGAGATGGGAGAGGAACTGCTGTATATGCCGGCATCGCTGGCACATAATATATCGGAAGGAGGAGCCTGCTTTGCGGTAGCTTTGAAATCAAAAGATGAGCAGCTGCGTTCGGCGGCGATTTCCGCCGGTATTTCCGCAGTTTTTGGTATTACGGAACCGGCGTTATACGGTGTTACAATCCAGCGTAAGCGTGCCCTTTATGGTGTTGTTGCAGGCAGTTTTGTAGGCGGTCTTACGGTTGGTCTGACCGGTTTGAAAGCATTTGTAGCTATGGGGCCGGGACTTGCCGGTATGGCGATGTTTGTAGACGTGAATAATGCGAAAAATATTGTCTGGGCATTTGTAGGATTTGGAGTTTCCCTGCTCGTATCATTTGCAGTAACATTTCTTATCTATAAAGAAGATGAACCGGCAGGAAAAGCAGAGAATGCGCAGGTGCCGGATATGCAGGAAGCAACCTTGCAGGGATTGACAAGCGCAGACAGTGTGGTTGCAAGCCCGCTGCAGGGTACGCTGATTGATCTTTCGCAAGTTCATGATGAAGTTTTTTCCGATGGGATACTGGGGGACGGCATGGCTGTTGTTCCGGAAACCGGGGAGCTGTTCGCACCTGTTGATGCGGTAATTGATACGGTATTTGATACAAAACATGTGATTTCCATGGTAGCTGATAATGGCGCGGAACTATTGATTCATGTCGGCATGGATACGGTTAAGCTGGATGGCAGATTTTTTGAGCCGCATGTGAAAAACGGTGAGAAAGTAAAAGCGGGGCAGCTTTTAATGAAATTTGACCTGGCGGAGATCAAAAAAGAAGGATATGAAATGGCGACACCAATTGTTGTAACAAATTCTGACGAATATGTAATAAAAAAAGCAGCAAATGGCAAAGTAAAAACAGGAAGTCCGATTTTCGGACTTAAACGGAAGGAGGAATCGGAATGAGTTTTCCGAAAGATTTTTTATGGGGCGGCGCGGTTGCAGCCAATCAGGTGGAAGGTGCATGGAATTGCGGCGGTAAAGGCTGGAGCGTTGCGGATGTAGCTACCTATAAGCCAAATACGGATGTGAAAAATTATAAGGCGCATGTTTCGGTTACGAGCGAAACAGTGAAAAAAGCAATGCAGGATTTGGACGATACTTATTATCCAAAGCGGCGCGGGATTGATTTTTATCATCGCTACAAGGAAGATCTGGCGCTTTTTGCGGAAATGGGATTTAAAGTGTTTCGGCTGTCCATTGCATGGACGAGAATTTTTCCAACCGGAGAGGAAACAGAGCCAAATGAGGAAGGGCTGGCTTTTTATACGGATGTTCTGAAAGAAATGAAGCGGCTTGGCATAGAACCGCTTGTAACACTTTCGCATTATGAGATGCCGCTGGCGCTCAGTTTAAAATATAACGGCTGGACGGACCGCAAAGTTGTCGACTGTTTTGTGCGGTTTGCCAAAGTATGTTTTGAACGTTTTGGAAGCTATGTGAAATACTGGTTAAACTTTAACGAAGTAGATAGTATTATCCGGCATTCTTTTACTACGGCAGGGATTATTCCGGATTTGTGCGGTGAAAAAGGGGAGCTGGCATGCTGTTATCAGGCTCTGCATCATCAGTTTGTGGCGGCCGCAATCGCAGCAAAGATACTGCATGAAATGGTGCCGGGAGCACAAATGGGGTGCATGCTTACCAAGCTGATGACGTTTCCGCGTACCTGTGCACCGGAAGATGTTGCAGCAACGCAGACCAAAAATCTGGAAAATATGTTTTATGCGGATGTGATGGTATTTGGAGAATATTCGCGGATGATTTTAAGAGATCTTGAAAAACGTGGTATGGAGATTCAAATGCAGCCCGGAGATTTGGATGTTATCAAAGAAGGCACGGTAGATTTTGTTTCGTTCAGTTACTATATGAGCATGACAGAATCCGTTGATCCGGATGCGGAACGTACGCCGGGCAATACCGTTTTAGGAGTAAAAAATCCATATTTACAGACGAGTGAGTGGGGCTGGCAGGTAGACCCTGTGGGACTGCGGATTTCTTTAATTGAACTGTATGACCGTTACAAGAAGCCGTTGTTTATTGTCGAAAACGGAATCGGAGCAAAGGACAAAGTGGAAGAAGACGGTTCGATTCATGACCCGTATCGTATCGAATATTTCCGCAACCATTTTATAGAGATGGAGAAGGCGATTGACGCAGGCGTGGAACTGATGGGATATACGAGCTGGGCGCCGATTGATCTGATATCGGCTTCTACGAACCAGATGAGCAAACGGTATGGCTTTATTTACGTGGATCAGGATGATATGGGAAATGGAACGTTGAAACGCAGCCGTAAAGACAGTTTTCACTGGTATCGGAAAGTAATCGCCACCAATGGCGCCGATTTGTCATAAGGAAAAGACGAGGGAGGTGTGCTGTTTGCCGCGCATCAAAAAGATATTTAATTACAGCGTTCTTCTTGTATCGGATGAAGCAGGCGGAGAATTTATCGTGCTGCAAAAAGGGATCGGATTCGGCAAAAAAATCGGTGATGAAGTACAGATAGAAAGTGAAAGCCGTGTTTTTGTACCGATAACACAAAAAGACCGTTCCCAGCTGTTAGGACTGCTGGATGAGATTCCGGCAGTGTATTTGGAGATTACGCAGAAAATTGTCACTTATGCGCAAAATCAGTTGCATACTTCCCTCAACGAGCATATTTATCTTGCTTTGACGGATCATCTGCATTTTGCGGTAAAGCGGCAGGAAGAAAATATTACAATTACCAATCGGGTATTCTGGGAGCTGAAAACATTTTATCCAAGGGAATATCAGATTGGACTATATGCACTGACTCTGGCAAAAGAAATGCTGGGAGTGGAATTGTCCGAAGAGGAAGCGGCCAATATAGCATTTCATATCGTAAATGCGCAGAAAGAGGAAGAAGTACGGTTTGATGCGATGCGTGCGGCAAAGCTGATCGGTAATGTTATGACTACGGTAAGCTATGTGATGAAATGTCAGCCGGACAGGGAAAGTATTCATTATTCCAGGTTTATCAGTCATATGCAGTATTTTGCGGAACGTTTTTTTACGGATAACATGCTGGATTCGGATGATGATTTTTTGTATCGGCAGATGCAGACAGGCTATCCGAAGGCAGTTTCATGCGCGGAAAAAGTGCGGACTCTGATCTGCAAAGAGTATGACAAAATGATCAGCAATGAGGAAGTTGCTTATCTTGCGGTGCATATACAGAGACTGGCGGAAAGATATTAGAATTTGAAAATTGGTTGTTGACAGTTTTTGAAAAGTATGATAATTTGATATTCGAAAGAGCGCAAGCGTATTATATCCAGTAATACGCCTGCGCTTTTTTTGTGCATTGTTTAAAAAAATTTGGAATGGAGGATGAAACAATGAAAATTTGGATGAAAAACGATGTGTTGATTCAAAACATGAAAAAACTGGCAACGGATTTGTGCTGGGAGTTTATCGGAAGCGTGTTTGTCGCCATTGGCATTTATAATTTTGCAGTACAGGCAGAATTTCCGATCACCGGTTTTTCCGGCATTGCGTTAATTTTGTATCGGTTATTTGCTGTTCCGATTGGTCTGTCAACCATTTTGCTGAATATACCGGTAGCTTTTTTGTGCTACCGGCTGTTGGGCAGAAATTTTTTTATAAGCTCCGTACGCTGTATGATTTTATCTTCGGCACTGATTGACTATGTGGCTCCGCTGTTTCCGGTCTATGAGGGAAGCAGGCTTTTGGCGGCGCTTTGTACCGGAGTATTTGGCGGCATCGGATATGCGCTTATTTATACGAGAAATTCTTCCACAGGCGGTTCGGATTTTATTATTATGGCGGTTAAAGCGGTAAAACCACACCTGTCTCTTGGAAATATTGCTTTCTGGTCCGATGTCGGCATTATTTTGCAGGTGGGATTTTGTTTCGTGACGTAGACGGCATGATTTATGGGATGATTGTGAATTATATTTTTGCCGTTATGGTGGATAAGGTTATGTATGGCATGAATGCCGGAAAGGTAGCGCTGATCGTTACCGAATATGGAAAAACGATATGTAAGGTTATAGACGATTGCTGTCAGCGCGGAAGTACGATTCTGAATGCAAACGGCGGATACTGCGGAGCCAAAAAGCAGATGGTTATGTGTGCCTGCAGCGCAAAGGAAATGTATCAGGTGCAGCGTGCGGTAAAGGCTGCAGACCCACAGTCTTTCATCGTTGTGCTGGAATCAAACGAGGTGCATGGAGAAGGGTTTCATACCGTGCAAATCGGAAATGAATGGCAGGATTTACAGTCTCTGTCTTTGGAATAATTCATGTGCCCGTTTAAAACTGCTGCACATCTGGTAAATGCCTTAAAAGAAAACGGCGTGGATTATCGTTATTTTGAAATGCCGCATTCGGGACATGGACTTCAAAATGATGATAACATGTATGAGCAGTATCTGAACACCGTAGAGAAATATTTGGATCAATATTTACCTGTAAAATAACATATTTGAGGAAATGGTTTTGCAAGAGATTGAGTAAAAATGCTCCGAACGTCTCTGATTTTTGATGGAATACGAATTACACATATAACATGCTATATATTTGTATAATATGTACATTGATATGCCCGGCAACAATTCATAAACATTAAATAACAGCTCTGACGATTAAAAATTTTTCGCAAAAAAACCTCCCATTTTGCGGGAAAATAAGCGATAATATAATTAACCCAAAATTATTTTTTCGCATTATCCACGTAAAGAAGGGAGGCTTTTTTATGAAAACAAAAGTGACACGGAAAGAGGCACGTAAACATCTGGAACAGTTTCATCTTGCAGTAGAACTTGTTAAGGTTTTAAAACATTTTTTCCCTGACCTGGCCCGCCTGTTAAAACAGACAGAAGATCCCAGAAATCAGAGTTACATTACCTATCCCAATGTCATACTTCTCATGACCCGTATCCTTTCTTCTATATTCTATATCAGCAGCATGAGAAAAACAAGCCAGAAATTTAATTCTGATACAGTTATACAGAATATCTGGGAAATGTGCGGGGAAAGCGCATCCGCAGATGAAATTCCTTACTGGGAAACGATAAATAAATACCTTGAAAGGCTGGATCCGGAAGAACTGCAGGATACTGTCTGCCGGCTTGTATACAGGCTGGTGCGCAGCCGCGCATTTGCAGGTGCACGAATCCGGAACAGATACTGGCAGGTGATTGCAGACGGGACGCAGATTCACAGCAGCCGCAGAAAACTGGATGCAAAAAGCCTGTACAGGGTTCATAATAAGGGGACTGGCAGGGAGTATACGGAATATTACTATTATATACTGGAAGCAAAAATTGTTCTCCATCCGGACATTATTGTAAGCATTATGACAGAATTTGTAGAAAATACCGGCGGGGAAGAAGCAGAAAAACAGGACTGTGAGCTGAAAGCATGCTACAGACTGATGGAACGGCTTAAGAAAGAATTTCCAAAGCTTCCTGTCTGCCTTTGCGCAGACAGCCTTTATGCATGTGAGAATTTTTTCATAAAATGCCGCGACAGCGGATGGCGCTATATTCTGCGGTATAAGGAAGGCAGCATTCCGACGGTTTCAGATGAATACGGCAGGCTGAAAAAAACAGAGAAAAACTGCCGGAAACAGGAACTCATTAACGGAACATGCTGGCATGATTTCGTTACGGACATTGATTATAACGGTCATAAGGTAAACATTGCAGAATACAGGGAAGAGCGGGATGTGCTGATAAAAAAGGGAAGCAGGAAAGGGGAGACAGAAAACATAAAGGCAGGGTTCCTGTTTCTGACGGACCTTCCCGTTAATCAGAAAAATGTGGCTGCACTGGTGGAAGCCGGAAGGAGGCGGTGGAAAATAGAAAACGAAGGCTTTAACGCGCAGAAAAAACACGGATATTATCTGGAACATTTATTCAGCAGGAACTATCAGGCATTGAAAAACCATTATTACCTGATACAGATCGGGCATATGATATCCCAGATAATGGAGGCGTGGGAAAAACTCTGGAAAAGCACAGCGCTGTCCCTGTCGGAAAAGCACAGCCGGATATTTGAATCATTCCAGAATATAAAGTTATCAGAACACAGGCATGAAACAGGAAAGCGCTTTCAGATAAGGTTCCGGTAATGGAATGCACTGGAAAGGGGGATGCCCGGATATGGCACAATAACCTAAAAGCGTTTTCAAAATTACAGCAGGGGGAGTTTTTTGTTTTAAAATACTATCATCAAAAGTTGCAATATATTGAAAGATATATGTAATTGGCACTGATAAATCCATAATTTAATCGTCAGAGCTGATTAAATAAAAACACAGTTGACAAATGATACAAAACAAAGTAATATAAAATCATTGCAGAGAGTGTCGGCAAAAGCCGCACGAAGGGGTGCACCACCACGGGTGTATTTCTTCGTGCGGCTTTTTTATTCCAAAATTACAAGGAGGTTTGCATATGGTTCGAATTAACGGAAAAGAAGAAACGGCAGCAGGAATGCTGTTAAAGGATTATCTGGAACAAAATGGCTATCCGGCAGGCGGCATTGCCGTAGAGTGCAATGAACGGATTGTGGCAAAGCATGACTATGAGAATTATGTAATCACGGATGGAGATGTGATCGAAGTGGTCAGTTTCGTAGGAGGTGGTTGAAAGCGTCCGTCACATTCGTTTATTATAAAAACAGAAAAGGAGTAATCGTTATGTCAGCAGAAAAAGACACATTTACATTAGGGGGCAGGGAATTTTCTTCCCGTTTTATTCTTGGCTCCGGAAAATATTCGATGGAACTGATCCGGGCGGCCGTAGAACATGCAGGAGCGCAGATCATTACGCTTGCCGTGCGCCGTACCAATACGAAAAATAACGAAAATATTCTGGACTATATTCCAAAAGGTGTTACATTGCTGCCCAATACTTCCGGCGCCAGGGATGCAAAAGAAGCAGTTCGCATTGCACGTATGTCACGGGAGTTAGGATGCGGCGATTTTGTAAAAATAGAAATTATGAAAGACAGCAAGTATCTGCTGCCGGATAATGTTGAGACAGTCAAAGCGACGCAGCAGCTTGCAGAGGAAGGATTTGTTGTGCTTGCTTATATGTATCCGGATCTGTATACGGCCAGAGATCTGGTGCGGGCCGGCGCAGCCGCAGTCATGCCGCTGGCATCGCCGATCGGGTCGAATAAGGGATTGGAGACCAGAGCTTTTATTCGGATTCTTATAGAAGAAATAGATGTGCCGATTATTGTGGATGCGGGTATCGGACGGCCGTCGCAGGCATGTGAAGCAATGGAAATGGGCGCGGCCGCAATTATGGCCAATACGGCCATTGCAACCGCAGGCGATATTCCAGCGATGGCAGGAGCTTTTAAACATGCGATTGAGGCAGGGCGCAGTGCGTATTTAGCCGGGTTAGGACGCGTGCTGGAAAGAGGTGCGGCTGCATCGGATCCGCTGACCGGATTTTTAAGAGATGAATAAGTAATCAGGAAGCAATGAAGAAGCAATAAAGAAAGAAGGAGAAAAATTTGGCGCAAAATCAGTTTTTGATAGATTCGGATAAGCTGACGCCCGAGGCGTTAAAACGAAAACATCAGGTGGAACAGGATCCGTCGGCGAGAACGGACCCGATGGAATATATGGAAGGAATGGAGCGCATTTCTTCGGATATTATGGAAAAAGTACTTGATCAGATGCGTGGTTATGAACCGCAGGAATACACAGATGCGGATGTGTGCCGGGCATTGATGCATGAAACGTGTACGGTGGACGATTTGAAAGCGTTGCTGTCTCCGGCAGCGCTGCCGCATCTGGAAGAGATGGCTGTCAGGGCGAAGCAGGAGACCGGCAGGCATTTCGGAAATACGGTGTACTTGTTTACGCCTTTGTATATTGCAAATTACTGCGAAAATTATTGTGTATATTGTGGGTTTAACCGTTACAACGATATTTGCGTAAAAGGCTGACGATGGAAGAAATGGAACATGAAATGCGGATCATTGCGGATTCCGGGATGGAAGAGATTTTGATTTTAACAGGTGAGAGTCCTAAAATGAGCAGCGTTGCTTATATCGGGGAAGCTTGTAAGCGCGCGGCAAACTATTTTCGTAATGTTGGTCTGGAGATCTATCCGGTTAATAGTGAAGATTACCGTTATCTGCATGAATGCGGTGCGGACTATATTACCGTTTTTCAGGAAACATATGATGTAAACCAATACGAAAAGCTGCATTTAATGGGACATAAGCGCGTGTTTCCCTATAGATTTGAAGCGCAGGAGCGGGCAATTATGGGCGGTATGCGGGGCGTGGCATGTTCTGCGCTGCTGGGATTGTCAGATTTTCGTAAAGATGCACTTGCCGGTGCGCTGCATGTATATTATCTTCAGCGAAAATATCCACATGTAGAATATTCCCTGTCATGTCCAAGGCTGCGTCCGATTGTAAATAATGAAAAATCAATCCGCAGGATGTGCATGAAAAACAGCTTTGCCAGATACTTTGTGCATATCGTATCTTTTTGCCGTATGTAGGAATTACCGTTTCCTCCAGAGAACAAAAGCAGTTTCGAGATGGTATTGTAAAAATTGCGGCGACAAAAGTATCGGCAGGCGTGTCAACAGGAATCGGAGATCATGACAGCAAATATCATGGCATACAGGAATCGGAGACGGGGGATGAGCAGTTTGAAATCGCGGATGGCAGAAGCTTCGGACAAATGTATCATGATATGGCCTCTAACGGACTGCAGCCGGTTTTAAATGATTATATTTATGTGTAAAATAAGGAGACGGGAATGTCTGACTTTACAAAAATAAAATAATGTGTATGACGAACCGACATTTATCCGTGCGGGATTACGACAGCCAGATCAGCCAAATTGCTCAGGCGCGGCCGGAAGCGGTTATTGTCAGGGAAAAAGACCTGCCGGAACAGGAATATGAGATGCTGGCTGCGCGGGTCATGGATATTTGCGCGCGGTATAAGGTATTGTGTATTCCACACACATATGCGGATGCAGCCATTCGCCTTGGCGCAGCAGCGTTGCATTTGCCGCTTCCGCTGCTGTTATCTATGCCAAAAGAGCAGAAGAAGCAGTTTTCCATACTTGGCGCATCGGTACATTCCAAAAACGAAGCGCTGCAGGCGAAAAAAGCCGGAGCGACCTATTTGACAGCCGGTCATATCTTTGCAACGGATTGTAAACGCGGTGTGCCGCCAAAAGGCCTGTCTGTTTTACAGGAAATCTGCAAGTCGGTACCCCAATTGCCTGTTTATGCATTGGGTGGTATAAATGCTCAAAATGCACCGTCCTGCATCCGGGCGGGAGCATATGGGTGTGCATCATGTCGGAGTGTATGCGGTATGAGAATGTGCAGGACAGGTTTAAAGACTATGATATGCCATCAATGATAAAATAATCTGCATCGTATTCATTCTTCTAAAGAGTCATTAATCATTTGTATCCATTTACTGTCACTCGTAGAAAAATATTCAATGAATTTTCCAAAATTAGTACTGCCTTCCATCGTATCATCGGAAGGCAGATTTTTAATCCGTTCCTGCATGCTCGAATAGTTTTCTTTGGTGATTCCGGAGAATAACTTTTGGCGCTGATCCGCTCTGCCTTTATACCCTTCTATACCTGTAAGGTTAAAAATAATCGGAGCATTTTTCCTCTTTTATGGGAACCAAGTACCACATCATCCCAATGTTCAATGATAATCTGCATCGTACTTTTTATTCCATACCTCTAAAGATATTAATTTTTCTAAATATTCATATTCTTCATCCCCTTCACAAATAATACATATCTTACTGCCCGTAAAAATATGAGGAAGCTTATTCGTCATCAACCGGCACCTCCTTCCGATTTCCTTTGAGGCTTAATAAGGATTGGATTAGTTCAGGGTCCGGCAAGGCGCCTAATATCCCTTTTCGATATTTTTCCATAATATCTGTAGTGTCTCGTACGCCCTGTTGTGCCGTAAACTGTGCCAGAGAATAAACGTAAATGCCCGTATCATCTTTATGAACAAACCATATTTGTTCTTTGCGGAGCATTTTTTTACAATCCATTAAATTGATATCATGTACGGTAAATATCATCTGTGCATTGGTATTTAGCTCATTATTAAACATGGCAACTATCGCCCTGGTTAATTTAAAGTGAATGCTGCTGTCCAGTTCGTCAACAACAAGAATTCTGCCTTGTTCAATTCCTTCTACAATATAGCTTGCAAGAGCAGCAATCTTTTTTGTTCCGGTAGAGTCAAAAAGTACGCTTGGAACCGCAACTCCTCGATAGACTGATACCAGTCGAATCTGATCCATAATTTGCTCAGAAATATCAAGAGCTTTTTCCTCCGGTTTCTCTTCGTCAGAGTCCATTTTTACATGAACCTTATCCATATCCACATATTCAAAATCGTCCATATAAAGATCGGAATTCTTGATGAACTCCACGACTTTTCTCTGAAGATCATTGTGGTTTTCATGAGATTGATGGTACGTTTTAAAGGGATATTATTCATATTGACAATATCAATTCCGGAAGCAAACTTTGTGACAATCCGCTTTATTTCTGCTAGTTGTCGGAATTTATCGGAATCTACCAAATAGAACAGCAGGTTGCTTTGAGATATAAGTGGCATCATTTTTAAAAGATTTTCATCATTATAGTGGCAATTTCCGTTGATGATATCTTTTAAAAGCCAAACATTTTCCTTTTCGTTCCCATATTGATCTTTTGTGATTTCTGCAAATCTTTCATAAGGATACTCTTTCTTTTTATCATCATACCAAAAATCATAGGAAAATTCTCTGCCTTCTTCCAAAAATGTAATACCAAGCTGGCATATGGTGCTTTCCTGAAAAATATTGGGCATGATACCGGGCTTTTGGTTTAATAAAATGTTTTGCGCACTGCGGATACATTTTATCAGGCATGTCTTACCTGCATTGTTCGGACCATAGATTCCTACCGTTTTCAAAACATTAAAATGATTCTCTGTATGGACATTGGATGAGAACTTTTTATTTCTCATATCTGCTTTTGTAGAAAATCGAATCTCATCTGAAAAAGAAAAGCAGTTTTTTGCCCTTAGTTCTATTAACATGATGTTTCCCTCCAATATTTACTGCGAAAATGTTGAAAAACTGTCGTGGTATGAACACGTTCTAATACATACTATATCAAATAAATATTATTCGTGCAATCTTTTTTCATAAAAAATAAATATGATTTCTCACCGCCAGGACGCAGCCGCATACAATAATAAAAACCAAAAAGGCATTCCCCAAAACGGAACCGCAGGGAATGTAAGGCACCTGTATGAGCTTTTTTTCACGTATGTCCAAAGCCTATGAAAATGCCCTGAGACTGCCGTTGTCGGCAGATTCCAGATATATTTTATTCAGTGACTGCCATCGCTGCGTTATTATAACAAATATGGGTTTACGTATCTGGAGCTGGGAGACGGAGACGAACTGTGGGAAAACCGATCGTTCGAGCGTATCCGCCAGATGCATCCACACAGTTTTGAAATGCTGGAGAAATTTAAGGACGAGCATCGTCTGTATCTGATTTACGGCAATCATGATATGGTGAAAAAAAACGCTGCTTTTTGTAAAAAATACATGGACGTTCCTGCGTATCCGGGTATTTTGCTGGAAGATGCGTTACATAAAAAGAATATTTTTCTGACACATGGGCATCAGGCACAGATTATGAACAGTACGTACTGGAAAGTCAACCGTTTTCTGGTGCGTTACCTGTGGAAAAATCTGGAGCTGCTTGGCGTGCCTGACCCGACGAGCGCAGCAAAAAATAATTCCGGGAAAGGCGCGGTGGAACAGCGCCTGACAAAGTGGGCACAACAGCAGCAGGTGATTTTGATTGCCGGACATACGCATCGCCCGTTTGCGGGAATGGAGCAGTCATCATATTTTAACACCGGAAGCTGTGTACATCCGGCAGGAATTACCGGGATTGAAATTGCAAACCGCCGCATTACGCTGGTGAAGTGGTTGCCGGATACGCGGCCCGATCAGGTGGTTTTCATAAAGAGGGAAGTATTGGGAAAAACGGTTGGTTCGGATTCTTTGGCTAAATTTACTAATTCTTACGGACTTTGCAGTAAATGCGAAGTCCTGGTGTGAACAGTAACCATTATCCGCCCTATTTTTTCCACGAAATTGTCTTACATCTTGAAATTGCGCACCTACTGTGGCATAATAACAGTTATGTACAAAAATACTGCAAACAAAAAGAAGATCAGGAAGGTGATTGCATGTCAGTAAAAGACACCAGAATTAAACCATACACAGGAGAAAAGATTAAAATCCACCCATATGAACATAAGGCACAGTATTATGAAACGGACCAGATGGGTATCATACACCATTCCAATTATATTCGTTGGATGGAAGAGGCCAGAATGGACCTGATGGACCAGATGGGATTTAGCTATAAAGCAATGGAAGAGATGGAAATTATCAGTCCGGTGCTTTCGGTTAAATGTGAATATAAAAGCATGGTGCATTTTCGTGATACGGTCGTTATTGAGGCCAGAATGGTTGATTATAACAGTGTGAAAATGAAAATCGTATACCGTATGACCGATAAAGAAACCGGGGAACTGCGTGCAGTTGCACAGAGCGAGCATTGTTTTTTAAGTAACAGCGGAAAGCCGATTTCCTTAAAACGGTCTTATCCGGAGATTGATACGAAGTTCTTCACCTTGTATGACGAAGACGGGGAAGAAATTACGGAGTTTTAAGACGGAAATTGTTACAGGTGATCAATGGAAAATGAAGGAGTCATCCATGAGTGAAAAGCTGGTTTTGATCGACGGACACAGTATATTAAACAGAGCTTTTTTCGGTATTCCGGATCTGTCGAATTCCGAAGGGCTGCATACGAATGCGGTGTACGGATTTTTGAATATTTTATTTCGTATTTTAGAGGAAGAGCAGCCGGATTATCTGACGGTTGCCTTTGATGTGAGCGCACCGACGTTTCGTCATAAAATGTACGCGGATTATAAAGGGACGAGAAAACCGATGGCTGCCGAACTGCGGGAGCAGGTACCGGTAATGAAAGAACTGCTGCAGGCAATGGGCGTAACGATTGTGGAAAAAGCAGGATACGAAGCGGATGACCTGCTTGGTACGATTGCGAAGCGTGCGCAGGCACAGGGTATGATGGTTTCGATCGTATCCGGAGACAGAGATTTGCTGCAGCTGGCGTCGGAGCATATTAAAATTCGGATTCCGAAAACGAAAAAAACCGGAACCGAAGTCGAAGATTATTTTGCCGCACAGGTAACGGAAAAGTACGGCGTGACGCCGACGGAATTTATTGATGTAAAGGCTCTGATGGGAGATACTTCGGATAATGTGCCGGGAGTGCCCGGGATTGGGGAAAAGACAGCCGTAAAAATCATCGGTCAGTATGGCAGCATAGAGAATGCATATGCACATATTGATGATATGCCAAAGTCAAAAGTGCGGGAGTCTTTTCGTGAAAACTATGAAAAGGCACGGTTTTCAAAAAAACTTGTTACGATAGAAACGGATGCGGAGATTGCCTATGATGTTGAACAGGCAAAGCTGGGCAATTTATATACGCCGCAGGCATATGAACTGTGCAGACGCCTGGAGTTTAAAAATATACTGACCCGGTTTCAGGGGCACGGCGGGCAGACGGAGCAAAATCCGGTCAGGCAGTATTTTAAAAAGATTTCGGATGCCGCACAGGCTGCGCACATATTTGAAACGCTGCGGCACGCAGAACAATGTGCGGTGCAGCTGGTTGAAGAAAAAGGTGCGATATATGGAATGTCAGCTGCGGTTTCGGAAAAGGAAGTTTATTTTATACAGGTGTCGCCGGAATGCGTATCGGAAAAAGAACTGTGTGACCGGTTTGCACAAGTGCTTACATCCGGAAAACGTGTGGCATCTTTTGACGTGAAGCATGCGTTAAAATTTGTAGATATTCCGGCTCAGAAGCAGCTGTTTGATGTTACGATTGCGGCTTATCTGCTGAATCCGTTAAAAAGCGAATACACTTATGAAGATCTGGCAAAAGATTATCTCGGTCAGATGTTTCCGTCGCGTGCGGATTTGATTGGAAAACAGTCTTATGCCGCTGCAATGCAAGAGCACCCGCAGGCGTTTCTGGAAGCAGTCTGCTATCCGGCATATACGGCTTTTTGTACGATGGACATCCTGACGCGGAAACTGACGGAGACAGGCATGCAGGCATTGTTTGCGGAGATTGAAATGCCGTTGGTATATACGCTGTCCGATATGGAAAAGGAAGGCATCCGCTGTGAGGCGGCCGCGCTCGAAGAATACGGCGCGAAGCTTCTGGAGCGTATTTCACAGCTGGAGACGATGATTTATGAAGGCGCAGGAGAAACCTTTAATATCAACTCGCCAAAACAGCTGGGTGTTGTTTTATTTGAAAAACTGAACATGCCGTATGGAAAAAAGACGAAAACCGGATATTCAACTGCGGCGGATGTGCTGGACAAGCTGGCTCCCGAATATCCGCTTGTGGCGCAAATCCTGGAATATCGCCAGCTGTCAAAGCTAAAGTCTACGTATGCGGACGGACTGGCAGCGGTGATCGGAGAGGACGGACGGATTCATACGACGTTTAACCAGACGATTACGGCAACCGGACGGCTAAGCAGTACGGAGCCGAATCTGCAGAATATTCCGATTCGGATGGAGCTTGGAAGACTGATTCGTAAAGTATTTCTGCCGCGGGAAGGCTGTGTGTTCTTAGATGCGGACTATTCACAGATTGAGCTGCGTGTGCTGGCGCATATGTCTGCGGATGAAAATCTGATTCAGGCGTATAAAGAAGCGCAGGATATCCACCGTATGACCGCATCACAGGTATTTCATATTCCGTTTGCGGAAGTGACGGATTTGCAGCGAAGAAATGCAAAGGCCGTAAATTTCGGAATTGTGTATGGAATCAGCTCGTTTGGACTGAGTCAGGATCTGAGTATTACGAGGAAAGAAGCGCAGGATTATATAGAGCAGTATTTCCGAACGTATCCGGGTGTAAAGGCATTTTTAGATCGTATGGTAAAAGAAGCAAAAGAAACAGGACAGGTTGTTTCGTTGTATGGGCGGATTCGTCCGGTGCCGGAATTAAAGTCCGGTAATTTTATGCAGCGGTCATTTGGCGAACGTGTGGCAATGAATTCACCGATTCAGGGAACGGCTGCGGATATTATTAAAATCGCTATGAACCGGGTGCATGACAGACTTTTGGCAGAAGGATTAAAATCCAGACTGATTTTGCAGGTGCACGATGAGCTTTTGGTAGAGACGTTTCAGGAAGAAACGCAACAGGTATCGGAAATATTGGAACAGGAGATGCATCACGCGGCAGATCTGGCAGTTGCGCTGGAGATAGATATGCATTCTGGCACAAACTGGTATGAGGCAAAGTAGATAAATAAGAAACGGTCAGGGTGAACAGAATGAAATTTATTGGGATAACGGGTGGGGTCGGTGCAGGAAAGTCCACCATCCTTGCCTATCTGAGAAAAAATTACAGGGTCAGGACGCTTGTTGCGGATGAGGTCGCCCATGATATTATGGAACCGGGATATGATTGTTATGTAAGACTGCAGAAAGAATTTGCGTCGGAGAAAATATGGCTCCATAATGGCAGATTTAACAGACAGCGTCTGGCAGAGATTATCTTTGCGGACGAGGAAAAGAGGGAACGGCTGAACAACATTGTCCACCCTGCGGTCAAGGAATATATTTTAAAGGAAGTGGAAAAAGAACGCAGAAGCGGTTCGACGGACTATGTCGTACTGGAAGCGGCGTTATTGATTGAAGACGGCTACGGGCAGATTTGTGATGAATTGTGGTATGTCTATGTGACAGAGGAAAATCGCAGACAGCGTTTGATCGAAAACCGCGGTTATTCGGATGAAAAAATAGAGCAGATATTTGCGGCACAGCTTACCGAGGGAGAGTATCGCAGACACTGCCAGGTAGTTATAGATAATAATGGGCCGATTGCGCAGGTTTATTTGCAGCTGGCGCAGCTGCTGAATGATAAAGGAGAAAGAACTATGGAAAGAGCGTTCGGGCGCGAAGACAGACAAAAGGAAGAAGAGCTGCAATACGTATTCGGACTGGATATCGGTACGCGCAATGTGGTAGGTACGGTAGGATATAAGAAAGATAAGGAATTTATCGTAGTGGCGCAGTATGCAATGGAGCATGAGACAAGAGCGATGCTGGACGGACAGATTCATGATATCGGCCGTGTCGGACGTACGATTTCCATTATAAAAGAAAAGCTGGAAGATCAGATCGGACAGGAACTTACCGATGTGTGCATTGCGGCGGCCGGACGTGTGTTAAAAACGGTAACGACATACGTAGAATACGAGTTTCCTGAAGAAACGGTAGTGACCGGAGAGCATATCCATACACTCGATCTGCTTGGCGTAGATAAAGCGGCGCAGGAACTAAAAGACGCGAACGATACAAAATATAAATTTTACTGTGTCGGCTATTCCGTCATGAAATACTATATAAATGATGAAATCTTTTCCAATCTGGAAAGCCATAAGGCAGATAAAATATCCGAAAAGATTATTGTAACCTTTTTGCCGGAAGATGTTGTGGACGGGTTATATATGGCCGTCGGATTTGCCGGCCTTACGGTAGCAAACATGACTCTGGAGCCGATTGCTGCGATTGACGTGGCAATTCCGGAAAATTTCCGTATGCTGAACATCGCGCTTGTGGATGTCGGCGCGGGTACCTCGGATATCTCTCTGACGAGAGACGGCAGTATTATTGCTTATGGTATGATTCCGTTTGCAGGAGATGAGCTCACGGAGATGATTGTGCAGCATTATCTCGTAGATTTTAAGATGGCGGAGCATATCAAGCTGTCGGCAGCTGTGGACGATGAGATCGAATTTGAAGATATTATGAGCTTAAAACATACGATCAAAGCAGAAGAAGTATGGAAGCTGACCGAACCGTTAGTCGATAAAATGACGACGGAAGTAGCGGAAAAAATCAGGGAGTTAAATGGAGAGCAGAGTGTCAGCGCGACGTTTATCGTAGGCGGAGGCGGAAAGATTCACGGATTTGACGAAATGCTGGCCAAAAAGCTGGAACTGCCGCAGGAACGTGTGGCGCTGCGTGGAGAAGAAGTGTTAAAAGAAGTTACGTTTGTACAGGAAGATATTGCAAAAGATCCGCTTCTTGTAACACCGATCGGCATTTGTCTGAATTATTATGAGCAGAAAAATAACTTTATTATGGTACGGTTTAACGGAGAACGGTTAAAGCTGTATGATAACAACAAACTGACCATTGTTGATGCCGCGATTCAGGCCGGCTTTCCGAACGACCAGCTGTTTCCGAAACGCGGACGGGAGATTAATTTTACGGTTAACGGCAGACCACGTATCGTAAGGGGAGATGCCGGAGAAGCGGCGATTATCCGCATGAATGATCGTCCGGCTTCGATCAACACGCCGATTGAGCCAAACTGTGTCATTACGATCGAACCTTCTACGGCTGGCAGAGAAGCACATTATCTTGTCGGACAGCTGGAAGAGTACCATAGTTCGACGATTACATTTGAAGTGAACGGTAAGTTGATTACATGTCCGCGTTATGTGGAAGTAAACGGCGTATTAGAGCCGCCGACATATGAGATCAAAGAGCATGATGCGATCATAACCAGAAGCTTCTATACGGTAGCACAGCTGGCGGAATTTATGGATGTAGAGCTGGATATGCAAGCGGATATACTCGTTAACAACCGTGTGGAAGATTTGCAGGCGCTTGTATATGAGAATTTCAGTGTGGACTGGAAAGTTATTTCATACCGTTCCACACCGCAGGATGTCTATCCGGATGCACCGCCGAGAAGACTGCCCGACCCTGCCGGAAAAGAAAGTGTGCGGCAGCAGGAACGTCTCGCAGGTCCTGTTTCCGTCGCGATGCTTCCGCAAAACGATGCGCCGCCGGCTGCTGTGCCGGCTGTGGAACCGCAAGCAGCATTTTCCGATATGCCGGCGGAACTGCCGCCGCTGCCGGAACTTGGAGATGCGGAACCGGTACCGGCAGATAACACGCAGCAGACGGAGACAGCAAACGCAGCTGCCAATGCGGAAGTGCTGCTGAATGTTGTAAAAGATACACTTGCAGGCAAGTCCGCGGATGCCGAATATACCGGGCCTGTCTCGGCTGCATCGCCGATTCAGGAAGAGGAGCCGGTTTCGGCACAAGCAACGGAAACAGCAACGGAGCAGAGTACTCCGCCGGTTCGGGAAGCGGAAGAGGAGCCGACCTGTCAGGTTGTGGTAAACGGGGAAACGATTGTGTTGAAACATAAAAAACAATATGTTTTTGTTGATATTTTTGATTATATTTTATTTGATTTGTCACAGTCGCGCGGAAGAATGCTGATTACAAAGATCAACGGCGAAGACGCACAATATACGCAGCTGCTGCAATCAGGCGATAAGATTGACATTTATTGGAAGGAAAACTGACATGGAATTATGTAGTATTGCAAGCGGCAGCAGTGGAAACTGCATCTGCGTCGGCACACAGGAGTCTCATTTGCTTGTAGACGCGGGAATCAGCGGAAAACGGATTGAAACGGGGCTAAATTCCGTGGGATTAAAAACAAGCGAGATGAAAGCCATTCTCGTTACACATGAGCATATTGATCATATTGCGGGGCTTGGTGTCCTCGCAAGACGTTATGGACTGCCGATCTACGGCACACAGGCGACACTGGATGCGATACGCATGGTGAAGTCCGTCGGCAAAATTGATCAGGATTTGCTGCATCCGATTATTCCGGAACAGGAGTTTCCGATTGGAGATATGATCGTGCATCCGATTTCCATTTCGCACGATGCGGCAGACCCTGTTGCATATATTATGAAAACGGAAGATAAAAAATCGGTGTGATTACGGATCTTGGGACTTATGACGACAGTCTTGTGGAAAAACTGCAGGGTATGGACATTTTATTGCTGGAGGCAAATCATGATGTGCGTATGCTGCAGACAGGCAGTTACCCGTATCCGCTCAAGCAGCGTATTTTAGGCGACAAGGGGCATCTGTCCAATGTGCTGTCCGGCCAGCTGCTTGGACGGCTGCTGCATGACCGGTTTCATGCGGTTGTGCTTGGACATCTGAGCAAGGAAAACAACTTTGCGGAGCTTGCGTATGAAACTGTGCGTCTGGAAGTATCCATGGGAGAAAATCCTTACAGAGGTGATGATTTTCCGATTTACGTGGCAAAACGCAGCGAAGCGTCACAGATGATTTGTGCATAACGGGAGCTTTGGATCCGGCGACGAATAATAGAAAGAGAGAAAATAAAATGGAACAGACGGCAGAAAAACGGTCAGATAAGACAATTATCACGGTACTTGGCAAAGATACGGTTGGAATTATAGCAAAAGTGTGTACGTATTTATCGGAAAAAAATATCAACGTTCTGGACATTTCCCAGACGATCGTACAGGGATATTTTCACATGATGATGATCGTGGAAATGAATGATTCCGAAGTGTCCTTCTCCAAATGTTCGGAAGAACTGGAACGGATCGGAGAAGAAATCGGCGTGAGCATCAAGTGCCAGAAAGAAGAAATTTTTGAAAAAATGCACCGGATCTGACGACCGGATAAAATATAGAGAAAGGAAAAGCTGTAACAGCAAATTTCCCATGATAAATATACGAGAAGTAGCAGAGACAAATAAAATGATCGAGCAGGAAAACCTGGATGTGCGTACGATTACGCTTGGCATCGGCCTGTTGGACTGCATAGATTCGGATTTGGAAACTTTAAATGAAAAATATACAACAAAATTACGACCACGGCAAGAGATCTTGTAGCGGTCGGCCAGAAGATAGAGAACAGCTACCGCATTCCGATTGTCAACAAACGGATTTCCGTTACGCCGATCGCTCTGATCGGCGGGGCTGCATGCAAGACACCGGATGATTTTGTAACAATTGCGCGTACACTGGACCGTGCGGCAAAGAAGACAGGTGTAAATTTTATTGGCGGATATTCTGCGCTCGTATCCAAAGGCATGACGGCTGCGGATGAAAACCTGATTCGTTCGATCCCGCAGGCACTGGCAGAGACGGACTTTGTATGCAGTTCGGTGAACGTAGGCTCGACAAAGACGGGCATAGATATGGATGCAGTTCGTCTGATGGGAGAAATTGTAAAAAAGACAGCGGAGCTGACAAAAGACAAAGATTCCATCGGCTGTGCAAAACTCGTCATCTTTTGCAATGCGCCGGATGATAATCCGTTTATGGCAGGTGCGTTTCATGGAGTGACAGAGGCAGATGCCGTCATTCATGTTGGCGTCAGCGGTCCGGGAGTTGTAAAAACGGCGCTGGAACAGGTACGTGGAGAAAGCTTTGAGGTGCTTTGCGAGACGATTAAAAAGACGGCATTCAAAATTACACGCGTAGGACAGCTTGTGGCACAGGAAGCTTCCAAACGTCTCGGCATTCCATTTGGAATTATTGATCTGTCACTGGCGCCGACTCCGGCAATAGGCGACAGCGTCGCAGATATTTTACATGAGATCGGTGTGGAATATGCAGGGGCGCCAGGTACGACGGCAGCTTTGGCTCTGCTGAATGACCAGGTGAAAAAAGGCGGCATTATGGCGTCTTCTTATGTGGGTGGTCTGAGCGGCGCTTTTATTCCGGTCAGTGAAGATCAGGGTATGATTGATGCGGTGGAAGCAAAAGCGCTGACGTTGGAAAAACTCGAAGCCATGACCTGTGTCTGCTCGGTAGGACTTGATATGATCGCCATTCCGGGAGATACTAAAGCGTCGTCCATATCTGGCATGATCGCAGATGAAATGGCGATTGGAATGATCAATCAGAAGACGACGGCCGTCCGCCTGATTCCGGTTATCGGCAAAGATGTCGGAGGAAAGGCAGAGTTTGGCGGCCTGCTTGGCTATGCACCGATTATGCCGGTAAATCCATATGACTGCAGTGCTTTTATCAGTCGTGCAGGCAGAATTCCGGCACCTGTGCACAGTTTTAAAAACTAAATGAAAATGGAAAAATAATCATATTCTGCAAACATGCGGTTGAAACGCTGACATATTTTTCCGAACAGCTGGCAGATGCTTTTGCAGCGTGGGGATATGAAATATTTGGATGGATTTTGAAATGCTCGGCTTAAGTGTATGGAAGCTGCGGCAGGCCGTACAGGGAAAGAAAGCGGTTCTCATTACTTTTAATTTTATCGGCCTGAGCGGCGAAGAACAGCTGTGGGAGTCTGACCATGCGGGGGATCCGGTCATAAGTCTGTGGGAAATGCTTGAGATTCCATGTCTGAATATTATGGTAGACCATCCGATTTATTATTATAAGGCGCTTCGGTATCCGATTGCGAATCTGCGTACGTTTTGCATTGACAGGGACCACGTGTCTTATATGCGGCGGTTTTATCCGGATATTTTTTGTGAATTTCTGCCGCTTGCCGGAAATTGCCTGTCGGAGCAGGCCGGGATTGCAATACCTGCGGCATCTGACAGTGACCAATTGTTTGAGCAATGGAAAAAACGTCCGTACACGCTTGCTTTTACGGCTAATTATGTACCGGTATCCAATATTGACAGGCAGCTGGCCGCCATGGATTCGGAATATCGCGACTTTTACTATGAGATTATAGATGCGTTTATTCAAAATCCGAAACAGGATCTGCTGTCCTGTATAGAAACATATCTGCGTCGTGAAATACCGGATCTGAGTGATGACCAATTATGTGAAGGCATGAGTTCGATGCCCGCGGTTGACTTGTGGATTCGTACTTATTTTCGGGAAAAAACCGTACGGATACTGGCGGAGGGCGGAATTAAAGTGCATGTGTCTGGAAAGGACTGGGACAGCATGCGGTGCGCCCGTCCGGAAAATCTGATTTCTACCGGACGTATGGTAGCTTCTGTGGATTGTGTACGGGCGATGGCCAAGGCAAAGCTTGCGCTGAATACCATGCCGTGGTTTAAAGACGGAGCACATGATCGTATCTTTACGGCGATGCTTCAGGGAACGGCGGCGTTTACGGACGACAGCGTGTATTTGCGGGAGCAGTTTGTCCATATGGATACGATTGTTTATTATGATATACAACGTCTGGAATTGCTGCCGGAGCAGGTTATGTGTCTGCTGGAAGATCCGGAATTACTGTTTCGGCTTTCCTGTCGTGGAAAAGCGGCGGCAGAACGCCTGCATACGTGGAAAAACCGCGCGCAGCATTTACGGACTTATATTTAAGAATCGCGATCGTTTGGTAATTTTAACAAAAAGGAGGAGTTTTTATGCAAACCGCATCTTTGGAACAGTTATTGAAAACAAATTCCTATCCGGGCAGAGGTATCGTAATCGGCCTTTCCGAAGATAAAAAATATGCAGTAACCGCATATTTTATTATGGGACGCAGCGTAAACAGCCGCAACCGCATTTTTGTAACGGATGGAGAGGGGATTCGCACGCAGGCATTTGACCCGGCAAAGTTAAGTGATCCGAGTCTTGTTATATATGCTCCGGTACGTGTTCTCGGCAATAAGACGATCGTTACAAACGGCGATCAGACCGATACGATTTATGCATGTATGGACAGGCAGCAGACGTTTGAACAGGCGCTGCGTACAAGAACGTTTGAACCGGATGAGCCGAATTACACGCCGCGTATTTCCGGAATTCTGCACATAGAACAGGGTTCATACAATTATGCAATGTCGATTTTAAAAAGTAATGAAGGAAACCCGGACTCCTGCTGTCGTCATACGTTTACTTACGAACGTCCGCTGGCAGGGGAAGGACGTTTTATCCATACGTATGTGGGAGACGGCAGTCCGCTGCCGAGCTTTGAAGGAGAACCGGTTCGCGTCGGCATTTCAGGAACAATAGATACATTTGCGGACCGGATATGGACAAGCTTAAATGAGGAAAATAAAGTATCGTTATTTGTACGCTTTATTGAGATTGAAACAGGAAAATATGAGACAAGGATTATAAATAAGAATAAATAATATGTATGAATTATTAAAACAGGAAGGCCGGGCCAAACGCGGGATTTTCCATACCGTACACGGAGATATTCAGACGCCGGTCTTTATGAACGTAGGAACGTGCGGCGCGATTAAAGGCGCCGTATCAACGGACGATTTAAAAGGAATTAAAACACAGGTAGAGTTATCCAACACATACCATCTGCACGTTCGCCCAGGTGATTTTTTAATTAAAAAAATGGGCGGCCTGCACCGGTTTATCGCATGGGATAAGCCGATTTTAACAGATTCCGGCGGTTTTCAGGTGTTTTCTCTGGCCGGTCTGCGCAAAATTAAGGAAGAGGGCGTGTACTTTCACTCGCATGTCGACGGACGCAAAATCTTCATGGGTCCGGAACAAAGCATGCAGATTCAGTCAAATCTGGCGTCAACGATTGCAATGGCTTTTGACGAATGTCCGTCCAGCCGTGCGGACCGTACGTATGTGCAAAATTCGGTAGATCGTACAACCCGCTGGCTGAAACGCTGTCAGGATGAAATGAAGCGACTGAATCGCCTGGAGGATACGATCAATAAAAATCAGCTGTTGTTTGCGATTAACCAGGGAGCGGTTTTTGACGATATTCGAATCGAACATGCCAAACGTATTGCGGAAATGGAAACGGACGGCTATGCACTGGGCGGACTTGCCGTCGGCGAGACACATGAGGAAATGTATCACATTTTAGATGTAACGGTGCCGCATCTTCCTGTAAACAAGCCGACATATTTAATGGGCGTAGGTACGCCGGAAAATATACTGGAAGGCGTGGAACGCGGCGTAGATTTTTTTGACTGTGTCTATCCGACCAGAAACGGACGGCACGGGCATGTGTATACGAACAACGGAAAGCTGAATTTGTTCAACAGGCAGTTTGAGATGGATGAGCGTCCGATTGAAGAAGGATGTCAGTGCCCTGCATGCCGTACTTACAGCCGTGCATATATTCGGCATCTGCTTAAGGCAAAAGAGATGCTTGGCATGCGTTTGTGTGTTCTGCACAATCTGTATTTTTACAATACGATGATGGAAGAGATCCGCGGTGCGCTGGATGAAGGAAATTTTGCAGCATATAAGGCAAAAAAGCTGGAAGGTTTCCGATGTGGCGCGCGTACCTGATAAGGAGATCGAAATGAACAAAAAGCTTATACTCTTTAATGAGTATCATTATTCGAAATTTATTCAGGACAGCATTGCCTCCGATGTTGAAATAATCAGACAATATGTGATTCGGGATGCCGATGCAATCGAACAGCTTCCCACAGATGTTATTTCTGAAAGAGATGAGAATACCTATCTTGCATATGCGGCGAATAATCGTGAGATAAAAATTAAATTGGTACGGTTCCTGCTTTCGTGTGGAGCAGACGAAAGCCATATTTTGGATATTCATAAAGCCTATATGGCAGGATATTCCAAAAACCGGTTTCAGCGGATTATGAACCGCAGACAAAACCAAAAACTGGATGGACTTATACTGGGGATTTCTCATGGAATGGTTGGAATTGTGGAAGACGCAATGCCCGGCAATGTCTGCAATTTATGCCACAGTTCTCAGGATATTTATTTTAATTATCAGACACTGAAAAAGTGCTATGAGCAATATTTCTATGAAATAAAAGATATAAACCTGAATTATTCACGGCAGTATAAACTCACATAAAATCCGCCGTAGTTACCATTACAACCACTCCCGATACCCCACTCTGTCGCAAGATAGCCTAAAAATGGGCAGACTTCTCCTGTGATAGGGTTAGAAATTTATTGTGGCTGTCAAGGTCCATTAACGGTTGTTATTCCAACTGTGGCTGCAGGTTACGGATGTTTTCCAGTGTCTCGTAGAATTCTTTCTTGTAGGGACAGCTGCTGCATAGCTTGAAATATTTATATCGTGCTGATTTTACCACTCTTGCGGCTATCTTCAGCAGTTTTAATCGTATGGTATCAATACGCTGTTTTCTCATACTGACAGCAAGCGCCAATCGTCTAAACCAATTGAATAGGTTATAAGCTAATGCATGAACCAGAAGGCGGTTCGCATTTACCAGCTTTGAGGAACTGCTTACAGAGGCAAAGTCAAAACCGCTTTTGCATTCCTTGATGAAATTTTCCATTTTGCCTCTTCCGCAATAAAACTGGATCACCTGATAAGGTTCCATTTCCAGTGTTGTGACAATAAAGGTATACAGATGGACCATCTGCCCATACGGCTTTTCTATTTTAAAGACCACCCTGCGTGGATGGTTCCATGAACCGGCCTGGTATAGGAATGCCCCATACTCGACGGCGTAATCTACCTGGTTGAATTTCGTTGCACGGTACAGTGCCTGGTTTTCCTCTTCTGCCAATTCACGGAGTTTTGCATTCTCCTTGAGCCGGATGGCATATTTGCAGTTTTTATCTTCAAGAACTTCATACAGGTCTGGTGATGCAAAGCCACTGTCACCGCGAAGAAAAAGCGGCATATCCGGGAAATCACAGAGGAATTCATCCAGAAGGGACTTCATAAAAATATCTGCCTCTTTGCTGCAATACATGGTGCCGTCACGAAGCTGTGCTTTTAGCAAATCGCCGGTCAGCCCGTCGTAGCACAACAGCGGATGATAACCGTGGGCCTGATAATGGTAGTTGAAACCTTCCCCTTCCTGATTCCCATAGGTATCAAGAAGTGTGGAATCAATATCAAAAAGCATGAATTCCGGTTTCTTTATGGAATAGATGACTTTACGGAGTTCACGGATGATCTGGTTTAACTGGCTGAACGTATCTCCATCCATGCGGTTAAAAAAGCGTGACAGGGTAGGCTGGGATGCCAAGGCATTCTTCTGTAAAATAGCTGTCATAACAGGTTCGTTTGTCAGTTCGTCTGCACAGTCATCCTCAAAGTAGGAACTGATAATCTGGTAAATTACCTGCATCAGATTCGTATCATCCTTATGGACGCGGAACCATGCGGTATCATTGGTTTTGAACATACGATTAACGAGCTTGACCGCTCCAATCTTAAACAGGAACTCTTTGAACAGGAGAAGTCCTGCATCGGAGGATAAATCGCCTCCATCAAAATTAATTTTAATTTGGCTATTGCTTTCTAAGCTTATGGTGTTTAATATATCCATATAAAGACCCTTTCTTTGGTTTTGATTTGGATTGGACACCTAAATTTTACCATAGATAGAGGTCTTTTTCTATTCACTAAATAAGTGAAAAGCAATATTCAATTAAAATACAGTAACTGTGCGGGTTTCAGCAGTTAATGCTGTTATTCCGTGAATAATTCAGGATAAAATATGTAGTAATAGATATGTTCGACTACTTTTACTTTAATTTTGATACGATATTGTCAGGGGCAATGGACCGATTTTTTGAAAGCAGTGGTTTTTTATGCGAGGAACGTACACCATGGAATAAAAAGCAAAGTCCGCAGCAGATCAATGAAATACTGGAAGATATTTGGCGGGAAGGCAGGACGTACCGGGAACAGCAATTGTTTGCAGAATGCTTTCCGTTTGCCAGAGAGCGTGACCTTGGTGTATATAAAGATACTCCGGTTTACGACATAGCGCTGGCGGATGAGGATATACGGAAATACAAAAGCGATCCCAAAGTGCCGGATGTTCAGGCGAAGATCTTTCAGCATACGATTAAGTTTCAGGTTGATAATATGGCAAAGATATTAATGCTGCTGAAAGAAATACAGCCGCAGGTGCGTGTTTTTATGGTACTCCTTCCCAAATATAAAGAAGTCGAAGATGTGGAAAAGTTTTATAATCGGACATGGAAAGCGTTTTTTATGAACATCATTCATGAATTAAAAAGGATTTTGCATTTGAACTGCTGGATTTTAAAGATTATGAATCGTTTTCGGCAAAAAAGGAGAATTACAGAGATTTGACACATCTGGGAATTGATGGTGCGGTCAAGTTTACGGAACATTTATCGGATCTGCTGCTTCATCAGTATGGATTGGATCTGTTATTTTGAGGTAAACAATGGATAATAAATTAAGAAAAATCATCCGATATTTTTTAAGTAAGTTTTTTCCTTTGGCTTCTGACGCAGCGGCAGAACATCTGCTGCAGTTTATCAAATTCGGTCTGATCGGAGTCAGCAATACGATTGTCAGTTATCTGCTGAATGTGGCCGTATTGCTTATTCTGGCTCCTATGCATGTGTCGTGGGATTTTGTTGCCGGAAATGTTGTGGCATTTGTTTTGAGTGTGCTGTGGTCTTTTTACTGGAACAGCCGTTTTGTATTTGTGCTGCGGGATGGAAAAAGCAGGTCCGTATGGAAGACGCTGCTGCGGACGTATATTGCGTATGGATTTACGGGCATTGTTTTGAATAATGTGCTTTCTTTGATTTGGATTCGGGTATTTGGCATTTCAAAGTATGTGGCGCCGGTTCCGAACCTGTTTATCAGTGTACCGATTAACTTTCTGATGAATAAATTATGGGCGTTTCAGGACCATGAATAAACAAACAGAACAGGACTACATCAAATAAGCGCCTGAACGGAAGGTGGTTTGATGCGGTCCTGTTTTTTATAAATGAAACAGGAAAAACGGAGAGACAGGATGGATCAATGGTTATTTGAACAGTTACAAAAGATTACGCCGGAAGAACAGAATTATCTGGATGGGGATGAGCAGGTAAACAGGGACATCTATACGAAAACGAAAGGGTTTGAGATTGATTCCCAGCTGTTTTTAAAACAGAAAAAACTGGTAACCGTCCGCCGTCACAGCCGTTTTATAGAATTTCCGGAACACCGGCATAATTACATAGAAATTGTATATGTATGTGCAGGAACGCTTACGCATTATATGGAAGGCAAAGCGCTGACGATGCGGCCAGGGATCTTTTGCTTATGAATCAGCACGTAAAGCACAGTGTGAAGCGTGCTGCGATTGGTGATATCGGAATTAATTTTATTGCGTTGCCGGAATTTTTTGATATACCGATTCAGATGATGCGACGGCAGAATGTAATTGCGGATTTTCTGCTTGGCACGCTGCGCCAGAATCATACCGTGCCCCAATATCTGCTGTTCAGGCTCAACGGACAGCGGCATATATCCAATCTGATGGAAAATATGATCGCTTCTATGGCAGGAGAATCGGAAAACGAGGACGTGATCAATCAGTATTCAATGGGGCTTGTTTTTTTGTATCTGCTGAACCATATGGATAAGCTGGCGCATAATTCTTCGCAAAATTATGAAGATGTTGTAATTCAGGCAACGTTAAAATATATAGATACCCAATATCGCACGGCTGTATTAAGCCATATTGCGGAAGATTTTAATCAGTCTTTGTCATCTGTCAGCAGGCTGATCAAAAAAAATACGGGATACACCTTTGTGGAGCTGCTAATGCGCAAACGATTTCAGAAAGCACTGATGTTTCTCGTAGAGACGGAGCTGCCGGTGGAAAAGATTGCGGCCAATATCGGGTATGAAAACCAGAGCTATTTTTACCGGCAGTTTAAAGCGCGTTATGGCATGACTCCCAGCCAATACCGACAGGAGCATAAACACGATGCACAAATAAGAATATAGATGCTGCAAATAAAGACAGTAATTTTGTAAAACACGGACGTTACAAAGCGACAGCGGATGGTTTAGTATAAACACATGAATTACAATACAGCTGCGGCAAAGGAAGACATATGGATAAAGGAAGGATCAACATGCATACATATTATCTGGCAGTAGATATCGGCGCATCGAGCGGCCGTCATATACTGGGACATCTGGAAAACGGTCAGATGATTCTGGAGGAGATTTACCGTTTTGAAAATGGTATGGACAAACAGGGCGGAAAGCTTTTGTGGGATACGGACCGCCTGTTTACAGAAATTGTAAACGGCATGAAAATGTGCCGGGAGCTGAATAAAATTCCGGTCAGCATGTCAGTGGATACCTGGGCGGTAGATTATGTACTTTTGGATGATCACGACCAGGTTCTGGGAGATACTTATGGATATCGCGACGGGCGGACCGCGGGAATGGACGAGCACGTATATAAAATCATTCCGGAGCAGGAGCTTTATGAGAGGACAGGCATTCAAAAACAGATTTTCAACACGATATACCAGCTGATGGCAGTCAAGCAGCAGACGCCGGAAATACTTGAAAATGCCAGAACATTTCTGATGCTGCCGGATTATTTTCAGTTTTTGCTGACAGGCCGTAAAGTTTCGGAATATACAAACGGCACGTCCACACAGCTCGTCAATCCACAGACGAAACAATGGGATCAGGAGCTGATTCGGCGGCTCGGATACCCGGACCAGATGTTTTTGCCGCTGCAGATGCCGGGGACGGAAGTAGGAGCGTTAACAAACAAAATGCAGGAGCAGGTCGGGTTTAACTGTAAGGTCGTACTCTGTGCCAGCCACGATACGGCGTCCGCTGTTATGGCAATGCCGCTTGTGCAGGGGGACGGGATATACATCAGCTCAGGTACATGGTCTTTGATGGGAATCGAAACGGAACAGGCAGACTGCACGGAACAAAGCCGCCGAAACAATTTTACAAATGAAGGCGGATATGAATACCGGTTCCGGTATCTGAAAAACATAATGGGACTGTGGATGATACAGTCGGTGCGTCATGAACTGAAAGATGCTTATTCTTTTGCGCAGCTATGTGAAATGGCAGCAGAATGCAAGGAGTTTGCTTCCTGTGTGGATGTGAATGACGATGTATTTCTGGCTCCGGAAAGCATGACAGAGGTGATACAAAATTACTGCAGGCAGAGAGGACAGGCCGTTCCGGTAACCGTGGGAGAGATTGCGGCGGTTATATACAACAGTCTTGCGGACTGTTATGGAAAGACGGTTGTGCAGCTGGAACAAAATACAGGCAGAACATATGATGCTGTGTTTGTGATTGGCGGCGGTTCCAATGCAGGCTATTTAAATCAGCTGACCGCAAATGCAACGGGAAAAACCGTATACGCGGGGCCGGGAGAGGCAACGGCAGCAGGAAACATGATGGCGCAGATGATAAAGGGAGGCGAATTTGCGAGTCTGGCAGAAGCCAGAACGTGTATTTTCCAATCGTTTGCCATTATAGCTTATGAACCGCAGACAGCATAAAGGACGGATCATAAATTACATAAATCAGATACAATAAAACGGATCATCAGGGAGGAAAAAAGTATGACAACGGCGGAAAGATATGCATCTGCAAAAGAAATGTATGCAAAACTGGGTGTAGACACGGAAGCGGCAATTGCAAAATTAAAAGAAATTCCGGTATCGCTTCATTGCTGGCAAGGGGATGATGTGATCGGATTTGATCATGACGGACCGTTAACGGGGGGCATTCAGACAACCGGGAACTATCCGGGCAAGGCAACGACACCGGAACAGCTGATGCAGGATATTGACAAAGTGCTGTCGCTGCTTCCGGGGAAGAAAAAACTGAATCTGCATGCCTGGTACGCCATTTTTGAACAGGGAGAATTCGTAGACAGAGACAAGATTGAGCCGAAGCATTTTGCAAAATGGGTGGCATTTGCAAAGGAGCGTCATCTGGGCATTGATTTTAACCCGACGTTTTTTTCACATGAAAAGGTAAAAGATGGGCTGACACTTTCTTCTTCGGATGAAGAAACCCGACGTTTCTGGATCAACCATGGGAAAGCGTGCATTCGCATATCGGAATATTTTGCAAAAGAAACAGGCGTGCCTTGTGTGATGAACATCTGGACCGGAGACGGTTCCAAAGATATTCCGGCAGATCGTTTAGGCCCAAGAGAACGCTATAAGACAGCGATCGAAGAAATTATTTCCGAACCGCATGATCCGCAGCTTGTGAAACCTTGCGTAGAATCAAAAGTGTTTGGTATCGGTGTGGAATCTTATACGGTAGGCAGTGCGGAATTTTCTCTGTCATTTGCAGCAACCCACGAAGGATGTCTGCCACTTATGGATAACGGGCATTATCATCCGACGGAGTTAGTATCGGACAAAATTCCGGCGTTATTAGCTTTTTACCCGGAAATTGCCCTGCACATTACCCGTCCGGTAAGATGGGATTCGGACCATGTGGTGCTGTTTGACGATGAAACGAAAGAAATGGCAAAAGAAATAGTAAGATGCAATGGCCTGAACCGCGTGCATATGGCGTTGGATTATTTTGACGCCAGCATCAATCGGATCTGCGCCTGGACCGTCGGATTCCGCAGCTGGCAGAAAGCGCTGCTGTCAGCATTGTGTACACCGTTTGCACAATGGAAAGAGCTGCAGGATAAAGCAGACTGGACCGCACTGATGGTGCACCAGGAAGCGTTAAAGACGATGCCGTTTGGCGATGTGTGGAATGAATACTGCAGGCAGTGCGGTACGCCGGAAGAGGGCTGGTTTGATGAAGTGAAGCGCTATGAAGAGGAAGTGCTTTTAAAAAGATAATTTAATACAGGAATGATGGAAAGACGCATGGAGCCGGAAAATGGCAGCCATGCGTTTTTTATTTAGAATTTATCAAAGAAAATCTATGAATTAAGAAAGGCAAGCGGAATGTCGCAAGATCAACAATTTGCGACGGCTCAAGTAATGGAAATTCAGAGATTCACAACTTACCGCATGGAGAATAAAATCACAGAGGACACTACCACCACAGCACCGGTTAAGGACAGGAAACTATGAGCGACAAAATCAAGCGTATGCTGAAAAATGAGATACGGCAAGCATAGAACAGGTGTTCAGTGAGGCCGGATATCCTGGCTACGGACAGCACAGGGGTAAAACTGAATGTGGAAGTACAGCGCTCCGATAAAGGAGCCGGGAGAAAAAGGGCAAGGTACAACAGCAGGTATTTTATGCCATTTTCGTACAAAAAGTCGAAACCAGCATAAAATCAAATGCCTTAATAAATACCTTAAAACGACTGGTTCAGCAACAGGGGCATCGTTTATAAAGTTGTAAAGTAGTGTTAAGATATAGAAGCGCGAATAAAATTCAGACTGATTTTCGAAAAGACAGTGTACTTACCGCACACTGTCTTTTTATTCGTGACTCTGATCAGAATCATTTATTTTTGGAAATTTGATGCCTAATATTTCGGCTAATGCTTTTAAAGCGCCTTCTTCCGTATTCCCATTTTCAGCTTCTCGATTTAAAAATCTCTGCATCTCTTCTTTCGTCATAATAACTACTCCTTTCATACCATAAAAATTTGATATTGATCCTTAAATGTATTCTATATTATCAGTAAAAGAAAAGCAATATGCAAATTTAAATCCTATGTAACTATGTTTAAAGGTTGTTACAGTTCATATCTGTCTAAAAATCAGGCCAGCTGCGAAATGTAACGGCATCCTATAAGACTTTACACCTTTGACGGAATTTGTTATGATAAAGCTGTAACAGGTAGTAAAGATTTGGAAGAAAGATGGGTGACGATATGACCGAAGGCGAAATGTTAAAAATATCAATAGAAGAATTTTCAAGGCTGCAGGATTATATGATAGATACTGATAAAGAATCCACGGCATATAAAAAATGAAACGCCGTTATATTGAACTAAAAGTGATACTTTCATCTTTGGGTGTTAATTTAACAGAGCTGGACATGATAAAAGAATAATGAATGAAAGGAGCTCCGAGCGATGGTATGCCCGGGGTTCCTTTCATTTGGCAGGGGTTAGAGGTGCTCTGTTTGTTCATTATTTGCTTATCGAAATTACATGTTGTAATTGTAGGTAGAGTACTTTATATACCAAATTCATCGAACAATTTCTCACGGAAGTCGGTGTCATTGGAAGAACGTGCAAGATCATCAAAGCGATTATTTTGAATCAGCAAATTGTGAAGGGTACATATGCGTTCGATACCACGTTGCATGCCACATTCGATACCACGCTGCATGCCACATTCGATACCACGCTGCATGCCGCGTTTTTCTCCACGTTCTTCGCCTCTTTGTTCGGCTTCAAACAGAAGCTGGTTATGGTCGCGAATAGCTTTTTCACGTGCTTCGTATTCCAGTTGTTTTTGTTTGTCCTGACTGATAATTTGAAGCTGGTTATATGCGCTTTTGATGTAAGGATCTTTTTCTGCGATCATAGCAAAGTCCTCTCTTTCTTCTGCATTAATGAATTTTGCCCATAATTCGAGACTGCTGCAGTTATCTTTCCATTCTTTGGGAAGCTTTGGCGATTTTATATATTATAGCAAAATGTAAGAAAATAGCAAGAAATTGTTTGGAACCGTTTGTTTGGACATTCTGAGATTAATTCTATATATTAACATTTTCTAATAAAATGTTATCTTTAAGTATTCTATAACAATTTTTAATTTTTTGCAATACAAATCAAAAATATGGAACTATTTACCTGTTCTATTCATGTATCTGCTTAAAAATCTGTTAAAATTACACAATAAAATAGGCCGTTAAAAAACTGGAAAATTTTTAAAACTATAATTAACGTTTACAACGCATTTTGTTTTTTTCTAACAATTTCTTTCCTTCGGATATCAAATTTCCTTCATTTATGAGGTTTTCACGGTATACAACTACAGTCGAAAAGCATAACATTTTATTAGATAATGTTATGTTTTTACGTAGTTTTAGTTTGCTCCGGATAGAATAGGAGGACGGTATGAAAGAACTGGATTATGGAAAGATGGGAATGCGGATTCGCCAGACGCGAAAGTTAAAAGGCTGGTCACAGAATGATCTGGCAAAAAAGTGTGGTATCAGCATGTCATTTTGGGACATATTGAGCGGGGAACGCGGATTATGAGTCTGGAGACGTTTGTCAATATCTGTACGGCTTTAGATGCGGATGCAGATGAATTACTTTGGGGTGTGGCACATCCTTCGGAAACGGTGTTGGATTTGTGGAGTGCACCGGAGAAAAAAGCAGACGGAACATCGACAGATACGGACAGTTATTCTATGTATATCCGGATTATGAAATCGGTAGCGGAGATCATGAATGAGGCGTAAAAGTCAGGAATATACAGCAGATTCCGGAAACAGCGATGTGTTTTGGGAAGCGAAACAGGATGGGAAAAAAAGAAAAAAGTGCTTATGCTGGCATCTGTGGCGTCTATGATTGATCAGTTTAATTTGCCCAATATTGATCTGCTTTGTCAAATGGGATATGAGGTTCATGTAGCTTGTAATTTTAGAGAAGGAAATACGTGCAGTGTTAAAAGAGTGTGCAAACTGCAGAAAAAATTGCGTGATATGCATGTGATCTGGTATCAGTGGGATTGTCCAAGAGATATTTGCGCACTGGCAAGGTGCCGGAAAGCCTATCGGCAGCTGCTGGAGCTGTTTGCAAACCATGCATTTGCGTGGATACACTGCCATTCGAGCACTCTCGGAAACTCAATAGAGAATAAGCAGGAAAAGGTTGATTTTCAGAAATGAGAGGGATAAGGGATGGATGATTATGGGGCTTGAGCAGTCCAGAGAGCATAAAGAATAAAAATGTGCATGACTTTAAAACCTGTCGAAAAACAGGCCTGAAAGAATCCGGAAGCAGGAAACTTGGTTTATGCCACTGCCTGCACCTGCTGTTTATAGCGGGCATCCAGATGGATGCAGATTCCAATCATGGTTGTCATGAAAGAATAATGCTCCTTTGTGTGTATGAACATACGGTGCAGTCCGTAATCATTGAGGATGCGGTTGTTGATACGTTCCGTGGCGGTGCGTTGATTATAAATCTTCTTATAAGCATCTGTGCCGCGGGGGACGTCGGTGTAAAGCCGGATATCCCATTCGGGCCGGGTCTTGACGACTCTCCCATATTTGGAATCGGTGCAGGAGTTTTTACATTTGGAACAGTGATCTTTCCCATAGGGGCAGCGCCACATGAGGTAACCGCTGGATCTGTCATAACCGTTAGGCTTCATGCGCAGTTTTTCCTGACATAAGGGCGTTCCATCTTTGTCAATGGTGATGGTATCAGGAATTGTTTTTGGCCGGCCGCATTTGTCGTTCAGGTCGATGAAGGCCCGTATTCCCCTGTTTTTAAGGATCCGGTAGGTGGGGTAATTGTCCATTGCAGAATCCAGGCACATATTCGAGGTGGAAACAGCCGGCATATGTTTTTCCAGTTCATGGAAAGCGACAAGGAAATTGACCGAATCATGACGCTTTGCACTGGTAAAACGCAGAAGCAGGGGGAGATCTGTCCTGAGTTCACTGTTATAGCAGGATAATTGGAACAAAGTGTAGCCGAAGTAATATTTTTCCAGGTCGCTGTCCCAGCCCCAGGAAGCATCGGGGTCGGGGAAATGCCGCAGGTTTTCCGGTGCGCCAACCCTGTGGTGCCCGCGTGGGCAGGCATGGGTATGCACGGCGGTGCCGTCTCCGGAAACCGTAAGGTGTTCCCTTGGTATGAGGCCGGATTCCATGGAAGGTAGGACAGCCACGTGATAGAAGAAGCGCTGCAGCCGCCCTTCAAAGTTAAAAGGGATATCCTTCCCGCTCATGAGCCGTTTTTCGATAGATTCTGTGATTTTGGGCTTTGCCTCCTGTGCTTTGTGTTTTTTGCCTTTGGGCTTATCCGGCTTTTTGGTGTTCCAGGAAGCCGGAAGCAGTTTGTCCCGCGCATATAAGTCCGTTGGCGGTGCAGCCCAGAGCCTGTCCATGAAGTCAAAATAAGAACCGAGGGGCGGCAGGGAATCCGTAGTGCAGCCGATGAGAGCGGCAAGGAGGCGGTCATGTTTGAGCCTGTCGACCCAAAGGGTAAGGGATAGCTTGGCCAAACCTTCTGAAAATAGAAGAAAGAAAAGGATAAAAGACCTTAAGATTTGTGGCTGGTTCTTAGCGGGCCTGCCAGTGTTGGAGTAAAAGGGCAGAAGGAACTCCATGGCCTTATCGGTATCGAAAAGGCGGAGTTTCTGCCATGGCTTCCAAAGCCCCGTATGGAGCCGGACTCTTTCAGAGGAATCGAAATGGACTTTGGATTCGTTGAGAAAGTACTTGTAATCTTGCATGGACTGCCAGTACTTGATCATAAAGTGCACCTCCTAGTAGTTTAGTTTAATGCTGTGCGTGTGGCACAGACGCTTCTTAACTACAAGGGGCGCGTTTGGTGACTGGCGTATATGGTCACCAAACGCGCCGCACATTTTGACTTATATGTCAATACTTTTTTGAAAATTTAACAAAAATGTTTTCCGGGATATGGAGGAAAGCAAAAAAGAAGAACATGAAAAAAGAGCGGAAATTCGGGCTTAAAGAGTTTCCGAGACCGCTCTGCCATTCTCCGATTGGAGGGGCGCTGGCAAGGCTGGCAGCTCATAAGGCAAAAATTCCGGTGATCTACACAGCGCATGGATTTCATTTTTATAAGGGTGCGCCGCTGAAAAACCGGATCTTATATTATTCGGTGGAAAAGCTTCTGGCATATTGGACTGATATTTTAATTACGGTGAATCAGGAGGATTATCGGTTTGCGGAAAGATACCTGAAAGCGGGAAAAGTTTTTTATATTCCGGGTATCGGCATTGATATCGAACAACTTCAGACACGGATGCGGACAGGATCATGTGATAACATGTATTTTCGCAGAAAATACAAAATTCCGGAACATGCGCTGCTTTTACTGTCTGTCGGAGAGCTGAGCAGGAGAAAAAATCACCGGATTGTTATAGCTGCGCTGTCTGCGCTGCGGCGCAAAGATGTATATTATCTCATTTGCGGACAGGGGCCGTTGTGTCAGGAATTATGGAAGTACGCAAAGAGCCTTGGAGTTGCGGATCGTGTTCGTATGCCCGGATATCAGGAAGAGCTGGAGCAAGTATACCAAAACGCTGATATATTTGTGTTCCCTTCCATACAAGAAGGGATGCCTGTTGCGCTTATGGAGGCAATGGCAGCCGGACTGCCCTGCGTGGTATCGGATATCCGCGGAAACAGAGAGCTGATTGCACGGGCCGGGGGTGCACGATTCGGTCTGGGGCACCCGCAGCAGATAAAGCAGCTTAACAGAGCGCTGTGGCAGCTGATACAGGATAAAAAACGAAGAGATCTGTGCGGGGCGTATAACAGAAAGAAAGTAGAAGCTTATGATCTGTCTGTCGTGTTAAGAAGGATGAAAACAATCTACGCAGGGATGATGAGCAGCAGTTCGGTGAGGGAAAGCAAATGCCGATAATTTCAGTTCTGATGGGGATTTATAACGAAAATAAGATCTATGCTTCTCAGGCGATTGACTCTATATTGAATCAGACATTTTCGGATTTTGAATTTATTATTTGTGATGATGGATCGAATCCGGCATTTTACAGGTGGCTGTACGGATACTGCCGCAAAGATAAACGGATCCGGCTGCTTAGAAGCAGCTGCAATCAGGGGCTTGCGGCTGCCCTGAACAATGGATTGAAATGCGCGGAGGGCAAATATGTTGCCCGTATGGATGCGGATGACATATCGGCAAGAGAACGTCTTGCAAGACAGTATGATTTTCTGGAAGCGCATCCGGAGTATGCGCTCACCGGATGCAGCGTCCGGATGACAGGGAAGAGGGGCATCTGGGGAATGCGTATAATGGAAGAAATTCCGACAAAAGAGTCTTTTCTAAAGACATCTCCGTTTGTTCATCCTGCGATTATGATTCGCATGGATGCGGTTAAAGCACTGCATGGATATTCGGAATCAAAAACAGCGGTTCGTGCGGAAGATTATGAGTTCTTTATGCGCCTGTATGTGGCGGGTTTTCGCGGCTATAATCTGCAGGAGCCGCTGCTTAGCTATCGTGAAGATGAGGGTTCCTTAAAAAAACGGAAATACAGATACAGAATTCATGAATGCATGGTGAGATATCGCGGCTTTTGCAGACTGGGAATTTTAAAGGGCAATTATCGGTATGTGGCAAAACCTCTGATTGCAGGTCTGGTTCCGGCAGGGTGGATGATGCGGATACGAAAACACCGCTATGCACAGACCGGAAAGAGCAGATGCAAACCGGAAAGGACAGGCAGAAAACCATGAGTAAGATAAAGGTATCGGTTATTGTACCGGTCTATAATGCCGGGCAGTATCTGAGAGAATGTATGGACAGCCTTGTGTGCCAGACATTGGAAGAGATTGAGATTATCTGCGTAAATGACGGTTCTGCGGACAATTCGGCCGATCTGCTGCAGGAATATGCGCAGCGTGACAAACGGGTACGTGTGATTCATAAGAAAAATTCCGGGTACGGACATACAATGAATGTCGGGATAGATGCGGCAAAAGGTGAGTATATAGGAATTGTTGAACCCGACGACTATGTACGCCAGGATATGTACGGGCGGCTGTATGAGCTGGCAAAGAAGCTGGAGTCGGATATTGTGAAGGCGGATTTTACCCGTTTTTGGGGAAGCGGACACGTCAGAAAGAAAGAGTACTGTCCGTTATCAAAAGACCGGGCCTATTATGGAAGGGTTGTTTGCCCGGCCAGGCAGCCGGAAATCTTTCGGTTTCTGATGAATACATGGACAGGGATTTACAGACGCGAATTTTTAGAGCGGCAGCAGATTCGGCATCATGAGACGCCAGGCGCTGCATTTCAGGATCTTGGCTTTTGGTTTCAGACTTTTTGTCTGGCAGAGCGTGTGTATTTTCATAAGGAGTCACTGTACAGATATCGCATGGATAATCAGAATTCTTCTGTTAACAGCAGGAAAAAAGTATATGCGGTGTTTGAAGAGTATGCATTTATACGCAGTTTTCTGGAGAAAAGGCCGGAGCTGAAAAAAAAGTATCTGCCTGTCTGTGTATGGAAAAAGTATCATGACTGCCAGTTTACAGCCGTACGAATCGGAGAGGAATATCGTAAAGAATTTTTGATAAAATTTGCGCAGGATTTTTGCAGGATAAACGCAGCAGGAGAATTGTCCCAAATGTATTTTACGGCAGGTGATTGGAGGAGGCTGCACGGCATTATGGCTGCGCCGGAAAAATATGCGGCCGGTTTTTGGCTGCACAGTATTGGGTATCAGCTGGGATATTACAGACAACAATATGGTACGATGCGTACCGTGAAAAAGCCATACAAAAATCATAAGGTACAAAAAGAATGATGAATAAAATGAAATTAAGATTTCAGATACTGTATAGTTACAGGCATTTAATTAAGCAGTTAGTAACAAAAGACATTAAATTAAAATACAGAAGAAGCTTTTTGGGATACGTATGGAGTGTGTTAAACCCGTTGATGGTCATGGTAGTTATGTATCTGGTTTTTTCTCATATGTTTCGGTTTGAAGTGGAGAATTATCCGGTATATCTGCTGATCGGGCAGACTTTGTTTACATTTATGACGGAGGCGACAAATCAGGCGATTTTTTCGATTACGGGAAACGGAGCGCTTCTAAAGAAAGTCTACGTGCCTAAATATATATTTACGTTGTCTAAAGTGACAAGCTCGCTCGTTAATTTAATGTTTTCTCTTGGAGCAATGATCATTGTGCTGTTTATTACAAAAGTGCGGTTTTCATGGTCCATGTTGTTTTTTCCGCTTGTATTGGTGCAGCTATATATTTTTTGCCTTGGGCTTGGACTGTTTTTGGCGGAAGCATCCGTATTTTTTCGTGACATTGAGTATATTTACAGCGTATTGACAACGGCCTGGATGTACCTGACGCCTATTTTTATCCGATTGAACAGCTGCCGGTGAAGATGCAGAAGGCGATTCAGACATTGAATCCCATGTATCAGTATATTCATCAATTCAGGACGATTGTGCTGAATCAAACATTGCCGGGACTAAAGGAAGTGGCATATGGATTTGGGATAGCGCTTTTATTTCTTGTTATCGGATTAAGGACATTTATTCGAAAACAGGATGAATTTATTCTTTATATATAGAGGAACGAAATATGGATGAGAAGGAGCTTGCGATTGCTGTAACGGATGTAACGGTGCGTTTTAACCGTGCTTCCTGGCAGGTTAACAATTTAAAAGAATATGTAATAAAATATTAAAGCACGAATTAATGTTTCAGGAATTTTTGGCTCTGCAAAATATTGATTTTCAGGTAAAAAAAGGTGAATCCTGGGGAATTATAGGGACGAACGGTTCCGGCAAATCAACATTGCTGAAATTAATCTGCGGTATTTTAAAGCCGTATAAGGGCAGCGTATTTGTAAATGGAAGAATAGCGCCGCTGATCGAACTTGGAGCCGGATTTGACGGTGAATTAACGGCGAGGGAAAATGTGCTGCTGAATGGCGCCTTGATGGGGTATCCGGAAGACTTTATGAGAAAGCAGTTTGATAAAATTGTGGACTTTGCGGAACTTTGGGAATTTTTGGATATGCCGATTAAGAACTATTCTTCCGGTATGGCGGCAAGACTGGGGTTTGCGGTAGCCACGATGGTTCAGCCGGACATTTTGATTTGTGATGAAGTATTGTCGGTAGGCGATTATAAGTTTCAGGAAAAATGTGAAAACAGGATGAAACATATGCTGGAATCAGGAACAACGCTGCTGTATGTATCACACTCGATAGATTCCGTAAAAAATATTTGCAGCCATGCGCTATGGCTGGATAAAGGATATGTAAAAATGTGCGGAAGCACAAAAGAAGTATGTGCCGCATATATGAGCTGCTGATTTGCTGTGATTAAACGAAAGAGTTAGGAGTATAAGGTGAGTGACATTAAGATTTTTGTGACACATACGCCAAATCAGGATACCATGCGGGTAGGTCATCCTTTTTTGTATGACGTAATAGCAGGAAGTGACTTTCAGACAGAAAAAGTTCCGGATGGGATGCTTTTGGATAATCAGGGAGAAAATATTTCTTTTAAAAACAAGGCATATTGTGAGCTGACAACACAGTACTGGGCATGGAAAAATAAGAAGGCGGATTATTACGGATTCTGCCATTACCGGCGTTTTTTTTCTTTTCATCACGAGCAGCTCAAAGAATCCGCCTGGGGAACCATTGAGTACGATTACCTGAACGAGTCGGCGATGCAGGAGCTGCATTTCAATGAAGCAGATATGCGGTCACAGATTGAAGCATATGATTTTCTTATTGCAAAGGGCGTGCCCGTCGGATGTATGAATGCAAAATCCGTGTATGACCATTATCAAAGAGCGCCGGAACTTCATATTCAGGATTTGGAGCTTTTTTTGGATATTCTGACAGAAAAATATCCGCAGCTGCATGAGTCAGCAAAAGAACTGCTGGAAGGAAAAGTTTTTTATCCTTGCAATATGTTTATTATGAATCGGAAACTGTTCTGTGAATATTGTGAGATTTTATTTGACGTATTGGAGGAATTTGAGAAAAGGGCGGATATGCGTGCGTATTCAAGAGAAGGATACCGTACAATTGGGCATTTGGGCGAGCGTATGACAGGTATCTATTATCTGTATCTGCAAAAGCGCGGTACCTATCGTCTCGGTGAAAGACAGATTGCCTTAATCCGCAATGCACAGGCGCAGACGGAAGTAAAGGTTCCTGCATATGATGCGGTACCGGTCGTACTTGCCGCAAATGAAGCGTATGTACCGATACTTTATACCTGCGTACAGTCCATTGCAGACTGCGCGTCACAGGATAACAATTATGAGATTTATATTTTCCATACGGATATCGGCAGCAGCAGCCAGAAGATGTTTCGACAAGGGCTGGTTCGGGAAAATATCAACATTACATTCGTAAATGTTTCCGGTCGGGTATCCGGTTATGTGCTGCAGGCGAAACAGCATATTTCAACAGAAACATTTTATCGCTTTCTTATATTGGATATTTTAAAAGATTACCAAAAGGTTGTGTATTTAGATTCGGATATGATTGTGCTTCGCGATGTCGCAGAGCTTTATCATACACAGATGGGGGATCATTTGATTGCAGCGGCAGTGGATCCGGATTTTGCAGGTCAGTGTAATATGAAAAATTCCGAGATGCGTCAATACTGCATAAATACGCTGGGACTTGAAAATCCGTTTCAATATTTTCAGGCAGGTGTATTAGTTTTTCATGTTGCACAGATGAGACGGAAAATAACGGTTGAAAAATTGCTTGAAATGTCAGATACAGGCATTTACCGCTTTTCAGATCAGGATATTTTAAATATCGTATGCAAGGATCGAGTGATATATCTGGATATGTCATGGAATATGATATTTGACTGCAACCGCTACCGATGGAAACATGTGATCAAATACGCACCGCATGATATTTTGGACGCGTATGAGAAAGCACGCAGGGAACCGTATATTATTCATTATGCCGGATTTTTAAAACCGTGGATGAAACCGGACGAAGACTTTGGATATGTATTCTGGGAAACGGCAAGACATACGCCGTATTATGAACAGCTGTTGAGCAAAATACAAAAAGATCAGGAAGTGACGCCAGCAGTGCAGGTAAGAGCGTTTAAACGTACCAGACTGCTTTTTATGAAGCTGTTAAAACCAGGAAGCAGAATGCGGGTCAAATTGGGAAAATTATACTGGGGACTGTTCGGGTGAAATCAGGAATAGTTCCTTAGATAGGAGAAAAGATCATATATGGATGAGATGTTAAGAAAAAGGATTTTGGAACCATGTCTGGAGCTGATTCGTAAAGATGCCATCTTGAGAAACAAGACAGAAGATATCGAAGCGTTTATGCATAAACGTGAAGAAGAGCTGGTGTCGGAGATCAACAGCGGCAAACTTATTATTCCGAGAATTACAATTACCACAGGACCCAGATGTACTCTACAGTGTAAAGATTGCATTCAGCTTATGGCAGAGTATGAAGAGCCGTATGATTTGGATATTCAGGAGATCACAGCAGATATCCAGGCTCTTTTTTCCAAAATAGATAAGTGTATAGGTGTAAGTCTGGTAGGCGGAGAGACGTTTGTATATCCGTATTTGGATATGCTGTTAGAAATTTTAATATGGAATGACAAGATCACTTATATCGAGATGGTCACAAATGGAACAAGGATACCGGAAGAAAAAGTATTAAGACAGCTTCAAAACCCAAAAGTTGCTGTCAATATCAGCGACTATGGAAATATTGTTCTGCTTTCAAAATTGGTAACAAAATTAGATGAATATGGCATTATTTCGTATTGCTTTTCCGATGAAACATGGATAGATGTTGGAGGATATACTGCAAGAGGAAGAAGTGAGAGTGAGCTGAGTGATATATATCTCTCCTGCGGAAACGCCAAAATGTGTAAGACATTGATGAAAGGAAAACTGTTTGACTGTGCCAGAGCAGCATATTTATATGATCTGGATTATGTGAGGAATATTTCATATATCAATGTCAGAGAAGCGAATCCGGAAGAGATTTTAGAATATTTTTTGAAGACAACATCCGGCGCATGTGATTATTGTGATTACAGTATCCCACAGAAAAAATACATTGCTCCGGCAAAACAGAAAAACGGCAGGGAATTTAAGAAATCAAACTATACGATTATTGCAAGAAATGACTATGCGGCGCTTGTCGAAGCAAAGGAGTGGTGGCAGGCACAATGCAGCAATATGCAGGAGCAGAACATCGAATTAAAAGACTGGATCCGGCAGTTAGAAGAGGCAAAGGAGTATTTTCTGGGACAGATTGCGCATTTGCAGAATGAGAATCAAAGGCTGAAAGGGGAACTATGAGCGGTTACAAGATCAGTATTATTTTAGCAGTATATAATGTGGAATCCTATATAGAAAGAGCTTTTCAGTCGCTGCTGAGGCAAACAATAGGTTTTTCAAATCTGCAGATAATTTTTGCGGATGATCACAGCACAGACCGCAGCCGAGAGATTATTCAAAATATGTGCAGCAGTATGAAAATGTTTTTGGCGTATACCTGGCAGACAATTCCGGAGCAGGCGGCAAACCAAGAAATGAAGGCATGCATCTTGCGGCTGGCAAATATGTTATGTTTTTGGATCCGGATGATCTGTATGAGCCGGAAGCCTGTGAGGTTTTATACCGGGAGATGGAACAGGGAGACTACAGCTGCGTCGCCGGATACTACAGGGAAATCAATGAACAGGAAGAAGTGATTACGGAAAATGTATATCAGCCTGTGAATATACAGCCTGGAATATACAAGATGCCGGAGAGTCTGGACATCGCGATTCAATTAAGATCCGGTTTTTGGGCAAAAATATACAGAAGAGATCTGATAGAAAGGTTTAGGATCAAAGAGTTGGAAGGAGTTCCCGGTCAGGATATGGTGTTTTTTATAGAGTATATTCTGAACAGTCGGAGTCTGAAATATGTGGAAGAGCTGATCGTATCTTATCGCTTGAGAGATAAAAAAGATAAATCCGTATCGTTTGTATATAACAGCTGGTTTTTTAATGGAGTCAGTAAAAGCTATCGCAGATGTCTCGAAATTTTTCAAAGCAGGGCGCTGGAAGAAAAGTTTGATCTCTTGTTTGGAGGAGCGCTTAATTACTATATACAAAGCATGATTGATTCGGAACTGGGAACAGAAGAAATCAGGGATGCATTAGCCGTATGGGAATGGGCGTTTGAACATGATCGGGACAATGCCATCAGCGAGAATGAGATCTGGTATGCGCCGGTGAAGCGTTTTCTGGTACAAAAGGAATATGATGAAGCTGCACATATTCTTTGTGATATGCGCAGTTTAAGGAAGTGGACAGTTGCGATGAAAGAAGCAATAGCATGGCATCAGAATCAGGAAGAGAGGCTGGACGGCGTTATAACAGAACAAAAAGACTGGATTGTCCGGATTGAAGAAGCGCGGGATTTTTTAAAGGGCAGACAGAAAATATACGTGGAGCATATGAGGACGCCTGTGAACAGAATCATACGCTGATGCAGGAAGTGCAGACGTTAAAAAAACAAAATGCGGACAGTTGTGCGAAAATCGGCGAAATGCAGATACGGAAAGAAGAACTGCTTGAAAAATGCGAAGAAGCCGGCATGGAGATAAAAAATGGAAATACAAGTACCATAGATTGATAGAAGATAAGCGGATCGAAAAATAGCGAAAAAGAAAGGGCTTGATATATGACGGGAACCGTTCGGACTGACCGGACCGTTACATTTAACGATCTGAAATGCGAGGAAGAATATGGCGGAGTTTAATTATGCGCTCGAACCGGGGAAATACTTAAAACGAAAGTACGATGTGCGGCAGGTAATAGAAACGGGAGTACCGTTGATATCTGTTGTAACGGCATATTACAATGCGGGGACGTATTTTGAGCAGACCTTTTACAGTGTTTTGAATCAGACATTTCCCTGGTTTGAATGGATAATCGTAGATGATGGCAGTACAAATGAAAAAGATATTGCCAAGTTGTGTCAGATGGCAGAATCAGATGGCAGAATCAAAGTGCTTCATCAGGAAAATGAAGGTGCTGTAAGTGCAAGAAATAAAGCAATTACATATAGTGTGTCAGATGTGATCGTAATATTAGACGCAGATGATCTGATCGACTGCCGGTATCTGGAAATGGTATATTGGGGACTTGTGTGCAATCCGCAGGCAGCATGGGCATATACGGATTCCGTAGGATTTGACCATCAGCAATATATATGGGAAAGAGAATTTTCTTCCGATGTTATGAAGCGGGAAAACGTTCTGTCTTATATTGCGGCTATTCGGAAGGAAGTATTAACGGATGGGATTTATGATAACCGTACAAGGAATGAGTGGGAAGACTGGCAGCTGTGGCTGAAATTACTGGCGAAAGGGTATCGGCCGTTTCATATTAAAAAGAAGATGTTCTGGTATCGAAGATTAGATACCGGAATGTTATCAAAGATCGAAAAAGACGAAAAGCTGCGAAACAGGTTAAAAGCAAAGATTGAGACACTGGCACAAAATGTGCCGGATGGGATCTGCGCTGCTTGTCCGGATTATACAAATGGGCTGGAATTTGCAAGAGTAAAAGTTGCGGATTGGGACAGAAAGCTGCCTTACAGAAAAAAGAAGGTTCATATTTTGTTCCTGCTGCCGCATATGGAATGCGGAGGAGCAGATTTGTTTAATCTGGATATTATAAAAATCTGGATAAGGAAAGATATGAAACCGGAATCGTAACAACGGTTGCGGATGAGAATGAATGGGAATCTGCCTTTGCATCTCAGACGGATGATGTGTTTGAACTGCCGCGATTTTTAAGTAAGGAAGATTGGGTATCTTTTATCTATTATTATATTCGTTCCCGTCAGGCAGATATCGTATGCAATATCAGCAGTTACTGGGGATACTACGTATTGCCGTTGATTCGGACAGATTTTCCGAAAGTTGCAGTGATTGACTGCGTTCACGCAGAAGGCAATTATTGGAGGAACGGTGGATATCCCCGTGTTTCCGGAAAATTTTCAAGTGTGCTCGAACGGACATTTGTGACAAATGACTATACGAGAAATATATTGGTAAAAAAGTATGGAGCAGTACCGGATAAAACGAGATTGATTTATACAGGTGTGGACGAAGACAATTTTTGCGCGGAACGCATTTCATGTGAGCAGGAACGGGAGAAATACCGGATATCCGCGCAAAGGCCGACCGTGTTGTACTTATGCAGGCTTTGTCCGGAAAAAAGACCGTTTTTAATGCTGGAGATCGCTGGGAAGGTAAAAGAACGAATCCATAATATTCAGTTTTTAGTAGTTGGAACCGGAGAATATTTGGAAGATTTAAAAAGACAGGCAGAGAAACTTGGGCTGCAGGAAACGGTTATTTTTACCGGACGGGTGGAAGATACAAAGCCATTTTATAAAATGTCGGATTTATTTTTGCTGTGTTCCTTAAAAGAAGGATTGTCAGTTACGACCTTTGAGTCCATGATTATGGGACTTCCGGTGATCAGCGCAGATGTAGGAAGTCAGTATGAACTGGTGGATGATCAGACCGGCAGCCTGATTACCTGCAGAGCCGATGAACAAAAAGATTTTTACAGTCGGGAAAGTGCTCCAAAGGAAGTGCAGGAATATGCAGATGCGGTATGTGGATGGGTAGAAAAGCTGCGCCGTAATGAACAGCAGGTAAGACAGAAATGCAGGAATAAAATAAAAAGGGGATTTACTTTAAAAGACCTGATACATACACTTGATCGGGAATTTATGGAGTTGATTTCCGATGAAGCCGTTTTGCAGCGGGTAATTGCCGCAAAAGAACTGATTTTACATAGAGCGGTCTTTGAAGAATTGATGATGCTGTGCAACAGCTATGGAAGCAAAGAAGTGACATTAAATGAATTGTGGACAGGAAATGCATTTCAATACGAACAATTCAGGAAAAGCAAAGAAGCGCTGCAACAGGAATGCAGTCGTCTGACAGAGGAAAGAAACAGGATGGATTTGGAACTGCGCACAATCTATTCCCTTCGAACATGGCGCATGATTACAAAATATCATGATTTTATGGAAAACACAAAAGCAGGACATCTGCTGAGCAGGTTACGCAAAGCAGTAACAAGCAAGAGGAAAAATGAATGAAAAATTATGACGGAAAATTAGATGGAAAAAAGGTTTTGGTAACCGGAGCGGACGGATTTATCGGTTCGCACCTGGTAGAGATGCTTGTAAAGAAGGGAGCAAAGGTAAGAGCGTTGTCTCAGTATAATTCATTTAATGACTGGGGCTGGCTGGAAGATATCTCATGTGCGGATGATGTGGAAGTCGTCTGCGGAGATGTGAGGGATGCTGCATATTGCCAGCATATTACAAGCGGACAGGAGCTGATCTTTCATCTGGCAGCTTTGATAGCGATTCCTTATTCTTATGTGGCTCCGCAGAGCTATATAGATACTAATGTAAAAGGCACATTAAATATTTGTCAGGCTGCTTTGAAAAATGATGTCGCAAAGGTCATTCACACATCAACCAGTGAAGTGTACGGAACTGCCCGGTACGTGCCGATAGACGAAAAGCATCCGCTGCAGCCGCAGTCTCCTTACAGTGCAAGTAAAATAGGGGCGGATGCGATTGCAATGAGTTTTCATCATGCATTTCAGTTGAATGTTACGATTGCAAGGCCGTTTAATACATATGGTCCGCGCCAGTCAGCCAGAGCGGTCATACCGACAATTATTACGCAGATAGCAAGCGGCGCGAAAGAAATAAAAATAGGAGATGGAAGCCCTACCAGAGATTTTAACTATGTCGGGGATACGTGCCGTGGCTTTTGCATGCTGGCTGAAAGCGACTGCACAGATGGAGAGACGGTAAATATCGGTTCGAATTATGAGATCAGCGTTATAGATACTCTGCATAAAATCCGGGATATTATGGGAAGTGATGCGCAGATTATCTGTGATGAGGACAGAATCAGGCCGAAAAACAGCGAGGTGTTCCGGCTGTGGTGTGATAACCGCAAGATCAGGCGGTTAACCGGGTTTGAGCCGGAATATTCACTTGAGGAAGGGCTGAGACGAACGATTGACTGGTTTACGGATTCTGACAATTTAAAGAAATATAAGGCAGGTATTTATAATGTGTAAGGATGAAAAATGTGCCGTAATTCTGGCCGGAGGCAAGGGTACCCGGTTAAGGCCATATACAATCGCAATGCCGAAACCTCTTGTACCGGTAGGGGATTATCCGATCATGGAGATTATTATCCGACAGCTTGTAAAATATGGTTTTAAAAGAATTATTATTACCGTGAATCATCAGGCGGAACTGATCCAATCGTATTTTGGCGACGGAAAAAAATGGGGGATTCATATTGAGTATTCTCTTGAGACAAAGCCGCTTGGAACGATGGGACCGCTTCGCCAGATCAAAGATCTGCCGGAACATTTTCTGGTTATGAATGGGGATATACTTACAGATCTTAATTTTGCAAAGTTTTTGAAGAGCATGTAAAAAGTGGTTATATTTTTACAATTTCAAGTTACGGCAGAAAACACAAAGTAGATTATGGCATTTTGCATACGGATGAAAAAATACTCTGTGCGGGTTTGAAGAAAAGCCGGAATTGGATTACATAGTCAGCATGGGAATTTATGCCGCATCCGGAGAAATTGTTGGTTACATACCGCCGGATAGTTATTATGGATTCGATCATCTGATGAAGCAGATGATCGACATGAAAAAGAAGTCGCAGTGCGCCGGTTTTATGGGTATTGGCTGGATATCGGACGTCCAAAAGATTATCAGAAAGCCTCGGAATGTTTTGAAGAAGAAATGGAGAGGTTTTTGTTATGAACATTCTGGTAACGGGTGCAGATGGATTTATCGGAAAAAGAATGGCCGAAGTGCTGTCAAAAAAAGGACATCATGTGATCGGGCATTGCCTGACGGACGGGGACATTTCAAAAAAGGAAGCATTTGCACCATACAGGGAATGCACGACAGATGTCGTCTATCATTTTGCTGCCAGAACATTTGTGCCGGACAGCTGGAACAACTGCTACGAATACTTTCATACAAATGTGATGGGCACTGTTTCGGTACTGGAATTTTGCAGAGAAAAACGCTGCAGCGCAGTGCTGATGAGTTCTTATGTCTATGGAGAGCCTCAGTTTCTTCCTGTTACGGAAGAACATCCGCTGGTATCAGCGACGCCATATCATGAAACAAAGATCGTAATGGAGCACATCGGAAGATTTTATACGGAACATTTTTCGGTGCCGGTCACAGTGTTTCGTCCGTTTAATGTATATGGAATGGGACAGAACGAAGCGTTTTTACTGCCGAAAATTATGAAACAGCTATTGGATCCGCATATAACGAGAGTCAGACTTATGGATCTTAGTCCGAGAAGAGATTATGTCTATATCAAGGATGTGATTGAGGCACTGTGCTGCGGGATGGCAGTCAAAGAAGGATTTCATGTATACAATATCGGAACCGGACATTCCTACAGCGTAGAGGAAGCAGTCAAAATGTGCATGAATGTGACCGGAATTGAAAAACCATATGATGCGGTACAAGAAGTGAGGGCTTTTGAAGTCTCGGATTGTGTGGCAGATATATCAAAGCTGGAGCAGGATTTTGGGTATCATGTGCGGTATGGTCTGCGGGATGGTATACAAGACTGGTATTTGGAGATGAGAAGGCAGATTTCAGGATGAAGACAAGACGGATATGAGGGAGTTTACTTATGGAAAAAGATGAAAAAATATAGCAAGCGGTATCGGAGAATGTATGCTCTTTTGGATGACGGGAATAGTAGTATTGACGCCTATATTATTTGCGTTGGGTATCAGCATATCGTATATCAATGTCTTATTCCCATTAATAATGACTGCGTTACTGCTCTTTTTAAGTAATCAATACAGTATATCCGAGAAAGTCATCATGTTATGTATCAGCATAGGTACGATAATCATTATTGTCTTGTCATGCGGTGCGGTTTTTGATCAGACATGGGATGGCGGAGCCTATCATAAGACAGCGGTTGGACTGCTGAAAGAAGGATGGAATCCTTTGTATAACACAGCCATTGAATTTAATGAACGATCAGGAATTCTGCCATTTGTGGGCGCCAATCCTATTAAATATGCGGAAGGATATCCAAAGGCATCCTGGTATCTTGCCGCATCCATTTATTATATAACCGGGAATATCGAATCCGGCAAAGCATATACACTTATTTTTGCGGTAATCACATGTTTGATTATTTACGGATATTTTAGAGCGAAAGAGTATTCGGTTGGAAAATGCATTCTTTTGTCTTTGATGGCGGGGTTTCATCCGATGGTTTTGGCTCAGATGCATTCTTATTATGTGGATGGAATGACCGGATGCATATTGATTATGCTGATGGTGGAATCTTTGATGGTTGCGGATCAGAGCAGAAACTGTGATAAGAAACGACATTATTTTATAGTGGGCGAATTGGTTATATTTGGATGCGGTTTGAAATTTTCAACTTTGGGATTTACAGCGCTTATTTGTATCATTACGTTTTTGTTTCAGGCATACTATTCCGGATCAAATATGAAGTTTGTGGCAAAGTTGCTGGCATATTATGCTGGTACGGCAGGATTTTCAATAGTGGTAGTAGGAGCCGCCCCATATGTTACTAATATTCATAGGTATCGGGATATTTTTTATGGGTTTTCCAATATGATGGATCCGAGTGTGTTAGAGGCATCGTTTGGAATAGCAGGTTTGGGGAAAACCGGAAGGATGTTTGCATCTTTATTTGGAAAAATGAGCCATGGGAGTTATCAATCTTTAGGGGAATTATTAAAGCTTCCTTTTACTTATGATAAAAGCGAGTTGGATTATTATTCATTCGTAGATTTAAGAGTAAGCGGTTCAGGCATGTTTTTCAGCGGTATATTGTTGCTATCATTGGCAATTCTTGCCGTAATGGCAGTAAAAGGAGAGTTAAAGAGTGCATCGGACAAGCTCATGCTTTGCTATCTTGTATGCATTGCGTTTGAACTGATTGCATTTGAAGAAACGTACCAGATTCGTTATATCAGCCATATTTATATTGTAGTCATTTATGCTTTTGAGCTTTTATGGAGAAAGCAAGAGCTGTGTAACAGGTGCAGGAAAAGCGGCATTTGTGTGCTGAGCACAGTTATAACAGTGTTTATGTGCCTGAATGGCCTGCCGTGGGTAAAGCCGGCATATGACAGGATAGACAGTAGCATTACTTATCGGTATGAACTGGAAAAATTGGCGGCAATGAATAGCGGGCAGAAAGTAACCATTGCTTTTTGGTCTTATGATTTCAGCGGTATGCATTTTAATCTGGCGGATTTTGGGATTAGAGATTATGAATTTGTTGATATGAGTGAACTTACAGAAATAAACTATACGAGTATTTATGGAAATTGGGTGATGTATTATTAAAATGTGGTACATGGCCTTTCGGAAGATTAGAAAAATACTATGAAAAAGAAAATTTTGATAGTACGTAGCTAGTAGTGTTCATATTAAGTGTAAAAGGGAAAAATACATGCGAAAAGAATTAGTAAATATATGGAATCGTGTTATGCGGATAAAGATATTGCACCCTTTGGTAATTGTTGGAAGAAAAATGATTTTTTCAAATACATTAAATGCCATGGTGGATTTTATGGAACGGCATACAAATGCGGCCGGGTTGAAAGAAACAAATGATTTTTTTGAGTCTAATAGGGAAAGAATTGCGCGCAATAAAGAGTGCCTTGCTGATGAAAAAAGCAGGGAAGTATATGAAAATATTATCAAATATAGAAGTACTCTGAAACGTAAATATTTATATCTTGCAAGGAGTCCGTATTATGAACAATATTTTGCTCCGGATATTATTAAGTTAAAAAAACACGAATTTTTATTGATTGTGGTGCATATGTAGGCGATACCATTTTGAGTTTAAATCATAATTATGTAAATTTGTGCAAGGGAGGGGACTTGAAAGCTCTGTGTCTTGAACCGGATCCTTACAATGCTTTACAGTGCAGGAAAACGATAAAAAAATAAGAAAGTTGCATCCATGGTTCCGAGGATATGTTATGCAGAGAGGGGCGTGGAAGGATGAGGATGTTTTGTATTTCAAAGAAGGAACAGAATATTCTAATAAACTTGGTAAAACGGGGACGGATGGTTGTACGGCTGTATCTACAGTGTCTATAGATTATGCAGTGAGACGTTATCGGACAAAACAAAAGATGATGCAAAAGTTACATTTATTAAAATGGATATAGAGGGTTCGGAACCGGAAGCGCTTATGGGGGCCAGGGAAACAATTTCAACTGATCGGCCTGTCCTTGTAGTGTCTATTTATCATACACAGGAGCAGATGCTTAGTATAATTGAATATTGCAGAAATAATATGGAGGATTATAAATTTTATATACGCCATTATTCGCCGGCATGGGGAGAAACAGATTTATATGCTGTTCCATGTCGTGCGGATGAGATTGGAAATAACGTCTGAGTAATGTGAGGTAGTCTAAAAAACAATGGAAAAGAAAATTTTAATGGCTCTAAATTACTATTATCCGTATATAAGCGGCGTATCGGAATATGCGCGTCTTGTTGCAGAGGAATATGTAAAAAGAGGGTATGAAGTGACGGTGGTTACCTCTAATCATGCGAATCTCAGGGATAAGGAAATGATTCATGGCGTACATGTAATAAGAACAAAAGTATGGTTTAAAATCAGTAAAGGAGTAATAAGTCCGGGATTTGTGTATTTGGTAATAAAGATGAGCAGAAAACATGCAATTGTCAATCTTCATCTGCCGATGCTGGAATCAGGTTTACTATCGTTGTTTATTAAGAAACGAAAGATTGTTGCTACGTATCATTGTGATATTCATTTGCCAAAATCATGGTTTAACCGCTTGATTGTTTGTGCAATGGACTGTTCGAATCTGATTTGTCTGGCACGTGCCAGACAAATATTGGTAACTTCTAAGGATTATGCTTTGCATTCCAGGGTGGCCGGCAGATACGAAAAAAAGCTTGTTGAAGCAGGAGCACCGGTGAAAATGTATGATCGAGTAAAAAACATCCACATTGCACGGGAAATAAAAAGAATTGGATTTTGCGGACGGATTGTAGAAGAAAAGGGTATAGATGTTTTATTAAAGGCTTACAAAATGATTCGGGAGAAACGTGATGATGTTTTCTTAGTTATTGGCGGAGATTATCAGAACGTTGCAGGAGGAAGTGTTTATCCAAAGTTAAAGAAGTATATTGAAAAAAATCATATGAAAAACGTAGATTTTATCGGTAAAATTCCGGAGGAAAAAATGGCGGAATTTTATTCTTCTTTAGATGTTTTGGTATTACCAAGTACGAATACCCTGGAGGCATTTGGAATGGTACAGATAGAAGCGATGTTATGCGGAACACCGGTTGTGGCGTCCGATTTACTGGGAGTGCGCACAATTGTTCAAAGTACGGGAATGGGTGAAATTGCAAAAGTAAATGATGTGAGCAATTTGGCATATAAAATAGAATTGGTATTGAATCATCAAGAGTATTATCGAAAACCTCGTCAAAAGATCACAGAAATGTATGGAATGAAATCAGTCCTGAATGCGCATAAAAAGGCATATTTTACCAGATGAAGAAAGATATGTGTTTTATTTGCAGAAGGCAGATGGAGCGAAGATGTTCAGAGAAAAGATGGGAAAAGCAGTTGTATTTTTTATGCAGTTTGTAAGATTTGGGTTGGTAGGAGCTGTTAATTCGGCAATAAATTATTTTATATATGCAGTGTGCATAAAGGCGGGAATGCATTACATAGGTGCAAATGTAGTAGGGTTTATGTTGACTATTTTCAGTGCTTATTTGTTGCAAAGTAAGTTTGTATTTAAAGAATGCGGAAAATCTTTGATTTGGTGGAAAGTGTTGTTGAAAACCTATGTGTCCTATGCTTTTACAGGCTTATTATTAACAAATGTTTTGTCAATTTTATGGATTGATATTTTGGATTTGTCAACAGTTTTATACCCAATATATACTGTTTTGGATCGTTATTTTAAGTGGCCGGATATTTTTGTGTTTATAAAATATATGGCGCCTGTTTTAAATACGCTGTTTTCCATACCCATTAATTTTTTAATAAACAAATATTGGGCTTATAGAGAAACAGAGTCCTGAAAAGGAACTTGGAGTGGTAGGAATATGCAAAAACGAATAAAAGCATATATAAAATTGATGAGACCAGAGCATTATATTAAAAATTTTCTGCTGGCCCTGCCTGCTTTTTTTGCTGGAAATATGTTTGCTGTCAATACGTTAGTATGGCTTGTATTCGGTTTTCTTGCGTTTTCTTTTGCTGCGTCGACAGTATACATACTCAATGATATAAAAGACGTGGAAAAAGACCGTCAGCATGAGGTGAAAAAAAACAGGCCGATTGCTTCGGGGCTTGTGAGTTGTCAGGAGGCAGCATTACTTGGGGCTTTGTTATTTTTTCTTTCTCAGGCTATCGTATTTTTTATGGTTCATAATTTATTTCATCCTGCAAATATATTATTGATTTTGTATTTATTGATCAATATTTTATATAGTTTCGGATTGAAAAATAAACCGATTTTAGATGTTATGATTTTAGCAACAGGGTTTGTGCTGAGAGTGCTTTTTGGCGGATTAATTATTGATTGTATCGTGTCACAGTGGCTTTGCCTGACAATTATGATGTTTTCTTTATATATGGGATTAGGGAAACGCAGAAATGAGCTGAGAAAATTGAGTGGAGAAAATACCAGAGAGGTATTGGCTTTTTACTCGGAATCTTTTTTAAATGGAACGATGTTAATGAGTAAAACATTGGGAGTGATGTTTTATTCTTTATGGTCTGCATTAGTAGTTTCTAAAAATAACTATATGATTTGGACTGTGCCTTTGGTATTGGCGATTCTAATGAAGTACGAGCTGGATATTGAGGGGGATTCGTTTGGAGATCCCGTAGAGGTGCTTTTATCAGATAAAGTATTGTTTTTATTGGCTGTTTTATATGTGATTGCAGTAATGTGGATTGAGTTAGGATGAGCCGTTTTGAGGGAAGAATTTTTAAGATGTGCGGAATGATATGAAAAATATGTGGGAAGGGAAATATCGAATATGCGAAAGAGAAATCGTATAGCGGACATTCTAAAGGGATTGGGAATGATATTCGTGGTGGGTGGTCATACGGCTTCACCACTTTCCGGATATTATTATACATTTCATATGGGATTGTTTTTTGCAATATCAGGGTATCTGATGGCTGCAAATTGGAGAGAAATGGAGCCGAAGGAATATATTTCTAAGAAGTTCAGGAAAATAATTGTGCCGTATGTTGTTTTTTTATCATTATATTGCTTGTTGGAGAATGGCAAAGTTATCAATATACCGGGAGTTTATATCCGATTGGAATAGGTCATATAAAAGCATTGCTTCTGGGTGGAAGCTATTTGAATAGTTACAGTACACCATTATGGCATCTGATTATAGTAGTTGTGACGGTAGGACTGTGTTGTTGTATTGCTGATATCTATATCATATTACGCAGTGTCGTTACTGCGAGTTTTTCATCAATGGTTCAAAAAAGAGTAAGGGAAGTAATGAAAAACGATTAGATAGGGGGATGGGGTGTTCATGAGAAACTTTTATATAAAATACAAAGACTGGGATTTAAAAATAGGTATGGCATTATTTGTATTTGTAACAGCATTATTTGTCATACCGGATGTCTTGTTCTTTTTTCAAATATCTGTTACAAACAGGGATTTTTTCATTGGTTTGGTTTTTATGATTGTGGCGCTGTATTATATAACAGGAAAAAATAAAGGAGAGACTGCACTGCTTTTACTATGTGTGCTTATCTGTATTGGTTTGTCCATATGGTTTTCAGGAAATCTATTAGATACTTCTTATGATGGCAATGGATACAGAAAAATAATGACGGGTTTATTAAAAGAGGGATGGAATCCAATCTGGCATAAACCGGACGAATTTAATGAAGCAGTAAAGGCAGCGCCAGTGGCGCTTGCATCATGGGGTGATAATTCAAACTGGTTTTGGATGGATGTACATCCAAAAGCGCTTGCGGTTGTTAGCTCTGTTGTATATGCAATAACGGGGAACATTGAAAGCGGAAAATTTTATACGCTCATTTCCATTGTTATGGTGTTTTGTTTTTATAATCATTTCCTGAGAAAGCATCTAAAACTGTGGCAGGCAGTTTTAATGAGTGCTGTGATCGCGTGCAATCCTGTGGCGATGACAAATATAAGAAATTATTATGGGGATGGATTTATCGCTCATATTTTAATGATTGCGGTTGTATTTATTTTAGAGTATTTCGATGAGGCGGATCAAAAAGGAAAAAGGGACTGTTTGCAGGGTTAGCACTGTGTATAATATGGGGATTTAATCTGAAAATAAATGCAGCGTTTTATTTAGGTATTTTGTGTACCGCGATGTGGATAATCGTGATAGTTGCCGACAGAAAAAAAGGAATTACGCCGAGAGCAGAAATATGTTTGTGATATTTTCCGGAGCAGTATGCAGTGGTGTTCTGTTAGGATTTTCTCCATATGTGACAAGTATTTATCGTTATGGAGAGTTTTTGCCAGGGGTATTGGGCAATTCCAAGAGCATGACGGGAGCTTTTCATGCGTCTACACAGGGAATGTATAGTATTCAGATATTTTGGGCCTATATATTTGGAAAAATGGGTGATTATTGGACGGATAAACAGCTGCCGCTTAAGATTCCGTTTACGGTTTCAGAGCAGGAGATTGAAAACTACTGCATTGCATATCCAGCATTTGAGAGTTTTGGTTTGTTTTTTAGTGGTTTGCTCATAATATCTTTTATTTTATTGTTTTTCTTAATTATTTGTTTCAGAAAAACAATAAAAGAAAATTTATTGATAAAAATATCGTTAGTGATGTATGTCCTTGTTTTTGCACAGTGCATGTTTTCGCCAACGGGAATAGGACTCAGATATGTTGCACATTTTTGGCTCTGCATGGTTTATCCGTTTATTTTAGGAGCGTACTTTAGTAATCAGCTGTTAAATCATGTTGTACAAGCATCCATTGGTAATGTATTGATCATTTTGACTGCTTTTTTGTGTTTTATGAACATATTTCCGTATTTTAAGTATTATGATTTTTCAGTCTTTAACAATACGGAATCTTCGCTTCAAAAAATGTTTTGCGATGGGTATGAAGGCATAAAGATTTCGTTTTTGGAGGGCATGTATGGGATGTGCTTTAACTTGAGGGATGCAGGAATTGAATTGGAAAAATGTGAAATTATCGAATTGGAAATGATGCCGGAAGGGTATGAGTATATATGCGGGGGAAAGGTTGTTTTTCAGCTTTCGGAAAAATAATAAATAAGATTAAAAAGGAGCTTTGAATGGTATTTAGTTCAATCATTTTTGTTATATGGTTTTTGCCTGTATTTTTTCTATTTTATTTTGGCCTGCAATATCTGATTCCTAAAAGAAAAATAGCAGTATGTAATAGTGTGTTATTAGTGGCCAGCCTTATTTTTTACGCATGGGATACACCAATATTTTTATTTATAATGCTATTGTCAATTTTAATCAATTATAGTTTCGGTATAATTATTAGCGGAAATATGGATAAAAAAGTAAAAAAGGCAGCTTTGGTTTTGAGCATCATCTTAAATTTAGGATTACTTGGATATTTTAAATATTCGAATTTTGTTATTGATACGGCTAATCAATGTTTTGGAAGCGCTATACCGAATCTAAAGTTTGCATTACCAATAGGAATCTCATTTTTTACTTTTCAGGGATTATCTTATGTCATAGATGTGTATAGGGAAAAAGCAGAAGTGCAGAGGAGTCCTTTTAAGATGGCCATATATATCCATGTTTCCGCAATTAATTGCCGGGCCTATCGTAAGATACGAAACGATCTGCAGTGAAATCAATAAGAGAGAAATGAATCTGCAAGATGCGGTTATAGGATTAAGAAGATTTACATATGGTCTTGCGAAGAAAGTTTTGATCGCAAATATGTTGGGTGAAACAGCGGATAAGATATTTAGTATGGAATATTTTGATGTTATGCATATGTCAGCAGCGGTTGCATGGTACGGCGCCGTTTGCTATACCATGCAAATATATTTTGATTTTAGCGGCTATTCTGATATGGCAATTGGATTAGGCAGAGTCATGGGGTTTCATTTTTTAGAGAATTTTGATTATCCGTATTTATCGAGATCTATTACGGAATTTTGGCGGAGATGGCATATTTCTTTGTCGTCATTTTTTAGAGATTATGTATATATTCCTATGGGTGGTAACCGAAGAGGCAATGTTTATATCCATTTGATTATTGTATTCTTACTGACAGGCTTATGGCATGGAGCTTCATGGACATTTGTATTATGGGGAGCCTGGCACGGTGCATTCATATTATTGGAGCGGGGGGGGGGTAAAATGCAATGTTAAAACCGCAGATAAGGGAATGCGAAGTTTCCTGAGTCATATTTGGGTAATGCTTCTTGTTACAATCGGTTGGGTTATATTTAAAATAGAACATTTCAGTATTTTGATTTCATATTTAAAATGTATGTTTGGATTTTACAGGGCAGATTGGGTAAAGTATAAAATTGCATTTTATGCGGACAGAAGAAGTATTGTTATTTTAATTATAGCTTTTTTGCTTAGCTTTAATCTGAAAGGAACGGTGCGAAAGAAAATGAAGGAGCGCATGTCAGATCAAACAATACAGCTATTTCAAAATATTTTTAGCATTATTTTGTTATTACTGTGTGTGATTACTTTAACGAACAGCGCTTATAATCCATTTATTTATTTTAAATTTTAGAGGGAGGGTAAAAATGCGGAGACATCAGCTGGCTTATATTGCTGCATTAAGTGCTATTGTCATCGTATGCATGCTTTCGGGAAATTATAAAAAAGATGTGGCATCTTCTATTGACAATAGGTATCTGACAAAATTTCCGCAGGAAATTTCGGAGGATCTGACGAAGCAGCTGTCAGATTATGTACAGGACCGGATTGGATTTCGGGATCAGATGATTTGGCTGTACACAAATTTTAATAATAAGGTTTTTCGGAGTTATCCAAATGGCATATATGGAACAGATGAAAACTTGTTTGGTACGGGTGATGACGTTATGGGATCGTATCAGCATTTGGACGGAGATGCAGAGTATGCGGAATATTTTGCAGAATTTCTGGACAAACTGCGGAGCTATTGTATGGCGAAAGGCATTGAATTTGTATACATGCTGAATCCAAATAAAGCGACGACATATCCGGAATGGATGCCGGCAAGCGTTGGGGTATACGATGCGGAGAATTTGACAGAGCAGATTAAAGACAAAGTTGATGAACGTGGAATCAGACATGTTTTTGTAGATGAAATTTTCAGAGAAAAAAAGGGAGAAGATCTTTTGTTTTATAAGCGTTATGACGTAGCGCATTGGAGTGACTATGGGCGCATCATAGGAGTGAATGCGGTTTTAGAAGAACTTTCAGAGGAGCCTTTATCTGTTGAGAAGGATTACATGAGAAAGGAGACGGTGGCTGTAAAGCAATTAGTTTCGGCAATTACGATTAATGATGCATTAATAGGATATACACCGAAATCTATTTACTTGAAACAGGAAACGGATTCGATTGATGCACTGCAGCTTGTGAATCCGGATTCCTTTGGCGTTTATAAAAATAAACATGTGGAGTCAGCTCAAAAAAAGAAATTATTACTATTATGTGACAGTTATTTATTAGGATATTTTGATTATTTAGGCGATAATTTTTCGGAAATTATATGTGTACATGCATATGATGTGCCGAAGCTGCAGATGATGATTCATTTGTTTGAGCCTGATTTGGTGTTATTTGAAAATGTGGAAAGAGCTATGGATGCATTTTATCCAAAGGAGTTGATAAGAAATTATGATCATTCCGTAATACCTGCTTATGAAAAATTTTGTCATTTACCGGAGCAGCAAAAGGAAGGTATTTTTGAAATTACAAGAATAAACGAGACAGAAGTGCAAAATGAATGCAGTGGTAGTTCGGATGCAGGTTTTTGGACGATTGAAGGAATTGCGCTGCAGGAAGATTATACTGCGGGAACAATGGTATATATGAAAAGTGGGGAAAAGATATACATACCCATATATTATAATAATGGAGCCTTTAAATTTGTAGCAGATGGAAACACTTTGCACAGCAATGAAACAATAGAATTTTTACTGGTAGATGCAATGCAGGCCATGAGATATCAAAGCCGATGTTTTGAAGTTGTTTATAAATGAAGGGAGAATGCAGATTGGTAAAAGTGTCCGTCATTGTACCAATATATAAAGTAAAAAAGTATCTTGTATCTTGTCTGAACAGTTTGATTCAACAGACTTTACATGAAATAGAGGTTATTTGTATTAATGATGCTTCCCCGGACAATATTAGCGATATTTTGGAAGAATACAGACAAAAGGACGAACGAATCCATATTATCAGCTTATCGGAAAATAAGGGAACGTTACATGCGAGAATGCTTGGGGTTAAAAAAGCATCAGGTAAATATTTGATGTTTGTTGATAGTGACGATTATCTGGATATAAACGCATGTAAAGAACTTTATATGCAAATGGAACAGCATGGAGCAGATGTTCTGCATTTTGGTACAAGACTTCATTTTGGAGAGAATGTCTCGGTAGAAATGGAGGCCTGGGTAGAACATTTTCTGACTCCATATGAAGGTTGGATAGAACAGGGGAATCTGCTCAATGCTTGTTTTGTGGAAGATAAATTCGACTTTAATATCACAAATAAGATCTGGAAGAAGGAGGTGTGTAAATTAGCTGCTTCTTATATAGAAAATGTGAGGCTGGTTTCTTCGGAAGACCGGTACACTTTTTTTGTGTTTGCTTTTTTTGCAAAGACTTATTTTGGCATAAGGAAAAAGTATTATCACTATAATCTGGGTATTGGCATTACCGGCGGTAATTGTTTAAATCCGGAGCAATTTGAAAAAAGATGTTCCGGGGTCATGGCATCGAAACTGGTAGAATCTTTTTTAGATAAAGTTGGAAAACAGGACCAGTATGCAGATGTATCCGGACAGTTTGCGAATAAAATTTTGTGGGATTGTGTAGACTGCTGGCATAATAAACTGGCACCGCAGGATTACCGGCAGGGGTTTCAAATATTGAAGACATATTTTGCGCCAAACAAGCTGGTAAATGCTGTTGCCAGAGTTTATTTTGAACAGGGCGAGGATATTATTGAGCGGGCGAATTTGCGGACAGGAAAGCGAATTGCTGTTTTTTATCGTTATCTGGGATACCAAAACATGGATGAAATAATAATGAAATACATTCTTACTTTGAAAAAGCGAGGTTGTCTGGTAAAGCTTTATACAGACCGTGACAGAATGGGGAGAGTTACGGATGAGACAGATTATGGTACGGATATTGTTTATTTACCGGAATCGTGCAATGCAAATTGGGAGCAGTACGAGACACGATGTGATTTTCTTTTTGAGCAGTTAAAAAAGGATGAAATAGATGTCGTATTGTATGCTTCTCCGACATCTCATATTTATTTGCTGGATACATTGCTGATGGTATTGAGTGATATTACGGTGATAGACTTACCGGATGAGATATATCTGGACAGCTATGGCAGAAAAATACAGGAACGGGATCAGGAAATTATCGTATTGAATCAAAAAATAGAGGTATTAACTCAGGAGTGTATGGATATGCGGTCAGAATATGAAAATCCGAAAAAGATGTTTTTACGCTTCCTTGCGAGTTGGAAGAAAAAGAGATAACAGTTTTATTTGTCTGATTGTAATAAAAGTGTTAAAGCAGTTTAAGAGGGATGAACAAATGGAGCAATATGACAAAATTATTATTGGGGCAGGTCTATATGGTTTGTATTCTGCCGCTTTATGTGGAGCGGGGGGGGTAATCGTGTATTAGTGCTTGAGTGCGATCCGACGCCGTTTCGAAGGGCGACATATATAAACCAGGCCCGAGTTCATCAGGGATACCATTATCCACGGTCGATTTCGACAGCAATCAAGTCGGCAGGATATTTTGAACGATTTAACAAAGATTATGGATTTTGCATTAATCGTGAGTTTAAGAAGGTATATGCGGTATCGGACAAATATTCATGGACAGACGGTACGCAATTTAAGAATTTTTGCAATGCTGCAGGGATTCCATGTGAAGAACTCCATCCGGATAGATTTTTAAAAAAGATATGTGTGACGGAGCATTCCTTACGAGAGAGTATACATATGACGCATTGATGCTGAGAGACTATTTTATCGAAAAGATCAATGGACTGAAAAATGTAGATGTGAAGTATGGCGTAAAGATTTTGGGAATAGAAAAGACAGATCACTCCTATGTGGTGGAGTGTGAGGATTGTCAAAGATTTGCAGCGCCATTTTTGCTCAATGCGACTTATGCCGGGACGAATCAGATTTTAAATATGGTCGGATATGAAAAGTTTGGAATTAAATATGAACTTTGCGAAATTATTTTATGTGATGTCAATGAAAAATTAGCTCCGTATGGATTTACAGTGATGGATGGGCCGTTTTTTTCTATTATGCCTTTTGGAAAAACGGGTTTGCACTCTCTTACTTCGGTTACCTTTACACCACACACAACGAGTTATGACGAGACCCCGAACTTTGCGTGTCAGAGCCGCAGCAACGGATATTGTACGTCTTTTCGTCTTGGAAACTGCAATGACTGTCCGGTAAAACCGGAATCGGCGTTTCCATATATGGCAGGTCTTGCCAGGAAATATTTGAAAAATGAATATGAATTTTCTTATCGGGCTTCTTTGTTTTCTATGAAGCCGATTTTAATGAGTTCGGAGATTGATGATTCAAGACCCACTGTGATCAGAATTTATTCGAAGAATCCTACGTTTATCAGTGTGCTTTCCGGTAAGATTAATACGGTTTATGATCTCGACGAGGTGTTAAAAGATGATTAACAAAGAAAAGAATTTTATTTCGGTAGTAATATATGTCCATAATGCTGAAAAAACGATCAAGACCTTTCTTGAGACGGTCATTGATACGCTTGAGAAAAATTTTGAGCATTGTGAGATTATATGTGTAAACGATGAATCAACTGACGACAGCAAAAAATCATTGAGGAAGTCAGTTCCAAAACAACAACGGCAAGTCTGTCTGTTGTTAACATGAGTTATTTTCATGGCCTGGAGCTTGCAATGAATGCCGGGGTAGATTTGTCTATAGGAGATTTTGTCTTTGAGTTTGACAATGCGGTAGCCGATTTTGATACCGATGAAATTATGAATATCTATAAGCGGGCGATGCAGGGATATGATATCGTAGCGGCGGTTCCGGACACGAAGGAGAAGTTTTTTTCAGGGCTTTTTTATCGTGTATTTGAAAAATATTCAGGAGCGGAATATAAGATGCATACAGAGAGTTTTCGTATTTTGAGTAGACGTGTTATTAATCGGATTGTATCTATGAACAAAACGGTTTTGTACAGGAAAGCCATTTATGCTACTCAGGGTTTAAAAATAGCTCAGGTAATCTATCGGGTGAAAGAAGGTGGCGCTGGTTCGGTATTGTACGACAAACAGGTTCGAGAGTATCGTAGGAGACTTGCAATGGACAGTCTGATTTTGTTTACTGAGGTAGGATATCGTTTTTCAGCAAATATGACAATCTTTATGATGGTGATGTCTGTATTTATGGCGTCGTATACGCTTGCGGTATATGTGAAGCTGCAGCCGGTGGCGGGATGGACGACAACGATTTTGTTCCTTTCGGTAGCGTTTTTTTGTTTGTTTGCCATACTTACGGTTATTATTAAATATCTTCAGATAATTGTGAATCTTGTGTTCAGGAAAAAACATTATAATTTTGAGAGTATTGAGAAAATGACAGAATCAAGTAATTTTGGAAAGGTTTAAGCACACGGTGAATGTTTTATGATTATAAATATTTGTGCTGACATATGAGGAGAAATTATATGGAATATTGTGCAGTATTGATACCTTGTTACAATGAAGAAGCAACCATTCGCAAAGTAGTAAGGGACTGGAAAAAAGAAATACCGGAAGCTACCATTTATGTGTATGATAATAACTCTACTGACAATACCGCTAAAATCGCCAAAGATGAGGGAGCAATTGTCAGAAGAGAATATAAGCAGGGTAAAGGCAACGTCATAAGGCGCATGTTTCGGGAGATTGATGCTCGGTGTTACATTATGATTGACGGAGATGATACATATCCTGCCGAATGTGGCAGGCAGATGATAAAAGAAGTGCTGGAAAAGAAAATGGATATGGTAGTTGGGGACAGACTTTCTTCCACTTATTTTGAAGAAAACAAAAGACCGTTTCATAACTTTGGAAATAACCTTGTGAAGTTTTTTATCAATCATTTGTTTAAAAGTGATATACGGGATATTATGACGGGGTATCGGGCATTCAGTTATCAGTTTGTAAAAACTTTTCCGGTGCTGTCGAAAGGATTTGAGATTGAAACAGAGATGAGTATTCATGCGGTGGATAAGAACATGCACATTAGTAATATAACGATCGAATACAGGGACAGGCCCAAAGGAAGTGAATCAAAGCTTAATACATATAGTGATGGAATCAGGGTATTAAAAACAATATTTCGATTGTATAAAGATTATAAACCGATGAATTTTTTCAGTTTGCTGACGCTGTTTTTGGGAATGATCGCGGTAGTGTTGTTTGTTCCGATTGCCGCCACTTATGTTCGGACAGGGCTTGTGCCGAGATTTCCGACATTGATTACATCAGGTTTTATTGCCATGGCTGCATTACAAAGCTTTTTTCAGGAATGATCTTAGATACGATTGTGCAAAAAAACAGGCAGGAATTTGAAATGGAACTTAATCTGGTTGAAAGGGAGTACGGCTGTGGAGGCAAATATGAAATATAAACAGCAAGAAAAACTGATAGCAGCGTTCCTGGCTTTTAGCGGAGCATTGGGGATTGGAACGGAGTTGTCTGTTGTGTGTCAAAACAATGCGGCATATACGGAAATTTTGCTTTTGCCCTGTATTTACATATTTTATCAGCTGTATTTAAAGTATTTTTTATCTAAGCAGTCAAAGGGATTTTATCTGCTTACAGTGGGCCTGGCGATGGTATTTTCCATAATGCTGGTTGTCGGAGGGATACTGGATGGATATGCAGATTCTAGTTTATCTGCAAAGTTTTTTTGGCAGATTTTATCACTTGTCGCTGCAATGGCTCCGATACTTGCAGCAATCACCGAATGGTTAGAAAAAAGCAGCAATAAGGTGGAACGGATACAAAACGACAAAAGTCTGCTTCTGGTATGCTTTGGAGTGGTAGTTTTGTTCTGGCAGCTTGGTTATCTGGCTTTATTTCCGGGTGTTTATGGTACAACTGCGGATGCTCCATATTGGTATTATGAGTTTTCCAGGTCGGATGTGCCGATATCTTCGCAGTGGTCGCCGCTATACTGTGGCATGTATTATGGGCTTATGAAATTGGGAGAATTGGTGTTTGGCAGCAAAGATGCAGGATTTGCAGTTTTTAGTTTTGTGCAGATGTCATTTGTACTGGTTACTGTCTGGCATGTATTGTCATTTTTTAACAGATGGTTTCGGGGGACTGTGCTCGTATGTACAGCCGCATTTTTTGCTTTGTTGCCAACGCATATGATCCTCAGTCTGACCTCTGCGCAAGATCCGGTATTTGCAGGGTGTTTTGCAATGTGCGTGTTGCAGCTGCTTGAGCTGGCGCAGGCTCCGGAAGTCTTTTGGATGAAGAAGAAAAATTATATAAAACTGGCGTTGTGGCTTATACTATTTTGCTTGATACGAAATAATGGGATGTATGCCATTTTTGTTATGATCTTTTTTGCAGCAGTTTTTCTGCGGAAATATCGCAGACAGATATTTCTTCTGACCGGAACGGTGATTGTAGTAGTGCAGCTGTATCAGGGACCTGGTTATCATTTGATGGGTGTGCAAAAGGGTACTGCATTGCGGGAAATGCTGAGCCTTCCGCTGCAGCAGATGGCGTATGTCTATAATTATGAAAATGAGCATCTGTCAAAACAGCAGATAAATAAAATGTTGCGCTATATGCCGGATGACGCCTGGCGTACATATATGCCTTGTATTGCAGATCAGATTAAGAACCGGGTGGATACGGAGACAATCAGGGAAGATATGGTTGGATTTATAAAATTATATGTTGATATTTTTCTGACAGAGCCAGGCGGGTGTTTGAAAGGGGTTGCTGCGCAGACATTTGGATTATGGTATCCAAACAAGAAATGGCCGGATGCAAGAATCTGGCATCCTTATATTGGCTATCAGTGTTCGGATACATATGGCATAGAACTGGCAGGATTTGCTGTCAGCCGTTCCAGTTTGTTTCCTGCGTATGACGAACTGTTAAGTACATTATACGGAAAAGGAGAGGACCATTCCGGATATGGAGGAAATTTGTCCATGGAGTTTTCGAATATACCGGTTTTAGGCGTGCTTTCAAAAGTGGGAATTTATTTTTGGATGACACTGTATCTTTTCTTTTATGCAGTTTATCGGAGATGGAGGGAACCGTTTTTGATACTGGGACTGGGAGTCGGGATTTTTATAACGGTTTTGCTTAGCCCGGTTATTATGTATCGGTATTGTGCGCCGATGATATTCGCAGCGCCATTATTTGCAGCCGTATTTTTTATGCCATGGAAAGAAAGTGATAACTATTTTTCGTGCAGGCCGGGGAAATGATTTTTTCAAACAAAATCCGGGAAGGAAGTGTCAGGACGAATGGAAACGGGGAAAAAGATAGTATCAATATCATATTTGCGGGCACTGGCAGTGTTTATGATTTTATATGACCATTTGGGAGGTATGCGTAATCAGACATGGATTGTGAAAAGAATGATGGACTTTCTTTTTTGTACACCTCTGAAAATTATTCAGGAGTTCGGGGCGTTTGGAGTGAGCCTGTTCTATTTGATTACAGGATTTTTATTCCTGCATGCGAATAAAAATCGGGAAAACTGTGTCAGGCATTATATGAAAAAGATGGTTATATTATACGGTTATGTCATTATTTCTTTTGTTTTGTTTGGAATTTTTCAATGGATGCTGAATTTTATATCACCTACATACTGGTCACAGTTTTCATTCGGGGACTGGGTGGGCTGTGCAACATTGTTTTATTTTTTTAATGGAGCCGGGGAGATGATAAATGGAACAACCTGGTTTATACTTCCGTTGTTTGCCTTTTATGTTTTGGCAGCGTGTTGTTATTCTGCTCTCAGGAAAAATGCGTTGAAAGGCATTTTGATGACGGAGGGTATCTTGATGGTTGGTATTTTATTCGGAGTATTTATACAGAGGTTTGGAATTGCAGTGCATGTACTTTCTTTTGTGCCATATATTTATATCCCTGTTATGGGAATGATCTTGTATTTCATACTGCAGCATGAAATTGCAGTGTGGAAAGGGATTGGTTTGGGGATATTAAACTATTGTATTATGGCTGCGGTGTTTTACAAATTGAACACAGGGTATTATGCAGATGTGCCTTATCTGGTGTCGGTTGTGTATGCAATTGGCATATTCTTATGTTTTATATTTGGGGAGGAACGGACAGATGACAGCGCTAGTTGGATGTACAGGATTTGTTGGCAGCAATATTTGCATTTCAGCCGGCAAGGACATACAGAAGAAGTATCATTCCAAAAATATAACAGATGCATATGGAACTGCTCCTGATTTGCTTATTTATGCCGGACTGCGTGCAGAGAAATATCTGGCAAATCATGCTCCGGAAAAAGATCTGGAACTGATTATGCAGGCAGAGGAAAATATAGCAAAGATTAAACCGAAAAGACTGGTCTTGATATCCACAATAGATGTGTTTCGGACGCCAAATGGGGTGAATGAGAAATCTGAAATTGTAACAGAAGGGCTGCATGCTTATGGACTTCATCGGTATCAGCTGGAATTGTGGGTAAGAGATCGTTATCCGGATGCTCTGATCATCAGGCTTCCCGGACTTTTTGGACAGAATATGAAAAAGAATTTTATTTATGATTTTATTCATGAAATTCCAGGCGTGTTAAACCAGGAGAAATTTGCGGAACTGGTTATTCAGGATTCGCAGCTGGAAGAATATTATAAACTGCAGGAAAGTGGATTTTATAAAGTCGACGTTGCAGATAAAGACAAAGAACATTTGAATGACAGGTTTCGTAAGCTTGGCTTTTCGGCGCTGCATTTTACGGACAGCAGGAGTGTATATCAGTTTTATAATCTGGCTTACCTGTGGCGTGATATGCAGACTGCATTAGATGCAGGAATTGTATTATGGCATGCGGCGACGGAGCCAATAGCGGCAGGTGAACTGTATGAATATCTGACAGGTGAAAAGTTTGTCAATCTATTGAACGGAATGCCTGCCAATTATAATTACAGAACAATATATGATGAGTTATGGAATGGAATGAATGGATATATATCAGATAAAGAGAAGGCACTTTCTGATATTGCCGCATTTGTAAAAATAAGCAGGAAGGGTGGCTGAAATGAAGTTATCTGTTTCAAATATAGGGTGGACGGCGCAACAGGATGCAGCGGTGTATTCTCTAATGACAAAATATGGATTTGAGGGACTTGAAATAGCTCCGACAAGAATATTTCCGAAGGAACCATATGATCAAACGGAACAGGCGGCCGTCTGGGCAAATGCACTCAGAAAGGACTATGGATTTGTCATTTCTTCCATGCAGTCTATATGGTTTGGGCGGCAGGAAAGACTTTTTGGATCAGAGGAAGAGCGGAACATACTGATTGATTATACAAAAAGAGCCATCGATTTTGCGGCAGCAGTCGGCTGTAAGAATCTTGTATTTGGCTGTCCGAGAAATCGCTCCGTGCCGGAAAATGAAGATCCTGAGAGCGGAATTTATTTTTTCAGGACCATCGGCGATTATGCGGCTTCCAAAGGAACCGTGATAGGCATGGAGGCAAACCCGCCTGTTTATCACACGAACTATATCAACGATACGGCATCTGCCCTGAAATTAGTAGAATCGGTTGATTCGTCCGGCTTTTTACTCAATCCGGATGTCGGCACAATGATTCAAAATCATGAGTCGGCAGAACAATGGAAGGGGAAAGTCAGGCTGATCAATCATGTACATATCAGTGAACCCGGATTGAAGATTATAGAAAAAAGAAAACTGCACTGGCAGCTTAGAGATATACTGGCAGATGAAGGCTACCAGCGTTTTATTTCGATCGAAATGGCCGGAACGCATAATCTGCAGGAGATAGAGACAGCGATGGCATATGTGGGGGAGATTTTTGGATCATGATGTATGAAAAGCAAAAGGGTGTTCCGCGATTCAAATGCATGGAATTTGAAAATAAAACAAAAGATTATGTGATTCTGATACCGATTATAAACGAGGGTGAAAGAATTATAAAGCAGCTTAGGAGAGCCTGCAAGCATAGAGTGGCGGATCATACGGATATTGTTATTTGTGACGGTGGTTCTACAGATGGATGTACGGACGAGGATACGCTTCGCAGATTAAAGGTAAATACACTGCTTGTGAAACAAGACGGCGGAAAACAGGGCGCGCAGCTTCGCATGGGTATATGGTGGGCGCTGCAGCGTGGATATAAAGGTATCATTACGATTGATGGAAACAATAAGGACAGTATAGAAGATGTACCGCAATTTATAAGAAAACTGCAAGAAGGATATGATTTTGTACAAGGGTCAAGGTTTGTGAAAGGTGGAAGGGCGATTCATACGCCGCTTATCCGGACGGTAGCAGTAAGGTGTATTCATGCACCAATCATATCATGGACGGCGCGGCAAAGATTTACAGATACAACGAACGCTTTCAGGGCGTATTCTGCGAGGTACCTGCAGGATGACAGAGTGCAGCCATTTCGGGATATTTTTATGACTTATGAGCTTTTGGCATATTTATCCGTCAGAGCTACACAGATAGGAATGAGAGCCTGTGAAATTCCTGTGACGAGAGCTTATCCGGGAAAGGGAAAGATACCTACAAAGATCAGTGCATGGAAAGGGAACGGGAACTTGATGAAAATATTGTTAAAAAATGCGTCTGGTGAATATAATCCGTACTAGTATAACCAAATTAAAATAAGCATACGTTTGACTGAGAATAAATTTTCGAGAGTACATGGCAAAAACCGGAGGTGTACCGGGGTACATTGAGGATTTTTTCCATGTGTTATCGGAAATTTAGGCCAGCCAAACGTGTGTTTATTTTAATTGGGTTATACTAGTGTACTATTTCATAGATACTCAAACACTAAGTACCAGATATTTGCGCCAGTGTCGCGTTGGCTTTAATCGACAATGCCACTGCGTCGCCTTATTCAGCCGCCTTGCCCTGACGCAAGTACTTTATATACCAAATTCATTAAACAATTTCTCACGGAAGTCGGTGTCATTGGAAGAACGTGCAAGGTCATCAAAGCGATTATTTTGAATCAGCAAATTGTTAAGAGTACATATGCGTTCGATACCACGTTGCATGCCACATTCGATACCACGCTGCATGCCACATTCGATACCACGTTCGATACCACGCTGCATGCCGCGTTTTTCTCCACGTTCTTCGCCTCTTTGTTCGGCTTCAAACAGAAGCTGGTTATGGTCGCGAATGGCTTTTTCACGTGCTTCGTATTCCAGTTGTTTTTGTTTGTCCTGACTGATAATTTGAAGCTGGTTATATGCGCTTTTGATGTAAGGATCTTTTTCTGCGATCATAGCAAAGTCCTCTCTTTCTTCTGCATTAATGAATTTTGCCCATAATTCGAGACTGCTGCAGTTATCTTTCCATTCTTTGGGAAGCTTTGGCAGTTCTATTACATGAAATTCCATTTTATCCGTATAAATGAAATGTCTTGTATCCTCTAAGATATGGAAGCGTGAATAAAATTCGGACTGATTTTCGAAAAGGATAAAATCAAGAATGCTGATGCTGACGCATTTTTTCAGTACATCATATTTTTGCCCTTTTTCGATTTGTTCGGTGTACATTTTTGAAATATAGAATAAGGCACGGTCAGCCCAGATCTTCAATTCCGAAAGCTGAATCTCCGTATCAATTTGTGTATCATCATTTAAAAGTATTCTTACGTCCAAAATGCCAAGTTTATCGTCAGCATGTGTTTTTCTCAAATGCGAATTCATGATATGGGATTCTATAATATGCTCCGGATTCAGATCAAGCACGGCAGATAAAAATCCAACACGGGCTTTTTCGTCTTCCATAATTTCCTTGAAAGCAAAATCAATTTTAGGTTTCATTAAAAAATCACTCATAGAACCTCCGGGTTATCTGTATATGTTGAAAAAGTGTTGGGTTTCATGAAACGGATTATTTCTTTATATTATAGCAAAATGTAAGAAAATAGCAAGAAATTGTTTGGAACCGTGTGTTTGTACATTCTGAGATTAATTCTGTATATTAACATTTTCTAATAAAATGTTATCTTTAAGTATTCTATAACAATTTTTAATTTTTTGCAATACAAATCAAAAATATGGAACTATTTACCTGTTCTATTTATGTATCTGTTTGAAAATCTGTTAAAATTACACAACAAAACGGGCTGTTAAAGAAACGGAAGATTTTTAAAACTATAATTAACGTTTACAACGCATTTTGTTTTTTCTAATAATTTCTTTCCTTAGGATATCAGATTTCCTTCATTTTATGTGGTTTTCACAGGATACAACTACAGTCGAAAAACATAACATTTTATTAGAAAATGTTATGTATGATTTATGATAGCTCCATTGTTTATTTTTAAACGCACGGAACAGGGGGACAAATTATGCAGGAATTGGATTATGCAAAAATAGGCATGCGGATTCGTCAGTTACGAAAGGCAAGGGGCTGGTCACAGGAGGAACTTGCTAAGAAAAGCGGAATCAGTATGTCTTTCTTAGGGCATATTGAACGCGGCACCAGAATTATGAGTATGGAAACATTTGCCAGTCTTTGCAGCGTATTAGATGCAAATGCGGACGGGCTGCTCTGGGGTGTAGCGTATCCGTCAGGGGCGCTGGAAGATGTGTGGGCTGCTGCGGATAAGAATGAAAAGCAATGTCAATCGGACGGATATGCGATGTATGTACGAATTATGAAGTCTGTTGCGGAGATTGTAAATGAAGCGTAGGGTGCTGCTGCTGGCCTCCGTTGCGTCTATGATTGATCAGTTCAATATGCAGAATATTTGCTTGCTGCAGGAAATGGGATATCAGGTGCATGTGGCATGTAATTTCAGACAGGGCAATACATGTGACGGCGTACGACTCAAGAAGCTGTATAGGAAATTGAAGCATATGCATGTCATATGGCATCAGTGGGATTGTCCGAGAAAAGTTTTTCCCGTTCGGTCGTGCCTGCATGCATATCGGCAGCTTTGGCGGCTGACCGACAGGTATGGTTTTGCCTGGGTGCATTGTCAGTCTCCGATTGGAGGTGCGTTGGCCAGGTGTGTGGCGCACAAACGGGGCATACGGGTTATCTATACGGCGCACGGGTTTCATTTTTACCATGGGGCACCGTTGAAAAATTGGCTGTGCTATTATCCGGTAGAAAAACTACTGGCGCATTGGACGGATGTGCTGGTTACGATTAATCGGGAAGACTATTTTTTTGCCAGGTGCAGACTGTCTGCAGGCAGAGTTGTATATATCCCCGGAATTGGTATTGATATAAAAAAATTTGCATGTATGGAAAAATCGCCGGAAACAGACAGAGAAGCCGTATGCAGAGCATATGGTATTCCAAAAGAGGCGTTTTTACTGCTGTCAGTAGGGGAACTGAGCAGACGAAAAAACCATAAAGACGTTATAACAGCTCTGGCAAGGATGCGGAGACGGGATATGCATTACCTGATCGGCGGACAGGGAGAACAGAGAGAAGCTTTGCATGCCTATGCGAAGAAACTTGGTTTGGATGCGTATGTGCACTTTCTTGGTTTTCAGGAAAATGTAGGCAGGCTGTATCGTGCGGCAGACATATTTGTCTTTCCGTCCGAACAAGAAGGCATGCCGGTTGCACTGATGGAGGCAATGGCAGCCGGACTGGCATGTGTTGTGTCTGATATACGTGGAAACAGAGAACTGATAACAGGGACGCACAGGCTCAACAGCGGAGTATATATCTGCTGCGGAGGTATGCGGTATCAGTCGGGCGTCATCGCGCAGCTTCAGGAAGCATTGGAAACTATGCGGACAGATCACGGTTTTTGTGAACGGTGTGGAAGATATAACAGAAGGAGAGTTCTTCCTTACAGCCAGGAAGCGGTCGGTATGCGTATGAGGGCAATTTATAATGTATGCTGATACTGACAGCGGAGATCCTTTATGAATGCATATGGCAAATGAGGGGAAATTATGCCGAAAGTTACAGTTATTATGCCTGTTTTTAACACAGGCAGATCATATCTTAAGGCGGCGGTTGATTCCGTGAAGCGCCAAACTTATCAGGATTGGGAGTTGGTTTTGTATGATGATGGGTCGGATCCGGATTATCTGCCCGCTATTCGCCAGGTAACAGATGGGGATGCGAGAATTCATGTCATGTATCATACAAAAAATCACGGGGCCGGTTATGCAAGAAATGCCTGCATTCGTGCGTCTGCGGGAAAGTATGTTGCGCTTATGGATGCAGATGATATTTCCGCTCCGGACCGGCTGCAGGAGCAGGTGGATTTTTTAGACATGCATCCGGAATATGCGTTTGTCGGCAGCAACGCATGGATGATAGATGATTATGGAATATGGGGCAGGCGGATTTTGGAAAAGGAACCCGGAAAATCATCCTTTTTAAAAACGCTTCCTTTCATTCATCCGTCGGTAATGGTGCGCAGGGATGTATGGAATGCCGTACAGGGGTATTCCGAAAAAAAACGGGATTACCGGGTGGAGGATTATGAGTGGATGATGCGGCTGTATGCGGCCGGATATCGTGGCTATAACATACAAAAAATGCTGTTTTACTATAGAGAGGACAGTCGTTCTTATAAAAAGCGCAAATACCGTTACCGGATTGATGAATGCAGGATGCGGTATGTTGGATTTCGAAATCTTGGCATTTTGCAAGGACATATACACTATGTTTTAAAACCATTAGCAACAGGTCTTGTTCCGGCCGGGGTCATGCAGCGAATCAAACGGATACGATATCATGTCGGAACGGATTTTGCAGGAAGCGCAGACATTCCAACATCAGGTGATATCAAGATTTTTGTGTCCCATACGTCAGGAAGCAGTAACGTTCGTGTGCGTGCGCCCATGTTCTGTCATGTGATGGCGGGAAGTGATTTTCAGCATGGGGAGATTCCAAAAGATATGCTCGCGGACAATACCGGAGATCATATTTCCAATCGGAACCGTTTTTACTGTGAACTGACGACACAGTACTGGGCCTGGAAAAATATGGATGCGGATTATTATGGGTTTTGCCATTACCGTCGTTATTTTTCATTTGCACCCGTCCGGTATGCGGAGGATGATTGCGGCTGTCTGGTTTATCCTTATTTGGATAAAAAATATGGAAAAAATTATATCCGGGTGAAAAGGAAGTGTATCAGAAAATTACGCGGTATGATTGTCTGATTGCAAAAGGGCTCCCAACCGGAATGCTTGGCGCTAAAAATGTGTATCAGCACTATTCGAAAGCGCCCGGTTTGGAAAAAAGAGATCTGGATTTGTTTTTGCATATTGTCTGCAAAAGATATCCACAACTGCGAAGTGTTGTCAGGTCTTATATAAACGGAAATCTGTTTTATCCCTGTAATATGTTTATTATGAAAAAAGAGTTGTTCAGGGAATATGCACAGATGCTGTTTTCCGTATTGGAAGAGTTCCAACATGATTGGGATATGGCAGGGTATTCCGGAGAGGGACAGCGTACGCCCGGGCATTTGGGTGAACGGTTTGCCGGAATTTATTATGAGTATCTCAAACAGCAGGGGTATCATATCGGGGAGCTGCAAATGGCATTGTTAGAGCATACACAAAAGAACATATGTGCTCAGCCGCTGCCGCAGGAAATACCGATTGTGCTTTCTGCTGACAACAGTTATATGCCGGTTTTATTTATCTGTTTAAAATCATTAACAGAGCACTGCAGCAAGGAGAGAAACTATCATATCTATATTTTCCACACAGATATTGATGTGGAAAACAGGCAGGTTTTTCAAAGCAAACTGGCCTGTCAAAATATAGTTATAGATTTTGTAGATGTCTCTGCCCGTATGACAGGGTATGATTTAAAGGCAAAGGGGCATATTTCCGGTGCGACATTTTATCGGTTTTTGATTTTGGATATGTTTCGGGAGTGCCGGAAGGTCATTTATCTGGATGCGGATGTGATTGTATGTAAAGATCTGGCGCTTTTATATGATTTGCCGTTAGAGGATGCGCTTTTAGCGGCGGCAGTGGATGCGGATTTTATCGGTCAGTATCATGGAGCAAATCCGGATACGAGACGTTACTGCCAGGAAACGCTGCGGTTAAAAAATCCGGACAGTTATGTACAGGCGGGCGTACTGGTGCTTCAGGTAAAGGAATTAAATAAAAAGACAAGTGCAGAAAAATTATTGGCTATGGCCCGGAAAGGGGACTACCGGTATTCGGATCAGGATATTTTAAATATCGTGTGCGAGGGAAAGATAAAAATATTGGATCTTGCATGGAATGTATGCACAGACAGCAAGGGTGGGAGGTATCCGGTTATTCGTCAGGCTCCGGCCGGTATATTGGAGGCATATGAACGGGCAAGAAAGCGGCCCTGTATCCTTCATTATGCAGGAGATGGGAAACCGTGGAACGATCCACGGATGGATTTTGCAAATGAGTTCTGGAGAGTTGCCAGGAATACGCCATATTATGAAACGTTGCTGTATCAAATGCAGCAAAAACAACATGCACAAACAGGTTTTGGAAAAAAGGCCGTACAAAGGGTGAAGCAAATATTAAAAAGCTTCCTGCCGCAGGGCAGCCGGGTAAGGAGGATGGCCGTTCGGTTATACTGGAAATTAAAATGAATGTGGATTGTGTTTGCAGAGACAGAACAGGGAGGATGTATGAATAAGATGGCAGCAAGGCTTCAAGGGCTGTACAAGTACCGGGCTCTTGTCAGACAGCTTGTGTGCAAAGATATTAAATTAAACACTACTTTACAACTTTATAAATGATGCCCCTGTTTCTGAACCAGCCGTTTTAAGGCATTTATTAAAGCATTTGATTTTATGCTGGTTTCGACTTTTTCTACGAAAATGGCATAAAATACCTGCTGGCGAATTTGTTCACTTAACGCAAACCGAAACTCCTGCACGCTTTCTGTCTGATATTTATAAAACGCCTTGTCCTGGTATGGCAGCAGTTTCATTGCACAGTATGAAATGTTAATCAGATTGACCAGCATTTCAATCCCTTTGCGGCTGCGGACCATGTAACTGCACAGTGACCAGAAAGTTTTCTGTTCGTAGTAACTAACCTCTATCGGCCATCGAAATGCATACAGCATCAGGGGAATAAACTGCATCCGGCTGCTCCCTGTCTGGTTTAGCGGGGATTTCTCCTGCCATGCGCAGAAGACCTGAAGCTGTTCCGGAAAAACTGTGCTGAAAAACAAACGCCTGCTGCCTGCTGCTTTATCAGCGGATGTGACATATGCCAGGACTGTCCTTTTTCCAAAAATATTAGTAAGGACATGGCGCACGGCCATATAATAATCACCGATTTTTTCATCAGACAGCGTAAAATCGTCCTGAATGGAAAGTTTTTTCCCATGCAGCGCAGGCCGCCCTCTTTTTCCAGTACGCTGCGGCGGCAGGTCATAAATGACAGAATCAGACCTTGCATTTCCGATAAGGTCAAGGTTCTCATATTCATCCACAATGGAAACAAGGTTCTTTTTTACATACCAGCTGTCACAAAGGATGATAACATTTTTTTTATTGCTGAATTCCGGCATCGCCTGACGGACCATGGATGCAGCAAGTTCCAGCTTTGACTCCTTTTTTTGCCACATACGGTATCCAAGCGGAACAGAAAGGTAATGGATCCTGTTTTTATTCCACACCGGGACGCAGAGCATTACGCTTACGAAACAATGTCCGTTCAGATAGTTTGAGCCATTATGCGCTGCATGGTCAAAAAGTTTTGAAACATCTTCAAATTTTTTTCCAAACTTCGGGGCCATTGTGTCATCAATGCACAGAAAAACAGGCTGTGAAGAAAGTTTTTCCGGTATGAGTTTTAAAGCCATGCCAGCAGTAACATTCATAAATCTGGAATAATCGGCCTTTGCATAAGAGCAGGCATAGTAAAATGCATTCAGGGATTTTTTTGTAATCCCTGATAAAAAATGTCTGTAAAGGGACCGGATGGAAACTGCTGACTCCATGGCAAGTATAGATAACACCAGCAGAAAAAGGGTTTCAATAGTCGGTGCGGAAAAAGTTTTAAAATAAATATAAAAATAACGGTACAGTCTACCAATTAGATTATTTTCGTTGTATAATAAGTCTGACGTACAAGGTCACTCTCTTTCGTATAGTTTTGTATGCAAACTTATTATACATGAGAAAGTACCTTGTGCGTTATTTTATTTTTTAAAAAGTTGTAAAGTGGTGTAAATTAAAGTACAGGAGAAGTTTTCTCGGATATTTGTGGAGCGTGCTCAATCCTATGATGATTATGGTCGTGATGTATCTGGTGTTTTCACATATGTTCCGGTTTAATGTGGAAAATTATCCGGCTTATCTCATTATTGGACAGACACTGTTTACCTTTATGACAGAAGCAACAAACCAGGCGATTTATTCCATTACGGGAAATGGTGCATTGTTAAAAAAGGTGTATGTACCAAAATATATTTTTACGTTATCCAAGGTTACGAGTTCTTTGGTAAACCTGTTGTTTTCCATGGGTGCAATGCTGCTTGTATTTATTTTTACAAAAGTAGAGTTTTCGATGTATATGCTGCTTGTACCTGTTGTGCTTGTGGAATTATATTTTTTTTGTGTAGGTTTAGGACTGTTTTTAGCGCAGGCTGCGGTGTTTTTTAGAGATATTCAATATATTTACAGTGTATTGACAACGGCATGGATGTATCTGACGCCATTGTTTTACCCGGTGGAGCAGCTTCCGGAGAGCATGCAAAAGGCAGTGGGGATTTTTAACCCGATGTATCATTATATTACACAGTTTCGTACGCTTGTTTTACACCGGACGATGCCGGATGTGGAGACGCTTTTGTATGGCAGCGTGGCTGCCGCGTTATTTCTTGCGTTGGGGACATGGTCATTTTTAAAGAGTCAGGATAAGTTTATTCTCTATATATAAGGAGGACGTCATGGGCGAAGCGATCATTGAAATCACAAAGGCATCCGTACGGTTTAATATGGCAAACCAACAGGTCAATAACCTAAAGGAATATGTGATACGGGTTTTGAAACGAGAATTAATGTTTCAGGAGTTTTTTGCACTGCAGGATGTGAGCCTTACCGTAAAGCAAGGGGAGGCCTGGGGCATTATCGGCTCGAACGGGTCCGGAAAATCCACGCTTATGAAGCTGATATGCGGAATTTTAAAGCCGTATAGAGGAAGTGTATCTGTTTATGGCAGTATTGCACCGCTTATAGAACTGGGGGCCGGATTTGACGGAGAGCTTACCGCCAGAGAAAATATCCTCCTGAACGGAACGCTGATGGGGTATTCCGAAGCATTTATGAGAGCGCACTTACAGGAAATCATTGATTTTGCAGAATTGCGTGATTTTATGGATATGCCGGTCAAAAACTATTCGTCCGGTATGGAGGCGCGCCTTGGATTTTCCGTAGCAACCGTCGTGCAGCCGGATATCCTGATTTGCGATGAAGTATTGGCGGTTGGTGATTACAAATTTCAGAAAAAATGTGAGAAACGGATGAAGCACATGCTTGAAACGGGAACGACGCTTCTGTATGTGTCACATCAGAGAGAATCGGTCGAGAAGCTATGTGACCATGCTCTGTGGCTGGATAAGGGACGCACGGTTCTGGCAGGTGATACGGCGTACGTGTGTAGCCGGTATATGGAGCATGGTAAAGGAGAAGAAAGTCATATATGAGAAAAATTTTATCGGTATCAATTGCCGCTTATAATGTGGCGCAGACGCTTGCTGAATGTCTGGATCCGTTTTTAGAAACCGGCGTCATGGATGAACTGGATATTATGGTGATTGACGATGGGTCTTCGGATGACACACGAAAGATCGCGGAACAATATACACGCAGTTATCCGGATACATTCCGCATAATCAGCAAAGAAAACGGCGGGTGGGGCTCAACTGTCAATACGGGAATCCGGGAGGCGCGGGGGCTGTATTTTAAGCAGCTGGATGGAGACGATCATTATGATCCGGCCGCGGTCGGACCGTTTGTCCGTTATTTGCAGTCGGAACCGGGGGATCTTGTTATAACGCCGTATATAGCCTATGACAGTGAAAGCGGTACGGTTATTTCCAAAGAAGACTGCAATCCGGGTTATGAAAAAGAGAAAATTTACCTGCTGCAGGAGGTACACGAATTTTCACCGTTTATGCATAGCTTATCCGTACGCACAAGCTTGCTAAAGGAAGGGAAGGTCAGCATAACAGAGCGCTGCTTTTATACGGATACGGAATTTGTCCTAAAAGCATGCAACCATGCGCGAACCGTATCTTTTTTTGACATTCCGGTCTATTACTACAGGCGTGCGGCTCTTGGACAGAGCATGAGTCTGGATGGATTTGAAAAGCACTATATGGATCAGTACCGTGTGATTGAAGTCTGTCTTGTCTATATGCAACAGCAGGTGAAACGGGAGGAGGTTCGGGCAATTTATGATAAGTTGTTGTTTGGAACGTGCTTTTGGCAGTACATGATTATGTTTTATATATCTGCGACCGGGCAGCATAAAAAGGATTTAAAAGCATTTGACCGTATGCTGAAGGAAAAAGCACCGGATTATTATGCGAAGATTGACTTTAAAGAACTGAAAATACTGAGGAAAACAAAATTTATCGGCTATTTCATTCTGGCGCCTTATAAAAAGAAAAAGGACAACAGGTTTACAGCGGATGGAAGGCTGAGGGAGTAAAGCAGCGCTGGCGCTATTTTATGCGGCAGGAAGAGGCTGCAGATTTGGGGAGTGTACAAATGAAGGACAGACCGTTGGTCAGTGTGGTTATTCCCGTATACCGGACACCGGAGTTTTTTTTGAAAAGCTGTATCGAAAGTGTTCTTGCCCAGAAAATCGGTAATTTTGAAGTGATCCTTGTGGACGATGGATCTCCGGATATGTGCGGCAGCATTTGTGACAGTTATGCGGCAGCGGATGAAAGAATACAAGTAATACATCAAAAAAATGCCGGTGTAAGCAGGGCAAGAAATGCAGGTCTTGACAAAGCAAGGGGAAAATATCTGACATTTTTGGACGCTGATGATTTATTGGCAGAGCATGCATGGGAAAAGGCAATTGCAGCGATAGAACGGGAACAGGCAGACGTTGTAATTTTCGGATGGAATGATTTTTCGGAGAATGGGAAAACGCCGCACAGAATTACACAGGAGACTTTGCTGCTGAAAACGGAAGAAGTGATTACGCAGATTGCGTCCGACAATTTTTGTGTGGCGGGGGCTATCCGTGGAATAAATTGTGGGATGCGGATAAAATCCGCGCCGTATATGGCAGGATGATTCCTTTCCAGGAACAGATTTTTACATATGAAGATAAACTATGGACGATTGAAGTCATGCAAAAGCTCAGTCGGGTCGTATTGCTGCCGGATATATTATACGAATATCGTTTTTTGCCGGAAAGTATTACCCAGAGCGCTGAGATTTGGAAAAGACGTCAGTTTAATGCTTATGATGCTTATGATCTTATTTTAGACCGGTTAAGGTTATACAGTAAACAGGCATACCGGGGAGCGGTGCGGTTTTATTTTGCGTTTTGTTATACGGATTTAAAAAATATGTACCTGTATTGGAGAGATGATCACAGTCGTTTTCATAACACATGGCGCAGGCTGGGCAAATTAAGCAGAAGAATACGGCCGGGAGACTTGCGGCATGGAAAATATTATTTGGCATGGCTGTTTTTCCTTTTATTCGGATGGCTGTAATAATACATAGTGTGGCATAGGGAAAGTGGGTGTTTTTTTGCAAAAGCGGCTAAAAGCAGCAGGAAAATTTTGTACGGGATGCGGTGCATGTGCCAATGCATGTCCGATTGATGCGATTGAAATGGTGGAGGATGCTTATGGTTTTTTTCAGGCGCAGATTCGGACAGACAAATGCATGCATTGTGATGTATGTCAACGGATATGTTCGGTATTAAACGTAAAAAAAGAAGTATCCAATGCAAAGGTTTCTAACGCAGAAGATCCGTATGCATCCGTTTTAGAATGCAAGGCTGTTATGGCGGAGGATGAAGTGCGGTTTCATAGTTCGTCCGGTGGAGCTTTTTGGGTACTTGCAGAAAAAATGCTGGAAATGAAAGGAAAGGTTGCAGGAGCTGCTTTTTATTCGTCTGCGCAGGATGACAGGTATTTTGAAGTGCGTCACCTTCTTATTGAACAGCTGTCACAGCTTTGCGAACTGCAAAAATCAAAATATACGCAGAGTAAAACAGGCTTGATTTACCGCGAAGTCCGGGATGCTCTGGAGTTGGGCAATCCGGTGCTGTTTTGCGGCTGTCCCTGTCAGGTGGCAGGGTTAACGGCTTATTTGGGCAAAGAATATGAAAAGCTGGTTACGGTAGATCTGCTTTGCCATGGCGTACCGTCCCAAAAGATGTTGAACGAGTCACTTGCCGGTCTGGCAGAAAAGCGTCCGATTGCGAAGATTGATTTCAGAGATAAAAATTACGGATGGGAATCTCTGGGGATGACCATTTCCTATGCAGACGGCGCCAGACAGCGTTTAAGTTATGACGAAAGCAGATATGAACAGGGGTTCCATCCGAATATGACATTAAACAACAGCTGCTATGACTGTATATTCTGTGAATTTCCAAGACAGGGAGATCTTACTTGCGGAGATTTTTGGGGAATTGGCGAATATGAGACAGATAGCCATACGCAAGAGGCATTGGATGACGGGATGGGGACAAGCCTGGTCTTTATTAACACGCAAAAAGGAAAAAAATATTTTAACTCTGTAAGAGACAGATTTCGCATGTGTATGGATGTTCCTCCTGTATATGCAAAAAATAACAGAATACATGCCGGAATAAAAAAGATGCGGCAAGAGAGCAGTTCTTAGCGCTTTATCCGGAGCGGGATTTTAATACGGCCGTGTTATACGCACAGCAAAGACGGGCAGATATTGGCATTGTCGGCAACTGGTCTTATCCAAATTACGGAAGCGAACTTACTTATTATGCATTATACCGAACAATCAAAGGGATGGGAAAATCCGTGCTGATGATTGGCTGGCCCAAAAGAGCCGAATGGAAACCATCCGATCAGGCGCAGTTGTTTGATAAGCAACCGTATGCATCCTATGAAATAGCGCCATTGGTACAAACGCGCAGCGAGCTTCGGGAGTTAAACGAACGGTGTGCTATGTTTGTCCTTGGGTCCGATCAGCTTTTGAACAACAATCTGTATCATTGGATGGATAAGTTTATGCAGCTGGACTGGGTTTGCAGCAGCAAACGCAAGATAGCGTATGCCGCATCTTTTGGCTATGATTATATATGGGGAGGGGAAAGTGACAGAGAGGAACTGGCGTATTTCCTCCGACGATTTGACGCATTTTCCGTAAGGGAAAAAAGCGGTGTATTGCTGGCAAAAAAGCATTATGGCGTTTCGGCGCAAATGGTGCCGGATCCAATCTTTTTGCTGCCTGTAACCTGCTATGAACAGCTGGTGGCAAACGTTCCTGAAAAAGACACGCAAAAACCATTCCTGTTTTCCTATATTTTAGATACAAGCAAGGAAAAAGCAGATATTTTAAAGGAATGTGCGGATACACTTCATGTACGTCTTACATTCGTACCGGATCGCTCCAAAGACGCTGTCACATCGAAAAATATGTGGGACATCCGGGCAGAAGACAGTCTGTCTGTGGAAGCGTGGTTATCCGAGATTAAAATTGCAAATATATGGTGACAGATTCTTTTCACGGCATGTGTTTTGCGATCCTGTTCCACAAACCATTCCTTGCGGTATGCAATGAATCAAGGGGCAGTGCCAGATTTACATCGCTTTTGGAAGAGCTGGGACTGCAAAACCGTCTGGTAAAATCCATCCGGGAGTTAAGGGAGAAGAAGTGGCTGCTAAGCCAGCCGGCTGATTATGACTCTGTGCAGAAAAAGATTGATCAAATGGCTGCCAGAGGGTATCAATGGCTGGAGGAGGCGTTGAATGGAAGTCCAAAGGAAGGTTTTCGGATTATGACATACTGGCAGGACGGGCGTATGAATTGGAAAAAGAAGTACGAAAAAGCATGGAGTCGGCGCAGGATCGGATGAATCGGCAGGATGCGGTAGACATTAAGCAGTGGGAACAGCTGGAAGATCATAGAAAACGGCTGGATGGCCTGGACGGACATCATATATATCAAATGGAACAGCTGGAAGATTATAGAAAGTGCCTGGATAGCCTGGACGAGCGACATATACATCAAACGGAACAGTTGGAAGTGTATGGAAAATGTCTGAAAGAGCATGGTACTGAGATTGAAAACAGAAAGAGCAGCTGGCAGAATATAAAGTTTATTTGGACAGTCTGGACGCCGGCTGCACGGAATTGAACCGTCTGATAGCGGAATTAAAGCAGGAACAGGAAAGAAGAAAACATTTTGTTGTTTATTTTTGTACGGTTATTTATGAGCAGTATAAAAAAGTTGGACGGATGATAAGAAAATGGCTGAAGAAATGAGGATTGCCTTTTATGGAAACAAGATTATACCTGATCATTCCATGCTATAACGAAGAACATGTATTGCCGGTTACGTCAGGACAGTTTCTGGACAAATTGCTGGAGCTGATACGTTTGGAAAAAGTAAGCGAAAACAGTAAGATACTATTTGTAGACGACGGTAGCAGTGACCATACGTGGGAGATTATCAAAAAACTTGGGGCATCGGAAAAACATTTTGCGGGAATTCGTCAAAGCAGAAACCGTGGTCATCAGAATGCGGTTTTAGCAGGGCTGATGGAAGCAAAAGAATATGCGGATATTACCATTTCCATAGATTGTGACGGTCAGGATGATATAGGCGCCATAGAAAAGATGGTGGATGCTTATTATGACGGTAATGAGATTGTATATGGAGTGCGCAGCAGGAGGGACACGGATACTTTTTTAAACGGATGACAGCAGAAAGTTTTTATAAGTTGCTACATGTACTGGGTGCCGAAGTCGTGTTTAATCATGCTGATTATCGGTTGATATCAGCAAAAGTTCTAAAAGAGTTTGCAAATTTTAAAGAAGTGAATTTATTTTTACGTGGTTTGATTCCGCTTTTGGGATTTCCAAGTACATCCGTGTACTATGAACGGCATGAGCGGGCCGCAGGTAAGAGTCACTATCCGTTTCGAAAGATGTTGGCGCTGGCTTTTGATGGTATTACAAGTTTAAGCATTAAGCCAATCCATATGATAACGGGAGCAGGTGTTTTGATTGCACTGTTAAGTTTTTGTGCGGTTATCTGGTCGGTAGTACGGTATTATTCCGGCGGTACGGTTGCAGGATGGACAAGTATGACAAGTATTATATGCCTGATTGGCGGTTTGCAGCTGATATGTCTTGGAGTATTGGGGGAGTATATAGGGAAAATTTATCTGGAAGTTAAAGCAAGACCAAGATATATCATCAGTGAGAGAATGAATGTTTCCGAACAGGTGAAAGACAATGAAACCACAACAGGTGTGGAGAGCCGCAAAAATATGGGGGGGGGTAAAAATCAGCAGTCGTATGCAGGTAAACATAGAAAAAAGGATGATAAAACTATTTAAAATATTGTCTGTCGCCTTATTTTTTATTTTCAATGATATGGGAAGCTAAAGCAAGGTATATCTTTCCATATCTGTTATTTATGATGCCATATGCGTCAATTGGATTGGGGAGTGTGTTAAAATGGATAGAAAAGGAGATAAGGCATGTTATTGTCGATCGTAGTTCCCTGTTACAATGAGCAGGAAGTGATACCGTTTTTTTTAGAAGAACTATATAAAATTACAGATAAAATGAAATCATATCAGTTTGAAATTGTTTTTGTAAATGATGGTTCTACAGATCGGACATTACACGATATAAAGAATTATGCACGGACAGATGCACAGATCAGATATGTTTCTTTTTCCAGAAATTTTGGAAAAGAGTCCGCAATTTATGCAGGACTTCATAAGGCAAAAGGAGATTTGGTTGCTGTTATGGATGCAGATTTGCAGGATCCTCCAAGTTTATTGCCGGATATGTGTCATGCGGTGGAAGCGGAAGGATATGATGCGGCAGCGACACGCAGAAGCAGCAGAAGAGGAGAGCCGGTTGTCAGATCCGTTTTTGCAAAGCTGTTTTATAAATTGATCAATAAAATGACGGAAGTGGAGATTGTAGATGGGGCGAGAGATTTTCGTGTGATGAGCAGAAAATATGTAAATGCTTTGCTGGGGATGAAGGAATATAATCGTTTTTCGAAAGGCTTATATAGCTGGGTTGGTTTTCGGGTTAAATGGTTTTCCTATGAAAATGTACAGCGTGCTGCGGGGCACACGAAATGGTCTTTTTGGTCACTGTTTCAGTACAGCATTGAAGGAATCGCTGCATTTACAACGACACCGCTGGTGTTAGCGTCTTTTGTAGGACTGATTCTCTGTATCTGTACGGTATTGGCAGTTCTTTTTATTATTGTCCGAAGAATCGTATTCGGCGATCCGGTAGACGGATGGGCATCGTTGGCATGTTTGATTACCTTTATGGGAGGATGCCAGATGTTCTTTTTTGGTATAATGGGCCAATATATTGCAAAAATGTATCTGGAGAATAAGCGTCGGCCTATTTATATTGTGGATGAAGAAACAGATGAGACAGATCATAGCGCTGTGAGGAGATTTTGATGAAAAAGCCAGCAAATAACGGTATTTTTTTATGTATGATACCAGGAATCACGACTTTTGGAATTTTGATCCTGCTTTTTATCATATATGGGTATGCACCATTCGGAAATAAGACGTTAGCAACAATGGATGCTCATATTCAGTATCTGGATTTTTTTATGTATTTAAAAATGTTTTAAATGGCAATGACCGGATTACATATACGTTTGGTCAGACATTGGGAGGATGTAATATAGCTGTTTTCAGTTATTATTTATCATCACCGCTGAATTTGCTCATCGTATTTTTCAGTAAGGAAAATTTACATGTATTTTTTCATTTGCTTATTTTATGCAAACTCAGTTTGTCAGCTGTCACATTTCATATTTTTTTAAAGGGACGATTTGGAGCGGAATTGCAGGAAGCATTTCAGATTCTGTTGTCCGTGTGCTATGCATTGTGTCAGTATAATATTGCGCAGAGCAGCAACGTTATGTGGCTGGATGGAGTATATTTGCTTCCATTGCTGCTTTTGGGTGTTTATCATATCGTAAAAGGATCCCGAAGCAGAATATTTATTTTGGCAGGCAGTATGTCCGTTTTATTTAACTGGTATACGGGAGCAGTTAACTGTCTGTTTTCCGCAGTTTGGTTTTGTGTGGAATGCGGATATCGGTATTTTGTCGGTGAAGAACAGACAGATGCTGCAGCAAAGAAAATACGAAGTTTTTTGGTTGTGGCCATGCGATATGTTGGGTCATCGGTAATGATCGTCCTGTTAAGTATGGTTCTTTTACTTCCAACAATGGCTTCTTTGCAGAGCGGCAGAGGGAAGATGGATTGGGAAGAACTGACATTTGGAATAACCGGCGAAATACCTGGCATGCTTCAGTCTTATGTAATAGGTGGTACCAGTTCATTTGGCAGCGTATCTTTGTTTTGTGGGAGCATGGCCGTAATTGCCTGTATCGGATGCTTTTTAACCAAATATGTCAAAAGAAAGGAAAAGGCTTTGGCAGCGGGCATATTGCTTACGGTTATTGCATTGTTTTGCTGGAAACCGTGCTTTTTTTTATTTTCTCTGTTAAAACGTGCGGATAGTTATTACTATCGCTATTCTTATCTTGGAATATTTTTATTGCTTTTTATCGCGGCATTATTCTTTCGCTCCTGTTTTGGAAAAGAACTGTCTTATACGGCAATAAAATCGGCAGGTTTGTTTTGCTTTGGTTTAATTTTTTTGCATTATGTGAAACCGGTTCAGGATACCAGGCGCGTTTATCTTACGGCATTATGTGCGGTGCTAACAGCATCGGTAATCGCTTTATACGGACTGTACTATAAAAAAGCAAAGTGTTTGATGTCTTTGGCGGTAGCAGTTGCAGTTTGCGGAGAAATGGCCATGCACGCAACAATCTTAATGGAAATATTTCATGTGGAAGATGTGGCGGATTATCGTGCATATGTGGAACAGGAACAACGGCAGATAAATGAAATTCATAAGCTGGATGGCGGAACCTATCGGATTTCTCAGACGGCAACTAAAAATATGAAAGACAATCATCTGACAGCCAATTATAATGAAGCTCTGGCATTTGGATATTGGTCGTTGTCAGGTTACACGTCGGATCCGGATGACAGGCAGAGAAGCTTTCTGGACCATTTGGGATATCCAATGAACGGAGCAAACATGTGTATTACGAACACTTCAATATTAGCGGCAGATTCACTTTTGGGTGTGAAATACTTGTTGTCTCCGTATCGGATTAATGGAACAGAAGAAATAAAGGAACTGCAGATGAAAAATGGAAAATATGTGTATGAAAACCCGTTTTGCCTTCCGTTTGCTTTTAGATATAAGAAAGCAGTGTCGATGGAAGGTGAAGCTTTGAATCCTTTTGAATATCAAAATGATCTTTATGCACGGTTACTGGGAAAAGATAATCTACGGCTTTATGTTCCGGTTTCCTATCAGACAGATTATCGTTCCGAGTCGGAAGTCATTTATGAATTGGATATTCCGGAGGGAAACTATGCGGTATATGGCAATCTTCCATGGGAGTACTATATGGAAGCTGTATTAAATGTAAACGACGTTTATGAAACCGGGTATTCCATGTGGTTATCACCTGCCGTATTTTATATTCCCGTATCGGATCGGCGGATGCCGACAAAAATACAACTGACAACAGCCGGACAGTTGTGTGTGAAAGAAGAACAATTTTATATGCTGGATTTGGATAAAATGAAAGCGGTAACACAAGAGCTTTCACAGAAAGTGGCGGAAGAGATACGTGTGGCAAATGGAGATGTACGCATAATGGTCGAAAATGCGGAAAATGAGGAGTATTTATATACATCTGTTCCATATGACAGTGGATGGAAGATCAGAGTCAATGGCAAAGAGACAGAGGCGGAACTGATTGACGGATGTCTGATTACGATTCCATTACAGAGCGGAAAAAACAGAATTGAAATGAATTATGAGATACCTTATTTAAAAACAGGTATGTGCATGACACTTTTTGGCATCGGTTTACTTCTGGTATTTGATTATATGAAAAACAGGAGCGTATCAGAATGAAAGCAAATAAAAGATTCTATTTCCTGTTGCTTTTCCAGGCATCAGTGTGTCTGGGATTGCTGTTTTTTACAATTATGCGCTATAAAAGCAGCAGGGCCATTGAGACTTCCCTAGCCGAATGGAAGTCCGATGATATTACTTTTGAGGATGGATGGTATGTAGATGAAAGTATGGTACGGACAGATGAAACGATAGATTTGCTTTATGGACCTTATTTGAAAATGGATAAAGGGAGCTATTCCGTTGAAATTGCCTATGACTGCGACAATGATCAGAGCTGTCTGATGACTGCGCAGGAGGGTAATGCTGCCTTTATAAAATCAGGCTTAACGAGATTAAGCAGCAGGCTTAAAAAAATTTCTTATCGTTTTACACTTACCGAGAATATAGACAATTTGGAGCTTATTGTAAAGTATAACGGTCATGGAGCATTGCGGATTCATGATATTTCTATTCGTACAAATTCCGTCAGTACGCGAAGAACTTTGACGGCAGTGTTTTTCCTGTTTTTATTCTGGGATGGCTGTGTGTGTTTTCAGACATATATAAGAAAAATAAGAATTTGCTCCTGGCATTCGGACTCATAACACTGTTATCATCGCTTCCGTTATTTATGCGGGGAATACTAAATGGGCATGATTTAACGTTTCATTTGTTGAGGATTGAGGGAATTGCAGAAGAAATGCGCAATCATAATCTTCCGGTTAGAATTTCCTCGTTGTGGATGGACGGGTATGGATATCCGGTTTCCGTCTTTTATGGAGATATTTTATTGTATCTTCCTGCATTTTTCAGAGTTATTGGGTTTCCGGTGATAACCGTGTATAAAATGTATTTATTTTTTCTGAATTTTATCGCAGTTATCATTGCCTTTGTTTGTTTTTATAAAATATTTTCGGATAAAAAGACCGCCTTGCTTCTGGCTATGGTATATACGACAGCAGGCTACAGGTTAGTCAATCTCTACATACGTTCTGCGGTTGGGGAATTCTGTGCCATGCTGTTTTTACCGGTGCTGGCGCTTGCTTTGTATAAAATATATACGGAGCAGTACGTCGAATGGAAGGTATATAAAAGAAATGCCAGGATTCTGGCAGCGGGAATGGCCGGACTGATCTGCACACATATATTAAGTGCCGAGATGGTTTGCTTTGTGATGGCGCTTGTAAGTGTTGTTTTATGGAAAAAGACGTTTTGCAAAAAAGTGCTACGGGTATATGTTCTGGCCGTATTGGAAACGCTGGTGTTAAGTGCGTACTTTATTATCCCTTTTTTAGATTATTATATGAACGAAACGGTAACTATAACGAGTCAGGTAGATGAAGTTATACAAAAAATTCAGCAGGAAGGAGCATATCTGGGGCAGTATTTTTCTTTTTTTCAATCAATGGCAGGAGCGTCTTTGCATCATCTGTCCGGCAGGATGGGATTAACTCCCGGAATGGTGTTAATGCTTACTTTGGTGGCGGCAGTTGTACTTTGCATACAAAAAAAGGATACACCGCTTATTCGGTGTTTTACATTTTTTTCAGTGCTTATGTTATTTATTGCATCCGACTTATTTCCGTGGGATCATTTGGCCACTCACTATCGATGGGGTGCGCTTTTGTCACAGGTGCAGTTTCCATGGCGATATATTGGTATGGCCATGATATTTTTAACCATGCTTTTGGGATTTTTACTTTCTTACTGCAAAAAAAGGCAGACCGGCTTTTTAAACAATATTCAATTGGGGATAATCGGAATGTGCCTGTTTATGTCATTTTTCTACACAAGTGATTATGTAGATCATGCTTATCATATGGTGGAATATTATGACACAGCGGAGCTGGATACCTTTTCAGCGCTGTATGGAGGCCAGTATTTAAAGCCGGGCACGGACACACAGTTGTTTCATAACGAAGTAAAAGGAAAAAAACATGAAGGAAATGACCGTTACTGCAAGAAACGGATGTCGTATGGAACTGTATTGTGAAACAGCTGAAAAACCCGGAAGCGTGGAAGTGCCGATGCTGCATTATAAAGGTTACCAGGTGACAGATGAAACGGGAAAACGGTATCAGGTCATGACAGGGACAAATCAGGTCATTCAATTTGACGTTAGTGAAAATTTTTCAGGAAAAATATATATTCAATTTACGGAACCTTGGTATTGGACAATGGGAACATGGATATCGGCAGTCTCTTTTTTTGTATATGCATATTCATTTTTCAAACGTACTCCGGTAAAAAAGCAGTACATGTTATGGTCTTTAAAGTAACAGAATAATCCGTTGGGGCGTGATTCCCTTATAATAGAAACGGTAATAGTAATTATAGCATATTCAAAAAGAATTTTAAGTGGCGTACATATGCAATAGAAATGAATTTAAGTAAAATTTTTCTAAAATAGGTTGCTCAATTCCCAATATTTGTGTACAATACTATTTGTGTTATGTATTTTTGATTGGCAATGATTGTCAATACAGACGCAAATATCGTGATTTCAGGAGGAAAAAAATGATCTCACCACATATTCTTGCCGCTGAGGCAGCAAGCGCAGCAGGTGCGGGCAGTTTTGCGAGTATGATTTTGTCTCTTGTGATTCTGGTCGGATTTATGTATTTTTTTATGCTTCGTCCGCAGCAGAAAGAGCAGAAAAAGAAAAATGCCATGCTTGCGGCTTTGGAAGTAGGCGATACCGTACTGACCACGAGCGGGTTTTACGGAACGATTATTGATATTTCGGATGATACGGTAATCGTAGAATTCGGAAGCAATAAAAACTGCCGTATTCCAATGCAGCGCGGGGCAATTTCAGTAGTAGAAAAGCCGGAAGATTCGGCAAATGCTGTAGAAACAAAAAAAGACAGCAAAAAGAAGTAAATAACGCTGTGGCAATGTCACATAAAAACTGTCTGAAACGGCCTGTTTACAGGTAATTTCAGACAGTTTTGTATTTCATGGTTGAAAAATCGGGGCAAAAGTTATATGATAGTACACGGCAGACTGTATTCTGGTAAAGCGAATTCAGTTTTGCGAACAAATTTTTAGAATTTGTCAGATAATTATTCAAAAGAAAGGAAGTTTTCATATGAAATATCATGTTGGCGTTATTGCCGGTGACGGAATCGGACCGGAAATAACTGCGGAAGCAAGAAAAGTACTGGATAAAGTCGGTGCCGTATTCGGACACCAGTTTGATTATGAGGATATTTTAATGGGAGGATGTTCGATTGATGCAGTCGGCGTTCCGCTGACCGATGAGGCAATTGCCCAGGCGAAGGCTTCCGATGCCGTATTAATGGGTTCGATTGGCGGCAACACGGCAACATCCCCGTGGTATCAGTTAGAGCCTTCCAAAAGGCCGGAGGCAGGATTGTTAAAACTGCGCAAATCGCTGCAATTGTTTGCGAATTTAAGACCGGCTTACTTATATAATGAATTAAAAGAAGCTTGTCCGTTAAAAGATGACATCATCGGAGACGGTTTTGATATGATGATTATGCGTGAGCTGACCGGAGGCCTGTATTTTGGAAAACGTGTGACAGAAGTAAGAGACGGCCTTATGACAGCGGAAGATACACTGACTTATAATGAAGAAGAAATTCGAAGAATTGCGAAGCGGGCATTTGATATTGCCGGAAAACGCAGGAAAAAAGTAACAAGCGTAGATAAGGCAAATGTGATCGACTCTTCCCGTCTCTGGAGAAAGATTGTAGATGAGACGGCAAAGGAGTATCCGGATATTGCTTATGAACATATGCTCGTAGACAACTGCGCGATGCAGCTGGTTAAAGACCCGAAACAGTTTGACGTGATTTTAACGGAAAATATGTTTGGAGACATTTTGTCCGATGAAGCATCCATGCTGACCGGTTCGATCGGTATGCTGCCGTCTGCAAGCTTAAATGATACAAAGTTCGGCCTTTATGAACCGAGCGGCGGTTCCGCGCCGGATATTGCGGGCAAAGGCATTGCCAATCCGATCGCGACGATTTTATCGGCAGCCATGATGCTCCGTTACAGCTTTGATCTGGATCAGGAGGCGGATGCCGTAGAAGCAGCCGTAAAGCAGGTGCTTCGGGACGGATATCGCACGATTGATATTATGCCGCAGCAGGAAGATAAAAAAGCCGGGATTAAGCAGATTGGAACGGCACAGATGGGTGATATGATTTGTGAAAGAATTGTAAAATAATTGATCTTTAATTTCACTCTTAAATTTCAGTAAGAAAGGAAGATAAAGTATGAAAAGTGATCAGGTAAAAACCGGCATGCAGCAGGCACCTCATCGGTCGCTGTTTAATGCACTCGGTTTTACGGAAGAAGAAATGAAAAAACCAATGGTCGGTATTGTAAGTTCTTATAATGAAATCGTACCGGGCCATATGAACCTGGATAAAATTGTAAATGCCGTAAAGCTCGGCGTAGCTGAGGCAGGAGGCGTACCGGTTGTATTTCCGGCAATTGCAGTCTGCGATGGAATTGCTATGGGGCATATCGGCATGAAATATTCTCTTGTAACAAGAGATCTGATTGCGGACTCTACGGAGTGTATGGCGCTTGCGCATCAGTTTGATGCACTTGTTATGGTGCCGAACTGTGATAAAAATGTGCCGGGACTTTTGATGGCGGCTGCAAGGATTAATGTGCCGACCGTATTTGTATCAGGCGGCCCGATGCTGGCAGGACATGTGAAAGGGCATAAAACGAGCCTTTCGTCCATGTTTGAGGCGGTCGGTTCTTATGCGGCAGGTACGATGAGCGAAGAAGAAGTGCGGGAATATGAAGAAAAGACATGTCCGACATGTGGGTCCTGCTCCGGTATGTATACGGCAAATTCCATGAACTGTCTGACCGAGGCGCTTGGTATGGGATTAAAAGGCAACGGTACGATTCCGGCGGTATATTCGGAACGTATCAAGCTGGCAAAACATGCGGGCATGGCGGTAATGGATCTGTTAAAAAAGAATATTTGTCCAAGAGATATTATGACAAAAGAAGCCGTTTTAAATGCGCTGACCGTAGATATGGCGCTTGGCTGTTCTACGAACAGCATGCTGCATCTTCCGGCGATTGCACATGAGATCGGATTTGATTTTGACATCTCATTTGCCAATCCAATCAGTGAGACAACACCAAACTTATGCCATCTTGCACCGGCAGGTCCTACTTATATGGAAGATTTAAATGAAGCAGGCGGTGTCTATGCGGTCATGAAAGAGCTGGCGGACATTGGTTTGATTCATACGGACTGTATGACGGTATCCGGACAGACAATTGGAGAAAATATTAAAGATGCGGTAAATAAAAATACGTCGGTGATTCGTACGGTAGACAATCCGTACAGCAAGACCGGAGGGCTTGCCGTATTAAAGGGCAATCTGGCTCCGGACGGTTCGGTAGTGAAACGGTCCGCAGTGGTAGAAGAAATGATGGTGCACGAAGGGCCGGCAAGGGTGTTTGACTGTGAAGAAGATGCGATTGCGGCGATCAAAGGCGGAAAAATCCTGGCCGGCGATGTTGTGGTGATTCGATATGAAGGGCCAAAGGGCGGTCCGGGTATGCGGGAAATGTTAAATCCGACATCTGCAATTGCGGGCATGGGACTTGGTTCATCGGTAGCGCTTATTACGGACGGACGTTTTTCCGGTGCAAGCCGGGGAGCGTCGATCGGACATGTGTCACCGGAGGCAGCGGTTGGCGGACCGATTGCACTGGTGGAAGAAGGCGATACGATTAAAATCAATATTCCGGACATGAAGCTGGAACTGGCCGTTTCAGATGAAGAACTGGCAGCCAGAAAGGCAAAATGGCAGCCAAGGGAACCGAAAGTGACAAATGGCTATCTGGCACGTTACGCTGCGATGGTAACTTCCGGAAACCGCGGTGCGGTTATGCAGATGCCTGGAACGCAAAACTAAAAAGGAGGCGGAAAACATGCAATTGACAGGGGCGCAAATATTAATTGAGTGCCTGAAAGAGCAGGGTGTGGACACCGTTTTTGGTTATCCGGGCGGAGCGATCCTGAATGTATATGATGAATTGTATAAACACAGGGATGAAATCAGGCATATTCTGACTTCCCATGAACAGGGAGCATCCCATGCTGCAGACGGTTATGCGCGCAGCACCGGAAAAGTGGGTGTCTGTTTTGCGACAAGCGGGCCGGGAGCAACCAATCTGGTAACCGGAATTGCGACGGCTTATATGGATTCCATTCCGCTTGTTGCCATTACTTGTAATGTAAATGTTCCGCTGCTTGGAAAAGACAGTTTTCAGGAGATTGACATTGCAGGTATTACAACACCGATTACAAAGCATAATTTTATCGTAAAAGATGTGGATGACCTTGCAAAAATACTGCGTCGGGCGTTTACAATTGCCAGAAAAGGCAGACCTGGTCCGGTGCTTGTGGATATTCCAAAAGATGTGACTGCAAATAAGGCAGATTATACGCCGGAACAAATCAGGATGCCGGAGCGGGTGACCCAGCGGCTGCGCCAGGAAGATATGGATCGTGCAATCCGCTACATCAAAGAAGCAAAGAAGCCATACATATTTGTGGGCGGCGGCGTGATATTATCCGACGCTACCCAAGAGCTTCGGGAGTTTGTTGAAAAAGTACAGGCTCCGGTATGTGATTCTCTGATGGGAAAAGGCGCATTTGACGGTACGGATCCGAAATATACCGGTATGCTTGGCATGCATGGAACGAAAACGTCCAATTACGGTGTCAGTGAATGCGATCTGCTTCTGGCAATCGGTGTCCGCTTTAGTGACCGTGTCATTGGAAATGCAGAAAAATTTGCAAAACAGGCCGATATTATACAGATTGATGTGGATCCTGCCGAAATCAACAAAAATATTATTGTGACAGCCAGTGTGATCGGAGATATTAAAGTAGTACTGGCAAAAATGAATGCACAGCTGGAGCCGCAGCGCCATGACGAATGGTTGGCGCATGTAGGACAGCTCAAGCAGCAGTATCCGATGACGTATCATCCGCAGGAACTTTGCGGGCCATATATGATCGAAAAAATCTACGAGAAGACAAAGGGAGATGCGATTATCGTTACCGAGGTCGGGCAGCATCAGATGTGGGCCGCACAGTATTATAAATATACCAGGCCGAGACATTTTCTGACGTCCGGCGGTCTGGGAACTATGGGATACGGACTTGGAGCAGCGATCGGTGCGAAGACGGCGAATCCGGATCGGACGGTAATTAATATCGCAGGAGACGGCTGTTTTCGCATGAACATGAATGAAATTGCAACGGCAGTGCGGCAGAAGCTTCCGCTCATACAGGTCGTTGTAAATAACCATGTGCTTGGAATGGTGCGGCAGTGGCAGGATTTGTTTTACGAAGAGCGTTATTCCGCTACCGTACTGCGTGATGCGGTTGATTTTGTAAAACTGGCGGAAGCAATGGGCGCAAGGGGCATTCGCGTAACAACAAGAGAAGCATTTGATGCGGCTCTGGAACAGGCTCTGGCAGCGGATGGGCCGGTTGTGCTGGATTGTATCATAGACAGTGATGACAAAGTGTGGCCAATGGTTGCGCCGGGAGCGCCGATCAGCGAAGCATTTTCGGAAGAAGACCTGAACAAATAGCCGCATATAATATAGAATAAGGAGGATATGATTAAGATGAGCAGAGTTTATAATTTTTCTGCAGGTCCGGCAGTGCTGCCGGAAGAAGTGCTGCGGGAAGCGGCAGAAGAAATGTTGGACTATAAGGGAAGCGGGATGTCCGTTATGGAGATGTCTCACCGTTCAAAAGTATATGATACGATTATTAAAGAAGCGGAACAGGATATCCGTGATCTGATGCATATCCCGGATAATTATAAAGTACTGTTTTTACAGGGCGGCGCATCACAGCAGTTTGCAATGATACCGATGAACCTGATGAAAAACAAAAAAGCAGGCTATATTGTAACCGGACAATGGGCGAAAAAGGCATATCAGGAAGCACAGCTCTATGGAGAAGCAATCAAACTTGCTTCTTCCGAAGATAAGACATTTTCCTATATTCCGGACTGCTCCGATTTGGATATTCCAAAAGATCTGGATTACGTTTATATCTGTGAAAACAATACGATTTATGGAACAAAATTTAAAGAACTGCCGAATACCAAAGAGCATCTGTTAGTGGCTGACGTATCTTCCTGCTTTTTATCGGAGCCTGTGGATGTCAGCAAATATGGCGTTATTTTCGGCGGCGTTCAGAAAAATGTCGGTCCGGCAGGCGTGGTAGTCGTTATCATTCGTGAAGATCTGATTTGTGACGATGTATTGGAAGGCACGCCTACCATGTTAAAATATAAAACGCATGCGGACGCAGATTCGTTGTATAATACACCGCCTTGCTACGGCATATACATTTGCGGAAAAGTATTTAAATGGCTGAAGAATATGGGCGGCCTGGAAGAAATTCAAAAACGCAACGAAGAAAAAGCAAAAATCTTATATGATTTTCTGGATCAGAGTAAGATGTTCAAAGGAACCGTTGTGGCAAAAGACCGTTCTCTTATGAACGTTCCGTTTGTAACAGGAGATAAAGAGCTGGATGCCAGATTTGTGGCAGAGGCAGAAAAAGCCGGTCTGGTAAATCTGAAAGGACACAGAAGCGTAGGCGGCATGAGAGCGTCTATTTATAACGCAATGCCGAAGGAAGGCGTAGAAAAGCTTGTGGCATTTATGAAAGATTTTGAAACTGCAAATTCATAAAAATAGGATGCTGTTGTTTGCAGGGCAAGGGCAGCAGTGCAAATCAGAGGGGAAGTTAAAAATGTTTAATTATGTATGTTTAAATCCGATTGCGCAGATAGGACTGGATGTATTAGACGAGAACTATCGGAAAGTAGAAGATGTGAAAGATGCGCAGGCAGCGCTTGTACGTTCCGCTTCCATGCACGATATGGAACTGCCGGACAGTCTGGACGTCGTTGCACGTGCAGGTGCGGGTGTCAATAACATTCCGCTGGATCAATGTGCGGAGCAGGGCATCGTAGTTTTTAATACGCCGGGCGCAAATGCAAACGGTGTCAAAGAGCTGGTGCTGGCCGGTATGTTAATGGCAAGCCGTGACATCAACGGCGGTATCAACTGGGTTGTTGATGAAAAAGAGAATGCGGAACTTGCAAAGCTGACGGAAACACAGAAAAAAGCTTATGCAGGATGTGAGATTGCCGGCAAAAAGTTAGGTGTGATCGGACTGGGTGCGATCGGAATCCGGGTAGCCAATGCGGCAACACATCTGGATATGGAAGTGTACGGTTATGATCCGTATATTTCGGTTAATGCGGCATGGAATTTGTCACGCAATGTAAAACATGTGCGCAATGTAGAAGATATTTACCGTGAATGTGACTATATTTCCATTCATGTACCGCTTTTAGATACTACAAGAAAAATGATCAATGAAGAAGTTATTGCAATGATGAAGCCGACCGCAGTGATTTTAAACTTTGCAAGAGATTTGCTCGTAGATGAAGAAGCGGTTGTGGCCGCACTTGCACAGGGCAGACTGAAACGGTATATTTCCGATTTCCCGAATAATACGACCGCGGGCAAAGAAGGCTGTATCGTAATCCCGCATCTGGGCGCGTCCACGGAAGAATCCGAAGACAACTGTGCGGTAATGGCGGCGCAGGAAATCCGCAATTATCTGGAAAACGGCAATATTCGCAACTCCGTTAATTTCCCAAACTGCGATATGGGAGAATGTACGACAGAGGGACGTGTAGCCGTTCTGCATAAAAACAGCAAAGGTGTCATTGGTAAATTTACGTCGATCTTTGGTGAATGTGACATTAATATTGCAAATATGACGAACAAATCCAAAGGCGATTACGCATATTCCATGTTTGATCTGGATACGCCGATGACGGAAGAAGCCGTTGAAAAGATGAAAGCGATGAAAGGCGTTATGAAAGTACGTATTGTTAAATAGATTTTAGAAACGGAGCAGCTTACAGGCTGCTCCGTTTGTCGTTATAAATTCTTAAATCATTTAAGGATTATTTAATAAGTTCTCCATTATACTTATTCCATAATAAAGAAAAGAACGGCACAATGCAGGAATATGCAGGGATAGAAAGGGGAATGGAGATGTATCTGCAGATTTTGAAAAAAGATTTAAAGAGAAAAAAGACAATGAATCTGATTCTGTTCATTTTTATTGTTCTGGCAGCGACTTTTATTGCGGGAAGTGTCAACAATATGGTAACTGTTATGACAGCGCTGGACACGTTTTTTGATAAGGCGGAAGTTCCGGATCATCTGATTACCTTTGCGGATGCGGCACAGGCAGAACAGTTTGTGGAGTTTGCAAAAGAGCAAAAATACGAAATCAGACAGCAGGAAGTAATACAAATTGATCCGAAACAGATCGAAAAAAAGAGCGGAGAATTTGCTTATAACAATACGGCAGTTCTGGCCAGACTTGGGAATACGGTCAGGATTTTTGACAGTCATGATGAGGAAGTCACACAGATCAAAGACGGAGAGGTATACTTTGCGGTAAAAGTAATGGAAACGGAGCAATTAGCTGTGCAGGATCAAATCCGCATAACGGCAAACGGAGAAACAGGCAGCTATAAGGTTGCAGGAGGGGTACGGGATGCCATTTTCGCGTCGGAAATGGCTGGAATGACAAGAGTTTTTGTCAGTGATCATGATTATGAATACTATAATACGGATAATGCGGAGCATTTATATCTGTTCTGTGTATATACGAAACAAGATGATTTTTCCGAAAAATTTAACAGTCTGGGATTAAACGTGGTTATGAGTATCGGACAGGATGAGATCCGTATGCTGTATATGGTGGATATGGTTATTGCGGCTGTAATGATTGTCGTCAGTGTATGTCTGGTTTTAGTTTCACTTGTAATTCTTCGGTTTACCATTTTGTTTACCATGAGCGAGGAATTTCGGGAAATTGGCGTGATGAAGGCCATCGGTATTGCAAACCGGAAAATACGCGGGCTGTATGTAGTAAAATATTTTGCGATTTCTCTGGCAGGCGGCGGGCTTGGACTGCTTTTAAGCATTCCGTTTGCCAGATTGATGCTGGGAAATCTGTCACAAAATATGATGATGGAAATCGAAGGGAATCTGCTCTGGAATGTTTTATGTGTTGCGGCAGTTGTGGCTGTCGTTGTATTGTTTGGTTATTCGTGTACAAGGAAAATCAAGGGATTTTCACCAATGGATGCGATACGCGGCGGAGAGAATGGAGAGCGATACGCAAGAAAAAGTGTGCTGACGTTTCATCGGTCCGGGCTGCCTGTGGTGTTATATCTGGCTCTGAATGATATTTTGAGCGGAATCAGGCGGTATGCGGCTCTGCTTTTAATATTTATAATAGGAATTCTGCTGGTCGTTATTCCGGTGAATACGATGAATACTTTGCAGTCCGATCAGCTGCTTGCATGGTTTAGTATGGCTCCGTGTGAGCATGTAATCAGCAAAGAACAGTTATTTAATGCAAACAGCAATAATCGTATGCGGATACAGGAACAGCTGGACGTAATCAGAGACCGACTGTCCGAACATGGAATTCAGGCACAGGTATATCAGGAGGTATTGTTCCGCATGAGCATTTCGTTTCAGGATAAGCAGGAATCCTCTCTGGCATTTCAGGGCATTGGAGATATTACGGCTGATCGCTATGCGTATCTGGAAGGAAGCGCGCCGCAGGATGACGGTGAAGTAGGGATATCGCATTTGATTGCGGACAGATTAGGGGCGCAGATTGGAGATACCGTGTTGATTCGGCATGCGGATCAGGAACGTTCTTATCTCGTAACCGCCATTTTTCAGACGATGAATAATCTGGGAGAGGGCATTCGCTTTTCCGAAAAAGACAAACCGGATTACAGGTTTGTATTCGGAAGCTTTGGCGTACAGATCAAATATACGGATCAACCGGACAGCAGACAGCTGGAACGAAGAAAAGAGCAGCTGGCAGAGTGGTTTCCGGACTATGAGGTCTTTACAGCCGGAGAATATGTAGATGATATGATCGGAAATATCAGCGGACAGCTGCAGGGAATGAAATATCTGATTTTGATCGTTGTTTTGTGTATCAATATGCTTGTTACGGTACTGATGGTAAAAAGTTTTCTCACGAAAGAAAGAGGTGAGATTGCAATGCTCAAAGCACTTGGATTTCGAAATCTGTCGCTGACGGTATGGCAGACGCTTCGGATCGGAATTGTGCTGTTTACCGCCTGTCTTTTTGGAACCTTGCTGTCCGCACCGCTTTCGCAGATTTGTGTAACACCTGTTTTTCAGATGATGGGTGCGCAAAGCATTACATTTGAAATCAGGCCGCTGGAAGTGTATGTACTGTATCCGCTTGTAGTATTTGCGGTAACGGTACTGTCAGGTATGTGTGCGGCACTGCAGGTGAAAAAAATACCGGCATCCGATGCGTCAAATATAGAATAAATCCGATAAATATGGAACTTGAAGGCAGAAATGAAAATGGTTAAAATAAAAGGAGATATTGCTCATGGAAAATATATTGGAAGTGAAAGATCTGTGTAAGACATATATTGCCGACAAACGTCAGAATCATGTGCTAAGAAATGTGAATCTGACAATTCGGGAGGGAGAAATGACTGCGGTTATGGGGCCGTCCGGATCGGGTAAATCCACACTTTTGTATACGGTGTCCGGCATGGATACGATTACGGCAGGAGAAGTACGGTTCTGCGGCAGAAATATTGCACAGCTGCCGGCCGCACAGCTGGCAGATCTGCGGCTGGATGAGATGGGTTTTATTTTTCAGCAGATGTATATGCTGAAAAATTTATCGGTACTGGATAATATTGTGCTTCCGGCATGTCAGTCCAAGAAAAATACGGCAGACAGAAAGGAAAAGGTGCGGTTTGGGCAGGAGCTGATGCGCAGACTGGGTATTATTGAGATTGCGGATCATGATATTCATGAGGTGTCCGGCGGCCAGCTCCAGCGTGCCTGCATTTGCCGAAGTCTTGTAAACCATCCCAAAATGATCTTTGCCGATGAACCAACCGGAGCGTTAAATCGCAGTTCTTCCGAAGAGGTCATGGAGGAACTGGCCAAGATTAACGCAGATGGCACTGCGATTATGCTTGTAACACATGATATCAGAGTAGCGGCAAAATGTTCCAAGGTGCTTTATATCGTAGACGGGAATATACAGGGCGAATATCGGTTTGAAACGCGTGCGAAAGACACCGGTCTGCGGGAAAGAGAGCGGGAACTGAACAACTGGCTGCTGGAGATGGGATGGTAGATGCAGAACCCGGAAAAGAATCAGCGTAAATATAAAAGAATCAGGGAATGGAAACAGGCGGTATGGCAGATATTTTAATTGTAGAAGATCAACAGGAACTGGCACGGCTGCTGAGTAGTTTTCTGCATGCGGAAAACTACTCAACGTGTATTGCCCACAGTGGGGAACAGGCGTTAGCGTTATTTGCATCAGGGGGTATCAAACTGGTGATTTTGGATGTTATGCTGCCTGGCATGGACGGTTTTGCGGTTTGCCGGAAAATCAGAAGTATGGATGACGTACCGATATTAATTGTCAGTGCAAAGAACCGAAAAGAAGATCAGCTGAACGGTCTGGTGTCAGGTGCGGATGACTATATTGAAAAACCTTATGATATTGATATTATGCTGGCGAAGATCCGTAATATTTTTAAATACAGATATTCGCAGGATGAAATTATGGACGGAACGCTTTGTCTGAATAAAATCAGACGCACGGTACACAAAAATGGGGTATTGGTAGAGATGACGTCGAAAGAGTTTGATCTGCTGCAGCTTTTCATGGAGAATAAGGGAAAGGCGCTGCGCAAAGAGTATTTGTTTGGGCAGGTCTGGGGAATCGACAGCTTTTCGGAACCGCAGACGCTGACGGTGCATATCAAGTGGCTGCGGCAGAAGATCGAGGAAGATCCCAAAAGTCCGAAGCGGATTGTTACGGTCTGGGGTGTCGGTTACCGTTTTGTGTAAACAAAAACGAACATTGAGGGAGTTGTAAACAGTATGGAAAGCTATCGGAAGTTTGCTGCAGTTGTCTTATGGATGACTGCAGTCATTTTTATAGGTGCTAATATTCGGATGTATCACTCGGCACAGGATTCACAGGAGCGCATGTATCGGGTAGAAATAGCCAGACTTGTGAAGGAAATCCAAAAAAATGGTTTTCAAAGCCAGGATTTATCCGATTTTGAACATATTTATCATGTGGAATGCCGTACGGAGATTGATCCGGAAGCATCTGACACCGTGCGGCAATTTTTTGAACAGACGGACAGCGACCATTGTTTTCGACTTATAAACGGCGTACTTTACCGGTTTGACTATACGATGCAATCTGCATATACCTACCGGAATATGGCAAAAGCTGTGAATGTGTCACTGGCGGTTATGAGTCTGCTGCTTATATGTGTGCTGCTGTATATCAGGCAGACAATGATAAAACCTTTTGAGGCAATGAAAGATATTCCGTATGAACTTTCAAAAGGCAGACTGGCCGTTCCGCTGCCGCAGAATAAGAGTCGCTTTTTCGGCAGATTTCTGTGGGGCATTGATTTGCTGCGGGAAAATATGGAAGAGCGCAAAAGGCGGGAGCTTAAACTGCAGCGGGCGCAGAAAACACTGGTATTGTCCGTTTCACATGATATTAAAACGCCGTTATCTGCTATAAAATTATATGCAAAAGTAATTTCCAGAAATTTGTACGAAGACGATGAGCAGCTTAAAAAAATTGCCGAAAACATGGAAGCCAAGACCGATGAAATCGGAGGATTTGTGACGCAGATGATAAAGGCGTCCGGTGAAGACTTTTTAAATGTCGAAGTAGGGCAAGACGGATTTTATTTATCACAGCTTGTAAAAAATATAGCAGGATATTATGAAGATAAATTAAAATTATTACATACGGATTTTATAATTGAACCATATGTGGAACGTCTGTTGAAGGGAGATTTTGACCGGAGTGTGGAAGTGCTGCAGAATATGATGGAAAATGCGATAAAGTATGGTGACGGAACAGGCATTGCGTTAAAATTTGGTGAAGAAGAGGACTGTGTGCTCGTAACGGTACAAAACAGCGGCAATACGCTGCCGGAATCAGAGCTTTTACATATTTTTGACAGTTTCTGGCGCGGTTCTAATGTACAAAACAATGCGGGCAGCGGATTGGGACTTTATATTTGCCGCAGTCTGATGCATCGTATGGATGGGGATATTTTTGCGTATATACAAGATGGCGATATGTATGTGTCCGCCGTGTTTCGAAAATAAAAATTTCATACCAGCCTTGACCCGCTCTTTCAGGATGAGTATAATGAATTTAGCATATTAAATCAGAATCTACATCAAAGGAGAAAACATATGGGAAAGAGAAAACATGGAGGGATCGGAAAAAACAGCCAGGAAGCACAGCTGCGCAGACTGGTGAAGCAGGTATTTATCATTGCGGCTGTCGGTGTCGTATATATGCTGGGATTTGCAGCGTTTAACATTGTTTTATCAAATATGCAGACCGTTCAGCTGAATGCGGCGCTCGCGCTTGATCAGTATCGGGTCGGCTCCAAGACGTTGACATATGAAGTGCGTTCCTATGCTGTTACAGGTGATCAGAAATATGCGGATGCATACATGAAAGAACTGAATGAGGATCAGAATCGGGAGAAAGCGAAAAAAGCGCTGGAAAAATGCGGACTTACCAAACAGGAGTGGGCAAGTCTGGATGAAATTGCCGGTTTGTCGGAAAATCTTGTTCCATCCGAGGAAAATGCGATTGAAGCTGCCGGCAGGGGAGATCTGCAGGAAGCACAAAGACAGGTGTTCAGTTCGGAATATGCGGATGCGGTAGACCAGATCAACGCACAGACAGATGAGACGATCCGTTCCATTAATGCCCGTAAGGGGAGACAGCAGGCAATGATGAAGGTCATACAGATTATCCTTGTATGTTTACTGATCGTTTCATTTGGCTATATTATCTGGCAGATTTTCCGGATTATCAAATTTGCTACGACAGAACTTCTGGAACCGATTAAGAAAGTATCCGATCAGATGGCTGCACTGGCAGACGGGGACTTCAGGGAACCGCTGGACTTAAAGGAAGACGACAGCGAGGTCGGCAGTATGGTATCTGCGATTGCGTTTATGAAGCAGAACCTGCTGCATATGATTGAGGAGATTTCGCAGGTGCTGGAGTCTATGGGAAATGGAAATTATAATGTTCAACTGGAGCAGAATTATGTCGGAGAGTTTATAAAAATTAAAGATTCACTAAATATTATTATCAGCAAGATGCGTGAGACGCTGACAACGCTTAAGGAAGTATCGGTACAGATTGACAGCGGTTCGGAGCAGCTTGCGTATGCGGCAGAGGATCTGGCGGAGGGAAGTACGGATCAGGCGGGACAGGTATCCGAACTGGTGCATGTATTTGAAGATATGACGCAGACGATGGAAAATAATGTCAAAAAAGCGCAGCAATCCGTAGACATTGCATCGAAGGCGGGCGTCACGTTGTCGCACGGCAATGCGAAAATGCAGGAACTGAAAACAGCGATTGGGGAGATCAGCAGATGTTCGGAACAGATCGGTACGATTATCGGTACGATCGAAGACATTGCGTCTCAGACGAATCTGCTGTCGTTAAATGCGGCAATTGAGGCGGCAAGAGCAGGAGAAGCAGGCAAAGGTTTTGCAGTCGTGGCAGAACAGGTAAAGAGTCTGGCAGAAGAATCCGGCAAGGCGGCAGGAAAGACAACGAAGCTGATAGAAACGGCAATTGCAGCGGTGGACAGTGGAATTACGATTGCGGATGAGGCAGCGGCGAATATGGATGAAGTAATGGTAGGCGCCAGCGCTGCTACAGAGACGATGAGCCAGATTGCCGTTATGCTGCAAAATGATGTGGAACATATGCGCAAAGTCAGAACGAATCTGCAGCAGGTATCCGCGGTTGTGGACAACAATTCCGCAACTTCGCAGGAGACGGCAGCAGTCAGTGAAGAACAAAAGGCTCAGGTAGAGGCTATGGTAGATTTAATGGAAAAATTCAAGTTCTAATTTAATAAAAAGAGCGTGGCGTATTTTATTCGAAATGACAGAATAAAATACGCCTCTTTTATATTTGTCTTTGCATCCGGGCATGCAGGCGACAAAATTCGAATGACAAAAGATGGCTGACGCTGTTATAATCTTTTATTACAGATATATAGTATACGATCCGGCATGAATGAGATAAAAAGAAAGAAGGAAAAAAGGATGAATTATTATGATTGTCATGCAGACACATTAACGGAGATTCCGTTATCGGAAAATCTTATGCATAATACCTGCTGTCTGGATTTGGCCAGAGTTCGTAGTTTTGCGCATCATTATACACAGATTTTTGCAGTCTGGCGTGATCAGGAAGAGATACAAAGGCTGCAGCTGCCTGCGGAAGACGTGTTTTGGGAACTGTATGAACGTGCGATTCGGCTGATGTTGGAGCAGTCTGCCTATGCAGAGTGGTGTAAAGATGCTTCGGATATGCGCAAAGCACATATGCAGGGAAAAGCAGCCGTTTTTTTGTCCGTGGAAGATGTATCGGTAATGGGAAGCTATGTGGAACAAATCTGGGATCTGGGATTTCGATTTGCAATGCTTACCTGGAATTATGAGAACAGATATGGCTGCGGAGCCGTAACGGATCAGACAAAGGGTTTGACACAGGAAGGACGCACGCTTGTGAACCGGCTTGTTCGCCAAAAGATTGTATTGGATCTGTCGCATTTATCGGACCAGGGCGTGGAAGACGTATTTGAGCTGACGGATTGTCCGGTTGTGGCGTCGCATTCCAATGTCCGTGAGATTTGCAGCCATCCGCGTAATTTAAAACAGGAGCATATTCAGGAACTGATTCGAAGAAAAGGATTGCTGGGGATGAATTTTTACAAAGAATTTGTCGGAAAACAGCCGGATACGGCCCAGCTTTTCAGACATGTGGACAGTGTTCTGGAACTTGGCGGAGAAGACATACTGACGTTTGGGGGAGACTTTGACGGCTGTGCGGCGCAGATGGTACAGGGAATCGCGGGAGTACAGTCCGTGCCTCGTCTGAGAACGGAGATGGAGCAGATATTCGGACAGGAAATTGCTGAAAAAATATTTTGGAGAAATGCAGATAGATTTTTGAACGAAAATCTTACATAGTTATGGTAAAAATGCGTTTATTAGAGTGTGTCTTAAAATTGCTTTCTGTCAACTGTGACGCACAGTTGACAGAAAGCAATTTTAAGACACACTCTAGGAAAGCATGTAAGAAAACCTTGGATATAGGAGGTTTTTTTACATGTTTTTTTTAAAATTTAAAATATATCTTGACAGTATCATTGTATTAGTGTATTATTTAGTTGGTACAGAAATACAAAAAGAAATGAGGTGAACATATGCCATGGAATTTGGATTCGGATCGTCCGATTTTTATTCAAATACTGGAACGGATTCGCATGAATATTATCAGCGGAAAATATAAACCAGGTGAAAAGCTGCCGTCCGTGCGGGAACTGGCTGCAGAAGCAGCAGTAAATCCCAATACGATGCAACGTGCATTTGCGGAGCTGGAACGTACGGGACTTGTATATTCCAAGCGTACATGCGGAAGGTTTATTACGGAGGATCAGGACATGATAGAATTATTAAAGGAAGATATTGCAAAGGAAAAGATCAGGCTGTTTTTGGAAAGTATGCAGCAGCTTGGTTATCGAAAAGATCAGATTCTGTCGTTGATGCGGCAGTCAATGGAAGGGGAAGAGTCATGAGTACCATTTTAGAATGCAGGAAACTGACAAAACGGTATAAATCAAAAGAAGTGTTAAAGCAGGTAGATCTGAAGCTGGAAAGCGGGCATATTATCGGATTTTTAGGGCCAAACGGCAGCGGAAAGACAACGTTTATCAAAATGATCAACGGGCTGCTGACGCCTACGGAAGGAGAGCTGCTGTTCTGCGGTGAGAAGATCGGCGTAGAGAGCAAAAAGCATATCTCTTATCTGCCGGATCAGACGTATCTGAATATGAATCAGAAAGTACAGGACATTATTGCTTTTTTTCAGGATTTTTATGAAGATTTTGAAGTGACCCGCGCTTATGATATGCTGGAAAAGCTTAAAATTAGTCCGCAGGATCGGTTAAAAACATTATCAAAAGGAACAAAAGAAAAGGTTCAGCTTGTGCTTGTTATGAGCCGCAGGGCAAAACTGTATGTGCTGGATGAGCCGATTGCCGGTGTCGATCCGGCAGCCAGAGATTACATTTTAAATACGATTATATCCAATTATGAGCCGGAGGCATCCGTATTGATTGCAACGCATTTAATTGCGGATATTGAAAATGTATTAGATGAAATTGTATTTTTAAGAGATGGGCAGATCGTATGTCATACATCTGTTGACGAAATTCGCGACAAAGAAGGAAAGTCTGTAGATGCGTATTTCAGGGAGGTATTTAAATGTTAAGTAAATTATTCAGACAGGAAATCAGGGCACATGGCAAAACGATGACCGGATTGTATGGGGCTTTGGTTGCGGCCACGCTGTTGATTATCGGATTATTTTATCTCAGTGAGTTTACCGATCGGAAGTTATTTCATGCGGTGTTTATGATCGGCTGCATGCTTTATATGGTGACTACTGTTGTAATCGCCGTAGCAATTTTTATTTATTTATGTTTTCATTTTTATAAATCCATGTATTCGGAACAAGGATATCTGACACATACACTGCCGGTAAAGACGACGCAGATTTTAAATGTGAAGGTAGCCGTATCCTTTGGATTTTTGTTTGTGACCGCAATTTTGTGCGTAATGTCCGTTTGTGCAATTGGAATGGCAATGGAAGGGCTTTCGGTCGGGGAGCTGATGGAGATATTAGGGAAAGCGATAGCAGAAATGGCAGATGCGATGCATATTTCCGCTTTTGCATATGTGTTGATGCTGCTTGCAGGCTCCGTTCTTGGATGTCTGAATGCATTGCTTTTGTTTTTTTGCAGGCAGTTCAATCGGACAGCTGGCTCATCGTTCAAAAGGCGCGTGCGGTATTGCTGCAGGTATCGGACTGTATTATGTCAATCAGATTCTCTCACTTGCAGGGATTTTCATCGGATATTTGCTGTATGAAGCATTGCCTGCCATACGCAATGTAACGTTTATCACGGTCGGAGCCTGTCTGCTGGCTTTTGGCTGGACGATGATTTATTATATGATCTGCAGAGTCATTGTGCGAAAACATTTGAATCTGGAGTAATTAGTCAGACTGACCGGATGGGTCTGTCCGGAATAAAGGAAATTGTATTTCAATCGAAAAGACAGACCGTTCAAGAGCTGCCGCAACCGTTCCACCCATCTGTTGCGTCAGCTCTTTTATGATGGCAAGCCCAAGACCTGTTGTTTTGCGGGTTCGGGAAATATCAGACGTATAAAAACGGTCAAAAATATAGTCCATATCCGAAGCTTCTATGCTGTCCGTACGATTTTCGGCCCGAATGACAGCGTACGAATTCCGCCGAAGCAACGAAAAACGATAGTCCCCGGTACCATGCACCAGTGCATTTTTTATCAGGTTTTCCATAATTCGGATCAATGCCTGGCGGTCAGCCTGTATCTGGCATGGTGTTTGGGTAATTCGTATGGCCGGTTCACAGTTTTTGCTTTCAAAATCCGTATAAAACAAAGAGAGTGTTTCGGCAAACAGGTTTCCGACGTTTATTTTTTCAATTGTTAGCGGTATTTCTCCTGCTTCTATGCGTGTGTAGAAAAACAGCTGGTCGAGCATATCGGACAGTGTATGAAGACGCTGCAATACGATTTTGGCATAGTCCTGCTGTTTTTGTGGCGGTACGTTTTTGCTGCACAGCATTTGCATATATCCTTTGGCGGAAGTAAGAGGCGTGCGGATATCGTGGGAAATGCTTGTAATGCTTTCCCGATAGCTGCGGTTTTCCCGACGCAACTTTCATTGATATGTCTGTTTTGCTCCATCAGGCGGTTCAGAGTATGGATGACTTCCTGTGTCCGGTCGATATTTACCGAAGAAGTAAACAGAATATTTGTTTCATCCTCCAGTGTAAGTTCCAGTTGCTGCAGCAGATGGTTCATTTGTTTTTTATAACAGCCATGACGGGCAGATAATATGCCCGTCCGGATTAACAGCACAATGACTGCGATTAACAATAGTTTCATATGATTCTCCTGATTGCCTGTGATAGCATGTTATGATAATTATTTAATGTCGGTTTTATAAAAGTGCCAGATGCCCAGGATGGTTGCCAGTACGGTCCAGAATACGGCAACAAATATGGTTTCTGCAATATAGGCTGCGGTAATTTCCGAAAACGGACAGGAGGCGATTCTGGTAAACGGCCAGTATTCGGAAGGGATAATGCCGGTATCGGCAAACCGCATGTCCGCAACATTTAACAGCAATGCCGGGAGAAAGGCGGTACAGATGCCGATGGAGATGCCGGCAGCCAGATTTCTGCTGACCTGCGCTATCCAGACAAATAAGGAAACGATAGCGGTTACCATAAGCAGCTGCAGTCCGGCATATACAGGCAGATTTTTCAGCAGGCTGTCTGACAGGACGTTCGGACCCATAAATATCCGTCCGGCAAGCAATACGGTTACCATACCGGTTAAGGCAATCAGGACAGCGGCAAGCACGGTAGCCGCGAGTTTGGATACATAAATCGAACAGCGGGAGCAGCCTTTTCCGGTAATATTTTTGAGCATACCGCTGCTGAATTCTCCAATTACAAATATGCTGCAGAAAATTGCAAGGATGCAGCCGATTACGTCGCCGGAAAAGACCTGCTGCATCAAATCTGCGATGCTGATCGTGTCCCAGATAGACTGGTCTTCGCCGTCAGTGATTTTATCGTTTATGGATACAACGACACCACCGGTTCCATTTTCCAGTTTTCCTTTTTGTATATTATCTGCCATAAACAGCATACCGTACATTAAAAATACGAATGCGGCAGTTACGATGGTGCATATATAAAAGCTTTTGCTTTTTTTTAATTTGTAAGTTTCCGCATGGAATAAACAAAACATTTGATTTCCCTCCCAAAAATGTGAATGATTTTTCAAACATGCTCCGGCGTATCGCCAAGCAATTCCATAAAATAGCCTTCCAGATCCTGGCCGGTCAGGTAGATTTCGTGCAGGCTGATATCATTTTGAATGAGTACCTGATTGATCTGAGCACTGTGTTCCAGCCCTTCGAATAAACGCAGCATATCCGGCTGAGGTACGTCATAATTTTGGATATGGAGCGTACGTTCCAAAATACCGGCAGCCTGATGCGGCTGGTCAACGATGAGCTTGAGACATCTGCGGCAGCGCTGTTCCAGCTCCTTTGTATCAAATTCCTGAATCAGACATCCGTTTCGGATAATTCCATAGTGGGTGGCAATTTTAGAGAGTTCTCCAAGAATATGGCTAGAGATCAGGATTGTAATCTGCTTTTCTCTGTTCAGGTGAAGTAAAAGATTGCGCACTTCTTTAATGCCGGCCGGATCCAGACCGTTGATCGGTTCATCTAAAATGAGAAAATCAGGATTGCGCAGCAGAGAGATGGCAATGCCGAGACGCTGCGGATATAAGTTTCGTCCGGGTGCAGCTTTGCCAGTTTCTTACGGATATTGCTGATGTGTACGTTGACAGCATTGTCTTCGCCTAAAAATTCTTCGTTCCATACGGATTCATAAAGATTGCTTTTTGTAAAGACTTTTCCCGGATTGCTCAGTAACAGTTCCAGAATCAGATATTCCCGTTTGGTCAGAGAAAGTTCGGTTTCACCAACAAATACCGTATAGTTTTCCGGGTGTATGGTCAGATCTTTATAGCGCGGTCTGGCGGCGGCGACCTGCTTTTGGCTGCGCCTGAGAATGGCTTCCAGACGGGCAAGCAGTTCTTCGGTATCGAAAGGTTTTGTTATATAATCATCGGCGCCCGCACGCAGAAGAGAAACTCTTTTAGAAACGTCTTCTTTGGCAGAAGCGACCAGAACGGCAGTCTGCGGGTAGTCCGATTTGATTTTAGCAAGCAGTTCTTCCCCTGGCATGCCGGGAAGCATCAGATCTAAAATGACGGCGGCAGGCGGCTGTTTCTGCATATACAGCATTGCTTCGGTACCGGAAAATGCCTGAATGGTACAAAATCCGTGCAGGGTTAACAGGTCATGGAGCATATGGTTGATATTGTCGTCGTCTTCGACGATCAGGATGGATGTCTGCAATTGTCCGCACCTCTGTTTCTTATAAAATAATTTTATAAAATAATAAGCTTTTGGAATCGGTTCGTCAATGGGGATTGTGTAATGTCTGCGCTGAGCCGATATAATATATGGGCCTTTAACTGTTTTGCAGGAGGCCGACCAGGCAGGAGAGGAGATGAAAAAATGAGCGGATAAAAACAGACAGTGATTGGAATGAGTGAATACCCGCTTGGACCTTACAGGAGAGCGGTGCGGTGCTGATTGACGGAAGAACCGCAAAAAAGACAGGCAGACAGCATTCCATTCGATGCAATGTCTGAGGTAAAGAGTGGAAAGGAGAAAGAAGATGACAGTAAGCGGCATAGGCAGCAATAATACTTATATTTATAATGTGAAAACAGGAAAACTGGCGACGAAAGACGGTTCCGAGGATGAGTTTACCGATTATTTTAACGGGGAACTTAAGGGAGAGAAGTCTGAAACGCTGAATGGTTTTGACTCAAGGAACAAAAACGGCATTGAGAGATTAATCTGGTATCTCAAGTCCGGACCGGGAGCATGTAAAGGCATTTTTAGCGAAGGCAGTGCGGACGAGATTGAGATTACAGCGGAAACGACGGATGTAGCAACGACACATTATTCCGTAAATGGGGAAAAAGTGCTTACCGCTTATATGATGGGAGCCTTTTCTTTTGTAGATTCTCCACAGCTGCCAGGTACGGTGCCGTACAAGACACAGGAATCAAAACCGTATGATTCGATTCATAACCGTGTTTTTATAGCGGTCGGAGATGAATTTGATCTTGGAAACGGATATCGGTTAAAAGTGGAAGAGGACCATGTCAGTGTAAGTGGACTGGGAAGCGGCAGCGAAGAGGAAGATCAAAAAGTGAAACGGCTGGCATTTGGCATGAATGCGCTTATTCATTTTGCAGATCAGCAGTGGATGGCGGCAACAATTGAAAAGCAGGTTACACCAATGCTGCTGGAGCTGCTTCGGGAAATGGGTGTAGATACGAGCCGGGAATTTCAAATCAATGAAACGAAATGTGAATTAAAACATGATCGGATTGTGGAAGCGGGCAACCGGTTTGCTATTCCGAGTACGATTTATCAGGAAGCGGCAGAAAAGTACGAGCAGTTTTTGTATCAGCCGCTTTCCCAAAGAACGTATTCGTCCTGATAAATGAAAATTGGCCCGATTGATTAGTTTAAAATTGGCTATTTCAATCATGACAGATTCGGCGTACATTATGAACAGGCAAAACCAAATAAAAAGGAAAGAGGTGTCATAATGAATTCCAATCTGAAAAAACTGGTTACGGCCGCGCTGTTTGCTGCGCTGGCTTGTGTTGCAACAATGTCCATACGCATTCCGACGCCGGGGACAAATGGATATATTCATCCGGGTGATGCGATTGTCATTCTGTCCGGTGTGTTTCTCGGGCCGGCCTGGGGCCTGGCGGCTGCCGGCATCGGTTCTGCGATGGCAGATCTGATCGGCGGATACGTATGGTATGTACCGATTACGTTTGTGATCAAGGGAGCGGTTGCGTTTGTGGCAGGGACCATTTATCGGAAAGCGGGCCGTACGCCGCGGAGCCGTTATGTATGTGTGATATGTGGAGGTATAGCGGATATTATCTTTGTAGCCGGCGGATATTTTCTCTGCGAATATGTGCTCTATGGACCGGGAGCGGCAGCGAGCGTGCCGGCAAATCTGATACAGGGACTGAGCGGTCTGGTGATCGGTGTGCTGCTGTATCCGGTGTTGTATAAAGTGCCTGAAATACGCCGATCCGGAAGGGAAATAGCCGGCTGAACCGGAGGTTGACAGTGTCCGTGGAAAGAGGTATGATGGAATCCGGCACGAAATGAACGGAGGATGATCATATATGGAAATGGATATGGAAATGGAATTTTTGAGGCAGCTGCCTGCGCCGATGGCGTTAAAAGAGCAGTTTCCGGCAGGCAGACAAGTGGCAGACACAAAGGCAAAACGGGATCAGGAAATCCGCGGCATTTTTGAGGGAAATGACGACAGACTGCTGTTGATCATCGGACCGTGTTCGGCGGATCATGAAGATGCGGTAATTGACTATATTTTAAAACTGCGGAAAGTACAGGATGCGGTTGCCGATAAGATTTTTATGATACCACGTATTTATACGAATAAGCCAAGGACGATTGGTGTCGGTTATAAAGGGATGCTGCATCAGCCGGATCCGGAAAAAGAATCCGATATGTTAAAGGGGATTATTGCAATCCGTCAGATGCATATACGTGCGGTACGGGAAACCGGTTTTACATGTGCGGATGAAATGCTGTATCCGGAAAATCACAGATATTTGTCAGACCTGCTTTCTTATGTGGCAGTTGGTGCGCGTTCGGTGGAAAATCAGCAGCACAGACTGACAGCAAGCGGCGTCGGCATTCCGGTTGGAATGAAAAATCCGACGGGAGGCGATCTGAGTGTGATGATGAATGCCATTATTGCGGCACAGTGCAGCCATACTTATATTTACCGCGGATGGGAAGTAAAGACAGGCGGAAATCCTTATACGCATGTAATTTTGCGGGGGTATGTGGATAAGTTCGGACGTAATATGCCGAATTACCATTACGAAGATCTGCAGCATGTCATTGAGCTGTATGGAGAGAAGGAACTTTCCAATCCGGCTGTGATTATAGATACGAATCATTCCAATTCCGGAAAAAAATACGAGGAGCAGGTTCGCATCAGCAAAGATATTATGCACAGCTGTAAAGTTTCTGCGGATATTCATAAACTGGTTAAAGGGCTGATGATCGAAAGCTATCTGGAAGACGGAGCGCAGTCCGTAAGTGAACATTGTTATGGAAAGTCTATTACCGATCCATGCCTTGGATGGGAAAAGACGGAGAAGCTTATTTATGAGCTGGCGGAACTCTGGTAAACGACAGATGCAAATAAAATAGACTTTACGGCAGATCGGACGGGTTTGCCGTAAAGTCTTTTTACATGTACGGACAGTGCTGCGGTATTATGGCCTGCAGACAGAACATGCATCGTATCCTGCGGACTGTGCATTTGATAATGCGATTGCATGCTTGGAACGGCTGAGATATCTGCATCCGTCACGATGGTATTTACTGCCGGTATCCGTAATGTATACCGTCAGTTCCTTTGTGTCCGAAGCAGTATCGGAATTATTTTGGCTGACAGACTGCGCCTGTTCTTTTACCCCTTTTATATGCAGGGATTTGAGCAGGGAAGCGTTTACCGTACCGGTTACTTTCAGATCGTAGTCTTTCTGGTACCGTTTGATCGCTTTTGTCGTCTTGCGTCCCTGTACACCGTCAGGCGTACCACAGTCGTAACCGCATTGGGTCAGCTTTTTTTGTACTTTTTTGATCGTTGCCTTGTTGTAGCTGGTATCTGCCCGGACCGTAACCGTTGGAAGGGCCGAGTCCGTGTACTGCAGCGGCATGCCTGAAATCATGGAACAGGACAGCAGGACGGTCAGCAGCAGCCGGACAAATAACAGTTTCAGCTTTTGCATGAGTGCAGCCTCCTTTCTATCATTCTATTACCATTGTAACACAAATGATAAAAATGTGGCAAACATTGTTCAGGATTTTGGAGAAACTTTTGCTTTTTGTGCAAACTCTGTCGTAACAAGCGCCTCATAAGGCGGACGTTTTGTAATGACTTCGGCGTCTTCCAGTATGGTTAAGAGCAGGTCAAAGCTGTCCTTAGAAAACAGGAGGTCATTTTTCCACGTATCCTGTTCATGATAACGTTCTACGATCATGGTAAGCGTATCCGCATCCGTTTCGGAAAACTGATTTTTAATCGCGGCAGCGATTTCTTCGGCGGTGTGTGTGGTTACATAGTCCATGCCTTTTTGCAGTGCATTTGTAAAAGCCTGGATCAGGTCTTTGTGACTGTCCAGATAGCTTTGCTTTGCGCTGAAAGCGGTATAAGGGACATATCCGGATTCTACGCCGACAGAGCTTACGACATATCCGGCGCCCTCTTGTTCCAGTGCGGTAGCAGAAGGTTCAAATTCCACCGTATAGGCGCCTTTGCCGCCGGAAAAGGCAGCTGCGGTAGAGCCAAAATCAATGCTTTGGTCGATGTTCACGTCGGATGGGCGGATATCGTTTTTCTTTAATACGTATTCAAACACCATTTCCGGCATACCGCCGGCCCGGCCACCAAGCACATCGGCTCCTTTTAAGTCGCTCAGCTTAAAGTCATCCGTCTTTTCTCGTGCGACAATAAAATTGCCTGCGCGCTGTGTCAGCTGTGCAAAGTTCACAACGGCATCCGCCGAACCTTCATTATAAGTATAGACGGTCGTTTCCGGTCCCATAAATCCGATATCTGCTTCGCCGGATAAAACAGCGGCCATAACTTTATCCGCACCGAATCCGGTAACCAGCTGCAGGTCAATGCCTTCCTGATTAAAGTATCCGTTTTCTATGGCAGCGTACATAGGTGCATAAAAGATAGAATGGGCGACTTCGTTCAGTGTGATTTTGGTAAGTGTCGGTTCGGAAGGTGATTCATTGGAAGAATTTTGAGAATTGGATTTTTGAGAATCCGTTTTTTGGATGGTGTCTTGTTGGCTGCATCCGACAAGCAGAAACAGTGTCAGTGCAGCGATCGACAGAAGTGGAAGAAAGTGTCTTTTTAAGCTCATAAAAAGACCTCCGTATGTGGATTTGATATAGTATACTGCGTGAAATGGAAAATGTGCGTTTTTAAAAATAGAAAGCTCAAAATCTTGGGAATTTCGCAAAAAGTATTGATTTTACAACATATATAGGAAATTACAAAGACAAAAATGTCACTAAATTTGTAGTTTGGATTAGAGAAAGCTTCAAGGAGAAAGGAGTTGGATATACCCCCAATCCCAAAGCTATGTTGGTTCCGTAAGGATCTGTGCTTGTAAGGAAACAGAAGTGCTAATTGCTGCGGAAAGGCACGGATGTATTGGGATACCAAATAAAATTTAAATTCTAAAACAGTTAAATATAAACCGTAATTATAGTTTGTATAATCATTGTCATATTACGGAAGTTATTGTATTAACTTTTCGGTTACTAATTGACCACAATTCATGTTATCATCATTGCATGAATAAAATAAGTATGTTTTATATCCTGCCCTGGATAACAGTTTCTCGAATTCTTCCATTCTATCTATAGATGAACCCGTCAAACCATTTTTTATGCTAGCGCGTGTAGGATTAATTTTTGAAATTCTTACGGTTATTTTATCTTTTACATCCTTGAATTTTGTAATAAATGTCAGGAAATCCTCATCAGAATCATTAATTCCCTCTATTAAAATATAGTTTATTTTAAAATACGGTATAGTTGAATGATAGATCATTTGGATTATGGAATCTGCATTATAAGTAATAATTTTATAGTATTGTATAATATTTTGTATTTTCTGTAAATGATGAGTAATGTAGGTAATTTGAATAGTTCGAAATTGGATCACAGTGTTCAGAATTTCTACTTTTTTCAACATAGTTTGAGTCCAGCAACATGAGGATATTGAAAAGATAATATTTTTATTTTTATTATTAATCTTTTTCAATACTTTTTCAACGTTATTTATTGTAAAGTATAAATCACCAATTCCCATCATTGAAACTAGAATATTGGTTTTATTTTGGAGGTGATTATGATTATATATATACAGAAAAATGTCGTAAATTTCTTCTGCAGTTAAAGAACGAATATGCGATATCTGAGAAGATGCACAAAAACCACACTTCATCATGCAACCATAGCTTGATGGCAATTCTATTACTTGTTTTTTTTCCCTCATGTCAGTTGTATCTTTTAAATAATGGATAAAGTAACCTGCTTCTATATATTCACAATCTATTTTAAAAATATATTTCGTTGTTTTTTCATAATTCCAATCACTTCCAACATAATTATTCGAAACACTATATTGATTGTATAATGTTATCATTTTTTACTTATTCCTTTCCTCCAAATACTCATATAACCACATGTTATTGTCTGCGTTTCTCATTACATGCTGGAAATCTCTGGAATATTCTGCACCATGTCTATGGGAACGTTTCAATACAAACATTATATTATTGCTATTTTCAATATGTGTAAAATATGGGGCGACTATAATTTCATTTTCATTGGCGTTATAGAGATATGGTAATTTATCTACTTCCAAAATAGATAGATTCATATCTTGTTTTTTTACATATTTGTTCTTCTGTTTTTTTACACAAACAGGAAATATTTCATTATATAAAAAATCACGAAGCAGTTCTTTTTCTTTGTTTTCTTCTCCTTCAAGGTTTTTATAAATAATAAAGGTTATTTCTCCTTTTCCCTTAAGAATTCGGATAATATTTCTTTTGAATTTCTCCTTAATATCATTCTCAAGCCATCTGTTCAATGTTCTACCTGATATAATCCACTTTTCATTCGTATTTTCAGCAAAATCTATCCAGAAGTCACTTGCTAATTCGGATCTTCCTTTAATCGCAAGAATTCCTTTTGTTTGTATTTCTTCAAGAACAGTTATCATTTGTTTAAGGATTTCTATTTCTTCGACTTTATTTTCAAATACAACTTCAGAAAAAATATAGAAAATAGAGGATGCAATAATTGAAGAAACAATTCCTAATAAAATTGCTTTTATATCACTATTGTTAACAATGACGTAAATAATAGGTATTGCAATTAAAAGAATAATTATGATACATATTATTGTTCTTTTTCTTTTGCTTGACATAGGTTCTCCTTCGGCTATTTAAAAAGTAACCCTTATAGGCATTAGTATAGTATATTTTATGGCAAATGACAACAGCGCGTTGAAAAAACTTCCTTTAAATAATGCAGATAACTATGAAATAATTAAGAGTCTTAATCTATAAACTGTTATAGTATAATTCAAAATACAGCAAAAATCAACTATTTTTTACAATTTATTGTGATTTCGACTACTGTTCATAGGCAATGTCATTTGCTTAAGTTTATCATAGTCAGACCATGCGCCTGTCGGAGTGGTTTTGCCGGCCGGAACATCCTCTGAAAGGACGTCAAAGGGGCGTTTTTAACGGAGGTGAAATCCAGCGCTTACAAAGACTTAGGCGCGAAGCCTTTGCTGAGCGTCTTAGTCTTCGTTAGCGATTAGTTCACCGCAGTGTTGCCCCGGTCCGCTCAGAGGATGTTCCGGCCGGCAAAACCACTCCGACAGGCGCAGAGTCGTTCGGAAATCCGTTAAGTAAATGACATTGGTTCATAGGTAATGTCAATTATTCATTTTTTATAGTAGATAAAATGGCTGGTGATGTATCATATATTCTTTTTTGCATCTGAGTTTACTATATTGGACCAAATGGCAGATGGAAGTTTTAGAAATTGTTGCTTGTTATCTTATGAAAAGTGATGTAAAATAAACATATTTGTAAAATCAGTCCGGAGTGTGTATGAATTATGCTCCGTAGCATGTTGAAAAATGGGGTATGTGATGACAGAGATTTTTGGTACGTTAGGGCCGGCCTGTGCGCAGGCGGATTTGTTGGAAAAGATGTTTTTGGAAGGGATGACCGGTATGCGGCTGAATCTGTCTCATACGAGTCTGAACGAAAGCGAAGATTTTATACGGAATTTTCAGCTGGCCGCGCAGCGTGCCGGCGTTCGGCCGGAGCTTTTGATTGATATGCAGGGGCCGGAAGTGCGCATCGGAGCATTGAGCGCGCCGCTGCAGCTAAAAGAATCGGAAGAGGTTGTGTTTGCAGGGCAGCAGGAGACACAGCCGCAGGCGGGTGTGATTCCTGCTGAGCATCAGGTACTGTCGGCGTTGGAAACGGGAGACCGCGTTCTTTTGGACGATGGAAAGCTGGAGCTTATGATTACGGCGATAAAGCCTCAGATACGGGCCCGTGTGCTGCAGGGCGGTGTGCTGCACAGCAGAAAAAGTCTGAAAATTGTGGATAAACGGATCTCAGGCCCCGTTATGACAGTGCAGGACAGAGAAAATCTCCGACTGGCAAAAAGTTATGGCGTAACAGCTCTGATGCAGCCTTTTGTGACAACCGGAATGCAGCTGTCGGAAGTAAAAAACGTGCTGTCGGAATATGGAATGGAGCATATCCGTATTTTTGCAAAAATAGAAAACCGCGAAGGGATGGAGCATATTCGGGATATTATACCGCATGCGGATATGGTTGTAATTGCACGAGGCGATCTTGGGAATGATATGCCTTTGTGGGAACTTCCTGCCGCACAGAAAACACTGTCTGAAATATGCAGAAAGGAAGGACGGCCGTTTTTAGTTGTGACGCAGCTGCTTGCATCTATGATACACCATCCGTATCCGACACGGGCGGAAGTGTCCGACATCTTTCATGCCGTTGTGGATGGGGCATCGGCTGTTATGGTTACAAATGAGACTGCTGTGGGGAAATATCCGGTGGAAGTTATCCGGTATTTGAAAAAGACGGCACAAGAGGCAGAGAGATATTGAAATTTTTTAAAAGTTGTGGCATTATGACTATTGGAATGTCCAATCTGGAACCGGACACGCGATACACATACAAAACAGGAGGAAAAACATGGATTACAAAAATGCTGGAGTTGATATTGAAGCGGGTTACAAGTCCGTAGAGTTAATGAAAAAACACGTACAAAGTACGATGAGGCCGGAGGTATTGACGAATCTGGGAGGTTTTTCCGGGGCTTTTTCCATGGAGGCGTTTAAACAGATGGAAAAGCCTACGCTCGTCTCCGGTACGGATGGTGTCGGTACGAAATTAAAACTGGCTTTTTAACGGACAGGCATGATACGGTTGGTATTGACTGTGTGGCAATGTGTGTCAACGATATTGCATGTGCAGGTGGTGAGCCGTTATTTTTCCTGGATTATATTGCATGTGGAAAAAATTATCCGGATAAAATAGAAGCAATTGTGAGCGGCGTGGCAGAAGGATGCAGACAGTCAAATGCCGCGCTAATCGGCGGGGAAACGGCGGAAATGCCGGGATTTTATCCGCCGGATGAATATGACCTTGCCGGATTTGCGGTAGGTGTCGTAGATGAGAAAGATATTATTACGGGCAAAGATTTAACCAAAGGGGATGTGCTGATCGGACTGGCATCTTCAGGCGTACATTCCAACGGTTTTTCACTTGTCCGCAAAATTTTTGATTTAAATCAGGAAAAAATGCAGATAATAAAAAGTACTGGATACGTATGTTCCGCAGCTGGGCAAAACGATTGGAGAAGAACTGCTGACACCGACACGTATCTATGTGCGGACGCTGCGGAAAATAAAAGAAGCCGGGGTTGTGCTCAAAGCCTGCAGTCATATTACCGGCGGCGGATTTTATGAAAATGTGCCGCGTATGCTGCCGGACGGGATCTGTGCCGTAATCCGAAAAGACAGCTATCCGGTACCGGAGATTTTCCGTCTGCTTGCGGAAAAAGGAAATGTGGAAGAACAGATGATGTACAATACGTTTAATATGGGAATCGGTATGGTGCTGGGCGTAGGTGCCTCGCAGGCGGAACGGACGATAGAAGCAGCCGGACTGGCAGGTGTGGAAGCGTATATAATCGGCGTTGCGGACGAAGGAGAAAAAGGAGTGACATTATGTTAAGACTGGCAGTGTTCGTATCCGGCGGCGGGACAAATCTGCAGGCGCTGATTGACGCGGTTCATGAAAACAAAATTCAAAATGCACGGATTGCGCTTGTAGTCAGCAATAAAAAGGATGCCTATGCACTGGAACGTGCGCGCAAGCATGGGATCAAACAGTGCTGTATTGCGCCAAAAGATTATGCGGACGCAGATGCGTTTGCAGAAGCGCTTATAAGCACACTGGAAGAAGAACGGATTGATCTGGTCGTACTGGCCGGTTATCTTGTGATTTTACCGGCATTGCTGATACAAAAATATAAAAACCGGATGATTAACATTCATCCGTCACTGATTCCTTCTTTTTGCGGTGCGGGATATTATGGACTGAAAGTGCATGAAAGCGTACTTGCAAGAGGGGTAAAGGTGACCGGAGCGACGGTGCATTTTGTAGATGAAGGCACGGATACCGGACCGATTATTTTGCAGAAGGCAGTGGAAGTAAAACAGGACGATACGCCGCAGCAGCTGCAAAGACGTGTAATGGAAGAAGCGGAGTGGAAGATTTTACCGGAAGCGGTAAACTTGATTGCGAACGGCAGGGTATCCGTTTCGAATGGCAGAGTTGTGATGCAACAATAAATCAAATTGAAATCAGTATAAGGAGACTTGAATATGAATGTTTTGATCATAGGAAGCGGCGGACGTGAACATGCGATTGCGGCCAGCGCGGCCAAAAGCTCAAAAGTAGATAAAATTTACTGTGCACCGGGAAATGCAGGCATTGGACAGATCGCAGAATGCGTTCCGATTTCGGCGATGGAGTTTGACAGGCTGGCGGATTTTGCAGTAGAGTATGCGATAGACTTTACGATTGTCGGTATGGATGATCCGCTGGTCGGAGGCATTGTAGACGTATTTGAGGAACGGGGACTCAAGGTGTTTGGGCCGCGCAAAATGCTGCGATCTTAGAAGGTTCCAAGGCATTCTCCAAAGACCTGATGAAAAAATACAACATTCCGACAGCCGCTTATGAGACATTTGATGATCCGGCTGCGGCGCTTGCATATTTAAAAACCGCTGAAATGCCGATTGTGTTAAAAGCGGACGGACTGGCGCTCGGCAAAGGTGTTTTGATTTGCAACACGTTAGAAGAAGCGGAAAAAGGCGTGAAAACGATTATGGAAGATAAAAAGTTCGGCGATGCCGGTACCCGGATGGTTGTGGAACAGTTTATGACGGGGCGGGAAGTGTCCGTACTGTCGTTTGCCGACGGAAAAACGATTCGGATTATGAGTTCGGCACAGGATCACAAGCGCGCAAAAGACGGCGACCAGGGTCTGAATACCGGAGGTATGGGAACGTTTTCACCGAGTCCGTTTTACACGGATGATGTGGACGCGTTTTGTCAGAAGTATATTTATCAGCCGACGGTAGACGCCATGGCAGCAGAAGGAAGACCGTTTACCGGCGTTATTTTCTTTGGACTGATGCTGACCAAAGACGGACCGAAAGTGCTGGAGTATAATGCACGTTTCGGCGATCCGGAGGCGCAGGTTGTGCTCCCTCGGATGAAAATGATATGATTGAGGTTATGGAAGCCTGTGTGGAAGGCAGACTGGATGAAATTCGGCTGGAGTTTGAAGATCAGGCTGCTGTCTGCGTCGTGCTGGCGTCCGACGGCTATCCGATCGGCTATCAAAAAGGCTATCCGATCGAAGGGCTGGATGCGTTTGACAAACGGGAAGATTATTATTGTTTTCATGCGGGTACGGCGGAAAAAGACGGCAAAATCGTGACAAATGGCGGTCGGGTGCTTGGGATTACGGCAAAAGGAGAAGATCTGAAACAGGCGCGGCAAAAAGCATACGAAGCGGTCAGCTGGGTAAGATTTGAGAATAAATATATGCGGCATGATATCGGAAAAGCGATAGACGACGCAGATGTGTAAGCAAAGACGCCTGTGCGTATGATCGGAAGATAAGAAAGGGGGCTTTTTATGAATTTAATCGTTTCTGCAGATGAAAACTGGGGAATTGGCCGTAACAATCAGCTGCTGGTGCGGATTCCGGACGACCTGCGTCTGTTTCGCGAACTGACAGAAGGAAAAGTTGTGGTTATGGGCAGAAAGACAAGAGAAAGCCTTCCTAACGGTATCCTGGCAAACCGTGTCAATCTGGTACTGACGCATGACAGGCATTATGAGGCAGGAAACGCTGTCGTCGTTCATTCCATGGATGAACTGCATCGGAGGCTGGAACCATATCCGACGGACGAGGTATATGTCATAGGCGGCGGGAGCGTTTACAGCCAGTTGTTAGATGAATGCAGCACAGCATATGTGACAAAGATTGAGTTTGCATATGCTGCGGATGCATATGCGCCCAATCTGGATCACCTGCCGGAGTGGGAGCTGATAGCTGAAAGTGAAGAGCAGACGTATTTTGATCTTATTTATTATTTCGCAAATATAAAGCAAAGGGGAGGAACCATGGATATAACAGGTAGAAAATTATTTGTGAAAGCGTTGCGGGAAGAAGGCGTGGACACAATATTTGGATATCCGGGCGGAATGGTTACGGATATCTTTGATGAATTATATAAGCAGGAGGATATCCGGGTCGTTTTGCCAAGACATGAACAGGGATTGATCTTCGAAGCGGAAGGGTATGCGAAAGCATCCGGAAAAGTCGGCGTCTGTCTCGTTACAAGCGGACCGGGAGCTACCAATATTATTACCGGTCTGGCAGATGCGCATTATGACAGCATTCCGCTTGTGTGCATAACCGGGCAGGTGCCGCTTGGACTGATCGGTAATGATGCGTTTCAGGAAGTGGACATCGTTGGTATGACGCAGTCCGTGACAAAATACGGCGTGACCGTACGCGACCGTAAAGATCTGGGCAGAATTTGAAAATGGCATTTCATATAGCAAGAACCGGAAAACCGGGTCCGGTGCTTGTGGATATACCGAAAGATATACAGGTTCGTACCGGGGACAGCGAATATCCGTCCGAAGTGCATATTCGTGGTTATAAACCAAATGAAAGCGTGCATATCGGTCAGCTGAAAAGGCATATCGCCTGTTAAAGCAGCAAACGGCCGCTTATACTGGCAGGGGGTGGTATTTTGTCAGCGGCGCCAACGAGCAGCTGCAAAATTTGCGGAACGTACGCAGATTCCGGTTGTGACAACGATTATGGGAAAAGGCGCGTTGCCGGCAAATCATCCGCTGTATCTGGGCAATTCCGGAATGCACGGAAAATATGCCTGCAACATTGCGGTCAGTAAATGTGATGTGCTGTTTTCCATCGGGACACGGTTTAACGACCGGATTACAGGAGATTTGAATGAATTTGCGCCAAATGCAAAATTATTCATATTGACATTGATACGGCTGCGATTTCCAGAAATGTAGTCGTAGATGTTCCGATTGTGGCAGATGCAAAGCTGGCGCTGGAAAAGCTTTGTGAGTGGGCGGAGAAGCAGGATACGGAAAAATGGGTGGAAAAAATGAAAGGCTGGGATGCTGAAAATCCACTGGAAATGCGCAAAGACCGTGGAATGACTCCGCAGATGATTATGGAAGCGATTAACCGTAATTACAAAGAAGCAATTATCGTTACGGACGTTGGACAGCATCAGATGTGGGCGACGCAGTATCTGGAGATCGGCGGCAGAAAAAAACTGATTACGTCCGGCGGACTGGGTTCTATGGGCTTTGGCCTTCCTGCGGCAATCGGTGCAAAGATAGCAAAGCCTTATCAGAATGTAATCTGTATTACCGGAGACGGTGGGTTTCAGATGAACATGCAGGAGCTGGCCACTGCCATAACGCAGGATGCGCCGATTACGATCTGCCTGCTTAACAATTACTATCTTGGTATGGTGCGCCAGATGCAGCAGCTGTTTTATGGCAAACGTTATGCGGCGACCTGCCTGCGCAAAGAAAAGGATGTCCGGATACATGTAAGGGGCCGAATGAAGCATGTCCGCCATATGTGCCGGATTTGTAAAATTTGCGGAGTGCTATGGCGCACATGGCATTCGGGTAACGGAAGAATCGCAGATACAGGATGCATTTGAACAGGCAAAACGCAGGGACGATGCGCCAACGTTAATTGAATTTTTCATTGCAACGGATGAACTGGTACTGCCGATGGTAAAGGCGGAAATCCGATGAGTGAAATGATTTTGAAATAAGCGGGAGGGAAAAGATGAAAAACAGATGGATCGCTTTGTATGTGGAAAATCAGGTCGGCGTGCTGGCGAAGTATCGGGGCTTTTTTCCGGAAATCGTATAACCTGCAGAGTCTTACGGTTGGTACGACGGAGGATGAGACGGTTTCCCGCATGACGATTTGCGTTATGAGCGATGATATTACATTTGAGCAGATCAAAAAGCAGTTAAATCGTATGGTAGAAGTCATTAAAGTAATTGATTTGACAAATGTGCCGATTCATATGAAAGAGATTTATTTGCAAAGTAAAAGACGTAAATTCCGTACAGATCGACGAAGTATTTCGTATCGCGCAGGTATTCAGCGTGGATGTAGCGGATATCGGAGAAGACAGCGTGATGCTGGAATGCAAACTGACAGAGAGAAGAATAATGAATTGATTGAGTTATTAAATGCAAAATTCCACAATATTGAAATCGTACGGGGCGGCGCCGTGGCAATTGAGGCGATCAGCACTTCTTGCAGATAATGATTCTATGCGGATAAGTATGGAAATATTGTGCGGTTAAGGGAGATATTTTATGATAGAATTTAAAAGTCTGTCGTTACGTGACCGGGAATGGGTAACACAGCGGTTGTTGGAAGACGACAGACAGGCCTGCGAATATTCGTTTGCAAATAATTTTTGTGGAGCGATATTTACGGCGTAAAGATGGCAAAAGAGCAGGAATGTCTGATTTTTCAGTTTCAGCATGAGGATTCGTATTATTATACGATACCGATTGGAAACGGCAACCGGAAAGGCGCACTGGATGCAATGCTTGCGATGGCGCAGGAAACCGGCAGGAACTTGTGCTGGGAACGCTGCTGCAGAGCGATTTAAACTGGCTGGAGCAGCATTATCCGGGGCAGTATGCGGTAGAAACGAACAGAGATGATTATGACTACGTATATACTACGGAAAACTGTCTACACTGTCCGGAAGAAGCTGCATGGCAAGCGCAACCATATTGCGCGCTTTAAAGACGATCATAACTGGATGTACCGTGAATGATGCCGGAGGATGCGGGAGAATGCATGCGACTTCTGGACGACTGGAAAGAAGCCGAGTCTGAAAACTGGAATGATGAAATGGAAAACGAGCTGCATATTAACCGTATTGCGCTGCGTATCTGGCAGAGCTTGTGCTGGACGGCGGAATGTTGTATAAAGGCGGGAGATTGGTGGCATTTTCCATCGGAGAGCCATTAAATTCCAATACTTATGTGGTGCATATCGAAAAGCGCTTGCCAGTGTGCAGGGAGCCTATCCGATGATCAACCAGCAGTTTGTACTGCATAATTGTCAGGACTATGCATATGTAAATCGGGAAGAAGATACGGGGATGAGGGCCTGCGCAAAGCAAAACTGTCTTATCAGCCGGAGCTTCTTGTAGAAAAATTCGAGCGAGGTTTCATTTATGATGCAATATGGAGATCGAACGAAAATTCCGCAGTTAAAAAAGCTGTGGAAAGCGTGTTTTGCGGATGAAGACGCATATATTCATGATTTTTTTGAAGCTATGTATGAAAATGAACATGTGTTGCTGGAAGAAGAAAAAGGGTGCTGATCGGAGCATCCTTTTTCTCCCCGGAAAGATTTGGATGGAACGGCCGGATACGGACGATGCATGGCAGCCGGTACGCTATGTCTATGCACTGGCTGTCCTGCCTCAGTTTCGCGGACGAGGCGTTGGGGCAGGACTGCTTCGTCGTGCACATGAGCTGTATCATGCGCCATTGATCGCAGAACCTGCAGAGGCAGGGCTGATCGGAGGATTTTATGAGCCGCTTGGATTTACTTCTGATTTTTATATAAAAAAAGTACGATGGAACTGCCGCAGTATGATCTCAGAGCCGCACAGGCAGAAGAATGGGAATGGATACCGGCATCGCCGGCAGAGTACTTAACAATACGAGATACACGTTTAGGCGCAACGGGTATGTAACCTGGCCGCTGCCGCATGTAGCATTTGCGTTGCGGCAGCATGGCAGCAGCGGAGGCGGGGCGTATATCCTGCGTATGGCAGGCAGAGAAGAGCTGCTTTGTTTTTATCGAAAATCAGACTGTGATTGTACGGAAACAACGTTGTGTGAGGAAGAATGTATGGAACTGCTGACGCCGCATGTAGCCGGAACCTGTGACAAAATGATTGTAACAGGTCAGACAGCGGACAGCACAGACCGTCTGATCGGGATGAGCTACGGACTTTTTTCACATAAGGAAATGGCTATCTTAATCTGTCACTGGACTGAAAGCCGAAGTTAAAATGTATCTGTTGTCTGAGTCTGAGATATACGCCGGCACGAAAGATAAAAGAAATCGAAGACAAAAACAGGAGAGCGGAACAATGTGTGATCAGTTTGCAAGAATGGAATTATTAGTAGGAGCCGAGGCATGGAACGTCTGGCGCATGCGCATGTAGCAGTATTTGGAGTTGGCGGCGTCGGAGGTTATGTAGTGGAGGCGCTGGCACGCAGCGGGGTTGGTATGCTCGACTCATTGATCATGATAAGGTAGACATGACAATCTGAACCGGCAGATTTTTGCACTGCATAGTACGTGGGAAAATATAAGTCGATGTGGCAAAAGCACGCATTTGGATATTACCCAAGGCAGAAGTTCATGCATGGAATTATTTATCTGCCGGAACTGCAGATCAATTTGATTTTACACAATACGATATGTCGTTGATGCGATTGATACGGTAACCGGAAGCTGATGTTGATTGAACAGGCACAGGCGGCAGGTACGCCGGTGATCAGTGCGATGGGAGCCGGAAACAAGACGGATCCGACGGCGTTTCAGGTAGCCGACATCTATGAGACATCTGTGTGCCCACTGGCAAAGTGATGCGAAAAGAGCTGAAAAACGCGGGATAGAAAATTAAAGTCGTATATTCCAAAGAACAGCCTGTCGCAGCAGAGACAAAGGGACACCGGGCAGTTTGTCCTTTGTACCTTCGGCGGCAGGGTTGATTTGGCGGAGAAGTTGTAAAAGACCTGCTACAAGCGCAATGCTTGCTGGATGATCATTAAGGTGCAGGGGTTATGAAAAGGAGATTGGAATAATGGAGGGAAACAGGATGTGGCAGTTGAAGGAAAAGAGACATGCTGTTAGAAGTTTTAGCAGATTTATACACATCAAGGCAGCTAACAAGAGGAAAATAAGTGTTAGAGCGTGTCTTAAAATTGCTTTCTGTCAACTGTGCGTCACAGTTTGCGGGAGATTTAGATGGCAGGAATGAATTTTAAGACACGCTCCAGATCACAAAATCAAGTAACCGAAAAACGTCTTGAGGTTTGGGCGTTACAAACCTGGCAGATATCAAACCGTAGCAGACAGAAGGATGGACGGACTTGTTTGGTTTAAAAAAATTAATTGTGTTGATTGAAAGGCGATGGGTGAATTCATCGTCTTTTTTGATATTAGATTTTATTTGGATTTATTTCTTTCCGGAATATATTTATTTTAATATACGAAATTGAAAGTAATTTATACAAAAATATATTATAATCAACATGACCGATTTCAGATACAAAATAGTTGTTGATACATGGACATTTTGTATGTACAATTTGGAAGAGGTGTTGAATGAATAAAAAGTAAATTTTAAAGTAGAGGATATGGTAAGTTAATTTTTTTGTGTTTTTTTGTGCGACAGCATCAGCTTGATTCAACCTTATCAATCTGTTTTCTTGCAGGAAATAAAAATGCTACATCGAACCAGATTGGAATTTTGTGTCATTAAATTCATTGCAGGAATTTCTTTAGCACTTTGTTTTCAATGGTATCTGATAGGTTTAGACAACGGAAGAAAATTCTGAGTATGGCATTGTGTAATGCTATATTAGGATACATTTGTTATTTATTTATAGATGAATTCTTTTTTGTTAATTTCATCATCGGTATTATAGGTTTTCGACTATGATAACTGCTCAAATATTTGCTTATGCTAAGGATATTTAAGAAAGGAGGTTAACGATACGAACCTTATATACTGTTCTCAGAACAATTGTATCTTTCGCATGGGTTTCAGTCCTATGTTAGCATCTAGTTGATTAAAATTCCTAAATATAAAGGGATAATTGGAAGTGCGATTGTAAGTATATAATTGCTTTTCTTATTTGCAATTCAATTTAGCACTTTGACCGAAGATATAAAAGCTGAATTAACGCACAGGAAGATATATATGAACAAAAATCTAATTTATACATATTAATAAATTTTTGGTATTTACGCTTTTAGAAGCTATGAACGTAATAGCAAATACAAATTTACCATTGTATATAACAAAGATTTTAGGATATAGCAATAAATATGTTGGTTTCTTAACGGCCTTATCTTCTTTGATGGAAATACCATGTATGTTATTTTGGCATATCTGGCATTAAGAAGATTAGGATCGAATATATTATCTTCTATGGAATCAGTAGTGGATCATTTTCTTTTATTATTAAAAGAAGTTAATAGTATGTATATGATAATGCTGATTTTTGTTTTAAAGCAATATTTATGCGGTGTATAAGGAATAGGCATTAGTTTCTTTCGAAATGATTCCTCAGAATTGTGGTATATCTACTACCCTTTTACCATACACTAGAATGGGATCATAGTGGTGGTATTATTATTGGGAGTATTGGTGGATTATAAGAATAATTTCTTTTTGTATCAATGGTAATGGAATTATAAGTTTTTGCTATATTATGGGCATGTAATGTTGAGAAATAATAAGGAGAAAAGTCAATGAGAGATAGTGTTATAATGAAAAAATTTTATGAGAAGTTTGTGGATAAAATAAAACAAAAATATCCGAAGAAATCTTTTGGATATTTTTTGGCAATGAAGGGTGTGATAATCCAATGGATTTCTATATATTTGACAAAGATATGAGAATGATATGAAGAGAATTTGAAAAGTATGGAGAATATTACAGATTCATGAAGATGCTGGATTTTTGGCTTCAGATGAGGAAGTCGTAAAATTCCATAAAGACTTGTTGAAAAAGGTACTGTTGTGGGAGTTTTTCACAGTCATCAAAGCATCCGGCAATTTTTTCTACTGTAGACATTGATTTGCATCCATCAGGAATTATGGCATTTGATTATATCTGTAAGAACATTGGGTTCTCCTCAGATAAATTATTTTGTCATAAAATAAAGTGGTTCAAGAGTTACATTGATTCTGGAGGACTAAAGATGAGAAAAAATTTTTTATGTCTAATCTTAATAAATGACAGATTATAATGAAATCAAGATGTTTTTGGAAGAATAGTTAAAAATTGGAATAATGTTGATAATGAAATAATTTATTATGCAATGAAAAAAGCCCAAGAAATATCAAACGAATTTGAATATCAAATTTTTATGATTCGATATACAAGGAGGCACAACAACATTATTTGAACTGATAAGTTCGTATATGTACCCATTAATGAACAGACATTTTGATGGGATCAGCCCAAAACTCTGACATAGTATATTGCGGAGAACAACCGCAACTGAAGTGCATTGAATTCATTCATGATTTGTAATACGGTGATCACAAGTGATTTATTTTCCAGATTTGATAAACATTCAGAAATAATGGAAGATTGCCAGCAACTATATTAGTTGGTTTGATGCGTTTGTTTTTAGTAAATGGGATTGCAGTTTACCTACAGAAGCAGAATGGGAGTTGGCAGTGCTAAGTTAGAAGATGAACACTGGTGTTGTAAGAAACGGAATTAAATGACTTTGCGTGTATAGTGAAATTCTAAAGGAATCTTGCATGAGGTAGCTAAAAGAAACCAATAGTATGGAATATATGATATGCTGGTAATGTTTGGGAGTGGTTTTAGACGATTATGAGGAAGAATATTATTCAATTCCAGAAGGGAGATCCGTGTTGTTTAGAGTCAGGACAGTATAAGTATGCAGAGGAGGAAGTATACATGCATTTTCTGAAATGTGTCGATGTGAATTTAGGTACTATGAGCCACCAGCTTTTAAACTATGGATTTAGGATTTAGGGTTGTAAAAAGAGAAGGAGATAGAAATGATTTCAGTAGATATTCCAGCATATATGATTAATGCGGAAGATAAGTGTAAAAGTGATAATATATTTATTAATTTTAGCATTAATCATAGAGAAACGTGTTAGAAATTCTTGAAGAATTAAAAAAGTCATACCTCATACAGTTAGTGAATGGGTAGATGACATAATCATATTAAAACAAATATTATTATTGTTTATAATAATAAATACTTAATAAGTCAGTTGGTGAACAAATAGTCTTTGACGGTGCCCATTTGGAATTTTAACACAGTTTGCGGGAGGTTGAAAAGTGGATGATTATTGAAGATAAACGGGTGTGATAATTTTAAAGTGGAAGGAATAATATGTTGACAGAACGAGAAAAAGAATATTATGAAGGCAACTACTTTTAAAAGAAATGACTCAGGAAAGTCAAGATAAATTGAAGGAAGCAAGTGTTTTGGTTATTGGGGCAGGAGGCTTGGCTGCCCAGCGTTGATTTATCTGGCAACAGCGGGGGTTGGGAAAATTGGTATAGTGGATTTTGATGAGGTAAGCATTTCGAATTTGCATCGACAAGTATTATATACATTTAATGATTTAGGAAAAAGAAAGCTGAGATTGCGGCCAAAAGGATTAACAAATTGAACCCTTTTGTAAAAGTAGAAATATTTACGTGTAAAGTTGAAAAAAGTAATATTCATAAACTTATTTCTCAATATCAGGTCATTTTGGATTGCCCGGATAATTATGAAACGAGATATATTTGTAAAAAGCAGCAGCAGAACAAAATAAGACGGTTATTTATGGCAGTGTGTTTGTTTGAGGGACAAATTGTAACTTTTAAACCCAATACAGCATGCTATTATTGTGCTTTTCCAGGTAATATGGAAGGCCGAAATCAGGATATTTATTCGAAAAGGGGATTTTTCCACCAATTACTGCAATTATTGGTACAATACAGGCGTCTGAGGCTATTAAAGAAATTCTCGATATTAATATGGCACACCTAGTACCATGTGCACTGTGAATTTGCTCAATAATAGTGTCAGAGAATATCAAATAGAAAAAAACGAAGATTGTCCAATATGTGGTGCTAAGAAAAGGAGTGTTTATGAAAGTCAAAAATATAAAAGTCTCAGTCATCGTACCAGCATATAATGAAGAAAACTATCTTGATCGCTGTTTGAAGTCTTTGGTACATCAAACGCTTAAGGAAATACAAATTATAGTGGTTGATGATGGAAGCAGTGATGGGACGTATGGATATGTGAAAATATAAGCAGAATTATCCGGACAAAGTGTGGTCATTCATAAAATGAATGAGGGACTTGGGCCTGCACGGAATTTTGGAATTGCCATTGCGATGGGCGAGTATATTGGTTTTGCTGATGCAGATGACCGGTAGAAACGAAATATGTATCAATCTATGTATGAATGGCAAAGAAAAACAATTCCGATGTAGTGGTTTGTGATGTAAGAAAGATATTGTATCGAAGAAAGAGAAGTTGTGGAGACGAGTCTGCCAAATGAGAGCGCTCAGATGATATAGGAAAGTATATAAAAGATGGACGGAATCCGGCTTACTCGTGGAACAAACTGTATAAAAGAGAAATATGGGAGAAATATCGGTTTCAGAAAATGGTATATGAAGATTTGGATATTGTATTAACAATATTAAGTAACTGCCATGTTGTTTCTTATATTCAGCAGCCGTTTTATACATATTATAAAGACCGGGTTCTATTACAACGTCCTATACGAATATAAGATTAATGGATATTATGCAGGCATATAGAGATGCTGCTTTTTATGTGAATACAAAATACCGTGATGAAACGATATTT
>NZ_AQFT02000002.1 GCF_000364225.2 Eubacterium plexicaudatum ASF492
TTAGCCGGCGAAGAAGTGGTTCCGCCTCAATACGATTATGTGGATTATTTTCAAGATGGTCTGGCTGAAGTAGGCAAAAAACAAAAATACGGCATAATCAACAAAGCCGGTGAAGAAGTGGTTCCGCTCCAATATGATTATATGGGTCAATTCCAAGATGGTCTGACTGAAGTAGGCAAAAACAAAAATACGGCATGATCAACAAAGAAGGAGAGGTAATCATTGAGATAAAATACAACCGGATCAACTTCAAAGAAGGTTTGGCCTGTGTAGAAAGAAACGGCTGGGGTTTTGTTAACAAAGACGGCGGGAAGTAACAAAACTGGAATATGATGAAGCAGAAGATTTTTCGGACGGACTGGCCCTGGTAAAAAAGGATGGAAAATGGGCGTTATTAATGCCGCCGGAACGGTTGTGTTAGAAGAAAAAAAGGAACGGTAGGTTTTTCGCAAGAAAAAGCACGGTTTAGATTTCTTAGAAACGAGGGTTGATAATGAAAAAAAGAGATGTAACAGGTTAGGGAACCGGCCAAAGCTATTACTGGCTGTTTGTGTATGTTATTTGCAGCATTTCTGGCAGACAGGATATGCAACAGCAGCCCAAAAAGAACCGGAGGTTTTGCCAACGGATGTCTCAACGGCTTCTGAGGGATGCACATTTGTAGGAATTGAAGGAAAAATTGCGCGCAGTAAAGGATGCCCTGAACAGAGTGAATGAGATCCGAAAAGAAGCATGTCAGGAAGGCGTGCCGGATCCATCTGACCCGGACAGGAAGCTAAAAGCAGCCGATTATGTGCCAATCCGGTGGTCATCCGGTTTGGAATACATAGCACGGATACGGGCTGCAGAGGCCGCGGTCCTTCCGGGGCATAAAACGGCCAACGGCTCGGTTTGTTTTTTCGCTGGAAGCCCTGACGGGACATCCAGCTATGGGGAAGTACTGGCATGGAATACAGGTTCGATGGAAGCATGGTCAGGGGAATTAACCATGGTATAGTGAAAAGGAAGACTGGGTAAACCAGAATTCAAATGCCGGTAACAGGGCATTACACTTCCATGATTGATCCGGAGAATCAGTATATAGGCTTAGGTGCATTTGTTTCTGATTTTGGGAAATGGAGATGCAGTGTAAGCGGGAGTTCAGCTCACAGGACAGTTCCGGTTCGGCTGCATTAGACAGCACAGGGCGCTGCATTCAGTTGATCGAGGTGGAAAAAAACAGACTGAAAGGACTGCAGATTTTTCAGGGAGACGAAAGTGTCTCAGATGGTCTGGCGCTTGGAATTGGAAAACAGGCTGCGCTGACTGCCAGAGTGAAAGTTGTCATTGACGATAACACATCGTTTGTAATTATCAGGACGGCATTACCTGGACATCCTCCGATCCGTCTGTAGCACAGGTAGACTCCAAAGGGGTTGTTACCTAAAAAAAGCAGGGGATGCAGAAATCACCGCATCAGCCGAAACGGGCTGTCAGCATCCTGCAGGCTCCTCAATGCCCCGAAAGGAACATCGTTTTCTTCCGTAAAAGGCGGCAATGGGAGTATTACGCTTCGCTGGAAGAAGCAGAAACAGGCGGATGGTTATATTATAAGATTTTCTAAGGATAAATCATTGGATGGCAATGGCATGGAAGGGTACGTGGAAGGAAATAAAAATACCGTGGAAGTAATCAGCAATTTGGAACGGAAACAAACCTACTACGTAGTATCCGGACATACAGGGAAACCGGCGGAAAGATCCTTTATTCCGACTGGTCTAAAGTAAAAAAGGTCAGGACAAAGTAATAGTAATGATTGCAATCCCTGCCAAATAGAACGTGCTCCGGGCATACGATCATCCGGGGCACTTTTCATTCCCTCCGGAATTGCCGGTTCGTCAAATTGAAGTGGTATACTAAAACTGGACACGGAGGGGGAGAAATTAGACTTGCATTTATCTTGTTGCATTGTTGTCATGCTTTTTATGCCGGATCCGGGGCAAGATTGAGGCAGAAGGTGATACTTACATCAAAAGGATTTATGGGATTGGATACCAATGGATGGGAGGCCAGAGAAAATGAGTTTGGGACGGATCTCTGTAAAAAAGATATTCCTGCTGACATGTGCGGTATGGTGGCTTCCATGTTGGCCATTTGTGCCGTTCTTTTATGGATGACAGGCGAGATCTGGGTGCTTACCACCGGCGGACTGCTGATGCTCTGTGCTCTTGCCTGGATGTTCCTACTGACAGTTTTCAGTAAACGGCTTTCCATATTTACCAGGGAGCTGTGCCAGGCAATGGATCAGATGATAAGCGGAAGCGGAGAGCCTGCGCGTTCCGTGGACAGTGAAACACTTTTTGCCCGTATCAGCTACCGTCTGTCACGGCTGTACGGCATCATGCAGGAGAATCGGCGGAAGGTGGATGAGGAACGGCAGGAGCTGCAGATGCTGGTATCGGACGTTTCCCATCAGGTGAAGATGCCGGTAAGCAACCTGAAAATGGTGACAGACACGCTGCTTTCAAAGTCTGTCACAGAAGAAGAGCGGCGGAGTTCTTGCAAGGCATCCGGAACCAGACGGACAAGCTGGAATTTCTTTTCCAGGCCCTTGTGAAGACCTCACGATTGGAAACTGGGGCGATTCGGCTGGAAAGAAAGATACCCCTCTGATTGATACGTTGGCGATGGCCTTAAGCGGTATTGTATATGCGGCGGAGAAAAAGAATATTTCCGTTACAGGACTGCCCGGAGAATCTTTGCCTTTCCACACAGCAAATGGACGACGGAAGCCGTGTTCAATCTGCTGGACAATGCGGTGAAATATACTCCGGCTGGAGGTGCTATCCGGGTCTCAGTAGAACAATGGGAAATGTATGTAAAACTTAGTGTGTCTGATACTGGCAAGGGTATTCCGAGAGCAATCAGGCTGCTGTTTTCCGGCGCTTCTATCGTGAGGAAGGAGTACACGAACAGCAGGGCGTGGGTATTGGACTGTATCTGACCCGCGAGATCATAACACGGCAGGCGGCTATATCAAGGTAACTTCGGAGCCGGGCAGGGGTTCGGAATTTTCTGTCATGCTCCCTACAAGATAACAAATGTCGGATGGCCATTTCTGGCTGTCTGACATAATTTTTTCACAGTAGTGTGCCGACAAAGCTGCCAGTGGCAGGTTTTCGGCTGAAATGTCCGAGTCTTGCAACATTTCAGACGTATTTTTTATGCTGCTTCGGACATTTTTGTGACATTTGGATTTTACAATATCCTTATCAACAGGCGAAAAGCCTTGGAACACCACAGGGGTATACCTGTATGTCCTGAAAAACTGGACGGAGATAAGGAAAGGAGCATTTGTCTTCCGGAACTATAACCTCGTCCCGATCCTGAATGTCTATGAAAATATTGTCCTGCCTGTGGAGCTGGACGGCGACATGGCAGATGAGAAATTTATGGACGAGATCGTAAGGATGCTGGCATTGGAGATAAGCTCCACAATATGCCGAACAACCTTTCCGGCGGACAGCAGCAGCGTGTTGCTATCGCCCGCGCATTGATTACCAAGCCGGCTATCATCCTGGCTGACGAACCCACGGGCAACCTGGATTCCAGGACCAGCGCCGATGTACTGGGGCTTTTAAAGCGTACCAGCATGGAGTTTAACCAAACCATTGTCATGATTACCCATAACAATGAGATTGCCCAACTTGCCGACCGTATTGTACGGATTGAGGATGGTAAGATTGCGAGTTAAAGGAGAAATGGGAATCCCGGCGGACCGGACCTTTTACAGCTTCAGCTATTTTGGAATGGTGGATCTTATCTGGGAAACTTCTTACCCGCCAGCAGGAATTCGGCGTGTTCCAGTCTGTTGGCATGAGCGGCCGCCAGCTGTCCAGATGCTGTCCTTTGAGTGTCTGTACTATGTGGGGATCACGCGCTTGTGACTCTGACACTTGGACTGTGTGCAGCCTGCCTTGTGCAGGGTATTAGACCAGATTGGTTTTTTGGAAAACTCACGTACCATTTCCCGGTGTTCCAGGTTCTGGTGTTTGCAGCTGCGCTGTTTCTGGTACAGGCGGTATTCTCGGTCTGTGCGGTCCGTTATACCGGAAGGCTTTCCCTTGTGAGAGGATTAGGGCGGTGGACTGAATTCTTTCATAGGAAACAGCAGTACTACAACCAATGAACAGCAATTATTTTGCTTATTCCAGTTCATTGACTTTGTGACCATCTTTGGTAAGCTGCCCTTGTGCTGGCCGGCAGATGCTCCTTATCAGTTCCCGTTTTGCAAATGGGGCTGTTCCCGCAAGGGTAAAATATCCTGAGTGATACCTGAGTATAGATCGGATTTTATGCAGCATTTTACGGCAACAGATAAACATTTCACAGCAATTAAATTGTTTTGATTTATTTAGCAGACTATAATAATGGCAGCGGCAAAAGTTTATCTTTGCCGCTGGCGATATCATGACGAGGAGGTGGCGCATTGATCCGTATTGCAATCTGTGATGATGAAAACATATGTCTGATCATATAAGGTCAATGGTCTCTGATTTCTTTGGTAAAAGAACCAGGAGATCAGCCTCCGTATGTTTCCAGTGGCGAAGAGCTACTGAGTTACAATGCGCAGATCGACATCCTGTTCTGGATATCCAGAGAGGAAATGGATGGTATGGAAACGGCAAGGAAACTGAGGGCGGATCATTTCGGGGCTTTTTAGTTTTCATTACGGTACTGAAAGAGATGGTATTCCAGTCTTTTGAGGTACAGGCCTATGATTATCTGGTCAAGCCGGTGGATAAAAAACAATTGAAAGACCATGGAGCGCCTTTGTGCTTCCATGCAGAACGCCAGCGAAGACAGCCTGCTGGTGCAAAAGAGATATGAGGGCCGCATCATCCCAAGGATGAGATTGTCTTCTGTGAGATCATAGACAGGAAAATATATCTGAACCTGGCTTCCGGCGAGGTTGTTGATTATTATGAACGGATTGAAAATTTGGAAACAAGCTGGACAAGCGTTTTTACCGATGCCACAGGAGCTATCTAATCAATCTGAAACATTTAAAAGGCTATAAAAACGGACTGCCTGTATGGATAATGGTAAAGAGATTCCCGTATCACGACTGCGGAGCAAGGAGTTCTCCGGTGTTGTTCTGCAGTATATGAAAATATATAAGAGTTTTATATACGGGGCAGGTAACATGGTCGAGTATTTAGATTTTTTCAACATATATATTATAGGCCTCATTGAGGGGGTCTTTCAGTTTTATTCTTGACAAAATCCTGAAAAGAAACTTTGTTCCCATTCTATTTCCTGTTTGGAGTATGTGCGGTAATTGTCACCCGCTTCCTCTCAGTTGCACGGTGACTGGCTTCGTGGTGATGGTATTTCTTCTTACGGTATGTGGGATTCTGGTCTGCCATGCGGATTTTAAGTCTTCCCTTCTGTATGCAGCCCTGACAACTGAAATCATGTTGCTCTGCTATGGATTGTGAATTCTCTGATAGGCCTGTTATACGCATGGCTGCCAATATTTTTTTTATGATACGGCCGGTATTGCGGCCATGCTGGCCAGTGAGGCCGCGTCACTTTTTCTGACAGGGGTTTGTTACTATATGGTGTATCGCTATTTTCCAGGGATGTTTTTTATCCAAGGGATGCAACGCATCCTCTTCATACCGCATCGGAAATGCAGCAAATGTTCTGGTTTTCATTCCGATCCTGATGATCTTTATATGAGTGAGTACATTAAACGCTTTCATTTGATTACCAGTATGTGGTCTTTGGTGAGGACGGATCTTTCGAGTATCTGCTCAGCCACTGGCAGCTGCTCGCAATGCATCTTTTGGGACTTTAAGCCTATTCTGCATTCTGTTCTCTTATAAGAAGCTACAGCAGAATTTCCGCCTCAGCACTGAAATTTCACTGCTGGAACAGGAAGAGTATTCCCTGAACCGGTATGTGGAGGAAGCGAAGACCCGTTACGATGAAACAAAGTCGTTCCGCCATGACATCAGGAACCACATTGCAGTGGTGAAAAATCTTCTGCAGAGCGGGAAACTGGAAGAAGCGGTAAGATATATGGAAGATATGGATGATATGGCGGAAAAAATGTCATTCCCCTGCAGTACCAATAACCCGGTAGTGGATATTTTGGTGGGAAATAAGCTGGGGATTGCCAAAAGCATGGGGATCGATGTGGACTGTTCCCTCCTTCTGCCATATCCCTGCAGTCTGCGGGACATTGATATCTGTATTATCCTGTCAAATGCACTGGACAATGCGATTCAGGCAGTAAAAAGTCCGGATGCCGGTATGGAAAAATATGTCCATGTGTCCGGGCGTATCCAGGGAGATTTCCTTATGATGGAAATAGAAAACAGCTTCCATGGGAAAGGCGCGTTCAAAAAAGGGACAGGCCTGTCGAATGTAAAGAAGGTGGCTGAAAAATATGGCGGTGCCATGAGTATAGAGACACAGGAGAATAGATTTGTACTCCATGTGCTGCTGATCCTTTCGCAGCATCCGGAAGGTATCCTGCGGCAAATGGATTAACACGTTACTTTCTTTCTACAGCCGAAAAAGAAAAGGAAGCTGTCTGTAAGGGCGGCTGTAAAGTGACTATAGAGAAGGCACAAGGCAGTTACAGAGAAGAAAAAATCCGGCAGGCTGTCCGAACCACAGGATGAATACATCAGCAGTGAAAAGTCGGAAAAAAGCCTACGGGACTGTACCGGGTAGGCCAGGACGAGAACGGCAACCGAAAAATCTTTTTTGATGACCAGAAAGCTGACCATGCAGATGGAAAGGCTGACCGTTCCGGGGAAGGAGAAGATGGAAAAGGGCCGAAGGTAAGCGGGGACAGCCAGGGAAAGCCGGCGGAGAAATGTGTTACAAATTCTATGTTAAAGAAGCCGGACGGAATTTTGAATATATCGATCAGTTCATTGATGGGAGCCTTTGTAGGGCATGCAATATATGTATATTTGGATTACAGGACATATCCCGGGTTATATGATATGCAATGGGCACCATGGTATACAGGCATTTTGTATTATGGTATATTTACGATTGTTCCTTTGATAATTGCCGTTATCATAAAGCTGTTTATTTGGAGAAAATTGAAGCAGAAAAAGGAAGAGGTAAAGAGCGGTAACCGTATGGGGAGAAACATAAAAAGCAGACCGGATCATTTGTGCATAGCAATATTCACGCTTTGTTTGTCCGTGAGGTTTGTAGAATATTTTCTGATTGAAACAGATAAAACGGCTATTGGAGAAAATGTGCTTCATCTTTCATGGAGCGATATTGGATTTCATAGAAACGGTTTGTGAGCGGTATTTTGAAAGGTTTGTTATTGGGAAGCGTTTGCTTTGCCATTTCATATGGACTGGAACTGGCGATTTTTATTCTGCAAGGCAATCCTGCATATTTAGAACTGTATATCAGCAGTTTTTCGTTAACAGGTTCTCAAATAAAGAATACGGGTTTCGTTTTTTTCTGTTATGTGTATTGTTCAATGTTATTAATGTATGGATGGAAGAGGGTGTTTTTCGCGGGCTGTTTATTAAAACGCTCTCTGAAACAAAGCCATTTATGAAAGCGAATTATATTGCCGCATTTTTGTTTGGTGTCTGGCACATTGTAATGCCCATCAGAAGCTATATAAATGGTGAAATGTCATTTGCGGCAATGCTTCTAATGGGTATCGGTTATATGATTCTAGCAGGGATTATGGGAATCAAGTGGGGACTTCTTTACTACATAACAGGAAATCTATGGGCAGGGCTTGGTGACCATTTATTTAATAATACCGTTGCTACAAACATGCTGCATGTTGTTTCGCTAAAGGGCACAGACGAACTACAAATTGTCCGGATTATGGCTGCACAGATTATTTCTTTCGTTTTTGTGTTGATGGTATATTATTACAAAAACAGAAACGGAAACTGATAATTAAAATTTACTAATACGAGGAGATTTGAATGATGAAAAGGACGCTAATTATGATTGTGCTTTTGCTGGTATTGCTCATAGGTTGTGGAAAAACTGACATTACGAAAACATATGAAAGGTCAGAGAATGATAGAATTATAGCCACATATTATGAAATGAATAATGGAACATGGAAATGTGATGATAGAACCTATCAATTTAGATTGGAGTTAACTGGCAGAATGCCTAATGCTGAATCAGATAGTTATTATGTCGTGCTTACGGACAATGAGAATTTAACTTTTGAAGATGTATCAAAAAGTCTGTTTGGCAGTTTACTTGAGGATAGTAAGATAATGGAAGGCTCTATTATTGTGGAAATGAAATAGCATCCATTTATCACTGAGTTAAATAAAACGATAAATTTTTGCTTGTAGAACGAGGAAGAGAAATTCAATGGACGATTTAAAGTAAGCGATGAATAACCTGCCGTCCCACAAGAACAGGATTTTGCCCTATAATGATAGCAACTTGGAGCGAATATCTACATCAGTTCTTGATCAAGCAGTCCGGCAGCCATCTGTCTGGCATCCGCTGCTGCTATCAGCTCTAAAATAACTATCAGGAGATGATGCTATGTCAAAGAAAATACGCAGCGACCAGGAATGGCTGGAGCTAATCCAGGAGTGCCGCGCCAGCGGCCTGTCTGTCAAAAACTGGTGCCAGACACGTTCTATATCCATAAAAACATTTTATAATAAAGCCGCAGATTTAAGAAAAAGTCCTGTGGCATACCAGGATCACAGACAGCTGCTTCTGGGCAGAACACGAAGTGGTTCCTCTGGAAATGGCTGCTGATCCGGTGCTTTATCCACAGGATCCCGCCGGTGGTGCAATGCAGGTCCCGTCTGCCCGTGTTGTTGTCACAGTCAGGATATCCGGATACCGTGTTGAAATCTTAGAAGGCGCTTCAGAAGACATCATTCGCAATACGCTTCTGGCGCTGGGATCTCTGTGTTAGGCGCATTGTCCGGTGATACAAAAGTTTATATCGTCACCGGGCGCACGGATATGCGGCGCAGCTTCGACGGCCTTATGGCCCTTATCCGCGACACTTACCAGATGGATCCTTATGCAGATGCACTGTACCTGTTCTGCGGCAGAAAAAGAAATACGCTCAAGGCTCTGTACTTTGACCAGACGGGATTTGTGCTCTGCACGAAACGGCTGGATAATGGAAAGTTCCAGTGGCCGCGCGATGCGAAAGAAGTCAGGCTGCTCACCCGCCAGCAGCTGCGCTGGCTTCCGGAAGGACTCTCCATCTGCCAGCCGAATGCAGTGCAGCCTTCCGGCAGGAAAGATTTCTGACCTTTTGTGCATTATGATGAAATTTAAAATTTATTTTCCGGCGGCTGGCGCCGTTTTTGAAAGTTATCCACGCTGCCGGATTTTTTCGGGCGGGCTGTCCGCATATGCCGCTGCCCTGCCCTCGGAATACTGTGGACAAACTGCCTTAAAAACAGCATTTAGAAGTTTTTTTCACCATTTTCCAATCCGTCAAACTGCCTATCATGCAGTTATGGACGGTTTGATTTCACCCCCGCATTTCTTTATAATTTATAATATAAGCAGAAAGAAATACGGAGGGCGCATATGCCGGCTGATAATGAAGAATACACACGGCTGTTGGAAGAAATGGTGGAACAGATGAAAGCGCATATACTGTCCCAGGATGCACGCATCCTGGAACAGGAACAGACGATCGCGGACCTGCGCTCCCTTGTGGATGACCTGCGTCTTTTGAAGGCCGGCCTGGAGGAGACGCTTGAAGAATTCAAGCGCCAGCTGTTCGGAACAAAAAGCGAAAAAATAAAAACCTCCCAGGCCGATGCCGCAGTGGAAACAGAAGATCCAGCCTCAAAAACAACGGTAAAAGAACACACACGGGCAAAAAGAAAAAAACAACAAGGGATGAACGCTATGCAGACATCCCTGTCCGTGATGTCGTTATACCTGTCCCGGACAAAGACCGCCGCTGTCCGTACTGCAATGCGGAAATGATGCCGCTCGGGCGTAAGGAAGTCCGCACAGAGCTGCGCATAACCCCGGCAAAAGTGGAACGTGTCCGTTATATGCAGGAGGAGCTGATCTGTCCGGAATGCCGTAAGGACGGTGACGGGACGATCGTACAGGCGCAAACGCCTGCGCCTTTGCTGCCGCACAGCCCGGCATCGCCGTCTGCTGTAGCATATGTCATGTTTGATAAAAGCTTTGCAAGTGTCCCATACTACCGCCAGGAAGCCTGCATGGCCCAGCTTGGCCTGAAACTGCCTCGTGAGACCATGGCGAACTGGTATATCAGATGCGCCCTGGAATATTTCCAGCCGGTATATGACCGTCTGCATGGACTCCTCCTGCAGAGAGGGGTCATCCATGCGGATGAAACCACATGCCAGGTGCTGCGTGAAAAAGGGAGGGCCGCAGAATCCACTTCGTATATGTGGCTGTATTTAAGCGGAAGCGATGGCCTGCCGCCGATCGTGCTTTACGAATACCAGGCGGGGCGCAGCGGGGATTTTCCAAAGGCATTCCTGGATGGATTTTCCGGCATCGTACAGTGCGACGGGTACAGCGACTATAACAAGGTAGAAGATGTAATACTCGCTGTGTGCTGTGCACACTGCCGCAGGAAGTTTTACGAAGCCCTCCCGACAGAGCGGCAGAAGCAGTTGAAACTGCTGGACATAAATTCAGAAACGGAAGTAAAAGACATCCCGCTTCCAGGCCCGGAACAAATGAAAAGCATAATCCCGGCTGAAATCGGGCTCATGTTCTTCAACAAGCTCTTTTTCATTGAAAAAGGGCTCAAAGGCATGGAACCGGACCTGCGGAAAGCAAAACGCCTGGAAAAGGAGCCGCCTGTCTGGGAAAAGTTCTGGGCATGGGTCGAAACACTAAAGCCGCTCGGCGGCAGCAAGCTGGAAAAAGCTGTCAATTACGCGATAAACCACAGAGAAACGCTGCAGAGCTATCTGTTGGACGGCAGATGCGAATTGTCAAACAATGCAGCGGAGCGGCGTGCAAAATCTTATGCCATCGGAAGGAAAAATTCCCTGTTCCATACATCCGTTGCGGGTGCTAAAGCAGGTGCGCTTGTTTACAGCATGATAGAAACTGCAAAGGCCAATAAGTTAAATGTATTCCAGTATCTTTATATCCTGCTGCTGTATATGCCCGATCATAAAGATGATCCTGCTGCGGTTGAAATACTTCTTCCATGGAGCAGTTTTATCAAAGAACACTGTACAGGGCTGATTGATGTTGAAACGATAACACCTGAAAACAAGCCTCAGCTGCCGCTATAAACTATTTTACACCTAAACATATCATCAGGGGAACGGTAGGTTGTTCATCGCTTACGATTTAAAAGAATTAGGGAGATTCCTGTAAGGAAATAGTAACGGATAAAATCCCGGAAATGCATAAAAATGGGCGTTTCCGGGATTTTTTATAAAAAAGAGACCGGATATTGCGTTTCCCTTAACCGCAAAAACATTATGAGTTGACAAAATCAACTCAATGTTTTATAATATAAGTTGATTTTGTCAACTCAAAAGGGAGGAAGAAAATTTGAACGATGATATAGTCAAAAGAATACGTAACTTTAATCGTTATTATACCGCATGGTTGGAAGTAATGAATAAGGAGTATTTGAAAACAGGTTTTTCATGGACGGAATCAAGAGTGATATTTGAAATACATATTTGTCCGGGAATCAATGCTACCGAATTATGTGAACACTTAAATACGGATAAAAGTTATATTAGCAGAATCCTTATGAAATTTGAAAAGGATGGCCTTTTGACAAGGGAACTTATTTTAGGAAGCAAAGGGTTAAAAAAAATATGGTTGACTGAGGCAGGTGAAAAAATAGCACATCAGATCAATATGAATGGAAATCAGCAAATTGTTGATAAGCTCAAAATGTTGGATGATGATATTTGCGTGAAACTTTGTGAAGCAATGGAATTTATTGAAAAGGTATTAAGAGAGAATGATAAAGGAGGTACGCGGGAATGAAGCATGCAATTTCTATTCGTACATATAAACCGGGAGATCCCAGTATGGTTTGCTATTTTCAATATAAGCTTTATGAGAAGCAGTATAACTTTAATGGTTTTTATGAAAAGGAAATGCTGGAAGGAATGGCAGAACTTTATAATGATTTAGAGGGTAGCCAAATGTGGATTGCCGAACTTGGCGGAAAAATTGTAGGCGATATTGCTATTATTAAAAAAGGAGCAAACAAGGCTCGATTAAGGTGTTTTGGTGTGGACTTTAGCTTGCAGGGGCAGGGCCTGGGAAATGAATTGCTTAAAATAGCGATCAATTTTTGCAGAGAAAAAGGATACGTGTATCTCACTTTAGGTACACTCGATATTCTTAAATCAGCAAGACATCTTTACGCAAAGTTTGGATTTCATAAAACAGAGAGTGAAGCTTATAACGAATGGGATAAAAACAGAGATATGTATCATGAAGTTTGGGAGTGTGAACTCACATAGTTTGGTTATGTGGAAACCACAGTCCAAAGAAACGGTATGCCGCGGTTCAAAGGAGAATATATGGAATATCAAAAGACAGAAAATATGACATTTTCCGAAAGGATAAAAGATATGGAGATGCAGACAAATGAAACGGAGGATGATATCCTTGCATATATAAAAGCACAAAAAGGACATTAGCTGGCTTTCCATACAGAAAATGGACAAAGATTTATATATTGCACCGAATTCAATCATGCGTTTGTCAAAGAAGTTGGGATACAGTGGATTTGCCGAATTGAAATTTGCCGTGCAAAACGAGTCGCGTCCTCAAAATAAGACACTTAGCAGATTGCTGATGGAAATGCTTCCGGGAAATATTGTCAAGACCTTGGATATCATTGACGAAACACAGGTAGAACAGGTGGCTGCTATTATGAGAAAGGCCAGGTGCCGTATTTTTGCCGGGGTAGGAGATTCCAATTATTTTGTGAATTGCTGAGAAAAATCTGAGATGTATTGACTATCAGGTGCAATATCACCAGCACATCCATGATATGGTTTATTCTGTGGAACATGGGAGCAAAGAGGGATAAAAGATGGCAGATCAGATACACATTGTTCCTCATTTTCACTGGGACAGGGAATGGTATTTTACAGCAGAGGAGTCAAAAATCCTGCTGGTAAACGATATGGAAGAACTTACCGAACTTATCAGGCAGGGGAAGCTGATTATCGGATCATGGTATACGCAGACGGATGAAATGGTAGTGGGAGGCGAATCCATTGTCAGAAATCTTCTTTATGGAAAAATGGACTGTGAGGCATTCGGGCCAAGGATGATGATCGGCTATCTGCCGGATTCTTTTGGGCAGACTGCCAGACTGCCTCAGATACTGAATGGGTTTGGAATTACTTCCCGGTTTTAGACCGGGGAGCTGTCACGGACCATATCCTTCTTCCCAACGGCTACGACCAGATGCCCATACAGAAAAATATTTTTGAGATCATGGAGAAAATCGAAGCGTGTTATCCTGGGAGAAAGACAGTTATCAGCCGGTATGAAGATGTTTTTGAAGAGATTGAGAAAGCAACGGCTCTGGATACGCTTAAGGGAGAATTCCTGGTTGGAAAATGGAAGCTGAAAGCAGCCGATTATGTGCCAATCCGGTAGTCATCCGGTTTGGAATACATAGCACGGATACGGGCTGCAGATTTTTCAGGGAGACGAAAGTGTCTCAGATGGCCTGGCGCTTGGAATTGGAAAACAGGCTGCGCTGACTGCCAGAGTGAAAGTTGTCATTGACGATAACACATCGTTTTGTAATTATCAGGATAGCATTACCTTTACATCCTCCGATCCGTCTGTAGCACAGGTAGACTCCAAAGGGGTTGTTACCGTAAAAAAGCAGGGGATGCAGAAATTACCGCATCAGCCGGAAACGGGCTGACAGCATCCTGCAGGCTCCTCAATGCCCCGAAAGGAACATCGTTTTCTTCCGTAAAAGGCGGCAGTGGGAGTATTACGCTTCGCTGGAAGAGGCAGAAACAGGCGGATGGTTATATTATAAGATTTTCTAAGGATAAATCATTGGATGGCAATGGCATGGAAGGGTACGTGGAAGGAAATAAAATACCGTGGAAGTAATCAGCAATTTGGAACGGAAACAAACCTACTACGTAAGTATCCGGGCATACAGGGAAACCGGCGGTAAGATTCTTTATTCCGACTGGTCTAAAGTAAATTAAATGATCCTAAAATCCTCATACTTGACGAGCCAACGGCAGGATTAGACCCAAATGAACGCATACGTTTTCGCAATTTAATCAGTGAACTTTCTCTATGTTAGAGTGTGTCTTAAAATTCATTCCTGCCATCTGTACGTCCCACTTTGCGGGAGATTTGTCCCTCATTCGGCCAACGTAGCCCGCTACGCCTCCCTCATTCGGGACAAATTTCCCGCAAACTGTGACGCACAGTTGACAGAAAGCAATTTTAAGCCACACGCTAGTGCTCCATCCGGGCAGAAATTACAGTTTAGTGCTGACTGATTCGCGTCAGTGCAAGGCAAAATTTTAACGGCGATGTGGTTCCATCGACTAGAAATTTTAACGAAGCAATGGCGTGAATCAGGCTGTAATAAACGGTAATTTCTGCCCGGATGGAGTACTAGAGTGTGTCTTAAAATTAAAAACTACACAAACTATATAAATTTGTGTATGTAAAAATTGCACAAATCATATATTCCTATTCCCTTTTCTGTGTTATAATAAAAGAAAGAGGCGGTGTTAATTATGTTGAAACGGTACGAATTAACAAACCAGGAATGGGAAAAAATTTCTCCATTGCTTCCACCTGAACAAACAAATAAACCAGGCCGGCCACGAAAAAGCAACAGGCTAATGCTTAACGCCATGGTATGGATGGCAAAAAGCGGCGCACCATGGAGGGATCTGCCAGAATATTACGGTCCATGGAAAAGTGTCTACAGCCGGTTTCGTAAATGGCTGGACTGCGGCATTTTGAAAGAAATCTTCAAAGAACTTAGCCTTGGAGCGGAGTTAAGCGAAATTTCCATTGACGCCTCCATTGTCCAGGCCCACCAGCATAGCGCAGGAGCCCCAAAAAATGGGCCTGTGAATGAAATTGGCCACAGCCGCGGCGGAAACAGCACAAAAATCCATGTGGCAGTTGACGCATACGGCTATCCCATCAGCATTATAATAAGCGAGGGTCAGCGCAGTGATGTCAAATATGCCATTCCTGTACTCGAAACATAGATATTGCCGGCAGCGACGTGCTGGCTGACCGGGGCTATGACTGCTGGGAGCTTATCGATTATATCTATGAAAATGGCGGGGAGCCTACCATTCCATCAAAAAAAGGAGCAAAATTCAAGCGCAAATGTGACTGGTGGAAGTTCAAAGAAAGACATCTTGTCGAAAAATATTTTCTAAAGCTCAAAATATTTCGGCGTATTGCCACACGTTATGATAAACTGGCTTCTACATATCTTGGCTTTATCTTTTTGGCATCCATACTTATTTGGTTAAAATGAACAATAGTCCGCAATTTTAAGACACACTCTAGTATCGGCAAAAACCCGTTTGAGTGTATTCGTAGTGACGATACCATTTCTTTTAATATTTATGACGTCGTTTTTAAGTGGAATGTCCGTACGATCAAAGATACCGGGGCTTTTTCCGGATCAGTTGCTTCAAATATGCAATGCGGTTGGGCTTTTTTATACTTATCAGATAGGAAACAGGGTGGTAGGCGCCGTACCGCTTATTGTAGCAATATATTTATTGCTTTATTGTATTTCGGTTCCAGTACTTTACACGGTATATAAAAAGACAGAGGTAACTTAACATAGTTTTTGTCATGTTTGAAATTAAAATTCTCGCTTTGAATAGATCTTTTTTGAGAGCAAAAATGAAATCAGCAAAATCAAAGTACCGGCTGCAAGAATACCGCCATTTACCAAAAACATATGTTTACTGGCATATCTGAGGGCATGAAAGAGCAGATATTCATTTCCGGGCAGAGATGAAATCATTACCCATGTACAATACAGCGTTGTAAAGAGTATGAGCGGTACAAACATGCCCCAAAACTTCCCCTTATGATATCCCATTTTGAACAATATGGGGAACATACAAAGGTTAAAAATGGAAAACAGCAGATAACTGATCGTCATAACCGGGATAAACCATTCAGGCGGGCCGTAATAATGTGACAGTGAAAAGCGGTCTGCAAAAACAGCCAGAGGGATACCGGTCAAAAATCCCATCAACCCCATACAAATGGATAAAACATATCTGCCGGCTACTACGGCGGAACGACTGACGGGCAGTGTGAAATACAGTTTGTTGCGATCTCCTTTTTCTTCTACTGCAAAAGTATTAAGAGAAAAAAACAGGAACATAAAACATTGGTCGGAATAACGAACAACGCCGTAATAATACCAGTCGTTAAAGAAATTACAGGAATCAGAAAAATCCGCAGATGAAAGCACCTCATCGCTTTCCAATCCAATATCGCCATTCGCTTTATCATGCCACAACCTCCTTGCTCATTCGAACCATAATATCATCAAGGGAAACCGTTTCCGTAATCACACTGCCGGGAAAACCGGCAATATCTTTGATTGGAATCATACCATCAAAACCGCCGGGATATTCACGCAATCCCAATATTTGTTTACGTTTTGCCAGTGGCAGATCTTCGGTGCCGCCTTTTACGAGACAATATTTTTCGATCAATTCGTCTTTCAGTCCGCTATATAAAATTCTGCCGCCTTTGATATAGGTGATATAGTCGGCGATTTTTTCAAGATCGCCGGTTATATGTGTAGAAAAGAATATCGTTCTGCCTTCTTCCACCATATAATCACGGAGGATTCCAAGCATTTCGTTACGGGCAACAGGATCAAGGCCCGAAGTTGATTCGTCTAGCAATAATAACTTTGCGTCATGCGCCAGTGTGACTGCCATGCCTAACTTTATTTTCATACCGCGTGACATCGTTTGATACTTCTGCTTCGGATCAATGGAAAATTGCACCAGGTATTGATGAAAAGCTGTGCTGTTCCATTTTCTGTAGAAAGGGCGTATGGCTTTTCTACATCAATGGGTGTCTGGTCCTCCTGATAATAGGGCTGTTCAAACAGAACGCCTATATCTTCTTTCAAAGAAACATCTTCCGCAGGTTTGCCAAACAGCCGAATGCTGCCGCTGTCTTTCCCAATCATACCTAAAATCAGTTTTAAGGTAGTCGTTTTTCCGGCGCCGTTTTCACCGATAAATCCGCATACAAAACCACCGGGAACGGAAAAGCTGATATTATCCAGCAAAAAATTTTTGTATTGTTTTCTAAGGTTGGTTATTTCAATTGCTTTATTCATTTTATTGTCCTCTCAATGGTGTCCAGCATGGTATGAAGATCATCTGGTGATAAGCCTGCCAGCTTTCCGTGCCGGACAGCAGCAGTCAGGGCATCTTCGGCTTCTTTCCGGTATCTGTCACGAACAAAAGCATCATTGATTTTCTTTACATAAACACCTTTTCCTGGCATTGTCCGAACAAACCCTTCCAATTCCAATTCACTGTATGCTCTCGTTGTAGTTATCAAACTTACCTGCAAATCGCGAGCAAGTTGACGGAGCGAGGGCAGAGGATCATTTTCGACTAAAACGCCTGCTAAAACAGATGCTTTGATTTGTTCCTTTATTTGTTCGTAAATGGGTACTCCTGATTGATTTGATATAACAATGTTCATGCTTGTGCATTCCTTTTTTTGTTGTCTTTCTGTATATGTATAGTAAGTACAGTATAGTGTGAAGGAGGTTTTTTGTCAAGATGTTTTTATTGTAATTAAAATGCTTTTGGTGTACAGGGTTAGATTGTTTATTTATAAGGGATGTAATTTGGAATTTTTTATTTTGGTTGAAGAGAGAAGATTAATTCGGGAAGCCTTTTAAATATGTATAAAGTATTGTAAAAACAGCTCTGACGATTAAAAATTTTTCGCAAAAAAACCTCCCATTTTGCGGGAAAATAAGCGATAATATAATTAACCCAAAATTATTTTTTCGCATTATCCACGTAAAGAAGGGAGGCTTTTTTATGAAAACAAAAGTGACACGGAAAGAGGCACGTAAACATCTGGAACAGTTTCATCTTGCAGTAGAACTTGTTAAGGTTATAAAACATTTTTTCCCTGACCTGGCCCGCCTGTTAAAACAGACAGAAGATCCCAGAAATCAGAGTTACATTACCTATCCCAATGTCATACTTCTCATGACCCGTATCCTTTCTTCTATATTCTATATCAGCAGCATGAGAAAAACAAGCCAGAAATTTAATTCTGATACAGTTATACAGAATATCTGGGAAATGTGCGGGGAAAGCGCATCCGCAGATGAAATTCCTTACTGGGAAACGATAAATAAATACCTTGAAAGGCTGGATCCGGAAGAACTGCAGGATACTGTCTGCCGGCTTGTATACAGGCTGGTGCGCAGCCGCGCATTTGCAGGTGCACGAATCCGGAACAGATACTGGCAGGTGATTGCAGACGGGACGCAGATTCACAGCAGCCGCAGAAAACTGGATGCAAAAAGCCTGTACAGGGTTCATAATAAGGGGACTGGCAGGGAGTATACGGAATATTACTATTATATACTGGAAGCAAAAATTGTTCTCCATCCGGACATTATTGTAAGCATTATGACAGAATTTGTAGAAAATACCGGCGGGGAAGAAGCAGAAAAACAGGACTGTGAGCTGAAAGCATGCTACAGACTGATGGAACGGCTTAAGAAAGAATTTCCAAAGCTTCCTGTCTGCCTTTGCGCAGACAGCCTTTATGCATGTGAGAATTTTTTCATAAAATGCCGCGACAGCGGATGGCGCTATATTCTGCGGTATAAGGAAGGCAGCATTCCGACGGTTTCAGATGAATACGGCAGGCTGAAAAAACAGAGAAAAACTGCCGGAAACAGGAACTCATTAACGGAACATGCTGGCATGATTTCGTTACGGACATTGATTATAACGGTCATAAGGTAAACATTGCAGAATACAGGGAAGAGCGGGATGTGCTGATAAAAAAGGGAAGCAGGAAAGGGGAGACAGAAAACATAAAGGCAGGGTTCCTGTTTCTGACGGACCTTCCCGTTAATCAGAAAAATGTGGCTGCACTGGTGGAAGCCGGAAGGAGGCGGTGGAAAATAGAAAACGAAGGCTTTAACGCGCAGAAAAAACACGGATATTATCTGGAACATTTATTCAGCAGGAACTATCAGGCATTGAAAAACCATTATTACCTGATACAGATCGGGCATATGATATCCCAGATAATGGAGGCGTGGGAAAAACTCTGGAAAAGCACAGCGCTGTCCCTGTCGGAAAAGCACAGCCGGATATTTGAATCATTCCAGAATATAAAGTTATCAGAACACAGGCATGAAACAGGAAAGCGCTTTCAGATAAGGTTCCGGTAATGGAATGCACTGGAAAGGGGGGATGCCCGGATATGGCACAATAACCTAAAAGCGTTTTCAAAATTACAGCAGGGGGAGTTTTTTGTTTTAAAATACTATCATCAAAAGTTGCAATATATTGAAAGATATATGTAATTGGCACTGATAAATCCATAATTTAATCGTCAGAGCTGATTGTAAAAAAGTGTTGATTGTAGTCGAACTTATGATATAATATACTAGAAATGTAGATGTGGATTTTTTTAAATGTTAGGTAGTAAGTTAAGTTTATGATATAAAAGTGGAGGATAATATCTGATTATCCGTCAAATTATAGATTGGACAATCAAGATCATTCTGTCTGATTGACCATGGATCATCCATCAATCAGTTCATATAATGAAAGCATGCAATGTAAGAGATGAAAATTATGGATTATACTAATCGAGCTAAAGTTTACAATATATACAGAAAAGCTGATTATAGACTGACAAACAAAATAATTGAACTATTGTCACTTGAAAAAAACTCAATTATTGCTGATATTGGAGCTGGAACGGGTAATTATTCTCTTGAAATTCGTAATCAAGGATATAATGTTATTGCGATTGAACCATCAAGACAAATGATTGAAGAATGCGTTGATAAAAAACTTGTATATATTAATTCGCCTGCTGAATACATAGCATTAGACGATAATACGATAGATGGGGCAATAATAATTAATGCAATACATCATTTTAAAGATATATATAGTTCTTTGCGTGAAATAAGAAGGATAATAAAATCAGGTATGTTACTAATTTTTACGTTTGATCCTAAAATATGCAGTAAACTTTGGTTATACGAATATTGGCCATATTCAAGAATGTATCTTAATAAATTTTATATGGACATCAATGAACTTAAAGATATAGTATCTCAAATATGTGAAACAAAAGTAGAGGAAATTGCATTTGACATTCCTATTGATTTTGAAGATACTTTTTCATCAGCACTTTGGGGACGTCCAGATTTATTGCTTGAAAATGAGCGGAGGTTGACGATGTCGTTATTTAACTTCATGAAACCTGCGCAAGTGAAAGAAGGTGTAGAAAAGTTAAGAAAAGATTTGACACTAGGGATTTGGCAAAAAAAATATACTCATTTAGTAAATGCACAATTTTATGATGTTGGTTGCAGATTTTTAAAATTGTATTTAAATCCAAAAAAATAACGACTACGGAGTAATATGTGAAATCTTAAAATCAATTCTGAAATATTCTAATTTATAAATAGTTATTTATGTAATTTAACTTGAATGTTAGAAATATTTGTAAAATCAATAAAGTATAGTACAGCAATCATACTAATAAATTTGTAATGCCCAAATATTGCAATGTTAAGGAGAAAATATATGAATAAAAATTTCATATCAATTTTAGATATATCAAAGTCGGAAATATTAAATTTGTTTCAAACAGCCAATAAAGGAAGAAAATATTTTCAGAATATTCTAATGCTCTTAAAAAAAAGGTTCTTGGTTCTTTATTCTTTCAACCAAGTACTCGAACACAATTAAGTTTTCAATCATCATTTGTTCGGTTAGGTGGTAATTATATTGGTTTTTCAGATATAAATGAATCACGAAGTGGTCCACCATATTTTGAACCAATTGATGATTTAGGAAAAATAGCAAGTTTATATTGCGATGTAATAGTAATGAGAACAATAGATCAAAATATAATGTCTGAAATATGCAGCACAGCCACTGTGCCAATTATTTCTGCAGGAAGTGGCAACGTTGAACACCCAACACAACCTTAACTGACTTATTCACAATCCAAAGGTGCCTAGGTGATATATCTAATAATAATATCTTGATAATAGGGACTCCTAGGCAGAGAACTATTAATTCATTTCTAATTGGTTTAACTTATTGGGATAACATAACTATCCATATTTTGTGTCAAGAAGGTGTTTGTATTTCTTCTCAAGTAAAAGAACTGGCTCAAAAACATCCTATTAAATATTACAATACTATAGAACAACTGTTAGATGCAAATGTTATTCCTTCCATTTCAATTTTATATATAGATAAGATATTTTATGAAACAGAAAAAAATAACCGATTTGTCATGAATCAAAAGCAATGGGACTTATTTTCAAAAAATTTAATCATTTTGCATCCCTTGCCAAGAACTAATGAACTGCCTAAATTTGTAGATAATATGCCACAGGCAAAGTATTTCTTCCAAGCTGAAAACGGCTTATTTATGAGAAGCGCATTGTATTTGCATTTATTCAATTTGATCTAAATAATATAGTATGCAAATAGAATAGCGGAATACGGGCGCTTATGTATGAAATTATGTTTCTCATCAAAATCTATTTCTTGATTTGAGACATTGTCAAGAATGTTTTCTTTATAAAGACAATAATTACATAAGCAGTCCCTTTTCCATTGTTCAATTTCATTTGTATTTTTATATTTATGACATTTTGACATTTTATATAATTGATATGCCTTTAAATATTGTTTGTCATTAAAATATATGTAAGCCCTGTTTACCATAGCAGCAGAATATGCCGCTGTATCAGTTACAATATTTCCCATAGTATATTCATCTATAATTGCATCAAGTCTTTTTTCAGCTTCAGATTTTTGATTATTCCTATACATGATTAATGCCAAATTAACCTCTAGGCTTTTACTCTCGAAAATCCCTTTTAATGGGATGCACTTTGCTTTTAAGATAAAATCATAAGATGCGGAAAAATCATTTAGCATAAGATAACACATTGAAATATTGTTCAAAACGCGTAAAAGATCATAGTTAGCATCTTGCAAAAAGTGGTATGAGCGTTCAAAACATTCCAATGCTTCTTCAATGTCTCCGCTATAAAAATATGATAATCCTAAATTATTATGACATGTTCCCATCATAATATTCTTATCGTTCATAATGCAGATTCTTTCAGCATAAAAACATGCTTTCAAATAATCCGATTTTATATTTGCATGGTATTCGATAAGCCCCTTGTTGCGATAAAAAGTACTTAATAGTTTATCATCTAAGTCACTATTGCTGTTTATTATATCAAGAGCATATGTATAAATATCTCTAATTGTGGAAAATTCCAATATATGCTCATATGCTGACATTTTTAATAAATAAACTTGTAATAAATCGTTATCATCATCTACTAATTCAACAAGGATATCTAATATGTAGATTGCCCCTGAATTTTCAGAGTTACTTTTAATATACCCTAAATCAATTAATATTTTTGCATAATTAACAAGAAATAAAACCTTATTTTTTAATGTCAAGAGATTAAGTTTATTAAAGATAATTTTGCATATCTTATATGCTAAGTCATATTGTGAAGTGGATACTAACGCAGTAATAATTTTAGGAACAATAACTTCATTGACGGTTTCAATATCAACTTGATAAAAGCATATGCAATAACATTCTGCAGTAATTCGTAAATTATTAATATCATAGGATGACGAATAATTATAAAAATCTATCGCTATCTTTAAACCATCTATAGGATTAATTTTTTTCAAGATATTTAGTGCTAAGTTAACTCTGGATGTATAATATTCATCTTTAATAAATTCACTGCTTAATATAAAATGGGCTAATATATTGCCAATTTCTTGATAATCTCCCGATTCAATTAAATAATCGACAACTAATATTTTAATGGAATCATGTTTTATAATTATTTCAATGTTTTCATATGTTAATATATCTTTATGCATTAATATATTTATTGCTTCTTCATATGTATCAAAATCAAAGTCAGTTCTATTTATTTTTTCAATACAAAGACGACAAAGAGAGAGAAGCAAATAGGGCTTTGTATTTTTTTCTAATAAACTAAGAAGACCTAATATATAAATTGTATAAGTATTTTTTGCTGTAAAGTATAAATAAGTTCACTAGTAAAATAGTGTTCACCAGATTGTTGCGTATCATTTTCAAATGTCTTTATCATTTTTATTATTTCATAATCTTCAAATTTTAAAGTCTGGGTAAGTTCTTGAGGATTACCTGACGTAATATTGTGTAAAGACTGCAGATAATTGAGTAATTCAAAACGTTCTTTTTCCAAAAGATATTCTCTTGTGGCTCTAATTTTAAAATTTGTTAACAGAAGATTATAATTATAAGTATAAAATTCATCAAAAATATTGGATTCAAATTTATAATAATTATTTTGTTCATCAATATTTTCTAATTCATGACAATTACGAGATGTTACAAAAAAAGAAATTTTATATTTAAACCTATTTTCCAAGCGAAGTTTAGACAAGATGGTTTCCATGGTTTCTAATGAAGCATTATCCATCCAAATTATATCGTCTATACAAAATAAAATATTGCTATCATTATAATTCTGCTCTAAAAGGTGCATAATAATTTCAGATAAGCATACAATCATGGAGGTCTTCAAAGTTCGATCCATGATAAATTCTTTTGAAGCTTGCGATTGAACATTAAATTTATCGAATAAATCTTTTGACCATTGCAACGGTTTAAAATTAGGTAATACAGTCTCTATGACCTCATATAAGTTTATTCTATGAATATTATCAAAATAGTTATATAAACAATTATGATAAGCTGTTGGATTTTTAACTTGTAGTGTTGTCATAATATTCGAAATAAACGAAAATTCTTGGCTTAGATCCTGCTTTTCACATTTGTAGATATTTTTACAATTTAAGAATTGAAAAACTGGTATATTTACACTTTTTAGAACATACTTCATAAGATAGGATTTACCGACTCCGGAGTCCCCCTCTATCCATATAATTACGTTTGTGCCGGAATTAAGTTTCTGAATTGCTTCATTAATGATTTTTCGTTCTGTATCTCTATTAATAAAATCTTTCATTATTATTCTCCAATTCTTTAAAATATTAACAAATTATTGTTTTTATGTTATAATAAATTTGATTTTGCAAATATTTTTAATGTTTCATATAGGTAGGTTTTAATCTCTCAGGGTCTAATTCCCCGCAGCTCTGCTGCGTAACAAACTTTTTCAAATAGTAGAGGCTGTGATATACTAAAGGAAAAAGGAAGGGGAATTGTGGGGTGAGTGAGTACATACACAAATCGCACAATGTATCAGTGCTTATGTATCATTTTGTGTGTCCAGCGAAATATCGGCGAGTAGTAATAGATGATGAAGTAGACCAGGTGATCAGAGAAACATGTGAAGAGATAGAAAAGCGGTATGAGATAAAGTTTATAGAGGTAGGAACAGATAAAGACCATGTACATTTTCTGATACAATCCGTGCCAACATACAGCCCACAAAAAATAATACAAAGAGTGAAAAGCATAATAGCCAAAGAAGTATTTGCCAAATGTCCCCAGGTGAAGAAAAAATTATGGGGAGGGAATTTTGGACAGACGGATATTATGTTGCCACAGTAGGGGAACATGGAAATGAAGCGGTGATATCAAAATATGTAAGAGAACAAGGGCAAGAAAAAGAGTATAAGAAGCTTTATCAAAGCGCACTGGAGCCAAAACAGTTGAGCTTATGGGATTATATGTAGTGAAGCCACCCTTCAGATACCCCGCAGCTCTGCTGCGGGGTCGTTCATTTGCATATTATTTTTCATTAGATTATATCAGAATAAGGGTCACTATGTGGGCCTTGTTATTGTATTTTTATATTATCATTTCCATAGTTACTCCTTTATCAGAAAGGATTAAACTATGACTATTGAAAGAATTATTTCGAATCCACAATTTCTTAAGAAAATTTTAAACATTCCCAATGAATGTGATATGTTAATTGATAAAACTTCTAAAATCAACTCTTTAACATCACACATTTTTATTATTAATTTAGTGATCAAAGAAAAACATACGCAATATAATCAAAGTATTTTTATTAAATATTCCAATTCATATGAAAATCGATTTCAAAACAAACTATGTCAAAATGAAATTGTTTTTTACAATAATGTAAAAAAAATAAATAGCGGTATCAATGTTATTCCCTATTGCTTTTATGCTGATGGCAATGATAGAGAAACCCTTTTAGTTCTTAAAAATATATCAAATAGTTTTTATACCATAACAGAAACTGAAATAACTGAACACTTAGTTATGCAATGTGTTTCATCATTAGCGTACTTTCACTCAGCTTTTTGGAATAATGCGAATATAATATCATTCAAAGCAGGAATAAAATTCACACGCTTAACTGATATAGATCAGATTGGTATTCACGATTTTATATCACAAAATTCACATTTTCTAACAAAAAGCGCCATAAAAATAATAAATAAGTCCGTTGATATTACCAAATATTTATTAAATGAAATCAATATTAGAAAGAAAACTATCAATAATATGACATTAATAAATGGGGATGCGCATATTTATAACTTTATGTTTTCTAAAGATATACATAGTGCTCCAATAATAATTGATTTTCAGTTTGCTGAACCAGGATTGGGTTGTTTAGATTTAGCGCATCTTACAAGAAAAATACCTCCCCAAATGTTAACATATGAATTCTGCCATAATATTGTTCATGTATATTATCAATCATTGCTTAAATTTGGAATAAAAATTATACATTTTCTGAATGTTATAATGACTATAAAAGTGTATATCTGTAATGGTCTTAAATCCTATATGGCAAAATATAATACTTAAATTACCAATAGAATCATGCATTTTGTCGTTGAACAGTATTTTTAAAGTGTTTAACATTTTAGACTGTCAACAGCTTCATATTTAAAGGTGTCCGACGATTACTCAATCAGACAGAATGATCTTGATTGTCCAATCTATAATTTGACGGATAATCAGATATTATCCTTTATTTTTGGTACAGGCCTGCTTAACGCCATGGTATGGATGGCAAAAAGCGGCGCGCCAAGGGATCTGCCGGAATATTACGGTCCATGGAAAAGTGTCTACAGCCGGTTTCGTAAATGGCTGGACTGCGGCATTTTGAAAGAAATCTTCAAAAAACTTAGCCTTGGAGCGGAATTAAGCGAAATTTCCATCGACGTCTCCATTGTCCGGATCCATCAGCATAGCGCCGGAGTCCCCAAAAAATGGGCCTGTGAATGAAATTGGCCACAGCCGCGGCGGAAACAGTACAAAAATCCATGCGGCGGTTGACGTATACGGCTATCCTATCAGCATTATAATAAGCGAGGGTAGCGCAGTGACGTGTTGGCCGACCGGGGCTACGACTGCTGGGAGCTTATCGATTATATCTATGAAAATGGCGAGGAGTCTACCATTCCATTAAAAAGAAGGCGGAAAGTCAGGACAAATCGTATTTTGATTTCATCAAAACGCATGACAGCAGTATACTGACGCAAATAAAAAAGTATACTCCGGAAGTAAAAGACAGGGATTTTTCAAAACTTGATGAAGTTCAGACAGAATTCATGATTGAAGAATTGGTGATAGATCTTACAGACACTATTACCAGAGCGAATTTTAAATACCTAAAGAGTGGGATGAAACTTGGTGTAAGGATGATGTTCGAACTTATGGCTTGATTACCCTGAATTGTCTGCCATACATACACAATTCGGATGCTGCAGCTTGGAATTGTCTGAATATTTGATGCTGCCATTTAAATCAGCAGCATCTATGTTATACTGTATCAGGACAAAACTTTAAATTTATCGGGAGGAGATGGCTGTTTATCTTACGCTGTCCGGACAGGTTACAGAGCCGGAAAGAAATGCCATGCTGCCATATCCTTATATTTAAAAACAGGTTATATCACATGGACGTGCAGCTGAAATACTTGGCATACGAAAAAATGACCTGATAGATATTTATGATAAAATGGGGGGTCATACCTGGACCAGACAATGGATGACCTGGATACGGAACCGGAAGCGTACCGACAAACCGAAAGGAGATGAAGAAACTGGGAAAGATAGATACTATAACAAAAGAATACATGAAAGATCCGGTAATCTTTGCCGATATGTTTAATAAATTTCTGTATCACGGAAAACAGGTAATAAATCCTGATAATCTGATTGAAATGGACTCCACAGAGATTGTCGTGCCATACGGAGAGGGAAAAGCAGGCGTGCCAGCACAGAAATACAGGGACGTATTAAAGCTGATGATGACGGACGGAAATATCGCATACTGTATTTTAGGCTGTGAAGACCAGAGCAGAGTGCATTACGCTATGCCTGTGAAAAATATGTTTTATGATTCCATGCAGTTCGCACGCCAGGTTACAAAGGCTGCAAAGTCGCACAGGCAGGAAAAAGGGAATAAGCCGTCATCCGACGAATTTTTGAGCGGCTTCTACAAAACAGACCGGTTAATCCCAGTTGTGACACTGGTAATCTACTGGGGACCGGACAGATGGGATGGGCCATTAACATTAAAAGAGATGTATGCAGCAGCGGATGATGCCGTTATTCAGTACGTTCCGGATTATAATATCAATCTGATTGCACCGGAACAGATGACAGACGATGAAATTAAAGAGTTTCGGACCAGCCTGAAAGAAGTTATGCTGTATATTAAGTATTCTAAAGATAAAAATAAGCTGCAGATAGTAACACAGTCTGATGAAAGTTTTCAAAACCTTGACAGACAGGCGGCAGAAGTCATTAATGTTACAACGAACTCGAAATTAAAATATCCGGAAGGAAAGGAGAAGATAGATATGTGCTTAGCTCTTGAGGAAATGCGTATGGACAGTAAAATAGAAGGAGCTGTTGAAACCTGCAAAAATTTTAACATGACATTCGAGAAAACGATTCGGTATATTTCAGATCATTTTGATGTTTCATTACAGCAGGCCGAAGACGAAGTAAAAAAATACTGGAAGTAGCTGTGTTATAATAAACTATCGTAATTTTCTTCAGCTGGTTTTCCGGCTGCTAGAGTGTGTCTTAAAATTCATTCCTGCCATCTGCACGCCCCACTTTGCGGGAGATTTGTCCTTCATTCGGTCAACGTAGCCACTACGCCTCCCTCATTCGGGACAAATCTCCCGCAAACTGTGACGCACAGTTGACAGAAAGCAATTTAAAGACACACTCTAGTACAGCGTTGCCGAAAAGGAGCGTATGGTTGATATGAATGAAAAAATAATGATTGTGGATGATGAAAAAGAAATAGCGGATTTAATCGAACTGTATTTGAAAAATGACGGTTACAATGTGTTTAAGTTTTATAATGGTATGGATGCATTAAAATGCGTGGATTCGGAAAAAATGGATTTGGTAATTTTAGACGTTATGCTACCGGATGTTGATGGTTTTCGTATTTGTCAAAAGATCAGGGAACGGTATTTTTATCCGATCATAATGCTTACGGCAAAAGTAGAAGATGCGGATAAGATTATGGGCTGACGATCGGAGCGGATGATTATATTACAAAGCCATTTAACCCATTGGAGGTTGTGGCAAGGGTTAAGACACAGCTTCGCCGGTATGTCAGTTATAACAATGCCGCCGGTATGGCGAAAGAAAACGTACCGATTACGGAATATGACATAAACGGACTTGTGATTAATAAGAATACGCATAAGTGTACGTTGTATGGTAAAGCAGTTTCGTTAACACCGATTGAATTTTCGATTCTCTGGTATTTGTGTGAAAACAGGGGAAAAGTGATTCCTTCTGAGGAGCTCTACGAAAAAGTCTGGGTGAGAAGTTTTTGGAAAATAACAACACGGTTATGGCGCATATCGGGAGGCTTAGGGAGAAATTAAAAGAACCTGCCGGAAACCCGAAATTTATTAAAACGGTATGGGGAGTTGGATATACGATTGAAGAATAAAAAAGAAACAGACGAAGATTATACACAGCTTCAGACAAAAATTCTGATCAGGACAGCAGCGGTGCTGGTTGGGGCATTTGCACTGATTGCTGCGGCTCTCAGATTATTTGACGGGCGTTTTTCCGTAGTGATGGTGCGGTTATTACAAATATTTTATAAAGATTATGAAAGAGCGCTGGTAGCATATACTTATATGATTCGGGATAAGAGAGAATGGTTCGTTATGGCAGCTGCTTTTGTAGTATTTCTGATTGTTTTAAGGCTGTATCTGAAGGCTTTACGAGGTATTTTATTGAAATTAACAGAGGTATTCATGCATTAACAGAGGAAAATGCGGAGGATGTGGTCTTGTCCTGTGAGCTTGCAGCGACCGAAAAAACAATCAATGCGATTAAGCATACGCTTGAGCAGAGAAAATCTGCGGCTATGATGGCAGAAAAAAGGAAGAATGACCTGGTAGTGTATCTTGCCCATGATTTAAAACACCGCTTACGTCTGTGATTGGATATTTGACGTTACTCAGGGATGAGGACCAACTATCGGATGCATTAAGAGAAAAGTATGCGTCAATCGCATTGGCAAAGGCAGAACGGCTGGAGGGCCTGATCAGCGAATTTTTTGAGATTACACGCTTTAACCTTTCCGATATTACACTGGAATATCGTGTGGTAAATTTAACCCGCATGCTGGAACAGCTGGTTTTTGAATTTAAACCGATATTTGCGGAAAAAAATCTGAATTGTGAACTTATGATCGAGCCGAATAAAATGATTCGCTGCGACGTAAATAAAATGCAGCGGGTATTTGATAACCTGTTGCGAAATGCGGTAAATTACAGCTTTGAAAATACGGAGATTTTGATTGCTGTCACGCAAAAGGAAGATAGGGTTCATATTAAAGTTACAAATCATGGAGCTACGATTCCAAAAGATAAACTGGAACATATTTTTGAACGGTTCTATCGTCCGGATTCTTCCCGGAGCACGGGAAATGGCGGTGCGGGCCTGGGGCTTGCCATTGCAAAGGAAATTGTGACGCTGCACGGCGGAGCTATTACCGCCCACAGTGAAAATGAAACAATTACATTTGAAGTGACGATTGTTTCATCGTAGGAAAATCGTAAGAAATTTCATATGAAAAATTGAGATGTTCGTTGGATGGAACGAAAGAACAGCACTCTTGTTTTTGATACAATCGTTGTATCAGAGCAAGAGTGCTTTTATGTAGGTACGGATGCTGCTGTGCAAATTTCTCAGAAAGGTTAAGAGGTGATGATTATGAAACGAAAGAACAATAAAGCACGGAAAAAGATTTTCCGGATGAATCTATCCACGATTTTATGTTTGACTATGGTGGCTGTATTTGCTGCAGGGTGCGGTTTCAGGAAGCAGGGCAGCGGCAACGTTATTGATTCCGATGCGCAAAGCAGTGTGCAGCCTGACGAAACGGAGAAAATCGAGCGTAATACGGATTTTATCGAAACAGGTGAAGAGCGTGACGAAACCGCATTTATTTCCGATCGGAGCGATTCTTTTTCCGTGGATATTACGGCGGCAAATGTCATTGTGGTGGAGGCTGATACGAATCTTGTGTTGTACCGGAAAAACAGCAGCGACAGGATTGCTCCGGCCAGTACGGCGAAGATAATTATGGCTTTGACGGCACTGGATGTTTGTTCCGCAGAAGATTGTGTGACGGTTGGTTCGGAAATTATGATGATGCATGATGATTCGTCGAGAGCATGGCTGAACCAGGGGATACCCCATATGCATTAACTTAACTGAAGCAGCTTATAGCGGGCGTTTGTCAGGAATCTTCTTAATGCAGAAATCATTTTTATCTATTGATTGGCATTGTTTTTGCAATATCCAGGCAAAGGAAAGCTCAAAGCCTTAATTTACCAGCATTCCAGGAAAGTTAGTGCAAATGGGGGATACCCTGACAATCCGTCAGCTCCTGATTGCGTTATTGCTTCCTTCCGGAAATGATGCGGCTTATGCACTTGCGGTTCATACAGGCAGAAAGATAGCAGGGATAATCATTTGTCAAATGAACAGGCCGTGGAGGTATTTATGGATGCGGTCAATGAAAAGGCAAAAGAGCTTGGCGCCGAACATTCAACTTTGTCGTTCCGGACGGGTATGATGCCGAGGGGCAATATACAACAGCCTGTGATCTGGCTATTATTGCAAAAGCATGTCTGGACACCCAGATATTGCCAGGATTGTGGCGAAAGAAAATCATATGAAAGATGGACAGGCGGCAGGGAGGTTACTTACCAAAATACAAACAAACTTCTGGATTCGGGCAGTCCGTATTATTATCCGGAGGCAAT
>NZ_AQFT02000003.1 GCF_000364225.2 Eubacterium plexicaudatum ASF492
GCCTGCCCTGTATTTTTTTCCGTTTTTCTTTCCAGCCCCGGCTACATTCTCCAGTCCTGTTTCCATGGATGCTTTTCTTTTAGAAACCCTCCCCATTTCATGCACCCCTTTCTGAAATTTTGTCCGCCTGTTCCTGCCTGCCGTTCAGTCCAAGCATGACACCGTACTGATCCATAAATAGAACTCGATTTCAACCCGCCTGCCCTCATATATAGAAATGCGTCTTACAAGGCTGCTCAGGGTGTGACGGTCAATCTCTTTCAGTTCCACACAGTCCTGAAAGGCTTTCAGCCGTCCGGCAGACAGCACGCCTTTCTGAACATATCCCTGATCAGATTCTCCTGCTTTTCCTGTGCTTTTCCCAGTTCCCCGGCCTTCTGCTGAAATCCCGCATGAAGCCGTTCAAATTCCTCTTTTGTGACCACGCCTGCGCGCAGGTCTTCATAAAGCCCAGCGCAGAGTGCATAATATTTATCCTGTTCCTGTTTCAGCCGCCGGATTTCCATGTCATAGCCGGACACAGCCGCAAAGTCCGCCTCCTGCCCTTTTGCCCTGTCAAAAAGCCGCTTTTCCTCAAGGAAGGCATTTGCATGGCGTTTCACAGTATTTTCCACCAGCATCTTTAATACGCTTTCCTCTATGCTGTGGCGACTGCATCCCTCCCCGCGGTTTTTTGTGGAGCAGATATAATAAACCTTCTGTTTCCCTTTATACCGGACTACACGCCGGATCATCTGCTCCCCGCAGTCCCCGCAAAACAGCAGCCCGGTAAAAAACCAAACTGTCCCATCTGTGGGCTTTTTCTGGAATCTGTTTTTAACAGCTCCTTAACAATCTGGAAATCATCTTCCGAAATGACAGGTTCATGCGTGTTTTCCACGCGGTCCCATTCTGCTTCCGGCTTTTCCACAGTCTTTTTCACTTTGTAATTAATCTTTCTCGACTTTCCCTGCACCAGATGCCCAAGATACACCTCGCTGGTTAAATCCTTTTTACAGATGCGCTGCCCCACTTGGAATGCCCTGGACCAGAAAAGCCGCTTTTATATTTCTGGCCCATAGAATTTTTATACTCTCTGGGGACAGTATGCCGTTCTGATTCAGCCGGTCCGCAATGGCTGACACCGCCATACCTGAGATCTTCCATTCAAAAATTTCCTTTACAATTCCTGCAGCATATTCATCCACTACAAGCCTGTTTTGTTGTTTTCATCTTTCTTATACCCATATACAGCAAACGGCGAAATACATTCCCGTTCCTCCGCTTCGCCTCCAGCCCGCTTTTTACTTTTGTGGATATATCCCTGCAGTAAGAATCATTGATAAAGTTTTTGACAGGCAGCACGATAGAGCTTTCCCCGTCCCTGCCAGAAAGCTGTCATAATGGTCTGTCAGCGCAATAAAGCGCACACCAAGAGCCGGGAAAGTTTTCTGTATATACCTCCCGGCTTCAATATAATCACGCCCGAAACGGGATAAGTCCTTTACAACTACGCAGTTCACCCTGCCCGCTTCCACGTCTTCCATCATTCTTTTAAATTCCGGACGGTCAAAATTCCCGCCGCTCCAGCCGTCATCCACATAGCTGTCGTACAGTTCCATATCCGGCTGTTCCCGGATAAAGGAACGAATCAGCTCCCTCTGGCCCGCAATACTGCCGCTTTCTGACTTTTCCCCTGCCTGCTTTTCCTGGTCATCCCTGGAAAGGCGCAAGTACATGGCTGCATAAAATGTCTTATCGTTCATATATGTATCACTCTGGCTTTTTATTAGTTCGCAAAAGCGTCCGCAAAGCCAGGTGCATACTGATATTAGCCCTGACTTTAAATTAACATAACTCTCCTGTTTTTACAAGGCCTGATTTTAATTTTTCCGGCTGAATCTAAATATAAACTTCCGCCAGCCTGCGGATATATTCTTCCATCTTTTCATCAATCGTCGCCGGTTTTCTGATACCGCACCTTTACGACATAATCTCCGATACGGTTCACATATACATTGTCCGTCTGTGCCGCAAATGCCTCCAGCTTTTTGCTGACCGGAGCTTTTGTATCAATCTCAATGTCTCTCAGATCAGTGAGCGTGGATATATCCACTGTTCGCACATCCACAGACGCCATCTTCTCCAGTTTTTCAGCGGAAATTCCCGGTATAGTCCTCATGGCACACATTCCTTTCTCCTTTTTACATTCATCATATTCTTACATCTGTTTGTCCTATGCTGCCATACACCGCACCATAAGGAACATTTTCCGCTTTTGTTCATAAAACTAAGTATCCAAGCCGCTTACGGCATATAATCGCCATGACACCGTCAGGCAGGTGGCGGCAGCAGCAGAACTGCCCAGGCCATACCCACAGCATCCCCCTTTGACCCTGCGGTACGGGAAACTGTATGGTTCCCCTCCGGCTGGTGCACTGGTCAACAAAAATTGGACACTTAAATTGTATTTTTTAACGTACAATCTATAAATATATACAGCTGCATATGTTTCCCTGTACTGTTTGGGCGTTAGATACCCCAGCGAGTATGCAGCCGTTCCTCGTTGAAAAATTTATGTACGCAGCCATTTCTTCTTTGACATTTTCACCCTGGCAGATGAAAATCCGTAAACAGTTCTGATTTTATCATCCGTGATCGTTCCATTGCTGCATTGTTGTCGGCGTTCCAGCCGTGACATAGAATGTATAATGCCGCATGTTCCGGGCAGCTCATTGTAGTTTTTGATGCATATACCGATCCCTGATCCGAATGCAGCACGGTTTATATTCCGGATGCTGTTGCTTAAGCTCTATAAGGTCATGCAGGCCGCTGATGTATGTCATGCGGTCACCGCGTTTGCAGAAAGTGAATGACTGGTATTTCGTTATTCCAAGATCCATATACAGTGTCAGTTCATAATAAATGCCTTTAACCGGAATGCAGTCATGTCACTTACAATGCACTGCATCGGCCCGTCAATCCTGAGTCTGCAAGGATCAGGTTCGGATACACTTTGCGGGGTTCGCCTGGTTTTTTATACCGGTAATGCTTTGATTCGCTTTTTATGCCAGCAATTTTACAGCATTTATGCGCATACGCATCAGAAACCTTCAGTCCTGTATCAGGTCTTATCTTTGCGCTCAGCCACCGGTATCCGTGTGACGGATATTTCAAATGATATTCTCTGAACAGAATGACATTGTCTGCAAGTGCCTTTATTTAGGAGCCAGATCAGAAAGGCGTTTCTTCCAATAATAGAAGCTGCTCCGCTGGATACCCATGAATTCGCATAACACGCTGACTGGAATTCACCGGATAATTCCAGTATTATTCATATTCCAGCTGTCGAAGATTGTAATTGTCCTGTCTGCACCATCCCCTTTCACTTCGTATCCTTTTTTTAACCGCGCCTCATTGATCCGTGATTTCACCAGTTCCTTAATAAGTTCTTCTTTTGTCATGGATTCATATTCAGACAGATCCGGTTCGCAGGAATGTATGTTTATTTTTACTGTATTTCATCTTTTTGAATCCTGTTTTTTGGCGGCAGGCTGTTCACATCCCTGTACAGTCTCATATAATCCCTGGCTGTGCCTCGCTGATGCTGTATTTATGGCTGCATCGCTTTTGCTTAATTCATTGTTGTAAATTGTCTGCCGATGTCCAGCCGTTCTTCTCTTGTGTAACCCATTAGTAACCCTCCTGTTCATTTCGTGGGGGATTCTGTTTATGTACAACATAGACAGTGTAAAATCTTACCATGTATCCTGTCTAATTCTACCCCTCCGTGTCCAGTTTTAGTATACCACTTCACTGAAAAGCGGCCGGATTAACAACCGCCTGCTGTGTGAGCTTGCCACCCACAAAGATTTTATAAAGTTTCTGGCTGACATTGAGGTTTATGTGGATGGGATTGCTTCCATGCAGATTCAGAACCTCAATTCCCTTGTTGATACTGTCCGGCACGAAATTATAGAACGCTACCGCCCTGGGGAAGATGACCCGTACCTCCGGATTTTACAGGCTGCACATATTGAGGATGACGAATATTCAGCCACATGATACAGGATGATATAAGCGCAATCGTCCGTGACATCCGTGCCGCACACAAGTCTGACAGTGAGAGTGCGCCGCCAACCACCATTGCCGAAGAATTGAAGCGGGATTTAGAGGATGTCGCAAATTTTAAGGGAAGCCCTCTTGAAAAGCAGGCTGCGCTTTACTGCAAGCGGCTGGGTATCAATTATAACAAGCTGTCTGATGTGGAATTCCGGCAGCTTGTACATAAGTATGAAAGCTTTGTGGCTTAAGAAGAGTATGAAAGCTTGTGGCTTAAGAAGATGTCAAAAGGGCATAAAATCCCCCTCCCATCAAAGGGGCTCTTTTCAAACGGGATACGGTATGGTAAATAAGCTACAGCAATTCGTTTTAGGCTGTAGCAGCTGCCATCGCAGGATCTTTTTGATGATGATTTAGGGTACGACCCTGTTAGGAGCCGGAGATAAGTACCGGACTCCCGTTTACAGATTCCTGTATTGGTTGAAATGCATCTGCGCATTCTGAAGCGGATTGCTTTTCTTTTGCCTCTTTGTCAGCAGATGCTTTACCACAGGCATCCGCGGTTTCCGGCACTTTGCCGGAGCATTGCACTTCTACCAGACGGATCGTGTCATCATCGGCTCCCTGGTCTTTAAGAAAGCGATGACATTTTTTAAGTTCAGCCCTTTTGTGGTTTAGTATTCTGTATGATTTCCTATGGTCAACAGGGAGGAAGTCCGCATCATCCCGGTCATGTGGTAAATTGCCACGAGCATCTTCCTCGCTATGGCAATGATGGCCTTTTTGTGCCCCCGGCGCTTTTTCAGCGTTTCGTATTTACGGCGGAAGTACGGATCTTTCTTCGTGTTCTTCACGGCGGCAAGCGCACACTGGACGAGCAGCGGCTTGAGGTAATGGCCGCCGTTTCCTATCCTGGTAGATTTCTTCTTCCCTGCGCTTGCGTTGTTTGCGGGTGAAAGGCCTGCCGGCATGCAAGGGAGGCGTCATCCCGCCAGACGGACATGTCCGTGCCGATCTCGCCAAGGATGTATAAGGCGGATGCCGGCGTGATCCCGACCATCGTAGTGAGATGCCGGATGATGCCGGTATATTTCTGGCGGTAGTATTCCAGCTTCCTGTCGATCAGGCCGATGCATTCTTCAATCTGGGAAGGTGCAGGCTGATGATCTGAAGCTTGTCCCGCTGTACACCAATGAATTCATAGCCGTGGATGCTGTCCAGGATGTCTTCATCTGATGCCTTCATATTGCCCCGTCTGTATATCAGGCGCAGGATTTCATCGTCCCTGACTTCGTCTGGCTCCGTGGAGATGAGGTACTCCATGATGGCGGATGCCGATTTCCAACGGGTCTGAGAACACACTGTCCAGCCGCACCTTTGAGATTGTCATGGAGTTCTGGAAACGGTTCTTCTCAGAAGTCCGCATATAGGTAAGCTTAAGTCGGTAACGGCACAGTTCCCGGAGGTCACGGATGTCGGCAGGCGGGATGTATGAGGAAACGACCAGATCCATACGGAACATGCTGGCCATATGGACGGCGTCCCGGAAATCCGTTTTCTGTCCCTTTGCCTGTTTCACATATTGGGATGAGTCAGAATGGGTTTATGCTGTTCTGCTCTGGGATGTTGAATACAGGGATTCAGTATTTCCCGGTCGACTCCATGCAGACATCCTGCACACCGTACTCTTTCAGCCAGAGGGCCATGCTGCGGATATCGCTGTTCATTGTTGTAAACTTCCTGACGTAAAGGTTGCCTTGAGCGTCTCCGTGTCGGTTTTACAGACGGCTGCCATCAGGATTTCTTTGTGCACGTCAATAGCTGCACAGACGGGGCGCCTGATATCCCCATCCGCTGAATGGACAACCGTGGTGCCGTCGTCTAATCTCAGGAACCGCAGTTCTTCGGAGGAGTAGGAACCTCCGGATTTGAGATGTTTCACCTGGTTTCTATTGTTCTTAACTGCCATGTTCTGTCTCCTTTCCAAATGGCAGGGCTGAAACGGGAATACCGGCATTGACTGCTATCCCTGCGGGAGCCCTGTTGGAGCGGGCATATTCATAAGTATACGGGTTTTAAAATCACCAATCATTTATGCAGGAAGGATAGCGGCGACTGATAACCTTTCGGGCTCTGGATCTCCAGACGTTATAACGTGCTCTGTAGTGTACCGATGTTCCTGAAACAAGGATACTACAATTTATGGCTTATATAAACTGAAAACGGAAAGTTGACAGCTTTCATTATCATTTGTGCCGCCGTAGGCGGCATGGTAACAACCTTGAAAGAATACATAATCGTCAACATGAAAACCGTCAGGCAAATCACAACGGTCAACCACCATTTTCTTAATAGTTTCGATTGTCAGGGGAAATTTCCCGTTCAGCCAGTCCAATTCTTCTGCGTGTGCGTAAAATTCCGGGAAATATTTATGCCCGCCGATATGGTCCCAGTGAATGTGCGTGGCAACCGCCGCAATCGGTTTATCCGTAAGTTTACGGACTTCATCATATATATTGGAAATCCCCAGTCCTGTGTCAATAAGCAGGCTTTTCTCTTTTCCATTCAATAGATAACAGTGGGTTTCTTCCCAATGTCGGTATTCACTTATGATTATGGTTTCATCATCAATCTTGTCTATTGTAAACCAGTTATCCATTATCTCCAATCCCTTTCATGAGCGGTCTCGGAAACTCTTTAAGCCCGAATTTCCGCTCTTTTTCATGTTCTTCTTTTTTGCTTTCCTCCATATCCTGGAAAACATTTTTGTTAAATTTTCAAAAAAGTATTGACATATAAGTCAAAATGTGCGGCGCGTTTGGTGACCATATACGCCAGTCACCAAACGCGCCCTTGTAGTTAAGAAGCGTCTGTGCCACACGCACAGCATTAAACTAAACTACTAGGAGGTGCACTTTATGATCAAGTACTGGCAGTCCATGCAAGATTACAAGTACTTTCTCAACGAATCCAAAGTCCATTTCGATTCCTCTGAAAGAGTCCGGCTCCATACGGGCTTTGGAAGCCATGGCAGAAACTCCGCCTTTTCGATACCGATAAGGCCATGGAGTTCCTTCTACCCTTTTACTCCAACACTGGCAGGCCCGCTAAGAACCAGCCACAAATCTTAAGTCTTTTATCCTTTTCTTTCTTCTATTTTCAGAAGGTTTGGCCAAGCTATCCCTTACCCTTTGGGTCGACAGGCTCAAACATGACCGCCTCCTTGCCGCTCTCATCGGCTGCACTACGGATTCCCTGCCGCCCCTCGGTTCTTATTTTGACTTCATGGACAGGCTCTGGGCTGCACCGCCAACGGACTTATATGCGCGGGACAAACTGCTTCCGGCTTCCTGGAACACCAAAAGCCGGATAAGCCCAAAGGCAAAAACACAAAGCACAGGAGGCAAAGCCCAAAATCACAGAATCTATCGAAAAACGGCTCATGAGCGGGAAGGATATCCCTTTTAACTTTGAAGGGCGGCTGCAGCGCTTCTTCTATCACGTGGCTGTCCTACCTTCCATGGAATCCGGCCTCATACCAAGGGAACACCTTACGGTTTCCGGAGACGGCACCGCCGTGCATACCCATGCCTGCCCACGCGGGCACCACAGGGTTGGCGCACCGGAAAACCTGCGGCATTTCCCCGACCCCGATGCTTCCTGGGGCTGGGACAGCGACCTGGAAAAATATTACTTCGGCTACACTTTGTTCCAATTATCCTGCTATAACAGTGAACTCAGGACAGATCTCCCCCTGCTTCTGCGTTTTACCAGTGCAAAGCGTCATGATTCGGTCAATTTCCTTGTCGCTTTCCATGAACTGGAAAAACATATGCCGGCTGTTTCCACCTCGATATGTGCCTGGATTCTGCAATGGACAATTACCCCACCTACCGGATCCTTAAAAACAGGGGAATACGGGCCTTCATCGACCTGAACGACAAATGCGGCCGGCCAAAACAATTCCTGATACCATCACCATTGACAAAGATGGAACGCCCTTATGTCAGGAAAAACTGCGCATGAAGCCTAACGGTTATGACAGATCCAGCGGTTACCTCATGTGGCGCTGCCCCTATGGGAAAGATCACTGTTCCAAATGTAAAAACTCCTGCACCGATTCCAAATATGGGAGAGTCGTCAAGACCCGGCCGAATGGGATATCCGGCTTTACACCGACGTCCCCCGCGGCACAGATGCTTATAAGAAGATTTATAATCAACGCACCGCCACGGAACGTATCAACAACCGCATCCTCAATGATTACGGACTGCACCGTATGTTCATACACACAAAGGAGCATTATTCTTTCATGACAACCATGATTGGAATCTGCATCCATCTGGATGCCCGCTATAAACAGCAGGTGCAGGCAGTGGCATAAACCAAGTTTCCTGCTTCCGGATTCTTTCAGGCCTGTTTTTCGACAGGTTTTAAAGTCATGCACATTTTATTCTTTATGCTCTCTGGACTGCTCAAGCCCCATAATCATCCATCCCTTATCCCTCTCATTTCTGAAAATCAACCTTTTCCTGCTTATTCTCTATTGAGTTTCCGAGAGTGCTCTCTTACACCGGGCTGCCGTTTAAAGGCTCTGGTCCCGTGATTTCCTTTTCGTTTTGTCAAGCTCCCTGTGCTTTGTATTCTCCCTTGCCAGCGACAGCTTTTTGTATGTGGACTCCCTTTTTCTTTCTTCATCTGATGCCCGATGTATTCCTTAAATGCAGCCGTCATGGCATCCACATCCGCCGCCTTGAAAAACACAAAATAGTGCGCCGGCTCAGATAACCTGTCTTTTTCAGACAGTAGTCCACATCATATTTCCGGGCGTATTTTTCAAATGACTTAATATTGCCATCCGTAATTTCTATACTGGAAAGGTCACGACCCTGCTTCCGTAATTTTCCATGCTCTGCTTCCCGCGGTAAGCCGCACAGCCTTTTTTCTGCCGATGTTTTGCTTCCTTCTGTCGCTCCATTTCCGCAAGTGCTTCCCGGATGGAGACTTTCAATATCTGTTCCGAAATCTTACCTCCCTGGATGCAGAGCGCCACCACCCGCTCAACTGTTTCATCCTGCATCAGCGCCGCCTCCTTCCCCGTATTTTTTCTGCCGCATTTCCGCAATCAGCTTTTCCATGCAGAAGCCGATGCATGGACGGATTCTTCCATAAGGGCAGTCCCTGCAGCCTTCCATGCCTTTTCCCAGCTCCGGCCCGCTTTCCGGCAGCAGATAAAAACACTGATCCAGCCTGCAGGCTTTTGTTTTCGGCTCCTGGAAATAGCAGTAATCACAATTTTCCGGCTTATCTTCCTCATACCGCACATTAACTGCCCCTGCCTGCATCTGTTCTCCTTTCCATTTCGGCCCCCCATTCGTTATTTCAGAGTTTCCGGGGCTTATGCGGCTTTCCATTTCAGCTGCCGCACCGCCGCGGACATTTTTCTGTATCAATTTTTATCCAAAAGCCTGCCACTGGCAGCCTTTCCAGATGCTATCGTTTGAAAAGCATTTATTGAAAAAAACTATTCGCAAATACTTTCATTTACCAAATATGCCTGATAAATAAAGCATAATTCCTCTTTTGTATGTCTGCCTGTTTCCACCCTGAACCCGTTCCTGCTCCGGTCTTCTTTCCGCAGCGTTTCCTCCGGCATGGCACGCGGGATGCACACTCTCTGCCGGGTATCCATTCAGGCAGGCTATGAAGTTATCAATGTGCAGTAAGGGGAAAATTTCCAGATATTTCCATATCTGATGCATAGATGGGTGAAACCGTACTGACTCCTGGCAATGCCAGTGACTGCAGCGTGTTTTAAATTGTCCTCTCACTAACCGCATGCTGGAGAGGGTGAAAATTAACCATTTTAGATTTTTTTAATCATTTTTATTTTTTATAATGGAAAAGACTCTAAAAAGACAAATTTCTACATGGCTAAGCTGCAAAATCCAGTCCATTAAAATCCTAGTATCAGCAACCCTTGAAAGTAAACGGTAAAAAGCGCGTACCGTGCATAATAGAAGAAATTTGTATATAATGGCCTTGAGAATAATCTATCTCAAGGCTATTATTAGTTACTATTGAAACTGTGAAAACTTATATCACTTTTCACAGTCCATGTACATAGCTTTGAAAACTCATACCAGTTTTGAAAGTGAGGTGTAGTTAGTGTCAGATTTAAAACACGATGTAATCGCAGAGCGCTGGGCCGTGCTCATAAAGGAACGCATGGAAAGCGGCATGACCGTCAGGGAATGGTGTCATGACAGGAATATCAAAGAGTCCAGGTATTATTACTGGCTGAGAATACTCCGCAGGAAGGCAGTGGAAAATACAGGACAGCCCCCGCAGGCATCGCCTTTTGTTGAAATTTCGGCAGACATCTGTCAAGAGCAGCTCCCTGCACCAGCCGCAGCGGTTATCAGAAAAGGAAATATTACCATAGAAGTAACCGAATCTGCTTCGGCAGGTTTTATCCAAAAAGTTATGGAGGCGCTGGCCAATGCTTGGTAATGTAAACGATACAGCCGGATTTACCTGGCGTACGGCTACACGGATCTCCGTTTTGGAATCGACGGCCTGGCCAGAGTTGTACAGGATCATTTTTCGCCGGACCCGTTTCAAAAAGGCTGCCTTTTTCTGTTCTGCGGCAGGCGGACAGACCGCATCAAAGGACTTTTATGGGAAGGCGACGGCTTTGTGCTTGTTTATAAAAGACTCGAAGCGGGGCGCTTTCAGTGGCCAAGAACAGCGTCAGAAGCCCGTGAGATCACACCGGAACAGTTCACATGGCTGATGCAGGGGCTTGCCGTCGAGCAGAAAAGAAGGATCCAGGAAGTCACACCGGAAAGGACCTGCTGACAGGCATGATGACAGGTTTTGTGCAAAACATAGAAATTTCCTGCCCCTTTTCCGGTGTCGCTTTCCCGTTTCTGTACAGGGAAGAAAGCTGTACAGAAACGTCCTGTGCAGCTTTCAGAAACAGCTTTGCGCTTTTTTCTAATTAAATCCAAAAAATAATCCGATATCTTTGAAAGCGCCTTTTGTGACGGTATAGTCTGTCGTCATTTTGACGAAGCCGGTCAAAAATTTTTCAGCAGGAATATCCTGTTTCTGCTATAATTGTGATATGGAAAAGATGATCTATACAGCAGATGAACTGAATAATGCCGACAGGGATGAACTCATCGGGATCATACTCTCGCTGCAGAAAAATATTGCCCGGATGACTCAAAACCAGGAACTGATCCTAGAACAGATAGCCATTCTGCGCGGACAGCGTTTCGGACGGCATTCTGAAAAAATGAATGTGATTGACGGGCAGATGAGCCTGTTTTTTAACGAACCGGAAGCCACAGCCAGCGAACCGGGCACACAGGCAGAAGAACCGGATTTTGAGGAAGTTGTCATCCGCAGGAAAAAGAAGCAGAAAGGGAAACGTGAAGACGACTTAAAAGGAATGCCTGTAACGGTTATAAAACATGAAATGTCAGAAGAAGAACTAAAAGAAGCATTTCCGGATGGAAAATATAAGCGTCTTCCAGATGAAGTATATAAAAGGCTGGAATTCCATCCGGCTTCTTTTGAAGTAAAAGAACACCATGTAGCGGTTTATGCCGGTATGGATGATGAAACCGTTGTAAAGGCACAGCGTCCAAAGGATCTGCTGCGGGGAAGCATTGTCACTCCATCCCTGGAAGCTGCCATCATCAATGGAAAATATGTCAACTCCCTTCCGCTTTACCGTATGGAGCAGGAGTTCAAGCGCAACGATGTGAACCTGAACCGCCAGAACATGGCGAACTGGACGATCGAGTGTGCTGACCGCTATCTTGCAGTTCTGTATGACTATCTGCATAAGCTTCTATACCAGTATCATGTGCTGCAGGCAGACGAAACCACTGTCGAAGTTTCAAAAGACGGGAGAGCTGCCGGCTCAAAGAGTTATATGTGGATTTACCGCACCGGGAAATCTTATGAGGAAGCCATCGTCCTGTATGAATACCAGAAAGACAGGAAGGAGGATCATCCAGAGGAGTTTCTGAAAGATTTTCAGGGAGTATGTGTTACAGACGGTTACCAGGCATACCATTCCCTGGAAGAAAAAACCCCCGGCCTGACGATTGCTGGCTGCTGGGCACATGCGAGGCGTAAATATGCAGATGCGCAGAAAGCTATAAAGGATGAAAAAGAGCGTAAAGGTACGCTTGCCTATGATGCCCTAAAGCAGATCGGGGCGATCTATAAACTGGACAATGATCTGGCAGAGCTTACACCAGCACAACGGCAGCACAGGAGGCAGCTGGAACTAAAACCCCTGGTTGACGCTTATTTTGTGTGGGTAAAAAACACCAGAGTGAAGTCCTGCCAAATCCCAGACAGGAAAAGCCTTTGCCTATTCCGTGAATCAGGAAAGATATCTGCGCGTATTTCTGGAAGACGGTGAAGTCCCTCTGGACAACAATGCAACAGAATCCACACTGCGTGGTTTTTGTATCGGAAGGCACAACTGGAAGCTGATCGACACCATCTGCGGAGCCAGATCCAGCGCGATTATCTACAGCATTACCGAAACTGCTAAGGCAAACGATCTGAAAGTCTATGAATACGTGGAGTATCTCCTGACTGAGATACCGAAACACGAAGACGACACAAACCGAGATTTTCTGGAAGACCTGCTCCCATGGTCTCCAAACCTGCCAGAGCAGTGTCGGAAATCCAATAAATATGAAGTGAAATAAAAACTGGAGCAAATCTGTTACTATCATACAGGTTTGCTCCAGTTTTGTATAGGTACTCGCGTTTTACCGTTTACCCTTGAAAAACGAATAAAAGAAAAAGGCTGTGCAAAAACAGCCTCTCCATAATTTTTAAATAAAGATATGAAATTGTTTGCTTGCAGCTCGAAACTACATCATATTTTGATACTTTTTATAATTTAAACGTTATATAAAATATTTGTAAATCATTTGTCAAATGCAAATCAAATTACACTTATATGATACAAAACTGATGGATAATAGTAGATTATCTATCAGATATTGATTGAATAATAAATGATTATTTTTCAAAACGTTTAAAATCAGCATACCATTACCTGTTATATAAATCTACGGTTCATATAAATGATCTGGAAATATTCTTTCAATTTATGGATAATGAAGCACTGGAGATGATTACAATGCATAAAATATTAAAAAATACATGGACTTGAATAAAGAATTGATTGAAAACGAAAATAATAAAATACCTTTATGCGCTGCGGAAACTTATATATCTGATTTTTGTAAGCAACCATTGCTTTCAGAATTTGAGGGAAAGTATTCTTTTATTGATAAAGATAATAAAAATGCCTTTATAGGTGGTGAATATGTACAACAATTAAATGAGTTATTGACAGAAGAATGTAAAATACTTTTTAATGCAGATTATACTAATGCCGACACTCTTACAGGCATAAATTGTTTTACAGTATGTGCAATGTCACTTATTTCCAGGAATGATCGGGTCTTAGTCACAACACCAGAGCAAGGCGGTCATGCTTCTATACCGATAATTTTAAATTCATTAGGAATATCCTACGATCCCGTGCCGTATGATTATGAAAGTTATCAGATAGATTATTCGAAGATTAACGACATGTGCAGGACGCAGAAATATAAATTTATTATTTTTTGCCAATCGGATATCATAAACCCGCCTCATTTGAATAAAATCTGCCTCACTCCTGATATGGGGATTATCTACGATGGTACTCAAACTTTAGGGCTCATTGCCGGAAAAATAATTTCAAATCCATTAGATACGGATAATGTTGTTTTAATAGGTGGAGCTCATAAAACATTACCAGCCCCATCATGTGGACTTATTATGACAAATAACATTCATTACTCAGAATTACTAAAGCGTAATATTACTCCTAATTATTTAAGAAATACACAGCCGAATCATATTGCGGCATTGCTCATGTGTTTGATTGAACAAGAAGAATTTGGCCGACAATATCAATCCCAAATTGTAAAGTCTGCTAATTTGCTGGGCAATGCATTAGAAAAATATCATTTTCGGTTAGCTAAACTGGATGATCATATTTATACATACACACATCAAGTATTTGTACTAATGTCCCAGGAAGATGCTGAAAATTACTATGTAAATGCCCAAAAATTTAATATATCTCTTAATCAAAAGCACAAAAATTGTTTGGTAATGATGGCATTCGTCTTGGCACACAACAAATTTCAAGATACAATTGGGACAATAAAGAAATAATGCCGCTTGCTAAATTACTTTATCTGCTACTGAAGCCGGAAATCAATCAAAAAGAAATACTTCAATTAAGAAACTATCTCATTGAAAAGAAGATCCCTCAATTTGAATATGAATGTATTTCTATAAAATAGGCATAATTCTATTATCAAAACACTCTTCAATGATATCTTTATTTGGATCATTTAGAAGAATAGAATTTATACGATTCCAAACTTTATTTGCATATGAATTATTTCTACATAAATTAATAATCTCATTTGCGGATAAAGAATGGAATACACAATTTACTTTTTTACATTGTTTTAGATAAAAACAATTAAATTAGTCTGAACGATAATGTTGTTATCAACTGTTACCAAATTAGTCTTACTATAATCTTGTACTGCTTTTTCATATTGTTTGTATATTCTAAATATTTCTCCACGCATAAAATATGCATTTGCCAGTAACCTATCTTGCTGCGATTTATAAGCATCTATTACTTCATTGATTTTGCTTAGCAGCTCATTTAAATCTGAATTTTTATTTTATAATATAAATATGCAGACGTATATCTTTTACATTTTAATGTATCACGATCATTTCCGTTATTTATTTTCCTATAAGCATCTGAATATATACGACAAAATTCACTTAGAGAATCATCTTCTGTATTAGGAACACTTAAGTCATTAACAAAATATTTTGCTAGTAAAATTCCAAGAGAATCCACTTTTGCTGAGTATGAATCATGTTGGATTTGTTTTAATATAACTAATGCATCATTACATTTCCACATATGCTTCTTATAATGTGCTTTGTATAATTCTAGCTCATAATTCTTATTGTTTGCTACATATGGAGATGCTTCTAATATTGTCAAAAGTGAAAGTGCTTTTTCATAATTGTTTAATAAATGTTCGCAATCTGCTTTTAATAAGATATATGTATAATAAAGCAAGTTATTTTGATAAATGTATTGCCCATTTTCCAAATAAAACTGTTTAAGTCTATTTTGAGCCTCTTCATACCTGCCAATAAAAAGCAGGATTTTTATTTTATTAAATTCTTCGTCATATTCAGTTTGTTTACCTGCTGCAGTATCTTTAATCCATTTTACCGTTTTTTGAGAGCTTAACATAAAATGTATTTGCCCAATATTTCCTTCAGTCAACCGATACAAAGCTTGTATCTCCGATTCAGTAATACTATCAATACCTGAATAATTATATCTTATCTTTCTGTGTAATTCATCAATGTTTTTTTCATGAAACGGAGATATTTGATGCCTAAAGAAATTATATTCTTTTGCACTATTTAATATATAAATTAGTTGAAAATGATAAATTGACTGTTTGAATAAAATATAATTCAAATCTTCAACATGGTCAAAAATCAGGACTGTTTTATTTGTGATCGTATTGTTTTCTAAAAAATTATCAATATCCGTATTATTTTTAGTGTGTAAATCAATATAATATGCAACTTTATATGGTAAATCCATTCTCTTTTTAGTCCAGTCTTCTGGATGGTTGATATAATCAACAAGTTTTTTTGCAATCCATGTTTTTCCGCATTTTTCACTGTTGCCGCAAATTTCAATTATATGTTCATTTATGGATAATTTTTTGATGATATTATTTACGTCATCTGTTCTATCAGTAAATGTATTATCTGATAAACGGTTTTTATTTCTATTTCTTTTTATTTTGTAATCTTGAATAAGTGGTATTGCTGAATATAATGCAGGAATCATAAAAACGATTACGGAAATAATTTTAAAAACCGGAGAAGTGTTATTTTGTGATTCTGAAATCATTGTTAATATAAATAAAAGAACTAAAGAAAAACTTAATAGTATTCCTTGTATTTTTTCATTGAGCTATCTTCCTTACTATTACTTTTTCATTAAAGAAATAAGTCTGTCTATTATTCAATCAATATCTGATAGATAATCTACTATTATCCATCAGTTTTATCACTTTGTTTAATTCTTCGATTATCATTCTTAAAATATTTTTATCGACATATCTAGTATATTATATCATAAGTTCGACTACAATCAATACTTTTTTTATTTTATTAGGATATGAATTTATCTCATTCAAAGCCAGTACCATTAGCACCTTTTTCAGACCATCCGTTCTCCATGCAGGATGTCATGTTCCCCTGTGCATCCGGCTCAATCACTAAGGTTAGTCATAAATAGAATCATGTGTATGCATATTCTGTCCATTTATTCAATATTGGCAGCTTAATCAAGGAAACCTGATTTCTTACATCATTGATTATCCTGCAGAGCAATATGATTTGGCAGATGTACAGTTACAAAAATCTATGTACGATATATTATAAAACAGTATAGATAAGGAGATCAGATATGAGCGATTTACAGATACACATAAAAAACTATCTGGAATACTGCCAGTGCCAGAAAGGCTGGATAAAAAGACATTAAAGGCTTACCGGATTGACCTGGAACAATTCCGCACAAAAATAAAAACCGGCAGCATAACGGACATTACTGCGGGCACATTGGAGGATTTCATTGCATCACTGCATCAGGAATATAAGCCTAAGACTGTAAAAAGGAAGATCGCGTCCGTAAAGGCGCTATTCCACTACCTTGAGTACAAAGACGCCATCACATGGAACCCTTTCAATAAAATACATGTGAAGTTCCGTAATCCAGTCATACTGCCCAAAACAATCCCTCTCCATACCGTAGAACATTTCTTATCTGCCATATATACGCACCGCTCAGAGGCAAAAACAGACTGTCAAAAGAAAAACTCGCTCAGGGACATTGCCGTAATTGAACTGCTTTTTGCAACCGGAATGAGGATTTCCGAATTATGTTCCTTAAAAATGAATGATGTAAACCTGTATAACAGAAGCATTTTAATTTATGGGAAAGGTTCAAAAGAACGAAAAATCCAAATCGAAAATGATGCAGTTATTCATGCCCTGGAAGAATACAAGACCGCTTTTCTGTCAGAAATGCGGTCCTGCAATCATTTTTTGCGAACCAGTCCGACAGACCGCTTTCAGACCAGTCTATCCTCAGGATGGTCAATAAATACACTTCCCTCGCTGCCATAGAGTTACATATTACCCCACATATGTTCCACCATACATTTGCCACGAGCCTGCTAGAAGCAGATGTAGATATACGCTATATCCAGGAAATGCTTGGGCACAGCTCTATTAATATTACAGAGATATATACCCATGTTGCGCTGTCCAAACAGATGGATATTCTGGCAACGAAACATCCCAGAAAAGAGTTCCATATTTAAAGCAGTCATAAATACAGGATATGAAAATTCATGTGGGCACCATATCCTTTACCCAAAACAAAATAAAACTGCCGATCTGCTGTCCATCACTTAACAATAGATACTGCCACATTTTCCAATTTAATTTATGTGATGATCCGGCGCTGCATATCAGATAAGCTGCACTTTACTTTTTCCAGTATAAACTCAATAAGAATCGTAAATTGCCTGTCCTTCTCCCCAAAAATAATACTTTTCTGCTTCCGACAGTGTACAACAGATGGATTTTTGTGTCAACGGCAAGGGCTTCGCCAGCTCCTGCCGTCGCTCCGTTGACACAAAAATCCATCTGCTATAATCAGCGCCTAAGCAGAAAAAGCCTTATTGTGAACGCAGGGTTCAGCCACTTTATTTTTAGTTCCGCCAGCCTCCACTTTTCATGACAGCCCGATACGGAGATAGCGCTTCAAACACCCCGATAACTTTTCCACAAGCCTGCAGGATTACCGCAGATTCATCCACAATCAGCTCTCCCCCGATTCCGCTATATCCACATATGCGCTGCTTTCCACTAAAAACATCCACGAACAATTCCCTGTACGGCCATCTCCTCACGAAGCTGCGCCAGAATCCTGTCCCGGCGTTTCCGTATGCTTTTCCGGCTACACCCAAAGGATAGTGCGGCATCTGTAACTGTCATTTCATCAAAAAAGCATCCTGACCAGGCAGGCATCCTGTTCCTGCAGGCGGCTTATGCTCTGCTGTACTTTTTCCATACAGATGAGCTTTGCCGCGTTTTCTTCCGGCGTGTTTTCCCAATAACTGCCTGGCAGAACAGACAGAGCATTTTCACCAAGCGCTTCAAGGCTGCATACTCCATGCGCCTGTTTTTTCTCCACCTGGTATCTTTCCCTGCGCCTTGACTGATGCCATTCCAGATAAACCTCCCTTGTCACTTCCACATATGCCCCTCTGCCAGCCGGCAGGACATATTTTTCTCGTTCTGATGGTTTTTCCCGCGCATGCCATTCCCTCCTCTCATGTCAAACTGCCGGACATCACAGTTTTCCCAATCAATCCACTCTGGTCCATCCTGTTTACTGATTTTGCAAGAATTTTGGAAACAGCCGGCGTCGTAATGCCGAGCTCACCCGCAATCTGCCGTTCCGTTTTCTGCTCCAGATAAAAAAGCCTGACTGCCAGACGCTGCCGGTCTGACAGCACTGACAAGAAACCCTCAACTGTTTCTTCCCGGATGATCCGGTCCAGCACCGGCTCCCCGCCTGAATCCAGCCTGCCCCATTCCTCTGATACGCTGCTGTATGAAATACTCCGGCCCTGTTCCCTTGCCTCAAGGTTGTTACCATGCCGCCTACGGCGGCACAAATGATAATGAAAGCTGTCAACTTTCCGTTTTCAGTTTATATAAGCCATAAATTGTAGTATCCTTGTTTCAGGAACATCGGTACACTACAGAGCACGTTATAACGTCTGGAGATCCAGAGTCCGAAAGGTTATCAGTCGCCGCTATCCTTCCTGCATAAATGATTGGTGATTTTAAAGCCCGTATACTTATGAATATGCCCGCTCCAACAGGGCTCCCGCAGGGATAGCAGTCAATGCCGGTATTCCCGTTTCAGCCCTGCCATTTTGGAAAGGAGACAGAACATGGCAGTTAAGAACAATAGAAACCAGGTGAAACATCTCAAATCCGGAGGTTCCTACTCCTCCGAAGAACTGCGGTTCCTGAGATTAGACGACGGCACCACGGTTGTCCATTCAGCGGATGGGGATATCAGGCGCCCCGTCTGTGCAGCTATTGACGTGCACAAAGAAATCCTGATGGCAGCCGTCTGTAAAACCGACACGGAGACGCTCAAGGCAACCTTTTACGTCAGGAAGTTTACAACAATGAACAGCGATATCCGCAGCATGGCCCTCTGGCTGAAAGAGTACGGTGTGCAGGATGTCTGCATGGAGTCGACCGGGAAATACTGGATCCCTGTATTCAACATCCTAGAGCAGAACAGCATAAAACCCATTCTGACTCATCCCAAATATGTGAAACAGGCAAAGGGACAGAAAACGGATTTCCGGGACGCCGTCCATATGGCCAGCATGTTCCGTATGGATCTGGTCGTTTCCTCATACATCCCGCCTGCCGACATCCGTGACCTCCGGGAACTGTGCCGTTACCGGCTTAAGCTTACCTATATGCGGACTTCTGAGAAGAACCGTTTCCAGAACTCCATGACAATCTCAAAGGTGCGGCTGGACAGTGTGTTCTCAGACCCGTTTGGAAAATCGGCATCCGCCATCATGGAGTACCTCATCTCCACGGAGCCAGACGAAGTCAGCGACGATGAAATCCTGCGCCTGATATACAGACGGGGCAATATGAAGGCATCAGATGAAGGCATCCTGGACAGCATCCACGGCTATGAATTCATTGGTGTACAGCGGGACAAGCTTCAGATCATCAGCCTGCACCTTTCCCAGATTGAAGAATGCATCGGCCTGATCGACAGGAAGCTGGAATACTACCGCCAGAAATATACCGGCATCATCCGGCATCTCACTACGATGGTCGGGATCACGCCGGCATCCGCCTTATACATCCTTGGCAAGATCGGCACGGACATGTCCGTCTGGCGGGATGACGCCTCCCTTGCATGCTGGGCAGGCCTTTCACCCGCAAACAACGCAAGCGCAGGGAAGAAGAAATCTACCAGGATAGGAAACGGCGGCCATTACCTCAAGCCGCTGCTCGTCCAGTGTGCGCTTGCCGCCGTGAAGAGCACGAAGAAAGATCCGTACTTCCGCCGTAAATACGAAACGCTGAAAAAGCGCCGGGGCACAAAAAGGCCATCATTGCCATAGCGAGGAAAATGCTCGTGGCAATTTACCACATGATCCGGGATGATGCGGACTTCCTCCCTGTTGACCATAGGGAAATCATACAGAATACTAAAACCACAAAAGGGCTGAACTTAAAAAATGTCATCGCTTTCTTAAAAGACCAGGGAGCCGATGATGACACGATCCGTCTGGTAGAAGTGCAATGCTCCGGCAAAGTGCCGGAAACCGCAGATGCCTGTGGTAAAGCATCTGCTGACAAAGAGGCAAAAGAAAAGCAATCCGCTTCAGAATGCGCAGATGCATTTCAACCAATACAGGAATCTGTAAACGGGAGTCCGGTACTTATCTCCGGCTCCTAACAGGGTCGTACCCTAAATTATCATCAAAAAGATCCTGCGATGGCAGCTGCTACAGCCTAAAACGAATTGCTGTAGCTTATTTTACCATACCGTATCCCGTTTGAAAAGAGCCCCTTTGATGGGGAGGGGGATTTTATGCCCTTTTGACATCTTCTTAAGCCACAAAGCTTTCATACTTACGGCACAGGCGGTCTTCCCCTTCCAGGACAAGGCGCAGGTACCATGCTTGCCCGTCGAACAGACCACTGCCAATGCCGCACGGTTTTTCTCCTGAATCATAACAGTATCCGCCGCATGAATGGATACAGAATACAATTGCCGCCCCGCATACAGAATAAACGGCATAGCCGCTCTTATAGGCGGTTATCCCTGCATCTTCCCGTAAAATATGCTCTGCAACCGGCTCTGCAGATGTCCTCAGTTCTTTTGCAGTCGGTGTTTTCTCTCTTGGTGCCGGGATTTCCGCCATATTTTTCAGTCCTCTTAATGTCAGCATTGTGCCGCCTTTCCACGGACGGCCGGAAAATGCTGGCATTACAAATCGGAAAAGTCAGTAAAAAACCGTTTCCGGCACACCCGTTTTTTACAGTGGCCTGAAACTCTTCTTACTGCCCTTTCCATGCCGGAATCTGTTTTTTTCAGATGTCCGGCTGTTAATCTATTTTAAACAGACGGCTGCATAACTTCATGCTGTACATGAAAACCCCTGAAATTACGGCTCGCATTCTGCATCAGATATGTGCTGTGCGGTTACTGGCCGCTGTAACCCATGCGGCTGCCACCAGGGCATTGACTGTCATCATGCCAAGGGAAGGCAGTGTATCCAGAATTATAAAATCAAAATACGGGGCCATAATAGAAATATTTTCGGTAACTGTTCAGCACCCCATTAAGGGCACATTGATTTTTGGACAAAACAGAGAAATAAAATTTCTGTTTTGTCATTGCTTTAGTGTAAAAAGTGGATAACTTTCTAGTATAACTGCCAAGTGTTTTTGGGCTGTGGATTACTGAAACATAATTCCCCAGTTGTATCACAGATAACAGAGTAATTGTGGATTTTATCCGAGTGTTACCGGCAATTATCTCTTGTTTTTTACTGTTTATCCACCGTCATTTTGACAGTATATCAAACGACACGATTCGCTTTTTGGACCATTTTCCGTTAAAATAGAAGTATCAAATTTAACGGAAGAAGGTGGTCTGAATGCCAGTAAATGTTACACTTGAAATGGTTCAGCAATTGCTTGAACAGAATGCTTCATTGCTCAGGCAAAATGAAATTCTCACAGCAACTATTGCTGAGTTAAATCAGACCATACAGGAACTGAAGGAACAGATTAATAAGAACTCCAAAAACAGTTCCAAACCACCTTCAAGTGATGGCTATAAAAACCTGCTCCTAAGAGTCTGCGCAAACCATCCGGAAAAAAGGTCGGTGGACAGGATGGACATCAGGGGATACATTTAGCGGTAATAACAGCTCCGGATGAAATGTCAAACATATGCCCTCCGCATGTAAGGATGCCAGCATTATCAGATGTGCAAAGGCACTGCATGTATTGCGGAGAAACGCCATGTTATTGACGCGGTTGTTACAGTCAATGTAACGGAGCATCAGGCGCTGGAACTTCCAGTCTGTATGCTGCATGGAGATACCCGCACAGGTGCTTTCCCTTCTGACGTAAAAGCAACCGTACAGTATGGTGAAACCTTCAGGCATTAGCTGTTGCACTAAATACCGTAGGCGCAGTCAGCATCAAACGTACCCATGAGATTCTTTCCGGAGTATTTAACATTCCGATTGCAACAGGAACGGTCAGCAGCATGGTAAAAAGATGCGCTGACAGTCTGAGTGAAACAGTAGGTAAGATCAAGGATAAGATGATCGGTTCTGCGCTTGGACATTTCGACGAAACCGGAACCAGAGTGGATAAAAAACCCTGGTGGGTTCATGGTGCCTCAAACTGTGAATACACCTATCTTGATATCAGTCCCAAACGTGGAACTGCAGGTATGGAGCAATGCGGCGTTCTTCCGGAATTCAAAGGGATTGCCATGCATGACTGCTGGGCTTCCTACTGGAATTATCCGGATATTCAGCATGCAGTCTGCTGTGCCCATCTTCTCCGTGAATTAACGGGATGATGAAATCATCCGGATCAGAAGTGGGCATCTGCATTTATAGACCTTTTACTGGAAATGAAAAGGCCAAAGAGAAAGCTGTAGAGAAGGGAAAGGACTCTCTGAGCTATTATCATTATCATAAGTTCGATAAGAAGTATGATGAACTTATCGAACAGGCCGGAAGGAAAATCCACTTACCGAAACCACGGAGAAAAACGTGGACGGAAGAAAAAGGAAAATCCTTGCCCTGGCAGAACGCCTTGCAAATTACAAGGCCTCAGTCTGCCTTTTTATCCATAACTTCCATGTCCCGTTGATAACAACCAGGCGGAACGAGATCTGCGGATGATAAAGGTGAAAACCAAAGTATCCGGATGCTTCCGAACTGAGGAAGGTGCCAGAGATTATCTAAAAATCATGTCCTATGTTGGCACAGCACATAAGCAGGGATACAATGCTTACGAAGCAATCAGAAATGCAATCTCAGGTCATCCTGATTTCATCTTTGAATAAGGGGTTCTGAATAGTTACTATTTCCTTATTCGTTCCAATGTCTGTCTTTCCTGTGCTTTTGTAACTCCTATTCCAATACCTCCCTATGTTTTCAATATTCTAAACAAAAAAAGGATTAAGTCAGCCATAAACTTAACTAACCTGGCATGGAAACCTAAAATATGCTTATCCCACACGCATTTACTGTTCAGCGCTCAAAAAATATTAGGGCTAAATCAGCGGAACACCTTGATTTACATGCATTCCGCTGTTTTACAACCTTACTAATATTTACATATTATTGAAAAAAGAAACTTTTTATATAATCACACATTCCGAAAATTCTCAAACGTCTTATACAAATCCAGCCTCCCCCATCCCGATTGAGTCAAGTTAATGTCACAAAATTTTCAACTTTTTTCATGAAAAATCGCTGCAGGCCGCATAACTTCGTTGGAGTTGAGGTAAATTAATGCTAAATCGGCGAAAATTGGTGGTAAATTAATGTCACAAACAGTTGTTCTATAAAAGCACTATTCCCATCCCTATCTTCGTATCCAGACTATGTTTCATCATCCATTATAATTACAAGGTAAATAAATCTTCACAACAAATACATGCTCTAAACAAAAGTATTTATTGTGAAGAAATTTATACAGACAAAACGCAGGGTTCTTCATAAAAAGAAATTTATAGTCATGTGTAACAAACTTTAATCCATCCGCCTTTGCCTGTGCTATCATCATCCTGTCAAATGGGTCATTATGATCCTGATTATGACAGACCAGCGTTTCCAGCGCCATTACATGCCTGTCCTCGATCGGCAGCATCCTATATCCATTTTCCTGCATAGTTCAGACAGCTTCGAGCCCCCAATCCAAATCTTATCAGGCCTTGACATATATTTAATCGCTGTCTCCCAAACCGATGCCGTGCTGTAAAATATCATTTTTTCATCCATGATAAATCTTCTGGCTTCGAGGGGTAATCTGGGATTATCATCCAGCGCCCACAAATAATATGCGTATCTAGTAAAGCTTCATTCTGCCACCCCAAACATCCGGGCAATTTCAGGATCATTTCATCAAAATCATAGGAATCATCATATAATTTCTGCCCTTTTGCAATCCCAATCCTTTTGAAACCACAGTTTCCCCTTTCTTAACTGTATCTGTCAGCATAAACCTGTCTATAATCTCTAATAAAAACTGCAGGTTATCCTCAACAAATTACTGACTTTATGCACCACCTGCTCTTGTAGTGAAATCATGCAAACACCACCTCTCTTTTAAGATAAAACACTCATCGTTTGTTTATTATATCTCAATATCATTCTTTCTCAATCGGTAATTTTCCTCTTGAGACAGCTACGGAAAAAAGCGAAAACCGATGGCATACTGCAAAGGCTGCACCTGCGACAGCTTCATCTCAGATATGAAGCTGTCGGAAGCCTGTGCCTATCCAAAAAACAGTCCGGTTCTGGTAACCTATTCGCATTGGTTCTCTGATAAAAGTTTCTGAATAGCCATGTTAAAAACAGGAATATACATTTTGGTTTTGCATTAAAATCATCCGAAGACGTTCCATCGTCCTTTCTGCAGCTTGTCCATTCTGTATGCCGCTTAAATTGAACAAGCCTTTTGCAAACTCAGCCTGTATTTCTGTCACTTCTCTGAATATGCTTTGCAAGTTTTTCTAAGCGTCTAATAGTCCTCTCCACTCCCTGTTCATCCTGTTTACAGCTCATTGACTAGCATCTTCGCAAAAAGAACTGCTATTTCTATCACATCCGGGTGCTCAGCACAAAGTTTCTCCAAACACTCAGCGGTCTCTCCACTCCTGTCTGTCCTGACGGATGCTTAGATTAAATAGTACTTTTGCGAATTTAACTGCTATTTCTGTATTTGAATGCTCAGCGTAGAGCTTCTCAGGCACCTTGCAATCCTTTCCGCTCCCTGTTCATCCTGTTTGCTGCTCAGATTGACCATGACTCCTGCGAATACAGCTGCTATTTCTGCATCTGAATGCTTGATATAGAGCTTCTTCAAGCACTTAGCAGTCCTTTTCACCCCTGTGTATCCTGCCGGATGCTCAGATTAAAGCCCTTTTGCAAAAAGGATCTCTAGTTCTGCCATATCTGGATGCTCTGTACACAGCTTCTCCAAGCGCCTGACAGTCTGCCCTGCTCCCTGCATGTCCTGTTTATGCTCAGATTAACCAGTGCTTTTGCAAAATGGACCACGATTTCTATCACACCTGGATGTGCAGCGCAGAGCTTCTCTAGATACACAATACTCCTTTCCGCTCCTCGTTCATCCTGTTTAATACTATGGTTGTACAGTCCTTTTTGCGAACTCAGCTGCAATTTCTGTTACATTTGGGTACCGGACACAAAGCTTCTCCAGGCGTGTGATATTCCTTTCTTCATCTTGCCCATCCTGTTCACAGCTAAGATTAAACAAACCTTTTGCAAAAAGAATTACTATTTCCGTCACATCTGGGTAACCAGCACAGAGCTTCTCCAAGCGTGCGATGCTTGCCTCCGCACTCAATACATCTTGTTTATTACTCAAATTGAACAGAGCTTTTGCAAATTCAACATATTTCTATCACATCTGGATTATCAACAGAATATTTTCCAGACGCCCGACAGTACTTTCCGAATATCGCCTGTCCTGTTTGTTACTCAAATTGAACAAGCCTCCTGCAAACGCAAACGCTATTTTCGAATCATCCGGGTATTTATTTGTGAATATCTCCAATAAACAAACCAGTTTTCACATTGCACAGCACTATTACAGTAATAAGCTGCATTTAATACATGCTGCGGATAATACTTTAAGGCATTTTCAGGCAGCAGAATTCTGTCTGAATATAATCTATCCCAGCGTTCGGGATTTTCATTTAATAAATCACCAAAGTTGCAGATTAACCTATCAAAAAAAATAATCGCAGGAACTGGCTCCTTCCATATAGCAGAAACAAAATCATGGATTGTTTTTTCATTTTGTTCGAATAGCCAACGACAAACGAAATACTCCCCAACTACATCAGGACGCAGTGCCGTCAGCTTGTCTTAAATGTCAGTCCTGTCTGATACAGGAAATCCTCAGGTGACTCAAAATCTTCAGATTTATCTTTTATAATCTTCCATATATCAGGAAAAAGTTTCTGCAGGTTTTCAACAGGTATTCCCTGGAGCGCTGTAGCTGCACATTTCAAATATATACATGCATTGTATATCTTATCCACTGTATCTTTACACATCACATTTTTGATACTAAACTTAATTCTTTTTCCTTCCTCGCCGATTACATAATTAAGCATGTCATTCCTTTTCCACTGTTCAATGTCCTTACACTCAATATATGCCACCGTCAGAAACATTGCATACAATGGACGGCACAAATATGGATCAATCATTTTCAGCTTCTGTAATAATATTTGACGGGTTTTATCTTCCAATACTCTGCCTGATTTCTTTTTGTGCCATTGCAAAGTTCTTGCATAATTTTCCATAATGTCCATAAGATTCTCATCTGATAACGGAGACAGTTTCAAAAATGACTCTCGATAACAGGCTTCCTTTAATTTCATTTCATTGCGGACGTTACTATACAATTGTTTCGTCCATGCATAATCCTCTGGTCCCCTGTCAGCTTCCCTTGATGCTGCAAAAGCAGTACCGGCTGCTCACTCAATGACTCCATCCATTTCACAATCTCCGCTGCGTGTTCCTGCACATAATCCACAACCGGACATAAAAAATCCTCTAATCCTCTGTCAGTATCTCTTTACTAACAGGAGCCGTATCGGCTGGCTGCGAAGCTGCTCATTTTCATTCAATGACTCCATCCATTCCCAAAGTTCTCTTGCATGTTCCTGCACATAATCCGCAACTAGCAGTGTTTTTTGTGTAAGACGTTCAGTAACCCCGTTAAGATTTTTATAATCATTTCGTTTCAGCTTGTGGACAATCCAGCCAGCAGCTGATTCTGAAATTCATATGCCAGCCGGCTTTTTCCACAGCCACTCGGTCCTACAATTGCCCACCATTGAAATAGTCCGCCAGAAGTCCGAAGAAAGCTATTCAGCTCACTCATCTCTTTTTTACGTCCAGATAACGGTACAATTTCTGCATTATAGGAAAACTGCTCAAAAGAACCGCCTGGTTTCATTGCAGCGATAGGATTGATTTTCTGGTATAAATCAGGATTGGTTTCCTCCAGAAGATGTTCCAATATTACGCGCACAGCTTCATGTCTTCCCTGTTTATATAAATTGCACGTATATTTTTTCACCAAGTCTTCTGACTTTTTCATCTTTCTCAGACTCCTGGCATCCAATAACGGTATAATGGTTCACCCCCTGTATTATGGAATCATGAAGAATATCCATGGTGCGGTCTTTTTCAAGGCTGCATCCTAAAAAAACATAATCCTTTTACCAAAACACGCTTTTAAGTCATGAATCAGCGGTGAATCTTTTCCATAATGACGGTCATACTGTGCAGAAGTAAAAACAATATTTTCATACTCAATCAAATTTCCGATAACGGTTCCATGCATCTTAAACAAGCCGTGATGTTTAGGATTCCTTATGAATTGCTCCAGCACTGGATGCCCTGGATGAGATACTGTTTCGAAAAGACAATCGCATACCCCATAGACTGTTTCTAAAGTTTCATCAAAATTTGTTGTCAGGACAAGACCGTGAAACACATGGCAGCATGTAAACTGCTTGTTTAGAAATAATGCTCATTTTATCATTCAGATGGTCTGATGAAAATAAATTTGCAATATCCCGTGCCAAATTTGAAGGTGTCCGTAAATCTTCTAACCGCTGGGCTACACTCAGGTAATATCCGTTTTTTATCAGATTTTCAATCTGTCTGAAATGATTCCTATTTGTAATTTTA
>NZ_AQFT02000004.1 GCF_000364225.2 Eubacterium plexicaudatum ASF492
ATATATAATCAGATAATATCATTTGACTGTATATTACTGTAAGAAATCTAATTAACATCTTTTCATTAAACTTATTTGCGTACTAATTCAATCGTCTATATTAAATCTGTTTTTTGGGAAAAGATTTAATATTCTTCCGTTTTTTTTTCTTGACAATCTCCACATGAACTTCTAATCCTAACAAGGATAATATTTCATTTTTCATCGTCAATGCTAAATTTTTTTCTTTAAAGTACGTGCGAATACTTCTCTTCTAATTCCTAGTTGTTCAGCTATCCAAATTTTTATAACCAGACGCATCAATAGCTTCATTAACAGCCTTTGAAAGTTCTTTGTTCGTCTTAATTTCCATAAAATCCCCTCTAAAAATTTTCTAAGAATTAATTTAATAAATATATAATTCTTTTTACTATCACAATAAAAACTAAAGTCTATTATAAGTTATTACAAAAATGTATCTACAAAAAGTGAAGAAAGATTTATACAATCATTCCTATTTTCTTACATAATACAGATGTGGAACAATAAAATTTCCATATCTGTAACATTGCTTCCAAGTTGCCAAAGATATTTTTTCCATTTTCGCTCATAATAAAAATTCCATTATCATTTTTAAGTTTTCCACCATTCATACATATAGCATCAGATGATGAAAATTTTCCACAATATTTATATGATACCATCGCTACTGCTATATCTTTCAGTTCTTCTCCTTCTGGTTTATGATTGTTACAATACACCATTTTCCATATAAAGGTTTCCTTATCAAATATTATGTACTTCATTATTTTCCTCCACGTCTTATTTTCTTCTTTAACTTCCGACACAAACAATTCTCTGTCATATTTATAATCTTCTCCATCACAAGGCAAATCAATCTCACCTTCGTTTATCTTATCATCTATATCTTGATAAGCTGCATCTTCGTCCTCCGCTTCCACTTCTACATATCTCTGTATGTCTCCACAATTTCTACTTTAAATTTGGACATTGTGTGTTCCTCTTCAATTATTTGTCTTTAACCCATTCCATATGACCTTTTTCTACATCACGAGCAAGATACCAATATTCTCCGATATAACAATACGAATCAACGGGTATAATTCCAATTGTCAGTCCATTTTTATCGTCATCATAATATCCAACAACACGGCAAATTGTTCCAATAGGAATAAGTTCTTTTTCTTCACCACTTCCATCTAATGTTTTTTCCAATTATTTTTACTGTGTCTCCAATTTTTAACATTTTTTCGCTCCTTCCTGCTATAAAATACACGATTTATCGCATTATACATATTCTTCATAAAACTTTTTTCTTTCTTCCGATTCCTTTTTCTGTAATTCTTCTAATTCTTCATAGGTAACAACCTTTGAATTATATCCAATACTTCTATAGTATTTTGCATATTTTTGAGAATCTTCTTTATCACAAGAAGTACAAGTTTTAATCCATCCAGTGTTTTTATCCAATGCGACAACACAAACTATATTGTTATTTTCATTTTATATTCTCCTAGTATAATAACTTTGCTAACTCTTTCATTCCGTCATGTGTAAAACCAAGTGTAGCAAGTGCATGTTCTATTCCAACGGCTTCACCATAATGCTGATCTGCTTTTCTCTGTTCTGTTTCCTGTCTTACACTATCCATATTTGCATAATGTCTACCAGCTTCCTTGTATTCTTCATCAGCCTGTTTTGCTTTCTTATAGCTTCTTCCATAAGTTTTACACATTTTCCATATTCTATTTAGTCGTAGGTCAAAATCTCCCTTCTACTTCTATACCAAACCGCAAAAACAAGCAAACCTAACAAAAGGATTTCTTGCAAGTTCCGGCGGCGTTCTGCTTCTTTCAGGAACTTCTTTTTCTGCCTGTCTGCAATATATAACTGTGTTTCCATATTTGTATACTCTATGTACTGTATTGGAGTCAATGCGCTATAAGGCGTTTTCAGATCCCTTCTAATAATCTGGTTCCCATCTGATAAATCAATAATTCTAAAATCAAACATTTTCATTTCCTCCATCTATGCTATTCTCTTTGTATATTCCATAATTCCAACATCTGCAAGTCTTATTGTTTTATGTCCACTATAAGTATAAACAACAAAATAACCATCTTTTATACAATCTTCTAATTTGTTATATACTGTAGCCCAGCAAATTAAAGTTCCTATCTCCCGCACAAAAACGTCAAATTATAATCTCAATTTTTATACACTGTCTATAAAAGTGTGCTACAGGAGGCGGCACGTTTTCCTCTTGACCATCCCATGTCATTCCGATATAGTTTTTATGGAACAAAAAAGAGAAAGAACAGCCCCTTCCACAGTTCGTTCTTTCTCTCGCATACCAGTGTGCCTGCCTTATACGGGATCATGTCCCTCTCATGAGGATCCGGCACCACCGACATATATATGATAAGAGAAAATTCCCTGTTTTGCAAGCTGGTTCGTATAAAAAGTTCATCAAAGATCCTGTTCGATTCCTTTATGGCCGGATTCCGTTCGGAACTGCAGACCTGTCCCTGCTGTGGGGGAAAGGGATCCTGCCGCATCCATGCCTACTATGACCGCTCCCTGGTGGACTTTATAGGCGGCACCCAGGTCCGCCACAGCCTCTGCATCATGCGCCTTATCTGTACCTGTGGCCATACCCATGCCATCCTCCCGGACTTCATCATTCCCTACTCCGGCTACGGCCTGTTCTTCCTTCTACGTGTCCTGGCGGAGTATTTCCTGCGCCTTTCCACTGTGGAAAGGCTATGCGAACGCTTCGGCATCACCCTTTCCCAGCTGCGCCGATGGCTGCAGCTCTTTCGGGTGCAGAAGGAAGATTGGCTCGGCGTGCTTTCCTCCATGGAGGTTTCCGGCCTTTCCTTCCTTAAGTCCCTGCTCACGCAGCCGGCTTATTCGGATTTCGCCTCCGCCTTTGTCCGCCGTTTTACAAAGTCCTTCCTCCAGTCCCATAAAAATCCGGCGCCTTACTGCCAACAGGTGTTCGGCCCATGAACTGTTTTCCTCCAACCACACGCCATGGGCATGGCTTTCCTCCCGTTTCTGCCCCATAATGGGGGAAAACCACTTAAGGAGGACATTTCTATGGACAACAATCAAAAAAAACTTTCAGACGCAGCCGCCATGGCGCAGTTCCGCCTCGCTCTCATAGCGCCGGTCATCCATGGCCTTTATCCGGATGCGTCCAGGAACGCCTATTACCAGAGAGTCACGGAAAAGCCCCTCGCCCTGCCTGACGGCTCCGTGTTCCAGTACAGCCCCAAGACCCTCAGCAAATGGGTGTCCCTCTACCAGAACGGCGGCATCGACGCCCTCATGCCGCAGGAGCGTTCCGATAAGGGCTCCACACGGGTACTCCCAGACACGGCCATCGAGGAGATCTACCGCCTCAAGGAGGCCTTCCCACGGCTGAACGCTACACAGATCCACCGGCACCTCGTTGAAGAAGCCTTCATCCCTGCCACAGTCAGCGTCTGCGCCGTCCAGCGCTTCGTCAGGAAACATGACCTGAAATCGGCACGCAACCCCGGCATGCGGGACAGGAAGGCATTTGAAGAAGATGCCTTTGGGAAGATGTGGCAGGCCGATACCTGTTACCTGCCTTTTATCACGGAGGACGGACGGCGCAGGAGAGTCTACTGCATTATGATTATTGATGACCATTCCCGTTTTCTGGTGGGCGGCGGCCTCTTCTATAACGATAATGCCTATAACTTCCAGAAGGTGTTGAGGGATGCCGTGGCCGCCCATGGAATCCCGGCGAAGCTCTATGTCGACAACGGATGCAGCTATTCAAATGAGCAGCTCTCCCTCATCTGCGGCTCCATCGGGACGGTCCTTTTGCATACAAAAATTCGTGACGGCGCTTCCAAGGCTAAGATAGAACGCCAGTTCAGGACGCTGAAAGAAACCTGGCTCTATACACTAGACATGGATTCCATCACCTCGCTGGCGCAGTTTAACGGGCTGCTTAAGGACTATATGCGCACCTACAATACGTCTGTCCATTCCGGTATTGGCACCACGCCCATGCAACGCTACCAGCAGACACGCTCCTCCATCCGAAGCCCTAAGTCCAGGGAGTGGCTGGAGGAATGTTTCCTGAACCGCATCACCAGGAAGGTGAACAAGGACTCTACCGTCTCCATCGACAAGGTGTCCTATGACGTTCCCATGCAGTTCATTTCTTCAAAAGTGGAGATCCGTTTCCTGCCGGACGACATGTCCTCCGCCTTCATCCTTTGTGAGGGGGCGCATTACCCCATCCGGCCTACGGATAAGAACGAGAACTGCAGGACGAAACGCAACAACACGCCCTCCATCGATTATTCAAGGATCGGGGGTGAGGTCTGATGTTCCGTTCCTACTATGGGTTTTCCTTCAATCCCTTTGACAAACAGAACGCAAGAGAAAAGGACCGGTTCCTCTCAAAGGACATCTCCGAGATGACGTCCCGCCTGGACTACTTAAAGGACACAAGGGGTATAGGACTCTTTACCGCACGCCCCGGCATGGGCAAATCCTTCGCCCTGCGCTGCTTTGCAAAGAACCTCAATCCAAACCTCTACCACATGGAGTACATCTGCCTCTCCACCGTCAGCGTCATGGAATTCTACCGCCAGCTCTGCTCTGTCCTGGGGCTAGAGCCAAGGGCGGCAAGCCTGGGATGTTCCGCGCCGTACAGGAGCAGATCCTCTACCTTTACAAGGACAAGAAGCAGCCCCTCCTCCTGGCCGTCGATGAGGCACAATACCTCTCTACCGGCATCCTGGAGGACATCAAGATGCTCATGAACTATGGGTATGACTCCCTGAACTGCTTCACGCTCATCCTCTGCGGCGAGCCCCACCTGAACAGCACCCTGAAAAAGCCCGTCCATGAGGCCCTGCGCCAGAGGATCACAGTGCACTACAACTTTTCCGGGCTCTCAGACTCCGAAGTGGCGCAGTACATCCTCCACAAGATCGCCTGTGCCGGAGGCGCAGCCTCCATCATCGACCAGGCGGCGCTTTCTGCCGTCCACAGTCACTCCCAGGGGAGCCCCCGCCTGGTGGACAACCTGATGACCGACGCGCTGACTCTAGGGGCACAGATGGACAAGAAAGTGATCGATACGGATGTCATCCTGGCTTCTGTCAGCAGCCAGAATCTCGGATAGGAGGAATGGAACATGAATTATACCTGTATCCTGAAAAGCGGTTCCCGCAAGGAGACCTGGACGGGGCAGATCATCCTGCTGAGCACGGGGAACGGATGGTATGAAGCTGAGATCAATGGGCGGGGGACTTACTTCCACATCCTCGCCGGACGGCATAAATATGGGAACTACCTGTGCATCCCTAACCATGATGTAGGGTGCGAGCTCTCCGATTTCTCCGATATCTTTTGGAATGAAGAAAGGATCGGCTCCCTGATGCGGAAGGTGGATGCAGTGACTGTCGCCACCGGCCTGGTTCATCTTCCTGTTCTGGCCGACAAGCAGGAGAAAAACTAAATTTTTCATATGGGCCGTGTGTCTCATGATGGGATCCATGGCCTTTTGCATTTCAGGCGGAAAAACAATACCGACAACAACGTGCAGCATTTTTGACAGGACTATGCATTTGCAGACAGCACTGCGCAGTCAATAGGATAAATGTCGGAAAAATAATTCGCTGTTTGCGTTTCCATCAATTTGCCGTCCGACAATATACAAGGCAGACAATTTCTTCTTTACATTTACAATATGTTTTAATATCTTCAATAACTTCTTTCATTATTTCCGCTTTTCGTTCATTTTCTTTTCGGATGCCGTTCCAATACTCTATATTTTTCTGCATCCGCTCCGCTTCTTTTCTGTCACGTTCTGCAATGTATTCAGATACAATAAAATCTTTATATCTGCCGTTTTCCTGTAATTCTTTTATTGCCGCTTCCATTTCTTCATATGGAATAGTTAATTGAGTGTTGCATAAATCCACATCATTTTTATGCGATTTTAACGGCGTTCTATGGCTAGGAACAAAAGTAAACTTTTCACCATTTATCATGAAAGACTTATAATAAAATTTTTCCATAAGATACAACCTCCGTGTATATATTGTTTTCAATGTATTATTTGCTTTATAAGCACTATAAAACGGCTATAGCCTTATATTCTCCATAGCCGTTCTAACTGCTCACAAAACTATTCCATCAAGCGGATTGCACAACGCTTTCATTCCTTCATTAATTGTAATTAAGCCGTGTTCTGTATTTTTCAAAATACGCTCTATAATTTCCACGGCTACATCTTTGTACTTTTTCTGCATTAATTCATTATTCATATAGCTTTTTCGTTGTGCGTTTGCATACTCTTTCATGTATCGTGGTATTGTGATCATGCATTTTCCTCCCTTCAAATTACAATTTCAAGTGGTTTTAACCCCAATTAAATGCTAATTGTGGGAAATTCTTTTCCAGTTCTACAGAATCATTACAAGTATAATCACCAATCATTTTTTCGTTTTTGTATATGTTTCCTCTGTACTCTCCATCATTCGGATAAAAAGTAATATCTATCTTATCTGCCTCTTTGTGATTATCTCCATACCATATGTCAATATTAATCATTCTAACACACCACAACAAATTTTCTGCCTTTTGTCCATCCTGATTCTTGCAAAACTTTATCGGACACATTGATTTTGACAACAAGTTCTCCATTTTCAATCCAATAACTTGTATTGTCGTATTTCTGATTGAATAAAGAACAAAATTCTTTCTTCATTTCCTCAACTTTTTCTCTGCGTCTTCTGGTCAACTCTGCATCATAATTGAATGCATCGCCGAAATTATATCCATCAGACGTATTGCATTTATTAGTGTCCGCAAATACTCTATAACCTGCAAGACTATCAAGCACAACAATTTTATCAAAATCAGCATTGCAATGATCATTAACAAAAGCAAGTATATTTTCTTTTGTATACTTTACTTTTTCAATTTTCTGATTATGTTCACAGTTTAATCTTGACTTGTTGCAATCGTCTATTTCTGGATCATCTGTGATGTAGTAATATGAATCGCAAGACAGATAATTAGGTTCTGAAATAATCCTACCGTTTCCTTTTCTGATATGTTTATACCCACTCAAAAATTCAATATAAATTTTTCTTCCACACTTGTTTGTAAAAGCTGTTCTAATTCTACAATTTTCCACGTCATTGCAAGGTACACAACCTGCTCCTTCAAAATATAATGTTTTCTTCATAATTTTATTCTCTCTTTCTTAAAATCTCACTAAATAAGTTATGCCATTAACATCTACTGATTGCCATCCATCATTTATAGATAAACATGTGTAAATTTGCGAAAAATCCATATAATCAATCATTTCTTCCGGGATAGACTGAGAAAATAAGTTATTGTAACCCTCCTCATTTAAAACCATTCCGAAAACTTCTTCACGGTCAAGTGATACATTCCATCCGCTTGACACTTCATCAACATTAATAATATCAAAAGTGCCATTTTCTATCGCTTCCAGCACTTCATCGCGATCAGGATTTACTTTAAATAAAGCCGTCAACATATCATTATCAAGTCCACACTCTGAAATACTTTCCAACATTTCATTGAGCGTGAAAATGTTTTCGTACTCTGAAATGTTAAAAAGTGCATCATAATCAAGTATGATGTGCTCCTGCTTTTTTCCTACAATATCATTGTAGATTGATTTTAACTTCTCTGAATCCATAGGAAGTTGTAACCATCTTCCGTTTTCTTGGCCTTCTATGTATCTTGCTAAATTGCTTAAATAAATTTTATTATCATAATTTTCACTATTTAACCTTTCCTATTTTTGATTTTGTATATATAACTATATTTTTTATTTTTTCTACTTATAAATAAAAATAAGTGCCTCATTGTCTGATGCACTTACTAAAATCACATTTCTATATATTGCTTTGGCCACCTGGTATCCTAAATACGATACACGTTTCATAAGCAATCCCCCATTTCGTTTACTATAAATATATTATGTTAACTTAACTATAAAAAATATATAATCAGATGATACCATCCGTAAGAATGGGCCTATATCCTTTGACAGATATAAGCCCTGAATTTATTTCAATATGTACTTATTATCCCGCTTTGTATGTGGGTACCTGTTTCCCACGTCAGCGGTTTTTGTGCGTTTACCTGCTGGAATTCCTGTGATCTGATAACTATTTGTTTTTCAGTATCACGTTTCCTTGCGCCGCTCAGCGGAAGCAATATACCATCAGTGCATCATTCAGTTGTCAAGGTTCTAAAACTCATATAACACATCTGTATAAGCACTATTCGGATTGCTTAACCCTAGATATATGAGTACAAGTTATTTTATTTCTGCGTTTCTTAACTTGTTGAGATTATTATATATCTATATACCTATATACTTAAGATGGAATAACAGACAAAATTATAGGTATATAGATATAATAATTTGGTCATTTTGTATATCTATATACCTATATATATTTGCAAAATAAAAAGAGGTATTATAATCCCTCTTTTTCTAAACTTTCTATTACTTTTTTAACAATATATCCATTTACACTTGAACCGCTATTTTTTATGCGTTCTTTTGTACCTTTGGGAAATTTTACAAGTATAGAATCATAATTTTCTTTTTCATACTTTCGTGTAGCTCTTTGTGCTGCTTTGCTAACTGTAATCTTTACCACCTCCATCTAAACAGCTACGCTTGTAAATAGTGCTGGTTTTGGAATTGGTAAACCATCTTCTTTTGCGGTTTCAATCCATAATTCCTTTGCTATTTCAATTTCTTTCAATGCTTCTTCTTTTGTTTCCCCATGTGCCATACATCCTTGTAACTCAGGAACACTTGCAACATATATTTTATCTTGTGGATCATATTGTATAAAAATAGAATATTCTGCCATCTTAAAACCTCCTTATAAACTGTGTTTATTAATAATATTCCTTAATTGCCTAACCTGATACCCTTTAGCCTTTGAATTGGCATTTTGTACTGTCATACGTTCATTTATTCCATTATGATAATATGACTTGTGGGAGCCTTTCTGTCCTTTAAAAGAAAAACCTAAATCAACAATAAGATTGCAGAAATCACTAAAATTTATGTTGTTGTCGGATTTTCCGCTTATTACATCATTATATGTCTTTTGGTTCATTCTGATTCACTCCTTTGTACATTTTCATTATATCAGATTTCATGGCTTTTTCAAGCCATTTTCTCGTTTCTTACCTTGAATATCAATTTTCTTTTTCAGTTCTGATAAAGTTTTTGCTGTATAAATACGCCATAACTATCTACTGGATAAGCTGTATATATTATAGTGTCTTTCTTGATTATGCCGTTTGCTTTTTCTTCATATAATTATTCATTTTAATAGCATAGACATAGAATTGGTTGGTGCCTGGATATGGCTGTCTGGCAATACATATGCTCATAAGAAAGAATTAAAAGAACTTGGTTTTAAATGGGCCAATCAGAAAAAATGTGGTACTGGCATTCTGAAACGTTCAGAAAAAAAGAGCCATAAAACGCTTTCGATGGATGACATCAGGAATTATTATGGAAGTACTAATGTCAGATCAGAAAGCAAAATGTTATTACAAGCATAATATATTTATAGAATATGAAAAAGGTTGTGAGAGTTTTAAAATATTCTCTCAGCCTAATTTCGTTTGATGAATAAATTTTGAATGATAGAAATTGTTTTTAGCCTCGTTTTAGGTTAACCTCTCGTGCACTGTTACATTGGTATTTTAAGCGCAAATTTAGGGTCAAAACGGGTCTATAACTATATGGGTGTAAGGTTTGTTAAGGTGTGTATAAAATGGGAATATGGACGATATACGGCGTTTTAGACATAAGCAATTTAATAATATATATTATGATGTTTATGGTTATTATTCACCACTTTTAAATTATATTTGGTTGAAAAATGGGTTTTATAAACAATTTTTCTTATTAAGAATCTTTTTGATATCATTTTGATATCAAACAAATATCGAACTATATTGTTAAACTATGTTTTAGAACCAAACTACGTAATGCAAATCAATAAATAACATTGAAATTTTCAGATAACTATCTTAAAAATAAGTTGTATAAATGTACTATTTACAACTTATACGCTGTCCTGTCTTAATAAGATAGGGGGTATGTTTACATTATTTATATAGTTTTATCATCTTCAGATATGCATATCTGTTCTACTCACACATCAAGTTTATTTTTTCATCACAAAATAATTTTATAATTTATTTATATTTTTAATGTATATTTTATAAAATAAATATAAAGTACTTCGATAATTGATTCGGTAGACCATTGATCTTCCTAGCTTTTTGTAGTTTCATAACCTTCAAAAATTTATTAAATCATTATCAAAATATCTAAAACACTTGAAAAATAAATGCTTTTTCGAACTCACTCGAAAATCATTATTTATAGTATAAAACAACATATCAAAAATATCTCTATCTCACATCTTAAACCTTCAATTTATCCAGTAAAATCCATGTTTTTTGTACTTCACTAGCCTATCAAAACTACTCTCTCACCGAACACATAAAATTGTTTAAAAAATTTGATTTTAATTTTATAACAAAAAAGAGACATTAATCAGGTCACATATGCACAACATTAGATCTATTTTTTGTATTTCAAGAATCCACTCATATATCAGAGCAGAATTAAGAATTACCATACTTCAATGTAACGCCGTAAAGGATGTGAATTTATAGCAAATAAACTTACAGGTCAAAAAGAAACAAAATTTACAGCCAGATATGTAAACAGATTTCATAAATTAGAAAAAAGAAATGTTAAAAATTCTTTAATAACAGCTTTAAACACAATATCTGAATCTATGATTAATATGAAAACAGATATAAATAATCGTCTCTCTAAATTAGAGGAACAAACAGAATCTCAATCAACAATAGAAACTACATATAAGAAACCTTATAATCCTTGGTTTGCAAAAATGCAGAAAATACAAACTCTTGGAAGAATATTTTGATATTACAAGAGGACAACTTTACAAGAATATCCTTTTGGAGTTGGAAAACTTATATGATATAGACACTCAACAAATACAAGCTGATTATTGTTATGAGAACACTAATCAGCCTGCTATCCATTAGAGCCATATGAATTTGTTTCTAAGTACAGAGATATGATTGAGCAGATTTTAAATAGCAATATTATTAAATATGGTATTGCATCTGAAGGTGATCCGATTGCATCAACCAAACATATTATTATATTTAATACACCTTTGAAAGTATAAAAGGAAAAAATACAATGAGTAATAATAAAACAACATTATTAATGTCAGAACCACCAAATGATTTTCAAATAAAAAATATTACATTTAGAATATTTAAAAAGAGAAATAACCAATATAAGATAGAACCAATATACATACAAGGAATTTTATATCCAAGAAAAGAGAATAAATGAATAGATACTATTGTTATCATCACCACTACTATACCAACTATATCAATTGTAACTACTAACAACCATCAATAATCAAAAAGTTTTATACAGAGTAATTTATGCGACAGCAGAAATTACGAATGTCTTATCCTTTTTATATTATTATGCTTTTTTACTTAATTCTTTATGCTTTTTACTATATCCCATTATTTGGGGGAATTTTCCCAAAGATTTAAAAGTACAATGGGGGAATTTTCCCATCCATGTTACTAGACTGTTACTTTTATGGGAAAACTTTCCCATTAACTAATTTTAAGGAGGAAAACTATATTAACGACAACATTTTTATACCAAATGAAGAAAAACAAAATATAACTGTTGGCTTTTCAAAAAAAGATTTTAAGAATCACAAAGGGGTATCAGGACTTAAATATTATCTTGTAATTATGTATTTACGCAAACACTTGCAAACATTTGGAGAAATTTGTCTCACACTCAATAGTCTTTTAGAAGAATGTGGATATTCTACCAGATCACATAATAAGTCAATTTATTCTGATTTTAGAGAAATTATAAAAACAGAATTAATAAATAAAGGTTATGCAAATTGTAGCGTGGATATCTTTACAGTTAATCCAACAGTAATGTTTAGTATACAACTTTCAGAAAAAAAGAATCTGTTTTATACAAAAGATAATTTCGTACAGTTTAGTATTTCAGAGTATGAAAAAATATCAAATTCTGATAGTAAAATAAATAAATCTGTTTTGGTTGGAGTATATTTGTTTATTAAACAATACATTATGGATTATCCTAATGATACTATTTCACCACCAAGAATATCATTTCCTTCTAAACAACAAATTAAAAAGGGAATAGGTATATCTTCTTTTACTACCATTGAGAATGCAATTTCTTTCTTGGCAAAAATGAAAATGATTTATATAAGAACTGATATGTTTGTGGAGAATACAGAAGAAGAAAACATATATGTTCCTACACGAAATGTTTTTGCTTTGGATGTAGAAGAACTAGATGGAGATGCTATTCTAATAGAACTTGAAAGAATTTATGGCAAAAAGGTTTATAACAAAATTGATGTACCTGGGAAAATAAGATATTTAGATAAACAAAAAGGATGATGTGGTAATAAAATTTGAAAATGTAAACAATTAAAATTTTTATCAAGAATTATATGCCCTTAAAAGGTATACCTCCACTATTAATAAAAGAGAAGTAGGTAGTGCACAACCAGACAAATTAAAGCCACCACAAAATGTACCAAACATATATGTGCTAAATAAGGATAGATATAAACAGGAAATAGAATGGGGTTTTAAATAAGATGTTGGAATTATATAAAGTAGACGAATTCTATCCACCTAAAAGCGGAAATTATTGATTTAAATGAAAGAAAGGAAATATATGAGACAACAAATTAATATTGGTGTGTTAAAACCACATCCCAAAAACAATGAATTTTTTGATGATTTAGACGGAGAAGAATTTGAGTGTCTAAAAAATTCAATAAGAGATGAAAAAATTTATACGGATATTTTAGTTTCACCTGATATGACTATAATATCTGGACACCAGCGTGTGAGAGCTGCTAAGGAACTTGGAATGACATTGGTTCCAATCAAAATTGATGATGATCTACAAGATGAAAAATCAAAACTTCGTGCTTTAATATCTAATAATTTTGGTAGAAGGAAAAACAATCCAGCTAAAGATCGAAAGGCTTTGGCTACTTATGTTGAGTTAAAAGGATATAAACATGGAGAAATGGAGAATGGTAGAAAGAAGACATGCCAAAATGGCACTTCTACTCTCGATGAAATAGCCAAAGAACTCAATATGTCCAAACGCAATCTTCAAAGAGCCTTACGGATAGAACGAAATCTCACAGATTCAATGAAAGAATTATTAGACACTGGTGAAATTACAAAAACATTTGCATCTGACACTATTGCGTCTCTTACAGAAGAACAACAGGAAGAATTGATTTCTAAGTTAGATGTAACAAAGAAATATACTCAAAAGCAGATAGAGAAATATATAGAAGAAATAAACAACGAATCAGAAAAAAGTGATGATGTAGAAAAATTATCTACTTTAAAAATTGAAAATGAGAAACTCGAAAAAGAGAATAAGATATTGGAATCACAAAAGAAAATATCTGATGAACTTGCTGCTCAATATAAATCGCAATCTGATGAATATATGGAAGTCAAGAAAAAACTTATCCATATGGGATTAGAGCCAGATGATGATTATAATACATTCCAAGCTACTGTACAAATCACTGAATTAAATAATGAATTGTCAGAACTACTACAAAATCGTCTTGCACCAATAAAATATCAACTCGACATGTTTGCTGTAAAAAACAACAAAATTCTAAAAAGAACTTTTTGAATACCTTATCTATGTTAAATGATTGGTACTTAACAATGATCTCCTATATTGGAGAAGAATGTAATGAAGAAAATATTATTGATATCGAAACGGAGGAAATCTAATGGGATTATTTGGAACTAAGGAAAAGGACTATGACATAGAAATTGCTTTGTTAAACGAAAAACAGAATGAACTTTCTAAAATAACTGATAAAATAATAGCGATGTAATTGCTTTAGGTTTAGATTTTACTGACTTAAATCATCAGTTGGAGAAGAATTCAATAAAGTTTGGGATTTTGTAAAACAAATAAATTCTGACTTAGCTGAATTTAAGGCATGGAAAAATCAACAGGAACAAGAGAATCGTGCAACAGAAAAAGCAAAAACAGAATTACCTGATACATTAACTTATAAAGAAATTTGTGATTCTTTGGATGGATTTAACTATTTAGATCAGACAAGTCTCAAATATTACTTATATGAGAATGACATTTTAGACTTGAAAATCAATCGCGTTCGTAATACATATAAACTTCAAATAACTTTGGTAATTCCAATTCAGAAATAAAGAAATATATTCATATAACTGATGGTGTAATTACATTTGATAAAGCTATTTTGGAATTTCTTATTAATAATTCACAGAATTTACAAAATTCAATTGATAGATATATAAGAAAACAAAAACAGTTTAATGAATCAAAACAGCATTTATCTGAAGTAGAGATTAAAAACCTTCAAAAAGAAATCTCTAACTATGTAAAGATACCATACGAAATAATCTACAATAAAAAACTTGGTGATAAGCGAGTAATTATATTTTCCTACCTGTGTTCTCGTAAAGTCTTGGATGATACAGTGGCATTCAGTATTTCGGAACTGTGCTACTGGTCACATCTGAAGCCTAACTACTATGACAGAAATATTAATTGCAAATATTTGAAAATGTAAAAACTATTCTCTCACTATAAATGTTTTGTGCCTTATCTTAATTTTGATAAGTAGATAAAAAATTTAACTGATTATTATAATATTAAAATTAGAATAGAAAAATTTGATAAGATAATAATTTCGGAAACACCTATTTTACGAGTTACCATGGAGAATAAATTGATAACACTAGAATGTCATCGTATTATATCTTCTTACTACTCCCCCACCTTCGTGAAAATATAAATCATAATCTATATAAGCTATTCTGCTACTATCACTATATCAAAAAATATAGAAGATATTGAAGTATCAGAGTACCATACATTATATACATTTTATAAAGCTAAAGATAAAAATGAAACAATAAATACTAATCAATTAATGTACATTAATAATAGTCTTTTTAAGGAGAAATAGACAATGTATATCAAAATTATCAAGAAAAATAAAAAGGAGAAAAATAATATTAATGACAAAAAATTTAACAGTAAGAATACCAAGTAATAATTATGAGTATAGAACTACTTTTGGAGGAATAATCACTTTATCAGATTTTTTTACGAATTGTAGTAAAAGAACCAATACCAAATCACCCATAGCATCTAGGATATTACAAGATAAAAGTTTTGATAATATGTGTTATAGAAATATATTAAATAAAGAAAAGTATATTAGGAGGGAAAAATAATGTTTAAAAGACGTAAAGGTTATACTATAGAATTTGATTTTCCAGAAAAAAGTACTTGTAACGGCTATTCTGTGACTTGTACATATAAATATAATAAAAAAATAGATAAATATGCTTTAGAAATGGAATTAAAGAACAAAGATATTGGTGACAGTTTTAGAATTGACAGACAGGAAATTGATACGCAATATATCTCAGGAAACAAAGATAACATAGAAGATAACGTAAAAAGAATTGTTCAACAAGCAATGTTTTCTGGATTTTTCGATAAATATATAAAGCGATATGAATATACAGTTAAGTGTTTTGAAAAAGGAAATGAATATTATGAGCAAGAATACTTTAAAAATAATTAAATTTGTAAAACAGCTTAAAATATGTAATTTACAGAATTATAGATGGTTATAATCCCACATCAGTTATCTACATAAACTATAAGCCACAAATTAACGAACTTCTAGTGAACAAGGTATTTGTTTAGAAAAAATGAAAATAAACATTTTTATTGTATTTCTGAAATACTAGACTTGTTCTCAATGCAGGAATTCCTATGATTTCAGTCATGGATGTTCTGATAAAAAAGTTAAGAAATAAAATATAGATTCCGGAGGATATTAGTAATGAAGATTATTAGATATTTAAAACAGCTATTTGGAAAATACGATCCTGGATACGAATACTGTATTGATTTGAATACTATTAAAATACCTAATCATTATAAAAAGCATCATATCAATAAAATAAAATGGAATAAAAAATTGCTTTATTGGATGGAAACAGGAGAATTTGAGTCAATAATCTTATTACATAGAGATTTTACCCTTGTTGATGGTTATTCCAGTTATTTAATTGCTAAAAAATATGACTTAGCAGTTGTTCCTGTTTATTTTGTTGATTAATAATCGCTATAGAAAGGATTTTTTAAATATGAATAATTATAACAAACTTACTATAAATGGGGTTGTACAGCCAATAAGAGAATATCATGGATTAAGAGTTGTTACATTTAAAGATATAGATGATGTGCATAAAAAACCAATTGGAACAGCTAAAAGAAATTTTAATTCTAACAAGCAGTATTTCATCGAAGGAGAAGACTTCTTTTTAATAAACAAAAACAAGGTCGGTACGGATTTCGTACTGAGATACGGTTTTAAGGATACTGCTCCATCTGGAACCTTAATTACTGAAAGTGGTTACTTAATGATAGTAAAATCTCTTACTGGAGACTTGGCTTGGGATGTGCAAAGAAAATTGGTTAATAGCTATTTTCGTAATAATTATTTTCTTAAAAATAGTGTAACGGCCTCTACCCCTTTAACGCGTGAAGAATTAGCTGCATATATGATTTATAATTCACAAATTATTGATAGCATAAAAGCTGAAAATGAATTTATGTTAAGATCAATAAAAGATTCTAACCAAACTTTGCTTAAACAACAATCAGATAGTTTAAATTATATGATTGATTTAGTAAAAAAATTTAGCGAATATGAAAGTAGCCAAACAAAAAAATATGGTTCTATGATGGCAAGTGGTTTATATACACTAAACAATGCTATGAAAACTTTTACAAAAGTAATTGAATGTAATAATCATGATTGTTCACCTGCTACCACTCTTTTAAACGAAACTATTGGTGATAATGAGGAAGAACAATGGAAAAAAAGCGCAATAAAAACTGTTGAAAAAATATGTTCTAATTTAAATATAAAAGGAAAAAATGTTGTATTATTAAAAATTTATGCGACTATTAAAAATAGTAATGGTATTGACTTAAATTTAGAGAAAGAAAAATATATGAAACAAAGAAATATAAAAGTACTTAGTATTATTTCTTTTATATCGACCTCAAAAAATTAAGAGATTTATTTGATCAATATGCTAAAGAATTATTGGAAAATAGTTTTTGTAATGACAGAAAAAATACGATTAATAGTTGTCAATCAGTACATATCCCATTTTCTCAATTAGTTACAATAACTCCATCTTGTATTTGGGATATCGTTAGTCCTCTTTATAAAATTGGTTATAAAAAGCCATCAGTAATGAAATTTGTATATAAAGAAATGGAAAATATATCTGACGTTTCTTTAGTTAATATTTCTAATACATACGCAAAACAATATCAAATAAAAAATATTTGCCGTGGTTTTGTAATCAGTCAAGATGAAAAACTTATGAAAATATTAAAAGAAGCAGTAAATAGTATTATTAAAAAATATAAAGAAAGCGTAATAAACATATGAAATACATGATAACTAACGGAAATGATTATATTAGTATAAGAAAAAATCCTGATATTTCAAAACAAAATATATATATGTAAATAAGTTAAGTTTAGCTACTTATTTTAAATATCAAGAAGCTCTTAACTTTATAAAAGATGAATTAAATTCTAATACATATTGGAATCTTCGAAAAATAAGAAAATCAAAATCTGGAGAAAATTACGTAATTACAACTGGAACAAATTATGTTACAAATACATGTGAAAAAGGTATCACATCTAACTTCCAGAAAACAAAATGGTTTAAAAGTATTGCAGATGCAGAAGCTTATATAAAAAAGCATAAAAAATTATTCGATAATGCGATAATCGTTGACGAAAATGGAGATCAGGTTAAACTAACTTATCATAGAAAATTTAGTGAAGCGCAATTAAAAGTACTTGGGAAATCAAATGATAATAAAGTTAAAAGAGTTATTATCCCTAAAACAACAAAAGAAAAAGTATATGAAAATGGACATAGTGTTTGTGCGATATGTGGAAAACCAGTATCACAATACGATTTTACAATCGATCATATTATTCCATTAAGTCGCGGAGGAAATAATGACATTGATAATCTTCAAATAGCTTGTCATGATTGTAATGAATTAAAAAGTAATCGTATGGACAGTGAATTTAAAACAGGACTTGCTACTATTCTCTCTAATAGTTTAATAATGGCGCCAAATAAGGAATTGTCTGATAAATTAATTCGTTCTATTGTGAGAGGAAATATAAGTCATATGTTTCCACAGGTTTTTAAATACTGAAGTATATAAATTGCTTTGATATAGAATAGAAATTTCATTGGTGCAATGAAGAAATACTAAATATAAAACAAATTGATGGAGGATTTATATGGATATTTTTGAATATTTGCCGCAACTGATCGTTGCTTATGATGGCAACGATGAATTTGCTAATCTTATTCATGTAAAGAAAACAAACAAAGATATTGACTATTTTTGCCCTTGTTGTGGAGGAATTGTAAAGCCAATGGCATTAGATAGTACTAAGGAGCAGTCTCATTATTATCATATTACTGGCAAGTGTACAAAAGAAAGTCAACTACATTTTTTTTGTAAGAACTGGCTTTTTGAAAAAGGAAGTAAATTTTATTTAGAAGATATTTTATATGAAGTAGATTTTATTGATATCGAAAAAATATGGAATACACCATTTGGAGATTACAAGCCTGATATTTCAGTATATACAACTACAGGTGAAATTATTTATTTTGAGATGTTTTTCGCTAATAGAAAAACTGAAGATGATTATTTTTGTAAATGGGATTATTTAAAAAATGATGTAGTTGAAGTTGATATTAAGGAATATATGTTTAAAACAGATGAAAATATTATTCCATCTTTTACATATCTATTCCATAACAGAGTTTGTTTTTCCAAACCATATATTAAAAGAGACTTATATGCTAATACTATTGCGAGAATTAAACACGAATTAACAAGGCAAAAAGTTTTGAATTATAAAGCCAGAATTGAACAGTTGGATTGGTTTTGGCAGAAAATTAGAAATAGTAAGTCGAGAGAGGAAATTTTGAATACTATTGCTAATATGGAATATGATGATATGGTATCTTGCTATGACATTATAAAAAGAAAACAGTGCGTATCATATCTGAAGAATGATGTATTGGATGTAATAAACAAAAAAGTTATATCAGAAATACGGAGCTCTTTAGATTTACCATATGATGAAAACGTATATTTTGATTTAAGGCACGTTAAAGGCAGAACTTACGAAGCTGGTATTAGATTAAATTTAAAAACTGAACATATTATCTATAATAAGTTATTCGAAGTAGGCAAAGCACGTTATCGTACAATTAACAGATTAGTAGATTTCCCTAAAATAGTTTTTAGCAAGAATATATTAAATAAAAATGAAATAGCCATTTCTGATAAGGATATTGCTCAATTAAAAGAAACATACAGTGATGTATGTAATTTAAAAGAAAATCTTTTAAAGTATGATAAAAGTTTATCTAACTTTGAAAATAATATATATAGAATAAGAATGAACAATGATTTATATACGGTTCTTTCGATATTTAACAGTAATACTGAATTATTGTTTGAAAATAAATATATATCATCATTAGATATTGATAAATTATCAGAGGAAATTAAATTGAAAATATCAGAAAATAAAAATGATAAATTTCTTAAAGACTTATTTTCAAGTAACGATTATAATAATTTTATACAAGAAATAAAGACTTATAAAAATTTTAATGTTGATGTAGAGATTAATAAATCCAAAAAATATATTAGATTCAGAATGTACATTGCCAGAAAATGTTTTTATGATGAAAAATTAGACAATAATCTTGATGATTTCAACAAAAAGAAAAATGATTGTATATTATTAATCCAGAATTTTATGGAGAAGTATTATACTATTTTATATTTAGTTAAAAGAATTAATAATTGTAAAAATAATTTTTGGGAATCAGATATTTCATTTGATTTCTTTGGAGATATTATTATAAAAATTGATCAAAAGTATTTTACACCTAAAAGACATCTTACATTTGAAAAAATTTATTTTGACGACATTTTAACATTAACAGAAAAAGAAATTATCAGTCAATTAGAAAAAGCAATGTACAAAGTAATAAAAAATATGGAACGTTGTGGTTGTAGGGTAATGGAGGTAAATGATTAATGCGTGGAAATTTGTATATACCTTCAATTGATGCAAAAGATTTATATTTATCAAATAATTATATTAAAACTGTTCCTTACGGGTATAAACTTACAAAGAAAGATGGTACATATAATTTCAATAAGTATATAAATAGTTTTGATTATAGTCTTGATTTGATAGAACTTCGTGAAGTTGCTAAAAAAATATATGGTAAAAAAGATTCTTTGTCTTTTATAGTAAAAGATAAAGAATATTCTTCTAAGATTATTAATGTTACCTTTAATTACGCTGTTAAAGAATTTAACAAGACTGCAAAAAATACATATGTTAGAAATGGTTATAATTTGAGAGATTATGAATTGGACAATGGATATGCAACTGATATTGACGAAGACGGAATTAAAATATTAGTGGCAATTAAAACAGATGAACCATTTTATAATTCAATTGATACCGCTCTCTTACCATCGTTCTTTTCTTGTGAATATGACAAAGACAATATGACCTACATGTATAAATTAACTGGAACTATTAAAACAGTCAAGTCGGCAAAAGAATTAAGAAAATGGTGTTATAAAAATGGATTTATTTGTAATGGTATAAGTTATTGTAGGTTTAAAAGGTCAAGCGGATCTTCAAGAGTTGGCAAATGTTTATTTATTGATAAAAGGTTATACCCTAACATGCATAAATCAGAGCAATGTGGGTTAGATGTACAACAGGGGGATGCATTAGACATTGCTGCTTTCGAAGCATATATATCACTACCTACAAGCAGTATTATTGATACCATTAACATTAAACCAGAAAATTTCTTAGTGGTTGACGATTATGAGAGTATTTTTGAAGAGGAAGCTGTTTGTACTGATTTGGGTAATGACGGTTGGTTGGTTACAGAAGAAAAAACATGAAAATTTCAAATTCTATTTGGGATGGGCAATCTTTAATTGATGTCTCTTTAATGGGTGAATATTCATCAAAAGGAATGATATTGCTGAGAAATAAATTTTTCAAGTCTTGTTGTTTTAATACTAACATACAGAAATTCTTTAAAGACAATAATATTACTGAAATTTCGCAACTAAACGGAGAAACGATTGCAACAGATATAAGGGATATAAAGGTTATTACTACTCCTTCAAGTATCAAGTTTTATAAGTTTGGCAACCTAAAGACATGGTTTGAAAATATATATCAATATTTTGGTGTGGTCAAACATGATAAAGATACTCATTATTTTAATGGCCGTATGGTACAAGCCCACTACCAGTTGTTGAATACTTTGCAGTTATCTAAAGACGAAATACAAGAAATTGTACAGGATGGAATAGATTATATAAACCTCATCAATACTGATGTTGACGTTATGCGTTATCATTTGAAATTTAAAGAAAATGAAGAAATTGAAACAGATAATATCATGAAGGACAAGAATGAAATTGTTTATAAGTTACTAAATTATGATTGCGATTTTCATAAAACTAAGATTTATTATGATTTTAAAAAGGATTTGTGTAGATCTTACATAAAAAACATAAAAAAAGGACATGTGCTTGTTGATGGAACTTATGCTACTCTTTTTGGAAATCCTTATGAAATGTTATTACAATCAATTGATAAGTTTGATGGTAGTTCAATTCTTAATGTTGGTACTGTTCACAATACTAGATATGAATATGATACTGAGATTTTAGGTAGTCGTAGTCCTCATGTAACCATTGGAAATATATTAGTTACAAAGAATGTCGCTTGTCCTGTAATTGATAAATACTTCAATTTAACACCAAATATTATTTGCATAAACAGCATCAATGAAAATATATTAGAAAGGTTAAGCGGAGCTGACTTTGACAGTGACACTTTGCTTATTACAAATAATAAAATACTTATAAATTCTGCAAAGAAGAACTATAAATACTTCAAAGTTCCTACAAGAAATATTAATCCTCCAAAATCAAAAAGGCATTATACATTTGATGATTTGGCGGATTTGGATGATAAAACAAGTAATAATAAGATTGGTGAGATTGTAAATTTATCTCAAGAATTAAATTCATTGCTTTGGGATATGGTTGCCAAGTCTGGTGAATCAGTTGACAGTCAATATGAATACATCAAAGAAATTTATTATGATGTATGTCAATTAGATGTTCTTAGTAATATAGAAATAGACAGAGCAAAAAAAGAGTTCCCTGTTGATTCTACTGCTGAATTGAAACGTATGAGGAAAAAATATTCTAGCTTATTAACTATGACAGATGGAAGAAAAAAGATGCCATATTTTCTTGGTTATATAGCAGATATTAAAAAATATAAGAATGTTGATAGAAAAGACTATCAGAAATATGATACTACTATGGATTTATTACATATATGTATTGGCAACAGACGTTCTTCTAAATCTAAAGGAAGCAATTTTTTATCTCTTGCAGAGATATTTAAACCATTAGAATATGATAAGAACAAAGTCCATAAGCAACAGGTTACAAAAATTATTGAACTGGCAAAAGACACATATGCTTATAACCAGATGATCGCCCAAAACTCCTGTTTAACAAGCGAAGAGAAACACATACACATTGTTGGGGCTAAAGAAGATTTACTATATGAGATTAATAGAATGAAGATTAATGAGCATACCATGTTTCGTTTATTGTGGACATTAGATGAACAGAAAAATTCTTCTACTAGAAATCTACTCTTCTACTTGTTATTTAATTATAAAAATGAAATATTAACAGATTTATTGAAACAATATAATCGGATAAATACTTATCTTATTGAAGATAAAGATGGTGAAATTGTTATATATAACTGTAAATTTGCCAAAAAAGTTCCCCCAAAGCAAATTTTGAAACTTAATTATTCTCATGTGATGAGCAAAATTTCATTTCGTTATAAGGATGCTATTGGTAGGAATATAAAATCAATGATTGGAGATGAAAATTCATAACAAAAACAGATATAGTAAATCAAATTTGGAATGAAAATATTGATAAATATACAAAAAAAGATATCGAATTTATTGTAAATTCATTTATAAAAATTATTGGAGAAAGAATAAAAAATGACTTAAAAGTTAAGATTAATGGTCTTGGTACATTTACAACATATTATAGAGATGTTAATTTTAATAAGTCATTAAACAACAATTATGAAAAAAATATTCCTTCCGTTAAATATATAAGTTTTAAACCAAGCAAAAAATTAAAGAAATAAAATTTATCTTCTATTCAAAATAAAAAAGAGAAATGGTAATTGTAATTTAAAATATATTAGTTAAGATAAAGGAGCGATTTGAATATGAGAAAAATAAGTATTACGGAAGCACTTAATGAGTTGAAGTTGTAAGATTCAAAAATCACAAAGGCAATTACCAACGCTACTCTTTGTGGCGCTGCTAAAAAATCATCTGATAAAGTTGGTGTTGTAAAGAAGGAATACTTTGAAGATCGTGCAAAGGCATCTTATCAGTCTGTCACTGATTTAATTGCAAATAGAAACACTCTAAAATCTGCTGTTGTAAAGTCAAATGCAATTACGGAAGTCACTGTTGCTGATAAAATTATGACTGTTGCAGAAGCTATTGAGCGTAAAAATTCTATTGAGTATGATGAAACTTTACTTAATGAAATGAAACGTCAATATGCAAACGCTACTGCTACTGTTGATAAGGAAAATAAGAAAGTGGATGCTAAGGTAGATGATTTACTTACTACTCTTGTTGGGAAAGATTCTGATAAGAAATTGAGTAAAGAGGATCAGGAAGCTGTTGAGAAACCTTATAGAGAGAAAAATGAATTTGAATTTGTAGACCCTCTTGGGTTGTATGAAAAGATTCAGACTCTTGAAGCAGACATTGATGGTTTTAAGTCTAATGTGGATACGGTGCTTGTTCTTTCTAACGCAACAACCTTCATTGAAGTAGATTTCTAACTTTTAAACTATATTGTAGTTATTACGAAAACCTAAAACTTACATCCTGTCACCTATGCAGGACATCATAGGTAAAAACAAGATAAAAGTTTAATGCTTTCTAGCGAACAATATTCCAATATTATATAGGAATATTCGATAGAATATTTGAATGAAAATTTATCAAATTGTGATAAATTTACATATACAGATTATTGAGATAACATCGTTTACTGCTCAATAGGTATTTATGTAAATTCTTTTGGAAATAAAAATTCAAAACTCAGCATTTAAAACTTAAAACTCACTTGTCAAAATTCTTTATTTGTAAAGTTTAAAATATAATTACTAAAATTCTATAAAATCCATGATTGAGTTTTATTCGTGTTGTGTAATTGACGATTAGGTTTGTACATGGCTGTAATAACTACATTAAAATATTTGAGATTATAAGTATTCTTATATTCATTTCTTATACAGGTGGCGGTACTGCTATTCTAGCGGTATCGTCATTTGTTCTTGTATCCATAGCTCAGTTTGGTAGAGCATCTGACTTTTAATCAGAATGTCATAGGTTCAAATCCTATTGGGTGCATTTGCGGTAAGGTGTAAATGGTTGCATATTGGGTTCATACCCCAATGGGTCTGTTCGAGTCAGAATCCGCTACTCTTTTGTCTGTTTAGTACAAACAGTCCTCCGTTGCTAGGCTCATCGTCAATAGCCCACCATATGTAAACATATAACAAATTGATAATAAAAAATATAAATGAAAGGAAGATTTTAAATGGCAAAATTAGATAATACACACCAAACAATTGAAAATATTGTAGGTGCAAGAGTTGAGGAAATCAATGGCGAATTAGTTTTAGTGAATGAGGAAGCATTTGACGCTCCTATTAGTATTGTAAATATGTTTAAACAGTATGTTGGACAGGCTATTGATCTTAAATTGGGTGGAGCTGCTCCAATTTCTAGTTCGATGTTTGATGAAGAATGAAAGTAGGTGGGTATTATTACTGACTTACATAGATTAGAAAATGAAGACATGATGGCATGGCAGATTCGCTGTTGTCTTGCCAAAAGACGAAAAGAGACAGATATGGACTGGATTGAAATACTAATTTCATGACAAAGTAGGCTGTGTACGAGCGACACAGTTTTTATATTATTATATATAAGTGACTATGAAAAATAGGACTACTCTTCTGCTTTTGAGTAGTCCGTTTTGACGAGACGATATAGTGTCACTACTATATCGTATTACATTAATTCCAACTAGCATAGGTGGTCATTAGTCGTACTACACCCTGAATTAATAGACGGCTCGGAGATAGAGAATTGTTGGTGCTGCTATCTCAATTTTATTAAATATTGAAAATCGAAAGGAAAATAAAATTATGAATAAAGTTGAACTTGTAAAACGTATTGTAGAAGTATCCACTGAGGAAGTAAATCAGAAACAGGTAAACGCTGTACTTACAGCTCTTGAATCTGTTGTTAAAGATGTTGTTCTTGCAGATGATGATGTTACAATTCCTGGTGTTTGCAAAGTGAAATCTAAGGTTGTTCCTGAAAGAACTGGCAAGATTATGATGGGCGACAAGAAGGGTGAAACTTATGTGACTCCAGAGCATAAGGAAGGTTCTGTTAAAATCGTGAAATCATTGAAGAAAGTTTTTGAGTGATCTGGATTGGCAGGTGATATACATGTTGAACTTTGAAAATGTTGAGGATTTAGTTTCCCATATGTTTGCCAATTTAGATAATGAAGATAATCTTGTATCCGTAATTGCAAATAAGCAAATGATTATTGATATTATGGTGGAATTACTTAATTACAAAATGTAATTCTTGAAAGTTGTGAACTTGATTATGATGAAGAATACGATAGAGAATATATTGTATCTCTATTTGACGATGTAGAATCCGATAATTGGCACATTAATGTAGAAAAATGTTATCTTCCTGAAAAGCAAAAATATGTAGCTACAGAGGGTTATGTATTATTCCATGAAGATGTAAATAGTAAAGCAATGGTTGATATGCAGAACAATGAATATATGCCATTAGGTGAGCATGATTGGTTTACTATTGGTAATGAAGAATTAGAGGGTATCAACGAAGATGATAATGATGTCGAAACAAATTTAAATGAAACTGACCCCGAAGATGAGTTGGATGATTCTGAATATAGTATTACTGTAAAAGTCGGTTTAGATACTGATGAAGCAGAAAAGATTATTCGTGATATGAGAAAGAATTTTCAGAGAGAAGTGTCTGGTATGTTTGATATGTTATATAGACCATATCTTTATGAGTATCATCCACAGCCACTTAGGTTTTATTGGTAAATATAGCATCTGATATTCGATGAGATTTTTTATAGAAAAGACTTGCGTTCAAAAATTTAGCGTAAGTCTTTTTTGTTTAGAGAAATATAAATTAGAGATTTGCAGTGAGTGAAAGTAACTGCCGATCAGTGAAGCGACTGATTACCTCTAAACGGACAAACCATTGGTGGTACGCATGTGTAGGGTATGCTCCTACCACACCAACAATGGAGAACGCTCATGTCGGGAGACAGCAATAAGTCGTTCTCTTTTTACTAAAATGATTTAGATTAAAAGGAGAAAACGAAAATGAGTGATATTACATTATTTAATCAGGATGGAAGAATTTTAGCAAGCAGCCGTGATGTAGCTGAGAAATTTGGCAAAAATCATAAGGAGATTTTAAGATCTATTGACAATATTTCTAAGGAAATCAGTACAGCGCAATTTTGCGCTCTATTTATAATTTCTAATTACAAAGCATCTAATGGCAAAACAAACAAAGAATATTTAATGGATAGAGATGGGTTTTCTCTATTATGCATGGGATTTACAGGTACAAAAGCACTCGAATGGAAGCTGAAGTATATAGATGCCTTCAATCAAATGGAAGAAACATTAAAATCTGGAGATTATCTTTCTGAAGAAGAAAAGCTAAAACTAAAACTTTTTAGTAAAGATCCTTTAGAAGTTGCATCTGCCCATAACAAACTTGTTGAACTTGAGGTAGATAAAGCTACTGCTCCGCTGATACCAAAAGCAGACTATCATGATGCAGTACTTAATAAAGAAGATTTAATAACAACAACTATCATTGCAAAGGATTTGGGGTTTTCAAGTGCTTCAAAATTAAACCAGATTATGAAATCGAATCGAATTATATTTAAAAACCAGTCTGGCACATGGTGTCCTTATTCTGATTATGAATGGCTAATTACAGATGGATATGCTGATTACAGAAGTTACAAAGAAGAAAAATCTAAGCCTTGTTTAAAATGGACTGAAAAAGGCCGAAAATGGATTGTAGAAAATTATCATGAGTGGATTGCCAATTTAAAGTAATAAAATTTCTGCTAATTGAATTGAAGGAAGTGAATATTATAAGTTCACTTCCTTTTTGCTTAGAGAAATATGCATAGCATTCAATGTGATTTGAGGAAAATCTGTTTGGCTTATGGATTGTAAGTTAAATGTGGTATCGGAACCTGCGTTGAAATTAGGGAGAGGATAAGGAAGTCTAGCTAACTTCTGAAGGTGGTACTCCGTATCCCACTGCCCTCTTCTATTTGAATTTTGATACGGAGAGATCGGAGAAATATGAATGGCAAAAGGACAAAAACTTACAGTAGGAATGGTACATCAAAAATATTTAATAAATTTGATGGCAAATATAAAATATCAAATTTAAATACATATGATGGAAATTCACAAATTTATATAGATGTACTATGTACAACATGTAATACTGTATTTAATATGAAATTATATGGCTTGCTTTTTGAAAAACATCAATGTGACTGTCCAACATGTAGGCAAAATAAAAGAAATGATGAATTTATAAAAAGAGTTAAAAATGAATGTGGAAATGAATATGTCCCATTATCGAAATATAACACTTGTAAAGATAAAGTTTTGTTTAGACATAATAAAGAAAATTGTATGAACGAGTTTTGGATGACACCAGATACGTTCTTTAATGGTGGTTCTCGATGTCCGATTTGTAGTCACAGAGAAGGTGCAGATAAACTGTTTCTTTCTCATGATGAATTTGCAAACAGAATCAAATTTATACATGGAAATGACTTTACTTTATTAGGTAAGTATAGTGGACATAGTGGGAAAATCATGGTTAGACATGAAGAATGTGGTCGAGAATTTGAAGTTTTATGTGGTGATTTATTGCAGGGTAAAGGATGTCGTTATTGCTGTAGAACAATGCACAAAACACATAAACAATTTGAAAAAGATATATTTGAATTATATCAAGACGAATATTCTATACTTGGTGAATATGTAAATTCAAAAACAAAAATTTTGATAAAGCATAATTTATGTGGATATGAATGGAAAGTATCTCCAAGTTCTCTTCTTAAACATAGAAGATGTCCTAATTGTGGTAAGTCTTATGGTGAAAAACATATTGAAAATTTTTTAATTCATAATAAAATAAATTACAAAACCCAAGTAACTTTTGAAGATTGTAAAGATGTTGATTATTTAAAATTCGACTTTGCGATATATAGTGATTCTTGTGAACTATTATGTTTATTAGAATATGATGGAGAAGGTCATTATCAGCCTGTTCAATTTGGTGGAATTTCTTTAGATGAAGCAAATGATAATTTTAAGTCTCAAATAAGAAAAGATAATATCAAAAATGAATTTTGTAACAAAAATAATATTACATTATTTAGGATTTCACATAAAGACGAAAAAGACTTATATGTTGTACTAAATAATATTTTTTCTGATTTATTTAATTAAGAAATGGATAATCCAGAAATTATGTATTTAAACACTTTAAAGGAATCTTGTGTAAAATTTATTGATATGATTGATGTATTACCAAATGGTGTTTATCCAAAGTCATATTTTAGAAAAATGCTGTTAAATAAAAATCAAAATTTTTCTCATAATATTACGAAAAAGCCTATTGTCCAATCATATATTCAAAAGAATAATATTACAATAGGACGTGCCTATATTTTAGTTGATAAAAATAAATATGATGACTATGACGCATATTTAAAATTTGGTATAGAAAACAAATTTAATTTTGATTTATTTCAACATATAAGAGAACTTCATAAATTATCAGATGGCGTTTATGCAAGATTCAAAGTAAATCTTCAAAATCATTCAACCGTAAAACCATCAGAATATGATTTCTTCAATAGATATTTAAAAAGTAGAAACATAGAAATTCTTCATAGTTATATCAGAATTAATTCTAATGAAAAATTCACAAGACCAGATTGGTTATTAAAGAATAGAGGAAAAGAAGCTTTTTAGTATTTTTACTATTGCTTCTTTTTTATTTGTAAAGGAAGTGATAAATTTGCCAAAACCAAGAGAAACTTTTAGAAATATTATTACATCTAAAGAAATCATATCAAAATTTAATCCAGAAAATCAAAAATTAGTGAACAGATACTTGAAAAATCTTGCCACAAAAAGAAGCCCTAATACTGTACAGGCATATACTTCTGATTTTAATATTTTCTTTGCATGGAATTATTTATTTAATGATAATATATTGTTTACAGATATGAAAAAATTGGATATGCAAGACTTTTTTGATTTTGGAATCACTGATTTAAAATGGGGCGCAAATAGATATTCGCGTTGTCACAGTTCATTATCTGAATTATCAAAATTTATAGAAAAGTTCTATGATGACATATATCCTAATTTCCGCAATTTGCTTAAATTTGTTGATAAACTTCCCAAAGAAAATGTAAGAGAAAAATCTGTATTTAAAAAAGAAGAACTTGATTATCTTATGGATAAACTTGGCGGAGCAAAAAAGTTTAATGAACAATGTTTGTTAGCATTAATAATGGCATCTGGTGCAAGAGCCAGTGAATTAGTTCGTTTTACTACTGATATGATTGATTACGAAAACACTGCATTTGATGGGTTGTTTTTAGAGACTGCTTCTAAAATCAAAGTTAAGGGGCGTGGAGTTGACGGTAAATATATTGAGAGATATATCATTAAAGATATATTTGTTCCATACTATGAAAAATATTTACCAATAAGAAAAGAAATTATGGATAAAAACAAAAAAGAACATAATTTCATTTTTATAAAACGCGATGGAGATCCTGCCTCAGTTGATACAATTCGCAGTTGGATGGATAAGTGGGATAATTATTTAACAAAACATTGGTATCCACATGCAGGTAGACATTTCTGGACATCGTATCTATCTTCTATTGGGCTCGAAAAGGAGTTAATACAAGAACTGCAAAAGTGGTCTTCGTCTGAGCTTGTGGACGTTTATAATGATAACACTGCAAAAGATAAGAAGTGGAAAAGTCTTGACAAACTTAAAAGTGCTTTAGCAGAAGAAAATAAATAACCACACAGGGGTACTTAAATGATCATAGTTCTGAACTTATTGATGAAATGTTTGGTTTTGGAAAATAGCCCAATAAATCTCCAATTTCAAAATTCAAGCCTATCTATCATTAGTAAGATAAAGTAAGGTTATTTGTTGGAACATTTGATGTGTAACTCAACTCATATCCTTTGCGGAGTACTGACTGTCACAAGCAGTAAATAATAATCAAACCTAAATTGATAGATTAGATAAAAAGGTATTTCAATGTCCTGCTTATCCAATTATGGATTTTATGCGAAGTAGTGGACATGAACACCTCAAAAATTCATGTATATTTCAGGAGAGTCTTCTGTACTCTCCTACCCTCTTCTACTACCTTTAATTATTTCTTTTACAACGGTGGATATGCAAGTGGTTAAAGCGGGCGAACTGTAAATTCGTTTCTAATGATTCGCAGGTTCGAATCCTGTTCCACCGACTAATTTTATGCGTAACTAATAAAAGAAAGCTGGTGATAAAATGGCAAAAGATTTAGATATAGTTGAAAGACAGTTAGAAATAGGCATGGTAAAAACAATCATTACAGAAAATGTGGTGAATTTTGTTGAGCTTTTGTTTAGTTCAAATATAAAAGCTCAATTTTATTATAACGAACTTGAAAACTTAATTCAATTTTGTGTAAAAGATTGTGATCTAGGCGTAAAAGGATTTGATTGCCTATTAGACAAAAAAACTATAAGGAACCTTATAATTAATTTAAAAAATTTATATAATCAGTTAGATAGTATTGACGATTAGAAAGGATATATATGAATTTAAAAGAAAAAATTACAATAGAAAATAATATTGTAAAATATGAAATTAAAGCCCAATACAATGATGAATTAACAGCTGAAGAAGAACTAGAAATTGAAACGCTTCATGATTACATTAGGAAAATAAGATTTTCAGACATAGATTTCACAGCAAATATAACGTTGGATAATGGAACCCCTATAATTACTGACGATAACATTAGTGAAACAGTTGTTGAAATTTCTCTTGGTAAAGTTCCTGAGAAAGAATATATATTAGATGAAAATCTAAATATTGTATTCTCTATAGATTCGGGACGCGTATCAGATGCAGAAATCAACGATGTACTAAACTCAAAACCACTTGTTTCGCAAGCAAAAATGGCAGTTTTTCAGTTTAGAATTTTAGAAAAAATTAAAGAGCTTTTAGCTGCAGCAAGAAATGAAGATAATGACTTTGAGAAAGAAACAGAAACAATTTTGTAGAAAGGAATTCTTTAAAAATGTATAGTGTATTGATTAATGATAAACGCGATAAAAGCATTTTTCGATTTCTTAAAATAAAAGAAGAAATCATAGAAGAAATTTCCAAAGAAATCGAAGATCCAGATACCCACGAAATAAGAACGGAAACAGAATATAGGGGGACTGGAAAATTCGAGAATCGTATGTATAAAGAAAAAAATAAGGATAAATTTGAGGAAAAGTGTATTAGTCTTTTAGACACTTACAACCGATCAGAAATTGTTCCAGTATTTTTAGAAGAATATGATGTAGATTTGCTTTGGAATTCTGATAATATTTAAAAATTATGGAGAGTGAAGAATATTCATTACTCTCCTACTTTGTGTCTGTGACGCAATTGGTAGCGTAATCGGCTTTTAACCGATAAGTTGCAGGTTCAAGTCCTGTCAGACACATTGATAGCGGTATAATTTTTCGGAGTTATAACACATGAAAACCTGTGTATATTGGTAGGAAATGACCATAGTATTGCAAATGTAAGATAAGTGATATGACTTACATACTTGAGATGTAAGGATGTGATGATTATAAGGGCGGTCTGCTTTCGCTGCTTATATGAGCATTCGCCAGGTCCCCTTCCATCCATAGAGCAGATTAACGGAAACGTGAAAGAAAAGGGCTTGCTTTCAAATAAGCATTCTATTGCTTTTTTAATCATGAATATAAATTAAGAGTTTGGTAATTTCACCAGACTCTTTTTCTGTTTAAGGAGAATTATTGAAAGTACAAAGAATTGAACAAATAATAATCAAGAAATCACATCCCAAATTTAAAGTAATTGATAAAATGTGCATTAACACAAAAATTTTATATAACGAAGCAAATTCTGTCTTATTGGAGCATTACAAAAATACAGGTGAATATATAAAATACAAAGATATGAATTATATGTTTAAAACATACACTTCATATAAAAATTGTTTTAGTCAACCTGCAAACTGTGTAATGAGATTATTGGATAAAAATTGGAAATCATATTTTAGATCGATTCAGGACTACGAGAAATATCCATACAAATATAGAGGTAAACCTCAATTGCCATCAATATTAGATAATGATGCAAGGATTCCTTGGATGTTTCCAAATAATCAAGTTTTATATTTATATGACAATAATACTGTTTATATAAGAAATCGACTACTAAATGATTATGAATGGAAATCTAAATGTCTTGGCAGATTGATTCAAGTACGTTTTGTATATCATAAAACATATTACAGTATGGAAATTGTATATGAGATTGGATTGAATGATTTAAATCAGAATTCATCAAGAATTATTTCAATTGATCTCGGCGTAGATAATTTAGCTACTGTATCTAATAATATCAGTATTTCACCATTCATTATAAATGGAAAAATCTTAAAATCTATCAATAATCAATATCTTAAAAAATATCATATGGCTATGGAAGATTTACAAAATAGAAATGGTAAAACGTGGAGTCATAAAATTGAATCACTTAATGATAAAAGACATTTTAGAGTTAAAGATTACATACATAAGTCTACCGCTTATATTATAAAATGGTGTATAGAAAATAATATCGATACTATAATTGTTGGAAGAAATAAATATTGGAAACAAGCCAATCATATGAAATATTTTATGAAAATTCCGTTTAATATGTTTAGAGAACAACTAAAATATAAATCAGAAAATATTGGCATAAATTATATTGAAGTAAATGAATCTTATACTTCTGGAACAAGTTATTTAGATGATGAATATCCAATTAAAGAAAATTATGATAAATCCAGACGAATTACACGGGGATTATTTAAATCTCAAAATATGCTAATTAATGCAGATGTAAATGGAAGTTTACAAATTATGCGAAAGATATTCCCAAATGCCTACACAGGATATGGGGTAGAGGTGAATCCTACGCCTGTTATTATAAATCCATTAAATCCTAATGGATGATTTATAACGAATAAATATATATATATATAAATTTAAAGGACTGCTTATTTCTAAAATAATGATTCATATTACTTTTGATATATTCTAGGACTTATGAGGGTCAAATCTCATAAGTCTTTTCTTATGTGCAAAAAGTACATAAATATTTAATAGGTTGTGTCTTACCACTGGAGGAAATACATGAATAAAACCGAAAATATTTTTAATGAAACCGTCAAAACGCTTACAGAAGATGCTATGTCATTACAGCAGAAATTTCATAAGTTGCAAGAGGAAAATAATATCAAAGGTTCAATTGATTGTCTCAGACTTTTGAAGGATACTCTCTCACTTATTAGAGAATATGATTGGCATTTAGAATATTCTGAATATAAAGCAGATGGTAAAAAGCAAGTTGCTGTTTGGGAACAGAATCATTGTGGTGATATTAAAAATCATAAGGTATGGGATATTTATAATTCATCTTATAAGGATAAAGATAGATGGTATTTTATGTTTGATGAAGTAATATCATCTGGACAAAGTTTCTTATCTGCTAATGGCTACCTTTATAGAAATTCTGGTAAATCATATGCTCTTGCAAAACTTTGTAATGAATATAGTGGAATTGTGGTTTACAAAAATATAAATTCTGTTTGTGGTATTGAAAACAGGGATAAAGAATTGAACATTACCAATATATTCGTTCCATATAAGAGAGGACAAATGAATCTAAAACAGTATAATGGAAAAATTGTTTTTATAGATGAAGGTTCTGGATTGTCTAAGGAAGATATTGAAGAATTAAAAAAGAATCATATTGTTGTTGGATTTAAAGATTATTGATTTAGTAAAAAAGCGGAGTCGTCATTTATGGCGGCTCTTTTTGTGTTGTTTTGAAGAAATAAAAAGAGAATAAATGTTTAGACATCGTTGTTTGATGTGGGATAGTTACGTCCCAAAAGAAGTTTTTATTTATCATATGATTTTTTCTTTCAGGAATAGTTGTTGCCGCAACTGTTCCACATCAGATAACGATCCACGTTATCGGCAAATAACGTAAACAAATATTTTAGTGTTTCGCTACTATAATGCGAAGAAAGGAAAAACTATGATTAAAACAGAAAACAGAATTTTGAAGAAATTTGAGGCAACTGACGTAACTATTGAGATTGTTGACGGAGTTCCAATGTTTGAACTTTACTCAACTGGTATGGCACTTGGATATGTGAAGACAGCAAAGGGAAAACAATATCCTCGTACTGAGCGAATTGATAAAACTGTCAAAAATGCCGATATTTCAACGGTTGTCCACGATGGACAACTTTTTATGAACGAAAATCAGTTATATGATTTTATGTTTGAAGCACATACTGAAAAATGTAAACCATTCAGAAAATGGGTGGTCGAAGAAGTTCTCCCTATAATCAATAAAACTGGTGGCTATGTCGAAACAGATATGGAAGAAGAATTTGTAAATAATTATCTCCCAGAACTTAGTGAGGAAACAAAGGTTTTAGTCATCAAAGATCTAAAAAGCAGTAATGAAAAATTGAAAGCTGAGAATGCTGAATTAAAGGAATTTTATGATACTCTTCTTAGCACAGAAGGGTTACTGCCTATGAACATTGTAGCTAAAGAACTAAAAATTGGATTGAAGAGATTGTATCTATTTTTGCGTACAAATGATGTTATGTTTTATAAGGGAAATGTAAATATTCCATATCAGAGATTTATGGAACAAGGTTTGTTTAAAGTAAAGGAAACTCCTTGCCGTGATGGGAATTATAGACCAGCTACATATGCTACGAGAAAAGGGTTGGAATATATCAGAAAAATGTTATCAAAGCAGAATAAATTATGTGTTGAGTAAAAGTAATTAAGGAGCAGCTTGACTACTGCTCCTCTCTCACCACTTAGAAGAATTGTTTCATTGGATTTCGGTTGTAACAGTCTTTGAATATTCTTCTAATAAAAATAAGATATTAGAAAAAGTCAAAATATTGTATTTCAATCTTCTATTATTTTTACTCATATATAAGGCAGAACATAATGTTTTAATATATGAATCTATATTTTTAGCCTTATATTTAGTTGGTGGAAAAACAATTTTTGTGCTTGTATTATAACATTCCAAAAAAGATATTGCAGAATAAATCGATAATAATTCATTTGCGAAAAATAAATCATCAAGACAATATCCCTTTTTATATATTTTGTATGGTGAAAATTCTTCAAGTGCACATATTAAACATGCACATAATTTATGTCTATCTATTTCTGATGTTATTGTTGTTGCCTTTTTTGCAAATAGTATTTTTTCATTTAATACTTTATAAAAATTATCATTAAATTCTTTTCTTAACTTTACCGCCTTATATAGTTTATTATTTTTTGAATTTAATATTTTATCAGATAATGGATTTATAATATATAAAACTAGTTTTTCATATTCATCTTTATTCATAGAAATTAATATCCTTTATAAGTATTTTGTCCTTATTATCTTCTAATATTTTAATTACTTCAGAAAAATCACAATCGTAATTTTTATGTTTTGAAGTTTCAACAAGTTTATGCTCTGTTAAGAATCTAAGTATATCTTTGTCTTTTAATCTTTTTATTGGATTTTTTATATTAGACAATATAATTATAATAAACAAATTAAACGCTAAAAGAATAATTATAAACATCATTTTATACCCTCACTCTCTTGACATTTTATTAATCCTTCTATTAATGGATGTGGTGTTGTTACAATCAAAATAGCATTCAGAATTTCTCTTCCAAATGGTATATTTGTATGACCTGAAACTTTCAAAATCACTATTGCAATTACAGAAAGAATACAAATAACCATAATAATATTTTCTATAATATAAAGTTTGTTATTAACATCTTCACTCATCTGTTTTGTATTAGCAACAGTATCAAATGCAATTCCTGCTAAATATGTCAATGCAGAATATAAAATAACGGAATTACCTTCTAAAAGCAAAACGATAACAATAAGAATGAAAGTTATATATTTTACAAAATATAATGTTTGTTTTGTTGAAACCGAATGTACTAATTCGAAAATATTCTTCATTTAATCACCCTCATTAATCATACCATATTTCGATATAAATTTCTATATGTTATTAAAGATAATTCACACATATCGTCTAATGGCATGACATTCTATTCCACTTGAAAATGAAAGTTCGACTCTTTCTATTTGAATTCCGACAAAAAACTACAGAAAGGAATTAAAATATATGGATAACAATATTATTTTGGGTATCTCAGTATATGATAATAAAGATATAGATACAGAATCACAAGAATTTAAAATGATGATCGCCGACGCTGCAAAAAAGTCAATATTAAAAGATTGGTGTAAAATTGCAAAAGTCGAAAAATATGAAGAAATTAACAATAACCAAAAACATATCGAGTAAATGTTGGATTAAATTTTGTGTATGAATAATCATAATTCTGTATATTGAAAATAATTTTTCTTATCACAATTTCTACATCTTACAAAATATATATTATCAATATCATCATCTTTATTTAATTTAGATGCAGATACAGTATCTGTTGGATAACTGTTTAAATATATGCCAAACTCTTTTGCGCGTATTATATAATGCCATTTAATCTCTGCACCACAATTTTCACATTTAATCTTTCCAGTTATTGTTCTCTCTTGATTTATATTGTACATAGTCTCGCCCTCCGTAATTAAGCTATGACAATTATACTATTTTTGATAAATGTTGTAAATGATGTTTATCAAAATATTTTATACAGAATTAGCTTCACTGTTAAAGTGACACTTTTGTGAAAGGTAGATTTTAAATTCAATTTCGGCTTTTGACAGTCATCACGGCTGTCTTTTTTATTTGAACAAAATTTTGAAATGAAAGGATGGTACTTATGGCACAAGCAAAGTCAAACAGGCGTGTTGCTACTACTGCACCGTCTAAAAATACAGAAATTCAGAAAATAAAATATTCTAAAGAAGATGAACCAACTTTTTATAAGTGCCCTACTTGTGGAACTCCATATAAAAAATTAGATGATAATTTCCCAGCTTCTCAAAGTGAAATGTATGCTGGCTGGGATTATCATCTGCCTATCTGTAAGCGTTGTATGGATAAACTTTTTGAACATTATACAGAAGTTTATGGTGGTGATGAGGATACTGCTATAAGAAGAATTTGCGAAAAGTTTAATATCTATTATAATATAAGCCTTTTAAATGCAAGTAGAAAAATAACAAAGAACCGTTCCAGAATGCATACTTATGTTTCTCGTGCAAACTTAACTCAATATAAAGGAAAAACATTTGATACAACTCTTGATGAGGAACGTAAAGAGGGAGTTATTGAAACCTATGAAGATATAAAAGATGATAAAAAAACCAAACTAAAGACTGTTAAATTCTTTGGAACAGGATTTTCAGATGATGATTATCAGTATCTTCAGGATCAATATACAGACTGGACTACTCGCTGCGAGTGTAAAACGAAGGCTCAAGAAGAAGTATTTAAGCGTATTTGTTTTAAACAGCTAGAAATTCTAAAGGCAAACCGTTTAGGTGTAGATACAAAGGATTTAGATAAGACATTTCAAGATTATCTCGATACTGCTAACTTAAAACCAAAACAGAATAATTTAGATGCCTTATCTGATGCGCAAACTTTTGGAACCTTACTGGCAAAATTGGAAAATGAAAGACCTTTACCTGAAATAGATGAAGAACTAAAAGATGTTGATAAGATTGGTTTATATATAGATGTATTCTTCCGTGGACATTTATCAAAAATGATGGGCCTAAAAAATGGATTATCAAATCTCTACAATAAATTTATTAAGAAATACACTGTAGAGCGTCCTGAATATGAAGGTGACGAAGATAATGAAGCATTGTTTGATGCTATCTTCGGTAGCCAGACAGATGATGAGTAGGTGGTTGTATGGCTGAAAGTCGTAAAATGACCACCAAAGAAGTTGCTAATGAAAAAGCGGAAAGAATGATGAATGGTGTTGCCTATTGGGGCGCATTTTATCGTAAAAATCCTCAACGATTTTGCCGAGACTACCTCAATATACACCTAAAATTATTTCAGAAAATATTGCTATACGCAATGATGCTGAATAATTACTTTATGTTTTGTGCCAGTCGTGGCTTAGGTAAAACTTGGCTTACGGCTCTTTTTTGTGTTGTTAGGTGCATTCTTTTCCCAGGAACAAAAATATGTGTCGCAAGTTCTACTCGTGTTCAAGCTAATGAGGTTCTGCTAAAAATCACAGATGACTTCTGTAAAAATTATGACTGGGGATCTGATTTACTAAACAATGAGATTTCTAATAAATCCGTTGGTCAAAACAGCGCAATTATAGAATTTAAAAACGGATCATGGATTAGAGTTGTTACTGCGTCTGATAATGGGCGTGGAGCCAGAGCAAATATTTTGATTGTTGATGAATTTAGAATGGTAGATTTAGATGTTATCAATACTGTTCTTAGAAAATTCTTAACCGCTCCCCGTACTCCCGGATATCTAAACAAAAAAGAATATGAACATCTTGCAGAACGCAACAAAGAGATATACATGTCAAGCTGCTGGTACAAGTCGCACTGGAGTTTTGACAAAGCAAAAGCATATGTTGTGAACTTTCTTGATGCTACCAAGAAGTATTTTATATGTGGACTCCCCTATCAAATTGCTATTAAAGAGAATTTGTTATCCAGAGAACAGGTTGAAGATGAAATGTCTGAAGCTGATTTTGATGAGACAAAATTTTCTATGGAAATGGGCTGCATGTGGTATGGCGATACTGGTGATGCTTTCTTCTCGTTTGATGATGTATCAAAGCGTAGAAAACTTAAAACCGCTATGTATCCTCCGTCTTCAAGATATAAAGTTCCTGATTTGGCAATAAATGAAAGGCGCATTTTGTCTGTCGATATTGCATTAATGGCTTCTAAAAAGAAAAAGAATAATGACGCAAGTTCTATTATGATTAATAGTTGCATCCCCACAGGTAATAATAATTACATTTCTAATATTGTATATGCAGAAAATCATGAGGGGCTGACTACTGATGAACTTGGATTGATAGTTATGCGATTATATTATTCTATGAAATGTACAGATATTGCCATTGATACGAATGGTGTTGGCCTGGGTGTTTATGATTTTATTATTAAAGATCAGTTAGATCCAGATACAGGAGAAACGTTTAATGCTCTTTCCTGCTGTAACAATAAAGATATGGAAGAACGCTGCAAAGTCAAAAATGCTCCAAAAGTTGTATGGTCTATTAAAGCTAATCAATCATTCAACAACGAGATGTGTACTATGTTAAGGGCTGGATTTAAGAACGGCAAAATCAATTTATTAGTATCTGAATTTGAAGCAGAGGAAATATTAAAGGATAAAATCAAAGGATTTTCTAGGTTGTCTATCTATGAACAGACAGATAAAAAGATGCCATATATTCAAACCACTCTTCTTATTTATGAATTAATAAAGTTGAATAGTAAAATAAATGGTAATAATGTGAAAATTGAAGAACAATCTGGAGAGCGTAAGGACAGATATAGTAGTCTTGGTTATAATTATTGGGTTGCACGTCAGATAGAAATAAAGCAAAAACCACAAAACAATAACAAAACCAATGTCTCATCTCTCACTGCTCTTGCACGAAAACCCAAATTATATTCTCATTAGAAAGGCGGTGATTTAATATAGAAAAAAATACAAATAACAACGGGGCAATAAAAGAACAGTTTCAAGAAGATAAAAAGAATATAGATAGTTTTCTGAATGGGAAATCACCGACTTTTTCGTTTACAGCACTTAAACGCTTATGCCTTAGTGAGCTTAGTTATAGAGGTGCTTTTGATAGATATGGCAGATTGTGTGGTTTTACCAGAGATCAAATTTTAAGAATGGCTCAGTATCCAGAACAATACGGTAAAGGCGTGGTACGACTTTCACAATATATGTACCTTAAAAGTGGGTATTATAAAAGACTTATAGATTACTTTACTGATATGGCAGTAATTAATTGGACTGTTGATTTAATTCTAAAGGACACAAAAATCAATGAAAAAACCATTCAGTCAAATTATTATAAATATGTAGACCAAGTTAATAAATTCAAATTGGAAAATCGTATATCTGACATCATGAAAAAACTTTTTATTGAAGATATATGTTTCGGATTTGTCACAGAGACAGAAACGGATATTTCTATATATTGGATTGACTCTAAGTATTGTGAAATAAAAAGTATTGTAAATGGAAACGTATATCAATATGCCATTAATCGTAGCCTTTTGACTGATTCATATTTCAGCACTCTTCCACTAGAGTTACAGGAATTATTAAAAGAATCAAAGAAAACATCTCCGAATAATATGGTTATGATTCCATATGAAAATTCCTTGTGTTTGAAATATAACAATGACTTTATTTATCCATATCCTGCTCTGTTTCAGATTATAATTTCCATACTTGACATTGATGACTATAAGGATTTGGCGAAAGCAAAAACGGAAGCAGATGCTTATAAACTAGTTTGTCTTGAAATACCAACAAATGAAGATGGCCAAATGTCTATGGGTGATGAAATTATCACACCATTCACTGAAATGACTAAAAATGTTGTACCTGCATCCTGGGGTGTTGTTCCAACACCAATGAAAATGCATTTATTGGAGTCAAAATCTACAGCATCAGATGATTCTAATAAAGTTGCTGACGCTGTTGAGAATTTTTATACAGAGTGTGGAATTTCTAAAGCTCTTATATCATCTGCCTCTTCTGGATCAGAATTAAAATACTCTATTAAAGTTGATTCATCTGACATTTACAGAATTTATCGAATGTTAGAGTCTTGGGTTGATTTACAGATGAAATTGCGTGGTCATGTTTATAAAACATATCAGTTTGAATATAGTATTCTTCCTACTACTGTTTTTGATATCAGTGACTACATAGATACACAGTTAAAGTTAGCACAAGTGTCAGCACCAGTAAAAGGACGCATGCTCGCTGCCAACGGTATAAATACCGCCAAACTTTTAGGTAATTCTATTTTGGAAAATTCTATTCTGGGTAATGTTTTTGATAAATGGAAGACGCTGAATACATCATATACACAAAGCGGTAATAATTCTGATATTACAGATAAAGGTGGCAGACCACAAAAGAGTGAAGATGATTTGTCTGATAGTGGTACTCAGACCAGAGAAGATGATGAAAACAATAAGGCAAACAGAGATATTTAGGTAGGTGATTGAACATATGGGTGAAGTATTGATTTTAGACCAAGTAAAAGCAGATACTCTTCTATCACTTGGTTTTAAATATACAAAAAGAAACATTGATAATAAAGAAGTATTCGTATTTATACAGACGAATGAACTCATGAAGGAACTGAACTCAAAGTTTGAGCAAGGTTCTTTTTTATTGAATTCTAACGTTTGTTTTTGATTTTTATAGGAAGGAGGAAATCAATAATTGAAGTTTAATAAAAATCAGACATTGGGATTTACTTCAAAGTTATCTAATTTTGAAATTGTCAATCAGGAATTTATTAGATGTAAATGTTATATGCTTGCCACTGGTGATAATGTGAATGGTTCTGATATTACATTAGAAGCAGTCCAAAAAGCTATGGCAAGAGGTGAATTTTATAACAAGCCTGTGATCGCCCATTTGTATCAAGATCCAGAAGATAATAATAAATGGAGAGTCGGCGGGCATGATTCTAAGTGGATTATTACAAACACTTCATTTGATATTGTGAATGAATGTATCCCATTTGGATGTATACCTGAAAGTGCTAATTTACAGCTAGAAGAAGTTCTTGAGGCTGATGGCGAAACAATGAATACATATCTAACATGCCAGATTATCTTGTGGACTGGTCGGTATAACATTATGGATGCAGCTTATAGTGATGATATTTATTTTAACCAAAGTTGTGAGCTATCAATTAATGAGTATCATTACAAAAACAATGATGTTCTTTCCATAGATGATTTTACTTTTAGTGCGTTATGTTTACTAAATAAATCATCTGATAATTCAAAGAATGTTCGCCCTTGTTTTCCATCTTGTAGAGTTGAGAAAATGAAGGCTTTTTCTATTGATACAGATAAATTCAAACAGAACTTTGAACTGATGTTAGAAAAATTAAAACAATATGAATCAGACGGTACTCCTACCTCTGTTCAAAATAACACAACAAATAATAATCCACAAATGGAAGGAGAAAACAAAATGGATTTGACTAAGTTTACCACTCTTCTTTCAGATATTAAATGTGAGGGAAATGACTACATCAAATACGAACTGTTGTCAGTAGATGAATCAAAAATTTATGTGCTTGATAAAGAAAATGGATGCAGAATTTTTTCTGTTGAGTATGTTATGTCAAATGATGATCCAGTCATCAATTGGAAAACAAAGACAGAAGGTGATATTACTTTCACTGAAAAATCTGAAGAAAAAGACTCTAGATTAACAATGATTTATAATGAGTTAAATGAAAGCTTAGCTAAGAAACATGAAGCTTTATTTAACGCAAAACTTGAAGAAAAATTACAAGAAGTGTCACAACAATTTGAAACAAAAAACAAAGAATTACAAACTGAATATGACACACTTAAAACAGCATATTCTATTGCAAAAGAAAAACTTTCTATATATGAAGCTGCAGAAAATGAAAAGGTTAAACAAGATCATATTGAAGCTGTTAAATCAACTCTGGAACGATTTGAAAAGAAAATCGGTAAATCTCCAGAGTTTATTTATTTTAAAGCAAAACTTGGTGATTATGAAACGATTGATATTGAGAAGTTAGATAAAGATCTTACATTAATGTCTGGTGAAATTCTTATTAACTCTAATAAAAATAAGATGTTCTCATATACTCCAACTTCAACCAATGTAAATAAATATAGCACAGAAAATGAACTCACAAGCAGATACGGACATTTGCTTGATGGTTTTGTAGATTAAGGAGGATTTTAAATATGGCAAAACATGGTATTGCTGAATCAACAAAGTTACATGGTTGCATGAATGTTAGTTTCATAGCAACTGAGGATATAGATAATGGTTCTATTGTTGCAAACGGTGGATTGGCTACTGGTTATTCAGATGTATATACTGCTTCTAAGCCAACTAAAGCAGATAAGGTTTATATCGTAATTCATCCTGTGTATGGATATGATGAAAGGCTTGCTGAAGAAAAGAATGAAGATAACTATACGAATGAATCAGGTAAGATTTTTAGAACTTATGAACTGAAGACTGATAGAAAATTCAAGGTTTCCAGTAATATGATTAAAGCTATTGACGAGTCAACGCCTGTAAAAACTGGTCAGTATGTGGTTGCTGATGGTACATATAAAATGTCTGCTGTTGTATCTGCTCCAACTGATGCAAATTTCGTAGGTATTATTGAATCTATTGAAGAAACTGGATTTCCTTATTTCGGAAGTTCCAAAGGAGTACAAATTTCTGACAGGGGATATGTATTTGATACAAGAATCTTAAAAGTAAAAATTCGAGTGATTAAAAATGATTAATTCAGAAGGGATAAAATATTATTATGTATAGTAAAGAAGAATTGTTACAGATGAGCACTCTTATAAGAGATGCTGTTACAAATAGGATTGCTACGTTTTCTAATGAAAAAACTGCAAAAAATGTAGATGAAGCAATTAGAAAATTTCATAGTGAAATTTTAGGTGGTGAATTAGATTGGCAGTCTTGGAGAAATAACAAGAATGCCATTTTTACTATTTGGGAAAATGTTTTGAAACCAGAACTCCCAGAAGCATGGAAAACTTCACCATTTTATAAGAAGATGTGCGAAGTAAAAAATGGTGCTATTGGAGAGAAAAACGCATTTGCAGTTAGAGATAAATCATATCTTGCTGCAGCAAAATTTTCTGGCGGTACTTGGGATGTTGAATATCAGAAAATTGGGCGCGCTAAAGATATTGCAATTGATACCGAATGGTCTTATGTAGCATGTTATGAAGAATTAGATAGGTTTCTTAAAGGGTATACTACGATTGTTGAAATGTTGAACGAAGTTCGTGAGGGATTTGCGGTTGATATGGATAACCGTATTGCTACAATATTTAATGGAATGGGTGCATATCTTCCTTCTCAATTTGTTCAGCAGGGAACTTATGATAAAGATACCTTAATTGACATGATCAGACGAGTACGTACTGCTAATAGAAAGAACACCGTTGTTGCAGGATCTCAGAGGGCAGTTAGTAAAATTGCAGAAGGGACTAATGCCAATTGGATCTCTAGTGCCGCAAAAGATGAATTAGCTACCAGCGGCGTAGTTGTAAAGAATACTGGTATTGGATGTGATGCAATTATTATTCCCGATTCTTTTATTCCATTTACATATGAATTTGCTGGTGCTGATGATACTCTTTATGTATTACCTGATGAACAGATTATTAAAATTTTCTATGAAGGTGATGTTCGTTCTAAAGAAGCACATGAAGAAGAGGAACATGACCAGACAATTAGAATTCAATTCCAGCACAAAGTTGGTGTTGAACTTGTAACTTCTGATTTGTTCGGAAAATATACAATTGCATAAGCATAGAAAAACTATTTTGAAGTGGTGGTTTATTATCACCACTTCTTTTATTAAGGAAGTCAAATATGGGAAATAGCAAATATTTTTATTGTTATTCTTATAAATTGATGTGTTTTTTAAAATCTTATGGATTTAGATATGTGTTTAAAGGTAAAAACTCAAACAGTAAATCAACTTATTATGCTTTTAAAAAATCAGTAGATTTAGATAACGTAATCATACTATGGAATACAATAAAATATAAGTTAAAGGAGCATAAAGAATGAATTATAAAGAACTATCTTTAGATGAATTAAAAAAATTGCTAAAGAAAAAGGAATTATTGTTGGTAATAGTGGACAAGAAAAAATTATAGAAAAACTTAAAAAAAATGACTTAGAGAATAGTATGCAATTATTAATTGATGGTTCAGATATTAAAGGTGATATTTCTAAAGATGAAATTAATAATGATACTATTAGAAATGAATCAAAAAATTCCATAGAAAACACAAAGGGAAATGTAATTGGCGCAATAAATGATATTGTTTCAGATTTGGAAGATTTTGAAGAATCAGATGAAAAAGATAATTCAATTGAAGACATAGGTATGAATGAAGAAGTTCCTTGTATGAGTATTCAATTTGGTGGAATCGTATACACCTCTCCTATAACTGGTGCGACATATAAATGGCACAAAATAGGTGATGTTGAGTATTTAACAATAAAAGAGTTAACTTCTATGAATAACTCAAAACCAGTATTTCTAAATAGACCGTGGATTATTTTACAGGATATTCGTGCAATAAATAAATTTAGACTTATGTCTAAATATGAAGAAGTTGCAAAGGTCAATCAGTTAAAAAATTATTCGCAACAGGTGATAATAAGCTTATTGAAAAGACAATTGAAAGTGCACTGAAGTCTGGAATGCGTGAAGTTGTAATTTCTAAAGTACGTACAATGTACAATAATGGTGTTTTAAATAATACTCATATTATAAAACTACTTGAAGACAAATTACGATTTGAAATTGCAAGCAATTAGCAAAGCATACAGGTGACTTATATGGCTAATATTACTACTTTTCGGGAACTAGCAGATTCTGTATTTTTAAAAATTAAAGATTTAGATTTAGCACAGCTTCCAGAAGAAATTGCTTATCAAATTGTTAAAAGTTATATAAAACCTGCATGTGTAGCATTTCAATCATGTAGTGATCAAAATCTGTTTGATAGAGACGATAAATTAGAACAATTTAATTTTAAGCTAAGCGATGTTAACTTTGAAATATTAAGTGAATACATGATTGTCAAATGGTTAGATTCTCAAATCCTTTCAACTACTACTTTAAAAGCAAGATTATCATCTTCAGATTTTAAATCTTTAAATCTTCATAGTCATTTATCAAAATTAATGGAGCTTCGATCTATGTATAAAGCAGAGAATGATCAATTGGCAATTAATAACTCTTATAAAGATTCTAAAATTTTTGATCTGGTCACTAAAAGAAAGCGTATTTACAAATGAGTTTTGAATTAATGAAAAAACGAATCATGCAAAGCGGAACCACTCTTTATAATGAACAGATCAAAGATGCACAAGATATTCTGAAATATGGTTTTTATGATGATGTATCATATAATCCAAATATAGTATCTTATAATTCTAATAATGAAATACCTATTAAAATCTATGATCAGAAATTCAGTGCTTCATATGGAGTGACAGCAAAGTATTTAACAATGCATAACAATTTCATAGAACTTGGTCAACTTTTATATGATAATAAAAAAAAGAATATTGGATGTGCATAGAATCTTATGAAGTATCAGGTATACACAATGAAGGAAAATTGGGAAAATGTAATAGATTTTTGAAGTGGCAAGATAAATATGGAAACATAAAAGAAATTCCTGCAATTATAACAACAGCATCTAAATATAATAATGGAGAAAATGGAACTGAGATAGTCTATGTAGGTTCTGACCAATTAATGATTTTTCTACCATTAAATCAAGATACTATTCAATTAGATAGAAATATTAACTTTTTAATTGATGAAAACAAAAATAATCCAACTGTATACAGAATAACACGCGTTGACACAACTCTTTATACATATATGGGTAAAGGTTTTATTTCTATTATTGTTACAGAATCACAGTATAAACCTTCTCAAAAAGAAATAGAAATAGGTGTATGTCATTATATAGATATGGACAACTCTACCCCACCTCCTTTAGATATTGACAATGAAAAGAAAGATTTAATAGCTAATATTTCTGGGAGCAATCAAATAAAAGTAGGTATTCCACGTACTTATTCTGTTAATTTTACTGATAAACAAAATAAAAATATAGATTGGAATAATATAAATTTTTCTTGGAATATAGTATCTAATTTTAATGTTAACTTAGATAAAAGTGGTAATTCAGCTAAATTATTAGTAAATGACGATTCACTCATTGGTGAATCTTTTTATTACAAATTTATGTTGATAATAAATTGATAGAAGAACTTGAAATTTTTATAATTGATGTTATTTAAAAGGTGGTGATACTTTATTTCGAATTTATACAATGCTTCTTTATATAAAAATAAAATTATAAATCTTCTTCTAAAAAACAGAGATTTTATTACTGTAATTAATCCTGTTTCAGATTCTAAATGCGAATATTTGGATGATATTGAAATTCTATTAGGTGGAGAATGGATTTACGATGGTGTTAAATGCGTAGAAAGCGGACAAGTATTTGATTATAATTTCGTTGAAGATACCGTCATAAAAGAAAAAACGTTTGTTTTTGTAGAAACAGATATAGATAACGTTAGTAGAAATTTATTTACAAACTTCAACTTGTATGTATGTATCTTTAGTACAAAAGGACAAATCAGAATTACTGATAAAACAACCCCAACAGTAAATCAAATAAAAGATATGGGATACTATGTAGGAACATACGCAAATAGAATTGATGTATTATGTGATATTGTAGATAGAATATTAAATGGATCAAATAAAATTAAAGGCATTGGAGAAGTTCAACCAGCAGATCGAGGATATTGTACAATATACTATCCTAATAATAAATTCTATGGTAAATGTTTAAAATATAAAATAATGAATTATAACGAGGATGATTTCTGTGAAAATTGATAAAGATTTTCTCTATCCATATAATATTTTTAATGAACCTTTTAAATACAACGAGCATATTATTTTATATCCTGTAACCATGAAAGATGTATTAAACTTTCAACCATTATCACAATCAATAATTATAAGAAAGAATAGTACATTCCGTGAAAAAAAAATAGTAAAAATGACATATCTTGATTTTTTAATTTATTGCTTAGGTAATGATGAACTTGAAGAACAATATAATATTACAGGATTATCACAATATTACATTCTTGCGATGTATCTATTAAAATTGTGCTGTCCAGATGCAGAGATTACAATCAACGAACAAAATGGATACTATATCATAAATAACGAAAACATAACTCCTCAAATATTTGATGACTTAAGACGAATTATAATTATTCAAAATGATATTGATTTTGATATTGATGATTTTTTAAATTATGATACAGAACAAAGACTATTAAAAGCTCAAAAAGATAACAATAAAAATTTGAAATCAGCAAATATGGAAGATTATATTGATTCATTAGTTATCGCAATGAATATAACTGAGAAGCAGATAATGGATATGACTATCCGTAAATTTTGGAGATATATCAAACGATATCAGTTATATGAAAGTTATAATATAATGAAAACTGGTGAATGTAGCGGAATGATATCTTTTAAAGAACCAATCGAATACTGGATGAATGGTTTTGATGATAATGATGATAAATTTAGTTATCTTAAATCAGATGAACAAAATATGACAAATAAAATAAACAATGCAAACAATTAGAGCAGATTAACTGCTCTTTTTTTGTTTATAAATTCTATATAAGAAAGGAAAATTAAATGCCAAATAATTTAGACATACTTAAAAAAGCTAATAGTAAAGCCAAAAACTTCTTAGTTTCTACGGCTGACTTTGCATTATTTTTCAATGAAATGTTAGCTTGTACTGGTACTGTAAACTTAAATACTTCTATCGAAGTAACAATGCAAGAGCAGAATATTAACGCAGGTAAAGGTAATAAATTAGTTTATTCTTACAAATATGGTCGAGAAATGAACATTACTCTTGAAGCCGCTAATTGGGATCTTCGTTACCTGGCTGTAAACCTTGGTAAAGATATTAATGTTAAACTGGATGATGCATATGATATTTACAAATGTGTAACTATTAATGATGGTATTGGTATATTGCCAAATACTCCTATCGGAAATGTTGATGTAGAAATTTCTGCTGATAATGCTATTAACGTTGTTCCAAACGGAAATACTATTGATTTAAAACCGTATGGTGTTGAATCAGGTACAGTAAATGTTACATATAAGTTTAGAGAAATGAGTCAAACAATCGTTATTGATGCAGAAACTTCTCCTAAAGTATACAAGCTTATTCTTACTGCAGACAAGCATAATAATAAACTTGGAAAAGTTGGTACAGTTGAAATTGAAGTTCCTTCTTTCCAGCCTAGTGGTAATTTTAATATTGAATTTACTCCAGATGGCGTTACTTCAACATCAATCGAAGGAAAGGCCCTTGCTGTTGAAGGAGATACCTGTGATTCTGGAAATGCAGTATATGCTTATGTAAGAGAACGAAGTGATGAAGAATACAAAATTATTGTATCTGAAATAGCTGGAACACCTGGCGTAATCGAATTAGATTCTGCAGATAAGACAAAGACTGTCACTATTTCTGTAATTGGTGTGAAAGGTGCAATGTATAGCAATATTGAGCTGGATAATACTGATTGTACGTTTGTCAGCGACACACCTTCCGTTGCAACTGTTGACACAGATGGTATTGTAACTGCAGTATCAGCAGGAACAGCAAAAATTACAATTACTTACGGGGGCATTTCTGATGAGATTGATGTAATCGTTGCTTAAAAAAATAAATATGAACAGATAGCTTTTTGTTGTCTGTTCATTATGGAGTGAGAATATGGATAACAAAGAAGAAAATTTGAAAATTGATAATGATGATTCAAGTGTATTAATTAATGATTCTAATACAAGCAAAAAAAACAAAATTTTATCAAATAAAAATTACAAATCGCAGAATTGTAAAGTGATTTCATATAATAAAAACAACAAAACTTTAGATGTACAATTTAATGGTTATGGGATCAGAATTAAAAACGTGTTAAATTTTGACAATACCATTACTGAAGTATCTATTCTTTATAAAAGCGAAATTGGTAAACCAGATTTTGAATACAAACTTTAGGTGAAATTATGTGTACAAATGCATATAAACAAATATCTGAACGAACAGGTAAAGAAATGATTTTTGTAAATTACTTGGTAATGAAGGACTGTTATCTCAAATTTGTATATGTCAAAGATTTTGTCAAGAACAAGATAAGTATGTAGAATCTGATCACCCAAAAAAAATATGCAAAAATTATACTAAATAATTGATACGTACAAGAAGGGATCATTATGAAAAAAATAAATTTAAACGGACTTACAGCAGAGTCCGTAACAGGTGTATTACTTTTGCTTGTTGCATTAATTAATTCTGTTTTACAATTGGTTGGCATTAACGCTCTTCCTATTGAAAATGAAGAAGTAGCTGCAATTGTATCTAGTATTTTTATTATAGTAACTTCTCTATGGAATACTTGGAAAAATAGAAATCTATCTACAGCAAGTCAACTTGCGCAATCTATCACAGACAGTTTGAAAAATGGAGAAATTCTTGAAGAAGATGTAAAAAATTTAATAAATAAAATTAGAAAGTAGGGATCGAATGAGAATTGCATTAACAGTTGGACACTCTTTATTAAAAAATGGTTCTTACACAAGTGCAGATGGGAAAAAGAACGGAGGATGTAATGAATATGTATGGTGTAAGGCTTTTTCAAAACAACTTGCCAAAAATTTAATAAAAGAAGGACACAAGGTAACTTGTATTATTTGTCCTGAAAAAAAATTTACATCATACAAGCAGGAAAAAGATTATAAATTAAATATAATTAATAATGGTAACTTTGATCTTGTAATAGAACTTCATTTGAATGCAGCAACCCCTTCCGCTGAAGGTACGGAAGTGTTATACAAGTCTACTGCTGGAAAAAAATATGCAGAACATATTCAGACACAACTTGCAAAAATTTTTAAAAATAGAGGTGCTAAACAGCGTAATGATTTGTATATTTTAAATGGTACTAACCCCCCTGCTATTCTATTGGAAACTTTTTTCTGTACTAATGCGTCTGATTATAAAAAAGCAAAAGGTCATATAAACAGAAATAAAATAGCTAAACTTATAGCAAAAGGAATTCAGAATGCTATTTAGGAAGGATGGATTTGTATGAATGAACGAAATATTAAGTTTAACAAATGTTAATTATACTTCTTTATTTATTTCCATAATTACTATTTTAATTGGTATGAAAGCTACTGTATCTATTTTTGAATGGTTTATTAATAAACTTGGTTTAGAAACAAAATGGATGCGAGAAAAAAGACAAAATCGTGAATTATTATTAAAAACATCAGAGAATTTAATGAAATTACATGATCGTCATGAAAAAGATATTGACAAATCAGATAAACGAGATGAAGAAATTTATAATGATATCAAAAAACTTACTCAGATGTTTATTGATAAAGAAATTGACGATATGAGATGGGAAATAAATAGTTTTGCTACAAAAGTTGCAGAAGGAAAACCTTGTAATAAAGATAGCTTTACTCACTGTATTCACATATACAAAAAATACGAAAATATATTAGAGGAAAATAATATGGAAAATGGTGAGGTAGAAATATCTATGGAAATTATAAATGACGCATACAAGCAAAAACTAAAAGATGGTTTTTAATTATAAAAGAGCGATTTCATAGAAAAGTCGCTCTTTTATTTAGAGAAGTATCTATATGAATACCAATAAATTGATATAGGTATTCCTTGTACCGTAGTGTCAGAGGTTATTGAACTGACATTATATAGAACTAATTTATGTGGGTCGCTCCCAGATAAAAGTGGTGGTCAAATCTCCTACCACCACTCTGTTCTATTTAAAAATTTTAGGAGATGAATATAGAAGTAGATATTGAAACTTAAAATTATATTGTAAAAGCAAAGGAGATCTAAATTATGAAAGAAAATTCAAAAAATGAAAAAGTATTAAAAGTAATTTCTGAAACAGAAATTCTTGGAAAAAAGATTAAAATGTATGGGAATATTGAATTTCCATTATTTCTTGCAAAAAGATGTTGAGGAATGGATTGATTATTCTATTTCAAATGTAAGTAAGATGCTCAAACAAGTAGATATTGATGAAAAAACCACTCGTAAATTTTGTACGAGTGGTTCTAACTATCAAACAGAAGGATGGTTTTTAACTGAAGATGGATTATATGAATGTTGTATGCAATCTAAAAAACCTATTGCAAAACAAATGAAACGGGAAATAAAAAAATATCTTAAATCTATTCGTCTTACTGGTGCTGCTATTGAAGATTAAAGAAAAACTGTAGACTATTACTTCTCTTCTTTTTCAGATGATTTAAAGACAAAAATATTCAATGAAATGTATAAGAAAAATCAGGAATTAGAAGAAATGTATAATGATCTATTGAATACTGATGGGTTATATCATATGAATATTGTTGCTAAGGAGTTAAGGATAGGAAGAAATACCATGTTATCTTATCTTAGAGGAAAAGGAATTATGTTTTATCAAGATAATTCAAATGTTCCATATCAGAGATTTATGAACCAAAAATTATTCGCTGTTGTAGAGACTATTTGTGCTGATGGTAAATATAGACCTGTTACATATGCTACCAAGAAAGGACTTGACTATATCCGCAAGCTTCTTAGAAAAGATGGATATTATGATACCGTAATCGAATAGATAAAATTACTACTCCACTGTCTATTAATTACAGATGGTGGAGTTTTTATGTAAAGGAAGTAAGATTTATGAAGCTTGTAATAGATAATGAAATCATAGAAAAATATAATCAATACTATTTTTCTCAACATCCAAGAGCTACTAAAAAACAAATTGACAAACCCAGACATCCCTCCATAAACCAATGGTGTATACTTCCACGAATACAAATGAACGCTTTAAAACAGAAATGGAAATTGTTTGGCTGTTGGTTTATAGAAGAATTAGGATACGCAAATATGAAATTAGACAGTTTTGATATAATTATAACTGTATTTTTTGATACTAAAAGACGACATGATGTTGATAATCAGGTTCCTAAGTTTCTCTTAGACTCATTTACTGAATCAGGATTTATTGTAGACGATGACGAAAAACATTTACATTCTCTCACATTAAAAACTGGGTATGATAAAGAAAATCCAAGAACTGAAATAGAGGTAATAATTCATGACTGATTTAGAAATTTCAAATTATTTAGCAAAACACAATTATAAAGTAAAACCACAAAATTTCCTTATGGATGTACTAAACACAAGTCCACAGATTATAGATGAAAAATATGATTTTAGAACAAGAATTATGACACTTATAACACCACAAAATACATTTTCATTTGAATGGAATTATTAATTAATACAGGAGAAAATTATATATTATGTTTAATAAAATTAATGAATATATTACATATAAAAGAAATAAGAAAATTGCGAAGAGAGAACTTGCAAAAATGGCTGCTACTACACTACCTGTTATCAGAGAATTTGCTGAACATAAAACTGATACACTTGATTTCATTAAGAATACGGCATTAGCTGCAAAAAATATGGATGGATCTGAATTAGTAAATATGGTTATATATGCTGTTGCAGATATGTTCTCAGTTGATCATGAAAGATTTATTGAAGTCGGCTCGTATCTTGTTAATTTATCGCCAGAAGAAATGCAGAAAATTTTAGTACATTCAATGGTTGAGACTGTTGATAAGGAATAAAAAAGTAACAATTAGGACGTCTTTTTTAAAGAAATTGGAGGCAATAAAATATGTATGATAATAATGGTTATAGAACTGTTCCTTGGAATCATAATAATGGAGAAGATGATAAATTTGCAAAGAAAGCAATACTTGAAATATTGAAATCCCAAAAAGTATCGCTTTCTAAAACAAGATATCTATTTGACGGCATAATACAAGAAATTGAAGATAATAATTTAATTACACTATAAGAATTTTATATCGTGAAACCGATGTTCTACACAATCACAAATAATATTTTCAATTTTTACAATATAGTCAATCTGTTTTGGAATGTCACTTTCAGAACATCTAAGAAGACTATTTTGCCTTATATACTCTAAAGTAAGTTCATGAGCAAAATTTTTTCCTTGTTGATTAGTTGGCATTTTTAGTTTATCCTCCTTCAATTAATAGATAAATTATAACATTATTCGAAACAAAGTAAATAACAAACGGATGTGATTTTATATCATGATAATTAAAAATATATCAGATCTGCAGAATATGATTGAACCTATGATACAAAATGCTATTGAAAATTCTTGCAATAGGTTGCTTGGAGCTTTACAAGAAATTATTAATACAGAATTCTATGATGTTTTCTCACCAGATTACTATATTAGAACATATCAGTTCTGGCGATCAGCAACAACAGAAATGCTAAATAAGGCTTGTGGACAAGTCTTTATGGATAAAGCAGCTATGGACTATGGCGAATTTTGGTCAGGTGATATGCAATTAAAAGCCGCTAGTATCGGCAGTCATGGTGGATGGATTACAGATATAACCAGAGAACATAGATTTTGGGATGCATTTATTGAATACTGCAAAAATAATTGTGTTCAGATACTTAAAGAAGAATTAAGAAAACAAGGGATACCAGTAAAATAAATAATTTAATAATTGTATAGACTCTACTCTCCTACTCTATCAGGAGAGATTTTTTAATTTCAAATATAGATTAGGAGGCAAATATTTTTAATGAATGAGTTTTTAATACAACTCCAGGCAATATTAGACAAAGAAACGTCCAAAGGCAATATCAATAAATCCATTGAACGGATTCAGAACCAGATCAATAAATTAAAAATACAGGCTGAGATTGATCCGAAGTCAGTTTTAAATATTAAGAAACAGTTGGAATGGATAATTAATCAGCCAATTACATTGACGAATATCAATATTGACCAGAATCAGATTAACAAAACCGGACAACAAATAGGACGGAATATTGGTGAAAATATTAACAATGGTCTGTCGAATGGATTGAAAAATAATGATAAAATATTAGAATCATTTAAGAGTTCACTTTCTAATATTGGAATGGAGTCAGGAACAATAGACGCTGTTGCAAATAGAATTAAAAATCTTAATGTAGAAATTAACTCTTTAAAACAAACTAAAAATAATAAAGGAATATTGTCTGTTGATATTTCTGGATTAGATAAGTATGGACAAGCTATTAAATTAACAGAACAATATAATATTGAAACTGGAAAATTAATTAAAAGCATTGACGCTGTATCTACCGCACAACAAAAATCAAATTCCACAACTGATAGTTTTATCAATAAGCAAAAAACAGCAGTTTCCACTCTTACTAATCAAATCAATAAATTATATAAAGAAGCTATTGATCAGAACACTTCTAAACCAATAAAAAGTGATGAAAATCTTTCAAAATTAAAAACGCAATACAATGAGATCACTTCCGCTATTAATAAAATGGCGTTATCTTCAAAAGAAAGTTTTACTGATGAAAATAACTCCGTGAAGACATTAATTTCTAATTTTCAGATATTAGTCAGAGAATGTAAAATGCTGAAACAGTTGCAACATCTTTAAGATCAAAAGATATTTCAACTGTAAAAAGTCAATATTCTAGTAAATTAGATATTTTAATTACAAAAATGAAATCTTCTGATGCTTATTCAAATGGTTTTCAAAAAGGTGCAGACAATTTAAAATCAATATTGAATAATTCTTTAGATGCATCTGGTTTAGTATCATTTTTGAATGGTCTTGATAAACTTGAAGCTGGTTTTAAACGCGCACAAGCTTCTGCTAAAGCTTTCAATCAAGAACAAAAAGTTGAAATAAAAACGTCTGGATTAGAATCACGGCTTGCAGAAATACAAAGAATAAGTCCAGAAATTAATAATTTTAAAACACAGATCGGTAACGCTGATGTTACTATACAAAGTCTTCTTAACGATCTTTCCAAGATAAATACAAATGATGGTTTCAATGTTGTAAAAGAAAGAGTTGCCGCATTTGAAAATGCTGCTAAAGCTGCTGGCTATGCTGTTACAGAAGTTAATTTAAAAACAGAATCACTTGCTAATCAAATTGATAAAATACAGTTAATGTCATTTGGTGGCATAAAAAATGACTATGCAACACAGATAGCCTCATTATCTGGAAATTTTAGAAGTCTTGGATTGGAGCAAGATGCTGTAAATCAAAAACTACAAAATGTAACTAATACTTATGACAGTTTGAAAGTAAGGATTACACAGCCGTTTGATGAAACAAATTACAATGAAATTATTTCATTAAATGATAAATTACAAAGAGAATTAGCTGAATCTGAAAATGAATATAAAAGATTACAGGCTTCTACAAAAGGATATGTTTCTGAACAAAAACGTTTAAATCAGGCTAATACAATTGAAGCATGGAACCAAAAGAATTCAAGAGCAACAAATGAAGTAATTACTAAAAATAATGAATATATTGCTAGTCTTCGTGATTTGAATTCTCAAATGACAAATATGCAGTTTAATAAGATTGTTAACGGATTTAAACAATCCGAGAATGCAATGCGCGGACTTGGAAAGCTTGGTTCTTCTCTGAAGGCACAAATGTCACAGGCAATGTCCAGTCTCACTACATATTTTTCTGCAAGTGCAGCTATAATGAAACTTGTTTCCAGTACAAGAACTGCAGTAACTGAACTGAAAGAAGTAGATACTTTTATTACAGAAATTAGCAAAGCAAACAAAGAGCTTACTAAAACAGAATTAAAACAAATTGGGAATGATTCTTTTGGTACTGCTTCTAAATATGGGAAAACTGCCACTGATTACCTATCTGGTGTTCAGGAAGCATCAAGAGCCGGTTATACAAATGCAGAAGAAATTGCAGAGCTTTCAACCGCGGCACAAGGGGCTGGTGACATGACAGCCGAACTTGCTAATCAGATGATTATTGCTACGGATAAAGCATATAAATTAGGTGGATCTGCTGAAGAATTAAGAAATGTACTTGATGGTGTAAACTTTATTTCTAATAATAATGCTGTAAATATGACAAATCTATCCGAAGGTATGTCAATAGCTGGTTCTACCGCTGCTTCATTCGGAATTGGTGTAAATGAATTAACATCGGCGTTGGGTACAATGGTTGCGAGTACTCAGCAAAGCGGTTCAGAGGTCGCAAGAGCTTTTAAGGCTATTCTCCTTAATATCAGACAAGTATCGGATGAGGAAGAAGGAATTGATGCAGATGGTCTTACGAAATATGAACAAGCATGTAATTCATTAGGTGTATCATTAAAAGAAACAAAAAATGGTGTGTTACAGCTTCGTGATCCGATGCAAGTGTTAAAAGAGCTTTCCATTGAATATAATAAATTAAGCGAAACTGATATTAAAAGGACAAATCTTCTTAATTCAGTTGGTGGTAAACTTCGTTCTACTCAGTTAGATGCTCTTCTTCGTCAGTGGTCAATGTACGAAAATATGCTTCATCAGTATGATGAAGGTGTCGGATCAATGGCAATTGAAGCGGAAAAAACAGCTAGGTCGTGGGAAGGTTCTTTAAATCGACTTCATAACACATGGGTAAGTACAGTTGGTAATGTTGCAGAATCTAACGCAATAATTACAATCATAAATGGCCTTAATAATTTACTATCTGTTATTAATAATGTAACAGATAAACTCGGTTCATTAGGAACCATTGGATTAGGAGCTGGCTTATTTGCAGGCTTCAAGAACACAGGTGAACGTGTACAAGTGTACGCTTTCTAATTATCGTTAAATTGTTTTAGAATATGCCCTTCATGCCCAAGAAAACAAAACACGAATTTCAAGGGTAGGAATGTACTGATCTAGTCAATCAGTGGTGTTCTATAAAATAAATCGTAATTGAGAGTTGCTATCTCTCAGTGCTGGGAAGCTTTTTATAGTGTATAAATAGTACCGTATAGCTACAACGTGACTGGAAACGGTGAGCGTGATATGCATTCTGAAAGGATGTCAGTAATGGCAAAAAAATATACGGTAGATCATATGCGGAAACGCTAAGTGATAAGTCTGTGGAGGACTAAACCACCAATCAGCAACGGAAATCCTAAGTCTGATTATTCAGATATGGAAGTGTTCAGAGACTGGAAACGATTTTGAGTCAGAAATGGCTTGTAATGGACAGTCCAAACACAGTTGGTAGCCTGTCCCGTGACTGGGTAAAAACTATCAAGAGTGATACTGCTCTTCTATTTCTTAATAGCATCTATATTCATTATAGAGAGAAATAGAATAATGCAAGAAACTAATACAGGACTGTCAGATACAATCCAACAGCCCTGTTACCGATGCAGATTTGCTTCTATTGAAACATTACCTACTTCGGCTTTTGTGCGAATATCTTTATATGTAATTATTGTATTGCAAATTTTGCACAAACACTTATATAAATAAGGGACTACAAATCGAATAGATATGTAAAAGCACACAAAGGTGCAAATAACACATACCATTCCATACATAGAATCACACTCAACAACGTATTTTATTATATTCTTCATGAATTACCTCCACAATTATAATTGCTAATGTTTTAAAATGAATCATACTAAATTTTACCTCATTGTGGAGATGAGGCTATCCTATTGTGGAATAGGATTTTGTTCGGAAGGTTTATCATGAAGCTAAATCAAATAGTTGTAAGATGATTATATCACATTTTATCGTATATTGATATTAATTTTGTATAACATTTTCTAACAATATTTTTTCATATTTTCCTGAGAAACATACTGAATTAATATTGACAAAAAACATAAAATACTCTACTCTGAATATAATAAAAATATTATAGTTTGGAGGAAATCAAAAAATGAAAGTATCCAGCCCAAATAAGCCAGTACAAACAATAACTAATAAGATAAAACGTGAGCAAATATTATTCACTCATAAATTACAGCGTCCAGAAGGTGTATGGAATAACAATCAGAAATCGTTACTTATTGATTCACTTCTTAGAGGATATTTAATTAATCCTACATATACAGTTCTTGAAAATGGTAAGCAGTATGTAATTGATGGTGTACAACGTCTTTACAGCATTTATACATTTATTAATGATGGTTACAGGTTATCTAAAAATTTGGAACCAATTGTTATTGATGAAGAAACATATGAAATTGCAGGTAAAAAATTCTCTAAATTAGATGAAAAAGTGCGTGATGAATTATCTGCTGCTCAGTTACAAGTATGCGAAATATCCGATTATACTGACAAAGATGTTAGAGAAATGTTTAGGAGACTTAATTCTGGTAAACCATTAAATACTACACAGAAAATGACGCCTGATATGTCAGATGAATTAAGTGACGCTGTATTAAGTATTGTTTTACATCCATTTTTTCAAAAGGTTCTTACTCCAGCTCAGCTTAAAAGTTCTGTAGATTTATCAATTGCAATTGAAATTTTAATGTTGAGTGAAATAAGTGACAAATATGATTTTGGATCATTTAGAAAAGACGATCGACAAAAGTTTATTCAATATTATAATGAACGTGTAGACCTAGAGAAAATTGAATTAATTAAGCAAGGATTAGATAGACTTGACGAATCAATCCCAGAAGACGTTAAGATAAACAAAACGACAATTTCATTCATCTGTTATGGTGCCTATCGAATCGTAAAGGACAACAAGTCGTTCGAAAATTTATGGAATCAGTTAATAATTTCTTAGAAAATTATGATTCAAATGATGAATATAAGGCATTTACGCAGCAAGGCACTTCTTCTTCTGAAAGCGTAAAGGGAAGGCTGGAATACTGGAGAAATATTATTAGAGAATTATAAATATTTACAAAGGAAACAAAATATTATACACTCATTAATGAAATTACATATAATTTACTTATTATTATGTAATATTCTCTTCCACAAAAACACTTGGTTTAACAGCTAAGTGTTTTTATTTACCCAAATTAATATTATAGTATTGTAAATAAGAAAGCAAGGTGATATGCTTAAATGAAAATATTAATGGGGCTACAGAAAAAATGAAATTATATAATGTATATAGATTATGTAAAAGATACATAGATGTTATTGAACCTAAAAATATTGCATGTAAAGATGGCAAGACATACGAACTTGAAAACTGGAAAGTATTAGTTAAAGTATTTACGACTTTAGAAAAAGTTCCTATATTAAAAGAATATACAATAAATTATATTAAAATGGTTCCAGAATTTGTAAGAAAAGATATCGTTCCAAAATTTGATCCTGAGACTGCAAGAGAGTTAAATATTATTAAAAGTAAAATTGCAAATATTATGAAAGTAATAATTGAATTTTATGAAAGTATGAATATATCTAGCGGAGAAAATGGTATTGATATAAAACTACCTCCATGTAAAGATTTAAAAGACTATATAAATTATTTAAGAGAATTTGATTTTGTATTATCTCAATGTCCGTTTTTGCAATGTAAAGATGAAACAATAACATTAGAATCTGTTGATGTTGGATCAAATTGGATAAGATTAGCTGTTACTTCGACATCAGCGTGTGTCATTTTAAGCAATATTGGTATTTTAGTGGACAGAGCTATTACTTTGCGATCGCATTATATTAACATCCAGCAACAAGAAGAAGTTCTTAAATCGACCCAATTGAAAAATGAATTAGCAAGAGAACAGAAACAAACTTTTGATTTATTGCGGAAGGCATATTTTGATAATGCTATCACAGAGATTGAGAAACAATGTGGAGATCTAAAAGATGGTGAAGAAAAAGGAAAAGCAGAAAAAGCATTAGAAAAACTATGTGAATTAATAGATAAAGGTGCCGAAATTTATGCTTCAATAGATGCCCCAGAAGAAATACAGGTATTATTTCCTGAAATACAGGATAATTTAGAATTATCTGGAGAACTGATGAAATATCTTGAAGATAAAGAATCGGAAGATACTGATGAAGAATAATTTTTTGATAATAACAAAAGAGTGTCTTCATTGGTATATTGTAAAGATAGTTTTAACAAAAAGCGTTTGACATTAAAAATAAAAAGCACATCAAACATTTTTTGTTAAAACATAATAATATGGATAAAAAATTTAAATACGTATCGTTTCTTTATAATTAATAACCTAATGTATTTGAAATACATTTAAAGCATTCTGAATTGCTATGTAAACTTTAGAGGCTTTAAGTTGTATATCTTCATTTATAATTTCACATTCAGCTATATCTTTGTATCTTGATTGAAGATATTTAATACGTTTATGTTTAATTTTAATATCCATATCGAATTCTAATGAATCTTGAGTATTTTTTATGGATTCAAGATAAAAATATACTACACTATCTCCATTATTTGTCTGTTTTAAATAATTCAGAGCATATGTTTGCATTTGATTAGCAAGAAGCCATGCCAATGAACCGTTTGGATGCGATTTAAACAGTTCTTTTCTTCCGCTTATAATTTCTTCCCACAAATCAGATGAAAAATGATTCTCGTTTTCACTAGTAAACTCTCTTTCAATATTTGAATAATATTCAGCACTTTTACCAGATGATGTTACTGCTGTATCTAATGAAGAATTATCTTTATGACTATTTAACCATAATGTTATTTCACTTTTTATTTTTACATCTAAATTGTTTTCATTCTCATAAAATAACCAATACATAAGATCTTTAAATTCTTCACCGTTAATTTGGGGATGACCTTTTGGATATTTTAAATCAAATCTTACCTCTTCTTCTATTTCGTTTGTAGAAGACTGTTTGTTCTCTTCTTCTATTTCGTTTGTAGAAGACTGTTTGTTCTCTTCTTCTATTTCGTTTGTAGAAGACTGTTTGTTCTCTTCTTCTATTTCGTTTGTAGAAGACTGTTTGTTCTCTTCTTCTATTTCGTTTGTAGAAGAAAAAAGTGTTGTAAAGTTTATATTATCATGCATTTTTTTAATCAGTGTATTAATAGGCTTGAATCTTAAAACACACAAAAGAATAATTACACTTAAAATTGATATTAAATTTATTAATGCTTTTTTGCGTTTTTTATAAAGTTTTTTCTCTCGCTCTTCACTTTTTTGATACTTTTCTTTGAGATATTCAATCTCTTTATTTGAAACATTTTTATCTTTTAATTTAGATATCTTTAATATTATCTTATTCTTTCTTTTAAAATTATTTTTATATCATCATTAATTTGATAAAGATTTACTATATATATTAAAGCAATCACAGACCAAATAAGCAACATAATCAAATAAGCTGCAATTGGCATATTAAATAAAGTTACTCCCAAAAGAGAGAAGATTGGACTAATGATAGAAGCAATCCTTATTAACCATTTGTTTTCCCACATAACAATCTCCTGTTAATTTTCTGTAAACTTTATAATTATAGCAAAAAGATTGTAATATTATTGTTGTTGTTAGAGCAATATGAGTATAATAGATTATATATCGGACTATTAATACAAAACAAAATAGGATAATTTACCAATTTTCGAATTATATTTCATACATTAAAATATTATTTGTACATACTTGTAATCGGACTAAAACAATATTTATGTACAATACACACAAAAATAGTACGATATTCAAAACATTACAAAAAATGGTTTGTAATGTTTTGAATAATACGTTTAAAGAAAGGAATTTATAAAAATGGATATTCAAAACATCACAAATAAAGAAACTGCCACTCAGAACGAACAGCAGTTTAAATCAACAAAAGAACTTATAGAAGAAATCATAAGATTATTTGCAGACAATATTATATCAATATCGGATGCAAATTATATATTAGAAGAGACATCAAAAAAATTATGTATGCAACCAGTTACAGATGTAGAAGAAGATATTAAAAAAATATATGCATTGAGAAATAGAGGAATAATAAAATCTTAATTGTTTTCCAACCATAAGAATCCTCTAAATGTAACATCGTAAATAACAGCTCTTCCCCACATAATGTTTGGATAATTGCTATTTAAAAGTCCTTCTTGTATACAACGATATATAGCAGTTGATATCTCTTTTCTCTTATTGTCAGTATCTCCAGATAAGTCATTTACGATTGTTAATAATTCAATACTATTCATACATCCTTCATCTAAGTCAAAAACCTGATTGTCAATTACATAATTAATTACATATTTTATAGCATTTTTGTTGAGTTTCATTGATTTTTCTCGCTTTCGTTTTAATATATAATTAATATACTATGTTCTTCAATCATAATATAGTCTAAACATGTGTTTTGTCTATTCTGTATAGAACATATAAATAACACTATTGAAAATAGCTAATCGGTTCGTTGAAAAATGCGTCTGCATATAAATAGTAACAACCATCTATTTTCACTACTTGTAAATTTGATTCACTAAAACTATCGTGGAACTTTATTTGTTATTAGCAGAAAACAAAAATACCCATGGCTCCACAACACCACGGATATTTTTGCACTACTACTCCCTTGACTATCTCCACAAATGGCCAAAGATGATATTCTATCTCTCAGACATGATGTTGACTTTATCTGAAATACTTATTGAAGTTTTCTTTGGTTTATTTTTATATACTGTACAAACAATAAATAAACTTGAAAACCAAGGTATTTGTTCAATAAGTGCCATAATAATATCAAGCACTTCTTGCATTGCATTCCTCCTTTCTGTAAGAAAATAAATATACATAATAGTTGGAAATTAATGCAGAGAATTCTGCTATGAAATTTAAGATTTCCAAGAGGCAATTCACCGTACCTTTCTTACTCTTGGTATGGTTACAGTTTTCAGTTACATTGTAAGAGTGCAACAGTCGCAGTTGCACAATGCGACTTCTTACTATTTTACTGTATCACTTCTTGAATAAAAATAGTAGTTGGAACAAGTGTTTTGTCAATATTACACAACTAATTAGAAATCACTACCACATTGATTGCAATGCCATTGTTTAGCATTCCTACCCATACTAAAAATTCCAAAGAAAGCTGTATGCACTGCCTTTGAAGTTGTTGTTATTTTCTTGGTATTTGTTGAATAATATAGTGAAACTCAGTTGTATTTTGATATTTACAATTGTCGACATTTGTGATACAATATTTTTAATTAATCGACATTTTTTCTCTTATTTTTACAAAACAAAAAAATTATATTATACATTTACTAACAGATTTTTCATTTATTTTTTATTAAATATAATAAGATACTAAGTGATAGGAGCGAATTACTTATGAAAATTATTATATTTAAGAACAACAAAAGATCAGGTGATATCATGAAAGACGTAAAAGATTTTGAAGAAAAGTTAATAAAAGAAATGTAATAAAATTAGATTATTCTTTAAAAGAGATTGATGATGTTGCTTATGACCTACTAAATATGTTTGACATATTTAATAAAAAAACATCAATTCCTATTGTTAAAATTGTCAAGGCTTTTAATTTTAAAACCTATACTGAAACTTTGTCAGATAAATTATCTGGTGATATTTATATCAATGGGGACACAAAACAAAAATATGGTCATAATAAAATAATTCTTGTAAACAAAAATGAACCTTTTTTTCATCAAAGATTTGTTATTGCACATGAATTAGCTCATTATCTTTTTGATTTTTTAGGTAAGGATAAATATCATGATTCGATAATAAAGTTCTCCGATACATATTATAAAAATCAACATGAAACACCAGAGGAAAAACGAGCCAATAGATTTGCAGCTTCTCTTTTAATGCCTGAAAAATTTTTATTGAACAATATAAGATTGCTAAAAATGAAGATTGCAATGAATTATTTGTTATATTATATTTATCCGAATTTTTCCAAACTCCTACTGATTCAATAGAAAAAAGAATCTGGGAGGTTGTTAATTAAATGGGTGTTTTTTCTTCTATTTTGAATTCATTAAGCGATACTCGTAGACAATCGCAAAATAACGAAGCATTAAAGCATAGTAAAAGTTATTCTGATTTATTGGATATATATGTAAAATCTGTAATGGACAACACTGCTTTAAAAAAATGGTTCAAAATATTATTTTTCATTATAACAATGGGTTCGTTAATTGCCATAGTTATATTTTTTGGTCTTTCGTTGAAATATGCAACTTCTGTTTTTTTGAAATTTGAAGATCCAAATATTATAAGTGTTGATACTGTTTTAAGTGTTATTACTGTTTTATTTCCTTCTTTTGTTTCAGTGATTGTTGCTTTTATTAAAATTCCAGAAATAATAGCTAAATATTTATTCAATATTCAGGAAGACAAATATATGAATTCTGTAATAAAAAATATTCAGAACTATGACAAAAATATGTTTGCTTTAGGACAGAAAGCCGAAATTGTTGCAAATATAAACAGAACGGAAATGGAACAGGATGATATAGTTGAAACATCACCAAGAGAAAGTACAGCTAATTAAAGCAATAACAAAAGACATCATATATGCGATGTCTTTTGTTACTACTTTAATTTGTTTTTCTAAAACCTACTCCCACAGTTCCCACATTTATAAGTCTTATCAGCATCATCTATTGCCCCTACCACACCAAACGTAGCTGTTTTAACGGCACGAGTGGTAAGGGTTATTTTATTTATGTTTGTTGACCCACAGATAGGACACTTAGGGATGTTGTTTACTTTATCTAAGGCTTTTTGAGTCATTGCTTTGAGTTTGGCCTCCTGTTCTGCTTTGAGTTTGGCTTGATAGGCTTCTTCCTTTTTTACACGTTCTTGTTTTCGTTTTTCAATATATTTTTTATGCAACAAAAGACCATCTTCTGATATTGGATGTCCTGATTTATTTTCAATCCATTTTAATATTGATTGTTCTCCACTTAGTTTGTCAAGTTTTATCGCGTCTAATATACTAATTTTATCAAGCACATTTCCACAAGATGGACATTTGTTTTCATTAAATAATGATCTGTATCCACAATTAAAACATACAACTTTTGTTCTCATAAACTATTCTCCCATATCCTATAATTGAACTTATTTTATCATATAACTATAAGAACCTCCACAACGCATTATGTGTTCTCCACATATCACCAACCTATTAGTATGATATTCAACCAACAGCTGATGCGGAAACGATTGAATAAAACTATTGTATAAGTCATACCAAAATTGATGATATGGTTTATACAATAGTTTTATACTCTAAAAAATTTAATGAAAGGAAGTGATATAATCATAAACAATACCATATGTTAACGCTAAATCAAAAGTAAAAATGTAGATAAAACTAAAATTCCTATTGAAATATAGTTTATCACATTTATAATTTTGTAATTTTCTTTATGAAAAATCATACTAATAATTATTAATATTAATCCGACAATAACTATTAGTATCTTAAAAATTGAATCAATAATATTTACAAAACTAATTGTTATATGGCGAAACCAAATATGTAAGGCATTTATGAGATAAAATATTTCTGTTAAAAATCCTATTATAGAAAATATTAAATTGACTTTCTTATTCATTTTTGCACTCCTTATTGAAATTTTATACTACGAATTATAACACAAAAAATGTATCTCCACAATACACACAAAATAGTGTGATATTCAGAACAATCAACGATGATTTAGAACATATGTTTTGAATAGTATTTTACTAATTTATGGAGTATAATGGTACAATAATTATACGAACGGAGAAAATATATTGTGTTACTAAAGACATATCATGGTACAAATTTAAGTTCTGCTTTTGACATATGGATTCATGGTATAAACTTAAATAAGAGCTTATCCAATTTAGATTTCGGCAAAGGATTTTATGTTACTGATGATAAACAAAAAGCTATTAATCGTGCTTTCAAGAAAACAAATGACTATAATAGGCGGCATCACAGCAAAGAAAGCCCTTATCTTGTTGAAATAACGATTGAAGATGATCTATATGCAAATATGTCTTCTAAATTTTTTACTCCAAGAGAAAGGACTGGTTCTATTTTGTAATTAATAATCGCTTAAAGCTTTCTTATTTGAAAGATCATAATATAGATTATCACAATAAAGACAATAAGTATGATATAGTTTTTGGTGAGATTGCTGATGGCAACATAGCAACTATAGCAAATGATATAAATAATAATGTCATAGATTACAGTGTCTTAGATTTTTCATCAATTATTCCTCAAAATGGCGTTTTTTATGGGAATCAGTATTCTTCTCATACTGAAAAATCTTTAACTTGCATGCAAAACATATCATGTGCTATAATAAACTCAAGAAAAATCTGAAAGGAGAAGAATGAATATGAGAAAAGATGCAAAAAAATATATGAATTCAGTTATTCAAACAATCGTTAGTAAGTATAATATGTCAGAAATTGAGTCATATAGGTTAGTAAAAAAGTCTTTTTTATATGATTCTCTCCTCAAATTCTCTGATGAAACAATTCATGATGATATAGAAACAAATGCAGATTTTGTATATGAAGATTACACTTCTGGTAATTTGATGGAAATGTAAATTGTTAAATTGTAAAAAAAATAGCTCATAAATGAGTAGAAAACCAAATATCTTTTAGTCTTTAAATAGGTAGCATAAAGAGGCATCTTTGTGATGTCTCTTTTAATTTGCTTCATAAATTATATAGAAAAAAGAACCTTATTATATGCAAAGCTATTTTTTGTGCGTATGATTATGCACACTATGTTTTAAGTTATTTGAAAGGATGTGAATGATATGATTTAATACAACTACTTCATTATTCTATTTCCAGTATATAATGAAGCCATTTTCTTAAATATTCCATCTTTTATTTGAGTATTTACACTTATCCAATTATCAATGGAATTAATAATACGTTTTAAATCTTTCTTTATTTTATCATCTGGACATTGTATGAGTTTCTGATAAGATATCAGAAAATTAATAGTATCGATTTTAGCAATTGATCCATCTTTCAAACTACGTATAAATAATTGGTGCCCCTGTCTATCGTATAAAAATTCACAACAGAGTTCAAACATCATGTTTACCGTATAATTTATGATAGATATAATATTAGATTGGATAAATTGTATGTGTGCGATTCTTATAATATCATCAGTGCCGTATGTATAATTGTCAATCATAATGCAATAGCATCCAAGATATTTCATTAAATCATGTAATGTTATCTGAAAATGTATTTGATGTGTATATCCATTTTTATTAAAAATAACCTCAATGCTTTCATTATCATATTTTCCATATATAAAATATGGTGACCGATTACAACGAATAATTAATTGCAAATAATCTATTATGATTGATTTTGAATATATATGCTTTATCGTATCATATGTATACACTCCATCATTTTGAGCAATAGTATCTAATAAATCTATTTTGTTATGCTCTAACATCCAATCGATTTCTTTTCTCCTACAAATGAATGGATGCCTGATATTATCTTGAACAAAATTATTTGCATTATATTTTAACTCCCAATACACTCTCCACTCGACCAGAATTTGTTCCAGATACGTAGTTGGTGAATCATTATATAGATTTCTCATTTTATATATTGATTTCTGTATTCCATAATACAAATTATATGGTAATAAAATTGGGAATAATGAGAAATATCTATCAGCAGCATTAATAAACTGGTAGACATATTGTGAGAACTCGTATAAACTTATATTTGCTCTATTCATAAAAGATCTCTGAGTTCTATCTTCAAATATAAGTCCTTCCTGTATATTAAAATCTTTTGGCTTAGGGAATCTGTCTATGCATATTGAACCAACATTTAGAATTACTTGATTTTTATTATTTCTGACATAGAATACATATTTATTATTATCTCTATGGCAAAGATTACAATGTGAATGTTGAGTCGGATCGTAACTATACCCTATCGTTTCCCATTCTTCAATGACAGATTCTTTTAGTGCTTCTCTATCTTTCACAAGCACATTTATTGCTGTTTCGTCTAACTGCGGGATTTGACTCATTGAATCAACCTTTTTACCTTGAAAATTGCTGATTACTTCATATAAATTTCCATAAAGTTCAGTATTTTTAACTGCTTCGCTATTTTTAAACAGTGTTACTTCATGTGTTGTTAAGAAATAATTATGCATAGCTGTTCCTTAAATATATTTTACAAATTAATATCATTGATATATACTTTATCATTATTAATATCATAACATGCAAAGATATTAATATCATTTCCGATATTCATAGTATGTAAAAGTTCTTTTAATTTAGACATCTTTACATAATCTCTATGGCAGTAGAATATTTGCCAATAGGCAAATGTTTTTCGTAATGACATTGTGCTAAAAACAAAATTTAAGTTTAATTCTTCTTGGATAGTTCTATATTTTTTATTTACTGCTTCACTTGTTATCGGTTTATAAGGTTTGCTTCTGCTTTCAAATACATAACCATCAGTTTTAATTGAATTATATTTTCCTATGAAATAATATAATATATTTTTACAGCTCGTATTTAAGTAAAATTTATAATCACAATATGTAATATAATCATTTACAGACATATTGTTGCAATTTAGAATATCTGACCATTTTAAGCATAAAAGTTCATCTGATTTATAACAGGTGTTTATTCCAAGAATAAAATATAAAAGATGCTTATCCCATTCTAAAGCACGATTACTTTTTAATCCAGATGATAAAAAATATTTTTTGATTCTTTTTATATCCTGTATTTCTTTTATTGAACTTGATTTAACATGCATTTTTTCTTATTAACCAAAATTATTATGCAATATTCAAAATAGTAATAACGACACCAATTATACTAATAACGAAATAAAACATAAGAATATTTTTAATTGTTACCAAATTACCATTCATTGCTTTTATATTATTATTAACATTACTCATTTCTGATAACAAAGCAGCATTATCAACATTTGCCGCATTTCTTTCAACTATTGATCTTTGTTCTTTTTTAATTGATGCAATTTTCTCTTCTTTTGTTTTAGCATCCCATTCATCTTTTGTAATATGGGTATTAATCATGATGGAATTACATTTAGGGCATTGGATTACTTTATTTGTATTACCTCCTATGCTTGCCAAGAAGTGACATTTTGAACATTGATAAATATATTTATCTCCTAAATACATTGTTTCAACCATTAACATCTTCTCCTATTGTTACATAACCATAATATAATTGTAATTAAGCTACGAATAATTCTAACACAATTAAATACTTAATGTCAATTATTATTCAACTGTTTATATGCATTATATTAGTAATATAGCTCTTTTCCACTATAAGAAATATTTCTTTTTTTGTGAACCAGTTTTATTAAAATTTAAAGGCAACTCCACATTGTCTTAGATTAAAAATGGTGTCTCCACAACACCACTAACAGTGATACTACACATATCGCTTAAATAGTATGATATTCAAAACATTCAATAACGATTTAATTGCATTTAATAAAACTTTGATTTCTACAAGAAATAACTTGGATACTATAAGTACAATAAGAGCAACAGTATATAATAAAAATGGTGAAAATTTCAATTTAAAAGGATTAAGAGTAAATTCTACACAATCTGTTAGCAATTTTACAAAAATAAATAACGCTCTTAAATCCTATAATAATAACTTGTCACAGTCTACGCAATTACAAAATTCATATATATCATCCGTTGGTAATCAAAATACAGTACTTGGAAATTATTTAGCAAGCCTTAATGGAGCAAAAGCTTCTTTGGGAGGATACATAAAATCTCTCATAAGCACAAAAATTGCAACTATTGGGTTAAAAGTAGCTTCTGTGGCTTTAAATACCGCACTATCGATTGGCTTAAGTATGGGAATTATTGCACTAATTTCTCAAATTTCAAAATGGATTAATGCACAACAAGAAGCAAAGGAACTTGCAAAGGAAACTGCAAGTGCGTTTGACACAGCTAATTCTAGTATAAAACAAAATGGCTCTTGGATAGAAACTAATATAGGAAAATATGAAGAACTTTCTAAGAAAGTCAATTTATTAGGCAAAACCGTATATCTCACAGATGAAGAATTTAAAGAATATAATTCTCTTACAAATGAAATTGCAGATATGTTCCCTGAACTTATAATTGGATATACGGATTCAGGTGATGCTATTCTTTCCTGTAAAAATAACGTAGAACTATTAACTCAAGCATACGAGAATCAAAAACAAGCTGCCCTTGATGCAATAGATACTCATGCTTTATGGAAAGGTTTTACGGCCGATACTAAGTCTACTCCATTTTTGATAATTATGGAATGTCTAAAAATAAAGAATACTCCGTTTTACAAGATATATTGGACGGAGTATATGCTGATTTAGATGTTGGAGGCATAAATCAAGTATTTAAAAATGCAGGTGTAGAACCTCTTGGTTTGATAACCACAAATGAAAAAATCAAAGAAGCAATCGAAGCTAATAAACAATTATTATATTCTTATAAACGGCAATTAGAAACAGATTTTAAATCATCTGCTAGTCAAAACATTTCTCCAATGATAGAAAAATATCTTGGAACCAATGAAGATTTTCAAAAGCTGGATGAAAATTTACAGAATGAAATTAAACAGATCACAAAAATCTAGGATATGAATTTTACAATGGATTTAATTCTGAAGCAGAAATTATTAACTGGATTGATAATATAGTAATTCCTTCATTATGCGATTCCGATTTACAAAATAAAATTCATGAATTATTTACTATCGATCCTTCTTCTATTCCAGTTTCTGAATATGTTAATCTGATAAATTCTGTTATGCTAGATGTTACAGAAACTATTGGTGGCAATGAATCTAAATTAAAATTAAATTTAGGTTTTGACATTGAAGCAGATGAAGCAACAATCATTGGTTTAAAAGAAAAACTCTCCAAAATAAATGGTGGTGCAAAGAATCAGGATGCGGCAAAATGGGTTGATACATTAACAAAGAAAGAATTGGAACTTGCACATTCTGATGAATTTATCAATGCGTTAGAGGAACAAAAGAAAAAACTTGGTGATGCTTCATTAAAGGCACAGGATTATGAAACTGCTTTAGATGGTGTGAAATCTGCACAGGATATTCTTAAAGACACCGAAAAAATCACTACCATCTCAGAAATATTAGAAAAATTTGGACAATCAGAAACAATTGACGAATACAAGGATAAAATATCATCTCTGCAGTCCTATCTTAAAAAATTAGAAGATGGTGACTACTCCCCTGCTGATCTGGAATCACTTGCAGAAGAATTTGATATCATAGGCAACACTGTCGAAGAACGTATTGATAAAATCAATGATAAGATACAAAAAGAAAGATTTGATATCGTTGCTATAATTGATGATATTATTGCCAAAGGGCTTGCGGATGGAAGTCTTGATGATGCGGAATTAGAGAAACTTAGAAGCTATAAAAATATTCTGAAAGATATTGCTGATATTAATCTGGATAAAAGTATCAATTTTAATCTTTCTGGAAATCCTCTAGCAGACGTACAAAAGTTATCCCAAGGCTTAGATCAGTTAGATAAAATCTATGCTGATATTCTTGACAAAGAAGAATTTGACTGGTCATCCATCTTAAACAACGATCAGTTTAATGAACAGTTCAGTGCATATACAGATGAATATGAGAACTTCATCAATACAGTTGCAAAATCTCCTGATGATATAAATGCGTGTCAGGATGCGTTTAATAAGCTGACAGCGGCATATATCAAAGGCTCTGGCGTACTCAGCGAAGTTACGGAAGCAACAAAACAGGAACCATCGCAATGCTTGAGCAGATGGGCGTATCCAATGCTGCTGCAATCGTTGAACAGGCATTAATTGAAAATGAAAAAATGCTTGCGGCCCAGAAGTATGCGACAGCACAGGGATGTGATGATCTTCGGAACGCAACCTACGAAGAAATTAATGCGCTCATTGCGGAAGGCAAGACAACCGAAGAGGTATTGAAATACCTTGCCAAACTTGCTCTTGAAAAATGGGAGTTAAATAAAACAGAACTGAAAACAAAGGCTGATTGTGATAATCTTTTAAAACTTGCAAACTATGCGGGTGCTACAACGGAACAAATAGGCATTTTAAAAGACGCAATAAATGATCTAAACACAACAAATATCACGAATCCTATTGAAACAACTTTCAATACAGCACTTGATACCGCTTTTGAAACTGCGGCTAAAAATCTTCCTGGATTTGCGAAGAGCAAACTGTATCAGACATATGAAAATAATAAAAACAAGAGCAAGAAAAAGGATGAAAAGGCGCGGAAAACGATTGAAGAAACTGTATCTGAAATTGAAGAACGTCTCCGTGCGCAGCTGGAAATACCTGAATTCAAAGTTGATTATACAGGCGGCACGACAACCAAAGATATACGCGACCGCCTTGCAAAGGAAAAGAAAAGGAAGATAAAAGAAGGAAGAAACTGCTGAGAACATTGATTTTATTGAAATCAAACTCAATCATTTAATTGACACAGCTTCCAAAGCAAAAGATAAAATCAGTGACTTACTCTCCTTCGGCGCAAAGAAAAGCAGACGCAGAAAGCCATTGAAGCAACAACAAAAGCATTAGAAGCGGAATATAAGGCAATGAAGCAGTATGCCAAATTTGCTGAAACATTCTCTGCTGATGCAGCAAAAGAAACTGTTGAAACAATTACAGAGGAAGTATCTGGTGCTGTAAGTGATGCCGTATCTAACATTGTTAGTTCAACCGTCGGTGTTGTGAATGATGCAATGCAGTATGTCGGCAAACTTCCTTATGTATGGGGAGGCACAAGCTTAACAAATGGTGCGGACTGCTCCGGGTTTACACAACAGCTATACAGATCATATGGGATTAATCTTGACCGTACGGCACAGGCACAATATGACCAAAATATTGGCATAAAAGTAACCAAGGATCAGTTGCAGCCAGGAGACATGGTATTTTTAATGGCTACAAAGGTGCTGGCGGTGTTGGACATGTTGGTATTTATATTGGTGGCGGGCAGTTTGTTCATGAACCAGGAAGCGGACAGACAGCCAAAGTCTCTTATCTTTCAGATAGGAAGGATTTTGTAGGTGGTAAGCGTTTCGGTAATATCAATAATGTACAATCCTCTTCTGCTTCATCGACTGTCTCTTATGACACACCATCTGCGACAACAACAACCTACACAAAAGTTGTCCCAGGTATTGACAGTAAAACACTGGCACATTACCAGAAACTTGTCCGCGAAGGTTCTTTTGACATTGAAACGATTACAAACGAGAAACTGAAAAATGCAATCAAATCATATCAGGAATGGTATGAGAAGATGAAATCCTGTCGTGATAAAATTGACGAATTAAACAATGACCTGAAAGAACTGTATAAGACCATGGCTCAGATCCCGATCGAAAAACGGGATAAGAATGTCGATACACTGGACACAAGGCTGGATATCCTAAATTCCAAACGTGAGAATATCAGTGCTGTGATTGTTGATCCGGAAAAGTATGCTTCTACGCAGAAAACACTGAAAAGTTCTAAAACAGATGTTAAAAACGGACTAAAGGGATTACGCACAAAGGCACAGATGAAATCCGCTGGTCTTACGAAAAACGATATAAAGTCTATCCAAAACCAGATGAAAAAGGGACAGACTATCCCCGCCAAGATTTTGGATAAGATCACAAATGGCGCATTTTATGAGCAGTGCAAACAGTATAATGATGCTGTATATGAGCACAGCCAGTATGCAAAGACCATGCGTACGGCTGGCGATTCCATTAAGAAATTCAATACCATCTCCGATCAGATTCTTACGGCTGAAAAGTCCAAGACAAAACAGTTTAAGACTGCGTATAATAACGTTTCAAAATCTTATGGGAAATCTCTTGACCATGTAAAGTCAAAAGGAAATAAGACCAGAAAGGCATTTGGCTCAAAGAAATTTGGTCTTACGGATGCAGATATTAAGAGAATCAAATCCTGTATTAATGCTGGAAAACAAATACCAACGGATTTAATGGCGCAGCTTGAATCGCAAAGTGTTTACGACTCTTGTGTAGAATATAATAAGGCTGTCATGGAAAATGAAGCTTTTCGTGAACAGTTAGACAGTGCAAGGTTTGACCTTCAGAAACAGCAGCAGGCAGAGACAGCAGCACGTTTGCAGAATAAGACTGAAAAGCATCAGAATATTGCGGATAAAGCATCTGCAAAAATGGAACGCAACGAAGCACTTGCAGAAAATGCGAACACTCCAAAGAAAAAGAATAAATACCTTAGTAAGAATCTTGACCTTTTACAGACAGAATACAAACACCTGATTAAGATCGCAGAATTGGAAAACGACAGTGTAAAAGCTGCCAAACTCCGTGCAGAATTAGAGAAAGAAACAGCGGATATTATTGAACAGCAGTTCCAAAATATCAGTGACTACTACTCTGCCAGACGGGATAAGATTTCAGATAAAGAATCATTGCAGGATGTGAAGTACGAGAATGCGCAGGTTGATGTTAAGAAAAAGAACGATATTTTAAACATCAAGACAAGATTTGCTTCCGAACGCAATGCCGAATCAGAGCAGGAATACACGGACACGGCAAAACTGTTCAACAGCAACCGAAAAGATGCTAAAAAGGCTGTAAACAAAGTTAAAAATTAAGCAGTTCTGACAAAGATAAAATTCTGAAACTGATGGAGTCTAAGGAAGAGATTCCTGAAAACCTGATGGACAAAGTTGCAAAACTTGATCCTGACGCATACCAGAAGTTATTAAATTATAATGACTCTCTTGACTGGCTGGAGAAGGCCGCATTAAACAAAAAGATTTCCAATGAAGAACTGATAAAGACAAAGCGTGAGAATGAAATTCAGAAACATCAGAATATTGCTGACCGTGCACAGGATAAGATGGATAAGAATGACGCGCTTAGTGAGATATCCACTTCTGCGTCTGAACAGAATAAATACGAAAAAGAAAACATCAAATATCTGAACACACAGTACAAACATCTGCTTGAAATTGCAAAACTGCATGAGGATGACGTGGAATACGCACGTCTGGAAGCGGAACAGCAGGCTAAGATTGCGGAAGCATATAAAGCAATGTTTGATAATGTGCAGACAGAGTTTGAAAATAAAATTTCTTTGATAAACAATGACATTTCCGATCTTGACAATGAGATCAAGAAGGTTGAAGCATCCGGAAGGCTTGTGGACGCATCTTATTACAACCACAAGATTTCATTTGAAAATGAGTCCCTTGCAAAATTAAAAGAGGAAGAAACAAGCCTTGTGGAACAGCTGAAAAATATAAAGATGTTCTCACCTGCCTGGTATGAATGTCAGGATGCCATCCAGAGCGTACAGGATGCACAGGCTGATTCCCTTGTAAAAGTAAAGGATTACAAAGACGCGATCAATGAAATTGCAGACACCATCCAGAATGATATTGTAGATGCATTCCATGCTGTTACGGACGAAGCGGAATTGTTAATTACGCTGCTGGGTGATGATCTGAGTGACGAAGATACGGGTGCGCTAACAAAAGACGGGCTTGCGGTATTATCGTTATATGTATCACAAATGAATATCTGCAAAGATGCTGCCGAATCCTTCCATAAGGAAATCAAATCCATGCAGGATGCTTTGGACAGCGGGACATTATCCTTTATTGACGCAAATGGAGCCCAAAGGGAATACGCTTCCGTATTTGAATTGAAGAAGGCAATAAAAGACTTCTACTCTTCTTACCGTGATGAGATCAAACATGCCTATGATTATGAATCCAAAATTGTAGACATGATGATTAAAAAGTACCAGTCCGAACTTGATTATTTAAAAGAGCTGATCGAAAAGAAAAAAGCGGAACTTAATGCCGAAAAAGATTTGCATGACTATGCTAAATCACTGAAAGAACAGACAGACAATATCAATTCCCTGCGGAAACAGATTGCTGCATTAAAAGGCGATACATCCAAAGAAACAGAGTCACGTATTCAGAAACTGCAGTCACAATTAAAAGAAGCAGAATCATCACTGGAAGACCAAGAGTATGACAGATTTATCTCAGACCAACAGGATATTTTAAATAACCTCTATGATGAATATGCGAAACTCATAGATGATGTAATGAAGGATCATGACAAACTCTTGCGGGAAGGACTGGACTTATTTGCACAGACAGCTTCGGATGTACAGGATGTAATCAAAATAACAGCTGAGGAACACGGATATGAAATAACAGCTGAGATGGAGAAGATCATCGCTTCCATTGAAGGCATGGGTTCGTTAGATACATATCTTGGTGTCGGTGGCACGGTTACACAATCACTAAGCGATATCGTAAATGAAGTTCATAATGCGTATGTAGGAATCGCTTCTGAATTCCAGGGGTTAAAAGATGCCGTTGCTTCTATTGGCTATCAAGGGAAATATGATACTTCCAATATGGATCACACAGATGATTATATGGGAAGTGTATCGAACAATACAGGAAATGCAGGAAACAATACCGGAAGCACAAATACATCCGGAAATAATGTTTCCGATATGAACTTATCCAAACTTCCTAATATGGATGCGACAGAAATTGCTACGAAGAGGTTCATCGAAGATTTGTTAAGAAATGGAACAAATACTTATGATCCAAAAACAACGTCGAGTCTGAATAAATATATCTACGGAAAATATGGAAGTGCCCTGACTGTTGATGAAATGGCAAAACTTTCCGAATACCTTGGATTCAATTATACGTCTAAGCAGTTAGCAACAGAAAATCCTAACCATTCTGCAAGAAAAATGAAAATGCTTGAGAAGTTGAAAGCATACGGATTTTCAAACGGGGGTATCGTTCCGGATGATGCACTAAAGCTGAAAGAACTTGGGATAGGACGCGCATCCAATGGCGATACGGTGCTTGGCACATTAAAACCAAAGGAAAGTGTTTTTAATGAAAAGCAGACAAAGATGATTCAGGAATACGTAAATAAAGGGCCTGATCTGAAAGCTTTTGGAAATCTGACTCCGCTTATGGATAAAATGATGAGGATGCCAGAGGTTGAAAAGAAGAATGATCACATGCAGAATATACTGCAGGTTGGAGATGTCAGTTTTAATCTTCCAAATGTACATAATTATGCAGATTTCATGAATCAGGCAAAGAAAGATCCGGATTTTGAAAAGATGATTGGATGCATTATGAGACATCAGCTTGGATTTGGAAGTTATCTGAAAAAGACAAATGTTAATTTCAGAAATTAGAAATAGATAAGCAGATAACCAGAGAGGTGTGAAAGCCTTTCCGGTTACTAGATAACAATATATTCGTAATGTAAACACACGTTCAGTATAGTATCTTGTCTATTATTAGTATATAATGTCATTTATAAATTATAATACTAATGATTGGAGAATATGAAAAATGAGTTTTATATTATCAGTTTGCGGAAATAATTATTCAATAATGTTAGGCGATGGACAAGAGACAATTAAAAATGGTGAATTATATATTCCTGTTAAAAAGATTATAAAAAAGTTTTGAGTATTAACGACAATGTATGCATTGGTTTTGCTGGTGACACTGCTATTGTAAAACAAATTGTATCTGAATTAAACAATTATAAAATTCTACAATTCGCCAAATTAAAGATAGTATATTGGAAAAAGTAAAAACAAAATCTTTAAACGATTTTGGTCTTAAATATATTATATCAGGAAAAGATGACGGTAATTTTATAACATATTATTATAGTAACAAAGATAATTTTTGTGAACATAAATTTGAACCATGTAATCAAGCAGCCGTTGTTTATGCTTCACCTGTAGATGTTAATGAAAAAATAATTGAAAATATAGTGAAAAATTATGTTTATGATAATATACCAAGGATAAGAACTACAGAACAGTTACTTGGTTGTATGTGTCAGTGTATTATTGAAGTTAGTAAAGTGTCAAATACTGTAAATGATTACATTAGTGGAGAAAAAATATTTTGACTAATATAAATGAACAAACTGCCGATATCGGATTACATGGATGCTTAATTGAATCAAATATTTTAGAAGTTATAATTCGTACAAAGGAAGATATAATTAAGCAGAAAAAAAATAATACATTTATAAATTACGGAAAAGGCTATGACTTTAAAATGAATTTAAAAAGCCTAGACAGAAATCCCATTAGCTTTATCTGATGGGATGACTGGCGAAAAAGACTATATGAATGAATTTATAGTAGAAGTTAGCAAAATTTCAAAAACAGTAAACGATAACATATATGGAGAAGAAATTCATGGATAATGGAAAAGTTAAAGATGATAAAAGTGTTGGATGGTATAAAATTATAACAAGAACGAATCATATAATTAAAATTTCAGAAGAAAACTTATACACCAAAATAAAGATAGTATGAATGAATATATTAATTGTGATAGATATTAGTCAATGCACACAAGAACAGCTTTAACACCGCTCTTTTTTAATGTATAAATTTGGAGGAAATAAAGAATGTTTAATAAAAAGAAAGCTGAGAGAGAATTGCTGTATGCAGAAATTAATAGGTTGAAAAATATTAATGGGAAATTAGTAGACGAAAATAAAAGATTGAGAGAAAATTCAGAAAAGATAGAAGAATATAGAAAAGAATATGAAGAATTAATTCAATCAATTGAGAGGATGCAGAAAAAGTATAAGAAACAGATGAATAATTTTGATAGACTTAGAGAGTGTTATGGACAAGAATTAGAGAAACTGAAAAGTAAATAGTAAGTTAAACTGCAAACTTATGCTCAGTATCTTATCTTGTCGATTAATGTTACATATTAAATTTGAATTAAATAACGTAACACATACACATAAAGGAATTCTTCGAGTAATTTCAAAAATAATGATATGATACTTCTAAAAGGGAGGATAAATAAAATGTTGCAGGCTAAAAACTTATTAGATGCACTAGTAGAAAAAGATACTTCAGATGTATATAACCAAAATAATGACTTCGATTTTGGCGAGGTCTTAAAATTTTGCAATTCAGGACAGCAAAAAACACAAGGACAAAAATTAAGGTATTCAGACGGACTTGAAAGAACTTTTTCATTTGATGACTTCGTTAGATAATAATTAATGAGCTGCTATAGATAAAAATGCACAATCAGACACTTATAAGAAATTATATACTATAATACTTGACCTGATTTTTAAGCAAAAGTAAGAACACCTACGACTTTATTCGTAATAGATTAAATTGTTTAAACCATCAAGCAATTCACAAAAGAACAATCAATACGGCGAACGTAGGATGAATCTAAAGTCTTACATCCTTTTTGTTAAAATATAAGATGAAATCTGCAAAGATAATTCAATAAAGAAAGAAGGTGTATAAGTGGATGCAACTAATTTTATATTTGATGGGAAAAGTTTAAGTGATTTTGGTTTTATTATATGTGAATTTAATGGAGAAACTAATACTTCTACCCCATCAAACATTACATTCACCACCTTAAAAGTCCCTGATAACGATAGGAGAAGATTTTTATCATCTAATTATGAAGAAGTTATCTCATTTGAAATATCAATAGCAAAATATGAAAGTAAAAAGAATATTCTCCCAATAAATAGTTATGAAGATCGTGCTATAAGAAAATGGCTATGTCGTGAAGATGGATTTCATGAACTAGTAATTGAACAGGAAGATTTTTATAATATTTATTACAATGCACAAATTAATATAATCCCACAAATGGTTTGCGGAAGAATCAGAGGATATAGATTAACAATAACAACAGATAATGTTTATGGATATACTGAACCTTTAGAGACAGAGTTTAATATAAATAGTACATCTCCATATAATTTCTTAGCATTATCAGATAAAGCAGATTACTTCTATCCTATCTGGGAAATCACTCCTGTACAAAATGGGGATCTCCATTTAAAAATTTTAGAAGATATAAATCAGACAAATACAATTCTAAAATCTGTAAAAGCAAATAATAAAATTACTATTGATTCTGAAAATGGAATTATCGAAGGAATTAGCCCAGACAATTTTAATTGGCAATTACCAAGAATTATTCAAGGTTATGATGAAACTGTCAATACAATCACTTCTACTCTTCCATGCCACATTAAAATAATATACAGATTAGCGAGAAAGGCGGTGTGTTAAATAAAAACCCCTAAAACAATTATAAAAACTAATCCGATCACTCATAGGATTGAATCACCTACTCTGTTATTAAAAAAAAGAAATGGCGAAGTGATCGGAAAAATAAATTATAGTAATTTACAGATGTCAATTTCCGGGTTTACATTTGATAATATAAAATTATATATATATAAAGAAATTGATGGAAAAGAATGTTCATTTTGGGATCAAATAATAGATTTAAAAATCATAGATGTTGTAGGATACGGGCAATATGAGATATACCTAGAAAAAGATACTGATCAAAATATTGTAAAAAAAATTGATGGCTATTCTATTGAAACAGAACTCTCACAAATTCCTTTGTACGATTTGCATATCAATGATGATGATTATTTTAATTATGGTGCACAAGACGAATCAAATTTAGATTCTTATGGAAATATTAAACCCATTAAATTTTATAATCCTTCTGATCCACATCATAGTCTTTTACATCTACTTTTAATGGACAAAGCTTGCCATTGGAGTATTGGTGTTGTCCCACAATATATTACAGTTATAAATAATGGAAAACAAACCCAAGAACTAGCAACCTCATTTCAACGTACTTTCACTATTGATGGTCAAAATATTTATGACTTTCTTGTAGGTGATTTAGCAAATGAAGCAAATTTGGTATATATTTTTGATACATATAATCGTAGAATAAATATTTATGATAGATATAGCATAGGTGATGATACAAATGTATTTATTAATACTAGAAATCTTGCTAACAATATTAACATCGAAGATAATTCAGAAAGTGTAAAAAATTGTTTTCGTGTGGTTGGTGGAGATGATGTAATTACAAATTATTTGTCAGCTATTAATCTTACTGGAAATTATATATGGGGTTTTAGTATTTTACAATATAATGATATGCCAGATGGATTAGTAGATGCAATCAAATCATATCAAACGTTAAAAAATTCAATATCTGATGAATATTATGGAGGATACGATGTATTTAATACTCTCCTTTCACAGGGGAAAAGTACGAATACCCTTTTGATCTTTGATGGAAACGTTTCTTCTTATTCTAATTTACCTTCTGCTTCTGGTCGTATTGGTCATTATTATCATGTAGATAATACAAATAAATATTATGTAAGTAATGGTACTACTTGGGAAGTATGTGGTGCATTTACAAGATTATGTTCAGCTTATGATTATTTATCATATTTAGAACATTCTATGATGCCAAATGTATCCCTTAAAACTACAACTGCACAAGAACAGGCTGGAAGAATAGAACGAGAATTTATAAATACACAAGTTGCTGTTCCAAATCTTTCTATTCACTCTTCTACTTCATTTGCAGGAATTACGAATAATGTTGTAGCATATTGCAAAGTAATTGTTGATAATCGCTATACTGTTGAGTCTATTGATGATATCACTAATAATTATCCTAGATATAATAGTAATTTATGGACAGGGAAAATTCATATTTATAGAACATCTGACAAGAATGATACCAGAACAATAACGGTTTCTGTACGAATAAATGATGATGAATTAAACTATGCAAAACAAAAGATTTTAAAAGCTATTGCAAAAAATGAAATGGTGGAAGTTGATCAGGATGTTCTGATGTATACAACATCTGCAGATTATAGCAAACTGATTACCTATTTTCAAAAATATAGTTTAAATAGATTAAAATCTTTTTATGATGGATATGAAAGTTGTCTTTCAATCCTAATGTCGTTTCAATCTTCTGCAAAAGACACATCAGCTTTTAATACGATTTATACTACATACAGACTTCGAAGAGATGCCGTATATGAAGTTTACAAAATCAGAGAAAAAGAAGTCGAAACTCAAAAACAGTTAATTGATCAAATAGAATTAGAAAAAATTCGATTCAGGATCAAGTAGATTTTAAAAAGTATCTTGATAATATAAATTCATCATATTGGCAATTATTTAATTCGTATCGTCGCGAAGACACTTATCAAAATAATAATTATGTCTCTGATGGACTTACAGATGGAGAAATCCTAGCAAAATGTAAAGAATTATTGGATTACGCAAGTTATCAATTAAATATGGCTTGTCAATTACAAAGGACATGTTCTATTTCTCTTAGTAATCTTCTTATAATGGACGAATTTAAACCATTTTGGGATAAATTTCAAATATACAATTATATTCGAATAGCAAATGACAATGAAATTTTAAAACTTCGTCTTATGCAAGTAGATATTGATTTTGATCAAATAGAACAATTGAAAATAACTTTCTCTGAAAATATCAGTGGAAATGGTAACATAACAAATGATGTAGGGGATATCATAAAACAAGCTGGCTCAATGGCTTCATCTTATAATTCTATTAAGCAACAATCTTCTCAAGGAAATAAAGCATATAATGAAGTTGGAAAATGGATCGCTGATGGTTTAAATGCAGCAAAAACTACAATTTCTAATTCTGATAATAATGAAGTTACTTATGGAAGTTATGGTATCAATCTGAAAGACATGACCGAAGAAGGTAATTATGGTGATTATCAAACCCGATTAATTGGACAAGGTGTATATTTTACGCAAGATGCATGGAAAACTGTTTCTCTTGCTCTTGGCACTATTTATATTGACGGAAAGAGAACATCTGGTTTAATTGCGGATAATGTAATCGGTAGATTGCTTGCTGGTGAATCACTATATATTACAAATGAAAAAGGCTCCTTTCTTCTTACTGGGGATACTGCTAAATTCACTGATATTACTATTGATTATCAAGACAAAAATGGAAATCGTGTTGTAATAGGTGGGGCATCAGATCGAATATTTTCTATTTCTCATAATGGTAATGAAGTCTTATATTTTAATAATGTATCAAATAAAATGGTTATGACTGGAACTCTTCAAGGATGTGACGGAGATTTTAGTGGTACATTAAGAGCTTGTAATATGTCTGCTAGTACAATTACTGGTAGTACCATTTCAGCAAATAATTTAAATGGAAATACAATTTCCGGAGGAAGTATCACAATTGGAAATAACTTTTCAGTTGATACAAACGGAAATATGAAAGCAACAAACGCCAATTTTACTGGTACTATACATGCTGGGACTGCTATTTATAGTCCGAGTATCAATGGTGGTTCGATTACTGGCACTTCTGTTAACATTAATAATCGTTTTATTGTTGATTCAAGTGGAAATATGAGTGCTACAAACGGTTCTTTTACTGGTACAATTAATGCTGGTACATCTATTAATTCACCAAGTATTAATGGTGGCTCTATCAATGGCACATCTATTAATATTGCAAACCGATTTACAGTTGATTCTTCTGGTAATATGGTTGCTACAAGTGGAACTTTTACTGGAACAGTATATGCAAATTCTGGATATTTTAAAGGTGATCTCACAGGATGTTGTGGTATTTTTAGTGATAAAGTTATTGGAGCAGATGTACAAGCAAAAACTTTCAGTCTTTATAATAATAATTCTGGACAGTATGAAACAGTAATTACAGCTAAAAATAAAACTTCATGGGTATACAGTAATGCTGGATATAATGAGCCTATTGTATATGGAGTATGTGCAAATATTCTTGGAACAGAAATCTTTAGAGGTGCTGGAGGTGCATGTATTGATACTAATAGTTTGTATGTTGATAATATTTATGTACCGTTTCAAAGAGGGACTTCAAATGGTACTACAAAATCAAGAGTATATTACATGAATGGAAGCGTTGATAATGATGGTGTTCCTTCTGCTGGTTGGGTAAAAGGTTTTACAAGAGTTAAAAATATTAGTATCGGTGACAATGATTATAGATATTCAAGTGGTAGCTATACTAGCGGAACTGCTATTCTTCGTTTCGGTGCTAATGGAAAATCTGATGATCATGAAATGAGCGTTGATGTTCCATCTGTAGAATATGTTCAAAATTATACTCAAGGATATGTAGATGCACATGCAGACACGAGTTCAGATACAAGATTAAAAAACAACATCGAAGATTTAGAAGATATTTCAAATCTATATATGAAACTCAGACCTGTAAAATACAAATATAAAACTGGTTTATATACTTACAAGCCAGACAACGTGGAATTTGGACTAGAAGCAGATAAAGTAGCAGACTTATTTCCATGTGATAAATATAACATTGCTTGGAAATCTAAAAAAATATTAGATGAAGAGCGTTTTTATTGTCCTGATTATGCATATCGTGTTGATTATAAGTCAATTGGAATTATGACAATCCAAATGGTTCAAAATCATCAAAAGCATATAGAGAAATTCAAGAAAACAGAAATGGATTTTAAGCATATTATACTATCATTGCAAGGTGAAAATTCAATATTAAAACAACGTATTGAAAGATTGGAGGAATTAATTAATGTTGCAAATTAACAAAAGTATTTCAATTACTGGGATCAGTTTGATAGATGTAGAAGAAAATGGAACTAACGTAACAAAACAAATTGCTTATATGAATGCTAATATCCCAGACAAAGGAGATTTTAGTATTAATAAATCTATTCAGGATAGAGATTTATTTGACAAATATAGCACTGATGTATTTAAAGATTTTAATGAATTCGAAAAGAATGTTTATGAATTATCGAAAGGAATGAAAGATGAATAAAAATACGGAACAGACAGATTTAATCACTACAAATATCGTTATAGAAAATGTAAGGCATCAACTTTTCAGTATCATAAGCAATAGTGAATTACCTTCTTCTATCCAGGAACTAATTGCGAAAGATTTTTATATACAAGTAAGAGATGTTTCTATACAAATATATGAAATGGAAAAAGCAAAATATGAAGAATCACTGAAAGAATCTACTACAAAATAAAAGTTAGATTCTTTTATTTTTGTGGAAAGGAGGTTCTATTGGGGCTTCAAGATAATGTCCAAAGAGTTACACTCGACTTTAACAATCCAAATATAAAAACTTTACGTTTTCATCAATATGATAAAGACGCAAGAAAAATTATTATTACGTTCACTAATCTTGGACAGACAGTTCCTATTGATGCTTCAACTATAGAAGCTCATGTAAAATGGTTAAAACCAGACGGATATCCCGTATTTAATGACGCTATAATAAATACAGATGGAACAGTTACTGTAATATGTACAGAGCAAATGTTAATTGCGGATGGCGTAGGTCACGCAGAAATAATGCTCATTGAAAAATCTACTGAAAAAGTTCTTCACTCTATGCCAGTAAAGGCAGTCATACAAAAATCAGTTTATTGTCATTGCAAACTAACATCCACAGCAGAGTTTGATGCATTGGTTCACATTCTTTTAAAAGTTAGAGAAGCTGAACGAATTATTGAAAAATTCCCAGAATGGGAAGCGGCAGAAAATGCAAGAAAACAAGCAGAATTAGAACGTGAAAGAGCTGAAAAAGAACGTGAAAAAAATACTGCTATTGCTATTACAAATGCTAATAACGCCGCCAAAAATGCTAATGACGCTGCTGCAAAAGCAAATACAGCTACTATTAACGCCAATAACGCTGCCAATAAAGCGAATACAGCTGCAACGAACGCTAATAATGCTGCTAATAAAGCAAACGCTGCTGCTGTTAATGCTGATGATGCTGCAGATAAAGCAAAAAAAGCTGCACAAGACGCTATAGATGCCACTAAAAATGCTAATGATGCTATTGCTAACATGAATAATAAAATTGCAGAAGCAAACGATGTTATAGATAAAGCAAAAAAGGCAATAGCTGATATAACTACAACCGAAAACGACATAAAAGAAGCTGAAAAAGATCGCGTCACTGCAGAAGAAAAAAGACAAAAAGAATTTGATGATAAAATAAAAGAAGTAGATCAAATTATTAAAGATAGTGCTGATGCTTTAAAAGACGCTACAGATGCGGTTACAAAAGCTAATGAAGCAAATAAAACTGCTGACGAAGTTATAGAAAAAGTTAAGAAAGCACTAGAATCAATAAATGACGCTACTGGGAAAATGCCTGGTGTATCTACTACTCCACCGGAGGATTTAGATATTGGAGATATATGGTTTGTTGAAAATGAAAGATAAATTTAAGAAAGGAGGAGATGTTAATGGCCTATAAATGGTTAAAAGGCAACAAAACTTATTCATACACACCTAAAGAATTTCAATGTGATTTTTTGAGTGATATTGGCAAATTACCAACATCACATAAATATGGTGAAAAACAAAAAAACGATACAATAAGTGATGATCCATGTATGCCAGGTTCAGAATGCTTTTGCTTAGAAGATGGTTCAATTTGGTTATTAGGAATTGAAACAGATACTTGGGTTAAAGTTGGATATAAGTTTGGAGAATCTTCTGGTAATACTGGTTCTAGTGGGTCAAATATCACAAGTTACAATCAACTAACCGACGTTCCACTAAAAAATCTCGTAGGAAATACTTCTACACCACTTATTTTGTCCAATCTATCACCAGGAATATATAAAATCTTGGGCAATTACTCTGTAACCAATAATTCAAAAAAATATACCACCGAGACATCTGGAGATGTTTTTATAATTTCAAGTGGGAAAATCCTTCAAATGGCTTCCACTGGGATTACCCTGTCCAATATTAACCCAGATGGATCATACGAAGTAAATAATTATGCAACTAAAAATGATGTATCTACTGAAATTATAGAACAATTGAATACTGGAAATTTAAACTCTGAAATTCAAAACATTATAAACCAAAAGTTATCTTATGCAACAGATGTTGATATTGATAACTTTTTTTAATAAATAATTTAATTTTAAAGGAGAATAATATTATGGCAAACACAAACGTTAACGAAAAAAAACTTATCACTTTGGAAACTCTTTCATACTATGATCAGAAATTTAAAACAAAAATGGCTGCTGATGATGCAACTACACTCAAATCTGCAAAAGATTACGCTGATAGTCTTGCAGGTGACTATGATGCAGCTGGTACGGCAGAAGCAAAAGTAAAGGAACTTGCTGATGGAGCAGTTAAATCAAATACCGACGCTATTGCAACATTAAATGGTAATGATACTGTAGATGGTTCTGTAGATAAGAAGATTAAAAATGCAACCACAGCTTTGAAAGAAGAGATTTCTGCTTCTGCCTATGATGATACAGAATTAAAAGGTAGAGTAACATCAAATGAGACTGCCATTGCAACACTGATCGGGAGTGGGGAAGGTTCTGTAGATAAAAAAGTTGCTGATGCAGTTGCAAAAATTATTGCTGATGCACCAGAAGCATACGATACTTTAAAAGAAATCTCTGATTGGATTACGTCTCATTCAACAGATGCAACCGCAATGAATAGTCAGATCAATGCCAATAAGACTGATATTGCAACATTAAAAAGTCTTGTAACTCAGTTACCAGAAGGAACGGAAGCTACAACTATTGTTGAATATATTCAGGAAAAAATTGTTAATTTAAAAACAGAATTAACAACTGCAATTGCGACTGCGAAAACAGAAGCTATTACAGAATCTGGAACAAATACAGATACTAAAATTACTGAAAAAGTTGGTGATATTGGCACTGGCACTGTCAAAGATTATGTAGATACAGCGAAGACACAGGCAATGACCGATGCTGGAACAAAAGCAGATAAAGCTTTAGAAGATGCAAAAGCATATACTGATACACTTGCAGAGCGAGTAACAAGTCTTGAAGATAGACCTACATATGGAGAAGCTTCGGATGAGGATATTGATTTGTTATTCCCTGATCTCACTGTGTAATTTAAATCTATAAAAGAGCTTTTCAAGGACGTATGGGTCATTCCATATGTCCTTGTTTAAATGATTTGTGGGAGGATTATCATGGAGACTGAAATTAAAATTATAACAATTGAAAAATTAGGAAGGACTATTGAAAATATGAAAAAAACGTTTGCTCCTATAGAAATTGCAAAAGAAATAATTGATACGAAAGTATCTCCTGTACAACCTTCAAATCAGAATATTGGAGATATCTGGTTTGTTGAAAGTGAAAGAAATTAAATTGTAAAGGATGGTGATAATACTTGGCAGATACAACAAAGAAACCGAATACTGTAAAATCAATTGGTAAAAAAGTTGCTGATAATGGAAATGCTGATGATTATGTATATATTCCTATTGGAGCAGATGCCGATAATGTTGATAGACCTGATGGTAGTACTGTAGAAGATTCATTAGTAAATATTGAATCAAAAAAAGTTGAAATAATTCCCGTCGAAACTCTTCCTACTAATGATATTAAAGAATATCCATTTGTTTATGCATTAGTAAGACCCAACGAAACAAAGGGAATTTTATATGAATATAGAAATAATGAATGGATTCCTTATGGAAATGGTTCAAATGGAATTTGGTTAGGGACTAAAGAAGAATGTGCGAAAGAATTTAATAATATCGAAAATGGAACAATTGTAATTATTATTAATAAAAATGAAGATACAGGTGAAACACATACACATGATTATGTATGTTTTGTAACTAAAGAACCAACTTATTCACAATCAGGAATTAAAACATACATTTGTTACTTATGTGGCGATAGTTATACAGAAGAGGTTCCTGCTCTCGTTGATTCCATTAAACCAGCTGGTGTTATTCGGATTGGAAATAATGAATACTCTTCATGGAAAGATTCTATTTCATTTGATACCTATTATAAAGATAACCAATCTGTTTCAATTGAAGCGACAGATAATGAAACTGGCGTAAAAGAAATTGCTTATTATTTAGCGACATCAGCTATTAGTTTATCTGATATCGGATCTGTTAATTGGACGGTATATAATGATACTTTTGAAATTGCACCTAATAATAATTATATTGTATATGTACGTATTAAAGACAATTCTGATAATGTCACATATATTTGTTCTGATGGAATTGTAATGGATAATATTCCACCTGTGTTTGAAGGATTGCAAGATGGCGGAACATATCCTACTGGAACTGTTCTTACTGTAGAGGAAGGTGCTATCCTTACTGTAAATGGTCAAACTGTTGATTTAGTTAATAATACATACACTTTTTCAGAAGTAATGGATAATTGTATATTATCTATCATTGATAAAGCTGGTAATGAGAATACAGTTACTATTAACTTTGAAACCAAGGAAATAGCTGAAGCTCCTATAAATTCTCATTTAAATTGGAATTATAGCCTTGATGATATAAATAAGAAAATACAATTAAAATCGTATAAAGGGACTGAAAGAGATGTCACAGTATATGGAAGTTATGAAGTAGATGGGAAAATATATAATTCAGTAATTGATAATGGCGAAAATCTATTTTATAATAGTACTGCAGAAACTATCAAATTTAATGACACAGTTGATACATCAAATCTAACAAATACATCTAGTATGTTTTTAGGTGCAAAAATCTTGTCAACATAGATTTTGGTAATAATTTCGATACAAGTAATGTTACTAATATGGGCAGTATGTTTAGTAAATGTGAATCTTTACTTACTCTTGATTTAAGTAATTTTAATACAAGTAAAGTAGTTAGTATTGGCATGACACATATGTTTTCAGACTGCAAGTCTTTAACAAATTTAAATTTGACAAGTTTTAATACAAGTAATGTTAATAATATGGAAGCAATGTTTTCACACTGCGAATCCTTAACAAATTTAAATTTGACAAGTTTTAATACAAGTAATGTTGTTAGTATGATAAATATGTTTGGAAATTGTAAAAAATTAGTAGATGTGAATCTTGATTCTTTTAATACTATGAATGTAACTAGTATGAATGGTATGTTTAGTAGTTGTGAATCATTAACCACTATTGATCTGAGTACTTTTAATACAAGTAATGTTTCTGATATGTATTATATGTTTAACTTTTGCACGTCTTTGACAAATCTTAATTTGACAAGTTTTGATACAAATAAAGTTACTGATATGCAATATATGTTTTATGCATGTTTTAATATAAATAATATTTATGCATCAAATGATAAATGGAACATTTCAGATTCTTGTAAAACAAATAATATGTTTGGTGCATGTGGCGTATCAGAAGTTACGTATGTATAATAAATGAACGAAATGAAGATTTTAATATTAGGCTGTTATAATAATATATTATTATAACAGTCATATTTTAATTAATTGCTAGTGCATCCCAAGGAGATCCGTTAGCAGAGCCATGATATGTAACATGTGGAACTTGATAAAATGCTGAATAACCTATAGATGTTACACTATCTGGAACAGTTAATTCTTGTAAATTTTACAAAATGAGAATGCATTTTCTGAAATTACTGTTAGACTTTCTGGTAATACTATATTTGTTAATGATGTACAATTGGAGAATGCCCATTTAGGAATTTCTTTTAAATTTCTTGGTAGTATTACATTTGTTAATGATTTCATACTACAAAATACAAAATCAGAAATAGTGGCTTCTGGATTTAGTATTTCTATTTCACTAACATTTGTTGAACTACTTCCACTCTTGTTAAAACCATCAAAAAGACAAGGAATATGTTCAATATTCTCTTCAAAAATAATTTTACAGTTAGAAAATATTCCTCTAAATATAAGATCTTTATCAGTTTTAGGTATAAATAATTTTGCACTATATGTTATTGTTTTTAAATTTGACATTTCTATAAGTAATTTTGTATTATCGTTATATTTAGACGCATTGTCGATAATAACAGTTACATTTTTAGGAATGTTAAATGATTCAATATTATAAAATAATCTCAAACCTTTTATTGATAAAAGGGAATCTGGCAAACAAGATTTGTTACATTAGTATATCCATAGTGTACATAGTTTGTAGAAAAATCAATACTTGTTGTTTTATATTTTTGGCCATTATACTCAAATTTTTCTGGAATCACGACGTTTCCAGTTAAGCTTTCAAAATCTTCAGGATTTGAAACTAAACCAGTCATATATAAATTATCCTTTGTAAGCTCAATGTCTTCATATTCAGAAGCTCCGCAACTATCGCATATTCCGTCAATAAAATGGCATGTATGTATAATTATAACTTCTATACTGTTTTCATTACCAGCTTTATCAGTGATAGATAATATACAATTATCCATCATTGATATAACTTGATAATATTGGTACTTGGAATATAGATAATTTTAAAATGGTCTTTACATTTAATTACAAACATGATATTATATTAACGTCTTCATAAAAGAAAGGGGTTGATATACTTGAAAATCTTGAAAAAGATAATAAAAAGACTTTTGATAATCCCTGTTCGCGTAGCCTTATTAGGTAATTGATGCTGAGGGCTGGCAGAACCACACTGTCAAAGTGATATTGTATACCATAGAAGCAATGACGTATCATGGATTTGTATTTTTGTATACCATACCCCCTTGGTTTAATTGTAGGGATAATTACAATGGTCGTTATTCTGCAAGGTGTAAATATTTGGGGCTGTTTATAACATTATAGACAGAATAGTATTTACATAATAATTAATACACTAAAATTTGTTAAATTTTATTAATAATTAAAAGAATAGTAAACCAATTTTTTTAGTTATAGAAACTATAAACGTACAAAAATTGCAATATATTACGCGTTCAAAATGTGGAACAAAAGTCGTGATGATACCGCGGCTTTTTGTTATATAGAAAACTAATTATTATTAAGTTGACTTTATTTTCTATAAAATTATAAAATATATAGTTTTCTTTCTTTGATCTATTACATCTTGAATTTTTTGTATTTATAGTGTAATCTAAATTTAATCTCAATCCATAATATCACATTCATTTTTAATAGATTTATTTATTTTTTCATCTTTTTGTTCTTTTAACCCAATTAACATAGCAAGTAAATATGATAATACATATTCCATTTTTTCTTCTGGTATTATATCTAATAATTGTATAATCTTTTCTTTATTGTTCATATTAACCTCTCATAATAACACATTGAATAATTTTATATCTTGTAATATTTTGTATATAAATAATATTAACATTTACTTAAGTAATAATCAATAATATTATATATTGTATCAAAATAACACATTAATTATAAATTTTGTGTTTCTCTGATAATTTGTTATTTTGTTAACAACTGAATATAATAAACTTTTTTAAAGGAGTATTTTTAAATATGGAAATTTATATTAAAACTGAAACTGGATTAAGACTATTAAGTTCTACACCTCCCCACCCTTATAAGGATTTTGAAATGGTGACTACCGCAATCCCACTGTCTTTAGACAATGGGTAGTTCACGTTCTTACAAATAAAGTAACAGAATTAGAAAATATAGTAGCTCAAATACAAGCACTTTTGGATCAGAAAATTTAGTTTTCACACCAGAAGTGCTTTTTGTATATATTTTCGAACATAAATATAGAAAGGAATTAAACTATGTACACATACGAAATGTATATAAAAAAAGAAAATGGTTTAAATTCATTAAACGGCTCTTCTGGTATAGTAGAAGTTATGACAGGTGCTTATTATGATAATATAAATAAAAAGGAATGTGATGGTAAAGAAGGATTAGTTCCAATGCCAACTTATGCAGACAAAACTAGATATTTACGAGGAGACGGTTATTGGACAGATATTAATTTAGCTGAACGTGCAAAAAAGGATAACAAAGGAAATATTATTGATGAAACATATGCATTAAGAAATATATATGGAACAACTGTAAATTGTGGAAGAAAATCTGATTCACCTATTGGAACCAAAAGTTTTGCTTTTGGTGACCAAGTAACTGCAAGCGGACAAATGTCGCAAGCTTATGGGTTGGATACAATGGCAACAGCTTTAATGTCATGTGCAAAAGGAAGAACCTCTATAGCAAATAAAATTTGTTCACACGCTTATGGGATGAATACAATCTCGAATAATTATATGGCGCATGCCTACGGAAAATATAATGTAGAAATGATAGAAGATTCATCTTTCGAAGAAAATTTAGGAACTGCGTTTGTTATTGGAAACGGAGAAAGCGAAACATCAAGGTCTAATGCATTTTCAGTAATGTTTGATGGAAAAGTAAAAGCAGCATCTACAATTACAGCATCTACAACAGCAGATTATGCAGAATTTTTTGAATGGGAAGACGAAAATCCACATGTAGAAGATAGAGTTGGAAAATTTGTAACATTACGCGGAGATAAAATTGTTATTGCGACATCAAATGAAGAATATATACTTGGAATTATATCTGGGCAACCATTTGTTTTAGGTAATGGTGACTGTGATGTTTGGACAGGTATGTGGTTACGAGATGATTTTAATCGAATCATTTATGAGTCAGCACCAAAAATGGAAATTGATGAAAATACAGGAGCAATGAAAGAAGTATTTGATGAAGATGGAAACTTAGTATATGAAGGAAAGAGGCGTAAATTGAATCCTGATTATGACCCATCTCAAAAATATATTTCACGTTTTGATCGTCCTGAATGGGCACCCGTAGGAATGTTAGGTGTTTTATCTGTTATTCAGGATGGTACATGTGAAGTAAATGGATATTGTTGCTGTAATGGAGAAGGAATTGCCACTGCATGTGATAGGAATACAATTGGCGCATATAGAGTTATAAGGAAAATTTCTGATCAGATTGTGAGAGTAATATTTAGATAGCATTGTAAAGATAAGATAAAATAAAAAAAAGGGTAGATGAGACTTATTCTCATTTACCCTTTTTTTTACGATTTTCAATTTAGAACATATAAATACATCATACTAGTTGTAGTATTTCTATTGAATTATTTTTATATTCCACGATATATTCCATGTGCAATTAAAGCAATTCCTCCAATTCCAGCAATTGCCAATCCAACTGGCCCAATTGCTCCACATAAACTTACTGCACCCATACCCATATCTGCAAATACTGTCAATCCTGTAGTTGCACCAAGTTCTGCTATTTGACTTGCAACAAAACCACCAGAAGCAATAGTTCCTGATTCTAACAATGTCGCTGTTGTTACGCCTACTCCTAACGCTATTTCAACATCTGCATTTCTTGAATCTTTCATAATAATTACCTCCTTTATTTGATTTTATGCATTATATTATACTACATTTTTATATTCATTGCAACTATATATTGACATTTAATATTCTTTTAAGAAAATTCTTTATTATTTGATATGTTTCCCATTGCTAGTTATGGTTATTTTTATAAAATTCTATCGCATTGAAAATATATTCTTCCACCTCTTCATCTTTGATATCTTTTGGAATGATTTTTCTAACCTTTCTAAAATCTAATTTATGACTTTGAGTAACCGTTACTCGAAGCTGAAGTAATTGAGATTCTATAAAAGTTTTCTTTTCCTCATAAGACTTTAATTCTTTATCATTAATATTATTTCTAATCGCTTTTACCATTTTTTCATTTATTTTAATGTCTTTTAAATAATCAAGTATTATTCGCTGTACGTCTGGATCTAAAAAAGCCAACTCATATGCTAGTCTAATAGATATTTTTTTCTGATCTATCAAATCTTTTGCATCGTCTATAAGTTCATTAAGTTTTAAATAAATATTAATCATCTTTCTCGTTAAACCATGCTCCTCACCTATTTTATCGCCAGACAACTTTGAGTAACCGTTACTCAAAGCCACTCCCTGATGTCTTTCTGCATCCATTTTTACTTTAATAGAGTAGGCCAGCTGCATGGGTTTATAGTCTGTACGCTGTCTATGTATTAGGTTATCATCAATACAAATTAACTCTTTTTCTTCTTGTGATATATTGTTTTTGAGAATATATGGAACTTCAATATTTAATTCTTTTGCAACGTCTACACGATTATGTCCACTCAAAATCATTAGCTTATCGTCTTTTTTTACACATATAACTGGAGTAAATATACCATTTAATTTAATGGATTCTTTTAATCTTTCCCGATCCTCTCCATGATGTAAATCTAATCGGAGTTTTTCATCTTCATATGGAATAAACATATCTACTGATGCAGTAAGAATTTCATTTTCAGGTTCTTTGTTTAACTCTCTGACTATTGTTTTAGTAAGATTATCTTCTGATGGTTCTTCATCTAACATAGAAACAAAATCTGTTTGTTGATCCATAAATTTATTTTTTCTAGCCATTCATATCCTCCTCATAAATATCTATAATACGTTTAGCAATTTTTTTATAATCTAATGATGCATTATTAAATTTTTCATATGCCTGTAAAGGCATACATAGCGTTTTAACTTCTGCCATTTTAATGGTTTTACGCACAGTTGAAATAAAAACGTCTCCGGGAAGAGCAGCTGTGATTTTTTTTAAGTTATCTAATGCTTTTTTATGAGAATTTGTTGATTCATATATTGTTAAAAGAACTCCAATAATATAAGCATGAGATTCTTTATTTCTTGATTCACGTAATTTTTTAAGATCTTGTTCAACAGCAATAATACCACGAATTGAATTATCATCAGATAAAGTGGGGCATATGATATAATCTGCAGCGATATAAGTCATATTTAATAACACATTTCTGGCAGGTGGATTATCTATTATAATAAAATCATATTTTTTCAAAAGAATTTCACAGACATCTTTTAGTAAATAAATATCATCTCGTTCTGTATAAATTTGATCAGATTTAGACAATATAGGAGACGCAGGTATCACATCATACCATTGAGTTTTATGTATTGCATCAAATATTTTACAGTCCTGTTGGAAAACTTCATGAATAGAATACATAGGAGTTTTTATGCCTGAATTTCTTGTAGAATCACACTGTTGATCCAAATCTATAAGTAACACTTTGTAATTATTCTCTGCCAGCCAAGCTGAAATTTCAATAGCAGAACTAGTTTTTGCAGTACCGCCTTTTTGTGTACATAAAGCAAATACCTTACCCATCATATCCCTCTTTTCTTATATATAATAGTATGATTATAACAAGCATATATGAAAAAAGCAATTATATAATAAAAATATTTTTAAGTTTGCATCTTTATAATTTCAAAATACGTCGAATAGACTATATTTATAGTTATATATTGCCGAACGTAGGTTTTGTTAATAAATTTAATAACAACATTTTATCTTCATTATTTAGAATGTCTTATCAAACATATACAAGTGGTTTTATTTTTAATATTAACGGTCAATTATGTAGAATGATCAATATTATTTTGTATGTATAGACGATTTATATAGTATTTTATAACGTTCTAAGATGTAGACAAGTATTATTGATTATAACGGTAAAATTGTAGAAAGAAAAGGGCAAAATATATGTTATAGAGTAGAGTGGAGTAGAAAAAAATATAATAATTCTACAGTTAAATACGTTAAATTAAGCACTTATGAGAAAAAGAAAATGATTTAACGTAATATAACGTAGATATATTAGATATTTAACGGTGTAAAATGTATAGGTGATATTAATAAATAAAAATATATAAAGTAGTGAATTGTAGAAAAAAGTTATTAAACGTTAAAAAACGTAGAAAATAAGTAAAAAGATTATTTAGCGGTGAAATTGTAGTTGACTTTAGCGGTGAAATTGTAGATAATGATATATTATAACGGTGAAAATGTAGAACGCCATGGGAGAATAAATATGTCAGATAAATATACAGAAAAGAATGTACCATATAAAGACAATAAATATTCAAAATCTAATTATTTGATATCGGCAAAATACGCATCAAGTCTTCTTGAAAATAAAATAACAGCAATTTCATTAGCTAAAATACAAAAAAAAGAATATGTTGAAGATAAAAATGGTAGGATAGTATGTAATATGACTGCTAATGAATTAAGGAAACTATTAAATGCAAATGCTGGATCTTTTTATTCACAATTAGAACCAGTCGCAATTAACATGACATCAAGAACAATTGGGTTTAGTGATCCAAATAAGAACGGGGGAGTTTTTGATTATATATCAGTTGTTGATAGGGCTAGGTATGAGAATGGTGTATTTAGTATATTCTACAATTCAGACGTTAAAGAATATTTATCTGATTTCAAGGCAAACTTTACAGTATTAGAGTTGCCGACGATGTTGAAATTTAAAAATGTATATAGTTTTAGATTATATGAGTTATTATCTAGCAAATCATATTATAGAAAGGGTATACCAAAAGAGCTGAAAACGCAAGTATTTAAAATAGAGTTTAATTTGTCAGAACTCAAATTGAACATGGGGGTAGTTAATGCAGAATTAGATTCTGTCCGGAAAGAACTAAATAATAAACAAGCACCTAATTTTGATAGAGCTGTTGAAAAATCACCAGAAAAAAAATTTAATACATGGTATGAATTTAAAAGAGGGGTATTAGATGTTGCAATAAAGGAGATAAATTCTAAAACAGATATGAAAGTTACGTTTAGCCCTTTGAAGGGTGGAAGAGGAGCAAAGGTATATGGTGTAGAATTTATAGTTGATTTAACGGGGAGAAATGTAGATATAATAGCAAACAATCTTGTACAGAAAAATGAAATGACCGAAGATGATAAAGTTGATTTTATTATTGATGTAAAGATGTTATTAAAAGGTTTTTCTACAAAGGATGTAAGAGTAATTTGTAAAGAAGCTAAGTATGATTTCGAAAAAATTGAAAAAGCATACAATTTATTAATGAAACAAAATGATGTGAGTAATAGTACGGGATGGATGTTGTCATGTATAAAAATGGATATGATGACAATTGTAAAGAAAAAAGCAGTAAAATCAATAAGAATGATTTTAAAAATTTTCATGAACGAGAGTATGATTATAACGAACTTGAAAAAGAATTATTGAAAAGAAAAGATGATTGTAGTTGCGATTTAACAGAGTTTTTTAATCAATAAAAATGTTTCACGGAAACTAAAAGAAAAAATATTATATAAAAAAGACCACGTAATACGTGGTGAAAGATATGCTTAAAATGCTCTTAAGACAAAGTAATGAAAGTTATATTTCATTTGGTCTAAAAATCTTGTGAAAGGGAATGTTTCACGGAAAATGCCAAAAAGTAAAATTGTTAAGATCCTACCAGATAGAATATTTTATAAACTTTGGAAAGCAGCAGATAATGAGATGAAAATATATGAATATATAGATTCTTTTACGAGTCCACTGTCTAATGAATACATAGATTTTTATAAAAAGTATAAGCTGGATGAATTACAAACTATAAATATGTTGGAAAATATATATAAAGCTACGCATTTGAGCATGAGAGAAATTATAGATGCGTCCGGGCAGAAAAGAGCAGATATAGGTTACATATTTTGTATTCCCATTCGGACACTTGAAGACTGGTGTTCTGAAAAGAATAAATGTCCGTCTTATGTAAGATTGATGATGATAAGAAAATTTGGGTTATTGAGTCTTGGAAAATATATCTATCTTGAGTCTGATAATCATATTGTGTATAATGCATATAAGAGTAGAGGGGTAGAGCGGAAGAATGCTGAAATTGTGATGACAGAAAATAATATAGATATTGATAATAAGGACGATTATCGTATATCTAATAAGAATGATTATATGATGTCTTTAAAGGAATATGAACAGTTACATGTTCATAACAATAATAAAGATATACAAGATATTATTGCAGCAACAGATTATCTGAGGGACTATATCAAAAAAGGTAATTAAAAATTAGGAGAGATGTATGGATGCTTTTAAATTAAATAATTATGGAAATGATAAATCTACAATCGAAGATATATATGCTTTACCAGATGGACAAAGGGCAGAGCTGATAGACGGCGAATTGTATATGATGTCTACTCCTAGTAGAATTCACCAAAGAATTGTTATGGAATTGTCATTTAGAATAAGAGATTATATAGGAAATAAGAATGGGGATTGTGAAGTGTATCCAGCACCATTTGCAGTATTTTTAAATGCTAATAATAATATTTATGTAGAACCTGATATTTCTGTGATTTGTGATAAGAACAAGTTAACTGATGAAGGGTGCAATGGTGCGCCGGATTGGATTATAGAGATTGTTTCTCCGTCAAGTTGTCCAATGGATTATAATAAAAAGCTATTCAAATATAGCATTGCAGGAGTAAGGGAATATTGGATTGTTGATTATGAACGTAATCTTATAACTGTTTATAACTTCGAGAATGATGAAATGGAAGATTATACATTTATAGATGAGGTAAAAGCTGGAATATATGACGATTTTGTAATTAATTTTTCAGTGATAAATATTGATGAAAAATAGGATTCAAAAGAGTAAACAATTATATGAATAAAGTTTTCTAAAGTTCATTCATATGATTTATATTAGAGATATAAAAAGCATACAGATCGATTTGAAAAGAAAATTTTTGACTTGAATTATTTTTTCTTATAGATTCTAATCAGTGTAGAGGTAACGGAGATTTTGGAGCGTCACCATTACCCTAGACGGAAACTTATATAAAATGGTTTATAAGTTACATAAGCTATCCACTATTTGCGGTAGAGGATAGCTTTTCCCTGTCTATTTACGGTTGTTATGATTATCTATGTATGTTAATGCTGCGAATACTACTAACAGCAGCGTTAAAATTTCTAACGTGTTCATAGAATTCCCCCTCCGTTTCCGAAAAGGGCAACCGAGGAACTATCCCCATACTGTCAATTGTAGCATGTAATGTCTCTCATTTCTATACAAAATAATATATTATATTATATTTGATGTAAACGGTAAAACGCGAGTACCTATACAAAACTGGAGCAAACCTGTATGATAGTAACAGATTTGCTCCAGTTTTTATTTCACTTCATATTTATTGGATTTCCGACACTGCTCTGGCAGGTTTGGAGACCATGGGAGCAGGTCTTCCAGAAAATCTCGGTTTGTGTCGTCTTCGTGTTTCGGTATCTCAGTCAGGAGATACTCCACGTATTCATAGACTTTCAGATCGTTTGCCTTAGCAGTTTCGGTAATGCTGTAGATAATCGCGCTGGATCTGGCTCCGCGGATGGTGTCGATCAGCTTCCAGTTGTGCCTTCCGATACAAAAACCACGCAGTGTGGATTCTGTTGCATTGTTGTCCAGAGGGACTTCACCGTCTTCCAGAAATACGCGCAGATATCTTTCCTGATTCACGGAATAGGCAAAGGCTTTTCCTGTCTGGGATTTTGGCAGGACTTCACTCTGGTGTTTTTTTACCCACACAAAATAAGCGTCAACCAGGGGTTTTAGTTCCAGCTGCCTCCTGTGCTGCCGTTGTGCTGGTGTAAGCTCTGCCAGATCATTGTCCAGTTTATAGATCGCCCCGATCTGCTTTAGGGCATCATAGGCAAGCGTACCTTTACGCTCTTTTTCATCCTTTATAGCTTTCTGCGCATCTGCATATTTACGCCTCGCATGTGCCCAGCAGCCAGCAATCGTCAGGCCGGGGGTTTTTTCTTCCAGGGAATGGTATGCCTGGTAACCGTCTGTAACACATACTCCCTGAAAATCTTTCAGAAACTCCTCTGGATGATCCTCCTTCCTGTCTTTCTGGTATTCATACAGGACGATGGCTTCCTCATAAGATTTCCCGGTGCGGTAAATCCACATATAACTCTTTGAGCCGGCAGCTCTCCCGTCTTTTGAAACTTCGACAGTGGTTTCGTCTGCCTGCAGCACATGATACTGGTATAGAAGCTTATGCAGATAGTCATACAGAACTGCAAGATAGCGGTCAGCACACTCGATCGTCCAGTTCGCCATGTTCTGGCGGTTCAGGTTCACATCGTTGCGCTTGAACTCCTGCTCCATACGGTAAAGCGGAAGGGAGTTGACATATTTTCCATTGATGATGGCAGCTTCCAGGGATGGAGTGACAATGCTTCCCCGCAGCAGATCCTTTGGACGCTGTGCCTTTACAACGGTTTCATCATCCATACCGGCATAAACCGCTACATGGTGTTCTTTTACTTCAAAAGAAGCCGGATGGAATTCCAGCCTTTTATATACTTCATCTGGAAGACGCTTATATTTTCCATCCGGAAATGCTTCTTTTAGTTCTTCTTCTGACATTTCATGTTTTATAACCGTTACAGGCATTCCTTTTAAGTCGTCTTCACGTTTCCCTTTCTGCTTCTTTTTCCTGCGGATGACAACTTCCTCAAAATCCGGTTCTTCTGCCTGTGTGCCCGGTTCGCTGGCTGTGGCTTCCGGTTCGTTAAAAAACAGGCTCATCTGCCCGTCAATCACATTCATTTTTTCAGAATGCCGTCCGAAACGCTGTCCGCGCAGAATGGCTATCTGTTCTAGGATCAGTTCCTGGTTTTGAGTCATCCGGGCAATATTTTTCTGCAGCGAGAGTATGATCCCGATGAGTTCATCCCTGTCGGCATTATTCAGTTCATCTGCTGTATAGATCATCTTTTCCATATCACAATTATAGCAGAAACAGGATATTCCTGCTGAAAAATTTTTGACCGGCTTCGTCAAAATGACGACAGACTATACCGTCACAAAAGGCGCTTTCAAAGATATCGGATTATTTTTTGGATTTAATTAGAAAAAAGCGCAAAGCTGTTTCTGAAAGCTGCACAGGACGTTTCTGTACAGCTTTCTTCCCTGTACAGAAACGGGAAAGCGACACCGGAAAAGGGGCAGGAAATTTCTATGTTTTGCACAAAACCTGTCATCATGCCTGTCAGCAGGTCCTTTCCGGTGTGACTTCCTGGATCCTTCTTTTCTGCTCGACGGCAAGCCCCTGCATCAGCCATGTGAACTGTTCCGGTGTGATCTCACGGGCTTCTGACGCTGTTCTTGGCCACTGAAAGCGCCCCGCTTCGAGTCTTTTATAAACAAGCACAAAGCCGTCGCCTTCCCATAAAAGTCCTTTGATGCGGTCTGTCCGCCTGCCGCAGAACAGAAAAAGGCAGCCTTTTTGAAACGGGTCCAGCGAAAAATGATCCTGTACAACTCTGGCCAGGCCGTCGATTCCAAAACGGAGATCCGTGTAGCCGTACGCCAGGTAAATCCGGCTGTATCGTTTTACATTACCAAGCATTGGCCAGCGCCTCCATAACTTTTTGGATAAAACCTGCCGAAGCATATTCGGTTACTTCTATGGTAATATTTCCTTTTCTGATAACCGCTGCGGCTGGTGCAGGGCAGAGATTTCGCTTTTAGATGTGAAAAAGAGTAAAGATTACCGGATTTTTAATAGATATAGAAATAGGGGCAGATTTCGGGAAGATTCCTTTTTTTATGTATAAATATTCAGACTTTTTGCATAAATTTCTTGATTTTTCCTACAAAAAGAACACCTTTCGTGGTATAATGATAGTAAGCAAATACATTATGAAAGAAGGTGTCCTTAATGAAAAATTAACATTATTTAAATTGTTATCTTATATGAAGAGTGTATACCATATCCCGCAAAAAATCAGGACACTGACTGATAAAAGAAAAAGACGTTCCATACCGCTTTTCAATATTGTCATGCCAACTCTGATTTTTCTGATGCTGCAGTACAGGAGCTTTCATACCGTGTTTTCGTCACCGGAAAGCATGAACAGGCGTTTGCGTAACTGCATCCGGGGAAAAATGCCAAAAGTGGACGCTGTACGGGACCTGCTTTCGCAGATTGATCCAGATGAACTGCGTAACATTCACGAAGAGACGATTGACCGGATGAAACGGAACCGGATTTGGAAACACGGAACCATTGGAGGCTGCAGGGTTGCGGCTGTTGACGGGGTGGAACTTTTTGGAAGCACAAAAAAATCTTGCCCGGACTGTCTGGCCCGCAGACACGGCAAACAGGGACGGAATACTTCCACCGCAGTGTTGTGTGCATGAGCGTAGGCGGACCGCCGCATGTGATTCTGGGGCAGGAGATGCTAAAACCAAGGGACGGGAATGAGAAAGACGAGGGTGAACTGACCGGCGGGAAGCGCCTGATTCAAAGGCTGAGGAAGCGGCACGGGCATTTTGCGGACCTGATTGTGGCAGACGCGTTATATCTGAATGCGCCTTTTATAAATACGGTTCTCTCATGCGGGATGGAAACAGTGATAAGGCTCAAAGATGAGAAACGGCTGATATTTAAAGATGCACAGGGGCTGTTTGAAAAAGGCGCGGGAAAAAAAGAGGCATTTAAAAGGGGCCGCACGGAGATTGAAACATGGGACCTGGCCGGATTTGAAATGGATGGGGTGGCAAAAAAGGTCCGGGTCATCCGCTATCATGAAAAAACCACGAAAAAGAACGGCCGTACAGAAGAAAACTGGATGTGGCTGGTGACAACGGATGAAACGGCGGATAATCAAACCTTATGGAAGATCATGCATAAAAGATGGGATATAGAAGAAAACGGCTTCCATCAGCTCAAAACGTATTACCACCTGAAACACTGTTATTGCCATAAAGCTGTAGAGACCGTATTTTATCTGATCATCATAGCATTTAATATGAAAGAACTCTATCTTTACCGGAGGACAAAGGATTTTAAGGGCAGAAAGATAACTCTTATAAGTGTAAGCCGGATGTTTCAGGATGAACTACATATGAAAAATATGAAGAACGTTTTATATGAATCTGAAAAAGGAGGATAACCAGAAAAAACTACATACGAAAGAATAACATCAAGCAGAGGGAGAATCTGCTGTTTTTTTGATTCTATGATACAGAAAATATATTTTTTGTACGATTGACTCAAAAGGCATTCTTCTTTTTATCCCTATTCTTTAAAAATCTATAATTGAATAAATATAAATACTAAAAGCGAAATCTCTGGGTGCAGGGAGCTGCTCTTGACAGATGTCTGCCGAAATTTCAACAAAAGGCGATGCCTGCGGGGGCTGTCCTGTATTTTCCACTGCCTTCCTGCGGAGTATTCTCAGCCAGTAATAATACCTGGACTCTTTGATATTCCTGTCATGACACCATTCCCTGACGGTCATGCCGCTTTCCATGCGTTCCTTTATGAGCACGGCCCAGCGCTCTGCGATTACATCGTGTTTTAAATCTGACACTAACTACACCTCACTTTCAAAACTGGTATGAGTTTTCAAAGCTATGTACATGGACTGTGAAAAGTGATATAAGTTTTCACAGTTTCAATAGTAACTAATAATAGCCTTGAGATAGATTATTCTCAAGGCCATTATATACAAATTTCTTCTATTATGCACGGTACGCGCTTTTTACCGTTTACTATTTGATTGTAAGATATAATTTAGTTAGTAGGTATTTTGGTGAAATAGAAAACAATACTATTCGCAAAAGACATGTTTTACGAATAGTATTGATATAAATCCATAATCTTTAATAAACTATAATTTTAAAGATTACTCTTAATTATTTTTATTTTATTCCAGTGCTTCCATGTCCGCCCCGATTTGCATGATTTAGCTTAGTGACTTCATAAAATTCTAATTCAGGTTGATGTTCTAAAATTCTAAATTGGCATATTCTATCATTTATGTGTATTTCTGTATCTCGCATTGCAAGTGCTGGGAAAAACCATTGATCATTGTCACCACAATAGGATTCATCAATAAGTCCCATGTGATTTGTTTGAATTATACCGAAATTTTTAAATGTAGAACTTCTTGGTATCATATGTGCTTCATATCCTTTTGGTAATTGTACAGCTATCCCAAGAGGTATTAATTTAAATTCTCCTTTTTTAGTTTTATATTTTCTGCAGATCTCAAATCAATCCAATCTGATTTTCCGTTAACATAACATAATTTCTCAATTTTATCTGAAAAATATTTAATATTTATTTTTATTTTTTCTTTCATTAATATATCCTTTCTATTATAAAAATTTTAAGATTAAATCCAGATTTTTACTTTATAAAAATTATCGTAAATTAATATTACAGTTTACGATGTAATATTTTTATTATCACAAGGAATACGCTGTCCATAAATATATTTTTTATTTTTAATTTGCAGTATATAATTATTTTTGCTTTATTAGTTTCATCTAAAATACTATAATTACACTTTTCACATTCGTTTGTTGTTATCATTTTTTCACTCATGAATTTTTAAGCCTCATTTTCTTTATTTTACATTTTTTAATTGTTTGTTGATATTTTTATATATCATTTTTAGTATATCATCAAAATTACCATATTCATAATTATAGAATGGAGTATAATAATTTCCTTTTAGGTCATATACATTTAGAAAAATAGATCCGTCAGTTGTGTCGATTGTGATTTCTCCTTCTATAGAAGCAGATGAATTATATTTTACAACAGGGAAACGCATAGAATAATATTTTCTGTCGCAATCACTTGTTATTTTATTATGACAAAATCCTAAAGCATGTAAGTTTTTATGGGAAAAGTCTTTTATTATGTATTTATTTTTTAATATATTTTCCAAGTAAACTACCCTTTCATAATTTTTTAGAACATGTGATTAATTATTTTTATTAGAAATTTTTAATATATCAGAAATAAATGATAGTGTGTGTAAAGGATTATTTAGAAATATTATATTTATAAGGTCTTCTGTAGAAAACTCCTTATTATCTATAATATTAGATTCATTAACTGAATTATTTTTATGATGAATATTTTTGTCAATTTCTTTAACTCCATAAATATTTAGTTTGCTACTATATGTTTGTCGTCATTTGTAATGTAGTAATTTTGAATTATACCTTGACAAAATGGTTTGCCTTGATCTATATTAAATTCAAATTCACTATTGTTTGTAATTTTAATAATAATATGATATTCTTCTGTAGGATCTGAAGTATTTGCGTCGATAATACCAGTTATATTTACAAGATCAAAATTGGATATCGAATTAATATTTTGAGTTTGAAATTATAAAATTTTATTATCTGGAATGTTTGTACATTTAATTCCAGTTGGTATTACCATTTCTCCTTCTGAACAAAAAATTGCATCCATAGGAATAAAAAATCATACCCTGCAGATTTGCTTGTTTTACGCGTTGGAAGTTTAATATTATTGTAAATAGCTTGGATGTATTCTTTTAGGGATGATGAAACTTGTTCGTATGTATAATCCGACAACATCATTAGCCATAAATTTGTTGTTGCTTTCTTATCTTTTGGGTTAAAATTCGGAAATGCCACTTGAATTGTTGCGAGAAGTTCTTGAACTTGTTCTCTTGTCATTCAATCATCCCTTTCGCAACCGCCTTTTCGTTTCTCAATTTATGCCAAATTGCAACACCTTTATTGTCTTTGTCTATGGTATTCTTCCATTCCTCCCAATTTTTAGGAACAAACTCCTTCCATTCGCAGTCAGAAAGAACAATGGATAATTCGTCTTTTGCCTTATCGTCAACATTTAACGGAGGTTTCCAAAGATTGATAAAGTAAATTTCATACAAATTCATGTCGGCTTCGCTCTGAAATTCCGTATATTCAATTTTCGTTACATTATGTATGTCTATTGCTCTGTGCATAGGTTTGGCGAACATATGACCTCTAAGCCTTGCTTGTAACGGTTGCTTTGTTCTTCCTAAATATGCCAAACAATTTCCATACCATATTCGGTATAAAATAAATCCTTGTGGGCTTTTCATATCAGCTATTCCTCCATTCGCTTAAAATTTAAATTCTGATGCGCATTTATCGCATACTTTTAAATTATCTTCCTCTATATATGCGCCACACAACTTGCAATAATGATGTTTAACTTTGTTTTCCATTTCCTTTAATACATTTTCAGCAGCTTCTTTTGTGAGGAAAAATTCATATCCCATTTGCCGTCAATTCTATGCGCTGCGCCATCCAATGTCTGAAATTCACAGTTTCCATTCAGCAGCGGCAGAACATCATTCTGTATATGCCATTCTTCATGCCCTCCGCTACACGGTTCTATGTCGCAGGAATACGCTTCATGCCCTAACTTCCGAAACTCTATACAAACCCTTTGGCTTTCCTCACAGGCTACTAAAACTTTCAAAATCTCACTTCCTTTCAAAATGGATACAAGCTTAATTCAACCGCTTCTCCCGCCGCGGCACAGATGCTTATAAGAAGATTTATAATCAACGCACCGCCACGGAACGTATCAACAACCGCATCCTCAATGATTACGGACTGCACCGTATGTTCATACACACAAAGGAGCATTATTCTTTCATGACAACCATGATTGGAATCTGCATCCATCTGGATGTCCGCTATAAACAGCAGGTGCAGACAGTGGCATAAACCAAGTTTCCTGCTTCCGGATTCTTTCAGGCCTGTTTTTCGACAGGTTTTAAAGTCATGCACATTTTTATTCTTTATGCTCTCTGGACTGCTCAAGCCCCATAATCATCCATCCCTTATCCCTCTCATTTCTGAAAATCAACCTTTTCCTGCTTATTCTCTATTGAGTTTCCGAGAGTGCTCTATTATTTGCGGACTTCCTTTCGAAGAAGTCCGTTGAGTGATTAACGTTACATTTAGTAGATAAGTTTTATATTTTTAATAATAAAAACAGTTTATATACAATATAAAATAATTCTATTAGATGATAATGATTCTTTTACAGAAATTACTCGTTGATTTGATGAACCACGCCAATTTAATGAAATATTTTGTTGTGATTCTAAGTATCTATCATCTATTAACACATCACATTGAGATATAATTTGTTGTCTTTTCAACCTATCTATTTCAGTTTTTTGAGTTTTAGGATAATAATGATATTTTTGTTCAAATATGTATTCCCATGTATAGCCTGTATATATCCAAATGGATTTGTATTGAGATGAAAGACGGAATTCATTGACCAAATCAAGAACGTCATCAAGATTTTCTTTTGCCAGTGGTTCCCCTCGTATGTAATCATTTATAATTACCTTCTCCATAAAACAACTTCTCCAGCCTTTCTAGTCTCATTTAAATCAATAATCCTTTGATTAGAAGATCCTTTAAAAAGTAAATCAGTATTTCTAAGATCATTTTCAAATCTACCATCTACCAGAACATCCACTAAATTTAGTAATTTACTTGTAACAGAGTCGCCAATTAATTCTTCATATGTATGTCCTGAATATAACCAGATATTTCTATTTTCGTTTTTTAACATTTGTGCTAATTTAATAAACGCTTTTGCTTGTAAACTACATTCCCCTCCTGAAAAAGTAATATCATTACCATTTTCAAGTAATAATTTTGCCAAATTATTAACAGAACTAGGTTTTCCATTTTTTATATTGTGACTTTGTGGATTATGGCATCCATTACAATGTAAATTACATTTTGCGCAATATACTGTGTTTCTAAAACCAACGCCATCTACAATAGTGTCGTATTCAATATCCATATAATAGATAACACCAGATCCATCGCCAATAAATTTATCATTATAATTTTTAATATCTTTGTATGAATATGTCCATGTATCATTAACGATATTTCTAACAGTTTCTCTATTTATCCCCGTTAAATCTGTAATTTCTCTATTGGTATATAAATTACCATCTTTAAGATTCTTAACCATAATATAATCTTCTTTTTTGTATTATCTAATATGTGTCTATTATCTATGACATCAATATTTTCAGTGATATTTTTATAAGTCTTTTTATTTGCAATATTTGAAGAAACTCCCCTCCCAACTCCATATTTTTTATCTAATTGCCTATAAGGAATGCAATTTTGTAATGCATCCTTATAAATATTAATAATTATTTCTTCTGTTAACAATGGTTTGGGTTGTTTTTTTTGCTTGCTACCTTCTCGTTCATACCATTTAAAGTATCCTGTATGATTTTGCCAATATCCTCTTCCACGCGAAACCATGTCGTCATGATTTTCTTGTGAATTTCCTATAATTAAATGATCTGGATTGCAACATTGCGGATTGTCACACATATGTCTCGTTAGTTCGTCATTATTAACTTTTAGTTCTCTTCCTAATTTTATTTCAAGAACACGTTTATGGAGTTTTATCTTTTTCTTTCCAGAGTATACATAAACATAACCATCTGGATGTTGACTATGACTTATACAATTCCAGCATCCATTTTCGCCAACCTCAACAATAATGGGTTTTCTGTTACTTTCAATATCTTTTAAATCTCGTATATTTAATAATTTATAATGAGTGTCGTCTATAATTCCAACTTGTAAATTATCCTTTATAAATATCCCATCTATATCAGTATTATTATCTGAAAATAATCTAAAAGTTTTTTCATTAGATTGTATCAAGTTTTTATATCTCATATCATACATGTCATTATTTTTAAACAAAATATAATTGCATTCTATATCACCAATCAAATTTCGATATAAATACCTATGTAATTTGATATTATCTTTTGATACAATAAATCCGTCTGTCTTGCTATATAACCAATGGATATGCTTTACATAATCAACTGCGTTTAAATCAATTTTAACTAATGCTATATCAATTTGATCAGAACCTCTAACATGTAGTATGGCGTAATCATTCTCATATGAAATTTCATTCAAATCACAACAAGTAGTTGCTAAACACTTCCCATATTTTTTCATATGTTCAGTATGTTTACTACAATAATAATGACCATCAAATATTTTAGTAGCCTTTTTACCACAATAGATACAAACATTATTTTAGTGTTAAAATATGTTGTAGCACAAGAATTACACAACGTATGTTGTTGTTTATAATAATCACAATATTGAATTCTATGTTCCTTTTTACACATCGGACATTCTGTATTAATTTTGACATGCGATGTTGGTTTGATGTCATCCACTTTTACATGAATGACATCTCCAAAATTACCATTGTAACCAAGTTCTTTATAGTATTTCATATTCTTGCTTCCAAGTTTTACATCAACAGAATCCGATAATATACATTTAATATTATCTATATATCAGTACCTCCGTTTCAATTGTGGCAAACTCTATCATTAAGTTCTGCTAATTTTGCATTATTCCAACTATTTATTGCTCCAACTAAATAGCCAGTAATTCTTTCAATAGTGTCTATATTTTCGCTTCCACACTCCAAACATTGCTTTAAGTCTCTTATAGCACTTTCCCAACCACAATCAAGACAGCGATTTCTCAAATGATTAATGGAACCATATCCAATATTATTATCGCGAATAATTTTAACTACCTGCATAACTGCTTCTGGATTGTGCGTTGCATCACCATCCAATTCTACATAGAAGATATGCCCTCCGAGAGTTAATTCATGATATGGAGATTCAACTTCAGCTTTATGTTTAATCGTGCAGTGATACCACACAGGTACATGATTTGAATTTGTGTAATATTCCTTATCTGTTATATGTTCAATTATTCCAAAATCTTTCTTGTCTTTCTTAGTGAATCTTCCTGATAGTCCTTCTGCTGGTGTAGCCAACACAGAATAATTCAAATCATATTCATCAGCCCATACTCTTACTCTATCTCTAAGATGTGTAATAATTTCAATACCCAATTTCTGTGATTTTTCAGATTCTCCATGATGTTTTCCTGTTAATGCAATTAGGCATTCAGCAAGTCCGATAAATCCTATACCTAATGTTCCTTGCTTTAAAACATCTTCAACCTTATCGTTTTTATCCAATTTATCAGAATCATTCCACAATCCTGCCATTAATAAAGGAAACTGCGATTTAAGTGCTGTCCTTTGGAAGCAATATCTGTCATACAATTGTCTTACTGCTACATCTGTGTATTTATCTAATTTTTCATAAAATTTACATATCTTCTTCTCATAATTCTCAATTTCCATGCATTCTAACGCAAGTTTAACAATATTGATTGTCGTAAAAGATAAATTCCCTCTTCCAATAGATGATTTTTCCCCATGTCTATTTTCAAACACTCTCGTTCTGCAGCCCATTGTTGCGCATTCATATTTATATCTTTCAGGATCCTTCTCATTCCATAGATTATTTATATTAAATGGAGTATCTAAGTTAATGAAATTTGGGAAAAATCGTCTTGCCGTTACTTTACAAGCAAGTTCCAATAAGTCATAATTCTTATCGCCTTTTTCTGCACTCAATCCTTTTTTCAGTTTCCAAATTTGAATGGGAAAAATTGGTGTTTCTCCGTTACCCACTCCATCATATGTAGAGTTTAAAATTTCTCGAATAATACATCTTCCTTCTGCGCTCGTATCTGTACCATAATTTATTGAGCTGAATACAACCTGATTCCCACCACGGCTATGTATTGTGTTCATATTATGAATAAATGCCTCCATAGACTGATGAACTCTTGATACAGTTTTATTAATTGCTTGTTGTTTTACTCTGTCTTTACCTGTCAATGTTTTTAATGGTCTTTTTACATAATCTTCAATTTCTTCATCAAAGAGGTAAGTGTAATCAATACCAGTAAACTCAATGAGTTTCTCTACTTCTTCAATGTATGTTTTTCTTACGTATGGTGCCAAATAATAATCAAATGCTGGAATTGCTTGTCCTCCATGCATCTCATTTTGTACCGTCTCCATGCTGATGCAACCAATAATTGAAGCTGTCTCAATTCTTTTTGCTGGTCTACTTGAACCATGTCCTGCCCTAAAACCATTATTTAAAATTCTATCAAGAGGATGCTGTAGGCAAGTTAATGACTTGGTTGGATAATAATCTTTATCATGTATATGGATATAATTATTATCAACTGCTTCTCTTGCTTCATTACTAATTAATTCATCATCTGTATATGCTTTTGTTGTCTCACTTGCAAACTTCATCATCATGCCAGCAGGTGTTTCAGCATTCATATTTGCATTTTCTTTTGTAACATCATTAGACTCAGTATTAACTATGCTGTTAAATACTGCATATGTTTTAGATTTTCTAATTTTATTCCTTTCGTTTCTATATATAATATATTTTCTCGCCACATCTTTACGATTACTTGCCATCAGTCTTTCTTCTACCTGATCCTGAATCTCCTCAACAGTCATGCTCTTATTTAAAGCTTCTATAAAATTAGCGATATCCCTGGCTTTTTCTTTTGCATAAGCCGTTTCCTCGCCATCTACATCTATAAATGCTTTTAGAACAGCTATCTTGATTTCTCTTTATCAAATTTAACTTTACGTCCATCTCTTTTTGTACTGTCAATAACCATTTCCTCCTTACATATTTAATAAAGCACATCCCAAAATAATAATTCCAATACCTACAACTGCTTTCCAATCAAAATCAAACCTAAAAAATCCATCAAATAAATCAATTTTCATATTTATATACCCCTTCCTTCACTCGTTGAAAACAAGTATATTTATTAAATCTTCATTAATGTATATCCAAGTACTCTAAGTGCTCTTGACATACCAATACCACAATCTGTTTCGAATATTTCATATTCTAACATTTTATTTTATATTGTATGCTTGAAGTACTTTAAATCCTATACATTGCATAATTCTCTAAAAGATGATGAATAATCATGATTTTTTAAATAAGAAATAATACATTTCAAAATATTTTTCTTGTTTGATAATATTTTTTCATACTTGTAATTCTACATTAAAACATTTTGCTTTTTGATACTTCCATTCTTGAAATCATGTAAAATTATACTTAAAGAGTAACGGAACAACACATATCATATTATTATATATTTTCTATGAACAATAATAATTTTTAATGTATATAAGGGAATCGGTTAACGCTGTTGTTTTATTGGTTTCAATTCTACTACAGGAATCTAAAATCCAAGGTTCTGTCAGATATCTATCGTCCCCATAGTCTTTATCATCTTTATATTCGTAAAATCCAATGATGGGAATATTATGGGCGTCTGCGAAAAAGACTTCGTTCAAAGTAATAACAGAATCTTTAATATGGTCCAGATTGACTAATAAAATGTCACACTTGCTAATTTTATATAATAATAAGCGTCTTATTTCTTGATCAGATCTTATAAAATTATCGTTATAATTTGAGTAATAATTGCATGGATTGATTGCTTTCATGTTATCACCAAATCTATTAATCCATTCTTCTACTAATTTTCTCCAAGTGAATGGATAATTTGTATTTGCATTATCTATATACCATTTTTCTGCTCCAGATAAATATATATTGTATTTGCTCAAGTGTTGTCTCCTCATAGATAAATTTAATGTGATAATATTTATTTTTAGATAAAACAGTTACTTGATTCAACTTATTTTATGCAGTAAATTTTTAGCTTCAATTCTTAAATCAAGTAAATTTTTATTGTTATAAATTATGTAATCATAATTGTAATTAAATACATTTTTATCTGATATATTTGATGTGATTTGATTAACAGAATCTCTAACAATTAAGATGGTTTTTGCCTTAAATTCCTCGACAGCTCTTGCTATTTCATATGGTTCTCTAATATGTAAAAATAGAATGATGTTTTCTTTATTTTCCAGGAATTCGCTGACTTTATTTTTCATGCTTTTAAAAGGCATGTCGCAATAATTACTACTTAAAGATTTTAAATCAGATAAAAATTTTCTGTCTTTTTCTGTTTTTTCACCATTCCAACCAATATATCTTGCAATTTCTTTGACTCTATCAATAGACGAAAATTAACTACTGTATGAAATCTTTTCATAATATCATTTAATTCGTCTGATACTAATTTTACAAATGTATCCTTTCCTACACCACCTGATCCATTTATAACAAAAATTTGTTTGTTCAAATATTTTCCTCCGTTATTTACTATATGAAATAATCTTTTCAAAGCCATGGTGTGTTGCAAGTTCATTTTCAATTGTGGACTTCCCTGATCCGGAAGCCCCTAACAAAACAATAATCATATGTGTATTTATTCCTCCACTTCATCAATAAAAATCAGTTCTTGTGCATATGGCAATGTTCTCGCCCATGAGATAAAATTAGGTTTTGTATTATCATCTTGTCCGCTCCACTCGTTCAACTTATGATGGCGTCTCTGTCCTTTACTACACATTGCAAGTAAATTTTCATATGACATAGTTACTGTTCTTGTTTGTAACCATGATTCAGGTAGCCAACGGATAAGCTCTTTCCAATAGCGAACATCTTTAGTTTCAAGATATTTTAATCTTAAAGATTCACAATATGAAATTAAGGTTTCTGTGAAATTAAAAGTATATCCTGGCAAACAAGCTATTTCTTTATTGTAATCATCAGTTTCAAAACAATCCAATGTAATAGGAGTAGTTGCCAGTTTGTGCATTGTACTTGTACTATTCGCAACTGTCCCTACCTTATATGTATCAAACTCTTTCCACCAATAAAGCGGAGCTGTAATATCTACTGATACAAATATTTGACGCATAAACTTTCTATGCTCTGATCCTGCTTTAATAAGCTGTTGTGCAAGTTTCATATCATTTTTACCAATTATATATTTTTTTCGTAACCATTACATGCATATTCTGGACAATCATTACAGCGATAATTTAAAATATCACAGCCATAATAGCTGTCTGATTTATCCCAGCTGTTCATGGGATTTCGCATTCCCCTTAAAGCGTTATCAAAATTCATTACTTCTGTGTTATCAAATTTCATTTTGTATATTCCAACCTTTCAATTTATTTTATTTATATTTATCTTTAATCGCTGCTATCTTTTTAAATAATTCATCAACTACTTTCCGATTATTTGTATGTGGAATAACATCTACATCATTACCAAGCATTGATGTTATTCCAAGAATACTTGATGCATCTAAAACACATCTTCCTCTAACAATGTCAATATCAAATTCTTTCGTATATGGTGTACATATTTCGCATAATTTATTTGCAAATTCTGGGGTACTTATGTGAACTCTTTTCTTAATATCATAATCTCTTGTTAAGTTCTTGTTCATTTATAATTAAAACTCCTTTTTATTATTTCTTGTTATTCATATTGAGGAAAATATTTATGACTGTGTGTATGTTATAATTTTTATATTAAATACGCCAATATTTAATATATTTATGATATCAATTGAATAAAATCTTCTTCTGAAATAATAGGTATATTTAATTGTTTTGCTTTTGCATTTTTCCCAGACGTACTTGTAATATTATTGTTTATTAGGTATGAGGTCTTTGATGATACTGACCCTGATACTTTACCACCAAACTGTTCAATAACACTTATTAGATCATTGCGATTTTTATAATGGTTGAGTGACCCTGTAATAACAAATACCATGTTTGTTAGAATTAAATTGTTGGTTATATTATCTTGTTTTCTTATATTAGATTCTATATTAAACTCTTTTGAAAGTTCCATTATTTCGTTTTTCTTTTGAGAAATATAGTCATTTAATGATTTACACATTATTTCTCCAAGGCCGTTCAGATCATTAGCATTAAATGTTCCATAGTTATAAAACACGTAAATGTCATCTAATAAATCTCTAATGGCAATTTTTCTGCAAAAGGATGATATGGTTTTGCTTGCAGTTCTTCCAATCAAAGGAATACATAATCCATATATGAATCTATCCAATGTAGTATTTCTACTTTTCTCAATGCTTTCTAATAGTTTATCTACAGACTTTTTTCCAAACCCATTAATTTTGTACATTTCTTCTTTGTGTTCCGATAAATAATAAATATCTTTGAATGAACTCAGCCACCCTAAATCAATAAACTTTTGTAGTGTTTGATCCGATAGTCCTTCTATGCCAATTGCATTTTTACTTACAAAATGTGATAACTTACCTAACAATTTTCCTTTACAGTTTGGATTTGTACAAACAAGAACATCTGTATCATTATCTTTAATAATGCTTGTATCAGAATGACAAAATGGACAAAGATTTAATGGAGTAATTATATTACTGTTTGTAATTTCAGTATCATCTTCTTCTACAGAATCAATTTGTGGTATTACGGTATTTGCTTTATAGACATTTACTATCTGCCCTTTATGGGTTATTCCAAGTTTGTTCATAATGGAAATATTGTGTAATGAAGCTCTCTCAATTATACTACCATCTATATCTACGGGTTCGAAAACAGCAGTAGGAGTAAGAACGCCTGTTTTACCCATCGTAAATTCTACATCTAATAATTTCGTTTGATAAATATCGTCATAAAATTTATATGATAAAGAATGTTTTGGATGGTGTTCAGTTATTCCTAAAGATTTTCCATATTGAATATCATTATATGATATTACAAGACCATCAATAGGAAAGTTTTTTTACTAGCGACTTCTTTTAATTTTTCAATGTAATATTCTAAATTTTTTGTTTTTTAGGAATGTAAGAATATGGTACTATCTCAAAACCGAGTTCCTCTGCATCCTGAAATCCGGAAAGCATAAAATCTTTTTCTGTAGGTACTTTCCATGCAATAAATTTAATATGTCTTTTTTAGCTATACCACTATCTAACTGTCTAACCGATCCGCTTACTAAATTTCGCGGATTAGAATATTTTTATCTGGTGGAAGTTCTTTGTTTATTTTTTCAAAATCATCATATGTAATTATTGCTTCTCCTTCAATTTCTAGTTCTTTAGTGTAATCAATATGTAATGGTATATTTTCAAAAACTTTTGCATTATGAGTTACATCTTCACCAATCTCTCCATTACCTCTAGTTTCTGCTTTAATTAGTTCTCCGTTTTTATATGATAGTAAAATACTAAGTCCATCCATTTTACACATAAGCAAACAATCTTTATCATCAGAGAATTTTTTCAAGTCAGATAGTGATTTTGTCTTATCTAGTGAAAGCATAAGATGACTATGTTTTACTTTTTTTAGTTCGGATTTTACTTCATATCCAACTGTATGAGTTGGTGAATTAGTCATAATGATATTTGTTTCTTCTTCTAATCGCTTTAGTTCATCAAATAGATTATCATATTCCCAATTGGATATTTTTGATATAGAGTTATTATAATATAAATCTCTACACTGATTCAGCTGTCTAATTAATTCTTTTATCCTTTTTAATTTATCCAATAACATTCTCCTTACAATTTGCAATATTGCTATTTTACAATCAGATATAAATAAAGAAATATTTTGTATATCGTTCAAATTGAGTATTATTTTGTTACAATCGGAAATGTTAAGAGTAATTTCTTTACAATCAACAATATTTCCTGTAAATTTTTTACAATCAATGATATTAGAAGTTGTTTGTTTACATTCAACAAAATTAATAGTCTTTTTTCTAAATTATTTAATAACATAAAATGTTCCTCCATTTAATATGAATACTAATTGTTACTTAGGCAACGATAATATTCAACTGTCATCAATTCATTTCTTATAGTATCATACATTTTATGTAATTTTGGATTTACCCATCTCATCCACTCCCTTCTGTTGTTATTTACCATCAGTATTCTTAACATTGTTGCTGATATAGGAAGATCGTCTCTATTAATAATAAGTTCTGTAGTATTTTTTAAATCTTTTTATCAAACCAATTACTTCTGCTTTCATCATTTCCGTAGATCATTACTTCTGGATTTTTGTAAATATATCTATCAACATTATCTAATAAATATTTACCCCATTCAGGACATATATCATTTTCATTAGTCATGTCTGATAGTCCATATATCATAATATTAGGATTATCACCATACACGGTTTTAAGCATATTAGTTCTTGTATTTATATTTAATGGATTACGTTCTGTTCCGTATTCTTGTGCACTACCAATTAAGATCAGAACTCTATCACATAACATTAAACTTGTATTTATTAGTTTTTCATGTCCTTTATGAAATGTTTGAAATCTTCCACATATCAATCCTACATCATATGGTTTCATTTATTGTCCTTTCATATATCAAAATTCTTTGGATTTAAGAATTTACTTATTATAGTTTATTATTTACAAAAAATTCTGTTGCATTTACCATTGAACCATCATTCTTCGCTTCCCATTCAAGAAGTTTTTCCTTACCAAATTTTGTCCAATGCTCTTTATTCTTAATATCAATATTACCCTTTTGTAAAGTTCCTGAATTGTCATAGAATGCAACTCCTTCGCAACAATCAGAACAACATACATGATTTTCAAAATATGAAAATTCAGGTTTAAAACAAATGCTTATTTTTTCACATTTTCTTCTCTATATTTATTTATGATAGCGTGCCAATAATTGTTGCCACAAGCTGTATTATCAAGCTTTCCACACTTTTCACATATAAAAGTACTCATATAATATAGTATCCTTTCTAAAAAAGGGTAATATTATCTTTATTTAATATTACCCTTTATTTTTGCTGAAGATATATTCTTTAAATGCTATTTACGATTGGTTCCGCTAATCCTATAATGATATCATGTTTTAGTTCTTCTTCTATTATTTGTGCTAATTTATCTTCTATTTCTAATACTTTATCAATATAAATTCCTTTATCTTTTTTGTTAAATTCTATGGAAAAAGTAAGTTTTACACCTTTGATAGTTTCATCCATTATCATTATTATTTACTCCTATTTTTAAAACATTGCTTTTCCTTATAAACAATAATCTCATCATTTCTTAACAAGCTGCCAGCATAAGAATGAATATAATTCGCAGCATGACACAGTTTCTGTAATTATTTATAATTTAAATAATAATACTGACTAAAAAATAAATGAACATCATATTACATTCATAAGCAACTTTCGTCAAAACCTTAAAATTGTATTTAAGACTTTGATACTATATCATTTATAACAACAACTTTGACGATAACTTTTCTTCTAACCACTTTATTTCATGATCTGTTACACCATCATAAATGTATGTATCACAATCTTCATTATCTGTATCATTCCATTACCATAACATTTATTTATCCTCCAATATATTTTTTTAACGTTGACAGCTTTTTCATAAGCTTGATTTCATATTGCTTGATTTCCTCTGGATTATCATCTGTCATAAAATAAATCCAACCATATAAATTATTTTCTATATCTTCAACAAGTTCTTTCTCTATATTCTCTATATTCATCTCTGATAAATCATATAAGATGATTCTTTCTTTCTCCTCAATAATAAATAGCGAATAAGGGGTTATTACCAGTGAGAATTCAGTCCCTTCTTCATCAAACCAAGCAACTCCACAGCCTTTATTATGATAATCTATAAAGGCAACGAGTAAATCTAGTGGAACATCGGTCAAATAACTTGGTGTACCTTCAAATGTTCCTAGATTGAAATTACACCAGCCATGCTTAGGATTTGAAATCATACAATTCCTCCTCAAAGATCTCTTTTACTTTCTGAGCAAATTCATTGCCAATATTTTCAGATACAATTCTTAGAACATCTGACAAGTCTTTGACTTGTTCCCAGTTTCCGTTTATCATTATCATAAAAATTACCTAACCTTGTTCGTCAAACATTTTTGCTGTATTTATAAAAATCTGCTTTAATTGGTCATCGTAACCGAATCTTCTTGCATTAGTTTCAATACTTTTTAGAAGATTACCATCATTGTGTCTAAGTGTAGCTGCTTTCCAATCACAAATCATTTCTACAATATCCACCAAATTCATATCGTTAATACCTTTTTCAAAATGTTCTGGATGGTGTCTATAGTTAGCATAATGATGTTGTAGAGCTACATTCATTTTTTTTGAGAAATTCATTATACGTTTCGCTGCTATATGTAGATTCTGCTAACTTTGGAGTATATTCTGTGAAAATTTCTACCTCTGGTGACTCCAACTTCAATCTGTCATGTTCCACTCCTCTTGTAATCAGTTTGTCCGAAAATGATCTGATATACTTTCTTACATTTTCAATATGCTTAATAGTTTCTACCTGACACTCAGCTATTGTTATTGTTCTATTTTCTTCCATAAGTTTCTCCTTTTTTATTTTCTTAAAATGAGCGTTTCGTGTGGTTTCAATCGACTTTCTGATCAAGTTATAACCAGACTACTTAGAAGTCTCACGTACCCATTTACTACATTTAATTAGATACTTATAATCCTCTTTTGAACACTTCACAGGAATAATCATAGTTTTATAAAAGTATCCATAATCTAATCCTGGCAATGACACATCGTATATATTGGTTATAAGAAAATGCCTTTTATCTGGTTGTTCGAATTCAAAATATCTTTCAAATTCTTCTAATAATTCTACTTTTTATTCTGTGCAGTTTCGCATATAATACAAAGTAGATTACATAAATCTTTATATGTATAAAGTTGTCCAATTACTATGTTTTCTGTTTTCATATTTTTCAATCCAATGTTCTGAATTTAATCATTTTTTCTCCAGAAACTTAGCTAACATTTCATCATAATAATCAATTTTTTCTTTAATATGATCTACTATCACATCCTCAAACTGCTTCATAGCATCTTCTATTGACTTTGCAAATTCTTCATCATGTTCTACATTCAATAAGTCTGATACATAAATATAATTCTCCGAATCTTCTTTGTCTTGAATGAATTTGAGAATTATTTCATCATCATAGAATTGAGTAAAATGCAGTTCGTAGACATCATCATTTAACAACCAGTATCTATTTTCATATACTCTTATTTTATTGCTCATGTTTTACCTCTCCTGTCCTGATTGTATATAAAATGGAACTAAGCAACATTTCAATCATATCAAAGTCTCCGCTCAAAGCACTACCTGTTGTCTTAACCTCATATTTCCAATCTGATTGATTATCTGTTGGAACTACAGGTCTATCTATATACGTAACTGTACCTTTGGGAACTGTTATACTTCTGTATTCATCATAGCAATCTTCCTTTAAGACTTTGAGCCAATCTTGGTATCCTTTATTACAGTTACCTTGTTTTACTTTTCCTCTATATACAGTAAAATATTTTTATTTTCATATTTGATAGGAACAAATTTGTTCACTGCTAAGAGTACGTCATCTGTTATTCTATACAAATCCTGATGATCTGTTTCACCAAAAGTTCTAAATTTATGACCACCTCCATTGCCTTATTCCATATCAATTTTTATACTATTTGAAATTGAAGGAATATAAATATCATATATGTAATATTCATCATACTTATCATGTCCTTTTTCACAGATATATGATTTATAATACCTATGAAAAATAATTCTTGGCTCTCCACTATCTCCTATCTCATAAATATTCACATTGTTTTCATTGTATGGAATACTTCTTATAACCACTTTTTCATTATCAATAAACGCATAGTATAGATTGTAGTTTGTTTCTATTTTTCCATGAATCCATCCTGCACCAAGATGACTTTTCCCATATATTTCTCCAGAAGTTTCACGTCCATCTCCCATTGCATGTAAATAAATTGTATTTTGTTCCTCTTGATATGCTAATGTATTAAATATCTTATCATCCTTATTTTCATGTATCATCGAAACTTCAATCATGCAAAAAACAACAAAACATACAATAAGTACTATTGTATGTGCAATAGGTATTCCTTCTTCAAAAACTCCAAATAATAAGCCTAAAAATACCGTAAAAACAATGTATACAATTGATAAAAACATAAATATTGTATATGATCTACATTCATCCTTAAATGAATTATCAAAAATCCAAACTCCCAAGTTTTTCTTTATTATTATCAAATAAACAAATTCAATAATGTAATCAACAAACAATAAAACCGAAAACAATCCTATTTCTTGTTTTAAATTATCAAACCAATTAAGATTGAAATGGCTTATTAAAAAACAAATAAATTCAAAAATGATTGGCATGAATATAAAAAACATCAATCTTCCCATTATCTACCTCTCTTTCTTTTTTTTGCGTTAAAACCTATCTTCTATTGGGTTTTTAAAATCCATTTACCATAAATCATGCTGCTTTCACAACATTTATAATGATAGGCGTTAGATCCACCTCTATTCCATATCCTGTATAGGAATCTGGAAATACCTTTCTCATAATTTGTAAACTTCCATTGACATCTGCGTTAATTAACATATCTTCTGCTTGGAATAATCCTCTTGTGATCCTCCGCTTTTTATTATAATTCTCTTTTGTTGGTACTTCGTCATCCAGATAACTTGTACCAGATGTATATGCTTCATTTACTTCTACATATTTAATTCCTGCATTTTCACATTTATATTTCAGTTGTTCTAATAACATTTCATAGGGAATAAATGTGAAGTTCTGCATATTCTTTTTCCCTTGTTTCCAAGTATCATTTTTGCCCACAACAAGAGTATCTATATTGTTTTCTTTGCACCACTTCATAACAAAAGCCGATGTGTTATGCATATAATTCTTTACTCTGCAAAATCTTTTGAATGTTAAAGAATCGAGACGTTTACTCCAATTCTTCTTATTTATTTTCATCATTTCAGATTGTAATTTTGCTCTTTGCTTATTATATTGCTGATTGATGGACTTCAAAATCTTACCATTAACAATAATTGGTCTTTTACCGATATTGTTTGACATTGTTATAAGATTATCAACTCCTATATCAATAGCAGCTATGTGGTTGCTCTCAGATGGTTGATCTGGAACTTCTATTTCATATACTATTTCCATAACATAGCAAGTTCCCTTTGGAATAAATCGTACTTGTATTGGTCTACCGAAACATCTACATTTCCAATCAAAATCATTTAATAGCCTATTTCTTATGTAAATACTAGATTTTTCGTAATCATAAACAAGCTGATTGTTTGGAATCATCCACGGAAATCTACCGTCTTTAGGGAGATACTTTGGGAATTTTGGCATACCTAAATATTTATTAGGATGCTCTTTCCAATCTTCTATTGCTCTGAAATATGATTTCCAGTTTTTATCAAGCAGTCGTAACGTACAATTAGCTGGCTGACTAAAACATAATTTATAATTTTCATGTGTTTTAAACTCAAAATTCATTTTGTTATATGATATATATTCTCCATTTAAAATAAACTCTTGACGAATCACATAATTTGCTTCATTATATAAATTCTTGGCGCGAAAACACATTTCATCAATTATTTTGAATTTGGGATGATCTCTTTTAATTACTTTTTGTTCTGACCTTTGTACTTTCGTTCTATAACCACCTCACATCCCTAATTTGTATCTAGTATTATTTCTTACATTCCTCACCTACTTCGTAATTCCAATTCCATTCAGAATCACATTCGTAATAACATCTTTAGTAAATTCCACATTTTCAGAAGTTCCACCATATCGCAACATGCCAGAAACTTTGATGATATCTTCATCTCCATCTTTTACAAGTTGTACATCCTGTGCCACACCTACTACTGTTCGTGTACCATCATCATGAATAATTTCAATTGGTATATCAGCCGCTTTTTTCACAGCTTCTTCCCAAACTTTTTTGTATAAATATATCCATTTTTATCTGGTTGTCTAAAATGTACTGGAATATTAAATGTCACTTTTACGTTTTCTACTCTCATAAACTTCTCCCTCTTGGATATAAATTGATATTAGTTTTACTCCAATCGATCGCCTGTCCACATCTTTCACAGTAATTTGGTTTATTACCCATTCGATGACCATCAGAATATTTTGTTAAAAATATATATCCGCACTTACATTTATAATGTGTTTTCTCATCACAGCTGTCTTCAATTGGTTTCATCCCAACATCCATTTCCATACTTTCTATGACATCAAGTAAGGCATTATATAAATGCTCATTACAAATATTTCTACCTGCGTTACCCATAAAATTCTTTATCGTACTGATACTTCCAAGAATGTTTCTCATAATTACGCTCCTCTATTTGAAGTCAAAATAACCTTTTCTTTATTCATTTCTACCTCAGTAACTTCTACTTTTCCTTTTCTAAAATCATCAGAGTTACATCTAGCACAACGTTCAGCATGTAGTTTGTCTACTGCCAAAACTACAATAGCATCATCTTCACACCAATCTGCTTTTCTTGTTACTAAGAATACTTTTAATTTTTGTTTTGGCTGTATTGCTGTTAATAATTTTTCCATATCAACTTTTGTTGTTGCAGGATCACCTATCATTTCATCACCTTATATATTTTGTTCAATCAATATTTGCAATGTTTTTAATGTTTCATATGCTCTGTTTCCAATTTTTGCAATACTCTGTTCTGTTCTATTTTTGTATTTTGAATTATTTATTAAATCTTCGATTCCGTTTTCAACTAAAGAAATAATTTTTTCTTGATTTTTATATCTTGTTTCATCTATTGCAGAATCTCCATAAGGTTCACTATATCCAACAAGTAAACCTACTACTTCTAACATAGTTTCGTTTGACATTCTTACATTCTCCTACTCTTGAAAGTCCTATTTCATCGGCATATTTAGTCTATATATAGTGGTTCGCAAAATCAAAATCCACTATATATAGACAATTTTTATGCTGTTTTCTTCAAATTCTCACAAGTTTCCTTTATCAATCTCTGCATAAATGTGTTTCTTACAAAATTCGCTTTCTTTTTTACAGACTGGTTTACAGTATCTATATTCCCTAAATGAAAGCACTTCTCTTTCATCCTGGTCAGTCCCACATATATAAGATTGGAATTCAACATATACGCATGGGACTGAGGTGTAAGCAGAATAACCACCTTTATTGAACTTCCCTGTGATTTATGGATCGTAATACAATATCCAAGACCAACCATCTGCATATCATTTCTGTAATACTTTACCTTTACACCATCAAAATCAATGATTAGATAACTTGTAAATACGTCCTTTACAATACCCGTTTCTCCATTTGCAATAAACGTTTCTCTTAAATCCTCGTCAAACCCATATTCATCATCTACAAATAACTGTGCGTGATAGTTATTAACATTCTGTATAATCTGATCACCTTTAAAATAAACTGTATCTCCAACTTTCATACATTCTGTGCTGCCATAATTTGGATTGGCGACCTTCTGTATTGCGTTGTTTATTACTACTGTTCCAACATCTCCCTTCTTATATGATGTAAGCAACTGTATATCCTCAACTTTATATCCTTGTGATAGCAATTTCTTGTATAAAGCAACTGCATTTTTAACCATAATGTCACTACCAACATTAACAAACGCATAGTCTTTATTTGTACCAAACCATGTGAATTGATTATTGATTCCTGTAAGATATTCCTTACAAAAACGGACATCCGTTGCAACTTTCATCAGTCCACCTTCCCCATAACGGAAAACTTTTGTTAATGTAACCGTTGGAATAATATTGGTCTGCATAAAATCATGAAGTAAATTTCCACATGATACCGATGGAAGCTGCGCATTATCTCCTATCAACAGTAACTTTGTTCTATCAAAATCAACAGCATCTAGCACTCTTTTTAATAAGAATATATCTGTCATAGAAAACTCATCAATAATCAAAGCATCACAATCCAATTTGTGTTTTTCATTGAAGCTCCATGTATCAGGAGGCATATATCCCAAACCTCTATGTATTGTCATGGCATGTTCTTTGGTATAATCAGATAATACCTTTGCTGCCTTTCCTGTTGGAGAAAACAACCTAAATGATTTATTGTTGTCCTTCAACATATTGATGACTGCCTGAGTACAAAAGGATTTTCCTGTCCCTCCAGCTCCATTTAGGATGCAAACATTATATTTACAGATATTCTCTACAATTTTTACCTGCTCATCTGATAGTTCACAGCCATTAACCGTATGGTACTTCTTATAATTAAAATCCCATCTGTTTTTTGTATTTACAAGACCACCAACTATTTTCTCTGCTATATATTTCTCTATTTCATATGTCCTTCTGATCGAAACAACCATAGATTCCTTGTCATAATAAATGCTTTCATGCTTCATACACTCTACAAAATGATTAGAACACGCCGGAACCATCTTCATACATTGATTCCTTAATTCATTGATTGACATTAGCGTATGTCCGTCTTCTTCATTTTTCTCCAATAGATACAACATACAGGATAAACATCTATGATTGCTTGTTTTTAATTCTGACTCAAATTCTATAATTTCTGGTCCCCCATTTTTAACACTCTCTTTTGAAACCTTTTCCAATTCCAACAAAATACTATCTGCCGTTGCAAACCCTACCCTGGCTAATCCACATAAGCATTTATACGGATCTTCTTTTAGTTTCTTCTTAATCATGGTAATTGATGAATACTTCTCGTACAGCTTTTTCAACATAGGAAGACTCAATAATCCTTGAAACTCTACTACTAATTCTGCCAAGCAGAAATTTTCAACAATCTTATCCTTGATAATATTAAACGTATATTCCTTAATTCCATGTAATTTATTCAAATCTATATCATCAAGATTATTATTCATTACACGATCAACAATATCTGGATATACCTCATATAATGTCTGCGCTTGATTGAGTGTCAGTATTTCTTGAAGGAAAACATACATATCATCAGCAGATTGTGGCTTGTTTCTTCGGATATTGATAACTTTATATCCCCAACCATTTTTCGTTAGCTGCTCAACCGCCTTTATCTCATATTCGATTCCTTTGCCCAACTCATGTATCTCGCCAGATATTGTTGCATTCCCATACTTCGTGAGTTTAATATCTGGGTAGATATCTTTATTGACATCTACTGCATATACCCTGTAATCTTCACTTTCGTATATAGGTCTTACAATTCTACCTTTAAATAATACTTCTTTTTCATCGTTATTTTTCAATATGTAACCTCACCTACTTAATCACTTCATAATTTGTCAGCACATCTTCTAATTCATCCGTTACAGTCCAGACTCCGTTGATAGGCTTCTTTTTAAACTCTTTATCAAATTCCTTTATCTTTAGCACTGAATATAATCCAAATGGACTTTCTTTAAATATTCTGCCCTGTTTAATCCTTGAATGTATTTCTTCGCCAGTCCTTACTTTTCGTGCTGTAAAATATGGTTTAGTCGCATCTTTAAATGTTTTGTAGTCCACAATAATATAGTAATTGTCGCTAACTTTAGGATTTGTATATACCACCATTTCAAGATGTTCCTTTTCAAATTTGATCATCTCAATGATACCCATTTCCTTATTCTCTATATGTCCACACACTTCTTTAACCAAACCAATATTATCAATTTCTTTAAACAAAGAATTTGTTTCCTTTCCTGAATACTTCTTTGCTATATATTCAGAAATACCCAATTCTTCCAATTTGCTCTTTTTTATCTGCTTACAAGTTGCAAATTTGTCATAAACATGTATAAACCCTAATAGATATTTATTTTTGCCAAACTCCGAGAAGAAATTCAAACCAGTAAGGATTTCTAACTGCCTAGAATTAACAGATGTATACTCTTTTATATCCTTGATAAGTTCTACAAATGAATCGTATTTATTATCTCTTAGTGCATACAGTTCTTCAGCAATAGTATCGTTACAGTATTTAATTGCTCCAATCCCTTGATAGATAGTTCCACTGTCTTTGTCATACTCATATTCTGCTTTCGATTTTCTGAATCTTATAGGTTCTATCGTATAGCCTTTTGACAAAATATATTCTTTAATATTCAAAGACTTTTCTTTATCAGATGTATAAATATTGAGAGCAGACGTTAAAGTTTCAATTGTGTAATAATGCCTTAAATAACCACAAGCAAATCCCAAAAATGAATATGGATCAGCATGGTTTTTAGAAAATAAGTATGCTGACGCATCAATAATTACTTGAAGAAAATTTACAATCAATTCTTCTGCTTTTTCATTCTCTACACTATACTCATCTTTCATTGTTTGTATAAAGCCTTTGATATAATGATTATTTACAGGCTTTCCTTTATCATCAAGCATATATCCACCATCTTTAATGACTGGTATATCATTTTCTGTACCTGTTTTCTTACTAAAGTGCCTACGCACAATATCAGCTTCGCCCATTGTAAAACCACAGAACTTATATAAAAACTCTATAATCTGTTCCTGATATACTAAATAGCCAAGTGTAGGAGCCAGGAAATCATTCAATGCAGCATGTCCATTATCTCTATAAATTCCTTGTGATAATTCTGTTCTGTAAGAAGCTCCTGCTGGTCTGATTGCACCATTAGCCATACTCATCAAGTCTATGTATGAGAAATTTGGATTCTGTTTTTTAATATTTTCGATGGTTGACTCACTTAGAATATCTCTTAGATATGAACCAGCAAAATCTGATTCAAACTGAAAAATCAGAGTAGTATCTTTTGCAATATCGTCCCATACATTTTTATCATTGAAATCAATATTATCTGGCGTAATAAATGGGATGCCAACAGCTTTACATGTCTTATCTATAAGTCCTACACAATCAAGTCCAAGAATATCCAACTTCACATAATTCAAAGAATCTATCTCTTTCATATTTATCTGTGAAATCGGTTTATAATCTGAAGAGATATATAGTGTGCCAAATGCTTTATCTACCTCATGAGGTGATACGACAAGTCCGGCTGCGTGTCTACCAAGTGATGTAATAGTGCCAACAACAATATCTACATACTCAAATAATTCCTTATGCTTATTTCTAACCTTTTCGTCAACAAATTCTTTTTTATTTTCGTCTTCCTGAACAAGATTAGATAACTCCTGGGTTTCCTGTGGTGTCATTCCTAATGCTCTTCCAACATCCTTAATCGCGCCACGCATTTTTATTGTATTAAAAGTGATAATATTGCAACAATACAATCCTTCTTTTTCAAATAGGTATTTTCTAACTTTCCACCTATCTTCACTGAACCAGTCTGAATCTACATCTGCAAGACTGATCCTTTCTTTGTTCATAAAACGCTCAAAATTCAAATTGTATTTAATACTGTCAACATCCGTGATTCCAAGCAAATATGCTATTATGCTCCCAGATACCGACCCCCTTGAATATCCATAATGTACACCTTGTTTTCTAAGCTCTCTTTTGTAGTCTTCTTCAAGCAACATAAAGTCAATAGCGTCATTATGTTTATATGTTTCTATCTCATACACAATCTTATCTTTATATTCTTGAAAGTTTTTGTACTTATTTACCCCTCTCTCCTTAATGCCATCTAATATTTTCTGTTTGAAAACACCCATAGAATCATTGTATAATTTTGGATATTTCTTTGAATAATCCAGACTAAATTCTTCTATGGAGTCAGCCATAACATTTGTATTTTCTATTGCTTCCAGATAAACATCTTTAGATAATGCTCTCTGTTTTTCGTATGCCTTTACCAATTCATCATAACTTTAAAAGTCAAATCCCAATTTGACTCATTATCAAATTTCACCTCTTTCGATTTCTGCATAATTGTTCTGCCAAGCAAATGTCTTTCATCCAAAGCATGTGTATCTGTTCCAGCAATCAAAGGTATTCCATGTTTTTTTGAAATAAAAGCAAGATATTGGTTATACTTAATCTGCATATCATCAAAATGATGCTGAATTTCTAAATAACATCTATGCTTGTTATCAATCAGAAACTTTAAAAATTTCTCTTGTATTTCCTTCGTTCCACTGGCTAATATACCACCAATACATGCTGTGCATATAATTATGTTGTCTGATGTGGAAATTAATTCATCAAATGAAATCCTTGGATTGTAATAAAAATGACCATCTCTTACAAATGCTCTTGAAGATAATTCATTTAATTCAACCACTCCATCATAGTTTTTTGCAATTAAAACACAGTGGTAATTATCTCTTTTTTGAGTTTTGTTCTCTTCTATATATTTGTTGATCTCTTCCTGCGCTTCTTTTTCATCTGTACCAAGTAATGATTTACATAATTCTGTTGTATCAGGTTCAAAATATAATTGTTCTGTCACATAAAACTCTTCTGCATGAATATATTTCATGCCGCATGATTCTATTTTTGTTTTTTTATGTACCCATTCCAATATAGAACCATGCTCTGAAAATCCCATCGCTCTCATTCCTAACGACTGCGCATAGGAAATATATTCATTGTATTTTGTAACACTATCTATATTAGTCACGCCATTACTTAGATCACTATGCAGATGATATACTGTATAATTCAATCAACCACCACCTTTTACAGATTATCTAACCAAGATAAATCTTCATCTTTATCATCATTGTTTTCAGATATACCACTACCAACACCGCTAAAAAAGTCATCTCCATTTTGCTGTGCTGCCAATGCGTCCAGATACTTTTTATATGGTTTATGTAAATTTGGAGAATATGCGCATAATGTTGAGAAATAATAGCTTTGTTTTTCAACTTGTTCTGGAGTATCAAAGAATATCATCTCGGCATTCTCTTTATCAATTAGTTTCTCAGTTTCATATTTCTCTTCTTTTTCTATAATCTCATCAATCGTATTCGTAATGTCTGTAACCCATCTATCAATAAGTTCCTGTGTTAGATCCACATAAACAATACAATCATGAAATTTATATTTAGCCTGTACATCCTTTGGCAGACACTTTATATCATTTGTCTGTGCCAACATATCAAGATACTCTACAAGTTCATTTTCGTATCCTAATTTCTTTAACCACATTTTTACACTTGTTTGTAGTTTGTTCCCTATTTCACATCTATCTATTTCTCTTGTAGTCCACTTACCATTTGCCTGTTCATAATCAACTTTTACATATTTTAAGAAGTCCCAACAAATCTTTATCTTTTCATATGGAACCCCCATCTGATGTAGACTGATTGCATAAACAACCAACTGACCACATTCATTTAATGCTTTTTCTCCCTTATATATTGAAGATGTCTTCCAGTCCAAGATATTGAAACACCCATCATTATCTTTAAAGCATACATCTATGTATCCCTGAAATACGTTTTTACCAATCAGGACACTAATAAATCTTTCAATTTCAACTTTGTAAGGGATTGTATGGTGATTATTAAAGAAATGTTTTAGGTTCTTATAATATTTGTCAGCAATCTTCTTATTTTTTCGCTATCGTTTCTATCAAATTTCAGTTCTGCAATACCGGCCGTCATCCACGCATCTTCAAATTCGCTATCCATATCTTCATACTTAATTTTCCCTAAGTATAGATTCTCCATAATTTCATGTGACATACCGCCTGTAACTGTGTAAATACAATCTTGTCTATCTTCATCAATACATCTAATATATTTTAAGAAATACTCATATGGGCTGTTATGATAAGAGTTAAAACGTGACCAACTCCACAGTCGATCCACTCCATACTTTCTTTTTATTTGCTCTAATTCCTCTCCTGTTTTTCTTCCCATTCATACCTCACTTCTTTTTATTCAAACTTTGTAAATATTTTTTATGTTCTCCATAGTCATAAACTGTTCTATATTGCATCATAAACTCAAATATTTTATTTAGGGAATCTGCTGGCGAATCTTTATCTCCAAGTAAATCCCATCTATCATACAAATAAGAAACTTTTCTTATTCCATAAAATTTCTCACAACAATGCCTAATGTGTTCAATATCAATATCCTTGTCTAGTGCAATAATAATCTCACAATTTAATCCTATAAGTATTTTCACTTGTTCATCTGATATTTCATGTCCACTTAAAGCTACACCAGTTCCATCATTCAAACTATCTCTTTTTAATACCGACTTTTCAGCCTCATATACAACTATATATCCTTTACTTTGAATTATTTCTTTGTTCTCCCAAAGTCCAAATAGATTCATTTGTTTTGGATATCCAGGTGTAATAAAATATTTCTTAATATCAAATAATTCATAATTTTCTACAGAAGTTCTCATGTTAAATCCAAGCAGTTCACCAGTAAGCCAATACCGTAAAGGAATAATATTTCTTTTGTATCTGCAGCTGTAAGCAAGACCAAACTTTTTTACCGTCCAAGACATAATTCCTTCCCGAAAAAAATCTATATGTATATGTGGTACAAAGTCTTGTAATTCATTCTCATTTAACACATGAAAATCTAATACATTCTGTCTTTTGCGTTTTACCTTTACTTTTTTGAATATGTATAATGGATCAACTACCTCTTTTTTCTCTTCCTGCTTCTTAAAAGTAAGTGGCAATTCTAATATTTTATGTAGATATTTCACTGTATCAAAGAATGAAAATTTGCTATCACTAATTCTTTTGTTGTACTGAACTAATGTAAGTAAATCAGAATTATTATCAAATTCTTTTTCTCTGGTGTAATTCACACAACTCAAATATTTATTGTTTTTTACATTAACTGCTCCTTTGTTATCTCCATTACAATTTGAGCAGCTATAATATTCTTTAGATGGGTGGTAGACTATATGACCGCACCCAATTTCATTTAAAATAAACTCAATCTTACCATTACTGTATATCCACTCCTTTAACTCGATAACGGTCATATATTCATAATCACCACCTTAAAAATCTACTGGTACATTGGTAATGCCAATTTCTTTCATAACATTTCTTGACATATCATGAAGAAACACTACTTGGTATCTATTTGCGGAACCTTCCCTGTTTTTAATAATAAATCCTATCTGATAATGATTATCTTTATCCAACTTAACAGGTATTTTGGTTTTGCCATTCTTCCCCTCAAGCCTATAAACTTTTAGTTCTCTCCGTTCTCCTGTATATTCGTCATCATACAAATCACGGATCATGATACATGTCGATGCAGGATCAATAATATTTTTTGACATTCCTATATTGTCCTGTGTATAAAATCTTTGTTTTACACTTCCTTTCGCTAATTGGAAAGTAATCAGAATATGTAAGTTTTTTGATTCTGGTTTTATGACATCATTTATCTCAACCATATTTTGCTGCATTTCAAGCCAAGATTTATCACTCACATCTCCGGCATCCAACTTATAAGTATCCAGAATAAAATACTTAACACCCATACTGGAATATTTTTTGATAATTTTTATTGCATTTTTCGTCTTATACTGTGTAAATGGAATAATTGTTAAAATGTGATTCTGTGTCTGCTCTACTAACCAATCTGCTGCTTTATACAGTAAACTTTTAGTGTCCTCTTGATAATGTCCATCTCTTACAATATGCTTTTGCAGATCTTCCTTGATAATATTATTGGCAACAAATATGAGTAATTCTCTTTGCCATTTGTCTAAATTATCCTCATTGATCATGGCAACGACACGTTCTTTTTCTTTTATTGCTGTTGGAATTGTTGCATTTCTAGCAAATGTCGATTTACCCACATTACTAAGACCACCAACCAAAGTAATAGAACCAAGATATTGACCACCTGTTTCTTTAGTCATCATTTCCATATTGTTATATGGAAGACCTATAGCGACTCCTTTATCCAATCTTTCAATCAAATCATATATACCATCACAAATATCATAACTTTTAACATCACAATCCACATTTACAAAAATGTCATTGATAAACGCTTCCCACTCGTTATATATTTCTTCAGCAGTCATATCACAATATTCGCTGAGTCTATCTTTAACAGGACATCCACGTTTAGCCAATTTAATAACACTATTCCACTTTCGTAATTCCTGGATATATCCATATAAGTTTTCTTCTTTTACATATGTACCAGCATTTACAATGGTGTCATATCCACCATATTCTTCATATTTTGCTCTTAACTTGGAATGTTTTTCGAGATATAAACCGACTGTAATATCATCAAGAGAACTTTTCTTTTCAAGTTTGACAATATCATTTGCAATTGTCCAATAGACTCTCCAAATATTGTTATTAAATTCCTCAAGTTCTAAGTTAGTATCATAAATAGCATCTGGAACCTTATATAGAATTGAGACTATATTTGCCTCCGCTGCTTCTTTGTATTCGTTTATTTTTTTGATTGTATCAATCAATTCCTGTTCAAAAGCACTTAATTTCTTTCCTTTTGTGGAAGATTTTACTTTTGATATGTTTTTCACCACCTTACCACAATTCATTTAGTCTTTTATTTCTTAATTCTTCTGTCTTTTTTTGATATTCACCACCATTATGAGATAAAATATTTGTGTCTAACTTATCTATATTTTCTTCTGATTTCTTCGCTTTCTGTACTCTCAAGTAGACATCATTGATATTATTTTCTACTATTTTGCAAATATAATTAAATTTATTACTTTCAGACTCAAATACCTTATTTGAAATAGCACTCATAATGGATGGTTTACAAATTTGGAAAGTATATAAAACAACCTCATAAGAATAATCTGCTTTATCCTCAGTGTTTCTGTTTTCCATATACTTTCCTTTTGTCAACCCTTTCAGCCTTAATACAAGACCAGAAGGAATTGACTGAGAACTGTCATACAAGAGTATTTCATTTTTCACATACTGGTATAATTTATCCCATTGCTCTTTTTCAACACTCGTCATTTTCTTACTTCTCAATTCAATTCCTCCCTAGAACATTATGAAATCAGTGCTAATACCTTATTGGCATCGTCAATATCCGTAATCAGAGTCGGATTATCATATCCAAGTTCCTTTGACTTTGCAATAATAGGCTTGATCTTATCCATATTAGACTTGTTCTCTTTGATAAAATCAGTAATCTTTGATACCACATCTTCAAGCTTCTTTGCTTCCTTCTTGTTCTGTTCTGCCTTGGCAATCTCTTTCAACTTTTCCGCTTCTTTTGCTTCCTGTTCTGCCTTTGTTTCATCAAAAGACTTGCCAGACTTAGACTGTTCTGCTTTGATTGCATCTGTGATGGCAATAACAAAATCATCTGCTGTCATAGGGATTTCATCAACAATATCCGCAAATCTTGAACCACTATCCAATGCCATATTGTCATCTCTGAATTTAATCTTTCTTGTCTGTTCAGAAATCTTATTTACAGTAATATCTTTCTTGGTAACAACATTCTTCTTACCAGTCTTTTCAGTAATAATTGTTCTGTCATAATAAGCAAGACCTAAAAAGTGCATCTTCTTCTTTAACAGATTGAAATATACTTTTTCAACATCAGAAGTTAATGTCTGATATGTTGTTCCTGTTGCAATATCGGTAAGTTCTCTGTTCTTAACATGACCAATAATAATTACAGCAACGCCAATTCTACGCATCCTTGTAATAATATCAAACATGTATTCAAAAGCCTTACCCTGCCCCTTCTGAAAACCATTCCATGCTGCATCAATACTATCTGCTCTCTTATCAGGATGATCGACATTCCACTTTCTAATAGCTTCTGATTCAGCCAATTTAATCCATCCATCGTATGTATCAATAACAATAGCTTTCAAATTGCTATATTCTGTAGTTTTGTTGCTCTCGATATCGTCAATAATATCTTCTACCTTATCCCAATCGTCACAATCCTCATATACAATGCCGGAAATTGCATCTGCACCAGCTTCACCATTCATCTCCAAGAAGATATAACCATCTTCACCAGCTAATTTCTCACAAACTTCTTTAATAATAGTGGTCTTACCAATCTTAGGTTCCCCAAGCAAACAAATATTATATGATAATGGATCAATCTTTACTTCATTCTTTTTTCCGTATTTTCCCAAGTTATTATTCTCCTTATATTTTGAATTTGCGAGGTTGCATCCAAGCAACCTCAATATAAATAATCTTTATATTTTACAGATTATCCAACCAACTACTGTCATCATTAGCAGGTACTTCTTCGTCTTCTGTATCTATTGCTTCTTCAGATGTATCTCCGCTATCGTCATTGTCACCAGTCATAAAGTCAAGAATCAGATCCTCTTCATCATACTTCTTCTCAAACTTCTGAATAACAGGTGTCTTATTGCCGTCTTTGTCCTCAACCATCTTGATTGAAGGTTTTCTGATTACCATTCTCTTTTCTCTGCCAGAACTTACTGTACATTTTGCCAATGCTTCTTCGAGAGTATAAACGCCGATTTCAATAAGCGTTTTGATATCATCTGGAATATCATCTTCTGTTGCAGTTACAACCGCTCCACCTTCGATTAAATCACCCTCAAATGTAACCTCTGTTACACCCTTCTGTACCTTGAATACCTTTTCTACGACTTTCTGAGAAGTTGCAGGATCAGAAAGATTCAACTCATATTCAAATGCCTTATCATATGGGATATTAGTTTTTACTTCCTTACCCTTATATTCCTTGACATAATCAAGTACTTTCGCATAAATTGGAAGAACACCCGTATCCTTATCTGCCTTACCTACGCTGTCTTTTGTAAGTAACATTGTTTGAGTAAATCTAGCACAATATTTACTACTATCATCGACCTTAGAGAGTACGACACTATTGATTTCTTTTTTTACCTGTGTCACATCATTGTATGTAGAGTATTTCAAATTGCCTTTGACATTTACAACCATACCTTCTTCCAAGTTGTCCTTGATATAAGCAATCATGTCATAAGGCGAAAGGAATTTCTTATAAAATACTTTTCCACCCTTATCACGTTCCAAGCCAACTGTCAGGAAGCAAAGATCTCCAACGGATTCAAGAATGGTTTCATCAAATCTGTCATCCCAATCAATAGTAAATTTGTTGTCAAAATCATCTTTTCCATCTTCGCCTTTACCATGAACATATACTACATTGTCTCTTTCTGCGCCATATCCACCCATCAACTCTGCATATACTGTTCCGCAAGTTTCTCCACAATATACGCCCAAATTGAGACTGTTATAAATCCAATCTGACTTCTCTGACTTCTCATCTGTCTTATAGGTATACTCATTAATCTTTGCCTCACCGATAAGCATGAATGAATTTGACCAGTTCTTCTTTTCTAACACTTTCTTTTCCTTTTTTGCCATTAAGCAGCATTCCTCCTGTAAAATAAAATTATTAAAATATTTTCAAATTATATATAACATCAACAGCCTTTTCAGACTGGAACATAGAGATTAAATCTATATAAAATCTATGCTAATCAGTGGTTTATGGCTAAATTTTGCGTAATTTAAGCCACGGGTATGCTGTTTACCACCCAAAAACGAATATAACTGTTCAGTTGTAATTATTGGAATTGTCTACGGATAACCGTGCGAATTGTTTACTTGTTACTGCAAGTATTTATAATTTATTATTCTCTATTTTATCAAACCACATATTGATAAAATTATCTCAACTGACATTTATACGCCAATTTCTTTTCTACCCATCCATCTTTATACTTTATATCACAGGATAAATGAAATTCATCATACTGTAGACTAGAAATCTGTGCGTCTTTTTGAATTGAATTACCAAGCATATTAGTTATTGCATGAAAACCTCCTACTGCCAATCCATCGTATTCTACATATGCTTGTATGTAATCCTCCCAGCTATCTACAGAAACCATTCGTGATTGATGATCAAAGATTTCGCCTTCCTTTATACTCAAATTTGTTTCTATAACCTTTGTTTCTATGTTATTTCTATCTGGATACAAGCCTCTATAGTATGGTCTGATAACCCTTAAAACTAAATCATACAACTGATTGGTACACATAAAAAATTGAAACCTTCTGCAATCTGTATCTCTTAATAATGCACCAACAATTTCTTGAATCAACCAATCTTTCATTGCTCCCCTATCAAAGAACGAATTACTTTCCAAATATATATCAACCAAATTAGGAAAATCTTTCTCTCTTTCTGCAAGTTCATACTTATATACTTCTTTATAGGGAACTCCGTATTCATCAACAGAAGAATCGGTTAAAAGTTTAAATACATTATCCCAACTATTATGTAATATTCGAGACAATTTATCTTTATCATCTTGATTAAGTTTCTCCAATATTTCACCTCCCTCATTACAGAATCCTTATAATTTGCTCATATAAATAGCTACTTCTCTCCCAATGGAAAGTTTTGTTTTGATGAAAATGTCCAAACATCCAATGCTTATAATCAACATTCTGCTTAATCTCTTGTAAATAATCAGTCAGTCTATGTCTCTGATATAATCCTGAGCCACCATCCATCTGTCTAAGCAATGAAGTATATGGACTATGAGTAATGATATAATCTACTTGATTATTCTGCTTTTTAAGATTAGCTAATCCCTCATTCATTTCTTCTTCATTTGGAAGTTCTCTTTCCCACCAACTTACATGATTAATTCTGTATAAAGCATATGGATTCTTGTCTAACTTTTTCTTCTTCTCTTTGAAGTCCGGATCATCAGGTTCCAAAATACCTGCAGATATATCATGGCTGCTTGCGCCTCCAAAAGCAAAGAATGACTTATCTTCTATGTCAAATATCTGTCCTCTCATTAGATGAATAACTGATGGACGAATGAAATGCACATTTCCTCCGTGCCATTTTTCTATTGGGTAATCATCAAGTCTATCAAAATTATCATGATTGCCATCAACAAATAATGTGGTAAATGGTTTATTTTCAAGCCAATCTAACCAATACTTCTCAGTTTTATTTTCTCCGCTATAATCCCACACAAGACCAAAATCACCAAGAATAATTACCACATCATCTTTTGTCATTTCCTTCTGCTCTGGAAAAATATCTGTTGAAAATCTTTGTGGATTTCCGTGTATATCACCTGTGATCCAAACCGCCATAACTACCTCCTATCTGCTTTCTTTTGCTTTTTCTCTTTCTGTAACTTTGCTTCCTCAGCTAACTTATTCTCTAACTTTCTTGTGATACTTCTCATCTTGCCTACCAGCTTACATGTAATCCCCATATGTATATTTTCTCTTTTTTCTACACTCTTTCGTGTGATAAAAAATGAATATGTAAAATAAATTGTCAATCATATTACCAAATGTGGCAACACATAACATAATCTCAAAGTTCAAATTTAAGAACATTGCTATTACTGATCCTAAAATAGTTGCAAGTGAAGAAACCGAATTATTGTTGTTATCAAAATGTTCTCTCTTTTCTTCTGAATTATATCTGATAGCACGTAATTTAACTCCACCACAGCATATATTTCTTGTTATAACAGCAAATACAATAGTATCTAATAGATAATAAGCAACGATATTTCTTGTTGTAATTGCATATATTGTTGTTAATATTCCAAACACAGTTTCTAACACGCAATATACAGGATAAAAATTAAATAGTTTTTCTGACTTATTATTCCATATCCATCCATATACAATAATACTAATACAATTTATAATTTGATTTAGTGCAATTAATGAGTCAGAAGCCACCATTATAACCTCTTTGTGTATATACGGATATGTTGATGAATGAAAAATAGTTGTCAAAAATGTTGCCATTAGCATTCCATCAATCGTATACTTCTTTTTATTTATTCAAACCTCACCTCCTCCAAGTCCACACCATGAAATAAGAATTTCAACTGCCTATCACATCAGTATATAATGTTTATTGTCTTTGCATTATACAATATGTTGTATATTTTATCTGCTTATCACAACATATATTGTCCATGTAACAAAAATCTGTGCTATGTGTATCCACTGATCCTGAATTAGGTTAATTTTCATCAAATTTGCTTTTGCATTATCCGTAATTGTGTGTATCAGCCAATTCATTGTAAATATTACAATAAATAATAGGATATTTAGCTGCAATCCACAAACCACAGAATAAATAATGATTGGAATATGGATCATAAAAGTCCAACTAAATGCGTGTTCCACCAACGCCATTATGTAATCATTCTTATACAACGGACTCGGAGCATTTTGTTCCCACCACTTCTTTTGTTTTGCTGATGCAAGCCAGCCTTGTAAGTAATAGTCATCTACAATGTGACAAAATAGCATACATAAAATTAGAATTGTTTCTCTCAATAATATCTTCTCCTTTTTTATATTTTTGTTCTTGAAAGAACGCTTTCAAGTACTATTTATCAAACCAATAAACATTAGAATTTTCTTTTTTTTCCTTATGATAGTCGCCAATCCAATGGAACTGTCCATGATCTCTACACCAATCATGACATGCTGACAAAACGTTTGAAAAATTTATCAGATTGGGATTCGATATCAATAACTCCAAATCCATATTTCTAATGGAATCTATTAAGTCTCTCTTGTATACTTCTTCATATGGGATTTTATCGATTATCAAAGTCAAATTATCTTTATCAAAACTTACTTCTCCGCATGCGAAATAATGCTTTTCTTCATTTACTCCGTCATGGTAACAAGAATATGTCCTATTTTTTAGTTTTTTAATTCTTCCCACACACATTTTTTCTATAAAATCTACTGCTGGATCAAAAAACTTGCTTTTATCTAATGTATATTTAACTGTATATAATCCGTCTTCTCTTATTTCAAGATACTTTGTTCCAGAATACATTTGAATAGGTATTGGATTCTCTTTTACAAGTCCTATCTTCTTTGCATAGGATAGAAGATTTTCATCTTCATCGTGTACTCCAAATGGAATTCCACAAATAATAGAAAAGGCAGTTCTCGCATCAAGCCAATTACTTTTCATATATAAACTTCCATCTTCTCTAACTCCTACATTATCAGCTTCACCTTTCTCATAGATTTCTTTCACCTCATCAAGATTAAAATAAAAATCAGATTTACAATCATACCATCCAATTTCAATCCACTGATCTGTCCATCCACCCATATAATCAGTCATTACATGTGTATTATCTATAAAATATTTTTTCATTTATCTCCTTTATGCCAAATGAAATTTCGGATTCATCGGTTATTCATATATTGTGACTGTTTTTGCTACTTTTTGTCGTATCATACGACATTCAACAGTTTCAATAAAAAATGGTGCAACATCAACTTTTTCAATAATAGGAAATTCAGTCCCACGAATAGTAGCCCATCTTCCATGCCGTTCTAAATCTGATATTGTAACAATACCATGATTATCTTGAAGATATTTTAAATCACAAAGTAAATATTTCCTGTCATACGAACAATCACCACTATTTTCAAAATTCTTTAAATCCACTACTACAACTGGATAACCATTATCCTTTACTACATCACCTATTTGTGGTATATACATAATATTTCTCCCTTCTTAATCATTGATAATCTCATAAATAATATCATCGTGATATTTTCCATATTTATCTTTAACAGCATCTCTCAGAACGTACTTAGTGCCACCAAATTTATCACAAAACTTATCGTAATGTTTTTCTATTGGATTACCACCTATCATTCGCCATTCAATTCTATGTAAGTTATACTCATAAATAAGTTTCTTCAATTCACTATATAAATCTATTCCTACAATTGGATTGCCTCTATCAAAAGAAATTAATCCAAATCTGGAAGCACAAGAATTATACCAATCAATATGATAATCAAGATATCCAACTAATTTTTCTTCTGAATTTACAATAGCAAATTGAAATCTTCCTGTTTCGGTTTCTTCTTGAATATTTGGCAACCAATTATTTAAACCTCCAGTTTCGTACATCATATCATCCGAATAGTAATATCTTTTAAATGCTTCTTGTATTTCATTTTTCTTTATAATTGCAGGTATTAACAATCAAAAATCACCTCCCATCAAGTCTTGAAACCAAGATTCTATCCGATTATGTGTCGAAATTCTTCCATCCTTTTATCTTTAAATAAATAGTTCCCCTCAATAATACTAATAATAGATATACATACATTGTTTTGTTCCCAACTTTTATCCCATGAAATATTATCATTAACTCTATAACTCCAATACAACGATATATTCTTTGGTAAAATTTTTTCAAAAATCATTCCATCCATATCCATATCATCTAAGAAATATTCTTTATAAGGTTTAATTTCTTTGATGAAAAAATCAAAGTACACTTCAGGCGTAATATTTTTTCCATTATATTGTTTATTAAGTTTTAATAAGAGTGATTTAATTGTTTCTAATTCCCATTTATATAATGTTTCAATTTCTTTATCATAGACATCGGCATTTATACAAATTGGATATGATCTTAACAAAGGAAGTTTTTGTATTATTCTATTTTTTTCCAGGTTATTACTGTAAATTTTTAATAAATGTGTAACAAAACAACTTTCTATATCTACTCCTTTTTTCTCTAATCTCTTCAGTATACTCTCCTTTGATACTATTTTGTTATTGGTCAAAAATGTCAAACAAATATTTTCCAACCATTCAATATAACCATCTTTTTTATCTGTATCTATTTTTACATTTTTCATATTAAATTTCTCCAATTGAAATTAACCTTTTCAATGGCTTATTCATCTTTAAATTCTGTATCCTCAGTAACCATTGCACTATCTATAATCTGAACATAAGTGTTTTCATCAGGAGTAATGACAACGGGTTCCTTAGTTAATCCCCAAAATGTAAGTTGATTTCCCTCTGCTTTTATTACACTTCCGTCCCATTCCAGTATCTTTGTACTAAGTTTTACCTTTCCAGGAAGTAACGTAACCACCTTTGCCTCTTTGTCTTTATAATCTATATCCTTAATTCTATCTTCTATTTCTGGATATATCATTTTTACTTTATCAAATATATCTGGCATATATCGTTTTAGCTGAGAACAAAATTTAGGAATTTCTTCTCTTTGATAAGATGTAATCTCACCGCCCATCATTGCTCTTGGTCTATATTTTATAAGTTCTACAATGAATTCTGGTGTAAAATTTTCTTTCCTGATAATATCTCCATCACCCTTAAAGAAATTTTTTTCTCTAATGGAATTTGAGTAATTGATCAAATGTGGTAACGGAAGAAACACATAATCACCAATATAACATAAAAATTTTAAATCTCCTTTGGAATATGCAACATCTCCATACTCATCTTTTCTCTTTCGTATTAAGTCACCACATCTTCTTGCAGCTTTTGTATATCCTTCTTCTCTTTTTATTTGTCCATAAGAACAAGAGTGAGCATATAATCCGTTTAACATTGCACACTTATTTCTTTTGCAAGCATCACAATTTTCTGAATTATTGCAAGTGTAAACCGTGACCCTCTCTCTATCTCTTCTACCAGCTTTAAATAAACTGTTTCGTGGATCATAATATGTAAAATTTATTGGAATGTAATTACTAATATCTTTCACCTCTTCTATAATAGAATTTTGCTTAATTTTTATTTTTATATCATTGACCAATACACATATGCGTGCTATAATGTATAATTAATATTTCAATTCAAGGAGGTATATTGAATGAAAAACGAATTAAGTTCCGTATTAAATAATGGTATCTTATCAAATCCTGGAGATGAACTCTACGCACGTATTACCCCCACTGGTCGCAAAGTAATAAAGGTTAAAAAGAATGGGAAAAAAGCTAGTGCGACACAATACAAAAGTGGGAAAACCGTATATACATTTAGTTCGTAATTAACAGAATATCTTTATTGTTCCTCTAAGCAGTTACGGCTTAGAGGAATTTTTTATCCTTTGAAACTCTGGATTTATTGTCCTTACATATAATCCTTGATCCTATTTTCATTTGAATCAATTAAATATAAATCTTCCAATTTACCATCTTTAGGTAGTGTCCAACTATATCTGCATGGACGCTCATCAAAAAACTTTTTGATTCTTCTAATAACAATTTCTTCCCAGTACTCATTTAAGGGTTTTACCAACTGAATTGCTAATGAATTACACTCATCTGTCATATGATAAAATGTCATCTGTTCCCAATCATCAACATCTTGATATGTTTCCATTAAATATTCGTCTTTTAACTCATAATCATCATAGTAATCTTTTCTTTTAGAACTGAATTCCTCTTCCCAAAACAAATCCATTTCATAATCGCCATGAAAATTACCCATTTCCATCTGGACATTATCAAGCGTTCCCAAGGCATAACTTATTAGTTCTCTTTCAAAATTTCCCGTATAACTGTTTGTCTTTATAATTAATTCATAATTCGGAATCTGTTGCACTCTCATAATTTTTCCTCCAATATCTGATCATTCAAAATCCATAAATTTCATATCAAAATATTTCTTTGCCAACTCAGGAATATCTTTTTCAACTTGTTTCAAATATCTCATTTCGGAACATTCTTTTTGGTGCCTTGACTGTTGATATTTAACAAATTCTTTATATGACTTCTTCTTAAATGCAGATGGTTGATTACACCATGCAGCTAGATTTATATATGTACCTCTATATGGAGATTCTTCATATCGGTTAAATCGCATTATATATGGCAAGCACTGATATCTCATCAACAATTCGATCCGTTTCCATAGATCCCACAAATCTTGCTTCCAAAATTCGTCATCCCATTTATCTTCTCTATCAAACCCACAAAATGTATAAAACTTTGGAATCTTATCTGTGTACTTTCTTAATAACTGCAACTTCTTCTCTATCAGGTCATAATCTGCCACATTATCAAACGCAAATATATAATCCCCATCATACTTACTTTTAAAAAGAACCTCACATTTTTCATCCGTAAGAAGTCTCTCATCCATGCCTTGCTTATACTGAAATGGTTTTCCAGTAGATTGTAACTCTTCAAAAATCTCTCGCCAATGTGGACTTCCTAGAATATTATCATCCAGTAAGCATATTTTCTTTCTTGACGGATCAAGAAATTCACTTAATGGACTATGACAATCTACTTTTTTATAATTACGGTTTACACAAAACTCACACTGTCTGAAGCAGCCTCTTGTGGTATAGCCCAAGCTATAGTCAAGATAATACTTAAAATCATTTCTCTTTTTACCACTCTCAATCTGCTCATTTACCCAATCATCATACAAATGGTAATCTGGCATATGGTGTTCTACTTCTTCAGGAAGTTTAGGAGCCTTGTCATAAAAGAATCCTGTACCTCCATATTCTACATTAGATAGAGTCAATAGGTCTTCATCTATTGGCGTATCAGTAAACACTTTAGAAATAAAAACCTTATCAAGCTTTATATTTTCTTCTCTGAAACATGGTGACATTTTTTCACATAAAATTTTTGAATTTAATTCATCGTGCTTCTTAAACCTCTTTTCATATTCTTCAAGTGCTGATTGATAATCAATCCAAATTGATTCATCATAATATAAATCCTTATAATCTGTTATTAGTTTTACATCATGTCCAAACTCTTTGTAATAGCCTGATAACTTCATACAAACTAAATTAGGAAACCTATGCTTGTCTCTGCCTATCAGATCTGCATCTATAATTGCTATTTTCAATATTATTTAGGAGTAAAGTATACTTTTCTGTCATGACAAACCTCTTTACCTCCTATGTTTTATTTTTTTCTCCACCCTGTAGCCGCCAGTACGCTTCTATACGGTGATTTGCCAAATGTACTTCCCCATTCAGTCATATTTCCTTTAATTCCTGTATTATACGGATGAACAATCTTATAATTCAAATACGATTCTTCATCTAACATTCCAAGCATTATTAACCCTTCTCTACAGGCAAGTATATCATGCTGTCTTTTCCCAGGCTTAGAATGATATTTCTCTAATAGTCTTTTCTCATCAGACCAAACACCCAGAAGGGTATTTTTCTCACTATGACATACATTTTTACCAATTAATATTACATTCTCTATATTCTTACTTTTCAGAACTGAATCTGCTGCAACTACATCACAATTAAAATTGAATGTTCTAATTACCTGCTTATCTTTAAACTTGTCCAATGGATTTTTTACAATATTGCTACCAACAAAACCACCATTCATGACCAAACAATCTATTTTATGGTTTATCAAATATCTTGCCAACTCAGTTAATGCTCCACCTACAAATACATATTTTGCAATAGGTGGCATTTTATTAGACACTTTAATTCCCAACTTTTCAAGCTGTTCTTTTCTATTTTTCCTTCTGAAGTCTTTGGAAGCGGATCACAAACCACCTCTTGTAAGACACCTTTATCATATAAATATTCCGCAGCAATCACATCATCAACATCTGCATCTAATTCCGCTATGTATACTACTTCTCTTACTATAATTAAATCACCATTCTTTCTATACTCTTATCACTTCTCCAGTGTCTTTGTCACAAATCATTGCATTCTCACAAACTTCTTTCATTACAAATGGATAATTGTTCTGCTTTAATATCTCATTTGCTTCCTTAATAAATTGTCCTCTACTTAATTCTATTTCATTATGAGAATATTCATCTTCATATTCCCACGTATCAAGATACTGTATATCAAGAAAATTATGTTCTTGTAAATCACTTTTAAACCTTTCTAATTCTTCCATACAAAGTAATGTCACATTTATTCTCCTTTTTCACCCGATGAAAGCAAAATTTTAAGACTAATATTTTCTACAAAAACATTTCTTTTCTTAATATATTCCTGAATGCTAGTGGACTATCAATTACATGCTTTGAATATTGAAATCTCTTTAAGAAATCCATAACTTGTTGTGCATCTCCTCGATTAAGTGAAATAAACTTTACATACTCTGGATTACCAGCAACACAAACTACCGCCCAACTATGTTCTTCTCCTCTAAAACCTACATCTACACCGACATCACAAATCTGAGTAATTAATTTTCTACATTCCTCAAGTTCCCTTTGCGAACATTCACAATTCTTTTTTGCCTCAGCAGAAAGAGAATACATTCTACCTGATATTTTAATCCAATTATCAAATTCATTATATTTTTCTTCCAAAGAAGTAATCCGATTCATTTCATCTGAAAACAGCCATTTCCTAATCTTATCTTTTAACTTCAATGATTCACCTCAATTCAGCAATGCAGCAATTTCATCTAACTCCAGCTCAGTCTTCTTTTCATCAGATAACATCTTGTCCAATTTAGCTTCTAAAGCCTTCAGCTCTGCTTCTTTCCTCTTATACTCAAAAATTTCAATTTTACATTTGATATCCGTGATCCATTCCGCAATGTTATATCCTGAAATTTCTAAACTGGTTCCTAAATCTTTAGCTGACATTAAGTACATATTCAGCCTAACAAGTAATAACTGCAAATCATTAGACTGAAGGACATTTAAATTGAACTTTTGTCCTTCTAAATCTAAGACACAATTTGTAAGTGGCGTAAACTTCTTTGAACCATTTAACGCTGACTTCTTCTTATCGATAACCTGTTTTAGCTGTAAAACTCTTTCATCATTCTTTGTTGCCATAATAGTTTTTCCTTCCTTTCTCATTTCCATTTTTTAAATATTCAATCTTGTAGCTTGGTTGCAATTTTTCATATAGCTGCTCTATCGTTAAAGGAATAAAATTATATTCATATTCTTGTGTTGACCAACTATATCTCTTAGGTTTTTCTATTACATTAAACTCAAACCGTTTTCTATAATCTGCTTTATTTTCACTTTCTCTCCTATTCCAGTGCCAAGAAATTTTACAACCATATAATCCATCTTTTTCTTTATATACATCATACTCAAAAGCATCATTGTTTATATTTGGATAATTATAATATTCTGTTTCGTCCTTGTTTAAGAAATCAATAAACTCATCTAATGTATATCGAATATACTTATCTTTAGATTCATCGTATGGAGAATAGTGTTCATCATGTTCTAATCTTTCAAAGAGATTTGCGTATTCAGGAGTACAGTTTTCTTCTATACACTTGATAAACTTATTACCAGATAAATTTTTATGTGCTACAAATCGCCACTCAAATTCATTTCTATATATCTTTTCTCCACTCACATAATCATAATCGTGATATTTGTATGCAAACCAAAACATTTTACCATCTGCTATACCACCATAATCATAATGCTCAAATTTACCCATATAAATTTCTTCTTCATTACTTTTTGATAAATATGTAGCACCAACAGTTAAATTTCTTGCTTTTATACTTTCTTTGTTATGCACCACTTTATTGTATTCTGAAATCTGTTTATAATCAGGAGACTCTACTGGCATAAAAACTAAATCTTTACCATCCCACCCATAAACAAATTCACCTTCAAGCCCTTTACCCTTGGTGGAATTTACATTTTCAAGAATGTACAACAAATTTTCAATAGTTATCTCAAATTCAAAATTACGTGGATCATATACTCTGCAATATGCTTGGCGGTGATCCCAACCTAAAGAATAATCTCCAACCTTTTTATTTAGCACAAAACCAGTTGTTGGTACATTATCAAATTCTTCATTTGGAATATCTTCATTACGCCAACTATTCCAGGAAGTCTCTTTTCGTAGTTTGCCTTTTTCATCATAATAAATTATATAAGCTAACTTGCCTGTGTAAGTACCAGAACGATGTTGATATCCTACATTGATTACTTTCGGGATAAATATATTACTTTTCAAACGATTTCTCCTCTTTTCTTTGCATATCTATATTACATATCACTTTTCCCCATTCTTCTGCTAAACTACATAATGAAGATACACTATCTGTTTTACATTTTCTCAAGCTACAAAAATTTTCTTTAATTATTGTATATAACATAACTTTTTCATATTTTGATAATAATTTCCCATTGAAAGTTTTATTGGTTCTGTTAGCCAAAACAATATTATCTTTTCCAATATGTATAATCAAATATTTATTCCAAAAATTAAATATACCTTCATTTTCAAAATAGAAATCTTTACTTTCTTTATTCTTTTCTAAAACATAATAATTTAAAATATTATCCATCTCCTGTAATATACTAACCTACAATATTTTTGATAATCTTCCCTTGTATATTCATATTTATTTGCCATATCCATACACACTTCATTTTCCCATGGATTACAGTCCTCATCTTCTAATGCTGAAAACCAGCTTCCTATTAAAAATTCAATATCATGCAAAATTTTTTGTTCAGTCATTCTATTACCTTTGATTTTTCTCATGAAAGAGTTGTTTTCTGGCATCAATCTAATACTGGTTTACATGGATCTGACCATCTTTTATCTTTATGTTTTTCTATGAATTTTTCACACTCATCCCAATCTTTTATGTAACGAAAAAAGTATTTTCCACAATCTTTACATTTTAATTCTATTTCTAAAAAACGGATATCATTATCGTTATATCCGTGAGTCCAATGCCAGCAAACCACCTCACTATTTTTATGTCTGCAAAACAAATCCATAATCCTTTTAATCATTTTCTTCTCCATTCCTCACACTGAAATCCGTTCTGATTTAACCACTCAGCTACCAAATATCTGTGACAAAAATCTGATGGTTTCTCATAACAAATCAGCGCAATGTCTTTGCCATTTACATTCGGAACTAAATAATTTAATTCCTTAATTACAGTGGTAGCATCTAAAACATCCAGAACCTCAACTTTAAAACGCTCTATATAATAGTCATTATCATGATTCTTTTTCCATTCCATGAAGAATCCATACTTTGGAGCCAACTTTTTATACTGTAACCCCTTATACCAATCAGGTGTTTTACCACATATTGAGATTGGTATAATGTTATGCTTTTCTAATTCTTTTAGTTTTGCGAAATAACTTGTGTATATCATTCATCTACCTCGCTCATATATTTCTCTATTTTTTCTTTACACTTTCTACAATAATGACGTTCTTTACCAAAAATTTTACTCATATTTTCATGAACATTTTGAACCGCTGTATCAGCATATACCCGTCCATCATTAGTTGGATTTATATCGTGAGCAAAAATATTTATTGTATAAATAATAAGAAGCACCACAAGAATTTGCTTTTTCTCCACATCTATCACAAATAACTATATTTTGAATCATATTTTTTTACTCCTTTGAAATGAAAATTCTATTTACAAAATAATGCTATTCCATTTCTTGTTCTTTTCATATTTCCACTGAATGTTTCCTAAACTAATTCTCACTTCAATATCTTCTACATTTTTCATAGAAAGTAACCATTCACGATACGCATTAACCTCTTCATCTGTGGCATCCTGAAACGCTTTCCAGTGATCAAGAGTTTTATCAATCTCCTCTACTGCCCATTCATAATCAGATAATGCAGCTTGTCTCCTAAATTCTGTAAGATACTCTTCTACTTCAGCTTTTGCCTCTTGATATGTAAAATAAACTTTATCTGGTCTGATACTCACATGAGTTATATGATGTTGCCACATAGGATATTTCTTGATAATACGAAACCCTTCTTTAGTAATATCTGTTTCAATATGTCCATGAAAAATCTTATCTGATTTAACAAGCAATCCCGCTTCATATGCTTTCTTGATCGACTCAGAATCGTCTATCTGTACACATAATTCATTAAATAATTTTTCATCTTCAGGATCGGTTCTCCATTCCAAATCAAATAATTTTGTATTATATGTCCAGCCTTTAGGAAGTTTTCTATATTTTTGATTATCCTTAAATTCATCAATTGGAACTCCATCTATATATCTTGTTTCTTTTGGTTCCAATAAATCTATACATACAGCGTCAGAAAATTGTTCGTCTACTCTGCCATATTTCACACTATATTCATTTCCGCTTTTGTTACACCAATAAACAATATCTCCATACTTAAATCTTTTTCAAAACCTTTTTGAATGCTTATCACCTCCTGCCATGAAACCGATGATTCAAGTCTTATTTTTCAATCCCATTTCAAGATATAATTCATCAACCGCATTACCCTTTCGCTTTAAACAGTTATAAATCTTTTCATCAATGGTGTTTTTGCCTTGTAAAATAATATAAGTACATTTATTATCCTGACCTATTCTATGTATTCTATCTTGACTCTGGCGATATTCCTCATAACTAAAATTCAAAGAATAATAAATGTTATAGGTACAATTTACAAATGTTAAACCTTTTCCAAGCAACTTAGGGTGTGTAAATAACAATTTAATCTCATTATTTTTAAACTGACGAATTATCGAATCTCTATCTTTCGTCTGTGATGTAAGTGCTACACCATTATATTTCTCTGCAAGTCTATTGATTTCATGCTGAAACTGACACCATATTATTATAGGTTTATCTCCTATTTCTTCAAATGCAGCATCTAATAGTTTATCTTTATTTGTATCAAAATCTATAATAGAACCATCTTTATTGATAACAAATCCACTTACTATTTCCCTTAATTTCATCAGCTTTGCAGTAAATTCAAACTTAGACCACTCATTTATGTTGTCCTGTATATCACGAATCATATCATCATAATATTTCTTCTGTTCTTTACCTAGTTCAAATCGCTTTACTTCAAATACTTTTGGAGGAAGGTCAACACAATCCTCTTTCTTTAAAAACACAGATTTTTCTCTAAGTCTGTTAAAATACGCTTCTTTATCTTCTTCTGTTTGATACCATCTATGTGGATTTGCCATATCTTGATGAAAATATCTTGCTTGAAAACCGTAAAAATTATTACCAAACACTTCTGGATCAACAAATTTCATCTGTGGGAAAATTTCTGAATTATGATTGGGTGTTGGTGTGCCTGATAATGCAAACCTATGAGGAATAATATCTATCATTTGTAGTAATTCATTTGTAATTTGACTCGTCATATTCTTCATTACTTGACTTTCATCAATTATCATACAATCAAAATTCATTTTCAAAATATCATTTTTGAGAATCTTAAAACTCTCATAATTCATAACATAAATATCAGAATTACTATTTAAAAATGTCATTCGTTCTTTCTTACTACTTCCCCAACAATTCACAATGTTTAATTTAGGGTAAAATTCATTACAATCGTCAATCCATGCTGTTTCGATTACAGATAAAGGACACAAAATTAAAGTCTTTTCATAATGCTTTGCAAGTTCCAAACCCATAATTGTCTTTCCTGTGCCTGTATCGGCAAAAATGCCATAACAGCCTTCATTTAAAGCAATGTTTACGATTTTCTTTTGATATTCTCTAAGATGAGGAGAAAGTTCAAATTGAACAATCTCCTTTTCTTTTACTTCAATTTCTGAATCTATAAGACCATACTCTTGTAACTTCTTAACTGCTGAGTCTGGAAATTCCCATTTACCATTTTTAAACTTTCTTCCCTCAATGGTTCTTATGTATGGTATCTTCTCTACTGGAATCTCTAAAGACACCATTTATTATTTTCTCCTCCTGTAGACTTTTCTTTAATTTCCTTAATTTCTTTACTTTTAATCCCAATGCTTTAAGTTGATTTTCCAATTCTTTAATCTCGGCACGAATATCCTTTTTCTTTTGAGTCAATTCTTTCTGTTCTGCCTTTTCTGCTTTAGCATTAGCACTCTGCTCTTTACCAGCAAGCAATTCTGCTTCAAATCGTTCCTTCATTTTCTCTACAGAATCATCAGATTCAAATATGGAATTATCCCAGAGGTTAAATCTCTTTTCATTCCCTAAATCATAAAACTCTTTATTGAGTTCAATTCCTACTGCATTTCTACCACATTCAATAGCAACCTTATTAACTGTTCCTGCTCCCCCAAAAGGATCACACACTGTATCACCTGGACAAGACCATAATTTTACGCACCGTTTCACCAATTCTTCAGCAAATGGAGTAGTATGTCCTATGCCAGAATTACTAATATTCCATACACCATCTGCCCAATCAGCCCACTCTTCTAATGTAATATCTGATGCCTTAATCAATTCACAATTGCCAGACTTCTTATATACATACACAAATCCTACATTGGCAGCTAAAATCGTGTCTCTTGCCTTCATATTACGATAATATAAATTACCCTGCGCAAGCATGGCTCTCTGTGCTGAATACTTACGCCAAAATGCTTTTGTCCATAGTGAAAAATTGTTATCAAGGAAAATCTTGTTAATATCTCCTGTCAAACTTTCCTGTCCCATTTTGTTATCTCTACCAACAGTGTAATTGTAATCTTCAAACTGCATAACAAACTTTCCACCTGGCTTCAGAACCCGCTCACATTCTGTGATTACAAGTCCCAACAAATAATAGTATTCTTCATAACTTTCACAGTTGGATAGATCAGACGGGTCATTGCTATAAACCCTAAGATTGTGATATGGGGGTGAGGTTATAATAAGATCAATGCTTTCAGCATCCATTTTCTTCAGTTCTTTAAGACAGTCTCCGTTAATCCATTCATTTTTAATTTCAATATGTATATCTCCTTTACTTTTATTGAGATTAACTTCGACTTGTGATATAATCAGATAGTCAAAGTTAATCATTTGACAGTTTTTAATCTCATGCTACTGGTTGTCTCGCCAAAGTCAGACCAGTAGCATTTTTATATAATCATCTTTCGACGTTACTAACTACTATTTCTACTTTTAATAATCCAATGAATCGAAATTTTCATTTCCATATTTACTTACTTCTATTTTCTTTTCGTTCATCTCTTTGCAAAATTCTTTGTATTTTTTGTATACTCATAACTATCGCCAAAGATGTTATTCACGGCTATAAATAATTTTGGTTCATATTCCTTTGTTATTTTCAATTCATACTCAAAATCTCTCCCATATGGGCAACAACAGCATCCAGTACGTTTTAATCCATATTCCGTGTAACATAAACTATGTGTAATCTCATAATGTTTATCATATTCTTCTTTATCAGAATTCTTATACCAGAATAAAGGTCTGTAATTGTCATAAGTATTCTTCTTGCTTTTACCATTTTCATCAAAGCAACTTTTATACGCCGAAGATCTGGCACCACCTTCTGATTTTCTAATCCCAACTATATTTAAATCATATTCAAAATCAGATAATAATTTATGGGCTACATCCTTTTTAGCATACTTACAACATGTATTAGAAATTTTAAATTCTGGAGGATTTTCTATAATAAATTCTTTCAACCACTTATTATATGAAATGTTAAATTTACTACCTTTCTTATACTTATTGCACCACCACAATAAAGCTGAAACACATCCTCTGTAATATTTCCCTTTATATTCCTTTACACCGTTCTTAAATTTCCCATTCTTAAAAGCATTCTCATTTGATATTTCAATACAGTACTTTTTAATTAATAAGTCAAATCTTCACTTTCCCATTTGAAATTATATTTTTGGAGTCTTTGCATGAATTCACTGACTTGTTTTGAAAGAAATGGTTGTCCATATTGTTTACATGTTAATGGAATAGATTTTATAGCTTTGTATGGCATAATATTAATACCATATTTTTCTTCTAAATATTTCAAATGATTTTTTGTTGCTTGATATTCTAAACCAGTATCAAACCACACATATTCAATTTTATTATCTTTATCACATTTCGTACAAATATCTAACATCACATCACTATCAGATCCTCCAGATATTGAACATACTATTTTTTCATATTTACTATTATTAATCCTTGACCATGCTCTTATTAAGTTGTCTCCAATAGTTTGATTTTGAGGACAGTTCTCTAACAGTCCTGTTAAAGTTTTTTCACCCAATATGTATCTTTCCTCACGTAATTTAATCTACGTTTACGTGAGGTAAAGCCATACTTTATTCACGAATTATATTCGTATTCGTGGGTGTCTTTTTACATCACTACCACATAACTTTTTCGATTATTTATTATCAACGTGCCACAATAAATAATCTTGTGACAACCTTTATCATCTAAAGGTTATAAATACTTTGGGTGATGGTTTAACCAATCTGTAGTACAGCATCTCCTACAAATTCTACATTAAGAACTTTTATATTTTGGATAGATTCTTCGTATTCTGATTCATAATCCCTGGCAAACATATCTGCCCACATATCATCATATTCTTGTTCACTAACATTGTTTAGGACCATGTATTTTTCAGATTCTTTGTAATTTCCATTTTTCGTCTCATATCCTACAAAAACTTTATAAACTGGCAATTCCAATTTTGATTTGATAAAGTTCCTTGGATGAATATTCATCAACTTTTTCTTTAAACTATCATCAAAAATCTCAAACACATCAATTCCTGTCCTTATTACACACCATTCAAAAAATTTACTTGGATGTAGCACTACTTTTCACCTCCCCCTCTTCATATTTCATTTTGAAATTGGCTTTTCCTTCTTAAATACTATTTCTTTTACACATTCCATGATTCTATTCTTGCCTATATTAAAAATCTCTTCATTATTCTCAATACAGATACATTTCCTACCTGTATTAATAACAGCTACTCCAGTTGTCATACTGCCAGCAGTTGAATCAAGCACAGTATCACTCTCATTAGTATAAGTTTTAATAATTTCTTCTACTAACGCTACTGGCTTTTGAGTTGGAGTTAATGCACACTTTTGGGTATCCTTGGCGAATAGCCAAACTGATTTAGGAAATCTCTCTGTACTGTCATATGTATGATTTTTGATTTCGTTGTAATTTGTTGACTGTTTACTATTTCTCTTATGTGATGCTGTACTAACTTTTCTGATATGCCCACTTGTCTTCTGCGGATTATATGTTGGCTGCTTCTTATAAAAAACGCACATATCCTCATGATTTCTCATTGGCATCCGATTAGCATTTTGAAATCCTGTAGGCTGAGTCTTCTCCCAAACGAGATTATACTTCCACATTTCTCGGTTACTTTCCATAAGATCAGCAGTAAACATACCGTTTGCAAATAAAATTATCGCTCCATTATCTTTGATAATTCTTTTATACTGAGTCCATAACCCTGTAGATTTATTTTCTTCAAAGTATATAAGTGCGCCGTTATAATCTGCTTCTCCTTGTTGATAACACCACAGAAGAAAATCATCTCTATAAAATATTCTTGGTTTTTTTCTAACTTCTATAGTTATGTAGTCATTAAATGGAATTACTATATCCCAAGAATTCCTGGCGGTCTGCCCGAAAGGGAGATCCGTAATAATTGCATCTATGGATTTATCAGGAATATTATTCATCAATTCCAGACAATCACCTTGCCATAATTCATAATTACTATTTTCAAATATTTTTCTTTTCCCAGAAAGGCATGAACATCTTACGGCTGCAGCACCTTTGTCCTTTCTGTATTATTTTTATTCAATTTGATATTTGAAAGATAATGGACATCCACTATCTATATCTCCACCAAGGCACTCACCTTCACATAAACCACATTCATACTCTGGATACCCAGTGTCATGTTCATAGTAACTCTGTTCACAATATTCGCATTCTTCCCAATTCTGCTCATAAATATCTTCCATAAGCTACGCCCTTTTATCTGCAATACATTTAATCTGATTCTCAATCTGTCGATACGTATCATTTGCAGTTAAAATACTTAATACAGCACTGGAAAGCATATTCTTTGTTGAAGAATCAAAGGTGTCCTTCATAGTTTTATTAATATCTTTCCTAATACCATCCATAAATTTGTCCAAATCAGCTTTAATCAAATCATCTACATTAAATGATCTATTAATATATTCTTCAAAAGATACTTGCTCAAAATCATCAGAATATGAAGAAGTTCTGCCTTTTTTCTTTGCTTTCAAAGTTTTAGACTCCAGACGATCTTTTAATTCCTTTTTAATATACTGCTCTACTGTATATTCTTTTTGCTCCTCATCATCCCAATAGCTATTACCACCAACCTTGATTACAGTATTTTTAATATACTCATCTACAAATTTCTGAAAGTTTGATGATACTGCATTATTTATTTCTTTCTTTGCCAACTCTTCAATTGTCTTATTTACGCTCTTTTTTACTTGCTCTTTAATAATTGTTTCAATATTATTTTCTGTAGTCTCTTTTACCAAAGATTCTAAATTTTCTAAATCAATTGTTACTTTCAAAATATTCCTCCTTAAATTTTGCTTTGAAACAGATTATTTATTGTCTAGCCAATCTTTATATTGTCGAATAAGTTCTGTATACAATTCTTCGTCATTCATGTTCTCCATATCTTTAACTGAAATGAATCCAGTATTATCACACTTTCTACCTGGCATGTTATCTAAAGAACGTAGATAAGTAAATGATTCATTTCCAATTCCAACAAATTGAACAAACATATTATATTCAGATAATTCTCTTATAATTTTATCTGTTTCACTCTGATCTGAATTCGCTCCATCTGTAATAAAAATTATAAATGCAGGTATATCATTTAAACTAGTTTTGTTATAATATTTGACTATATCTCTCAATACTGGCGCATATTCTGTTCCTCCCATACACATGCCAGATTTGACCATAATATTTTTAACATAATCTTCATAATTATTAGTAGTTACTGATTTTAGTTTCTTTTTTTCGTTAGAAAACAACCATGATTCTAATTCACCATTATCATCAAACCGTAAAGCAATTGGAAGCAGTCTTGTAATAGTTCTTTGTATAGCCCCACTACAAAATAGTTTATCCATACTTCCAGAATAATCCATAGCAAGTGCTACTTTCGCGATATGCTTGGATAAATTTACTTTACCTTCTTTTGATAAATTCACCAAAACCTTATCTAAATTATCTTTTGATTTTGACAAATTGATTATTACACTCTTTTGAGCATTGTCAACTTCCTTGTTGAAAAACTTTCCTAATAATCCCATAATAAGAATCCTTTCTGATGTATTTATTTTATAATATCTATAATAATAAAGTGCCAAATTTAATAAGGTCTGACACAATGACCTCTAAAAATAGCTTTAAAATCTCGATTTCATGTCTATACCATATATAGCAATCGCTTGTATAGTCAAGCACCATATATGGTATATTTTTATTGTTCAGACACTATCTTTTTGAACATTTCATCTACAGAATCCAATAAATCATATCTCCTATTAAAATCAGCAGTAGAACTTCTTGCAAATTTCTGTTCAACCATATCAATGTAATAAGTCATTGAACCGTCATCCCCCATATAGAATTCATCCCACTCTTCCTGACTCATTAATCGCTGAACTTCAAGCTGTTCAATAGCAAGATTATCAAAACTCACTACTTTGAAACGCTCAATGATTCCACCAAGATTTTCTTTCAGCCACATTTGCTTAATAATGATATTTTCGTGATCCTCACTATACCATTCACCACCACGCCTTAACTGCTTATATCCAAGGATAAGCATCTTCAAATTCTTATCAGATAACATTTCTACGTCTGAAGGCTTGAGAATACCGTTAATCACATGTATAACTGCATTTGGATATTGCTGAATTAGTGATATAAATTCATCTGTTGGATTTACAAGTGACACACCAAGACCATATATCAATTTTTCATCAACCAACTTCTTAATCAATTCCTGTTTCTGCTCAAAGTGTTGCTGGTTTACGGTCATATTCACAATGACTTTTCTATCCTTTAGCTTATGTAAAAACGGAATCAAATCTGGATGACTTGTTGCATCACCACCACCAAGCGCAACCTCCTGATATGGATGCAAAGTCTCGATAAACTTTTGATTCAGAATATCACCATGCTTACCATTTTTTGTGCTACCTTCATGGCAGAATTTGCAGCCCATATCACAATAATTACTTATCTTGATATCCATATTCTCTGCAAACTCAGGAATAAATTCATCATCTTCTGTCTCTCTTATTTTGGTTCCGTCTGAAAATATGCGTGTACGCATATTCCCATTCTTATAAATTCCCAACAGATTCATTTTTATCATCCTTTCTTAATTAGCAATAACCATATTCACCAAATGCAACAATTTTATCACCATTTTTGGAAGTGTATCTCTGTACAAATGTTTCTAAATCGCCATCATGCATATATTGGTCATACGTCTTTGCGTCTTCATCAATAATGTCATTCTCTTTTGCATATTTAGTATAATATTTCTGTTTTGTATCCTCAGACAAATCATTCCAATCTTTCTGAAAATCGTCTTTATTTTCTTCATAATCTTCTTGTGCCATTTTTTTATCATGTTCACTTAATTTTGTTGCAGATATAAAATTTTCTTCTCCATATTCATGAAATAATACTTCTCCTCTTTTCCAAGCCTCAAATTCCTCTTCACTGCACATAGTAAGTGAATGTGTGCTGCTACTATTTGTTTCAAATACTCCACGCCTTATTTGTCTCTTCATAAAATAAATTTCCTCCTTAATCACAATCTGTTTTTAATGACACATACTTATTGAATACAAAATTGATAACCGCATCCTCATCATAAACATTGACAATTTCAATATTGCCACAGGGCCGCGACTGATGATCAATCTCTGGTTCCTGTTCTCCTAAAATCTTAATTCCTGTCGCACCTGTATATTTACAAATAGCATCCTGAATTTCTCTAAATTCCCACTTGTCATAAATATCAGATATATCATATCCTGACAGATAATATAAACAAGTAATCAGATAGGAAAGTTTGTCATATTGTGATGTATAAATACGTTTGTCTTTTCCAAACTGTCCAAAATCAATTTCTATTTCTCCATCCTTATTCAGTTTGAATTCACTCGGTTCCTTGCCCTCATTAGAAATAACCAAACTGTGAACCGAAGACGAATTTGTTTCAAATACACCTTTTCTAATCTTCCTTTTCATTGATCCTCCCTTAATCCTCTCTTGGATATTCATGAACAATCATATCCATATTTACTAGCCCTGTTTGCTTCATATTGTCCCAATAGCAATATTCATCACCGTCTTGAATGACGACATATTTCTTATTTATAAGATATTCTTCAAGAGAAATACCTTCATGCTCTAAAAATCCACTTAGAATATCTTCATCAACATATCCTGTGCATGGTATGTCATAATGCCACCAGCCATTTGAAGATTTCCAATACTCAATTTCAAAACCCCAATCCTTTTCTTTCTGTGATAAATATTCTTTTAGTTCATCTTCTGTCTTACCATACTTCTGATAATAGTCATCGTTTTTATGTTCTTCATCATTTTTATCTACAATACTATCACTGTCCATTGGCAGTTTGATCTTTTTAAGACCTGGTATATATTTCAATGCAAGTGCAACGAGTTCTTTATAAACATCATCATTATAGTCATGAACCAACGAAGCACACGCATACAACCATTTATCTGTAAATGTTCCCAAAGCCCTAAATGGACTCCTACCAAATTCCAAATCGTGATCCCAAGGCTCCCAAACACAAGATTCCTCGCCTGTATCTTCATCTTTACATAAATATATTCCGTCTAAAATTTCTTCTGGAGTATATTTATCATCTCTCTTCATAACTGTTAAACTATGCATAGAACTCGAATTTGTTTCAAAAACATTTCTTCTAATCTGTCTCTTCATACTTCTCCTTTTTCTCAAAAATCAGCTTATCCATATTAAATCCAGCAGCTCCCTTATGACCTCCACCACCATATTTCTTTGCAATGTTAGAAACATCCACAGTTTTTGAATACATACTATATGTCCATGTACCATTCCTTCCATTGAATGAAAATGGCATTAAAATATCATATGAATTGTCATCCACAGATTTAAACCAATCACTACCAGCAAGTCCAACATTCATTGCATACACTTTATATCCCTCAAATTCTGTTTCAAAACCTTTGGACTCGCAGTATTCTTTTGCAAAACTATCACGATACTTGATGATTACTTTTCTTTCTTCAATATATTTATTCTCTGCATCATCATCTAAAAGGTTATACCAAATCTCGTTATCTGGGCTTTTATCGTATGCATCAAATCCCATATGAAAATATCTTGTATCATCACCATATTCAAAAGCCCATACATCATAATCAGCGATATATTTTGTAAACATAGGTGCATCTTTTGTCATAGAAATATTAAATTTTTTCGGATTGCCACCTCCTCTTTCAGTCATATGATGTAACCAACAATATGTAAGCATACAACCGGCTATCCCGTCATATCTAATTCCACGAATAGGAATTTCAAAATCCGTATATCTTTCTATTGCTGATTTATGATGATCAATCCAGGTTACATCTTTTGTTATTTCTAACAGTTTTCTCATTTCGTCTGGCATAATTGAATAGTCAACAATATATACCTGCTCATTAGGATTTATCTTGTCAAAAGAAAATTCCATTCCATAATTGATAGGAATAAATTCTGACTCATATCCATCATATACTCCTGCACTTAAATACACCCAAGATGCAGCACATTTCCCATCATCATCTACATGATAAAAACATTTCAAATTATCAAACCCTCCTTAAAATTTTATCCAACCATCTCTAACACCTGTCATCCAATAAACCAAATCATCTTTATTATTTTCTAATTCTCCATCTATAACACGTTTCAGTATCTCATTTAACCAATACCCAATATCTTTACCTTCTTTGAGTTTCATCACCTCTTTTACATCGTTACCATTAACCGCTAAATCCTTTAATGAGAAACAAGATTTCTCAGATAATATTTCTTCAAGAATATTTTCTATATTATTTATTTTCTCTATCCGAGATTCTTCATAATCCGGTTTTTGTCCTTTAATATCCGCTTTCCTGACTTCTAACAACCACCTAAACTGCTTTTCACCGATTTTATTAAGCCATCTCTTAACGTACTTATTTCCTACCTCAAAAGTCGCATCATGATAATAAACAAGTTCTACTACATTATTTCTCGTTTCATTATCAAACCTAAGACGTTTCATAATAGAGTCTGTAATTTCAGCACTTACCTTTCCGTGACCTTTAAAATGTCTAATACCATCTTCTCCATCTTGGTAGGAATATGGTTTGCCGAAATCATGAAAGAAAACAGCAAGTCTAACCACTAAATCATCAGACTCACATTTCTCTATTGCATGGACTGTATGATCAAATACATCATATGCATGATATGGATTATTTTGTTGGAAACCTATCAAGTCTTTTAATTCTGGGATAAATAAGGAAAATACGTTTGGATATAAAACTAATTCAACACAGAATTGTTCAGAAGCAACTATTTTACAAAATTCACTATTAATTCTCTCAATTGAGATGTTCTTTAGTCTGTCATATTGTCGTTCTATTTCAAACATTGTTTCTGGGAGTCCTGCAAAACCTAGTTGTGCTTCAAATCTTATTGCTCTCAATATCCTCAAAGCGTCTTCGTTGAACCTGTCTTCTGCGGAGCCAACGCATCGAATCTTTTTATATTTGATATCCTCCATGCCATTAAACGGATCAATTAAACCAGTTTTAGGATTGTATGCCATAGCATTAATCGTAAAATCTCTTCTCCGTAAATCTTCAACCAGATTCTTTGTAAATGTTACATTGTCAGGTCTACGATTATCAGAATAATCTCCATCAATCCGATAAGTTGTAACTTCAAATGGTTCTTTATTTATCAGAATCGTTACTGTACCGTGTTGCAAACCAGTAGGAATAATTTCTTCATCAGGAAACGCTTTTAATATCTCATCTGGTGTGGCAGATGTGCAAATATCATAGTCGTGAGGTTTTCTTCCCAATACGCTATCTCTTACACATCCACCCACCATATATACTTCATGTCCGCATTTCTCTAATTCCTGTATGATGTAATTTACTGGTGCCGGAACTTCTACATTAATTCTTTTCATCAATATTTACCTCAATTTGTGGAGTTTCAATAAACTTAGCCAATAATCCTTCGTGGTAAAAAATTTTGTCATTTTCAGTAACATCTTCTCCAAGAAACTTTCTTAAAACAAATGGTAACGCATAATTATCTAAACATTTAAACTCTATCTCTGTATTATCATTCTCATCAATAATTTCTTTATAATATCCATCTGTCTTAACAATTTTATGAAGTATAAACAATTCTGTTTTTAACGGAACAGGCATATCTTTCATACCATTGCGAATTGCAAACACGATTCTTTCTTGCTTATTTTTGTCCATATCAGACACATCAACCACAATTTCATCATTGGAAAAGAATACAACACGATCCATTGAAATAAACACTTCTGTTAAATATGTCAATGCACCATCCATAAGGTATTTTTCGTATGTGATATGTCTCTTAGGATTACAATTACCCAAAATAACCTGACGAATATATTTACTATTGATTATGTGCTGATTACCTGTATATCTCCCAATAAACTCTTCCCAAGATTCTGCTCCACCAAAAATATCTGAATTGTAATGATGTAAAGAAGAAAAATTAGCTTTTCTCATATCAATGCTGATAAAACATTTACCATCATTTGAAGACTTAAATATATCTTTATTTGGAAGATTTTTATGTGTAACAGCATACTTGTTCATATCCTCTTCATTAAACTTATGATATGCTTCTGTATTTTTAATATCCAAAATAGCAGCATCTTTTACACGATTATATTCTTCAAAATAATCCTGTTCACAATTATATTTGGATAGTTCGCTTAAAAAGATATCCCACTTTTCAAGTGTCCCATAAAACTTATCATATAGTGCCAATATATCAGTAAAATATGGTTCCTGGAATATCCTGATTGGAATATTACAATCTTTACAGAACCTCTCTTTTGCTCTTGTAGATACTTCCATCATACCTCTCCCTTCACAATTCTCTCATTCACATACATCTTAAATTCATTAATTCTTTTATGATCTGGCACATTAGGAAGAGATGTATTGTTTTTAGCATAATCAAATCTCTTCTCATATTCATTCAACAAATCATAAAATTCAGTAATCGGTTGTTTATTTTCATCTAAAAACTCACCGTTGCGAATACTCATAAGTAAGTCATGTTCATCCGTCCTATATGTGATGATTTCTTCTTTTTCAAGAATATCAATACACATCATATAAAGACGAATCAAGTGAGCCATATGCTTCCCCAACTTGTCATGACTGATCGCTTTCTCGTTTCGTTTGTCAATTTTGTTATAACTGCTTACAATCGCCTTCATTTCATTCCACATACCAGTCCAATCTCTCAAAGGATAATGTTTCAAACATACGTCCATAAAAATCTCGCTATCATATCCTTCTTGGACTGCTGTATCAATATATAACTTTACATCACTCTCATCATGTGGATAATATCTGTTTTTGAAATCATATTTTGCGTTATTGATACTTTTTAAAATATACGCTTCGTTCTGTGCCTGACCAACTAATCTTGCGGCTTTATTTTCCATCCTACGGAGTTGGCTACCGGCATATCCACCAAATGTATGAATACAGATTTTAGATAGAAACATTTTTCTATTTTCCAAAAGTTCTCTTCCAACACTTGATAAATGTAGATAATGTTCTGGCTTGCAGCCCAAAATTTCCACTGTGTTAGGATTGTTGGATGTAAGTAATTGAATCATTTTATTAAATGAATATATCGTAGTGTCAGTATCTGCATTCACGACCTGCTCAAAATCTGTTCCTAACAGAATGTCTTTCTTAGAATTTAAGGCGATACCTCGCACATCTAAGTCAGATCCTTCTTTATCCATTCCATAAGCGTGACTTCCTCCAAGAGTTAAGAGAATGATGTTATCACCTAAATTCTTATCTTTTCTCAGGAAGTCATATTCACTTGTTTTCAATTTCTCTTTAATCTGTTCAATATTCATTCTCTCAATCCTCTCTTCTATCTACATTCTTCAAATACAATAATCTTAAACACAGGTTTAAAATGTGGATTTTTTGTAATCACTCCCAGTTCTTGAAGTTTTACCAATTCTGCTTTCACCTTACCAAAACATTTTTCAATATCAGACACATCAAACATTTCTGTATCAAAACTATACTCATTACCAGAAGCCAAAACATATCCAAAATATAAATGTGAACCACTCATCTGATCATCGAAAAATTGAATCTCGCCTTTGCACTGGTTGCAAATATAATCTTCTCCTTCATCTGACCACTTCCAATCTTTAAATTTATCTGTTTCGTTGCCAGTCAAATCATAACCAGCTATTACATAATAATTACTTTCCATGCTCATAACTTCTTTTTCTCCTCCTATGAAATGCAAGTTTTAAGACTCAATATGCTCTATCATCAATAGATTCTATAGATTTAATTTCATCAAGTATAGAACTTCCTATAATGTATAGTTTTTTAGAAACTATCTTGCTAATTCTACTTATAAAATCCTCCCAACGCTCATACTTTTCTAACCATACTGTCATACTTACATTTCCATTTATATGTTGACATGCATATGTTCCTTTTGTATATTCTTCTCCATAATAGTAGAAATATAGTTCATATTTATGTAAATGCTTACTAATAAACCAAGGAACAAGCGAAGCGATTGTCACATATTTATTCCCAATTTTAATTTGGAAATCAGTGTTACTTCCATTTTTTACAGTTTTCAATCGTCTATATCCTCTACAATTTATGGCACAATCCTAATAATCTCTTTTCCACATTTCCCAGCATATCTTACACAATTACCAGTACCACCCTTAGAACCGTCCCACACAGCAATCACTTTATCAGCCAAATCAACCATATATTCATTTCTCTTTTGCATCAGCCAGGGTTTATATTCTTCATCTGACACAAGTTTTACTGTGTCTGCTTTTGATAAAATATCATTATATAAATCAACACTTTCCTTAATCCATTTACATGAATGATTTTTACATGGGATTGCACAGTGAAGTTTTATATCATACCACTCTTCTTTTAATTCCAGAACTGCCAACGCAAATACTGTATCCACTCCTAATGCCATACCTGTAATTGCTTCATCACAGATATTTTCTACAAGTAATTCTTTGAATTTATTTTTTAATTCCGACCATTGCCTATTATAAATATCATAACCATACATTTTATTTGGTCTATGACCAGTAACACATATTTTCATAGATCGCACCCCCTTTCTTGAAACGTGGGTTTTAAGACTTTTTCACTACAACCAACGAATCCTTCTGAACTGTTGTAATTGCATTTGATAATTCATCATTTCTTACTTCTATCTGTTGCTCGGTTTTACCCTCTGAATTATATCTACCACGCATAGCAGCACCAACAGCATATAAATAACTAAAACCACCTGCATTACCTACTGGCTGTGACAACAGAGCCATTGCAATCGCATCTGCATCATACACCCTATTTCCTTGTCTAAATTGCTTACCAAAATTTATTTCTCCAATCCCACCAACTAATATCGGTTTATGATTACCACAAACAGAATCTAGTCCGCTTGTGGGATTGATAAAATTTATCATTTTCTCATCTATGCAAATATATGTATCATCATACTGAGCCTTATACAAATGCTCAATTAATAGTGAAATTGCTGTTGTTACAATTGAATTTCCTGATTGTTTATACCCTTGGGTATCAGACATTCCAACTGCTTTACATCTCTCAAATCTTCATCATCAAATCCCATAAGTCTATGAGCTTCTTTAGGTGTAAGCTTTCTTACAATTCTAAGATTATCTCTTTCAACTTTTGGCTCAGTATTACCACCACCACAAGTATGCATCGCAGGAGCAATACCATCTTCACTATATATTCCCCGTGACTGTTCATGCATCCTTTGGAATTTCTCACTGCACAAATCAGCAATATGTATCGGCTCATTTGTTGTGTCCAATATCTGTTTAGGTTGCTTATAATCAGTAGCAAGTAATGCGTCCATAATTGAATCTTTTTGATATACTAAATCTCTTTGCCCGATAGTCCTAAATTCTGGTTTTGTTGTATCAACAATATTTTTTTCAAATTTCGGATCGGTAATTTGTAGTCTTCTTTGCACTTCATCCGACAAAAATATTTATCTAAAACTTCGTCATCCGTTTCTAATAAATCTTTTAATCGAATTCCATTATCAAATGGTTGAGGGAATTTAAACTGTTCTGTATCAATTTCTTTAAGAATGGAAACGCAGAAAATTCTATTTCGGTTCTGTGGTATGCCTGTGTTTTTTGCATTGATTGTTTGAAAATATGAGTTATATCCCAAGTTGTCCAATCTATCAATCCAATCATTAAAACTATCAATATATTTTTTAGACACAAGAGCATCTACATTTTCCATAAGTAAATATTTTGGCAAATTATTGTTTTCATTTGCCTTTACAAGCAGTCTTTCTACTTCATACAACAACCCTGAACGAGTTGACTTAATATTATTACTTCCGCAACAAGGACATTTATATCTTGTATCAACATTTAATTTTGATGGGTCATATTCCATACCACAATCTTGACAAGTCCACTTTAACCCTTCCTGTTTTCCTGCAATCGATAAATCAGTACACGGCGTTGAATATGTAAGCATATCACAATCCGACAGTTCTTTAATCTGCATTATATCTCCCAAATTATGTGAAATATGATCAGCCAACCAGTATTTTTCTATGCCTTTCGTTTTGTCTTTCTTTTTTGATAACTTTTCCCAATCATATGGTTCATCTTTTTTAAAATCAAATCCTAATCTTTTCTTAGATAACTCATTCACCATTTCATCCTTGGAAGGATAATTACCATATTCATTAATCATTTCATTAGTTAATCCACAATGAATAGCAGCATAACTAACAATAACCTCTTTATCTAAATCTGCTGTTGCGACAACCTCTGCGTCAAACAGATTTGTATTATTAATTCCTTTTATCTGTGCACCAATTCCACTACACAACTCAATAACTTTTAAACTAAATCTTTTATTATTACTTTCCAAATGCCTTATCTACAAGGCGTTGCAACGCTAATTTATCCGGAATTACTTGTTATATCCTTTCTCTAATTTGTTATTTGTGAATCTTTCGTGGGTTCATGACTCCCTATGAAAGATTTAATTCATCGGATAAAATATCCGTTTATATATCAAAATTCTGATATAATGGCTGAAAACCACAATCACTATCCTATTGTTCTACACTTTAGGAATACTTTTCTTGGAATTACCGACTTGATTAAGTCATTAAGAATTGATATACTTAGATTTGTCAAGACGGTTATCCGTTTTGTGTTGGATAAGAACTCTGCTCACTCGCCAAAGTTACCAGAGTTCTTATTTTATTCTTCTACATAATCAAAATCATGTCCATATAAAATATTCTGAATCGCATTTTTATCACGTTCCATAATTGCACAACAAACATTTTTTCTGATTGCATCATCCTTTGAATTTGGTAAATTATCATATTCAGAATCAATTTTCTTTTCAAGAAATTCGACAAATTCTTTTAGTCTAGCAGTCATATCTTTATTAGATGACTTATTGTACTCTTTCTGACCATGTTCAAATGTCCTAAGTTCATCTTTTCCTATCCACTTCACCTAGGCTCCGCAATCGTCACAATACAGACCCGTATTATTGCCTTTTATCTCTGTATGTAATGATATACTTCCACATTTTTTACAACAATTTTGATACACAAATTCACACTCCTTCCAATTACAATGTTTATTCATTGGCTAAATATTGTCTTTAATATACTTCACAATATCATCAATGATTTCTTCATCAAATTCTTCAAAATCATCAAGAGACATGGTTCCTTCGGAAAAAGCAGTTTTATGTCTTGTTAAATTATACGCATATGTGTCAGATGGGACATCAAAGTAATTCATCAACACATCTTTAAGCCTCTCTGTAAAGAAATTCTCATATTCATATAACTGATTTGCCAATCTAGCAACTATACCATTTTCATTCTTGGCAACTGTATATTCCGTAAATCCATATCTATCCATGATATCTATCGATCCGTCATTATTTTTACTTAAAATATTTTTCAATTTACCACCTCATCTTCACTTGAAACCTTCGTTTTATTTCAATTCAATAGTTCAAAAATTTCATTCCAATCTTGATATTCACTTAATTTTTCCTGTGGGATCAAAAGCTTATATTCCTTTTCTATTTCTTCTTGTGAGCCATATCCGTTGTTACTAGAACAGCTGCCAATTTCATATTGATTATGTCTTTCAATTTGCTTAAAAACAATGGTAAAACTACTATTGTCCACAGACTGTCCCATCGGTGTTGCAAAACTATCTATTTGAATAATAGAATTTTTATTCTTGTGTCTGTAAATATCACCTAATTTCATATAAATTTCCTCCAGCTCATTTAAGCTTACATACCAAAATTTCTATATCTATATCATCAAATATCATATGAATCTGATCCAACACAACACCCCAGACAAATCTATCTAGTCCGGCTCCGATAGTCGGCATAGCAACTTTAGTAATGTTATTCTCTATACATATATCCTTCATTTTTTGTAACGCAATTCTCATAGTAATAATCGTTGGCTTCTGAAAATATCTTTCTTTTGTAATTAAATTTAATACTCGACCTTCCAAGATACAATCTCCACCAATTCTATGACGGTTATATGCATCTAAGTAATCAGGATATTTAAGCCGCAACTTATTTTTCATATCAAATCTTTCATTAAATTCAACAACGATTCCCTTGCCCATTCCAAAATCAGCACTAATACAATGTGCTAAATAATAATCTTCTGAAACAGAAAATAAATCTTTAATTTCTTCTCTATAAATCATACATTCCTCCAATTTAAACAGAATCTCATCGTTCTATTTCTAATCCGAATTCATCATCTATATTAGCAATATCATGTGCTTTTACCTTATATTTCAGTTTATATTTCCCATTGAAATAATCACAAATCTCTTCTTTGGGAATAATATACTTCACATTTAGAAATCCATTGATATCTTCTCCAAATTTTGTATATCCTTTCCATAAACACCAACTTTAGATCCACAGGATAAACATATCAATCCAAACCCTTCATCCATTCCTAAGTTGACAACTAAATATGCATTTGTTTGGCTTAAAGGTTTATTTTCTGCTAATAAAATATCTCCTACTCGTATTTTGTAAAGCATCTGTCCATCTCCTTGAAACGGAAATTTTAATGTGTAGTTATTTCATATAATAATCCATTATACGGTTTTATCTCCCACCCTTGACTCCACGCATCAAATATCATTTTATCAACAGGAACACGAATACCAGTTTTCAACTCTGCATAATAGGAGTTATCATCTAAAAATCCATGTTCATTACCAACATACCAACCATCAAGCAATAATTCCTGTAAATGTGGTGAACAACATACGCAACACGCCTCTTTAATATTTCTTTGATCACATCCGCTTTTACAATCTCTTTCTGCACATTCAGGAATAAAAATTTTAGACAAATTATACGGTGTAATCTTTTCAATTTTATCAATGTCATAAGCAAAAAATGTTATCTCATGATGAGTTTGCTTTATATGAAATTCCTGATTGATATTCATATACTTTCTCCTTCCTTAAAACTCGTGTTTCAACTACTTAACAATATAGTTTTTGTAATTGTTAATATTTTTCTTTTCTGCCATTTCTACTGACATAACACGAACACACCAATCTACAAATACACAATACTGATTGGGTAATTTATCATGTAGATATTTTCTAATTCTTTCAGATAATAATGCATGTCCTCTATCAATCACACTGTGAGAATATTCATCTTCGTACTCGTCTTTCTCTTAAATATAATTCGTGAGAAAGTAAACCTGTTTCTACATCTTTGATAAAAACGTTATACTGATCTTCTACCTCGTAATTCATAATAAACCTCTCTTTTATTTTCCAAATAGCTCTTCTACATATCTATCCATCTCATATCCCAATTTCACACAATTGCCATGTGATATATGATTTTTCCAAGCATTGTAACTCTCATAAAATTTCTCTTTGCTAAGTTTTCCACACCTCACTAATCCAACCATTTTCTTAAATTTCTTTTTAGCGGCATGTTTATTTTCGTTCTTCAGCTTTCGGATTACTTTACCACCTGAAGTCACATATGTATGAAAACCACAAAATTTGATTCCATTTTTAAAAGGAATGACCTGAGTCTTACTGTTTAATTCAAGACCTAATGAATACACAAACTCATAAATAGCTGCTAAACACCATTTCGCATATTCTTTATTTTGTACTATCAAATAAAAATCATCCATATATCTACCATAATATTTAACTCCAAGTTCTCCTGTGATAAAGTGATCTAACACTGATAAATATAAAAGTGCAAATACTTGACTAACCTGATTACCTAATGGAAGTCCTACTCCCTCAGTACTATCAATAAACTTCTCACACAGCCAATACACTTCTTTATTTTCTATAAAATATTTCAAAATATCCTTCAAAATATCGTGATTGATATTGTAAAAGAACTTGCTAACATCAGCTTTTATAATCCAACAATCATATCCATACTTCTGATATGCAAGATACATCTGAGCTTTTAAGCAATCCAATCCATACAATGTACCTTTGCCAATCTGTCCAGCATAATTTGTTTGAATAAACTCTTTATTCAATCTTGGAATCAGTACATTATCACACAAACTATGCTGTACAATTTTATCTACAAACGAACATGCTTTAATGACTCTCTCTTTCGGTTCATATATTATAAATTCATTGTATTTTGATACTTGATATGTTTTAGTTTCTAATTTTCTCTTTATTTGATGAATTCCATCAAGAGCTAATACTTGGAATTTTTGACTGCTTTTTGAAAAACCTTTACCTGATTTAGATTTTAAATATGCTTGATACAAATTACCGAAATCTACTACTTTTTCAAAATCTGTTTTATCTTCTATCATAGTATTTTGTTCCTTTGTATTTATCCTGACATTTTTGAATCAGGAAAGGTTGTTTATTCTTTTGATATCGGGACTCTAATTTCAGTGTTTCTCTTACTTTCATTCGTCTTCCGATCCAGAACGGACGCACGCCTTTGTCATTCCAGTTGCAATCGTTGTAGTTCACATTGCCATTGGAGTTAACGTACTGAACATAGTGGGTCATACAACAAACAACCTAAAATTATCTCTCTTTATCTTTTGAACGCCATGCAATACTCATATATTTCACATCATTTATTTGTTTCTGCCAATATCCTACTGTATCACTTCCAATTAATTTCAATTTCATAGAAAGTTCCACATAACAAGACAACTTATCACAACATGAAATTGCTTTTGTTTGTAATTCTTGGCGTTCCGATTTTGAAGTATCCAATTTCAGCCTATTTGCATCAAGCAAATATTCATATATATCCATACAGCGATTTTGGATGCGTTTTACCAATGTTAAATGCTTAACTGGATACCTCTTTCGGTTTGATGTAATTGTCATAGTATATTCCATAAGATTTATTGCTTTTACAATAACATCCAGTTTCGCTTCGCTCACTGGTTTTTCCCGCTCCTTTCAGTCGCTCATCGGCTACCTACGGAATGCTGACGCATTCCTGATTACTGGCTACCCGATGGTTTTTTGCAAGATTCAAAGATTTAAGATTGAAGGATGAAAAACGGACGCACGCCCCCGCCATACCAGCGGCAACCGCCGTAGTCCACACTGCCATCGGAGTCAACGTACTGAACACAGTGGGCATCGTTTCTCTTCGGTGTCTGATTAGGATTAGCAAGCCAATACCAATTATCAATCAATGGAATACTTTCACCAAACTTCATAAGCAACTGAATATTTGGGATTGCTAAAATATCACCTTCAACACTTCCATAATCTTTAAATCCATCCATAGAAGTCAAATCAAGAGAAATCGGAACAAGTTTATCTCCAAATTCTTTCTTTAAATCCTCTGCCAACTCACTATTAATAAGATCTCTCCGCACATAAGATTCTGCATAATTATTTGTTTTACCAAAGTCTGACTTTTTAAGAATCCCATTCATAAAATAATATGTACGTTTCCCATCCTGAACACTTGTCCAATAATGCCCACAAATGAATTTTAACTGTTTTCTCCACTCATTCATATATTCTTCAACTGCATTTCTAAAATCTTGTTTGTATCTCTCTGGGTCTTTTTCGTACCAATCAGGCACAATATCCTGATCGACCTTATATCTCCAGTCTTTTACATTGGTCATTTTATCATTATTTTTAGGAATTAACTCTGCTCTTACAAATGTTTTAGATGCATTCATGTGAGTATCTTCAATTCCAAGACTTTCCAATAAATCCGAATGGCTTTCATTTCCTTCTGGTGCTAAAACCACCTTGTTCTTCAAAATAATTCCACTCTTAAAATTACACATAACTTATCATCTCTCCTTTTCATTTTTGTGATATATATTTCTCTTTTCTTACTTGAAAGTTTCAATTCATTATAATATTAGGTTTCTCTTTCAATTTCTATTCCTAACTCATATCTTTCATTAATAACATCATGTGCCATAATCTTATATCTTAGCTTATAATTCTTATTAAAAAATTCGCAAAATTTTTCTTTTGGAACAATATATTTCACATTTAAGAAACCATCTATATCTTTTTTAAATTCTTCTTTGTCATTGCCATAAAATCCAACTTTAGACCCACAAGACAAGCAAATAAGTCCAAATCCATCATCACCGTCTAAATTTACAACTAAATATATATTTGTTTGATTACAGATTTTATTCTCTGCAAGCAAAATATCTCCTACTCGTACTTTATAAATCACCTTCTCTTTTCCCTCCCATGCCAGATACGCAAAATCCAATTATATTCATTTTTACCACTTAATTTATCGTCCACCATTATCATTTTACATATAATATCTTGAAGCAAATTCCCAAGCTGTCATATTTTTATAATCAACAGTTTGTTTCGTCTCTCCATTTTCACATCCGTTTTGTTCTACTTTTTCTGTAGAAATAATTTGATTATAATATGAAGAATTTTCATTACAACATATTTCTTCATCAGTTAATATGTTATTTGTTTTAGACCAATAACAATCTCTGCAGTTCATCTTAAAATCTCCTTAGATAAAATCAAATTTTTATCTTGACAAATTCTTATCCTCATATTATAATAGCTATAAGCTAATAGCAACTAGCTATAATTTTGTGAGGAGGACATTACTATGATTATCACATCAGAAACTTCATTAAGCGATTTGTTTGAGATTGCAATCAAAGCCACTAAAGATCTTTCGCCTAATGAGGAATTCATCGTTAAAGATTTATTCCGTGGATTTGAATGGAATAGGATTCCAAAGGGCAATCGTACCAAATTAGGTTCACAGTTCTTTACTTATGTAAATTCAAACAAATGTGAAAACATAATCGCACTTGGCAAAACTGCTCAAAATCAGCAACGCTATAAAAGTACAATTTAATAATGTTTTTTATGGGATAGAATTCTCTATCCCATATTTCATGAAATGAATTTTTCAAAGACTTATTCATTCTTCTATTGTTTTCATACCATCCTTAATACAATCAACCACTATATATTCTGCTTTTTTTAAACTCACTCCCTTCTCTTTCGATATTCTTTTTGCCAAATATTTACTTGTTGCAACAAGCGGTGTCAACAAATCAAGATTTTTTCCTACCACTTTTACTTTCGCTTTTTCATCTTTTAAAGTTGCAAATCTCATTTTCAAAATATATTTCTCCTTTTGCTTTTCAATTTTCCGTATGTGTAGTATAATACTGTCAAATATTATTGAAAGGTCGTGATTTTTATGTCTAGTTTTCAATGTCCATTTTGTTCCAATTTTATGTCTGTAGATTTTGGAACCTTTGCGAAAAAATATGTATCTTTTGCTGAATATCCTTTTGAAAGCAATGGAGATCCCAGAAATCGTACTCCAAATGAGTCATGCGTTGAAATTGATTTTTATAAATGTCCAAATTGTGAAAAATACTCAATTGTGGCTAATGGTTTAGGTACTAATGTCAATAATATAAGTTCATCATTGCAGCCAAAATCATCAGCCAAACAATTTCCTGATTACATACCAGAAGCAATCCGACAAGATTATGAAGAAGCATGTGCTATCGTAAATCTTAGTCCAAAAGCATCTGCAACTCTTTCTCGCCGTTGCTTACAAGGTATAATTCGTGACTTTTGGGGAATTAGCAAAGCACGTCTTATTGATGAAATAAACGAACTTCAAAATAAAATTCCAGCACAACAATGGAAGGTTATTGATGGAATTCGCCGGATTGGTAATATTGGCGCCCACATGGAAAAAGACATTAATCTTATTGTTGATATTGACCCAGATGAGGCACAAAAACTTATTAAACTTATAGAGCATTTATTGGATCAATGGTATATCAACCGCCATGAACAAGAACTTCTTTATACTGATATAATTGACATTGATAAAGCAAAACAATCTGAACGAAAGAAAACTGAGTAGGAAACTACTCTTTTTCTTTTGCACATGGATCACACTCAGCTAATAATTTACCTTCAAAATCCCAATACTGTTTCACTTCTCTGCATTTATCTTTTTCTGTGCCTTCACCTCGTAAGGCTGTAGTTTCTATAACCTGTATTACTCTTGCATCATCTGTTCCTCTTGGTCTTGCCATCATATCTCCTTTCTCAACTCAAAATGTTAGTTTTATTGTTTAATTCATTCCTATCATTTTACAAAAATACATCGCTGCTTTTCCATTTCTGCCCTCATGTTTCCTTCCAATACATCCAACTAAAGCAGAATCTAACGAATAGTAACTTGTATTGGTGTCTTTATAATTGATATATCCATGATAATGAATTTTCTGATCTTTTATTGCTTCAATAATCTGATATTCTCCAACACAATGAATTTTAACTACTTCTCCCCAATGATACTCTCGCTCTATCAAGTCAAGTTTTTCTTCATGTGTCGCTTCTCTTATATCATCTTCTGCTATTGCTTTCAGTCTTGAAGTAGAATATGTTCCATAATTGCAAGGTAAAAATCTCATAACCTCTCTATTGTCATAATCTGTAACAACAGTTCCAACTTCACTTTTGTATATAACAATATCTCCACTTTTCATTATTTTTCTCCCATATTCACAAACTGTTCAATATACTTCCTGCCATCGCCCTTGAAAATCGGAATGTCATAATCAATAATCCAATTATTCTCACCCTGTTTCGGATCGCGCAACATACACGTTTCTTTTACATCATCTGATTCAAGAACAATTTTATTTCTAACTACGCAACTCCCACGCTTTTGATATGTAGGAAAGTCATTCCAGTTAATACCTTTTTGAGTCATGAGCATATCCTGAATATCATTACAAGATTTAAACTGCAATTCCCTATGGCTGAAATTTGCTTGTCCTACCATCTGAATACTGTTTCTGGAAGCGTCTAATTGTCTCCAATAGAAGTAATTTGTCACTTCTTCTTTTGGAATATTGAAGACTCTGGCATCAAACATAGCACCTTTCTGTGCTGCCTTATATAAAATACAAGAATACTCTTCTTCTAACGTTCCTTTAATATGTAATTCTCCTACCATATCGCGAAAAATATTATTAAACGCCATAGTCGCCATACTTGCAGAAATACTACACATTTTCTGAATTTCATAATCAAACCAAGCTGAAGTTTCAAATCTCTGATAGTCAATCAATAGCAAAGAAATTTCGTCCGACTGTGTATATGCTAATGAGCAACCCTGGATATTTTCACAAAGATATTTTGCTGTTTCTTGCATAGTCTTAATAAGGACATCATCAAATGGTCTTTTGAATCCTCTTGTGAATGTGTGGAATGCCTTGCCGTCAAAGACGAAGGATGACTGGCATACGATTCATCAATACACTTTTATGTACTGCTTCATATTTTTTCATTCGTTTTGCAATATTACTATTGTCCATCCTGTATAACTCCTTTCTTTTCTAAAATAAATTTACTTGTCTTAAATGATGTAATACGGTTTGAGAACAGCAATTATATTTTTTGGCTATATCATAGTATTTCATTCCAGAAATAAACATATCTTCCCATTCCTTATAAAATTGCTTGTATCCCTCAAATCTCTTATATATTCCAACTTTTCTTAAATATTTTAGAACTGTTGTATTATCTGCTCCATATAATCTAGCAATATGCGTGTAACCCATTCCATTTAAATACAACTTTTTCCATTCTTCATAATAATCTTCATAAGATGGATAAAATTTCTCTTTATAATCCCATTTATATTTATAATCAGGAAATGGACATTCTCCAATAAATTCAAAGAACTGTTCCATTTTCTTTTTAGGAATGTAAATTGCATATTGATATTTGTTAGTTGATTTATTTTTGCCAGCCTTACATAATCTTGCACCAAAATCAGATAATTGAGGAAGTAAAATTCTTTCTTGCTCGTTTTTATCAAAACAATTAGTGGCAATTTTTATACATTGACTATTATTTTTAAAAGAGTTGCATATGCTACCATCTCCTATATACCAAATTAAACATATTAAGGGATTTAAAATTAAATCTTCTGGAATATGCTTAATTCCATTTTTATACCACCTATAATATTCAGCAGTAAATCCTTGATCTGTAATCGTTCTAAACGTATACCGTAAATACTGCTTCTTTGTTCTTTTATCAATGTATTCATATTTTTTTATTCCCTCTTTATATGAATATTCCATAAAGTCCTTACATACAAACTCAACATGTTGCTTTGATTTTGAAACATATGTAAACTGTGCATTTATACCGTTCTTACACTTTATCAGACTACCATCACCTAATAATGCACCACATAACTTATTTCTTTGATATTCTGATAATTCCACTCTATTTGAAACACACCAAGCTCCTTGTTTATGAGCTTTTATCCCATAATCTTTTAAGTTTCTTACAACAGTGTCAATAGAACAATTAAAGTATTTTGCAGTTTTAGCTTGTGATAATTTCTCCACTACATATTTTTGGTGCAGCTCATTTTTGTCCAAAATAATTCTTTTACTCAATTCTTAAAATATTCCTTCTCATTAATCTTGTATTAGGAATCTTCTCATAAAATGTTTTCATACGATTTCCCTAAATCATCTCTTTTTATCTTTTTATCACTCATACTATTTCTCCGTTTCTACTTTATCCCATTGCGCACCACGAATACGACCTGCTTTATATAGTTCATCCATTTCTGCCTTCATCCACGTTTTGAAAGATTCATAATCAAAATTATCATCAACATCTACTTCCCACTCCCACGCACCAAAACATTTATTATATGCTTCTATTGAATTAATCCCTAATTTCTCAAAAACTCTCTCAGCATATGTATTAGGTCTGATACCACCAGGAGCACAATCAATTCCAAAATATATCTTCATAAAATTTTCCTCCAATTTCCCAATGAAATGCGGCTTTCAATGCATGATTTATTTAATTTCCTGTTTTATTTGAAATATATAGATTGACTGTATTATGTAAGTATGATATTCTGAATTAGGCACTTAACGCAGAGTGCTTGAGAATGTAAAGAAGGAGGTATTGCTATTTTAACATTTATATGGAAAATATTATTTTGTAAAGCAAAAGCATTATTTATCCAAACAATGTAAGCTATCATTCCAACTCCTATTAAACATTCGAAAAATCTCATATGCTTCATTTCAACCATAATCTTTCGTTAGTGGACATCAGTTTCGGACTGTTGTAAGTCCTGTATCTATATAGAAACGGAGGATGTTTTATGGAGCTAATTGGAATGATAGCGTCATGGGACTTTTGCCTGTTTCTTCTTGGCATCATCGGTGTTACTGTTTTTACATGGGTTCACAAGGTCATATCAAAGTGTAACCCAAAAATATTTGCTATCATTTGCGTGATAATAGCATATTTTGCAATTACATACATCCGGCAATGTTGTTAAGAAACTGGTCAGAGAAGATCGGATTAGCTACCCGGTCTTTTTCTGTTTTTACATCCTCCGTAATCCGCGATTTTTTAGTGAAATAATCTGCTATATTACTTCCATATTATGTACTGATATTTTTAATATTTGTAACAGTTAACATCTCATATCAAATCTATGTGTATCCTTATTAACAACCTGTGTTATATATTGTTCAAATGAATTTTTAGCATCGTCAATATTATTTACTTCATAACGCATTCCATCACAACCTTGTTTTTCAATCCACATATTCTGTCTTCCTCCACAGGAAGTATAAAAACGTATATGTAAATTAAAATTCATATCAAAATTCATTTTTATTCACCTCACAATAAACATGGTAATGCTTTTAAATATTTTTCTTTTAACTCATCTGTTAAAGTTTCTATCTGAGTAAGATGATCTTTAACATCTGCAAGTTTAACTAAGTATGCTTCTGGATAATTAATATAGTTTTCTTTGATTTTATTCAAATACTGCTCATATGTATCTTCTTTATTTTTTGTAATTAAGTTTAAACATGTTTCTACTCTGTAGTTAAAGCATCCATTATAATCTTCTAAATTGAAATCTGTATCTTCTAACAAATCATGCATTAGTGCTAAAACAATGCAATCGTCTAATTTATCTACAGGAATTAAATTGTTGTTTGCTACATTTACTGTTACACGGACAGCGTGATAAAAAGCGTCCTTATTATAGTATTTTTCTGCTATTTTTAAAGCATCAATAAAATCACTCATTTATCTATCCCTCCCTTATCTGTAAAACATGTTCATAATGTCATATAATGGTGTAAAATAAACTTTCTGATGAAAACCATATTTTTTATCATATTCTTGAACTTTTCCTTTTAAAGTACTATACAGATCCTGAACTTCTTTTAATAGCTTCCTACGTTCGGTCTCAAATTGTTCTTTCTTAATTCTTTCTTCTTCAACCCTTTTCTTTTCTGAATTTTCATGATCTAAACATTCTTCCTCTGTATTAAATACTTTTCCATCATCACTAATATATCTCATTATTTTTTATCCTTTCTATTATTAATAATATTTTCCTACGACTTTTTTAACTGGTATATCGACAGGGCAATTATTGAGTTTTTCAATTCTTGTAATTTTGATTGGAGATAATCCATTTTGGTTATGTACCATAACCACATCTCCTATGTTAAAATCAGCAATACGATCATCCTTCCAGTTACTTGGTATCCTCCATACTCGTTCTTTTTTGCTTCTTGAATAAAGAAGCGTACCAAAAACATATGTGGTATTAGATTCTCTATAAGTTAATTTTTTTGGTTTAGATTGTTTAGGAAGCATTCTTTTACGGCTCCATTTCTTTCTCTTTTTATCTGATATTTTTACTTCTACAATTTCTATGCCAACTTCTTTTAAAACAAGATACTGAATATATCCGTCTATAAGAACATTGTTATGATCGACTATAATATAACGATCCTGTTTTTTATGTATTTCCCAATATGCTTTGCATACAGCCACTTTTTCTTCTTTTGGAAGTGTAGTTGAAAAAGAATCTTTAATTTTTATGTTTTCAAGTCTCATGTATGTCACTATATTATCCCTCCCTATGCACTTTTCTTTTTTACAGTATTTTTAGCTGCATGAAACTGATTTAAGCTTTCTTTCATATATAAGTAATTGGTTTTTTGATCAACTTCGTATGTATTATTATTTTTAGCATATTCAGTTAGCCATTCGTCTAAATCAATATCTGCATTATATGAATAAGCAACCAATGCTAATAAAGATAATTGATTTTCTTTATCTAATAGCTTTGAACCAATTTTAATAGTATTTTCTGTTAGATATTCTAACGACTCTTTGTAGAAATCTAAATTATTTGCTGCACTGTCTTTATCCACTCCAACATTCTCTGATATGAATAAAACTTCATTAATATTTTTATCTGATCGAATTTTAATATCCACTTCGTTAGTTTCTGTAATATGTAAATATTCAAGCATAAGTTTTTCAAGTAAGTTTATTTTTTTCTCAACAACACTTTTATCTTTTGTTGACTTTGTTTTTATAAGAATATTATCAAAAGATTCACCATCAATTTCTTTGCTATGTAAAGCATTATTAAATTCTTTCATAAAATCAATAAATTTATGATCATCGAAATTAAGCTTTATAAATCTTGAAAAAAGCCCAAACCATAAAAATGAATCTTTCACATTAAATAATTTTGCCACATCTTCATTGCTAACAGTAGTTAAACGTTCAACAAGAGAATAAAATTCAGTGAAATTAGAATCACTTGCTTCTTCAGTTAAAAATTCGCACATCTTTTCAAAATCACAATATTCATCTATAAAATCTGAAACCATAATACTTTCAACAATAATTCTTCTAAGTGCGCCTGATGTATTAGAATTACCAGTATATGAACTTCCATAATATTCTGGCTGAAAGAACTGCATTTTTGCAATTTTTTCAACTAATTCGGCAAAATCTTCATCTAAACCTAACCATCCATTTTGGGCTTTGTTCATAGGTCTGCTACGATTGAACCGTGCAATATCGTCGGCAATATCTTTCTTTGTACAGTTCATATTATATAAAACAGGGATTTGACGATCTTTAAATATATCTTGTAATTCTTCTGGAAGTTGCGAAAATTTTTTGCTACGAATATCAAAAACTTTCCATTCCATATCTGTAAATCCATCTCCATTTAATACTTCATAACCGTTTTCATCTATTTTAGGAGCTTGATATTTAATATTATAATTTTTAACATTTTTTGATATAGCAAATCCGTCATTCAGATAGTCATCTAATGTTGTACACCGTTGCTTTCCGTCAATTAACCATTGCATTTTTAATCCATTTTTTATTTCTTCTGAAATAATAATTTGTGTAAGTGATTTTCCCCTTAAAATATCAGAAATTAGCTCGCTTTTTGCGAATGGTTTCCATTGTCCACTATGACGTTGCAAAATATGATCATCCCTGATACGTTTTTTCTTTAATTGTTTACTGATTGACTCAATAGAATAACTTGTATTCTTGTATGTTTCAGACACATCCTCTGTTACAACAGTTTCATTCATTTCGTATTCCTCCGAATCATATTTTTCATTAAAAAGAATTCTTTTATTATCATAGGAACATATAATATTCCATGCATCTCGATATTGTGCATCTGATAAATTCAGCCATTTTTTGATATCTTTTGATGAATACCCCTTCATGATATGTTTTACAATATTCTTTTGTATATTAGATAGTCTTTGCAAAAAATTTTCTATCTTATCGCTATATTCATTTGTTTCTTCACCAATAACATCATCAATATTAAAATCAGATTGTAATGTATCTCCAATAGTTAAACCATCTTCATCTCCAATTGGTGTATCTATAGAAATATTAGATATATATTCTTTTTTCTTTACAGTTTTACCATTTTCATCTGTTTCTTCTTTTTTAACAACTACCTGTCTTTTTTCTCTATTTCTATATGTCATTTCTTTACGAACAGAAAATTTAATTACACCAATAGCATAATCCATAAATGATTTTCCTTTAGAAGGATCATATGTTTCTCTTGCAATACTAAGTTCATATCCAGCTCTTGAATAGAAACAATCATAATCCATTTGTGACAAACCACCGAATTTTAACATTTCCTTGTTGCAAATTTTCTTCAATTTACTTTGGTTATTTGTATAAAAATCTTCAATTGTTGATTCTATTTCTTTTTTTACTAATTCTGTATGCTCCATTTTAGACACATCCAATCTGATTTATATATTATATATTTCTACACTATGAAAGTATATAGCAGTGCTTATAGCAACATTATTTGTACAAATAATTGACATAAGCAATACTGTGTAGTGCAAAAAGCAATATGTCAAGTAATATTTCAAAATAATTCGTTGACATAGGCAACATTGTTTGTTATTTTTATATTAACGAGGTGGCTACAATGATTTACGATAGACTAAAAATACTTTTGAATGAACTTAATATCTCTCAGCGTCAATTTGCAACAAAGATAAATCTTGATCCTGGATATTTTTCAAAAATCATGCGTGGTAAGGTTAATCCACCAGATCGAATTTTATTACTTATTGAAAATGTCTTTAATGTAAACAAAGACTGGTTAGAAAATGGGGTAGGAGAGATATTTCCCAATCAAGGAGTCTCGTTAGCTAAAAAACAGGTTTTAGATTCAATTGATACTTTAACTGATGAACAAATAGATGCTGTATCTGCTTTTATCAAATATTTAACTGAATAATATTTTTATGATTATTGTTTCCTTTCTTTTATGAGGTGATATATATGACTACTAATAATCAAGATATACCATATCTGTAGATGATGATATGTTCCCCCAAATTGAAGTTTTTCGTTTTAAGCATCGTTATCAAATACATTCAGAAGCTACTGTTTAACTAATACGCTTAGGACTTGATCTTTTTGGAAAAGAAACAGGATGAGGAATAATACTATTATCCCTTTTTCTTATGTATTTGTAAATCTTTTGATAATTTCCTGAAAGTTTGTAAATTTAGTATATTTTCTATACTTACAATTTCCACATTCACAATATGGTTTATGTAAAAATTGTTTGCTTCCATCTTTATTTTTCTTTTGCTCATATCTTGTCCCAGTAATACTCATTACTTTATTGCATGTTTTGCATATCATCTGATTCCTCCTCTATAATTCTGAATCTGTACTTTCTACCAATTAACCCCTTAATAGCTTTTTTAACTTTTTCACGTTGTAAACATGTAGGATTTATTTCTTTTAAAACATTTTCTACAATCAAGATCTCATCTTTATATTCCCTTCTTTTCTTTCGATTTTCACGAATCCTTTTGTATATTAACCATCCGCCATATAAATCTAACGGCTTTTCCATTTCGATAATATGTAAAATATCAAGAAGTTCTTTATCTGATTTTGTTAAATCTCCAATCAAATCCTTTTCTCTATTTTTTGCTTCATTTATAATATCAGCGCAAGTTCCAAATTTTTCAATCCATCTTGTTACGTTCTTTGGAACTTCATATTCCTTATTTTCTAATTTTCTTTTGTTTTCTGATTTTGGTTTTATTTCTGGAACAGCTTCTACTTCAAATTTTAATCTTTGAAGATTCTTTGGAAGATGTTCCAGAATATTTTTTGCTTTAGTAAATTCAAAAATATCCTTTTCAGTTTCTGAGCAGGTTTCAGCTTTCCCATTTTTGCTTAATTTTATATACAGTTTTTCGTAATTTCTTATTACATATTTAATTGTTTATCGCCTCTTTTCTCATTGAAATATTTGTCAAAACTTTTCTTTATCTCATTTAATCGTGTTTTAACTGCAGAGTTTTTCCCTGTTCCCCTTCCAGCAGCTTCATTGTATGCTTTTGATATAGTTGGTGATTTTTTACCAGAGAAAAAATTTACAAACCATTCCATCATTTCTTCATCCGATATTCCAGTTTCAATAGATTCTGCAATTACAGGCACAATACTAATTATATGTGTTCTTGCATATATTCTTTTTGCAATTTTCTTGTCTTCAATAAGTGAATGAATGTTATAAATACGATCAAATACATTTCCAAGTAAGATTTCATCATTCTGTGTAATATCAACTTCTTTCATATATGGTCTAATCCACTTTGTATCAGTAGAAACATTTTCATCATTTAGAACGGCGTGTGCTTTTACTATCAAATCTTCATTAACATGTCCATCTAAAGCAGTTTCACTTAATGCATCTGTAAACACCTTGTGCTTTCCAAGTTTTATAATTTGATCTTTAGACTTCGCTTTTACACGATTCATCGTTGCAGCATTTAAAGTTTGTCCGTTATTCAAGTTATAAAACGTATCAGCAACTTCTTCCTGTTCTGCATTATCTGTATAGCAAATTGTAAAATTGTAATCTTTGACAGATTCCTGAAAGCATGTTGGAAGTTCACTGTATTTTAATCCATTAAGATCAATTTCTTCTAATTCTCCATCATCATTTATAACCATAAATGTGTCTAAATCACTTAATGCAAATTCATCGTTAAGAAATTTCACCACAGTAAGTGCTCTCTGCTTTCCATCTTCTCCTTCAAATACATCATCTACCTTATTGAAATATAACGGAGGAACTGCTCTTTCTAGAATTAAAGAGCGAATAAATGAAGATTTCTTTTCATTTTTCTTCCATACATATCCTCTCTGGATGTCAATATTAAAATTTACAGTACCATCAGCTATTAATTCTGCAAGTTTTCTTGCTGTCCAATGTATTTCTGAATTTTGCGCTCCTTTGATAATCTTCATGATAAATTCCTCCGTTTTTTGCTTTATTTGCAAATTGTAACTTTCTTTTCATTTTCTATATATATTTTCTTTTCTATTCCAAGTTTGTCACATAACATGTCTTCAACATACAACACGCAAGATACTCTATGATCTCTTTTTGGATATTTTGTTTTAGAATTTGCACTAAACAAAGCTGGATCGATCTTACGTAATTCTTTTGATAAAAATGTATGTATTTTCTTTCTGTTCTTTGGATGAGCGATCCATATCTCCCGTAAAGCTCTCATAACAAAAGTAGCATAACCGTTTGGCTCTTTATTCCAGCCTGCATTTTCAATAATTGAAAAAATAAAATCTAAGCATTTTTCACCATGCACTTTTGCAATCGAATATGTATCTGTATAACTTCCAAGTACGGATTCTTCTCTATTTCCCTTTGTACTAACAAATTTGATACCGTATTTATTCAGAAGCTTATCTAAAATTGTTGCGGCTTCATCGCCAATAATTACTCTTGAAAGATGTTTCTCAAGTGGCTTTACATTTTCTACTTCTGAATCTTGTCCAATAAAATATTCTGCCTCAAATTTTAAACGCTCATTCAGATCTTCAGGTGCATCCATAAGAATAATTGCATTGAGACGATCCATTCCCTTCTCAGGAGCAACTAAGCATCTTCCCTGACCATCTACAACCGCAAATCTGTATTCTTCTGGATGTGGAACCAAGATAATAGGAGTCAACTTCCGTTCATCCCATTTATTCTTAAGTCTGTTCAAATGTTTATGTGTTCTCATTCCTTGATAACGCCAATCAACAAAGCAACAAGATAACGGAACTACGGCACTACCTGTAAGTGTTCTCTGTGCTTTTCCTTTTCCTACTGTCATAAGTGGTTTGATATTTGCTACAATATCATTAAACTGCATTCTTTTTGTTTCCTCATTCATTGTTGCAACTGTGTTCATACTTGAATCCTCCTTAATATGTATTTTATTATTGTTTGTATTTTCTACTTATGTCTTTGGATATATAGTGAATTTTCATCATCTTTTTTAAATAATGTGTTCTTTGTAAAAGTAACTTTAGATCTTTTCATATTATTTCATTCCACATTTAGTGATAAAATAATTTGTGATAATATCAACTCGTACGAACCGATTTAACTAGAATCTATTATGACAAATCTTACTGCGTCTGTCACTATGTTTTTTGGGGTGGGGAATATGCAATTTAATGAAAATTTAAATGAATTACGTAAATAATTAAATTTATTACAAAAAAATGTTGCGGATTTTTTAGGTGTATCTGTTATAACAATTCGTCAATATGAGCAAGGAACTCGTGAACCAAACATTAAAAAATTATTAAAACTAGCCGCGTTTTATGTATCTCTTGACGATTTATTGTGTTTTGATGATTTTAAAAAAGTTTTCTCAATTTTCTCTGATGAATACTAAATAAATCTTCCAGCATATCCCATGTGTTTATTGAACCAAGTCGCTTTCCAGATTCTATTTATCTATAACCTATTTCACTTATTCCTAAATATTCTGCAACTTGTTTCTGTGTCATGCCCGCTTTTCGGTGGCTTCTTTTAGATTGTTCCTCATTACATCACTTCCTTCCCCGTTTAAAGATATCCAGACTCGCATTTTCGTCACACTCTTAAACAATTCCAAAGATACAAGCCAACCTGTAAAGTAAATTTCTTTCACGCTTTATTTTTCTTTCTTCTTCCCTCTGTGCTTTTCTCTTCATACGATCTGAAATAGCAATCTGAATATTTATTTCCTGATACTCTATCATCTGAGTAGGAGTTAATGCGCTATATGGTGTTTTTAATGAACGATCTATAATCTCTGAACCATCTGCACATGTGATAATTCTAAATTCATACATAATTTTTTCTTCCTTTCTTTTTCTAGTTTTTTGTGATATAATTTGATTGGTTTTTTTAATAGGATTTTATTTCTCTTTTATTTGATAAAAGGCAAGGCGTGCTTGGTATACGGTTGCTTTATCTTGCAATGATCATATCACCAGAAACGTGATATTCAATTGACAATATCACTAATAATCGAGATGATATTTTGTAAATTTTGTCACTAGTAATCGTGATGTTGTTATAGTATATTTTACTCATACATTTACTAACAGGAGGTTTCATAATATGCCAATAAGCTACCGTAAATTGTTATTAATTTTTGAAGAAAAAGCATTACTTCTTATACTATTAAGAAGGAAAAGGTTATTGGTCAATCTGCATGGAAAAAGATTCATGAAAACGGACATATTGACACACGAACCATTGAATCATTATGTAAATACCTTAATTGTCAACCTGGTGATATTTTTGAGTATATACCAGACGATGAGCCAAACTCACAATCTAAATAGCAATAACAAAATCAAAAAAGGTGTAAAGTCTTGATAATTTATTAAGACTTTACACCTTTTTTGATTAGTGGTTAATATTTAGTTGACTGTTAATGATGGTTTTTGATACAACTTGCGATTAATTGCTTTTTTTTCAAATTCAATTTGTTTTAAAACATTTTCAGCATTATCTTTTTTTGCTTCAATTTCTAGCCTCTCTAAAAGCGTAAGTTGATCAAAAAGATAACAGTTTAACTCCTTTTCATTATTTGGCATACAATCACCCGTCTCTCTTTAATAATTTTCACTGTTTGTTACATTTTAATTATAACGGATTATGTAAAAAGTGTAAAGCCTTATTAAATTGTCAATGTACCAATTGCGTTTAAAACAAACCCATTATTTTCTTCTTTTCATATTTGACTGATTGTGTTATAATTACTATCAACGTTAAATTAAAAATGACATTATATTACCTATAAAAAATAGGAAAATGTTCAGTTTTTATTGACTTTTTACCGAAAATATTCTATTATAATATAAAAGAAAATATTCAATGCAAATAGATTATTTTCTACATGCAGATACTATACTAGAAAATTATCCTTATGTCAATAATGAAATTAGATTTTTTTCTGTAAATTAAAGGAGGTAAATATTATGTCATTAAAAACCCGTGTGAAAAACCTTGCTAATGAACATGGAATGAGCTTAACCGTACTTGAATCTAAACTCGGTTTTGGTAATGCCACTATTACAAAATGGGATAAAAATACGCCTAATGCCGATAAGTTAAATACAGTAGCTCAGTATTTTGGTGTAAGCATGGATTACTTATTAAACGGTATTGATCAAAATGGTCTTTCTGAAAAAGATAACCGTGATATCGCAAAAGATTTAAACAGTCTCAAAAGAAAACTAACCAACCGTGAAGACGGCCCAGTAAACTTCGACGGAAATGATATACCGGATGATGATCTGGATATGTTTCTTGGACAAGTCGAAATCATGCTCAGACGTTTAAAACCAATTAACAAGGAAAAATATAATCCAAACAAACATAAAAAGCAGGTGGATACATTTGAATAAAAACATAAAACATATTGTTGATTATTATGTCAAAAAATGTGATAGCAGAAATCCATTTGATATTGCTGATTATTTAAACATTCAAATTCAAATAGGACAACTTGGTACGCCTTGTGGATGTTATATGTTTCTTAAAAACCATAGGTGTATATTTCTCAATGAAAATTTATCTGAAAATGAAATGAATCTTGTAATGTCGCATGAACTTGGACATGCTATCATGCACAGAAAACTTAACTGCTATTTTATCCGCAATAAAACATTATTACTTGATTCTAAAATAGAAATAGAAGCTAATAGTTTTGCTGTAAATTTGCTTATACCAGATGAAATTATAATGGAAAACATGAACTATACTACAGAACAACTTTCGATGTTACTTGGATATAACCAGAAATTGATTGAGTTACGCTTAAAATCATTTAAAAACGAATCGAAACAACTTGATTTTATTAATAAAATATGTAATAATTAATAATAGCATAACGTATCTGTTATGTTCAAATTCTGCCTATCAGGTTATGAATTTGTGTGTATGTATAAAGACCTGTTCGAATCAGAGGTGCGCCAACACCGTTTGTATGATTTGATGGGTCTTTTTGTTTTCCATTATAAGTATTAATATGAATCTATTATGCAGTTTCTGATATTTTTAATTGTGATGCGTCATCTCCTTCTTTTACAAAATAGTATATATTATTATTTATTTCATCTATTCCGCAATATCTATCAGACACTACTGATATGTTGTTTTCCACTTCTCTTGAATATAATGGTTTTCCTAAACTTTTTCCATATCGTTCAATTAATGCCTGCTTTACATCTTGGTTTTCTTCTGTTATTTCTTCTATTAACTTCATTTGTTTTATTTTATCTGTTTCATCCATTTCATCTATTACTGATTTGAAAAAAGGAATTTCTAATATATCTTTAGATGGAACAGATATTTCACAATGTGCCGACAGATAAGTTATATTTTCACCTTCACGTCTTCGCCAATTATATGCAAACCATTGTAACTTGACTGCAATTTTAAAATTTAAGTCTAGTATGTTAAAACGGAATGATGATTGATTGATACTGGTAAAACACGAAAAAACCTTATCTCCAAATAAACCTATATCAGGTAATATAAACCATCTATTAACCACATTCAAATGATCGCCTCCTTTATTATTAATTTAAATAGTTTAATGACTTATATATATAGTATATAAGGCTTATTTGATGTTGTCAATATATTTTTTGGAGTTTTTATAATTTATTTTATCTTATCATAGTTTACTAACAGTTAAATGAACATGAGAACGGATGAAGCATGATTAACATATCATGTTTTATTCCAATAGGAAGTATATTAAATATATCTTTTTGCAATTCTGTGTACATAGATAATATTGAAACTCCATCCTCTTCGTCATCTTCATTTAAAATAAAAGTATTACAATTTTTTATTATTTGCAGTCCTTTTTCTTTATCAATTTCTTTTTTTGGAATCGGTATTCCTTTTTTTAAATCATAAGATAACAAGATAAATTTGTTGTATCCGAAATATTCATTTATTTCAAGTAAATTAGCTTCCATTAAGCGAATAGCCTGAAGCTTAGTGATACTAACTAATTTTGACATTTTATTCTCCTTATTAATAATTCAACTCATCTTCAATTCTTTAAGATCAGCATCACGCTCCCCATATGCTGCTGAATAAATAAAACATTTAAATATATCTTTTTGCAACATCCTGTCTTCTATATGACCAATCTTTTTTGCCTTTTCTTTATTAATTGTTGAGATTTGTTCTGCTAATAGTATAGAATCTCTTTTCAAACCATTTTCTTTGCTATGTTTTATAAATAAATGAGTTGCTTGTTCTAAATTTTTTAATCTTGATGTTAAAGGCATCACAATAAGCGTTGGAGAATATTTATTTCCAATATTATTTTGAATAACAATACCTGGACGGTAACCAGATTGTATAGAGCCATCATTATCTGGAAATTCTCCAAATATAACGTCATATTTATTAAAAGTAGTCATTGTAATGCCTCCTTCCACACATTCATTGCAGTTCATTTGTACTTGTCATTATGAAGTATATATATTATTTTTTATATTTAATTCCTTTTGTGTATAAGATACTACAACTCTAGTGAGGTGTATACGTATGAAAATATCTATACAGAAGAAATTAAATAATATAGAAATAAGTAGATATGAATTAGCTAAAAGGGTTGGTATAACTTATCCAACAGTTGACAATATCTATAAAGGAATTTTTTTTAAACATTAGAAGCTATATGCAAAGAACTTAATTGTACTCCAAATGATATATTTATATCAGACGATCCACATATACAGCAATTACTTTCAAATCTGTCAATTGTCAATAAAGAATAAATATTTAGGACGATATTTAAAATAATATCGTCCTAAACTATTTTTTAGTCAACTTTTTCAAATATATCTTTTAATTCCATCTTTATATGTGGGAATGCTTTTAAACTGATAATAGTTTCTGCATTATAATGAGCATCATCAGGATCTTCTATTAAAATATAATTTTGTTCCATTGTATACTTTCCATCTTTTAAATAATATATTTCAACAGATTTCCCTTGTGGTGTAACGATCCAATATTCTTCTACTCCCGCAGTTTCGTAGATATCTTTTTTTTCAGTTTTATCTCTTTTAGCTGTTGATGGACTTAAGGTTTCCACGATAAATTTTGGAATACCACTATAAGTTCCGCCTTTTAATTTATTCCGATCACATACAATCATCACATCTGGGCAGATATAATCATCATTTTCTTCTGGATGAAATTTAAAATCAAGATTTTCCATTGATACAAGACATATGCTATCTCTTAATCCTTGCTTAATTATTGTATGAATATTACTATTTATAATTCCATGTCGATATCCAGGGGCAGGAGACATATCATAAATAATTCCGTCAATTTTTTCATCTCTCCAATGTTCGTTTGTAGCTAATATCATATTCTCACATCCTTACTTTAATATTTTTATGTCTATTTTATAATAATGCATATATTATGTCACTAGGGACAATAGTGTTAATAATGATAATAAAGTACACCTTGTATTTATTTACAATTTTTAAAGTGAACTACCCATCATCTAAAGTCAATGGATCTCCTGCGTTATCGACCTCGCAACCTACTATCTCCATAGGCGTTAATTCGGGCTGCACCATCTCTAACTAATATATATTAGCGGCTTATTGTTTCTAATCCATCTAATAATTCGTTATATAATTTTATTAGTATAGTGGCGTCAGTTTCGTCTTTTAAGTCCAGAATCTTTCCAAATGCACAAAGCATATAATTTCTCAATTCTGAATTGTCATATACGCTGACAGGATTTTTCACTAAAAACGGAACTTCTTCACCATCCATAACATACTTCTTATACTTCTGACCATAATCATCTAAATATTCCATTTCTAATTTAGCAGTTTCACCTAAATATTTGTTTGTCATTTTCTCCGACGAATGATTATATAATTCCATTAGTACAGATTTTGCTACAGGATCGTTTGGATGCAGTTCCAATAGCATTTTTCCCATTCCCCGGCGCATGGAATGAGAACGAATTTCATAATCAAGACATTCACCAGCTTTTATAAGTGCTTTCCTATATCCTTCTTCCGATATAACTTTACCTCTATGAGTACCATGTAACTGTTTAAAAATTGGTTCATCATAATCATATTTGAAATTAATACTCTTTTCATTCTCGAGAAAAATTCTAAATGCTTCTTGAACAGCGATATTAACAAAAGTTCTTTTGATTTTCCAGTTTTTTGTTCGCCGGGGATTCTCTGATCGTCTTCATCAAGTTTCTTTATATTCCAAAACTTTTTCATACTTCCATTTTTATAGAAGAAATCTGACCATAAAGCTTGTCGCAGATCAGATATACGCCTACCTGTATTGGCGTTCAATGTGAAAAGTAGATAGAAATTCCATTGATTGTGTTCAATAAAGTAATTTTGAATTTTTTTCATATCTTCAAAATTTTCAATAGCTGTCTTGATAGATTTCGTACCACGCTGTTTGTTTATTACTTTACCATTTTTATCAAGGTATTTTCGTTCGCCATCTACTTCAATAAAATATTTCCCTTTCATATTTGTTAAGATTGGATAATCATCTCCACAATATTCACATGTTTTTCTTTCTGTTTTATGTGGTTCTTCTGTATATGTAACATTATTTAATGCTATAGCTTCCATAATCATTACCCCCATTTTATTGTGTTTTGATCTTACTGTTATTAATTCTCTTTATTGTTTATCAAAGAAAATGATATTTTATCGTCTAATTTGATAAACAATAAATTAAAATACTGAACCTAGCAACTGATTTTACAGTTTGAATATTTTCCCGTCCGATTAGATGCAAGTAGCTGGGAAGCTAGATTGGCAAGGTCGTAACTCATATACACGCCTGTATAAACACTATTCGGATTAAATAACCCTAGTTATATAAGTTGCTAAAGGTTTATTTTTCTTTCCTTTAACTGTCTTTATTATAGCATTACGTTTTTCTAATGTCAACACATTTTCATAATATTTTATTATATTTCCGTGATGTATATAGACAAAAGTAAAGACATACCTCTTATAGCATGTCTTTATTCCACTCTGCAACCATTTGAAAATTCAAAACCAGAAAAATATTTTGCTCCTAGTTGCTCAGCAAATCGCTCTAATTCTTCCTGAGTAAATTTACCGCGTTTTAATCTCTGTGAAAAAGCAGATTGTGAATAACCGCATCTCCGACCTAACTCAGTAACCGTTATCCCCGCCATTGCACAAGCTGATTCAATCTTTTGCTTAATAGTGATTTTCCTCACCTCCCTATTTAGTCAAGCCTTTTTTCCTTGAAAATCAAGGATTTTTCGATATACTATCAATAAATATCTCAGAAGAAAGAGCCATTGGTATGGGCATTTCTCTGTATCTGGTACGAAAATAGCTGGTTCTGGGTACACGAAGTAAAACGTCTTGCTTTTCCGTTCTACATGGCCTTGTGTATACCCATCCATCTATGGCAGCGCACCTCCCGTGTCTACCAGGATCTCCTCCATTTCTGTAGGGTCCTAACTTCCTTCGTCCCGCCTGTCCATATCCAGGGTGTCAGCTTAGCTCCTTGTCAGGGTCATGCCCTATGGTGATCATTCCTGCCGACTACTGGCTCATTCTTTTTCTTAAGTCTTACTGACCTCTTCTGTATGTTCCACAAACCAGCACCTTGTGGTGGACGTTTTCCCGGCCCGTTTCTCATACATTTCAGCTTTCCTGACACAGCTGAATTCAGCTCTCAGATCTGTTTTCTAAAGGCTCAATTCAACTGTGACAGGGGTATTACATGTTTTCTCTCTGCTTCTTATGCTGCCTGCATCTGCGGCCTCTTGATGTCTCTCATCAGTTTCTCTGCATCATAATCTACACCTTTTGTAAGGATTACGTAGAATACCCTTATAACCTTGCAGGCTACAGCAACCACTGACTGCATCTTTTTCAGCGGATTTTCCTTCCGGCCCCGATAATACTCATGTATTTCTCGGAACTGTTCATTCTTTCCAATCAGCGATATCGCTGCCTCATAAAGCACATATCTCAGTCGCTTCCGTCCACGGTAACTGATCCGGCTTTCTCCGTTATGCTTGCCGGACTCGTTCGCCACGATTGCATATCCCGCCAGTTTCTGCAGTTGTTTGGGATTATCAAAACGTCCGATGTCCCCCACTTCTGCTATAAAACCGCTGACTGTAATCAGACCGATCCCTTTGATCGCCATCAGTTTATCAATATATGGGATCTCCTTTAGTTTTTCTTCTATACTCCAAAGCAGTTCCTCTAGCCTTGACGCATATACCTCCAGGTCATTCAGCAGATTTTTTAATTCGATTCTTGCTGCTTCCGTCCCTTCCTTACTCCCAATGCTATGTTCTGCGGCTGATACCAGGGCCTTTGCCCTCTTCATTCCAGCGCCTCTCAGCTTTGCATCTCTCCAGATCTGGTTCACCCCTTCTACCCCGAGCTTTACGATATCCTCCGGCAACGGAAATTCCTTCAGCACCATTCTGCCGCTGTCCTGCAGGAATTTCCCTAACGCAAACCAGTAATGTCCAGTCGGCTCCATTCCGGGAATCACAGCAGTTTTGCCATACTTTTCTGAGAGATCTTCCATCCATGCTTTCAATGTCAGGAATCCCGCTTCCGTATTACTGAATTCTAACGGTTTTTTGCTATACTCATAATTCCTCCAGTCGAAAGCTCTGGCATAATGAGTTTCACTTCCGACATCAATACCAACTATCAAAGTTTTTTCAGTAATGGATGCAATTTTTGCGTTCTGTGTGTTATAATTCATTTCAGATACCTCTCTGTTCAATAAGATTTTTACTAACCTCCAAAGTCAGTAATCTTATTTTACTCTGAGGTATTTTTTTCTCAACCTTCTTTCTTGGAATTCCCTATACTTGAATTATACAGGAAGCTCCTATTCTTTTATTCTGTCAATCTCAGTTAAATTAACGCCTGCAACATTAAGAAAACTTTTAAGGTACAAATATTCTTCTTTCAAGCCTTCATATGTTTTAGTAGCATTTTCTTCTTTAGCTGTTAACATATGTCTTTGAATTTTTACGAAGTCTTCCATAGCTTTTTGTGTAATCTCTAAATTTGTATTTGGCATATGATTACGCTCCTTTTTCCTTTTCTATTATTATATCAGATTATTACCCATTTTCAAGACTCAAATCATACAATAAGATGATACCATTTGAACGAATATCATCTGCAAAAAACTCTATCCGCTTAAACATCGTAAACGGTAAAACATGAGTACCTATAAAACGGGAGAAAACCTGTATTATAATAGCAGGTTTGCTTTGATTCTTATTTCATTTCAAATTTATTGGACTTCCGGCAATACTCCGAGAAATTCGGTGACCATGGGAGCAGGTCATCGTTCTGCAATTACTTCATGCTTTAAATATGACATAAGTATACACCCCACTTTCAAAACAGATTCGATTTTTCAAAGCCATGTATAGAAACTGTGAAAACTAATGTGCAGTTTTCATTGTAGCTATTGAAACTGGAAATGACTTTGAAAACTATAATCGATTCTCAAAGCCATTATACAGTAATCTTTTATTTTATGCACGGTATCCACTATTTACCGTTTACTTTATTAGTAAATGATTGTCTGCTAATTCCTAGAACATTAGCAAGTTCTACTTGTGTAATTTTTCTTTCTTCATCTTCACAATCCATCAAAATTTTCTATATTATATTTGCAAATATTTCTATTGCTCCCCTATTCATCAAACAAATCTGAATGTGTACCTGTCCTGGAAAGCTCTAAATACTCGCCATTATAACGGTAAATCAACAACCAATTCGGCGCAATATGGCATTCTTTAAATCCTTTATAATTCCCTTTTAATTCATGATCCTGATTCTTTATAGGTAACACTGACGGAAATGCTAATATAGCCACAACGGATTTTAACAAATTCATATTAAGTCCACGTTTGAGACATCTTTTATAGTCTTTCTTGAACTGCCCAGAATCTTTTACTTTTAATATTGCTATTCCTCCAGACTGTCCCATAATTCATCAAGTGTATCGAAACATTCGCCTCCACCGTCTTCTAATTCTTTCATGGCTGCTATTGTTTCGGCATTTGGTTTTTCGTCTTCTCCTTCAGTCATGCCCTGTAGATAAGCCACAACATAACCTATTTTATAATCAGGTACAATGTCTAAAAGTTGATACACTTTTTCTCTATCGCTCATACAAATACCTTCTTTCCTAATTTATATTTCTATATTGGATTATCATAGCCTTTTAGGTTAATTGTAATACTATAAAACTTTTATGGAATATTCTTTCATATCAACAATCGTTCTATTATCTATCCTTATTTTATCTATAAATATTTATTTATGAATTCAGATATATTAGTAAAGTCTCTATCATAGGCTTCATTTTTTATATAGCTTTCATTTTTCCAGCACTTTCCTATTTTCTTCTGTTCTTCATTATCCTTTATTATTAAAAACTTTATTAGCAATTCATCATAACTGGTACCCTTAGACATTCGGATAAAGAAAATAATCAAAAAATAATTATTACTACTCCTATTATTATATGGATGTATACTTTAATGCCATCAATACTAATCATCAAAAAATTAATTGATGAATGCAATTTCATTTCTTTTATTGCATATTTATACAATTGAAGAAAATAAACAGTTATTGTCATACTTGCACAAGTATAATATGGATAAAGTTGTGTTGGTATATTACTAAATGTGCTTTTACTAAAATTTTCTTTTTCTCTTATTCCTATCTTTTTTAACATATTATTTCTGGATTCCCAATGAATGGGACAATCTTCATAGCTTTCATGAAATACAACAAGATACGAAGATATTTTTCTAATACATAACCAGTAATTAACAGCACTTATATAAATAGGCAACACAAACAAAAGAGGTAACAGGACGCAAATAATTGGAAGTGTATCAGAAATTGTAAATAATAATATAGATCCGACTGCTATATACATCATATTTTTTACTTCATGAAGTTTGTTCATATAGTTGACAAGCTCCTCACGCATCATTTTGTATTCTTCAATCCATACCTGATTATATTGAATAGCGTTGCTATTATCATTTTTTATACTCTTCTTTTAGACATTTTTCTTCCCTTTGAAACCAGAATTATTTCTTACACTGTTTAATTATGCTATTATTATATATTATTTTCTTTTGATTGAAAAGTGTAAATATTATAGTAAAAGAAAATAATATATAATCAGTTGATATTATTTGACCAGGATCGCCATATCAAGAGAGGAATATGCTTTTCCTTCCGCATGATATTTGGTTTATATGATATCATTTTATATTATCACCTGCCTTTTATATGTAAACGGTAGATAGTGCGTACCTATACAAAACTGGAGCAAACCTGTAAGATAGAAACAGATTTGCTCCAGTCTTATTTCAATTCATTCTTACCAGGCTTCCGGCAGTTCTCCGGCAGGCTTGGTGACCAGGGGAGCAGGTCATCCAGAAAACTGCGGTCTGTATCATCCAGATGTTTGGGAATCTCAGTAAGCAGAAATTCAAAGTAATCATACGGCTTCAAGTTGTTTGCTTTTGCAGTTTCCGCAATGCTGTAGATAATGGCGCTGGACTTTGCGCCGGCAATGGTATCGATCATCACCCAGTTTTTCTTGCCGATGCAGAATCCGCGGATGGACTGTTCCGCAGCGTTATTGTCCATCGGCACTTCGCCATCGTCCAGGAACACTTTCAGGTATTTCTCCTGGTTCAGGGAATAATTGAAACCTTCCCACGTCTTGCTTTTTTGCGGCACTTTCGGAAGGTTTTCACGAACCCATGTGAAATAAGCCTCCACCAGGGGCTTTACGCTCAGCTGGCGGCGGTTTTTCCGTTCTTCCGCCGGGAGATCTTTTAACTGTTTTTCCTCCCGGTAGATCGCCTGTATCATGGTCAGCGCAAGATATGCGCGGCTGTCCTTCTGCTTTGCTTTCGGCAGCGCTTTTACTGCTTCATCAAACCTGCGCCTGGCATGGGACCAGCATCCGGCAATCCTCAGATCTTCGCGTTCACCTTCAATGGTGTGGTAGACCTGATATCCGTCCGTGACACATACGCCGTTGAAGTCTTTCAAAAACTCTCTGGGATGGCTGGCATTGCGCGTCTTCTGGTATTCATACAGGACAACCTGGCGTTCTGTGTACATCCGTCCGGTGCGGTATACCCACATGTAACTTTTGCTCCCGGCAGGACGGCCGTCCTTATTCACCAACACGGGCGTCTCGTCTGCCTGCAGGACGTGGTAGCCGTACAGCTTTTCTTGGAGGTAATCATAGAGGACCGCAAGGTAACGGTCTGCGCACTGGATCGTCCAGTTCGCCATGTTCTGTCTTGAAATGTGCAGGCCATAACGTTCAAACTCCTGCTCCTGGCGGTAAAGAGGGACGGCATTGACATACTTTGCGTTTATTACCGCTGCCTCCAGCGAAGGGGAAACAAGGCTCCCCCTTAATAAAGTCTGCGGATGCGGCGCTTTGATGACTTCTTCCGTTTCTTTCCCGGCATAAACCTTTACATGATGTTCTTCCACCTCGATTTTCGCCGGGGTAAAGCGGTACCTGCGGTACACTTCATCCGGGAGCTGTTTCCAGCCGTCCTTTCCAAATTTATCTTCCAGTTCCCCATCCGTCATGGAATGTTCCACCACAACTACCGGAATCCCGTCCAGGTCTTCTTCCCGTTTTCCCTGCTTTTTCTTCGGCCTTGTGCGGGAAACGTTCTCCGGCTCCTCTGTGCTTTCCTCCGCAGCGACAGCTTCAGGTTCGTTAAAGAATACGATCTTCCCATCCACTTCCATGAAGGAAACCTGGCCTTCGGTCTCATGTTTTTCTGATGACCTGCCAAACCTGTGCCGTTTTAAATCCGCCATCTGCTCCAGAACAAGCTGGAGCGTATGGTCGATATTTTCAAGCTGCTCCTGCTGCGACAGGAACAGCCTGGTAAGCGTTTCCCTGTCAAGACTGTTCAGTTGTTCTTCCGTATATTTTGAGGCCATGTTGTTTTCTCCTGGTATCCTGATAGCCTTATTATACCATGGATACGGGATTTTTGCGAACCCGGCGCTGCCGGATGCCCGTCATAATGCCTATGGTTTTAACAGCGGATGCTGCCTTTGTACGATGCTGTTTCCAGGACCCTTTTCGGGAGGAAACAGCATGTCTGCGTCCATCCCGGGCCCTTTTATGGTGTGCAGCGTGGTTGTGCAGGAATAAGGCAGGACATTTTTTTCAGCAGGAAAACCGTCTGAAAATTTCTCCGTTTTGCACAAAATCATCCCATGTATTCCGGCGGTTCCACCGGCCTGACCGATTTCTTCGGGGTGATCGTCAGCCCTTCCATCAGCCATCGGAACTGCTGCGGCGTTAATTCACGTACATCCTCTGGGGTGCGCGGCCACTGGAAGCGGCTTTCCGAAAGCCGCTTGTATAACAGGAGCCAGCCGTCCCCTTCCCATACAAGTCCCTTGATGCGGTCTGTGCGCCTCCCGCAGAAAAGATAGAGGGTATCCGGGACATATGGCCTGTTCCCGGTCTGAGCTTCCACGAGTGCCGCCAGCCGGTCCATCCCAGCGCGCAGGTCGGTGTAGCCGCAGACAATGTAGACGGCTTTAAAGCAGGTTGCGTCATTGAGCATTCCGCACCACCTCCAGGACTGCCGCAAGCAGCGACATGGGTGTGGATTCCGTTACGTGGATGGAAAAACTGTTTACAGAGATGGAAAGCCCCTGCTGTATACCGCTGCCGCTTTGTGTTTCCTGCTGTAGCAGACAGGTGTTTACCGGGACAATCTGCTGCATCGGAGCCTCTGGAGCAAGGGATTCCAGACACGCTTCCCTTACGCGGCGCAGTCTGTAATAATAGTTTGCTTTCGTAATGCCGTGGCCGGCACACCAATCGACAACACTCATGCCTGCGGGACGGTTCTGGCACTCCCTGATCTGCTCCGCCCACTCTTTTAAACGGTATTGTACAGCCACTGCTGTTGTTGCTGAGTTCATAGACTTACCTCCGTATAACGGTATCAAAAGTTAAGGCTTAACTTTTAATACTTATGATAGAAATATAGCCTATTGTCACACACTTTGCCCTCATAGTCGAGGTACGTACTATCTACCGTTTACTTTTATATTTTGAATATTAAAATATTATTTTGATTATTTATTGGTTTACTACTTTTTTGAAAAACAAAATAAAAAGCACTAACAATGGTAGAATTGTTAATGCTTTTGCATATATGAAAGATTCTTATTAATATGGATATTCTTTTGGTGAAACTGCGGCTGATGGAATCATTTCCTTTAGATAAGTGCCACGTCCGTAATCTCTCCCAAATTCAGATTGAACAAAGCCCCAATTGTCTCCATCATACCGTATTGTAATGGTATAATAATTTATTTCATGTTTAGATTCCTTAGAAATATTTATATTGATAATTCCATTATTTCTATAAAAGATAGAATCTATTTCACAAGATTTATTATTAATTTCATTGATAATCATATTACCATTCGGAATATTTAAAATATCACTAACACTAATTTTCATGCCACCATATTCCCGAAATGTTCTACCATCAAAGTAAAAATAATATTTTTTCCATGTATGACCTAGCTTACCTATTTCATCCATATACATCATATCATATGTTGAATGTGTAATTTCTATCTCATTAAATTCATTAATTTTTAAACCATTTCCTTTTTTTGAAATATTCGGTTGGTAAGGCTCGCCATTTTTTACACCCCAAATATAAGTTAAACTACCTGTAGTAAAAGCTTGTTCAAATGTAATGAATACATTCCCATCAACAGAAAAAACGTAAGGAGATTCCCAATATTCTATATCATCACTTTCAACTTCCACTGCTCCATATTCATTAATAAACCAAATTTTACCGTATAAATTTTTTTCTTCTTCTTCGTCCACTACTGTATAAGGTCTCGTTTCACCTACAAGAGCAAACATTTCACAACTTCCATCTCCATCATAATCACTATAATAATGGTATATAACATCATTATCAACAATAGAATTTAAATATTCTAAATATTTTGACTCAGACATAATGATAGATTTTTCTGTATTGTTTTTTCATGATTAGTATTTATTGTATTATAATTATTGATGATGCTATTTTCATAAATATCACCTTTGTAATCAGCTTCAATTTTTATATCATTAGTTTCTTTATGATCATCAGGTACGTTCTCTATTTTGTTGCTAGAAAAAATCGAAGAAATAATTGTTAATCCAATACCACTGAACAACCATTCTTTATGTTTCCAAATCAATAGAAATATTTGCTTTATATATTTCATAACACTTTCTCCAGATGTTTAATATTATTATGTAATATTAACATAGTTATAAATATAAAGCAATTATCAAAATATTTATCTCAGCAATGCAAAATAATTTCTCTGGTTTTAGCCTTTTATCCATTAAATGATGATATCTATAGATTTACTTTTTAATATTTTCTTTACCAGACGTTCAATACGCTATAACAAAAGAGAATAGTCAATACAATATTTTGAAAAGAAATTTCATTTTTATTAACTTTTCATAAGTAACTCTAAATCTTCTTTCAATGTTTCATGAAATCCATATGTTTTATAATGTTTCCCTAAAAGTGAAATATATTGTTCTCTTTGTTTACGATAATCTTTTTCAGACATTCTTCTTACATTTTTAGGATGCTCTTTCAATATAGTACCATTTCTTGTATATATACATATATGTTCATTATCAGTATGATTATCATTAATCAATATATGACAAGGAAACCACTGAGAATCTATTCCTCTCTTCCATTCATACATATAATTCCAATTATCTCTATATTGATTTAATGTCATAAATTTTCTCCTTTTTAAACTGAACATTCATCCTAATTTACATAAAATACTTACACTTGTAAAACTACTTGTTGTCTAAGGCCAATGTGCTTCCTGCTTAAACATGTCAAGCAGTTTATAATATGTGATCATACTTTTTATCCTCCACATAAAAAAAGGGCGCTTAATTGATAAACTACACCCTTATTATTCAATACTATTCTTTGATTTTGTCTAGTTCTATAAGGTTAACACCCGCCACATTAAGAAAACTTTTCAGATATACATATTCATCTTTCAGTTTGGCATATGTTTCTGTAGCATTTTCCTTTTTCGCTAAAAGCATATACTCTTGAATTTTCTTAAAATCTTCCATGGCCTTTTGTGTAATTTCTAAATTTGTATTTGGCATATAATTCACCTCCCAATTATGAATCATACTATTGTATCAATTTTAGTATACCATAACCAGGCAGCAAAGTCTATCAGTTTTCTAACATTGAACATCTCACGACTAAAGTCGCGGGTGTTCTTGCCCTATTAATAAAAAAGGGAACTGATTTATATAACAGTCCATCTCTATATTTAACAATTTATTCAGGTTTTCTTAAATCAAATGGAATATCTGTATTTGGATTCAATCCATTAGATTCAAGGTATGATCTAAAACATTTAAATGCACCACCTGTTGTAGACTCTTTTAAACAGGGGCATAAATGTTGATTAGATAATCTACATCCATATACTTGCATTCCCAGTTCATTCCAAGTATGTGTAATTAAATATAATCCATTTACATCATTATTTTCAATTAAGTTACATTTGAAATTCTTCCAATTATATTTACGTTTACTTATTGAATTTATATAATATGAGAAATTGTCAAGAATAAAATTATTTTGTTTTTTCTTTGTTAATCTTTTAAACGTTTCTCTCCATAGCAATGATTTATCATATTCCCAATGATTATTAACAAAATCAATAATTTTAGTATTACTTTCATCTTCGAAATACAAAAAAAGTTCCGTTTTTTTCTTTGGTGTTAATTTTTTTATTAATTCAAATAGCAATTCTGCATCAAGCACATCAAAACCATTATGTAATCCTAATACTTTCTCGCTATTATATATTACATCAAACATTTTATTGCGATGTTTTCTTGTTAAACTGTTTAAATTTATATCGACTTCATTAATGTTTTGAATTTTAATATGACATTTTGGACATTCTTCAAGTTCTAAAATATTCCCATCAAATTTGAACCATTCCATGCAGTTCCAACAAAAATGTTTATCCGAATTGTAATAAAACTCAATTTTTCTCAATATTTTATCCTTATATTTTTCCTTTTTAAATATTTTAGATTTTTTTAATATCTGGAATCTTATTTTCTCTAAGGTATTTTCTTATTATACTTGTTTGCAATTCCCTATGAATAACATAGTTTTTGTTCTCCTTTTGTTCCTTTGAACCAGCCTTTCATTGCTAAAACTCACCAAAAACATCTTGATCTCCATCACACCATTGATATTCTTTTCCCTTATACTTTTCTTCTAAAAACTTCTCAATTTCATCATCTGAAATATTTTCTGGCAATTCAATAATATGTTTAATCGCAACTTGAATCACTCTTTTCCCATTTTTATTAAACATTCAAGACCTCCACTTAAAAACAGCATTTTATTGTCTAATTTCTGTTTATTTCTTTTAAATATTCTGTCGCCTTTTCATTAGCAGACTTAAAATCAGCTTGTGGCAATACCTCTTCAATATAATCTTTTAAAGAAACTTTTTACTATTAATTTTTATTTCAATATCTGTTTTTCTTGTTAGATCTCCGTTACTTAATTTATCTAAAACGATTGCAAGCTGCGCTTTCCCTTCATCATCAATCTTATCAAATATCTGCAACAAATCTAATGATTCTTTAGCTCTTTCATTACTTCTTTTTTCAATTTCCTCTTTGTATTCTTTTTCACTTTTAAATTTTTTGTTTTCTTTTTTAATTAAATTCTTTTGGGATTGTTTTAAAGATAACTCATACGCTTTTCCCATCAATTCCTTTTGATAATCATCATCCAATTCAGAAAACAATAACACTAATTCTTTTACTTTATCTGGGTTTATATTCATGTCGTCCTCTCCACTCATAAAAACAATTTTAAAGCCTAATCTATTCTAATTTCTATAGGCTTTCCAATAATCTTTTCATTAAATAGTGTTTCCGCAATAGAATCCAAATCTTCAAAGTAATAATCAAATTCATCACACTGGAATCCATCTTCTGTGTCATTGATATAATATGTCTGTTCTGTATCTGTTTCTACTACCAACACAATGCTATCAAATCCTTTTTCTTTGGCATCATCATAAGCGGAATTAACTTCTTCTATAAAATCATCAACAGTATACTCAGGAGGAATTTCTACATCTCTACAAGAAGAAATTTCAATTGCGCAAATAATCCGTTCTCCATTACTTCTTCGCTCAACTGCATCCTCTTGAAGTCCTTCTTCGTTATCCCACCAGCAATAAGACACATTTCCTTCTTCATCTTCTGTCAATAAGAAAAACGGACTCTCCGGTTGCATAAAAGGTTTTCCACCGTCTAATGCTTTAAATTCACTCATAATTTTCCTCCATATTTATTTTTATATGTTCAAAAGTATTCTAATTATGCATTTATATAATTGCAGGAAATAATACTATTTTCATATCCAGATTTTACATTTGATACATCAGCAACTTTTTCTATTTTCAATTTTAACACCTCTAAATACTCTGGAATTTCGCCGTAGTTAGCTCCCCTCTCTTGTACTATCTCAACAACTTTTTCTTCAGATTCGGCAATTACAGAAAACTCCGAAAAAAACATCATATTTAAACTCTGCATCTTCCACTTTTACTTTATATAAAAACATAATCTACCTCCATCTAAAAACAGTAAAAATTATTAATATCCAATATTTGTTTCTTTCGAGAGTTTTTCCACAAATGCGTCAAGCTGATCATATTTAGAAAGAAGTTCTTTCAGTTCTTCAATAGTTATATCTCTGTAATTTTCAAAATCACCAACGCATATTTCACAACTCCCCATAACAATTCCAACACCAAATGTTGTTCCATATTGCTGTTGTTTTTCCTCAAATTTCTTTTTCAAAATACTATACTCATCATGCTCATGAAAGTATTTTTGTTCTTCTTCCTCACATTTTATAAGCTGTCTGTGAAACACTTCGTCAACCAGATCTTCATAATAATCATAAGTTTCTCTGGTATTTGACTGGATATTTCTTTCACATCCCAAAAGATTATATTTTCCATATTTATGCCAATCATCAATTATATTTTGTGAATATTTTGTATCATTTCGCTTTATCCATGCCTTCAAAGATGTCGTTTTAACTTCTGACCCACCAAACATACTGTCTTTCTTTGGCAAATTATCTTTGTCAGCATTGAATTTCTCAATTAGAGAAAGGAGATAACTCAGTTTTCCGTCTGTCTTACTATCCACAAAAGCAATTTTATCTTCTCTTGATACAGAATCTTCACAATCATATATAATTGTTTTTCTTTTACCACGACTTGTATATACATCATGACGGTTGTTCATCAATACCATTTCTTCAACTTTCCATTCAAACATAATCTACCTCCACTTGAAAGCAACATTTTATTGCTCTTTTAACTCTTTCATTATTTTATTCCAACCTCTTTTTGAAAAACCAAATGCCACCTTAAAATCATAATAAGCATCTTTTAATTTATCATCAGAAGAATAAGAATTATTATGTTCAAATGGTGTACCTACACTTGCAACTGCATCTGTTGAATCTAATAGTGGATTTCCGTAATATGAACGCCCATCAACATTCCATCCTTTTACAATTTTAGGAACCTCTTGATTAGTTAATAATTCTAATTGTTCCCATGTTTGTGGAGCAATAACAAACCACATATTACATACACAGCCAGTTACATTACAAAGCCATTTCCATCCATCTCTTTTTCTAGTACATCCAATGATTCCATCAGATGATAACATATGTCCAAAAGGATAATCATCATTTCTTGTAATATAAATATTTATACTGCCATCACTTCTTCTCCATCCACAACTCAATTCTGACTTAATTCCATTTTCAATTTCTTCTTCGTATTTCATCAACATACGATAAATAAATTCTTTATTAGAAAGAAGCGATTGTTGATACCATTCTTTTATTTTTTCTGTTTTGCCATAATCAACCCACGCTTGATAGATTTTTTCTTTTATATACTCTGCAAGCTGCATTCTCGCTTCTTTATACACTTGTAATCTCATTCTCTTTTCAGTTCCAATAAATTCAGGTATATATGATTCATTTTCTTTGTCCATTAAACATGATATATTATTTGATTTAAAAATTGTAGTGGGATCAAATACAAACCCCTCTCCCCATAAATCCACCATTAATTGATTATCGTTTGTAAAATATCCTGTTTCCTTATAGTTAATATTCTTTTTATTATGAAAATTAAACTCTTCTGCATAATCACCAGATAATATTTTTTGATTATCAAAACTAATATCAACATTATTATGACTAACAATAAGATTACTTTTCCCAATAACCATTAACTTATGGTTTTTTATCTTTAACTGATTCTCTGGCAAGAAACTGTCAAGATAATGCAACGGCAATTCAACATCCTTGTTTGTATATTTTAATACAATCAACAACATTGAAATTACAATAGGCATAAAAACTTCTATTCCTAAATTATATAAATCTAACTTTTCATCATTTATTTCATATTTAGAAGCATAGCCTTTATAATCACGCTTGGAATAATTAAATATATAATCATAAGGAAATATACCATCGACTTTTTGTTCAGTCCAACTTCCATTTCTGGAATTTTTATGTTGTCCAATATACGCCTCATCAACTCTATCATTAACAGATATAATATTCCCATTACTCTTCAAGAAAAACGCAAAGAAACAATCCGCTGAATTACTTGCACTAATAAAACAAAAATAAATTCCATCTTGTGCATTTTCTATATTAATAAGACATTCGGCTAAAGTATTAAAAATATACAATTTTGTACTTACATTCTGTACATTGTTAATTTTTCCACCCTTCATAAACAGATCCACATTACATCTATTTATTGACTCTATGACTTTTTCAATACTATTAAACAGTTGTTTTATTTGCCCATCATCTTTACCAATCAATTTTCCATTTGTTATTTTTAAATATATATGATTAAGTCTACCAATAAAATCATTTTCTGCTTCAGTAACGATAGGTGTATTGAAAAGTTCATACATATCTTTTTCTGCCCTATATGCATCTGGGTTACTTAACACATCCCATACTGTAATCTTTGTTTCTTTTAATAAGTTCTCAAATTGTATTTTTGTATAAATTACTGCAAGCATACCTGTTTCATCATACTCGGACAATAACATTTCAATCAATTTTCCAATTTGATGAAACCCATATGCATTAGACAACAAATTAAAAGATGTTTGCTCCCTATCATATCTACTATAAATAGCCCATTTTTCTAACACATCCATATATGTCATTAAATTTTATCACCTCACTTATGTCGATGAAAACCGGATTTCAATTTTCATGTATATATTGCTCCCATTTAGCAGAATAATCATCCATCAATTTTTTATAACTATATGTTGAATCTGCAATGATAAAAACCAAAGCAGTAAGTATTACAGGTATAAGCAAACTAATATAGTTATATAACTTCCACTCGCTAATTGATAATATATATGCTAAATAAAATGTTAAACTCGTTGCTATACTTAATAAGACCATTTCATGATTTATTAACCAAGCAATCAACTTATAGTGTTTACATATTCCTTCTCTAACTATATTAGTTCCTAATTCAAATTGCATATCTAATTTTCCAAAACTTTTTAAAAACGAAGTAATATGAGCACTTGCTAATCTATAATATGATATACGAGCAGTAAAAGGAATAATTAGCAAAAACGGAATCAAGCAAATCCAAGCACTTATGGAATTCATATCCATCGCTAATGCAACTCCTAAAACAGCTAATACAGATGTAAACGAAAATGTAAGTAAATTATTTCTCATAGTATCAAAAAATTCGAGTCTTTTTATTAATTTATCGTATTCTTTATCCGTTATTTGTATTTCTCTCATTTATTTCCTCCCAATGAAAATCGAATTTTAACTGTATAATAATTCTTTCATTTCTTTTTTCATCTCATCTATTTTTCTTGCCATTTGCCTATATTTCCGAAGTTTATCATTAAAATCTTTTGTAATAAATGGTTTTGAACTTATATTAGTAATCCTAAAAAACGATGGTCTTAATTTATATGTTAAATAAATATATTTAAGATCATCCGTTATTCTTAACTCTGAATGTGTACATTTTCCATCAACTACATGTGCTTTAAATGTACAAAATATAGGAAGAATAGGATACCCATTTTTGTAGATAGTTTTTGAACACGGTTTATATTCTATGTATAATTCTTTCATTTAACACCTCTTGTTAAGCTTATTGAAATCAGACATTTATTGCCTATTTTGTCTCCATCTTTCAGCATTTTCTATAATATCTTTGAATTTTTCATAACACTCATCGCAAACATCATCTAATATAAATTCATTATCAACTCCATGTTTTATTTCAATAGAATACACCTGTTCATAGTCTCCAATTTTACGCTTACAACAATCACAATATAATACTTTCATTTAATCGTCACCTTTCTTTCGACTGACTATCTTATGTAAATCTCCATCAGATATTCTTTCTACTTTTCCACTATCAAATTTAACCACTCGCCCAACTCCACAGCTTGCAATGATAGTTCCCTTACCTTCAAAAAGTCTTTTTACTCTATCTCCAGTTTTTAAAGATTCCCATTCTTTACAATCCATAACAAGTCCTTCCACTACAGATTATTACACTTACACCAATATTCCACATCATGATTTCCCATCACATATTCATATCCAAATTTCTTAATAGCTATTAACCCCCTATTATATTGAGGATCTTTGGTTTTACCACTTTTATTTGCTATTCTATTAATTTCTTCTATTCTTTTACGCCCCAAATTCTCTTCCATATTAATTCACCTATCCAATCTGCTGTCTTAACAACGGAATATACACAAATTCCCACACAAAATCTGTAAACTTCTTCATAAAGTCCTTACCTGCGTTATATCCACAAGCATTATCTATCTGTATTTCTATTGGACTTCTTTTATCTGGTCTTTTTAAACCTTTCAATCGATAAAATTCATTTACAAACTCATCATTATCCAAACATATACCACACACGCTGATAAAATCATTTTCTAATTCTTCTACTGTCATAAAGCGACTCTCCCATCTCCTGAAGATAATGCCACAAATCCACCCCATCAACACTACACATATCAGTTTTATACCATTCTCCACGGAATACAAAATAGAAAAAACTTCTATTTGTTCTCACAGTAAACCCAAATTTTGTCTTCTGATCATTAATATTTTGCTCGAAATTATCCCAATAATCATTTTTACGGTTGATTTTGGGCGGCTGTTTTAGTTTGATGCATTTTACTTTATCTCCGTCTTTTGTGTATAGAATCATTCATACCACCTCACAATTTATCAATGTTATCTCCGCTTTCAGCGTTCAACCAATCTAACCATTCCATTGTGTTTTTGGGATATTCCTCTGGATTTTCTACAATCAGAGTAAGAAAATGTGCCAATCTGAGTTTATCCAAACTTCTTATAATTTGCGCTCTATTGTTAATCCTTCCATATTCATCTCTCATTCTGTTACTTCCCTTTCTCTACCAAGTAAAATATAAAGTACATTTATTGACTCTGTTATCGACTTTATATTTGCAGCAATTTCAACCTTTTTAGAAAAATTAGCAGGTGAATCACTTTCTCTTATTTTATCCATTTTCTTCACTTCTTTATTTCTGTCATTTTCCAAACTTTCTATCTGAGATTTAACTAAATTCTGCCATGTCATAATTTTTTCCTCCAATAAAATCAAGTTTTCAACTGCAAATAATATTCTAACTGCTCAATCTCTGTCTTAACTTTCTTCATTTCCAGCAACGCATTTATCGCATTATCTTCATATTTCATGGTTAATACTGATATTCTGATGCACACTTATCGCATACACTCAAATTGTCCTCTTTAATGTAAGAACCACATAATTTACAATGATACGCTTTATGTTTATTATTATTTAATGATAAACATCCTTCTTCTAATAAATTAAATTTCTCAACAGCACTATCTAAATCACTAAATAGGTTGACATCCTTATCTCCTTCTTTTCCAACTTTATACATGGCTCTTAAAGGACTTAAATGTACCTCAACATCAATTCTGTTACCAGTCCTACCATTATACGCAAGTCGCTCTTTCTTTAATGGTTCCTTTTTGATTTCGTCTATACTTATTTTCATACATTATTCCCTCCACTTGAAACTTAGATTTCATTCATATAAAATAATAACCTTTTGTTTTTGTTCATCACATGTAATATTAATTATTTTTTTATCATATAGCCCAATTCTGTGTTTGATTTCATCATATACTTTTTTACGACTATTATATTTTTTATACTCTTCATCATCATAAAACAGAAAATCTAATTCACCAAAATAAGTGATTTTAAATCTTCCATTAATAAAACTTTTTGTAATAGCTATAAGTTCATCAAAATCTATCTGTCGCACATCAACTTTTACATCAACTGAAAATTTATATCTATCTATTGGAATACCATTTTCCCAAACAAAGAAATAACTATCTTCCAATCTCATATCATGATTGATATCACAGTCTATTGCTTTATATATATATCGGTTTTTGGAACTTTTATTATTTTTCTAACAGTAGTTACATTTATATCATATTTTTCATTTATATATTGTTTAATATCATCAGATCTCACAAAATTTTTAACATATCCTGAAGAATTTTCTGTAAAAATAATATATGATTCCATGCACATTTCCTCCAAATTATCCAACCATATTTCCAATAGCTTCCTCAACAGCAGCATTCAAATCCTATTTTATCAGAAAAATGCCTTAACATATGCCAATGTTTTCTCCAACAGTTCTTCTGGCATCTTCTCTACAAACTGAATATTCCTACTGATTACATCCAAGCACTTCATATGTTCCGTCAATATTACGCCTGTCGTTTTTGTTCTGTTATCTAAAGGGATATGCAACGGAAATTTATTGCTTGTATTTGTGATCGGACATACCACAGCAAATTTAGTCCTCATAAAGAACTGCTCATTACTTATGACTACTCCGGGTCTCCTTCCTGCCTGCTCATGTCCTGATTGTGGACTAAAATCCAAGAATATAATATCTCCTTGCTTCGGATTATACATTACCACACTTCCTTCCCAACAGGAGAACCCCAATCAAATTCCTCAGCTTTATATTCTCCATCATAATCTTTGAATATATCTTCCAGTGTCAATTCCTTTTTCTCTTTAACTTTCGTAATCACAATATTATCATCAACCCTGTTAAGTTCCACGAGATCATTTTCCATCATCCCTAATGCTTCAAGAAACGCTTTTGGTATTCTTATCCCCTGTGAATTTCCCCATTTTTGAATTGTTGCTTGCATAAAATCATCTCCTTCCTTATAATTAGTATATACAATAGTATATACAATAGTATATACATTGTCAATGACCTTATACTAAAACATCATAAAACCTATAAATCAGGCGATAGCCTTTGACAACTACCGCCCGTATGTATAAGACATGTTCTACTCGTCTACGATTTCCATATCATATACATCATCTTCCCAGTTATAATCTGCGCACCAAGCCTTTTCTAATGCCTCCTCTTCACTATTTGCCTCAATTTCAGCATAACCGCTTTTACTTGCTCTAACTGTATACTTCATACTTCTATCAATCCTTTCTTTGATTTTCCATAACGCACTTCACAGGGGATTTATGGTATTACCCCTTACAGAACAAGCTAAGAACTGTTGCGGATGGATTCAGTTGTCAAGGTTCAATCGTAATGGGCACGGTAGACGCATGCTTTATGAACAATTTGTAAACACATAGCTCTCTGATAAAAATAGAGCTTATTTTTGCTTAATTCTAAAATTTGTAAATTTTTAAAACATAATAAAATTGCTTATTTTTGTGCTATTTTAATAAAAAATCAAGACATTTTTTGTTAAAACAGAGACATGCGTCTACCGTGATGGGATTTTTCCGTTGACTATTTCTAAAGAATTGATATAATAGAAGTGTCAACGTGTGGTTTACCATACGGAGAGCTGAATGGCGGTTTCTAGTTTTCCAGGCTGAGAACCGCTATTCTTATTTTTTCTTATCCGCTTCTCTTTCAACCAGAATCATTCTTACTAGATTTGAAAAGTTAGTGCCTTTTTCGGCAGCTTCTTTTTCTAAAGATTCCTCCAGTTCTTTTGAGATATAGACAGATTTTCTTACTCCATTTTGCTTTGGTTTCGCCATCTGTCATCCTCCTTACAGTAAATATCATATCGTTTTAACAGGTACTTGTCAACATCTTTTTTGGGTTATTTTATGTTAATCACATAAAAAGCTGTCAATGTTTCCACTAACGACTTCCCGTTTCCTATGCTTCACCTGCATATTCACCATAATATTTTTGTCTCATTTCTTCAGCAAATTTTCCAGCCTCATCCAATTGCTCTAATGAAAATCTACCAAGAATTGTATTCTTTCCATCTACTTGCAATTGTACTATCCATGTATTACCGCTTTTAGACACATTTCTATATCCAGATTTATTATTTTTGTTTTTACCTTTTCTGTTTTGAGTATTAGATTCATTCTCAACAATTCTCAAATTACATTTCCGATTATCCAATGTATTATGATTAATATGATCAACCTTATTTTTTCCAAAATAATTGAGTATAAATTTATGAAGTAAAATGCATTTATATTTTCCATTTCCATTTTGACTTACTCCAAGATAAATACAAGTTTTAACATAAAATAAATTTCTGACTTTATTATAATCAGAAAACCATGTATAACCAAAGTTTTTTACAACTCTATCAAATCGTCAAGATCAATAATTGTCCATAGATTTTCTTTTTTTCTACGTCTTAACTCAATTTTTACAATTTTGTTTTCCTCATCAATAATATAATTGTTTCCTTTCTTTCTTGCCATCAGTATTTCCTCCATTCATAAAAGTGTATATATTACACTTCTACAAATGGATTTTTGTTTTCACGATTTTATACTAAAGGCAATAGAACAATCATTTCAACTGTAAACAAAATTCCAATTCAGCAACTTCTGTTTTCAATTTTTTAATTTCCAATAGTGAACTGATTGCATTATCCTCATATGTTGCTGAATCCATATTTTTTATGTCAATTCTAAAATATTCCTGCTGTCGCTCTAATTCTCTTTTCTTAGCAGCAAGCCTCTGTTCCATAACTTCTATCATATAAACCTCCTATCTCAGGCAATGAAATAATCCTATTAACTATATCTCTAATGTTTTAATACATTTTCTTAAACAATCCTTTAATGGTTGTAATTCGTTTTTTAAATACCAATTATTTAGGGTTACATTAAATTCTTCTGCATTATCTTTTCCAATTGTCAAGATTCCCTCGCCATTTTCTATTAATATTTTACTGGCTACCATTGTAGAAGTCCTCTTGTTTCCATCCCAAAATAACTGTTGCTTACAGGCATATGCAAAATATTCTAACGCTCTATCAATAGGACTATTTATCCCCTTTATCCGTTCAATTTCCTTTAGAACATTTTCTTTGATCGGAATACTCGGTATAAAATCTCCAACACCTACTGTTCCTTTTCGCAATATTCCCCATTCAAGACTTTCATTTCTTGATACATACTCGTTTATCTTACAAATATATTCTAACGTTAAAGCCACATCCACTGAACTTATTATAAATTTCCATCCATCTCTAAGATTTAGAACTGTTTGTATGTCATCTACAGATATTCCACTAACAACAGCTCCATCAATAATAGTCTGTGTTTGTGGGAAAGTTACATTACAACCTTCTATATATGCAGTATTAAATACAAGTTCTGTAAATGTTTTTTTCGCCAAGAATATATTTTGTTCTCGTGTAAGCATATATAATTCCTCCGTTTAACACCATATTTGTTTAATATAATATTCTTTATTTACATTTTATTATCTTATGCTGTCTGTCGTAATCTTTTCATTAAAATATTTTTTGCAACATAGATATCTTTATTATGACACACACCATGATGCATCCAATATTAATTTTTACAGATGATGATTATTTGCCATCTATATAGTTACATCATGTGTTTTTTCATTTCACCAGTTTTAAGAAACATGTTTCTTTTTATATTGATTTTTGGTACAAATCTATTCCAATCAACCTTAGTTTCCCACTTTTCTTGATGGTTCCTACCATAAACTTTATGCCATTCCTCTAAACTCATTACATGTACAGCATTTCCAATCCTAACTGTCACCATCTGATTTCCACAACATTCAAATTCCTTTATTATTTTGTATTCAAAATTAATCATTTAGTACCCTCCCTATTATATCATATTCTACTAATTAAAACCACTAGAATATTCTCTTATCCAGCTCTGACGATTAAAAATTTTTCGCAAAAAAACCTCCCATTTTGCGGGAAAATAAGCGATAATATAATTAACCCAAAATTATTTTTTCGCATTATGCACGTAAAGAAGGGAGGCTTTTTTATGAAAACAAAAGTGACACGGAAAGAGGCACGTAAACATCTGGAACAGTTTCATCTTGCAGTAGAACTTGTTAAGGTTATAAAACATTTTTTCCCTGACCTGGCCCGCCTGTTAAAACAGACAGAAGATCCCAGAAATCAGAGTTACATTACCTATCCCAATGTCATACTTCTCATGACCCGTATCCTTTCTTCTATATTCTATATCAGCAGCATGAGAAAAACAAGCCAGAAATTTAATTCTGATACAGTTATACAGAATATCTGGGAAATGTGCGGGGAAAGCGCATCCGCAGATGAAATTCCTTACTGGGAAACGATAAATAAATACCTTGAAAGGCTGGATCCGGAAGAACTGCAGGATACTGTCTGCCGGCTTGTATACAGGCTGGTGCGCAGCCGCGCATTTGCAGGTGCACGAATCCGGAACAGATACTGGCAGGTGATTGCAGACGGGACGCAGATTCACAGCAGCCGCAGAAAACTGGATGCAAAAAGCCTGTACAGGGTTCATAATAAGGGGACTGGCAGGGAGTATACGGAATATTACTATTATATACTGGAAGCAAAAATTGTTCTCCATCCGGACATTATTGTAAGCATTATGACAGAATTTGTAGAAAATACCGGCGGGGAAGAAGCAGAAAAACAGGACTGTGAGCTGAAAGCATGCTACAGACTGATGGAACGGCTTAAGAAAGAATTTCCAAAGCTTCCTGTCTGCCTTTGCGCAGACAGCCTTTATGCATGTGAGAATTTTTTCATAAAATGCCGCGACAGCGGATGGCGCTATATTCTGCGGTATAAGGAAGGCAGCATTCCGACGGTTTCAGATGAATACGGCAGGCTGAAAAAAACAGAGAAAAACTGCCGGAAACAGGAACTCATTAACGGAACATGCTGGCATGATTTCGTTACGGACATTGATTATAACGGTCATAAGGTAAACATTGCAGAATACAGGGAGGAGCGGGATGTGCTGATAAAAAAGGGAAGCAGGAAAGGGGAGACAGAAAACATAAAGGCAGGGTTCCTGTTTCTGACGGACCTTCCCGTTAATCAGAAAAATGTGGCTGCACTGGTGGAAGCCGGAAGGAGGCGGTGGAAAATAGAAAACGAAGGCTTTAACGCGCAGAAAAAACACGGATATTATCTGGAACATTTATTCAGCAGGAACTATCAGGCATTGAAAAACCATTATTACCTGATACAGATCGGGCATATGATATCCCAGATAATGGAGGCGTGGGAAAAACTCTGGAAAAGCACAGCGCTGTCCCTGTCGGAAAAGCACAGCCGGATATTTGAATCATTCCAGAATATAAAGTTATCAGAACACAGGCATGAAACAGGAAAGCGCTTTCAGATAAGGTTCCGGTAATGGAATGCACTGGAAAGGGGGGATGCCCGGATATGGCACAATAACCTAAAAGCGTTTTCAAAATTACAGCAGGGGGAGTTTTTTGTTTTAAAATACTATCATCAAAAGTTGCAATATATTGAAAGATATATGTAATTGGCACTGATAAATCCATAATTTAATCGTCAGAGCTGTTCTCTTATCAGAGATTTCGCTTTTAGTATTTATATTTATTCAATTATAGATTTTTAAAGAATAGGGATAAAAGAAGAATGCCTTTTGAGTCAATCGTACAAAAATATATTTTCTGTATCATAGAATCAAAAAAACAGCAGATTCTCCCTCTGCTTGATGTTATTCTTTCGTATGTAGTTTTTTCTGGTTATCCTCCTTTTTCAGATTCATATAAAACGTTCTTCATATTTTTCATATGTAGTTCATCCTGAAACATCCGGCTTACACTTATAAGAGTTATCTTTCTGCCCTTAAAATCCTTTGTCCTCCGGTAAAGATAGAGTTCTTTCATATTAAATGCTATGATGATCAGATAAAATACGGTCTCTACAGCTTTATGGCAATAACAGTGTTTCAGGTGGTAATACGTTTTGAGCTGATGGAAGCCGTTTTCTTCTATATCCCATCTTTTATGCATGATCTTCCATAAGGTTTGATTATCCGCCGTTTCATCCGTTGTCACCAGCCACATCCAGTTTTCTTCTGTACGGCCGTTCTTTTTCGTGGTTTTTTCATGATAGCGGATGACCCGGACCTTTTTTGCCACCCCATCCATTTCAAATCCGGCCAGGTCCCATGTTTCAATCTCCGTGCGGCCCCTTTTAAATGCCTCTTTTTTTCCCGCGCCTTTTTCAAACAGCCCCTGTGCATCTTTAAATATCAGCCGTTTCTCATCTTTGAGCCTTATCACTGTTTCCATCCCGCATGAGAGAACCGTATTTATAAAAGGCGCATTCAGATATAACGCGTCTGCCACAATCAGGTCCGCAAAATGCCCGTGCCGCTTCCTCAGCCTTTGAATCAGGCGCTTCCCGCCGGTCAGTTCACCCTCGTCTTTCTCATTCCCGTCCCTTGGTTTTAGCATCTCCTGCCCCAGAATCACATGCGGCGGTCCGCCTACGCTCATGCACACAACACTGCGGTGGAAGTATTCCGTCCCCTGTTTGCCGTGTCTGCGGGCCAGACAGTCCGGGCAAGATTTTTTTGTGCTTCCAAAAAGTTCCACCCCGTCAACAGCCGCAACCCTGCAGCCTCCAATGGTTCCGTGTTTCCAAATCCGGTTCCGTTTCATCCGGTCAATCGTCTCTTCGTGAATGTTACGCAGTTCATCTGGATCAATCTGCGAAAGCAGGTCCCGTACAGCGTCCACTTTTGGCATTTTTCCCCGGATGCAGTTACGCAAACGCCTGTTCATGCTTTCCGGTGACGAAAACACGGTATGAAAGCTCCTGTACTGCAGCATCAGAAAAATCAGAGTTGGCATGACAATATTGAAAAGCGGTATGGAACGTCTTTTTCTTTTATCAGTCAGTGTCCTGATTTTTTGCGGGATATGGTATACACTCTTCATATAAGATAACAATTTAAATAATGTTAATTTTTCATTAAGGACACCTTCTTTCATAATGTATTTGCTTACTATCATTATACCACGAAAGGTGTTCTTTTTGTAGGAAAAATCAAGAAAATTTATGCAAAAAGTCTGAATATTTATACATAAAAAAAGGAATCTTCCCGAAATCTGCCCCTATTTCTATATCTATTAAAAATCCGGTAATCTTTACTCTTTTTCACATCTAAAAGCGAAATCTCTGAACATAATCCTGCCGTCAGAGACTATATCTGTGATGTCATCCGCTTTTGGGTCAGTGAATTCGACATTGACGGCATTCGTCTGGACGCCGCAGACGTACTGGATTTCGAATATATGAAAGCTCTGCGTCATGTTGCAAATGAAGTAAAGCCTGATTTCTGGCTGATGGGTGAAGTCATCCATGGCGATTATACACGTTGGGTAAACGAAGGAACCCTGCATTCCGTTACCAACTACAACCTGCATAAAGCTCTTTACTCCGGTCACAACGACCACAATTATTTTGAAATTGCACATACGGTAAAACGTCTGTATGAAATGGGCGGCAGCCGGCCTGACGGGTTAAAACTTTATAATTTTGCGGACAACCACGATGTGGAACGTATTTACACAAAGCTGAACAACAAAGCTCATTTTACGCCTGTTCATATCCTGATGTATACATTGCCGGGTGTTCCGTCTGTTTACTATGGCTCCGAATTCGGCATCGAAGGAAAAAAAGAACGTTTTTCCGACGATTCTCTGCGCCCGGCGCTGGAACTGTCGAATTATGAGGATGCCGTAACAAAAAATGCTTATACCCGCCTGATCGCGGCATTAGGAAAAGTCCGCCAGACTACACCGGCTCTTTCTTATGGCGATTATCAGGAACTGCTGCTGACCAACCGTCAGTATGCCTATTCCAGAAATTATAACGGACAATCCGTTATTACAGCCGTAAACAACGATGACAGCGATTACGTGATGACACTGCGCGCCGGCAATGCAGCCGAATATGTCGGAGTATTATCCGGCGAAAAAGTATCGGTTAACGGTGGTAATATTGTCGTAAATATCAGAGCAAACAGCGGTGACATCTGGCTGCCGGTGACATCCGACCACGACATGTCCGTAACACCTGTAGTACCGGTTCATAACGAGCCGATCGCACCTGCAGCGCCAAAAACCCCTGCAGCACCGGCAACCCCTTCGGCACCGGTTGTTCCGGAACCGCAACCGGTTCCATCTGCAGCTGAACCTGCAGATACGAATGACTCCGCACCAAAGGAAGCTGCTCCGCAGACCGTCCAAAATACAGCCCCTGCCGCTTGTGCGCATTCACAGGATTTTGAAGACGGAAAGATCGCAGGACTGCAGGAGGCAATTCTTGCCATTATGGAAAAGAACGGCCCGGTGACAGATCAGATGCGCAAAGACGTAGAAGCAAATGTATATCACGATTCTTTAATTACATGGATTAAAAGCTTTCGTTAAATCCTGTTAAAACAAAATGAAAACGCGGCAGACTCATTCTTGTCTGCCGCATCATCCGACGGCTGCTCATATACTGTAATCCCCATCTTTTTGCAGCTTCCATCCCATCAGATCTGCAAGCGTAATATGGTCAATCACATCATTCACAGCCTCATTCATTTTTCGATACACCAATACGGTAACGCAGTCGTCACTTTTTTCACATCCGCCTATTTCCGAATCCAGACATTCTACCGGTGCAAGACTTCCTTCTGTCAGGCGCAGTATCATCCCGACCGTATATTCTTCCGTCGGCCTTGTCAGCAGATAACCGCCCTGCGGCCCACGCACGCTGCGGACATACCCCGCCTTATTTAACACCGCAACGATCTGTTCCAAATACTTATCCGATATTTCCTGCCTTGCGGCAATTTCCTTAATCCTTACCGGAGTTCCTGTATCATGCAGCGCCAAATCCAGCATCAGACGCAGTGCATATCTGCCTTTTGTCGATATTCTCATAACGATTCCTCCCTATATACCTAGAGTGTGTCTTAAAATTCATTCCTGCCATCTGCAATTGTGACGCACAGTTGACAGAAAGCAATTTTAAGACACACTCTAGTGCTCCATGAATTCCACATTATTCCCACTAAGTATATATGATACGATATCAGACATTGAAAAGCAAGCGGTTTTTATTTACTATATAACCTTGTGCTCCATCCATTTTCCACCACGGAATCGAATTCCAAAGAAAATACTTCTGCAAATCCAGTCAATACACATTCCTAGCCACACGCCCATTAATCCCATATCCATTTTCAGCACAAACAAATAGGACAGTACGACCCGAAATATCCACATGCTTAAAATACTAACGCTCATGGTAAACTTTGCATCTCCCCCGCTGCGCAGTATTTGCGGCAGTGTAAAGCTTAGCGCCCAGAAAAAAATGCTGAATATGCAAAACAGGCGAATCACTGCTATGCACATTTCTTTTGCCGCATAAGTCAGATGATAGGCTGCGGCCACTGCCGGGATAGTGGCATATACCGCAATGTTCATTCCAGCCAGTCCGACAGCCGCCAGCATCATAAGCTGCCTTGCATAGCGGTTTGCCTGCTCTTTATCGCCTGCGCCCAGACACCTGCCGATCACAGGGATGACCGCAAGTCCAATCGTATTTCCCGGAATATTTGCTACCGTTGCAACCGTATTCGCCACTGCATTTGCCGCAATGGCCGATGTACCAAGCGTTGCTGTCAGACTGCTGACACACAGCTTTCCGATCTGAAACATACCGTTTTCCAGTCCGCTCGGAATTCCAATTACGAGAATCGGCCGTATCTGATCTCTCTCCGGATTCAAATCCGATATCTGATCAATCCGAAACGGATTATCTGCTTTCTGCTGCTGCATGGTTACCCAGACCGCGGAGAAAACACGCCCTGCAAGCGTCGCAACCGCTGCTCCCAGCACTCCCATACGGAACCCGTAAATAAGCAGCGCATTTCCCACAATATTAATCACATTCATAACCAGACTGGCTTTCATGCTCACTTTACTGTTACCCTGTGCACGAAATAACGCTGCACCCGCACTATACGCCCCCATAAAAGGATATGACACCGCACTGATCAGAAAATAAATCTGCGCATATTCCATTACATGGCTGTCAATGCTTCCAAATACAAATCGCAGAATCCTCCTGTTTCCGACTGCTGCGATCAGCATGATAACAGTCGTACCGATCAGCAGCACGCTATACAGCTGCGCCGAACACTTTTTCATCCTCCGAATGTTTTTCTGGCCCATATATTGGCTGACAACCACCGCACCGCCGGATGCCAGCGCCGATAAAATCTGAAAGACCAGCACATTCAAGGTATCTACCAGACTAACGCTGGATACGGCAGCCTCACTGATACCGGATACCATAAATGTATCTGCAAGCCCCATTGTAACCGCCAAAAACTGTTCCAGCAGCAGCGGCCAGATCAATCTGGCCAGCTGCTGCCGTGTGTAAAAAATTTCCTTATGAACTTCCTGTTCCATAACAGTTACTATTCCCTCCTATTGCGCTGCATACGGCGCAATGCCAAGCACCACGCAAACCAAATATAACAAAAGCAAATGTACCGGATAAACCAGATAAAAGAAATATTTCAGCTTCCAGCCTCGTTTTCCGTTATAAAAACCAATCGGTATAAAGGCGAGCAAAGCCGGCGGCTCCCATATGAACACCAGACACCCTGCCACAATCTGCCACACCTTTTTCTGTCGATATGTATAGATCACTGCGATACATAATACGCCAAGTGCGGCGTAATCCGTTTTCGCCAGTTGCGCAGCAGCCATGCCTGCCCCAAGAATCACAATCACCGATAAAATTTCCGGTATCACACGGCCGCCCAGTCGTTCCCGCGCACACTCAATACCGATAATCACAACCAACCCGATAAATAATGTAAAAAATACATTCTGGTAACCGAATTCCAGAATTTTTCCTCGAAACAGCAAATCAAACGGAATTTCCGAAATTATCGCAAACAGCAGCAGCCTTTCCGCATATTTGATTTTGTTATGCGTATGCGCAAGCCCCTCTGCCATTAAAAAGCAATAAATCGGAAATGCCAGTCTGCCAATCATCCGCATTGTATAATAAGCAGTAAACAGCTGTGCATTCTGATTGAACCACTGCTGACCTTCGGCAACATCACCCGTAAGCTCCATCAGTCCGCTCATGGACAGATATCTGCCTAAAACACCTGCCGCCGTATGATCAATGATCATGGAAATTACGGCAATCAATTTCAATGTGCTTCCGCTGATGCCAAGCTTTGGCCGCATCCACACCGTATGTTTTCCTTCCATCATTCCAATCCTCCTGCTCCTATTATAGCACATATTTCTGCGGCCGCATCAGCCATTATATCTGAAAAAAATGTCTCTTCCGTCCCGTTCTATGTGATTATTGCTCAAAAAACGCCGGATTGCATTGACCTGCATCCGACGTTTTTGATTGCTATTTTAAGACACGCTCTAAGCCACATACCGATACATAAATATGAAATGGCAGATACTGCCAGCCATCACAAACAGATGGAAAATTTCATGCGACCCGAAATATTTGTGATTCCGATTAAAAATCGGCAGCTTCAGCGCGTAAATCACGCCGCCGATCGTATAAATAATTCCACCTGCAAGCAGCCATAAAAACGCCTGTACAGGCAGCGTTCGCAAAAGTGTTCCAAATACTGCCACGCATACCCATCCCATTGCTATATAAATAACGGAAGAGAACCATTTCGGACATGTAATCCAGACCGCCTTAATTCCCATGCCAACGACCGCAATTCCCCATACAACAGCCAAAAGTGTATAGCCCTGTGTACCGCCTAATACAATCAGGCAAACCGGTGTATAAGAACCTGCAATCAGCACAAAAATCATCATATGATCAATCTTGCGAAATACGTTTAATATTTTATCTGAGACGTTCACCGAATGATACATCGTACTGGCTCCATACAGCAATATCATACTGCACATAAAAATTCCCATTGCCACCGCGCACCGAACGCCTGATGTAACCCTGCTTTAATCAATAGCGGTGCGGATGCGGCTACTGCCGACAACATTCCGATAAAATGTGTAATCGCGCTTCCTGGCTCCCGAATCGTAATCTCCATAGTAATTCCTCCTTACATAATATATATATTCAAATTTCTTTTTCTTTATTATATATTATTCAATATCTTGTTATGTAGTATTCATTACTATGTATATTATCCTGATTTGATCCGTTTGTCAAGATAAAATATAAATCGGACAAATTATCTTGACAACCTTATACGCTATCCCTTTTAATATAACATTAAGAAGAAGTATTTCGTTAACAATGAGAGAAAGGAGAGTTCTATGAAAAAATAGTAAAAATACTTCAGCAGATCTGCAGAATCCTGGAACTGGTCGTCGCTGTGTTTGTATTACTTGGTATTATTATATCCATTTTCGGTCTTTTAAAAGACGATATTAAACTTTTCGAAGAACTGATTAATGATATGACTACCTTCCGGCATTATCTGGAAAAAATATTTGTTCTTGTTATCGGTATAGAATTTTTGGAAATGCTCTGCCATCCGAACCCGGACAATGTTATTCAGGTGCTGATTTTCCTTGTTGCGCGGCATATGATTGTCGGAGAAACGACGCCGTTTGAAGACTTTGTCTCCGTATTGAGCATCGCAATACTGTTTGTGCTGCGCAAATATATGCACACTAATAATAACCCTGCAAAAAACAAATCTGCCGCGGGTTCCGAAAAGACGGAAGCAAAATCTTAATCTTACCATGAAAAAGGATAGAGCGTGTATCCGGCCCGCTCTATCCTTTTCTGGTATCATATAAGCTTTTATTATCTTACGTTTTTATTTTACATAGTTTTCCGTCAGTTCACCATATTTTTCATAATTGGTAATTCGGGAAACATGATTGTCTTCATCCACAAACACCACTTTTGGTTTATGTTGTTTTGCCTCCTCCGGCGTCATCTGTGCATAACTCATTAATATAATATGATCGCCTACCGCAACCTGTCTGGCTGCTGCTCCGTTTAAGCAAATCATACCTGATCCTGCTTCACCTGCAATCGTATACGTCTCGAACCGGTTGCCATTTTCAATGTCTACAATCTGCACCATTTCATATTCCAGAATACCGGCTGCTTCCAGCAAATCCGTATCCACTGTAATGCTTCCGACATAATGCAGCTCCGCCTGTTTTACAACCGCGCGGTGGATTTTTCCCTTTAGCATTGTAAGATTCATAAAAAAACCCCCTTATTTCTCAACGATAAAATTATCAATCAGCCTTGTTTTTCCAATAAATACGGCAATTGCAACCAGCACGGATCCCTGTACCGTTTCAATCGGTGTAATTGTTTCAAAATCGACAATATCTACATAATCAATCTTTGCCATCGGTTCTTTTTCAATTTCTCCGGTTATCGCCTGTCTGATCGCCTGCGCATTTGTCTCACCGGCATCCACCAGTGCTTTTCCCACCTGCAGGCTGCGGCTCAGCACAAGTGCGGCCTGACGTTCTTTTTCATTCAAATACGTATTTCTTGAGCTTTTTGCAAGCCCGTCCTCTTCACGAATAATCGGACATCCTATAATCTCGGTCCCAACATTCAAATCCTGCACCATGCGTTTTACAACGGCCAGCTGCTGCGCATCTTTTTGCCCAAAATAAGCGCGGTCCGGCGTTACAATATGAAACAGCTTGAGTACAACTGTCTGTACTCCGCGAAAATGAATCGGCCGACTTTTTCCACACAATTCCGTTGTCAGGCCATTCATATCCACATAAGTGCAAAATCCCTGTTTATACATTTCTTCCGGCTGCGGATGAAAAATGAGATCCACACCTGCATCTTCACACAACTTTGCATCTTTTTCCAAATCTCTCGGATAACTTGCCAGATCTTCGTTCGGCCCAAACTGCATCGGATTTACAAAAATGCTGACTGCAACCCGGTCATTTTCTTTTCTTGCCGCATCAATCAGACTTTTATGCCCCTCGTGCAGGTATCCCATCGTCGGAACAAGCCCGATCGAAAGACCGGATTTTTTCCACTCCTGCACCTGCTGTCTGACCATCGCAATTTGATTGCATATTAACATGTTTTCTCCTTCAAATTAAAGCATTAAATGTATTTTAAATATATTTCAATTTAAGTCATTTCCTGTTATCCAAATCATTTAATATAATTTTTCTATAATAGTTTCATCCATTTTAAACGTATGTTCCTCCGCCGGAAAGACCCCGTCTGCAACTTCCTGCTTGTACGCTGCGAATGCTTCCTTCATCCGGCTTCCAATCTGATCATACTGCTTTGCAAACTTTGGCGCCATATCCGAATACATCGCAAGCATGTCCTGATAGACCAGTACCTGCCCGTCACAGCCTGCGCCTGCGCCAATACCGATCGTAGGAATGCCAATGCTCTTCGTTATTTTTTCCGCCAATGCACGCGGAACGCATTCCAGCACCACCGCAAATGCACCTGCTTCTTCAATCGCCCGCGCCTCATCTAAAATTCGCTGTGCCGCTTCTTCTCCTTTACCCTGTACTTTAAAGCCGCCAAATGCATTTACCGACTGCGGCGTCAGGCCAAGGTGTGCACAAACCGGAATCGACGCTTTTACAATTGCCCGGATATGTTCACAGACTTCCATGCCGCCTTCCAGTTTTACAGCCTGTGCACGTCCTTCCTTCATCAGGCGTCCTGCATTTACGACCGCGTCATAGACCGATGTCTGATAAGACATAAAAGGCATATCTGCAATCAGAAGCGCATTTTTTGCTCCTCTTGCAACTGCTGCCGTATGATGTATCATGTCTTCCATTGTCACGGATAACGTATCTTCATACCCCAGCATAACCATTCCGAGTGAATCGCCCACCAGAATTGCATCAATGCCTGCCTCGTCGACCAGCTTTGCCGTCGTATAATCATATGCTGTGAGCATTGATAATTTTCGACCCTTCGCTTTTGCCTCCTTAAATGTTACGGATGTGTTCTTCATAATCCAATTTTCCCTTTCTAAAAATAATTGAAACGTGTTACTGAACGGTAACATTGGATGAAAATAGTAGCGAATGTTATAATTTAAGAACTATTATTTCATAGAACAACCTTGTTTTCCATATACTGTCTTTTTACATCTGTATTTATTTATAGTCAGGCCTTTATACAAAGTGTCTGCTTTTCAAACAGTAAAATGACAATATACAAAATCATCTGATACAGTTTCTTTTGAATACCGTTCGTCTGACAATATATCACAAACAGGTCAAAATTTCAATATGATGCATAGATGTGCTGAAAAAAGACATATAATAAAAAGTTATTTTTTGGCCAAAGGAATCAGAATTCCGCCAACCGCGTTGCCCAGTGTAATGACCAGAATGATTTTCACTGCCTGCGCAGACCATAGTTCCCCTAAAGAAAAATAAAACATATCCGCGATACAGTGCTCAAACCCACATAAAATAAAAGTTGCTACGCCCACAAACAAAATCACAGGATTTTGGGTGGATTTATATCCGTCTACCGCCACAAACATCAGAAATCCGCAAAAACAGCCAGCACAAATAAGCCTGCCACACGATCCTGTAATTTGACTTCGCCGATTGCCGCAGCCAGCTGCGAAATACCGCTGATTCTTGTCTGTCGTACCGCATACGCCGCGATTCCTGTTCCTGCCAGATTTCCAAACCAGATAACGATCAGATCAACCAGATACATCGCAGGCTGATTCACCAGATTCCCTACTTTACCGGTGAACAGATTCAGTCCATGGATACAGATCGTATATAATCCTACCGTAAACAGCAATGCTCCAACGACTTTATTATCAACGGACAAATATACAATCCCGCCTATACCAATCGCAATCCCCGCTAAAACAGCCAGCACAAATATTCTGAAATACGTTGTAATTCCATGTTCCCTCATTCGTTCCCCCTCATTCGTTCAAATATAATCCAAATAAAATTTTATTAAAACCCGCATAAAAGAAAGGCCATACAGACATTCCTTAATATATATTCCTGCCATATGACCCCTTTTTCGTTTTATTTGTGTTTTACATTATTTATTATTTATATATTTATTTTTCATTTAATATTCCTTCCCTACTTCATCCAGTCCATACAGTTCTTTAAACGACTGCAGATCCTTTTCATTTCGTATGAACATCACTTCATGAAATTTTCCGGTGCGGATATCTTTAAACCCGGCGACTTGTTCGCCGTTACAGATACTGCATTTTAAAACCGGTTTTTGATTTACCCTGTCATATTCCCGCTTTTCTTTTTCCAACTTCTTTTTCTGAAATAACATGGAACAAGTTCCTCCGTCTTTTTCCATGATTATATTCCAATTTTTGCATTTCTGCAAGCCATATTCCTTTCTTTTTGCATTTTACTCCTGATAGCGGATTCTTTCCACCAATGACTCTTTTTTCAGATTCCTGCTCAGTAAAAATGACAGCAATGCCTGTTCTCTTATGTTTTATGTCATCATGTTCATTTCTAAAAATTTATCACCATTTCTTCTGTCGTCTTTATCATTAAGGATGTGGACATATTGGCGATCTTTAATACTTTAAAAAATATATAAATATACCAATAAAGATTTGTACACTTTATATAAACATATTTATAATTATGAATAAAGAAAAAGCAAGTAGAAAATATTACTTTTCTGCTTGCCTCTCTAATTTTTCTGTTACCGTTTTTCAAATCCGAAATATATAATCAGATAATATCATTTGACTGTATATTACCTGTAAGAAATCTAATTTAACATCTTTTCATTTAAACTTATTTGCGTACTAATTCAATCGTCTATATTAAATCTGTTTTTTGGGAAAAAGATTTAATATTCTTCCGTTTTATTTTCTTGACAATCTCCACATGAACTTCTAATCCTAACAAGGATAATATTTCATTTTCATCGTCAATGCTAAAATTTTTTCTTTAAAGTACGTGCGAATACTTCTCTTCTAATTCCTAGTTGTTCAGCTATCCAAATTTTTTATAACCAGACGCATCAATAGCTTCATTAACAGCCTTTGAAAGTTCTTTGTTCGTCTTAATTTCCATAAAATCCCCTTCTAAAAATTTTCTAAGAATTAATTTAATAAATATATAATTCTTTTTTACTATATCACAATAAAAACATAAAGTCTATTATAAGTTATTACAAAAATGTATCTACAAAAAGTGAAGAAAAGATTTATACAATCATTCCTATTTTTCTTACATAATACAGATGTGGAACAATAAAATTTTCCATATCTGTAACATTGCTTCCAAGTTGCCAAAGATATTTTTTTCCATTTTCGCTCATAATAAAAATTCCATTATCATTTTAAGTTTTCCACCATTCATACATATAGCATCAGATGATGAAAATTTTCCACAATATTTATATGATACCATCGCTACTGCTATATCTTTCAGTTCTTCTCCTTCTGGTTTATGATTGTTACAATACACCATTTTCCATATAAAGGTTTCCTTATCAAATATTATGTACTTCATTATTTTCCTCCACGTCTTATTTTCTTCTTTAACTTCCGACACAAACAATTCTCTGTCATATTTATAATCTTCTCCATCACAAGGCAAATCAATCTCACCTTCGTTTATCTTATCATCTATATCTTGATAAGCTGCATCTTCGTCCTCCGCTTCCACTTCTACATATCTTCTGTATGTCTCCACAATTTCTACTTTAAATTTGGACATTGTGTGTTCCTCTTCAATTATTTGTCTTTAACCCATTCCATATGACCTTTTTCTACATCACGAGCAAGATACCAATATTCTCCGATATAACAATACGAATCAACGGGTATAATTCCAATTGTCAGTCCATTTTTATCGTCATCATAATATCCAACAACACGGCAAATTGTTCCAATAGGAATAAGTTCTTTTTCTTCACCACTTCCATCTAATGTTTTTTCCAATTATTTTACTGTGTCTCCAATTTTAACATTTTTTCGCTCCTTCCTGCTATAAAATACACGATTTATCGCATTATACATATTCTTCATAAAACTTTTTTCTTTCTTCCGATTCCTTTTTCTGTAATTCTTCTAATTCTTCATAGGTAACAACCTTTGAATTATATCCAATACTTCTATAGTATTTTGCATATTTTGAGAATCTTCTTTATCACAAGAAGTACAAGTTTTAATCCATCCAGTGTTTTTATCCAATGCGACAACACAAACTATATTGTTATTTTTCATTTTATATTCTCCTAGTATAATAACTTTGCTAACTCTTTCATTCCGTCATGTGTAAAACCAAGTGTAGCAAGTGCATGTTCTATTCCAACGGCTTCACCATAATGCTGATCTGCTTTTCTCTGTTCTGTTTCCTGTCTTACACTATCCATATTTGCATAATGTCTACCAGCTTCCTTGTATTCTTCATCAGCCTGTTTTGCTTTTCTTATAGCTTCTTCCATAAGTTTTACACATTTTCCATATTCTATTTTAGTCGTAGGTCAAAATCTCCCTTCTACTTCTATACCAAACCGCAAAAACAAGCAAACCTAACAAAAGGATTTCTTGCAAGTTTCCGGCGGCGTTCTGCTTCTTTCAGGAACTTCTTTTTCTGCCTGTCTGCAATATATAACTGTGTTTCCATATTTGTATACTCTATGTACTGTATTGGAGTCAATGCGCTATAAGGCGTTTTCAGATCCCTTCTAATAATCTGGTTCCCATCTGATAAATCAATAATTCTAAAATCAAACATTTTCATTTCCTCCATCTATGCTATTCTCTTTGTATATTCCATAATTCCAACATCTGCAAGTCTTATTGTTTTATGTCCACTATAAGTATAAACAACAAATAACCATCTTTTATACAATCTTCTAATTTGTTATATACTGTAGCCCAGCAAATTAAAGTTCCTATCTCCCGCACAAAAACGTCAAATTATAATCTCAATTTTTATACACTGTCTATAAAAGTGTGCTACAGGAGGCGGCACGTTTTCCTCTTGACCATCCCATGTCATTCCGATATAGTTTTTATGGAACAAAAAAGAGAAAGAACAGCCCCTTCCACAGTTCGTTCTTTCTCTCGCATACCAGTGTGCCTGCCTTATACGGGATCATGTCCCTCTCATGAGGATCCGGCACCACCGACATATATTATGATAAGAGAAATTCCCTGTTTTGCAAGCTGGTTCGTATAAAAAGTTCATCAAAGATCCTGTTCGATTCCTTTATGGCCGGATTCCGTTCGGAACTGCAGACCTGTCCCTGCTGTGGGGGAAAGGGATCCTGCCGCATCCATGCCTACTATGACCGCTCCCTGGTGGACTTTATAGGCGGCACCCAGGTCCGCCACAGCCTCTGCATCATGCGCCTTATCTGTACCTGTGGCCATACCCATGCCATCCTCCCGGACTTCATCATTCCCTACTCCGGCTACGGCCTGTTCTTCCTTCTACGTGTCCTGGCGGAGTATTTCCTGCGCCTTTCCACTGTGGAAAGGCTATGCGAACGCTTCGGCATCACCCTTTCCCAGCTGCGCCGATGGCTGCAGCTCTTTCGGGTGCAGAAGGAAGATTGGCTCGGCGTGCTTTCCTCCATGGAGGTTTCCGGCCTTTCCTTCCTTAAGTCCCTGCTCACGCAGCCGGCTTATTCGGATTTCGCCTCCGCCTTTGTCCGCCGTTTTACAAAGTCCTTCCTCCAGTCCCATAAAAATCCGGCGCCTTACTGCCAACAGGTGTTCGGCCCATGAACTGTTTTCCTCCAACCACACGCCATGGGCATGGCTTTCCTCCCGTTTCTGCCCCATAATGGGGGAAAACCACTTAAGGAGGACATTTCTATGGACAACAATCAAAAAAACTTTCAGACGCAGCCGCCATGGCGCAGTTCCGCCTCGCTCTCATAGCGCCGGTCATCCATGGCCTTTATCCGGATGCGTCCAGGAACGCCTATTACCAGAGAGTCACGGAAAAGCCCCTCGCCCTGCCTGACGGCTCCGTGTTCCAGTACAGCCCCAAGACCCTCAGCAAATGGGTGTCCCTCTACCAGAACGGCGGCATCGACGCCCTCATGCCGCAGGAGCGTTCCGATAAGGGCTCCACACGGGTACTCCCAGACACGGCCATCGAGGAGATCTACCGCCTCAAGGAGGCCTTCCCACGGCTGAACGCTACACAGATCCACCGGCACCTCGTTGAAGAAGCCTTCATCCCTGCCACAGTCAGCGTCTGCGCCGTCCAGCGCTTCGTCAGGAAACATGACCTGAAATCGGCACGCAACCCCGGCATGCGGGACAGGAAGGCATTTGAAGAAGATGCCTTTGGGAAGATGTGGCAGGCCGATACCTGTTACCTGCCTTTTATCACGGAGGACGGACGGCGCAGGAGAGTCTACTGCATTATGATTATTGATGACCATTCCCGTTTTCTGGTGGGCGGCGGCCTCTTCTATAACGATAATGCCTATAACTTCCAGAAGGTGTTGAGGGATGCCGTGGCCGCCCATGGAATCCCGGCGAAGCTCTATGTCGACAACGGATGCAGCTATTCAAATGAGCAGCTCTCCCTCATCTGCGGCTCCATCGGGACGGTCCTTTTGCATACAAAAATTCGTGACGGCGCTTCCAAGGCTAAGATAGAACGCCAGTTCAGGACGCTGAAAGAAACCTGGCTCTATACACTAGACATGGATTCCATCACCTCGCTGGCGCAGTTTAACGGGCTGCTTAAGGACTATATGCGCACCTACAATACGTCTGTCCATTCCGGTATTGGCACCACGCCCATGCAACGCTACCAGCAGACACGCTCCTCCATCCGAAGCCCTAAGTCCAGGGAGTGGCTGGAGGAATGTTTCCTGAACCGCATCACCAGGAAGGTGAACAAGGACTCTACCGTCTCCATCGACAAGGTGTCCTATGACGTTCCCATGCAGTTCATTTCTTCAAAAGTGGAGATCCGTTTCCTGCCGGACGACATGTCCTCCGCCTTCATCCTTTGTGAGGGGGCGCATTACCCCATCCGGCCTACGGATAAGAACGAGAACTGCAGGACGAAACGCAACAACACGCCCTCCATCGATTATTCAAGGATCGGGGGTGAGGTCTGATGTTCCGTTCCTACTATGGGTTTTCCTTCAATCCCTTTGACAAACAGAACGCAAGAGAAAGGACCGGTTCCTCTCAAAGGACATCTCCGAGATGACGTCCCGCCTGGACTACTTAAAGGACACAAGGGGTATAGGACTCTTTACCGCACGCCCCGGCATGGGCAAATCCTTCGCCCTGCGCTGCTTTGCAAAGAACCTCAATCCAAACCTCTACCACATGGAGTACATCTGCCTCTCCACCGTCAGCGTCATGGAATTCTACCGCCAGCTCTGCTCTGTCCTGGGGCTAGAGCCAAGGGGCGGCAAGCCTGGGATGTTCCGCGCCGTACAGGAGCAGATCCTCTACCTTTACAAGGACAAGAAGCAGCCCTCCTCCTGGCCGTCGATGAGGCACAATACCTCTCTACCGGCATCCTGGAGGACATCAAGATGCTCATGAACTATGGGTATGACTCCCTGAACTGCTTCACGCTCATCCTCTGCGGCGAGCCCCACCTGAACAGCACCCTGAAAAAGCCCGTCCATGAGGCCCTGCGCCAGAGGATCACAGTGCACTACAACTTTTCCGGGCTCTCAGACTCCGAAGTGGCGCAGTACATCCTCCACAAGATCGCCTGTGCCGGAGGCGCAGCCTCCATCATCGACCAGGCGGCGCTTTCTGCCGTCCACAGTCACTCCCAGGGGAGCCCCGCCTGGTGGACAACCTGATGACCGACGCGCTGACTCTAGGGCACAGATGGACAAGAAAGTGATCGATACGGATGTCATCCTGGCTTCTGTCAGCAGCCAGAATCTCGGATAGGAGGAATGGAACATGAATTATACCTGTATCCTGAAAAGCGGTTCCCGCAAGGAGACCTGGACGGGGCAGATCATCCTGCTGAGCACGGGGAACGGATGGTATGAAGCTGAGATCAATGGGCGGGGGACTTACTTCCACATCCTCGCCGGACGGCATAAATATGGGAACTACCTGTGCATCCCTAACCATGATGTAGGGTGCGAGCTCTCCGATTTCTCCGATATCTTTTGGAATGAAGAAAGGATCGGCTCCCTGATGCGGAAGGTGGATGCAGTGACTGTCGCCACCGGCCTGGTTCATCTTCCTGTTCTGGCCGACAAGCAGGAGAAAACTAAATTTTTCATATGGGCCGTGTGTCTCATGATGGGATCCATGGCCTTTTGCATTTCAGGCGGAAAAACAATACCGACAACAACGTGCAGCATTTTTGACAGGACTATGCATTTGCAGACAGCACTGCGCAGTCAATAGGATAAATGTCGGAAAATAATTCGCTGTTTGCGTTTCCATCAATTTGCCGTCCGACAATATACAAGGCAGACAATTTCTTCTTTACATTTACAATATGTTTTAATATCTTCAATAACTTCTTTCATTATTTCCGCTTTTCGTTCATTTCTTTTCGGATGCCGTTCCAATACTCTATATTTTTCTGCATCCGCTCCGCTTCTTTTCTGTCACGTTCTGCAATGTATTCAGATACAATAAATCTTTATATCTGCCGTTTCCTGTAATTCTTTTATTGCCGCTTCCATTTCTTCATATGGAATAGTTAATTGAGTGTTGCATAATCCACATCATTTTTATGCGATTTTAACGGCGTTCTATGGCTAGGAACAAAAGTAACTTTTCACCATTTATCATGAAGACTATAATAAATTTTCCATAAGATACAACCTCCGTGTATATATTGTTTCAATGTATTATTTGCTTTATAAGCACTATAAACGGCTATAGCCTTATATTCTCCATAGCCGTTCTAACTGCTCACAAACTATTCCATCAAGCGGATTGCACAACGCTTTCATTCCTTCATTAATTGTAATTAAGCCGTGTTCTGTATTTTTCAAATACGCTCTATAATTTCCACGGCTACATCTTTGTACTTTTTCTGCATTAATTCATTATTCATATAGCTTTTCGTTGTGCGTTTGCATACTCTTTCATGTATCGTGGTATTGTGATCATGCATTTTCCTCCCTTCAAATTACAATTTCAAGTGGTTTTAACCCCAATTAAATGCTAATTGTGGGAATTCTTTTCCAGTTCTACAGAATCATTACAAGTATAATCACCAATCATTTTTCGTTTTTGTATATGTTTCCTCTGTACTCTCCATCATTCGGATAAAAGTAATATCTATCTTATCTGCCTCTTTGTGATTATCTCCATACCATATGTCAATATTAATCATTCTAACACACCAACAAATTTTCTGCCTTTTGTCCATCCTGATTCTTGCAAAACTTTATCGGACACATTGATTTTGACAACAAGTTCTCCATTTTCAATCCAATAACTTGTATTGTCGTATTTCTGATTGAATAAAGAACAAATTCTTTCTTCATTTCCTCAACTTTTTCTCTGCGTCTTCTGGTCAACTCTGCATCATAATGAATGCATCGCCGAAATTATATCCATCAGACGTATTGCATTTATTAGTGTCCGCAAATACTCTATAACCTGCAAGACTATCAAGCACAACAATTTTATCAAATCAGCATTGCAATGATCATTAACAAAAGCAAGTATATTTTCTTTTGTATACTTTACTTTTCAATTTTCTGATTATGTTCACAGTTTAATCTTGACTTGTTGCAATCGTCTATTTCTGGATCATCTGTGATGTAGTATATGAATCGCAAGACAGATAATTAGGTTCTGAATAATCCTACCGTTCCTTTTCTGATATGTTATACCCACTCAAAATTCAATATAAATTTTTCTTCCACACTTGTTTGTAAAGCTGTTCTAATCTACAATTTTCCACGTCATTGCAAGGTACACAACCTGCTCCTTCAAATATAATGTTTTCTTCATAATTTTATTCTCTCTTTCTTAAATCTCACTAATAAGTTATGCCATTAACATCTACTGATTGCCATCCATCATTTATAGATAAACATGTGTAAATTTGCGAAAATCCATATAATCAATCATTTCTTCCGGGATAGACTGAGAAATAAGTTATTGTAACCCTCCTCATTTAAAACCATTCCGAAAACTTCTTCACGGTCAAGTGATACATTCCATCCGCTTGACACTTCATCAACATTATAATATCAAAGTGCCATTTTCTATCGCTTCCAGCACTTCATCGCGATCAGGATTTACTTTAAATAAGCCGTCAACATATCATATCAAGTCCACACTCTGAAATACTTTCCAACATTTCATTGAGCGTGAAATGTTTTCGTACTCTGAAATGTTAAAAAGTGCATCATAATCAAGTATGATGTGCTCCTGCTTTTTTCCTACATATCATTGTAGATTGATTTTAACTTCTCTGAATCCATAGGAAGTTGTAACCATCTTCCGTTTTCTTGGCCTTCTATGTATCTTGCTAAATTGCTTAAATAAATTTTTTTATCATAATTTTCACTATTTAACCTTTCCTATTTTGATTTTGTATATATAACTATTTTTATTTTTTCTACTTATAATAAAATAAGTGCTCATTGTCTGATGCACTTACTAAAATCACATTTCTATATATTGCTTTGCCACCTGGTATCCTAATACGATACACGTTCATAAGCAATCCCCATTTCGTTTACTATAAATATATTATGTTAAACTATAAAAAATATATAATCAGATGATACCATCCGTAAGAATGGGCCTATATCCTTTGACAGATATAAGCCCTGAATTTATTTCAATATGTACTTATTATCCCGCTTTGTATGTGGGTACTGTTTCCCACGTCAGCGGTTTTTGTGCGGTTTACCTGCTGGAATTCCTGTGATCTGATAACTATTTGTTTTTCAGTATCACGTTTCCTTGCGCCGCTCAGCGGAAGCAATATACCATCAGTGCATCATTCAGTTGTCAAGGTTCTAAAACTCATATAACAACATCTGTATAGCACTATTCGGATTGCTTACCCTAGATATATGAGTACAGTTATTTTATTTCTGCGTTTCTTAACTTGTTGAGATTATTATATATCTATATACCTATATACTTAAGATGGAATAACAGACAAATTATAGGTATATAGATATATAATTTGTCTTTTGTATATCTATATACCTATATATATTGCAAATAAAAAGAGGTATTATAATCCCTCTTTTTCTAAACTTTTATTACTTTTTTAACAATTATCCATTTACACTTGAACCGCTATTTTTTATGCGTTCTTTTGTACCTTTGGGAAATTTTACAAGTATAGAATCATAATTTTCTTTTTCATACTTTCGTGTAGCTCTTTGTGCTGCTTTGCTAACTGTAATCTTTACCACTCCATCTAACAGCTACGCTTGTAAATAGTGCTGGTTTTGGAATTGGTAAACATCTTCTTTTGCGGTTTCAATCCATAATTCCTTTGCTATTTCAATTTCTTTCAATGCTTCTTCTTTTGTTTCCCCATGTGCCATACATCCTTGTAACTCAGGAACACTTGCAACATATATTTTATCTTGTGGATCATATTGTATAAAATAGAATATTCTGCCATCTTAAACCTCCTTATAAACTGTGTTTATTAATAATATTCCTTAATTGCCTAACCTGATACCCTTTAGCCTTTGAATTGGCATTTTGTACTGTATACGTTCATTTATTCCATTTGATAATATGACTTGTGGGAGCCTTTCTGTCCTTTAAAAGAAAACCTAAATCAACAATAAGATTGCAGAAATCACTAAATTTATGTTGTTGTCGGATTTTCCGCTTATTACATCATTATATGTCTTTTGGTTCATTCTGATTCACTCCTTTGTACATTTTCATTATATCAGATTTCATGGCTTTTTCAAGCCATTTTCTCGTTTCTTACCTTGAATATCAATTTTCTTTTTCAGTTCTGATAAAGTTTTGCTGTATAAATACGCCATAACTATCTACTGGATAAGCTGTATATATTATAGTGTCTTTCTTGATTATGCCGTTTGCTTTTT
>NZ_AQFT02000005.1 GCF_000364225.2 Eubacterium plexicaudatum ASF492
AAATATGACGTGAGGCAGTTAAATGGAATTGGTATTTATATATATAGTCGGTTTAGATGATGATTTTATCAGGAATCAGGGATTTAATTTTTCTTCTAATTATAATTTTTATGTATCATTTTGTAATGAAAGATATGAGCTGAGGCAAAAAGAATGCAGAAATATTTTGCCGGAGAATTTTTTTGACAGCAGTTCCTGCATAACAAATATAACGGCTATTATTGGAGAAAATGGTTCAGGAAAAACGACACTGCTTAATAAACTGGCAAAGGATTATTTAGGAGTCAGAAAGATTAAGTGTGAACCGGAATATGAGATTTATTATGAAGAAGAATATAAAAAAGATATGTATATTGCCGTGTACATAGAAAATGGCGAATTAATATGTTATCGAAATATAGATAGATTTGCCAATTTTACTGGTGTTAAAGATATATACTTATTTGAAGGATCAGAAAAATTGACTGAGATGGTTAGAAACAATACCAGGTTTAGAAATATTAGCAGAATATGCCTGACGAACAGCATGTACCCTGCATGGAACGGTATTGCTGCGGATAAAAGCATTGATAAAATCCATCTTAATATGAATTCGTTAAATGTTTTAAAAAATATGTTTTATGAAAAGAAGTGTAAAAAAATAAAATCTGCCAGGTTTCTTCAGTATCAGGATATAATAAAAGAATGCCGTAAAAATCAGGATTTTCAGCAGGTGTTGGATGTTATTTATTTGCAGTATATGAAAGAAAAAGAGAATGGTATTTTAACGCAGAATATTAATGGAAATTTAACCGTCAGATTTCTGCTGTTTACTAAATATTTTTATGACAAGTTCAAAGGAATCGAAAATTCAGGAGAACAGGGAAAATACCTTAAAGAATGTTATGATAAAGTAAAAGCGCTTATGTCAAATTTTGATTCGCAGTTGTTGAAGCAGGATGTTTTTTGCAGTCTGTATATTGATTTATTATTTGAGCTTCATGCATATGCTCAGGTTGTTGAAACTGATGAGGGTAAGAATATTAGAAATAAGCAGGCATTATTAAAATATTTGAAAGAATCCATAGATATACTGTCTGAAAGAAAAGATGAAAATGCTGAATTTTTTAATGAAGCGCTAAATGAGATACAAGAATATGAGCAATGCCTTTCTTTATGCAGAATGCATCGAATTCACTTCCGGTTTCTGATTCTGCATATGTTGCATACAAGGAAATTGAATACGAAAGCAGCAGCTACTATGGAATATTAAATCTGGTAAGGAAGTCAGCGTTTGAGAGGAAGTTCATTTGTATTAAAGTATATTGATATTGGTGGATTGAAACTTGCTTCAGGAGAAAGAGCGCTGTTAATTTCTTTTCGTGGCTGTACATAGTTCCTTATTTCAGATGTATAGATACCAGTCTGGAAACAAGCCTGCGTGATAATATATTGCTGCTTATAGATGAAATAGACCTTTATTGTCATCCGCTATGGCAGCAAAAACTGATATATTATCTGATAGAGGAGGCAAGGGCTTTGTTTTCGGGAAAAAAAGTTCAGATTGTATTTACGACACACAGCCCCATTGTATTATCGGACATGCCGCAGAATAACGTTATTTATCTGACAAGAAAAAATGGGAGATGCGTAATAGACCATACTATGCAGGATACAAAGACATTTGGTGCAAATATATATAAATTGTTTGTAATTCAGAACCCCTTATTCAAAGATGAAATCAGGATGACCTGAGATTGCATTTCTGATTGCTTCGTAAGCATTGTATCCCTGCTTATGTGCTGTGCCAACATAGGACATGATTTTTAGATAATCTCTGGCACCTTCCTCAGTTCGGAAGCATCCGGATACTTTGGTTTTCACCTTTATCATCCGCAGATCTCGTTCCGCCTGGTTGTTATCAAACGGGACATGGAAGTTATGGATAAAAAGGCAGACTGAGGCCTTGTAATTTGCAAGGCGTTCTGCCAGGGCAAGGATTTTTTCCTTTTTTCTTCCGTCCACGTTTTTTCTCCGTGGTTTCGGTAAGTGGATTTTCCTTCCGGGCCTGTTCGATAAGTTCATCATACTTCTTATCGACTTATGATAATGATAATAGCTCAGAGAGTCCTTTCCCTTCTCTACAGCTTTCTCTTTGGCCTTTTTCATTTCCAGTAAAAGGTCTATAAATGCAGATGCCCACTTCTGATCCGGATGATTTTCATCAATCCCCGTTAATTCACGGAGAAGATGGGCACAGCAGACTGCATGCTGAATATCGGATAATTCCAGTAGGAAGCCCAGCAGTCATGCATGGCAATCCCTTTGAATTCCGGAAGAACGCCGCATTGCCCCATACCTGCAGTTCCACGTTTGGGACTGATATCAAGATAGGTGTATTCACAGTTTGAGGCACCATGAACCCACCAGAGTTTTTTATCCACTCTGGTTCCGGTTTCGTCGAAATGTCCAAGCGCAGAACCGATCATCTTATCCTTGATCTTACCTACTGTTTCACTCAGACTGTCAGCGCATCTTTTTACCATGCTGCTGACCGTTCCTGTTGCAATCGGAATGTTAAATACTCCGGAAAGAATCTCATGGGTACGTTTGATGCTGACTGCGCCTACGGTATTTAGTGCAACAGCTAATGCCTGAAGGTTTTCACCATACTGTACGGTTGCTTTTACGTCAGAAGGGAAAGCACCTGTGCGGGTATCTCCATGCAGCATACAGACTGGAAGTTCCAGCGCCTGATGCTCCGTTACATTGACTGTAACAACCGCGTCAATAACATGGCGTTTCTCCGCAATACATGCAGTGCCTTTGCACATCTGATAATGCTGGCATCCTTTACATGCGGAGGGCATATGTTTGACTATTTCATCCGGAGCTGTTATTACCGCTAAATGTATCCCCTGATGTCCATCCTGTCCACCGACCTTTTTTCCGGATGGTTTGCGCAGACTCTTAGGAGCAGGTTTTTTATAGCCATCACTTGAAGGTGGTTTGGAACTGTTTTTGGAGTTCTTATTAATCTGTTCCTTCAGTTCCTGTATGGTCTGATTTAACTCAGCAATAGTTGCTGTGAGAATTTCATTTTGCCTGAGCAATGAAGCATTCTGTTCAAGCAATTGCTGAACCATTTCAAGTGTAACATTTACTGGCATTCAGACCACCTTCTTCCGTTAAATTTGATACTTCTATTTTAACGGAAAATGGTCCAAAAAGCGAATCGTGTCGTTTTGATATACTGTCAAAATGACGGTGGATAAACAGTAAAAAACAAGAGATAATTGCCGGTAACACTCGGATAAAATCCACAATTACTCTGTTATCTGTGATACAACTGTGGAATTATGTTTCAGTAATCCACAACCCAAAAGCACTTGGCAGTTATACTAGAAAGTTATCCACTTTTTACACTAAAGCAATGACAAAACAGAAATTTTATTTTCTCTGTTTTGTCCAAAAATCAATGTGCCCTTAACGGGGTGCTGAACAGTTACAATTGTTTAATGATGCATTCTTTTTGGGAGAACGGGGACAGACAGGTGAATTTTCCAAAAATAAAATACGAACAATCATTGATGCAGTGAAACCCCGTCAGGAACAAAATGGAGATGTAATATATCCAGAACTGACTGAAAGAGAATCAGAGGGATTAAAAGCAGAGATTTCGTTGATCGGGGAACCAATTATCAGGGATAAGCTGTACGAGATGCTGTATAAATGCAGATATAGAAAGTTGGATACACGAGAAATGAAAATAAGGATTTATGAAGAAAAAATCAAAAGATTAAAAAGAGGAGAAGATTAGTGATTCCTATAAAATTTAAAGGAAGTGAAAAAGAAACTGTTCATGAATTATACCATAAGCTGCTCGATGTCAGTAACCAGAAAGATAAGAAAGGGTATATAACACATATCAAATCAATAAATGCGTGGTGTTTAAACAATATCTGTATAAATGGTCATTCGTTTACATTTCCAGAAATAATAAAGGCTGATTATGATACTCTATGTGAAATTGCGCAGAAATACGGAAAGGGAATGCCGGAAATGTCAGATCAGGATAAAAAATTCATGATTGAGTATTTATATAATCAGCGATTTTCCGTTATAAGAAAAGAATTTTCTGATAAGCTGGAAATGAAAGTCTGTCCATACTGTAACAGGAATTTTGTTAATTCGGCAAGCAACAGAACGATATGTGATCTGGATCATTTTTTGACAAAAAAATATCCTGTCATGGCTGTTTCCTTTTATAATCTTGTGCCGGTATGCCATTCATGCAATCATGTAAAGAGTACTGAGAAAATATCATATTCGCCGCATAATAAAAAATATAATACAGATGATCTGTTAACTGAACGTCCATTAAGCCCCCAGCAGAGCTGGGGAGAATAGAGTGAGCAGTAGCGATCCCTAAAGTACCAAAAATAAAACCTCCATGTTATCATAGATTTGGGTCTAGGCAACCTAATCAACAATAGCAGGAGGTATCCATAATGGATAATCAGATTTTAGCACATACCAAGTATAAATTGCACGTATCATATTGTTTTTATTCCGAAATATCGCCGGAAAGTAATGTATGGGAAGATTGGGAAAGAGGTTGGCGAGATATTGTCCACAGTATGTAAAATCACAGGAGTAAAATTGATAAAAGGCGGAGTATGTCCAAACCATGTACATCTGTATGTTTCGATTCCGCCCAAGATGAGTATCTCGGAAGTGATGTCAAAATTGAAAGGAAAGAGTGCCCTGATGATATTTGACCGACACCCAGAATACAGGGACAAGTATGGCAGACATTTTTGGGCAAGAGGATATTATGCCGAGACGATTGGGCAAGTGAACGAAGAGACAATCAAAAAGTACATCGAAGAGCAGGAGGAATGCAGTAGAATGGAAGGATAAAGAGCCTCTTTTAAGAGGCAGCCAAGTACCAGAGGTTAGTGAAATACTGCCTATAGGCAGCACCGAAAAAGGGGTTGCTTAGACACCGCCTATAGGCGGTACCGAAAAATGCCCCGGAGGGGTCATCCAAACCACCGGCAGAGCCGGTGGTCAAGCCGTATGGCTGTGATTGCTTTTCGTATTCCGGCGTCTTTTATCATAAAGAGATGTTCGAAAAAGCGGGAATCCGGGAATTTCCTAAGACATGGATGATTTTTTTGTATGCTGCCAAAAGCTGGAGCAGGCAGGCATCACGCCGGTTGGACTGCATACGGCCGGGACCGCATGGGCACCGATGCTGTTTGCAACCGCTTATCTTGGGACAAGCACGTATGGTCAGGAGTTTATGCACAGGCGTCTTCCGCAGGATTATAACGGCAGGGCAGGACAAGACCTTGTGAATATACTGGAAAAATTGTATGAATATACGAACGCAGATGGTATTTATCAAGATTTTGACGTGCCGTATCATCAATTTGCAAACGAAGAGATAGCCATGCTGCCAAACGGCTTTTGGATGCTGCTCCAATTTGTAGATGATAAGGCGGAAACGGTCGGGTTTGCGCCGTTTTCCGGAAAATGTAATGATAGCGTCCCGCGCAGTCTTCCGGATGGGGCATCGTATCCAGCTATCCGAAGGAGGTACAGAAGGCGCCGCTGCGTTTTTAAATTCCGTACACTGCAGACACAGGAACAGGCGGAAATCTTTTACATGAAAAGTCAGAGGATATCACGACACTGGAAAGGGAATATATTGTTGCTGTAAAAAAGGACCCGGTTGTTATACCGAATTACCAGTTCCAGTGGAATTCCATCCTGCAGGAGCAGGTATTGATGGAAGAGCTGCCGCGTTTGCTGTACCGGACGATCGACGCGCAGCAATTTATCGACGCGATGAATGAAAGTGTGTGCAGGTATTATGAAGAATGAAACAGGAGAAAGGAACGAGTATGAAATTTGTTTATGGCAGACAGCACTGGGCCACAAGGGAAAGGGGGCAGGAAAACTGCTATTTGCTTACAAATGGGCTGGGCGGTTTTTCCAGCGGGTCAATGATCGGCTCTAATACAAGAAACGACCATGCGCTGCTGATGGCGTGTCTGCACGCGCCGAATCATAGATACAATGTCGTACACAGGCTGGAGGAGCAGGTTGTATGGAATGACGAAGAGCAGGGAGACAGACAAAATCCGTCTGGCTGTCAAGTCAGGATTATGTGAACGGAGAACACCAGGAAAACGGATATGTGAATCTGTCCGCGTTTCGGTTTGCGGACTATCCGGAATGGATTTATGATCGGGACGGTGTGGAGATTACAAAAAAGATCGCGATGAGGCAGGGAGAAAATCTGGTTGCGGTTTTCTATGAGATTGACAATCAAAGTGCGCGGGAGCTGACGCTTTCTATTACGCCGCAGTTTCAGCTTACGCCAAAAGGAAGCTGCCCAAAGCGCAGTCAGACGCTTACGTCGCAGAGGGGCGTATTGAATCGAATGGGTTGACTGTCTGGTTTCAGACAAACGGAGAGGTATGCTGCTTTCCGCAGGTCGTTACGGAGGGATTATATTACGCGCACGATGCCTGCGACGGAAGGCTGTGTGAAGGAAGGACACTTGCGAACCATAGGATCAGCAAGCGTGTGCCAGGACATACCTATGCGGGTGTATGAGGCGTTGGAAGTTCATTGACATTTTCCGTTGCTTTTGCTATCTTGATAATAAATAACCAACAAGAAAGAGGAGGATTTCACCGTGATTGAAAAATACAGTTTTGGACAGCCGCTGGAAACGGGGGCTGTCGTTCGTACGGTATCGCAGAGTACGCAGCCGTTTCAGCTGATGCAGCTGACACAGTCCGAGACAGGCATCCGTCTGTCCTGCCAGATGGACGACGAAGATGTCGTATACGGGTTAGGGAACAGGTGCGAGGAATCAATAAGCGTGGATTTTCTTATATCAGTAATGCGACGGATGATCCGTTTCATCTGGAAAACAAGCATTCCCTGTATGGCGCACATAATTTCCTGATTTTAAGCAGAAAAAATGACAGGTCGTTCGGCATCTTTGTGGATGATCCGGGCAGAGTCGTATTTGATGTCGGAGAAACAAGATAGACAGCCTGTGCATTACGGCCGGAAAAAAACTGTGTCGTATATACGATTGAAGGAGAAAGCTTAAAAGAGATCGTGAAACAGTTTCCGGGAGCTGATCGGGCAAAGTTATATTGCACCAAAATGGGCATTTGGTTACCAGCAGTCCCGATGGGGATATGCCAGCGCGGAAGATATCAGAGAAGTTGTAAAAGGCTATCGTGACCTTGAATCCCGTTGGATGCGGTATACATGGATATTGATTATATGGAACGGTTTAAGGACTTTACGGTAGATGCACAAAAGTTTCCGGATTTTCCTGCCTTTGTAACGGAAATGAAAGAACAGGGTGTACATTTGGTGCCGATTATAGATGCCGGTGTGAAAGTGGAAGAAGGTTATCCGATCTATGAGGAGGGGTACGGGAAAATTATTTTTGCAAGGACGAGGACGGCGAAGATTTTACAGGCGCGGTATGCCGGGCAAATCGCATTTTCCGGACGTGCTGAATTCCCAAAGCAAGAGCGTGGTTTGGTGACAAGTACAGGCTGCTGATGGATCAGGGGATTGATGGATTCTGGAACGATATGAATGAACCGCTATTTTTACTCGGAAAAAAATCTGAAACATGTGATGGAAGAAGTGACATCTCTGAAAGGGGAAAAATATAGGGCTGCATTCTTTTTACCACATGAAAGGACTTGTAGAAGGTCTTTCCCAATAATGAAGAAGATTATAAAAGCATTTATCATAACATGGACGGCGTGAGAATCCGGCACGAATCAGGTACCATAATCTGTTATGGATACAATATGACAAAAGCGGCGGCCGAAGCATTTGACCGGATAGCTCCGGATAAGCGTACGTTGCTGTTTTCCCGTTCTTCTTATATCGGTATGCATCGGTATGGCGGAATCTGGACAGGAGATAATGCATCATGGTGGAGCCATTATTATTAAGCATACGCAGATGCCGTCGCTGAATATGTGCGGGATTTATATACAGGCTCCGATATCGGCGGATTTGGCTCCGACGCAACGGAAGATCTGCTGCTGCGCTGGCTGGAATTCGGCATCTTTACACCGCTGATGCGCAACCACGCCGGCAGCCGGAACAAGAGATCAGGAAGTATACCGTTTGGACGTACGCAGGATTTCGAAACGTAAATCCGCATTCGCTAGCCCTGCTGCCGTATATTTACAGTGAATTTATGAAATGTGCATTAAAACATGAGATGTATTTTCGGCCTCTGGCGTTGATTATCCGCAGGATGCGCACGCGCCGCAGGTAGAAGACCAGCTGATGTCGAACAGTATTATGATTGCGCCGGTCTACAGGCAGAATGCTACGGGCTGATATGTATATCTGCCAGAAGAAATGTTGATGGTACGGATGCGTTCGGACCGGGACAGAAGCTGTCAGGTGATGCAGCAGGGGCATCATATATAGATGTTGGCATTAAATGAAGTTGTAATTTTTGTTAAGAAAGACCATATGCTGCCGCTTGCAGTCTTGGATAGAATGTGACATCCGTTCCGGATGCGGACGGCGGACAGCATGAGTGGATTGGATTTGCCACGGCAGACGGCGGAGTATGTGCTGTATGAAGATGACGGAATATCGAAACGGTACACACCGCAGGAGCAATGGAAAAAGTCGTGCGAACGGCGCAAGAGCTTAGGAATTAAGAGGACTATAACCTTCGGAGAATTTTTGGGAAAACAGTTTTTGGGCTGATTCCAGTTCCTCCGGTCCATGAAGCTGTATATTTTACTTAATTTATGTTATATTTTTCTGTTTATTCTTGGAGTCTCATTTTCTTTTATTGCTGATTTTCCAAACTAATTTGGTCGTGTTTGTGTGTGCCCCTTTTGGGGCGTTTTTTCTGCGTCCCTGTCGGACGAATGGCGAAATATTTTAGAATTTTTTTGGAATTTTCGGACTTTGTCTCTGCCTTTTGTCCCGAAAGTGGTCGTTTCGTTCCTCCGCCCGAAAAACGAACATTTCTGCGATATAAGATAAGAAGGAATGGCAGGTGATGATTGTGGAAATAGCAGTTGTAGATGATGAAAAACAAAAGGAGCATATATGCGCCCTGATAGAAGAACAGCAGCCGATAGCCGTATAGAAGCCTATGCCACAGTGTGGAGCTGCTTGCATCGGGGAAGCGGTTTGACATTGTGTTCCTTGACATACGGATGGAGGGTATGAACGCATAGAGACGGCAAAAAACTGCAGAACAGCAGGGGGATATCATTCTGGTATTCATTACGGGCATGAAAGACTATGTGTTGACGCGCTCGACCTTTATGCGTTTCAGTATCTGCTAAAGCCTGTGGACGAGGGGAAATTTGCTGAAGTTCTCGAAAGAGCGGTGCGGGAGGCCGCAAGGAAGAAGGAGCGTCGTGTGCTGTTCATCAAGTCAAGGAATCTTACCCTTGACCAGTCGGAAATCTTGTATATCGAGAGCAGAGCAAAGAAGGTGGAAATACATACCGAAAGGCAGAACATAGAAATTTATGCGGCGATGGATGAGCTGGAGGGGCAGCTTGGGGAGGGTTTTTACCGCTGCCACCGGGCGTACATCGTGAATATGGACCGCATTACGGAATATGACAGCGAGAGCATAACCCTTACGAGCGGCGACAGGGTGTATCTGACGAAAAAGAAATACGGTGAGTTTGTAAAAGCCTATATGTGGCATCTGCAGAACGGGGGTGTGTCCGGTGTTTAATGCTGCGGATGTGTTATATGCGGCGCTGACGGTGTTCCAGGGATACTGCCTGCAGTATTTTTAGGGAGCTTTCTGGAACAAGGGTGAAAAGCAGGTGGAACGCGCTGTAGTGGCAGGACTGTATGTGATTCAAAGATGATGGTGATGTGGTGTTCCCCACCTGGAAACGAAGACTATAAGGGGCGGTCGGACACTGGCATTGTCACCAGGCATTTATCATTCCTGGCTCTATGCTTCTATAAAGCGTTACACCCGGTTACGGTCTTCCTTGTGATTTCGTTTCAGGCAGTGATGGATATCAGTTCTTATATGGCGGTAATTTTAATTGGTAAACCGGGAAAAAACTGCCTGATATGTGGAACTGGTTTGTCAGAAGAGAGGATCATTACATCAGAAAAGAGTCTTGCTTTGGCAGTCGGGATTGGAACGGTAGTTGTGCTGTTCCCAGTATTTGGCTGTGCCCTCCTGATGTATGTTCACTGAGAAAATGTATGGAACTTCCGGGAAAGAACTATGGCATCAACAGGACGGAGCTGCTTTTATCTTACCCCGTCGGCGGTAGCATGATGATCTGCATGCCCTGCGTATCATTGGTCACGGTGGAGGACAGCGTCCCTAAAATGCTGTAGACAGATACCCGATCTGGTCGTGGTCATACCGGCAATCCTGTTTCTGTCTCTGCCTTCGATTTATACGGGGTAAAGCTGTTCCAGGACATGATCGCCGGAACAGGGAAAAGAGAGGCAGAATCGTTCTGGAAAACCAGGTACGCAGTCTGCAGGAACATATGGAGGAGATGGAGCGGATTTATTCCGGCATACGTGGCATGAAGCATGACATGAAGAATACCCTTGCCGTCATTCGCAGACTTTCCGCGGGGAAGGGAACGCGGAACTGCAGGAATACCTGTCGGAGCTGAACAAAGGGCTGGAAAAGCTGGAAGTGCGGTTCAGGACGGGAAATACGGTGGTGGATACTTTGCTTAACATGAAATACCATGAGGCGGTGCGGGATGTACCTGATCTGAGGATGGATGCAGATAAGCTGCTGTTCCCGCAGGGGATTGTGATACACAGCTATGACATAGGCGTTATCTTAGGAAATGCGGTAGACAATGCAATCGAAGCCTGCCGGAAGCTGCAATCGAAAGAACCGGGGGCAGATGCTTTTATCCGTATGAGTTCCCTGCAGAAAGGAAATCTGCTTATCCTGAAAGTGGAGAACAGCTTTGACGGGCGGCTGGTGCAAAGACGCCAGGAGGAATTTCCGGTGACGGATAAAGCGGACAGGAGGTCTCACGGCATAGGGCTTGGCAATATCAAAAATACGGCAGAGAAGTACCAGGGAGCAGTAGATTTTAAAGTAAACGGCAGGGTGTTTATCCTGTCAGTGATGATGAAAAATGAAAGGAGAAATGAAGATGCATTTCGCAGTGACAGATAACTGGGGCGGGCACGATCCGGCGAAGCAGTACCGGAAAAATGTGGTGGAAGGAAAACGTGAGGACGTAAGTTTTGCGGAACTTGCGGCGGCAAAGGCGGCGGAGAAGTCGAATGTGTCGGCAATGAGTCTAAAGGATATGTGGCAGGCAAGATTTCCGGGAGCCTATTACAATGTTATGGATACGTCTGGAATTGACGGCTCCTTATGTGGAAGGAATGATTATCCGTGGGATAAGTATTTCAGCAATCATCCGGATGATTCCGTATTGGACTGGAAACCATCGGGTACGGAGCCTGCCATGCTTGACCCAAAGGTGCAGGCAAAGATTCATTCCACCATTGGAAAGAAGGCTATTGTTGTTCCGCCGGAACTGGAAGAAAAGATGAAGATCGACCCGGAACTGGCAAGGTGTATTATGGCAAAAGCAGAGCGTTTTATTGCGGAGCAGGACATGATGAATCCGAATCCCCGGAAAGGCTATCTGCTTGTATTAGATGAGAATGGAGATATTGCACACGCCTGTGTGACAAGTGAAAAGATGTCGGTATCATCGGCAGAATTCATAGAAGCCTGCAAAGCAAGGGAAGAAAAACATGCTGAATATGAGAGACTAAATGAGGAAAGCATTCTGAAAAGAAAGCTGATGGAACACTACACAATCAAAGCTTAAGGAGGATAAGCATATGGCAATTTCAGGAATTGGAAGCAACTACGGCAACGTATACGAGGGTACCTACGCAACGCAGAAACATGAGGCGTTAAAGAAAACGGAAACGAAAGAAGCTGCACCCGCACAGACAGGAAAAGTAAAAAACACATTGGAAAAAGCGGCAGATTCCAAAAAGGCAAAGGAACTGGAAGATTTTATAAAAAAGATTCCGGAACTCGAAAAGCAGGGGTATGAACAGCTTTCCGCGCAGAACAAGGCTTTGGGCGGGACAGTAACTATTATCAGCAGACATGGACGATCAACAAAGATGGCAGTATACAGAGTACCGTATATTCCGTAACCGAAACGGATATGACCAATGCGGAAAAAATGAAGAAAAGTATGGATGAACGTCTAAAGAAGCAGAAAGAAAAGAAAGAGGAAGAAGAAAAAGTAAAAGAGCGGAAAGAGGAAAAGGCGGAAAAGGCTGAAAAGCCGGAGAAGGAAACAGAGAAGATTTCCGTGTCGGAAGTGTCGGGACAAATCTCCAGCAAACTGTGACACACAGTTGACAGAAAGCAATTTTAAGACACGCTCTAATACTACAGCGAACTTTTTAAATTTGTTTGTCTACTACAAACAAAAATCAACGATATGACATAACAGATTATCAGTTGTTTTACATGAAAAACCTGTTCAAAATAGTTTCTTGGGAAACGCAAATCAAAAAAAGTTCGCTGTAGTACTAAAATTGTTTTGTAAATTCATGACAGTCCTCTTTTGGTAATTTATTTGGCAAAATTATTTTACACAAAAGGGTGTCGGTCATGAATTTTTTATTTTAATAATATATAAAGTCTGTGTAATGCATGATTAAGGCGGTGAAAAATGTTTGATAAATCCGGATTAAAGGCCGCATTGGTTGAATACAAGAAATGTAATCCAATATTCAAAATCTTCCCATGCTGCATCTGACCATGATTTAATCATCAAGATTCACCTCATGCACCGTACCGCCTGTAGATTCCATTTGTGCAACTGATTTTCTAAGCCTGGCCATATTCTCCTGCGAGTAAAACGGATCTGCGGATACTTCAAAGGGTATACGTTTTTCGTTGCCTAACTTTTTTTAATAAATGGTAATGGCAGCAGACAAAGACAATCCGATATCAGCACAGGCTTCTTCAGCTCTTTTCTTCACATCATCCTCAATACGTAAGCTAATCTGAGCCACCATATCACCTCTTTCTTTCATTTTTCTATACTATATCCTATCTGGTAGTATTTGTAAAGCATTTGCTTTATATTTATAGAGATATAACAAATTGAAGGAGACTTTCTATAATAATTTACTGGTCAACAGTTTGTATAGTGTGATAAAATATATACAAAACAGAAAAAGCAGATATTTAAAATGTGCATCCGTTGTTTTGCAACCCCTAATCCTGAATTATTCACGGAATAACAGCATTAACTGCTGAAACCCGCATAGTTACTGTATTTTAAATGAATATTGCTTTTCACTTATTTAGTGAATAGAAAAAGACCTCTATCTATGGTAAAATTTAGGTGTCTACTCCAAATCAAAACCAAAGAAAGGGTCTTTATATGGATATTTTAAACACTGTAAGCTTAGAAAGCAATAGCCAGATTAAAATTAATTTTGACGGAGGCGATTTATCCTCCGATGCAGGACTTCTCCTGTTCAAAGAGTTCCTGGTTAAGATTGGAGCGGTCAAGCTCGTTAACCGTATGTTCAAAACCAATGATACCGCTTGGTTCCGCGTCCATAAGGATGATACGAATCTGATGCAGGTAATTTACCAGATTATCAGTTCCTACTTTGAGGATGACTGTGCGGACGAACTGACAAACGAACCTGTTATGACAGTTATTTTAGAGAAGGATGCCCTGGCATCCCAGCCTACCCTGTCACGCTTTTTTAACCGCATGGATGGAGATACGATCAGCCAGTTAAACCAGATCACCCGTGAACTCCGTAAAGTCATCTATTCCATAAAGAAACCGGAATTCATGCTTTTTGATATTGATTCCACACTTCTTGATGTCTATGAGAATCAGGAAGGGGAAGGTTTCAACTACCATTATCAGGCCCACGGTTATCATCCGCTGTTATGCTACGACGGGCTGACCGGCGATCTGCTAAAAGCACAGCTTCGTGACGGCACCATGTATTGCAGCAAAGAGGCAGATATTTTTATGAAGTCCCTTCTGGATGAATTTCTCTGCGATTTCCCGGATATGCCGCTTTTTCTTCGCGGTGACAGTGGCTTTGCGTCACCAGACCTGTATGAAGTTCTTGAAGATAAAAACTGCAAATATGCCATCCGGCTCAAGGAGAACGCAAAACTCCGTGAATTGGCAGAAGAGGAAAACCAGGCACTGTACCGCGCAACGAAATTCAACCAGGTAGATTACGCCGTCGAGTATGGGGAATTCCTGTACCAGGCCGGTTCATGGAACCATCCACGCAGGGTGGTCTTTAAAATAGAAAAGCCGTATGGGCAGATGGTCCATCTGTATACCTTTATTGTCACACACTGGAAATGGAACCTTATCAGGTGATCCAGTTCTATTGCGGAAGAGGCAAAATGGAAAATTTCATCAAGGAATGCAAAGCGGTTTTGACTTTGCCTCTGTAAGCAGTTCCTCAAAGCTGGTAAACGCGAACCGCCTTCTGGTTCATGCGTTAGCTTATAACCTATTCAATTGGTTTAGACGATTGGCGCTTGCTGTCAGCATGAGAAAAGCGCATTGATACCATACGATTAAAACTGCTGAAGATAGCCGCAAGAGTGGTAAAATCAGCACGATATAAATATTTCAAGCTATGCAGCAGCTGTCCCTACAAGAAAGAATTCTACGAGACACTGGAAAACATCCGTAACCTGCAGCCACAGTTGGAATAACAACTGTTAATGGACCTTGACAGCCACAATAAATTTCTAACCCTATCATAGGAGAAGTCTGCCCATTTTTAGGCTATCTTGCGACAGAGTGAGGTATCAGGAGTGATTGTAATGGTAACTACGGCGGATTTTATGTGAGTTTATACTGCCGTGAATAATTCGGGCTAATAGATACTTTCATTCATAAAACCTTAATCCACCCGCAATAGCTGGATTTTTTTACGTCAAGTCTTATGTATTTTTTTGTTGTATTATATTGTGTTTCACGTGAAACAATGGTATAATATTCTTCAGGAGGTGATTTTTTGTACCTTAAGAAAAAGCTTTAACAAAAAGAGAAACAAGACTCAGCTTTCTTTTGTCCAGGGGTATCGCATCAATGGGAAAGTGAAGCATAAAGTTATACAAAACCTTGGATATTTGGAAGACTACCTGGACAAATATGAAGATCCGATAGCTTATTTTCAACAGGTCGCAAAAGAATGGAATGCAAGTCAGGCTGCACCGGAAACCATTGAAGTAAGGCTTTCGGAAAAACTCCCGGATCAATGCAGCAACCGGAAAAATCTTGGATATGCCATTATTAAGATCGTTTATGCTAAACTCAGGATCCGTGAATTTTTTCAGAATAAGCAGCGCCAGCTTCCTGCAGAGTATAACCTGAACAGCATTTTTTCCCTGTTGATATTCAATCGGTTCCTGTTCCCATCTTCAAAAAAGAACGCTTATGAACGAAAGGCCGTTTTTTTGACAGCTTCAGTTTCTCACTGGATGATGTCTACAGGGCGCTCGGCTATTTCAGCAGATATTCGCATGAACTCCAGAAGCATTTGCATGCCGAAGTTTCCAGCCTTATCGGCAGGAATTCCGAAAAAGCTTATTATGATGTCACCAACTATTATTTTGAAATACCATATGAAGACGAGGACGCTGGCTCGGACACGGAAAGAAAATTGAAGCGTAAAAAAGGACCGTCGAAAGAACACCGCAAAGACCCGATCATTCAAATGGGGCTTCTCATGGATCCTAACGGCATCCCAATGGCATTCCATACTTTCTCCGGCAACGAGAGCGAGAAGACAACTATGCTCCCGGCGATACAGAGGGTCAAAAAGGATTATGAAATCGGCAGGATCATAGTTGTCGCTGACAGGGGGCTGAACACCAGTGACAACACATCTGTCCTTTCCGGAACCAATGCATCCGATGAGAAAAATAATGACGGTTATGTATACGGCCAGAGTATCCGTGGGGCCGATGCGGAATTCAAAAAATGGGCGCTGGAACCGGACGGGTATGTTACAGCAATGGAAAAAAACAAAGATGGGGAAGCTATTCCATTCAAACACAAGTCCAGGCTGTACGCAAAAGAGATAACCAAAAAAGATTCGAATGGGGCGCGCAGGCTCAAGATGAGAATTTATCAGAAACAGATGGTATATTATTCTGAGAAATACGCAAAGAAACAAAGACATGAAAGGGAAAAAGCCGTTGCAAAGGCAAGGGACCTGATCAAAAATCCTGCAGGCTACACGAAAGCGACCAGCTATGGATGCACTGTGTACATTAACAATGTTTCCTTTTCTAAGGATACCGGAGAAATTGTCAATGGAAAAGAACTTACCATCAATGAACAAAAAATTGCCGAAGAAGCGCAGTATGATGGCTATTACGCCATTGTCACAAGTGAAAAAGAGCTTTCTGACAATGAAATCCGTGACATATATAAAGGGTTATGGGAAATAGAAGAATCATTCAAGATTATAAAGAGCGAATTCAAAACCAGACCTGTATTTGTTTCTAACGAAGATCATATACAGGCGCATTTTTTAATTTGTTTTGTGACACTGGTTGTAATGCGCGTTTTAGAGCAGCTCATAGGAAAATGCCATTCTGTCAGGCAAATCCGGAATTCCCTGGCAAGCTATTGCTGTTCGTACTTAGACCGGAATTATTATGTGTTCGATTATCGGGACGATGTAATTTTGACTATGGAGAAGACATTTGGATTAGACCTAAGCAAAAAGTACATGCAGCTTTCGGAAATCAAAAAAATATCTATGTATAAGGATGTATAAAAATATAAAATTTTTATAAACTCAAAAAAGCGAAAAAATACACAACTCTATGCATTTAAAAAAGCTCCAAACTCCAGTATTTACAAGGAGTCCAGAGCTTTTTTTACTCAATCACCTGCAAAACTCAGGATACTATATCCTATCTGGTAGTATTTGTAAAGCATTTTGCTTTATATTTATAGAGATATATACAAATTGAAGGAGACTTTCTATAATAATTTACTGGTCAACAGTTTGTATAGTGTGATAAAATATATACAAAAAGAAAAAGCAGATATTTATAAATGTGCATGTACCGAAGATAAAGATGATTGCAAAAAAGAGAAAGGTGTACAGCAACTATTATACATTCTGACTGTTATGCATATAATAATTAAGGAGGGATTCATATGGTTGATATATTAGATGCTGCACGTTATTTAGTATTTTTGTCATATGGGAGAAAGCAATATTCGTTAACGCCGCTAAAATTGCAAAAACTTTTATATTTGGCTCAGGGGTGGAGCTATGTATGGGATAAAAAGCGGCTTTTTCCGATGAATTTGAGGCATGGCAATATGGGCCGGTGAACAAAAAGTGTATGAAGAATTTAAAAAGATATGGTCGTTCGGAGATTCCCGAAAGAGAAGGATTACATTCTCTGAGAGATTTTGACGTGACAGAAACTTTAGCTGCCATTTGGGATGAGTATGGGAAAAAGACGGCATATGATCTTGTCGAACTGACGCATCAGCAAAAACCCTGGTATGATGCTTATTCTCAAAGAAAAAAATAACAAATAATAGTATTAAGCAATTTTTTCAGTCTACTTATTTGATTGAATTTTTATAATAAGGAGAAAAAATGGGAATTGTTTTACAGGGAATAGAACTGGAAAACTTTAAGTCATATGTCAACAAACAATACATTCGGTTTTCTGATTTGTCTGTGCTGCTCGGAGCAAATAGTAGTGGAAAAAGTACGGCATTACAAGCGTTACTAATGCTTAAACAAACAATGGAATGTAATAGTCCGGATGAAGAACTGTTATTGTCAGGCAAATATGTTGCTTTGGGAGATTATGAAGATGTGGTATCTGACACTGAAACAGATTCTTTTTCGCTTGCAGTAAAGCTTAAACAAACTGAAAAA
>NZ_AQFT02000006.1 GCF_000364225.2 Eubacterium plexicaudatum ASF492
ATGTACATCTGTATGTTTCGATTCCGCCAAGATGAGTATCTCGGAAGTGATGTCAAAATTGAAAGGAAAGAGTGCCCTGATGATATTTGACCGACACCCAGAATACAGGGACAAGTATGGCAGACATTTTTGGGCAAGAGGATATTATGCCGAGACGATTGGGCAAGTGAACGAAGAGACAATCAAAAAGTACATCGAAGAGCAGGAGGAATGCAGTAGAATGGAAGGATAAAGAGCCTCTTTTAGAGGCAGCCAAGTACCAGAGGTTAGTGAAATACTGCCTATAGGCAGCACCGAAAAAGGGGTTGCTTAGACACCGCCTATAGGCGGTACCGAAAAATGCCCCGGAGGGGTTCATCCAAACCACCGGCAGAGCCGGTGGTCAAGCCGTATGGCTGTGATTTTTCATATTTTAGAATAATACTCTATATTGTATGTATCTCTTTGTAGATAGTTTTCCGGTGCTTGATGGCGAACCTAACAAGTTAATTCTGTGTGTAGATCATTGATACGATTCTTTAATATTTCCAGTCTTGTTTTAAATCGGGATCTGTCTTTAATATATTTTTATTGTTTTTTAAGATAGCGAAATTAGTTTCAAAAAGTTGTAATGCTTGTTCTGTCTTAGCAATTTGTGATATTCGTTTTAATTCATTCTCGGAGATGTTTGTATTTCGGGATTCTCGTTCTTTTTGATGTTGCCTAATTTTTTCTAATTGATTCTCAAGGCGAAGTTTTTCATGTTCAGCTTTTTCTTTGGCAGCTGAAGCGTATTTTAGTTCTTCTTTTAAGTCACTCTGTGTTTTTTTCCTGATTTTTTCTAATAGCGATTGAATTCTGCGTTCTAAGGCTTCTATATTTTTGTCTCGCTCTTTAAGCATTTGCAATGTGTGATCAAGTTCTTGTTGACTTCGTTTATGTTCCAGCTCTTTTTCTTCCGATATTTTTTTATTGTTTCCAGTTCTTCTGTATTTATGGTTCCTTTGCATTTAAAAGTTCTACAATTTTTAATTGTGCCCATTCGTCCAAACGACTGAACTTGCTTGCATCTTCCAAACTGATACCATTTTGATTTAGTAAATCACTTAATTCAGGAATCAATTTTTCCGCATTAACATATTTTATAGCTTGTCTTTGGGATATATTTAATTGCTTTGCGATTTCTTTTGAAATATTTGTTATTTCCCCACTTAGCTTTTTTGCTTCGTATAATTCCTTGAGTCTTCTGATTTCCCAACGCTTTTCTTCTATAGATGTTTCACGGATATCGTGATTAGCTGAAATAAGCATTATTTCTTCATCTATTTCTGAAATACTTGATTTTTCAACTTTACATGGAATTCCAGTTGGAAAAAGTTCTTTATATGTTTTTCTTCCATCATGTTTATTGCATGATAACGTCGTTCTCCGGAAACAATCCGGTACAGATCGGAAGTTGCATCAGGTATTACAGAGAGGTTGTGCCTTAAGCCGTTTACAATAATTGATTCGCTGAGTGCTTCAATGTTATCTTGAGAGTAATTTTGTTTTTTTCGTTTGGTGTGATTTTTTCTTTTGTATAAACTTAAAATTATAATTTGAATTGCTTGCATTTGTTTAAGTTTATCCCCACCTTTTGTATCAAGAATACAGAGGAGGTTTGTCCGGGCTTAAAAATTTTTTTGCGGCCATTACTTTTCTCCTTTCATATATTTAATTAGTTTTTTGTAATGTTTATTATCCATCAAACCAAGATAATTTACGAGTTCAATGTAATCTTGTGTTGCAGTACAACGTTTATCATAAGTTAATAATGGTATGAATGCAGTATTGCTTTGATTGACAGCATCGGTTTGACGTATGGAAACAGGAATGAATTTATCTTCAAACATTCTTCGTAACTTTCAAACATTTGTTTGAACAGATTGGTACGGCTGGATACTCTTGTCATAAAATGCCTAAAAAATTAATGGATAGAGAATATGAATCATTTAAATTTTGTATGGTTTCTATTAAGTCCATTAGTCCGTCATAGGAAAAATTATCTGCATTAATAGGAGTAAGTACCCATCACTGGCACATAGAGAGCAATTGGAAAGAGCTGACTTGAATGGTGAATATCTATAAAAATGTAATCATAATCTTCCTTGATGTATTCCAAATTGTGTCGGAATGTCAGCTCAACGGGATATTCCTTTGTTGCTGCGTGAATTTGTAAATTAATTCATAATAGTCTCTGCTGGCGGAAATGATAGAAATACCAGGTTGTATTGTTGGTAAAACAAATTCATCTACAGATGTCTTTCTTAATTGCTTGGTGCAGAACAAATGTTCCGTGTTAACGTCCAGATTTTCGTTTTGACCATACATTTTGGTTGTATTCATTTGAGGATCTAAGTCAATAATAAGCACTTTATATCCGGAAATTGCCAAATTTGAGAAATAGTAATAACGGATGTAGATTTGCTACACCACCTTTTGAATTATTTATACTAATTGTTTCAGCCACTTGTTTTTCTCCTTATTTATTTTCTATTACTTAGATTATACTAAAAATAGAAAAAATTACAAATACTAAAATCGGTAAATATTTTTTTTGTGAGAAATGCTGAAAAAAATAAGATTGTATATTCTAATATAAAGCTTTTTGCTGACATAAAAGTAAAAAAAGAACTTAATTTCATATTTGTCTTGCGTTAGGTTTTGGTTTAGAATCTATCTAAACAGAATATTTCTTTAATATAAATGAACAAAAGGATTTTTATTGTTATATTTATCACAGTGTGAATGAAAAGATTTTATATAATCTAGTTTTGGAGACATCTTGTAGTAAATTTATTATAATATCAGGAAATATATTTATGTTATTTTTTATGAATGAAGATAAAGGAAATTTGATCTGGAAAAAGCAGATTAGAATATTTGTTCTATTAGGCTTAGGTGTTTCTATTGTTTCGTAATTGTATGTATAGTATTTTTATATTTATATTTAATTCCTTATGGTTAGTTAATGATATTATTCTCCTTTTTCTTCTGTTATTTTATATACTTGTCAGAATATAGGATTAATTATTTACGATTGTTATTCGAATGGAAGCTTGTATACAGTGAATGAGATCGACTTATTGGCCAAAAAGTTAATAAAAAGAAACGCTTCAAATCATATGATATAATTTGAGATTAAAACATAATTGGAAGTTTGACTCATGTCCTTTTGTATTACAGCAAACTTTTTTGTGCTTTTTAAGGAACTATGTTGGAGAGGTTTTCTTTGTAAAAAAACTAAGTCTTTTAAAACATTATAGTAAATTTTGTTTATAGTAGGTATGTAAATTTAAAAAGCTTGTTTAATTTCAGAGAAGAATTTAAAAGTATTATTTTGTAAATATTTATTTTTTAGAATGTTTTGTATATTTAGTGATTAGAATTTTTTTAAATACTAGTGTACTGGCTCGCTGGTATTCATGGCAATCGTACTGCCTATTTTGGCATCTGCTTCGTTAAAATTTGCCTTGCACTGATGAGAATCAGTCAGCACTAAACTCTAATTTCTGCATGGATGGAGTACTAGTTAGAAATAAGTTTTTATATTATTAATGAGAAGACATGGTAAAACGAAATTTTATTTTTTTAAATAAATTAAGAGTTATTGTAATTGTTGAAACAACTATTTGAATTAATTTTTGATTTCGATCTGACTGTGTTATTGATATTATATAATATATATGAAATGAAGTACTTCACCTTAATGGATTTTTAAATTCATTTATGGATTCGGAGATGAAGCACTTCATTTCATATGTATCATTTAATTTATCGTTGTTAAAGGAAAATTCAAATACGAGATGTTATAATTTTCTTATGAATAGATTACATATTATTTTATTTGATAATTTCTTTAATTATTTAAGTTCGTTATTCTTATAAAAGTGTACCAAAGTAAAGGAAACTATTTTAAAGAACAATAGTTTAATATTAAAGTGAAAAAATAGTGTATAAACGCACTAATTTTTCTTTTGGAATTCTATTAAGAACTTTAATTATAAGATGAAAAATTTTTATTCTTGAAGTTTAAGATAACATTAAAATGGATTATTAATATCGCAAATCAATGAAAACAACTTTGTCAATTAATCATAAATAAAAGATGCTCTGAATTAAGAAAAGTAGTAGATATCAAAATTTTGTATATTAATAGTGTTGGGATGGGAAAAATAGCATTGTAAAAATATTTATTTGTTTTTATTAAAAAAGAGTTTATTGGTTTTAGATATGTTCTATTTATATAGCCACATATGTTTTTGAGTTTATATATCTAAAACTTTTGTAAGTTTTAAAAATCTCAGAAGTGAAGTGGTTCACTTATATATAATTTGCTGTGTTGCAGACAATATAAGATATTATGGAAAACAATATATTTATAATATATTTTATATAATTTTAAAATATATTCATAATATTGAAATTGATAACACTAATGAGAGTAAGTGAAAAATACCAAGTGAAGTACTTCATCTTAAAACAAATACTAAAATAAATATTTACTCAAATTTAAAATTATTACTAAAAAATATTAGCAAATACAGAATTCATTATTAACTAATATAATGATATAGTTTTGTAAAAGAAGCAACTATATTTTATTATTACTGTGACAGTACAATTATATCTCAGGTGAAGCGCTTCACTTGAAATATAACAAATAAAAGCTGTACAGTATAAGTAAGCAAAAAATATAGACAATCTAATTATAGGAAATAAGCAGATAGAACAAAATATCGAACATATATTTGTAATAAAGAAATATAAAAAAGAATTTAAACATACATATATGAATTGCGATAGATTTCATATATAATACTATATACGAATAAATACTGCAATGAACAGAAAGAATTTTCAAACAGAATTGTTTGCTGTAGTATTTGAGCGTATTTAAAAAATATTAACGTCACTCGTACGTGTTATTTTCAGAGAATACATTTTTGAGATTTAGTCAACACGATGCATGATGATTATAAATGAATTATAGATTTTCTATAACATATCGGATAGGTATAAAATGTAAAGCATGTAAAAATCTTTTAATGAATTTATAAAAAAGTTTTTAAATACGTTCTAAAATAAAATACTTAAAATGAAAGAGAGGATATGAAGTGAACAAAAAAGAAATACAATTAAGATTACAAAAAGTTCGTCAGCGTATGCAGGAAGAGAAGATAGATGCATGGATTGTACTTAGTAATGATTATCATAAGTCTGAATATGTTGGGCCATATTTTAAATGCAGAGAATATATTTCCGGTTTCACCGGTTCGGCGGGAACAGTTGTTATATTGCAGAAGGAGGCAGGTTTATGGACGGATGGAAGGTATTTTTTACAGGCCGAAGCCGAACTGGATGGCAGTGAAATTATATTATATAGGGAAGGAGAAGAAGGCGTACCGGAACTTGAGGATTTTTGCTTCAAAAACTGCAGAGTCACGCAGTTGTCGGAGTCAATGGAAAAACAATAAGCGTAAGTTTATATCGCAAACTAAAAAGAAAATTGGATAAAAGAGATATTCAGATTTATTTAAATAGAGATTTGGTTGGCGATATTTGGAAGGAAAGACCGAAGATGGCCTGTGAGCCGGTTTGGGAACTGGAGTTATGCTACGCAGGTGTGACAAGAATGGAAAAGCTGGATATGCTTCGCATGAAATTGGAAAAAGAAGGGGCAGATACAACAATAATATCTTCACTGGAAGATATTGCATGGACATTGAATGTACGAGGAAATGATATTGCCTGTACATCGGTAGTTATTAGTTTTTTAGTAATCGGAAAAAAAGATATAGTATGGTTTGTACAACGAGATGCAATAGCAAAAGAAATTGAAAAAAAATTGAATCAGATGGAATTACGGTGTGTGATTATGAGGAAATAGATAATTATATATCAAATGAAATAAATAGTCGAATGGTATACTTGGATCCCGAGCGTACTAATATGCATATATTTGAAAAAGTGCAAAAAAGAATGTTGATGAAGAAAGGTGACATTGTAGAAGGAAAAAATATTACTTTATTGGCAAAAGCTGTTAAAATCCAATAGAAATTAAAAATATGCGCATAGCTCATAAGAAAGATGCTGCAGCATGTATAAAATTTATTTACTGGTTAAAAAAGAATATCAGGCATATGGAAGGAAGAGATCAATGGTGTGACAATAATGAAATAGATAGCAAAGCAAGTGAGAATGTTACGTATAACATAACTGAACTTTCTGCAGCAGAAAAATTGGAAAAGTTTCGTTGTGATATGGAAATTATCTCGGACCAAGTTTTAATACGATTGCCGGATATGCACATCATAGCGCTATTGTACATTACAGTGCAACACCGGAATCGGATCTTCAATTAAAAGCGAATGGATTTTTACTGCTTGATTCCGGTGGACACTATTTGGAAGGAACCACAGATATAACCAGAACAATTGTGCTTGGTCCTTTAACTGAAGAACAGAAACATCATTATACACTTGTTTTAAAAGGTAACCTGAATTTGGCTGCGGCGAAATTCAGATACGGAAGTGCTGGTGTCAGTCTTGATTGTTTGGCCAGAAATCCACTGTGGAAAGAAGGACTTGATTATAATCATGGAACCGGACATGGAGTGGGATATTTATTGAGTGTACATGAGCCGCCTAATAGTTTTCGTAACAAGACAAGTGAAAGTGGGGATGAATGTACCAGACTGGAACCAGGTATGATTACTTCGGATGAGCCAGGAGTTTACTTGCCGGGAAAATATGGGATACGATTGGAAAATTTGGTTGTCTGTGTAGAATCTGAGAAAAATGCATTTGGTCGTTTTCTTGCATTTGATACATTAACACTTGTACCTTTTGAGCGCGATGCAATTTTAGTTGAAGAACTAGATGATTGGGAAAGAAAGTGGTTAAATCAATATCATGCTAAAATTTGCAAAGAAATGGAACAATATTTGGATTATGAGGAGTACGAATGGTTGAAGCAAGTGACGGCGGAAATTTAATTTTATAGAAAAGATAACAGTATGATGCCAAATGAACATATATTATTATAATTTTTAGCTTTTTTAAGATAGTGTTCACAAAGTTGTCACAACAAAACGCTATGATAAATATGTATTAGCTGACAAGCTGATATAATTTTTCATAACTCAAGCCGCATGGGGTAATACTCGTGCGGCACTCCCCGAATCCAATCTTTTTAGTTTAATTCAAAAAGTCATAATATTATTCCTGCATGTTCTGTATTCATTAAAACAGATCAGGCAGGTTTTCCTATATTCTGCAGGACTTCCCAGGAGCTGATGCAAAAAATTTTAGAGAAATAAAAAGAAAGAATTGCAATTCTGGCAGAAAATAGTATAATGTGGTAACAGTCAAATTTAAAATAAGCAGGAGATGACAAAAATGGATTATAATAAATTAGCGGAATTGATTTTTCCGGAAATTAAAGATACAATAAAAGATTTGGAAGAGCTTTTTCCGGAAAGAAATCTTCCAAAAGGAGCATATGTAACTCGTTTTGCTCCTAGTCCGACAGGATATATGCATATTGGTGGACTGTATGCGGCAATGATTTCAAGTAAACTTGCAAAACAGACAGGAGGTATATTTACCTTCGTATAGAAGATACGGATAAAAAGAGAGAGCTGGCCGGAGGCGTGGATGAAATTATTCGGTCATTGGGAGGATATGGCATATTTTTTGATGAAGGACCATTCCCGGACGGAGAAAAAAGTTATGGACCATATAAACAGAGTGAAAGAAAACATATTTATCAGATTTGTGTGAAAGAGCTTATGCGTGCGGGACATGCATATCCATGCTTTTGTACGCCGGAAGAACTGGATCACGTTCGGCAAGAACAGGAAAAAAATAAAGACGATATCGGTTATTACGGAACATATGCGTCATGTAGAAGTTTGACCTATGAGCAAATTGAAGAGAAAATAAAAAGAAAGAACCATTTGTAGTTCGTTTAAAATCACCAGGAGATGGGAAGAAACATATTACTTATTTTGACCCGATTCGTGGCAATATAGAAATGCCGGAAAATCATATGGATCTGGTTTTATTAAAGTCAGATGGAATACCAACGTATCATTTTGCGCATGTTGTTGATGATCATTTTATGAGAACGAATCTTGTTGTTCGAGGAGATGAATGGATGGCCTCTTATCCGATTCATAAACAAATGTTCGAATTATGTGGATTTCATGCACCGGATTACCTTCATATCTCTCCAATTATGAAAATGGATGGAACGGCCAAAAGAAAGTTAAGTAAGCGAAAAGACCCGGAAGCTGCGGTAGGATATTACTTGGAAGAGGGATTTCCGATAGATAGCGTGAAAGAGTATTTGTTAACGATTGCTAATTCAAACTATGAAGAATGGCATATGGCAAATCCGAATTTAACAGGAGAAGATTTTGTGTTATCAATGTCAAAAATGCCGGTTAGCGGCGCATTGTTTGATATTGATAAATTAATGAGCGTCAGCAAAGAAATTATTGCCGAATCAACAATAGAACTTTGTGAGCAGCAGATTTTAGAATGGGCAGAAAAGTATGAACCGGATTTATTTGAGTTTGCGAATTCACATAAGGATCAGTTTAAAAATTCTATTGGTTTATGGAAAATGTCAGGAAAAAAGGTTCGGAAAGATGTAGCAAAATGGAGTGAGTTAATGCATATGTTTGACTATTTATATAAACCACAAGAAAAATTTGAACAGACAGTGGCATATGAAGTGGATGATAAATATTCAAAAGAACAGATGAAAGAAGTGATAGATATTTATAAAAAAGATTTGTTTTTAGATTCACAGCAGTGGTTTGAACAGATGAAACAGTTAGGAGAACAAATAGGATATTGTTCAAATATGAAAGAATATAAGAAACATCCGCAGGATTATAAAGGCTCTATTTCAGATTTGTGTACAATTGTAAGGGTTGCGGTAACCGGCCATAAAAATTCACCGGATCTTTATACAATTATGAACATCATTGGTGAGCAGAATGTTCAAAGACGTCTGGATCATTTTCTTGCACATATTTTTTAATTATGAAATATTATTTTGCTCCGTTAGAAGGAATTACAGGGCACATTTACAGAAGGGCACATCATACGTTTTATCCGGGAATGAACCGGTATTATGCACCGTTTATCGTACCAAAAGAAAAGAAATATTTAAGTACAAAAGAACGTAACGATGTGTGCCTGGAGCATAATTCCGGAATGATGCTCATTCCACAGATTATGACAAATCGGCCGGAGGAATTTTTAAGAATTTCCAGATTGCTCAATGAAGAATATGGATATCAGGAAATCAATTTAAATCTGGGATGTCCATCAAAAACCGTAGTATCAAAAAAACGAGGTTCCGGGTTTTTGGCAGAGCCGGATTTGCTTGAACGGTTTTTAATACAAGTATGCGATGGACTTGAACCATATAATATGAAATTGTCGGTAAAAACGAGAATAGGAAAAGAAAGTTCTGACGAGTTTTTTCGTTTGCTGGAAATTTTTGCACAAATACCTTTGTCAGAGTTAATTGTACATCCGCGTTTACAGAAAAATTTTTATGATGGTGAGCCGGATTTAAATGTTTTTGCGCAGGCTTATACGATATCTCCAAAAGTGAATTGGGAGCTTTGTTACAATGGAGATCTTTTTCAGAATACAGATTATTGGAGATTATGTAAAAGGTTTCCGAAACTTTCCGCCGTTATGCTGGGGAGAGGACTTTTAACAAATCCGATGTTAGTAGAAGATATTAAGGTAAGAGAAAACGGCTGCATTCATGGTTCAGGTGCGAAAGAAGCTGTTTTACAACGTTTTCAATCTGCGAAAGAAGAAAAAGCTGAGAGAAAACGGCGGTATGAAATGTATCGGATGATATGCGAAGAGTATATGGCTGTAATGTCCGGAGAAAATACGGTATTATTTAAAATGAAAGAGTTATGGTTTTATATGTGCCAGGATTTTACATTGTATCAGTCATATTGGAAAAAAATGAAAAAGGTCAAGAAATTAGCGGATTTTGATAGAATTGTAATAGCATTATGTGAGGAACAGCGACTACAGGAACATATTTTGGCAGATAATAGCAGTGATTTGCATGAAATATAGAAAAATAGATTCGCTGGGGAATAGTTCCTAAATATGAAAATAGATAAGAGAAATTCGCTGTACAATAGTTTATGTAGGGTAAAATCATTCATACAATCCGCATTCCACATTTTGAAGAGAATTCATCCCTCATTTAGTCAATATAGTCACTGTGACTTCTAAATTTGGGATGAATTCTTCGCAAATGGTGTAATAAAGGATGCTTATTAGGGTGTGCCTTACGAAATGCATTTCCAACGTGCTCCAAGTATACAGCCAAATTATCTTACCTTTTAATTATGAAACGAGAGTGGATGTTGTATGAGGATATACCGAATATGGGACAAATAAAGAAATTTTTTAAGAGAAAGAATATTAATATATCTGCAAAAAAGTATGGAATAGATGCATTCAGTGCAATGGCTCAGGGATTATTTGCATCACTTTTAATTGGTACAATCATTTCAGCCGTTGGTGAACAATTTAAAATAGAATTACTTGTTACAATTGGTAATTATGCCAAAATGTCAACAGGAGCAGCAATGGCTATTTCAATAGGATATGCATTACAATGTCCGCCATTACCCTTGTTTTCCCTGGCAGCGGTCGGAATGGCTGCAAATGAGGCCGGAGGAGCAGGTGGCCCTTTAGCAGTATGGATCATTTCAATTATAGCTGCTGAATTAGGAAAAGCGATTTCTAAAGAAACAAAAATCGACATTCTTATAACACCATTTATTACGGTTACATCCGGAGTTTTATTGTCCGTGTTTTGGGCGCCGACGATTGGTTCGGCAGCAGAAACGGTTGGAACAGCTATTATGTGGGCAACGGAATTGCAGCCATTTTTTATGGGAATATTGGTTTCGGTTCTTGCAGGAATTGCTTTGACCCTGCCAATCAGCAGTGCTGCATTGTGTGCAGGTCTTGGACTAACAGGTTTGGCAGGGGGAGCTGCATTGGCGGGATGCTGTGCTCAAATGGTTGGATTTGCGGTATTAAGTTTTCGTGAAAATAGATGGGGAGGCCTGTTTGCACAAGGATTGGGTACAAGCATGATTCAAATGGGAAATATTGTGCGAAATCCTCTGATCTGGCTGCCAGCTATTTTAACATCCGCAATTACCGGACCTGTTGCAGCATGTGTATTCAAAATACAGATGAACGGAGCTGCGATCGCGTCTGGAATGGGAACCTGCGGTCTTGTAGGACAGATTGGACTGTATACCGGATGGGTAAGCGATATTGCGGCAGGAAAAAAGCTTGCAATAACAACAGCAGACTGGATAGGAATGTTGGTAGTATGTTTTCTGCTGCCAGGTATCCTTACCTGGTTATTCGGGTTGTTTTCAGAAAAATCGGATGGATTCGAAAAAATGATTTAACATTAGAGTTATAGGTAAATATATTCCGGAGGTAAATATGAAAGAAGATTATGTATGTGATATGACGAAAGGGAATGCGGCGGGTCTGTTGCTGCGTTTTGCGTTTCCAATGTTAGTTGGGAATATTTTTCAACAATTTTATAATATGGCAGATTCCATTATCGTAGGAAAGTTTGTTGGTTCTAATGCATTAGGAGCCGTTGGTTCCGTAGGCAGTTTAAATTTTATGTTCTTTTCTTTGTGTATGGGATTAGGAGCCGGACTTGGTGTTCTGATATCGCAATATTTTGGAGCCGGAGAAGATGAACAAGTAAAAAAATTATTGCGAATGCGGTATACATTACGGCAGCAGCCGGAATGTTAATGAGTTTATGTGGTATTATTTTAGCAAAGCCGATACTCCGTATTATGAACACGCCGCAGGCAAATTTTGCCGACGCGCTGATTTATATGCGAATTGTATGCGGAGCCACGATTGTAGTTGCAGGGTACAATATGATTTCATCCGTTTTAAGAGCATTAGGTGATTCAAAAACACCATTGATTTTTCTAATCATTGCTAGTGGTATTAATATAGTATTAGATTTGGTGTTTGTTATTGTATTTAAAATGGGAGTTGCCGGTGCGGCATATGCAACAGTGATTTCACAAATTATTGCAATGGTGGGATCTGTTTGGTTTGGAATAAAAAAGAATCCATACTTGCAATTGGAAAAGAGACATTTTCAATTGGATTCGGATATTTTTTACAGCAGTTTACGGCTGGGATTGCCAATTGCAGCACAAAATGCTCTGATTGCATTTTCCTGTGTCGCTTTGCAAAGTGTAGTTAACAGGTATGGTGCCGTTGTTATGGCTGCATATACTGCTACCAGTCGTGTGGAACAGCTTGTACAGCAGCCTTTTGGTTCTCTTGGAACAGCAGTTTCTACGTTTGCCGGACAGAATGTCGGTGCAGGACGTTATGACAGAGTAACCACTGGTTGTAAGGTAAGTGTAAGTATTGTTGTAATATTCAGCATTATTATGGTAGCAGTGATGTTTTTATTGGGAGATAATATTGTTGGGTTGTTTGTAAATGAAAAGGAGGTTATAAAGATAGGGGCGAAAGGTCTTCAGATTACAAGCCTGATGTATATTGGTCTTGGACTGATTTATGTTATGAGAGGGATGTTAAATGGAGTGGGAGATGCCGCTTTCGCTATGATTAATGGTATAACAGAAGTAATCGGAAGAGTAGGATTTGCATGGTTGCTTATGATGCTGCCTTCAGTGGGTCTTTGGGGAGTTTGGTATACAAACGGATTAACATGGGCCATCACAGGTGCTGCAAATGTTGTACGGGTATTACAGGGTAAATGGAAGACAAAATGTGTGATAGCGAAGACAAAATTTTCCTAAAGCGTATTTGAAAAAATATTGACAAGATGAGAAGAAAGGTTCCATATCACGGTAAACGCAAGCTTTTATGTATTCCCAAGTTTCAAATTTTCTGTTATATTGAATTTAGTCAAAGACAATCTTTACACATTCGTGTATAATTATTTCCAAACTCTGAAAGGAAATAATTATTATGGAAAAAGAGAAAAAAGATATTTTACTGATCGATTGTATGCGTGAAATCCCAGATCCAAGGGCTCCATACAACCAAAGACACAAATTTCTTGATATTATCATTATCGCTGTCACAGCTGTCCTTGCAGGGATGGATACCTGGAATGAGATTGCAGACTGGGCGGCTTCTAAAAAACAATGGCTGGGAACGTTCCTTGAACTGCCAGGCGGCATTCCTTCCCATGATACGATAAACAGGGTTTTCCAGATGATCGAGCCGGAAAAATTCCATGATGCATTTTTCCGGTGGGCCAGCGCCGTGTCAGGCAAAGTAAAAGGCGTAGTGGCGATTGATGGTAAAACAGCAAGGCGCAGCAGGGAAGAAGCAGGGGATATCAAACCGATCCACACGGTCAGCGCATGGGCAGTAGAATCATCCCTTGTACTGGGCCAGTTGTGTGTGGATGAAAAAACAAACGAGATAAAGACAATACCAGAGCTTTTGGACATTCTGTGCCTGGAAGGGTGTATTGTCACAATTGATGCGATGGGAACGCAGAAAGAGATCGCCCGCAAGATCATTCACAAAACGCAGATTATATCCTGCAGGTGAAAGGGAATCAGCAGACACTTATGGACGATATCCGGGAGTATTTTGAAAAAGATGTATTTACGGAAAAGAAAGATGCTCTGGAAAAGGCGGAGCGTTACTATAAAGATCTGTGTAAGGAGCACGGGAGGATAGAAAAGAGGGAGTATTCCGTTGAAAATGATATTGAATGGCTCAGGCAGAGGCATCCGGAGTGGGAGGGCCTTGCAGGTATTGGGGCATGTGTATCTACAGTAACGGAAAAAGGGAATACCGTAACAGCTGTAAATTACGCCATATACAGCAGGAAAGGAATGACAGCCGCAGAATATGGGAAAAGTGAAAGGGCACACTGGGGGATTGAAAACAGCCTGCACTGGGTGCTTGATATCGCGTTCAGGGAGGATGAAAGCCGGATCAGGGCTGGAAATGCAGCAGAAAACATGAATATGGCACGCCATATAGGAGTAAATCTGCTGAAACAGGAAAAAGCTGTAAGATGGGGATTGCCAGCAAAAGAAAGAAATGCGGGTATGACATGGCTTACCTTTATAAAGTATTGGGCGGATTAAATACTGGAATAAAATAGAGGGTACGAATTAAATACATCGTTTAACACATGGCAGAACCCCATGTCTAGTTATTATACGCAAAATAATTTAACCATCGCATCTTTACGTATAGTTTTAATCGTGAAAACTGATATCTCCAAATTTATAAAAAGTTTATAAAACCTGCGTTTACCGTGGGTTCCATATGCAAGTATCTTGACAGGCTGGGAAAGCATATGATATAAATTAAAAATGATGTGTGTATCAAGTATTTGCAATATACTTTCTCGGTACGCTATAAAAAGGAGGAATTGGATGAGGGAAACTTATGTGGATCAAACGCAGGATCTGACAGAACAGATTGTTATGAGGGTTTCTAAAACGAGTATTCTGGCAAATATGTTTTTGACAATATTTAAAATGGTTGCAGGAATTGCGTCCTCCTCAGGTGCTATGATTTCCGATGCGGTACATTCGGCATCGGATGTATTTAGTACGTTAATAGTAATGATCGGAGTGAAAATATCGCGAAAAGAAGCGGATAAAGAGCACCCGTATGGGCATGAACGAATGGAATGTGTTGCGGCAATTTTACTTGCAGCGGTACTTTTTTTAACAGGTATAGGAATTGGCTATACAGGGATTCAAAAAATTACAGCCGGAAGATACGAGCAACTGGCTGTTCCTGGCAGATTTGCATTAATAGCATCAATTGTTTCCATTGTTGTCAAAGAATGGATGTTTTGGTATACTAAATTGTATGCGAAAAAGGTAAATTGCGGAGCATTAATGGCAGATGCCTGGCATCATCGTTCGGATGCACTGTCTTCAGTCGGATCCTTTATTGGGATTCTGGGGGCAAGACTGGGAATGCCGGTTATGGATCCGGCAGCGGGAGTTGTAATTTGCATATTTATTGTAAAGGCATCTTATGATATATTTAAAGACGCGGTGGACAAGATGGTAGATAAGTCTTGTGATGATAGTATTGTGGCACAAATTAGAAATACGGTTCTTGGACAACAGGGGGTTATCCGAGTGGATGACCTGATAACGAGAGAGTTTGGAAACCGTATCTATGTTGATGTGGAAATTGCTGCAGATGGGAAAAAAACGCTTCGAGAGACACATGCGATTGCAGAAAAAGTCCATAATCAGATAGAGGAGAAATTTCCGAATGTGAAGCATATTATGGTTCATGTGAATCCGGATGAGGAAAGTAGATCCTGACTATTTAAGTGGATTAATAGATGGGCGGAGCGTGTTTGAAAAATGCTTTCCGTGAGATGTGCTTCACAATTTGTACCTATAGGGCATGATATGGAGAATACGGTTCATGCGAATGATTTTTCAGAGACGCTCTAAGATGAGATATCGTATTTTGCTTCAGGTATTTGTGATGTTCATAAAATAAAAGTTTTTTCATAAAGCAGGAGGAATTGTAACAATGTATGATCAACGTTTAGATAAACAATTTCAGTTTATAAGAGAAATTGATAAAGAGAAAAAGATTAATCGTCAAACATATCTTTCGGACGCATCACGAAAAGAAAATGATGCGGAACATGCATGGCATGCTGCCGTAATGACAATTTTATTAAGTGAGTATGCGAATGAAAAAATTGACGTATTGAAAACGGTTACAATGATTCTGCTTCATGATGTAGTTGAAATTGACGCAGGAGATACGTATGCATATGATGAAGCAGGAAAAAAGACACAACGAAGTAGAGAAGAGCTTGCGGCAAAGCGAATTTATGGTATGCTGCCAGAAGATCAAAACCAGAATTTATTAGAGTTGTGGGAAGAATTTGAAGAGGCTAAAACACCTGAAGCAAGATTTGCCCGTACCATGGATCACATACAACCTTTAATGCTGAATGATGCTACAAATGGTAAATCATGGTTGGAGCATGCGATCGAACTCTCGCAAGTACTTGCAAGAAATAAGCATACGGCAGAAGGTTCGGAAAAATTATGGGAATATGCTAAGGAAAACTGGATAGATAGAAATGTGAAAAATGGAACGTTACGTAATTAGAAAACAAATGATAAAAATAAAAATATCATCAACACTTAATTTAATTAAATGAAAAACATGTATAAGAATTGAAAAAATTAAAAGCTGTTTTAGCTAAGGAGATAATCGGATGAAAAATGGTGTGAATGATAATCTGAAAAATAAAGTATTAGAGATTATACATTCCGTACAGGAAGTAATGAGAACAGCAGACACGAAGCTAACGAAGGAAGATCTTGTGTCATTTTTTTATGATACGGCGATTACGACACAGCAAAAAGAAACGATTTATCATTATTTGCTTGAATTCCAGAATAAAGCAAACAATCATTTGTCCGAGCAATGCTTTGATCATAAGGTGCAGTTGGAATGTGTACGGAATGAAACGGAACTAAATTTTCCGGATACGGATTTTTTAGATTGTATTTGCAAGATTTGCAGAAAATTATACGATGTACGAAAGAGGAAGAAAAAAGATTATATGAACAATTAATAGCCGGTAAGGAAGAATCGTTACACAAACTTTTGGAACAGTGGATGCCAAAAGTACTTCAAATTGGCAAAAAGTATATAAAAACAACCGATCCAAAAGAACTTTCAGATATCATACAGGAAGGAAATATGGGGGTATTTCTTGCTTTGCAGCAATTACTTGGTTCGAAACAGCGCATAGATTTTGAAAAAGAACTGACGAATGCTGCGACATCTGCAATGGATGGATATGTACGGAAAACAATGGCAGATGCCGATATGGATCAGTCACTTCTAGTAAAAGCAGCGTTAGTGTATGAGGCACAGAAGTTTTTGGCAGAACAGCTGCAAAGACTCCCATCAACTGAAGAATTAAGCCAGTATACTAAAATTACGGAATACGAGTTGGAAGATATTCTTGCAATGATGGAAAAAAAGTGAGTTTGAAAATATGAATCAAAAATCGAAAAAAGAACATAAGGAAAATAAAATATTTCTGCTGACAAAACAATTGCACAGGAATCAAACATTGTCAGATGAAGAATTTACCGAACTATTAGAGAGCCAGGATGAAATTGCACTGGAACATTTATATGAAACTGCAAGAGAAGTACAAAAACAGTATTATGGAAATAAAATTTATGTGAGAGGGTTAATTGAGTTTACAAATTATTGCCGTAATAATTGTTTTACTGTGGAATACGGCGCGATAATCAAAAGATACAGCGATACAGGCTGAATAAGGATGAAATTTATGCCTGTGCTGAAGAGGGTTATGCGCTTGGTTTTCGTACTTTTGTATTACAGGGGGTGAGGATGCTTATTTTACAATAGAAAAACTGGGAGAAATTATTTCTTATTTAAAGTCACATTATCCGGATACTGCAATCACGCTGTCTTTTGGTGAATGGGAATCGGAAGCTTATCAGTATTGGTATGATTGTGGTGCGGATCGTTATCTGCTTCGTCATGAAACAGCAGATGAAGCCCATTATCAATTCCTGCATCCACAGGAATTAAGCCTTTCCAATCGAAAAAGTTGCTTAAACTTGTTGAAAAAAATTGGATATCAGACAGGTGCCGGATTTATGATCGGTTCTCCGGGGCAGACAACGGAGCTGCTCATTCGTGATTTGAGATATTTGGAAGAACTACAGCCACATATGGTAGGAATTGGTCCGTTTATTCCGCAAAAGGATACTCCATTTGCAACAGAAAAAGCAGGAACACTTCTTATGACACGAAAATTGCTGGCTGTTTTACGACTTATGTTTCCTAAAATGTTACTGCCGGCGACGACAGCTTTGGGAACAATACATGCAAATGGGCGAGAGCTGGGAATACTGTCAGGTGCAAATGTTGTAATGCCAAATTTATCCCCGGCTAAAGTACGTGGAAAGTATTTGCTTTACGATCATAAAATATATTCGGGATGTGAATCTGCACAGCAAAGAAAAAAACTGGCAGATCGAATGGAAGCAATTGGATATGAACTATGCGTAGAACGAGGAGATAGTCTTATGTGAAGTTTTGAAATCGAAGAAAGGAATTATGGAATGACGTGTGCAGATGAGAAGAACAGCTCCGCAGATCTGATCGAATTGAGTATTCGTAAAAAATTTCATAAAAATATATTCAGTCGATTTGCAAAGGCAATAAACGAATATGAATTATTACAGGAAGGAGACAAAGTAGCAGTTTGCATTTCCGGAGGGAAAGATTCTATGTTAATGGCAAAATGCTTTCAGGAATTGCAAAGACATAGGAAATTTTATTTTGAATTAATTTATTTAGTTATGGATCCGGGATATTATACGGTGAATCGGGAAAAGATTGAGCAGAATGCACAGCTTATGAATGTACCGATTACAATTTTTGAAACGCAAATATTTTCTGCGGTGGAACATATAGAAAAGTCTCCTTGCTATTTATGTGCACGAATGCGTCGAGGTTATTTATACAGTAAAGCAGCAGAATTAGGATGTAATAAAATTGCGCTCGGACATCATTATGATGATGTAATAGAAACGATTTTGATGGGGATGCTGTATGGAGGTCAAATACAGACGATGATGCCGAAATTGTACAGTACAAATTTTAAAGGAATGGAATTAATACGCCCATTATATTTTGTACGTGAAGATGATATTAAACATTGGAGTGATTACAATGATTTACATTTCTTGCAATGTGCCTGCCATTTCACAGAGCAATGTTCTGAAGAAGGAAATGTCAATATGACATCAAAACGCCAGGAAGTAAAAGAATTGATTCGATGTTTAAAACAGACGAATCCTTATGTGGAAGGAAACATATTTAAAAGTGTGGAAAATATTAATTTGCAAACTGTTATCGCTTATAAGCAAAATGGAAAAAAACATCATTTTTTAGATACTTATCACTTGCAAAACCCATAAAATATGTAGTTTTACATATTTTATGGGTTTTTACGAAAACCAAATTTTATTTGACTAATTCTAAAATTGCATTTTTAGGAATTAAACCAACTGAGGTTTTGTAAAGATTGCCATTTTTAAAACTGATCAGAGTAGGGATACTCATAATCTGAAAACGAGAAGCCAGTTCCGGCTGTTCATCTACATTCACTTTACCCATTTTAATTTCTGAAGTTTGCTCCGAAAGTTCGTCCACTACAGGAGAGAGACGTTTACATGGACCGCACCAGTCGGCCCAAAAATCAATGATTACAGGTTTGTCTGCTTGTATAACTTCAGTTTCAAAATTTTCAGCGGTAATCGTAACAACTGCCATTTTAAATTCTCCTTTCAATATTATACGGTTTTGTTTCGCAATAAAATAGTTTTGCCCGGTTATGGTACAAATTTCCGAACTGTTATCAGATTAGCATACGTTTGCTGATAAAGCAAGCTGTTTTCGTTGACAAAATGTAGATATCATGATATTTTGTTAACAGTTCGGACAAGAAATATATAGACAGAAAAATTAGTTTTAGCATTCTATTGTATGCTGTTTATTTGCTGATTTAGAACGGAGTTAAATTAAATTATAAAATAATAAGAAAGATTGATTTGCATTAGATGTTTTCATGAAGGCAGATATATGTATAAAATATAATTTAATTTGTAAAAACAGAAAGAAAGGGAAAATTATATGGAAATAGTACGAAAACACATTCGTTTTACAGGAATGGTTCAGGGAGTAGGATTTCGTTATAAGTCGTCTTATGTTGCACGTAGTCTGGGAATAACCGGATGGGTTAGAAACAATGCGGATGATTCGGTGGAAATGGAAGCACAAGGTACGGAGGAACAGATTTATCGGCTGCTTAAAATGTTAAATAAAGATTCTTATATTAGAATTGATAAAATAGAGACAGACAAATTACCGGTGGAAAATGCGGAAAGGAGTTTTCGTATCATCGGTTATTAACCAGGTCGTCAGAAATATGAGGAGTGCAGATTGCGGGAATGATTATCAAACATGCGCCGGTATAAAAAACAGATTTTTGTATATGCTATTTAAATCATAGCCTTATAGATTATAGATATGATAGAAATATTTTCGCTTTAGAGTAATACTACATACCTATTTAAGTATCCGAAAGATTATGCATGGTTATAAATATGGAAGGATATTATATGAATATGGCAGAAAAATATATGTACCCTGCATCACATCGTGTGAATAAAGAAATAAGGAGTTTAAACATGGAAACAAGAAAAAATAACTGGTCAATTTTAGGATTTGGCTGTATGCGCTTTCCAACGGGAAAAGGGCATCGTATAAATATGAAAGAAACAGAGCGGGAACTGGCATACGCGATTCGCCATGGTATCAATTATTTTGATACGGCTTATGTATATCAGGGGAGCGAAAAAGTGCTTGGCATATTAATCGAAAAAAATCATTGGCGGAAAAAGATTGAAATCGCTACAAAACTTCCACATTATTTCATTCATTCTTTGGAAAATGCGGAAAAATATTTTCCGAACAGTTGTCACGGCTTCGCACAGATTATATTGATAATTATTTGATACATATGCTTCCGGATGTACATGTTTGGGACAAATTGGTTCGAATGGGTATTTTAGACTGGCTTTTAGAAAAGAAAGCTTCCGGACAAATTCGAAGAATCGGGTTTTCTTATCATGGAAATTCCAGTCAATTTATCAAACTTCTGGATGCATATGACTGGGATTTTGTCAGGTACAATATAATTATATGGACGAATTTAGTCAGGCCGGACGAATTGGTGTAGAATATGCGGAAAAAAAAGGAATTCCTGTAATAATAATGGAACCTTTAAGAGGCGGCAGACTTGCAAACGGTCTTCCGCCAAAAGCAAGAGAACTTTTCCGAAAAACAGATTCCCAACGCAGTCCTGCAGAATGGGCGTTTCGGTGGCTGTGGAATCAAAAGGGAGTGTCTGTTGTTTATCCGGAATGAATTCGATGAATATGTTAAAGGAGAATATACGAATCGCAGAAACAGCAAAAATTGGTAAATTTTCAAAAAAAGATATCGTATTATTTGAAAAAGTAAAAAAAGCTATAAATAATAAAATAAAAGTTCCTTGTACCGGCTGTGGCTATTGTCAACCTTGTCCTGCTGGTGTGGATATTCCCGGAGTGTTTCGTTGTTATAATGTCTGCTATACGGATCATTACTTTACAGGCATGAGAGAATATCTTATGTGTACTACGATGCGGGCAAAACCGTCAAATGCTTCTTTGTGTAAAAAATGTGGTAAGTGTGAGAAAAAATGTCCGCAAAGTATTCATATTCGGAAAGAACTTCAATGTGTAACGAAGTATATGGAAAATCCAATATACAAATTCATTTCTTTTGTATCAAAAAAATGTTTCGATAAATGTTATGATTAAATAGGACTTTCAATCATAAGAACGTTTATCCGGTTGATTTATATTATTGTTATTTTGTTGATTTAATATTTAACAATATATATGGAAATTATTGTTTGTAAAAATAATTTAAATTGCATTTATTTTATGATTCACATAATTCATTTTAAATAGATTTTATATAAAGGAGTATTTTATGAATACAAAGTTTTGGAAGCAGTATCTTCCTGAATTTAAAGAAAAAACAACACAATTTTATAATGGAAGCATGAGTCAGAGTGAATACAAAAGCTTTTCCGGTTTTATGGCAGTTACGCACAAAGAGGCGGTCATGCAAATATGCTACGGCTGCGTATGCCGGCAGGACGTGTGACAAAAGAACGAATGGCATTTACCTGTAAAATGTTAAAAGAACACAACATTTCTCGCATGCACTTTACAACCTGTCAGACGATTCAATTACATGATTTACAGCCGGAATCGGTCTGTCGCATTATGGAAGAAGCGATAGATGCCGGAATCATAGTAATTGGCGGAGGTGGTGATTATCCACGAAATGTAATGTGTCCGCCACTGTCCGGAGTAGAAGAAAACGAATATTTTGATGTGATGCCTTGTGCAGAGGCCGCCGGTGATTATTTACTTCGATTGATACCGGAAAAGAAAATGCCTAGAAAACTTAAAGTCGGATTTTCGAATTCTCCGATGAATCTTACACATGTAACTTACCGAGATCTTGGGTTTGCAGCTACAAAAGAAGGAACGTTTGATGTCTACAGTGCCGGGGACTTGGCATTAATCCGCGGTTTGGCGTTAAAGTTGCAGATGGAATTGAGCCGGAAATGATTTTGTACTATATAAAAGCAATGTGGCTGACGTTTTTAACATATGGGAATTATGAAAGTCGGGTAAAAGCGCGTACCCGTTATATGCAAGATGCTCTTGGAGGACCGGAGTTGTATGCATGCGCGTACCAGGAAAATTTAAAAGAAGTTTTAGATTCCGGAGAAGATTTGCGTATTCAGCCGAGCAAACAAATAATGTCAAAAAAAAGGAAATAACACTAAAATTTCCGTTCCACGAATGATCAAACAGAAACAGGAAGGTTTATATACGGTAGCCTGGCATCCAATTGGTGGAATGCCAAACACAGATGTTTTCTGTGCTTTAAATGATGCCGTTCAGGATATGAATGAAGTTGAAATGCGTTTATCTCCTGATGAAACGGCATACTTTATTAATTTGACAGCGGATGAAGCTGAAAAAATATTAACTATGACAAAAGATAACAGTGCGCAGACCGTATTTGAAACATCTGTAAGCTGTATAGGCGCATCTGTCTGTCAGATTGGCGCAAGAGATTCACAGGCGTTGCTTAACGCATGTATAAAAGCAGTAAAAGAAGCAGACATTCCGGACAAAGCTTTGCCTCAAATTCATATTTCCGGTTGTCCGTCTTCCTGTGGTACACATCAGACCGGAATTATCGGATTTCGTGGTGGTATGAAAAAAGTAGATGGACAACCACAGCCGGCATTTGTATTGTATGTCAATGGCTGTGAACAGCAGGGAAAAGAAGTGATGGGCACCGAAGTCGGCACGATACAAGCGGATCGGATACCGGAATTTCTGGTGAAATTAGGAAATACGGTAGCAGAAAGCGGACTTGATTTTAACACATGGAATGAAAAAATAAATCTGCAATAAATGAAATTGCACTGGAATATACGAAAGAGTGCTGAAATATGGATTGTTTCAGGAAAAAATTTAATCATTGTTATTTGAAAATAAAGGAGCATTTTTTGAATGTTCCTTTATTTTGCATTAAGAATTTGAAAAATATACCGATAAAATATTTAACAGATGTAAACAAATAAAAAGCTATGGAGAGCGCTTGCAGCCAATGGATTGGCATATATGAATACAGGCGCTTTTTGTATGGAAAAATTCGTTATGGATTCTGCTGAATATGCAAAAACAGCACGATTATATAACAGATAGTGGAGGACTAAAAACAGTGGAGCAAACGCAGGACCAAATAAAAATAACTGTAAAACAGGGAGGCAGAATCCGTCTCGTAAACATACAGGATGTTGTCTATATTGAAAGTCTTGGACGCAAAGCAATTTTGCATTTGTCTAATGAAAAAATAGAGTATTATGCAAAAATCAGTAAACTGGAAGAGCAGTTGTATCCCGTTTTTTTCGTACACATAGAGCATATTTGATCAATTTGCAATATGTAGAAAGCTATAACAGAAGAGAAGTTACTCTAAAAAATGCTGATTCCGTATTGATTTCAAAGTATCGGTTTCATGATTTTCAAAAAGCAATTGAAAAATCTCATAAAATGCTTGCAAAATAACTCTAAAAGGGCTAAAATGTAGCAAATGTAAGAGTAATATGTTATCATATTACGTAGAAGGAGAAGAACGCATGCAGCACAATGAGAGAAATTTGTCTATGGTCATGGATTTTTATGAAATGACTATGAGCAATGGTTATTTTAATGACCAAAATCAGAATGCTAAAGTAGCTTTTGATATATTTTATCGTAAAAATCCGGACAAGGCAGGCTTTTCTATATTTGCAGGTTTAGAACAGATTATAGAATATATTATGAATCTTCATTTCGAAGAGGATGATATTTCCTATCTTCGTGAACAGAAATTGTTTTCCGAAGAATTTTTAGCGTATTTAAAAGAAATTTCTTTTCAGGGAGATCTTTATGCATTTCCTGAAGGAACGATCATGTATCCAAATGAGCCTATTTTAACGGTAATTGCACCGTTAATTGATGCGCAGCTGATAGAAACGGCTATTTTACTGGAAATCAACCATCAGTCGTTGATAGCTACAAAAACCAGAAGAATTGTAAAAGCTGCAAAAGGACGTACCGTATCTGATTTTGGTGCAAGACGTGCGCATAACATGGATGCTGCCGTATATGGGGCAAGAGCTGCTTATATTGGCGGTGCGATAGGAACAGCAACGGTATTGGCCGGAAAGATGTTTGACATACCGATCAGTGGTACGATGGCACACAGTTGGGTTATGTATTTTAAAGACGAATATACGGCATTTCGAAAATATGCGCAAACATATCCGGATGCAACGGTTCTTTTAGTAGATACTTATGATGTGCTGGAAAGTGGAGTACCCAATGCCATTCGTATCGCAAAAGATATTCTGGAGCCGATGGGTAAACGGCTGAAGGGTATTCGGCTGGACAGCGGAGATCTTGCATATTTGTCAAAACGTGCCAGAACTATGTTAGATCAGGCCGGACTTCATGATTGTAAAATTGTTGTATCAAACAGTCTGGATGAATATACCATTACATCTATTTTAGATCAGGGCGGTTGTATTGACAGTTTTGGTGTGGGGGAACGGCTGATTACCTCAAAATCGGAACCGGTATTTGGTGCGGTATATAAAATTGTAGCGGTGGAAGAAAAAGGTGTTTTTCAGCCACGAATAAAAATTTCGGAAAATACGGAAAAAATTACGAATCCCGGATTAAAGAAAGTTTACCGGATCTATGATCAGGAAGGAAACGCAATTGCAGATCTGTTGGCAAAAGCCGATCAGACACTTGATTTTTCAAAATCATTGCGCTATGTGGATCCGGTCAAACCATGGAAAAACCGGTTTTTTGAAAATTGCACCGCAAAAGAACTGCAAATTCCGATATTTAAAAATGGAAAACTTGTATATGAAAAACCGTCTATTAATGAAATAGCTGCGTATGTACGTCAGCAGCTTGAAAATGAAATCTGGGAAGAAGAACAGCGTTTTGAAAACCCGCATAATCATTATATGGATATGACACCGGAACTATATGAAGAAAAAATGAATTTGTTGTACGAGGCAAGAATCGAATAAAATGGACGTAACATGAGACCGGAACTATGGAGGAAGAAAGAGTGAAAGTAATCAAACGGGATGGAAGAGTCGTAGACTACGATGGCGCCAAAATCATTATGGCGATAAAAAAAGCTAATAATGAAGTACATTTAAATGATCAGATTACAGATCGGAAAATGAAAGATATTGAGCAGATGATTTCGGAAATGACCCGCAGCCAGATTCAGGTAGAAGAAATCCAGGATTTGATTGAACATAGTCTCGTGCAGGAGCAAAAATATGAGTTGGCAAAAAAATACATCATATATCGTTATAAACATGCGTTAATGCGGAAAGCGAATACAACAGATGAATCTATTTTATCTTTGATTCGTAATGATAATAAAGAACTGGCAGAAGAAAATTCCAATAAAAACACGTTATTGGCTTCCACACAACGGGACTATATTGCCGGAGAAGTGTCTAGAGATTTAACAAAACGTGTATTGCTGCCGGATCGTATTGTAGAAGCACATGAAAGCGGAGCCATTCATTTTCATGATGCCGATTATTTTTTGCAGCCTATTTTTAATTGCTGTCTCATCAACATTGGAGATATGTTAGATCATGGAACGGTCATTAACGGTAAGTTGATAGAAACTCCTAAAAGTTTTCGCGTTGCCTGTACGGTTACAACACAAATTATAGCCTCGGTAGCATCGAACCAGTACGGTGGTCAATCCGTTGATTTGATCCACCTTGGAAAATATTTACGATACAGCAGAGAAAAATTTCGACGTAAAGCAAAAGAGAATTGGACGATAGTTTCAGTGAGGAACAGCTGGAACAAATTGTTACGGTCTGGACAAAAGAAGAACTACAGGCTGGTGTTCAGACAATGCAATATCAGATAAATACACTGATGACTACAAATGGACAATCTCCATTTGTTACACTGTTTTTACATATAGATGAAAATGATCCGTATATTGAAGAAAATGCGTTGATAATTGAAGAAGTGTTTTCGCAGCGTTATCAGGGAATAAAAAATGAAAAAGGTGTTTATGTTACGCCGGCATTTCCAAAATTGGTATATGTATTGGATGAACATAATTGCCTAAAAGGCGGAAAATATGATTATTTGACAAAATTAGCTGCAAAATGTTCCGCAAAGAGAATGTATCCGGACTATATTTCCGCAAAAAAAATGAGAGAAAATTATGAAGGCAATGTATTTAGCTGTATGGGCTGCCGCAGTTTTCTTTCACCATGGAAGGATGAAAACGGAAATTACAAGTTTGAAGGCAGATTTAATCAGGGAGTTGTCAGTATCAATCTTCCACAGATTGCACTGATCGCAAAAGGAGATGAAAAAACTTTTTGGGCTCTGTTGGACGAACGCCTTCAGCTTTGTTTCGAAGCTTTAATGTGTCGTCATCGGGCTTTATTAGGTGTTCGTTCGGATACAAGTCCGATTCACTGGCAGTATGGCGCAATTGCAAGGCTTCAAAAAGGCGAAACTATTGATAAATTGCTTAAAAATGGATATTCTACATTATCTCTTGGATATATTGGTGTATATGAAACAACCGTACTGATGCGTAAATGCAGTCATACCGCACCTGATGGAAGAACATTTGCCTGTCAGCTGATGCAGCGTCTGCGTGAGACAGCTGACGAATGGAAAGCAAAAACAAAGCTTGGTTTTGCTTTATACGGTACTCCTGCGGAAAGTTTGTGTTACAGATTTGCCAGAATTGATAAAAAAAGATTTGGAGAAATTAAAGACGTAACGGATAAAGGGTATTATACTAATTCCTACCATGTAGATGTTCGTGAAAAAATAGATGCTTTTTCCAAATTAACTTTTGAAAGCAGTTTTCAAAATCTTTCATCAGGAGGGGCTATTTCACTTGTAGAAATTCCTAATATGAGACATAATGTTGAAGCATTGGAAGATTCCATCCGATTTATTTATGATAATATACAATATGCGGAATTTAACACCAAATCGGATTACTGTCAGTGTTGTGGATATGACGGTGAAATCACAATTAATGATGCTTTTGAATGGGAATGCCCACAATGTGGAAATAAAGATCACGCAAAAATGAATGTTGTGCGTAGGACATGTGGTTATCTTGGAGAAAATTTTTGGAATGTGGGTAAAACAAAAGAAATCCGTTCCAGAGTTGTCCACTTATAACGAAAGAATACAGACATCAAAGAAAGAGGAAAACAACCCATGATAAAAGAAAATGTCAGAAAAGAAATCTGTCTGCTTCTAATACTTACTATTATTGCCAGTCTTGCATTTGACCGGACTGTTTATGCTGCAACTTCGGATCCTTCCATACAAGGTGATGAAATTACAGCAGAAGCAACTGTGTCTGCAGATCCTGATACAACAGTTGCTTCTGAAATAACAGCTCAAATGAAGCAAATCCAAATGATCCTTTATCTTCAGATAATGCAACAACAGATGTACCAATTGTATCAAATGCGATACCGGTATTAAATACCGAGCGGCTGCATCTGCTGGCAGGCGGCATGCCATACGAATTGCGTGTTGTAAATGCAGTCAGTGTCACATATGAACTGTCTGCAGATTATCCATCAATAGCAGTTTTATCAAATGAAAGTGCTGAATCTGTAACGATTACACCCATGCATTCCGGAAATACGATTTATCGGTAAATGCAACCGGAGCGGATGGACAGTCAACGGTGTTAACCTGCCAGATCACCATTTCGGAATTATCACTTGCAACGGATCAGATTGATATTTATATGAATGATACGGAGACAAGCATGGATATTGCGATACAGGGGATTGATTTAAACGCAATATATTATGAAACCGGAAATGAATGGGAAGATACCATTATCAAAGACGCACTGATTTCTGACTCTCGATGTACCATTCAAACAGGAAATTCCAAAGTTGCAGATGCCTGGTTCAGTGAAGGTTTTATTCATGTGAAGGGAATCTCAAAAGGAATTACAAACACAAAAATATCTATCTATGGAATCTCTTTATCCATAAGAATTCAGGTACATCACTATACGTTAAATAAATATGTCATCAATACTTATAAAGGAAGTCCAATTAAAAATCTGAAAATAAAAGGTGCACAGGGGCATAAAATTACCTGGTCAACAGGAAATAAAAATGTTGCATCTGTTTCCAAGACAGGCATTGTAACAATTAACGGTATAGGTACAACGAAAATTACGGCAAAAGTAAATGACAGAAAAGTGATCTGTATTGTTTCCGTAAGCAGCAAAACAGCTTATCGTGTAGTTAAAGATGCAAGAGATATTTCTAAAAAGAAAAATATACAATATAGTCAGGCGCTTCGTATGTCCAAAAATTACTATGATTGTAGTTCATTGATATACCGTTGTTATCGGCCATATGGTATTCGCTTTGGCTATACACATCCAACCTGGGCGCCAACTGCAGCTGACGAAGGACGTTGGTGTAAAAATTCCGGCCATGCAACAGCAGAAGAAGCTGTTGAAATTTTAAGCTGCAAATTAGTACCCGGTGATACCATATACTATTCTTTTAATGGAAATAACGGTCGTTATCTGAACATTGATCATACCGCTATGTTTCCGGTTATGCCTATGATCCATCCATTGGTTATTACGGCATGGTTATTGAAGCAAGCAGTTCCAGCAACACCGTTACGGAACGTATGTATTATGCATCAGACAGTATCCGGTTAATCGGACGACCGAGTAAAAAGTAAATTGTTTGTTTCATTCATTGTAAAAGTTTATCATGTATATAATACAAATTTCTACAGATACTGACATCGTAGCAGTTGCATGCTGCCGGAAAGGAGTGTCAGTATCATGGATATTAACAACAATTTGCCCATTGGTTTTGCCATGGGCATGGCAATGCGCACAGATGCATGGGATGCTTACAGCAAACTGACTGAAGCAGAAAAAGAGCAGATTATAAATGAATGCCGTGATGCAAAAAGTAAGGCCGAAATGGACAGAATTATATCCCGTTTAAGCGGCAGTATATTCTAATATTTTTAAAGACAGCTTCTTTCAATCAGGAAGCTGTCTTTTTCGTCAATTCAGACAATACCAAAATTTAATGTACGGAACTAATTTGTCACTATTGACGTTAAGTAAATTTTTTGATACATTTATATTATAGATAATATACAATTATGTCAAGAAAGAGAGGGCAGCGCTTATGTTAAAGCAATGGAATGGTGCAGAAAAACCATCGGATGAAGTGTTGACAGCAAGACTTCAAACAGCAAGAGAAAAACTCAGCAGACAACAGATGCAACTAAAAGAAATGAAACTGCCGGTACTGGTATTGGTAGAAGGGTGGGGAACATCCGGAAAGGGTCAACGATTGGAAAAATTATCAAAGGCATTGACCCACGTTTTTTAAAGTCGCATCTATGGAAGAACCTACTTTAGAAGAGTCTCGCAAGCCATTTTTATACCGGCATTTTGTAAAAATCCCTGAAGCAGGAAAATTTCAATTTTTAGATTCCGGATGGATGGATGAAATTGTAGAAGCAAAATTACATCAACATCTGAGTGGAGAAGACTATAAAAACCGTATTGACAGCATTAAGCGATTTGAACGTCAACTTACGGACAATGGATATCTCGTAATGAAATTTTTCTACATATATCCAGAAAAGAACAAAAAAATCGAATTGATAACCTGTTAAAAAATAAAGATGCAAAATGGCGTGTCAGCAAAAAAGATCAATGGCAAAACACACACTATGAAAAATGTCTGGATGTGTATGATAGTTATTTGGAAGATACAAATATGCCTTCGGCGCCATGGTACATTATAGATGCGAAATCCAGAAAATGGACGGAACTTCAAATCTTAGAAACGCTGACACAGGGCATAGAAATTGCATTAAATAATCATACATTGGCAGTTCCTTTATTGCAAAATGTTTTTCCTCTGCTACCAATGCCAAAGCTGTCCGATATTCCTTTGGATACGGCAACCATAGATGATGAATCTTATAAAGTACAGTTAAAACAACTTCAGCATCGTCTTGGTGAATTGCACAACCGCCTGTACCGAAAAAAGTACCGGTAATTATTGCCTATGAAGGATGGGATGCGGCAGGGAAGGGCGGTAATATTAAACGTCTGACTGGTGCATTAGATCCTAGAGGTTACGAAGTACATCCGATCGCAAGTCCGGAACCACACGAAAAAGCCAGACATTATTTATGGCGTTTTTGGAACCGAATTCCAAAAGACGGACATATTGCAATCTTTGATCGTACGTGGTATGGCCGAGTTATGGTAGAACGATTAGAAGGTTTCTGCAGCGAAAACGATTGGATGCGTGCTTATAATGAAATGAATGAATTTGAAAAAGAACTGTACGACTGGGGTGCGGTAATTATCAAATTCTGGGTACAAATCGACAAAGAGACACAGCTGTCACGATTTACCGATCGACAAATACACCGGAAAAGCAATGGAAAATCACAGATGAAGACTGGCGTAATAGAGAAAAATGGGACCAGTATGAAGAAGCAGTCAATGAAATGATCCAAAAAACAAGTACAACATATGCTCCATGGTATATTTTAGAGTCTGTTGATAAAAAATATGCACGAATAAAAGCACTTCAGATTGTAGTAAATGCATTAGAAAAATCATTAAAATAAAATTATGCATCATTTAATTCATAATTTTTTCAAAAAAAGATAGATTTTTCTTTATTTACTCGATAAAATACCATATTGATCATTAAAAACCCCAAACTTTGCAGCCTTTTGCAAAAAGTTTGGGGTTTTTTAGTGTTTTTCCCTTCTATTTTTTCATGTTGTTCATTTAATTTCGAAAAACAGTTCTTTTAAGTATAAATACAAAAAACAATAGACAAAAAATGATTGCTTTTATTTCAAAACTAATTTATATTACAAACACATGAACGAAAAGCAGAAGAGAAGTTGTCTGTCTCCATCTATTATTTCTGTCATGCATAATAAAATCATTTCCATTTTAAATATGCATTTCGGGATTGCGCAACAAATTTAAGTAACTCACAATATTGAGAAACTTTTGCAGAAAAATGTCGGTTGAACAACTTTCTTTTGCTTATTATTCTATTCCTCATAATTGCGCAAATCTCATATCTTTTTTATTTGATTTGTTGCGCATTGTTTTGCAGATGGTATTTTATTTGTAATATGATTTTTTTCTTGCATAATATTGAGCTACCTGTAAATGCTACTTGGAAGAAGTATGTTTAATGTCTTCCCCTAGCGATTTTTACAGCCTTTTCATTTGTCATATATAAATATTATATGTCTATATGTAACGCTTTTTAAATATCGGACTGTCCGATCGAAAACGAATTTTAGAAATCAAAAAAAAAGACCGCTTCTATCCGGACAAAACCGAAAGCTTATCCTAAATTATAAACTTAGAGTGTGTTTGAAAAATGCTTTTTTGAGATGTGCTTCACAATTTGTGGAAAATTCACCCCAAATTTAGGAGTTATAGCGGGCTATGTTGACTAAATTTGAAATGAATTCTCCGAAAATACGCCTACGCTTGTAAAATTGTATTTCCGGATCTGACAGAAGTTTGCGCAACAATCTTTATAACATTAATAAGATATCATTAGAACAACATATCGAAGCAATAACACATCAATACTTTTAAAGTTGCGCAATATTTTCATTTTGTATTTCTGTTGTTCACGTTTTTTCTTTTATGCGCAACGTTAATTTGCCCGTCCACAAGTGCGCAATTTTGGGTTTGCATTATTTTTTGTTGCGCAAATATACAAATCTTAAATATTTCGTTCACAAATCACATTCCATTATGTTATACTGAATAAAATATGATTCCGCCTTGATAAAAAGGCGGCTGACATCGAAAGAAATACAACAGGAGGTATTTATGCACACATTCCATGTCTCATTGAAAAAGTCGTAGACGACAGCTATGAAATTGAAACCGGTTATAAGTTGGAACAAAAACTGATCGAAGATATAAAAAATGGTCTTGTAGGGATATTCGAAAATTTGCCATTATTACGGATCATATCGTAAAAGATCTTTATGCTGAAACCATTTACACATTATTGAAACAGGCAGGGTATGAGTCTGATTTATTTGTATTTCAAGCCGGTGAAAAAAGTAAAACACGCAAAACAAAAGAAATGATTGAAGATGCTATGCTGGAAAGCGGATATCGAAGAGATTGCTGCATTCTCGCCATAGGCGGAGGCGTTGTAACGGATTTGGCAGGCTTTATAGCGGGAACCTATGGACGCGGCATACCATTTATTAATTACGCGACAACGCTGCTTGCTGCGGCAGACGCTTCCGTAGGTGGTAAAACTGCCGTTGATACACCGCTTGCAACAAACCTGATCGGCCTGTTCTATCAGCCTAAAAAAGTGTACTTGGATATTGCAACCTGGCAGACACTTCCACAAAGACAGATCGCAAGCGGACTTGCTGAAACTATCAAACATGCATGTCTGGCAGATCAAGATTTTTTTGAGTACTTAAAGCAGCATATGGACCAGATATGGACCTTTGATAAAGATGTATGTGAACATATCGCCCGGACAAACTGTAAAATTAAATACACCGTGGTAATGCAGGACGAACGCGAAACCGGTTTACGTGAAATTCTAAACCTTGGCCATACGATAGGACGAGCCATTGAAACCGTCAGTGATTACAAACTTCTACATGGCGAAGCATTGGCCATTGGACTTGCTGCAGAAGCAGAACTGGCCTGTCAATTCGGCTATCTGGCCAAAGCAGAACAGGATGAAATGGTTCAATTACTAAAAGAGCCAGACTTCCGGTTGCCATTCCTTCTTATATTGATCGGGAAGAGTTGGTAAAAAAACTATATACGGACAAAAAAGTGAAAAACGGAACGCTTCGTTTTGTAATTCAAAAAGGAATTGGTGAAATTGTAGAATATGCAGATAATGTATTCGCAGTTCCGGTGAAAGAAGAAACCGCAAGGAATATTATCATGAATATGCAGGTATCATCTTCCGCTCCGTAAAATTTTCCGCTTATAAATACCCCTGATCAGCACTATGCTGGGTCAAGGGTATTTATGCTGTTTCGGATGAGATAACGGTCGTTTTGTTATCTGTCTGTGAAAGAATGGTACACCTATTTTTATATAAATGATGCTGTTAATATACGATTACAAGTTCATGGAATTAAATAAAGCATCTTTATCATCCTGACAGATGGATAAATAACGCTTTGTAATTTCTATACTGGAATGATTGTAAATATTCATAATGAGGGCGGTTGGTGTTCCCATTTTCCATGCATGATAGCCAAATGTCTTTCGCAAAGAATGACAGCTGATATTTCCCTCAACATGACTGGCCTGTGCGGCTTCTTTAATGACATGATAAGCGCGGTTTCTGGATAAACATTGATATCCGCTTTTTCCACTGCTGAAAATATATTCATCGCTTCGCTTAAACGGTTTGTTTTTCTTCAGCAGCTTAAACGCGGTAATGCAACTGGAATTCAATGCAATGACAGCATGCTTTTTTGTCTTTTGTTCATAAATATCAATATGGTTTTTATATCTGCGTGTCTGTGTATCATAAACGTCATGCCATCTCAAATTCAGTAAATCACTGATTCTGAGAGCCGTGTTGATACCAATGACAAACAATGCATAGTCCCGGTAATCCTTTTTCGTTAAATAATATTCTTTCATTTTTTCAATTTCCTCTTTTGAACGTATTGGTGATGTTACCATCTGATAATTCCTCCTTTGTATTTATGCCCATACTTTCCGGATAGGCAACGACCTTTTCGAAACAACCTGCGCTTTCTGCGCCGAAAGAAGTACTACATTCGTCAAATGCGACATAAAAAGCAATTCTTTTGTAACTGTAATAGTAACTTCGATTTTTCATTTATTCAATAAAAAGGTAATTCTATTAAAATTATTTCAATGATTATGAGATTCTAAAATAAATATGAAGATTTACTTAAACATGCAAATTCAGCATTCGAAACATTGGCAGCACCATGAATTTGTGCTATACTTCCTTTAACGATCGGATATGAATGGAACCATTCGTATCCGTTAAAGAATAAGAGAGGCCGGTAGTCGCTATTATGAAACAATCCGTAAAATATTTTAAAATCTTATGTAATTTAGCAGCATTTATTTTTGTTTTATTTTGTCTGATTTTTATATTGCCAAAAATAATCATATTTTTTATGCCTTTTGTAATTGGCTTTCTACTATCCCTGATTGCGAATCCTTTGGTTCGCTTTTTAGAAAAAAAGTTGAAAATCAAACGAAAATATGGCACTTTTTTAATAATTGTACTTGTCATTGCATTGATTGTTTTTGTCTGTTATGGTACCGGTGCACTGCTGGCTGTTGGAATTCGCGGATTTATGGAATATCTCCCGACGATGTATGAAAATGCGGGAATCGAATTGGCAGCCGCTTTTGACCAGCTGCAATCACTTTTGCGTAAAATACCGGCTTTGGCAGATCTCAATGTAGAGCAGACCAGCATTGTACTGCAGGATACACTTAGCAGTCTGGTCAGCAATTATAAAGAACCAACCTTTTCTGCTATCAGCGGATTTGCTACCGGTATCCCGGATATCTTAGTTGGCGTAATTATGGGACTTTTAGCAACTTATTTTTTATAGTAGACCGAGATCGTCTGATGTCGGCGTTAAAAACCCATATTCCTGCATCCGTACATGATAAAACCCGCATGGTTTATGATCATATGCTCCGTGCGGTTGGCGGATATTTTAAGGCCCAGTTTAAAATCATGTTTGTTATCTATATTGTTATTATGATTGGTCTTATGATAATAGGAGTAAATTATGCCTGGCTGATTGGTTTTTGCATTGCCTTTTTAGATATGCTTCCTGTCTTTGGTACGGGAACGGTGCTCATTCCATGGGCTGTTGTAAAAATTTTCTCCGGCAACATAACAACCGCAGTCGGAATGCTTATTTTGTATGCGGTTTCCTTAGTTGTACATCAGCTGATTCAGCCGAAATTAGTCGGCGAATCTGTTGGTCTGGATCCGTTTACCACGCTGTTTTTTATGTTTATCGGATATAAATAAAAGGCGTCACCGGGATGATTATCGCTATTCCGGTTGGTATGGTACTAACCGGGTTTTATGAAGCAGGCGCTTTTGACCATCTCATCTGGTGTATCAAAGAAATCATCGGTGATTTTCGAGAATTTTGTAAAATTGATATGAATAAAAAGGAGAAGTCATGAAAAAATATGCAGTAATTACAGGCGCAAGTTCAGGTATTGGAGCCGCATTTGCAAAAAAACTGGCAAAACAGGGGTACGCATTAATTCTTATCGCGCGCAGAAAAGCGCGGCTGGATAATCTGGCAAAGCAGCTTCCAACCGAATGTGAAGTCGTTCCGGCTGATTTGGCAGACATAGATGAATGTAAACGTATTTATAAATATATTGCGGACAAACCGGTGGAAATATTTATTAATAATGCCGGCATTGGGGACTGTGGACCTTTTCTTGTCAATAGTCTGGATAAAGAAATGCAGATGATCCAACTTAATATCTGTGCCGTTCATTTTTTTACGAAGCGAATGCTGCAAAAAATGCAAAAAGCAGACTGCGGTTATGTTTTAAACGTAGCATCCTGCGCCGGACTGCTTCCGTCAGGCCCTTATATGGCAACCTATTATGCTACAAAATCATATGTAGCCAGCTTGACACGAGCTGCCGCTATGGAACTAAAAGAATGTAACAGCAATGTATATATAGGCTGTCTGTGTCCCGGTCCGGTTAACACGGAATTTAACCATACTGCAAATGTAACCTTCAGTTTAAAAGGAATCAGTGCAAATACATGTGCGGCTTACGCATTAAAGCAAATGAAAAAGCATAAGACTGTCATAATACCTAATATAAGAATAAAAAGTATGGTTTTTTTCGGACGTTTTCTTCCGCAGTCTTTTTTGATCCGGCTTGTCTCAAAACAGCAGAAGAAAAAAATTTATTCATAAATCAGTATCCCCTTGATCAACCGCAACATTTCTTAACATAAAAGGCGATTGATCTGCATATACATTAGAACAAGAATATGATTACGGATTGTCAATGAAACAAACAAATTTCAAAATAATTCCGATCGTCATTGTACTTGTGGCCGCATTTTTTATCGGCCGTACAACCGCATCCGGTGTCAGCCAATGGCAGAGTACCTATGCCATTTTGCCACAGGCGGAAAACTGGGGACTTGGTTTTGCCGAAAGCGGCTCCGAACAACAGCCTTCCGGCAACGCTACCGCTGAAGAATTACAGCAGTATCATACTTATTATCTTGGCAACAATGACGAGAAAGTAATTTATTTAACTTTTGACTGCGGGTATGAAAATGGTAATACGAAGCCTATTCTGAAAGCATTAAAAAAACATAATGCTAAAGGAACCTTTTTCGTAGTGGGTCATTTTCTGGAATCCAGTCCTGATCTGGTAAAACAAATGCTTGCAGAAGGCCATGCGGTTGGCAATCATACATACCATCATCCGGATATGTCTTCCATCGCAACAAAAGAATCTTTTCAAAAAGAATTGGATGACAATGCCGCTTTATTTCAACAGATTACCGGCAAAGAAATGTCAAATTATTACCGCCCGCCACAGGGAAAATACAGTACTGTAAATTTAAAAATGGCAAAAGAACTTGGTTACCATACATTTTTCTGGAGCCTTGCTTATGTTGACTGGTATGAAGATCGTCAGCCTTCTCATGAAGAAGCCTTTGAAAAATTAACCGGAAGAATCCATCCGGGCGCAATTGTACTGTTGCACAGCACTTCAAAAACAAATGGGGAAATTCTGGATGAACTGCTTACCAAGTGGGAGGATATGGGATATACATTCCAGCCTTTATCTCATCTCATAAAAAATGATACATAAAAAAATAAAGCATCCATACAAACTGAAATATATCTGACACATATAAATTAAGATATAAAGTCATTTGTATAACATGAAGGAAACCCTGCATATTTTTTACCCTGTAATTTTTTTCCTTCATTTATTGTTTTTTCAGACATATTTTAACAAAATATCGTAAAATTTACAAAAAATCCTGTAAAATAACGGAATATTTGCATTTTTGCATTCATCCGTTATCTACAGGATTTTTTGTAAATAATCGAAAAAATATCAAAAAATTATGTAACAAAATGCTTTCAAAACGTATTTATATTATGACACATGCACAACAGCAAAGCAGCCATCGATTAACGATCCGGAAAGGAGTACACTCCATGGAGGAGCTATACAAACAAAATGCTAAAATTGTCTATTACTTTCTATATAAAAAATGCAAAAACAAGCAGCTTGCAGAAGACCTGACGCAAGAAACTTTTCTGCAGGCTTTTTCCTCCATCGAACGTTTTGACGGAACCTGTAAAATCTCTGTTTGGCTATGCCAGATTGCCAAACACTTATTATACAAATGGATGGAAAAGCACAAATATGAAATTCCAACAGAACAGTCAACAAATAACACAGACAGTGCTCTTTCCATAGAAGCCAAAACGGAAGATACGACCTGGAGACAAACCGTAACACATATTGAACTGATTGAGGTACTAAAAGATATGCAAAAATTGCCCCAAAATATGCGTGAAGTGATATATCTTCGCATAACAGGCGCATTGTCTTTTAAGGAAATCGGTGAAATTTTAGGAAAAAGCGAAAACTGGGCACGTGTCAATTTTTACCGTGGAAAAGAAATTTTATTGAAAGGAAGGAGAACTGTGAAGCATCCGGAAAATCTAACCTGTAATATTATAAAAGATCTGCTTCCATCTTATATGGATGGCATTTGTACACCAGATACAAAAACAGCTGTAGATTACCATTTGTCGACGTGCAGTGACTGTCGTAATCTCATCACTATGATACAAGAAACGGAAATTATTTCGGAACGCACCGATTTTTCCGAAATTAATTATATGAAAAAAATCAAAAATCACTTTATAAAAAAGGATCTTATACAGGCATCTTTTTAGCTATTTTCATATTGCTGGGCTATTTTATTTCCATTAATAACTACCATTTTACCAATGTGAAAAGATTTTATATATTACTGCCATGTCTGCTCGCCATTACCAGATTATTGTTTCCATCCGCACAGCCCCACAGAAATGCGGTCGAATATGGAAGAATCTGACCATAACCGGAATTTTTCTTACGGGTTATGGAATTTTATTACACTTATTCCTGCTCTTATACATGGATACATGGATTGCACAGGGATTTGGCCCATTTCATGTAAGATGCGAATGGTTAGGCCCTTTTTAGACTACCAGCTCTATGCAATTTTAGCTTACCTCATTATAATATATTTGTTCGGACTTTATCGCGCTATTTATGACAAACCTTTCCACTTTTATACATGAATATCTACCTTACATGCGGATTTATTACACTTTCACAATCTCTGACATTGAAAGTGCTGACAGATTCCTCCGAAGCACTCCCTAATTTAATTCGGATCATAATCATACTATCGCTGGAAGGCATCGCAGGGGAAGGTCTGTCATTGATTCTGCAAAAAAGTCTTGTAGATAACCAAAAGGTATGCTATTGTATTATTAATAAGAAGTTTGTCTGCAAAAAGGAGGATCCCAATATGCATGAAAAAATAAAAAGAAAATGCAGTTTCATAGCTGCCATGATACTTACCGCCGTATTATTTACCGGATGTGCCGTTCAGACAAACATTACATTTCAGGAAAATGGGTCCGGGCGTTACGAAGAAACCATTTCTTTTGCCGAATCTACCTGGGAACAAATATTCTCAGAAGATGAATCCGACATTTTGAATTACTATCGTACCCTTTATCCGCAGGCAGAAGTGTTTGTTTCAAATGAAACGATTCGTGGTACGGCTTCAAAGTGCTTCGACTTCGGATGAATTTTAAAGATATTTCTGAATACCGGCAGCTAACGTCTCAGACAGAACTTCTGTACTCGGTCACAATGCAGCCAAATTATTTACACGCTGCAAAATATATATGCCTTCGGATGAAAATACGGATGAAGTATTTGGTTTCATGGATGAATTGGAGCAAATGCTGGAATCAAATGACGAATTTTCACAAAAAATGTATGAAGAAATACAAAATATGGATATTCGGATGTCAATGACATTTCCTTATTCGGTAACAAAAACAAACGGATCCGTTCAGGAAGATCATAAGACTGTAGTATGGGACATGAAAGAAATGGATAAATCCGAACGTCTGTATGCCCTGTTTCATACTTCCAATTCGGTATCCGCGCCAAAATATACGGGAGCCGACAATGGAAAAAATTATAATACCGGAGTTTCCTTGAAAATAACTTCGGAAAACCTTTTAAATCAGGTAAAAGTAAATGACGAAACAACACAATCCGATACTCTGTTTTTATCCGATGAGGGCGTTTATAATATTAAAGCCTATGATATCAATGGAAACAGCAGCCGAATAACATTTCGCATAGATAAGACAAAACCAACGGTTAGCGGAGTTAAAAGCGGAAAAACATACAATGCACCACGTATTATCAAATTTTCAGACAAAGGCGGAAGCGGTATCAGGAGTGCTACTTTAAACGGTACTTCCATAAAATCCGGAAAAAAATTTCAAAAAAGGGCACGTATCGTTTGATTATAACCGACAATGCCGGTAATAAAAAGACGGTGTCATTTAATATGAATTAAGCACGATTCGTAATTTTATTGTAACCATTAAAATCTGTACAATTGGAATTTCGGACTCGATGCGGAAGCCATTTATTTGCATAGCTTCCGCATCGAGTTTTCAAATGGAATCCGATATTCTGCATAAAAATATGCGGATTCACTCAATAATAAAAGTAAAAGGAGAGATTTATATGCTAAACGATATACAAATCGGGCCGATTACGATCCATATGTATGGTCTGATGATCGGCACAGGCTTTGCTGCAGCATATTTCATCTGTTGTCTGCGTGCCAAAAAGAAACAGTTAAGTGAAGATATCCTTTGGGGTATCCTGCTGTGTGCTTTAGCAGGTGCAATCATAGGCACACGCCTGTTATATTATATTGTCAGTATTCCGCAAATTTTAGAAAACCCGTCTATCTTATGGAATTTTAAAAATGGCTATGTTGTATATGGCGGCATTATCTTTGGTGTGTTATTTGGTTACATTTACTGTAAGAAAAAAACGTATCCTTTCTGCAGTATTTTGATCTTGTTATGCCATCTGTTTCCGTTGCACAGGGATTTGGTCGGATCGGATGTTTTTTTGCCGGATGCTGCTATGGACAGCAGACAGATTCCTGGTTCCATATTATTTATACTCACTCCGATTTTGCACCAAACAACATTCCATTAATTCCGACACAACTACTTTCAAGTGCGGGAAATTTTATCATTGCAGGCATTCTTTTTTCGTATGCTTCAAAAGCAAAAAAAGATGGGATGGTAGGAGCAATGTACATGATCTTATATAGTATAGGAAGATTTTTTATTGAAATATATCGAAATGACTTCCGCGGAGAATGGGGCGGCCTGTCAACTTCTCAATTAATTTCCATTATTGTCCTTATATCAGGAATATCTTTTATGTATTTGTTAAAAAGAATAAAAGAGAGCTGCAACCTCAATAAATTCCGGACAAAAACGGATTCAAAATACGGATGCTGTTTACGATTTCCACGTAAACGGCATCCGTATTTTTGTTAAAAGTTTTCTTTTAAACGAAACTTATTGACATTTAAATACGTCTAATCATTAAGAGAAACTATTTTGCCGTATCATCGTCAGATTATTAGGGAGGTAAGAAACATATGTATGACGAAAAAAAAGAAACGCAAGTCACACAAAAAAATTTCCACATAGCGGAAAAGCTGCAAAAACCGCTGTCTCCGTAGCACTTGCCGGATGTCTGGTTACCAGTCTTGGCTTAAACATTTACCAGGCAAATCAGTCTGCTTCTCAAAACAGGAAAGTAAATAAATTTATAGATAACCAGCTGGAACGCCAGGCAAAAGAAGAAGAAAAAGAAAATTCCTATCAGGAAGACGGATTTGAAGTCGCTAACCAGTACGAGATCAGAAGCACAACGCATATTTCGGATGCATATAAAATGGAGATGCCAGTCAACTGGATGAAGAAGATAAAGAAACTCTGCAAATGGCTTCGGATGTATTAAAAAAATTATTAAAGATGGCATGAGCAGTTATGAAAAGAACTTGCAGTCTATCGTTGGATGTACGAGAACGTCGGACAGGGACAGGGTTCTTCGGTTATGTTGCCTGGCAGCAGCAACAGCTCTGCCTTTACCCCTCACGGCGCTTTATCGGGACAAAGTACTGTCTGTGTTGGTTATGCAACCACTTTCCGCCTGTTTATAAACATGTTAGACATGGACTGCCACATTGTACATAACGAATATCACTCCTGGGATATGGTCCGGTTAGATGACAACGAATGGTACCAAGTAGACGTTTATACAGACGTTTCGGGCAAATGTCAGTATCAGAATTTTAATATGACGGATGAAATATCCAGAAATTCCCATGATTGGGATGATTCCGCACTTCCGGCCGCAAAAGGGATTAAATACTCCTATGCGGTGCAAAATAACGAGGAAATAAAAATATTTACCTTGTTCCTGCAAAAATAAAAAAATACTGGACAAAAAGAAATCTTCTGCTTTTTTAAATTTAAAAAAGCGCTTACCAGGGAAGAGCTTCCCATTGCAGATTTACTTGTAAACCAGATGAATATGGCTTTGACTTCTCTGCCCGGTTTTGATAACTACAATATAGGTGGTATATGGTATCAGGATGAACAGGACCAGTATATACTCGGTATTTTTATTCATAATTATGGTGATACCGAAACGCCAGCATTTGATGAAAATTCACCTGAAGGCAAAAAAATGATTGAAGCCGTTTCCAAAGCATTTGGCACCGATAATCAGCCTGCGGAAGAAGCTGAAAAGGATACCGTTTCAACCGCAGAAGCCAATGTTCCTGAAATTATTTACTGAAAACAGCCGGTACGGTTTTTCGTAAATAACGATAAAACAGAAAGGATATAACGATGAAAAATATATTAGCTGTGTACTGTTAACAGCCATGCTTACCATGGTATCTGCCTGTGGAACCGGTACTTCCTCCTCATCTGACGTAACCGTTTCCATGAGCGAGCTGCAAGAAGTCATGCTCTCCGCAGATACGACACTTCCGGAAATGACCAAATATCCAGTGAAAATGAGCAGGCAGATTTAAATTTTCTTATTTGAGCGACTTAAGTTACGATCTGGTAGATTCTTACTTTTATGCATATGCTGCCAATGGTACCGCCGAGGAAATTGCCGTTATCAAACTGAAAGATAAAAGCGATGCTTCCTCTATGATGCAATCTATCCATGATCATATCGAAACCCGACAGGGAACATTTCAGGAATATGATCCGGAACAGGCTGTCATGACGGAGAAAGCTGTCGTTACAAGAGAAGGAAACTATATTGCACTTATTATCAGCTCAAAAACGGACTTGTTCAAAAGCATTCGAAAATAGTTTTCAATAAAAAATCCAAAACTATCCTACAAAGGAGACAGGATATATGGTATTTAGTAGCATTGTATTTTTATGTATCTTTTTTCCGGCAGTGATCATTTGTTATTATCTGTGCCCAAAGCAGCTACGCAACTTCTTCCTGTTATTGGCCAGCCTGTTATTTTACACATGGGGCGAACCAAAATACATTTTAATTATGCTGTTTTCAACGGTATTTGATTACTGCAACGGCCGTCTTTTAGAATACTTTGAAGAAAAATCCGACAAACGCATATGGAAACGATTTGTACTCGTCGTTTCCATAATTGGAAATCTTGGTATTTTATGCTTTTTTAAATATACGGATTTTATACTTATGTCGGTAAATTCGGCAACGGGGATGGATCTTCCTTTGCTTCGTCTGGCACTGCCTATTGGTATTTCATTTTATACATTTCAAACCATGTCGTATACCATAGATGTATACCAGGGCAACGTAAAAGCACAGCATAATCTGATCTCATTTGGCATGTATGTCTGCATGTTTCCGCAGCTTATTGCCGGCCCTATTGTCAGATACAGCGATATTGCACAGGAAGTAGACGTACGGAAAGCATCTTTTTCGCTCTGTGCATCAGGCATGCAACGTTTTTTGTTGGGTCTTGGTAAAAAAGTACTGCTTGCCAATCAAATCGGAGCATTGTGGAAGGAAATTAGCGGCCTTGAAGCTTCGGATTTATCTATGTCGCTTGCCTGGCTAGGTGCTCTGGCATTTACTTTTCAGATTTATTTTGACTTTTCAGGATATTCGGATATGGCAATCGGTCTTGGCGAAATTTTTGGATTTCATTTTCCCGAAAATTTTCAATATCCATATGAGTCAAAAAGCATTACGGAATTCTGGCGACGCTGGCATATGACATTAAGCGGCTGGTTCCGCCAATACCTGTACATTCCATTAGGCGGAAGCCGCAAAGGCACCGTACGTCAGATTTTTAATTTGTTTACCGTATGGTTTCTAACGGGCCTATGGCATGGTGCAGGATGGAATTTTATTTTATGGGGTCTGTATTTTTTTGTACTGCTCGTCATAGAAAAGTTATTTATGCAAAAGCTTTTAAATCATATGCCAGCGATCTTACAGCATATATATGCATTGTTTTGGATTATACTTGGATGGGTCATCTTTGCTTGTGACGATTTATCTATGCTTAAAAGTTATTGTAAAATGCTGATTGGTATTGATACTCCTGTTGTCAATCAGCTGGCTTTGTATGAATGGACTACTCATGCGGTTTTTATAGGTATTTTAGCTTTGGCATCTACACAGCTGATGAAAAAACATGTGAAAACATACAAAATAAGATTTCTTCCGCCTGTGGAGAAGCTGTTTCATTTTGGCTCAAAAGCATTTGGTGTATGCTGGTACTGTTCCTCAGTATGGCAATGCTGGTCAGTGGAAGCTATAATCCATTTTTATATTTTCGATTTTAAGCTTTATGTTTAACGGTATATCCAATCAACTGCTCAAAAAACAGAAAGAAGAATTCTTATGAAATTTAAAAAATTATCTCCTGCATTATTTTTTATAGCATCCGTTTCCATATTTACTCTTTGCGGCATTTTGCTGTTTGCAATGCCGCAAAGAACTTTTTCTGAAAATGAAAACCGTTATCTCAACACATTTAAAAAACCTGCCATTTCCGATTTTTTAGATACTTCCATGCAGAAAAATTTTACAGACAGCGCCAATGATCAGTTTATTGGACGAGATTTTTGGATGAAATGCGCAACTGCCATACTGCACAGCATCGGATTTCAGGATACCGGCGGCGTTTATTTCGGAAAGGAGGGCTATTACTTCGAACGAATTCTAAACAGTCATTTGTCACAATCACGATACCTGAACAGTCTGCATCATCTGGAACAATTTTCAGAAACGTATGATACAAAAACTTATTTTCTGCCGGTACCTTCAAAAGGTACTATATTAGAAAAACTACTGCCTGAACAGGCCGTCCTTTACGATGCGGATCAATTTTACAAACAGGCAGCTCAAAATCTGAAACATACAAACCTTTTAGATATCCGCTCTCTGATGATGAAATCGACATCCGACTGCCAGTTATACTTTAAAACAGATCATCACTGGACCATGCATGCTGCCTATCTTGCTTATACAGCCTGGTGCACGACACTGGACTACAAGCCTGTGTCTCTTACCACATTTACCCCAACATGCGCCGATACGAATTTCCTTGGCACGCTATATTCGAAAGCTCCTGATTTTCATATACAATCCGATCTCCTATACTTGCCATCTCATTTACCAGAAGCAGAGATCCTCATTGATGGGAAACCTGTCGATAGCATTTATGCCCGTAGCAAATTAGATACAAAAGATAAATACGGCGTTTATTTCGGTGGTAATTTTGGCAGGATTGATATCCAGGTAAAAAACAGTACACAAGACAAAACGCTGGTTGTTATAAAAGATTCTTTTGCAAACAGTCTCATTCCGTTTTTAATGGCAGATTATGCACATATCACCATGATTGATTTCAGATATTACAATCTGCCGGTTTCCAAATTACTGACGGAACTTCAACCCGATGAGACACTGATCCTGTATGAAATGAGCAATTTTGCACAAGATCCGAATTTTTTTAAAATTTTAAAATAGAATCCATTGACAACCATGCAAATTAAACTTAAAATAATAGTAAGTGTTACACCGTATCGTATGGGGGATAAAAATATGCAGATGGATCAAGAACAAAAGAAAAAATTATTAACCGCTTTAGCAATTATTATAAGTCTGCCGGTGCTGGTTGTTGGCATTTGGACGACACTGATTACCATTCTCGTTTCAAAAGGCAGCATGCTTGGTATGATTTTAATTATTGCCGGTGCATTTATCGGCTATGCCGCATCACTCGTTGTTGCAAAACTCGCTGCAGATGTAGTACATAAATTTCTGTCCAATGTATCTGCCATTGCCGATGGCACCGTTACGATTGATAATCTTTCCATGCCTATCGGCCAGAATAATCATAGAATAAATGACATTATGCAGACAGTAAATGAAATTGCAGTCTCGTATGCAAAGATTATTGCTTCTATTGAAAATGCAACGACCGAGCTTGGTGAAGTAACGGAAAATTTTAACAAGCTGTTTAATGACATGACAGCGGCAGAAGAAGATATGAGTAACAATGTTAATTCTATTTCCGAAAATATTATTTCACAGGCAGACCGTATGCAGATGATTACTTCGGAATTAGATTCTGTCAGTGATGAAATTGAGCATATTTCAACCAATATCGAAAACTTGACAGCAAGTGCCGATAATATGCAAAACTGTAATAAATCCGTAGAATCCTATATAACGGAACTGATCAAATTAAACTCCGAAAACAGTGAGTCGATCGAAAAAGTACGCGAACAAACAGAACTGACAAACAAGTCGGCTATGAATATTCGCACTGCAACGGAAATTATCGCAAGTATTTCCAACCAGACAAATCTTCTTGCTCTAAATGCAAGTATCGAAGCCGCAAGAGCAGGCGAAGCCGGAAGAGGATTTGCAGTTGTTGCGGAAGAGATCCGAAAGCTTGCGGATCAGTCTAAGGAATCAACGGAACAAATTAATGAAAGTGTAAATGATTTAATAGACAATGCACAGTTCAGTGTGGAAATTACACAAAAAGTAACCTCTGCATTTGCAGAACAAACAGAAAAAATTAATTTTACAAGCAGTCTGTTTGATTCGTTGCGAAAAGAAGTGAATCAGGTAGCAAATGCTATCGGCGGCATTAAATCAGATGCTCTGAACTTGAATAATAATAAAACTTCTATTTTGGAAAAAGTACAGGATGTTACGGATTTTTCAAATGAAAATGAAGAATGTGCGAAAACAACACTTGAAAACGTATATCACTTTGAAAAAATCATTTCCGAATGTCGTAATGCTACCGATCACGTTACATCCGTATCCAATCAACTGATACATAATATACAAAAACTTGGTGATTCATAACCGTATTAAATTCCTTTGAATAATTCATAATTCAAAGGAATTTTTTCTTGCAGCCCGTTTCATTATCTGTTATACTTGTAACAAAATTTTTAATCTTCTACAAAAAAAGGAATGGCCATCAGATATGAAAGAACACGGAAAACACTACTATCTTTTTTGGAAAAAACATCCGCTCAAAGTGCAAAAATACTACGCTTTTTTCCAATCTTCCCATTGCTGACATTCCGGATCAGATAGAAGGTTATCCCGTTACGGAACTTGGCAACTACTGTTTTGCACCTGAATGCAGGCTTCCGGATACATATAAAATTTTTCAGACGAATATTTCCATTGATTCCGTTACGGAATTATGCGGAAACTATGTCGAATCCGTAAGACTGCCGGATACGTTAGAAATCATTGGTGATTATTCATTTTATAACTGCAGAAACTTATCTCATATCATCTGTTCCGGAAAGCTACATACCTTTGGCAGTGATGCTTTTATGAACTGTCATCATCTGCACCATATTTTATCAGATGTACTCCGGCTGAAAAAACCGGTCTGCGTCAAATGCTTGCGCAGATTCCATGGGATACCGAAGTTCATTTTATTGAAAATTTAAAACCAGATACTTCAGATCCACAGGCAGTTCTTTTTTACCCTGAATATTACGAAGCATATGATGAGATTGCGCCTGCTCATATTTTGGTCGAAAAATTATTGGTGAAGGTTTTCGAGCCAGACAATGTTTTGAAAATAATATAGTTGATTTTTCACAATATGACAAAATATTTCCACAGGCCTGTGTGGAAGAATCGGAACGGACACTCTGCCAACTGGCCTATAACCGACTGCGCTATCCGTATCATTTATCTGAAACGAGCAAAACACAGTACGCAAATTATATTTTTACTCATGGTGAAATTCTGTGCCGACAGTTTATTCAATTCAAACAGTTAAATGACCTGCTATTTTATTTCAGGAAAAACTGCTGTCACCTCAAAACAGCCAATTCGCACTAACTTTGCAGCACAAACCAGCTGGAGTGAAGGCTGTGCAGGAATTCTCCGACAGAAACAATTGCAAAAACAACCAAAACAACGTACAAAATATGAATTTGATGACTTTTAATAATAAAAAATGATGCAAAATATTAAAAATACCAAACTTACAAAAAATAAATTTGTTCACCATCAAACACAGACAGAATGGGAAGACGAAATGGCTCTGAAAATACTGGATTTTACCAGAAATGAACTTTATCTGGATCTGCGTTTTTTCATCTGGCGCTGTCTTCACTCATTCCAAAAGCAAACGGCTCTCTTCATACATTTGCATCGGATGGCATCCATCTGTACTATTCTACCGAACAGATATTACGCGTATTTAAAAAAATCCTACTTTTCTGACGCGTGCTTATTTGCACAGTATTTTACACTGTATCTTTTCGCATTTATGGATGACCGGTAGCAGAGAACAATCACTTTGGAACCTTGCCTGTGATATTGCCGTCGAATATACGATTGATCATATGGACAAACCTTCTACGAAGAGGATTCTCACCTGGCTGCGCAGTCAAACTTACCAGATGCTGGATGAAACATATTCATATATCAGCGCACCGGTTATCTATCGAACAATTGTCCACTTACATGCGGAAAAAATCTCTTCTCTTCAAACAGAATTTTACACCGATGATCACAGATTTTGGTATGCTTCCAATACATCTGCCCCTTTACAACAGAATGCTCAGGAACAGTGGAATAAAATTGCGAACCAAATAAAATACAACAAGAGCAACATGGAAAAGATGCGGAAGAAGAAAGTCGTTTATTGACTGCTCAGATCAAGGCACAGCGAAGCAGACGAAACTATACGGAATTTTTAAAAAATTTTCCGTTTTACAAGAAGAACTGCACACAGATCCGGATGCATTCGATCTTAATTTTTACACATACGGCCTGCATCTGTATGGAAATATGCCATTAATCGAGTCTGTGGAGACAAGAGAGATTAAAAAAATCCGTGAATTTGTAATCGTAGTAGATACGAGTGATTCTACAAGTGGTCAGCTTGTAAAAAATTTTTTAAGGGAAACATTTCAAATTCTTCACCAGAGGGACTGTTTTTTTACACATTGCAAAATCCGAATTATACAATGTGACGATATGGTACGATCTGATCAGGAAATCCAAAATCCGGAACAATTTGAATCTTTTCTCAATCAATTTACGATTATCGGAGGCGGCGGAACTAATTTTTGTCCGGCTTTTGCCTATGTCAACACATTGATTGACCGGCAGATTTTTCAAAACCTTGGCGGCCTTTTATATTTTACAGACGGACAAGGTATTTATCCTAAAAAACGCCCTCCCTATAAAACTGCATTTTTATTTTTAAACGACTATGATGAATCCCGTGTTCCACCATGGGCAATCCGGCTCCAATTGGAACCTGAAGAATTTGAAGCGGAACAAATCAACTAACAGGAGACAGAAATGAATATTAAACAGGCTAAAGAAGAAATAAAACATACCGTCAGTGCTTATTTAGCAAAAGATGAAACCGGACTTTATCGCATCCCATCTATCCGTCAGCGTCCGATTCTTCTGATCGGCCCTCCCGGCATTGGTAAAACACAGATCATGGAACAAATTGCAAGAGAATGCAGGATCGGCCTTGTCTCATATACCATTACGCACCATACAAGACAAAGCGCAATAGGGCTTCCATATATCGAAAAAGAAACGTACAATGGAAAGACATATTCCATTACCGAATACACAATGAGCGAAATTATAGCAAGTATTTATCAAAAATGAAAGATAGTGGATTACACGAAGGGATTTTATTTATTGATGAAATTAATTGTGTTTCTGAAACTCTGGCACCAACCATGCTGCAGTTTTTACAATGCAAAATGTTCGGCAATCAACCCATACCGAAAGGTTGGATCATTGCAGCCGCAGGAAATCCACCCGAATATAATAAATCGGTACGTGATTTTGACATGGTAACTCTGGACCGTGTTCGATATATGGAACTGGAAGCAGATTTTGCCGTATGGAAAGAATATGCAAAAGCAGAGCATATTCACCGGGCAATTTTAAGTTACCTGGAACTGCGTCCAAATAATTTCTATCGGGTGGAGTCCGATGTAGATGGAATGCATTTTGTCACTGCCAGAGGCTGGGAAGATCTGAGTTATCTTCTGAAAAGTTATGAAGAACTTCATCTGCCGATAAATGAAACCGTTATATCCGAATTTATCCATCACAAAGAAACAGCTATGGATGCAGCTGCTTATTTTGATCTGTTTTACAAGTATCAGGATGATTATGGCATTTCGGATATTTTAGCCGGTCACGTTCGGCCACAGGTATTTGCACGTATTAACCAGGCTGCCTTTGATGAACGTCTAAGTGTAACAAATCTGCTCTCTGACGGATTATCAAATTATTTTGTTCGTGCATCCATAGAAAAAGAACGCACGGATCTGTGGTATGCTTTTTTGAAAAAATATCGCAGCCAATTATCCGACGCAAAAGTTCCGTCTGTCTGCTATTTCAAGCTTCTTAAGCAAGAAGAGCAAACATTTGTTCTGGAGCAGGAAGGAAATCTTCTGAACCAAAAACAATTCAAAAACAAAGATTGGCTCATTAAAAAACTGCAAAACGGAATACCGGAAAACAACATAAGTCCCCAGGAAGCATTTGCCCAGGCAAAAGCAGAATTTGAATTGCAAATAGATATTTCCGAACAGGCAGAACTTGCAGCCAGCCTTGCATTGGAACGTGCATTCGATTTTATGGAACAGGCTTTTACCGGAGGACAGGAAATGGTTGTATTTGTCACTGATCTGACAATTGGCATAGAATCTTCCGCATTTTTATCCGAACACCCAAGCGAACGATACACACTTTATAATCAACAACTGCTGATTGGCTCTCGCAGGGAACATCTATTATCAGAACTCGCAAGAGATTCCGAACAATTTATTTAATCCGTGTAAAACAAAACGAAAGGAATTAGAAATGCAAACTTTATATTTAGAATGCTATAGTGGAATAAGCGGAGATATGACGGTTGCTGCACTGCTGGATCTTGGTGCCGATCAGACTATTTTGGAAAAAGCATTAAACAGCCTTCCTATCAAAGGTTTTTCTATAAAAATAAGCCGTGTAAAAAATGTGGTCTGGATATCTGTGATTTTAATGTAATATTAGAGCAGGAAAATCACGACCATGATATGGAATATCTGCATTCACCGACTCACTCACATATGCAGGGCCATACACATACAAACCATTCAAACGAACATAACTACTTACAAGATCATAACCATTCATATGATCAAAATCATTTACATGAACAAACCTATTCACACGAACAGCATCATACACAAAAGCATGCTCATTCACACATACATCGTGGGCTATCTGATATTCTTTCCATAATTGAACAGGCGGATATGACCCCTGCTGCAAAAAAAACAGCTGCAAAAATTTTTCCATACTTGGTGAATCAGAAGCAAAAGCACATGGAACAACGTTGGAAAATGTCCACTTTCACGAAGTCGGTGCGGTGGATTCTATCGTAGATATTATCTCTGTAGCCGTATGCCTGGATAATCTGCATATTTCAAATGTGATTATTCCTTTTTTACAAGAGGGGAGTGGTACGATACGATGTCAGCATGGTATTCTTCCAATTCCGGTACCGGCCACTACGAATATTGTACAAAAATACAACATACCATTGCAAATCACAAGCACACAAGGAGAATTCGTAACACCAACCGGAGCAGCCATTACTGCAGCCATCCGAAGCAGTGAACAGCTTCCAAAACAATTTTGTATTCGGCGCATAGGACTCGGCAACGGCAAACGTAATTACGACCGCCCAAATATCTTACGAGCCATGCTGATCGAATCTGCTTCAAATAAAACAGCAGAAGAAACCGCATATGATTCTGACGTCATTTATAAACTGGAAACGAACATAGATGATTGCACCGGTGAAATGATGGGATATGTATTAGACTGTTTGATGCAGGCCGGCGCAAAAGATGTACATTTTTTCCTGTTTATATGAAAAAGAACCGTCCTGCATATCAGCTGAATGTACTATGTAAAGAAGAAGATATTTTAAAACTGGAACAAATCATATTCGAGCAAACAACAACAATCGGTATCCGCAGGCAGCGTATGGAACGTTCCATATTGCCTCGCACAATCGAAACGATACAAACGATTTATGGAAATATACAAGTTAAAATTTGTAAACTTCATGGTAAGAACCAGATATATCCGGAATACGAATCTATCAAGCGCATCTGTCGTGATACCGGTTGTTCTTATCCCGAAATTTATCGTCAACTTGTTGAATTGTGCCGCAAACAATTTCCTTAATCTGTAGGACAATCTGCACAAGTATTGACCCGTTGTTTTAGGATATAATCACGAAATAAGCACATTCTGTATAAAAAGTATTTACATTGTTAAAAATAAATTGGTAGAATAAGGTTGACACCAAATTGTTAATTTCTGACAGAAAGGAGAATTGCTTATGTTTCAAAAAAATGATTATGTAATCTATGGAAACAACGGTGTCTGTAGGATCAAAGAGATTGGACCTCTGGACATTCCTGGAATATCGAAAGAACAGATTTATTATACTCTCGTTCCTTATTATACAAAAGACAGTCAAATTTTCACTCCGGTTAACAGTACGAAAGTCATTATGCGCTCATTGATTCACAAAGATACTGTTATGCAGCTCCTGGAAGAAATTCCGGATCTCGAACCGATCTGGGTCAAAGATGAAAAACAACGAGAAACGCAATACAAAGAAACTCTCCGCAAATGTGACTGTCGAGAATTAATCCGTATTATTAAAACGATTTATCAACGTATGCAAAGCAGGATAGCAGAAGGAAAAAAAATAACTGCTTCCGATGAAAAATATTTTCATCTTGCAGAAGAACGTTTATATGGAGAATTTGCAATTATACTTGGAATAGAACGTGATCAGGTACGGGAATTTATTTCTGAAAAAGTGAAGCACACAAAAGAAATGCAAACAATCTGAATTGGTTCGTAAAAGCCTGTTATCTATTGTAAAAATAGACTACAGGCTTTTATTTATAACAATATCAGAGACTTGTGTTTCAACAGTCTGGCACCATTAATAATCAATAAAACACCAGATGCAACGCCAGTTGTCAGAACACAAATTCCAAGTACAAGACTTGAAATAGCAGACGCATTCATTGCTTTGTACAATTTTTCGTTCATCAAAAGACCTCCTTCACTATTTTCCATTCAATATCTATTTTAGCATAGAATGCTAAAACAATTCAATAAAATTCCAACTTTTAAGAAAATGATTTGCCTGTATGAAATACCAAGTGTATAATATATAACTAAGAACCATCAAATTCATAGAAACAGAGGGAAGAACTTTGAATAAGAAAGAAATTGCAGAAATCAAAAAAAGGCTAAAAAAAGAGGGATGCACTTTTACACGTATGTGTGGCTGTTATGTAGACAGTACACACAATCGGATCACGCGTCTTGGTAAAACATTTTTGAATTTAGATGAAGAAGAATTTTATAAATATCTGGAACTTGCAAAAAAAGTTTTATCCGGAACAGTTGGAAATAATCTGCTCGAATTAGATTTTCCTTTAGAAGAAGAAGAGCAGGGCGGTAAGCAACAATTTTTACTTGGTCTGCGTGAGAGCAAACTCAAAAACGAAGAACTGTTAGAACGATTTTATGATTTAGTTATCGAAAACTACTGTTTTACAGGAAATTATTTAATTTTAATCTATCATGACGCCTATGATGTGCCATTAAAAACCAAAGATAATAGAACGCTGGATGAATCTGAAGAAATTTACGAATATTTGTTATGTGCCATTTGTCCGGTTACTTTATCCAAACCAGGACTTGGATACCTGGAAGATTCCAATGAAATTGGTCTTCGTATGCGTGACTGGATTGTTGGCGCCCCAGACACAGGTTTTGTATTCCCTGCCTTTACAGATCGCAGTACAGATATCCACGCCGCACTTTTTATACAAAGAATGCAAAAGAACCACCAACAGAATTTATAGAAGGTGTCTTAGGCTGTAATCAGAAAATGACAGCCACGGAACAAAAGGAAGTTTTTCGTTCTATTCTGGAAGATGCACTGGGTGAAGAAAACCGATATGAAACCATCAAAGAAATACATGACAAAATTCATGAAAAAATTACGGAAAACACAGAATCATCACCAAAAACGTAGAACCGGAACAGATAGAATTATCCAAAAACACCATTCGGGAAATCTTAAACAACAGCGGTATCTCTGAAGATAAAGTTATACAGGCAGAACAGGAGTATGACAAAAAAGTCGGTGAAGCAAAACTTTATGCTGAAAATGTCGTTGACCAGCGAAAATTCGAAGTGAAAACTTATGATGTAGTACTTCATGTAAAACCGGAAAAAGCAGCGCGTATTAAGTCTCAGATTATAGATGGTCAGAAGTGTCTGGTTATACCAATGGATGCAAATGAAAATGTCAATGTTAATGGAATACATACTACTGTATAATTGCACTTTCGAGACCATTTACTAGAGTGTGTCTTAAAGTTGCTAAAAAATTTATTAAACAGTATTTATCATTTCCGTATCATTTATAGTCCCACAAAAACCATATTCTTTTTCTTCGAAAAAAATACGATTTTTGTGGGACTAGCAAATACAAAAATTTATAAAAATCGACTTTCATCCAAAGGTGCACACTGCAATAGGACTATGCTGACTAAATTTGAGATGAACTCACAACAACGTAGAAAGTGCACATCACAAAAATGATTTTTAAACACGCTCTGACAGCAATCGTATATTTTCAATAACACTATACAATAAAATTTTCAGCACACTTGAAAAAATTCTAAAATGTAATTCAAACTTCATCACATAGAATCCAAATAAATATATACAATTATAACTTCATTAGCAAAGTTGAATGCAAACAATATTTAGAATTAATAATATTTATATTTAATTTTGAAATTATTTTTAGTGGATGTTTGGTTGTTAAATATACATTTATTTATAATTATTCGCAAAACTATCATTTTGCGAATAATTATTTCTTACCGGTTCCATTCATTTTTTCCAATAAGCTAGCTATTTCCTGTTGTAGTTGTGGATTTCCAGCCATCATACTTTGTAATTCTTCAAAAGAAATCTCTCTCTTTTCAGTCGTTTTTTCTTCCTCTATCATATCTGTCTGCTTTGTTTCTTTTGAAATTCCCTGGTTTAATAGATTCTTTTCGAGTTCATCATAATCATAATTTCGTTGATGAAAATTATGATATGAAGACGCGTGTTCTGCCGTCTTCAAAGGTGTTTCTTTTTCTAATTGTCGACCTGCTGATAACGGGTTATATCCATTCTTCATAAAATAACACGCCAATCCTACTTTGCTTTCACATTTTGAATGATCTACAATTTCCAATGCCTCCTGAATAAACTGATCATCCCTATTATATCTTTTCGCCATGGACAAAATGTCTCTCACCTCAGCATCTTGATAACCTCTTTTGCGAATCTCAACATGCTGACTTGTAATTTCATAAAATGCAGCGTCAGCTACTACTTTGAATTCGGATTTAGTTGTGTGACATGAAACGTTAAACTTAATACCCCTTTTGTCCGGATTTTAATTTTCCTCTATTCTCTTCATATTCAAAATAAATATCTGTGCTTCCATTAATCTGTTCCATAGATGGTTTAATCACATATCGTTTAAAATCCGTATACTTATACGATTTTGGACAATCTAGCATGCGTAATAATTCCTCTATCGCTATTGTAAATACTCCTGTTTCCAGATCGGGATTCTTAAGATTCCAATTTTTACGATCTTGAAAAAGATAATACAAGCGTTTTGCATATTTATTACTAAGATTGATCGCATATCGAATTGAATAATATGCCCCACGGCGAGATTCCACAATCATTCGCTTAAGATCATCGTCCATTTTAAAATCAATATGGCTGTTTTCCTCATTTTTGCACGAACATATGTAATCTTAGAAAACCAGGGATAAAAAATAGATGTGTCTTCATCCTTTTTCAGTTTAAACCCTTTTCCTTCCAAAGATTCTACCGCTTGTTTTAAAAACCGATAAGCATGTGATTTATCCTCAATATTATAGTATTCTTTTACATCTGCAACTCTTATGGAATATTCTTTTTATCAACTTGATCATCAATCATGCCAAATGCAATATCCATAATATCATTCTGCCTTCGATCCAAATTATATCTGGCTTCCACTATACTTTGAGGACGAAATGCTACCTCATTTCCTCCTTTTTTGCGTATTTTCTTTTTTTCATTTTGAGATGTTGTTTCTGACTTTTTTGCCATATTTCCTCCTAGTATCATAATGATGCAGCAAAAATAGCTACCGAGTCTATTCTTTTTTCAAATAACAAATCATCAGTTCTTCTTAAATTCATATACCAACTACTAAATACATTTCATTATTATTTATTTATCATTCCTTCATGAAAACATCCAATCAAACATAAAACTCATTTCTTATAAAAGCAAAAAAACACTTCTATAACTGTGTGCGCTTTATAGTAATACAATTTTTACATAGTCTCAATTTCGGGCATTACCCTATCTTTTCAATCTTCTCCATAAAGTTTTAACAGAACTTTTGTCAATATATTATTTATAAGAATAACACAAACATAAACCTATGAAAAGTGCATTATATCGAAATCAACAAAAAAGTTAATTTGAGACCGAAAATCTCTTTTAACTCTTTTCAATTCCTCTGACTTTATATTCATCTGAGCATCAACAGCACTTTCGTATGAGACATAGGCCCTACTAAAACAATATTTTATGTTTTCTTAAAATCAATCTCGATTTTGGCCAAAGAGAGCAATATTATGTTTTCTGAATATATCTCAAATAAACACTATCGAACAAAATCCTTATAAGATAACTGGTTTTATATTTTGTCATTCCTGTTTCATTTTATAACTATAAATAACAGTAGACTTGCACTCATCTTTTTATTATTAAATCACCACAACTAACTTAACGCCAAAATGCTGCTGTTTTGATACATATTATCAAAAATAAATATCTTGAACAATCACTTATTTATATCCCGGTAAATTCTTCTTTCATTTATTCACTCATAAAAATGAAAAATAATTATGTACGAACATCAAAAATTTATAATCAAAAAACGATATCTATCACCTAGTACTACAGCGAACTTTTCAAATTTGTTTGTCTACTATAAACAAAATCAACTATATGACATAACATATTCTCAGTTGTTTTACATGAAAAACCTGCCCCAAATTATTCCTTGGGAAACGCAAATCAAAGAAAGTTCGCTGTAGTACTATGCCGATACACTCAAATTTATTTTTCACATAAAGAATAGAAACACAGTAGTATTTTTCATCAACTATTATACTATGGCAAATCGATTCTTTTTTGAATATACACTTTAATATTGTCCGTGCATCACAAAAACCTTTTCTCTTTTTAAAACCAATATGTATCTCGCAAAATATAGGACAATTTTCTTCGTCAAAATAAATCTTTAATCGCATTCGTATCTGAAAAAAAATAAGCTATACAAAACTACAAATAACATACATAAACTTATATAACATTTATTTCCACACTATAAAATATTTCATAATATCAATTAATTCTCAATAGTTATTTCATATTTATCATCTAAAATATGTTTTTATTCAATCGATTCTAATATCCAAAACGACTTGTATTTGCTTTATTACCGCTATTTTCTCTTAGCTTACGAATCAATCATTTGTTAATCATTATATTTTCTTCTACCGCTACTTTCTCTTAACTTTTTGTTTCTTTCCGCTATTTTCTCTTAGCTTTTACCTATTCCTACATCTTTAATTTTGCATTCACATCCTTTCTAAATTTTCTTTAGAAATTATTAATTTTACATATAGTATACAGCTGACTTCTCTTATCTTTTCTTTCTATTTTATATTATTATACATCTATTTTCTCTCAGCTTTTAACATTTTAACCGCTATTTTCTCTTCTCTTTTATTATATACGGCTATTTTCTCTCAGCTTTTAACATTTTAGCAGCTATATCCTCTTCTCTTTTATTATTATACAGCTATTTTCTCTCAGCTTTTAGCGTTTTAACCACTACATTTTCTTTCTTTAAGTATTTTAACAGTTATTATCTCTTAGCTTTTAGCATTTTAACAGCCACTTTCTCTCAGCTTTTAGCATTTTCTAATGATTTTCCTCCGTTTTTTATAATATACAGCTATTATCTCTTAGCTCTCTATTAATATACAGCTAAATTCTCTTAGCTTATTGGGTATTCTCATTTACTGCAATGAATAAAAATACAGCCATTTTCTCTTCTCTTTTAAGATCATAACAACATAATTTAACAAAAAGAAGAATCATTACGACTTTAAATACAATTCTAAGTTATTTACTTATTTAAAATATTGTAACAGCCATATCTTCTTAGCTTTTTTATCTCTAATACAGCTATTTTCTCTTAGCTTTTTTATTTTTGTTAGATATAGTAATGATTTATAGTAAATTTAAACCAAATATATCCAGCCATATTCTCTTAGCTTTTTTTCTCATTCTTTCTTTATATATCCGCCACTTTCTCTCATCTTTTATAGAATTTTTCTATCCTAATTATAGAGAAATAGTTACTCTAATAAATATAGTAGCTTTTTATATCTTTAACCAAATAACATTTACATCCTATTTTTATCCTTTTCATAGTATTTTAATTTAAAGATATGAGTTTGTCAAGAATGCTTTCTTTTCTCTTAGCTTTAAACAGCCATATTTTCTTTACATCACAGCTATTCTTTCTCTCGAAAAACGCCATTTTCTCTTATCTTAACAGCAGATTACTCTTCACAATACAGCTTAATTCTCTTGTCTTATGGATTATATACGTTGAATTTATCACATTTTTTTTCTACCATACTATACCATACTATACCATACTACCATTCATTTCCATTCTACTACTATGAAGTAGTTATACAAAAAATATCTATCAATTCTTCATCAAGGAATGTTCTATTCATGTATCAGAATTCTCATTCATATTTCTTCTGGTTGAGGTACTTAAGATAGTATGTTATTCTTGACGATATTACCTGTTTTAAAACAGTTTTTTTATCTGCTAATAATATGATCGACCTTCGATACATAGTCAGCATCAAGGGGCTGATGTGGAATGAGAATAGTTGATTTCTGTTGTATAAGAAACAATTGCAAAGCCGGTGGAACTGCCAAAATATATGGGATGATTTTATGCAAAATAGAAAAAATTCTATCCTGTTGTTATGCAGCAGCATATGTTTTGTTTCCTGTTTCGAGAATGGTCCTCATAGGCGCGAATCAAAGTCAACCTTCCAAAGGGTGCTTTAATCCAGGGCTATAAGCCCATGATAGCGACCCGCTCTTAAAGACGCCAGCCTTTACTTTGTTCAATCTATCCTGTCTTTGCTGCTTTTGCCACTCATCAAGAGGTGTTTGTATTAGCTGCTACCCTAAAAAGGGTTGTCATATTTCCTTTAAGTTGAGTTTATTCAGCGCTATATCATGCTTTTCCTGCTCCTGGATATACTTTTTGATAGTTGCCTCATTAAGTTCTACTGTGTTTATATAATATCCTTCTGCCCAGAAATGATGGTTGCCAAATTCGCATTTCAGGTTTCATATTTATCAAATATCATCCGTGCACTTTTCCCTTTCAGGTATCCTATAAAGCCGTGCACGCTTATCTTGGGTGGTATGCTCAAAAGCATATGTATATGGTCGGCATTAAATGTCCTTCTAATATTTCTACTCCTTTATACGCACACAGCTGTTTTAGAATATCCTTTATGATTTCTTTGTATTGATTACATATTATTTTTTGTCTAGACTTTGGAGTGAATACTATATGGTATTTATGGTATTTGCATACCCATTTTGTGTGTGTTAATGAATTTGCCTTCTGGGCTATAAATCACTTTTCCGTTATAAGATAACCTGAACAATTATATCTATGACGGAAAGGTGATTTTTGTTGTATAACAACCGATGCGCACCCGAATAGCGGATGATTTATTGTCCGGCATATCTCCATTTATCTATTGAGAAAAACCCCGATGCACTGACAGGCTAAAGCCCATAAATTTAGTTCAGCAGTCTGGTAAAACTGTTGAATGGATTTATTATTTTAGTCTATCCGTTACCATTGTTTTTTTGAAAATTCGCACGTTTATTTTTATCTGTCAGGTTTATAAAACAACTCCATGATAAGCACGGAACATCCGTTATCTGTATAGACGAAATTTTACATTCTTCTTAAATAGAATAAGAATAATCCCGTTTTCTGCGAGGAAGCATACTGCCTGAAATGAATGACACTCTGCTATTGTCCATATAATGAGCCATAGCAGGTTTTTTATTTCAGCATAAGTTCTGTTGCCTGTTTTTATGGTATGGGTGGAGAAATTCTGCTTGAAACGTTAAAAAAAAATTTTACTTGCCAGCGGTTCATTTAAAGGTGCGGGATTACTTCGCCGTAGTATTTTGCGTCAAGAGATGTAATAACCACGATTCATCCGGCGCTGAGCAGTGTTGCTGTCTGGATCTCGCGTTGGTTTTTTGAAGCTTGCCTGATTTTACGTTTCCTTGCTTTTGCTGCCTGTCCATACGGGAGCTTGTGGACGATTACCCGTACAAAACCTGTTTTCCACTTATATCTGTAAAAATCGAAAACATTTATCCACTCCATATGCTTTTCTTCTGCTTCTTTCAGAAGGTCTGTCAGGAAAATTTTTTTCATTGTGCATCATGCAGACAGAGTTTTTATGGTGTGATGCGAAAAATTACATCTGTATTCTGCTCTTGTGCGTAAATAAATTTCTGCGTTATCCCGCATCCGGCATCTACCATGAGGAAGTTTCCTTATTTCATTGAGAATTGCGTTAGGGATTAGATTCCATGTATGTTGATCTAAAATCTTTACCTGTTTTATCTTGTTTTCTGGTAACTATTCAGAACCCCTTATTCAAAGATGAAATCAGGATGACCTGAGATTGCATTTCTGATTGCTTCGTAAGCATTGTATCCCTGCTTATGTGCTGTGCCAACATAGGACATGATTTTTAGATAATCTCTGGCACCTTCCTCAGTTCGGAAGCATCCGGATACTTTGGTTTTCACCTTTATCATCCGCAGATCTCGTTCCGCCTGGTTGTTATCAAACGGGACATGGAAGTTATGGATAAAAAGGCAGACTGAGGCCTTGTAATTTGCAAGGCGTTCTGCCAGGGCAAGGATTTTTCCTTTTTCTTCCGTCCACGTTTTTTCTCCGTGGTTTCGGTAAGTGGATTTTCCTTCCAGGCCTGTTCGATAAGTTCATCATACTTCTTATCGAACTTATGATAATGATAATAGCTCAGAGAGTCCTTTCCCTTCTCTACAGCTTTCTCTTTGGCCTTTTTCATTTCCAGTAAAAGGTCTATAAATGCAGATGCCCACTTCTGATCCGGATGATTTTCATCAATCCCCGTTAATTCACGGAGAAGATGGGCACAGCAGACTGCATGCTGAATATCCGGATAATTCCAGTAGGAAGCCCAGCAGTCATGCATGGCAATCCCTTTGAATTCCGGAAGAACGCCGCATTGCCCCATACCTGCAGTTCCACGTTTGGGACTGATATCAAGATAGGTGTATTCACAGTTTGAGGCACCATGAACCCACCAGAGTTTTTTATCCACTCTGGTTCCGGTTTCGTCGAAATGTCCAAGCGCAGAACCGATCATCTTATCCTTGATCTTACCTACTGTTTCACTCAGACTGTCAGCGCATCTTTTTACCATGCTGCTGACCGTTCCTGTTGCAATCGGAATGTTAAATACTCCGGAAAGAATCTCATGGGTACGTTTGATGCTGACTGCGCCTACGGTATTTAGTGCAACAGCTAATGCCTGAAGGTTTTCACCATACTGTACGGTTGCTTTTACGTCAGAAGGGAAAGCACCTGTGCGGGTATCTCCATGCAGCATACAGACTGGAAGTTCCAGCGCCTGATGCTCCGTTACATTGACTGTAACAACCGCGTCAATAACATGGCGTTTCTCCGCAATACATGCAGTGCCTTTGCACATCTGATAATGCTGGCATCCTTTACATGCGGAGGGCATATGTTTGACTATTTCATCCGGAGCTGTTATTACCGCTAAATGTATCCCTGATGTCCATCCTGTCCACCGACCTTTTTTCCGGATGGTTTGCGCAGACTCTTAGGAGCAGGTTTTTTATAGCCATCACTTGAAGGTGGTTTGGAACTGTTTTTGGAGTTCTTATTAATCTGTTCCTTCAGTTCCTGTATGGTCTGATTTAACTCAGCAATAGTTGCTGTGAGAATTTCATTTTGCCTGAGCAATGAAGCATTCTGTTCAAGCAATTGCTGAACCATTTCAAGTGTAACATTTACTGGCATTCAGACCACCTTCTTCCGTTAAATTTGATACTTCTATTTTAACGGAAAATGGTCCAAAAAGCGAATCGTGTCGTTTTGATATACTGTCAAAATGACGGTGGATAAACAGTAAAAAACAAGAGATAATTGCCGGTAACACTCGGATAAAATCCACAATTACTCTGTTATCTGTGATACAACTGTGGAATTATGTTTCAGTAATCCACAACCCAAAAGCACTTGGCAGTTATACTAGAAAGTTATCCACTTTTTACACTAAAGCAATGACAAAACAGAAATTTTATTTTCTCTGTTTTGTCCAAAAATCAATGTGCCCTTAACGGGGTGCTGAACAGTTACGTTTTCTGTTAATGAATTACACAGATGGATACGTTGCTGATTATGCTATTTTCCACTCTGGCGTATAACAGATGCATCTATCAGGAGTATATTTTTAAATCGTTAAAAAAAGAAATATCCGATGCCGGAAGAAAGGCGGAAAACGGGGAATGCAGTATTTTACGCAGGAAAGGCTCAACTTTGGAAAAACGTTTCCGCTAGGCGGTGTTAGAAATAATGAAAATTCAAGGGCACTGGCGGCAGCTGCAAGGATACGGAATGAAAAATTTGAGCTGGAGTAGAGAAACAGCATTCTTAGTAGTTCTATACAAGTGTACACACCATGTTTTTTGTGCAGGGTGTCAGTGTGTTTTGCTATTTCATCTATTTGCTGAAGAAGTATTTTATTGTCACAGTTTATAAAAACTTCTTGTAATTTACTGTTCGCTTTGTTAAAATCGTTTTGTAAGTTCTTGACAGTCCTTTTTTAGAATATCTGTTTACCGAAATTCCAAAGCATCTGGATGATACTGATTGCGTTTTTTGGACGACCTGCTCATCTGGTAACTGAAACTGCCCGTGAACTGCCAGAAGACCAATATAGTTTAACAATCAATACATAAAAATAAAGTGTGCAGATAAGTTTTTTTATTCTTACACACTTTATTTATACTCTTAATTTTATACTGAACGTCCATTAAGCCCCCAGCAGAGCTCTTAACTTGACCCACAATTATAACATATATTTTCGATAAGCAAGTAATGAGCAAAGAACCTCTAAGCCCTGACAAATAGAACGTGCTCCGGGCATACCATCGCTCGGAGCACCTTTTATTCCACTCAGAATCCCTAAATCATAAATCGCCTCTTTCAGTGTATATGTTTCAGGAATTTCTTTTGTTTTTCTTGCACAGCAGTATAATATTTTCCATTCTTCTTTATCAAACACAATTTCACTCGAGATTTCCGGACATATTTTTCCTAAATAAGTCAAATTTAGTATCTGCAGTGCGATAACCGAATATAGTAATGTTAAAATTTTAATCTCTCATATTCCTCGCCTGATTTTTCTCTATTTTGCATCCACTTTTTAAGATGAAATGAAAACGTTCTATTTTCCATCTGTGTGCATAACATTGTATCAGCTTTTCTATATCTTTTTCGTTTTTTACTCTTACCGTTGTTAGCAGAAACCATTCGGTTCCTTTTTTTCCGGATTCATGTACATAAATTGCTGTTAGTACAAGTTTTTCTCGTATATGTTTTTCTGTTCTCCTTTTTGGACAGTGAACCACAACCTCTTTATAATGATAATCCATTTTTACATTTCTGGCTGGAATGTGTTCTTTGGGATTCCTGCCCATCCTGACAACCATACTTCCAGCCACAGGAGACTGGTGGAGTTCATGAAAAATCTTTTTTCCGTCATCCACCATGCGGTTTTGCACTAGCCGAATCAGAAAATTTTCTCCCAAATCTGCAGCGTTCGAAAAAAATTCATAAAAATCTCCTTCACGGTCACATACTGTCAATACCGGAATATCTTCTGCAACCCTCTGATGAATTTCGTTCATTGTATGAATCCATCGGTAGCTCTCTTTTTCTTCTATTGGCCTGGAACGTTTTTCATCTTTTGTTCCAGAGTCATCCCTGCGTACATCCTCGTATGTATTTCCTGATAAAGAAGGCCCAGGGGAATTCCCTGGTCTGTGGCCGCTATACAAGAATGTACAAGCATTCCCCTCTGTTCCGTACTGCAATGGTATCCCATTCCTTTGATTGCTTTCCGGTTTCCAAATCCAACAGATGTGGTATCCTGAATGGCAAGTATCCAATCTGCATCCGCATGTTTCATTTTTTCTACAGTTGCCCTAGATACACTATCCAACAGTTCATCCCTGGATACATCCTTATTACTAAAGAAGCGATACGCTGCTTTTGCAGAACTTCTGGATCCGGCTGCAGCCCAGGTGGATTTATCTGGCGCTGCAGCAAATGCATCCATAATTTTAAAAAAACGTGATTTCAAACGCTGATCAACAAATTTTACATCTACAAATTCCGTTTCCCAATTCGTATATTCTGCCGTCATACGGATCACCTCTTTTTCTTTAGTATAGCATAGAAACAAGAGGATATCCATATAAACTTGTGGGTCAAGTTAAGAGCAGAGCTGGGGAGAATAGAGTGAGCAGTAGCGATCCCTAAAGTACCAAAAATAAAACCTCCATGTTATCATAGATTTGGGTCTAGGCAACCTAATCAACAATAGCAGGAGGTATCCATAATGGATAATCAGATTTTAGCACATACCAAGTATAATTGCACGTATCATATTGTTTTTATTCCGAAATATCGCCGGAAAGTAATGTATGGGAAGATTGGGAAAGAGGTTGGCGAGATATTGTCCACAGTATGTAAAATCACAGGAGTAAAATTGATAAAAGGCGGAGTATGTCCAAACCATGTACATCTGTATGTTTCGATTCCGCCCAAGATGAGTATCTCGGAAGTGATGTCAAAATTGAAAGGAAAGAGTGCCCTGATGATATTTGACCGACACCCAGAATACAGGGACAAGTATGGCAGACATTTTTGGGCAAGAGGATATTATGCCGAGACGATTGGGCAAGTGAACGAAGAGACAATCAAAAAGTACATCGAAGAGCAGGAGGAATGCAGTAGAATGGAAGGATAAAGAGCCTCTTTTAAGAGGCAGCCAAGTACCAGAGGTTAGTGAAATACTGCCTATAGGCAGCACCGAAAAAGGGGTTGCTTAGACACCGCCTATAGGCGGTACCGAAAAATGCCCCGGAGGGGTTCATCCAAACCACCGGCAGAGCCGGTGGTCAAGCCGTATGGCTGTGATTTTTCATATTTAGAATAATACTCTATATTGTATGTATCTCTTTGTAGATAGTTTTCCGGTGCTTGATGGCGAACCTAACAAGTTAATTCTGTGTGTAGATCATTGATACGATTCTTTAATATTTCCAGTCTTGTTTTTAAATCGGGATCTGTCTTTAATATATTTTTATTGTTTTTTAAGATAGCGAAATTAGTTTCAAAAAGTTGTAATGCTTGTTCTGTCTTAGCAATTTGTGATATTCGTTTTAATTCATTCTCGGAGATGTTTGTATTTCGGGATTCTCGTTCTTTTTGATGTTGCCTAATTTTTTCTAATTGATTCTCAAGGCGAAGTTTTTCATGTTCAGCTTTTTCTTTGGCAGCTGAAGCGTATTTTAGTTCTTCTTTTAAGTCACTCTGTGTTTTTTCCTGATTTTTTTCTAATAGCGATTGAATTCTGCGTTCTAAGGCTTCTATATTTTTGTCTCGCTCTTTAAGCATTTGCAATGTGTGATCAAGTTCTTGTTGACTTCGTTTATGTTCCAGCTCTTTTTCTTCCGATATTTTTTTTATTGTTTCCAGTTCTTCTGTATTTATGGTTCCTTTTGCATTTAAAAGTTCTACAATTTTAATTGTGCCCATTCGTCCAAACGACTGAACTTGCTTGCATCTTCCAAACTGATACCATTTTGATTTAGTAAATCACTTAATTCAGGAATCAATTTTTCCGCATTAACATATTTTATAGCTTGTCTTTGGGATATATTTAATTGCTTTGCGATTTCTTTTGAAATATTTGTTATTTCCCCACTTAGCTTTTTTGCTTCGTATAATTCCTTGAGTCTTCTGATTTCCCAACGCTTTTCTTCTATAGATGTTTCACGGATATCGTGATTAGCTGAAATAAGCATTATTTCTTCATCTATTTCTGAAATACTTGATTTTTCAACTTTACATGGAATTCCAGTTGGAAAAAGTTCTTTATATGTTTTTTCTTCCATCATGTTTATTGCATGATAACGTCGTTCTCCGGAAACAATCCGGTACAGATCGGAAGTTGCATCAGGTATTACAGAGAGGTTGTGCCTTAAGCCGTTTACAATAATTGATTCGCTGAGTGCTTCAATGTTATCTTGAGAGTAATTTTTGTTTTTTTCGTTTGGTGTGATTTTTTCTTTTGGTATAAACTTAAAATTATAATTTGAATTTGCTTGCATTTGTTTAAGTTTATCCCCACCTTTTGTATCAAGAATACCAGAGGAGGTTTGTCCGGGCTTAAAAATTTTTTTTGCGGCCATTACTTTTCTCCTTTCATATATTTAATTAGTTTTTGTAATGTTTATTATCCATCAAACCAAGATAATTTACGAGTTCAATGTAATCTTGTGTTGCAGTACAACGTTTATCATAAGTTAATAATGGTATGAATGCAGTATTGCTTTGATTGACAGCATCGGTTTGACGTATGGAAACAGGAATGAATTTATCTTCAAACATTTCTTCGTAACTTTCAAACATTTGTTTGAACAGATTGGTACGGCTGGATACTCTTGTCATAAAAATGCCTAAAAAATTAATGGATAGAGAATATGAATCATTTAAATTTTGTATGGTTTCTATTAAGTCCATTAGTCCGTCATAGGAAAAATTATCTGCATTAATAGGAGTAAGTACCCCATCACTGGCACATAGAGAGCAATTGGAAAGAGCTGACTTGAATGGTGAATTATCTATAAAAATGTAATCATAATCTTCCTTGATGTATTCCAAATTGTGTCGGAATGTCAGCTCAACGGGATATTCCTTTGTTGCTGCGTGAATTTTGTAAATTAATTCATAATAGTCTCTGCTGGCGGAAATGATAGAAATACCAGGTTGTATTGTTGGTAAAACAAATTCATCTACAGATGTCTTTCTTAATTGCTTGGTGCAGAACAAATGTTCCGTGTTAACGTCCAGATTTTCGTTTTGACCATACATTTTGGTTGTATTCATTTGAGGATCTAAGTCAATAATAAGCACTTTATATCCGGAAATTGCCAAAATTTGAGAAATAGTAATAACGGATGTAGATTTTGCTACACCACCTTTTGAATTATTTATACTAATTGTTTCAGCCACTTGTTTTTCTCCTTATTTATTTTCTATTACTTAGATTATACTAAAAATAGAAAAAATTACAAATACTAAAATCGGTAAATATTTTTTTGTGAGAAATGCTGAAAAAAATAAGATTGTATATTCTAATATAAAGCTTTTTGCTGACATAAAAGTAAAAAAAGAACTTAATTTCATATTTGTCTTGCGTTAGGTTTTGGTTTAGAATCTATCTAAACAGAATATTTCTTTAATATAAATGAACAAAAGGATTTTTATTGTTATATTTATCACAGTGTGAATGAAAAGATTTTTATATAATCTAGTTTTGGAGACATCTTGTAGTAAATTTATTATAATATCAGGAAATATATTTATGTTATTTTTTATGAATGAAGATAAAGGAAATTTGATCTGGAAAAAGCAGATTAGAATATTTTGTTCTATTAGGCTTAGGTGTTTCTATTGTTTCGTAATTGTATGTATAGTATTTTTATATTTATATTTAATTCCTTATGGTTAGTTAATGATATTATTCTCCTTTTTCTTCTGTTATTTTATATACTTGTCAGAATATAGGATTAATTATTTACGATTGTTATTCGAATGGAAGCTTGTATACAGTGAATGAGATCGACTTATTGGCCAAAAAGTTAATAAAAAGAAACGCTTCAAATCATATGATATAATTGAGATTAAAACATAATTGGAAGTTTGACTCATGTCCTTTTGTATTACAGCAAACTTTTTTGTGCTTTTTAAGGAACTATGTTGGAGAGGTTTTCTTTGTAAAAAACTAAGTCTTTTAAAACATTATAGTAAATTTTGTTTATAGTAGGTATGTAAATTTAAAAAGCTTGTTTTAATTTCAGAGAAGAATTTAAAAGTATTATTTTGTAAATATTTTATTTTTTAGAATGTTTTGTATATTTAGTGATTAGAATTTTTTTAAATACTAGTGTACTGGCTCGCTGGTATTCATGGCAATCGTACTGCCTATTTTGGCATCTGCTTCGTTAAAATTTTGCCTTGCACTGATGAGAATCAGTCAGCACTAAACTCTAATTTCTGCATGGATGGAGTACTAGTTAGAAATAAGTTTTTATATTATTAATGAGAAGACATGGTAAAACGAAATTTTATTTTTTTTAAATAAATTAAGAGTTATTGTAATTGTTGAAACAACTATTTGAATTAATTTTTGATTTCGATCTGACTGTGTTATTGATATTATATAATATATATGAAATGAAGTACTTCACCTTAATGGATTTTTAAATTCATTTATGGATTCGGAGATGAAGCACTTCATTTCATATGTATCATTTAATTTATCGTTGTTAAAGGAAAATTCAAATACGAGATGTTATAATTTTCTTATGAATAGATTACATATTATTTTTATTTGATAATTTCTTTAATTATTTAAGTTCGTTATTCTTATAAAAGTGTACCAAAGTAAAGGAAACTATTTTAAAGAACAATAGTTTAATATTAAAGTGAAAAAATAGTGTATAAAACGCACTAATTTTTCTTTTGGAATTCTATTAAGAACTTTAATTATAAGATGAAAAAATTTTTATTCTTGAAGTTTAAGATAACATTAAAATGGATTATTAATATCGCAAATCAATGAAAACAACTTTGTCAATTAATCATAAATAAAAGATGCTCTGAATTAAGAAAAGTAGTAGATATCAAAATTTGTATATTAATAGTGTTGGGATGGGAAAAATAGCATTGTAAAAATATTTATTTGTTTTTATTAAAAAAGAGTTTATTGGTTTTAGATATGTTCTATTTATATAGCCACATATGTTTTTGAGTTTATATATCTAAAACTTTTGTAAGTTTTAAAAATCTCAGAAGTGAAGTGGTTCACTTATATATAATTTGCTGTGTTGCAGACAATATAAGATATTATGGAAAACAATATATTTTATAATATATTTTATATAATTTTTAAAATATATTCATAATATTGAAATTGATAACACTAATGAGAGTAAGTGAAAAATACCAAGTGAAGTACTTCATCTTAAAACAAATACTAAAATAAATATTTACTCAAATTTAAAAATTATTACTAAAAAATATTAGCAAATACAGAATTCATTATTAACTAATATAATGATATAGTTTTGTAAAAGAAGCAACTATATTTTATTATTACTGTGACAGTACAATTATATCTCAGGTGAAGCGCTTCACTTGAAATATAACAAATAAAAGCTGTACAGTATAAGTAAGCAAAAAAATATAGACAATCTAATTATAGGAAATAAGCAGATAGAACAAAATATCGAACATATATTTGTAATAAAGAAATATAAAAAGAATTTAAACATACATATATGAATTGCGATAGATTTCATATATAATACTATATACGAATAAATACTGCAATGAACAGAAAGAATTTTCAAACAGAATTGTTTGCTGTAGTATTTGAGCGTATTTAAAAAATATTAACGTCACTCGTACGTGTTATTTTCAGAGAATACATTTTTGAGATTTAGTCAACACGATGCATGATGATTATAAATGAATTATAGATTTTCTATAACATATCGGATAGGTATAAAATGTAAAGCATGTAAAAATCTTTTAATGAATTTATAAAAAAGTTTTTAAATACGTTCTAAAATAAAATACTTAAAATGAAAGAGAGGATATGAAGTGAACAAAAAAGAAATACAATTAAGATTACAAAAAGTTCGTCAGCGTATGCAGGAAGAGAAGATAGATGCATGGATTGTACTTAGTAATGATTATCATAAGTCTGAATATGTTGGGCCATATTTTAAATGCAGAGAATATATTTCCGGTTTCACCGGTTCGGCGGGAACAGTTGTTATATTGCAGAAGGAGGCAGGTTTATGGACGGATGGAAGGTATTTTTTACAGGCCGAAGCCGAACTGGATGGCAGTGAAATTATATTATATAGGGAAGGAGAAGAAGGCGTACCGGAACTTGAGGATTTTTTGCTTCAAAAACTGCAGAGTCACGCAGTTGTCGGAGTCAATGGAAAAACAATAAGCGTAAGTTTATATCGCAAACTAAAAAGAAAATTGGATAAAAGAGATATTCAGATTTATTTAAATAGAGATTTGGTTGGCGATATTTGGAAGGAAAGACCGAAGATGGCCTGTGAGCCGGTTTGGGAACTGGAGTTATGCTACGCAGGTGTGACAAGAATGGAAAAGCTGGATATGCTTCGCATGAAATTGGAAAAAGAAGGGGCAGATACAACAATAATATCTTCACTGGAAGATATTGCATGGACATTGAATGTACGAGGAAATGATATTGCCTGTACATCGGTAGTTATTAGTTTTTTAGTAATCGGAAAAAAAGATATAGTATGGTTTGTACAACGAGATGCAATAGCAAAAGAAATTGAAAAAAAAATTGAATCAGATGGAATTACGGTGTGTGATTATGAGGAAATAGATAATTATATATCAAATGAAATAAATAGTCGAATGGTATACTTGGATCCCGAGCGTACTAATATGCATATATTTGAAAAAGTGCAAAAAAGAATGTTGATGAAGAAAGGTGACATTGTAGAAGGAAAAAATATTACTTTATTGGCAAAAGCTGTTAAAAATCCAATAGAAATTAAAAATATGCGCATAGCTCATAAGAAAGATGCTGCAGCATGTATAAAATTTATTTACTGGTTAAAAAAGAATATCAGGCATATGGAAGGAAGAGATCAATGGTGTGACAATAATGAAATAGATAGCAAAGCAAGTGAGAATGTTACGTATAACATAACTGAACTTTCTGCAGCAGAAAAATTGGAAAAGTTTCGTTGTGATATGGAAATTATCTCGGACCAAGTTTTAATACGATTGCCGGATATGCACATCATAGCGCTATTGTACATTACAGTGCAACACCGGAATCGGATCTTCAATTAAAAGCGAATGGATTTTTACTGCTTGATTCCGGTGGACACTATTTGGAAGGAACCACAGATATAACCAGAACAATTGTGCTTGGTCCTTTAACTGAAGAACAGAAACATCATTATACACTTGTTTTAAAAGGTAACCTGAATTTGGCTGCGGCGAAATTCAGATACGGAAGTGCTGGTGTCAGTCTTGATTGTTTGGCCAGAAATCCACTGTGGAAAGAAGGACTTGATTATAATCATGGAACCGGACATGGAGTGGGATATTTATTGAGTGTACATGAGCCGCCTAATAGTTTTCGTAACAAGACAAGTGAAAGTGGGGATGAATGTACCAGACTGGAACCAGGTATGATTACTTCGGATGAGCCAGGAGTTTACTTGCCGGGAAAATATGGGATACGATTGGAAAATTTGGTTGTCTGTGTAGAATCTGAGAAAAATGCATTTGGTCGTTTTCTTGCATTTGATACATTAACACTTGTACCTTTTGAGCGCGATGCAATTTTAGTTGAAGAACTAGATGATTGGGAAAGAAAGTGGTTAAATCAATATCATGCTAAATTTGCAAAGAAATGGAACAATATTTGGATTATGAGGAGTACGAATGGTTGAAGCAAGTGACGGCGGAAATTTAATTTTATAGAAAAGATAACAGTATGATGCCAAATGAACATATATTATTTATAATTTTAGCTTTTTTAAGATAGTGTTCACAAAGTTGTCACAACAAAACGCTATGATAATATGTATTAGCTGACAAGCTGATATAATTTTTCATAACTCAAGCCGCATGGGGTAATACTCGTGCGGCACTCCCCGAATCCAATCTTTTTAGTTTAATTCAAAAGTCATAATATTATTCCTGCATGTTCTGTATTCATTAAAACAGATCAGGCAGGTTTTCCTATATTCTGCAGGACTTCCCAGGAGCTGATGCAAAAAATTTAGAGAAATAAAAAGAAAGAATTGCAATTCTGGCAGAAAATAGTATAATGTGGTAACAGTCAAATTTAAAATAAGCAGGAGATGACAAAATGGATTATAATAAATTAGCGGAATTGATTTTTCCGGAAATTAAAGATACAATAAAAGATTTGGAAGAGCTTTTTCCGGAAAGAAATCTTCCAAAAGGAGCATATGTAACTCGTTTTGCTCCTAGTCCGACAGGATATATGCATATTGGTGGACTGTATGCGGCAATGATTTCAAGTAAACTTGCAAAACAGACAGGAGGTATATTTTACCTTCGTATAGAAGATACGGATAAAAAGAGAGAGCTGGCCGGAGGCGTGGATGAAATTATTCGGTCATTGGGAGGATATGGCATATTTTTTGATGAAGGACCATTCCCGGACGGAGAAAAAAGTTATGGACCATATAAACAGAGTGAAAGAAAACATATTATCAGATTTGTGTGAAAGAGCTTATGCGTGCGGACATGCATATCCATGCTTTTGTACGCCGGAAGAACTGGATCACGTTCGGCAAGAACAGGAAAAAAATAAAGACGATATCGTTATTACGGAACATATGCGTCATGTAGAAGTTTGACCTATGAGCAAATTGAAGAGAAAATAAAAAAGAAAGAACCATTGTAGTTCGTTTAAAATCACCAGGAGATGGGAAGAAACATATTACTTATTTTGACCCGATTCGTGGCAATATAGAAATGCCGGAAAATCATATGGATCTGGTTTATTAAAGTCAGATGGAATACCAACGTATCATTTTGCGCATGTTGTTGATGATCATTTTATGAGAACGAATCTTGTTGTTCGAGGAGATGAATGGATGGCCTCTTATCCGATTCATAAACAAATGTTCGAATTATGTGGATTTCATGCACCGGATTACCTTCATATCTCTCCAATTATGAAAATGGATGGAACGGCCAAAAGAAAGTTAAGTAAGCGAAAAGACCCGGAAGCTGCGGTAGGATATTACTTGGAAGAGGGATTTCCGATAGATAGCGTGAAAGAGTATTGTTAACGATTGCTAATTCAAACTATGAAGAATGGCATATGGCAAATCCGAATTTAACAGGAGAAGATTTGTGTTATCAATGTCAAAAATGCCGGTTAGCGGCGCATTGTTTGATATTGATAAATTAATGAGCGTCAGCAAAGAAATTATTGCCGAATCAACAATAGAACTTTGTGAGCAGCAGATTTTAGAATGGGCAGAAAAGTATGAACCGGATTTATTTGAGTTTGCGAATTCACATAAGGATCAGTTTAAAAATTCTATTGGTTTATGGAAAATGTCAGGAAAAAAGGTTCGGAAAGATGTAGCAAAATGGAGTGAGTTAATGCATATGTTTGACTATTTATATAAACCACAAGAAAAATTTGAACAGACAGTGGCATATGAAGTGGATGATAAATATTCAAAAGAACAGATGAAAGAAGTGATAGATATTTATAAAAAGATTTGTTTTAGATTCACAGCAGTGGTTTGAACAGATGAAACAGTTAGGAGAACAAATAGGATATTGTTCAAATATGAAGAATATAAGAAACATCCGCAGGATTATAAAGGCTCTATTTCAGATTTGTGTACAATTGTAAGGGTTGCGGTAACCGGCCATAAAAATTCACCGGATCTTTATACAATTATGACATCATTGGTGAGCAGAATGTTCAAAGACGTCTGGATCATTTCTTGCACATATTTTTAATTATGAAATATTATTTTGCTCCGTTAGAAGGAATTACAGGGCACATTTACAGAAGGCACATCATACGTTTTATCCGGGAATGAACCGGTATTATGCACCGTTTATCGTACCAAAAGAAAGAAATATTTAAGTACAAAAGAACGTAACGATGTGTGCCTGGAGCATAATTCCGGAATGATGCTCATTCCACAGATTATGACAAATCGGCCGGAGGAATTTTTAAGAATTTCCAGATTGCTCAATGAAGAATATGGATATCAGGAAATCAATTTAAATCTGGGATGTCCATCAAAAACCGTAGTATCAAAAAAACGAGGTTCCGGGTTTTGCAGAGCCGGATTTGCTTGAACGGTTTTTAATACAAGTATGCGATGGACTTGAACCATATAATATGAAATTGTCGGTAAAAACGAGAATAGGAAAAGAAAGTTCTGACGAGTTTTTTCGTTTGCTGGAAATTTTTGCACAAATACCTTTGTCAGAGTTAATTGTACATCCGCGTTACAGAAAAATTTTTATGATGGTGAGCCGGATTTAAATGTTTTTGCGCAGGCTTATACGATATCTCCAAAAGTGAATTGGGAGCTTTGTTACAATGGAGATCTTTTTCAGAATACAGATTATTGGAGATTATGTAAAAGGTTTCCGAAACTTTCCGCCGTTATGCTGGGGAAGGACTTTTAACAAATCCGATGTTAGTAGAAGATATTAAGGTAAGAGAAAACGGCTGCATTCATGGTTCAGGTGCGAAAGAAGCTGTTTTACAACGTTTTCAATCTGCGAAAGAAGAAAAAGCTGAGAGAAAACGGCGGTATGAAATGTATCGGATGATATGCGAAGAGTTATGGCTGTAATGTCCGGAGAAAATACGGTATTATTTAAAATGAAAGAGTTATGGTTTTATATGTGCCAGGATTTACATGTATCATCATATTGGAAAAAATGAAAAAGGTCAAGAAATTAGCGGATTTTGATAGAATTGTAATAGCATTATGTGAGGAACAGCGACTACAGAAATATTTTGGCAGATAATAGCAGTGATTTGCATGAATATAGAAAAATAGATCGCTGGGAATATTCCTAAATATGAAAATAGATAAGAGAAATTCGCTGTACAATAGTTTATGTAGGTAAATCATTCATACAATCCGCATTCCACATTTTGAAGAGAATTCATCCCTCATTTAGTCAATATAGTCACTGTGACTTCTAAATTGGGATGATTCTTCGCAAATGTTAATAAAGGATGCTTATTAGGGTGTGCCTTACGAAATGCATTTCCAACGTGCTCCAATAACAGCCAATTATCTTACCTTTAATTATAAACAGAGTGGATGTTGTATGAGATATACCGAATATGGGCAAATAAAAAATTTTTAAGAGAAAAAATTAAATATCTGCAAAAAAATATGGAATAGATTTAAAATGTCAACAGGAGCAGCAAATGCTATTTCAATAGGATATGCATTACAATGTCCGCCATTACCCTTTAAGAGAAGAATATTAATATATCTGCAAAAAAGTATGTAGGCATTCAGTGCAATGGCTCAGGATTATTTGCATCACTTTTAATTGGTACAATCATTTCAGCCGTTGGTGAACAATTTAAAATAGAATTACTTGTTACAATTGTAATTATGCCAAATGTCAACAGGAGCAGCAATGGCTATTTCAATAGATAGCATTACAATGTCCGCCATTACCCTTGTTTTCCCTGGCAGCGTCGAATGGCTGCAAATGAGGCCGAGGAGCAGGTGGCCCTTTAGCAGTATGGATCATTTCAATTATAGCTGCTGATTAGGAAAAGCGATTTCTAAAGAAACAAAATCGACATCTTATAACATTTATTACGTTACATCCGGAGTTTATTTCCGTGTTTTGGGCGCCGACGATTGGTTCGGCAGCAGAAACGGTTGAACAGCTTTATGTGGGCAACGGAATTGCAGCCATTTTTATGGATATTGGTTTCGTCTTGCAGGAATTGCTTTGACCCTGCCAATCAGCAGTGCTGCATTGTGTGCAGGTCTTGGACTAACAGGTTTGGCAGGGGAGCTGCATTGGCGGGATGCTGTGCTCAAATGGTTGGATTTGCGGTATTAAGTTTTCGTGAAAATAGATGGGGAGGCCTGTTTGCACAAGGATTGGGTACAAGCATGATTCAAATGGGAAATATTGTGCGAAATCTCTGATCTGGCTGCCAGCTATTTCATCCGCAATTACCGGACCTGTTGCAGCATGTGTATTCAAAATACAGATGAACGGAGCTGCGATCGCGTCTGGAATGGGAACCTGCGGTCTTGTAGGACAGATTGGACTGTATACCGGATGGGTAAGCGATATTGCGGCAGGAAAAAAGCTTGCAATAACACAGCAGACTGGATAGGAATGTTGGTAGTATGTTTTCTGCTGCCAGGTATCCTTACCTGGTTATTCGGGTTGTTTTTCAGAAAATCGGATGGATTCGAAAAAATGATTTAACATTAGAGTTATAGGTAAATATATTCCGGAGGTAAATATGAAAGAGATTATGTATGTGATATGACGAAAGGGAATGCGGCGGTCTGTTGCTGCGTTTTTGCGTTTCCAATGTTAGTTGGGAATATTTTCAACAATTTTATAATATGGCAGATTCCATTATCGTAGGAAAGTTTGTTGGTTCTAATGCATTAGGAGCCGTTGGTTCCGTAGGCAGTTTAAATTTTATGTTCTTTTCTTTGTGTATGGGATTAGGAGCCGGACTTGGTGTTCTGATATCGCAATATTTTGGAGCCGGAGAAGATGAACAAGTAAAAATTATTGCGAATGCGGTATACATTACGGCAGCAGCCGAATGTTAATGAGTTTATGTGGTATTATTTTAGCAAAGCCGATACTCCGTATTATGAACAGCCGCAGGCAAATTTTGCCGACGCGCTGATTTATATGCGAATTGTATGCGGAGCCACGATTGTAGTTGCAGGGTACAATATGATTTCATCCGTTTTAAGAGCATTAGGTGATTCAAAAACACCATTGATTTTTCTAATCATTGCTAGTGGTATTAATATGTATTAGATTTGGTGTTTGTTATTGTATTTAAAATGGGAGTTGCCGGTGCGGCATATGCAACAGTGATTTCACAAATTATTGCAATGGTGGGATCTGTTTGGTTTGGAATAAAAAAGAATCCATACTTGCAATTGGAAAAGAGACATTTTCAATTGGATTCGGATATTTTTTACAGCAGTTTACGGCTGGGATTGCCAATTGCAGCACAAATGCTCTGATTGCATTTTCCTGTGTCGCTTTGCAAAGTGTAGTTAACAGGTATGGTGCCGTTGTTATGGCTGCATAT